>CAVRQR010000018.1:0-45911 GCA_963723495.1 uncultured Acidobacteriota bacterium | reverse complement strand
GCTACGTTGTGGCGCGGGATGATGGTCGCGCCAACGATCCTGATGCCCTTCTCCTTGACCCGCTTGACGATCGCAGCCGTGCCTTCGATCACGCTTGCTGCACTGGCACCGCGGCGAATGTCGTTTGTGCCCATGAAGAGCACCACGTTGCTGACAGCGTGATGGGATAGAACGTCGCGCTCGAGCCGCTCGAGGCCTGGCGTACTGTCGGGGGGCGGAGACAGTCCTTCGCGGTGACTGGTGTTTCCACCGATACCTTCGTTGATCACGGCCTTGAGGCCGTTGCGCGATCCCCGCTCCTGGCGTGTGGCCTCGTGTTCGAGGCCGAGTCGGACCGAAAGCACGTTTTCCCAGCGGTCGTGCGCGTCCAGCGTGCTGCACGTGCCGTCGGTGATCGAGTCGCCAAACGCCACAATAGTACCGGGCGATGGCGACAATACGTCGACCGCCTTCAGCCACCAGGTGGCTGTCGTCGTCATCTCGAAAGGCGCCGCGCTTTCATTCGCCGCGACATCACCGCTGCTGTCGGCGCTCCTGTACGACGTCACTGCCGCATTCGTGTGCTGACTGGGTCTGACCGCCGTTCCTCGAACGTGCATGCTGACCGCGATGTCCTGCTGCGCGCGCACCGCGAGCGACACAGGATCGCTCGAGATGGTTCCGCCAGCAGGAATCGTCACTTCAGCCGCGCCGCCGAACGTGATCGGTCGGTTGGAGCCCGCCGCCAGCAGGGCTCCTCGAACCCTGTGGCCGACGAAAGCGCGCGCGATCGTGACTGGCTCGCTCCCGAATGTGTTGTCCAGGCGGACACGGATCGCCTCGCCCGGCACGGTCACTCTCGCGAGCATCCGGACAGTCGCGTTCGAGATCCGGTCTTCACCCAGCACCTGCTGTGATGTGCTCCAGGCGGTGACCCATCGCGTGCTGGGTTGCTGTCCAGTCGCGGAATACGCGAAGTGGAGCACGCCGAGCACGGCGATAACGACGGCGGATGCCTGACTGAACAGTGTGGCTCTTCGCGGCAGTGTCATGGTGCGCCTCATCGACGAGAAGGCTAACGCAATTCGATCCGGTCAACGCATTTCCCGTACGAATTTTGTAAGGGGGTCGGGAGTCATTGGCGGACCCTCGACGAACACGGCGAGCTCGGATAACGCGGTCGAAGACAGCAGGAACCGCTGACGATGCCGCAGCGCGAGCCGTTGTGTGCGAACGAGGAGGTGCGCCGTGCTGGTCCGCGCGTTGCTGATGTCCTCGGCAGTCGCATGATCCCGCACGTATCCCCACATGTGCTCGATCGCGTTCCGGAGGCGACCCTTGGTCGGAGTGTCGCGGAGAATCGACGTGAGTTCCTCGAGGAGTGTCGAATACGCGGTGCCTGGTGTCGCGCATGCGCGCGCGACGGCTCGACCGAGCGCCTGGTAGGTCCGGGGACTACGAGCCATAACGGAATACTTGTGCTGTGCCCACAGTTCCTGCGCGTTTCGAGGCAGAGGAATGCGCCCTTTCTCTTTCCCGACGTATTTCTTCCGCAGCAGGATCACCTGTGCTTCCGGAGGAGTCACAAACGACCGCGGCCATCGCGCGCCGGAGACGTTGCACATGAGCGGTGTTCGATCGGTGTACCCGCGCAGGCGCATCTCGGCGACAAGTTGCCGATGGCGAACGGCCAAGCCACTCACCGCGGTTGCCCGGCAGCGAACGTGTCTCCGGGTGTCGGGTGTACCCTGTCGTCCCGTTCATCAGGAGGATCGAGTGAATGCCGTGCAGTTCGCGATGCTCGCCGAGCAGGCTCCCGCGATTGAGATAGCCTGCGGCAAGATCCCAGATTCGCATCGATACGGGCCGGGGTGACGCCGGGAATCATGAAGTGTCCAGCTACAGCCGGACCTGACGACGAGCGGCGTCGCCGTGGTTACTCCACGATCGTGAGCTGAGAGGCCTGTACTTCAAATGGCTTGAACTCACCGCTTCGGCCGTACTTGTCGGTCGCGGTGACCGTGAACCGGACAACCCCGACAGGCGTGTCCTGCGGCACATCCCACTTGGCGACCCAGAACTCGCGCTCCGGTTGCTTCACCGTCGCGCGGTAGCGCATCGGGATGTCCACGGTCTTCCCGGCCACGTTGAGGTGCACCACCAATTGAGCCGATTCCTCGCGCCGGCCGGTTGAGGGATCCGCGACGAACATTCGGAATCCGACAGGCTCACCCCGTTTGAACCTGTTTCGCAGAATGCAAAGCTCCGGATGACCCGGTGGCTGGAACAGCGCGATGTCGCCGTAGACGATGAGTCGTCCTTGTCCCGGCGGGGGCGGTGCTGGAGCCGACTGCGCGGTTGCCTCAATCAGCCATGGCCGCGACGACAGCCACGCATGCTAACGTCAGGAGAGTGAGCGTCTGGTTGATCGCATGGCGGCCTCATAGCGAAGCATCGATGTGGCGCATTGTAGCAGCCTGACGACCGCGTACCTACCGTCGCTCTGGCTTGACCAGCACCGCGCCCGTCGACATCGGTTGCACGCTCCGTTCATAGATCGACAGGTAGCCGGTCGCACTGGGCAGCGGCACATCGCCGCGTCGAGTGCGCCTCGCTTCCATCTCTTCGGCAGGGACATCGAGGTCGAGCGTGCGAACATCGAGATTGATGCGGATGCGGTCACCGTTTTCGACGAGCGCGAGCGGCCCGCCCACGGCGGGGATGGGGGATACCTCTGCGATTGTCATGCCCTTGTTGCAGAGACCCGACAGCTGACCGTCCGAGACGAACGCCACCTGATCCTCGAGGCCGGCGGCGTAGATGGCAAACACGACGCGCGAGGCCGAGCCCGCCATCGCCGGTCCACCTTTTGGTCCGCATCCGCGCAGCACCAGCACGTGCCCTGGCTTCAGTTCCCCTCGTTGCACCCCGCTTATCGCTTCCTGCACGTCGTCATAGACCACTGCCGCTCCTGTGAAGCGACCGTCGTCTCCGGGCCGCTGCAAGCCTGGCCTCACAATTGCGCTCTCCGGAGCGAGGGAGCCCGCAGCACGACGATTGAAGCATGCGATGCGAACGGATGGTCGAGCGGGCGGATGATGGCGGAGTTGCTGACCGAAACACCGGCGAGGTTGTCACGAAGCGAGCGCCCGGTGACGGTAAGAGCATCGAGATCGAGCACGGACTGCAGTTGGACGAGGAGCGCTCGCGCTCCGCCAGCTGCCTCGAAAGCATCGATCGTGTCAGGACCGTTGGGCGCGACCGCGCTCAGCACGGGAACCTCCTCGCCGAGCTCGTTGAACATCGAGAACAGGTCGACATCAACGCCTGCTTCGACGGCGGTCGCCTGAAGATGCTTCACGCAGTTGATCGACCCACTGACGGCGAGGACCGACGCCGCGGCGTTACGGAACGCACCCGGTGTCAGGATTTGTCGTGGTGTCAGGTCTTCCCACACCATCTCCACGATGCGCCGCCCGGACTGGCGCGCGAGGTCGAACATCCTCGGGCTGTTGGCGAGCACCGGCGCCGCGCCAGGCAGCGTCATCCCGAGCGCTTCGCAGACGATGTGCATCGAGTTGGCGGTGCCCATCCCGGCGCAGACGCCAGGACCAGTGATGGCGTTGTCACACATGCCGGCGAGCGTTTCTTTGGACAGCTTGCCAAACATCGCGCGCACCGAGCCGATGAAGACCTCCTCGATGTCGACGTGCTGTCCTTCGAAATGACCGCTCGGTTGATAGCCGCAGATGACGAGGATCGTCGGGATGTTGAAGCGGCCCGCCGCCATCAGATGAGCGGGAGGCGTTTTGTCGCAGGAGGACAAGCAGATCATGCCGTCGAGTTGAGCGCCCTCGACGGCAATCTCCATGTCATTCACGATGAGGTCGCGGCTCGCCAGCATGTAGCCGCCACCTTTGGCTGCGCTGATGATGAAGTCACTGGGAGCGGCGGTACGGATCTCGAAGGGGAGGCCGCCAGCCTCGCGCACCGCCTCTTTCACGACCTTCGCGATGCCGTCCAGATGGCTGAAACAGATCGCCAGCTCGGACGAGCTGTTCACGACGGCGATCTTCGGTTTCAGCATGTCCGCGTCGGTCAGGCCGAGCGCCTTCCACTGGGCACGGCGCACCGCTTCACGCGGAGATCCCGGCTCGAAATTGCTGCGAAGCGCTCTTGGCATCTCACGTCCTAATCCGACGTAATCTATCAGGCCGCGGCCCGAGAGCGGAGAGCCGAATCCGGAACCTTGAACCCGGAACCTTGAACCTGGTCACGCACCCTCATACGCTCGACCAAAATGCATGTTGAAGCTTACCGATAGCGAGAAGGCGATGCTCGATGGCCGCCACGGCAAGGCGCGGCAGAAGGCGATGGAACTGCTCGTTCGCTATGCCGAGGCGCTGGGCGCCGAGCGGTTCGTCGACACACGGAACGTCGCAGGCGTACCGGGTCGGCGAACCCCTTCCTTCAGCGCTACTACGCCGGCAAAGACCTCGACGGTCGCGATGCGATTCTCTCGTTCTTCGACCTCGACTCCGACGAGCTCGTCGACGTTCCGGACGCCGTCGTCCCGACCTATCACCTGCAAGGTGGCGCAGACCCGCGAGAGTGGCAAACGCTTGGCGTGAAGGTCGAGGTCTTCAGGAACTACCAGGAGCGTGAAGCCTTTGCCGCGCGCCACGACGTCACCATTCTCAAGACCTGCACGCCGGACCCTGGCGGGCAATGTTCCGGCAAGGGGTGAACACTGTGCCTGGATGGAATCGTCGGCGGTGATCTTCGCGAACTCTGTCCTCGGCGCACGCACCAACACGGAAGGACGCGAGAGCACGAGCGCGGCGATGCTGACCGGCAAGATCCCGGACTGGGGATTGCATCGCACGGAGTGCCGCTTTGGTACGCACCGCGTCGATGTGCCGATACCCGTCGACTCGGTGATGGACTGGGGCATGCTCGGCTACTTTGTCGGCGACGTCGTCCAGGAACACATCCCCGTTGTGGTTGGAGATTTCGAGAAGCCGGAGATCGTGGGTCTCAAACACTTCGGCGCGTCGGCCTCTTCTTCCGGCGGCGTCGAGATGTATCACATCGTCGGGACCACACCTGAGGCCGAATCGACTGACATGGCCTTCGGCCTGAATCGACCGACCGAGCGGTTCACGTATGACAAGACAGAACAGCGACGGATATACGATCGGCTCAATGCCAACGCGAGCGATCCGAACGTCGACTTCGTGATGCTGGGATGTCCGCATGCCGCGCTCGATCAACTCAGAGAAGCGGCCACGCTGCTCGACGGGAAACGAGTCAGCACCAACTCTCATCTGTGGATCTTCACGTCGCGCGCAGTCGACAGCGAAGCGCGTCAACTCGGGTACGTGAAGGCGATCAACGATGCCGGAGGTGTCGTGCTGACTGACACCTGTTCGGCCTTCGCGCAAGCGATTCCACCGGGAACGAAAGTGGCTGCGCTCGACTCGGCGAAGCAGGCGCACTACCTGCCTGCCATCCTTGGTGTGCAAGCGTGGTTCGGATCGACGCGCGACTGTATTCAGGCGGCCATTACCGGCCGCTGGAGCGGAGAACGACCATGACGGTGTCCGCGACGATCGTGCTGAGGGGAAGGGGAGTCGTTGGCGGCCGCGCCGAGGGCGAAGCGCTCGTGACTCGCGAGACGATTCCCGGCTGGGGCGGTGTCAATCCCCAACAGGGCGTGATTACTGAGACGCACCATGAGCTCCGCGGCAAGAGTTTCAAGGACAAGGTGCTCGTCTTCCGCGGTGCCAAAGGATCGTCGGGCTGGTCGGCCATGTATCACACGGCACGCCTCGCCGGTGCGGCGCCCAGGGCGCTCGTCTTCAATGAGATGACGACGAAGGTGGCGCTCGGCGCCGTCGTCATGCGGGTGCCAAGCGTGACCGACCTGGATCGCGATCCGCTCGATTTGATTGAGACCGGCGATTGGGTCATGGTGGATGGCGATCTGGGCATAGTAGAAATTCAGAAACGTGGGTAGCGGGTAGGCCGGGTGCTGCCTGGCGACCCGGCGGGAGAGCACGGTGAAGCGTTTCGCGATCATTCTCTTGAGCCTTGGCGGTCTCGTCGTTGCACAGTCAGCTTCCGCGCAGGAGGCCGATCCGTCTCGTGTCCGCGACGCCGCGGCGCGCGCGCTGGTCGCCATCCAGAAAGCGCAGGAATCCTGGTACACGACGAACAAGCAGGTATGCGCGTCCTGCCATCACCAGTACCAGCCCGCGCTGGCGTATCGCGTCGCTCGCGACCATGGCGTGCCGTTCAACGAGTCGATTACCCGTGCAGATGCCGCGAAGGCGTTCAATTTCTCCGATATCGATCGGGCGGTTCAGTACAGCTACGTCATCGAACCATCTGTTGACGATGCCTATCGAATGGTGGCGGCGAATGCCGCCGGCGTGAAGCCGAACCTGGCCACCGCGGTCTACGCGCGCCTGCTGATCTCGCGGCAGAACGTCCGTGGTGACTGGGACGGATTTCACCAGCGCCCGCCCTCTTCCTACAGCCCCGTGACGATGGCCGCTCTCGGACTTCGAGCGGTGCAGCGATATCACCACTCATCGCAGAAGGCTCAGGCCGATGCGGCAGTCGCGCGCGCGTTGACGTTCCTCGAGAGCCGGACACCGCGCGACACGGAAGAGCGCAGCTATCAGCTGCTCGGTCTCCGGTGGGCAGGGGCGCCTCGGGCGACGCTGCAGAGCCTCGCGCGCGATCTCAAGGGCACGCAGCGCGCCGACGGCGGCTGGAACTCGGTTGCCGGCCGCGAGAGCGATGTGTACTCACCGCGCAGGCGCTGGTGGCGCTGCGCGATGGCGGTGGGGTGGCGATCATCGATGTCTCATACCAGCGCGGCGTCGAATTCCTGCTGAAGACACAGGCCGCCGATGGCACGTGGCAGGTCGTCTCGCGGCTGCACCCGCCGGCCCCGCTCAGCCCGCCCTACTTCGACGCCGGATATCCTCACGGCCACGATCAGTTCCTCTCCATGCAGGGCGCGAGCTGGGCT
This sequence comes from uncultured Acidobacteriota bacterium, assembly GCA_963723495.1. Classification (GTDB taxonomy): domain Bacteria; phylum Acidobacteriota; class Vicinamibacteria; order Vicinamibacterales; family UBA2999; genus Gp6-AA40. The sequence goes on along the minus strand of CAVRQR010000018.1, from coordinate 38,890 downwards.
GTGATGGCGCTGTCCTACGCCCTCGAACCAGCGAAGCCAGTTGTCCCTCCGGCGCTACCTGAGACCGAGCCGGCCGGCGTCGAGCCGTGGGTCGAGACGATGATCTTCGGCACACGCAGCGATGTGCAGCGCCTGCTCGATGGTGGCCTGAGTCCGAACGCCGCGACCAGTTCCGGCGGGACGACGGCCCTGATGATGGCGGCGCCCGACGTCGAGAAGATGACGCTCCTGCTCGATCGTGGGGCAGATGTGAACGCGCGCGCGAACAGCCGTTTTTCGGCGCTGATGGTGGCAGCTCAGTATCAGGAGGCCGATCCGGCTATCAATCTGTTGCTCGACCGCGGTGCGCAGGTCACGGTGCCCGCGGCGGGAGCGCCGGTCTTCAACGCGAACCCATTCTTCCTTTCGTCCTACGCGGGCAATGCGAAGAGCCTGAAGCGTCTGCTTGCTGCCGGGGGCAAGCTCGACGAGGCAATGATTGCGATCGGCACCTCGTGTACCACGCCGATGCTTGGTGCGTTCAAGTTTGGCGACATCGAAGTGGCGCGCACGCTGCTCGATCTCGGCGCGCCCGTTGACTTCGCCGACGGCAACGGCATCACGATGCTGGGTCGTGCCGTTCTCAACAACGACATCGAGATGGCGCGCATCCTCATCGCACGCGGCGCCACGGTGAACGTTGTCGACAAGATGGGCATGACGCCGCTGCTGTGGGCGGCGAACATCGACTTCGGTGACACCCAGATGATCGAGTTGCTGCTGCAATCGGGCGCCAAGGCCGACGTGCGCAACAAGGACGGCCTGACCCCTCTCGAGCTCGCGCGCAAGTGGGGGCACGCGAACCTGATTCCGGCGCTCTCGGCAACGAAAGCGACGGATTAGCTATGTCAGAACACAGAGCCACCATCAAATGGACCATGTCGCAGGGCGAATTCATCAAGGGCAGCTATTCGCGCGAGCACACATGGACCTTCGACGGCGGTGTCACTGTGCCTGCGTCGCCGGCGCCCACATCGGTCAAGCCTCCATACTCGAACGCAGCCAACGTCGATCCCGAGGAGGCGTACGTGGCGGCAATCTCGAGCTGCCACATGCTGACGTTCCTGTGGGTGGCGTCACGGCAGGGACTCGAGGTGACGAGTTACGTTGACGAGGCCGTCGGAGTGATGACGAAGAACGAGCGCGGCATCCCCGGGTCAGCTCCGTCGTCCTTCATCCTCGGGTGGCCTACACGGGTACGCATCCCACGCAGGAGGCCGAGGAGGAGCTCCATCACCAGGCGCATGAATCGTGTTACATCGCCAATTCGGTGAAGACGACGATCACGGTCGATTGCCAGTTTCGGTGATCCGCGAGGCCGGACCTCCTAGCGTCGATCGAGATTGTCAGTCAGTCGCTTCTGCAGCGCAGCGAGATCGATCTGGTGCACCGATCCAGACCCGGCCAGGTCGAGTGCATGCGCGGCAGCCGTGCCCATCGCAATACACGGCCCCATCACCCTGATGGCCGACAACGCGCTCAGATCCGCATCAACGCATCGTCCGGCCGCGACGATGTTGTCGGCGTCGCGCGGGGTCATGCAGGAAAGCGGGATGTAATAGACGTGACTGGGCTCGAAGCGCTCCCAGTGCACGAGCTCCCGGGCGTTGTGCAGTTCCACCCACCACGCGCACCGTGCCGCGGCGTCCGGTGGCCGATCGCCCGATCGGATCTGGTCGAGCGTGAGCTGACGGGAACCGACGATCCATCGCGTCTGTCGCAGTCCCGGATTGCCATACGTACGGACCCTGGCGTTGGCAAAGATGCGCGGAAACTCGGCGCGCAGGAACCGGATGATGTTGTCAGCCTGCCGTCGTCCCTCGAACACCATCTGCGCGCCCCCTGTCGGGTCGAGAGGCGTCTCGAAGTGCGTGACGTTGGCGAGCATCACGGTCTTGCCCGGAAAGTGCATCAGGAAGCCGTCGTGCCGCACCAAACCGTACTGACTGCAACGCTCCGCCAGCCGATTGTGAACTTCCTTGATGACCAGATCCTTGACGGCTTCTGTGTCGTACCCCTCGATGATGAAGTTCAGTGAGCCGTAGACCGGTGCATCGGGCTCGCGAACCTCGAGCCCGGCCTGATAACACACCGTGGCATCGCCGGAGGCATCGACGTAGGCCGCTGCCTCGACGCGAACCACGCCGAACCGGGTCGCAAGCTCCAGAGAACGTACGCGCCGCTGCTCGAACCGCACGTCCGTGAGCACTGCCCCCACGAGCGCGCGAATGCCGGCCTCTTCGACCTTGCGCTCGATCCATCTCGCCAGCCTGACCTCGTCGTATTGGAACGTGATGGTGCCCGTCATCGACACCCGTCGACTGAGCGAGCCTTCGGCGGTCAGGTCCGCGATCAGGTCGTCGGCGATGCCGTGCGTAATCTGGTACGGCTCGGGGCCATGGGTATAGAGACCAATGATGGTCCCGATGATCGAGCCCACCGCCTGACCACCGAGCGACGGCGCCGCGTCGACGATCACCACGCTCCTGCCCAATCGAGCTGCTTCGAGGGCGGCGGAGACCCCTGCGATTCCCGACCCGAGGACACAAATGTCGGCAGTGATGACCGTGGGCACAGACTTGGCGGGGCGCCTGAGGACGCGCGTCGTCGTAGCGGGCATTCGTCATACCTTAGCCGAAACGGTGTGGACGGGTGGCTCTGCGAATCCCGATGACGCGGGACTGGAGAGGAGAGTGAGACAGAAATATACTGATCGAGCTGAGGAACCATGCAACTAGCTGATCGAATGACGCGCATCGGGATCGAGTCCGCCTTCGAGGTCCTGCAGAGGGCCCGCGCACTCGAGGCCCAGGGGAAGAACATCGTCCATCTGGAGATCGGGCAGCCTGATTTCCCAACACCGGCCCACGTCAAGGAGGCCGCCAAACGCGCGCTGGACGAGGGGTGGACCGGTTATGGACCGACACCCGGCTATCCCGACTTCCGCCAGGCGATCGCCGACTACATCTCGACATCGCGGGGCATCTCCGTCACCGGACAGAACGTCATCGTTGTCCCAGGCGGAAAGCCGATTATGTTCTTCTCGATGCTGGCCGTTGTCGAACCGGGGGATGAAGTGATCTACCCGAACCCCGGGTTCCCGATCTACGAATCAGTGATCAACTTCCTGGGCGCGACACCGGTGCCCATTCCTCTCGTCGAGTCACGCGGCTTCTCATTCGACCTCGATCTGCTGGAGTCGAAGCTGTCGAGCCGTACGAAGATGATGGTGCTGAATTCGCCGGCCAATCCAACTGGCGGCGTGATCCCTCGCGCGGATCTGGCGCGCATCGCCGATCTCGTGCGCAATCGCGACCTGCTGATCCTGAGCGACGAGATCTACTCGCGCATCTGCTACGAAGAGGTGCCGTCATCGATCACGCAATTCGACGGCATGCTCGAGAAGACGATCATCCTCGACGGTTTTTCGAAGACATACTCGATGACCGGCTGGCGCCTGGGCTATGGCGTCATGCCGCTTTGGGTTGCCGATGCCGTCGACAAGCTGATGGTCAACTCGAACTCGTGCACGGCGAGCTTCACGCAGCGGGCCGGCCTGGCCGCGCTGAAGGGGCCGCAGGACGACGTGGACAAGATGGTGGCAGAGTTCCGGCGGCGCCGCGACGCGATCGTGAAGGGCCTGAACGAGATTCCCGGGTTCCGCTGCAGCGTGCCTGCGGGTGCGTTTTACGTGTTCCCGAACATCACCGGGACCGGTGTGTCGAGCCGCGAGCTTGCCGACATGCTGCTCAACGACGCCGGCGTGGCGTGCCTGAGCGGCACAGCCTTCGGGAGCTACGGTGACGGCTACCTGCGCTTCAGCTACGCGAACTCGCTGGAGAACATCGAGGAAGCGCTCTCGCGCATCAGGAAGTTGTCCCAGCGATGGGCTACTGCAGCGGTGCGGTGATGCTTGTCGGTGCGACTTCGAAGTAGTCATCAACGCTATTCGTCAGGTTGCCCCCAGGCGCGGCGATTGCCTTCGATACACGGCCGGACACAACAAGATCAACAATCCTTGGGAAGTCAACTCAGTTCAGTACGGGAGAGACGCCATGCCCCCGGAGACAACCGGCCTCCACGTCAATCCATCCGAGGAGACCATCCAGCTCGGGCCGCTCGCCGTGCGCTTCCTGCTCACCGGAGACTACTCGACTGGCAGCGTCGCGGCCTTCGAGCTCTCTGTCCCGGCCGCGCAGCACCTGGCGGCTCCCGCGCACAGCCACGACCATTACGAGGAAACCATCTACGGTATCGCCGGTGTCTTGACCTGGACCGTCGATGGGACTCCGATCGACGTCGGGCCGGGAGAGGCACTCTGCATTCCGCGCGGTGCCATTCACCGGTTCGACAACAACGGCAGCCAGGACGTGAAGGCGCTCTGCCTGATCACGCCGGCCGCGCTCGGGCCGCAGTATTTTCGCGAGGCGGCCGAGGTGATCAACGCGGCGGCCGGTGGACCGCCGGACCGCGCCAGGATGGCAGCTATCATGCGCCGCCACGGCCTCACGCCGGCTCCACCCCCGTCTCAGGCGTAGCGCCTGGTCGTGTCGGACGGCAAGAGTCGAGGAACTTGATCTCAACGCCAGCCCAGACGCAGCATTGCGTGTGACGCCTTACGCGTCACCGAGCGACCACTTGCGCAGTGAAGGCGTCGAAGGACGCTGAGGCAGGAGGTGCGTAACATGACGCAGCACACGAAGGACGCGCCCCCCGGCGCCGCTGCCGCGGGCCCGGACTCGATCAAAAAGGTGTCGCCCGACGAGGCGGCAGCGATGTTCACGGGCGCCCGACGCGTCGTCATCGTGCCGGGGTACGGGATGGCGCTGTCCCACGCCCACCACACCGTCCGGGACTTCACCCACGTGCTCGAAGACCGCAAGGTCGAGGTGACGTTCGGGATCCACCCCCTCGCGGGGCGCATGGCGGGGCAGATGAACATACTCCTGGAGGAGGCCGACATCCCCGACGCCAACGTGAAGCAACTCGAGGACATCAACCCCACCTTCCCCGAGATTGACGTCGTCGTCGCCGTGGGAGCGAGCGATGTCATCAACCCGCTCGCACCGACCGCGCCTGAGTGTCCGCTCGCCGGCATGCCGGTCCTCGAGGTCGGGAAAGCGCGCCGGGTGCTGGTCATCAAGCGCAGCACGGGAGCCGGATTCTCAGGGATGCCGAACCCGCTCCTGGTCGCCCCGAACACCGTCATGCTCCCCGGAGATGCGACGAAGGCCTTACTCGAGCTGATCGCGTCCTTGCTGCGCAGCCGGCCTCGCCGGGCCGAGCCGCGGGTCGGAACCGTGACCCATTGGCAGCAGATCTCCCCGCTGCTCGCGATCTTCCGTCTCATGCCGCAGGAGGGCGCGCGCTTCCCAGACTACAAGCCGGGCCAGTACATCGCCCTCCGCCGCGAGAGCTGTCGCCTGACGAAGCGCGTAGTCGGGTACGACGAGAAAGTCCACTTCATCCCGGATCTGGACGAGCGCGGTGTGCAGAGGCGCGGGCCCGTGACGCACTCCTACTCTATTTCCTCGGCGCCTTTCGAGACGCAGCGGGACGGCCACTTGGAGCTGTACGTGGTGCTCGAGGCGGACGAGTGGGGCTACGCGGGGCGCCTCACCGAGTCGCTATTCCAGATCCGCACGCTCGTGGACGACAAGGTGGGATACGTGGACCGCATCGTCGGCGACTTCACGCTCGACAAGCGTGCACGGGGCTTCCGCAACGTGGTCATGGTGGGAACGGGCACCGGCCTCGCGCCGTTCGCGTCCATGATCAAGCAGCTCCACCACGAAGCCGGAGAGGGCAAACGGGACGCCGTTCGCTACACACTGTTCCACGCCAACCGCACGCTGGAGGAGTTGGCCTATCACGAAGAGCTCCTCTCCATTCAGGCAGCGGGCTCGTTCGACTTTAGCTACGTTCCTCTCGTGAGCCGCCCCAGGGTGCCCGAGTCGCCCGGTCCGGGCCTCGGCACCGGGCGCGCCAACAACGTGCTTCGCCTCTTGTTCGGGATGCCCCTCAAAGAAGAGGAGGACCTGCGTTCCGCCGGATCGGAAGGTGAGGCCGCCGCGCGTGTGGCCCTTGAGCGGACCGTGCGGCCCCGGCTTCCGCAGGGCGTCGAGAGCGAGCGGCTCCTCGAGCGCATGATTCCAGGCGAGACCGTCGTGCTGAACTGCGGTAACCCCGCTTCGATGAGGGACGTCCGCAGCATCGCCGAAAGCAACGGGATGCGCTTCGAGAAGGAGGACTGGAAGCACGACGCGCAGGGTGCGGCATAGCGCCGCGCGCTGACTCGTTCAGTCGAGGTGCCCGGATGGCTACCCGATGTCGTCCAAAGACAGGGGAGGGATGTCATACATTCTCCCCGAGTCCTTTCGAGCGGACCGAAAGCGGTGAGTGACTGGGACTGACTGCTGCATCGGTGAATTTCGGATGCCAGCTGTTGTGTTCGGACCCGCAGACGTGTGAGGTCGCGGTGCGCCTCCGCTCGGCACGGGCAGGATTGTCACGTCGGCGGTGTCGACGCTGAGTGGTCGAGCACGTAGGTGCCGAGTACGGCGCCCGTCGCGCCAACGGCCGCGAGCGTGATCCGCAGCCGCATCGATGGCATCTGACGCACGACTGCGGCAGGCAGGACCCAGAGGAGTTCGCTGTCAGACCTGGACACGGGCACGTCGTCGACCTCACCGATCGGCGAATCTCCCGGCCCCATCACTGACAGTGTCACGGCGTCCGCGGCGGAGAAGTCGGCTCGCATGGCGGCGACCACCAGATCGTCGGCGGGAAAGACGGCACACGGCACTGTCTCGCCGGATACGACCGAATAGAGACGCACATGCACCCCGTCACGCTGCATGCGGTTGAGAAGAGTGCGGGACACAATCCCCGTGACGCGCCCCTGATGCGCGAGCGCCGCCAACCCCGCCCCGAGTGACGCCATGTCGTGCAGGCGCGCTGAGCAGTCGCCGCACGCGAATAGATGCTCCTCGACCCGGTCCGTCTCGTCACCGTCCGCAGCGTCACGCGCCCAGTAGTCGAGCAGTGTTTCATCCGGAATCGGAGCGTTACAGCTCGGCATCATTGCACCACTTCCCGCGCAGTCATGCACATGCGGAGGTGCTCGATCGCCCGGTGCCGGATCACTCGGACGTGACCTTCCTTGACCCCAAGCTCCTTCCCCACATCGCTCGCCGTTCTCTCGGCATAGAAGGTCAGGAGGATGACCATGCGCTCGCGTTCGGCGAGCCGGGCGAGACACCCCTCGAGGCGGTCGACGTCGAGCGTGGCGTCTCCGGCTGGGGCTTCGACCAGGTACGGGGCCATGAAGACATCGCGCAGTTTCTCGCGCCGCCATTCCAGCCGCTTCAGGTCTCTCACCATGGTTCGGCTGACTCCGAGGACGAACGATGCGATCTGATCGCCGTCGCGAACCGATCCACCCCGCAGCTTCTCGATCGTCAGCAGCATGACCTGCTGTACGAGATCGCGCGCCTTCTCCTCGTCGCGCAGGTGGCGAAGCCCGTACAGCCGCACGCGTGGCGCGAACCGTCGATACAACTCGCCCTCGGCTGCCTCGGCCGCCCCGGGTGCGCGCGCCGCGACCGCGCGGGCGAGATTGGCGTCACTCGCGTCGACGATTGTCTGCACTCGCGACCCACGGTACTACCCGCTTGCGCGTGCGGTCAATTGGACCGCAGCCCGCCGCTGTCAGGCCGTCACCACCGGCGCACTGGTCACCTCCCGGATGACGTCTCCACTCGCGATAAGCGCCGCCGCGCCGTCGCCGACAAACGTCGAGCCGTGCATGGCCGCCAGCGTGCGCGGGCGCAGCGCGGCGAGGTTGGCCAGCTGCCGCTTCGTGTTCGCCGTGTACGGCACGTAATCCATCAGCACGGACGACTGTTGATAGGTCTCGAAGGCCTGTCGATACCGGCCCACGACGTCGCCACTCGTCACCGGCTCGACGTCGCCGAGCTGGTGCATCAGGTCCGAGCACAACAGCACCCGGTCGGTATCCTCGAACAGCACGCCGGCGTCCCACCCGTGCGGCAGGTGCGGCGTCGGAACGAAACGGAACCGGTGCCGTCCCGTCCCGAGGACCTCGTTCGGCTTCAGCGCGCGTGGCGGGCGATTCGAGAAGTCGGCGATGTTGATCATCGCGCCAAGCTCTCCGCACACCGGCGTGGCGTTAGGGGCCACCGCCAGCCACTCGTTGAGCGCGCCGCATTCATCGACCTCGAAGTGGCTCCAGCTGATCCAGCGAAGGCTCGCGGGATCGATCAGCCTGGCCACTGCCTCGTGCACGGCGGGAAACATCCCGCGCATGCCCGTGTGAAACAGCAACGGCTCGTCGTCTTTCACGAGGAAGTGATTGAATTGAAGGTCGAAGGCCGGCACGTACAGACAGATTCGATACAGGTCAGGTGCGATTTCGTCGATCCGCGCAGTCATGTTGTCTCCTCCAGGCGCCTTCGGCGTCAACATTGAGGAAGTGTCACGACACGGGTCACCGTTACACGGCCAATCTCGTGGGCTTCGCACCCGCACAAGACGCCGATGCCGAGGCGAGTGGACGCGCCTCATGAACATCATCCCATCGTCTGTCGATGGGTCTTGACAGGCACCCGGCCGATCACCGATCCTTCCCATCGGCTGACGATGGAAAGAAACTGTGGGACGCGCAAGCGAACCGCCTGACCTGCTGCCGGGAACGCTCGATCTGTTGATTCTCCGGACGCTTGCGCGCGGGGAAATGCACGGTTACGGGATTGCGCAGCACCTCAGGATCACCTCGGACGCTGTGCTTCAGGTGGGGGAGAGCTCACTCTACCCGGCGCTGCAACGGCTCCTGCTGAACGGCTGGGTCAAGGCAGCATGGGGCGCGTCCGAGAACAATCGGCGTGCTCGCTACTACACGCTGACCGCCGCGGGGCGGAAGCGTCTCGCCGCCGAGCGCGAGGAATTCGATGCGCTCGTCCTGGCGATTCAGAAAGTTCTCAACGCCACATGAGGGACGCAGTGCACAGGCTTCTCCGCCGGGTGTGGTATCTCGTGCGCCTTCGACGGCTCGATGCAGGATCTGGCCGAGGAGCTCGAGTTCCATCGCGCGATGAAACAGCGCGAGCTCGAGAGGAACGGCCTTCCTGAACGGGACGCGCGGCTCCAGGCGCATCGCGCGATGGGCAACATCGGGCTCGCCCGCGATCGTGCGCGTGACCTCTGGCAACCACGCTGGCTGCAGGGATTTGGCCTGGACTTTCGGCTGGCTCTGCGCCTCTTGGTCGCGTCACCGGTTCTCTCTGCCGTGGCCATCGCGTCGCTCGCCCTCGGCATCGGTGCCAACACCGCGATCTTTTCCCTCGTCAACAGCCTGCTGCTCCGCACGCTGCCGGTTCCTGAACCAGAGCGTCTCGTCATCATGACGACTGATGCGTCAGCGGGCCGACGAAGTACGGACGCATGGAACTACGGCCTGTGGGAAGAGATCCGGCGGCGCGCACCGCAGATGTTCGATGGCGCCGTCGCGTGGTCGGAAAACGGTACGCAGAACCGGCTGAGTCTCTCTACAGCTGGCGGAGAGCCGCAGCCTGTCGATGGCACATATGTCAGCGGCGATTTCTTCACGACGCTTGGCGTGCCAGCGCTCCTCGGCCGCACGTTCACACCCGCCGACGATGTGCGTGGTGGCGGACCGGATGGTCCTGTGGCGGTCATCAGCTATGGGATGTGGCAGCGGCGTTTCGGCGGGGACGCAAACGTCATTGGCACGTCGATCGTCATCGAACGCATCCCGTTCACGATTATCGGGGTGACATCTCCCGAGTTCTTCGGTGCGGAAGTCGGACGGACGCTCGACGTCGCTCTTCCACTCCACGCGAACCAATTGATCCGCGGCAAGGACTCGGACATCGACAGAGGATCTGTGTGGCTCTTCATCATGGTCCGCTTGAAGCCCGGACAGTCGGCGGAGGCGGCAACCAGCCTTCTGCGCTCGGTGCAGCCACAGATCCGCGAGGCCCTCGTGCCCGCAACCCTGCCGCCGGAAGCTCAGGACCCCGCCGTGCGTCAACTCGCCGATCAAGTGTTTCTCAAAAACCCATTCACGCTCGTGCCCGCGTCCATGGGCACATCGCAACTGCGTCGGCGATACGAACGGCCCCTCCTCGCGACCCTGGTCATCGTCGGGCTGGTCCTCCTGATCGCCTGCGGCAACATCGCCAACCTGCTGCTCGCGCGGGCGACCGCGCGCCGGCGCGAATTGAGTGTGCGGCTGGCGCTGGGAGCGGCGCGCTGGCGTCTCGTGCGGCTGTTGCTCGTTGAAGCGCTCGTGCTCGCTGGCATCGGCGCGGTGGCCGGACTCGTGTTTGCGAGGTGGGCGGGTCCCATGCTGGTGGCGCAGTTATCGACCTCAGTCACGCGTGTGACGCTCGATCTCTCGCTGGACTGGCGCGTGCTGGCATTCACGGTGGCGGTCACGGCTGCGACGGCCGTGCTGTTCGGGACCGCGCCGGCGTTCAGGGCGAGGCGCGTCGCACCGATCGACGCGCTCAAGGAACAGGGGCGCGGCGCGTTGGGTGACGCGCGTACAGGTCTGTCAAGCGGCCTCGTGGTCGCCCAGGTGGCATTGTCGATGGTCCTCATCGTGGCGGCGGGCCTCTTGGTAGGGACATTCGAACGGCTCGCGACGCTGCCCCTTGGGTTCGATAGCGACCGCGTACTCATTGTCAACGTGGACGTGTCACGCGCAGCCATCGATCCGGCCACTCGCATTCCGTTCTTTCATCAACTCGTCGCGGCGGTCGCAGCGGTGCCTGGCGTCGCACGTGCGGGTGCGTCGATGGCCGCGCCCGTCGGCGGGGGCGGCCTCCTTGGATTTATCGACCTGCCCGGTGCGCCGCCCGCCCAACCCGAACCGGGTCCGGTGCCGTTCTGGAACTCGCGGATGACGATGCTCAATCAGATCACGCCGGGATGGCTCGCCACCTACGGCACGGCCGTCCTTGCCGGCCGCGATGTCGACGAACGGGATACGCAGGGGGCACTTCCGGTCGCGCTGGTGAACGAAGCCTATGCGCACAAGTTCTTAGGCGGCCGGAACCCGATAGGAGAAACCGTGATGCTCCTGGAAGGCGCGGGTCCGCTGACGATCGTCGGAGTCGTGAGTGACGCGGTGTACGTATCCGTGCGTGATGGAGTACGGCCGACCCTCTACATACCGCTTGCGCAACGCGAGGCTGCGGGGCCGACGGCCCTGACGGCCAATGTCACCATCAGCGTTCGTTCGTCCGAGGGGTCGCCCGCCATGCTGGCACCGCGTGTGGCGGCTGCATTGACGGGGGTCGATCGCAATCTCACGTTTACGTTCCGACCGCTGCAGGATCGGGTCGATGCCTCGCTCACGCAGGAGCGCCTGGTCGCACTGGTCACGGGGTTCTTCGGCACGCTGGCCCTGCTGCTCGCGGGTCTTGGTCTGTACGGCGTCACGTCGTATGCGGTCACCAGACGACGCGCCGAAATCGGCATTCGGATGGCGCTTGGGGCTGAGCCGACGGGCGTCGTCCGGCTCGTGCTCGCGCGAGTCTTCGTGCTCGTCGCGCTCGGCGTGATCATCGGCACTGCTGCGAGCGCGTGGTCATCACAATTTATCGCGAGTCTCCTGTACGACCTCCAGCCACGCGACGCGGTCACACTGGTGAGCGCGGCAGTCACGCTGACGGTGGTCGGCGCGGTCGCGGGTTGGCTCCCTGCCTACCGTGCGTCACGGATCGATCCGGCACAGGTACTGCGGGACAGCTGAGTGGGCTGACACCCGTGCCGAACTCGGATTGAGGGCAATGCTCTCGCCACCGTTAAATCCCGAAAAAGAATCGAAGTCGACGCCGATAGTTCGGCACCGAGAGCCGTCATCCGACGCGGACCTCAGGGACGTCGGCTCAAGGGGCGCGGAAACAGCGAGTAGAACGCACGGACCGGGCGGCCGAGGGCCGGGCTATGGTACAGCCCCCTCAGCCACGCGAGCGCCCGCTGCCTCCGACGTGCCTGTCTCTCCTCCGCGCGAAGACGGGCCAGCAGCGATTCCTCGATCGTCGCGTGGGCGCGCTCGTCTCCCCCGCGCTCGTCGAGCGCCAGGAATGCCGACATCAGTTTTTCGTGAAACGTCTGGCGGCTCGCCTCGCGACGCCTTTTCAAGTCGGACGGCAGGCCGGCATGGCGCGACTGTCCGCTGGCATGCCCGAGCGTAGGAGTGAGGTTGATTTCCCAGACCTGCGGCACGCCGCCGGACACGCCATAGTCCACGCGCCCGTAGTCGATTCTCGCCACTTCGAAGACACGGCGCAGCCACGCGGCGTGAGGATTCGCCTCGAAGTAGGTCAGGGCCTCGTCCAAACCATGTTCCGTGACGTCGTCCTGACCCGACTTGACTGACCATTCGCGCGACGTGAACAGGTGACACGGAATGATGTGGCTTCCCACTCTGAATGCCGCGTACTTGCGGAAGAGCCCGTCCGGTCCCGAGGCGTCGCAGTACTCGACGATCATGTAGTCCCGAAGGCTGCGTCCCCTCATGCGCAGCGACCTGAGCACCCTGACCAGGTCCTTGCGCGTGGTGAGCAGCCGCGTCACGGGACCATGGTGATCGAAGATGTGGCGGACGAACACGGGGAACCGCTCGACTTCGTCGACCTGATGGGCCCGATAGACCCGGTAGCCATTGACTCCCTCGCGGTACAACGTTGTCAGCAGATCGAACCGCAGCAGGACGCGGCGAGGATCGTTCAGTCGCGGCACGCTCGGCGCGATGATGGCGTGAGCATCCCAGATACGCGCCGCGACTTCACGCTGCACCGGGGTCAGCTGGTCGAGCGCCATGAAGACCTGGGGCCCGGTCGGAAACTCCACGTCTGGACCGACGTTCTCGTACATGAGCGCGTCGATGCGATCTGCGATCGCGCGTCCACGGTGACCGCGGTAGTCGCGAATCAGGTCGACAGTCCCGGCGTGGACCCAGAAGGCGATCATGTCGGCGCCTCGACGGGCTCGCCGGAGCCGGCCTGGTGATGAGCGTGCCACAGCTCGCGGTAGACGCGGCTCTCGCGCAACAGCGTGCCGTGATCGCCGACCATCACCTCCGCGTCTCGATCCACAACCAGGATCATATCGGCCCTTCTGAGCGTGGCGACGCGGTGCGTGATCGTCAGGGTCGTGCGTCCGCGCAGGAGCCGCTCGAGTGCTGCCTGGATCCTGGACTCTGAAATCGTATCGAGATTCGACGTTGCCTCGTCGAGCATCACGACCTGCGCGTTCTTCAGCATCGCGCGTGCGATGTTGATGCGCTGAACCTGACCTGCAGACAGCAGCCGCCCGCCCACACCAAGCACCGTGTCGTAGCCCTCCGGAAGACCCATGATGTCGTCGTGTATCTCCGCCGCGGCCGCGGCGGATTCGACCTCGGCATCGGACGCGCTGATGCTCCCGTATCGGATGTTTTCCCGCACGCTCGTGCCGAACACGAACAGATCCTGAGTGACGAGCGCCAGCTGCCGGTGCAGATCAGCGATCCGGTAGTCGCGCAGGTCTCGACCGTTCACGAGAATCGTGCCCTCCACGGGATCGTAGAAGCGCGCAACGAGGCTCAGGAGAGTGGATTTGCCCGTGCCTGACGGACCCACGATGCCGACCTGCTGCCCGGCCCGGACCTCGAACGACACGTTGTTCAGCACGCGCGCCGACCCGTGGTAGCCGAACGACACGTTCTCAAAGCGGAGCGATTGGAAAGGCTCCGACAGCGCCACGGCGTCCGGCCGGTCAGACAACTCAGGCTCGGTCCGCAGCAGCGCATGCACGCGCTCCAGCGAGGCCCAGTTGGCCTGCACTTCCATGAATCGATCGAAGCAGCCGTGCAGCGGTCCGTGCATCGCGCGGATCGCCACGAGGACAGCAACCAGCGAGGGTATCGAGAGGCGCCCAGCAATCACCTCCAAACCGCCGATCACGATCACCAGCACCACGCTGAGGCCCCCCGCAGTCTCGGTCGTCGAAGCGCAATTCAGCGGCATCCCGGCAATCGCCTCCGACGTCGGCGGCCTTGCGCAGAACGTGTCAGACGCCGGCCGCCTTCTCGAGGCGGACGCGCCGGCCGAGGCGTGGGCTGAGGCCGTTCGATCGATATGGTTCGACGACGCGGCATATGCGAGGGCCTCCGAACGGGCCCATCGCCGGGCCGAATCGTACTGGAAGGGTGCTGCCTCGGGTGCGCTCAGGCTCCTGGAGCTGCCTACGGGACACGCTCACGGTGTCCAATCCACTTCGTCGTGAAGCAAAAACCAGCAGAGTGAGACGCGCATCCCGCCGCGTGGCCATCATCGCACGCGTCGAGGTCGGCTAATCTCCTGGCCCGATGGTCTTCACCAATCAGCTTCGCGAGGGATCTGTCGCGTGCTAACCCTTAGAGTAATGACCTCACCGCTCTTCGTTATGAAGTCATCATCGCTTCGTCGATGATGTCTGTGACGAACGCAAGGCTCAGTATTCGGAGGTTACTCATCACTGAAATTCCGAGTCCAGTGCGCCCACGAATTACACGTCGGGACACAAGGCAGGTGCGGAAATGTCGCAGCCGCTCGCCACGTCATCGAGGTACGACAGTTGCGAAGCGTGCCACGGCTCCGAAGCAACCGCACGGATCGCCCCGCGACTCGCGCCCGCCGTACGAGGTCACGCGACGCGTATCCCGGGCACGGACCCCGATCGCGTACGCGCTGATGCGCAAGAAGTACCCTGAGCGGGCTTTCGCGGGATCTCCTCCGTCGGTGGCTTCGAAACTCAAGGACCCAACACCGAGGAGGTTACATGGGAACACTACAAGGACTCGGCACCCCGGCAGCATATCCGCAACTTACACCGTGGGGTGGTCCCGTTCAGGTCGGTTATCCCTACTCGCACTTTACACCGCCACTGCCGGTCGTCCCATTGAGCGGCTATCCTGCCGCGACAGGCGCGTTCGGAGTCTATCCGCAGCAGCAGTTCCTGCAATCAATTCAAATAGCGATACAGCAGGCGTTACAGCTCGTGCCTCAGCAACTCCAACAGATTCAGCAACTGGTCCAGTTGCTGGCGCATCAGTCCCATCAGATGCAGCACACGCATGGACTGCAGCCGTTCCAGGTTCCGTCGATCGGACCATCAGCGTGGCTGACGACACAGGCGGGTCAGCCGCAGCAGTTCACCGGGCAGGCAGGTTACGTGATGTAGCGAACGGAGGTGGTGCTGGATGCTCGACCGGCCCGCGGTCGATTGGTCCGCGGGTCGGCCCCCACGATGCGCCAAGGTTCGCAGCAAGAAGGAGCACTCACATGCTACAGACGCCTTTTGGATCGACGGGTCCGGGCTGGCTGGGAATTTCCTCGCCAGGACTCGCATGGTTCCCGACTCCGGTCGCGATAGGCAGTTCAACCCCCGGCGCCCAACAGGTTCATGCTTTCGGAGCGACACCCGCTGGCGTCGATATTGGTCCGGTAACCAGCACGATGGCCGTCGGTGGTTACGGACCTGCTAGTGGAGTTACCCCGTTCGCGCCGTCCACGTGGGGAGGCCTCGGAATGACAGCGCCGATAGCGACCGTGCCGCTCGGCACACCGTTTGCGGTTCCTGAGGGCCTGACGGCTCCGGTGCTCATGGCAGCAATCGGTCTGAGGCGTGGCCAGCCACACGGTCCCACCAGCGACAATGACGTCGAGGAGTTCATCTACGATGCCGTAGAACTGCTACCCGGCGCTGGGGAGGTCGAAGTTCGCTGCGAGGGAGGCCGCGTCACGTTGACAGGGTCGGTTCCTCACAAGCGCGTCAAGCGCGATGTCGGGGAACTTGCGTGGGCAATTCCTGGAATCAACGACGTGCAGAATACCCTGGCCATTTCCACCAGACGACGAGCGCGCGCGTTCACCCGCGAGCCCGAGTCGCAACCGAGCGGCGCCGGCCGCAAGCAATCGTGATCGGCGTACGGCGTGAGCGCGTTTTGGGAGTTGACCGCGCGAGGCCCCCTTAATGTCTGAAACGATCGGCTATCGTGGCCCTCGCAGAGTCAGAGAGATCCACTCGTCTTCGTCGCTGTGGTGCTCGACGATCCACCCGGCAAAGGCTGACAGTACGTCTTGTTCCTCAGTGGTCATCAGGCCACTCAGGATGAGGCGCCCGCCGCGCGTGGCCAGCGATTGAAGCGTCGCTGCGGACGCGATCAGCAAGCCGCCCGTCAGATTGGCGACAATGACGTCAGCGGGCGGGACTCGCGTTGACCGCAGGTCGCCGACGAGAAGCGTCACGTTCGCCCGCCGGTTCAACTCGACGTTTTTCTGCGCCGACGCGATCGCGTCGGCATCGTCGTCGATACCAGTGACCTCATTCGAGCCGAGCAGGCTCGCGGCAATTGCCAGGACGCCGGACCCGGTGCCGATGTCGAGGACCGACCGATCCTTCAGGTCGAGCCGTTGCAGAGCGGCCAGGCACAAGCGCGTGGTGGCATGATGCCCGGTGCCGAAGCCCATCGACGGTTCGATGACGATCCTGATGCTGCCGTCGCCCGAGTTACCCGCCAGATCCCATGGCGGGGCGACGACGATGCCACCGACGCGAACGGCGCGCAGACTGGCCTGCGACCGTGCCGCCCAGTTCTGGTCGGGAACATCGATCGGCCGGAATGTGACGTTGGGAAACTCGGTCTGTAGTGCCGCGAGCGCTCTGTCACGTTCGATCGTGCTCGTAAAGAACACGCGCCAGTCGTTCGCCGCGCGTTCGTCGACGACGGTGGCGTCGTAGTCGACGAGCGCCGCCTGCAGCAGCTCTGAGACAGGATGAATGTCGAGAGCGGGCCAGCTGCGAACGGTCTGTTCACTGCGGTCGGTGCTCACGTCTCGGTTCGTGGTGACGTATCCGCCTGGGTTCGCCGACTACCCGAAGATGTCTTTGACTCGATCGAACAGTCCCTTGTCGGCGGCGTGCTCCGACGTGGGCGTCGGTTCGAACGCTTCGTTGGGCAATGACGTCGCCAGCTGCTCGAGGAGTTTCTTCTGCTCCTTCGACAGCTTCTTCGGTGTGACGACCTTGACGGTCACGAGGAGATCGCCGTGGCCGCGGCCGCTGACATCAGGCATCCCGCGGCCGCGCACCCTGAACGTCGCACCGCTCTGGGTTGCTGCCGGAATCGTGAGCGGTTCTTCGCCATCGAGTGTCGGAATCTTGATCTCGCCACCCAATGCGACGGTGGGGAAGTTGAGAGGAATCTCGCAGTACAGATCGTTGCCATCCCGTTGGAAGAACGCGTGCTCTTGTACGTGGACGACGACGTAGAGGTCGCCTGGCGGGCCGCCGCCAGGGCCGGCCTCACCTTCGCTGCTCAAACGCAGTCGCTGTCCGGTGGCGATGCCGGCAGGAATCCGGACGCTCAGCTTCTTCTCTTTCTGAACACGCCCGGCGCCGCGGCAGATCTGACACGGCTTGGCGACGACTGAGCCTGTACCACGGCATTGGCCGCACGTTCGCGCAACGGTGAAGAATCCCTGTTGGTAGCGAATCTGCCCGCGCCCCTGACACTGGGGGCAGGTCGTTGGGGTGGTGCCGGGTGCGGCGCCGCTCCCTTTACAGGTTTCGCACGTCTCCTGTCTGGGAATCTGCAGCGACGCCTCGGTGCCCTTGGCGGCTTCCTCGAACGAGATCTCGAGGTCGTAGCGCAGATCGGCGCCGCGCTGCGGACCGCTCCGCCGCCGGCCGCCGAACGCATCGCCGAAGCCGAAGATGTCGCCGAGCCCGCCCAGGATGTCTTCGAAGCCGGAGAACGCGTTGGGGTCGAAGCCTCCTGTCGCGGCGCCTCCGAGCCCGGCGTGGCCAAAGCGGTCGTACATGTGGCGCTTGTCGGTGTCGACGAGCACCGCGTAGGCTTCGGCCGCCTCCTTGAAGTTGTCCTCGGCCTTCTTATCTCCCGGATTGCGATCAGGATGATATTTGAGTGCGAGTTTGCGGTACGCACTCTTGATCTCCTGCTCGGTCGCCGTTCGCGACACACCGAGGATCTCGTAATAGTCTCGTTTGCTCACGCGGCTTTGGCCACCTTCACCATGGCGGGCCGCAGGAGCTTATCGCCCAGCATGTAGCCGCGCTGTAGTTCCTCGATGACTTCGCCCTCGCGGTGCGCGGGGCTCGTCTCGTGGATGACTGCCTGGTGGAAGTTCGGATCGAAGTCGGCGCCGAGCGCCTCGATGGGCGTGACCCCGCGCTTGCGCAGGAAGTCGACCATCTGTTTGTAGATCAACTCGACACCCTTGCGCATCGAATCCGCATCCGAGGACGGCGCCTGGAGCGCGCGCTCGAAGTTGTCCACGATCGGGAGAATTTCAGCCAGAACGTCGGCCTTCATGTAGTCAGCCAGATCGCGCCGTTCCCGGTCGACCCGCTTACGGTAATTATCGAACTCAGCCGCCGTACGGAGCAGTCGGTCCTGCAGCGAATCCTTTTCGCGGCGCAGTTCTTCGACGACGTCGTTCTGTGTCTCCGCTGGTGGCGGGTCCTGATCGTTGAGTGCCTGTTCGTCCATGTGATTCGTCGCGCGAGGCTGCAACCCCGCGAATGCTAATGGGCCTCGCGAAGAACGCGCGAGACAGCCTGCGTCGTGCCGTCGACCAGCGCGATCGTCCGCGAGTAGTGCATCCGAGTCGGTCCGATGACGCCTACCGTCCGCGTCGTGCTGCCGTCGACCGCCGTGCAGGCGATCAGGCTGAAGCGACGCAGGTCGGGTGAGGTGTGCTCGGTGCCGATCACCACTGTGAGGCCTGGGCCATCGATGTACGCGTTGAGCAGATGGATCATTCGCTCCTTCTCTTCCATCATCTCGAACAGCGCCCTGAGTGTCACAGTGGAGACGCCTTCGTGCGGGCCGTGCTCGAGGAGCGACGCGGCGCCGTCGACGTGGAACGTCTGCACGTTCGGGAGATGCTCGAGAGTCGAGTGGGCGAGACCCAACGCGCGCTTGAATAACTCGTCGTACAGCGTGCGCTCCTGGCGCAGGCGCTGTTGAACGGCTTCCCGGACCTCGAAGAGGGGGAGACCGGCAAACTCCGTGTTCAGGTAGCGTGCCGCCTGGGCCAGGTCATCGGGACGTACGCGTTCGCCGGCGTCGACAACCTTCTGCGTGACCTGGTTGCTGCGCGCGACGACGACGACCAGGATCTGCGACCCATCGAGCGGGATGAACTCAATGCGCTGCAGCACTGCGGCATCGTTGGCCGCGAGTGCAAAGCCCACGTGCTTGGCCGCGCGTGAGACGAGGTGCGAGACCGCCGCAAGCAGGTCGTCCATCAGCGGTGTCTGCACCGCCTGCCTGCGCAGTTGCTGTTCGACGTCGGCGTGCCAGGCGACTGGTGTCCGGCTTTCGAGGAGCATGTCCACGAATGCCCGGTAGCCGAGGTCGGTCGGAACTCTGCCGGCGGAGGTATGCGGCTGGTGAACGTAGCCTTGCTCTTCCAGCTGTGCAAGCACGTTCCGGACTGTGGCCGACGACAGACCAAGACCGCTATGGTGCGCGACCATCTGCGACGAAACCGGTTCGCCGCTATCGATGTACTCACGCACCAAGGTCGCCAACAGGCGACGCGAGCGTTCGGGTAGTTCGAAGGAACCCATTGCGAGTCAGGAGCTTAGGGCCTGCGGATCAAATTATAGCCCACTATTTTCTGAGTGCTCCCTCCCATCGCAGGCTGACGGCCGCCACGCGCGGGTCCGAGACCTTGCCGTGCTTGGCCGCGATGAGCTCCGCAACGATGCTGACGGCAATTTCCTGAGGAGTAATGGCTCCGATGTCGAGACCAATTGGCGCGTGAACGCCCTGAAGCGCTTCCTGTGACGTGCCTTCCTCGAGAAGCGCATCGAAGATGCGCCGCACCTTCGCTTTGCTGCCGATGAGCCCGAGATAGCGCAACGGTGCTGCCGACAGCGCGCGCAGTGCATCGAGGTCGTGCGTATGACCGCGTGTGACGATGACGGCGTAAGCCGTGGGAGGCAGCCTGTGCGTGGCCAGCCACTGCGGGATGTTGTCCACGACGACGTCAATCCCTTCGCCGAAGCGTTCCGAGCTGGCGAACTTCTCACGGTCGTCGACGACGTGGACGCGGAAGCCGACCTCGTGCGCGAGCTTGGCCACGAAGTAGCCGACGTGTCCGGCGCCAAAGACGTAGACGTCGGGCGACGCCTCGACGGGTTCGATGAAGACCTCCATCTGCCCGCCGCAGACGAGCCCGGTCTCCTGTGCGAAGTCGTCGTTCAACTCGTATTTGACGTTCAGTGGACGACGCTTCGTGATGGCTTCACGCGCCTTCCAGAAGGCGTCGTTCTCGTAACAGCCGCCCCCGATCGTCCCAACCGTCCGGCCGTCCGGGTACACGAGCATCTTCGCACCGACCCGCTGAGGCGTTGAGCCGTGGGCGGCGACGATCGTCACGAGGGCCACCTCTTCCCCTCGTTCGAGCGCCTCGGCCAGGGCGGCAAAGACTTCCTGGTTCATCTATTGGAATTATAGAAGGGATCTGGTGGGTTCACCGTTCCAGGTTCCTAGTTCCAGGTTCCTGGTTCCGGGTTCGTGTTCTGCGTTCTGGGTTCAGGGATCGGGGGTCCAAGTCCGCGGTTCGTCGAACTTCCATGCCCCGTAACTCGTCGTAAGTGTCGTGTTCCGATCCCGATATCGGCGTCAGCCCTTTACAAATCCACTGAACTGGACCGATTATCGCTGGGATCCGGGTCCCTGGCGCACGGGCGCTCCTAACCACTGGGGTCACGCACGAGGTGCGTGGGGGACATGGGGGCGCGGCCGGCAGCATCGCCGGCACCCGCTCCTGCTCCTGTTCGTTGCCGGTATCGCGGCCTTGATAGGAGCAAAGCTGTTGTCTGCCCTGCAGTCGAGGAACGGCTCCTGGGCTCGCCGAGGTCTCTATGCTGCGCTGCTGCTGATGATTGTGGCGGCGTTTTCAAAGAACCGCCGGAATGGCTGGTAGCGGCGGACTGCGAACGAAGTACCAAGAACGAAGAACGTTCGTCGTTCAGACGGTAATCACCCAGTGCTTCCCCATCTCCGGGGGTAGCGCCTCGAGCAGGCGGTCCACGAGAGCGGGACCGTATTTGTTGAGGAACGTCACGAACCCGATCTCGCGCTCCTGCGGATGCCCTCCCGGGAAGACCTGAGCGCGGGCGTGATGGAACTGCCGTCGAAGTGTTTCGTCCTTGCGCTTCGCGGCCTGGACGATCTTCGCGTGAAGCTTCTTCAAATCGTCCTGCATCCGTGACAACGTCGATCGCGTAGCGCCTTCCAGCGTGGCGTCGATGCGCGGGACCTCTCGCGCCAGCGCGTCCATGCGCTGTTCGATCGTGTCGTTCGCGACCTGTATCGCGACCTCGACGGACGGGGGGAGCTGCGCGATGAGGAGCTCGTTCAGCGCGGCCTCGTCCTGGGCTCGCAGCGCTTCGAGTGGGACGTCGTGTTTCGAGAGGAACCGCATCGCGTTGGAATCGACGATCGTCGCCGTGGCGCGCTGCTGAATCAGCGGCATCGGGACGTCGAACGCCTCGTACACGCGGCGCAGCTGGCCGAGATACGCGAGCTCGCTCGGCCCGGCCACGTAACACACCGTCGGGAACAGCGTGTCCTGCACGATCGGTCTGAGCAACACGTTCGGGCTGAACTCCGCGGGAGTGCTCTGCGCACGTTCAAGGAGTGCGGCCCTCGATTGTGTCTCGTTACCGACCTGGAATCCGTCAGGCGTGATCTTGATCGTCTCCCGCCCTGCGTTCATGTGAAACAACGAGAGGCTGCCTGGATGCGGTGTGACCTGCGCGTGATATCCGCGCGCGGTCAGCGCCGCGCCCGTTTCCGCGGCGAGACGTGCGGCATCTCCCGGGTGAGCGATTTCGCGTGCGAACACGCCAGCCGCCAATGGCTTCGCGGCCGGATCAGAGGAGTCGAAGACGACCAGCCCGCGCGGTCCGAGAATGCGCTCGAGCCAGCGGCTGAAGGCGTCGGCCATCCCGGTACCGGGTTGATAACAGCGCCGGAGTTCGTCGAGCAGTGCCGGCGTGAACTCGGTGGCCGGCAGCATCGACCCCAGCTCAGATAATGCTGTGCCGATCGTGTCGTCCAATCGCACGCGTGCGACCGGCCCTGTGTGTGCGCCCGGCACATCACCAATCGACACGGACCTGGGGGCATGATCGCCATCGAAGATGCCGCACGCTTTCACTTCGTCCCAGTCGTGATCTTCGGCGTCGACCCAGAACACGGCGACGGCCGGGACCTGGTGCTCGACCCGCACGCGTTCGACGAGCTGGACTGCGGTCAGTGCTTTGAGCAGCGTGAAGAGTGGGCCGCCAAACAAGCCAGCCTGCTGACCGGTGACGATCGCCACCGACCGCGGATCGGCGAGGAGGCCGGCTGCGGCGACTGCTTCAGGCGGTGCGTTACGCCGTTGCTGCTGTGCCCGCAGGACCTCGACGAGCGCGTTCCGCTGTCGCCGATGACTCGAGGCGCGTGCAATGGCGTCTCGCCATGCACCCGGATCGCCCGGGTCGCCGGCGAAGAAATCACCCAGCCGCGCGAAGTCGAACGCGTAATCGGTCGCGAGCCGCCTGATCCACGGGAAGCGACGAATATCTACGGAAAGACGACCGCTCGGGGCCGTGTCCCCGCCGGATGAAGACGCTGGGGACGTGGCGGTCAGACCAGTGTGGGACTGCACCTGCTGGTACTGTTGCAGAGCGGCAAGCGCAGTGTCAAGAAAACGGGCTGTGAATGTTACGATCGGTCGGTTTACTCGAGCGCAGTCCGGACCCCGCATGAGCGCATCCCTGGTACCGAAACGGAGAACTGGCTTGTGTTGGGTGTTGCCTGGGAAGGCGGGCGGTTCTTCAGGCGCGCCCGTGGTGTGGAATGACCGAACACAAGCGAGCAGTGTAGTAAATGAACGCAACTCTGGCTCTTGAAGACGGCAGCTGGTACCGCGGCGTTGCCGCAGGCGCGTCTGGGGAAACCTCAGGCGAGGTCGTGTTCAACACCAGCATGACCGGCTACCAGGAAGTTCTCACCGACCCCTCGTACGCCGGGCAGATCGTCACGATGACGGCGCCGCAGATCGGAAACTACGGCGTGGCAGCGGGCGATGCCGAGTCCCAGGTGCCGCGCGTTGCCGGCTTCATCATGCGCGAGGCCTCGCCGCTGGCCAGCAACTACCGCGCGGACGGCACGCTCCGGGACTACCTGGCACGTCACGGTATCGTGGCGATTGCCGACATCGACACCCGCGCGCTGACGCGTGTGCTCCGATCGGCGGGCGTCATGCGCGGAGTGATTGCGACAGGGCAGGTCGATCCGGCGGAACTGGTCGAGAAGGCGCGTGCGATCCCGAAGATGGAAGGCGCCGATCTCGTGAAGGACGTGACGTGCGAGGCGCCCTTCTGGTGGCGCGATCGCGCGCCGCAGGCAGGGGATCAGGATCACCAGGAGTTTGGTGTCGCGCCGGGGCGCCAGGTCTCACGACGCGTGAGGGTGGCGGCCTACGACTTCGGCATCAAGTACAACATCCTGCGGCGGCTGGACGTCTACGGATGCGATGTGCATGTCTTCCCGGCGTCCGCCCCTGCGTCGGATCTCCTGGCCATCGAGCCGAACGGAATCTTTCTCAGCAACGGGCCCGGCGACCCGTCCGCGTTGCCGTACGCGGTCAACAACGTCCGTCAGTTGATGGACGCGGACGTGCCGATGTTCGGCATCTGTCTCGGACATCAGATCATGGGATTGGCCGTGGGCGGTCAGACCTTCAAGCTCAAGTTCGGGCATCGCGGCGCCAACCACCCGGTCAAAGAGCTGCAATCGGGCAAGGTCGAGATCACCTCACAGAACCACGGGTTTGCGATCGATCCCGATTCCTTGCCAGCCGACACGACGGTGACACATCTCAACCTGTACGACAAGACCGTTGAAGGCTTCCGTCACACGACGAAGCCGATGTTCTCGGTCCAGTATCATCCGGAGGCTTCGCCCGGTCCGCATGATGCTGACTATCTGTTCCGGCAGTTCCTGGAGTCGATGGAGAAACGGTGAGCTTCACCGCCAATGCCAAAGCGTAGCGATATCAAACGTGTCCTCGTGATCGGCTCCGGCCCGATCGTCATCGGCCAGGCTGCTGAATTCGACTACTCGGGCACCCAGGCATGCAAGGCGCTGCGTGCCGAAGGACTCGAGGTGGTCCTCGTCAACAGCAATCCAGCCACGATCATGACGGACCCGGAGCTGGCCGATGCGACTTACGTCGAGCCGCTGACCGTCGAAATGGTGGAAGCCATCATCATCAAGGAACGACCCGACGCCGTGCTGCCCACTGTCGGTGGACAGACCGCGCTCAACCTTGCCGTCGCGCTGCACGAGCGCGGGACGCTCGAGCGTCACAACGTCAAGCTGATCGGGGCCCAGATCGACGCGATCAAAGTGGCCGAAGATCGGCTGCTGTTCCGCAATGCGATGAAGGAAATCGGCGTCGAGGTGCCGAAGAGCGGTGTGGCGACGACGCTCGAAGAAGCGCTCGTCATCGTGGAGGAGGTCGGCTTTCCGGCCATCATTCGTCCATCGTTCACGCTCGGCGGCGTTGGCGGTGGCATCGCCTACAACATCGAAGAGTTCAGGGAACTGGCCGGTCGCGGAATCGATCTCAGCCCGATCCACGAAATCCTCGTGGAGGAGTCGGTCATCGGCTGGAAAGAGTTCGAGCTCGAGGTGATGCGCGACGTCGCAGACAACTTCGTCGTCATCTGCTCAATCGAGAACGTCGACGCCATGGGCGTCCACACCGGCGATTCGATCACGGTTGCTCCGGCGCTGACGCTGACCGACAAAGAATACCAGCGGATGCGCGATATGGGCCGCCGCATCATCCGCCGGGTCGGTGTCGAGACCGGCGGATCGAACATCCAGTTCGCCATCAACCCGGCAGATGGCCGCATCGTGGCGATCGAGATGAACCCGCGCGTATCCCGATCGTCAGCGCTGGCATCGAAGGCCACCGGGTTCCCGATCGCGAAGATCGCCGCGAAGCTTGCGCTCGGCTACCACCTCGACGAGATCCCGAACGACATCACACGGCTCACGCCGGCGTCGTTCGAGCCCACGATCGACTACATCGTCGTGAAGTTCCCGCGCTGGAACTTCGAGAAATTCCCCCAGGCCGATCCCACGCTGACGACGCAGATGAAGTCGGTGGGGGAGGCGATGGCCATCGGCCGGACGTTCAAGGAAGCGTTCCTCAAGGCGGTGCGGTCGCTCGAGCTCGGAAAGAACGGGAGCCTCTTCCCACAGGGCGCCGATAGCGTCGACGAAGACGAGACAGCGCTGCGACAGAAGCTCGTCGTGCCGAGCGATCGCCGGATGTGGGCGCTGTTCCGCGCTCTCGGGCGAGGCTGGAGCGTCGAAACGATTCACGAGCTGACGAAGATCGATCCCTGGTTCCTCCAGCAGTTCCACGACATCGTCGAGCTTCGCAAGATGGCTGGCCTCGGCGAGTTCAGGGAGATGTCGACCGATCTGCTGAGGACGCTCAAGCGCAGCGGCTTTGCCGACGCCGACATCGCCGGCGTGTTCGGGATCGACGAAGAGCTTGTGCGCCAGAGGCGAATCGAAGAGGGCCTGGTGCCGGCGTTCAAGCGGATCGACACCTGCGCCGCCGAGTTCGAATCGTTCACGCCGTATATGTACGGCACCTACGAGCGGGTCGACGAGTCGGAACCGACAATGAGGAAGAAGGTGGTCATTCTCGGGAGCGGGCCGAATCGCATCGGCCAGGGCATCGAGTTCGACTACTGCTGCTGTCACGCCGTCTTCGGCTTCCGCGCGGAAGGTTTCGAGACCGTGATGGTGAACTGCAATCCTGAAACGGTGTCGACCGACTACGACACGGCCGATCGCCTGTACTTCGAGCCGTTGACGTTCGAGGACGTCATGGCGGTGATCGAGCGAGAGCGCGAAGGCGGCGGCGAGGTTGCGTGCGTCGTCCAGTTCGGCGGACAGACGCCGCTGAAGCTGGCGCTGCCACTGCTCGATGCCGGCGTCACGATTCTGGGAACCTCGCCCGATTCGATCGACCTGGCTGAAGACCGCCGACGCTTCTCTCAGCTACTGTGGGATCTTGGCGTTCCCCAGCCGGCGAGCGGGACAGCCGTGTCGCGAGAGGAAGCGCGAGAGGTCGCGGAACGGATCGGGTATCCGGTTGTCGTGCGACCGTCGTACGTGCTGGGCGGACGCGGAATGGCTATCGTGTTCGACTCGGGCGCGCTCGATCGCTACATGACGGGTGCGGTCGACGTGTCACATGATCGTCCGGTGCTCATCGATCGATTCCTCGAAGATGCCTTCGAGTTCGACGTCGATGCCGTTGCGGACGCTGGAGGCGCCGTGATCATCGGCGGCATCATGGAGCACATCGAGGAGGCGGGCATTCACTCGGGCGACAGCTCGTGCGTCGTGCCTCCATTCATGGTGGCCGAGCGACACCTGGCGACGATCCGCGAATACACTCGACGCATCGCACGCGCGCTCAAGGTCGTCGGCCTGATGAATATCCAGTACGCCATCAAGGACGACACAGTGTACGTGCTCGAGGTGAACCCGCGTTCGTCGCGCACGGTTCCGTATATTTCGAAGGCGACCGGTGTACCGATGGCCAAGGTGGCGGCCCGTGTCGCGGCCGGACGAACGCTCGCGGATCTCGGGCTGGTCGAGGATCTCAACGCCGCGGGCGTCTTCGTCAAGAGTCCCGTCTTCCCGTTCGTCCGATTCCCGGGCGTCGACACCATTCTCGGCCCGGAGATGAAATCGACCGGCGAGGTGATGGGCGGCTCCGACAACTTTGGAGCGGCGTTCGGGAAAGCCATGATGGGAGCGGGGCAGAAGCTGCCCGAAAAAGGCTGTGTGTTCATCAGCGTGAACAACAGCGACAAGCCGATGGTGCTGCCGATCGCGCGTGACCTGGCGGATCTGGGTTTCACGCTCGCGGCCACGCGTGGGACGGCGGCGTTCCTGCGGGCGCACGGCCTCGATGTCGAGGTCATGTACAAGGTCAACGAGGGGCGGCCGAACGTGGCCGATCACCTCGTGAACCGCACCATCGACATGGTGATCAACACGCCGCTCGGACGTGAATCGTTCTTCGACGATCGTGCGGTGCGGCGTGCCGCCACGATGACGCAGGTGCCCTGTATCACGACGCTGACGGGGGCCTCTGCCGCGGTGAGCGCGATCAAGGCACTTCGCCAACAGGTGCTGAGCGTACGGTCGCTGCAGGACTACTACGCGGGGGTCCAGACCGGAGCGTAGACACGAAAGACTCCTATGCGGCGCATGAACCTCATCGCGTTCGTGATCCTCGCCGTCTTGGTAGACGTCGTGTGGGGGCAGTCGTCCTTCCGGTCGCGCATCGACATCGTCCAGGTCACCGTCGCGGTCACTGACTCGGAGGGCCGGCTGGTCACCGGTCTCACCAGGGACGACTTCCAGATCTTCGAGGACGGCAACCAGCAGGACATTACGCAGTTCACCGATGCACGGGTTCCGGTCAGCCTCGGTGTGCTCCTCGATGCCAGCGACAGCATGCGCGGACAGCCGATCCTCGACGCACGCGGCGCTGTCGATCGTTTCGTTGGAGAGCTGCTGCTTGGCGAAGACGAGGCGCTGGTCGCGACCTTCAATCATCGTCCGCGCCTGGCCACACCCTGGACGATGCCGCCGTCCAAGACGCGGAATTCGCTCGAATCGCTGAAGCCATCAGGTGGGACGGCGATCTACGATGCGCTGGCGAGCACGGCCAAACTCTTCGAGCAGCGGAATCACGTGCGCGCCGCGATGGTCGTCATCTCCGATGGTGCTGACACCGCCAGCGATCATTCACTCATCCAGGCGCTCGAGGACATTCGCCGCAGCGATGCGCTGGTGTACGCGATCGCGATCGATTCCGCCGATGCGCGCGAGAGCACTCGGGTCAATCCAGAGGCGCTGCGCGAGATCACGAGCCTGACCGGGGGCTACACCGAGGTTGTGCGTTCGGCCTCCGATCTCGGCCCCGCCACAGCGCGCATTGCCGATGAATTGAACAAGCAGTACACGCTCGGCTACGCCTCGTCTCGACCGCCGGACGGCACGTGGCGAGCGATCCGTGTCCGGATCCGCAACGGCCAGTACATGGCGCGCGCGCGCCGTGGATACTACGCCGTCCCGCCGACAGGGCCCTCGCGCCGTTAGCCAGGGCGGTCTTGCCATTTGGTGTGGCTGTCAGTTTTTTTCGGTCTTCACCGATTTGAGTACAGCGGTTGAGCGGTCAAGAAGCGCACCAAGTCTCGAGCGGATCGGATCGGGTGGGCGGTGGCCCACTTCAATTTCAACAGCAGCATCTCTTCATCCCGCATGCCCCGGGCGCAGCTTAGGACGGCTTTGATGGTCGTGTTGATCGCCTCGACTACGCCGAAGCGGACGGCGTGATCGCAGTAGGCCACAATACCGTTGATGTGCTTGAGTAAGAAGTCTCCGAGGCACTCCATCTCCGGCAGGCGTTGCCAGCGCAGCGCCTTGAACCAGCCCATCACGAAGTTGAGCACGCCCTCGCGCGTTTTGTAGGTCCAGAGCCGATCGAGTTGTTCGCGGAGCATGTAGGCTTTGAACAGGCGGCGGTTGGCGGCGAATAGGGCTTGGAGCTCGGCGCGCTTTGAACCCCGGACCGTCTTCCAGCGTCGGAGCAGCAGCCAGCGCTTGCCGCGGCCGTGCTCGCGCATCACCGGCCCGGCGCGAAAGAATTCCTGGCGGCGGACTTCGTCCAGCGCGCGCTGCTGTTCAGCACGTGGAACTTGTCAAAGACGATCTCCGCCGGCTTCAGCACGGCCCCGACGGCATTGAGATACGGCCGATGCATGTCGATGCACACCGCGGTGATCGCCGCGCGTTGCCGGGCGGTCAGGTCCCCGGCGAGCAACGCCGTGGCGCCGGCCTCATCGCGATCTTTGCGCAAGCCGATCACCTCGCCGTGCACGACGTCCGACAGAACCGTCCAGAACCGGTGCCCTTTGCCACGCTGAATCTCGTCGAGCCCGATGTGACGGGGTCGGCGCTTCACACGCGTCCGATCCCACTCGGCGAGAAACGCCTGCTCCGCGCGCCGCGCCTTGCCCCAGCTCACGCCGTGCCGCACGGCTGCGTGACTGGTCGGCATCGATTGACAGTCCACGCCGATCTGCTGGCGGAAGCGACGCGTCACTCGCGCCTTCGGGTCCGCGAACTCGAGGCGCTCGGTCCGAATCCCACACTGCCGGCATTGGACGCGCCGCTGACGATACACCAGCGTCACCGGGTGCGACGCCCAGGGCAGGTCGTCCCAGTTACGATCCCGCGCCGATCGCACGCGACTGGTGCGCTGGCCACAGCCACCGCATGGATAGCGGCGAGGCCCGCAGCGCTGGATCCGAATGCGGACCCGACTCGTGGCGTCCGACTCCTCCCACTCCACTCGCACCACGCGGAATCCGGGCAGCCCCAGAATCCACGTGCAATCGCGCTGCGATCCCACACGTCCTCCCTGGTTGCAAGCACAACAAGAGAGAACGACACCGGGTGGTCCGGTGCCAAGTGGGATCGCTTTTCAACGTCCGGGCCGCCGAGCAGACCGCCCACCCCACCATCGGTCCGCGCAGGCGGCCGGGTACTACCTCAGATCGCTGTACGCAAAATTGGTGAACAGCCCCCTGTTCTGGCAGGCCTTGTCATCCAACTGTCGGTGGTATCTTTGTTCGATAGTCACATCCTCTTCGGCGCCTGAACGCGGCCATACGAGAGCGGAGGCACGCCATGGCCCACGACGAGATCAAGGACCAGTACGACGAGGTACAGGCCCAAGGCCTCTACGAAGAGGGCATGGCGCGGATGGCCCTCTACCACCGCCACTGTCAGGACCCGGTGATCTTTCGGGCTCTGGGCGATGTTGGCGGCAAGTCGCTGCTGGATCTGGCTTGCGGCGACGGGTTCTACACCCGTAAGTTCCGCCGAGCAGGAGCGGATCCGGTGGTGGGGGTCGACCTGTCGCCACAGCAGATCGCCAAGGCTCGGGGTATCGAGGAGCGCGAACCGCTGGGAATCGAGTACCTGGCGGCGGATGTCGTTTCACTCGAGTTGGAGCAGCGCTTCGATGTGGTGACCGCCATCCACCTGCTGCACTACCTCGAAGGCGGGACCGAGATCGAGGCCGTGCTGCGCAAGATCCACAACGCGCTGGAGGACGACGGCTGTTTCGTGACCATGATCGCCAATCCGGAATTCGACCTGGAGAGGCAGGACCCGGAGGATTCGAGGACCAAATTCGCCTACTACTTCTCCGTGGCCGAACCGGACAACGGCGGTCTCATGCGTTTCCACCCGGGAGGTTTCTCCAAGGAGCGCGAGATCACGGTCGAGTTCCAACGCTGGCACCGCGAATTCCTCAACGACATCGCTGTCGAAGTGGGCTTCGCGCCCGAGTGGCACGAACCGTTCATCAGCGAGGAGGGCCTGGAACAGTATGGGGCGGCGTTCTTCGAGAACTACCTCGCCAACCCGCAAAGCAAACTCCTGCGATTGACGAAAGTCATGAAGCCGGAGTCTGAGGACCGTTAGCCTCGAAGAGACCCGACGCGGCTGCTCCAGTCAACCTTGAACCGCTCTGGAGGGCGAGGGATTCTCTACCCCCGCATGCACCGTCACTCTACGCGCCTTCCATCCCTGATCGTTGCTCTTCTGCTCGCCGTCTCCTCGCGCGAGTCTCCCCCGCCCTAGACGACCGGTGCAACCGGAAGCGTCCGTCCGGCAGTCCTTCGAGCTGGTCGAGCAATTGCGCGAACACGCCGAGGTTGCCGCGCCATCCGAGCTTGAGGCCCCGCCGTCCCATCAGGCGCGACGGTGAAGAGTAGCTCAACCGTGCGTCAGCGCGAGTCTATTTCGCCCGTAAACATCGGCTTCTGCGAAGGCCCTCGCGCACGGGAGGCCGTACTCAAATCGGCGAAGAGCCGTTTTTTTAGGCTTTCCCCCCACAGTTGAGCACTTGACGACCAAAGCGGTCGCATATATTCTCTTCAGCTGATTGTGAGACTCAGTCTCAATCTCGAAAACATCGAGCTCGTTCCTGGCGGACGCGCGTATCCCGGCGGACTGAATGACACTGCGGACTCTGATCTTCTGGCCTCACCTTATTGCCGGTGTCATCGCCGGCGCCATCATCCTCCTCATGTCAGTCACCGGCGTGATCCTGACCTATGAGCGTCAGCTGATCGCCCGGTCGGACAGTGGGTTCAGGTCGAACCCGGCGGCCGGCGCCTCCCGGCTCTCGCCTGAGTCCTTGCTGACGACGCTCCGGAAGGAGCACACCGAGATCGAGGCCTCGGCCGTGACTTTTGCGTCCGACCCGACCGCGCCGGTCTCGATCACAGCCGGCCGCGAAACGCTCTACGCCGACGCATACACCGGCGCACTGGTCGGTGAGAGCACTCAGGGTATGCGTCGCTTCATGAGCGCAACGCGCGCCTGGCACCGGTGGATCGCGGTCGACGGCGAGGGCAGGCCGATCGCTCGCGCTATTACCGGCTGGTCCAACGCGATCTTCCTTTTCATCGTGGCCTCCGGTTTCTACCTCTGGTTCCCGCGCAAGTGGTCGTGGCAGCACGTGCGCTCCGTCACGCTGTTCAGCGGAAAGCTCCGCGGCAAGGCGCGTGACTTCAACTGGCACAACGTCATCGGCTTCTGGTCAGCGGTCCCGCTCTTCCTCGTGGTCCTGACGGCGATGCCGATTTCGTTCCCCTGGGCCAATGCGCTCGTCTATCGCGCCGTCGGGGAAGAACCGCCGCAGCAAGGCGGGCGCGGTGGGGGAGGCGGCCGTGAGGGTGGTGCAGCCAACGCGCGCGAGCGCGAGGGCGGAGCTCGCGCCGATGGTGCGGCCCGCGAAGGCCGCGAGCGTGGCGGCGACCGCGAAGACGCGCGGCGCGCGGAGCTGCCTCCATTGGACGGTCTCGATCGGCTCTGGTCCGTCGCCGAAAGCCAGGTGCCCGGCTGGCGCACCATCAACCTTCGACTCCCCGCATCGAATCGGGCGCCCGTCGTGTTCGCGATCGACAAGGGCGACGGCGGTCAACCGCAGCACCGATCAACGTTGACGCTCGATCGCGCCAGCGGATCCGTTGTGAGCTATGAAGCCTTCGCCGATCAGAGCCTCGGCCGGCGGCTCCGCAGCATCTCCCGCTTCGCGCATACCGGAGAGGTGCTTGGCCTTCCCGGACAGACCATTGCCGGCCTCGTGACCGCCGGCGCCGTCGTGATGGTGTGGACCGGCATTGCACTCACCCTGCGTCGCTTCCGTGCCTGGGTCGGACGGAGCGCGAAACGCCAGGCTGAAACCGTCGAGGCACGGGATGCCTCGGCCGCTTAGGACACCCGATGAAGAACCGTACGTTTTCGCCGCATTCCTCGCGCCAGCGTCGTCGCCGTCGCGGAACCTCGCGCCTGTTCGTGATCGGCGCGGCCTTCGTGGCCTCGACCGCTGCGGGCAAGATCGCTCCGCCAGCGTACGCGCAGCAGGCCACTCTGCGCGACGCTCGGATCGTCACCGCCCGTGCGCTCGGCACGACTACGGGCGGTAGCGTCAATGAAGGACAAGCAACGCAGACCGCGACGTTTGCAATCCCGGCGGGGACGATCGGCGCCGTTGCCGATCAGTTTCGTACCTTGACCGGTCTTCGCGTCGTGTTTGCCAACGAGGAAATCCGGGAGCTGCCGTCCCCCGGCGTGTCGGGCTCTATGACCGTGGAGCAGGCGCTCGACCGGCTCCTGGTCGGCACCGGCGTCGGCTATGTGTTCACCGCCCGCGATCTGGTCACGATGGATCTGAGGACCTCGGAGTTCGTCTCCGTCTCCGGCCGTGAGGCGCCTGCGGTGTCGTCGCCGAAATACACGACGCCCCTGCGTGACGTGCCACAAACGATCGCGTTGATTCCCCGCGCGACCATCGAGGAACAGGGCGCTACGACGCTGAGCGAGACCTTGCGCAACGTGCCGGGCATCACGCTCCAGGCAGGTGAAGGTGGCGGCGCCTCCAACACGGCCGGCGACATGTTCAACATGCGCGGCTTCAATGCGTCCAACAGCCTGTTTGTCGATGGCGTGCGCGACGACGGCCTGGTGTCGCGCGACGTGTTCAATCTCGAGCAGGTCGAAGTATTCCTGGGACCGACCGGATCAGACGTGGGCAGAGGCACGGCGGCTGGTTACGTCAACATGTCTACCAAGGTCCCGCACCTCGGAACGTCGAACTCGGGAATGATTTCGTACGGCAACAACAACCGCGCCCGGGCGACAGTCGATCTCAACATTTCGAACTCGGAGAACTCTGACAGCTGGTGGGGCAAGGCGGCGTTTCGTCTGAACGCCCTGTGGCAGGACGGTGGCGTGCCCGGCCGTCACGAGGTCGAGTTGGAAAGCCGCGCCTTCGCGCCGTCGATCGCAATCGGCCTCGGTACCGCGACGCGACTGACGGCGTCCGCCCAGATCATGCGCCAGGATAACCTCCCCGACTACGGCATCCCGGGGGCGGCCTGGCCAGAGGAGCCGCTGGCGCCAACGACGATCCAGACAGCGCAGCCGGTCGATCAAGCGAACTACTACGGGACGACGGCATTCGATCACGACAACGCGTCGCAGGATAGCTACATGCTGCGCGTCGAGCACGACCTCAACCGGCGTTTCACACTGCGCAACCAGACGCGTTACAACCGCGCCAAGCGCGATGCCATCATCAGCGCAATCCAGAACCCTGCCGCCTACGATTCCGTCACCGAGCTCGTCACCATCGCGCGGCAGGGGAGTGTCCGCGAGAACGAGATCGTGTCGAACCAGACGGGCGCGATCGGACGCTTCTCGACCGGGGCGCTGCAGCACTCGAGCAGCTTCGGCCTCGAGTTCACTCAGGAATCACAGTTTGCGCCCACCCTGACCGGACTGGGTACGAGAGCGCCGGTCAGTGTGTACTCGCCCAATCCGAACGATCCCGTGGCGAACTTCGCTCCGGCATCGTCCGGCGCGTTCACCGACGGCAACACCGGCACGGTGTCCCTCTACTTCTTCGACACGGTCAACTTCGGGAACCGATGGCAAGTCGTGGGCGGCGCCCGCTGGGAGCACTATGACACCGACTTCCTCTCGGAGGATGCCAGCGGTCTGGTCACGGCCGATCTCGAGGCGGACGATTCACTCGTCAGCGGAAAACTCGGCGTTGTCTATCAGGTGACCCCGACAGGGAACGTCTACGTCGTGTACGGCACCAGCGCGACACCACCCGGCGGGGCGAATTTTGCACTCAGCGCCCAGCCGAACAACGTCAACAACCCGAACGTCGAGCCCCAGCTCTCGGCCAACTTCGAGGTCGGGACGAAGTGGGACGTGGCCAACGGGCGCTTGTCACTGAACAGCGCGGTGTTCAGGACGGAAAACAAGAACGTCATCTTCACGGTCGATGCGACAGCCATTCCGCCGCTGTTCAACCAGGACGACTCGCAGTTGGTGCGGGGATTCACGGTCGGCGCGCTCGGACGGATCACCGATCGCTGGGAGATCATCGCCAATATCGGCTATCTCGACAGCGAGCTCAATACGCAGGGCGACGTGAACAACGGGAACCGCCTGGTGTTGACGCCCGAATTCTCGAGCAGCGTCTGGTCCACCTATGGGCTGGCGAACGGGTTGCGCCTGGGCGGAGGCATCCGGCAGACCAGCGACGTGTTCATCAACGCGGCAAACACGATCAAGTCACCGGGCCATACGCTCGTCGACGCGCTCGCCGAGTACGAGATCAACACGCACCTGACACTCCGGCTGAACATCTACAACCTCTTCGACGAGACCTACATTCGCAATGTGAACAACAACGGAGGCCGCTATAACCCGGGCTATCCGCGGTCGGCGATGGTGACCTCGCAAGTGCGATTCTGAGGTCTTCGCCTCGATGTTGCTTCAGATACCGGACATCCTGACAGTCGAGCAGGTCGCCCACGCGCGGCGTCTGCTCGACCACGCCGAGTGGGTGGACGGCCGCGTGACGGCCGGCCACCAGTCAGCGCTGGTGAAGGACAACGCGCAACTGCCGGAGACGCATCCGGTCTCGCGCGAGCTGGGTGACATGATTCTCGCCGCGCTGCAGCGGAACCCGCTCTTCATTTCCGCCGCGCTGCCGTTGCGCGTGTTTCCGCCGCTGTTCAATCGTTACGGCGGCGGACAGTCGTTCGGCAATCACGTGGACAACGCGATCCGTCAGTCGGCTGCTGGTGGCATGCGCATCCGCACCGACCTGTCGTGCACGCTCTTCCTTGCCGATCCCGAGGAATACGACGGCGGCGAGCTGCTGGTCGAAGACACCTACGGTGTCCACTCGGTGAAACTGCCGGCTGGCCACATGGTGCTCTATCCGTCTTCCAGCCTTCACAACGTGACCCCGGTCACGCGCGGCGCTCGCGTTGCCTCGTTCTTCTGGCTTCAGAGCATGATTCGCGACGATGGTGAGCGGACGCTGCTGTTCGATCTGGATACCGCGATTCAGCGGTTGACCGTGGATCTGCCGAAGCATCCCTCGGCGGTGCAGCTCACGGCTGTCTATCACAACCTTCTGCGCCGCTGGGCGAATGTGTGACGGTAGGCTATAGGTTTGGGCCGCAGGGCCGGTCCTGGTTTGTGCCCTTCGACTGTCGCTCGGGGCACCCCGAGCCACGTCGAGGGGTGGACCCGCCGGTAACGACGGCCGTTTGAGAAACTGCTCGTGCACCCGCGTTCTCCTTCGGCAAAAAGATCAGTGGCTCACCTGTAAGTTGCTGACCGGGCGTCACACCCCTGCGATAGCGGAACTTGCATCCCCTGGGGCGTGGCTGCCGTCGGTGTTCTTCCCGCTCTCAGTCTTCTGATCGGCGCGACCCTCGGCCTGAACGCAGGGCTCGATGCGCTGATTTACGCCTGCCTGACGCTACTCACTGCCGCAGGTGCGATCGGCCTGTGGTGGCGGCGCATCGAGAGGGCGGTGCTGATGGCTCTGGCACTGGGGTTCTTCACCGCCGGGGCTGCGCTGGCCGCCGACGCACGTCAACGCACGCTGCATACGCCCATCCGTGACCTGCTGAATCGGGAGTTTGGCGACTTCCTGCTCGAGTCACTCGGACCTGGCGGAAGGCACGATCCCATTCCGTCGCGCGCCATGCTCATCGAGGACGCTTCACACCGCGATGAGTTCGTCTCTCTTCGCGTCGAGATCGTCGAGCTGCAACTCCGCGGTGCATGGCAGCCGGTAGATGGCGGCGTCGCAGTGACGGTCAACGGAACAGCCGCCGCAGCGAGCGTGGCCGCATGGCGAGCCGGCCGCACGATTGAAGCACCGATCACCTATCGGCGACCCACGCGATACCTGAACGATGGTGTGCCCGACTTCGAGCGCGATCAGGCGCTCGATGGTGTGACGCTGCTTGGAACGGTCAAGAGCGGCCTGCTGGTAAACGTTGTCCGGACTGGCGGATTCATCTCTGAGACAGGGGGCGATGTCCGCGCACGCGTCCGCCGCGCGATCGAAAGATCGATCGAGCCGCACGATTCGGTCTCTGGTGCCATCGCCTCCGCGGTGTTGATCGGCGATCGCACCGGCTTACCGGACGACACTCGCGAAGCGCTTCAGAAGGCAGGCACCTACCACGTCATCGCGATATCCGGCGGCAACATTGCGATCCTTGCTGCTGCGGCCACGCTCCTTCTGGCGAGCTTCGGCGTCCGCGGCCGGAGCGCTGCCGGTATGGCCATCGTCGTCCTCGGTTGCTACGCCCTCGTCGTCACAGCCGGGCCGTCGGTGTGGCGTGCCACGTTGATGGCGGGCTTGTACTTCGCGGCGCGCGCGATCGACCAGCGGACCGGCGGGTGGCAAACGCTATCGGTCGCTGCCGCATTGATGATTGTCGTCAGGCCTCTCGACGTACGTGACGCTGGCTTCATCCTGACTTTTGGCGCGACGCTCGCGCTCATCGAGGGCGCACGCGCCGGCATGAGGTTGACCGGTCGCCTCAAATGGTTGTCGTGGCTCGCGGCGCCGCCCGTTGCGTCGTTGGCGATTGAGGTCGCGTTGCTTCCGGTGTCGGCATCGCTCTTCTCGCGTGTGACCGGCGCGGGATTGGTGCTCAATATCGCCGCCGTCCCGCTCATGGGCGTCGTTCAGGTCGCGGCCCTCATCATGGCAATCTTCGACAACGTTGCCAGCATCGCCGCTCCCGCCGGCTGGGCGGCTCACCTCGCGGCAAAGGCATTGGTCGACAGCGCGAACCTGACCACTCTCGCGCCATGGTCAACGGCTCGCGTCCCGCCGCCGGGGACCTTCATTGTCGTGACCTACTACGCGGCGCTGGTTGCGATGCTTCTCGGAAGGAGAGTTGCATATCGACTCGTCGGCGTCTCCGTCTGGCTGACTGCGACATTCGTGGTGATTGGGCTTCTCGAATGGCCCTTTGCGGGTGCGAACGAAATCGGCCGAGGCCTTCGGTTGACGATGTTCGACGTGGGACAGGGTGAGTCGATGCTGATCGAGACGCCAGGCGGCCGGCGGCTACTGATCGACAGCGGCGGGGCGCCATTTGGCGGGTCCTTCGACATCGGCGCTCGCGTCCTGGCACCAGCGTTGTGGGCCCGCGGCATCAGGGGCCTCGACACGTTGCTGATCACACACGGCGATCCCGATCATCTTGGCGGCGCGCTCGACGTGCTCGCCGATTTCAGCCCACGCGAGCTGTGGATGGGAGTCTCCGTTCCAAATCATCGGCCCACGCAGGACGTCACTGCCGCCGCCACCGGTAAAGGTGTTCCCTTTGCCTTTCGGAGGAGAGGGGAGACAACACGAGAAGGAGATGTGCGGATCCGCGTGCTGCATCCTCCGCCGCCGGATTGGGAGCGTCGACGCGTTCGCAATGACGATTCAGTGGTGCTCGAGATCGTTTACGGTAACGTCGCGGTGCTACTGACCGGCGACATCTCAGCGGATGTCGAACGGGAGATTCTTCCGCGGCTGACCCGCGCTCCAACGCGCGTGCTCAAGGTCGCACATCACGGCAGCCGCACATCGTCATCGAACGAACTGCTCTCCGAATGGCGACCGCAGTTCGCGTTGATCAGCGCGGGGCGGGGGAACACGTTTGGGCACCCGGCACCAGAGGTTCTGTCACGATTCGAGGCGATCGGTGCCTCGGTGCTGCGCACCGATCTGCATGGACAAATCACCGTGGAGACCGATGGAGCGAAGATCCGGGTGAAGACCTTTCAAGAAAACAGTCATGAATGAACGAAACCACGAAGGTCACGAAGGGCTCGGATCTCTTCGGGTCTAAGACAAGGCACGCTTCACTCTCTGCCACTCAGCTTCCATCTCCTCCAAGCTCGCTCCACTGAGTGACGAGCCACGGGCCGAGAGTGCCCCTTCCATTGCATCGAAGCGCGCCGTGAATTTCTCGTTGGCGCGCCGGAGTGCAGCCTCTGGCTCAACGCCTAGCTTCCGCGACAGGTTGGAGATGGCAAACAGCAGATCGCCCATCTCGTCCTCGGCGCGCGACAGGTGGCCCGTCGCACCCCATTCGACCTCCTGTCGAACCTCCGCGACTTCCTCTTCGATCTTGTCGAGCACATCGTCTGTCTTCGCCCAGTCGAATCCGACGGCAGCGGCGCGCGAGCTGATCTCGAAGGCGCGCAGAAGAGCAGGCAACGTCTGCG
>CAVRQR010000017.1:0-148143 GCA_963723495.1 uncultured Acidobacteriota bacterium | reverse complement strand
CGGTTGTGTCGTGCGAAAAAACGTCACGGAGAACGCGGTGATGGGCGAGTGGCGGCGCCTCCTTCCACGCGACGAGGCGCGGCGGTGAGGACCATCACGGCATCGGACACGTCACGCCAGAGCTCGACCGTGTCTCAAATGTTTGAGTCAATCCATTATTGGATCTAGTATGAGGCCGTGGGTGCGGATCCGGCTGATCTCCTTCGGCAACGCGGCATTCAAGTCACTGCCCAGCGATTGGCTGTTTTGCGGGCGGTCGCGGGTGAGCCCCACG
This sequence comes from uncultured Acidobacteriota bacterium, assembly GCA_963723495.1. Classification (GTDB taxonomy): domain Bacteria; phylum Acidobacteriota; class Vicinamibacteria; order Vicinamibacterales; family UBA2999; genus Gp6-AA40. The sequence goes on along the minus strand of CAVRQR010000017.1, from coordinate 147,869 downwards.
TCACGGCCGATGCCGTGGCCGACGTTGTCAGGACGGAGATCGGCGCCATCTCGCTGCAGTCGGTGTACGACGCGCTCAACGTGCTGGCGTCGGAAGGCCTGATCCGGCGCATTCAGCCCGCGGGATCACCGGCTCGCTTCGAGGATCGGGTCGGCGACAACCATCACCATCTGATCTGTCGCATCTGCGGGCGTGTGGTCGACGTCGACTGCGTGGTCGGCAAAGCCCCTTGTCTCACGGCGCACGACGACAATGGTTATCAGATCGACGAGGCCGAGGTCGCCTACTGGGGGCGCTGCCCGGATTGCCAGGTTCGGTCCGAGGCGACCGCCTCCGCCGAGGCTACGGCGCGCAGGCCATCGCGTGCGCGAAGGCGGAAGCCGGACACTGCGCGATCCCGTCAACGAACTCCGAAAAGAATCGCCCGGAAGAAGTAACCGGGCTGCGCTCCAAATCACACGAGAGGTCAACGCATATGGAAAACGAAAGCAAGTGCCCGTTCTCGGCTCCCGCGCGCAGCGGCAGGTCGAACCGCGACTGGTGGCCGAATCAGTTGAACCTGAACGCCCTCCACACGAACCACCCGGCAGGCGATCCGATGGGAGCGGAGTTCAACTACGCCGAAGAGTTCAAGTCCCTCGATCTGAAGGCGGTGAAGAAGGACATCGAGGCGGTGATGACGAACTCGCAGGCCTGGTGGCCGGCAGACTTCGGCCACTACGGACCGCTCTTCATCCGCATGGCGTGGCACAGCGCGGGCACGTACCGCATCCATGACGGCCGCGGCGGTGCGGGCTCGGGTCAGCTACGGTTTGCCCCTCTTGGCAGCTGGCCGGACAACGCGAACCTCGATAAGGCGCGCCGGCTGCTCTGGCCGATCAAGCAGAAGTACGGCCGGAAGATCTCGTGGGCCGACCTGATGGTCCTGACCGGCAACGTCGCCCTGGAGTCGATGGGATTCAAGACGTTCGGCTTCGCCGGCGGGCGTGAGGATCGCTGGGAGCCCGAGCAGGTCAACTGGGGGTCCGAGGCGACGTGGCTTGGCGACGAGCGCTACAGCGGCGACCGGCAACTGGCGAATCCCTTCGGCGCCGTGCAGATGGGCCTTATCTACGTGAACCCCGAAGGGCCGAACGGCAGCGCGGATCCTGTCGCCGCGGCACGCGACATCCGCGAGACCTTCCGCCGCATGGCGATGAACGACGAGGAGACGGTGGCGCTCATTGCCGGCGGACACACGTTCGGCAAAACCCACGGTGCGGCCGACGCAAGCAAGTACTGCGGCCGCGAACCGGAGGGCGGCAATCTCGAGGAGCAGGGTTTCGGCTGGAAGAGCAGCTACGAAACCGGCACGGGCGCTCACGCCACCACGAGCGGTCTCGAGGTCACCTGGACGACGACGCCGACGAAGTGGAGCAACGACTTCTTCAAGCACCTCTTCGAGTACCAGTGGGAGTTGACGACGAGCCCGGCTGGTGCGAAGCAGTGGAAGCCGAAGAACGGCGGCGGTGAGGGCACGGTCCCGGCCGCACACGACAAGTCGAAGAAGATCGCCCCGAACATGCTGACGACGGACCTCTCGCTGCGGTTGGACCCGGCCTACGAGAAGATCTCGCGGCGCTTCAAGGACAACCCGCAGGAGTTTGCGGACGCCTTCGCGAAGGCGTGGTTCAAGCTGACGCACCGCGACATGGGCCCCATCTCGCGCTACCTGGGCCCTGAGGTTCCCAAGGAGCCGCAAATCTGGCAGGACCCGGTTCCCGCTGTCGATCACAAACTCATCGATGAAAAAGACGTCGCCGCGCTGAAGAGCAAGATCCTCGCATCAGGCCTATCTACCTCTCAGCTCGTCTCCACGGCCTGGGCGTCGGCATCGTCGTTCCGCGGCACTGATAAGCGCGGCGGCGCCAACGGCGCACGCATTCGCCTCGCGCCGCAGAAGGATTGGGCCGTCAACAATCCACCGGAGTTGGCGAAAGTGCTGAAGACCCTGGAGGGAATTCAGAAGGAGTTCAACGACGCGCAGACCGGCGGGAAGAAGGTCTCGCTGGCCGACTTGATCGTGATCGGGGGCGACGCGGCGATTGAGCAGGCAGCGAAGAAGGCCGGCGTTGATGTGAAGCTGCCGTTCACGGCGGGCCGCACGGATGCGTCGCAGGAGCAGACCGACGTGGAATCGTTCGCCGTGCTCGAGCCAGATGCAGACGGGTTCCGCAACTTCCTGGGAGAGGGACATGACGTGCCGGCCGAGCATCTGCTGATTGAGCGGGCGTTCAGGCTGACGCTGAGCGCACCCGAGATGACCGTGCTCGTGGGCGGCCTGCGTGCCCTCGGCGCGAACGCCGGGCAGTCCAAACTCGGCGTGTTCACCAAGCAGCCCGGGACGCTGACCAACGACTTTTTCGCGAACCTCCTCGACATGGACACCGAGTGGGTTCCGGCGTCAGCTGACGGGACGTCGTTCACGGGTCGTGGCCGCGCCAAGGGCGACGCCCGGTGGACGGCCAGCCGCGTGGACCTGGTCTTCGGGTCGCACTCGGAGCTCCGCGCGTACTCCGAGGTGTACGCGTGCAGCGACGCGAAGGAGAAGTTCGTGCACGACTTCGCCGCCGCGTGGACCAAGGTGATGAATCTCGATCGATTTGACGTGGCCTGATTTCGGCGAGAACAGGTCAACTCCCAACTTCCAACTGCCAACTCCCAAACAATTGGGAATTGGAGATTGGGAGTTGGGAGTTGGAGGTTGCCGCCACCTCGGCGTCAGCCGCGCCGCCCGACGTCGCGCGACCTGCATCTCGCGACAATGAGCGTCACGTCGTCGCGCTGCTGGTCGCCAGTGAACCGCCGGACTTCCTCGAAGACCGCGGTCACGATCTGGCTCGGGCTCAGATCGCGAGCGCGTCGCAGCACGTCGAGCAATCGCTCCTCGCCGAACTCCTCATCGCGCTGGTTGAGCGCCTCGGTGATCCCGTCGGTGTAGATGGCGAACAGATCGCCCGGGCGCAGATGAAGCTCCGCAGTGTGGCAGGGCCATTCCGTGAACAACCCGAGCACCGCCGCCGTCGACGACAAACGCGTGACCGTCCCGTCGCTCCGGACGACGAGACCGGGAAGGTGGCCGCAGTTCGCATATCGCAGACGGCACGTCCGATCGTCGAACTCCGAGTAGAAGAGCGTGGCGTATGCGTTCTCGGCCGTGTTCTCGTAGAACAGCCGGTTCACCGATCGGAGCAGTTGTTCGGGCTGCTCCACAGCGGTGGCGCACTGGCTGCGCAGGTTGGCCTGCAGGTTGGCCATCAGCAGTGCCGCGGCAATCCCCTTGCCGGCGATGTCGCCAAGCACCAGGCATAGCCGTGCCTGGCCGAGATCGAGAAAGTCGTAGTAGTCGCCGCCGACATGATGCGTCTGGACGCAGGCGCCTGCGTACTCCAATGATTCCAGTTCGGGCTGTCGCTGCGGAAAGAGCCGCGCTTGAACCTGCCGGGCGATCTCCAACTCGTGGGCGGCGCGCCGCTCCGCATCCCGCCGCTCGGCGGCGGCCTTGCGCTGCGCTTCTACGGCGCGGCTGACTTCGTCGAAACTGACGAGCGCGAACGAATTCCGATCGATGTCCTCGAAACGGGCGAAGGCGCCACCCCAGGCCGTCGCGTGGTCCTCGGACACGGACTTCCCGGCTGAAGCTGAGCCCGCCGGTTCATAGGCGACTCGGCGCAATCGCGGTGTACCGCGGAATCGGACGCCGCGGCTATGCCACTCGCGGTAGGTTGCTGCCAGGTTTTCGGTCACGAAGACCACCTGCGTCGCCCGCCCGATCAACCGGGCCTGTAGTGAATTCGGTAGTGGCTGGATCAGGGTGAGCACCGTCGTCCCGTCAGGCGGCGCAACAGCCACCAGCCGCTGACCCGACTCGACTCGTGCATCGAACGCGACCTGGAATCCAAGCTTGTCGAGGTAGAAACGAAGGCTTCGCTCCTGATCTCTGACGTAGACGTTGACTGCGTGCAGTCGCAGGAACGGATCGCGCGCGGCGCGCTCCTCCGGTAGAGTTTCCATCGCCGTGATTATAAGGAGCCTATACGGCTCACTTGATCCCGACCGGCAACACGAGTCATCGTTCAGAGTGCGATCAACGATGCTGCTCACTTCTATTCTCATCACGGGGCTGGTTGCGTTTGAAGGCATTGCCCCTGCTCTGACGACCTCACCGGAGCGTACTGCGCTCCAATCCACGGCATCACTCGAACGCAGGACATCACGCATCGCCGTGACCGTCCCGGCCGACGATGCGGAGCTCGTGGTGAACGGTGAAGCGATCCGCGGCGAGGGCGCGTCCAGAACGGTCGAAACAGCGCCGCTCGACGCGGGCACTCACCGATATACCTTCACCGTCACGTGGAAGCCAAACACCTACACGACGATGACCCGCAGCAAGACCCTGGAGCTTCGCGGGGGCGAGACGGTCACGGTGGATCTCACGATTGACGATCCGGCGGACCGCGTTCGCGTGATCTACCATCCGACTCCCGGCGATGTTGCGGAAGCGATGGTCGATCTCGCCGCCGTCGGCCCTGACGACGTCGTGTACGAGCCAGGCTGCGGTGACGCGAGGATCACAACCGCGGCAATCCGGGCAGGCGCGCGCCGGGGCATCTGCATCGACATCGATCCGGATCAGGCCTGGGAGTCGAAGACGAACGTTGAGCGGGCGGGGCTCGCCGATCGAATCGATGTCCGCGAGGGTGATGCCCTCGACGTCAAAGACCTGTCGGACGTGTCAGTGGTCTTCCTGTACATGGGAGACCACTTCAACCTGCTCGTCCGACCGATTCTGTGGCGTGACTTGAAGGTGGGCTCGCGGATCGTGTCCCATCGTTTCACGATGGGCGATTGGAAGCCTGACAAGACGGTGTCGGTGTCCAGCGAGCAGGGCGGCATCTTCGACCTGCATCTCTGGACGATTACCGAGGAGATCAAGCAAAGGCTGGCGTCACGCTAAGCTTCCCAACTCCCAACTTCCACGTTCTTGGAAGTTGGGAATTGGGAGTTGGGCGTTGACGGGACACCGATTAAGCGCAGCTCTCAGCCACGACCTTTACGGTTTCCACCGCGATTGCGCCAGGACGGACGACCTTCGGATCCGCTGCGCCCTCCTTGTCGGCAGGTGGCGCTTCCTGCACCGGTCCGGTTACTTCGACCTTCTTGTTCACGTTCGTTGACCAGTCTGATTGCACCGATCCACCAAGGATGTAGATGGGCGCTGATCCGCCCTCGACCTTGGTCAGGACGAACGCGGTGCCTCCGTCAGTCGTCTTCGCCTGCACCACACAACCAGTGAGTGTCGCTTTAGGCGCCTGCGCCTGGGCCGGCGGTTGTGCAGGTGCCTGCTCCTGCGCGAACACGCTGACAGCACCGGCGAGCGTAAAGGCGGCTATCGTCGAGGTGAGATATCGCATGTGAACTCCTCGTGAATGAGCTTCGACTTTCGACCGTCAACCGCCCTACGAGCACTTTTTCTGCCAAGTGCAAAATACGCGGCGGCTATTGATCGAACTGCTGACGAGGCGACATAGCGCCGAGCCTCGAAGTGTGAAAGTTCTTCACGACCCATCCGGTCCGCATAATCCGCAATACTTGCCCCTCACACCCGGCACTCGGCTCGGCGGCTTATCGAACTCGTGGGTGCCACACTGGTGAGCTAGGACGAATGACACAGAATCCGGCAGCCCCCGACTGGGGACGAACGTGGGTGCGTGGTGGCGGGACTCGTCTGCACCGCACTGCTTTCAGTGGGCACTGACGCCTTCATGCATGTCCGATTCTCCTGGTGGTGACCGCCTTGCCGTGCGTCTGGGCCGGCGGCGTGTTGCGGATGCGTCGGCAGCGAGCGACGTAGCGAAGACGAACACCGTGCGGACTCAGGAGGTTGCCCCTGACTGGTCGTAGAATGCCCTCGATGAGCGCGGACGGTGTGTCAATCTCCGAACCACGGCGCCCAGCTGTCGAGACGTCGAGCACCGGTCACTCATACAACGTCCGCATCTGTCACTGGATCAACGTCGTCGCCTGCGCCTATCTACTCTGGAGCGGCGTCCACATCTTCCTCGATTTCCCTGAGCTCTACTGGGGGCACACGGGCTATCGCGGTTATCCGGCGGCCTTCAGGCTCGCGGACTGGGGCATCTCGTGGGAGGAGGCCGGCGCGTTCGGCGACCGCAGGTGGGGACGCAACTACCACTTCACCGTCGCGTGGGTGTTTCTCATCAACGGCCTCGTGTACGTCTGCTGGAATCTCTACTCGAAGCATTTTCGCAGCCGGATGTTGCCCGCTCGTGATGAGTGGACCGTTGCGCACGTGCGAAGGGAACTGCGCGACCATTTGCCCTCGCGATCACGCAAGCGTGACCTTCATGGCATGTACGGCACGCTGCAGAAGACGTCATACCTGATCCTGATCTTCGTGTTCGTGCCGCTCATGATCCTGACCGGCATCGCGCAATCACCCGGTTTTACGGCGGCGATGCCGTGGCTCCTGGACATGTTCGGCGGCCGTCAGACGGCGCGGACGCTTCACACCATCGGCACTATGGCACTGGTGCTGTTCGTCGTCGTGCACGTGATAGAGGTCGCGGCCGCTGGATTTTTCATCAAGGTCCGCTCGATGATCATCGGGAAGTAGAGAGGAAGCGATGAGCAAGCGCATCTCACGTCGGACGTGGCTGACGAGCGTTCCTGCGCTCGGTGGTCTGTTGTTGACGGGATGTTCGCGCGAGACGTTCGTTCCGCCGCGCGTGCGCGGAGGATTGATCGGCGCGGCCGACGTCTTGACGATGAGTACGAATCGGCTGCTCCTCTCCGGCCAGCAGTTGGCGCGCGAGTACAGCCGAAGCGACGTGGCCGATCCGTTCCCGACCTGGAACCAGACCAACCCGCGAAACCCGGAGTACCAACTCCACGCGTCGGAAGGGTTCAAGAACTGGCGACTCCCGATCAGCGGCCTTGTCGCGCGTCCGCGCGAGCTGTCGCTCGACGAGATCAGAAGCCTGCCCGCCCGCACGCAGATCACGGCTCATGTGTGCGAACAAGGGTGGTCAGCGATCGGCGAGTGGTCTGGCGCCCCGCTGCAGCGCGTGCTCGAACAGGCCGGTGGCGTCACGCCCGCGGCGCGCTATGTCGTCATCGACACCTTCGACGGCTGGTACGAGGGATACGATCTGTTCGAGGTCGCGCACGCCCAAACGATTCTTGCCTACGGACTCAATGGTCGCGACCTGCCGAGAGGTAACGGCGCACCGCTTCGTCTCCGCGTTGAACGACAGTGCGGATACAAGCACCTCAAGTTCCTGAAATCGATTCGCGTTGTCGACTCGATGGCCGGCATCGGCAAAGGCACGGGTGGAACCAACTCGGACTTCGACTTCCACTGGTTTGCCGGGGTCTAGTGAAGAAACATCGAGTCCCTTCGTCCGAAGCGGGTTCTTCTGCGTGCTGGATCGCACGAAAGGTCTCCGGATTCCTCGTGCGACGCGCTGCTCGCCGTCATCGGCCCGCAATGGCTGTCAGCCACGCACGACGGCAAACGTCGTCTCGACGATCCCCACGATTTCGTCCGTCTCGAGATTGGTGAGAACTACGTTACTGCTCATCGCGATGATCACGCTCCTTCCCGCCGCAGCGCAAGCGCCGCCACCGATCCTGCAGATTACGATCGAGCGCATCAGACCCGGCGGGGAAGCCGAGTACGGACGCATCGAAGAACGGCTCAAGGACGTATGCGTTCGCATGGGCTGCCCAAACGCGTACCTCGCACTCGAAGCGGTCTCGACACCGAAAGAAGTCTGGTGGCTCGTCATGTACGAGTCGCAGGCTGACGTCGAGCGCGTCGCCGCGGCGTATGCCGCGAACGAGCCGCTGCTGAAGGAGATGACGGCGTTGAACGCGTTGAAGAAGGACATCGTCGACGCGCCCATCGGCCACATGACGGCGCGCAGCGGCGGCGCAGCGCCGGGATGGCAGGTCGGCGGCGAGCCGTTCGCCGTGATCGCGACCGGCGCGGACGCGGTCGGAGGCGCGGTGTTCGAGTCGGCAAGCGGCGCGCGCTTCGTGATGGTCTCGGCCGCGACGCGCAGCGACGCGGACGCCGCCGCGGCGCGGCTCGGCGGGAGCGCGCGCGTCTTCGCAACCAGGCCAGAGTGGAGCAAGCCGGACGACGCGTGGGTCGCCAGGAACCCGCGGCTCTGGAGCCGCTAGCGTGATAGAGTCCGCTGCTCAACCGGCAGAAAAGTAAGCCGGTCCGCTTGTCGTCCGCAAATCGGGAGGACGTGTTGCAGAACACACAACCGACGCTGGCCCCGCAGTCGCCGCTCCTGACGAAGACGTGGTACGCGAACTACGTCCTTGGCGCGCTGACGGTGTGCTACGTGCTCAACACGATGGATCGCTCGCAGATCCTGGCGGCGTCGCTCCAGGCGATCAAGAAGGAGTTCGCCGCCAGCGACTTTCAGATGGGCGTCCTGACCGGCATCCCGTTCGCCCTGTTCTATTCGGTCATGGGCATCCCGATCGCCGCGTGGGCCGACCGTTCGAGCCGGCGCAACGTCCTGACGGTCGCCGTCGCGACCTGGAGCGCCATGACCGCCGTCTTCGGCATGTCCGTGAACTACGCGATGCTGTTCGCGGCGCGTGTCGGCACGGCGATCGGCGAAGCGGGGGGCAGCCCGCCGTCGCACTCGCTCATCTCCGATTACTTTCCGAAGAGCAAGCGCGGCACGGCCTTTTCGATCTTCGCCCTGGGCGTGCCGATTGGCAGCTCGCTCGGCGCTTTTTTCGGCGGCTGGGGCAACCAGACCCTCGGGTGGCGCATGACGTTCATCCTCGCCGGCGTGCCCGGGATTCTGATTGCCCTGTTCCTGTGGCTGACGGTGAAGGAGCCGCCGCGGGGACTGTCCGACGGCGTCTCGCGCTCCGCCGCCGAGCGCGCTCCTGTGCCGGGCATGTTCGACGTACTGCACACGCTCTGGCAGCGGAAGTCGTTCCGTCACCTGACGCTCGCCGCCGCGCTCCACTCGGTCGTCTGGTATGCGAGCAGCGCGTTCAATAACGCTTTTCTGCAGCGCTCTCATCAGATGTCGGTCGCCGAAGCGGGCTATTGGATCGCCGTGCTCTCAGCCATCGCCGGCTTCGGCACGTTCCTCGGAGGCTTCGCGGCGGATCGAATGAGCGTTCGATTCAAAGACCGGCGATGGTATTTGTGGGTGCCTGGCATTGCCACGCTACTGTGCGTGCCGTTTCAGTTCCTCACTTTTCTGTCGCCCGAGCGCGCGGTGATGCTGCCGTCGTTCGTAGGCCTCATGTTCATGGCAGCCGTGTTCTTCGGGCCGTCGTTTGCGATGACTCAGGCGCTCGCCACGCTGCGCATGCGCTCGGTCGCCACGTCGCTGCTGCTGTTCATCCAGACACTCATCGGGAACGGCCTCGGGCCGGCCGCGACCGGGCTGATTAGCGATCTTCTCGCGCCGTCCTTCCAGCAGAACTCCCTGCGCTACGCGCTTGTGGTGATTGGCGTCGTCAACGCATGGGCCGCGCTGCATTACGTGCTCGCCGGTCGCACCGTCCGGCAGGACCTGGAGGCGACGGAGAAGCTGGCGACAGCTTAGTCCTTGGTTCTTTGTCCTTAGTCCTTGGTCCGTCCTTGGTTCCTCGTCCTTGGTCCCTCATCGTTGTCACTCTGCGGACAGGGACCTTGAACCACCAGGACGGACGAAAGCGCTGGCTACGATAGTTGCCGCCGTTATCGGTCAGGATGCGTGTGATGCGCACGCCACGGCGCGCAAACCACGCGAGGGTCCGCGCGAGGAAGGCGGCCGTGGTGGCGCCGGTTTGATCGGGTAGCACCTCGACGTAGGCGGCGCGGCTGTGGTCATCGATGGCGACGTGCGCGTACTCCCACCCGATGCCTCGCACGCGCGCCCGGCGATCGCCATGAATCCGATGGCCGACGCCGGCGATGCGCGCGAGCGGTTTGACATCGAGATGCACCAGATCGCCGGGATGGGCCCATTCGTAGCGGGTGACGGGCGCCGGTGGGGTGAGACGCGCCAACCGATTCAGTCCGGCCCGCGCCAAGACAGCGGCGACCGTCGAGCGCGGGACCTGGAGCTGGACGGCGATGGCCCAGGCGGTGCGCCGCTCATAGCGGGCGGCCACGATCCGCGCCGTCACCGCCGGCGCCGTCCGCCGCGGCTGACGCTGTGGCGTGGAGGCGCGATCCTCGAGTGCCGGCGGCCCGCCGGCCGGTGCCGCGCCAGCCACTTGTAGGCGCTCCGCACGCTGATCCCAGCCGCGCGGCCGCCGCCGCGGCGGGCGTCCAGTGCTGCTGTCGAACACGTTCGACGAGCAACGCGCGCATATGAGGCGTCGTCTTGGCGTTACGATGAAGCTTCACTCGGGGTCTCCTCTCGGATTGAACGGAACGTGTGGTAACGCCCATTCTTTCCAAGGAATCCCGAGTGAACAACCTCATTAGAAATCACAACAGACCAAGAGAGCAACGCAGAGTGGATGGCCGATGTCAGCCGACGAATACGATGTCGTGATTGCTGGAGGTGGTGTGGCGGGCCTGACCGCAGGCCTGACGTCGGCGCGCGCCGGGCGGAAGACGCGGGTCCTGACCGGCCCGGCCCTTGGCGGCCACCTTGTCAGCATCGAACGGATCGACGGCTATCCCGGCTTTCCCGATGGCGTCCCCGGCTACGACCTGTGCCCGATCATTCAGGAGCAGGCCGCCGCGGCGGGCGCGGAGTTCGACGCCAGGGAAGCGAGCGGGCTGCACGGCGATGACGGACGTTGGCGAGTGACGACAGGGCAGGGCGATGTCTCGGCACGTGCGGTCGTGATCGCCACGGGCACGACGGTGAAGACGCTCGGGGTCCCGGGCGAAGAGCGGCTGCGCGGCAAGGGCGTCAGCCACTGTGCGAGCTGCGACGCCCCCCTTCTCCGCGGCCGCATCGTCGGTGTCGTCGGCGGCGGAGACTCCGCATTGCAGGAAGCGTTGACGCTGGTGCAGCATGTCGCACGAGTGATCGTTCTGCATCGCGGCAACGCATTCTCTGCGCAGGCGACGTACGTACCAGCAGGTGCGAGAGAATCCGAAGATCGACGTGCGCTTCGGTACCGTCGTCGAGGAAGCGCTCGGCAACGGCGGGTTGACAGGGGTCCGCACGCGAGCCGTCGTTGACGGGAAGACAGAGAATCTCGAACTGGCCGGCCTGTTCGTGTATGTGGGACTCGCGCCTGCAACGACGTGGCTCGCGTGTGCTCGCGCTCGACCCGTCCGGGCGGATCCCGGTCGATGGCGAGATGCGCACTAGCCTGCCCGGCCTGTTCGCCGCAGGAACCGTCCGCTCCGGTTCGGCCGGGCGTGCGGCGTCAGCCGCAGGCGACGGCACGGCAGCAGCGGTGAGCGCCGACCAGTATCTGAGAGATGGCACTTAGCTCGCGTGCGACACTTCGAACTAACATGTGTCGCCGCGCGCCGAACACACTCGAGGAGGTACGCAAATGAGCATCGCAGGCCGGGACGTTCGCGTCCCTGTCCGCGCGAACAGATGGCTGCCGAGAGGCGGAGCCCCCTGGCTGATTGCGGCCCTCATCGTGTGCCAGGTCGAAGGACGGCCAGCGCGTCTCAGCGCGCAGGCGCCGGCACCGCAGCGCGACGGTGAGTTGACCGTCCTCGAGATCAAGCCGGACTTCTACATGATCGCTGGCGCCGGAAGCAACGTCGCGGTGCACGTAGGGCGGGACGGAGTGGTCGTCACCGATGCCGGCCGCGCGGACGCCGCCGAGGCGTTGCTCGCTGCGATCAAACGGCTCACACCGCGGCCGATCCGCCTGGTCATCAACACCAGCGCCGATCCCGATCACGTCGGCGGCAATGCTGTTTTGTCGGCTGCGGGGGAATCGATTCACCCAGCGGGCACTCGCAGGTTCGGCATCATCGACCCGCAGTATGCTGCGATTCTTGCCGAGGAAAGCGTCCTCACACGGATGTCGGCACCGACAGGCGAACAGGCGCTGTTTCCGACGGCGGCGTTGCCGACGAGCACGTATTCGGCCGCCTCGGGCGAACATCAGCGCAAGCTGGTGCTGAGCGGAGAAGCGATCCAGGTGATGCACCAGCCGGCGGCTCACACCGACGGGGACAGCCTGGTGTACTTCAGACGGTCCGATGTGCTGATGACCGGCGATGTCTTCGACGCGACGCGCTTCCCGCTCATCGACCTCGCCCGCGGTGGTTCCATTCAGGGCGTCCTCCAGAGTCTGAACCGCATCGTCGACATGGCATTCGATTCGACGCCGTTTCCGTTTCAGGAGGACGGCACGCTGATCGTGCCGGGGCACGGACGGCTCTGCGGGACGACGGACGTGGTCGACTACCGCGACATGGTGACGGTCATTTACGACCGCGTTGCGGACCTGGTCAAGCAGGGGAAGACGCTGGAGGAGATTCAGCGGGCCAATCCAACGGTGGGCTATCGGCGCCAGTACGGATCCGAAACGGGCGCATGGACCACGACGATGTTCGTCGAGGCGATCTACAAGGGTCTGACGTCACAGGGCGTCTCACGACAATGACGGTGCGGAACATCGATCGCGTCAGGCTCGTTGCTTTGCTCGTTCTTGCGATGAGCGTCACCGCTGTCGTCGCGGGACAGGAACGTGGCGCGCCGACTCCTGCGCGGGCGGCGAAGGCCGCTGCTCCAATCGACGTGACCGGCTACTGGGTCGCGGTCGTGAACAAGGAGTGGCGATTCCGCATGGTGATGCCCGCGAAAGGCGACTTCTTCGGCCCCATCGGCGGCATTCCCATCAACGCCGAGGCGCGCCGCGTCGCCGAGGCGTGGGATCCCGCGAAGGACGAAAAGGCCGGTGAGGCATGCAAAGGGTATGGCGCAGCGGGCCTCATGCGAGTCCCCGGGCGTCTGCGCGTCGGCTGGCAGGACGACAACACCTTGCGGGTGGATACGGACGCCGGCATGCAGACACGTATGCTGCACTTCAGCACCACGCCGCCGCGCGGCCGCGCGAGCTGGCAGGGAGATTCGGTGGCGCGCTGGCTCGGTCTTCCCTCGGGCGGAACCGGAGGACGCGCGAGCGTGTCCTCTGAGGGCACACGCTCGCCGGTGTACGCCAGCTTCGAAGTGAAGACGACGAACATGCGTCCGGGGTACTTGCGCAGGAATGGCGTGCCCTACAGTGCGGGCGCCTCGATGACGGAGTACTGGAACGTCTTCAGAGAACCGGACGGAACCGATTGGCTCGTCATCGCCGCGACGGTCGTGGACCCGACGTATCTGCAGATGCCGTATGAGACCAGTCCGGCGTTCAAGCGCGAGCCGGACGGATCGAAGTGGGACCCATCCCCGTGCTCAGCGCGATGGTGACCCGATCATGATGAGTCCGGATGCGAGACGGCCTCGGCTTCTCGTTGCGATGCGCTCGGTGCTCACCGCGATCACAGTGCTGGCCAGCACGCCGGTTTCCGCACAGGTTGACCTCACCGGTCTCTGGGCTGCTCGGGGCCACGAGGATCTCGAAGGCATGCTCCCAGGCGACTATGCTGGCCTTCCCATCAATGACGAGGCGCGGGCGCGCGCCGACGCATTCATGCTCTCGTATCTGGCGTTGCCCGAACGGCAGTGCATCATGTACACGAGTCACTACGTGGTCCGGGGACCGCAGAGCCTTCAGATCAGCTCAGAGATCGATCCCATCTCAGGCCGCGTCTCGGCTTGGAAGATGAGCGGTGCAGTCGACCGTAACCCTCGAACGATCTGGCTGGATGGGCGCCCGCATCCCTCACCTCTGGCCCGTCACACCGCGGCCGGCTTCTCCACGGGCACCTGGCAGGGCGAGGCGCTGCTCGTCACGACGACGCATCTCACCGAGGGGGTGCTCTCGCACAACGGCGTGCCCTCGAGCAATCAGGCCACGATCCGCGAGTACATCGTCCGCCGTGGTGACCACCTGATGATCGCGATGATCGTCTACGACCCGATCTACCTCGAGGAACCGTACCTCCGGAGCAGGACCTGGGTCTACGATCCTTCGATCCGGGTACCGCCAGAACCGTGCGAGCCCGCATTGGAGCTTGTGAGGCCTGCTGGAGAGGTGCCGCACTACCTACCCGGAACGAATCCCTACCTCGCCGAACTGACGGAGAAGTTCAACATTCCGCTCGACGCGCTCCGTGGCGGCGCGGCCGGGCTGTACCCGGAATACCGCAAGGGACTTCGCGACCGCTACGTGCCTCCGGCGCGCACACCCGTCGTTGCTCCGCAGGGCGCCCGCCCGTGAATATGGCGCTGAGCGGTAGAGGCGGGTCTTAAGACCAGCCTCTACGACCGAGGATCATGACCCTATGACACAGCGGATAACGGTGCACGACCCTCGTGGCTATCCTCCGAAGGTCATCGGCAAGCGTCTGGCGCCGCGGCTGTCGACTCTGGACGGCAAGACCGTCTATCTGGTCGATTGTCTGTTCGACAATTCAGCCGTGTTCATCGATCAGTTGCAACAGTGGTTCGGTGAGCACCTGCCCGCGGTCGATGCGCGCGTCATCAGACCGAAGGAGACCTGGGCCGACGATCCGGAGATGCGCGCGGCTATCGCGGCCGACGGCAATGCCGCGATTCTCGGCATCGGTCTTTGAAGCACCTGCAGCCCGACGGTCGTCGGGCTCGCCGCGGCGCTGGAAGAGGGTGGGGTTCCCTCCGTCGCTGTACATACGCAACGGTTCGCGCGGCTCTGCAAGGCGACAGCGCTGTCCATGGGGATGCCGCGTCTGCGCCAGGCGTATACGCCGCACCCGGTCGTCGATCAGTCGGCCGCCCACCTGCGTGCGTATATCGACGGCAGTGACGCGATCTCGGGACGCCCCTTCATGCAGGAGGTACTCGACGGCCTCACGTCCCCGCTCGAGGATGCGGATCTCGAGGGGCTGTCGTTCGAGCGGACGACACCGCGCCTGGTGGAGCCCGATACCGAGGACACCCTTCAGCGGCTGTTCGTAGAGAACCGCTGGACCGACATGCTGCCGATCGTGCTGCCGACGGAGGCGCGGGTCGAGGCGATGCTGCGCGGGACGAGCCAATCGCCGGACAAGATCGTCGGACGGCTCCGCCCGACGGTGTTCCGCGAGTCGTGGGAGTTCACGGTGGAGAAAGTGGCGGTCAATGCGGTCATGGCGGGTGCGCGGCCCGAGGACTTTCCGGTCATCCTCGCGTTGGCCGCCAGTGGAATGACCGCGCGATCCAGCAGCACGACCTCATTCGCGACGATTCCGGTCATCAACGGTCCCATTCGCAACGAGATCGCGATGAACTCGGGCATCGGCGCCATGGGTCCCTACAACCACGCCAACGCCACGATCGGACGTGCCTACGGTCTTCTGTCACAGAATCTGCAGGGCGGGTCGGTCCCCGGCGACACCTACATGGGATCGCAGGGCAACTGGTACGCGTATACCGCGGTTCTCCCGGAGGCGGAGGAGCGCAGTCCCTGGCAGCCGCTGCACGTGCAGAAAGGGTTCAAGGCGAGCGACAGCATCGCCAGCATCTTCTTCGGCGGGTGGTACACGCACGCCGGCTACGGTCCGCGGGCCACGTGGCAGGAGAAGATGCGTCACGCTCTGGCGGCGGTCGAACAGTACAGTCCGCCGCTCTTCGTGATGGATCCGATCGTGGCGCGCGGGTTCGTCAAGCTTGGTTTCGACGCGAAGGAAAAGCTGATCGCCTGGTGTGCGGACAACGCGCTGCTGACTGCGCGCGAGTACTGGGACAATCAGTCGATTCAACTGTTGCGCCCCAAAGCCGTGGCGGGCATCGAGCCGTACGCCTCGCGCCTCAAGGCCGGCCCCGACGAGGTGATCAAAATCTACGAGCCCTCGGAGATCAATATCGTTGTTGCCGGTGGCGAGACGCAGGGAGCCTGGAAGATGATCAGCGGCGCGCTGCGAGCGACCGTCTCCATCGACGCGTGGCGTTGACGGCTCGGGAGCGGAGGATGCAATGGGTCAGCAGATAACCGTCCACGATCCTCGTGGCTATCCACCCAAGGTTGTCGGCAAGCGTCTGGCGCCGCGGCTCTCGGCGCTCGACGGCAAGACGATCTATCTGGTCGACTGCCTGTTCGACAACACGGACGTGTTCATGGAGCAGCTGCGGCAATGGTTTGCCGAACGGCTGCCGGCCGTGAACGTCCGGACGATCCAGCCGAAGGAGACGTGGTCGGACGACGCAGCGATGCGCGCGACGATCGCCGCGGACGGCGACGCCGCCATTCTCGGCGTCGGTCTTTGAAGCACCTGCAGCCCGACGGTCGTCGGGCTCGCCGCGGCGCTGGAGCAGGACGGCGTCCCCTCGGTCGCCGTGCACACGCACGTCTTCCAAAGGCTCTGCAAGGCAACGGCGCTTTCCATGGGCATGCCGCGCCTGCGTCAGTCCTATGTGCCGCAGCCGGTCGTGGATCGGTCGGCCGCGGATCTTCGCGCGTACATCGAGGGCACCGATCCCGTTTCCAGGCGGCCGTTCATGCAGGAGGTGCTCGACGGCCTCACGTCACCGCTCGATGAAGCCGATCTGCAGGGCCTGACGTTTGAGCGGACCACACCGCGCCTGGTGGATCCCGGAACGGAAGACAGCCTCCAGCGATTGTTCGAGGAGAACCACTGGACGGACTCGCTTCCGATCGTGCTGCCGACGGAGGCGCGGGTCGAGGCGATGCTCAAAGGAACGAGCCACCCGCCGGACAAGATCGTCGGGCGGCTCCGCCCGACGGCATTTCGCGAGTACCTGGGAGTTCACCGTAGAGAAAGTGGCGGTCAACGCCGTGATGGCGGGTGCGCGGCCCGAGTACTTCCCGGTCATTCTCGCGCTCGCCTCGAGCGGGATCTCTGCGAGATCCAGCAGCACCAATTCGTTCGCAACGATCACGGTCGTGAACGGCCCCATCCGCAACGAGATCGAGATGAACTCGGGGATCGGCGCGATGGGTCCCTACAACCACGCCAATGCCACGATTGGACGCGCCTACGGTCTGCTGTCGCAGAACCTGCAAGGCGGGTCGATTCCCGACGACACCTACATGGGTTCGCTGGGCAACTGGTACGCGTATACGGCAGTCCTCCCCGAGGCGGAGGAGCGCAGTCCCTGGCAGCCGCTGCACGTGCAGAAGGGATTCAAACCGGGCGACAGCGTTGCCAGCGTCTTCTTCGGCGGGCGGTACACGCATGCCGGCTACGGCCCGCGGGCCACGTGGCAGGAGAAGATGCGCCGCTCACTTGCCGCCGTCGAGCAGTACAGTCAGCCGCTGTTCGTCATGGATCCCATCGTCGCGCGCGGCTTCGTCGATCTCGGATTCGACACGAAAGAAAAGCTGATCGCCTGGTGTGCGGACAACGCGCTGATGACCGCGCGGGAGTACTGGGACAATCAGTGGATTCAGTACCTGATGCGCCCGCGCGCTGTGGCCGGCGTGGAGCCGTATGCCTCGCGTCTCAAGGCCCACCCCGACGAGCTGATCAAGATCTTCGAGCCCTCGGAGATCAACATCGTGATCGCCGGCGGCGAAACGCAGGGGGCGTGGAAGATGATCAGCGGCTCGCTGCGGGCGACCGTCTCCATCGACGCCTGGCGTTGAATTCGTTGTCTGACCCGGGGGACCAGCGCCTCGATCCTTTCAACCGCAGAAGTGCCCTCTGCACGGTTGCCGCGCTGGGTCGAAATCCGTCCAGCCGATCGATCCCAGGCGAGAAGAAAGCAGTGGTAAAGTCGGTGACGTCAACGCGGCCAAGTCGGAGTTGTGGCCGGCAGCCGTGCTAATTCAGATAGTGCTGAAATTCGTCTTGGACAACGTCTAAGCCCGCGATGGAGTCAGGTCGTCCTGTGTCGTTGAGAAGTCGCTCGTAATGACGCCGGCTGTTCCGCGGCGCGTGCGCCGCGCGGTTCGCGTGTCGGCGGTAATCGTCGCCTCCCTCGCCCTGCTCGGCACCACGTATCAGGGTGTGGCCACTTCGCTCGAGCGTCATCGGTTCCTGCGTCCTGGGGGACTCGTCGATGGCGGTGGCTACCATTTGCACATTTACTGCCTCGGAAAGGGGTCACCGACGGTCATTTTGGAGGCCGGGGCTGGTGCGATCTCGTCGTCGTGGGACCTGGTACAGCGGAGGATCGCGGGGAATACTCGTGTCTGCAGCTACGATCGCTCGGGATTGGGCTGGAGCGAGGGTGACGGCCGCTACGTACCGGCGCGTGTAGTCGACAGTCTCCGCACGCTCCTCCGTGAAGCGAACGAACCGGGGCCCTTCGTAGTGGTGGGTCAAGAACTGGGCTCCGCTTTCGCGCGTCTGTTCGCCGCCCGCGATTCCACGCGCGTGGTCGCTCTCGTTCTCATCGACGATCCGCTCGGCAGTCAGACAGCGTCCTCCCGGGGGCAGATGGTCGCTGCCTGGCCGTGGCTCGCTCGAGTCGGGATCCTGCGAGCCATGGGTGGATTGAGTACCCGCGCCAACCAGATTCCAGGAGAATCGGGAGGCGCGATCCGCGCGTTCCTCAATAGACCCGATCACCTCACGCAGGCCGCACGAGAGATTTCCCGCGCAAGCGAAGTCGTGGCGGCCGCGCGAGCGGTGCGCCTCGATCCATCTGTACAGGTCGCATCTGTCACGACCGGAAACAGCGAGCAGCCCGCGATGATCGTCACGCCCGAAGAGGCGGCAGCCGTCGCGGGGGCGATCGAAGAAACAGTGTCTCGGGTGCGGGCGAATCGGAGCGGCGCGAGGGATGAACCATGATCCTGGCGCCTAAGGAGGAGCGCCTTTACCTCAGGTCCTGGTAGAGACCGGCCCGCCGTATCGTTTCGTGTTCCCGACGGGCCTGATCCAGGTCGATGTAGATCACCGAGGTCATCTCGGAGTCGGTCTCCGCCGCCAGAAATCGATCGATCGTTGCGCGCATGCGTGCCGTCTGGGCTGCGGCCATCTGGCCCGCTGCGATCTGCTGCACCAGCAGAAGTACGCACGCGCCGGCTATGGCCAGCGATACAGCGAGCCTGTGCCGCTGGTTGTCCCAGAGGCGGCCCAGGACTGGCCAGACAATCCACAGGAGCCCTACGTGCAACGGTGTCACGAGCACTGTGTACCGCACGGGTACCAGGACGTCGTTACGACCGGTGACGCCAGCCCTTCCTGCACTGGCCAGTAACGCTGAGGCGAGCGAGAACATCACGAGGGCAACGGCGATTCGCTCTAGACGTCCGGCGGGAGGACGAAGCAGACCACGCCTCACCACGACCCAGATTCCAGCCGCCAACAGCAACGCACCCACGATGCGCCCGGGAACGGCGAGGGCAGCGGCGCGAGTCCAGGGCAGGCCAAGGTAGGTGACCAGATAGTTCGCCCTTGCGAGGAGGTCATTTGCGAGGCCGGCACCTGGCGTGGGGCTGTCTCCGAGGGTGACGGTCAGTCCGTAGTTGTAGATCGCCGCGAACGCTGCACCGATAATCCCGACCAGCGTGATCCACATGCGGCCCGTATTGCCCCGCCACGCGACCCACAGGAGTATGGGCCAGATCGCCCACCCGGCCGCGCTGGCGAGGGGCGCACTTACACCGGCGAGGATGGCGGCGCTACGGCGCCATATGGCAGAGCGTCCGGGAGCGCGGGCCTCTCCTTCACCATCGAACAGAACGATGGCGAGCACGATCGCCGACAGGACGTGCAGATAGCCATTGGTGAGCGGGACCGCGCAGTTGACAGCGGCCACACTGGTCAGGAGCAGCATGAGAACCATGTACCCGAGGACCTCACCAGATCGTCCGTGTACGCCGCGGCGAGACTCACGCCAGAGCAGCCATGCCGTGACCAGGTGACAGGCCGTCGCAAACACGATAAAGGGATACGACACCCCTGAGAACACCTCGATGTCGAAGGCGGTGAGGAGTCGAATCCAGACGGGCCGATGGACGTCGTGCGGCGCCCAGAGATAGGCCCACCATCCGCCGTCCCTGCGGTAGTCCAAGTAGTGCAGGACCCAGGAGTACATGTCCCAGAAGGGCTCGCGGATGATCGAGGCTTTCAAGTACCAGGCGAACAGGGCCAGGTCGATCGCCGTGATGACGCGCAGGGCGGCTATGAGGCGCCCGGACCGACCCACGCCACCCGCGCGTGCAGCCAGCGTCTCAGCGGAAGAAGATGCCACGACGGGTTCCGATTATAGGCAATGGCTACAAGAGCCCCACACTTCGCGATCATCCTCCACGCATGACCAGGCCCAGGATGGGGCCGCGCGGCCGAGACGCCGCACGAACTGGCGCCCTCTGCGCTCCGTCTAAGGGGCATGGATCTGGCCGACCTGCGATACGCGTCCGCCTGCGGATCCGCTGACATTCGCGCTGGTCGCAGCCACGCGTCAAATCTCGTGATTCGTTCCGGCGTGCCCTGGCAGGACGGCATATACTGCGGCGCCGCTCGCGTCCACGGAGGGACATCACATGTATGTAAACAGTCGGTTCCCCCTGGTGCCACTGGGTTTTGCGGCGGCCGTCGTCATGGCCACGCTCGCGTCTGCGCCTCCGGGCGCGCACGCTCAGGAGCTTCCGCTTCAGCTCACCTGGGTCGATCGCACGGGCAAGGCGATCGAGCCGATCGGTCCTCCCGGCGCCTATCGCGGACCCGACTTGTCGCCGGATGGGCGGATTGCGGTTCACCAGCACGACCGCAACGGCGGCGATATCTGGCTCCTGGATACCAAGGCACAGATGACCCGCTTCACCACGGATGCGACCGGCACGCAGGAGAACGCCAGTCCGATCTTTTCACCGGATGGTACCCGCGTCGTGTTCGCCTCCCTGCGAAATGGCAAGTGGGGACTGTACGTGAAACCCACGAGCGGCCCCGGCGGTGAAGAGCTGCTCTTTGAATCCGGCAGCCGCAAAATGCCGATGGCCTGGTCTCCCGACGGCCAGTTCATCGTCTTCTGGGTGGCGAGCGGCGCCGGCCAATGGGTGATTCCCGTCAAGGATCCAAGCGCGCCAAGGCCGCTGCACGACAGACCGAATTCCCACGCGCAGATCTCGCCCGACGGCAAGTGGGTCGCCTTTAACTCGTTGAACCAGATCTTCGTGAAGCCGTTTCCCACCGGCGAGGGACTCTGGAAGGTCTCCACTGAGAGCGGCGCCTTTGCGCGATGGCGTGGCGACTCGAAGGAGCTGTACTTCCTGAGCAGGATGACGTTCGGTCAGATGATGGCCGTCGAGATCAACGAGACCGGGTCGACTCTAAAGCCGAGCCAACCGCGTGCGCTGTTCGAAACCCAATACGCGAACCTCAACCACCCGAGCAACTACCACACCTACTCGGTTGCGGCTGATGGCCAGCGCTTCCTGATTCCGCGTATCGCGCCATACAGCCTCGCCGTCTTCGATCGTGGCGGCAAGGTCGTGCGAACGCTCGACCGTGGCGTCTATTTCTCTCCCGTCTGGTCACCGGACGGCACGCGCGTGGCGGTCGTCAAGGAGACACGACAGGTCTGGGTCGTGGACGCGAACACGGGCAAAGCCGTCCAGCTCGCCGCCAATCAGCCTGAGGACCTCGTGACGGGACTCGTCTGGTCTCCTGATGGACGCCAGATCGCCTATCACCTCCGCAAGATCAATCAGGAGCTGATCTACCGCGTCGGCGCCGACGGCACGGGCCCTGAAGAACTCGTGTTCAGGCTGCCCGGCTTCGGGCTCTCGCTGACTGACTGGTCGCCGGACGGACGATACTTGATCTACTACTCGCAGCAACTGGCGGGGAACCGGCTGTTTGCGCTGCCGGTGACGCCGGAACCGAAACCCATCGAGATCATGCAGTCCGACCTTCCGATCAATGGCGCACGCATCTCGCCCGACGGCCGCCTGATCGCGTATCAATCCACCGAGTCGGCCGAGTCGCCCAAGCAAGGCATCTTCGTCAGGACGCTGGATCTCGCGGCGGGCACTACGGGCGAGACGGCACGGCAAGTTCAGGGCGACCCGAGCTTTGGTATGGGGCTCGGTGTCTCGTGGCGGCAGGACGGGCGAGAGCTGTATTACCTGGCGCCGAAGCATGGAGTGATGGCGGTGGACGTCACAGCCTCCCCGGCGCTGGAGATGGGAACGCCACGGCTGCTCTTCAACGTCCCCGACGCGACCAACGACGCGCAGAATCTTGGTGGCTTGTGGTGGGGCAACGTGGCGCGCGATGGGCAGCGCGTCGTCTACTCGGTGGCACCGAAGGGAGCGTCCGCTCCCGCCGACCCGATCTCTCAGCTCGCCTTGCTCGACCGCCAGGGCCAAGTGCTGCGACGAATCGGACCGACCGGCCGATATGGGCAGCCCGCTCTCTCGCCCGACGGCACGCGCATCGCGACGAGATGGTTCGATACCTTTGCTCCGGGCGGACGTTCCGACATCTGGGTCGTTGACATCGCCTCCGGCAAGACGACGCCGATCAGTAACGATGCCCCGCCAGACTTCGCTCCGATGTGGTCGCCGGACGGCAAGCAGATCTTCTACGTGTCCGCGCGCGCGAGCGGCTATCAGGGGATTTACCGCAAAGCCGCCGATGGTACGGGCGAGGCAGAATTGATCTACCGCTACGAACCGGGTGCGCCGGTGAACCTGCGGGACATCTCGTCGGATGGCAAGTATCTGTTGTTCAACTCGGGCGGCGTCATCCTCGTCGTGCCGCTGGCCGGCGGAGACGCGACGACGCGCAAGGCGATCGAGTTGTCGCGCGAAGAGTTCCTGGTCAACGGCGGTGTACTCTCGCCGGACGCACGACTCATCGCGTACACCTCGAACGAAACGGAAAGCTTCGAGTTGTACGTACGTCCCTTCGATGCTGCGACCGGTGCGGCGGCCGGCGACGCAAAGTGGCGCGTGTCGAAGGAGGGCGCTGGAGGCCTGATGGTGTGGCGTGAAGACGGCCGCGAGCTGTACTTCATGGACAGCGAGCCCGATCTCAAGGTGATGGCCGTGGACATCTCGACCTCGTCCGGAGTGCAGGCGGGCGCACCGAGAGTGTTGTTTCACGTGCCCGGCGATGCGCAGGGCGATCTCGGCACGACGCGGTACATCAGTCGGGATGGCCAGCGGTTCGTGTTCATTCTGCCGGCGGAGGCCACCGCGCCTTAGCTCGCGGCGCACGCACCATGGTCGATCACGCGCGCCCATGGACGCGCTCGTCTTACGCGACCAGTCTGCTCAACCTCGTCGTGAGGCGACCTTCGAGCGCGACGCGGTGATGTGAACTGCCCACCGGACGGCCTGCGCGGGCGCGAACCGCCGAACATGCCAACGCGGTAGGCCGATGGCAATGGCACGGCCGCGAGTTCCAAAGAGTAGGATATCGCGGCATGGCATTCGATCCATTCGCTCCGCGCGAGGTCAACCCCTCGTCGATTCATCCCATCATTTACGTTCGTGGCTTTGCGGCCACGCGCAACGAAATCGACGAGACATCAGCCGACCCGTTCTGCGGGTTCAATCTCGGCTCGACAATTTTCCGCGCCACGCCCGACAAAGATCGAAAAACCCGCAAGTTCGTGTTCGAGTCTCCGGTCGTCCGGCTGGCCAAGGAGTTCGGCTACCGGGACGTCTACGTTGATGGCAGCGATGTGGTCCACGAGGATGAGTGGCCGCACGGGATTTCGCGGCGTTCGATCATCGTTCACCGGTACTGACGATTCGTCGTCGACCATTGTGGGCGACGCGAGGACTCCGGAGATAACCGAGTTCGCGATCGCACTCAGCACACTGATTGCACGCGTGAAACGTGTTGTCATGGCGAAGGGGGAGTATCCCGACGACACATCCTTCCGCTGTTATCTCGTGGCCCATTCGATGGGCGGGCTGGTGTGTCGTGCGTTTCTCCAAAACACTGAATGCGACCCGGAGGGCATGCGAGGCGCCGTCGACAAGTTCTTCACGTATGCGACGCCGCACAATGGTATCGATCTCGGGGGCATGAACGTCCCGGCATGGCTCACGAAGATGGAGATCGACAACTTCAACCGGGAGAAGATCGCCGAGTATCTCAAGATCGATCGGACGCTATTCGCTCAGGGGAGAGTTGACTATCTACCAGAGGAATCGCTGTCGCCGTCCAAAGTGTTTTGCCTCATTGGTAGTAATCGGCTCGACTACGACTCGGCGATGGGGCTCTCCCGAACGTTTGCCGGTAATGGCAGTGACGGTTTGGTGCGGATTGAGAACGCGGGGCTCACCGGTACTCGTGCCGGTCAACCAATCGCCGACACCGAGCCGATCGCCAAGGCGTTCGTCTATCGCTCGCACTCGGGTCCGTACGGCATCGTCAACAGCGAGGAGGGCTATCAGAACCTCACCCGCTTTCTCTTTGGAGACATCCGCATCGACGTCTGGGTGGACATCGACGCGGTAAGCCTCCCCGAGCCGATCGAAGAGGCCAAACGGAAAGGGAAGACGGTCAACGCGTTGTACCAGATCGAGCTGCTGGCCTCGCCCCGAGGCAAGCCGTGGTATCTCACGCGCCGCGTGGCTGAAGAGGATTCGGTCGCTGTGTTCACGCACGCTGCATATGAAGCGGCCAAGGGACAAAGGATTCCGCTCTATGTGTCAACCGTGTTCCTGTCTCAATACGGAAGGGTCGACAAGACGCGACCGACATTGGCATATGCATTGACGCTCGGGATCCGTGTTCCGGATTATGAAATCGACCGGAAGCTCTGGCTGAATGATCATTTCGAGGGTGGCTACGTTTTCAGGGATTCTGTCATCGTCGAACTCATGCCGCCGCAGGGCGAGTCCCCGTGGCAGGTGCGCTACGACTGGCAACAGGACGGCAAGGAAGCGGGACCTTGGCGCGATCTCAGCATCGAGGAGTTCATTTCGGGCACATTGTCCGTTCCGATTCCATTCGTGCGAGAGAAGATCCCTGGCGCGCGCGGTAGCGTGCGCTTCGTTGTGCGAGCCTGGAACAGTTAGTCGCAGTGTCGCCCGACGCGCGGTTTGGCCAGTGCTGAGCCGTCGTGCCTACGGCAGCGCGAACACGCGCAGCGACTCGTTGTTGCCCTGCCCCTGCGTCGCGGCCACGACGGCGACATATTGCTTCCCGTTCCGGCCCATGTAGGTGATCGGAATCGCGGTGACGTTGTAATCGAAACGAACGGACCACAGTTCCTTGCCGGTCTTCGAGTCGAACGCGCGGAAGCGCCGGTCGCGGGTCGCGCCGATGAACACCAGTCCGCCCGCCGTCACCATCGGACCGCCGTAGCCGGGGGAGCCGACGTGCTTCTTGCCGTCGGGCATGTTGTCATTCACGCCCAGCGGCACGCGCCACACGAACTCGCCGGTCGCCGCGTTCACCGCCATCAGGCTCGCCCACGGCGGACGGTAGCAGGGCAGGTTACCGAGCGATCGCCCTCCGCATCTCGCGCTTCGGCGCTGAGCGTGCCGCCGCTCTGCTGCACGTACGGAAACTCCGTGTCCTTCGTCTGTTCGTTGTAACGCGGATTCGGAGCAATCCACCCCGATGAGGGCTCGTCCTTCGAGTTCACGAAGATGTATCCGAGCTCCGGATCGGTGGCGGTGCCGCCCCAGTTCACACCGCCGGTCATGCCTGGAAAGACGATCGACGGCGGGCCGCCACTGGGCCGATAGTTCCACGGCGTGTACAGGCCGTCGTTGCGGAACTGCACCTTGTCCCACAACGCCCGGCACGCCTCCGCGTGTGCTGGCGTGGTGTCTTCCGCCGTGACGAGATCGTTCCGCGTCATGCTCACACGCGCGAGCGGACCGGGCTTCTTCGGAATCGGTTGCGTCGCCGGATAGGCTTCACCTGGTACGTCGGCCTTTGCCTGCGGACGTTCGTCGATACCATGGACCGGTGTGCCGTCTTCGCGGTTCAGGATGAACATCCAGCCAGACTTCCCGACCTGTGCGAGCGCCGGGATCGTCTTGCCGTCTTTCCTGATGTCGACCAGACCCGGCGCGGGTGGGAGGTTGTAGTCCCAGATCTCGTGGCGGATGTTCTGGAAGTACCACTTCAACTTGCCGGTCTGCGCATCGAGCGCGACGGTCGCGTTGCTGAACAGGTTGTCGCCGGGCCGGTCGCCGCCGTAGTAGTTCATGCCCGGACCGCTGACCGGCATGTAGACGAGACCTCGTTGTTCGTCAACGGTCAGCGTGAACGACCAGACGTTGTTGCCCGTGCGATCCTTCCAGCTGTCGTTGCCCCACGTGTCGTGACCGAGCTCGCCGGGTCGCGGAATGGTGTGAAAGGTCCACGCCTTCTTGCCTGAGCGCGCGTCGTAGGCGTGCACGTCGCCTTTCTCGCCTTTGCTCGTCGTGAGGTGCGGTCCGATGTGACGCTGACCGGGCCCGAAGAAGTTGGATCCCATGAGCACGACGTTGCGGTAGATCACCGGCACGCCGGCGTACGGGATCTCGAGATCGATGTGTCCGCCGTTGCCAAACCCCACATCCAATGCGCCCGTGTCAGCGCGCAGCGCGATCAGCTTTCGCAGGCTCGTGAAGAAGATGCGGGCAGGCAGCTTGCCGTCGCCGGGCCAGTAGGCGACGCCGCGGAACGATGCGAGTCCTTCGGACAGCTCGTGGCGCCAGACTTCCTTCCCGGTCTCCGGTTCGAGAGCGACGACGCGATTCCCTGACGGGAGGTACATCACGCCATTCACGACGATGGGCGTGACCTGCTGAAAGAGTTCGAACGAGCTGGCCGGCTTGTCGATCGCGGGGACGGACTTGCCCGGCTCGGGCCGCAATCGATACGACCATGCCGGAACGAGTGTCGAGACGTTCTTCGTGTTGATCTGCGTCAGGCGCGAGTAGCGGGTGCCGGCGAGATCGCGGTTGTACGTCGGCCAATCCCCATCCGGGTGGCGTGCGCCATTCCACTGCGCGCTGACGAGCGACACGAACGCTGCCAGCATCATCACTCCCACTATCACTCCGCGTCTGATGCGCATGACGACGGATTCTAAACCGTTTCAACTTGTTCACCTTCGGTCTGTTCGCCGCGGTCGCGCTGCTGCTCGCGTCGGTAGGCATCTACGGCACGCTGGCGTATGCCACGTCGCGGCGCACGCAGGAGATCGGCATCCGGCTGGCACTCGGCGCACGTGGCGAGGTCGTGGCGATGGTCATCCACCAGGGAATGACTGTCGCTCTGATCGGCACACTCGTGGGCCTCTGTTCAACCCTTAAGCGCGCTTCGCCACGAGTGAGGCGCTGGAACCTCCGGCGCAGTACCTCCGAAGGGGTATACGCACCGAACCGCGATTTCGGGCACACTGTGCCCATGCCTCGACGAATCATGACGTGCGTCCTGATGGGCATCGCCGCCTCGGCTGTGGTGGTCGCCGGCCAGTCCATCTCCGCTCAGGCTACGGCGGACAAGGCCTGGTCCGTGCCGCGGATGCCGGACGGCCGCCCCGATTTCCAGGGTGTATGGGCCAACAACGGCATGACGCCGCTCGAGCGGCCGAAGCAGTTCGGCCTGCGCGCCACGATGACCGACGCCGAGCTCGCCGATCTCAAGACGCGCGCGCAGAAGATGATGGACGGCGGCGACGCGTTCTTTGCCGACGAGCTCTTCACCGCCGCGATCGAGGGCAAGACGAAGTTCAGCTCCGCCGATACGCAAGTCGGCAACTACGACCAGACATGGTTGTCCGAGCGCGTATGGGACAACCGCACCTCGCTCATCATCGATCCGCCTGACGGACGGATTCCGGCTCCGCGCCTGGCGCGGCCGAGCGCGCACGCGCGCAGGCCGTGGCCCGGCAGGGGAGGGGGCCGGCCGATAGCCCCGAGGACCTGTCGCTGGGCACGCGCTGTATCAGCTATGGCACACCGAATATCCGCGCGGGCTATCAGAGCTACTTCGAGATCACGCAAGGCCCGGGCGTCCTCGCGTTGCGCGCCGAGATGATTCACGACGTGCGCATCTTCTCGACAGACGAGGCGTCGCACATCTCGCCGGTGATCAGGCAATACCACGGTGACTCGCGCGCGCGATGGGACGGCGACACGCTGGTCGTGGACACGACCAACTACGTGGCCAACGCCACGCGAGTGGGTGCCAGCGACACGCTGCACACTATCGAGAAGTTCCGGCGGGTGGCGAAGGACACACTCGAGTACTACGTCACCTTCGACGACCCCACCGTGTGGTCACATCCGTGGACGCTGATGATTGCGCTCAAGATGACCGGCGAGCGGATGTTCGAGTACGCCTGCCACGAGGGGAACTACGGCCTCGAGGCCATTCTCCGCGGGGCACGCGAACAGGAGAAGCAGTCGACGCGATAGCCCTACCAGAGCATCACGGCCGCTTCACCGCCCGCGGTGGCGACGTTCATGCGCACTCGCAGCGTGTACTTCTTTCCCTTGCTCAGCGGAGTCGTGATTCGCGCGTTGCGGTCGATGCCCGAATCGTTGTCGGCCGCGAGCTGAACCTGGCCTGACGGCTTCTCCTCGAAGAGCGCCATCACCGTGTCTGCCTTGCCGAAGGTCTGCATGACGTAGGGCCGTGACATCGTCGGCGAGATCGAGAAGTCGATCTGCTGGCCGCTCTTCAGACTGAGCGGTACGCTCTGGAACGGCACCAGCAGGATCGCGTCGGCGGCCTCGATCGGTGGGTAGAACGTCTGCACCCACTCCTTGTCGTGCGGCGACAACCCGCCGGCCGGTCTCAGGCCGTTCGAGTACTTCGCGGGCTTGAGGATGAGGCCGGGCTCGAACGGGTAGTGCATCACCGAGTCCGGATCCCAATTCGACCCCTTCACGCTGTCGGGCTCGATCTTCCTGATGATGTTGTGGAACGTCGTCTGTCGGCTCCACCGGTTAGGTGGCGCGGCAAGCGACTTGTAGACAGCCTCTTCGTCCCAGACGATGCCCGCAAAGGGATTCTGGTGCTCGTGCGGGAAGCCGAGCGTGTGGCCGATCTCGTGAATCGCCGTGTCCATGCCTTCCAGCGGGTCCTCGGTAAGGCTCCAGCCGAAGTTCATCGTCCGCGGGTCGCTGCGCCGGGTGCGGATGTCGGTCCCGAGGTACGACCACGAGCCGTCGTCCTGCTGGAACGCGACGCGGATGTCCGCGTCCGCCTGCTTCTTGACCTCGAGGAAGTCGAGCCCGATGCCCAGCGCCTTCCAGGACTTGAATGCCGCGCGGACGACGTCCAGCTCCTTCTTGGGCGCCGTCCACTTGGCCGGGCTTTCGAAGAACCAGTATCGGAGGGTGGTCCCGTTCAACCAGCGGTTGGCGGTCTGGCGAATGAGCCGTGCGCGGTCCGGCGACACGTCCTTCGACAATTTCGGAGGGGCCGGGAATCGCGCGGCACAGAATCGCCGGCTGGTGATGACGGGAGTCGCAGTCTTTTTGGCCACGTCGGACCCTCCTCGGAGATGTGGCTGTTCGGTCCATTGATGGAACGACCCGCGCGTGGATTCCGAACACGCCGGTCTGAATCCATGGTCTGGAATCTGAGTCGCGCTCGCGGATCCGCGCCACTGCCTGGCCGCGATCCTACCTCAGAGTGGATTCTGGGACTTCGCTTCTGGTGGGACGGTTTTCGGTATATAAGGTGGTCGAAGTTGGAGTTGTCTATGTACCGCACGATTCTGACACTCGCTGCCTGTGCCACTCTCGCCTCACAGGTGTTCTCCCAGACACAAGCGCCTGCACCGGCCGCGCAGGCGCCGCAGATTGAAACCAGGAAGATCGAAGGGACCGACAACGTCTACACATTCCGCAATCAGAACAGCCAGTCGATGTTCATCGTGACCAGCGAAGGCGTGATCGTCACCGATCCGGTCGGGTATGGGCGCCCACAGGGTGGCGATCAGTACCTCGCCGAAATCCGGAAGATCACCAACCAACCGATTCGGTACGTGATCTACAGCCATCATCACTTCGATCACATCGCCGGCGGCCGGGCGTTCAAGACTGCGGGCGCGCGCTTCGTCGCGCACCGGCGTGCGAAAGAGCGTCTCGAGGTGCTGAAGGAACCCGAATACCGTGCTGCCGGACGAGACCATCGACCGCCGGCATACGATCACGCTGGGCGGGAACGACAGTCGAGCTCAACTATGTCGGTCTGAACCATTCCGACAGCACGCTCGTCATGCGGCTGCCGCGCGAGCGGATCCTCTTCGTCGTCGATCTGCTGCCCGTCGGTCAGGTGCCCGGCCGCGGCATGATCGACTTCCATCGCTCGAAGCCGAAGGCTCCATCAAGCAGATCCTCGCGATGGACTGGGAGCGTCTCGTGCCTGGGCATCCGGGCGCGGGCGGCCGGCTCGGCACCAAGCAGGACGCGCAGGATCAGCTGACGTTCCTCCAGGACGCATCGGCCGCGGTGAGAGCCGAGGCGCAGCAGGGGCGATGTTGGGATCCAGTCGAGAGCACGCTGAAGCTGCCCAAGTATGCGAGTTGGCCGAACTACGAGGCCAACCTCCAGTTCGTGCTCAGGCGTTACTGTCTGCTGTGGGGGCGAGGCACGTAGCTGATAACCGAACGCGACGTTGGTCGCGCAGGTCGGCTATGCCGGCAGCCGCTTCGAATCGACGTAGATCGTATTGACCGTCGACCCGCCGCGCACGACGTAGCCCTGTGCGAGCAGATACGTCGTGATGTCCGAGTTGACGCCAGCGGCGCTCATTGCGACGGTCTCCGCGCAGATCGCGCCAGGGCGGAAGCGTGACAGGTCGAGCGATCGAATGATGTCGTAATCGAGGCCCTCGATGTCGGTCGACAGCACGTCCGGAGCCTTGCCCAGGTGTTCGGTGATGAGCCGGTTGAGGTTGATGAGTGGCATCTTCCGCACACGCTCGACGACGTTTTCGCTCTTCCCTTGCTGCAGCATCTTCACCTGGTCGGGCGAGAACGTGTTGAGCATCGGATTGCCTTTGATCTCGTAGTAGTCGGCTTCCGTCGCGTCGGTCACGCCGACGCCCGCCTCCACGACCTTGTCACCGGGCCGGTAATCGCGCAGTTTCTTGGCGAATGCCGGATTGGGTTCGACCAGAACGCCGCGGTGGCCGACGCCCCACAGCAGGTACGTGTTATTGCTCAGCACGGGCTCGGCGGCGCCGACGTCGATGTAGGTGGCGCGCTCGACGCGCAGGAGATCCCTGATGACGTGAAAGAGAACGATGTCCTCGCCCTGCTGCGAGAAGGTCATGCGCGCGTGTTCGGGGAGTGCGCGACGCTCGAGCTCTTGACTCCGGGCCTGCTCCCGCTCGAGCGTCGGGGCCCATTGCCGGTCCGAGACCCACTTGCCGGCCCCGAGGCCGGCGGCTCCGGCTACTGCTGCCGTCACGAAATCGCGTCTCTGCATGGTGTCTCCTGATAGACTGTCGCGCGTCATACAAGCATCGGATCGGGCCGCAGTTCGTCAAGTCCGCCCGGGATGTTCGAGTCCGCATGCCACTGGTGAACTTCCAGCGGCCATTACGACGCGAGCAGCAGAAGCGCTCGACACGTGAGTCGTCTTGGGCAGGCCCCGTGCCCTGAAGACCGTCGCCGCGTCAGCGCACCGCCGGTCCCGGCATTACGCCCGCCACTTTGAGGCGGATGCGGTAGACGTGGTCGCAGGCGGTGACGTAGAGGCTCCTGGCATCGAGGTCTCCGAACGCGACGTTGGTCGCGCAGATCTGACGCTTCGGCTCCCCGCCGACGATTGGCAGATTGAGGTAACCGAGGAGCGTGCCGGTCGGTGCACGTGATGCGGACGATGCCGGGGCCTGCGCCGCTCGTGGAGTAGACGTTGCCAAGCGTGTCCACTTTCATGCCGTCGCCGATGCCCGGCCCCTGGGTGAATAGGCTGCCCGGCCCAAACGAACCGTCGGCCTTTACCTCGTAGCGCATCATCCGCTGTCCGGCGTTGGCGTAGAGGTACTGCTCGTCTGGCGAGAGCGCGATGCCGTTCGGGATGCCGCCAAGCACCGTCGCTTCGAGCACCATCGTCGATTTCCCGTCCTTGATCCGCCAGATGCCGTTCGGCATCTGCTTGTCGGGATTCTTGCCCCCGTCGCGCAAGCCGAAATCGTTGTCGGTGAGAAACACCGCGTCGTCCTTCGCCACCACGATGTCGTTCGGGCCGCTGAAGCGCTTGCCGTCGCTCGACCCCGACGACAGCACGGTGCGTGTCGTGCCGTCCTTCTCGAGGCGCATCACGGTGCGATCATTGTCGGCGCACCAGATCAGACGCCCCTGCGAGTCGAGGCTGGCGCAGCTCGGGCCGATGAGGAGCACGTGCGAGCGCCCGCTGCGCGTCTGCGTGCCCGTGTGATTGACGTCGTTGCCGGTGTAGCCGGCCTTCTCCATGAACACCGACACGGTCTTGTCGGCCGCGACCTTGTAGATCACGTTGTCGAGCAGACCTCCGACGAGCAGGTAGCCCGACTGTCCATCGCGCACCCACACCGGGCCTTCGTTGAGGCCGAAGCCGGTGGCAAGGAGTTCGGCTGTGCTGTCGGCGGCCACGATCGCGTCGAGCCCGGGATCGGAACGGGTGATGCTGAACGGCTTCGGCGCCGGGGCCGGACCGTCGCCGCGCATCGAGGGCGCCGGCGTGGCGGACTGTGCCGAGAGCGCGGCTGTCGCGGGCGCGGCGGCGACAACCAGGGCGACAAGCAAGCGGAGGCGATGGGTTCTCATGGGCGGTTTGTCCTCGTCCACATCGGACAGGATTATAGGGGGCCCTCATTCTCCGGTGACAAGACCTGGTACCCGACGGGCATCCTCCACGGCCCGGGAACTGGCTTTGAGTTCCTGCGTCATCCTGAAGGAGCTTCGCACCGCCATGATGGTCGGGATGCGGATGCGTGACGACGGTGTAGCGGATCGTCGCCGGCTTCATGACAGGTCTCGAAGGGTTACCCTCGGCGCACGGCTTCCATAGCCCTTCGCTCCTCGCCATGGGGATCGGCGAGCAGAGTGACCTGCGGGCCGAACACCATGGTTGGTCTGATGGTCGAGTCGAACGGCGTCCAGGATGGAATCCCCGGGTGGTTGGGGTTTCCCGTGCGTGCGAAGGAGACCCAAGCCTCGCTCATTGCCGCTGCGAGCGCGTAGCGGTCGGCGCCCGTGCCCGTCATGAACGAGATGGCATCGGGGTGATCGAAAACGAATGGCAACTCCATGCTGTGCATTGAGCGCAGCTTGCCCTGGCGCACAGGCGATCGCCAGGTGAAGCTATACAGGAAGACCGGTGCCTGCCCTTGCGCGTGCTTCCGCTGCGCGATGAGATGCGCCGCGTAGCGAAGCGACGATGCATCGCCCGCCATCACCGCGGCGATGTCGGCGAGTGATTCGGACGGGCGGCGCGAGCGATACAGCTCGATGAGTCGATCGGCGTCGGTGTCGCTGACAGAAACGATCCGCTTGACCTCGGCGCGGAGCTCGGCGACATCGGTCGGCTCCCTCGTCCAGTACCGGATCGTCTGGGTTGCCGTATGGAATCCCCTCGCATTCATTGGAGCCGACCATCATCGGAATCGTCGCGGAGATTGGCGTCGGCACTGGCTCGAATGGGTGCGCGGGAAGCGTGCGCCCGTCGATCACCGGAACGAAGCGCAGCGAAATGTCTCCCGTTGCGGGCCGGCCGCCTTGTCCTCCGGCGGGACCGCCACCGGCCGTCAGGGCTGAAACAATCTGTTCGGCCGGCATGGTCAGAAGCCTTTCGGCGTTTGACGCTGTGACGTCGAGACGGGCAAGCAGCAGTTCGGCCGCCTCGATCGCGCGCGCAGGCTCGAGGCCGGTGACGGCGGTGTCGGCCAGCGTGCTCATGATGATTGCGCGATGGAAGAGACCTTTCGCCGCGGGAAAAGCGGTGAGCATGGAGACCTTCCCGCCGCCTCCAGACTGTCCGAAGATCGTGATGTTCGACGGATTGCCGCCGAACTGTTCGACGTTGTCGCGCACCCACTCGAGCGCGAGCACCAGATCCGCCAGCGGCAGGTTCGCCGTTCTCGAGAAGCGCTCGCTCGCGCCGGACAAGCCCGCCAGCCACAGATATCCGAGCGCGTTGAGGCGATGGGTGAGTGTGACCACGACGACGTCGTGCTTTCGAGCCAGCTCCGTTCCGTCATAGAAGATCGAGTTTCCGGATCCTGTGCGTTGGCCGCCGCCGTGGAACCACACCATCACGGGCCGGCGACCTCAATCTGTGGCGGGCGTCCACACGTTCAGCCGCAGGCAGTCTTCGTCCATCGGCCCGCTGCCGGTCAGGGCGTCGCCGATCTCCGGGATCATCGGGCGGGACGGCTGCCACGCACGCGGGCCGTACTCGAACGCATCGACGACGCCCGTCCAGGACTGTGGCCTGACAGGAGGCTGGAAGCGATTGGCGCCGGCTGTCGAGGCGCCGTAGCGGATGCCCTTGAAGGCGAAGGCTCCTTTGAGCGCAAGCCCGCGAAAGCGTCCTGCCGTAGTCTCGACCACCGGGCCGGGCGTCGCGCCCTGTGCGCGCGCAGACGAGTTAGAGAGAGCTGACAGCAGAAGCGACGCAGCGGTCAGCTCGAGGAAATCGCGACGGCGCATGGAGCGAAATTGTAGCGGGAAGCAGAGCAAGTGTTGCTACACCGAGGCGGACGACTTTGCGCGATGCTACCATCGTCGCGTCATGATCGAACCGAGTCGAGCGCTCGGTCACATCGGCGCCGGGATCGTGCTGGCGGTCTGGGCGATGTCCGTGCCGGCGGAGGCGCAGCAACCCCTCGACTCGCTAACGCTCGCTCAGGGCAAGCCGCCGGCACAAACGCCCACGTGGAAACAGCCGATGACTCCGTGGGGCGAGCCCGACCTGCGCGGGACGTGGCCGCTCAATCATCTGATCAGCACGCCCTTCCAGCGCCCCGAACAGTTCGGCGAACGCCGGTTCCTGACCGACGAGGAGTTTGCCGCCGCGCAAAAGAGCGCGGAAGACCGCAACGCGCGCTTTCTCTCGGGGGCGATCCCTCAGGCCGACGCGGGTCAGGCCACTCGGCAGACGTCGCTCATGATCGACCCGCCGAACGGACGGTTTCCCGAGCTCACGGCCAGAGGGAAAGAGCTCTACGACCAGATGCGCGGCAGCTACAAGCCGGGGCAGACTGTCTTCGACAGCCCGGAAGACTTCGACAGCTGGGATCGGTGCATCACACGCGGTCTCCCGGTATCGATGCTGCCTCGCAACTACAACAACGGCATCCGCATCATGCAGTTCCCGGGCTATGTGGTCATTCTTCTCGAGATGGCGCACGAGGCCCGCATCATCCCGACCGACAAGCGCCCGCCGCTCGACGGCTCGATCAGGCAGTATCTGGGTGAGTCGAGAGGACGCTGGGAAGGGAACACGCTGGTCGTCGAGACGACGAACTTCAACGGGAAGACGGCGATGACCAATCTCGGGGTTCCCGGGTCGCCGGCACTGACGCCGTCCACCCCGAACCTGCGCTTCACTGAGCGCTTCACGCGAACCGCGCAGGACACGATCGACTATCACATGACGGTCGAGGATCCGGAGATCCTGACGACGGGGAAGTGGTCGGCGGCGTTTCCGATGAAGCTCGATAACGACTACAAGATGTACGAGTACGCCTGCCACGAAGGCAACACAGCGATCCGCAACTACATCGAGACGTCGCGATTCGAGCGCGCGAAGAAGAAGCCGTAGAGGGTGGATCTGCCGTGCGAATCGCGTCGGCTCACCGGTGCAGACCTGTGATCGGCTCCCGGTTCGTCGGCGTGGAAAATCGGGTCTCCGGCGATTGTCCTGACGATCACGCGTCGCCTCTGGGACAATTCGCAACGACAGCTCGGAATCGTGTCGGTAACCAGCTGGCTCGTAGCGACAGTGGGAATCGGCAGCGACGCACCGGGAGCGCCTCGCAACCCGATTTGACCATTCGCCGCTCACGCCGCGAACAGGTCGCCGCTCCCAGGCCCGCCGGTGAGCGCGCGCGAACGTTCGCTTAGCGACGGCGGTCGTGGCCGGAGCGTAGCCGCAGCCATACCGCGGGCGCGATCCCACGAGGCGAGACGTTACTTTTTCGGATCCTGAGCTGTGGCGGATCCCGAGCCGCCGAGATCCATGCTTCCGGCCGTCGGGGAATCGGAGGTCGCGCGAGCTGGCGCGGAGCGAGCCATCTTTCGCCTGGAAGCCGACGACCGTGACTCTCGTGCCGGCAGGCAGCGAGTTCCGGTTCCATCCCAGGCGCATCAGGACCGATGGCGAGCCGCCTTCGATCTTCCAGCGCTCGACGGAGCCATCGGGCTTCTTCACATCGATGTGCAGCCAGGAGTGCGGGTTCACCCACTCCATCATGACCACCTCACCATCGAGCGAGACCTGCTTGTTCGAGTCGAACTCGGCGGAGAAGGAGTGATGGGCCGAGGCCGGCGCCAACGCCACCAGCAGGGCAGCCGCCGCGCAAGCGTCGTCAGTTTCATCTGCAGTCCTGCTGTGCACGTCCACTCCTTGCCGTCCTTCGAAGCAGATCCTGATAGAGCAGCCCGTCGGCGAACGGTGACGCACTTGTGCTCGAGCAGTTGCGCGTCCCGGTCGATCATTGCGGTACAACGGCATCTCGATCGTCCATGGTCGCGTGTAGGTTTGCGGGTCGTCGAGCGTCGCCTCGTACCGCAGGTGGTTCGGCCCCAGCAGCCTGAACCGCTCCGTCACCGTCAACTGGTTACTGGCATGATTGCCGGCGCGGTCCAGCCATGACTGGCCGTTCTGCCATTTCGTGGTGACCACCAGCGCGTCGCCGTCCCACGTGCCATCGGACTTGCCCATCCAGGAATCGACCGGCAGCTCCGAGCGATCGGTCATGTAGATGACGCGGTGCGCTGCCGCGAACGGATACACCATCAGCAGGTCGCCATCGGCCTGAAAAATCTGGAACGGCATGTTGTGGTACGTGACGCGCGGCACGCCGAGCATGTAGCACTTCGCTTCGGGATCGGCCGCCGGCCACTTCGCCCGGTTCTCGTCGCGCTTCGCGAGCGCTTCCGGCTTGTACGGAATCGTCCCGCCGCGCACGACGCTCTGTCCCGCCGGGATGGCGAAGATCGCGCCGAGCTGCCAGACGCCTTTCACGGCCTCCGCCGAATGATCCTCCAGGTTCCAGTACGCCGTGTTCAGCGCCTGCCAGATGCCGTTGAAATTGGGTTTCCCCGCAATGCGTAGCGGGCGATCCAGTTGCGGCTGTGCTCGAGCGGCGCCGACCGCGAAAACGATCGCTGCCAACATCATCAGCGCACGGATTGATCGAGTCATCGATGTCCCATGAGTCTACATCCCTGCCCCCGCCACTTCGCTCGGCGGAGGTCCGTCAGCGCGGGCTTGAGTCCGATGGCTGCACGGTTCAATGTCCTCGTGGCGACCTCGTGCGCTTCCGCGCGTCGCATGCTTTCGCGAACGCGCCGCTCGCGCTAGTATCTGCACGCGTGTTCTCGAGGTCTGTGGGTGGCCGAACGCGCTCACGGGGGCATTCGGCTCAGGGGCGAATACAAACGACGTGGGAGGGTAGCTTCATGGGCGTTCGATTATTCGTACTGTTACTGGTGTCCATGCCTGCGATCGCGCAGACACAAACCGCGCTGCCGCCGGACATCAATCCCGTGACGCTGTCGCGGCTGCCGCCGGTCGCACCCGAGGATCTGGACGAGGAAGGGAAGAAGCTCCTGGCCCAACGGCCGGCCGTCAAGCCAGGACCGGGACCGACGCACGTCACGAATTACAGCCCCAGGGAGCGCAGCCTCGGGATCCCCTCGGGCGTGAACAGCCCTGTCGGTCCGCGGTACTTCCAGCTTGCGGTCCTCATCATCGCGAGAGAAATCGATCAGCAGTACGAGTGGTCCGCTCACGAGCCCGCAGGGCTGAAGCAGGGCCTCGAGCCGTCGGTCATCGACGTCGTCAAGCACAACAAAGACGTAACGGGCCTATCCGACAAGGACGCCACGCTCATCACGTTTGGACGCACGTTGTATCGCGAGCACCGCGTGAGCAGCGAGTTGTGGCAGAAGATGATTGGACATTTCGGACGGCAGCACACAGTGCAGCTCATGATGATCATGGGCGACTACTTCAGAGTCGGCTTCATGATGAACGCGATCGATCAGCATCTTCCGCCGGAGCGCAAGGCACTGCTGCCGCCGTTGAATCGCTGACCGTGGACTCCAGCGCTCTGGAGCGTCAGTTGAGGCAGGAAGGCTTCCGACACGTCTACGTCTGGCACGATGCTGCCGCTACCTGATTGGAGAGAATTAGCGTGATACGACTGACTTGCGCCTGTGCCGTCACCGCCGTCATCGCTTCTACACGCGCTCGCATCGACACCGGCAGCGCAGTCCGTGTATCCCACCGGGACGACGATCTACGACCCGGATCGATCGTGGAACGGGTTCACGGTCCTCTCGCCGCTCGCCACCCAGGCGGTGCTCGTCATCGACATGAACGGCAACGTCGTCAAGCGGTGGGACGACTTCAACAACTCCGCGGGTGGCCCGGCACGCGTGCTGCCGGGCGGCATCGTCGTCGCGGCGAGTGGCGCGCGTCCGCCGCACCAGGAGTCGCTCGAGCTGATCCAGCGGGACTTCGCCGGCAATGTCATGTGGCGGTTCTCGCGAAACGAGGAGATCAAGACACGCGAGGGAAAGACGATCTGGTCGGCGCGTCAGCACCATGACTGGCAGCGGGAGAGCTTTCCAGCCGGCTACTACTCACCAGAGAGCAAGCCCGCCGTCGAAGGCGGCAACACGCTGATCCTGACCCATACCGATCGGATGCAGCCGAAAGTCGCCGACAAACCGCTCGAGGACGACCGTCTGATCGAGGTGTCGTGGAAGGGAGAGATCGTGTGGGAGTGGGTAGCGAGCGACCACATCGACGAGTTCGGTTTTGCTCCCGATGCGCGGGAGGTAATCAAGGCGGCGTCCGCCTTCAACGCCGCGCGCGGCAGCTTCGACTGGCTGCATATCAACTCGGCAACGTATCTCGGACCGAATCAGTGGTTCGATAAAGGAGACACGCGCTTCGCGCCGAACAACGTCCTCATCAGCAGCCGGGAAGCCAGCCTGCTCGCCATTGTCGGCCGCGACGGGTCGATCGTCTGGCGTCTCGGTCCCGACTTCAGTGCGTCCAAGGAGCTGAGTGCGATTCGTCAGATCATCGGCCAGCACCATGCGCACCTCATTCCGAAGGGGCTGCCCGGTGCAGGGAATCTCCTGGTGTTCGACAACGGCGGTGCGAGCGGCTATGGCTTTGCCAATCCGATCGCGCCCGACGGCCGCGGCGCGTTCGCGCGTGCCACCTCGCGCGTGCTCGAGATCAACCCTGTGACACTCGAGCTCGTCTGGTCTTATGCGAATCCCAGGTTCTTCAGTACGAACATCAGCGGGGCACAACGATTGCCAAACGGCAACACGCTGATCACGGCTGGCGCCGGCGGACGCATGTTCGAGGCCACGACAGAAGGCGCAATCGTCTGGGAGTACATGTTTCCGCTGTTCAGCGGCGCCAATGCATCCAACGCCGTCTACCGCGCGTACCGTGTCCCGTACGACTGGATTCCACAATTGACGGTGCCCACGCAGCGGCGTGTCACTCCACCCGCGCTGGGCGAATTCAGGCTGCCGTAGGCGGCATTGAATACCGCGCCAGAACGACGGTGATGTTGTCCCTTCCGCCGTTCGCCAGAGCGCCTTCGACCAGGAGTCGGCATGCCTCGGTGGAGCGACTCTCTCGAGCGAGCACCGCGGCGATGCCGGCATCGTCGATCATGTCTGTCAGTCCATCGGTGCAGAGAAGCAGGCGATCGCCGTCGGCGAGCTTCCACCGGCGGATCTCAGCGTGCACGTCGCTTTGCGAACTCCCGAGGGCGTTGGTGAGAATGTGGCGGAGCCGATGACATGCCACGTCTTGCTGGCTGATGTCACCCAGGTCGGCGAGCATCTGGGCGTGGGTCTGATCGCGAGTCAGGAGCTGGAGCGATCCGTCGCGAAAGAGGTAGGCCCTGGAGTCTCCCACCTGGGACACGAACAGGTCGTTGCCCAGGCTGAAAGCCGCAGTCATCGTCGTTCCCATGCCTTGCAATCGCGGATCGAGACGGGCTCTCTCTTTGAGCACGTCGTGGACCTGGTTGACACGCACGGCGGCGCGCTCCATGAGTTTCTGCGCATGCTCATCGTCGAGCCTCAGGATCCAGTCGGGAACGTGAAGAGTGATGTTGATGAGAGTCGCGATCGCCAACCGGCTCGCCACCTCTCCCCCCGCGTGGCCTCCCATCCCGTCGGCGACGACCATCAAGTAGCCCGTCTCGCCGAACTGCGACGGAACGTCTCCTGACGGGACATTCGTGAGGATCGTCGTCACGTGGCGCCCGGCGCGGGCCACGAAATAGTGGTCCTCGTTCTGTTCCCGGACGTTCCCCTTGTCCGAGAGCGCCGCCACGTCGAGCTGCACTCCCGACGAGATCGCCTCTGGGGCCGTCACATCCGCTTGGGTAAGAAACTCGCCAGTGTCCATTTCACTTGGCTCAACCATGAAGGCCCCCCTGGCAAACGTCTATCCGGAGTGGATCGTACGCGAGGCGGTTGTGGCCAGACGAGTGTAGTCCGATGGGCTCGCGGACTGCTACGTCGCGCGGGTTGATTGGTCGCTCGTCGAGAGGAATGATCCGGTCGGCAGACGAGCTTACTTGATGTTCACCAGTTCACCAGGCTTGAGCACGATCGCTTTTCGAATGTGTGTGAGACCGGCTGCCTGCTCGAGCGCCACGTCATACGGCTTGCCCGGGGTGACCAGCAGCGGCTTTTCGAAGGCGTCGACCTTGCTCGCGATGCGGTTCGTGCCCGCCGTGAGCGCGTACACGGCCTTCAGCTCAGTGTGGACGTTCGGCGTGTGCACGACAATGACCGCGAGCTGATTCGCGGTGTCGATCCTCGTGATGACACCTGCTTTCACAGTCACATTCTCCGACGATGACGTTCTGATCGTCGACTGTCGTGTAGACGATGTCGTACGATCCGCCGGTGAGCGGCAATACGACACCGAGTTTGTCGGTTGACTGCGCCAGCAATCGCTTGTCACCGGAGCTGCGATCGATGAGCTGGAGTTGCTTGAGCGCCGGAAAGCCCTCGCGTGCCAGCGGCTCGAGAGCGATTCCGCCGACAAGCGCGTTCGGGTTGACGCGCGTCAGCGAGCCTTCCTTCACCTCGACTTTCGACGCAACGACGAATCCCGCTCCATAGCTACCACCCGATTTGAGCAGGACATCGTATGCGCCTGCATTCATGACGACCGGTGTGCCGGGTGTCGGCTTGTACTTCACCTGATAGGAACCGCCGGTTGCCGTTCCGTGATCGACGACGTGAATCTCGGCGGGCGCCTGATAAGGGGGGCTCAGCGGCTCAATCACCATTGCTGGCACCGAGCTCGGCTCAAACCGGATGGTCGGGCCGGAAACGATGGCGGTTTCAGCTGTGTGGCGGAGAGTGGAGTGCCTTCGCGAGTCTTTGCCACCTCTTCGGCGACCTTTGCCTTCGCCAGCTCAAACGCCTTTTGCGACGCGGCTTGTTCTGCACGTTGCCGTACTCGACGCCCAGGTTGTTGTAGACGGCAGGCACAGGTGCAGACTGAGCGATCTGCTCGAAGAGGCGAACGCTCTGCGTGTGATCGTTCTTGAGAGCAGCACTGACGGCTTGCTCTATCTGTCGCTTGAGTCGTCGTCGAGCGGCCGGCCGGTGTGCGCCTGGTACTCCCGGGCGATCACCTCCACGTTGGTCACGAAGGTGTTGTTTTCGAGTAGCCGTAGGTGACGATGTTGTTGTTGCCCGTGACCTGCACGGGCGGGCGGCCAGAACCATTGGACGACTTCAACAGACCAGGAAAACGGCGATGAGAGCAACGACAATCGGGACGGCGACAACGACAACCCACCAGTACTTCCTGGGGTAGCTCCCTTCTTTCGCCATCGTCTACCTCCTAGCCGGGACGCTGCGCGCGGCGCGTGCGTGGACAACCGTCGAAGGCTGACCACGTCGTCTGTATAACGATGCTGAGCCCGAAGTTGAACAGCCCTGCTGCTCACTGCCAGGCGAGGGCGCTGCGTCGCGCCCAGTAGTCGGTCGGTGATTCTGCGATGTCCGGCCAATCCGCGGGTTCCGGCAGCGAGCACGACAGCCTTCAGATTGCTTTCGAGTTGCTCGGTGGTGACAGCGCCCGAGAGCACGACATCGGCCCAGGGCTGAGATAGCGCCGCCGCAAGAGCGACGCGCATCGATTGTCGTCTTGCGTGCAGCTGGCTTCTTTCCTGAGGTGGTCGAGGTGCTTCGCCGTCGGAGCGCTCCGTCAGCCGGCCGTTGGCCAGAGCCTCCTTGACAATCACGCCCCACCCGCGAGCCTTCGCCTCGGCCAGGCGCCGGCCGCTGAACGCTCGAGCAGGTTCCATGTGGCCTGCACGACCTGGAATGGATTCACGCCGTCGACACTCACCTCGCAGGGCTCGGCTGGATCACGTCCGCCTGGTTCGGCCCGCTGACCGTCAATCCGATGACGAGTCCGCTGGAACGCAACCGCGAGCAGCTCACGCAGGACGTCGACGTTCTCCAGGACCTTGCTCTCGATTGTTGCCGAGTGAATCTCGTAGAGCTGAAGGCGATCTCCGAGCAACGAACGGCTCTCGACGATCTGCCGCCGCAGCGTGTCGACCGAGAGGTCCTTCACCTCGTGGACGGCCGCATCGAGTCGCCATGATCCCACGTAGGTGTAGCCCCACTTGGACCCGACAGTGATCGCGTCCCTCGGCGGGTGACGCGCGTTCAGCCACGTGCCGAGGAAATTCTCGGCCATGCCGTACGACCGAGCGGCATCGAAGTATCGAATGCCCGCGGCGTAGGCGGCGTCGAGCATCTCATGGCATCGTCGCTCCAATTCGGCGACGCTGCGATCGGATCCGAGGTCGGGCTGTCTTCCGAGGTTGATGTACGCCGGTCGGCCGAGCGCGGCGAGGCCAAGACCCATGCGGCTCACAATGAGATCCGTCGAACCGAGCCGCGCGCGTCGCGATCCGAGTCGCGTCACGGTTACGATGCCGGAGGCGCGAGCTCTCCGAGAATCGTCGGAATGAGCTCCGAGACCGTCGGATGGATGTGCATCGCGCGTTTGGAGGACGGGATACGGTGCCTTCGCGTACATCGTGTCCAGCACGCAATGGATCGCTTCGTCGCCTCCGGTCCCGAACACGGCAGCGCCCAGAATCTCCTGCGACTGCGCGTCAACGACGATCTTCATCAGACCGTTCGTCTCGCCCTTTTCGATCGCGCGTCCGACGCGTGTCATCGGACGTTGTCCGACGAGGATGGTGTGCCCACGGTGTCGCGCCTCCGCTTCGGTCACGCCGGCACGGCCGAGCGGCGGGTCGATGTAGAGCGC
Organism: uncultured Acidobacteriota bacterium; assembly: GCA_963723495.1. Taxonomy (GTDB): domain Bacteria; phylum Acidobacteriota; class Vicinamibacteria; order Vicinamibacterales; family UBA2999; genus Gp6-AA40. The sequence continues at coordinate 104,375 of CAVRQR010000017.1, read as the reverse complement.
GTACGCCGGAATCCGCTCGGATACGCTGCGAGTCGCGCCGTCGAGCAGGTTGGCCGCGACGATCTCGAAGTCGTTGTAGGCCGTATGCGTGAAGGCGCCTTTGCCATTGCACTCGCCGAGCGCCCAGATGCCTGGAACGTTGGTCTCCAGCCGATCGTTCACGACGATGTAGTCCGCGCTCGTCGCGCGAGACGCCGGCGGCCTCGAGCCCCAGATCGTCCGTGTTCGGCTGGCGGCCGACCGCGAGTAGCAGATGCGTGCCCTCGACCGACGGATCGCCTTCCTCGCAGTCGACGTGCGCGGCGACGGCCCCGGCGCGCCGGCTGACGCGGATGCACTTGGCATTCAACCGAAGGTTGATGCCTTCGCTGGTGAGGACGTCTTGAATCGCGGAGAGATGTCAGCGTCTTCGCGTGCGACGAGGCGTGGTCCCATCTCGACGATGGTCACCTCGGACCCGAATCGCCGAAACATCTGACCGAATTCCAGGCCGACGTAGCTGCCGCCGACGATCACGAGATGCGGCGGCAGCCGTATCCATCTGCATCATCGAGCTGTTCGTCAGGAACGGAACCCCTTCGAGCCCCGGCATCGACGGCACCGCTGCGCGTCCGCCAACGTTGATGAAGATGCGATCGGCGGTCAGGACCTGATCCCCGACCGCGACTTCGCGGGCCGCCCGAAATCGAGCGTGGCCGGTATAGACGTCGCAGTGCGGCAGGCCGCGCAGCATCTTCTCGACGCCGGTGCGCGATCGTTCAGAGATCGCGTCCTTCCTGGCCTTGACGCTCTTCATGTCGACGGGCACGTCACCGTCCACGGCCACACCGAAGTCGCGTGCGCGGCGTGCCAGATGAGCGGCGTAGGCGCTGGCCACCATCGCCTTCGTTGGAATGCAGCCGGTATTGACGCACGTCCCGCCGAAGAGATGCCGCTCGATGACGGCGACCGACATGCCGGCCTTCGACAGTCGGTTCGCGAGAGGAGGTCCGGCCTGACCGGTGCCGATGATGATCGCGTCGTACTTCTCGCTCATGGAATCATGCCCTCACTGCAACAACGAACAGCGCGCACATACGGCGCGGTGTTCGTCATTGTCAGCGAGGACCGCGACCGGTCGCAATTGTTGTGACGTGTGCGACGGTCGGGCTAAGGGTTGGCCTGCGCAATGGCCAGCAGCTGCTGCGTCAACGCGCTGGTCTTGGTCGACGGAGGATTGGTATTGGTCAAGGCAACGACCGTGATGCCGTTGGCGACATCGATGCGGATGTTCGAATCGGAACCCTGGTTGTCGCCGCCCTTGGTGACCCGGGTGGCGCCGGGATTGATCGTCCAGCCATTGGCCTGTCCGTTCGAGGTTCCGCCACTCCACATCGTATTGCGGGTGGCCTGCGGGAAATAGCGATTGCGCTGCACCCCGTCGCCGAACAACGCGAGGTCGAGCGCGGACGATTCGATCCCGCTACCGCCGGCTTTCCAGCTCACGTTCTCGAAGCTTCCATTGCTCACTTTCGTCACACCATCGCTCCCATTGATTGTCGCTCGTTCGCCGGATGAGTCGGGAGAGGTCCGGACCTCCGCACGCAGTGTGTCGAGCCCCAGCGGGCCGGCGATTCTGGTCTGAATCAGACTGGCGAAGGTTGCGTTCGCGCGGATCTCGAGCGCCGCCGCGGCGATGGTGAATCCATGGGTGGAGTAGTTCCAGGTTCCGGGCGTGCAACCGGAAATGATCCAGGAGTTGGTCTGATCGCGCCGCCCATGTGGCCGTTCAAAGCTGCCTGCTGCGAGGGGTACAACACCTGGGTATCGCTGTCGTCGAACTGATCGGACGTGTAGTGTTCGACGCAGCCCGAGTTCTGAAGCAGTTGACGCACCGTGTGGTTGTGCTGCGTTCCCAGCCCGGGAACGATCGTGTCGGTGCGGTTGTCGAGATTGATGATGCCCGCCTGTTCGAGATCGTAGCCAAGCGTGCCCGTGACGGCTTTAGCCACCGACGCGAGGCGGTAGATCGTGCCGCTGTGCGCCGTGATGCCGTTCCCGATGTCCGCGAGCCGGCACCGCCGCGAAAGACCACGCGGCCGTTGCGGATGATGGCGGCGCCAACGCCGGGAATGTCAGCCGCGGCAGCATAGTCGGCCAGCGCCTGCTCGGCTTGTTGACGTCCGGCCCAATCGAACCGGTCGTCGTTCTCGCGCCAGACGGCAGCGTATTGGTTGCCCCCGCCGCTCGCTGCCGGGCAGACTTCGATGTCGGTGATGCGCATGCCCTGATCGGCATACTTGTGCCAGTTGTTCTTCAAGCTCTGCGAGGACATCTGACGCAACGCGGCCCAGCCACGTCCCGACTGGTTGATCTCCCAGATCGCCGCGTAGGTCAACTTGCTGTCGCGCTCGTAGCACTCGATGTCGGCGACGCGATAACCCTTGTTGGAATACTCGTCGAATTTCTGCCCGTAGACGTTTGGGCGTCATGTCGCGCAGCTCGACCCATCCCGTGTTCGCTCGATTCTCGAGCCAGATGATCGAATAGAACATCGTGCCGCCCACTTCGATGGCGTCGATGTCGATCGGCTTGTACTTCGCCTTGTTCTGCGCGAAGTTCGTGGCGAACTGTGCGCTGGTGAGGTTGCGGTTCGAGATCCAGTCGAGTCCTTCCTTGTTCTCGACCATGACCAGCGAATAGAGCAACGTCCCGCCGATGACCTCTGAGCTCTGATCGATCGGACGGTATCCCTTCTGACGGGTACTCATCCCAGTTTTGGTGAAACTGGTCACTCGTCAGCCGGCGCCAGCTCGCCCAACCGCGGTCATCCGTGTTCTTTTGCCACACGCCGGAATAGATGGCCCCGCCATCGTCCATCTCCACTTGAATGGGGAGGTATCCCTGGTCTTTGTAATCCTCCCAGACAGCGTGATACGTCGAATCAGAAAGGCCGTAGCCGAACTTCCACGCGATGGAAACGGGATCCTCGAAGTCTTGCGCGGACGCGACGCCGGCGCTGAGTAGCGCGCCAAGAGCCAGTGCCAGGGCGCTGAATGTTGAATGTCGAATTCGGTTAGTCATGAACCTACTCCTCTTGCAGACGAGCAACTCTTACGACCGCCCATGGCGGTTCAATCGCTCTGTATGGAGTAGTGCAGGGACAGGCGCGAGCGTTGCAGCCCCGATGGAGGTAGCGACGGCGCTACACGCCCGGACGCCGGGCTCACGCCGAACAGGACGCTCAGGAGTCAGCGGACGAACCCATGGCGTGGGTGAGTTGTGGCCGATGCAGCTCGTCGCAAGATCCAGCAAATGACCGCAAGACATGGAAAGACGCCGCTCGCATGCGCATGGGATCGTGGGTCACATGACGATCAGCATCAGACAGAGGGGAGAGCAACCCATGTCAGTGACGTCGGACGCGGAGGCCGTTCGGGCGCTTTATCGACAACTGATGGACGGCTGGAACGCGGGGAGCGCGGAGGGGTTCGCCGCGCCATTCGCGGACGAGTTCGACTTCATTGCCTTCGACGGCGTGCGCTTCCACCAGCGCGAGGAGCTCGTTCGCTTTCATGCGCCGCTGTTCAAGACGCACCTCAGGGGAACGCGCCTGGTCGGCGACGTCACCGACGTCCGCTTCGTGACTCCTGACGTCGCGGTGATGCACGCTACTGGCGGCACCATTCTCAGAGGCGCGACGCGACCGGCGCCGGAGCGCGCGTCGATTCAGACCCTCGTGGCAACTCGACGCGACAATGGGTGGCGGCTGGTTGCATTCCAGAACACGCGCGTGCGTCCGATAGGGCAGAACCCAGCGGGGACATTGCTCTGGATCGTCACGGATTGGATCTGGAGGTGGTGTCTGCCCAGGGGTGATCCGTAGCGCCCCGATGGTCAGGTGGCGCACACGATGGCCGAGCTCTCCGGGGCGGTCAATTCGAGTAATCTGTATCAGGTTTAGTGATATGTCAGAGGAGCGGCTACGCCCGCGGCTATTCGCTTCGCGAATGGACATTATCTGACTTGATGCGAGTGCCGCGTCGTGCGAGTCTCTTGGCGGTGGCCGCCCGGCACGCGGTGGCTCGACGTGTCTTCGGCGTCGCCTCGAGGGGGTTCCTGACGATGGTTCGGCCCGGGACCTGTGGGATTGCGCTTGCTCTCGCCTCATTGATCGTCGTGTCGGCTGGGCGTCTTGCGGGACAGCAGCCGGCGCCGGCCTCATCTGCCGGCCGTTCGTCAGCAATCGCGAGTCAGCGCGCACTCCTCGACAAGTACTGCGTCACCTGCCACAACGACCGCATCAATACAGCCAATCTGTCATTGCAAAACACCGACCTGTCGAAGGTCGGCGAGCATGCGGAGCTCTGGGAGAAGGTGGTCCGCAAGCTGCGCGCCGGTGTCATGCCTCCGCCGGACGTGCCGCGTCCGCCGCTGGCCGAGTACGAAGGGCTGCGCGACTGGCTCGAGGGTGAACTCGATCGCCACGCCGCGGCGCGAGTGAACCCGGGATCGATCGTGCTCCATCGGTTGAACCGCACGGAGTACGCGAATGCCGTGCGCGATCTGCTCGACCTCGAGATCGACGTCTCGACGCTGCTGCCGCCGGACGATTCGGCGCGCGGCTTCGACAATATCGCCGGCTCATTGACGATCTCGCCAACCTTGCTCGAATCGTACGCGACGGCGGCGGCGCGCGTCGCGCGCATGGCCGTCGGCTACTGGAAGACGCCGGTCGAAGCCACCTATCTCGCCAAGGGAGACACCTCGCAGAATCACCACCTCGAAGGGCTGCCGTTCGGAACGCGCGGCGGCATGATGGTGCGCCACGACTTCCCGGCCGATGGGGAGTACAAGTTCGCGATCCAGAACTTCGGGATCGGCAGCTTCATCCCGGGCGAGCAGCTCGAGCTGATCATCGCCGGCGAGCGCGCACACCTGTTCAAGTACGAAGGTGTCGGTCTGAGCCAGGGGATGGCTGGCGATCAGGGCGACGGCGTCCTCGAGGTCACCATCCCGGTCCGCGCCGGCTCGCATGTCGTAGGCGCGACGTTCCTGCAGACGAACTTCCGGCCCAGTCTCGATCTCATCAAGCAGTACGACCGGAAATCGCTCGAGAACAACAGCATCCCGCAGCTTCAGTACTACCCGGCCATTGGCTTCCTGCGGATCTCCGGTCCCTTCAATGCGCAACGGCCGGATGATTCGCGCAGCCGCCGGCGAGTGTTCACCTGTCTTCCGCCATCGCGCTCCGCGCTCTCGAGCGAAGACAATTGCGCGACACAGATCCTCACGACGCTCGCGCGCCGCGCCTATCGTCGCCCTGCCACGAAACAAGACGTCGCGATGTTGATGGAGTTCTTCCGCGAGGGGCGCAAGGACGGGACGTTCGACGAAGGCATCGAGCTCGCGCTGCGGCGCCTGCTCGCAAGCCCGCAGTTCCTCGTGCGTGCAGAGCGCGAGCCGGCGACCGTTCGCGCAGGCCAGACCTATCGCATCACTGACCTGGAGCTGGCGTCGCGTCTGTCGTTCTTCCTGTGGAGCAGCATCCCGGACGACGAGCTGATCACCGTCGCGAGTCAGGGGCGTCTGAGCAACCCGCGCGTGCTCGAGCAGCAGGTGAAGCGGATGCTTGCCGATCAGCGCTCGGCCTCGATGGTGAACAACTTCGCGCAGCAGCTGCTGTACCTGCGCAACCTGCCGGCCACTTCGCCCGACGGCGTCTACTACCCGGACTGGGACGACGAGCTTCGCAACGCGTTTCAGCGCGAGACCGAGCTGTTCTTCGAGAGCATGATGCGCGAGGACAGAAACGTCCTCGATCTGCTGACGGCGGACTACACGTTCGTCAACGAGCGGCTGGCCCGCCACTACGGCATCCCGGGTATCTACGGCTCACACTTCCGTCGTGTGACGCTAGGTCCCGACCTCGACTATCGCCGCGGAATTCTCGGGAAGGGGAGCTTCCTCGCGGTCACGTGGACGCAGAACTTCCGCACGTCGCCCGTGAAGCGTGGTGTCTGGGTGCTCGAGAACATCCTCGGCACGCCGCCGCCGGAGCCGCCGCCAAACGTCCCTGCGCTCGAGGACACCGCGGCGGCGGCTGGAAAAGTGCTGACGCTGCGCGAGCAGATGACGCTGCACCGCGCCAGCCCGGCGTGTGCGGGGTGCCACAAGATCATGGACCCGATTGGATTCGCCCTCGACAACTTCGATGCCGACGGCAAGTGGCGCACGAAGCAGGGCGGCGAGGGCGGCGTCACCATCGATGCCGCGGTCCAGCTCCATGACGGACAGAAGGTCAGCGGCCCCGTCGGCCTGCGGAACGCGCTGCTGCGCTATTCGCCGCAGTTCGTGGCGATGTTCACTGAGAAGATGATGACCTACGCGCTCGGGCGGGGTGTCGAGTACGCCGACATGCCGACGATTCGCACCATCGTGCGCGATGCCGCGAAGCAGCAGCACCATTTCGCCGCCATCGTCATGGGCGTCGTCCGGAGTCCGCAGTTCCAGATGCGCGTCAAGGGTGAATCAGCCGGTATAACGAGCACCCAGTAGAGGCGGGTCTTTAGACCCGCATGCAACGAGGAGCCAGTCATGTTTGTTGCCAGGAAGCACATCGCACGGCGGACCTTCCTCAGAGGAGCCGGTGTCACGCTGGCCCTGCCGCTGCTCGAATCGATGGTGCCGGCGCTGACGCCGCTGCGGCTCACGGCCGCTGCACCGGTGAAGCGCTTCGTGGGCGTCTGGCATCCACACGGCGCCTCCCCTGGCTACTGGAGCCCGTTGCAGGAGGGCAGGGACTTCGAGTTCTCGTTCATCACCAAGCCGCTCGAGGCGTTGCGGAGTCGCGTCGTGCTCATCACCGGTCTCGACATGCCGGAAGCGATGGCGACAGACGAGGAACCGGGTGGGGATCACGCGCGCGGCGCGGTGCTGCTGTCGGGTGCGCGGCCGCGGCGCAACGCGGTCAGCCCGTTCCTGGGAGTCACGGTCGATCAGCACATCGCCAACAAGTACGGGCAGGACACGATCCTGTCGTCGCTGCAACTGGGCGTCGAAGACACTGGCAACTACGGCAACTGCAACTGGGGCTACAGCTGCGCGTACACCAACTCGATTTCGTGGTCGTCGTCGACGCAGCCGCTGCCAACCCAGGTCAATCCCGCGCGTCGTGTTCGAACGCCTGTTCGGCGACGGTACCAGCCCTGAAGAACGTCTGCGCGGCCGCAAACAGAACGCGAGCATCCTCGACTCGGTGACGCGTGAGCTCGGCGCCTTCAAACGCGATCTGGGCGAAGGCGACAAGGCACGGCTCGATACCTACGTGGACAACATCCGCGAGCTCGAACGCCGTATCCGCATCGCCATGGACAACTCGGTCAAGGAGCCCGAGGGCGATGTGCCGTTCGGCCTGCCCGAAAGCAAGCACGAGCACTTCCGGTTGATGTACGACCTGATGGCGCTGGCCTTCGAGGGCGACATCACCCGGTCGGCGACCTTCATGCTGGGCCGCGATCTGAGCGGTACGAGCTACCCGGAATCCGGATTCAACGGCGGCTGGCACGGGGCCTCGCATCACGGCGACAAGCCCGAGAACGTCGCGAACTACGCGAAGATCAACCGCTATCACGTCCAGAACCTCGCGTACTTCTGCGACAAGTTGAGCAAGATCCCGGACGGCGACGGAACGGTGCTCGACCATGTGCTGATCTACAAGGGCAGCAATATGGGCAACTCGCATCGCCACGCGCACGAGAAGGTACCGGTGATTCTCGTCGGCGGCATCGACGGCACGTTCAAGGGCAACCGTCATCTCGTGTTCCCGGACAACACCCAGCGCACGTCGAACATGCTGCTCAGCATCCTGTATCTGTACGGGATCGAGATGGACAAGATCGGCACGAGCACCGGACGGTTGCAGCCGCTCGAGATGGTGTGACCTGACCATGAAGGCCACGAAGGACTCGAAGAGCTCGATATGAGTGACGCAAAGGACGTCGCAGGCCGGCCAGTCAAACGGTCTTTCGTGGCTTTCGTGATCTTCGTGAGCTTCGTGGTTTGGACAGGAACACTGTCTGCGCAGATTGGTGGCCGCCCAGCTCGTCCAGTCGTGATCCCGCCGCAGGGTCCGGTGCGGCAGATCATCTTCAAGAACTGCGCGTCGTGTCACGGCATCGACGACTACGCGTTCAATGCACTCGATCGCCCGGGCTGGGACGCTTACATCGACAAGCAGCACCAGGGACTCAACGTGACGCTTGCGGCGAAGGACCGCGAGCTGCTGCTCGACTGGCTGGTCAGCAAGTTCGGTCCCGGTACGAAACCGTTCCCCCGCACCTACGTTGCGCAGGAGGTCACGACATTCCTCTCCGACTCGGAGGCGGACGCGCTCCTGAAGCGCAGCTGCACGTCGTGCCACGAGGTCGACCGCGTCAATGCGGCGCGATTCAGCCCCGATCGCTGGCGCGTCGTGACCGTGGACATGCGCGAGCGCGGTGCAAAACTCGAAGACGAAGAGCTCGAGCGTCTCGTCGAATGGCTCGGCCGCACGAAAGGAACGAACCCGAACCAATGAGACTGTCCTGCGCGATTCTCGTCTCACTGGTGCTCGGTGCCTCCCTTGCTGCTCAGACGAGCGCACCGGAGGCACCGGAACTCGTCTTCACTGGTGTGTCAGCGAACGTCGCCGAGCCGGGTCAGAACGTCCGCATCCGCATCTTCAAGTGGTCCGACGAGCGTGAGCGGCAACCGATGATCGCGGCAATGGATCCGCCGCCGGCGCCAGCACGAGGCGAGGCTGCAACTGGCGCCGCGGCTCGCGCCGGCGGAGCAGGGCGGGCAGGCGGCCGCGGCCGCGGTCGAGCGGCGGCACCGGCCGCGCCACTGACGCCAGCGCAGGCACTTGCCGGCGCGATTCGACGAGCGCCGACAGTTGGCTACCTCTGGACGAGCGATGTGACCGGCTACTCGATCAAGTACCGCGTACCGGACGCCATCGTCTGAAGGCAGCGAGCGAATCATTCTGGCGATCGACCGGCGTCTCGGTACACACGTCGCCGCGTGGCAGCCGGTGACGCCGCAGCCCGCAACGGACTATCCGTTCACCGTGCTGGAGATGCGATTCGACACCGGCGGTATCGGCGAGGCGCGCACGTCGCTGACGACGAACGTGATTGTGGACAAGCAGGCAGGCACATTGGCGCTCGAGAACTACGCAGCGGCGCCAGCCATTCTGCAGAAGGTGCGAAAGACGTCATGAAGCATGTCATTCGATGCTGGTTCCTCGTGCTTGCCGCAGCCGGCACCGCCGCTGCGGCTGGCAGCGAGGTGGCCGATGCGGCGATGAAGCAGAATCACGCCGCCGTTCGTCTGCTGCTGCAGCGCAAGGCAGACGTCAACGCCCCGCAGGTGGATGGCACGACCGCTGTTCATTGGGCCGTCCGCGCAGACGACCTCGAAATCGCCGACCTGCTGATCCGTGCCGGCGCGAGGGTAACCACGCCGAATCGTCAGGGTGTGACGCCGCTGCAGCTGGCGGCACTCAACGGCAGCGCGCAGATGCTCGACAAGTTGATCAAGGCTGGCGCCGACCCGAACACTCCGCTCACGCAATTCAAGGACACCGCGCTGATGATGGCTGCGCGCACCGGCAAGACGGACGCGCTCAAGGTGCTGCTCGAGAGCGGCGCCAGGGTGAACGACAAAGAGTCGTGGGGTGGAACCACCGCGCTGATGTGGGCAGCGTCCGAGCGGCATCCCGCCGCGGTCAAGTTGCTCCTCGAGCACGGCGCCGACGTGAATGCCCGATCCAACTTCGTCGGCCCGGCCAACGGGCGCGGCTTCGAGGGCCGAACGCCGGTGGCCACGCAATCGAACCAGAAGATCGAAGAATTTGCGAGCGGTTGGATGACGCCGCTGATGTTTGCCGCGCGGGAAGGAGACCTCGACTCCGCCCAGACGCTCCTCGAGGGCGGCGCGGAGGTGAACGCGACGGCCGGTGACGGTAAGAACGCGCTGAGCCTGGCGATCTTCAACGGCAACTACGCCGTCGCCTCGCTGCTGATCGACCGCAAGGCAGACGTCAACAACACCGACATGCAGCGCTTCACGCCGCTGTTCTGGGCCGTCGATCGCCGCAACATGGAAACCGCGCCGAACTTCCCGTGGATGGTGACGGAGGATCCGCTGCCGCTGATCAGGAAGCTGCTCGACGCCGGCGCCAATCCGAACGCACTCGTCAACAACACGCCGCGTGCCCGGATGCGCGCTGGTTCGCCGCGCATCGTCTTCGCCAGCGCGCTGATGCGCGCCGCCTTCTCCGGCGACCTCGAGCTGGTGAAATTGCTGCTCGCGCACGGCGCGGATCCCAAGGTCATCTCGAGCGACGGCGAGACGATGGTTGAAGCCGCGGCGGGGCTGGGCTTCATTCAGGGCTACAGCAAGGGACAGTCACCGGCGGAACGTCTCGAGGTGGTGAAGCTGTTCGTCGAGATGGGCGGTGACGTGAACCAGGCGGACGACTACGGCATCACACCGCTGATGGTCGCCGGCAACATGGGTGATACGGCGATCATTCAGTATCTGGTCGACCAGGGCGCCGATCTCGCGGCCTACGACCTGGGCAAGAAGAACGATGGCGCATTCGGTGCCAGCGTCGAGCCGCTGATGCCGGTCGACTACGCGATCGGTGTCGGCACGTTCGTGCCGAACAACGCCGTGATCATCCACGAGGACGCGGTCGCGCTGATGTTCAAGATGATGAAGGAACGCGGCATCAAGCACACCACATCGGAATGCACGCTGCGCGGCTTTACCTGCGCGCAAGCCAACGTCGACCCGAAGTTTGCGACGCCAGCGGAGATTCAGAAGATGCGTGAGCTGGCGATCGGGCATCAGGTCGAAGGCATTACGGGCGGTCTCGAGGCAAAGTAGCCGGACGCGACGGCGGGCGTGCTTGCAGCTGCCGTCACTGACGCAGGAAGGCAGATGCGCCTCAGATTCTCGATCGCGACGGTTCTCGGGCTGTACGCCGCACTCTGCGGCGTCAATGGACGAGATGAGTTCCTGTCCGTCGCCCAGGCGCAGGACGCGCCTGCGTTTTCCGCCCGATCGGAGCTCGTGGTCCTCGACGTGCTGGTGAGAGACCGCAAGAACGCGTACGTGACGGGGCTGACGCGGGACGCGTTCACCGTCGAGGAAGACGGCGTTCGACAGACGATTCAGTTCTTTGCCGAAAGCGACGCTCCCGCAACCGTCGGACTCATCATCGACAGCAGTGGGAGCATGACGAGCACCGCAGAGGCCGTGATCGCGGCGGTTGCGACCTTCGTCGAGACCAGTAATCCAGAGGACGAGATCTTCGCGCTCACGTTCAACGATCGAGTGCGACCGGTTCTTCCGTCCGGCGCCCCCTTCACCGGGAGCGCTCAAACACTGCATAAGGCTGTGACGGGCGCGTTCAGGCCTTATGGCCGCACCGCGCTGTATGATGCCATTGCCGCGGGATTGGACTACCTTGCGAAGGGAACACGGCGGCGGAAGGCGCTCATCGTGGTCAGCGATGGGGGCGACAACGCCAGCCGTGCCACGCTCGAGCAGATCGACGGGGCCGTGGAGGCTTCGAACGCAGTCATCCATACGATCGCGTTGCCCGATCCCATCGAGCGTTCCGCCAATCCCAAAATCCTCAAACACCTGGCCGAGACGAGTGGCGGAAACACCTTTCGTTCAGGAAAGCCCAAGCAGGTCACGAGTGCGTTGCGGCTCATCGCTCATGACATTCGCAACTCGTACACCATCGGCTACGTCTCAACGAACACGACACTGGACGGCCGTTTGCGCCAGGTCCGTGTGGCCGCTGAGGCGCCCAGGCAGCGCGGGATCCGCGTGCGCACGAGATCGGGCTATGTCGCCAGGTAGCCGCAGCTGAACAAGGGAAACGTTGCCACGGCAGCAGGGCAATGGACATGTTCGTCGTCCCCGTCACGTCAAAGTGTGCAAAGTCGCGATCCTGCTCGATTGCGCAGAGAGGATTCGAGGGAAGACCCGAGGCGGCGGTAGTCAAGGTTTGACTTGACAAGACGCTCCAAACGTCCAAGATTCATCTGGCCACCGGCGGTGTCGACCCACATCGTCGGCCAGAATGAGCTATGCGCAATTCTACAGAGCTTGCACGCGGCGACTCCGGTAGCGAGCACGCCTATCAGGAAGTCACTCTCCGCCTCGCACAGGCAAGGGTCACCATCGACCGGCAATTGCGCGATGTCCTCAGGGAGGTCACCGAGGTCGCTGCCGCCGCGTTGCGGGTCAACCGCGTCAGCGTGTGGTTTTTCCTCGACGAGCGGCGCTCCATTCGCTGTGACTATCTCCACGAGCCGCAACGTGGCGACGTGTACGAGGGAGCGATCCTTCACGCCTCTGATTTCCCCGTGTACTTCAAGGTGCTGGAGAGTTCCCGTGTAGTCAGGTTCGTCGACCGCGACGGCGATCCGATGTCGGAGGAGCTGCGTCATTCATATCTCGCTCCGCTTGGCATTACCGCCATGCTGGACGCCCCGATCTACCAGGGCGGCGAGGTCGTCGGCATCGTCTGTCACGAATACACAGGCAGCCCCCGGCAATGGACCGACCCCGAGTGTGAGTTCGCGGCGTCGGTCGGCGACATCGTGGCGCGCCTCTACGCCGAGGCCGCGCGGCTGCGGGTCGAAAGTCAGCTTGGGATCGATCAGGCGCGCTTGTCGGAGGTGCAGCAGTTCGCGGAAGTGGGTCGTCTCGCTGCGGGAGTCGCGCACGATTTCAACAACCTGCTGACCGCGGTCTTCGCCTACGTGGACCTGGTGAAGGCCGAAGCGAGAGATGAGAAGCTGAATCGCCTCGCCACCGATCTCTCGGTCATCCTCGGTCGAGGGCGGGATCTCACCCAGACCCTCATGACGCTCGGGCGGACGACCGGCCATCGGCCGCGCGTCGTGAGTCCAGCCGACGTCCTCACTTCGTCGCTGGCGCTGCTTCGTGGTGCAGCCGGTCCCAGGGTGCACGTCGAGGTTCGTGCCGCAGAGAGCGTCAGTCGCATTCTGATCGATCCCCTGCAGCTCGAGCGCGCGATCGTGAATCTGGTGGTCAATGCCAGTGACGCCATGCCGGTTGGCGGCGTTGTCACCGTGGACATCCGAGAAGAGACGATCGGTCAGGCCGCGGATCGTCAAAGTACCTTCGTGGTGATCGAAGTGATCGACAGCGGCCAGGGGATGGACGACGCGACGCGCGAGCGCATGTTCGATGCGTTTTTCACGACGAAAGGGACCAAGGGCAAAGGGCTCGGCCTGGCGATCGTGAATCAGGTCGTCACCCTGGCAGGCGGGTTCATCCAGGTGGACAGCGCTGCGGGGCGAGGGACGCGTGTCCGCCTCTACTTGCCGAGGATTGCAGCGAACGAATCGGGCCCGGTCGACGATGCCGTTCAGCTGAGTTGAGCTCGATCCGTCTACGAGGCTTCATGCTCGTGTCGAGTCTCGCGCAATCGCACGAGTGACATGAGCGTCTGGTTGACCGGAGTCGGAACCCCAAGCTCGACGCCGCGTCGCACCACGAAGCCGTTCAGCGCATCGATCTCGGTGCGCTTGCCCCGTTCGAGATCTTGCGCGGTTGAGGAATAGACAGCGGGGAAGCTCTCGGCGAACCGCCACACCATCTGAACGAAATCCTCTTCTGGCAACGCCACGCCACTGGCTCGTGCCACTGCCACACACTCTTCGACGAGTTGGCGGACGGTCTCGCGCGGCTCAGGGCCGCGGACGACGTCGCCGTAGGGGCACGCGGCGACTGCGGACATGGCATTGAGCCCGACGTTCGTGATCATCTTGATCCAGAGGTCGGCTTCGATGGTGGTCGATACGCGGCAGGGAACGCCCGCCGATTTCGAACCACGCGGCCACGCGCTCGAGATCTCCAGCGCGAGCCGGCGACTGACGTCCAGGCAGATCGCCGATGAGCAGATCCCCGCGACCGCGGTGCACGACGCGACCGGGGCCAGGCATTGAGCTCGCAACGTAGACGACCGCCGCGATCGGGTCGAGAGCGGCGACGGCCCTCATTCGAGCGACGTTATCGACGCCATTCTGCAGGTCGACAACCAGCGCGTCGGGGCGAACATGACTCGCCAGTTGCCGGGCAGCGCTCTCGGTGTCCAGGCTCTTGACGCTGAAGAGCACCAGATTGGCATCCCGCGCTGCCGACATGTCGGTCGACGCGCTGACGCGAACGGTCTCGTGAAAATGAACGCTGTCGAGGATGAGCCCGTCACGTTCCCAGGCGTTGACGTGCACGGGCCGTCCGATCAGCGTGACGTGGGCGCCCGCACGCGCGAGCATCCCGCCGAAATATCCGCCTACCGCGCCGGCGCCGACGACGGTGACGCGTGGCAAAGCCGCACCCATTCGCACCCTATTAGTCTGCGAAGGCTGCGGCAAGTCAACCTCGCGGCCGGCCGCGCGCTCACCAGCGAAATCAGCCTGCTAGCCATGGGAGGCCTTCACCAGGATGCCTGCAGCACGAGCGCGACCCATCCCGCCTGCGCCGTGACACGCAGGCGTCGCATTCCCAGGCGGCGGTAGGCCTCGTCGACATCCTCTTGGACCGAGGAAGGGATTCCCGAGAGCACCAGCTGACCCTGACGTCCGACACGCCGCACGAGCGCCGGCGCCATCTCGATGAGCGGGGCAGCGAGCACGTTGGCGATGACGAGCGGCCACGTGCCCGTGATCGTCTCCGGTCCGCCCTGTGCGAGTTGCAGCCGTTCGCTCATGCCGTTGATGCGCGCGTTCTCCGCCGCCACGCGCATCGCTTCATCGTCGATGTCGATGCCCAGCGCTCGTGGTACGCCCATCATCAAGGCCGCGAGCGCCAGCACGCCCGACCCTGTCCCGACGTCGAGAACAGAGTCCGGCCGGTCTGCTTGTATCACCTCCTCGAGCGCTTCGAGGCACAAGGCGGTTGTCGCGTGCCGCCCCGTGCCGAAAGCCGCGGCATCGATCAGTCTGAGGGCGTCGGCGTCTGCATGGGCGTGAGCGGGAACGATCTGAAGACGTCCGATCCGAATCGCACGCGGGCTGAGCAACCAGACGGAGCCGGCGTCACGCCCTTCAGCAGGAGAGATCGAGATGTCGTGGACGCCGAGTGCGCTTGCGATCTGCTCCGGGGCGACGTTGTCAGGCATGAGGGCCGCGAGCCCGCCGTCGTGCACGCTCTCGGCATCCATCGCACCAAGCTCGATGAGCCGATCGAGCGCATCGTGACTGACGTTGCGCAGGTCCACCCGGTACGGCACGCCCCAGCGTAACGGTGACTCAGCCGTACCCGCCAATGATGCCTTCCTGCCGCGCGACCCTGAAGGCACCATGAACATGGGCGCGCTCGTGGTGACGCCCGATGGCCGTTCCTACGTGTACTGGTGGTTCCGCGCGCTGAGCGACCTGTATCTCGGCAGCGGTTTGAGCTGATCGTCAGTGGCTCAGGCTGAAGCCGGAACACGACGTCCGCGGGCGACGAGTAGTAGACTCATACGGATGCAGGGCGGGCATTCACTGTCGACCCGCCGACGGAGATTACATGAAACGTCTCATTCTTGGTGGCCTGACGGCGCTGGCCGGGGCCGCGATGTTCACGACGATTGCTGTGTCCGGCCAGGGCCGGGTCGACTCGCCCGGGGTCATGACGCCTGACGGTGGTGTGCCGGCACTCGGCAGCTATAAAGTGCCGAAGACGCCGTGGGGCGAGCCCGACCTCCAGGGCACCTACAACGCCAACGATCTGCAGGGCGTTCCCATGCAGCGCGCGCAGACGGTCGGCACGCGATATCGCTTGAACGACGACGAATATCAGCAGCGCGTCGCGGCGCGCGACCAGAACGTCGCCAACGACAACAGCGATGAGTTCTCGCTGGAGCGCGCGGAAGAGTTCGAGAAGAAATTCGGGACTGTTGGCGGCGCCGTGTCGCCGCCGCCGCACTGGCTCGAGCGCGCGAGGACGGTCAGCCGCGTGTCCTCGTACGTCATCGATCCGCCGGATGGACGCATCCCGGCATTGACGCCTGCCGCCCAGGACGCCGCACAGCAGCGTCAGCAGGCGCAGGCTGCGCGCCGTAAGCAGTTGAACGGCATCGAGGCCGATTGGACCACCGATCGCAGCAACTACGACCGCTGCATCAGCACCGGCGTTCTGCAGTCGATCACCCCGAAGATCTACAACTCCGGCAGCCGCATCGTGCAGGGGCCGGGCTGGCTCGCGTTCCAGAACGAGATGATCCATGAGACGCGGGTCATCCCGACGGACGGCCGCCAGCAGATTGGCGCGGCGGTCAAGAACTGGATGGGCACGTCGGTTGGCCGCTGGGAAGGCGACGTGCTTGTCGTCGAAACCCGCAACGTCAAGTCCAATTCGCCCATCAACGGACAGCCGTTGTCGGACGAGGGTGTGCTGATCGAGCGATTCACGCTGGCTGATGCGAACACGCTCGACTACCGCATGACGATCAACGATCCGAAGGTCTATGCCGCGCCGTGGACGGTCAGGTTGCCGATCCCCCGTGAAGATAGCTACGGCTACTTCGAGTACGGGTGCCATGAGGGAAACTACGCGATGCCGAACCTCCTCGCCGGTTCACGCGCGGAGGAGAAGCGGCGTGCCGAGGCGGCGGCGCGCGGCGAGAAGATTCCCGAGTATGTCGAGCCGCCGGCACGCGGCGGCGGGCCCGGGGCCGCTGGCGCTGGTGGCGGTGGCCGCGGCGGTAATCCGTGACCGCTCAACGCCCATCTGATATGCGCGAGCTCGGCTCGCATCCTTCCTGAAATTGCCGGCGCGCCACGTGCGCGCCGGTACTCGAATCAATCGGGACGATCAGTACCAGCCAACCGTTTGCTGCGCCCGAATCTGACATAATCGGCGCGGCTCAAACGGAATGCGCGTTCGCAAGCTGCTCGACTGGCGCAAGCTGCTGATCTACTCACACCGCTGGCTTGGCATCGTCCTCGGCGCCGTGTTCGTGGCGTGGTGTGTGTCCGGCATCATCCTGATGTACTACGGCGTTCCGCATCTGACAGCCGGCGAGCGTCTGATGCGTCTGCCTGCGTTGGATCTCTCCGACATCCGGGTTTCACCGGAGAAGGCCGCCGCGCAGCTGAAGGAGCCTCCGCGCCGGTTGCGTATTTCCATGCATGGCGATCGACCGGTGTACCGCTTCAACACGGGCCGGGTCTTCGGTCGCTGGACCCTCATCTATGCCGATACGGGCGAGCCGGTCGCACATCTCGATCGCGAAGGCGCTCTCGCGTGGCTCAAAAACTATCTTCCCGAGCAGACAACGCTGCGTTATAACGCATACCTCCCGCGTCCCGACACCTACACCAGGTTGCCGGCAATGCAAACGCACTTCCCGCTGCATCGAGTGGCGCTCGACGATGCGGCGGGCACCGAGTACTACGTGTCCGAACGGTCGGGCGAGGCGGTGATGAAGAGCGATCGCCGTACACGGCTGCTCGGTCTCTTCGGATACATCACGCACACGTTTTTCTTCTTCCGGCAACAGTCGTGGTGGAGCGCGCTGTTGCAGTGGCTGTCGTGGACCGGGCTTGCGATGGGTCTTACCGGCGCGGTCGTGGGTGTGTGGCGCTACGGCCTGTCACCGCGCTTCCGTCACAAAGGCGTCCGGTCGCATTCACCGTACACGGGTTGGATGAAGTGGCATCACTACGCCGGCCTGATCTTTGGTGTGTTGACCATCACGTGGATGTTCAGCGGCCTCGTCTCACTCGACATCATCCCTGGCATTCGCGAGTCGCGGTACTCGCCTCAACAGGTCGCTGAGGGCGCGCGCTCGGTTCAAGGCGAAGGTGCCATTCTCGATCTCGACACGCTCGCGGTCGACACACTACGTGTCGCGGTCACGACGGTCTCCCGCTCGTTCGTGCCCAAGGAACTCGAGGTTCTTCAGTTTGGCCGCGAGCCATACCTGATTGCTTACCGGGCGCCCACGCCAGATACGGTGAGCGGGTGGAGCAGTCGCAGCGGGATGGACTTCATCACGCCCACCCCCGACGGCGAGCATGTACTCGTGTCGCCGCGTAATCCCGACCGCACCTTCGCACGTTTTGACGACAGCACGGTGATGCGTGTAGCCCGCGATGCCATGCCGGGCGTGCCGATCCGTGATGCGGTCTGGCTGAACGAGTACGACGACTACTACTACAAGACCGTGTCGTCGTTCGATCTCGGTCTGCCGCGAATGGCCAAGACACTCCCGGTGCTGCGCGTGCGGTATGACGATGGCGCGCAGACGTGGTTGTATGTGACGCCCTCGCCTGGACAGATCTACAAGGTGGAGCGACAGGACCGCGCGAACCGGTGGGGCTACTACGGACTGCACGGATTGGACTTCGCGTTCCTGTATCGCAACCGGCCACTCTGGGACATCGTCGTCGTCGTGCTGCTGCTCGGCGTCGGGGTGTCGACGCTCACGAGTCTCGTTCCCGCATGCCGTCGTCTGGTACGGCACGCCAGGAAGCTGACCATCCCCACGTTCCGCTCGAGCCGCCGACCGGTGTCCGCGATCAACCAGGAGTCCTGAGCGCTCTACGCGAGCCCTACTTCACGTACTTCGTCAACCCGCCACCCGCCGCCTCACGCGAGAGCGGGCCCTCAGCCGCGTAGACGTTGCCGTCGCGATCGACCGCGACACCTTCGCCGGCGGCGCCGTGGCTGGCGCCGGTGGGAAGCGCGTGTGGCGGAATGAACTGCAGCACCTTGTCTTCCCGTGCCGTGCCGATGCGTACGCCCGTCTTCCAGTTGGGATGCCGCTCGGGGCTGGATTCCGAATCGATCGCATACAGCGTGTCATTCGGCGTGATGAACAGCCCGCTGACCCGGCTGAACTGCTTCCATTCCGCGAGGAACGTGCCGTCCTGATCGAAAATCTGAATCCGGTGGTTGCCGCGATCGGCCACGAAGAGCCTTCCGCGTGAATCGAGCGCGAGCGCGTGGGGCGTTCGGAACTCGCCAGGCGCGGAGCCGAGCTTGCCCCATTCCTTGACGTACTTGCCGTCCCTTGTGAATTTCACGATACGCGCGTTGGTGTCGGGTGGGACCTTCGGGTTCTGGCCGCTGTGTCCGTCCGATACGAAGATGTCGCCGTTGGGCGCCGTGATCACGTCGTTCGGCTCGAGGAACGTGTCGGTGCCTCTCGCGCCGATGCCTGGTTTGCCGAGGCGCAAGAGAACCTTCCCGTCCGGCGTGAACTTCGTGACCGTATGACCCTTGCCCTTGGCGTCGGGAAATTTCGCCAGCTCCGCGTCGTTGGCGGCGCGGCCGTCGGTCACCCAGATGTTGCCCTCGCGATCGATATGGATGCCGTGCGGAAAGATGAACTGTCCGCCGCCGAAGCTCGCCAGGAGCTTGCCGGTGTCGCGATCGAACTTGAGAATCGGATCGACGGTCGAGCCGACGCAAGTGTTGGCGCCGCACCGGTCGTATGCCCAGATGTGACCGTCCGGTCCGATATCGACGCCAGCGGTTGATCCCCACGTTCGACCGTCGGGAAGCGTTCCGAAGTTCCTGATGACCTTCGCGGTCGGATTCGGCAGCGCCTTGCTGGCTGGATCGACAACATCGCTTTGGCTCAACGCCGTGGAGATTGGAAGAACGACCGCGACACCGATGGCCAGCACGAGTCTCAGACGTGAAACCTGCATGGCTGCACCTCCATTGAGAGCCACGCCTTCTACGGATTGCGACCAGGCCCCGATCGCGCACCGGGGCCGCGCAGGGCTCAGTATAGGCGGGCTCTGGCGTCAGTGGGGGACAGGCCGACGAACGGCGGTCATTCCGCCACGGGGAACAGCATCAGGAACTGACGACCGTTCGGCATCAGATCGAACTGGCGCCGGTACTCGGCCTGCGCGAATCCCTTGATCGGAAGAGCGACCGGCTCGGCTGTCGACGATGGCGCCGAGAGATTTACGGGGAGCTGAAACATCTGCTGACCGCGATCGAAGTAGAGCGAGCGCCCATCGGGCAACCAGAGTGGATGTGAACCGCCGTCACGTGTGAGCTGATGTCGCGCACCGGTGCGCGGCAATGGCTCGAGCCAGACCTCGTAGCGGCCGGTCTCGTTCGACGCATACGCCAGCCAGCGGCCGTCCGGCGACACGGCGCTGCTGTGCTCGGCTGAGCCGGGAGAACCGACGAGCGGCATGATATTGCGAGACGACATGTCGAGCAGCGAGATGTCGTAGTCGCGGCCGCCACCTTCTTCCTTGAGCGTCAGGAACCGCATCTGCTTCCCGCCGGGCATCCATCCTTCGGCGCTTCTGGCGTCGAGCAGATGCTCCGGCGTGCCGGTGCCATCGGCGCGCCGCCAGTACACGGCATCGCCGCGCTGGCTCGATGCGATGAAGACGAGGCGCTCACCGTCGAGCGTCCACATGGGCGCCCAGTCGAGCGGGCCCACGTTGTTGGCAATGGGACGCCGGCCGGACAGATCTGCGAGCTCCGCGATCCAGAGGCGGCCACCCTCCGGGCCCGATGGGTCGCGCGTCTCGAACGCGATCCGTTTTGCGTCGGGAGACAGCCGTGGCGCGTACACCGACGGTGGCAGACGGCCGATCACCTTTCTGGTGCCGTCGACATCGATGAGCACCAGATCGTAGCCCGCGATTCGCTGGGCTCTCGCGCCGGTGCCAGCGATGAGCGCAAGAAGGGCGCAAGCCATCAGGGTCGCTGTGGGCGCGAGAGCGATGCGTCGGATCATGTTCGACTCCGTTGGATAGTCTCGCCGAATCGAGCAAGAGGTGTTCCACGCCACTTGCGGTGCGGCATCGGTGAAATCGAGCTGGGTCAGCCGCCGATGGTGTTCGTCGCTGGGACGACCCGCGTTCGAAGGCGAACGACATCGCGTCGGCGTTCGCGAAACGGCCTGGAGCATTGTCCGGCGCGTACGAAATCTCAGACAATGCCCTCGGGCTTATGCTCTCCATGCTTTTGCTCGCCTGGTGCCTGATGGCCGCGTGCGTCGCGATTCACGCCATCGGGGTGACTTCGGCTGTGCGTTGGCTCCGCAGTCGTCCGATCTCACCGCCACGATTCTGGCCCTGGACCTGGCTGTTCATCCTGCTCGCCGGGTGGATCATCCTGCTCCACCTCCTTGAGATCACCGTCTGGGGGGTTTTTTACGTATGGCAAGAGGCGATGCCCGATCTACCCACCGGCCTGTATTTCAGTGCGGTAACCTACACGACGACCGGATACGGTGACCTCGTGCTGCCAAGAGAGTGGCGGCTGGTGGGCGGCGTAGAGGCGCTCACGGGCATCCTCATGTGCGGGTGGTCCACCGGGTTCTTCTTTGTCGTGGTCAGCCGCATGTTCGACACGGGTCAAGGGCAACGCCGATGATCAGCCTGCTGATACGGGAGCTCCGAGAGAACCCGGTGCTGTGGCTGCTGATCTTCGTGCCGGCGGTGTTCGTTGCCCAGTCCGCCGAGCCCGAAGCGCACACGCTACTGTTCGCGCTATCTGTCCTCGCCATCGTGCCCCTGGCGACGCTCCTGAGTCATGCGACCGAATCAGTAGCGGCCAAGACCGGCGACACCGTGGGCGGGCTGCTCAACGCCACGCTCGGCAACCTCACCGAGCTCGTCATCGCGCTGGCGGCGTTGCGCGCGGGCCAGTACATGCTTGTCAAGGCCTCGATCGCTGGCGCTATCGTGACCAACACGCTCTTCATGATGGGCGCGTCGTTTCTGTTGGGTGGATTGAAGTACCGCGTGCAGGAGTTCAACCGGATCAGTGCGCGCCTGCAGGCCAGCCTGTTGTTCCTCGCGACAATCGCCTTGCTGATTCCGTCGACGGTCAGGGTGGCCGATTCAGGCCCGGCGGCTGATTTCCCGCAACAGTTGAGCGTGGGCTTGTCCGTGCTGCTGCTGATCGCGTACGGGCTCGGGATGCTGTTCTCGCTGAAAACCCATCGCGAGCTGTTCGCTGCCGCGGAGCACAGCGCTGAAGACGAGGAGGAGCCGTGGCCCATCGGTATGGCCCTCGCGATGCTGGCGGTCATCACCGTGCTGGTCGCGCTCGTGAGCGAGGTGTTCGTTGAATCGGTGCAGGAAGCGGCCGTCACGTTCGGGATGACGCCAGCCTTCGTGGGATTCGTGGTGGTCGCACTGGTCGGAGGCGCTGCCGAGATGACGTCGGCCTTCTCCGGTGCGCGCAAGAACAGACTGGACCTCGCGGTGGGCATTGCGCTGGGAAGCGCCTCGCAGATCGCCCTGTTCGTCGCGCCGGTGCTGGTTCTGCTCAGTTACGTGATCGCTCCGATGCCGATGGACCTGCGATTCTGGCCTGGCGCAGTGGCGATGATCTTCATCGCGACGCTGACGGCGACGTTGGTGACCGGCAGCGGACGATCGGCGTGGTTCGTTGGGGTGCTCGTCTTGATGGTTTACTTGATCTTCGCACTGACCCTTTATCTCTTGCCGCCGCCGGGCTAGAAAACTTGACCGCTTGAAATCGAACCAAATGAGTCAAGTTTTCTCGCCCGCACGGAGTGCGGGCAAGCAGACACTGTGACTAGCGAGGCGGAGCCACATGCTCGTCGGTCGGAGGCGCAGCCTCGCTAGTAATCGCCGCAATCCGGGGCAAGCAGGAGAAATTCGCGGAGAGTGTGATGACACGCACGGGAGTGCTGGCGGCGATCGTGGTGGTGGGCTTCACCGTGGCCGGCCTGGCGCAGCAACAGCGTCCGCGCATTCCGCCGACTGGCGCGATCAAGAAGGTCCGCGACAACCTCTACGTGATCCCCGGGGCTGGTGGGAACACGACCGTCTTCGTCACGCGGACCGGCATCGTGCTGGTCGACACGAAGCTCCCGGACAACGGCGCGGCAATTCTGGCGGAGCTCCGTAAGGTCTCCGGCCGCGCGGTATCGATGATCATCAACACGCACTCGCACCCGGATCACATCGGCAGCAACGAGTACTTCCCGGTAACGGTCGAGAAGGTGACCCACGAAAACACGAAGAAGTGGATGGCAGCCAATGCGAAGGTGGCGCCCAACCCGGCAATGATGCCCACCAGAACTTTTGCCGACAGGATGACGCTCGGGAGTGGACCAGATCAGATCGATCTGTATTACTTCGGCGCCGGACACACCGATGGCGACGCCTTCATCGTGTTTCCCGCCATTCGCACGATGGCCGCCGGCGACATCTTTGCCTGGAAGATGGCGCCCCTGATCGATCCGATGGCGGGCGGCAGCGTGATCGCGCTGCCCGACACACTCGAAAGAGTGCTGAAAGGAGTCCGCAACGTCGACACCGTCATCGAAGGCCACGGTGACGTCAACACGTGGGCAGGGTTCCGCGAGTACGTGCAGTTCAACCGCGCACTGCTCGAGGCCGCCCGAGCAGGGATGGGGAAGCGGACCGCGGAGGAGATCGCCGCAGGTCTGAAGGCGAAATTCCCGGTCTTCACGAAGGAAGAACTGCTGACCGACATGGAATACGGCGGCACTCCGTTGTCGCGTGCGGTCATCAATGTGAACGTTGCGTTCCAGGAGTTGGGGAAGAAGTAACTCGCCACCCGACTACCGACTTCCAGTCCCAACGTGGCGAAGCCCTTGGGGATGTGGAACAGAGTACGGGGTCGGGCGGGCCACCAGTGGCGCCGCTGGACGCGCCCCGAGCCGGCGCGGAAAAAACGCGCCTCCGGCCGCTGATCGGAGGCACTCGTTTATCTTCCGTGCTGATTGCGACGGTCTCGCCATGTGGGTCGCCTCCGTCGCGTTTTTACCCACTTCGCTGATCACGCCGCCTCGAGGGCGCGCCATCGTCGCCACTGATGCCCCGCGGACCATGCTGGGCGGATCCCTTGCGCGTCAGGATTTTCAGCCCTCGAGCCACGGAGGCTTGCCGGCCCGGCGGCGCCTGCGCAAGCGCCACCTCAGTGCGAAGCAGGAAATCGGGTGGAGCGAGCTTCCGCGGCGAGTTCCGGCTCCGCGTTCTGGTTGTTGCGAGTTATGCAGGCGCTTTGTGCCGCGTGACGGATGTCGCGGCGAGTCAGCGGTTACTCGCCGCGACACCGTGAGAACGGCGAAGCGGCAGCCGATTTCCGGCGTGCAGCGCCGGCGACGTCCGGGCCGGTAAGCCTCCGTGGTGGGCAGATGACGCCACAGGTCAATGTTGATCAGCTACCGACGCGCGAAGTGGCGCGGCGTCGACGCCACAAATCGCCGGCAGCGCAACGCCGATCGGGCTCGTCACCACAGCGTCGGCAATGCCGTCGAATTGCGTGGGCTCGGCGTTGACGATCACGATCCGGGCGCCGGCGGCCTTGGCGACCGGGATCATCCCGGCCACCGGGTACACCTGCAGGCTCGTGCCGACGGCGAGCAGGACATCGCCGTCTTCCGCTGCCTGCATGGCCCGCGCGATCACTTCAGGTACGAGCGCCTGCCCGAATGAAATCGTTGCGCTCTTGAGGATGCCTCCGCATCGCGTGCACGGTGGGTCCTCTTCGCCGGCCCGCACGCGATCCAGCACGGTCTGCATCGGCAAGCGCCAGTCGCATTGCAGGCAGATGGCGTCGTGCACCGTCCCGTGCACCTCGATGACACGTTCAGGTGAGCTGCCCGCACGTTGGTGGAGCCCGTCGATGTTTTGCGTGACGAGTAGGTGAAGCCGGTGACGCCGTTCCAGTTCGACGAGCGCGCGGTGTCCGGCGTTGGGCGTGGCCCGCCAGGCGGGATGCTCGAGGCGGCTCTGCCACGCGAGGCGCCGCACTTCGGGATCGGAGACGTAGTAATGGATATTGGAAAGCTTCTCGGCCTTCGGGTTCTTCGTCCAAACCCCTTGCGGTCCGCGGAAGTCAGGGATGCCTGAGTCGGTCGAGATCCCGGCCCCGGTCAAGGCGACAACCCGCGACGACGCGAGCACCCAATTACGCGCAGCCTCGATCTGTGCGTCCATGTGACAACACTATCGCACCGGCAGGGCCGTCCGTTACACTCCTCAACTCTCGATACTTCACAACATGCCTGTCTCATTCCGAACCGTTGCAGTCAGTGCGGTCCTGCTCCTGGTCATCACTGTGGAGTACCACGCTCAACCGGCTCGACGCGCCGCGATCGCGTCGGACACAGAGATTGTCGTGTTCGGCGCAACGCCTGCCGGTGTTACCGCCGCGGTATCCGCGGCACGGGCGGGGCGCAAGGTGCTCCTCCTCGAACCCGGCGCCTGGGTGGGCGGCATGATGAGCGGGGGACTGTCCAACACCGATACCGGTCAGCGCGGTCCGGAGGTCATCAGTGGTCTCGCGGGTGAGTTCTTTCGTCGCGTCCGCGCCATCGAGGAGAGCAGAGGCGCGTGCCTCGACGACTGCGCGTCCACGTTCTTCTTTGAGCCGCATGTTGCCGAGCGGGTATTCGAAGAGATGCTCCGCGACTCGGGCGTCGTCGTCGAACGATCCGCGCAGCTTGTGAACGTCGAGAAGGACGGTGCCACGATCACACGCATCGTCACGTCGCGCGGCGAGGTGCGGGCCGACGTGTTCATCGACGCCGGCTACGAGGGCGACCTGATGAAGATGGCCGGCGTGCCCTTCCGCATCGGTCGTGAAGCACGGCGTATGGCGGCTGCTGGGGACACGGCGAGTCTCGCCGAGCAGGAAGACGATGCCGGCGTTCAACGCCGGCAGTTGCCGCTTGGGTTGCACCTCGATCCGTACCGCGTGCCCGGCGATGCGACGAGCGGCACCATCGCGTTCGTTGAGTCACGACCGGATCCGTTGCCCGAGGCCGGTGAGGGCGACTCGCGCGTGACCGCCTACACCTATCGTCTCTGCGTCACGGATGATCCGACCAACCGTATTCCTTTTACAGAGCCCAAAGGCTATAGAGCGTCTGACTACGAACTCCACGCTCGCCTCGCGGCGGCGGTTCGACCGGATCAGGACATCGTTCGATCGATGTTCAACCCGGCGCGTATCGCACGCTCACGCGACAAGCGCTACTTCAAGTACAGACCTGAACAGCTCTCTCACGCTGTCTACCGACCTCACGGGCGATGGTTTGAACCAGGGATACGTGGACTTGCCACACGCACAGCGGGAGCGGGTTCAGCGCACCTATCGCGACTACATCCAGGGCCTGTTTTACGCATATCAGACCGAGCCGCGCTTGAGCGCCCTGCGCGACCGCGTCTCACAATTTGGCTATTGCGCCGACGAGTTCACCGACAATGGCGGATGGCCGCATCAGTTCTACGTGCGCGTCGGCCGCCGCATGGTTGGCCAATATGTGATGAACGAAAACGACGTCATGCAGAACGGCCGCCGTCCAAAGATTGAAGACCCGGTCGCTCTCGGGACGTACTCCCTTGCCGCACATCATCATCGATATCTGGCTGCGCCGGCGGAGTGGCCGAACGGTCAGAAGAAGGATGCCGTCATGCTCGAGGGATTGCTCATCGGGCGGATTCCGAATGATGCCCCGTATCCGATCTCGTACCGGTCGCTGATGCCCCGCGAGATCGACGCGCGCAATCTCCTGAATCCGGTCACCCTGTCGGCAACACATGTCGCGTACAGCTCCATCCGCATGGAGCCGACCTTCATGATGCTGGGCGAAGCGGCTGGCGTCGCTGCCGCGCTCAGCGTGGAGTCGAAGGGCAGTGTGCAGTCAGTGAGTTATCCGAGCCTGCGTCGACGACTGGTAGAGGCCCGGCTGCGACTCGAGTAACGGCTCAGCCATGTAGCCGGCGGCGAAGCAGTTCGTACAAGACGACACCAGCGGCGGTGGCGACGTTCAGCGAACGTTTCTGTCCGAGCATAGGAATACGGATCACTGTGTCCACGTGCGCTGCGAGGTCCGACGACACGCCATCTTTCTCGTGGCCGAAGACCAGGCACACGGGCCATCTGGGCATCCACTCGAAGAGGTTTACGGCTTCGGGAGAGGTCTCCACGGCCACCACGAGATATCCGTCGGCGGCGAGGCTCGCGAGCGCTGTTCGTGTATCGGGCTGGTATTCCCATGCCACGCTGCCCTCGGCGCCCAGCGCGGTCTTGGCGATGGCGCGCCGCTGCCTGCTGCCTTGATCGGGACGCGGCGTGATGCCGCAGAGCACGACGCGCTCGACCCCGGATGCGTCCGCGGTCCGAAGGATTGATCCCGTGTTGTAGAGACTGCGAATGTTGTCGAGTACCGACAACCACGCGGCGATCGTCACCCTCACGCTGCTTGAGAACTCCCAACTCCCAATTTTCAACTTCCAAGCACCGCTCCTGTGAACAGCTTAACTGGGAGTTGGACGTTGGGAGTTGGAGGTTGGAAGTTGCTCTATTGCTTCCTGAAGGTCACCGGCATGCCGCCCTGGGCGCTGCTCAGCGTGCCATTGAGCGAGCGCCCGTCCACGGAAAGTTCACCGGCGAACGTCCAAGGCTGCGTGTTGGGCAACTCGAAGTTCAAGCGGCGATCCTTCATCGTGAACTCACGCAGGGGCTTGTCGATGGTGGGAGCAACCTTGCCGCGGAAGGTGTTCAGATTGGTGCCGTTCAGTTTTCCTTGTATCGTGCCGTCAGCGTTTCTCGTGAACTCGAGGAAGATGTCGTAGTCGACAGTGGCCAGGCGCGGCCGTCCCGTCCATCGACCCGCGAGGGCCTTGGCGACCTCCGTTGAGACTTGCGCCGTCTTCGCGGGCTCTTCCGGTGCGGGGTTCTCACGCTCATAGCGATTGGTATCGCTGTAGTACTGCACGATCGTGTTCCCTTCATGACACCCGTATTCCCACCACTCGTAGGTCGGGTCGTTGCGCATCGGATAGCGCACCGTGAAGGGGCGCGTGAGGATGACCGGGTCCTCCGTCTTGATCTCGTACAGCCACATGTCGTCGTTCAGCCGCGTGATCCGCTCCGTCGTCTTCATTTTGTCACTGACCGGAAAGCGGTTCCCGGCTGGCGATCCGACAACGGCGAGGTTGATCATCGGCGGGCCTTCCTTGTAGTTGGCCGTCTCGATCACAAGCGTGTCGCCTTCCCAGTGCCCGCGTGACTCCCCCATGTACTGCTTGTGCGCCGGCGAGAGTGGCGGCCGCCCA
Organism: uncultured Acidobacteriota bacterium; assembly: GCA_963723495.1. Classification (GTDB taxonomy): domain Bacteria; phylum Acidobacteriota; class Vicinamibacteria; order Vicinamibacterales; family UBA2999; genus Gp6-AA40. Next base: position 76,260 of record CAVRQR010000017.1, on the reverse strand, counting down.
TCCGTGTAGATGATGCGCGCGTCGTGGATCATCTCGAGGTCGAACACGACGACGCCGGGCGCTTGCCGGATCTTGAAGCCGCCGTTGTAGCGATACGGCATCATCGAGGAGGGCATCCCGCGCGAGCGGCAGTTGTCCCAGAAGTCGAAGTCCAGCGGGTCCTGGTACACCGGATCCTCGCCGGGCAGCGACCACGAGCTGCCCATCGCCAGCGCCCGCCGTTTGGCTTCCGGCGTGAGGTCGGGCAGCAGGCCGTTGGGCGGATCGACAATGAGATTTGTCTGCCGTTGCGGCGTGGCCGGATCGGTGACACCGGTGAGTAGCGCGCGGCCGAACTCACCCTTCGCAATCAGGTCTCTTCCCTGGTCGACACGACCTCGAGCCGCAGCCAGACGCTCGTTGTATTCGTCCTCGGTCCACCACTGCTTGTTCATGTCACACGGCGGGTCAGCGGCCCGGTAACTGTTGGCGCATCGTTCGAGCGGCACACCGGCAGCCTGCATCATGTTCAACGTGGCCTGGATGTCCGGTTCACCCCAGGGTGTCTTCGGGTGCAGCCAGCCTTTCGGCGTCTCGATGAAGTTATTCGCTTCGCTTGGCGGGCCCAGAATGGATTGGCCGTGCGTAGTCGTTATGACGATCGCGGTTGCCGCGGCGACGAGCAGTGCGCCCACGCCTCGCCGTCTCGACGAGACGAGCACGCCGCGCATCGTCGGCCTGATCCCTTGCATTGGTGACTCCTGAGGTCGGCAACAAGAGTGCCGGCCCATTAGACTTTAAAGTAACCCTGCTCGTGATAGCGGTCCAAGGCCCTAAGGAGGAGTGTCGTGATTTTGCTCGGCTCGTACGACGGGAACGTGACCCAGGCGGACCGTGACGCCTATCTTCGTCAGGCGGCAGCGATATCCGGTGGGCGCGGCGATCGCGCCGCGGATGGGAGTGACAAGCTGTCGCTGGCTCCGCACACGCCAGAGACGCAGCAGACGATGACCGTGGCGGCGATGCAGCAGGCACTGAAGACAGTCGGTTTCTTTCCGGGCGGAAAGATCGATGGCATCTGTGGCTATCGCACGCGTGCGGCAATGCGACTGTTCCAGGAGTACGTGCGCTCGGTCGAGCGACTGCCGTCGGTGCCCGACGGCCGCTTCGGCCCGCAGACCCAGCAGCATCTGCAGCGCTGGCTCGGCGGAGGTCTCACGTCCGAGTGGGCGCCGTCGATCGACCGCTGGCGGTCGGGCGCGCCGGACACGACCGAATATGCTGACTGGCTGGCATTGTTGTCGTTGGTGAAAGCGAAGTATCTCGCCAGTCCCACCGAGATGCTGCGGCTGGTCAACGCGTTCCCTCGTCACACGGATACTCGCAAGGTCGCTGACTGGGGAGTCGAGCCGAACGTCATTCATCTCATCGGGATCCGGCGCAGCGAGAAGACCAACAAGTTCGATGACTTGTTCGTGCTCTTGATCAAGGGGCTTGTCTTCAAGTTCCAGGGATCGACCGATCCCGGCGCCACGAGCAATCCTCTTGGCGCTCCCTTTCTCGTCCATGGCCAGCACGACTATCAGTTCGGCTGGCACAAGAATCAGCATCTTGCGGTTCGGCCTTCCGAACGAGGCGTGCTGGTAGTGAGGTCGAAGGGCGATTTTCGACTCGACGATGCGGATGTGAGCAAGGGCCTCGAGGCCAATGCGACCATCCACATCCACTGGGGCGGCAAGGGACTGAGATTCGATGTCAACAACTGGTCGGAAGGCTGTCAGGTGATCAACGGCAGCGCCTATCTGGGTCCCGACAACGCGCGGGTCGACTGTTCGTCGTTCGTCGCGACGAACAACACCGAGGTTGCGAGCGACCCGTCGAAAACGCGCGGGGCGTATAACTTGCTCGCCGACCTGGTGCTGGGGCTTGGTAACGATCTACCGGGGAACACGGTCCGCTATATGCTGCTGATGGAACAGGATCTGGCGTTGACCCCGTCGCCGTTAATCGCCGATGCACGCAGGAAGGCGAACGTACTCTTCGGCTGACGTTCGTTCCACGCCCGCAGCGTCCGATGCTACTGGATGACCTGAGCGCTGCGATCGAACTACGTGACCGTGGTGCGCTGTCCCATCTACGAACTCGCCGCGGACAATCGCGTTGTCGTGACGAGCGACGATGAACAACGCGGGATGGGAACCTTGCACGCGCTCTCGCGCCGATTTCAGGCCGCGACACTCGTAGTGATTGCAGATCGGGGCCCGCATCATCCGGGGCAGATTGCAGCCTCGATCGGTGTGAAAGACGCACGAACCGGCGAAGTGAACCTCGGGCACATGGCGCAGATACGCGGCCCTGATCTCGTCGGCTGTCAGGTCCGGGTGGTGCGCAGCGAATGCGCCGATCGCCTCCTCGTCGAGGAATGCTGCGTGATTGCCACCGAGGTAGCAGCACGCTCCCTGACACGACCCGCAGACCACGGGCACTGGTTCAGGTGAGTCGTTGCGCACCTGGGCAGGCGTTGCATGCTGGCCGGCACAGATGGCGGCAAGCTCGCTCAGACGATCGTCGAGCGCACGCCGCCGCTCGGGCTCGACCGGCACGAGTTCACCCGTGCGGTGGGGGATGACGACGATCGCGTAGCGCGTTGGCTCGGGTTCTTCGACCAGTCGCGCCGTGTCGTCGCGAAATGCCTCCAGTTGATCTTGCAGGTGCTGTTCGCGGCAGCGCGGCCCCGAGCAGTAGTCACCCGAATAGTGCTCGAGGGTTGAGAGCAGACGCCTGCAATGACGGCAGAGAGTCTGGCCGGGTGACCCACGACTGGGGTTGGGAACACCTGAGCGATGGGCCTTAGGCACTCGTTACGTCCTCCTGCTCACGCGAAACGACATCAATGATGCGGTACCAAGGATCATTACGTGCCCCATCCGTGCGTCGTCGTTCGGCTGTCTCGGATCCGGCTCGCCGACGCGGCGCCGTGCTGGTGATCGACTCTCAGCTAGACCGTGACAGGCACGAACTCCCGCATTGGTGCACTGCGCAGTAACGGCCTGATGACATCGTCGAAGCCGCGGTCGCCGTTGGTCACAATGATGAAGGCGGATCGGCGATCCACGGACGCGCCGGTCATCGTCTTGAATCCGGGGTTGTCGCCTGAATGCGTGAGGATGTCGCTCGTCCCGGGATGTCCTCGATTGCCCACCCGAGTCCCCACGACAGCGTATCCATGATCTTGACCTGTGGCCGAATCATCTCGGCACGGGAGGCTGGACTCAGCCGAAACCCGTCAGCCGGCTTCGGGTCGATGATCTCGATCAGGAACTTTGCGTAGTCGTTGGCGCTGGAGTGCAGTTCTCCTGCCGCACCATACCGGGCGGCATCGGGGGGCCTCGCCACTCGGTCTGAAATCAAGCGTTCCTTTTTCGTTGTGTGGTCGCGCCATGCCGTCGCGATACAAGTATCCACTCGATGTCATGCCGAACGGCATGAAGAGATTCGCCCTCATGTATCCGTCGAAGTCGGTGCCGCACACCCTGAGACCATCGTGGAATGTCTTGCAGTCGTTCGGATCGACGCGACCGGCCACATGAGTCAGCACCGATTGCAGGTAGCTGTAGCCTTCGCCGGAGTACTCCCAGCGCGCGCCTGGTGTGAACAGGATTTTCAGTGGGTCCTCAGTCGAGCGCCAGTTCTGAAAACCACCGGTGTGTGACAACACGTGCCGGGCCGTCATGAGATCGAGACGTGGATCGCCGGCGAGAAATCTCTCCGCCGTGTATTTCGTGAGTGGCGTATCGAGGTTCAGGAGCCCCTTTTCGCAGGCCTTCATCACCGCGTAAGCGAATACCGTCTTGCTGATCGAGGCGAACTCGAACACCGTGTCCGCGTTGACCGGTGCGTTCGTTGTTCGATCCGTGACGCCGAACCCGCGCGACCAGAGCAACCGGGCGTCGGCGACGAGTGCCACGGCTGCGCCCGGGGTCGCTGTGCTGCGATTGAGGAGCGACGGGATCTCTTTCTCGATGTACTCGATCAGGGAGCGCCACTGGCTGCCGTCGTCTTCGGTCGGGGCGGGGTCGCGACGCCTGCAGGCAGCGAGCGGCAGCAGCGTCCATCCCAATGCGGCACGACCACTCACGGACAGGAAAGTGCGACGGTTGAACACGAGGCTCATGGCTCTGGGTGATCGCAGTGAGGATAGCAGGTCCGCCGGGCTCGACTTGACCCTCTGATAGTCGTGCGGAGAGACTCTGAGACTCGAGGACCATCCACATGAGCGGAAGCCGCGGGTTTGCGTGGGTTGACGAGTTGCGACGGGACATCACGCTGGCGCTTCGGATGCTGCGTGCACATCCCGCGTTCACCGTTGTTGCCGTACTCACCCTTGGGGTCGGCATCGGGGTGAACACCATCGTCTTCAGCGTGACGAACGCGGTGCTGTTCAAGGGATTTCCGCTCGTCGACGCGAACGACCGCCTGGTGTACATGACCTCTGGCCCTGGGTGTTGCGTCTCCTATCCGGACTACGACGACTGGCGATCCCAGGCCACGTCGTTTACCGGGATGGCGCTCACCCATGGCATTGGCGTGGCGTTCAGCGACGGGACTGGCGGCTCGGAAATCTACGCCGCCACTGAAATCACGTCCAATACATTCCGGCTGGTCGGACAGCGACCTGCTTTGGGCCGCGACTTCACGAGCGCGGACGAACAGCCAGGTGCGCCGCCGGTCGCCATACTGCGCCACGCATTCTGGCAACGCCGATTCGGCGGCGACGCCGATGTCATCGGTCGGACCGTTCGACTGAACGGTGTGCCCACGACGATCGTGGGCGTCATGCCAGATGGATTCTCGTTCCCGCAGAATCAGGATCTGTGGACGCCGCTCGTGCCGACGCCGGATGTCCGCCAGCGCGACAACCGGAATACCTGGTTCGTGCTCGGCCGTCTCGCCGACGGCGTGTCGATCGAACAGGCGCGCGCCGAGATGGCCACGATCGGCCGTCGGCTTGGAGACGCGTACCCGACGACGAATCAAGGGCGGAACCTGATTCCGTATGTGTCGACCTTCGAGGACTTCTTCATCGGCGCGAGTGCGGGCGCGGTGTATCGCACCATGTGGGGGGCGGTCGCGTTCGTGCTGCTGATCGCGTGCGCCAACCTCGCGAACCTGCTCCTCGGCCGCGCGCTTGGCAGAGCGCGCGAGATCGCGGTACGCATGGCGATCGGCGCCGGCCGCTGGCGTGTCATTCGCCAGCTCCTGATCGAGAGCATGACGTTATCGACGGTCGGCGGCCTGGTCGGCTGGTTCATCGCGCGCTGGGGAATTCGGCTGTACGCGATGACGGCAAACGGATCCGGAATCTCGGAAGAGACGTTCGGCGTGTGGTTCATGGACATCATCGACTACTCGATGGACTATCGCGTGTTCCTGTATCTCGCGGCGATCTCTATCGGGACCGGCATCCTGTTCGGGCTCGTACCGGCCTTGCGTCTGTCAACCCTGGACGTGAACGGCGCGCTCAAGGACGGCAGCCGAGGCATCAGCGCCGACTCCCGCACGCGCCGTGCATCCTCAATGCTGGTGGCCGCTGAGGTGACCTTGACCGTCGTTCTGATGGCGGGAGCCGGCGTTCTGCTGAGGACGTTCTTCGATGTGTACCGCGCCGATGCCGGCATTCAATCCACCGATGTGATGGCGGCACAGGTCAGCCTGCCGCAGGCGGCCTACGCCACGCCAGCCGCGCAGATCGACTTCTTCGATCGCCTGACGGCGCGTCTGGCTGGTCGGGGCGAGTTGGAGTCACTTGGCATCGCCACGGCCCTTCCGGGATGGGCCCTCGCGCCACGGTCGGTCGAGATCGATGGACGCCCCGTTGTCGACCCGCAGCAGCGCCCGGTTGTCGGTCAGGTGACGATAGGTGGCGAGTATTTCCGCGCGCTTGGCATCAGCGTCGCGGGACGCGACTTCCGTGACACAGACGACGCGGAGCGTGAGCCAGTTGCCATTGTCAACGAACGATTCGTCGCGGAATTCCTGCAGGGACGCGAGGCCATCGGTCAACGCGTCCGTGTGTACACGCGCGACACCGCAGGCCCGTGGATGCGGGTCGTCGGGGTGACACCGAATATCTCGCAGAGCCGCGATCTGCAGCAGCGCAACTCTGTCGTCTACGTGCCGTATCGGCAGCAACCGATCGGCGGCATGTGGGTGATCGCGCGAGCGAAGGGCGCGCCTGAGGCGCTCGGGCTCGCAATCGCACGCGACGTCGCGGCGATCGATCCGGATGTACCGCTGATGGATGGTGTGCTTCCGCTCGCCGAGCGGCTGGCGCGGAACTATCAATACCGGGGGGTCATGGCCGCTCTGTTCACCGTGTTCGCGGGCATCGCGCTGCTGCTTGCGTCGCTTGGTCTGTACGGCGTGATGGCCCGGGCAGTCTCGGAACGCACGCAGGAGATCGGCATTCGCACGGCGATGGGCGCGACGACGCGTGACATCATGGCGCTCGTGCTGCAGCAGGCGATGTCGACGGTGGGCCTGGGGCTCGCCGGCGGCGTCGTGCTCTCCACCGTGCTCGGGCGAGTCTTGCGCGCAGAGTTCTCCCAGGTGTCGCCATCGGATCCGGGCATGATGGCGGCAGCCATTGTGCTTCTCGTGTGCGGCGCGGCGATCGGATGTGTGCTGCCGGTTCGCCGCGCGCTCCGGCTCGACCCGGTCGTTGCGCTCAAACCCGCCGACTGACCCGCGACCCATGTCCGGCTTTTTGCGAGCGCTCGTGGGTCGACGTTCTATCGCGTCGACCCGGGCGCCCGTTAGAATTCGGGAATGACCCGGTCGCACGCCAGGATAGCAATCTGTGCTTTGAGTGTTGTGCTCTCGCTCGGCTCAGTGATCACGCAGACGCGATTCGTCGATGACGCAAAGCGCGAGGTCCAGCTGCCTCCGCGTGTGAGTCGCGTGTTTGCCGCGGGAGCCCCCGCCGAAGTGCTGCTCTATACGCTTGTCCCCGACATGCTTGCGGGGCGGAACCGCCTACCGGAAGGCGATGCTGTCGAGTTCTTCCCGCCGCAGTACCCGGAACCCGGTCTTCATCAAGCAACTGCCGGAAGTCGACAATCCGGCTTACGACTCCGAGTTGCTCACGCTGAAGCCTGACGTCTACATCGACTACGGCACGGTGGGGGAGGACTACATCGCATCGCTGAACGCCGTTCAGCAGCGCACGCGTGTGCCTGGCATCATTCTCGATGGCACGCTCACGCGAATTCCTGAAACCTACCGTCGGCTCGGCGCGGCGCTCGGCGTGGCCGCGCGTGGCGAGCAACTCGGCGCAGCCGCCGATCGCATCCTGTCGAAATACCGTGGAGCGCTCGCCGCGAGTGCACCGCGCGTCTATCTCGCATGCTCCGGCGATGGCTTCGTGCCCTGTCTCGAAGACGACAGTTCGGGAGAGCAGCTCAGATGGCTGGGCGGTGTGAACGTTGCCGGCACGCGTGCGACGGCGCCGCGGCGTCCGCGAACGATCGAAGAGATCAAGGGGTTCGGCTTTCACGCTGTCGTGGTAACCGGCGGCAACGATGCGGCCGCCCGTCTGCGAGCCAACCCGATGTGGCAGTCGGTGGAAGCGGTGGCGGCTGGTCGCGTGTATCAATATCCCGCACTTCCGTACAGCTGGGGAGCACGGCCGCCGTCAGTCAACAGACTGCCGGGACTCATCTGGCTCGCGTACGTGCTGCAGCAGCGCCCGTTCGACGCGGAGTTCGCAGCTGACGTGCGTGCCTTCTTTCGTGATTTCTATCACCTGGATCTCACCGATCAGCAGGTGCAAAAGCTCGTTGCGCGATAAGCGCGTTCATTGGGTGATGTCACGGTTTCGCTGCGCACCTCAGGCTCACTTTGGCGCTGACGATGTACGACTGACGCCCTGGTGGGTAGTCGCCGTACGAGCCGCTCCCGAACCCGAGTGGCCCGCCGAAGAACTTGAGTGAGGCGAGAGTCTCCAGTTGGCTGTCCATGATGTTCACCGAGTATGCGCCCTCGGCCCCGCCATAGCGGTAGCGGCGTCCTGGAAGGATCGCGAGTGCTCCGGCTGGGTCCTCACCAAACCGCGTCACGCATGGGTACGAGCCAGGCCGTGGGTCGAGCCGTCCGAACGCTTCCTTTGCACGCGCCTCGCGTGCGCCCCGTTGGTAGCAGTTGGCATCCCTGGCGCCGCCCGACCGGCCCAGGGGGGCGTTACTCAGGAGCAGCAGCTGGCCATCATTCTGCCAACCCAATGTACCGAAGCTGACGCTCACCGCCCCTTGAGGAGTGGCGAGCGGTCCTGAGCGCCACTGGATCTGGCCGCTTTCGGGTTGTGCGGCGACGGTGAATGATCCCGTTCCCGCTGCCGTGCGGTATTGCCGTCCTGACAGGATCTGAAGGAGGAAGTCGGGGCTCGAGTAGTCGTCGCTTGCGCGGCGAAAATAGCAGTGGAACTCGTCGGGGATAGGCTCGATTTTCAGCCGCTCCGCAGTCAGGCCGAGGCTCGAGAGGTCCGCCGCAGACGGCACGGGGATCGCCGGTAAGGTGCGCGGCGGTAGCTTGGGGATACCCAGGACGTTGGCGAACTTCACGGAATCAATGAATTGCCCGAGCGCCGGCAGGTACCGCTGAAAGGCTTCCGCGGTAAGGGCGGTGAAGACGAGCAGCTCAGCTCGACCGCGAGGATCGGCGGCGAGGTACGAGCGCGGCAACACGGGACCCTGCCTGTTGCGCAGCCCGCGTGCCCATACGAGCCATTCGTAATGATCGCTGGTCGGAGTGGACTGCGGATCTTCAGCGGTCTGCAACGTCAGGTCTTGCTCGAGGAGAACGAGTTGTCCGTCCAGCCAGGACTTGAGCCCGATTGACGACAGTTCCTCGCCCGGCAGCAACCGTATCGTGGCCTGGCCGTCGGGTGAGGTCAGCCTCAGACCGTCCGCGTCCTCGCGTTTGTCCCAGCCCTGTGGCGCGCTGAAGATCCAGTTCTCGAACCGCTCGCCCGGCACGCCTTGCGCGGAAGCAATCAGGGCAGTGTTGGCGGCGAATGCGGCCACCAGGAGCAAGTTTCGCATCGACGACCTCCAGTTACCTCTTCGAGTATCGGCAGGACAGCGCTGAATTCTAAGGCTCATTGAAGAGCGCCCGGAGCACTCGATCGAGGTTCGACCTGTGGAGCCGATCGACGCGCAGCCAGACGAACCTATCCGTCCGTCCGCCGGCGATGGCCTGCCCAATTGCATCCTGGTCGGTCGCCGCGTCGGTGAGCACGACAACACGGAGGTCGCGCGCAGCGCCCGCCAGGGCCGTAAGCTCGAACCGACATCCCGAGTTCTGCAACTGGAAACCGCGCAGGTCCATCAAGACGACGTCGCTGCATTCGATGAGCGCCTCGAGAGTCCCCTGCCATGTGGAATCGTGGCAGTAGCATTTGTTTACGCGATACCGGCCCTCGGCATCGGGTGTGAGGATGAATGCACCGATTCGCCTCGGAATGTCCTCCCGCGTCGTGATGAATCGAGTGGCCAGGCGCCCGTCCAGAAACGTGAAGATGTCATCGGCATCGAGCGTACGATCGGCGAGATCGGTGCCGGCGATGAGCAGCGTATTTCCACTGAGTCGCCAGCGTTCGATCACGCGATCGAAGAGTTCCTGAGCCGCTCGATCGCGCTGGAAAACCCGCAGCACGAGCAGGGTTGTCGGACGCGCTCCCGCCGGCCGCCGCCAACGCGCGTACGGCAGCATCACCGTTGGCACCCACAGCAGCGGGGCCATGAGGAGCGTCGCGGAGGCGCCGGCCGTATCCATCGTGGTGGCGACGAAACCCAGGAGGAGTACAGCCCACACGGCCGTGAATACCACCAGCAATTCGGACACGCGCTGGCGCGAGTAAGCCCGGCCCAGGGCACGCCCGAATCGACGCAGTGGCCACCACGCTACCAGCACCGGCAGCAGCCCGAATGCCATGAACGTGAGGACGAGGCCGAGCGTAGAAGGCAACGCCTCGAGTGGCGCAATGAAAGCCTTGAACCACTGCGCTTCACGGCCAGCCGACTCCGTGAGCAGCCGCAATCCAGCCAACGAGCTCGAGGCAAGACCGACGAACGGCACGAACAGCCAGGGTGCAACCGCTCGACTTGTCCCGCTGTAGAAGACCAGCGTGACCATCAGCGACGGGATGGCATCGATAGCAAATGCGATCAGGATTTGCCATGGCTCGGGCTCTACTGAGCGCCAGAGCAGAATCACAAAGGCCGCCACCATCCAGATGAAGAATGCGCTCAGTAGCCGGACGAACGACCAGCGCCAGATGAGCCCGACAGCCGGAATGACGGGCCATACGTAATAGACCGCCATGCTGATCACCCGCATCGGCGTTCGGCTCACATCGGGAACGGCGAGCGCCAGCCAAACCCACGTCCCGCTCACCGCAAGCAGGCACGAGAGACCTACCATTATCACGGTCAGTCGACGTCCGGCGCGCCGATTGTCGAGGAGCCTGACCTCTCCGGCAGAGGACGGTACGCCTGGCATCACAGCGGGACGTTCGAGGGTGGCTGCGCGCGTCGGGCCGTCCTTCATCAGCCGACGCATGGCCGAGCGATAACGGTGGGCGATGACGAGCGACGCCGCCCACGACAAGACGAGCGCGATGAGGAGGCTGGCGATGAACTCGCCGGAGTAGCCGCGCATGATGCTGCTCTGATGCTGCGCCCGACCGGCGCGCTGCCATCGGTCCCGAGGATATGACGATAACGTCAACCGAAGGAAGATGAACGGTCAACGCTCCTGCCGCGCCCGACGCGCCGCGTTCATCGACGCTCTCGAGTCTTCTTCGGGCGCTATGCGATACGTGCCGACTTCGCGGTCAAGGATCCGAAGGAGGGGGCGGCACCACGACGTGGCTCGCCGTCGATCCGACGACGGGCGACGGCTATACGTCGTCCACGGTCGCGACGCGGCCAGGTGTGACGAAGGCTGCGCGCCGGAACACCGCGGGCGCGAGCAACTGAGGCCACGATCCTGATCTTCCTAAGTCGTCCGCGTTCTCGCGTGCGCGGACAGATTGATCAGCGAGCCGCCCGGGATCTTGCTGAAGGCTTCGCTGTCCGAGAGCGCCAACGCGAGGACACGGCGGCCGATGAACGCGTGCTCGCGAGCCAGGTTCTCGGCGCGCGTTCCCTGCCGCCTGGCAATGGCCTCAACGATGCCGCGATGATGCTCCTTGGCAATGGCCAGCGTCTCGTCGGCATGCGCAAAGCCGGAGGTCGGGAACACCATCGCACTCGGCGAGGCAAACGGCAGCGTGACGGCGTGCTGCAACGCGCGCCTCAACATCACGCTTTTCGCCAGGTCGACGATCGCGGCATGAAACGCCTCGTTGAGATCCATGTAGTGACTGAACGAGTCGAGCGTCAGGCGCTCGAGGCGATCCATCTGCTCCCCGAGACTTCGCAGCGTCTCGATCTCGGTGCTATCCACCAGCCGTTCCGCCGCAAGCCGGGCGGCCGTTCCTTCCAGGACGCCGCGTATCTCGATCGCATCGAGCGCTTCAGATGGGGTGTACCCGCGGACGGTGAACCCGCCGGTGGCGTTCAGGTCGAGCAGACCCATGTGCGCGAGTCGTTCCAGCGCGAGTCGGATGGGCGTTCGTGACACACCCAGCCGTGCAACGAGCGGCAGTTCCGGCATCCGCTCACCTGGCGCGAACTCACCTCGGATCAGCGACTCGCGCAGGCTGACCAGCGCGCGCGCCGTCTGGGACGCAACGTCGGATCGGCCAGCCAGCACCTCAGTCTTGTTCGACATTTTGGACGTCCCTTCCGCCCCGTCCTGACTCGATCAAAATCTCCCGATATTCCGTTCGATCCGGAACCATGTTTTTGGATCCATATCGTGGGCTGCATAACTCTTGTATGCAGCTCCGCACTACGGAGCGACATTCCTATCACAAAATCCGAACAGATTGCTTGACATTCCAGTTCAGAGCCGCTTAACCTGCGGCACTCTGTATGCAACACACCTTATGTTGGTGTGCTGGGGAACGCCGCTACGACCGCGGCCGCACCCCCGTTCCCGTCCACGACTTTATAGGGAAGACGCCCTGTATGCGCACTCTGTTGAAGTGTTTGACGCTCTCTGTTGTTCTCCTGCTCCCGGCAACTGTATTTGCCCAGGCTTCCCTCACGGGAACCGTCCGCGACGCGTCCGGCGGAGTACTGCCAGGCGTGACTGTTGAAGCCTCGAGCCCCGTGCTGATCGAAAAAGTCCGATCCGCCACGACCGACGACACCGGCCAGTACCGCATCGTCGACCTGCGGCCGGGGACCTATTCGCTGACGTTCACGCTTCCCGGTTTCAGCACCGTCAAGCGCGACGGGATCGAGCTGACCGGCTCGCAGACGCTCACCATCCCGGTCGACTTGCGAGTTGGCGGTCTCGAGGAAACGATCACTGTTACCGGCGAATCGCCGGTCGTGGACGTGACCAATCCTCATCGCGAGATTGTTCTTAGCAGCGACACCATTCAGGCGATCCCAGCGACGCGGGCCGCCGGGGCACTGCTCAACGCCGTTCCCGGCGTGAACGTCGGCGAAGCTGCACTGGCGACCTCGCCGACCATGACTGCCTTCAACGCGCGCTCGAGCACGATTAACGCGACCACGGTTGCCGGTGAAGGCCGCTATGCGATCAACGGCTTTCCGTTGACGGCGGCGCGCAGCGGCGGGTTCTCCTCGTATGTCTATGACACGGTGAACGCCGAGGAAATCGCCATCAACGTGGGCGGCGGGCTCGGCGAGAGCGACATCGGCGGGCCGATCATGAACATCATCCCGCGCTCGGGTGGCAACCTCTTCTCCGGGAACGCGTTCTACAGCAATGCCGGCGAGTGGTCGAGCGGCGAGAACCTGACCGACGAGATCAGCGCACTCAATCCGAATCTGCGCGAGGCGCCCGGCGTCAAGTCCGCCTACGACTGGAGCGCGTCCTTCGGCGGCCCGATCATGAAGGACCGGCTCTGGTTCTTCGGCAGCTACCGCGATCTCAGCTCGCAGGTCGTCATGGAGGGCATCCAGGCAAATGCCAATGCCGGCAACGCTTCGCGATGGGACTGGGTGGGCTCGCCGATCGAGTCGCGGCTCGTGCAGGACCGCACCATGTGGATCGGGCGCATGACGGGCCAGTTCGGGAAGAACCGCATCCGCTTCAACTCAGAGTACCAGCACCGCTGCGAAGGCACGCCGCTCAACGTCGGGACCGACGGCTGCCACAATCGCGGCGAGGACTGGATCGGTCTCGGCAACAACCAGAACCCGACCCAGATGTCGCCGGAAGCCACGCAGACCGCAGGCCGCGGCTACTTCGACGTGCCGTTCTACGTGAACCAGGGCACGTGGACGATGCCGTACAACAACCAACTGCTCCTCGAGGCGGGCTACAACGCGTTCCGCTACCAGCCGATCTTCGGCCACCCGGCGCCCGATGCCGACACCAGCTCTGACCTCGGTCACGGAGCAGTCGAACGCGATCAACCCGGCCACCGGGCTGCCGTATGCGCCGGTTGCGAATTACCGGTATCGCGGCGTCGAGACGTGGGGCCCTGCCACGGGAAAGACCGATGACGTGCTGGCGTCGGCGTCGTACGTGACCGGCGCGCACAACGCGAAAATCGGATATCAGTACCGCCGGCTCGACTTGCTCGATAAGGACGTCGCGAACCAGACGCAGCTTGGCTATCGCTTCAACCAGGGCGTACCGAACGCGGTCAGTTATTATCTGCCCGACTTCGGCCGCCGCACGATCACGTCAACGACACAGCCTCTACTTCCAGGACAGTTGGACGATCAGTCGTCTGACGCTGCAGGGTGCGATCCGCTACGACCGCGCGTCGAGCTACGCGCCGTCTGAACTGAACGGCACCACGAACACCTCGTTCCTCAACCCGAACCCCGATCACGATCGAGCGCACGCCGGGCGTGGACGCGTACAACGACATCACGCCGCGTGTCGGTGTCGCATACGACGTCTTCGGTAACGGCAAGACGGCACTCAAGTTCAACTGGGGTCGTTACCTGGCGTATGCAGCCAACGACTCGCCGTATACCTCGACGAACCCTGGCGCGACGGTGGTGCGCAGTGTCACGAACCGCGACTGGCAGGACCGCGATGGCGACTATGTCGTTGACTGCGATCTGTTGAACGCCGGCGCCAACGGCGAGTGCCTGGCTGCGACCGGTACCGCACCAAATTTCGGCAAGCTGGGCGCCGCGACGCAGGTCGATCCGGGTGTGCTCAGCGGCTGGGGTGTGCGGCCGTACGACACCCAGTCGACGATCACCGTGCAGCACGAGGTCGTCCCGCGCGTGTCCGCGGACTTCAGCTACACACATCGCACGTTCCACGGCTTCTTCGTGACCGACGACCTGACGCGCCGCGGCGACATCAACTCGTACTACGAGACGTATACGCTGACGGCGCCGCTCGATCCGCGGCTGCCCGATGGTGGCGGCTATCCGATCACCAGGTACCTGCCGACGCCGGCAGCGCTCGCGGTAGCTCCGCAGCGCTACCTGATGCGCGAAAGTGACCTCGGCGCCGAGCGCGACAGCAGCTGGGACGGGTTCTCCGTCACGCTGAATGCTCGGCTGCGTAACGGCCTAACTACTCAATTCGGCACGTCGACGGGCAGAGGCAAGGTCAACACCTGCGACGTGGACATGCGCTACAACCAGGTGAACGCGGCTACGGTGTGCTATCGCGGGGCCCGGACCCGCGCGGGTGCGACGACGTCGAGCCGTGGCAGACGACGCTGCGCGGCCTGGCGAGCTACACGATTCCGAAGATCGACGTACTCGTCAGCGGGGTGCTGCGCTCGCAGCCGGAGGCGCTCCTGGCCGGCACCGCCAACACGACGGCGCAGTGGCAGGTACCGAACTCGGTGATCATTGCCGCGCTCGGCCACTCGCACCCGTCGTTGAGCCCCACTGGGATCACGGTGGTTCCGCTCGGCCACAACGACAAGCGCATCTACGCCGGCGAACGGCGGACGCAGGTTGACATGCGGTTTGCCAAGGTCGTGCGTTTCGGCCGGACGCGCACCGACATCGGTGTGGACCTGTACAACCTGTTCAACACCAACTACACGAACAGCTACAACACGACCTACAGCTTCATCACCGACAACACGCCGCGGCCGGCCGGCTGGAGCACACCCACCGGCATCATCAACCCGCGGTTCGTACGTCTCAACTTCACGGTGAGCTTCTAGAGAGAGGTTGTTGGAGGCGGGTCTTCAGACCCGCCGTCACGAAATGAAGGGCCAGGAGTCATCTCCTGGCCCTTTTCTTTACTTCTCCTCGAGTCTCGCACCTCCGAGCATCGAGCGCATGCTCCAGTAATTGCCTTCGTGACACGCGAACTCGAAGAGGTAGAAGCTCGGATCCTGCTCGAGAGGAAACGCGGCGGTCCATGGCTTGGTCCACGTCCGTGGATCGTCGACGGTGACTTGATAGCGAATCGTGCGATTGTCGATTCGCGTGAAGCGTTCCGTCATGCGAGCGTCAGGAGAAAACGCACGGTTGACGCCACCGGTGTCGTTGAAGTTGATGGTCTCGACGACGAGCGTGTTGCCCTTCCCACCATCCGCGAGAGTCTCCCATGTAACCGAGGATTCGTGCACTGACATGTGGGCGTCCGTCCACATGAACGATGCGCGCCTCATGAATCATCTCGTTCCGGATCACGACCACGCCCGGAGCCTGGAGGATCTGGTTGCCGCTCGAGTTGCCGATCGGCAACATCGAGCCGAACGCACCGCGCGAGACACACCGCGCGGCCGGGCTCACGTTCTCGGGGCCGTTCAGCGGTCCGCGGGCTTCGTTGGGGATGGCGGCGGTCCGCTTGGCACCGTCGGCCGTCAGTGGAGGGAACCTGCCATTTGGCGGATCGACAATCAAGCGACGTTTGGCGCTGCGGCTTGCCGTAGTCTCTCCAGTGGTCTCTCGACTCGCCGAAGAACGCGTCGTTCGCGTTTCGAAGCCGGCGCTGTGCCGGCAACTGCGCGAATTCGTCGTCGGTCAGGGTCGCCTTCTCGCCAAGGGCTGGCCGGCCGCTCGAGGGGAACGCCTAACATCCCCACGCTCGGCCAGTATCCCTTGCAGGTCGGGGTCACCCCATGGAGTCCGTGGCGGTGTCCAGTGCTGCCCCTGCACGAGGACATTTGATACGACGAGGGTGAGGGCAACCAGAAGGCTGCGCACTGTGCTACCTCCTCTTCGTTCATGAGTGTCCGCGAGGATTCGACGGTCCGGTGTGCGCTTCGCCAGCGGCGAAGCAACGGCTGATTATCGCGGCAGACGCTGTCAACGGGGATCCGTGAGTCTGCATAAGCGTTTGACACCGGCGGCGGCGCGGTCCTACGATTGCGGCAATTCGTTCGTTCGGCGCGGGAATGACCCACCAAGAGGAGGCCGCATGCGTGCGTTTGGCTTTGGCTGCTTGCTGGTGTGGATGGCGTCGATTCTCAGTGCGCAGACGCAACAGCTGCCGCAGGACCATCCCGCAGGTCGGCGCGCCGGACAGCCGATCGGCGGCGTCGGATCTGACCGAACGACTGCGGCCGTCCAGCGCCAGCCCGTCATCGATCCCGATACCTCGCAAGAACCTCATCGACGAATTCATCTTCGGGAAGATCGAGAAGGACGGCGTGCCGCACGCCGGGTTGTCGTCCGACGAAGAGTTCTTTCGGCGGATCCATATCGACCTGACCGGCCGCTTGCCACAGGACGACCAGTTGCGAGCCTTCCTCGCGTCCAGCGATCCCGACAAGCGCGACAAGCTCATCGATCAGCTGACCACGGCGCGGCCGTACGAAACGAAGTGGACCTACTTCTTCAACGACATCTACAAGCCGGCACCTGGCCGCATCGGCAACGCCGCGAAGAACGTCTTCTACCTCTGGGTCCGCGACAACATTCACCTCGATCGCCCGTACAACGAGGTGGTCTACGAGATGCTGACGTCGAACGCGACGTCGAACTGGTACATCGGCCCGGCCAGCTACGTCGCGCGCTGGGTCATCACCGCGGTCGCGTGCGAGGACGAGGTTCACGAGGACACCTCCGACGAACTGGCGGTCCACGCCGCGAAGGACTTTCTCGGCGTCGACATCAGTTGCGCGTCCTGTCATGACGGCGCCCGCCACCTCGAGAAGATCAATCTGTATCTCAGCCAGCGGAAGCGCGAAGAGATCTGGAAGATGGCGGCGTTCTTCGGCAAGACCAACGTGCTCCGCCGCACCGAGGTCAGCACCGCCCAGGACGAATACTCCATCGACGACAACGGTCCCGGCTACGACCCGTCCGCGCGCAGCGTGATCCGCGTGCCGCGGCGTGGGAAGCCGGGGTTGCTGGAGCCGGTCTACATGTTCACCGGCGAGCGTCCCGATCCCGCGAAGCATCCGCGACCGGAATTCGCGCGGATGCTGACGTCGGATCCGCAGTTTGCGCGCGCCACCGTGAACCTGCTCTGGGCCGAGATGTTCGGTGTCGGCATCGTCGAGCCGGTCTTCTCGTTCGACCTGGCGCGTCTCGATCCGAAGAACCCGCCGCCGGCGCCCTGGGGCTTGCAACCGACGCATCCGGAACTGCTCGAAGCGCTCGCGCAGTACTTCCGCGACAACAACTACAGCATCCGATCGGTGGTGAAGCTGATCGCGAAGTCGAATGCGTATCAGCTCTCGTCGCAGTTCCCCGGCGAGTGGAAGGTCGACTACGCGCCGTACTTCGCGCGCAAGTTCGTGCGCCGGCTGAAAGCCGAGGAAGTCTACGATTCGCTCGTCGGCGCCACGAACCTCTTCACCGAGGTTCCGATTCGCGGCACCGACGTCAAAGTCCGGTACGCCGGCGGAAGCGTACTCTCCGGACGAGTTCATCAGGGGCGTGAACGATCCGATTCTCAAGGAGATCCACTTCTTCCTCGAGTCGTTCGGTCAGACGAACCGGCAATCCTCCGAGCGCAGCAACGACGGCGCGATCACCCAGGCCGTGCAACTGATGAACAGTCCGCTCGTCCATCGTCAGATCAAGGCGGCCGAGGGGAGTTACCTGGCGGGGCTGCTCAAGCAGGACATTGCCGGATGACGAGAAGATCGCGCGCCTCTACCAGCGCTTCCTGGTCCGCCGGCCGACGCCGACCGAGGTGGCCGACGCGAAAGAGATCGTGAAGAGCGGTCCCGAGGGATGGGAAGACCTGCAGTGGCTGCTGGTCAACCGAGTCGAGTTCGCCACTTTCTCAGAGCGTCAGTCAGCGACCGAAGCTTAGCCCTTCAGACGGGGAGAAGAGGTCATGTCCAATCTCCTCGACACTCTCCTCACGCGCCGCGAGGCGTTCAAGGTCGGCGCGTCCCTCGTCAGCGCCTATTGGTTCCTTCCGCTGGTGACGCCAACGAACGTGCACGCGCAGTCGAAGGTCAACCCGCGCGGGTCGGCGCGCTTCGTCATCTTCGTCATGCTGGAAGGCGGGCAGTCCCACGTCGACACGTGGGACCTCAAGGAAGGGAAGTGGACGCCGCAGAACTTCGACATCCGCGAGATCGCGCCAGGCGTGAAATGGCCGATGGCGCTCTTTCCGCAGCTGGCGAAACAGCGCGAACGGTATTCGCTGATTCGCTCGATGGAAGCCTGGGACAGCGTGCACTTCCGGGCGCAGTACTACGTGCAGTCGGGGCACATGATGAATCCCGCGCTGCAGAAGGAGCTGCCACCCATCGGCACCGTCGTCGCGTACGAGTCCGCCGCACGGCGGCAGCCGACCGACACGCTGCCGGGCTATGTGGCCGTCAACGTCACGCAGTCACAGGCCGGGCTGCTCAGTTGCGGGTTTCTTCCAGCGACCTATACGCCGTTCCACATCGATACGACGAGCGGAATCGGCGCGATTTCCCTGGACGATGAGGGTCGAAAGAAGCTGCTTCGCCGCTGGGAGCTGCTGAAGAAAGTCGACGAGCGCCTGCGGAACGACTCGTCTCTTGCGGCCAAGGCCTATCGCGACTACCACAACCACTACGAAGGCGCGGTCAGCATGATGTCGGATCAGCGCGCCTCTCAGGTCTTTCAGATCGACACCGCCGATCACGATCGCTACGGCAAGACGCAGGTGGGCGACGGCTGCATCCTGGCGCGCAATCTGGTCGAAGCCGACGCCGGCACGCACTTCGTGCTGGTCAACCATCGCGACTGGGACCATCACACCCGCATCTACGACGACGGCAATCACTACAAGCTGTGCAAGGAGATCGACATCGCGCTCTCCTCGCTGCTCGACGATCTGGCCGCGCGCAAGCGCGCCGACGGACGCACGCTGCTCGATGAAACGATGGTCGTCTGCTTCGGTGAGTTCGGCCGCACGCCGGGCGAGCTCAGTGCGGCGAACGGGCGCGACCACTATCAGTACGCGCTGACCGGCTTGTTCGCCGGCGGCGGCGTGCAGGGCGGCCGCGTGATTGGCAAGACCGACGAGCTCGGCGCCAAGGTGATCGCGCCGGACTGGAATGCCAAGCGATCGGTCTACATGGAAGACGTCGCCACGACGATCTATTCCGCGCTGGGCATCGACTGGTCCAAGGTCATCGAAGGCGCACCCTCGGGACGCGCGTTCCACTACATCGAGCCGTTCGCGTCGAAGCAGATGATCAAGAACCAGGAGATCTCGACCCTGTTCGTGTGAGCAGGCGGACGACTCAGGTCGCGGTGTCGTACGTGGCCGTGACGGCGGTGTTCATCACCGTGTTTGGACGAGCCTCTCCGAGATGGTCATGGCTCGTCATCGGCCATCTCGCCCTCGCATCCACTCTCGTGATGTGGCAACGCCGCGGTTCACGGCCGCGGGTGTCGCAAGTCCTCCTCGACTGGCATCCGATCCTGCTTTTTCCTCTGCTCTACAAGGAGGTGGAGTTCCTGGCCAGGGCCGTCGGCGACTGGCGGCTGACGGCGGCGATTCCCGCCCTCGAAGCCAGGCTGTTCGCGGGTCAGCCGAGCATGTATCTGAGCGAGTGGCTGCCCAGTGTCGGGCTCTCGGAGTTTCTCCACTTCTGTTATCTCTCGCACGTGGTCCTGATTCCCGCCGTAGCAGGCTACTGGTACACGACGGGTCGGCGCGCCGCGTTTCACGAACTGGTGTTCCTGCTCGCGTGCGTGATGTTCGGGAGCTATCTCTTCTTCATCCTCTTTCCAGTCGACAGCCCCTACTACCTGTCCGAAAGCATTGGCCCTCCGCTCGCCGGCAATTTCTTCTTCGATCTCGTGCACGAGGTGTCGTCACGCGGGGGCGCCAGAGGCGGCGCGTTCCCCAGCGCGCACGCGTCTGGCGCCATCGTGGTCGGGCTCGTGGCCTGGCGCTATCAGCCTCGTCTCGCCTGTCTGCTGGCGCCGATCATCCTGGGCGTGTTCGTCGCGACGGTATACGGGCGGTTCCACTACGCCGTGGACACCGCTGCTGGCCTGGCGCTGGGAGTGGCGGCCGTGGGCCTCTATCGACGCATGCCGGGTACAACCGTCCAGCCGCTCAGAGACGACACGCCATAGGCCGGAGCGTCTTCCGCGCAGGGCGATCAGCGAACCTTCACGTATTTCCGCAAGACGCGAGGACGCGGCTCACCTCCGAACACACTGCCGTGGCGATCGACCGTCACGAATTCCGGTCCGCTTCCCGTCTGCGCATTCGGATTGCCACCCTGATCGAGGATGAAGTACTTCACCCAGCCGGTTCTCGCGTCCCCGATCCGGATCCCCTGCTCCCAACCCGGGTTGTTGACGAGGTCGGACTCGGAGTCGGCGACGTAGATCTGATCCTGTTCGTCGAAGAAGATCCCGCTCGGCGTCCCGAATTGCGTCCATATCTGCAGGAACTTCCCCTCCTGATCGAACAGCTGTATCCGATTGTTGGCGCGGTCGGCCACGAAGACCCGGCCGCGTGCGTCGATCGCGAGCGCGTGCAGCGAGCGGAACTCGCCCGGCGCGTATCCTGTCTTGCCCCATGACTTGATGAATTTTCCATCCCGGGTGTATTTCACGACGCGATTGTTGCCATTCACGTCATGGCCATCGGCGACGAAGATGTCGCCATTGGCGGCCACGGCGACGGCGCTCGGCGACATGAAGTGGGACTCATCGCTTCCGGCGACACCGGCTTCGCCCAGCGTCATCAGGACCTTTCCGTCCGGGCTGAACTTCACGACCTGGTGGCCTGCACGCACGCCCGCCTTCGCTGCCATCGCGACGCCCTGGGCGCCGACGGCATCGGTCACCCACACGTTGCCTTCACGATCGACGAGCAGCCCGTGCGGCCAGATGAACATCCCGCTCCCGAAGCTGCGTACGACGTTGCCCCTGGAGTCGAACTTGAAGACCGTGTCGATGTTCTTGATCCGGTTATCCGAACCGAGGCAGTCGAGCCCGAACCTGCCGCCGGCGGCCACGGGCAACGGACTGGTTTCATCGCAACGGATGGCGGCCCAGATGCTCTCGCCGTCGATGTCGACGTGCACCGAGGCGGGCGGTCCCATCTCCCTCCCCTCTGGAAGCCGCGCCCACGCGCCTCCGGGAACGCTCGGGCCACCTCCATCGGCAAGTCCCTGCACTGGCCTGTATGGATTGGGCAGCCCGGATTGGGCGGCGAGTTGCATAGTGGCAGCCAGCAGAGCGCCGCTGACCAACAGCCTCAGTCCGGCTCGACGTGGCGTCATGCGCAGGCCCTCCTGAAAAGCCGATCTCCGCAGCCATCCCTCACCATCGCCGCAAGGTTAACCGACCAGGAAAGCCGTTACGGAGTCGGCGCCTGATCGAAGAACTTCAGCGCCATCGCTCCGTGGGTCGTGGCCGCACCGGCCCGGATCGCTGCCGCGAGCAGCGTGGCCTCGGTGATCTCTTCACGTGAGGCGCCGGCGGCCTTCGCCGCCTTCGCGTGCGCCTCCATGCAGAACGGACAATGAATGGCGCAAGCGACCGCGACGGCAATGAGCTCGCGGTACTTTCTCGGGATAGCGCCATCATTGCGGCCAACGATGCGATTGAGACCGGCCCACGCTTCGAAGTCAGACGGGGCAAGCGTGCGCATTTCCTTGAGGAGGCGGAGGTCCGCAGGGTCGTGATAGTGCTCGCTCATGATGGCAGCTTACACAATCGGCCACCGCGATCGCTATGCGGCCGTTCTGGTCTCTCGCGAGTATGTAGTGTCCGGCTTCAGCCGGACCACCTACACAACTCGGTCCCCTGGTTCACGTCCCGCGAAAAAAGCGTCCAGATTGTCGAGCGCGCGGAATCCCATGGCATCGCGCGTTTCACGGGTCGCGCTGCCGATGTGCGGCATGAGGAAGGTATTGGGGAGTGCCGTCAGCCGCGCATCGACGTTGGGCTCGTTGTTGTACGCATCGATGCCGGCTGCTCGCAGCTTTCCGGATTTCAGTGCCTCGACCAGCGCGTCGTCGTCCACGAGTGCACCACGGGCAGCATTGACCAGGATGGCGCCGTCTGGCAGCAACGCCAGCCGCCGGGCGTTGATCAGCCCGCGGGTGAGCGGCGTGACGTTGCAGTGGAGGCTGAGGAAGTCGCAGTGAGGCAGCATGTCCTCGAGCGTCTCGTGGTAAACCCCGTCGTCCGAGCTCGGGAGCGGGCGGATGTCGTGATAGTGAATTCGCATGTCGAAGCCGCGCGCCCGTCGTGCCACGACACGTCCAACCCGGCCCATGCCGAGGATGCCGAGCCGTTTACCGGTGACCTGCGTGCCGACCATGAATGCCGGGCTCCAGTCCTTCCATAGCCGCTCGCGCACCAGCTTTTCACCCTCGCCAGCGCGGCGCGCGGCGCCGATCATCAGCATCATGGTGAGTTCGGCCGTGGCATCCGACAGCACATCCGGCGTGTTGGTGACCACGATGCCCCTGGCGCGCGCCGCCGCCACGTCGACGTGGTCGTAGCCGACGGAGAAGTTGGCGATGATCCTGACCTCGGCCGGCAGACGCTGAAGCACGTCGGCGGTGAAGTGCTCGGTGTGGCAGGGCAGGATCGCCTGCGCGCCGCGGGCGTGCTCGATGAGCTCATCACGCGAATAGAGGCGGTCGTCGGGATTCAGGCGCGCCTGGTAGTCGCGCTGCAGCCGGTCTTCTACAGCCTTCGGAAGCGTGCGGGTGACGAGGACGGTCGGCTTGGTGCTCATCGCTGTTGAATTTCGGGAGCCACTCGGGGGACAGTCTACGCGACTTCCACCGTCACGCTCCGCGCTTCGGTGGACAGGTCGGTGTCCAGCAAAGTCGGCGACGACGTTCGGGTGTAGCAACGAGGCGAACGGCGCACACATGAGAATCTACAAGTTCGTTACTCGCGTACCAGGCGGACTGATGGTCGTGCCGCTCTTCATCGGCATGGCCATCAACACGTTCTTCCCGACGTTGCTGCAGATCGGCGGCTTCACACAGGCGCTGAGCGGCGTGGGCTACCCGACGGTACTCGGGATGTATCTCTTCACGGTCGGAACGAAGATGACCATTCGCGCGGCGCCGAGGATGCTCGCGCGCGGGCTCGGTCTCCTCACGGCGAAGGTCGGCACCGCCACGCTCTTCGCCCTCGCGGTGGCGCACCTCTTCGACGGTGACATCCTGGGATTGAGCACGCTGGCCGTCATGGTGGCGATGAGCGACACCAACGGCGGCATGTTCCTCGCCCTCACCGGCGTCATGGGCAAAAAGGAAGACTCGGGTACGTATGTCGTCCAGAGCATCGAGACCGGCCCGTTCCTGACGATGCTCATCTTCGTCGGAACCGGCCTCGCCGTGATCCCGTGGTTGACGATGGTGTCTGTGATTGCGCCGATCGTGGCGGGCGCGATCCTCGGTAATCTGGACGACGAACTGAAAGAGTTCTTCGGATCGCACGAGCCGATCATCATCCCGTTCATGGCGTTCACACTCGGCCAGACCATCAATCTCAAGTCCGTCGTCACAGCCGGTCTTCCCGGCATCGTGCTTGGCCTGACCGTGCTGGTCGTTACCGGCGCGGTGTGCATCGCCGTCGATCGATTGCTCGGAGGCTCTGGCATCGCGGGAGCGGCGGCGTCGAGCACCGCCGGCAACTCGGCCGCCGTGCCGCAGGCGGTGGCCCTCGCCGACGCGTCGTTCGCCCCTGTTGCGGCTGCGGCAACAGTTCAGGTCACTGCGTCGGTGATTGTGACCGCGATCCTGACGCCGCTTCTGACCGCGTGGTGGTACAGGCGGCTGCGAACGCAGGCGGCAGCAAAGTCCGAGATCGAAGAGGTGGCGGCGCGCTGAATCGGCGCGCCCTCGACGGGCTCCATGGACTAGTCTTAGGCCGGACACCGGACGCAAGTTCATTCGAGTTCACATCTGGCCGGCGGAGCTGTTGAACCATGCCGACGAGTGACTTCGAGCCCTTCTTCGATCTGTCGTCGGATCTGCTCTGCGTCCTCGACGAGGAAGGCCGGTTTCTGCGGGCGAATGCATCATTCAGGCGCGTCCTCGGGTGGGAGACGACCGCGCTTCAGGGAAGGGACTTTCTCTCCCTCGTTCACGCCAGCGACGTCACGACGACCGCCAATCACCTCAAACAGCTGGCGGCCGACGGCTCCGCGACGACAGTCACGAACCAGGTCCGTCATGCCGACGGTGGATATCGTCACGTCCAGTGGCTGACAAATGGACCTCCCGCTGGCGGACAACTGTTTGTCGCCGGGAGACTCAGCCAGGACGAAGACGCGGCGACAGGTGCTGACCCGGAGCGGCTCGCAGGGGATGTGCTCACCCAGCTGGCCGACCACATCTCGGACTTCCTCTGGGTGCGTGATGCGGACAGCGGTGCCATTCTCTACCTGAACGATGTCTGGGAACGGATTACGGGAAACAAAGTTCCCGTGGGCTCCCATATACGAGAGTTCTTCAAGTCCACCCATCCCGACGACGTGTCGCGGGCCACGCAAGCGACCAATCACACCACTCAGGGTGGCTACGACCAGTTGGTGAGAGCGATCGACTCGAACGGTTCGATTCGATGGATGCGAGTCAGAACATTCCCGGTCCAGAACGCCGACGGCCGGGTCTATCGCGTGGTCGGGATCGCGGAGGACGTCACCGAGTTGCAGATGGCCGAAGAGGCCCTTCGAAACAGCGAAGAGAGGTTCCGGTCGCTGCTCGAGTTACTCGTCCGATCTGATCGTCCTGCTGGACGCCGAAGGTCGCTTCGCGTACCTGAACCCGTCCTTCGAGACCACTCTGGGCTTCGCCATCGGCGATTGGCTGGGCCGGTCCGGTTTCGATCTCGTGTGGCCCGACGACATGCACAAGGCGCGGGTCACGATGGCGCGTGCCCGCCAGACGCCCGGGGCTCGACTCACGTGGCGTCTGCGCGTCAAGCACGCCGACGGCTCCTGGCGATGGCTGGAAGGCACGACCACCAATCACCTGCTGAATCGCGCGATTGCCGGCTTCGTGGTCAACTGCCGGGACGTCACCGAGAGGACACGCATGGAGACGCAGTTCGTCCAGGCGCAGAAGATGGAGTCGATCGGGCGGCTTGCCGGCGGCATCGCGCACGACTTCAACAACCTGCTCACGGCGATCAAGGGCAATCTCGAGCTCGCTCTGACAGACGTCCGGCCGGACGATCCGCTGTTCGAATTTCTGACCGGCGCCGACAAGGGTGCGGACTCGGCCACCAGCTTGACCCGGCAGTTGCTGGCGTTCTCCAGAAAACAGGTCATCGCTCCCCGGGTGATCAACCTGAACGACGTGGTCGCACGCGTTCGGACGCTGCTCGCACGGTTGATCGGCGAGGACATCCGTCTCGAGGAATTTACAGCGCATGACCTCGCGGCCGTTCGATTGGATCCGAGTCAGGCCGAGCAGATTCTGATCAACATGGCGGTCAACGCGCGCGATGCGATGCCACGTGGCGGCCGCCTGACGATCGAGACCGGCAACGTCGATCTCGACGAGGAGTATTTCAGGAGTCATCCATATGTCACGCCAGGCCGATACGTCATGCTGGCGGTTTCCGATACTGGCAGCGGGATGAGTGCCGAAGTGCGAGCGAATCTGTTCGAACCCTTCTTCACGACGAAGGAAGCGGGGCGGGGCACTGGTCTTGGTCTGGCGATGGTGTACGGTGCCGTCAAGCAGAACGGAGGGTACATCGAGGTCTACTCGGAGCCGGAACATGGAGCGACGTTCAAGATCTACCTGCCGGTCGTCAACGAACTGGCGGAACCGGCACCGGAGCCGCGCGACGACCTTCGCCCGCGCGGCAAGGAGACGATCCTGCTCGTCGAAGACGACGAGCGCGTGCGGGTCGTCGCGTCACGCATGCTCGAGCGTCTCGGATACACCGTCCATGCGTTCGCCGACGGACCATCCGCCATTGCGGCGGTGGAACGCATGACGGAGGTTCCACCGTTGCTGATCACTGACGTCGTGATGCCGGCGATGAACGGCCAGATCCTCACGCAACAGCTCATGGCGCTGAGGCCGTCGCTGAAAGTGCTCTTTACTTCTGGCTACACGGCCAATGTCATCGTGCACCACGGAGTCCTCGAAGAGGGGATCGAGTTTCTGGCCAAGCCGGTACTCGCTCGATCAGCTCGCGCGGCGCGTGCGGGATGTCCTCGACGCGCGCGGCGTGTAGCACGCGTGGCGTCGGGAGGGCGCCGCGTGGACGCCGTGCGGCGAGGCGTCTGGACATCGGGGCACGTGCTGACGGAGTATGTCGGCGACGCGGTGTGACCTTAACAGGAGTCTGCACATGCCTACTTCCCAGACACTCCGGATGGTGGTGCTGCTGAGCGGGTTCGTGGCGATGTCGGGTGCTGTACGTGCACAATCACAGGAGGATCGGACCCAGGATCGGGTCGCGTTCCCCGCTCACACGATCATTGGGAACATCAACTATGTGGGGACCGGGACGCTGAACTCCTACCTCATCACGACGCCGCAGGGGCACATCCTGATCAACACCAACTTCGAAGACACGGTGCCGCTGCTGCAGGCGTCGGTCGAGAAGCTCGGCCACAAGATGAGCGACATCAAGATCATCCTTGGCAGCCACGCGCACGGCGATCACATGCAGGCTGATGCCGTGGTGAAGGAACTGACCGGCGGCGCGATGGTCATGGCGATGGAGCAGGACGTGCCGGCGCTCAAGACGATGAAGGCGCCGAGCGGGAAGCCGCATCCGATCGATCGCGTCCTGAAAGACGGCGAGCAGGTGACGCTCGGCGGCACCACGCTCACGGCCCACCTGACGCCCGGTCACACACGCGGCTGCACGACGTGGACGACGAGGATTACGGAGGGTGGCCGGAGCTACGAGGTGCTGATTGCGTGCGGCGGTCTTCAGGAGGATGCACGTCTCATCAACAACAAGAACTATCCGGAGATCGCCGAAGACTTCGCGCGCAGTATCAAGACCTACAAGACATTGCCGGCCGACGTCTTTCTTGCCGCGCACAGCTGGTTCTTCGATCTGGCCGGGAAGTACAAGAGGCTCGGGGGCGCCACCAACCCCTACATCGATCCGGCCGGGTACAAGAACTGGGTCGGCAACATGGAGAAGAACTACAACACGTTGATCGAGGAGCAGAAGAAGAGCCCGCCGGCCAACTAGTGTGAGAGCTACCGGAGTTCGGCAGAGACACGGGTTGCCACGGAGGCACGAAGGCACGCGTCTTCGTAACCTTCGTACCCTCAGACATCAAGAAAGCTCATCGACAGGCTCCGTCGACCCCAAGTCCATGGTATTGTCGGGGCCGCTGGAAGCCACGGGATTACAACGGCTGATAACGGAGGTCCATCATGGCGCGTGTGATTCGAGCGCTGCCGGTCGTCCTCGGCATGGTTGTCCTGGCAACACTGGCGGCGGCTCAGGGAGTGCCCAAGCTCGACTCCTATAACGGGGTCGCGGTCCGGATCCTCCAGAGCAACAACGCCGGAAACATCCATCACATCATCGATCCCGCGACCAACCGGGTGACGGGACTCATTCGGGGCTGTCCGAACCCGCACAATCTGACCGTTCACCCGGATGGCCTTTATTACTACTGCTCGAATGAGACGGAGGATACGGTCGACGTGTTCGACACGAGGACGCTGCAGCTCGTGATGCAGATCCCGCTCTCCGGCAACCCCAACAAGATCGTGGTGAACAAGAAGCACAAAAAGATCTATGCGGGTATCCGTGCCTGGACGGCTGACAAGCGCGCGGTCGTGGACGTGATTGACATCGCCACACACAAGCTCGTTCGCAGCGTCGCCGTTCATCACCCGGTGCACAACACCTATGTGACGCCGGATGACAACTTCGTCATCGCCGGTCTCTCCGGCGGTGTACGGCCGGGGGAACCGACGATACAGGTGATCGATCCCGTCAAGGACCAGGTGGTATGGGGGATGGAATTGACGGGATATCAGCAGTACGGCCGCAACAACCACGAGGTGCGGCCGATGGCCTTCGAGGCCAACGCAGATGGCTCGACCAAGCGGATGTTCGCGCAGGCAACCGGCATCAACGCCGTCTGGGTCATAGATTGGAACACGCGCCAGGTCGTGCAAATGCTGTGGCCTCCCAAGCTTCCACTCTGGAAGCAGAACGCCGACGGCATTCAGACCGGTGACATGCACGGCCTCGAGGTGCTCCCGGATCGGTCGTCGGTCTGGGCGTCGAGTCGACTCGACAGCCGGATCTATGGATGGACGTTGCCCGACCTGAAATACATCGGGGCCGTCGAAGTCGGCCCGACCGCGAACTGGATGACGCCGACACCCGACAGCAAGTTCATGTACGTGGCGATATCCGGGTCGGATCACACGGTTGCCGTGGACCTGAAGAAGCTGGAGATCGTCGCCAAGATCAAGACCGGCGCGCGGCCAGCGCGGATTAGCACGGCGATCCTGCCTGCCGATCGCGTCAACACCGCACCTGCGAGCAGTACCACCACCCAGCAGGGTGGCGGAGAGTAACAGCCATGCGCGCGACACAGCACACCACGTGGCTGCGCAAATGGGCGGCATGGGCGATAGTCGCGACAGGCAGTCTCCTGGTGGCCGCCTACTTGAGCGCATCGCCCTCGGCGGAGTCCCGCCTCGTTCAGACTGCCGCGGCAGGCGCGGCGCAGACTGCACCGCGCCCTGCCGACGTCGAATCTTTCCGCAAGACCATCGAACCGATCTTCATGCGCGATCGCGGCGGCACGATGCCGGGCTACGCGGCCTGCGTGATGTGTCACACGTGGCAGACGAGCCTGCGGTTCGATCTCGAAACGCCAGCGACCGACGCGGGCTGGACGGCCGAGCAGTCGCAGATGAACTTCCAGATGATCACGCAGCTGGTGAACACCAAGTCGCCGGAAAACAGCTGGCTGCTCCTCAAGCCGCTCGAACCCAAGACTGGCGGTCTCGGACACACCGGTGGAACGTACTGGACCTCACGCGACGATCCCGAGTTTCAAACCGTCCTGAAATGGATTCGCAGTCTGCCGGCTGACCGATACGTTCAGGCGCCGCAGCCACCAGTGGATTTCGAGTTCTTCCGTTCGTGCGTACAGCCGGTCTTCGCCAACCCCAAGGAAGGTCACATCCGATGCAGCAACTGCCACAATGCCGGGCTCGTCGGCTTTGCTCCCGTGCCGGGTGACGGTCGCAGCACATGGAACGAAGAAGAGGCGCGGCAGGCGTTTCGTGTGATCTCGCGCCTGATCGTCGCCGGAAACCCGGTGAAGAGCCGTTTCCTGCTGAAGCCGCTTCATCCGGATGGTGGCGGGTCGTACGCGCACAACGGACCTCGTCGTTGGCAGAATCGCGACGATCCTGAATGGCAGATGCTTGCCGCATGGGTGCGCGGCGAGCGCAAAGGCAGCAGCTGCTCTTAGTCAGCGACGCGCGGCGGCCTGGTTGGCTATCAGCAGCAGCCCTTTTGCTCGCGCTTGTTGCTCAACCGTCTGCAGACGTGAACGACCCTGAGTGGTCTGTCCGGACGCGATCTCGATCTCTCCAAGCGCGAGGTTGGCTTCGAGTTCATGGCCCAGATAGCCTTTCGCGTCGATCAACAGCCTGGTCGACCTCGCAGCCGCAGCCGCACGTTTTCCAGTCGCCGCTTCAACGCGGGCAGTGGCCAGCCCGACTTCGAGAATCGACACACGGTTCCGGCTGCTGCGCACGAGTAGCATCGCCTCCTGTGATGCGCGCTCGGCGTCGCGATTCTTCTGCTCAGCCAGATACGCTCGCGCCAGCACTCCCAGCGTTGCTGCTTCATCGTCCGGTGCCTTGAGCTCGCGAAACTGCGCTGCGGCTTCCCGAAGTGATGCCTGCGCTTCGGCGGGTCGCCCTTCGTGGAGGGTCAGCGTTCCCAGGAAATACTGGACACGAGCGATGCCGACCTTGTCGCCGACTTCCTTTTGAAGCGCGAGCGCTTCGTCGTAGGTCTTCCGCGCCTCGGGCAGACGTCCTTGTGCTGTCTGCACGAGACCTATGCTGGCGAGTGACCGGGCAACGGCGCCCTTGTCCTCGATGGACCGTCGAAGCTCGAGCGACTGGTCGAGGAGCGTTCGCGCTCGGGGCAGGTTTCCCTGCAGGCGCTCCATCTCGCCCATGTTGTATCGGGCCATCGCGCTTCCTCGCTTGTCACCGAGTTCCTCTGCCGTCGCGAGGGTCTCCTCGTACACCTTCATGGCCCCGCTCAGATCGCCCTCGTCCGACATCAGGTTGGCGAGGTTGTTCAGCGTGGCCGCTGCGCTCGCTTTCTCTCCGATATCCCGTCGAATGGCGAGCGACTCGAGATAGTTCCTCTTGGCTTCAGCGACGTTGCCGCGCACGCGGTGAAGGATCGCGCTGTTGTTCAGGACCAGGGCGACCGCGCTTCGATCGCCGATCTCACGTGAGATCGCGAGAGACTCGCCGTATGTCTTCTGGGCCTCTTCGAGTGAACCCTGCTGCCTCAACACGTTGGCGATGTTGTTCAACAGGCCCGCGGTCGTGCTCTGGTCGCCGATCTCGCGCGCGACGGCCAGTCCCCGTTCGTACATCGCCCTGGCGCCCGCGAGATCTCCCTGCGATCTGAGCGCGATGCCGGCCGCGCGAAGGGCACGGCTCTCGCCACCGCGATCTCCGGCGGCGGCGTATATCTGTCGCGCCTCCTCGGCAGCAGCGATGGCCTTCGGTGGTTCACCGAGCTCCTGCCAGGCGTTCCCTTCCGTCAGCAGGGCATTGGCAATCAGCAGACGCGCTCCCAGTTGCCGTCCTTTTTCCACGGCACGAGCAGCGGCGACCTGCTGTCGCTTGAAATCTGTCAGCGAGCTGGCTGCCGTCGCTTCGGCCCAGTCGATGCGCGGATCGTCTTTCACCGGGGCCACGAAGGCGCCGCAACGAGCCGATCGTCTCCAGGGCATCCTGACCCTTGCCGGCGTTGGTCTGGGCCGACGCGAGTTGCAGCCCGTATTCGAGATTGTCGGGGAAGAAACTATAGAGAGCCTGATAGGTCTTGATCGCCTCCTCATGCTCGCTCATCGCGTCGTGGTAGCGGCCCTGGACCCACATGCGATCTTCCCGTGGAAGGCTGCTCGACAACTCGTACGCGCTTTTCGCGGATTGCCGGGCGCGCTCGTCGTAGCCAAGGGCAGACCACGCGAGGGCCAGGGCGGAGTGTGCCAGCGATAGCTTCGGATCGGCGGCAACGGCTTGCTCGAGGAGCGTACGCGCCGCCTGCGCATCGTAGAGACGCAGCTTCGCCAGTCCTTCGGCATAGAGTCGAGCGGCGGCCGGGTTCGATGGCAGCGAGGCCTGCACACTTGCCGCTTCGGCTGCCGACAGCGCCGTGACACCAAGCCGTTCGCGCAGGCGGGAACCGATTCGGGACACGATCTCGAACAACTCGCCCTCGCCACCGGTCTCGGCAACCGCGGCGATCGTTTCACCTGCATCCGTGTCCTGCATCCGAACGTCGAAGCGGATCGTCCCGCCGACCATGGCATATGAGCCGAACACCACGATGTCGCTGCCGAGGCTGGCGTTGATGCGAGCGAGAGTGTCCGAGGCGAAGGTGTCGGCGTCGGCGAGATCGAGGTCGCTCTTCATGCGAGCGACGTTCTCGCCCGGGATCGTCCGAAGCTGCTCGCCGGCGGCAAGCTCCGTTGTCAGCATCTCGGCCAGGGCGGTAGACATCCAGGCGACGGCAGGTTGTCCCGACAGGTTCTTGAACCCCAGCACGGCCACGGCGCGCCGGGTGTTGACCGCAGCAGGCGCCGGTTGCGTCGATGTGGAGGGGCTCGATTCCGCGCGGGACCAGCCGTCGAAAGGCGATGCCGGCACCAATGCCCAGCACGAGGATCGCGGCGACGGCGATACCAACCCGTTCGGAACTGCGCCACGTTGGAGTCGCCTGTGCCCCCTCGAGCGCCGCGAACACCTCGCGTGAAGTCTGGAAGCGGCGATCGGGGTCCTTCTCGAGGCAGCGGTGAATGATGGCGCGCTGTGCGGCGGACACGCGTACGCTCAACTGAGGCACGGGCTGCTGGTCCATGATTGCCGTCACCAGCTCGAGTCCCTTGAGCCCCTTGAACGGGAGCCGCCCTGACGCCATCTCGTAGAACAGCACGCCGAGTGACCACACATCGCTGCGTGGATCCGACTTTCCGGTCTTGAAGACTTCGGGTGCGATATAGGCGAGCGTGCCCGCCACGGTCTCCGGCTGCGCCAGCAAGGTCACCGATTGCGTGGCGTTGTCGGACTCATACTCGGGAAGCCGGTGGGCCAGCCCGAAGTCGAGCACCTTCAACCGCCCTTCGGGACCAACGATGACGTTGGCGCTCTTCAGATCACGATGCACGATGCCACGATCGTGGGCGTGCATCAGGGCGTCCGCGATCTGCAGGCTGTAGCGGAAGAACGTGTCGGAAGGCAGGCCGCCCGGGACGATCAGCTTCTCGAGCTGCGCTCCCTGCACGTGTTCCATGACGATGCACGTCTGGCCGTCGGCTTCGGCCACCTCGTGAATCGTGCAAATGCTGGGATGATTGAGCGCAGACGCGGCACGCGCCTCCTGCAACACCCGGGCGCGGCTCTCATCGTCGGGGGCGCCATTCAGGAACTTGATCGCGACACGACGTCGAAGCTTCGAGTCGTAGGCGCGATAGACGACCCCCATGCCGCCAGCTCCGAGCTGGGCCTCGATCCTATAGTGACCGAATGAGCTGCCTATCATTAGAGGGAGCGTTCTCCTGTCATCACGAACCTCGGCTATTATCACCGGAATGGGCAGCCGACCCGAGCATCCAGAGTAATGACCCGACCGGCTGTTCGAGGCATCCTCATCCTGCTTCGCGCTCGCGTTGAACGCCTGGCCCTGGTTCGAGCAGAGCACGCGCAGACCAGGGTTCGTCACTCCGGATCCCATTCAAGCGACGCCCGACGCCCCATACTTTCGTGAGGAATTCGTCGAAGCCAGCTCGCCACATCCGATGTCACATGTGGCGTCGATTGCCGAACTGCCAAATGGTGACCTGGTCGCGACGTGGTACGCCGGGTCGCGCGAGGGCGCCGGCGACGTCGCGATTTACATGTCCCGGCAGTCCCCGGCGGGGGGACGCTGGTCGCCGCCGCGCGCGATCGTCACACGGGAATCGGCCGCACGCGATCTGAATCGCTACATCAGGAAGGTCGGGAACGCGGTGATCTTTGCCGACCGAGCGGGCACGTTGTGGCTGCTCTATGTCACCGTGTCGGTCGGTGGCTGGTCGGGGAGTTCGCTCAACCTGACGACCTCCACAGATGAAGGAGTGACATGGGCACCCAGCCAGCGCCTGACGCTCAGCCCGTTCTTCAACCTCGCCGAACTGGTCAAGAACGCACCGCTGGCAGCGACGGATGGAGGCTGGGTCGTGCCGATCTATCACGAGCTGATGAGCACGTTTCCGGAACTGCTCCGGTTGCGAACGGACGGAGGCCGCGTTCACGCGACCAAGAGCCGTATCAGTGCCGGATGGTTCGGGTATCAGCCTGCCCTCGCACCGGTCGATACCGACAGCGTACTGGCGTTGCTCCGGGACGACGCGGCGACGAGGTCGGTCTCCGTCACACGGACTGATGACGCCGGGCGCAGGTGGTCGCGACCTGAAGTCGTCCCACTGCCGAATCCCGATTCCGGTCTCGATGCGATTCGATTGAGGGACGGGCGTCTGCTGATCGCTTTCAACGATTCAGTGTCAGGCCGCGAGAACCTTCGCCTCGCGATATCCCGTGATGAAGGGCGCACGTGGGCTGGCGTGGCGACGCTGGCGGACGAACCTGGCGCTGATTTCTCGTATCCCTTCCTGATGCAGGCACGCAGCGGCGAGGTGCATCTCGTCTACACGTGGAAGCGCGAGGCGATCAAGCACGTGACGTTCAACACGGCCTGGATTGACGAACGACGGAGTCCGGCGACGCAATGAGCCCCGCGGCCGTCTCCTGGGTGTTCTCCGCCATGGGCCCGTGGCTGGTGATGCTGCTGTGTGTCCAGCGCCTGATTGGCTGGTGGTGGCCGGCGTTTCGTGGCTGGCCCCTGCTGATCATCCCGGGCGCTTTTGCGCTCGGCGTGCTGTTCATATCGCTTGACGGGATTGTGCTGGCGCGCTGGGTGGCGAGCGTCAGCGCAAGCTTCAGCGTCCCGTTTCTCGGTCTGCTCGCGATCGCGGCCTGGGAACGTGCCTTCGCGAGTCCCGTGCTCGAGCGCCGCGACCGTGACGCGGCCTGGACGTTCGGTGCGATCGCTGGCCTGCTGCTGTATCCGCTCGCGCTTGGTGTGGGCAGCATCGATCCGTACGAGTGGGGCTGGTATCGCAGCCCGCTGTTTGTCGTTGTCGGCGTGCTGACCGGCTGGCTGATCTGGACGCGCAATCGATTCGGAATCCTGCTGCTCGCGGCTGTCATTGCGCTTCACCTGAGGCTGGGCGAGTCGAGCAACTACTGGGACTATCTGATTGACCCTGTCTATTGGTTCGCGTCGCTGGTCGTGCTGGCCCGGAGAGTGGTTGCGGTATGTAGTGTCCGGCTTCAGCCGGACCGTGATCTTTTCAGCTTGATCGTGACCCTCCTGACGGGTCGCGGGCGTGCCGGCCATCTCGCCTCCCGGCTACGCCTGCCGGAAATCGCTCTGCGCTCGTAATCTGCCGTTACCGCCGCGAGTAGTACCGTTCTTCCAACGCCTGCCATCGCGGCATGCACCAGCGAAGCTCACTCGAGGGCCACGGATCGCGCGTCACGAACTCGCGGCGTTGAATCACTCCGATCGATTCAGGCGAACCGTGTCGGCAGGCTCCGCAGGTCGGCGGACTGTCCGGCACGCCCGCGACAACCTTCGAGCGCCGGACCGACTTGGTGTTGCCGCAAACATTCTGAGAAAGGCTCCGCAACAAAAGCGCTGACGTGCCAGACGTCCGCGCTGACGATCCCGAACGCAGCGATGGGCGTTACGCAGACCGAAGCGAGCGACGAGCGGTTCCATCGCTGCGAGCGCAGCGGTCCGTCTTCCAGTGGCGCCTACGGCCATTGCCGAGGTGTTGACGAGCGAGAAGTGCGACCGAGCCTTGATGTGAGGTGTTCAAGATCGAACAGGCCCCAGAGAGCAGCTCTGCTACTGTGGCGCGCGATTCGGCCACCCGGCGTTCCCGGTCGTGGGACTCCAAAACGGAAATCCCGGATCAAATTGGGCAAATCGGAAATGTCGGCTAGATCGCGGCTGACGCCGCTGGACTGCTACATGAAACTCGAAGCGTTTGTCGCAGTGAAGTGCCTGGTTGCTGCATGCCTTTGCGCGGTAACACTCGCCGCTGTGGCGTGTGCCGACGGACGAGGTCTACCGACAACTCCAAGTGCCACTGCGGCGATGCCCAATTCAGCGTTTACTGCGACCGACAATCGGAGCTCCTCGGCACCCAGCGCGATGCATCTGCTGATAACGAAGACCTGCGATGCGGCGTTTCCTGCTACTCCTATCTGCACCGTTGTGACTTCGCCAGCAGGACCGATCCCAGTTGACACGCAGGCCGAGTATACGGTGCGAGTATTTAACCAAATCATGTCTGGCAACGTCGTCCTGACGACGCCGAACGGCGACACCGCGAGTGGCCACTGTACACTCAGTTTCAAAAGCGGCGTCGGGACATGTACATTCGCACGCGGCACGGGTGCGTTGGCCGGGTTCCATACCAATGTGGACGTCTCTTTCGATTTCACAACGGGAGTTACCACGTGGGAGGGGGCATATCACTTCGCCGGCGCCGACTGAGTTAAAGCCCGTCGCCGCGAACACTACACTCCCACCGTTCTGCTCGGGCGAGATAAGAACTGGGCCAGCGGCGTTGAGTTGGGCCGGTGATGGGGCTGGCCCAAGTGGCCCAACAGTCTCAAGACTTCTCACCTTGATCGAATATTCAGATTAAAGTCGTTCGCCAGGTGGCGAAGCCGCTTAGACTGGCGCGGCTTAAATAGCGCGGACAGCTTCTCATGCTGGTACTGTCGCGCGTAGTCAGCGGCCGTCACGCCGTCAAAGTGCGGCGACATTCAGAAGCAGATGAACGGGTTCCTTCAGCCGGACCGACCGTCATGTCCACGCGCCGCGGGCGTGCCGGACAGGCCGCCGACCTGCGGAGCCTGCCGACACGGTTCGCCTGAAATCGATCGGAGCGATTCAACGCCGCGAGTTCGTGACGCGCGATCCGTGGCCCTCGAATGAACTTCGCTGGTGCATGCCGCGATGGCAGGCGCTGGAAGCAGGTACTACTCGCGGCGGCAGCGGCAGAGAACGAGCGCAGAGCGATTTCCGGCAGGCGTAGCCGGGAGGCGAGATGGCCGGCACGGCCGCGACGCAGAACGTCAGTAAGAGCCTTGACCGGGCGCTAGTGCGCGCCCCGACCAGTCGCGTCCACGAGGACCTCTTTCACAAAAAGGTGCTCGAACACCCGTCCGTGCACCATCTGCATGATCTGGTCAGGCGTGTGCCGT
Organism: uncultured Acidobacteriota bacterium; assembly: GCA_963723495.1. Taxonomy (GTDB): domain Bacteria; phylum Acidobacteriota; class Vicinamibacteria; order Vicinamibacterales; family UBA2999; genus Gp6-AA40. Next base: position 39,230 of record CAVRQR010000017.1, on the reverse strand, counting down.
GTCGCGATGTCCAGCCGTTGGCCGAGCACTTTGCCGGTGGTGACGGGAGGGGCATCGATGGGCAGGCGAATCGCAAACAACGGATAGTGTTCGGCGAGTTCGTTGGCCGTGAGGGCTGGATCGAGTGGATAGCCACGCACATCTGCACCCGGCAGAAGAAAGCGGTGGCCTTCTTCCCTCGCAATGAAGTTGATAGGGACCCAGACAGTCCGCCCCTTCATCTGTTCCTGAACGTCCGCGCTGTACGCGCCGCGCGGACCGTCGAACGGCCGAAGGAACGCCGCGAAGCACACTATCGCGAGAAGAATCGCGACCGTGACGCCAGTCCTCGTCAGTGTCGGCATGAGCGAAAACGCAACGACGGCCACCGTGCCGAGGACGAGCGCCCAATAGCCGGCGGAGTAGAGCGGGTCTCCGGGCACGCCGCGGTCGAGTTGCAGCGACAGATAGGCCAGCAGCAACACCAGCACGCCAGTTGTGATCAGGCTCGCCGTGAACGCATGCCGGTGGATCCGTTCCCAGTTCAGCGCGCATAACACCGCCAGCGCCGGCATGCCCGGAAGCAGGTAGCGTTCGTCACGCTGGTTCGGGAGGCTGAAGACGACGAGCAGCGTGATGACCCACATCCAGAGCAATCTCTCGCCGTCGCTCAACTCGGCGCGTCGTTTGAATGAGATGACGCCCAGGGCGATCACAGGAAACATCAGCAGGCCGGCGTTGAGCGGGTAGGACACGAGCAGCCGCCAGACGCTCGAACTGCCCCAGAAGAAGTTGCGCAGGTATCCGCCCTGTGATGCGTCGAACTTGCCCGCGTTCTCCTCCAGGACGAATTCGTTCAGGACTGCCCGCGGATCGGGATCGAGGACGAACCACAGGCTGAACGTGGCGAGCGCCACGATGCCCAGGATCGCGAGTCGGCCGGCATCGCGCGAGAGGAACTCGCGCAGGTGATAGCGGCGTTGATGCAGATACCACCACGCGAGGCACAGTCCCACCGGCAGCAGCAATGCGAACGATTTGTAGAGCAGCCCGATACCGGTCGTCAGTCCCAGCAGTATCGGAACACCGACGCGCGACTTTGCGATCGCAGTCCGCCAGTAGAGCAGGGCGAACCAGGGCACGAACAGCCAGAAGACCGACGGCGCGTCCGTCAGGAATGGGCGACCGTAGCGATACGTGCTGAAGAACGCGAGAAAGGTCAGCGACGCGACCAGGCCGGTCTCAGCGCTGCCCGTCAGCTTCCAGCCAAGCAGCAGTGCCATGCCGGCGGTGAGCAGCGTGTAGATCACGCTCGGCCAACGCAGGTGCCACAGCGTCCAGTCCTGGCCGGCGTTCGTGGATGCGCCTCCCTGCCAGAACAACAGCGGCGGTTTGGTGTTGCGCATCTCCTTCAACTCCGATTGAAGGGGCAGCCATCGGCCGCTTGCGGCGGTCATTCGGGTGATGTGTTCGTAGGGATACTCGTCGCCGTTCTTCGGAATGTGCTGGCTGTCGAGGCCGTAGAAGTACGTGAACACCGCGAGCGCGGTCGCGAACACGTACCACACCACACGCCGGCGCGGCGCAAGGGAGTCCTTTCGGGTCAGGCCCGCCACGCCGCTTCCGTGGTGCTCGCCCCTTCGTACCCGCGCACGCCTTGCAGCATCTCTTTCGCCTTGCCGAGCACGACGTCAGGTGTGATCCGTTTCAGGCACTGGTTGTCGCCATCGCATGGCGATGCGCGATGGTTGTAGGCCGTGAGGCACGGCGAGCAGGGAAGGCCGAGGTGAAAGCAGTAGGCGTTCTTCGCCAGCGTGCCGTAAAGGACCGGTGTCTCGGGCCCGAACAGGATGATTGTCGGCACGGGAGTCACGGCGGCGAAATGACCCGGGCCACCGTCGTTGGTGAGGAGCAGCGACGCACGGTGAAAGAGGGCGAGCAGATGCCGCACCGTCTTCGTGTAGCCGGTCAGGTCGACGCAGTACGGGCTGCGGCAATGGGCCACGAGGTCCTGTCCGATCGCCTTGTCGTTGTTCAGGCCAATGATCGCGACAGCATGACCCTCACCGAGGAGAGCGTTGCACAGCACGCGATAGTGCTCGAGTGGCCACGCGCGAATCGGAAGGACGCCACCGCTTGGCGACACGAGAACGAGACTCTTGCCTTCGAGTGCGGGGAAGTCGGCGTGCAGCCGCGCGATGACCGCGTCCAGTTCCGCATCCGCGAACTGCAGCTGCGGCGGCGGCTGCAGCGGCGGGAGCCGCGCATCCTTCGTGACGGGAATCGTGCGGGATTCGATAGCGTCCACCAGCCCGGTGAACTGCTGCGAGAGATGGATGTACGGGTTGTACATCACGCGGCGATTGATGAACGTCCCGCGATAGAGCCCCTCTTGCGTGTGGCGGAAGAAGCCGACCCGTATGGCGGCACCGGAGAGAAACGAGAGGATGCTGCTGATACGCGCGAACAACTCGCAATCGATCACGACATCGAACGCCAGCGCCCTATCGCGCGCAGGACCCTGACGCTGTCCGCGGTGAACTGCCCGAGCGAACGGTCACTGATGGTGAGCACGTTGTCCGGCGGGATGATGTCGAGCAGGTCGAGCACCTCGCGGTTCTTCGCAAACACCAGCGCGTGAATGGATGCGCCCGGATACGTGTGCTTCAACCGCTCGAACATCCCGTGAGCGAGGACGAGGCTCCCCATCTCCGACAGCAGGATGACCAGAATCCGGCGCGGACCGTTCAGCGGACGGCGCAGGACGGTGCAGGCGATGCAGAAGGGAGAACAGCGCGCAGAGCGGAACGCCCACATAGCGATCCAGCGCGCGCTGGAATCTGATGTTCATGTCCGACGGAACCGGAAAGACAATGACAGGTTTCCGGCCGACGCCGCAACCCGCTGAGTCAATGGCTTCGGACCGCTATGTGACTCGCTTGATGAATCAAGGGCGAAGCCCCTGGCTGGTTCCATCACCACGTGAAGCGGAAAATCGACGCTGTCGAGCGATTAGGATCGTTCCAGTTCGATTCAGGAACCTTGTAGTTCTTCGGGACCGAGGCCCAGTTCTCGTAGATGTTGCCGCCAACATAGAAGCGCGGGCCGCTCGGCGCCGGTGTCGTTGGCTTCGACGGTGTCGACAGGAACAGGTCGTAGGTCGTCGTCGGCGGCGCCAGGCCGGCCTGGTCCGTGCGAGAAATCAGCTCCGGCCGTCCGTCCCCGTCGACATCGGCCCGCAGCCAGTCGACCTGCAGCAGACGATGATACGTGCGGTCGGCAATCATCTGGCGCAGCTCCGTGTTGAACCGGTCGATGACGGAGGCGGCATCAGGCCGGTCACGCCGAATGGCCAGATGCAGCGAGCGCCTGATGAGCGGCGCCGCTCCCACTTGCAGGCGATCCCGTGCCTGCTGCGCGTAGTTGCGAAGGATGTACTGGACGACGAGTTCGTCCATCAATGTGTAGTCTGCCTCACCCGCGAGGAGTTTGGCCAGGCTGTCTTCTTCGCTGCGCGACAACACGAAGGTCGGCCCCGATCCGCTCTTCACCGCGTCGCCATACGAATAACCGCCGACGACCACGATGCGCTTCCCGGCCAGCGCCGCCAGCGTTGTTGCCGTCACGTCGCTGCCACGCCGGCCCACGAGGATCAGCCGGTTCTCCAGGTACGGATCGGAGAACACCAGCACGCGCTCGCGCTCGGCGTCCTTCCACGCGGCGGCGCTCCCGTCGAACGTGCCAGTCAGCAGCGACGAGGTGAAGTTGGCGTCATCGACGAATGTGGTGTCCGCCGTCACGCCGATCCGCTTCAGTGCCTCGCCGACGAGGTCGAGCGCGAATCGTGCCTCACCCGCAGCGTTGGTGAAAGGTGGCCAGACGGTCGACACCAGCCGCAAGGGCGGTGAGGTCTGACCCCGCGCCTGCAGCGGCAGGACGAGGGTGGCGCAGGTGGCCGCGACGCACAGTGCCAGAACGGCGGCGTGGGAGAGCGAACGCTGCGGAGTCATAGGAAAAACCTTTGGTTCGATGATACCTATTTCCCGCGTGCGGCCGCGACGGTTCGAGGTGAGTGGAAACGCTCGAGCTTGTCCTCGTTAGTTGCGTCCTGCCTTGGCGTTCTCGATGTACTTGATGGTGCCGGCGTGCGCCGTCGACAGCCACTGACGCCAAGTCGGGTTGTCCACGAAGGGATGCGCCTCTCCGGCTTTCCGGTTCGCAAGCCGCTGAGCACGCTCGAACATGCCACCACCGGGATACGGATAGGTGGCCAGCCAGCTGTGCACGTGAACGGCAACTTCGACATCGGCGAACTCGCGTTGAAGCCGCTCGATGCTCGAAAGAAACTGGGTGCCTCCCTCGACGCCGTTGCGTTGTCCGGGCCCGCCGAAGACGAAGGCCTTGTGCGGTTGCTTGCCGTCGTAGACCGTGAACTCGAATGACGCCGATCCAGGCGTATGTCCAGGCAGCTTGTAGACCTTCAGCGACGTGGTTCCCGACGTGATCGTGTCGCCCTCCTTGATCACCATGTCACGCTTCGGCGCCGTGGTGGCCGCGCCAGCCGCGTTTGATCTGCCGCCTGACTCGATCAGTTGCCAGTCCTCCTGGAGCATCGCTACGCGCGCGCCCGAGAGCGCCTGAATCTTTGCGGCGCCGCCGAAGTGATCGAGATGTCCGTGGGTGATCAGAATGAACTTGATGTTGCGCGGGTCGAAGCCCGCCTTCCTGATGCTGTCGACAACGTGATCGACATACGGATCCTGGGCCGAGTCGATCAGGACGAGCCCGTCACTCGTGGGAACGAGCCAGACCGACACGAAGCCCGGGCCGACGTAGTACAGGTTGTCGAACACCTTGATCGGAGGAACCTTCTGGTACTCGACGTTGTCCCGTTGGCTGCCACGATAGCTTTCACTGAGCGTCTCACCCTTCGCCGAGGCTCCGGCGGGGCGAGCCTGCTGCGCCGTGGCGTCAGTTGGACGAGTCTGTCCTCGGATCCCGGCTTGCAGCAGGACAGCGGCAGCGAGCACGCAGAAAGCCGAGCGCATCGACATCTAGTCCCACTCGATCTCAACGCCATGCCCGCGAGCCTTGTCGCCGTGCATTGGCGTCACGAAACCGAGCAGGCAGCCACGGCCGCCGTCGCGGAGCAGGTGACAACGGACTTTGATCGGGTCGCCGACCCGGACATCCTCTTTCTTCACACCTCTGAGGAAAATGCCTTGCGGGTTCGTCGCCTCGAGTGCCCACGTCGCCATCTCACCTTTGTCGCCTTTGACATCGAGATAGATGATCGAGTGCGGCACGATGTAGATCACCTGCTTGACGGTGCCCTCCATCGCAGTCCACGTCGAGATGTCGTAGTTGCCATGAGAGTGATGGGCGAGGACCGGCAGCGCCAGACACGCCACGAACACGGATGCAACGCCGAAGGATGTAAATCGCATGGGTCGCCCTCCTGTTATCGAAGGTCTCCGCCTCATCGTGCCGGTGGCCGAGCGGTGCCATCAATCGACGTGTTGAGATCGCGAAGCGTGTGCGGGGGACGCGGGGACGGGAACTTCCACTCTCCGTAGCCCTCCGTGTACATGGTCCGGTAGCGAATGGCGAGCCCCTTGTCGTCCGCCCATGCCAGCGACTGCATGAACAGAATCGGTTCCGGCATGTCAGGCGGAACCGTCGCCTGGTGGATGTAGAGGCGACCATCATGCTGATGGACGGCGGCGTAGGTGCGTGACTTGTCGGCGTTCGTCATCTGCAACAGGCGCCCGGACACCAGCTCCACGAAGTAGAACATGTAGTGCGTCAGCTTGACGTTGTCCTGCTTGATGAAATTCCACACGGCAAAGTCGGTGGCGCCAGCCACGTCGACGCGGAAATCGTTCTGGCAGGAATCGCCGTCCTGCAGCTTGGCGCCTTTGGCTGCGCTGCACGCCGCCGCGCGATCGGCGTGAAGTTTCTCGATGTTCCGGTAGTCGACGACCGTGGTCGAGTAGCGTCCCAGTGCGTCCGAGGCGCTGAAGACCTTCGCAGGCAGCTGCTGACGGTACTCGCTGACGTAGGTGATCGATTCGACCTTGGGCTGCCCCGGATAGTTCGCGCTGAAGCCCTCGACAGGGCTGACAAAGCGTGCCCAGTCCTGGGCAACGACGGGCTGCGACAGGGAAATCATCAACGCCGCAGGAATCAGTGGATTACAGCGCATGCTTCCTCCTCGGCTCCAACCGCGGCAACGGGCGTTCGGTGTAGTGTCGAGATACTGCCCAAAAGAGTGGGGCCGCGCAAGCTATAATCCGCCCCCGAATCGGACCGTCGCCGTTAACAACGCCCGCATAGCCGGAGACTGGTGATGCATGTGCTTTCCTTCGGACAGACGAGCTTTCGCTGCGCTATAGGCATCGGGGTTTTCAGTGCGCTCGTCGGTGTGCTGCCGCTCGTCGGTCACGGACAGACGCGCGCTGTCACCGATCGCGTCTACTCGGATGCGCAGGCCACGCGCGGTCAGACGCTGTACGAGACGCAATGCGTGGCGTGCCATGGGAAGGCGCTCGAAGGCTCGGTCGGTCCGCCGCTGAGCGGTGACAGCTTCCTCGGCGCCTGGAGCTCTCGGTCGCTTGGCGAGCTCGTCGAGAAGATCGAGAAGACGATGCCTCCGCAGGCGCCCGGGAGTGTTTCGCGGGAACAGGCGATCGACATTGCGGCGTACGTCCTGCGCGCGGGCAAGTTTCCAGCCGGGCCGACCGACCTTGCCGCGGCGGCGTTGGGTCAGATCGCGTTTCCAGCATCGCGATCCACGCCGGCTGCTGGCTCGGCCAGCGCCTCCTCATTCGCCGTGGCCGGGAACCTTGCGCAACTGATGCGCGCGGTGACGTTTCCCAATGCAAACATCCTGTTCAACGTGCAGGTGAAGGACCCGGCGAAAGAGAAGCCGTCGATGCCGATGCCGTTCGACTACGTCCAGTGGGGCGCGACGGTCTACTACGGATGGCAGGCGGTCGATCAGGCGGCGCTCGCGCTCGTCGAGACCTCACCGCTCTTTCTGCTGCCGGGACGACGATGCGAGAACGGCAGACCGGCTCCGATCGATCGTGCGGACTGGAAGGAGTACACGAACGCGTTGATGGACGTTGGGCGCGCCGCGTACAAGGCAGCGCAGTCGAGGAACGTGGACGCCGTGGTCAAGGTCGCGGATCAGCTCAATGACGCCTGCGCGAACTGTCACAAGGTGTATCGAGACGGCGCGAAGGAAGGCAACACCTCAGGCGCCTCGCGGTGTCAGTGATCGCGCGAAGACAGCATCGCGCTCGCGATTCGCGTGGGCGCTGGATGGATCAGTCGGTGCGCAGAGCAACGAGCGGGTCCACGCGACTGGCGCGCCGCGCGGGCAGATAGGCAGCCAGCCATGCCGCGAGGCCGAGCGCGAGCGGCGCACCGGTGAGGGCGACGGGATCGAACGTTCCGACGCCGAAGAGCAGTGTCGCGAGGACGCGTGCCGCGACGAGCGACGCGGCCACACCGATGGCGCCGCCGACCAGCACCAGCCGCACGCCGTGCGTCGCCAGCTGACGCGCAACGCCGGCTGCGTCGGCTCCGAGTGCCATGCGGATCCCGACCTCGCGGGTGCGCATGGCCACCGAGTAGCGCACCATCCCGTACACGCCGATGGCCGCGAGCGCCATTGCCATTACCGCAAACGCTGACAGCATGAGCGCCCCCATCTGCGACGGCAGGCGCGACATTGCCAGATGCTGCGCCATCGTCGTGGACTGCATGACCTGCAGGTCCGGGTCGATTTCCTTTCCCGCAGTGACGAGCGTTTGCGACATCTGGGAGGGGTCCGCCGCCGTGCGGGCGACGAAGGTGCGCACTGGCGCGCCGCTGCCCTGCGTATAAGGCACGTAGACGACGTCGCGCGGGGCCTCCCCGAGTGATCGGATGTTGACGTCGCTCGCCACGCCGACGATCACCAAATCGGCCTGCGCCGGATCCGGCCGGCGGAGGATGCGGCCGAGTGCGTCGCCGTTCGGCCAGTAGCGACGGGCCATCGCCTGACTGATGATGGCCACGGGCCGACCGTCGCGCCGGTCACCATCGTCGAACGAGCGGCCAGCCACGATGACCATCCCGGCCGTGTCGAAGAACCCGCCATCGATCTCCGCGCGGTCGGCGCGGAAGGCCTCCCGGCCAGGGGGTGGCTCACGGCCGTCGATCGTGAAGTCGGTGGAGCTGGAGGAGAACTCGAGCGGCAGCGGCCAAATGAGGCCGACGGCTTCGACGTCGGGGAGAGCCCGGAAGCGTTCGAGCAGACGCCGCGTACGCTGCACGTTGTCGTCGGGTGTCACGACCGGCACCATGACGGACAGCACCGAGGTCGGAGCGCGGCCGAAGCCCGGATCCACGGCCAGCATCTGCTGCCAACTCCTGAGGAACACACCTGCCCCCACCAGCAGCACGAGGGAGATCGAAATTTGCGCGACGACCAGAGCGTTGCGCCATTTGAGAGTTCCGGGCGCACTGCTCCCTCTGCTGCCTGAAGTGAGCGCCGAGCCGAGTTCGGCGCGCGTTCCCCGAACAGCCGGGAAGAGTCCGAGAACGCCGCCCGCCACCACACCAGTGGCGGCGGTGAGCGCAAGCACTCTCCAGTCGAAGAGCGCCTTCTGGTCCAGGCCGAAGTGAAGGTCGAGCCTCATGCCGTAAGGCAGGGGAAGGTCGATCGACACCAGAACATTGAGAAGCACGAGCGCCAGGACGAGGCCGACAGCTGCTCCGCCTAGCCCGAGGAGCGCGCTCTCGACGAGCATCTGGCGTGCGAGCGCGCCTCGCGTTGCGCCGAGGGCACGGCGCACGGCGACCTCCTGGCTCCGATCGAGGGCGCGCGCCACCAGAAAGCTCGCGAGGTTCGTGCACGCCAGCAGCAGCACCAATCCCACGACGGTGATCAGCAACCACGCCGCCGCGCGCAGGAGCGGATCCAATCCAGGCAGGACCTGCACGTCGGGGGTCGGGACCAGCACGAACTGCTCTCCGGGCACCCACCCTTCCGGCCGAGCGCCGGTCAGCGAGGCCGCCACGAGGGACGCGGCGTGCTCGGCCTGCGCCCGCGTGACGCCGGGCGCGAGTCGCGCCTTGACGAAGAAGCTGTGGAAGTCCCGCTGATCGAGCATGTCGACGCCCATCAGCTCGTCGGCCATCACCATCGGCACGTAGAAGGCCGGCGTGATGGGCCCGAGGCCGCCGCGATAGTCGGCCGGGGCGACGCCGATGATCGTGTAGCTGCGCGTCCCCATCCGCAGCGAGCGGCCGATCACCTCCGGATCCCCGCCGAACGCGCGCTGCCAGTAGCCGTGGCTGAGCATCACCACCGGATGCCCGCCCCGCGCGACATCGTCCTCGGGATGAATGGCCCTTCCGAGTGCCGGCTCGATGCCGAGGAGCGCAAATGCGCCGCCCGTCAACGCCTCGCCCATGAGCGTGCCCCCCGTGCCCCCGCCATCGATGGGGGCGGGGACGAACGTCGACGCGGCGATCCCACGGAAGACGTGGGTCGTGCTCTTGCGCAGGTCCTCGATGTTCGGGTGCGACATCGGATTGAACCCGCGTCCGCCTTCCGTTTCGTACACATTGACGAGCGTCTCGGGATCGTCGAGCGGGGAGTCGCTGAAGAGAACGGTGTTGACGACGCCGAAGATCGTTGTGTTGGCGCCGATGCCGATGGCGAGCGACAGCACGGCCATCGCCGAGAAGCCCGGATGGCGGCGCAGCGATCGCAGGCCGTAGCGGACGTCGCGCGCGAGATTCTCGATTGGGGCCGCACGGAACTCGTCGCGCGTCCGCTCGCGCATCTGTTCCACGCCGCCGAATCGGATCAACGCTTGTCGTCGCGCTTCGTCCGATGTCATGCCGGCGCGGCGGTTCTTCTCGATCTGCTGCTCGACATGGAAGCGAATCTCGTCGTCGAGACGGTCCTCGAATTCCCGCCGGCGGCCAAGCGAACGGAGCCGCCGCCACGCGTCAGCGAGTGCACCCATAAGTCCTCTCAGCTCACGGTCGTTGCGTCCAGAACGAGGTTGATCGCGCGAGCCATGCGTCGCCACTGTGCCATCGAATCGTTCAGGTGCCGCCGCCCGCGCGCGGTCAACGAGTAGTAGCGCGCGCGCCGGTTGTTGTCGGTCACGCGCCACTCGGAACGAATGAAATCCTGCCGCTCGAGCCGATACAGCGCCGGATAGAGTGTTCCCTGCCCGAGCTGCAGGACGTGCTCCGACCATTGCTCGATGCGTTCGGTGATACCCCAGCCGTGCATCGGTTCAAGCTGCAAGGCTCTGAGAACCAGCATGTCCAGGGTTCCCTGCAGCACGTCGCTTCTGTCCTTGACCAATGGGCGGCTCCTTTCGATAGACGAAAGAAGCCTAGCAGGAGTTCCTTTCGAGCGTCAAAGGGAGTGGGGAGAACCCCACGCTCGCAGCTGAATGATTGAAGCCACTATCGCGCGCCAGCATTGTTGACGCGAATGCGTACGAGCTGAGTGCTCGCCGCCATGTAGAGCGTTTTCCCATCGGCATCGCCGAATGCGAAGCCGGGCGCGAACTCGGGCGGCACGATCAGGCCCAGTTGCTTGCCATCGGGAGCGAACACCCAGATGCCGCCGGGCCCCACAGAGTACAGATTGCCTCTGGCGTCGAACTTCATGCCGTCGGGATTGCCGGTACCCTTTCCCGCGCTCATGTCCGCGAACACCTTGCCATTGGCAACGCTGCCATCTGGCTGCACGTCGTACCGCAGGATGGCGCGCTTGACCGAGTCGTTGACGTAGAGAAATTTTTCATCCGGTGACAGGGTGATCCCGTTCGGACGCTCGAGATCCTTGACGACCAGCTGCAGCTTGTCATCCTTGAGGAGGAACACGCCCTGATACGGCAGCTCCTTCTTCAGATCCCAGTCAGCGAAACGGTTGCCTCCGCTTGGATCCGTGAAGTAGAGGGCGCCGTCGGATCGAAACACCAGATCGTTCGGGCTGTTCAGGCGCTGACCCTCATAGCGCTCGGCCAGAATCGTCCTTTTGCCGTCCTTCTCCAGCCGTACGATGGCCCGATCCGCTTCTGCGGCATAGACGACCCGCCCTTGCGGATCGACGGTGATGCCGTTGGCGCCGAACCTCGGGTTCGCGGGGCGGCCGGTCGTCCTGGTCCAATCAGGCTTCTCGAGAAACGCCGACATCTTCCCGTCGGGTGTCCATCGGTGAACGACATTGGCCGGAATGTCGCTGATCAGCAGATGTCCATCGCCTGATTCCCTGACCCAGACGATGCCGTTGATGAAACCGAAGCCGCTTTTCACGGTCTCCATGCTGGTACCTGGAGACACGATCTGGTCGAAGGCGGGGTCCAGTCGCGTCGTCGCTCCCGATTGCGGCGACTGCGCAGCGGCAAAGAAGACGGTTCCGGTGAGGAGCGCGGCACAGCAGATGATGAATGCCTTCATAGTGACCCTCAGTTGAAGAGAAAGATTAGCTCACCTCGCTCCTGTTGGAACGGGACCTTCTCGTCTTCGTCACCATGTATCAGCAACAGGGGTGCATCGTCATTCGGTGCGCAGAGCTGCGAGCGGGCTCACCCGACTGGCGCGTCGCGCAGGTAGATAGGCGGCCAGCCATGCCGCGACGCCAAGCACGAGCGGCGCTCCGATCAGCGCAACAGGATCGAACGTCCCGACACCAAAGAGCAGCGTCCCGAGGAAGCGTGCTGCGAGCAGCGACGTCGCGATACCAATCGCCCCGCCGACCAGCACGAGTCGCACGCCTCGCGTCGCGAGCAGCCGCGTCACGCCGGCGGGGTCGGCCCCGAGTGCCATGCGGATCCCGACCTCGCGAGTGCGCATGGCCACGGTGTAGCGCACCATCCCGTAGACGCCGACGGCTGCGAGGGCCATGCCCAGGACCGCAAACGCCGCGAGCACAACGGCGCCGATCTGGGACGGCAGGCGCGACAACGCCAGATGCTCCGCCATCGTTGTCGACTGCATCACGCGCAGGTCCGGATCGGCTTGCTGAGCGACGTCGGCAAGCGTCAGCAGCAGACGCGCGGGATCCGTGGCCGTGCGAACGAGAAAGACGACAGCTGGCTGACGTCCGCCCTGCGTATAGGCCTCGTAGATGACATCGCGGGGTGCCTCCCCAAGCGATCGCACACTGATGTCGCTCACCACGCCGACGATCACCAGGTCGGGTTCGGGATCTGACCGTCGGAGGATCCGGCCAATCGCGTCGCCGTCCGGCCAGTAGCGACGGGCCATCGCCTGGCTGATGATGGCCACTGGCTGATTGTCGCGACGGTCGCCATCGTTGAAAGTGCGGCCTTCGACGATGGCAATGCCGGCGGCGTCGAAAAAAGCGCCATCCACTTCCGCCCTGTCGGCACGAAACGCTTCCCGCCCAGCCGGGGGAACGCGGCTGTCGAGCGTGAAATCCGTGAAGCTGAGGTTCAAATCGAGCGGCAGCGGCCAGATGATGCCGGCGGCCTCGACGCCCGGCAGCGCTCGAAAGCGCTCGAGCAGGCTCCGCGTCAGCGACTCGGAGTGCTCAGGTGTCGATCGCTCGAGCGGTATGACGACCGAGAGGATCGACGTCGGAGCGCGGCCGAAACCCGGATCCACGGCGAGTGTCTGCTGCCAACTCCTGAGGAAGAGCCCTGCTCCCACGAGCAGCACGAGCGACATCGCGACCTGGGCGACGACGAGCACGTTGCGCCATCTCAGCGATCCAGGTGCCGCGCTTCCTTTGCTTCCCGTTTTGAGTGCCGAGCCCAGATCGGTGCGCGTGCCCTGAACAGCGGGGACCACGCCGAGCAGCACCCCGGCGAACACGCCAGCGCTCGCCGTGAACACGAGCACTCTCCAGTCGAACAACACCTTCCAGTCGAGGCCAAGATGAAGGTCGAGCCGCATGTTGAACGGCAACGGCAAGTCGATCGACAGCAGCCCGTCGATGAGGGCGATCGCCAGGACGAGGCCGGCGGCGGCGCCGCCCAGCCCGAGCAGCGCGCTCTCGACGAGCAGTTGGCGCGCGAGCGCACCTCGCGTCGCACCAAGAGCGCGACGCACGGCGACCTCCTGTCCCCGATCGAGCGCGCGCGCCACGAGAAAGCTCGCGAGGTTCGTACACGCCAGCAATAGCACGAGCCCGACGACGGCGATCAGCAGCCAGGCCGCCGCGCGCAGAAACGGATCGAGTGAAGGGTGAACTTGCACGTCGGAGGCCGGCACGATGTTGAATTGCCTGCCGGGAATCCACCCTTCGGGTCGCGCGCTGTTGAGAGACGCCGCCACGAGAGACGCGGCATGCTCGGCCTGCGCTCGAGTGACACCCGGTGCGAGCCGTGCCTTGACGATGAAGCTGTGGAAGTCGCGCTGGTCGAGCATCTCGATGCCCATGACCGCTTCCAGCATCGCTGTAGGCACGTAGAACGCGGGTGTGATTGCCGGAAGGCCACCGCGGTAATCGGCGGGGGCGACGCCGATGATCGTGTAGCCGCGACGTCCGATCTGCAGCGTGCGTCCGACGGCCTGGGGGTCCCCGCCGAAGGCGCGTTGCCAGTAGCCGTAGCTGAGCATCACGACTGGATGGCCGCCCCTCGCCACATCGTCCGACGGTTGAATGGCCCTGCCGAGATACGGCTCGATGCCCAGGAGTCCGAAGGAGTTTCCCGTCACGGCCTCGCCCATGACGGTGCTCACTGTGCCGGCGTGATCGATCTGCGCGGCTGCGAACGTCGACGCGGCGATCCCGCGGAAGACGCCGGTCGTGCCCTTGCGCAGGTCCTCGATCGTCGGGTACGACGGCGGACTGAACCGACGTCCGGCGTCGGCCTCGTAGATGTTGACGAGGGTCTCGGGGTCGGCGAGCGGGGACGTTCGGAAGAACACGGCATGAGCGACGCCGAATATCGCCGCGTTTGCGCCGATGCCGATGGCCAGCGAGAGTATGGCCATCGCCGAAAAGCTCGGATGGCGGCGCAGCGAGCGCAGACCGTAACGCACGTCGCGCGCGAGATGTTCGATGGGTGCGGCACGGAACTCATCGCGCGTTCGCTCTCGCATCTGCTCGACGCCGCCGAATCGAATCAACGCCCGGCGACGCGCCTCGTCCGGTGCCATGCCGCCGCGCTGGTTCTTCTCGATCTGCTGCTCGACATGGAAGCGGATCTCATCGTCGAGCCTGTTCTCGAGCTCCCGCCGGCGGCCGAGCGAACGGAGCCGGCGCAACACGTCAGCAAGCGCACCCATCTCGTCCCCCTTAGCTCACCATCGTCACGGCTCCTTTCGATAGACGAAAGAAGCCTGGCAGGAGTTCCTTTCGACCGTCAAAGGGAGCCGAGGCTCCGCGCGTTCGAGTCAGCGGGCGCGGGGAGGAACGGGGAGGCCGTGGTGGTAGATCGTCTGATACCGGATGCTCTTACCGTCCTCGTCGATCCATCCGAGCGCCTGTTGGAAGAGTCCAGGCTCCGGTGCCCCGGCAGGCACGGTCGCCTCGCCGATGTAGAGCCGGTCGCCGTGCATGAAGATCGACGCGTAGGTTCGCGATTTGTCGGTGTTGGTCAGATGCAGCAGGTAGCCCTCGACCAGATCGATGTTGGTCCAGATGAACTCGGTGACCTTGCCCTCGCGCTGCATGAAGTTCCACGACGCGTAGACGAGCGCGCCCGCGTAATCGACCTTCCAGTAGCCCGCACCCGTGGAGCTCCCGGGATTGGTTCCGCCCCGGCACGTCTCCGCCCCCGGTGGACACGACCTGGCTTTCTCGGTGAGCAGTTTCTCGATATTTCCGTAATCGACGACCGTCATGGAGTAGCGGCTGTCGCCAAGCGACGCGCTGTATACGCGCGCAGGCAGATCGGCGCCGAACTGCGACTTGTAGATCGTTTCTGTTACTCGTGGCTGACCGGGAAAGTTGGTCGTAAACCGATCCTCCCGGCTGACGAACTCGGTCCATTCCTGTGCGAACGCAGGCACTGACATCGACACTGCCAACGCCGCCGCCACCACGCGCTGCTTGGGGCGCATACGTTCCTCTGAGAGAGTCTCGGTCGTCCTATTTGCCACCACCACCGCCGCCGACGACAGCCGGCTGCGGATACACGCCCATGCCGTGGAACGAGTTCGAGTAGATGCTCTGGTAGCGGATCCCGTTGCCGCTCGTGTCGACCCACTGCATCGATTGCTGGAACAACCCCGGCTCGGGACGACCCTCCGACACTGTCCCCTCGAGGATGTACAGCTTGTGCGCGTGCATCCCGATCCAGGCGAACGTGCGCGAGCGATCGGCGTTGGTCAGCTGGACGATGTGCCCTTCGACGAGATCCTGCCACTCATAGGTCAGGTAGTTCAGCTTCGCCTCCCGCTGCAGCAGCTTGAACGTTGCGAAGACGATCGCTCCTCGTTCATCGTGCCTGGCGTAACCGGCGCCGAGCGCCTCGGGCGCATTCGCGCGACAGTTCGCATTCCCGGGCGGGCACGACTTGGCCCGTTCGACACCTTGTTGCTGGATCGTGGAGTAGTCGACGACAGTGAGTGAGTACTTCTCTCCGTCCTTCTCCGCGCTGTACACGCGGCCGGGAAGGACGTAGTTCAACTGCGAGGTCCAGGTGATCTCGCTCACCTTCGGCTGGCCGGGGAAGTTGAGCCTGAAGCCGTCCTGCAGGCTCGTGTACTCCTGCCATTCCTGCGCGACCGCGGCAGCGGGAAAAGACAGCAGCAACGTGAACGCCAGTGCTCGTGCGCGCATGAGGTGTCAGTCCGCTAGAAGTCTTTGGGCGCGGGCGCGTTTCCGCCGTCCCAGTCTTTGACCGATCCGTCGCCCGCCTTGAGGAAGCCGAGCAGACATCCATTGGTCCGGTCCCTGAGCGGATGGCAACGCGCTTTGACGCGGTCACCGGCTTTGACGTACTCGCGTGTGACGCCCATCTTCTCGAGTTGGCCACGCGTCGTGGCCTCGAGCGCCCACACCTGAGCGGCGCCCGCGGCGTCCTTGACCTCGATATACAGCCAGGAATGCGGCGTGAGCAGATGGAGTTCCTTGACCACGCCTTCGATGTCCCTGAATGTTTCTTCGTACTGGCCGTGCGAATGGTGCGCCGATGCCGACAGCGCCAGGCACATCACACAGGCGACCGTAAGACATGAACTCAACCGCACGGGGTCCTCCTTCTGGAAAGGGACGCGAGACGTCGCCGGCAATCCTGCCACCAAACGCCCGAAATCCCAAGTGCCGTTCTCGTGTGGCGCCGCGCGGCCGAATCTCGCCGTGCTCAGCATTTGCTCTATACTCCGCTTCACCGAAAGGGACCTATGAGACTGGTCGTCGTCAGTGCAGTCGTCGTGTTGCTTACCGCCGCTGGATCTGCTCAACAGACGGTTCCGCGTGGACGCGGTGGTGTCCCGGTGGCGCCCAATGGCATTCCCGCCGTGCCGCTTCCCGACAAGCCGCTGGAATTTCCGACGGCCGAGGGCCAGAACATCCGCGTTGTCGTCGTGGCCCGGGGAATGTCGTCGCCGTGGAGCATGGTGTGGCTACCAGACGGCGACATGCTCATCACCCAGCGGACAGGTCAGCTGCGTCGTCTGCGCAAGGGAGTGCTCGACCCGACACCGGTTGGCGGTGTTCCGCAGGTTGTCGCGGGTGGCCTCGGCGGCCTGATGGAGATCACGCTGCATCCGCAGTTTGCCACCAACCAGTTCGTGTATCTGAGCTATCCGAAGCCGATCGGTCCAGCGCCGGCGCCGCCGGCGCCCGGAGGTGGTGGTGCGGGCCGCGGGCCAGTTCAGCAAAGTGCCCTCGCCGTTGCACGAGGACGCTGGAATGGGACCGAACTCACCGACGTCAAAGACGTCTTCGTGGCGCAGACGGGCGTGGGCGGACCCGCGCGGATGGTCTTCGGTCGCGACGGAAAGCTGTACGTCACTACGGGTGGCGTCAACAGCGGTGCACAGGATCCGAGCAGCCACGCGGGTAAGGTGCTGCGGCTGAACGATGACGGCTCGCTCCCGCAGGACAACCCGTTCGTGAAGCACACCGGGTACGCACCGGAGGTCTACACGCTGGGTCATCGCAGCTCGCTCGGGCTCGGCATGCACCCGGGCACCGGCGAGATCTGGCAACACGAGAACGGACCCAACGGCGGAGATGAGATCAACATCCTGAAAGCGGGCGCGAACTACGGCTGGCCGATCGTCAGCTACGGGCGCACCTATCCCGGCCCGTGGCAGTCACCGAAGCTCTCGCACGACAACTTCGAGCAGCCGATTGTGTTCTGGGTGCCGTCGATCGCTGCATCGGGGATCGCCTTCTACACCGGAAACAAGCTCCCGAAGTGGAAGGGCGACGTCTTCGTTGGCGCGCTGCGAGTCGGCGAGATTCCGGGGACGGGTCACGTGCAGCGCATCCTGTTCAATGAACAGATGGAGGAGCTCCGCCGCGAGTCACTCCTGACGGAGATGCGTCAACGCATCCGTGACGTTCGTCAGGGACCGGACGAGTTACTCTATCTCCTCACTGACAGCCCGAAGGACGGCGCGCTGCTGCGTATCGAGCCAGCACCCTAGAAGCCATCTCACAAATAGCCGGCATCGGACTCAACACCCTCGGCGCCATTTGGATAGGTCAACAGGGCCCTCGTGGCCTGATACAGGAGGTTTCCATGAAGCTACACGCGACTGTCGCAGTTGCAGCGCTCGTCGTTGGTCTAGTGGTGGGCGCCGCGGCCCAACAACCGCAGGATAAGACGCTGACGGCGATAGGGCCAGTTTTGAAGATCGCGGGTGACTCTCTCGTCATCGACGTCGGTAACGGGAAGACCATGCAGTTCGTGACCAACTCGGACACCCTGGTCAAAGTCTCGACTGGCGGTGCCCAGGCCCAAGCCGCAAGGGCAGAGGGCAAGAAGGGCTTGAAGATCACGGAGGTCGTCCGCGAAGGCGACCAGGTCTTCGTCCGATACTCGAGCGCCAGTGGCAAGATGGTCGCCTCTGAGGTCGATGTGAGAGAGCGTCGGCCGCAGAGCGCTCAACCCGTCAAGTAGACAGATCGAAAGCGCAGCCCAGGCATTCACGACACTCCGTCCAGCCCGCTGCGTCGCTACCGACGGAGGTGGAAGGTAGGGCCTCTAGCCTCTACTTGTTCGGCAGCGGCGACGTCGGGTTGGCCGGTGCTGCCAGGTTCTTCGAGAAGAACGGCAGCACATGCAGCTCGATTCGATCGCGCACCTTGTTGGTGTGATCGCCGTCGTACTCCTCGTAGTGGTGCGGAATCCGCAGACGCGTCATGGCGTCGTGCAACTGTCTGTTCGCCGCGAGCAGCGGATCGGCGGTGCCGATATCGATCGAGATGGCGTAGTACTTCTTCAAATTGTCCGCGTGCTGCTCGAGCATCTCGAGCGGCGCATTCGCCACCCACTTCGCGACGATCTCGGGCCGCACTTTGCCGTTCTTCACAGGAAGATCCAGGTAGAGCGGAGGGTTCTTCGGGTTGGGTGACCATGCCGCGGCAGACGCCAGGAGAAGCGATGGTCCAAACCCTGGAGCACGTGCGGCCTCTTCGGCCTGGACTCGCGTGGTGATGGCTTCCGCGGCCTTCATGCCATCGGGTTGTGGATTGCGATTCGCCGTCAGGCAGCACGAGCTCATGAGGTAGAGGTTGAAGAATACGTCCGGCCGCTTCATGCCGATTCGAATCGCGCCGTATCCCCCCATCGAGTGACCGGCGAGGCCGCGGCTCATGCGATCGGGCAGCGTGCGGTAGTGGCCGTCGATGTAGGCGACGAGATCCTCGGCAATGAAGCGCTCCCAATCGCCCGTGGTCGGAGAGTTCGAATACATGCTGCCCTTGTGCAGCGAGTACGCGCTGGGCGTGACGACGATCGCCGAGCTGAAGCCTTGCGCGGCGGCGAGCCGATCGCTGCTTTCCTGAAGGGTGGCCAGGCGTGCGGTAAAGGTGTCTTCGCGTCCACCATAGCCGTGCAACAGGTAGATCACGGGAAACCGGCGGGCCTGGTCGGCCGCATAGCTCGGCGGCAGGTAGACCGTGACGTCGCGATCGGGAGAGTCGCCCTCGAGATTGCCCTCGAGCGCCTTGCCATGAACGGTAATGCGCTCGATCGTTCCGGGCCCTCCGGCGGGACGGGCACCGCGACCCTGCGCCGCCAGCAGCCCCGCGCTTCCCACAGCAAGCGCCACGACACACACGACCGACTTTGCAGCGTTCCCCAGCATGCTCTCCTCCGAGCCCCGGATTCTAACTTGCTTGACAGGCCAGTTGCGGCCCCCCAAGATCACGACGACCTCGAGCTGATATGCGGCTCTTCTAGAACCAGGGAGCAGGCGGTACGGACATGAGCATTCGAGCCCACCACACAATGTTGCTGCTGCTGGCGGTCGCCGCCGCCGGCTTCGTCCACGTCGTCACGTCGGCACAAGCCGCGCGGCCGGACATCGCTGGCGAATGGCGACTCGACAACGCCGAGGATCCCGGGCAGCCGCCACTGGCTGACTATCTCGGCATTCCGTTCAACGACGCGGGCCGCCTGCGCGCCGATACGACGCCGGAATCCATCTGGGGTACGCCGGAGTATCAGTGCCGGCCGCACTCGGCACCGCACCAGTGGCGCGGGGTGGGTGGCGCGCGCATCCTGAAAGATCTGGATCCCATCTCGCGCGACATCGTCGGCTTCCGCCTCCAGTACATGCGATCGCTCGATCGGCCCATCTTCCTCGATGGACGTCCGCATCCGCCTGCTTATGCACCTCACAGCTGGAGCGGGTTCTCGACCGGCGAGTGGATCGGGCAGACGCTGAAGGTCACCACGACGCACCTGAAGGACGGCTACCTCAAACGTGGCGGCCCACAGACGAGCGACATGCTGACCATGACCGAGTTCATCACTCGCCATGACGACATCCTCACGGTAGTGCAGGTGGTAGACGATCCGATCTATCTGGACGAGCCGTTCGTGCTCTCGATCACGTCCAGGTACGACGCAACTGCAGGACCGCCGACGGAGAACTGCAGTGGCTCGTCGTTTGCCGAAAACGGCGGCCGCGATCGTCACTGGGTGCCGCACTTCCTGCCCGGGCAGAACAGCGGCATCGGCGAGTTCCTGAAGACCCAGGACTGGATCCCCTTCGAACCCGTGCGTGGCGGCGTCAAGACGATGTACCCCGAGTACCGGGCGGTGCTGGCCGGTGCGATGACCGTCGAGAAGCTCTCGGTCCCATCGTCGCGATCGGCGAACGACGTTGCCAAGAGGATTGCGGATCAAAGCCCGAGGGACGGTCAGGTGCACGTGCTGCCAGTTCAGGGAAACATCTACATGCTCGTCGCCGACGGGACGAACATCACGGCATCGCTGGGGAAGGACGGAATCGCGGTCGTGAACAGCGGGTCGCAGCAGATGTCGGACAAGGTGCTCACGGCACTGAACGACCTTGCCAGGAACGTGGTGAATCCTCCAGCACCCAACACTTGCTTCGGTGCGAATTGTCCCAACACACCCAGTTGGTCGAGCCCGTATTTCAACGCGGTGATCGCCTCTCCCCGACCGGCACAACCGGTTCGCTACGTGATCAACACGAGTGCGGCGCCGGATCATGTCGGCGGGAACGAAAAGATCGCCATGTCGGCGAATTTCCGGCGGGCGGGAACCGGGAACAGCTTCGGCGGCGCCGCACCATCGCTGGGGACGAACGCGACGATCGTGGCGCACGAGGGCGTGCTCGCGTCGGTGAGCGCGACGGGCACCAGCCTTCCGTCTGCCGCGTGGCCGAGCGAGACGTACTTCGACGAGTTCCACAAGCTGTCGGAGTACGTGAACGGGGAACCAATCGTCATCTACCACGCGCCCGCCGCCAACACCGATGGCGACAGCATCGTGTTCTTCCGCCATTCGGAAGTCATCAGCGCAGGCAACATCTACTCGACGATCAGCTATCCGCTGATTGACGTCGAGAAGGGTGGCACCATCCAGGGCGTCATCGACGGCCTCAACCACATTCTCGATCTGGCTGTGGCTGAGTACCGCGCGCAGGGAGGCACGTGGGTATTCCGGGCCGCGGACGGCTCTCGGATACGGCGGACGTCGCCTCGTACCGCAACATGATGGTGATGATTCGCGATCGCATTCGCGAGCTGAAGACGAAGGGCATGACGCTCGACCAGGTGAGAGCGGCGCGACCGACGCTGGACTTCGATGGTCGATATGGAGCCACGAGCGGGCCGTGGACGACCGCGATGTTTGTCGAGGCGGTGTATAAGACACTGTCAGAACAGGGCCGTTGAGATGAAGCGCCTCTCAGTTTTCGTCATCGTCTTGGTGGCCGCCTGGGGCACCTCAGCGGAAGCCCAACGTGGTCGTGGCGCTGCTCCTCCCGCGATCCGCGGCAGATGGCCCCAATCGATGTCACCGGCTACTGGGTCTCCGTGATCGCCGAAGACTGGAAGTACCGCATGGTCACGCCGAAGAAAGGCGTCTTCGATGGCGTGCCGCTTAGTCCGGAAGGTCGGAAGGTCGGAGAGAGCTGGGATCCGGCTCGCGATGAAACGGCCGGCGAGCAGTGCCGGTCGTACGGCGCAGGCGCGATCATGCGCGTCCCGGGGCGTTTGAACATCTCGTGGCAGGACGACAGGGTTCTCAAGGTCGAAACAGATGCTGGCACGCAGACACGGCTGTTTCGCTTTGGCGCCTCATCTCCTGCGACGGAATCCACCTGGCAGGGCCATTCGGTCGCGCAGTGGAACGTTCCCGGGCGGAGCCTCAAGGTGATGACCACGAACCTGCGAGCCGGCTACGTGCGCCGGAACGGCGTGCCGTATAGCGATAAAACGACGGTGACCGAGTACTGGGACCTGAACACGTTGCCAAACGGTGATCAATGGCTGACGGTCACGACCGAACTGGTGGACCCAGCGTACTTTACGCGGCCGTATGTCACGAGCTCGGATTTCAAGAAGCTGCCGGGCGCTGCCGGATGGAATCCAACGCCGTGTTCGGTGAAGTGATGACCGTTTTGTAATGGGGTCGGGAGTCATTTCATGAACGCGAGTGCCACGTGCGTGCTCTGCTGCTCGATGTTGCTGGCGCTTGTGGCGCCGGCGCTTGCACACCACAGCGCCGCGGCGTACGACACCCAGAAAGAAGTGAAGATAACGGGCAACGTCGTTCGATATCGATTCGCCAACCCGCACGTGTACCTCACAGTCCAGGTGAAGAATCCAGATGGATCGACAGCGACCATCGAGGTCGAGGCGGGCGCGGCATCGGTGTTGAACGGCCTCGGTTTCACCAGCGATTCCGTCTCGGTCGGCGATGTCGTCACGGTCGTCGGAAATCCCGATCGAAGGAACCCTGCGATCCTCCTCGGCAGAGACCTGCACAAGCGGGACGGATCCTATCTTCCGCTCAACATCGGGTCACGCAGCGTGTACCAGTCCAGAACGGCGACGGCGACCAGCATCGCCGGCACCTGGTTTTCTCCACGCTCGGAATTCGTTGCATACACCGGGAGTCTCGGCACCTGGAGACTGACCGACAAGGGCAAGGCGGCAGCGGCCAACGTGGATCCGAAAGCCACGACGCAGAAAGACTGCATTCCTGTGGGCGCTCCGACGCTGATGCTGTACCCGGTCGCCAATACGATCACCGTCGAGCGCGACCGTGTCGTGATGAACGTGGATTGGATGGAGTCGCAACGCATCATCTACCTGGATGGTCGCCAGCATCCGCCGGCCAGTCAGACGTTTCTGCATGGCCACTCCGTCGGGCGCTGGGAAGGCAAGATGCTGGTGGTGGACACGACGAATTTCATGGAGCACGCCAACGGGCTCTCGCTGTCGATGCCGGCCAGCGCGCGGAAACGCCTCACCGAGCGATTCGTGGTTTCGGAGGATGGCAAGACATTGATCTACTCAGGTGTGGTCGAAGATCCCGTGTACCTGACGCAGCCGGTTCAGTGGTCGGGGAAGTTGGAGTATCGGCCGAACATGCGTCACTCGAATCAGAAATGTGATGTCGAGGTTGCGCGCAGATTCCTAAGCCAGTGATCGTGCATCTGTAGTCAGAGCTCAGACGAGTGGCGCCTCGCCGTCGGGCTCGCATCCCGCAGTGTCAGTCACTGCGTGGCGGATCATGGACGCAACGAGTCCTCGCGAAAGACAGGATATGGATTGATCGGCTCTCCCTTCCACCACTGCCGTTCCGGTGTCAGGCGGAAAATCCCGAAATGCAGGTGCGGCGCGTCAGGCGATGCATTGCCCGTGCTCCCGACGTAGCCGATAACATCTCCGCGGCGGACGACCCGTCCCTCGTGCAGCCCTTCGGCGTAGCGATCGAGATGCGCGTAGTAATAGCTGAAGGTCGCGCTGGGATCGAACTGGTAGACCGTAAAGCCGCCCGCCTTGCTCGTAAACAGCTTCTGGATCGTACCGCCTTCGACCGCCCGGACCGGCGTGTGTCGTGGCGCCATGATGTCGAGCGCCTCGTGTGCGTGGCCGCCCCGCGCGTCCGCAAACGTGTCGCGCAGGTCCTCTTCGTCGACACCTTCGACGGGGATATCGAGGGCTCGATCGCGCAGCATTTCAACAGCGCTGGTATGCGCCACCGAGCCTGTGATTGCGGCCGGCACTACCTCGCCCTGTTCGCCGGGACGCTCGACTGCCCGTGGCTCGGCGGGATCGTGTGCCGCCTCGGTCCTCTCCTCCGTCGCGCGCAGCCACCACGACACCGTCACCGTCGTCAGAACGCCCATCGTGAAGCTGACGGCGATGATGAGCGCGAGGCGTTGCAGATGCTTCGCCCGACCGATTCGTGTCATCGGAAGATCACCAATGTCCCTGGCTTCGCCCATTCGAGCAGACGACGGACGTCCCAGTTCGTCATGCGCACGCAGCCGTGCGACTGCATATGACCGATCGTCGACGGTTCGGGCGTGCCATGAATCCCGTAGTGCTCCTTGCTGAGGTCGATCCAGGCAACACCGGCCGGATTGTTCGGTCCCGCGGGGATGCGCGCCTTGGAGTGCGAAGGGTTGGCGTCCCAGAACAGGTCGGGGTTGTAGTTGAAGGCCGGCAACTGCTCGACCCCGGTAATCTTCCATTTCCCGATCGGTAGCGGGTCGTGCTTGCTTCCTGTGGTCACCGGAGCGTGGAAGACCACGCGCCCGTCCTGGTCTTCGACGGTCAGTGCACTCGTACGTTTGGTCACGATGATCGTCGCGCGTGATGGGCTTTCCGGAGCTGACAGAGCCGTGTCCAGGACATTGGGCACGATGATCTGATCTCCGGCGCGCTCGAACGTCTGGCCCGCGTTCAACGACTGCAGCAGAGCAGGGCTGGCGTGGAACTTCTCGGCGATTGCCTCGAGCGGGTTGCGATAGCTGAGCGCTGGCAGCGTCGACTGCTCGACGAGGTCCTTCGGAATCTCTGGCTGAAACGGACCCGCGACGTCGGCGTCGGTCAGCGTGTACGTGATGACAAGAGGTTGCTCTCCCATCTCTTGCATCAGCTGCTTCGCCGTCGGCTCGTCCATGCGACCGGAGACCTGGAGGTCTCGACTGCCTTGAAATGCCGCTAGTGCTCGCTGGAAATTCGCGCCGGATCGACCATCGATTTCACCCGGTGAGAAACCGGTTCGGTCGAGCATCACCTGCGCGGCGAGCACATCCGACTCGGCCTTCCGCATCTGCTCACCTTTATCTACCGGCTCAGGATTCTTGCCGGTGGACTGCGCGAACGCGGCTGTTCCGAGCGCCATACACATGAGAAGGGTTGCCCTCAGCATGTGATGTGTGGGTGCAAACGTCGGACCTGCTGTTATGGCGAAACGTTGAAGGCGGGTCTGAGGACCCGCCTCTGCTGGCCCGCTCTACCGCAGCGTGGGTGGGAATCGGAAGTCGGCCATGTTGGCGTCGAGCTGGATGCCGGCGCTGTTGATCGCCATCGAGGTGGCTCGATAGCCGCCGACGGCAATCAGTATGTCGAGCAGCTGCCTGTTATCGAACGTCTTCGTCAGAGTGCCCCAAGTCTCAGCGGAGACCCGATTGTCTCGATACAGTTCGTCGGTGGCTCGGATCAACGCGTTCTCGACGGGGTCGCCGCCACCACTGTCGGGTCCGGCAATGATGCGGTCAACGTCCGCATCGGTCATGCCGGCTCGCCGGCCGAGCCGCGAATGCGCCGCCCATTCGTATTCGGAGCGGCACAGGACGCCGATGCGCATCAGCAGCGTCTCGCGATGGCGAACCGAGAGCGTCGTTCCATTGAGAATGTGCTGGTTGATCGGGCCTCGTAGCCGATCGGCCGGCGGATTGCGCACGAAGGTGACAAAGACATTCGCCGCACGTTGCCCGGTTCCTTTGGGATCGAATCGTTTCCGCTGCTCCGGAGTCCAGTCCCTGGGTTCGAGCGGCGGAATGCGCGGCTGACGTCCGAGCAGTCGAAGGTTCGTCCGCTGAGCGGCGGCGGTATGTGGAATCCCGGAGGGCAAGCGATCGGGAACGTTCGGTTCAATCTCCACGCCCAGCGAGTTGATGGCGCCGGCGTGCAGCGCGACGGTGCCCACGCTGTCCACGGTATCAACCAGTTGGTTGGTGTCGTAGCGCGCACTGAGCGTCTGCCAGGTGGCATCCGACACGAACGAGTCCACGATCAGTTCGTCGGCAGCGCGCAACAGCGTGGCTTCGAACTCGTCCCAGCCCTTCGCATCGGGACCGTGCGCGACCCGTGTGAGCTCCTCGCTGGTGACTCCGATTCGCCTTGCGGCAGCAGCGCGATGCGCCCAGAGATAGTTGGAGCGCGTGAGCCACGCGGTCCGCAGGCCAAGCAGCGCACGATGGCGGGGCGGGAGCCCCGATTCACTGGAGACATAGTGCTCGAATGGCAGGATGTGTTCGGCGAGCGACGGATGGTTCAAGTACGTTCGCAACCGCGTTGAGCATGCCTGAAGGCGCGAACCGCGCGGCGAGCGCGCGCTGTTCGCTGCTTTGCTGGCTCGCCGGAACTGGCGCCATCCGCGCGCGCATGCCGGATTGCGCGAGGGCGAGCGAGATGGAGACCATCAATGCGCATCCGAGAACTGCCGCCATCCTCATTGCCATTCTCCTTTTCGCCCGCATATCGCAGTGTCCGGCGTTCCACTCGCCGAAGGCGCTTCGCGCGATGGCGGCCGGCGCGATGATAGCGCAGGCAGATGGTCTGACCGCCTACTCGCACACGACGACGCTCGTCTGCAGTGCGCTGATCGCGACGTTCGTGCGGCAGGGCTTTGACGGACGATCGACCTGGACGTCATGATTCCCGACGGAGGTCACGAAACGGCGGTTGGTCAGCTCGCTCTTGCGTTGACCGTCGATGGTGATCCCGGCGTGTTCGGGAGACGACGTGACGAAGAGATAGCCGATCGACTGCGACGTTGCGCGCGCGATGAGGTCAGAAAGGAACTGTGAGAACGACCATTGGCGCACCTCGTTGGGCGTGACCTCCGCTGGCGGAGCAGGCTGTCCTCGATACTGCCAGCAGGATCGGCTGCCTCTTCGTCGGTCCAGTCGCGGAGCGATTGGATGCGAGCCGGTTGTCACGCAGGTCGTAGCAGTAATGAGAGAGCAGCGATTGGAAGACGCTTCTGGGGTCGCCGCCATTCAACTCCTGTTGCCGCAGGAAGTCGTCGAGCGGGCGGCGTGCGTCGAGTATCGAGCGCTGAATCGCCGCGCGCGCGTCCTGATTGATTCGGAACTGCGCCCGCGCCTCCCAGGTATTGACGACAGCGTTGAATGGCGGCGACCCCAGAAGCGTCTTCCAATCGCTGCTCTCTCATTACTGCTACGACCTGCGTGACAACCGGCTCGCATCCAATCGCTCCGCGACTGGACCGACGAAGAGGCAGCCGATCCTGCTGGCAGTATCGAGGCGACAGCCTGCTCCGCCAGCGGAGGTCACGCCCAACGAGGTGCGCCAATGGTCGTTCTCACAGTTCCTTTCTGACCTCATCGCGCGCGCAACGTCGCAGTCGATCGGCTACCTCTTCGTCACGTCGTCTCCCGAACACGCCGGAATCACCATCGACGGTCAACGCAAGAGCGAGCTGACCAACCGCCGTTTCGTGACCTCCGTCGGGAATCATGACGTCCAGGTCGATCGTCCGTCAAAGCCCTGCCGCACGAACGTCGCGATCAGCGCACTGCAAACGAGCGTCGTCGTGTGCGAGTAGGCGGTCAGACCGTCTGCCTGCGCTATCATCGCGCCGGCCGCCATCGCGCGGAGCGCCTTCGGCGAGTGGAACGCCGGACACTGCGATATGCGGGCGAAAAGGAGAATGGCAATGAGGATGGCGGCAGTTCTCGGATGCGCATTGATGGTCTCCACCTCGCTCGCCCTCGCGCAATCCGGGATGCGCGCGCGGATGGCGCCAGTTCCGGCGAGCCAGCAAAGCAGCGAACAGCGCGCGCTCGCCGCGCGGTTTGCGCCTTCAGGCATGCTCAACGCGGTTGCGACGTACTTGAACCATCCGTCGCTCGCCGAACACATCCTGCCATTCGAGCACTATGTCTCCAGTGAATCGGGGCTCCCGCCCCGTCATCGTGCGCTGCTTGGCCTGCGGACCGCGTGGCTCACGCGCTCCAACTATCTCTGGGCGCATCGCGCTGCTGCCGCAAGGCGAATCGGAGTCACCAGCGAGGAGCTCACACGGGTCGCGCACGGTCCCGATGCGAAGGGCTGGGACGAGTTCGAAACCACGCTGTTGCGCGCTGCCGACGAACTGATCGTGGACTCGTTCGTGTCGGATGCCACCTGGCAGACGCTCAGTGCGCGCTACGACACCAACCAGCTGGTTGATACCGTGGACAGCGTGGGCACCGGCGCGCTGCACGCCGGAGCCATCAACTCGCTGGGCGTGGAGATTGAACCGAACGTTCCCGATCGCTTGCCCTCCGGGATTCCACATACCGCCGCCGCTCAGCGGACGAACCTTCGACTGCTCGGACGTCAGCCGCGCATTCCGCCGCTCGAACCCGGGGACTGGACTCCGGAGCAGCGGAAACGATTCGATCCCAAAGGAACCGGGCAACGTGCGGCGAACGTCTTTGTCACCTTCGTGCGCAATCCGCCGGCCGATCGGCTACGAGGCCCGATCAACCAGCACATTCTCAATGGAACGACGCTCTCGGTTCGCCATCGCGAGACGCTGCTGATGCGCATCGGCGTCCTGTGCCGCTCCGAATACGAATGGGCGGCGCATTCGCGGCTCGGCCGGCGAGCCGGCATGACCGATGCGGACGTTGACCGCATCATTGCCGGACCCGACAGTGGTGGCGGCGACCCCGTCGAGAACGCGTTGATCCGAGCCACCGACGAACTGTATCGAGACAATCGGGTCTCCGCTGAGACTTGGGGCACTCTGACGAAGACGTTCGATAACAGGCAGCTGCTCGACATACTGATTGCCGTCGGTGGCTATCGAGCCACCTCGATGGCGATCAACAGCGCCGGCATCCAGCTCGACGCCAACATGGCCGACTTCCGATTCCCACCCACGCTGCGGTAGAGCGGGCCAGCAGAGGCGGGTCCTCAGACCCGCCTTCAACGTTTCGCCATAACAGCAGGTCCGACGTTTGCACCCACACATCACATGCTGAGGGCAACCCTTCTCATGTGTATGGCGCTCGGAACAGCCGCGTTCGCGCAGTCCACCGGCAAGAATCCTGAGCCGGTAGCTAAAGGTGAGCAGATGCGGAAGGCCGAGTCGGATGTGCTCGCCGCGCAGGTGATGCTCGACCGAACCGGTTTCTCACCGGGTGAAATCGATGGTCGATCCGGCGCGAATTTCCAGCGAGCACTAGCGGCATTTCAAGGCAGTCGAGACCTCCAGGTCTCCGGTCGCATGGACGAGCCGACGGCGAAGCAGCTGATGCAAGAAATGGGAGAGCAACCTCTTGTCATCACGTACACGCTGACCGACGCCGACGTCGCGGGTCCGTTTCAGCCAGAGATTCCGAAGGACCTCGTCGAGCAGTCGACGCTGCCAGCGCTCAGCTATCGCAACCCGCTCGAGGCAATCGCCGAGAAGTTCCACGCCAGCCCTGCTCTGCTGCAGTCGTTGAACGCGGGCCAGACGTTCGAGCGCGCCGGAGATCAGATCATCGTGCCCAATGTCCTGGACACGGCTCTGTCAGCTCCGGAAAGCCCATCACGCGCGACGATCATCGTGACCAAACGTACGAGTGCACTGACCGTCGAAGACCAGGACGGGCGCGTGGTCTTCCACGCTCCGGTGACCACAGGAAGCAAGCACGACCCGCTACCGATCGGGAAATGGAAGATTACCGGGGTCGAGCAGTTGCCGGCCTTCAACTACAACCCCGACCTGTTCTGGGACGCCAACCCTTCGCACTCCAAGGCGCGCATCCCCGCGGGACCGAACAATCCGGCCGGTGTTGCCTGGATCGACCTCAGCAAGGAGCACTACGGGATCCATGGCACGCCCGAACCGTCGACGATCGGTCATATGCAGTCGCACGGCTGCGTGCGCATGACGAACTGGGACGTCCGTCGTCTGCTCGAATGGGCGAAGCCAGGGACATTGGTGATCTTCCGATGACACGAATCGGTCGGGCGAAGCATCTGCACCGCCTCGCGCTCATCATCGCCGTCAGCTTCACGATGGGCGTTCTGACGACGGTGACGGTGTCGTGGTGGCTGCGCGCGACGGAGGAGAGGACCGAGGCGGCACACGATCCCGCCGAGCCACGGGCAGTCGAGCGTCCCGGCGAACAGGGCGAGGTAGTGCCGGCCGCAATCACAGGCTCGGTGGCGCATACCAGCGCTGTTGAAATGCTGCGCGATCGAGCCCTCGATATCCCCGTCGAAGGTGTCGACGAAGAGGACCTGCGCGACACATTTGCGGACGCGCGGGGCGGCCACGCACACGAGGCGCTCGACATCATGGCGCCACGACACACGCCGGTCCGGGCGGTCGAAGGCGGTACGATCCAGAAGCTGTTTACGAGCAAGGCGGGCGGCTTTACGGTCTACCAGTTCGATCCCAGCGCGACCTTCAGCTATTACTACGCGCATCTCGATCGCTACGCCGAAGGGCTGCACGAGGGACGGGTCGTCCGCCGCGGAGATGTTATCGGCTACGTCGGGAGCACGGGCAATGCATCGCCTGACGCGCCGCACCTGCATTTCGGGATTTTCCGCCTGACACCGGAACGGCAGTGGTGGAAGGGAGAGCCGATCAATCCATATCCTGTCTTTCGCGAGGACTCGTTGCGTCCATGATCCGCCACGCAGTGACTGACACTGCGGCATGCGAGCCCGACGGCGAGACGCCACTCGTCTGAGCTCTGACTACAGATGCACGATCACTGGCTTAGGAATCTGCGCGCAACCTCGACGTCACATTTCTGATTCGAGTGACGCATGTTCGGCCGATACTCCAACTTCCCCGACCACTGAACCGGCTGCGTCAGGTACACGGGATCTTCGACCACACCTGAGTAGATCAATGTCTTGCCATCCTCCGAAACCACGAATCGCTCGGTGAGGCGTTTCCGCGCGCTGGCCGGCATCGACAGCGAGAGCCCGTTGGCGTGCTCCATGAAATTCGTCGTGTCCACCACCAGCATCTTGCCTTCCCAGCGCCCGACGGAGTGGCCATGCAGAAACGTCTGACTGGCCGGCGGATGCTGGCGACCATCCAGGTAGATGATGCGTTGCGACTCCATCCAATCCACGTTCATCACGACACGGTCGCGCTCGACGGTGATCGTATTGGCGACCGGGTACAGCATCAGCGTCGGAGCGCCCACAGGAATGCAGTCTTTCTGCGTCGTGGCTTTCGGATCCACGTTGGCCGCTGCCGCCTTGCCCTTGTCGGTCAGTCTCCAGGTGCCGAGACTCCCGGTGTATGCAACGAATTCCGAGCGTGGAGAAAACCAGGTGCCGGCGATGCTGGTTGCCGTCGCCGTTCTGGACTGGTACACGCTGCGTGACCCGATGTTGAGCGGAAGATAGGATCCGTCCCGCTTGTGCAGGTCTCTGCCGAGGAGGATCGCAGCGTTCCTTCGATCGGGATTTCCGACGACCGTGACGACATCGCCGACCGAGACGGAATCGCTGGTGAAACCGAGGCCGTTCAACACCGATGCCGCGCCCGCCTCGACCTCGATGGTCGCTGTCGATCCATCTGGATTCTTCACCTGGACTGTGAGGTACACGTGCGGGTTGGCGAATCGATATCGAACGACGTTGCCCGTTATCTTCACTTCTTTCTGGGTGTCGTACGCCGCGGCGCTGTGGTGTGCAAGCGCCGGCGCCACAAGCGCCAGCAACATCGAGCAGCAGAGCACGCACGTGGCACTCGCGTTCATGAAATGACTCCCGACCCCATTACAAAACGGTCATCACTTCACCGAACACGGCGTTGGATTCCATCCGGCAGCGCCCGGCAGCTTCTTGAAATCCGAGCTCGTGACATACGGCCGCGTAAAGTACGTGGGGTCCACGAGTTCGGTCGTGACCGTCAGCCATTGATCACCGTTTGGCAACGTGTTCAGGTCCCAGTACTCGGTCACCGTCGTTTTATCGCTGTACGGCACGCCGTTCCGGCGCACGTAGCCGGCTCGCAGGTTCGTGGTCATCACCTTGAGGCTCCGCCCGGGAACGTTCCACTGCGCGACCGAATGGCCCTGCCAGGTGGATTCCGTCGCAGGAGATGAGGCGCCAAAGCGAAACAGCCGTGTCTGCGTGCCAGCATCTGTTTCGACCTTGAGAACCCTGTCGTCCTGCCACGAGATGTTCAAACGCCCCGGGACGCGCATGATCGCGCCTGCGCCGTACGACCGGC
Source organism: uncultured Acidobacteriota bacterium (assembly GCA_963723495.1). GTDB lineage: Bacteria > Acidobacteriota > Vicinamibacteria > Vicinamibacterales > UBA2999 > Gp6-AA40. The sequence goes on along the minus strand of CAVRQR010000017.1, from coordinate 7,371 downwards.
ACTGCTCGCCGGCCGTTTCATCGCGAGCCGGATCCCAGCTCTCTCCGACCTTCCGACCTTCCGGACTAAGCGGCACGCCATCGAAGACGCCTTTCTTCGGCGTGACCATGCGGTACTTCCAGTCTTCGGCGATCACGGAGACCCAGTAGCCGGTGACATCGATTGGGGCCATCTGCCGCGGACTCGCGGGAGGAGCAGCGCCACGACCACGTTGGGCTTCCGCTGAGGTGCCCCAGGCGGCCACCAAGACGATGACGAAAACTGAGAGGCGCTTCATCTCAACGGCCCTGTTCTGACAGTGTTTTATACACCGCCTCGACAAACATCGCGGTCGTCCACGGCCCGCTCGTGGCTCCATATCGACCATCGAAGTCCAGCGTCGGTCGCGCCGCTCTCACCTGGTCGAGCGTCATGCCCTTCGTCTTCAGCTCGCGAATGCGATCGCGAATCATCACCAGCATGTTGCGGTACGAGGCGACGTCCGCCGTATCCGAGAGCCGTCCGCGGCCCGGAATCACCCATGTGCCTCCCTGCGCGCGGTATTCAGCCACAGCCAGATCGAGAATGTGGTTGAGGCCGTCGATGACGCCCTGGATGGTGCCACCCTTCTCGACGTCAATCAGCGGATAGCTGATGGTCGAGTAGATGTTGCCTGCGCTGATGACTTCCGAATGGCGGAAGAACACGATGCTGTCGCCATCGGTGTTGGCGGCGGGCGCGTGGTAGATGACGATTGGTTCCCCGTTCACGTACTCCGACAGCTTGTGGAACTCGTCGAAGTACGTCTCGCTCGGCCACGCGGCAGACGGAAGGCTGGTGCCCGTCGCGCTCACCGACGCGAGCACGCCCTCGTGCGCCACGATCGTCGCGTTCGTCCCCAGCGATGGTGCGGCGCCGCCGAAGCTGTTCCCGGTTCCCGCCCGCCGGAAATTCGCCGACATGGCGATCTTTTCGTTCCCGCCGACATGATCCCGCGCCGCACTCGTGTTGATCACGTAGCGAACCGGCTGTGCCGGTCGGGGAGAGGCGATCACCGCGTTGAAATACGGGCTCGACCAACTGGGTGTGTTGGGACAATTCGCACCGAAGCAAGTGTTGGGTGCTGGAGGATTCACCACGTTCCTGGCAAGGTCGTTCAGTGCCGTGAGCACCTTGTCCGACATCTGCTGCGACCCGCTGTTCACGACCGCGATTCCGTCCTTCCCCAGCGATGCGGTGATGTTCGTCCCGTCGGCGACGAGCATGTAGATGTTTCCCTGAACTGGCAGCACGTGCACCTGACCGTCCCTCGGGCTTTGATCCGCAATCCTCTTGGCAACGTCGTTCGCCGATCGCGACGATGGGACCGAGAGCTTCTCGACGGTCATCGCACCGGCCAGCACCGCCCGGTACTCGGGGTACATCGTCTTGACGCCGCCACGCACGGGTTCGAAGGGGATCCAGTCCTGGGTCTTCAGGAACTCGCCGATGCCGCTGTTCTGCCCGGGCAGGAAGTGCGGCACCCAGTGACGATCGCGGCCGCCGTTTTCGGCAAACGACGAGCCACTGCAGTTCTCCGTCGGCGGTCCTGCAGTTGCGTCGTACCTGGACGTGATCGAGAGCACGAACGGCTCGTCCAGATAGATCGGATCGTCTACCACCTGCACTACCGTGAGGATGTCGTCATGGCGAGTGATGAACTCGGTCATGGTCAGCATGTCGCTCGTCTGTGGGCCGCCACGTTTGAGGTAGCCGTCCTTCAGGTGCGTCGTGGTGACCTTCAGCGTCTGCCCGATCCACTCGCCGGTCGAGAACCCGCTCCAGCTGTGAGGTGCATAAGCAGGCGGATGCGGACGTCCATCGAGGAAGATGGGCCGATCGAGCGATCGCATGTACTGGAGGCGGAAGCCGACGATGTCGCGCGAGATGGGATCCAGATCTTTCAGGATGCGCGCGCCACCCACCCCGCGCCACTGGTGCGGTGCCGAGTGCGGCCGGCACTGATACTCCGGCGTACCCCAGATGGATTCCGGCGTCGTATCGGCACGCAGGCGGCCCGCGTCGTTGAACGGAATGCCGAGATAGTCAGCCAGTGGCGGCTGCCCGGGATCCTCGGCGTTGTCGAGTCGCCATTCGCCAGCGATGTCCGGCCGCGCGGCTTGTGCCGACGTGACGACGTGGACGAAGCCGGCGGCCGCGACCGCCAGCAGCAGCAACATTGTGTGGTGGGCTCGAATGCTCATGTCCGTACCGCCTGCTCCCTGGTTCTAGAAGAGCCGCATATCAGCTCGAGGTCGTCGTGATCTTGGGGGGCCGCAACTGGCCTGTCAAGCAAGTTAGAATCCGGGGCTCGGAGGAGAGCATGCTGGGGAACGCTGCAAAGTCAGTCGGGTGGGTCGTGGCGCTTGCTGTGGGAAGCGCGGGGCTGCTGGCGGCGCAGGGTCGCGGGGCCCGTCCCACCGGAGGGCCCGGAACGATCGAGCGCATTACCGTTCATGGCAAGGCGCTCGAGGGCAATCTCGAAGGTGACTCTCCCGATCGCGACGTCACAGTCTACCTGCCGCCGAGCTATGCGGCCGACCAGGCCCGCCGGTTTCCCGTGATCTACCTGTTGCACGGCTATGGTGGACGCGAAGACACCTTTACCGCACGCCTGGCCACCCTTCAGGAAAGCAGCGATCGGCTCGCCGCCGCGCAAGGCTTCAGCTCGGCGATCGTCGTCACGCCCAGCGCGTACTCGCTGCACAAGGGCAGCATGTATTCGAACTCTCCGACCACGGGCGATTGGGAGCGCTTCATTGCCGAGGATCTCGTCGCCTACATCGACGGCCACTACCGCACGCTGCCCGATCGCATGAGCCGCGGCCTGGCCGGTCACTCGATGGGGGGATACGGCGCGATGCGAATCGGCATGAAGCGGCCGGACGTGTTCTTCAACCTCTACCTCATGAGCTCGTGCTGCCTGACGGCGAATCGCAATCCACAACCCGAGGGCATGAAGGCCGCGGAAGCCATCACCACGCGAGTCCAGGCCGAAGAGGCCGCACGTGCTCCAGGGTTTGGACCATCGCTTCTCCTGGCGTCTGCCGCGGCATGGTCACCCAACCCGAAGAACCCTCCGCTCTACCTGGATCTTCCTGTGAAGAACGGCAAAGTGCGGCCCGAGATCGTCGCGAAGTGGGTGGCGAATGCGCCGCTCGAGATGCTCGAGCAGCACGCGGACAACTTGAAGAAGTACTACGCCATCTCGATCGATATCGGCACCGCCGATCCGCTGATTGCGGCGAACAGACAGTTGCACGACGCCATGACGCGTCTGCGGATTCCACACCACTACGAGGAGTACGACGGCGATCACACCAACAAGGTGCGCGATCGAATCGAGCTGCATGTGCTGCCGTTCTTCTCGAAGAACCTGGCAGCACCGGCCAACCCGACGTCGCCGCTACCGAACAACAAGTAGAGGCTAGAGTGCACTACCTTCCACCTCCGTCGGTAGCGACGCAGCGGGCTGGACGGAGTGTCGTGAATGCCTGGGCTGCGCTTTCGATCTGTCTACTTGACGGGTTGAGCGCTCTGCGGCCGACGCTCTCTCACATCGACCTCAGAGGCGACCATCTTGCCACTGGCGCTCGAGTATCGGACGAAGACCTGGTCGCCTTCGCGGACGACCTCCGTGATCTTCAAGCCCTTCTTGCCCTCTGCCCTTGCGGCTTGGGCCTGGGCACCGCCAGTCGAGACTTTGACCAGGGTGTCCGAGTTGGTCACGAACTGCATGGTCTTCCCGCTACCGACGTCGATGACGAGAGAGTCACCTGCGATCTTCAAAACTGGCCCTATCGCCGTCAGCGTCTTATCCTGCGGTTGTTGGGCCGCGGCGCCCACCACTAGACCAACGACGAGCGCTGCAACTGCGACAGTCGCGTGTAGCTTCATGGAAACCTCCTGTATCAGGCCACGAGGGCCCTGTTGACCTATCCAAATGGCGCCGAGGGTGTTGAGTCCGATGCCGGCTATTTGTGAGATGGCTTCTAGGGTGCTGGCTCGATACGCAGCAGCGCGCCGTCCTTCGGGCTGTCAGTGAGGAGATAGAGTAACTCGTCCGGTCCCTGACGAACGTCACGGATGCGTTGACGCATCTCCGTCAGGAGTGACTCGCGGCGGAGCTCCTCCATCTGTTCATTGAACAGGATGCGCTGCACGTGACCCGTGCCCGGAATCTCGCCGACTCGCAGCGCGCCAACGAAGACGTCGCCCTTCCACTTCGGGAGCTTGTTTCCGGTGTAGAAGGCGATCCCCGATGCAGCGATCGACGGCACCCAGAACACAATCGGCTGCTCGAAGTTGTCGTGCGAGAGCTTCGGTGACTGCCACGGGCCGGGATAGGTGCGCCCGTAGCTGACGATCGGCCAGCCGTAGTTCGCGCCCGCTTTCAGGATGTTGATCTCATCTCCGCCGTTGGGTCCGTTCTCGTGTTGCCAGATCTCGCCGGTGCCCGGGTGCATGCCGAGCCCGAGCGAGCTGCGATGACCCAGCGTGTAGACCTCCGGTGCGTACCCGGTGTGCTTCACGAACGGGTTGTCCGGCGGCAGCGAGCCGTCATCGTTCAGCCGCAGCACCTTACCCGCGTGGCTGCTCGGATCCTGTGCACCGCTGTTGACGCCACCCGTGGTGACGTACAGCTTTCCGTCGCGACCGAAGACCATCCGTGCGGGTCCGCCCACGCCCGTCTGCGCCACGAAGACGTCTTTGACGTCGGTGAGTTCGGTCCCATTCCAGCGACCTCGTGCAACGGCGAGGGCACTTTGCTGAACTGGCCCGCGGCCCGCACCACCACCTCCGGGCGCCGGCGGCGCCGGCGCTGGACCGATCGGCTTCGGATAGCTCAGATACACGAACTGGTTGGTGGCAAACTGCGGATGCAGCGTGATCTCCATCAGGCCGCCGAGGCCACCCGCGACAACCTGCGGAACACCGCCAACCGGTGTCGGGTCGAGCACTCCCTTGCGCAGACGACGCAGCTGACCTGTCCGCTGGGTGATGAGCATGTCGCCGTCTGGTAGCCACACCATGCTCCACGGCGACGACATTCCCCGGGCCACGACGACAACGCGGATGTTCTGGCCCTCGGCCGTCGGAAACTCCAGCGGCTTGTCGGGAAGCGGCACGGCGGGAATGCCATTGGGCGCCACCGGGACGCCACCGCGTCCACGCGGAACCGTCTGTTGAGCAGATCCAGCGGCGGTAAGCAACACGACGACTGCACTGACGACGACGAGTCTCATAGGTCCCTTTCGGTGAAGCGGAGTATAGAGCAAATGCTGAGCACGGCGAGATTCGGCCGCGCGGCGCCACACGAGAACGGCACTTGGGATTTCGGGCGTTTGGTGGCAGGATTGCCGGCGACGTCGCGCGTCTCTTTCCAGAAGGAGGACCCCGTGCGGTTGAGTTCATGTCTTACGGTCGCCTGTGTGATGTGCCTGGCGCTGTCGGCATCGGCGCACCATTCGCACGGCCAGTACGAAGAAACATTCAGGGACATCGAAGGCGTGGTCAAGGAACTCCATCTGCTCACGCCGCATTCCTGGCTGTATATCGAGGTCAAGGACGCCGCGGGCGCCGCTCAGGTGTGGGCGCTCGAGGCCACGACGCGTGGCCAACTCGAGAAGATGGGCGTCACACGCGAGTACGTCAAAGCCGGTGACCGCGTCAAAGCGCGTTGCCATCCGCTCCGGGACCGGACCAATGGATGTCTGCTCGGCTTCCTCAAGGCGGGCGACGGATCGGTCAAAGACTGGGACGGCGGAAACGCGCCCGCGCCCAAAGATTTCTAGCGGACTGACACCTCATGCGCGCACGAGCACTGGCGTTCACGTTGCTGCTGTCTTTTCCCGCCGCCGCGGTCGCGCAGGAATGGCAGGAGTACACGAGCCTGCAGGACGGCTTCAGGCTCAACTTCCCCGGCCAGCCGAAGGTGAGCGAGATCACCTGGACGTCGCAGTTGAACTACGTCCTTCCCGGCCGCGTGTACAGCGCGGAGAAGGACGAGAGAGGTACTCACTCACTGTCGTCGACTACTCCACGATCCAGCAACAAGGTGTCGAACGGGCCAAGTCGTGCCCGCCCGGGAATGCGAACTGTCGGGCGAATGCGCCCGAGGCGCTCGGCGCCGGTTACGCGAGGCACGATGAACGAGGAGCGATCGTCTTCGCAACGTTCAAGCTGCTGCAGCGGGACGCGAAGCTGAACTACCTGACCTATGAGTGGCAGGATCTCGTCGAAGGGCACATCGTCCAGCTGACCAACGCCGATCGCTCGCGCACGTTCGCCTGGATCGGGATGCACGCGCACAAGCTGTACATCCTCGAGGGGACAGTGCCGGAGGGTCGTCCCGAGCCGGGGTTGTTCCAGCAATCGATGCAGTGGGTCGACACGAGCGGCAACGGGATCCGCTACCAGAGCATCTACTCGAACTCGTTCCACGGCATGGGCGTGTATCCGCAGCCGGCTGTCGTCGGCGGCGGTGGTGGTGGCAAATAGGACGACCGAGACTCTCGCAGAGGACGTATGCGCCCCAAGCAGCGCGTGGTGGCGGCGGCGTTGGCAGTGTCGATGTCAGTGCCTGCGTTCGCACAGGAGTGGACCGAGTTCGTCAGCCGGGAAGATCGGTTTACGACCAACTTTCCCGGTCAGCCACGAGTGACAGAAACGATCTACAAGTCGCAGTTCGGCGCCGATCTGCCCGCGCGCGTATACAGCGCGTCGCTTGGCGAGAGCCGCTTCTCGATGACGGTCGTCGATTACGGAATATCGAGAAAATGCTCACCGAAAGCCAGGTCGTGTCCGCCGGGGGCGGAGACGTGCCGGGGCGGAACCAATCCCGGGAGTTCCACGGGTGCGGGCTACTGGAAGGTCGATTACGCGGGGCGCTCATCTACGCGACCTGGAATTCATGCAGCGCGAGGCCAAGGTCACCGAGTTCATCTGGACCAACATCGATCTGGTCGAGGGCTACCTGCTGCACCTGACCAACACCGACAATCGCGACCTACGCGTCGATCTTCATGCACGGCGACCGGCTCTACATCGGCGAAGCGACCGTGCCTGCCGGCGCACCGGAGCCTGGACTCTTTCAACAGGCGCTCGGATGGATCGACGAGGACGGCAAGAGCATCCGGTATCAGACGCTCTACCACCACGGCCTCCCCGTTCCTCCCCGCGCGCGCTGACTCGAACGCGCGGAGCCTGGGCTCCCTTTGACGGTCGAAAGGAACTCCTGCCAGGCTTCTTTCGTCTATCGAAAGGAGCCGTGACGATGGTCAGCTAAGGGGGACGAGATGGGTGCGCTTGCTGACGTGTTGCGCCGGCTCCGTTCGCTCGGCCAGCCAGCAG
>CAVRQR010000016.1:0-21255 GCA_963723495.1 uncultured Acidobacteriota bacterium | reverse complement strand
ACCGGCGGCGCGCAAAGGTTTCGCAGCGTGCTCGTCACCGTGCAGATAGGGCTGGCGCTGATGCTGCTCATTGGCGCCGCGCTGCTCGGGAACAGCCTGTTGAAGGTGCTGAACAACGAACTGGGAGCGGATCCGGAGAACCTGCTGACGTTCGAGTTCCGCTTTGCGCAGGATGAGCTATGTGGCCGATTGATAAATACCGAGGCGTGGGATTGTGGGAGATCTTCCCGTCACCGGACTGACGTCGACCGCGTGTGGGAACGTCTTCAGGTCATTCCTGGCGTGAGATTGGCCGCCGGGATCAGCCGCGCACCGTTGAGCGGCGGTGCGATGGGGATGCAGTTCCTCATCCAGGGCGCCGCGACCGGATTCCGAGCGCGACAGGGCGCCGCATTCTTTGCGATCACGCCGCACTACTTCGAGACGATGCGGATTCCGATTCTTCGCGGCCGGGACGTCACCCGCACCGATACAGGTTCCGCGCCGCTCGTGATGATCGACAACAAGACGATGGCCGATCGCTTCTGGGAAGGGCAGGACCCGATCGGACAGCGCGTCACGCTCGACTTCGTCCCTGATGAACAGCCACGAATCATCGTCGGCGTCGTGGGCAACAGCGTGATCGGACGGTTCCAGCGCCAGCCCACACCGATAATGTATGTGCCGCACCTGCAGCAGCAGAATCGCTGGCAGGGCCCGGCGTGGGACTATCGCGCAATGATGGCATTCGTCATGCGCACCGATGGCGAGCCGATGGCACTCGCGCCCGCCGTGCGAAGCGCAGTCGGTGACATCGACCGAAGCAAGCCGGCTGGCAACATCCGTACAGTTGAGCAGTATCTTGGTCAGCAGGCACGCGGTCTGGAACTGTACGCCACACTTCTCGGCATCTTTGGCGTCGCAGCGGGGCTGCTCGCCGCACTGGGTATCTATGGCGTCATGGCGTACACGGTCGCACAACGGACGCGCGAGATCGGAATCAGAGTCGCGCTTGGAGCCGGCACCAGCCGTGTCATGCAGCTGGTGGTCCTGCGCGCTCTGATCCTGATCGCCATCGGCCTCGTGCTGGGGCTGGGCGGGGCGGTGGGGTTGACGCGCGTGCTCGCCTCCGAGTTGTGGGAGGTCAGTCCGACCGATCCCTTGACATTCACCGTGGTCACGCTCGGCGTAGCTATCGTCGCGCTGGTCGCGTGCCTGATTCCCACGCGGCGGGCGATGACTGTGGATCCGACGATCGCGCTGCGCTACGAGTAGCCCACCCGCTCCTGAAGCGTCACCGAAGCAGGCCTCGCAAGAGTGATAAGCCAAGAACCGGCGGCATTGTCGACGAAGTGATGCCGACATTTCGGCGCGGTACCGACATTTCGGCATCGCCTCCTGGCCACTGCTCTCACACCAGGAAAATCAGGCGGCTTTTCCATTGGCACAAGTCTCGCCCTCGCCCTCAGCAACACGAAACGATCTCCCGCATCGGCGGACCATTGACTGCCCGATGCAATCGATCAAGTGAGGGTCACATGTATCGACCTGCCTTCCTGCTGCTCGTCGGCCTGCTGAGCGCGACGACCCTGTTGAACGCACACGACCGAACCCCATGGGGTGATCCGGATCTCCAGGGCATCTGGAGCAATCAGACCCCGACGCCGCTCGAACGGCCGGATGCGTTGGCCGGGAAGGCCACGCTCTCTGAGGAGGAGGCGGCGGAATTCGAGAAGACGTCGCTCGACCGGTTGCTGACCACCTTCGCTCGCGAAGTGCCGATTAGCGGCGAGCTGAACGGGATCTGGCTCGAGACCGCGAAGGGAAGAGTGCCCCCTGGGCGCAGTACCTCACTGGTGGTTGATCCACCTGATGGGAAGATCCCATACACGGACGAGGGCCGGAAGCGATGGGACGCGGTCCCGAAGATCGGGAAGCCGATGCTGGCGAACGCTCCCGAAGATCGGACGCTCGCGGAGCGTTGCATCACGACCGACGGCGTCCTGGTGCCGAACCCGTTCTACAACAACTACATCGAGATCGTGCAGGCACCGGGCTCTGTGGCGATCGTGACGGAGATGATGCACGAGACCCGCGTCATTCATCTCGACGCGCGCCCGCACGTCAACTCGGCCGTCCGGACGTGGTCCGGCGATTCGCGAGGGTGGTGGGAACGACAGACGTTGGTCGTCGAAACCACCAATTTCAATGACCGCAAGCTCTTCCAGGGAGCGAGCGCGCAACTCCACCTGGTCGAGCGATTCACGAGGCTCGATGCCGATACCATCGAGTACCGTCTCACGATTACCGACTCGATGACGTTCAGGCAGCCCTGGACACTCGTGAATGGGTTACACCGGGCGGATGGCGGAATCTACGAGGTTGCCTGTCACGAAGGCAACATCGGCCTCAGAGGCATTCTTGCAGGAGCACGCGCTCAGGAGACTGCCGCTCACCAACCCAAGTGAGTGACCAGGAACACCTCGAGGAATTCGAGCAGCATCCGTGTGCCCGGCAGCGTGGCGGCCGATGTCGCTGCCCAGCACGAGTAGGTGTCAGGCAGTGAATCGTGAATAGAAGCACGGACTGACAGTGGCGCGTTAGCCCGCCGTTCACGATTCACTGTCTGACACCTCGTGCGTGCGCCTCGTGCGTGCGGGTCGCAGGCGGTAACATCAATGATGTGAATGCTCCAGACGCGCCTCCGGCGACGCAACCTCTAGGATCCCTCGCGTCGACCGAGCGAATGTTCCCAACGCTGACCGACTCGCAGATCGCGCGGATTGCCGCGCATGGCCACCGCCGGCCGACCGCGCGCGGCGAAATCCTCGTTGAACCCGGTGCCCGCCCGGTCCCTTTCTTCCTGGTCCTCCGCGGCGAGCTGCAGATCGTGCGTCCATCGGACACGGCGGAGACCTTGATCGTGGCGCTCCAGCCGGGCCAGTTCTCGGGCGAGACGAACATGATCACCGGCCGCCCGTCACTCGCGCGAACGAGGGTCACCGCCGCGGGCGAGCTGGTCGAACTGGACCAGGAGCAACTCCTCACGCTCGTGCAGACCGACCCGGAGCTGAGCGAGTTGCTCATGCGAGCGTTCATCCTGCGCCGTGTCGAGCTGATCGCACACGGCTACGGCGATGTCGTGCTGATTGGTTCCACGCACTGCTCGAGCACGCTGCGCGTGAAGGAGTTCCTCACTCGCAACGGCCATCCGCACGCATATGTCGACCTCGATCGCGAGTCCGATACGCAGGAGCTCTTCGATCGCTTTCACATCAGCGCCTCCGACGTCCCTGTCCTCATCTGCCGTGGTCGCACGGTGCTGCGGAATCCGGCGAACCAGGAGATCGCAGAGTGTCTCGGTTTCAATGATTCGGTAGACCAGACGCACGTGCGCGATCTGATCGTCATCGGGGCGGGCCCCGCAGGGCTCGCGGCCGCGGTGTACGGCGCCTCAGAAGGTCTCGACGTGCTGGTCATCGAATCGAACGCTCCGGGCGGTCAGGCTGGAACGAGCTCCAGGATCGAAAACTACCTTGGGTTTCCGACCGGCATCGCTGGCCCCGAGCTGACCGGACGCGCGCAGGCACAGGCGCTGAAGTTCGGCGCGCAGATCCTTGTTGCGAAGCGCGCGACACGGCTGATCTGTGACCGCACGCCATACGCGGTGCAGATCGACGATGGTCCACCGGTGTCGGCGCGCGCTGTGGTCATTGCCACTGGCGCGGACTATCGGCGGCCGGCGATCGAGCGTCTGACTCAATTCGAGGGCGCTGGCGTCTATTACGCCGCCACACCGATGGAAGCGCAACTGTGCAGCGGAGACGAGGTCATCGTCGTGGGTGGGGGCAATTCCGCGGGACAAGCGGCGGTGTTTCTTTCCCAGACGTCCAAGCATGTCCACATGCTCGTTCGTGGCGATGGGCTGGCCGATACGATGTCGCGGTACCTGATTCGACGCATCGAGGACAATCCGCGTATCACGCTCCGCACGCGCACCGAGATCGCAGGGCTCGAAGGAGACTGGCATCTCGAGCGCGTCCACTGGTCGCACCGTGACGGCACCACGGAAGCGCGCCACATCCGTCACGTGTTCATGATGACCGGGGCGGTGCCGAACACGCACTGGCTCGAGCGGTGCGTGGCGCTCGACGACAAAGGATTCATCAAGACGGGGCCGGCTCTGTCACAGGACGATCTCACAGCGGCGAAGTGGCCGCTCGGGCGTGCTCCGCATCTTCTCGAAACGAGCCGGCCGGGTATCTTCGCGGTCGGCGACGCACGGGCCGGCAACATCAAACGCGTGGCGTCCGCCGTAGGCGAGGGTTCAATTGCGATCGCCTTCGTTCATCAGGTCCTGAGTCAGTAAGGTCAGGTTTGTCTTAGCGCCTCCGTCGGATGAATTCTGAGTGCGCGCTTCGCGGCCAGCAGTCCGACGACCAGCATGACCCAACTCCCAAAACCCAACTCCCAACGCAGAGATTGGGAGTTGGAGGTTGGAAGGTTGCGAGTTAGAAGGTGGTCAGCCCCCTAGGCGAGACCCTTCTTATACAGCTCGAGCAGACGAGTCCACGCCTTCTCTGCGTCGGGCTGGTTGTAGACAGTCGAATCCGGCGGGCACCAGCCGTGCGCGCCCGAATACACTTCGATCTCCGCCGCCTGGCCCGACTTGGCGAACGTGTCCTTCAACACATTCTTCTCGTCTGGCGCGCGCTGGTCGTCGTTCCCTGCGATGGCGACGAGCATCGCGGCCTTCGTCTTCGACGCCTGGAGGTGGGGGCTATTCGGCTCCTTGGTCACCAGGCCGCCGCCGTGGAACGAAGCAACTGCGCCCACGCGATCGGGTACGGCAGCCGCGGTGCGGAACGCCATTGGACCGCCCATGCAGTAGCCCTGGGTACCGATCTTCCGGTTCTTCGCGACCGCCTGCTGCTGGTCGAGCCAGGCGATGAATGCCTTCGCATCCGTCATGTGCGTGGTCTCGCTCAGCTGCTTGGCGAGCGGCAGCAGTTCCGGGATTGGTGTAGCAGCTCCCTTTGGTGCGGTCGGCGCCTTCTGGACTCGATAGAACGGGTTCACCACGAGCACCGAGTAGCCTGATTCGGCGAGCCGCTTGCCCATCTGCCGGAATGCCGGCCGCAGGCCGAAGATGTCCGGCCACACGAGCACGCCAGGCGCTGTCCCGCTCACTGGGCGGATGAAAACCGCGTCGCAGGTGCCGTCGGGCGTCTTAATCGTCACATCCATTTCGGTCACATCGACGGCGTTGACGACCTTCGGCAACGCCAGCGCGACGCCGGCCGCCACCAGGACGCCAAACTGTCGCCGTGTCACTAGTCCGGCTGCCTGGTCCTCCTGTCGATCCTGCTCAAAATGATCCTGATCGCACATATTCGCTCCTCGTTGACGCTTGTCCGTGCGGGAGAGTCACGCGCGGGCCCGTGACACTTTAATGCAGAAACACGAATTCAGAATGAAGAATTCAGAGTGCAGAATTCGGCTTGTCAAGTCCGCCGTATCAGCAAGATCGTTTGATCGTCGAGCTGGCTGCCGTGGGCCCGTGCGTCGGCCAGCAGGCGATCGGCGATGGCGGAAAGGGGCTGATCACGTTGAGCGCGAGGAGCGCCGCCGGCTGGCGGCCGCCGGTGAGGATGTCGAGCACCAACCCGATCGACGAGAACGTGCTGAAGATCGCCAACCAGAGGTGGATCAGCTGCCGTGCCGGCAGCGCGCGAACGAGGTCGCGAAGCGCGTTGAAGCGTCGACGGGGCATCACCTGCGCCGCGAGCCGCGCTCGGTGCTCTCGACGTAATGGATCACGATGTTCATGGCATCGCCGTCGGCCGGCGAGAATTCCACGATGGTGCCGGACCACGAAAAACGCTCCGGCGTCAGCGCGATCAGCAGCTCCTTGCCAACGCTGTCGTAGTCAAACCAGAGCGACGTCCCTTCCTGTGTAATCGCGACCACGTGCTTGTCACCGTTGTCATCGGTGTCGTACGTGCCTACGTAGCGCGAGAGTGTGGCTGCCGGTACCTGCACGACTTGCGCAGCCCTGGTCGATACCATGCGCTCGCGGCTCTTGTGGTGGTTCTCACAGAATCCCTCGAGCATCTCGGTGTCGGCCTGCAGCGCCATCGGGATCGAGAACGTGATCGGCTTTGCGTACACCTTCGGGTCGACCATCGTCACCTGCACATCGATCCGGCCGATGTCGCGCCGGATGTAGCGCTCGGTGATCCGCAGCTCCTCGGTGTGCGGGTGGCCGCCGAAATCGAGCCACGAGCGATCGGTGTAGCCGTTGCTCTCGACGACGAGCACGTCGCCTTCCCAGCGACCGATCGAATAACCCATCCACGTCGGATTCGGATCGGACTCCAGCGCACGCCCGTCCATGAAGATCTGGCGATGCATCCCATCGTCGAACGCAATCATGATCGCCGTTGGCGTTTGAAGGATTCGCGACTGCCGGTAACGCGTCGTCAAGTAGGCGGGCCCGAGCGGCAGGCACAGCGTCTCCATGCTGTCCTTGCCGAATTCGAGTTGCCGCGTGATGAAGAGCTCGTGCGCCCACGGCGCCACGTCGGCGACCTGCAGGTCAGCAGTGACGTTGTTGTAATAGCGATCGCCGGCGTCGTTTCTCCATAGCCCAGACAGGTCGGGTTTACCGTCAGCGGTGCGAGGCGCTGGTGCTCGCAGATCTGGCTTGCCGTCGGAAAGACGCGGAAGGCCAGGGGTCGGCAGCTTGAGCCACTGCGCGTCGAGAGAGATTGCAGCAGCAAGCATGAAGCTCGCGCAGGCGAATAGCCGGATCGGGCGCATGTGGTGATCTCCTACGTGTGCTCAATTATAGATTTTGCGGCACCGACACGCCTGTGACGCGACTTCACTTCCGACGACACACAGAGGCACCGAGGCATGAGGGCCCTTTCGGGATCTCGTTCAACATACTCAGTTGTGTGTGGAACTCTGGCAAGCCCGCGAGATCGTCGCGGAAAGACACGCTTCCAGCACTCCCGAAGGCACATTGCGAGCGTTGAGACCTCACCACCTCGGTGTGTCGCAATCAGTCAAAATCGCGATAGCATGTGCGGCTCGTAACGGCGCCGGAGGAATCCTATGAGTACCGTTGCTGTGGAAACGCAGGCCTCAATGCTGCTGAGACGCTCGCTGCCGTGGATCGGGTGGGTGCTGTCCGCCGCGTCGATGTCGATTCTGCTGATGAGCGCGCGCTGGAAGCTGACCTTCGATCCCTGGTACGTCCAGGAGTGGGGAAGGATCGGCTGGGAAACGGGCGCGCTGCCACGCATCGCCCTCGTTCAGCTCACCTGCGTCGTGTTGTACCTGGTTCCGCAGACAGCCGTCCTCGGCGCCGTGCTGCTGACCGGATATCTGGGTGGTGCGATATCTCAGTACGTCCGCCTCGGCGAGCTGTATCCCCCGCTCGTGCCGCTGACGACGGCGCTGCTCGCGTGGGCGGGGCTTTACCTCCGCGAGGAGCGCCTTCGATCACTGCTGCCATTTCGGAGAGCGCGGCCGGACTAAGCTGCGCCGCCGTGAAGTTCCAAGTTCCGGGTTCCAAGTTTCGGGTTCGTGTTCAAGGTTCCCGTTCTATGTTCCAGGTTGGGCGTTCAATGTTCCGGAAGCCGCGAACCTCGAACCCCGAACCTCGAACCCTGAACCCCGAACTCCGAAACTGAACTCCGAACACGAACCTGGAACCGGGAACGTGGAACCCGGAACGCGAAGCCTACTTCCCTCGCGATCGCTGCATCCGTTCGTACGACTTCTCGTTCTCCAGGCAGAACTCGTCGACGAGCTCGGTATCGACCTCGAGATGCTGGCTCAGATTGACCGTGAACGGTTTGGTGTAGTTCTTCGGATCGTCGATGGTGAGCTCGATGTCAAGCGTTCCGTAGTTCGGACGCCGGATCCGTTCGGTCATCTTCGCGACGTCGCTCATCGGGCTGCCGCCGGTATCGATCCACAGGTCGTCTCGGAAGCCGGTCGTCTGCACCACGAGCGTGTCGCCTTCCCAGGCGCCGACCGAGTACCCGTTCCAGGCAGGCGTTGGATCCTCCGGATGCGGGCGTCCGTCGGTGAAGATCTGCCGGTACATCGCGTTCACTTCATAGAGCAGCACCAGCAGCTTCGGCGAGTGCAGCGCTTTGGTCAGGTGCGGCAGCGTCCACGCGCGCGGCGGGTTGTCCGGGAGGCAGCGCACGTGCGGGTCGTCGCGGCTGTCATCGGCCCTGCGCTCCTTCGCGAGCTTGGCGGCGTGCGGCTGATATGGCAGGCCGTCGGGCAGGTTCCGTCCGAGGTTGCCGCCGAGCGGCGAGCCGCCGATCTCACTGCCACATTCGATGAACGTGCCGGTTCCTGGCGCACACCGGGTGGGATTGGTGGCATGCCAGAGGCCCGAGAAGTCCGGCTTGCCGTCGGGCAGTCGCGGAGTGGGCGCCGTGAGATCGGGGGAGCCGTCGGCCTTTCTCGGTACGTCGGCGGTGGGGTCCTTCAGCCACTGACCCGACCCGAGGGACGGCAGACCCATGATGGCGAGGATGACGAGGATCAGGACGTTGATACGCGGGCGTAGCATCGGGGGCTCGACGTTGCGACAGGGCATAGAACCTCCAGGGGCTCCGGAAGTCTAGCCTTCCGGGGAGCACGCATCAACCCGACAGATTCCCCGACCGCTGGACACACACCCGTTGCCGTCGCAGCCTACAATGCGAAGTGAGGTCACGTGCCATTCAATCTCGCGCAACTCCTTCGCACGCGAAACCGTCACCAGACTCGTGCCAACGCCGTCGAGCACACGATCGGTCTCTGCCGGGGGCTGCTGTCGGCACGCGGTGAGGTTTCAGGTGCCCGGCTGGCCAGCGAGGTGCTCGCCGCCTATCAGCAGCTCGATGACGAGCAGGTCGAGTCTTTCTTCGATCGACTGGCCGCGGACTTTTCGGCGGATCCCGAAGCGGTTCGGCAAGCCGCAGACGCGTATCGGGAGAATGCGTCATCGGCCGAGCTGATTGCGTTGCAGAAGGCGGTCGAACCGCCGCGGCAGGAGTTGTTCCGGCGGTGCAACACCGCGGCGGGAGGCACGGCCGTCCTGGTGGATCTGCGGCGGCGACTGTTGCCGACGCTTGGCGACCATCCCAATCGCGCCGAGATCGACGCCGATCTGACGCACCTGTTCAGATCGTGGTTCAACCGCGGGTTTCTCACCTTGCAGCGCATCGACTGGCAAACGTCGGCCGTCGTGCTCGAGCGCCTCATTCAGTACCGAAGCTGTCCATCAGATTCAAGGGTGGCGCGACCTGCGGCGTCGTCTCGAATCGGATCGCCGTTGCTATGCGTTCTTCCATCCGGCGTTGCCGCAGGAGCCGCTGATCTTCATCGAGGTCGCGTTGATGCGCGCGGTGAGCGCCCAGGTGCAGCCGCTGCTCGATCCGGATTCACCGGTCGACGAACCCAGCCGTGCCACGTGTGCGGTGTTCTACTCGATTACCAACTGCCAGCAGGGACTCAGGGGCGTTTCGTTTGGCAACGTCCTCATCAAGCAGGTCGTCGAGGACCTGGGCAAAGAGTTTCCGCGGCTCAAGACGTTCGCGACGCTCTCGCCGATCCCTGGATTTCGCAGGTGGCTCCAGGACAGGGTCACCACTGCGCCGGGATCCGTGTCACGGGCGCTTGCGGCGCTGGTCGCGAAGGGTGATGCCGTGACTGCCGCCGACATCGATGCCGCGTCGAACTCTCTTCAGGCGGAAATGATGGAACGGTGTGCACGTTATCTGATCTCCGTCGACGCCGGCGTCGGTGCGCAGGATTCGGTCGCGCGATTTCACCTCGCCAACGGCGCGCGGCTGGAGCGTCTGAATTGGCTGGGAGACACATCGGCGACCGGATTGCAGCGCTCGTATGGATTGACGGTGAACTACGAGTACCACCTCGCCGACCTCGAGCGGAACCACGACGCCTACGCCAATCAATACCGCGTTGCTTCGTCCAGGGCGTTCCAGCAGCTCACGAGACCGCGTCGTTCAAGCGGTCGATAGCACGCGCGCAAACCCGATCCACGCCGCGCTCGCGCCGGCGGTCGTGCGAATGACCTGCGTCGCGATCAGGAACAGGCCACCCCAGACGGTGGCCGAATGCGGTCGCCCGCGTGTGACGATGTCATACAGGAGGATTGCTGCCAGCCCGACGTCAGTGAGCACGAAGAACAACGGCATGCTGCCGGCGCCAGGGATACGAGCCACGCCCGCCGTGACGAGTTCCAGCGTCGCGATCAACATCAAGCGCTTGTGCACCTCGGGTTGACGCCGGTAGAGCAGCGCGATGCCGACCAGGACAGGGAACACGACGACCGTGAAGAACGGCACGATTGTGAACGCGAGCCCGATATCTGTTGGAGCCGTCGCGCTACGTCGTGCCATATCCATCGTCATCGCCATCGCGGCAACGGTCATCGCAGCCGCCAGGACTCCGCCGGCGACGCCCATGCGGCGATGAAGATCGGTGCGGCGGCTCGCGACCAGGCCTGTCTGCACGACGAGGAACACCATCCATCCAGTGAACAGCAGCCCATGCACGTGGAAGAGCGTGGGAAGCGCCGGCGTGCCGTAGAGCCCCTTGAGGTAGTAGCTGCGGGAGAAGCCGACGAACACGGCGAAGACCATCAGCAGCGAGATGCCGGTGAAGAAGGCACGCTGCGTCGCCCATCGCGGGGAGACCGGCCTCGTTGACGAACCCGCGCGCTTGACTGCTGTTGCCATAGCGACGAATGAGACCACAACGCCGACCGTGGCTCAATGAAAAACAGTTGAGCTCTCGGAAGGCTTTAGACTTTGGGCTCTCAGCCGGAGCCGAGCGTCAAAAGCCCCGAGCCCAGAGCCCAGAGCGAAGGGAGGACCGCCATGATTCTTGTCACCGCGGCCACCGGTCAATACGGACGGTTCGTCGTCGAAGCGCTGTTGCAGAAAGTGGCGCCCAGGGATGTCGCTGTCGCCGTACGGCATCCGGAGAAGGCGCGCGACTGGCGAGAGCGCGGCGTGAGCGCGCGGCAGGCCGATTATGACGATCTGTCCTCGCTCCACGCGGCCTTCGAAGGAGTCGACGATCTGCTGTTCATCTCTTCACCTGAATTCGAGATACCGACCCGGATGGCGCAACACGAGCGCGTGATCGAAGGGGCGAAAAGAGCCAAGGTTCGACACGTGGCCTACACCAGCTTCCTTGGCGCGCAGAACGAACAGCCAGGGGGATTCAACGCGCACTATCTCACCGAGCGTGCGCTCGAGAAGTCCGGGCTCACGTCGACATTTCTCCGTCATCCGTTCTATACCGAATCGCTCGTCAACCAGGGGTTGCTGCAGGACGTAATTACCTCCGGGCGATTGAAGGATGCCTCAGGTGGAAGGGCGGTCAACACAGCGACCCGTGCTGATCTGGCTGCTGCGGCTGCCGCCGTCTTGACTGGATCAGGTGACAAGGGCAAGCCACTGGAGCTCACGGGAACGCCGTGGACGTTCGCTCAGCTCGCAGCGGCCATCGGTCGCGCCACCGGGCGATCGAGTTCGATAGAGAAGATCTCATCGAAGGAAGCCGGGCCGTTCGGGTGGCTGTTCGACCTCATTGCGGCCGGTCTCTACGAGCGCGAAACGCCCGATCTCGCGCGCCTGCTCGGCCGGCGGCCAACGAGCATCGATGACTTCGCCGCGAACCTCGTGCGAACATCGAAGTCATGATGGTCGAGTGGCTACTGAAACGGGAGTCAACGCTGGACGTTGACATCACGATCGACTCCAACCTCGATGTGAACGATGCCGGCGCTCGGATCCGATGTCCGTTATGCGCGTGGCAACCACCCGAATCGAGCCGGTGGTGTTGTCTGCGCACCCCTTCGCCCGAGGGCTTCTTCGGTGGATGCGGCACGGTGTGGAATACGTTCTCGACCCGCGGGCGCTGTCCTGGTTGCCAATACCAATGGCGGTGGACGAAATGCCTCCGTTGCGACGGCTGGTCGCGGCATGAAGACTGGTACGAGGAGCAAGACGACGGCCTTCGTTGAGCGCCGCGACGCTCGCTCGTCCTGTGCCGGCCACTTATAGTGGAAGGTATGGCGAGCCGAGCCGAGTCCGATGTGCTGACCGTCGCGGGGCGGGAGGTTGCGGTCTCGAACCCACACAAGGTGCTATTCCCGGACGCGGGTTACACGAAGCTCGACCTGGTTCGCTACTACCTCGCTGTTGCCGATGGCGCACTGCGCGCAGCCGGTAATCGACCGAACGTCCTGGTGCGTTATCCAAACGGCATCGACGGGGAGTTCTTCTATCAGAAGCGCGCACCCGCATCACGACCGCCCTGGATCGATGTAGTCGCGCTGAGGTTTCCGTCTGGCCGCACAGCCGAGGAAGTCGTCCCGCGCGATGCGGCAGCGCTCGCGTGGATGGCGAACCTCGCGTGCCTCGAGCTTCATCCTCACCCGGTTTGCGACGATGACCTTGATCATCCCGACGAGTTGCGCATCGATCTCGATCCAGTGCCGGGAGTGGAGTGGTCGCAGATCCGTACGGTCGCCGGAATCGTGAAGGCGACCCTGGGTGACCTCGGTCTCGTGGGCTGGCCAAAGACGTCCGGATCACGCGGGATTCACATCTACGTGCGCATCGAACGGCGTTGGACGTTTACTGAAGTCCGGCGAGCTGCGCTCGCGTTTGCACGAGAGGTGGAAAGACGCGCCCCCGATCTGGCAACGAGCAAGTGGTGGAAGGAGGAACGGCACGGCGTGTTCCTCGATTACAACCAGAACGCCAAGGACCGCACGATCGCTGCCGCGTACTCGGTGCGTCCTAAACCAGACGCGCGCGTCTCGGCGCCGCTGGCGTGGGATGAGATCGATGCGTGTGAACCCGGAGACTTCACCCTGGCGACGATGCCCGATCGGTTCAGCAGAATCGGAGATCCGCACGCGACGATGGATCAGCATGCCTGCTCGCTCGCCACACTGCTGGACCTGTCGGCACGTCATGCGAAAGAGGGGTTAGGCGACGCGCCCTGGCCTCCCCATTACCAGAAGCAGGCCGATGAGCCGCCGCGCGTGCAACCGTCGCGTCGCCGGATACCGAAGCGCCCGCTCATTGAGATCGGGCGCGCCGAACGGAAGGAAGATGCGCTCGCGGGGCTCGAGCGCTGGCGCGCGCGGCATCCCGAGGCAGCCGCCCATCTGCAAGCGGCCGATGTGCTCGTCGATGCGATGCGCGGACGCTTCCACACGTGGACCCGCATTCGCGTCAACCTGCAGAACGTGCCGGAGGACCTGCGCCCGCCGCAGGAGGCACTCGATCCTGACGAGCAGGTCGGCGGTTGGGGCCGTCCGAGGATTTGACAGTTTTTTGCCAGAATGCAGAATGCAGAAAGGTTGTCCATGAAGCTACGACCGGCGATCGCTGCGATCGTCTTTGTCGCCGCTCTGTCGGTGGCGACACTGGCGCAGGCCCCGGCGTCGCAGAAGCTGCCGCTCGACAACCTGGGGCTGGAGCATCTCGACATCATCGTTCCCGATCCGGCCGCGTCGGCGCGGTTCTACGCGCGCGTCTTCAAGACGACGCTGCATCAGCAGCCGGTCCGCGACACGCTGCGCTATTTCGTGCTGCTCGGCGACCTGCCGCAGGATCGCCAGGTCGGGTACATCGCGATCGGCGTTGCGGGCGATCGGGCACCACATATCGGCCATTACTGCGTGCTCGCGAAGGTGTATCAACGGGCGGGCCTCGAGAGTGCGCTCAAAGCCGCGGGTCTGCCCTCGGTGCCGACCGGCGCCGGCGGTCTCGGCATGTGGCCGGACCCCGACGGGCTCGAACTGCAGCTGTTCCAGCCGCCGGCCGGTCTCGTGACGGCAGCGGTCAAGTCGCCTCTGCCGATCGAGGGAGAGGGCGTGGTAACGCCGCGTGGCGTCGATCATGTCCTCCTGCTCGTCTCGGATCTCGAGCGCTCGTTGCCGTACCACCGGCAGGTGTACGGCCCGTCCACCGAGCGCCCGCGCGATGCCAACGGACGCGTCTGGTTCCATCTCGAGCAAGGTACGCGCATCGGCCTGCAGCAGATCACTGACGGGCGAAAGCCGTCGATTGGTCATTTCGCGATCAAGGTTGCGCCGTTCGATCGCGGGGCGTTGACGACGCGGCTGCGCGAGCTCTCCGCCGAAGTCCTTCCGTCCAGCGACGAGCCGGACGTCGTGCGGTTTCGCGACAACAACGGCATCATCGTCGAACTGCGCGCGTCATGACGCGGAGCATCGGGTCGAGCGGCCGGGTACCGGTCGCGGCTGGGGCAACCACCGTCTCGTTTAATCCTCTCTGCCACTCGCTCGCGCTGCGTCCGCGGAATCCCATTCCGGCGCCCGGACCGCGCTGCGACGGCGGCGCGGGCCGCGTGACGCTCGGGTCGCGCGAGTACCGGCTCGAGCAACGAGCTGCGATTCCAACGCGCTCAACCTCGCGGATCCTCTGAGCCTTCTCGCGCGGTCAGGCGAGTCATGTCGGTCGCCTCCATAGGGATTCGCAGCCGCAGCACGACCGAGCGGCGGAACGGCAGATGCCGTTCCACCTTCAGTTGTGTGTGAGACGGCGGCAAGCCCTGCGAGTCGGCGCGATCGATGAAATGAATAAAAACGCGGCGGAGGCTCGCCGCGCGGCGAGAGCGCTCCCACTAGCAAGGAAGATAAACGTGTGCCTTCGGGAGTGCCGGAGACGCGTTTTTTCCGCGCCGATCTCGCGGGCTTGCCCGACGTTTCACACGAAACTGAGTTATGGCATCGCGCCCTGAGCGAGAGCGCCGCAGCGAGACTGAGGCAGTGGCTGTCTCATTGACGAAGAGTGCTACCATCCGCGCAATGACCATGAACGCCTCGACCTTTATCCGGATCTCTGTCCTCGTGGTTTCTCTGATCGCGCTCGCCACAGCGGCGCGGGCTGAGGTGCTGGAAAAATCAAAGCAGGTGGGGCGCGTGACGGTCCAGTACAAGGTCGTGGTGCCGAGTGGTTACGACCCTGCACGAGGTGTACCCAGGCATCATCGCGCTCGGCGGCGGGCCGCAGACGATGAACACTGTCGATGGAGTCCTGAACCGGAACCTGCGAGCCGAAGCCGAGAAGCGTGGCTACATCGTCATCGCGCCAGCGGCGCCGAATGGAGAACTCTTCTTCGAGGAGGGGGCGCTCATCTTCCCGGAGTTCCTGAAACTGATCCTGGCCGAGTACAAGATCCAGGACGGGAAGTTTCACATCGCCGGGCCATCGAACGGCGGCATCGCGGCATTCCATGTGGCGGCACTCAACCCGCAGTACTTCCTGTCAGTCACCGCCTTTCCAGGCTACATGTGGCAACCCACTGCCGCGAAGCTTCAGGCGATCTCGAAGATGTGCGTCTTCATGTACGTCGGCGAGCACGACGAGGACCGATGGCACGACGAGATGAAGGAGGAGGCCGAGTTCCTGCGCTCGAAAGGCACCGTCGTGCGCTACACCGAGGAGAAAGGGCAGCCGCATCGGCTCGAGTCACTGGCCGGCGCCAACGCCACCCGCCTGTTCGACGGCTTCGAGGAAACGAAGGAAGGCTGCAGCACCGCCAGCCGGTGATCACGCTCGCTGCCCGCGGCTGCGCCGTTTGAGATCCAGGATCAGCGCGAGATCGTGCTTCGCATCGTCGTAATCAGGAAGACGACGAAGCGCGGCGCGGACGAAGAACTCAGCGGTGTCGAGGTCGTGGCCGAACCACGCGATCGTGCCGAGGCCGTTCAGCGCCTCGGGGTCCAGCGGGTCGAGCCAGAGGCTGTGTAGAAAGCGCCATCGCGCCTCTTTCGAGACGTGCGTCATCCACCTTGATGCCGGCCATGATGCTGTCGTCGTGCTCAAGCATGACGCTGTTCTTCTCGTTGTACGCCCATAGCGTAGCTGCGCGAGGGTCGCGCGGGTGTTTCCGGACGAGCGCCGTCGTCTGTGTCTCGAGGCGCCGCTGGACGCGGCGGGCTTTGGCCCGTAGCCGGCGTCGAAGTCGTTCGAACATGGTGTGTTGTGCGAGCCCGAGGCGCGTGATCTTCGGCTTCGAGCCGGGGATTGGGCAACCGCATCGACGGCGAGATGGATGGACCGCGCGAGAGGCCGCCGCGAATGGTGCGTGCGAGCTCGGCGACGGATGCCTTCAGTGATGCGCGGCCCCGGCGCCAGAGGGTGTTGGTGAGAGCCTGTGGCAGCGGCGTCTGGTCGAGGCGGATAGGCACGATCGGCTTCCCGAGGTTGGCCGCAGCGATCCACTCACTCTGGACCCACGGCGATCGCGCCGCGCGTTTCGACCACAGGAGTACGAGCGCCCGGCTGGCGCGAATGTTGGACAGCAACTCGCGACCAAGCAGGGCGCCGAGTGTGATCTCAGATCGATCGAGCCAGACTCGCGTTGCCCCGAGACCCGCTTCAATGATTTCGGCCTGCGCGGTGTCCTTCCCTGCATGGCTGATGAACGCGTCAAAGCGAAGTTGCGGCACGAGTCTGGCCACTCATGGTTATTACCGACGGCGTTGAGCGAGTCTGACGGCGGCGCCGCGCATGTATCAACGTACGGTTGGGGATAGCCATAGGAACTGCTACGCCCCGCCCGTTCGATGGTTCGTGATACGCCAAGCCTCAGGCGCGGATGGGGCAGTGTCATGCAGGTCGGCACCATGCCGCGTCAGACGAACGCGCGAATCGCGCACTTGTTCGTGTTCGCTGAACTTGCGGGAGACGCCACCCGTGGCTCGTTTGGCGTTACGCTGCGAGGCACGCGGGTCGGCTGGGATATACGGGTCGGCCTGCTACTAGTTAGGCCGACAAATGGCGAATGAAGGGATGAACGATCCGATCAAGACACGCTATCGACAACCCATTCCAAAGGGGTTGTCCTATCCGGTCGGGTCGGAGGCAATCAGTTCGGCGCTCAAGGGTGTTCCCCAGTTCGCGGAGTTGTCAATTACCTTTTAGTGCCTGAATCCGGCGGCGTTGCTCAGAGTATCAGCGGACAGCGACATGTTCCTGCGAGTCTTAGAGGCGACGTTCGAGAAGATCGCCCGGGGCTACAGGAAGCAACGCTGGCGTCGAGGCGGGATGTTCTCGGAGAAATGGACGCTGCATGTGTATCCCGTTCCGTCTGGAGCTAAATCCCGGGTGCGTGAAGGACTACTGAAAAAAGGCCTTCCTGGCATCCGGGCTTGGCTGGTAGCGCGGCGCGAGCACGTGTGGCTCTACGGTCGACACTCATCTGTGGCCTCTAGTTGTGACTTCTGACAAGGTTGATCATTGGGCGACCCTCGGAAAGCGGACGCACGGCGGTTGATATGCGAGGGCGGCGTGAGGCCGCTCGACGTTGTAGTGCCGGAGCCATGGGCGAAGGGCGAGCGTCCGGCGCCACGAGCTGGGATACGCCACGGCATAGGCCCAGCCGCGAATCAGCGTCTGAATGAATCGTTCGGCCTTCCCGTTGGTCTGCGGATGACGCGGTCGGCTGCGGATCAGCCGGACCCGGGCGCGGTGCGCGACGTGCGCGAAGACCGCCGAGCACGTAGGCGCTGCCATTGTCGGTCAGGACCCGTTCGACGGTGACGCCTCGACGGGCAAACCAGCCCACCGTCCGCCGGAGGAATGCCGCGGTGGTTCCGCCGCGTTGATCCGGCAAGACCTCCACGTACGCGACACGGCTGTAGTCGTCGACGGCGACATGGGCGTACTCGTAGCCGGCGCCTTCGACGATTTGTCGGCGATCGCCATGAATGCGATGCCCGACGCGGAGGATCCGCGCGAGCGGCTTGATGTCGAGATGCACGAGTTCGCCGGGCCGCGTGCGTTCGTACCGGATCACCGGTCCTCGGGGCGTCAGATGCGCGAGCCGATTCAGGCCGACCCGGACCAGGACGGCGGCGACCGTGGAGCGCGGGACTTGCAGCCGCGTGGCAATCGCCCAGGCCGTCCGTCGTTCGTGGCGCGCCGCGACAATGGCCGCCACGGTCTCCGCCGACGTGCGACGCGGTTGCCGATGGGGCCGCGAGGAGCGCATCCTCGAGCGCCGGCCGCCCGCCGAGGCGGTGCCTCCGCAGCCATTTGTACGTGGTGCGCACGCTGATGCCCGCGGCGGCCGCCGCCTCGGCGGGCGGCCACTGTTCCTGACGGATCCGTTGAACGATCAGCGCCCGCATCGTCGGCGTCGTCTTGGCGTTACGATGAAGCTTCACTCGGGGCCCCCTCTCGGACTGAATGGAACGTGTGGTAACGCCCATTCTTTCCAAGGAGTCCCGAGTGAACAACGTCATTAGAAATCACAGCTAGTCGCCTTGCGCACGGAGAGGTGGACGTGCAGGACCTTGCAAGACCATAGAAGGGGCTGAACATGCAATTGGAGCCGACGGCGGACTCTCGCGAGGTACAAGGTGGACTACCCCGACAATAGCGCATCGGTGCCGACGCTGCCCAACAAGCGAACGCCCCCGCCCGACCAGTAGAGGGCGCCGATGCGCCAGACATCCGGAACGGCAATTTCATGGCGTTGTTGACGGTTTCCGCGTATCGCGTCGTGGCTGGTTGCCTTGAGCGCGCCGCAGGGTTTCCCAGAACGAGCCGTGTCCTTCAGGGAAGTCGACACGCACCTCGATCTCGCCGGGCTTGTCGCTGAACGTGGCGACGTCGATACGCAAGCCGTCGAGTTTCCATGTGGCCGCCGGATCGTCCGGGTACCGCCGCTCGACGTGCTTCACTGTCACATCCAGCTCCGACCGGACGCCGGTGCTGTTCTCGACAGCGCCAAGAACCAGATCCGCGTGTTCGATCGAGGTCGAGCCCGGAACCGTCCGTCCCCGGGCATCAGTGACCTTTCTCGTCACGGTCAACGTGGCGTCGCCGGTGGGCCGGATGGTCATCTGCACAGTGCGGATCGATTTCGCATTCTTTCCCCAGACAGACTCGTCGAACGCTGTGGACAGCGGCAATTCATCCGGCGCCGAGTTCCACGTACCGCTCAGCGCAGCGGTGTCGGCGGCCACAACGGCAGGGAACAGCACCACAATCATGACAAGGTGGAGCGCGGGCAAGGCGAACGCCACGCCCAGCGCGATCAACGTTCGTTGAACGCGGGACATTGGAATCCTCCAGTGCGCGACGGAGCTGGCACGTGATGCCTGACCCCGTGCGGGCATTGAGTGTTAAGCCTGTCGATGATTACAAAATGCAAATCTACGTGTCAAGTAACATGGGCGGCAACCTAGGGCTGGCTAACCTGGTCGATCTCTGCGAGTTCTTCAGGAGTAAGCGGCCAGTTCACTGCCGCGGCGTTGGCGCGCACCTGCTCTGGCGACGTCGCGCCTGCGATCACCGACGCAACCTGCGGACGCGACGCCAGCCACGACATGGCCAGTTCGAGCAACGTGTGTCCTCGCGATGCCGCGAACGCTTTCAGCGCTTCGGCGACCCGGACGTTCTTCTCGGTTGTGAATCGCGAAGTCCACTGGAGCGACAGTCGGCTTCTTTGGGCGGCGCCTTTGCCGAGCTCGTACTTGCCGGTCAGCAGCCCGCTCGCGAGCGGGAAGTACGGGAGGAAGCCGAGCCGGCGCGCACGCCGGCAGCACGCTCGTCTCGGGCTCGCGGTCGCAGCAGGCTGTACTCGTTCTGCACGCTCGACGAACCGTGCCGCACCGGCTTCGCGGCTCGCGGCTCGGCCTCATCGATTTGCTCGGCCGAGAAGTTGCTGCAGCCGATCTCGCGCACCTTGCCCGCCTGCACCAGGTCGTCCAGCGCGCCGAGCGTCTCCTCGACC
This sequence comes from uncultured Acidobacteriota bacterium, assembly GCA_963723495.1. Classification (GTDB taxonomy): domain Bacteria; phylum Acidobacteriota; class Vicinamibacteria; order Vicinamibacterales; family UBA2999; genus Gp6-AA40. The sequence continues at coordinate 1,443 of CAVRQR010000016.1, read as the reverse complement.
GGCACCGCCGGGTCGGGATGGTGCAGCTGGTACAGGTCGATGCGGTCGGTGCCGAGCCGTCGCAGGCTGTCGTCGACGGCCCGTCGGATGTACGTCAGGCCGCGCGCGCCCTTGCGGCTCGTCGTCGATCGGCCATGCCGAACTTCGTCGCGACGATCGCCTCGTCGCGCCGGCGCCCGAGCGCGCGGCCGAGGAACTCCTCGCTCTCGGTGCCGCCGTAGATGTCGGCGGTGTCGAAGAAGTTGATCCCGGCGTCGAGTGCGGCGGCGACCACGCGGTCGGTCGGCCTCGTCGATCCGCATGCCGAAGTTGTTGCAGCCCAGTCCGACGACCGAGACGCGCAGCGATCCGATTAAACGAAGCTCCATCTGCGATCGGCCGCTTGACTTACTGCGGTTTCTTCTCTGCGTCCCGGGCGACCTTGAGCATGTTCCGCATGCCCTCGTTGCCCTCGTGGCAGGCGTACTCGAAGACCTGGGACTGCGGATCGCGGGTCAGCAGCATGCCGAAGCTCCACGGGCGCGTCCAGGTGTGCGGATCGTCGAACCGAATCGACCAGTCGATCGTATTCGGCCCCGTCGGCTTGAACCGCTCCGTCGTCGTCAGCGCGGACGATGCGCCGCCGTAGGCACCGGCCTCGAGGTAGTTGGTCTGTCACGACCACGAGCGTGTCGCCTTCCCAGTGGCCGCGCGCGTAGCCGATGTAGCTCTTGAGCGCAGGGCTCTTGTTGGCCCTGAGCTCGGTGCAGACACAAGAGGAATCACCCGCGTCTCGTGCACCATTTCGTAGCGGATGGAAACATGGCCGGGCGACTGGGTGATGTCGTAGGAGTTGCCGTAAATCGCCGGCATCATCGAGCCCGGCACGCCGCGCGTGATGCAGCGGACGTAGGGAGTGAATTCCTCGGGACCGCGGAACGGTCCCACGTAATAGCCATCACCGCCGCCGCGCGCTGCTCGAAGAGCCGCGGCGCGATCCTTTGCTTCCTGCGTGGTCGGCGGTACCTGTAGTCCGGCGCATCCAGCACCATCCACGGACGGCTGTTCTTCGGGTTGTAGTTCTCGTACCAGTGTTTCGGACCGGCGCCGGTGTTGTTCTCTTCGGTTCCACCGATCGTCTCCGCCGTTTTCTCGATGCGGCGGCGCGCTCCTGCACGAGGCGAGCCACCTCCGCTGGTGTGACGTCCTCTGGACGCTTGCCCGCAAACTCTGCTGGCCGCGCCATCGGGATACCGCTTTCGTCGCTGTTCGTATACGTGCCCTGCAGATCGGGATCGCCCCATGGGGTGCGTGGGGCGGAGTACGAGACCCTCGTGCATCGAGGATCGGAGCCTGCGCGTGCAGCAGACCCATTGTCAGAAGCGCGACCGATATCAGAGCAACGAATGTCTTCATGTTTCGATCGTAGCAAACTCGTTGTTGCGAGTGATCAGCGCACTCAGG
>CAVRQR010000015.1:0-616805 GCA_963723495.1 uncultured Acidobacteriota bacterium | reverse complement strand
CACCATTCTGAGGGTGAGCCTTCATCCGTTGCGAGATGGACGCCCGTTTGGCGCCATCGGTGGGGCGATCATCAACTGCGGCACTGCGCTTCCAGCAGGAGGATGCAACGAGAAGACCGGCAAGAGTTTTGTCGCGCCCGCGAACTAGTCAAGGGCCCAAACATGAACGCCCGACTTGGGGGGCAACCCCAATGCCGGGCGTTTCGTGCGTGACTGCCGCCACGCCTCCTGGCGAGAGCCAGGATTACAGATTGTTATCACGTTCTGCTTGTCTCGGGCGCATCAGGATCGCGATGCCCTTCGGGAGAAGGGGAGTGGTCCCGATGCGCGTTAACAGCCCGGTGGCTTCTCCATTCGTAAACCTCCACGTCGGAAGTGACGGGCTACTAGGTATGAATACGCCCGGCCCGTCGCGGTGTCAAGTCGTGACGCACCTATAATCGCGTCAGGACTCTTTTTCGAAATGAGCATGCGTAGTTTTCCGGAGGATGCCGGGCGAAAGGGCGATGGCTGCGAGTCGCAGGAGTGGGGGCAGCTCTCTTCGTGACCGTTGCGTGCAGTCCTCCAGCCGCGGCACCGCTCACCTCGTCAGCCTCCACGCACCGGCCGCGCGATATGTCCAGTTACGCGAACATCGACGCCTTCATCACCAAGCATCTCGTCGCTCGACCTCTCGGCCGACTTCGACAAGAAGACGCTCGCCGGCACTGCTGAACTGAGGTTCGAACGGCGCGATCCGGTCGCGACGGAAATCGTGCTCGACACGCGCGATCTTCAGATTCAGCAAGGCCGAAGCGTCGTCCGATGGCGGCACGTGGAACGGCACGACGCTACCGTCTCGATCCGGCGACCGCTGCTTTCGGCAGCGCGCTGCGAGTGATTGTGCCACCAGCCGCCGATCGCGTCCGCATCACGCTATGCGTCGTCGCCTTCAGCGCGAGGACTGCAGTGGCTCACTGCCGGCGCAGACCTCCGGGAAGAAGCATCCGTTCCTGTTCAGTCAGGCACAGGCGATTCACGCTCGGTCGTTCATTCCTTTGCAGGACACGCCCGGCGTGCGCATGACGTACGACGCCACGATACGAGTGCCGAAAGACCTCGTGGCGGTGATGGCGGCGGAAGCCGGCCCGGGGAGAACGGCAGCGGCGTGTTCCGCTTTCACATGCCGCAGCCGATTCCCTCGTATCTCATCGCGATCGCCATCGGCGATCTGACGTTTCACGTCCGATGAGCGATCGAACCGGGGTATGGGCCGAACCGGCGCGTTGCCGCGGCCGCAGCGAAGGAGTTCGAAGACACCGAACAGATGATCAAGACGACGGAGGCGCTTTACGGTCCGTACCGCTGGGGCCGCTACGACCTGCTCGTGCTGCCGCCGTCGTTCCCGTTTGGGGGCATGGAGAACCCGCGAGTGACGTTTGCGACGCCGACGGTGATCGTCGGAGACAAGTCGCTGGTTGCGCTCGTCGCCCATGAGCTCGCGCACTCCTGGTCCGGCAACCTCGTCACCAATGCGACCTGGAGCGACTTCTGGTTGAACGAAGGCTTCACGACGTATCTCGAGCGCCGCATTGTCGAAGCGGTATACGGCAAGAAGACTGGCGGACATGGAACGCATCATCGGCCTGCGGGATCTCGCGCAGGCGCGCGCCGATTTAGCCGTCGCCGGCGATCGAACGCTGCAGCCGGATCTGAAAGGGCGCGACCCCGACGATGCCTATTCGGTGGTGCCGTACGAGCAGGGGGCGCTGTTCCTGTTGTTCCTCGAGTCCCGATTCGGACGCGACACCTTTGACGCGTTCCTGCGTCGCTGGTTCGACGAGCACGCGTTTCAGAGCGTGACCACGGAAGTAGTTCCTGGAATTTCTGTCCACGCATCTTCTTTCAACCAAACCCGGCGCGGTCACCGATGCGCAGATCCAGGAGTGGCTCCACACCGAAGGGATCCCGTCCTTTGCCGTCATGCCGAAGTCGGATGCCCTCGAGAAGGTGGAACAGGCGCGTGATGCGTGGCTGAAGGGCGGATCGGTCGAGCACGCTCGCGGCGACCGCCTCCGCGTGGTCGACACAGGAGTGGGTCCACTTCATCGACTCGTTGCCGCGGAAGCTCGATGCGAAGCAGCTGGAGGCGCTGGATCGGCGGCTGAAACTGACCGACTCGCCCAATGCCGAGATCGCGCACGTCTGGTTCCGGCTGGCGATCGCGAATCGTTACACAGCCGGCGTTCCCGGCGATGGAGCGCTACATGATTCGGATCGGCCGGCGCAAACTGATCGTCCCGCTCTATCGTGATCTCGCCGCGACACCCGAAGGGAAGTCTCTGGCGAAACAGATCTACGCACAGGCGCGTGACGGCTACCATCCGGTAGCGCAGGGCACGGTAGATGCGTTGGTGAAGTAGAGAGTGATTCGGCTGGTCTACCCCGCGTACCCGATCTTCGGGCTCATACCGACCTGCTCGTACCAGAACCCATCCGCTGGCCGATCGAGGCGGTACACGTAGAGGGACTGCGGCTGCGTTGCGACCGGCGTTGCCACTGACAATGATGCGGTCGCCGGGCTTCAGTGTCTCAGCCGTCATCCCGATCGCGATCAGTTCATGGCGGTTATCCAGCTCGCCTCGCCAGCGCACCAGCTCACCTCCATTCCTGACCTCGACGATCAGAAACGGGTGCGGTTGCACCATCGCGAACTCCACGACGACGGCGTCGAGCTTCACGGGTTTGGCGCGATCGTAGACCGCTGCGATCGAGTGATGACCCTGGGTGACGGTGCCACCCAGAATCATCATCACGACGAAGGCCAGGGATCCGCGCATCGTGGCGGTTTCCAGGGTTACTTCGTTTCGTCCCAGACGACCTGAACGTTGGCGCGAAGCCGCGGCGGCCGCCGGATCCGCGTACCCTTTGTACTGGGCCGGGATCTTCCAGGAGGTTGCGGTCTCGTCGGGCGTCCGTCCCGCCTTCTTCGCCGCCTGCACCGCCGCGGCGAAATCGTTGTTGAACGCCGCGTAGTCCTTGAGGTCGGCAACGGTCATCACCGTGCTGTGCCCGGTGATGATCTGGTCGACGCCCTTGACCTCGGCGGCCTTCGCGAGTGTCTTGCCGATTTCGACCCCACTGCCGCCGTTGACGGCGTCGAGCAGCGGGATGTTCTTGCCCGAGAAGATGTCGCCGGCATGCATCACGCGCAGCGCGGGAAACACGATGAACGCATCGCCGTTCGTGTGTCCGCGGCCGAAGTAGTACAGGTCGATGCGGTCGTTGCCGCTGCCAAGCGTCATCGTGTCCTTGAACGTCCGCTTCGGCAGTCCGCGTCCACCGTTCTCCTTGAAGATGTTGACCGGCGCGCCGGGTGCCGGGGTGATGCCGGTCGGCGGACGCATTGTCTCCATGTTCTTGGCGGTGTTCTCGTGGGTCACGACCTCGACGGTCGCGGGGAACTCGACGTTGCCGCTGACGTGGTCACCATGCGTATGCGTGTTGATGATCATCGTCACGGGACTGATCGGTGACGCTCTTGATCTTTTCCAGCAGCGGCGCACCCCACCCTGGATTCTTGGTGTCGACGACCACCACGCCCTTCGCGGTGATGAAGACGGCGCTGTTCCCGCCACCGCCGCGCATCATGTAGAGGTTGTCGTGAAGCTTCTCGACCTCCACCACTCGCGGGGCGGCGGGCGCCTGCTGCAACGCGGCTGCGGAGATCGAAAGCGTGCCCGCAGTGAACAGGATACCCAGCACGACGAATCTCTTCATGAGGCCCTCCTGGAAACGCGAAAATCATAGCTCGTTTCGATGAGCCCGTCTCGTCAGTGACAACTGCCGCCATCTGGCGCCTGTTGCCTGGGAGTATGATTCGCGTGCCTCAGCTGAGCGGTACACGAGCTGCGGTGGGGAGGAACGATGCGTCTCAAGCTGATCGTCTCGGGGTTCGTGGGCACCGTCCTCGTCGCGAGTCTGATTGGGGTCCGCGCGCAGGCGCCGGCTGGAAAGGCGCAGGAGCCGACCCTGGAGCAGATGAGAAAGGCGGTTTCCGAGCTGCATGGCGGCCGGATTCCCCGTCCGGCCTCTTACGATGCGATGACGGCCGAGCAGAAGGCGTTCGTCAAGAGCGTGCTCAGTGGACCGCGCCCCGATATCAGCGGGTCGCTCGGTGTCATGATGGCGAGCCCCGTGTTCGCCGATCTGGCGCAGAAGACGATCGCCTACGCCCGGTTCGCCGGCCGTGAGGGCTACTCGGTCGTTCCGCCGAAGCTTTCGGAGCTGGCAATCATCATGGGTGCCAAGGCCTGGAATGCCGATTACGCTTGGTACGTGCACCGTCGCGCCGCGGAGCGGGTAGGGCTGCCCGAGGCGGTGATTACGGCCGTACGCGACGGTCGACGACCGGCGCAGATGACACCGGATGTCGCTGCGGTGTACGACTTCTGCAGCGAGTTGCTGACGAAGAAGCGAGTCAGTGATGCGACGCTCCAGGCCGCGAGATCTGTCCTTGGAGGTGACCGAGGCATCGTGGACCTGGTCGGGACGCTTGGCGCCTACCAGCTCGTAGCGATGATGATGGTCGTCGACGAGTTCCCGCTGCCACAGGGTGTGACTTCGGAGCTTCCGAATTGAGTCCTTCTCGACGCGACTTCATCAAGACGACGGCGGCGACCGCTGCGGCGATTGCGGTGGGGCCGGGCGCGTCGCTTGGGTCGGTGCAGACCGCCGTCGCTCCGGCTGCGGATCCTCTGGCGTTGGAGCTCGCGAAGGAAGCGCTCGATGCCGCGCGGTCAGCTGGCGCCTCGTACGTCGATGTGAGGGTTGGACGCTACCGTCGTCAAACGATTGCGACGAGGGAGCGTCAGGTCAGTGGCGTCAGCGACAACGAGTCGTACGGCATCGGTGTTCGCACGCTGGTCAACGGTTGCTGGGGGTTTGCGGCAACGAGCGTGATGAACCGCGCAGGCACCCGGCAGGCGGCGCTGGAAGCGGTCACGTTGTCGAAGGCGGCCCGGGCGGTGCAGAAGCGCGGCGTCGAGTTAGCGCCCGTCACGCCCGTCGTCGGTACGTGGATCACGCCGGTGCGGCAGGATCCGCTCGAGGTCGCCATCGAGGACAAGATTGCGCTGCTCCTCGCCGCGAACGAAGCGGCGCTCAAGGTCAAGGACGTACGATTCGTCAACTCGGGCCTGTCGCTGCTCAGGGAAGTGAAGACGCTCCTGACGTCGGAAGGCACGAACGTGACCCAGACGATGATCCGGGTCGGCCCTGCCTTCTCGTGCACGGCAATCTCCGGTAAGTGACTTCCAGACGTACGAAGAGGAGCTGGCGCCGCGCGGCCTCGGCTGGGAGTACGTCGAATCACTGAATCTGCCCGGCAACGCTGAGCGCTGGGCCTCGAACGCGGCAGAGAAGCTCAAGGCGAAGTCCGTCGAGGCCGGCAGCTACGACCTCATTCTCGAGCCGACGAACCTGTGGCTCACCATTCACGAATCGATCGGTCATGCGACGGAGCTGGATCGTGCGATCGGCGAGGAAGCCAACTACGCGGGTACGAGCTTCGTCGCACCGCCCGAGAAGATGCTCGGACAGCTTCGTTACGGCCCCGACTTCATGAACGTCCAGGCCGATCGGACGCAGGAGGGATCGCTCTCACGTGTGGCCTGGGACGATGAAGGGGTGCCGGCGGACCAGTGGCTGCTCGTCGAGCGTGGAGTCTTCAAGGACTACCAGACGACTCGCGAGCAGGTCGCGCGAATCCAGAAGCTCACCGGCGTCAGCCGATCGCACGGCTGCTCGTTTGCCGAGTCGTGGAATGCGGTGCAGTTCCAGCGCATGCCAAACGTGTCGCTGCTGCCTGGCGATCGCGATCTCAGCGTGGATGACATCGTCGCGGACACCAGGAGGGGAATACTCATTCGCAATCGTGGCTCGTGGTCGATCGACCATCAGCGCTACAACTTCCAGTTCTCGGGGCAGGCGTTCTACGAGGTGCAGAACGGGAAGATCGTCGGGATGCTCAAGGACGTCGCATACCAGGCGAACACGCTGACGTTCTGGAACTCGATGGACATGATTGGAGGCAAGAGCTCCTACTGGCTGGGCGGCGCCTTCAACGACGGCAAGGGCGAGCCGTCCCAGATCAACTCGGTCAGCCACGGCTGCGTGCCGGCCCGCTTCCGGAACGTGACCATCCTCAACACGGCGCGGACGGCGTGATGCAGTCGACGACGGCTTCAGGCGGATCCCTGGTGCTGACGCGGGAAGAGGCCCAGGCATTGACTCGCCGTGTGCTGTCGTTCAGCACCGCCGATCAGACACGCGTGACGGTCACGAGTGAGCGGAGCGGCAACACGCGGTTTGCCGACGGCAGCATCACGACGTCCGGCGGCACGACGGACACCTCGGTAACGGTCACCGTCACCTTCGGCAGGCGACGCGCATCGTCATCCACCAACGTGCTCGACGACCCGTCGCTGAAGCGGACGGTGGATCTGGCCTCGAGTCTTGCGCGGCTCGCTCCCGAGGACCCGGAGTTGATGCCAGAGCTCGGACCACAGACATATCAAGCGGTCGATGCGTTCGTGGAGGCGACCGCCGATCTGGATGCCGAAGCGCGGGCTGATGCGATTCGACGCGCCATTGGCGCCGCGTCAACGGCTGGAAAGGCGGCTGGCGCGATCTTCGCCGCAGGCTATCTCGAGGCGAACGCGCGAGCGATTGCCGTCGCGACGAGCAACGGGCTGTTCGCGTATCACCGGACAACCGATGCGGACTTCTCGGTGACCGCGCGGACGCCGGACGGATCGGGCAGCGGCTGGGCGCACGGTGGCGCACGCGACTGGAACGCCGTCGACCCGGTGTCGATTGGGCGCATCGCGGCAGAGAAGGCGGTGGCCAGCAGGAGCCCTCAGGAGATCCCGCCCGGCCTCTATACCGCGGTGCTCGAGCCTCAGGCGGTCACCGATCTGATCCCGTTGCTGGGCGGCGCGCTCAACGCGCGCAACGCCGACGAAGGTCGCAGCGCGTTCTCCAAGCGTGGCGGTGGCACGCGCATCGGCGAGAAGGTCGCCGACGAACGAATCACGCTCTATTCGGATCCCGCCGACACCAACCTGCGGGGCCAGCCCTTCGATGGCGAGGGCCTTCCGATTCGCCGCATGGTCTGGATCGAGAAGGGCATCCTGAGGAACCTGGCGTACAGTCGCTTCTGGGCCCAGAAGCAGGGAAAGCAGCCGACCGGCCCTGCGCTCGCCGGAGGGCTCGCGCTGGTGGGCGGAAGCAAGAGCACAGAGGAATTGATTGCCGGCTGCGCGCGAGGCATTCTGGTCACGCACTTCTTTTACATTCGTGCTCTCGACCCGCGAACGGTGCTGCAAACCGGATTGACACGCGATGGGGCGTTCCTGATTGAAGACGGCCGAATCACAAAACCGCTGAAGAACTTCCGCTGGAACGAAAGCCCGTTGCTGATGCTCAATCGACTGGAGGATATCGGCCGCCCCGAACCGACTTCCGCCGGGCGACTGATGCCAGCCCTCCGCGTGCGCGATTTCAATTTCACGTCGCTCTCGGATGCTGTTTAGCGAAGACGATGATTTGTAATGCGGCCTTCGGCATTAAGGTTCAACAGTCAGGTCACAGGCCAGTTCTCAGCAGGAGACACAAAGAATGCGAAGCCGATGGTTGATGTCGTTGCTGGTCGTGGCGCTCGCGACCGTGCTTGGTGTGGGCATGTCCGCTCAGCAACAGGGAGAGCGGGGTGGTGGTGCTCGTGGCGGTGGTGGACGAGGATTCAACCTCCCGCCACTGTTGATGCAAACCGACGCTTTCCCGGATGGAGGGATCGTCCCGCAGAAGTACGCCGGCCGCGGCGGCGTGCAGCCCGCGTTCAAGTTCTCGGGCGCCCCTGAAGGAACTGTCAGCTACGCGATCATCTTCCACGACATCGACGTGGCCCTTCAGGGCGGTACCGGCGACGTCCTCCACTGGATCGCCTGGAACATTCCTGTCGCCGCTGGTGGGATTCCTGAAGGCAAGCTTCCCGAGGGCGCTGTGCAAGGCGCTAATATCACGGGGCAGAACGCGTACTTCGGGCCAGGAGCCCCAAATGGTCCGCGTTATCACCACTACGTCTTCGAGCTGTACGCGCTGAACGCGAATCTGGATCTCCCGCCGACTGCGAGCCGCGACGACCTGCTCAAAGCGATGGCAGGCAAGATCACTGCGAAGTCCGCGTACGTGGGTCGCTATCGCAACGAAGCGCCACCCGCGCAGTAACGTAGTGTCCGGCTTCAGCCGGACCAATCAAGTCGATGCGGAGTCGAGGATGAAGCTTCAGGTCCTGGCAGGTCTGGTGTTTGTGATCGCCTCGTCGTTCGGTGTGTCTGCACAGCAGGTGCAGGCACCACCGGACTGCCGGCCAGCAGGTGATGTGCAGTTTGCCTGCGGTCCGGTCGGTCCCGAGGATCTCGTCGTGCTGCCCGGCGCGCAGTGGGTCGTGGCATCGAGCTTTGGCGGCAGCGGTGGGATCTACCTGGTTCGCGCCAGCGACCGGACGTCGACGCTCGCGTACCCGAGCGCCACTGCCCGCGAGCAGCTGGATGCGAAGACGTACCGATGTGCCCGGGCCCGCCTGATGCGGCTTTCAAGGCGAAATTCCAGACACACGGCCTGTCGATCCAGCCCGGCGCCGACTCCGTGCATCGACTGCTCGTGGTGGTACATGGTGCGCGGGAGTCTGTCGAGGTGTTCAACGTCGATATGAAATCCGCGACGCCAACGCTCACCTGGATCGGATGCGCCGTCGCGCCCGATCCGGTGGGTCTCAACTCCGTCAGGTGGTTAGCCGATGGCGGATTCGTGGCCACCGACTTCCTCGCACGCGGGATCGATGCCGCGTCGCGGGAGAAGATGATGGCCGGCGAGAAGAACGGTGCGTTGTGGGAATGGCGCACCGCGACGGGCTGGACCAGGATTCCCGGCAGCGAAGCGGCTGGTGCAAACGGCATCGAGATCTCCACCGACGGACGATGGTTCTACATAGCGGCGTGGGGAAGCCAGTCGTTCTTCCGTCTCTCGCGCGGGCAGACGCCAGCCAAGAGAGACGAGATCCCTCTGGGATTCCGCGTCGACAACATCAGGTGGGCCGCAGACGGATCTCTCCTTGCCGCTGGGCAAGGCGGCAAGCCTGGTGCGCAGACGTCGAACATCGTGAAAATCAATCCGGAGACGCTCGCCGTGCGCGACGTCATCCGTGAACCCACGACGCCGGCGTTTGGTGCGGGCACTGTAGCCGTCGAAGTCGGGAACCAGATCTGGGTCGGATCGTTTCGGGGTGATCGCATCGCGATCTTTCCGGCCAATCGCTAGATTTCGCCCTCAACGTTCAACTTCCGGACGTCCAGTACTCGAGACGCCCGGGAGTTGAATTCCCTGAGTCCGTCCATCATCATAGGCGCGCCCATCGCCTATGAGCCGACTCGCAGCCGTCATCATCGCGGTTTGCAGCCTTCTGCGTGCCGAGGATCTCGCTGCGCAGAGCCTCGTGATTACCAATGCCCGCATCCTCACCGGGACGGGCACGGTGATCGAGCAGGGCTCAATCGTCGTTCGGGACGGACGGATCGTGTCGGTTGCCGCCGGAACTGCCGCCGCCCAGGGCGCACAAATGATCGATGCCCGCGGCATGACGGCACTGCCTGGTTTCATCGATGCCCATCGCCATGTCATGGGCGGCAACGACGACCGCTGGTTCAAGGAACAGTCGGTCGATCGGATGCGCGAATTCCTCGAGTCCGGCTACACGACGCTGATGTCGGGCGGCGGTCCATTTCCCGGAATCCTGGAGCTGAAGCGACGGGTCGAGAGCGGCGCGCTGCAGGGCCCGCGGATCATCACGTCCGCGCGTGTCGATCCCGACAACTTCAAGACCGAAGAGATCGCGCGAGCGCAGGTGCGGAAGTACGCACAGGCGGGCATCGAGATCATCAAGGCGCGAATCGACCCCGAACCGACGGACCTGCAGAAGTCGATACTGGCGATCACTGTCGATGAGGCCCGAAAGAACAAGCTGGACGTCATGGTGCACGCCGTCAGCGTCCCCGCCATGCTGGCGGCGCTCGACGCGGGTGCGACCAAGCTCGTTCACACGCCGCACGGAGGCTGGCTGAGCATCGAGGACGCGCGCAAGGTCGCTGCTGCCGGCGTCGAGACGCTTTCCACGATCGGCTTTGGCGTCCCGGTATTCGGTGTGTTCAACAAGGACAACGTGCCCACTTTCCGCGACGGGAGTCCATGGCCCGATGGCATTCTCGATGGCAAGGGGCGCGGGCGAGAGGCGGGCGAGAAGGCCGTGAACGGGCGCACGCTGTGGGATGCCGGCGTGACCTACGGGTTCGGCACCGACACGAACTATCACCCGAGGGAAGGGCTCAAGCACGAACTGCGCGCCCTCAGCCTGATGTTCTCGACGACGGACATCCTCAAGCTGATGGGGCCGAACACGGCAGCCTTCATCGAAAAGAGCAACGACCTCGGGACTCTGGAAGCTGGCAAGCTTGCCGACATCGTGCTCGTCAGCGGCGATCCGCTCGATCTGATCTACAACCTGCTCAACGTGAAAGTCGTCGTCAAAGGCGGAACGATCGTCGTGGACAAACGGTGAGGGGACACATGAAGGTGTTGCCAATCTCGCTGGTCGCGTTGATCGGCATCGTCGCCCTGTCCGCGCAAACCAATCCGTCGCGCGACGCGTTGTTCGCTGCGATCCGTAGCGGGTCAGTCCCGGAAGTCGAGCGCCTGCTCAAGGCTGGCGCGAGTCCTGACACCGTCGATGCCGATGGCACGCCAGCGCTGATGGCGGCGACGCTGTTTGGCGAGGCCGATCTGGTCAAGCTCCTCCTCGACCGTGGTGCGGATCCGAATCGGCCGGGCGTTGGCGGCACCACGGCGCTCATGTGGGCCGTGCCCAATCTGGAGAAGGTTCGGCTGCTGCTCGCACGTCGCGCGAATGTGAACGCGCAGTCCGAAACTGGCCGAACGGCACTGCTCGTTGCGGCCAGCTATCCCGGAACCGTCGATGTGTTGCAGGTGCTGCTCGGCAGCGGTGCCGATCTCCGCGCTCAGGACAAGGGTGGGACAACGGCGCTGGCACTCGCTGTCCGCTCGTCTGATATCAATGTCGTACGTCTTCTGGTCGAGCGAGGCCTGGATCCGAATGCTTTGACACCTGGCGCACGGCGCGCCGGCCTCCTTCGAAACGATCTGCCGACCGCCGATTTCCTCCTGTCAAGGACCACAAGCAACGAGCCGGAGTTATTGGCCGCAGCCGCGGCCTGGCAGCCGGTGAACCAGATCGCACGCTGGATTGACGCCGGCGGCAACGTGAACGCGACCAACGCTGCTCAATACGCGCGGACGCCGCTGATGAATGCCGTGTCGTCGGAATTGGAGGGCGCGGACGCGCTGAAGCTGCTGCTCGACAAGGGCGCCAACCCGAACGCCGAGATGACGGAGGGGGAGCGCCCGCTTGACTGGGCATTCTACAAAGGAGATACCGCCAAGATTCGGATGCTCGAGCAGTACGGCGCCACGAGAGGGCGCGGACCGCGGCGCGACGAGATCGCACCGGCTGCGCGGGAGGCGCCGTCGACGCTCGCGCCGCGCTCGGCAAGAGTCTGACTCGTCTGATGGATGTCGCGCCGAAGTTCCGCGATCAGGCGACGTGCATTTCCTGTCATCACAACGCGCTGCCGGCTATCGCCGCGGCCGAAGCCAGGCGCAAGGGGATCGACGTCGATGAGATCAGGGCCAGCAAGAATCTCGAGGACATCCGGACGTTTTTCGCGGCTGCCGTCCCGCGAATGATGCTCGGCGATCCGGCGGTCGGCGGCGAAGCGATCACCGCTGGCTACGCACAGATCGCGCTTCGCGCTGAAGGACAACCGCTCGACACGACCACGGCCGCCATGACGCACTGGCTGATGGCCCGACAGATGCCGGATGGCAGATGGCTTGGCAACGGCCTCAATCGGCCACCGTCTGAGTACAGCGTCATCAGTCACACCGCGCTTGCCGCGGGCGGACTGAAGTCATACCCAATTCCGGGCCGCAACCGTGAGGTTTCAGAAACTCTCCGACGAGCGCGGACCTGGTTGCTTGCCGCCGATGCGAAATCGGCGGAGGAACGCGGCATGCGCCTGATGGGGCTGGTATGGACCGATGCGCCAAAAGCCCGGGTGGACGAGGCCGTGCGAGCAATCCGTGAGATGCAGGAGGCCAGCGGAGGCTGGTCGCAATTCGGGCGTACCGCGCCAGATGCCTATGCGACCGGCTTGTCGCTCTACGCGCTCCATCTCGCTGGCGTGCCGGGAACAGACGATGCCTATCGAAAGGGCGTGGCGTTTCTCCTCGGCTCGCAGTATCCGGATGGAACGTGGTTGGTGAGGACGCACTCATTTCCGGTTCAGCGCTATTTCGAGAGCGGGTTTCCGTACGGCAGACATCAGTGGATTTCCACTGCGGGCACGAGCTGGGCGAGTCTGGCGATCGCGCAGACGTTGCCTGACAGGCGGTAGCGTTTCACCTCCAACTCCCAACTCCCAATTCCCAACTGCCCAAGGACCGTTCTCTTGGTAGTTGGAGAGTTGGGATTTGGAAGTTGGTTGCAGAGGATCTAGGAGGACGTGTGGCTGGAATCCGAACAGGTCGCGTTGTCTCCGCTGGTCTGGTTGCCGGTCTCATCATCAACATCGGCGAGACGATTCTGAACGTCCCGCTCGCCGGTGAAGAGTTGGCGCAGGCACTGCAGGCCCGGAACCTTCCGCCTGTCGGCGGCGGTGCCATCGCCTACTTCGTCGTCATGTGCTTTCTGCTCGGCATCCTGATGGTGTGGCTCTACGCCGCAGTCAGGCCGCGGCTGGGTCCGGGCCCGAAGACCGCCGTCATCGTGGCCGTCCTGGCGTGGTTCATGACGCTGGCCTGGAGCGGGGGTGCGCAGGTGGCCATGGGCATCATGCCACTGAACCTGACGCTGTTCGGCCTCGTGTGGGGGTTGGTCGAGTTCCTCATCGCCTCGCTCGTCGGCGCGAGGCTCTATCGCGAGACGTAGCTTGCGCGCCGTCGTTTACGCTGGCGGACAGCTGAGATATTGTTCGACGGGCTGGAGACTTATTGCCTGCTTCTCTGAGCGATCTCACAGACCAGCTGTAACGTCGTTCGGTTCACCAGCCCGGATCCGGTGGAGATCGCCCGCCGCATCAAACACTCCCGCTGGAATGGCAATTGCCATGTTCGCAACGAATCACCAGGCGCGTTGAAGGCATAAAGGCGATGGCGACAGTTACTTCGGCGGGCTCAGGAGATTTACGGGCCTCGCACTCAGACTCAGGCATAGACCGAAGCGTTGGTTTCGGGGAGTTGCTCAGACACGCTCGCGAAAGCCGCGGGCTGACGCTCGAGCGCATTGCTCGTGAGACCAAGATTCCACAAAGACATCTCGAAGCGCTCGAACACGGCGATCTGGGTCCCAACCCGGCCGGGTTCTATCAGCGCGCCGAAGTCCGAGCCTATGCGCGAGCGGTAGGCCTCGACCAGGAGCTTGCCCTCGCTCAACTTCGGTCCGCTTCGAAGCCAGCCGAGGCGCCGAGCGCACCGCGTGAGATCGCAACACCCAGGGAGTCAACACGTCCGCGGCCATTGGGACTGATTGCACTCGCGGTCGTCGCCCTGGGGGCGGCAGCACTTGGACGTGCGATTTGGCAATCCGCACCGGCGTCCGAGGTGCGGAGTGACGCGGTGTCAGCCGCGGCGCCAGTCGTGGCAGGCCGCGATGCGTCACCGGATACCCCGGCTTCCACTGGCAATTCATCCGCGCAGGCCGCATCGGTCGCAGCCTCCGACACCGGCGTTCAAGGCACGATCGCTTCGCCTGACACTCCCGCCCCAGCGAGCTCAGTCACCGAGCTCGCCGTGACCACGCAACCAGCCGGCGCGCGAGTCACGGTCAATGGAATCGGGTGGGGAGTCTCTCCGGTCACAATCCACCACATGCCACCGGGCGACAAGCGCATTCGAGTGAGCAAGGAGGGTTACGCCTCCGAGGAACGAGTGCTCCGAGTCGGCGTGGGGCAGCGGCAGACGCTCGATATTCAGCTCAACTCGGCGCCTTAGGTAGACACCTCGATACGACACGAAAACGAACCTACTTCGTCGCGCTGACCTTCCAGATCCGGTTGCCGCTGTCGTCAGAGACCAGCAACGAGCCGTCGCGCGCGACGGTGACGCCTACAGGCCGTCCCCACTGCTCGATGGCTGACTCGTTCGAGCCGTCGCTGGCGAGGAAGCCGGTCAGGAAATCCTCGATCGGGCCGGGCTTACCGTTGACCATCGGGAAGAACACCACCTTGTAGCCGGACGCCACGGATCGATTCCACGAGCCGTGTAGCGCCACGAATCCGCCATTGCGAAACCGCTGCGGGAACTGCGTGCCGGTGTAGAACGTGATGCCGAGCGCTGCGGCATGTGAGGGCAGCAGCACGTCGGGAACGATGGTGCGCTTGACGAGATCCGGGAACGACCCGATGTAGCGCGGATCGTAGTTCTGCCCGATGTAGGAATAGGGCCACCCGTAGAAGCCGCCCTCCTTGACCGACGTGGCGTAGTCGGGCACGAGATCGTCACCGAGGTTGTCGCGCTCGTTGATCGCGGTCCAGACGATGTCCGTGCCTGGCTGGAGCGCGAGACCGACGGGATTGCGAATGCCAGACGCGTACACGCGGTAACCGGTGCCGTCGGGATTGAATTCCAGGATCGCCGCACGGCGGCAGTCCTCGCCGGCGTCGTTGTTCGACTGCGAGCCGACGGCGATGTACATCTTCGTGCCGGCCCGATTGAACACGATGTTGCGCGTCGAGTGACCGCCGGTCGGCAGGTCGAGCAGCTTCTCGGGTTCACCCTGGTGCTGCAGATCGCCGTTCGTGTACTTGTAGCGCACGAGCGATCCGGTATTTCCGACGTAGAGATAGCCGTCGTGGAACGCGAGGCCGAAGGGCGCCTGCAGCGTGCCGGGACCGCGCACCGCAAACTCCGGCGGCGGCGCGCACGCGGGGGCATTGGCGCCGAGGACGGGTGGTGCGCCACGGCCCGGAGGCGGACCAGCGGCCGCGCCTCGAGCCGGCGCGCCGGCGCGCGCCCCTGCCGGAGGCGGTCCGCCGCCTCGCGGCGCCGGAGGCGCACCCTGCGCGTACACGCTCTGCGAATCGACGACGCCGTCGTTGTTCGTGTCGCGCAGGATGGTGATGTTGTTCGCTGCCGGGCGAGCTGACGAACAGATCGCCGTTCGGCGCGTACACCATCATTCGCGGTGCGCGCAGGTCGGCGTAGCTCGTGACCGTGAAGCCGCTCGGCGCTTTCGGCGTCATGCCTTCGGGCCTCGCCACCGAGCGGCTCGGCTTCGGGCTGGCCGCGCCGGGCGCGGGAAGCGCATTGGCCCGCGGCTGCGGCACGACGGTGTTCTGCTGTGCGGCGAGACAGGCTCGTGGCGAGCACGATTGCTCCGAGGCCGGCGAACGTCTTTGACGGTCGATCTCATTCCGCACTCCCGCGGGGCTGAAGCCCCCGCTCTACGACTCGGAACCTGAATCCCGAATCGAATCCGCGATTACTTGCCGACCATATGCGGCAAGTCCTTGTTGTTCTCTTCACAGATGCTTTCGATCAGATCCGTATCGGGCACGAGCCGCCACGCCAGCTGCACGTCCCACGGTTTCGTGTAGGCCATCGGATCGTCGATCGTGACGTGAATGTGATCCGTCCGATGTTCGGCCTCGTGAACCGCTCGATGACGCGCAGCGCCTCAGTGCCGGGAGCCCTCTCATGTCGAGCCACGTCTTGCCGTTCTGTCCGATCGTTTCGACGATGAAGGTATCGCCTTCCCAGTGACCGATGGAGTACCCCATCCAGGTGGGTTGGGCGTCCTTCGGCAGCGGCCGGCCATCGGTGAAGATCTGCCGGTAGATCGTCCGCGACTCGTGCAGAAAGATCATGACGTCGGGCGTCTGCACGACCTTGAGACCGTCCGGGATGTTGTTCTTCTCCGGGATGCCGGAGGGCCAGCAACGCACGCCAGGATGGTCCTTGCCGTTGTTCTCGATCCGTTCCTTGTAGAGCGCGTCCGCCCACGGCCGCAGCGGTACCTCGCCTGGCTTCAGATCCGCGGCGAGGTTGAGCAGATGTTTGACGGCCTCGACCGGCATCCAGAAGCCGGAGAGATCCGGTCTTGCCGTCAGCGGTCCGGCGCGCCGGCGCGTTCATGTCGACCTTGCCGTCCGGCGGTCCGCGGCATGTTCTTCCAGGGATACGGTTCCCACTGCGCGGCGATCGTGACGTCGTGCCGGCGACGATGGCGAGCGAGACGAGCAGCCGGAATTTCCTTCGTGAGTGAATGGACATTTCCGCTCCAGTGTGCGCGGATTTTAGCCTTACCCAGTGCATTACGACTCTCACGCGCGGCGCAGCCGTCTCGCATGCACGGGCGCGCTCGAGCAACAACTCACGCTCGCGGGCATTGCGCGTCAGTGACGCCGCGCGCTCGAACTCGGGCAGCGCCTCCTGAACGCGCCCCAACTTCACCAGCAGGTCGCCTCGCACGCTCGGAAGGAGGTGGTAATTGCTCGAGCGCAGGCTCGCCGACGAGCGTATCCACCAGATCGAGTCCAGCCTGTGGGCCGAACGCCATCGACAGCGCGACGGCGCGATTGAGCTGGACGACCGGAGAAGGAGACAGCGCGGCGAGCTCAGCGTAGAGGTCGGCGATGCGAGCCCAGTCCGTGTCTTCGGCCTGCCGCGCCCGTGCATGGCACGCGGCAATCGCGGCCTGCAGAAAATAAGGGACCGTGCGGCCGTCCGCATTGCTCGGCGTCGATCGAGCGCGGCGAGGCCGCGACGAATGAGCACCTGATCCCACAGCGCGCGGTTCTGATCGAGCAGCAGGATCGGTGCGCCATCGGCGCCCACGCGAGCGGTCGATCGCGAGGCCTGGATCTCCATCAACGCGACGAGACCGTGCACCTCGGGTTCGTCAGGCATCAGCCCGGCAAGGATGCGCCCCAGTCGCAGCGCGTCCTCGCAGAGCGCCGGTCGCATCCAGTCCTCACCCGACGTCGCCGAGTAACCCTCGTTGAAGATCGAGATAGATCACTTCGAGCACAGACGACAGCCTGGACGCGAGCTCGTCGCCGCTCGGCACCTCGAATGGCACTCGCTCCCTGGCGAGTGTCTTCTTGGCTCTGACGATCCGCTGCGCCACGGTGGGCTCGGAGACGAGGAAGGCGCGGGCGATCTCGTCGGTCGTCAGGCCTCCGAGCAGTCGCAGCGTCAGCGCGACGCGCGCCTCGGCCGACAGCACCGGATGGCAGGCCGTGAACACCAGTCGCAGCAGGTCGTCGCCGATGTCATCGTCGAGTGCGGCATCGAGATCCGGGCGCCGAGCCTTCCTGTGCGATTTCCAGCTCGTAGCCGAGTTCCTGATGTTTGCGCTCGAGCAGCGAGCGGCGGCGCAGCAGGTCGATCGCGCGGTGCTTTGCCGTGGCCATGAGCCATGCGCCGGGATTGCGTGGAATGCCTGACTCCGGCCATTGCTCGAGCGCCGCAACCAGCGCGTCGTGCGCGAGGTCCTCGGCAAGCCCGACGTCACGGACCATGCGCGCCAGCCCGGCGATGAGCCGAGGTGACTCGATCCGCCAGACGGCATCGATCGCGCGGTGTGTGTCGGAGACATCACTTGATCATAACGTTTCGGGTTCCATGTTCCAGGTTTCCGACCCTCGACGGTTCTTAGTTCTTCGTTCGTCTGCGATAGAGTGTTCCCGCGAGGTCATATGAAGCGAAAAGGCTCAGCAGTGTGGCGAGGTGGTCTGAAGGATGGCAAAGGCATCGTGTCGACCGACAGCGGCGTGCTGTCCAACACGCCAGTATTCCTTCAGTACGCGATTCGAAGACGGGAAGGGCACGAACCCTGAGGAGCTGATTGCCGCGGCACACGCGGGCTGTTTCTCGATGGCGTTGTCGGCCCAGTTGGGAGATGCCGGGCATCACGCCCGAGCAGATTCAGACGACGGCGACCGTTTCACTCGACAAAACGGACGGCGGATTCGCGATCACCGCGATCCATCTGGACGTCGTGGCGAAGATCCCGGGCGGCAACAAGCAGGCTTTCGACACTGCGGCCAACAACGCGAAGTCCGGTTGCCCGGTGTCGAAAGTGCTGAATGCCACCATCACGATGGACGCCAAGCTGGAGACGTGAATCTCTGATCGGGAGGGCGGGTCCAGTTCTTCCGGACCCGCCATGATGCGTTCAGGAAGCCGACGTCCGCGCGGCCTTGAGCGCGCCGGCCCACCACGTCAAGTGATCGAGCAGCGCCGTGGCGCTGTTCCGATTCGGCTCGGTGTCGATCTCGCTGACGTCCTTGATGAACCACGGGTTCGGGATGTGGACCGCCCAGCGCGTGGGGACCATGTCGAGTTCGACGGCGACGAGGCGAAGCTGCTCGACACCTCTGGCGCCTCCTGCGCCACCCCAGCTCACGAACGACACTGCTTTTCGCGCCCAGGCGAAGTAGGTGTAGTCCAGCGCGTTCTTGAGGACGGCGGGGTAACCGTGGTTGTACTCCGGCGTGCAGATGATGAAGCCGTCCGCTTCCCGAATCTTGTCCCGCCACTTCACGACGATCGGGTTCGAGTATTGGTCCTTCGCCATGCCCGGCGGCATCGCCTCCTCGAAGAACGGAAGAGGGTAGTCGCGCAAGGTCGAGGAGTTCGACATCCAGGTTGGTGCGTTTCTTTGCGCGCCTCGAAGATCCACTCGGCGGGTTTCTCACTGAATCGGTTCGCGCGGGTGCTTCCAACGATCACTTTGATCTTGAGTGTCATAGGAGGCTAATAATACCTGCCTGCTCCAGGTTCCATGTTCCGAGTTCCAGGTTCCAGGTTCGTGTTCAGAGTTCACGTTCGGCGTTCACGGTTCGGTGTTCCGGGTTCCGCTTTCGCTGAACCTGGAATATGAACCCGCGAACCCAGAACCCAGAACCCGGAACTTGCTAGCCTTCGATTTCCTGCTCAGCGGGCTGCCGTTCGTCGCAGTCGTCGCACTGCCACATCGGCATGGGCGGGATGTCGTAAGGAATGGAGCGGTCGTCGACCCATCCAAGTGTGGCGAACGAGGGCTGGACCAGTCGAAGGGTCGCCATACCGCCACATACGACGCACGGCTTCGAATCACCCAGTTTTGCCACTTGAGCATGCGTCCCGATAGGGATTGTGCAATAGAAACGCTCGCCAGTGCGCGGTTTCGAACAGCGGACGGGCCGAGATGCTCAACGGCATGCTGGCGAGTACGCAGGAATGCCGTTTATAGGTTCGTTTTAGGAGATGTTCTGACTGGGGTGAGGCGTCATCCGGCCGTTCGGACACATTGCCAAGCGGAGGGAGTCTTGTGACACATCGATGGGCGTCCGCGATGCTGCTCGTGATCGGCGGCAGCCTCGGTTACGGCTGCCGAGCTTCAGCCTCGCACGGTCGCGGCCTTTGATCGGTATGTGCGCGCCACTGAAAGCCAGCTGAGAACCGAGCCGTTCCTCTGCGTGGACGGCTGCCCGCCGCAAAACGGAGCGAGGCGCTCGCGCTGATGCGCAGTGGCATGTTGTCGATCGAGGCGCGACGCACGCTCGAAGGGTGACCGCGAGATCGATGTACCGGATGGAATCATTCACCATTGGGTCGGCACCGCGTTTGTCCCGGGCGCGACGCTGGATCAGACGTTGGCGATTCTGCAGGATTACGACCGGCACGAGCGTATATACGCGCCGACGATCGCGCGTTCGAAACTGCTTCCCGCAGGAGGGCGATCGATTTCGGTTTTTTCTCCGGTTTCGAGATGACAAAAGTCATCACGGTCGTGATCAACAGCGAACACGACGCGCTCTTCAGCCAGAGGCACCGATCGCGCCGAAGGGTGGATTCACAGCACCAGAATCGCTGAAGTGGAGAACCCGGATGAATCAGGCGAGCGTGAGATGCCTGTCGGGCAAGGATGGTGGATACCTGTGGCGGCTGAACACCTACTGGCGACTGCTTGCGCGTGACGGAGGACTCTATATTCAGTGTGAGTCGGTGTCATTGACACGCGGGATACCGACCGGATTCGGCTGGATCGTTGGTCCGTTTGTCACGAGTATCCCGAAGGAGTCACTGACCTTCACGCTCGAAACCACGCGCCGGCAACTGACCTCTGCATCGAAGACGGGGTGAGAGTAGCTCGGCTGCACGGGTGCGACGGTGAGTCGTCACACACGACAGACACCACGCCCGGTATCGGGACGGAGTGTAAGTTGGGGTATTGGTTTGGTAACGAAAGGCGCTTGCGAGGTCGGAGCCCCTTGGAAACGACCCACGCTGACCGCCTCACCAGGCACATACGGCGAGTGCGAAGCGGTCAGTGGAGGACGGCCGCCCCGAAGGGTTGCCATCGCCCCTAGTAGATAGCAAATGTCATGCCCGCACAGCATGCACGCCAATTCGTGATCTGCGTCCCCGAAAAGTGTCAGAAACTCGACGGCCGTTCAAATTCCGTCCTGTCCGATCTATGCCCAGCTCTTCAATAGCAGAACTGTACGATACCCTTCGTCCACTAGTCAGGAAGGTGTGACGTGAGACGCAACGCGACGCTCCTCGCCATGGTCTTTGCCGCTGCGACCGCGGTCGCGCAACAGCCCGGAGTGCATCCGGTCAGCGGACGTGTCTACGCGCGGACGATGAGCGTCGATGGCGCGCCGTGGCTCGATCGACGTGAACGCGAGGATGAAGAGAACCCCGACCTGGCGCTCCGGCTGCTGCGCATTCAGGAAAGGAGCGACCGTCGCCGACATCGGCGCCGGCTCCGGCTACATGACGATCCGCATTGGCGAAGATCGTCGGACCGATGGGGAAGGTCTACGCCAGCGATATCCAGGCGGGCATGCTGACGCTGCTGCAGCAGAACGTCACGCGCGCGAAGGTCGACAACGTCGTTCCGGTACTTGGTGCCCTCGACGATCCGAAACTGCCGGCTGAGAGCATCGACCTCGCGATCATGGTGGACGTGTATCACGAATTCTCCGAGCCGCAGAAGATGCTTCAGCGAATCAGGGAGTCGCTGAAGCCCGACGGTCGGCTCGTGCTGCTCGAGTACCGTGCGGAAGATCCTGACGTGCCGATTCTGCGCGACCACAAGATGAGCAAGGCGCAGGTGAAGCAGGAACTGGAGCACGAAGGCTTCAAACAGTCGCGGGTCTACGACGACCTTCCGTGGCAGCACCTGTTCATCTTCACCAAACAGAAGTGACGAGCCCTCAGGGTCGTCGCTCGCTGCTGACGAGAGCCTTCTCCATGAACACGCACGCGATCGCCCGGCCAGACATGAGGTGTGTCTCTCCGCGCGACATCTCCACGAACCCATTGGCCCTGTAGAATTCCACGCCGGCCAGAGAGGCCTCGACATGGATGCTCGTCGCGCCTCTTGAGATGGCCTCCGCTTCTGCCCGCTGGAGGAGCGCAGTGCCGATCCCTTGTCGCGCCATGTCGCCTCTCACGTAGACCGACGTCCCATGCTGGGTACCTTCACGACGGTAATCTGATGCGAAGCCGAGCACGGCGTGTGCGGCGGATGTGTCCGCGACAGCAATGAAGAAGATCTCTCCGCCGGCCATGGCCTTCAGGTAGACGTCGGCGGTGAGACCATTGGCCCAGTCATTGACGACGTCGGGCGGGTAGAACAACGGTCCGAGTGAGCGGATCGAATCGAGGTGGGCGACCGCGATGCGCTCGGCATCCGACGGGCCGGCCCGGCGCACCGCAAACGTCATTTGGATTTAACCCGGGCTCAGCTTACCACTCGAGATCGGTCAGCAGCGCGTGGTGGTCGCTCTTGTCCGTGGGCCAGGCGCGCGCCGGTGACGCGATGCGCGCCAGTCGCTCGTCGACGAGCAGGTAGTCAACACGGCCGCCGCCCATCGTGTTGGGGCTCGTCGCGCTGAGGTCGACGAGGCCAGCCTGGATCAGACTCCCGACCCCGGGAGCATCCGGGTACTCGTTGAGATCGCCGATCACCAGGATGCCGCTCCCGATCTCGCCCTGCACGATTCGCTTCAGGTGCGCGAGCCCGAGAGCCCGCGAGGCCGTGCGGCGATCAGCGTGGAGATTGAACATGCGCAGCGGCCGGCCTCCCGCGCAGATGCTCACCTCGAGGACGATTCGCGGCTCCGCTTCCGGCGTCGAGTCGAGACGATGTCGCTGGACCTTGATCAGCGGCCAGCGCGAGATCACCGCGAGACCGTAGTGCCCCTCGTCCCACACGATGCTGGCGGCAAACACGTACTGGAAGCCAAGCGCCGCGGCCAGTCCGCCAGGCTGATCGACGAAGTCACCGCGGCGCGTGCGGACATCGACCTCCTGCAGCGCGAAGACGTCGGCCTCCATGGCGCGCATTTCCGCTGCGAGCATCTCCACGGGTGCGGACTGGGCGGCGCGAATGTTCCACGACGCAACGCGCAGGCGCCTGGGCCCCTCAGCGGATCCAGCGTCGCCGGCGCGACAGGTCACGAGCGGCGAATGCGTGAGCAGATCGGAGAGCTCGACGACGATCCTGGGTCGTCGGACCTCCTGTGCGGGTGGAGTCTGTGAGACGCCTTGTCCAGGTTGAGTCTGCGCGGCGGCGTTTCCGGCTTGAGCCTGTGACGCGCGTCCGGCTTTAGCCGGACCGAACTGCGTGGATCGAGCAGGTGACACGATGATCCACAACGCGACCAACAACAACGCCGTCGCCAGGACACGCATCAGATGGGAGCCTACCTGAGAACGGCCGTGTTGGCAAAGGAAGTTACCTCCGCGACACAACGAGCCGGGAGCTGGGATGCCGAGTGCGACGATGCCACGGTCGCGCGGATGCGGTTCGAGCAACGAGGTGCGATTCGAACGCGCTCACCTCGCGGATTCCCCCAGCCTTCTCACGCGGTCAGGCGAATCGGGATCGGGCACCTCCACAGGGCTTCTCGATTCGCCACTCATCTGAGCTCGAGACACGCAGCGAGAGACTGGATTCGATCGGCAGGAGTCACGTCCTCACGGGCATCGGTAGTGCCGGCGGTGCAACCTCGAGACGGCGCGATCAGCGATGTACAAAAAACGCGGCGGAGGCGACCCACACGGCAAGGCTGCTGCCAACTGCTCGGAAGATAAACGTGCGCCACCGATCAGCGGCCGGAGACGCGTTTTTTCCGCGCCGACTCGCGGGCGCGCCAGAGGCACTGCCGGTGCCCGCACCGGGGGGTGCGTGTTATCGCGGGCTCTCTGAAATCCCCTTGCCTTCAACGCAGTCGTACTGCTTGGCCGTCGCCACCTTGGTGAACTCCTCGGATCGCCCGTTGGGCCAGGCGATCGTCACGCGGTCGATCACGTCGCGCTTGCCGACGCCAAAAGTGACGGGAAGCTCCGACTGAGACAGATAACTCGATCCGCTACGCACGACGCGTGACTGGCTGGTGCCGCCATGAAAGATACGAACCGTCGCACCGATGGCGTCGCGATTGGACTGTGTTCCGATCAGCCTGAACCGAACGCTTCGATTGCCTGTCGACTGGTCGTTGCGGAAGAGCACTGCTGGCCCGTTGTTCGTCGTCATCAGCACATCGACGTCGCCATCACGGTCGAAGTCGCCCACCGCGAGACCGCGGCCGACGCGTGGCTGCGCAAATCCGCTGCCCGCAAGGCTGGCGACGTCGCGGAAGGTGGCGTTGCCCTGGTTGAGGAAGAGGAGTGGCGCCTGCGCGTATCCGACGTTGCCGCGGATGTTTCGCACGGTCTCGTCGATGTGGCCATTGGTCACAATCAGATCGAGCGCGCCATCGAGGTCGAGATCGGCGAAGACGCAGCCGAAGCCCAGTCGCGTTAGCGAGGCGACGCCGACGCCGGAGCGACTGGCGATATCGGCGAAGCTGCCACCTGCCTGCGGACGATAGAGCCCGATCATCTCGTTGTCGAAGTTGGTCACCGCCAGACCTGGCCTGCCGCTGCCGTCGAAGTCGGCGGCATCCACGCCCATGCCGGCGCGCGCCTTGCCGTCCTCGCTCAGCGCAACGCCGGCTTCGAGGGCCACATCACGGAACCGTCCGTTTCGCAGGTTCCGGTACAACTTGTTCGGCTGCGTGTCGTTGGCCACGAAGATGTCGGGCCAGCCGTCCTGGTCGTAGTCGATGAGCGCCACGCCGAGCGACTTGGAACTCGAGTCGAAGATGCCGCAGGTTGCCGTCACGTCCTCGAAAGTGCCGTTCCCGCGATTGCGATACAGCCAGCACGTCTCTCCGCGATACGCTTCAGGGGTGCAATAGGACTTCTGCTTGCCGTCGAGACTGCAGAAGACGTCGTGCGCCGCGGTCCATCGCACGTAGTTGCAGACGAAGAGATCGAGCAGCCCGTCGCGATCGAAGTCGATCCACATCGCCGAGGTGCTGAACGCTTCGCGGCCGCCGAGCCCGCTCGCGCGAGTCACGTCGATGAACGTGCCTTTGCCGGTATTGCGAAAAAGACGGTTCTGTCCGACGCAGGTGACGAAGACATCGGGGAAGCCGTCGTTGTTGAAGTCGCCGACGGCGACGCCCATGCCGTAGAGCTCGACGTCGAGTCCCGCGGCTCGCGTCACGTCGGTGAACGTGCCGTTCCGGTTGTTGCGGTAGAGGCGAAGCGTTGAGCGCTGCTTCGTGTGGCCTGGCCAATCCATGCCGTTGACGAGCAGGATGTCCTGCCAGCCGTCGCCGTCGTAGTCGATGAACGCGCACCCGGAGCCCATGGTCTCGGGCAGCAGCTTGCCGCCGTACGCGCCGCTGTTGTGTCGAAACTGGAGGCCGGCTGAAGCGGTCGCGTCGACCAGTCGAAAGCCGGGCGCCTGCGCCTGGAGCACCGATGCGGGCAGCATCGAGGCTGCCGCGCCCGAGGCGACTTGACGCAGGAAGTCGCGTCGCTTCACCCGGTGTGCCTCACAGCGGATTGACGAGGCCGTTCTGCAGCGCGTACACGACGAGCTCGGCGGTCTTGTGCACGCCGAGTGCGTTCATGATGTTGGCGCGATGCACGGCGACGGTGTTCACGCTCAGGTCGAGTTGCGCGGCGATCTCCCGGTTGGAGAGTCCGTCGCAAATCAGCTGCAGGACTTCGGTTTCGCGCGGCGTCAGGCGACGCGCGCGTTCGCCGGCCAGCGGGGCCGGCCGGATCGACGCCCGGATCGAGCACCGTTTCGCCGGCCGCAGCCCGTTTGACCGCGGCGGCCAGGTCGAGATCGACCGCGTTCTTGAGGATGTAGCCGCGTGCGCCGGCGGCCATGGCCTGACGAACGAGTGTCTCCTCGGAGTGCATGCTCAGCATGAGCACCGTGGCGTCGGGTGCGCTCGCGAGAATCGTGCGCGTCGCGGCAAGGCCGCCGGTTCCGGGCATGGCGGCATCCATGACGACGACTTTGGTTTAGCTCGCGAACAGCCGGATCGCTTCTTCGCCGTTGCTCGCCTCGCCAACGACCTCGATGGCGGGATCGTCTTCGAGGATGCGGCGAAACCCGCGCCGCACGAGCGCGTGATCATCTGCCAGGAGCACAGTAATCCGCTCGGTCATGATGCCTGCATCACTGCATGCCTCTCAGAGCGGCATCGACAATCGAACCAGCGTGCCGCCCTGCGGCGGCCGCAGAAAATCGAGCGTGCCGCCGACGATGGCGGCGCGTTCGCGCATCGCGACGAGCCCCAGGCCCCGGCGTGTCGTGCCGGGAGTCGATGCCTCGCCGTGGTCCTCGACGTCCATCTCCAGTCTATCCGCGCCGAAGCCCAGTCGCACCGACGCCTGCTTGGCGCCGGAGTGGCGGGCCACGTTGCTCAGCGCCTCCTGCAGCACGCGGTAGACGTGGATGGCCTTGGTCGAGTCCACCTGTCTTGCCGTCCCCTGCGTCTCCAGCGTCACGCGGATGCCGAGTTGCTTCTCCACGGTCGAGAGATACCAGTCGATCGTGCTCGCCAGGCCCAGCTCCTCGAGGATCGAAGGGTGCAAGGTCTGCGAGAGGCCGCGCACGTTGTCGAGCGCCGTCTGGGCCACTTCGCCGATCTCACGCAGGTCGCTGCGCAGCGACGAGCCCTCAGGCGCGTGTTTGCCTGCCCGCCCGAGCATGGAGCCGATCGCCGTGAGAATCTGACCGAACTCGTCATGGAGCTCGCGCGAGATCTCACGCAGGGTCGACTCGCGCGTCGCGATCAGCGTCTGCGCCAGCTCGCGTCGCTCGTCCGACAGCGACGCCAGGCGTGCGAACAGACTGCCGGTTCGATCGGATCAGATACAGGCTCGTCGGCGACGATGGCCGCCAGCGTCGCGGCGAGGAACCAGTACACCTGGCGCTGCACGCGCTGGTAGATGTCCTGGACCTGTTGGGCCGTCTGCTCCTCGGCCTCGTTGTTCTGGACGAGCAGCCGCGCGACGGCGGTGCTGAGCGCGGCTTGTCGAGCCTGCAGCGACAGCTGGATCTGCGTGCGCGCCTCGGCCTCGTTCCGTGCGCGCGAGCTCGAAGATGCGATCCGACCGCGTCCCAGAACTGCTTGAGCGAGGTCGCCAGGAACTCGCGCTGCTCCGGCGTCTGGCGCGCGAGTGCCACCTCACCCTGCTGTTTCAAGGCATCGTCCAGATCGAGCCGGATGCGATCGAACTGCGTGGACCAGGCGGTGAGCGGATACGGCTCGGCTGCATCGAGCATGTCGCGCATCGCGAGCGCGAGCTGATTGAGATCGTTCTGGATGCGGAGCAGTTGCAGCGAGTCGCGGCGATTGCGATCGGTGAGCTCGGTCTGCAGCCGTCGCAAACCCGAGATCTGGCCGGAGATGTACCACGAGTAGGTGACCACGGTTGCCAGCGTGATCACCAACCCGAGTAGTAGAGCGGTAGTGGGTGAGCGGTGAGTGCCACCCGCACTCCCAATTACCAACTCCCAATTCCCAACGCGTTCAGTTGGGAGTTGGAAGTTGGAAGTTGGAAATTGACCAGGTCACTTCACTTCTTCTCGGCGGGAGTCGAGGTGTTCGGACCCATCCCCCAGACCTGGATCACGGCCGGTTCCTTCTTCGCGCCGTCGTAGTGGATCGCTCCGGCCTTGTGGAGACATGTACGAACCGGGGCCCGCGGGCACGGTGCTCTCAGGATCGTACTTTTCACCAGCCCCGACCCACCACGTGCCGGAGACCACCACGAAGAAGCGATCGTTCGGGTGGAAGTGCGGGCGGCTCATGTTGCCGGGAAGCCACCGGAGCCGGATCACGTAGGGTCCGGGCTTTCGTCGGATCGCCGAACAGGACGAGCCGTTTCCTGGGTGCCGGCCGCGTTCTTGACCCACTTGATGCTTGTCGGGTGTGGTGACCTCCACCCCTGGCCGACGAGCTGCTGCGCCGAACCAAACGTCTGGCGCCAGCATCACCGTGCACACTGCGAGAGCCATCGCGCGAGTCGCTCGAGTCATGATGCCTCCCTGCGGCGCGTACGATTTCACGCTTTGCGGGAAAGATTCAAGGGAGCCGGAGCCGCGCTACTTCCCCTCGGTCGTTTTCAGCAGCTCCTTCGCCTTCTGCTTGAACTCGCGATCCTCGGGCGTCCAGTCGGGATGGAGCGGGGCATCGAGCACCAGACTGTGCCTCGCGACGGGCATCGTCCGGCCGGTCCATGTCGAGATACGTTTCAGCGAGGAAGAAATGCGTCGCCGTGCTCTCGGGGGCGTATGCCAGTGACTCGCTTGAGATGTTCGACCGCTTTGTCCTTGCTGCCGCCGAACAGGCGAGGCACTCTGAAGTACCAGCGTCCGAGCGCGCGGTCGGCCGATCCCTGCTGATAGGAGGGATCGATTCGCAGCACGGTCTCGAGCTCCTTCTTGATCGGACCGCGGTAGCGAATCCCGGCGCGCAGGCCGAACGACTCGGCCATCGCGCCCATGTCCGCGGCCATCCAGAAGTGGCCGTCCGGGCCGTTCCGGGCTCGAGTTCTACGGCGCGGGTCGCCGCTTTGATGCCGCGCTCGTACTGCTGCCGCTGCTCGTCGGCGGGACGTGTCCACCGAGCCAATAGCAGGCTCGCGCCAGCTTCCACGCCGACTCGAAATCGCGCGAGTTCGCGGTGAGGCGCGCTTCCCAGATGTCAGCGGCCTGGCGAGCACTCGCCAGCTGATCCCGATCGGCGTAGAGCAGGTCCGGATCCTTGCCGTCGGTCTGCGCGACGCTCGGCGCGGCGACGAGAAGAACGCTCAGGACCAGAGCCCACATGCGCTCTATTGTCGCTCGACCCGGAACTCACGCCCCGCGAGTGAAAGCCGGCGAAGCTTGCCGCGTAGGTGCACCATGGCTGAGCTGTGGAAGAGGGTGCACACTGGGAGCACATGTGTCTACTTCAGTCCCAATAACCGAACGGCGTTCTCTTTCAGGATCAGCGGCCGCACCTCGTCGCGCATCGGCAGTTTCTCGAAGTCCGCGAGCCAGCGATCGGGTGTCAGCAGCGGGTAGTCCGAGCCGAACATCACCTTCTGCTTGAGCAGCGTGTTCGCGTACTGCACGAGCGTCGGAGAGAAGTACTTCGGCGACCATCCAGACAGGTCGATGTAGACCTGCGGCTTGTGGAGGCAGATCGAGATCGCCTCGTCCTGCCACGGGAACGAGGGATGCGCCATGATGATCGGCATATCCGGGAAGTCGACCGCCACATCGTCGATCGGCATCGGGTTGCCGTACTTCAGACGGATTCCGCCGCCGCCCCGCATGCCGGTGCCGATGCCGCTGTGCCCGGTGTGAAAGATGACCGGCAGCCGCGCTTCCGCGAACACTTCGTACAGCGGATAGGCGATCCGATCGTTCGGGAAGAACTCCTGGATCGGCGGG
Source organism: uncultured Acidobacteriota bacterium (assembly GCA_963723495.1). Classification (GTDB taxonomy): domain Bacteria; phylum Acidobacteriota; class Vicinamibacteria; order Vicinamibacterales; family UBA2999; genus Gp6-AA40. Next base: position 587,842 of record CAVRQR010000015.1, on the reverse strand, counting down.
TGGAGCTTCAGCCCGCGCACGGCGCCTGCGCTGACCAGCCGGCGCGCCTCGCGGACTGCTTCGGCGCCGCGAGTCGGGTTGATGCTCGCAAACGGGATGGCGATGTCGCGCGTTCTTCTGCGCGAAGTCGACGACCTCGTCGTTCGAGAGCCTCGGCGTGCCGGTGAGCGTCTCATCGACCGTGAAGATGACGCACGCCATGTTTCCGCGAGCGGTAGTACTCGGCCAGCGACGCGGCATCGCGCGCGGCTCCGCCCTTGAAGTATGCGGCCGCATGCTTGTCGGCGTCGGTCTGCTCGCCGGTGTGTTCGAGGTGGACGTGGATGTCGAAGGCGACGATCCGTTCAACGTCGATCGCAGAGGGTGCCATCATCGTGTTCGCTCAGTCTCGGTCCGGCCCGCGCAGACGATCACGTGCGCGGGCGGAGGAGTGGAGTAGAGGTCATCGACGAGCGCTGCGCGATTCCGCAGCACCGCCTTCTGGTTGATCGAACCCTTGTCGGTGATCTCGCGCGCGTCGAGCGACGGCGGCACGTCGAGAAGCATCGCCCGCGACGACGAATGTCGAGCTGCCCGTGGCCTGACGCGCGAGATCGTCGAACACCGCCTGGAAGCGCGACATCACAGCCGGATGCCGCACGATGTCCGCAGCCGGCGTGTCTGGGCGCCGGTTCCTGCAAGCTCGCGACAGCGCAGCAAGTTGGGAAACACGAGGGCCGCGGCAAAGCCTCGGTCGTGCCCCGCGATGACGACGTCCTGAGCGTAGCCCGGCGGCCTGCATCAGGATCTTCGAGCGAAGCGGCCCGACACTGACCCACGTGCCGGTCGAGAGCTTGAAGTCCTCGGCCAGCCGTCCGTCGAAAGTCAGTCCCTTGTCCGGGTCGGCCGGATCGACGAAGTCCATCGCGTCGCCGAGCCGATAGAAGCCCTCCTCGTCGAACGCCGCTCGAGTCATCGCTTCATCGCGCCCAGTAGCCCGGCGTGATGTTGGGACCGCGCACGCGCGCTTCCTTCTTGCTGCCGGCGGGCGCGAGCTTCAACTCCATGCCCGGGACACGGCAGTCCGATCATGCCGGACACGGCGCCGACGCCGCCTGTCGTCAAGGCGAAGGGCGCGGTCTCGGTCGCGCCGAAGCCGGTCACGATCAGCAGTTCCTCGCCGCACGCGTCGAGCGCGAGGTCACGCAGCTCGTCCCAGAATCGCTGACCCAGTCCCGCCGCCGCATAGAAATAGAGCTTCAGCTTCCTGAAGAACGTTTCGCGGAGCGCGGCGTCGCTGCGGAGATGGGGCAGCAGCATCTCGTAGGTGCGCGGCACGGTGAAATGCGCGGTCGCGGGAATCTCCCGCAGGTTCCGCAGCGTGATGTCGAAGAGCCCCGGCGTCGGCTTGCCTTCGTCGATGTAGAACGTGCCGCCGTTGTAGAGCACGAGCCCGAAGTTGTGATTGCCGCCGGCCGTGTGATTCCACGGGAGCCAGCAGCACAGTGTCGGCGGCTCGTCGGCGAGGAACGCCATCACCGTGCGGATCATCTCCTGGTTCGAGCACAGCATCCGCTGCGTGTTGATGACGCCCTTCGGATGCCCGGTCGATCCGGACGTGAACAGGATCTTGGCGATCGTGTCCGGCCCGACGCGCCGACGCGCCTCGTCGACCGCGCCCGTCGCAGGAACCTGCAGCAGTTGGTCGAACGGCGTCGCCGGAATCGTCGCGGGAACGAGGTCGACACGACGAGCTCGACACCCGACGGAAGCACCTGAGACAGCGCGCGCTCGAACGCGGCGCCTTCCGCCGCGAAGACGAGGCCAGGCTCGAGTCGCTCGAAGATCTGCTGGAGGGTGCCGTAGTCCTTCGCCTGCAGCGAGTAGGCCGGCGCGATCGGCGCGTAGGGAACGCCGACGTGCATCGCCGCCAGCGCGAGGATCGCGTGGTCGATTCCGTTGCCCGACAGAATCAGGATGGGGCGTTCCGGCGAGAGTCGCCGATTGAGCAGCGCCTGCGCGATGCGGCCGACGCGCTCGAAGGCGTCCGCATACGTGAGGGTGCGCCATCCACCGCTCAGATCGCGCTGGGCCAGGAAGACGCGACTGGGTGCTTCTCTCGCCCAGTGCTCCAGTCGGTCGGTAATCCTGACGGGGTAGGCACCCAGTCGCCTGCGGCGACGACAAGATAGACGACGCCACCAGCGCCGTGCCGGACCGTCGTTTCGATCGGCGTGATGTTGACCGGCCTGATTCGTCGGGCCGTGGACTCCATGGATCCCGCTACGAGCTCGCTCCAACGAGCGAGCCGGCGCGGCTTCGATCGAACTCCTTGAAGGTCGATCCTTCCTTGGCCAATCGCTCGAGCAGCGGAGCCGGCGCCCACCGCTGGCCCAGCTCGCGATGGAACGTCGCAATGCGGTCGTAAATCTTCTTCAACCCGACGCGGTCCGCATAGAACATCGGACCGCCTCGCCAGGCGGGGAAGCCGTACCCGTTCGTGTAGATGACGTCGATGTCGGCTGCACGCAGCGCGAAGCCCTCATCGAGGACGCGCGCGCCTTCGTTGATGAGCGCGTAGATCGTGCGCTCGATGATCTCCTCGTTCGTAAACGACCGGCGCCGGATGCCATTGGCCACGGCCAGCTGCTCGATGAGCGCGAGCACTTCCGGATCGGGCTGCGGCTTCCGATCGTCGCCGTATGACGTACCAACCCTTGCCGGTCTTCTGTCCGAATCGTCCCATCTCGCAGAGACGATCGGCGACGAGCGGCTTTCGCGCGCCGGGCTCGCTGAACTGATTCAGCTCCTGGCGCACGCGCCACGCGACGTCGAGGCCGGCCATGTCGTCGACGGCGAAGATCCCCATCGCCATCCCGAATCCGGTCAGCGCCTCATCGACCTGCTGCGGTGTTGCTCCCTCCTCGACGAGGAACTGCGCCTCGTACATGTAGGGGAACATCATGCGATTGCCGACGAAGCCGCGACAGTTGCCGACGACGACACCGACTTTCCCGAGCCGCTTGGCCAGGGCCATCGCGGTTGCCAGCGTCTCCGGGCTTGTCGCTGGCGCCGCGGACGATCTCCACCAGCCGCATGACGTTCGCCGGGCTGAAGAAGTGCAGCCCGAGGACCTGGGACGGCCGGCTGGTTGCGGCGGCGATGTCGTCGATGTCGAGCGTCGACGTGTTGGTCGCGATGATTCCGCCGGGCTTCGCGACCTTGTCGAGAGTGGCTGCGATCTCCTTCTTGAGCGCCAGGTTCTCGAAGACCGCTTCGACGACGAGGTCGACCTGGTCGAAGCCGTCGTATCCGACTTCGGGGGTGATGCGTGCCATCCGCTCTTCGACCATCGCGGGGGTGAAGCGCCCGCGCTTCACTGAGACGTCGTAGTTCTTGCGGATCGTTGCCATGCCGGCATCGAGTGCGGCCGCGGTCGCATCGGTGAGGCGCACCGCGATGCCCGCGTTCGCGCATGCCATGGCAATGCCGCCGCCCATCGTGCCGGCGCCCACGATGCCGATGCGATTCACGGCTGCCGCAACCGTGTCCTTCGAGATGCCGGGCACCTTCGACACGCCGCGCTCTGCGAAGAAGGCGTGGATGAGCGCCTTGGCCTGTTCGGACTTTGCCAGCTCGAAGAAGATCGCCCGCTCGCGCGCGCACCCCTCGTCAAACGGCAGCGTCGCAGCGGCTTCGAGCGCATCGACCACGGCGACGGGCGCTTCGAGGTTACGGCGAGTCTTGCGCGCCAGCTCGCGTCCCGCGGCAACCATTCCTGGAACGGCATCGCGTGGTGGCAGCTTGTCCTGTCGCTCGCGCGTCTTCGGATGCCGGCCGCCTTGCGCGGCCATCTCGCGCGCGAACGCCGACGCTCCTGCGGCGAGCTCGCCCTCGATGATGCGATCGATCAGTCCTGCGTTCAGTGCGTCGGCCGCCTTGATCGGCTTGCCGGAGACGCACATCTCGATCGCTTTCTCGAGACCGACCAGCCGGGGCAACCGCTGCGTGCCTTCGGCGCCCGGGATGATGCCGAGGTTGACCTCGGGCTGTCCCATCTGCGCAGTCGGGCACGGCCACGCGATAGTGGCCGGCCATGGCAACCTCGAGGCCGCCGCCGAGCGCCGTGCCGTGCATCGCCATGACGACCGGCTTGGGCGTGTCCTCGATCTTCTGCAGCAACTCGTGCATCTCAGGCGCGCCGGAGTTGCTGCCCCACGCCAGCTGCTCGAGCCCCTTGATATCGGCGCCGGCGATGAACGTCCTGCCCGCACCGATGATGACGATGGCCTGAACGGATGTGTCGCGGGATGCCTGATCGAGCGCGGCGTCGAGGCCGTCGATGACCTCAGGACTGAGCGCGTTGACGGGAGGGTTGTCGATGAGAATGAGCGCGACGCCTTGGTCGACGCTGACGGTAACGGCCTGATTCATGAGTCTCGTCGCACGCGGGCTGCGGCCTGCGCGGCAGTCTCGCGGTTTGTCCAGTAAGACGGTCCCGGCCTCATGGCCGGAACCTCAATCATATCCCCGTGGACGCGCTTGCGGTGCCGCGGCTCTCGACGTAGCCTTCATCTGTGGGTCCTCCAGTCCGGTTTCCGTCGCGGCTCCTGCTGTCTGTTCGTGCTGTGTCTTCGGGTTGAGCGTCCTGGCGGTCGCCCAGCGGCGCGATGTGTTCGTGGAGTCGCGCGACCATCCCGCCATCGGCTACTCGACGGCTCCAATGTCGGATCCGGTTTCGGCGTTCAACGCCAGGCTCGAAAACGGATCGGCCTCGCTGAAGTACGACGAAAGCACGGGCTACCTGCGCTCGGTCCTGGAAGGACTCGGCGTGCCGGTCGAGTCGCAGATGCTGGTCTTCTCGCAAACCAGCTTTCAGGCATCGCAGATCCGCATGCACAACCCGCGCGCGGTGTACTTCACCGACACTGTCGCTGTCGGCTACGTTCGCGGCGCGACGGCTCATCGAAGTTGCCGCCCAGGATCCAACGCAGGGCGTCGTGTTCTACGAGTTGTCGCAGCAGGCTCAGTCATCGCCGACCTTCACGCGCAACAACGACTGCCTGGCGTGTCACCTCTCGTGGGAGACGCTCGGCGTCCCCGGCTTTATGGTGCAGAGCGTCTACCCGCTGAAGGATGAGAACTCATACGTCAACGGATTCACCACCGTCCACGGCAGCCCGCTCGAACAGCGGTGGGGCGGATGGTGGGTCACAGGCGACGCTGGCGGCGCGAAGCACATCGGCAATGTGCCCGTCATGTACAACGACAAGGGTTCGAAGCTTCCCAATCCGACGCGAACGCTGCCGTCAGTCGAAGGCCTCTTCGATCTGAAGGGATACCTGACACCGTACAGTGACGTGGTGCCGCTGCTGGTAATCGCGCATCAGACCAACATGACCAATCTGATCACGCGAACAGGATGGGAAGCGCGGGTCGCGGCTTCGTCCGGCAGCAAGGATGCTTCTGCGCGCGTGACCGAAGCGGCGCGTGATCTCGTCGACTACATGCTCTTTGTCGATGAGGCGCCGCTGGCCGGGCCCGTGAAGGGCGGCTCGGGTTTCGCGGAGTCCTTCACTGCCAAAGGACCGCGTGATGGGCAGGGACGTTCGCTGCGAGAGTTCGATCTGCGCCGAAGGCTGTTCAAGTATCCATGCAGCTACATGATCTACACGCCGGCTTTCGATGCTCTACCGCCGGCGGCGAAAAACGCGGTCTATTCGCGCCTTTGGGAGGTCCTGTCCGGACGCGAGACACAGCCACGCTACAAGGTGCTGACGCTCCAGGATCGGCAGGCAATCGTCTCGATTCTGCGAGAGACGAAGCGCGATCTGCCTGACTACTTCCAGCAGGTCGGCTAGCTTGCTGTTTCCTCACGAGACTCCGGCTGAGCTAAAGTAGATCTACATGCGGTCCTCGTCGTCCTGCCTGGGTGCGCTGGCCTGCGCCATCGCGGTTGTCACATCCGTCGAAGCCCAAAGCACCCATTCGTTCGTCGCGTCCCTTCGGCCCGACGCCGATCGGCTGATCAAGGCAGCGACCGCGGATGACTTCGCCTGGCGCCGCCTCGCCGAACTCACAGACACGTTTGGCGCTCGTCTGAGCGGCTCTCCTAATCTGGCCCGAGCCATCCAGTGGTCCGTTCAGACGATGAAGGCTGATGGTCTGGAGAACGTACGGACCGAGCCGGTGATGGTGCCACGCTGGGTACGTGGTCGTGAGGAAGCGGTCATCATCGATCCCCCGGACCACGATCTGGCGATTCTCGGGCTCGGTGGCACGGTGTCAACGCCACCCGGCGGCCTCGAGGCCGATCTGCTTGTCGTCAGCAGCTTCGAGGAACTACGCAATCGCACCGCCGACGCGCGCGGCAAGATCGTGTTGTTCGACGTGGCCTACGCCGGCTATGCGGAGACGGTGACGTACCGCACCGGTGGCGCGCGAGCGGCTGGGCAGCAGGGTGCCGTGGCGGTCCTGGTGCGGTCGATTGGCCCGATTGGATTGCGCACGACGCATACCGGAAGCGTGAACTACGTTCCCGAGGTTCCAGCCATTCCGGCCGCCGCGGTTGCGGCAGAGGACGCCATCCGGCTGGCCCGCCTGGCGCGGAGCGGTCGTCGCGTTCGCTTGCGCCTCGTCCTCGAAGGACAACGTGAAGCCGACGTGGAATCGGCGAACGTCGTCGGCGAGATTGTGGGCCGCGAGAAGCCCAACGAGGTCGTGCTCATCGGTGGTCACCTTGATTCCTGGGACGTCGGGACCGGCGCGTCAGACGACGGTGTGGGGTGCATCATCACGTGGGAGGCCGCTGCGCCTGATGAAGAAGCTCGGGTTGCGGCCGCGTCGCACTGTGCGCGTCGTGCTGTGGACCAACGAGGAGAACGGCTTGCGCGGTGCGGCGGCGTACGCCGAGCGCTACGCTGGGGCCGCTATCGATCATGTGTTTGCGCTGGAGTCCGATCTCGGCGTGTTCGCGCCGGCTGCGCTCGGGTTCTCGGGCAGCATGGCGGCGCGGGCGGTGATGGGGCAGATCGAGTTGTTGCTCGAGCCCCTTGGTCTTCCTGCGATCACCGCTGGTGGCGGGGGCGCGGATATCGGCCCAATCGCGCAGGTGGGCAGGGTTCCCACGATGGCGTACATCGGAGACGCCGCCCGCTACTTCGTGATCCACCACACAGCGGCCGACACCATCGACCGCATCCTGCCTGAAGAAGTTTCGAAGGCCGCCGCCGCGGTCGCCGTCGTCTCGTACGCAGTGGCCGAGATGCCGGAACGGTTGCCCAGATAGTCCTCAGCTCTTCGGCCTTGGCTCTGGATCCGTCCTAATCGATCTCGCTGAGTGAGACGTCGATGACGCGCGACCGGCGTGGGGCGTGCTGCCACTGCACCAGGATCGGGCTCTGATACAAGCCTTCCACAATCGACGGCGTCCCATCGTCACCCGCCGAGACCAGCAGGCTGACGGACCGGCGCATGCGGAAGAAGCGTGCGGCGGGAACCGCGAGCGTGCGAGCCATCACCTTCTCGATGATCGACCCACGCAGACCGAACGCGTCGAGCCCCTTGTTCAGCACTCGCACGAAATCGTACTTGGCGTAGTCGAGCGTCCGCGCCGGGACCGCGAACGGGTTGGCGAGAGCGTGCCGTGACTTCTCAGCGACGAACCGAAGCGGGTTGCGAAGGACCTCGGCCAGGTCGTGACGCATCAGCAGCGTTTCGTATTCATTGACCGTCAGCGCCGAATGGCGCTCCACCGGATCCAGCGCGATGCGCAATCGTCCCTTCGACATGCCCGCGTCTGTGACGAACTGCGTCAGCTGCCCGTAGATGCCGAGTCGGGGATCCTTGAGATTGATCGAGTCGATCGGGTGCGCCGACACCGGAACCTCGATGCGCGTGTTGCGCACGACACGTTCGCGGTTGAAGCCGATCAGTCGCGTGAGCCGGCGCCGGGGCTTGCCGTGATTCATCCCGTCGAGGTCTACCCAGCAGACCTTCTCACCGTCACGATTCGGATGCATGACGCACGTGCGCAGGCCGCCCGCCATGAAGGCCAGATGCGAATCAGCGTTACGTGGTTCGACCGCACGCTGCGCCGGGTCGAGGTCGCCGCGCCGTTCCAGCTTGTCGTGCGCGTATCCGGCACCCTCAGGGAACAGCGCGCGGAAGGCGTCGACGTATCCGGGAATGTGCTGCTCGCTGAGCCGCGCGGTCAGACTGCGATCGAGGAACCCGGCCGTCGTGTGGAACGACCAGTAAAAGCAGTTTGGGTAGGCGCCCAGGGCCTCGTGTTCAGCTGAAAAATGGGAGCGGAGATCGACGACGTCGAATCGCGCCTTCGGAGCTAGCTCAAGAGTAAGGTCGAGTGGCTTCTCGGCCATCAAGCGGGAGAGTCACTCGGCGTCGACGCCGGCATGACCTTATTAGGGTAGCACATCAGCAGGGCTCTCCAGGCATGAACACGAATTGGACCGCTTCTGCGCGGCCCGGGACGCTGACGTAGCATGAGAAAGACCGATGCGCCGGCGGCTTCTCCTGATCTGCCTCGTCCTGCTGTTGTTCGTTGTCGCAGGCGTGCTGGTGGTCCACACACCGCCAGTCCGTTCATATGCGCTCCGGCTGGCCGTTCGCGCTGCACTGGGTCAGGGCATACAGATCGAAGCCGCGCGACTTGACTACAACCTCGCCACACGTCGTGTCCGCCTTGCCAACGTCAGGGTGTCGGCAGTTGGTGATGCTCAACCGTTTTTCATGGCCAACGAGGTCAGCGCCGCGGCGTCGCCTCGGGTGTTCTTCGGAGAAATCGCTTTCGACGAAGTCTCGATTGGAAAAGGTGCCGTGCACATCGTGCGCCGTGCCGATGGCACGACGAACCTTCCGAAGTCGTCCGGTTCGGGTACCGGAGAGCCGGCGCCTCTTCCTATTGCACGGGTGAACGCGCCCGCACTGACCATCGAGTACCGCGACGAGTCAGCCGATGTCGATCTCCGTACGCCGGCAATGACCGTTGATCTCGCGTCTCGTGGCAGGCTCGCGCTCGAGGCCCCGATGAGCGTGCGTGTCGGATCCACGAGCACGCAGATCGATACGCTCGCCAGCGACGCTGCTTTCGATGGGCGCGATCTTCAGCTGTCGAACCTCCGCGTCGAGGCGCCGGAACTCTCCGCACAGATTGAAGGAACGCTCGCGCTTATCAGGCAGGAGCCATCGATCGACCTTCGCGTCAGCGGCGACAGCGAGGTGGAGAGGGCGGCGAAGTGGTGGGGGCAGGAGGATGAGGCGCCGCGAGGCGGTGTGCATTTCGAGGGAACCGTGAGTGGGCCACTTGGCGAACCCACGGCCAACCTGAACGTCAGCTCGAATGCGATCTCCTGGCAGCGACTCAACGTGACGAACATGAGCGGCCGAGTGCGCCTCGACGCTGACGGTGTTGCGATCGATCAATCGCAGGCGGCGATTGCGGGAGGGCAGGTGAACGCCGCTGGAAGCCTGATGTGGCAGGAGCCGTCGAACGCGCGTGTCGAGGCATCGTGGCGCGACGTTGAGGCGGCGCAGATCGTCAGTGCGTTCAGTGATGCGCTCGTGACGCCATCAGGACGGGCGACTGGCGAACTTACCGCGAGCGGAAGCCTTGATTCATTTGCGGGCTGGGACGTTGATGCCCGCGTCGCATTGGCTGGCGGGCAGCGCGGGCGCGGCCGCGTCCCTGTGCCGGGCGAATCCCGCTTCCGTTTGTCAGCCGGGCAGTGGGGCCTCGATGCGCGTCATGTGGTGGGCGATGTCACCGCCGTCGATGCCTCGTTGATGGGGCAGCTGCGTGGCAGCGACTTCGCCGATTCAGCGATCACCGGAACGCTGCGGGCGTCGGAGAGCGATCTCCAAGCTATCTTCCAGATGTTGTCGGAGGCAGGGCTGGTCACGGTCGACCAGGATCTCGTCACCGGGTCGATCCGTGCGAACGCCAACGTGGAAGGCACTGTCAGGCAGCCGATTCTTCAGCTCGTGGTTGAGAGTGACGAAGCGGCGGTGGCCGGACAGGAGATCGTCAACGTGCGGGCTCGCGGCCGGCTCGAGGGCTCCGCATTTGATCTCGAGGAACTCGTGGCGGCTCAACCCCCAAGTGTGGGTGGAGCGGCCACAGGTCAGGTTCGAGTGGCGGGTCACTACGACCTCAACGACCAGGCCTACACCGCCACCGTCAACGCGAGCTCGTGGCGCATCGATTCGACGGACGACGTTCCTCTGTCGGGCCTGGTCAATCTGGACTACTCCGGTCAGGGGCGCGGCCGAAATGTGTTCGGGAAGGCGCGACTCGTCTCCAACCTGACGGTCTCACCGGACATAGCGTTAGGAGAGATCGTCGCCGACGTCGATCTGCAGGGGGACCACGTCAACATCGCCGCTCGTGCACCGGAGTTCAATGCCGTGGCCGACGGAAGCGTTCGCCTGGATGCACCGTATCAGGCGTCACTACGTATGAACACTCAGGCGCTCGACCTCGCACGTGCCGTGAGAGGCCTCGAGTTGCCGGTGTCGATCGATGGAACGGCGGACATTGGTCTGGAGGCAGAAGCGCCGATCCAGCAGTGGCGAGATGGTCGCGCATCGCTCGAGGTGACCGCTCTCGATGGTCACGTGCAGACGCTGCCCGTCGCGCTGCGCGAGCCGGCGCGTGCGCGGTACGAGGGTGGCCGGCTGTTGCTCGACCGGCTCGAGGGGACGCTCGGCAAGACGTCGCTTTCAGCTGCCGGCGCGCTGCCCATCGAGAGTGCATCGTCAGCGCGCGGTGCCGCGAGCGCTCCCGGGGGCGACGCTATCCTCGCGACACTCACCGGCGACCTGTATGACGTTGCTGTGGCGGCCGCCGTCGCGGCGACCGCCACAGGCTCGTCATCCGAGGCGCCAATCGCTGCGGGTAAAGGCCCTCTGGTTCTGCTTGCTCGCATCAGTGGTTCGGCGGAGTCTCCCTCTTATGCCGCCGACCTCGAGCTGGGTCCGGGCATGGTTCAGGCCCGATCGGACCTCGCACCGGTTGAGAACCTTCAGGTGCGCGCACATCTCGAGAATGGTCTGCTCGAGTTGCGCAATCTGACCGGGCGGTATCACGGTGCCGACGTAACGGCGACGGGGCAGGCGCCGCTGGCACTTCTTACAGAGAGCGCTGCTGCGCCCGGCGACGGCCAAGCCGTACTTCACGCGACCGCTGTCGGCGTCACCTCCGCCGTGCTCGCCCCGTTTGTCGATGCCTCGACGATCGGTCAGATAGGAGGGTCGCTTGACGTGCGCGTCGATCTGTCGAGCACGTCGCGGAAACTCGACGACCTGCAAGGTGAGGTGGTTCTCGAACGATTGAATCTGACGGTTGCGGAACTGCCTGTCACCCAACGATCGCCGACTCGTGTCGTTGCCAATGGCGGCGTCGCGCGGATCGAGACCTGGGCGTGGGAGAGCGAAGGCACGTCGATCGAGGTCAGCGGCCAGGTGGGCCTGGCCAACCAGCAGGCGGCGATTCTGGCCAATGGGCAACTCGATGCCCGACTGCTGACACCATTCCTTGGAACGACCGGCGTATCTACCGCCGGCCAGGTCGATACGCGCCTGTCGATTACCGGACCAGTGACCGAGCCCACGATCAACGGTGATGTTCGCCTGGCCGATGGCGAGCTTCGGCTTCGCGAGCCACGAGTCGTGGCCAGCGACCTCGATGCCGTCGCCGTGCTGGCGCGCGGAAACGCCTTCATTACGTCCCTTAGTGGCACGGTCAACGGCGGCACGCTGAGTGGATCGGGACAGGTTCAGTACACGCCTGAGGTGCAGGGTCAGTTCTCCGCCAACGTGACAGGGATGGCAATGAACTTTCCCGAAGGGCTGCGCACCGAGGTCGACAGCTCACTCGAGTTGACGACCACGGTGAAAGAGGGTGAGCCCGCCAATCGCCTCAGCGGACTGATCACGATCAGGCGCGGAGCATACCGTGAACCTCTGGCGCTCGTGACCGGGCTCCTGAACAACCTACAGCGCACTGGTACGACGACCGGCAGTCCTCCCTCGCCATTTCTCCAGTCGCTGGCGCTCGACGTCCGCGTGATCACGGACGAGGACCTGGTCATCGACAACAACGTGGCTGACGCCCAGCTCGGTGCTGACCTTCGCGTGATCAACGTCGCATCCGCACCGGCGCTCTCCGGTCGCGCCGAGCTGAGGGAGGGAGGGCAGCTCTTTCTCGGACGGAACACGTACTTGGTCGAGAGCGGGACGATCGACTTCGCGAACTCGTTGATGATCGAACCCGTTCTCGGGATCGTGGCGACGACGAGGGTATCGGGTACCGACGTCGAGGTCCGCATTTCGGGTACTCCGAACGACCTGAAGACGGAGCTCACCGGTATCGATCCGGAGGGGAACCCTCTCGATCAGGCCAACGTGACGGCACTTCTGCTGACAGGGCGTCAATTGAGTGCGCTCGACGAGGCGCAGGCCGCCGAAGTCGGCGCTCAGGTGCTGGGGACGCTCGGCGGGGATGTCCTGGGCTTTGCCGGTCGCGCAGTGGGGCTCGACACTCTTCGTGTTGTGGCCGACACGAATCCGAGGGATCCCGCCGATCTCGCATAGCGCGACCGATCCCACCTCGCGGGTGACCTTTGGCAAGAGCCTTGGCTCGAAGCTTGACGTCACGCTTTCGCAGAGCCTGGTCCAGAGCAGCGCGCAGACGTGGATCGTCGACTACCTTCCGATCCGCCGGCTCGCCTTGCGCTTCGTGTCCGATGACGATGACCTTCGATCGTATGCGTTCAGGCACGACGTGACGTTCGGGTACTGCGCCGGCGGCCATACGCTCGGGCGACGCGTCTCGGGAAGCGCGACAGCCGCGCGTTGGGTCTATTCGCTTCATGGGGAATCTCGTCTTCCCTGAACCTGAGGTCCGTCGTCAGCTGGAGCTTAATGAAGGAGACCGTTTCGACTTCATTGACTGGCAGGAGGATCGCGATCGGCTCGAGCGTTTCTACCACGGCCGCCAGCACCTCGCTGCTCGTATAACGGCCGGCCGTGAAGAGGCCGGTGAGCAGGTCGACCTGACCTACACCCTCGAGGCCGGACCCGAGACGCACATTCGAGTCAGTGGCGTGACGCTGCCCCGCAGCGTCCTCGCTGAGCTCGAGACCGCCTGGGCACAATCGGTGTTCGAGGGATTCCTGATCGAGGAGGCCGAGGCAATCGTTCGCGGCGAACTGGCGCGGCAGGCCGCGTATCAGCCGATGGTGGACGTCACGGTCGAGGGCGCTGAATCGGTTCGTACGCTGGTCATCGACGTGACGCCAAGCCCTCGCGCCGAGCGAATCGAAGTGCGATTCGAGGGCGTTGACGAAATGCTGCGGTCCTATCTTCTCGACCGGGTTGGCGATCGCACGCAGGCCCTGCAAGCGCTGACAAATCCGAACCAGTACGAGCGCACGGTGCTGGCGACCCTGCATGCGGCCGGCTACCCACAGGCCTCGGTCACCGTCGGCCTGCCGATTTTCGAGGAGAACCTCGCCGCGATTCCGGTGACGGTCAACCCTGGCCCCCAGTTTCGGATTGGCATGGTTCGCTTCGAGGGCGCGGCGAACATCGCCATCGCCGATCTGCAGGTCGAAGCCGGCCTGGCGCCTGGCGCGGTGTACCGCGCAGCTGATGTCGAGGCCGCGCGAACGCGATTGCAATCGCGGTATCGGCGCGAGGGTTTCACGACGGCGTCCCTCATGGCGAGTGAGGACTTTCGCGCGGAGGCCGGCGAAGCGGACGTCGTCTTCGTGGTGACCGAGGGTCCGCGACAGGTCATCGAGGAGATCGCAATTTTCGGAGCGCGGTCCGTCGACGAAGACGTGGTGCGGAGGACGTTACGGCTGAACGTGGGCGACAGCCTTCGCACCGCGGAGTGGCTCGAGGCCCGGCGCCGACTGTTCGAGAGCGGCCTCTTCCGGCGCGTTGACGTCTCCGTCGAACCACTGTCCGGCGCCGGCGAGCGGGCGCCGGTGAGGCTCCGTGTGACTGTCGAGGAGTGGCCGGCGTTGAGACTTCGTTATGGCTTCGAGGTGGCAGAGGAGCGGCCGGAAGAGAACGTGGAGGGACGCGAACTCGTACCCGGCATCTCGGGCGACTTGACTCGGCGCACGCTGTTTGGACGTGCGATCACCGTCGGAGTTGCGGCGCAGTACCAAAACCTCGAGCGGCTGGGCCGGTTGTTCGTGAGTAGCCCGACTCTTTTCAGCCGCCAGGTGCAGTCGTCGTTGACGCTCGAGCGATCGCGAGAGGAGCGCCGAACCGTTACGCTCGTCACCGATCGCACGACGGCGGCCTGGGAGCAACGCGGGCGCTGGCGCAAACTGACGCTGTCGTACGGCCTGCGCTTCGAACGAAATCGCACCTATGACACTCAGCCTCTCGACCCGACATTCCCGTTCGATCTCACGGTACACATCGGCCGGCTGACGTCGAGCGCGTCGTGGGATTCGCGTGACGATCCGTCGGACTCGACTCGTGGCACGTTCGTGTCCACCAGCCTCGAGCACTCGACCTCGCGGCTCGGCTCCGATCTGCTCTTTGTGAGATCGCTGACGCAGGCCTATCACTTCATCCCATGGAAGGAGGTCGTCCTTGCCTCGGCGGCGAGGTACGGCGCGGTCCAGCCACTCGGTGGTCAGCTTCTGACATCGTCACTCCGCTTCTTTGCGGGCGGCGGCAGGACGGTCCGCGGTGTTCCTGAAGACAGTCTCGGTGGGCTGGATTTTCAGGGCTTCCCGCTCGGTGGCCGGGGGCTGCTCACGCTGAACCAGGAGATGCGCTTCCCGGTTTACGGATGGCTCCGCGGAGTAGTGTTCATCGACGCAGGCAACGTGTTCCCGTTGATTTCCGACGTACGCATCAAGGATCTCGTCGGATCCACGGGGGTGGGCCTTCGCCTGGTCACGCCGTTCGCGTCGTTCAGGATCGATTACGGAAGAACGATCTGGAACCGGCCAGCGGATGACTCAGGGCGAGTCGTGTTCGGAATCGGGCAGACCTTCTAACTTATCGCCCTTGAAGCGTCCTCATGATCGAGACCACCTCGGGCCGCTCCGGGGCTTCCGGCGCCAGCTTGAGGAACTGCTCGAAGTGTACGGCCATCCGATCGACGCGGTTCGCGCGGTAGTGCATCATCCCGCCGTAGTAATGCGCGTAGGCATTGTTCGGTTGTCGCTCGCTCGCGGCGTCGAATGCTGCCGCGGCTTCGCCCCACTGCTGCGCCCGTGCGAGTACGAGACCAAGTTGAAAATGCGCCTGCGGAAGATCGGGCGCCATCGCGCCGGCCTGTCGCGCTGATGCGACCGCGGCTTCGATGTTCCCCTCGAGGAGTTGACGACCCGAGAGACCGATGAAGCGCCACGGGTCGCCCTCAGGGCGTTCGGCCAATCGACTGAATGTCTGCATGGCCTGATCGGTCGCGCCCAGCTTCTGCTGGCTCTGTGCTGCCGTGAACAGCACATCCGGGGGTGCGTCGGGAGTCGTTGCCTCGACGACCTGCTGGTAACGCCCCGCTTCGAACAGGCGCTGTATCTGGCCGGGGTCCTGGGCAAAGACCGCCGCTGGCAGGAGCCACGTCACGATCGTCGCCGCGATTGCCGTCTTCATCATCATCCTCGCACCTTCAATTGTACGGCACGCGCGTGGCTCAGCCGTTGATGAGAGCGAGTCGCAATCGCAAAATACTCATAAATTTGGGCGAAACGCATGGTTCGGCGTACGATGTCGGCGCGCGTGCGATTCGTTCGCGCGGCGCGAAGGAGGCGGTTCATGCGTGGTAACGCTCAGGTCATTGCACAGCTCAATCTGGCTCTCAAAGAAGAGCTCACGGCAATCAATCAGTACTTCCTGCATGCAGAGATGTGCCACAACTGGGGTTATCACGGGCTGGGCGACTTCATCAAAAAGCAGTCGATTGATGAAATGAAGCACGCCGAAAAACTCATCGAACGGATCCTGTTCCTCGATGCGACGCCGACGATGGAGTACATGGAGCTCAAGGTCGGGCAGAACGTGAAGGGGCAGCTCGAGGCCGACCTGCAGCTCGAGACCAATGCCGTGGCGATGTACAACAAGGCCGTTCAGATCGCGCGTGAAGCCGGTGACGACCAATCACGCGAGCTGTTTTCGATCCTGCTCAAGGACGAAGAAATGCACGTCGACTGGCTCGAAGCGCAGCTCCATCAAATCAAGGAGATGGGCTACGAGCGTTATCTCTCGAATCAGACGTCGGGGACGAAGGACTGACCCTACCCGTCCTTCCGATGAGCAGTGTTCCGGAACGCCAGGCTGCGGGCCGGAAGCTGCCACGCCGTGCGGAGCCCCTTGGCCAGCTCCGGATCGTCGGTTGAAATCCGATCGGCGAGCGCCAAAAGCTTCTGCTCGATGCGCTGCATCCGGGCCTCGTACTTCTCGAGCTCCTTCTTCTGCTGCATGTCGCGACGGAGCAGGCCGACCTTCTCGACGAACTCAGTGAGAATCGCGGCGATCTCGGCGGGAACTCTCTCGCTCACCGATCTATCCTCTCATTCCTGACGTCCTCCGTGGGCTCTTCGAGCTGGAGCAGCGTCGTCCCCGGCTGAACCAGCTCTCCAACCTGGCAGCCAACAACTTTCACAACACCATCGCGCGGGGAGCGAACAGGCAGTTCCATCTTCATCGCTTCGAGCACCATCACCACGTCGTTGCGTTCGACGCGCTGGCCAGGCGCAACGTTGATCGCGAGCACCGTGGCGGGCATCGGAGCGGTGAGCGCAGCGTGGTCGTCGATGCGAGACTGGCGTGGCGCGCCACCAGCCACGTCGGCAACCGCGTAGGCACGGCCATCGAAGAACACCCACACGTCGCGCGCCGCGACGGCAAACGCGATCAAGCGTCGTGTGCTGCTGATGACTTGATAGCGGCCGTTCCCAAGTGGCGTTACCTCGACGGGGTTTACGATCGGATCAGACACGTGTCCCCTTGAGAGATGACCACGGGTCACTGTCGCTCGCAGGAGCACCCTGTCTGATGAAGCCGGACGTCGTCTGTCCAGCGCGAACGTAACCGGCGATCGCTGCAACTTCGGCCGGAGGTGGAGCGGACAGGCGAGCCCTGATAGCGTCCCTCTCTGTGTCCAGAAATCCGGTGTCGACGTCACCGGCGATGAACCGCGGATGCTCAAGTAGCTCGATGAGCAACGGGATGTTGGTGCGGATGCCGAGGATAGGGTAGCTGCGAAGGGCGGCGAGGGCGCGGAGGCGCGCGGCCTCGCGCGTTTCACCGCTCGCGATCAGTTTCGCGAGCAGTGGATCGTAGTGGACGGTGACCTCGGACCCTTCCGTCACGCCCGAATCGACCCGTATGCCTGGCATGACTGGCTCGCGGTAGAGCAACAGAGGGCCAGCCTGTGGCAGATCGTTGCTCGCGGGATCTTCCGCGTAGACGCGAAGCTCGATCGCGTGACCGCGCTGAGCAAGATCGGTTTGGGCCCGCGCCAGCGGTTGACCTGCTGCGATGGCGATCTGCGCGCGGACCAGATCGATGCCAGCGACCTGCTCGGTTACGGGGTGCTCGACCTGGAGGCGAGTATTCATCTCCAGGAAGTAAAACCGCGCCGAGTCACCGGAGCCTTCAACCAGGAACTCCACCGTTCCTGCGTTCCGATAGCCAGCCGCCCGTGCGACGGCTACCGCGGCCTCGCCCATGCGCTGGCGCAGCGCCGGGCTGACCACGAGTGACGGGCTCTCCTCAACAACTTTCTGGTGCCTTCGCTGAATGGAGCATTCACGCTCGAATACGTGAATGACCTGGCCGTGATGATCGGCCAGGATCTGGAATTCGACATGATGAGGCTGCTCGATCAGCCGCTCGACGTACAACCTGCCGTCACCAAAGGCCGCCACCGCTTCCCGCCGGGCCTGCGCGATCGTCGCGCCGAGCGACGCTTCGTCGCGGACGGTTTTCATCCCGATGCCGCCGCCCCCCTCGGACGGCTTGAGCAACACCGGGAAGCCCACTCGCCGCGCCGCGTTCGCGATCGCCTCGTCGGATTGATCCCCGGGTGTCTCGCCCGGAACAACCGGCACGTCCGCCTGCTGAGCGACGGCACGAGCGGCAATCTTCGAGCCCATGCGCTCAATCGCGTCTGCTGGGGGTCCAATGAACGTGAGTCCCGTCTTCTTGACATGCACTAGCGAAGTGGGCGTTCTCGGAAAGGAAGCCGTAGCCGGGATGCACCGCCTGCGCGCCGCTCTGGTGCGCCGCGGACAGAATGGCTTCGATCGAGAGATAGCTGTCGACCGCGGGAGGAGGACCGATGCGGATTGCGCGATCGGCGAGCGAGACGTGCAGGGCGCGGGCGTCGGCGTCGGAATAGACGGCGACCGACTCGATACCCATCTCGCGGCAGGCGCGAATGACTCGCACCGCGATCTCGCCGCGGTTGGCGATCAGAAGGCGATCGAATGGGCGATCGGCGGCGTTCACGTGGTTACATCCTGAACACACCGAATCGCGCCGGTGGGATCGCGGCGTTGTAGGCCGCCGAGATCCCGAGCGCGAGGGCCGAGCGCGTGTCGACCGGATCGAGGATCCCGTCATCCCACAGTCTGGCAGTCGAGTAGTACGGCGATCCCTCGCGTTCGTATTTCTCCAGGATCGGGTCGCGAATCGCGCGCTCGTCCTCGGCCTCGAGTGTTTTCCCCTCGCGCGCGAGCTGGTCGCGCTTGACTGTGGTCAGCACCCCCGCCGCTTGTTCGCCCCCCATCACCGAGATGCGCGCATTCGGCCACATCCAGAGCAGTCTCGGGTCGTATGCGCGGCCGCACATCCCGTAGTTGCCGGCGCCGAATGACCCGCCGATCACGATGGTGAATTTCGGGACGACGGAGTTGGCGACGGCATGCACCATCTTGGCGCCATCCTTGGCGATCCCTCCGCGCTCGTCCTGACGCCCCACGATGAAGCCGGTGATGTTCTGCAGAAAGACGAGCGGTATCGCTCGGAGATTGCACAGCTCGATGAAGTGCGTCGCCTTGAGGGCCGACTCCGAGAACAGCACACCGTTGTTGGCGACAATGCCGACGAGGAACCCGTGCAGCCGGGCGAAGCCTGTCACGAGCGTCGTTGCGTAACGCTGCTTGAACTCGTCGAAGCGCGATCCGTCGACGATGCGCGCGATCACTTCGCGAACATCGTAGGGCTTGCGGACGTCGGCATTGACGATTCCGTAGATCTCCCTAGGGTCGTACGCCGGTTCCTCTGACGTGGTCTTGTCAGTGGGCAGGATCTTGTTCGTGTGAAGGGTGCTGACGATCGTTCGCGTCTGCCGCAACGCATGGTCATCGTCTTCGGCCAGGTAATCGGCAACGCCGGATAGCCGGGTATGGACGTCGGCGCCGCCAAGCTCTTCGGCGGTCACGTCTTCGCCGGTCGCTGCCTTGACCAGTGGGGGACCACCCAGAAAGATGGTGCCGGTTCCTTTCACGATGATCGTCTCGTCGGACATTGCGGGGACGTAGGCGCCGCCGGCCGTGCAGGACCCCATCACCACGGCGATCTGAGGGATGCCGAGCGCCGACATCCGAGCCTGGTTGTAGAAGATGCGGCCGAAGTGATCGCGGTCGGGAAAGACCTCCGCCTGCAAGGGCAGGAACGCACCACCGGAATCGACCAGATACACGCAGGGGAGATGGTTCTCGACGGCGATCTGCTGCGCGCGGACGTGCTTCTTGACCGTGATCGGGTAGTAGGTGCCGCCCTTTACCGTCGCATCGTTGGCCACGATGAGAACCTCGCGGCCCGACACGCGCCCGATACCTGTCACCAGACCCGCACCGGGGGCCTCGTTGTCGTACATGCCCCATGCGGCAAGAGGAGAGAGCTCCAAAAACGGGGAGCCCGGATCGAGTAGCCGGCTGATGCGATCCCTGACCGGAAGCTTTCCCTGGTCTCGATGACGCTGCAGGTATCGCTCGCCGCCACCCACCCTTGCGCGGGCGATTTGCTCGCGAAGCTCGGCGACGAGCGTCTCCATTCGACTCGTATTGGCCGTGAACTCGGGGTCGTTCGGGTTGACCTGCGTTTCGAGAACATCCATAGAGTGCACGAGATTATAGGGGTGTTCGAGCAGGCCATTCGTCGGATGTAAATATTGCAATCTGTCTGATTTGACTCGCAATAATCCGCTTGTGTATTGATAGCAGACGCCTGTGCTAGGCTACGGACCGAGGGTATTTTGCTCGTTTCCAATCACTCATTCTCGACGAAACGGCGGCGGCGAGTTCTGGCAATTGACGAAGAATGTTCGATGACGGGGCTTCTCCAGAACGTTGTCGAACCCGAGCGATACGACGTACGGGGAGCCCGAACTGGCGCCGACGGAGCAGAAGTGTTCCGGCAGTGGAAGCCGGACGTCGTGCTGACCGATCTGTCGTTGCCGGACGTGGACGGCATCGAGTTGTTGCGTCGCCTCAAGCAGTTGGACCCTGAACCTGAAGTGATCGTCGTTGGAGGGCAGGGCACGATTACCCGGGCAGTGGAGGCCGGACGCGCCGGCGCCTTCTTCTTCCTCGAGCGCCCGGTTTCGGAGGACGGCCTGCTCGATCTGCTGGGGAAGGCGGTCGGTCGTCTCGACGAACGAGCCGAGCACCAGCAACTCAAGGACAGGCTACGAGGCCAATACAGCTTCGCGAGCGTCATCGGGCAGAGTTCGGCGATGACGGCGCTCTTCGAGTTAGTCGAGAGCGTGGCCGCGAGCGATGCCAACATCCTCATCCAGGGGGAGAACGGAACCGGCAAAGAGCTGATTGCCAACGCCATTCATTACAACTCGCACCGGGCGAGTGGTCCCTTCATCAAGATCAACTGTGCGTCCATTCCACGGGACCTGATCGAGAGCGAGCTGTTCGGCTACAAGAAGGGCGCATTCACCGGGGCAGCCGCGGACAAGATCGGGCTCGTCGAGATGGCCGAGCGTGGTTCGCTACTGCTCGACGAGATCGGCGAGATGCCGGCCTATCTCCAGACCAAGCTCCTCAGAGTGCTGCAGGAGAGAGAGTACCGCCCGATCGGCAGCGATCGCGTCGTCACCGTCGACTTCCGGCTCATTTGCGCGACCAACGTCGATCTGGAGGTCGCGCTCCGTGAGGGCCGACTGCGCGAAGACCTGTATTTCCGCATCAACACCATCGCCGTCCGCGTGCCACCCCTTCGTGAGCGAACTGAGGACATTCCGCTCCTTTGCGATCACTTCCTCTCCAAGTTCAACCAGCGGTATCAGAAGTCCATCCGATCGTTCGCACCGTCGGTGTACCACCTGTTGATTCGCAACCGGTGGGCCGGCAACGTGCGCGAACTGGAGAACGCGATCGAGCGAGCCGTGCTCGTCTGCAAGACCGGCGAAATCACACCGGCTGAGCTGCCTGATTCGGTACGGGACAGCGCCGCCAACGCTCGCGAGTTCACGATCCCACCGCATCGAACGCTGGCGGAGATCGAGCGCATGGCCATCCTGCAGACGCTGCAGCGCACGAACTGGAACAAGCAGGAAGCGGCGCAGATCCTCGGTCTCTACCGACCCACCCTGTATAGCAAGATGAAGAAGCACGAGATCCGCGACAATCGGGCCTCGCGGCGGGCGGCCGCGCGACGCTGACTGTCTCGTGGGGCCGGCTCTGGCGACCGATTCGCCGGGAGCTGCGCCTGTGGGGACAAGCAGCCTGGCGGGCGTTTCTCGGGCTGGTCACCCGCAACGATCTGACACACGCGGCATCGATCGCCTACTACGCGCTGCTATCGCTCTTCCCGTTTCTTCTTCTTCTCATCTCCATTCTTGGTGTGGTGGCCGCTGATGAAGACGACCGGGCGCGCGTGCTCGGGTTCTTCTTTCGCTACTTTCCAGCCCGGTTCGACTTTCTGACCGACCAGCTCGATGCGTTTCGAGCCGAGCGGGTACAAATCGGTCTGGCCGGCGGCATTGGCCTGGTCTGGGCGTCGCTCGGGTTTTTCGGGGCGGTGACGAGCGCAGTCAACGAAGCCTGGGGAGTCGAAAATCAGCGCAGCTTCTGGAAGCATCGGCTGGTGTCGTTCCTGATGCTGGTTGCCGCGAGTACCGCGGTGGCGCTGGCGTTGCTGTTCGTCAGCTTTCTGCAGGTCGCCGAGACGTCACGCGTGGGACAGCTGCTCGCCAACGCTCCATGGGTGATTGGCCTGCAGACGTTTGTGTTCAACTATCTGGCCGCTCTCGTGCTCACGGTCGGCATCGGCCTCGTGTTCTATTTCATTCCCAATGCGCGTACGCGATTCCGGGATGTCTGGGTCGGCGCCATCCTGACGGCGCTGCTGTGGCGCGGCGCGCTCTCGGGCTTCTCATGGTATCTGCGTCAGAATCAGAGCCTGAGCATGATACATGGGTCGATCACGGCAGTCGTGGTCTTCCTGTTGTGGATCTACATCTCCTCCATGATTCTGATGTACGGCGTCGAATTCACTGCCGCGTACGCCCGACTTCGCCGCCATCGCACCGAGCAGATGCCGGCGGCCGCCTCGCCTCGAATATGACGTCCCGCTTCTTTCATGCCGCTCACGCCCGTGTGTGGTCCATTTCGTGGTTGATGTGCGCAGGCGTGCTCGTGGTGTGTTCCGCCGTGGAGCCCGGCGCCCGTAGCCGAGAGCCGAAAGTAACCGCCGCCACCCTGGTCTCGGTCGAGGAGGAAATCGAGATTGGCCAGACCGCGAACAAGCAGATACGCGAACAAGTGCCGGAGCTACGTGATTCGACGGTCGTGAGTTACGTCGGCGGCGTCGGGAAGCGGCTTATCCGCGCAGCTCCTGGAGCGAAGTATCCCTACAGTTTTTCGGTCGCCGATCTTCCCGAGATCAACGCGTTCTCGTTACCGGGTGGGCCTGTCTGGATTCATCGGGGGGTGTTGAGCAGGACTGCCAACGAGTCGCAGACCGCCGCCGTGCTGGCTCATGAGATCGCGCATGTTGCCATGCGTCACGGTGCGGACCGGCTCACGCAGGGCATGGTTGCAAAGTGGGGGCTCGGCCTGCTCGGAGCGCTGCTCGGCAACGCTGGCGGTGCGGCGACAGCGCAAGCTGCGGCGAGTCTGCTGACCGGCGGTGTGATCCTGAAGTTCAGCCGCCGCGAAGAGCAGGAGGCCGACGAGGTGGGGATGTCGATCCTCACACGCTCGGGGTGGGACGGCCGAGGGATGGTCGAGCTGTTCCAGATGATCCAGCGGCAGGCCGGCCGCGAACAGAGCAGCGTTGAGGCGTTCCTCTCGAGCCATCCTGCGCCGCAGGAACGCATCGACAACCTCTCGGCCCAGCTCTCGAAACGGCGCGGCGGCACGCGGGACAGTGAGCGGTTTCGATCGGTCAAGGCTCGTCTCGCGCGTCTGCCAGCATCGCGCACGAGGGATAATCCCTAGAGTGCCGAATCGCCTCGCGTCCGAAAAGAGTCCCTACCTTCTCCAACACAAGGACAACCCGGTTGACTGGTACGCCTGGGGTCAGGATGCCTTCGACCGCGCACGCCGCGAGAACAAACCGATCTTCCTTTCGGTCGGCTACTCGACGTGCCACTGGTGTCATGTGATGGAGCACGAGAGCTTCGAGAGCCCCGCGATAGCGGACGTCCTCTCGCGACACTTCATCTCGATCAAAGTCGATCGCGAGGAGCGACCTGACGTGGACCGTGTCTACATGACGTTCGTCCAGGCGACGACTGGCTCCGGTGGCTGGCCGATGAGCGTCTGGCTGACGCCGCGGCTCGAGCCGTTCTACGGCGGAACATACTTTCCACCGGAAGCGCGATGGGGGAGACCGGGTTTTGTCGAGATCCTCGAAGAGATTGCTCGGGTCTGGCGAGAGGAGCAGGCGAAGGTCGAACAATCGGCTTCCACCATACTCGGCCGCCTTCAGACCATGCGCGCAACAGGGGGCCGTGCTGCCGTTCCGGACGTCGGCGTGCTCGAGCGCACGGTCGGAGAGTTCGCCTCCTCGTTCGACGCCCGTCGCGGCGGCTTTGGTGGCGCACCGAAGTTTCCACGGCCAAGCGAGCTGCTCTTCCTGTTGCGCGAGTACGCACGAACCGGGGCCACCAACGCTCGCGATATGGTACTGGTCACACTGCGGGCGATGGCGCTCGGTGGGATGCGCGACCATCTCGGCGGAGGCTTCCATCGCTACTCGGTCGATGCCGACTGGCGTGTGCCGCATTTCGAGAAGATGCTCTACGACCAGGCCCAGCTTGTCCTGGCTTACGCAGAAGCGGCGCAGGTCACCGGCGATCGTTCTTATGCCGAGGTTGCCCTCGACACACTCGACTACGTTCGGCGCGACCTGACCTCTCCGGGCGGTGGGTTCTTCTCGGCCGAGGACGCCGACAGCGTTCCGCCAGAGCACGCCCACGAGCCCCGCCCCCACAAGATGGAGGGCGCCTTCTACGTCTGGCCCGATGAAGAAATCCAGGAAGTCCTCGGTGCCGATGCGGACGTCTTCCGGGCCCGCTATGGCATCCTGCCGGATGGCAACGCACCCGCCGATCCCCAGGGCGAATTCACCGGCAAGAACCTCCTCTACACGGCACGCTCCGTCGAGGACGTCGCATCAACGACCGGCCGATCGGTGGACGAGGTCCATACCGTACTCGAGAAGGCTCGCGATCTGCTGATGGCACGTCGCGCCAAGCGCCCTCGACCCCACCTCGACGACAAGGTCCTCACCGCGTGGAACGGCCTGATGATCGCGGCGTTTGCGCGCGCTGCCCGCACGATCGAAGGCGCGGACGGCTACCTCCAAGACGCACAGCGGGCGGCTCGCTTCGTGCGAGAACAACTCTGGCAGCCATCGAGCCGGACTCTTCTGCGTCGATACCGCGATGGATCCGCCGGCGTCGACGCCTATGCCGAAGACTACGCGTACCTGGTGTGGGGACTCCTCGAGTTGTTTCAGGCCGACGGCAACGCCGACTGGCTCGAGTGGGCCATCACGCTGCAAACACGCCAGAACGAGTTGTTCTGGGATCCGATCGATGGCGGCTGGTTCAGCACGACAGGCAAGGATGAATCGGTGTTACTGCGGCTCAAGGAGGACTACGACGGCGCTGAGCCCGCGGCCAGCTCCGTAAGCGTGATGAACCTTCTGGTGCTCTCGCACCTCACGGCCGGTAGTTTTGCGGATGAGATCGAGACGACGCTCGGCATCTTCGCGCCTCGGTTGTCGCAGTCAGGCAGGGTTGCGCCAATGATGCTCGCAGCGCTGTCGGCCTATCACGCCGGCACGCCCCAGCTTGCCATCGTGGGTGATCCCTCGGCTCAGGACACCCGTGCCCTCTATGACGTCGTGCGACAGCGTTATCTCCCGACCACAGTGATCGTGCCGCTGATCGAAGCCCAACGCGGCAGACTCTCCGATCTGCTGTCCTGGACCGCGAGCATGAGAGCGATCGACGGTCGAGCGACAGCGTATCTGTGTCGTGACTTCGCGTGTGAGTCGCCAACGATAGATGCAGGAGAGCTCGCGTCGTCGTTTTCTGCATTCTGAATTCTGCATTCTGCATTAGAGTAGATAGCTGAATGGAGATCCCCCTCGACATCTGGCTGCGTGGCGACAATCACGCCACCAGTCACGTCATCAGCGTCGTCAGTCACGAACCACGACGCTGGACTGACGATGATGTGACCGCTGTTCTCGTGGGGATGTTGCGTGCGCTCGAGCAGGCGAAGAACCCCGAGGCAGATGAGAACCGACCGATTGCGATGCGCGGCTTCAGCTGGATTGTGAACCCCTTTGAAGGAGGGGGCGTGGTCATTGCCCTCGAGTTGTCGCTCGGGGCCGTGGTCGCGGGGCCGTTCGATGTCGCCGAGAGCGATCTGAGTACCGATGATCCAGCGAGTGATGGCCGCCCAGCGTGCGGCGATGCCCATCGCCGGATCGACAGTCGTGCATTAGGCTGCGGTGCTTGGTTCTTAGTCCTTGGTCCGTTCTGTGGTCCAACGTCCTCGGTCCAAGCACGAAGGACAGACTAAGGACTAAGGACCAAGGAACCAAGAACGAAGGACCAAGAGATGGGGCGACTGGGATAGCGCGGTTGCTCAGCCAGCGGGGCGAAGCCGCCGGCTGAGGCCGCGTCGGAATCGGACGGACGCTGCCCCTCGACAGGCTCAGATATGTCCAAGCCGGTCGAGGGAAGGTATGAGGGTGCCGCCCGGAGAAGGCGACTTGCGCCCGCCCAACCCGAGATCAGCATATCCCAGTCAGCCCCTCCCAGATCCGCCTAAAACCTGTGTGTATACAACACTTTAGAGGCGGCTCTTCTGTCCAGGGTACCGAACCGGTCCAGCAGCGGGTCGTTCACCCTGTTGTGGGTGTAAACCACATAGAGGTCATTTCCAGGGGTCAGAATCCACCGGTATCGTGATTGCCAGCCGAGCACGCGGCTCACGGTGTCGTACTGGACGATGTTGATGAGCGCTATGAATGGAGTGAACTGCGTGTCGGCCGTCCCGCGGTATGCGTTGCGGCCGTTCAGTGAAAGCAGGAGCGATGGTTCTGCGGTCGAGGTCCGTAGTAAACCTGCCCGCGGTAACGCCGATAGTCGCGGCGAGCACGAAGCCGACCGCCGGCTCGAAGTTCTGCTGCACCTCCTGTGCGTCCAGGCGGACCCGCCAGATATCGTTCGGGTACTGGATTGGCGACGTCGGCCACGCTCTGAACTGCCATATCAGGGGCGGCGGAGGGGATACTTTCGAATGGGTCTTTACGCGCGCGCGATCCTGCCGCGACTGATTCACGCCGGCATGCGACAGGACCGGTTCCTGCCGGTACCGACAACGTCTCGTGCGCGAGGCTGACGGGCGCGTGCTCGAGATCGGATTTGGCTCCGGTCTCAACGTACCTCTCTATACAACGCCGGTCGCCGTCGTCGGGCTCGACCCCTCGCACCTTGCGTTGTCGATGGCGCGCACCTCTGCGGGCAGACGATGTCGCCGTGCCATCGGATTGCTCGAGGCGATCAGCCGAGACGATCCCGCTGGCCAGTCACAGCATGGACACCATCGTGAGCGCCTGGACGATGTGCTCGATTCCAGACGTGGTGCGCGCGCTCGGGGAAGTGCGCCGCGTGCTGAGAGCCGTCCGGCCGCCTGTTGTTCGTCGAGCACGGTCGTGCACGAGATGCGCGCGTGGCGGCATGGCAGGATCGCCTGACGCCCCTCTGGAGGCATCTTGCGGGCGGCTGCCACCTCAATCGCCCCGATCGCGCTCACTTGATCGAGCAGGCCGGGTTTCGCATCGAGCGATTGGATACCGGGTACATGACAGGACCACGGCCGATGACCTTCATGTACAAAGGGTGCGCGCGTCCCGTTGTGATGGTCGGCTCGTCTTGCGGCAAACGGTGGCGCGGGCTAGAGTCGACCATCGTGACTCAGATGGACCGAGTGGATCGGGACACGGCCTTCGAGATGGCCGTTGCGGCGGTGCGATTTGGCGCGGGTGTGACGAGCGAGTCGGCATGGAGCTCCTCGACCGTGGGCTTCGTCGCGCGTCATCGTGGACCGATCCCGTCGTGGCCCCGTTTGCCGCCGGCGCAAGCCGTCGTCGATGCGCTCGACGCCAACGGCGTGAAGTGGGTGATGTATGACCGTGTCCACGTCGAGCCGACCGAGCAGTCCTGGCTGGACGCGATCGAGTTCGCCCGCGCCCACACGTTCGACGCGATAGTCGGTGTCGGTGGAGGCTCGTCGATCGACACGGCAAAGGCGGTGAACCTGTATCACGACTCTATCCGCCTGCGGACTTCCTCGACTACGTGAACAAGCCGATCGGTCAGGGGCTAGCCGTTCCTGGTCCGCTTCAACCGCTCTTCGCGATTCCGACGACTGCGGGCACCGGCAGCGAAACGACCGGCGTCGCGATCTTCGACCTCACACGCCGCCATGTGAAGACCGGCATCTCGAGCCGGCTGCTCAAGCCAACCCTTGGCTTCCTCGATCCCGACCACACGCGCACGGCGCCGCCGGCGGTTGCGGCGTCGGCCGGCCTCGACATCCTGTGTCATGCCGTCGAGTCGTTCACGGCCATCGCCTTCACCGATCGACCGCGGCCCGCGCGCCATCGGCGCGTCCCCGTACCAGGGCGCCAATCCGATCAGCGATCTCTGGTCACTGCAGGCGATGCGGATGGTGGCCGGCCATCTCGTGCGTGCCGTTGAACACCCAGACGATGACGAGGCGCAGGGCGGCATGGTGCTGGCCGCGTCTTTTGCAGGCATTGGGTTTGGCAACGCAGGGGTGCATCTCCCGCATGCGATGGCGTATCCGGTCGCCGGAGGTGTGAGGCAGTATCGTGCCCCTGGGTATCCCACGATCATGCGCTCGTGCCGCACGGCTTCTCGGTGATTCTCAATGCGCCCGCGGTGTTTGCGTTTACCGGTACAGAGCAATCCCGAGCGACATCTCGACGCTGCCACGGCTCTTGGTGCGGACGTGTCGCGCTGCCGCAAGGAAGATGCTGGCCGGGTGCTGGCCGATCGCATCACCTGGTTCATGCAGCGGCTGAATGTGCCCCAACGGCCTTCGCCGGCGTCGGCTACTCATCGTCGGATATCCCAGTGTTGATCGAGGGAACACTGGCGCAGGAGCGGCTCACGAAGTTGTCGCCGCGTCCGGTTGATGCGGAGGCGCTTGCGGAAATTTTCGAGAAGGCGATGAGGTGTTGGTAGATTAGTCAACTCCCAACTTCCAAGGCGCAAACTCCCCAAATCGAGCAGTTGGAAGTTGGGAGTTGGAAATTGGAAGTTGAATCGACTCACTTCGCGAGGGATCCGGCCGTAACTGGAAATGCGCCGCGAGCGGTTTGTTGCCCTTGCCGCCCTCGATCAGCCACGGCGTGCGATCGCCGTTTGCTGCCCAGAGGCCACGCCCCTTCCATCCCGCCTTTGGATCGTCGATGCGCCCGTCGAAGCCCTTGGAGTAGAAGCCCATCGGATACGGCACGCGCAGGACGACCATGCGTCCGTTGGCGTAGGCGATGATGCCGTCATTCAGATTGCCCGTCGACATCGGCACGTCGTTGCCCAGCCCGAACGTGTTGTGCTGGTCGACCCACGAGTAGTAGCTCGACTCGGCGCTGTTCTCGCCGATGCCTTTGAATCCGGGGCCCGGGTACTGATGGAACGACCAGCCCTCGGGACAGTGATCACCGGTGGCCTTCGGTCCGTTCAGCGGTCCCTTGCACTTGCGGCGGTCGAAGCTGCCCATGTGACCGCTGCCGAGTGAGACCCATACGACACCTTTACTGTCGATGTCCGCGCCGCGCGCGCCGAAGCCGGGCATCGGCACCCGGTAGACTTCGGCCAGCGCCGTCTCCGGCGGGTTCGAGCCCGGCGACAGCCTGACGACGGCGCCTGGAACGCCGAGCGTCGCGCCCCAGATCGACCCGTCCACCGGATTGGGCATCACCGCGTAGAAAGCGGAGTTGATCCGGGTGTCCTTGGTCGGATCGGTGGCTGGTCCGGCTCGACATACGCGTCCCGCTTGCCGTTGCCGTTGGTGTCGAGCACGAGCGCCGTCCATCCCTGCGATTTCGCGGCATCGCCGGTCTGGTCGAACATCTTCGTGTTGAGCCAGCCGACAACCGGGCCGCCGCCGCTCGTCCAGATCGTTTCGTTGGCGTCGTAGCCGAACTGCAGATGATGAGTGGAGAAGCAGGTGTCGACGAAGGTGTACTTCTGCGTCTTCGGATCGAACACGGCGAGGTGCCGGACCGCGCGCTCCATCGGGAACGCCTTCGCGGACGGATGGTCCGAGCCGGCCTTGCAGAAGGCGGGGTTTCCGCGCCACGCACCGACGCCGCGAGCCACAGCCGGCCGTCGCGGCCGAACATCGAGTTGTGATTGTTGACGCGCGTCTCCCAGATCCGCTCGCTCCCCAGTACGGCGACGGCTGCAGCGCGTCGAGCGCGGCCGCATGTCCGGCCCCGAGGTTGAGCGGCATGTCGGCATCACGCACCGGCGCCTTGAACGTCGTCGCCACGTTCTTCACCGGATCGAGAATCGGCACATGTCCGAGCTGTACTCGGGCGACCCGTAGAGCGGCCCGTACGCGTTCACCGTGGGATAGCGCCGGTCGCTGGCGATCAGGTCGTGGAGGTACTGCTTCTCGTTCATCCAGTCGCGGAGCGTGACGACGATGTTGCGCTCGACGCCCTGCGGCCGCGGTGGCTTGGCAAACGGCAGCTCGCCCTTGGCGATGCGATCGATCCAGTCGCCGTAGTTGGCGAATGACATCTCGCCCAGGCCATTCAACTGACCGAGCATCTGCTGCCCGGACTGGCCCGACTGCACGCGACGCCGCCACGCTTCGGCGCCGGAGGCGAACGTCCCGAGCGAGGCAGGAATCGTGCGCGTCGACTCTGACCGAGCTGATGGCAGCCGATGCAGCCCGTGTTCTTCATCGCGCTGATCCAGTTCGTCTGCGTCAGCCGCGCGGGAATGCTGTTCTTGCCGCCGAACTGGTCGGCCGCTGGGATCTTCAGCATCGAGTACCAGTAGATCGCGGGGTAGTAGTGCGCAGCGGCCGCCTCGTTCGGCGCGGCGTCGCGGTGATCGTCAGCCGCTGCCCGGGCTTTGCTGTGGTCTTCGCGCTTCGACCAGTCCGTAGCCGCGTGCCCACACCGAGTAGCTCGCCGGTGGCAGATCGGGCACGACGAACCGGCCCCGGTCGTCGGTCACGACGCTCTTGATGTAGCGGACGGGCAGGTCGCGCGTTTCCGCGATCACCCAGACGCCGGCCTCCGGGCCCTTGGCCCGCTGACCACGCCGCCGATGTCGTCGTTGTCGATGGCGACGTCGTTGGCGGGCTGTTGCGCCTGCGAGGTGGTAAGAGATGAAGCAACGATAGGCCCGTGCATGATGCCGAGGCCGATGACGAGGCGGACGAGTCGGCTCGTCGGCATGGGTCGAAGCTCCTGTTGGGAATCGAGGAGGGATGGTAACACTCTCAACTCCCGACTCCCAATTCCCAACTTCCAACTCCCAACCTTCGTGTCGAAGTTGGACGCCGGAGCGATTGGGAGTTGGAAGGTCTTTGTTTAGCGGGTCAGTGTATCGCGGGGAGCTGCGAGGCTCGGCGGCACGATGGGCGTGGGCGCGGTGAGCAGCGTGACCAGCAGATCGGTGGCATCGAGGCCGCGCTGATGGGCCGTGCGCAAGACACTGGCGAGGACTTGCTGGCGTGTCCGCGCCGCGGCGGTGCGATTGCCGCCGCCGCACATTTTGCGGGTGACGACCGCGGGCCGCAACGCCTGTTCAGCGCGCCAGTTGGTGGCGTCGAGGGTCGGGTCGAAGAGAAAGCTGAAGATGGCGTGAATTCGACGATGAGGTGCTGTTGAAAGCGGCGCACGGCGAGCCCGGCGACTGGGCGTGCGTTCGAGCAGCCGGCCGAGGCGCTCGAGTGTAGTGGCCGCGGGCCACGGCGAGCCCGTGCGGCCGACACCGCGCCCGCGCGATAGAGCTTCCCGCGTCGCGAGGGCGGCCTGCAGAATGGCTTTGACCGCGCCCCACAAACGGCTGGCCCGGATAGTCCAAGAGCAAGGTCCGACAGCGTCGCAGCAGATGCGCCAGACAGGTCTGATGCAGCGCCGCCGTGAAGCAGCGATACGACTGCCAGCCGTCGCGCTGCAGCACGCCGGGATAGTCGAGCACCGATCACCGTGCGCCGCCTGGGCGAGCCCCCGGCCGGGTTGGATCGCGTAGACGGTGGTCTCGGCGGTGACATACGCCCAGAGCCACTGCAGGTCGGCGTCGACCCGCCAGCTGGTTTCATCGACGGTCACGACCGGACTGCCGCGCACCGTCGCGCACAAAGGCGTCATAGGTCGGCTGCGTCTGCCGCGCCGCGCGCTGGATCGCCTGGACCACGCCGCCGGGGCGTGACGAGTGGAGCCCGAACCGGTCGCGCAGCAACGCGGCGATTTTGCCGTAGGGGGAGGCCGAACCGCTTGTTGAGGAGCACGGCGAAGGCCACGGCGTGGGGGCCCTAGCTGCACCGCGGCGGCCCCGAGCGCGTTGGAGGTTTGCAACGGATGGCGGCCTTGGACGCGCGTGTGGCACTGCGGGCACTCGCCGATGGCCACGACGAAAAGGCGCGCACCAGCGGGCGCTGCACCGGCAGCTCTTCTTGATACTGCAGCGCCACCCGCACGCGGCCGGATCGCGTGCTGACACCGCGGACACTGGGGCGGCAGCGGCGCGTCGATAGATCTCGTCGATGTGGGCCGGCGGCCGCCGGTGGGCGCGGCGACCATAGGCCGCGCCCGGCCTTCCGACCGGGGCGCCGAGGCAGTCGCGGCGCGGGTGCCACGCGAGAAGGGGGCGGCCTGACGCGAGGTTTGTGCGACGCGCCGCCTCGAGCTCTTCTTTCAGTTTCTCGTTTTCGCGACGCAGCCGCTGCCGCTCCGCCTCCGACCGCCGCAGATCCTCAACGCAGGCGCTCAATTCTAATGCGCTTGATCTTCGATGATTTGCTGGGGATCGCGGTGGCGGCGTCTCGGCCCGTCGCATTTTTTTTTTTTTTTTTTTTTTTTTTTTTTTTTTTTTTTTTTTTTTAAAAAAAAAAAAAAAAAAAAAAAAAAAAAAAAAAAAAAAAAAAAAAAAAAAAAAAAAAAAAAAAAAAAAAAAAAAAAAAAAAAAAAAAAATTTTGGTGGTTGGGAGTCGACGGGCGTTAGAAGTGGAACACGGCGCCGATGGTGCCGCGCCAGAAGCTGAAGTTCCCGCGATCGAGACTGATCCCGACAACGTTGTACGACTCATCGGCACTGACCGTTCGGAAAAAGCGATAGTCGGCTCTGATGCCGAAGTGATCCGTGGCGAATCCGTCCACGCCGAAACCGACGCTGTAGCCAAGGTCGTTGTCCTTGATGGCCCGGACTCCGCTGATTGAGAGGTCGCGCCTGATCCATCCGAACCCTGCGGTGCCATAGGGCCGGAACCCTGGACCACTCTCACCGCCCACCGGTACGCCGACGATTATCGATGGCACGAGCGTAAACACGTAGTTGTCACCGAGGACATCGTTGTCGCCGAAGAACTGACGGGCGTATGCCACGTCCACTTCGGCGCCGAAGATGCCGTTAAACGTTCCGCCAATCGCGCCGCCCCAGGTCAGACGGCTGCCGTCATTGAGCGCCGTGCTGAGTGAACGCCCCGCATCGCCGGAGAAATTCGAGCCGACGAACACGTTGGCGTGGCCCTGAGCACGAGCAGCCGGCGCCGCGAACAGTACGCAACTGCGGCAACCCAAAGCAAACGAATGAGTCTCATCGCGAATCCTCCACATCAATTTGAAACGGTTCAGGTCTCCGTTGAGACACCCACTTGTAGAGGGCAAGCTTCGGACCATCCGTGCAGGCTGGGAATCTGGTTGAATTGGCCCCATGAACGCGGCTCGTCTTACCTATCGCGCTCGCGACTTTGCGCTCTGCGGCGCTGCAAGTCTTACAAGCAACAGGTGGACTCAGGGGTTTACCTGCATCACCGTTCGGGTATTCACCGCGTAGATTTTTCCGTTCATGCGATGTTGTTTGCCCTCAGAAGTGGGCCCCAGGGGATGCTTATGGCTTCCAATTGAGGACGAGTGTGATCGGCGGCGCCGTTCCCTTCATCCGGCTGAAGGTTGTTGATGATGAAGCGGCCGTCGCACCGACAGGGTGTGCTGGAACTTGAGGGCTGCGCCGTGATGTCGGTAGGGAAGAGCGCAACCGGCTTTCCCGCCTCCAACGTCGCGCCCGTCGTCTCCATTGGCACGGCCATCATCTTTCCGTCAGGTGCGATGAAGAAGATCTCTTTTCCGTCCGCGCTCCATCGCGGCGCCGTGCCACCGCCGGTCGACACCGGGAATCTCCCGCTCGCACGCGGGAATGCCTGGGCCACGATCGACGTGGGCACATTCGCGGGCACGCGTCCAGTCCGGATCGCTCTGGAGCTACGCGCGCGAGGATGTCGGATACGTTGTCGCCTTCGACGCCGGCCGCCCGGTCAGCATCTCGTACAGCAGGCAGCCGAACGAAAAGATATCGGCGCGATGATCGACGGGTCGCCCTCGCGCCTGCTCGGGTGACATATAGGCTGCAGGGCCGAGAATTACGCCATCGTGCGGACCGGGTGCGGTCAATGCGGGGAGTTCGCGAGGTTAGGCGAGCTGTCTCCGTCCGGCGGCGCCAGCGTTGCGAGGCCGAAATCGAGCACTTTGGCCCGGCCGTCCGGCGTGATCTGGACGTTGGCCGGCTTGAGATCGCGATGCACGATGCCCTTCTCGTGCGCAGCTTCGAGGGCTTCGGCGATTTGTCGAGCGATGGCGAGCGCTTCATCGAGCGGCAGCGGGCGCTGTTCGATTCGATCGTCCAGCGTCTGGCCCGGAACGAGCTCCATCACCAGGAAGCTCCGCCCGTTCGATTCCTCCAGGCCATGAATGCCCTCTATGTGGGGACGATTCAACGAGGCGAGCGCCTTGGCTTCCCGGTCGAATCGCGTGATCCGCCCGGCATCGTGCGCGAACGCTTCGGGAACGAATTTGAGCGCGATACTTCGGCCCAGTCTCGTATCGGTCGCCTGGTAGACGTCGCCCATACCACGGACCCCAGATGTGCCGTGATCTCGTAGTGGCCCAGGCGCCGCTCAATCATTGTGCTGACCGAAGAACGCGGATTCTATCAGACGCGCGGACGGCAGCGGTGGTGGTCCACTGATAGGATAAAGAGTGTCAACGCCGGGGTGGCGAAACTGGCAGACGCACAGGACTTAAAATCCTGGGACTCGAAAGGGTCGTGCGGGTTCGACCCCCGCCCCCGGCACCAAATACTTAGGAAACCTTGCGATTCTGACGGCGGCTGAATTTCGAGACGCGCCCCTGTCCCTGCGATTGTCCCTCTTTTGTCCCTGTCGCGTCGGCTAGCTTCCCGATCGCTGTCCGGAGATCCGCTTCGTTGACGATGTCGTAGCGGTCGAAGACTGAGCGAGTCTTGTGCCCAGTGATCATCATGGCCGTCTTCTCGGGCACGCCGGCCGGACGAGATTGCGGACGGCAGTGCGCCGGAAGTCGTGGGGGATCTTCGTGGGATACCCGGCCGCCTCGCAGGCATTGTCCCACGACTTGCGGAACGCCCGGATGTCGTCGCTCCGGTGGAAGACCCACGGGCAGATCGCCTCGGTCTTCTTGAGCTGTTCGTGCTCCTTCCACTGGTCATCGATGACGTCAACCAGATCCGAGAGCAGGTCGGACCGCAATGTGCGACCCTCGCTGTTCTTCGTGGTGCCGGGCTCGAGGCGTTTCGTCTTCCGGGTCCGATCGACTTGTGACCATTGCAAGGGCAGCACTTCCGATCGTATCCGCCAACCAGTGAGATACGCGAACGTCACCACACCTCTAAGCGGTTCCGGTAGAGCAGCCGTAACGGCCTCGAACTCGTCGCGCTCGAAGAACCCGGTTCTCACGTTGTCTTCCCGTAGCATCGGGACGTGGGGAATGTGCAGCAGCTTGCCGGCCTGAAGGGCCAACCGGAAGGCTCGCTTGACGATACTGAGCTCACGGTTGATGGTTGCATTCTCGGCGCCCTTGTCTTGACGCTCCGCGATGTAGCTCCGGATGGTGGCCGTCGTGATGGCGCTCATCCGCATGCCGCCGAATTACGGCATTAGATGCAGGGTGATTCTGCGCTCGACGTCATCGAGTGAACGCTTGCCGTTCACTCGGTAATCGGTCTTGACGTCGTCGACGGCGTCATCGAAACGCAAGCGGCTGATACTGGCCGTGACCGGCAGCCCTTTACTGATGTCCCCCTCTCGAAGTCGCAGGAGATCGATTGCGGCCTTCTTTTTTGTCGAGCCCGAGCTTTCTTCCTCCCGCTTCCCGTTTCGGTAGTAGCGAAGCCACCAGACCCGCCCGCGTTGTCGGAGTTCTCCCATTACGATCGTCCTTTCTGTTGACGTGTGGTCACGCGCCGCCGCCGCCGCCGCGAGCGGCTCTGTTGTTCCTGTTGGTCGCGCGCCTTCTGTCGCGATCGGCGTTTCATTTCCCTCTGTTGACAACGAAGGGAACAGAACAAGCGGCGATAGCTTTTGATAAAGAGCTTCGGGCACCCGGGACTCGGGCAGAACTGGATGTTGTGCAGTCCGACCTGATCCAGCAGCAGTACCAGTTGCAACACGGCGACATCGCGCAGCGAGCCCGCGGCAACGAGGGTCACGCGAGCATCGGTCGCGGGCGCGAAAAAATGCATCCGGCCCTTGAGCCCGATGCCGTAACCGGATGGAACGATCGTCGCGCCGCGAAGACGCACGACTTCACGAAGAAACGCGACCAGTTCGGCGCCGATCACGGCGATGTCAGGGCTCGGGTGATCAAGTTCCTGTCGCAAGGCGTCGCTACAGAGCAGCGGACCCCTGGCGAGTAACGCCAGCACTGCCCCTCGCACGCGGGGCGGTTCGTCCCTTTCCAAGCCGCTTTCCAAGTCCGTCACGACCTGTTGCAGCAGGGCCTCCGGTGTGTCCCGTTTATTTGCCATTTTGACGACCTGATAACGGCTCTTGACTAAGCGGTCGAATCGTTCACAGTAACCACACGTTGCGCCGCGCGCTGAGAATAACACCCGGCACGGTATGTAATCTAGATAAATGTGCGGGACGCTGTGAACCGCTGGAGGCGGAGCAAATGGCTGGAGAGAAAAAGCAGAAGACCCCCCTGCTGATGACGCTGCAGCAGGCAGCCGCGGAAACCGGCGTGCCCTACACCAGCGTGCGGCAGCTCGTGATTGACGGACACCTGCCCCGTGTGCGGCTGGGCGATAGCAAAAGAACGTGGGTCAAGAGGGTCGACCTCGAGCGACTGATCGCGGCGTCGACGGAGAAGGCGTCATGAATCACCACGCCATGACCATCACGCACGGCGACGGGCCTGCAACCGCGCGCGGCTGAACCCCGATGATGCTGGCCAAGACAGCGGACGGTATCCGCGAAGCTGCGCCCGGGCTGACTGGCACCTGTCCGGCCTGCGCGGCAGATGTGATTCCGAAGTGCGGCCCGATCGTGTGTTGGCACTGGGCGCACCGCGTGCTCGACTGCGACCCGTGGTCTGAGCCGGAAACGACCTGGCATCGCACCTGGAAACATCACGGCTACGAAACCGAAGTCGTCCTCCGACACGGCGACGAAGTGCATCGCGCCGACATCGTGACGATCACGGGCCTCGTCATCGAGCTCCAAAGCGGGTACCTCTCCGCCGACGCGATCGCGGCCCGTGAGCGGTTCTATGGCCGCATGTGGTGGCTCTACCACGCGACGTGGACCGATCGCCTGCACTTCGGGCGCTACGGGTTCTGGTGGAAGCACGGCGCCAAGTCGATGGCGAGACACGAGCGGCCCGTGCACTGGGATCTGGGCGACGAGGTGTGGCTCGTCTCCGTCGGGCTGAGCGAGAGCGGCAGTCGCGTGCTCGGCAAGGTCCTGAAGACGATGACGCGGCGCGATTTCATTCGGGCCATCGATCACCGCTACGAAGGCGAGGTGGCCTCGTGAACGTCACGATCGTCCTGACCATCACTCTGGATGACGACCTCCTCATCGCGGTCGCCGAGCGATGCGGCCAACCCGTGGAGGTGATCGTCCGAGAACTCGCCTACGACCTCGAGTGTCGCGCGCACGATAGTTGTCGGTGGCGCGATGGTGTTGAACGCGTGGGCTCATCGGTCGCGGTGATCGAGCTCGCCGAGTCACGGGCGGGATCATCGTCGTGAGTCTGCCGTATCTGCGCGCCGTGTTCGCGATGGACCCGATCTGGAAGAACCCGTCTGAGTTTGCCGTGCTCCTCACGCTCGCCAACTATGCCCGTGGCGAGGCCGGAGACGCGTATCCGTCGAAGCGAACCATCGCCAAACACGTCGGTCTCTCGCAACGGCAGGTGTGGACCGTGACGCGTGCCTTGGAAGACCTCGGCCTCATCTGCATCGAGAAGGGCGCGGCCAAGTTCGGCGGGCACCGATACACGCTGCTGTTCGACCCGGTGCTGAAGGAGAACAAAGCCACCGAACCGCCACCCGAAACCGTGGAAGCCGACTTCCACAGTCAAGACGTTCAAACAGTGGAAGCCCACTTCCACCCTTCCACGAGCAACAGTGGAAGTGCAGCGCCGCCAACCGTGGAAGTTTTGAGCTTCAACAGTGGAAGTGGGCTTCCTGAAACCGTGGAAGCCCACTTCCACCAATCCTATAAAGACCCTGTACAAGAAACCGGTACAAAGACCCCCGTCGCGCGTTCCGCGCTCGCTGGCTCACCACACCAAGAAAAAAAAAGAGGAAGAGGACCGCGCCCACGAGGCCCTCGTTCGCATGATGAAAGCCGCCAACAGAGTCGTGGCGCGCTGTCACAGCAAAGACGAGCTCAAGAACCTGGTTCGTCAAACCGAGGGGGATGACGTCGACGAACAGCGGCTCGAGACGGCGGCCTCGATGGCCTGGATCGGTGCGACCAGTCGACGACCACAACGGAATTCGGAATGACGAAGAAGTGCAGACCGCTCAGCGCGCCAGCAACACGCCGAGCGGCCTTGTCCCGATCACCCTGGAAAGGAGCAGGGCAACCAATGGCGACAGCGAAGTCTACAACCACACCGACGACGGCGACGTCCTGGCGCGATCTGTATCCGCCGCACCCCTGCGCGGCCTGCTACCCGATGATGACCGACGCCGAGCTCGACGCGCTCGCCGCGGACATCAAGCAGAACGGCCTGCGCGAACGCGTATGCGTCTTGGCGGACACGTCCACGAGCCCGCTC
Source organism: uncultured Acidobacteriota bacterium (assembly GCA_963723495.1). Lineage (GTDB taxonomy): Bacteria > Acidobacteriota > Vicinamibacteria > Vicinamibacterales > UBA2999 > Gp6-AA40. Next base: position 549,007 of record CAVRQR010000015.1, on the reverse strand, counting down.
TCGCAGACCACGCCGTGGTTCGTCCTGGATGGTCGGAATCGATTGGCCGCGCTCGACCGTCTCGGCGTGCGCCCCACCGGCAATCCAGCGGAACCCTGGAAGACGAAGTATCGCGATCGGGACCTGTTTCGCTACGAGGTCAGCCACAAATGGCCGCAATTCCTCCTGGCGAACGGGCACCTCGGGAAACCGAAGCGAGAGGCGTCGTTGACCGACCCCGCGGCCTACGTGATCACCGCGAACATCCGTCGCCGCCATCTGTCGAAGGAACAGCAAGCCGAGTTGATCGTGAAGACCATGGAAGCCGGACGACTCCTGAATGACCGCGCCACCGTGCGCGGTCATTCAGTCCGACCGCCGGGAGGAAAGGCGGCTCGACGAAATATCCTGTGCTCGCGGGGCTGTCGCGGAAGGCCAGAAGCACGGCATCTCGAAACGGACCATGCAGAATGCCCGCGCGAAACTTCAGGGTAAGGTTGCGGCCCCACGGAAGCCGACGCCGACGCCGAAGACTGAACCAGCAGCGCCGTCGGTGCATTTTTCATCCAAGACGGCAGAGCACTACACGCCGCAACCGTTTCTCGAGCTCGTGCGCGAAGTCTTGGGCGAGATCGATCTTGACCCCTGCAGCAATAGCGCCGAGGCACCGAACGTCGCCGCGCATCAGCACTACACCGCTTCTGATGACGGTCTGAAACAGTCCTGGCAAGGCCGCGTATTTTTGAATCCGCCCTATGGTCGCCAGATCGAGCCTTGGATCGAGAAGCTCCGCGCGGAGTGGAAGCGCGGCAAAGTCACGGAACTGATCGCGTTAGTGTCGGCACGGCCTGATACCGAGTGGTTCGATACGCTGACCGCCTGGATCGATGATGAGGAGTTTCCCATTCGACGATGGGCAAGCGTCTGCTTTGGCGTGGCCGTCTGACGTTTGTCGGCAACGAGGAGTCCGCGCCGTTTCCTTCGATGGTGGTCTATTTCGGAGTGAATCACAGTCGATTTGAACGGGTCTTCGGCGCGCATGGCAGTCTGTGGCGGCGACAGCAGTGGCGGCGACAGCACGCTTGAGAGACGTTGTTTCGTGCGCGAAACAATCCCCTTATGTCCCCGACGACTCGCGACCTCGACGGTCTACGCGCCCGTGAGCGACACGACCCGTGCGAGGCAGGGCAGACGGTGCGGCCGCCGCGCCGACGCGCCACTGAAAGGGAACCACCGTCTGCAGGGTCTCGTGGCGCCGCGGCGCGGCGTTGCGTCGCGCGCCATAGATGGCGAGGTTGGCGAGCTGGCCGCGCTCGATTCTGATGTTCGTGATGCGACTCGCCACGCTGCGTATGATGCCTCCGCTTGGGTGCGTACCGCCAACCGGTCGCGGACCGCGGCGCGTCAGTTGTGGTGTGGTGCGTGCCCGTTGGCTGGGACCAATCGCAGGGGCCCAGCTCGACCGGGCGGGTAGGAAGATGTTTCGCTCGACATCGTCCCCCGACCGCCGAGCCCGACCGTAGACGTCTCGTCGAAAAATAGCGAGTTTTTTTGAGTTTTGCGATGTCTGGAAGAGCAGGACGATCCGGCCGGCCGCCCAAACCAATCGCATTCCACCTACGCGATAACACCTATCGAGCGGACAGGCACCAGCATCTCCTCGATGCCGCCGCCCGCGCGACGCCCGCGTCACCGCCGCGCGTCTCGACGGGGCTCCGTCGTGCGGCGCTCCGGGGTCTCTCTGGCACTGCGCGCCGTGTGGTGCTGTCGCTCCTGGGGACCTATGGCGATTGGGACATGGGCGCCGTGGAGGTGCTCCGCAATTACGGCTTGTCGTGCGCGCGCCTCGAAGCGCTGCAGGCCGCGGCCGACATGGACCCACGCCACGTGCACCGGGAGGTGCGCATCGCGACGCTGTTGCTGCGCAGTCTCGATTTGGAGCCGCGATCATGAGACGGCGCTTGCGCGGCACGACGGCGCGGTCGGGGCTCCGGCTGGACAATCTGTCGACGTTCGAAGCGGTCCTCTCGTTCATCGTCGGTTGGAGTCCGCAACTGGACCGGGGCCGCTCCCGGTGGCGGAGCTGGTCGGCGTTTCTTGCAGACTGGGAAAAGGTCCGCGTGGAATTTTTCGACGCGCATCCCGAGCACCGCGACGCCGCGCGGTGGCCCTTCGCCGAAACCTTACGTGTATACGTGGCCGAGCATGGCCAGGAGGCGCTCGACGATCCCGCCTTCAGTATCTGGGACGTCAAAAAGCACGGGCGCCGGCAATGACGATGCTGCGCGCGCACGTGCACGTCGACGACGTCGAGCGGCGGCTCGACGAGCTCGCGGCGCGCCTGTCGCGCGTGGAAGAGCGGCTTGAGGCGCGCGCGTCGGGCCGCGACGAGGACGACCAGCGCGTGCTGGCCGCGGTCGCGCGGGTCGTGGGCGACGCCGTGCGCTTCTCGGCCGCCGAGGTCGTGCGCCATGCGCGCGTCGATACCGCATTGGCGGCGGCCTTGGCGCGCGCCGACTGCGATGAGAATCCGCGCAGCCTCGGGCGGTGCTTCCGGCGCTTGGAACGGCGCGGCGCCGTCGACGGGTTGACGGTGGCGCGCGTCGGCGCGGACGCCAGCGGTTTGGTGTGGCGCATCCGATGACATCGGCGGGTTGTCACGTGACCCGCCGAGGACTCCACATCGATTGGGTTTCGTGAGTTTGCCTCGCCATCCTGTGGACGGTTAGATACTCGGGCACATGGAACGACTGAGCGAAATCACCCATCGTCGCGAGCAGGCGCTCCTCGCGCGCGCCTTCGTCGCGTCGAGCCTCGCGACCTGGATTGGGCAGAGCGACGGCAGCGTGCGCCGCGCCCACTTGGCACGCTGTCTCGGTGACGACACCGCGATCACGAAGGCGGCGATCACCGCGATGGACACGACCAGTGCCATCGGCGCGCCCCCTCGGCCGATGCGTTTCTCGCCGCGGTCAATCGCATCAGTGCGCTCGGACGACTCGAGGGGGTCCTGTCCCTGCCGCCGAATACTTCGGGCCGCGTGCAGACGACGATGCCCACGGCGACGTGGGTCGAGCAAGGCATGCGGAAACCGGTGACGAGCATGGGTTTTAATGCCGCCGATCTGCTGCCGCGCAAAGTGCAAAGCCAGATCGTGATTTCGACCGAACTGGCGCGCGCAGTCGCACCGGGGACGATTGACAGCCTGACGCGCAGCTTGGCCTCCGCGTGCGCCGCGGCCATCGACCTCGCGGCCTTCGATCCCGCGTCCGGGGCGACCGCCGGCCGACCGGCGTCGCTCACCAATGGCCTGACCGCCGTCACCGGGAGCGGCGCGATCGCCGAGGACGTCGGCGCCCTCTTGGCGGCGATCTCTGACGGCGCACCAACGAACCCGTACCTCATCACCGGTTGGGGCCGCGCGGCAGAAATGTGTGTGATGCTCGAAAGCCTCCTCGCCCTTGGGTGTGGAGTGGTCATCTCGCCGGGCGTTGGCACGAACCTCGTGGCGGTCGATGCGGCCGGCCTTGCCATCAGCGATGACGGCGCGCGCATGGTGACCTCGACGCATGGCGATGTGTTGATGGACGACGGCGTCGGCGCGCCCAGCACGACGACGCTGCGACTGTTTCAAAGCAACCTCGTCGCGCTGCTGGTCGAACGCAGCATCAATTGGACGAAACGCGCGAACGCCGTCGCGTGGATGGCGGCGGCCGCATGAGCGCGTCCACGGATCTCGTCGCCCGGCGTGCGGTCTCGACGCTCTCGGCCGAGGTACGTCGAGCCGCTCGCGCCCGGCACGGACTGCTCGGTCCCCCGGCCGTACCGGGCGCGGGACTTGAGCGATCGCCAGATTCAAGCGCTGGCGACCCTCTACGGCCAAGACGCCGCCTGTCACGCGTTCCGCGACCGCGCGGCCGCCCGCACGAAAGCTGCCGCTCAGCCCCGGCACGGGGCAGCCCCGTTTACGCCGGACCAATTCGCGACGATGGTCACCGAAGCGATCGACACGATGGTGGAAGCGCGTGTCGCTGCCATTGAAGCGCACTTCACGCGGCGCCTCGCGGAAGCCGAAAGCCGGCTGGCGATCATCGAATCGGGGAAGGCGCTCGGATGATCTCGGTCGACGCCGCGTTGCGCCGCATCAACGAACAAATGATCGATCACAGCTCGCACGAGGCCCGCAAATTCGAAACGGCGTTGTGCTGCTGTCCCCATGTCGATGAGGACGATATCCCACAGCTCGTTCAAGAGTACGCGGAGGAGGCCGACCGCATCCGACAGACCGTGCTTCAGGACTTGCGCCGCCAGTTGGAGGCGTGGGCAGGGGAAGGTCCGCCGGACCGCCCGCATGTGGCGGTGGACGGCTGATCGGTGACCCGAATAGCCTCGGGCGCGTTGGCCCGTGTAGGGGCCTGTTCGGGTTTCACCGGTCCCATTAAGCTGCATCACCCCATTGGGTCTAGTTTGGCTTCACGCCCTTGCGCTCATTCCACGTCTGGACCTTGCCCGTTTTCGGGTCGTAAGCTAGATGATCAGATCCGTCGCTCAGCGGAAGCGGACCCTCCTCGTTGAACCAAGCGTTCACCAGCGTCTCGTAGTTGATGCGAACAGTCTTAGACGCGGCGTCGATGCAGCGTCGAAGCGCGGCCTCGGCCTCCGTTGAAGTCGGCTTCTTTGTAAAGGTAACTTGCAAGTTATCGACAGGATTTGACGCAGAGCCAGGAATGAACTCAGCGGTGTAAGACCCGGAGTCAGCGCATTCAATGGCTTGCGCCTCTTGTCGGGCGTGACGGACCGGATGTTTCAAAGCGTAACATCAGTAGCGTAGCGAGTCAAGAGAAGCCCAAAGATAAGAACAATTCCTAAGAGGCTCCTTCTCCACGTCGATGAATGTGCCGCGGGAGGAGCTGCCGCGGGAGGAGCGGGCGGAGTCAAGTCGCGCCCACAGTGTTTGCAGACGATTGCAGCGTCTTGGATTTCCTCAGCGCAGAACGGGCAGCTTTTCATACGAAGCGTCTGAACTTCTTGAGGCCCTTGAGGCCCGCTAGTCCCGCCAGCCCAGCGCCCAGCAAGAGCAGGGATGAGGGCTCGGGCAGTTGTGCGGCCGTATCAAATCTGACTGTTGGTGAGTCGATAATCCATGGAAAATTTAGGGGCAGGAAAACCCAGCGCATAGAGGCATCCGTCGCGACCTCACCCGACGAGGGCAGGACGATGTCGGCGTGGGCGCCCGGACACGTCGGTCAACCCGCGCAAGCGCGGCGGACGCAGGCCGAGCACAACGTCGACCCCGGATTGCAGATGGCCGATCTCGACGGGTGCACTCGAGGGGTTGCCCGTCGCGCCCGAGCAGATACCCGGTCGACGGCTCCGGCGTGGCCGGGCAGTCGCCAGTGCAGACGCCATCGGCCCTCCCATCGGCCCTCAATTGAAAGACGAAATCTGGCGCGTGATAGAGACGAGCGAGCAGATTGTCGCGCAAAGACGAAATCCAGAGACAAGGTCTGTCCCGTGTACACCGTACCGACCAAGGCCGATACATCAAAGTCGATCTCGACAAACCCAGACAATGTCCTCCCGATCACGGCCGTCTCGATCTCGCCGTTGACTCTAACGATCGCGGATGACACGTCGAGCGGGAACGGGATGGCCTCGGCGCGTGTTGGGGCAACTGTGATCACGATGGCAGTGAGCGCGATGACGATCAGCGTGCGCATGTTTGGGCCTCTGAAGGTGCGACGCATTTTCTTCGGCGACGGATCTGACGGAACCGAAGCGACCGGTTTCGCGGAGAGGAAAGGCACCACTCAAAACCCCCCGCGTTTGCCGCTCACTTCGGCACGGGGGAGTCTCTCACGGATTTTGTTCTAGTGCCGTGAATATGTTTTCGCGGATTGTTCGCGGATTGTGAACGCGAACACTCGCGGCGTCGTCGCCGCGCGACGAGCGCGATTCGGGCGCTCCAGGCGCGCCGCCGATGCCTGGTCATTTTCTCGCGCGGTATTGCAAACGAGTCGCGCGCGGATGGACTCAAGATCCCGCGCTAGCTAGCGCCATCCAATGACGGCTACGGTAACTAAAACATACACGTAGCCGAGAATGACTAGAACGGCCTGGCCGACTAACGCCAATATGGCCAGCGCTCCTATTTTTGTCGAGGTATGTAAAGCCGTCGATGTAGCGAGCGATTCAAGTATGTACGTCAGGGCCGATATCCAGTCTGTTTGCGTCGGGGAGTGTTTCGTGCATTCTGCGCCTGGCTACAGCGGCTCCGCATCACTCTAGTGGTGAGGTCGCTGACGATAATACCAAAGTACCCAAACGATGCGAGCAACAGAGATGTCACGAACAGAATTACTGATATGAACGCATAATTCCTGCCTTTTTCGAAGTCTCCTATTTTTGCTATTCCCTCTATGAGAACCAGCAGCCCCGCTGAGGCCAAGCCTGCGAGCCATGCTGCTGTTGTGATTAATTGCTCGGTCCCGGCGAGCGAAGTGTTTAGATGTTTCTCCTCGAAATTGACCGCGTCAAGCCGATATTTCAATTCGGCGTGGGCACGCTGTAGTTTGATTTCAGACTCATTTGGCATGCGTGATCCCGCGTCGTGCGCCGTGCTCTGTCTTCTGTCGCGCGTCAGCCAAGATGGATCAGACCGAGTTGCCCTCGAACGCGCACGCGACCAAAGACCGGCGCGACCGGCCGAGTGACAGGCCGGGCAGATCACCTGTACCGTGGTGTTCGTTCCGGCTTCCACACGTCAACGGGCTCGCGCTTCGTGGGCGTGCACCACAGATAGAGCGCAACCGCCGCCACGAACGCCGTCGTCCCCCACTGCCAGGATGGGCCCGGGTCACCGCGACCGGGAACAGCGCCATGAACAGGGCGAGCGCCCCGAGCACCAGCGCCCGTCGTCGTCGAGTCGGCTTCATCCACGAGCCCATCGCCTTCTCCTTATCCGCTGTCCCTAAATTGTCCCTATTAGGAACAAACACAGTGTAATCGGTGTAATCGTTGAAAGAGGCGAGGGTCGTGATTTCCGGAGCAATTCCACTAAGTCATTGATCGGATTGGGGCGCGCGTAGGGGCCGAGATCGGACTTAAAATCCTGAATCTGTCAAGAGATGTGCGGGTTCGATTCCCGCCCCCGGCACCAACTTCAGGCCCGTCCGACGGGCCTTCCTTGCACTCATCCTAAAGTCCACTCGCATGTTGCAATGAGGCTCAAAAGGATTCGGTGTGCGTCGAGTGTGCGACGACCGGGTCTTTGCGGCACGGGCGAGCGGCTAGCCTGACGCTCAGGTAAACTGCCCGACAAACCGCTCAGCGAGCGTGGCGTGCACCAGTCTGACTTCATGGGACGTGGCGCTCTCCGCGTGGACGGCGACGGGGAGCCCCTGGAATCGGCGGATGCGAGCCGACTCATTGCACCAACGGTCGCACTGCCATGGTTCTCGCCCGCTCGCATTCTGTGGAACATTGCGCCGAGGCGGTAGGCGGAGCCGCTGTGGCTGGAGCCGCGGGAGGAGATTAGCTCATCGGTGCGGTCGCAGGCGGCGTCCATGAGGATGGAAAGATCGCGAAGGAGAGTCGTGAATTTGGGGGACTCCTTTTTGGGCGCGGTGACGCCGGCCTTCTTCGGGCCCCACTGCCAGAAGTTCGATGCTATGTACAGACAGTCGTTGAACCAGGGACTCCGCGCGTCGGAGGTCGCTGGTCCGCCAGCATAGCACCACGTCAAGCGAGTGCGATGCAGCAAGGTCAAGGAGCCGTTGCTCATCGCTCTCCACGATGGCCACGGTTACCCAGCCCATGGCACACGCGTATCGTTGGATCGCCTCCAACTGGTTGGCCGCCAACGGTGAATCAGGACGGGAAGTGTAAATTGCGATGCGCCGAGTTGACGGCGCCGGCAGGTGGTCCATATCTTCAATCACAGGCCAGACTTTTTTGGGCGGCCAAGCTTCAACATCCAGCGCTCGACCCTATTTGCTTCCTTCGTCGGCACCGCGACCGAGCTGGCCCCAATCGTAGAGCGACGCGAGTCCTGCTGGTCGCCTCCGCTTCGCGCATGAAGTCGCCGTTGTGCCGGACGACGTTGTTCTGCCCCCACTTCGAGCCGATTCGCGTCACGACCGAGATGGTGTCGGTGAGATGGTCTCAGCCCCAGTTGACAATCTCCTGGCTGAGACACACGAGCGCGTGGCGGTCGCACGCCTGGCGAACGAGTTCGGCCGACACCGACTGCGCTCGCCAGTGACGATTCACCATGCCGTCCGCGAGTTCACCCGTGCCTGGATTCACGAAAGCCCCGATATTGGAATGATGCAGGAACCCGACGCCGTGTGGCGCGAGCTTTACCGCGCGCTTCGTACACCGTAGCCGACGACTAAAGGACCTCGACGTGCACGAGCGAGTCGAAGCTGAAGGCGAAGTCGACTGATTCATCGGCAACCATCGCGAGCGACTGTCCGTCGTTCACGTAATATTGGATCCCCTCGTCGCCGGCGAACCGCCGCTGGCAGGCCGCGATGCACTTAGGGCTGACGTCCACGAGAACCAGCTTCGAGCAGAGCGGTCGCAGGAACTGCGTCCATCGCCCGAACCCGGGTGCGATCTCGAGGATCGTGGGTGCCGGCACGAAGGACTTGAGACGCGGCAACAGCGTGCCGAACCACTGGGACGACACACCGCCCCAGACGCGTGACCATTCGTCGCCCTGCTCGGGCCACTCGTATTTCTCGTCCCAGAGCTCGTTGTTTTGCTCGATCGTCGGCATTGCATTTCCTCGAGTTCGAAAACGGAATCGCTGCGCCGCTATCGCGAGACTCCGATTCCGGCGAAGAAGATCTTTGACAGAATCGACCTATCGCGCTAGGTCCGATGAGCGTATAGCTAAGTCGCTAGTGTGGCAATGTGCGGGGATGCGCGACGGCGTCCAGCGCATCGCTCACGTCGTTGGCACTCATCTCCAACACATACAAAGCGTCGGGGGTCAACCGACTTCCCGAGTAGCTCATCGCACACTTCTTTCTACGACACCCTGTCTTTGCCTCTTTGCGGCCGGAGCCAGTCACATCTCTGTAAAGGCGGGTGAGGGCCGTACCGGCTGGCGCAGCGCCTCGACGATCGTGGCCGTGTCGGTGTATTCGCGGAAGCCGACGATCTTGCCGTCCCGCATCGTGAACACGTGCACCCAGTCGGTGCCGTAGACCCGACCGCCGGCTCGCGTCCGCATGCGCTCGTGCCCGAAGACGATCACCTGGTCGTCTCGAGCCACGAACTGCTCGGGTGTGAACTCCTCGACCTCCAGGTAACGGTTCGTCGCGATGAAGAACTCCGCGACGGCGTCGCGCCCGTGGCGCTCGCCTCCCCACGGGATGTCATCAGGCCTCGGATGCCGCCACGCCACGTCTTCGGCGAGCGTGGTCAACACCGCCCCCAGGTCGCCGCGGCCGAAGGCGGCGTAGATGGCCTCGACTGTCCGCACGTTGGCTTGTTCGCTCATGGTGCTCCTCGCTTCCTGTTCCAGGCGTTCCCGCGCCTGTTACCCAGGCAGGCCGTTGAACGTGTCGCGGAGGATGAGGGCGCTGCCGTCGGCCTGCTGCGCGTAGACCGTCAGATAGGTGCCGCCTCCCGGCTTGGAGGGCGACCCGTCCTTGGGCTGGAACGTTGCGCTCCACTGGCCATGCTCGATCGCGATGTCGCCGGACTGCTCAACGACATCGGGCTGAATGGTGAATCCCTGGACGTGAAACAACCCGAAGACCTGGGTGAACCACGCGCGCATTGCCGCGCCGGTTCAGGGCCGGGGCGCCGGGCGGGAGAAAGACGCCGTCTGGCGCGAATTGGCCGACTGCCGCCTCGACGTCTCCGGCATTGACGGCTCTGATGTGCTCGTTACGGGTGTGATCGACCGCGTGTCCCAGCGACGTGGACTTCTGTGCCGTGGTAGTCATGACGTGCTCCTTGCGTTGTGTTCCCGTTCTGTGCTGGTCTCCTGGCGCCCGGCTCATTCCGGAGTCGCCGTGTCGAACGCGGAGCCAGTCTCCGACTCGCGGCGTTGCGGCTCAAGCGCCACGACGTGCCAGCGACGACGTGGCGTCTTTTGGCGCATGTCTGCGCTATCCTGAGGGTCTTCATGGTCGGCAAGCGGGACGCGACACCCAAGCCGAGCCGCGCTTCCGCCCCCGAGGACCGGCTCGATTCCTGGAAAGAGATCGCCGCGTATCTGGGCCGGGGCATCCGTACCGTCCAGCGATGGGAGCGCGAGGAGGGGTTGCCGGTGCACCGCCTCGCCCACGACAAGCGCGGCAGCATCTACGCGCGCCGGGAGGAGTTGGCGGCCTGGTGGGAAAGCCGGCGAGTCACTCTCGCCGCTCCATCGACATCGGACGCGCCCAGTGCGCCGGCCGCTCCACGCCTCGAGCGTGTCACCCAGACGTCGGCCATGACCAGCTGGCCCGTGCTGTCATCCGACGCTCGTCTGATCGCCTATGTCTCGGACGCCGACGATGGGATGACCCCGCAGATCTGGATCCAGCAGATTGGTGGCGCGGCGCTGCGCCTGACGAACCGGGCGCGAGAGTATTCCCATCTCTCGTTCTCCCCAGACGACACGCGGATCATCTTCACGGGCGCCGACGAGTTGGGCCTCAACGTCTACGAGGTTCCAACGCTGGGGGGCGAACCGCGCCTCCTGCAACGGGCTGCGAGCCGCGGTAGCGTGTCGCCGAATCGTCTCTGGCTCGCCTGTGTGCCGAGCGATGGATCCGGCATTCGAATCGTGACGCGCGATGGTTCCGGGGGACGGAGCGTCGGCTCTCAACTGGTCGATGTGGCCTGCGTCGTCTGGGCGCCAGACAGCCGATCCGTGCTCGCGTACACCCGCGCTCAGCCGACGCTCGACCCGGATTGGTGGATGGTGCCGATCGATGGCGCTCCGCCGATCGACACCAGACTGGTTGCGCGGCTGCTCGGCGAGGCGAACCTGTTCACCATGCCGACCGGAGCGGCGTGGGTAGGCGACTCGCTGATCTTCTCGGCGGCCAGCCCCAACGGCATCAATCTGTACCGGCAGAGAATCGTTCCGTTCACGGCTCCACAGACGGTAGCGCCAGCAGCGGTTGACGACAAGCAGTGAATCTGCATGGTTTCCGACGGCGGCCGGCGGGCGACTGGCGTTCATCAGCAGCCGCGCCGATGCGAATCTGTGGTCGGTGGCCATCGATCCCTCGAGCGGCATCGCACGCGATCCGCTGCGCCGGATGACGCGTGGGCCCGGCATCCTCGGCTACCTGTCGCTCACGAGCGACTTCCGCACGCTCGCGTATTTCTCTGTGCGGCTCGGAGGCGGCGACGTCTTCGTGAGAGACCTCCGAACCGGATCTGAACGGGTTCTCGTCGAGGGGCCCGCCGGTGCCAAGTGGTATCCCGCCATCTCCCCGAGCGGGCGCCTTCTGGCCTACGGCACCAGGATGCCGGGAGGGGAGCGAGCGTTGCGTCCGATCTTCATCGTCGGCCTGTCCGACGGGACGTGGCGAAAGCTCGGTGATGACTGCGGCGGCCGGCCGCGCGAGTGGGTGGATGAACGGCGGCTCGTCATCGAACGGTTCGCGCGCCTGAACTCCATTGCCGTGATCGATACGGAGACCGCGGATCAGCAGAGCGTGCTGGAGAGCGCCGACCGGTCGGTCAGGAATCCCAGGCTGTCCCCGGATCGGCAATGGATCGCGTTCGATGCATCGCGCCAGGGCGAATCGACCAGCGTGTGTGTAGCACCGTTCGGAGGCCTGCCCATTCCAGAGTCGGCGTGGGTCGTGGTGGATCGAGCGGCCAGCCATCCCTTCTGGTCAGCGGACGGACGGTTGATCTATTACACGCCTACGGGCACCAACCCGCTGGTCCGGAGCGCTGTTCGTGCTTGCAGATTCGCCGCATCGGGGTGCGTGGACGGCGAACCGTTTCCGGTGTACACGTCCACCGAAATGCTGATGCCTACCTACTTCACAGGCACGGCGCCGATCGCCACACCCGATGAGATCATCCTGGTACTCGGCGACTTCAGGGGTGACATCTGGTTGATGGATCTCGATACTGAGGCAAAAGCGGCCGACGTCAATAGCGCATAATCTGGCCGGACCTTTTGGCCGGCCGTTTTCCTGATTGCTTTCGTCGCGAATCCTGATCCACCGCCTACGTCAGGGGACTCCGGCGCTGTGGCTCCCTCAACGAGGGCAATTGCGGAGAAGCTCTACCGTCGCTCGGGCGTGCGCGAGGGCCGGGCACACCTCACCCTCCGTAGATGTACGGAGCCGTCGCGAAGAGGGAGTTCGTCTAGTTGACGGCGAGTCTCTTCAGCAGGCCCCTGTCCGCAAGCATCTTTCCAGCGCCGAGCACGACGGCCGAAAGCGGTTCGGCGACGACCTGCACCGGCAGCTGCGTTTCCTGCTGTATGAGTCGATCGAGATTCCGAAGAAGGGCGCTGCCGCCGCATAGGGCAATGCCGCGATCGTAGATATCGCCTGACAGCTCCGGCGGAATCTGGTCCAGCGTTTCTCGAATCAGCTTGAGGATCGTCTTGAGCGGCTCACCGATCGCTTCCCGGATCTCGCCGTCGGAGATCGTGACGCGAACGGGGACGCCCTTCCCGAGATGCCGGCCCTTCACCTCCATCGTCATGGGAGTCTCGAGCGCGGTGGCAGACCCGATCTGAATCTTGATGTCTTCGGCGGTTCGCTCACCCACGAGCAGCTCGTGCCGTCTCTTCATGTGGTGAATGATGGCCTGGTCGAACGCGTCGCCGGCGACACGCACCGAGCGGCTGATCACGACGCCGGTGAGCGAGATCACAGCGATGTCGGTCGTGCCACCACCGACGTCGAGGATCATGTTCCCGCCCGGTTCGGTGACCGGAAGGCCGGCGCCGAAGGCGGCCGCCATCGGCTCGTCGACGAGAAACACCTCGCTCACCTTGGCGCGGTAGGCGCTGTCTTTCACGGCTCGGCGTTCGACCGGCGTGATATGGGCGGGCACGCCGATCACAATGCGCGGACGTACCCAACCGCCAACCTGCCGGTTCGTCTTGCGGATGAAGTGCGTCAGCATCTTCTCGGCCGCATCGAAGTCGGCTATGACGCCGTCACGAATCGGCTTGACGGGGCGCAGGTTCTCCGGATTGCGGCCGACCATCCCGCGCGCTTCGTTGCCGACGGCTTCGATCGCGCCGGTGGCCGTGTTGAACGTAATCAACGAGGGTTCACTGAGCACAACGCCCCGGCCTCGCGCGAAGACCAGCGTGTTGGCCGTGCCGAGGTCGATGGCGAGGTCGGTGGCGAGCGCAAATGGCATGACCTGTCAGCCATCGCAAGGGACGTTCCGGGGCGGATTCAATCGCAGAGATCGTGAAAGCGTGTGGAAAATCTAGCGGGTTAGCGACGTGGACGATGGCACGGCACCGTGGCCGTTACGGAAATTGAGGCTCACTGACGGTCTTGCGATTCCGCCTTCCGGCTGCCTCGGTGCAGAGGGTGGCCACGCACATTGCTGTCATCACCCAAATCAACGACTCCGCCTGATAGCGATAGCGGGGCGATTCAAGAAACGTGACCGCGCTGCTGATGCAGACGACGTACGTCACGTTGAACAGGCACAGCCAAAGCATGACACCGCGCGCATGCGAATCCCGATCGTCCGCCCGCGAGAGTTGCCACGCGCGCCGAGCGGCCAGATCATCACGATCGGTAAAAACAGGTAGAGGCCAACCCGGCTGACAGGGAAGCCATGCATCAGGCGATTGACGCTCGCCTCGTAACCACCGAGGACACTGCGGTGCTGGAAATGCGGGGAACGTTCCGTTCCCGTGTAAGGGTGCCACTCGGTTGACGGCGTGAAGAGGTCTCTCAGTCCTTCGAGCACCCTGGTGGCATATTCGACCGGTTGCGTTCGCAGGTAATAGAAGGCATCGGCATTGCGCTGACGATTTGCCTCCAGAATCACCCAGTGGTTGAAGTTCGGTGCCTGCACAGTAGGCCGATCCAGGTCGGTCAGTTGCGATGGCCAGTCGCGGCGTGGACTACCCGAGAACACGCGCAAGTACTCGCGGGGCCCGGCGTACGGGCTGAGCATCGCGAAAGCCGAGAGTTTGTGTTCACGTGCCCACTCGGCTCTGACTTCAGGAGCCAGGTTGGAGACCGTCACATGCGCGTAGCTCGACGGTCCGTAGGTGAAGGCGCTGAACGTCCCGAAGACGATCAGGTTCTTCACGTAGAGCGCCAGCAACACGGTCGCTGGTGCGCTTGCGGCGCATGAGGACCCCACGTGATGAGGGCACCGGGGTGAACCACAGTGCTGCGCCGATCATCGCGACGAACCACATGAGGTGAAACGTGCTGCGGGTCACGCCGATAATGGCGCAGGCGCTGAAGAACGCAAGCCACAGTTGCCACGATTGACGACGAAGGGCGCCGTGGAAAAGAGCAACCGACAGACAGAGAAGCGCTGCGACCGGCTCCTCGTAGAGGTAGAGATGCTCGAAGTAGAGCGTCTGCGGGAGCAACGAGAACGCGAACGACGACGACGAACGACACCGGCGCCGATAGACCAGCGGCGCGCGCCAGGTAGTACAACGAGGACACGAGCACCAGTCCGCATACCCAGAACGTGAGCTGCGCAAGCGTGGCGGCGTGCGCTCCGCCGAGTTTCAGGAGGATGCCGGACAGCAGATCCATCCCGGGCGGAAAAGCGTGAAAGTAGTAGATCGTTTGAAGCAGTCGATCCTGAAGGTCCGCCGGATCGCTCAACCACATCCAGTCGAGGCTGAAGTTGAACCGCAGGCCGGCGAAATAAAGGATCAGGCGACTCATGACGAACGTCAGCGTAACGAGGGTGTATCACGCCAGTGATGCCGCCGGTCCATCTCCAGTCGCATGGCCTCGGTCGATTGTATCCGCGCGCTCGATGAAGTCAGTCACCCGCTGCCACGTATCGACGTCCAGCTCATACAGCGACGCCGTGTAGCGTCCATTCCCGCTGGCCAGTGCCGGGGACAGGTCAAGGCGCGAGGGTAGAATCCGAGCGATGCCCGAACAAAAGACGATTTATGGAGGGGCCAGCGCCAGACGTGGATGGTGGGCGCAGATGACCGCGCGATCGCCGGACGAATCGCATCGAGCGGCCACGCCGCTCGAGTTGTTCTTCGATCTCGTCTTCGTCGTCGCGATCGCCCAGGCCGCCAATGGTTTGCATCACGCCGTTGCCGAGTTGCATCCGCTCGAGGGCCTGATCGGCTACCTGCTGGTCTTCTTCGCCCTCTGGTGGGCCTGGATGGCCTTTACCTGGTTCGCCTCGGCGTACGACTGCGACGACACGCCGTATCGATTACTGGTGTTCGTGCAGATCAGTGGGGCGTTGCTACTCGCGGCGGGCATCCCGTCGATGTTCGAGGAGCGGATGGCGAATATCGCAACCATTGGCGGATACGTCGTGATGCGACTGGCCCTCGTGGTTCAGTGGCTCAGGGCAGCCGCTTCGGATCCGGAGCGTCGAACGACCGCGCATCGTTACGCTGGTGGCCTCGTCGTCGTGCAGACCGCGTGGGCCGGGGTGCTGCTCGTGCCGCAGTACTTTTGGCCGGCCTTCCTCATTCTGGTTGCGCTGGATCTTGCCCTGCCGGTGTGGGCCGAGAGTGCCTCGCCGACGACGTGGCACCCGCATCACATTGCCGAACGATATGGCCTGTTGACGATGATCGTCCTGGGCGAATCGATCCTGGCTGCCACGACGGCGATTCAGTCCGCGCTCGCCTCGGGTGAGGCGCTCTCGAATCTGACTTCGCTCATTCTGGGCGGTCTGCTGATCGTGTACTCGATGTGGTGGCTGTACTTTCACCGGCCCGTCCACGACCTGTTGACCGGCCTTCGCAAGGCGTTCATCTGGGGATACGGGCACTACTTCGTCTTCGCGTCGGCGGCGGCGGTGGGGGCTGGACTCGCCGCTGCCGTCGACGCGGCCACGCACCACGCGAAGATCGGGCCCGTTGGCGCCGGCTTCGCGGTGGCGATCCCAGTCGCGACGTTTCTGATCTGTCTCTGGTTACTCCATGACCGGCCCGAGTACCAGAAGACGCGAATGTCTGGCCCAGCCGCGGCGGTGCTCGTGCTGCTGACACCGTTCACGGGTATGGCGGTACCGCTGATTGGGCTGATTCTCGCAGCACTCGTGGCAGTCAAGCTCGTGGTCTATCGCCACGAGGTTCAGGTAGGTACGCACTGACTCCCGTGCAAGAGAGACGGAGATGCCGGAAGCGCGGATCGCCGCAGAGGCACGGTGACACGGAGGACCGGTGGGTCCGCGCTATCCGCGGACGGGATCGAGCGAAGCCCCGGGGCCGGAAAAGAATCCCTATCTCGACGTCAAGCTCGAGCCGCTAGGCCTGAGCCCGGGCGAGGTCGATGCCATCGTGGCGTTCCTCGAGTCTCTCGAAGGCGAGGGACATCAGGACAAAGCGCCGCGAGCTTTCCCACAGTAGAGGAGGGTCTTAGGACCCTCCTCTCCATTTCTGGCTACAACGTCTTGCCCTGCCGCGCGATCCAGGACGCGAGCGGTTTCGCCTGCCGCTCCTTGAGCGCCACGCAATTCTCGATTCGCTCGATGGACTGCTGGACGGCTCGCTGCGACGACGGAATCGGGTTCTTCTCGAAGAAGGCGCGGACTTCGCTGCGCGCGATCGGCGGAGCAGAACCCTCCCAGCGACCCGATGATCGACGGAATCCCCTGGAACTCACCGAGGGTCTTCGACAATCGTCGTCCAGTTCGTTTGCACGAACTCCAGGTCATCTCCGGCTCCAGGGCTTCAGCATCATGTTGCCGAGGAGGGTGCCCGTGTCCTGCGTGCGAACCGCTGGTGAGAGCGCGTAGTCGAGCGTACGGCTCTGAGAGCAGGATCCCTGAACCACGGGAGCGCGTTCAGGAATCGGTAGTACTCCTCTGGCTGCGCGGTGAGGGCGCCGAGTTTGCGCGACGTACTGGTCGTAGAGCGCGCGATCGCCATCCATGGCCGCCACCCGAAGCACAGTCGCCGCGATTGTGGCTGGCAGCGAGCGCGGATCCTTCAGGTACGGCGTCACGCAGTTCGCGACTGCGCTTCTGCAGGTCGCGATCGTTGCCGGCATGCCGACCAGCCCGAGCAGCGTGGCGCGCCGCATCTGGGCTTCGTCGGAGTCATTGGCGATCACCTGGCAGACCCATGCGCGTCAACTGCGGCCCGAACTTCATCCGAATCCAGGTCTGATAGGCAGGCTGATCGGTTGCCGACACGAGGTCGTCTCCAACGACCTCCAGCCGGTCCGGCCAACATGCCGATCACGGCGCTCGCGTTGTCGTTGGCAAATGCGCTGGCGACGATCGAGGTAGACCCCGACATCGTGCCGGCCGCCGCGGACCATCCACCACTCGTCACCGATCAGGCCCAATCGTTCGACCGCATCGAGTGTGCTGGCCGAACGCGCCAGTGCGCTGAACCATGTCGGGCGATACTCGGTGAAGTAGTAGCCACGGCTGTCGGCGTTCACAAATATCGGATTGCCATCGGTCCCTGATGCCGTGCTGCTGCAGCCATTCAGCCGGACCGTCTGCTTCGGGCGCTCCATCACCTCACATCGAGGTTGACCGGCCGCCGCCTGGATGCAGACCGGCAGCGTCCATGTCTGATTCTGGCGCGGTGCGCCCGGAACGCCGATGAAGCGCCCCATCGTCAAATCGACTTCGGTCGTCTTGTTGGCGTGCATCGCGTCTCCACAAACAGAACCGGCGCGCCCGCGCGATCGACAAAGCTCCGCAGGATGCGGTCCACCGGCTTGCCGGTCACTTTCGCGACCTCGCTCCAGAAGTCCTCACCCGCCGCGTTGGCGTAGGCGAATCGCTTCAAGTACGACGCGACACCCTGCCGGAACGCGTCGGATCCGACGTACGACTCGATCATGCGCAGCACTGCGGCGGTCTTCTCGTAGGCGATCCCGTCGAATACCTCGTTGATCTCCGCCGGCGTCTCCACCTTGAAGCGGATCGGGCGCGTCGAACGCATGGCGTCGATGCTGAGCGCGCCCTGCGTGTCCGCGGCGTCGTCGAGCTCGACCTGCCAGTCGGGCCGCCAGACCGCAACCGGCTTGTTGGCCATCCACGTCGCGAAGCCTTCGTTCAGCCAGATGTCGTCCCACCACTTCATCGTCACGAGGTTGCCAAACCACTGGTGCGCGATCTCATGCGAGATGATGCCGGCCACGCGCTTCCGCGCGGTGACCGACGAGGTGGCAGGGTCTACCAGCAGCAGCCGTTCGCGGAACGTGATCGCGCCGGCATTCTCCATGGCGCCGGCCGAAAAGTCTGGCACGGCAATGATGTCGAGCTTGCCGAAGGGATACCTGATCCCGAAGTACTTGTTGTAGAAAGCGAGCTGCTGCTCGGCGGCTTCCAGTGCGAAGGCCGTCAGCGCAAGTTTGTCGGGGGTCGAGCACACACGAATCGGAATGCCGTCGGACGCGCCGTCACGGCAGACGAAATCGCCGACCAGCATCGCGGCCAGATACGTCGACATCTTCGGCGTGCGCTGCGAACGTAAGCGTGTGCTTGCCCGGTTCGGGTCCTGGCGTGTCGGATATCTGCTTGCCGTTGGAGATGGCCGTGTCAGCCAGCATCGATCATCAGCGAGATGTCGAAGGTCGCCTTGAAGGCGGGCTCGTCGAACGACGGGAACGCGCGCCGCGCGTCGGTCGCTTCCAGCTGCGTGACGGCGTACTTCCGGCCATTCGCCTTGCTGATGTAGAAGCCGCGCAACTTGTCGTTGAGGATTCCTGTGTACTCGATCTGAATCGTCGCCCGCCCCTCGGCAATCGGCTCGGGACGGTGAACGTCGCCGTCTCGCGTCGCCTCATCCAGCGTGACGCGTGCTGTCTGCGTGCGTCCGCCCGAGGTAATCGTGACCTCTCCGAACGTGATTTCGGCAGCATGCAGCGTGATCGTCGACGACGGCTCTGTGAGGACGACATCAATCGACTCGCGCCCGCGGAAGGTTTCTTTCTCGAGATCGGGTGCAAACCAGAGGGTGTAGTGCTCGGGAACGACGTTGCCCGGGAGCCGTTGCGCGCTCGCCGGCGACGGCTAAGAAGAGAACGAAAACAATTGCAAGGGACCCTGTAACTCTGACCATCCTCCCAAGGTACCAGAACTAAAGGCGGTGGGACGGACCGTGGGACGAAGCCCAGCCGGTGCGGCGGCAGCACTTGGCAGCGATCTGGCATCGCTGAGGTAGGAACCCGGGTTGAGTCCCGATTTCGGGCGGAATTTGTTCGGAAGGATGACGCTTTTCGACATCCGATTACAGACCGGAAAGCGATGGATCAGAGAGGGAGGTTTTCCGTGAGCAAATGGTTGTGTGCACTGACACTGGCGGGGTTTTGCGCGGCCTGCGGCGGTTCCGAAACGGGCCGGCCGGCGACCGGGGGCACCACGGAGGAGGGCACGTCGACTTCAGCGGCCGCGGAAAAAGAAAAGAAGCCAGACCTACCGGTCTATCGTGAGGTCACAATTCCAGCCGGGACCACGCTTCGACTGGACCTGCAGTCTGCCGTCGCCTCTGATACGAGCCAGGTGGAAGACACCGTGCGCGCCTCGCTGCGGCAGGCTGTCACCGTCGATGGTCAGGCCGTTCTCCCAATGGGCGCCGAGCTCGTGGGAACAGTGACCGACGTCGAGCGATCCGGACGCGTGAAGGGACTCGCGCGGGTGGCGTATCGATTCAGTTCACTTCGCCACGACAGCGAACGCTATCCGATCACGACCGCCAGATCTCGCATCAGGCACAGGCGACGAAGAGGAAGGATGCGACGAAGATCGGTGTGGGCGCAGGTGTCGGTGCAGCCGTGGGTGCGATTCTCGGTGGAGGCAGTGGCGCAGCGAAGGGCGCGGCGATTGGCGGCGCGGCCGGAACCGGTGTGGTGCTTGCGACACGCGGCGAAGAAGTTCGGCTCGGACCTGGCGCCAACGTCAGCACGCGGCTGACAGCACCGTTGGTGGTGCGTGTGAAGATGTAAAAGGTCCGCGGCCTACGATTCAGTTCCCGTCAGGCCGTACTTTTCAATCCGCGAATACAGTTGCGCGCGCGTCAGGCCCAAAAGCTTGGCCGCGCGCGTCTTGTTGTGACGGGCCTGGGTGAGCGCTTTGAGACGAGCGAGCGCTCGATGTCTTCCAGGTTGACCCCGCCGGCCGGCAACGTTCCGGTGCTGGCGGCCTCGTCGTCGCTGCGTGCGGCGCGTCGCGGTGTGACCGGCAGATGCTCGCTTCGAATGTATCCACCGTCAGCGAGGATCACGGCACGCTCGATGGCATTTCTCAGCTCGCGAACGTTTCCGGGCCACTCGTAGGTCAGCAGATGTTCCCTGGCCTCCCGTGAAATGCCTGCCGCAGGCCGTCCGACGGTCTCACCGATTTCAGCGAGGAAGTTATCGGCCAGTTCGAGCACGTCGTCGAGGCGTTCCCGCAGCGGTGGCAGTGCGATCTCGAACACCCCAAGCCGGTAGTAGAGGTCCTCGCGAAACTCGCCGCGCTGCATGGCCGCATGCAGGTCGCGATTGGTCGCCGCGATGACCCGGATGTCGGCATGGAGCACGCGCGTGCTGCCGAGACGCATGAACTCGCGCTCCTCGAGCACGCGCAGCAGCTTCGCCTGAACAGTCGGGGCCATCTCGCCAACTTCGTCGAGGAAGAGCACGCCGCCGCTGGCCTGCTCGATGCGTCCTGGCTTGGTCGAGACGGCGCCGGTGAATGCCCCGCGCTCGTGGCCGAAGAGCTCGGATTCGAGCAGCTGATCTGGAAGCGCGGCGCAGTTGATCGCGACAAAAGGACCCTGGCCGCGACGGGACGCGTGGTGGATGAAGCGCGCCACGACTTCCTTGCCCGTGCCGGATTCGCCGGTGAGCAGCACCGTCGTTTCCGTGTGCGCGACGCGAGCCGCGTGAGCCAGCACGTCCTTCCATTGCTTCGATTGTCCGACGACACGCCGCTGGCCGCTGCGCGACTCGAGCTCGCGAGTCAGTGTGGCCACCTGCGCCTCGAGGCGTGCCGCGGTCTCGCGTGATTCGGCCTGGCTGCGTGCCGCTTCTGCCAACCGCTCGTGTGACAGCGCGAGCGCCAGGTGATCGGCGACGCGGCGTGCGAAGTCGATGTCGTCCTCGCTGAATCGGTCGGTCTGCCGGGAGAGGAAGAACAGCGAGCCGAAGACTTCGGTGCCGAGCGGCATCAGGACGCGGAGCGCCGAACGCACGCCGAAGCGACGGAAGATCTTTCCGCGCAGGCTGGCAGATGGCACTTCCGCTTCCACGTCGTGCACGACGTAGGCGTCTCGTCTCAGCTGCGCGAGGTCGTCACCCGTGAGTGACTGGTGCTCGAAGAGGTCAGGTTCCGCCGTTGCACCCGCCATCGCGTACACACGGAACGACACCCCGTCTTCGCCCCACGACGTGATCACGAGCATGTCGTGCGGCAGCCCGCCGCGTACAACCTCGGAGACCTTATCGAAGACGTGACGGATATCGAGCGCACCGGCCATCGTCTGCAGAAGGCGGCGCAGGCTGTCGATCCGTTCGCGACGAAGCTTCTCGCGCTCGATGATGGCGTCGTGCTCGAAGGCGAGACCGAGCAGATCGACGACGCTGTCCATCAGCTTCTGGTGGGCGGCGCAGAAGACGTCCTCTCGGCTGGAGGTGAGCCAGAGCGCGCCATGCACGCGTGGGCCTTGGCGAATGGTGCAGACGATGCGCGAGCGCGTCGATTCGTCCACCGCATCGAGGTGCGTGGCCGGATCGCCAACGAGGTGCTTGGTGACCTCGACCTCCCCGGACTCACCCGCGATGTAGAGTACGAAGGAGTCGGCGCGATCGAGTCGAAGCATGTGCAGGCGCTCGAATGGAATCGTCACGCGAAGTGTGCGCGGCCACACCGGCAACCACTTCGCGAAGAGTGGGAGCCTCCGCGACCAGACGCGCAACCGACGTGAGCACGTCCACTGGATCGGCCTGCATTGATCTCGACCCATCAGTATAATCCCACCCATATGCTCGCCTCGACGCCCGTGCGCGTTGCGATCGTGGTCGCGGCGCTCGCGGGAGTGACGGTGGGTTACCGGTGGTGGAACAGTCCCGAACGCCACATCAACCGAATGCTGTCGGAGGTGGCGTCAGCTCTCAGCCACGACGGTGTCGAGACGGATTTGCGCGCGCTGACCACGGTCGCGTCGCTGCAGAACCATCTTCGCCCCGACGTGTCCATCGACCTGGGCCGTGGTTCGCTGCTGCGCGGGCGGCAGGAGGTCATCGCGATGGCGGCGCGCGTCCGCGCCACGAGCCCGATGATGCGCGTGCAGTTCTTCGATCCAGAGATTCGGCTTTCTGGCGACTCGTCCGGGACGACACGGGTGACCGTTCAGGTCACGACGCGCGAGGCCGGAGGCGACGAGGTCGCTGCCGCGCACGTCGTGTCGATTGAGCTGGTGAGCGCAGAAGGCCGCTGGCAGATTGCCAGCGCGCGTGTGCTTCCTGAGGATACCCCGCTGTGAACACATTGACTCATGGGCTGTCATGGATCGATCTCCAGTTCCATGGCCGGCCGCACGTGATTGCTACTGTAGTGGCGCAGGGCCTCGGCGGCGTCGCGATCATCGATCCGGGGCCCACCAGTTGCCTGCCGGCGCTCGAACTGGGGCTGCAGTCGAATGGTGTCCGGTGGCCGGACGTCCGCCACATCCTTCTGACCCATATCCACCTCGATCATGCGGGAGCCACAGGAACGATCGTGCGGGAGCATCCGCACATCAAGGTGCTCGTGCACGAGCGTGGCGCCAGGCATCTGGCTGATCCGAGCCGCCTGATCGAGAGCGCGACACGAATCTACGGTGAACGCATGGAGCAGTTGTGGGGCGAGTTCGCAGCGGTGCCGGCGGCGAACCTCGTCGTACTCAACGGCGGCGAGAAGATCGACGCCGGCGGACGACGGTTCGAGGTGGCCTACACACCGGGACATGCCTCCCACCACGTGAGCTACTTCGATGGTTCGAGTGGCGTCGCCTTCGTCGGCGACACGGCCGGAGTCTGCATCGGCGGAGGCTATGTCCTTCCGCCGACGCCGCCGCCCGACATCGACGTGGAATTGTGGAAGACAAGTGTCGACACCATCCTGGCGTGGTCACCGGCGACGTTGATGCTGACGCATTTCGGCCCGGTGATGGAGGTTCGCCCGCACCTCGCCGCGCTCATGGAAAACCTGCGCGCTACGTCTGCGATTGCGTTGTCGTTACTGAAGGAAGCGGGAAGCGACGAGGAAAGAGCACGGGCGTTCGCGGACAAGTTGCGGCACCTGCTGCGGTCGCAGATGACCGAAGCGCAGGTCGCGACGTATGTCGTGGCTGCCGCCTACGAACATCTGTTCAGCGGGCTGGCGCGGTATTGGCGAAAAAAGGGCGCGGTGATCTAAGCAGGTTTGAAGAGCCGCCTCGACGTGACGGCGGCGTTGCTGCTTAGTTCGCGACCGCCAGTCGGTCCGCTGAGGACTGGAAATCGGCCTTCGGCTCGACCAGCAGGCGGAGCGCGTACCCCATTGGCGTACCGGTCGACATCTTGTGCGGACCCACACGATAGACGGCTGACAGGACCTTGCCTTCCTGGAGCGCCGCCGGAAGCTCACCGTCGCGAACTGGGCGTTCCACCTGGAAGTGGACCAGACGATACAAAGGGATTGATGCCGGGACCTGGCACTCGACGAAGGCGTCGACGTCGCTGACCTCGCGCATCACGACGGAGACGAACCGCAGGGTTCCGCTGGCGTCACGCCAGGTCAGCCTCGCGGGCACGCTCACCTTCTTCCGGTTTCCGATTCGCGCCTGTCCGTTGACTGCCACTCGTCGGTTCGCCATTTGTTGAATCACGCCGCCCCCTTGAAAGTCTGCCTGCACTCTTACTATCAATGTGCAGGCCCGGAATTTCCGGGGTGATCGCAGCACGACAAAGCGACAGTTAATTCGTTGACTGTGAAGGACTAAGTGTCTCGTGACCATGCTTGCCGAGGCTGACCGGTCTGGATACTGGATATACAGACAGACTGGATACCTGGTTACTAGATATCCGCGATTGCGCCTTCTAGCCCAAGTCGGCGCATTTTGAGATAGAGCCCTCGTCGCGTCAGTCCGAGCACGCGAGCCGACTCCGAGATGTTACCGCGAGTGCGATCGAGCGTTGCGGTAATGAGCTGGCGTTCGACCGTTTCGACCACAGATGCCAGGTTGCCAGGCGCCAGTTCCGTGAGGGGGCCGAGCGATACCTCGACGTTACCCGCCGAGGACCGTGCAGGCGCGTTGAGCTCGGTAGACAAGATGTTCGGGTTCAATCGCTCCGCCGGGTGCACTCATGGCGACGGCTCGGTGAATCTCGTTTCTCAACTGCCGCACGTTTCCTGGCCACCAGTAGCGAGCGAATAAGTCGAGCGTGGCTGAGCTGAGGTGAACGTCCGCCTTGCTGAGGCGTTCGCAGGCGTCGCGCAGGAAGTACGTGCTGAGGTGCGGCACTTCCTCACGACGTTCACGTAACGGCGGCACGTGAATGCGAATGACGCTCAGCCGGTAGTACAAGTCCTCACGGAACTTGCCTTCTGAAACGCGCTGCTCGAGGTCCGCGTTCGTCGCTGCCAGTACCCTCACATCGACTGCCTGCGGACGCGTCTCGCCCACTGGCATGATCTCTCCCTGTTCGAGGAAGCGAAGCAGCTTGGGCTGGATGTCGAGCGGCATGTCGCCGATCTCGTCGAGGAAGAGCGTACCTCCGACCGCCGACCGGATCAGCCCCTGCTGATGGGCGACTGCACCTGTGAAGCTGCCGCGACGATGGCCGAACAACTGGCTGTCGGCGAGCTCGCGTGAGGTCGTCGTGCAGTTGTACGGCAGGAACATGGCCGCGCTCCGCGGCGATCCGACGTGGATCGCGCGCGCAACCAGATCCTTGCCGGTTCCGCTCTCACCGGTGATGAGCACGGTCAGGTTGTGACCCTGCAGGCGCTGGATCTGATCGGCCAGGCGATTCATCGCCGGGCCGGCGCAGATGAAGCCGGGCAACAGCGGTTCGAGCGGACGTTCGTTGTGCTGGTCCACGGGCTGGCTCGGACGCTCTCGCGCGCCGCACAGGTCGAATCCCTGGCGCGAGATTGCGGTGAACATGCGCAGCCGTGCCGCGGCACCGTCGCTCAGTCGATCGGTCAGGGAGATCGCGCACCGCCGGGTGCCGTCCTGATCGACGCCCAGTTTCTCGGCCAGCAGCGGACGTCCCTCGTGCTCTGTGTGGCCTTGCCGCGCGGCATGCGCCAGGCTCATCGCGGCGTTGCTGTCGCATCCCGCAGCCGCGACCACGCGCACGTCGCCACTGGCGGTTTCCGTGAACACGGCGACCGCCGCGCCTTCGGTGACTTCGAGCAGCGCGGCGGCCGTCTCTCGCGCGAGCAGTTCCTTGAAAATTGCAGCATCGACCAGCCGTCTCACGATGCCTTCGTCGGCGGCCGACGGTGACACGACAATCGACCGTGACGTCGCCGTGGTGAGAAGTTCACGGACGCTCTGGACCTCGTCCAGATCGCGCTGCGCGCCGAGTTGCGTGAACTCGGACGCCGCCTGGTCCAGGTATCGTTCGGCAACAGCCGATGATCCCGCCGCCGCGGACAACCGGCCGAGAGCCAGGTGACTCAACGCAGCCTGGTATCGTTCGCCAAGCAACTGAAAGATGTTCGCGCTCTGCGCGAAGTCGTGGTGTGCCGTTTGCGGGCGTGACGACTGCTCGCGAATCAGTCCCCGGATGCGCAGGAACTCACCCCAGTTGGCGGGCGCGCGGCGTGGATCGAGCCGCCCTTCACAGGCTTCGAGCCGCTGTTCGGCTTCTCGCAGCCGACCGGTTCCCATGAGCGCTTCACACGCCGCAAGATCGGCCTGGATCGAGTCGCTCTGCGGGACGCCGGGAGCCTGTGCGAGGGCATCGGCCATGCCGAGGGCTTCCTCATAGGCGTGCCGTCTCGTCGCCAGTTTCACGCCAAGCACCTTCAGCGACCACTCGTACCAGCGCATGGTTTGAGTGCCATACGCGCCGTACGCTTCGCTCGCGAGATGCAGAGTACTCTTCGGCGCGCTCGGTACGATCCGCGCATCAGGTGAATCTGCGCGAGCGTGTCGAACACGGCGCCGGTCGTCTCGTGGAATTGAACCGTGCTTCGCACTTCGAGCGTGCGTGTCAGCACCTGTTCGGCGCGCTCGAGATCTCCGAGCTGAACGAAGATCTGACCGAGCGTCGCCAGCGCCACGGCAAGGCCGTGTCCAGATCCAAGAGACTCATGCAACGCCACACTGCGTTCGGCCAGTACAAGCGCCTGCTCGTGCCGATGCTGCATCAGCGTCACGTTCGCCTGGTTGTGCACGATTCCCGCGAGCACATCGTCAGCAGGAATCGACATCGCGAGGCGCTCACCCTGACGGAGGGCAGCAGTGGCTTCGTCGGTGCGCCCAGCCTGCGCGAGCAGGACGGCAGACAGCGAGTGGACGAGGGCAAGATGACGGCGATCGCCGACGGCGTGAAGTGCGGACGCCGCTTCGGTCAGGTGTTCGCGGACGATGCCGGAGTCGCCGACCTGTTTGTAGCAGAGTGCAAGCTCGTAGTGAGCAAGGCCGATTGCGCGCGAGTCGTGGGCGAGCTCGGCATGCTTGAGCGCTCTCGTATGCAGCGCGATCGCTCGCGACTGTTCGCCACGGGCGAATGCGATGCGACCGTGCAGGCGCCACGAGTGGGAGAGCCTGGCATCTGAAATCTGCTCGCGAAGCGTATCCGGGGGACGACCAAGGACCGACGAGGCCTGGGTCAGGTCGTCCTGGAGCAACCAGGCCTCAGCCAATGCGGCCCGAACGCTGAACTCATCCTCCCGGCTCAGTGAGCCGTTCTTGAGGATTCCTTGCAGCAAGGGCGGTACTTCGCCACCCCGCCCACGTTCCAGGGCGGCCGCCGCGCGCGCGAGAGTCGAGGAAATCTGTGCAACCGCCACGGTAGGAGTATACGAAGTATGCACACGAAAGGAAGGGCTTATAATCGGGGGTCGAAATGCCGTTGGCGGCCCATGGCGCGACCCATCAGGGCCGCCGCTCCACAAACGAAGACTCCTGGCTCGTCGATCTCGACCTCGGCCTTCTGGTCGTTGCCGATGGGATGGGCGGGCACAACGCGGGTGAAGTTGCGTCGGCGCTTGCCGTCAAAGTTATCCGCGAGTTCTGTGAGAGCAGCGGACTCCCTCTCACTCAAGCTCTGTTGACCCGCGCCGTTCAGCTGGCGAATGAGCGCATCCTGACGGCTGCGGCCGAACAACCGGCGCACTCAGGGATGGGGACGACCGTCGTTGCGGTCCTGTTCATCGACGGGAGCGCCTTCTACACCAGCGTTGGCGACAGCCGCGTGTACCTGTGGCGCAGCGGTCGTCTCACACAGTTGACGCGAGACGATTCGTGGCTGGCCGAGACCCTGGACGGTGAAGGCGAGCAACCGCACGACATCGGCACCCACCCGATGCGACATGTGTTGACCAAGGTCGTCGGGCTCAGGCCGGAACTCGAAGCGCCAGTCGCAGAGTGCGCACTCGGGGCAGGCGATTCGTTGCTCTTGTGCAGCGACGGCGTGCATGGCGTCGTCCCGCACGAAGTACTCGCCACGATGATGAGCAGTCAGCGCGGCGTCGAGGACGTTGCCCAGAGCGTGGTGCGATCGGCGATTGCTCGAGGCGCGACAGACAACGTGACAGCCATCGTCGCGCGCGTCGTGCGGTAGGCCGCGTGATCGATCTCAGGCGGTCTAAAGACCCGCGCCTACCCATCGTGAAGCGAACTGCCGGAACTGCTCGACGTCGCGCTGCGGGAATCGAACGAAGAGCGCGCGCCGTCCGGTGCGCTCGAGCGATTGAAAATCGCCCAGCGCCTGCGCCATCTCCAGCACGCCAAACGAGTACGGTTCTCCAGGGATCGGCAGATCGTCTTTGGGATCGGCGGTGATGATGATGAACACGCCGTTCGGCGCCCCGCCTTTGTGAAGCTGGCCGGTCGAATGCAGATAGCGAGGACCGAAGCCAACTGTGGTCGCGGTGCCAGTGCGCGCTGCGACCGCCAGCCGAAGTGACTGAAGCGCGTTCTCCCAGCTCGGATCGTCGGACGGAACATACGCGAGCAGGGCGACGTAGTCTGCTGGTTGAACGAGCCGGAGAAATGAGTCGGCAGGCTCACCTCCCAACGCTGCTAGAGCAGGCTCAGTCAGCGTAAGCCGTGCACCATTCGAACTCCCGTGGGGCTCGGGGTAGGGGAGCTGGCGTTGGTGACGGTAGTGATCGAGCAGCACACGCGTGGCGTCCTTGGCTTGCTGGACGTTGGGTTCGTCGAACGGGTTGATGTCGAGCAGCCAACCGGCGGCCGCTGTGGCGACCTCCCATCGAAGGAACTCAGCACCAAGCGTTGCGGCGTCGGGTATCTCGAGCACGGCGTGAGGAATGTCTTCTTCGCTCTGCAGACGACTGAGCCCTGGCGCCTTGAGTTCGCCTGCCGACAACGCCACAACGACACGATCGGTGCCGAGGCGCAGATCGTCCGGCTCACCGGTCACGGGCACGACACCCTTTCCGTGTTTACCCGTGCTCTCAGCCACCAATTGTTCGACCCAGAGGCCGAACGACTGCAACTGCGGCGCGACCCAGAGTGTGAGCTTGTCGCGACCGGCGTGCGCCCCCGCGCCCATCAGTGCGCCGAGCGCCAGCCCCGGGTTGTCAGCCGCGCGTTCAATCCGGCACGCCTCCTCCATGGCGCGTGCCCCCGAGAGCAGTCTTTCGAGATCGAGACCCATGAGTGCGGCGGGGACCATTCCAAACAGCGAGAGGGCCGAGTAACGGCCGCCGATGTCAGCGGGATTCACAAAGACGTCCCGAAAGCCTTCGGCCACGGCGCGGCGGTGCAGCGCGGTGTCCGGGATCCGTGATGGCGACGAACCGGGAGCCCCAGTTTGCGTGTCCGTCCGCAATGACTCGCCGTTTGGCCTCCTCGGCCATCACGTTTGGCTCAATCGTCGTACCGGACTTGCTCGCGAGGATGAAGAGCGTGTCGCGTGCCTGAGCCATCGCTCCACGAACCGCGTCAGGGTCCACCGAGTCGAGGACGCGAAACCGTGGCTGCCGGCCCGGAGGGCAGAGCACCTGCCGCAGCACTTCAGGTGCGAGGCTCGAGCCGCCCATGCCGAGCAGGACGATGTCGGTGAATCCGCTCTGCGTCACTGATTCTGCAAAGGCGCGGAGTCGCGGGACCAGTGGTGTGACGAAGTCGGTCGCCTGCAACCAGCCGAGCCGGTTGGCGATGAGTTGTCGAGTCTTGGAATCGGCATTCCAGACATCGAGCCGACGGTTCCACAGCGCCGAAGCAAACGTGGCTGAATCCAACCGGCTGCACGCTCCGTCAAATTCTTTGACAAGCGCGCGTGGCACGACAGAGAAGGGGAATGAGAGTGACGGCATTGGACCGCTATGCGGCTCCTTGCGTGAATTCAGTTCTGGTTGTGACCGCAGAACGGGCCAGGCGCGCACGCGCGCCAAAAGATACTGGTCTCGACTTATAACATAATGGTTCAGGGACTTATGGGCCGTTTGCTCTTCCTTCTCGTCATACCGACGTTGCTTGCCGGCGTGGCCTGTTCACAACCGGACGTTGTGCGCACGCCACCGGAGCCAGACGCCGCCTCGTCGGCGCCAGTCGACCGACCCGCGCCGACCGGCGCACCGCGAATCGTATTTCTGGGCGACAGCCTGACCGCCGGCTACGGACTGGCGAAGGAAGTGTCCGTCCCGTCCCTCATACAGCAACGGCTGCGCGGGAGCGGGTATCCGCACGAGGTCGTCAACGCGGGAGTGTCGGGCGATACCTCTGCGGGTGGGCTCAGTCGGCTCGACTGGTCGCTAGAAGGTGACGTGGAGATTCTCATCCTCGAGTTGGGCGCCAACGACGGCCTGCGGGGCCTGCCAGTGGCAAGCCTGAAGAAGAATCTCTCTGAGATCATCACCCGCGCGCAGGCGCGAGGCATCCGTGTGGTGCTTACCGGCATGGAAGCTCCTCCCAACTTCGGCGCCGCATACACATCTGAATTCCGAGAGGTCTATCGCCAGCTGGCCCGCGAGCACGACGTCAGCTTTGTCCCGTTCTACCTCGAAGGCGTCGCTGGAATTCCGAGCCTGAACATCGAGGACGGCATCCATCCCAACGCAGAAGGCTCGCGCATCATCGAGAAGACGGTCTGGTCCGCACTCGAGCCACTGCTCGTCAAGCAGACCGCAGACCGAAAGAACTCCAGACGATGATCGAGCTTCGCGGCGTTTCCAAGACCGTTCAGAGCGGCGATCATCCGCTTACGATCCTGCACCCGCTCGACTACACGATTCGCTCCGGGCAGTTCGTCGCGATCGTCGGGCCCTCCGGCAGCGGCAAGTCCACGCTGCTCGGTCTGCTGGCCGGCCTCGATGCACCGAGTACCGGGCAGATCGTGATCGACGGCGTCGACATCACCACGTTGTCCGAAGACGGGCTCGCCCGCCTCCGTGGTGAAAAGATCGGGTTCGTCTTCCAGTTCTTCCACCTCGTCCCGTCGCTGACGGCGTTCGAGAACGTGCTGATCCCGATGGAAATTGCCGGTCGTCGCGACGCCACCGAGCGTGCCCGGCAGCTGGTCGACGAGGTCGGCCTGTCCGATCGCGCGCATCACTACCCGTCGCAGTTGTCCGGGGGAGAGCAGCAGCGAATTGCGATCGCTCGCGCGCTGGCCAACGATCCGCCCATTGTTCTCGCTGACGAGCCGACCGGAAACCTCGACTCGAACACCGGACGGCACATCATGGATCTGCTCCTCAATGTTCGACGGACGCGTGCATCAACGCTCGTGCTCGTGACACACGACGCCGAACTGGCTTCGCTTGCCGACACGCGGCTCGTGCTGCGCGATGGACGTCCCGTGCCACAAGGCGACGTACAGAGGATTACCCCTGCTGCGGGAGCGGCCCGATGACCTTCGTCATTCGCATGGCGTTGCGCGAAATCAGAGCATCCTGGCGGCGCCTGCTGTTCTTCTTCGTGTGCATCGCGGTCGGCGTCGCCTCGATCGTGGCGATTCGCTCGGTCATTCAGAGCGTACGCCAGGGACTGACGCGTGAAGCGAGGGCCATGACCGGCGCCGACGTCGTGGTGCGAAGCGATCGGCCGCTCGGAGAGGAGATTCGTGCAGCGGTTGCGCGTGAACGCACGACTGGCCGTGTGGGAATCGTGTCAGAGGCGGTCGAACTGGCCACGATGGTGCGGCCGGCTGGTGTGCCGACGACTCGAATGGTCGAACTGCGCGCCGTCGAGTCCGCGTTCCCGCTCTACGGCACGATGACGCTGCAGGGACAGGAGTACTCGCACGATCTCTTGCGCAATCACGGCGTGCTCGTTCGCCCCGAGTTGCTCGCGCAACTCAACCTGGGCGTTGGCGACGAGCTCCTCATCGGCACGCAGCCATTTCAGATTCGCGGCGTGATCCAGAGCGAACCCGGGCGCAATCTCGGAGCCTTCTCGCTTGGCTCGCGCGTGTTCATCGATCTGGCCGATCTGCCGTCGACGGGTCTTCTGTCCTTTGGCAGCCGCGCAAACCATCAGCTGCCTCTTGCAGGTGCCGAGCCCGCCACCCCTGCCCGGGCGGCGAGATCCGAGCCTTACTCTGGCGAATGAACTGTCCAAGACGTTCGTCAACGAGTTCGTTGGTGTCCGCTCGTACCGGCAGAACGAAGGCCGGATGAATCGAAACCTCTCGCGAGCCGAGAACTATCTCAGTCTCGTGGGGCTCGTCGTGCTCATCCTCGGTGGCATCGGCGTCTCGAGCGTGACACGTGTGTTCGTCCAGCAGAAGGTAAGGAGCATTGCCATCCTCAAGTGCGTTGGGAGCACATCACATCAGGTCCTGACGATCTACCTGACACAGGTTCTGTTGCTGGGCCTCGCGGGCAGTGCTCTTGGCGTGGCCATCGCCGGAGGAGTTCTGCAGTTGTTGCCGCTCTTCGTCGGCGACCTTGCCGCGCTGCTGCAGGTGGAGTACGGCCTGACCATCGGGGCCGTGCTTCAGGGGCTGGCCGTCGGTGTGCTCGTCTCGCTCCTGTTCTCGGTCGTGCCGCTGCTCGAGGTGCGTAACGTCAAGCCGTCGCTGCTGCTGCGCCAGGACGTCCCGGCGCTGCCGACCTTCGACTGGTTGAAATGGACGGTCGCGACGGTCGTCGGTGCTGCGCTCGTCGGGGTCGCTGCATGGCAGGCCGGATCGGTGCAGGTTGGCCTGCTGCTGTCAGGCGGATTCGTGGCACTGACATTCGTGCTGCATCTTGCAGGCATTGCGCTCATCCGCGCGGTGCAGCCGCTCCGATTCTCACGGTCCTTTGCCCTGCGGCAGGCGGTCCTTCACGTGGCTCGCCCTGGTAACCAGACGCGGATCATCCTGCTGGCCGTCGGTCTCGGGACGTTCTTCATCCTCGGGGTCAGGGCACTTCAGGTGAATCTGCTGCAGGACTTCTCGGTGCAGGTCGGCGAGGATGCGCCCGACATGTTCCTGATGGACATCCAGGCCGATCAGCGTGAGGGGGTGTCAGCGCTGATCGATCGTGAAAACGGGCCGGAACGTGTCCCGAAGCTGATTCCGGTGCTGCGCGCCCGCATCGTCGGTGTTCGCGGCCGTGAGGTGAATCTCGAGAGTTACGAGGACGTGCGCGGCCGCGGTGGGCTGTCGCGTGAGTTCACGATCACGTATCGATCGAACCTCGAGGCCAATGAGAAGCTCGTGGACGGAACCTGGTGGCAAGAGGGTCCGGTAGCCGGCCAGCCGGAGGTTTCAATCGAGGAGAGCCTGCGCGAGCGATTCAACATCCAGCTCGGGGATGAGATGCGGTTCGACGTGCTCGGTCGCATCGTGTCGGCACGCGTGACGAGCTTCCGTGAAGTCGACTTCCGCGACTTTCGCACGGGTGGGTTCATGATTGTCTTCCGTCCCGGACCCTTCGATGACGCACCCCATAGCTTCATCGCAGCCGTCAAAGGTGGACGAGACAGTGGCACACGGACCCGCCTGCAGGGTCTGATCGTCGCAGGTTACCCGAACATCTCTGTGATCGATTTACGAGAGGTGCTCGACACCGTCAAGACCATCGTCGACAACGTCACCCTTGCAGTGACAGTGGTCGGCGCGCTCGTGCTCCTGAGCGGCAGTCTCATTCTGATTGGCGCCGTGTCGATGACGAAGTTCCGGCGCGTCTACGAAGCGGCCATTCTCAAGACGCTGGGTGCGAGCAGCCGACTCATTGCGACGATGCTGTTGCTCGAATATGGCGTGCTGGGGGCCATCGCCGGTACGGTGGGTGCCGCTGGCGCCATCGTCCTCAGTTGGGCAGTGGCCCGCTACGGCCTCGACCTGCCATGGGAACCGGCGCCGCTTCTGACGATCGGGGGCATCGTCGTGACTGCCAGCGCCGTGGCGGCGATCGGCGTGCTCGCGAGTCTTGACGTACCTGCGGCACAAGCCGCTCTCGACGCTCCGCGCGGAGTAGGAGTACAATGACCTCTTGTTCCAGGCGACAAGAGGCCGCCAGGAGAAGCCACACTCGATGGACGTCGCAATTTACCGGGACGCGCTGCTCAAGAAGCGCGGGGAGCTCCTAGCCGGATCTGCGGCGAAGCCTCTGCAGTGGACGATGGAGAACAACTCCGGCAGGCAGGGCGACATGGCCGACCAGGCCGCCGGGAACAACGAAGTCCACATTCAGCTCAAGCTCAAACAGACGGACGCCAAGATCCTGCAGGCGATCGAGGGCGCGCTGCGCCGCATCGAGGAAGGGTCGTACGGGGTCTGCCGTGAATGCGGTGAAGAGATCGCCGAAGCACGGTTGAATGCCATCCCGTGGACGCGGTCCTGTAAGAGCTGCAAGGAAAAGCAAGGGTAGAGACCACGTGCAGCCGGACGAACTTCGATCGCTGCTGACCGCGATCACCGCCGATCGTGTGGCGCTCATTCAGCGTCACGAGGCTGGCGCCCGTACGGTCAGTCACTACGATTTCAACAACGCCTACCAGTACGTGATCGCGCGTGAGGAGACTCATCTCTCCTGGCTGCGCTCGGCACTCGACGAACTGGGTGCACCGATGCCATCGGCCGCCACTGAAATCCCGGTCCCGACACCGGTCAAGCCGGGTAAGAACGCGGACGCGT
Source organism: uncultured Acidobacteriota bacterium (assembly GCA_963723495.1). Lineage (GTDB taxonomy): Bacteria > Acidobacteriota > Vicinamibacteria > Vicinamibacterales > UBA2999 > Gp6-AA40. The sequence continues at coordinate 514,670 of CAVRQR010000015.1, read as the reverse complement.
CCCTCTATAGTGGAATCCTCGAAGACGATGCTCGCCACCTCGCGTCCTTCGTCGAGCGCTGGCGGCCAAAGGTGGCCACGGTGACCCATGCGAGGCATCGGACGATGCTCGGTGTGGTTCTGGGCGAATCAGTAGAACACCAGCGGCTGTTCGAGCAGGCCGCCTCCGGCCTCGAGGACGTCATCGGTAAACGAACGGTTGGCGCCGAGCGTGTCGGCGCCGTCCTCCCGGCGCGCTGGCAGGAGTAAGTCATTCCTCGCGTCGCTGTCGCCCTCGGGGGCAATCTCGGCGATCGCGACCGCTACCTGCGCGCGGCTCTCGACGCACTTCATCCCTCCGTCGAGGGGATTCGCTCCTCCAGCTTCTACGAGACGGCGCCGGTTGGCGTCGGTGAGCAGCCGATGTTTCTCAACGCGGCTGCGGTGGGGGAGACGACCCTCTCGGCGCACGACCTGCTCGACGTGCTGCTCGACATCGAGAAGAGGTTTGGTCGGGAGCGCCCATATCCGGGCGCGGCACGCACGCTCGACCTCGATCTGATTCTCTACGACGGCGACATCATCGAGTCCGCAGATCTCATCGTGCCGCATCCGCGTTTCAGGGAGCGGCGCTTCGTGCTTGAGCCGCTCGCCGAGATCGCAGCCGACTGGCGAGATCCAGTTACCGGTCGGACCGTGGGGGAGTTACTGGCCAGGTTGGGGACCTAGGACTAATGCGCCTTAGCGCTCCTCCTGAAAATCCCCGCCAAGCCCTCTTCGAAGAGCGTGTAGACAGCAGGCACGAGGACGAGCGTCACGAGCGTCGATGTCAACAAGCCGCCGATGACGACGCGGGCGAGTGGCGCCTGGAGCTCGCCACCTTCCCCGACGCCGATGGCCATCGGCACCAGACCGAGCATTGTGGCGATTGAGGTCATCAGGATCGGCCGCAGACGTGTGCGCCCACCAACTTCGACCGCCTCGCGTAGCGGCAGACCGTCGCGGCGGCGGAGCGTGTTGATGTAATCGACGAGAAGAATGGCGTTGCTCACCACGATGCCGGCCAGCATGATGATGCCGATGTAGGCCTGCATGCTGAACGACGATCCCGTGAGAAGCAGGCTGAGCACCACGCCGATGGCCGCCACCGGCACCGAGAACATGATGATGAACGGGTCACGCAGCGATTCGTACTGCGAGGCCATCACTGCGTAGACGAGGAGGACGGCGAGGATCAGCACGAGCCGCAGCTGCGCGAACGACCGCGCCTGCTCCTCTAGCTCGGGGCCGAACCCGACGGCAAAGTCGGGCGGCACGCGGACCTGTGGAAGCCTGTCCTGGACGTTCCCGACGGCCTGACTGAGCGGGATCTCGGTTTCCGCGTTGACGCGCGTGATCCGCTCCATGTTCTGGCGGTCGATCTGGACCGGGCCGGCTTCGCGATTTACGGCCAGCACGTTCTTTGCGGGAACGACCTGTCCCGTCGGCGTGCTCAGCAACACATCGCCCACGTCTGCGATCTCCTCGCGGTCGGCCTCGCGCAGCCGCACGACGACGGGATACTCGTTGCCGCGCTCGCGGAACTGGGCGGCGGTCGTGCCGGCAACGTTGGTCTGGATCGTGGTGGCAACGCTGCTGACGGACATGCCGAGCATGGCCGCCTTCGGTCGATCGACGCGGACGGCGATCTCCGGGCGCCCCTCTTCGCGGCCGATATTCACGTCGGCGAGCCCTGGCGTGTTCTCCATGAGGCCACGGACTTCCTGCGCCACACGGCGGGCATCGTCGAGGTCGTGGCCGCGGATTTCGACCTGAAGCCGGCTGGAGCCGCCGTTGTTGTTCTGGCCGCCACCGCTCAGGAATCGCATGATCTGGTTGTTGCCGCCGGCCGGGTTGGCGCGGACAGCGACGCCTGGGAGACCCTGGAGCTCACGGCGAAGCGCGAAGGCGATTTCCTCGTTGGTGCGCGTGCGTTCGTCACGCGGGACCAGGATCAATCGAATCTGGCCGCGGTGGGTCTGGCCCCCGCCGGTCTGCCAGTTGTTACCGCCGCCGCCACCCTGCGTCATGACCGTGACGGCCTCGGGCACGCGCTCGCGGACCATCTCTTCCAGTCGCAACAACGCCTCCTCGGTGCGCTCGATGCGAGTCCCCACCGGGAGTTCGGCATTGATGTTGACCTCGCCCTCATCGGTCTGGGGCATGAGCTCGACGCTCACCAGCGGGTAGAGAAGCACTGCGCCAACGACCAGCGCTGCCGCGCTGGCGAGGACTGTGGGCCGGTGGTTGAGCGCGAGGTGAATCGCCTGCCGGTAGCGCTCGTCCATGGCCTCGAGGAACCGCTCGCTCAGGCGATAGAAGCGCGCCATCACTCCGCTCGCCTGCGACTCCTCGTCCGGCGTCTTCAGCCAGCGCGAGCAGAGCACCGGCACGATGGTCACCGCGACGAAGAGCGACATCGCCAGCGAGAACATCACGACGACCGACAGCTGCGTGAACATGATGCTCGCCGTGCCCGAGAGGAAGAGCAGCGGGATGAACACGGCGATGTGCGTCAACGTCGACGCAAGAATCGCGGACCAGACTTCCTCGCTGCCGTCGATCGCCGCCGTCATCTTGTCCTTGCCCATGTGCAGGTGACGGTGCGTGTTCTCGAGCACGACGATCGCCGCGTCCACGATCATCCCGATGCCGAGGGCGAGGCCGCCGAAGGTCATGGTGTTGAGCGTGAACCCGCCGAAGTAGAGCAGCGCGAACGTCCCGATCACCGACACCGGGATCGACGTGCAGACGATGAAGGTCGAGCGCACATCACGCAGGAACGCGAAGATGATCAGGACGACGAGGATGCCGCCCACGAGGGCGTGTTCCTGCACGTTGTTGATCGCGCGCTGGATGAACACCGAGTTGTCCTGCGTGACGATCATCTTGATGCCGGGCACTTCGCGATTGACGCGCTCGACCTCTCGGCGGACGAGATCGGCCACGGCAACCGTGTTCTTGCCCGATTGCTTCTGCACCTGAATCTGAATCCCGGGCCTGCCGTTGATTCGCATGAAGGTGCGGCGCTGCTCGGTCGTGTCGGTCACCTCAGCGAGGTCCCGGAGGTATACGGGCACACCCTCGCGCGTCAGCACGACGATGTTCTTGATGTCCTCGATGCTCTGGAACTGTCCCTGGCTGCGGACGAGGAAGGTGGAGTCGCCTTGGAAGATTTCGCCGAGCGGTGTGTTCTGGTTCTCGGAGCGGAGTGCGCTGACGACCTGGCTCACCGACAAGTTCAGAGCGGTGATCTTCTCCTTCGAGAGATCGACGTGGATTTCCCGGCGGACGCCACCGTTCACCGTGACTGCGGCCACGCCGTCCACGCGCTCGAAGCGGGGAGCGATCTCGTTCTGAGCGATCTCGCGCAAGCGTGACCGGGTCATACTCTCCCTCGATACCGATCTGCGCGACCGGCAGCTGGTTCGAGTCGAACTTGAAGATGGTGGGCGGGTCGGAATCCTCAGGGAGCCGGTTGCGCATGCGGTCCACGCGCGTGCGCACCTCGTCGGTGGCTTCCGACAGGTCGGTGCCGTAGTCGAAGTTGAGCCGGATTTGACTGTTACCTTCTGACGAACTCGATTCCACCCGCGTGATGCCGGGCACCGCGCTCACAGCCTGTTCCATGGGGCGCGTGATCAGTTCCTCGATCTCGAGCGGACCCACACCAGGGTAGCTGGTTCTCACGTTGAGCTGCGGCTGCTCGAATTCCGGCATGAGGTCGACCGGAAGCCGGGTGAGCGAGATCACGCCGAGCAGCGTGATCACCGCACTGATCATGAACATCGTGACCGGGCGTTCAATCGCGAGACGAGGGATACTCATATCAGCACTCTGTCGTTGGGCGCGTCCCGTTCTGTGGACGCGCCATCATGATGCGACCAGAACCACGGCGTCCCGCCTGGGAACGCCACCGATGTTACTGACTTACACCACTTGACGGCTGTGACGCACTGCCGCCGTTGCCGCGACGCCCAGTTCCCTGGCCTTCACGGCCCTCACGCGTTCCGGTGCCGTTGCTGTCACCGCGGCGGCCACTGCCGTAGCCTTCGCGACCAGCAGCGCCCTCTCGCCCTGTGGCTCCGCTTGGTGGAGTACCGCCTCCAGGCGCCACTGTGCCCTTGGTGCCGCTGCTGCCCGGTGTGTCGCCGCGCCCCGTCCGCCCGCTTCCGTCAGAGGGCTGGGATCCTCGTTGCCCGCCGTCGCCGCGACCCGCGAGCGTGACGCGATCGCCATCGCGCAAGGCTCCAGCACCGGTCGAGATCACTTCATCGCCCTCGTTCAAGCCGGCCAGAATCTCGACGATCAATCCCTGCTCGGTTCCCGCCTGCACCGTGCGGAAGACCGCGACATCGTTCTGCAATTGGAACACGCCACGTCGTCCGCCCAGATCCACCACGGCGCTCGACGGGAGCACCAGCGCTTCCTTCTTCGTTTGCGTGGTGATGCCCACGCGAGCGTACATGCCGGGCTTGAGGCGGAAATCCGGGTTCGGGATCTCGATCTCGATGGGGGCCGTTCGCGTCGCTGGATCGAGCACCGGCGACACCCGCGCGATCCGTCCGGTGAACTTCTCACCCGGGTAGGCGTCCACTTCCACGCTTGTCGCGTTTCCGCTCTGCAGCTCTTTCAGATCCTTCTCGACGACGTTGGCGACGAGTCGGACGCGAGTGATGTCGACGACGTCAGCCACCGGCGCCTGCTGTGAGACGAACGCGCCCGGATCGACGCTGCGTCTCGCGACGAATCCATTCACCGGCGAGGTAATCACAGTGTTCGCGAGATTGATGCGCAGCTCGTCGAGGCGGGCTTTCGATTGGGTGGTCTGCGCCCGGGCCAGATCGAGTTGCGCAAGCGCGGCCTGGTAACGCGCCTCGTTGTCGTCGAGCGTCTGCTTGGGCAGGAGCTGGCGCTCGAACAGGCTGCGCGATCGTTCGACGTTTGTCTCGGCGAGCTGGAGGTCGGCTTCCCGCTGACGGATGGTGGCGAGCGAGACCTCCTGCGCCGCTTCAGCCTGCTTCACCTGTTCGACGATCTCGAAGTCTTCGATCTTGGCGATCCGCTGACCGCGACTCACCCGATCGCCGAGCTTCACTGAGATGTCCTGCAGGCGTCCCGCAGTGCGGGGAACGACCGAGACGGTAGCATCGCCTATGAGATTGCCGACGACAGTGATCTCGTCGGCAAGGGGAGTCCGGTAGACCTTGGCCAGTTCGACGGTCAGCGGACCACGGCCGCCGCCCCCTCGAAATCCACCGCCACCGCCGGGGAAACCACCGCCACCAAAACCGCCACCGCCAGGAAATCCACCACCACCGCGTCGCCCACCACCTTCACCGCCAGCCTGGGGAGTGCCACCAGACTGACCATTGCGGGACACGCCGAGGTAGTAAGAGGAGCCGGCGAGTGCAACCGCGGCGATGGCAACGATGAACGCTTTTTTCATGAGATCGACACGAACACGCTTCTCAAACGAACTCAGTTAATTGTTGGCGCCACCGCCGAAGCCGCCGCCGCCCGTGTTGGCACGCGGCGCCGTCGAACCTCCCGGCATGATATTCGTGATGCTGACACCGTTGGCAGCAGGGATTTCCTGCACCCGCTCGAAGTCCACCTGCGCCCGCCGGTAGTCGAGCAGCGCACGCAGTTCGGCGTTCTGCGCGTCGCGGAGATCGCGCTGTGCCTGCACGACGAAGAAGTTCGTCGACAGGCCCACATCGAACCGGCTCTGCTCGGCCTCGAGACGCAGCTGGGCCAGATCCTTTGCGGCTGTCGCTGCCTGCATGCGCTCCCGGTTGGTATCGACGAGCAATGCCGCGTTGGTGACCTCTGTCGCAATCTGCAGCTCGACCTGACGGCTCTGCGCCAGCGTCTGCTGCCGCTGCACCCGCGCACGGGCGGTGGCGGCTTCCGCCGGGCTGGTGCCGATCGGGTAGCTGAAGTTGAGGAAGAAGTTCCACGTCGGCGCCCGCGCATCGCCAAGGAGCCCGAGCGCATCACTGAAGCCGCTCGGAATGACCTGTGTTGGAGGCGCACCAAGTGCCGATCCCGGCGGTCGCACGAACTGGGTTCCACCGATCCCGGCGACGCCGTAAGAGGCCGTCAGGTCGAGCGAGGGAAGCTGCGCGTCGGACAGGCTCCTGATCGAGACGTCGTTCGACTGGAGCTGCTTCTTCGACTGCTCGAGGTCGGTGCGCGAAGTCAGCGCGCGCCTGACTGCGGCTTGCACATCGATCGTCTCGGTCGAGTAGGTGGGCCGATCGACTGGCTCGATGGTTGCCGTCCAGTACCGGATCCTCCGTGCCATTGACGATGAGCCGCTTCAGCGAAAGCTCCGCGGTGCCGTGCGTGGCGCGCGCCTGCGCAACGGCCTGACGTCGTTGCGCCTGCTCGGCCTCTGCCTGGGTGATGTCAAGTGGCGCCAGTGTACCGACCTCGACCCGTGCACGGTTGTCTTCGACGAGCTTGGTGGCGAGCGCGAGCGAGTTCTGCGCCACCTCCTCGGCCTGGATCGCGAAGACCAGATCCCAATACGCGTTGCGCACGCCGGCGACCGTTCGGACGACCGTCGCGCGCAACTCGGTCTCGGATATCTCCTGATTGATCTTCGTGACCTGGAGCAGCGTCCGCGTGGAATCCGTCCGGAAGTTCCGCAACAGCGGCTGAGTGAAGGCAGCCGTCAAAGACGTGTTGAGCACCGGGTTGCGCGTCGCGAAGAGGTCCGACTGTTCCTGCCGGTTGTTGTTGAAGGCGATCGCGTAGCTGCCGCCGCCCCACTTGACGTTCTGCGTCAGGCCGTTGTTGCCAGTGAGTGTGTCGGTGCTGAGGATGTCGCCGCCTGCCGTCTGGCTGCGCGTGAACGACGTCTGGCTGCGGACGCCGAAGTTGGAGACGAAGTTCGGGCGATAGGTTGCATCGAGGGCGGCAAGAGAGAAGTCGAAGGTCTGCGGGTTCAACCGCTCGACCGCGAGGTCGAGATTGCGGTCGAGCGCGCGCTCGACGGCGGCGTCGAGCGTGAGCTCGACACGCGTGCCGGGCGGTGGGGGAGGCGTGGTCGGGCGGGTTTGCCCGTCTGTTTCGTTCACGCCGGCAAGACGCGCTTCGGCGAATTTCTGCGCTGCCTGGCGAGCGATGTCGTCGAGGCGTGCCGCCTCAGATTGGGTTTGCGCCGCGGCGGGCGCTGCATCAGGGCGAGGGTCACAATCGTCAAGAAGGCACACGAATTCTGCATGGTTCTTTGTAAAGCCTGTTAAAGCCTGTTAACTGGGATGTCGTTCGACCGCTATTTGCTGCGCTCGTCCTGTCCTGCGCGCTCTCGCTCCGCAGCCTGATGCAGCGCGGTAAACTTGGCCCACTGGTCTGTTGTCAGTGCCCGCCTCATCCGGAGCAGCATCATCGTCCGAGATTTGTTCAACTCCGCGCGGGCGATTTCGACGCGCCCGACCTGCTCCATCACAGCGCCGTCGTCACCCTTTTCGACCAGTCGTTCGAACTCTGTTTCGGCCTGATCGAGTGCTTTCTTCTGAACCCGCAGGTTGGGGGCCGCGGCCTGGAAAATATCCTCGAGGCGGCGGCTCTGCTCAGCGGTCAGCCCAAGTTCCCGCTTGTACAGGTCGGATTGCCACCACTTGAACCCCTGAGCGACCGCGGGAGCAGCGACGAACAGTAGCGCGGCAGTCAGCACGGCTGCCCGCCCAAGCCGGTCAATAGAATACATGGCTAGCTGTGTTACGACCGCTCGAGAGTGCACGTTTACGGTAGCGGACGCAATTACCTAGCGTAGCACGGTTTAGGGCCGAATTTGAGGGGCAGTTTGGGTGGCCCCGGTCCCCCCGGGCGCACGTCCCCGGTCAGGCTCCGGCCGCCAATCCTTCCAGGCGCCGGATCACCGCTTCGACCAGGTTATCCGGGGTCGAGGCCCCCGACGTCAGGCCCACGGCAAGTGCCCCCCCGGGCAGCCATCCCCGGGTCGTGGTTTCATGCTTGTCCGTCACGGGTTTATGCCGAATCTCATCGGTTGAAATCAGGCAGTCCGGTTCGGCGATGTGGTAGGTCGGCAGGCGCTCGGCACAGATCCGGGCCAGGTTGCAGGTGTTGCTGCTGTTGTAGCCGCCCAGCACGATCATCATGTCGAGCGGCCGCTCGGCGAGGAGCTGCAGGATGGCGTCCTGCCGATCCTGGGTCGCGCTGCAGATCGTGTCGAACGCGCGGAATCGCTGCGGGAGGCTGGCCTTCGCCGTAGCGGTCCGCCACCGCCTGCCTGAACATCTCGCCGATCTCGAGCGACTCAGAACTCAACATGGTTGTCTGGTTCGCGCACCCGATGCGGTCAAGATGCCGATCGGGATCGAAGTCAGGCGAGACGGCGTGCTCGAACCTCTCGAGGAAGGCCGAGCGATCGCCGCCACGCCTGATGTAGTCGCATGCCAGCGTTGCTTCAGCCCGGTCGAGGACGACGAGAAAGTGACCCAGCCCTGACTGGCGCGCCTGCGAGGCCGTTGCCCGCGTCTCCTCGTGCCAGTACTTGCCGTGAATGATCGAGGTGAAGCCTTCCTCTGAATACCGTTTGACGTTCTTCCACACGTTCAACACCGAGCCGCAGGTCGTGTCTACGAGCGTGCACCCGCGCGCGACGAGCGACTCGAGCAATTCGATCGTGATGCCGAATGCTGGCAGGATCACGACGTCGCTCGGGCGTCAGCGCGTCGAAGGACTCGTCCGGGATCGCTCAGAAAGCGGATCCCCTGCGCGCGGATCTGATCGTTGACGTGCGGGTTGTGAATGATCTCGCCGGTCAGAAAGACCGTGCGATCCGGAAACCGCCGCCGCGTCTGATAGGCGTAGTCGACGGCGCGCTCGACTCCGTAACAGAAGCCGAACTCGCGAGCGAGATAGAGGCTGAGACGACCCGACTCGAATCGATAGTCCGACGCCTTGACGGACGCCACCAGCTCGCTGTGATAACTCTCCGCGAGCACGTGCGCGACTTCGTGCTTGAGGTTGAGACCCTTTCGGAAGATCAGAGGACTCTGGGTCATCGCCGCGTCACGGCGTGGTCGATCGCCGAGACGATCAACGCCCGTCCCAGGCGCGTGGCGTCAGGGCGTCGAGCGGTCTCAGTGCGGCCGGTCCAACGCCACTGGCTGCGAGCTCGACCTGACCGAGCAGTTCGTCGTCGGAGGACGTGCGAATCTGGGGACTCGGCAGACTCGCCTGTGCGCGCGCGGCGGGCATCGACTGCCGCGTGCCCGGGAGGTCGTGTGCGAGATGCTCGGCGAGCAGGCCCACCAGAAACGAAGCCGCAACGGCCGCGGCCACCGTGGCCCAGCGCGCAGGACGCAGTCGCGGCGGAGCACCGTCGTGCGTGTGGCCGGCGGGAAAGGCAATCACGCGGCCGGGTCGGCCATCCTGATCGACGCGCTGCAGGATGCGCGCGCGCTGACGGGCGAGACGTTCAGCAGGGAAGGCCTCGTCGGCCTGCTGCGTCATCACGGCTCCGACGTCGTCGAGCGTTCCGGCGAGATTGGATCGTCGCGACTCGCAGGCATCACACGTCTGCAGGTGTGCGCGGTCGGACGAGGTGACCTCGAGGTTGAAGCAGATCTCGATGAGCCGATCGTCGGACAGGTGAGGATGGCTCATACAACCGACCTCGTTGACCCGGGTCTCGCCGGCCTGGATACCCGTAGCCTCGAACGCGTGGAGCGGACACATGGCTCGACGCGCTCAGACGCGAGCAGCTTGCGAAGCTTGCGGACGGCGCGAAACAGGTGGACACGCACCGTTGCCTCGCTCAGCCCGAGCGCCTGACTGACCTCGCTGGTGCTCTGGTCCGCGACGTGACACATCGTGAACACCGCGCGCTGACGATCCGGGAGCTTCTCGATGGCAGCGGCGATGTGCCCGGCCCGCTCGGTCGAAATCACACGGTCCTCGGGGCTCGGCTGTACGGCAGGCGGATCGACCGGCGTCGACTCGACGGGCGACGACATCGGCAGCGCCCAGCGCAGCCGGCGTGCTCGCGCCTTTCGCAAGTCCAGGCACCCGTTGACGAGGATGCGGGTGAACCACACCTCGAAGGGGTACTCTTCCCGATAGCTGGTGATATGCGTGAACACTTTTACGAACGCGTCCTGCACCGCCTCGTCAGCGTCGTGCGCATCGCGGAGATAGCTGTAAGCGATGCGAACGGCCCGCCGTTGATGCTGCGCCACGAGGTCGGCGAACTGCTCCCTCGCGCGCTCACGTTCACCGGCCAACACGAGCGCTTTGAGCCGTGCCGCAAGGTCCGTTTCCCTTGGGGCCGCGGGCGCGGCGTCCTGAGCGAGGGCGCCTGTCTGCTTCGCGCGTCGAGGAGGTCTTCTCATGTGGATTACGGCGGCCCCGGCGGTGTGTTTACCCGAGGGACTAGCGTTTCCCCTACACAACTATACCCCCAAAGCCGGCTGACCGGTGTCAGGAGCACACGGATTGCCCGTTCAGTTGACTTGGCTCTGACTGGACCGGTACGATGCGGTTTTTTATGAGCGAAAAGAGAGGCGGAATGACGATTCAGGTGGAGAGGGCGCACGGACTCGAGGCATTGGGCATCGTCAGATCGGGTCGCGTCCACTGGAACCTGGGCACGGCAGCGCTCTACGAAGAAGCGCTGCGCCGGGGGGAAGGAGCCCTGGCCGCCGAGGGTCCGCTCGTCTGCAAGACCGGCCAGCATACTGGTCGCTCACCGAACGACAAGTTTGTGGTGAAGGAGCCGACGAGCGAGAAGCACGTCCACTGGGGGGCCGTCAATCGCCCGGTTGACGAAGCGAAATTCGATGCGCTCCATCGCGACATGATGACGCACCTTCAGGACAAGGATCTGTTCGTCCTTGATGCGTGGGCGGGAACTGACCCCGCATTTCGTCTGCCGATTCGCATCGTCAACGAGTTCGCCTGGCACAATCTGTTCGCGCGCAACATGTTTCTCCCGGAGAACGATCCGGCCAAGCGTGTCTCGCACCGTCCCGAGTTCACCGTCATCGACGCGCCGCACTTCAAGTCCGATCCCGCGCGCCACGGCACACGCTCTGACGTCTTCATCTTCGTCCACTTCGGCCGCAAGCTCGTGCTCATCGGCGGCACTCACTACGCGGGAGAGATCAAGAAGTCGATCTTCACGATCCTCAATTACACGCTCCCGCTGCAGGGCGTATTGTCGATGCACTGCTCGGCCAACATCGGCGCCGCGGGTGATACTGCGCTCTTCTTCGGGTTGTCAGGGACCGGAAAGACCACGCTCTCGAGCGATCCGCAGCGTCGTCTGATCGGAGACGACGAGCACGGGTGGAGCGACACCGGGGTGTTCAACTTCGAGGGCGGCTGCTACGCGAAAGTGATCAAGCTGTCGCAGGAAGCGGAGCCGCAGATCTACAGCACGACCCGTCGATTCGGGACGATTCTCGAGAACGTCGTGATCGATCCAGACACGCGCGTGCTGGATCTGGACGACGCCTCGATGACAGAGAACACCCGCGGTTCGTATCCGATCGACTTCATCGACAACGCCGAGATGTCGGGACGGGGCGGCCATCCGAAGAACGTGGTCATGCTGACCGCCGATGCGTACGGCGTGCTGCCTCCGATCGCGCGTCTGTCGTCCGACGCGGCGATGTATCACTTCCTCTCGGGATACACGGCCCGCGTCGCGGGAACCGAGAAGGGTGTGACCGAGCCCAAGGCGACGTTCAGCACCTGCTTCGGCGCGCCGTTTCTGCCGCTCAATCCGAACGTCTACGCCAAGATGCTCGGTGAGAAAATCGCCAAGCATGGCGCGCGAGTCTGGCTGGTCAACACCGGCTGGACGGGCGGCCCGTACGGTGTCGGGAGCCGCATGAAGATCGCGCACACACGCGCGATGATCACCGCCGCGCTGACCGGACAGCTGGACAACGTGCAGTACAAGAAGCACCCGATCTTCAATCTCGACATGCCGACGGCGTGTCCCGGTGTGCCGGAGTCCGTGCTCGACCCGAGCAGCACGTGGCCTGATGCCGCGAACTACGACGAGCAGGCCAAGAAGCTCGCGAAGATGTTCGTCGACAACTTCGTGACGTTCGAGAAGGATGTGGCCCCATCGGTGAAGGCTGCCGGACCAACCGCTTAACGAACGAGACGTGACGAGTTCGAACGACTGGGAGGCCGTAATCGGCCTCGAAGTCCATGCGCAGCTGCAGACGAGAACCAAGATCTTCTGCGGCTGCAGCACCCGGTTCGGTGCACAGCCGAACTCCCAGGTCTGTCCCGTCTGCCTCGGCCTGCCGGGCGCGCTCCCTGTTCTCAATCGGCAGGCGGTCGACTACGCAATCAAAGCCGCGCTCGCGTGTGGCTGCAATGTCCAGTCGCGGTCGGTCTTCGCGCGCAAGAACTACTTCTATCCAGACCTGCCGAAGGGCTATCAGATCTCCCAGTACGAGCTGCCGCTCGCGCTTGACGGCGGTCTCGACATCACCGTCGACGGACAGACGAAGCACGTGGGGCTGACGCGCATCCACATGGAAGAGGACGCCGGCAAGTCGCTGCACGAGGGATTTCCCGACTCCGATCGTCGCACCTACGTGGACTACAACCGCAGCGGTGTGCCGCTCATCGAGATCGTGACCGAGCCCGACATGCGTTCGGCTGCAGAAGCGGCCGAGTTCTTCAGTCGGCTTCGCAACATCCTGGTCTGGCTCGGTGTCAGCGACGGCAACATGGAGGAAGGCAGCCTTCGCTGTGATGCCAACGTCTCCGTGCGTCCGCGAGGGCAGACGACGCTCGGCACGAAGGCCGAAGTCAAGAACGTGAATTCGTTCCGCTATCTCGAGAAGGCTCTCGAGTACGAGATCACCCGTCAGATCGACGTGATCGAAGGCGGTGGGAAGGTCGTGCAGGAGACGCGGCTCTGGGACACGAGCAGTGGCCGCACCCACTCGATGCGCAGCAAAGAGGAAGCGCACGACTATCGCTATTTTCCTGAGCCCGACTTGCCGCCCCTGATCGTCGACCAGTCACGTATCGAGCGGGTGCGCGCCACGATGCCTGAATTGCCGGACGCGCGCAGCCGGCGTTTTGTCGCTGAGTACGGCATACCGGCGTACGACGCCGGTGTGCTGACGCAGTCGGCGGCGCTGGCTGATTACTTCGAGGCGACCGCCGGGGCGTCGAGGAACGCGAAGGCGGCAAGCAACTGGATCATGGGCGAGCTGCTCCGGACGCTCAACGAGCGCGGGCAGTCGATCACCGAGGTGCCGCTCGGTCCTTCGGCGCTGGCCGGCCTGATTGCGTTGATCGACCAGGGGACCATCAGCAGCTCCATCGCCAAGGGTGTCTTCGCGAAGATGTACGACTCCGGGCGATCCGCAGAAGAGATCGTTCGTGCAGAAGGGCTCGCGCAGAACTCCGATGAAGACGCGCTGTCGGCCATCGTCGCCGACGTCATGCGCGGCCACGCCGATGCCGTTGCACAGTATCGGAGCGGGAAACGCCAGACCTTCGGCTTCCTCGTTGGTCAGGTGATGAAGGGGAGTGGCGGCAAAGCCAACCCGAAGCTCGCCTCCGATCTCCTGAAACGCGCGCTCGATTCCTAAGGAAGACTCGAACTGTTCTGGTAGTGTATTGACGTGATCGAAACTCGACGCCTGTCGAAGGTCTATAGCCGCGGTCTCTACGCGCTGCATGACCTGACCCTCAACGTCGAGAAGGCCGAGTTCGTCTTTCTCACCGGTCCGAGCGGAGCCGGCAAATCCACCTTCCTCCGTCTGCTCCTGATGCAGGAACGTCCGACCGAAGGAGAGGTCTTCGTCAACGGGCACAACCTCGCGATGCTGTCGCGCCGCGAGATCCAGGAGTACCGTCGCGGGATCGGCTTCGTCTTTCAGGACTTCAAACTGATTCCCAGTCGAACGGTGCTGGAGAACATCTCGTTCGTCTCCGAGGTGCTTGGCGTGCCGGCGGCGCAGCAACGCCGGCGGGCGTTTCAAGTCCTCAAGTGGGTGGGCCTTCAGCATCGAATGAATGCCTACCCGAAAGACTTGTCCGGTGGAGAGCAGCAGCGCATTGCGATTGCGCGCGCCCTCGTCAATGATCCGGTGCTCCTCATCGCCGACGAGCCGACGGGAAATCTCGATCCGGATCTGTCGCTGGAGATCATGAACCTGCTTCGCGAGATCAACGCAGGCGGAACAACTGTACTCGTGGCCACGCACGATCGCGAGCTGATACGGCTGGTCGGCAGGCGAACCATCACGCTCGACCAGGGGCGCGTCGTCGAGGTCGGATGAGAGCGCTCGACTACGCATTTCGACAGGGAGCCGCCAGTTTGTGGCGCAGTCGTGGATCCGGGGCGTTCGCGGTGCTTGCCATCGCTCTCGCGCTGGTCGTGCTCGGGGTGCTCCTCCTGCTCACGTGGAACGCCGAACAGCTGCTGTCGCGATGGACCGCAGCGTCCGAGTTCTCGGTGTATCTCGCAGACCAGGCGACCTCCGAGCAACGTGGCGCCATCGAAGCGGCCATCGATCAGAGTGGGATCTCGGCGGGCCGCGAGTACGTGTCGAAGGCGCAGGCGCTCACTCGCTTCCGACAGGAGTTCGCGGAGCTGGCTGTCCTGGCCGAGGGGTTCGAGGACAACCCGTTTCCCGCCTCAATCGAGGTCCGTGTGGACCAGGGCGCCGAGCGTGATGGGCGCGTCGACGCGCTCCTCAAGCGGGTTGTTGGCCTGCCCGGGGTGGTCGACGTGCGATACGACCGTGAGTGGCTGACCCGGGTCAGCTCCGTTCTCGATACCATCCGGGCGGCCGGACTCGCGCTGGCCGTCCTGATGGGGCTGGCCGCCGCCGTCACCGTCGCGACCGTCGTCCGACTCGGGCTGCTGGCCCGTCATGACGAAATTGAAATCATGGAGCTCGTCGGCGCGCCGCTGACCTTTATTCGCGGGCCTTTTGTCGCGGAAGGGTTCCTTCAGGGAGGCATCGGGGCCATCCTGGCCATCGTCTTTCTGTGGCTGAGCCACACGGTGGCCAACGCATGGTGGGGGACCGAGCTACGTTCCGTCCTGGATGGCGAGACGCTTCGGTTCCTGCCGCTTCGTCTTTCTGCATTCCTGGTTTTCGGAGGGATGCTGGTGGGAAGCACCGGTGGACTGGCCGCGGCCTGGCGGGTTGGCGCGAACCCGCGTTGACAGAACATCCTGAGCTGGCTAGACTTTTTACCAATACGGGGGAGATGCCAGCGTTGAGGAACCGCTTGTCCCGCTTCCTGACAGATTCGCCTCCGCCCTGCGATCGGGTCATCCATTCCCTTTCTAATTTCTACCGGGAAGAATTCATTCGTTGCCAACGCTGTCTCGACGCACAGCGCGAGTACTACTCTGAGAGCACGATCAGTGACGTTGAGCGTGCGCTCACGCAAGTCATGGCGCAGCTCGATCAGCTGTGCGAACAGAACAAAGCCAATCAGGTCGTCAGCCACGTTCTCCGGCAGTTCGATCTCGTGGCTGGGCGTTCAGCCTGGGCCGATCCGCGGCAAGTGAACTGACCCCCGTCTCTCTGCTTCGACAACATCTCAATACCATCCTCGGCGAAGCTGTATCCGCCGTGAATGCGGGTGGTCTGGTTCGTCGCGCGTTGCACGGCGACATTGCGGAGACGTTGCGCCGCGCGAATGCCGTCGACGTGATCGCCGCGGGTAAAGCGGCCTCGGCAATGCTCAGCGCGTTTGCCTCATCAACCGACGTCCCGATACGCACGATGCTCGGCGTGGGCCCGCCAGTCTCTTCATCGACGTCAGACTCCGTGAGTCGAGATGCATCGAGGGGTCTGACCTCAGGAGCGGAGTGGCAGGACGCAGGCCATCCATTGCCCAACGAAGGGAGCATGAAGGGCGCGCGCCTCGCTCTGGAGATCGCCCGGGCCGCGAGTCCTGATGATGTCCTGATGGTGTTGCTCTCCGGAGGCGGGTCGGCGCTGATGGCGTTGCCGGCGTCGGGCATCTCCCTCGCCGACAAGCAGCAGACGGCGCGGACGCTGATGGCTCGCAGCGCTGACATCTACGAGCTCAATACAGTTCGCAAGCATTTATCTGCGATCAAAGGCGGCCGACTGGCCGCCACGTCGCCCGCGCGTGTCCTGACGCTCGCGGTGTCCGATGTCGTTGGTGACGACCTGTCCGTGATTGCGTCCGGTCCGACTGTTGCGGACGAAAGCACGTTTGCCGATGCCCTCGACGTGCTGTCGCGGCGAGACATCGACTCGTATCCCGAATCAGTCGTGCGCCATCTTCGTCGAGGCGTCGCGGGTGAGATCGAGGAAAGCCCGAAGCGCGGCGACCCTCGCCTGGCACGTGCGGCGGCGCACGTGATCGGTCCGCAGCGCGGGGCGATCGAGGGCGCAAAGCGCGCCGCCGAGCAACTGGGCTATCACGTCCACATCGTGCCTGAGCCGATCACCGGAGAGGCGAGGCGCTCCGCGCGGGCGCATCTCACGTCCGTGTCGCAGTTGCTGTCGTCGTTGCCTCGCCCGCTCTGTGTGATTTCATCTGGTGAGACCACAGTGACCGTCGTCGGACGCGGGAAGGGTGGCCGCAATCAGGAGTTCGCGCTCGCGATGGCGCCATGGCTCGATACGCTCGGCTCGGACGTCGTGGCCGCCAGCATCGGCACCGATGGCATCGACGGTCCGACTGACGCGGCCGGCGCTCTCGTGGACCCGACGACGCTCCCTCGCGCTGCCGCGACAGGGTTGCCGCAGGCACAAACCTATCTCGACGACAACAACGCATACGAGTTCTTCGACCGGCTCGGAGATTTGATCCGCACCGGTCCGACGAACACCAACGTCGGGGATTTACAAGTCATTCTCATTGGAAAGTAGTTTCGTTATTCGTGGCTGAAGACCTTTTAGTTCAAATCCGGCAGCACGTGCATCATCCCGCCACCGCGCGGGATCTGATGCGGATGCTGCGCATTCCGCGCGACGAGCGCGTCAGTTTCAGACGGCGATTGAAAGCACTCGTCAACGCGGGCGAACTGCTGCAGGTTCGCGGCAACCGCTACGGGTTGCCCGAGAAGATGGATCTCGTCGTGGGCCGTCTGTCCACAAACCCTGGCGGATTCGGGTTTGTCGTTCCCGAGCAACCCGAGGCCGGCGAAGGCCGAACCGACATTTACATTGCCGCGGCCAATCTCTCCGAGGCGATGCACGGCGATCGTGTCGTCGCTCGCGTGGAGCGTCACACGGAGCGCGGCGCCGAGGGTCGCATCATTCGAATCCTGGAGCGAAGCCAGGCCACGATCGTCGGCCGCTTTGAAGTCGATGATGCCGGGCTTGGTTACCTCGTCCCCTTCGATCGCCGTGTGTTGACCGATGTGCACGTCCCGACCGGGCAGTCTTCGTCAGCCGAGCGCGGCGAGATGGTCGTGGTCGAGATCACGCGCTGGCCGACCGCAACGCGCGGACCCGTCGGCCGCGTTATCGAAGTGCTGGGCCGTATCGACGAGCCTGGCGTGGACACGAAGATCATCATTCGCAAGTTCGGCATCCCCGACGCACACTCGGAAGAGGCTGTGGCCGAGGCGACGCGGCTCGGCTCCATCGTGAAGGAGCGTGACATCAAGGGTCGCACCGACTTTCGCGGCGTCACGACGGTCACGATCGACGGGGAGCACGCGCGCGATTTCGACGATGCGATCACCATCGAGCGGCTGTCGAACGGCCACTTCTGGCTCGGCGTTCACATCGCTGACGTCTCGCATTACGTGACAGAGGGGAGCGCGCTCGACGAGGAGGCGTACGACCGAGGTACATCCGTGTACTTCACCGAGCGCGCGGTGCACATGTTCCCGTCGGAACTGGCCACCGGCCTGTGCAGCCTGAACCCGCACGTCGATCGCCTCGTGCAGTCGTGCCTGATGGAGGTGGATCAACGCGGCGCCGTCGTGCGCTACGAGATTCACGACGGCGTGATCAACAGCAACGCGCGCATGACGTACACGGCGGTCAACGCCATCCTGACCGATCGCGATCCCGAGATGATGTTCGAGTATCAGCCGCTCGTGCCGATGTTCGAGCTGATGCGGGAGCTGTTCGACATCCTGAATCGGCGACGCCGGCGGCGCGGCTCGATTGACTTCGACCTGCCGGAGGCGGTGGTCATCCTGTCGGAGATCGGCGAGATCGAGGCGATCGTGGCGAGTGAGCGCAACGTCGCGCATCGCATCATCGAAGAGTTCATGCTGCTCGCGAACGAGACGGTAGCGGCCCATCTCGAGGGGAACGGCGTGCCGGCGCTGCATCGAGTGCACGAGGCGCCCGACGCCAAGAAAGTCGAGGAGTTCGAGGCGTTCATTACCACGCTCGGCTACAGCCTTGCCGCGCGCGGGCGGGCGCTGACGCCGAAGCACTTTCAGAAGCTGATCGATCGCATGCGCGGGACGCCAGAGGAGCGTCCGATCGCGGCTCTGATGTTGAGGACGATGCAGAAGGCGCGATACGACGCGACGAGTCTCGGGCATTTCGGGCTGGCGGTCGAGCACTACACCCACTTCACGTCCCCAATCCGCCGCTATCCCGATCTCGTCGTGCACCGCATGCTGCGCGAATCGCGTCAGGGGCCGATTGCGCAGATCCGACGGGAAGAGCTCGAGGAGGAGCTGCCCGAGACGGCGCGGCATTCGTCAGAGATGGAGCGGCGAGCCGACGAAGCGGAGCGCGAGCAGTTGCAGTGGAAGAAGGTCCGCTTCATGGCCAACAAGGTCGGCGATGAGTACAGCGGCTTACGTAACCGGCGTTGCGCCGTTCGGTCTCTTCGTGGAGCTGGTCGAGCATTACGTCGAGGGGCTCGTCCATGTGTCGAGCATGGCCGACGATTACTACCGGTTCGTGGAGCAGGAACACGTGCTCCGCGGTGAGCACACGAAGAAGAGCTACCGGCTAGGCGATCGTGTGGAAGTACAGGTCGTGCGAGTAGACATGGAACGCCGCCAGGTCGACCTCGGGCTGGTCGAGATCCTGGAGCGCGTGCGGCGCGATGAAACTGGATCGCGTCAAGTGCGGAGCCGGGTCAAGCCGAAGAACGAGCGTCGACGGTCGCAGCGGCCCGGGAAGCGCGAGCGCCTCGGGAAGGCACGCCGTCGTCGCTAGGACTTCTCGGCTTCTTCGGGGCCGCCCTTTGTCGCTTCCTTGAAGTTCTTGATACCTCTGCCAATCCCACGGCCGATCTCAGGCAGCCGATTGGCGCCGAAGACCAGGATGATGATACAGAGGATGATCAGAAGTTCCGGGATGCCCAGATTGCCCATAAGCTCCTTCCCGCGCGGATTTACGGTAGAAACCTCTACGGACAGGCTTCTAACTTCGACCCCGGCACGGACACCGGCGTCAAATCGCTTGTCGCGCAGATTGTACCACGCTGGTGTGGCGATGCTGCTGACCGTCTGGCTGGCGGCCGGCACCCCGGTTCCGGCCTTTCAGGCGCCAGTTGCGCAGTTTTCGACCGGAGTTCAGCTGGTTGAAGTGTACGCCACCGTGACCGACCCAGACGGTGGACTCGTCACCGGGCTGAAACAGGAAGATTTCGAGATCCAGGAGGATGAGGCCCCACAAGAGATTGCGGCGTTCGCGTCCGGCGAGTTCCCGCTCACGGTGGTCCTGGGCATCGATCGGAGTTGGAGCATGGCGGGCGAGCCCCTTCGGCTGGCGAAGGCATCGTCACAAGCATTCCTGAAACAGTTGCGGCCGACGGATCGATCGATGGCGGTCGCCATCGGCAGCGACGCCGAAGTCATTGCGCCGCTGTCCAGCGATCACGCTCAACAGCAGCGTGCAATCGAGACGCTGGATCCGTGGAGCACGACGGCGCTGCACGACGCGATTATCGCGACGCTCGATCGCCTGGAAGGGGAGTCCGGTAGGCGGGCTGTTGTTCTCTTCTCCGACGGTGTCGATCGATACAGCACCGCGTCTGCCTCACGCGTGGTGGAGCGGGCGCGCCAGAGTCAGGCGCTCATCTATCCCATTACAATCGGACGAAATCGGCCACCATTGGCCGCGGAATTGGCCGTGGTGAGTGGTGGGCGATCGTTTCTGATTCGTGATGCCCGCGCCCTCGACGAAACCTTCACGACAATTGCGCGTGAATTGCGATATCAATATCTACTCGGTTACGCCCCGATGAAGCCGGCCCGGCCGGGTGCTCGTGAGTGGCGGTCGATTCGGGTCAAGGTCAAAGGGCGTTCGGATCTTCGCGTCCGCGCGCGAGACGGGTATACAGCGGGATGATGCATCCGCTCGTGGTCGGGCTCTTCGAGTCCGCAGACAAGGCAATCACCGCTGCGCGCGAGCTGCGCGCGATGGGCGTTCCTCACGAACGTGTCTCGATCGTCGCGCGGTCGCATGACGAGGAAGGCGTCATCGCGCGTGCATCTGGAGCCTCGCCGGGCTCCGAGCTCGAAGACTCGCCGACAGCTGCGCGGATTGGCGAACTCGGAGCCCATCTGCTCTCGGCCATTGCGCTCGTGATGCCGGGAATCGGCCCCATTGTGGCCGACGGTCCCCTTGCGGCGAGTCTGGCCGAGGCGGCTGGGCACGCAGCTGGGGGTATTGCCCGCACGCTCGAAGAGGCCGGGCTCGACCGGGCGGAGGCGGAAAGTTGGGAGTCGAAAATTCGGCACGGGTCGATGGTCGTGGGCGCGCACGTTTCGGCCGATAGAGTCACTGAGACTCGGCAGGCGCTGGTCGATGCCGGGGCTGCGCGACTAGCCAGCCTCGAGTGGCCGGACTGAAGGCCAGTACGAAAGTCTGTCCACTGGCGAGACCGAATTCCGTGAGGCTGGCGTCTAAACGCAGGAAACGTGGGTAACGCGTGGCGTGCAGGTCTGAGGCATTTCTTTTGCACCTTGCTCCACTACGTCCGCTCGGGGACAATGGTAGGTAAACGAACATCACGGCATGTCGAAACCGACTGAGCGCCGGACGGATCAGCTATCCACCGTTGCTTCGGAACACCTCACGGTACGTCCCGAAGCCGACGGTCCGCCCCAGGTTCGTTTCCTGTTCGAGCAGCCGGATTCGAAGCGGATCGGCGGCGCCATGGGCGCGGGTCTGCTCACCGAATTGTTGGTGCTCGGACTGGTCCTGCTGATCGGCAGCCTCATTCCGGAGCGCGCCTACAGGGCTGTCATCCCGCCGCAACTGTCGGAGCGGGTCGTCTGGTTGGCGGATCCAGGACCAGGCGGTGGCGGTGGCGGCGGCAACAAGATGCCGGAACCGCCGAAGCCAGCCGAGATCGTCAAGCCGAAGCCGGCTCCGGTTCCCGTGCCGACGCCACCCACACCGGTGGAGCCGCCTCCAGTCGAGCCGGTCACGATACCGCTGCAAACACTCGATGCGACCGTGACGTCGCCCGGGACGATCGAGTCGACGCAGGTCTCCGACAGCGTTTCTCTCGGATCGGGCACCGGCACGGGCGCTGGTCCCGGACGCGGTTCGGGTATTGGCGATGGCTTTGGTGGTGGAACTGGCGGCGGCGCATATCGCCCGGGCAACGGCGTGTTGTTGCCCAAGCTGCTGCGCGACGTGAAACCGCAATACACAGCCGACGCCATGAGGGCCAAGGTTCAGGGCACGGTCATCGTCGAATGCGTGGTACTGCCTGACGGGTCGGTCGGCAAGGTGGACATCATCAAGTCTCTGGATTCAGCATTCGGTCTCGATCAGGAGGCCATCAAGGCTGCCAAGCAGTGGAAGTTCATTCCCGGCACGCGCTTCGGAGAGCCCGTAGCCGTGCTCGTGACGATTGAACTGACCTTCACGCTGCGATAGACGCACGAGCACGTCCCGAATCGGTCGATGGTCGAGGGGCATATACTGGGCGGTTGGCGATGACCGCGACGCCATCCACGATGCTGCCGCTGGGCACCAGGGTGCCCGCGTTCCGGCTGCCCACAGCAACAGGTGAGATTGTTTCGTCGGATGCGTACGACGCGCGTCCTTTGCTCGTGGCGTTCATCTGTCATCACTGTCCGTTCGTGCGCCACATCCGACAGGAGTTCGCCAGGTTCGCGACGGAGTTCCAGGCACGTGGCCTCGCAGTCGTCGCGATCAATTCGAACGATTCGATCGCGTTTCCGGAAGATGGTCCAGAAGGCATGATCCAGGAAGCGCAGGCCGCCGGATACACCTTCCCATACCTGTTCGACGAAACGCAGGAGATCGCCAAGGCATTCAAAGCCGCATGCACGCCTGATCTGTTCCTCTTCGATGCGCGTGGGGCGCTTGTCTATCGCGGACAGTTCGACAGCAGTCGACCGCGCAGCGCCGTGCCGGTCACCGGGTCTGACATCCGTGCAGCGGCGACAGACGTACTGCTCGGCAACCCGGTTTCTATCGAGCAGAAGCCGAGCATCGGGTGCAACATCAAATGGAAGCGTGGTAACGAGCCCGATTACTGGTGACGTTTCCTGACATGAGAACTGGCGTACCGGCCCGGGACCGCTATGCGCCTCGTAGTGGCAGCGCCCTCTGGCTGATTCCGGTAGTTGTCCTCGCGGTGAGTCTGGTGACGGGATGCCGCGCCGAGCCCGAGCCGCCGCTGAGAATCGGAACCACGTTCTGGCCCAGCAACGAGCTGCTGTTCCTGGCACAAGAGAACGGATGGCTCAACCCGTCGGAGTTTCGCCTCGTCGAGTTCGTTGACGACGGCGAAGTGATGCGGGCGTTCCGCAACCACGCCGTGGCCGCTGCGTGGTTGAGCATGGACGAAGTGCTCGCCGTCGCGCAGTCCGGCGTCGCCGACCCGGTGATTCTGTTCGTCTCCGACGAGTCACACGGCGGCGATGCCGTCGTCGCGCACGCCGATCTGATTACGCCGGCAGACCTGAAGGATCGCCGCGTCGCGGCGCAGATCAACTCGGTGAGCGCATACCTGCTCGATCGTGCGCTCAGGCAGGCTGGGCTCGGTGTCGGCGATGTGCGCCTCGTCAACCTGCCGCCGTATCGGCACCTCTCCGCCTTTCGGAGTAGAGACGTCGACGCGGTCGTGACCTCCGAACCGGTTCGCTCACAGGTCATCGACGCAGGGGGTGTGGAGCTGTTCAACACCATCGCGACACCGTTCGACGTTTTACGTACGCTCGTCATGCGGCGAGACTACCTGGAGTCTCATCTGCAACAGGCGGACACACTCTGTGCCGCATGGCAGCGGGCGATAGACGAGATGAAATCGTCTGAGAAGGCGCGTAGCTGGATCGCCGGACGAGTGGGGACTTCCGCCGAAGGGCTCGATCGAATGCTGGAGCGGGTGCGAGTGCTCAGCCTCTCGGAGAGCCGTGAGTGGCTAGGTGTGCCGAAGCCGAAGCTGCTCGCAACGCTCGCGCGGCTGCAGAGCAACTTGCTCGATGCCGGCCTTCTGCCGGCGCCAACCGCGCTCGAA
The DNA here is from genome assembly GCA_963723495.1 of uncultured Acidobacteriota bacterium. Lineage (GTDB taxonomy): Bacteria > Acidobacteriota > Vicinamibacteria > Vicinamibacterales > UBA2999 > Gp6-AA40. The sequence continues at coordinate 491,211 of CAVRQR010000015.1, read as the reverse complement.
CCGATGTTGCGATGGCCGGCCACGCTCGGCGCCTCAGTGTGCCGGGGGTGAGGATGGCGTTCTTGTTCCCGTCCCGCCGCGTCATGCAGTCGCTGCGATTTCGGCTGCCACTTTTCCTGACGCTCTACAGCGGCGTCGTCGGGCTGGTGTTGTACCCGGTCGCCAACGAGGTCCAGGAGGCGGCATTCGAACGGGACTTCGCACGCACCGAGCTGGTGCGCGCCACGGAGATTCAGAGCCGAACTGAACGTGCTGCCGAGCGTAATGAACTCGCACTCGCGCAGCGTGAGTTCGGCGAGCTCGCCGTGTTCGAAGAGATTCGCGCGGCGGTTTTCCTTGCCCCGGATGACCGGGTCGTCCTCAGCAGCCGGCGCGACTGGATTGACCGCCCGGTGGACCTGGGGGCGCTTGGCCTGGCCGCGGGTGAGCGGCCGCGCCTCGCAGAGGTCATGCAGCGCGTGCGCGCCAGTGGCCAGACCGAGAGTCTGTTCAGTCTCGACCGCGACCTGCTAGCGTTCGTCATGCCGGCGACGATGCCCATCGGGCCAGGCGAACTGAGTGCCACACGTGGCGCCCTGATCTTGCTGGTTCACGATCTCAGTCTGTCGAAGGCCATCAATCGGCAGCGCCTCCTGCGGCAGTTTGGTGTTGGCGCGGTGGCAGTGTTCCTCGCCATCGTCGGTCTTGGCCTCAGCCTTCACGCGCTCGTGACACGCCGAATTGAGCGCCTGCACGATGCGATGGGCCGCTTTGCCGCAGGCGCGCCACTGGTCCCTGACGACCCAGGCTTGTACGACGCCCCCGGTCGTGGTCACGACGAGATCGTCGAGCTGCATCGCCATTTCAACGACATCGCCGCAACGATCGGACGGGAAATCGCCGTTAGACGGCAGGCTGAGGACGCCTTGCGGGAAAGTGAGGAGCGATTCCGGTCGGCCATGCACCATTCGCCGATCGGAATGGCCCTCGTGTCGCTCGGTGGTAAGTACATCGAGGTCAATCCTGCGCTGTGCGCCATCGTCGGTTACAGTGCCGAGGAGCTGCGAACGACGCGATTAGAGGCGATTACCCATCCCGACGACAGACTCGGCGATCGGACGGCGATCGAGCGGATGCTGAAAAGGGAAGTCGAGACCATTCGACGCGTGAAGCGATACCGACAGAAGGACGGGCGCATTCGCTGGGCACAAGTCAACTCGTCGTTGGTGCTCGATGACAGAGGAGCACCGCGCTATTTCGTTTCGCAGATCCAGGACATCACCGAACGCAAGCGGGCAGACGAAGATCTGCAGCATGCGAACCGGGCACTTCAGACAATCAGCAGCTGCAACCAAGTGCTCGTGCACGCGACCGACGAGTCGGCCCTGCTCCGGGAAATTTGCCAGGTGATGGTGCGCGATGGACGGTACCGGATCGCGTGGGTCGGCTTTGCCGACGCCGGCGCGGAACCGGCCGTGAAGGTCGTGGCGATCGCGGCGGAGGAGCCGGATGCGCAGCCGCGGATCGTGTGGGCCGAGCGCGGCGGCGATCAGATGAGAGACGCCATCGGTTCGAGCGAACCGGTGATGTGTCACGATTTTCGGGCTGCCAGTACCGAGCGGTGCATGGAGCCAGGAAGCCGTGACACTCGGCTACCGATCCTGTATCGCTCTTCCGCTCCTTGCCGATGGTCGCGCGTTCGGCGCGCTCACGCTGTGTTCGAGTGAGGCGGCGGCATTCGACATCGCGGAGGCGACGTTGCTCAAGGAGCTCGCCGATGACGTCGCATTCGGCATCGTCGCACTGCGCACACGCGCCAACCAGCGTCAGGCTGAGGAAGCACTGCGCACCGCGAACGAGCGGTATGCCCGTCAGGAGGCGGCGCTGACGACGCTGACGCGCAGCTACGTGGGTGGTCCTGAAGACCTGACCACCATCGTTCGCGGCATCACAGAGGTCGTGGCCGAGACACTGTCAGTCGCGTTTGTCAGTGTGTGGCGGCACGACGCGACTGGGAGTATCACGCGGTGCCAGGATCTGTTCCAGTGGCCGGAGGCCATTCACGACGACGGCATGTCTCTCAGCGATGAAGCCTGTCCCGCGTACTTCCGTGCTCTGGCCGGTGCCGAAGTGCTCGCCGTGACCGATGCTCTGGCCGATCCGCGTACCGCGGAGCTCGCTGCCTGGGTGGTGATGCCGCATCGGGTGACCTCGATCATGTGCGTGCCGATACGGTCCGGCGGCACGACGGTCGGCTTCCTGTCATGCAAGCACATCGCAGAACAGCGCCGGTGGATGCCCGACGAACAGGCGTTCGCGCTGACGGTCGCCAACCTGCTGTCGACGTTTATCGCGCAAGCCGACCGGCAGCGGCTCGAAGAGCAGCTGCGTCAGGCCCACAAGCTCGAAGCCATTGGACGACTCGCTGGAGGCATCGCGCACGACTTCAACAACATTCTGACGGTGATTCTCGGTCGCAGCGAGGAAGTGGGGGCCGATCCCCGAGTGCCGACTGACCTGCGTGATGCCGTTTCGGATCTCTCCCAGAACGCCCAGCGCGCGACAGCGTTGACGCGCCAGTTGCTCGCATTCAGCCGGCGCCAGACGATTGAAGTCCGCGACGTCGATCTGAACGGCGTGGTTGCGAACGTCACCCGGCTGCTGCATCGGGTCCTCGGCGAAGACATCGTTGTCACGTTCACGTATTCGGATCAGGCGCTCGCCGTTCGCGCCGATCCCGGCATGATCGAACAGGTCGTCCTCAACCTCGCTGTCAACGCCCGTGATGCGATGCCAGCGGGCGGCCGGTTGACGATCGACACCGCGCTCGTCGAAGCGATTGCGCCAGACACGGTACCGGCCGCGATGCCCAGGACGTGGGTCTGCCTGCGCGTATCGGATAACGGCGTCGGGATCGCCCCGGAACATCTCCCGCACATCTTCGAGCCGTTCTTCACAACGAAGGACATCGGGAAAGGTACCGGTCTAGGGCTGGCGACGACGTACGGGATCGTCCAGCAGCATGGCGGTTGGATTGAAGTCGACAGCCAGGTTGGCCGTGGCACCGAGTTCCGCGTGTACTTCCCGAGGGTGGCCGTGCAACCACCGGCTCGAGCCCTCGCCTCGGAGCCCGCGCCGACACCGCGCGGGCGCGAGACCATCCTCGTCGTCGAGGATGAGGCCGGTGTGCGGGCGCTCGTGATCAGGCTGCTGCAGGGGCTCGGATACCGGCTGCTTCAGGCAGAGAGCGGGCCCAATGCGATCGAGGTGTGGAAGGAGCACGGCGACGACGTCGACCTGCTCATCACCGACATTGTCATGCCCGACGGCTTGAACGGTGTCCAGCTGGCGGAGCATCTGCGGCGGGAACGGCCCGAATTGAAGGTCATCTTCACGAGCGGATATCTGGCAGACCTGAGTCGCGAGGATGTGTCGCGTCACCATTCGGACGCTTACATCGCCAAGCCATTCAGGCTCGCGGAGCTGGCCAGGCTGGTTCGCCGCACTCTCGATGGGGCCGAGCCGGTGGCCGCATCCGTTTCGCGTGATGGGTAATCAGTTATTCAGTTGGGCTTTCGCTTCGTCCAGACAGGACGGACAGATGCCATGCGTGAACGTAGCATCGGTGTGTTCCGATACGTAGACCTCGACCCGCTGCCAGTAGTTGCGGTCATCGCGGATGCGTTTGCAGTAGGCGCAGATGGGCAGGAGTCCGCGAAGACGCCTGACGTTGTCGAGTGTAGACTGCAGCTCCGCCACCTTTTCAGCCAGGCTCGCCTGCAGCGAGACCACGCGGACGCCCACCTGCACGCGCGCGCGAAGCTCGTTGAGATTCACAGGCTTGATCAAGTAGTCGTCGGCACCGGCTTCCAGACCAGCGACCAGATCGGTCGTGCTGTTTCTGGCTGTGAGCAGGACGATGTAGAGGGGCTTGCGAGAGGCATCCGACCGGACCCGTCGGCATAACTCGGGCCCCTCGAGTCCCGGCATCTCCCAATCGACGATCGCCAGCGACGGCGGATTCTCGCCGTTGAGGTGCTCCCACGCGGACAGTCCGTCGTGGACGACGGTCGTCTCGAAGCCCCACTTCGACATGCTGCGGGACACCGCGACGGCAGCCACCGGGTCGTCGTCGGCGATCAAGGCTCGCATGTCGTCTCCGTCATCTCGCGCACGAAGTCGGGCTGCACGCGCAACGTCTCGGCCTCGGTCGAGAGGCGCAGCCAGGCGCCTTCCATGGCGTCCAGGTCGCTATCGACAGCAAGCAACTCGAGAAGCGCGGCTGCTTCGGCAATACCGGTCGCCGAGGTGGTGCCCGCAGCGCCCTTCAGCGTGTGTGCCGCTCGCCGCGCGGCTGTCGCATCCCGCCGATCCAACGCTGTGCGAATGGCGTCAAGAAGACGCGGGCATTCCTGTGTGAACAGCCGGACGATTTCCGCGGCGAGTGCCGTGTCGCCGTGCAGCCGCTTCAGGAGATCAGCTTCGTCGAACGGTGAGGTCGCTGGCGTACCGGTGACCGAACCCTCGACTTCCGCAAACAGTGCACGCGACTCCGTCGGCTTCGACAGATACCCGTCCATGCCGGCGGCGATGCAGCGCTCGCGATCCCCGCTCATGGCGTGAGCCGTCATCGCCACAATCCGGATTCGATCGAGTGCAAGCTCCCGCTCGCGACCGCGAATCGCGCGCGTGGCCTCGATGCCTCCCATCACCGGCATCTGCAGATCCATGAGCACGATATCGAACTGTTCCCGCGCGACGGCTTCGACTGCTTCTTGTCCGTTCGTCACGACAGTCACCCGATGGCCGCGCCGACCGAGTAGCCCGACCGCCACACGCTGGTTGACGATGTTGTCCTCGGCAAGCAGCACCTTGCGCGGCCGTCGCCTTCGGTGGATCGAGCGCCTCAGCTTCATCCGGCTTCGGCGTCGTGGAAACCGACAGTTCTCGTTCGAGCACGGAGCAGATCGCGGCGTGGAGATCGAATGAGGCGACCGGCTTGGTCAGGCACGCGACAATCCCGAGCTCGCGACACAGATTAGCATCATCGTACCGTCCCGACGAGGTCAGCATCATGATCGTCGAACCGGCCAGGTCGGAGCGCCGTCCGATCTCCAGCGCCAGCTCGAAGCCATCCATACCGGGCATCTGCGCGTCGAGCACGATGAGATCGACACGTTCGCGCTTCTTCGCCAGGTCGCCCAGCACGGCCAATGCCTCCTGGCCACCCGCTGCGACGATGGGCGATACGTTCCAGCGCGTGAGTTGGCCCACGAGAATGCGGCGATTCACCGGGTTGTCGTCCACGACGAGGACACGCAGGCCGGGAGGAAGGCGCCGAATGCGCAGCACCTGCGCCTCGGGTCCGATGGCAAAGCGGGCGGTGAAGTTGAAGGTGCTGCCTTCGCCTGGCTCGCTTTCCACCCACATGCGGCCGTGCATCATCGAGACCAGGGTCGATGAGATGGCGAGTCCGAGGCCCGTACCGCCGAACTTGCGCGTCGTCGATCCGTCTGCCTGACTGAACGCTTCGAAGATGGCCTCATGGTGCTCGGGCGCGATCCCGATCCCGGTGTCGACGACAGAGAAGCGCAGCATCCCAGTGTCGTCGTCGGAGTCCGGCCTGATCGCGAGCAGCACGTGGCCACGGTCGGTGAACTTGATCGCGTTGCCTACCAGGTTCACGAGAATCTGGCGCAGGCGGAGCGGGTCGCCGACGAGCGCTGACGGAACGGCTGGATCGATGTCCACCAGGAGCTCGAGAGACTTCTGGTCGGCGCGTACGGCCAGAGGCCGCAACGCTTCGTTGACCACGTCGGCCAGCACGAATGCCACCGACTCGAGGCGGAGACGCCGGGATTCGATCTTCGAGAAATCGAGAATGTCGTTCAGGATCTGGAGCAGCGACGCGGCCGAGGTCCTCACCGTCTGCAGGTAGTCACGCTGTTCCGCGGTGAGCTGCGTGCCGAGTGCGAGCTCGGTCATGCCGATGATGCCGTTCATCGGCGTCCGGATCTCGTGGCTCATATTGGCCAGGAACTCGCTCTTCGCGCGGCTGGCCTCCATCGCCTTGTCGCGGGCAATCGTCAGGTCCGCATTCACCGCCGATAGCTCCGCGGTACGCGCTTCGACGGTTCGCTCCAGCCCGTCCTTGTGCTGGACGAGCTTGGCGTCGCGGCGATGGATCTCGACGAGCATGTTGTTGAAGCCGCTGATCAGCTCGGCGATCTCGCTTGCGCCTTCATTGTCGTTCTCGACGCGAACGTCGTATACGCGGTCCCGTGTCACCGCGCGCGTCACGGAGGTGAGGCGAAGCAGCGGCGACGAGATCGTTCGCTGCATACGTGACGCGAGCACAACTGAGAGACCGAAGGTCCCGAACAGCACGATCACCGCGACCAGGACCGACGCCATCGCCTGCTGCCACAGGACGGAGAGGTCGGACTCGATGACCACGGTGCCGATGACATCGTTGTCCAGCACGATGGGGCGAGCGAGCAGCAGGACGCCGTCGGTGAACTCGCACCACTGGCGATTGGGTTCGATGTCGAACGCACTGGACGGCAGTTCCCGGTCGACCCTGGGTGTGCCTGCTCGGTCGAAGCGGGCGAGCTGCGCGCCTTCCTTCGTCCAGATCACGGCCGACACAATGCTCTCGTTCAAGGACAGGGCGCGAACGATCTCCGATGCGGCCTTGCCGTCGCTGAACACGATGGCCGCGGTGCTGTTGGAGCCGATGACGTCGGCCAGCATGCCGGTGTCGCGCACGAGCCGCGTCCGCGCGCTGGAGAGATCCCAGGCAAGGACGACGGTCATTGCGACAACGAGCGACACGATGCTCGTCAGCACGCCGATAAGCGTCAGCTTCCTGGCCAGCGAGAGTCGGCCGTGCCAGGCGACGATCCGTCCAAGCCAGGTATTACGTCTGGTCATTGGCGATCGTCCTTGAGGATTTTGGCCAGTTGCAGCAGGCGTGAGCTGAGGCGAAGGCCCGCGCGCTGCGCGCGCCGGGAGTGATCGCGAACCGCATACGACCTTCGTCGACGAACAGGCCGACGATGTCGCCGTGGCGCACGAACTCGCCGTGACCTGAGCATGCCGCCCAAATGGCAAGACGGGTGCCGTGGTGCTGAGGTGGTAGATCGCTCGAAAGTGTTCTGAAAGAATGAGAGGTCGTTATACCAGGGGTCGGTTATCCGACACCTCCGTCGGACAGCTGGACAATATGGGGCCAGTGCCAGTACGGCCAGAAGAAAAAGGGGCGAGCCCTATCGGGACTCGCCCTGGCACTTACCTCGCCTTTGCCCTTTGACCCTTGACCTTAGTACATTCCGCCCATTCCGGGGCCACCATGCGCGTGACCGCCGGCCGACTCCTTCTTCTCCTCGGGGATCTCGGAGACGAGGGCTTCGGTTGTCAGCAGCAGTGAAGCGATGGACGAGGCGTTCTGCAGCGCGCTGCGAACGACCTTGGCCGGATCGATGACGCCGGCCTTGACCAGATCCTCGTAGGTTTCGGTCGCGGCGTTGAATCCCTCGTCCGCGTGCTTCATTTCCTTGACCTTCGAGACGATGATCGAGCCTTCCTGCCCGGCGTTCATCGCGATCCAGCGCATTGGCTCCTCGATCGCACGCCTGATGATCTGGAGGCCGACGCCCTGATCGCCGTCGAGCTTCAGCTTCTCGAGCGCCTTTCCGGCGCGAATGAGCGCAACGCCGCCGCCCGGGACAATGCCTTCCTCGACGGCCGCCTTGGTCGCGTGCATCGCGTCCTCGACGCGTGCCTTCTTCTCCTTCATCTCGGTCTCGGTGGCGGCACCGACCTTGATGACGGCTACGCCGCCGACCAGCTTCGCCAGACGCTCCTGGAGCTTCTCGCGGTCGTAGTCCGAGGTCGTGTCCTCGACCTGAGTGCGGATCTGCTTCACGCGGCCCTCGATGGCCGATGAGGTGCCGGCACCTTCGACGATCGTCGTGTTGTCCTTGTCAATCGTGATCTTCTTCGCCTTGCCCAGGTCCTCGAGCTTGATGTTCTCGAGCTTGATGCCCAGATCCTCGGTGATGGCGCGTCCGCCGGTGAGGATGGCGATGTCTTCGAGCATCGCCTTGCGACGATCGCCGAAGCCAGGAGCCTTCACCGCCGCAGCCTGCAGCGTGCCACGCAGCTTGTTGACCACGAGCGTCGCCAGTGCCTCGCCCTCGATGTCCTCGGCGATGATGAGCAGCGGACGGCCGAGCCGGGCAACCTGCTCGAGCACGGGGAGGAGATCCTTCATCGACGAAATCTTCTTCTCGTGGATGAGGATGACCGGGTTCTCGAGCACGACTTCCATGCGCTCGGGATCGGTCACGAAGTACGCCGAGAGATACCCGCGGTCGAACTGCATGCCCTCAACGACATCGAGTGAGGTCTCGAGCGTCTTGGCTTCCTCAACGGTGATCACGCCGTCCTTGCCGACCTTGTCCATCGCTTCCGCGATGATCTTGCCGATGGTCGCATCGCTGTTGGCCGAGATGGTGCCGACCTGGGCCACCATGTTGCCCGTCACCGGCCGGGACATCTTCTTGATCTCTTCGACGATGACCTCGACGGCCTTCTCGATGCCGCGCTTCAGCTCCATCGGGTTGGCGCCGGCCACGACGTTCTTGGCGCCCTCGCGATAGATGGCCTGTGCCAGCACCGTGGCAGTCGTGGTGCCGTCACCGGCGGTATCCGAGGTCTTGCTCGCCACCTCGCGCACCATCTGCGCGCCCATGTTCTCGAGTGGATCCTTGAGGTCGATCTCCTTGGCCACCGTCACGCCGTCCTTGGTAATGGTGGGGGAGCCGAACTTCTTGTCGAGGACGACGTTGCGTCCCTTTGGACCCAGGGTGACTTTCACTGCGTCGGCCAGCTGATTCACGCCACGCAGGATCGCCTGTCGTGACTGCTCGCCGTAAATGATCTGCTTTGCCATTCCTACACTCCATCCGGTGCGCGGGAGTCTCCTCGCGCAGAAAAAAATCCGGCGGGGGCGAGCCCCGCGCTACTTCGACGCGAGAACTGCGAGGACCTCGTCCTCACGCATGATGAGGTAATCCTCACCGTCGATCTTGATCTCCTGTCCGGAATACTTTCCGAAGAGGATGGTGTCTCCGTCCTTGACGTCGAGCGGCTGACGGGTGCCGTCGTCCTTGACCTTGCCGGCCCCCACGGCGAACACCTTCCCCTGCTGCGGCTTTTCTTTGGCGCTGTCGGGGATGATGATGCCGCCGATCTTCTGTTCACCCTCCTCGATGCGCTGAACGATGATGCGGTCGTGTAGCGGTCTCACCTTCATATTTCGTCGACTCCAGCTGTCTGGTAGATGCCTCGAGGCAGGGCGCCCCAATGAGGCTAACTTCTTGATTTCACAGGCACTGGCTCAGCGACCCTGGCACTCATTTCCCCTGTGCGCTAGCACTCAGCCCGTGCGACTGCCAATTGTAATCGAGCCGGAAAAACGCTGTCAAGACGCGTGACGGCGGAGGCGGTATTCAGCGATTTTTCGGCTCAGCGTGTTGCGGTGGATGCCCAGGACATCGGCTGCCCGACAGAGGTTCCCGTCCGACTTGTTGAGCACAGTGGCGATGAACTTCTTCTCGAACTCCCGCCGGGCGTCCTCGAAACATACCCCCCGCGTGACCATCTCGTCGATCAGACGTTCGAGTTGCTCTTTCAAAGAGACTCCTTCTCCTGTCAGCCGGAGAAAGGCCTCGATGTACTTTTCCCGCGTGCCGATGACCACATCTTCGGGAAGAGAGGGCACCGGCGGCTGCTTGTTCCAGTGAATCTGCTCGAGGTAATCGCGCACGTATTGCTTGTCGAAACTCGGTTGCGACCGGCCGGGTGCATACTGATCCTTCGGCCAGTACCGCGACGAGTCGGGCGTCATCACCTCGTCGATCAACAGAATCGACCTGTCTCCCGTCAGGCCAAATTCGAACTTGGTGTCGGCGAGGATAATGCCGTGCGCTTCGGCGTGCCTGGCGCCGTGGTCGTACAGGGCCAGCGTGAGATCGCGAAGACGGCGCATCAGATCGTGGCCGACGATTCGACCGGCGTCGTCCTCGCTGATGTTGATGTCATGTCCGCTGTCGGCCTTGGTCGCCGGCGTAAAGATCGGAGTCGGCAGGCGATCGGATTCCCGCAGCCCACTTGGCAACGCCACGCCGCACACCGAGCCCTTGGCCTGATACTCCTTCCACCCCGAGCCGGATAAATAGCCGCGCCCGACACACTCAATGGGTACTGGTGCGGTCTTGCGTACGAGCATCGACCGGCCAGTGAGGACGTCGCCATGTTGCCGCAGCTGCCCCGGGTATTCGCGCACATCCATTGAGAGGAAGTGATTTCCCACGATGCCGGTGGTGCGCTCGAACCAGAACGACGAGAGTTGCGTGAGCACCTTGCCCTTGTCAGGGATACCTGAACCCAGGACGTAGTCGAACGCAGAGATGCGGTCGGTCGCCACCATGACGAGGGTCTCGCCGCAGTCGAAGATATCGCGCACCTTGCCCTGCCGCTGAGGGATCAGGCCATTCAAACGCGTTTCGATCAGGGGAGCAGCGAGTGGCAACGTGGTCGCCCTGGCTCTCGACGCCGCCCGGTACACCGTTGCGCCTCGTCGAGAAGTGTGGGAAAGGCGAGATCTTACCGGGCCGACAGAATAGTGGCAACCGTACGCAACAGCACCGGTCGTTGTGCGCGAGGAGCCTGATATATTGTGGGCTCACTCATCAGATGCATCTACGAACAGCCATCGTCTCCCTGCTGGCGCTCGCGCTGCTGGCGTGGTTCCTCCGCGGCACCAATTTGACCGACGTCTGGTATCAGGTGCAACAGGTTCGCGCCGAGCTCCTTCTCCTGTCATTTCTGACGGTTTGCCTGACGTTCGTCGTTCGCACGATTCGGTGGCGCTACCTCCTCAGCCCGCTCGGTGCCACGCGGTTTCGAACGGTGTTCAGGTCAACGGTCATCGGATTCGGAGCTCTTGGTCTTCTGCCCGTGCGCGTCGGTGATGTCATTCGGCCGTATCTGCTCGCTCGTCAGGAACGACTCTCAGTGTCATCGGTCTTTGCGACCGTCGTCATGGAGCGGGTGCTGGATCTCGTCGCGGTGTTGGTTCTTCTGGCGCTGTATGTGTGGGGCTTTTCCGGGGGATCGGACGTTTCGCCTCGGCTGCTCAATTCCATCAAAGTTTCAGCGACGGTCGCGGCGGCGGGTGCCGCCACACTGCTGGTCATCATGTGGGTGCTCGCCACGCATCCCGAACGAATCGGTGGGCTGGCCGCAGGGTTGACCCGGGTGTTGCCGGGGAAGCTCTCGCATCGCGTAGGCGGCCTGGCGAGCGCATTCAGCAGCGGCTTCGCCGCCACACGCGATGCGCGCCAGCTACTGATGGCGCTCGTCTGGTCGTTCGTGCTGTGGATCGCAATTGCAACCCAGGCCTGGGCGGTCACGATTGCCTTCGGCATCGCGATGCCGTTTCCCGGAGCCTTTCTGCTTCAGTCGATGCTGGTGATTGGTGTTGCCGTTCCGACTCCGGGAGGTGTTGGCAGCTTTCATGAGGCCTATCGGCTCGGCGTGACGACGTTCTTCGGCGCGTCGAACGATCGTGCGGTCGCTGCCGCCATCGTGACTCACGCGATTTCGTTCATCCCTCCGGTTCTCGGGGGCATCTTGTTCATGGCTCAAGACGGCCTGAGTCTCGGCCGGCTCGAGGATCTGGCCAGTTCCGCACGCGCCAAGGAAGGACCCGCCGCTAATGAAGTGTCCGTTTTGCGGTCATCTGGGCGATAAGGTCGTCGACTCACGCGAGAGTAAGGAAGGCGAGGTGATCAGGCGCCGGCGCGAGTGCCTCGACTGCGGACGCCGTTTCACCAGCTACGAACGGATCGACGAGATCCCCTACATGGTGATCAAGAAAGACGGGACCCGCGAACGCTTCGAGCGGCAGAAACTCATCGCCGGACTGCTGAAGGCGTGCGAGAAGCGTCCCGTCAGCATTGCCGCCATCGAGGGTGTTGCAGACAAGGTCGAAGCCACACTCCAGGAACGGCCTGAGAAGGAGATGGCGACCGAGGAAGTCGGCGCCCTCGTGATGGACGAGTTGAAACGGCTCGACAAGGTGGCCTATGTTCGATTCGCCTCGGTCTACCGCCATTTCCGCGACATCAGCGAGTTCATGACCGAGCTCAAAGATCTGCTCAATGCCAAGGAGTAGTAGACAGCAGGCAGTAGGCGGTAGGCTTTAGCCAGGTCCGTGGCATTTTCACTGCAACAGCGATCGACGTCCGCCAGGCCCGCGAGCTCGCAGCCGCGCCGAAGCCCTTCGCCGGCCGGCCGCCGGCCCTTCCTCGACAACACCCCTCTGCTGCTCGCCGGCATCGTCGCCCTTATCGCAGCGCTCGCGGTGCTGCTCGTGCTTGGCCGCGGTTCGTCCACGCTGGCGCCCGACTTTCTCACCGACTTCGTGCTCTCGGCGCTGTGGGCGACCAACCTCACGATCCTGGTGGCGCTGGCATTCGTCCTGACGCGCAACATTCTCAAGCTCGTGGTCGAACGGCGGCGGGCGCTGCCGTTTGCCCGGTTCAGAGCCAAGCTCGTCACCGTGCTCCTCGGGATGGCCGTGGTCCCTGCGGTTCTCGTGCTGCTCGTGGGCAGCGAGCTGATTCGCACGAGCGTCGATCGCTGGTTCAACCAGCCGATGGACGTCATGCTCACATCGGCGAACGCGATTGCCGGCGACTACTACGCACAGCAGCAGACACTCGTGTCAGCGCAGGCGCAACGTTTTGCGCGTGCGCTTGGGTCGGTGAACCTGGCAGCGAGCCCTTCCGACGTCGGCGAAATCGTCGCACCGGACGTACGTCAGGAGCGCATCGATCTGGTCGAGGTGTATCGCCTGACGACAGGCCCTGATGGGCGAGAGCAGGTGACACCGGTCGTTGACGTCGCATCGCCATCGCTGCCGCGCGAGTACTCACGTGCCTCTGCCGATCGCCTCGCGGAACGCACAGCCGCCAGCGCGGCGGAGGCGCGGATCGTCGAGCAGTTGTCGACCGGAGGCGATCTGATCCGCACGGCGATGCCGATTCGTTCATCGTCGAACGGCCCGGTCGTGGGAGTCGTTGTCGCGAGCGAGTACCTGACCGATCAATTTGCCGCGCGGGCACGCGGCATGACGGAAGCGTACGAGGCCTATCAGCAGCTTCGGGTCCTGAAACAACCACTCGCCGGCGTCTACCTCTCGTTCTTCCTGATGCTGACGCTGATGATCCTGGTAGGTGCCACATGGATGGGTCTGTACCTTGCCAAGCGCATTACCCGCCCGGTGCAGACACTGGCGGCTGCTGCTGACGAGATCGGCGCCGGGCACCTCGATCATCGCGTCAAGGAGGAAGCCAACGATGAATTCGGCTCGCTCATCGACGCGTTCAACCGCATGGCGGGGGAACTGGCGGCAAGTCGCCGCCGGCTCGAACGTTCCTCGGTCGATCTCGAGCGCAAGCACAACGACGTCGAGAGCCGGCGTCGCTACGTGGAGACGATCCTCGACCGCCTGGCTACCGGTGTTGTGTCGGTCGACGTCGCGGGCAGCATTCGAACATGGAACGCCGCCGCGTCTCGCCTGCTGGGTATCGAGCAGCACGTCACCGGGCTTCCGGTTGATAGCGTGCTCGGCTCGCCGGATCTGAAACCGCTGGCAATTGCCATCGACGAGGCCGGCCGCCGGCGAGAGGACCTTCGTCCGCAGGACGTCTCCATCACCCGCGAGGGTCGTGAGGTGCACCTGGCGGTGATGACGACGCCGCTGAAGCGCGACGACGACACCACGGAGGGCGTGGTCGTCGTGTTCGATGACGTCACGCCGCTCGTACGTGCGCAAAAAGTTGCCGCGTGGAGGGAAGTCGCTCGGCGTCTGGCCCACGAGATCAAGAATCCGCTGACGCCAATTCAGCTGAGCGCGGAGCGTCTGCGGCGTCACTTTTCCCAGGCTCCTGCCGGGACGCGCGATCTGGTCGACGAGTGCACGACGACGATCGTGGGCGAGGTCGAGTCGCTGAAGGGGCTGGTCGACGAGTTCTCGCAGTTCGCCCGCATGCCTGCGCCTCGTGCCGTGCCGACCGACGTGCATGCGCTTCTCGATGATGCGCTGTCCCTGTACCGAGGGCTGCTGGCAGAGATCGAAATTCGCACGCACTACGAGGCGTGTCTGCCCAAGATCTCAATCGACCCTGAGCAGATCCGCAGAGTGATTCACAACCTCGTGGACAATGCGATCGAAGCGATGGATCGACGTGGTGTCATCGACATCGAAACCCGGCACGATGCGAAGAACAATCTGGTCCGCGTCGTCGTCGCCGACAACGGGCCGGGAATCCCGGTCGCCGAGCGCGAGAAACTGTTTCTACCGTACTACTCCACCAAGCAGCGGGGGAGTGGTCTCGGTCTCGCCATCGTCCGTCGCATCGTCGCCGAACACGGCGGCAGCATCGACGTCACCGACAATGAGCCTCGCGGCACACGGTTCGCGATTGAGTTACCCTGCTAACACCATCGGGTGTCGTCCTTTGCGTGTATACGCGGGAGAATCACACCCGGTGTCATTGGAGATATGCCGTCTATTCTGATCGTCGACGACGAACCGGGAGTGCGGAGCTCGCTCAGCGGAGTGCTTCGTGACGAAGGCTACAGCGTCGATGCCGTGGATAGTGGCGAGGCATGCCTGCAACGCCTCGCTGCTCAGTCCTACGATGTCATCCTCCTCGACATCTGGCTTCCGGGAATGGACGGTCTGGCGACGCTGACGCGCATGCGCGAACGCCAGTTCGACGCACAGGTGGTGATCATCTCAGGGCACGGCAACGTGGAATCGGCAGTGCGCGCCATCAAGATGGGCGCGTTTGATTTCGTCGAGAAACCGCTGTCGCTCGAGAAGACGATGCTCGTCGTCCGGAACGCCATGCGGCAGCGAAGTCTCGAGGCCGAGAACCTGGTGCTTCGTGCCAGGGTCGACGCGCATCACCTGATGATTGGTGAGAGCTACGGCATGGTCCAACTGCGCGACCAGGTGGCGACGGCCGCGCCGACCAACGGTCGCGTGCTGATCTTCGGCGAGAACGGTACCGGCAAGGAACTGGTGGCGCGCAACATCCATGCGATGAGCCGTCGTCGCTCGGGCCCGTTCGTCGAAGTCAATTGCGCCGCGATTCCAGAGGAGCTCATCGAGAGCGAGCTGTTCGGCCACGTGCGTGGCGCCTTCACCGGCGCCGTGGCCGATCGGCGCGGCAAGTTCGAGGTCGCCAACGGCGGCACGATCTTCCTCGACGAGATCGGCGACATGAGCCTGAAGACGCAGGCGAAGGTGCTGCGCGTCCTGCAGGAGCAGGTGATGGAGGCTGTCGGGAGCTCGACGCAGATTCGCGTCGACGCACGCGTGCTGGCGGCCACCAACAAGGACCTGCCGGCGGAGATTCGGACCGGGCGGTTTCGTGAAGACCTGTACTTCCGGCTGAACGTGGTGCCGATCTCCGTCCCGCCGCTGCGCGAGCGGGTCGAGGACATCCCGCTGCTGGCCGATCACTTCATGGCGATGCTCGCCCGCGAGTACAGGCCGCCTCCCGAAGACGTTCGCGCCGGACGCCGTTACGGCGCTGCAGCGCTATAAGTGGCCGGGAAACGTCCGCGAGCTGAGGAACCTGATCGAGCGGCTCATGATCATGGTGCCCGGCGATCGTGTGACATCGCGCGATCTGAGCTTCCTTGAACACGGATTCGAACCCGAGTCGCAACCGGTCACGCGGTCGGCCGCTATGGCTCCGCTCCACCATGCACGCGACGAATTCGAGAAGCAGTACATCCTGCGCGCACTCGCCAACCAGAACGGCAACATGTCGCGCACCGCTGAGGTCCTCGGCGTCGAGCGCAGCAATCTCTACAAGAAGATGCGCGCCTTCGGCATCATGCCGACGCGCCGTGGGGATGATGAAGATGTCGCATGAACATCAGGAACCTCCAACCTGAACCCTGAACACCATCCAGGAACGGTGGAAGCCGGAACGCGGAACGACACTTCATGACCATCAGCGATATTTCAACCCCGGCATTGGTGCTCGATGTCGCTGCGCTCGATCGAAACATCGCGCGGATGGCAGAGTTCTTTGCCGCAGGGTCGTGCAAGCTCCGCCCTCATTTCAAGGCGCACAAGACGCCGGAAATCGCCCGGCGGCAGCTTGCCGCCGGCTCGTGCACGGGCCTGACCTGTGCGACCGTCGGCGAAGCCGAGATCGTCGCCGCGTTCTGCGATGATCTCCTGCTTGCGAACGAGGTGGTCACAGCGGATAAGTGTGCGCGCGCAGCGGCGCTGGCGCGGCGGGTTCGAATCACCGCTGCGGTCGATTCACTCGAGGGACTCGAGGCATTGTCGCGGGCCGCGAGCGAGGCCGATGTGAAGATGGGTGTTCTCGTCGATCTCAATGTCGGCCAGGGTCGTTGTGGCGTCGAACCCGGCGAGGCGGCGTTGACGCTTGCGCGGCAGGCCGCTCAGTCGAAGGGGATCACGCTGAGGGGCGTCATGGGGTACGAGGGTCACCTGCAGCCGATTCGCGACCGCGCAGAGAGGGAATCCCGGACGCGACAGTCGATGCAGGGCCTCGTCGCCACGGCAAAGCACATTCGCGATGCGGGCCTGCCATGCGAGGTCGTGTCCGCTGGCGGCACGGGGACTTACGACATCAGTGGGCGGATCGAAGGCATCACCGAGATTCAGGCCGGCTCCTATGCCCTGATGGACACCGACTATGCCGGCGTTGGTGTTCCGTTCGAGCCTGCGTTCTGGCTGTTGGGAACGGTCGTGAGCCGACCCACACGCGAGCGCTGCGTCGCCGATTGCGGGCACAAATCGACGACCAAGGATCACGGCTACCCGTCGGTGCGCGGAATACCGGGTGCGACGGTGACGGCGCTCAACGACGAGCATGCGACGATCGCATTGCCGTCGGACTCGCGAGTCGAGATCGGCGACCGCGTCGAGTTGTTGCCGTCGCACACGGATCCGACGATCAATCTTCACGACATCTTCTACGTCGTCGCAGACGACCGGGTGATTGACATCTGGCCGATTGCCGGACGCGGGTATCCTGAACACCGGGCGGTGAGAACACTCGCGACGCCTGAACGCTGAAACCAGACCAGACTCCCGTGATGGAGGAGCTCTCATGAACGCGCACCGACGGATCCTGATCGGCCTATCGATGATGGTGATGGTGGTGTCGATGGCCGGGCTGATACGTGCACAGAGCGGCGAAAAGCACGCGGTCAGCGCCGAGCAATACCAGCGCTGGAAGACCGAGCTGTCGAACTGGGGCCGGTGGGGCAAGGAAGATCAGATCGGCGCGCTGAATCTGATCACCCCGGCCAAGCGTCGTCAGGCTGCCTCACTTGTCAAGGAAGGCATCTCGGTTTCACTGGCAGCGGATGCGGACACCGTAAAGGCAGTCGACAATCCGACCCCGTATGAGGTGACGATGCAGGGCATCGCCTCGGACCGGATCGCCATCAACTACCACGGCATCTCTCATACTCACCTCGACTCGCTCGCCCACATCAACGAACAGGGCGTCTTCTACAACGGATACAAGCCTGACGCAGAGACCGTCGTCAAGGAACGGCACTCGAAGAACTCGATTCACAACGTGAAGAACGGCGTGTTCACGCGCGGAGTTCTCATCGACATCCCGCGATTGAAGGGCGTGCCGTATCTGGAACCGGGAACGCCGATCTATGTCGAGGATCTGGAGGCGTGGGAGAAGCAGTCCGGCGTGAAGGTCTCGGCTGGAGACGCCCTCTTCGTGAGGACCGGTGTATGGGCGCCGACGGAAAGCGGTGGGTCCGTGGCTGAGGGGCAGGGCCGAAGGTGGGCAATCGGCGGGACTTCATCCCTCGGTGATCCCCTGGCTCAAGGCTCGCGACATCGCCCTGCTTGGCAGCGATCACCCTCAATACGTATCGCCCGGGTTACGCGGGCGCACCACGCGGCGCGGTGCACGACTTCGCGCTCGTCTATCTCGGCGTCCACCTGTTCGATAACTGCGATCTCGAGGCGCTGGCCGAGGCAGCGGCATCGCGCAAGCGCTGGGAGTTCCTGCTGACCGCGGCGCCGCTGCCGATTCCTGGTGGCACTGGGTCGCCGCTCAATCCGATCGCGACCTTCTGACGTGCCGAAGAACGCGTCGGCGACGATCGAGAAGTTACGAGGACTGTGCCTTGCGTACCCGGAGACGAGCGAGACCGCGTCGTGGGGACATCCGAACTTCAAGGCGGGGAAGAAGACGTTCGTGGCCTTTGAGCAGGTGAAGGGACGCCCGTCGATTGCCTTTCGTCTCGCGCCAGCGCGATGTCGAGCGGCTGCTGACGCGCCGCCAATTCTTCGTGACGCCCTACGGTCGCGGGCAGTGGGTCAGCCTGCGGGCTGAAGGAGCGATCGACTGGAAAGCCGTGGCCGATCTCGTCGATCGCAGCTACCGCGTCGTGGCGTAGAAGCGCATGGTCGCCAGCGCTCGACGGTTCCAAGCCTCGCTTTAGTCGCCGCAACGCCTGAACAGGCGCGATTCTCGTTCCTCGACGTGCCGGAATGTAGGACGCGAGTGTCGCGACGATCGTGAGCAACAATCGCTGTCACGATGAAGGTCAGACGGATCCAGCGGCTCGGTCTCGTACAGAAGCGTCGCCAGCAGGCGCGTCAGCCCGGCGGCAAAGACCAGACCGGCCGCGACGCCGATACCGACCAGTCGCAAGCGCCTCACCGATTACGAGACCGAACACCGAGTCGGCTGTCGCACCAAGTGCCATTCTCACGCCGATCTCCTGCGTACGTTGCGCGACCGAATACGCCATCACGCCGTAGACGCCAACCGCCGCGAGAGCCAGCGCCATGATTGCGAAGAGCCGTGAGCAACACGGTCACGATGCGCGGACGCGCGAGCGTCGCATCCACGACGTCGTCCATCGTTCGAACGTCGGCCAGCGGAAGCTCCGGATCCATCGCGTGAACGGCGGCGCCCACGCTCGGCACGAGCAGCAACGGGATTCATCCCGGTGCGAGCCACGAGTGTCATGAAGCCAATCGCGAGCTGTGTATGCGGGATATAGACCGTCGGCCGCACTTCGCCGTCGAGCGATGCGAGCTTGATGTCTCCGACGACGCCGACGACTTCGTAGCAAGCCGCGATCGATTCGGCCCGATGTGACACGAAGACGCTTGCCGAGTCGGGTTCTCTCCGGCCAGGTGACGTGCCGGACCAGTGTCTCGTTGACGATGGCGACCGGCGGCGAATCGCCGCGATCGGCCAATGTGAAATCACGACCCATCACGTGTGGAATGCCCATCGTCCGGAAGAACCCCGGCGTCACAGGCCGCACGTCCGTCGTAGGCGCCTGTCCGGGCTGCGGGAGCCGGTCGGTCGGCGCGGTAAAAGCTCGTCCCGATGCCGCCGCCGGCCAGCGGCAGGAATGTGACGGCCGCGGCGCTTTGCACGCCGGGCAGTGCGGCGATGCGGGCCACGACGTCGGTATAGAAGCCCGACGATCGCTCGGGCATGTCGTAGCGGACCGGCGGAACCTGGACGCGCGCCGTCAGGAGACCGTCGGCTCGAAACCCCGGACTGATGTTGCTCAGCCGAACGAAGCTTTGCACCAGGAGCGCGGCACCGGTAAGAAGCACGAGGGACAACGCGACTTCGGCAGCGACCAGCGTGCCAAGCACTCGCCGCGCTCCGGGGCCGCTACCGCTGCGGCCTCCTCCTCTCACCGTGTCGTTCAACCGGTGTGACGACACGATTGCGGGAGCGATCCCGAACACCAGGCCGGTGAGCAGCGACAGCCCGAGCGTGAGAAGGACGACCGTCGGATCGAGGCTCACTTGCTCCAGTCTGGGAACGGGCAATCTGTCCGCAACGAGCGCGAGCAGCCCTCGATGAAATAGGAAAGCCAGCGTGAGCCCGGCGACGCCGCCGGCGGCGCCGAGCAGCAGACTCTCGGCGAGCATCTGCGACACGATGCGAGCGCGTCCTGCGCCGAGCGCAGTGCGAAGTCCGAACTCGCGCTGCGCGAACGGCAGCCGCGCGCCAGAAGCAGGTTTGCGACATTGACGCAGGCGACCAGCCACACGAAGAGGACTGCCCCGGCCAGCACCTGAAGGGCCGGCCGGATCTGATCGACCATCTGCTCGTGCACGGGCACCAGTGTGATCGACCAGCCGGTGTTGAGCCGAGGAGCTTCCTTCTCGCGTTGCGCCGCGACTGCCTTCATGTCGCTCTCTGCCTGCGCGAACGAGACACCGTCTCGGAGCCGCGCCAGCTCCGAACGATCCTCCCCGCCCAGGCGCCTCGCGAAGGCCTTGCAGCGTCCAGCCGTACGGAATCAGAAAGTCGGTCTTCTCTCCCAGCAACGTGAAGCCCTGCGGCATGACGCCGACCAGCGTTCGCGGTACGCCGTTCGTGGTGATGGTCGTACCGATGACGTCGCTGCGCCCGCCAAGACGGGTGCGCCAGAACTCGTGACTGACGATGATGACGCGGTCGTTGTCCTGCAGGTCCTCTGCTGGGCCGTAGGCACGCCCGAGGGCAGGTGTCACGCCCAGGGCGGGAAAGAGCTCGGAGGATGCCAGCCTCCCGACGACCTCTTCGGGCTGGCCGCCGAGCAGGAAGTTCAGTCTGACTGGGCCCGCCATCGCCGAGATGTGTGAACGAGTTGTTGCGCTCGGACCACGCGACGAAGTTGGATGGCGCGATCACGTTGCGCGGGCGGTTTCGCGCCAGGTTGTTCTCCCACACCACGACGATGCGGTCAGGATTGGCGTAGGGGAGGGGCTTCAGCATCACCCCGCGCACGACGCTGAAGATCGCAGAGGTGGCGCCGATCCCGAGTGCGAGTGCCAGGAGCGCCGGAATCGTGAACCGTGGCGTTCGCAGAAAGGACCGCGCCGCGACGCGGAGATCTCGAGTCAGGTGGCTGTTCATGCGATCACCTCGCAAGCGTGTCAGTGCGCGATGGCTCCGATCGCCCATGCGGCCTGACGGCGCACGCGGGCTTCGCTGTCTCCGAGCGCGGTGCTCAGGCCACTGCTGGCGCGTGCGTCGCCGATTGCACCGAGCGCCCAGGCGGCTTGTTCGCGCACACGAGCGTCGCTGTCCTTCAGCGCCGCTACGAGTGCGTCCACGGCGGTGGCGTCATCGATCGCCCCGAGCGCCCAGGCCGCCTGGCGACGTGCGGCAGGCGATGCGTCGCGAAGGGCCCCAATCAGCGGCTGCACGGCTCGCGCATCGTCGAGGGCGCCGAGAGCCCACGATGCCTGCTCGCGGACGGCCATGTCGGCGTCCTTCAACGACGCAATCAACGGTGGAACGGCGCGTTGATCGTCAAGTGCGCCCAGGGCCCACGCCGCGTTTCGACGTGCTGTCGGTCCCGTGCCGGTGAGCGCTTTCACGAGAGGATCCAACGATGCGATGCCAATGCGGACGAGCGCACGGGCGGCCTCCTGTCCGGGTGTGATCGGCCTCCGATCGTCGCCCCACCAGGGGCGGCCGTCCTCCCGGCAGACTTCGGGTGCGACCGGTTCGTCATCGTCGAGCATGTCGATGAGCGTGGGAATGGCGGCTGCTGCGCTCGGATTGAAGACCTGTCGCGAGCACGCCACCCCTGTGCGCACAACGGGATCGGGACTGCGCAGCATGTCGATCACGGCCGAAAGGTCTTTGGCAGACGGCGTCTGCCGAGCGTGAGCACTCGGCATCGCCATCGCGATCGTCAGGAGACAGATCACCGTAGCCGTTGCAGGCCGCCACCATGCGATCGGATCCATGGTTGCCTCCTTCAGAATGGACGTGGCCGCGGATTGGGGTTGGGATTCGGGTTCGGGTTGGGATCGGCCGCCGCTGCCGTAGATCTGCGCGAGCGCCTGCGCCGCTGAACGGCGGATCTCGGTGTTGCTGTCCTTCAGTGCCGCGGTGAGTGCATCGACGGCCTTGGCGCTCTGGATGCGGCCCAGTGCCCAGATCACCTGTTGGCGTACGTCTTGGTCGCTGTCTTTCAGCGCAGCGATTAGCGCATCAACCGACTGTTCTGACCGGATGCGACCCAGCGCCCAGGCCGCCTGCTGCCGGACTTCCGCGTCAGTGTCCTTGAGCGCGTCTGCAAGGGCAGCGACCGTCGCGGCCGGAACTGTCTGTGTTTCGACGCTCGATCCGAAGCACGACGCGAACAATACGAAGGCTGCTAATATTTTGGCACTTGTCTGCATACGTGTCCTTTCACGCCAAGGCGCGCGTGAGCGCGTTACTGCTGTCCGGAAATCTGACCGATGGCGAACGCCGCCTGCTCGCGGACGTCTGCGACCGAGTCACGCAGCGCCGCGGTCAGCGAGG
Source organism: uncultured Acidobacteriota bacterium (assembly GCA_963723495.1). Classification (GTDB taxonomy): domain Bacteria; phylum Acidobacteriota; class Vicinamibacteria; order Vicinamibacterales; family UBA2999; genus Gp6-AA40. Next base: position 468,787 of record CAVRQR010000015.1, on the reverse strand, counting down.
GGAGTGCCCTGGGATCGCGGAGCTGGCCAAGCGCGAACGCCGCCTGCTCGCGGACATCCGCATTCGAGTCCTTGAGGGCCGCCATCAGGGCGTCGACGGCACGCCCGTTTCGTGTCTGACCGAGCGCGAAGGCCGCCTGCTCGCGCACGTCCGGCGAGGAATCCTTCAGCGCCTCCAGCAAGGGATCAACAGCATTCGCGCTGCGCAACTGACCGAGTGCGAACGCGGCCTGCTCACGTACGTCCGGTGATGAGTCCTTGAGCGCCTTCGTCAGCGCGGGAAGCGCATCCGGATTGCGTGACCTGCCGAGCAGGTGCACAGCCTGCTCCCGGACATCCGCCGAGGCATCATCGATCATGGCTGCCACGGCGGTCATCGCGCGTGCGTCACCGGACCGCGCGAGGGCAAACACCGCCTGCTCGCGTACCTCGGCGTTGCTGTCCTTGAGCAATGGCAACAGCGCGGTCACAATTCGCGGATCGCGCATTCTGCCGAGCGTGACGATGACCATCTCCCGCACGTCCGGATCGGAATCGTTGAGCGCTCCAATCAGCGCTTCGATGGTCTTTGGGTCTCCCGCGATGCTCGTTTGACTCGTTTGACCGGCGACAGCCGCTGCGACTTCCTGTCCGATCTGTGCACCAAGGACCTCGCCGACGGCCGAGCCGATTTGACTGGCATTGAGCTCAGCGAAGGCCTCGTGCGGGATCTGGGGCGAGGGTTCGGGAGAGGGAAACGGTGACGGTGTCGGCGATGCTGCCGGTCTCGAAACTCCCGACGGTCGTGCCGCTGGCAGCACCGGCTCCGGCGATGCCGGCGGCTGGGTGATCTCGGTTGTGGTGATGCTCGTGGCAGGAGCAACCACGGCGGCTGCATCAGTCGCATCCGCGCGCGACGAAGCGTCGATGAATTCGACCGCTCCGACGGGCAATGTGACCACCAACACCAATCCCAGCGATGCCAGGCGAGTGTGAAGCGCCGACGAGCGCCGGATTGCGGGATTCAGAATGGCCAGGAGACGTCCCTCGAGCTGTGATGGCCGTGCCATCGCGAGTCCCGCGATCGCGGCTGCACGGTCGTGTCGCACGGTCTGCGCGATGTCAAGCAAGTGCGCTGCATAGTCGGCGCCCTTTTCACCAGCCGCCAGCACGAAGTCGTCGCACGCGCGCTCGCGCTCGACGCGGAGCCGACGGGCCGCGAGCCACACGATGGGGTTGAACCAGTACATCGCGCACACGATCTGCGCGACAGCCTGTGTGAGGCAATCGCGACGCTTGATGTGCGCGAGCTCGTGCAGCACGACGACGCGGCGACGTTGATCAGACCACTCGTTTACACCAGGTGGCACGACGATCAATGGGCGCCAGACTCCACAGACCATGGGCATCGCAATCGCCTTGGATTCGACGACGTTGATGACACCAGGAATCTCGAAGACCTCGGCGAGCGTGTGTGCCTCGTCTACCCACGGGGCCTGTATTGGAACAGCCGACCTCCGCAGCAACCAGGCCCCGAGAACTCCACTGACGGCGTACGCGAGGATGGCCAGCGCACCAGCGGCCCAGACGAGTCCGAGGACGAAAGCCGGGCCCAGCGTCGAGCCAGAAACGGATGCGGGCGAATTCGCGGGCGGCGCGTTGGTGATATCGGCGGAGGCGTCAATCGAAGGCGCAGGCGCGACGGGCTCCGAGATATCGGCAGGTGACTCCAACGTGAGGATAGACGGCGTTGACGCGATGCTCGAGGGAAGTGACACGGGCCAGCGCGGGCCGAGACTCCCGAGCGCCGACGCCAGTATCGCGCCCGCGATCGCGCAGCTCCATACGAAGTGGCGGGTGGCGGCGGAGGCGCGCCGCATCATCGACGTCAGCGCCCACGCCGCGCACAGCACGACGCTCGCACGCACGCAGGACTCGATGATGACGACCATCATGTCGGCAAACATGTCAGGCTCCTTCTTTACGCGCGCGTTTGATCGCGGCAGACAGACGATCCCAGTCGGCGTTGGACAGACGGCTGGAGTCTTCGTCGAGGAGGGCGGCGATCGCCTGGGTGGTCGAGCCCTCGAAGAACGTGTTCAACAGGTGCCGCAGGGCCGAGCGCTTGGCTGCGTCTCGCGCAACCGTCGGCAAGTAGACGTAGCGCGCGCCGTCCTGCTCGTGGCGCACGTGCCCTTTGTCCTCCAGGATGCGCAGCAGCGTGCGCACGGCCGAGTAACTGGGCGCCGCCGCCATGGCCTCCTGCACTTCCGCCGCGGTTGCGCGGCCGGCCTTGTAGAGCACGTCGAGAATCTGTCGCTCGCGGCGGCTCAAATCGGGGGGTGAAGCGGTCTTCGTCATTGGTGCCAAAAAATTAGCACCATGGGTTCCCGGTTGTCAAGAGCTGCCATGGAATAGGTATGGAGGGATCCCCGGACGGGACCTATAATGCGCACCGATGTAGGTCATGTTGGTCTTGGCGGCGTTGAAAGGAGATACGCGATGACTCGACGGCTGCTGATGACGACCCTAATGATGACCCTGCTCGCGGGGCTGACGTCGGTTCTCGTGTCCGCTCAAGCTCGCCGGCGACGACATCAGCGGCAGGAGGTGCGGCGAGCTCGGTTGCCGCGGACGCCCTGGGGACATCCCGATATTGCCGGCGTCTGGTCGAGCGACGACATGCGCGGCATCCCGCGGGAGCGGCCTGATGAATTCGGCACCAGGCGCTTCCTGACCGATGAGGAATACGCGAAGCGCGTTCGAGCGCGACGAGCAGACCGAAAGCAGGAGGGCAGTCGTGTCGGGGCGTTCAGAAACGACGTGGGGACCCGGACGTTCAGACAGACGTCGCTCGTCATCGATCCGCCCGACGGCAAGATTCCGGCGTTGACGCCAGAAGGGCAGAAGCGGCTGGCGGCGCGCACCGCGGGGCAGCTTCGGCGAAGGCCCCTTCCACACCACTGAGGACTTCACGCTCTACGATCGCTGCATCACGCGCGGCGTCGTCGGGTCTCTGGGTCCGGCGATCTACGGCAACGGCGTCACCATCGTCCAATCCCCAGGTGAGGTGGCGATCAGTTACGAGATGGTCCATGACACGCGGATCATTCACCTCGACAATCGGCCGCAGGTGAATCAACGCCAATGGCTGGGAAGCTCGCGCGGGCGCTGGGAAGGCAACACACTGGTCATCGAGACCACTGGGTTCTCCGACCGGACTGCCATCTCGGGCGTCCGTCATAGCGAACAGCTTCGCCTGACCGAGCGCATCTCCCGCCAGGACGACCAGACGCTCGACTACCAGGTCACGATCGACGATCCCGTGATCTACGCGAAACCCTGGACGATGGAGCTGCAGTTGACGCAGCCTCCCGGCTTCCAGATGTTCGCCTACGAGTGCCACGAAGGAAATCTCGGGCTGCGGAACATCCTCAGCGCGGAGCGCGCCGAAGACAGGGCGCTCGACGAGGATCTGAAGAAAGGGATCATCCGTCCGCGGCGGCCCGTGCAGAACGCCGGGGAAGGCGAAAACTGAGCACGATATCGGGCACATTCGACCACATGGAGGAACCGACTATTAGGTGACCTAGTTCGCGGGCGGAACCCCAACCGATTGTGAGGTGGCATATGCGCGCAGGCGTGAAGGCGCTGGCGATAGCGGCGTTGATCATCCTCATCCCCACCGTGGCCCGGGCCCAGGCAGTCATCGCAGGTTCGGTCAGAGACACCTCCGGGGCCGTGCTGCCCGGCGTCACCGTTGAAGCCAGCAGTCCAGCGCTGATCGAGAAGGTCCGCACCGCGATAAGCGACGGCAGCGGGCAGTACCGGATCGAAGATCTTCGTCCCGGCGTCTACAAGGTGAGTTTCGCGTTACCCGGATTCAGCACCTTCGAGCGCGAAGGCGTCGAGCTGACCGGGTCGTTCACCGCAACCATCAACGCCGAGATGCGCGTCGGCTCCCTCGAAGAGACGGTCACCGTGACCGGCGAGAGCCCAATCGTTGACGTGCAGAGCGCTCGACGGCAGACAGTGTTGAACAACGACGTGCTCAAGGCGATCCCCACCGTGCGCAGCTACAACGCGCTCGTCGTCGTCGTTCCCGGCGTCGTGACCAACACCAACGACGTCGCGACCGGCACGGCCACGACACAGTTTCCGATTCACGGCGGCCGCAACAACGAGGGCCGCATGACGATTGACGGCCTCAACATCGGGAATCCTCCCGGTGGCAATCAGCCACCAGGCTTCTCCGTCGATGTCGGCAACTCGGAAGAGATTTCGTTCACGACCTCGGGCGGGCTTGGTGAGTCGGAGACGGCTGGCCTGGTCATGAACGTCGTGCCCAAGACCGGCGGGAACACGTTCCACGGGTCCGCGTTCTACAGCGGCAGCGGCAAGAACCTGCAGGCCGACAACACGGAAGGTATACCGGGAGTGGCGGCGCCGACCCCGCTGACGAAGATATACGACCTGAACGGCGCGGTTGGAGGACCGATTCTGCAGGGACAAGCTTGTGGTACTTCGCAACCGCGCGAACACAGGGAAGCACGCGCGTGAACGCGAACATGTTCTACAACCTCAACGCCGGTGATGCTTCGAAATGGCTGTACGTGGGCGGACCTGGCATCAGCGATGCCGGCTTCTCAGACCGCACGTGGGAGAACATCAGCGGACGCATCACGTGGCAGGTCACGCCGCGGAACAAGTTCGGCGCGTACTGGGACGAGCAGTGGGTGTGCCGGAACTGTGAGGGGGCCACGATCGGTATCACGACGCCGCCAGTCGCTTCGCCCGAGGCCATCGGTCCTGGCCAGACACTCCCGCTGCGCGTGCCGCAGGTCACCTGGAGCTCGCCGGTCACCAATCGATTGCTCTTCGATGCCGGCTTCGGCGGGACGTATTACGGGTGGGGCAACTTCGAGCGCGAGGACAACGCGACGCGCGATCTCATTCGCGTCACCGAACAGTGCGCGGCCGGATGCGCCAACAATGGCGGTCGCCCGGACCTCGTGTACCGTTCGCAGGATTGGGGTGACAATCGCACCGGATCGTACACGTGGAAGGCCTCGATGTCGTACGTGACCGGCCGGCACAGCTTCAAAGTCGGGTTATCAGGGAACGCTGATGACCGACGACCGGACGTGGTACTCGAACAACAACGACCTGTGGTACCGCTTCAACAACGGCATCCCCAATCAGTTGACGCAGACGATCAACCCATGGGTCAACGACGCGCGCGCGGGATGGGACGCGGTCTTCGCGCAGGAACAGTTCACGATGGGTCGCTTGACGCTGCAGGGCGCCCTGCGGTTCGACGTCGCGAGCAGCTGGTTCCCCGAGCAGAACATCGGTCCCGATAGATTCCTCCCGGTCGCGTTCCACTTCCCGGAGACCAAGGGAGTCGACAGCTACAAGGACATCACCCCCCGGATGGGTGCGGCGATCGATGTCTTCGGCAACGGCAAGACCGCCGTCAAAGCGAACCTCGGCAAATACCTCGAGGGTGTAGGCGTGTCAGTTGACCTACGCCAACTCGAATCCGACTCTGCGGGTACCGACGGACCACTGGCCCCTTTGGCGTGGTGGGTGCCTCCAGGACGTGGATCGATGCGGATGGGGATCTCGTCGCCGACTGCGACTTCAGCAATCCGCTGGCGCATGGCAATTCTGCGGCGGTCAACGGAGGTGGCGGAGCGGATTTCTGCGGTCAGTTGTCCAACATGTCGTTTCGGCCAGCCGGTCCTGACCGGCAACTACGATCCCGACCTCCTCAGCGGCTGGGGTGTGAGGGCGTCGGACTGGAGTTTCGGCGTTTCCGTTCAGCAGCAGCTCATGGCGCGCATGTCGATCGAAGTCGGCTACTACCGGCGGTGGTTCGACGGGTTCACGCTCAACGACAATCTTCGGTTGCAGCCTGAGGACCTCACGCCTTACAGCATCGTCGCGCCGCTCGATCCGCGGCTGCCGAACGGCGGTGGGTACCCGATCTCCGGTCTCTACAACGTTGTCCCGAGCAAGGCCGGTCAGGTCGACGACCTGGCGACCATCGCCAGCAAGTATGGCGAGTGGTATCAGTACTTCAACGGCTTCGACATCACGCTCAATCTTCGCACGCAGGGCGGCCTTACGCTTACAGGGAGGAACGAGCACTGGTCAGAACGTGGCAGACAACTGCGACGTCCGAGACAACCTGCCCGAACTCAACGCCGGAATCGGAGCAGGGCTCGTCGGCTCGACCGTCAGCATGACCAGTCCATACTGCCATGTGGCGTACGGGTGGCTCACGCAGCTTCGTGGTCTCGGCTCTTACGTCATCCCGAAGATTGACGCGCAAGTGAGCGCCGTGTTCCAGAGCAAGCCTGGACAGCTCCTCTCCGCCAATTACGCGATGCCGGCAGCCGACGTCGCGCGGTTCCTCGGACGGCCTCCCTCCGGGAACGTGCCCAACGTCACGTTCAACCTGATCGAGCCGGGGTCGCTTTACGGGGATCGGGTCAATCAGCTCGACCTCCGCATCGCGAAGAACTTCACATTCGGTTCGACTCGGTCGATGGTGTCGCTCGATCTCTACAACGTGATGAATGCGAGTGCCATCCTGACCTACAACCAGAACTTCGTTCCGAATGGTACCTGGTTGCAGGCCAACTCCGTGCTGACAGGACGATTGGCGCGTATCAGCGTCGATTTCTCCTTTTAGGGCACGACAGTCACGGCCGGGTCCCGCGCGGGGGCCCGGCCGGTCCCCTAACCATGCGGCGTCCGCCTTTAGGGATCGTCGCACTCCAGATCCAAACGACCACCGCCGATAATGCTGTCGTGGCCAACTGCGCGAACTGTGGAGCTCCGCTGCATAGTCGACCGCGAAAGTGACCGGCTCACGTGCCGGCATTGCGGTTCGAGTCAGCAGTCCTCGGCGATCGCGCATCTCGTCGAGGTCGTCGCTGCGAGCGACAAGACGTGCCCGACGTGCACGACCTCGCTTGTCAGCAGCAAGCTGGACGGCCGACCATTCCTGTTCTGTCAGCGCTGCGAAGGCATGCTGATTGAGATGGAGCACTTCGTCTCAGTTATCGACGCGGCTCGGGCGCACGAGAGCCCGTCAGGAACGGTCCCTCCGCGACGCCAGTCGCCCGGAGATCGCAAAATCAACTGTCCTGAGTGTGGACAGCGCGATGCTGAGCCACTTTTACGGCGGCCCTGGCAACCTTGTGATCGACACATGTGAGCGGTGTCATCTGAACTGGCTGGATCCCGGTGAACTGCGACGGATCGCACGAGCGCCAGCGTAGGCCGGGGTCTTGTTTTCAAGACCCGCATCCAGGATGTGGCGGCTCCAAAGAACAGGATCCGCCTACGGCGTCACTTCGAACAGGAAACGTAGCGCCGGAATCTTGTTACCTGGATGATCGTCAGCGTAGGTGAGCTGCGGCTGACGATAGAGCAGTTGCGTCTCAGTGGGCGGTCCCTGATAGATGCCCGGATACAGATCGATGATGTGCTGACCGGGGGCTCCGGTCGCATGGAAGTTGATCACGACATCGCCCTGGCTGTTGAAGCCACAGGCATAGCCCATGTAGGCGTTGTCGTAGGTGGCAACGTAGATGTTGTCGTACTCAGTCCAGCCGACACCCTTCAAATGAATCGTCACCGGCGTGCCAACGGGACCTGACGTCGGCGAGATGCTGACGATGCTCGTCTCGATGACGAAGAAGAGACGCGCCAGCGTCTTGCTGCCGTCGCGAAGAGCAAGCCCGTGCAGCCCTCCGAGGTCGTCCGGGATTGTGATCGGCGAGTCGATACGACCGTCTGCCGCCACGTTCACGGTCCCGAATTCCTTCTCCTGCGGCTCGAATCCGTTGCCACTGACGCGGCTGCCCACGTAGGTCTGCCACGCAAGCTGCAGCGCTGCGTTGGGGGGGAAGCCTTCGCCGCGGAGTGTCGTGCGTGAGCCGACCGGCCCCTGCGTGGCGCCGAGCGTCAGCGTGGCGTCCTCGACGAATATCTCGGTCTTCGGAACGGGTTGACGCTGATACGGCTCTGCGTAGGCGATCGGTGCTGGCGCGCGGCCAGGTGTCGTCCGGAATGTGAACTGCGGACGCGGAAGATGGGCAACGGGTGACTGCTCGTAATTCAGGTAACCCTGGCCCTGATAACCCGTCAACACACGAACCACGTGATCGCCGACGGGCCCTGTCGCACGGAACCTGGCGACCGCCGATCCCTTGGTGCTGGCCGCCGATACGAAGCCAACGAGGTTGTTGTCCCAGTTCACGACCCACGTGCTCTCCATGGTTCGCCACCCAAGACCCTTGACCCTGAGCTCGACCGGCGTTCCAAGAGGTCCGGACGTCGGAGTCATCTCGAAGCTTTGCGTGACTTCGATCCCGTTCTGCGCGACCGGCTTTCCGTCGATGAGCGCGACGACTTCGTGCACGCCGCCGAAGTCTTCAGGGATCGTGAACCGGGCATCGAGCCGTCCGCTTCCGTCGACCGTGAACTTACCGAGCGAGACCGATGTCTCCTGATACTTCTTCCCGAGGAACCGGTAGTAGTCCTCGACGACCCATCCACCGGTGACGGTTCCCCACGTGAGGTCGACGGTCTTGCCGGCGGGAAGACCCGTGGCCTTCACGACGACGTCAGCGCCGACGGTTGGCGTCTTGTAGGTGAGCTCTAAGGTCGCACGTGCTTCCGACGATGGTTGCCGCGGAGGCCGTCGGAGCGGACTCGGATGGCGATGCGGCAGTTCGAGAACATGCCGCCAGCGTCGATCACGGCGAGCAGGGGAATGCCTAACCGGTGGAACGAGCGCATGTCAGCCCTACGGGACGATGACGAGCTGAGAAGCTTCCGCGGAGAACGGCGTGAACGTCGCCTTTCTCCCGAACCGGTCAGTGGCCGTCACCGTGTAGCTGATTCGGCCAATCGGGGCATCGTCGGGAACCGTCCAGAACCCGGTCCACAGCTCGGCAGGCGATCGCAGATAGCCTCTTGGTGGCGGCGCCTTCGGACCAGCCGCTCCACGCCATCGCATTGGCGCGTCAACCGTCTTGCCTGCGTACGTGATGTGCGCCACGAGCTCTGCCGTGTTTTCGACTTCACCAGTGCCGCCGTCAATCGGCGGTCATGCGGAACCCGACACGCTGTCCACGCTTGAAGCGGTTGGTCAGGAGGCAGTTATCGGGATCGGTCGGGTTGATGAATATCGCGGTGTCACCCCAGATGACCAATCTTCCCGAAGGGTGCCCCGCTTGGGGTGCCGGTGGAGGTGCCGGAGCCGCTTGCTGTCCGCGTCCCTGCGCGCCCGCTGGAGGTGGAGTCGGCGCCTGCGCCTGTCCCACATAGGTGGAAAAAGAAACGATGGAGAGTATGACGAGGCCCGCGGAAAACGCGAGAGTAGTGAGCGTTTTCATATGGCGGGACTATAGCCGATCCGCCGGCACTTGGCCAAACTCCCAACTCTCAAAGCCCAACTCCCAACGCCTCCACCCTTGAACGATGCGCTAGAACGCCAGCCAGCACCCAATCGCCCCAATAACCGTCATCGAAAGCCCCCACGCCAGGAGCTTGTTGTAGGTGGGACGTACCTGTTCCGGATCGCTGATGCCGGCGATGCACATCGCACCGGTCGTGGACAGCGGTGACATGTCGACGAGGTGGGCGCCGATGTTCATCGCCGAGGCGACGCTGAAGGGGTCACCACCCAGGCGTGCGATGAGCCCGGGGACGGTTGGCAGAAATGCGGGCAACACCACAGCGGAGGTGCTGCTGTAGACCGAGATGACACCGGTGACGAAGGCGATCATGCCGGTCAGCGTGCCCGGCGTTGCGAAGCGAGCCAGGATCGCGGTGAACAGGTCAAGGCCACCGGTCTTCTCGAGCAGCGCCACGAGCACGCTGACGCCGCTCACCATCAGGATCGGGATCCACGGCATCTTGCGGATCGCCTGCTCGTGGTCGGCCACGCGTAGTGCGGCCAGCACCACCGCGCCGGTGAAAGCCGCCATGCCGATGTTGGCGTTGAAGAACAGGACGGGAACGAGCACGGCCGCCACGACGCCGAGTGTGACCCAATGCACGGTCGTCAATCGGAAGGACTCGCGATCCTCTTCGCCGCCGGCATATCGGCGACCGAACAGGCGAAGCCCACCCAGCAGGAAATATCCGCCGAAAGCGAGGATGGCATGTGCGATCAGGTTGGCGAGGTACGTGTTCAGTTCGTAACCGGCCAGACCAATCTTGGCCATGAGATCGGTCACGATGACACCGGTGGGAGCGACTGGTGAAAGCGCCCCGGACTGCGCGCCGTTGCCGACCATGATCGCCATCAGGAATGGTGAGATCGCAGCACGTCCGGCCACGGCCATCGCCATCGGCGCCAGCATCGCCGCGGTGGCGACGTTCCCCGGCCCGAGCGACGCGATGACAGCTCCCAGCACGAAGAACATCACGGGGATGAGTCCCGTGTTACCCCGGCAGATGCGCACGGCGGCGTGCGTGACCTTGTCGAGTGTGCCGTTCAGCGTGGCCTGCGAGAACAGGAGCGTCACGCCCGTGAGCGTGAGGAAGATCTGGACGGGGAAGCCGCTCAACACTTCGTTGAGGCCCATGCTTCCAACATACACGCCAACGATCCACGCCAGCGCCAGTGCCAGGACGCCGACGTTCAGCGCTGTGAAACAGCTGGCGATCATTACGACGACCAGTGCGCCAAGCGACAACCACGCAAGATTCATTACGCGACTCCGGTGGACCTGCTGCGGCCGCTCGCGTGACTCGAGCATCAACGAGTCGAGCAGTACTGCGGGATGAAGTGCCGTCTCACCAGTGAAGTCCGCGATCTGGTGCCTGCAGGACGTGCCCGCGGCGACAACGATGGCGTCTTCGCCCTTGCTGCGAACCGCCGGAAACAGCTTGCGCTCCCCGATGGTCCGCGAGATCGCGTAATGGTCGCGTGAGTACCCGAACGACCCCGCCATTCCACAGCATCCGGCATCGAGATCGACCACCGTCGTCCCGCTGATCTGCGACAGCATCGTCCGGGAGGGTCCCACGAGCCCCATCGACTTCTGATGACAGTGACCGTGAAGCAGGATCGACCGCGGCCCGCCCTTCAGCGGCAGGCGTGACATCTGCTTGCTGATGAACTCCTCGAAGAGCACGCTGACAGCGGCGACTTCTTCGGCACGGCGACGGCTCTCGCCGCGCAACAGCGCCGGCGCATCCTCGCGCACGGCAGACAGACAACTCGGCTCACAGAACACGATGGGCCGGCCCGCCGCCGCGTCAGCGTGCAAGGCGTCGGTGTTGCGCGCCGCCATGTCACGAGCCTTGCCGAGCAGGCCCTTTGAGATTTGCGGCCGCCCGCAGCAGCGGTTCGGGGCGAGCTCCGTGGTGATACCGGCACGCTGCATCACCCGCATTGCAGCGAGACCGATCTCGGGATCGTAGTGATTCGTGAATGTGTCGGCGAACAGCAGCGCGTCGGCGTGACCGCGACCAGCCGGGGCAAGGGCGCGGAGCGTGCGTCGCTTGAACTGCGGCAGCCGGCGCCGGCGATCGATGCCGAGCAAGTGTTCATTGAGACGCTGCGCCGGGGCGCTTCCAGTCACCCAGTTCGAGAGCGGCGCCAGCCGGCTGCCCCAGGCCGCAAGCGAAGAGACGTTGCCGAGCACGCGCGCCTCGAGCGATGTGCCGTGACGCTTCCAGTAGTCAGCGAGGAACTCGCTCTTGAATCGCGCGACGTCGACACCGACGGGGCACTCGGCCTTGCAGGCGCGACACTCCAGGCACAGATCGAGCGATTCGTAGACGCCGCGATCGCCAAGCCCTGACTCGCCCAGCCGGCCGGCAATCGTGAGACGGAGCACGTTGGCCCGGCCACGCGTCGAGTGCTGTTCCTCGCGGGTCGCCATGTACGACGGGCACATCGTGCCCTCGAGCGTCTTGCGGCAAGCGCCGAGTCCACTGCACATCTCGATCGCGCCCGCCACGCCGCCGGCTTCGTAGTCGAAGAAGGTGATCGGATTTCGGGCTGCGTACTTCGGGCCGAAACGCAGGTTGGACGTGAGTGGAGGAGCGTCGACGATCTTGCCGGGATTGAAGATGCCGTCCGGATCGAAGGTCTGCTTGATGGTACGGAACGCCGCGTAGAGCGTTGGCCCGAACATCTTCTCCATGAACGGGCTGCGCACGAGGCCGTCGCCATGCTCACCGGAGAGCGCGCCACCGAACTCGAGCACGAGGTCGGAGATGTCATTGGCAATCGCCTCGAACTTCCTGACCCCCCCTTCGGTCTTCATGTTCACCACAGGCCGGACATGCAGGCACCCGACGGATGCGTGCGCGTACACCCCAGCGGTTGTTTCATGACGGGCGACGATTTCCAGGAATCGCTCGATGTAGTCACGCAGCTGCTCAGGAGCGACGGCCGTGTCCTCCACGAACGACAGCGACTTGGCGTCTTCGCGCATCGCCATCGACAGCCCAAGCCCCGCTTCGCGCAGGCTCCAGATTCGCGCCTGCGCGGCGAGGTCGAGGGCGTGGTGATAGCGGTAGCCGAACCCATGCGTTCGCAGATCGCGCTCGAGCGCGTCCAGCCGCGGCGGCAGATCGTCGGCACGATCGGCGTAAAACTCCACGCAGAGCAATGCCGCCGGGTCGCCTTCAATGAAGCTTTGTCGCAGTGCCTCGAGCGCCGCGCTCTTCCGCGTGTAGTCGAGGATCGACTTGTCCATCACCTCGACGGCCGAGGGGCCGTGCCGAAGGATGAGCGGAGTGGCCGTCAGCGATTCGAGGAGATGCGCGAACTGGATCGCCATGACGGCTTTCGCTTTGGGCAATGCCACGAGATTCAGCTTCGCCGACAGCACCACGCCGAGCGTGCCCTCGGAGCCGACCATCAGACGAGCGAGATTGAACACGCGGCCGGGTGCGAACTCATCGAGGTTGTAGCCGCCCACCCGTCGAAGCACCTTGGGGAACCGGCGCTCGATTTCCTCCTGATACTGCGATGCGAGATCAGCGACGGTTCGGTAGCATCGGGCCTCGAGCGTCTGACCCGAGCACTTCCTCTCCAGTTCGCCCTCGGCAAGCGGACCCATCGTCACCACGGAGCCATCCGCCAGCACGACCTCCTGCTCGATGACGTGATTGATCGTCTTGCCGTACATCACCGATCGGGCGCCGCTCGAGTTGTTGGCCATCATGCCGCCAACAGTGGCGCGGCTGGCAGTGGAGACATCTGGTGCGAAGCGAAGCCCGTGCGGTCTGAGCTGCGCGTTCAGTTCGTCCAGCACGACGCCGGGCTCGACGCGGACCCATTTCTCCTGCACGTTCAGTTCGAGGACCGCGTTGAGGTACTTCGACGTGTCGACGACGAGGCCGGCACCAATGGCCTGGCCTGCCTGAGACGTACCGCCCCCGCGCATGGTGATCGGACACTTCAGGCGCGCGCAGAGCTGCACCAGGTGCCGAAGCTCATCTCGCGATCGCGGCAGAACCACGCCGATCGGTTCGATCTGGTAAACGCTGGCGTCGGTCGAGTAGAGCGCCTTCGACACCGCATCGAATCGGATTTCGCCGGAGAGCGTGGTGGCCAGTTCGCGTTGAAGTTCTGGGACGCTGACCGCTGTACTCACAGTGCCTCGAGCCCGGCACGAAGTCGTTCGAGCCCGCGGGCGAGGGTATCGCCGCCGCTGGCAAAGGAGACACGCAGCGTGCCTTCGCCACCGGGACCGTACGCGGCGCCGTGGATGACGGCCACACCGGCGTCCTCCAGAAGCCGTCGGCGGATCTGTTCGGAGGGGACACCGGTCTCTCTCGCGTCCACCATGGCAAAGAAACCGCCCTCAGGCGGCATCACCCGAACGTTACGAATGCCCGCGAGCGCACTCATGACGAGCGCTCGCCGGCGGCTGTACTCGAGCCGCATTTCGGTGACCGCGTCCTGCGGGCCGGTCAATGCCACCGCTGCCGCATCCTGTACGAACGTGGCTGGTCCGCGGCTCGACTGCTGCAACGACAGGAACATGCTCTGAATGATCGGCGTCGGCGCCGCGCAGTATCCGACACGCCACCCGGTCATCGCATACGTCTTGGAAAGGCTGTTGAGCAGGACCGTGCGGTTGCGCAGATCGGGCGAGAGCGCAGAGGGAGAGACGTGCCGGCAGCCATCGTAGACGATGGCCTCGTAGATCTCATCGCTCAACAGCATGAGATTGCGACGGATCACGATGTCACCAATCGCCCGCAGTTCCGACTCGCGGAACACCGTGCCGACCGGGTTCCATGGCGTGTTGAGCAACAGGATTTTCGAGCGTGACGTGATCGCCTCGCTGACGGCCTGGGCGGTCAGCACGAAGCGCCCCTGCTCGATCTCGGTGCGCACTGGTACTACGCGACCCCCCGCGAGAAGAATCGGGGAGTGGTAGGCGTCGTAGACCGGATCCGGTACGAGGACTTCGTCCTCATCGTTCAGCAGTGCGAGCAGCGCCGAGTGGATGCCCAGTGTCGCGCCGGTGGTGATGAGGATCTCGGACGCGGGGTCGTAGACGACCGCGTTCTCTCTCGAGAGTTTCTCCGCGACAGCCTGGCGCAGGACGATCTCACCGCGGTTGTCGGGGTAGCGCGTGCGACCGCCTTTCATCGCGCGTGTGGCCGCTTCGATGATGTGCGCGGGCGTATCGAAGTCCGGTTCGCCGCGCATGAGAGAGACAACCGTGCGTCCGCGCGCCTGCACCTGTCGAATCTCGGCAAGGACGGTGTTGACGGCGGTGGGCCGGAGGAGAGTCGATCGGCGTGAAACCTGCAACGTGGACAAGGGTCCTAGTGTAAACGACGGAGGCATGAGGCGGCGCACATGAGTGCGCGCTGAAATCGTTGACCGCGCGTAACTGCATGCCCGATAATCACATCGGCGTGGAGCCGCTACGTACTGACCCCACCGATACCGGCCCGTTGAGCGACGCGGATCGCGCCGCGCGCATCGAGCAGTTGCTTCTGTCGGGCCTCGACCACTACTTCGGCGGAAACTACGAGCAGGCGATCAATGTGTGGACGCGTGTGGCCTTCCTCGAGCGAGGACACGGCCGGGCACGCGCCTACATCGAGCGCGCCCGAAGCGCGCTGGCCGAACGTCAGCGCGAATCGGAAGAGAGTCTTCACCAGGGGCTCGCTGCCTACCAGTCGGGAGACTTGCAGCGCGCACGTGATCTGTTGACGCGGGCCGTTGAACTGGGCGGCGCCAACGAGACCGCGCTTTTGTTCCTGCAGCGCCTTGGGCACCTGGATACGGTCGCTGCTCCTCCGCGGCGCGAACGTTCGGCCTTACGGCCAGCGGCTCCCCGGCGACTTCCGGTCGTGGGCACACGGCGACGGATCGACTGGCTGACGACGGCCGCTGCCAGCATCGGGATTACTGTGATGATCCTGCTCGGGGCGATGCGCACGGCCTCGTGGCTTCGTGAAACGCCGGTCTCGGTGCGCACCGACGACGCGGTCGCCAGCGACCCGCTGCCGATCGTGCGCGAAGGCGAACAACGCATCGGTCGTGCCCAGACGCTCCGTGCGTCCGGGCGGCTGCGCGAGGCGCTTCGCGAGCTCGACGTGGTCGAATTGGGCGATCCCTTTCGACCGCAGGCGGATCGTTTGCGCTCGGAGATTCAGCGTCTTCTTCTGTCGGCGACTCCGGGAGGAGCCTCCGTCGCGGGAGGGCAGTCGCGATGAAGTGTCCAAAGTGCGACTACCTCGGCTTCGAGACTGGTGACCGCTGCAAGAACTGCGGGTATGACTTCTCACTGCTGGCTTCCCCTCCAGCGGAGCCCGAGGACCTGTCGCTCAAGCCGCCCGCGCACGACGACGTAGCGGTCGGCGATCTCTGGCTCGGTCCCTCGGATCCATCCACCGCGCCATCAATAACGCCGGAAGTGTCGGCTCGAGTCGGCTCGTTCCCGCTGTTTTCTACCACTGGTGACGACGAGCCGCTGATTAAGACGCCATCGGAACCGCGAGCACCTTTGTCGGTGCGGCGCGACCCCGAATTGGCACGTTCGCGCCCCGCATCGCGGAACCTGCGCGCGATGGACAGCGGGTTGACGCTCGAGTTCGCAGAAGAATCTCCCGCCGACGTTGATCCCGCTGTCAAAGGCACACCGCCGGTACGCCTGCAGGCGGGCGAGCCAAGGCCGCCGCGCACGCCGGGGCCACTGGCCTACGAACCGACCGTCGCGTCTCTGGGCAGCCGTACGCTTGCGGCATTTATCGATCACACGATCCTGTTCGGCATCGACATCATCGTGTTCTACTCGACGCTTCGAATGACCGCCTTGCCCACAGACGAGTGGCGCGCGCTGCCGCTCCTGCCGTTCCTGGCGTTCCTGCTGTTGCTGAAGCTGGCGTATTTCTCGGCGTTTACCGCCATCGGAGGCCAGACCATCGGCAAGATGGCGGCCGGAATCCGCGTCGTTGCTGATGACGACCTGCTCATGGATCCATCGCGGGCGATCAGGCGCACGTTGACGGCTGTCGTCTCGCTCGGGTCGCTCGGGTTAGGGCTCATCCCTGCGCTCATTGGTCCGGATCGACGAGCGCTGCACGATCGCGTGGCACACACGCACGTAGTCGAGCTACCATCCGCCTGACTCGGGTTCCTGCCGGAAGCCCCTCTTTTACACTGCTGCTCGCTTGTGTCGGGTTTTGAGGAGTAATGCGTTTCGGTCTGTTTATCGCAACCTGCGGGTACATCGGGTATGTACCAGTGGCTCCCGGCACATTTGGATCCGCCGTCGGCCTCGCTCTCTTTGCATTGATTCGGTGGTCGGGCTCGACGGCGATCGAGCTGGGTGTCATCGTGCTGGTGCTCGCGCTTGGGGTCTGGAGTGGGAACGTCGCCGAACGACATTTTCGCCAGGTCGATCCCGGGCCCGTCGTCCTCGATGAAGTGGCCGGGATGTTGATCACCCTGGCCCTGATCCCGGTGACCGTCTCCGGCGCCATCGTCGGCTTTCTCATCTTCCGGCTCTTCGATGTGATCAAGCCCTGGCCTGCGAATCGCCTCGAGGCACTGCCTGGCGGACTCGGCATGATGGCTGACGATGCGATGGCGGCGGTGTACGGCAACATCGCCATGCGGCTCCTCATTGCTGGCCTGCCTACCGGATGGCTTTCGTGAATCAGATGCAAAACCGACCTCTCATCAGTGCCGGGATCATCGCGGTCGGGAGCGAACTGCTCACGCCGTCCAGGATCGACACCAACTCGCTCTTCATCACCGAGCAGTTGAACCTGCTTGGAATCGACGTGAAGCTGAAGGGTGTCGCAGGGGACGAGCGCGCCGTCCTCGAACACGTTTTACGTGCGTGGCTCTCGCGCGTGGACCTCGTCGTGCTCTGCGGCGGGCTCGGCCCGACCGACGATGACCTGACGCGCGAAGTGGTGGCCGCAGTGCTCAACCGTCCGCTCGCCGAAGATGAGTCGATCACGGCACATCTGCGCGCCCGCTTTGCATCCCGCAATCTTCCGATGCCGATGCCCGAGAGCAATCGTCGGCAGGCGATGGTCCCGGAAGGTGCCCGCGTAATTCCAAACGCGCGCGGCAGTGCACCGGGGTTGTGGATCGATCACGACGGTCGTGTGGTTCTGCTGCTGCCGGGGCCGCCGCGGGAGCTGCGCCCGATGCTGACCGAACTCGTGGAAGGGCCACTCAAAGAGCGTGGGCCTGGAGTGTCGCTGGTCCGGCGGGTCTTGCGCATCGCCGGGCGAATCGAGTCACACGTCGACGAGGTGCTGCATCCGCTGTATCAGGCCTGGGAGAAAGCGACGCCGCCCGTTGCCGCGACGATTCTTGCGGCGCTCGGGTCAATTGAGCTGCACCTGTCCACACGCGCAGCCACGAGGCAGGCAGCCCTGGCTGTACTCGACGCGGCGGTGGCGGAAGCGGTCGCGGTGCTCGGGCCAGATGTGTACAGCACCGACGGCCGACCGCTCGAGACGGTCGTTGGGGACCTACTCGTCGAGCGAGGGCTGAGTATTGGCGTCGCCGAGTCGTGCACGGGCGGCCTCATTGCCTCGCGACTGACCGATGTGCCAGGCAGCTCGCGCTATGTGGATCAGACCGTCGTCGTGTACTCGAACGACGCGAAAACCGAATTGCTCGGTGTGCCCGCCGATCTGCTTCGTGAGCATGGCGCCGTCAGTGAACCGGTGGCAGTGGCCATGGCGGAAGGAATCAGGGCGAGGGCGCGCGCCGGCGTCGGCGTCGGTGTCACGGGAATCGCAGGGCCTACCGGTGGGACGCCAGAGAAGCCGGTCGGCACGGTCGTTGTGGCAGTTGTCACCGAGACCGAACGTCGAGTCCGAACCCACAGGTTCTTTGGCGAGCGTGAGCAGGTCAAGTTCCAGGGCTCGCAGGCAGCACTGGATATGGTTAGAAGATTACTCGCGTAGCTCAAAGGGTCCAGAGCCCAAGAATCAGTGAGACTATTCGTCGCCGTCGAGATGGGTGCGGATGTTCAGGCCACAGTGTCTGGCGCCATCGATGAGCTGAAGCGGCGGGTCGCGCAGAGTGCTCCACACGCTCGCGTGACGTGGGTGAAGCCCGCGCACCTGCATCTCACCCTCAGGTTCATCGGGGAGGCAGACGCCGCGCTCGGTGAAAAGGTCCGGGGGGCGCTTGATCATCCGATCGTCGCTCCGGCGTTCGCGTTGACGATTGAGGGAACCGGCACGTTTCCACCCAAGCGGCCGCCGCGAGTGATCTGGGCGGGCATTACCAGCGGACTCGACGCGCTGCGCGCGGTGGAGCGCGAACTGCGCGCGCGGCTGGATCGACTGCTTCCTCCCGTGGACGAGCGGGACTTCCACCCGCATGTGACGCTCGGTCGCGTCAAGAATCCCGCCGGGCTCCGGCCTGCTGTACTCCTGGATGGCCTCAAAGATGCCGCGTTCGGCGTCGTTCAGGTCGGGGCGGTTACACTGTTTGAGAGTCGATTGTCGTCCGCCGGGCCCACGTACGTGGCGCTTTGCCGGACCCCTCTCGCTCCCACGTCATGAACGCCGTCCTCGCCGTCACCATCGGATACCTCGTCGGGTCGATCCCGTTTGCCTATCTGCTGTCGCGGCACAGCGGCATCGATTTGCGCCGGGCCGGCAGTGGCAACGTGGGCGCCTCGAACGTGCTGCGCACGACCGGGGTGCGTGCGGCGTTACTGGCGATGGTGCTGGACGGCGCAAAAGGAATGATCGCGGTCATGATGGTGCAACTGTTATCCGCGGGCATCATCGCGTCCGTTGTCGCGGCGTGCGCCTCTGTCGTGGGCCACGTGTACCCAATCTGGCTTCGCTTCCGCGGAGGAAAGGGTGTTGCCACGGCAGCAGGGGCGTTTGCGATGCTGGCGCCCGAGGCTCTGGGTATCGCGGCCTTCGTGTTCCTGCTCGCCGTCGTGGTGACCCGATTCATTTCGGTCGGTTCGATCGCCGGCGCTCTCACACTCACCCTGGTGGCTGCAATCACCGACGTCCCCGGAGTCGTGGCCATCGGTGCAACCGTGTCCACGTTCATCATCATTTATCGACACCGCGAGAACCTGGTCCGGCTGGTTGCGGGCACCGAGCGTCGTATCGGTCAACGCGCGGTGAAAGAGACGGCTGTTTAGGAGCTTCCCATTCGTCAGGTCACGATTCTAGGGGCTGGAGGCTGGGGCACGGCACTGGCCGTTCATCTGGCGCGCATTGGTCATGAAGCGCGCCTGTGGGCGCGCGATCCGGCGCTCGCGGCCGACATGCGCGTCCGCGGCGCCAATGCCGTGTATCTGCCCGACATACGATTCCCGGCGAATCTGTCGGTCAGCGATGATCTGGGTGCCGTGCTTGCCGGCACGGAGTTCATCGTGTCGGCCGTGCCCTCGCATGGAACGCGGGAGATCCTCCGCCGGGCCGCGCCCTTACATCCATCGGGGCTCGACGATCGTCAGTGCTACGAAGGGGCTCGAACAGGACACGCTGCTGCGTGTCTCGGAGATCATCGCGCAGGAACTTGGCGATCTCGTGAACGTCGCCGTGCTGTCAGGCCCGAGCTTCGCGGCGGAGTTGGCGCGCGAGTTGCCGACCGCTGTTTCGATTGCGTCGCGCGATTCCGAGATCGTGCAGCGCGTGCAGGCTGAGTTCAGGGCCCCGTACTTTCGGCTCTACGGAACTGATGACGTGGTCGGCGTCGAGATCGGGGGCGCTCTCAAGAACATCATCGCGATCGCGGCCGGGATGGTGGAAGGACTCGGGCTGGGCCACAACGCGCTGGCAGGATTGATCACCCGAGGCCTGGCCGAGATGTCGCGTCTGGCATGTGCGGCGGGCGCCAACCGCGAGACGCTGGCCGGGCTGACGGGGCTGGGAGACCTCGTGCTGACATGCACGGGCGCGCTCAGCCGGAATCGTCATGTTGGAATTGAGTTGGCGAGCGGCCGTGCGGTCGCCGATGTGCTGGCCGGCATGAAGATGGTCGCCGAAGGTGTTCGCACGACCGAAGCGGCGTTGGCGCTTGCGTCGCGATACCAGGTCGAGCTGCCGATCGCAGCGCAGGTGGGCGAACTGCTGGCGGGACGCAAGGATCCGAAGACGGCGCTCTACGAGCTGATGCTCAGGCCGCAGCGCGCCGAGGTTGGTTAGATTCAACTACCAACTCCAACTGCCAACCTCCAACTCCCAAGCTGAGGTGTTGGGAGTTGGCATTGGGAATTGGGAGTTGGAATGTGGAAGTCGGGAATTGGGAGTTGGGAGTTGAATCGTGGGGTTCTTAGATCGGCTTCGTGAAGGCCTGACGCGGACGACGCAGCAGATTGTCAGTCGCTTCGAAGAAATCGCCCAGCAGGCCGACACTGAAGAACAGCGGACGCGGCCAATCGACGTCAATACGGTCGAGGCGCTCGAAGAGTTGCTGATCTCGGCCGATGTCGGCCTGCCGGCGACGGAGCGAATTGTCGCAGCTGTCCGGTCGCGATCCCGCCGCGGTGAGAGCCTGCGCGATCTGGTGAAGGACGAGATCCGCCAGATCTTCGACGGCGTCGAGCAGCCGGCGCCGAATGGTCATCATCCACAGGTGACGCTCATCGTCGGTGTGAACGGCACGGGCAAGACGACGACGATCGGCAAGCTGGCGAACCTGCTCAAGGCGTCAGGCAAGTCGCCGCTCGTGTGCGCCGCAGATACGTTTCGCGCGGCGGCCGTGGAGCAGCTCGAGATCTGGGCGAAGCGCGCCGGCGTCGATATCATTCGTGCGCCAGAAGGCTCGGATCCCGCATCCGTCGTCTTCGATGCCATTCAGTCCGGCAAAGCGCGCGGCCGCGATCCGATCCTCGTCGATACCGCCGGCCGTCTTCACACTCGCGTCAACCTGATGAACGAGCTGGACAAGATTCGTCGCGTGGCGGCGAGAGCCACCGAAGGAGCGCCACATGAAGTGCTGCTGGTGCTCGATGCCACGGTCGGCCAGAACGGCCTGCAGCAGGCGCGCGAATTTACCAGCGTCGCTGGTGTCACCGGTATCGTTCTGACGAAGCTGGATGGAACAGCGAAGGGAGGAGTCGCGGTCTCGATCGCCCATGACCTCAAGCTTCCGATCCGCTATGTCGGCGTGGGTGAGGGCATCGACGATCTGATTCCGTTCTCTCCGCAGGACTACGTCGACGCGCTATTTCAGGAAAAGTGGTAGACGACGAGCGGTGGATGCGACGTGCGCTCGAGCACGCGCGCCGGGGCCTTGGCCGCACGACGCCCAACCCTGTGGTGGGCGCCTGCATCGTGTCGGACGAAGGCGTGGTGCTCGGGCAGGGTGCGCACGAGCGAGCCGGTGAACCGCATGCGGAGGTGAATGCCCTCGAAGAGGCCGGAAGTGAAGCCCGTGGTGCCACGCTGTACTGCACGCTCGAGCCATGTGTGCACACGGGCAAGACCGGCCCGTGCACCGAGCGGATCATCGCGGCAGGAATTCGCCGGGTCGTAGCTGCGATGGAAGACCCATTTCCGCTGGTCGGCGGACGTGGGTTCGCCATGCTCCGCGCGCATGGTATCGAGGTGAAGACCGGGATTGGTTATGAAGCCGCGGTTCGACTCAATCAGCCGTTTCTGACCACGCACGCGCAGTGGGCGGCCGTTCGTGATCCTCAAGGCGGCGACCAGCCTCGACGGGCGCCTGGCCGCTGCCCCCGGACAGCGCACGCAATTGACCGCGCGACGCGCCGTGACGCACGCTCACTACGTGAGGGCATACGCAGATGCGGTCGCTGTCGGTTCCGAGACGATTCTCGTCGACGACCCGCAGCTAACGGCTCGCGAGGTCTACCGCGAGCGGCCGCTGGTGCGGGTGGTTTTCGACCGGCGGCTGCGGACTCCGGTGGGCGCCCGGCTGTTGTCGACCCTCTCGGCGGGACCGGTAATAATACTCACAGCCGTGGAGTCAGTACGGACCGACCGCGCCAACGCGTTGATCGCGGCCGGTGCTCGCGTGATTCCGGTGCCGCGGCCGGGAATGGCCGCCGCGCTTTCCGTGCTGCCGAACTTCGACGTGCAGAGTCTCGTGCTCGAAGGCGGGGCTCGCGTGCAGTGCGCGGCCTGGGACGAAGGCGTTGTGGACTACGTCCAACTGTATGTCGCTCCCGTGTGGCTTGGTGAAGGGGGCGTGCCGTTCCTCGGCGATTGCGCGTTTTCGTCGACGTCCCTGATCGAGCGCAAAGTCGAACAGCTTGGCCCGGACGTCCTGATCGAAGGCTATGTTCACCGGCCTCATTGAAGCAGTTGGGATCGTGTCAGATCTGACAGGCACGCCGTCTGGCTTCAGACTGGCGATTCGAGACGCCGCTCGGGGCAGAACTTCGCGAGGGGGAAAGCGTGGCGGTCAACGGCGTCTGCCTCACGGCGACGACGCGTGACGATGTGGGTTGGTCGGCGGACATCGGGCCCGAAACAGCGCGAGTCACAACCTTGGGGACTCTGGTGCCGGGCCAGCCGGTCAACCTCGAACGTTCCATGCGCGCCGACGGCAGATTCGGCGGCCACTTCGTGCAGGGGCACGTCGACGGGATGGGCGTCGTCGAGTCGATTCGGCAGGATGGCGACTCCTATTGGATCGGTGTTCGTATTCCGCGGGAGCTCGAGCCATTCCTGATTCTGAAGGGGTCGATCGCCATCGATGGTGTGAGTTTGACCGTCGCGCGCCTCGAGCGCGGCCTCATGCATGTGATGATCATCCCGTTCACCTGGGCTCATACGACGTTGTCGTCGCTGCGTGCCGGCGACCGCGTCAACCTGGAATGCGATATGGTCGGCAAGTACGTGGCGCGCTCGATGGAACTGGCCGCGCGGAGCGGGGTCATACCATGACAACCAAAGACACACCGTTGCGCATTGCCAAAGGGGCCCGCCGCCGCGGGCCGTTCGCCACGATCGACGAGGCCGTGGAGGCGATCCGCGCCGGTCGAATGGTCGTCGTCGTCGACGACGAAGCACGCGAGAACGAAGGCGATCTGACGATGGCCGCCTCGAAAGTCACGCCCGAGGCGATCAACTTCATGGCGCGCCACGGTCGCGGTCTCATCTGCCTGGCGATGGTGCCGGAGCGGCTCGATCAGCTGGCCATTCCGCTCGAGGTCAACGACAACTCCTCCCGCCGCGACACGGCGATGTGCGTATCGATCGACGCTCGCGATGACACCACCACGGGCATCTCGGCCGCCGACCGGGCGCAAACGGTGCGCGTGGCAATCGATCCTGCGTCGCGGCCGCGGGACCTGACGAGGCCGGGACATGTGTTCCCGCTGCGAGCGCGCAAGGGTGGCGTGCTCGTGCGGGCGGGGCACACCGAGGCCGCCGTCGATCTCGCCGGTATTGCCGGGCTCACGCCGGCAGGCGTGATTTGCGAGATCATGAACGAGGACGGCACGATGGCGCGTGTGCCGGAATTGACGAAGTTTGCCCGAAAACACAACCTTCTGATGGTCACGATCGCCGACTTGATTCAACATCGCATGCGAACTGAACGCCTCGTGAAACGCTCGGCGTCGGCGGATCTGCCGACTGTCTTTGGTGCTTTCCGAATCTACGCGTACGAAAGCCAACTCGACAGCCAGACCCACGTGGCGCTCGTGCGTGGTGAGATCGGCGACGGCAAGGATGTGCTCGTGCGCGTGCACTCGAAGTGCCTGACCGGCGACGTCTTCCATTCGGCGCGCTGCGACTGCGGCCCCCAGCTCGACACCGCCATGCAGCGCGTGGCCGAGGAAGGCCGCGGCATCCTGCTCTACTTGAATCAGGAAGGTCGCGGCATCGGCCTCGTCAACAAGATCCGCGCCTACGAACTGCAGGACCAGGGGCTCGACACCGTCGAGGCCAACGAGCGGCTCGGGTTCAAGGCGGACCAGCGTGACTACGGCATCGGCGCCCAGATCCTCAGCGACCTCGGCGTGAAGACGATGAGGCTGCTCACGAACAACCCGCGGAAGTTCGTCGGGCTGCAGGGATACGGCCTGTCCGTATCCGAAGCAGTTCCTCTCGAAATTCCCGCCAGCGACCATACGCGGCGCTACCTCAAGACCAAGAAAGACAAGCTAGGGCATAAGCTCTCGTCTGTCTGAGCTCTCCAGTTCTCGGTTCCGGGTTCCAGGTTCCGAGTTCGTGTTCTGGGTTCGGGTTCAGGTTCTCGGTTCGGGGTTCACGGTTCGCGGCCACGGTTCGTTTCCAACTTGGAACTCTGAACCGCGAACCGAAACTGGGAACACGAACCCGGAACCGTGAACGTGGAACCGTGAACTGCACTGGCGCTCCCGGCAGTGAACCGTCGTGTACCGGCCGGCGTCTGGTCTGGGTGAAGCCTGATGCATGAGCACGCCGAACGCCTTGCGGGCAGCCTCGTGACGGCCGACCGGCAGCTCGAGCGTGAGTTCGAGGCTCGCCTGGCGGACTCCTCGCGGCTGGCGTTCCGTGTGGCGTTCAGCGTCCTCAGGCAGCGGGAAGATGCTGAAGACGTCGCACAGGAAGCCTTCGCCAAGGCGTATCGGAGCTTCAACGCAGCTGCGAGATCGGACCCGGTTCAGGGCCTGGCTGGTGCGCATGACGTGGCGGATGGCGCTCGATCGACAACGAGCAAACCGTCGACGTTTTGCGCGTGAAGTACCACGCGGATGGAGAAACGGGCCTCGACCAGCGCGGCGAGCAGCCAGGGACGCCGGCCGACGTTGTCGCGGCTCGCGAGCGCGCCGACGAACTGTGGAAGGCGATTGAAGCGCTGCCAGAGAAGCTTCGACTGGTTGTCGTCCTCGCTGGCATCGAAGGCCACGACATGCACGAAGTGAGCGCCTTGCTCGATGTGCCGGAGGGCACCGTCAAGTCGCGACTCTTTCTGGCACGCAAGCAACTCAAGGAACGACTGTCATGGATGGTCACAAGCACGAAGAGTTGAGGGACGAACTACTCGAGCGGGAAATCGAGGCTGCGCTCGATGTCGATCCCTCTCCCGAATTCCTGGCGCGGGTCAGGACGCGAATAAGTGATGAGCGCGTTCAGCGGTGGCCATGGCCGGGGCCGTGGGCGTGGGCGAGTGCGGGGTTGCTGATCGTTGCCGTGGCCGCTGCAAGCATCTGGATCTTTCGTTCGCCGCTGCCCGACGCCGCCCCTCAGATCGCTCTTGCGCCCTCTCCGGCAATGTCTGGAGATCCAGGGCAGCGGAGTCAGGAGGAAGTCGGCACGACCGGGATGGTAGATGTTGTACCCGGGACGATCGCTGCATCGGCACCTGTGGCACGACAGGCGCAAGAAGCCGAGCTCGACGTGCTCGTCTCTCCCGTGGAAGCAGACGCGTTGGATTACCTGGTGAGCGCCCTCACCACGAGACGTATCGAGCCCTCCGCCATTCCCGATCTGGATTCCGCGCCCGCACTTTTGCCGCCGATCGACGAGATCGTGCTGGAACCTATTAGCCTGAGTCCACTCGTGCGGCTCGAGAGCGAAGAAGGAGTACGACAGTGACGAGAATTGGACACGCTCTGAGGTTGGCGGTGGTGCTTACGCTCACGTCGATGATCCTTGAACCCGTGCTGGTCTTGTCGGAGGGGCAGGACCAGGCTCAGGAGAAATCTGCGCAGCAGGATCTGCGTGAGCGCGAAGCCAAAGCGGAAGCCGAGCAGCAGGAGAGATTCAGGTTGACCCCGCTCAGCGTCGACATCGTGGTGTCGAGATTTCAGGGGGACAAGAAGGTGAGCAGCCTACCCTACACCTTGGCGGTAAATGCCAACGAGCTGGCGGGCAATAGCGTTGGCGGTGCCGGCATCGCTCAGCTCAGAATGGGTGCCAACGTGCCAGTTCCGACGCTTGCCGCGCCGAAGGACGTTGTGGCCGGCCCGGCCGGGCCCATGCCTGGGCCGGTGAACTACCAGGACATCGGAACCAGTATCGACTGCAACGCGCAGAGGATGAAGGACGGTGGATTTCAGCTGAGGATCTCCGTCCAGGACACCTCGGTTTACACGAACATTCAGGACAAGACCACGCCCACCGTTGGCGAGATGCCAGTCTTCCGGAAGTTCAGCTCCACGAACATGCTGGTGATGAAGGACGGCCAGACACGAGAGTTCACCGCCGCAACTGATCGCGTGAACGGGGAAGTCGTTCGGATTGCCGTGACGCTGAGGGTAGTGAAGTAGCTGACTTTCCTACTTCGACCTTTGACCTTTGAACTTACAAAGTGAGCGGATGCTGCGTGATCAGCAGATCCTCGACCACGCGTCCGCCGATGAGATGTTCCTGGATGATCCGTTCGAGCGCGGGCGGATCGCACTCTCCATACCAGGCGCCTTCCGGGTAAACGACAGCGATAGGCCCCCCTTCGCACATGCGAAGGCAGTTGGCCTTGCTGCGAAGAATCCCTCCCTGTTCCGAAAGCCCCAGTTCCTTCAACCGTCGCTTCAGGTACTCCCATGCCGCCACGCCGCGCTCCATGTCGCAGCACTTCGGCTTGGTCTGTTCGGCACACAGGAAGATGTGGCGGCGCGCCACAGGAACGCCGTAAAGCGTGGCCTTTTCGCGTAACGATTCGTTCACTTCTTCCCTTCGGGCATCGCCGGTGTCGCGCGCGGCGGAGTGGCGTTCGGCGGCGTCCACAACTTGATGCGACCTTCCCACATGCCGCGATTGTTCTCCTCGCATGAGTACTCGAGCAGGTCGCCGTTCGAGAGCGTCATGACGCGCTCGTTCGACCACGGTTGCGCGTAGTAGACGGGATCGGTGATGGTTACCTTGTAGGCAATGTGCCCTGCGTCAATCATCCTGAACGTCTGCACCAGGTGCAGCTTGTCGCTGTGCGGGCGGCCGACGGTGTCGAGCCGCGTGTAGCCGTTGAAGCCGATGGTGTCGATGATCAGCGTGTCGCCATCCCACTTGGCGATCGAATTGCCGAACCACGTCGGATCGGGCTCCTTGGGATGCTCGTTCTTGAACGGCACCGACGTGGAACCAGGTGCTCACTTCAAAGAGGAACGCGATGTACTTGTCGTTCTGAAAGATCTGAATCGGGTAGGGCGCGTTCATCGAGCGCATCAGGCCATAGGGCATGCACATGCCGGTGTAGTCGCCGTCGCGCTCGGGGTTGTAGTTCTTCATGTTCTCGAGCCCGGCCGGTGTGAACGGCAACTCTTTCGGACCCGTCTGCAGAGCGGGGTTCCGTTGATTCGTGACCGTCATGTCCGGCACGTACTGGTGATCCCACACCCCGCTGAAGTCTGGGCGGCCGTTGGGTAGTCGTGGTGCCGGTCCCGTTGGCGGCGTGTACTCGCGGCTGGCGGAAACGCCGGAACCGCTCGGTACTCGTGCCACGTGCGCTGTCGATGGCTTGCCCCTGTGCGGCGATCATCGACGGGAACAGGCTCAGCGTGGCGAGCGTCGCGACGACGGCAGACAAACGCGCATGCATGGACATGCCGCGATTATATAGTGGGCATTGAATGAGCATCGAGTTGGACCGCATCCAGTTTGGTGACTTCCAGACGCCGCCGGCACTTGCGGTGCGGGTCGTCGAACTCCTTCGCGGCTTGGGGCTCGCGCCGCGGACGATTGTTGAACCCACGTGCGGAACGGGCGCGTTTGTCGACGCCGCGTCGATTACCTTTCCTGACTCGGCCGTTCTTGGCTACGACATCAATCCCGACTACGTGCGGACCGCCGCATCCTTCGATCAGTCGCACAGGCCTGTGCGGTTGACGTGCGAGGTGGCCGACTTCTTCGCGCTGGATTGGCCGGCGATTGTCGCGCCGCTCGCGGAGCCGATCCTTGTTCTCGGAAATCCCCCCTGGGCGACCTCTTCGGGGCTTGGTGCGATCGGCAGCGACAACCTGCCACAGAAGACCAACTTTCAGAACCGGCGCGGACTCGATGCCTTGACCGGCAAGAGCAACTTCGACGTTGCCGAGTCGATCCTGCTGACGCTCCTGGCGGCTGGCCGCCAGAAGGCCGTCACGCTCGCGATGCTCGTGAAGACGAGCGTGGCGCGACGGGTCCTTTCACATCTCTGGACCATTGGAGCACCAGTCGAAGCCGCGATGTATCGGTTCGACGCCTTTGCCCACTTCGGCGTGAGCGCGGACGCGTGTCTGTTCATGTGTCAGTTGGGCAAGAACTCGGCGAGTGAGTGCCTGGTGGCGGACATCGAGCGGCCGTACGTCCCGCTCGGGAGAATCGGATGGCGAGACGGGGCGCTCGTCTCCGATCCCGTTGCCTACGATCGTCACAACTCGCTGCTCGTGTCGAACCCTGCGACCGCGCCATTCCGCTGGCGTTCAGGCGTCAAGCACGACTGCTCTGCAGTGATGGAACTACGACAGGTTGCCAGTAGAACCTTCGTCAACGGTTGCGGCGAGCGCGTTGGACTCGAGCCTGATTACGTCTATCCTTTGCTGAAGGGGACCGACCTGGCGCACGGGCGCGTCGACCGCGTACGCAAGTGGGTCGTGGTCACGCAAACCAGGCCGGGAGAGGACACGTCGGACATTGCGCTCCGAGCGCCAGACACGTGGGCCTACCTCTGTGCCCACGGCAACCGGCTCGACGGGCGCCGCAGCGCGATTTATCGCAACCGGCCGCGCTTCTCGGTGTTCGGGGTCGGGCCTTACACATTTGCACCGTGGAAAGTGGCGATCTCCGCTCTGAACAAGTGTCTGTCGTTTGCCGTGGTCGGACCCCTCGACGGCCGTCCCATCGTCCTCGATGACACCTGCTACCACCTGTCATGTATGAGCGAGGGCGAGGCGCGCATGATCGCGCGCCTGCTCAACTCGGATTGCAGCAGGGAACTGCTGTCAGCCCTGGTTTTCCGGGACGCCAAGCGGCCGATCACCAGCGAGGCATTGCAGCGAATCGACCTTCATAAGGTAGCGATCCACCTTGGGCTCTCATCCGAGTGGCCGGCCGCCAGCCTTGCCAGTTCCGGTCAACCTGCCGTAAGATAAGGGTTTGTTTGAATCCCTAAGTACCCGCATCCAGAGCGCCTTCACCTCACTCAGGGGCGAGGTGCGCCTGACCGAGGAGCACGTCGAGTCGGCGTTGCGCGAGATTCCGCCTCGCGCTCCTCGAGGCCGACGTGAACTTCCAGGTCGTCAAGGCTTTCATCGACCGTGTCCGCGACAAGGCGACGGACCAGGCGGTGCTCAAGAGCCTGACACCCGTCCAGCACGTCGTCAAAATCGTCCGCGACGAACTGCTTTCCCTGTTTGGCACAACCGAGGGTGGCCTGAAGAAGGACGCACCGACGCCGCGTGTGGTGCTCCTTCTTGGACTCCAGGGGTCTGGCAAGACGACGACCTGCGGCAAGCTCGGTCGCTGGCTACTACGTCAGGGCCGCCACCCGCTGATGGTCTCGACCGACGTCCGTCGTCCCGCCGCTATCCAGCAGCTGTCCGTGGTGGGTGAGAAGGCGGAGGTCAAGGTCTACGCGCCCGAGACGATGGACCCGGTGGCACGCGCTTCGGGCGCCCTCGCCGAGGCGAAGGCCAAAGGGTTCGACACCGTCATCGTCGACACCGCGGGCCGTCTGCACATCGACGACGAGTTGATGAACGAGCTGCAGGCCATCAAGGACGTCGTGAAGCCGTCGGATCTGCTTTACGTCGCCGACTCGATGACGGGGCAGGACGCCATCAAGAGCGCCGGCGAATTCAATCGACGCATCGGGGTTACCGGTGTCGTGCTGACCAAGCTCGATGGTGACGCACGCGGTGGCGCCGCGCTGTCGGTGGTGTCGGTCGTCGGCGTGCCGGTCGCGTTCATCGGCAGCGGCGAGCGTCTCGAGGATCTCGAGCTCTTTCATCCCGATCGCATCGTATCGCGCATCCTCGGGATGGGCGACGTGCTCTCGCTCATCGAGAAGGCCGAGCAGGCGATCGGTGAAAACGAGGCCGAGGAGCTCGAAGAGAAGCTCCGCAAGAACCAGTTCTCGCTCGATGACTTCCGCACCCAGCTTCGAACGCTCAAGCGGATGGGGCCGCTCGAAAGCATCCTGGGGATGATTCCAGGGCTCGGGAACCTGAAGGAGCTCGCCCAGAACAAGCCGGATGAAAAGCAGCTCGCGCGAGTGGAGGCGATTATCTCCTCGATGACGCCTGACGAGCGTCGCAACGATCAGATCATCAATGGCAGCCGGCGCAAGCGGATCGCGGCCGGAAGCGGCACGTCGGTCGAGGACGTGAACCGTCTCCTCAAGCAGTTTGGGGAGATGAAGCGCGTGCTGCAGATGATCGGACGAGGCGGGACTCCTGCGATGAGGGGCATGAAGGGCATGCCGAAGATGCAGCCACAGGCGGGATTCCAAACACCACACGGTGCCGGGAAGAAGCGTAAGAAGGGTGGGCCCTGGGGGCTCATCAAGTCACGATAGTTGTCAACTTCCCAACTCCCCAGACGCCACCTCCCAATTTGGAAGGTTGGGAGTTGGAGGTGGGAGTTGGGAGTTAGAGCGGAGCGAAAAATGCTAGCAATTCGAATGAGGCGCGTAGGGTCGAAGAAGAAGCCCTACTTTCGCGTGGTGGTGACCGAGGCGAAGTCGGCTCGCGAGAGCAGCTTCGTCGAGAATGTCGGGACGTATAACCCGCGATCGAAGCCCGCTGTTGTGGAAATCAACAAGGAGCGCATTCAGCACTGGCTGAAGCTCGGTGCGCAGCCGTCGGACTCGGTGCGGACGTTGCTGGCCAAGCATCTGACGCGTGACATGTCCAAGCCAGTGGAAGCTCCCGTTCAGTAATGGCAGCCGGAGAGGCACAGGACGTCGGGAAGGGCGGTCCCGTCACTGCGGTCGTCGACGTCGTGGTCAAGACACTGGTCGATCACCCCGAGGCCGTCAAGATCACTGAATCGGTCCGTCGCGGCATGACCGTCGTCGAGTTGTCCACGGCGCCCGGCGACATGGGAAAGATCATCGGCCGTCAGGGACGGACCGCAGCGGCTCTGCGGACGTTGGTTGCGTTGACCGGAGAGCGCCACGGCGTTCGCGCGCAGCTCGATATTCGGGACTGAAGCAACTTCCAACTCCCAATTCACCAACTCCCAATCCGGTGGTTGGAGGTTGGGATTTGGCAGTTGGGAGTTGAAGTGCCGGACTGGGATCAGATGGTGCTCGTCGGCCGCATTGCGAGGCCGCACGGATTACGTGGCCAGGTGATCGTCACACCGGAAACGGATTTCGTGGAGGAGCGATTCCGGGCGGGCGCGATCGTCTGGACGCGGTCGGATCGAGGCGAGGAATCGCTCACGATCAGTGCGGCCCGCATCCAGAACGGTCGACCAGTGATTGGCTTCGAGGGCTTCGCGACGATCGAGAATGTCGAGCGCCTAGCGGGCCTCGAGCTCAGGGTTCCAGAAGGTGCGCTGCACCCTCTGGCCGATGGCGCCTACTATGTGCACGACCTCGTGGGATGCGTCGTCGAGACGCTCTCCGGCGAACGGGTTGGCCAGGTTGAGCGCGTGGACGGAGGGGCCGGGGCGAGCGTGCTGAGTGTCGCGGGGCCGCGCGGGGAGGTGCTGGTTCCGCTTGCTGCCGATATCTGTATCGAGATTGATATCGCCACCCGGCGGATTCGAATCAACCCACCGGACGGGCTCCTCGAGCTGAATGAGAAAACGTCGTAGACGGTAGGTAGAGGCGGGTCTTTAGACCCGCCTGTGCAATATGAAGTTCGACATCGTCACCATCTTCCCCGCCATGATCGAAGCGGGCCTCGGCGAGGGCGTGGTGAGTCGGGGCGTCGAGCGCGGCCTGCTGGATGTGGCGGTGCATGACCTCCGGCGCTGGACGACGGATCGCCACCGGACGGTTGATGATGTGCCGTACGGGGGTGGCCCCGGGATGGTGATGAAGGCCGAACCGCTGATGCGGGCGGTCGAGGACATTCGCGCCACTCGTGGAGTGCCGGACTCGGTGGTGCTACTGTCACCCCAGGGCCGGACGTTCACGCAGGCGGAGGCCGAGCGCCTGACTCGTCTGGAGCACATCGTGTTGCTGTGCGGTCGGTACGAGGGGATGGACGAGCGGGTTCGGGATATGGTCGCCACCGAGGAGATTTCGATCGGCGACTACGTGTTGAGTGGTGGTGAGCTGGCCGCACTGGTCGTCGTGGATGCGGTCAGCCGGCTGGTGCCAGGCGTGGTCGGGGATGAGCAGTCGGTCGCGCAGGATTCGTTCACACGTGGCCTGCTCGACTACCCGCACTACACGCGGCCCGCGGAGATCGCAGGGCATCGAGTGCCGGACGTTCTGCTCTCGGGGCATCACGGCGATGTGCGCCGGTGGCGCCGGAAAGCGGCGCTGGTTCGCACGCTGGAGCGGCGGCCGGATTTGATCGCATCGGCGGCGCTCGATGAGGAGGAGCGCGCGTTGCTCGACGAGATTCAGCGCGAACGCGCAGGGAAGTCGTAGTCGTCGTGTCCGGCGTCAGCCGGACCCGTTGTGTGTGAGGAGAAAGCAATGAGCGCGATTGAGTTGGCCGAAAAGTCCCAGATGACCGAAAGGCCGGACATGAAGTCTGGAGACACGGTCCGCGTGCACGTGAAGGTGCGCGAGGGCGACAAGGAACGAATCCAGATCTTCGAGGGCATCGTCATCGGGATGCACCGCGGCGGCTTGCGATCCTCCTTCACCGTGCGCAAGGTGTCGTTCGGGCAGGGAGTCGAGCGGATCTTTCCGCTGCACTCGCCGACGATTGCCAAGGTCGACGTCGTGCGCTCCGCCCGCGTCCGCCGCGCCAAGCTATACTTCCTCCGCAATCTGAAGGGGAAGGCGGCGCGCATGAAGGAAACCAAGCGCGCGTAGTCTTGCAGCCATGGTCAGGGTCCGCGCGACGAGAGCGATCGAGAACGCGCTGCGACGCTGGGGGTTCTACCGCATTGCCGGGTGCGATGAGGTTGGCCGGGGATGCCTGGCCGGCCCTGTCGTCGCGGGCGCGGTGGTGCTGGACCCCGATCTCCATATTCCCGGGCTTGCCGACTCGAAAATGTTGACTGCCGTCGAGCGCGAGCGCCTCAACGATCTGATCACGACTCGTGCGCTGGCCTGGTCGGTCTGCTTCGTTCAGCCGCAGGAAATCGACGCGCTGAACATCCATCAGGCGTCGCTGCAGGCGATGCGGCGAGCCGTGCTGGCTCTGGCACCGCTGCCGGATGCGGTCATCGTCGATGCCTTCCGCATTCCCGATCTGCCGATCGCCCAGCGCGGTGTTCCCCATGGCGATCGCCGCTGCGCAGCCATCGCAGCCGCGTCCATCGTCGCCAAGGTGTCTCGCGACCGTCAGATGATGCTCGAGCACCAGAGCGACCCTCGCTACGGGTACGACCGGCACAAGGGATACGCCACCGCCGAACATCGGGCCGCCGTCGAGCAGTTCGGATACTCGCCACTGCATCGCCGCTCCTTCAAGCCCCAGGCGAGTCTGTTTGATAGGATCGAGTGAGTGCCGGTCGATCGCGAGGAAACACTCAAGAAAGCCGACAAGCTTCTCAAGCAAGGCAAGCTGGCCGCCGCCATTGAGGAGTACGTGCGCCTCGTGGAGGACAAGCCCGGTGACTGGAACACCGTCAACGCGCTTGGCGACCTCTACGCCAAGGCAGGGGAGACCGAACGCGCCGCAGAGCAGTTCAACCGAGCGGCGGACCATCTATACGGCGAAGGATTCTTTCCGCGTGCGTCCGCCGTCTATAAGAAGGTGCTCAAGATCCGCAGTGGCGACGACCACGCGCTCTGGCAGCTGGCTGATATCGCGGGGCGAAACGGCCTCACGCTGGATGCGCGGTCGCACTACGGCCGACTGATTGAGGACCGTCGCGCGGCCGGCAACGAGCAGGGCGCGGTCGATTGTCTGATTCGCCTGGGTCAACTCGACGATGCCACTGTCGAAGCCAGAACCGTCGCGGCGAAGGCGCTTGTCGAGCGCGGTGAAGTGAAGCAGGCGGCGCGTCTTGTCTTGAGCGTTGCGGATGTGCTGACGAAAGAAGGACGCCTGCCCGAGGCCCTCGAATGCTCTGAAAGAGGCGGCGCAACTGGATCCCGACAATCCGGAGATTCGCGAGAAGCTCGCCGCGGCCAGACCTGTCGACGAGATCGCGCGACCTTGCAGGAGATCGCGCCGAAGATCGTGGAAGCGTCGGCGCCCGTGAAAGAAGTGGCTGCGGTAGATATCCCCGAGCAGACCGCTGAGAAACCAGCGCCACCGGTTCCCGCTGAGGCCACCGAGGAGCCATTACCGCTCGAGTCGTTCTTCGAGGAGCTCAGGGGGAAGGTCGCCCGCGATCAGGAGACCCGCGCGCGCGAGCAATTGGATCGCGGCCTCGAGCATCTCGCGGACAATAGGGTTGACGAGCGATCGCGAGCCTCGAGGAAGCGTCGCGAATGCCCGCGATGCGATTCGAGGCTTCGTCTCACCTCGCTCGCATTTGTCTGGGGCGCGGTGATCTGCAAGCCGCTGTCGACTGGATGGAGCGCGCGCTGGAAGCGCCCGCGCCTGCGGTCGAGAGTCGGCTCGGGATCATGTACGGCCTGGCCGATACGCTGGCCCGGCAGGGAGAGGCCTCGCGTGCCATGGCCCTCTTCATGGAAGTCGAGTCGGAGTCGTCCGGCTATCGCGATGTACGGGAGCGGATCGCGCATCTATCGCATACTGAAATCGGGAAATCGTGATGCGCCTGTTGTTGACGGCCTTCTTCCTGGAGACTGGGGCAGTGCTGCTTTTCGCCCCCTGGTCGCAGTTCTGGGATCGGAACTACTTCGCCCAGGGTATGCCATTCATCCACGCGCTGATGATCAATAACTTCGTCAGGGGCGCGGTCTCTGGTCTCGGCATCGTCAACATGTGTCGCCGCCGTTGCCGAGATCCACGCGTTCTTCTCCGAGCGGCGCGTCGAAGACGTCATCTCGCTGAACCAGCCGGCCGCCGAAGAATAGCTCCTTCGCGTGCGTCCCGTCGTCTGCATGATCACCGATCGGCGGCGCCTCGGTCCCCACGCGGAGGAAGTCGCTGATTCGCCGGTCGGCCTGGCCGCACGCGCTGGCATCCATCTGATCCAGATCCGAGAACGAGATATGGCTGACGGTGCTCTGCTCGCGCTCGTCGAGCGAGCGCTGGCGGCCGTCCGGGGCACGCGCGCGCGGTTCTCGTCAACGACCGGTGGATGTGGCGATTGCTGCTGGAGCGCATGGCGTGCATTTGCGAGGCGACTCGGTCCCCGCCGCGGCGTGTGCGAGCGTGACAGTGCCACCGAGCTTTCTCTGATCGGCGATCGGTGCACTCGTGCGACGAAGTCGCGCGCTGTCCGACGAAGGTGGCGTGGACTACCTGCTCTTTGGAACGGTCTTCCTGACCGCGTCCAAGCCCGATCGCCCGGCGACGGGGATCGCCGGCCTGATCGAGGCCGTCGACGCTCCGCAAGAACTGCCTGTGCTTGCGGTTGGCGGGATGACGCTCGCACTGCGAGGTGAGCTGGCTCGCACCGGGTGCTCAGGGTTTGCGGCGATCGGTCAGTTCGCGGACGGCCCGGAGGAGCACCTGGCCGCGACGGTGACTGCCGCGCTCGGGCAGTGGGACAATCCGCGGTAGCTCATGGACATCGGTGTCAGGACCCCGCTCATCGACTTTTTTCGACGCGGCGACGTGGCCCACGACGTTCGCCTGCTGGCCGCACAAGGCGCACTCGCCGACGCGTGCGCACGAACAACTCGCCCTTCTGGTTCTGCTCTCCTCCGATCCCGAGCCGGACGTCGCCGCCGCCGCCAACGCGACGATCGGGATGATTCCTCCCGCTTCGCTTTCTGCCTTCCTGGCGCGGACCGATGTGTCGACCGAGATGCGCGAGTTCTTCGCGAAGCGCGGTGTCGAGCCGGCGGAGGTGCCGGCGCAGGAAGCGGACAAGCCGATCGTCGAACACGGCGCCGGAACCCGAGATTGCCGACGACGAGGACGATGAGAAGTCGGCGATGCAGCGGCTGTCGGAGATGAACGTTCCCCAGAAAATGGCGAGAGCCACTAAGGGCACGCGCGAGGAACGGGCCATCCTGATCCGCGATCCGAACAAGTTGATCGCGGTCACTGTCTTGAGCAGTCCAAAGTTGACCGACTCGGAGGTGGAGTCGATCGCGAAGATGTCCAGTGTCTCCGACGAGATCTCTGCGGATCATCTCGACACAATCGGAACTGGATGAAGAGCTACTGGTCGTGTCGGCGCTGGCCAGGAACCCAAAGACGCCGCTCGCCGTCTCGATGAATCTGCTGATCGCGCTGAGCGAGAAAGATCTCAGGACGCTGTCGACGAATCGCAACGTGCCGGAGGTTCTCCGGACGACGGCGCGAAGAAGATCGTGTTCGGAGAAATAAGCCTCTACTTTCGAACTTCGCCCTTTCGACTTTGAACTCTTCCTTCCTGCGGCGTCCATTCTTTTCGCAATTCAGACAGGCCGTGCATGTACGCGGTCGCCTTCTCGCGCTCCTCTTCCGTCTCCAGGCTCTTCAACAGTTCAATCGCGTGCGCGAAGTCATGCTCGATCGTCTGGCGAGTCGTCTTGAAGTAAATCCGACGAATCAACGCGAGTGTGTCGCGCGAGGACATGGTCCCCTGCTTGAGGGACTTCAGTGAGACGAACCCATCGGGCGTTTTGCCACGTCACGCCCTCTGATTTCGTCGAAGCCGGGCGCGCATTTCTTCGACCGGGCGCGTGTTCAGGACGTCGCCAGCCTGAGCCCAGGCGCGACGGGCGACCTGGACTCCCCACTGCAGCCGTGGACAGCGCGCCGACGCTGTGCGCGTCGGTAGAGATGACGAGCGGGATCCCTCGCTCGCGAGCCGCCCGTGCGTGTGCATCATTGAGGTCGAGACGATCCACCTGGCAATTGATCTCGAGCGCCAGCCCGTGCCGGGAGACGGAGTCCATCACGGCCCTCATGTCGAACTTGAGTGGGTCGCGCTTGAGGAGGAGGCGGCCGGTCGGATGGCCGAGCACGTCGACCCACGGACATTCGATGGCCCGCAACAGACGGTCGGTCATCTGCTGGGAGTCCTGCGAGAAGTGTCGAGTGGATCGATGCCACGACGATGTCGAGCTGAGCCAGGCAGTCGTCGGCGAGATCGAGCCGGCCATCGGCCAGGATGTCGCACTCGATTCCAGCGAGCAGCGTGAGGTTCTCAAAGCGGCCGTTCAACGCCCTGACGCGAGCGGCGTGTTCGAGCGCGCGTCGCTCGTCGAGGCCATTGGCCATCGCGAGCGCCTTGCTGTGGTCGGTGATGGCGATGTACTCGCGACCGAGCCGATGCGCGGCCTCGCGCCATCGTCGGCGAGGTCATCTCGCCCATCGGTCTCGGTTGTGTGCATGTGAAGGTCGCCGCGCAGATCGGAAAGCGTGATGAGCGTCGGCAGCGATCCGCCACGCGCCGCCTCGACCTCTCCGCGGTTTTCGCGAAGCTCGGGCTCAACCCAGTCCATGCCCAGTGCGCGGTAGATCCCTTCCTCAGTCTCTCCCGCCACACGGCTGTCGTCGTCGACGCGGAACAAGCCGTATTCGTTGAGTTTGAAGCCGAGCTGCACGGCGCGATCCCGCACGCCGATGTTGTGGGCTTTCGAGCCGGTGAAGTACTGCATCGCCGCGCCGCGGCTCTCGAGGGGGACGAGCCGCAGGTCCGCCTGATATCCCCCGCGCAGCAGGACGCTCGACTTGGTGTCCCCTTGACCGAGCACGCGTTCGACATGCGGATGCGAGATGAGTGCGTCCATCAGGCTTTGCTCGCCACCGACGGCGAGGATGTCGATGTCGCCGCAGGTCTCCCGTCCGCGCCGCAGGCTGCCGACTGGGATCAGCTCGACGTTGCGGTCGTGCACGCGCAGGAAATCGACGAGTGACTCTGCGGTCGCGGCGGTATCGCTCAGTAGATGTCGGCCGGTGTCCTTCTTGCGCTCCTCGATTGACGCCAGGATCTGGGCTTCCTTCCTGGCGCCCATACCTTTCAACGATGCGCAGTCGTCCGGCTTTCGCCGCGGCGCCGAGCTCGTCGAGGCTCTTGATGTTCAGCGTCGAGTAGAGCATCGCCACGGTCTTCGGGCCGACGCCCTGCAGGCGCAGCAGGTCGAGAATCGTCGATGGGAACTGCTGGAGCAGTTCCTGGTGGTAGCGGCTGGTGCCGGTCTCGGCGAGCTCGCGGATGCGGCGGCGAGATCCTTGCCGATCCCCGGTATCGCCCGAAGCTGTTGCTCGTCGAGCTGGACGATGGCCTGTGGCCAGGTCGCAAGTGTCTCGGCAGCCGTCCGGTACGCCCGTATCTTGAATGCGTTGTCGCCTCTGATCTCGAGGAGGTCGGCGATTTCGGACAGAACCTGTGACAGAGCCCGGTTATCCACGCCCGAGTCCGTGGCGCTCGAAGGTGTAGTCGAGCAGGCGCGCGCCACCGTCCACCAGCGCCGTCCGAATCGCGTCCCGGGCGCCGGGCGGCCGTAGCAGAAGAGGCAGCCACCTCCGCCGGCACCGCAGACCTTGGCGGCCGTGGCGCCTGCCGCCTTCGCGCGCGCAATGAGATCGTCGATCGCCGGCGTCGTCACGCCGGGCGCGAGGCGCTTGCGGTTGTCCCACTCGTCGGCAATGGCCCGACCCACTCCGTCCCAGTCGCCCGCGGTCAGCGCCGTTCGCATCGTCGCCGCCGTATCGCGGATGCGCTCGAAACAGTCGAAGATGAACTGATCACCATCGATGTGGCGCTTGGTGATCTCCCAGTTGTTGGTGCCGGAGTTGCGCGGTTCTCCCGTGTAGCACAACACGATTCGCTGCTGCAGTTCGGCCGAGTCGACATCGAGTGGCACGCGACGAACGCCATCGGCTTCGAGCTCGATGGCCGCGATGCCACCATAGAGCGCGGGCCGGTAATCCTGCAGCCCGGTCGGAACGGCGATCGCCTGCGCCTCCACGTTCATCGCAATCTGCAACAGCGCCTCGGGTTCGTAGTGTGTGCGGTTCCATTCGGCGAGCGCCGCACACACGGCCACGTTCAGCGCGGACGAGCCCGCGATGCCGGCTCCGGCTGGCGACTCCGATGTGGTCGTCAGCGTCAGGCCCCTGACCTCGAAGAAGTGCACGAGCAGACAGAGCAGGCGAAGTTGCCGGACATCGCGCAGCTCCCGCCAGTCGTCGGCCTCGACGATGGCGCCAGTATCGATCGACTTGATCGTCATCCGCGAATCGGTTCGCGGATCGATCCGCGCGCTGGCGCGGAGGCTGATGGCGGCGTTGAGCGTCTGTGCGCCAGGATGAAAGAGGTAGAGTGGCCAGATGTCGATCGTGCCTCCAGCCAGATCGATGCGCGTTGGTGCTGACGTCCGAATGATCACGGTCGGATTATAGAACTCCTATGGACGGCAGGTCGGAACCAAGAACGAAGAACCCTAACCTGGAACCGGGATCTCGGAACTGGGAACACACGGTTCTATAATGCTTTCGTGCCCAGCAACGTTCGCCGCGACATCGGTCAGCTTCTGATCGGCAGTCTTCCCGGGCACGACGATCACCGCCGAGATTCGTTCGCTGGCTAAAGAGTTCTCGCTCGGTGGCGTGATTCTGTTCGCTCGCAACATCGAGGCGCCGGAGCAGGTCGCCGAGATGTCGGTTGACGTGCAGGGGCTCGCGACGGATCTGCCTCTCTGGGTGAGCGTCGATCAGGAAGGCGGGCGGGTCGCGCGACTGAAGGCGCCATTCACCGAATGGCCGCCGATGGCGGTCCTTGGCAGAAGCGGTGACGTACAGCTCGCCGCGCGGTTTGCGACGGCCCTGGCGACGGAACTCAGAGCCGTCGGGATCACGCTCGACTACGCTCCGGTGCTCGACATTCACACCAATCCCAAGAACCCGATCATCGGTGATCGTGCGCTGGCCGAAGATGCCGAGAGTGTCGGCGCGCCTTGGCGCCGCCATCATCAACGGGCTGCAGGAGAACGGTGTGGCGGCCTGCGGGAAGCATTTCCCGGGTCATGGAGACACCTCGGTCGACTCACATCTCGAGTTGCCGCTCGTCGAGCATCCGCCGGATCGCATCCGGCGGGTCGAATGCGTTCCATTCCGAGAAGCGATCCGGACCGGACGTGGCCTTCATCATGACGGCACATGTGCTGGTGCCATCGTTTGACGAGGAGAACGCCGGCGACGCTCTCGCCGCGAATCGTGCAGGCACTTGCTGCGCGACGAGCTCGGGTTCCAAGGCATCATCGTGAGCGATGACCTGGAGATGAAGGCGATCGCGAAGACCTACACGCGTTCCCCAGGCAGCGGTCGAGGCGATTGCGGCCGGATGCGACGGCCTCCTGGTGTGCAGCGGCGACGTCGAAGTGCAGGCGGCGACGCTCGAAGCGCTCGTCCACGCTGTCGAGGAGGAGAGGATTCCCTATAAACGCCTCGAGGATGCGCTCACCAGACTTCGAAGAGCGAAGGAGCGCTTCCTGACGGCCCCTGTGCCTCGCAGAAGATTGCCCGCATCAGGCAGGTGCTCGGCTGTGATGCGCACCAGCGCATCGTCGACGAAATGGCCAGGTACCTCTAGGCATCGTGCGCAAACCGCGAGCGCTGAAACAAGGCGACCGAATCGCGATCGTGGCGCCGGCCAGCCCATTCAACCGCGAGGAGTTCACCCGCGGTGTTGCCGAGATCGAGCGGCTTGGGTTCGTGCCGGCATTTGATGACTCGGTCTTCGAGAAGGATTCGGGCTACCTGGCCGGTTCGCCGGAGGTGCGTGCGGCCGCATTCATGAAGCACTGGACCGACCCGTCCGTGTCGGCGCTGCTGGCCGTGCGCGGCGGGTACGGCAGCGTTCACCTTTTGCCGCTGCTGGACCGCGCGCATCATCGTTGCGCAACCGAAACTGTTCATCGGCTACAGCGACAACACGTCACTGCTGTCGTGGCTCACCTGTCAGTGCGGCATCACCGCACTGCATGGGCCGATGATCGAAGGGCGCCTCGCCGGAGGAGCGGGATACGACGAGCGTTCGTTTCTCGAGCTGCTGTCGGGCGGTCGGCAGCTCAGGCTGGCGCCTGAAGGTCTTCAGCGTTCTTCGCGAGGGGCAAGCCAGTGGGCCGCTTGTTCGGAGGTACGATCACGCAGCTCGTGGCTTCACTCGGGACTCCGTTTGCGTTCGATCCACCGGATGGCTGCGTCCTGTTTCTCGAAGAGGTCAACGAGCGCCCGTATCGAATCGATCGCATGCTGACGCAGCTCGCGCTGAGCGGTCTGCTGGCGCGGGCGCGGGCGATTGTGTTCGGCGAGATGCGAGGATGTGACGAACCCGGCGGGGCCGTGACGGCTCTCGACGCGATTGCGCGCACGACACGCGGGTGTGATGTGACCGATCATCGTTGGATTCCCATCCGGACACACCACCGGTCCGACCTGGACGCTGCCGCTCGGCGTCAGTGTGTGTCTTCGACCCGGCCCAGCCGGCCCTTCTCATCGAGGACGCCCCCGTTGAGTGACCCACGCGGATCCATCTGATCGGCATCTGCGGCACGGCCATGGCCACGCTCGCGGCGCTGCTCAAGAGTCGAGGGCACGACGTCCAGGGCTCCGATCAGAATGTGTATCCGCCGATGAGCGATTTCCTGGTCGAGCAGGGAATCACGACGTTCAGCGGATACGCTGCCGAGCACATCACATCGGACATCGACCTCGTCGTGGTCGGGAACGCGATTTCTCGAGGCAACGCCGAGCTCGAGAGCGTCCTGGAGCGGAAGATCCGTTACTGCTCGCTCCCGGAAGCTATGCGCGATCACTTTCTCTGGGATTCGCGCTCGATTGTCATCGCTGGCACGCATGGCAAGACCACGACGACGTCGCTGACGGCATGGTTGCTCACGAGCGGTGCGCTCGATCCGTCGCTGCTGGTTGGTGGCATCGCGCTCAATTTCGGGCAGCAGGGCTCGAGCTATCGAGTCGGACAGGGCCGCGACTTCGTGATCGAGGGTGACGAGTACGACAGCGCGTTCTTCGACAAGACCGCCAAGTTCCTCAAGTATCTCCCCGACGTCGCGGTCATCGGGAACATCGAGTTCGATCATGCCGACATCTACGCCGATCTCGATGCGGTGCTGCTCGCCTTCAGGCGGCTCGTGAACCTGGTCCCAAGGAACGGCCTGCTGCTGCTTGGCGCGGATAGTCCGCACGCGCACGCGCTCGGCCGCTTCGCGGTGAGCCCGGTGGAGACGTTCGGCCTCGAGGCCGACGCCACCTGGCGAGCCGAGGATATCCGGCACCGGGATGGACGCACGCAATTCGTCGTGAGGCGACAGAACGAGCTGTTCGGTCGATTCGAGTCGCCGCTGCTCGGGCGAACACAACGTGCGGAATGCGCTGGCAGCCATCGCCGTCGGCGCGCATCTGGGCCTGCCCGCGGACGCGTTGTCGGAAGGATTGAGATCGTTCAAGGGCATCAAGCGCCGGCTCGAGACCGTTGGTGTTGCCGATGGCGTGACGGTGCTCGACGACTTCGCTCATCACCCGACCGCGGTTCACGAGACGCTCTCCGCGCTGCGAGCCGGTTATCCCGGAAGGCGAGTATGGGCGGTGTTCGAGCCGCGCTCCGCCTCCTCATGTCGGCGGGTGTTTCAGGACGACTTCGCCCGCGCGTTCAGCCAGGCGGATCAGGTGATCCTCGCCGCCGTGTTCCGCTCGTCGCTTGCCCGAAGCCGAGCGGCTCGATGCCGAGCAACTGGTCGACGATCTGCGCGCTCGCGGCCAGCAGGCCCGTCATATCCCGGAGATCCACGCCATCGTCGACACCATCGTGCGCGAGCACCAGGTGGGAGATGTCGTCGTGCTGATGTCGAACGGCGGCTTTGGCGGAATACACAGAAACTGCTGTCCGCCCTTGCAGCGCAATAGGAGTTCCGAGCGCTTGAGTCGCATCCGGGACGCGGGAGATTCGGCGCTGCTGCTCGAGTGGGAGGAGGTGATCGATCCGAGGGTCAACGGTCAGGCCATTGCCGTGGCCGCGGCAATACGCGGTGCGACACTTCCGGGTGTGCGTGATGTCGTGTCTACCTACCGGTCTGTTGCCGTCTTCTTCGATCCGCTGAATGCCGACCCTCAGGTCCTGCGCGAGGCGCTCACGCGGTTCGTGGCGACTCCGCTGGACGTAGTGCGGGGACACGAGATTGAGGTCCCGGTCACCTACGGTGGCGAGACGGGTCCAGACCTGTCGGTCGTTGCCGAGTGGGCAGGGCTGAGCACTGGCGAGGTCGCCCAGCGTCACGCGGACGTCGAATACCGTGTGTTCATGCTGGGATTTCTCCCCGGCTTTGGGTATCTCGGATCCGTTGATGATCGCATCGCCGCACCACGGCGCGACACTCCTCGACTACGCGTGCCCATTGGTTCGGTCGGCATCGCAGGGAAGCAGAGCGGCATCTATCCACGTGCGTCACCGGGAGGCTGGCAGATCATCGGCTGAAGTCCGATTCGCCTGTTCGATCCGGATAGAGTCCCTTCTGCATTGCTCGAGCCGGGCGACGTGGTGCGGTTTGTCCCGATGCCTGCTGAGAACGCTGCATCAGCAGCGGCAGCTCGCACGGAGAATGAAGCGCGCTCCGTGGCGACTCCGTCGATCGAACCCAGCGCACGAACCGTGACCGTGGTTCGACCGGGACTCTTTACAACCATCCAGGACAGAGGACGCTGGGGCCATCAGGCCAGTGGGGTGTCGGTCAGTGGCGCCCTCGACGTTCTGTCCCATCGCATCGCGAACATCCTGGTCGGGAACCCGAACGACGCGGCCACGCTCGAGATCACCATCGCCGGACCGGAGTTGAGAATCGAGCAAGTGGCTCGCATCGCGGTGACCGGCGCAGATCTGCAGGCAACAATCGATGGAATCGCAGCACCTCCGGGTAGCACCGCGGTGTGTCGTCCGGGAAGCGTGCTTCGATTCGGTGAACGAAAGGCCGGGGCCAGAGCGTACGTCGCCTTCGATGGTGGG
Organism: uncultured Acidobacteriota bacterium; assembly: GCA_963723495.1. Lineage (GTDB taxonomy): Bacteria > Acidobacteriota > Vicinamibacteria > Vicinamibacterales > UBA2999 > Gp6-AA40. The sequence continues at coordinate 424,304 of CAVRQR010000015.1, read as the reverse complement.
GTAGACGTTGCGCCACTTCTTGGGAGCCGTGCGACGCATGTGGGAGCTGCCCTCGGAGGACTCGAGGGCCGCGCACTCGCGGCCGGCGATCGGCTTCCACTCGGACCGACGATTTCCACACCGGTGTCGCGCACGCTCGGCCCGAAGGCGTTCAAACCTGCCGGCGGCGCCCGGCTTCGAGTGTTGCCCGGACCTCAGGACGATTTCTTTGCCGAGCCGGCGTTCGCGATGCTCGAGCGCACACGGTTCACGGTGACGCCGCATTCGAATCGGATGGGCTACCGGTTGTCAGGAGGTGTCCTCCCGCGGATCCCGAATCGAGAAATGATCTCCGATGCAGCTTTTGTGGGTGCCATCCAGGTGCCGGCGTCGGGAGAACCGTTCCTGCTCATGAGCGATCGGCAGACGACTGGCGGGTATCCGCAGATGGCGACCGTCATCACGGCAGACCTTCCGCTGGCGGGCCAGCTCGCCCCCGGCGACTGGGTCGAGTTCTCGCTCTGCACGCGAGCCGAAGCGATCGCCGCCCTGCGCGATCAGGAAGCGATGCTCGATGGCATCACATAGCCCGCCGGTCGTGACACGCGAACACGTGCCACTGCATCCGCTGAGCACCATCGGCGTCGGCGGGCCGGCGCGCTGGTTCGCACGAGCCGACTCGAACGAGGACGTTCGGGCGATCCATCAGTGGTGTATGGAACGTGATCTGCCGCTCTTCATCCTTGGCGGTGGCAGCAACATCATCGTCTCCGATGACGGGTTCAATGGTGTGGTGCTCGCAATGACGTTGAGCGGACGCGCAATGACGAGCGCACCGAACGGGACGATTGCGACAGCCGGAGCGGGCGAGTCATGGGATCAACTGGTCGACTGGGTGGTCGGTCAGGAGTTGAGCGGCGTCGAGTGCCTTTCAGGCATTCCGGGAACCGTCGGCGGTACGCCGATTCAGAACGTTGGGGCCTACGGGCAGGAAGTCGCTGGCGTCATCGAGCGCGTCACGGTCTTCGATCGGACGCGCTCGGAGTTCGCCGAGCTGACCGCCGCTGACTGTGGCTTTTCCTATCGCGCGAGCCGTTTCAAGGCTGAAGATGCGGGTCGTTTCATCGTGTGCGGCGTGTCATTCCTGCTGACACGTTCGACGCCGACGCTGTCGTATCCAGAACTGCTCGCTGAAATCGAACGACGCCGCGTCGCCCAGCCGAAACCGAACGATGTTCGAGACGTGGTCCTCGCCATTCGACGTCGCAAGGGGATGGTGCTCGACGAGGGCGATCCCGAGACGCGCAGCGTGGGATCGTTTTTCATGAATCCGGTGGTCAGCGTCGACGATCGAGAGCGGATTGCCGTTCTCGCCCGTGATCGAGTGCCCGGCTTTCCTGCGGCGGAAAGCCGGGTGAAAATACCGGCCGCCTGGCTCATCGAGCGGGCGGGTCTGCGCAAAGGCTCCGGCGAGCGAACGGTCGGCCTGTCGAGTAAACATCCGTTGGCGATCGTCAATCGCGGGGGAGCGACCGCACGCGACGTGATCCGGTTCGCGGTGCAGGTGAAGCGCGCTGTGCTCGACTGGTGTGGCGTCTGGCTGCGCCCGGAGCCGGTGTTCGTGGGTCTGGACGGTGATGAGGACGTTGAGTTCCTGAAGAAGGCGCACGGCTGATGTCGACACTACTGATTGAGGGCGGACACCGACTCGAAGGCCGGGTCGCCGTTGAAGGAAACAAGAACGCTGCGCTGCCGCTGCTGGCGGCCTGCCTCCTGACCGAAGAGGAGTGCGTCCTCACCAATGTCCCGCGCATCGGCGACGTTGAGGTCATGGCGCGACTGCTGTTGGATCTCGGCGCCGAAGTCGAGGGCATCGGCACCACCACGTTGCGGATCAGGACACCGCGAATCAACACCGACGCGCCCGATCGCGCCCTCGTGGGCCGGTTGCGTGGCTCTGTTCTCCTGCTTGGGCCGCTGCTCGCGCGCACCGGTCGCGCGCATATTGCGCCGCCCGGCGGAGATTTTCCCGCCAGGCGGACCATCGCCACTCACACCGAGGCGCTGCAGGCGCTCGGCGCACGCGAGCGTTCCGGGCCCGACCATGTGCTCGAAGCGCCCGACGGCCTGAAGCCCGCTTCGATGTACCTCTACGAGGCGTCGGTAACGGGGACCGAAACGGCTCTTCTTGCTGCTGCGTCAGCGCCCGGCGTGACCGAGATCCGTCATGCCGCCACCGAGCCTCATGTCGTCGAGCTCTGCGAGTTCCTGACCAAGATGGGCGCCGTTGTCACCGGAATCGGCAGCTCGAGGATTCGTATCGAGGGGACGGCCAAGCTTCGGGGCGCGAAGCATCACCTCGGAGGTGATTACATCGAAGCTGGAAGCTGGGCGGTGGTCGGTGCGATCACTGGTGGCGAGATCGCGATCGAAGGATGCCGAGAGGAAGACATCGAGGTGGTTGCCGCGGTCATGCAGCGAATGCGCGTCGACTGCGGGATGCGTCAGGGTGTCTTCGAGGTGAGGCCGTCGAAGCCGCAGGCCGTGCGTCGCATTGCAACAGGACTGTGGCCATCGTTTCCGAGCGACCTCGTCAGCCTCGTAACGGTTCTCGCGACGCAGGCAGCAGGCCGCACGCTGGTGCACGACTGGATGTACGAGCTGCGCCTCTTCGCGCTCGAGCAGATGAGCGGCATGGGCGCAGACCTCTTCCTGGCCGACGCACACCGGATTATCGTCACGGGTCCCACCAAACTGCGAGGTGGACGCACACTCGACAGCCGCGATCTGCGCTCCGGCATGTCGCTCATTGCGGCTGGACTTGCCGCAGAAGGGCAGACGCGGGTGGCGCCGCTCGAAACCGTCGAGCGTGGTTACAGTCAACTGGTCGATCGCCTCAAGGCGCTGGGAGCAAAGGTCGCCAAGGTAGAGTAGTCACCGGGTTCGGTCACGTGATGAGGAGCATATGACGAGATATCTGATCGTTGTCACCGTCCTAATCGCGATCCCGGCAGCTGCTGTCGCACAGATGCCAGAGCCCCCGATTACGGATACTCGTCTCACCGTTCACACCCTGGTCAGGGAAGATATCTTTGCCGGCTTTCTCCAGAACGACCTGAATAGACTGGCGCGTGCGGAAAAGAACCTCGCGCGGCTGCTCGAGAGCCGCCCCTCCGAACGAGCGGATGTGCTCGCGTGGCAAGGTAGCGTTGCGCTGACGCGCGCTGCGTTGGCGAGCGAGGCCAAACAGCAGGTCGAGTTCAAGCAGCACTACCAGCGCGCGCTCGATCTCTACGATGAGGCGATGCGCCTTTCCCCTGACGGTGTTGGCGTGTTCGCGATCACCGGTGGCTCGCAGGCATCGCTGGCCGATCGATTGCCAGCCGAGGAACGGGCGCGATCCTGGGAATGGGCTGTACAGTGCTTACCAGCGGTTGTGGACGTTGCAGGGCGCGAGCATCGAGAAGCTCCCGCTTCATCACAAGGGTGAGGTGCTGTCCGGACTTGCGCAGAGTGCGCAGCGGACCGGGCGCAACGACGAGGCAAACGCAGAGATCGATCGGATTCTCAAGCTACTGCCCGGAACACCGTACGCAACGCGTGCGCAACAGTGGAAGGACGATCCGTCATCGCGTGCTCAGGTCAAAGTAACCTGCCAGACCTGTCACGCGCCCGGCACGCTTGTCGCGCGTCTCGCTGAGGTGTCGAAATAGGCCGACTCTATCGGCACCGAGCTGAATCAGCGAACCGGCGGTGGCTGCTGCGGGGGTGGAGGCAGAATCGGCGTAACGCCCGGTTCCGGTGCTGGAGCCGGGGGTTGTGCCGGCGCGGGCGCCGGTTGCTCGAGCGGAACGGGCGCGGGCAACGGAACAGGTACTGGCAGCGCCAATGGTGCGGTCACGTTATCGCCAACACGGAATGGGCGGAGATCGTCCTCGTTGAGCTCGAGCACGCGAATCACCCGTGGCGTCAGCATCATCACGATGTCGGTTTCCTGAATCTCACGGTGACTCTGCGCGAAGAGGCGGCCGACGACCGGAAGATCGCTGAGCCCGGCGACCCCGCGAAGGATTCGACGCTCTTCGTCGCGAATGAGGCCAGCCAGGAGATTCGTTTCGCCGTCTTTGAGACGAATCACCGTGTTGATCTCGCGGTTGCCGAACGTCGGCAGACCACCAAAGCCTGCGCCTGAGATGTTGCTGACCGAAATCCTCAGCGCCAGCGACACCTGGTCGTCGTGGTGCATCCGCGGCGTGATGTCGATGTTCACGCCGATGTTCTCGTAGTTGAACGAGGTGATCGGCTGCTGATTGACACCACCTTGCGCGATCGGTGCAAACGTCGTGACCGGCACCGGTACGCGCTCCCCGAACCTCGCCTGCGCGGGCAGGCCTTCCGACGTTCTCAACTGTGGATTGGCCAGCGTTCTGGTGTTGGTGTCCGCTTTCAGCAGGCGGTAGTACAGGTTCGGGAGGTTGGTGAGAAGAATGTCGGCCTGCGTCAGGTTGCTCAGGTCGCGAAGCGAGAGCCCATCTCTGTTCACGCTGGCGACGCCGTCGATACCGGTCGGCGTATCCGCGGGTGAGGCCAGTTGCAGTCCGAACTCGCGCAGGCGGGTGCGATCGACCTCGAGAAGCTCGACGTCGATCACCACTTCAGGGCGCGCCTTGTCGATTGCCGCGATGATCTTTCCGGCCGCCGCCACGCGTTCAGGCGTGTCCTTGATCATGATCGCGTTGGTCGCCGCGACCGGCGCCACGCGCCGCGCGTCGATCACGACGCGAAGCAGGTCCATCGTCTCCTTGAGATCCGCATTGCTGAGGAAGAACGGACGTACCACTTCCTCTTCGTACTCCTGCCGTTTCGCCGTCGTGTCGGGGATGATGGTGACGGTGCGTTGAGCCGTGACGCGATAGAACGTGCGCGTCGCCGATGCGACGGCCTGCAGCGCATCTTCGAACGAGGTGTTTCGAAGGTCGATGCTCACGGGCTGGGGGCGGAACTGCGGATCGAAGACGACGTTCACGTCGGCGATCTTCCCGAGCGCGGTGAAGACATCGCGCGAGTTGGCCTCCCGGAATGTCATCGAGTCTGGCATCCGGATGTTGGCGGGGAGTTCCAGACCGGCCGGCATCAGCTCCCGCGATCGTTCGACCAGCGTCTGCAGCTCGGTCTTGCCGTCACGCGATGCCACCTTGTTGCGCAGTTGCGTGCGAACGTTGCGCAGCATCTGCTCGATGTCCGCACTGCCCGGGTTCAACTCGTTGGCGAGTTGCAGCTCGACGAGTGCCTCTTCCAGACGCCCGGCGTTCTCGTAGCGTCGGCCACGTGCGTAGTGGTCGAGGGAGGCGCGGATCTTCGCGTTCTCGAGGGCTTGTTGGGCCGCCCGATTGTCGGGATCTTCGCGCAGCGCCTTCGTGTATTCGACGATCGCACGGTCGTAGTCCCGGGCGATATCGGCCTGTTCGCCGGCGCGCATGGCGGCACTGGCGCAGCCCGCCATTGCCACGGACAACGCGAGGAGCAGCAGTTTGCTAGTTACGTTTGCCATCAGTGATGACATCGACACCGCGCGGAATACGGAACGCAAAGTCCTTATCGGAGATGCCCTTGTTTTCCTGCAGGTTCTCGAACCGAAGCGTCGACTCACCACCCTGACGGTCGCGTGTGGTCAACGCTCGGATCTGAAGCGTTGCCGGATCAACCGCCACAATCAAATACTCGTACTCCGGTTCGCTCCGGCGAGGCGTCAGCTTCAGCCCCACGGACCCGCTCACCGGGCTGGGAGCTATAGTCGCCGTAAAGTCCTTTACCAGGTCGCCTTTTCCTGCCAGGAAGAGCACAGGCGTCGGCGCCTCGTTGTCCGCCGGGACATCCGACACCAGCACCTGGCGATCCTCCGGAATGTATGAATACATCTTTTCGCCGTCGGATACGAACTCTTTCCGCTCCGGGCTGATGTAGATCCACCGCATCCGCCCGGGCTTCTTGACGGCAACCGTCCCCTTTTCGCGCGTCTCGGTGCGCAACACCCCGCCTCGGTAAGTCTGGACGAAGTCGGCGGTGAAATCGCGCACGTTCTGGTATCGGGCCTGGAGGGCCTTGGCCAGTGCCTCAGGGCTCGGCCCGGTTTGGGCAGCACCCATAACGGGTATTAAGAGCAAAACGATAAACGCCAAGAAAAGTCGCATAAGACCCGCAAGACCGACCGTTTGTCGGCTAGTGCACTTACGATACAGCAAGCCGGGTGCCTGAAAGCGATGTACCAGGGAGGGGCGTTACAGGGGACTAGCGGGCCGAGCGTCCGCGTTTCCGGGCAATGAACTTCCGCACGCCCTCGATTCCGCGTGTATTGAGGACATGGTCCGGGCCGACCCACCCCCGCCGGGCGGTCCCGATGCCGAAGCTCATCTGTCGGCCGAGGGCCTCCGCCCGATGGCAATCGCTGTTGATGACGATCGTCACGCCGGCAGCGGCGGCCTGCCGCGCGATCCGTCCATCCATGTCGAGATGTCCCGGGGCGCCATCGATTTCCATGGCCGTGCCCGATTCGATGGCCGCCTCGAACAGACGATCGAAGTCGAGCTCATAGCCGTTGGAGAGGGCCGGCGATCGATTGGCCGGATGCGTGATGACATTCACCAGCGGGTGCCGCATCGCCCGCAGGTAACGCTCGGTGAGGCGCGCGCCATCATCCCCGGCAGCATCGTGGAGTGATGCAAGGACGATGTCGAAGCGCGCGAGCGTGTCATCATCGAAGTCGAGAGAGCCGTCGGGCATGATATCGACCTCGACGCCGTGAAGGATTTCGATCCCGGATGCCTGCGACACGCGCTGCAGCGATCTCTTCCCGCTTGCAGCGGAATCTCGACCGCAAGGAGTTTGCGGGAGGCCCATGATCGCTCGGAGTGATCGGTGATGGCCACGTACTCGTACCCGAGCTGACGCGCGCTCAGCGCCATGTGGAGGATAGAGTCGCGGCCGTCGCTCCACGTGCTGTGCATGTGCAGGTCGCCGCGGATGTGCAATGCGTTGATCAGCGAGGGCAGCCTTCCGCGTTCTGCCGCGTCGATTTCATCCTCTCCCTCCCGAAGCTCTGGCGGAATGTAGGGAAGTTCCATCAGGCGGTAGAACGTCGCTTCGTCCGGGACAGAGAGGGCGGTCGTCCCGTCCCGTTGGAGGCTCCCGTGAGCGAACGTCAGACCAAATCGTGTCGCTCGTTCCTGAAGCCACTTGACGTGCCGTCGCGTTCCCGTGTGCCAGACGAGCGCAGCACCGGCCATTCGCGGCGGCGTGACGTGGACTTCCAGCAACCCGCGATCGGTCGAGAGACGCAGACCCGACGTCGATGTGCCGAGGACGGAGCGGACGACGGACAGCCGCGACATGCCGGTGAGTACGTCATCACGTCGCGTGTCATCGGCTACCGCGACGAGCACCGCGCCGTCGAGGGCGGGGGCAAATCGACGGAGACCACCGACCGCCACGATCTCATCCGCCGGAATACCTATCTGATGTGCTTCGCGCATGGCCTGGGACGCGAGCGCGTCCGCGCGGCCGAGCGGGATCCTCGAATGCTTCAGCGCCATTTCGATCTATAGGAGTTCTCGGTCAACACAGGGACACCGGCTAGTTTAGGATCGTTACCGTGGTCATCGCCTTTCGCGGAGGTGTCTCGGGTGTTCGTCCACCAGGAGGGGCGACTGGCGCATCCCTGGCGAAGGCGGAGCCGCGCGCGGAGCAGGTGGCGACGATTACGGTCAACCGCCAATCGCCTGATGACGCGGGCATCCGCGAGATTTACGTGTCGGTGGATGGCGAGCAGATCGCCATTTTGAAAAACGGCGAAGCGGTCACTCACGATCTGCCGGCGGGTCCGCACCGGCTCCGCGTACACAACACACTCTTCTGGAAGACGCAGGACCTGGTGCTCAAGCCAGGCGAGCACGCTCGCTTCAGGGCGGCAAACAAGGCCGGGTGGGGAAGCTTTGGATTCCTCATGGTCCTGGGTGCCGCGCCACTATATCTGACGTTCGAGAGGGAACAGTGAGGCCGGGCCGCGATTGCCCCGGCAAGTACCAAGTGTTACAGTAGTTGGATGCGTATCCCGCAGAAGTCAGGGGGGATACGTGACGCACAAGGACCAGTGGGCGGCTAGCTCAGTTGGGAGAGCGCCGCGTTCGCAATGCGGAGGTCACGAGTTCGAGCCTCGTGCCGTCCACCAATCTTTTTGAGGTCCTCGTTTTCCGTTCTGCCCAAATTCTGCCCACCAAAATCGACGCTGAGGGCTTCGAGCTTCCGCGCTGAGGTCGGATGGGTGTAGCGCTCCAGCATCCGCACGTCCTGATGGCCCGAAATGGCCATCACCGTAAAATCGTCGATCCCCAGGGCGATCATGCGGCTGATGGCCGTGTGCCGGAGCCTGTGCAGGCTCACGTCCTTAGTCACGATCCCGGCCCGCTTGAGCGCTCGTCGGACGGTGTGCGCGACCCCGTTCACCGTGTAAGCCTTGTGCGTCCGGGCATTGGTGAACACCCACGGTGACCGCGTCCTGGGGCACTGGTCGAACACGGCCTTGATAGCCGGGGAGATCGGGATCCGTCGGGCCCGGCCGTTCTTCGTCTCCAGAAAGGTCAGCTCCGTCTCGCCGACATCAGCCCACTGGAGCGCCAGCAACTCCCCAAACCGGCAGCCCATGATCAGCGCGAGACGCAGCATTCGGCCAACCTTCGGCGGGCACGCCGCCAGAAGCCGCAATTGCTCGTCCTCACTGAGAATGCGCGTCCGTTTGTTGGCCACCTTCAGGCCCTTCACCGTGCGAGCGGGGGAGTCGAGCAACTTGCCCCACTCGACGGCCTTCGACAGGATGCCCCGCAAGCAGTCGAGTTCGCGGTTCACAGTCGCCGGCTTGATCGGTTTGGGAGCCGTCTTGCAGCCGTTCCCCCTCCATTTCCCGGCGAGTCGATCGCGTTTGAATTGCTCGATCCGGTGCGGGGTGATTTCGTGCAGGATGAGCGAGCCGAACGCGCGATTCAGCGTGAGCAAAATCTGCCGGTCTCGGTCCACGCTGCGCTTGTTCACCGTCGCGTGGTCACGGATGTACGTCTCCGCGAAGGCGCGAAAGGTGATATCGGGCTGTCGTCGAATCTGGTGACGGCCTTCGAGCACACGGCTGCGCTCTTTCGCTTCGATCGACTTCGCCAGCTGTTTGTTGGCGGTCTCGGTCGTCTGCCGATACCGCTTCTGGTTCACGCGAAAGTCATAGAACCAATGGTGCTCGCACTGGGGCGACGACACGCAGTGCAAGGCGTGCTCGGCAGGTAAGCCAGGACTACAGAATTTTCGAAGACTCATTCGGCCTCCAGGTGCAGAGGCCGGCAGGCGTGGCTTGCTAGAATTGCAGCAGCCTCACTCACCGGCTATCACGGTGACGGGGTTAGGGCTCGCTCGGGTGCTTCTAACACTCGACGGGCCCGCTTCACTTCAGGCCCCATCGTATCAAAACGCCACTCACGCCGTTGGCGGCGGCGTGAGCGCGACGCTTCAGTTCTTTGATTCAAATCAACACCACTTGTTCATCGTTGCCGTATACTCCGCGCGGGAGACCAGAAGCCTCACTAGGTCGCAAAGAGTCTCAGACGTCTCCCCCAGCGACCTCTCTTTCGGAAAAATTCGTCCCCAAGCTTTTCAAAACGAGGCTTTAAGGATCGATAGATGTTTTGCAATCAGCGACTGTTCCCCCTGATGGCGCTGTTGGCCCTGGCGAGTCCCGCCGTGGCCGGCCCCGTCGTCTTCACGAATCGCACGGCGTTTGAGGCGGCCGTCAAGCCGAACCGGCTCATCACGTTCGAGCGGCTGGTCCCCTTGTTCCCGGAGGCGGAGGCGTCCGGGGGGTTCTGCGGGTACAGCCCGGCGTCCCCGTCCTGCGTCGGGACGATCGACGGCGTGCTCGACGTCGTCACGTCCGACGACTTCTACGTGGACGTGGCGGATGGCCGGCTGCACATGGGCGGGGAGTTCTGTACGCGAACCTGTATCTCCAAGAGCCGTTCGACGCCTTCGGGGTCGACATCCGCTACACCGATCCGAACCAGAGTTTCAGCTCGTGGGGCGGGTCGTTCGGAGAGATGTACGGCCGCCCACTGCCGACCTTCCTCGGCTTCTGGTTCAAGCACGACCCGTTCACGTGGGCGCCGGAGCAGGGCGACTTCCAGTTCCTGACGTCGACCCCGTGCTACGACCCGAACTACCAGTGCTGGAACGACACCAACTACCCGCAGATCTCGTTCGACAACCTGGCCTTCCACACCCTGCCGACGTCGACGTCGGTGCCGGAGCCATCGGCGCTGCTGTTGGTGGCCGGAGCCCTGGGGCTGGCGCTGGCCAGCCGGGGACGTGGCCGGAGGGGGACGAACGGCTGACATCCATTTGCTTCGTGCAGTTGTCGCCACTAGGTCTCAGCGCGCGCGGCCAGCCATTGCCGGATCGCTGTGAGCGTCGCCGCCTTCCAAGACGCATCGCGCGCGCCTTGCAGCTGCAGGATTTCACCGAACGTGACCCGTTGCCAGTCGCCATCCGAGTCCTCGTTCGCCGGCGGCTTCGTGGGGTCGACGCCGTCGCCGATCATCCGAAGCGCCATGGCGTCCATGCGCTGTTGCAGGAGCACGTCGATCGCTGCGCTCGCTTTGTCGATCGCTTGATCGATCGTCATCGGGCATCTCCGAATTCCGCGCGCGTCATGTCAATGCACCTCCCGGCCGGCCGCCGTCGGCGCGTCTTCCTTCACCCTGTCGTGCACCAAGTGAACCAATTGCGTGACGTCCGACAACTGCTGCTGCAGTTCGGTAACGAGTTGCTGCAACGATCGGATCTGCGCGTCGCGCGGCGGGAGGACCTTTTTGAGCACGAAGACAGTAGCCGTCGCGAACTGGTCTTCTATCTGCGCGATCTGCGCGCGTGTGAATTTCATCAGACGTACCCACGTTGGTGTACAGCACCGCGTTCGCGCGCGCCATGCGCCACGAGATGAAGCGCATGACGCGGAGCGCCACCAACCCCAACTGCCACAACGACACCATCACCGTGGCGGCCGTTGGTGGTGATGTGCCGGCCGTATCCATCTCCAAAGTCGCGTGACGCGCGACCGCGATATCCATGTCGCCATCGTCGGCAATCAAGAGCGCACTCGGATCCAGGATGATGACGCGCGAGCCGATCGTCCCGGTATGCACCGGCATGCCGAACAGGCGGCCACCATCCGCCCCGATCGTCTCCTTGTCCGTCGCCAGGGCCATCGCCGTCGCGACCGCAGGCGACATCAGCATCGCCATCGAGCGCGCGTCGGGATTCGCGGCGGTGAATGTGGCGATCAAGAGCTTGATATCGGTCACGGCATTCGCGGCGCTCGATCCGCTACTCCCGATCGACGGCGCGTTGGCCGTGATCGAGGCCGGCGAGACATTCGCGACCGCACTCACCGTGGGATCCGTGAACTGCGCGTCCAAATACGCCGCGAGGCCCTCAATCAATTCACGACGGAGGGCGACCTCGGACCCGGGCGCCGTCAGCCGCAACAGTTCGGCGGTCACCGGGATGATGCCGCCGGCTTTCGCGACCGGCAGCGTGACAGACTGAAGCGACATGTTGCCGACCGGCGTCGACGCGGTCTGGCCCGTCCACCGATACGTGCCGCCCCCGAGCGCCACCGGCACGCTCGTGTTGAAGGGCACCCGCGCCGCCGACGGGAGCAGTTTGCCCACGAGGGACTGCGCGCGCGCCACATCGACAAACTCCGCGAGCACCGGACGCACCGCGGCCAGCGGCGCCGCCCAACTCGGCTCGGTCGTCACGCCGGGATTACTCACGGCCTTGTGGCGGAGCCAGTCCTTGCGCCGCGCCACGAGGTCGCGATGCAGGTCGCCAGGCCAGCGCGTCTGAAAGTCGTCGAACGCCAACCCGAGCTCGAACGTGTCGGCGAGGCTCCGGGTGCCGTGCTCGGTGATGGCGGCGAGGGAGCCAACGAGGTGCATGGCGGCGAGGGATTTCGTCTCGCGCAGTTGCGTGTCGGTGAGGAGGCTCAGTCGATCAGTCGTCATGGGCGCGATCATGCCGTCCCATCCGGTGTGGTGACACAAACCCGCAAAACCCACACGAGGCCGTGCCGGTCCTCACCGACCCGGGCGAGCGTCACGCCGGTGACGCTGCGACCCTCGAGGCGTCGGAACAAGCGACCCAGTGACCGCGGACTGTCGCAGTCGGCGGCCGCGAGGGCCGCGCGCAGATCGGGATGGAGCGTCGCGTGGCGCCGCACCTCCGCCGCCGAAAACCGACCGACCACCCCACTGTCCACCATCGCCAGCAGCACGCGCGTATCGTCGTCGTCGCGCGGCCGGCCGTGGCGCGGCTCGAGGAGCGTCTCGATGTGCCGGAGCCGATTCGAGAATCTGTACGAGCAACTCCGTCGGTGACTCCGGCGCACCGACGGGACGCGCCGGCCATGTCGCCGACCGCTGAAGTTGCGCGCGCAGCTCACCCGGCGGCATAGTTCACCCACGTTTGCGGGCGATAGGTCGCCGGATCCGGCACCGCCATGCCGCGCCGCTTGCACTCGGCCACGATCACCGCCTCGTGCTGATGCCAGACTGTGAGAAATTCTTCCGGCGACTGCTGGTCCCAGATAAACGTCGCGAACGGGTCGTAACTGATGCCGGCCGCGTGCAAGCGGTCGATCTGCTCGGGCGTGCGCGACACTTGCAGTAGAAAATCGATGAGGTCGAGGCTCGGCGCCGCCGGCCCTCGCCGCGCTTTCGGCGCGCGTTGTTTACGCGGCACCGGAGCCTCCGCGCATCGATCGCAACGCCGGCGGCCGGGTCGAGGCCTCCCCCGGCGGCGCCAGGTCGAGATCGAGCTCGCGAATCAACCGGGCAAACGCGAGCCGACTATCCGACTCGACGCGCACCGCCGGGTGCAGCTTCTCGCCGCCATCGCGGGTCGTCGTCGTCAAGCCCTTCTCGGCGATCATCAGGCGCGCCTGCTCGCACAGGTCCCAGGCCTCCCCGGCCAGGGTGAGCAGCCTGACGTGATGCTCTTCCAGCCGCCAATCGGCCGCGACCGCGGCCCACCAGCGCCGCGTGTCCGGCCGAAGATGCTGGGGTGCTCGCCGGGTCGCGGGGCCGTGCTTCGTCGCCATCAGTGCTCTCCAAATCTCATTCGGGGACTCGCGCGAACGCGTCCTCCTGCTGAGCGGTTTCTAACCCCGTGACCAGCCAACTCATGCATACCGCCCCAGCTCATTCACTGAACCCGTCTCATTGAACGCGTTCATCCCAGGAAAACGGCAGCGGCGCCGTGTTGTAGAACCCTGCCGGTCGGAGACTGTGCGGCCAGGTCGATAACTGGTCTCTGGAGATGCAGCCATCCGGCATCACGCGGGTCAATCGCTTCCCGACGCGTCGTCGCACGGTTCGCGAGGCCTGCACAGGCGGCAGCCCGAGGCGCGGAGACAACCGCATGACTTCACTCGCCCAGATGGCGTTGTCATGGCTGCTGTTCCCGATGCGCCCCCGTACCCAACGTCCAGCGAATGTAGACGTGCAACAGTTCGTGCGCGATGACGTCGAGCATGTACACCGGACCTCTGCGCCAGATCTGCGGACGCAAGGTGATGACGGCGTCGGTCTCCGTGTTGTCGGTGAAGCCGAGACAAGCGCCCCAGGGCGTCAAGGCCCACTGCATGAGCGGCAGCGGCAGACAGCCCTCGTACACATGCTGCTGGGCCCACGCGAACGCCGCATAGGCGAACTGGCCGCGGGGCCCGTGATAGCGCGTGCAGAGCTCGGCGACAAGGTCGTGACCAGGGCTGTCAGTCGTCACTGAACCTTCACAATTAAAAGGGTTCATTTCATCGGAGGCGTTCGAGGTGTCCAATGTCCAATCCGTTTCATGAAAAAGAGTTTGAAATGCTTGGAACGCTTGGAACGCTTGGAATCTGGAACAAAAACGCCAAACGCTTGGACTGATGCTTGGAAACGCTTGGAACATCGAAGACAACGACGAGAAGCGGTCCCGTGTCCTGGCTACCTTCTGAACGATTCCAAGCGGTGCTTGGAAGACCCGTTCCAAGCGATCGGCGTTTTTTGGCCATATTCCGAGCATCCAAGCGTTCCAACCAGTCCCTTAGATCACGTCGTTTTTTGGTCCTGGTTTGACCCAGTGCCACACGCCGTTGTGCTTGTTCCGTTCGGTAAAGCCGTACCGCTGAGCGACCGACGCGACCCGTGCCGAGTGGGAATTGTTCCGATACTCGCCTTCCAGCCCCAAAGCGCCCCAGATCGCGCGCACCGGCACGGCCGGCATGTCCTCAACGTCCACCACGGCATCGCCGTCGAACAGGGGGTCTAGGATCTCTTCCCACGGGTCATCCGCGCGGCGTTTCTCTTGCTCGTCAGCGGCCGCTTTCCAGAGGTCGGCATTCAGGCGAATCGAGGCGCCAGCGGCTTCCCGCATCGCCGCTTCCGCCCACAACTGCTCGCGGTCGCGTTCGAGCGCCGAGACGTTAAACGTATCGACCCGCACCGGCCAGATCCGCCGGCTGCCCGTGCTGTCTTTCAGGTAGCCGACGTACGTGTTGGTCGTCCCGATGATGACGAACTGACGCGGGACGGTCGTCGACAACCGGTCGTAGGCCAGGCGCACCGGTCCATCCGTCTGCCGGCTGAGAAACGCTTTCAGTTGTTCGGTCTCTCGGCCTCGGTTCCCGTACATCTCCGAGGCCTCGATGATCCACTTCCCACAGGTCCGTTCGATTACGTGTTTGGAATCGACGCCGAGCGGCAGGTCATCGGAGAACCACTCGTCCCGGTGACACAACGCGCGCAGGGCCGTCGACTTGTCCTTGCCCTGCTCCGACTCGAGGACGAGTAGCTCATCGAACTTCACGCCCGGTCGGCGTACGCGGCGCACGGCCGCGATGAGCACGAGCGCGCCAACGGCGTTGACGTACTTCGACGCCCTCGCGCCGGCATAGGTCGACGGCCAGGAATCAATCCGCGGCGTGCCATCCCAGCGCCGCGCATCGAGGTACTCGCGTACGGGATGACAGGCCGCGGCATGTGCATCAACGAGGATGACCGTCCGTAAGGTACTTTTGGCCGGACGGAACTTGAACGTGTCGTCGATCGCGACCCACAGGCGATCAATGGTGACATCATCAGGAATCGCGCGATTGACGAGCACCGTACGGGCGAAGGCGTCATACCCGAGGGTGGTCCCCAACTTCTGCAACGCGAGCCGGATGTTGGTGAGACTGTCCGGGATGATCCGTCCCTTTTTGTTACGCTGAAAGTCCGCTGTGTCGACAGCGGCGGCGCCCCAGGCATCGGCAGGTGTCGTCATCGCAACGCCCCAAACGGCTCGGTGCCGTACTGCTCCGCATGACGCACCATGCGGGCGATCCACTCACGCGTCCAGCCACGACGATTGCCGCCCACTCCCAGAGCAACGCTTCGGCGGCGGCGGCCGAGAGTCCGAATCCTCGGGTGAGACGACACGCGGCATAGAGCGTCTCTTGGTCACTGCCCTGGCCAATCTCGGGCTTCGGAATGGCCGCCAGATACTTGCGTGCGCGATCGCTGACGTCGCCAGTCGGTCGCGGCGTGGCGCGCGGTGTCGGTGGACGACCCGGCCGCTGCAACCACCCGGGCCAGAACACGGGCACCTCGGCCCGTGGCGCGGTCCAGTCGCCCGCCTCGCGATACACCCAGCCGGAGGCATGCACCGAGGGCGCGACAATCACGAACCCGCCATCGCCGCGCACGTCGATCGCGAGGCGTCCGTCGCGGGTCTCGACGCGCGATCGGTTCGGCACGCGCAGGTCCGGGGCGCGATACCAGAGATGAAACCCGCGCGCCGTCTGCGTTTGCCAGGGGGTGTAGGGGAGATGTGCTGTGCACCACCGCGTGGCGTCGGGCGCGTCCGCGTCGATGACCACCACGCCGGAGATCGCTCCGGTGACGACGGCGATGTTCATCAGTTCGCCGCCGAACCACTCGAGGATCTCGGCCGTCGTCGGCCGCCGCGTCTGATATTCGCGCCAGGGGATCGCCGGCACTTTGCCATCGCCAGGATGTCCCGCAGGGACTCCCGGCCGCGGACGCGGGATCGGGAACACGCTCAACTCGAGCCCGAGCAGGCGCCCCGCGATGTCGAGTTGACTCGTCACGAAAGCTCCCTGAGCGTCAGGGCATGCGCATATAGCCAATCAGCCGCCGTGCGAACGCTCAACATCGCCTCGTGACTACCGCCTGCATCGGGATGCGCCTTTCGCGCAAGCGCCCGCTGACCGCAGGCAATCAGATCCTCAACGAGTCGCGGATCGGGACGTGGACCGCGGCGCCGACGATGCTCCCCGCGCACGGCCGATCGCAATGGCTCGCGGAGATCGTCGAGACCGAGCAGCCACTCAAGATAATCAGGCGGCAGCTCGGTGAGTCGGCGTCCCCTGAACCGTCCGAAGGGCATCGTCACGACCGCCCCTCGTATTTCGAGACCAGTCCGGAAATAGTCGTCATTCGTGTTTGGCCTCCGCCCACGTCGTCAAGACCTGTGTGAGACAAGCCGTTTCCGCCTGTTCCGCCAGTTGGCAGCGGCGCCAGGCGTCCCAGTCGATCTCGGTCCGAATGGCGGCCTCGAGACGGTCACGGAGCACGACGGGCGAGAGGGCGTCGAGTTCCCAACAGCGGGACCCGTAGCGATCGACGAACCAGTGGTAGCGGGGATCCTTCCGTTTGTCGCTCGCCTGAAATGACGGCAGATCCCCATCCGCGATGTCCGTCTCTATCAGGGCCAGCCGGACAAACGTGTCAGGCTCAGCGCCATACTTCAGGAGCCGGTTCGGCAGGTCGATCTCGCTCATGAAGAGGCCGCTCGGATCCCAGTCGCCCACGTAGAAGATGATCACGTCCCGGTGGGCTTCGTCCGCGATCATTTGCGCCGCATCGTAGGCGCTCGTCGCGGACGTGAACCCATGCATGACGCGAAAGGTCACGCCGTACTCATTGAGCACGGGCGCCAGGGTCCCGCGCATCGTGCCCTTTTCGCTCCACACTTCAACGAGGGTGTTCTGGTGACACCAGTTGTCTCGGCGATACTGCCGACTCACTGCTTGCGCGAAGGCGGCCGGATCGTCCCAGGACGGGACGCACTCAGCCTCGCGGGTCTCGTCCACGACCCACGACCACGGGATGATGCCCTGCTCACGTGCCCAGGTGAGTTGCACGCTGACCTTGCTCGTGTTCCGCTTCTCCATCGAGTCGATGATCCCAGCGACGAAGAGGCGGTAGCAGGCTGCGCGCACGGTTGCCGGTTGGATCTCGTCGAGGATCTCGTGCGCAGCATCAATAAGGTCGAGACTCTTTTGCGCCTTGCCGCGGCCCAACTATTTCCTCCTCCCGGCCTTCTCCGTTGTGCTCGAGGCCTGTTTTAGCCAACGTTGCGCGAGGCCATCGACTTCGGCCGCCACGTTTCGCACGGCGCGAATTCCCGGCAAACGAACGGTGCGGAGGATCCCTTCTCGTTCGGTACTTGACGATCTGGCTCTCGGAGACTCCAAGCTTGCGAGCCGAGTCGCTACGTCGATACAGCTCTTGCGTCACTACAGATGTTTTGTTCATAGTGGGCATATTGAACTATGCTGACAGCCTGTTGCCTAAATCGAAAACGCCGTCACAAAAAACCACTGCAACAGGGCGAGTCCCGCTCGCCCCCGATCGCGAACGTACGTTCGTCATCGAGGGTGCAGACGGTTGGCAAGCGACGTGTGTGCTCCAGCCCGTTGGAAATCAGCTCGTCATCGCACGACTCGCGATCATGCCGACGACCGAGACCGTACCGTCCGGTGGACTCACCACGGCCGTCGTACAGCACGTGACACTCGGTCAGGTCCGGCAGTACTGCAATCTGTGGAAACCGTCCGTTCGATACCGTCGCTCGGCCGCAGGAAACGCGGACCGGGACGGCCGCGGCGTACACGTCGCGCTTTTACCGTGGGGTGATCGAGCGCCTGGCAACGCTCATAGAGAGCGGCGTTCGAGGATATGTACAGAAAGCCTTAGCGAAGAAAGTACAAGACGCAACCGGTCAACGATGCGCTCGATCGTGCGACGGGCACGGGAGAACTTCTTCACGAGTGAAATCCCGCTTCAGGAGACGATGGGGGTCAGTGATCAGGTCTCGGTCAGAATGGTGCCGGTTACAGCTTCGACACGACCCCGCCGGTCGGGGGGTCCAAACGCCAAGTCATCGACACGCAAAACGGCCGGGCGGGGGCGGCCGCGTTCTGCCCGGAATTCTGCCCATCGGTGATACGGCACTATGCAAACTATCAATGTTTATGCGGGTGTTCTCCTGGGAGGGCAGGAGAACAGAAGCGGCCGCAACCTGTTGACGCGGCGGCCGTTGTGACTACTCGAACGCGACCGTTCGCAATGCGGAGGTCACGAGTTCGAGCCTCGTGCCGTCCACCAACCTTCGCGCTTGTCTCACCGGCGCGCTTCGGTTCGCAAGCCAACCTTCGCGCATGGTCGGGCGAAGGTTGCCCGCCGCAGCCTCACTCATCAGATTCCTACGTCACTGTTTCCTGTACGACGACCGCTGACATCGTTGTAGCCTGGCCGATGCGTTATCTCATGTGGCCGACTGTTATACTGCGGATGACTCGCCACGCGTCCCCCGCGACGGCTACTCACCCGCGGCCACATGCCGAAGATCAAGAAAATCGGAGTCCTGACAGGAGGCGGCGACGCCCCGGGCCTGAACGCCGTGATCCGCGCCGTCGTGAAGGCCGCCTACAACGCAGGCGTCGAGGTCATCGGTCTCGAGGACAGCTTTGACGGCCTGATATACCCGGAGAAGTCCCGGCCGCTGACCCCGCGTGACGTGACCGGAATCCTCCGGCTGGGCGGAACGATTCTCGGTACGGTCAATCGCGGCAATCCATTTGCCGAACCGATCGTCACACCGCAGGGCACGTTCAACTACGCCGAGCGTGTGGTCGACATGTTCGGCAAGATGGGGCTCGACGCGCTCGTCTGCATCGGTGGCGATGGCACGCTCGCCATCTCGTACGAGTTCTACAAGATGGGTGTGCCGCTCGTGTGCGTGCCAAAGACCATCGATAACGACATCGTCGGCACGACGAGCTGTTTCGGATTCGATACCGCCGTCGACTTCGCCACCGATGCGATCGACCGGCTGCACTCCACGGCGGAAGCGCATCGCCGCATCATGGTTGTCGAAGTGATGGGACGGTACGCTGGTTGGATCGCGCTCCACAGCGGCGTGGCCGGCGGCGCCGATGTCATCCTGATTCCCGAAATTCCCTACGACGTCGAGAAGGTCGCGGAGTGCACACAGCAGCGCGAAGCGCGCGGCGCACGATTCAGCATCGTCGTTGTCGCCGAAGGCGCGCGATCCGTGGATGGAGGGCTCTCGGTCATCGAAGCCGCACGGACGGGGCACGCGGAGCGCCTGGGGGGCGCGGGTGCGTTGTGCTCGAAGCAACTGGGCGATCGAACGGGGAAGGAGACGCGGCACGTGGTGCTCGGCCACCTTCAGCGCGGGGGGACACCAACCGCCTTCGATCGGACGCTGGCGACGAGATTTGGCGGGAAGGCGGTCGAGTTGCTGCTTCACGGTCAGTTCGGAAAGATGGTCGCGAACCATCCACCCGATCTGGTCCCGATCCCGATCGGCGAGGTCGTTGGCAAGACCAAGACGGTGCCGCTCGACTACGACTTGCTGCTTACCGCGAGGTCGCTAGGAGTTTCGTTCGGGGACTGATATCAGTGACCAAGTAACTCCTGATCCTTCTTCTTCTGCAGATCGTCGATCAGCTTGACGTGTTCGTCGGTCATCTTCTGGACCTGTTCGAGTCCCTTGCGCTCATCGTCTTCCGAGATCGTGTGGTCCTTGAGCAACTTCTTCAACCGATCGTTGGCATCGCGACGGACCTGACGGACGGAGTTACGTCCCTCTTCCGCCTGCTTGTGAATGTGACGTGACAATTCCTTGCGGCGATCCTCGGTCAGTGCCGGGATCGGAATGCGCACGACCTTGCCGTCATTGGCCGGGTTGAGACCCAGGTCGGAGGCGCGGATCGCCTTCTCGATTGCACCCATCACCTGAGGGTCGAACGGCTGCGCAATGATCAATGCCGGCTCCGGTACCGAGAGCGTGGCCACCTGGTTGATGGGCATTCGCGCTCCGTAGGCCTCGACCTGAATGCCGTCGAGCAGGCTTACCGTGGCGCGCCCCGTGCGAATGTGCGCCATGTCACGTCGCACGCGTTCGATGCATGCATCCATTCGCGACTTCACGTCGCCGAACATGCCCTTCAGGTCTTTGAATTCCATAGCTCACTCGGTTGGTGATTCGTGGTTCGTGGCCGGTGGTGTTCGTTCGACGCGGCGCTCCGCCCGCCACGAACCCTACCCACCATCCAGCTACACTGACACGGTCGTGCCGATCGGATCTCCCAGAACCACCCGACGGATATTACCCGCCTTGCGCAGGTTGAAGACGACGATCGGCAGCTTGTTATCCATGCACAGGGAAATCGCGGTGGCGTCCATGACCTTCAGTTGCCGTTCGAGCACCTGAAGGTAGGAGATCTTCGTGTACTTCGTCGCGTGGGGGTCCACCATCGGATCGGCCGTGTAGATTCCATCGACCTTCGTGCCCTTCAGGATCACGTCGGCCTTGATCTCCATGGCACGCAGCGCGGCAGCCGTATCGGTCGTGAAGTACGGGCTTCCCGTGCCGGCGGCAAAAATGACCACCCGCCCCTTTTCCAGGTGCCGGACCGCCCGGCGCCGGATGAACGGCTCCGCGACGGCACGCATCTCGATCGCGGTGACGACGCGCGTGACGATGCCGTGCTGCTCCAGGGCATCTTGCAACGCCAGGGCGTTGATGACCGTCGCCAGCATGCCCATGTAGTCCGCCGTGGCACGGTCCATCCCACGTGCACTCGCGGCCAGCCCCCGGAAGATATTGCCGCCCCCGATTACGATGGCCGTTTCGACGCCCAGTTTCTGGATCTCTCCCACATCCAGCGCGATCCGGCTGGTGACCGCGGGCTCGACTCCGAACTGCTGCTCGCCCATGAGAGCTTCGCCGGAGAGTTTGAGGAGGGCGCGTTTATAAACGGGGGTCTGAGGAGTAGCGATGACGGCGTCGGAGGACATCGACCTGCGATTATATCTGGATGGGGGCCCTCGTTCGCGTTCCGCGTTCCGTGTTCAACTCCCAACATCCAACTCCCAACTTCCAACTAAACCCATCCTTGGGCGTTGGGTATTGGGAGTTGGGAGTTGACGGTTTGCGATTCAGCTACGCTTCGGCGCCTTCGCCCATGCGATAGCGCACGAATCGATTGATCTGGATGTTCTCGCCGGTCTTCGCACTCGCCTGGGCAACGACCTGTGACACCGTCAGGCTGCCATCGCGAATCGACGGTTGATCGAGCAGCACGAACTGCGAATAGAAGCTTCCCAGCTTGCCCTCGATGATCTTCTCGAGCACATTGGCCGGTTTGCCGGAGTTCTCCATCTGGGCCCGGTAGATCGACTTCTCTTTTTCGATCGCCTCGGCGGGAACTTCCTCGCGGCGAACCCACTTGGGATCTGCCGCAGCAATGTGCATGGCGACTTCCTTCACCAGGTTGATGAAGTCGTCGGTGCGCGCCACGAAGTCCGATTCGCAGTTCACTTCGACCAGCACGCCGATGCGGCCGCCCATGTGGATGTAGCTGCCGATGACGCCCTGCGCCGTTGCGCGCCCGGCCCGCTTGGCAGCCTGCGCCAGGCCGCGCTTCCGAAGCAGGGTCACGGCCTCTTCCATGTTGCCGTTGGCCTCGGTGAGTGCGGCTTTGCACTCCATCATCCCCGCGCCCGTCTGGTCGCGAAGCTGTTTCACCATTGCTGCTGTGATCTCTGCCATCTCTCTGAACTCTTGCGGCTCTAGGCTTTGGGCTCTCGGCTCTTGGTTGTTCCAGGCCCAGAGCCGAAAGCCTGGAGCCAAAAGCCTGTACAAAAGAACGCCGGCCTCGGGGGCCGGCGCATGAACCTCGGTTCTACTGCTCTCAGGCCCCGGCGGTGGTGGGCGCTGTTTCGGCGCGACGCTGCGGGCGTACGGCGCGGGTCAGCCGTGCGGCCGAATCCGCGGCGGCGGCTTCCTCGGCACGCGCCGCGTCTTCTTCGGCGATGCGCGATTCGCGCATGCCGCGACCGGCAACCACGGCATCGGCGATCTTCGACGCGAACAACCTGATCGCGCGCAGGGCATCGTCGTTGCCCGGCACGACGTAGTCCACTTCGTCTGGATCGCAATTGGTGTCGACCACGCCGATCACCGGAATCTTCAGCTTGCGCGCTTCGTCGACCGCGATCTTTTCCTTGCGCGTGTCGACGACGAAGACCGCGTCGGGCAGGCGCGACATCTGCCGGATGCCCTCGAGGTTCTTGAGGAGCTTGCGCTTCTCCTTCTCGTTGCGGGCCTGCTCCTTCTTCGTGAGCGTGTCGTAACGGCCGTCGGTGACCATCGACTCGAGATCGCGAAGACGTCCAAGGCTGCGTTGAATGGTGGTG
Organism: uncultured Acidobacteriota bacterium; assembly: GCA_963723495.1. Lineage (GTDB taxonomy): Bacteria > Acidobacteriota > Vicinamibacteria > Vicinamibacterales > UBA2999 > Gp6-AA40. Next base: position 401,682 of record CAVRQR010000015.1, on the reverse strand, counting down.
AAGTTGGTGAGCAGTCCACCGAGCCATCGCTGATTGATGAAGTACATGCCGCATCGCTGCGCTTCTTCAGCGATGACGTCCTGTGCCTGGCGCTTGGTGCCCACGAAGAGCAGCGTGCGCCCATCGGCAGCGAGGTTCGTGATGAACTCCTCGGCGTCGCGGAACTTCTTGACGGTCTTATTGAGGTTGATGATGTAGATGCCGTTCCGCTCGCCGAAGATGTACTCCTTCATCTTCGGATTCCACCGCTTCGTCTGGTGACCGAAGTGAACCCCGGCCTCCAGCAGATCCTTCATCGCAATCCCGGACAAGATCCCTCCCTCTTCCTTTAACGCTTGCTGAACTGGAAGCGCTTGCGCGCACCAGCCAGACCGTACTTCTTTCGTTCCTTGACTCGTCGAATCGGACGTCAGCAGTCCATCCTTCTTCAGTTGCTTGCGGAGCTCGAGGTTGAACTCGCAGAGCGCGCGCGCGATGCCAAGCCGCATGGCGCCCGCCTGTCCGTTGATTCCGCCGCCGTCGACGGTCGCGAGGATGTCGAACTTCTCGCCCGTCTCGGTCAGCAGCAGCGGACGGCGCACCTGGGTGCGCAGCGCGTCTGTCGTGAAGTACCGATCGAACTCGCGATGGTTGACGGTGATGGCGCCCTTGCCGGGGCGGAGGAAAACGCGTGCGGTCGATGTCTTGCGGCGACCTGTGCCGTAGTATTCGATGCTTGCCAAGCTAGGCGACCTCGATCTTCTTCGGTTGCTGTGCGGTATGAGGATGATCGGGACCGGCGTAGACCTTGAGCTTGCGGTACATCGCGTCTCCCATCTTGGTCTTTGGCAGCATGCCGCGGACGGCTTCCTCTACTAAACGAACCGGCTTGCGCTTTCGTACGTCAACGGCGCGCTCCTCGCGGAGGCCGCCTTCGTACCCGCTGTGCCGGCGATAGATCTTCTGCTGTTCCTTCTCACCGGTGAGCTTGACCGACGCCAGCATTGATGATGACGACGTGGTCTCCGGTATCGATGAACGGGGTGTACGACGCCTTGTGCTTACCCTGGAGGAGCCGCGCAGTCAGCGTGGCCACTCGACCCAGGACCTGACCCTCGGCGTCAATGACGTGCCACTGGCTGTCGGCGCGTTTCGCGCTCGCGACAAACGTACGCATGAGTTAAGGGATTCCTTCGCCCCGGCCGGCCGATGCATCGGCAGAGGCTGCGTTGGTCCGCGCTGTCGCCATTCTCGCGTCCACTCCGGGGCCGCAAGCCAATCAGCGCGAACGTGACCTACAACCGTAAACGCTAATGATACGGACGGCTGTCACATCTTGTCAAGCCACACATGCACAGGGACTTCCCCCGACGCTGCTTGGTCAGTGACGCTCCGGAGTCGTCGGTTCCTTTGCGGCGCGGAACAATTCTGCCGATAGCAACTTTGTCCGGCGTTGGTGCTCGGGTACCCGCACGAACAGAACTGTGATTTACGCACCGTTTTGTCGTCAGGGGAGTTCGGAAAACCGCCACCTGTAAGTGCGGGCACTCGAGGCGAATGGGCCGAAATAGGCCAGAGACGGACTGGTCGAGGTGCTGGCACAGCCGTTGCGCCTGTAATCGGGAATCTCGAGTGCCGTCGCGTGTAGAGACCTCCTTTATGTTTGGCATGTTTGGCAAATCCAAGTCGGTAGTCGGACTCGACATCGGATCGAGTGCGGTCAAGGCGGTCGAACTGAAGGCCGCCGGCAAGGGCTTCCGCGTAGCGGCCTACGGGGAGGAGCCCGTGCCGGCCGACGCGATCGTCGACGGCGCCATCATCGATGCTGGTGCGGTCGCCGAAGCGATTCGCCAGGTGTTCGAGCGCAACAAGGCGTTCAAGGGCAAGGACGTCTGCGCCTCGCTTTCGGGTAACGCCGTCATCGTCAAGAAAATCACGCTGCCGGTGATGACCGAGTCCGAGCTGGACGAGTCGATCTACTGGGAGGCCGAGCAGTACATCCCGTTCGACATCCAGGACGTCAATCTCGATTACCAGATTCTCGATCCCGGAACAGGCTCCGATTCGCGCGGCAGCATGGAAGTGCTCCTCGTCGCGGCGAAGAAAGAAAAGATCGGCGACTACACCGGCGTCATCGCGCAGGCGGGCCGCACGCCGGTCATCGTCGACGTCGACGCCTTCGCGCTGCAGAACGCGTTCGACGTGAACTACGGTCTGGACCCGGCGCAGGTCGTCGTCCTGCTCAATGCCGGCGCCAGCGCCATCAACATCAACATCCTCCAGGGTGAGCAGTCGATGTTCACCCGCGACATCTCGATCGGCGGCAACGCCTACACCGAGGCGGTCCAGAAGGAACTGGATCTGCCGCACGAGTCAGCCGAGCAGCTGAAGAAGGGCATTCCGGTCGACGGTGCTTCCTTCGAGGAGGCGCAGCCGGTGCTGCGAGCGGTCACCGAGAACGTGCTGCTCGAGGTGCAGAAGACGTTCGACTTCTTCAAGGCCACGGCCTCGTCGGATCGCATCGACCGGATCGTGCTGAGCGGCGGTGCCTCGCGGGTCGATGGATTCCGGGACATGTTGCAGGAGCGCTTTGGCGCGCCGGTCGAGGAGTTCGATCCGTTCCGCGCCATCGTCTGGGATCCCAAGAAGCTCGGTCGCGACGTCAGTTGAGCACGCGTCCACGGCAGCCGTGGCCGTCGGCCTCGCGCTGCGGAAAGTGGGCGACCGATGATTCGCATCAACCTCCTCGGCACCGAGCGCAAGCAGGCAGCGCGCAAGGCCCCGTCCTTCGATGTCGGTCAGCGCCTGACCGTGGCGTGCAGCCTGATTCTGGTGGGCGCCTTCGTCGGCATCGGCTGGTGGTACTGGAGCCTCAACAACGAGGCTGCGCGACTCGACGCTGAAATCGTCGCGCGACAGCAGGAAGCGGCGCGACTCCAGTCGCTGCTCGTCGAGGTACAGCAATTCGAAGCCCAGCGTGCGCAGCTGCAGCAGCGGGTGCAGCTCATTGAACAGCTGCGAAGCGGCCAGAGCGTTCCGGTGCAGCTGCTCGATCACGTCAGCCGGAGCCTTCCCGACATGATGTGGCTGACGGACATGACGCAGGAAGGCGGCGGCCGTCACCATCGAGGGCCGGAGCACCACGCTCATCGGGCTGTCCGATTTCGTTGGCAATCTCGGCAACACGCAGCGCTGCTCAAGAAGCCGATCGAGATCGTCAACAGCCAGGTCGAGTCAGCCCGTCGCACGGGAGGGACGCCGGGAGCTGCAGCCTGTGGAGTTGATCAATTTCACGGTCAAGGCGGAACTGGCGTCCAGCGGACGAACCGGCGGTGCCGGTCCGGCGCCGGCGGCGGGGCGAGGTGCGCCGCCGCCGGCGGCGAAGTAGCGGCGTGACGCGCCTTATCGAGAGACGACTGAGCGGGATGAGGTTCCGGTAGTGGCCATCAACATTAGCCTCAGCAAGTTGCCCTGGTACAGCCAGGTCGGCGTGTTCGTCGCGCTGGCGCTGGCGGCCGTCGGCGCGTTTCTGGAACTGGGTTGCGCGCGACACGATGGCCGACATCGACGCGCGCGAAGCGCAGCTGGCGACGTCAACCAGACCATCGAGCGTGGGCTGGCGACGGCGAAGCGTCTGCCGGAGTTCCGTCGCGAAGTACGAGCAGCTCGAAGCGCAGCTCGAACGTCTGCGCGCGGTGCTTGCCGGAGGAGCAGGACGTCGCCGATCTGCTGCGGCGCGTTCAGGCGATGGCGACGCAGTCACGTCTGACGATTCGCGGGTTCACGCCTCGCCCGGTGACGCGTCGCCAGATGCACGCGGAGTGGCCGATCGGCCTCGAGCTCGAAGGCACGTACCACGATCTGGGCGCGTTCCTCGAGCGCGTCAGCAAGTTCCCTCGCATCATCAACGTGGGCAACATCCAGATCAGCACGAGGGAGAACGGCACCGTCCGGCGGTCTCGACGGTGACCGCGGAGTGCACGGCGACCACGTTCGTGCTGATCGAACCCCAACCAGCGCCAGCAGCACCCGGGAAACCGGGCGCGGCGCGAACGGAGTAGATGCCGGTGACACGTGTTCTTCTTCTCACGCTGCTGACTGTCCTGCTCGCCGGGAGCGCGGCATTCGCGCAGACGCCGCCTGCCGGAACGCCGGTCGCGCCCGCGCCAACTCCCGCGACGCCGCCGCGCAGACCGCGCCCGCAGAGCAGAAGGCCGACGCGGCCGAACCGCAGGGATTCACCTACAACCCGGAGGGACGGCGCGATCCATTCGTGAGCCTGCTGCAGCGCGGCGCTGATCCGCGCCGACCGGCAAGCGCGCCGCCGGCCTCGCCGGCCTTGGCACGGCGGAAGTGAACTTGCGCGGCACTCTCCGAAGTCAGGGCGCCTTCGTCGGCATCCTCGCAGGGCGCGGACAGCAAGACCTACATCGTCCGCGCCGGCGACAAGTTGTCGGACGGCTCGATTCGATCGATCACCGCCGATTCGATGGTCATTCTGCAGCAGGTCAACGATCCGCTTTCGCTCCAGAAGGAACAGGAAGTGCGGAAGCTGCTCCGACAGACAGAAGAGGGGAAGTAAGTGGAGAGGTTTGGGCGAACCATGCCAGTAACGTACCGATATTCGATGCTGCTCGGGCTGTGTGTCGCCCTGGCGCTTGGCGTCATGGCTCCGCTGCGAGCGATCGGGGCCGGCAACGACCCCGCGATGCTGAAGCGGATCGCGTCCAAGATTGATGGACGCACCGGCGTAGATCGCCATCGAGGCGACGAGCTCCCGTGCCCTATGTCGCCTCGCAGCCCGATCCGAAGACCTTCGTCGTGGAACTGCGCGACGTCGTCGCCGTCGGCTTCCAGAACCAGTTCTCCGCGCGATCCGCGTCATCCCGATCGCCGCAATCCAGGTCGAGAATGCCGCCGCCAGCGACGGCACCGTGATCGCCCGCGTCCGCATGACGCTCGACCAGCCGATGCGGCCCAAGGTGCGCAGCACACGCAACGTCATCTACGTCGAAGCCGAGAGAGCCGAGAGCGCGCCAGCGGCCCCGACGGCAGCCGCGCCGCGCACAGCGGCGGCCACGCCGCCCCAGTCGAGCCGCGGTCAGCATGACGGGCCCCTCACCGGCTATCCGGGATCTCCGAGTCCAGAAGCGGGGCAAGCCACGGCAGTGACCTTGCTCGGAACGTCGCGACTGATTGCGACCAGCGTCATCGAGCCGAAGGACGGACCGCGTCGCGTGGTCATCAACTTCCCGAATGTGACGTCATCGCTGCCGTCGACGAACAACGTCGGCCAGGGTCCGGTGCAGCGAGTTCGTATCGGGTTCGATCCGAAGGCACCGCTCATGACGCAAGTCACCGTCGACCTGTCGCGGACCGCGCCGTATCGCGTCGAGTCGTCGCCGGACGGCAACGATCTGACGCTCGTCTTCGATGAGCCGGTTGCGGATCCGTTCAGCGCGCTGCAGACGAAAGATGCCTCCACGACGGCACGGAGCACGGCAACGGCCGCGCCTGCTGCTCCGGTTGCTGCGCCGGCAGCGCGAACGGTGGAACCGGTTCGTGCCGCAGCGTCCGCAGTCGCGCCAGTCGCAGAAACCGGCCGCCGCGCAGGCACCAGTCGACGCAGGTGACACAGCCGGAACCGGCTGTTCCAGCGCAGCCGCGTTATACCGGCAATCCGGTCAGCCTTGACTTCCAGGGCGCGGACCTGCGTGCCGTGTTGAGAACGTTCTCGGAGATCAGCGGGCTCAACCTGGTGATCGATCCGACGATCCAGGGCACGGTCGATGTCGCGCTGCGCGACGTGCCGTGGGATCAGGCGCTCGACATCATCCTGCGCGCGAACAAGCTTGGCTACGTCGTAGACGGCACCATCGTCCGGGTTGCACCGCTGACGGTGCTTGCCGACGAAGAGTCTCAGCGCCGCAAACTGTCGGAAGAGCAGGCCCTCGCCGGCGAATTGCGCGTGCTGACGCGGTCGCTGAGCTACGCGCGCGCGGAAGACCTGCGCCAGTTGCTGACGCAGACGGTGCTCTCGCAGCGCGGATCAATCCAGTTCGACCAGCGGACCAACACGCTCATCATCAACGACCTGCCGGATCGACTGGACCGTGCGAGCGGGCTAATCGCGACGCTCGACCGTCCCGAGCCGCAGGTTGAAATCGAGGCGCGCATCGTCCAGACGACGCGTGACTTCGCGCGGAACCTCGGCGTGCAGTGGGGTATCGGCGCGCGCGCCGCCACGGACCTCGGAAACACCCTGCCGCTCTCGTTCCCGAATCAGGGTCCAATTTCGCGGCCGGACGGGCGCCGGCATCGGGACCGGACGCGGATCGGCTATCGATGGTGAACATGGGTGTGAGCCCGGCGACGAGCGCCATCGGCCTGGCGCTCGGATCGGTCAATGGCGCGGTCAACCTCGATGTCGCGCTGACGGCGCTCGAGTCCACCGGCCAGGGCCGGATTCTCTCCACGCCGCGCGTCTCGACGCAGAACAACATCGAAGCCGAGATCACGCAGGGCGTGCAGATTCCGATTCAGACGGTCGCCAACAACACCGTCACCGTGACCTTCCGCGATGCGGCCCTGACCCTCCGCGTGACGCCGCAGATCACGGCGACCAATACGGTCATCATGCGCATCTCGGTCGAGAACGCGTCGCCCGACTTCAGCCGCGCCATCAACGGCATTCCGCCGATCGACACGCAGCGTGCGCTGACGCAGGTGCTGGTGGGCGACGGCGACACGACGGTCATCGGCGGCATCTACGTCAGCCGCGAGCAGGCAAGTCAGGACCGGACGCCCGGACTGCACCGGATTCCGCTCCTCGGCTGGCTGTTCCAGCGCAACGAGTTCAGCGATGAGAGCCGTGAGCTCCTCATCTTCATCACCCCCAAGATCATGAGGCTCTAGGAGAGAAATACACGTGACTGCGAAACTCGTGAAATTCGTCGCCCTGTCGGCGCTGGTTGCGCTGTCGGCCAGTTGCGGGGAGTTCACGCGCCAGGGGCGCGCGCCGGTCAGTCGTCGTGCGTGGACTACGCGCTGTCCAGGCTCGACGATGGACGCAGCGGCACCGCTGCTCATCCGACGTCGCTCGACCAACAGCGTCGCACGTTCAACGACATCGGCGAGGTCGAATTGCGGCTGATCTTGAAGGATCCCGGGCGCGCCGGGAGCCCGGTCCAAGCCCGAGCCTGCTCAACGCCGTCACGATCACGCGTTACCGCGTCGAGTACCGCAGAACAGACGGCCGCAACGTTCAGGGCGTGGACGTGCCGTTCGCGTTCGACTCGGCGTGACGTTCACGATTCCGGCTGACGGAAGCACGAGCGCCGCGTTCCAGATCGTGCGTCACTCCGCGAAGGAAGAGGCGCCGCTCAAGGCCCTGCGCGATCAACGGCGACGATCATCTCGACGATCGCCACTGTGACGTTCTACGGCCAGGACCAGGCCGGCAATGACATCAGCGCGCACGGCGACGATCGGCATCGACTTCGGCGATTTCGCGGACCCCGACTAGTCTTAGGAATATTTATGCACAGTACAGAGAGAATGAATCAGGAACTTGCGCATCTGCGGCAGTGTATGCGGCCGTGTGCCGTGGCCGTCCTCGGCCGGCTGCACGGTGCAGGATCAGTCGGCACCGGGGTTGGCGGGTCCGTCCGGCTTCGCGCTTTCGCTCGCGTTGACGGCCTCGCCGGACACAATCCAGCGTGACGGCACTTCTATCTCCAGGATCGCGGTTGTCGCGCGAGACGAGTCGGGCGCCGCTGTGCAACGACAAGTGATCCTCACTACCGACGCCGGTAGGCTGTCCTCCGACTCGGTGACCACGACGACCGTGACCACGACGACCGATGTCAACCGGCCGGCCACGGTCGATTTCATCGCGCCGAACAGAAATGAATCGGTCGAAGTTGTGACCATCAGAGCATCCGCTGTGGGCAGCGACTACGCGAATTCACGGGAGACGAGCCTGAATATCAGGGTGCTCGGTCCAGGGGTGCCGGTAGCGCGGTTCACCGTAACGCCGGAGGTGCCGGCGCCTGGTGCCCAGGCCGTCTTCGATGGATCTGCCTCGACAGTCGGGTTCGGAGCGAACCTCGTCACCTACGTGTGGAACTTTGGCGATGGCGACAGCGCCCAGGGAGCGATTGTCACCAAGCAGTTCGATTCGGCCGGTACATATCCGGTGACGCTCAGAGTCACGGACGATCTGGGGAGAATCGCCACGAGGACGATCGCGGTGACCGTGCTCGAACCAGTAGTGCCCGCGGAAGAAGAGATGCCGTGAGGCGCTAGTGCGCTGGCGCGAACGCGCGCAATAATCTAGGCGTGACAGATAACCCTCGGATTGGGGATCTTCGACGCCGGGTTCAGAAGGATCCGGCGTCGATTGCTTTTGCGCAGCTTGCGGAAGAGTATCGACGGGCTGGCAACTGCGAGGAAGCCGTCAGAGTCTGCGAGGCGGGGCTGGCCCAGCATCCCGCCTACCTGTCCGCCAGGGTGACACTGGGCCGCGCCCTGTTTGAACTCGGTCGTTATGAGGAGGCGCGGGCCGAATTCCTTCGAGTGCTCGACGCCTCCCCGGACAACCCGATCGCTGTCGGCAAGCTCGCCGAGATCCATCAGCGAACCCAGCAGACCGCGTATGGTGGTACGAGTGATCCTGCTCACGTGGCGATTCCACGGCCTGCCCGCTCGCCCGACGACCGCGTGCTCGCGGAACTCGAGGCCTGGCTGGGTGCGATAACCCAGCGACGATTCGCACGGCATCAGTGATGGCGCTGCCCGGTTCAGAGTTGCTGGCTGCCCGGCATCGCGTGGTCAGATCCACGCTCGCGACGCTTGGTCTTGATGGACTGGTTGTCACCAGTCCGGCCAACATCAGATACCTGTCCAATCACGCGGGAAGTGCCGGCACCCTCGTGCTGACGCACTCCGGTGTTCATCTGCTCATCGACTTCCGTTACCAGGAGTCGGTCCGCGCGACCCAGGTGTCGGCGGCGGCATGTCCGGACCTGCGCACCTGGAATGTGCCAGCGAGCTACGACGAAGCGCTCATCGACATGCTGTCGGGCCCGGACATGCCCGTGAGGCTCGGCATCGAAGCGGCGCACCTGACTGTTGCCCGAAAGGAATGGCTCGAGCGGACGACAGCTTCGCGTGGGCTGGCCCTGATCTGGAGTTCGACCGAGCGGGTCGTGGAGCAGTTCCGTCAGATCAAGGATGCGAGTGAGATTGCCATGCTGCGCGACTCCGCCGCGCGTCTCTCGGAAGTGGCGGACGCCGCCTTCCGAGCGATCCGCCCGGGCGTGACGGAGCGAGAAGTGGCCGGCGCGATCGAAAGGGCCATGCGTACGTGCCGGTTACGAGCGTCAGGCGTTCGATACCATCGTGGCATCGGGCCTCAATGCGGCGCTGCCGCACTACCGCGCCGGCACGAGAATCCTGCAGCCGGGCGACCTGGTCGTGCTGGACTTCGGTGGCGTCCTGGACGGATACTGCTCCGACTTGACCCGGACTGTATCGGTAGGGGCGTCCACCCCAGACGCCCGCCGGCTGCATGCAGCCGTCCGCGATGCCCAGCGCACTGCTATCGACGCCGTGAGGCCCGGAGTCCCAGCGACGGCGGTCGATGCCGCCGCCCGAAACGTGCTCGAATCGTGCGGTCTGGGCGAGGCGTTCGGGCATGGGACCGGCCACGGGCTGGGCCTCGACGTCCACGAAGAACCCCGGATCGGTCCTCCTCGCTCGCATTCAGCTTCCGTGCAACTGGAACCAGGGATGGTGTTTACCATTGAGCCAGGGGCTTACGTGCCAGGTCTGGGCGGCGTCCGGATCGAAGACGATGTCCTCGTGACCCCGGAGGGGTGCGATGTGTTGACGTCGGTACCGCGGGAGTTGCTGGAGCTTGGGTAAAGGCGCCGCGTCTGCCGAACAAGACCCGGCCTACCGCAGCGTAGGGCGGCTCCTGATCTGTGGACCCGCCGGAACGGATGAATGGATCTAGACGAGATCAAAAAGATTCTGGACCTGATGCGCGAGAACGACGTGACCGAGTTCGAGCTCGAACAGGACGGCGTCAAGGTTCGATTACGCAAGGGTGCAGGTCCACAGTGGACGAATCACGTGCCTCAGGCGCCGGCCATTGCGTACGCACCGCCCCCAGGGCCCCCCGCGTCACCGAACGCCGCGGAGGCGGCACCGTCGCCGCTGACCGTCGCCAGCGAGGATGTCGATCTGGCGATCATCAAGTCGCCGATTGTCGGCACGTTCTACCGGGCGCCCGATCCCGACTCGAAACCGTTCGCCGAAGTCGGGCAGACGGTCAAGGCAGGTCAGGTGCTTTGCATCATCGAAGCCATGAAGCTGATGAACGAGATCAACGCCGAGTGCGACGGCGAGGTCGTGAAGGTGTACGTGGAGAACGGCCGGGCAGTCCAGTACGGTGAGCGGCTGTTTGCGATCAGACCGACTTAGTGGTGTGTTCTTCGAGAATTGTTTGCGGCCATGTTCAAAAAGATCCTGATCGCCAATCGCGGAGAGATCGCGCTGCGCATCATCCATGCGTGCCGCGAACTCAATATCAAGACGGTCGCGGTCTATTCGGAGGCGGACGAGAACTCGCTTCACGTCCGCTTCGCTGACGAGGACGTCTGCATTGGTCCTCCGCGCAGTGCCGACAGCTACCTGAACGTACCGGCCATCATCAGCGCCGCCGAAATCACCGGTGCCGACGCCATCCACCCCGGATATGGCTTCCTGTCCGAGAGCGCGTACCTCGCGGAGGTCTGCGAGGCGTGTCACATCCGCTTCATCGGTCCGGATCCCAGTGTCATCAAGCTCCTTGGCGACAAGGCGCGCGCGAAGAAAGCCATGAAGAAGGCCGGCGTGCCGATGCTGCCCGGCAGCGACGGTCCAGTGACCGACGAAGAACACGCGAACAAGGTCGTCCGGGACATCGGCTTTCCGGTGATCGTCAAGGCCGTGGCCGGAGGTGGTGGGCGCGGCATGCGCGTGGTCCGTAATGCTGGTGAGTTGTCACACGCCCTGCGCACCGCGCAGCGCGAGGCAGAGGCCGCGTTCGGCAATGGCGACGTCTACATCGAGAAATACCTCGAGAGCCCGCGACACATCGAGTTCCAGATCATCGGCGATCACCACGGCAACGTCGTGCACCTGGGCGAGCGAGAGTGCTCCATCCAGCGCCGCCATCAGAAGCTGATCGAGGAGGCCCCCTCACCGGCGCTGAGCGACAAGATGCGCAAGAAGATGGGTGGGCTCGTTGTCGATGCCGCCAAGGCCGTGCAGTACACCAACGCGGGCACCTTCGAGTTCCTGATGGACCGCGATGGCAAGTTCTACTACATGGAGACGAACACCCGACTCCAGGTCGAGCATCCGGTGACGGAAATGGTGACCGGGATCGATATCGTCAAGGAGCAGATCCGGATCGCAGCGGGGGAGCGGCTGTCGTTCAAGCAGAGCGAGGTGACGTTCACCGGGCACTCCATCGAGTGCCGGGTCAATGCCGAGGATCCTGAGACCTTCGCGCCCTCACCGGGCGTCATTCATGTGTTCAGTGCTCCCGGAGGTCCAGGGGTGCGCATCGATACTTTCGCGCATTCCGAATGCACGGTCACGCCCTATTACGATTCGATGATCGCGAAGATCATCACCCACGGGCGCGACCGCCAGGAGGCGATCGCCCGCATGAAGCGCACGCTCGACATGACGGTGATCGAGGGCATCAAAACGTCGGTGCCGCTGCATTTGAAGATCCTGAACGAAGCTGATTTTCACGCCGGACGGCTGAGCACATCCTTCATGGAGCGGTTCATGCCGCAGCAAAAAAAAAGTAGCCTGGCGGATACTGCCTGAATTTCCATTCCCCGCTCCACGCCATCGTCGACGTCGATCAGGCGCAGCGCGCCGGGTGGGGGCCCGCCGATCTGGCGCGCGCGTATCTCGATGGGGGAGCGCGGGTGATCCAGATTCGTGCCAAGAATCTCGCATCTGGTCCACTGTACGACTTGTGTAACCGCATCGTGGCGCTCGCCGTGTCGTCGAATGCGATGGTGATCGTCAACGACCGCGCCGACCTGGCTCGCATGTCCGGCGCGGCAGGCGTGCATGTGGGACAGGACGACCTGCCGCCAATTCACGCGCGACGACTCCTGGGCAGCGATGCGGTCGTGGGGCTCTCGACGCATACCGTGCCGCAGGTGCAGGTCGCTCTGCGCGAACCCGTCACCTACGTTGCGGTGGGACCGGTGTTCGGCACCCGCACGAAGGACACGGGTTACGACCAGATCGGACTCGACTTCGTCTCGGCGGCGGCCCGCATGTCCGGTGGTGTGCCAATCGTCGCGATCGGCGGAATTACGTTGCTGAATGCTCGTTCGGTCATCGACGCAGGAGCCACGGCGGTGGCGGTGATTGGCGACCTGCTGGCGACCTCCGATCCACGCGGCCGGGCAAGAGCCTTTGTTCGGGCTCTAGCATGACATCGCGTATATTCGCAGTGCGATCCCGGTCATGAAATGACGGCGCCGGAGGAGAACTGAGAGGGAGATTGTGGCTGGCTCATTGTTCCGAACTAAGTCGGTTGACCGCCTGCTGGCCGAAGCCGAAGCCAGTGGCGAGGGAACGCTGAAGCGCACCCTCGGCGGGTGGCAGTTGGTGGCACTGGGGATTGGCGCCATCATCGGCGCAGGTCTCTTCGTGCGCACGGCGGCGGCCATCGCGGAGCGTTCCGGTCCAGCGGTCACGTTGGCATTCCTGGTGGCGGCGGTCGGGTGCCTGTTCGCGGGTTTGTGCTACGCGGAGTTCGCGTCGATGATCCCGATCGCCGGTAGCGCGTACACGTACTGGTACGCCACCATGGGCGAGTTCGTCGCGTGGATCATCGGATGGGATCTGGTCCTCGAATACGCGGTCGGCGCGGCCACCGTGGCGATCGCGTGGAGCGAGTATTTCAACCGTGTTCTCGAGTTCGTGGGGATGAATGTCCCGTACGAATGGCGTCACGGACCATGGGAGTCCGCGAACGGCGTCCAGGGAATCATGAACATCCCGGCGGTGGTGATTCTCGCCATTCTGTCGGGGCTCCTTATTCGCGGCACCCGCGAATCCGCGTTCGTCAACAGTATCATCGTGGTCACGAAGGTCGCCATCGTCCTGATGGTGATCACGATCGGCTGGGGATTCATCAATCCGGCCAACCACACGCCGTTTATTCCGCCGGCAATGCCCTACACGACCGCGCAAGGCGTCACGCACACCTACGGAGGCCTGATGGGCATCCTCGGTGCAGCCGGTGTGGTGTTCTTTGCGTTCATCGGCTTCGATGCGGTGTCGACGGCAGCGCAGGAGACCAAGAATCCGAAACGTGACATGCCGTTCGGCATTCTCGGTTCGCTTGTCGTGTGCACAATCCTCTATGTCCTGTTTTCCTACGTCCTCAGTGGCGTGGCGACGGTCGAGGACTTCCGGTACTGCGGGGCGCGAAGCCTCTGTTGCTTTCGTCATCAGCAAGTACATGACCGGCTACGCGTGGCTCGCCCAGTTCGTCACCATCGCGATCCTTGCGGGATTTTCATCGGTCATCCTGGTCATGCTACTGGGGCAGTCGCGCGTCTTCTACGCGATGAGCCAGGACGGACTGGTCCCGAAGGTGTTCTCGGAAGTCCATCCGCGCTTCAAGACGCCGTGGAAGTCGAACGGCCTGTTCTTCATTCTCACCGGGCTCTTCGCCGCGTTCATTCCGGGTGACATCGTTGGTGAGATGACGAGTATCGGAACACTGTTTGCTTTCATTCTGGTGTGCGCGGGTGTGTGGATCATGCGCGTCAAGCGCCCGGACATCGTGCGCGGCTTCACGGTGCCTGCGCTGCCGCTCGTGGCCGTGCTCGGCATCCTGGTGTGCGGCGCGATGATTTACGGCCTCGGCTGGACGAACTGGCTGCGGCTGGTTGCCTGGCTTGTGCTGGGGCTGGTGTTTTACTTCGGTTACGCGCGGCGTCACAGTCGCCTGGAAGCCTGATCCGATGAGGCAGGCATCGAACTCGGTTCTCGGGAGTGGTATGACGGCACGTGTACTCGACGGACAGAAGCTCGCCACCACAATGCAGGAGGAAATCAAACCGCAGGTTGCTGAATTCGTCCGCAAGCATGGCCGCCCGCCCGGGCTCGGGATCGTCCTCGTCGGCAGTGACCCGGCTTCCCAGGTCTATGTCCGTAACAAGGTCAAAGCCGGAGGCGACGTGGGCTTTCGCGTCGATCTGGAGCGAATGCCGGAGTCCGCGACACTCGACGACGTGCTCGGGCTGGTCGAGCGACTGAATCGAAGTGCCGAGCACGACGGCATCCTGGTGCAGTCGCCATTGCCGAAAGCGATGGGCGCCGGCGCGCAGCAGCGGGTGTTCGACACGATTGCCGCGGACAAGGATGTCGACGGCTTCGGCGCCGAAAGCGTCGGACTGCTGTCGCAAAACCGGCCGAAGCTCGTGGCCTGCACGCCAGCTGGTGTGATCGAGTTGTTGGAGCGCGAGAAGATTCCGATCCGCGGCCGCCACGCTGTCGTCATTGGTCGCAGCGACATCGTCGGTAAGCCGATGGCCATGCTCCTGCTGCATCGCGACGCCACCGTCACCATCTGTCATTCACGAACACCCGATCTTCCAGCCGTCTGTCGTCAGGCAGACATTCTCGTGGCGGCAGTGGGACGAGCCGGACTGGTGACCAGGGACTTCGTCAAGCCTGGTGCGGCCGTGATCGATGTGGGCATGAATCGCGTCACGGATCCAGCGGTGGCAGCGCAGCTCTTTCCGCAAGGACATCCCAGGCTGGCATCGTTTCAGGCAAAAGGGTCGGTGCTTGTCGGTGATGTGCATCCTGAGGTGACCGACGTGGCCGGGGCTCTGACGCCCGTGCCCGGTGGCGTCGGCCCATTGACCATCACGATGCTGATGATGAACACCCTGCGCGCGGCGCAGGATAGGGTGGGTGAATAGGATTCGCCTATTTCCGCGCCAGCTGCTCGAGTGTTTCGACGAGCTGTCGCTTCGTCTCTTCGGAGGTGCCGTCCGTCCAGATCGTGTAGTCGGCGCGGCGGACCTTTTCTTCGGTTGAGAGTTGCGCCGTGATCCGCTGCCTCGCCTGCAACTCGTTGAGGCCATCCCGCGCCATCACCCGGCGGAGTTGCTCGTCGGCGGAGCAGGCGGTCGTCACGACGACGTCGAAGTCGTGTTCGCGGCCTGTTTCGTACAACAGAGGAATCACCGCCACTGCGAGGTTGTGCTTCTGTCGATCCATCGACTGGAGCCATGCGTCGATGGCCGTCTTCACCGCGGGATGAACGATGCGCTCGAGGTCCTGGCGTGCCTCGGCGTTCGCGAACACGATGGCGCCGAGCTTTCGCCGGTCGAGCTCGCGTGATTCGTCGAGGACGTCCGGGCCAAACCGGACGACGATCGCGGCCAGGCCCGGTGTTCCGGGTGACACGACGTCGCGCGCGACGGTGTCAGCATCAATCGTCGGCACGCCAAGTCGCTCGAGTTCCCCTCGCACGACACTCTTGCCGGTGGCGATTCCGCCTGTCAGGGCCACGCGCTTCATCGGTCCGGCCTAGCCACTGAGCTCGGCGGCCGCAGTGTCCTTGGCCGTCGACATCCGCTCCTCGACAAACGTGTTCCACTCATGACACTGCGGGCACTGCCACAGAAGCTCGGTGCTTCGGTAGCGGCAGTGCATGCAGATGTGCGGGTCGAGGTAGAACACGGCGCTCCGCGTCAGCGCCATGTACTCCTGCACCAGCGCCGGGTCACGATCGAGCGCCTGCAGCGCCTTCCATGCCTCCTGATGGATCGTGAGCCCATGCGGGTTGTGGGGGAGTGCCGCCAGCAGCAGCTCGAAGGCGTTTCGATGTCGCCCCGCAGCCGTATGGTGTCGTGACAGGGCGAGGCGGGTTCGCCAATCCTGTGGATTCTGCTCGATCAGGCGCTCACACAGCTCGGCGAACTTGTGGGAAGCGCCCATGTGCTGATAGGTGCGCTCGAGGCGGCCGAGCGCCAGATACGCCCGGTCTGGCAGCGTGTGAACGAGTTTCTCCCAGGCCTCGATCGCAGCCGCCATTTGACCCGTGCGCTCCCGTGCATCGCCGAGATTGAGGTAGGCCGGCGCCGTACGGGCGTCGATGTCGATAGCTGTCTCGAAAGTTCGCGCTGCCGCTGCATCGTCACCAGCGCGCATGAGCGTCTCACCGACTTCGTTGCGGAGGAACCCGAGAATCTGATGGTTCGCTTCCTCCTTCCCGCCATCGATCGCGATGATCTTTTCGCTTATCGCAGCCGCGTCCGCCCACTGCTGCTGGTCTTCGTACAGCTTCTGCAGGTTGACGAACGCGTAGCGATTCTTCGGATCGAGCCGCACCACTTCCTGAAAGGTTTCGAGCGCGCGGTCGATGAAGCCGCCATGCCTGTAGTCGAGACCGAGGCATAGCAATACATGGGCATGCTCGATCGGCCTGAGATCGGGCCGTTGCAGCAAACCCTGGTGCACGGTAATCGCTCGTCCAACCTGTCCCTTCTGCCGGTACAGGTTGCCGAGGATCATCTGGATTTCGAGGGCGTCGGTCTCGGTGCTGGTCGCGCGCGTCAACTCATCGACGGCCTGATCGATTTGGTTATCGACCAGACAGTTGAGCCCCAGCATGTAGTGGGGTGTTTCGCGCAGCCTCCGCCGATCGATCCATCGCCCGTCGCGCAGCTTGTAGCGCTCCCACGCCTTGCCCGCGACCAGGCCCAGCAGCAGCGCAAGCAGCACGGCAAGCAGGGCGTAGTCACTCATGACGGTTAGAACATTTCAGTGCGCCAGAGGTGGTGCAGGTGCACGACGCCCAGGACTCGCTGATCATCGTTGACGACCACAATCGCCGTGATCTTGCGGCGTTCGAGCACCAGCAGCGCTTCCGCTGCCAGCGTGTCGCGACGGATGGTGACTGGGTTGCGCGTCATCACGGCGGCGGCAGTGCGCTCGAGGAGGTTCGCCTTCCCGGTCATGTGGCGACGGAGGTCGCCGTCGGTGATGATGCCGGACAAGGCGCCCGTGTCGTCCACGACGCAGGTCATTCCCAGTCCTTTGCTCGATATCTCGTAGATTACCTGCGGGATGGGCGTGCTGGCGCTCACGACAGGCGTCTGATCGCCGCCCTGCATCAATTGCTCTGCACGCATCAATCGCTTGCCGAGTTTCCCGCCCGGGTGCAGGCTGGCGAAGCGATCCTGGCTGAATCCTTTTGCCACGAGCAGTGTCATGGCGAGCGCATCGCCCAGCGCCAGGGCCGCCGTCGTGCTGGCCGTCGGGATGAGATTCATCGGACACGCTTCTTCGGAGACGCGACAATCGAGCGCGACATCCGAGGCCTGACCCAGCGTCGAGCGGCAATCGCCGGTGATGGCGATTAGATGGGCGCCGAGCCGCTTGATCGTCTCGAGCAGCCGCAACAGTTCGTCGGTCTCGCCGCTGTACGACAGCGCGATGATCACATCCTCAGGCTGCAGGACGCCGAGATCTCCGTGGATCGCTTCTGCCGGGTGAAGAAAGAACGCGGGGGTCCCTGTGCTCGACAGGGTCGCGGCGATCTTGCGGCAGATAATGCCCGACTTGCCCATACCCGTGACGATGACGCGGCCGCGGCAGTCGAGTAGTAGGCGCACCGCCCGTTCGAAGGTCTCGTCAAGGCGGTCAACGAGCGCCTGGATGGCAGCCGCCTCGGTCTGCAGCACCTTGCGTGCGAACGCGAGATCGATGCCCGGTGGTGCGATCACATCGTCACTCACATCGTCACCCCATGTCGATCGCGCGAAGCGGAGCGTGGCGAGGGCAGGTCCCGTGCCGCAGCGTCGATTCGCGTGAGCTTGAGCATCAGCGCTTCGAGCTTGTCGAGCCGCAGGGCATTGGCCGCATCGCTCTTTGCGCGCGCCGGCTCCTCGTGGACCTCCATGAACACGGCGTCTACCCCCGCGGCCACGCCGGCGGACGCCAGCGGCTCGATGTATTCAGCGAGTCCCGAGGTGACACCGTCACCAGCACCCGGCAGCTGCAGGCTATGTGTCACATCGAAGACAACGGGATGTCCGAGCTCGCGCAGCATCGGGAACGCGCGCATGTCCACGACCAGGTTGTTGTACCCGAAACTGACGCCGCGCTCGGTGACGAGCACCGAGGCATTCCCCTCGGCGGTGATCTTTTCGATGACGTGTTTGACGTCGCGAGGCGCGAGGAACTGTCCCTTCTTGACGTTCACGACCTTGCCCGTGCGGGCAGCAGCCACCAGGAGATCTGTCTGGCGTGAGAGAAATGCCGGGATCTGCAGAACGTCGACGACCTGAGCGGCAGCCGCCGCGTGAGCGGGTTCGTGGATGTCAGTCAGGATGGGCAGGCCGGTCCGAGCCCGCACGTCTGACAGAATCCGCAGTCCCTCCTCGAGCCCGGGTCCGCGGAATGAACGCCGCGATGTGCGGTTCGCTTTGTCGTACGACGCTTTGAAGATGACCGGAACACGGGCACGCGTCGCGATTTCGCGAATCGCAGCCGCTGTCTCCACGGCATGGGCGGCGCTTTCGATGACGCAGGGACCGGCTATGAACGCGAGCGGATGGCCTCCGCCGATGGTGATCGTTCCAATCGAGACCGGTTTCACGGCTCTATTCTAGTGATGTTTGCCAACTCCCAATTGCCAACCCCAATCCCCAAGCTTTCATCGTGGTTCGTGGTTGGGAGTTGGGAGTTAATTCCGAGCGGCCGCGACGTCAGCCGATGTCAGCTGCCCGGTCTTGTGACGATACGCGGCCTCCACGAAGCTGGCGAACAGCGGATGCGGCCTGAGTGGTTTCGACTGGAACTCGGGATGGAACTGCACGGCCAGGAACCATGGATGTGAGGGGAGCTCGGCGATCTCCGCGAACTTACCGTCGGGGGATCGCCCCGAGATGCGCAAACCCTTTTCGAGCAGTGCCGGCTCGTAGAGACAGTTGAACTCGAAGCGGTGACGATGGCGCTCGTGGACGAGCGAGGTGCCATACACGCGCTCCGCCAGCGATCCCCGGGCGAGTTCACACGCGTAACGGCCGAGACGCATCGTCCCCCCGAGGTCATCGACGCCGAGGAGGTCGCGAAGCTTGTAGATCACCTTGTGCGGGGCGTTCTCGTCGACCTCTGTTGAATCCGCGCCGTCCAACCCGCACACGTGGCGCGCGTACTCGACAGTGGCCCACTGGAAACCGTAGCAGATGCCGAAGAACGGTACCCCGCGTTCGCGAGCGAACTCAGAAGCCTTCATCATCCCGCGCGTGCCACGGGAGCCGAACCCTCCGGGGACCAGAATCCCGTGCGCCCCTTCGAGCAGCGATGTGCCGCTCTCCCGTTCGAGCGCCTCGGCCTCGACCCAGTTCAATCGCGCCTTCAGCCTGTGCGCGAAGCCGCCGTGGTACACCGCTTCGTTCAGGCTCTTGTACGAATCCTCGTAACCGGTGTACTTGCCCACGACGTGAATCAGGATCTCGTCGGAAGGATGCTTGATGCGATCGACCAATTCCTCCCACGCGGCGGTGCGCGCCTGCGTCAGCGGCAGGCCAAGTTGCTTCAGCACGATCTGGTCGAGGCCTTCGGTCTTCAGGACCAGTGGCACTTCGTAGATGGTGTCGACGTCTTTCGCGGTGATGACCGCTTCTTCGGGCACATCACAGAACAAGGCAATCTTGCGCTTGATGTCCGCATCCAGGAAGCGATCGGTACGACACAGCAGCACATCGGGCTGTATACCGATCGACCGGAGGTCACGGACACTGTGCTGCGTGGGTTTCGTCTTGAGTTCGCCGGCGGTACCGATATAAGGCACGAGCGTCAGATGAATGTAGAGCGTGTTCTCGCGGCCAACATCCAGCCGAAACTGCCGGATTGCTTCGAGGAAGGGCATGCTCTCGATGTCGCCAACGGTGCCACCGATCTCGACCAGGACGATGTCGACGTCCCGTCCGGCCAGGCGAATCGCGTCCTTGATTTCGTTCGTGATGTGGGGAATCACCTGCACCGTGCGTCCCAGGTAGTCGCCGCGGCGTTCCTTCTGGATCACCGACAGGTAAATCTTGCCTGTCGTCCAGTTGCTGTTCCGGCTCGCCACCATGCTGGTGAAGCGCTCGTAGTGGCCAAGATCGAGGTCGGTCTCGGCGCCGTCATCGGTGACGTAGACCTCGCCGTGCTGATACGGGCTCATCGTCCCGGGATCGACGTTGATATAGGGATCGAATTTCTGAAGGGCCACCTTGTAGCCGTGGTCCTCGAGCAGACGACCTATCGATGCCGCCGCCAGCCCTTTCCCCAAGGAAGACACCACACCACCGGTGACGAAGACGTATTTCACAGGTCGGCCGTCAGGTCGCTGGCTCATGCCACCTCACACACGTGTCGCCATCAACTGGCGCACGCGTTCAAGATCCTCGGGAGTATCTACTTCGATGGACTCGTACCGCGTTGCGACGGTACGAATCCGGAATCCATGTTCGAGCGCACGCAACTGCTCGAGTGACTCGGCCTGCTCGAGCGGTGTGCGGGGAAGCGCCGCGAACGTGAGCAGGAAGTCGCGTCGAAATCCGTAAAGGCCAATGTGCTTGAAAACCTGGTGCCCGGCTGTGGCCGGACCCTCAGCCGCACCGTCGTCGCGACGAAACGGAATCGGCGAGCGTGAAAAGTAGAGCGCGTCACCGTGAAGATCCACGACCACCTTCACCACGTGCGGGCTGGCGATATCGGAAGCACTGGCCGTGGCCTGGCGAAGCGTCGACATTTGGACCGACGCATCGGCGGTGAGCGGTTCCAGGACTTCTGAGATCATTCCGGGCTCAATGAGCGGAAGATCTCCCTGGACGTTGACGAGAATCTCGCACGACAGATCGTTGGCGATCTCGGCAATGCGATCCGTGCCCGTCCGGTGCCCGGGTTGTGTGAGGCGAACGATTCCGCCGAACTTCTCGACAGCCTCCGCGATACGCGTGTCATCGGTTGCGACGACGACCGCCTCGATACCGCGCGCCTCGGCGGCACGGCGATAGACGTGCTCAATCATCGGGCGTCCGGCAATGTCAGCGAGCGGCTTTCCCGGAAGTCTTGAAGAGGCGTATCGGGCGGGGATGACAGCAACAGCGCGAAGGGAAGACGTTCTCTGGAAAGGATTCAGGAACCCGACCGGGGGCACGTCGAATCATAACATCGAATGGACGAAGAGTCTGATGTGCGCAGATGGACAGCTCAAGTGCTAAAATGTACGTCCCTCAATGACGTGGAAGGTCACCGCGTTTACGTCGGGTGGAGCCATGATCTTCGCCGCGCTGGCGACAGTCGCTCCCACTCCGCGTATTCAGACGTTACCGGTTGCAACACCGCAGGCGGTTGACGCATCTGGTGCTGTTGTCGATCTGGGCGTCCAGGCGGATCGCCTGAGGGCGAAGCTCGCAGATGTCACCGCGTACCGGCAGCCGGCGCGCGATGCGTTTCGTTTCGGTGCCGCGCGTCGCCGCGTTGTGGAGGCACCTCCGCCGGCAGCCATTGCGGCACCTCCCGCTGTTGTTGCTCCGCCACGGCCGCCGTACGCGCTCGCCGGCATGGCCATCACGATGGAGGACGGCGTTGCACAGCGGACCGCCATTCTCAGCTCGCTGCAGGGTGTGTCGCTCGTGAAGGAGGGCGATGTGCTCGAGCCCGGCTACCGCGTCGCGTCGATCGGCGACGATGCCGTGACCCTCGAGTCGACCAACGACGGCACGCAGACCACGCTTCGCCTCCCGGAGACAGACCTGCGTTAGAACTTCAATTGCGAGCCTTCGTCGGCGCTTCTACAGACGCGCCGCTACACTGACACTCTGAATTCGACGGCGCGTCCGGAGGCGCGCCGGCAGACCGACACTTGAAAATCGTCACACGCGGACGAGCCGCGCGGACTGAATGGCGTTCGCTCGTCGTAGTTCGTCGAGCAGGACGTTGGGAATGGGTGCGGTTTCGTCAACGATGACCACGCCGATCGCGTGACCGTCGTTGCGTCCGAGTGCGAAATTGGCGATGTTCACACCGTGCTTGCCAAGAATCGTCCCGATCTGGCCGATCACTCCGGGCTCGTCGCGATTGGAGACCACGATCATCGTCCCTTCCAGCGGGGCTTCGACCGCGATTCCGTCGATCAAGACCAGACGCGGGAGAGCCTTTCTCGAAGACAGCGCCCTCGACCCAGCGTTCGCCATGCGCGGTACGGATCTTGAGCGAGATCAGGCTTGTGTAGTTACGGGCGCGAGTGCTGCGCGACTCGACGATCTCGATGCCATGTTCCGCGGCCACACTGCGAGCGTTGACGACGGTCACGCCGGTTGAAAGGACGGGCTTGAACAGTCCCGCGAGGACGCCGTTGACGATCACGCCAGTGCGGCTCTGTGCCAGTTCGCCGTAGTAGCGCAAGCTGACTTCGCGGATGCGTTCGTCGTTCATCTGGGCGATGAACGTGCCAAGCCGTTCACCCAGCAGCGCAAAGGGCTGCAGGCGTTTGAATTCTTCTGGCGACAGCGAAGGGAAGTTGACGGCGTTACGGATGACGCCGTCCTTGAGGAAGTCTCGCAGCGCTGCCGCCGTCTCAGCTCCAACCAGTTCCTGTCCTTCGCGCGTCGAGGCCGCGATATGTGGCGTCGCCACGACCTGAGACAGTTTCTGAAGGCGATGGTCGACCGTTGGCTCGGTTTCGAACACGTCGAGGGCGGCCCCGGCGACCTGACCGGACTCGATGGCGTCGGCCAGTGCCGTCTCGTCGATGAGGTCGCCACGCGCGGTGTTGACGATGCGGATGCCCTTCTTGGCTTTCGCCAGTCGTTCGGCGTTGACCATGCGACGGGTGTGATCCGTGGACGGCATGTGGAGAGAGACATAGTCGGCTCGCGAGAACAGCTCATCGAGACCGACTAACTCCACGTCGAGGTGTGCCGCTGTCTGCTCCGACACGAACGGATCGTGGGCGAGGATCGTCATGCCGAATCCCGACGCGCGACGAGCCACCTCCTGCCCGATGCGGCCAAGCCCCACCAGTCCAAGAGTTTTCTCGCGCACCTCTTCGCCCAGAAATCTCTTCTTCTCCCACTTGCCCTGTTTCATCGCGGCATCGGCGCCTGGAATGTGGCGTGCCAGTGCGAGGACGAGCGCCATGGCCAGTTCGGCAACGCTGACGCTGTTCGCGCCCGGCGCGTTCATGACCACGATCCCGCGAGCGCTCGCGGCCGGAACGTCGACGTTGTCCACGCCAGTTCCCGCTCGTGCGATGGCACGAAGCTTGGGGGCGGCCGCGATGAGCGTGGATGTCACTCGCGTTGCGCTTCGAACGACGATGGCGTCGGCATCTTTGATGTCGGCGGCCAGTTGCTCGAGTGTGCGGCCGGTACGGGCGTCGATGTCCCAACCTTCGGCACGTAACAGATCGAGCGCGGAGGATGGCAGGTCGTCAGCAACGAGAATCTTCACGGTGGGATTGACTCGGCTACGGGCTACAGCGTCGGCTGTGTTCTGAGTTCATTCGACATTCCGTTGTGACGTTTGGAACGTCGACCAGCGATCGGAGATTATACTTGGCGCTTTGGACGAGTGAAAAACCGCAGCCCGTGGAGTCGTGTCCATGGCGGTGATGTAACGCTCGCACTACGATGGTGCAAACCGCTAAAACATTCGGGATCATCCGCAACGATCGTGGTTGAAGACGTGCTTTTCAACAGGCTTTTCAACAGAAACTGTTAGTACTTCGACGCTCGGCTGTGGGACAGTGACCTAAGCCGCACGTGCGAGACGAGGAACGCATGAATCGCAAAGTAACAGTGGTAGGTGGCGCCGGTAACGTCGGCATGACAGTGGCTCGCGCGATCGCGGAGAAGGAGCTGGCCGATGTCGTCATCATCGACATCGCCGAGCAGAAGGCCGCGGGCGTCGCGCTCGATATCTACGAGACCTGTCCAATCATTGGATCGGACTCGCGGCTTATCGGTGGCGCGGACTGGAGTGCTGCCGCCGGATCCGACATCGTCGTGATCACCTCCGGCAAGCCGAGGAAGCCGGGCATGAGTCGCGACGACCTCGTGCGCGACAACTTCGAGATCATGAAGAGCATCGCGCCCAACCTCGCGCAGCACTGCCCGAATGCGATCGTCGTGCCCGTTGCCAACCCGCTCGATGCGATGTCGCAGGCGCTTTTTCGTTTGACCAAATTTCCTCGCGAGCGCGTCATTGGAATGGCCGGCGTGCTCGACTCGGCCCGGATGAGCACGTTCGTGGCAATGGAACTCAAGGTCTCGGTCGAGAACGTGCACTCCTTCGTGCTCGGCGGTCACGGCGACACGATGGTGCCGCTCCCGCGATATTCGACGGTTGCGGGAATCCCGCTGACCGAGTTGCTGTCGAAGGATCGGATCGACGCGATCTGCAAGCGCACCGCCGACGGCGGCGCGGAGATCACGAAGCTGGTGGGCACGAGCGCCTGGTATGCCCCTGGTCAGGCGGCGACCGAGATGTGCGAAGCGATTCTCAAGGACAAGAAAAAGATCCTGCCTTGCTCGGTGTTTCTCCAGGGTGAGTACGGCATCCGCGATCTGTTCGTTGGCGTGCCAGTGAAGCTCGGAGCCAAAGGCGTCGAGCAGATCGTCGAGATCAAGCTGACGGCGGAAGAAGACGCGGCACTGAAGAAGTCTGCCGGTGCCGTCAAGGAGCTTGTCGACGTCATCGGCATGTGAACTGCCAACTCCCGTTTCCGACTCCCAGGCACTCGACTGGCCGCATTGGTAATTGGAAGTTGGGGATGGACTACGATAAATGGTTGTCTGTGTCCGTTGGACGGCTGAAGCCCGTGACACGACATTGCTGTTTGGCCGGAGACGGATTCCCCTGTGAAAATTCACGAGTATCAAGCCAAGTCAGCGCTGGCGCGCTTCGGTGTGACCGTCCCGCGCGGCGAAGTCGCATTTACGTCGCAGGAAGCCGGCGAGATCGCCCGCCGTCTCGGGGGCAAGATCGCGGTCGTGAAGGCGCAGATTCACGCCGGCGGTCGCGGCAAGGGCGGCGGCGTCAAGATCGCGAAATCACCCGACGAGGCCGAGCAACTCGCGAAACAGATGCTCGGCATGACGCTGGTCACTCACCAGACCGGGCCCGAAGGGCGCAAGGTTGGGCGTCTGCTGATTGAAGAGGGACTCGAGATCGATCGCGAGCTCTATCTGAGCATCGTCATCGACCGCGCGTCAGCAAGTCCGGTAATTATCTGCAGCGCTTCAGGTGGCATGGACATCGAGGAGGTCGCGGCGCGCGAGCCTGAGAAGATTCTTCGCGAGCATATCGACCCGGGAACGGGCGTCATCCCGTTTCAGGCCAGGAAGCTGGGATTCGGCATGGGGCTCGCCGCGGGTCCCGCCAACAAGCTCGTGAAGTTGCTCGAGGCCATTTACAAGGCGTTTATCGAGACCGATGCGTCGATGATCGAGATCAACCCGCTCATCCTGACCAAGGGCGGCGATCTGTTGGCACTCGACGCCAAGGTCTCGTTCGACGACAACGCGCTCTACCGTCACCCCGACCTGCGCGACCTGAGGGATCTGGCCGAAGAGGATCCGCTCGAAGTCGAGGCGTCGAAGTTTTCGCTCAACTACATCAGGCTCGACGGCAACATCGGGTGCATGGTCAACGGCGCGGGCCTGGCCATGGCGACGATGGACATCATCAAGCTGGCCGGTGGCGAGCCGGCAAACTTCCTGGATGTCGGTGGTGGTGCCAACGCGGAGCAAATCAAGAACGCATTCCGCATTCTCATGGCCGACCGCAACGTCAAGGCCGTGTTGATCAACATCTTCGGTGGGATCCTCCGGTGCGATGTGCTGGCGCAGGGCGTGATCGCCGCGGTGCAGGAACTGGGCGTCCGGGTGCCGATCGTCATCCGGATGGAAGGCACCAACGTCGAAGAGGGGAAGCGGCTGCTGCGTGAGAGCGGCCTGAACTTCACCACGGCCGATTCCATGGGTGAGGCGGCGGATGAGGTCGTCTCACTCGCGAGGGGTAAGTAGTGGCTGTCCTGCTGGATAGAAACAGTCGACTGATTGTTCAGGGGCTCACCGGGCGTGAGGGTACCTTCCACGCCAAGGCGGCAGCAGCGTATGGGACGAAGGTCGTCGGTGGCGTGACTCCCGGCAAAGGAGGGACGAGCCACGAAGGATGGCCGATCTTCAACAGTGTGCACGACGCTGTCCGCGAAACTGGAGCGAATGCGAGCATGATCTTCGTGCCGCCGCCGTTTGCGGCCGACGCGATCATGGAGGCGACCGACGCGGGTGTCGCGCTCGTGGTTTGCATCACTGAGGGCATTCCCACCATCGACATGCTGAAGGTCATGACCTTCATGGAAGGGAAGTCCACGCGGCTCATCGGGCCCAACTGTCCTGGCATCATCACTGCCGGGCAGGCGAAGGCCGGCATCATTCCGGGTCACATCTGTCGCGAGGGGCGAATCGGCATCGTGTCGAAGAGCGGCACTCTCACGTACGAAGCGATCCATCAGCTATCGAAGCAGGGGATGGGGCAGACGACCTGCATCGGAATCGGTGGCGACCCTTTGATCGGGACCAGCTTCATCGATGCGTTGAAGCTGTTCAAGGACGATCCCGATACCGATGCCGTCATCATGATAGGCGAGATCGGCGGGACGGCCGAGCAGGATGCGGCTGCTTATATCGCAAGGGAGTTCCGCAAACCTGTCGTCGGGTTCATTGCCGGCCAGACCGCACCGCCGGGACGGCGCATGGGCCACGCTGGAGCGATCATCGCCGGCGGACAGGGAACAGCGGCTGAGAAGATGGATGCGCTGAGCAAGGCCGGCGTCCACGTCGTGAAGAGTCCGGCGGACATGGGCGCGAAGATGAAGGAAGCGCTCGGACGCTGACGCGTAAGGGTGTCAACTCCCAACCGCCAACTCCCAACTCCCTAGTGTGATCGGAATCGTTGGGGGTTGGACAAGCGATAGACGTTGGGAGTTGGAGGTTGACAGCTAGGTTCTGAGTCGAGGGATATGGAACGAACGTTTGCGATTATCAAGCCGGACGCAGTGGCGAGCCGGAAAGCCGGTCAGGTCCTGGCGCGCATCGAGGCGGCCGGCTTCACAGTGCGCGCGATGCGGCTGCAGCACCTGACCAAGAAAGAAGCGGAAGGGTTCTACGCCGTTCATCGTGAGCGCCCCTTCTTTGGTGGCCTGACCGACTTCATGTCATCCGGTCCCTGCATTCTGCTCGCGCTCGAAAAGCAGGACGCGATCAAGGCCTGGCGTGCGACGATGGGTGCCACTGATCCGGCCAAGGCCGAGTCGGGCACGCTGCGGAAGGACTTCGGCACGTCGATCGAGCGAAATGCCACGCACGGTTCGGACGCCCCCGAAACAGCGGCCTTCGAGCTGGGATACTTCTTCCGCGGGATGGAGCTGATCTGACGCAGGAACCGGAGACCGGCACGTGGGACGCACGCTCATCATCGTTGGATTGCTGGTGGCTGGCGTGGGGGTCCTGATGACGATGGGGCTCCCGATTGGCCGGTTGCCCGGCGACTTCACGATTCGAAGAGGGAACTTCACGTTCTACTTTCCGCTTGCCTCGTCCATTATTGCCAGCATCGTGCTGACTCTCGTCCTGATGTTGCTGGGACGACGTTAACGAACCAGAGCTGAAGCCGAGAGCCCGGAGCCGAGACACCACGATGCCCTCGATCAAGGCGGACAAATGGATCAAGCGCATGGCGCTCGAGCACGGCATGATCGAGCCGTTCGAGGATCGGCAGGTGCGGCAGGGGGTCATTTCCTACGGGCTCTCCTCGTACGGCTATGACATCCGCGTTGCGGACGAGTTCAAGGTCTTTACAAACATCAACAATACCGTGGTCGATCCCAAGAACTTCGACGATCGATCGTTCGTGGATATGAAGACCGACGTCTGCATCATCCCGCCGAATTCGTTCGCCCTGGCCAAGACCGTGGAGTACTTCCGCATCCCGCGCGACGTCCTCACCGTCTGCGTCGGGAAGTCGACATACGCCAGGTGTGGCTTGATCGTGAACGTCACGCCGTTCGAGCCGGAGTGGGAAGGCTTCGTCACGCTCGAGATCTCCAACACGACGCCGCTGCCTGCGAAGGTCTACGCCAACGAAGGGATTTCCCAGGTGCTGTTCTTCCAGAGCGACGAGATCTGCGAAGTCTCTTACGCGGACAAGAAGGGCAAGTACCAGAAACAGCAGGGATTGACGCTGCCACGGTTGTAACGACTCTCGGCTTCGCTGTTGGCTCTCGGTCTCAGAGCCCGGAGCCGAGAGCCCTATAATCAATCTGATGCTTCCGTCTGCCAGCTGGTTGCACCGCTCGATTCGACTGCTCTCCTGCCTAGATGCCGCGCACAGAGCCAGCGCGCGGCATGCGCGACTTCCTCCCGGAAGACATCCGGCGTCGAGAGTACGTCATCGGCGTGATCCGCCGTGTCTACGAGCGTTACGGGTTCGAGCCTCTGGAAACACCGGCTGTCGAGAACCTCGAGACGCTCATGGGGAAGTACGGCGAGGAGGGCAATCAGCTCATCTTCAAGATTCTCAAGCGCGGCGAACACGAAGCCAGTGGCCAGGCGGACCTGGCGTTGCGCTACGACCTGACGGTGCCGCTGGCGCGCGTGGTCGCCCAGTATCAGAGCAAGCTGCCACGTCTCTTCAAGCGCTACCAGATTCAACCGGTGTGGCGTGCCGACCGCCCGGCGCGTGGGCGGTTTCGCGAGTTCTACCAGTGCGACGTCGACGCGCTCGGATCCACATCACCCGTCATCGAGGCGGAGTTGTGCGTCGCCGTGTCGGTCGCGCTCACCGAGCTCGGTTTTACCGACTTCCACCTGCGCCTGAATCATCGACAGCTGCTGACCGAACTCCTCGACGCCGCTGGCATCCCGGCGGAACTGCATGGCAATGCGCTGGTCGCGCTCGACAAATTGGACAAGATCAAGATAGAGGGTGTCGCGACGGAGATGGCCGAGCGCGGCATCAGCGCCAAATCGATCGAGTCGCTCACCGACGTGTTCGCGGGACGGATAGCCCAGGACCTCCTGACTCGCGGACCGATGGCCGGCCTGCAAAGCGTTGCGGACTTCGTGTCGGGAGCGGAGGACGATTCGCCCTCGGTCAAGAACCTGCGCCAGATTTTTCTGCTGATAGAGAACACGCCTGCGGCAGATCACCTCTATTTCGATCCGAGCCTGGCCCGGGGTCTGTCGTACTACACGGGGGCGATCATGGAAGTGAACGTGCCCGACCTCGCCGGCAGTCTCGGCGGCGGCGGGCGCTACGACAACCTGGTGGGCATGTTCCTGGGGCAGAGCGTCCCGGCATGCGGATTCTCGCTCGGTCTCGAGCGGATTCTCGTGGTGATGGGGGAGCGAGGCATGTTCCCACCAAATCTCACCACGACTGCCGCCGACGTGATGATGGCCGTATTCGACGCTGCCGATGTGCCCCATGCCATCCGGGTCGCCGGCCTGCTCCGCCAATCGGGGCTTCGCGTCCTGGTCTATCCGGATGCCGACAAGATCGGCAAGCAAATCAAGTACGCTGATTCTCTGGGCATTCCGTTCGTCGCGATACTGGGGAGTAACGAGATCGCGGCGGCCACGGTGACCGTGAAGAACCTGAAGACCCAGACGCAGGCGACCTACGATCAAGCCGCCGCCGGCGGCGCCATTCACGAGGGACTGAGGCAACGTGGCTGAGCAACTTGGCGACCTGACACGCACGCACACCTGTGGCGCGCTTCGCACCGATGACGTCGGAGCCGATGTCGTGCTGCTCGGATGGGTGCATCGAGTACGCGACCTTGGCGGGCTGCTGTTCATCGATGTGCGCGATCGTGGCGGCGTGACGCAGATCGTGTTCGACAAGGACGATGAGGCGCTCATGAACAAGGCGAAGCGCCTTCGCTCCGAGTACGTGGTGGGGGTCTGCGGACGTGTCCGCCGCCGGTCGCCTGAGACCGTGAACCCGAAGCTACCGACCGGAGAGGTCGAGGTCGTCGTGCGTCAGCTCGTCGTGCTGAACGAGGCGAAGACGCCGCCGTTTTCGGTTGCGGACGATTCTCCGGTCTCCGAAGACGTACGTCTCAAGTACCGGTATCTCGACCTGCGGCGGCCGAAGCTTCAGAACAACATCATCCTGCGTCACAAGCTGACGACGGCCATCCGGAAGTACTTCGATGCGAACGGCTTTCTCGAGATCGAGACGCCGATTCTCACCAAGTCCACGCCCGAAGGCGCGCGCGATTACCTCGTGCCGAGCCGCGTGCACCCGGGCGAGTTCTTCGCGTTGCCGCAGTCGCCGCAGATCTTCAAGCAGATCCTGATGATCGCCGGCATGGATCGCTACGTGCAGATCTGCAAGTGCTTCCGCGACGAGGACCTGCGCGCGGACCGGCAGCCGGAGTTCACCCAGGTCGACGTCGAGATGTCGTTCGCGCGGCCGGAGACCATCTTCGGGATCATCGAGCCGTTGATGCGCGAGATCTTCGCCGTCGTCGGTCGCGAGATCGAAACGCCGTTTCCACGGATGGCGTACGCGGATGCCATCGCGAAGTACGGCTCCGACAAGCCAGACCTTCGGTGCGGGATGCCGATCCAGGACCTGCGCGAATTCTTCCGCGAGTCGAGTTTTCGCGTCTTCAAGGAGATTGTCGCGAGCAGCGGAACGGTCCGCGGCTTCGTCGTTCCCAAAGCGGGCGGCTACTCGCGCAGCGAGGTGGACGGCATCGTCGATCAAGCCAAAGCGATGGGCGCCACTGGATTGGTGTGGGCGCGCCGTGCTGATGACGGGACGGTCACGAGCTCGATCATGAAGGCGCTTGGCGAGGAGTCGGTACGCGGTGTGCTCGACCTTGCCGGCGTGGAGCAGGGCGGTCTGCTGCTCATCGCGGCAGGAGAGCCGGACGCGACCTCCAAGCTGCTCGGCCAGCTCAGGTTGATGTTGGCCAGGAAGGCGGGCCTGCTCGACGGCGACACCTTTGCCTTCACGTGGGTCGTCGACTTTCCGCTGCTCGAGTGGGACGCGGAAGATCGCCGGTACGTCTCGATGCATCACCCGTTTACGTCACCGCTCGACGAGGACGTCGGCAAACTCGACTCTGACCCGGGCTCTGCGCGTGCGAAGGCCTACGATCTGGTGCTCAACGGCAGCGAGATCGGTGGCGGCAGCATCCGTATCCACGACGCTCAGACGCAGCGCCGGATCTTTTCTCTGCTGAATATCAGCGACGAAGAAGCCAGGCTCCGCTTTGGGTTCTTCCTGGAGGCGCTCGAGTACGGCACACCGCCACATGGCGGCATCGCGCTCGGGCTGGACCGTATTGCCGCGATCCTCGGCAGTGAGAGTTCGATCCGTGAAGTCATTGCGTTCCCGAAGACGGCGGCGGCGGTCGACCTCATGTCGGATGCCCCCTCGGCGGTCGATCAGAAGCAGTTACGGGAATTGCATCTGCAGGTCCGAAAGTCGTAGAAGGAGCGGCACCGGAGATTGAATGAAGAAAATCGCCCTGCCCCAGCAAGGTCTCGAAACGCTCTACGGCGCGCACGACGGCAACCTCAAGCACATCGAGTCGGTCCTCGGCGTCCAGATCCGCACCCACGGCGACGAGCTCATCGTCGAGGGTGAGCGATCGGCGGAGCAGCGTGTCGAGCGGATCTTCGAGCAGCTGGTCAATCTGATCTCGGAGGGGTACGAGCTGAGGAACGGGGACGTCAAGACCGCGGTGCAGCTGATGGCCAACGATGAGAACGTCGACCTCCGGCATTACTTCCTGCGCGAAGGACAGAAGCAACCCGAAGGAACCCGGCGGCGCGTCAATCCCAAGAGTACCAACCAGCGACGCTATCTCGAGGCAATCGAGCGCTATGACATCGTCTTCGGCGTCGGCCCCGCGGGAACAGGAAAGACCTATCTCGCGATGGCGCAGGCCGTCAGCTATCTCCTGGCGAAGAAGGTGAGCCGGATCATCCTGGCTCGGCCCGCGGTCGAGGCGGGTGAGAAGCTCGGCTTTCTTCCCGGCGACCTCCAGGAGAAGGTCAATCCCTATCTGCGCCCGCTGTACGACGCGCTCTACGACATGATGGACACCGAGCGCGCAACAAGACTCGTGGAGCGCGGCACGATTGAGGTCGCGCCCATTGCGTTCATGCGTGGCCGGACGCTGAACGACGCGTTCGTCATCCTCGACGAGGCGCAGAACACCACGTCCGAGCAGATGAAGATGTTCCTGACGCGGCTTGGTTTCGGCTCCAAGGCGGTCGTCACCGGCGACATCACCCAGATTGATCTGCCGCATCCACGCACGTCGGGTCTCGTCGAGGCGCTGCGGATCGTCAAAGACATCGAGGGCATCGGCTTCATCTACTTCGACGACAAGGACGTCGTGCGTCACCGGCTCGTGCAGCAGATCGTCAAGGCGTACGACGCGTTCTCGACCGGACGCGGTGGAGATGGGCGCTCGTAGCGGCGGGTCGGGCGCCGACCGCCCTTCCAAACGCATGCCGGCCGAGAGGCCGGCGGCGCTGTCGGTGGAAGTCGTCAGCGCGGGTCGCCTTCGCGCACCCGGTCTTGGCCGCTGGCTGCAGGCGACGGCCCCGAGGGGTGCCCGGGGTGCGGTGGTCGTGGCACTGACTTCCGACGCGCGTGTGCGGCAGCTCAACGCAAGATACCGCGCAAAGGACGTCCCAACGGACGTGCTGTCGTTCGCGGCCGAGGAGCCCGGTTTCCTCGGCGAAGTCGTGATAGCGAGCGGAGTTGCGCGGCGTCAGGCCCGGCAGGCGGGCCACCCGGTCCAGGTCGAATTGCGGGTGTTGGCCTTGCACGGCCTGCTGCACCTTCTTGGCTATGATCACGAGCACGATGACGGCCGGATGGCCCGGGTTGAGCGTCGACTGCGCCGGAAGGGTGGCTTGCGCGAAGGTCTGATCGAGCGGGGTCGGAGATGACTCCACTTGCGCTGTTCCTCCTCGGCTGCGCGACAGTATTTCTTGGCGTGGTGCAGGCCGCTTTCAGTGCGCTCATGCGGCTGTCGCTACGGCTGATGGCCGAACGTGGCGGCCGCGACGATCGCCTGGGGCACTACCTCGACGACCCGCTGCAGCTGTTTGTCCCGGTTCGGTTGCTCATTGGCGTGTGCACCGTGCTGGCGGGAGCGTTGATCGCGCGACTGAGCGACATCCACGACAGTCTTTCGGTGACGACGTTCATTGTGTCGCTGGTCGCGTTCGTCGTGGTCTGCGAGCACGTGCTGCCGATGCTCATCGTGCGACGTGACCCCGAGGCCGTACTCGACGTCCTGCTGCCGGTGTTTCATCCCATCGCCCAGCTCCTGACGCCGGTGACGGCTACGATCCTGCAGGTGATCGGTGTGCGTCGCGAGGTTCCCAACGGAGCGACAGACGCCGCGCAGCAGGCTCCGGCGAAGGAAGGCGAGCAGGAAGAAGGAACGATTTCACAGGAGGAAGGACGCGAGCTCCTGCAGTCGATCGTCGACTTCACCGAGACCGTCGTTCGTGAAGTCATGACGCCGCGACCGGACATCGTGGCGATCCGTGCGGACGCGACGATTCAGGACCTCCGCACGCTGTTCCGCGAGGAGCAGTACTCGCGCATGCCGGTCTACGGCGACAATCTCGACAACATCCTCGGGATTGTGTTCGTCAAGGACCTGGTCGCGTTGCCGCCGACGGCCGAACCGCCGTTGACCACCATGATGCGTCCGGCGTACTTCGTGCCGGAGAGCAAGCGGGTATCGGAGCTGCTCAAGGAGATGCAGCGCCGTCAGGCGCAGATGGCGATTGTCGTCGACGAGTACGGCGGAACCGGCGGGCTCGTTACCGTCGAGGATCTGCTCGAGGAGATCGTTGGTGAGATCCGCGATGAGTACGATGTCGAGAGCGAAACGGTCATCGACGAAGGCGACGGGGTGTTCGTGTTCAGCGGAAAGGTCAGCGTCGACGAGGTGCGCGATCGCCTTGGCGTGGAGATCGAGCGCGAAGGGTTCGAGACCGTCGGCGGATACCTGCTCTCGTCGCTGGGCCGCATGCCGTACGTGGGTGAAGTCGTCGATATCGACGGGCTCTCGTTCGAGGTACTCGAGGTCGAACGCCGTCGAGTCACCAAGATCAGGGCGCGGCGACGTAAAGATGCAACTGCGACCGCCGAATAACCCCCAAACTCCACCTCCCAATTCCAAATTGGGAGTTGGACGTTGGGAGTTGGGCGTTGTCCGTGAAAGCCGGCTTCGTCTCGTTCATCGGCCGCCCAAATGCCGGCAAGTCCACGCTGCTCAATCGCATCGTCGGCCAGAAGCTCGCCATCGTCTCGGACAAACCGCAGACCACGCGGACGCGCGTCGTCGGCGTGAAGAACTACCCGCCTTCGCTATCGGGGGACGCACCTGGCGGTCAGGTCGTGTTCGTGGACACGCCCGGCGTCCACAAGCCCACCCATCGAATGAACGTGCGAATGGTCGACGTCGCGCTCGAGGCGATGCGCGAGGTCGATGTGCTTGCGCTCGTCGTCGATGCATCAGCGAAACCGGGTCCCGGTGACCGATACCTGGTCGACGTCCTGAAGGAGGTCAAGGCGCCGGTGCTTCTGGTGCTCAGTAAGGTCGACGCGATCGCGAAATCCAGGCTGCTGCCGCTCATCGACCATTATCGCCGCGCGTATCCGTTCGCTGAGATCGTGCCTGTATCGGCCGTGGACGGGACCAACATCGACACGCTCGAGCAACTCTTCCTCCAATACCTCCCCGAAGGAGAGCCGCTGTATCCGCCAGACTACCTGACGGATCAGACCGAGCGATTCTTTGTCTCGGAGATCGTTCGCGAGCAGGTGCTGGAGTTCACCCGCGACGAGTTGCCGTTCTCCACGGCCGTCGTCGTCGATCGCTTCGATGAGAGCGAGGACTCGCTGCTGAAGCTCTATTGCACGATCCTGGTCGAGCGCGAGTCGCAGAAAGCGATTGTGGTCGGCAAGGGCGGCGACATGATCAAGCAGATCGGCACCGCGGCGCGCATCGGGCTCGAGGCGCACTTCGAATCACGTGTGTTCCTCGACCTGCACGTGAAGGTCAAGTCAGAGTGGCGGAACGACGAGCGGATGCTCGACGAGATCAACCTGCAGAACAGGGGAAACCAGTAGCTGTCGCTTGGCGCCTCGAACGCCGCCTACGGGTAGGTCACAACCGGGACGTTATCCACGAATGCCCGCCACGCCTGTTGGACGCTCACGCGATTCTGAGACAGCGCCCCACCGTACCAGATCGTCGCATCCGGGCGTGACGACGACTGGGTCCACATTCTCTGGACGACCATGGTCACGCCAACGATCGGAACCCGGATTGTGAAGTAGGGAGGCAGAGGCGAGCGGCGGTCGCGCGCCATCTCCAGGCGCAGCCCTTCGAGGCTGACGTCGACGATGTGCGCCGGAGCACCGTCGGCCACGGCGTCGAACCGGTCGACGGTCTTACGAAGCGATCGGCGAACTGGCCTGGGATCCAGAATGGCCATCGCGACAAAGCACGTGAGCATTGCGCGGTCGACCGGGCGACTGAGGTACATCGTTTGAAGGGCGTCACCCTGCGACGCGGTGGCGGCGTTGCCAATCAGGATCGTGGGCGTTCGGGGATTGCGGCCGCGATGCTCCACCAACAGGCGCCGATGCGACACGTCGGCGATGAGGAGCGCGAAGGGCAAGAGCATCTCGGCGGCCGCCGCCTGGGCCGTGGAACGCAGCACTGGTTCGAAATCCGTCGGCTCGCAGCCAGTCTGCGACGGCTTCCCCTTCCACCGGATCTGAAAGCGAAACGATGACGCGGGGACGGGCGAGCACGCGCCCGAGAGTGCAGCCGGTATGCCAGCGAGTTTCCGAAGGTTTTTGCGGATGCACCGCCCCGGCGCTCACACAACCGCAACGGAAAAGAGAGAACCGTAATTGAGCGTGAGGAGGGCGCCGCGATTCAGCCGCATGCGAGCGTCGAGGCAGTAGACTGCAGACGGGAAGATTGATGACGACCTGTATTGGCCTGCTCCGAGCCGTGAACCTCGGTGCGCACAACAAGATCGCGATGTCCGACCTGCGCGACCTCCTGACGGGTCTCGGTGCGCGGGACGTGCAGACGCTGTTGCAGAGCGGCAACGTCGTCTTCGCGAGCGACGTGCGTTCGGCCACTGCCCTGGAGCAGCTGATCGAAGGTGCGCTCTCAAAACGACTCAGCCTGGCCACCGATGTTCTCGTCCGCTCCGACAACGAGTGGAAGGCGCTCATAGCGGCCAACCCGTTCCCGCGTGAGGCGAAGCAGGATCCGAGTCATCTGCTTGTCATGCCGCTCAAGGCCGCGCCGCAGCCGGCGAGCGTGACGGCGCTGCAGGGCGCGATCCAGGGGCGGGAGATCGTCCGGGCCGACGGCCGCTGCGCCTACATCGTCTACCCAGACGGCATAGGACGTTCGCGTCTTACTGCGGCGCTGATCGAGAAGCAGCTCGAGACGCGAGGGACGGCGCGGAACTGGAACACCGTGCTGAAGCTCGATACTCTGGCTGACTCGATGTCGTGACCGCGTGGTAGATTAAGGATTTTGTGGATGTGAGCGGACTCGCAGATGGCGGCGCAGCGCAGAATTGATCTCGTTCTCGACTCGGTCAGACGACTGCTGCGCATTGGTGCGACTGCGAACCTTTTGAATCTGCTCCAGAAGCAGCACCCGGCCGATCTCGCGCAGATCTTCACCGAGCTTCAGGACAAGGAACGCGAGGCGACCTTCACCGTGCTGGCCGATCGCAACGGCCGGCTGGCGATGGAGGCGGTCTCCGAGCTCGGGCCGGAAGCTGGTGCCGCGCTCCTGGCCACCCGCCCCGCCGAGGAGATCGCCAAGCTCGCACAGGACATCCCCTCCGACGATGCTGCCGCGCTGATTGATTACCTGCCGGAAGAATTGTCCGCGGCGGTTCTCCACCTGATGCGCCCGAAGGAGTCGGGCGTCGTCGAGAACCTGCTCGAGTACGCAGAGCGGACGGCCGGCCGCATCATGAACCCGAATGTCTTCGCACTGAGCGAAGACATAACGGTCGGTGAAGCGATCACCGAGATTCAGAGCGCGCGCGACGTCGAGATGGTCTTCTATCTCTACGTCGTCGACGAGCGCCGCCATCTTGTGGGTGTCGTCTCGCTGCGCCGGCTGCTGCTCGTGTCGCCGGAGACGCCGCTCAAGCGCATCATGACGGCGGACATCATCAGCGCCCGCGTCGACATGGATCAGGAAGAGGTGGCGCGGCAGGTCGCCGCCTACAACCTGCTGGCGATTCCGGTGGTCGATGCGGAGAACAAACTCGTCGGGATCATCACCGTCGATGACGTCATCGACGTCATCAAGGACGAGGCCACCGAGGACATCTACCGGCTGGCCGGCGTCGCCGGCGATGAGCGGGCGTTCACGCCGGCAGCCGAATCGCTTCGCAAACGGCTGCCATGGCTCGGCATCAACCTGGTCACGGCGTTCCTCGCCGCCGCCGTCGTGGGGCTGTTCGAGGGCACGATCGATCTGTTTCCCGTGCTCGCCGTCTTCATGCCCATCGTGGCCGGTATGGGCGGAAACGCCGGCACGCAGACGTTGACGGTCATCGTTCGGGGCATTGCGCTAGGTGAGCTGTCGTGGAGCAATTCGAGGAAGGCGCTGCTCAAAGAGGTGCTCGTCGGCCTCGGCAATGGTGTCGTGCTCGGTGCCACGGCGGCGGTAGTGGTGTGGATGGTGCGCGGAAACCCCGACGCTCGGGCTGGTGCTTGGACTGGCGATGATCATCAACATGTTCGTCGCCGCCGCCGCCGGCACGCTGGTGCCGCTCGGGTTGCGGGCCGCCAACGTCGATCCGGCGCTGGCCTCGTCGGTGTTCATCACGACGATGACCGATATGTTCGGTTTCTTCTCGTTTCTGGGCCTGGCGACGGTGTTCGCGCGTTATCTGGTGTGAGACGGCATAAAATAGTGCGTATTCGTGCCGCTTTACACCGCCGAGGCGCTGATACTCCGCACCTACAAGCTCGGTGAAGCTGACAGGATTGTCGTCTTCCTGACGCGGGATCGGGGCAAGAAGCGTGGTGTGGCCAAGGGCGCCCGCCGGCCACGTTCGTCGTTCACGGGGGCGCTCGAGCCGATGACCGAGGTCAGGGTTGCCTATTTCGAGAAGGAGCGGCGGGAACTGGTAGGTCTGAACTACGCGGAAACGTTTCGATCGCCTTTGACGCTCGGCAGTCCGGACGCCCTCGGATATGTCAGCTATTTTGCCGAGCTGCTCGATGAGTGGGCGCAGGAGGCGGACGCCGACGACCGGCTCTATCGGCTGGGAGCGTCGATGCTGGACGCGCTTTCGGCTGGTGCTCCGGTTGAACCGCTGGCGCGGTATTTCGAGTACTGGCTCCTGCGGTTGCAGGGCCTGTATCCGGAATCGCATTCGGGCCTGTCGGCCGCGGCGATAGCATTTCTCGCGGGGTCGCGCACGGTGCCGCCCCAGCAGGTGGCTTCGGTGCCAGTCGATCCTCGGGCGTTGAGAGAGTTGGAGAACGTGCATCGGACGCTCATCACGATGCATCTGGAGAAAACGTTGAAATCGGACCGCGTGCTTCGCGACCTTCGTCGTCACGCCTGAACGAGTTGAGCGTGACCCTTCAAGATCTCATTCTCAAGCTGTCGGCGTTCTGGGCGTCTCACGGATGCCTGCTGCAGCAACCGCTCGATCTCGAAGTCGGAGCCGGAACCTCGCATCCGGAAACGCTGTTTCGCGTGCTCGGGCCGAAGCCGTGGAGCGTGGCCTACGTCCAGCCCTCGCGTCGTCCTGATGACGGCCGGTTCGGACAGAACCCGAATCGGTTGTTCAAGCACCATCAGTATCAGGTCATCCTGAAGCCGTCGCCCGACGAAGTGCAGCAGCTCTATCTCGATAGCCTCGAAGCCTGCGGGATCAACCCGCGTCAGCACGACATCCGGTTCGAGGAGGACAACTGGGAATCGCCGACGCTCGGCGCATGGGGCATCGGGTGGCAGGTGCTGCTCGACGGGCTCGAGATCACGCAGTTCACGTACTTCCAGCAGGTCGGCGGGATGGACCTCGCTCCGATCTCCTGCGAGATCACGTATGGGCTCGAGCGCATCGCCATGTTCCTTCAGCGCGTGGACAACGTCTTCGATCTCGAGTGGGGCGGCGGCGTCAAATACGCGGAGGTCCGGCTGCAGGAGGAGATCGAGCAGTCGAAGTACGCATTCGGCCACGTGGACATGCCGGCCGAGGAGTTCGCGGCCGTTCACCGCGACCTCTTCGACAGGAACTTCGCCTTCGCAGAAAAGCTGCTGGCGTCTGGTCTCGTGTGGCCGGCGCTCGAACACTGTTTGAAGTGCTCGCACCTGTTCAACATCCTCGACTCGAGCGGAAGCATTGGCGTGACCGAACGCACGGCCTACATCCTCCGGGTGCGTCAGCTCGCGATTCGCATCGCCAAGGCGTATGTCGGGCCTGAAGAGAAGAAATGCGTCGGAGGGCGCTGTGACGGGACTCGATCGCGAGCTGCTCATCGAGATCGGCTGCGAGGAGATCCCCGCGAGCTGGCTGCCAGGTCTGACGGCGCAGCTCGGACGTCACCTCGACGCTCGCCTGAAGGAATTCAGGCTGACTGGTGAAGGGGCGGCCGAAACCTACAGCACGCCCAGGCGGCTGACCGCGCGCGTGGCGAAGCTGTCCGAGCGTCAGACCGACTTCGAGGAGCTCGTCACCGGTCCGCCGGTGTCCGCGGCG
Organism: uncultured Acidobacteriota bacterium; assembly: GCA_963723495.1. GTDB lineage: Bacteria > Acidobacteriota > Vicinamibacteria > Vicinamibacterales > UBA2999 > Gp6-AA40. Next base: position 361,765 of record CAVRQR010000015.1, on the reverse strand, counting down.
TTCAAGCCTGACGGTCAGCCCACGCCCGCCGCCACCGGGTTTGCGAAGAAATACGGCGTCGAAGTGGAGGCGCTGGAGCGGCAGGAGACGCCCGAAGGGGACGTATCTCGCCTATCGTGTTCGTCAGCGCGGGAAGGCGACAGTGGACGTGCTTGCCGATCTGATGGCCGGCCTGCTGCGCGACATGACGTTCCCGAAGCAGATGCGCTGGGATGCGTACCTCGAAGACGGGAAAGGGCGATCTGCCGTTCGCGCGACCCATCCGCTGGCTCGTGCTCCTCTATGGCGGCCGCGTCGTGCCCTTCGTCATTCGCCGGACCGAGCTGGCGCAGGGCCGACGGTGCAGGACATCCGGTCAGGCCCCAACACGTACGGACATCGTTTCCTGACGACGAGCGGCCGCGCCGGGCGCGCCATCAAGGTCAAGACGTTCGACGACTACCAGGCGCGCCTGCTCGAGAACTTCGTCATCCTCGATCGCGCCGAGCGCGAGCAGCGGATCCGTCGCGAGCTCGAAACCCACGCCCGCAAGCTCGGCGCGCGGGTCAGCGGGCTGGTCGCGTCGCAGTCGTCGCTGCTTCAGGAAGTGCCCGACCTCGTCGAGTACCCGTCCGTCGTCGCCGGACATATCCCGGTCGAGTTCCTCAAGCTGCCCGAGGAAGTGCTGACGACGACGATGATTCATCACCAGCATTACTTCCCGGTGGTGGACGAAGAAGGGCGGCTGAAGCCGGCGTTTCTCGCCGTGATCAACATGCAGGCCGAGCGCCCCGAGATCATCGCCCGCAACTCCGAGCGGGTGCTGACGGCCCGGCTTCGTGACGCGCGATTCTTCTGGGACGAAGATCGCAAGGCGACGCTCGAGTCGCGCATCGATCGGCTGTCGACGATCCTCTTTCACAAGAAGCTCGGCAGCTATCGCGAGAAGGCCGATCGCATTGCGGCGCTCGCGGCGTGGATCGCCGAGGAAGCCTTCGGTCGCCCCGACGCCGCGGCGCGCGCCGAGCAGGCGGCTCGACTCTGCAAGGCGGACCTGGCCACCGACATGGTGCGGGAGCTCACGGAGCTTCAGGGCACGATGGGCGGAATCTACGCTCGCGAAGAGGGTCTGCCCGAGGAGATCTGGAAGGCGATCTACTACCACTACCTGCCGGTCGGCGTTGAGGCCGATGCGCCGCCGATCGCGGCAGCAGCTCGGGGCTGCCGCGGTGACGTGGGCGGCCGTCTCGCTCGCCGACAAGCTCGATTCGGTCGTGGGGATGTTCTGGGCGGGTGAGCGGCCGACCGGCTCGCGCGATCCGCTGGGCCTTCGTCGTCAGGCGCAGGGCGCCGTGAAGATCCTCGTGGACCTGCCTGACCTTGCCGGGCTCGAGAATCGCCTGCCGCTTGGGCGGCTACTGGAACAGGCGGCGCTGCCGTTTGGCGGATTCGGCGATTCGGAGGCGGCGCTCCTGTCGTTCATGGGAGACCGCCTGTCGTACCTGCTCGAGCAACGCGGTTTCGACATCCGCAGCGTGCGTGCCGTAACGCATGGCGGGCCGGCGGCCATCAGCCCGCTCGAGGCGCTGCGCAAGCTCGAGGCGCTGGCGCAGATGTCCGGCTCGGAATCGTTACTTGGTGTTGCTACGCTTCTCAAGCGGGTGAAGAACATCTCGAAAGGTGTGCCGGCGCCGGCGGCACTGGACACGGCGCTGCTGACGGAGCCGGCGGAGCGAGCGCTCGTCTCGGCGCTGCAGGCCGGCGCGAGCGACATCCGTGCAGCGGCCTCGCGCGGCGACTATCGCGATGCGTTCACCGGAATCGCGGCGCTGCAGCCGCCGGTCGCGAAGTTCTTCGACGATGTGCTCGTCATGGCCGAAGACGAGCGCCTGCGCGCGGCGCGGCTCGGGCTGGTCGCGGCGCTGCGCGGGTTGATCCTGGACATTGCGGACATTTCCGAGATCGTGACGGACTGATGGTGACGCGCAGGCTGAGACCTGACGCGCTGACGCGTGTAGACGTAGAACACGGGGTTCAGCAGCGAAGTTCGAATGGCGAAGAAAAAGACAGTGAAGGTGGCCGAAGAAGGCTGCCGCGAAGAAGGGTGCCGCGAAGAAGAAGGGCAGCGCCGCGAAGGCGAGCGGCAAGAGCTGGCAAGTACGTCTACCTGTTCGGCAAGAAGACGGACGGCAATGGCACGATGAAGCCGCTGCTCGGCGGCAAGGGCGCCAACCTCGCCGAGATGTGCCGCATTGGGCTGCCGGTGCCTCCCGGCTTCACGATCACCACCGAGGTCTGCACGTACTACTACGAGCACAAGCGCACGCTATCCGTCGACGCTGCAGGGCCAGATGAAGGCCGGCATCGCTGCCATCGAGAAGCAGACGCAGAAGAAGTTCGGCGACCTGAAGAATCCGCTGCTCGTCTCGGTCCGCTCCGGCGCCCGCGATTCGATGCCCGGCATGATGGACACGATCCTCAACCTCGGGCTCAACGATCAGACCGTCGAGGCGCTCGCGAAGAAGACCAACAACCCGCGCTTCGCGTGGGACTGCTACCGCCGCTTCGTGCAGATGTACGGCGACGTCGTGCTCGGCGTGCAGAAGCGCCCGGACGAGGATCACGAGCCGTTCGAGACCGTCATCGAGGGTCTCAAGCACGAGCGCTATCACCAGGACATCGAGGACACCAAGCTCACGGTCGACGACTTGAAGGAGCTCGTCGTGCGCTTCAAGGCGCTCGTCAAGGAGCGCGTCGGCAAGAACTTCCCGGCTTCGCCATGGGAGCAGTTGATGGGCGCCGTCGGCGCCGTCTTTGGTTCCTGGATGAACGATCGCGCGATCGTGTACCGCCGCAAGTACAACATCCCGACCGAGTGGGGCACCGCCGTCAACGTGCAGGCGATGGTCTACGGGAACACGGGTGACAACTCGGGATCGGGCGTTGCGTTCACGCGCAATCCCGCCAATGGCGTCAAGGAGTTCTACGGCGAGTTCCTCATCAACGCGCAGGGCGAAGACGTCGTGGCCGGCGTGCGCACGCCCGAGCCGGTGCGCGAGCTGAAGAAGCACATGCCGAAGGCGTATCACGAGCTGGAGCGCATCCGCCAGACGCTGGAGCGCCACTTCAAGGACGTGCAGGACTTCGAGTTCACCATCGAGGACGGCGTCGTCTACATGCTGCAGACGCGCAACGGCAAGCGCACCGCGATGGCCGCGCTCAAGTTCTCGATGGACATGCAGAAGGAGAAGCTGATCGACTGGAAGACCGCGGTCATGCGCAATCCGGCCGACCAGCTCGAGCAGTTGCTCGCGCCTGTGTTCGACACGTCCGAGGTCGCCAAGGCGAAGGCGATCGCGACCGGGTTGCCCGCCGGTCCCGGGTGCCGCCTCCGGGCGGATCTATCTGAACGCCGAGCGCGCCGTGACCGCAGCCGAGAAGGGCGAGCCGGTCCTGCTCGTGCGCGTCGAGACATCGCCTGAAGATCTGCGCGGCATGATCGCAGCCGAGGGCATTCTCACCGCGCGCGGCGGTGTGTCGTCACATGCCGCGCTCGTCGCGCGGCAGATGGGCAAGGTCTGCGTCTGCGGCGCGGCCGCCGTCGAAGTGGACTACCAGGGGCGCACGGTCACGGTCGACGGGCAGACGTTCAAGGAAGGCGACTGGATGTCGATCGACGGGACCGCCGGAAAGGTCTACGCCGGCAAGGTCAAGACGGCGCCATCGGAGATCGTCGCCGGTCTCATCAACGGAGACGAGGCCGCCAGGAAGACCGAGAAGTTCAAGAGCTTCCAGCAGCTCATGAAGTGGTGCGACGACGCGTCGCGCATGGACGTGCGCACCAACGCCGACACACCCGAGCAGACGCAGAACGCGATCGCCTTCGGCGCCGTCGGCATCGGTCTCTGCCGCACCGAGCACATGTTCTTCGAGGGCGACCGCATCGACGCGATGCGCGAGATGATCCTTGCCGAGACGCTCGAGGAGAGGAAAGCGGCGCTCGCCAAGCTGCTGCCATACCAGCGGGAGGACTTCGCGGGCATCTTCCGCGCGCTCAAGGGTTATCCGGCGACGATTCGCTTCCTCGATCCGCCGCTGCACGAGTTCCTTCCGCATACGCCGGAACAGCAGAAGGATCTGGCGCCAGAAACTCGGCGTGCCGGTCGAGACCATTCAGTCGCGGGTCGAGCAGCTCCACGAGTTCAACCCGATGCTCGGCTTCCGCGGCTGCCGCCTCGGCATCGGCTACCCGGAGATTTCGGCGATGCAGGCGCGCGCCGTCTTCGAGGCCGCGGCGATGGTGCAGAAGGAAGGGCATCAAGGTTCAGCCCGAGATCATGATTCCGCTGGTCGCGTTCAAGAAGGAGCTCGATCTGCAGATCGAGGTCGTGCATCAGGCGGCGCGCGAAGTCGAAGCCGAGCAGAAGGTGAAACTCAAGTACCTCGTCGGCACGATGATCGAGATCCCGCGCGGTGCGTTGACGGCCGACGAGATCGCGCAATCGGCGGAGTTCTTCAGCTTCGGCACCAACGATCTGACGCAGACCGGGCTGGGCATGTCGCGCGATGACTCGGGATCGTTCCTGCCGACCTATTCCGAGCTCGAGATCGTGAAGAAGAATCCCGTTCGCCACGATCGATCAGAGCGGCGTCGGTCAGCTCGTCGACATCGCCGTGATCAAGGGCCGCAAGACCCGGCCCGACATCAAGCTGGGCATCTGCGGCGAGCACGGCGGCGACCCGTCGTCGATTCACTTCTTCGAGAAGGTGGGACTCAACTACGTGAGCTGCTCGCCGTACCGCGTGCCAGTCGCGCGGCTGGCGGCGGCGCAGGCGGCGCTGTCGGCGAAGGCAGGAGATTGATTTCGGTCTACGTTCACGAAAACGGCGCGACGAGACAGGCGGATCGAATCGATCCGGCCTGGCTCGATCCGTCCTCGGCGACGAAGCTGTGGGTCGATCTGGCGGCCCCGAGCGACGACGAGTTCGCCGCGCTGAACGACGTCTTCCACTTCCATCCACTCTCGGTCGAGGACGCACGCAGCTCGCTCCAGTTCCCGAAGGTGGAGCAGTATCCCAACTATCTCTATCTCGTGCTTCATGGCATCGACAGCCAGGCGAACTCGGAGCGCGGGTTCTCGACGCGCGACATCGACTTCTTCCTCGGACGCAACTTCCTGGTCACCGTGCACGACGGGTGTCGCGCAGCATCGAACGGCTGCGTGACGGCGTGCAGTCAGTACGAGCACCTGCTCAGCGAAGGGCCGGTCTCGCTGTGCCACCGCATCGTCGATCTGATGGTGGACAACTACCGGCCGGTGACCGAAGCCCTCGAGGATCGCGTTGAGACGTTGGAAGAACGCGCGATGGCGGGCCGCACGCAGATGGTTGGTCAGGTCATGAAGGTGAAGCGGGAACTGGCGCAGATGCGCCGCGTGCTCATCCCGCAGCGCGATGCCATCGGCCGGCTGGCACGGCGCGAGTTCCCGATGATCTCCGATGAGATGGCCTTTCGGTTTCGCGACGTGTTCGACCACGTCGTTCGGTTGACCGAAGAAGTGGTCCTGTTCCAGGACCGGATGAACGGCGTGCTCGAGGTGAACCTGGCGAGCGTCTCGAATCGCCTGAATCAGATCATGAAGGTGCTGACGGTGATGTCGACGATCTTCCTGCCGCTCACCGTGCTGACCGGCATGTGGGGCATGAACATCGAGCTGCCGCACCTGCCGGGCGGGCCGGGTGCGCAGTTCTGGTGGATCGGCGGCATCATGGCCGCAGTCAGCGCGCCATGCTGGTGTTGTTCCGGCTCAACAAATGGATCTGAATGAGCAAGATCCATCGACTCCCTGACGACCTTGCCAACCAGATCGCCGCCGGTGAAGTCGTCGAGCGTCCGGCATCGGTCATCAAAGAGCTGGTCGAGAACTCACTGGATGCCGGCGCGCGGCGCATCGCGATTACCGTGGAGTTCGGCGGCAAGAAGCTGATACGCGTCGAGGACGATGGCGAGGGGATGGAGCCGGAGGACGCGCGGCTGGCCATCGAACGCCACGCGACGAGCAAGATTCGCCGGTCCGATGACCTCGCGCGCATCGCGACGCTCGGATTCCGCGGAGAGGCGCTGCCCAGCATCGCATCGGTGTCACATTTTGTCCTTCGCTCGCGGGCGCGCGGCTCCGCATCCGGCACCGAGGTCCGCGTCAATGGCGGGACCATCGCTTCCGTGATGGAGGCGGGAATGCCGGAAGGCACCTCGATCGAGGTCGCCGATCTGTTCTACAACCTTCCGGCGCGCCGCAAGTTTCTCAAGTCGGATGGCGCCGAGTCCGCCCAGGTCTCTCGTATCGTCACCCAGTTGGCGCTGTGCTATCCGGAAGTCGGCTTTACGTTGACCAGCTCGGGGCGCAAGGTGCTGCAGGTCCCACCGGTTGCGACGCTGCGGGATCGGCTGTATCAGCTGTACGGCGATCGAGCTGATCTCGTCGACGTCCGTCGCGACACCGGCGACGTGAGCCTCGTTGGCTACATCGCGGCGCTCGCCGAGCAGGGACCGACGCGCGGACCGCAGAACGTCTTCATCAACCGGCGCATCGTTCGCGACCGGACCATTGCGCACGCGATCATCGACGCCTACAGCGTGGCGTCCATCAAGGAACGCAGTCCCGAGGTGCATCTGTTCATCGAGATGCCTCCGGACACGGTCGACGTCAACGTGCACCCGACGAAGGCGGAAGTGCGGTTTCGCGATCAGTCCTTCATGCACGAGCTCGTGCGCCGGGCGCTTGGCGATGCCCTCGGCCGCGGCCCGGTTCCTGAACTGCAACTCAGCTCACCACTCGCCAGCGGAGCGCAGCCAGCAACGCTGCCGCTGCCGCACGCGTACTCCGCAGTGTTCCCGAGCCGCTGGACGGTCGGCGCCCCCGCACCGACGAGCGTGAGCGGGCCTCGCACCGACAATCGACCAGTGGGTTCGCACCGACCGGCGAAGCGCCGATCGCACCGACAACCGAAAGCCCGTTGAAGCCCTTGATGCCTTTAGGGCAGTTCAGGGACACATTCATCATTGCCGTGGATGAAGATGGCATCGCCATCATCGACCAGCACGTCGCGCACGAGCGCGTGCTGTTCGAGCGGATTACCGAGCGGCTGACGACCGGCCGGCTGGAGAGCCAACGCCTGCTCGAGCCGATGCTGGTCGAGATGTCGGCCGCGGCCCGGCAGGCGCTGGCCGGGCACGCCGATCAACTCGAACGGCTTGGATTCGAGATCGAGGAGTTCGGTGGCGACTCGCTGCGCCTCGCCGCGTTTCCCGCGCTCCTGACGCGCGAGCACTGCGAGGCCACCGTGCGTGCGCTGGCCGAGGATCTCGAGGGAGTGGATCGCGGGTCGAAGGTCTGAAGACGCGCTGAAGCGGATTGCCGCGACGATGGCCTGTCATGCCGCCGTCAAGGCCAACTATCCGCTGACCATGGAGAAGATGGCGCACATCCTGGAAGAACTTCGCCGCACCGCCTATTCGACGATCTGCCCGCATGGCCGGCCAGTGATGCTGAGGCTGACGCGTCGCGAGGTCGAGAAGAATTTCCAGCGAATCTGAGAGCGCTGAGGTCGTGTTCCGTTGTGAGTCCGGCACGTACCTCAGTGGTTCATCTTAGCGACGCCGCAGAACTTCAGATTCGCGTCCGCAACAACCAACCAGAATTGAGATCGCTGACGCGGTGTGCAGGCACGCGTCAGTCATTGAAGCAATGCCGTGCATATCTGGTTGTCTGTCTTGCCACGCGTGAAAAGTTCTACCTTGGCCGGCACTTTGCTCAACAAGACACCAACGGTGAGCACTCACGATTCTGTATTCGGTGGCGATGAAAGCGTTGTTTGCGCAGCACGAGAACATGTGGACTTGTCATGGCTAGATCACCTCGCGACCTCGTCGACACGTATCCACTCGCTCCGACCGTCGTCGGCTCGAGTCCCGCGATGGAACACGCCGTCAGCGTGGCGACTCGTGTCGCCGCGAGCAACGTCAAGGTGTTGATCACGGGAGAGAGCGGCGTCGGCAAGGACGTGTTCGCGCGATTGATTCATAGCCAGTCTCCGCGCTGCTTCCGAGCCTTTCGTGGCGCTGAATTGCGCCGGCATCGCCGAGACGCTGCTCGAATCGGAGCTCTTCGGACATGTGAAAGGAAGCTTCACGGGCGCCTACCGAGACAAAATCGGCAGTTTCGAGCAGGCGCACAAAGGCACGATCTTTCTCGACGAGATCGGGGACATGAGTCTGAGAATGCAGGCCCTGTTGCTTCGATTTCTCGAGACTGGTGAATTACGGCGCGTGGGCTCCGATTCGCCCTCCACCCGGGTCGACGTGCGCATCGTATCGGCGACCAATCGCGATCTTCGCGCGATGGTGAACAAGGGCCAGTTCCGGGATGACCTGCTGTACCGCATCGACGTGACACGCATCGAGGTGCCCCCGTTGCGCGAGCGGTCCCAGGACGTTCCTGCACTCATAGAGCACCTCATGGCGAAGTGCGGCGGGTCGCTCACGTTCAGCGACGCCGCAATGCGATTGCTCGAGTCATATCGATGGCCCGGCAACGTCCGAGAACTGCAGAACGTCGTCGAGCAGCTCGTCTCGCTCGTCAGTGGCAGACCCGTGGAGCCGTCCGATCTGCCGCGGACGATTGTGGCCAGTCACCGCGACTTCAAGCACGTCATGCAGGACCGTCGACGCTCGATTGCCGCGGATCTCTACGACGGACTCACTTCCGGTGGGATGAGATTCTGGGACGATGTCCACCCGCTCTTCATCAGTCGAGACATCACACGCGCCGATCTCCGGCAACTCATTCGGAGAGGGTTGGCGATGAGTGGCGGCAGCTATCGAGGTGTCATCGAACTGTTCGGCATGGAGCAGGATGACTACAAGCGTCTGTTGAACTTCTTGGCGGCGCACGATTGCCGCGTTGAAGCGAGGGAATTCAAACCGGCCGCGCGGGCGGCCGATTCCTCCTCAACCCTCCCATACCGGCACGCGGTCGCCGGGTGAGTGCTGGCTGATTACATGCGTCATTCACTGTTGAGCAGTCGTGTGAATCGCCTCGGCGTCGCGCCGCGGGGCAGCCGCGCGCGCTCGTGTGGCCGCCTGGTCCAACTGGTAGAGCACGAGCACGCGGCGCAGCAGATCGGGGTCGTCGATCACGATCGGCGTCGCCAGGTCTGTGCAGCCGGGACCACACTGCTCCAACGTGCGCTCGACGGCTGCGAGAATCTCATCGTCGTCGAAGCGCTCGAGCATATCGATCGCCCGCAGGCGCGCCTGTTGCTCGGCAGCCGCGTCAGCCAGCCTCGGCTTAATTGCAGCGTCCACTTGGGCCATGTACCCAGCGGTTCCGGCGTAACGACCGGGGCCGTGTGGCGCCGTGGCCATGGCGACAGCGCCGGCGAGACCGAAGAGCAGGACCAGCTTTGGGTAGCCGATCAGGAGATGCAACAGAGACGAGCCGCCGAGAGTGTTGAGATACATGGCTTGTGTTCAGCGATGAAAGAGGGATCGAGGATTCCAGCCGATCCACAGGTTGACGTATGCAACGGGCGCGGAATGCGCATTACCTGTCAGCAGTTCGTGCTGGCGGCGCGCCGCGACGCCAGTCTCGACCACGCCTCCAATCAGCGGTCGCACCAGCTTCACGCCGGCATCGTAGGAGACGCGGTTCTCCCAGGGTCGACGCTTGCTGTCGAAGCTGACGGCGCCCGCTGCGTAGGGCACGACGCTGACGATTCGGCTACGGAAGGCGACCAGCCCCTGTTGCGCCGCCGCGCTCGTAATCCAGTTGTGCGGATCCCGTCCAGCAACCAGCCCCGAGCTCGCCCAGGCGTAGCCCGGGAAATCCGCCGAATGCTCGCGCCGCGCTGTGCCCGTCCTTCTGCAGCCCAACCCGACCAGTAGTCGACAACCGCGGTCGGGTGGCGCTGTTCGCCGCTTTCGGCGCCGGGCTCGATCATCATGCCGCCTCCGGCTTGCACGATGCCGCCGGGAATGCGCCGCACGATCTTCACCCCCACGCGCGCCGGGGATCGGTTGTTCCACTCATAGCCGTAGGAATCGGCCATGAGCGAGACATTGACGTGCGGAATCAGAAACCAGGATCCCCGCTCCCAGACTGTGATGCCCTGCTCGAACGCGGCTTGTCCGAGGACGTTGCCGCGCTCGGCCGGCACCACGTTACCAGCAGAGATCCAGAAAGAGCCTGGAAAGGCAACGGACGCCGGAATTTCCTGTGCGCCAACGTTTCGGGCGAACAGCGCCAACAGTGCACATGCGATAAGCGCGAATCTAGGCAAGGGACCTCCCGGTGTTGTACGGCGATTGAGCATTGGAGTCATAGCGCGCGACGGAGAACCACGTTCGCAATGTTCGTCGACGAACGACCTCCAGCCAGAACGTGCGCACCAAGACCATGCAACCGATCACGCGCAGCGGCGCGAACATCGGAAGCCAGAAGAGCACGTCGAGCCTGCGCAGACGCCAGGCAAATACGACGGCACAGGAAGGCGAACACCGACTGGTCGAGCAGCAAGGCCCGCAGTATTGCGGCCGGCCACAGCCATGCCAGCACGGGCAGCGCGAGCACCAGTACCGAGTAGCCGAGACCTTCACCGATGAGTAACGCCACCTCTGCGTCGAGCCGCTGGCGGCCGAAAGGCAGTCGATGAAGCCGCATAACCTGCCACGTTCCGCTGTACCAGCGCGTGAGCTGACCGATGTACTCGCGGATTCGCCGCGGGTCCTGCGTGTAGACCACGGCGTCTTCTGCGAATCTGACTCGGCCGAGACGCTTACGATGGATCTGAATCGTGAGATCCATGTCTTCGACGAGCGTACCGCCGTCCCAGTCGAGCGCGCCGAGGATCGAGGACCGGTAAACAGACGCGCATCCTGGCGCAACGGTGATGACCCCGAGTCTGTCCTGCCCCTTTCGATACAGCGACAGGCTGAGCGCGTATTCGAGCGTCCTGAAGGCGGTCAAATAGTTGTAGGTCTGGCCACGGGGGCTGCCGCACACCAGGGCCGCCTTCGAGTCCTCATTGAACGCCTGCAGGACGGCGTCGAAGTAGCCCGGCGCCACGTGACTGTCGGCGTCGAGGATGGCGACGAACGCGTAGCGCTCCGCCAGCCCGAAGTGTTCGATGGCGTAGCGGAGGCTGCCGGCCTTGCCCTTGCGCGGCTCGTTGCGGAGAACGTTCACGCCTGCAAAGCCACGCAGGACGGCGCCGGTCCCATCGGTGGAGGCGTCGTCGATGGCATACACGTGCGCCGGGTCGAGCCCGGCATCGAGGACGCTTTTGACGCACCGAGCGATCAACTTCTCTTCGTTGCGTGCGGGAATGACGACGCAGACTCCGCCGGGAGCGGCTGGAAGAGAGACGGTCACCTTGCTCTGCGCGTTCGACATCTGGCCCTACTCAAGGCAAGGGCACTGCCAGACAGCGAATGGGCAGGGGCACCTGTGTTTACCGACGCGAAATGCAGCGCGCGGCTTCGAGGGTTCGGGTCGTGGCTGCCTGGGACCAGACGAAATGCCTTGCTGCCGGCAGATGCAGAAGGCGACCAGCCTGACGGGCTCGCGTCGCGACCGCGACGAAGTCGTCGGATCGTCAAGGAATCTGCGGGATCAGCGCCGTCATGCCGTACGGGCACGCAGGTTGCTCTCCTGCACATCGGCAGTCAGATGATTGAACGCCGACGCGCCGAGAGATTCCCTCTAATCGAGTCGGGAGTGGGCAGCCTGCGCATGGTGCAGGATGTCGAGATCGCGCAGCTCGGTTCACACCACGCGATCGTCATCGCTCCCGGTCCTCTTCCTCGTGGCGAGCGTCTGCTGCTGGAGATTCCGATTGCGCGCGACGCGCATCTCTGCACGGTGCTCGTCCGCGTCGTGGACAACCGGGTTGTCATGGACGATGGCTCGTTACGGCGGCGGGTGCGTCTGAAGATGGTTCACCCTGCGCCGCGCGACAGCAGATTCCAGGGCGTGCTGACCGAGCGGGGACGATCGGTGGTGGGCGCGGTCATTCGACGAGTACCGGTGCGCGTCGTGGAAGCCAGCACCGGGGGCTGCGTTTTCGAAAGCCCGTCCATCGTCATCGAAGGAGCCGTTGGTTTCGTACGAATAAAGAGCTCGACTCACGATCACTCGGAAGCCGTGCGCGTCAGGCGCACGTTACAGACATCCAATTCTGTGTGGCAATACCGGATGGCTGCGGAGTTCCTGACGTTAGGCCCTACGTCGCCAGACTCGCTTCGAGGACTGGCGACGATTATGAGTGTTGGCTCCCCTGCTGCCACTTATCGCTGATGCATACACATACACACGTCATCTCTGAACCCACGCTCATCGGAAGCAGTCCCGCTCTCGAACGCCTCCGCTCGTCGGCGGCCCGCGTTGCCGCCGGCAACGCGAAGGTGCTCATCACGGGAGAGAGCGGCGTCGGGAAGGATCTGATCGCGCGATTTATTCATGCCCGGTCCCCGCGCGCCGAGCGTCCCTTCGTGGCACTCAATTGCGCTGGCGTGGCGGAGACGCTCCTCGAGTCGGAGCTCTTCGGTCACGTCAAGGGCAGCTTCACCGGGGCACACCGCGACAAGGTGGGCCTCTTTCAACTGGGTAACCGGGGCACCGTGTTCCTGGACGAAGTCGGGGAAATGAGCCTGCGGATGCAGGCGATGCTTCTGCGGTTTCTGGAAAGCGGGGAAGTGAAGCCGGTCGGCGCCGATCTCGCATCCGGGAAGGTCGATGTGCGGGTCGTTGCGGCCACCAATCGGAGCCTGCCCGATCTCGTCTCGAAGGGACAGTTCCGGGAGGATTTGATGTACCGGATCATGGTCGTGCACCTCGAGGTGCCACCGCTCCGGAACCGTCGCGAGGACATCCGTACGCTCATTGCACACATCATCGAAAAAACCGGCGTTGCGCTGACGCTGTCCGACGAAGCCTTGGAGGTGCTCGAGCGCTATAACTGGCCCGGGAACGTCCGCGAGCTCCAGAACGTGATCGAACAGCTCGCGTGGCTGGAGGGACCGTCTGTCGTCGGCGTCGCCGAACTTCCGCCCGCCATCACGCGGTCGGCCGCCGGTGGTGTGAGGCCTACCCGCGAACGACGGAAGCAGGTGTCCGACTTTCTGTATGAGGGACTGGTCTCCGGCTCCTCTTCGTTCTGGGAGCACGTCTACCCGATGTTCATCAATCGAGACATCACGCGCGCCGATCTGATGGCGCTGGTCCGTCAGTGCCTGTTCGAGACGAGCGGCAATTACCGGGCGGTTCTGCGGCTGCTGCGCATGGAGCCGGGCGACTACAAGCGATTTCTCAACTTTCTTGTCCACGCACGGCTGCAGCGTTGACTTTCGTGAATACCGCTCGGGACAGCGACAGAAGGAACGCCTGATCGAACCACCCTTGGCGATTCCGGCGGGCGCCGCCAGGCGGGAGCGCGACGCTGCGTTGCCCTCCGAGCGCAAGACGGCATGAGTCACTTTCTGCGCCCGTTGCTCGCGCGGCATCCAGTCGCCCAGGCACTCGTCAACGAGCGAACCGGCTCAGTCGTGGCCGAGACACTCGAGACGGCGTTCGACTCGGGAACGAGGCGGCGAGGGCTGCTGGGACGCGACGATCTGGCGGCCGGCACGGCGCTGGTGCTGGCGCCCTGCAACGCGGTCCACACTGTCAGGATGCGCTTTCCGATCGACGTCGTCTTCGTGGCCAGGGACGGGCGCGTCACGAAGATCGTGCGAGCGGCTCGCCGCCTGGCGCGCGGCGGCGTCGTTCGCCGCGTTCGCGACCATCGAGCTTCGCGGCGGTGCTATCGAGGGCGGCGGATCTCATCGTCGGCGATCGTCTCGTCGTGGGGTCGCCAGGCGTCGCAATCTTCACTCAGCTCGTGAACATCGTCTGGTTCCAGGCAGACGTGACGGCCTTGAAAAAGTCAGCGCCACGGACAGACATGTAGCCAACACCGCGCCAATCGCAGAGAGCGACTGCTGCGGTTCATCCCAACGACTGCGGCACTGAGGTTGCTCTTTCTCGCAGTCGATGATCGGCCGTCGACGTTTTACCCGATACGCCCTCCTTGCGCCGGCCGAAGGGCAGGCGCGCACCGTTTCAGACTGCGTCGTCGAGAGCTGGGACGGTGAGTCGGCCGTCGTGGTGACCAGCCAGCCCGCCCGGTGCGACGACCGGCTCGTGCTGCAGTTCAATTCGCGCAGGCGGTGCGACCAGGTTATACCCCGTGCGCGTCGTGTCCTGCGAGATGGACTCACGTCATGGGCCGATGCGATTCAGATTGCACGTTCAGGTGACGTCTGACACGAAACAGCCGGCAGCCACGTCCCGACTTCTCGCTCGTACGCAACGAGGGTCCGCCAAGCGATGACCAATGCAGTGTTGCTCAGGAACGTACCGCTCGTCGTGCGGGACGTCAGCAGTGGCGGCTGCCTGATCGAATCATGCACGCCATTGCAGGTCGGAACGGTCGGGTGGCTCGAAGTGGAGTTCGAGGGTGAGCGGCGCTTCGAGTGGTTTCGCATCGCTCGCGTCCAGGCTCGTGGCGAGCATGCATTTGTGGCGGGCGTCGAGTTCCTGCCGCTGGCGGTTGCGAGTGCCGACTCTTTGCGCAGCGCCATCGGCCGGTTGCGGCAATCGGCGCCGGCAAGTGAAAGCCCGAAGACAGCTGGAGGATCGTCGGGCGATCGCAGGAACAGTGTCCGCGACGGCGGCGCTCCGGCGGAGTCATCGGTGGACGCAGTGGAATCTGCTCGGAAGATCCTGAATTTCTTTCGGCGGCGCTAGGCGAGGCATCTCTCGTTCAGGTGGAGGTCGGTCAACACGAAGACGCTGCAGAGCAGTGTCGAAATACGGACCCGCGGGGACTACTACGCCCCGCCGCAGTGAGAACCATGACGCTCGAAGAAATGATGAAAGAATTCCCGGAAGAAGGATCGCAGCCAGGCAACGAGGCGGCCATATCGCTGCACGATCTGCTTGCACGCGGGACCGCTGTTAACTGGGACGAAGCCGTCGCGATCGTCGAAGAGATGTGCGAGGTCGCCATCGCTACGTCGGGAGAGAAAGCGCCGGTGCCATCTCTTGCAGACGTTCTCCTCGATGCAAACGGCCGCCTCACTCTTTCACGCCAGGGACACGGCGAGAAAAGCCCAACGGCCGCCGGCCGGGCCCTGCACGCCCTGCTGGCCAATGCGAGTGTCCCGATGCCACTCCGGCTGTTCGTGACGCAGTCCACGGCGCCGGAAACATACGGCTCGCTGGGCGCGTTTGCCGCCGGGCTCGCCTATTTCGGGAGGCCGAATCGGACCGAGCTGATTCAGAACGTCTACAAGCGCGCCGCCGATCTCGGCGATCGGGCGTCGAGGCGGCCCAGGCGCCGCCAGTGCCTGTCCAGGAGAAGAAACCGGAGAAG
Source organism: uncultured Acidobacteriota bacterium (assembly GCA_963723495.1). Classification (GTDB taxonomy): domain Bacteria; phylum Acidobacteriota; class Vicinamibacteria; order Vicinamibacterales; family UBA2999; genus Gp6-AA40. The sequence goes on along the minus strand of CAVRQR010000015.1, from coordinate 346,312 downwards.
GAGTCTTCGAAATCGAAGAGATCGAACCACAGACGTGTGCTGCTATGGGCTGCCGCGGTCATGTTGGTCGCCGTCGCGGGCGGTGCGGCATGGGGTTGGCGGAGCGCAGGTTCACGCGGCACGACAACAACGGGCGCCAACGGAGTCTTGTCGCAGGCGTCGGCCGCGTTGACCGATTTTGCGAATCAGGTGCGCGATCGCTTGAATCCACCGGTCCCGACGAGTGCCGAACGTCCGGACGAAGCGCCTGCAACCGTCCCACATCCGAGACCAAAGCGCCGTGCCGCGCCCGCGAGCGTCGCCGTGGAGGCGCCGCTGGCCAGCCGACGACTGTCGCTCGCGAAGCCGAACGCCTGGCAACTTCCGCTTGCCGCCCCGACCGTGGCGGCTCCGGTGCCGGTTGTCCCCGTCGAAGAATCCGCGCCGCGCTGACACGGAGCGCGTATTCACCAGACAGGATACCGATGTCGAACCGCCGGTACTGCGCTATCCCCAACTGACGCCGCCGCCCATCGTGAGTCCTTCTCGCGAGCCGGCCGTAAACAGCGTGGAAGTGGTCGTGGCGCCGGACGGAACGGTGGACCGGGTCCGCTTCGTCGCCGGTCCGGTCCGCATGTCGGACATCCTGCTCGTCCACGCCGTCAAGAACTGGAGGTTCACACCGGCTCTCAAAGACGGTGAACCGGTTCGCTATCAAACGGTCATCAGCTGGATGGGAGCACCGTGACGGACCTTCGATCTGCCGGCCGCTCCAGAACGAGTTCATGGTCGTTCCAGACTTCCGCCGGCCGGCCACATGGTTTTACTCGCGTTCCGTGGTGCACGGTTCTTGCACCAGCGTTAGACGTCAACGACACATGGTGTGGCGTTGATTCACCAATGATGTCGGAGTGCTCATGAAGTTATCTGCCGCCGCCAAGGCCGTCGTATTTACCGGCGCTCTGGCCGCTCTCGGGTGCCAGGAAGCGCGCCCCGCGTTGCCGACCGCCGCGTCCTTGTTCATCCCCAACCTGCAGGGCGTCTGGAGTGGCCCGATGACCCTGTTGGGATCGAGCGGGGGAGAGTGCACCGGGGCGGTCATCAGTACGTTTCTGCCGGCATCGGATCGCGGGACGATCTCCATCACTCAGGAAGGCGCAGACGCGTCCGCGACGATCACCATGGAGAGCACGGGCCTTGCCTGCCGATACACCGGCACCTCCACTCTCACGAGCATCGCGATGAATGCCGTGTCGTGCGATCGCACGGGTTTGATCGTCGCGTGCCAGAACGGCGAGAAGCGCGAATTGCGACTCGTCGGCTCGAGCGTCACGGGCTCCTGGAACGGCGACCAGGTGGCGGGCCGGATGTCGAGCACGTACAACGTATTCACGACCGGCGAACAGCCGGTGGGGGTCGGAGCGCTGGTCACGACCCATGATTTCTCTGCAACGCGGCGATAGGCTGTCAATCGCGAAGGCGACAGGAGTATTTGCATGAGTGGGTTCAAATCGTTCGGGCTCGTTGCGTGCGTCGTGTTGATGAGTGCGAGTGTCGCATTCGCTCAGGCGCCGGTCACTCAAACATCGCCGTTCCAGCGCGGCTACATGACCGGCACCGCCGGTGCGTCTTTCGGCGGTCAGCAGACGGCGACCTTCGGTGTCGAGCTGGCCGACCACATCAACCGGCACGTCCAGGCGTTCGTCAGCTTCAACTATTTCGACGATCTCATCACCGACAGCGCGCAGAGCGGCCTGGACGATCTCGGTGCCACGCTGACGCGTCTGACCGCGACGCCGTGGGAGTTTGCGGGCCACGATCGTGGCCTGTTGTTCAGTGGCGGGGCCAAGTACCTCTTCGCCAACGGATCGAATGTGCGTCCCTATCTGGGTGCTGCGCCGGGAGTGCTCAATCTGCGGCGGACGATCGTCGAAACGCACCTCGGTGAAATCAGCGATGAAGTGCTTGCCGTCTTCGGGGCGACGGGCGGGGTCATCGACGCGGCGCAAGAGAGCACGTACAAACCGACGGTTGAATTCCTCGCCGGTGTGGGGATTGCGGCGGGCCGCCGCACTTACGTCGACGTCGGCTACCGCTACCGCCGCGTTTCAAGACTGACGAACCATTCAGATTTTCACAGTTTAATGTTGGCGTAGGTATGAGGTTCTAAGCAGAGCGGGACTCCTCAATTCCTGATTCCGGGCTCGAACTCTTACGAGCCCCCGAAGGGGCCTTGCGTCCCACCAAGCCGCTCGTCCTGGCCGGCAACACGACAATCGCGCACCCTCCTTAGCGCCCGCGGCTCGGCCGGCCGCGGGCCTTCCGCTATGTTCCGCTTGGCGTAAGCATCGTACACGTGCATTATTTCGTCACGTGTAATCATCACGTCAGCCTCCTGGAACGGCCATCGTGCTTCGTTCAACTGAAATGAGCCTTGGGATGCTTGTGAGTCGGCAGACGAGATGCGCAGAGCCTCTTGGTGATTAGGAGACGTTATGCGACGACTGCTCTGGATACTTGTATTGGTTTTGCCCTCGAGCTGCCGCTGTCTGCGGCGACCGTCGATGGCCTCGCAATCCATTCTCGACCACCGGAACCGGGCCGGCGACGGTGATATTCGTTCATGGCTGGACCTGCGACTCGTCGTCATGGGCCGCACAGGTCCCCGCCTTCGCGGGGAATTACAGGGTCATCACGCTCGATCTGCCGGGACATGGACGGAGCGCATCACCGAAAGATGGAAAGCTCTCGATGGATCTGTTCGCCCGTGCCGTGGAGGCCGTGCGGGCCGAAGCGAAGGCCGACAGGGTCGTGCTCGTTGGCCACAGCATGGGCGCGCCGGTCATCCGTCAGTACGCGCGACTCTACCCCCAGCACGTGGCTGGCCTCGTCGCCGTCGATGGTCCTCTCGATATCCGCGCGTTCCCGCCGCCGGAGTTCAAGCAGCCGCCGCCGATGGTCGGCCCTGAGGGCATGAAAGCGCGCGAGAAGATGATTCGCGGCATGTTCATCCCGCAAACGGCCCCGGCGCTTCAGGAGCACATTCTCAAGATGATGCTCGGGACCTCGGAGGCCACGGCGAATGGTGCCATGGCGGCCGTCTTCGATCCCTCGTTGTCGAAAACGGACGTCATCAAAGCGCCGGCTCTGGCTGTTTACGCCGGCACGGCGAAGCTTCCCGATCCGAAGGTCGCGAAAGAAGTGCTGCCGAACTACGAAGGAACGCAGATGCCAGAGACCGGTCACTTCCTCATGATGGAAAAGCCGGACGAGTTCAACCGGGTGTTGACGTCGTTCCTCGACAAGATCAAGTTCTGAAGGCCGAGGGCCCAATGTCGTCGAACGATGGGGCGTGGCCCGATATCCCACTTGGAGCGTGGCAGGACACCTTTGCCACGCTGCACCTGTGGACGCAGATCGTGGGGAAGGTGCGCCTGGCGAAGACGCCCTGGCTGAATCACTCGTGGCACACCACGTTGTATGTCACATCGCGAGGGCTCACGACATCGCCGATTCCTTACGGAAACCGGACGTTCGAGCTGGAGTTCGATTTCATCGCACATCGCCTTGACATCCGATCGAGTGACGGCCGGCGCGACGAGATCGCACTAAGACCCCAGAGTGTGGCCGCCTTCTACGAGCTGCTGATGGAGGCGTTGCGGCGCTCGACCTGAGTGTTTCGTATCAGCAGCAAGCCTCGGAACTCGTCGACCCGATTCCCTTCACGCGGGACGAGGTGCACAAGTCATACGACGCGGAATACGCGCACCGATTCTGGCGCGCGCTCGTGCAGGCGGATCGTGTGATGAAAACGTTTCGTGCGCGCTTCATCGGCAAAGCCAGCCCGGTCCATTACTTCTGGGGCGCCGGCGATCTTGCGGTGACGCGCTTCTCCGGGCGGCGGCGCCGAGCATCCGGGCGGCATACCGAATCTGCCGGACTGGGTGACGCGCGAAGCCTATTCGCACGAGGTCAGCAGTTGCGGATTCTGGCCGGGTGGCGGCGCCATCGATTACCCGGCATTCTATGCGTACGCGTATCCCGAGCCGCCCGGTTTTGCGACGCACACGTCGGGCCCGAGGGAACGTTCTACAGCCGGACTATCGCGAGTTCATCTGCCCTATGATCTCGTCGCGCCTGCGGGTCACCCGACGACACGCTGCTGGAATTTCTGCAGTCTTCATACGAAGCGGCGGCGACGCTGGGCGCGTGGGATCGGGCGTCACTTGAAGGCGTCCGGCTGAAGCAATGACTACATTTGCGAAAACTTCATTATCATCTTTTTTTTTTTTTTTTTTTTTTTTTTTTTTAAAACACCGGCTTTCGGCACAAGCCAAAGCGCGCACGGTGAAGCAACGGTAGCTGCCTCCCGCGCTGTGGAAGGAGTTCTGCTGCGTGTCCCGCGATCCACCGATACAGCTCTCTGATGTCGTCCAGACCGGAAGATCGGTGGACGCGGGGCGGTCACGAGCCGGACCGACGATTCCCGTAATCGCTCAGATCTTCGCGCTGCACTCCTGGTTGTGCAAAACAGGGCGGCTGGGGCTATGCGCCCTTGGCCGACGGAAAAAAAAAAAAAAAAAAAAAAATTTACCACACCAATGAGACCGCTTCCGCGACGGAGGCAACTGCTCTGACGGACGTCCGGGCGGGTGTATCGCGCGGAGCGCGAGGGGTGCGTCTCTGCGCGGACGACCTGGGGCCGGCGTTGCTATTTGTGACGCTGGTTGCGTTTGCGTGCATCACCCCCGCCCAGAACGACACGTGGTGGCATCTGCGTTCGGGCCAGGCGATGTGGGAGACGCGATCGTTTTTGACGACCGAGAGGTTTTCTTTCACGTCGTTCGGCGCGCCGCTGCAGAACCACTGGTGGCTCAGCCAACTCGTCTTCTACGGCATTTACACGGCCGGTGGTCCATTCCTGCTCACGCTGTTCGCCGGCAGCTGCGCGCTCGCCGCTTGTTACGGATCGTGGCGGTTGATCCACGGAGCGCTCGCGGTCCGCGTCGTATTGCTCTCGTTTCTCGTGGTGGCCACGGCGCCGGAATGGTCCGTGCGTCCGCAAGTGATCAGCCTGGCTTTTCCTGGTGCTCTGCGTGCAGCTTATCGTGCGCGAACGCACCGCATGGCTGCCCATCGTCTGTTTGATCTGGGGCAACACGCATGGGATGGTGATCTTTGGCGTGCTGATGGCATGGGTGTGCACGTTCAAAGCACTGATCTGGACGCGCCACCGTTTGCCTCGAGACTTGGCAATCGCCGTTGCCTGCGCGCTCGCGCCCATGCTCTCACCTATCGGTTGGGAGTACTGGCCTCGCGTGCTTGCGACCGTCTCGATGTCGCGAGCGCTCGAGCTGCAAGAATATCGGTCACCCACCGATCTCGCCAGCCTCCCGTTCTGGTTCGCTGTGGCGGCAATGGTGGCTTTGGGGTTCCAACAGCGACAATCGTTGGGCAGTTATCCGCGGGCCGACCGAGTTCTTCTTGACTGCTGCCCGCCGGACTCGCGCTCGCGGCGGCCACTGCGTCGCGCAATATCGCATTCTTCGCTGTGATTGCGGCTCCAGTGCTGTCGAGGCTCCTGCAGGCTGCGTCCGCATCCGCAAAACAGACGCGAGACCGTCCGGCGGGCATGCCGGCGTATGTGATGCTTGGCGTCGCGATGCTCGTCGCGACAGCGGGGGTGATGGCTCGCTGGCGCGACGACGGCGCGCAACTCGGGTGGCGGCCGATGCCCGAGCTTGTGCTTCGCGCCGTCGAGTCATGCCCTGAACCCGCCTTCAACCACCTCGTCGATGGAGGGTATCTGATGTGGTCGCTCCATGACCGCCGCGTGTTTGTAGACAGCCGAATGGAAGCGTACCCGCTGGAGTTGCTTCGTCGGAGCCGCTCCGCCGACCTGGAGGGTGACTACGAAAAGCTGTTTCGGGACTACGGGATCAGGTGCGCGGTGGTCATCAGCGGCTCGCCGCTGCATCGGCGGCTGGTGGAAGACCCAACGATGACGACGTCCTTCGCTGATTCGTCGCGAACCGTTTTCGTTCGCGCCAGCTTGCCTTGAACGCTCCGCCTGCTCATTCTCTCGCGGTCATCGTCAGCAACCCATCGCTGGTTCTGTAAGGCCCGTTACCCACGTCCCGTGCTGGTCCACGGCTTCCTATGCCCGCGTGACAGTGGCAACCGCCCTTGCTGGCCGATGAGCGTCCCGCACAATAGCCGCCAGTAGAAGGAGCCCACCCCACGTGTTAGAAAGACCCTACCGTGACTGTCGACCACGCCGCAGGGTTGACCCAAACCAAGCAGTGGGTAAGGAAAGAGAAGTGCGGAAGAGCCCGCGATCCACAAGCCAGGAAGATGGTGTACGCGATCTGGCAAGCGTGGCGGCCAGCGGCCCCGCTGCCAGCGGGAGGTGATACATCCATCCCGCCGGCGCAATCAGAAGCATCAAGATCAGCACCGAGGCAAAGTCACGGTCTGCATTCTCTTCCTCGCGAAGGTGCCACGCAACAAGAAAATCAGCGCGGCAGACATAAGGGCCCACAAGGGGAAAATCGCCACTCGGTCTCACTATTACTGGCTGAAAGCTATAGCCAGTATCCAACGCCCGTGTGATGCCGCCGAGAAGAGACATGCTGAGCGCCTGACCCTGCCACGTCTGCTGTGTCAGCGCCAGGTACCACGACGAGAATGCCCGGGGCCCGGCGAAAGCGAGCCCGAGCAGGGAAGCCGCAACCACTCCGCCGACAAAGAACGCGACGGCAGTCCACCGTCGGCGCCAGATGAAGTATGGCAATAGGAGCAACAGGAAAAGCTTGATGCTGGCTGCCGCTCCTAGCAGTGCTGCAGCAGTTCGACCTGTTGCCCTCTCCACAGGATCCAACCCAGTGTGACTGCCCATGCGATGACCCAGGACTGATTCGCGGCCCGGATGTTGAGTAGCCAGCGGCCGACGCGAGCATCAGCCCAAACAGCGCGGCCGGCCACCCAGAAGGCAACGCCTTTGCCCAGAGACGAACGCAACCGTACATCGCAGCAACGGTGACCAACCACCAGGCGATTAAGGCGTCGCGGATCGATAGCCATGCGAGCGGCGCCATCAGAACGACCTGCTGCGGGGGGTTCATGTTGCGAAACCCGGGATGCGCGACGTCAGAGAAGTAGAGATCGCGCCCTTCAGCAAAGCGCGCGCCGCGTCGTACCAGACGACGAAGTAACTGTATTGGCCGGAGAGTGAGCGCCACCCACACCACGAAGCCAGATGCCATCACGCCTATTACGATGAGTGGAGCAACAGGGACGAGCCCAGTGTTTCGATGACCGCTCTGACGCGCACGATTCGAATTAACGGTGATCCAGTCGTGATGCTCGTCATCGTGCGGCCAGATCAAACGATGATGACATCGCCGATCGCATCCGGTCGCCGGAGCACATTGGCGACAGTGAGTTCCTCGTTGTAAACGGGGATCAGAACAGACAACACCGCCTCTTGAGTCACAGAGTCTTGGACTGCAGTATTCGTGCGCGAGCAAGGCCCATCGCGGCAGTGCCGTAACACCCTGAAAAAGGCCGTATTCCAGGCAAGTGGGCGCGAGCCGTTTACCTCAAGCGCCGAGGATCTCCACGGTCAGCCAGAATGAGTTCCGGGAATGACTTGATACTTGAACGGGCGCACAGGCACGCGTAGGAACGCCGTTCTATCTCGCAAGCGAAGCACCTGCAGCCGAACGCTGAGGGTCCGCCTCGGGCCGCCTCTAAAAATCGACCGCCGCGGCGTCGGCGAGCACAACGCTTCGATACACCTGGCAGGAACCACCCCTGCTTGGTCGCTTCGTCCAGGCTGCGTTCCACTCGCCGCACGTAATCCTTCTTGTCCTTGTAAAGTTTCTTCAGCTCGGCCTGCGAGAAGGCGATCTCGTATCCGGCGAGACCGCAGAGCTGGTTCTGCGCCGCCTCCCCGCGCACGGCCACGAAGGGATGCGCGTTTGGAATAGGCGGCACGGCGCCTTCATTGCGGACGCCGTACTTCTTCACCGGCACGTCCACGTAGGCGTTCCTGATACCTCCTCGCGCGTTGCCATGCTCGTCGAGCGCCATCACCGACCCATCGTTGGCGACGTTGCGATCCACGAGGATCCGATCGGCTTTCGGCGGCACCGTGCCTTTGTCCACCCATTGCCAGAGGTGGTTGAGCGCCACCGACATGTATGCGGCCAGCGGGAAATCGACTGATCGGAAGCTTGCAGGGGTTCGGGTAGTAGGCGGCGGCATCTCGCGAATCGATGTGCGCCATACCCGGGAATTCGTACACCCTGAACTGGTCTCCCGGCTTGTCGCCGTCCTGGCGTGCCGTGGCTGTCCCGCTCATCACCTCGGTCATTGTCGGCACCTGGATCATCGGCACGTCGATCTGGCGAATCGTCGCGCCGGTGCTCGTCGGGCAGGAAACCGTCGTAGATCGGTTTCATGTCAGAGAGGCGCAGCACCATGTGCGCGGGAAGGTAGTTGATCGAGCACGCCGCCGACGCGGACGTCCCGGCCAGGACCATCTTGCGCACGGGCAAGCGCAGCGAGTGGGTTCTCCTGCTGCTTCGATTTCATAAGGCGCCAACCTGCGCCAGGATCTCGGGCGCCTGGCCCTGCCCGACGCGAAGGCTCTTGTAACGCTCCGGGTTGAACTCGGCGAACGGAACGTGTGTGCTCGTCAGGATGTCGAGACCGATGTGCCCGCGGTCATCGAGTAGGTATGCGTGAAGTGGAACATCCATGCGTTGCCGCTCGGGTGCATCGACTCGGCGAGCACGAGGCCGCTGAACTTCGCCGCGTCAGCCGGCCGTCGCACGACGATGCGGGTTGTGTAGGGCTGGCCGTTGGCGGTGCCCGATACGAAGTATTCGTGCGCCTCGTACTTGAAGTGCGCCATGTCGTCGCCGGGTTTCAGTTCCATCAGCGACTCGAATATCGGGCCGGGCCGGTGACCTCCGCGGAAATCGTGGGCAACGGTGTCGCAACTGGCGAGGCGGGCAAGTCGATCTCCGGACCCGGACCGCCGCCGCGGCGGCCCTGACCTGCCTGTCCGGCCTGTCCGCCGCGTCCTTCACGCGTGGGGATGGCGGTTTGCGCAGACAGCGTCGTGAGACTGCAGCAGCGATGAGAACGACAAGAACGGCTGCATACTTTGACGCTTAGACGTTTGACCCTGCCCTTACTTTTGCCCTTTGACCTTTGACCTTTGACCTTGCTTGAACCGTTCCCACGCTTCAAGCCGCCGTCTTGATCTCCTTCTCGAAGCCCCTGTCAGTAGGCCGATAGTACGTCTTGTCGGCAAGTGACGGCGGCAGGCATTCCATCCCGGTGACGGCGTCAGGGTCGTCGTGCGCGTACTGATAGCCCTTGCCGTAATCGAGTTGCTTCATCAGCTTCGTGGGCGCGTTTCGCAGGTGCAGCGGCACCGGTTCCGCCGCCTCTGTGTGGGCATCGGCGGCCGCCGCATTGTAAGCGGTGTAGACGGCGTTGCTCTTGGGCGCGGTCGCCAGATAGATCGCGGCCTGCGCCAGCGCCGTGTTGCCCTCGGGCATGCCGATGAAATGCGCCGCATCCTTGGCCGCCACGGCCACGGTCAGCGCCTGCGGGTCGGCGTTGCCGACGTCCTCGGACGCGAAACGGACGAGACGCCGGGCGATGTAGAGCGGATCCTCCCCGGCCTCGAGCATGCGGGCGACCCAGTACACCGCAGCATCGGGGTCGCTGTTGCGCATCGATTTGTGGAGCGCGGAGATCAGGTTGTAGTGCTCTTCGCCGCCCTTGTCGTAGAGCAGCGCCCGGCGCTGAATCGACTGCTCGAGTTGCGGAAGATCGAGTTGCCGGACGCACGTCTCGGGATCCATCGGCGCCGACGCGGCGGCGAACTCGAGCAGATTCAGCGCCGCCCGTGCGTCGCCGTTGGCGAAGCGCGCGATCGCCGCGATGGCCTCGTCCGTGACGCGTGATGTCGATGCCGGCCGAGTCCGCGCTCGGGATCGAGCAGCGCCCGGCGCAGGATCTTCTCGACCGCCTCGCTCGTCAGCGGCTGCAGCACGAACACCTTGGAGCGCGAGAGCAGCGCGGCGTTGACTTCGAAGGAAGGATTTTCCGTCGTCGCGCCGATCAGGACGATGTCGCCGGCCTCCACGCGCGGCAGGAAGGCATCCTGCTGCGCCTTGTTGAAGCGGTGGATCTCGTCCACGAAGACGATCGTGCGGCGGCCGGTGCGTCGCCGCCGATCCTGCGCCGCGGCCATGACCTCCTTGATCTCCTTGATTCCGGCCAGCACCGCGCTGAACGGCACGAAATGCGCCTCGGTCAGCTCGGCGATGATGCGGGCCAGCGTCGTTTTGCCGGTGCCCGGAGGCCCCCACAGGATGATCGACTGCAGCAGGTCGCGCTCGATCGCTTCGCGAAGCGGCTTGCCGGGCCGAGGATCTCGTCCTGGCCGACGATCTCGTCGAGCGTTCGCGGGCGCACTCGTTCGGCGAGTGGCGTCCCGGCCGCAGCGGCTGGACCCGCGCAACTCACGCGCCGCCCGCTCGTCGTCTTCGTCAGCGAACAGTGAACTCAACGTTCAACTCCCAGATGTCTGGTCCCGTTCGCTGTCTCGGGCCGCGTACACGAGAATGGCACCCGCCGCGGCGACGTTCAAGGATTCCACACGCGCAGCCATCGGAATCGACACGACCGCGGTCGCAGCTCTGCGTGATCTCGTCGGGAACACCGCCGCCTTCGCCGCCGAGGATCAGGGCGACCCTGCCGCGCCAGTCGATGGTATCCGGGTCCTCGCCGCCCCGAGGCACTGCCGCCACCGTGCGGATGCCTCCGCTTCTCAAGCATGTCATCACGGATGCGGTCGTCATCCCGGCAACGATCGGCACGCGTAACACGCTGCCCATGCTGCCGCGGATGGCCTTCCACGAGAACGGATTTGCCGAAGCGCCGCAGACGAACATGCCGGTCATGCCTCCCGCTTCGCCGGTCCGAACCAGCGCTCCGACGTTGCCCGGGTCCTGCACGTCGATGGCGACGAGGACGAGCGCATCCGTCCACACCGCAGATCTCGCTGGCCGATGTCGGGCGGCGGCTCGCGATTGCCACTATGCCGGATGGCGTTCGCACTGGGCTCATGGCGGCAAACACCGCATCCGGTGCCTGGATCGACTTCGACCCCGGCTTCACCAGCCTCTCCGCCATCTGCGCTTCTTCGTTGTCGGACGCCAGCCGTGACGATGAGACGGCGGCAATCTCGAAGGTGTGGCCGGACTCCTGTGCATCGCGGACCAGGTGAACGCCGTCGAGGAGTACGCGCGCGCCGGTCGGATCGGCCGCATCGGCGAGGGCGCGGAAGCGCGCGACCACCGGGTTCTGTCGGCTCGTGATAGATCGCATCGACTGGATCGTGGGTGGTGGCGCTGGTGTCCACCAGCCACTATCCACCAACCCATTGTGCTACAGTCTGATTTCAACGATGAAAGACAGGATTCTCAAGCGATTCAACGATGAAATCGCCGTGCTCGAGCGCGAGCTGAAGGTCGATCTGCCGAAGGAGATTCAGCGTGCCCGCGAGCTGGGCGACCTGCGCGAGAACGCTGAGTACAAGGCGGCGAAGGAGCGTCAGGAGATCGTCAACGCGCGAATCGCCATGCTCAAGCGAGCGGGCGGCGAGATCGCCATGATGAATCTCGACCGCATTCCGCATGACCGCGCCGGCTTCGGATCGACGGTCGAGCTCCGCGCATCGACGGGAGAGAATGTCATCTATCAGTTGGTGATGCCGGAAGAGGCCGATGTCGAAAAAGGTCTGATCTCGACCTCCTCGCCGATTGGGCGCGCCATCCTGAACAAGGAAGAGGGCGACGAGATCAACGTCACCACGCCCAGCGGCAAGCGAAGCTTCGAACTCGTGAAGCTGACGACCATCCATGACGAATGAGCGGGACCCCGCGGCCCGAACCGATGCGTAGGTAGCGTGCAGCCGTACTCTCCGTCGCGTCGCACGGCTCTTGTTTTGACCGGCACCGGCGCACACGGTGCCTACCATGCCGGTGTGTTGCGTGCGCTGCAGGAGGCCGGGGTCAAGATCGACCTGGTGGCAGGGCAGGGCGTTGGCGCCGGCGGCGCCGCGTTGGCGGCGATCGACGGTGCGGCGCGGCTCTGGGATAGCGAAGGGCATCTGGCGGTCGCGCGAGGTCCGGCGGCTCTATACGTGGCGTTGGCCGCTGCGCGTCGCGGCATGGCTGGGCGTGGTTCTGGTCACGATCCTGCTGGTCCCGGTGGCTGTGCTGGCTAGCCGGTCTGCTCGTGTATCTCGCCGGATTCCTGCTCGAGATGCTGCAGGTTGATGCCGGCCGTGCCCTTGTCGCTGATTATTCCGCATGGCTGCAGGTGGCGTTTCTGGCCAGGGGCTTCCGACGTCTGTTCCCCGCCTCGCGGTCATTGCATTGACCTCGATCGTGGCCGTTCTGGTGATCGGCGGGGTGCTCGCCGGCCGCACGATCGGATCGCGACGAGCCGAACGGCAGTGGTGGTGGCGCATCATCGCGGCGCCATTCGACGCGCAGCGCGCCCACGATCGCTTTGTCGAAGCGATCTGGACCGCGATCCGCGGCGCGGCTCCTGTAGCGACGACCAGCGGCGCCGGCACTGGGCCGTCGCTATGCCGAGGTGTTGAGCGAGAACCTCGGTCAGCCGGGCTTTCGTGAACTGCTCGTCGTAGCCACGGACCTCGACGCGCGTCGAGATGTCGTGGCAGCACTCCTCGCCGACCCGTATCGGCAGGGCTTCCTCGCGTCACGCCTTGGGCGAGATCGCCGGGCTGAAGTCATGGATCTGGCCGGTGTGTCGCGCGATCACGTGATCGACGTCCTTGGCGCCGGCCTGACGCCATCGACGCTGTGCGATCCGCATCTGATGACGTTCGCGCCCGACAGCTTCTGGCGCGGCGAGACCCATCGTCTCTGCGATCGGCCCGGGGCCATCGCGAGGTTGCTCGAAGAGGTCCTCGAGGCGAGCGCGACACAGGTCATCATCGTGACGGCGGTTGCGCTGTCGGACGCCCCGCATCGACTCCGTGCGCCGCGCCTCGACATCGCGGGTCGCTTCGGGGAGTTCCAGAGTGCCGCGGAATCGACGGCACTGCGCGACGCGCTCGCGGCAATCGGTGCCCGCTTTGATGCCGTCTACGTGATTCAGCCGAGTCATAACGCCATCGGTCCCTTGGACATGGGAGGCGCCTACGACGAGGCATCCGACAGGCGTCAGGATCTGTCGGAGTTGATGGAGCGTGCCTACGAGGACGCCTATCGGCAGTTCATCGAGCCCGTGATTGGGGCCAGTGGCGAGCAGCTCGCCCAAGCCGTCGTCGGCGTCCGCGAAGGACGCAGCAACGACGACTTGAAGCTGCACTGACGTGAACGTACGTCTGATTGAGTGCGACCGGGCGCGCAGCGCCGAGATCCTCGCGATCTTCAACGAAGCCATCCTGAACTCGACGGCGCTCTACGACTACAAGGTTCGCACCATGGCGATGATGGACGCCTGGTTCGAGGCCAAGATGAAGGGAAACTATCCCGTCATTGGCGCCGTGGACGAGAGCGGACGTCTGCTCGGATTTGCCACCTACGGCATGTTCCGTGAACGGCCTGCTTACAAGTACACGGTGGAGCACTCCGTCTACGTCGACCGGGAGTGTCGAGGGCGAGGCGTGGGCCGCACGCTGCTCGAGGCGATTATCGAGCGGGCCAGGATGCAGGACTACCACGTGCTCATCGGCGGCATCGATGCCGACAACGCCGTCTCGATTGAACTGCATCGCAAGCTCGGATTCACCTTCTGCGGTGAGATTCGCGAGTCCGGTTACAAGTTCGGCCGCTGGCTTCACCTGCACTTCTATCAGTTGATTCTCGATACGCCAGCGCGTCCGGTAGATGGGTAGCTTGATGTTGACAGCCGACACCAAGCTGCCATTAGTGTCGTCATTCGACACCATGGCTCGACACCGGTCCCTGACCTTCTGCCGGGCACGCTCGACCTGCTCATCCTCCGGACGCTGCAGACCGACTCGCTGCATGGCTGGGCGATCTCGGACGCATCCAGCAGATCTCTCAGGATGTCCTGCAGATCAACCAGGGCTCGCTGTATCCGGCACTACATCGTCTCGAGCATCAGGGCTGGATTGAAGCAGAGTGGGCCGTATCGGAGTTGGGCCGGCGGGCCAAGTACTACCGGCTCACCGCAGCCGGGCGCCGGCAACTGGCGGTCGAAGCCGGCGAGTGGGAACGCATGTCGACGGCTATCGGGCGCGTGATGAAGCTGGCGTGACCGATGATTCTTCGCGATCTGCTCCTGCGGGTGCGCGCGCTGGTGACGCCGCGCCGGGTCGAACGCGAGCTCGACGAAGAGCTGGCGTTCCACATCGAGCGCGAGACGCAGAAGCACCTCGCGGACGGCCTGAACCCCGCGGACGCCCGCGCCCGGGCGCTCGCGCGCTTCGGCTCGGTGCCACTTGCCGCCGACCAGTGTCGCGACGCTCGCGGCACCGCGTTCATCGATGCCCTGGCGCGCGACGTCCTCTACGCGTTCCGCACGTTCCGCCGCGCGCCCCTTGCCGCGCTCACCATCGTCGTAACGGTCGGCTCTTGGTCTCGGGATCGTGACCGTCGTGTTCACTATGTACAGCACGTTCTTTCTTCGCGTCGATGCGGTGCGGAGTCCGGGCGAACTGTTTGCTGTGGAGCGGTCGACGGGCCCAGGTGCGAATGCGTCGGCTGCCGTTCACGCGGTCGCGACTACGAGGCGCTGCGCCGCGAGACCAGCGTCGTTCACCGATGCCTTCGCCATGCTGCGCCCGTCCGGCACGCATCGACGGGCCGCCGCTGTCGACATCGGACCTCGTCACCGGGAACTTCTTCCAGATGCTCGGGGTCCAGCCGCGCTCGGGCGCGCGCTGACGCCGGAAGACGACGAGCGATTGGCCGGCCGCCCGGTGATCGTGCTCAGTCACAGGGGGTGGAACAAGCTGTTCGCGGGCGATCCGACGGTGATCGGCCGACACGTGCGCGTCAACGGCCCGCCGTACGAGATCGTCGGCGTCATGCCCGAGGACTTTCGGGCCTGGCAATCTGGCCGCCCGACTACTGGGCACCACTCGCGCTCGTCGGGCAGTTCCGCAGCGACTACACAGGCCGAGAGGACGAGATCGCCATCGATGTCGTCGGGCGGCTGAAGCCGGGGATGTCGCCGGCAGGCGGCGACGGCCGGGCTCTCGCCTGGGCGTCGGGTCGAACCGATCTCAGGACGGACAACCGGCGTCCCGCGTTCATCAGCCTGACACCGAGCAGGGGACCCTTTTGGCCGATGGCATCGAGGCACTGATGCGTCTTCTCACCGCTGTTCTTCGCCTTCGGGTTGATCCTGATGATTGGCTGCGCCAACGTCGCCAATCTGCTGCTGGCGCGCGGCGTCTCGCGCCAGCGCGAGGTCGGCATCCGCCTCTCGCTCGGAGCGTCACGTCGGCGCATCATCCGGCAGCTTCTTACGGAAAGCCTTCTGCTGGCGCTCGCGGCGGCGCGGGCGGTCTTGTCGTCTCCCGGCTGTTTCTGGAGAGTGCGCTCTATGCGGCGACGACCATGTTGCCGCCAAAGCTCGCTGAGGTGAACCTCGGCCGTGCTCCCGATGCGGATTGGCGGGTGCTGGTATTCCTGGTCGCCGGGGCCATTGTCTCGACGGTGTTCTTCGGGCTCGCGCCGGCGCTGCAGGCCACTCGCCTCGAACTGGTGCGAGACGATGCGCGGCGAGGTGACGAGGGAGGCGCGCCCGGACCGCGCACGACATGCTCTCATCGCCGTCCAGGTCGGCGCGTCGGCGCTCCTCCTGATCTGCGCCGCGATTTTTCTGCGGGGTGCCTGCGCCGCCGCGACGCGTGGATCCCGGCGTGCGGACGAGCGACACGGTAGCTGGTCGCAATCGTCAACGAGCCGCGGCGCGCCGGCGCTGCTCCAGGCAGTGAAGACCCATCCGTCGGTGGCGGCACTGGCCGCGTCTTCGCTGCCGAGCGGTGCAGTCGCAGAAACGTCCATCTCTGCTGAAGCGACGGCGAACGCGGGCGGAGACGTCACCAGCAGAATGCCGGTCGCCCAGATCGCCGCGTCGCCGGAATACTTCGATGTGCTCGGCATCGATGTCGTGAACGGGCGTGGCTTCACGCCGGCGAACGAACCGCGGAGGCCGGCGTCATAGTCGTCTCCGAGACCGCAGCGCGCCGGCTCTGGCCGAATCGCAGCGCCTCGGCAGGTGGTGCGCCTCCACGCTTCGGCATCGGGCGCGCCGGACGCGACTCTCGCTGCCACCACGCACGTTCACGGTCGTCGGCGTCGTGAGCGACGTGAGGTGGACCCCTCGCATCCCGACTTGTTCGCGTTCCGGGGCATATACCTGCCAGCCAGCCCCGAGAGCCCGGGAACCTCGCTGACCCTGCGCGTGCGTGGCGACCCTGAGCAGGCGCGTCAGGCTCTGCTCGAACACCTCACGAGCGTCGATCCCGGTCTGGGCGAGATCACCACCATGCGCACGATCGCCGGATCGCAGACATACGTCATGCGGATCGCCTTTTGGGTCACGGCGATCCTTGGAGGATTGGCGCTCGTGCTGACGCTGTCGGGCCTGTTCAGCGTCTTGTCTGTACCTCGTCGAGCAGCGAGCGAAGGATATTGGCGTGCGTATGGCGCTCGGCGCGACCACGAGAAACGTCGCGCACCTGGTGCTGTCACAATCGCTTCGTCCGGTCAGCATCGGTCTCGTGGCCGGCGGCGGCCTCGCCGCGGCGCTTGCGACTGTCCTGATGGCGACGCCGGCGGCTTCAGCAGATCGGAAGCGTTGTCCATGTCTTCGATCCCGTCGCGTACGTCGCGAGCCTGCTGGTCATCGTCACATCCTGCGTGCTGGCCGCATCGGTTCCTGCCTTGCGCGCCACCCGCATCGATCCGATTGCGACGCTCAGAAAGGATTGAGGCCCTGTGATGCCTAACGTGAGCCGCAAGAAACAAAAGGAACGCACATCTCCTTCTCGAATGATAGACGAGAGGATCAAGGAACTGGGCGACTGGCGGGGCAAGATGCTGTCCCGACTCCGCACATTGATCAAGCAAGCAGACCCCGAGGTAGTCGAGGAGTGGAAGTGGAGAGGGGTCCCGACGTGGTCTCACGACGGATTGATCTGCACCGGCGAGACGTACAAGAACGTCGTGAAGATGACCTTTTTCAAGGGGGCCGCGCTCGAGGACCCATCAGGCCTCTTCAACTCCAGCCTCGATGGCAACACCAGGCGTGCCATCGACTTCCATGAGGGCGAGAAGATTGACGAAAAGGCATTGAAGGCTCTTATTCGCGCGGCCGTGACGCTGAACGCATCCCGCGCCCGCGGCTGATCGAGCTGAAGGTAGCTTCTGAAATCACGGGGTCTTGTTCGTTTTAGACTCGGCCTCGAGCAGATGCGGCAGGGAAGTGCCGGCTCCCGGCGCGAGCAGCCCTGCGCGCGCATAGGTGAGCAGCTTCTCGCGCGTGTCGGCGATGTCGAGGTTGCGCATCGTGAGCTGCCCGATTCGATCTTGTGGCGTAAACGCTGATTCGCCTTTCTCCATCGTCAGCCGTTCTGGCTTATAGGTCAGGTTGGGGCTGCGGGTGTCGACGATCGAGTAGTCGTTGCCGCGTCGAAGCGTGAGGACGACTTCGCCGGTCACGGCCCGAGCCACCCAGCTCTGCGACGTGCGCAGCATCATCGATTGTGAATCGAACCATCGGCCTTGATAGAGCAGGCGGCCAAGGCGTCGACCGTTGTCGCGATACTGCTCGATCGTGTCCTCGTTGTGGATGCCCGTGATCAGGCGCTCGTAGGCCGCGAAGAGCAGCGCCATGCCGGGAGCCTCGTAGATGCCACGGCTCTTGGCCTCGATGATGCGGTTCTCGATTTGGTCGCTCATGCCAAGGCCATGACGGCCACCGATGCGGTTGGCCTCGTCCATCAACAACACCGGGTCGGCAAAACGCTGCCCGTTGAGGGCGACCGGGAGCCCCTCCTCGAATGTCACTGTCACCTGCTCGGGTCTGATCGAGACGTCTTCGCGCCAGAAGGCCACGCCCATGATTGGTTCGACGATGGTGATGCTGGAATTCAGTTGCTCGAGATCCTTGGCTTCGTGCGTGGCGCCGAGGATATTCGAGTCGGTCGAATACGCCTTTTCGGTGCTCATGCGATACGCGAGACCGGCGCGCTGCATGTACTCCGACATCTCCTTGCGCCCACCGAGTTCGTCGATGAAGGTCTGATCGAGCCAGGGTTTGTAGATGCGCAGCGATGGATTGGCGAGCAGGCCGTATCGGTAGAACCGCTCGATGTCATTGCCCTTGTAGGTGCTGCCATCTCCCCATATGTGCACGTCGTCGTCCTTCATCGCGAGGACGAGCATCGTGCCCGTGACCGCACGCCCGATAGGCGTCGTGTTGAAGTAGGGCACGCCGGCAGTCGAGATATGGAAGGCGCCGCACTGAAGTGCCGCCAGGCCCTCGGTCACCAACTGTGCACGGCAATCGATGAGGCGGGCTTGTTCAGCGCCATACAGGCGCGCTTTTTTCGGGATCTCGTCGTAGTCAGGCTCGTCCGGCTGTCCCAGGTTGGCCGTGTAGGCAAAAGGGATTGCGCCTTTTGCGCGCATCCAGTGAAGGGCGGCGCTCGTATCGAGACCGCCCGAGAATGCGATGCCGACTCGCTCGCCGACGGGAACACGCTGAAGGATGGTTGCCATGCAATCTTCAATGATAGTTGACCGCATGGTTTTTGAGCGCGTTGCGCCAGGCGCGGCCGCCGTGTGCACTGCAAGCGTGACGTCTTCCGCTGACAGTTGTTTCCATGCCGCGGGCCATCTTCGTACGCCGACGATGATGAATCACCCGAAGCAGTGAGTCGGTGAAGTTCCCACGAGTAGAACGACGGCGCGGTTACCTGGGCGTCGTCCCGTCGCCATCGTTCTGATGCACGAGTTGCATAGCGTAGCGGCCTGCTGTGCTCGCGCGCCTGGGGCAGACGCCCTCGTGCCGCGCCCGGGAGTTATTGAAGGAGACAGATCACGATGAAGAAAGCCGCTCTAGGAGTTTGTGCCGCCGGGCTGATCGCCCGCTCGACGCCGAAGGCATCGCGTACGCGCCGGACGGTGTGGGTCGTCAGCGAAGGCGACGGGACCGACAGCCTTCCGAACCGCCTTCTGCAAGTCAACGCGACGACTGGTGCTGTCGTCGCCGAGGTGGGGCTCCCTGCGGCGGTGCTCGCGTGTCGCGCCGCCGAAGTCGCCAAGGCGGCCAGCAGCAACCCGCCCCCGCTCAACGGGACCGGAACGCTCGGCTCGGGATTCGAGGGTGTCGCCGTCGCCGACGTCGGCGGTGGTCAGTATAGGCTCCACATCGCGCAGCAGCGCGGTTGGAACTACACCGCATCGCCTGCGTGCGACGCGTTGGATGACGATCCCGCCGACGTAAACCACCTCGAGCCAGCGCGAACGCGCATCTGGATATACGATCCGTTCGCTATCGTCGCAGACACTGACGATAGATGGAGCTTCGTGTCGTGGGATCTGCAGCCGAAGCCGCCGAACGCGACCTGGGTCGGCTTGTCCGAGATCACGCGGGTTCCATCCGGTTGGATCTTGATCGAGCGAGACAATCGCACTGGTGATTTTGGTGTCCTCAAGACGCTGGTCGGGGTCACGGATGCAGCCGCCGTGGGCGGCTTCACGAATGGCGAGAAGAGCATTTTCGACATAAGGCCCAAACCTCACCGCCACCAACGGTTGGATTACTGACAAACCGGAAGGCGTCGCCGTGCTGGACAACGGCGAGACCTTCGTGGTGACCGATAACGACGGGGTCGAAGATTGGTCGGGGGAAACGTGGTTCTTTGGGCTCGGCCGCTATTGGACCCTCTTCGACTAGCGGTCTGACGCGAGCCACCCCCTCCAGACTAAAGTGACATCGAGCGCTGCCTCGAATCAGAAGACCATTGACGAATACGGGATCGGCCGGAACCAGGAACTTTGGACCTGACGGCGGAACCTGGAACACGAACCCGGAACCTGGAACGTGGAACCTGGAACTGTAGTGACCGGCCCATCACCCGCTTGTAACCACTGAATCAAATCCGTGAATCGACTGCGAGTGGCCCCGCACGACGCTCCCGGATAGAATCGGCGCGGACAGGAGCCTCGATGCATCCAGCAAAGCTGCTTATTGCGTGTGGGATCGCGCTGCTCGTTTCACTGCCAGCGCTCGGACAGAACCGCTCCGGCGACCGATGGGTCGCGTCGTGGGCGACAGCGCTCGTCGCGCGCGCTCCGGGACAAGGCGCCTTCGGCGGCCGCGGCCAGGGACCTGCGCAACCGGCCGCGCAGCCCGTGGCTCCGGCCGCACCGGTTGCGGCGCCCGCCGCACCCGCGGCAACACCGGCCGCACCGGCACCACCGGCAGGTGGACGCGGCGCGTTCCCGCCACCGGTCACGATCGCCAACCAGACGATCAGGCAGGTCGTTCGTGTCACCGCGGGAGGCGATCGGTTACGCGTCGTGCTGAGCAACGCGTTCGGGACGGCACCGATCGATATCGGAGCTGCCCATGTCGCGCTTCGCGATCGCGACGCGATGGTCACGCCTTCGTCGGTCAAGCCGCTGACGTTTGGCGGAAATACGAGTGGGAAGATCCTGCCGGGCGCAACGATGGTGAGCGATGCCGTCGATCTGAGTGTGCCCGCCGTCAGCGATCTCGTCGTTGACTTGTACCTGCCTGGTGAGCTCGGCACCGGGCCGTCTCCCGTCACGACGCACAACGGCGCCTCGCAAACGAACTATCTGTCCGCGACCGGCAATCACTCCGGTCAGGCGGCGATGACCGTCGAGCGGACGACAGGCGCGTGGTTCCTCCTTGCGCGCGTCGAGGTGGCAGCGTCTTCGGGAGCTGGCGCGATCGTGGCCTTTGGCGATTCGATAACCGACGGTGCGCGTTCGACGGCTGATATGAACAGTCGCTGGCCGGACTACCTCGCCCGCCGGATGGCGGCGGGTGGTAGACCGGCGATGGCCGTGCTGAACGCCGGTATCAGCGGTAACCAGGTGCTTGGCGATGGCGCCGGGGTCAGCGCTCTTGCTCGATTCGATCGCGATGTGTTGATGCAGACCGGGGTGACCCACGTCATCATCATGGAAGGGATCAACGACATTGGCCTCGCTCGCGCGAACCCGACGCCGAGCGCGGCGGATCTGATAGCCGGCCACAAGCAATTGATCGAACGAGCGCGGGCACGTGGCCTCAAGGTCTATGGCGCGACGCTGACGCCATTCGAAGGCGCGGCGTATTACACGGCGGAAGGCGAAGCCAAGCGCCAGGCGTTGAATCAGTGGATTCGCACGAGCGGCGCCTACGATGCCGTCATCGACTTCGACCAGGTCACGCGCGATCCGGCGTCGCCAACGACGTTCCTGCCCGCTTACGATTCCGGCGATCACCTGCATCCAGGTGATGCCGGCTACAAGGCGATGGGTGAAGCGGTGGACTTGAAGTTGTTCCAGTAGGTAGAAGCGGGACGCGCGCTCGTAGGCAGGTCTTGCTTTGTAGACCCGCCGGGTGAGAAAAGAGGACCCGGCCTACGCTTTGACCAGCTTGCGCTCCGGCGTCTGATGCTCGTGGAGGAACTCGAGCGCCAGCGAGAGAACCTTCTCCGTGTACTCGTCGGCTTGAAGGTTACCGAACCGCTCCTTGAAGTTCAGGAGCGGTACGACCGCCTTGGCCATGGACCGGTGACCACCGGCGCTGCCGATCTCGTTGAAGTACTTCCGCACGAATTCTCCCGCGTTGCGCGAGTAGCCCAGGTTGCGGACGGACATCACGAGCGTGTCGTTGACGATGCCCGAGATGATCGTCCACTGGACGTTCTCGAGCTGCAGGTAGAAGTCGGCGACGTAAGGGATGAAGTCTTCGCGCGGCGTTGTCCCCAGGAACGCGCAGAAGACCTGCTCGACCATGCGGCCGTTCTGACGCGCCTTGAGCACGTAGTCGAGCCGATCCATCGTGATTTCCGCGCCCTCCATCTTCCGGATGAGCGTGGCATCGGCGAGCGGGTACAGGTACGAGAAGGCTTCGATGTCGACGCGATTCGCCTGGCGATTGAAAAACAGCGTGTCCGACTTGATCGCGTAGAGCATCGCCGTCGCCGTGCGCTCGGAGATGTTGGCGTCGACGGCGCGCAGATGCTCGGTGAGAATCGTCGAGGTGGATCCGTAGTCGACCCGGATGTCTTTGTAGACCGCCGTATATCCCGACTGCTCCGGGTGGTGATCGATCACCAGGTCCACTCGATCGATTTCGCCACCGAAATAGTGCGGCTGGACGTCGACCATCGCGATGCGGTCGAAGTCATTCACGTGCGCGGCCGTCAGGAGCTCGACGTGGATGTCGAGCAGGTTCATCATCCGCTGGTTCTCGGGCCGCGTGACCCCCTCGAAGGCGGCAATCACCGCCGTCTGCCGGTTGCGCCGCAGCACGTTCCGGAGCGCCAGGCCACTGGCCAGCGCATCGGGATCGGGGTCGTTGTGCAGGAGGATGAGGACGCGGTCGGCGTCGCTGAAGAACCGCTGGTACTGCTGAACCTTGAGCCTGGTGAGCGAGCGGCTGAACTCGGTGAGAAGCGGGCCGCCGAAGAGCTCGGACAGCGCAAGGTAGTTGAGTTCCGGGAACTGCGCCTTGAGCTCTTCCTCGCGTTTGCGTGTGTGCGAGATGCCGACGCCCAGAACGTAGACGAGCGTTCCGCCCGCGTCCCAGATCGCCTCGAGGACCTTCCGCAAGCTCTTCCGGCCGTTGTCCTCGACGACCACGCAGGTGCCGGGGGTCAGGTCAGCCTTCAGGTAGGTATCGGTCCGTTTGAGGTCGCCGCACGTAACGTTCAGACCATTGTCGTGCAGGCGACGCGCGAGCGGCTTGCTCTCGACCAGGAACTCGACTTCGAAGCTGGGTAACAGGATCTCGTCGAGCATCCTGATCGCCAGCTCTGTCTGGCAGACGGCGAGGCACCTCATTCCGTGCTCGTCCCCCGCACTGCAACCCTAGACATAGGCGACAAACGCCCATTATACGCCTGATAGGTAGGCCGCGTTTGCCGGTCGAAGAACCATGACCAAAGGCGTGCGCCCCATCAATAGACGGCCCGGCCTGGAGGCCGCCAAACGGCTATCATGGTCGGCATGGTCAGCATTCGGCTGGCGGTGTTTCTCACGATTCTGGCCGTCTGTCTGGCCTATCCTGCCGCCCAGCAGGGCACGTTCCGCGCCGGGACCGAACTGGTCAGCGTGACAGCGACGGTGTCCGATCGCCGAGGCCAGTTCCTCACCGACCTCACCGTTGAAGACTTCGAGATACTCGAGGACGGGAAGCCGCAGACGCTGCAGCACTTCGCGCGCGGCGACGACCTGGAGACCGGCCCGGAGCTGCACGTCGGCCTCCTGTTCGACACCAGCGGCAGCATGGACGCCGATATCAAGATGTCGAGGTCGGCGGCGATCAAGTTCCTGAACACGATGAACTACGCCCGCGACATGACCCTTGTGGATTTCGATACCGAGGTTCGCGTCACCAAATTCAGCCAGCAGGACTTCCCGCGTCTGGTCGAGCGCATCCGATCGCGCAAGCCCGAAGGCTTTACGGCGATGTACGACGCGCTCGGCGTGTATCTGGACGGCGCCGCGGATGTCGACGGGAGGAAGATCCTCGTCGTCTTCACCGACGGCGGCGACACCCGCAGCGCAATCCGCTTCGGCGATGCCATGACGCTGATCCGTGCCTCCGACGTGATGGTGTACGCCATTGGCTTCCTCCAGAACCAGTCTGGCGGCTCCCGCTCCGAGCAGCGTCTTCGTCTGACCCAGATGGCCACCGAGAGCGGTGGCAGCGCGTTCTTCCCGACGACGATGAAGGAGATTGAAGAGGCGTACGACACCATCGTCTCGCAGGTTCGCGCGCAGTACGTGCTCGGGTACGTCTCGACCAACACCGCGGCCGACGGTCACTGGCGCAAGGTCGAGATCCGCGTCCGCCAGCCGGCTGGCAATGGCGCCCGCATCCAGGCGCGCAAGGGCTACTTCGCGCCGTACCGACCGAACTAAACAGGATTCGTGCCCTCGCGCACGGCGTGCCAGGTTCCGGGTTCCAGGTTCCGTGTTCCGTGTGGACACGTACACTGTGGATGGGCGATAGTGGAGAGTTACGGGATGCGCGAATGTCCGCGCTGAGCACCAGCGACCAGGAACCAGAAATCCACCGACAAGCATCCACCAACCAGCCCACATGCCTTCCGTCCATGATCGCTTCAAGCTCGTCAGCGACTTCGAGGTTCGCGGGGACCAGGTCCATGCCGTACCCGAGCTCGTCGAAGGCTTGAACCGCGGCGACTCGCACCAGGTGCTCCTGGGGGTGACCGGATCGGGGAAGACCTTCACCATGGCGCAGGTGCTGGCGCATGTGAACCGGCCGACGCTGGTGATGGCCCACAACAAGACGCTGGCCGCCCAGCTTTATCAGGAATTCAGGCGCTTCTTCCCCGGGAACGCCGTCGAGTACTTCGTCAGCTACTACGACTACTACCAGCCCGAAGCCTATGTGCCGGCGACCGACTCGTACATCGAGAAGGAAGCCACGATCAACGACGAGATCGATCGCATGCGCCTGTCGGCAACGCGATCCCTCTTCGAGCGTCGAGACGTCATCATCGTCGCCAGTGTCTCCTGCATCTACGGTCTCGGCTCGCCGGAGGCGTATTACGGGCTGCTCCTCTCGCTCGAACTCGGACAGCGAATCGATCGCGATCAGATCCTGCGCAAGCTGGTCGAGATCCAGTACGAGCGAAACGACATGGAGTTCGGCCGCGGCACGTTCCGTGTTCGTGGGGACATCGTCGAAGTCGTCCCGTCGTACGAAGAACATGCGTTGCGCATTGGTCTCTTCGGAGATGAGGTGGACGAGCTCGCCTGGTTCGATCCGCTCACGGGCAAAGTAATCCGGCGGCTCGATAAAGTGGCGGTCTACCCGAAGTCGCACTTCGTAACCTCGCGCGACCGCACGAAGATGGCCGTCGAGTCGATCAAGCTGGAGCTCGAAGAGCACCGTCGGCTGCTCGAATCCGAAGGCAAGCTGCTCGAGGCACAGCGGCTGCACCAGCGGACGATGTTCGATCTGGAGATGATCCGTGAGATCGGCTACTGCCACGGCATCGAGAACTACGCGCGGCACCTGACAGGCCGTCCGCCCGGCGCGCCGCCGCCCACGCTTCTCGACTACCTGCCGGACGATGCCATCGTGATCGTCGATGAGAGCCACCAGACCGTGCCGCAAGTCCGCGGGATGTACTTCGGCGATCGGTCGCGCAAGGAAGTGCTGGTCGCCTACGGCTTCCGGCTCCCGTCGGCGCTCGACAATCGGCCGCTCAACTTCGATGAGTGGCAGCAGCGGGTAAGGCAGGTCGTATTCGTGTCGGCGACGCCGGGTCCTTATGAACTCTCCAAGGCTGGCGGCGTGGTGGTCGAGCAGGTGATCCGGCCGACGGGTCTGATGGATCCGCCGATCGAGGTACGGCCGGTGAGAGGACAGGTCGACGATCTCCTCGCGGAGATCAGAGATCGTGCGGCCCGCAAGGAGCGTGTGCTCGTCACGACGCTCACCAAGCGGATGGCGGAGGACCTCACGACCTATTACCAGGAGCTCGGGGTCCGGGTGCGCTATCTGCACTCCGACATCGACACGCTCGAGCGAGTGGAGATCCTGCGCGATCTGCGACGCGGGGTGTTCGACGTACTGGTCGGGATCAACCTCCTGCGCGAGGGGCTCGACCTGCCGGAAGTCTCGCTGGTCGCCATCCTCGACGCCGACAAGGAAGGCTTCCTGCGATCGTCCGGGTCACTGATTCAGACCTCGGGACGAGCCGCCCGAAACGTCAATGGACGCGTCATTATGTACGCTGAGACCAGTACGGCCTCGATGCAGTCGGCCATCGCGGAGACGAACCGTCGTCGCGCGCTCCAGGCGGCATATAACGAGGAACACGGCATCACTCCGGAGTCCGTGGTCCGCGAGATCGACGATGTCCTGAACAGCGTGTACGAGCGCGACTACATGACACCAGCGGCGAGTCAACGGGAGACGTTCCGGACGCAGGCGGAACTCGACGCCGAGATTTCCCGTCTCGAAGGGGAGATGAAGGCAGCGGCGGCTAATCTCGACTTCGAGAAGGCCGCCGATGTGCGCGACCGGTTGAAGTCGCTGCGCAACCGCGAACTTGGCCTCACCGGCCACACGGCGGACCGGTAGTGCTCTCGCTTCTCGATACCTGGTTGAAGGGTGCGGTCCTCGAGGTTCAGGAGTACGTCCGCCTGCAGATCGCCACTGTCCGCGGAGTGTTCTCGCGGCCGTTCTACTTTCACGACGTCGTCGAGCAGTTCGAGCAGATCGGCATCGGTTCGCTGACCGTCGTCTTGCTCACCGGATTCTTCACCGGCGCCGTGCTGGCGCTGCAGACGGGGATCACGCTGGATCAGTTCGGTGCACGCCCCTTCGTCGGGCGTCTCATCAGCGCCTCGATGGTCAAGGAGCTCGGTCCGGTGCTGACTGGCCTGATGCTTGCCGGACGCATCGGATCCGGTATCGCGGCGGAACTCGGATCGATGGTCGTGACCGATCAGATCAACGCGCTGCGAGCGCTCGGGACCGATCCCGTTCGCAAGCTCGTTGTCCCGCGCGTCCTGGCCGGCTTCTTCATGGCGCCCGTTCTCACCGTGATCGCCAATACCGTTGGCATCCTCGGAGGATGGATCATCGCGGTGTTCCAGCTGCGCGTGGCCTCGAGTTTGTACTGGTCGTCGATTATCGAAGGCCTGTACCTCGACGATGCCTGGATGGGGCTCGTGAAGCCGTTCTGCCTCGGATATGTCATCGTGACGATCGGGTGTCACGTGGGCCTTCGGGCCAGTGGCGGAACACAGGGTGTCGGACGCGCCACCACCAATGCCGTGGTGGCCTCGTCCGTGGCCGTCATTGCCGTGGACTTCTTCGTCACGCGGCTGATGATTACGTTGCTGTATTAGCAGTGATGAGCACTCAACCTTCGAGCGTGGCTACGATGGAGAGGTCCGGTGCCGAGGCGCCGGTCGTCGCGCTCGACAAGGTATCGCTGGCCTTCGACGACAACGTCGTGCTGAAGGAAGTGAGCTTTACGCTGGAGCGGGGGCATACGAAGGTAATCCTGGGAGCCAGCGGTTCAGGCAAGTCGACGATCCTGAAACTCATTCTTGGCCTCTGGAAGCCGGACGGCGGCACGATCTCTGTAAACGGTGAACGCATCGACACGATGAGCGAGGCGGAGTTGATGCGGATACGGGCCGATCTCGGGATGGTGTTTCAGGAAGGGGCGCTGTTCGATTCGCTGACCGTGGCGGAGAACGTGGGCTTCAAACTCTACGAAGAGAGCGAGATGAGCCCTGACGAGATCCGCAGGCGGGTGGAAGAGGTGATCGGCTTCATCGGCCTGAGCGAGTACATCGAGCGGATGCCTTCGGAGTTGTCCGGCGGTCAGCGCCGCCGCGTCGCGATCGCGCGTGCGATGGCGGCCAAGCCGGGCATTCTTCTGTACGACGAAGCGACGACCGGCCTCGATCCGATTACCGCCATCACCGTGGATGAGGAAATGATCAAGCTGCGCGACCTGGAAAACGTCAGCTCGATCATCGTCACGCATCAGTTACGCGACGCCTTCTTTGTCGCGACGCGCGAAGCGGTTCGACGGCCCGACGGGTACGACATCGTCCCGGCCGATGCCAGGAAGTCAGACGAGGCCGAGTTCATCATGCTGAAGGAAGGCGTGATCGCGTTCGAGGGTAACGCCGCCGAACTCCGCGCCGCCAAGGATCCGTACTTGAGGTCGTTTCTTTCTTAGAGGAACCTGACATGCCACGCACGCGTTCACTCGCCTGGGCAGAGCTGAAGATCGGTCTCGTGTCGATCTTCGCGATCGTGATGGCGACCACCCTGATCTTCCTGCTCAGTGGATCGGGCGGGTTCTTCTGGCAGCGCTACTCGCTCAAGACGACGTTCGCGAACATCGCGGGCCTCAAGGAGGGTGCGCCCGTGCGAGTGGCGGGCGTGGAAGTCGGCGCCGTCAGCGAACTGAACTTCATTGGCGATCTGGTCGAGGTGGTCATGGAGGTGAACCGCGATCACCAGTCGCGGATCACGACAACGTCGGTGGCCTCTCTGGGCTCGGTCTCGCTGCTCGGTGAAGCGGCAGTCGACATCACGGCGGCGAGTAATGGCACGCCTGTTCCCGAGTGGGGGTACGTGCGGTCAGGGCAGGCGATGGGGTCGGTTAGCGACGTCACGACGCGGGCCAGTGTGGCCATGGAGCAGACGTCGGCACTCCTGGCCGATCTGCGCGCCGGGCGCGGGACGTTGGGGCAGTTCCTGACCGACGACCGGCTCTATCGGGAACTCACCGCGCTGGTCATGGCCGCCGAGGATGTGGCGAGCGGCATCAATCGAGGCGATGGAACGCTGGGCCGCTTGATGAACGACCCGTCTGCCGCCAAGTCCCTCGAAGCGTCGCTGGAGAACCTGCAGGCGGTGACGGCGAGAATCCGGTCTGGCGAGGGAAGCCTCGGCAAACTGCTGAACGACGACACGATGAGCCAATCGCTCACGTCTGCGACCTCGAACCTCGATGCGATTACCGGTCGAATCAACCGGGGAGAGGGGACGGCCGGCAAGCTGATCAGTGACGACGAACTGTACAACCGGCTCAATTCACTCTCCGACCGGATCGACAAGGTCGTGGCCGGTCTGGAGCAAGGCGACGGCACCGCCGGCCAGCTGCTTCAGGATCGACAGTTGTATGAGAATATGAACGGAACGATGGTGGAGTTGAGAAGTCTCATCGCCGAAATCAAGAAGGATCCGAGGAAGTACCTGAACGTGAGGGTCAGCTTGTTCTGATCCGAGGAGAGCGTCATGTCGCAACAGGGCAACGGTGGGGGCATCTTCGTCGCGTTTATTGCCGGCGCAATCGCCGGTGCGTCTGTGGCTCTGCTCTTTGCCCCGGCCACCGGAGAAGAGACTCGCGAGTTTCTCAATCAACGCGCTCGCGAGGGCAAGGACCGCGCGGCGGAAGCGGCGCGCCAGGGTCGTGAGCTTCTCAACAAGCAGCGCGAGACGCTGACGACGGCGTTCGATCGTGCACGCGAGCAGTTCCAGACACGCGAGACGGGGCAGGACGCGTGACACTGGACCAGGTATTCCTCGGGCTGATTGCGCTGGCCGTGCTGGCCATGGCGACCGGGCAGATCGTGGCGGTCATGCTGACGCTGCGAGCCGTGCGCTCCCTGGGCGATACGTTGCACCGGTTCGAGC
Source organism: uncultured Acidobacteriota bacterium (assembly GCA_963723495.1). Taxonomy (GTDB): domain Bacteria; phylum Acidobacteriota; class Vicinamibacteria; order Vicinamibacterales; family UBA2999; genus Gp6-AA40. Next base: position 316,834 of record CAVRQR010000015.1, on the reverse strand, counting down.
AGGATGTCCGTCCGATTGTGGCCAATCTCCACACGATGTCGGCCGACGCGAAGCGGGCGGCCGCCCTGGCCACGGCGCAGGTCGAGCGCGCCGATCGTCTGCTGGGTGATGCTGCACGCCGCGTCGACGACACCATGGGCATCGTGCACCGTGCGATTCTCGGACCCGCTCGAGACGGCATGGCAATCTTCCAGGGCATCAAGGCGGCATTTGCGGCATTTCGCGAGCTGAAACCGCGTCCGCGTCCGCGCTCCGCGCCGAACATTGGCGCCGTCCCTCGCGCCGTTCCGGATCCTGGCGACGACGACCACGCCTCGTTCATTGGTTGATGTGCTGATGATGCGGCGGGCCGTCGCGGCGTGGCTCGCGTCGTCTGCGATGCTCCTCGCAACCGCCATTCCGTCGGCCCAGGAGACCAGACGCCACCCGCCCGCACCTGGGCTCGTCTTCGCCTTCGAGGCACGCGTTGAAGTCGGGCCTCCACTTGAAGTGGGACAGTTGCCTCGCGGCTTGCGCCGCATCGTCCCGATCCTGCGCGGCACCTTCGAGGGCCCGAACATCAAAGGACGCGTCCTGCCTGGTGGCGCAGACTGGCAGACCATCGGGGCCGACGGCTTCAGCGACCTCGACACGCGCTACACGCTCGAAACCGACAGCGGACGCCTCATTTACGTGCAGAACGCGGGGATCCGTCACGCAGCTCCCGAGGTCATGCAACGCCTGTTGCGCGGCGAGACTGTGGATCCCGCCTCCGTGTACTTCCGTACCGTGCCGAAGTTCGAAACTGCCGCACCAGAACTGCAGTGGCTGACGCGCAGCATCTTCATCGGCACCGGCGAGAGATATCCCACCGAAGTCGTCATCCGATTCTGGCGCGTCGAGTAGCCGCCAGACGGAGGATTGTTCCAGCGGATGGAAGGCCGTTTGACCTGAGGGTCCTGCGGTGATACAACTCGCGCAGATTCCGAAGAGGGAGGATGGTCTGATGATTACCATTCGTGGCCTGAGCCTGATGGTCCTCGCTGGTCTTCTCCTCGCGCCCGCAGCACTTTCCGCCCAGGACTCCAAGTCCGCGGCTGTTGCCACAGAACTCACGCAACTGCTCGACCAGATGAAGCTGGACGCGGTCGCCGCCAGACACGGGACCGATCAGTTCGTCGCGGCGTTGTACTTCCAGGGCAGCCAGCTTCTGGTGGTTGGCGGCAAATATTCAGCACCGGATCGCATCACCTATCTGATCGGACAGAAGCAGTATCGTGATGTCTACGCCGATTTGAGCAGCGCCTCGGAGCAGGCCACGAAGGTGTTCGTGATGGATCTGGGCGCGAACGGGCTCAAGTTCAAACGGGAGACCAACGAGCCCTTCGATACGGTCGACTCCTCGGGAGCCAGCATCGCCTTCAACGGTGAGCGCGGCAAGCTGTCAGAGGACGACTATCGGAAAGCGTTCGCCACGAGCGACGCGCAGTACACGGCCATGCTGCAGGCACTCCTCGCGGCGATCAAGAAGCCCTCGTAGCCGGCGCTTGTCGCCAACGCTCGAGGCAACAAAGAGGGCAGTCTTCGGACTGTCCTCTTTGTGTATACACAGGCTCGCCGCGAGGGATGTGGCGCGGCAGATGCCAACGGAGACGGAGACTGAACTGATGATGAGGAACCTCGCGCTTGCTCTTACCAGTCTGGCGCTTGCCAGCCCGGCGGTCGCTGCCACGCCCTGCTCGGATCTGAAGTCGCTGACGCTGCCGAACACGACGATCACCTTGGCCGAGACTGTGGCCGCTGGTCCGTTCGTGCCGCCCGGGCGCGCCGGTGGTCCTCCGCCGGCGGCTGCGCCGGCCGCGGCGCCAGCCGGGCGCGCTGGCGGTGCTCCGGCGGCACCTCCTCTGATGCTGCCCGGGCACTGTCGAGTGGCGGCGACGTTGACGCCCTCGTCAGACTCCGACATCAAGATCGAGGTGTGGCTGCCCTCGGAAGGATGGAACGGCAAGTACCAGGCGGTCGGCAACGGCGGCTGGGCGGGCATCATCAGCTACCCGGCGATGGCCGCGGCGCTGCGTGAAGGGTACGCCACGTCATCCACTGATACAGGACACGTGGGAGGGACGTCGGCACCACTGATCGGGCATCCCGAAAAGGTCATCGACTACTCACATCGGGCCGTGCACGAGATGGCGGTGACGGCGAAGAAGATCATCGACGCCTTTTACGATCAGGATCTGCGGCTGTCGTACTGGAATGGTTGCTCGACTGGCGGCCGTCAGGGATTGATGTCCGCACAGCGCTTCCCGGAAGACTTCGATGCCATCGTCGCCGGCGCGCCGGCCAATTATCACTCTCACCTGCACAGCAACGACCTGGTGAACGCGGTGCCGGCCTTGACCACGCCCGGAGGACTGCTTCCGCAGGCCAAGCTCACGATGCTCAATCAGGCGGTGCTCAACGCCTGCGACGCGAGGGACGGAGTGAAAGATGGGCTGCTGAACAATCCCAATGCGTGCAAGTTCGACGCGGCGTCGCTCGCCTGCAAGGGCGAGGACTCGGCGAACTGCCTCACGCCGGTTCAACTGGAAAGCGTGAAACGGATGTACGCGCCGTCGAAGTTCAGCGACGGCAAGGTGATCTTCCCGGGCAAGACGACTGGCAGCGAAGCATCGTGGACTGCGATTGTCGACACGTCGACGCAGCCGATCTTCGTTGCGCTCGGGTCGTTCCAGCTTGCGTACCAGGATCCGAACTGGGACTGGAAGAAGTTCGACATCGATCGCGACGTCACGTTCGTCGATGAGAAGACCGCGTTCATCAACGCGGTCGATCCCGATCTCAGCAAGTTCAAGGCGCGGGGCGGCAAGATCCTGATGTACCACGGCTGGAACGACGTCGCGATTTCGCCGCAGAACAGCATCGACTACTACCAAAGCGTCCTCGCAAAGATGGGCGGGAACCAGAGCGACTTCATCCGTCTCTTCATGGCGCCCGGTATGGGGCACTGCCAGGGCGGGCCAGGCCCCGACCAGGTCAACTACATGGCCGCGCTCGAACGCTGGCGCGAGGGCGGCGAGGCGCCGGCGACGCTCACGGCAACGCGAACATCCGGTACCCGCGTTGACATGACACGGCCGCTGTGCCCCTATCCGCAGCTCGCGACCTACAAGGGCAGCGGCAGCACGAACGATGCGTCGAGCTTCGTTTGTAAGTAGAGGCGAAGACCTTACGTAGAGGAGCCGAATCGCCGATTGAGCACGGGAAAGGGAACAGCAGTCGACAGTCTCCCGAACGTCCCGTGCTCGGCGATCTCCTGGGCAGCATAGAGGAAGTTGCTCCACGCGGCGCGGGCCAGTGCACCACCGACGCTGATCCGCCGGACGCCGAGGGCGGCCAGTTCCGCAACGGTCGTGAAGTCACTGCCGACGAGTACGTTGACCGGCTTCGGCGCCACCGCGCGAACCACCGCCACGATGTCGTCCTTCTCGCGAATGCCGGGTGCGTAGAGACAGTCGGCGCCCACTTCCGCATACGCCGTGAGGCGACGAATCGTCTGGGCCAGATCCGGCCGGCCCACGATGAAGCCTTCGGAGCGAGCGGTCAGGATCACGCCGGTGCCGCTTGCATCGATGGCCGTTCGCGCCGCACGGATTCGGTCCACCGCCAGCTCGAAGTCGAAGAGTGGGTTCATCTCGTCGCCCGTGGAATCCTCGATCGACAGGCCGGCGACGCCGGTGGTCACGGCGGCCGAGACGTTCTTCGCGACGTCAATCGGCATGGTCGCGAAGCCACTTTCGAAGTCCGCGTTCACAGGCACGTCGACGCTCTGTGCGATCGTCTCGAGGTGCCGCACGGTTTCGACGAGTGAGACGCAGTTGTCCTGCTGCCCGAGCGACCAGGCCAGCCCCGAGCTCGTCGTCGCGATCGCCGGAAAGCCGATCTGCGCCAGTACCCGGGCAGTCCCGATATCCCACGGGTTGGGCATGACGAAGCACCCGCTCTCGTGGAGCGTACGGAAGACTTGCCGGCGATCAGGGCTTTGGGGCGCCATCGTTTTCCTTATCGACCTCGGCAGTTATGAGTGTTAAGACGGAGCAGCCCGTTACGCAAGGGCAGATGCCTTTGGTGCGTCTGAATATATCTGTGTAATCGAGTGCTGTTCGGACCACAGAGGGCGTCACGACGTGGGGGTGACGAGTGATCTAGTCCACCTTCGCGTGGCCTGCCAACGATAGCTCACGCTCTCGTTGGCAAGAGTGAGCGAAGGTTGGTGGGCGCGGGTGGAATCGAACCACCGACCCCTCGCGTGTGAAGCCGAAACCACTTATGCCCGCATCTTACCACTTGGTGATTTGCGGGCTTTTTTGTGCCTACGCGCCTTGGACTTGTGGTGTCTTCGCCCCGCCTGTTTTGACATCCGTTGCAAGCCGTTGCAAGCGAGAGCCGCGTGTCCATCCCATAGGTTCGGTACTGTCTCTTTCGGTACCGTTCCACGGTCTTCGTCGGGAGGTTAGCCCAGTAGTCGCGATCGTAACAGGCCGACGAGCAGTGCGTCTGACGCCCCGTGCGAACGAATATCTTTCGGCAACCAGGACAACGCCGGATGCGCCCCGGCTTGGCCGTCAACAAGGTTTGGTACAGCAACTCAAGGACAACATCGCGCACGGAGCCGGTGATTCCCATCATCGGCGCTGGCCGCTGGCCGCGTTTCGTCTTGCGCTGTAGTGGGAGAAACACTTTCCCCCACGGTGATGGACGGCACGAGACCGCCCTCGTCATCTTCGATCGATAAGGCGAGCACTGCGGCGACGGCACCCTGCAACCCGCGCAGATCCTCATGGGTCATCGCCAGTGGAGGCGTGTCGGGCATCGGTAGAAGCGGCCCGGCTTCCATGCTGCAGAACGCCGCTAGATCCTTTCGGATTACCTTGAGGACGAGGGGATCCTTTCGGATCGCATCGAGATCGAGCGATTGCTGAGCGAACGTCACTGCCCACTCTAATCGGTCCTGTTCGGTCTTCATTGCTGGCACTCACTAGGCAAGGTTTAGAACGCGGAATCGCGTCGCAATGCTTGCAAGGAATACATCACTACTATAACTTGCAGCAGCCTATACTTTCAACATGTCTGATTCAACTGACCTTCTCACCCCGCAGGACGTAGCGCGGCTCTCTGGCGTCAGCGCTGCGAGCGTTCGCGGTTGGGAGCGGACGGGGAAACTGCCCGCTATCCGCACGGCCTCTGGCATGCGCCTGTTCACGCGGGCCGACGTTGATCGGCTCATCGAGCATCGTCGGCTGCGCGCTGGCCGCGGCAACGAGGCGGCCTGACATGGTTTGGAAAAAGGCCACCGAGGCGGCGAAGGCCTGGTGCGGGGACATCAACCCGAAGGTCCTGTACGGAGCCGTGAAAGCCGGGAAGCTCAAGGCAGCACGCATCGGTGCCTGGCGCAGATGTTGGTCGGCCCACAGGATATTTGCCGCGTGTGCCATCAAAAGGCCAGGGCCGCGCGCATGCGCGGGCGCGGATAACACGTAAGACAGGAAAAGAGGACAAACAGCGATGAAAACGACACCTTCTGAGTACGCATGGGCAAAGTGTGAGTTTACCGACCGGCGGGACCATGCCCGAACCGACACCAGAGGCGCGCGAACGTGCGCGAAAGGCTAACCAAGTCGGACACGCCGAACTTATTCGCGAACGCGGGTGGTCGGAGGCCGATGCCGCATTCGCTCAGCGCTGTGGCCTTCTTCCCCAGGGTGGCGATTGCGGCGGCGCGCGGCTGATCATCGGCCAGGACGGCTACGCACGCGGAAGGCAGGTGTATTACTCACGCGAGCGCCTCGCCGAGCGCGCAGTGGAACTGAAGAACTTCGTGAAGAGGCTGAAATAAAAATCCGGCTCGCGCTGCCCCTGTCCGCGGCCCGAGCCGAACGTGGGCGGCCCCGGACCCAAATGTGGCTCGCGGCCGCTCACTTATTTGATCGTGTCGCGGCGGTGAAGGTGAAGTGAGGAATCCAAACGGCCACTCTCGAGAGAGTTCCAGGCGTGGCGCGATGAATCGGGCGGCACGCGCGGCGACTAGCTGAGACGAGCCACCGTGCTCTTTGACAACTGAAAAAAATATCGCCAGGCGACGGGAGCGCGTCACTGTGGTGACGGTCGTCGCGCCGGACTTGTGCGAGTGATTTCGGTTTCGCCGCGCGAGGACGACCCAAGAGCTGCAAGCACTTCACGGGCGATTCGCTCGTTCATGCGCGGGCCGTAGTGGTTTCCATCCACGCTGACATCAATTACTTCTGGCGGCATGTCTGCCAATGGGGAACCGAGGTCGATGCACCGGCTCACCGCGCCGCATGCGTAGCTGGCAATCCTTCGCCACGTCTCGCGAAAAGAAGAATCACCATGGAGCCGCCGAAGGTCGCGTATTGTTGGGAGTACTAGGACTGTGAACTTCTTGCCGCGCTGAACGGCCTCGTGCTGCATGCGGCGAAACAGGCGACGCGAGACCTCCAAGCCCTCCGAGCCAGACCGTAACTGCTCGCGCCGCACCCTTCCTCGCGCGTACCGCCCGTACGCCGCCACGACCAATTTATAGGTGAGCAGCCTGTCCAGCCCAGCGACGGGGCGATGTTCCAATGGGAAATAGAACCGATGGTACCGTCTCAGGTGGTCCTCAAGTGTTTGGCTTAAGCCGTTTTCGTTCCCGCGGCGAAATTTGTCCGCGTCGGCGTAGGGGCTCGAGACGAGCCGCAGACCGTCGCCCTCCGAGACGAAACGGGGCATGACCGTGCGTAGACCCCATGGCTCACCGAGCTCGCGGATAGTGTTAACGTCGCGCCAAAGATCCACGGTCGGAGCAAACGCCAGTAACACACCGTCGTGCTGCAGCCGATCGGCCACGGATGGATAGCGCAAGTAGGCCTGGGCCATGCTGTAGCCGGCGACCGCGAGATTGACGATATCGAGGTCGGCAGCGGCCCGATCGGCAATCTCCGCCCAGGTTTGCGCCGTCTGCACCCCGGTCCCGTGCGCGAACGATTCTCCTACCAGGAGCCAGCGAGACTGGCCTGCGGCGGGCTGTAGTGGTGTTGGCCCAGTTTCCCGCGCGCCGATTTCATTCGAGTGCCACCAGCCGTTGACAGACACGGTGTTCTCAAGAGTCGCGTAGCCAAGAATGGCATCATAACGGTGGTATCCTGCAGCATCACCCAACGTAATATGACGACCATCGACCACTATCCCCTTGTACCACGCAGCTCGATTCTCCTCCTCGTTTGCTGGTTCAAAAACAAGGCTCACTGGCGGCAGCGGCATGCCGAACAACGCCCCGTACCACCCCGGGTATGGCTTTATCAGTAGTCGACCGGTGATCTCGACGAGCAGTAACGCGAGCGCACAATTTGCCAGAATTAGAGCCACGTGCGCTTTGAGACGGCTACGATTCATCGCTCGACTGGATCAACGTCATTTCCAATTGTTTTGTAAACGTGCCGCCTCTCGTCACTCTCTGCTGACGATTTAACCTTCTGGTCCTCTGCTTTCGCGGCAGTCGTGAAGAATCGCAATATACTATGCGGCCCGAACAAGAAGACACCGGTAATGACTCCAACTAGGGTGCCAGTGACCGCTCCCTCTGATCCGCTCCACGTAGAATGAGCGTCCTCCGCAAAGTGACCTGCCCCCGGAAAACTACGCTGGCGAATTAGTCGCGAAGCGGTCTGCATACACTGCGGCAGCAACGGTTAAAAGACGTCAAGGCCGGCGTCCGAGTGGGTTTGTTTCCGCGACGTCGGTATCCTCTTGTCATCGACTGTTCCGGGCTAATGCGGCCACCGAGCAGCCCAAAGGCCGATGCTGCGTTGCTCGAGGCAGATACGCACCCGACGATGCGCGCCCGGCGCTACGCCGCGCCGCGATTTACGCCCAGCCGCGCCAGTACCGGCTTACTCCCAGAACAGTATCTGGTGAAAACGGGAGATCAGCGCCACGACTGCGCGCCCGTGCGTGCTGATTCATGTCGCGGAGCTTGCACGTTCTTTGGACATGTCGACTGGTCGTTCGGGCAAGGTCGTTCCCGATGAAGAGATGAAGCTTTACGCCGTCAGTCTGTGGGTGCTTGGACTGTTTGTTTTGTGCGTAACAGGGACGGCTATGATCGTCCGCCGCAGCTGGAGCATCTGAGCACTGGCAAGAGAACCTGGTCTACGGGTTCGGCGGTGGCATCCCTCTCTTCCTGGCAACGACGCTGGGCTGGATGATCGGATACTTAGTGACTCGAGACATGAAGAAGGCGCTATGGACGTGGACTGCGATCATTGTCGTCGCTTTATCTTTCCTCGGCGTGACGCTTCGTTTACTGCCTTAGTCTGAGCTGGGCCTGTTGCTACTTTGACGATCGGCGCCGGTATCTCACGCCTTGCACGAGCGCGAGGGCGCTGCCGAACAGCAGGAGCGTCGACGGCTCGGGGACGCGTGTCAGTAACAAGTTGTCCATCGTGAGCGTGCCCGTTGTTAGGCGGCCGAATGTAGGACTGTACAGAGAGTTAGCCCTCATTTCAGTGAAACCCGTGCCAGTCGTATCAAGGATGCCCAGAAATCCGCTTCCGCCTAATAGGAATGACGCCCCGCTAGACGGTCCTTCGACGCCAAATTGAACGAGGCCGTCAATGCAATCAGGGCAGAAGCCGCCGCCCTCCACCGTGTAGTCGAACCCAATAGATGTTTGGGGTTCATCGAAAAAGGCGACCTCGCTGTAACCCGTAGGAAACGAGGCAACGCCGTTGTCGTCTCCGGTTTCGTGGCAGTCGTAATGGATTTGGAACCCATTGAGGTGCCGAGTCCAGCTGTCGTTTATGAAATCCAAAGACCACACCGGATCAGCATCGAACGTCTCAAGAGCGTGTGGCCCGGTGAACGCCTCGAAGAGGGCCCGGTCCGTGAAGATGAGCGGCGAGGCTTCGGCGCCTTTCGGTACAGACGCGCGGCGAGGACAGCGATAGCGATCAGACCGGCGTGGACTCGCATTTTATCTGGGAGCCTCTAAGAAGAGATGGAATGGTGAATCTTATGTTGAGCTTCGCCGGCGATCAATGAGATTTCTTTAGGGGACGCGACCTTAGACGCGCAGAAAACGCGGTGGCTAGAGCCCGCCGGTGCGCAACCGCAAAATGAAGGACTGACCCTTTGGCCGACACGAAAGCATGTAGTTGCGACGAGGGCTGGGTCTGCGAACCACACCGGCAACCAGGCCGCACCTAAATAATGCGAAGATACGGCGCCCTCCCCAGGGAGATCGCATGAAGCACTTGATGGCGGTTGGATTCACACTCGTGGCGACGACGGCGGCGGCGGCACAACATCCGTGTGACGTGATTCCTCCAACGGAGCAGACTATTTCCAACGGTGCAGCTCATAGCGTGCAGTTCTGCGCGCGGGCGAGTGACGAGCCAGAGGCGGTCATCGCCGTAGTTAATGGAGTGCCGATTGACCGCATTCCAGTTGCGGCTATCTCAGATGTGAGCGCGAGCGGGCTCATGCTCTACGAATCGATTCCATTCCTTCAGGTGACACGAGGCACACATGTGTTCACGCTGGCGGTCTACAACCGAAACGCGAGTGGAGCATTGCAGGTGGGCCCCCCGGCCGGTCCCTTTTTTGTTTTCCGCCAATAGTTCGTAATCAGCGGGTTCTCGGTTTCCTCCAGCGATTTCCGCCTCATGTCAGGCGGGTGAACATAAATGCGTGTGGGTGTGTTCCTTGTATTACAATGGACACATGTCACCTATCGATCGAGTCGTAACGTTTCGGCCGGATGAAGACTTGCTGAAGGGGATGAAGGCCTTAAAAGAGCGTGACGGTGTGCCGTACTCGGAGCAGATTCGACGGTCGCTCCGAATGTGGCTCGACACGAAAGGTGTGCTGACGCAGGCACCTCCTCGTCGGGGTGCAACTGCTCGCAAGACGCGAAAAGGAGCGAAGTGAATGGGCCAGACACGCAAACGACAGCACAACCGCGGCCTCCGCAAGATCTGCGAGTGCCCGCGGCGCACCTGGGCGAAGTGCCCGCACTCGTGGCACTTCAACTTCAAACCAAAGGGAGGACCGAGCTTTCGATTCTCCGTCGACTCGGAAGCGGGGAAGCACATCGAGTACAAGAGCGATGCCGAGACACTCGCTGAGTCATGGCGCTCGCAGATTCGGGCTGGCACCTTCAGACGCACGGTAGATCAGGTCAAGACGAGTCCTGTCGTCAATCCCGACGTGATGACTCTCGCGAAGTTTGGCGAAACCTACTTCGACCGACGAGGCAAGCCAGCAAGCGCTGGCGAGCGCTCGTACATGTCGCGACTCAAGGCCTTCACGCCCAAGGGCGCGGACCTGTACTCTTGGAGACACACCGTTGGACAGCATCACAGAAGATGCTCTCGAGTTGTTTTTCGCCCATCTCCGCGCCGAGGGGCGCGCGGCATCAACCCGCAACAAATACGTGCAGCTCGCGAAAGCGATGTTTCGGTGGGCCGTGAAGAAGGGGTATCTCACTCGCAACCCCGTTGCTGATTCCGAGAGCATCAAACGGGAGAAGCACGCCAAACGCAATCGCCGACTCGTGCCGGATGTTCTGAACGACAAGGGCAAGATCGAGCGAGAGGGCGAGGAGCGGCGGCTCCTGGCCGTAGCAAGCGCGCACCTGCAACGGCTCATCATCGGCGCACTCGAGACGGGCATGCGCCGCGGCGAATTACTAGGGCTGATGTGGCGGGACGTGAACCTTGAGCGCAAGGAAATCACCGTCCGTGCGGAGACGACGAAGACGAGAACGGCGCGAGTGCTGCCGGTGTCTTCGCGGCTGGCAGCCGTGCTCGAAATGGCGCGGACGTCGCTGGAGACCTTCATGGCCTCCGGCCCCACGTCTAAGATGAGCGACCAGGAACGGGAGGCCTTCCTGGGCCGCTGTTACGTGTTCGGTGACGGGGCAGGGCTGAAGGTCGGCAACGTCAAACGGGCGTGGGAGACGGCCGTCCTGAAGGCGCACGGCTACGATCCCAAGTGGACCAAGACGAGTAAGGGACTCATGGCGGAATCCCGGACGGCTCTCGCCGTAATCGATCTGCACTTCCACGATCTGCGCCACGAGGCCGGCTCACGGCTCCTTGAGGCCGGCTGGCCGCTGCATCATGTGCAGGACATGCTCGGGCATGCGAACGTGTCGCAGACGTCCACGTACCTGAACGCTACGCGCGTTGGGCTCCAAGACAGCATGCGACGGTTCGACGATTCCGCCTCCCGTTGCAATCCGGTTGCAAGCAACGCTCAAATCGACCCTTCGCCTCTTCGCAACGAGGAGGCCGCGATCGATCCGGAAGTGACTGTGAATTGAAAGGTTAGAAGTGGTGGGCGCGGGTGGAATCGAACCACCGACCCCTCGCGTGTGAAGCGAATGCTCTACCGCTGAGCCACGCGCCCTATTGAACTGTCAGTCTAACTCGGCCGAGCACAACGGGACAACATCAGGGGCATTGGGCTTTGGCCAGGCAGTGCCGTGAGCCCTTACGTCCCGTACAGCCGATCCCCGAAATCGCCCAACCCCGGCACGATGAACTTGTGCGCGTTGAGTTCCCGATCGACAACAGGCGTATAGATCTCCACCTCCGGATGGCGAGCCTGCAGCAGCGCGACCCCATCGGGCGCCGAGATCACACAGACGAGGGCGATGCTTCGACCGCCACCAGCCTTCACCAGATCGATGGCCGCCGCCGAACTCCCGCCGGTGGCCAGCATCGGATCGACCATCAGCACGTGACTCTCACCGATGTTCGGTGGCAGCTTCGAGTAATAGCGCGAAGCGACGGCGGTCGTCTCGTCCCGCTGCAACCCGATGTGGCCCACTCGCGCCGTGGGAACCAATTGCAGCACGGCATCCAGCATGCTCAGACCGGCGCGCAGCACCGGGACCACGACGACATCGGTGCGCACCACCCGGCCGTCGGCGGGGCCGAGCGGTGTTGTCACGGTGGTTACGGCGGTCGGTAGCGCTCGCAATGCCTCGGCCGCCATCAGCAGGCTAATTCGGGCGGCGGCGCGACGGAATGCCGGCAGTGCGGTCCGGACATCACGCAACTCCATGAGCGCGTCGTGGACCAGGGGATGGTCGATCGTGTGAAGAGGCACGGTGGAAATACTACTAGAATCCTCCTATGCGCACCCGGCTCCCCGCCGTGGCCGCCATTGCAATCGCGGCGATGGTTGCTGTGTCTGCACAGAACGCTCCACGAGAAGTCGACCTGGTGGTGACCGGCGGTACGGTCGTTACCGTGGACGGCGCGGGCCGCGTCATCGAGCAGGGCGCCGTTGCGATCGAAGGCACGGACATCGCTGCGGTCGACACCGCGGAAGCGATCGCGAAACAATTCCGCGGACGCGACACGATCGACGCATCGGGGCAGATCGTGTTGCCAGGTCTCGTCAACACACATACTCATGCGCCGATGGTCCTCTATCGCGGACTGGCCGACGATCTGCCGCTAATGGAGTGGTTGAACAACTACATCTTCCCGGCAGAGTCGAAGACTGTGTCACCCGAGTTCGTGCGTGCGGGCACCAGGCTCGCGGCGCTCGAGATGATCGAGTCGGGCACGACGACGTTCGCGGACATGTATTACTTCGAGGAGGAGATTGCTCAAGAGACGCGCCGTGCCGGCCTGCGTGCTGTTCTCGGGCAGACGGTCATCCAGTTCCCGGTGGCGGACGCCAGGACGCCGGCCGATGCGCTGGCGCGCGCGGAGACGTTCATCAGTGCGTTCAAGAACGACCCCCTCATCACGCCGGCGGTTGCGCCGCATGCGATCTACACCCTGGACGGCCCGACCCTGAGGGCGGCACGTGAGCTATCGAAGCGTCACAACGTGCCAACGTTGATTCATCTCGCTGAATCGAACGACGAGGTGCGCGTCGCGCAGGAACGGCGTGCAGCTTCGCCGGTCGCCTATCTCGAATCGCTTGGCTTTCTTGGCCCGGGTGTGGTCGGCGCACACGGCGTGTGGGTCACCGACGCGGACATTCAAACGTTGCGGATGCGCGGCGTCAGTGTGTCGCACAACGCGGAAAGCAACATGAAGACTGCAAGCGGTGTCGCGCCCGTGCCGGCATACCTGAGCGCCGGCGTCCCGATCGGCCTGGGAACGGATGGCGCGGCGAGCAACAACGACCTCGACATGTTCGAAGCGATGCGCGTCACGGCGTTGCTTCACAAGCACGAGACGGCGAATCCCGCGACGCTCCCGGCGCGGACGATCCTCGAGCTGGCCACCATTCGCGGGGCCCGCGCCCTCGGCCTGGACGCCCGCATTGGGTCGCTCGAACCAAGAAAGCGCGCCGACCTGATCACCGTCTCGACGTCGGGAGCACGGCAGACGCCGATGTACGACCCGATCTCGCACCTGGTCTACGTGATCCACGGTGACGACGTGCAGAACTCAATCGTCAACGGCCGGGTACTGATGAGGAACCGGAAAGCGATGACCCTCGATGCATCGGCGGTCATCGCCGAGGCGCGGTCGTGGGCTGGAAAGGTTCGCGCTGCCGTGACGCAGCCGCCGACTACTCGCTGACGATGGCGAGGTGGGGGAGATTGCGGTGGCGCCCTCCGGCATCGAGCCCGTACCCGACGACGAAGTTGTCCTCAATCGTAAAGCCGACATAATCAACCACGACGTTGGTCTTCCGCCGCGACGGCTTGCTCAGAAGGCACGCGGTCCTCAGGCTGCGCGGCCCGCGGGCGCGCAAGATCTCCTGCAGGTACGAAAGCGTGAGCCCGGTGTCCACGATGTCCTCGACGATGACCACTGATCGCCCCTCGAGCCCTGTGTCGAGATCCTTCAGCAGCCGCACCTCCCCCGACGAGTGCGTGTTCATGCCGTAGCTCGAGAGGGCCATGAAGTCGAGCGTGACCTCGCACGTCATGGCGCGCACGAGGTCGGCGAGGAACATGAACGCTCCCTTGAGCACGCAGACCATGTGCACACCATCCGGGTGGTCGTTCGAGATCTCGCGCGCGAGGGCGGCTACGCGTTGTTGTAATTGTGGTTCTGAGATCAGTGTCTGCATGCCTTGAGCGGTCGTGCCGGCAAGGGTAACATAGCGCCGGATCGTGAAACGTTTTCAGATGATCACCGAAGCCGACGCGCGTGTGCTCGAGACCGGCAGCACGATCGTCCTGGTGAGTGGCGGTCATATCACACCGCTTGCACAGGATACGCTCACAGCGCGGCGGATTTCCGTCGTCCGCGAGGGCGCCGATCCCGACGCGTCCGATCTGGCTCCTGCGGCGGCCATTCGCACGGTGGCCATTGCAGGCGACCATACGACGCTTGCGTTGAAGGCGGCCCTCGTGCAGCATCTGCGGGGCAGAGGTCTGACCGCTCACGACCTCGGGACCTCGACGATCGACCCGGTGGACTATCCGGACACGGCAGCGTCGGCGGCGTTGGCCGTCGCACGCGGTGAAGCGGATGCCGCAATTGTGATCGATGGCGCGGGAATCGGGTCCACGATCGCAGCGAACAAAGTTCCCGGTGCGCGTGCCGCGATGTGTCTCAACCAGACGCTCGCACGATATGCGCGGCAGCACAACGGGGCTAACGTACTTGCCCTTGGCGCGACGCTGGTGAGCAGGGACGAAGCCGTGGCGATCGTCGACACGTTCCTCGATACACCGATGCGCGAAGCGCGCTACATCAGGCGACTGGCCAAGATTCGCGACCTGGAACGCTATCCGCGCACTTGATGACACCTGGCGAACTCGAGCGGCTCATCCAGATCATCGTCGAGGAATTGGCTGCCGCTGACACTCGGCGGCCGCCGGTCCGGTGCCAATGCCACTCGGTGCTCTACGAGTGTTGCCCGAATCGCGTGGCTCCCGTGGTGCAAGCCGGCGCAACCCGCCTCGGGCTGCACGCCGTCGGCGGTCGTGCCGGCGACGTGGCCGCAATGATTGACCACACACTGCTCAAGCCGGACGCGACCAGGGCCGAGATCGAGACGCTGTGCCGGGAGGCGTCGGAACACCGGTTCGCGAGCGTCTGTGTGAACCCGACGTGGGTCGCTATTTGTGCGCGCCAGTTAAAGGGAAGTGCGGTCGCGGTGTGCTCGGTGGTCGGCTTTCCGCTCGGAGCGACGACGGCGGATGCGAAGCAGTACGAGGCGCGACGCGCGATCTTCGATGGTGCACGGGAGATCGACATGGTCATCAACGTTGGAGCGTTGAAGTCCGGCGATCTCCATTTGGTGGAGCAGGACATTCAGGGTGTGACACTGGCCTGCCGCGAATCGAACGTGATCAGCAAAGTGATCATCGAGACCGCCTTGTTGACGGATGAGGAGAAGGTAACGGCCTGTACGCTCGCGAAGGCAGCCGGTGCCGATTTCGTGAAGACGTCGACCGGCTTTGGTCCTGGCGGGGCGACGGCGGCCGACGTCGCCCTGATGCGGCGCATCGTTGGCGGCGACATGGGCGTGAAGGCATCGGGAGGGGTGCGCACGCTCGAAGGCGTGAAGGAGATGGTGGCGGCCGGTGCGACCCGCATCGGCGCCAGCGCCGGCGTGCGCATCGTTCAGCAGTCTCGCGGCCAGCAGCCCGCGGAGGCAGAAAAGGGGTACTAGCGATGTCGAGTACCAGATGGCGGATACGGTGCCTGCAGGTGTGTGTCGCGATCGGGGTGATGCTCACAGCTGTGAAGGCGCAATCTCCTGCCGCGACGCTGGCGCCGACGGGAACGCTGCGTGTGGTGTTTCTTGGCGGCAACCCTGTTCAGGGACGAGTGGATCCCAGGACCGGTGAAATCAGCGGGACGGTGCCGGATCTGGCGCGTGAACTGGCCCGGAAGCTCGGCGTGCCGTCGTCCATCGTCTCGGTGCCGAACGCGGCGGAATTGATCGAGGCTCTGCAGAACGGACAGGCTGACATCGGGTTCCTGGCGTACGACGAAGCGCGCGCCAGGGAGGTCGCCTTCGGCCCGGCGTTCATCGCGATGGCCAACAGCTATCTCGTCAAGTCCAGCTCGCCCATTCGCACGAGCGCTGATGTCGATCGGACTGGTGTCACAGTCGCGGCCGTCAAGGGCCAGACGCAGGAGCATTTCGTCAGTAGCACGTTGAAGCATGCCCGCGTGCGTATCCTCGACGTCATGCCTCCCCAGGCCGAAGTCGATATGCTGCTGGCCGGCGGATCGGTCGATGCGTTTGCGATCAACCGGCAGCGTTCGCTCGATGCTGAAGCAGCATCGTCGGGCAGGCTCCGCGCACTTGGGGACAGCTTCCTCGACGTCGAACAGTGCGTCGTGATGGCGAAAGGCAACGCGGCCGCGCTGGAGACGGTTGAACGGTTCGTCGACGAGATGCGTGCCTCCGGGTTCATCAAGCAGTCGATCGAGCGCGCGAAACTCGCGGGCGTCAACGTGGCGGCGCCCAGGAAGAGGTAGTGAGCGTCGCTCCGGTCATCCGCAGCGTGCGCCGGCTGATGCGGATACTCATAGTCGTGGCGCTGATGCCTGTGTCTGGCGCCGCTGCGCAGACGCTCAATCCTGGTCCTCCAGGTCCGTTCGTGTTCGACTTCAGGGCCGTCACGAGCGCCATCCCCGCCAGTGAAACATTTGTTCCGGAGGGTGACACCACCGCAACGGTACCGGCGCGCGGTTTCGGCGGGGGCATGGGTGCCCACATCTATCCGCTTCAACTTGGTCCGGCTCGGCTTGGGGTCGGGGTCGATTTTCTGTTTGCGCGCGGCACGACGGCGGACGTGACGACGACGCTCGGATCGGTGGACCCGCAGGTGTCGGCTAACTTCGGCACCGCGGATGGCTGGAGCTATCTGAGCGCCGGATACGGCATCACCCGTGTGAGCGCGGATCCCGCCGGCGTGTCAGAATCGATGCCGTCGTTGAACTGGGGTGGCGGCGCGCGCTGGTTTCTCAGTCCGCACTTCGGCGTGGGATTCGATGTCCGCGTGCATCACATTTCAGCGGGGGACGTCATTCCGAAGGACACCGCCGTGGCGGTGACCGTCGGCGCGTCGCTAAAGTAATGGTGACGACTGAAGCTCGCCGTGACGCTACGAAACTCTGGCCGAAACCATCGACGCGATGCAGGTTCTGTCAAGCGGCGCATTGGCGAGAGATCTGGACGCTGGCATCCTATCCGCTCGCGGGAAACTGCTTGCTGTCAAAGTGGCGCTCGAGGCAGCGCAGAAAGCAGAGACTTCGCAGGCGATTGTGAACCTGTTGAATGTCGCCGCACGCAACCTGCGGGCGGCGCGAACGGAGTTGGCCGACCCAGCCAGTTTGCCGCCGTCGTTCCGCAATTGAGCACGCTCTACCCTCGTTCTCGTGCTGCGGCCGCGGCTTTATCGGGTTCCGCTGCTCGTGCTCGCGGAAACGATCGGCAGGCGTGCTCTGACGCGAATGCCATCGACGATCCGCGACGCACGAGAAGATCAAAACGGAAAGCGCTGATCGATTTGTGCCTTGATCCAGTTGCGCACTTCCTTGCTGTCCACCCGGGCGCGATTGTCGGCAGACACACAATCGAGGGCGCCATCGGATGCGACCGCGACCACTCGGCCGTTGAAGAAGGTCGGTGCGCCCGAGTCACCGTAGCAGACGCCAACCAGATCGCGGTTGAACGTCACCCAGTTCTGATCGATGACCTGGTCGACCGTGGACATGCCCCACCGGCGGATGCCGTCGTAGAGCGACGTGTCAGCCGGACCGCCCGGAGCTGGCGCCGTCGTCCCGTAGCCGACGATGGTCATTCTCGTGCCCGGGACACGCTCATCGTCGAGGCTGCGGTTGGCGAGCTTGGCTGGTCGGATGCCGAGCACGGGCTCGTCGAGAAAGCAGAGGCCGACGTCGCTGATCCCCGGTTCGTACTGTCCGTCGGTGTCGTCGAACGGGCAACTCTGTGGGGTGCAGGGCCTCGGGAAAGAAGGGTGAGCGATACACGTGCCGCGGCGACTGAGGTCGATCCATGTGCTCTGATCCAAGGCATTTGGAGCGAAGCTGACGACGATTCGAAGCCAGGGCGGAAGCGTTCCAAAGCTCTCGGCTCGCGCGGCGAAGTGTCCCGCGGTGAGTAGTGTCTGCGGGTGGATGAGGACGACGGTCACCTGGCCGGCGAGTCCACCGGGGAGGCCGAGTGGGTTGTTCCGCATCGCGCCAGACCATGATCGACCCGACGTTCGGATAGGCGTTCGCCTGATCGACAGCTTCAGCCGATGTGAGCGCCGCGGTGGGACGAGTGAGAGCAGGCATCATCAAAGAGGCTGCTAGCGCAGCCGTTAATGCGACACAGAGTTTGCGCATCGTGCACCTCCTCAAGGGCCGAGCCGTCAACTACCGCAACAAACGAGAGCCCGGGCTGCAGCGTAGGAGGGGGGCTGCCGACCGGGCAAGAGACAAAGGCTGCCACGGCGCCTCTGGCACACTTCGTCGCGCGCTCGCGTCCGCGAACGCGTCGGTTCGAGGATCGGGCGAGCAGGACTACAATGCGCGTCGGAAGATCTGAGCCCCTCATGGACGCGGCTCCCTCCCACACCGGGCCTGAAGGCGATGCGGTATCCGCCAGGGAACGGCTCGAGTCCTGGAAGGAGATTGCCGTCTACCTGAAGACGCAGTGTCCGAACGCTTCATCGGTGGGAAAAGGAAGAGGGGCTGCCAATCCATCGGCAGCTCCACAAGGACCTCGGCTCCGTATTCGCTTACAAGAACGAGCTGGATACCTGGGCCCGGTCGCGCAGCGTCCGTACGGAGCTTCGAAGGCCACGTCCAGGAGCGAGCCTCGCCAACGCGTTGGCGAATGACGATCGCCGTCACCCTTGCGGCCGCGGCCGTGGTCATCGGTTCAGTTTCGTATATGGCGGCACGCCGCGCGGCCTCGGCGAGGTCGGGGCCGAACGCGCCGGTAGACAGCCTGGAGCTGATCTCAACGTTTTCGGGATCGCATCGGTGGCCGACTCTCTCGCCGGACGGTCGGACGATTGCGTTCGTCAGCGACGCTAGCGGTACTCCGCAGGTCTGGATCAAGCAGCTTGGGAAGGGAGAGCCCATCCAAATTACTTTCGGTGACATTCCCGCGGCGCGCCCACGATGGTCAGCGCGAGGTGACCGCATCGTCTACTCGCGCGCCGGCAGTGGCATCTGGTCCGTGCCGTCGCTCGGCGGCGAGGCTCGCCAGATCATGGAGAACGGTTGGAATGCGGATCTGTCGCCTGATGGCGAACGGCTCGTCTTCGAAAGAGGCGGACAGATCTTCATTGCCGGCGCCGACGGGTCCGGCGCAAACCGGTTGCCGCGCCCCCCGCAGCGGCTGATTGCCCACTATGGGGACGCCTGGCCGACCTTCTCACCGGACGGAAACTCGATCGCGGTCTTCCTTGGCGAGGAGGGCCGGTACGGCGATTACTGGCTTCTCCCTTCGGACGGCGGTCCGCCTCGACGAGTTACGTCGGACTTCGAGGAGGGCGGCGCACCCGCGTGGACTCCCGATGGCAAGTCGCTCATCATTCGCTCGGCACGCGCGGGCAGTCCGAATCTGTGGCGGGTGTCTGTCGCGGGCGGCACGCCTGAACCTCTGACGACAGGTGCCGGTGAGGATTTCGATCCCGTCGTGTCGCCCGATGGGCGCACGCTCCTTTTCGCGAACGTGAAGCGCACTTGGGCAGTCGTGGTCCAGGACGTGCGCAGCGGCACACGACGGACAGTTATCGAGCGGCGCACGCCTCTCGTGTTTCCTCGCTACTCGCCGGATGGACGCCGCATCGCGCTGCAGAGCAGGAATTCACGCGGCGAAATGCAGCTGTTCGTCATGGATGCGGATGGCTCGAACGTTACTGCCGTGACCGATGGCGCGGGCGACCTCAACATCATGCCGCAATGGAGTGCTGATGGTGAGACGTTGTACTTCTATCAGGTGCGCCCTACCCAGACCTTCCGGAGGCTGTCGGTCTCGAGCGGTGCCTCGCGGGCAATCGCGCCCTGGTCCTTCGGGCGGCAATATCAGGCCGCGGTGGATCCCCGCGATCGCATGGTTGTCTACTCGTCAGTGGAGAACGGACAATTGCAGCAGTCGCGAGCGCGCGATCTCGAGACCGACTCTGAAACGCCGCTTCCCTTCGCGCTGTACGAGCAGCGATTCTCTCGCGATGGCCGATTGATTGCCGGGGAATCGCGCGATCACGAGGTGGTCGTCTGCGAACGCACGGGGCGCTGCCAGGCGCTCACGCCCAAATCCGACCGCAGTGTGACAGCGCTGGCCTGGTCCAGCGACGCAACGCGTGTCTTCTTTCTGCGACACACGACGCCACGAGAGTGGGCGGAACTGACGTCGGTTGGCGTTCATGGCGGCGCAGAGACGGTGCACGGACTGGTCGGCCCGTTCGAACGTGATTTCGTAATTTCCATGGACATGTCGGCGCGCGACGAAATTGTCTACGCGATGCAGCGTGAAGGCCCGCACGAGTTGTGGCTCGCAAACTTGCGCTAGACGCTAGAAGTCGACTACAGGTGGACGGGATGCCGGCGCGAGCAGCGCGGCCAGCGGATCTCATCGCCAGGTGCAAGCAGCTTTGACACGCCCGAATCCTGGCCGGTCGGTCGGATAGCCCAGGGCGCGGCGAGGCGGCACAGCTAACGCGCTAGCGCGGTCAAAAGTCGCCTCCACCGCTGCCGCCACCGCCGGTGTCGCCGCCGCCGAAGCCACTATCCCAGCTGGGCGCAGGGTCGGGTGCAGTCGTGGGCGTACTCGTGGTGGTCGGCGGTGCATCGATCAGCACGGGAAGTACGACAGCCGGCAGGAGAGGTGTCAGATCGTTATCGTGTTTACGTTGTTCCTTTCGGTCCTTGCGTGTCGTGTCCTGGTCGGTCATCACGGCGCTCCTGTTGTTGGCTACGGCGTCCAGTGGCGGGCGGTTCCCATTGACCTGCGCGAGGCGGCGCGCAGGTTGGACGAGCGTCCATGGGCACACTTTCGGGCACACCGCAGCCAATCGGCCGTCGGTGGCGGAGATGGATTCCGGCAAGTTGTTGAAGGGATTGGAGCGGGAGACGGGGATCGAACCCGCGACATCGAGCTTGGGAAGCTCGCGTTCTACCGCTGAACTACTCCCGCTTCGGTTGCACTCATTGTAATTCAGAATGCAAATGCAGAATTCAGGTGGTGTCTGCAGCCGGCATTGACCTCTAGCCTCTAATCACTTCCAAGACTTCATCCCGTTTGCGCTCCATCAGCTCCGGGGTCTTCGCCTCGAGATTCAGGCGCAGCAGCGGCTCCGTATTCGATCCGCGTACGTTGAAGTGCCAGTCGGGGTAGTCCACCGACAGCCCGTCGAGTCTGGCCAGCGTGGCGTCCTTGTAATGCGCTTCGATGGCGTCCAGCCTCCTGGGCGCTTCTTCGATGCTCTTCAACTTCGTGTTGATCTCTCCGGAGATGAAGTAGCGTTCGCGATACGGGCGCAGCAGTTCGCGAAGGGGCTGGTTCTTCTTCGACATCAGCTCGAGAATCAGCAGAGCGGGGATGAAGCCGTTGTCGGCGTAATAGAAGTCACGGAAGTAGTAGTGACCGGTGACCTCTCCCGCGAAGATCCCGTCCTCCTTGCGCATCCGCTGCTTGATGAACGCGTGACCGACGCGGTTCATCAGCGCCGTGCCTCCATAGCGGGCGACCGTGTCACGAACGGCGTGGCTCGCACGCAGGTCGTAGATGACCGTCGCGCCCGGATTCTTCAGCAGGAACGCCTCCGCCAGCAGTGCGGTGACGAAGTCGCCCGAGATGAACTCGCCACTGCCGTCGATGAAGAAGCAGCGATCGGCATCACCATCCCACGCAATCCCGATGTCGGCCTTCTGCCGGATGACTTCTGCGGTGATGTCCTGCCGGTTCTCCTCGATGAGCGGGTTCGCCTCGTGGTTGGGGAACGTGCCGTCGATCTGGAAGCACAGCCTCGTCGTCCGGCATGGCAGCTTGCCGAACAGCATAGGAGCCACGAGCCCGGCCATGCCGCTGCCAGCGTCCAGCACGACGTTGAACGGCTTGATGATCGAGGGGTCGATGAAGGACATGACCTTCTCGACATATCCCGGCAGGATGTTCCGGCTCGTGACGTCGCCACGCGTGGGCGATGGCGAAGGCAGCCGGTCGTTGGCAATCATGTCCCGGATGTCGCCGATGCCCGCGTCGCCGCTGAGCGGGAGCGCTTCCTCGCGCACCATCTTGATGCCGTTGTATTGCTTCGGGTTGTGTGACGCCGTGATCTGCGCCCCGCCCTCGAGGCCGTCGCTGAAGACCGCGTGGTAGAGCACGTCGGTCGGGAGCATGCCGTAGTCGAGCACCGAGGCGCCCTGTTCCCGTGCGCCCTCGATGAAGGCAGCCGCCAGTGCCGGCGACGACACGCGCATGTCGCGCGAGACGGCGATGCGCTGAGCCTTCAGATAGGTCACGAATCCGCGCCCGATTTGTCGCGCGACGGTTTCGTCGATTTCGCCAGGATAGAGTCCGCGGATGTCGTACGCCTTGAAGATTCCTGGGTTGATGTGCATGGTCCGATCATGCTTTCGTGAAATCTGTCAGTGTTGTTTTGTCACCGAGCACTGCGCCGCTGTTCAGTGACACGTTGCGCCCCACGTGGCACTGCCGGCCGAGTGTCGCATCGCTGATCGACGCCTGGCTGCCAATCCGGCAGTTGGGCCAGAGGATTGCACGCTCGATGACCGCTTCTTCCTCGACCTGTGTCTGACGGCCGAGCACGGCATATGGCCCGACGCGCGCCCCGGCCTTGACGACGACACCCTCGTCGATGAACACCGGCCCCTCGACCGTTGCGCCACTCTCGATCCGCACGTCAGGAGCGATCGATGTCCGGGGAGCTGCGAGTCCCGCGAAGGGAGGCGCCGTGAACCGCCCATCCATGATGTCCCGATGGACCTGCATGTACTTCTCGGGTGTTCCGATGTCGATCCAGTAGCCGTTGTAGATGTAGGCGACGAAAGTCTCGCCGCGCTCGATCAGCGAGGGGAAGTAGCTGCGCTCGATAGACCATGGAATCTCGCTCGGAATGCGATCGAAGGTATCGGGTTCCAGAACGTAGATCCCCGCGTTGATGTGATTGGTGGTGACCTCTTCGGGCTTCGGCTTCTCGAGAAAACGCTGGATGTTGCCGTTCCCGTCGGTTTCCACGAGGCCGTAGGCCGTGGGGTTCTCGACTGGTGTGAGGACGATCGTGGCCCGGGCGCGACGTTCGCGATGCATGCGGATGACCTCAGCCAGATCGAGCTCCGTCATGACATCGCCGTTGAACACGACGACTGACTCCGTGAGCTTGTCGCCGGCGTACTTGATGGCCCCGGCAGTTCCCAGTGGTGCTGGCTCGACCACGTAGCGAAGCTTGATCCCCAGGTTCTCACCATCGCCGAACATCTCCTCGATGCGACGCGGCTGGTAGTTGAGGCTGAGAATCACTTCATCGATCTCGGGTACTTGTTTCAGTAGATCGATCTGATAGTGAAGAAACGCCCGGTTGAAGATGGGAACGATGGGCTTGGGTGTATGCAGCGTCAGCGGTCTAAGACGCGTACCCTTGCCCCCTGCAAGTAGGATAGCCTTCATGACGATCTTCAATCTTACACGATGGTAGAATGCCCCTCGTCGGATGAACCTGCCCAACACGCTCACGCTCGTGCGGATGTTTCTCGTGCCGCTGCTCGTGGTTGTGTTGCTGACGGAGTTCGAGGGCCGGCAGATTCTCGGCGTTCCCAAGGAACTTGCCGGCGCGGCCATCTTCGGACTGGCGTCGCTCACCGACTGGCTCGACGGCTACATCGCCCGGCGTCGCCGCCAGGTTACCTGGTTGGGGCAGATGCTCGACCCCATCGCCGATAAGCTGCTGACGTCGGCGGCATTCATTTCACTCGTGCAGCTCGATCTGGCGCCGGCGTGGATGGTGGCGCTGATCATCGGGCGCGAATTCGCTGTCACAGCGCTTCGCAGCCTCGCCTACACGAAGGGGATCACGATCCCCGCCTCGCCGCTCGGCAAGATCAAGATGGCATCACAGGTCACGGCGATCCTGTTGCTGATTCTGGGATGGCGGCCGATCCCGTGGCTCGCACCCGTAGGGCACGTGGCGCTGTGGGTGGTGATGGTGGCGGCTGTGGTTTCCGCCGTCGACTACTATCGCCGGTTCCAGCGGATGCTCAACGCCCGCGTCGCCGACGTGAACATCGCCCGTCAGCGGCGGGCTGGCTAGCTTTTAACTCCCAACTTCCAACTCCCAACTTCCAGCTCCCACGGTCCAACCCGCAAAACGTTGGAATTTGGAAGTTGGAGTTTGGAAGTTATGACAGCCTCCTCATCCCCATCGCCACGCAGAGCCAGGCAACCGTCAGGCAGGCAAAGGCGAAGAAGGACGGGACGGTGGATTCTGCCAGCACGACAAAGACCCCGCGCATGCCGGCCGGATCGAAGACTGGACCCTCTCGAGGCCGAGCAGGCCGTTGATCGCGCCCAGGAACAAATTGGACACGCCTGCGAAAATACCAGCCAGTGAGAGCGGCCGCATCAGCGCCAGGCGCTGTTCATTAGGACGTATGGCGAAGATGACGCCCATGACGAGCGGGGTGACGCTCACGAGCAGTCCAAGCAGCGCCATGATACTGGCGTGTCTGAGAACCTCCACGTTGACCTCCATCCTAGAAACGCCTGAGGGGGCGATCTGTGACATGCCCGGTATCGCCGCTGTCACGATCTGGCAGCGACTGCGTTAGATCGTTGTGGACCGCGACTCTGAGCTCGAACTCGTGAGGCGGCTTCGGCAGGGTGACTCCGAAGCGTTCGACGTCGTATACGCCGCGTTCAACGGGCGCCTGTTTGGATTCCTGGCGCGGCTGGCGCGCAGCAGGGAAGTGGCTGAAGACCTGCTCGAGGAGACGTGGTTGCGGCTCGTGGAACACGCCGAGCGTCTCCGCGAGGACACGCAGTTCGGCCCCTGGCTGTTCACCGTCGGGCGCAATCTGTACGTCAGTTACTGCCGCTCGCGGATGCTCGAGGATGCTCACGCCGCCGATATGATCGGCCTGTGGCCGTCAATCCCGCCCTCGTCACCGTTCGAGGAGGCCGCGACGCACGAACTCGAGCGCCGGCTCGAAGCGGCGCTCGCGACGATGCCGATGATTTACCGAGAGGTGCTCCTGCTGGTTGTGGTCGAGGGGCTGCGCCCATCTGAGGCGGCCGTCGTCTGTGGCATTAGCCCGGAAGCGTTGCGGCAGCGCCTGAGCCGCGGCCGAGCGCTGCTCGCTCAGCGCATGGATACAACCAGCGCGCCGCTGAGAAGGCTTTTCAGCGAGGTCAGCTCATGACGTCTGAAACATACGACCCCGTTTTGCGTGGGCTCGCCAGCCTGAGCACTCCAGCACCGGACTCCACTCGACTGGACCAGGTGCGCGCGCGTTGCCATCGTGTCCTCGACGAGCGGAGGCGGCAGCGCACGTCTCCGAAGCGCCGTTCGCCGATGGGGCGCATCTTCGACGCGACCTGTTTTCTCGTCGCTGGAAGCTACCTGGCGGGAGCCGTCAGCGAGGCTGTCAGACTTGGCGGTCTCTTGTAGCTACTGCACAGGACGCCGAAGGCGCTGGATGGAACAAGGCGGGTCGTGAGACCCGCCCACGATGACTACTTGCGGATCGCGACCAGATCCCCTTCCCTGATCGCATCACGCGACACCGTCACCTGCAGCGTGGAGCTGTCTTCCTTCACGTCGACTGCCACGGCTTCGCCGAGGTCGTAGAGGAAGTTCTCGGGCTGCAGCTTGTTGCGATAGAGAACGAACTGCGCACCCGGCTTCACGCCCTGATTGCTTCCGCGGTCGAGCAGGAAATAGTCGCCCTTGCCGAAGAGGCGCTTGCGCGATTCGCCGGTCAGGACGCGGCCGTAGTTGTCACGCTCCGGCTTCGGCTTGTTGGACGCCATCTTCGGCATCGTGGGAAGGGCGAACGGCTCGAGATGGTCGCCGATGTCAACCGTGTCGCAGGCGTGCGTGATCGTGGCCAGCGACCACTTGTCGTCCACGGCATACACGCGAATCCAGCCGGACGTCAGCACGGTCGCTGGCGTCGTGGGGCTGATCTTCTCCCGGTCAGCGATCAGGATCCGGCGGGTGTAGTACTCCTGCCCGACCTCGATCCCGTTCTGGCTGCCAGCATTGATGGTGATGAGGTCACCGGGCGCGTGGCTGTGGCGGACTGCGCTGTCCTGACCGCCGGTCACCCTGAGCGGGGTGTCCGGTATCTCGAGAGCGGCTCTGGGTGCGCACGCCAGCCCAATGACTTCAGCAGGCAGACGCACCGCAGTGGCTGCGGGACCACGTTGAGCCGTAAGCATGGCGCTACCCAGAACGGCCGCCACGGCCACGGCCGCGAAAGTTCTCGACGTCATCGGTCTCTCCCTAACTGTCCAGGGCGGACCGGATTGACGTCCGCCAGGCTACTGAGTCTTGAGTTCTTCGAGGCGCTTCTTTGCCTCTTCGATGTGCTCGCTCACCTCGAATTCGGCAAGCAAACGCTCGAAGTACGGGATCGCCTCAGCTTTCTTATCGGTTCGGGCGAGAGATTCCGCCAGATAGAAATAGACCTCGTCGCGACCGGAAAATTCCGGATCTTCCTTCAGCACCTGTCGGAACCGCGGAATCGCGCCGGGATACCAGCGAATCCGGAAGTAGTGGAAACCCACGCGAAATTCCGCGCGGCTCAAACGATCACGCGCTTCACGCCATTTCATCCGCACCTCTTCCATGAGCGGGCTCATCGGATAGCGGTCGAAGAAGATCTGGAACTCGCGCAGCGCGCCCTGGGTTTCCGTCTGATCGCGCTCTGGTGCACGCATCTGCTCGTAATGCGTCATTGCAAGCTTGTATTGCGCGTAATCAGCACGAGGATTCGTCGGATAGAAGGTCAGGAACTCGCGGTATTCGTTGGCTGACAGGACCAGCGACTCCGCCGTCTTCTCACCGAGGTAAGTGTCGCCCACACCGATCTTGGCGTCGGGCCGGAGTGGGCTGTTCGGGTAGTTGTCGACCACCTGCCTGAAATACTCACGTGCGTCAGCCCATTTCCTCTCGTTGAGGGCCGTCGTTCCACGGTCATACAGGAAGCGATCGGGGTTGCCAACGTCGTTGGGGACGGCGTTGCGGTTTCCCCCGCAGGCGGTCACCGCCAGCAGCAGCAGAATGGACGAGCACCGGATGGTTGCGGAGGCAGCAGTCACTCGAATCTTCAAGAACCTCATTCCTATTGTAAAAGGCATGACGCTTCGTGCGCCGGCCAATGTACAGACGTTCGAGACCCGGCTATGGCTCGCGACCTCGACTATCCGATCAGGTCCCTGACCCGGGCCGGAAGGCGGCACGGCCGGCCGTTCGGCCCCAGTGCGGCGTGGACGGTATGTCCCTCGGCCACGAGCGTGCTGCCGCTGGTCCTGATGGCACGGTACTCGAAGCGCAGGCGCGCCGGCGTCACTGCCGTCGCCGTCGTCCTGATCTCGATTTCATCGTCATAACGGGCCGGCTGCCGGTACTCGCAGTGTGCCTCGATGACGGGAAGCGAGACGCCGGTCTCTTCCATCTCCCGGTAGTTCCATCCAGCATCCCGCAGCCATTCGGTGCGACCGATTTCGAACCAGACGAGATAGTTCGCGTAGTAGACCACGCCCATCTGGTCCGTGTCTGCGTAGCGCACTCGCACACGGGTACTGCGTGTCCGGGATTCGGAATTCTCGTGTGGCGGTTCGGGATTGGCGTTGCGCGATCTGACCACCATGCCATCAGCCACTATCCGCCAACCAGTTGATTGGCGGACGCGCGAAGGGCACGCGTCGCGGCTTCCGGATCTCCGCTGCCGAAGATCGCCTGGCCAGCCACCAGGATGTTTGCGCCGGCGGCAACGACGTCACTCACATTCGTCTGGTCGATACCGCCATCGATCTCGATGAGCGCTGACGACCCCGCGCTCTCCAGCACGCTGCGCACCCGCCGAAGCTTCTCGAGGCTGTGTGGAATGAACGACTGGCCTGAAAAGCCCGGGTTCACCGACATCACGAGCACGAAGTCCACATCGGGGGCAATCGCTTCGAGCGAGGCGGCAGGTGTCGCCGGGTTGATCACGACACCCGCTTTCGCCCCGAGCTTGCGAATCAGCGAGACCGTCCGATGCAGGTGGCGTACGACCTCGACGTGCACCGACACCATGCTGGCGCCGGCCGCCACGAACTCCTCGATGTAGCGGTCGGGATCCTCGATCATCAGGTGCACATCGAGCGGCCGGGTGGCCACGCGCCTGATCGCGCGCACGACTGGCGGCCCGATCGTGATGTTGGGGACGAAGTGCCCATCCATGACATCGACGTGGATCAGATCCGCACCACCACGTTCGGTTGCGGCGATGTCGCGTCCGAGGGCGGCGAAGTCTGCGGCGAGAATCGATGGCGCGATCTGGATCGGGCGAGATCTCATCGACTCACCTCGAGCGAGATCGCATCACTGCCCCCGACGCGAAAACCGCCTGCAGGCTGCTGTCGAACGACGATGCCGGGGGGCACCCCGGGGTAGGGCTGAGTGCCAACAATCGAGACGCGGAAACCCTGCCGGCGGAGCGCGTCGGCCGCGCGTTCGCCATCGACCCCGATGACATCAGGCATGACGTAGGTGGCCGCCAGTTCGCCGCGATTGAGGAGAATGGAGACCTCGGGCGCGCGCGACGTCGCTGCAGGGTCCTGCGCGACGACGACATCCGCCGGGTAGTCGGCCGATCGAAACTCGGAGACGGAGGAGACGCCAACGCCGTCCTGCTGCAGTCGTGAGTGTGCGGCGCGCTCGTTCTGTCCGACCAGTGGCGGCACGATTGTCCGCTTGGGACCAGAGCTGATCCAGACGCGTACCATGCGCTGCCTGCGGCTGGTCGCCCCGGCGTCCGGCTCCTGCTGCATGACCCGGCCGGCCTCGATCTTGTCGTCGGGGCGCTGGTTCTCCTCGACACGCAGCGCCAGTTCCCGATCGGCGAGCGTCGCGGTGGCTTCGTTGACCGTCCGCCCGATGAGCGACGGCACCTGCACCTCACGGGCCCAGAGAGCAACCCGCATCGACGCACCGAAGAACACGAGGAACGTCAGACCCAGGGCGCCCATCAGGACGAAGAACTTGCCCAGGTTCCAGACGCGGGAATGTAGAGGAGTCAACGGCAACAGTTTACTTTACCTGTCGGTGAAGGGCCGCCGCGAAGAAGGCTTCGAGGCCGTGCGCGAAGGGCAGAGTACGAAGCATGCCGCGCTCGTCGAGAACCGGTGCCAACTCTGCCCGCCCGTCTCGCCGCAGATCGACGAGGTGGAACCCGGCTTCGCTCGACAGAAATCGATCGACGACCATCTCGTTCTCTTCGGCCTCGCTCGAACAGGTCGCATAGACCAGCCGTCCGCCCGGCCGTACCACGGCAGCCGCGCGCTGGAGCAGCGTGAGCTGACGTTCGGCAAACGCCGCGAGATCGTCTGCGTGCCGACGCCACTTGATATCCGGATCCCGTCGCACTGTGCCAAGTCCGGAGCATGGCGCATCGACGAGCACGCGATCGAATGTCTCCGCAAACGGAAGTGTGCCGGTCGCCGGCACATGAATCGCGTGCGCGTGAGCGCAGCCCGCCTGGCGAATCGTCTCGCGTAGCAATGCGACACGTCGTGTGCGCACGTCGCATGCCGCCAGAACGCCGCTGTCAGCCATGTCGCCGCTCATCATGACGGTCTTTCCACCCGGTGCAGCGCACAAATCGAGCGTCCGCTCACCGGGCTTGGCATCGACAGCGAGCGGGACGAGCTGCGACGCCTCGTCCTGAACCAGAAACAAATCGTGGGTGCGTTGGCGAAGCGGGTTTCCGGTCACGACGCGCAGGCCGTGGGGAGCCACCGATGTCTGCTCGGTCTCGATGCCCTCGAGCGAAAGAGCCGACGCGGACCTCATCGCGCGTTGTACGAAGCCTGTTGATGCTCAGCGTGAGTGGCGCGGGCTCGTTGTTGAACTGCACCCACTTCTCGGCACGCTCGAACCCGACGCGGTCGAGCCAGCGCGCGACGAGCCATTCCGGGTGCGACCATGTGATTCCGAGGTACGCGCAGGGCGGCGGCGCGATCGGTGGGATCGGCGGGCCGCTGTGGAAACGGCAATGCGCGACGCTGCCGGAGCGTGGAGCGCAGCACGGCGTTGACGAAACCGGCCGCGCTCTTCTTGCCTGCCGCCCTCGTGAGGTCTACGGCATCATCGACTACTGCAGCCGCGGGCACGCGATCGAGATGAAGGATCTGATAAAGGCTGAGTCGCAGGATGATGCGGACGCTCTGGTCGAGCGCGGCGAGGGGCCGGGCCGATACGCGTTCGATCAGATAGTCGCAGGCACGCTGCCATCGCAGCGTGCCATGAACGATCGCCGCGGCAAGGGAGCGATCTCGCTCGTCATCCAGGTGCCGGCGGCTCTCGACGAGCGCGGTCGGCAGATCGCGATGATTGGAGGCAATGGCCACGAGCGCACGGAATGCCGCCGTGCGCGCCGGCGCGATCATCGGCTGCCGAACCGGGCGCCGGGCTGACTCGGATGACCGGCCAGGTAATCTCGCGCCTTCATTGCGCGTCGTCCTTCAGGTTGCAGTTCGGTGATGCCGATGCAGCCGCTGTGACCTGTGGCAACACGAAGTACGCCACCCGAGGTGTCGACGACAGTGCCGGGGGCTCGCTGGTCTCCCGCGGTTCCACCTGGCTGTGCAGCAAGATCAGTCGCTCGTTGTCCAGGTACGAATAGGTATGCGGCCACGGATAGAGACCGCGTACACGGTTGTGAATCTCGATTGCCGGTCGCGTCCAGTCGACGAGTCCCTCGTCTTTGGTCACCTTGGACGCATAGGTGGACAGGCGGTCGTCCTGCGGTTCCTCGACCGCGGTCCCGGCGACCACCTCGTCGATCACCCGCAGCAGCAGCGTCGCGCCAATCTCCGCCAGATCGCGTTCGACGACATCACTCGTTTCGTCGGGATCGATTGGGCGCATCACCTTGGCGAACATCCCGCCCGCATCCAGGGCGCTGACCATGCGCATGATCGTGATGCCGGTTTCCAGCTCGCCTGCGATCACGGCTCGTTGCACCGGCGCCGCACCGCGATATTTCGGCAGAAGCGAGGCATGCACGTTGATCATCCCGAGCCGGGGAAGATTCAGCAGGCTCTCGGGGATGATTTTGCCGTAGGCAGCGACGACGCCGAGATCCGGTGCCCAGTTGCCGATGGTCTCATCGACTTCGGGATCGCGCAGCCGAGCCGGCTGATACACCGGAATGCCGTGTTGGAGGGCCGTCAGCTTGACGGGTGTCTCGGTTACTTTCTGGCCGCGGCCGCGTGGGCGATCGGGTTGCGTGACCACGCCTACCACGCGATGACGGGACGCGATCAGGGCTTCGAGCGATGGCACGGCAAACTGAGGCGTGCCGAAGAACACCACGCGGAGGTTGCCGGTGCGTTGCTGTGATGGTGCGTCTACCACTTGCCGGTGCGTGAGAGCTTCTTGATCTTACGGACGATGATGTCCTTCTGGAGGCCGCGCAGGCGGTCGACGAAGAGCGTGCCGTCGAGGTGATCCATCTCGTGCTGGAAACAGCGGGCAAGGAGGCCGGTCGCCTCGACGGTGTACTCCTCGCCATCGCGGTTCAGACCCTTCAGAATCGCGCGGGAGGGGCGAGCGACGGTCGCATTGAACCCGGGCACGCTGAGGCAACCTTCTTCTTCGAGCTGCATGCCGTCGCGTTCGACGAACGCAGGGTTGATGAACGTCATCAGGTCGGTCGCGGTTGCGGCCGACCGAGATGTCACAGACGAAGATCCGTACACCGACTCCGACCTGTGGCGCCGCCAACCCAATCCCCGGTGCCGCGTACATCGTCTGGATCATGTCGTCGATGAGCTGCTGAATCTCAGGAGTGATGGTCTCGACCGGTGCCGCAGGTACGTGCAGGACATCGGCTCCGTAGCGAACAATCGGGCGCAGCATCGAAGGGTGCAGGCTCAGCGCGTCGCGAAGCGCCGCTCGACAGCGGCGGCCGTCGCCGCCAGGTGCTGGGCGATCTCTTCCACCGAATCACCGCCGAACTTTTCGAGGAAGGCGTCGGCGAGCACGAAGGACACCATCGCTTCGCCCACGACTGCGGCAGCCGGAACCGCACAGACATCGCTGCGTTCGATCGCCGCTGGCGCGTTCTGGAGCGTGGTGAGGTCCACCGAGCGAAGTGGCTGCATCAAGGTCGCAATGGGTTTCATGAACCCGGTCACGCGAACGTCTTCGCCGTTCGTCACACCTCCTTCAAGGCCGCCCGCGTTGTTCGAGGGGCGGGTCACCGGGCTGTGCTCCGTCGTGGGGGGAGGATCTCATCGTGCACCCGCGATCCCGGCCTGAACGCGACGTCGGGTCCGATGCCGATGCCGACGGCCTTGATGGCGTGAATGCACATCATCGCCTGTGCGAGTCGGCCATCGAGTTTGCGATCCCACTGCACGTAGGATCCGAGTCCAGGCGGAAGCCCCCTGGCAATTACCTCGAAGGCGCCGCCGAGCGTATCGCCGGCTTCCCTGGCGGCATCGATCGCCGTAATCATCTTCTGCTGAAGCGCTTCGTCCACGCAGCGGAGAGGTGAGTCTTCTGCGAGCGCCTGGGCTTCGTTGAATGACACCTCGCGCGCGGCGGGAAGTGCGATCCCACCGATCGCGGATACGTGGCTCGTGATCCGGACGCCGAACCGTCCCAGGAGCTGACGCGCGAGCGACCCTGCCGCCACACGTGCCGCCGTTTCACGCGCGCTCGCGCGCTCGAGTACGTCGCGCACGTCTGTATGACCGTACTTGATCGCGCCAGCGAGATCGGCGTGCCCCGGCCGCGGCCGGGTGACCTGCGGGCGGCTGGCGCCAGTCGCGCCTTCCGGCATCTCGCTCTCGACGTACATGGTCTGTTGCCAGTTGACCCAGTCGCGGTTGCGAATCAGCAGGGCGATTGGCGCGCCTGTCGTCCGCCCGTGGCGCACGCCGGCGATGATCTCGGCGCGATCACTTTCGATCTGCATCCGCCGGCCGCGACCGTAGCCACCCTGGCGTCGACGAAGCTGGGCGTTCAGGGCGTCGATATCGAGTTCGAGACCCGCGGGCATCCCGTCGAGGGTCATCACGAGTGTCTGGCCGTGCGACTCACCCGCGGTGAGAAATCTCAGCATCCGAGCTCAATTCTATACGAAGAAATTGCGCACTTTCCGGCGCGTGGCGCGCGATCGCTGCGAAGAACGGCGCGGGCCCGAGGTTGCATGGCTGAGGGCATGACTCGACTTCTGCACGATCGCTACTACGCGTACGCCGCGGATCACGCGTGGGATCTGGCAACAGGTGAGAGCGTACCCATTGCGGAACTGACGATGACGCCTTCCGCCGCCGCTTCGGCGCCAGTAGTGGAGCCACTGATCGAAATGCTGGATCACGGCCGCGACGGTGAGCCGCGTTGGGTCGTCGTCGAAACGGCGGCAGGGCAATCAGCACTGGCCATTGCACGCCGGGTCGCCGAGCAGGGCCGTGTGCGCGGCTTCGTTCCGATCGCGGTCGATGTGTATCTTCGCATGCGCAGCCTGCTGGAGGAGGAGTTGCGGCATCGCACCTTGATGCTCATTCTGCTTCCTGGCTCGCCCGTGCCGCCGGCCCGTGAGGCGATCGTCAGTGCGGCGGCAGCGTCACCGCGCCCACACGTGCTCGTGTCATTCCGCAGTATGCGAGCGCTGTCGCGATCAGCGAGGCAGGGGTCAGTCGATTGCAGCGTCGCCGCCGATGCACCGGGGCATTCCGTTCGCGAGGCGCGCGCGGTGTACGGAACGGCTCTCCCCTCGCGGCCAACACGGGAGGCTCTCTCGGAAGACACAGTGAGGCACATAGCACGCGCAGCGCGATGGGCCGACTTGTGTCGATCGGGAAGGCACGCCTCCGCCGAACGTCTGTTGCGTGAGGTGACGGGCGCGCTCGTGCGACGACGCGCGTTGGCGCCGGCAGCGACTACCCTCATCACGCTAGGGCGACTGGTGCTCGAGCGCGGCCGGGCTGGTGATGCAGACGTCATCTTCGGTGAAGCGGCCACGCACGCGCACGAGGCGCAGGATGAGGCGCTGTCCGCTGCCGCACGGATATGGCAGGCGACGGCCAGGACCGATGCGGCACAGTTGACCGCGGGGGAAGCGCTCTGTCGTGCGGCAATTGTCGCTGGTACTCTGATCGGAGCCGAGCGCGCGCGTGCGGAGGCAACGCTTGCGCGGATCCTGCTCTGGCAGGGTCGGTCCGCGGAAGCCGCGGCGCGAGATGTGCCGGCTGACGCTGATGACGATGAGCTCGTCGCGTTTGTCGGGGTCACGTCCGTTCGTGTGCTGATCGCGCACGGCGATCTGTTTGCGGCCGGACAACGCGCTCGCGATCTCCTGATCCGAGCAGAGGCATCGGGCCACATGCTCGTTCGAGTCATGGCGCTGACCGCACATCTGCGCGTGCTGATCGAGTCCGGCGATCTGGTGCTCGCGGAGAAGGCCCTGGCGGATATCCGCGCCGCCGCGCGCGCGACGCACACTCCATTGCGTCTGGCGCGCGCCCGTCTCCTCTGGGTCGATGGCCTGCGACGCGCAGGCCGCACACGCGACGCCGACCGTGAGCTTCGCGATCTTCGCCGGCTGCGCGGCGCGACGCCGCCCCTTCTGCGTGCGGCCATCGATGGACGGCTGCGCGGCGATGTCCGGCTGCCGCACACGAGCGCACGTCTCAGTCAGTAGCCCTGGTGCAGCCGCCACGATGGTCGTGATGGCGCGGGACGAAGATCAGGACCGCGACGCCGTGCGCAAGGTGCTGGCGTTTGCCGCCGAGTCGCTGCAGACGAGCCGCATCGACCTCTGCTCAGCCGACGCCGGGCCTGACACAACGGTTCTCAGTGTTGGTTCAGGGCTGGCCACCGCGCTCGGCTCACGAGTCCTCGATGCCGGCATCGTCATCGACACCTGCAGCGGGGGAGGGGGCGGCGAGTTGGGAGTGCCAGTGCGCGTCGGTTCACGGCTGATTGCGGCGATTGTCGCCCGTTGGCCAATGGATCGACCGTCTCCCGCCCATGCCAGGGATCTGCTGGAACTGACCGCTGCGGTTGCGGCTCCTCGTATCGATACGATGCGCATGACGGCGCGTGAGGCGGCCAGCGCGTCGATCGCCATTCCGGAGCTGGTTGGCTCGAGTGCGGCGATCGCAGAGGTGCGTCGAGCTGTGACTCGCGCGGCTGTCGCGCCGTTCTCGGTTCTCATCGAGGGTGAGAGCGGCTCGGGCAAGGAGCTGGTTGCGCGCGCCCTCCATCAGCTCAGCGCGCGGCGCGAACGGCGATTCTGCGACGTCAATTGCGCGGCGCTGCCCGACGATCTGCTCGAGTCGGAACTGTTCGGGCACACGCGGGGAGCGTTCACCGGAGCGGTTGCCGATCGATCGGGGCTCATCGAGGAGGCCGACGGCGGGACGTTGTTCCTCGATGAGGTCGCCGATCTCTCGCCCCGGGCGCAGGCCAAGCTGCTGCGCGTGTTGCAGCAGCAGGAAGTGCGTCGCGTGGGGGCGACGTTCAGCCGGAAAGTCGACATCCGCGTCGTCAGCGCGGCCAATCGCGACATGCGCAAGGAAGTCGCGGAAGGCCGTTTCCGGCAGGACTTGCTGTATCGGCTCGACGTGATCCGCATTCGGGTCCCGCCGCTGCGCGAGCGGCCGGAGGACATCGTGGTGCTCGCCGACCACATCTGGCAGGCGGCCGCCGCCCGCGTCGGATCGAGAGCCACGTTGACGCACGGCGTGCTGACGGCGCTGGCGCGGTACCACTGGCCGGGGAACGTGCGCGAGCTGCAGAACGTGATGGCGGGGCTGGCGGTATCGGCACCGGCGCGTGGACCGGTCAAGGCGAACCAATTGCCGCCGGTGATCGCGGGAGCGACCGGGCCGTCGACGACGCGCCTCGCCGACGCACGTGACCAGTTCGAGCGCCGTTTCATCGAGCTGGCGCTGGCGCGAGCCGGCGGGCGACGCGCGCGGGCCGCGCGGGAACTGGGGCTGTCGCGGCAGGGCCTGTTGAAGATGATCGCCCGCCTCGGCATCGAGATGCGCTAGGAGTCAGCCAGATACCGACGCTCGTTATCAGCCCGGAGAATACGTCTCCGAGACTGCATCGAAGAGCACTACGCCACGCGAGCGATCCAACCGTCGAGCGGACTGTGCCACATAATCGCGGGTCCCCGTGGGGATTCGAATCCGGGTTTGGTGCGTACTATCCCGTTTTCCGCCTCCAGCCCGGCCCAAGCCGGTTCGCCGGCAAGTCCACGATGAATTTCCTGCTACCGGCCGCTCCCTGGGGGATTGGACGGTGGTAATGTCGGACGCTTCAGGGACGCCCGCATGCTGACCACCGTGAGCGCCGCGCTATCTGCCCTCACCCGACGTCGCTTCCTGGAACAACTCGGCCTTGTCGGGGGCACGTCGCTCGTCATGAGCGCGATGACCTCGTGGGATCTGATGGCTGGGCAGGCTGCCCGGAGACCGGTGCTTTCGGGCCGGCCAGCGCGAGCCAGAGTGCTCGTGCTGGGCGCCGGCGTCTCGGGGCTCGTCGTGGCGTACGAGCTCGGCAAACTCGGGTACGACTACCACGTTCTTGAGGCGCGCGACCACGTTGGCGGCCTCGCGTGGACCGTGCGTCGCGGCACCACGCACACCGAGATCGGCGGGGAGCGCCAGAAGTGCACGTTCGACGCCGGCTTGTACGTGAACGTCGGCGCGTGGCGCATCCCGTATACACACACAGGAGTGTTGATCTACTGCCGCGAGTTGGGCGTGCCGCTCGAGATCTTCATGAACGAAGCCGAGAACGCCTACTTCTACTACGAAGGGCAGGGCGTCGGTCCCCTGGCCAACACACGCGTGCGGCTGCGTGAGGTCAAGGCCGACATGATTGGCTACACCAACGAGCTGCTCGTGAAGGCGCTCGACCAGGGGCAACTCGATCTCCCGGTGACCGCCGAGGACAAGCAGCGATTCGTGAGCCACCTAGTGGCGCAGGGCTACCTCGATACCAGCGACCGGCGGTATAAGGCATTCGCCATTCGAGGACCGGGCACGCCGTACGACTTCGCCGCCCTGCTGCGCTCCGGCTTCAGCCAGCGCATGCGATCCGTTTCTGCCACGAGCGGGACAACGGCGGCGCCGATGTTTCAAGCGGTCGGGGGAATGGACCAGTTTCCCAAGGGCTTCGAGCGTGCGATCGGCGCCAGCCGCATCACCTTCAATGCTGACGTCCAGTCAGTCCACCAATCGGATACAGGGGTCAGGGTCCTCTACGTCGACACGAAGAACGGCAGGAACCGCGAGCTGCAGGCCGATTTCGTCGTGGTCTGCATGCCGCTGTCAGTGCTGTCGGAGGTCGACATCAACCTATCGGCCGAGCTGATGGCGGCGGTCAAGGCCACGACCTACAGCAACAGCGCAAAGATGGGTCTGGCGATGAAGCGCCGATTCTGGGAGGAAGACGATCAGATCTTCGGCGGACATCTCTACTCCAATCTCCCGCTGGGCGAGTTCTCCTATCCGTCTAACGACTACTTCTCGCGCAAAGGGGTTCTGCTCGGGCTCTACGTCAACGGGCCGGTGGGCGATCTGCTCGATCGATCGGTCACAGACCGCGTCGAGCACGTCCTGACGCATGCGAGCAAGGTCCATCCGCAGATCCGCCAGGAGTTCACGAGCGCGTACGCGGTGTGGTGGCGCAGGGTGAAATACAGCCAAGGTGGCTACGCGTCCGGAGTGCCGGCGGAGCGCCGCGCGCGACTCGCCAGGATCGATAACCGGGTCATCATCGGCTCGGCTGCCGCCGCGCCCGAGTCGTCCCCGGACTGGATGGAAGGGGCAGTCGCCGCCGGCTGGCAGGCGCTGACCTCGTTGCACGAGCGCGCCATGCGTGCCTGAGCGCACACCCGGCGCCTGCTGCCGTCATCGACAGCGGCTCAGGCTTCGCCAGCACGCCGCTGAAAACGGGTCACACATCGAAGAGCTCGCGCTGACCGTCCCACTGTGAGTAGTCGGGACTGCGGATCTTCGCGCACGATGGCGCAGTCACGCAGCAATTCCCAGGATCGGCAGCGTTCCACCTTTTCGCGAATCCGGGTGGGGATTCGAACCCGGGTGTGGTCCGTCCTAGCCCGTTTTTCGCCGCCGTCCGGGCCCAAGCCAGTTCGCTGGCAGATCCACTACGAATTTCCTACTACCCGCCGCTCTCTGGCGGCACCTGTCGGCTTACGCGCCGTTTACTTCGCACGCGCGTCCGGCAAGTGCGCGCCGCGCTGTGACCGTGCCGGGTGATGGCTTTGCGTGCCGACGTGGCCCGCGCAGTACAGACGGCCGCGACACTCCCAGAACAACATTCGTGCGCTATCAGGCGTCTCTCTGGCCGCCGGGCGTAGGCGGACCAGCGGTGGCACGCAGACAGTGGATCTCGTCGTGAGACGCCTCAGCCTCCGGCATCTCGACCGACGCAGTGGCGTGCCTGGCACGCAGGTAGCGCCACTCGACCCAGACGCGCGGAATAGATCCCGCCTGTCCTGCGCGACCGCTATACTTCCGACACTTCCGACGTTCCTCCACAATGTCGCTTACACCCGGCACTCGCCTCGGCGCCTACGAGATCACCGGCACCCTTGGCGCCGGCGGTATGGGGGAGGTCTATCGCGCGCGCGACCGGAAGCTCAGTCGCGATGTCGCGATGAAGATACTGCCGGAGCTCTTCGCGCGCGATCCGGATCGGCGTGCGCGCTTCGAGCGCGAGGCAACCGTCCTCGCCTCGCTCAATCATCCGAACATCGGCGCCATCTACGGCTTCGAAGAGACTGAGGAGACGACCGCGCGCTCGTACTGGAGCTGGTCGACGGTGAGACCCTCGCAGATCGCATCGCGAGCGGAGCTGATTCCGCCGGACGAGGCGCTGCCGATCGCGAGGCAGATTTGCGAGGCGCTCGAGGCCGCGCACGAACACGGCATCGTGCATCGCGATCTGAAGCCGGCCAATATCAAAGTACGGCCGGATGGCACGGTGAAGGTGCTGGACTTCGGCCTGGCAAAAGCGTTCGAGCCGACGACGGTCACAGCCGGTGCGTCACAGTCGCCAACCCTGATCAGCCCGGCCGATGACGCGCGTCGGTGTGATTCTTGGGCACCGCCGCCGTACATGAGCCCCGAGCAGGCGCGTGGGGAGCACGTCGACAAACGCGCCGACATCTGGGCGTTCGGTGTGGTTTTGTTCGAGATGCTGACGGGCGCTCCGCTGTTCGCGCGTCAGAGCGTCGCCGACACGATTGCCGCCGTGCTCCACGTCGAGCCCGACTGGAGCCGAGTCCCAGCCAGAACGCAATCTCTGTTGCGAGCATGCTTGCAGAAGAACCCGAAGCGCCGGCTTCACGACATTGGCGACGCCCTGTTCTTGCTCGACGAAGATCAGCCGGAACCCTTGGCCCGGGGCGGCCATTCGGGATGGATACCCTGGACCGTCGCGGCCGCGTTCGCCATCGCTGGGGCTGTCGTAGCCCTGGTGCCCTGGCGCACACAGCCACCGGCCGCTCTGCCCGTACGCTTCCAGATCGCCCCGTCTGGGGATCTGCCTGAAAGCGCAGCATCAGCAATCTCGCCCGACGGCCGATATCTCGCCTACCTGTCGAGCGGTTCCGACCGCGTAATGCGAGTGTGGGTGCGAGACCTCGGATCGCTGGAAGATCGTCCGCTGCAGGGCACCGAGATCGGCCAGGCGGCTCCGCCTCCTTTCTGGTCTCCCGACAGCAGATCCATTGCCTATGATGCGGGCGGCGCGCTGAAGAAGATCGACGTGTCCGGTGGTCTGGCCCAGACCATCTGCGAGCTTCCGCAACCCGCCATCGGTGGCTCGTGGAACCGCCAGGGTGTGATCCTGTTCGGCACCGTAGGCGGTGGCATCATGCGAGTGTCTGATGCCGGCGGCGAGGCGGCTCCAGTTACGTTGGTGGATTCATCTCGTGGGGAGAACGCCCATCTCACGCCGGTGTTCCTGCCCGACGGCCGTCACTTCTTCTACTTGCGCGTTTCCCGAGCAAACCCCGAGCGAACGGGGATCTTCATCGGATCGCTCGACGTGCGCCCCGAGGAACAGGAGCCGCGACGTCTTGTAGCGACCACGACAAGTCCGATCTACGCACGCGCCTCTGGCGGAGGACTGGGAAGGCTGTTGTTCCTCAGAGACGGGAATCTCATGACCCAGACCTTCGACGAGCGGCGGCTCGAGTTGGCCGATGCGCCGATCCTTGTCGCCGAACGCGTGCATTCCTTCCTCGACACGGCCACGGTGTCGGCGTCCGAGAACGACACACTGGCCTACAAGAGTGCCGCGGAGACCTCGCAGCTCACGTGGGTGGATCGGCAGGGACGACTGATCGGTCGCGTAGGGGAACCGGGGCTTTACGGCGGGATCAGTCTGTCGCCCGACGCCGCGCGCGCGGCTGTCGTTCGTGTCAACCCCCAGGTCACGTCAAGCGCGACCCTGTGGCTGCTCGACTTCGCGAGCGGCAGAAGTAGCCGGTTCACTTCCGTGGTCGGCGCCGAAGCACCGGTCTGGTCTCCCGACGGCAGTCGCATTGCCTTCACGTCGACCGCGACTCGATTCGAGACGAGCGTGCTCCAGAAACCGATCAGCGGCACGGGGCAAGAAGAACCGCTGTTTCAGTCGGACGTCGATCGGACGGCACCCACGAGCTGGTCGCGGGATGGGCGCTTTCTCCTCTATGTGCTCGTGGATTCGAAGACGAACTCGGACTTGTGGGCCCATTCCTTCGACGGCACCCCACAGCGTCTCCCATTCCTTCGCTCGGAGGCCGCCGAAAGCCAGGCTCAGTTTTCGCCAAATCTGCAAGCCGCCTCTCGCTGGGTGGCGCTCACCTCGAATGAGTCAGGACGCGATGAAGTCCAGCTCATAACGTTCCCTAATGCCCAGAATCGGCTGATCGTGTCGACCGGTGGCGGACACAGTCCGAGGTGGCGTGGAGACGGCAAGGAGCTCTTTTACATCGCGGCGGATGGCACCGTCATGGCGGTCGCAGTCTCCGACAACTCGGTGCGTGTCGGCGCGGCCAGACCACTGTTTCTGTCGCCGCGGGGCTCTCTCACGTTGAATGCAACCGGGAGACGCGGACCCGCGCAGTGGGACGTGGCGCCGGACGGCCAACGCTTCTTGTTCGTGGCACCGGTTCAGCCTGGCGGCACGTCGCAATTCACCGTGGTGCTGAACTGGCAGACCGGACTGACGAAATAGGAACTGGCCAGCAGGAGCAACCCCTAGGCGGCCGGCGCGCAAGGTCCGCGGCCCATGACCACCAGCAGCTGCGATTCACGAACACTATTTCGTTCGAGTGTCACGTCCATCATTTAGGGCGTTAGAGCTGAAGACGATCGCTGCCACCTGGGGGCTTGTGAGCCGTCCGACAGTGAGCGTGCCCAGAAAGGCCAAGTTTGCAAACGAATTGCGCCGTTGCGGTTGTGAAGGCGCGTAAGTTCCGCAAATGACCGGCGGCGTGGGCGACAGCGGTCTTTTGGCGTGCTGTTGAATCTACGCGAACTCGACGAATCGCTGATCCTCATTCGAGATACGCTCGAACCGGGTCAAGCTGTGGCGGCAGACGTCAAACCATTCTAGATACCTCGCGGTGTGCTCGTCGCGGTACTCCTACGGGGAATGGCACCACGATGGCGCCGTCACGCCGCGATGGCGCCGTCGACGAACGTTTCGGGGACTCCCACTCGTGCACTCCCCGCGGGGATTCGAGCCCAGGTTTGCTGCGCACTAGCCCGTTTTCCGCCGCCATCCCGGCCCGAGCCGATTCGCCGGTAGGTCGACAACGAATTTCCTGCTACCGGCCGCTCCCTGGTGAGAGCGGCTCGGGCAAGGAGCTGGTTGCGCGCGCCCTCCATCAGCTCAGCGCGCGGCGCGAACGGCGATTCTGCGACGTCAATTGCGCGGCGCTGCCCGACGATCTGCTCGAGTCGGAACTGTTCGGGCACACGCGGGGAGCGTTCACTGGGGCGGTTGCCGATCGATCGGGGCTCATCGAGGAGGCCGACGGCGGGACGTTGTTCCTCGATGAGGTCGCCGATCTCTCACCCCGGGCACAGGCCAAGCTGCTGCGCGTGTTGCAGCAGCAGGAAGTGCGTCGCGTGGGGGCGACGTTCAGCCGGAAGGTCGACATCCGCGTCGTCAGCGCGGCCAATCGCGACATGCGTAAGGAAGTCGCGGAAGGCCGTTTCCGGCAGGACTTGCTGTATCGGCTCGACGTGATCCGCATTCGGGTCCCGCCGCTGCGCGAGCGGCCGGAGGACATCTGGTGCTCGCCGCCCACATCTAGCAGGCGGCCGCCGCCCGCGTCGGCTCGAGAGCCACGTTGACGCACGGCGTGCTGACGGCGCTGGCGCGGTACCA
This sequence comes from uncultured Acidobacteriota bacterium, assembly GCA_963723495.1. Taxonomy (GTDB): domain Bacteria; phylum Acidobacteriota; class Vicinamibacteria; order Vicinamibacterales; family UBA2999; genus Gp6-AA40. The sequence goes on along the minus strand of CAVRQR010000015.1, from coordinate 274,227 downwards.
CTGGCCGGGGAACGTGCGCGAGCTGCAGAACGTGATGGCGGGGCTGGCGGTATCGGCACCGGCACGTGGCCAGGTCAAGGCGAACCAATTGCCGCCGGTGATCGCGGGAGCGACCGGGCCGTCGACGACGCGCCATCCGAACATTGCAGCCATCTATGGCATTGAAGAATTCGAGGTCGGGCCAGCCCTCGTCCTCGAACTTGTCGAAGGGCCGACCCTCGCCGATCGAATCGTCAGCGGTATGATGCCGCTGACCAACATCGTTGCGCATCGCCTCGCAGCTTACGGCTGCAGTTGAGGCGGTCCATGAAAAGGTGTCATTCACCGTGACCTTAAACCGTCGAATGTCGTCGTGACCTCAGATGGAATTGTCAAACTGCTGGACTTCGGCGTCGCCACCACGCTCGCCGAGCAGATCGAGCAGCGACGATCGCACGCGACCGATTATGGCATTGCCGCTGAAGCTGGCGTGATCGTCGGCACGCCTTCTTACTTGAGCCCAGAACAGACTCGAGGAGGGTGCGTCGACCAGCGAACGGATATTTGGGCGTTGGGTTGCGTGCTGTATGAGCTCGTCACTGGTTCACGAGCGTTCGCGGGGGAAACGGTGGTCGACACGTTCGCCGCCGTGCGTGATCGAGAGCCCGACCTGCGGCGACTGCACTCGTCCCTGCCTGCGTGCATGCGTGAACTGCTTCGTGCGTGTCTGGAAAAGAAGGTGCATCGTCGCTTGCGCGATATTGTTCACGCACGAACGGCGATTGAAGAGGCGCGTCATGTCGTCGAATGCTCGTCCAGACGAGCGTCGCTCGCTGAAGTGGATCACAGTGTGCCCGAGACGCCCGATGCCCCGAGTCCTCGTTCGCGGGCCGCGTGACGACCTCCTGGCAGGGCAGCGACGATCGTTGCCGCGCGAGACTCCAGCTCCGTCATTTCCTGCTACTCGATGACGCGGTCGCGATGATCGAAACGGAGTTACTCAACGAACCGATCATCCCTGACGGCGCCAGGCGGGTCGCGGCGCCCTCAGCAAATCAGGGCCGTCGCGGTCGGCCCCGGCCCGCTTGCCCAGGTTGTGGCGCCTCTTGAGCAAGGGTTCGGCAACAAGCTCAGCGGCGGTGCCGGGTGCGGAACACCGCACTTCTTAATACGCTCGAAAGCCCCAGGGCGACGAGCGTAAAGGGGTGGGCGACACCGGCTATACTCCTCACGATGTACTCGGCAGTCCCCACCACGTACTCGGCAGAAGTATGAACCCGTTCGGCGGGCTTTCAGCGTTCATAAGTTACGCCTCCGAGGACGGCGAGAAGGCGCACGACATCTGCAGGAACCTCGAAAAGCGGGGCGCGACCTGCTGGATCGCGCCGCGCAATGTGCGCGCGGGCCGTGAATATGCCGACGAGATCGTCACCGGCATCGAGCGATCCGCGTGCATGATCGTGCTGCTTTCCCACGCCGCGAACAGATCCCCCTTCGTCTGTCGGGAAGTCGAGCGGGCCGTCGCGAACCATAAGCCGATCTTGCCGATCCGTATCGAGGCGGTCATGCCCGATGCCGGACTCGAACTGTTCATCTCTGGAACCCACTGGCTCGATGTGTGGGACGGCGACTGGGACGATCACATGCGGCGCCTCGCCCAGGATGTCACCGAACTCACGGCTGGAGTTTCGGCGCAGCCCGCGCGCCCGACCGGGGAGCGTCGCCCGTTCCGCGTTGTCTACGCGGCTGCGGCACTCGTCCTCGCGGTGGCAACAGGCGTGTTCGGCATGTGGACCTTCTTCCCGGATCGCAGCGGAACGCCGCCGTCTGAGACGAACGTGCCGCCCGCAGCACGGCCGGCGAGTGAGCTCATGGCACCGCCATCCCCACAGGTCGAAGCGGGCACACGATCGTCGGCAGCGGTGGAAGCGGCGCTCCGGATTGCCCGACGCAGTCGAAGCGGGCGCCGGATCTGCCGCGACCCGGGACGCCCGAGCGCGGCGCACACAGAATGGGCAGGGACCGGCGGGGTCAACGAATTCCAGCTCCAGTACTCGAGTCGTCGTACCGCCGCGCGGCCAGCCTTCAGGGCAGAGGACAGCCGTGCCGGGTCCTGCCGCGGTCCAACGCGGCACTGATCTAGATGCGTTGCGCGATGAGTACGACGACCTCTCCATCCGTGGTGAAGTGATCGACGACACTCTGAATCGTCTCTGGGAAGAAATGCGTCCACTCGCCCCGAGGCCGGATATCGCCACGCTGCAACGAAGGCTCAAAGTGTCGCTGACGCGGGCTCGCGACGCGCTCGACGACAGGGACGCTGTCGCGGCGAGGAAATACCTGGACACCGCGCGGGCGGATGCCGTGGCGCTCGACGAGTTTCTGGGACGCTGAGCCGGGCGAGGTTCAGGGACCCGCGAACTCAGACGGGAACGATGGTCATCATGATTCGAATCCTTTCTCTAGCGGTCGCCGTGCTCGTTATGCCTGCGGCGGACGGCTCGGCGCAGCAGAAGAAGCGCGTTGCAATTCTCAGCTTCGAGGACGTGGCCGTTAGGTCGTCGGCTGCCGCGGCGCTCCGTTCAACGCAGGATGTCGGCGCGAGCCTTGCCGATGTGCTAGTGAAGGAGCTCCTCAAGGAAGGGAAATATTCCATTATCGAGCGGGAGGCGCTCGACGCCGTGCTGAAGGAGCAGACTTTCTCGAACAGCAGCCGTGCGGACGCGAAGACAGCTGCGAACATCGGCCGGGTGCTAGGCGTCGACGCCATCATCATCGGGTCCGTCACGCAGTTCGATATCGCCGAGTCGGCGGTCGGAGTCGGATCCGGATCGCTCAACCGGATCACACGTGGCGTCGTGGGTGGCGGCAAGCGCGTAAACACGAGGGCGTCGGTGGCTATGACGGCGCGGATGGTGGATACGAGCACGGGAGAGGTCGTGACAGCGGTGTCCGGGAGCGGCGATTCGGCCAGAACCTCCGTGGCGGCCTCGGGCGGCTACGCCACCGGTGTGGACATGACGTCGGCCTCGTTTCAAGGATCGACGCTCGGGGAGGCCGTCAACCGTGCGGTGCAGGAGGTGGCGGCCGGTCTAAACGAGTTCGCCGCGCAGCTGTCAACTACCCGCGTTGTGTATGCGGGACTCGTCGCCGACGTGGATGGCAACACGCTGATCCTGAACGTCGGGCGCCTCAAGGGCGTGCAAGTCGGGGATACAGTTGAAATCACCCGCGCTGGTCGGACGATCCTCGATCCGCAGACCAAGAAGGTGGTCCGCACGATCGTCGACAAGATCGCGACGGCCCGCATCACTGAAGTTGACGACTCCTCGGCAACCGCGACGCTGAGCGGTGCTGAGTCGGTGCAGATAGGTGACGCGGTACGGCGCCTGCCATAGGAAAGCAGAACGGTGCCACGGCCGGGCGCGCAGCGGCCGTACGCTGTTCAATCCTTGCGGGAATCGAGTCCGACAAGGCGCATAGTTATTGGCCTCGAGTGATTTCACATAATCGCCGCACTCACTGAGCGGATGCCTTGCCGACGTCGGCGCTGTCAACGTGCTCTACGGGCTACTGAGGTGCCTACCCCTTTAAAGTGAGCACAGCAACTGGTCGCGGGCGGGCCGAGATCAGTCGGAGACAATCCACACGGCTGGAAGCAGTTTACGCTCATCGAAGGGGAGTCCTATGGCAACCACGAGGACGCGCGTTCGACGACGGTCTAAACCAGCATTTGATGTCAAAAGGCTCATCCGCCGATGAAGGCTCTGACGATGAAGCCGACGGTCATCCGCAGCGGTCGAGATGGCTGAGAGTGTGACAGCGATCGGCGCTCCCCATCGAGATCAGTGCGGAACCGCCTGCTTCAGCCTCGCGACAGCCGTGCGCAGCGCTTCCCCGAAGTTGCCCGCCCGCGCGTCGAGCATCTGGTAGTGCGTGAGCAGCATGCCCATGCCGTGCGCGAGCGCCACGTCCTCGAGGCGCACCGGCAGGATCGGAACGTCGAGGCTGTCCGCGAACTTCACTTCGCGCCGCACGTACTTGGACTCCACCGCCGCCTGCGACGTGCACACGACGACGAAGAGCGCTTGGCGAAGACGGTCTTCGATCTCCTCGTCCCACTCAACGCCGCCCGGGATGCCGCGGTCGTACCACACCGGGAGGCCGATCTCCTGCAGTAGGCGGATGATGCCGCCGACGCGTGCGATGTCGGCGCGCTTGTAGCTGATGAAGACCGCGGGCTCCCGGCCGGTGTACGGCTTGGGCGGCGTGGCGCCCGTATCGACCACCGGCTCGTCGTCGCCGACCGGCTCGATCGGTTCGACTGCCTGCGGCCGCGCAACGAGAGCCCGCAGGCGTTCTGACGGTTGCCAGGCGAGCAGACGGTCGCGCCCCGCCGGCGGTTGGGCCACGCTGCACATCGCGACCGGCTGCAGCGGCTCGAGGTCGTGGCTGTGCACGCCCATCACGAGCTGGTCCTGATAGCCGCCGCGCTCGAAGCGGAACGCCGCCGGCGGGAACCCGAGCGGACCGTAGCGCGCGCGGAACCGATCCGCCAGTAGCTGCTCGATCGATCGCGCGGCGGCCTCGCTGCCGACGACGAGATATTCTTCGCAGAACGCGCCGGCGTGTCCGAGTGCGCGCGCCAGGTGATCCTGCAGCTCCAGCAGACTCGCCCGCACGCCGGGCAGTTCCCGCAGCGCGAGCGCGTTCTTGCGCGCGGCGCGCACCCACTCCGGCGACACGTCGGCGGCGCGTACGTGGACCTGATACTCGATCGGCTGTCCCGTGATGCACGCGTCAGTGAGCAGATCGTCGACGACGTCCGACAGACGGAAGTCGCATGCGAGCGGGATGCCGGTAACCGAGAAACCGTCGGCAGTGGCGCACAGACGGAACGCGCCCAGCCGCTCCATCCAGGCGTCGCGCTCGACGCGTGACGGCGGCACCGCGAGCGAGCCGCCCTGCATTCGTTCGATGCGCGTAAGCCGGGCGACGACCTCGCGCACGTCGCGCTCGTGCTCGGCAGGCGCGGTCACGGCGACGATCTGCCGCAATGTGCGGCTCGCGTCCACGCCGACGCGATACGCCACCGTCGCCCGCTCGACGCGCGCGGCGGCCGACAGCTGCGCCGCCACCAGGTCCCACGACGCCGCGGGCGCATCGATCTGCACGGTCGCCTGCACTAGCTCTCCGTCGCCGGCGTCGAAACGTGCGAGGTACATCGATCGGCCCGTCGGGGTGCGATCAGGCCGTCCGCTTGAATAGCCCGCGCCGCGACTGTCCGCCCGCGCGATCGGTGCGCGTGGCGTCCTTACGATCGCCGCGGATGATCGTGAAGTCGATCTCCTGGTCGATCTCGCGCTCCTTCAGGTACTGCTTCAGCACCTTGGTGATCTGCGCGTGCGTCCACTCCGACAGGCAGTTGAGATCGACGAGATCATACTCGCCGACCGCCTGCGTCGCCGGTTCGACCGCCATCAACGTCACGCGCTTGCCGGTGTCCCGATCGATGCCAGCGGAGACGCGCTTCTCACGCCACGTCCCGACGTTCAGATGCGCGTCCCACCCGACGTAGAGGTCCGCGCCGTAGCCGTAAATCTGGCAGAACACCACGCCGCGGCCGTGCCGCAGGACGATCTGCTCGCGCTCGATCTTGCCGTCGAGCCCCCAGTGCCAGATGCGCTCGATGGCGCAGGTGAAGCGCTGCCGCTCGGCGTGCGCGAAGAGCGCCATCACCCGCTCGCGGATCCGCTCCGCATCGTGGCTGGCATCGAACACCACCGTCTGCCAGGCATCGAGATACGAGAGAAACCGCGGCTCGGCGAGCGGCTTGCCGGCGCTCCGCACCAGCCGCGGCGACCGGTGGACGCCGATCAGGCCGACGAAGCCGATCGCGATCAGGACAATCCCGAGGAGAGTCGCCATATGAGTCCTTCCTTCAGCGCTTGGCGGCCTGCGCCGCACCGCGGGCCGCCGGCGTTTACGGGAGCGTGAACGTGTACGAGCCGGTCTGGCCGGGCTCGTAGCTCGAGAACAGCACGAGATACTCGCCGGTCGTCGGCGGCACAAACTCGAGCCGCGAGTTGGTGCCGTCGTTGCCGGCGTCGTCGTTGGCCTCCAGCGTGACGAACGAACCGTTCTGCATCGCGCCGAGCGTGACGAACGTGTCGAAGTCGCTCGACCGCATCGTCACGACGATCGGCTCGCCGGCACGCCGCGTGACCGCCTGCACTTCGTAGATGCGCCCGTTGTCGAGCCGTTCGTCGGACGAGTCCAGGCTGCCGGCCCGTGGTGTCCCGTCGATCGGGGACAGCGTCGGCAGCGTGATACCCGTGGACGGAACCGCGGTCCCGGCCGGCGGTTCGACCTCGAACTGGTTCAGCACCGTCGGGTCGAGTGGCGGCGCCGACGCCTGCTCCGCTAGCGCCGGGATCAGCAGCGCGCCGCCGAGGACCATGGCCGCGGCGCTGCCGATCTTGCTCCAGTCGCGCCGGACGGCGCGGACGGTGTTCTTCGGCTTCCAGAACTGCGCCCAGCTCTGACGCAACTGCACCGGCCGGAGCATGCGCAGGACAGTGCGGCCGCCGAACGAACGCGCGGGCGGCCCGGCGAGATAGGTGAGCAGACGCTCGACCTCGGACTCGCCGAACTCGTAGAGCGAGTCGATCGCGCCGCTCTGGCCGTGCCGCTCCCACTCCACCTTGTAGATCGCCTCGAAGCGGCGATACGGCAGCGTGGCGATGGTCACGGTCATCGCGGCGCGTGCGGTGACGCCGGGCTCGCCGGTGGGCAGCCAGCTCTCGAACTTCACCCACGCCGGGTGCACGTAGCGGTTCGACTGGAGCACGAGCGCCTCCATGCCGCGCGCCCGGCACAGGCGCTCGACGAGGACGTACAGTTCGGTGCGCAGCTGTTCGGTCCGCTCCCACGCGTTCTCGGCGCTGCGCGTCAGGATCGGGCGAACGTCCACGCGGTCGGGATTGGTGGAATGGAGCGAGGCGTCCGGGAGGGGCAACGTCGTGAGAGTCATGCATTCCCCGCTTGTCAAAAGGACAGACCGCAGGTCCGAAGGCGCGACAGGTCGACGCGGGACGAATCATGCGCTCGATTGGCGCGCCAACGGCGGACAATAGGGGAAACGCGCGAGACCGCTGCTGCGAACAGGTCACGTCATGCCCGACGGGGGCCGTCCGGCTGGAGTGGGCTGGAGAGGTACTGGCGAGTCGCGGCGTTGACGAGCATTTGCTCGACAAACTCGTATCGTTGCAGGCCACAATACGTCGTCCAGTAGCCACTCGAACACGCGGTCAGCGGAGTCACCGCGCGGCAGATCCTTGCGCGCTCGCCTCCGGCGCATCGAGGCGCTCTTGCGTGCCGACGACCTCGATGCGGCCCGGACCCTCTGTGAAACGGTGTGCCGGGAATATCCGGAACACCCGGCCGCGCACAACAACCTGGGCGTCATTGCGGAGGCACTCGGCGCGTACCGAGGAGGCCGCTCGGTTCTACACGGCTGCGCTCGCGCTCGCGCCGCGCGACGACCGGTTGCACTTCAATCTCGGCAACGCGCGCATCCTGCAGAATGATGGCGCTGGCGCGAGCCGGCGGGCGACGCGCGCGGGCCGCGCGGGAACTGCGGCTGTCGCGGCAGGGCCTGTTGAAGATGATCGCCCGCCTCGGCATCGAGATGCGCTAGGATTCGGCCAGCTTCGCTGGCGCACCGATGCGCCTCACGAGCCATGACGCCACGCAAGAATCGCGTCGACCGGTTTCTTGAACGTCTCAAGAAGAAGCCGATTGTGGCTGCATCGATCGCCCTCGTTACTATCGTCATTGCCCTGTCAACGCTTACTGATTCTGTGAGGAATCTCGCCGGCCTGGCGACTGCCGTCACGGGGCCGTCGGCCGAGGAGGCGCGCGCCGAGTTGGCTCGCCTTTCCGTGGACTACTCGAAAGAGAGGTTCATCGAGCGCGTGCAGCAAGGCGACGACGTGGCGGCCGCGCTGTTTCTGGCGGCTGGAATGGACGCCAACGCCGCCGTCGATCAGGAAGGCAACACGGCGCTGATGGTAGCGGCCAGCAACGGCCGCACGTCGATTGTGGATGGACTCGTCCGGGCGGGAGCAGACGTCAACGCGAGGAACCGTCAGGGCGTGTCCGTTCTCATGCGCGCCGCGACTCAGGGTGACCCGACGATCGTGCGAAGGCTGATCGAAGCCAAGGCGGATCTCGATCACAAGGACGCACGTGGTGACACCGCGCTGTCGTTTGCCGCGGCTCGCGGGCAGCGGCAGAACGTGACGCTGCTGCTCGATTCCGGGGCTCAGCCCGAGGCCATCGACCGCGCGTTCGTGGCCGCTGCGCAGTTCGGTCAACCAGACATGGCGCGTCTTCTCCTGGATCGGGGTGCCGACGTCAAGAAAGTGGGTGCAGAAGCACTGGTTCGAGCCATCACCCAGGGCAGCAGCAGCACCGTCAATGACAACGTGAAGTTCCTTGTCGATAGCGTAGGTGACGTGAGCGCGCAGGACGTGAACGGATGGAGCGGAGTGCATCTGGCCGCTTCACAAGGGAATGCAGCGCTCATGCGCCTGCTACTGGAGAAGGGGGCCGAGGTCAACCGCGTATGCGTCTGCCAGGGCTACCTTGCGGCGCGTGACTGGACGCCACTTCACATGGCGGCGCGCAGAGGGCGAGCGGAGATCGTGGAGCTTCTCCTGGCGAAGGGCGCTGACCATCGGGCGACCAACAGCCGGGGTGCGACGGCACTCCATCAGGCGGTGGAGGGTGATACACCGGCGATCGTGCGGGCACTGCTGGAGCGGGGCGCGGACGCTGCGGCAAAAGACGTCGAGGGAAAGACGCCACTCGACTACGCGACGGAGGTCCTCGACGAGAAGGCCCGATCTGAGATCGTTCAAATGTTGAAGGAAAGCGGCGCGTCCGGGAAGACGCGCCGCACAGGCAAGGAAGTCAGGTCCGCTTACAGGATCGCGTCGAGGAAGCTGGAGCCCACGTTGAGACAGTCGAAGACGTGCAGCCCGAGGCGTGACGCCATCTCCACGCAGACCTCGGTCCCGCGGCAACTGTTGCCGTACGGATCCAGTCGCGGTGAGTACGTGCCGATCCCGAGCTGACGGTTCACGACCGTGATCACGCCGCCACTGACGCCGCTCTTGGCTGGCACGCCAACGCGGTACGCCCATTGGCCCGAGTAGTCGTACATCCCGCAGGTGAACATGATCGACAGCATGTCCTTGACGTGGGTGGTGGAGTAGGCACTGCGCCCGCTGACCGGATGCCGCCCCATGTTCGACAGCGTGGCCGCCATCATCGCGAGGTCGCGGCAGGTAACCAGAATCGCGCACTGCTTGAAGTAGACGTCCAGCGCCGCTTCGGCGTCTGCGTGAACCTGGCCGAAGTTGAGCAGCAGATGGGCGATGGCACGATTGCGGTGACCGGTTCGGCGCTCTGATTCGTACACCGCTCGATCGAACGTCAGCTGGCGCCCCGCGATGATGCTGAACCGATCGAGCAGATACTCGAACGTCCGGTTGCCGTACCGCGCGTGGAGCAGTGCCGTGACGGTGATGGCACCGGAGTTGACCATCGGATTGAACGGACGGTTACTGCCGTTCTGCAGCTCGATGGAGTTGAATGCGTCACCGCTCGGCTCGACGCCGACGTGCTCGAAGACCTTGGGGGGCCCGAACTCTTCGAGCGCCATACCGTAGGTGAACGGCTTGGAAATCGATTGGAGTGTGAAAGCTCGGTCGCAGTCACCGGCTTCGAACGCACGCCCGTCGGCGGTCACGACGCAAACACCGAACGCTTCAGGGTCTGCTTTGCTCAGTTCAGGGATATACGTGGCCACTTCGCCGTTGGAGTGGGGCAGACACTTCTCGTACACCTCGTCGATCAAGACCTGTAGTTCGTGACCGCGCGCAATCGCGCTGCTTGTGTCGGACATGGACATGTGTGATGGCGGACAAGTGTGGGGCCGTCAGTGGGTGAGTGATGACGCTCTGCCGTAGCAATCGGGATGCCGACCCGAGCGACGAGACACCTTGCAGCGATGTGATGAGCGGCAAGGACTTACGTAGAAAAGAGATCGGACCGCCACTCGTGCAGAGCGCTACAGAAATGTGGGACGTCCTGAATTTGCCGACATGTTCGAATGATTGGTGTGCTCGCCTATAATCCGCGCCGGAGGGGAGCATGAAAAGGACGGCTCTGTTTCTAGGGGTATGTGCGCTGTCGCTGTCGGTTTCGGGATCACCCCTGGGCGCTCAGGCGGGGGACGGGTGGAAGACGCTCTTCGACGGCTCCAGCCTGAAAGGGTGGAACATCGTTGGCGAGGCCAACTGGGAAATCGTCGACAAGGCGGTGCAGGCGAACAAGGGCAACGGATATCTGGTGACGCCGGACTCGTACGGAGACTTTCAGTTCACCGCCGAGTTCTGGGTCAGCGACGATGCCAACAGCGGTGTGTTCATTCGATGCCAGGACCCCAAAACGATTGCAGCTGCCAATTCCTACGAGGTGAACATCTTCGATAAGCGGCCGGATCAGTCGTACCGTACCGGCGGGATTGTCGACGTGGCCAAGCCGGCCAGCGTGGTCATGACCGGGGGCAAATGGAACACGTTCGACATCACCGCGCGAGGCACGAAGCTGACTGTGATCCTCAACGGGATGAAGATGGTGGACGTCGACGACAAGAAGTTCGCACGAGGGCCGATTGCCCTGCAGTACGGCGCCGGCACGGTCAAGTTCCGCAACGTGCGGGTGAGAGCGCTGTAACGAAGGGCGAGAAGTCGGAGGAACGGCGAACGAAGGAGCAACTAGGAGGAACTCAGGGCACGGGTGAAGACATCCGCTGCCTGCGCTCCTGAGATGCCATAGCGGCCATCGATCACGAAGAACGGAACGCCGGTCACACCGAGTGATCGCGCCTCGTTCAGGTCGCGCGCCACGGCGTCGACGTAGCGGCCTCCCTCCAGGGCCTGACGCACTTCGGTGCCGTCGAGGCCCTCATCTATCGCCAGGCTCACCAGCGACTCGGGGTCGAAGACCGACCGCTGCTCGGTGAAGTACGCTTTGTACAACCGCTCGAGCATCTTGTCTTCACGGCCGTGGCTCGCGGCCAGATGCACCAGTTGATGGGCGTCGAGCGTGTTGCCGGTGAGGCCGGCCTCGGTCAGGTGATACTCGAGCCCTTCTGCAGCCGCCGTCTGCTCCATCTTGTGGTCCATCGCGCGGACCTGATCCTCTGAGAGTCGGTACTTCGACATGAGCATGGCGCGCCGGCTCGACGTCTGCCCCTTGGGGCGCGTCGGATCGAGCTGGAAGGATCGATGCGCGATTCGCACATCGTCACGGCCGTCGAACGTGGAGAGTGCCTGCTCGAATCTCCGCTTGCCGAGATAACACCAGGGGCACACGACGTCGGACCAGATGTCTACGTTCATCGGTACCAGTCTAGTCCGGCTCTGGACTCATCGGTTTTCGAGCGGCGAGTTGCGCGGACTACCGCGCGCAGGAACAATGACCGCGTGTTGAGATATCTGGCGAGACGTCTTCTGCTGACGATCCCGGTGCTCCTGGGTGTGGCGACGCTGGTCTTCGCGTTGATCCACTTCATTCCTGGCGACCCGGCCCGCGCGATCCTTGGCGACGTCGCCTCGGAGGCCGATATCGCACAACTCAGAAAGCAGCTTGGTCTGGATCGGCCGCTGGCCGTGCAGTACGTCGCGTTTCTCGATGGGCTGATACGCGCGAATCTTGGGACGTCGCTCAGGACCGGCAGCCCGGTGACGGGCCAGATCGTGGAGCGCCTCCCGGCGACGTTCGAGCTCGCCTTTGCCGCGATGGTCGTGGCGCTCGTCCTCGCGATTCCGCTCGGTATCGCCGCCGCGGTCTGGCAGGGGACGCTCGTCGATCACACGGCGATGACGATCTCGCTGGCCGGCGTGTCGATGCCGAATTTCTGGCTGGGACCGCTGCTCGCGATCGTGTTCGGCGTTGAACTGGGGTGGCTTCCGGTGTCGGGCCGCGGTGGGCTCGAGCACCTGGTGCTTCCTGCGGTTTCCCTCGGTGCAGCCCTTGCCGCGGTGCTTGCGCGGATGACGCGAGCCACACTTGCCGATCAGTTGCGACAGCCGTACGTGCTGGCCGCGCGCGCGCGTGGTCTCTCGCGTGCCCGGGCCGTCCTGTTTCACGCATTTCCCAACAGCCTCATCCCGATCGTGACGCTTGCAGGACTTCAGATCGGGGCGGTGCTGACCGGCGCGGTCATCACCGAAACGATCTTCGCGTGGCCGGGAATTGGGCGGCTGCTGGTGCAATCGATCGGATTCAGGGACTACCCGATGGTGCAGGGGTGCATCCTGCTGATTGCCGTTACTTACGTGGGCGTCAACCTTATCGTCGATCTTCTGTACTCCGTCCTCGACCCACGGATCCGGTATCGATGAGAAACGTTGGTGCTCTCATCGTCGGTGTAGTCGTCATCGCGGCGATCATGGGACCGTGGCTCGTTCCTTTCGACCCCTCGGCCCAGGAGCTCGCGCTTCGGCTCGAGGGGCCGAGTCGGTTGCACTGGCTCGGGCTCGATGAATTGGGACGCGACATCCTTGCTCGCGTCATGTCGGGCGCGCGCGTGTCGCTGCTCGTCGGCCTGGTCGTCGTCTCGTTGTCGGCGTCCATCGGGGCTGCGCTCGGTGCGATTGCCGGCTACTACGGCGGAGCGGTCGACGAGGTGATCAGCCGCCTCATGGACATTCTGCTGGCGTTCCCGGGGCTGCTCCTTGCCATTGCTATCGTGGCGGTGCTCGGACCGAGCCTAGCCAACGTGGTGCTGGCTCTGTCTCTCATCGGCTGGGTCGGGTACGCACGGGTCGTGCGCGCACAGGTGCTGCAGGCGCGTGAGTTCGAGTACGTGGCTGCGGCTCGCGCGATCGGTGCGGATACAACGCGGATCCTGATTCGGCACATCCTGCCGGCTGCTCTTCCGGCACTGACCGTTCAGGCCACACTCGGCATGGGAGGCGCAATTCTCTCTGAAGCCGCACTGAGCTTTCTCGGCCTCGGCGTGCAACCACCAACCCCGAGCTGGGGCGCGATGATCAACTACGGGCGCGCACACGTGCTCGACGCGCCACACCTGACGGTGTTTCCCGGACTCGCGATTGCGACCGTCGTGTTGGGTCTCAACCTGTTAGGAGATAGTCTGCGCGCCAGATTCGGTCGCGCCGATCTGGACAGTGACTAACTCAGAATTCACGGTCACTCTCCAACCAGTGCTGCGTGTCTGGCTTCCGCTTCTCTCGCCGCGTCCCGGTGTCCGAGTCGTCTGGCAGCCATCGCAAGATACGTGAAAGCTGCGGGCTCGACCGGGAACTGTTCGGTGGCGCGGCGGAGTACGCGTTCCGCCGCTGCGCTGTTTCCCGATAGAAGCAGGGCCCGCCCGTACAGCGTCAGTGCTTCGCTCGTCGCATCGGGCTGGTCGGCAACGGAGCTGAGCGCCTCGATCGCTTTGTTCAGGGCCACGCGATCGTCGCTGGCTCTCGGCGGTCTCCAGCCACACACGCCCCAGCGCCGTGTAGACGATCGAAGAATCGGGATGACGTTCGGCCGCGCGTCCCAGCGTAAGGATTGCCGCATCCTGTCGGCCAAGACGAGCGTATGCGAGTCCGACGCTGACGAGCCGTTCCGGACGCGTCGGCTCGAGCGCCGACAGCGCCTCGAGCTGTTCGATCGCCTGACGCTGCCGGCCGGACTCGGTGTAGAACGCAACGAGCTCTTCGCGGGCCGCTGCCAGGGTGGGCTCGAGCTCCACGGCGCGGAGCAGCGCGCGCTCCGCTTCATCGCGCGGGCGGCCTCCGCGAAGACAGAGCCCCAGCAGGTAGTGCGCCTGCGCAAGGCTTTCATCGAGGCTGATCGGCGCGCCGCAGTGCCTCGATCGCAGCGGGGATATTCCCGTTGCGATAGTGGGCGAGTCCCAGTTTGTAGACGACGCGTGGTGCGCGATCGTCCAGGCGCAGGCTGCGCTCGTAGTCGTTTGCCGCAGCCTCGTATTGCCCCATGGCAGCATGAGCATCGCCGAGCAACTCGAGCGGACGCGGGGCGCGAGGGTCGAGTGTGGTGGCCTCGGTCAGGTCCCGGACGGCAGACGAGAATTCGCCCCGCTGCCGATACGTCTCGCCCCGCATCAGCCGGGCGATCATCGAATCTGGCTTGAGCGTCAGCGCACCGCTGAACGCCTCGATGGCTTCGAGCGTCTGCCCTCGCTCAACGGCATCATCACCGGCAGCCAGAAGCCGGCGGTATTCCCGTTGCTGGCGGGCGTCGAGCCAGACAAACGCCAGCGACCCCGCCAGGGCCATCACGCCGACGGCCGCCACAATCGGCCGATTCACGAAGGAAATGGTAGCTGGGTCTGCCCCTGGGAACCATCGGTCTTTGGCGGGGTCTAATGGTCGTGAGGACGGTGCTAGACTGATGGAGACGCCTGTTTCCGGAGGGTTGGTGAAGAACGCTGGCGCTATCGGTTGGTCCGACGTAGACACGGCTGAAGCCGCCCTCATCGAACGCTGCACAACCGGCGACGAAACCGCCTGCGCCGACCTGGTCAACGCGCACCAGCGCATGGTTTACACGCTGGCGCTGCATCTTCTCCAGGATCCCGACGAAGCCCTGGACCTGTCGCAGGAGGTGTTCCTCCGCGTCTTCCGGACGCTGTCCAGCTTCCGCGGCCAGTCTGCACTCCGCACCTGGATCTACCGCATCGTCATCAATCAGGCCCGGAATCGTCAGCGGTGGTGGCGGCGGCGTCATCGCTCGAGTCAGGTTTCGCTCGACGAGCACCTGAAGCAGTTTGGCGACGTCGAGTCCAAGGGTGACGTGCTGCCGGACCGGCTGCTGGCCAGCAAGGAAACCTCCACGCTCATCTGGCAGGCTCTCGACCGTCTTCCCTTCGATCAGCGGACGGCATTGATCCTTCGCGAGGTCGATGGCCTTCATTACGACGAGATTGCCTTCTCCCTTGGTGTCGCGATCGGCACGGTGAAATCACGGCTCACGCGGGCGCGGCAGGCACTTCGCGCCGAGCTGCTGGGTTTACACGCATGACTCCCTACGTTGGCTGCGAATACGCACGCGAGCGGCTCGAGGGACTCCTCGACAACGAGCTCTCCGTAGACGAACAGGTGCTCGTGGAAAGCCACGTGCGCTGGTGCCGGACGTGTGCTGATCGCATCGAGGACTTCCAGCTGATTGGGACGTCGATTCGGGTCGGTCCTCCGCAGTGTGCCTACCTCGCCGGTGGATCCGGCGCTGAGCGCTGTCTACTCGCAGGTGCTGATGCGGATGCGGGCCGAGCGCGATCAGGCTTCGCGTGCCGCATGCGAGAGTTGTTCACGGACATGCGCCTGCTGTGGCCCGCCGTCGGCGCGACCATGGCGGTGCTCGTCTGCCTCAGCGTGGCCATCGGTGTCCTGAAGAGCACGTCGAGCGAGCGGCCGGAATCGCTGGCGACGCGTCTCGAGGCGACTGAATCCGGGTTCTGAAGCCAATCCGTTGCGCCCCGACAACAACGCGCGTGTCGACCGCTATTTCGATAAGTACGTCGACAGCGACAGGGCGGGCGGGATCTCGATTCCGCGCGTGCTGGACGATGGGACGTTCTTTACCGGGATTCAGGACCAGGAAGCCATGTTCACCATGGCGACGGTCGTCAACCGCGAAGGACGTATCACGAATGCCGAGATGTTGAACTCCGAGCGGAGTGGTGCGAAGGCCGCGCAGGCCGTTGACGACGACGTCGAGGCCGTCCTCGATGCGGTTCGGCAGTCGCGATTCGCGCCGGCGCAGACACCCATCGGCCGGACGGTCGCCGTCAACATGGTGTGGCTGATTGTCGTGACGACCGTGCAGCAGACGCCTGAAGCGGTGCCTCCGCGTACCAGCAAACACCAGTCGTCGCGCGAACCAAGCGACTGCCTGCGACCGATCAGGCCGTGCCGTTGCCGGTCGGACGTCAGTCCTCCCGGCTGAGCAGCTCACCGACGGCCTGACGCCGGTTCGGGGGCTTCCCCTCGAGCACTGGCGGTGTTGTTGAGCGCGTCGGTCGCCCGCAGCGTCACGCCCCTCGACACCGCATCACCTTCCAGCACTAGCTCGAACTGTTCGAATCGCGAGTCGGCGATCCCGTCCTTCGGGTAGACGGACTGCCACTTGTCCCCATCGAGCGAGAACTCCACCTTCTGCACGGAGGAATTCGCATCGCGGACGTCGAAGGCGATCGTCGCTCGTCCGTTGTCTCGACGCACTGACGTGACCGTGATGACCGGCGGAACGTTATCGATCGCGAAGGCGGTGCTTTCGCGCGCGCCCGAGAGGGCACTGGATGTCGAGTTCGATGGCGTATCGGCCGCCACGATTCGCACGGTGTAGCGGCCGTTGGGCACCGACGTCGTGTCCCACACGAGAATCTGTTCGCTCATGCCGCGCTTCAAAGCCTTCCAGGACGTCTCACCTTCCCGCCGGTAGAACACGTCGTAGCTCAGCACGTCGCCGTTGTCGTCCTCCGCCCTCCAGACGAAGGTCATCAAGCCCTTCTCGTACACGCGCCGGCCGAGCGATGGTGATCCACTTCCCACTGGTTGATTCACCCGCCTGTCACGGAGGTCGCCCTCGAAGCCGGCGATCTCCGGATCGATTGGGAAGGGGCGCTGGAACACCGTTCCTGGGGGATGCACGGTGATCGAGGTGACGCGCGGCCGCAGGTTTCTCGGCAGATACGCCGCGGTGACTGAGGTCAGCAGCGGCGCCTCGCCCTTGTCCGCGGTGAGTGTGGCGCGCCACTGGAGATATCGTGCGCGCGGGCTCGTGATCGAGCTGCCTTCGCGATCGGTGTAGGTCGGACTCCAGTCGCTCCAGGTTTCATCCGGCGTGCTCGTGTTCCCCGAGCGAGTGGAGATCTCGAGCCGGCTGCCGGCCGGGGTGAGCGCCTCCCACTTGATCGTGCCCCACAGCGCGACGGTCTGCGCGTCGCGAACATCCGAGGTGTACGTGCCGCGTTCGGCACGCGCAGCCGCGAGCCGCAGAAGCTTGCCCTGGATTCGACGTCGCCACGAGAACGCGCCCCTCGGACTGCATCAGCAGACCGGTGACCTGCTGCGCGTTGGCTCGGGCAATCAGCGTCGGCTGGAACGGGTCGCCCAGGAGACGAAAGATCTTTCCCGAGTTGCCCGTGGCGACGAGCAGCGTTCCGTCATTCTCCACGGCGACGTCATACGGCGTGTCGGTACGGGACTCCCACAGAAGATCCCAGGCGCCATCGGGGAGGATGCGAAACAGCGCTCCTACCGGAGCGCCGGTCGCACCGCGACCCTGACCTGTGCCGCCGCCTTGAGGCGGGGACGTGACGACGGCATCACCGACGGCAACGACGGTAATCTCGGTGGAGACATTCGGCGTGAGTGACGGCGCCGGTGGAGGAGCCGCGGGCTGGGGTTGCGGACCAGCCGGTGCTGGCGCTCGCCCGCTCACGGCCACAACGTAGATGTTGCCGCGAGCGTCCACGCGGAGCGTGCGGATCTCGTTGTAGCTGGAGTCGAGCAGGACGAATGGTTTCCCCGACGCGTCCAGACGGAAGACGCGTCCCGGTGACTCGGTGCCGGCCAGCAGTTGCCCGTCGCGATCGAAGGCCAGCGTCATCGCATGCGTGGCCTTCGTCGCGTAGAACGTCGTGCCCTTCCCGTCGGGAGTGATCTTGTAGATGATCCCCTTGTCGCCAGTCGCGGCGAAGACGTTGCCGGATCGATCGACGGCGAGACTCCAGATGTAGCGATCGTCGGGATCGAAGAACACCGTGCCGGCACCCTTGGCATCGACTCGATAGATCTTCCCGTTCGGTGAGGTGCCGACATAAAGCCCGCCGCCGGGCGCCGGCGCGAGCGCGTGCACCTCGAGCTCCTCGGTGTCGAAGAAGACCGACCCCTTGCCTGACGAGTCGATGCGGTAGACCTGTCCTTCGTTTCCGCTGCCTGCGTAGACGGAGCCGTCGGGTCCGGTGATCATCGCCCAGACGAACGGGGCGTTCGTTTCGTACACCGGCGCCGCCGTCGGGCCGAGCGTCAGCCGTCCGAACGAATCGATCGAGAGGTTCTCGATCTCACCGCGGAGGAACTCCGCTCTCGGTTGAGACCGCCCAGAACGTCGGCGTCGATCCGTAGAGCGTGACGGTCGCACCGAAGACAACTGCCGCGATCGCAAGGCGAGATAGCCACGTTGACCGACCTTTGAGCTTTGACTTGTGACCTTGACGCCTACTTACTCTTCGAGTGGAAGCGTCAGCGTTTTCGATCCTCTGACGGCGTAGCCAGCCGTGATTTCCCACTCGCCGACGAGCGCGCTCTGCAACGGGCGGAAGCTGCCGCCGTTCCGATCCGACTCCATGACAGCCAGCACCGACGAGGGCAGCGCCGCGAGCGGCTCACCTTTGACGACGGCGCCGCCGTCGCGTGTGACGAGCCGGACGTAGAGCCTGTTGTTCCTGCGCGCTCCGTTCAACACGCGAATCATCTGCGGCACGCCGGTCGCCTGCAGTGGCTGCACCTGAAGCTCGCGCGCTTCGAACTGCGACAGACCGCGCGGCGTCGGCAACCATGATCGAGACGCTTCCACGCGCGTTCGCCGGGATCTGAACCGGAATCGCACGTGTGACCTCTTCGCCGCGATAGGTGCGGAGCAGGATGCGCAGATCGACTGTCGACCCGGCCTTGGCCCTCGTGCCGTCGATCCAGACGCGCTCGAGCGTGGCGCTGCGTGGCTGCTCGCTGCCTTCGATCTCCAGGTTCAGCCCCTCGAACTCGACGTCCTCGAAGGCATTCCGCAGCAGGACGTTGAGCGGCGCGACGACCGACGCGGCGGCGTAGGTCGAGGGCTGATCGCCTGTGAACAGGTCCTCGAAGGCGACGTCGTTGTGGTTCTTCACGCGAGCGGCGCCGCGCAGCGTGTACGTTCCGACGCCGTTCTGCCGCTCGTATGACGTCAGCGTATTCAGGATCGCCACGTACGCCAGCAGTGGCGTGAAGAGCTGATCCTTGACGATGCCGATCGAGAACTTCTTCCGCGTGCCCGCGCTCGGAGTTGAGCGTGAGGGAGATCGGGATCATCGACGGCCCGGGTCCGAGGGTCCCGGCAATCGTCGTAGCGCGGTCCTGCTGGACGATGCCGATGACGTCACCGGTGCTGGCGATCTTCATCGAGCTGGCCAGGCTGGGCAGAACGGTGATCACGTGCGCCCGCGTCATCGGGAACTGTGTCGGGCCGAGGCCGAAGAACGGATGGCCGAAGGCGTAAACGCGATTACCGTCCACCTCAGTCACCGTGCCGGTTGCGCCGACCTCGAGGTCGCCATTCATCAGTGCGACGCCGATCGGATCGCCGGGCCGCAACGCCGACGTCAGACGAGCTCGACGGCGCCGACGCGACCGACGACTGCGAACCCAGCTGTGCGGCACCGGCCATGACCGGGGTGAAGCCGAGTTCCCTGAACGCTGAGACGAGCGGATCGATCGCTCGTGTATCGAACCCGGAGAAGTTGATCGGCGTGGCGATCGGTCGCAGCAGCGTGGCGATGCCCGCGTTCACCGAACCGCCACCGATGACTCGCACGTCGGCGGGGCTGTCGGCGAACGGCCGGACCCACGCGAACGCCTGACGCAGCGATTCGCGCAGCCCTTCCTGCGTGACCGGCAATGTCAGCTCTGCGCGCGCGACTTGCGCCGTCGCTGTCCGGGCAGCGTCGCGTCCGCGATCATCTCCTCGATCGGCGTGATGCCGGCCAGTGGCTCCTTCGAGAACTCTCCAAGCGAGTACCGACACGGCGCCAACGAGTCGGCCGTCGATGTAGCACGGGACTTCCGCTCATGCCGGCGATGACGCCGGTGTTGGCGAGCGGTCCGCCTTCGAGACGCGCCAGAATCAGATCGCGTCGTGGTCCGATGCTGTTATGCAGGACGCCAAGGATGTGGGCCTTGAATTCCTCGAGCTGGTCGCCCTGAAACACCGTGCGACCGGTGGCCACCATGCCGGGCTTGAGCTCGCTGACAGGGAACGTCTTCGACTGCGCGGGCAGCCCGGCAACCAGGCCTGAACACACAAGGACGACGACGCCGATCGTTCGGATGTACATCGGGAGACTCTGAGTTGATGATACGGGTAAACCCATGAAATCCCTAGGGTCTCAGGGACTTTGGTTGACAGACCTTCAGGGGCTGGGTTACTGTCCCTGCACGAGTTCAGACGTCATGTCGCCTGTCTTTAGCCGGTTCGTGCCCACCTTCGCCAGTGACTACTGGTGGTGGCACAGATCTGCAGCTGAAGGGACCGCCAGCGTCTAGACGATTTCGAGTATCTAAGACCCAAGCCCCTTCAGCCACAGCTGCGGGGGCTTTTTTTTTGCCCGATGACGCCACTCTGCGAGACCGTGACAGGCCGATCGATGGCCGAGCTCCTTGCCGCCCGCGATGCCGCGGTGAGCGGGACCATGGTCGAACTGCGGCTCGACGGCGTTGCCAATCTCGACGTAGCCCGTGCGCTCGCCGGACGACGCCTGCCGGCGGTCGTCACGTGCCGCGCGATGTGGGAAGGTGGGCAATTCGATGGCAGCGAGGAAGAGCGCCGGGCCATTCTCACGGCCGCGCTCGACCTTGGTGCGGAGTACGTCGACGTCGAATGGCGAGCCGTCGAAGGATTCCCAACCGGCGTCGCCTTTCGCGACCTCGTCCAGCGAACTCCCGAACGCATCGTCGTGTCGTCGCATGATTTCGATGGCGTCCCCTCGGATCTGGAATCGCGAGCGCGCGCGATGCGGGCCACGGGCGCCGGCACGATCAAGATCGCAGTCCTGGTCAGTCGCGTCAGTCAGACGCTCGGCCTGAAGGCTATCGCGAAGGATGGCCCGGCTGTCGTCATCGGGATGGGCGAACTCGGTGTGGCGTCGCGTCTGCTTGCGGGACGCTTCGGCTCGCGCTGGACGTACGCAGGGAGTGGCCATGCGCCGGGGCAGTTACCCGCGCGCCAGATGATCGAGGACTACGGCTTCTGCGGCGTGACTGAGTCGACGCGAATCTTTGGCGTCGTGAGCACGAATGCGCTGCACTCGTTGTCGCCCGTGATGCACAACGCGGCGTTTCAGGCTGCCGGGATCAACGCGGTGTACGTGCCGCTGCCCGTGCATGACTTCGCCGATTTCCTGTCGTTCGCCGAAGGCATGGGGATCGAAGGTGCCAGCGTCACGATTCCGTTCAAGCTCGATGCCATGCGCGCGGCGCACTCGAGCGATCCGCTGACGCAGCGGGTTGGAGCCGCCAATACGCTGCGAAGGAGCGGCGTTGGCTGGGAAGCGACCAACACCGATGTCGAGGGATTTCTGCAGCCGCTCGGATCGGCCTGGGACCGATCGCTCGAAGGCGCGCGCGTGTCGGTACTCGGTGCCGGTGGTGCGGCGCGAGCCGTCATCGTGGCACTTGCGTCGAGAGGCGCGGTCGTAACGGTGCATGCGAGACGAGAGGAGCAGGCACAGGCGCTTGCAGCTGACTTCTCTGTCACGTCCGGCGCGTATCCGCCTGAATCGGGGTCGTGGGACATCCTCGTCAATTGCACGCCGCTCGGCGGCGCCGCGCGCCGGTCAGAGTCGCCGATGCGGGCTGACCGCCTGAGCGGACGGCTCGTTTACGACCTGACGTACGGACCGGGCGAAGCGACGCTGTTGCGCGACGCTCGGGCGGCTGGCCTGGCGACGCTCGATGGGCTCGCGATGCTCGTGGCCCAGGCCGAGCGGCAGTTCGAGTGGTGGACAGGACAGAAGCCTGCACGTGGAGTGATGGAGGCCGCGGCACGCCGCCGGCTCATGATGTGAAAGGTCAGACCCCTTGAGTAAGCGGTATCAAGGGGCCTGACCCCAATGCGTGAACAGCGTATGCATATAACGTCGTTCGAGGAGTTCAAGGAACTGGCGCAGCGGGGAACGTTCGTGCCGGTCTACAAAGAGATCGTCGCAGACATGCTGACGCCGGTCTCTGCATTCCTGAAGGTCGCGGAGCACTCCGACTACGCGTTCCTGCTGGAATCGGTCGAGGGTGGCGAGCAGGTTGGCCGCTACTCGTTCCTCGGCAAGGATCCCTTCCTCATCCTCAGGTCGCGCGACGGCAAGACCACCGTCGATCGCATGGGTGAGGCGACCGAGAGCGAAAAGCCGTTCATCGCGACCGTGCGCGAGCTGATGGCTGGTTTCCACTCGCCCTTCGTTCCAGGGTTGCCTCGCTTCACCGGTGGCGCGGTCGGCTACCTGGCCTACGATGCGGCGGCGTGGTTCGAGCCGGTGAAGCTGCAGCCCACGGACAGCGTCGATGAAGAGGCCGGCTTCATGCTCTTCGACACCGTGCTGGCGTTCGATCACGTGCGACACCGCATCCTGATCATCGCCAATGCCAGGATCACCGGCGACGAAGACCTCGAGTCGCTCTATCAATTTGCGTGCACGAAGATCGAGTTCGTCGAGCGCGAGCTCGAACGGACGCTCTCGAAGGCGCCCCGGTCGCAAGCCAACACGCTCGATGTCACCTCAAATGTGACCCGCGAGCAGTTCGAGCAGATGGTGCGCACGGCGAAGGAGTACATCGCCGCGGGCGACATCTACCAGGTGGTGCTGTCGCAGCGCTTCGAGGCCGAGATCGCGACCGATCCTTTCACCGTCTATCGAGCGCTGCGGCACGTCAATCCGTCCCCATACATGTACTTTCTGCGGATCGGGAACCGGTCGATCGTCGGCTCGTCGCCGGAAATGCTGGTGCGTGTCGAGGGGCGCCGAATCGAGACCCATCCCATTGCCGGCACCCGGCCGCGCGGTCGCAACGAAGAAGAAGATCTGCGGCTTGCGGAGGAGCTCAAACGCAACGAGAAGGAGCGTGCCGAGCACGTGATGCTCGTCGATCTCGGCCGCAACGACGTCGGACGAGTCGCCGATTACGGCAGCGTGCGCGTGCCCACCTACATGACGCTCGAGCGCTACTCGCACGTCATGCATCTGGTCTCGATTGTCGAAGGACGTCTGAAAGAGGAGCACGACCGGCTCGATGCGTTGGTCGCCTGTTTCCCGGCCGGCACGGTATCCGGTGCACCGAAGGTGCGAGCCATGGAAATCATCGCGGAGCTGGAGAACCGGCGTCGCGGCGTCTACGCCGGCGCCGTCGGCTACCTCGACTTCGCCGGCAATCTCGATTTCTGCATCACGATTCGCACGGTGGTCATCGAGAAGGGACGCGCCTACGTGCAGGCGGGTGCCGGGATCGTCGCTGATTCGAATCCGGCCGCTGAATACGAGGAGACGCGCGACAAGGCCAAAGCCGTCATCCGCGCACTCGAACTGGCACAGGCGGGCCTGTCATGATCCTGGTCATCGACAACTACGATTCGTTCACCTACAACCTCGTGCAGTACCTGGGCGAGCTCGGGGCCGACGTGCGCGTTCGTCGCAACGATCAGGTCACGCTCGGGGAAGTCGAGGCGATGGCGCCCGAACAGATCCTCATATCGCCAGGCCCAGGGCGTCCCGAGAACGCAGGCATCGCGACCGACGTCATCCGTCGCTTCGGACCGAGGACACCGATTCTCGGCGTTTGTCTCGGGCATCAGGCAATCGGCCTCGTCTACGGGGGCATCGTCTGTCGTGCGAATGCACCGATGCACGGCAAGACTTCGACGGTCGTACACGACGGCAAGGGCGTGTTCGAGGGAATCAACGAGCCGTTCGAAGCCGGGCGCTATCACTCATTGGTTATCGGCGCCGACAGCGTGCCCACAGACCTCGAGGTCGCGGCGCGCACGCAGGACGACGGAACGATCATGGCGGTGCGGCATCGCGCGTATCCCGTTCACGGTGTCCAGTTTCATCCTGAATCAGTGTTGACCGGGGAGGGACGGAAGATTCTTCGGAACTTCCTCGACCTGTGATGTTCCCGCCGCTCATCGACAAGCTCGTTCGCCACGAGGACCTCACGACAGACGAGGCCGCGGGCGCCATGCGCGAGGTTATGGAGGGCCGCGCGGCGCCAGGTGCGCTTGCCGGGCTGCTCGCCGCGCTCGTCATGAAAGGTGAGCGGCCGGAAGAGATTGCCGGGCTGGCGCGGACGATGCGCGAGCATGCGGTGACGCTGTCGACGCCGCCAGGAGAAGTATTCGATACCTGCGGCACTGGTGGTGATCGATCGGGCACGTTCAATGTCTCCTCGGCGGCCGCGGTTGTCGTCGCCGCGTGTGGCGTGAAGGTGGCGAAGCATGGCAATCGATCGGTGTCGAGCCGTTGCGGCAGCGCCGACGTCTTCGAGCAGCTGGGCGTCAACATCATGGCCACGCCGCTCGTCGTCGAGCAGACGCTTCGCAATGCGAACATCGCCTTCTTCTTCGCGCCAACGTTTCATCCGTCGATGCGTCATGCGGCGCCAATCCGGCGGGAAATGGGCATTCGAACGACGTTCAACCTGCTTGGGCCACTCACGAATCCGGCGGGCGCAACGCGACAGATCGTTGGCGTGCCGAGGCCGGAACTGACGCAGGTGATGGCACGTGCGCTGATGCTGCTGGGATCGAAACGCGCCTGGGTCGTGCACGGTGCGGGCGGTATCGACGAGATCTCAACGACCGGTCACACGAAGGTGTCCGAGTGTCGAGACGGCGCCGTTCACACCTTCTTCATTCATCCCGCCCAGTTCGGCCTCGCGAAGGCGACACCCGCCGATCTCCAGGGCGGTGATGCTGGCGAAAACGCGGGGATCATCAGGCATGTGTTCGAGGGCCGGAAGAGCCCGGCGAGAGACATCGTGCTGCTCAATGCCGGAGCCGCGCTGCTCGTCGCAGGTCGCGCATCGTCTGTCAGCGAGGGCATTTCGCGAGCGGCAGCGGCCATCGATTCTGGTGCTGCGAGGGAGACGCTCGATCGTATGGTGCAGTCGTCCCGGGCCGAGGTGATCGCATGACGGCCACGCCTGATCTGCTCGGGGCGATCGTCGCCGCGACAGAGAAGATCACCGAGGTTCGCCGCGAGCGCGAGAGCCATGCGTCACTCGAAAGGCGAGCGGCCGCGTTTACGCCCCGGGGTGAGGCGTTCCTGGCCGCGCTGTCACGCCCAGGCCGAGGGAATGTCATTGCCGAGTGCAAGCGACGGTCGCCTTCGCGCGGCGTGCTCGCGGCCGACTACGATCCAGTGGCCATCGCGCGGCAGTACGAAGCCGGAGGAGCGGCCGCGATCTCCGTGCTGACGGAGCCGACCTTCTTCGACGGCGCGCTGGAACATCTGGCAGCCGTGCGTCAAGCCGTTCAGCTTCCACTTCTTCGCAAAGACTTCATCGTCGACGAGTACCAGTTGCTCGAGGCGCGTGCGAATGGTGCAGATGCGGCGCTCCTCATCGTCGCCGCGCTCAGCCAGCCGGACCTTGTACGTCTGCAGCAACGGGCATGGGAGTTGGGTCTGGCGGCGCTGGTGGAGGTTCATGACGACGAGGAGCTGACGCGTGCGATCGACAGCGGCGCGCGAATCATCGGCGTGAACAACCGCAACCTGCGCACGCTGGCAGTTGACGTTGCGGCGTCACGCAAGTTGGGTGCTCGCATCCCGGCGAACGTCGTCGGCGTCAGCGAGAGCGGGCTCACGAGCCGAACGGATCTGGAAGAACTCGCCGGCCAGGGGTATCGGGCATTTCTGATCGGAGAGCGATTCATGACCGCCGCCGATCCGGCGAAGGCGATCGCAGAATTGTTAGGGGGTCGGGGGTCATTTAAAGAGGCCACCCCCGGCCGTGCCGGGGGTGGCCTCAACAAATGACCCCCGACCCCATTTTGAAGGTGTGCGGCATCACGCGACTCGTGGACGCGCTTCACGCGGTGCAGCAGGGGGCAACGGCGCTCGGCTTCGTCTTCTGGGAGCGGAGTCCCAGGGCGGTCAGCGCTGCGCAGGCGAGGGAGATTATCGCGGCGCTGCCGAACGGAACGACGGCGGTCGGTGTGTTCGTGAACGAGTCAGCGGAGCAGGTTCGAGAGGTCGTCGCGGTGACAGGCGTCAAAGCTGTGCAGCTTCACGGTGATGAGACAGCCGAGGACTTTGATCGCCTCGACTGCCCGCTCTTTCGAGCGGTGACGCTCGACGATCTGGCCACAACCTCGCGTGGCTGGCCGGCCGAGACGACGTTCCTGCTCGATGCCTCCGATCGCGTGCGCCGCGGTGGCACGGGGACGGCCATCGACTGGGATCGCGCTGCGGCAGCGGCGCGACACCACAGGCTGGTGCTCGCCGGCGGACTGACGCCGCTCAATGTCGAGCAGGCGATTCGTACGGTGAGGCCGTACGGGGTGGATGTGTCGTCGGGCGTCGAGTCGTCGCCCGGCATCAAGGATTTCGAGAAGGTGTCGGCCTTCCTGGTGAACGCCCGCCGCGGCTTCGCGGCGATATGAGCGCGAATGTTATGAACCCAGTGAACCTCGTGAACGTGGAGAAGCCGGTGTTCGGGTTGCGCGACCCGGACGCTCGAGGATACTTCGGCGACTACGGTGGACGTTTTGTTCCCGAGACGCTTGTCGCGCCCATCGAGGAACTGACACGCGGATACCTGGCCGCGCGCGCGGACGAGGCATTCGGCGATGAGCTGTCGCGCCTGCTCCGTCATTACGTAGGCCGGCCAACGCCGCTTTACGAAACGCGTCGATTGGCGCTTGAAGCGCGAGGTCCGGCTCAAGTCGGACACGACGGTATTCGAATCCTGCTCAAGCGCGAGGACCTCACGCACACCGGCGCACACAAGATCAACAATGCGCTGGGGCAGGCGCTGCTCGCGAAGCGAATGGGGAAGACGAGGATCGTTGCTGAGACCGGCGCCGGCCAGCACGGTGTGGCGACGGCAACCGCATGCGCGCTGCTCGACCTCGAGTGCCACGTCTACATGGGCGCCGAGGACATGCGCCGGCAGGCGTTGAACGTCGTCCGCATGCAACTGCTCGGCGCAACGGTGCGTCAGGTCGATGCCGGCAGCAAGACGCTGAAGGACGCCATCAACGAGGCGATGCGCGATTGGGTGGCCAACGTCGGCGACACGTACTACTTGCTCGGCTCGGCGCTCGGTCCGCATCCCTACCCGTTGATGGTGCGTGAATTTCAGTCCGTGATCGGACGCGAGGCGCGTCATCAGATACTCGAACAAGTCGGTCGCCTGCCTGACGTGGTGGTCGCTTGCGTCGGTGGTGGCAGCAATGCGATCGGCATCTTCGACGCTTTCGTCAACGACGCGTCAGTTCGTCTGATCGGTGTCGAGGCTGGTGGCGAACGCATCGTACCCGGGCGTCATGCCGCGCGGTTCGCGGGAGGCAGCGCCGGTGTGCTCCAGGGAACGCGCACGTTCGTGCTTCAGGACGAGGCAGGGAACATTGAGTTGACGCATTCGATATCCGCCGGGCTCGACTACGCAGCGGTCGGTCCCGAGCATGCATGGCTTCGTGAACTCGGTCGGACCGAGTACGGCTACGTCACCGATCCCGAGGCGCTCGAAGGATTCCAGACACTGGCGAGACTCGAAGGGATTCTGCCGGCACTCGAGTCCGCGCACGCGGTTGCGTACACGATGCGTCTGGCGAAGGACGTTCCCGACGGCAGCGTGATCCTCATAAACCTGTCGGGCCGTGGCGACAAAGACGTGCAGAGCGTGATGGAGGCTCTTCGATGAGCCGTCTTGAAGCCAGGTTCGCGGATCTGCGCAGGGCACAGAAGCCGGGACTGGTGACGTACATCACGGCGGGCGATCCGACCTTGCCGAAGACGAAGGGTGTGCTTCAGGCACTCGATCGCGCCGGTGCAGACGTTCTGGAGGTAGGCGTTCCGTTCTCGGACCCACTGGCGGATGGCCCAGTGATTCAGCGCGCGACCGAACGGGCATTGGCAGCGCGGACGACGCTCAGCGGTGTCCTCGACCTGATCGGGGAAGCGAGGACGAATCTGCGACCGCCGGTCGTGGTGTTCAGTTACGCGAACCCGATTCTCCGCCTCGGCGCGGAACGTTTTGCCGACCGTGCCAGGGAAGTCGGCGTCGACGGAGTGCTGGTTCTCGATCTGCCTATCGAGGAGGCCGAGGACTTCCGGAACATGCTGGGAAAGCGGGGGATTGATACAATTCTTCTGCTCAGCCCGACGACGACCGACGACCGCCTGCGCAAGGCCGCGGCCCTTGGCAGCGGGTTTTTGTATGCGATCTCGCGCCTTGGCGTCACCGGCGCCCGCGATCGAGTGGCCGACGGTGCCCGCGAGATGGTCGAACGAATCCGGCGCGTCAGCCCGTTGCCCGTCGCGCTCGGCTTTGGAATCTCCAAACCTGAGCATGTTCGGGAAGTCGGCCAGTGGGCAGACGCGGCTGTCGTGGGCAGCGCTCTCGTCAGCGTCGTGGCCGAGGCGGGTGCGTCGAACGATCTCGATACGAAAGTAGAGGAGTACGTGCGTTGGCTGAAGTCCTGAGCATCGAGGAATTGCGGAACCGGATCGACGTGATCGACGAGCAGCTCGTGCGTTTACTGAACGTGCGGGTCGCGTGCGCCGTGGAAGTCGGCCGGTTGAAGCATGAGGCGGCGCTTCCCATCTATCAGCCGGAGCGGGAAGCGGAGGTTCTGAGCAGAGTGAGACGGTCGGCGACCGAGTTGGCTGGACCGCTGACCGCCGAAGCCGTCGTCCGGATCTTCGAGCGCGTCATCGACGAAGCGAGACGCGCCGAGCGCATCGCGAGCGATAACAGGAACAGTGCTGATTCACGGATGGGAGAGTAGTCATGGTCGTCGTCATGAAGGAGCGGGCCACCGAGGTTCAGATTGACGTGGTCATCGCCAGGCTCATCGAGCTGGGGATGGATGTGCACCGTTCGTCGGGAGCGACCCGCACGGTCCTGGGTGTAGTGGGTGCGCACAAGATCGATCCAGAACTGATTGGGATACTCGACGGTGTTCACGAGGTGCTGCGCATCACCGAACCGTACAAGCGCGCCAGCCGCACGTTCAAGCCCGAGGACACCGTCGTGATCCTCGACGATGTGCGCATTGGCGGCGACGAAGTCATCGTGATGGCGGGGCCCTGTTCGGCTGAAACCGAAGAACAGGTCATGGCCAGCGCCGCCGCCGTCAAGCGCGCGGGTGCCAAGATCCTGCGCGGCGGAGCGTTCAAGCCGCGCAGCTCGCCTTACAGCTTCCAGGGCCTGGGTGAAAAGGGACTTCAGATGCTCAGGCGTGCGGCCGATGCCCACAACCTGAAGCTCATCTCCGAGGTCATGGACATCAGCCAGATCGAGCTGATTAGCAAGTACTCGGACATCTTCCAGGTCGGCGCGCGGAACATGCAAAACTTCACGCTGCTCCGCGAGCTCGGTCATGTGCACAAGCCGGTGCTGCTCAAGCGTGGCATCTCGGCGACGATTGAGGAGTGGCTCTTGTCGGCGGAATACATTCTCGCCGGCGGGAACAACGAGGTCATCCTGTGTGAGCGCGGCATCCGTACGTTCGAGACAGCTACGCGCAACACCTTCGACATCTCGGCTATCCCGGTCGTCAAGAAGTTGAGCCACCTTCCCATCATTGCGGATCCCAGCCACGGCGCGGGCCGTCGCGACATGGTGGCGCAACTGGCGCGTGCGGCTGTTGCCGCCGGTGCGGACGGCCTGATCATCGAAGTCCACAACGACCCCGATCGCGCGCTCAGTGATGGCGCACAGTCGATGTTTCCCGCGCAATTCGATCGGTTGATGGCGGAACTGCGAATCATCGCTCCCGCGATCGGCCGCAGCATCTGCCTGGAGCCGATGGCCCGTCGCGGCTGGGCGAGGTAGCGACGCAACTCCCAATACCCAACTCCCAACTCCCAAGGCTTCCGGGCGGTTTGGAAGTTGGGAATTGGTAGTTGGGAGTTGACAGATGCCGCCATCCGAAACAGAACCCCCGTTTCAAAACATCGCCATCGTTGGATTCGGCCTGATCGGTGGATCGATCGCCTTGGCGGTCCGCGAGCGTTGGCCGTCGATCCGCATCACTGCGGTGGATCGCCCGCCAGTTCTCGCACACGCCGCGGGGAGTGGCGCGATCGATCGTGCCGCAAACAAAGTCGCCGAGCTCGGAGGCACGGACCTCGTCGTGCTCGCGGCGCCCGTCGAGCAGAACGTCCGTCTGCTGCCGGAGGTCGCGGCGATTCTTGGGGAAGGCGCGGCGATTACCGACGTCGGCGGCACCAAGCGCGACATCGTCAAGGCGGCCGGCGCGCTGGTTGCGTCGCGTGCGGCCTTTGTTGGCGGTCATCCGATCGGAGGAGCCGAACAGGGCGGCTTTGCGTTCGCGCGAGCGGACCTCTTTCGAGGCAGGCCGTGGATCCTGACGCCGGAAGGACCGGCTGCGGCACAGACCGTCGAACGGCTGGCCGGGTTCGTTCAAAGCCTGGGTGCGAGACCGACCACGATGAATGCTGACGAGCACGATCGGCTGATGGCCTTTCTCAGCCACCTCCCGCAGTTGACGGTGAGCGCACTCATGGACGTCGTTGGTGAAGCTGCCGAGTCCAGTGGCTTGCGGCTGGCCGGACGCGGTCTCGTCGACTCCACGCGCCTCGCCTCCAGCCCGTCAGATGTCTGGCGCGAGGTATGCGCGGCGAATGCCACTGATATCGGCACCGCCCTCGATCGGCTGATTGCCAGCCTCCAGCAACTGCGTGCCGGGCTTGCGGACGGCACGACGGTGGACACGGTCTTCGAGAACGCCGCCCGATGGCGAGCGGAGCTGATGAAGGGGCGCGAGACCTGACTCGTATCTTCCACATCACCTCTCACGACGCCTGGACCACAGCCCGGGCGAACGGCGCCTACACGGCGGACTCGCTGGCGACGGAGGGTTTCATCCATTGCTCCGATGCTCACCAGGTGGTGTGGGTCGCCAATCAGCGCTTTCGCGGCAGGCAGGAT
This sequence comes from uncultured Acidobacteriota bacterium, assembly GCA_963723495.1. Classification (GTDB taxonomy): domain Bacteria; phylum Acidobacteriota; class Vicinamibacteria; order Vicinamibacterales; family UBA2999; genus Gp6-AA40. The sequence goes on along the minus strand of CAVRQR010000015.1, from coordinate 243,211 downwards.
CTCGTTCTGCTGCATATCGATCCGCTGCGCCTGGGCTGTCAGGTGCGCTACGAGAACCTCGAAGGCGGAGAGCAGCTCTTTCCGCATATTTATGGGCCGATCCCGGTGGCAGCGGTGGTGGACGTCGTGACGTTCCGGCCGGCCGCGGACGGATCCTTTCTCCCATAACGGTCTGAAGAATTCCTGTCTCCGGATGTCGATCCGGCGGTTCCTCCCTCGTCGTCAGGGTAGAGCCGTCAAGAAACTGGAGGACACACGCAGATGCGATTCATCATCACCGCGCAGCCGGGCAAGGACAGCACGTCGCCAGATCCGAACGCGCCGTTCGACGAGGAACTGTTCAGCGCCTACATGAGGTTCAACGAGGAGATGCACCGAGCCGGCGTGCTGGTCGCTGCCGAAGGGCTGAAGCCGGGCGGTGACGGCGCGCGCATCGAGGTCAAGCAGGGCAAGCGAGGGCTGGTCGATGGGCCGTTCACTGAGTCCAAGGAACTGGTCGGTGGCTTCTACGTCGTCGAGGTCGAGTCACTGGAGGAGGCGATCAAGTGGGCGCTGAAGTGCCCAACCGGTCTCGGGTTCGACGATGTCCTGGAGATCAGGGCGCTCACCGGAGAGTCCGATATCTCGCCGCAGTTGCTGGAGCTCGTCAAGGCCGCAGCGCCGACCTGGAGCACGACCTTTGAGAAGAAGTAGGCTACGTGCGCCGAGCGAGGCGGATCTCCTCGACAGCCTGCGGGTTCTCGAGCGATGAAAGGTCACCTGGTGCATCCCCGAGATACGCGGCGCGGATGACGCGGCGCATGACCTTGGCGTTGCGCGTCTTTGGCAAATCGCGCACGAACTCGATCGCCTTCGGCTTGAGGGGTTTCCCGAGGCGATCGATCACCAGCCCGGTAAGGCGTGAGGTTATCTCGGCGTTGGGCGCGTGACCGGGTCTCAGGACGCAGAAGCAGACCAGTGCCTGTCCTTTCATCTCGTCCGGCACGCCGATGGCGGCAGCCTCGAGCACGGCAGGATCCTCGACGAGCACCGACTCGACTTCTGCCGGGCCCAATCGTTTGCCCGCGATCTTAATCGTGTCGTCGGAGCGCCCAAGGATGTACCAGAGTCCATCTTCGTCGATCGCGGCCCAGTCGCCGTGAACCCACACGTTTGGGAAGCGCGACCAGTAGGTCTGCATGTACCGCTCGTCGTCGTTCCAAAACCCTCGCGTCATCCCTATCCAGGGCGCCCGAACAACGAGCTCACCGACCTGATTGCGGACCGGTCGCCCCTGCTCATCGACGACATCTGCCGCGATCCCAGGCGGTGGACCGGCAAAGGCGGCCGGCTTGAGCGGTGTCAGGACGTTGCCGCCGACGAGGCCTCCGGACACTTCTGTTCCACCCGAGTAGTTGATGATTGGCAGCCGGCCGCAACCGACGACATCGAAGAACCATCTCCAGGGTTCGGGATTCCACGGTTCACCGGTTGACCCGAGAATGCGAAGCGAGCCGAGGTCATGTGCGCGGACGGGATCTTCACCGTGGCGCATCAGTGCCCGGATGAGCGTCGGTGACACGCCAAGGATGTTGACGCGATGACGCTCGACCAGTGCCCACAGGCGATCGGGCGCAGGGAAGTCCAGTGCGCCGTCGTAGAGAACCATCGTGCCGCCGAGCAGCGTCATCCCGAGCACTTCCCAGGGCCCCATCATCCAGCCCATGTCGCTGACCCAGTACATCGTTTCGCCGTCCTGGACGTCGAAGCAGTGCATCATGTCCTGCGCGGTCTTGATCGGGAATCCACAGTGCGAGTGCACGGCCCCTTTGGGCAGGCCGGTCGTTCCCGACGTGTAGATGATCATCAGCGGCTCGTCGGCGTCTGTGTGCTCGGTTGCGAATGAATCCGGCTGGCCGGCGACGAGATCGGTCCACCAGAGATCCTGAGATCCCATTGCGATCTCGGCACCGATCCGTCTTGCGACGATCACATGCTTCATTGAAGGCACCGTCGAGACGGACGCGTCGGCGATGTCTTTCAGCCGCACGGGTTGTCCACGGCGCCAGAACCCATCGGTCGTGATCAGGGCCTTTGCGCCAGCGTCCTTGAGGCGGCTGCTGACGGCATCCGCGCCATACCCGGAAAAGAGCGGCAGCACGATGCCGCCAATCTTGATCACGGCGAAGAACGCGGCCACGAGCTCCGGGCACATCGGCATGAACAAGGCCACGCGGTCACCGCGGCCAATGCCGAGCCCGCGCAGCCCGCCGGCCGCACGATTGACCTCGTGCAGCAGTTCCGCGTAGGTCATCGCACGCGTCGTTCCTTCTTCTCCCTCCCACCGCAGTGCATCGCGATGCGCGGTGGATGTCCGTGCCCATTTCTCCAGGCAGTTGTGGACGATGTTCATGCGCCCATCGATGCACCACGTCGGCCGAGCGACACCCGGCGAGAGATCGACGACGCGCGTGTACGGTTCGTAGAATTCGATGCCGATGTCGTCCATCACGGCACGCCAGAACCATTCGAGATCGGTGGTTGACCGGTTCATCAACTCGTCGAGTCCGCTGAGCCCATGCTTCCGGATGAACGCGATCAGTCGACTGCGCTCGATGTACTCGGAACTCGGCCGCCACGCGATGGCGCCGCCGAAGTCGAACTGGTCCATGTGGTGGTTATAACACTACAGGCTCTCGGCTTCAGGCTTCGGATTGTCGGCAGAACTATGAACCACATGCCAGAGCCCAGCGCCGAGAGCCTAGAATGGATCCATGCTCAAAGAGCCCACAGTGATCCTCAGCGCATGTCGTACAGCAATCGGATCGTTCGGCGGCACGTTGAAGGATGTCTCCGCCGCGGACCTGGGTGCCGTCGTCATTCGTGAAGCCATCGCACGCGCTGGCGTCGAGGCGGCTGCGATCGGTGACGTGATCATGGGGTGCGTCCTGCAGGGTGGCGCCGGGATGAATGTTGCGCGACAGGCAGCGCTCAAGGCAGGCGTTCCGAAGGAGGTGCCGGGCGAAACCGTCAATCGCGTCTGTGGTTCCGGGCTGCAGGCGGTCGTCCATGCTGCCGAGGCGATGCAGACGGGATATATCGACCTTGCCGTGGCCGGCGGCACCGAGTCGATGTCGAACGCACCGTACGTGCTCAAGGGCGCGCGTTGGGGTTTTCGAATGGGGCACGCGGAGGTGACGGATTCCCTTCTAGCGGAAGGTCTGACCTGCGCGATTGAAGGATGTCACATGGGCATGACCGCGGAGACGATCGCCGATCGATTTGGTGTGTCGCGTGCGGACCAGGACAGTTTTGCCGCCGAGAGCCAGCGACGCGCTGAGCAGGCGATTGCGAGCGGCGCCTTCAAGGACGAGATCGTACCGGTCGCCGTCGCACAGAAAATGGGCGAACCGATGCTCGTCGACACAGACGAGTATCCCAGGCGCGGCACCACCGTCGAGAAGCTCGCTGCGCTGAAGCCGGCATTCAAGAAGGATGGAAGCGTGACGGCGGGCAACGCATCAGGTATCAACGACGGTGCAGCTGCCGTCGTCGTTGCAAGCGCAGCAAGAGCCCGCCAGCTTGGGCGAGAACCGCTTGCGGAGGTGATCTCGTTTGCGTCAACCGGCGTCGATCCCGCAATCATGGGCATGGGACCGGTCAACGCCGTGCGCACGGCGTTGCAGCGGGCGGAGCTGGCGCTCCAAGCCATCGACCTCTTCGAGCTGAACGAGGCATTCGCGGCACAGGCGGTCGCCGTAGGCCGGGAGCTCGGCCTCGATGCTTCGAGGGTCAACACGAGGGGCGGTGCCGTCGCGCTCGGCCATCCGATTGGCGCCAGCGGCGCCAGAGTGCTGACCACCCTCATCTACGCCTTGCGCGCTCGCGGTGGGGGAAAGGGTGTCGCCTCACTGTGCATTGGCGGTGGAATGGGCATCGCCATGGTGGTTTCTGTCTAGTTTCTTCGTTCTTCGTCCTTCGTTCTCAGTTCGCCTGTCCCGGGAACTTCACCGCCGGTGCCTCCGTCTGAACCGGCGAGGGAGTAAGTCGCTGTGACGCGAGGGATCGCTGCGCTTGTGGTGCTGCTGGCCGTGTCGTCGGCCTGGGCACAGACACCTGAACGACCGCCGGATGATTTCCGTTCGGATCCTGCCGAAACCCGCCAGGAGCGCCGCGACCGGATTCGGCAGGAGCGCGAGGACGCCCGCGAAGAACGTCGCGAGCGAATCGAGCAGCGGCGTGAGGAGCGTCGCGAGCGCATGGAACGGCTGGGAGAACGCTTTGATGGCGTCCACCTCCGCATCCTTCGCAGTTACATGCTCGCCGAAGGTGAGACGTCGGCCGAACCGATCGTGGTGATCGGTGGCTCTGCACGCATTGACGGTCGTGTCGAAGATGACGTGGTCGTCGTCGGCGGTGGGCTGCGCCTTGGACCGAAAGCGGTCATTCAGGGAAATGCCGTAACGGTGGGTGGCGCCGTCACCCAGGAGCCGGGGGCAACAGTCCAGGGCACGATCGATGAGGCCGTCCTGTGGCCGGGCGTGACCTTCGATCCGGAATGGAGCGAGTGGTGGCCGACATTGACCTTCTGGGGATCGGTCTTCAGGCTCTCGTTCACGATGGCGATCGCGCTGCTGCTGACGCTGGCCGCACCTGGCTGGATTAGCAATATCTCCAGCCGCTCAGCCGGCGCCTCAATCGTGACAGGTCTCGCCGTCGAAGTACTGTTCGTGCCTGTGCTCGTCGTCATCTCGGTGATGCTGATCGTCTCGATCATCGGCATCCCGCTGCTCGCCGCGATTCCTTTCGTGCTTGCCGCTCTCGCATTGCTGTGGGTGGCTGGCTTCACCGGAGTGGCAGTTCGCATCGGGCGTGCGTTGCGCGGCGGAGGCGACGTGACGCGCACCTCGGTCCTGGATTTCCTGATCGGCTACGCCGTCATCGTTGGCATCACCGTCCTCGGCCAGTTGATGGCTTATGGCCTGGGCTGGCTGAGTCCAGTCTCGTGGCCGATGCGCTCGGCCGGCCTGTTGGTCGAATTCGTGGCGTGGACGATCGGTCTCGGTGCGGCGGTGACGAGCCTCTTCACCGAGCGGCGCGTCGTGCCGCCGCCGGTTCCGGTCTAAGCGTCACTGCGGGAGTCCGGCGCGGACCTGCACGTTGACGCTGCTCGTTGCGACAACGCGATCCTTCTGCTTCAGTCGAAACGCCACCCGATAGGCGCCAGCCTGTCGGAAGGTGTGCTCGGTCGAGAAACGTCGTCGGATGGCGCTCTTGCCCGCTTCGTACGGATCGCAATCTTCCGAGTTCGCCGAGACCGTTCCGTCACCCCAATCCCATTCAACTGTCGGGCAGTAGAAGTCCGCGTAGTCGTCATCACCATCGCGCACGTCGACGACGAGACGTGTCCGCAGGGGTGCGAAGCCAACCGGCGGCGTCACTCTGAGTGATAGACTGGGTTTCTTGGCTTCGCCACCAGACTGAGCGCTGAGAACAGCGTCAGCGGACGGCAGTCCAGCCATGGACAGGCTGACGATTGCAACCGAGAGCGCGCAGTACGCGCGTGGCGAATAGGGCACGTCGATCTCCCGGGCAGGCTTTGATCCGATTCTAAGCCCTAAACCCCAGTCGGACAAGCCACGCTCCGGTGATTGGTGCCGTGGACAGGACAGGGAATCGACACGATGCAGACGGCTTACAAGACACCTCCACTCAGCTTGACAGGACGCTCGGCAGCCGAACTCGACGTGGATCTGCTCGTGATTCCATCATTCGTCGATGACGAATACGCCGACGAGCCGGATCTCGATCGGGCCTCAGGGGGAGAGATTGGTCGCGCCCGCGCTCGTGGCGAGTTCACGGGGAAGCCGTACGAGGTGCTCGTAACTGCACTCTCGGGGTGGAAGGCGCTCCGACTCGCCCTCGTCGGCGCTGGCAAGAGCATGGAAGTCACGCCTGATCATTTCCGTCGCATCGCGACGATCGGAGGTCTCATCGCGCGACAACGGCGCATGACCCGGGTGGCAGTACTGTTCCGCCCAGGCACGTTGGTCGAGCCGCTGGTCGCGGCACAAACGATGGCCGAAGGGATCGTGCTCGCCAGCTACGATGGCGGCGCCCGGAAGACGGCGGGTGCCGGCCCCTCATGGCTCGAGCACGTCGACATCAGGATCAGCGACGCGCCATCAGAGACGGCCGAGACGATCGAACGAGGTCGAATCCTGGGCGAGTGCACCAACCAGGCGCGTGCCCTGGCCAACGAGCCTGGCAATGATCTGACACCGCGCGCCTTCGCACAGCACGCGACCGAAATCGCCACGGCCGCCGGGTTGAGCGTCGAAGTACTCGACGAGCCGAACATCGCCGCGCTCAAGATGGGGATGTTGCTGGGCGTGGCGCGTGGAAGCGAGGAGCCGCCTCGCGTCGTGATTCTGCGTCACGAGCCCAAGCAGGCAGCGTCGAAGGTCGTGCTCGGCCTCGTCGGCAAGGGCATTACCTTCGACACCGGCGGCATCTCGATCAAGCCGGCAGACAACATGGACAAGATGAAGGACGACATGTCGGGCGGAGCCGCCGTCATCTGCGCCATGTCTGCGATCGCGCAATTGAAGCTCCCGATCCGCTGCATCGCGGTGATCCCGATGACCGAGAACATGCCAGGTGGACGCGCGGTCAAGCCCGGCGACGTGTTGACCAGCGCGGAAGGAAAGACGGTCGAGATCATCAACACCGATGCCGAAGGTCGACTGATCCTCGGGGATGGTCTGTGGCTCGCGCGCCAGCGCGGCGCTACTCATCTCGTCGATGTCGCCACGTTGACCGGGGCATGCGTCGTCGCGCTTGGTAAGACGACAAGCTGGGCTATTTGGAACCCCGCCCTCATGGGTCGAGGACGTGCGCCGCGCGACCGAACGAGCCGGCGACCGGTCGTGGCCGATGCCCGTCTTTGAGGACTACAAGGAACAACTCAAGAGCGAAATCGCCGACTTGAGCAACACTGGGGGACGACCAGGCGGCGCCATCACCGCGGCGCTCTTCATCAAGGAGTTCGCCGGTGATCTGCCGTGGGTACACATGGACATTGCCGGGACGGCGTGGGCTGAAGAGGCCAAGCCGTACCAACCCAAGGGGGCGACCGGCGTTGGCGTTCGCACGCTCGTGGAGCTTGCGCGCGACGTCGCCGCCTGGCGTGTCCTGGACGAGTGCTAGTCATGATATGGCTCGTGCAGAACCCAATCATCGTCGACGTCGGACAACGACCCGATCCGACCGGCGATATCAGCATCGACTTCGTCATCGGGATGTTCGCGATGGCCGGTGTCCTGCTAGCCGTCGCGGTCGTCGGATGCCTCATCGTGGCCGGCGTCGTCATCTACATCAAACGCCGGCAGGCGGCGATGGATGACTCGGGTGAGATGACGAGTCACACCAGGTTGAAGATCTAGACGCCGGCGTCGATCAGTTCCTGCAACAACAAGTCGATCGATTCCTGCGAATCCAGGTGGTACCGCGCTCGAGATGTCCACGACGGACCGATGCGAATGCCCAAGAGCAGGTCCCGCTTCACTGCACCGAATGCGTCCTCGTCGGTGTCGTCATCGCCGACGTAGATCGCCCTCTCACAGCCGCTCTCTTCGAGCGCACGGCGAAGAGCGACCCCCTTGTTCGCGCCATGTTCGGGCAACAGGTTCACGGCTGCCGCGCCGCAGATGATCCGCACCTGAGGCAAGGCGCGTACGACCGGCAGAATGAACTGGAGCGCGCGCTCGTTGTCGGGGGCCAATCGGTAATGCACGGACAGAGAGTGCGTCTTGTCCTCGACGAACACGCCGGGATGACCCGATAGTTGCTCGCGCAGCTGCTCTGCCCAGCTGTGCACCTGGGCACGCGGACGAGATGTGCCACCCGACCACTCGAGCCCGTGATTGCCGAAGACGTGGCGGACCCCGATGTCAGCCACCCGCACGGAGATATCGGCGAGCGCTCGCCCGGAGATCACGACGAGCGGATACTGGGCTGCGACGCGCACCAGCAGCCGCTTGGTCGTCGCCGGCAGGCGGGCACTCTCCGGTGTCGGCGCAATCGGCGACAGGGTACCGTCGTAGTCGAAAGCGAGGAGAACACCGCGTTGCGCGAACGTCCGAAGGACGGAGATGTGCTCGGGATCAAGGATGTCGCGGGTGCAACTCACACCGGCATATCCTCCCATCGGCGGACCGAATAGTGCAGGGGTTTCGTCCACAGGCTTTCGAGACCCTCCAGGATGTCGGAGGCCCAGCCGAAGACATTGCGTCCGGCAACGACCCGTCGCATGGCGCGCATTCGCGCGCGCCGTTCGTCGAGCGGCATATCGATCGCCTGGAGCAACGCGTCAGCAAAGCCATCCACGTCGTACGGATTGATGATCACAGCCTCGCGCAGTTCCTGCGCCGCACCCGCCAGCCTGCTCAGTACCAGCACGCCATCGTCGTCGTCACGTGCGGACACGAATTCTTTGGCGACGAGATTCATCCCGTCGTGGAGTGAGCTGACGATGCAGAAGTCGGCGAGGCGGTAGAGGGCAACGAGGCTCGTGATCGTGAGCGGCTTGGTGTGATAGTGCACAGCCGGTGCGCCTCCCGGCACCCGGTGACGCGCGTTGATGGCGGAGATGCGGAGACCGATTTCGGCCTCGATTGCGGCGTAGCTTTCGATCTCCGACCGCGACGGCACGCCGATCTGGACGAACGTCAGCTTGCCTCGCAGCGCAGGACGACGGCAGAGCAGTGCATCGAGCGCGTCGAGACGTTCCGGGATCCCCTTTGTGTAGTCGAGTCGATCGACGCCGATGCCGATGATCTCGGCCGACAGGCGGAAGAGACGCGCGAGTCGTGTCTGCTCGGTCGCGAGCGAGGGTTCGGCGGCGATCGCCTGAATGCGGTCGTAGTCCACACCAATTGGCACCGATACCACCGTGGTGTTGCGATCGCCGAAGCGGACACGTGACAGCTCGTGCTCGACCTCGACATCGAGCTCCTCCTCGACGGCGAGCAGGAAGTTGCGTCGGTCCCGCTCCAGCTGAAAGGCGAGCAGATCGTTGGCAAGCAGGCCTCTCAGGATCTCTGGTGCCCACGGACAGATCCGGAACCGATCCGGATATGGCCACGGGATGTGCCAGAACAGCGCGGTGCGCGCCTCTGGCAGCCGCGCGCGCAGCGCCGGCGCCACGAGGGCGAGGTGGTAGTCCTGGATGAAGACCGGAGTATTGGAGGCGCGCACTTCTTCGCTGACTGCTGCGGCGAACCGTGCATTGATGTCGCGATACGCGGTCCAGTCCTCGGTGCGAAACTGCGGACGCACGTCGACGAGATGACAGAGTGGCCAGAGGCCCTCGTTGGCGAACCCGTTGTAGTACGCGGAGAAGGTCGGCTCCTCGAGCCAGAGGCGGCGCAACTCGTAGGACGGACTCTCGGGCGGCACGGGGACTCTTGTCCGTCTTGTTCGACGACCTGGCGATCGGCGGGCCCGGCGCCATGCGCCACCCAGACACCGTTCCGCTCGCGCATGAGCGCGTCGAGCGCCACGGCCACGCCGCCGGTTGCCGGCGTCGCGATGATGCGACCGCGGTCATCCTGGCGATGAAGATACGGCTCGCGGTTCGACACGACGACCAGCGGTCGGCGCGGCGGAGCCGCCAGGTCGCCGCTGCTTCCAGAGTCCATATCGGAAGAGCAGCGGACCCAGCAGTTCGTGAATCGCGATGAACGCGACCAGCAACGCCTGGATGCGAGGTCCCCAGTCCATGAACTCCGAGGCGACGAGTGCGGCGAAGCCGAGCGTGATGCCGGCCTGAGAGACCAGGCCGGTCCAGATGTAATCGCCGACGGTTCGGTCGATTCCCGACGAGCGCACCCCCAATGAGACGCCGAGCCTGATGAACAACAGGCGTAGCGCAGACAGTGCGATGACGATGATGCCGCTCTCGACGAGCACGTCGAGCCGGAGCGACGTGCCGACGGCGACGAAGAAAATCACCAGTACCGGCAACGCTGCGCCCTGAACTGCCGTCTTCAGGGCATCGCCCTGCGCGAGCGACAAGTTCTCGATCACCAGGCCGGCGGCCACGGCGGCCAGCAGCGGCTCGAACTGCTGTGTGCTGCCAACCTGACTGAGCACGCGCACAGACCGCGATGACGACGAGCGCGATCTCTCGACCGACGTAGCGCAGGTAGAGCGCGAACAGCGCACCCACGAGGACGCCGAATGCCACGGCGCCGCCGATCTCCCATGTGAAGCGGGCGAGCAGCCCGACGCCATCGCTCGCGGTGGCGCCAACCGCCACGCGCGCGAAGAGCATCGCCAGCGAGAAGAGGACCAGGATGACCAGATCGGCGAGGACGACGACCGTGAGGACGGTCTCGCTCAGCCTTCCGCGCGCACCGGTCTCCGTGGTGACGGCCGCCGTCATCGTCGGCGAGAAGCTGACGGTGATCAGGACCAGGAGCGTCGACGATCGCGAGTCGCTCGAGTCCGCTCGCGTTCGGGCGCAATCGAGAGCCATGGCCATGCGATCCACACGACGGCGCCGATCCCGGCCATCGCGACGGCCAGCGTGAATGCCGTCAGCCGCGCAATCGCTTTGAACTGCTGGCCAAGGCGTTCGAGGTTGAGCGTGAGGCCCGCGATGAGAGCGATGAGCGTCGTGGCGATGCCGGTGACGAAGTGGAGTTGAACGGCCATCGTCTCGGTGATGACGTCACCGACGTTGGGACCGATCAGGACACCGAACAGGATGTAGCCGGTGAGGCGGGGAAGCCGGAAGCGCCGAAGCACGTCACCGGCCACCCAGGCGCCGAGCAGCGTGAAGCCAATTGCCAGCGCGGCGCCGGCGGTTCCGGTCGCAACGGGACCGCCGATCGCACGGACCCACAGCACGACGACGACCGCGAGGCCCAGCGCGGCAAGCTGTTTCACTCGTGCGTCTCCGCCGGGTGCCAGAGTGCCGCGAGCAGTTGCGAGCCGATGCTGCCAAGCACGGTGGCAGCAAGGATCGACGGCCGCCGGGATTCCATCATCGAGGTCGCATCGAGAGCGAAGGCGATGCCGAAGACACCCGGTGGCAGCAGCGTGGGGCCCACGCTGTCCGGGATGGCGACGCCCGGAACGCGACGTGCCAGCCAGCCGCCGAGCAGCTTGCCGGCGACGCGAAGCAGCAGATACGCGATCGCGAGCACCAGGATCCATCCGGAGAATGTCGTCTTCGCCCCGGCCGCCAACAGCATCAGCACGACCAGCGGATGGCGCAGATAGCGGACATCGCGCTCGATGCAGTCACGTGCGACGCCGCCGACGTAACCCCAGAAAAGCCCGGCGAGCAGTCCGCCCGCAAGCGCCGACAGCGAGAGGTAATCGGCGATTCCACCGACCAGCAGCAGGGCGGCGATCGAAAACACGCGCTGCTCCGTGCTTGGCGAACTGTCCGACAGGCAGGAGCCATGCGGTCGCCGAGATGAGAAGCGCGAGAATCGTCGCCTGGATGGTGAGTCCGAGCGAGGCCAGCGGAGAAGCGAATGGAGGAACGCGAACACGACGGCGCCGATGCGACGGGGAGCAGCCCGTCGAGATCGCGCATGCGGATCGACGCCGGCCGAAGGCGATCGGGATCGGCGTCTGGCAGCGTTGCCGACATCGACGCGCAGAGGCCGGCCATCAGCGCGACGAGCCACACCTCGGAGCTGGCGACGTCGGGAAAGACGGGCATGACGAGCCACACGCCGATGGCCACAAGCACGCACGTAAACAGCGACTCGATGCTTGCCTTTCCGAGCAGCGACCAGCGGTGTGGGGCCGCCGGTCGCGTGAACTCGAGGCCGGCAAGGATCCCAAGTGCGGCGATGGCGACCGGAAGAACAGGATCGATGACGAGAAGTACGCCTGGCGTCAGGACGGCGAGTCCTTCCGGGCCAAGCGCGGCGCCGAGCAGCAGAATGAGGACGACAGGGACAGCGCCGGTCGACCAGCTCAGGCCGAACCGCACGTGCCACGGCAGCGGACGTGCGGCGGGTGTCGTCGCCGCGATGCGATCGACGTCCACTTCACCGGTCTGGAGTTCTGACGCGATGACGTCCGGAATGCAGTGATTCCGGCATCACTTCACCAGCCCTACGACGAGGTGCGTCCTGCCCCTCGTGATCGCGAGCATGATCGCCTCGCCCGTCCGAGCGGATCGGAAGGCCTCGCCAATCTGCGCAGCCGTGGGCGCCGTGATGTTTCCGGCGAGCGTGATGATATCCCCCTCTTGCAGTCGTGCGAGACTGGCGGCTGAACGAGGCTCGACTCGCAGGATTGTCGTGCCCGACGCCTCGCACGGTCCGCATCGTCAGGCCCAGCGCTGTCGCTGGCGCTGTCGCAGACAGATCTGCCACTGGCAGAGTGACGGCAAGATCCATCGACTTGCCGCGGCGACGCACGCGGAGCGTGGCATCACCAGCGGGAAGCCGGCTGCTTGCGACCTCCCAATCACGCGTGTGCAGGATGGGCTGCGCGTTGAGCGATTCGATCACGTCACCGACCGCGAGCCGCTTCGCCACTGGCCCTCGTGAATCGACCCACGCCACGACGACTCCCTGAGTAGCGCCCGTCGCCCGCGTGAGTGCGGGCGTCAGAGGACGAACCTCGACGCGCAGATCGACCGCGGAAGTGCGTTCCAGGTCGAGAATGCGGCTGGCCTCCGCGACCACGATGTCCCACGGCACGATTGCCAGTCCGTCGGGTTCGCGAACGACGAGACCGGCGATTTCACCGGAGGTCGTGAAGACGAAAGCCGACGCCGCGAGGTCAGTCCCTTCCGGTACCGCCCAGATCGGGCCAGGCCATGCCGGACTTCGGACCTCCTGCAGCGAACCGACCAGCACCGGTCGCAGCGACACGCCGGTGGACGTGCCCACGGTGGCCATCAGGTAGCGAGGATTGTCGAGCGACGGAGGCATCCACGGCGGGATGCCCGCCGGTGCGGAACCGACTCCCGCGCGAATGACAGCGAGCCCCGTCACTCGATCGGCCGCGATGACGTCCTGCATCGTTCGGCAGTCGATCGCCACTGCGGAGCAGCACCATGGCCCGCGTTGTCTCGCAGCCGCATGGCGGTCACGCGTCGCGGGCCGCCTTCAGCCCTGTCGTCGGCCGCCGAGACCGGAATGGCCAGCCACGAGTTCGCGAGCCGACCTTGGAGTTCGGCAATCTCGCCTGCGAGATTGGCGAACCGCGGCACACTCGACAGCTGCGACAGCAGCGAGGGGATCGGATTCGGGCTGGCCGGTTGCCCGGGAAAACGAATGCGCGCCAGCACCCAGAGCGCGAGCAGAGCGACCAGCGCCGCGACGAGCAGCTGGCGCGTCTCGCGCGATACACGACTGCGTAGAGTGTTCGACGTTGACATGGCTTGGGCGTTCGACGTAGTTCAACGTGCGAGCGTCCCTCGTCGGACAAGGACCGCGCCAGGGCCCTAGTGTGGCACCCTTGGACGAACCGAACAGTTGAGGTAACGTCGTCACACTGCCTTGACCCCGGATCACGAAACGCGGTACACGCACGAGAGCGGCCCGGCACGGGCCTTCATACCGATACACACAGGGAGATTTCGCCGATGCGTCATTCTGTTGTAATTCTTTTATTGATCAGCTGTGTAACTCTGCCACTGTCCGCACAAGCCCCGGAGGGCTGGAAGATGCGCGTCGACCGGAGCCAGAGTGCCCAGGATCCTGATGATCGGCCGGACCTTACGTTTACGACGAAGGGCAAAGGCCTCCACGTCAAAGGCGGCCCAGCTGGAACGTTCTGGAACGCACGCAATAACGCTGCCGGTAACTACACGCTCAAGGCGACCTTCAACCTCAACCAACCCAGCAGTCATACAAACTACTACGGCCTGGTCTTCGGCGGCGCGCAGCTGGAAAGTGCCAATCAGACCTATACGCTACTTCGTGGTCGCACAGGATGGCTCGTATCTCGTTCGGCAGCGGACGGCGAGGCGACTAAGGACGTGCAGCGCGCGTCGCATCAGGCGGTCAAGCGGCCCGACGGCACGGGACGCTCGTCGAACACGCTGGAAGTGCGGGTTGCCGGCGACACGGTGTCGTATGTTGTCAACGGCACCGTCGTCCACAGCGGCGCAGAAGAGCGGTCACGACGGATGGGATCGTCGGCTTCCGCGTGAACCACCAACTCGATGTGGCCGTTGATGGGATTCGAGGTTCAGCGCTCGTAGCGGCACGGATGCTCGAAGTGTTCGAGAAGGGTCCGCGCGCGGGCTCTTCTCGTCGCGTTCCTGTGTCTTCGCGGCGGTGCCTGCTCTCGTACTGCAGGCTGGTGGCACGGTTCGCCCTTGCTTGCCGCGCCGTCACCAGAGGACTGGCCGCAGTTTCGCGGACCGACAGGACAGGGACACTCGACGGAGCAGGGCTGCCCATCGAGTGGAGCGAGACACAGAACGTCGTGTGGAAGGTCCCGGTCGAGCGGTGGCTGGTCTTCTCCGGTCATCGCCGGCGGACGCGTCTGGCTGACGGCCGTCAACGCGACTCGTACCAACGAGAGGGGAGGACTCTGTCGTCTCGCTTCGTCTGATCGGTCTGGATGTGGCCTCGGGACGCGAAGTCGTCAACGCGGAAGTGTTCAAGATTCAGAACCCCGACGCGATCAACGTGAAGAACAGTCGCGCGTCGCCGACGCCGATCGTCGATGGCGATCGCGTGTACGTGCACTTCGGAGCCGACGGAACCGCGGCCCTCACGACCTCGGGCCAGCTGCTCTGGTCCACCCGCCTTCGCTATGACGCACAACACGGCAATGGCGGCTCTCCAGTCCTCTATCGAGATCTGTTGATCGTCAACTGCGACGGCTGGGGAGATGAAGCCTACGTCGTCGCGCTCGACACGCAGACGGGCAAGTCGCGCTGGAGAACCTCGCGGCGAAGACCGTGGAGCCATGCCTACTCGACGCCGCTCGTGATTCGTGTCGGCGAAGAGGATCAGCTCGTGTCGGTCGGCGCGTACAGGACCGTGGCGTACGAACCGCTGACCGGGAAGGAGATCTGGCGCGTCAGTTACGGCGAGGGATTCTCCAATGTGCCGCGCCCGGTGTTCGGCCAGGGCCTTGTGTTCATTGCCACCGGGTTTCAGGAGCCGGCGCTCATGGCGGTTCGTGCCGACGGCCGCGGCGATGTGACGCGAACGCACGTCGCGTGGACGTTGACGCGTGGCGCGCCGTATACGCCGTCGCCGCTGCTGGTCGGCGACGAGCTGTATTACGTCAGCGATACTGGCGTGCTGTCGTGTGTCGACGCGAAGACCGGACAGATGCTCTGGCAGCAGCGGGTCGGTGGCAACTATTCCGCCTCGCCGGTCTTTGCCGACGGTCGCATCTACGTGCTCAGCGAAGAAGGGATGACGACAGTGTTTGCACCGGGCAAGACGTTTCGCAGGCTTGCCACCAATCGTCTCGACGGCACGACGCTGGCCTCCATCGCGATCGCCGACCGTTCGCTCTTCATCCGTACCGATACGCACCTCTATCGAATCGGCGTTCGCGACGCGAAAGCGAATTGAGCTGAAGCGCCTACGGTTTTCTGCCCGTCAGCAGCGGATGCAGCGTCGCGACGCGATGCATGTAGCCACCTGCTCGTGCGAATTCGTCGGAGGCGGCCGCTTTCAGGTGCGCAACGCCCGCTGACGTGTTGCCAGTCGCCTCGTAGTACAGGCCCACATACAGCTCGGCGAAGAAACGCGCGGAGAGTGATTGCCCCCCCGCCGTCAGGACCGCGTCAGGGGACATCGTCCCCTTGAACATCTCATAGACCTCGCGCATCGGCGATCGCTGATCGGGCCCGACGGGCAGAAGCGCCGCGCGCGCCTGTCTGCGGCGACTCAGCGTGCGCGACGCAGAGAAAGTGCCACGCCGGATTCTCGACGTCGTTCGGGATTCACCGTCCGGTGAGACTCGAACTGCTTGCGGCAGTCGTCGTAGCGACCGACGTAGTACAGGGCGATCCCGCGCTGCCAGAGCTGCGGCGCAGCATCCGGGGAAAGAGCCGCCACGCGATCGAACCCGACGACGGATTCCTTGACGCGTCCCGACAGAAAGTCGTCGATCGCGCGCTCGAGGACGAGTCGTGGATTTTCGATCTGCCGCTGCGCAGACAGAGCAGCAGCCACGGCCACGATCGCAGATGATGGCGAGAAGGCTCCTCATTTACGAAGGTCCAGGCAGAGCAACGTGTTCTCGTTGCGGACGTAGAGCAGGCCGTCCGCCAGCGCGGGATAAGGCCGGACCACACCCTGGAGAATCTGCGCGCGCGCGATCGGCGTGAAATGCCTGCGGCGAGGCAGCCGCGAGAACGAGTTCGCCACCTTCCCGCGTGATCACCAGTCGATCGCCAGCCAGGAGGACACTGCCGGCACGGAACTGCTCCTGGCTCCATTTGACCGTCCCGGTCTGGAACTCCACGGCGCGGAAGCTTGGACCGAATTCCTGCCGGCCGTGAAAACCGTACAAATGGCCGTTGTAAAAAACGCTCGTGGCGTAATGGTTCGAGAGCACGTCGTCGGACGTCCAGACGTCGATCAACTGCGAGCCATTCACGCGAAGCACACCCGCCCCAGGCCCGTACTGGGCGGACACGAAGATCTGATCCCCGACGACGAGCGGCGTCGCAGCGTTGACCGACGCCGCGAGGCGCGCGCGCCATCGTCGCTGGAACTGCACGGCGCCCGACGCGGGATCGAGACCGACGAGGCTGTCGCGCGTGAGAAAGATGACGGATCGGCGACCGCCGATCGTGGCCGCCACCCCCGATGAATAGCTCGCATCATCGTCGGTGGCGCGTCCAGAGCACTTTTCCGGTCTTCGCCTCGAACGCGACGATGCCGGCCTTCTCGCCGCCGATGTTGGCGATGACGCGACCGCCTTCGACCAGCGGCGATCCGGCCGCGCCGAAGAATCCTTTCGGCACGCCGAAGCGCTTCATCGTGTCTTCGCTCCAGAGGCGCGTGCCCTTGGCGAGGTCGACGGCGTGGAGCTGCCCTTCGGCGCCGAAGGTGTAGATCACACCGTCGGCGACGACCGGTACCGCCCTCGGACCTTCGTCGAATCCGAAGTCATCCCGGTAGGTCGTGCGGTAGGCGTATCGCCACATGGAGTTCCCGTTCGCCGCATCGAGCGACTCGACGACCTCCTCGTTGCCGACGCGATGGAACAGAATGACGCGATTGCCGACGACGGCGGGTCCGGCAAATCCCTGTCCGACCTGTTTTCGCCAGACGACCTTCGGGCCAGTCGGCCCCCACGTGTCGGCCAGCGGTGGCCCGCCGTAGTTGCCGTTGCGGGTGGGACCGAGGAACTGCGGCCAGTCGGTCGCTGCACCGCCAACGTTGTCACGGCGAGGAGGGCCGCCGCCAACGACACGAGCTCGAATCGCATTGAGTGCTTCACGCTGGTTGCTACTACCGCACCGCAAACCCTTCGCGCGGGTTGTACTTCTTCCCGTCCGCTCGAACGGCGGATTCCCAGATCGCGGCGGGCCGGCCATCCTTCATCGGTCGCCCGGTGATCGTCAGCTTGGTCCCGACCGGAAACTCACTCGGACGAATGCCGGCGCGCTGCAGTGTGCTCGGACCCTCGGCCTCGAACCCCCAGGTTGTGACCTTTCCGCTCTTGTCCTTGACGTCGACGAGCAGCCAGGAGTGCGGATTGGTGAACTGAAATTCCTTCACCACGCCCTCGACCGTGATTGTCTTTTTCTCCTCGAACATCGCCGCTGAATGATGCGCCAGCGACCGGCATGGAGACGATCGTCAGCGCTGCCCCCATCAGCAGGCGGACGCAGCCACGACGTGCGATCACGGCTTGCCTCCCTTCTTGTCGTCGGACGACGTGAAAGTCAGATCCTGAAACTGCGTCGAGCCTTCCTGCGTCTGGAACACCGTGTTGTTCTGGTTTTCACCGCAGTTCCAGTATCTGATGCGAAGGCCTTGTCCGGATCGTCCAGCTTCAGATAGGTCTGTCGAGTGAACCACGGTTCGACGAGAGCCGGCGGATCGTAGACCCAGACATCGGCGCGGAGCGTCCTGTCGTCGGCCTTGTACCAGATTTCAACGGTCTCGACCTGGTCGCTGTAGTCGGGATGCGAACGCTGATAGATACCGGATCGCAATTGGTTCGTGTGAATCACGAGGCGATCGCCATCCCAGAAGCCGATCGAGTCGCCGTTGTAGAGCGGATACCGATCGGCAGCCGGCACGTGATCACGCCCGTCGGTGTAGATGCGACGGATATCGTTGACCATCTCGTTGATCAACCACGTCTGCTCGGGGGTGATGATGAACTCTCGAAGGAAGGGCTCGGTCAACCAGCGCGGATGACCGGGTGGAGCACACGTCGAGATCGGATCCCACTCGATGCCCTGCTTCACGCCCTCGATTCGTTTCCGCATCCGCTCTTCGTACTCGGGCGTGAGCTTCGCCGTGGGCAGCCCTCCCTCGGGTTTTTCGGGATCGAATGCGAAACCGGCGACGGGAGCGCGTGTGTAGACGCCCCGCCAATCGGGAAGGTTCGTCCAGCCAAGGGGCTGCCGATCCTTTGGCCTGGTCGCGAAGAGCCTGGTAAAGCTGTTCCGCTGTCGCATGCTGGCGACCGAGCGCGATGTTCTCCTCTTTCGTGCGCTCGGGCTGCTGTGAGCGGGCCGGGTTCGTCGTGGGTGCGTTGGCGGTCGTGCACGATGACGCGAGCATTCCCAGCACGATCATCGACGCCGCAGTCACTCTCGATGGTGTCATCTCGAATCCTCGCCCTGCTGTGCGGAGGCTACCGCGAGCAACAGTTGGGGTCAATGGGCCTGACGCGGACGGTCCTCGCAGACGAAGTCGGCGCCGCAGATTCAGAACGAGTACGGCGTGGAACTTGCGTTACCCGCAGCCCATGCCAAGCAAAACCACACTCAAGCGAGCCCGCCAGGCAAAACGTGCCGGCCGCGCCCCCTCGACCCAGGCCGGCGAATTCGTGCGCGAGGAGATCGAGCACGTTCGTGAAGGCAAACACGGCGCGCGCTCGGCGAAGCAGGCGATTGCGATCGGACTTTCGAAGGCGCGGAAGGCAGGGGTCGACCTTCCACCACCAAAGAAAGGGACGACATCGGCGCGCACGCGTCGAGCGGCCGAACGGGCGTTAGCGGAAGGGCGCAGCGGACGCAAGAAGCGGACATCGAGCGCGCGGTCCCGGGCAACGCGTCGCGCGCTGAAGCACGAACCGCGTTCCTCTGTATCCAGGACGCAATTGTCGCAGCAGGCGCGGCAAGCGGCACGGAAACGTTCGGCCACATCACGCAGCAACGCCGCTCGCCGAGCCGCGAGGACCAAAGGCGCAACGCTTCGGCGCGCTGCAGCCAAACGTGCCGCAGCGACACGGCGACGGTCGAGCGCCTGATCCGCCGAGACGCGGGTCCCGGCACGGGACGTGCTACCACCCCGGCCGTGCAGCCGACAGCGGAGCGGCGGGTCCTGACAATCTCCTTGTGCGTGATCGCGGTCGTCGCCGTGCTGTTCTTTCTTCGCGCAGCGAGAGATCTGCTCGTGCCGATCGCGTTGGCCGTGCTTGTCAGTCACGCGCTCGAACCCGTTGTCAGTTGGCTCGAGCGGCACGGTCTGCCGCGTGTGGTCGGCGCGCCTGGAGTCGTGCTGTTACTGCTGGCTCTTGCAGGCGGACTGTCGTACTCGCTCATCGACGATGCGGTGCAAGTGGTCGAATCGTTGCCGACCGCAGCACGACAAGCGCGTGAGTTGGTGACCACGCACGTGGGCCGCAGTGCCGGTGCCGTGGAGCAGGCCGCCGCGGAGCTCGAGAAGCTGCCAGGAGCGGCATCGACGACGGTAGCGCTCGGGAACGGCGGTGTCGTTGAGCGAGTGGTCAGCAGTGTGTTCACAGCCGCTGGTGAGGCGGTCGTGATCATCTTTCTCGTCTTGTTCCTGCTACTCCTTCGTGACAGAGCGCGCGCCGGCATTATCGAGATTGCCGGACCAAGCCCGGAACGGCGGCGGCTCACGTCGCGAATCATCGATGACATCGAAGGCCAGATTCAGCAGTTCCTGATCGTTCTCGTGCTGACCGGCGCCATCGTCGCGGTTCTCACATGGGCGGCGCTGGCGTGGCTGGGTGTTTCTCATGCGGCCGTGTGGGGAATTCTGGCCGGTGTGTTCAATTCCATTCCGTATTTCGGTCCCGTCATCGTGTCCGGAGGCTTATTCGTGGTGGGACTGGTGCAGGGAGGCGATCTGGCCCAGGCGTTGCTAATGTCGGGCATCGCGCTCGCCATCACATCGCTCGAGGGGTGGTTGCTGACGCCACTGCTGATGGGCAAGGCTGAAAACATGAACGCATTGACCGTATTCATCGGTCTAATGCTGTGGACGTGGTTATGGGGAGGGTGGGGGACGATACTGGCAGTGCCGATGCTGGTCATCCTGAAGTCAACGGCGGATCACGTCCCCGGGCTCTCTGCGTTGGTCGTTTGATGGCGCCGTGAGTCGGCAGATCATCCGGTGCGGGTCTACAGCGGATACCGCTACCCCTCCGGGGGTAACCTCGTCTATAACGTTCTCGGCACCGTGGTCGCGGCGTACGGCGGTAACCTATGGAGTCTAGGCTCGTCCGGTATGGAGCGATGAAAGAGGCACCGCCGGTGTGGACGAACGAGAGCGCAACACAAAGTGCGGCACGGGTCGACGGCACGGTCGAGCCGGACGTCTGCGACCTGGGTGTTGTCGTGCTCGATGAGGCTGGGCGCGTCGTCTCGGCCAACCTGCAAGCCCGGGCGTTGCTGGCCGCCGAATCGCCAAGTGCGCTGGAGGCCCGTCTTATAGAGTTGCGCGCCGGGCTGCCGGTCGACTTCGCAGGGGACCGCGATGAAGCGACGGTGGAGGTTTCCGACGTGGGCCCGATCGGTGTCCGTCGCTGTCACGTCGCCGGCGTGAGTGGCGAAGGGCAAGTGCTGCTGCTGCGTGACGGACGTGTGTCAGAAGGCGCGACAAGGATCCTGCAAGAGGCCGCTCGTCATCGCGCGTTTGCGTTCCTGGCTCGCGACTGGGCGCACGACCTCAAGGGCATGCTTCACGTGATCCGTATCAACACGGCGCTGCTCGATCGTCTGCTTCAGCGTTCGCCAGGGATCACGGATGCCGCAGTCACCAGGTGCCTGGATGCGATTCCGCGCCAGATTGAACATCTCGATCGCTCGATTGAGACGATGTTCAGCGCCCGGGCTGACGAGCAGCAGTCGACTGTCGACGTGAGCAGGGTCTGCGAGCGTCTTCGCAGCCTGGTCGCGCCCCGCGCGACCCGACAGCGCGTCGAGCTGGTGCTGGAACTCAGTGGCGGATCGAAAGAGATCATGGGGTTCGAGGATCAGGTGCAGCTCGCGATCCTCAACGTCCTGCTCAACGCGTTGGAAGCAACGCCGGAACAGGGCCGTCTGGTGATCAACGCCGACGGTCACGCGAATGGCGTCACGGTTCGTGTGAGTGACTCCGGCGCCGGCATGCCACCTCAACCGGACGGCGAAACGTGGCGTGCACGGTTCGTGAACGATCGGCGGCGTACTGGGATAGGCTTGCATGTGGCTCGTGCGATCGTCGAGTCGCACCATGGCCGCATCGAATGCGCGTCGAACGTTCCCCGCGGGACGTCCGTTGAAATCACCTTTCCATCGGCCGCTTCGACAGAGAGACTGAGACATGGCTCACGCACTCATCGTTGACGATAGCCCCAGTACGCTCGAAAGCCTCGAGCAACTCGTCAAGCTCGAAGGGTTCACGACAGCGACGGCGCTAACGATCGACCAGGCACGGGTCGAACTGTCCAAGCAGCCTCCCGACGTTGTGCTGGTGGACTTGAATCTCCCGGACGGCAGCGGTCTCAATCTGCTCGATTCGATCAACGGGCTGAGTGAGACATCTCCTGCGTTCGTGCTGATCACGGGACAGGCCAGCCTCGATTCGGCCGTGGAGGCGCTGCGGCGTGGCGTGTCCGATTACCTCACGAAGCCGCTCGACGTTGAACGGCTGCGTAAGATCCTGCAGGACATCTCACAAACCAAACGATTGCCCGATGAGCTGCGTGAACTGCGCTCGGAACAGCAGCGAACGGGACGCTTTGTCGGCATCGTGGGCCGATCGGACCCGATCGTCCGCGCCTGCGAGTTGATCAGCCGTATTGCGCCGAGCAGCGCGAGCGTGTTGATTACAGGCGAGAGCGGATCGGGTAAGGACGTGGTGGCGCGGGCCATCCACGAATTGAGCCGCCGCCGCCATGGTCCCTGGGTGCCGGTCAATTGCGGCGCCATCTCGCCGTCGTTGATGGAGAGTGAGTTGTTCGGGCACGAGCGCGGCAGTTTCACCGGCGCTGAGCGTCGTCACAAGGGCTACTTCGAGCAGGCCACGCGGGGAACGCTGTTCCTCGACGAGATCACCGAGATGCCGATCGAGCTGCAGGTCAAGCTGCTGCGCGTGCTCGAAACCAATTCGCTGTCGCGCGTCGGCGGTGAGCAGCCCATCCAAATCGATGTGCGCGTCCTGGCCGCCAGCAACCGCGACGTGCAGCAGGCGATCGATGAAGGAAAGCTGCGCGCTGACTTGTACTATCGCCTCAAGGTCTTCCAGATCGATCTGGCACCGCTGCGGAGTCGCCGCGAGGACATCCGTTTGCTGGCGCAGGCCTTCCTGGAGGACTTGATTCAAAGCGAGGGACGGACGAAACGCTTCAGCGATCAGGCGCTGGACATGCTCGGGCAGTACAACTGGCCAGGAAACGTACGAGAGCTTCGCAACGTGGTGCACTTTGCGTACGTGCTGTCGGAAGACCTCATCGAGGTGGACAGTCTTCCAGCTGAAGTCCAGCGAGGTGGCCGTCAGCCAGAAGCCGTGACTGAAGCCAAGGGCGATTCGGCCGGTGTCTTTACCGTTCGTGTAGGATCGACCATCGCCGAGGTCGAGCGTCGTCTCATCCTCGCAACGCTGAAGGAATATCAGGAAGACAAACCGAAGTCTGCGAGTGTCCTCGGCATCAGCCTCAAGACGCTCTACAACCGCTTGAATCAGTACCAGTCGCCGGAGTCAGGTGGGAGCGGGCAGACTCCTTCCGATGACCCGTCGTCGCCGCAGGCGAACCAGGTGGAAGTGGCGTCCTGACCGCGTCAGCGGCGCCGCGCGGTGCGCAGCTCGCGCGTGATCACGTGGTTGAGCATTGGGGGATCGATCGGTTTGCGGAGACGTGCGTTCACGGGCTGGTCGTGACTGAAGACCTCTTCTGCGGACGTGACCACGATAATCGGTATCGCGTCCCGCCGTTCACGCAGCGCGAGACATAACGCCAGACCCGACAGACCGGGCATGCGCCAGTCCGTCACGACGAGGTCCGGTGTCGCCTCGGTCACGAGCGCGAGACCGTCGGCTCCGTTGCTGGCGGACGTGACGTCGTACCCGTAGAAATCCAGAAGCAGGGACAACGCTTCCCGTGCATACGGGTCGTCTTCGATGATGAGAATTCGCGTCCGCGTCCGTGGCCGTTCCTTGGGCTGCCTTCGAGGGGGTGCCTCAGGAGCCTCCTGCAAGGTCTCAGGAACGTCCTGCCATTGCCCGAGAGTACCGCGATCCTGCGTTGAGCCCGACGGTGTCTTGGTTGTGCGACGCCGGTGACGGACTGCGTGGTTCATCATGGAACTCGATGGCATTCTCACGGTTCGTGCCGCGCCAGTCGTGCGGCAGGACACCGTTCCAGCCCACTGACTCCATGAGTGCAAACAGCATGTTTCGTGCCCTTTACGCTGATCAGGCTGATGGCTGAGATCGCATCCCGGAATGAACAGATAGCGTGTATCGCCGATCGAGTCGTGCGTGCGGCGTCGAATCCTCATCTTGCGGGTGACGGGCATTTCCACAGGTGTACGGCATCAACGAAGCTGAGCGATACGTTAGAGCCATACGTATACGCAGAGTGCGTGCCCGGTATTTCTTCGGGGGACTTACGTGTGATCGCGGATGCTCATTTACTCGAG
Organism: uncultured Acidobacteriota bacterium; assembly: GCA_963723495.1. Taxonomy (GTDB): domain Bacteria; phylum Acidobacteriota; class Vicinamibacteria; order Vicinamibacterales; family UBA2999; genus Gp6-AA40. The sequence continues at coordinate 219,159 of CAVRQR010000015.1, read as the reverse complement.
CAGGGCCGGACAGAGACCTGGTCCGTGCGGCGATGGCGACGCGACCCCAGCATGCCAATAACAGCAGAAAGGCCCAATTGTTACAAGGTCAAGGTCCCAGGTTGTACCTTCTACAACCTGAGTTGCTCTCGAACAGACAGCACGACTTTGAAGCGGACCACGGTTTTACAGATATGTTCGGTCGAGCAACCAGAGGCTCGCATTTTGCACCGAAGACTTGCGTTCATAGGCCTCCCCCGGCCGTGTAATACCCCGGTCGTGTAATAGATCGGGTTCCCCCCGGCCACGTCGCCGCAGGCTTTTGGGTATGCCTGCGGCGACGATCGCCGCTCCACTGCATAGCTAACGGCTGTTACGAAACAAACTCAACTGACGCGCTTCGAGCCAGTCGAGTTTCTGCTGGAGATTCGTGTGCTTTGGAGCAGGGTAGACGGCATGCCCTGCGAGCGTGTCACAGGCCTCGATGTCGTGCGTAGAGAGATAGCAATCACGCCAAAGGTGCTTGAATTTCAGGTAGGCCTCGGCTTGGTTCGCGCTCCTCTGATCCCGCTCTTTCACGATACACGCGACGAGGAACACGGGGAGAAGGGCGGAGGCGATATACGAGCGCACCGACGCTTGTCGAATGACGAGGTACATCGCGAGGATGCCGGGCAGGACGTAAGGGATGTACCGCGTTGCCATTGCCGACTGAAAGCCGAGACAGATTCGCCCCACAGCGCACGTGACTGCGAACAGCAGCGTGAATCCCGCAAGGCAGCTCGTCACCAGCCACAGCGCAGAGTTGTCTCGCATACGGACCAGGCGGAAGACCGTATACGCGACGAACCCGGTCATGCCCAGAGTGACACAGGCTCCGATGAGCAGGTGCGTTCCCGATTCGCCTGATTCGAGCCCAAAGGGTCGTCCAAGGACGAAGCCAGCGTAGGAGAGGTACTCCCACGGGCGCGGATGCGGGAACTGAAAGCAGTCGGTTGCCGACTGCGGGATGAATCCGTAGAAGAAGAACGCAATTGTTGCGAGGCTCACGGCGATGCCGCCGCCATACATCGCTCGCTCGCGAGAGGTCAGCCCCGGTGAGCATGCGAGCAGCAACAGCACCGCCGGTGTGATCACGCCAAGCAGCAGCGTAAAACCTGTATTCACACTGAGGAAGTTCAGCAGCACGACCGCGAGGCATCGCTGCGGATGAGACCGAATCATCAGCGCGAGCGCGTACGCCATCAGCAACAGAACCGGCAGCGGGCCGTGCGCGAGGTTCGGTGCGATGACGTAGGTTTCCGCGTTGGCAGTCGTGAGGAACAAGAGCGGCACCACGACGTCCCAGAGGCGAAATCGGCCACACACACGCTTCACAAGCCATAGCGCCGTGACGGCGGCGAGCATCATCACCACAGCGGACGCTGCTGCGTCCGCTCTTCCATTCCAACCCGTCGCTGGATACAGGACACCGATGATCAGGTTCCCCAGTCCCTGACGCTGCGGTCCATGCTGCCAGCGAAACAGCGTCCACGCATCTGCGCCGTCGAAGAGACCCTGTAAGAAGTCCCATTGATCCCAGTAGATGATGCTCACCGTGTAGCGGTTGATGTAGTCGGCGAGCCTGACGGCCAGCAGCACGAACGCCGCGCCCACGAGCCAGGGCGTCGTTCTCGCGGCCCAAGGAATCGAGGGCGCACGGCTGCTGTGATGCTGTCTGCGGTCATCGTGTCGGTGACTAAAGAAGACCGTGCCTACCGTCGAGGTTGGCCCGCGGGCAAGAGGTAAGCCGATAAGAGTGTAGCGCTACTAGGAAAGAGGGAGCAGCGCAGAGAGAAGCCGTAGAAGATCCTCATAATCGACCGGCTTGACGAGATGCGCGTCGAATCCGGCATCGCGTGTATTGCGTCGATCGTGTTCCTGGCCCCAGCCCGTCAAAGCCACGATAACCATGCCCTGACCCCACGAGTGGGCACGTATCCGTCGACAAGCGTCGATGCCGCTGATCTTCGGAAGACCAACGTCCAGCACAATCACGTCGGGTCGGTAACGCTCGGCCGCCTCCACGGCTGCGAGGCCGTCGTGAGCCATGTAAGTCCGATGCCCGCTCAACTGCAGGAGTGTAGCGATTGATTCCGCACTATCCCGATTGTCATCGACGACGAGGATACGGCGCGTCGAGATTTCTTCCGACATTGCCACTGGCTCGAGTTCTTCGTGGTTCTCTTCGGTCTCGAGGACGGGAAGGCGCACCTCGAACTCACTGCCCAGGCCGCGTCCTTCGCTTCGAGCCGTCACTGTGCCGCCGTGCAACTCAACGAGTCGGCGTACCAGCGTGAGGCCGATTCCCAGGCCGCGTCGCGGGCGCTCGGTGTCGTCATCTACCTGCGTAAACATCTCGAAGATGCCGTCAAGCTGGTCGGCAGGCATGCCGATGCCGCTGTCGCGAACGATGAGCACAACCTCTCCGTCTTGCTGCTCCGCGGTCAGCCAGATCCGCCCGCCGGGCTCGGTGTACTGACAGGCGTTGTTGAACAGGTTGCTGAATACCTGGGTCAGACGAACGGGATCGGCGTCGAGATAGATCGGATGGTTCGGGAGCGATACCTCGATGGTCTGTTGATCGCGCTCGGCGAGCGGCCGACTGGCCTCTAGCGCGTGCGTGATGACGGAAGCGAGTTCGACGCGCGTCTTTCGCAACTGCAGCTTGTCCCGTGTGATCCTGCTGACGTCAAGCAGGTCGTCAATAAGCCGGATCATGTGCGATAGCTGGCGTCCGAGGATGTCCGTCGCGTGCCGAAACAGCCTCGGATCCCCTTCGGACCGGAGAAGGATTTCGAGGGAGTGCCGGACTGGAGCCAATGGATTTCGTAGTTCGTGAGCCAGCGTTGCCAGGAACTCATCCTTGCGGCGGTCCGCTTCCCGTAACGCCGCATCCATTCGCTTTCGCTCGCTAACATCGCGGGCCACTTTGGAAGCGCCGATGACTCGGCCCGAGTCGTCACGAACCGGCGACATCGTCAGCGACACGTCCACCCGCCGGCCGTCTTTGGCCACACGTACAGTCTCAAAGTGCTCGACACGTTCCCCTTGTCTGATGCGTTGAAGGATCTGACGCTCTTCCGCGCGCAGCTCCGGTGGGATGATCAAGTCAATCGAGCGCCCAACAACTTCCGCCGCCGGATAGCCGAGCAGACGCTGCGCCCCCTCGTTCCAGGAGAGGATGATGCCATCAAGCGTCTTGCTGACAATGGCATCGTCGGACGCCGCGACGATGGCGGCCAGGAGCGAGCGCGTCTCCTCTCCGCGCTTTTGCTCGGTGACATCGAACATGAAAGAGCAGCTGTGAATAAGCTGCCCCTTGTCCCAGAAGCTGTTGGAGTCGATCAGCACCTTCTTGATCGAGCCATCCTTGCACCGCATGCGGGCGGGAAAGCGCCTCACTCTGTCGCCCTGAAACACTCGCGCGAGCAAGTCGTCGATGGCGTCCCGGTCGACGTGGAACTTCGATATGTGGAGCCCGACGTACTCCTCCTCCGTATAACCAAGCATGTCGAGCTCTGCCCGATTCGCGCGGAGGACGATGCCGTCAGGCCCTATCCAATGCAGGGCGACGCTGGCGTTGGCGAAGAACTCCGCCAGCTCGCGTTCCCCTCGTTCCAGGGTGACTTCCGCTTGGCGGCGCTCGCTGACGTCATGGAACATCAGGACTGACCCGACGACGTTACCCTCCTCGTCGTGAAGGGGTGCCGCGGAATCGTCGATCGACCGTTCCGTGCCGTCCCTGCCGATGAGGACGCTATGGTCGGACAGCCCGACAATTCGGCCCCTGTGCAGCACCTGGGTTGATGGATTCTCAATAGGTGCGCGGGATTCTTCGTCGACGACGTGGAAGACATCACTGAGCAGTTGAGCCCGGGCTTCGCGTTCGGTCCAACCGAGCAGCGCCTCGCGCTGCCGGGTTCAGCGACATCACCCGCCCGCTCATGTCTGTCGTCACGACCGAGTCGTTGATACCCGAAAGCGTTGCCCGGAGAAGTTCGTCGCGGTCGTGCGCCTTACGCTGCGCAGCCCGCATGGCATTCCCGAGGGCGATGATGATTGTGCAGGTCGCCGCGTACACCAAGGCCGCGATGAACGAGGAGGTATGGGCGAATCCGAACTGACCGCGCGGTTCAACGAAGAGGTAGTCGGCAGCCAGATACCCGGTGATCGCCGCCAGCACCCCCCGGCTGTGCCCGCCCAGCCAGACCGCGCCAGCGACGGCGCCATAGAGCGTCACGAGAGGATGGGCCTGGCCCAGGATCGGGTCGAGCGCCCATCGGATTGCGACTGCAATCGCTGTGAAGGTGAGGGCGAGGGGAGATCCGAAGCGAGCCGAGAGTCTCTCGACTCGGGCGCGTACCTCGCGCCGAATAGTCATGTTCGGCTGTCCAGAAGCGACTTGAGTTCCTGTGGGTCGACGGGTTTGAGCATGTGAAGGTCGAAACCGGCCTGGCGGGAACGGTCCACATCCGAGGAAGACCCATATCCGGTGAGCGCGACGAGGTACACCCGCTTGGCTTCGGGTTCGGCTCTGAATCTGCGAGCGATCTCGTAGCCGTCCATGCCAGGGAGCCCAATGTCCACGAGCGCGACGTCGGGACGAGCCGACTTCAACATCTCCAGTCCCCGGGCCCCGTTCTCAGCGATGAGCACTTCGTGCCCATAAAGTTCGATCAGGATCCGGTACATCTCACCAGCGTCCTCATTGTCTTCAACAATCAACACACGTTGCTTTGCCATGCTGAGGCGCGCAAGCGAAGAATGTGCCTGCCTGGCGAGTGGCGTGCGTCCAGCCTCGAACGGCAGAGGTTTGGACTGCAAGATTCTTTCGTCGAAGACTTCGATGGCGCTCTACCCGGCGGGAGGACGCGCGCCTTCAATCGCTTCCAAGAGCCGGTTGAAGTCCAGGGGCTTGATAAGGTGTGACTCGTATCCGGCTTCGCGGCTGCGTTCTTGATCCTGCTCCGTTCCGAAGCCGCTGATGGCGATGCCGCGAATCGGACGCTTCGAGCGCAGTCGGCGGATGAGCTCGAGACCGCTCCCATCTGGCAACCGGATGTCGCTGATCAGCAGATCGAAAGATCCTGCATCGGCGACGGAAATGGCTTCCTCCATGCTGCGCGCGAGGCTCACCTCGTAGTCGTACATCTTGAGGAGCTGTGCCAGCATGTCGGCGCTGTCCTGATGGTCCTCGACGAGCAGGATACGCCTGGGGCGAGGATGCGCGTCAGCGGACGGCAATGGACGCGTGACGGGCTGCTCCCACAGCTCGAGGTGGGCAGCGATCGGGATCTCTACCACGAAGGTACTTCCGCGTCCTGTTCCGCGACTCATGGCGCGCAGCGTCCCCTTGTGCGCGCTGATCACACCACGACAGATCGCCAGGCCGAGCCCGAGACCTGAGGTGGAGGTAATCGGCCCCTGCTCGGCGTCACCGCGTTCGTTGATGGAAGCGACGACGCGGTCGTCCATGCCGGCACCGCCGTCGCTGATCGCGACCTGAATGGAGTCCCCGGATTCGGCCGCGGAAGTCACGCTCACCGTTCCGCCCGGATCGGAGAACTTGAATGCGTTTCCAAGCAGATTCCAGAACACCTGGCGGAGCCGCGTCGGATCTCCCAACACCCAGTGTTTCGTTGCGCCAAGAGCGGTTGTCACCTGGATGCCCCGCTGACGGATCTCATGGCCGAGCATCTGCAAGACATCCTGCAGGACCTGGTGAATATCGACGCGTTCTTTTACCAGCACGAGACGATTGCGGGAGATCCGGGTGACATCGAGCAGGTCGTCGATGAGGCGTACCTCGAGGTCGAGATTGCGCCGGACCGTCTGCAGCGCGGCAAGGAGGGGCTCCGGGGCGAGTGAGATGAGCTGCTGGTTGGAAAGAGTCGCCAGGATCGGCGTGAGCGGCGTTCGTAGCTCGTGGCTGAGCGTGGCCAGGAAGTAATCCTTCGCACCGGCACGGGCGCTTGCGATCTCACGATCGCGCGCCAGCCGATCTCGCGTTTCCTCGGCGTCGCGACGCTCCTGCTCGAGACGCTTCCGCTCGGTGATGTCGATGAGCGCAGTCAGTAAACCGGAATGCTCGGCGTCATCGCCTGCGTGAGACCGTGTCACGAGCTGAACGTACGTGGCCGTGATTCCCCCTTTGAGCGCCAGTTCGACCGTCGTACTCAATCGCTCCGTCCGGCGGAAGTGCCGAAGATGATCGGCAAACCGCGCCTTGTCCGGGGTCGCGACGAATGCGTTGAACGGCAGCCCGATAATGTTGCTGCGTTCCCGACGGAGGACAGCAGCGCCGGTGAGATTGATTTCGCGAACGATCCCGCTCGTGCTGAGCGTCATGTAACCGATCGGCGCGAAATCGTAGAGGTCGACGAAGCGGTCGCGCGACTCCTCGAGTGCCCGCTGCGTTTCGATCAACTGCGTATTCTGAGCGGTCAGTTCCTGATGGTGAACCTGTAGTTCGTGAAGAAGCTCGCCGAGTGCCGCCTGGTCGATCTCATCCGGGTGCAGTCGAAGGAGTCGCTCGATCGGATTGCCGCGACGGTGGTCATGCTTCGGAGAGCCCATGATCCCGTTACGGCTCGCCACTTGGCGCGCCCTCGGATGCGGAAATGACGAGGACCAACACCTGTGTATCTGGTGATTCGTGCGAGGCCAGCCAGCGCCCGGTCAACCAGCCTGTCCGAGGCGGCCCGCTGCCGCCGTCGGTTTCGAGTGCCACGCGCTCGAAGCCGGAGTTGGATTTGGGCCAGCCTTGTATGCGATCCACGAGTGAGCTCAGGTTCCACGCGCCATCGAGCTCGGAGATATGCTTGCCGATGATCGCTCCCGGCAGACGTGCCGAGCGTGCCCGCGAACCGGCTGCTGGCCGCCTGCACCCGTAACCCGGCATCGAGTACCGACGATCGGCTGATCGATCGCCGCCATCAGTGTCTCCGTGTATTCCTTGGCCAGGCGTAACTGCTGCGCGCTCCGCTTGGGAACATCGACGTCGAACAGCGTGAGCACGGCGCCATCGATCTTGTTGTCGACGTTCTTGTAGGGACGGACGCGCAGCGATACCAATGTCCGCTCTGATCTCGGACTTCGCGCTCGACGGGTGCAACCGAGTCGATCGCGTTGAGAATCAGCTGCTCCAGATTAGGGCAATCGATATTGGGCTTGATGTGGCCGATCGGTCGATCGACGTCACCCGCGATCAGGTTGAGCACCTTCTCCGCCATCGGAGTGAATCGGCGAATGCGCAGATCGCTCGAAATGATGACGATGGCGATCTGAACGCTCGCGAGCAAGTTTATCAAGTCGCTGTTGACCCGGCTCAGCTCTTCATTGCGTCCGTGCAGCTCCTCGTTGAGCGTGTTGAGCTCTTCATTGGTCGACTGGAGCTCTTCTTTCGCAGTGTCGAGTTCCTCGTTGGTGCTCTGCAGCTCCTCATTGCTGGAGAGGATCTCCTCGTTGGCGGACTGCAACTCCTCGTTCGCCGCCTCGAGCTCCTGAATGATGGATTGCAGATACTCACGGCTGGCGGCGAGCTCGCGCTCGAGCAGATCGAGTTGCGATCGCCGCTCGCGCCTGCGCTGGCCAGGGGATGGCTTCGCTGTTGGCGTTTCGATGGCCTCCGACTGGTCCGCCCGCCGGCCATCGGGCTCCTGAAACAGCACCAGATAGTGGGGGCGGCCTGACGCGCTGAGCGGGATGATGTCGAGGTTGACGGGGGCCCAGCCACGCGACGACCTGACCCGGAGACCGGTCTTTCGTACGGGCTGCCTGGTCTTGCGAACGGTGTGGAGCACGGTGCGCAGCCCGTGAAGCAGTCCCTCACGCGCCATCTTCAACAGGCTCAGACTCGCCTCGCCCGGGGCGGGCTCGAGGTACGCGCCGGTCTGCCCGCGAAACTGTACGATCTGGAGGTCGGAGTCGACGACGACGCCGGGTGGAGCGTAGCGGTCGAAGATGATCCGACTGACTTCGGTCTGCAGTGCCTTCTCTTCGGGTGGTATCTCCTCCGGCGAACGCTTCCTGGGCAGACCGGGCGGGCTGTAGTCGACGCTGATCGCGGTCGGCGGTCGCGACGAGATCTTCTTCCGGTAGATGCGGAACTTCTTGTCGGCCAGGCTGAAGAGCCCGACCTGCGATCCGACCGTTTCCGCCTGCCCCAGCGCAAGGAAGCCATGCGACTTGAGCGCGTAATGGAAGACGGATATCAGCCGCTGCTGCAGCACGACGTCCATGTAGATCAGAACGTTACGGCAGAGAATCAGGTCCAGACGCGAGAATGGCGGATCCTTGGTCAGATCCTGACGTGCGAAGACGCACAGATCGCGGACGTTCTTGCTGACGCGGTAGCTGCCATCGATCTTCGTGAAGAACCGGCGCAGGATTTCCGGCGGAACGTCCGACTCGATGCTGGCAGGATAGAGCCCGCTCCGTGCGTGTTCGATCGCCGTGTCGCTGACATCCGTGGCGAAGATCTGGATGCCGATCTCCTGATGCTGATCGTGCAGGTACTCGAGCAACGAGATCGCCAGCGAATAGGCTTCCTCTCCGGTCGCGCAGCCGGAGACCCAGGCGCGAATCGGCTGTTCATCGTGGCGTCGAACCTCGACCAGTTTCGGAAACACCTGCTCGGCAAGCGCCTTGAACGACTCCGGCTCTCGAAAAAAGCGAGTCACATGGATCAGCAGATCCTGGTACAGCGACCGGACTTCGGCGGGGTTCTCCTCGAGTAGACGAACGTAGTGCTGAACGTCGGTCAGCCGATGCAAGGCCATTCGCCGGAGCAGCCGCCGCTTGATGGTGGGAAGCTTGTAATGCTTGAAGTCGATGCCGCTCGCCGGTCGGAGCAGATCGAAGATGCGCCGGAGTTGCTCGTCGCGAACATTGAGCTCATCGCCGCTCGTCGGCACGAACTCACGCACATACGGATGCTCCGCGAGCTCCGTCAGCTTGGCGGCGATCTCGGCAGGCGGCAGCACGATGTCGATCATCCCCGTTGCGATCGCCGCGCGGGGCATGCTGTCGAATTTCGCCGTCTTCGGTGTCTGCGCGAAGGTGATGCCCCCCGCACCCTTGATCTCCCGCACGCCGATGGCACCGTCTGACGCGGTCCCCGAAAGAATGACGCCGATGGCTCGACGCTTGGCGTGATCCGCCAGCGAGGTCAGGAATGAGTCGATCGGCGTATATTGCGTGCGGTCTTCCGGACGCGGTTTCAGATGGAAATGGCTATCGGTGACCCCCATCTGGACGTTCGGCGGGATGACGTAGACATGGTCGCGTTCGATACGCATGCCCTCGGTTACCTGCACGACTGGCATCTCGGTATAACTCGCCAGCAGCGTTGGTAAGGCACTCTCGTGCTGGGGCGCCAGATGCTGCACCAGGACCATCGCGACACCCGGCTTCGGTGGCAGAGCACGGATCATGCTCGAGAACGCTTCGAGACCACCGGCCGAGGCGCCCACACCGACGATGGTGATGTCATCGCCGTTGCGGATCCGGATCGGTTGAACGGATGCCGGACGCTCGATCGGGTATTGATGTCGACGGGACTCCCGCGGTTGGGCGGGGCGCAGCCGCACCACCTGCGGTTTCCGTCGGGTGGTCGGCCGTTGGGCTCGTGACTTTGCCTTTCCCGTCTTCTTTGCCATAGGGCAGTGGGCAATCCTATCCCTGTCTGGGCCGCTTTCGACCGGTCTTTACTCCCGCCAGTTGCGGATCCTCGAGATCACGTCCATAGCCCATAGCCGACATCTGGTCCCGAATGAATTGCTGACTCCCCGCTGTGCCGACGACGATCAGATCGCGTCGAGACATCGAGGTCGTCTCACTACTTGGCGGCCTCTTGTTGGAGGCCGCATCTGACCGCGTCGATTCCTCGCCACGTGGGTCTTGACGACGATGCTGCATGTGATATGAAACATTCGCGCGGGGTGCGCAATGATCGCGATGAGAAAGAAGGCCGCTGTGGTGGACGCGCATGGTAGCTGCCGTCATTGTTGCGCTCGGTTGTGGCGCCTCATCCGAAGCGCGCCAGCCTGCCACGCCGCAGAGCCCAGCGGTGCAGGTCCGGGTGAAGACGATCACCGCATTCACCGTGCCATTGGTGGGACAGCGCGTTCGGGTCGTTGACGGCGTCATCAGCAGAATTGCCAGTCCGCGACTCGTCGTGCTGTCGGACACGGGGCCCCACGTGCCGCTGGCCGCGGATTCAGTCGCCGTTATCGTGGAATCTGGGAGCGCCATGATCACTGCGGGAGAGCAAGTCACGGTGACGGGAGTCGTTCACGGCTTTGTGGCTCAGCAGGAAGAAGTGGGACGTCCCCTCATCGGTACGCTGACGATGGCGGAACGCGACGCCTTGCGAAAGCGTCCGTTGCTGATCGCCAGCTCGGCCACGAGCTTCGTGAAACGGTGAAGGTAGCCGGCGCGTCTGTAGGTCTTACAGGCGCAACCGCTAATCCGCGCTGTGCCTGACCAACCAGTCGCGGCTGACGTAGCCGAGATTCATCGGCGTCGCTCGGCGGGTTTTTACGAGAGCGGCCACGATTGAGACGACCACGGCACCAGAGATCATCCAGAGCGTATCCATGTCCCCATCCCCTTAAGAGTGTGGCCGCGGGTCAACTGCCGTGCTCTGTGCAAACGGCGGTCCGTCTGAGCCGGGACACTTACACCGGCCGCGACTTTCCGAATGGCCGTGCGCCGGACGGACGCGGCTTTGACGGTGGCGGAGAAGAGGGTGTTGCCGCTGGCGGAGGATCCGCCACCCGGGTAAGCGTTTCGTCGAACACCTGACCGTTGGCGACGGGTGCGCTCCATTGACCAATCAGGCGTGTTCCGTCGATTTTATAGAGGATGATGCCACCCGCATCAGCGCCGAAGAAACTGACGGCGAGTACGTTGCCTTCGCGAAGGCCGAGTCCCATCGCGCTCAGTTGCGCTCCCACATACCACTGCAGCACGAATCGATTCCCGTCGGTCTCGATAATGACAGCGCCGCGATACGGCTGGCCATCTGCTCCCATTCCCCGACAGTCGTAGACGCCAGGCAGGCCGGAAGCCGAGGCGTCCGGGGCAGGAGCCGCTGTCTGCGCATACAGCGGACCTGCCCACATTGCGAGAACTACTCCCAGGAGCAGAGCGGCCGAACCCATCGCATACCTCCGTGCGGCAACTTCGCGCCGCTGTTCGCTCCTTGCGACCGTCTTACCGACTAGTGTCGTTACGATTTGTTTGGTTTCACTTCCAATGAGTTCACGACATCCTTCACACCTGGCTGACTGCGCGCGAGATCGCCGACGCGATCGCGTTCCGCCGCGCTGTCCACGTCACCGGTAATCGTGATCACGCCGTTATTGACATCGAAGTTGATGCTGTCTTCCTTGAGATCGGCCTCGTTGTCGACGAGTTCGTCGAGACGACTTTCAAGGGCGCCGTCGAAATCGTCGGCGATCTCTTCATCCTTGTTCGCCACGGTGACTTCGTTGGCGACCTGCGCGCCGTCCCCGACCGCCTTCTGGACGACATCGGTTGCGCGTTGACGCTCATTCTCTGTGTTGACGGTGCCCGTCAAATGAATCGTCTTCGCGTCGTTGTCGTAGTTGGCATCCACATCGTCGAGCGCTGCAGTTGACAGCGCGTCATCGGCCGTCTTCTCGTAGTCGGGATTTCTTGGCCCGCACGCTGCAGTCGAAATCATGATCGCCGCGGCCAGGCATCCCACTGCTAGTTTCATGGTCGTCCTCCTCAAGTCCCTGCTCCGTCTGTAAGGCAAGCTTCGGACCATCGCGCCAGTTCGACCTGGTCAACAGAACGTTCAATGAAAACAACGCCTGCGTTCTCATCAGCTCTCGCGCTTCTGCTTAGCTCTGCTTGTAAGCCTTACAGCCTCGGATGCGCTTCGAGCGGCCATATCGCGCGATCAGTTGGGTGGTACGCAATCTGCTCGGTAGTCACGCGTCTCGCGCTCACACCGCGAGACGAACAAGGAGGAGACGAACAAGGAGTATGTGATGAATACAGATATCATCCAGGGCAAGTGGCACCAGTTGAAGGGCAGTGCGAAGGCGCAGTGGGGCAAGCTCACTGACGACGAGCTCGATCAGGTGAATGGCGAGGCGGAGAAGCTGGTTGGCCTCGTGCAGGAGCGCTATGGCTACGCACGGCAACGCGCCGAGCAGGAAGTGGACTCGTTTTTTGCGCGGCAGAAGATGTAGATGCGCGGTCGGCTAGCGATCAGTAGATTCCTCGCCGATGGCTTTCGGAATCGCGGCAGGGGCTTCGTCTTCGCGGACCGATTGTGCGGCCTGCGGAGACGATTTCCCTGGCGACACGACTGCCGCGAGCACCGCGTCGAGCGGACGCCGTGCTCGCACCTCTTCGAGTGAGTGTCCGTCGGTCAAGTCGAGACGCAAGGGTGTCATTGATATCCAACCCTGTTCCATGGCCCAGCGATCGGTGCCCTCCTCCGCGCCTTCGATCGGCGTGACGGTGAACCAGAACACCTTGCGGCCAGCGGGATCTTGCTGTCGGAACAATCTTTCCGTCGTACCGGCGAACCGACGAGCGAGTCCAGATGACGCCGCGCGGATGACGCGGAATATTGACGTTGACGAGCGGCAGCTCGCCCTCGGCCAGAAGCGTCTGCAGCACCTGACGAATCCACGGGCGTCAAGGGCTCGAAATCGGCAATCGACTCTGCGCCCGCCGGTGCACTGAAGGCAACGCCGCGCAGGCCTAACAGTGCGGCTTGTTTGGCCGCGGCAACAGTGCCCGAGTGCCAGATCGAGTTACCGAGGTTGAAGCCGAGATTGAGCCCCGACAAGACGATGTCGACCTTCTCCCAGTGATATACGCCAATCGAGACGCAGTCTGCGGGTGTGCCGTTGACCCTGTATGCCGTCAGGCCTTCGAGTCTCGTTGGACGATAGGAGAGCGGGCGCGACGCGGTGATCGAGTGTCCCGCCGATGAGCGTTCGACATCGGGTGCTACGACACACACGTCTCCAAACTCTGAGGCGATCCCGGCGAGCACCGCAATTCCAGGACTGTATATCCCGTCGTCGTTGGACACGAGGATGCGCATGTGGCGCGTCGTGCAAGCAGATGGCCACCTGTACGCGGCCGGCACGGGCACGCTGAGCCCGGCCGCACGGTCCGACTCTTGAATCCTGAATCCACCCTTAATCACGACGGTTCAGATGCGCGTATCACTCTTCCACAATCACAGAGCAGGGGACAGCGTGTCGCACTCCTGGGTCAAGGAACTCATCGAGGCTGCCGGTCATGAGGTCGTGCGCGTCTTCGACCGCGAGGCGGCGATTGCGGAGTTGCTCGACGAGCGCACCGAGCTCCTCGTGGCAGCCGGGGGTGACGGCACGGTGTCCGCTGCAGCTCGCCTGCTCTCGGGACGCCCGGTACCGCTGGCGATTCTGCCACTCGGGACGGCCAACAACATTGCCAAGTCACTCCAGGGAGATGCGTCGTGCGAAGAGCTGGTGGCGGGCTGGACCACCGCGAGCCGCCGTTGCGTTGATGTTGGCGTGGTCCGAGGGGCATCGGGAGAGCGTCGCTTCCTGGAGGCCGTTGGAGTGGGCCTTGTCCCCGCCTGCCTCGTGTCGACAGACGAGGTGCCGCTGACGGGCAATGATGTGACGTCGAGTCTCTCCAGCGCGCTCGATCGCTATCGCGAGGTCCTGTCGACCTTCGAGCCGCGCCGCTGGACGCTGCGCCTGGACGGTGAACCGATCACAGGCGAGTTCATCCTCGCGGAGGTTCTCAATATCCGATCCGTGGGCCCCAACATCGTGCTCTCTGAAGACGCCGACCCGTCTGACGGGTACTTCGATGTCGTCACCGCAGGAGAGGAACAGCGCGATGAACTCGCGCGCTATCTCCACGATCCGCCTCGAAGGGCGAGACAGCCGTCTTTCGCTTCCTACGCGGCGCGCACGGCACATCGATGTTGCATGGGCCGGGCGACACGCACGTCGATGATGAACTCGTGCGCTCCGCGATTCCTGGAGCCTTATCAATTCATATCGAGGCCGAGGCAGTCGAAGTGTTGGTTAACTGATCACGCCTGTGCGATCAACCGTAGGGTCCGGCGTCGAAGGATCTCAGCCCAGGAAAGAGTGACGCGATTGGCGTCTCAGACAGCCGGGCCATTGGAAGCAGGGGCAGGGTCGAGGCGGAGCGTGATAAGCCCCGCCCCGGTTGCGGTTCAGGAGGTGGGCATCGACAAAGGCCGAGAGGACCGCTTCTAGCTCGGCCGCTTCCAGTCCCCACAGCCTGCTGGCCTGTTCCGCGGTGACGCACAGCTGCGGCGTCTCCTGGAACTGCTGGCGAATGAGTTGGACCCAATCACGAACCCGGCGGGCGCCGTCGGATTGGGTCGCGTGGCGATTGACACGATGTCGCCTCGCAGGCTGTGCGGCAGGTGTCTTTCCGAAAGCAGTCCTGCCGCAGCGCGCCGTCTGCAAGAGGCTGACCAGTGAGGCAGTCGCGAATGATGGGCCGGAACTCCGCTGAATGACGCCGAATGAGGCAGACTATGTCCTTGTCAGTCTTGCAAGACGGAGAACCGATTCTTCCAAAACAGAAGAGCTAACGACGCAGGCTGCCGCTCCTCCGCCCGGTGTCCCGAAAGGATGTTGGACATCCCGTAGTTGCCTTCGTGGCAGGCGACCTCGTAGAGCGGTCCGGCCGCGCGCGCCATCGACAACTCAACGGTCCACGGTCGGACGAAGACCGTGGGATCCTCAACCGTGGCGCGGTAGATCAGCGTGTTCGCGTCGCTCATGGAGAATCGCTCGATCGACCTTCAGGCGCTCATCGCTCAACCCATTCAGATAGCCCACACCAAACCGGCTCTGATGGTTGAATTTCAGGTTCGCCGTTTCGACGACGAGCGTGGCCCCGTCCCATCGTCCACGTGAGTCGCCGATCCACTGCTGGACGCCTGCGGCCAGAGGCGGCCGTCCGTCGAGGGGAATGATCCGCACGTCATGATTCATCTCGACGAGGATCGTCACGTAGCCGGGGCTCTGAATGATCCGGTAGTTGTTGTTGTAGGGTTCGGGCAGCATCGGCACCGTTGCACCGAAGAGGATGCATCGCTCGGTGAGCCAGCGATCTTCCGGACCGTCGGCCGGGCTCGCCGATCTCACGCTTCTGGCGCGCCTCCACCTTCTTCTGCGCCTCCGGCGTCAGCGTCTGGAATTCGTCCGTCAGGCGGATCGACAACGAGCGAGGTTCGCCGACTGCGGACGAGGCTCGTCCCACGCTCGAAGAAGGCGTCGTTGTAGGCGCCGACCTGGCCGGGCTGGCAGTGGACGATCGGCGTTGGTCTGCTCGATCCGTGTGCGGCGAAACTGCGCCGCCTCCTCCGCAGTGAAGAACTCCTTGCCGGCGAGTTCCGGAGGACGCTGGAGCGGCGTCAGGGTGGCGTTCGTCCAGATCCCTTCGAGATCAGGGTCGCCCCACGGGGTCCGGCGCACGGTGTCCTGTGCGATGGCACTCGGGGCGGCCATCAGGCAGAGGATGACGACCGCGATACGGGTAACGGGTCTCTTCATGGCCACCCTCGTTCAGGAAGCGGAGGTTCAGGGTATCTTTGCACAGGTCGAACATGAGCTACACGACGACTCTCGACCCCACTCGTACCACCAGATTCCGTCACCAGCCGCCAGGGTTGGCCGTGCGGTGGTTTGTGGCGCTCGCGATGAACGGGCTCATGCGACCGGTGCTTCGCGGGTTGGAGCTTACCGGTAGCGCCGAGAAACTGTTGTCCTTGATGGCCGCGCAGAACCTCCGCCGGGCGCAGGCGAACCCGTTCTGCCGCTATGCCCCAGGCCCGCATGACGTAATCGTGATGACGTACCCGAAGAGCGGTACGAACTGGATGCTCCAGATCGCCTATCAGCTCATTCATCATGGCAAGGGCGGCTACGATCACATTCACGACGTCGTGCCGTGGCCCGACGTCGAGACGATGCCCGGGTTCATGCGGCGTTATGCGATTCCTCTCGATCAGGCGACGGACTGGGAGTCGGCTCCTGAACGGAAGCGTGTCATCAAGACCCACTTCAACTGGGACCTGATTCCGTACTCGCCCGAGGCACGGTACATCGCCGTCATTCGCGACCCGAAAGACGTGTTCGTCTCGAGTTACTTCTTCCTCAGGGACGGCCTCTACGGCGCGGCGATGCCGAAGGTGGACACGTGGTATCGCCTCTTTCTGTCGAAGCACTTCATGGTGACCGGCTCCTGGGCGCCCAACGCCGCTGGATACTGGGCCGTGCGACACCGGCCGAATGTGCTCGTGCTTTCGTTCAAGGCGATGAAGAGAGACCTGCGCGTTGCGGTCAAAGAAGTGGCCAGTTTCCTCGGTATCAATGCCTCGGACACGCTCATCGACGACGTGATGCGGCTGTCGTCGTTCGAGTACATGAAGAGCATCGACCACAAGTTCCACATGGGGAAGATGATTCCGTGGCAGGACGCGGGCTCGATGATCCGGAAAGGGAGGCAGGGCGGCTCGTCCGAGCTGCTGACCCCCGCGCGACAGCGCGAAATCGACGCACACTGCAAGGCGGAGCTGCTGTCTCTTGGCTCTGATTTTCCCTACGACGAGTTCTGCGACGTCGCGTCGTCTGACTCCCCGTCGCCATGAAGTGGCTGCGTGTGCCCGATCCGCTGACGCTGCTCGTGGCGTGCGTCGTGGTGGCCGCTGGGCTCAGCTATGTGCTGCCGGCGGGAGAGTACCAGCGTCGTGAAGATCCACAGACCGGCCGGCAGGTCGTCGTGGTGGGCACCTACGCGCGCGTCGATCCGAACCCGGTCGGGTTGTTCGATGCGATGGTGGCGATCCCGCGAGGGATGGCCAACGCCGCCGATGTGGTCTTCATGATTCTGTTCGGAACCGCCGCGTTCACGGTGGTCGATCGGACAGGAGCGTTGGCGACCGGGGTATCGTGGCTGGTCCGTCGACTTGGCCATCGCCGGTTGCTCGTGATCCCGGCGATCAGTCT
This sequence comes from uncultured Acidobacteriota bacterium, assembly GCA_963723495.1. Classification (GTDB taxonomy): domain Bacteria; phylum Acidobacteriota; class Vicinamibacteria; order Vicinamibacterales; family UBA2999; genus Gp6-AA40. Next base: position 202,096 of record CAVRQR010000015.1, on the reverse strand, counting down.
GTTCTTTGCGGCAGGCGGCGTAGTCGAGAACATGCAGGAGGAGGTCATCGCGCTCATTCCTGTGCTCACGCTGCTCGCGCGACGTCTCGGTTTCACGCCGCTCGTCGCCGTGGCGATGAGCCTTGGCAGCGCATTCGTGGGCGCCTCGTTCAGCCCGATCAATCCTTTTCAGGTGGTCATCGCACAGCAGGTCGCCGACGTGCCGAGGCTTTCAGGCTGGGCCTTTCGGACCGTCTTCCTGGTGCTGGCCGTCACGATCTGGATCGTCGTGACGATGAGACACGCCAGTCGAACGCGCGATGTGCACGTGGCCAATGACGTGGAGGAGGGAAGTCCGGTCGCGACGGAGCACGTGACACGCCACTTGATCATCCTCGTGACCGTGGCCGTGACGTTCGTGGTGCTGGCATGGGGACTCCTCTCGCAAGGATGGGATTTCAACCATCTCACGGCGTTGTTCTTCGTGATGGGCGTCGTCGTGGGCCTCATTGGCAAGCTGGGGCTTTCGGGTACGGCCCGGGTGTACACCGAGGGCTTTCGTGAGATGGCCCTCGCCGCCGTGGTGGTTGGCGTGGCTCGCGCGATCTTCGTCGTGCTCGAGGATGGGCGCATCGTCGACACCATCGTGCACGGTCTGTTCACGCCGATCGCCGATCTTCCGCGCGCGTTTGCCGCCCTGGCGATGATGGTGGCGCACATGGGCGTTCACTTTCCTGTGCCGAGCGTCAGCGGGCAGGCCGCGCTGACGATGCCAATCATGGCGCCGCTGGCCGATCTGCTCGGGATGTCGAGGCAAATCGCCGTGCTGGCGTACCAGGTACGGTGCGGGGATGGCGGACATGATCACGCCGACCAACGGTGCCCTGATGGCGGTGCTGGCGACAGCCGGTGTGAGATACGAAGAGTGGCTGCGCTTTACCGCGCCCTGGTGCGCACTGCTGGTGGCGCTTGGCGCTGTGGCCGTGGTCGTCGCGCTGGCAATCGGGCTGCAGTGATTCTGCGCATGACGCTGAAGAGGTACCTCGCGACGCTACCTGAGCGACTGGTGAGATCCGTCGTGGGACTCGGTGCCGGTGTGGCTCGCGAAGTGGGAGACGTCGCGCTGCCACAGTCGGTGCGGCACTCGCGCCTCTACCAGAACCTGGTCGAGACGACGCTGCGCTTTCTCATCGAGCAGGTTGGCGAGGTCGAAGGTGTCTACAGCTCCGGTGAGAAGCTGGCCGACGATTTCCTGGCACGCCGAACCGTGGGCAACGCCGTCGAAGCGCTTGGGGTCATCGCATTTCGCGCTTCACCGGTTTGGGTGCTTGCGGCGCTGGCGGACGTCTGCGGACTCGGACGTCATCTCATTCCCGAGATTGCCACGTCGCTGAAAGAGCAGGGCTTGCTGGATGCTGATACCGATTTCACCAGCGTCGATCAGATGCTCGACGGGCTCGAGCGCACGTCGGCCCGCGTCGCGCAGACGATCAACACACCTCCGCTCGACGTGCCGGCGCTGCGAGAGGAGTGGCGCGCAATCAAGCAGGAAGCGCGAAGCCTTGCCCCCGAGCGGCTTCCAACCGGGGAATCGCTGGTCGGCCTCTGGAGCGAACTGAAGGCGGAGTCTGCGCGCCAGCAGAAGTCGGTGTATCGAGACATCGTCGATGCTCGCGCTCTCCGCGGTGCGTGACGCTGCCACAGGGTGCGCGCTGGCTCGGGACGTCCGCTGCCGTAGGCGCCGCACGAGACGGGCCAGGTGCTCGCGGCCGCGCTGCTCGACCAGTATCGGGAGACGTTGCGCGAGATCCAGCAGGTGGGTTACACGGAATACGCGACCAGGCAGCTTCGGTCCCTATGTTCGCGCCGCGGCCTCGCAGTTTCGGCCGGGGAAGTCCACGCTGACAGGGCGCCTGCTCGATCGCCGTGCGAGGAAGTCCACATGAATCGACGACTGCGTCCGGGTGTGCTCCTCTGTGGCGTCTTCTGTGCGGTTGCGCTGACGAAGGCACAAGGCCCGCCGGCGGCAGCGCCGGCGGCGCCGCTCCGGAGATGGTGACGCCAGGCGAGCTGGTGATCGAGCCGGCCACGCTCATCAACCTTGGCTTCGAGTGGTTCATCCAGGGCGACACCAACCGCAATGCGGTCGTCCAGGTGTCCTATCGCAAGGCGGGGACGAGCGAGCTGGAAGCCGGCACTGCCGATGTCTGCGCCTCCAGGGCGAGCGCATTTACGCCGAGTCGCGAGTCGACGTGATCGCACCGAACATGTTCGCCGGCAGCATCCTCGATCTCGAACCTGACACGCCCTATGAGGCGCGCTTCGTGATGTCGGATCCGGACGGCGTTCGCGGTCCAGTCGAGCGTATCGTGACCGTGCGCACACGTGCCGAGCCGCAGCCCTACGCCGGCGGGCGTGTGTTCCATGTCTATCCCCACGGGTTTTCCAGGGACAGAAGGTCGAGCCGTCGTTCGAGGGACTGATGTGCGCCTACAACTACTGGTGCGCCGGCACGGACTGGGCGACGTCGGGCCGGCCGCGCGTGCGCCCAGGGGACACGATCCTCGTGCACGCCGGGAACGTATCGCTACAACCGCTACGAATACACCAACAACGCCACCGTCAATCGCACCGTGCCGCTCGATGGGACGTATTACCTCACCGCCGATGGCACGCCCGAGATGCCGATCGCGATCAAGGCGGCTGGGGACGGGGAGGTGGTCTTCGACGGCGACGGGAACTTCGCGCTCTTCGACGTGAAGGCCGCCGACTACACCTACTTCGAAGGGCTGACGTTCAGGAACACCGAGGTGGCGATTGCCGCCGGAACGCAGTTCATTGCCGGGGCCAAGGGTCTGACGGTGAAGAAGAGCCGCTTCGAAAACGTGGGCGCCGGCATTTTCACGAACTACGCCGGCTCGAGCCAGTTCTACATCGCGGACAACACCTTCATCGGCAGAAACGATCCGAAGCACCTGATCGGCTGGGCGGGTGACTTCTGGACGAAGTTCAACGGTGTCGAGGGACAGATCTTCCCGCCGAAGATGGCGTCCTATGTCGCCGTGAAGTTGTACGGCCCAGGGCACGTCGTGGCCTACAACTACATCGCGGACTTTCACGACGGCATCAACGTCGAAACCTACGGCAACCCGGACGGGTCGTTCGCTTCGGGTCCTGACATCATCGATGGCCCCAAGTACCCGACACGCGAGTACTGGGATCGCCGGCCGGTCGCGATCGACTTCTACAACAACTACATCACCAACTCGCACGACAACCCGATCGAAGCCGACGGCAGCATGCACAACATCCGCATCATGCGGAACATGCTGATCAACCATCCGTCGCACGCGTTCTGCAATCAGCCGACGCTTGGTGGGCCCGGTCTACTGGATCCGGAACATCGCGTACAACCTGCCGGCCGGTTCGACTCGATTGACCAACGGCGCGGCCGGCGTGCTCTTCTACAACAACACGATCCTCTCGGAAACCACGGTCGCGGCGGCGTCGAACATCCATTGGCGCAACAACCTGATGCTCGGTCAGAACTCGGCGCCCGCGATCCTCAACGTCAACACGTTCACGAGCTACACCTCGTCCGACTACAACGGCTTTCGTGTGAATCCCGGGGCGAAGTCAGCGTTCGAGTGGAGCGCCCCACCGGCGGGCGTCGCATCCGATTTCACCGGGCCCGGCCACAGCGCAAAACTCGAGACGCGAAGGTTCGCTTCGCTCACCGAGTACGCCGCGGCAACGGGGCAGGATCGCCACAGCGTCGCCGTCGACTATGACGTGTTCGTGAACGTGCGACGACTCGACGCGCAGGACACCGCCTCTGTGCAGAAGCTCTATAAGGCGGAGGAGTTCGACTTCCGTCTCAAGCCGGCCTCGGCTGCCGTCGATCGTGGTGTACCGCTTGCGACGGTAACAGAAGGATTCGCGGGCAAGGCGCCGGACTTGGGAGCCTTGGAGATGGGCCAGGCGGTGCCACACTATGGACCGCGCAAATAGAAGTTCAAAGGTCGAAGGTCAAAGTTCAGAAGTAAGTCGAAAGTCTACTTGCGGGGAACGGAGTACATGATCCCCGTGTACTGCATCTCCTCCCACGTCTGATCGCCCCACTTCACGTCAATCGTAGGATCGGGATTCGAGCGATTCGCCGCGGAGTTGTCGTACCACGCGGTCGATCGAATGCGCGCGCCCTTGGGAATCTGCATGGGCTGCTGGAACATGTAGTACGTCTGCCAGTTGAAGTCGTAGCGCGGCACGGACAGGATCGACCGGCTCGTGCCATCGGGCAGTTCGAGCTGGTAGCTCCATCGTTTCCCACGAACGTGGGTGTGCGGGAAGAGTCCCCAGAGCGTCGCATCCTGGGCAAAGGTTGCGTCGGTGCTCACCTCGTGATTGGATGCACCCGCCGGGATCGTGAACCGGCCGTTGAGGAACTGCGAGACACGAATCTCCTGCTCCGGTGGCTCCTTCGCGAAGATCATCCCGACCTTGCTCCGATCGGTACCGGCTTTTCCGTTGGCGGTGTAGTGCATCTGGAGATGCAGCACGCCGCCGGGCGGCAGCCGAAGTGCGGTGCCCGCGGGAAAGACCTGTGGGTTCGTTCCGGGTGCGTAGGTCGCGAGCAGCCGGCTGACGAAATTGCCTTCGCGCGGCGGCCGATTGCCTTGTCTCGGGCGTTCGGCAATTCGGCTGTCTTCCCGATTTGGCTGTAGCACGGGCGGCGTGCGCGGACCGTCGGGCGGTGTCTCGTAATACACGAGCACGTGATGCACGAGCAGGCGATTCCCTGGCCGTGCCTCGATCGCCTGCAGCCATCTTCTCCTCGGTGAAGTTGGTCGGGATGTAGAAGTGCTCGTACTCGACCGTGCCCTTTGCCGGGACGGCGTAGTCCTCCTGCATCTCGAAGATCGCGTCCGGCTGACCGATGCGCCACCCTGCGGCGAACGTCGGCGTCGGCGGGAGGTCGGCGGGATTCCCTTCGGGCGCGCCCGCCGCCGTCCATCGTTCGAGGACTTCCTTCTGCGCTGCCGTCAGGCCGCGTTCGTTACGGAATGTGCCGTGTGGCGCATCCGCATGCCATGGCGGCATCACGCCGCTCTCGACCTGCCGCACGATCGCCTTGGCCCAGGGCCGTACCTCGGCATAGGTGATGAGAGACATCGGTGCGATCTCGCCGGCACGATGGCACTCGACGCAGTTGGCGTAGAGGATCGGCGCGACGTCGCGAGTGAACGTAGGCACGTCGCCAGCCTGAGACGTGCCTTGTGCCTGTGGGCGAGTCCCGATCGCAGCGACGAAGACGAGCGTACCCGCAAAGACGAGGAGGAACCAGCGATTACGGTTGTGCGATGGCATAGAGGTATTTTTGACCTCTCAGATAGATCTCATTGTCCACGAGCGCCGGGGAGGCGTCGAACCCGTCGTCGAGCGTGTTCTTCGCCAGGACTTCGAAGGTCGGACCGGACTTGATGACAAGCGTCGTGCCTTCCCGTCCAGGAAAGTAGATGCGGCCGCGCGCCGAGACGGGAGACGCGAAGACATTCGGGACATCGGCCAGCCGCTGATTCTGATAGTGCGGCGTACCGGTCTTGGCGTCAACTGCCGTCAGGATGCCCGAGTTGCTCTTCAGAAAATAGAGCACGCCGTCCACCAGCACGGGCGACGGAACGTAGGGTGTGTCGCGGTCCAGGGTCCAGACGATCGCGCTGGTGCCGTCGATATTGCCCTTGGCATCGGCCACCCGGATGACTTTGAGGTCGTTGCCGCGGAAACCGCTCATCAGAAACAGCAGTCCGTCGCTGTAGACCGGCGACGGAATCGCGTTCATCGTCAACCCGTCGCTCTCCCAGACCACTTCGCCGGTTGCCAGATCGTAGCTGCGCACCCGCTCCATCGCCGGAACGACCACCTGCGCTCGCCCGTTCACCTCGAGGACGAGAGGCGTGGCCCAGGTGTCGATTTCCTTGCGTGGCACGCGCCACAACTCCTTGCCGTCGCGCTTATCCAGCGCCACGATGAACGACTGCCCGTTGAGATGGTCCCAGACGATGACCAGCGTGTTGCCGTGAAGTGCGGGGGTCGAGCCTTCGCCGAACTCGTTCCGCATCCGCTTGTCGCCGAGGTCCTTCTCCCAGATCAACTTGCCGTTCATGTCGTACACGTAGAGACCGAACGACTCGAAGTAGGCATAGATGTGAGTGCCGTCTGTGATCGGAGAGCTGGACGCCCACGTGCCGTTGTCCACGTGTGACTGCTCGTGGGGTTCCTGTTCGCGCGCCACACGCTCCCAGATCGTCTTCCCGGTCTTCCGATCGATGGCCATCACCATGAAGCGATGGACCCCGCGCGGGGTGACCGAGCCACGTGGTTCATGCTGGGCATCGCCGGTCACTCCCACGGGAACGGCCGTCAGCACGAAGACTCGATCGCCCCAGACGATGGGCGAGGCGGAGCCACGGCCGGGAATCAGGACCTTCCATCGGACGTTCTTGGTCTCACTCCACTCGAGCGGCGGGTTGGCAGTCGTCGATACACCTGAGGCATGCGGGCCGCGCCACTGAGCCCAGTAGCGGGACAGGTCAGCGCTTTGCGCCATGAGCGTCGAAGTCAGTATGAAAATGGCGATGAGTGCGGGGGCGACAATCGTTACGATTCGAGCCGAATTCACGACACCCTCCTTTCAACGTCAGGATAGCATTCAACCGCCATCCACCGGCCGGCGGTATCATCGGCTGCATTCATCCACGAGGGGTTCATATGCATGTAGCTCGGCTCGCGTTCATTCTGACAGCCGCTCGCGACGGTTTCTCTCGCCGCGGCCGACTGGCCGCAGTGGCGGGGTCCCAACGGCACGGGCGCAACCAACGAAACCAACCTCCCGGTGCGCTGGAGCGCGTCGGAGAACGTCATCTGGAAGGCACCGATCGGGGGGCTCGGTGTCTCGACGCCGATCGTGTCTGGCGATCGCGTGTTCGTGACATCCCAGATCGGTGCGGGTGTCAGACAGGACGGGAATCATCCGCGTCTCGTGCAGGGCGGCAACGCTGCAGCCGCCGGGGAGCGCGAGCTCGGCGCGTCGAGGCAGTCTCCTGCGAAACGAGCAGCAAACAGCCTTCCTCGTGGAGAGCTTCAGCCGAGCCGACGGTACCCGTCTTTGGCAGTATCGACTGGAAGCGGAAGGCACGCTGCCGGGCGTGCACGACAAGCACAATCTGGCATCACCCAGCCCCGTGACCGATGGGCAGATGGTCTATGCCTGGTTCGGGACAGGGCAGTTGGTCGCCCTCGACATGAACGGCAAGCTGGTGTGGCAGCCGGCATCTCGGGCAGGAAATCTCACCATTCGAGGTGATCTGGGGCCACAGCAGCTCCCCGACGCTGTTCGAGGATCTCTTAATCCTTCTGTGCGACCACGAGCCCGCCTCGTACCTGCTTGCCGTCGACAAACGAACGGGCAAGGAACGCTGGCGCGCCGACCGCGGCAAGGGCCGGTTGTCGTACAGCACGCCACTCGTGGTGAACACGCCAAGCGGTCCGGAGCTGATCGTCAATTCGAGTGAACGCGTCGATGCCTACGATCCACGGACGGGGGCGCACCTGTGGTTTACCGGTGGCACGAACAGATTCCCGATCCCGATGCCCGTGTTCCATGACGGGCTCATCTACATGAGCCGCGGCTATCGCAGCGGCCCGTACATGGCAATTCGCCCGGGCGGTCGCGGCGATGTCTCGAAGTCGCATGTCGTGTGGGAAGCGGCCACTGGAGCGCCTTACATTTCGTCACTCGTCTTCAACGCCGGCCTCATCTACATGGCGACGGATGTGGGCGCAATCACCGTCGTGGATGCCGAGACTGGACAGCGCGTGTTCCAGCAGCGCATCGACGGCGTGTTCTCCGCCTCACCGGTGGCCGGCGACGGAAAGATCTACTTCGTCAGCGAGACTGGTGAGACGATCGTGATGCAGGCGGGCCGCACGCCAACGGTGCTTGCACGGAACGATCTCGGTGAGCGCGCCGTCGCGTCGCCGGCCATCTCGAACGGTCGTATCTTCATTCGAACCGACGATCACGTCTTCTGTATCGGGACGCGAGCGGGATAGAAGGGAGGCGGGCGTGGCTTATCGCATCACCCCGGGTCGGCTGGCGCACGCGATCGTCGCGCTCCTGTTCGCTGCTGGTGTCTGCGATGCCCAGCCGCTGCCGTCCGTGGAGACGGTGGTCGATCGACTCGGCGCCTATCTGCTGGACTACGAGACGAAAGTATTCGAGCTGGCTGCGGAGGAGCAGTACGAGCAGTGGATCAAGCGGCGTTCAGGCTACGGCGGCGCGACCGTTCAGAAGCGCAGGCTGCGATCGACCTACTTTCTCGTTCGACTCCCTGACGGCCAGGCGTGGTACGGCTTTCGTGACGTCTCGAGCGTGGACGGACGCGCGGTCTCCGCCCCCAGTCGTCCGATGGAGCAACTGCTCGGCGAGCGAACGCTCAGTGCGTACGAAGAGGCGCTCGCCCTGACGCGCGGGAACGCGAAGTACAACATCGGCGACGTCTACCGCACGATCAACATCCCTCTTCAAACGCTCGAGCTGTTACACCCGCAGTACCGGAATCGCTTCGACTTCAGCCTGGCAGGGCGGGAACGCGTGCGGGGCCAGGACGCCGCCGTCGTCGGCTTCAGCGAGCGTGCGACGCCGTCGCTCGATCAACGATGGGTTTGGCGGCGACCTTCTGGCTCGCGGGCGTGTCTGGGTCGAGCCCGGCACCGGAGCGGTGTTACGGACCGAGCTCGGGTTTTTGGGATTTGCCGCGCCTTATCTCAAGGATGCGCAAATCCGTGTGGAGTACCAGCGAGACAACCGGCTGCAGGTGCTCGTCCCGGTTGAAATGGAAGAGACTTACGGCCTCGATATCGAGGTGCTGCACGGGCGCGCAAGCTACCGGAACTACCGGCGGTTCGAGACCGGCGGACGTCTGGTCGCGCCGCCGCAGTAAGGGTCGACAAGGAAGTCTTCGGGCTGTATCTTCTGTGCGGCCTATTTCATGAGCAGAATCCACTCGTCGAGGCGGTGTACAACAGTCTCAAGGAGAAGAAGTGATGCGTGGTGTGTTTCTTTCCGTTCTCGCGGCGGTGCTGCTGACCGGTGCGGCTGCTTACGCGCACCACTCGTATGGAGCGACCTACGACACCAGCAGGGAGATCAAACTGGAAGGGAAGCTGGTGCAGTTCGTGTACCGGAACCCGCACTCCTTCGTGCATGTCCAGGCGCCCGATGAGACAGGGGCAATGCAGCGGTGGTCGGTCGAGTGGGCGGGAACCGCACAGCTCGACAATCAGGGCGTCAAGCGCGAATCGCTCAAGGTTGGCGATGCGGTCGTCATCGTGGGGCGGCCGTCGCGGGTGACCGGCGAGTACCGCGCGCTGATGGTCAGCCTGAAGCGCCCGGCCGACGGGTTCTCCTGGGGTGCACGGCAAGGTGAAGTCGTCGACTGACGTGGCGCTCCCCGTGAAGGACGCCGTGGTCAGGAATACACTCGAATCGAAGCTGATTCCGGCACGCAGACGCGACCTATTCTAGATTTCGAGCGACGCCCGCACCAGCCGGACGCGACGGGCTGGAACCCTACGTCCTGCTCCGCATCGTAGAAGATTTCAGTAGACGCGCGGGCTTTGGCCCGCGCGTACCCACCTGTCTCTGATCCACAGATCTGGATCTCACCAATCGACTGTGTGTGCGCGATCACCGATGTGCGCGCGAATGCGCCGCCGTCGAGTGGTACTGCTCTTGCCACCTGCGAGCGCCGGTGTCGTTCGTCCGGGCTACGAACGACAACCACAACCCGAAAGGAGACTGCATGACAGCGAGGGTCCTTGGGGTCGTGTCGGCAATCTGCCTGTTCACCTCGGCGTGCGGTGGCGACTCGTCGAGTCCTGCTTCGCCTTCCCCGCAACCCAGCACCCCCACGATCGACATCGTTGGACAGAGCGGTACACAGGCGTTCTCGCCCAATCCAGCGAGTTTCGGGGGGCAGATGGTCGTTTTCCGCAATACCCACAACGTTCCGCACCGCGTGGTGCTGAACGACGGCTCCCTCGATACCGGTGACATCGCTCCAGGAGCGACCAGCCGGGCGGTACAGATGCCGGCAGCAGGTGCGAACTATCACTGCTCCCTGCACCCGGGGATGATCGGTTCGGTCGCCACGGCCATGGGCGGTGCGCCCCCGCCGTGTGACGGGGTGTACTGCAACCCGTACTAGGAGATCGCTCACGGCGGGCGGGTCCTGTTCCTGGGACCCGTCCGACCTGAACACTAAAGGCCGCCGTCAGCCCAGGGACCTGTTACCGCGAAGGTAATCCCCGGTGTCTGCGCGTTGAAGAACAGCCAGCGGCCGTCGGGGCTGTAGGCGGCGCCGGCGAGTTCGCGCTGGCTGTAGTCGCCACTGAGCCCGTTACGCGGCACATCGATCTTGATGTTGTTGCGTGCGAACCGGAAGATCCGTCCCTCTGTCGTCAGGCCGTGCACGCAGGGCGTCATCGTGCCGTCCTCGCAGATCACGAGACCGCCGCGCGGGCTCAGCGCCAGGTTGTCCGGCATGTTGAGCACCGGTGCGCCTGGCGACTCGAACAGCAGCCGCATTCGATCGCGCCGCGGATCGATCTCCCACACCTGCCCCATCCTCGCGTCACCGCCATCGGTGGCCGTGACGTAGATCCGCCCATTGCCAAACGCCGCTCCCTCGAGACGCGAGAAGATGGCGCCGCCGCGATCGAGCCCCTGCTGAAACACTCCGGAGCCGAATCCAGCCGTGGGGCTGAGATGCGGTTTGTCTGGTTCCGGGATGTCGACCCAGTGAATGTCGTATGCGACCCCGGAGCGCTGTCCGCGCGTCGTGTCGAACCCACTGCGGCCGTCGATCGCCAGCATCTGGAGCTTCCCGCCCTGCGCCAGCTTGCCGCGGACGCTCGGGACGTAGCGGAACACGCCCGCCTGCGCGCGATCCTGCGTCTGGTAGACGATGCCCGTTTGCGGATCCACGGCAACGGCCTCGTGGACGAAACAGCCCATGCCTTTGATTGGCTTGGCGTCCGACGTGCCGTCATGCGGGACCTCGAACACGTACCCGTGCTGAAGGGGAACAGCGCCCTTCGCATCCGTCGGGCCCACGACGCTTTCCTCGCACGTCAGCCAGGACCCCCAGGGTGTTGGACCACCGGCGCAATTTCGGATGGTGCCGGCAAGGCTGACACGGGTGCTGATGACGCGCTCGGCTACCTGATCGAAGATGGTCGTGGTCGTGCCGCCGCCGGCTTGCGCGTCGTACGCGGACGCCGACAGTGCCGGTCCACTCGCGATCTCATGATTGCGCACGAGGACGACCTGTCCGTTCGGCCCCGCGAACGCCGCCATGCCGTCGTGCAACGGCGGCACACGCCTCCCGTCGTCCATCGGATCGCCGGTCCAGCCGAACGTCAGATAGCGGAAACCTTCCGGCAATTCCAGCAACGGCAGGCCAGTCGTCGCGTCCTTGACCGGGCGAAGCGGCCCGTACCCGAGTTCAGCGGGAGGAGCAAAACCGGCCTCGACCCGTGAGCGCAGCGCGTCGAGCGGCGTGGCGAATGCAGCAGCGCCCGCCGTGAACAGAAAGTTCCGTCTGCTTAGGGACATGCCTTCATCCTAGCGTGCCGTGGACCACACGCCCGCCGACCATCGTCATCACCGAGCGAATCTGCTTGATCTGAACGTCGGGTACCGTGAAGTAGTCGCGATCGAGCACCACGAGATCCGCCAGTTTCCCCTGCTCGATCGAACCGATTTTATCCTCCATTCGCAAAAACCAGCTGTTGCCGCGTGTAAACAATCGCAGCGCCTCTTCGCGCGTGAGTTGCTGGTTTCCGTTGACTTTGTCGCCGAAGGAATTGACACCGGTGGTTGCGAAGTAGATGTGCGGCCACGGATTGAGCGGTGCGATGTGCACACCATCGCCGTGAATGCCGGCCTGGATCCCGTGGTCGACGATCGTCCGGAACGGGGGCCCCACGATGACCTTCGGGTCGCTCGACGTGACCCAGCGGAACGCCGCCATCTGCACGCCGCACCCAAGCGCCTTGAGCCGGGTCAGCAGGTCTGTCGTGACCTCCGGAATGTGATGGACCATCCAGCGGAGTTGCGTGATGTCGAACTCCTTGTTGACGGCTTCGTACGCTTCGACCACCTGCGTGAGGCCGGCGAGATTCTGGACGCTGTTCTCATTGCGCCAGCCGGCCTGGGCCACCAGGCGCTGTGCCTCGCGCCAGACTGCGCCGCTGGCGAGCGGAGCGGCCCACTCGCCGATCGATCCGGTCATCAGCATGTCGTCGCCGAAGAACTGGAACTGATTGCGGAGACGCTCCTTCAATTCCGGCAGGTTGGGGTCGGCCTGGTTCTGCAGGAAGTTCATCTGCAGGCGAACGAGCGCCCGTCCTTCTCGATGCAGCGCCAGCCACGAGTCGTACATCCGGTATTGATCGAGGTTGGACAGAATCTGATTCGGATGCAACGGCCCGGGAGTGGGGAAGAGCACTTCGTCGAGATGGGCCGTGAGCCCGACGGCTGCGGAGTAGGTCATCGCGTCCATCGTGCTGCGCTTCTTGTCGTCGAAGGTCTGCATGCGCCGCAGATGAAAGAGCGCGCTGGCCGCGGGGCCGCCACCCGCGAAGCCGGCGGCGCCAATAACGCCGTTGTCGGCGACCGCAACCGGCTTGATGTCGGGGTGAACCGGAGTCCCCTTGTCGAGCGCATCGAACAGCTTCTTGCCCATGCTGTTGGTGACCGCGGGGCCCGTGAATCGCTCGTAGAGGAGGACCGGTCGATCGGGAACCGCCTCATCGAGTTCGGCGAGAGTCGGATGTCGATGCTCGGCCCACTGGTTCGGATGCCAGCCACCCATCGACGTGATCCATTGGCCCTCCGGCACTGACTTCCTCCGCGCCGCAAGCGCTTCCTGAATGTCTCGAATGGAGCTCGTGTTCTCGAGGATCGTGTGATACCCGGGCCGGTTCGCCAGGCTGACGATGTGGACGTGCCCCTCGACGAGACCGGGCACGACCGTTCGTCCACGGAGATCCACGGTTCGCACGCCCGCCGGCGGATTGCCACCGACGGCTGCGATCCGTCCGTTGCGGATCGTGACAGAGGAGGCAATCGTGTTGCGCGCGTCCATCGTGTGGATGCGCCCGTTGGTCAGCACGACATCCTGAAGTGGAGCGCCAGCCGTTGGTGTGGCTTGAGTCGGCTGTGTGATTTGCGCCTCGGCCTCACGCGATCCAGCAGTGAAGGCGAGGGCGCTGGCGGCGCTGCCCAGGAACTGACGGCGGGTGCGTTTTGGTCATTTCAGATCTTTGATTCGTGATTCTTGATTCGTTGTTGATTGGAGATTGACGATGGTTGATTTAATGGCACGATTCAAACACTCCAACAAATCATCAATCAACATTCAACATTCAACAACGAATCAACAATCAACAATCCTGAAATCAACAATGATCGTGACGTCAATCGGGCAAGTCAGCCTGTTTCGGTTCGGGCAGCCAGTAGCTCGCCACGAGATTGATGACGTAGGCGATGCTTCCGACGATGGCGCACGCATAGGCCAGGCGGATCGGCACCGTGCCGCCCGGCATGAGGGTCACGAGCTGCACCGTTACGAAAGCGGCAAACGTTCCGATCATCCGGCCGCCGACATTGGCCGCGAAGCTCTCGCCGGTGCCGCGCAGGTGAGTCGGGATACACGCGCGGGAGGTAGTTGCCCCAGAAACTCATTTGGGCAACGGTCGTGAAGCCCACGAGGAAGATCCCCCATTGCGCGAGCGGCAGTCCGATGGTCGGAACCAGCAGGAACACAGCCGGGAGGAGAACGATGCCCGGAAACTGAAACACGTGGAGGAGCCTGCGCCTGGTGATGATGATCGCAGCAAGGTACGCCAGGGCGACACGGCCGGCGAGGCCTCCCATCTCCTGGAAGGTCTGGACACCGCTGATGGTCTGCTCCTGCGCCGTGCGGTCCAGCGTCCGCACCTGCTCGAGCCCGGGCACGACCCGCGGCATCTGCTGAATGGCTCCAAAGGCGGTGCCGTAGACCGCTGCCATCATCACCGTCGTTACGATGGTCGTCCGGCGGAACTCCGGCGTGAAGAGCGCCCCAAAACTTGGACGCTTGAGGGTGCCGGCGCGCTTCTTTTCCGCCCACGAGGGTGACTCAGGGAGGAAGGGTCTGATGACGATGAGCGGAATCGCCGGGATCACGCCTGACATCAGCGTGTAGCGCCACGCCTCGTGGCCACCGCGGACTTCGGGAAGCGAATCGCCATAGGTGACGACCAGGTAATAGGCACCGGTCACCATCAGGCCACCGAAGGAACTGAATGCCTGCGTGTATCCCACAACGCGTTCGCGCTGCACGGGATCGGTAAAGAGCTCGGAGAGCCACGCAACCGCGGCGACGAATTCCACGCACACGCCGACGAACGTGCAGCAGCGCCAGAAGAGCAGCCACTCGACCGAGGTGGCAAAGCCGGCCGCGAGGGCAGAGAACGCGTAGAGCAGGATGCTCCACACGAGCACGCGCCGCCGCCCGAAGAGATCGGTGAGGTAGCCGCCAAGCAACCCGAAGATGCCGCCTGCGACCGCCGGCACGTACTGCATCGTGCCGACCCATGAATTCACGGCGAGGCTGTTCAACTCGGCGCCAAGAAGCTCGGCGAGGGCCGGCCGGACGATGAGCGGCAGCATCAGCAGCTCATAGGTGTCGAACGCGAAGCCAAGAGCTGCGACTCCGCAAATAGTCCACTGCAGGGGCGTCAGCGGTGCCGGAGCCGTTGCGATTGCGGTCTTTACCATGCCACCTCGATACGACGAGGCCCTGTCGGGCATTCACTGAGCTCGGAAGTCAGACGAGCGTGTCAACCTCCAACGAGTGTCGCAAGCCAACCTCCAACTCCCAATTCCAAGCGTTGGGACTGGGGAGTGGTGGAGTTGGGAGTTGTCTTTGGCCAAGACTATACTGCGAGTCTTATGCAGGCTTCCCAGTCCTCAGTCTCGGTGGCACCAACACAGGTCCAATCCGCCCGGGCGGCGCTCGATGTATGGGTGCGCGAAGTCGTCGCGTGGCACTTCGATCCGGCGACGGGCAGTCCCTTCTGGCTCGATTACGCGAAGAAACTCGGGTGGGACCCGCGAGAACGGATTTCAGGGTTCGACGATCTCCATCTGTTCGGCCTGTTCGAAGACGAATGGTTGCGCGGAGGGCCCGTGCAACGGTGGGTGCCGCGCGGCATGGCCGGCAAGCCGGTCTTCGTGTTCGAGACCGGCGGCACGACCGGCGTTCCCAAGACGCGTATCAACTGCGAGGACTTCAGGATCGACTACGAGATCTTCAGCACGACGCTGCCGGATGAGCACTTCCCGAAGGGCGGCAACTGGCTGATGCTCGGCCCGTCCGGCCCGCGGCGGCTGCGGCTGGCCGTCGAGCATCTGTGTCAGCACCGGGGCGGGATCTCGTTCTGTGTCGATCTCGATCCGCGCTGGGTGATCAAGTTGATCAAGAAGGGATGGAGCGAGCACCTGCAGGCGTACAAGGACCACGTCATCGATCAGGCGGTGACGATCCTGCAGGCCGATCACGACATCAAGTGCATGTTCACGACGCCGAAGCTGCTCGAGGCGCTCGCGCTGCGGCTGGAGTCGATGGGGACCAGCATCCGAAAGGTCGGGATCACTGGAATCTTTTCCGGCGGCACCGAGTTCACGCCGCAGTGGAATCGCTTCGCGCACGAAGAGCTGCTCGATGGCGCCTACATGACGCCGACGTACGGAAACACGTTGATGGGTCTGGCGCCGAGTGCGCCGTCCGGGCCTCACAACAACTACAAGATCGCCTACTACGCGCCGCAGCCGCGCGCGGTTGTCGAGGTCGTGGATTTCGACGACCCGCGCAAGGTTGTGGAGTACGGGCAGACCGGTCGCGTCAAGCTGACGACGCTGACGAAGGAATTCTTCATGCCGGGATTCCTCGAGCGCGACGAGGGCGAGCGTGAGCCGCCCTACGAGCGCTACCCGTGGGATGGGGTCAGTGGGGTCCGGCCGTTCCATGGCTTCGCTTCGACGACGACTGTCGGTGTTTACTGATCAATCGTGCAAGTCAATTATTGATTTCGGGATCTTTGATTGTTGAATCGTTGGTGATTGTTGATTCGAGATTGAGTGATTGTTCAATCAGAAATCAACAATCGTCAATCAACAACGAATCAATAATCAAAGATCAGCTTATTCAAAGATGATTCAAGAGTGACATGTTACAGCTACCAGTTCTTGCGTTGGGGCGCAACCGTACACGAGCATGGAGGTCGACGAGGTCGTGCACTTCTCGACCGGAGAGCCGATTGCCCGTGTCAGCCGTGCGAACGGCGGGTTGATTCAGCGCGACGCGCGGAAAGCTCAGCGCGCCCGTGATGCGCTGCGGGAGATTCCGATCGACGATCTGATCGCCCGCGTCGGTCGAGCGGGCGAGCTGTACATGAACGCCACGCTCCCGATGGGCGATGGCACGCAGACTGCCGACGAGTTCGTCCACGCGCAGTCGGCGAGCACCGGCCTCCCCGAGAAGATGTGCCGCGCCAACATGAAGAAGAACGCGTTCGTGTTGGGCGAGATGCGGAGCATCCTCGAGTCGTTGACGCGTGGATTGTCCCTGGACGTGCTCGCCAGCGGGCATGGCGAGGAACGCGGCGTTCCGATCAGCTACCAGGTGCAGAGCCCCGTGCTTGGCCTCGTCCTGCCGTCGAACTCGCCTGGCGTGCATACGCTCTGGCTGCCGATCATTCCGATGCAGGTCGGCCTGGTCCTGAAACCGGGACCGCAGGAACCGTGGACGCCGTACCGGATGGCGGCCGCCTTCTTCGAGGCCGGCATCCCTCGCGAAGCGATCTCGATCTACCCCGGTGGCGCCGATGTCGGCGCCGCGGTCCTCGACGCGTGCGCGCGCAGCCTGGTCTTCGGTGGCACGCCCACCGTCGATCGCTACCGCGGGAACCCGCGCGTGCAGGCGCACGGGCCCGGTTTCTCGAAGATTCTGCTGGGTGACGATCAGGTCGATCGCTGGGAGGACTACCTCGACCTGATGGTCGAGAGCGTGTTCATCAACAGCGGCCGGAGCTGCATCAATTGCTCGGGCATCTGGGCCAGTCGTCACACGAAGGAGATCGCCAACGCGATCGCCCAGCGGCTCGCCGCGATTCGCCCGCTTCCGCCCGAGCATCCCGACGCGTCGCTGGCGGCCTTCACCGTGAGCGGCGTGGCCGAGGCGATCTCGCAATCGATCGATGCGGATCTGCAGGCACCCGGCGTCGTCGATGTGACGGCTTCCCTTCGCGAAGGCAGCCGGCTGATCAAGAACGGGAAGTCTGAGTATCTGTTGCCGACGGTCATCCACGCCAGCTCGCCGGAGCCGGCTGTTGTGAAGAAGGAGTACATGTTTCCGTTCGTGACCGTGGTCGAATGTCCCGAGTCGAAGATGATCGAGGCCATTGGCCCGACGCTCGTCTGCACGGCCATCACGTGTCAACGAGTCATTCAAGCGCCGGCTGCTCGACGCGGTGCACGTCGATCGACTGAACTTCGGCCGCGTGCCGACGACACAGCTCAACTGGCGTCAGCCGCACGAAGGCAACATCGTCGAGTTCCTCTTCCGCGCTCGCGCCTTCCAGAGCACAGCTTTGTAATGGGGTCGGGAGTCATTTGTTGAGGACACTCCGCGCGGGTGCATGAGAATCCTATCCATCACTGCGGGCGCGGCGGGGATGTACTGCGGGAGCTGTTTCCGCGACAACGGGCTCGCGGCGGAGTTGATGGCACGTGGGCACGACGTCACGCTGATCCCTGTCTACACACCCACGCGAACGGACGAGACGAACGTCAGCCGGCCCGACGTGCTCTTCGGAGGGATCAGCGTCTACCTGCAGCAGGTACCTCGTCGCTGTTCCGGCGGACGCCTCGCTTTCTCGACAAGCTATGGGATTCACCCCGGGTCATTAGCGCCCTTGCCGGCCGCGCGGTCTCGCCGGAGGCGCGCGTGCTCGGTGAGATGACGATCTCGACGCTGCAAGGCGAGCAGGGGGTCCTTCGCAAGGAGTTCGAGAAGCTGGTGGAGTGGACGCGTGACGAACCACCCCCGGATGTGATCAACATCCCGAACTCGCTGGTCATCGCGATGGCCAAGCCGCTGCGACGCGCGTTCCAGCGGCCGATCCTGTGCACGCTGCAGGGTGAAGAGCTCTTTCTGAGTGAGCTCGCCGTGGCCTACCGCGATCCAGCGATCGCGCTCATACGGGAGCAGGTCCGCAACGTCGATCACTTCATTGCCGTCAGTGAGTACTGCGCCCGGTTCATGACGGACTTCCTGCGGATCCCGGCCGATCGCATGTCGGTCGTCCCGCTCGGCATCACGATGACCGGCTTCGAGCGCCGTACGCCGGGGCAGACCAGTGATGAGTATCGCGTGGGGTACTTCGCACGCGTGGCGCCGGAGAAAGGGCTGCACGTCCTGGCCGATGCGTACGTCAGGTTCAGGCGCCGCACCGGAAATGCGCGCATCGTCCTCCAGGTTGCCGGGTACCTCGCGCCGAATCATCGCGAGTACCTCGCGAAGGCTCAAGACACCCTGACGACCGCGGGCCTCGGTGGTGAGTTCTCGTACCACGGAGCACTGGATCGCGCCGGCAAGCAGACGTTTCTTCGTGGCCTCGATGTGTTGTCCGTGCCGGCGACCTACGACGAGCCGAAGGGGATGTTCCTCCTCGAAGCGATGGCAAGCGGCGTGCCCGTGGTGCAGCCCAGACGCGGTTCGTTCACCGAGATGGTGGAGAAGACCGGCGGCGGGCTGCTCGTGAACCCGGACGATCCTGACGCAATCGCCGATGGGTTGTATCAACTGTGGAGCGACCGCGCGCTATCAGCGCAGTTGGCGAACAAGGCCTTCGAAGGTGTGCGTGACCACTACACGGTGGCCGGATCGGCGAGCCGGTTGCTCGAGGTGTACGAGATGGTCGCTCGTCGAGCCAGCGCGGGCCTGCCGTGCTGAAGGTGACAGGCGTCAGCAAGCAGTACCCGACCCCGCGCGGTCCGTTGACCGTGTTGTCGGATGTGAGCTTCTCGCTCTCACCAGGGGATGCCGCTGCGATCACCGGCCCCTCGGGCAGCGGCAAAAGCTCGCTGCTGTACATGCTCGGTGCGCTCGAGCCGCCGTCGCAGGGAAGCATCACTCTCGATGGGCAGAACCCGTTCGATCTGACCGCCTCTGCGCTGGCCGACTTTCGCAACACCAGCATCGGGTTCGTGTTTCAGGATCATTGCCTGCTGCCGCAATGCACGGTCCTCGAGAACGTGCTCGTGCCGACGCTGGTCGCCAGGGGCAACGGGAGCGGTGACGCCGAACGTGCACGGGCCTGCCTCGAGCAGGTCGGATTAGGGGAACGGCTGGACCATCGTCCAGGTGAACTCTCAGGCGGCGAAAAGCAGCGCGCTGCGATCGCAAGAGCGCTCGTTCGTCAGCCGCGGCTCGTCCTCTGCGATGAACCGACTGGCAACCTGGATCAGGCTTCGGCGTCAACGGTGGCGAGTATGCTGCTCGACCTGCATGCGCGGCTGCGCAACATCCTGATCGTCGTCACGCACAGCGAACGGCTCGCCGGGCAGTTTCCGATCCGCTTCGACATCTCGGACGGTCGGCTCCGCCGCGTCGTCTAATAAGGTGACCATGAGTCAGACCGGCAGCAGCGCGCTCATCGCCCCGCAGGCTCGGGAGCGCATCTATTACGGATGGGTGGTGCTGGGCGTGGCGGCCCTCGCGATGGTCGGAACGCTGCCCGGGCGGACCCAGGGACTCGGGCTCATCACGGAACCGCTCCTGCGCGATCTGTCGTTGAGCCGTATCACGTTTGCGCAGATCAATCTCGTGGCGACACTGGTGGGCGCGTTGTTCTGCCTTGGCGTCGGCCGCCTGATCGATCGGGTGGGCAGTCGAATCGTTCTCACCGTGATCGCCGTCGCCCTGGGGCTGACCGTGCTCGCCATGAGCCAGACGAGCGCCGTGATCGGCGTTGCTGGTGCTGGTGACGTTGACTCGCGGCTTCGGTCAGAGCGCGCTGTCGGTGGTCAGCCTCGCGATGGTGGGGAAGTGGTTCCGGCGGCGACTGACTGTCGCGATGGCGGTCTATGCGCTCGTGATGAGCATCGGGTTCATGGCCGCGTTTCCGATCGTGGGCGCCGTCGTGCAATCGGCTGGCTGGCGGATTGCGTGGGCATCGATTGGCGTCGCCCTCCTCGCCGGACTCGCACCGCTGGCGTGGTGGCTGGACCGGTCGTCACCGGAAGCGATCGGCGTGAATGTAGACGGGGAAGCCTCAGCGCAGGTGACGGCCGACGCGGAGGACACCACGAACGCTGGAGCAGAAGCCACACTCTTCGAGGCGCTTCGCTCGCCTGCGTTCTGGGTGTTCGGGCTGGCCAGCTCGATCTATGGTCTCGTGGCGTCGGGAATCGGCCTGCTGAACGAATCGATTCTCGTCGAGCGCGGATTCACGCCCGACATCTACTACACCGCGCTTGCCGTGACCGCGATCACCGGTCTGGCCGGCAACTTTGCGGCCGGTGCGCTGGCGCCGCGCGTCTCGCTGCGGGTCATCCTCGTTGCGGCGATGGCCGTCCTGGCTATGGGGCTTGCGGCTCTCGCGCACGTCTCGACGCAGGGACAGGTCATGGTGCAGGCGGTGGCGATGGGAATTGCCGGCGGGTTCATCACAGTGGTGTTCTTCAGTTTCTGGGGGCAGGCCTACGGCCGCCGGCACCTCGGACGAATTCAGGGCGTTGCGCAGGCGATGACCGTCGTGGCGTCGGCCATTGGTCCGCTGTTCCTTGCCGTGTGGGCAGAGCGAACCGGGTCGTATGCCGCCGCGTTCTACTTGCTCGCGGCGGTTGTCGCTGCACTGGGAGTGGCGGCCTGGATCGTGTCGATTCCCGCAGGCGCGGAACCCAGCCATCTGCGCGGAACCGAGGTATCTGCCGCGACACTTCTCGAGCAGATCGATTCGGGCACGGCGCCGACGATCATCGACGTGCGAACGGAGACGGAGTTCGCCCAGGGGCATGTTCCCGGAGCGATACACATACCGTTTGAAGCGATACGAGGACGGGTTGACTCGATTCCAGGATCTCGCCGCGACACCGTCGTCGTGTACTGCGGTCACGGTCCGCGCGCGTGGATGGCGGGCGCGGTGCTCCGGAAGCATGGGTTCACGGATGTCCGTTACCTGACAGGCCACTTCAGCAAGTGGCAGCGCGGCGGCGAGCCGTCGCCGAGGAACGCTGAACGTCTTCAGAGGGAGCGCGGATGCGAAAGATCGACGTGTTCAACCACATCTTCCCGAAACGCTACGTCGACCGGATGAGCGAGCTGGCTGGAACGATGAAAGACGTCGGCAAGCGGGTACGCGGCGTACCGATGCTGGTCGATCTCGACGTGCGGTTCGAGATCATGGACGCGCACCCGGAGTATCAGCAGATCCTCTCGGTTGCCACGCCGCCGGTGGACGCGTACGCGAGCCTGAGCGATGCCGTCGACCTCGCGCAGCGCGGGAACGACGGGATGGCGGAGCTCGTGCAGCGCTACCCCGATCGCTTTCCCGGCTTCATCGCGTCGTTGCCGATGAACGACGCCGATGCGGCCATGCGGGAGCTGGAGCGGACGATGGACGGCCTCAACGCTCGTGGCATCCAGATGTGCAGCAACGTTCAGGGCAAGCCGCTCGACCTGCCGGCGTTCCAGCCGATCTTCGCCGCCATGGCGGCGCGCGATTTTCCCATCTGGCTGCACCCGTATCGCAGCGCGGACATGGCCGACTACGCGACAGAGGATCGGTCGCTTTACGAGATCTGGTGGACGTTGGGATGGCCGTACGAGTCGAGCGTCGCGATGTCGAGGCTGGTGTTCTCCGGCACTTTCGACCGCCACCCGAACCTGAAGGTCATCACCCATCACATGGGCGGCATGATTCCCTATTTCGAGGGGCGCGTTGGCCCGGGCTGGGATCAGCTTGGCGCGCGCACCTCGGATCGCGACTACACGAAGCTCCTCAAGGAGCTGAAGAAGCGCCCGCTCGACTACTTCAAGATGTTCTACGCCGACACGGCGCTCTTCGGCGCCTACGATGCGACGGTATGCGGCCTGCGCTTTTTCGGGGTTGATCAGGTCCTCTTCGCCTCCGACGCGCCATTCGATCCGCAAGGCGGGCGTCAGTACATCCGCGATACGATCGCCATCGTCGATCGTCTGCCGATCACGACCGAGGAGCGCGAGCAGATCTATTGGCGTAACGCCGTCCGGCTGCTGAAACTCGATTAACGATCGGAACCATCGTGAAGCCACGCCCAGCCATCGTCGTCAGCATGATGCTGTGGGCTGGCCTGACTGCGGGTGGACAGGACCGAACTCCTGACCGGGTGGATCGACTGCGGCAGTGGCTCGAGGCAGTCGAGCAGCACGAGCTCGGCGAGGTCGACGAGCCCTTGCAGCGCGTCGCATCGTGGGACCGGAACACGTTGTGGTTCGTGTGGATGGACGTCGGAACGGTTGTCAGCCTGGTTCGCGAACCCGACATCCACGTCTTCTCGACACCAGTCGAGCCCGAACCATTCAGCGGCATCTTCCACGTATCGCAGCCTCGGCTTCGCACGAGAATCATTCCGTATGGCCGGGACGAACTCAGACGCCTCCAGACGATCGCGAAGGAAGTGATCGATCGGGGTGGGGAAAATCGGGTTCTGAAGCGGGGGGCAGTGCTTCACTCGGACATCGCGATGGTCGGCGGCGAGACCGCCAACCAGGATCCGGCACGCCGTCCGCGGACCGGTTCGATCATGCTGTTTCTCGCCGACGGTCAACAGACCGGCGTCGATGATGCCGGCGTTCAATGGGAGATGGGTAGACGGTTGCTCGACCGGGTTCGCCCCGGGAACACGCGCAAGCTGGGGTCGGATCCGGGCGCGGACGAGACTGTTCGCCGCTGGTACCTGGCGGTCAACGGCTACATGCAGGCGACTGAACAGATGGAGGCGTGGCATGTCGATCGATCCGTGCAACTCTTCCCTCGTGATTCCGAGATGCTCTTCTTCGCTGCCTGCGCCCGCGAGTGGTTCAGCGGTCCACAGGTTCAGAACACTCTCCAGTCAACGAACCTTGCGCGGGATCTGTTCAACCTGGTTGGAACCGAGGACGACGAGTTGGGGAGGGCGGAGCGGCTGTTCCGCGAGTCTCTCGAGCGCGAGCCGCGCCGAAACGAGGCGCGAATCCGTTTAGGTCGTATCCTCGGCCGGCGAGGTCGTCATAAGGAAGCGATCGTCGAACTGCGTCGCGCGACGATGGAGACGAAGAACCGGTTGCTCCTGTACTACGGCAACATGTTCCTCGGTGCTGAGGCGGACGCACTGGGCCTCGGCGACGAGGCGCGGAAGGCGTATTCGCGCGCGGCCGACCTGTATCCACGCGCGCAGTCACCGCAGTTGGCGCTCGGCACTCTGGCCGCGAGTCTTGGGAACCGCGCAGAGGCGCTGGCGGCGATTCAGCCCGTACTCAGTCGAGACGAACCACAGCTCGCGGACGATCCGTGGTGGAGCTACTACACCTCACAGACGCGCGACCTCGAGGGCATCGTCACCGCGCTGTACGAACAAGTCCGGACGGAGTCGCGGTGAAAGCCGTTCTTGGGATCGCCGTCGCCCTGAGCACCGCCGCTGTTGGGGCGCAGCAGCCAACGTTCTCGTCGCGAGTCGATGCCATTCGTGTGGACGTACTCGTTACAGACCGCGGCCAGGTCGTGCGCGGCCTTCGACCGCAGGACTTCGAGGTCCGCGACGAGGGCGTCCTGCAGGAGGTGGACTTCGTCAGCCTCGAGAAACTTCCCCTGAATGTGATTCTCGGTCTCGATATCAGTGCGAGCGTCAGCGGAGAGCGCCTGGATCATTTGCGCCGCGCCGGTGATGCGCTGCTGCAGCGACTCGCCGGCGACGATCGGGCAGCGCTTCTGACGTTCAGCCACGTCGTCCGCCTTCCGCATGAATTGACTGGCGACATTCCTCGCATCCGCCAGGCCCTGGCAAGCGTGGAGCCTTCAGGGCAGACCTCGCTCGTAGACGGCGCGTCCGGCGCGCTCGCGCTTGCCAGCGCCGACGTGGGGCGGAGTCTATTGATCGTGTTCAGCGATGGTGTCGATACGGCGAGCTTTCTTTCTCCTGCTGCCGTGCTCCAGGCGGCGCGGCGATCCGATGTCGTGGTGTACGGCGTCGCGATGCGCAACCGCATCAGTCCCACCTTTCTGAAGGATCTCGCCAAGCTGACGGGAGGCGCCGTCCTCGAGGTCGAGTCGACGCGTGACCTGTCGCAGACGTTTCTGCGAATCCTCGAGGAATTCCGCCAGCGCTACATTCTGAGCTTCTCACCTCGTGGCGTCTCGCCCACCGGCTGGCATCGGCTGGACGTTCGCGTCAAAGGCCGGCGCGTGAACGTCAATGCCAGGGCCGGGTATCAGGCGGGACTATAAACGGATGGCACACCGGTCGAGTATCTTCACGGTCAAATGGGAAGCGCAGGTATGCGCCCACGGCAGATAGTCCTCCGCAGCCTGACGTACTACTGGCGCACGAACGTGGCGGTGGTGCTGGGTGTTGCCACCGCTGTTGCGGTGCTCGCGGGCGCGCTGCTCGTGGGGGACTCCGTCCGCGGCAGTCTGCGCGACCTGCTCCTCGGCCGTCTGGGTCGAACGGATCAGGTCATCGCATCGGCGAATCTCTTTCGGGAGCAGCTGGCGCAGGACCTGGCGACCCAGGCCGAGTTCAAGCAGGGTTTCTCGGCTGCAGTGCCCCTGGTCATCGCGCAGGGGATGATCGCGGCGCAAAACGAAGGACGTCGTGTTGCGCAGGCGAGAGTCTACGGCGTGGACGATCGCTTCTGGCGCTTCCACGGCGTGTCAGGCATCAGCGGCCCGGAGGATAGAGAAGCCTTCATCAGCCCTGCGCTCGCGCGACAGCTCGGTGCGAGCGCAGGCGAGGCGATTCTCGTCCGCGTGCAGCGCCCGACCGACATCCCGCTCGAGTCGCTGCACGGCCAGCGCGACACCGTGGGGCAGTCGGTGCGGCTCACCATCGCCAGGGTGTTGCCGGTCGAATCGCTCGGTGAGTTTTCGCTGGAGGCACAACAAGGTGAAGTCTCGGCGGTGTTCGTGCCGCTCTCGCGGCTGCAGCGGGACCTCGACATCGGCGGCCGTGTGAACACGATCCTCGTGTCAAGCGGGCTGAGTCCACCTGCCGATGCCGCCGCAACCCTGCGCGATCTCGTCAGGCGGCAGGCCCAGCTCGAAGATCTGGGTTATCTGCTTGAAACCGCCGATCCCGCTGGCGTGCTCGTGGTCGGCGCGACCGCGGGCGTCCTGGACGATGCGCATGCGAGCGCGGCGATGGATGCGCTCAAAGGCACCGCGATGCAGGCGAGCCCGCTGTTCACGTACCTCGCCAACAGCATCCGACTTGGCGAGCGCGAGGTTCCATATTCTCTCGTAACCGCGCTCGACCTCAGAACCATCGAGCCGATCACCCAGCCTGCCTCAATCACACCTCAAGCCTCCATCGTCTTGAACGACTGGGCTGCCAAAGAACTGCAGGCCAGGGGTGGTGACGTCGTGACGATGGAGTACTACGCTTGGGAAGAACCGGGGCGACTCGTCACCAGGACGACAACGATGACGGTGTCGGGTGTCGTGCCGATCGAGCGTGGCGATCGAAACATGGCGCCGACCTACCCGGGGATTACCGATTCGCCGACGCTCGACGACTGGAATCCTCCGTTTCCCGTCGACCTGCGCCGCATCCGCAAGGTGGATGAGGAGTACTGGGAGAGATATCGCACGACGCCGAAGGCGTTCGTCTCGCTGGAAACGGGGCAGCCGTTGTGGCAGACGCGATATGGATCGATGACGTCGATTCGCGTGAGACCGGAAGCCGGTCAATCGCTGACGGCCGCGCGCGACCAATACATCCAGCGGCTTCGTGCCGCCGCCGACCCGCTCGCTCTCGGCGTCGCCGTAATCGACGTGCGCCAGCAGGGCCTCGAGGCTTCACGCGGCGCCACGGACTTCGGTGAGTACTTCGTCTACTTCAGCTTCTTCATCGTCGTGTCGGCGCTCTTGCTCGTGGTCCTGTTCTTCAAGCTGGGTATCGAACAGCGCGTGTCGCGAGGTGGGGCTGCTCAGAGCGGTGGGCGTGGGTCCCGCCCGTGTCCGGTGGTTGTTCCTGCAGGAAGGTGTGCTGCTGGCTGTGATTGGCAGCATCCTCGGCGTCGTCGGTGCGATCGGCTACGCGTGGCTGATGATGTTCGGGCTCCGCTCGTGGTGGGTCGATGCCGTCGGAACCACAGCGCTCACGCTGCATGTCTCACCGGCGTCGATCGCCGCCGGTGCTGTTGGCGGCGTCGTGGCAGCGATTGCCTGCATCTGGTGGACGTTGCGAGCGCTTGGTCGCATCTCGGAACGCAGCCTGCTCATGGGGACGATTGAAAACTCCCAACTGTCCAACTCCCAACTCCCAAAGAACGGTTCGTGGGTTCCTGGGGCCTTGCGTCAGTGGAGGTGGCCGATTGCCACGGTGACGCTGGCTCTCGTGGCCGTGTTGCTGATCGTGGGCGCGACGGCCGGCGCGATCGATCGCGTCGGAGCATTCTTCGGGGCCGGTTCGGCGCTCTTGCTGGCGTCGTTGTGCGCGGCAGCCTGGTGGCTCAGGCATCGGGCGCGCAGTGCGATCTACGGTCATGGCTGGCTGTCGGTGTCGATGCTGGGGATGCGAACGGCAACGTATCGCCCTGGACGCAGTGTGCTGTCGATTGCTGTCATCGCCGCGGCGACGTTCATCCTCATCTCGGTCGAGGCGTTTCGGCGTGGCGATCAACTAACCGACACGGGGCCGCGATCGGGTGTCGGCGGCTACGACTTGTTGATCGAGACGCTGCTTCCGGTGGTGCAGGACCCGAATACGCGCGAGGGGCGCGAGGCGCTCAACCTGTTCAATCTCGATCCATCGGTCACCTTCGAACCACTGCGCCTGCTGCCCGGTGACGATGCGAGCTGCTTGAATTTGTACGAGCCGAGAAGTCCACGGATCGTTGCGGCAGCGCCAGAGTTTCCTGCAAGAGGGACGCTTCGCGTTTCAGAGCAGTCTGGCCGAGACCGAGGCCGAGCGTGTGAATCCCTGGCTCCTGCTCGAGAGGAGCGAGGCGGACGGCGCCATTCCGGTGATCGCCGATGCCAACTCGATGACCTATGTACTTCACAAGAAGCTCGGGGACGAGATCGTGCTGCCGCGAGGTGACGGCGAGATCCGCCTGCGCCTGGTGGCCGCGTTGCGCGACAGCATCTTCCAGGGCGAGTTGCTGATGGCGGAGGAGTCGTTTCTGAAGCTGTTCCCGGAACAGGATGGCTTCAGAGTGCTGCTCGTGCGAGCCGGAGAGGCGCCGATGGCGGACCTCGAATCCACGCTCGAGGACGGGTTCGCCGATCTTGGCGCGCAGCGTCACCGGGACCGCGGCACGGCTGGCTCAGTTCCATCGCGTCGAGAACACGTACCTCTCGACGTTCCAGACGCTGGGTGGGCTTGGCCTTCTTCTCGGCACCTTCGGGCTGGCGACAGTGCTCTTGCGTAATGTGCTCGAGCGCAAGCGTGAACTGGCTCTGCTTGGGGCGGTCGGCTACCGGCGCGCGCACGTCATGGCGATGGTGGTCGCGGAAAACGTGCTGCTGCTCGTTGCAGGGCTGACGGCCGGCGCGCTTTCCGCCGCGCTGGCGATTGCCCCGGCAGTCGCCGAGCGCGGCAGTCGTCTGCCGTTCACGAGCGGAAGTGCTCTGCTGATGATCGCAGTGCTCATGACCGGTCTGTTATCCTCGGTAATCGCTCTGCGGGCAGCGACACGCATGCCGCTGCTCGCCTCTCTCCGATCGGAGTAGCTGGATGAGGAAGTCGCTGGGAGTCCTTCTATCGGTCTTCATATTCGGAGTCTCAAACATTCAGGCCGAACACTGGCCGCAGTGGCGTGGCCCTTCGCTCAACGGCATCAGCGCGGAGAAGAACCTGCCGGTGCGGTGGTCAACCACGGAGAACGTCACCTGGAAGCTCGCGATGCCGGAACGCTCCGGCGCAACGCCGATCGTATGGGGCGATCACGTCTTCCTGAACGTCGGCGAAGGCTCCAGCCTGGCGCTGTGGGCAGTGGATCGCGCAAACGGTGCGGTGCGCTGGAAACGTCCGCTCGGCGACGGCAACCGCCGGATGATGAAGCAGCAGATGTCATCACCATCGCCGGTGACCGATGGACGGTCGGTGTGGGTCATGACCGGGACCGGCGTGCTCAAGGCGTTCGATTTTGCAGGCAAGGAGCTGTGGGCGCGCGACATACAAACGGATTACGGACGATTCGGCCTCCAGTGGGGATACGCCTCGTCGCCGCTGCTGTTCGAGGATTCGCTGTACGTGCAGGTTCTTCACGGCATGCACACCGACGATCCGTCCTACCTGCTGCGGATCGACAAGGCGACCGGCAAGACGATCTGGCGTGTGCTCCGTCCGACTCGAGCGCGCTTCGAATCGCCGGACGCGTACACGACGCCGGCTCTCCTGCGCTACGGCAACATCGACGGAGATTGTCATCACCGGTGGTGACGTGGTGACGGGCCACGAGCCCGCGACCGGCAAGGAACTCTGGCGAGCCGACGGCCTCAATCCGACCAACAACGGCGCCTTCCGGATCGTCGCGTCGCCGGTCGTGCACGGCGATCTGCTGTTTGCACCATCGCGTGAGCGCCCGTTGCTGGCATTGAAGCCCGGTGGCCGCGGCGACGTGACGGCCTCGCACGTGCTGTGGTCCTTCAACAACGGCCCCGACGTGCCGACGCCGGTCACCGATGGGACGTATCTGTACTCGATCAATGATCGCGGAATTCTCTACGTTCTCGAGGCGAAGAGTGGAAAGGTCGTCTACGGACCACAGCGTCTGCGCAACGCGACCTACAGCGGATCGGCGGTGCTGGCCGACGGGAAGATCTACATCACCGACGAAGACGGGGTCACGACGGTCATTCGATCGGGGCCCAAGTTCGAGCTGCTGGCGGAAAACGATCTGCAGGACTACACGCTGAGCTCGCCGGCCGTCTCCGATGGGCAGATCTTCGTGCGCACCGCGTCGTTCATCTATGCGATCGGACAGAGACAGGCAGGAGCACGGAGTACCGAGTGATTCGCAGGATCCTGAAGTTCATCGCCTTCGCGCTCGCCGGGCTCCTCGTGCTTGGCGGGGCGCTCTACCAGTTCGTCGGGCTGCGGTTCGTCATGGACGGGGGCGGTGTGCCACGTCCGACGTTCGTCGAGTCGAGCCAGATCCAGGCGGAGCGAATCGAGCGTCATCGCGAGGCGCAGCGGGTGACGGCTCCCGTTCCGGCATCGCAACCCGCAGCTGCGTCAGCTGCCGCGGCAGCGCCCAGCATCGAGCCGGGAACGACCGCACCTGGGCTGAACACCAGGACTGCGGCGGTCGCGTCAGCCGAGCCGGCTCCGTACTGGACCGACTTCCGCGGCCCGAAACGCGACGGGACATACCAGGAAGTGCCGGTGCTTGCCGATTGGCCGGCGGCAGGGCTGACACCGCTGTGGAAGCAGCCGGTCGGTGGCGGATACGCATCGTTTGTCGTCGCGCGCGGACGCGCCTTCACGATCGAGCAGCGAGGATCGCAGGAGGTGGTTGCGGCGTACGAGGTGCCAACCGGCCGCGAGCTCTGGACCAACACGTGGTCGGCCGAGTTCCGCGAGTCGATGGGCGGAGACGGTCCCAGAGCAACGCCGACCTGGTCCGACGGGCGAGTGTACGCGCTTGGCGCGACCGGCGAGCTGCGCGCGCTCGACGAGGCCAGCGGGAAAGTGCTGTGGCGCACGAACATCCTCACCGACAGCGACGGCGCGCAACCTGGACTGGGGCATGGCCGCCGCGCCGCTCATTGTCGATGACACGGTGATCGTCCTGCCTGGTGGTACCAATGGGCAAGTCGATCGTTGGCTACGACCGGCACACCGGGAAGCGCACCTGGTCGGCGCTCGGTGACAAGCAGGCGTACTGATCGCCGATGCTGGTGACGCTCAATGGTGTGCGGCAACTTCTGGTCGTCAGCGCGACACGAATGATGGGCCTCGTGCCGGGTGACGGGAAGGTGTTGTGGGAATATCCATTCCCGACCTACAACGGGATCAACGCGGCGCAGCCACTCGTCATCGGCGACAACCGCGTGTTCGTCTCGGCAAGTTACGGCGCTGGCTGTGCCATGATGGAGTTGAGCAGAGACGGCGAGCGTTTCTCGGTGCGAGAGGTCTGGCGCAACAACCGGATGAAGAATCGATTCTCCGGATCGGTCCTGCGCGACGGGGTGATCTACGGCCTCGACGAAGGGATCCTTGCCGCTATGGACGCCGAAACCGGTGAGATCAAGTGGAAGGGCGGCCGATATGGGTATGGCCAGGTCCTCCTTGCCGGTAACAATCTGATCGTCCTGACCGAAGACGGCGATCTTGCGCTCGTCCGTGCAACCCCCGATCGACACGAGGAAATCACCCGGTTTCCGTGCTCGAAGGCAAGACGTGGAACGTGCCAGCGATTGCCGGTGGATATCTCCTGGTTCGGAACCTCGCTGAAATGGCGGCATTCGATCTGCGGGTCAACAAATGAGCAACAGGGGCACCTCTTCCATCGTGCGGATGATCTTCGTCTCGATCGCGGCCGCCGCGATCCTGCTTCCGTCGCTCGAGCTCGACAGGGCAGCAGCCGGCGCCGGCGGTGCAGATGGTGGGTGACAGCGGTGAAGGGGCGAAATACTGGGCGCGCTGGCGCGGCCCATCGGGTCAGGGAGTGGTCAGCGGAACAGGCTATCCGGACAGCTGGTCGGGCACGGAGAACGTCAAGTGGAAGGTGCCGGTGCCCGGCAGCGGCAACTCGTCGCCCATTGTCTGGGGCGATCGCATTTTTTTGACGACCGCCTATGATGGGGGCCGCCGGCTCTCGGTCGTGGCGTATCGACGCTCGGACGGCATGAAGATCTGGGAGACCTTTGCCCCCGACGGGCGCACTCCTTACGGCAATCACTACAAGAACGGATTCGCGTCAGCCACGCCGGCTACCGACGGGCAGCGCGTGTATGCCTCGTTCGGTCCCAGAGGGCTGCTGGCGCTCGACATGAACGGCAAGCAGGTCTGGCATCGCGACCTCGGCCCGATGGAGGCGTATCACGGCACCGCCGGATCGCCATTGCTCTACAAGGATCGCCTGATCCTGTATCAGGACCAGTCACGCAACTCGTTCATCGCCGCCTTCGATACCCGGACGGGGAAGACGCTCTGGTCCACGCCACGAGAGGCGAACGTCGGCTGGGGCACACCGATCGCCGTTCGCGTCGTCGATCACGACGAGATCATCGTGAATGGACAGCTCAGGGTGCAGGCATACAACCCCGATACCGGCGCTGAGCTGTGGAGCTGCGGTGGGACGACATACGAGGTGATTCCAACGCCTGTCGTCGGCTACGGCATGGTGTTCTGTTCGTCAGGGCGCGCAGGTCCGACACTCGCGATTCGGCCCGGCGGCAAGGGTGACGTCACGCGCAGCCACCTCGCGTGGACGAGCCCGCGTGGATCGCCGTTCGTGCCTTCGCCGATTCTGTATGGCGAGCACCTCTACATGGTCAACGACATGCAGAGCATCGTGACGAGCTTCGATGCGACGAGCGGGAAGGTGATGTGGCAGAACCGGCTCGGTGTCGCGCGGCGCGAAGGCTTCTCGGCTTCACCGGTCGCCGTCGATGGCAAGATCTTCTTCACCAACGACGAAGGGGAGACGTTCGTGCTGAAGGCAGGACCCACCTTCGAGCTGCTTCGTACCAACCGCATCGGCGAAGGCACGCTCGCCACGCCGGCGCTGGTCGACGGCCGCTGGTATATCCGGACCGAGAGCAGCCTCTTCGCGATCGGCATGTGACAGGCGGGTCGCCTGACCCGCCATGGTTCATGCCGTCGGACGGAAATACAACACCATCCCTGCGCCGATCGAGGCGAGCAGGAAGCCGACGAACAGCATCGGGTTGAGCGCGGTCTTCGGCGGATGGATCACCATCGAGACGACGACGTTCACGATGGGCGCGCCGCCGAAGACGAGGGGCATGACGTAGACCGGAAGGCCGCCCGTCCTGAACGCCCAGATGATGCAGGCCGCGCCGGCTGCGCCGAGCGCCCCGCGACCGTCGCGTTGATCAGCCCCTGGGTTCCGAAAGTCGGACAGCTGGCCTTGCGAGCTCAAGGCGACGACCGGGAGCAGCACGCCGATCAGGAAATAGGCCGCGCCGACGCAGAGCAGCGCCTTCAGCGGATTCCCCAGCTGTGTTTGTCCGAGATGCAGCAGCGCTCCATACGCGCCCCAGGACAGGACGGCCCCTGCGACGAAGATCACCCAGCCCATTCGTTTCGTCCTCACCGTTTCGGTCATGTTGATTGGAGCACCGGCGTTGCGCGGGATTGCCCGCAACCGCTGTGGATGTGAATCATCAATATCAGTACGCGTGCTGTGGAAGCCCGAAATATACGACACTCGCCGCGTGAGTGTTGCAGTCGGGTCCCGCACGTGTCAACTGGTGCACCGCGGTATATAGTGGTTTCACCGTGGTCGATCGCACCCCGTCCGCCCTGGCAGATCCGACCGAAGTCGGCAGCTATTTCGTTGCGACGTATCCGCCGTTCTCGGCGTGGAGCACGGCGGCAGTCGCGTCTGACGGGCGGCCTGCGCTCGAGGCGCCTCGCCGGCACCGGGTGTGCCGCTCGGGTTATATCTCCACATCCCGTTCTGCCGGAAGCGGTGTCACTTCTGCTACTTCCGTGTCTACACCGACAAGAACGCGCAGGAAGTCGGCGACTACCTCGATGTGCTGGCGCACGAGTGGGAGCTGTACGCGAACCTTCCTTCGATTGCCGGTCGGCCGCTGAACTTCGTGTACTTCGGCGGCGGGACGCCGTCATTCCTCTCGACGAAACAGCTCGAGGGGCTGGTCTCGCGTCTGAATGCGGTGACCTCCTGGCGCGAGGCTGAGGAAGTGACCTTCGAGTGCGAGCCGGGCACGCTGACCGAGGCGAAGCTGGCGTCGATTCGCGGAATCGGCGTGACGCGCCTGAGCCTGGGCGTCGAGAACTTCAGCGACGAGATCCTCGATCTCAACGGACGGGCGCACCGATCGCCGGAGATCGGCCGGGCCTATGCGTTCGCGCGTTCGCTGGCCTTCCCGCAGATCAACATCGACCTCATCGCCGGCATGCTCGGCGAGACCGACGAAAACTGGCGTGCCTGTATCGACCGCACTCTCGAGCTCCAACCCGACAGCGTGACCATCTACCAGATGGAGCTGCCGTTCAACACGACCATCAGCGGAAACCTGCTGAAGGGCACGGGCCGGTTCGCGCAGCCGGTTGCTGACTGGTCGACGAAGCGGCGCTGGGTTAGGGAAGCGTTCGAGGCGCTCGAAGCCGGCCGGCTACCACGTCCGCAGCGCGTACACGGCGGTGAAGAATCCTGATCGAACGCGGTTCATCTACACCGATCGCCTCTGGCAGGGCGCGGACATGGTCGGGCTCGGCGTCGCCTCCTTCGGCCACATGAACGGCGTCCACGTTCAGAACCTCGATACCTGGGAGACGTATGCGGCGGCGATCCGGCGCGACGAGATCCCGCTGAATCGCGCCTATCGCCCGACGCACGAGGAACGGCTGATTCGCGAGTTCATCCTTCAGCTGAAGCTTGGGTCCATCCGGCCGGCTACTTCCGCGACAAGTACGGCACCGACGTGCTGCAGCGTTTCCGAGAGCCGCTCGATTCGATCGCGGCCGACGGATACCTGGCCGAACGCAGCGAGCAGCGTGTCGCCCTGACACGCGAAGGGCTGCTGCGCGTCGACGGGCTGCTCAAGCGCTTCTTCCTGCCCGAGCACGCGGGATCGGTACACATGATTCGCACCGCCGCCCCGTCGGACCTAGCGTGATGCCTCTCTCCGAGTACACCCTCCACCGCCGCGTCACGTTCCACGAAGTCGACTCCGCAGGCATCGTCCATTTCAGCGTGTACTTCCGCTACATGGAGGAGGCCGAGCACGCGCTCTGGCGGAGGCGGGGCTGAGCATTGCGGCGCGCGGCGCCAACGTCGGATTTCCTCGCGTGTCCGCGGGCTTCGACTATCACCGGCCGCTGCGATTCGAAGACGAGTTCGACGCGCGTATCCGCATCGTCGCCATGGCGAGAAGAGCATGCGCTACGTGTGCACGCTGACAAAAGGAGACGGAGAAGATCGCGACGGGAACCGTCACCGTCGTGTGCGTCAGCCGCGGGGCGAGACGGCGTCATGAAGGCGCGGCCGCTGCCGCCTGAGATCGCCGGCCGCTTCGAGGTCTCGGCGGAGGCCGACGCCTAGATGCTGGAGGTCGAGCAACTGGATCGCGACCGGCTGGCCGAGTGCCAGGGCCGCCGGCTCTCGGAGTTGCTGCAGGCGATCAACGGGCGGAACCAGTTCTACACGCGCAAGCTGCGACGACGCCGGGCATCGACATCGGCAGGCTGCGCCTTCCGGAAGACTTCAGGAGGCTGCCGCTGACCACGAAGGCGGAGCTCAACGCCGATCAGGCGGCCAACCCGCCGTGGGGTACGGCGCTGACCGAGCCGCTCGGCAGTTACACCCGCTACTGTCAGACCTCCTCGTCGACCGGACGCCCGCTGCGCTGGATCGATACCAATGAGAGCTGGCAGTGGCTGCTCGAGTGCTGGAAGGCCGTGTATCGAGGAGCGCGCGTCAAGCCCGGCGACCGCGTGTTCTTTCCGTTCTCGTTTGGTCCGTTCCTCGGCTTCTGGGCGGGATTCGAGGCCGGCCCGCAGATCGGACTGCACTGCGTTCCAGGCGGCGGCATGTCGAGCCAGATCCGCCTGTCGATGATCGAAACGATCGGTGCGACCGTCGTGTGCTGCACGCCAACCTACGCGCTGAGGCTGGCGGAGATCGCCGAACACGAGCGCCGCCGGCCACTGAGCGAGGGCACCGTCCGCATGCTGATCGTTGCGGGAGAGCCAGGCGGCAGCATTCCGGCGACGCGCGAGCGGATCGAGCGCAGCTGGGGCGCGCGCGTCATCGATCACCACGGCCTGACCGAAGTCGGTCCGGTGAGCTTCGAGTGCTGGGAGGCGCCCGGCTCGCTGCATATCAACGAGGCGGAGTTCATTGCCGAGGTGATCGACTCCGCACAGACGGACCCGAGGTGAGCGATGGGCAGACCGGGGAACTGGTGCTGACCAACCTTGGACGGACGGCCAGCCCGGTGATCCGTTACCGTACCGGAGACCTCGTCGTCCGGCGTTCGGAGCCGTGTCGCATGCGGCCGCACGTGGGCGCGGCTCGAAGGCGGCATCCTGGGACGCGCCGACGACATGGTCAACATTCGCGGGGTGAACGTGTACCCGGTCGGCATCGAATCGGTCGTGCGGCGGCTTGCCGGAAGTCGTTGAATTCCGCTCGGTCGTGTCGCGGCAAGGCTCGATGCGATCGCTGCGCCTGGAGATTGAGGTCGCGCCGGAGTTCGAGGACAGTAATGCGGTAGCCTCGCGAGTGGCGTATCACCTGCGAGAGGCACTCGGCCTGAGTGTCAACGTGCATGTCGTCGAGTCCGGCACGCTGCCGCGGTTCGAGATGAAGGCCAATCGATTTGTCGTAGAAGGTGAACATGAACACGAGCAACGATCGGATCCTGAGGTTCCGTCGTGTCATCGGTCGGGGGGCCCGGCAGGCTCGACGGTGTCGACGCTGCTCGCCAAGCAGGGCATTGCCGTTCAGCTCTTCGAGCGGGAACGCTTTCCGCGGTTTCACATCGGCGAGTCGCTGATCCCCGAGACCTATTGGGTCCTCAAGCAGCTCGACATGCTGCCGAAGATGCAGGCCAGCCACTTCGTCAAGAAGTACAGCGTGCAGTTCGTGAACTCGGAGGGACGCGAGTCGGCGCCGTTCTACTTCTGGGACAACAAGCCGCACGAGTGCTCTCAGACGTGGCAGGTCGTGCGCAGCGAGTTCGACAAGATGATGCTCGACAACGCGCGCGAGCACGGCGTCGACGTCCATGAGGGTGTGCGCGTGCACGACGTGCTGTTCGAGGGCGATCGCGCAGTCGGCGTGAAGATCCGCGACGAGCAGGGCTTTCGCGAGTGCGCGCGAAGGTCGTTGTCGACGCCAGCGGACAGAACGGCCTGCTGATGAATCGGCTCGGGCTGCGCGTGTGGGATCCGATCCTCAACAAGGGCGCGATCTGGACCTACTGGGAGAACGCGTATCGCGACACCGGCCGCGACGAAGGGGCGACGCTCGTCATCCAGAACGGAAACAAGCAGGGCTGGTTCTGGTACATCCCGCAGCACGACAACATCGTGAGCATCGGTGTCGTCGCGCCGTTCGACTATCTCTTCAAAGGGCGCACCAACTACGGCCAGACCTACGAGGAGGAAGTCGAGCTGTGTCCCGGCGTCAAGCAGCGCGTTGCGAAGGCCAGGAAGGTGACCGGATACTTCGCCACGAAGGACTACTCGTATCGATCGACGAGAGTGGCCGGCGACGGCTGGGTCCTGGTCGGTGACGCGTTCGGATTCCTCGATCCGTTGTACTCGTCAGGTGTGCTGCTTGCGCTCAAGTCGGGGCAGCTGGCGTCGGATGCGATCGTCGAGGGGTTGTCGCGCAACGACACGTCGGAGGCGCAGCTGGGCAAGTGGGGCGCGGTCTTCAACGAAGGCGTGGACCGGATGCGACGCCTCGTCTGCGAGTACTACTCGGGTTTCAGCTTCGGCAAGATGATCCGCGAATATCCGGAACTGCGCGGGACCCTGACCGATCTTGCTGATTGGGGACCTGTTCCACAACGGCACGGACAAGGTGTGGGGACCGCTCGAATCGCTCTACGAAGAGGGCAGAGCGGCCATTCCGCAGTGGAACGCCGGCACCGCCGCGAGTGCTGACGGCCGACAAGGAGAACCTGCTGGTGCTGCCCGAGGGGCGACGTCCCTAGACAACTCCCAACTCCCAACCCCCAAACTCCCAATGGGCACTTGGGAGTTGGATCTTGCGGTTTGGGAGTTGACCGCTACCTCTCCCAACCGCCTGGCGGCAGGTAATGGAAGCGAATCAAGTACACGTTCTCACCCTGCCCATGACGTGCGATCTGTAGAAGGTCATCGACGCCCGCGAAACCCGACTCGCGCGCGAGATCGTGCGTGATGTCGCTCATCTCGATCGATTCGATCGAATCAACGACGATGTGCCCTTCGTCCATCGGATAACGGCCACCGACCTTGACGTGCGGCCGCGTCCAGACGCGAACGCTGCACTTGATCCGGCCACGCCGGATCCCTTCACGCAAGCGCTTGGTGAAAACCATCGCACGCTATCAATCCTTACTTCCGGTCGACCTTCTCCCGGATCTCGGTAAAGAGGCGACGCATCCAGGGGCTGTTCTCCTGGCAGATGTACTCCTGGATCTCGCCCTTGGGATCCCAGACGATGTCGAAGCCGATCGTCCACGGCTCGGTGTAGGCGCCGGGATCGTCAATGGTGGCCTCATAGCGCAACGTGTAGAGATCCTTGCGCGTGTATCGTTCGACCAGGTGCAGACGATCGGTATGCGGGTCGCCGACCATATCGATCCAGCTCCCTTCGTTGAACCCCACGACGTCGACGACCAGCGTGTCTCCCTCCCAGCGTCCGACGGAATGGCCGAGCCATGTCGGGTTCAGTGCGTCGCCTTTCGGATGCGAACGGCCGTCCATATAGATCACGCGCCAGATGTGCGTGCCGCCTTCGTAGATCATCACGATCCGCTTCTGCTCAGGCAGTTGGAGGATCTCCATGGGGAACGGTGTCGTCATCAGGCGTGGACCTGATGGCGGCATGCAGTAGCCCTGTGGATCCCACTTCGAGAGATCGGCCCTTCGTTGCATCGCCAGTGCTTTCGCCCACGGCTGATAGGGAATCTCTTTGGGATGGAGCAGGACCTGCTTGTAGTCCTGGAACTGCGCCAGATGCCAATAGCCCTTGTTGGGCTCGACCGGCCCGAGGTTCGGCGTGCCGTCGGCCAGTCGTGGCGCCGGCGGATATGGCTTGGGCGGTAACACCGGAAGGGGATTGACCTGTGCCTCAGCCGGCCATGCCAGCGCCGAGCACGCGATCACCAGGCGCGATCCAGACGAGTTGCCGCATCACCGTTTACTCCATCGCGTTATCGAGACTACAGTGTGAGCATGATACGCAAGCTGTTCGTGGGTCTCCTTGCCGTTGTGGGACTATCCGCAGCCCAGGGCACGCAAACCTTCAACGGCGTCATCACCGATCACTTCTGCGCAAACGGCAGCCACGCGCAGATGCGGATGGGGCCGACCGATGCCGAGTGTGTGAGGGCCTGCATCATCTCGCACGACGCGATGTACGTGCTGTTCGACGGCAAGAACGCCTACACGCTCAGCGACCAGCAGACACCCGAAAAGTTCGCGGCCCAGAAGGTGTCGGTCGTCGGGACCCTGGACGCGAAGACCAAGACGATCCACGTGGACTCCATCACGGCCGCGCAATAGCGTAACGGGGTCTGACCTCTCCTACCGCGTCGCCTTCAAGTCGGCGTACGCCTGACGCACGAAGCGCTCGCCGGTGGTACCTGCCTGCTGAATCTTGGCATCCAGGTCCGCCGTCACCTTGGCTGCAACCACTTCGTCCTCGCTCTTGCCCTGCGCCAGCTGCGCCGCGACGCGATCGCGAACAGCGATTGCGATGTCGCGGTGGGCCGTGACCGCCGCGCGATCGACCGTCGGTCCATGGCCCGGGATGATCTTCGTGTTCGGCCCGGCATGTCCGATCACCGTGCCCAACCCATCGATCAAGCCCTGCAAGGATCCGCCGTTGGCCCGGTCCACGTTCGGGTACTGGATCGCCCGATAGAAGTCGCCGGTCATGATGATGTCGAGTCCCGGGAAGTAGATCATCGTGTCACCGTCGGTGTGTGCCCGCGGGATCGCGATGAGCTGCACTTCCTCACCGTTCATGTGAAGCGTCAGCTTTTCGCGGTAGGTCTGCTTCGGCAACCCGACGGCCGTCCATCGGCACGCCAGGCTGGCCGTTGGCCTGCGGGTTCGGGTGTGCCAGACGGAAACGCAGTTCTTCACGCGCGATGATGGTCGCCCCCATCTTCGCGAAATTCACATCGCCACCCGAGTGATCGCCATGCAGGTGCGTATTCACGACGAACTTGATCGGCTGCGGCGTGAGTTGCTTGATGGCGGCCGCGATCTTGTCGCTGAGCGGGGCGAACTGGGTGTCGACCATGAAGACGCCGTCTGGCCCGATCAGGACGCCGATGGTCCCACCCTGACCCTCGAGCGTGTAGAACTTGTCGGTCACCTTGGTGGCCTTGATCTCGACCTTGCTGAAATCCTGTCCACCTTGCGCGTACGCGATCGTCGTCGAGGCGACGAGGAGACCAACAGCGAAGATGAGTCGGGCAGCGTTCATGACGTTCTCCATTCGACTGAGCCGGATCTGCGGCGCAGAGTACATCAGGTCAACTGTGACGGCAATCCGAGAAACAGGCGGAGACGATCCAGTTCCTGCTCGAGCGCGTGTCCGGAAGACCGGACCACGCGGACGGGACGCGACATAACCGAACCTCGCCTGCAGGCGGCCGGACGTCACCGACACATTCGCCCAGCCGATGACACGATCGCGCCAGAGCAGCGGCAGCGCATAGTACCCGAGCTTGCGCCGCGGCACGGGCGTGTACGCCTCGAAGCGATACGCCCAGCCCCACAGGATCTCGAACCTCCGGCGATCCCAGACGACAGGATCGAACGGCGCCAGCAGACGGACCACATCGCCCGTCTCGGGCGCGACCGAGTCGTTGGTTGCCGGCCAGTACCAGTCCACACCTTCGATGCGTGTGTGCGCCAGCCGGCGCTTCGCCCGCTGCAGTGCAGTGCTCAGCTGACCCGTCCACTGCGGAGCCGCGTAGCGCAGGCGTCGGACGAGAGTGGACAGGCTGGCCGACGGGAGGGGCGCGTACTTCGAGACGACGACATCGACGAGCGCGTCAAGATGTGCGCGGCGGGCCACCGCGTCACGGGCGACCGGAGGGTGTTCGTGTGCGGCGTAAATGCGAATGCCAGCCTCACGACGGACCACTCGCAAGAGACCGCGGTAGTGCATCGCGTCGAGCAGATGGGTCGTCGCATTGGATGAACCGCCCCAGTAGTTGGTGACTGTCCCGTGTGAGAAATGTGCGTCCACCTCCCGCGGATGGACCGCGGCCCGCGCGCGTACGAACTCGAGCAGCGTCCGCACCTGGCGTCCGCGTGCGGCGGTCCAGGGCGCCGGCCCGCCGCGCGGGTGCATCAGACCCTGCAGAGCGCTCGTCACGAAGCCATAGTTGACGAAGAAGTCCTCGTGAACGTCGAGGTCGGAGTAGTGGCGCTCGAGATCGCCGGCACGGTAGCCGGTGACGCGGTGGCGCAGCGTGAGATCCTGGGCTCGTGCTGGTGCGCGGATCGGATCCGCCTGCACGAAGCCCAGGATGTCCAGCGCACGCTGCAGCGTGGTCGGCTGGAAGAGGCTGCGAGCGACGGCGGCGCGCCTGAGGTCGTCGAGGTGTCACGCCCCGGTGCCTCAGCCGCGACCGCTCGTGCTGACTGGGTCAAATCTCCGGTCAAGACGGCTCGCCCGCGAAGCGGGCAAAGCCTACGCTGTGAACCAGCGGGCGGCTGCGGCGAGCCTCTAGTTCGCTCGCGGTCGCCGTCGGCCGTCACCAAACGCATGAACTCTTCATGCGTCCCCACGCGTCCATGCGCCGGCGCGTGCTGCATCACATCGAACTTCAGCCTGCGGATGTTCTGGTCCAGCGTCCGCATACTCGGCGTGGGCTTGGGAGGTGTAGCTCCCGCTGCCGGAGGTGAGTAGAGATCCGCGTTGAACAGGATCTTCTCCTTCGGCAGGAACGCAATCAGCATGTCCTGGCTGTGGTTGCCCTGCGTATACGAGCGATCTCCCAACTGGTACGCCACGTCCTCTACTTTGACGATCTCGAGGATGCGCTCACCGTCGGTGACGACATACTTCGCCGTGCTGCGCGGCTCGCCCTCGACGGTTTCAATCGGCGGTGGCCTCCGGCTGATCCAGTACATCGGATTGAAGAGTGCAAACCGGTCTGGCTGCAGCGTCCGTGGCGCGGGGTAGAACATGATGTCGAGGTAGTACTGCTTGTTCGATTCGTGCGTGACGATGGTGGTGCCTTGAGAGAGATAGGTCCGCAGCCCACCGGCGTGGTCGAAGTGATGATGCGTGTTGATCACGTACTGAACCGGCTTCCCGGGAGCGAGGCGCGCGGCCTCGGCAATCACCGCCAGCGAGCGCTCCTCGTTGTTCGGCGCGTCGACGACGGCAACGTAATCCTTGAACTCCACGAGCAGGCTGTTATGCGTGCCGCCTCCCAGTAGCCAGACACCGGTTGCCAGTTGCTGGCTCTCCACGCGGGCGCGCGGCACCACGGCCGACTTCACCTCGTCCGGCACGGGCATCGTCGTGACGGGCGCATTCGGCTTCACGCTCGTGACCCGGTATTCGTAGTAGTTGTGCGCCGTGTTGAGCCTCGGATCTCCCTGGTGCGTGTGCAGCAGCATGGGGAACTGCACCCCGTCGAAGTCCTTGTACTCCGTATAGCGCATCTCGTAGTCCATGTCGCCGTACACCGGGTTCGGGAACCAGGTGCCTACCAGTTCCACCAGGTTGCGGTCGTCGATGGTGCCAACGATCTTGTACTTTCCAAGGAACGTGAACGCGACCATGGTCACCCACCGGCCGTGCTGCGAGAGCCCGAAGTCCGAGGCGCCGTTGTACTGGATCTTGATCGCCTTCGCATCCTTGGCGGCGAGTGCTTCCTTGAGGAAGCCATGCGGCGTGATCGCGAGCTCGAGCTGCCGGAGGTCATTGAAGGCCACGCCATCGAGATAGGGTCGCGTCAGGACGACGGGCTTCCCGTCGCGCATGTCCCACGCGTGTGATCCGCTGACGATGGCGGTGATGCTCTGTTCGGCCATCGGCACGCGCCCGAAGGTGGGGAAGTTGCCCTGGCGTCGCGTGTAGTCTTCACGCGACCACTTCGCGTCGAAGTCGATCGCGCGGGTGTAGTTGGCCACCTCGAACTGCGGCCAGTTACCCTCGACTGTGTACTGCTGGCCGATGAGCGACGAGGAGCCTGCGCCGGCAATCTCGATCGTCTTCAGTTTGTCGGCGCCCATCGCCTTCATCGAAGCCAGCAACGCCGCGCGAGCGTCGACCTCCTGGGCAAACGCGGAGCCCGAGCACAGACCGAAGAGCGCCACGAGAATGCGATAGCCCTCGCACCATACGTCCTCCTCACTTCCGCACGGATTGCTTGCGCATGATCGCAACTGACTCCCCGACGAGTGTCCGGAGCACGCCCCTGTCGACATCATCGAGTCGTGTGAGATACAGGCAGCCCTTGCCAGTCTTGTGCTTGCCCAGCCTGGCCATCAGGTTCTTATTCTCGATGCCCGGACCGAGATAGAGCACGAGATTCTGTTTGCGAGGTGAGAATCCTGTCAACAGGCTCTCGGCCTCGCGCCCGGTGGCGTACTTGTAGCGATATCGACCAAAACCGACGATGCTGGAACCCCACATCTTCGGTTCGTCGCCGGTCACGTTCTGCATCAGCGTGAGTAATTCCTGGCAGTCGCGACGTCGCCGCTCGTCCGTCACCTGTTTGATAAACGCGGCTGGGCTGGCCTTGGTCAGCCTGGTCTTGGGTTCGGCCGTCCCGGCGACTTCCTTCGCGCGAAACTTTGCCAGCGAAGCGATCAGCTTGACCGGGACCGGTTCTGAGAGCGGAAAGCGGACCGTCCCCCTGTTGTTGATCTCGTAGGGTGCGAGTTCTTTCTTGAACGCCGCTACGAGACGCTTCGTCGCAGGGTAAATCGAATAGTGACGCCTCCAGCCGGCGAAATAGATGATCACTCGCCCGTTCACTTTGTAAGCCGGAATCTGGTACGAGATGACCTCTTCAGCCTTCGGCACTGCTTTTCGAATGACACCCCGCACACGCGTGAGGACGCCGCGCGCCTCTTTGGGTTGCGCGGCGATGTACTCGGCAACGGATCCGAACTTCGTCTTGGCCACTTACTCTTTGGAGGGGAGCTGGTATGTCTCCCCGAATACGATGGCTGCCAAAGACTGCGTAATCCTCTCCGGTACAGGCATGCCGTAGTCGGCATTGCGGAGTACGATGATCGTGACCCGATCTTCAGGAAAGCGCGAAAGCTGGGTGCTGAAGCCGTTGATGCCACCACCGTGACTGACAACCTTGCGGTTGTGCATGCGGCTCACCGCGACGCCGTACGCGTAACTGCCCAGATTGTCCGTGAGCATTGCTTCAAGCGACTTGGCGGTGAGGAGCCTGCCAGAGAATAAGGCTTCGGTCCACGTCATGAGGTCGTCGACCGTTGAATAGAGCGAACCGGCCGCGTAGGGCACCGTCATGTCGAGGTAATCCGAATTGATCCGGACGCCGTTGCGGTTCGAGTAACCCGTTGCGCGGTTCCTGAGAATGCGGTCGTGGGTGTCGTAGCCGCTGTTGGTCATCTTCAGCGGACCGAAGATGTTCTCCTTCAGGAACGCTTCGTAGCTTTGACCGGAAATCAGCTCGATGAGATACCCGAGCAGGAAGTAGCCCGAGTTGTCGTACTTGAAACGCTGGCCGACGGCGAACTCGAGCGACTTGCTCTTGAAAGTCTCGACAAAGCCAGCTGGCGTGACGGTCATCAAGCTGAGTTGTCGATATTCTTCCGGGCTCTTGACGTCCGTGTAGCTCGGAATGCCCGAGGTGTGAGTCAAGAGATGGTGAACGGTGATCGGTTCCCACGCTGTGGGACAGTTCTTGAGGAACTTGCAGATCGGATCGCTCACACTGAGCTTCCCACGCTCCTGCAGCAGAAGAATCGACGCGGCGGTGAACTGCTTCGTGATGGAGCCGAGGCGGAACTTCGTGTCGGTGGCGTTCAGCACCGCGAACTCTTCGTTGGCTTGTCCAT
This sequence comes from uncultured Acidobacteriota bacterium, assembly GCA_963723495.1. GTDB lineage: Bacteria > Acidobacteriota > Vicinamibacteria > Vicinamibacterales > UBA2999 > Gp6-AA40. Next base: position 157,806 of record CAVRQR010000015.1, on the reverse strand, counting down.
AGCCCTTGGCAAAGAGCACCTTGCCATCGCGGCTCACGAGGACGCTGCCAGTGAAGGAGTAGGTCGCGGCCGCCTTCATGTACTCGTCGAACTTGCCGCTCACATCCTGCGCGCTCGCGCAGATGGAAACCAGCAGTACACCTGCGACTGATAGAACAGCCGCGCGACAGCGGATCGTTCTGAGCGTCATAGGCTCCGTCTCGATGGAGGGGAGTATGTTACCAGTCACTCGGCCGGCCGCGCAGTCGAGTGCGCTCGGGCTCGATGCTGACGCCGTGCGGCCGGAAGAAGATCGTCGGAGGTGAGCCAGCGAACTCACGAAACTCGTTGATCATGTGGGCCTGGTCGTAGAATCCGGCGGCCGAAGACACCGAAGCCCATTGCGAGACGTCGGTGGAGAGCAACGTACGCACGAGAGCCTGAAAGCGGGTGATGCGGGCGAACAGTTTGGGCGGCAGCCCGGCAGCAGCAGAGAACCGGCGCGCGAACTGCTGACGAGTGAGACCGTGCCTGCTCGGCCAGGTGTTCGATCGATCCACGTCCACCCTGACGGCCAATGACGAGAGCCGCCGAGTCGACCAGTCTTATCGGGATTCTGCACGCGCCCGATCCGGCCCACCAACACGTCCCTCAGCGCGGCGACACGTTCTGAAGTCTGAAGAGGCGAGAGCCACGCTGCCAACCTCTCGACCTCGTCGCGACTCCACACATCCTCGAGCGGCACGATGCGATCAACCAGCTCCGAGGCCGGCATGCCGAGGATGTCAGCTGTCAATGTGGAAGTGAAGCCGGCGCCAACGGCGCGGACTGACCGTCCGGTCGTCAGAATCAGCGCGCGGGTGACAGGCCCTGCCACGCAGATCGAGGGGAGTAGCCTGGACGTTGCGAGAGTCCGGCCAGCCGCCCATGGATCCCCGAAGTTGACGATCAGCGAGACGCCAGTGCCCGGCAGGATCGTGTTCAGGAGCGGATCCGATCGATCGAGCCAGTACTCATGACCTGCCGTCGGGATTGACCGCGACGGGACGACGGCCGGCCCCACGCGCGCAGGTTTCGAACGACCAGAGCGATGCCACGGGCGTCATCGCTTTCAGACGCGAGTGCTCCGTGTACAGGACTCCCGGCGCGATCGGACTCAGACATCGGCGAGTGTCAGAGGACGAGGAGATTTTCCATCAATGTCGGTGAAGCCGTACTCCTGCCCAATGGATGCGACCACGAGGACCTTACCAGTGTGGCGAATCACCTCAGGATCGGTGGCCAATGCCAGGACGGCACGTCCGATGAACTCGGGTGACTCGGAGTTGCTCAGATCGAGCCATTGGGCGGCTTCCATGACCTTCTCCGTGCGGACCATTCCCGGGTAGAGCGACACGACGGTGACGCCATAGCGCTTCAACTCGGTCGCCATGTCGGCCGTCATCTTGTCGGTGGCGGCTTTCGAGACCCCGTACGCGACGTTGCCGATGTGTTTCTGTGCGGCCCAGTGCGAGATGTTGACGATCAATCCGGCTTGCCGCGCCACCATGCCAGTGGCCGCGAGCTGACTCGCACGGTAATGGGCGCGCACTCCGGCGCTGAACATCGCATCCCAGCGCCACAGCGGCTGCTCCCAGAAGGGACGCGGCCAGGTGAACTGGCCATCCTCCATCATGCGTTCGTAGCCGCCCCACACGGCGTTGACGAGGATATCGATGGCGCCACAGTCCTTCAGGATGCGCTCGAAGACCGCTTCGACCTCGGAGTCCACGCTGTGGTCGCACCGCATCAAGGTCGTCCGCTCATCGTGCCGTTCGTGTTCGGGCGCCGAACGGCCTGTGACGTACACGCGGGCGCCGTGCTGCGCAAGCTCACGCGCGACACCCCGGCCGATACCTTTCGTCGCTCCGGTCACGACAGCGACCTTGCCTTCCGCCTTCATATCCGGAACTGTATCGGAGCCGGGGGTGCGTGAATTGGAAACATGGGCAGCGCTCACTCAGCGCGGACGCGGCACCTCGGGACTGAATTCCGGCTCGAAACCGCGAGCGCCCTCTCGACGCTGGAGTGGATCTGCGATCGGGGACGGCAGGATTCCGAGCCTCACGAGCTGCGGGCGGAATTCGTATCGAATAGTCACGGTTTCCGCCGCCGACTTCTCGAGGTCCAGCCACACCTGTTCGACGACGTGATCTGTCCTGCGCCCCATGCCGGTTGCGGCGTATTCGTTATCAGCTCGCTTGCTCTCGCTCGCTGCCGTGGCTGGTGATTCGGCCGCGGGCGCTGCCGACGGCGGTTGCGACTGCTGGGCGCGCGCGCGGTCGTGCGCCGGGTCAACGGCACGGAATACGTGCGCCCTTTCCCGGAAGAACACTGCCGATATCACACCCAGGTTGGCCGTCTTCCCGAGCGCCTGACCGTACGACTGCTGTTCCGTCGTGAACTCGAAGCGACGGGCGTGGGTTCGGCTGGTTTGCCAGCCGCTGATCGTGACCGTCTCGTAAGGATTGAGCACCCATTTGCGCGCGCCTGAGGCGGCCGTCTCGCGTGCGTCGATGGTATTGAGGCCATCCACCGATAGCGCGACGGCGACGCGGACGCTGTACGGGTTGTGCAGACGAATGGCGTACTCCCGACCCTTGAGCGCCTCGATGTACCAGCGCCCGTCGTGGGCGTAACGTCGCTGGGGCGCACCTCCGACAAGGACATCGACATCGGCCGACGAACCAGCGGGTGACGCCACCACGGTGGTGCGCGGATAGCTGACGAGTGCAATCCCGGCAAGGATCAGGCAGGCGAAATAGCGGTTCATAGCTCCTCCTGTCCTTGGAACGGGGGAGCCCGAAAACCTTGCGCGCGAGCTATAACAATAGCGCCTCGTCAATCGTCGTGAGGCGCCGTCTTCGCTGTTGAGTCTTGGCGGCGGTCAGCCGCCACGCGATCAAGAGGAGGTCCCGCAGCGCGTCCTGGTCGATCTGGGACAGACGGACGAGCACGACGGGATGCGGTCGGTAGTAGTCGGTGACGTAGTAGGTCTCGGGAGCATCCTCGAGGAGCGCTGCGCGCTCCTCCAACGCCATTTTGACCACGAGCGTGCCGGGCTCGGCCGAAGGATGCGAGGCGAGGCCGGCCATGAAGACACCGGCGGCCTTCAGCACAGGCGAACCGTCGTACCTGACGGTGGCCTCGACGTCCGGAAGCGCCAGCCCCACCTTTCTGACTCTCTCAAAGGGATTGCCTGCCCCGGGCGTCGTCGCTCGTCGCTTCATCGGCGAACAGTATTGGTCGCCCCTGCAGTCCGATTCAAGTCTGACTCGGGAAGGCCGCAGGCGCGGCTGGTCACGGGAGCCACGGCGCGGCGTGGCCGGAATGACCACAGATGGTGACGCATGTGGGCTGTCGCCGGCAGCTTGATGAAAGGCGGTGCAACATCGCCTCGTGCGATCATTGCTGCGCGGGCTGGCAGTGGCCCGGGATTTTCATCCGATTCTCAGCGAAAGGACGTGCTCATGCGCCGACTGTCTCTTGCCCTCTTCGTGACGATTGCCACCGTTACCACGCTCGCTGCGCCGAAGTTCCTCAATGTGTGGAAGTCTCCCGAGGTCTCCCGACTGAACTTCGCCGGCAAGAAGGTCGCCGCCCTCGTCATCACCGACAGTCAGTCGCTGCAGATGTCAGGGGAGGAGGCGCTCACGCGGGAGCTGACTGCGCGAGGCGTGACCGGTACGCCGACGTACCGCTTCGTGCCGCGCGAAGAACTGAAGAGCGCCGAAACAGCCAAAGGCTGGTTCGAGCGCGCAAAGGTGGAAGGGGTCGTCGCGCTGCGGCCCGTGCGCGCCCAGAAGGAACGAGAGTACTCGGCGGTCGTCTGGTCGTCCGGCTACTATCCGAGCTTCTGGGGCTACTACGGCTACGGGTGGAGCAACGCCTACGTGACGCCTCTGTCGTCCAGAGAAATAACGACGATCACCGTCGAGACACTGGTGTACGACCTCACACGTGACCAGCTCGTGTGGGCCGCAACCAGTGAAACGAGAGATCCGAAGAACCTGCAGGATTTCATCGAGGACCTGGTCAAGGGAGCCGTCAGCGAGATGAGGAAGATGAAGCTCGTTGGCTAGTATGCGGCGGCTGGCATTCCTGATCCTGCTTGGCATCTCACTCTCGGGTTCCACGATAGCGCAGGAACTGGAGCCAGGCGCGTACACGGTGTCCCCGGTGGGCGTGAACGTCTTCAACCTGGGGTACGTCTTCAACGATGGTGATGTGACGTTCGATCCGTCACTGCCGATCGAAGACGGCAGCGCCACCATTCACAGCACGATTCTCTCGTATGGCCGGTCGATGGATCTGGCAGGTCGCTCGGCGACCGCGCTGGTGGCGCTGCCGATCATCAGTGGGCACCTCGAAGGCCTCTATCTGGACGAACGTGCGGTGGCCGACAGAAATGGTTTTGGCGACCTTCGCATCAGGGTGGGCGTGAATCTCTACGGGTCTCCTGCCCGGCGGATGCCAGAGTTCGCCATAGCAGGGCAGGCCCGGCTGAACGTGGGGGCCAGCCTCATGATCGTGGCGCCCACCGGGCAATACGATCCACAGCGTATCGTGAACCTCGGCAACAATCGGTGGGCGTTCAAGCCAGAGGCGGCCATCATTCGCAACGTCGGCCCCTGGATGTTCGAGATCTACGGTGGCGCGTGGTTGTTCACGGACAACGACAACTACGTCAACGGACAGATCCGATCGCAGAATCCACTGGCATCCGCGCAGTTCAGCCTGCGACGAACGTTTCGGCCGGGATTGTGGGTCTCGGCCAACATCAATTACTACACGGGAGGACGCACCAACGTGGGCGGACTCTTCAAACAGGACTTTCAAGCCAACTCCCGTGCCGGCACGACACTGGCCGTGCCACTGTCCCGAAGCAACGCCGTTCGGATTGCCGTCAGCAAGGGGGCCTACACGACCATCGGCGCCGACTTCCTCGGCCTCTCGGCCTCGTTTCAGCAGTTGTTCTGATCGACGTCGCTGGCGCTGCCAGCTGCAGCCGATCGTCAGACCGGGTACGGCCCGTCCTCGAACACGACGTCGTGATAGCCCTTCGCGCCAATCGCCTGTGCGAGAGCGCTGCGATGATCCTCGCCCTTGCGGATGCGGTCGATGACGTAGGCAAAGTCGTAGCGTGGCCGCCATCCCAGCTCGCGTCGCGCGCGCTCGTTCACGTACACCCGGTCGATGGACGGGAACATCCGCCAGCCACGGACGGCATAGAGCTCCGCGTACTCTGGCACGTGACGACCGACAACTGCCGGCGCATCGGTCCGAAGCTCTTCCAGATCGTCCGGCGTGAAGGGCGTCGACGCGCTGATGATGTAGCGCCCGAACCCGAGTGGGCGCGCCCTGTCCATCGCGAGGAGATGGGCGGCAACGATGTCGTCGATATCGGCTCGCCGATACAGAAACTCGTTCACCTTGACGTTCGTGTCGGCGTAGGCCTGCCTGGTCTCGCGGCGATCGTCGGCCTCAGGGAAGAATCGCGACGTGCGAAGGATCAGACACGGCAGGTTGCGATCGCGGTAGAAGAGCTCGCAGAGATTTTCAGCGGCGAGCTTCGTAACGCCGTAGATGTTCCTCGGAACCGGCACAACGTCTTCGGTAATCCATGCGGCAGGAGCAGTTGCTGACGGGGTGAGAGCTCGTCCATAGACGCTTGTCGTGCTGGTAAAGATGAAAACCTCCACTCCGGCCGCGATGGCCTCCTCGAGCAGGTTCAGAGTGCCGGTGATGTTGGTATCGACGAAATCCTGGCGAGCGTGCGTCGCGACATGAGGTTTGTGGAGCGTGGCGGTGTGGAGCACGACGTTCACACCCTGCATGCACGCCTTGACGAAGTCGCGATCCACGAGCGAACCGACGCACTGTGTAAAGGGAGACGGCTTGATGTCGAGACCTACTGCCTGGTGACCGGCGGACGGCAGCGTCCGCATCAGTGCTTCACCAAGGTGTCCTGCGCTTCCAGTTACCAGAATGGACATCGAATTGCCGTATGCTTCTCCCCGCATGAGGAGGGGCGACTATGTGCAGGATGTGCAATGAAGGACGACCGCATCACCATACCGCTTCGCTGGGAAATTCACGCCGAGATTTCCTGAAGGTCTCTGCAGCGACTGGTGCGGCCGTCGCGGGACTGGGCTTGTTCAGTGAGCGTCCTGCCGCAGCGCAGGGCGACGATGCCCCGAGGGACAGCGGCCGGAATGCGCGCCGCTACATCATTCGCGGCGGCCACGTCATGTCGATGGACCCCGCCGTAGGTGACTTCGCAGAAGCCGATGTGCTGATAGAAGGCGGGAAGATCGCGGCCGTCGGTCCACACCTCCGTGCCTCTGGTGCCGCTGTGATCGACGCGCGCGGCCGCATCGTCATGCCCGGATTCGTCGATACGCATCATCACCAGTTCGAGACGGCCCTGCGCAGCTTCCTCGCTGATGGTCTGCTGTTCAACGACGGCAAGCCGCACGGCGCGATTAACTACTTCGAGTTCATCCTCGGGAAGTTCGCTCCAGTGTATCGGCCGTGGGATGTCTACATCAACGAGCTGTTCGGCGGGCTCAGCCAGATCGACTGCGGCGTCACGACGGTGCACGACATCTCGCAGATTCATCACTCGCCCGAGCACTCCGACGCGGCGATTCAGGGGCTGGCCGATGCGCACCGCCGCGGCGTGTTCGGCTACTTCGAGAGCGCCGGCAACGTGGCTGGCAATCAGTATCCGACCGACGCTCGGCGCATCAAGAAGCAGTACTTCTCCTCGGACAACCAGCTCCTCACGATGATCATGGGCGGTGAGATTTACTTGCCTGGATTCGAGACGGCCTGGGCGATTGGGCGCGAGCTGAAGATTCCGATCGCCGCGCACATCGTCGGCAGCTTCGGCATGGGCCCCACCTTCGATGCCCTGGCTGCGGCCAACCAGTTCGGGCCGGACAACCTGTTCATCCACATGACCGGGATGTCCGACATGAGCTGGCAGAAAGTGAAGGATGCTGGCGCCGGAGTGTCACTCGCGGTGCCGATCGAAATGATCATGCGCCACGGCATGCCGCCCATCATGAAGACGCTGGCGATGGGCATCTCGCCTTCTCTGAGCGTGGACGTGGAGTGCACGCTGACGGCAGACATGTTCACCCAGATGCGCACGGCGATGGCGCTGCAGCGTGCGTTTGTGAACCAGATGGCTCTCGAGACTGGCAATCCGCCGGACCTCCCTGAGTTGCTGACAACGCGTGACGTGCTCCGCTTTGCCACCGTGGAAGGCGCGAAGGATCTGAAGCTCGATCACAAGATCGGGACGCTGACGCCAGGCAAGGAGGCCGACATCATCCTGCTCAACGCCCAGGCGATCAACGTGGCACCGCTCAACGTCGTGCCTGGGGCGGTGGTGTCACTGATGGAGCGCTCCAACGTCGAGACGGTGATCGTCGCGGGGAAGGTGCTCAAGTGGAAAGGTCATCTGCTCGGTGTCGACCTGAACCGGCTGCGGCGGCAGCTCGAGGCCTCGCGCGACTTCCTGTTCGAGGCGGCCGGCATCCAGCAGGATCTGTTCAGACCGACCTGAGTCAATCAACTCCCAACTCCCAACTCCCAACTTCCAAGACATGTGTCTTTGGGAGTTGGAAGTTGGACATTGGGAGTTGTCAGCGTCCCTTCAGAATCGTTTCGTCACATCGACTCCCCACTGGCGCGGCTTGCCGAGCCATGAGATGCCATTCGGGTTGATGTTCTCCGACATGTAGTCCTTGTTGGTCAGGTTACGGGACCAGAGCGCGACCTCCCAGCCGCCACGGGCCGTGACACCGCCCCTGAGGTTCACCAGGTTGACCGGATTGCGCAACGCAAAGTTCTCGGGATCGAAGGCCGTTTCGCCAAGGCGCTCCCAGTCGAACCGCGCGAACCCCTGCCACCCGTCGAGCACCGGTCGCGAGTAGCCCACGCCCGCGTTGATCGTCGAGTCCGGGTTGAACGGCAGCTTCTTGCCCCTGATGTCGACGCCGCCGGTCCCGATCCACGCGCTCTGGAGGATCTCGGTATCGAGCAGTCCGAGCGCGAAGTCGAGCTGCAATCCGGTGACCGGCAGCCACGAGACATTGGCCTCGAAACCGCCCGACCTGGCTTCGTCGATGTTACGGATGATCTGCGCATTGAACGGCGCCACGAAAAAGAACGTGAACGCATCGTCGATGCGGGTGTAGAAGGTGGATGCGTTGAAGGACCCTGCGCCTCCGAACAGCCTCGACTTGAAGCCGAATTCAAAGCCACGTGTGTCTTCCTGATCCCAGGAATCGCGCACGCCTTCGGGCATGCCGGGCACGCCCGCTGATCGCAGCGCCGCGACACCGGCAGCAACACCACTCAGATTGAATCCGCCGCTGCGGAACCCCTGCGCATAGGTACCGTAGACCGAAATCGAGTCTCGCGGCTTCCAGCGCACCGTCGCCTTGGGCTGCCACGCGTCGAAGACCGCCTCGCGCACGTCGCCCTCACGGCCGCTCGGAAACGGGAACACCGGCAGGTACTCCTGCTGGGTCATGATGTTGAGTTGCCGGGAATCGCGGTCGTAGCGCAGCGCCAGCGAGACTTCGACCTGTTCGTTGAGGTCGAAGTTCCCCTGTCCGAATCCCGCATACGCGTTGTTGTCGTTGCGGTCGAAGTTGTAGGACAGCGCGGCGGGATTCTGATTCGGATTCGCGAGGTTCGCGGCACAGACCGGCGGCGGCAGCGGACCAGTCAGGCATGATGGCGGAATCGCGCCGGGGTTCGCGGTGAACACGGGAGCGACCGCTGCGACGAACCGCTCGTTCCACGGCGCCGTCGGGTTCACGCCGCCAATGTTCGGGTCGGTCTCCTGGACGACGTCGCCACCACCGAGATCGCGGTTGACGGAAATCATCACATCGAGATCGGTCGCCACAAAGTAACCACCCAGGATCCATCGCATCCGCTGATTGTCTGGTGAAGTGAGGCGGACTTCCTGGCTCCAGGCGTCATGGAATCGGTTCTGGCCGGTGGTGGCGTTGATCGTGGCGAGCGGTCCGTAGAGCGCCGGCGGCAGCACCAGCGCGTCGTCGCGCGTGCCTGCGGTCGGATCGGCCGAGGACTGGAGGAAGGGAAAGTACGGGAACGTCTCGAGAGTCCCGACCAGATCGAGCTTGTCGAACGAGGTGACCGAGGTCACGGTGCCAAGCGTCGTACGCCAGTCGATCTTCCCGGATATCGTCGTCACGTTGCGGTCATCGACGCCGGCAATGTTGCCCTGCATCTGCACGCTGGTGTTGTTCGGATCGCCAACGAGGGCAGCAATCGAAGGAGGCACTCCCGGGACAACTTCCGCCGTCCCGTTGCTCCGGCCGCCAAAGTTGGCAGCCGCGCCAGGCAGTCCGCCGACCGGTGGAGGCATCACGAAATTGGGTGCGTTCGACACGAACTGAGACTGGAACGAGTCGGTGTTCGAATAGGCGTAACGCAGATCACCGCTCACCGTGGCTGAGGGCCGCCAGAGCAGCCTGCCGCGAAACGAACGGTCCGTGTACGGGTCCGCTTTCTGGTGAAGGGTAATGTTCTCCCTCCAGCCATCGGCATCCTTGAGCGACAAGGCCGCGCGGCCGAGCAGCACGTTGGGCACGATCGCGCCGCTGACGGATCCGACGAAGCCCATGTTCTCGCCGTTGCCAAAGCTCGCCCGGGCGAATCCCTCGAGCGCATTGGTTGGCTGCCGGGTCATGATGTTGATCGCGCCGCCGCTGGCGTTCCGGCCGTACAAGGCTCCTTGCGGACCCTTCGAGTACCTCGACCTGTTCGATGTCGAACAAGTCCTCGGAGAAGCCCAGGCCTGTTGTCTGGAGCACCCCGTCGACTACAACGGCGACAGTGGGCTCGGAGTTGCGAACCTGTGACAACCCGCGGACGTTGACAAACGCGAACCCGATGTTCTGCGTCTCGACCATGCTGATCTGCGATGCCATGCCGACATAATCGCGCATGCTCGTGATGCCGGCCTGCTCGATCATCCCGGCGTCGAATGCATCGACGGTCGCGGGGACGTCCTGCAATCGCTCGGCACGTCTGAGGGCAGTCACCACGATCTGTTCCTGAAGCTCCACGCCCAACGCGAAGTCGAGCGGCGTGTCGGAGGCCAGCTCGATGCTGCGCATCTCCGTTCGGAATCCAGCCAGTGTGGCGCGGACTTCATAGCGCCCTCCCGGCAGCCCGGTGATCTGATACCGCCCGTTCGAGTCAGTCACCGCCGCACGCTGGGCCGCGGTCACCGCGTTGATCGCCGACACGGACACGCCTGGCAGAATGGAGCCTGTCGAATCTCGTACTGCCCCCGAGATCGTGAAAGCGCCTTGCGCGGACACCAGAGCGCCTGAGAGCTCGCTCGCAACCAGGAGTACAACCGCCACCAAAGGGACCCAGGGACGTCGATTGGTCTGAGTCATACAACACCTCGCGACGAGTCCTTGTGGAAGCTTCTCTCCGAGCGGAGGACCCGCCCGGCCACGCAGTTGTGAACGCAAATAATCTAGCGCCGAGGGAGGATCGGCAAGCGAAATCGAACTACGGATGAGGCCCGAGGTTACCCGAGCGCGTAGACGACGCCGTCCTGCGAGGCGATGATGACGCGCCCGTTGGCGATGGCGGGGGAGGTCGTGATCCCGGAGCCGGCGTCGAAGTCGGAAAGCCGTTTACCTGTCTCGAGGTCCAGCACATAGAGCTTACCGTCACTCGAGCCGACATAAACGCGGCCGCCTGCAATGACTGGAGAAGAATCAACACGGGCGCGGGTAGCGAAGGTCCAGAGCGGCTTGCCGCTGCCGGTATCGAGCGCGTGCACGAACTTGTCGCGGCCACCCAGCACGACTCGGCCATTGCCGATTGCGGCCGACGAATAGAAAGGAAACTGCCGATCCTCGGGCGCATACCGCCACAAACGGCGCCGGCGCTCGAGGTCGAACGCCAACACTTCGTTGTTGAACGTGCCGAAGTAGGCCCGCCCGCCGTCGATGAGCGGCGATGCGCCGGTGTAGGCGCCCGCTTCGATCTGATATACCTCTTTGCCGTCGGTCACGCGGATCGCGCGCAGGATCGCATCGCAGCCCGCGATGAACGCGACGCCATTCACGACTGCGGGTGTGCCATGCACCATCCCGTTGGTCTGCACCTTCCATCGCGGCTTGCCGGTCTTTCCATCCAGGCCGTACAGATGAGAGTCGTAGGAACCTGCGAGAACCACGTCACCCACGATCACGGGCGAGGCTTTGATCTCCGACCCGCTCTGGAAGGTCCAGAGGCGGCTGCCGTCCTTGGTGTTCACCGCGTGGAGCAGTCCACCAAGATCGCCGATGTAAACAACTCCGTCTCCGACGGCGGGTGAGGATTCACCAATCAGGTTGCCAGTGGTGTACTTCCAGCGCAGTTTGCCCGACGCCAGATCGAGCGCGAGCAGATCCCCATCGCCACCGCCGACGTACACGACCCCGTCCACGACCGCCGCAGACGAGTCGATGACGTCCTTCGTGTCGTAGGTCCACAAGACTTTCAGCGTGGCGGGAGGGGTGCTCGCCGAAACGCCGGTCAGGTTCGGCGTGCCGCGAAACTGACGCCAGGCGTCGGCAGGTGCGCTCGCAGGTGCCGGGCGCTGCGCGCCGAGCATCGGCGCCAGCAGGAGCACGACGAGTGTTGCCGGCACCACGCGCATTGGGCTACTTGGTCGCGGAGATGGCGAACAACTGGCTGCGGTTATTGAGATAGATCGTGCCGTTCGCGGGGACGATGGTCCCGTAGACGGCGCTCCCCATGTTCACCTCGGAGATGACGACCTTCTCCTTGCCGTGCGCCATGACGACGACGTCGCCGTCTTCGTCGCCGATGTACACCTTGCCGTCGATGAGAAACGGGGAGGCCCACACTGCCGCGAGCAGGTCGTGCACCCAGTACTCCTGGCCGGTGTTGGCATCGAGGCAACGCAGGTACCCGCTGAAATCAGAGATGTAGAGGAGGCCATCAGCAATGGCGGCGGTCGAAATCGTCCGTCGGATCTTGTCGTAGTGCCAGATGCGACCGCTCTCCGTAATGTCACCGCGTTTGGTCGCGTCGATCGCATAGAAGTGTCCGACGCCTTCACCGTGCTCGGGATCCTGTCCGTTTCCGATGTACACACGGTCCTGGTAGATCACTGGCGTCGCAATCAGCTCGTTGCGAGTGCGAGGCCACACCGAGTCCTTGGGATTGGTGTCGAACTCCCAGAGCTTCTTGCCGCTCTCGGCTTCGTAACCGCGGACCCAGCCGTCGCCCTGAGCCGAGACGACCTGCACGACGCCGCCGATGGTGCCGACGGCTGGCGTTGACCACTGGCCGTGCAGGATACGGCCCTCGACCGAGTTGTCTTCCCACACAAGTTTCCCGGTTGTCTTGTTGATCGCGATGATCGACGGCGCCTGCGGCGATGGAATGTGCACGTGGCTCTCGTCCTGACCGTTCGATGTGCTCAGGTAAATGAGATCGCCATGCATGACCGGAGAGGAGTTCGAGAGGTTGTGCGGGTACGACCCGACCTCCTCGAGCATGTCGAAACTCCAGATCACATCGGCATCGAACTGACCGGTCAACGTCTCACCCGTGAACGGCCCGTCGTTTTCCTTGTCACGAAATCCATTGATGTCCAGGCACAGGACGACCCCGCGATTACTCACGTAATAGAGGCGCTCACCGTCGACCAACGGCGAGGAGGCAACGCCCTGGTAGGGCCAGTCGTTGGCACGGCCGGCTTCGAGCTTGGCATGCGTCTGCTGCCAGAGGAACTCGCCGGTCGATTCGCTGAAGGCCATCAGCACGCCGCGGTCGCCGCCCTGCTTGGGGTCGCGAACCAGCTCGTTGTTGGTCCCGACAAACACCATTCCGCCGGCCACGACCGGATTGCCGTAACTCTGCGATCCGAGCTCCGCCACCCACTTGATGTTCTTCTTCGTCTTCACGTCCCACTCCGATGGGACGTTCTTCATGTTCGAGACCTGGTTACGGTCTGGTGTCCCGCCCCACATCGGCCAGTCCTTCGTTCCGGGATCGGAGGCTGACAACCGTAGCGGGATGACGAGGCAGACCGTCAGAAGGATGAGCAGGAGGGCAGAAAGGCGAACGGCTCGTCTCGAATACATGCTCATAAGTGTGCCATCACTGGTTCTTGCTGAGGGCGAAGTTGTCGAGGTAAGCGCCGAACGGTGCGTTGATAAACAACCCGGGCGCACCTTCTCGATTGCCGATCGGGTCGGTCTTGTCGATCATCCACTCCGCCGGCTCAGTATCGGTGGCAAGCCATGCCTTCCCACGCGCTCGCACCTGGCCGTTCGGTAGATTTTCAACGCGGAGCTTCAGGCGATACCACGTATCGGGCTTCCAGGCGAACGGGACCGTCACGGTGCGTACGGTCTCGGGCTCCCAGGGTTCGAGCTTCAGCTGCTGCGTGGTTCCGTAGAGCACGAGCGAGTAGCGCTGCGCGGTGACGCCGACGTCAGCCATCTGTCGTCGACGCTGCGGGGCCCGCACGTCAGCCTCGAACGTATAGTCCGACAGGTTGGTCGGCCCTATGAAGGTCCGTCCGCGCTGAAAGATCGTATTGAGCGGTTCCTTCTGAAGCACCTTCTGACCGTCCAGCGTGGTGACGACAAGGCGGCCAGGAACGGTGTTGGCCCAGCCCGGAGGAATGGCGCCGTCGGCATAGTTGTCGAAGTTCTCGGTCCACGGCATCGGGCGTGCCACGCGGGCTCGGGCCTCACCGGACAGTCCGCCCACAGTGGCCTTGATGAGTCCCGCCTGCGCGACGGGACTGTTGGCGACCGTGAGCGCGCCGTCGGTGATCTTGCCCTCGAGACCCTCGAGCGACCACGTCGCCTTCTCCTCGCGCAGGAACCGGCCCGAGGCGTCGAACGACCGTGCGCGCAGCTTGACGGTCTGTCCAGGAGTCAGCTGCAGCTCAGTCGGCGACACCTGCAGGTAGGCCGCGTCACCGCTTCCCGCGACTGCCGGTTCGTCGACGGCAAATCCGTTGGGTGACGTCGGCTGCTTCGAGCCGATGGCGTAGATCGCATCGCTCGACACGAAGAAGATGCGCCCGCGAGAGACGGCCGCGTTGCCGAGCACTTGCTCCGGGGTCCCTTCCGATCCACAGCAGCTGTTCGTGCTGTTTGGCAACTCCACTCGGCTCAGGATCTCCCCTTTATCGGCCTGGGGTCTGATGATGAAGAACGAACCGCCGTCGTTGCCGACGAAGATCTTCCCGTCGGCCAGGACCGGTGATGCCTTCTGCGCCGAGCCCAGCGGAAGCGTCCATACAGGCTTTCCGGTCTGCGTGTCGTACGCGCGCAACATCGACCCGTTGTCGATCTGGTACAAGCGCTGACCATCGACCACGGGTGAGGAGTAGCCGAATTCGGTTCCCTTGGTGGCCCACTTCGTCGCCTTGATGTCGCCCTTCTGGGTGCCATCGATCGCCGCGACCAGGCCCAGTTCGACACCCTCGGTGTTCTCGTCCCCGTGCGAGATGAAGACATCGTTCCCGCTGACCGCGACACCCGTATTGATCGCGCGCTTGGTGGCAACGTAGCTCCACACGCGCTCACCGGTCTGCACCTTCATGGCATGCACGCCTCCGTCACCGAGCGGCGCGATCAGCAGTCGCAGTCCGCCGATGGTGGCAATGGTCGGAGGGGCGTACGCAGTGTCATAGGGGCGGGCGCCGGGATTCGCGACGTAGATGACATCGCCAGTACGCTTGTCGAGGGCGATGAGCCTGTGCGCACGTGCCGCCGCCGAGCCCCAGTTCGAGACGGCCGCACTGACGATCACCAGGTCACCTTCGATGATGGGAGACATCGTGCGCCCCCCGTGCGTGGTGAAGGCGGCAAACTCTTCACCGAAGGAGCGGCTCCACAGACGCTTGCCGTCGGGGCTGAGTGCGATCGCTTCGGCGCCACCTGTCAGGATGAAGATGTTCCCTGACTCGGGATCGACCGCAGGTGATGCCCAAGCGATGCGGTGGGCGGGTACGTCGCTCTGGTACAGATTGACCTTGTACTCCCAGATCGTCTTGCCGGTCGCGGCGTCGAGCGCCATGACCCGCTCTTGGAGCGCGGCACCTCTGCCGACCGGATTCTGAACGTAGACGCGATCGCCCATGACGACCGGACTGGAACGCCCGCCGTACGGCACACGCCAGAGGAAGTTCTCGCCGTTCAATTTCCATGAGCTGATGAGCCCCGTCTCGCGCGAGACGCCGTCGCGATTGGGTCCCCTGAGCTCGGGCCAGTCGCCGACCCGCACGCGGCGCGGGCCCTGGGCCGGGAGCGTCACGCTCAAAGCCAAAGCCATTGTGGCCACCAGGTAGAACGTCTTCCGCATCAGAGCATCCTCACCAACATTTTCCAACGGCGCAACAGGGTAACTGTGCACATACGCCTAAGGCCCCTTCGGCATTTACGCCACGGCTTGGAATCCCTTGCGCCCGACGACCTCTAATCGTAGCACCGGCTCATGCGCGATCCGGTGATTCTCCGTTCATGACACGTTGTGGCTGTGCATAATGGACGGTCATGGTTCACCTTCGTCGTCGGTCGCACACATCCCTCGCCGTCATTACCGTTGCCGTGTCGTCAGCGTTTCTTCTGGCGTCTCCTGCCTGGGCGCAGTCGGGAACATCTCAGACAGGTCAACCCGCGGCCACCTTTCAACTACCACCACTGATCGTGACGGCACAGAAGGAACCGGCCGACCCGCAGGCATTGCCACTGAGTTTGACGACCGTAGCCAGGCCCACGCTTCAAAATGCCGGGATTCAGATCGTGAGCGAGGCCGGCGCCTATGGGCCGAACCTCTGGTTCACCGAGTTCAGCGCCCGCAAGCTGAGTAACGCGCGGTTCAGGGGAATCGGGGCGAGCCCGGCGAATCCCTCCATCACGACGTTCTTCGACGGCGTACCGCAGTTGCATGCCAATAGCGCGAGCATCGACCTCGTCGATGTCGATCAGGTGGAGTTCGTTCGCGGACCGCAAAGTGCGCTGTTCGGACGAAACGCCCTTGGCGGTTTGATCAACGTGACGAGCACCAGACCATCGCTGAGCACGTGGTCAGGCAATCTGTCGGTCCCCTTCGGCAACGTCGACGCGCGTGACGTCCGTGGCAGCGTTTCCGGCCCGCTCGTTGCTGACACGCTTGGTATGGGCGTGTCACTGCAGTACGGACGGCGTGACGGCTACACCGTCAACGATCTCACTGGCAACGACGTCGATTCGCGCTCCGCATTCGCAGGGAAGGGGCAACTGTTGTGGACGCCGAACAGTACCTGGGAGACACGGGTCATCATCAACGGCGAGCGCGCTCGCGACGGGGACTATGCCCTGAGCGACCTCGGAGGACTTCGGCAGAATCCGTATCACACCTCCCGTGACTTCGAGGGCTACACGAATCGCGACATCTTCGCTACGACGATCCTGAATCGGCATGAAGGGGCGAGCCTGACGCTCACGAGCACAACGGGCTTCCTCAAGTGGAAGACCGAGGACCAGACCGATCTGGATTACTCACCGCTGCCGCTCGTCACCCGCGACAACCGTGAGGAGAGCTTCCAGTTCACGCAGGAAGTGCGCGTGGCATCGTCGGCCAGCGCGCCGGTGCGATTCTCGGATCGCGCCGCACTCAAGTGGCAGGGCGGGCTGTTCCTCTTCACGCAGAACTACGAGCAGGACGCGGCGCGGAATTTCTCGGCAGGGTTCCTGTCGCCATCCCTCCCGTTCCCGGTGCGGCAGACGTCGCCGGAGGCGGACCTCGATGACGTCGGCGTCGGATTATTCGGGCAGGGCGTCGTTACGCTCGCTGAGCGTGTGGACCTGACCGCCGGCCTGCGCTTCGATTACGAGCAGAAGGACGCCACGCTGAACGTCTTCTACACCCCGGCCATCGCGCCGCCCCAGCAAACCGTGGCAGATGAGAGCTTCTCGAATGTCTCGCCGCAGTTTTCGGCCGCGTTCCATCTGCAGCCCGGAAAAATGGTGTACGCGTCGGTCGGCAAGGGTTACAAGGCAGGCGGATTCAATGCAGCTTCGCCGCCTGGTACGGAGTTGTACGGCGAAGAGCACACCTGGGACTTCGAGGGTGGCGTGAAGACGACGTGGGCGAATGGCCGTGTCGCGGCCAATGCGGCCGTGTTCCGCATCGACTGGGAGGACATGCAACTGAACCTGCCGAACGTCTTCGTCCCCGGTGAGTTCTACATCGCCAACGTCGGAGGCGCGAGCAGTTCGGGTGTGGAAGTCGATTTGAACGCGCGTGTACATCCCAATGTGGATGTCTTCGGGGGCATCGGGTACACGAAGGCGACCTTTGACGATGACAGCATCTCGGGTGGCGTGCCGGTGGGTGGCAACACGGTACCGAACACCCCGGACTATACGGGCTCGCTCGGCGTACAGGTGTCACGTGCCTTGGCTCAGGGGACGCTCTACGGTCGCGGTGAGGTGACGTTCTCCGGCGCGTTCGAGTACGACGACCTGAACACCGAACGGCAGGGAGCCTATTCGCTGGCGAACTTCCGTGCGGGTATGCGCGGCCGCTTCGTCTTCGTCGAGGGCTGGATCCGGAATGCCTTCGACACGAATTACATCCCGGTGGCATTTGCGTACGGTCCACTGGCACCGTCTGGCTTCATCGGCGAGATGGGTCGCCCGCGGACGTTTGGCGTCAGCGCAGGGGTTGGCTTCTAGGTAAAGGCACAGAATGAGCAAAGTGGCTGTCGTCTGCGCGGTCGTGGTGGCCTGCGCCATCGTGACGTTGAGCGCACAGTCGGCAACAACAGACTGGCCGCAGTGGCGCGGCGCCGAGCGGAATGGCGTCTCCAGAGACACCGGGTTGCTGCAGCAATGGCCGCGATCGGGTCCGTCCCTGGCTTGGACGGCGTCGCAGCTTGGCGCCGGCTACGGTTCGGTGGCCGTTGCGGGCAATCGCGTCTTCGTGCAGGGCATGAAGGATCGCCAGAGCGTCGTCACGAGCCTGGATCGCGCCAGCGGGAAAGCGGTCTGGACGGTGGCGCTCGGATCGGCGCAGGACAACGATCGCGGGCCCGGGCCGCGAAGCACGCCTACGGTCGATGCCGATCGCGTCTACGTGCTGACGGAGAACGGAGATCTCGTCTGCCTGATGGTGGCCGACGGCAAAATCGTGTGGCGTCGCAACATCCTCCGTGAGTTCAGCGGCCGCAACATCAATTGGCTCGTCAGCGAGTCGCCGCTGGTCGATGGCAATCGCGTCATCGTCACGCCCGGCGGCCGCAGCGCCGGGATCGCCGCGCTCGACAAGATGACCGGCGCCACGGTGTGGGTCACGAAGGAGCTGAGCGACGAAGCTGGATACTCGTCTCCTGTTGTCGCCGACGTGCAGGGTGTCCGGACGATCATGGCCTTCACCGGCAATGCCGGCGTTGGTGTGCGCGCCACCGACGGCAAGCTGATGTGGCGCCATGGATCTGCCTCCAACAACACGGCCAACATCACGACGCCGGTGTATGCGAATGGGAAGGTCTTCTTCACGTCGGCCTACGGTACCGGGGGCGCCCTTCTGCAGTTGCAGACGAAAGGGGAGAGCGTCACGGCTCAGGAGATCTACTTCACGCGCAACATGCAGAACCATCATGGTGGCGTCGTGCTGGTCGATGGGTATCTGTACGGCTTCAACAACTCCATCCTCACCTGCATGGAGTTCGAGACCGGCAAGGTTCTGTGGCGCGACCGCAGCGTAGGCAAAGGATCGGTCGCATATGCCGACGGTCATCTCTATGTGCTGAGCGAGGACAACGTGGTCGGCCTGGTCGAGGCATCACCGGCCGGATATCGCGAGAAGGGCCGCTTCACGATCGCCGATCAGGGGTGGCCCGCGTGGGCACACCCGGCCGTAAGCGGTGGACGTCTTTATGTTCGAAATCAGAACGTGCTCGCCAGCTATGATGTGCGCGCGAAATAACCTGAAGCCCGGAGGTCATCGCATGCGTGTGATTCGAGCGTCGCTCGTCCTCATTCTGCTCGCCGTGTTCTTCATCCCCCTCGACGCGCAACAGCCATCGTCGGACTGGACGCAGTGGAGAGGACCCAATCGTGACGGTGTTGCGCCGGCGCCTTCCGATCCGCAGGCGTGGCCAACACAACTCAACCAGAAGTGGAAGGTGGAGGTTGGCCTCGGCTATGCCACGCCCCTCGTGGTGGGGAATCGCATCTACCAGTTCGCCCGCAAAGGCGAACGCGAGGTGATGATGGGGATCGACGCCGAGAGCGGCAAGGTCCTGTGGGAGACCGGCCACGAGGCGAAGTTCACGATGATGAGCGCCACCGTTCAACACGGGCCGGGGCCCAAGGCGACACCGGTGTTCTCGAACGGGCGGCTCTTCTCAATCGGCATGACCGGCATCGTGACCGCGTATGACGCGGCATCCGGCAAACAGCTCTGGCAGAAGCCGGGATCGGCGCTCGTGCCGATGTTCACGACGCACTCCTTCTCGCCCATCATCGAGGGCGGTCTCGTCATCTTTCACCTCGGAGGACATGACGAGGGCGCGATCACCGCGTTCGACATGAACACGGGCGACGTCCGATGGACTTGGCGGGGAGACGGTCCCGGCTACGGGTCACCCGTGTTGGCGGAGTTCGGCGGCACGCGTCAGATCGTGACCATCACGCAGAGCAAGCTGGTTGGCGTGGACGTGGCCACGGGTGCACTCCTGTGGGAACGCCCGTTCGTCAGCCCGAATTTCACCAACTCGAACACACCGGTCGTCGCCGGGGATCTGCTCGTCGTCGCCAGCAACGGTCCGCCGACGTCGGCCTATCGCGTGAGCAAGAAGGGCACGCAGTGGGTGGTCGAGACGGCGTGGGAGAACCCGGACGTCCCGATGCGCCTCAGCGATGCGGTCCTGGCGGGCGATGTCCTCTTCGGAATCTCGACGCGGAACTCGGGACAATACTTCGCGGTCGATGTGAAGACGGGGAAGACGCTGTGGACTTCAGAAGGACGTCAGGCTGCGCATGCTGCTATCGCGCGATCCGGCGACCTGTTCTTCAGCATGGAGGAAGACGGGGAGCTCGTCGTCGCGCGCAACAGCCGTACGGCGTTCGAGCCGCTGCGCCGATACAAGCTGTCCGATGCAGCCACGTGGGCACAGCCGTCCTACTCAGGCAATCGGGTGTTCGTAAAGGATCTGTCGACGCTCTCGCTGTGGACGCTTAACTGAACTCTGTAATTCAGAATTCAGACACTGTCCGCTTCGCTCGGTCTATGGTGGCGGTGTCTGCATTCTGAATTCAGATTGTGCAAGTTACTGTTCAGCGATCTGCGGTCCCGCCTTCAGTGACTGCTGATAGCGGAGCACGCCCCCGTAGAGCGCCTCGGCGATGCGCTGACGGTGCTTATCCGTCTTCAGCATCGCCGCTTCCTGCCGATTGGTGATGAAGGAGATTTCGGCCAGCACGCTGGGCATCGTCGCACCCAGAAGCACCATGAACGGCGCCTGCTTGACGCCCAGGTTTCGCACCTTGCTGTCGGTCTTCTGCAGCTGCGACGCCAGCGAGGTCTGAATCATCGACGCGAAGTCGCGTGACTCCTCGATCTTGTTGTTGAGCGCAATCGCCTTCACGATGTCGGGCAGCTGGCTCATGCTGCGGGATGAGGCGGCGTTTTCCCGGGCGGCCACCCTCTCCGCTTCCGGGTTCGCCGTCAGATTGAGGAAATAGGTTTCCACGCCGCGAGCCGAGGTGTTCGTGCTGGCATTGGCGTGGATCGACAGAAACAGGTCGGCCCCTTCCCGGTTGGCGATTGCGGTACGTTCTTCGAGGGGAACGAAGGTATCAACCCGTCTGGTGAGCACGACCTCGAAGCCGTCCTTCTTCGACAGCAGCTTTTCGAGGCGCAAGGCAACGTCCAGGACGAGGTCGGCTTCGGTGAGTCCTTTGGTCTTGGCTCCGGGATCGTGGCCACCATGGCCCGGGTCGATCACGACTCGCGAGACGCGCAGCCCGAGTTGCCGCGAGAGCGAGAACCCGCCAGAACGATTGACTGTCGGCGCTTCCGGTACGGATAGTTCAGTCTCGACTATAGGAGCTTCCGAAAGATCGGTCGACGCGGCCGGTGGCGGCGGCTCAGCGGGCTTCGCAGATGGTCCGGCCGCGGCGACTGGCGCCGCAGACTCATTTGCGGGTGGTGGGCGAGTCACGGTGGCGGTCGGAGCGGTCGCTGCCTTGGCAACCAGAGTGGACGGAGCCACAGGTCCGCGCGCGAAGTCGATGACAACCCGGTACGGGTTGTACAACGTGTAGATGCTGTGACGTCCCGCGCCAGTGAGATCCATCACCACGCGCGTACGGGACTCGGTCTGACGGCCGATTCGCACCTGCCGCACCACATCGTCGGCGAACGGGATGGTCGCGTCCTTGATCGCTTCGACCGGACGCGTGTTGTCGAAATCGATGAAGACACGCGACGGACCGTCGAGGCGATCGGATCGGAAGGTCACCTCTTCACCCAGGTTGAGCGTGATTCGTAACGCGTCGGCAGAACGTCGCGCCTGACTGCCGTCAGGGCGTTCGTCGCACGCCCAGGTGCTGATGCTGATGCCGGTGTGGTCACGGCCGCACGAACCGGCGTTGGCGCCGGAGTCGGCTTGGCAGCCTTCAGTCGCTTGATGTGAGCCGGCACGTCGCGGACGAGTGAGCTTTTCGGGAACCGCGAAGTCAGCGCGGAGAGCAGTTCGAGCGCGGTCGCCTTATCTGTCGCCTCGCCGAAGGTCCAGAACGCATCCGCCGCGAGCAACGCCCCCTGCCAGAGCGCGTTGTCCATGTAGTCGCCGGTCGGGAACTGACGCGCCATTCGCTCGTACGTCTCCACAAGCGTGCGCATCCGCTGCAGCAGTGCCGGCGAAGGGGTATCGGCGCGCTGATTCTCGATCTCCTGCCGGAGCGACCGCTCGCGGAGAAGTGCATCGGTGTAGAGCGCCCGTGGTGACGGCGTCTCCTGCGCCCCATGCGGGCACGGTGGGAGCACCGAGGACGAAGACGATGAGAAGGCTAGCGAAGCTGCGCATCGACTTCCTCGAAGTACCCGCGATCGACGAGGACCTCCCGTGGCTTTCCTCCTGCGCCAGGCGAGACCAGGCCATCGGCTTCCATCATGTCCACCAGCCGCGCCGCGCGGCTGAAGCCGATACGGAGTTTTCGCTGCAAGTATGATATCGACACCTGACCGCTGGTCACGACAATCCGGGACGCCTCGTCGTAAAGCTCGTCCTTTTCGAACTCCACTCCACCCGGCCCGCTCTTCTCGTCTTCGGCGGTGATCGTGTCGTCGAACACCGGCTTGCCCTGCTTCCGCAGGAAGCTGGCGAGCCGCGCGCTCTCTTGTTCGGAGATGTAAGGACCATGCAGTCGAATGGCGCGCGACGATGCCGGCGGCAGGAAGAGCATGTCGCCCTTGCCGAGGAGTTGCTCGGCGCCATTGCCGTCGAGAATCGTTCGCGAGTCGATCTTCGACGAGACACGGAACGAGATTCGCGATGGCAGGTTGGCCTTGATCAGGCCGGTGATCACGTCCACCGACGGACGCTGTGTCGCCAGAATGAGGTGGATGCCGACGGCGCGCGCCATCTGCGCGAGTCTGGCGATCGATTCTTCGACCTCGTTGCTCGCCACCATCATCAGGTCCGCCAACTCGTCGATCACCACCACGATGAAGGGCAGCGGCTTCGGCGCGTCGTCGTCGGCCGTTCCCCGCTCAGCGATGACGTGGCGGGCGTTGCGGTTGTACTGCTCGATGTTGCGCACACCCTCGGCGGCGAGCGTCTTGTAGCGCTCTTCCATCTCGCGCACGGCCCACCGCAGGGCATTCGCCGCCTTCTTCGGATCGACGACGACAGGGGAGAGCAGATGGGGAATCTCCTCGTACATCCCGAGCTCGAGCCGCTTGGGGTCGATCATGATGAAGCGCACTTCATCGGGTGTCGCCCGATAGAGCAGGCTGGTCAACATCGCGTTGAGTCCCACCGACTTGCCTGTTCCCGTCGATCCGGCGATCAGCAGGTGCGGCATCGTCGCCAGGTCGGTCACGTACGGCTCGCCATGAATGGTTTTGCCCAGGGCGAGGGTGAGCTTCGATTGCGAACGCTGATACGCATCGGACTCGAGAAGCTCGCGCAGTGAAATCGCTTCGCGGTTCGGGTTGGGAATCTGGATACCGACGGTGGATTTGCCAGGGATGCGGTCGATGAGCACCGACTCGGCCTGCATCGCGAGGCAGAGGTCGTCAGCGAGGCCGGTAACCTTGCTGTACTTCACGCCGGCTTCAGGCTTGAACTCGAACGTCGTGACAACCGGACCGGGATGGATCTGGGCGACCTGTCCCTCCACGGCAAACTCGCGGCACTTCTCCTCGAGCAGCCGCGCCGACTCCATCAGCACGCGTTCGTCGATCTTGCGCTCGGCTTTCGGCGCATCGAGCAGTGTCATCGGCGGCAGCGTGAATGCGCCATGGCGCTTCTGCGCGGGCGACTTGAGCTCGGGGTCGGACAGCGGAAGCGAAGGCGACTCGGGCTTCTTCGACGCAACGACCGGCGTCTGCCGCGGAGACGGATTGTCCGCCGTCGGTCGCGTCACTCGTGGCCCGCGCGCCGGACTCTGCTCGTCGCCGTCGGTCGCATCATCTTTGGCCGAGGCTGCCTTGCGGGTCTGCTTCGCGATGACCTCGCGCCGGGCGCGATCCCGTTTGCGATCGTCCAGCCATCCGCGCAACCACCCGACGCCACGTGACGACAGATCCTTCGAGTTGACCGAGGCGGTCGCGAACATCTTGCCGAACGAGAACTGCGTCGACAGGATCACGGCCAGGATGATCAGCGTCATCAAGACGATGAGCGAGCCGGTCCGGTTGAGATACTCCGACAACCCGCTGCCGAGCCAGGAACCAGCCGAACCGCCGGCGTAAAAGGTCTTGCCTGCAACGTTGGCCTCGCCGAAGACGAGACTGAGAAACGCGCTCGATGCGAGGAAGAGCAGACCGACGCCGGTCAATTTGGTGTAGGCCGCCTCGGGTGTCTGGCACCAGAAGTAATGCCAGCCGGCAACAGCGATGACAGCGGGGATCAGGAACGCCGCGTAGCCGAAGAGTTGAAATGACAGCTCTGAGAGAAACGCACCGACGCGGCCGACGAAGTTGACCGGATGCTCGCCGGTGCCGGTGGTGAAGAACCACACCGGATCGGCCGGGTCATGAGTAACGAGCGAGATCAGCCAAATCAGCGCCAGCGCGAACAGCGCGACGCCGAGGAATTCGCTGATCCGTCGAGAAAGCGTGGACTCCTTCACGGTCAGATCTCCATGAGCACAGGCAGGACGAGCGGCCGGCGGCCGGACCGCTTCTTGAAGAAGCGCCGCAACTCGATTCGCAGCTTCTCGGTCATCAGTCCCTGGTCTGTGCGTTCCTCGACTCCCGCAGACGCGATGCAATCGGCAATGACTCGACTGGCGTCGGCGAAGAGTGACTCCTCCTCGCCTTCATCGACGACGAACCCTCTGGCAACCAACTCGGGCGCGCCCGTGATCGTGCCGGTATGCCGGCTGATGGCCACGACAGCGACAACGACTCCATCGCCAGCAAGATGGCGCCGGTCGCGAAGCACCTCGTCGCCGACCTCTCCGACGCGCGTGGTATCGATGAGCACGCGACCGGTGGGCGCCTTGCCTGCAATGCGAGCGCCGTTTGCGTCGAACTGGATGATGTCCCCGTCCTGCGCCAGCAGAACCTGGACATGACGGTCGCGGCCACGCATGACCTTGGCGGCAACCCGCGCGTGTCGCGAGAGTTGCCGATACTCACCGTGGATCGGGATGAAGTAGCGCGGCCGCACCAGCGAGAGCACGAGCTTCAATTCTTCAGCTGAGCCGTGACCTGACACGTGGACATGTTTCATCTCCGGTGTCACTACATCCGCGCCCCGTCTGGCAATGTGGCTCATCGTCCGGGCGATCGCCTTTTCGTTGCCGGGGATCGAGCGGGCCGACAGAACGACCGTGTCATCTGGTCCGAGCTTGACGCAGCGGTGATCGTCGATGGCGATACGGGGAAGGGCAGCCTGTGGTTCTCCCTGCGATCCGGTGGTGATACACAGCACATCCTGCGACGCGTAGTTCTGGATCTCCGAGTCGCGAATCTGCATGCCTGAAGGAATCCGCAGATACCCAAGCCGCTGCGCGATTTCCGTGTTCTGGATGACACTCCGTCCGACGAACGCGACCTTGCGCTCGAACTGCGCCGCGAGGTCGACGAGCAGCTGCATGCGATAGATGCTCGACGAGAACGTTGCGACCACGAGCTTGCCACCCGTAGAGGTAAACAGCTCCTCGAAGGCATCGATGACCTCGATCTCCGGGCCGGTGAAGCCGGGGCGGTCGACGTTCGTGCTGTCGGCAAAGAGCGCGAGCACACCTTCGGTGCCAAGCTCCGCGAACCGGTGAAGATCGAAGTGCTCACCGTCGATTGGCGTCTGATCGATCTTGAAATCACCGGTATGGACGATGGTGCCGACCGGGGTCGAGATCGCGAGGGCCACGCAGTCGGGCATGCTGTGGGTCACGCGAATGAACTCGATCGCGAACGGCCCGACGGTGACGCGCTGCCGCGGCTTGACGGTCTTGAGCCGGTCTCCGGGATCGATGCCGTGCTCTTCGAGCTTCGGCTCGATGAAAGCCAGCGTCATCGCGGTTCCATAGACCGGACCATCGAACAACTCGAACACGTGCGGAACGGCGCCGATATGATCCTCGTGTCCGTGCGTGAGGATGAGCGCCTTGACGTTCTCGCGGCGCGCCTCGACGAACGACATGTCCGGGATGATGAGGTCGACGCCGAGCTGGTCGGGCTCGGGGAACATCACACCCGCGTCGATGAGGACGGTCGTATCCCCCCACGACATCGCCATCATGTTCATGCCGAACTCACCGAGGCCACCCAAAGCGACGACCTCGAGTGTCGACGGCGACACGTGTGGGACTGCGGACTGAGTCATTCAGAGCCCAGCGTCGAGACACCTGGTTGTTCCGACCTCGGTTACCGCCCCTGGCAGAACGGCGACGCGCGGTGTCGACGGGTCCTCACGACACGTCGAACGATCAGGCCGCTGGGAGCGCCTGAAACCCTTGACGCATCGGGCGCGATCCGCGAGCGTCGAAGGGGCAGAAGATCGGCGGGTACAACGACTTCCGGGAAAAAACTATAGCACAGCCTGTGACAGCCTGGCGACGTCCTCGACGGTCAGCGTCTCTGGCCGGCGTCCGCCGTCCAGTCGAGCACGTTCGAGGATTTCCGCGGGCGATCGGCCGAACGAGGCAGCGACCGGCTTGAGCGCATTGGCGATGGTCTTTCGGCGCTGCAGGAACAGGCCGCGGACGACGCGCTCGAAGACGTCCGTGGCGCCGACGTCGACGCGGGGTGGCCGGAAGCGGAGCCGCACGACGGCGGAATGCACCTTCGGCGGCGGCCGGAACGCTCCGGGGGGAAGACTCAGGACCCGTTCGACCTCGGCTCGCAGCTGCACCTGGATCGACATCGCGCCGTAATCAGCTCCACCGGGCCCGGCCAACAGTCGATCAGCGACCTCCCGCTGCAGCATCAGTGTCGCTTCGCGAAGGAGACGCCCGTCTTCGGCGGCCGCGAGCAAGCGAAACAGAATGGGTGACGCCACGTTGTAGGGGAGATTGCCAACGACCCGCACCGGTGTTCGCTCGCTCTGCAGGAGCTCCGGCAGGTTCACGTCCAGAAAATCAGACCGGACCAGGCGCACGTTTGCCGGAATGCGTGTGGCAAGCGTCGCAGCCAGGTCCCGATCGAGCTCGACGGCGATGACGCGGCCGGCTCGTTCAGCCAGCGGCAGCGTCAGGGCGCCGCGTCCCGGACCGATCTCGAGAAGCGTTTCATCGGCCGAAGGGGCCACAGCCGTAATGAGTCTGGCGACCCAGGCAGGTTCGAGAAAGTGCTGGCCGAAGCGTTTCCGGGCGCGAGGAAACGGCCCCATCAATCTTCATCCTCGGCGAGTGTCTCGCCGCGCCAGTACCGCTCCTCAATCTCTTCGATCTGTTCCTCGCTCATGCCGAAGTAGTGCCCGACCTCGTGAATGAGCGTCTCCCCGATCACAGCCCTGACTTCGTCCTCGTCGTCGCAGTCAGCCTCGATAGGCTCCTGATACAGCGTGATTCGATCGGGGAGCTGGTTGCCGTGTGCCCAGGTCCGCTCGGTGAGCGGCGTTCCCTGGTACAGCCCATAGAGGGTATCCGGCGGCTCGATCTCCATTTCGTCGAGCAGTTCGAGACTCGGGGCATCCTCGACCACGACGGCGAGGTTCTTGATCTCTCTGCGGAAGCGCTTGGGGATCAGCGCGACCGCTTCATCGACCAGACGTTCGAAATCGGCGCGGGTCACGTGACTTCGCTCGTGTCTTCTTCGCGGTTGGCCTGCGTTCCGCTTCTTTCGTAAGCACGTGCGCGTAGAAATCGCACTCGTCCCGGACAGAGCACTCGGAACACAGTGGCTTGGGGCGGCAGATGCGACGCCCATGGAGGATCTGTACGTCGGACGCGAGCGTCCACATCTCCTTCGGTAAGGCGGCACACAGTTGGGCCTCGACCTTTTCGGGGTCGTCGCCTTCGGCGATACCGATGCGATTGGACACGCGAAGCACATGCCGATCGACAGGAAGTCCGGGCACACCTAGCGCGTGGCCGAGGACAACGTTCGCTGTCTTGCGTCCGACGCCGGGCAGCCTGGTCAACGCCGCCATGTCAGCCGGCACCTGGCCGCCATGTTCATTGACCAGTGCCTGCGACATTCCCAGCAGAGCCTTCGACTTCTGACGAAAGAACCCGGTCGAGACGATCTGCTTCTCGAGTGCAGTCTGCTTGGCGCGTGAGAGCGTCTGGGCGTCCGGGTACTTCTTGAAGAGCGCGGGCGTCACCATGTTCACGCGCGCATCGGTCGATTGCGCCGAGAGGATCGTCGCGACGAGCAGCTCGAACGCGTTGCGGTGATGCAGCTCCGTGTCAGCGTTCGGATGCTGCACCGCAAGAGTCTCGATGACTCGACGCGTCGTCGCTGGTGACTTCATGTAATGCAGAATTCAGCATTCAGAATGCAGACCCTGACAGGACGCTCCTCGGCATCTTGCGCATTCTGCATTCCGCATTCTGACTTGCAGGACTAGTGAATCGGATCACCCTTGGACCAGCCGACATTCGAGTAGGTCTCGGAGAAGACGCGCATATGGTCCTGCAGCGCGGCGATCAAGTTCGGCACGAACTGGACCGGTACCACCACGCGCGAACGCACGGGCGCACGGACGACATGATTCTGCTCGGCTTCACGGACGGATTTCTCGGACAGCGGCATGACCTCGCAGAACGTCAGCGTGAAGTCGAAGGGTGTATGGGCGATCGAGCAGAAGTTGGCGTAGATGCGCGGCTCGCCAGGCTGTTCATCCGGGACGATCGTAAAGTTGACTTGTTTGCGTTCGGGCTGATCGGACATGGGTCTAGAGTAGTTCAGTACTTCCTCATCACCCCAACAACCACGCCCTGAACCTGCACCTGGTCTGCGTCGACCATGATGGGTTGCATCGCGGGATTCGCTGGCTGGAGACGGACGCGCCCGTTCTCGCGATAGAACTTCTTCAGCGTGACATCCAGGCCTCCAACGAGCGCGATCACCATCTCCCCGTTGTCGGCCGACTTGCGATCCTCGACGATGACGAAGTCGCCGTCGCGGATCTGCTCATCGATCATCGAGTCGCCCTTGACGCGAAGAACATAGCTGTCGCGCTTGCCGGCAAGCGTCTCGGGAACTGAGATCGTCTCTGTTCCGGCCACCGCCTCAATCGGTGCGCCGGCAGCCACGTATCCCAGAAGGGGAAGCTCCAGCGCGCGGCCCGTGCCCCGTGTCGGCACGAGCTCGACCGAACGACTCCGGTTCCAGGCGCGGCGAATGAACCCCTTTTCCTGCAGGTTACTCAGGTGTTTGTGCACAGTCGCCAGAGACGACAGGTTGAACCGGCGGCCGATCTCTTCCAGGCTGGGAGCGTAACCGTGCTGCTGGATGAAATCGTTCAGGTAGTCCAGAATTTCGCGCTGGCGCTTGGTGAGAGGGAGCACGGGCATCCTCCGGTGTTTTCTGGCTTGGAAACTGGGAAGACTATATGCGAACATAAAGCGAAGATCAACGGCCGATGCTACACTCGCTCCAGCCAGCTCCTTGCCTGCGCCAAAGCTTCGGCGCGCACCGCCGCAGCGCGTGGCGCAAAGGCGTCTCCGGAGGTCGCTGTATGTCCTCTCGTCTCAACATCGGGGTCTTGTGCTCCTGTCGGGGGTCGGGCTGGGCGCCCTCCAGGCGGCCGGCGTCTCCGAGCAGCAGGCTGATGCGTTCACCAGGAAGATGGCGATCGTGACATCAGCGTGGTATGAGCGGAGTCAAAGGTCAGGCTCGGGGTCCGCAGCGGACGCCGTTCACCGAAACGGAAGTCAACTCGTGGTTCGCGTATCGCAGCAGCGACGTCCTGCCTGCAGGCGTGACCGATCCGCGCGTGACGATCGTTGGCAACGGCAAGCTCAGGGCCGCGGCGACCGTCGATCTCGAGGACGATTGCCAAGCGCCGATCGAGCGGGCGCGATCGCTCGATCCGTGGGCGTACCTCGGCGGACGCCTGCCCGGTGACCTTGAGCGGCGTGCTTCACACGCAGAATGGCGTCGGGAAGTTCCAGCTCGAAGAAGCCGCGGTGTCGGGCATCCCGGTTCCGACGTCGGTGTTGCAGGACATCGTCGGCTACTATTCGCGAACCGCCGACGACCCTGAAGGCGTGCGTCTGGACGATCCGTTCCGGCTTCCGGCGCAGATCAAGCAGATCGAAGTAGGGCAGGGCCAGGCCGTCGTCGTGCAATAGCCAACAAGGGCTCAACGGATACGCTGTCCACTCCTCTTCAATTCCTGAAGGGTGTCGGTCCGCGCAAGGCGGCCGACCTCAAGCGCGCCGGCCTCGTCACCGTCGAGGACCTGCTGTACCGCCTGCCGTTTCGCTACGAAGATCGAAGCCGGATGCAACCGATCGCCTCGCTCCGCCCCGGCGCCAAGGCGGCGGTGCTTGGCGAGATCAAGGCAGCCAACCTCGCGATTACACGGCGCCGCGGGTTCCGGATCTTTCACGCCGTGATTGCCGACGCGAGCGGGTCCATCCGCTGCACGTGGATGAACCAGGCCTTCCTCGCCGACATCCTGAAGCCGCATCTCCAGGTGGTGGTGTTCGGCGACGTCAAGCTCGATTCGACCGGCCTTCACTTCATGAACCCGGAGTACGAGCTGGTCTCCGAAGATCTGTCATCGGTCAAGACTGCGCGCATCGTGCCGTTCTACGAGAAGACCGGAACAGTGACGCCCAACATGCAACGCCGCATCGTGCGGCAGGCGCTCGATCAGTTGCCGGCGGACATCCCCGAGACACTGCCGCAGTCATTGCTCGCACGGCTCGACCTCGTGCCGCGCCGCGTCGCCCTCGAAGAGTCGCACTTTCCACCCAACGAGGCATCGGTCGATCAGCTGAATGCCTTTCGCACCGCTCCTCAGCGGCGACTGATCTTCGAGGAATTCTTCCTCTTCCAGTTGGGACATGCCTGGCGCAGGCACGAGAGCAGTGTGGAGGCCAAGCCGTGGGTACCCACGGTCGATGACCGCATCCGCCATTCAGCAGCAAGTGTGCTCCCGTTCAAGCTGACACCTGGACAACGTCAGGCAGTCAAGGACATCGTCGACGACATGCGCTTGCCAGCGCCAATGCATCGACTCCTGCAGGGCGATGTCGGCGCCGGGAAAACCATCGTGGCGCTGCTGGCGGCGATCGTGGCGATGGAGAACGGTCTTCAGGTTGCGTTCATGGCGCCAACCGAGATCCTGGCGAACCAGCACTACGCCAACATCGCGCGCCTCCTCGCATCGTCGCGCTTCCGGGTGGATCTGCTGACGGGCAGCACTCCTGGCCTTCACAAGCACACGGTCACATCCCACATCGAGCGCGGCACAACCCATCTCGTCGTCGGCACCCACGCGCTCGTGCAGGAAGCGGTGACATTCCACAAGCTGGGTCTCGTCATCATCGACGAACAGCACCGGTTTGGCGTAGAGCAGCGCGCGACGCTGCGTGACAAGGGGCTCAGGCCAGACGTGCTCCTCATGACAGCAACGCCGATCCCACGAACGCTCGCATTGACCGACTACAGCGAGCTCGAGGTCTCGAAGATCACTGACCTGCCACCCGGCCGCACGCCGGTGCGGACGCTGGTGAAGCCGGAGTCACGGCGCGACGAAGTCTTCGATCTGATTCGACAGGAGCTGGATCGAGGGCGGCAGGCGTACATCATCTATCCACTCGTCGAAGAATCCGAGAAGGTCGATCTGCGATCGGCCACGGAGATGGCTGATCACCTGCAGTCGGAAGTGTTTCCGGCGTATCGCGTGGCTCTGCTCCACGGACGCATGAAGCAGGAGGCGAAGGATCACGTCATGCAGTCGTTCATGGCCGGGCACGTTCAGGTGCTCGTGTCCACGACGGTTGTCGAGGTTGGCGTCGACGTGCCGAATGCGTCAGTCATGGTGGTCGAGCACGCCGAGAGATTCGGCCTGTCTCAACTCCATCAACTGCGGGGGAGAGTAGGCCGTGGAGCGGCAGAGTCAGTGTGCGTGCTGTTGTATCAGGCGCCGTGGACTGACGATGCACGCGAGCGCCTGAAGACGATTGCGTCGACCAATGATGGCTTCGTGATCGCGGAGCGCGACCTGGAACTGCGTGGTCCGGGAGACGTCTTCGGCACCAGACAATCGGGGCTCCCCAAGCTGCGGACCGGGGATCTGGTGAGGGACAGGGACATCATGGAGTCTGCGCACCACGAAGCGCGGCGTCTGGTCGACGAAGGCGGTCTCACCGAAGAACTCAAGTCGTTCGTGCAGCAGCGGTGGCAGGAGCAGTTCGGGCTGATCGAGGTCGGCTGACGGTGCGCGTGATTGCGGGTCAGTTCAAAGGTCGACGGCTGAAGACGCCCAAATGGGAGGGGCTCAGGCCTACGTCCGACAAGCTGCGCGAGACGCTGTTCAACATCCTCACGCCGCGCATCGAGGGCGCGCGTGTGCTTGACGGGTACGCTGGCACGGGCGCGCTTGGTCTCGAGGCCCTGAGTCGTGGTGCAGCACACGTCACCTTCATCGAACGCGATCGACGCGCCGCGGTACTTATCGAGGAGAACGCGCAGGTCTGCGGGGTCGAGGACGGCTATACTATCGCCTGCAGTGACTTTCTGAAGTGGCGGGGTGGCGTCGCCGGCAGCTTCGATTTGATTCTGCTGGATCCACCGTACGACATCGGAAACGTTCACGACGTGCTGGATCGGGCGGCCGGCCTGCTCTCGACGGACGGACTTCTGGTGCTCGAGCGCGCCACACGTCAGGATCCCGAGGTGCCGTCCACGCTCGAAAGAGTACGTGACGTCAGATCCGGCGACAGCACATTGACGATGTTCATCCGGGCCAGGCGCACGTCGCACCTGGCAGAGCATGTATGAGCCCACCTGAGCCCCCGAATGGCCGCCTGGCGATCTTTCCTGGTTCGTTCGATCCGATCACCAACGGTCACGTCGACATCATTCTGCGCAGTGCGCATCTGTTCGAGCGCGTGCTCGTCGCGGTGCTCGTCAATCAGGAGAAGAAGCCGCTGTTCACGCCGGAGGAACGCGTCACCATCATCCGTGACGTCTTCTCCGAGTACCCGAACGTCGAGGTCGACACTTTCGACGGGTTGCTCGTGGACTACGCGCGGCGTCGGCGTGCGAGCGCGATCATCCGCGGGATTCGCGCGGTATCCGACTACGAGTACGAGTTCCAGATGGCGCTGATGAATCGGCATCTCGAACCGTCGCTCGAAACGGTCTTCATGATGCCGGCAGAACAGTACACGTATCTGAGCTCGCGCCTGATCAAAGAGGTCTTCAGCCTCGGTGGCCAGGTGACCGGCCTCGTGCCGCCAGCGGTCGAGACCTGGATGCGGCGCAAGCACGGGAATCAGCCGTGAACAGGTTCGCCCGCCGCCTCGAACAGGTCTCGGTGTCGGCAACCCTCAGGGTCGCGGCGGAAGCCGAGCGGCTTCGACGCGCCGGTTTCGACGTCGTGGACTTCAGTGCCGGCGAACCAGACTTCCCAACGCCGGCGCATGTCAAGCAGGCCGGGAAGGCGGCAATTGACGCCAACTTCACCCGGTATACCGTTGCCTCCGGCATTCCCGAACTGCGTGAGGCCGTCGGTGCGCGATATCGGCAGGACTACGGTGTCGACATCACACCCGCCGAAGTGCTGATCACGGTGGGCGGCAAGCAGGCGCTCTTCAATGCGGCGCTCGCGCTCTACGATCCCGGTGACGAGGTGATCATTCACGCTCCCTGCTGGCCGACCATCCCGGAGCAGGTGAAGCTGATGGGCGCGACGCCCGTCGTAGTCGATACGAAATCCGAGGACAGCTTCGCCGTTCACGCCGAGGCGATGATCTCCGCCATCACGCCGAAGACCAAAGCCATCATTCTGAACTCGCCCAGCAATCCGACCGGCGCGCTCATCGATGAAGCTACCGTCGCGGCGATCGCCGACGCGGCGGCGGCGCGTGGCATCTGGGTCATTGTCGACCTCTGTTACGAGCAACTGATCTACGACCAGGTTCCACACAACCTGCCTAAAGTGCTCTTTGCGCGTCACCGGGATCGCACCGTGCTGGCCGGTTCGGCGTCAAAGGGGTACGCAATGACCGGGTGGCGCTGCGGCTGGAGCGTCGCGCCAAAGGAACTGACGGCCGCCTTCAACATGATTCAAGGGCAGTCGACGTCCAACATCACCTCCATTACGCAGAAGGCCGCACTCGCTGCGCTGAAGGGTCCGCAGGATCCGGTGTTCGACATGCTGGACGAGTATCGGACGCGGCGCGACAGCATTCACGGCTGGCTGACCGCTCATCCCGGTATTCGCTGCGTGAAGCCCAAAGGGGCCTTCTACCTGTTTCCTGACGTCTCCGGCCTGCTCTCGGATAGAGGCCTCCGCACGTCTGCTGACTTCGCTCAGGCGCTCCTCGAGCGCGCGCATGTCGTGGTTGTTCCTGGCGAAGGGTTCGCCGCACCCGGCTACATCCGCATTTCGTACGCGACATCGATGGAGCGGCTGCGCGAGGGGGCAACGCGCATGCTCCGTTTCGTCGAGTCGCTGCAGCCATCCGGAGCAGGCGCCTCACACTGATCGTGTCACTCAGCTTTCGGGAGTCTGTCGCTCGCGCGGTTGGTGTCGATCACGTTCGCAGCGATGACGCGTCGCGCGCGGCGTATGCGGCCGACGCACTCGGACAGGCTCATCTTCCCGATCTCGTCGTGCTCCCGGCCACGGCCGCCGAGATCGCGGGCGTGGCGCGATTGTGCACCGAGCACCGTGTACCGCTCGTTGTTCGCGGAGCCGGCACGGGATACACGGGCGGCGCCGTGCCGACGCGTGGGGGAGTGGTCCTGTCTCTCGAGCGGATGAACCGGATTCTCGAGATCGACGAGATCAATCTCCTGGCCGTCGTCGAACCCAACGTCATCAACGCGGATCTCCAGCGGGCGGTCGAGCGCGTCGGGCTGTTCTATCCGCCCGATCCTGCCAGCCTCGAGTCGTCGTCGATTGGCGGCAATGTGGCCGAGTGCGCGGGCGGTCCCCGGGCGTTCAAGTACGGTACGACGAAGCGCTACGTGCTGGCGCTCGAAGCGGTGCTGCCGACCGGGGAGATCGTGCGGACCGGTTCGAAGGCAGTGAAGAACGTCGTCGGCTACGACCTCGCGCAGCTGCTCGTGGGCTCGGAAGGGCACCCTGGCGATCATCACGAAAGTGACGCTGCGGTTGATTCCCAAGCCCCCTGTGCGCGCGACGCTCTCAGCCTCGTTCAAACATGTCCGACACGCGGTTGATGCCGTAACAGGGTTGATTGGCCGTCGTGTCGTCCCCGCGGCCATCGAGCTCATCGACGGTGAGTCGCTGCGCGCGATCGAGGCCTATCTTGGACGCGCCGTGGTGCCGGCGGGCGCCAGCGCCATGGTCATCGTCGAATGTGACGGTACGCAGGCGGCCGTCGATGAAGAGAGTCGTCTGGTCGAGGCGGCCTGTCGCGATGCCGGGGCAATGGAGGTGCGGCGGTCTGCGAGCGAAGCCGAGCGCGAGGAGCTATGGAGTGCACGGCGACAACTGTCGCTTGCACTTCGCGCGACCGGACTGCTGAAGATCAACCACGATGTGGTCGTACCTCGCGGGCGTATTCCCCAATTGCTCGATACTGTCGACTGATCTCGCGCGGACGTACCAGCTTCGCGTGGCGTCATTCGGGCACGCCGGAGATGGCAACATCCACGTCAACCTCATGGTCAACAAGGATGACGTAGACGAACTGAAGCGAGCCCGGGAGGCGGAGCGACGGCTGTTCGAGCGAGTCGTGGCGCTCGAGGGCTCGATCAGCGGTGAGCACGGTATCGGTTTTGCGAAAGCACCGTATCTATCAATTGAGCTCTCGGCAGAAGAGATCGCGCTGATGAAGCGCGTCAAAGCGGCGTTCGATCCGGCAGGCATCCTGAATCCGGGAAAGATATTCCCGTAGCCTGTAGCTGCGATAATCCAGGGTGTGAACAAGACTGTGGCCGTGGTCGGCGCGTCGAGCGATCGACGGAAGTTCGGCAACAAGGCGCTGCGCGCCTTCGTGGCGGAGGGTTACACGGTCTTCGCCATCAACCCGAACGAAGAAGCGGTCGAGGGACTTCAGACCTATGCGTCGGTGCTCGACGTGCCGGGGCCGATCGACATGGCGACCGTGTACGTCCAGCCGGAGATTGCCGAGAGTCTGCTGGCGGAGTTCGAGAAGAAAACGATCCCTGAAATCTGGATCAACCCCGGCGCTGAAAGCGATGGCCTGATGGCCGAAGCGAAGCGACGAAAGCTCAACGTGATCTACGCGTGCAGCATCGTGGGAATCGGGCGAAGCCCGAGCCAGTTCTGAAGGTAAGAGACATGATCACGATCAGATTGCGCCGCAACGGTCCGTACGTGATCGAGAGTGACGAGGTGACGGTCGTTGACTGGGAGGGCGCGGAATATCCAGTCGATCGACGTCCGATCGCGCTCTGCCGGTGTGGCGCGTCGTCGACCAAGCCTTTTTGCGACGGAACTCATCGCAAGATCGAATTCGACGGAGGGGCCGAGGCTCGGAAGTAAGGACACCAGGTGTCATTTCGCTGACGTGTCGCGAAGAGACACCCGGTGTCGTTCGAGGCTTACTGAATCTCGACGCGAACCTCGAACGGCGATGAGAGGGTCGTCTGCACCTCCGAGCCCGCGGGCAGGACGACGTCCCGGCCGCGCGTCGCCAGGACCGTGCCGGCGCCAGCAGCGCCGCCGATGGCCGCACCCTTCGCGGCACCGCTTCCGCCGCCGATAATCCCGCCGATCACAGCACCGATGCCGGCACCCGCGCCAACCTTGGTCGCATCTTCACTCTTGGTCGCTTCCCCCTCGAAGCTCACGATGTTTGTGCGAGCCTGATCGCGCTGACCGTCGATCTCCGCCTCAGTGAAGCGGAACGCCAGGTGCGAGCGTCCGCGAACTCGTCCCGCGCGCTCGACCTCCGTCACGTTGCCATGGAACACCGCTCCGGCAGGAAACACCGTGAGCCCGTCAACGACAACGGGGCGACGCAGCCTTGCGGCAACCGGGGTTTCGACCTGCGCCGTCTCGGTTGAAAGCGGCGTAGTCAGTTCGAGCGCCAGCTCGGTTCCTGCCGGAGCCGACACTTCGCGGAATCGCGGCTTCGGCGGTGCCACCGGGCGTGCAGGTTCCTCCGGGCCGGGTTGCCACATTGTTCGATGGCGCCGGCGCCGGGCGGGGTTTCGGCATTGCGCGCGGAGCCGCTGGCGCGTTCGCCGTCGAGGACGGTGCCGGCTGCGCCGGTGGAACTGGCACCGGCTCAACGACCGGAGGTGCCGGCTCCGGGTGGATTGGTGGTTTCTGGCGCCCCCGCCGCACGCAATCGCCAAAGTCGAGCTAAAAATTGCGGCCGCAATCCAATGGGTTTTCATGATGTCCATCCTCTGGAACCTCGGGAGTTCAAGGATCGGGCCGCCCGGAACGCCGGGTCAGGTGGGCAGTCTTGGGACGTCAGGACCGTCAGTCGCTCACAGAATTGGGCGGCGGGCCGACGGTTCGGGCACCAGGCGGGGTCGGCCGGGATTATCACGATGTCTTATTTTGTCGGAACGACTATCAATTTGACTGATGTACGTCAGCAGTGCACACTGGGTCCATGGCCACGGAGAGAACCGGCGCGCAGATCATCTGGGAGTGTCTCGTCCACGAAGGGGTCAGCACGGTGTTCGGATATCCGGGCGGAGCGATCCTCCCCGCCTACGACGCGATGCTCGATTATCCGGTCAAGCATGTGCTGGTCCGCCATGAACAGGGCGCGTCGCACATGGCTGACGGTTACGCCCGCGCCGGCGGGGGAGTCGGGGTCGCGATGGCGACCTCCGGTCCCGGCGCCACGAACCTGGTAACCGGCATCGCCACGGCGATGATGGACTCGGTCCCGATGGTGTGCATCACTGGCCAGGTCCCGAGCAAGTTGATCGGCTACGACGCGTTCCAGGAAACCGACATCACGGGCATCACGCTACCGATCACCAAGCACAGTTATCTCGTGACGAAGGTCGAAGACATCATGCCGGCGATGAAGGAAGCCTTCGTCCTGGCCAAGTCTGGCCGGCCGGGCCCGGTGCTCGTCGACATCACCAAGGATGCGCAGCAGGCCAAGATCGACTGGGCGTGGGATCCTTCGCCAGTCAAGCTTCGCGGCTACCGCCCCAGGTTGACCGTGCCGCACTCAGAGATCCTTGCGGCTGCCGATCTGCTCGCGAAGTCGAAGCGCCCGGTCATTCTCGCCGGGCAGGGAATCCTGCAGAGCGGCGCGATGAAGGAAGTTCGGCAGTTCGCCGAGCTGATCAACGCGCCAGTCGCGATGACGCTGCTTGGACTTGGGCGGGTTCCCTGCGAGTCACCCATTGCACATCGGCATGATGGGCATGCACGGCGAGTCCTGGGTGAACCACGCGATTCAGGAAGCCGATCTCCTCATCGCGCTCGGCATGCGCTTCGACGATCGTGTCACCGGTAACATCAAGACCTACGCCGTCAACGCGAAGAAGATTCACATCGACATCGACCCGTCGGAGATCAACAAGAACGTCCACGCCGATGCGGCGATCATGGCGGATCTTCGCGAGGCGCTGAAGGACCTCCTCGACGTCGTCAAGCCCCTGAATCATGAGCCCTGGCTGTCCTACATCGGGTCGATGAAGGGCACGTCGGCCGTGCACGACATCCAGTCGCTGCCCGACAACGGCCACCTGTACGCGCCGCACGTCATCAACGACATCTGGCGCATCACCGAGGGCAAGGCCATCATCGCGACCGACGTGGGTCAGCACCAGATGTGGGAGGCGCAGTATTACCACCACGAGTTGCCGCGCACGCTGATCACGTCCGGTGGGCTCGGGACCATGGGATTCGGGCTGCCCGCCGCGATTGGCGCGAAGATGGCTCGTCCCGAGGCTGAAGTCTGGGCGATCGTCGGCGACGGCGGTTTCCAGATGACGCAAGCCGAGCTCTCGACCGCCGCGCAGGAAGGTGTCAAGGTCAACGTGGCAGTGATCAACAACGGCTACCTGGGAATGGTCCGTCAGTGGCAGGAGTTCTTCTACGATCGCCGTTACGCCGCGACGCCGCTCCGCAGCCCCGACTTCGTGAAGATTGCCGAGGCACACGGGCTGCTCGGCTTGAGAGTCGAAAAGCGTCCCGAGGTGCAGGACATCGTGCAGCGCGCGCGAGAGGCCGAGGGCACCGTCCTCATCGATTTCCGCGTCGAACAAGAAGACAGCGTGTACCCGATGGTCCCTGCCGGCGCCGATCTCGATGCGATGATCCGGCGGCCGCAACAGACGTCGGTGCTGGTGGAAACAGCTGCGGACCCGCTCTAAGCGCCGCGCAAACTCCCAAGAGCCCAACTCCCGACTCCCAAGGGGGTTTGAGGGTTCGTTGCTGGGAATTGGAAGTTGGAAAGTTGGGAGTTGAAGAATTGAGATGCATCACACTCTCGTAGCCCTCGTCGAAGACAAGCCGGGCGTACTCAACCGCGTGGCTTCGCTGTTCCGGCGTCGCGCGTTCAACATCGAGTCGCTGACCGTCGGCCGGACCGACGTCCCGGGCATCTCGCGGATGACGGTCGTCATTGACAGCGATCAGGTGAGTGCCGAGCGCGTCTCGGCGTATCTGTACAAGCTCGTCAACGTGCTGCAAGTCGAGGATCTCGAAGAGGTTCCGGCGGTGGCCCGCGACCTGGCCCTGGTCAAAGTCGCCGTTGCCGGACACGATCGAGCGCACCTGCTGCGTGTGGTCGACGAAACTCGCGCTCATATCGTCGACTCGGGCGAACAGACGATGACGCTCGAGATCACAGGCGAACCGCCGCACGTCGATGCCGTCATTTCGCGCCTCGAACCTCTGGGTATTGTCGAGATGGTCCGGACCGGACGAGTCGCCATGCGCCGCGGCGACACGACGTCGTCGGCAGCGCAATATTCGTAAATCTCGTCATTGTCGATTTTCGTCCCCAATCAACAGCGAATCGATAATCGACAATCCAGCGATCAAAGATTCAGTGAGGGAGAGATCATGGCCACGATGTTCTACGACAAAGACACCGATATCGACCTTATCCGCCGGCGCAAGGTCGCCGTGATCGGATACGGCTCGCAGGGCCACGCGCACGCGCTGAACCTTCAGGACAGCGGTGTCGATGTCGTCGTCGGGCTGCAGGCAAACAGCAAGTCGGCAGAGAAGGCAAAGACCGCGGGACTCAAAGTGCTCTCGGTCGCCGATGCCTCGAAGTGGGCCGACGTGATCATGGTTCTCATCCCGGATCAGCACCAGGCCAAGGTGTACAAGGCCGAGATCGCGCCGCATCTCACTGCCGGCAACATGCTGATGTTCGCGCATGGCTTCGCTATTCGCTTCAACTGGATCGTGCCGCCGGCTGATGTGGACGTCACGATGGTTGCGCCGAAGGCGCCTGGTCATCGCGTGCGTGAGGTCTTCAAGGAAGGCGCCGGCACGCCAGGCCTCCTTGCGGTTCATCAGGACGTGACTGGCGCGGGGCGGGCGACGGCGCTCTCGTACGCACGGGCCATTGGCTGCACGCGTGCGGGTGTGATCGAGACGACATTTGCCGAGGAGACGGAAACGGACCTCTTCGGAGAGCAGGCGGTGCTGTGCGGTGGCACCAGCGCGCTCGTGAAAGCCGGATTCGAGACGCTGATCGAAGCGGGATATCAGCCCGAGATTGCCTACTTCGAGTGTCTGCACGAGCTGAAGCTGATCGTCGACCTGATGTACCGCGGCGGCCTGCAGTACATGCGCTACTCGATCTCCGACACCGCCGAGTTCGGCGACTACGTGGGCGGCTCGCGCATCGTCACGGCCGAGACCAAGGCGACGATGCGTCAGATGCTGAAGGAGATTCAGTCGGGCGAGTTCGCGAAGAAGTGGATTGACGAGAACGAGAACGGCCTGCCGAACTTCAAGAAGTTGCGTGAACAGGATCGCAACCACCCGATCGAAGTGGTCGGATCGAGGCTGCGGAACATGATGCCGTTCCTCGATCCCGTGCAGTTGCCTCAGCCCGCGACGGTGTAACAGTCCGGCGGGTCGAGAGCCCCCAATGAACAAATACTCTTCGCGTGTCACGCAGCCGCGCAGCCAGGGCGCGTCGCAGGCCATGCTGTACGGCGTCGGCCTCACCGATGCCGATCTGCAGAAGCCGCAGGTGGGCATCTGCAGCATGTGGTACGAGGGCAATACGTGCAACATGCACCTCGACCGGCTCTCGGCGCAGATCAAGGAAGGAGTCTCTGCCGCCGGGCTGGTTGGCCTCCGCTTCAACACGGTAGGCGTGAGCGACGGCCTGTCGATGGGCACAGAGGGCATGAGTTATTCGCTGCCCTCGCGAGATCTCATCGCCGATTCCATCGAGACCGTGATGGGGGCGCAGTGGTACGACGCACTCATCACCGTGCCCGGGTGCGACAAGAACATGCCGGGGAGTGTGATTGCCATGGCTCGGCTCAATCGGCCGGCACTCATGGTCTACGGCGGCACGATCCGGGCGGGCTACGCGCAGGGGAAGCCGCGCGACATCATCTCCGCGTTTCAGTCCTACGGTGAGTATCTCGCCGGGACGATCACCGACGAGCAGCGACTCGACATCGTTCGCCACGCTTGCCCAGGGGCGGGCGCCTGTGGCGGAATGTACACCGCGAACACGATGGCTGTCGCGATCGAATCGCTCGGGCTCTCGCTTCCGTTCAGCTCATCGATCCCCGCCGAGGATGGCGGGAAAGGTGACGAGTGCCGGCGCGCAGGTGCGGCCATTCGTGTGCTGCTCGAGCGCGATCTGAAACCGCGAGACATCCTCACGGCGAAGTCGTTCGAGAACGCGATGACGATGATCATGGCGGTTGGCGGCTCGACGAACGCCGTGCTGCATCTGCTGGCCATCGCGAAGGCAGCGGGCGTGCGGCTGGAGCTCGCCGACTTTCAGCGCGTGAGTGATCGCGTGCCGCTGCTGGCCGACCTCAAGCCGAGCGGGCGCTACGTGCAGGAGGATCTGCACGCGGTCGGCGGAACACCTGCCGTCATGAAGTACCTCCTCGAGCGTGGCTACCTGCATGGTGACTGCATGACGGTCACCGGGCGAACGCTCGCCGAGAATCTGGAGAGCGTGGCGCACCTGAAGTCGGGGCAGGAGATCATCCACACGCTCGAGCAACCCGTCTTCGCGCGCGGCCATATCCGTATCCTGCATGGCAACCTCGCGCCACAAGGTTCGGTGGCGAAGATCACCGGCAAAGAAGGCGAGCAGTTCTCTGGTGTCGCCAGGGTGTTCGATTCCGAAGAGGCGATGCTCGCGGGACTCGAGCAGAAACAGATCCACAAGGGCGACGTGGTCGTGATCCGGTACGAGGGTCCCAAGGGCGGCCCCGGCATGCCTGAGATGCTCACGCCGACGTCAGCCATCATGGGCGCCGGGCTCGGAGCCGATGTTGCGCTGCTCACCGATGGCCGCTTCTCCGGTGGATCACACGGTTTCATCATCGGCCACATCGCGCCGGAAGCTCAGGAGGGTGGCCCAATCGCGCTCGTCCGCGATGGCGATCGCATCACCATCGACGCTGCGGCCTGTCAATTGACTGTCGACGTGGACGACGAAGAGCTTGCGCGCCGGAAGCGGGCATGGGTCGCGCCGCCATCCAAAGCATCGAGCGGTGTGCTCGCAAAATACGTTCGCCTCGTTCGATCTGCCTCCGAAGGTTGCGTCACCGACTAGACGCAACCCCGGAACACGTGAGAGTCGAACGACCGCAACGCTTATAATTCCAGTCCAAGTTGCTGACTTCTGGTACTATCGCCTCGGTCCGTATGAGATCCAGACGCTCGTCGGCTCCGGCGGAATGGGCGATGTCTACCGGGCGCGCGACACTCGCCTCGATCGCACCGTTGCAATCAAGGTCCTGAAGGCGTCGCTCGCACACGATCCCGATTTCCGCGCGAGGTTCGAGCGCGAAGCGCGCGCCATCTCGCAGCTGACTCATCCGAACATTTGCACGCTGCATGACGTTGGCGAAGCTGGAGCCACCAACTTCCTGGTCATGGAGTACGTCGAGGGTGAAACGCTCGCGGCACGCCTGACCCGCGAAGAGATCCCGCTCGACCAGGCAATCACCTGCGGCGTTCAGATCGCGGAAGCGCTGGAGCGCGCACATCGCCAGGGAATCATTCACGGCGATCTCAAGCCGGCGAACGTCATGCTGACGAAGACCGGGGTCAAGCTGCTCGACTTCGGCCTTGCGCGACAGGTTCCGGCGGCCGTGCCGGAAGTGACCGACGGCGTCACCCGCGCGGTTTCGTTGAGCGGAGAACTCGTGTTCGGCACGCTGCCATACCTTGCTCCCGAACAGTTAGAGGAGAAAACTCCAGACGCGCGAACCGATATCTTTGCGTTTGGCGCTGTCTTGTACGAGGTGATCACCGGTCAACGCGCGTTTCGCGGTGACAGCCATGCTGCCGTGGTCGCGGCGATCATGCGGATTCACCCGGCGCCCATGGCGATGACTCGACCGGTGCCTCCAGCACTGGAACGCGCGGTCGCCACCTGTCTTGCGAAGGATCCCGACGAGCGGTGGCAGAGCGCGGGTGACCTTGCGCGCGAGCTGAAGTGGATCGGCAGCGGGGGAGCGAGCAGCTCCACGAGGAACACGGTAGAGCGAAGAGGGCCGAGCAGCCGGATCTGGATGGCTGTGGCCGCTGTCCTCGCAGTGTCCACTTTGACGCTGGCCGTACTGGCGTTGTTGCGGCAGGCGCCCGGTACCGCAACAACCTACCGCACGTCGGTGCTCCTGCCCGAGGGCCTCCTGTTTCCCGGTGCCGGGCAGCTTGGCGGCGTCGGACGGTTTGCATTGTCGCCCGACGGCCGTCGCGTAGTCTTTGTGGCATCGGATCCCGGGGGCAACGTACGGCTGTGGCTGCGCCCGCTCGATTCGCTGATCGCGACTGTATTGCCGGGTACCGATGGCGCGGGATCGCCGTTCTGGTCGGCTGATTCGCGCATGGTCGCCTTTATCGCGCAGGGACAGCTGAAAACCATCGATCCGTCTGGTGGCATGCCGACGACGCTCGCGGCGTCGATCAACGCGACCGGTTCGTGGAGTGCCGCGAACCTGATCCTGTTCAGTCCAACTCCTGCATCGCCACTTCATGTCATTCCCGCGGCCGGTGGTGCGGCGCGCCCGGTGACCACGCTTGACTCTGCCGCTGGCGATATCCTTCATCGCAATCCGTTCTTCCTCCCTGATGGCAGGCATTTCGTCTACGTGGCGGTGAGCACGCGTAGTGGCGAGACAACTGCCGCTCGCGCCTCGTACCTGGCCTCGCTCGATTCGAGCGAGCCGGGGCGACTGCTGCTCGAAGGTGGTTCGCCCGTGGCGTACTCGCAGGGCCAGCTCGTGTTTCTCCGCGACAACCGGCTGGTGGCCCAGCACTTCGATCCCGAGCGTCTCGAGCTGACGGGCGAGCCCAAACCGATTACCGAGCCGGTCGAACTGGCGGGT
Source organism: uncultured Acidobacteriota bacterium (assembly GCA_963723495.1). Taxonomy (GTDB): domain Bacteria; phylum Acidobacteriota; class Vicinamibacteria; order Vicinamibacterales; family UBA2999; genus Gp6-AA40. The sequence continues at coordinate 113,412 of CAVRQR010000015.1, read as the reverse complement.
CCATCGTCTACGGCGTTTTCAGTCGCCGAGTCCGGGCTGCTCGCGTATCAACCGGCATCCGGACCAGGTTCTCAGCTCGCATGGTTCGATCGAAGCGGGCAGCAACACGGGACGCTGGGAGAGCCGGCCGACTACGGTGATATCGTCCTGTCGCCTGATGGTCGCCGCGCCGCCGTCACCGTGAACGATGCCGAGATCAACACCCGCGACATCTGGGTCTTCGATATCTCGAGAGGCGTGCGCACGCGCGTGACGTTCGATCCGTCTGACGATGTCACGCCAGTATGGTCGGCGGACGGAACCGAGCTCATTTTCGCGTCCAGCCGGGCGGGCCACTTTGACATCTACCGGAAGCACGCCAGTGGCGTGGGAGGCGAACAGCTCGTCTTCAAGGATGACGCCGAAAAGTACCCGACCGGGTGGTCGCCAGACGGCAACTCGGTGTTGTTCTGGACGTTCGGCGCGGAAGGCGCCCAGGTGCGGCTTCTATCGATGAGCGATCGATCGTCCACCGTCTTCATTGGCTCGCCGTCCAATCCGGCGCGGCTTTCGCGTGACGGGCGCTGGGCTGTCTATTACTCGAACGAGTCCGGGCGATCTGAGGTCTACGTCGTGTCGTTTCCGAAGCCGTCCGAGAAGTGGCAGCTCTCGAATGCGGGAGGGAGTCTGCCGCAGTGGCGCGGCGACGGACGTGAAGTGATCTATGTCGGCCGGGACAATCGGCTCATGGCCGTGTCGCTCGAAGCCCGCGCATCAGGGCTCGACGTCGGTGCACCGCAGCCGCTGTTCGACACACGCCCGGTCGGCCCACGTTCCTTTTTCGACGTGGCCTCCGACGGGCAGCGATTCCTGATCAACTCACGCCGCAGCGACAGTCTGTCATCGTCGATCACGCTGCTTCAGAACTGGCCCCGCCTCACACTGCCGTGACGAAGCCATCCGGCGCGCGGCTGACTGTCCGCGATTCACTCGGCCATCGCGTCATCGTCCTCGACAAATCGCCGTTTCGAATCGGCCGTCGTCCGGAGAGCGATCTGGTCCTGACCGGGGGCGAAGTCTCCCGCGACCACGCGGAGATCGTGCTGGAGGGAGATCGCTACATCATCCGGGATCGCAATTCCAAGTACGGCACGTTCGTCAACGGCGTGCGCGTCCTCGATCAGCCTCTGTCGCACCGCGACCAGATCGAGTGCGGACACGGCGGCGCGGCGCTGATGTTTCTCACCGACGAACACGAGGCTCGCGACGACAGCCGTGCAGGGGCGCCGGGCGAGCTTCGTCAGGTCGCAACCCTGCTTGCCGCGCTCAGAGCAATGGGAACCGAACGAGTTCTCGACGAGGTCCTGGCCGTTGTGCTCGACGCGGCGATCGAGACGACCGGGGCGGAACGCGGCTTCATCATGCTCGCAGACAAGCGGGCCGGCACGCTGGAGTTGTCCGTCGCGCGCCGCGCCGGGCGCGAGTCGGTCGAGCCGTCAGGGTTCAATACCAGCCGCAAGATCCCGGAGCAGGTGTTTGCCACGGGGCAGTTGCAGGTCGCCGACCTGCTCGAGGGAGATCTGCCGGATATTCACACCCAGACGATCGGATTCGGCATCCGTCACGTGCTGTGTGCGCCACTGCGACTCGTGCGCTACGTCGAGCGGACAGAGGAGCCAGTGACCAGCGCTAACATCGGTGTGCTCTATCTCGATAGCAGCGTTCGCGGCCGGTTCTCTTCATCAGTCTCTGTCGCCGTCGAAGCGCTCGCGACCGAAGCGGCGACGGCAATCGAGAACGCCCGGCTCTATCGCGAGGCGATGGAGAAGGCCAAGATCGACGAAGAGCTGCGCATGGCCTCGAACATTCAGCAGGCCTTGTTACCGGAACCACGGCGAGAGGGCGCATTCTACGTCGCCGTCGGCGCCTGTGTGCCCAGCCGGATGATCGGTGGGGATTTCTTCGACTACCTGGATCTGTCCGGGGGTGCATTCGGCTTCGCCCTCGGCGACGTCACGGGTAAGGGGCCGTCAGCCGCGCTGGTCACGGCCGTCATCCAAGGCATCTTCGGATCCCACGCGGGGACGTCGGTGACACCGAGCGAACTGATCGCGCTGGTGAATCGCGTTCTTCGCTCGCGTCGCATCGAGTCGCGTCTTGCCACGATCTTCTTCGGCTCGCTGACGCGGGACGGACGCCTGACCTACTGCAACGCGGCGCAGAATCCACCGCTGTTGTTTTCAGAGGACGGCTGGAAGCGCCTCGAGGTCGGCGGCACGCTCGTTGGGGCGTTTGCCAACACAATCTACGAGCAGGCCGAGTGTCAGCTGCTGCCAGGCAACACGATCGTCCTCTTCAGCGATGGCATCGTCGAGGCGCGGAACGTTGAGGGCGAGGAATTCGGTGAGCAGCGTATCCGCGAGGCGATCGAGCCTCGTGTGGAAGAACCGGTCGAGCGCATTCTCGAGCGGCTCCTGGACGCACTGGGAGAGTTCACGCGCGGCATCCCGCAGGCAGACGACCTCACCGCGGTTGTCGTGAGGTACTTCCGTTAGGGTTTCAACTCCTGCGCAGCCGCCTTCTTCCGGGTCCGCCTGACAGGCTTCTCCGGGGCGACGGTCGATGACCGTTCGAGTTTGACCATCGCCGTCACGAAACGACGAAGGCCGTGCTCATCGAACTCGATAACCGTATGGTATTCGTCGACGAGCCGAATCGTGCCCGTGCCGTACTGCGCTTGAGAGACCCTATCCCCGATGGCATAACCCCTCACGTGAGCCTCCTGATCGCCACCACAGCAATATACGAGTAAAGAAATCTCTCATACGCCGGGCCCCCGCCTGCAGACCCGGCATATCCTGGCGGGCCCCACTGGGACCCGCGAACACCATGGTGACTACCAGCGCGGTTCGCTGCGACGCGACGGACCGCGATTGCCGTAGCTGTTACCGCCCCCACCGCCGGAGCGTGGGACCTGGGGTCGAGCCTCGTTCACCGTCAGTCGTCGTCCGCCAAACTGCTGATCATTCAGCTTGGTGATGGCATTCTGCGCGTCGTCGTCGGAGGCCATTTCGACGAAGGCGAAGCCGCGCGCGCGGCCGGTATCGCGGTCACGCATGACCGTGACGGTTTCGACGCTGCCCGCCTGCGCGAACAACTCCTGAAGATCCTGCTCGTTGGTTTCGTAAGGGAGATTACCGACGTAGAGTTTTCGACCCATCTGACTGACTCCTGCGACGTTTCACAGGCCACGCGACGTGCGGGGCTTTCACGAAAACCCAGCCTGAGCGACTGTCGCTCGGCTCAACTGCATGCAGGAAGATCGGAGGACGGTCAGATCGACGCTGAACGCGATTAGCGGTGGGCTAAGCTTCCGGAGGGGCAGTATAGCCCTTGAAGGCGTCGCTGTCGACTACCAACATCAGGGTAAGTGCTTATTGTTGAGATGGAAGGCGGTATCGACCGTCCGCCGTGTGCCTCAGAAAGCCCTCATCGACGAGCTTCTTAAGTACCTGCACACATTCCTCGCGACTGACCTGGAACAGGCGTGCGGCCTGATCGACCGTTGGCGAAAACCCACGCATTTCCACGAACTCGCATCGAATGCGATCGGTGACGTCCCCGCGCACCGCCTTACGCGGTTTCGCAGGCATTGGGAGAGCCCTGAATTGGAGATCGGCTAGTGCGGGCGTAAACGAGGAAGGCTTCGTGGCTCGCATGGGCATAAGACCTCCCTTGCGGTGAGTCGACTTCGACGATACGCCCCAATTTTCGTCTCGTCAAGGTCGGAGAATCGACAATCTCATCGTGATGCGTATTCAACTCGTGATATCAGTACCCACGAGGTGCCTGACCTGCAGACGACGGAGTAGTGTTCATGATTCGGCTCCTCACCATTGCCATTCTCGCTGCGTGCGTATTGGACCTTGGCGCAGCATCACCGCCACAGCAGCCGGTCTTTCGCGGCACGAGCGACGCGGTACGCGTCTTCGTGACCGTGACCGATCGCGACGGCCGGCTGATCACGAATCTCCAGCAAAGTGATTTCGAGATCCGAGACGAAGGCAAGCCGCAGCCGATCACGTTGTTCGACAACACGCCGCAGCCTGTACGACTGGTCGTGATGCTCGATGTGTCGGGCAGCATGGAAGGCAACCTTCCGCTGTTGCGTGCGGCCGCCGAACAACTCTTCGCGCGTCTCGGACCGAACGATGTGGCACGCGTCGGAACGTTCGGACGGGAGGTCGTGATCAGTCCGACCTTCACCCGCGATGTCAGCGAACTCCGTCGTGCGCTGCCGACCAGAATCGAACCCGATGCCCCGACGCCACTGTGGCGTGCGGTGGACGAAGCAATTGACACGTTTGGCGACGATAGGGAAACGCGCCCGGTGATCCTCGTGCTGAGCGACGGCAAGGACACCGGTCCGACCGGATTCCGTCAGCCATTCGTGAGCCAGGCCGAGGTGATCGATCGCGCCCGCAGCCAGGACGCAATGGTCTACGGCATCGGGATGCGCAGCCGCATGGCTCGACGAGGCCCGCTTGGTCCGGGCGATCTCCAGGCAGCGCTCATCGCGGATCTGCCGGATCCAGGGCTCGCACTGGTTGCCGAACAGACCGGCGGAGGTTATCTCGAGATTCGCCCGACGCAGGATCTCGGGGAAGCGTTCGCACGTGTGGTCGACGAGTTGCACAGCCAATATCTCATTGGCTTCGCGCCGCCCAAACGTGACGGCAAAGTACACGACATCGAAGTGCGAATCCTGTCGCAACGCGGGCTGAAACCGCGCTCCCGGAAGAACTACGTCGCGCCCAAGGGGAATTGAGGAGTACCCCAAGCGCCTTCCGATGTGCTCGAAGATCTTGTCGGGAGGCTCGTCGTGACAGGCGGCCGGAACGCTGTCAGTCGATACCGGGCGGCAGGGGAGTCGCGTCGTCGGACGGGTTCACGACGGTCGGCAGGCCGAGCATCTGCCGCAACTCTGCGCCCTCCATCACCTCGATCTCGAGAAGGCGGCGCGTGACGCTCTCGAGCTCGTCGCGCCGTTCGTTCAGAATCCGCCGCGCCTCGCTATGGGCTTCGGTCATGATCCGCTTGACTTCGGCGTCAATGAGGCGAGCTGTGTCCTCGGCGTAGGCACCGCGTTCGGGGCCCATCGGGATATCGAGAAACTTGTTGCGCTTGTGTCCGTCGTAGTTGATGGCGCCGAGCGAGTCGCTCATGCCCCACTCCGTCACCATCGCCCGGGCGATATCGGTCGCCCGCAGGAGATCGTTCTGGGCGCCGGTCGAAATCTCTCCCAGCGCGATCTCTTCGGCAGTGCGACCTCCGAGTAATACCGCGAGCTGGGCGAGGAGGTCTTTCCGCTGCATCAGGTAACGGTCCTCGAGCGGCAGCTGCATCGTGTAGCCAAGCGCTCCAAACCCGCGCTGCACAATCGAGATCTTGTGCACCGGATCCATCCCTGGAATCGCGGTGGCGACGATGGCGTGCCCGGATTCGTGATACGCGACGATCTCGCGCTCCTTCCGGCTCATCACGCGCTTCTTCTCGAGTCCCGCGATCAGGCGATCGATCGCCTCATCGAAGTCCGACATGTCAACGGCGGTCTTGTCCTTTCGTGCCGCCAGCAGCGCCGCTTCGTTCACGAGATTGGCCAGGTCAGCGCCGGCAAAGCCGGCCGTCCGCGCGGCGACGACCCGCAGATCGACCTCAGGGGAGAGCTTGACCTGCTTCGTATGGATGCGGAGGACGTCTTCGCGTCCTTTCACGTCGGGCTTGTCGACGAGCACCTGCCGATCGAACCGGCCGGGCCGCAGCAGGGCAGGATCGAGCACCTCGGGACGATTGGTCGCCGCCATGATGATGATGGCCTTGCGGGAGTCGAAGCCATCCATCTCCGCGAGCAGCTGATTCAGCGTCTGCTCGCGTTCCTCGTGCGAACCCATCGGGCTCTGCACACGCGCGCGGCCGAGCGCGTCGAGCTCGTCGATGAAGATGATGCACGGCGCTTTTTGCTCCGCCTGCGAAAACAGGTCGCGGACCCGCGCGGCGCCAACACCAACGAACATCTCGACGAACTCTGAGCCGCTCAGGCTGAAGAAGGGCACCTTGGCTTCACCAGCGACGGCCCGCGCCAGCAGCGTCTTGCCAGTTCCTGGCGGCCCGACCAGCAGAACACCTTTCGGGATACGGCCCCCGAGTGTCGTGTACTTTCGCGGATTCCGCAGGAACTCGACGATCTCCTTCAGTTCCTGCTCGGCCTCATCGACGCCCGCCACATCCGCAAAGCTCACCTTCACATCGTCTTCGGCAAAGACGCGATGCTTGCTGCGAGCGAACGACATCACCCCGCCCTCGGCACCACCGATGCGACGGGAGAAGTAGCTCCAGATGATGAAAATAAAGACGAGGGGCAGGACCCAGCCGAGAACCTCGGGCAACCACCGGCTCACGAACTCGCCGGTATACTTCACGCCGGATGCGTCGAGTTCTTCGAGCAGTTTCGGATCTTCGATCCGCGTCGTGCTGAAGTTGCGGCTACCGTTGGTTTCGCGGACGAACATGCCGCGAATGGTCTGTTCGCCGACGTAAACTTCGGCGATCTGACCGGAGCGCACCGCCTGTTTGAAATCGCTGTAAGAGATCTGCCGGCCGGTCGGAGCCAGAAACCAGGTCTGGACCAGGACGAGAATCAACAGCCCGCCCAGAAAGTACCAGATCGGTCCCCCGGGGCGCCCGCTCGTTCGGAGCGAGCGCCGTTCACCGGGGCGCTTGTCGCGCGGGTTCACCGGGCCGCTGTTGCGCACCGCGCGGTGAATTGGGAGTCCGGGTGGCGTTCGACGATGTGCCAATAGTCCCTCAGGCTGCGACCGATTGCTTCTTCTGGAACCTCAGGTCATTGTCGCCCATATCGACCACGATGGAGTCCCCCTCGCGGAACTCACCTTCAAGCACACGCATGGCAAGCGGATCCAGCACCCGGCGCTGAATGGTCCGCTTCAGGGGCCGTGCGCCGAACATCGGATCGAAGCCCTCGGCCACCAGGAACGCGCGTGCCGTGTCGCTCAACTCGACGTGGATCTTCCGTTCCTCGAGTCGTTTGAGCAGGCCGCGAATCTGGATGTCGACGATCAGCTTCAGGTGCTCCAGCCCCAGTGAGTGGAAGAAGATGATCTCGTCCACCCGATTGATGAACTCGGGCCGGAAGTGTTGACGAAGGGCTTCTGTCACCTGCCGGCGAACTCCTTCGGGCAGTTCCTCTTGTCCGGAGCCCTGTTGTGCGTCAGCAATGAAGTGACTGCCGAGGTTCGACGTCATGATCACAACGACGTTCTTGAAGTCGACCGTTCGGCCTTTCCCGTCCGTCAGGCGCCCATCATCGAGCAGTTGCAGCAACACGTTGAGCACTTCGGGATGTGCCTTTTCGATTTCGTCGAAGAGGACGACGGCATACGGACGGCGACGGACCGCTTCGGTCAGCTGACCGGCCTCGTCGTAACCCACGTATCCCGGCGGCGCACCAATCATTCGCGAGACGGTGTGCTTCTCCTGGTACTCCGACATGTCGATTCGAATCATCGCGTGCTCGTCGTCGAACAGGAACTCGGCGAGCGCTCGCGCTAACTCCGTCTTGCCGACACCGGTTGGCCCCAGGAAGATGAAGCTGCCAAGCGGCCGGTTCGGATCCTGCAGACCGGCTCGCGCACGCCGGATGGCGTTCGCCACCGCGGTGATCGCTTCATGCTGCCCGACAACGCGATCGTGGAGCCGCGACTCCATGTGAATCAGCTTCTGGATCTCGCCTTCCATCAGCCGGCTCACGGGGATATTCGTCCACTTCGCGACCACCTCGGCGATGTCTTCCTCGTCGACCTGCTCCTTGAGCATCCGGGGTGTCTTCGACTCGCCCTCGCTGCCGGTGTCGCCGGCGGCGATCCGTTTCTCGAGCTCCGGGATGCGGCCGTACTGCAGCTCCGAGGCTTTTGCGTAGTCGCCGACGCGCTGGGCCAGTTCAAGCTCTATGCGGGCGTCTTCGAGCTGCTGCTTCAGGTCGCTCGTCCCCTGGAGCGTGTCCTTCTCGTGCTGCCACTGCGCCTGCAGGCGGGTTTGCTCTTCCTTGAGATTCGCCAGTTCGCGCTCGAGCTTGGTGAGGCGATCGCGCGAAGCCGGATCGGTTTCCTTGCGCAACGCCTCGCGCTCGATCTCGAGCTGCATGATGCGGCGACGGACTTCATCGAGCTCGGCCGGCATCGAGTCGATTTCCATGCGCAGCTTCGACGCCGCTTCATCGACCAGATCGATCGCCTTGTCCGGCAGGAAACGATCCGTGATGTAGCGATGTGAGAGCACGGCCGCAGCCACGAGCGCCGCGTCCTTGAAGCGGACCTTGTGGTGAATCTCGTAACGCTCACGCAGGCCACGAAGAATGGAGATCGTGTCTTCAACGGTCGGCTCGCCCACGAGCACCGGCTGGAAGCGGCGCTCCAGCGCGGCATCCTTCTCGATGTGCTTGCGATATTCATCGAGGGTCGTCGCGCCGATCGTGTGCAGCTCGCCACGGGCGAGCATCGGCTTCAGCATCTGCGACGCGTCCATGGCGCCTTCGGCCGCTCCGGCTCCCACGACCGTGTGGAGCTCGTCGATGAACAGGACGATCTTGCCCTCGGACTCGGTGATCTCCTTGAGCACCGCTTTCAGGCGCTCCTCGAACTCCCCACGATACTTGGCGCCGGCAACGAGTGCGCCCATGTCGAGCGCAAAGATCTTCTTGTCCTTGAGACCCTCCGGGACGTCGCCGCGCACCATGCGCTGCGCCAGTCCCTCGACGATGGCCGTCTTACCGACGCCCGGCTCGCCAATGAGCACCGGGTTGTTCTTGGTGCGTCGTGACAGCACCTGGATGACTCGACGGACCTCTTCGTCGCGGCCGATGACTGGATCCAGCTTGCCCTTGCGTGCGAGATCCGTCAGATCGCGGCCGTATCGCGCGAGCGCCTCGTAGGTGGACTCAGGATTCTGCGACGTGACGCGCTGGTTGCCGCGCACTTCTGTCAGCGCCTTGTAGAGGACGTCTTTGGTGGCGCCAAGCCGCCGCAGCAGCTGTGCGCCAGGCGAGCGGCCTGCTTCCGTCGCGAGCGCGAGCAGCAGATGCTCGGTGCTGATGAACTCGTCCTGCAACCGCGTCGCTTCGGCTTGCGCCGCATCGACGATCAACTTCATGCGGGGGGAGAGGCGTACGTCGCCGCCGTAGGCCTGCGGGATCGACTTCAGCAGGGCTCGCGCCTCGCTTGCGACGCGCGCAGGGTCCAGGGCGAGCTTCCGCAGGACGGACGGAACGATGCCGCCGGATTGTTCCACCAATGCGACGAGCAGGTGCTCGGGGGTTACCTCCGAGTGGTTCTGTTCGGTGGCAAGGTTTTGCGAAACGAGGATGGCCTCCTGGGCCTTTTCAGTGAGTTTGTTCAGGTTCATGGCTGTCGTGCTCACGCCGCGCTGTGCGTCTTGCTGTCATCACCGCCCAATCGCTTGAGCGCCTCAAAATGTTCACGTTCCTGGTCGCTGAGCCTCGTAGGAAGTTGGACGTCGACTCGAGCGTACAGGTCCCCGGTTTCATCCGTCTTGCCGGCCGAGGGCATTCCGTAGCCCTTCAGGCGAAACAACTGCCCGTTCTGCGTCAGTGGGGGAATGCGCAATCGCGCCGGCTTACCCGAAAGCGTTTGCACGTTCGCCTCGCCACCGAGTACCGCCGTCGCCAACGGCACGGGAGACTTGATGTAGAGGTCGCGTCCCTTCCGTTCGAACACCGGATGCGATGCCAGTCGCACCCGCAGATACAGGTTGCCCGACTCGGCTCCTCCCACACCTTGCTCACCTTCGCCGCTGACCCGCACGCGTGATCCATCGGTGACGCCCGCGGGAATCCGCACGTCGACATGCTTGACTTGCCCGTCGTGTCTCAGCATCAGCCGACGTGTGGCGCCGTGATACGCGTCCTCCAGATTCAGCTCGATCTCGTTCTCGACATCGCGGCCGGGCCGACGTCGTCCGCGAGTGCCGCGGGCGTCACGCGTTCCTGCCGTGCCGAATCCTTGGCCGCCGAAGAACGTGGTGAAGAAGTCCGAGAATGGATTGGAGTCGCCAAAGAGATCCTCCATCTCCTCAGGCGTCATCGTGCGATAGCCGCTCCGTGCGCCTCCTTGCCCCGGACTCCAGCCTCCGCCAAACGGCTGGCCACCGCTGCGCGCCTGCTGCTCGTACATCCGCCAGTTCGCGCCGAGCTCGTCGTACTTCTTGCGCGTTGCGGGATCGCCGAGCACCTCATAAGCCTCGTTGATCTCCTTGAACTTCGACTCGGCAACCTTATCGCCCGGATTGACATCCGGATGATGCTTGCGCGCGAGCTTGCGGAAGGCCTGCTTGATCTCCTTCTCGCTGGCCGTCTTGGGGACGCCAAGTGTCGCGTAGTAGTCCTTGAAATCCACGTGTTGGTCCTGGTTCGAGGTTCAGGTCGTCTACAGGCCGAGCAGATCGTTCAGTCGTTTCATCTCGTTGAGCAGCTGACGCCGGCCGTTGCCTGTGCTCAACGCAGACTCATCGAGCAACGGTTCAATCCGTTGCATCACTTCTGCCAGGGCAAGCAGGCGCTGCACTCCTGCGAGATTGATTCCATGTGAATCCACCATCTGCTTGATGAGCCGCACGCGTTCGAGTTCCTCTCGCGCATACAGCCGCATGCTGCCAATCGTGCGACTGGGGCGAATCAGACCCAGACGCTCGTATTTCCGCAGCGTCTGGGGATGCATTCCCAGTTGCTCGGCCGCCGTGCTGATGAAAAAGAGGTCGTCCAGTGCCATGCGCTCAGGAATCGGGGCTCCGACCAAGGCCGAACTTGATACGAGTCGAGTGTAGACATTGATACGGATCGTGTCAAGGTGTGAGGCCAGCATCCTCTGGTTCAGCCCTCGCCAAGGTAGGATGGGGAAACCGTCTTGGATCTCGCCCCAGCCGACTTCATCACTATCGGATTACTCGTCGTCCTCGAAGGGCTCCTCAGCGCCGACAACGCCATGGTTCTCGCTGTCCTGGTGCTGGGCCTTCCCAAACGGGAGCAGCAGAAGGCTCTCCGTTACGGCATCCTGGGGGCATTTGCCTTCCGGATTCTTGCGATTCTGCTCGCCGTCTACCTCATCCAGATACAGATCGTGATGCTGCTCGGCGCCGCGTATCTGTTATGGCTGCCGTATCACCACTTCAGCGGGTCGGAAGACGCCGCCAGCAGGCGGACGCCGAAGCCGGCGAGCTCCTGGCTAGGGATGAGCCCGTTCTGGTCCACGGTCGTGAAGGTCGAACTGACCGATATCGTGTTCGCCATCGACTCGATCCTTCTCGCCGTGGCGATGTCGAACAAGACGTGGGTCATCATCACCGGCGGAATTCTCGGTGTGATCGCCATGCGACTGGTGATTGGCCAGCTTCTCGTGCTGGTGCACCGGTATCCGCCGCTCGTCGACGGAGCGTTCATCATCATCGCGTGGGTCGGCATCAAGCTCCTGCTCGAGTATATGCACGACGCCGGCTTCGTGGGATTCGAGCTTCCGAAGTGGCTCTCGCTCGGGCTGGTGGTGGTGATCTTTATCGTGTCGCTGATCTGGGCACGGATTGAAGGACCGGCCAGTGCCGACGCGATGACCGAGGAAGCCGAGAAGATTCTGTCGGCCGACGACGAGATGGTCGCCAAGATCGATGGAGACGTGACCAAATAGGCGGCTGCCGGGCGCTATTTTCGTGCGGCGGGCGTCAACGTCGTCTCGCGACGCTCCGCCCCTCGCATGTAGACGACCTTCACGGGCACGTCGATCTTCAGCAGCTCGAGGGCGTAGGTGTAGTCGTAGATGTTCGCGACCGTCTGACCGGCGATCTCGACAATCACGTCGCCCTTCTGCAGCCCGGCTCGCTCGGCGGGGCCGCCTCCGATGACGCCACCCAGAAGCAGCCCTTTGGCCTCGGCCGCGTAATCCGGCACAGTGCCGGTGAACACGCGAACGCCGGTGCGATTGGCGGTCTGTGACGACTGCTCGACCTTCACGAACTGGGGCGCCTGATCGGATTCCATCACCCTCGCGGCAATAGCGGTCGCAAACTCGGCGATCCGATCGAGGTCCTCGTAGTTGATCTTCTCGGCAGTGTCGGACGGCTTGTGGTAGTCCAGATGCGCGCCGGTCGTGAAGTTCAGGCTGGGTACTGATGCCTGATTGAAGGTGGCGACATCGGTAGGTTGATACGGATCAGGCTGTAGCGCGAGGTTGAATCCCGCGGCGACATTCGCCCGTTCGATGAGCGACCCCCATGTCGAACTGCTACCCGTCGCCTGGACGGCGAGCTTGTTGTCCTGCATCCGTCCGACCATATCGAAGTTGAGATACGCCGCGATCTCATTCACCGGGATCGGCGGAGTGTTGACGAACGCATTCGATCCAATCAGCCCCAGCTCCTCGGCCGACCACAAGGCGATCACGAGATGGCGCCGCCGGACCGGCCGGCGCGCGAACGCGTCGGCGATGGCGAGGACCGCGGCGCTGCCCGACGCGTTGTCGTCGGCGCCCACGTGCGGTCTGCCGGTGTCGCTGCCCGTCGCCAGCGAATTGCCGTTCCGTCCGAGCCCAAGATGGTCGTAGTGCGCGCCGATGACGATCCACGGCTTCTCAACACCGGTCACCGGCGACGTCGCGGGCAGATACGCCACGACGTTACGGGCCGTTCGCTTTTCGCGAACGAGCTTCGTGGACAGTTCGACGGTCACTCCATCGAGCGCGAAGCCGGCGACATGTGGATTTCCGCTATCGAGTTCCTTTTGCACCGACTCGAGCGACCGAGAGCCGAAGAGGGCGGCGGCCGCCTTGCCACTGATGCTCGCGGCAGGAATTCCCGATCCAGCGAGGGCCGTGTCGAACGTGATCGGCACGGTCTGGCCGGCGTTCGGCGAGCGCGGCCCGGTGACGACGAGGAGGGCCTTCGCGCCGCGCTGCCGTGCAGCCAATGCCTTGTAACGGAGGTCTGAATAGCGAGCGAGGATCGACTTGGTCTCCTTGTCCGCGTCTTCAGGGAAGTAGCGCAGCACGACGACGGTCTTGTCCTTGACGTCGAGCGTGGCGTAGCTGTCGTAGCCAAAGTTCTGGGCCTCCGGTACCACGATTCCGTAGCCGGCAAAGACAACCGGCGCCGACACGGTGGCATCGTCGGAGAAGGAGAGTGCGACCACGTCACTCGGCGCGGGGAATCGTTCCTTGCCTACAGTGAGCTGCGATCCGCCATCGCGGCTCCCAGCCGTGAAGTCGAACGGCAGGAAGACGTCGGTGCGTCCCGGCAGCGGGCGGGCACCGAGCCGCGTGAGCTGCGCCGCGATGTAGTCACCGGCCTGTCGTTCACCGGCCGATCCAGCTTCACGTCCCGCAAACTTTTCGGAGGCAAGCGTCTCGACGTACGGACGCGTGCTGGACGCGGTGGACTGCGCTGGCGCCTGGGCCGACAGCGCTGAAACAGACACGCCGAGCAGCAGACACAGCACAGGGCTGAGCCGACGCGTCGACGGCAACGAATTGGACGGTGATGATGAGCGCATGGTCATTGTCCCGATCCTCGGGTCGCTTTTTGCCGTGGCGATGCGGCCGCCAGCGCGTCGAGCGCGAACTGATGGTTCCATTGAGCCAGATAAATCTGTCCCTCACGACCACCGCCGCGATTCGTCGTCCAGGCCAGGCGCGCGCCGTCCGGCGAGGGGACCGGCAGGCCGTCGAATCCGTCGGAGTAAGTGACGCGGACCGGCTCCTTCGCGCCGTCGATGTCCACGAGGAACAGCTCGAAGTTCTCAAATCCGAGTTTGTTCGAGGCGAAGAGCACATAACGGCCAGAGGGATGGATGTAGGGCGCCCAGCTCATGGCGCCGAAGTCGGTGATCTGGCGCTGGTCCGTGCCGTCCAGGTTCATCGTCCAGACATCGGCGATCACGCCACGCTCGTCGAAGCGCCGCCAGATGATCCGCTTGCCGTCGGGTGAGAAGAAGGGGCCACCGTCGTACCCCGGCACGCTGGTAAGCCGACGAACGCCGCTGCCGTCTGCATCTGCCCGCATGATGTAGATCTCACCGAAGTAGCTGGGGTCGACTTCGAGCTGCTTCTGTTCGCTGGCAGAGAGCGTGCGATCGTACGCGTCGCGGGTAGAGGAGAACGCGATCCACTGCCCGTCGGGGGAGTAGCTTGCTTCGGCGTCATACCCGCGCTTGTTGGTCAGCCGGCGAAACGTACCCGAGGTGGCGGATCGGACGTACAGCTCCATCTCGGGGTCATAGTCCCACGAGTAACGCCGTTCCTGGCCGGATTCGCGAAACTTGAGTTCTTCGTCCTGCAACTGCCTGGACCGCGGATCATGGTGTGTGGAAGCGAACAGCACGTCGCCGGTCTGCGGATGAATGAAAGAGCAGGTCGTCTTCCCGATCCCTGGCGACACTCTCGAGGCGTCGCCGGTCGTCATATCCATCAGGTAGATTTGATAAAAAGGATTTCCGGGTTCCCGCTCGCTCTGAAATACCAGTCGCTGGCCGTCGGGCGCCCAGTAACCCTCTCCGGCGCGGCGGCCTTCCACGGTCAGGCGCCTGATTCGGCTGAGAAAATCACGTTCCTGCGGGGCGGCCGGCTGTTGCGCCACGCCGGCCAGCGAGGAGACCAGCAGAACAAGTGGCAGGAATGAGCGTCTAAGGGATTGAGTCATCTGTTGCCCGCATATTAACCTTACCATTCAAACGAGCCGCCACGCGGTTCGCGCAACGGATACGAAATTCTCGTATGAACTGGCATAGCGGTCCAGTGCGGTTTCGCAGCTTCCTTCAATCCCGCATTGGGCGCTGGATCTTTCTTGCCTTTGCGGCCAGTCTCATCGTGGCTGTGGCGCTGTCGGGCTACTGGAGCATCCGCCACGCGTGGGCCATTTACAAGCTCAATCGCGGAGTCGGCGACACGGTGTTCTACGACGCCGACGATCGGCCCTGGTTCCGTCTCGACGAGCAACGGCAGGACGTGACGTTCGATCGGATCTCCACCTACTTCAAGGACGCCGTCATCGCCGTCGAGGATCATCGCTATTACCTGCATCCCGGGGTCGATCCCATCGGCCTGAGCCGCGCGGTCCTCCACAATCTCCGCGGCGAGGCGCGTCAGGGCGGGAGCACGATCACACAGCAGCTGGCGCGCACGCTGTTTCTCTCGAACACGCGCACTTACGGACGCAAGGCCAAAGAGGCGGTGCTGTCGGTGATGCTGGAGATCCTTCTGTCGAAGCGGGAGATTCTCCAGCTCTACATGAACCGGGTCTACCTCGGGAGTGGCATCTACGGCGTCGAGGCGATGTCGCGCAGGACGTTTGGCAAGCCGGCATCCGATCTCACTCTGGGCGAGGCGGCCCTGCTGGCTGGCGTCATTCGCGCACCCGCGTCGTACTCGCCATGGAATCGACTCGATCACGCGCGCGCGCGGAGCTTCATCGTGCTGCGGCGCATGCGGGAAGAGGGAAAGATCACGGCCGCCCAGGAGCAATCGGCGCGGCGCGAAAGGTTGCGCGTGCGGCCTGCCTCGTCGCCGGCAAACGGCCGGCATCGTTATGCGAAGGAGTTCCTGCGACAGCAGTTCAGAGAGATCGTCGGCGACGACCACCCGCCGGACTGGAAGGTCAGGACGTCGTTCGTGCCGGAGGTTCAGGACGCGGCGGAAATCGCGGTTCGAAACGGCCTGCGCCGGCTCGGTGTTCCCGGTCTCCAGGCCGCGCTGGTCGCGATCGAGCCGCAGACCGGCAACCTGCTGGCGATCGTCGGTGGATCTGATTTCCAGACGACCCCGTTCAACCGGGCAGCGCGCGGCCGTCGCCAGCCGGGCTCCGCATTCAAGCCCTTCGTCTACGCAACCGCGCTCGAAAGCGGGCTGTCTCCCGTGTCGACACTCACCGGACTCCAGCAGGTCGCGGTGCAGGCGCCCGAGGGAGTCTGGATTCCTCGCGATGATCGCGCGAAGACTCACGACACGATGACGCTCCGCGAGGCGTTGCTCGAGTCGAGCAACGCTGCCGCGGTCATGCTGCAACAGCGTGTCGGCGCGCGACCGGTGATCCAACTCGCGCGACAGTTGGGTGTGACGAATCAGCCTGATGTGCCATCGCTTGCGCTCGGCAGTGGACTTGTCACCCCGCTCGAGCTCACCGCCGCGTACGCCGTCTTCCCGGGGATGGGCTATCGCGTCAAGCCGCGCGGACTGATTGCCGTCGAGGACGCCAACGGCGACGAGGTTGAGTACGTCCACATGGAGCGCGAGCAGGTGCTCTCGGAGCAGGTCGCGTACCAGATGGTGTCGATGCTCCAGGATGTCACTCGGCGGGGGACCGCCGCGAGCCTGCAGCGCCAGGGCTTGCCGATGGAGCTGGCCGGCAAGACAGGAACGACCAACGATTCGCACGATGCGTGGTTCGTCGGCTTCTCCTCCTCTGTCGTCGCCGGCGTCTGGATCGGCTTCGATGACCCGCAGACGATCCGCAGCGATGCGTCGGGCTCACGAATGGCGCTGCCGATCTGGGCGGACTTCATGCGACGGACAGCGAAGCGCCTTCCGGCCGAGCCGTTCGCCAAACCGTCACGTCTCCGCACCGAGATCATGTGCAGCGTGTCCTACCATCGCGCGCTCGACGGATGCCCTGGCTACGTCGAGTACTTCAAGCCGGGCGACGACATTCCAACCCAGCTCTGTGAGCTGCACCCGGGCTCACTGAAGCAGCGCGCCGAGCGTGCACTGCGCGGAATCCTCGGGGCAATCGGCGAGGAGATCCGCGGTATCTTTCGCTGACGACCTATGAAACGTTGCTGGTGGTGCGGGACCGATCCACTCTACGTGCGCTATCACGACGAAGAGTGGGGAAGACCAGTCCGGGACGACACGCGTCTGTTCGAGAAGATCTGCCTGGAGGGCTTTCAGGCGGGCCTGAGCTGGCTGACGATCCTGCGGAAACGCGAACACTTCCGCCGCGCCTTTGCCGGCTTCGATCTCGACACGGTCGCGCAGTTCAAGTCGAAGGACGTGACGCGTCTTCTCAAGGACGAGGGGATCGTCCGTCACCGCGGCAAGATTGAATCGACGATCAACAACGCGAAGCGTGCGATCGAACTGAAGAAAGAGGAAGGCTCGCTGTCCGACTATTTCTGGCGCTGGCAACCGGCCCGCGCATCGCGGCCCCGTCGAATCACGCGAGAGGTCCTGCAGACGATGGCGACGACGCCGGAGTCAACGGCGCTGAGCAAGGATCTGCGAAAGCGCGGCTGGACGTTCGTTGGTCCAACGACGGTGTACGCCTTCATGCAGGCCATGGGCCTCGTCAACGATCACGTCCACGATTGCTCTTTCCGGTCGGAGAGATCAGCTCTTACTGATCGCTCAGCTGCACGGATTGGACGACTCGCCTGAACACGTCGTTGTAAGTATTGGCGTCGCGCTGCGGAGCCACACCAACCAGGTACAACAGGCGCCCGTCGCTGAGGCGCGTCGTCGCAAGCGAGATCACTTCAGGCTGACCCGTGATGTCAGAGTGATTGCTCAGCGTTGTCTTGACACCGGTTCGACCGCCGACGCGTTCCTGTGAGTAGTTACCCTGACGACGCAGTTGAGGATTGCTCTGCGCGAACGCGGCGACCAGTTGGTCGGTGTCCTGCTGAAGGTTGCCACTGCTGCGTGGCCCCACGCCGACCTGGAAGCCGTGCGTGACGCCTTCGAGCCGTCCCGAGTTCGCGCGGTAGCCGCCGTCGGGCGCATAGGTGATACCGGTTTCGTCGCCGCTCACTTCCTCCCAATTCGACGGCAGGCTCACGCGCAGGAAGGGGAACGGCGACGACGAACGATACTGCGAGGACGGCGGCGCCACCGACACCGGGGCGCCAGCCGATGTGTTGCCAGACCGCGGGCTACTCTTGGCTTGACCCTTGGCAATCTGCTCGGCCGTGTATGCCGGCGACATGCGGCGCAGACGCGTCTGCACCGTGCCGAACTGGCCGGTGTCGGCGCGTCCCTGCACCGGCAGTGATTGCGCCTCACGGTTGATGGCGGCGTAGCGGTTGCCCGGGTTGGGGTGGCTGCTCAGCCACTCGGGCCCACGGCTTCCGCCCTCGCTCTCGATCGTCTTGAACATGTTCGCCATCTCGCGCGGGTCGTACCCGGCGCGAGCCAGAATCTGCGCTCCGAGGATGTCGGCCTGCGACTCGTACTCGCGGCCGTACTTCAGGAAGGTCGCGCCCAGACCGAACTGGGTACCCTGGGAAATGATCGAACCCGCCGTGCCGCCAACAATCGCACCGGCAATCTGACCGAGGACCGATCCAATCTGGAACTTCTGTCCCTTGGTCGCTTGAGCCGTGCCGTGACGCAGCGCGACGTGCGAGATCTCATGCGCCATCACGCCAGCGACTTCGCCTTCGGTCTTGGCGGCTTCGATCATCCCGCGGTTCAGGAACATCGGTCCGCCCGGCAGGGCGAACGCGTTGATTTCCTTCTGGTTCACCACGTCGAAGGTGTACCGGAACTCCGGATGCCGGAATTCGGACGGGATGGCGGCGGTCAGCGTCCTGCCGATCGTCTCGACGTAGCCCTCAACCTGCTCATCGTTGAGAAGCGGCAGTTCCTTGCCGACTTCCGCCGCGGCCTCGCGACCGAGCTTCACATCGTCGGCCACCGAGTAGCGATTGCTCGGGGCAGTGATCTTTGTCTGAGCGCCGGCCGTCAATGTCACCGCGCATGCGACACTCAGCCCTATAACTGTTCGTCTCAAGCGTAAGAAAGGTGTTGAAGCCATCATGCTATGAGCCAGTTGCAACTACCCGGCCAACTCCAGATGGCCTATCGGCGGATGACAACGCCGACCGTTGCCCTCCAGAAACTCAACAATGACTCGTTCTCAAGAGTGACCGGGTTTGCACCGTGCTCGAAGCTCCTGAAATGACGGAGATCGAAACGAATCCCGACCTCTGGGGTTATGAATCCGACCGCACCGCCGCCGAGGTTCAGCGCGAGCGAGTTACGGGCGGCAAACAACTCGGGAAAAATCTCCGCGCCCTCATCCATTGACACGTGCATCCAGCCGAGACCGCCGACGAGGTACGGGCGGAGCGACTCCCTCGTCACGCTGACGGGCATTGCCACCACGACGTTGCCTCCCCAGGTGACAAGGTTGCTGTCCGCAAAGAATAGATTGTTGGTCTCGAAGAACCGGGGGGCATAGGCGAAATCGGTTTCGAATCCGATGATCCCCGTGCTCCACCATCCGGCGGACCCGCCGAAGATCAGCTGCGTAGAGCTCGCGCCGCCCTCGGGATCGGGGATCGGCGTCGATCCGGCGAACACTGCACCAACAAACGGAGTGTAGAGCCAGTCCGCGGAGGCAACCGACGGGGCCAGTGCAAGGAGAAGAACGAGAATGCGCGCCCGTACTGGGACGAGTTTCACCCTCAAGGCACGAAGAGTCTGAGGAACAGGGTCGCAAAGATCGACGATGTCACATCGCCCGATTCAAGCGCGAACGGTGCGTTCAGCCCGTCGCTGTTGGCCAGAAGGATATACGTCAACCCACGGTTCGGAACCTTGACGATCAAAGACGAATAGCCACCACGAATAATGCCGAACTGCCAGACGATCGGCTCATCGTGGTAGTTCTGCACGAACCAGCCCAGACCGGTCGGTAGCAGTGTCGCGCCCGCAGTGGCCTGTGTCCATGCCTGGTTTCTCGTCGCCCGCGCCAACAGCGCATTGGACATCAGCGCATTGTCGAAGCGGACCAGATCGCTAACCGAGCTGACGATACCATCCGAGGCGTCGACCCGCTTGGGGACAATCTGCGGGTTTCTCTGCGATCGGCCCGACGCGACACGATAGGGCAGGGCCATTCTCGCGACGATGTCAGCGTAACGAGCCCGATGTGCAGCATCGAACAGGGTGATGTCCTCTGCCGTGGGTGAGCCAAGGATCTGGTCCGGCGCCGAATCGAGCATCGCAAACCGATCGAAGATCTCCGAGGCAAGGACGGAGCTGTAACGACCTTGTGCGCATCGCTCGATGACCGCCGTCAGCATCGCGAATCTCGCAGCCGAGTACTGGTAGCCACCGCCGCCAGGCGCAGTGTGCGAGAGAAGCTGGAGAAGCGTGGTCTGCGGCTCGGGAAAGAACTGACTGCGCAGCGCTACCGGATCGTCAAGCTGCGCGTCCCATTGGTCGACGCACTTTCTCAAAAGCAGTGTGGCCCCGAAGGTCTGCGAGAGGCCACCGATCTGATAAGGAGTCTCCGGAGTCGCCGGCGCGCCTGACTCATCGCGTCTTCCGAATCCACGCTCCCACAGCACTACGCCGTTCCGTGCGACCGTGGCGGACAGACCAGGGATGAGTGCCTCTGCCCGGAAAGCGTCGAGGTACCGCTCGAACACAGAGAAGCTGAGTCCCTGGGCCTCAGTACGTTGTGCGAAGACAACTGTACCGAGCAGCACGGCAGTGGCGATGCTGAGTCTGAGCAACGGGCGGTCAGGGAAAATCCCGACGAGATGATACATCGAGCCAGCAATTTCCGGACGGTAAACGGCCTGACGTGTGCTAAAGTCGCGGGACCTGCTCGATGCGTCCCGTTTTTGCACAGCCGGACAATCCGACCACGCGACGGAAGCTGCCGGTCGCGTTAGTGCGAGTTGCCTGGTGTCTGGTCGCCCTCTTCGGTCTCGTTGTCCCCACGGTTGCTCAAGGCACACAGTCTCTTCGCGTCGTCCCCCTCGTGCGGGACGAGTATGTCCTTGTGTCGTTCGAGTTGACCGGCGGTCTCACTGACGAAGTCCGAGGTGCGATTCAAAGCGGCCTCAAAACGACGTTTACCTACACAGTTGAATTGCGCCTCGATGTGCCGGCGTGGGTAGATCGCACGATCGCGACGGCCACCGTGGCCACCAGCGTCCAGTATGACAACCTGACGCGTACCCATGATGTCCAGCGCTTGCTGGACGGCCGGGTGGAGCAGGCGCTCTCCACGCAGGACGAGGCCAAGGTCCGTGAGTGGATGACGAATCTCACGCGATTTCCCCTGTTCAGTACGATGCTGCTTGAACCGAACCGCGATTACTACATTCGCGTGAGCGCCACCGCACGGCCGAGCAACGGCTCGATCTTCTGGCCGTTCGGCAGCGGACCGTCGGCGCAGTCCCGTTTCACCTTCATCCGCTAGTCACTCTAGGCAGCTCGATCACGGCCACTTTTTGTCGGTCCGGACACTTCGTGTCAGGGTCCGTGGCCTTCCGCCGTTAGCGATACGGCGCGACACGGCACGCACGTTCCCGCGGCGCCACTACGCCCGCCACTGGCGACAATCCTGCAATTTACCTGGCCGGAGGCAGCGATCGTGGCTTCGAAAGCAGTTTCGTCCGACCGTCGCTGGAGCTCGATATTCGCCGGGGTCGCGTGGGGACTTTCCACGTGTGCGTTCGTGATTGCGGGTGGGTGTCTGTCGTACGCGACCGTCCTCGAAGTGGACCGGCTCACGCGCATCAGCACACCGCAGCCGCCGGAAGTGGCGAGCGATGTGATCGTGCGCAACGCGAAGGATCAGCAGGGACGACGGGCGTCGTTTCGCGTGCTGCTGTTCACCGACGAGTTCCGCTGGCGGATGTCGTCGTATGAATCGCTCGAGAGCCGCATCGAAGAACCCGCCTTCACGCCGGAGATGAAGGTGGTGCTCGACAAGGCTCGCGAAATCATCGTCGTGGGCGCCAGCTCGGAAGAGATCGTGCCCGGGTTGTCGCTGGAAGCCGGGCGCAAACGCGAGGAAGCGCGCGCGGCGAAGCGCGCCGAACGGATTGCGATGTGGGTTCGTCAGGCGCTCTCGAAGCCCGTACCGGTTCGGAAGCTGAACGTCGGGCACCACATGCCCACAGAGAAGGTGGATGACACCTCCGACCAGCGCCGCGTGGTGATCATCCTGGTACTGGAACGCGAGAACGGGACCAACGTCGATCAGGCACTGCGATCGGCGATGGCGCTCGAGAGCGTCAATGCGCCAATCTTCGAGGCCCTGCTGACTCGCTATTCGCTCTCGGCCGCAAAGGCTTTCACGTGGGTGGAGTAGGCACATGGCAGAACTGTTGGACGTCCTTGACGCGTTTACAACACCTCTGAAGATCGCCTGGGTGGTCTGGATCGCCTGGGGCGTAGCGCAGGTCTTCTGGTACCGGTACGAGCGGAGACCTCACGTGGCATGGAGGACGTCAGCAGCCGCACCCGCTCGCCAGCCGTTCGTTTCCCGGCCCTCGGCCGCCGACCGTCGGGTGACGAGGCTGGTGACCCCCGACGTGATCACGCATCAGGCCCAGCCGATTGAGCCGGCTCCCGTCGCACCCGCGCCCGTGGTCGACAACACGCCTGGTGAGATTGGGGAACTCGATCGCTTCGTGGCCAGCTTCGAGATGAACACGCGACATCGGCACGCCGACCCACACAACGGCGAGCCCTGCCACGACACACACGTCGGGTGATAGCAGGCACATTCTCCTCGACGCGGGAAGCAGCCTCCCGCGCCAATCCAAGCTCGTTGGTCGCGGCCGGCTCTTCGTCTCTCGATCCAGCGTCCTAATACGTAGGCCGAGTCCAGATGGTTAGACCCGGCCGGGCCCACCTGTACGGGTGATGTGCAACATCCATCAGGCCCCTAGGATTGCGTTATGGCCACCAGTCCCGTTCGTCAAATCAGCGATGACGATCTGCTCGACGCCTATTCCACGGCCGTCGTCCATGCCGTCGAGACCATCGGCCCTGCTGTTGTTCGAGTAGAGCGCAAACAAGGTGGAGGGTCGGGCGTCATCTTCACTCCTGACGGGTTCGTCCTCACGAACAGCCACGTCGTGCACAAGGCCGACCAGCTCACGGTGACGCTGTCGGACGGCCGGGCAACCCGCGGTGATCTCGTCGGCGACGACCCGCACACCGATCTGGCCGTGCTTCGCATCGACGCCAGTTCGTTGCCGTGGGCAGGCCTCGGCGATTCCCGTCGCGTGCGCGTGGGGCAGATGGCGATCGCGATCGGAAATCCATTCGGGTTTCACCACTCCGCCACGGCGGGCATCGTCAGCGGTGTGGGCCGCTCGCTCAGAGCCGGTTCAGGCCGCCTGATGGATGACATCATCCAGACCGACGCGGCGCTCAATCCCGGGAACTCCGGTGGGCCGCTCGTCACGTCCCGCGCCGAAGTGATTGGCATCAACACCGCGACGATCCTTCCCGCGCAGGGCCTCTGCTTCGCCGTGGCCAGTAACACCGCGCGGTTCGTTGCAGCGCGTCTCATCAGCGACGGCCGGATTCGCCGGAGCTACATCGGTGTCGGTGGTCAGAATGTGCCGGTGCCTCGACGAGCAGGCGAGCGAGCGCAGGTCACCGCGTTGTCCGGTGTGCTGGTGATGTCGGTGGAGTCAGGAAGTCCCGCGAGCCACTCCGGGCTGGCAGCAGGCGACATCATCATCGGATTCGCCGATTTGCCGGTCACAGGTGTGGATGACCTCCATCGGGTCCTGACTGCCGAGCGCATTGGCGTGCCGAGCGCGATGACTATCTTGCGAAACGGCGCACGTCAGCAGGTCACAGTCACTCCGGAAGAGGCGAAACGTTAAGCGCGATGAGTTCGGCTTCTGAATGCAGAACCCGACGGCGATATCGCCGCGAAGAGCTCTCGCTCCGCGAAGCTCTCGGCACGCCGGAAAGCGTTCGGACGGCTACCCACGACCGCTCGCCGCTCGGGTCGCGGGCGCTCTCGCGCCCGCTCAACCTCGCTGACGCCCTGAGCCGCCTCACGCTTTCAGGCGACAGGGGTCGGCATGCCTCGAACTGCTTCGCTCCGCGAGAGACTCTTCGCGGATGTGACACCGCAGCGCTGCAGGCATACCGCCAGGCGGACGCGTGCGACCATGCCGAGCACGCCGCGAAGCCGGAAATCGGCCATAGCGATTCATCCGCGCGTCTTCCGGCCACGCGTTCTGGTTGTGTCGAGTCATCACTGGCGCTTTGAGCCGCCCGGCACATGTCGCCGCGAGTCACGTCCTAGACGCGCGGAGAGCGTCAGAGTCCCAGCGCAGGTCGATTTCCCGGCATGTGGAGTCGCGACCGCCAGGCGCGTATGGCCGCGGCGCGGCCCATTGAGTTCTGCATCAGAATCCAGAGTTCAGAATGAGAGAAGGCCGCGACGCACGGCGCGTCGTACGGTCTCGACCCGGTTCGACGCACCGAGCTTGCCCATGATCGATGCGATGTGAAACTTCACGGTCTGGTCGCTGATCCCCAGGCGGTCGGCGATTCCTTTGTTGGGGAGTCCTTCCGCGAGCAACTCGAGCACCTCGAACTCACGGTGGGTGAGCGCCTCCTCGAAGACGCCTTCGTCCGGGCGCTCGTCTCCTGCTGAACTCTGTTGATCAGGCGTGGAAACGATGATGTCGGTGTCGAGACCGGAGCGACGCGCGTCGGCCATCGTGTCGAACTCGCCAACGACATCGATCGATCGTGCTTCAAGGTCCCACCGCAGGCGATCGCGGGCACTCGCAGGACCGACCAGGATCGCGCGCATTCACCGTGCGGGGCGCTCGCCGATGGTCACCGGCAACTCGACGGCCGTGTTCCCCCGGAGCACCTTGAGCGTCGCCTGACGTCCCACACCTTGAGCCGCCAGGAGATCGAGCAGGTCCTCTGGCGAGTCGGTCAACGTGTCGTCCAACGCGAGCACGACGTCACCCACCAGTACGCCTGCGGATGCGGCAGCGCTCGCGGGCGAAACACCCACAACGAGCAGGGCCGTCTGCCGGCCACACGATGCAGCCTGTGATTCCGCCAACCGGACAGGATGTCCCATCACACCGAGATAGCCCCGACGAGTCTGCCCTCGTTCAATCACCCGCTGCGCTGCGGCCCAGGCGATCTGCGCGGGGATCACCACTGTGGTACCGCGAATCGTCGTCGCCGTGGTCACGCCAAGAAGGTCGCCGCCGGTATCGATCAGTGCGCCACCAGAGAAGCCGTCGTGCATCGGCGCAGTCGTGCGAATGACCTGATCGATCGCTCGGCGCCGGCCGGTTTCGAAGCGGCCCGCCGATGACCGAGATGATGCCGGCGCTCGCCGTGACAGCATTGCTCCACGAGCGGGCGACAGCCATCACCAGGTTGCCGACGCGCGACGGAGCAGATGACAGGCGCACAGGGGAGAGCCCCAGATCCTTCACGCGAAGTACGCCCAGGGTCGTCGTCGGGTCCCATCCGACCAGTTCGGCATCGAGGACCGTCCCGTCTGGTCGCCGAATGTGGAGCCCGTCATCGCTGCCAATCGCGCGCATCGTGGTGAGGACGATGCCGTCGGAATGGACGAGACCGCTGGCGGGTCGGCGGCGGCCCTGCACCTGGACGACCGACGAGGTGACCGCATCCACCGCGTCAGCCATTTGGGTCGAGAGTTCATTGAGCATGACGCAATCGTCGCAGATGCGACGAACGCAATCATCACCCATACGGGCGGGATCGCGCAGATAAACAGGCGTCAGAAAGAGGCGGTGACCCTCAGGTTCCCCGAGTTGTCCGTCAGCACATCGTCGTTGATGCCCAGATAGAGCCGGCCGGAGTCGCGTGCGCGGAACGGGCCGGAATCTCCACCGATGAAGAAGTACTCGTTGCGGTCGCCGATGCGGCCGATCAGTGCGGCGGCCGGACGGTCCGGCAGCGGGCGGTTTGGATTGAGCGGCGAATTGCGTTCGCCTGCGGCGCCGTCGCGGCGATCGCGTCCCCAGCGGGTCTCCCCCTGAGACGAGAAGTAGATCTGCTGGCCGGCGCGCACGTCGATTCCCGTGTCCGTCCACGGCTGACGTGCATCCACCACGATCTGCCGTTCTCGCATGCCACGCGGCACGCCGACGGGGGCGTTGCGGTCCTCGTCGCCGCGGCCGCGGTCGAAATCACTACGCGTGAACTCGATCCGCTCGACCTCATCGCGCGAGATCCGGATCGTGCGCCTGCGGCCGCCGGCGCGCTCCTCGAACTCGATCTCCCGGCCGTATATACGCAGGAGATCGCCCTGCAGCCGCCGGCCATCATTCAATACGAGCGTGTCGGCGTGCACGAACGCAGTGACTGCGAAGAAGAACAGGCTCGCGAACGTGAGACGCAGCGTCATGGACGTTCCTCTGGGCCGATTTATCGGGAGAACGAGTGCAGGTCGCCAGCCCTTCCGCCGACACTCTGATCGCGCTACTCTGGAGGTAGCAAGCTCAATGCCTGTTCTCCCGGTCCGCTTGTCCTGTCTCGGGGCCGTTCTGACGGTATTGCTGTCCTTTTCAGCGGGCGTCAGTGTCTCCGGTCAAGCAAGCCCTCTGTCCCTCTCGATCGCCAACGCTCCTCGAGCGATGAGGCCGGGAGGCGTCGCACTTCTCACCGTCACCGCGACTCACGATCTCGTGGCATTAACCGGAGAGCTATCAGGACGTCCAGTGCACTTCTGGACCGGCGCGTCCTCGAGGGAGTGGAGCACGCTCGTCGGCATCAACGTCGATGCAGCACCCGGTCCGCTTCCGCTCACGATTCAGGGCCGCACCGCGGACGGGACCACCGCCGGCACCAAGGTGTCGCTACTTGTCGAACGCTACCAGTTCGAGACGCGACGGCTTCGCGTGGATCCAAAGATGGCGAACCCACCCGAAGCGGAAGTGGCGCGCATCAAGCAAGAGGCCCAGGCCATGGCCGAGGCGTTTGCGATCGTCACACCGGAGCGTTACTGGCAGGGACCGTTCAACGCGCCGGTGCCCGGCACGGCGACCAGCAGCTTCGGGCGGTTGACAGTGACCAACGGCAAGCCGGCCGGTCGCCATCAGGGAGCGGACTTCCGCGCCGCGACAGGCACGCCGATCAAGGCTCCGAATGCCGGGCGTGTCGTCATCGCTCAGAACCTGTACTTTGCAGGGAACACCGTGATCATCGATCACGGTCTCGGCGTGTTCTCACTGCTCGCGCATCTGTCCAGTATTGCCGTCGAACCCGGGGTCACTGTCGCGCGCGGCGATCTGCTCGGTGAATCAGGGGCAACCGGTCGGGTGACCGGGCCGCATCTTCACTGGGCCGTGCGATTTGGTGATATGTCGGTTGACCCGCTTTCGCTGATGTCCGCCTTGGCCCAATCTCCTGACGAGGCCGCTCACCCTTCCCATTGATCCGCGAGTCCCCGGCGCCGCCGCGGGCCAAGAGATCGTTCTCGCAGATAATGCGGAGAGGAGGGATCAATGTCGGTTTCACGTCTGTTCGTTTTCTTGGGGGCCTGTGCGCTCCTGATCGTCGGAGTCCGATCGTCGGCCCAACAACCAGCGCCGGCGGCCAGCACACCCTCGGGAAATATCGAGCACGGACGCTATCTCGTTGAGCGCGTCGCCATGTGCTACGAGTGCCATTCGGCTCGCGATCTCCAGGGCAACATCGTGCCAGGAACGAGATTCAACGGAGGGCCTATGCCGATGCGTCCACCATGGCGCTCGGATTGGCCGCTTCAAATCCCCCGCATTGCCGGCCTGCCCGGCTACACCGATGCCGAAGCGACGCGTTTGCTGACGCAGGGCGCCATCAAGCGCGACGGGACGCAGCTGCGATACCCGATGCCGAGATTCCGCATGACGCCGCAGGACGCGGCTGATGTGATCGCGTATCTGCGATCTCTGTAGAGGCCTCAGCCTCAACTGCCAATTTCCATCCCTGCGTGCCCGCAGCAAATTATCGACGATAGCTCGGCGTATCGCGCAGCTGGAGGAAACCTGCGGCGTTCGGAAGCCGAGCGACAGTGCCTGCGGCGCGAGCCGAGAAGCTGAAAGACCAACTGGAGGCCGCGCGCCGAGCGGAGTCTCGCCCGCCGCGCCGTTCTCGCGCGGGAAGCGCGTCGCGGTGCTGCGGCGATCCGGCCGCAAAGCCGGAGCTGGCCTACGATCGCGAGCCCCTCGCCTGCGCGGCTGTGCTCATCGATGGACGTGCCCGTCCCGATGCCACACAGCGCCCCATTGTGCCGGTCACGTGCGCCGGTTCTAGTTGCGCACGCATACAACACGAGCTGCCGATTCATCACCCGATTCGCCGCGCGTCACGACGCACATCGTCGTGGCACGCTGTGCCGTCGCCGCCTCGCAAAGCCGGCATCCGCCGCACACCGCCGACGCGCTGCTCTCCGCAGCCGTGCAACACGGGCCCGCAGGCCGTCGCGCCTCGCGGTGCTCCTCAATAAGCGCTTCGGGCTGCTCTACGGCAAGAACGCGGCCCTGCTCCGCGACCGCTTCGTCCTCACGGTCACGCGCCGTGGCTGGTCCACGCCGTCCATCGCGCCGCCCGGCAGGCGCAGCCTATCTCTGACCTGTCGAGCGCAACGGTGCGCGGCAGTCCGGTGGTTACCGCCGACGAAACCAGCTGGCGTGTCGATGCCGATCGCAGTGCTCTGGGCCTTTGTCACGCCGGAGACGACCGGCTATGCGATCCAGCCCGATCGCGGCCTCGCGCAAGCCGCACACGTCATCGGCGTCGACTAGGCTGGCGTGCTGCAGGCACGGCTAGCAATCGTTCGCCAGTTTACGCACGCCGCGTACCAGAGCTGTCTCGCGCATCTGCTGCGGCGGGTCGCGTCTTGATGCGCGTCTATCCAGAGCAGTCCTTCGTCACCGCTGTGAAAGCGATCCTGCGAGCTGCGCCGCTTACCGGATCGCTCTCACGCTCAACTCCCAATTTCCAAGCCAACAACGAAGCTCGAAGCTTTTGGGAGTTGGAGATTGAGAGTTGACGATGGTACGTCACCCGAACACGGTACTTCAGCGTTGCACTGCCGCTCGCCGCAACGGGCACGTTGAACTGCGCCGCCCACGCGTCCGTCTTCGTCCACTGGTGACTGGTCGTCAGCATGCGCCACGTGCCACCGATCGGCTCGTTGACCTCGACGGAGATCGGCGTCGTCTTGTGGTTGCGCAGGACAACCTCGTATTCCATCTCGTACACGTTCGAGGTGATCTTCTCGAAGTCAGTCTGCTTTCGCTCGGCCACGACGTCGAACGCATTGCCAATTTTCAGCTTGAGCGTTTCGTCGGTCGGCGTGTGCGCGATGCGATCCTCGCCAACGAACTGCGTGCCGCCCTTTGAGTCCGCCTGGTAGACACGAACGACGCCGGCCGGCATCGGAACCCCAAGTCCGACCGCGTCATCGTTCTTGAACTGGTAGAAGACCTGCACGACATCTTTGATCGGCGCGCCCGGCTGCTGCGCATTGCGGTAGTAGAACGCCTGGCCGTCGACAACGTAGCGCTTGGTAACCGGGAAGCCGGTGGCGTCGAGCATGCTGACCTGCTTGGTCTGGTTGTTGTTGATCGTCGTCTTGCGATCGAGCGTGTACAGGTGGTAGTCGGAGAACGCCTCCTGTGTCATCTCGCGCGCGGCGCTGGCGGGAACCTTCATGACACGTTCGTCGAGTTCAAGGCGATCTCTCGTCTGGTAAACACGGTTCAGATCGCCCGCGACCAATTGCAGCGTGGCATTCCGGAATGCCGTCCCGCTGCCGTTGTTGACCGTGACCCAGCCGTTAAGGTCGGCCGCCTTGTCGTCGCGCCCCACGGTCAAGACGTAGTCGGCGTTCCACTTCACGCTGGTTGCCAGATACGAGGCCTCGACGCGGTGGCGCGTGGCGCCATCGTTATTGAGCGACCAGATCAGGGTCGGACGCGAAAACAGGTTGCCGGGAAGCTCCGGGAAGCGGATATGGTCGGCTCCGAGGCCAGTCACGATCTCGTTCCCGATCTGCCAGACGGGCGCGTTGTTGTAGCTGAGGAGGCGCGCGGTCACCGGCTCCTCGATCGTCCGGCCATCGTCTTGTCTGCGGCGAACGAGCGTCACGTCACGCCCCACGTACTTCCGCAGCAGCTTGTCGGGCTCGAGCAGGTCGTACTCGTAGTTCTGCTCGAGCACACTGACGCGATTCGGCTCGGTGAGGGACCTGAAGTGGACGGTCGCCGGATTGACGGTTGCGGCAATGTCCATGAACTGCAGGTCGAAGGTGCCGCGTGGAAGCTGCAGCGTGCGGACGTCGCGTACGAGCGCGATGTTCGAGTTGTAGACCGTTATGGCCAGTTCGGTCTGGTCGTCGAGCGTCGACGAACCCTGCGCGGGAGCCGCGGGTGCTGCCGCGCTGGCGGTGGGGGTGGTGGTGATTGCTGGCACCACGACCGCCGCAGTTGCGAGGGCGCCTCCCAGCAGCCACAGACGTGCACGCGTGTGCAACCCGTTTCGAGGACGCATTGTGACAACCCCTTTCCAAAGAAGCCCGGATATCGGGCATCTGTCCTTTGAACGGGGACGGCTGGGATTCTTGCACGCCGCCGGGAGTGCTATACTCCGCCCCGCTTCAACACGCGCAGGGGTCACGCCTATCTCTCCCGGATCCATCTCCGAACTCGAGCAGCGACTCGCGTCGCACCACTACGTGGCCGACCGCGGGCTGGCTATCGCACTGTTCCTGGCACTTCGTCTTGGCAAGCCGTTGTTTCTCGAAGGAGAGGCGGGCGTCGGCAAGACATCGCTGGCCGCGGCCGCGGCGGCGGCGCTCGACGCCGATCTCATCCGGCTGCAGTGCTACGAGGGGCTGGATGTTGCCAATGCCGTGTACGAATGGGACTACGCGCGGCAGCTGCTGGAACTGCGAATCCTCGAAGCAACGGGAGGGCTCCTCAAGTCGGCCGCCCGCCGCGAGCTGTACCACGCGAGCTTCCTGCTCAAGCGCCCTCTGCTCCAGGCCATCGATCCGGAACGCGCCCGTCCCGCGGTGTTGCTGATCGACGAAATCGATCGGGCCGACGAGGAGTTCGAGGGCTACCTTCTCGAGCTGCTGGCCGAATTTCAGATCACGATCCCCGAGCTTGGGACCGTGCGCGCGACCAAACCGCCGCTTGTAATCCTGACGTCCAATCGCACGCGTGAAGTCCACGATGCGCTGAAGCGGCGCTGCCTGTATCAGTGGATCGAATATCCCTCCTTCGAGAAGGAGATGGCGATTGTCCACGCGCGCGTACCGCACGCCGCCGAACAACTGGCGCGCCAGGTCACGGCGCTCGTTCACGAGCTGCGAGGCGTCGAGTTGTACAAAGTGCCTGGCGTCTCCGAGACACTCGACTGGGTGTCCGCCCTGGCCGCGCTCAATCGTCAGGCGCTGGACGTCGCGGCGATCGAAGAAACGCTCGGTGTCGTGCTCAAGGCAAAGGACGATATCGACGCCATTCGCGGCGACCGGCTTGCCGGATTGCTGCAGCGCGCGCTGGCCCGGTAGCCGGATACCCGGACCGCGTCGGGAGTCGGGAATTGCAAGCGGGACACTTCGTCGACAACCTCGTTGCGTTCAGCAGGCTGCTTCGGCGCGTTGGCTTCGAAGTGCCGGTTGGACGTGTCCTCGATCTGACTGAAGCCCTTACGCACGTCGATCTGAACTCGCGCGATGAGGTATTTCATACCTGCCGCGCCCTGCTCGTGCAACGGCATGAACAGCTTGCCGCATTCGCGGAAGTCTTCGATGCCTTCTGGCGTGACCATTCCAACCCGTTTGCAACGTCGGGCACCCGCGTTCGCGACGCACGAACGACGGCTGCACTTGCGTCAGCGGCAGCAGGTCTCTTGCCTCCAGAGGAGGGCTCCACCCCGGATGACAGCCGCGACGATGCCGCAGAAGGCGTCGTTCAGACGTGGAGTGATGTGGGTGGCCTGGCCCACAAGGACTTCGCCGACTTCACGGAAGAGGAAATGGCGCGCGCGCGACTGGCGCTCGAGCACCTCGACTGGATTCCCGGTGAACGACGCACGCGTCGGTGGATCCGCGGCCGCGGCCCGCGCATCGATCTCCGGCGGGCGTTGATGCGAAGCCTGCGGACTGGTGGCGAAGTCATCACGTTGCCGTCTCGTCGTCGCCGTTCGAAGCCGCGGCCACTGGTGCTCCTGTGCGACGTCAGCGGCTCGATGGAGCGCTACTCGCGCATGCTGCTGCATTTCGCTCACGGACTGGCGCATCGTCGCGGGCGGCTCGAGGTGTTCCTGTTTTCCACCGGCCTCACTCGCGTGACGCGACAGCTCCGACTCCGGCGACTCAGGGACGCGGTGGATGCCGTGTCCGATGTGGTTCCCGACTGGTCAGGTGGGACGCGTATCGGTCCGGCGTTGCGACAGTTTCACCAGCGATGGGCGCGCCGCGTCCTGCATCAGGCCCCGGTGGTTCTCCTGATCTCCGATGGATGGGACCGCGGTGATCCACATGTGCTGCGTGGACAGGTGGCCCGATTGCAGCGAAGCTGTCACCGTCTGATCTGGCTCAACCCGCTCATCGGCACGCTGGACTACGCGCCGCTGACACGCGGTCTCCAGGCCGCCCTGCCGTTCGTGGACGATTTCCTCGCTGCGCGAACGCTCGCCGATCTCGCGGAGTTGGCGGTACACTTGGGCGCAATCGCGTCACGTGCGCCGTCGCGGCGCCGACGCGCCTCCATCTGATGGATATCAGCGGTTCGTATACATTCAACGCGCCTCCCGCGCGCGTGTGGGCTCTTCTCATGGACCCGGCTTCGATCTCTTCCTGCATTCCAGGATGTGAATCGCTCGAGCCGGAGGGACCAGATCGCTATCGTGCTCGACTTACGGTGGCACTCGCCGCGATCACGGGCACATATGACGGTACGGTGGTGATCTCCGACCAAGTCGATAACACCTGGTACCGCCTGACGGTGGAAGGGCAGGGAAAACCAGGGTTCGTGAAAGGAAATGCGGCGATTGCGCTGCGGCCCGACGGGGACGGCACCATCGTCGAGGTCAGCGGCACGGTGCAGACGGGCGGCCCGATTGCGCGAATGGGACAGCGGTTGATTTCCAGCGTATCGAAAATGATGCAGGATCGGTTCTTCGCATGCCTGCAGGGGAAAGTGGGAGGGTCATGATGCAATCCCGTCGAGACTTTCTTCGAGAATCCGGTCTCTTGATTGCGGCCTCGAGCCTCGGCATGGCGCGCGTCTTCGCCGACGAAGGTTCGCCGGTCACCGTCGAAACAACCTATGGCCGCGTGCGCGGAACCGACGTCGCCGGGATCAAGACATTCAAGGGCATTCCGTACGGAGCGAGCACGGCCGGCGGGAACAGGTTCATGCCTCCCGTGGCGCCAGCGAAGTGGGCCGGCGTGCGCGATGCGATCGCGTACGGCCCAAGCGCCCCGCAGCGTGAGCCAGGCGTCGGCCGAAGCGCGTCGCCGCTGACCGTAGCGGCCGCGGGCCTTCCGGCAGAAAGCGAAGACTGCCTGGTCCTCAACGTCTGGACGCCTGCACTCGATAACGGACGCAAGCGGCCGGTCATGTTCTGGTGCCACGGCGGTGGATTCGCGACCGGCTCAGGGTCGTCACCGGTGACCGAGGGCGCGAACCTCGCTCGGCGAGGCGACGTCGTGGTGGTGACGATCAATCACCGCCTCAACGTGCTGGGATTCACGGCCCTTGACGATGCGGGCGGTTCAGAGTTCGCAGGCTCGGGCGATGCCGGGATGCTCGATATCGTGTTCGCCCTGCAGTGGGTACGGGACAACATCGCACGGTTCGGTGGCGACCCGCGCACCGTCATGATCTTTGGGCAGTCCGGTGGCGGCCGGAAGGTTGCCACGCTCCTCGCCATGCCGTCGGCTAAAGGGTTGTTCCATCGAGCGATTATCGAGAGCGGGGCGACGCTGAAGCTGGTGGAACGCGAGCAGGGTGCACGCGCCGCTCATGAGCTGATGTCCACGCTGGGCATCGCCAAAGGACACGCGCGAGAGCTGCAGAAGCTGCCGTTCGACAAGATCATGGCGGCGTACTTCCAGGTCGTGCGGCGGATGAACGTCGACCAGATGACCCAGGGATTCTCGCCGCTCGTTGACGGCAAGTTCGTTCCCGCACATCCCTTCCATCCGGTCGCATCCAGTGTGTCTGCCGATGTGCCGGTCATGCTGGGCTCGACTCGCACGGAGCTGACCTCGAGTGCGCAGCCCGCGGACTTCGAGCTTTCGGATGCCGAGATGCGCAGTCGTATCCGCGGATTGATTGGGACGCATGCGAATAGCGCGATCGAGGTGTACCAGAAGGCCAACCCCGGGGCGAGTGCGTCCGACCTTTACTTCCTCATCGCGAGCGATCATCGCTACAGCGGGCCGGTCATGAAGATCGCGGAACGGCGCGCCGCGCTCGGCAAGGGACCCGTGTACCTCTACTATTTCAGGTGGGAAACGCCTGTTGACGGCGGCCGTCTCAAGTCGCCTCACACGATCGAGATTCCGTTCGCGTTCGACAACGTGAAGGCGGCGGCTCGTCTGACCGGCGGAGGACCCGAAGCAATGGTGCTGGCCGACAAGGTGAGCCACACCTGGATTGCGTTTGCGAGGACGGGAGATCCCAACACCTCGAAGCTGCCGCGCTGGACGGCCTTCAACGCGACCGATCGCCCGACGATGGTGATCGACAACGACAGCAAGCTGGTCAACGATCCGATTCGCGAGCAGCGCCTCGTGATGTTCAAGGCACTCGAGTACGCCTGACGCCATGGGCCGTTTCCCCGTCGTGTTCGTGCCGCACGGCGGCGGTCCGTGGCCGTTTGTCGACGTCGGCTTCCCGAAGGCAGACGTCGATCGGCTTACGGAGTATCTGCGGTCGGTGGCGGCAATTCCGCCAAAGCCGCCGAAGGCACTGCTGGTCGTCTCCGCGCATTGGGAAGAACCGGTTCCGACCGTCATGACCTCGGAGCGCCCACCGATCCTGTACGACTACTACGGCTTTCCGCCCGAGTCGTACGAGATCACGTGGCCCGCCCCGGGTGCGCCGGTGCTCGCATCACGCGTGCGACAGCTCCTCGACGAGGCCGGCATTGAGAACGGGGCCGACGGGATGCGGGGATACGACCACGGAACGTTCATTCCTTTGAAGCTCACGTATCCGCAAGCCGACGTGCCAACCGTGCAGCTGTCGCTCAAGCACGGTCTCGCTCCCGCGGAGCATCTCGCGATTGGGCGGGCGCTGGCGCCACTTCGCGACGAAGGCATCTTCATTGTCGGCAGCGGCATGACATTTCACAACCTGCGCGCGTTTCGCGATCCGCGTGCCGCTCCGGTCGCGGAGGCGTTCGATGCATGGCTGCGGGAGTCCATGGTGCAGGATGCACCGTTGCGCGACCGCCGCCTGGAGCAGTGGACGAGTGCACCTGCCGCACGCGCCGCCCATCCTCGCGAAGAGCATCTGCTTCCGTTGATGGTTGCCGCCGGCGCTGCCGGAGACGATCGTGCGGTCGTGGGTTTCAACGATACCTTCGCCGGCTTGCGGCTATCGTCCTATCACTTCGGCGTATCCTCGGCGCGGGCGCCACTGAGGATGTTGCGGAGCGAGTAGTTCCCCTCGTGACAGGCGTATTCGTAGATCGGCGCGTCGGCCTTCTTCATAGGAATGGCCGCGGTCCACGGCCTCGTCCAGGTGCGCGGATCGCTGACCGTGAACTCGTAAAGCAGTGTGTCGGCGTCCACGCGCGTGAGGCGCTCGACCAGATGCAGGTTCGCGCTCGATCCACGAAAACTTGTCTCACGGAGGAAGTTCGTTGTCTCGATGACGAGCGTACGCCCCTCCCAGCGGCCGCGCGAATCGCCCTTGTACTGCCGAATGCGGGAGGGCAGATGCGGACGCCCGTCTATCGGGATGATGCGGACGTCGTGCACCATCTCCACTCCCAGCGTGACCACGCCGGCTGCCTGTGTGATCTGCACGTAATTGTTGTAGGCGCCGGGTGTCATCGGCGGTCCTGCGTTGAATCCGAGGATGCAGCGATCGGCCAGCGAGCGAGACGCGGGTGAGTCGGCGCGCACGCGGCCAAGCTGCTCGTCGCGCGCCGCCGCCGCCTGCGCGTCCAGGCGCTGCTGCGCCTCCGGTGTCAGAGGAGGAATTCGGCCGTCCGGCGGATCGACGATCAGCGATGTCCGTTTCGAGCCCACGATCTTGTTACCGCGCTCGTACCAGAACTCGTTATAGGGGATGACGCTGCCGGGCAGGTACTGCGCACCGCCTTTCTTCGGGTCGATCAGGTCGCGGTTCTGCCGGCGATTCTCTTCCTGCTCGAAGGCCGCGGCCTCTTCATCGGAAAACGTCTGCTTGTTGCCCACGCTGCCTGGCCGTTCGAGCGGTGTGATCGTGCTGAAGTCCCAGACTCCCTCGATATCGATCTGGCCGTCCGGCGTTCGCGGCGGCGACCACGTGCTCCGTGCCGGAGAGGACGACGGCGTCTGCGCATCGAGAGGCGAGGGAGATTGCCACGAACCGGCGATCAGGATCGCGATGACAGGGAACAACAAGAAGCACCGTTGGGAGATGGGTCGTTGTTGACGCATGGTCTTTCCCCCTCTGGCGAATGGCCGCCGCCCGGGCGAGCCTTTCATCAGCCTGCTAGAACATTGCGAGCGTGTTGACCGGGAACCCGGTCCCCCCGGTCACCGGCATCGGTGCGATCGTCACCATGAATTCCCAGCGATTCAGTTTCGCCGCCGTCACCGCCACCGCTTCGAGATCCTGGTTGTCGAGCAAGTGGATGCCCATCGCAGTGATGAACAAGGTGTGCACCGCGAGGTTCGAGCCTTCGACCAGCGACGGTGTGACGTCGAGGGCGGCATCGCTGCCCGCAAAGGCAACGCCGCGTGCCTTGACCCAAGGCGCAACGGAGGCATGGACACCTGCGGCGCTCTGGGCGATGTTCCAGGGACCAAGTTTCTCGCGGCGCGCCCAGCGGCCAGTGCGCACGAAGATGGCGTCGCCCGATGAGATCTTGATGCCCGCCTTCCGCTCCCACGCCTCGAGATCTTCTATGTAGATTGGTGTGCCGGGTTCGAGGTAGGGGAGGTTCTTCAAACGCGGGATGTCGATCAGGATGCCGCGGGTGACGATGCCGTTTTTCAGGCCGTCGATGCCGAGCCTGGTGCAACCCTTCTCGGTATTGACGTCGGCGCGCGCGTAGCCGTTGTACGTCTGGTCCTTGTAGAGAATGTGGCAGAGTGCGTCGATGTGGCTATGCGCGTATCCGTGATACGAGACACGGTAGCTATCCATGAAGAAACCGGGAAGCATGGTGTGCTCGAGCGGGTTCGGGTTGTCGACCGCTTTCTCCGTCAGCACGTTGTGCGCGAGTGACACCGAGATTCCCGCTCGGACGAGGCGGGCCGCTTGTTTCCGCTTCGCGTCGGTCACGAGATTGGCCGATCCGAGTTGATCGTCCTTTCCCCAGCGCCCCCAGTTGGAGACCTGCTTGAACAGTTCGTCGAACTCCGCGGCGGTGCGTGGCGCCCGCGAAGGGCGCTCAGAAGAAGCGGGCGCAGGTGGGTTCGATCCGCGCTGCGCGACGACAACGATTCCACAACCGAGAGCGAGCGCGAAAGCCAGCAGCTGTGAGCGCATGGGCTCGATCCTCCTCAGCCTTCAGGTCCGGCCGAAGCCGGACACGACGTTGGCCCTTCTTCAGCTCTTGCCGATCGCCTTCTTCAAGAGAGAGATCTGACCGGCATGGTAGGCGTGATGCTGAACCAGGCCGTGCAGCGTGACGTAACGCGTGACGCCACTCCCCAGCGAGCGGTCGCGCTCGTCCCCAATTCGCTCGTCGAGTAACGCATCCTTCAGACGTGCGATCGCATCGAGGACTTCCGCGTTCGCCGCATCGAGCTCGGCAAGAATGGCGTTCCACTCAGTATCGTTGCGTGGGGCGCCCGCCGGCCAGTCTCCAGCCTCGGGCTCCTGCGCAATGCCGAGTCGCAGGCGACGCGCCACTTCGCGAGTCCACGCCGTCATGTGAAGCACGAGCTCGCAGATCGTGTGCGCCGACAACACAAGACGTGTCGTGGCGATCCTGGCGTCGACCCCTTCGAGCGCTGCGCGAACGGACGGACCATGCCAGGCGTCGCCCTGATAACCGCGGCGTAGCTGGTCCGCGATTCTCTCGAGCTCACTCATGACGGATCTCAGGCCCGGGCCAATGCCTCCTCGAGTGCGCGTCGCGTGAACACCTTCATCATCGCCCGACGATACTCGTCGCTCGCGTGGATGTCCGAGTTGACATCGTCGCCCACCGAAGCCGCCGCTGAGGCGGTAGCAATCGTTTCCTTCGTCGCAGGCTTGCCAGCCAGCGCCTGCTCGACCGCAGTCAAGCGAGTGGCGTGGGTGCTGGCGCCGGTTATCCCGATGCGTGCCGATTGAAAGACGCCGCCCTTCACTTCCACGGCGGCGGCGACACCGACGATGGCGAAGTGCGACGCGCGCTGGTGAAGCTTGGCGTAGGCAGCGGCCTTGACGGGCGCGAACTGCACACCGGCGATGATCTCATCGGGCTGCAGATCCACCGTGAACAAGCCCTGGAAGAAGTCGCTCGCCTTGACCTTGCGCCAGCCATTCGGGCCCTTGATATGAATCTCGGCATCGACAGCCAGCATGGTGGCGGGGTAGTCGGCGGCCGGATCCGCATGGGCAAGGCTGCCACCCAGCGTGCCGCGGTTGCGCACTTGTGGATCGCCGATTTCTATCGCGGTATCGGCAACGACAGGACAGACCTGTTTCAACAGCGCGGAGGAAGCAACCTCGGTATGTGTCGTGGCGGCGCCAATCTCGATCCTGCCGTCCTTTTCCTTGATCCCTGACAGGCCAGGAATCCTGGCGACATCGATCAGCACGGCGGGCTCGCTGAGCCGCAGCTTCATCAACGGCACGAGGCTGTGCCCGCCCGCGATCAGCTTTCCGCCGCTGGCTGCCTTGAGCTTCGCCACTGCATCGTCGAGCGATGTGGCACGCTGATAGCCGAACGCAGTCGGGATCACGCCTGGCCTCCTTGCTGGCCGTGGATGATGCGCCACAGCTTTTCGGGCCGCAGCATCATGTCGATATGCTTCACACCGAACTCGCTGAGCGCGTCGACCGCTGCCGAGACGATGCTGGGCGTCGAGCCGAGCGTGCCCGCTTCGCCGACGCCTTTCGCGCCAAGTG
The DNA here is from genome assembly GCA_963723495.1 of uncultured Acidobacteriota bacterium. Taxonomy (GTDB): domain Bacteria; phylum Acidobacteriota; class Vicinamibacteria; order Vicinamibacterales; family UBA2999; genus Gp6-AA40. The sequence continues at coordinate 74,309 of CAVRQR010000015.1, read as the reverse complement.
GATTGACTGGCGTCGGCGTGACCGTGCTGTGCAGCTCGAACCGTGGGAAGTCAATCGCACGAGGCAGTGCGTAGTCCATGAAGGATCCGGTCACGAGCTGACCGTCGGAGTTGTAGACCGCCTCCTCGATCATGGCCTGACCGATCCCCTGGGCGAGGCCGCCGTGGATCTGTCCCTCGACGATCAGCGGATTGATCAGATGCCCGGCATCGTCCACCGCCACCAGTCTCAGAAGCGTGGGCTCGCCGGTTTCGCGATCGATCTCGAGCATCGAGATGTGACAACCGAACGGATACGTGTTGTTGGTCGGCTCGAAGAAGGCTTCCTCGCTGACACCTGGTTCGAGACCTTCTGGCAGCGGCACCGGGATGTACGCGAAGCCGGCCACCTCGGCGAAGGCTTTCCCGCGCGCGGGAGCCCCTTTCACGGAGACCTTCCCGTTCTCGAAGACGAGGTCGTCCTCGTGCGCCTCGAGCAGGGCGGCGGCGAACTTGGCCATCTTGGACTTCGCCTTCGTACCGGCCATGTGCAGCGCGGCTCCGCCGACCGCCTGCGAGCGGCTGCCGAAGGTGCCGATCCCCTGCTTCACGACGGCGGTGTCGCCATGGAGGATCGTTACGTGCTCGAGAGGCACACCGAACTGATCGGCCAGCATCTGCGCAAAGGTCGTCTCGTTTCCCTGGCCGTGCGGTGATGCGCCAGTGGTTGCGCTGATGCGGCCATCACGCTCGACGGTCACAGACGCGTGTTCCCAGCCACCGGTCGGCAGCGTTGCCGACGGTCCGACGCCGCAGACCTCGACATACATCGACAGGCCGAGGCCGACCAGCCGTCCCTTCGCCTTGGCGGCGTCGCGCTCCTTCTTGAGCTCGTTCCATTTGGAATGCTGCAGCGCCGCATCGAGCGCCTTGGCGTAGTCGCCCGAGTCGTACACGGCGCCCATCTGCGTCTGGAAGGGAAACTTGTTGGCCGCGATGAAGTTCTTGCGGCGGACCTCCGCCGGATCCATGTTGAGCTCGCGCGCCAGCATGTCCATCGCCCGTTCGACGAAGTACGTCGCCTCGGGACGTCCGGCGCCTCGGTACGCGTCGGTCGGGGTCTTGTTGGTAAAGACCTCGGTCAACGTCGTGCGGATGGCAGGGATGTCGTAGGTCGCATTCGCCATCAACATCGTGAGCGTCGGGATCGCGGCCGTGAGCAGCATGTTGTACGCACCGATGTCGGCGATCAGACGCATCTTGAGGCCGAGCACGGTACCATCGCGTTTGGCGGCAAGCTCGACGTAGCCGATGATGTCGCGCCCGTGGGTCGTGGCAACGAACGCCTCGGCACGATCTTCGATCCACTTGACCGGAATACCGAGCCGCTTCGACACCACCGCGGCCACGTACTCCTCCCCGTAGATGTTGATCTTGGCGCCGAACCCGCCGCCCACTTCGGGAGCGATCGCGCGAACCTGATCCTGGCCCATGCCCGTCATGGCCGCGATCATCGTCCGTAAGATGTGCGGGTTCTGCGTCGACGACCAGATGGTCATCGTGCCTTTGCCGGGCTCGAAGTGGGCGACGACGCCGCGCGGTTCCATCGCGTTGGGCACCAGTCGCTGGTTGACCATGCGTTGCTTGATGATCACCTCGGCCTGAGCGAATGCGTGGTCGATGGCGGTGTCGTCGATCCCCGAACCATCTGGCTTCACGCCGGTGCCGCTCGGCACCAGTGGCACCGCCAGATTGTTCGGGAAGGCTTCATGAATCACGGTCGGCTTGCCGGTCATCGCCAGTTCCGGATCGACGACGGCCGGAAACGGATCGTAGGTGACGACGATCGCGTCCGAGGCATCGCGAGCGACGTAGCGATCGGCTGCGACGACTACGGCTACCGGCTCACCGGCGAAGCGGACGACGTCGGTCGCGACCGCGCGATGATCGGGTGAGGGGAATGGCGTCCCGATCGGCATCGGCGCCAGGACCTCGGCGATCTGAGCGCCAGTGAAGACAGCCTCGACGCCATCCATGGCCTGCGCCGCGCTGACGTCAATCGACTTGATACGGCCATGCGCGATGTCGCTTCGCTTGAAGACGATGTGCTGCATGCCGGCAATCTTCACGTCGTCGACGTAGGTCCCGCGTCCCTGGATGAGGCGCGGGTCTTCCCGCCGCTTGACGCGCTGGCCGACCAGCTTGGGAAGGACAGGGGTGGATGCCATCGCTATCTCCTCCCCGCAGCGTTCTGGACGGCGTTGACAATGTGCTGGTAACCCGTGCAACGGCAGTAGTTGCCTGACAGGCCTTCGCGAATCTCGCGCTCGCTCGGGTTCGGGTTCTCACCGAGCAGGTTGACACCAGCCATGATCATGCCGGGAGTGCAGTAGCCGCACTGAAGGCCGTGCTCTTCCCAGAAGCCGTTCTGCAACGGGTGCAGTTGGCCGTCCCTGGCGAGACCTTCGATCGTGGTGACCTCGGAGCCATCGGCTTGCACGGCGAAGATCGTGCACGACTTGGCGCTTCGGCCATCAAGGAGGATCGTGCAGGCGCCGCACTGGCTGGTGTCGCAGCCGATGTGTGTCCCGGTCAGATTCAGCTGCTCGCGCAGGAAATGCACGAGGAGCATGCGGGGCTCGACCTGCGCCTTGCGCAGCTTGCCATTCACTTTGATCGAAACCTGGATCATCGGTGTCCCTCTTCGGCCCCATAGCCTACACAAGAACGACTCAACTCCCAACTTCCAAAACACCAACTCCCGAGCAATTGATGGAGGTCGGGCGTTGAAAATTGGAGGTTGGGCCTTGGGAGTTGGGCGTTGGAAGTTGGAGATCGAAGGCGGAGCCGAGGGCCTACCGAACCGCCGACCAGGTACGTCCCTGATCGACGGTCCGCCAGGACTTGCCGTCTGCAGTCGAGACGGTTGCTGTGCGATCGTCGAGGGCCGTGACCGCGACCAGATCGGCCACTTCCGGGAAGGGAAGACGCTCGAAACGCACGCCGTCAGTCGTGACATAGACAGCGCCGCGACGCCCGACGATCCAGCAGACGGATGGGGACAGCGCCGCGCCGGAGGTGAGAACGTCGGGTGAGTCGATCTCCACAGGCGTCCAATCGACACCGGCAGATGTCGTTCGCTCGATCTGTTGATCATTGACGATTCGCCACCGCGCCGCCCCTCCCGGCGCAACGATTTCCAGTGGCGCTGCTAACGCGCGCGCCGCGAACGTTCGAGCGGAGGAGTTCGCCGCCAAATCACGCCGATCTGCCTCGGCACTTTCAGCTGGCGCGACGGCGGCAGGGACGGGCGGGGGTGCCGCAGCCGTAAATCGTTCTTCCGCGCGTTCGCGTCGCGGGGCCTCATCCAGCTGTTTCCTGGTTTCGTTGCCGGCGCGTGCGTCAACTCTCTCCTGAATGACAGATGCCGGTGGAGCCGCGCTCTCGCGGGCCGCAGCAGCTAACTGATCAGACGCAGCGGCAGGACTCTGCGGTTCGACCGCAACAGAGCGGCTGGCAGTGTCCAGCGACGTCGGGAGGGTAGAGTTTCCTGGCAGACCGATCCAGAGCGCGGCCGCGGTTGCTGCAGTCGCCAGTGGAACGACCCATCCGAGGCGCCATCGCCGCCAGACGGACTCCGTCGTCGGGGCAACTGGGTTCGTCTGGACGAAAGCCACCATCATGGCCTGACATCGCGCGCAGTCAGCGACATGGCGCTCAACGTCCGCCGCCTGCTCTGCGCGCAGGGATCCCGAGGTCCACGCGGCGAACGTCTCGCCATCCACGCAGGGAGACTGCGTCGACGCGGATCTGCTGTCGGACAGCACGCGCCGGAGCACATGGTCTACCGAACGGTCGCGGTCGTGGTCAGGCACTGGCTCCCTCGGCTCTATCCTTAGAACGTTTCCGTGGCGTGTCCTTGCGCCGACTCGTCTGGCCCGTGGCCGGGTCGAGGTCTTCCTGCGCCGTTCCCAGCAGATCAGAGACATCGAGCGATCCGACGTCTTCGAGCACGGCGGCGAAACAGTCGTCAATCTCGGCAGCACTCATGTGCTCGTGATCGCGAAGCCGGGCTTCAACGCCGGTTCGGATGTCCCGCCTCGCCCGGGCGATGTTGCGTGACACGGTCGCTTCGTGCTCCCCGAGCGCGCGGCCGATCTGCGCGAGCGTCAGCTCCTGCGCATAGTAGTAGGCGAGCCTGAGCCTGTCGCGGGGCGCCAGAGCAGCCACGACCGCCGTCACCGCCCGTCGCATCAACTCGACATATCCGGAAGGCTGTGGCTGACGATTGTCGGGCTGCGCCAGCACGCGGTCTTCCTCATCGGGCAGCGACTCGAACCGCCGCGCGCTCCGAATGCGGTCCACGTGCCGCTGCGCCAGGACGGCGCGCAGCCATGTGCTGAGACTGCTGCGGCCGTGGAAGTACCCGAAGAGCGAGCGCCGCACGCCATCTCGTTCGACCAGTCCGAACAATTCACCGTAGAGCGAGTCGGCAAGTTCGCGTGAACCTCCCGTCGAATCGATCGCGTCGGCTGCCTTGTAGAGCACCGGACGATGCGCGCGCACGAAGTGCTCCCAGGCGCCGTCGTGTCCGCTAGCGCATGCACAGGCCAGCGCAAGGTCTTCGAGGTGCAGCGAGGATAGATACCGCTCCATCTCGCGTCTGTCGGGCTCGCTCGTAAAAGCCTTGCGGACACTACGTTCGAGCACGGCGGCGAAGTCGTCGATCGACACGGCCCACCGGTCGGCGCGTGCCTTGCGATGCATGTGCGCAACGATGCTCTCCGGCAGCCGCCAGGATGGCATGCGTCCATTATGGAACGTGGCGTCTGTCGCAGAGTGTTTTCACCGTTGAGATGCCGCCGGCACGTCAGCGAGACGGCCTATCATCGTTACCGGCAGGTAGGCGCCCTATGACGACCGCACGGCCAGAGTCCCGGCTCCAGCAGAGTCTTGACGAGGTCACACGACTCCTGGACAGGCACCGCGTTCTCGAGACGCTCACACATCGACAGGAAGGCCCGAAGCGGGATCTGCTCGAGCGTCTTCAACACCGGCAGAACCTGGTCGAACTGCACAAGCGGCTGCGCTCGATGCACGCCGCGGACGTCGCATTCGTACTCGAGGCGCTGCCACAGGACGATCGCCAGACCGTCTGGGAAGAAGTGGAGCCCGATCAGGCCGGCCTGGTGTTCGTCGAGGTAGCGACCGCCGTCCGCGAGTGGCTGGTCGAGCGAACCGCGCACGACGCGCTCGTGGCCATGCTTACCACGTTGGATCCGGAAGACCTCGGGTATGTGTCAGACGACCTGCCGCCTGAGGTGCTCGAGAGCGTATCGCGAGCGCTGGAGTCCCGGGATCGTCAGGCATTCGAGGCGACGATTCAGTACGACGAAGCGCAGATCGGTCACCACATGACGCACGAGTGGGTTGCCGTATCCGAGACGCACACGATCCAGCAGGTGCTCGGAGAGCTGCGCACGCGTGCCGAGTTGCCGCCCCAGACCGATCGCCTCTTCGTGGTCGATGCCCGGCACGTACTGCGAGGCTCCATCCCACTGCAGACGCTTCTGCTGACCGATCCGTCAGTCCCGGTCTTGAGTTCGGTGGTGCCCGATCCGGTCACGTTCGGTCCCCTCGATCAGGTTCAGCAGGCGGCCAGCGCATTCGAGCGCTATGACCTCGTATCCGCGCCGGTCGTCGACGATCGCGGCAAGCTCGTGGGACGACTGACCGTCGATGCGGTGATGGACTTCGTCCGGCAGGAGGCGGATCTCCGCGCGCTCAAACGCGCCGGCCTGACGCGTGACGAAGATCTGTTCGCGCGACCGCTGGACAGCGCGCTCAATCGATGGCCGTGGCTCGGCATCAACCTCGTCACGGCATTTATCGCCTCACGCGTCATCGGACAGTTCGAGCACACGATTCGCGATCTGTCGGCACTGGCCGCACTGATGCCGATCGTTGCGAGCATCGGTGGCAATACCGGCAACCAGACCATGGCGATCATGATCCGCGCCCTCGCCGGCGATCAGGTGCGCGGCTCCGGGGCAGTCCGGCTCCTGAACAAGGAGCTGGTGGTGAGTCTGATGAACGGATCGATCTGGGGAGTCGTAGTCGGGATCGTCGCGATCGCCCTGTATGCCAACTACGCGCTCGGTGCCGTCATGACCGCTGCTGTGGTGCTGAACCTCGTGGTCGCAGCCGTTGCGGGTGTGCTCATCCCCGTAGGCCTGCACTCGACGGGGCGTGATCCGGCGTACGGGTCGAGCGTGCTGCTGACGTTCATCACCGATGCCATGGGCTTCTTCCTGTTCCTCGGATTGGCCGCCGCGTTTCTGCAGTGACTGGTCATCGGCGACGATTGATCAAGAAATGCAACCACGAAGGGAACGCAGGTATGATTTCAGCTCCGCCGAAGAATCGCCGTCGAACATGAGGTCTTTATCATGCGAATCCGGGCTTGTCCCATCATCCTTGCGTGCATCCTGAGCGCAACGCTCTTGAACGTCGCGTCTGCCCAGCGTGGGCCAATTCCGACGCCTCTCATCAGGGAAGGCGTCACTGAGAAGATCTCGGATCACGTCCACGTCATTCCGGACGGCAGTGCACCGCTGATTCCGAACGTCACGATCGTCGTCGGCAGCCGCGCGACCTTCGTTGTCGATACCGGCATCGGCGTCAAGAACGCGGAGGCGATTCTCCGGGAGGTCGCGAAGGTCAGCAAGAACAGCGAGCTCTACCTCGCGACGACGCACGTGCATCCCGAGCACGATCTGGGTGCCCACGGATTCCCTGCGACGACGAAGATGGTGCGCTCGAACGATCAAGTGAAGGAGATCGCCGCCGACGGGCTGCAGACGGCGAAGCGGTTCGCCGGGTTCTCGCCCGCGGTTGCTGAAATGCTGCAGGGTGCGGACTTCCGCAAAGCCGACATCGTATTCGATAAGGAACAGGTCTTCGACCTGGGCGGCGTGCGCGTCCGAGCGATGGCGATGGGATTCAACCACACCAGTGGTGACACGGCGTTCTTCGTCGAACCCGACATGGTGCTCGTCTCGGGTGACGTCGCGATGAACGCGCTGCCCGGGGTGGGCGCGAACTCACGTATCGCGACCTGGCTCACCAGCATGGATCGGTTCGAGAAGCTGCAGCCGAAGCGCATCGTCCCGAGTCATGGCCCGATGGGTGACATCTCGTTCGTCACCAACTACCGGACGTATCTCACGACCGTGCGGGATCGCACCACTGCGCTAAAGAAGGAGGGCAAGAGCGTCGACGACACCATCAAGCTGCTGCAGGAAGAACTGAAGGGACGTTACGATCCGAATCGCATGGTCGGCGCGATTCGGGCGGCGTATAACGAAGCGTCTTAGTAATTCAGAATGCAGAATTCAAAATGCAGACCCTGAAATGCTGCTCGAACAGCGGGCATTTTCTGCATTCTGCATTTTGCATTACGGGTTGCGTTCGTGAGCAACCCCGCTCAGCGCCCCCGTTCCGCAGCTTCGGCTTCCTGCTGTACCCGTGCGCCGACGAGCATCCCGGACATGATGTGGTAGTTCCCCTCGTGGCAGGCGAACTCGTACAGTGTTTCCTGTCGGGCCCGCATCGGCATCATCGCCGTCCACGGTCGCGCCCATGTTGTGGGATCGGTGATCGTCATCTCGTAGTCGATCCTGTCAGGACCAGTGCGCGTGAAGCGTTCGACCAGGTGCAACCGCTCGGTAGCCCCCATGAAGTAGCTGCTGGGTGAGAAGTTCGTGGTCTCCACCACGAGCGTGTCGCCTTCCCAGCGTCCCCGTGAGTCCCCATTCCATTGCCGGATTGTCGGCGCCAGGTGGGGCCTGCCATCGAGAGGGATGAGTCGTGCCTCGTGTCCGGTCTCCATGAACAGCACGACAAAGCCGGGGCTTTGAAAGATCTGGTAGTAGCTCATGTCACCAGACCCGTAGCGGCCACCCAAACGGGGCACGCCCCATGACAGGCAGCGCAACGCATTGCCAACATCGGCGGGAACCGACGGTCTCCGGAACGCTGCGGTGGTGGCAGCCTGACGGTTGCGCCCCTCAGGCGTCAGGGCGGGAACCTTGCCGTCCTGGGGATCGACGATGAGCGAGGTGCGATTGTCGAACTCGAGGTCAATCATGTCGGTGGCGCCGTGCGTCGAGTTCGGGTTGGTATACCGCTCCGGATTGGTCAGTACCGCCTGAAAGACGCCGTCGCCGACCGCGAAGTCGCTGTTGCCCGTTCCGAAAAGACGAGCCGCTCTGCGTCTGAACTCGGCGACTTCTTCATCAGTGAGGCGCGCCCTGCCTTCGAGCGCCGTGGGCCGTTCGAGCGGCGTGGCGGTGTGAACCAGCCAGACACCCTGAAGATCCGGCTGACCGTCAGGCGTACGAGGTGGCGACCACTTCTGGGCGGACGCATTAACGGAGGAGGAGGTCTGCCCCTGCGCAGCATGTGGCGCCGAGGTCAGGACAAGCAATGCGACGACACAGGCCCGACGGCGCATGAGCCCTCCGTTCAGTACAATGATGCGTGATGGGCTTGGGCGATTACCGCGAACTGGCGCGGATACTGACACGAGGCACGGGTGCCTATCAAGCCGGCGCCCGGCCGTCCTGCCCCTGATGCCGTCACTCCACATCGCCTTTCTGGGCTGCGGCTTCATTACCCGGGTGCACAGTCGTCATCTCCGCCGGCTCAGGTCCGAAATCGTCTGCAGCTATGCCAGCCGGGATCGCGGCAAGGCCGAACAGTTCCGTCGTGACCACGGCGGTCAGCACGCTTACGCGAGCTATGGCGAGGCGATGACCGACCCGACCGTGGACGCGGTCGTCGTGGCGGTGCCCCCGCGTTTTCACCTGGACCTGACGCTGCGCGCCCTGGAAGCCGGCAAACACGTCCTCGTCGAGAAACCGGCGTTTCTTCGTCTCGCCGATTACGAGACCGTGGCCGCTGCCAGGAATCGCGCGCGGAAGGTCATCCTTGTCGGCGAAAACGATCACTACAAGCCACTCGCCGTCTGTCTGCGTCGACTTCTCGAAGAGGGCGCGATTGGCGACATGGTGTTCGGTCATTTCACGACGCTCGTCAAGAAGTTCAAGACGGTCGAGGACTGGCGGAACGATGAAACCATGGCGGGCGGCGACGCGTTCTTCGAGGAGGGGATTCACTGGCTGCACCTGGCAGCGAGTCTGGGACCTCGCATCGTCCGCATCGAGGGATTCAGACCAGCGCCCGGCGTTGGGGAAACGGACAAGCGGGCGAAGAGCATGATGGTCGCATTCGAGTACGACAACGGTGCCGTCGGCTCTCTCTACTACTCTCGCGAAGTGCCGTCGCTGCTGCAGGGACTTCGGTTGTCCAAGCTGCTGGGCCGGAAGGGCATCATCACGTTCGAGTCCAATGGTCTGTTCGTCTTCGCACGCGGCGAAAGACTTCCGCGGATCGTGTTCCCGGGCTTTCGAGATATCCGGGGTTATCAGGCGATGTACCGTGACTTTCATCGCTCCATCCGCGAAGAGCGGTCACCCGCGATGAGTCTTGAAGTGGCGATGGAGGATCAGCGCCTCATGGATCGGATCTACGCCAGCGTCAAAGGCACAGGCCCGCTCGCGGTGGCCCAGTAGGCGACCCACGTTTCAATGCAGAAACTGTTCTACGACATCGTCGTCATCGGCACCGGCGCCGGTGGCGGCACCGTTGCGCAGGCGCTCGCGCCCAGCGGCGCCCGTATGCTGCTCGTCGAGCGCGGTGCGTTCGTTCCCCAGGAGGAGGAGAACTGGAGTCCGATTGCGGTCTGGAGAGATCTTCGGTACCGGGCGACCGAGCAGTGGGTGGACGCCAGAGGTGGACAGTTCATTCCGTACACGCACTATTGCGTGGGTGGGAACACGAAATTCTGGGGAAGTGTGCTCTACAGGCTGCGGCGCGAGGATTTCGAGGTCATCGAACACGTGGACGGCACGTCGCCTGCGTGGCCGATCGACTACGAAACGCTCGAGCCCTACTACGAACGCGCCGAGCGCCTCTATCACGTGCACGGACACGACGGGTTCGATCCGACCGAGCCGCCGCGTCAGTCACCCTATCCTTACGATCCGATTCCGCACGCGCGGGCAATGAAAGAGATCGTCCAGCGGCTGCGCGCGCAGGGCCTTCACCCCTCACCGCTTCCACTCGGCCTCATCAAGCCCGGCGAAGAGGGCGGATGCGTGCTCTGCAACACCTGCAATTCGTTTCCGTGTCGTGTGCAAGCGAAGAGCGACGCGGACGTGCTGTGCGTGCGCGCCGCGGTTGGGCAGCCCAACGTCACGCTGTGGACCAACGCGTTCGCCAGAAGACTGCTCACCGATCCCTCCGGCAAGAAGGTCGAGGCGGTTGAGATCGAGCGACAGGGTGAAATCATTCGCGTGGATGCGGCGGTGGTGATCGCCTCATGCGGGGCCGTGAACTCTGCGGCGCTGTTGTTGCGTTCAGCCACGAATGCCCACCCCAGGGGCCTGGCGAATTCATCAGGCCTGGTGGGCAAACGGTACATGGCCCACCTGGCGACGATGATCGAGGCCGTGGATCTGGGCCAACGGAACGACACGACGTTCTCGAAGACGATTGCCATCAATGACTACTACCTGAGTGGCCCCAACGGCGGTTTTCCGCTGGGGCAGATCCAGGCACAGGGGCGTACGCATGGCTTGATGGCCAAGCTTCATGCGCCCTGGTGGGGACGCTGGATACCGCTTCCGATTTACAACTGGTGGGTCGATCGCGGTTACGACTGGCTGGCGATGTCGGAGGATCTCCCGCGCGACGACAATTGCGTCACGCTCGACCCCTCAGGGCGCATCGTCCTGCGCTATCGCCAGACCAACGTCCAGGCACATCGCCAGCTCGTGGCCGAGTTGAAGCGGATCCTCGCCCGCATGGGGCTGCGTTTTCCGGTCACGCATTCGCTCGGCACCAGCAACACGACGCACCAATGCGGCACTCTGTGCTTCGGCACCGATCCAGCGACCTCTGTGCTCGACCCGTACTGCCGCGCGCACGATGTGGTGAATCTGTTTGTCGTCGACGCGTCGTTCTTTCCCTCGTCCGCGGCGGTCAATCCCGGCCTGACGATTGCCGCGCAGGCGCTGCGGGTGGCCGACCACATCATGGCAAGCGGCTAAGCATGAGAGCCAGATCCTTCAGCCACGTTGGCATCACCGTGTCGGACTTCAACAAGGCGGTCCGGTTCTACTGGGACGTCTTCGGATGTCCACTCGTCGGTGTCGCTGACACGCCACCCGAGCGCGTACGCACCTTCTTCGGCGTTGAAGGCGATGCGCCGAGGTGCAAGATCGGCTGGATCCGCGTGCCCGGTGGAGGCGGTGCTCGAGATCTTCGAGTTCAAGCCCGACAGGCCGCCGGCGGCTGTGCCGTGGAACCAGGTCGGTCTTACGCACATCTCGTTCAACGTCCGGAACCTCAATCGCTGGCACGATTACCTGACGAGCAAGGGAGTCGTCTGCATCAGCCGTCCAGAGCGATCGCCGCGCGGCCACTCGTTCTTCTTTGCGAAGGACCTCGACGGCAACCTGATCGAATTGATGGACCTTGGCCACATGTATTTCGTCCTGCAGTGGCTGGGGCCGCTCGGCGGCTGGCTGTTCAGGCGAGGAATGTACAAGCAGTACTACACGTAGCAACGGTATCCTTGCAGGTCACGAATGGAGTACCGGCGCGTCCAACAGGTCTGGTTCCTCATTCTGCTGGGCGCGGTCACTGTCGCGTTCCTGTGGCTGACGCTCGACTTCATTCAACCCGTGTTCTGGGCGGCGGTGCTCGCGGTCATCTTCAACCCGCTGCAGCGGCAGCTCGAGAGCGTGTTCCGGGGACACAAGACTCAGGCGGCGCTGGCAGGGACGATCCTCATCCTCGTCGTCGTGTTCGTCCCGCTGTTGCTCATCGGCATTGCCGTCTCACAGGAAGCGCTCGGCCTGTACGATCGCATCCAGAGGGGTGAAGTGAACTTCGAGGCGATTCTGACCCGCATCGACCCGATTCTGCGCGATGTGACGGGTCGCATCGGGATCGACCCCGGCCTCATCGAGCAACGAATCTATGAGGTCGCGGGAGCGGCGGCGAAGCTGATCGCCACGCAAGCCGTCGTGGTGGGGCAGAACCTCCTGACAGTGGTCGCCAAAGCAGCTCTCATGCTGTATCTGCTGTTTTTCTTCCTTCGCGATGGCGATTACCTGTTGTCAGTGCTCGGCGACGCCATTCCGATGGGCGATCAGCGTCAACGAACGCTCTTCAACCGATTTGCCAGCGTCACTCGCGCCACGCTCAAAGGGACGCTCCTGGTCGGTCTGGTCCAGGGAGCGCTCGGAGGCCTCCTGTTCGCCATCCTCGGTCTTCGCGCCCCGGTGTTCTGGGGCGTCATCATGACGATGCTGTCGATGTTGCCGCTGGCCGGGCCTGCGATCGTGTGGGCGCCTGCGGCGATCTATCTGATGGCCACGGGGGCCGTGACCAAGGGCATCATCCTGCTCGTCGGTGGTGTCGTGGTCGTGGGGATGGCCGACAACATCATCCGGCCGCTCGTGGTCGGTCGAGAGGCGAGGATGCCTGACTACATCGTCCTGCTGTCGACACTCGGTGGCCTTTCAGTCCTCGGTGTCGCGGGCTTCGTCGCTGGCCCAGTGCTGGCCGCTCTCTTTCTCTCGGTCTGGGACATGTTTGCCAGGGAGCAACGAGCGGTCGTGCTGGCACCCGGCGAGACACCTGCCCGATCCGACGAGTCATGACGTCCTCCGGGTTCGAGGTATTTGAGACAGCTATCGGACGCTGCGCGATCGCGTGGAGCAGTGAGGGAATCATCGGCCTGGCGCTTCCAGAGCGTGACGATGGCTCCCTGCGCGCGCGCATGCAGCGGCGGCATCCCGGCCTGAAGGAAGGTGCCGCGCCGTCCGATGTGCGAGACGCCATCGCCGACATCCAACGCCTGCTGGCCGGAGAGAAGCGCGACTTTTCCGCCGTCGTTCTCGACATGACAGAGATCCCCGAATTCGATCGGCGCGTCTATGACGAGGCTCGTGCGATTTCACCAGGCGATACCGTGACTTACGGCGATATCGCCAATCGTCTGGGCGACGCCGCGCTCTCGCGCGCAGTCGGCCAGGCGCTCGGACGGAATCCCATTCCAATCATCGTTCCATGTCATCGCGTGCTCGCCGCGCAGGGAAGGTTAGGCGGTTTCTCCGCGCCGGGCGGCACGTCCACGAAGCGGCGCCTGCTCGAGATCGAGGGCGCCCGCGACCTGCACCCGACGCTGCCCTGGGACGTCGAGTCGTAGTTCCGCTCCACATGCTGTCGCCAATTGCACTGCTCCTGGCGCTCTCTTTGTTGCCGCAGATCGCTGAGCCGCAGACGGTAACCGTTCGCGTCACGACCGAGGGACGTCCGCTAGCAGGTGCCCGCGTCAGCATAGGTGGGCAAACAGGCCAAACGAATGGCCGCGGTCTGGTCACACTGTCGGTGCCCGAGGTACCAGGAGACGTCACCGTCGACGCCGAAGGTTTCCTTCCAACCACGGTGCACGTGGCGACACGACCTGCGAGCGGACCGATCGAGATCGCCCTCGAGCCGTTGCCCGAGTTCGAGGAGGAAGTCGTCGTGAACGCGGCTCGTTCGCCGACTCGCATTCAGGATCAGCCGCTGCGGGTCGAGATCATCGATCGCGAGGAGATCGAAGAGAAAGCGCTCATGACGCCCGGCAGTGTCGCGATGCTCATCGGCGAGACGACCGGCCTGCGCGTCCAGCCGACGGCGCCGTCGCTTGGTGCGGCCAACGTTCGCATTCAAGGGTTGCGCGGCCGCTATAGCCAAATGCTTGCCGACGGCCTGCCACTCTACGGTGGGCAGGGCGGCTCTTTCAGCTTGTTGCAGGTGCCTCCACTGGATCTCGGACAGGTCGAGATCATCAAAGGCGCGGCATCGGCGCTGTACGGGTCTTCAGCACTGGGCGGTGTCATCAACCTGGTGTCGCGCCGGCCGACGGAACCGGGAAGGGAAGTGCTGTTCAATCAGACATCGCTCGGCGGCAGCGACTTCACGTTCTGGCTCGCCGACACGACGATCAGCCGATGGAGCTGGACCCTGCTCAGCGGGTTCCACTATCAACACCGCGGCGATCTGGACGATGACGGGTGGACCGACGTGACCGGCTACGAGCGGGGAATGGTGCGACCGCGTCTGTTCTATTCCAACGCCAGCGATACGACGGCGATGATGACCGGCGGTGTCATCTTCGAGGACCGGCGGGGTGGCACGCTCGACGGGTACGTCGCCCCGGACGGCAATCCCTTCGCGGAATCCCTCGGCACATCGCGTGGGGACGTCGGTGGCATCGTGAGCCGCGTCCTGCCGTCGACGCATCTCTTGTCCGTGCGTGGATCGTACGGGCGGGATTCACAAGACCGCACCTTCGGCGATGTGCGGGAGCGAAGTACGCGATCGACCGGCTTCGGGGAGATCTCGTTGCAGGGCGCCTCGACGCGTCACACGTGGGTCGCCGGGGCCGCGTATCAGCACGACGGATACGACGCCGTTGATCTTCCAGCCTTCGATTATTCGTTCAACGCGCCGGCTCTGTTCGCGCAGGACGAGTTCGGCTTCGGATCCGTGCGCGTCTCGCTCAGCGGCCGCCTCGACTTTCACGATGAGTACGGCACGCTGGCGTCGCCGCGGGGATCGCTGCTCTGGCGACCCGACCCTGAATGGACGGTCCGGGTTTCGGCTGGCGGCGGAGCGTTCGCGCCAACGCCGTTCATCGAGGACACCGACGAGACTGGCCTGTCACGCATCGCGCCGCTCGAGGGCCTCGTGGCCGAGCGCGCATGGGGAGGCTCACTCGACGTGACGCGACGCGCCGGCGGGCTCGAGCTGACGGCAACAGTGTTTGCTTCCGATGTGCGGAATCCCGTCCAGCTCGTTGGTGAATCCGAGAACGACATGCAGACGAACGGTCAGTTCATGCTCGTCAATGCGAGCGGGCGGACGACGACATGGGGAAGTGAGCTCCTCGGCCGTTACCGGTCCGGACCGTTTCTCGCGATTGCGACCTACGCGTTTGTCCGGTCCCGCGAACTGGACGTGGAGTCCGGGCTGCGGCGCGAGGTGCCGTTGACACCGCGCCACTACGCGGCGACCGATCTCATGTTCGAATCGGAGGATTGGGGCCGCGCGGGAATCGAGCTGTATTACGTCGGGCGGCAGGAACTCGATGACAACCCCTATCGCACGAGCGGCGTCGGACAGTTCATCGTGGGCGCCCTGGTCGAGAAGCGGTTCGAGCGATTTCGCCTCTTCGTCAACTCCGAGAATCTGGGCGATGTACGTCAGACGCGTTACGACCCGCTCGTGCGACCAGAGCGGCATCCCGATGGCCGATGGACGGTTGACGCATGGGCGCCGCTCGAAGGTCGCGTCGTCAACGGCGGGATCAGAGTGTTCTTCTGACCGTCGCGCCGGCGAGTTATGCGGGAATTCTTGCACGGGCACGAAATAGTTGACGCCGGTCGTCCCGGACTAGAATCACGCCCAGCAGGGCGAACTGATTTGCTCGCGTGGGAGATGTTCTGATGATCGTCGTCCGTCGACCGACACTGCTGACCTCGATGTGCTGTCTGGCCTTCGCCGTCCTCCCATCGTCCGCACAGACGACGCGAGATGCGGCAGCCTGCTCGGCGCTGACGTCATTGCAGATTCCAGGACTCAATCTCTCCATCACGAAGGCGGAGTGGTTTGCGGCGGGGTCGACGCCGCCGCGAGGCGGCCCGGGCGCGCCTGCCGAACCAATCAAGCTGCCCGCATTCTGTCGCCTCGATGGCGTGCTCGATCGCCGCACCGGCGCGGACGGCAAACCCTACGGAATCGGGTTCGCGCTTGCGCTGCCTGGAGACTGGAATGGACGTTTTCTGTTCCAGGGTGGCGGCGGCTTGAACGGAAGCGTTCAACCTCCGCTCGGCCTGGTCGCGAGCGGTGGTGTGCCAGGCCTTACTCGTGGATTCGCTGTTGTCTCGACCGATACGGGTCACACCGGACAGGGGTTCGACTCCAGTTTCATGGCCGAGCAACAAGCAGCACTGGATTTCGCGTATCAGGCCGTGGGTCGCGTGGCGGTCCTTGCCAAGCAGATCATTGCCCAGCACTACGGTAAAGCGCCCGACCGTTCGTACTTCGCGGGATGTTCGACGGGTGGCCGCGAGGCGATGCTGATGGCGCAGCGCCATCCCACGTACTTCGACGGCATCATCGCCGGCGCGCCAGCGATGCGTACGAATTTCTCCGGCATCGGTGACGAGTGGGTCGCCACGATGCTCAATCAAGTCGCGCCGAAGAACGAGAAGGGTCAGCCGATGACGCGACAGGCCCTCTCGGACAGCGATAAGAAAACCGTCATCGACGGGTTTTTGAATGCGTGTGATGCGGGTGATGGCCTCAAAGACGGCATGGTCTTCAACACGAGCGCGTGCCGCTTCGATCCAAAGACGCTGGTGTGCAAGGGAGGAAAGACCGAGGGCTGCCTCGTCGGCGGAGCAAGCCGCTGCACTCGATAAGGCATTTGCGGGCCCCAGGGATTCCAAGGGACGCCAGGTTTATCCCGGGTTCCTTTACGACACTGGAATCGCGGCAACGCAGGGAATTCCCGGTCTGTTACAGGGCGGATTGAATCCCGTCGGACCACCGTTCACGGCGACCAGCCATGGACGTCGATGCGAAGGCGGCGGCGGCCGCGGCTGACCCGGAGGAAGCGTTGACCGCCACGTCGCGGTGGACGAATCTCAACACCTTCTCGAATCACGGCGGGAAGATCATGTTCTTTCACGGTGTCAGCGACCCATGGTTCTCCGCACTCGACACGATCGACTACTACGAGCGGATGACGAAGGCGAACGGTGGTCCGTCTGCCGTCAACGCGTGGAGCCGTCTGTATCTGTCGCCCGGAATGGGTCATTGCGGCGGGGGCGAGGCCGCACTCGACAGCATGGATCTTCTGACGCCGCTCGTGAACTGGGTGGAGAAGGGCAACCCACCATCAGCCACGGCAACGGGTCGCGCATTCCCAGGACGTAGCCGGCCGCTCTGCTCGTATCCCCAGTATCCGCATTACAAAGGGCAGGGAGATCCGGAGAAGGCCGACAGCTTCGAGTGCAGGAACTGATCGAAGGGTAACAAACGTGTCAGGTCCCAAGGTATGTCAGGTCGTTGCTACAACACTGGTTGTGTCGCGTTGACCGCGATGCTGTTGGCGGCGTGTCAATCCACGCCACCGTCTGCCGAGGCACCCACGGTCAAAGAGGCGGCGCCAGAGAAGCATCCGATTGCGACTCGATTCGACTGCGACACGCTTGCGTTGACGGCGACGTTTCACGATGACCGCGTCGTGATCGAGCTGCCCGAGCGCTCGCTGACGTTGCCGCACGTCGTGTCCGCCTCCGGCGCGCGCTACAGCAATGGGCCGGTCACGTTCTGGAACAAGGGACGTGAGGCCACCTTCGAGATGGACGGTCGCAAGCAGACGTGCCGGGAACGGCGCGAGCCGTGGCAGGACGCGGCCGATCGCGGAATCGATTTTCGTGCCGTCGGCCAGGAGCCCGGCTGGTTCCTCGAAATCGACAAAGAGAAGCAGATCCGCCTCGTGTACGACTACGCCGAGCACGAGTTCGTCACCCCCGTGCCCAAGTCGACGCACAAGGGCAAGGTCACCTTCTATGAGCGTGACCGTCGAGTCCGGGCACGCGCTGATCGCGATCGAAGACGCTCCCTGCACCGATGCGATGAGCGGTGAAGCATTCCCCCGCAGCGTGACGATCACGATCGGTAGCCGGACGTTGCGCGGCTGCGGGAGAGATCTGGCCGGCGGGTTGCCCTGAGTCGGCGTCAGCGGAACGACCGCGCTCAGCGTCGCTGATCGAGCAGCTCGTAGATTCGCGTCGCAGCGAGCGCCGGTACACCAGGACCCTGAATGGGCAGGCGCCCCTTGTGTTTTGTCAGGTCGGCGCGCTTCGCCGCTTCCTCCGCCGACACTCCCTGTTGCTTCAAGCGGCTGACCTCAGTCCAGACGTCGCGCAGATAGTCCTGGAAGTAGTCGATCTTCGCTTTGTCCGTAAACGCGTCGCCGTGACCGGGCAGCACGGTATCGAAATCGAGCTTCTTCAGCGCGTCCAGCGAAGCGACCCACTCCTCCGGGAACGAATCGCTCATGTTCGAAAGCCCCGAGGTGAGGAAGTCGCCAGTAATCACGACCCTCTCATTCGGCAGGAAGACGACAACGTCGCCAGCCGTGTGGCCCCGGCCGAGATACCGAATCTGAATCTCGCGCGCGCCGCGATGGAGCGTCATCTCGGTCGACAACGTCACATTGGGCGGCGTCGGCCTGAGCTCCTTCTGTGACGCGAAATTGTTCTCGAGCACCTGCAGCTGCGTCTCGAGCTTGGCCTTCGCCGCGGCGTCTGCTTCCGACGCGATGCGTTTTTTCAGCGTGTCGATTTGCCCGGGCATCGCCGAGATGTAGCCTTGATAGAGCGGCATCCCCGTCGGGTTACCCAGCAGCATACGGCGTGTGAACTCGTGGCCGATGATCTGCACGCTCGGCTCGAAGATCTGGTTGCCGTGCGCGTGATCGAAATGGAAGTGCGTGTTGATCACCGTGGTCACCGGCTTGTTGGTGACCTCCTTGATCTCCTCGAGCAGCACCCATGCCGCAGCCGGCGAGACGTGATCGTCCACCACGATGACGTCGTTGTCGTTCACGATGAAAGCCGAGTTCCCGACCACGGCAAGCGCGCCGGTGCCTACTGCGTGGTAGATGCCTTCTTTCACCTTGTTGAACCGGAACGCCTTGCCCGTATGAGTCGTGCCGGCAGGCTGTCGCGATTGCGCGACGACGGTATGCGTCGACGGCGGCCGCAGCACGAACGCTGCGAGCGACAACACGAGAATGACACACACCGGTACCAATCGCTTCATCGTTCCTCCGTCTCCGACTATTCCGCGGTCGCCACCACGCTCAGGCCGGCCATCTCCACGAGCACGATCACCATCGTCGCGATCACGATCGAGGCGGCCAGAATCCCGAGGAAACGAACAGCGCGTTTCAGCATTCCCGGCCTCCAGAGAGTCTTCAGACTGGGCACGTGGGCGTGGTCCACAGTTTACGTCACCACCCGTTGTCCGACTGATCCCATAAATAAGGTAGAGGCAGGTCTCGGGAACCAATCGTGATCGCCTATGCTGTGCGGCATGACGTCGCGCCGCCATCTCTCGATGCTGCGATCGTACACGGCCGCCGACGCCCTGACGATCGGCAACGCCAGTTGCGGCACCATTGCCATCTTCCTCTGCCTCGATTACGTGGCCACTGGAAGTGCTCGTTACCTGTGGATGGCGTTCTTCCTGCTGCCGACTGGCCCTGGTATGTGACGTTCTCGACGGATACGTCGCGCGCACTCAGAAAGGCCGTCAGTCCGTCCTCGGCGGAGACCTCGACTCGCTGGCCGATGTGATCTCGTTTGGCGTGGCACCGGCAGTGCTCGGTTTCACGCTCGGCCTGCGTGGCGGCTGGGACATGGTCTGCCTGACGTACTTCGTTGTATGCGGTGTGAGCCGTCTGGCTCGTTTCAACGCCACGGCCGCGGAACTCGCCGATGCCGAGACCGGCAAGGTGAAATACTTCGAGGGCACACCGATACCGACCACCATCCTGATCGTCGGCGTGCTTGCGATTGCCTTCCGACTCGACCGCATCGACGGTATGTTGTGGTTCGGGTCCTACCAAATCGCGGGAGCCACGCTGCACCCCATGGCCCTGCTGTATGTCGCCAGTGGCAGCGCCATGATTAGCACGATCCGAATCCCGAAGCCGTGATTTCGCGGCGGTGTGACCTGGTCTGTCACACCCCTCTGCCACCATGGACGTGGAGGATGAAGATGTCCGCTTCCAACGTCATCTGCTTCGAGACCTTTCGTTCGGAACGGAATCGGCAGCGTTCCGAGAAGGTAGGCGAGGAGACGGTGGCAACCGTCGCCACGCCATTTCGGGAACGCCTGGCCAGCGTGCTGCTGAGTCCCCGGCAGATCGCCCATCGGCGGGCGATGTTCGCCTTCGGCAATCAGCGCAAAGAGCGCGCGTTCGGATCGTTCACAGCGGAAGTGAGCGAGTGCGAATGACGTCTTCCCGCAGTGTGACGCCAAAGCCGGGTCGGTCTGGTACTTGAATGGAACCGTCGATGAATCGCTCGGGCGGGTCCAGCACGTCGGACCGCCAGCTCGTTTCTCCGGTACTGCAGCTCGAGGTAGTTGACGTTCTTCATCCCGGCACAGGCCTGGACGCTCGCCGCCGTCGACACCGGTCCACTGGGATTGTGCGGTGCGACCATCACGCCTTCATCGGCCGCCATCGCGGCGATGCGCGTCAGTTCGAGCAGGCCGCCGCAGTGCTTCACGTCAGGCATGATCGTGTCGACGGCGCGGCGACGGATCAGAGGCGCGAACCCGGAGAGGCCGAAGAGAATCTCCCCACCGGCCATGGGCTGCCGAATCCGCTGCTTGATAGCGAGTGTGTCGTCGACTCTCTCGGGCGGGACCGGCTCCTCGTACCACGTCAACTTGTACGGTTCGAGCCTCGCGGCCAGACGCACGGCCTGCTCGACGTCGAAGAAGCTGTGACAGTCGACCATGACAGCGATTCGCGAACCGACCGCCTCCCGCATGGCCGCCACCGCTGCGACACCGGTGTCGATCGCGCGCGCAATCTCGCTCTCGGGTGAGCGTGGAGGGGGAAACCCGTCCCAGGGCGCGGCTTTGATCGCACGAAACCCGTCGGCGACGGCTCGCGTTGCCGCTGCGGCAAAGCCGTCGGGAGTACGAGGATTTGTGGCGCGGTTGATGTTCGCGTAGACGGGCAGTGCCGCTCGGGTCTTGCCTCCAAGGAGGACGTGCGACGGCACGTCGAGCGCCTGGCCCGCCAGATCCCACAACGCCTGCTCGATCGAGCTGAACGCGGTCGCCGCCACGAGCCCTTGTCGCGCCATAGCCTCGCCGCGCTGCCGGTAGGATTCGATCTCGAATGGTGAGTGGCCGTTGATCAGATCGAAAAACGCCGAAAGCTGCGAGCGCATCCGAGCGGTATCCTCGGCCGTGGTGTTGGCAAAGCCGAATGCATCGGACGCTTCACCGAGCCCCACGAGCCCGGCATCGGTCCTGAGTCGTACGACGAGCCACACGGTTCGACTCGTGGCGCGAATGGCCAGGAGATCGAACCCGGTCACGCGCAGTTGGGGAGTGGCAGCAGCGCGGAAGGGCAGCAGCAGGGGAGCGAATACGGTGCTGGTTGCGGCCAGCAGCACGTCTCGGCGGCTGCATCGCATCGGCGGTTCGTCAGCTCCGCACGACGATGGTCTGCCCGATCTCGCGGAGCGCGAGCCGGTCACTCTCTTTCGAGAGCGCTTCCTGGATGCGCTCGATCGGTTCCATGACCGGCTCGTTGCTCAGTCGAAATGACTGATGGTGCACGGGCACGATCAGGCGGGCGCCCGCTGCATCGGCCATGGTGACCGCCTGTTCGGGTGTGCAGTGGTTGTAGATCCACGGGTTGTACGCCCCGATGGGCATGACCGCCGCGTCGAACGGACCGAATCGGCGATAGCCCTCGAACACGGGCGTGCCCGCGGTATCTCCGCCAATCAGGAGACGGCGGCCTTCGCGTTCGACGATCCAACCGGTGTAGCCACGCCACGTATCTCGACGAATCCGGGCGCCCCAGTGCTTGCACCTCGATCGCCCGGACGACGACGTCGCCACGCGGCGTCGTGACGGTGGCGGTTTCGTTCCAGCGAAGTTCACGAACTGAGGAGAAGGGCCGCCGTGGCAACAGGTCGGAGGTCTCCGCTGCCATCACCGCCGCAGGCATGCCGCGAATCGAACCAAGTGATGCTGTATCGAGATGATCGAAGTGCGCGTGCGACACGAGGACGAGATCGATCTCGGGAAGTTCGTCAGGCGACAGCGCACACTGGACGAGCCTCAGCGGTCCCAGAGTTCCGACGCCGAGATCGACGCCGATGCGTGAATACAGTGTGGGATCGGTCAGGATGCGCACGCCGTAGAAGTTGATCAGGACCGTTGCATGCCCAAGCCACGCGAGGGTGACTGCGTTGTCGGACCACGTGGCCGGAATGGGTTTGTGTGGCGCGGGAGGGATGTCGCGGCCAAGCTCC
Source organism: uncultured Acidobacteriota bacterium (assembly GCA_963723495.1). Lineage (GTDB taxonomy): Bacteria > Acidobacteriota > Vicinamibacteria > Vicinamibacterales > UBA2999 > Gp6-AA40. The sequence continues at coordinate 52,063 of CAVRQR010000015.1, read as the reverse complement.
TCGAGGCGCTGCCGGACGAATCGGGCGCCCCATGACGATGACACACTCAGCCAGGCAGCACCGCCGATGCCGGCGGCGGCACCGGTCACCATGAATTTGCGTCGAGTCAAGACGGGCCGATTCACGTTCGTGGACACGCCCGCATAGTCTGAAGGCAACGGGAACCGGCGGTCAACGCCCGCCTTCGCGCGAAGCGGAAACCCTGGAAAGGGGAAGATAGAGGAGTGAACGACAGCGCCTTTCCGGAGGTCCTCCGTCGCCGTCTGGCCTCACCGCTTCCTGGCTTCGATGCGCAGTCACGAATGTCGCCTCGTCCCCGCCTTGGCGCCGATTCCGGCGTAGATGTCGCCACGCTGCGGCCAGCGGCCGCGCTTCTTCTGATCTACCCGCACGAGGATACGTGGCATGTGCCGCTCACCGTGCGCGGATCGGCGTTGCGTCACCACACCGGGCAAGTGTCACTGCCGGGTGGACGACTCGATGCCGGCGAGTCCGTCGAGCAGGCCGCACTGCGCGAAGCGCATGAAGAGGTCGGCGTGCTTCCGTCGGACGTCGAAGTATTAGGCCGGCTCACCTCGCTGCCGGTATTCGTGAGCGGGCATCTGCTTCATCCGGTGGTCGGCTTTGCCTCCGAGCGGCCGAATTTCAGCGTCGCGTCTCACGAGGTGGACCGGTTGCTCGAGGTCCCACTGCCCCTTCTGCGCGAGCCGGAGAGAGTGTTGTGGGAGGAGCGAGCACGCCTTCGTCCTGCGGAAGGCGTCATGAAGGTTCCGTACTTCGATCTGCTCGACACACGCGTATGGGGTGCGACAGCGATGGTGCTCGCCGAATTCGTCGCACTGCTGGAAGAACTGGAAAAGTCGGTCTGAATCGGGACACAGGGTGCGCTACGGCAGGACATTTCTCCACGGAGACGCACACACCCGCCGTGTTGGCATGCACAATCAGGCGCAATCCTGCTGGCCGGATTCTTGCCAGCTCAGAAGTGCAGGGTACAACGGGTAAAGTCCTCGCATCGAGCTGCCGATGGGCTGGTACATACCCGGTTGGGGACTGCACTCCGGAGTCCGTCAGGAGGTGGCATGGAGCCGCTGCAGGAACTGCTCGCCGTCGATCAACAGCGCGCGCTCGAGTTCTTCGTCACGGGTCTGCAGGACGTCTCGTCGCCCGGAGTCGATCGACAGGAGCTGTTGTACAACGCCAGCGTCCTCGCGCACTACGCCCAAGTCTCCACCGGCGCGGAGCTCGAGATGCCGGCGCCGGCCAATCTGAGTGCCGTTTTCGACAACTTCGTCTTCAATACCTCGACGCCGCCGGACGCTCACCTGATGGAGACTGCCGGTGCGCAGTGTCTGTTGCTCACCGGCTTTTTCGAGGATCAGATGCGCGGTCGCCATGACATCCGCTGGTACGCCGAGCTTGGAGCCGGCTTTTTCATGCGTGCCGCCGGCAGCGCAAGAGCCACCAAAAGGGCTCGCCTGCTGACCATGATCGCCAAGCACTTCGAGCCCTGGCGGCAGACGCACGCGCGGCTCAGGCGGGAGCTCCGCGATCAGCAGTACCTCCTCACCCCGCCATCGTCCCTGATGTAGTCATGGACCGGACGCGGACGCAGGCGTAGACCGCGGCACTGCGACCGTCCGCTGGGCATGGGCGTGACGCTGGCTACTTCGCCTCGTGCGACGACTCCAACAGCACGAGGCCGGAGCCAAGCGCCTGTGGCAACTTCAGCCGGTCGCCGAACGAGCCCAGGCTGAAGCCCTCGCGCACGGTGCCCTTGACGTTCACACGGGCGCCTTTGCGCGGCACGCCAGTGTCAGACACAATCCAAAGCCGTCCGGTGTTGTCGTCCAACTGATACACGCCGCGTCCAACCATCGAGTAACTGTCAACGACGCTGCCGGACAGTTTCACCTCTTTGTTCGTGTAGCGACTCGGGTCGGCCAGCACCTGGTTGATCGACCGGCTCGCACACGCTGCCGACGACGCCGCTCCGATCAGAAGAAAGAGGAGACCGACACGCTTGAAGATGGATCCGTTCATATAGCACCTCGTGTCCACGCAGTTCTTCATCTTCAGAACAGGACCGCCACGTCGAGAAGGAACCCGCGATCGTTGTAGACCACGGCGTGGCCATCGATCACTCCGCGATGATAGCCGTGCGGAACCACCATGAGTTCGCGCTCGACATAGACCGGGACCGGACGCATCCGCTTCGCCCATCCCGGCGGCAGATATCCGGTCCGATAGTAGCGACGCTGCAGCCCCGGAGGCAGCGGCCGGTGGTAAGGACGGTAGTACTCACGTATCACCACTACGTCATGCCCATGGAAGTAGCGATCCCCGCGGTAGTAGTGGTCACCTCGGTAGTAGTCACCATGTTCGTAGCGTCCGCGTCCCTTCCGCTTGTCTCCCGCTTCAGCACGTTCGACGAACACTGTTCCGCTCAGCAGAATGCCGGCGATCGTGAGTGATAGCAGCGATTTCACGTCCCCCTCCGTTGTCGAAGACTGGGGAGCCTTCTGCACCAGCTAATAGGCAAAGGCCCTGCCACAGCCACCTTTTGCCGCTGAAGTGGCTACGGTAGAGTAGGTTACGGCGAGCATTGCTGGTTGAATGATCGCGTCCGACGTCCTCCGCGCATGACGTGATGGTCGCTTGCCGAGGTCAGCAGTAGTACGCTTCGTCGTTCGACCCCACAGGAGAGTCACCCCCCATGATTCACGTTGAGAACCTGGTCAAGACCTTTGGCGAGGTCAAGGCCGTGGATGGCATTTCGTTCGATGTCTCCGCGGGAGAAATCTTCGCGTTCCTCGGCCCCAATGGCGCCGGCAAGACGACCACGATTCAGATGCTCACCACGCTGCAGCGCCCGACGAGCGGGACGATGACGCTGGATGGTCTGGATCCGGCGGTGCAGCCGCTGCAGGCACGCAGCCGTTTCGGCATCGTGTTCCAGGATCCCAGCCTCGACGTCGAGCTCACGGCGTACGAGAACATGGACCTGCATGGTGCGCTGTACCACGTGCCGCGGAAGGTTCGCGTCGAGCGCATTCACACGCTCCTGACGCTGTTCGAGCTCTGGGATCGTCGAGACTCAATGGTGAAGACGTTCTCCGGCGGCATGAAACGACGACTCGAGATCGCACGCGGACTGCTTGCACACTCCGAAGATTCTGTTCCTGGACGAGCCGACGCTCGGCCTCGACCCCCAGAGCCGGAATCAGTTGTGGACGCACGTCAAGCACCTCAATGAGACGGAAGGTGTCACCGTCTTTCTCACGACCCACTACATGGACGAGGCCGAACGCACGGCCCACCGCATCGCGATCATCGATCATGGGCGTATCGTCGCGCAGGGAACGGCGACGTCACTCAAACAACAGACAGGCGCCGATTCGCTCGAAGGCGCGTTCCTGGCGTTGACCGGTTCGACCATCCGGGACGAGCGCGCCGATGCCGCCGAACAGATGCGCCAGATGGCGAGAATGTGGAGGAGATGAGCCGTGACCGTCGTCTACTATCTCTGGCTGCGTGAAGTGAAGCGCTATCTGCGGTCGCGGCCACAGATCATCGGATCGATTGCGCAGCCGCTGTTGTACCTGCTCGTGCTCGGCTTCGGGCTCGGTCCTGTCTTCGAGCAGTCGGGGCAGGGGAGTTATCTCCAGTTCATCGCCCCTGGCGTCGTCGGGATGGCGATTCTGTTCACGTCGATCTTTTCCGGCATCGGCCTCCTGTGGGATCGGCAGTTCGGCTTCCTCAAGGAAACGCTCGTTGCGCCGGTGCCGCGACTGCAGATCATGCTCGGTCGGACGCTGGGCGGCGCCACGATCGCCTCGATTCAGGGAACCTTGATTCTGCTCGTCTGCATGGTGGCCGGGTTCAGGCCCTACAGTCTGGCGGCCCTGCCGCTCGCCGTCGTCTTCATGCTGCTCATGGGGCTGGTGTTTGCCGGACTCGGTACGGCAATCGGATCGTCGCTGAAAGACATGCAGGGCTTTCAACTGATCATGAACTTTCTGGTGATGCCGATCTTCTTTCTCTCGGGGGCGCTGTTCCCGTTAAACAATCTGCCGACGGCGCTCACGCTGGCCACGCGAGTCGATCCGCTCTCGTACGGGGTCGACGGCCTGCGTGGCGCGCTGATTGGTACGACGCAGTTCGGAGTCGTGACGAATCTCTCCGTGCTGACCATCGTCGCCTCCGGGTTCCTGGTCCTCGGCGCGTGGGCCTTCTCGAGGATTCAAATCTGAGAGATCGAGTCGTTGGATCCGCTCGGGCGATCTGGCGTATCGTAGCGCCGCGATCAGGAACGTGCGCATGGTGGCGCGTTGTGTCACCGGTCAGTTGAACCCGCTCCTGAAGACATAAATCAGCTCGACGGTGACCTTTTGGCTCCCGACGACTCGCGATCCCACGCCATTTTGCTGGCGTTTTCTTTGCCTAAAGGGTTTCGACCATGGCATCCGTGCCCGTTGCGCTCCCAGGCGTTGACCGACCGCTTCTCGGCAAGCGAGGGCTGTCGGGCCCCCAGATCCTCTGGCTTGCCTTTGTCACCGTCCAGGCGCTCGACGGCGCACTGTCCTACGTGGGTGTGTCACTGCATGGCCCGGACATCGAGGCGAATCCGCTCGTCGCGTGGTATCTCGCCGCGCTCGGACCAGCCGTGGGCTTCACGGCAGCGAAGTTGTTCGCCGTGATGTGTGGTGTGGTGCTGTATATGACGGCGCACCACCGACTCGTGGCGGTCCTCACGCTCGTGTATCTCGTGTTCGCGGTCGTGCCCTGGTTCGCCCTGCTGTCCGTCACCCTGTAGCTCGCGCCAACTCTCGGATCTCACGCCACCGGCGCGACCGGCTAGAATGCCGTCATGTACACGGCTCTGCTCTTCATCCACTCGTGGCTTCGTTGGCTCGTTATCCTGAGCGGTCTCGCCGCGCTCGGTGGGGCAGTCGGTGGTGTGTCGACACGGCGGGCGTGGCTGCCCGTGGACAACCTCCGTCTCGTCATCTTCGGCACGACCCTGGATGTGCAGTTGCTGATCGGGTTGATCCTGTACGTCTTTCTCAGCCCGGTCACCGAGTCAGGGTTTGCCGACCTGCGGCTGACCATGCGCGATCCGATCCTGCGCTTCTTCGTCGTCGAGCACCTCACGGGCATGCTCGTCGCCGTCGCGCTCACACACATCGGGCGTGCGCGCGTGCGCAAGGCGAGTGAGGCAGCGGCGCGTCACCGCACCGTGCTCATCTTCATCGGTCTCGCCATGGTTGCCCTGCTGCTGTCCATTCCATGGCCCGGGATGCCCGGAGGTCGCGAGCTCTTTCGAGGACTCGGACTCTAGGAGCCGTGGTGAGACTCGCCTTTGTGTTCTCGCTGCCCGTGGCGTCTGCAACGGGCTGTCAGAGCACGTTATAATTTCGTGTTTTCATGCTGGTGGCCCGCCGCTTCGTGGTCAGTGGTCGTGTGCAGGGCGTGGGCTTCAGGTACTTCGCCCAGGAATGGGCGTTGCGAGAAGGCGCCACGGGCTGGGTGCGAAACCTTCCCGACGGCCGCGTCGAGGCGCACGTCGAAGGTGATATCGAAGCGGTCACACGAGTCGAGCGCGCGTTGCGGTCAGGCCCGCGTGGAGCGCGGGTCGAGACGGTGACGGTCGACGCCGAGGACGTGAGCGGGGCGTACGACACCTTCTCGGTCACGTCGTAACAGCGGACCGGAACCCAGGAACAAGAGACTGAATGGATCTCAAACAACACATCCGACACGTCCCCGACTTCCCGAAGGCGGGCATCCTCTTCTACGACATCACGACGCTGCTGAGACACCCCGAGGGTCTCCGTGTGACCATCGACCGGCTGGCGGAGCCGTACGCGAACGCCTCCATCGAGCTCGTGGTCGGCATCGAGAGCCGCGGCTTCATCCTGGGGAGCGCGGTGGCCAAGCGTCTGGGCGCGGGGTTCGTCCCTATTCGCAAGCCCGGAAAGCTGCCGGCGAAATCGGTGAAAGAGATCTACGAGCTCGAGTACGGCACCGACGCGCTCGAGATTCACGAAGACGCCGTGCAACGTGGGCAACGCGTGTTGATTGTCGACGATGTCCTGGCGACGGGTGGGACGGCGGCCGCCGCCGCGCGCCTGGTGCGGCACCTCGGGGGCGAGCTGCACGGACTGGCGTTCCTGATCGAGCTGATGTTCCTGAAAGGACAGGCAAAGCTGCAGGGCGAGAAGGTCTATTCGGTCCTTCAGGTACTCGAGTCGGGCTTCGGGTCACTGAGATTTGCCAGAGCCGCGAGAACAGCGTCTGGGTCGAGGCAGACCTCCCCGTGAAAGCTGCGTATCAGTGCGCGGGATTTCGTGACGCGTGGTTTGCAGTTCCGTGTTCGCCTTGGAGGTATCTCCGGAGTGCCGAACGCGCGGACACACTGCCCGTATTGCAACAGCCAGGCAGTGAAAGATCTCGGGTATGTCCTACGCCTTCCCGGCGCCGATTTGTTCCAGTGCCGCACATGCCTCGAGATATGGCACGTCCCGAAAGATCAGACTTGGCCGCCGAGTCAGGACTTGCTAGTCCCGTGGAAACGAAATTACTAGGACAAACCGCCCGAGTGTGATCTAAAGGGGGATGCGAAAGATTGGACGCCCCAGAGCCGAAGTCGTGGTCACCGACGACGAGCGCGCGGAGCTCGTGCGATTGACGAAGCGCGCCCGCGTAAATCGCGCGGTGGCGTTTCGCGCCCGGATCGTGTTGGCGTGTATCGATGCCTCGGACACGGCCGTGGCGCGCCGACTGCGGACGACGAAAACAACCGTGGCGAAGTGGCGCGGGCAATTCGTCGAGCGCCGGCTCGAGGGGTTGTATGACGAACCGCGAGTCGGCGCACCACGCACGATCTCCGATGCGCACGTCGAGGCCATCATCGTCAAGACGCTTGAGACGACACCGCCTGGCGAGACGCACTGGAGCACCCGGTCCATGGCGAAGGCGGCGGGCGTCAGTCATACGATGGTCGGACGCATCTGGCGGACGTTCCGGTTGCAGCCGCATCGGACGGAGAGTTTCAAGCTCTCGCCGGATCGCAGCTCGTCGAGAAGATCCGGGACGTGGTGGGCTTGTACATGGCTCCGCCGGCGAATGCCGTGGTCTTCGCGGTCGACGAGAAGTCGCAGATCCAGGCGCTGCAACGCGCGCAACCGATCCTGCCGATGGACTTCGGCCAACCCGAGCGACGGACTGACAATTACGTGCGGCACGGGACCCTGGATCTCTTCGCCGCACTGAACGTCGCGACCGGCGAGGTGATTGCCCGCTGCAAACCCCAACATCGGGCGCAGGATTTCGTCGCCTTTCTGCGCGAGATCGGGGACCGTCGAGCCTGCGCTCGCATCCACGTCGTCCTCGACCATCTCTCCGCGCATCGTGCGCCACCGGTGCAGCGGTGGTTGCTCGCCCCCCCGCGTCCACTTCCATTTACCCCGACCTACGCGTCGTGGCTCAATCTGGTGGAGCGGTTCTTTGGATTGCTGACAGAAAGCCTCAAGCGCGGATCGCACACCAGCATCGCGCAGCTGCGCGCCGCCATCCTCGCGTACATCGACGCGCACAACGACCGCGGCACACCGTTCAGATGGGTGAAGACCGCCGACGAGATCCTCGACAGCATGCGGCGATTCGGAGTGCGCGTTCAGCAGCTGCACGGCCAATGACTCGACTTATCCTAGAAATCACGGATCCAGGGGACTAGGACCCCTAGGACCGAAGAAACCCGAAGGAGATCGATCCTCTCGAACCTACGGGTTCAGGCCCTGTCGTGACCTCTTCGATGTTCGCGACTCTCCGCGGAGGCGTTCGAGGTAGGCGCGCAGAGATGCTCGAACGCGTGCCGCGCGCGCACCGCCGCTGCGCGAGAGGGCGAGCGGCCGGCGCAGCCGTCGAATCTCGCGGAATCTTACTAGCGCTGCCGAGAATGCGCTGACTCAGTCCGAATCGATCGACGAGTCGCCCATCAAAAGAATCGTCGAGCAGATGAAGGCACGGCGGCGCGGATAACACGTAACAGGAAAAGAGACAAACAGATGAAAACGCTTTCTGAGTACATGGGCAAGTGTGAGTTTACCGACCGGCGGGACCATGCCCGAACCGACACCAGAGGAGCGCAAGCGTGCACTAAAGGCTGATCAAGTTGGACACGCCGAGCTCGCTCGCGAGCGCGGGTGGTCGGAGAGCGACGTTTCGCTCGCGCAGCGCTGCGGTCTGCTTCCGCAAGGTGGCGATTGCGGCGGCGCTCGGATGATCGATCATCGGCAAGGACGGCTACCCAACTGGCCGGCAGGTCTTCTACTCACGCAAGCGGCTGACTGAGCGCGAAGCGGAACTGAAGGCATTCGTGAAGCGGCTTGCATAGTCCGGCTCGCGCTGCCCCTGTCCGCGGCGCGTGCGGACGTGAACGAGCAACACGAGAACGTGACGAATCACGTAGGCTCGCCAGGGTCACGTTGGCGTGGCCCAGATCCGCACCGGACAGGTTCGCCGTCATTAGGTCCGTGCTGGACAGGTCCGCGCCGGACAGGTTCGCGCTGGACAGGTTCGCGCCGGACAGGTTCGCAAGGACCAGGTTCGCCCTCATTAGGATCGCGTGGACAGGTTCGCGTCGTCCAGGTTCGCTTCAGCTAGGTTCGCGTTGGCAATCGACGGATGCGTGGTCCCGCATTCGGAAGCCACTACGCCGTCACACGCGACCAACTCTCCATCGCCAAGATGGACTTCGCGCCTGGCACGTTCACGCGCACTGAACTAGCCTCAGCGGCCGGCCCGGCTCTCAACTTCCAACTGCGCAGGCATGCAGCCGAGGCCCGGTCTGGGTTAGACTCCGAGGGTTTTGAACTGACTCCATCTCCTGAGAGGCCGTGACATGCGCATACAGATCAGACACCTACTGGCGACCGCAGTCCTCGTGAGCGCCGGAATTGTATGGACGGTTGCCGCGCTCGTTGCTCAAGGAAGCAGGATTCAACAAGGCGCGGACCTGGCACCAGTGCCGCTCAACATGAAGGGGCTCATCCGGCGCTCGTTCGCGAGGGAGTTACATCGTGAACGCGCAGGGCGGGTGCAACGGCTGCCATACGGTTCCGTCGTACGCGGCGGGCGGCACGTTTTTGGGTGAGCCGGAACAAATCAACGCTCTTTGCTACCTCGCAGGAGGGCCGTATCGGTCCGTTCGTGTCCCGTAATATCACGCCGCGCGCGAACGGACTCCCGGCCGGCCGGACTCTCGAGGAGTTCAAAGAGCTGATGCACCAGGGCACCGACTTCCGGAATCCTCCGGACACCACGCCACTCCTGCAGGTGATGCCCTGCCGGTCTACGGCAAGATGTCGGATCGTGAGCTCGAGGCCATCTACGAGTTCCTGCGTGCGATTCCGACAATCAACCCGCGGCCGGCTTTCTGCGTAGCTCCACCCATGCCATAGCCTCGGCCTCTCTTCGCTGCTCGACGGCGTGTCGAAGGCAGAACAGATTCGACGCGGTATCCGCCTTTGGTTGGAGTCCAAGGGCGTGATGAAGAAGGCGCGCCGACAGACGAATCGCCGGTCATCGATTCCCCGAAGTTTGGCCGGGAGCGGAGATGTCTGAGCAATGAAGTCGTGCGGGCGCTGTAAAGACGGATGGATCTGCGAGAGCATCCGGATCTGCCTGGCCGCACGACAACTGCTCCGGGCCGGGGATGCAATGCAACAACCCGGAGTGTCCGTGGTGGAAAGGTGATCCGCCACGGGCACGACAACTCGACGTCGTGTTCGCGTCAACAAGCCAGGCGCCGACACAGAAAACAGGCTTGGTCTGTCCGCTTTGCAAAAGGCGTACGGTGCCATCGAGGATCAGCAGTCGAAGCGCATCGTGTTCAAGTGCCAGGCTTGTGGACACCGATGGCACTGGGACGATCCGTGGCCGGAGCGTCGTTGATGGACTTCGATCCGTGGTACCACTGCGCGAGCCAGGTTACCTGTAAGATCAGGATCGAGGGATTTAGGACGCTGACATACTCAGCGTGGCTGGCTCGTCTGCGCCTTTGGGCAGGCACCACCAGCACGTTAGCTTGCCGCAGCGGAAGTATCGTTGATGCGCACAGAGCAACAGATTGGCTAGATTAACGACGTGGAGCCCGTGACACAGCGGGCATGTTGTGCGAGCAGACAGCATAGGGTTTCCTCCTCGGCAGAGAAACGGCTCAATGAGGAACCCACGCGGCGGGTGCTTCAAAAAGTCAGATCAGACAAAGGGTGCGGGCGACTGTATCACACGCGAGCCTTCACCTCAGGCGCGCTCGCTATTTCGCTTCCCATATGTCTCGAGATCACAGCGGCGAGGGAGATTGCCGCGAGCAAACGGCCAGCCCGATCCGCCGGCAGGCCGGTCCACGTGACCGAGGGTGGAAGGGAAGGCGGGCGTCGGGCTGAGGAATGGCGAATCTTATATTGAGCTTCAGCCGGCGAGCAATGAAATTCCTCGGTATCCGGTTCCTGGAGGCCGAGATGAAGACCAAGAACGTCGGTAAGCCGTCATCGATCTCGACACGCCAGCGTGCTGCAATCAGGGCTGGGTCGAGCGAGCCACACCGGCAACATGGCCGCACGCTGGCTGCGATGGGGCGGGCGACCCCTGCGACAACCGGATGTCTGTGGTAGAAAGGACCGTCACCAGCGGCACTCCGGCTGGACTATTCGTTCATCCGAAGAGGAATCGCGTTGAATGGCCAGCAGATTGAGTTACGGCACTCGTTGAGACAAATTAACTGAAGAGAGTGACATGAAAAAAGCGCTCTTAGTTAGTGGGACTCTCGCGGTTAGTGGCACTCTCGTGTTCTTGCGTTTCTGGCCTACGGGTTCTGGTCTACAACGATGGTCAGCCGCGAGTTTGATGAATGAGCAACCCGGTAACGTTCAACGATTCCTACACTTCGCACGTTCACTGTTCGTCGACGGAACAACGTATCAAATCCTCCGCCTTAAGAGGCATCGGGCGCACATGCGCACAGTGATCGGGAAATGGTGGACGTTGCTCGAAGATGACGTCATGTGACGGGGACTGGGAAGCCGTCGGCGAATTCGCTCGAGTGGATTTTCTCTCGAAGCTGGACCCGTGGTGGACGGCAGAATACTTCCTTGAATTTCAATCTACAGGCCGGCCTGGGCAAGAACTAGCCGCGGGAAACCGAACGCTTTCCGCCGCTGCCCTCCGCACCAGCCGGCGGCGACAAGTCCGCTCATCACGAGAACGACCATTATGGGTCGGGAACGGCGGCGAATTCTTACCGGGCGTTGCTGGTATCTCACCGCCGCATCGACTCTCACGTGCACGGTGCCGCTCCCCGCTATATTCTCTCTCGTGTTCTGTGTTCCCACTAGTATCAGCTGGCCGGTCATCGTGAACGGACACCTCGCCGTAAAGAGTTTAAGGTCAACGCCTGGCTTTTGAACGTCAGAAAGCCTCGACAGCGGTGGGCCGCCAGGAAGCGAGAAGCTGTCGACAAGTGACTCCGCCGACCGTGATGATGGCGTCCCCCCCCAAAAAACAGCAGTCCCGAACGGCGCCTCAAGGATACCCGTGGTGAACAACCCCGCTGCCGGTCAAGCTCCCGCCACCGCTGCCGATAATTCGACAACAAAAGTACTTGATTGCCCGAGAAGATGCCATCGTCTGATGAAAAAGAATGTTCGGAAGAAACCTTGTTTGACGAGAAGGGGGTCGGCACGGGTCTCCGCTGCGCCTGTTGAAAGAATGCCTGCCGCGGCGAGGATGATCGCAATGATCTTCTTCATCTTCATCACGCGCCTCCTGGTCCCCGAGATCTTGGCGAATGATACGCGCCGATCTGATTGCGATTTCTTCTCCCAACGATGAACTTGTACGTGTGAAGAAAGATCTCATCGAGCCGTTCGTTTCTCTGAAACCCCACGAAATATCGTGGCTTGTGCGCTGGGTGAAACGGGCTTTCGAGAGTTCGTTTGTTCGGCGCGCCTTCCTCATCAATCAGCAGGTTCGCGGTTTCCTCCGCGTTTCCGAATCACTGTCAGGCGAGTGAACTTAAATCAGTGACTGACATCGTGTGTGCTTTGTATTACAATGGACACATGTCGCCTATCGATCGAGTCGTAACGTTTCGTCCGGATGAAGACTTGCTGAAGGGGATGAAGGCGTTAAAAGAGCGTGACGGCGTGCCGTACTCGGAGCAGATTCGACGGTCGCTCCGAATGTGGCTCGACACGAAAGGTGTGCTGACGCAGGCACCTCCTCGTTCGGGTGCAACTGCTCGCAAGCGGCGAAAAGGAGCGAAGTGAATGGGCCAGATACGCAAACGACAGCAGAACCGCGGGCTCCGGAAGATTTGCGGCTGCCCGCGGCGCACCTGGGCGAAGTGTTCGCACTCCTGGCACTTCAACTTCACACCGAAGGGAGGACCGCCGGGGGCGGTTCTCCGTCGACTCCGAAGTGGGGAAGCACATCGAGTCGAAGACGGTGGCTGAGGCGCTCGCGGACAATTGGCGATCCGCGATCCGGGCGGGCACGTTCCGTCGGAGCGGGGACGCGGCGCCGACCACACCAGCGACGACCGCCGGCGTCACGCTCGAGCGGTTCGGCGCGAACTACGCCGAGCGGCTCGGCAAGCCGGTCAGCCAGAACCATCAGGCGTGCTTCCGTCAGTTCATCGCGTTCACCGCGCCCGGGACGACCACTGCCTACGGGGCGCGGCTGCTCACCGCGTTCACCGAGGACGATATCGACGTGTTCTTCGTCCACCTCCAGGCGAAGGGCTTTGCGGCCTCCACGCGCAACGACTACGTGCAGATGGTGAAGGCGATCTTCCGGTGGGCGACGAAGAAGGGATACCTGACGCGCAACCCGACGGCGGACGCCGAATTCACACGTCGGAAAACGGCGCAGCGGAATCGTCGCCTCGCCGTCGGCGAGGACGCGCAACTCCTCGAGCACGCCGGGCCACACCTTCAGCGCGTCATCATCGGGGCGCTGGAGACATGCGCGCGACTCGGCGAGCTCCTCGCCCTGCAGTGGCGCGACGTGAGCTTCGAGGGCCTCGAGCTGATCGTCCGCGCCGAAGAGGACGGGGCCAGTAAGACCGGCGACGGGCGATGGCTTCCGATGTCCGCGCGTCTCGCGGCCGTGCTCGAGATGGCGCGGACGGCGATGGAGACGCTCTTCCGCAGCGGACCACAAGGGGAGCGGAGAGACGCCGATGCTCGGGCGGGGATTGATCGCTGCTACGTCTTCGGCGACGGCGTCGGCGCGCGTGTCAAGGCCGTCAAGCGCGCGTGGGAAACCTGCGTGCTCAGGGCCCACGGCCACACGCCCACCTGGCGGCGGAATGACCTGACGCCCGAGTGTCGACAGGCCCTCGAGGCGATCGATTCCCACTTCCACTATTTGCGACACGAAGCCGGGAGCCGATTGCTCGAAGCCGGCTGGCCGCTGCACACGGTCTCTCACATGCTCGGGCACGCGAACATCGCGCAGACCAGCGTCCTATCTGAACGCGACCAAGGTAGGATTGCAGGAGGCCATGCGGCGACTGGATGCCGCCCGTTGCAATCCCGTTGAAAACCAAGTGGCAGCCCAGAGGACGGAGCCTATCGGCACGCAGCACGTGACGGAGATGAGGCAAGAGCTAGTGAAACTGGGCGGTGGTGCCGCGGCCCACTAATCGATACGAGTCGACACGATGCCCGGCGACGCGTCGTCTGACGGACCACACGCCGATATGGCCTTGTCCCGAGGTCAGCGTCGAACGAGTTCGAAATCCAATCGGGTATCGCCAACGATCAACACTTCTCTTCGGCCAAGCAGGCCGCTCGGATCGTGGTAGCCGTCGGCCCGAGCCGATGCGGGGGTGAGTTTTCCTGCCGACAGCCAGACCCCTCCGCCGTTGGCGAGGTCGCCCGAAAAGCTATAGAACCCGTTCGCATCAGCAGTCGCCCATGTGTGAGTTATTTCCCCGCACAGTTCACAGTAGACGAGCGCTCCGGCGATCGGCATCGGCCCCGTCGCTGTCGATTCGTACACGGTCCCAGAGAGACTCACGCCCGTCAGGGTGTAACCGTCCAACCAAATGCCTGTGGGAGGCGGGGGATCAACTGCCTGCGGTGGCACCGCCGATGGCCCCGAAGGCAAAGAATCGGTTCCGCCACAGCCGGCAAGTCCGACGAGGAGCACCAAAAGGGGAATACCCACGAGCCTTCTGCAGAACATGCCGTCCACCTCACGCCGCAGGAGGCTGCGGATCAATCTGTTCGCGGAGTTGATGATGATGTCAGGTCTGCGCGTTCGCGGCTGTGCGGTTTTGTACAGGCATGGGGATGCGCGTTATGGCGATTGTCAGTCTGCAAAGAGCCCGGGTCATAAGCGACGGATTCGGTCCTGTAGACCATCCGTTTCTCTTTCCAAACAACCGGTTACTTCCGTCAACGCGACTCGGGTAGGATTGCAGGAAGCCATGCGCCGACTTGATGCCTCCCGTTGCAAGCCCGTTGCAAGCGAGGGCTCGGTAGAGCGAGCGCCTCATCGCAACGAGAACGACGAGAACACGACGCAAGGCTTGGTAAAAAAAAACGGGACCCAGCGCTAGGCCGGCAGTTCGATTCTGCCCGGGGACACCAAGCCTATACTGCACCCCGTTGTGCTCGCGTACTCGCACGGAACGTCCACGGTTCCGCTGATCGGACAAACGATTGGGGAGAACCTGCAGGGAGACTGCGCGACGATTTTCCGGATCGAGAGGCGCTGGTCGTTCCCTTTCAACGTGTCCGCTTGACGTATCGCCGATTTCGATTCCGCGGTCGATCAGGCTCGCACTTGAGCTTTCCTCGGCGCCGGAATTGCAAAAGGCGATCGGATCGGCATCTGGAGTCCGAACAACGCTGAATGGGTGCTCATTCAGTACGCCGCGGCGCGAGCAGGCGCGATCCTCGTCAACCTCAATCCTGCCTATCGCACCCACGAGATTGAGTACGCGCTGCAGCCAGTCGGAATGCCGGCTGCTCCTCGCGGCCACCAGTTACAAGACGAGCGATTACGTCGCGATGATCGACGCCGTGCTGATCCAAGGTGCCGACGCTCGAACGTGTCGTGTTTCTGGGCACCGAGAGCTGGAAGGACCTGCTCGATGCCGCAGTCGCTGGCACATCTCGTCGGCGCTGCACGAGCGCGAGGCATACGCTGCAGTTCGACGACCCGGTCAACATCCAGTACACGAGCGGCACGACAGGATTTCCCAAGGGTGCCACGCTCAGTCACCACAACATTCTGAACAACGGGTACTTCATCGGTGAGGGCTGTCGCTACACGGCGATCGGACCGGGTGTGCATTCCGGTGCCCTTCTATCACTGCTTCGGGATGGTGCTCGGCAATCTCGCATGCACCACGCACGGCGCGACGATGGTGGTGCCGGCCCCGACATTCGATGCCGCGGCGACGTTGCGAACCGTGCAGGAGGAGCGCTGCACCAGCCTGTACGGCGTGCCGACGATGTTCATTGCCGAACTGGCGCTGCCGGATTTCGATCGGTACGACCTCTCGTCCCTCCGCACCGGAATCATGGCAGGCTCCCCTTGTCCGATCGCCGTGATGAAGCAGTGCGTATCCGCGATGCACATGGACGAAGTGACGATCTGCTACGGCATGACTGAGACGTCACCCGTATCCACGCAAACCGGCGTCGACGACCCCGTCGACAAGCGGGTCGGCACGGTTGGACGTGTTCATCCTCATCTCGAAGTGAAGATCGTGGACCCCGAGACCGGCGGCATCGTGTCCCGCGGCACCACTGGCGAACTGTGCACGCGCGGCTACGCGGTGATGCTCGGCTACTGGCGAGAACCAGAAAGAACCACAGAGGCGATCGATGGCGCAGGTTGGATGCACACCGGCGACCTGGCGACGATGGATGAACAGGGCTACGTCAACATCGTCGGTCGACTCAAGGACATGATCATCCGCGGCGGCGAGAACGTGTATCCGCGCGAGGTAGAGGAGTTCCTCTACGCTCACCCGGACATCCTGGACGTCCAGGTCATCGGTGTTCCCGACCTCAAGTACGGCGAGGAGATCATGGCGTGGGTAAAGCTTCGTTCTGGAGCCGTCCCGTTGGACGCGGACGCAGTCCGGCGGTTCTGCCTCGGACCGGATTGCCCATTACAAGATCCCTCGCTACGTTCAGGTGGTTGAGGAGTTTCCGATGACGGTGACTGGCAAGGTCCAGAAATACGTGATGCGCGTCCAAGCGCAGTCGAGTTGCTCGGTTTGCAGCAGGCCGACGACGTCGCAGACGGCCTGAGCTCGAACCAGACTGCGGTCGACCCTCCGCCGTTCGCGTCTCCGACCGGCGCGCGCATTGCAGCCTTGCTTCCACCGAACCCGCGTTGCACGTGCGCCCGCTCATACCTTCGGCCGGCTCATGGATATGCTTGTCATCGATTCGGTGGTCGGGCCCGATGGCCAGCTCCAGGAACCCGGTAACCTGGGGACCGGATGGGTCGGACTCGACTTCGGGGCCGCATTCGGAAGGATAACCACCGGGCGCCCCAACTTCGCACAACCGCACAGGGATGTGCACGAGTGGGAGTCCCCCGAAACCTTCTTCGACGGCGACATCGCGGTATGACTGCGCCATCGACCCGGCGTCAGGCGCAGAGGCGCCCTATCGTCCGCTGACCTTCAATCTCCCGACAAGCTCCGCGCGACGCCCTCCAAGCGGTGGCGGACGCGCGGCACTCCTCGGTCTCGCAAATCATTCGCCAGGCGTGTGACGAGCACGTCGAAACACGGAACCAGGCGGCTCGACCTGCGCGCCAACCCTATGCCGCTCAAAGCGCGTCACAGCAGGCGACCTTCTCCCGCCAACAATGTCACGTGGCCATGCGAATCGTCATCTCGGACGAGTGATGAACGACGCTCGAGACCTCGTATGAAGTCACGAACCGATTCGGTTGGTGCGGGACATCGAGAACACAGTCTTCTCCCTGCAGGACTTTGGCGAGGACGCTGCACACGGGTGCGCGCAGTTGCGGTGCCGCGCGGTTTGCACTCTCACCGCCTGACAGTGTTCGCATTGGCTGACCCGGGCCGTCCATCGTCGGGAGTCGTCCTTGTCCGCAGAAGAGATCGCCAGCGTCGCTTGGAGAGCCGAAGCCCTCAGATGCGCGCTCGATCTCGCTACGCGCGTTTGAATACATGCAGACGTCTACCTCAACACCAACGCAGCTACACCGCGCCCGAGGCCGCCGCTAGGAAGGTTGCGACCGCGGCCCCGGGGCGAGTCGTCTCGATTCGCGCATGAGCATAGGCGCATCGCTCGGCCACTGCGAGAAGACGGGGAAAGATCTCGCATCCCACTCGAGACGGCCGCAGATGCGCACCTTAAACAGTTGGTGTGGACGAACGCGTCGCACGGGAAGTCCCACTTGTCCGCAAGGCCTCAACGTGTATCCGTGTGACAGCTGTAACGGCTGGCACGTCGGGCATCAGGAGAGCATTCCCTTGGTGTGGCACTACACCATCGGAAAGAAGCTCACGCCGATTTCGTCATCAGGCGAACTACGGCCCCGACGCCCTCAGAAGCTCACGGCCAAACAGCAGAGGTCTATGTCGCGCAGGCGAGCGCAAACGGGCGCGGAACAAATGGGACGCACAGGAGCCACTCCTCTGGTTTTCGCGTCGCTTGGATTGGGAGCCAAGCGTCATCAAGTTCGCTCCGTCAAAACCATTTCCGCAATGCGCCCCCGCCTGGCCGCTGCTGGGATGAGGTCAACGGCGAGGGGCTGATTCGCTTCGGCGTGTTCGCCTCCGCCGCGAAGCTTCGCTGGGGCGACTTCCTGAACCGAAACCCCATGCCGCTCAAGCTGCGGGACGCTGATCACCAGGCGCGGCGATCCTACGCGAGTGGCTGGCGACGGACCAGGTCGTGCCGCTTAAGGAATGTCGCGCCATGGAGATGTATTACGGAGGTGCGTGGGTCCCTGCCGAGGGTCTCGACGATTGACGCAGTCGAGCGATATCTCGAAGGGCGCGCCCAGTGTCTACGCCGAAGCGTGGAAGACCTTAGCTCGAGAAGCTCGGAGGATTTGAGCGCGTCGCCGCAGGCGACCTTCTCCCGCCAACAATGTCGCTCACCGAACCGGAGGCCGTCCTCTACGAAGACGTTCAGCAAGCGCAGCTCGAGCGCGGCGCGAAATCGTCCGAGGGTGAACCAGGTCGGTTCAGACGAATGTGTGGCGAGCCGCGAAGCCAGAAAATCGTCAAGGTAGGATATCGATGTTCCACGCGCTCGTGGTCCGTCATTGTTTCGCCTCCTGGGCGGCAGTCACGCGGATTCCGCGTCGGTATCTGCAGACTCGCGATCGGGTTCACGAGCATCGGCGACGGTTGATGCGGAGGGTGCTGTCGGCACCGTGACAAGCACCGGCCGTCCAAGGAGTCGCCAGTCGTGCCTTCTAGCGCGGCGCGTACTAGCGTCACGGGATCGCCAATCGCGATCGTGCCCGGACGCTCGACGTCCGCGTTGAGGGCCAGGCGGCCACGGAAGCGGCGGCCGATGTCGCGCAACACTTCTGGATCGCGTTCCAGCGTGTCGGGATCGACCGTGGTCATGGGGCATCGAGTCCTCAACGAATCGAGACGCACCACCAGACTGCCAATGTGCAGCTCCGCGCCCGGCCATTGGCGCTCGGCGACGACATCCACGCCGCCGATCAGGATGTTCGGCCGTAGGCGGCGAACGTCGCGCCCGAGCGCAGCGACCGCGCCATCGGTCGCCACGAGCAGGGGCAGGACGTCGAATCGAAGGTGCACATCAGAGGCCTCCAGCCACGCATCGTCGCCGGCCGCTCGCTTCACGAGTGCGAGCGCTTCGGGGCTCTTCCACGGATGACCGTTGATGAGCACGTACCCTTGCCCGCTCAACGTGCCATGTAAGCCCAGCAAGCGATAGTGCTGCCGCGACGTCCGGACCCCTTCGGGGCCGACGACCCAGATTGCGCGGTCGCCGGAAATGCCGTCGAGGCCGACTGCCGCTGTCGTCAGACGCTCTCCCGCGAGTGTCTTGACGGGATAGCGCCACAGATCGGCGACATACAGTCCCATGACCGTCTGATGCCGGGCGATCCATCGTCGTGACTACGACCTGTCACACACGGCCGGCCCAGGCATCTCAAGGACAGACTCGCACCGACGAAGGAGAGGGTAACGGGATGTCAGCACAGATCGCTCGAAGACCGCCCTGCAGATTGCCTCGATGATGTCGTTCCTGGTTGCGGCTTTACGGCCAGCGCCGACACCGAGGAAGAGTTGATCGACAAAGTGGCGACCCATGCGGCGCAGGATCATGGCGTGCCCGAGGTGACGCCGGCGCTGGCCGCGAAGGTCAAAGCCGCGATCAGGCACCGGTAGAATCGAGTGCATGGTCGTCCACGCGGCGGAATCGAGCGACGAGGCCCTCGCGGCACGAGCTGCGGCTGGGGACGATGGCGCCTTCGAAGCGCTCGTCGTGCGCTATCAGCACCGCGTGTTTCGTCTCGCGTGTCGTCTGACGAGCGAAACCGATGCGCCGGACGTCGTGCAGGATACCTTCTTGCAGGTCTATCGCCACATGTCGACGTTCCGCGGCGGCGCGCAGTTCAGCACGTGGCTCTACCGGATCGCCACCAACGCGGGGCTGATGCATCGCCGCGCTCGTGCGCGCCGGCCCGCCGAATCGCTCGATGAATTCCTGCCGCGCTTCGATGCTGACGGAAGACTCGCGGACACACCCGATTCGCTGCGGATTGCGAGCCGCGTCGACGAGCTGCTGGACCGGCACGTGCTGGCGAAGAAGGCACAGGCCGCCATCGAGGGGTTGCCCGACCTGTATCGGGAAGCGTTCGTGCTGCGCGATCTGGAGGAGCTGTCCACGGCCGACGTGGCGCAGGTGTTGGGTGTGGAACCGGCCACGTACGGCAGCGCGTCCATCGAGCGAGGCTGATGGTGCGTGAATACCTGAGCGAGCTCGCCGGAGGCAGGCCATGAACGACATCGTCTGCATGTCGGGCGTCGAGCTACTGATGGACTACATGGAAGGAGCACTGGCGCCCGATGTACGCGCGGCCATCGAAACGCATGTCAACGGATGTCCGCGCTGCGACGCCTTCATTGCGTCGTACCGCGAGACGCCGCGCATCGTGCGCGATGCGACGAGGATGGAGATGCCCGCCGACCTGGAGGCGTCGCTGCTGGCCGCCTTGCGCGCAGCGGGCGGTGCCGCACGCGGTCGCGATGAGTAACATGACGCTGGCGACGCTTCTGACGCTGAACACAACAACCATCCGTCACGGCGCTGTCAGCTCGCGTTTGTTCGCCAGCGCGCGATTCCAGGTACATTCCCCGCCAGAAATGGGCCGTCGATCTAGAACTTGCAACACATTGTGCCGGCGCGAGTTAGCAAGAGACGGTAGATACACGTCTGATGGCTGGGTGTTAGGCTCTCTCGCCTACAAGGCCGCGTTCCAGCCTAACGAAGTGCTTGCCCGGGACGGTTCGTGGGTCCCGTTCAGGCGACGCGACTAGGCTGGCACGGCTATTTCAATAGCGCGGACAGCTTCTAGTGCTGGTACTGTCGCGCGAAACGTTGAGCGCCTTCAACGAGACCGCTCAGACGGTCGCGTGTGTGCGTGTCAAGGTCGATGAACCGCACGGCGAATCCAATGTCGCTCGTCGCGTCGATCAGCGTTCCCCGAAGAATGACCGTCCAGTGGATAACGTGGAATTCGAATTGGCTGTCGAGATGTGCTGTGGCGGGTAGCGAGCGTCCGGCGCGACCTGAGTTCGCGCCGGACGGTCTCGACAGGATGCACGTGTGACTACGACTCTGGTTTGAAGCCGAGCTTCGCGGCGGGTACGCAGAGCAACTCAAACGCGGTAATGGTAAAGATGTCCTTTTCGAACTGATTGGTGACGCCCACCTTTCTCGGTTGCGTGGATTGGGGTGCATGAATGTCGTAACACGTGAGGTGCACCTCGTCCTCCTCAATATCCGTCACTTCGTCGCGACGGCCGCCCGTCGCGCGTGTCTTCTCGACGGGGTTGCAGAAATACACCGGTTGCTCTACGCGCACGGTTTCGCCTTTTCGGAACTGGTCGTCCAAGTTGACGACTCGATCAACAGGCTCGCCGTTCGCTTCATAGCACCAGGAATGGTTCAGGTCGTCCGGAAAGTCTAGGCCGGTTGGAGCACCGTCGACCGTCAACTTCTGGGTCGGTACCAGGAGAACTGGTGCCCCGACTAGCTCGAGAGTTCGAGGACCCAACTGATCCTGGGTCTCGACGATTAGACCTGATCTGACATTTCTAATCGAAGCACGCGGCGTGCGTCGACGACGTCGTCGCCAGCAGCTCGCACCACTGACCGAGCATTCGCAGCACCTGGTGCTCTAGGACGGCCCTTCCGTCCGCAGTCTCAGGTTACACGTTAACGGCCGGACCAGCCGCTCGTACAGTGAGCGAACTGTGGTCAGTACGACACGATTCACACGTCAGATACGCGCTCCATCAGGAGAGCCTCAAACGCGCCCAGGTGCAGGCGATTCACGTCGAGAGGCTCCGCGGTGCCGCGGCGGCTGCTCAACAGCACCCGCCACTCAGAGCCGCTGAGGGCGTCCAGGGCCGCCTCGCGCGCATGGGCGCCCATATTGAGCGCAATCACAACCTCTTGACTGCTGCTCTGTCTCACGTACGCGAACACGTCCGGATGGGAGCGCACCGTTCGATACCGCCCCCGTTGAAGCGCCGTGCACGTGCGCCGCAAGCGAATGAGTGCGCGATAGAAACTGAGAACGGCGGTGGAATCGGCGGCCTGGGCGCCCACATTCCGCTGCAGGGCGTCGGGTGATAGCGGCAGCCACGGCGTCCCATGCGTGAAGCCGCCGCCGGGCACTCGGTCCCATTGCATTGGTCGGCGCGCGCCATCGCGGCCCTTGTACACGGGCCAGAAGGTCTTCCCGACAGGGTCACGCACCTCCTCAGGGGCGGACGGTTCATGCGTCCGCATCCCGATTTCCTCCCCGTAGTACATGAACGGCGTTCCCCGCAGCGTCAGGAGCATCGTCGCAAGCAGCTTCGCAACGGCATCACCGTCATCCGTGTGACCGAAGCGATCGCATGCGCGGGCGATATCGTGGTTGTTCAGTACCGAGCGTCGGCCACCGATCGCCGCAGGCATCTTCCACGTCTTCGACCGCCTGCCTGAATAAAGCAGCGGCGAGCGCGGGTACCTGCGCCAGGAAAAAATTGAACGGCAGGTGCATCTCGTCATCCTCTCCGTAAAACAGTACCAGGTCCGCGACCGCGTCCACGTACGCTTCGCTGATCAGGACCGCGCCAGGGGCGCGGTGATCCGCGAAGGCACGCAACCGCCGCAACACCTCGTGCACTTCAGGGAGTCGTCGCGTGTAGATGAAATCTTGGGTAGAGACCCCTGTGAGCGTCACGCGTGGCGTGCACAGCGGCGGATTGTCGCGAAACTCAGGGTCCTCGAAGAGGGTGTTCACAGCATCCAGGCGGAACCCATCCACGCCACGGTCGAGCCAGAAAGCCAACGTGCCGAACATCCGCTGCTCGACCTCCGGATTGCGCCAGTTCAGATCCGGCTGCTCCTTGTAGAAGAAGTGGTAATACCATTGGCCTGTGTCGATGTCATAGGTCCATGCCGGCCCGCCAAACGCAGATTCCCAGTTGTTCGGCGGCCTCTCGGGGGAAACGCCATCACGCCAGACGTACCAGTCGCGATACGCGGAGGCACGCGACGTGCGCGACGCCTGGAAGAACGGATGCTGATCGGACGTGTGATTCAGAACTACATCGATGACGATCCTGATCTCGCGGCGATGCGCCTCCGACACGAGGCGGTCGAAATCGGCGAGTGTGCCGAACAGCGGGTCCACGTTCTCGTGGTCGGCGACGTCGTAGCCGAAATCGACCTGGGGGGACGGATAGAAAGGCGTGATCCAGAGCGCGTTCACACCGAGATCCTGAAGATAGTCGAGCCGTGACGTGATGCCGTTCAAATCACCAATGCCGTCATCGTTCGAATCCTGAAAGCTCCTGATGTATATCTCGTAGAAGACCGCCTGGTTCCACCACATGGCTGCCGCACGCATTCTCTCATCCTACTGGTCAGCAGCAGCGGCTGCGACGCCTGCGAGAACACGCACGGCTGCATCATCCGGTTCAGCCACACGTTAGCGATGATTATTGTGATCATTGGCGTGGCCGGCGTGGGCAAGACCACCGTGGGCCGGGCCTTGGCCGAGACGCTAGGCTGGGCCTTCTACGATGCGGATGACCTGCATGCGCCGGAAGATCGAGAGCGCATGCGCCGCGGGGAGGCGCTTACCGACAGGATGCGGCAGCCGTGGCTTGAACGGGTGCGCGCCATCATCGTCCGCGCGGCCAACCGAAACGAGCGTGCCGTAATCGCCTGTTCGGCGCTGAAGCAGCGGTACCGCGACGTGCTCTCCCGGGGTCTGCCCACGCGGTTTGTATTCCTGAGTGCTGATGCTGACATCCTCCAAGCGCGACTGCAGCGGCCCAATCACTTCGCCGGTGTGGCGCTCCTCGAGAGCCAGCTCGCCACGCTCGAACCTCCCTCACACGTGCTCGCGCTCGACGCGGCGCTGTCCGTCGATGCTCTCGTCGCACGTATACGCAGCACGTTCGGAATCTGATCGCGTGCTAGGGGTCGTGGCGAGACCAGCAGCACTTCACGTCCTGGCTGACGCTCGCGCCCAAAAACAAGGTCTCGGAGCCGGCTGCTCAGCGCGCGCACCCAGCCCTCTGCGAATCGCGCGGCCGCTATCCTGCGTCTCCCCGCCACAAGCCTGGGCCGCACACAGACGCACCGCGCGCAAGCTCGCCATCCTGCTTTACCACACACTCAAGGGCGACTTCGTCTATCGCGATCCGGGTGCCGATGTGTACGATGCCAACAGCGCGCCCGCATCCTCCGCCGTTTGCGTCAACGTGCCGACCAACTTAGGTTTACCCACTTCAATCGCGAGACGGGTGAGGTGCTCGGAGGATAGTCTCTTAGGAGTGCCAAGGGTATTTCTACCGGCGCCGCAGGCGATCGCAAACAATACGCCACTACTCGCGACTAGCAGCCAAGAACTATCAGCGGGTCGCGCTCGTTTCACGCTACCGCTGGGGTATGCTTTTTCCCACGCAGCCCACAGCGCTTTGAGCTTGACGACGAGCTCTGGGCGCTGACCGGCGAGATCGTGGCGCTCGGCTTCGACTTCTGACTCATCGCTCGTCTTTATCTCCAGCGGTGGGGGTCACGGTCGAAGCGGCATCCTCCTGTTACAGAGTCAGCGCCTAGCTGCGGAACCCGTAGGTTCGAGAGGATCAGTCTCCTTTGGGTTTCTTGGGTCCAGAGACTAGGGGTCCTAGCGAGTCCTGACTCGGCGGCCAATGCTGATTTTTCGGGACGAGCCATATCTCGAGGAATGTACGGCACTGGAACAAATCGACGCCGGGAAGGCGGAGGACATCTCCTAGATCTCTCACAGCCTGGCTGTTGCAATACGGGCAGTGTGCCCGCGCATTCGGCATTCCGAAGACCCCAAGGCGAATACGGAGCTGCAAATCACGCGTCACGAAATCGCGCGCATTGATACGCCGCTTTCACGGGAGTCTGCCTCGACCCGGACGCTGTTCTCGCTGCTCTGGCAAATCAAAAGTCGCATGTGCCCGACTCTGTAGGGACAAGGCCGCAGTCGGAGCCTCTGTCGATATTCAGCTGTCAAAGAGCGGTCACGTGACCCTACTCGTGCTTCGTAGGGAGGCCGGAATCGATCGCACCGACACCGAGCGCGGCAATGAGCAGACCTCCGCGGGATCTGCGTACTGGTCCAATGCCGCCTGAGAGCAATCGATGCGAGAAATGCTTGCTCTTCGTTGCTTACCGTACCCGCGCGAGTTAGATGAATGATTAACTCATTTCTGATCGGGCCGCGCTGTGCCGACTCTCTTACAGGACGTCCGCGAGGTTTTACCGGCTTTTTCGTCTCGCGGAATCGGGGTCGGGCCGCGCAGGGTAGCATTGTGATTCTGACGACAGGTCAGCGGTCGCACCTGCGCCGGGGAGGCCACCATGCCATGGAGAACCGGGGAGCGCGTGGTTGCGCCTGAGGCGACCGTCGAGAAGGTGGCTGGCGGCTTCGCGTTCACGGAGGGACCTACGTGCGATGCGGATGGGAACGTGCTGTTCACCGACCAGCCCAATGACCGCATCCTGAAATGGAGCACGGAGGGCCGGCTGTCCACGCTTCTCCAGCCTGCAGGCCGCGCTAACGGCATGTACTTCGCCCCGGGAGGGGATCTGATCGCCTGCGCCGACGAGAAGACCGCCCTGTGGTCCATCGCGCCGGACGGCAGGACCACTGTGCTGCTCGACGCGTACGGCAACAGGGCCTTGAACGGCCCCAACGATGTCTGGGTACGTCCCGACGGCGCACTCTACTTCACCGATCCGTTCTATCCGCGGCCCTGGTGGACGCACGACGCGATGCCCCAGGACGGGCAGCACGTGTACTTCCTGTCCGCCGACCGTCAGCGCCTGGTGCGGGTGATCACGGACCTGACAAAGCCGAATGGCATCATCGGCACGCCAGACGGCAGGAGCTTGTTCGTATCGGACATCGAAGCGGACCAGACCTACCGGTACGACATCGCGCCTGATGGGAACCTGTCCGGCAAGACCCTCGTCGTCGAGCAGGGCTCCGACGGGATGACCTTGGACGATGAGGGCCACCTCTTTCTGACGGGGGACGGCGTGATGGTGTTCGACTCGCATGGCCGGCAGATCGATCACATCCGGGTACCCGGCGAGAAGTGGACGGCCAACGTCGCCTTCGGTGGCAAGGATCGCCAGACGCTCTTCATCACGGCGAGCACCGGTCTCTATGGCATCAGGATGCGCGTCAGGGGCGCAAACACTGCGAAGTAACTACCACGGAGAAACGCACGCAGATGAAGGCCATCACCGTCGAACCACACAAGCCCGGGAGCGCTCGCCTCGAGGACATACCCGCGCCCGACGTGCACAATGGTTCAGTGCTCGTCGAAGCCGTCGCCGTCGGCGTCTGCGGGACGGACGTCGAGATCATCGAAGGCAAGTACGGCTGGGCGCCGCCGGGCAGGACGCGACTGGTGCTCGGGCACGAATCGCTCGGCCGGGTTCTCGACCCAGGCCCGACCGGCGGTCTGCAGAAAGGCGACCTGGTCGTCGGCATCGTGCGCCGTCCCGACCCCGTGCCCTGTCCCAACTGCGCGGTAGGTGAATGGGACATGTGCCGCAATGGCCAGTACACGGAGCGCGGCATCAAGCAGATTGACGGCTTCATGTCCGAACGGTGGCGAATCGAGCCGGAGTACGCCATGAAGGTGGACCGCTCGCTCGGTCTCCTCGGCGTGCTGCTCGAGCCCACCACGGTCGTCACCAAGGCCTGGGAGCAGGTGCAGGCGGTCGGGCAGCGGGCCTTCTGGGAGCCGCGTCACGTGCTCGTCACAGGCGCGGGGCCCATCGGCCTGCTGGCGGCGCTGGTCGGCCGTCAGCACGGCTTGGACGTGCACGTATTGGACCGCGCTGTGTCGGGCTCGAAGCCCGATCTCGTTCGCGCCTTGGGGGCGACGTACCACACCGGGCGCGCTACGGATGTCGGCTTCAACCCCGACGTCATTGTCGAGTGCACCGGCGTTGGCCAAGTCATCGCCGACTGCCTCCACGTGGCCTCGGCCGGCGGAGTCGTCTGCCTCACGGGCGTCGGCAGCGGAGGCCGCACGACGGGCTTCACCGCAGATGTGGCCGCGGCTATGGTGCTCCAGAACAACGTCGTCGTCGGCAGCGTGAACGCGAACAGACGACACTGGTACAAGGCGGCACAGGTGCTGGCGCGTGCGGATCGCTCCTGGCTCGGCAGACTCATCACGCGGCGCGAGGGGCCCGAGTCCTTCGTGCGAGCCCTCCAGCGTCAGCCGGACGACATCAAGGTGGTCATCCAGTTCGCGGAGGCATGAGCGCAGCGAGGTCTTGACCTTCAGTGCACCGGCTTGCAGGTTTCCCACGCACCCGCTGAAGGAATCCATGTACATAGCTGAAGGAATCCATGTACATAAAAGGCCAGCTATGCGGCTATGATGAGCTCGTCGGCAAACGGGATGCGCCATGGGGTCCCTTGCGACAGTTCCCCCCGGGGACGCCATCCCAACCGACACGACGTTTCCCGCCAACATTCCGCCGATTCGCTCGGGCGAAGCATGGGTACCAGCGTCGCCGCCGCCATCTCGCGCAAGTGAACTCGAGCCTCTTCTGAAAGTGAATATAGCGAGTCACGACAAGAGGCGACAGGTGCTTCAGCGTGGCGGAGGTGGCTCGCAGGCGAAATTGCTCGCATCATCGGTGCTGCCCTGGCCACGATAGCGCGCGACCTGCGGATAGGGGCAGAGCGGCCTAGTGCGCCTGCCGCCGCCTGCGAGAGGACGGCTGGCAACGAGCTGTTCGGGCGCCTTCCCGGTCTCGACCCATGTGTCAATTGCGCCGAGCGTGTCGATCATGAACGCGCCTTCGCCGCCGGAGCAGTGATCCACGCCGGGCGCCATAAAGAGCCGCACGGAGTCATTGACCTGCTCGGCGCCGGTCGTCGCCAGCACGCTCTCGTAGTAGTCGATGGTGTTCTCTGCCGGGATCAGTCCGTCCGTCCAGCCGTGCCAGAGCAGCAGCTTCCCGCGGCGTGTGACGAAGGCTGAGAGGTTTGGATCGGTCGCCGTGACTTCTGCGGTGTCCAGCGATTTCGCGCGAGCCAGGTCCTTGTCCAGGTCGAGCTTCGCCGGACTCCAGTTCGGATCGCCCGTGACCTGGTCGCGCCAGTAGTTCGCGGCGATCGGGAAGACCCCCGGTGCATACGCGCCCCATTGAAGCTCGCCCGCCGGCGCCGGTCCCGGGAAGATCTTTTCGCCGGTGCGCAGATTGACGATGCCCGCGTAGATCGAGCGGGCAGTCTCCACCTGGCTTGGGGTCAGACACGCCGACGATTTGCCAGCTGTGCACGCGAGCGCCCCGGGATCGAACGCGCAGCTTCGCGGATCCTCAACGACGCGATCCGTGACGCCGTCGCGGACGTCGCACGCCGCAATCGCGGCCTCTTTGAGCAGGGTAAGCTGCGGCGGAGCGAGCCCGCCCTTGGGATCGGTAACGAGGTGCTGCACCGTGGCTCCGTACGCCATCAGCGGAACCCAGTTGTTCGCGGGGGCGCCAGCGGAGATGCCGTCGAAGTCATCAGGGAAACGCTGCGCCTCTTTGAGCCCCTGCCTCCCCCCGGTCGAGCAGCCGATCCAGTAGGAGCGCCGCGGGGGCTTCGAGTACAGTGCCGTGACCATCGCTTTCGACTTTACGGTCGTCTCATGCACGGCGCGCCACGCGAAGTCCACGAGCTTCTCGGGGTGCCCGACTGCGAAGCTGGCGTCCGCGAGGCCGCCCTCGTGGCCCGTGTCGCTGCCGGCCACCGCATAGCCGCGCCGCAGGGGCTCGGCCATGTCGAAGTGGAAAATGGTGCCGCTAAAACCGCCGTTCCCGACGGCAACGAACTTGCCGTTCCATCCTTCGACTGGTAGCCACACTTCGAACTTGATCGCCGAGTCCGGCGTCGGCGCGGTAGTCGCTGCCACCCGGCAGAACGCTGGTAGCGTGCTGTAGTCGACTGACACGGGAGGCCCCGGGGGAAGAGGAGGCGCAACAAACGCGCCCGCCTCGACGCGCTCTACCGTCGTGACCTTCGTGTTCGGCAGCGCGATGGCCGCAAGGGTTTCGCATGACGCCGGCGTGCTCTTGCTCGAAGCGCTGTCGTCAGCCGGTGCTCGGTTGCACGCAGCGAGCGCAACACACCCGCACAGCGGCACGACCGCGAGCAGCCCGATCAGCCAGCGCGACGAGACGGTATCGATTTTCACAATGGGCGTACTATAACGCCGTCCAACCTACATGCGTGTTCTGTCTCCCGTCCGGACGATGGGCATCGAGCTTCTGTGCTCGATAAGGCCGCCGGCATTCTTGTCGACGAGATTGATCCGGTATCCGAGCGCCACTCTTCTTGAACATCTTAGGGAAGTGGCCCGACGACTTCGTCAACAGATTTGCGACCCGTGAGCCGATCGCCGCTGAAGGATAGAGTGACTTGCAGTGGCCCGTGCAGGACGACGCCCGGGCACGGCAGGCGCCCACTGCTCGGTGCGAGGCGAACTATCGGTTCGCCTCGACGTCTGTTGGCTACTTCGTCTTGAAAAATGCGGGCAGCTGGGAGCCATCGCGCGCCGTCGTCGTGATCTGGTAGCACTGGTTCGCGCCCTTCGGCGTCTGCCAGTTCAAAATGAACTGGGTGCCGTCATAGCGGAGTATCGTGCCACCTTCAGCGACGGCTCCTGGTGGGGAAGAGTCGGCGGCGCGCGCCAGGAGCTGACGCGCATGGCGTGGATCAACTTCTGGATGTGCACAGGGGCGGGGCTGACGCACCATGAGTCAAGACCACCCCTGGGGAACAGCGATCACCAGCCGGAGCCAGTGATGCGCAAGCCGCCTCG
This sequence comes from uncultured Acidobacteriota bacterium, assembly GCA_963723495.1. Classification (GTDB taxonomy): domain Bacteria; phylum Acidobacteriota; class Vicinamibacteria; order Vicinamibacterales; family UBA2999; genus Gp6-AA40. The sequence continues at coordinate 22,398 of CAVRQR010000015.1, read as the reverse complement.
CCCGATCGATGGACTCCACGGTTCGGGAGTCGACCAGGGTGTCTGTGCCCATTGTGAGCCGCACTTCAACGTCGGGCCCATTGCCGTGCAGGCAGCAGACGAACAGGTACCCGTTTCCAGTCGTCACGCGCCAGCAGACCTCCGGTCGCCGATCCGAGTGCCTCCCGCGAGCCTCTGACGTCTTCACATGCGCTCCGTTCGCAGGTCGCCTCCCGATGGAGGCTGAACGCCGTGCAAAGCGCAGTGCGTGTCAGGGTGTGCAATCGTTGGCAGATCGACAGGGGAGGTCTGCCGACGACCGGAACGATGTTCGCTTACAGGAAGTGGTCCCCGAGGGCGCAGGCATTATCCAGACGTCCCGGTCTGCCCTGATGCGGCCATGTCCCAGTCGTCGACCATGCAACAAAACTTCAGCATCATCAACGTGGCAGCTTCGGGTTCACCGAACCCCTCCGCGATGGTGGCCATCGCATCGGCGATCAGGCCCATGGCGATTCTCGATCAGCAGGTGTCCCAGGCGGGCCAGCCGCGATTCAGCCTGACTCGAGCGTCGATACAAGGCGCGTCGGGCTCTGTCGTCAATGCATGCGAGTCGTTCTTCCGCTCATCGGTGCGACCCTTCTGACGCACGTCGGTTGGCGATCTCGTTGGCGTTGTGTGGCCGCGTCCAGAGCAATGTCCCGGTCCTTCCAGATAACGATTCGGTGATCCCCTTGTGACGTCGTTGCCATCGACGCATTGTCGACGCAGTTCTACGTGTACATGCGCGCGCTATCACGTCGCAACTGCCGTCACACACGGCGCTCTGAGCACTCTCAATCAGCTAAGGTAGCGGCACCGGCCTTGCCCTTGGTGCATCGGCGGCTTCTCACGTCCGGAGGATGTCCTTCCGACGCAGAGGCTGAGCGAGGACACGAACGTGAAGGCAAGGCGCTACGGCATCTGGGCGGGTTTGGCGATCGTCGCCGCGATCACATCGGGCGCGTTGCTGGCACAAGCACCGCAGGCGATCGGCACGTGGGTGTCGGTTGGCGAGGTGAGCTCGCCGCTCACCACCGGCGCGTCTGTGGCGCTGCCTGACAAACGAACTTTGATCGCGGGAGGGGCGCTGGCGGACGGGACGCTCACCGACGCTGTCACCATCTACGATTCAGTTGACAACTCCGCGACGGCAGCAGGGACGCTCACCAGCGCTCGCGCGGACCACACCGCGACTCTGCTCGAGGACGGGCGCGTGCTCGTCGTGGGCGGAATGACTTCCGACGGTCTCGTGTCCTCCGATATCGAGATCTTCGATCCAGCGACCGGGACATCGACGATCGTGGCGCTTTTGCCCGAGCCGCGAAATGGCCATGTGGCAGCCGGACTCCCCGATGGCAGCGTGCTCATCACCGCCGGTGCGACGGTCGACGGCACCATGCTGCAGACCGCGGTCCTTTTCGATCCTGCGACGGCCAGCGTTTCCTCCGTGCCGGGCCACCTGCACACCCCTCGCATGCATGCCTCGGCGACGACGATGCTCGATGGGCGCGTGCTCGTGGCGGGCGGCAGCAACGGGACGGCGGAACTTGCGTCAGCAGAAATCTACGACCGCTACTCACAGAGCTTCTCGATTGCCGCGACGCAGATGAGCGTTGGCCGTCGGGGTCACTCGGCGGTGCTCCTGCCCGATAACGGCGGAGTCCTCGTCGCTGGCGGCAGCTCGAACGGAGTGGCCCAGGCCGGGGTCGATCTCTTCTTGCCGGCCGTATTCCCCGATCCGTTCTCGTATGGCGAGGGAGAGTTCGCATCGACCGGCGCGATGACGGCGGCGCGCACTGGAGCCGTGGCTGGCCCCACGAGCGTCGAAGGCTACGCGTTCGCGGCAGCAGGTGGTGCGCCCGATGCGGAGGTATACCGCTTCGCGACGATCAAGACGGACAAAGACGATTACGCGCCGGGCGAACTGGCCGTGATTACGGGTTCAGGGTGGCAAGCCAACGAGGAGGTCACGCTGACCTTCCAGGAAGACCCGGCGGTTCATGACGATTACGTGCTGAAGGTGAAGGCGGACGGCAGCGGAAACATTTACTGGAACAACTGGGCGCCGGAGGCGCACGACGCGAACGTCAGGTTCTACCTGCTTGCGCAGGGCGCGGCGTCGCGTGCACAGATGACGTTTACCGACTCGGTGACCTCCGTCACGATTTCGTCACCGACGGACACTGCCCCACAGACGATTACTTCGTTGCCCGCAACAGTTACGGTTTCATTTGGTTATGTGACGAGTACAAGTGGCGACACCAGCGGCACGGCCGATATCCTGGGAACAGGTCTCAGCGCAACCAAAGCGCTGACCCCAGGCACACAGACCGACAGCATCACCGTCAACGTCCCGGCGGGGACCCTCAATGGGACGTATAACCTCAAGGTGACCGTCAACAACAGCGCGGGAACGGGCGCAAAACAAAATATTGACAACGAGAACGGCGCCGTCGTCATAAACGTTCCATCCAACATCGCGCCGAATGTGAGCTTCGCTTCAGGAGCGACGTCCGTCAATGAAAACGCTAGTACGGAACACACCCTCAGCTTTTCTATTACCGACGCGGACGCAGGCGACTCCTGGAGTTTCGCCAGCGGGTATCCGACCTGTGGAGTGGGAGGAAACCTCGTAGCATCCAGCGCCAGCATCGATAACACGACAAAGACTGGCTCGTTTAAGTGCACCTTCCCGGATGGCCAGACGAGTCCCATCGCCACTGTGAGGGTGCGGGATGCCGCGGCAGCCGTCAGCAACGAGGCAACCCTCAATGTCACCGTCGCGAACGTCAATCCGACCGCGACGCTGGGCAACAATGGACCGGTTGCCGAAGGCAGCCCGGTAACAGTGAGCTTTAGTGCGGCGCAGGACCCATCGAGCGCCGACACCGCGGCCGGCTTCCACTACGCCTTTGCGTGTGACGGGGGCTCGCTGGCCTCGGCGACCTATGCCAATACCGGCACAAGCGACTCGAAGAGCTGCAACTTCGGCGACAACGACACGTACACAGTTCGGGCACGCATCTTCGACAAGGACGGCGGGTTCACCGAGTTCCACAACGCCGGTCACCGTCACTAACGCTCCGCCGACCGCGACGCTGAGCAACAACGGACCGATCAACGAGGGCGGCCAGGTCACGGTGAGCTTCAGCAATCAGCTGGACCCCTCCAGCGCCGACACGGTGGCCGGCTTCCACTACGCCTTCGCGTGCGACGGGGGCTCGCTGGGCTCGGCGACGTATACCACTAGCGGCACCAACAACTCGGTGGGCTGCCCCTTTGACGACAGCGGCACACCCTCGGTGCGGGCCCGCATCATCGATAAGGACGGAGGCTACACCGAATACGAGACAGCGGTCACGGTGACCAACGTCGCGCCGACCGCAACGGTGAGCAACGGTGGACCGGTTGCTGAGGGGAGCCCGGTGACCGTGAGCTTCAGCGCTCCGCATGACCCATCGAGCGCCGACACCGCCGCCGGCTTCCACTATGCGTTCGCCTGCGACGGGGGCTCGCTGGCCTCGGCGACCTATGCTGGGGGTGGTGCGAGTGGCTCGACGAGTTGCACCTTCGGCGACAACGGAACGCCCTCGGCCCGGGCACGCATCATCGACAAGGACGGAGGCTACACCGAATACACAAGCGAGGTCACGGTGACCAATGTCGCACCGAGCAAGACGTCTAGTTCGCTTGTGTTCAATCCATACACGGGTAAGCTGGACGCCACCGTCTCGTTCTCCGACCCAGGTTGGCTCGACACTGCAACGTCACTCTTTAACTGGACAGGCACTTGGTCACCGGGTACCCCCACACCGATCGGGCCATTCGCAGCGGGTCCGCTGACAGGCCAATTCACTGGGAGTTACACCTTCGTCGGCTGTATCGCCGGGGCGATCAGTGTTCGGGTGAGTGACGATGATGGCGGCAGCTTCGACCACGAGCTGGCGGCAGCCAACACCCTGGGGGTCTACAGCGTTGCGTTCGTGGCTCCACTCAAGGACGGCGTTCGCAACATCGTAAAACTCGGCAACGTGATCCCCGTCAAGGTGAGGGTACTCGACTGCCACGGTCAGCCGTTGATGAACAGGACTCCTAAAATCAGCGTCGTCGCTGGCGCCACCACGGAAGAGATTGCCGAAGGGGCAGAAGAGGTACCCATTTCTGTCTCCGCAGCCGATTCGACCGGCACAATGAGACCGGCCGACGGTCACTACATCTACAACATGTCGACGAAAGGAATGACCGTCGGCCTTCCATTCACCATCATCATCAGAGATGGATCGCAGGTGATCGCGACAGCTGTCATCGAGACCAAGAAGTAAGCGTGAGAACAGCACTCGGCCTTGATTCGACCACAATGGCCTACTTCAAGGCGAAGTAGACACGCGAACCGCGGAGTTGCTCCTCCCTCCGCGGTTCGCCAACGTGCTCGCCTGGCGTGACTTGCTTGGCTAGTGCGCTTTTCAAACGAACATGCCTGTCTCCGCGCTCCTTGCCGCCTGATTGGATAAATGAAAGCAGATCTCCGGCACAGCAGGGGCATTCAGGTGTGAGCCGCTCCAGCGGCGAGAGGTCGAAAAGAACTTTCAACGCATTTGATCGCGAGCGCAAAGATCCTGGCGTTCCATTTTGGGTCCCGGCTGTACTCTGTGTTTCATCCTGCTACGTGCAGCATTCCGAAGTCCGCGGTTCCTAAACGCCAACCAGAATTGAGATCGACGCCACGGCGTGCAGACACGCGTCAGCGGTTGCAGCAATGCCGTGCATATCTGGTTGTCTGTCTTGCCACGCGCGAAGAGTTCTACCTTGGCCGGCACTTTGCTCCATGTCCCACCAGCGGTGAGCACTCACGATTCTGTATTCGTTGGCGGTGAAAGCGTGACGCGTCATCACGCGAACATGCGGTAACTGCAATGAATAGATCTCACGATCTCGCCGACAGCTATCCGCTCGCGCCGACAGTCATCGAGTCGAGTGCCGCGATGGAACACGCAGTGAGCGTGGCCAGCCGTGTCGCGACGATCAACGTCAAGGTGTTGATCACGGGCTGCTGATGCATACACATACACACGTCATCTCTGAACCCACGCTCATCGGAAGCAGTCCCGCTCTCGAACGCCTCCGCTCGTCGGCGGCCCGTGTCGCCGCCGGCAACGCGAAGGTGCTCATCACGGGAGAGAGCGGCGTCGGGAAGGATCTCATCGCACGATTGATTCATGCCCGGTCCCCGCGCGCCGAGCGTCCCTTTGTGGCGCTCAATTGCGCGGGCGTGGCGGAGACGCTCCTCGAGTCGGAGCTCTTCGGTCACGTGAAGGGCAGCTTCACTGGTGCGCATCGCGACAAGGTCGGCCTCTTTCAACTGGGCAATCGAGGCACGGTGTTCCTGGACGAAGTCGGCGAAATGAGCCTGCGCATGCAGGCGATGCTCCTGCGCTTTCTGGAAAGCGGCGAAGTGAGGCCGGTCGGAGCCGATCTCGCATCCGGGAAGGTGGATGTCCGGGTCGTCGCCGCCACGAACCGGAATCTGCCCGATCTCGTCTCGAAGGGGCAGTTCCGCGAAGACTTGATGTACCGGATCATGGTCGTGCACCTCGAAGTGCCACCGCTCCGGAATCGTCGCGAGGACATCCGCGCGCTCATCGCACACATCATCGAGAAGACCGGCGTCGCGCTGAAGCTCTCCGACGAAGCCATGCAGACGCTCGAGCGCTACAACTGGCCCGGGAACGTCCGCGAGCTCCAGAACGTCATCGAGCAGCTCGCGTGGCTGGAGGGGCCCTCTGTCGTCGGCGTCGACACCTTCCACCCGCCCTCACGCGGTCGGCCGCTGGCGGTGTGAGACCCGCACGCGAACGACGCAAGCAGGTGTCCGACTTTCTCTACGAAGGACTCGTCTCCGGCTCCCAGTCGTTCTGGGAGCACGTCTACCCGATGTTCATCAATCGAGACATCACGCGCGCCGATCTGATGGCGCTGGTCCGTCAGTGTCTGTCCGAGACAAGTGGCAACTACCGGGCCGTTCTGCGGCTGCTGCGCATGGAGCCGGGCGACTATAAACGGTTCCTCAATTTTCTCTCCACGCACGACTGCACGGTCGACTTTCGGGAATTCCGGTCGGGACAGGGGCAGCGGGAACGCTTGATCGAACCGCCGTTGCGGATTCCGACAGGGGCAGCCGCGTGGGGGCTTGACACTGCGTCGCCCTTGGAGGGCAAGACGGCATGAGCCACTGTCTGCGCCCGTTGCTCGAGCGATCCGTCCGGCCGGCAAACTGCGAGAACGTATCGACGATGTTTCGTTTGGCGTCAATCTCGCCGACCTTCGCAACGGCCGCAAACTCAGCCTGGAATCACTTTCGAGGGCCGCTCGCTGCGATGGCATGCCACGTGGTGCAGACGGCGCTCGCGTACGCCTGCTGTCCTCGCCTTCCGAGATCTACTACCCGGATGTTATTCAGAGAACGGAAATAAGGATGGAGTGAAAGTCTCGGAGAACCTTTTCTGCGCAGGTCCTGCTCTGCGATTTTAGGCGTGGCCGCGCCGGAGGTGCTTCACAAGACCTTCATGATCGGCGTCCTGCCACGATCGCTCAAGTTCACGTCAGACGTGTCGCCGCGCACCCATTCCGCCATCAGATCCAACATCGCGGCCTGTCGCGCTGTCCGCAGCCCTCCCGGTGTCCCGACCTGTGCGTTGCGAATATTCGACGCTGTGGCCCACCATGCGAGTTGAAGCACGAAGAGTTAGTCGTCACCCGGAATTCTTGACAGTCGAGAACGACGTTGGTCACGACATCGAGTAATCGCTTTTCATCGGCCATCACTGCCCGCCTTTTCGTGCGTGTGTAGCCATCGTGCGCCTGGTGCGAGCGGTTCAACTCAAGTCACGTTATCTCGAAGAATCCATCCGGTTCAAGTCCAAGTCCGAACCGTCGTTGACGATGGTCCGTGTTCCGCGCTGCTCTAATCGGGCCGATGCTCTTCGTCACGTCACGAACGAGAAGACCATCAGGTAGACACCAACCCAGAACGGCGAGCAGAGGAGCAAGCCGAAGAGAATGCCTCGGACGGCACGACATCCGTCGACCGTGTCGGCATGGAGACTCGTCGCCGTGATGCGAGGCACGGATGTGACGCCACTGACCCGGCAATGAGTCTTCGCTTCGTGAGCGACTCCATATACCGGCGCCAGGCTGGCTGCCATACCATGTGTCGTGCAACGGGCACGCCGGGCGGATCGATGTTCATGGGTTCATGCCTCCGCACGGGGATGCGCTCACGCTTCGGGAGCGCACCACGTGATGACCCGGATTGTCCAGAATGCCGTCTGCGAGGAACCAGACTTCAGGTGATGAAACACACAGCTCGGTTCTTCACTGGCAAGCCTGTGCACCTTCTGGGTGTCGTTGTGGAATCAGCCGACTCGTCGATCGACGCAAATCCGTAACAATCCATCGAACAGGCTGGTCGTGCTGCGAGTCGTGCAGCAAGCGAGTGAAGCGGTAAAGGTCGAAATCTGAGGAAGCTCCTTGCGGAAGAATCATGCGGGCCGCCGCTGGGTCAGCCCGCTTTCAGTCGAATTGCGTTACCGCCCCGTCGTCACCGATGCCTGTGGTTAGACGCGCCACGCCTTTACAACCGTTACGACGGAGACACGGGAGCGGCGTCGGATCGTGTCGGTGAGCACTGAATCGGGAGGGAACGATTCGGTCACACTGAGCGGCTCCACGTTCTCTGCTTCAGCCATCTCTGATGCCTCGGCACCGTATTGGACCCAGTCTTCGCGATCCTGACGGCTACCTCCTCGGTGACGTTCTCGGCCACGACCATGCGTTTCCGAGAGCCGCCGGTCACGATCGCGCGGCAGTCGAAACACATCCCAGACAAGCAACAAAAGCGCGTAACTTGCCAGAGTCGCATCGTCCACCTCTCTTGTCGCGCTCAAGGCGCAGCACGGAGTTCGAGTGGCATAGCGCGTGCCACCGAGGGGACGAGGAAGGATGCACAACTAACGAACATGAGCGGAGCCGCGTGTTCTCAAGGTGAGCAGACTCGACCACGCGATGGAATGGGTGTTCATTGTCGAGGCTTAATCTCTTGTAGTTCTTGCGCGCGAATTGCTTAACCGCGCAAGGTCATCGAAAAGGCAGTCCCCCGATAATTGGCCTCTCATGTGCGAGAGCCGCATGTCAGCTGCTGCGTCGCAGAGGCGCGGTTAGCACTGGCCGATGGGCTTGATCGACGTCACGCGGAATTCGGGCATCGCATTCTTGGTCTCGGTGCGCGAGCGAGTCCTGCTGTCCTCCCCGTCCTCGCGCTCCGTCCTCGTGGTGGTCTCCGTGCGCCTGTCACCACCGGGAATCAAAGTGCCGGTCACCTCGACCTTCTGACCGACGTGCTCCTGCACCGTCACCGACTCACCGGGACAAGCACGTAGCTCGTGCTCGACGTCGTTGTGCTCGAGGTCGGCGTTTCGGTCGTGGTTGTCCTCGTTACAGGCACCACCTTATCGAGCACGTAGGTCTTCGCCTGAGTACCTGTCTGCACACATCCGGTATAGGTAATCACCTGGGGTGAGTCGCCCGAGGTTCTTGTAATCTTTTTCTGCAGCCATGCGGCCAAAACACACTGAGCCGTGTAACTCAACTGCGAGGGCGAGGTCTTCCGTCAGCGTGGGGTTAATGGAGCGACACTCATGGAGCGGACCAGCGTGGCCGACGCCACCATCCGTCTGGCGTCGAACAGCGACGGCCTACCCGTCGACGAACTCGCGCCCGCGCCCGTTGGGGCGAAGATACGCTCGCATCGCGTGCACCTCATACCCCATCGGCCGACTTATGGATGATCTCCGCCGGTCCAGTGTAGGCATCGAATAGGGAAATGACCAGGGCCGTGACGAGCGGACCCAGCACCAGTCCGAGCAGCCCGAAGGCACTGACACCACCGAGGAGACTGAGAAACATCAACAGACCGTTCATTTGGGTCCGCCCGCTTAGAATTGCGGGGCGAAGGACGTTGTCGATGCTGGACACGATTCCAGCTCCGACCACGACGACGATGACGCCCTTGACCAATTGCCCGGTCACGAGGAACCAGATCGCGGCGGTACCAGACCATCCAAGTTCCCACGAATGGGAACAGCGCCAGGAAGCCCATCATGACACCCCAGAAGATCGGGCTCCGAGGCCGAGAAGCGCGAAGAGCAGCCCTCCGGCGAGGCCCTGCAGGGAGGCGATCAGCAAGCCGCCGCGATGCTTGCATACACGAGATCTCGCGTCTGACGGATGATGCGTTCGCGACGGAAATCCTCGAAGGGCAAAGATCGCGCAACTCCTGCATGATTGTGTCCGCATCGCGCAGGAAGAAGAAAAGGGCAAACAGCGTCACGAACAACTGAAACAAAAGAACCAGGACATCTGCCAGCAATCCGCCGACGCGAGCCGCGAGAAAGCCGCCAGTTCTCGAGAGCACGTCGTCGATGAGACGCCTTAAGTCGATGCCTTGAGCTCCTGGGATGAACCCGCGAAATCGGTTCCACGGTTTTCGAGAAACGCGAGCTGCCCCGCGACGGCGTCCTGGTCCAGCACTGACAGCGCGGCCCGGCTCTCTTGGACGAAGGCAGTCAAAATCACCAGGCCCGGTCCCACAATGAACAGAGTCACGACAAGTGTGCTGACTGCCGCAGCGCGCGCATTACCGAATCTCGGAACGAGCGTTTCGTGCCAGGGGTACACGAAGATGGCTAGCACCACTGCCCAGCCTAGCGGCGCGAAAAACGGGGTGAGTATGCGGACAAACAGATAGCCGAGGAACACGACAGTGGCGTAGAAGAGGATCGCGATGGCGCGATCGCGCTCTTTCGTCAGCGGACTTCTCACAGATTCTCCGCATCGATCATACGTGCGAGAGACCCACAATACGCTGGTCCCTTGCCCCGGCTCCGTCCAGGGACGCCATCCTGATTGCTTCCACGTTTCCGGCCAACATTCCGCCGATCGTCACCGCGCCTTCGAAGCGGTAGCCGCGTCGCAGGCACCCTCTCTTAGAAAGAGAGGATCGCGGTGAACCGCAGCGGCTCCTTTAGCAACTCGCGCAGCCTTTCGGTATGTGGTCCCTCCTCGATCGGCCGTCGTATGCCAAGTTGTGTCATTGCGTGTTTCGTCGTATTGGCGCGAAAAATGTCGGCCCCACGCGTGTCAATCTGACCCGCTCATCGCGGAACGCTGCTGATTCTCACGACAACTCAGCTGGCAGGCAGCTTGCGAACCCAACCCGTTCGATCCGTCAGGGCCAGGGTGCGCTGAGGGTTTTGATAGGTGCGAGCGTCCGACGTGCGCCTTCGTTGGGGGCAGTTCGCATCGCAGCCGGAGGGACGTCTCATGCGGGTCAGGACACTGTTCGCGTACTTGATGCTCGTGGCGGTCGTCTTCATCATGCGTTCGTCGGCGCAAACACCTGCGGCGAACGGAACATTCGTCGCCGGCGAGATCATCGTGAAATTCAGGCCTGGCGTGAACGCCAGCGCGAAAGCTGACGCGCATCGGCAGGGCGGCGGCACTGCGCAGACGGGAATTGTGCGCACCGGCCTGCAGCTCGCGACCGTGCCGCGCGGCGCCGAGACGGCGGCAATCGCACGCTATCGCAACAATCCCAACGTGCTGTATGCGCAACCAAATTTCGTGCGCAGCTTGCCGGAGCCGCTGTCGCACGCGCCAGGCTCCGAGTTTGTGCCGGGCGATTATTACTTCGACGAACAGTGGGCGCTCCACAATACCGGCCAGGACCTTCTATTGCATCCCCTTCATTGGCGATGAGCTCTGCCTCTACCTCGCAAAACCAGATGCAGATATCGACGCGCCCGAAGCATGGGCGCTGTCCCACGGGGAGCAGCGTGGCGGTCGCCGTCATCGATACCGGTTCGACTACAGCCATCCCGATCTCGCTGGGAACTTCATCGGCGGGCGGGACTTTGTCAGACGATCCGATCCGATGGACGATCACGGACATGGCACACATGTGGCCGGCACTATCGCTGCGGCGTTCAACAACCTCGACCGGTACCCAGCCGCTGAGAAGGCGTCGCCGGCGTCGGCCCCGCACGCGCTGATACTGCCTACAAAGTGTGCCTCGCCCATGGCCACCTGCAACGACTTCGCGATCGCACAAGCGATCGACGGCGATGGCACGGACGGCGCCAAAGTCATCAACATGAGCCTGGGTTCTTACTGAGTTTTCACAGGACCAATTCGACGCGGTCCAAGACGCATGGGCGGCTGGATGGTCATTGTGGCCGGCGCCGGCAACGGCGGCCTGACCACGCGATGTTTCTACCCCGCCGCGCCCCGAACGTCATCGCCCTTGGCGCGTTCGACAACACCACAGACGCTCGTCGTTTTCAAACTACGGCAACTGGGTCGACATCTCTGCACCCGGAACCCATTATCTCGACCGTTCCGATGTCGCAATGCGCCGGCAGACGACTCCAGGCACATAGGCTGCTACACATGGAACACCGGCACATCGATGGCCACGCCGCATGTATCTGGCGCCGCGGCGCTCGTCTGGTCGCGAGGCGATGTGGTCAGCAACCAGCAAGTCGTCGATATTCTGCTGGACAGCGCAGACCCGCGCGGCGCGACCCGTACGGCTCGACTCCTGGACGGTTCACGGCGGGCTGAACCTGCACAACGCGATGAGCTACGGGTCGGCGAACCTCAGCCCGGTTGCCGACGCAGGAGACGATGTCACCGTGGCGGACGGCGATGGCAATGGCGGGGAGGATGTTCGTCTGGACGGCAGCGGGTCCTCTGATCGAGATGGCACGATTGCAAGTTATGAATGGATCGAGAACGGTGTAAGCATCGGCTCAGGTGCGACACCATTGATCGCGCTCGCGAATGGCACGCACACGATCATTCTGCAAGTAAGGGACAACCAGGGCGACCAGACCCACACAGACAGCGTGATCATTACGGTCAATCCGCTGGCGCCGAATTCACCCCCCGTCGCTAACGCAGGGGCTGATCACGCCGTGACGGACAACGACGGCAACGGCACAGAGTCAGTTACGCTGAACGGCAGCGGCTTCTCTGACTCGGATGGCAGCATCGTCAGCTACGTGTGGCGAGACGACGGGGCCACCGTCGTGGGCACGGGCGCCACCGCAAGCGTCTCGTTGAGTGTTGGCGCTCACACATTGACACTGCAGGTCACCGACAATGACGGCGCCACGGCGACCGACAGTGTGGTCGTAACGGTGAATCCCGTCGTTCCGCCACCCCCGCCCAGCGTCCATATCGGTGACCTCGATGGCGCCGCGAACGGGAATAAGAGCAGCTGGTCGGCGACTGTGACAATTTCGGTGCACAACGGCAGCAACCACGGCGGAGTTTCGGGTGCGACGGTCACTGGTACGTGGAGCGGTGCTGCGAGCGGACCCGGAAGTTGTACCACTGGCTCTGGCGGCACATGCTCAGCTACCGCTCAACAACCTGCGCAAGCGCGACGCCAGCGTTACTTTCACGGTAACGGGAATCACCGTAATGGAGCGGATCCACGCCTCGGGGCAGAATCACGACGTCGATGGGAGCAGCACCGGGACGACAGTAGTGATCGCGAAGCCGTAAGGCGAAACGTGACACGGTGGAGAAGCGACTGACCCCGGAGCGGGTCGTATCGACCATGTTCGGAGTGCGGAAAATGCTCGCGAGTCACGCGCGCGTCACCGGCCGCCATCGGCGCTCGAGGTACTCCGCTACCCTGCGTCAACGGGAACGTCAGCGCCAGGTAGAGCAGCGCCACGAGCGGCCAGATCGTGAGCGGCGCGGCATAGCGGCTCGCCAGCTCCTGGCCCGTCCGCGCCAGCTCCGTCAGGCCGATCACCGAGACGAGCGACGAGTCCTTCAGCAGCGCGATCCCCTCGTTGGTCAGCGGTGGCACGACGCGCCGGAATGTCTGCGGCAGGATGATGCGGCGCATCGCCTGCCAGTAGCTCATGCCGAGCGCGCGCGCCGCCTCCATCTGACCCGCGTCGATCGACAGGATGCCGGCACGGATCACTTCCGAGATGTAGGCCGCCGCGTTCAACGTCAACGCCAGAATGCCGCTGGTGAAGGCCGGCAGATTGACGCCCACGCTCGGCAGCACGAAATAGACGAACAGAATCTGCACGAGCAGCGGCGTGCCGCGCATCACTTCCACGTAGATTGCCGGCCGGCATCGTGCACGAGCCGCTTCGACTGCACGCGCGCCAACGCCAGGCACAACCCGAGCGGCAGGCCCAACACGAGGCTCGACACGGCCATGACCGCCGTCATCCACACGCCGCGAATGAAGAACGACCACGTGCGCGCGATGAGCGCGGTGTCGAAAGCGCGCGGGGGTCGCCGCGGCGTCCCGTGCTCCGCGCGCTCGCCGAACCACTTGGCGTAGATCTTCGCGTATTCGCCGCTGTCCTGCAGCCGCCAGAGCGCGGCGTTGACCGCCCGCCGCAGGTCGTCGCTGGTCGCGGCGAGCACTACGCCGAACTGCTCGTCGGTGTATTCGGCGCCGACCGTCTTCAGCCCGGGAAAGCTCGATCGCACCATGTAGCGCAGCACCGGCCCGTCGCTCGCCACCGCGTCGATGCGCCCGTTCTGCAGGTCCAGCAGCGCGAGATCGATCGTGTTGTACTTCGCGATCGTGACGCCCGGACGCTTCTCCATCGCGAACTGCGCCGTGGTGTTGATCTGCACGCCCACGGTGCGGCCCGCGAGATTGTCCGGGCCGGCGATGGCGCTGTCGTCCCGCACCACGATCTGCTGGCCGGCGGCGATATAGGGATCCGAGAACAGCATGCGTCGCGCGCCGCTCCGGCGTGATCGTGACCGCCGAAATGACCACGTCGAAGGTCCCGTTCTGAAGGGCGGGAAAGACGCCTCGAAGCTGGCGTTGATCATCTCCGGCTTCGACGCCCAGCTCGCGCGCGATCGCACGGGCGATGTCCACGTCGAAGCCGCTGAACTCGCCGCCTTCGGCGATGCCGAACGGCGGATAGGTCGCGTCGATGCCGACGCGCAGGCGCCCGCTGGCGCGCACGCGATCGAGCGTCGACTGCGCGACGAAGAGGCTCAGCGAACGACAGCAGCGTCAGACAGGCGCGCTGGCAATCCACAGACGCAGCATCGAGATGTCCTTTCCGTGCGCGCCGATCACGTCGATCTGGCGGACGTCCGCTGTGAAAGCTTTCCATGAAAGCGCGCGTCTCGGGCTGGCGGGGATTGCTGAACACCTCGCGCGCGGTTCCAGACTCCACCGCGCGGCCGCCCTCGAAGTAGATGACCTGATCGGAGATCGCTCGGGCGAAGTCCATGTCGTGCGAGACGACGATGAGAGTCCGCTTGAGATCGTCGAGCAGGCGCAGCAGCGACGCGACTTCGCGGACGAGCCGCGGATCGAGCGCGGAGGTCGGCTCGTCGAACAGCACCACGTCGGGCTCCATCGCCAGCGCGCGCGCAATCGCGACGCGCTGCTGCTGCCCGCCGGACAGGCGCGCCGGGTACTCGTGCTCCTTGCCGGACAGCCCGACGAGATTCAGGTACAGCCGACCGATTTCCTCCGCCTGCGACGCGGGCATCTTCTTGACGGTCACAGGCGCCTCGATCACGTTCTCGAGCGCCGTGAGGTGCGGGAAGAGGTTGAAGTTCTGAAAGACCAGGCCGACCCGCATCCGCAGGCGGCTGAACGAGGTCGTCCTCCTCGGCGGCCGACAGCTTGTCGGTTGCGGTCCCTCGGATCTCCACGTCGCCGATTCGGATGTACCCCTCGTCGAAGCGCTCGAGCCGATTCAGGCACCGCAGCATCGTGGACTTGCCGCACCCAGACGGCCCGAGAATCGTGGTGAGCTGCCCCTCGGCGATGCGGAACGTGGCGCCGTTCAGACACGGGTGTTGCGCCGTAGCGCTTGACGACGTTGGTGACTTCGATCACGAAGGGTCCCCCGACGGTTCGGGTGTCGACTTGCGTGGCGACGATATCAGATCCTCGGGTTGTCGAGTCATCAGCCGAAACGCGTGCGTGTCCGTTGCCGCCGCCCGCGCCTTCCAATTGAGTACCGCTCGTAACACCGATAGACTCCGACCAGCGCTGGGCGCCCCGCGGCTTCTCGAGGGTTTACGAGCAGCCTCGCTGCGGTTTTCTGGACGAGCTAATGCCTGGTCCATCTCATTAGCGATTCGGGCACGGCGCGTGCGCCATCGCGCCTGAGCCTTACGCACTGAAGAGGGCAAAATGAACCTGCAGTTCATCCCGGCCAGCGCCAGCGCGGTCGTAGGATCGGCGTTGCTGATGGTGCTGCCGTCTCTGTCGAGGCGCCAGACCAAAGCCGCCGATCCTGGTCGACCCGTTGCTCGAAGTCTGCAGCGTGGAGCTTGAAAAAGAACGCGCAGCTCTCGTCGCTGATTGCCGAGATCCGAAGCCAGGCCGACGCGTTCGTATTCCTCACGGCGGCGCCTCGAGAATGCTCGCGGACCAGCAGCGTCAACTGCTGGCGATGTTCGAGGCGCTGACCCTGGTCGCTAAAGGCGGCCGACGAATCGCGGTCGGCGATGGTGGCACCCAGGCAGGGATCATGGAAGCAGCGGGACACGCACGCCGCGCGAGCGGCAACGCCTTTCCCTTGATTGGCGTCGCCCCCGCACGCGAAGTTCCGCCTCGTGGCAAGACGCCCCTCGACCGAATCATTCTCATGTCGTCGCCGTCGACAATCCATCGGCACCCGCGCAAGACAGCTGGGGCTCCGAGACCGAGACGATGTATTGGCTGTTCGCAGAACTCGCTGAGGGACGGCCCTCGGTCACGATCGTCGCCAACGGCGGTGGCATCACACTGGCGGAGGTCGAGTCCAACGTCCGCGCCGGGCGCCGCATGATCCTGATCGAGGGCAGCGGCCGCGCAGCCGATGCGCTCGTCTCCCTGTTGCAGAAGACGCAGGTTTCGGATGCCGAGGTCGCTCAGCCTGAGAGAAACGGGCTGAGAAGGCAGCGCTTACACGGCGGCCGGAGCTTTTCCAGATAGTGGGGCTGCAGGCGGGAGCACACGGCCTTCGCGATGCCATCACCGCGGTGATCGACGGCACCAGGTAGCGACGCTATGCCTGTCGGGACAGTCGTAGCGACCGCAGTTGCATCGAAACCAAACGATAATTACTGCGTGCCTCTCCACGCTCGTAGACCCTTCCGACATTCAACCGAGCGCATTCGTCCAGGACGACGTCCACATCGCGCTGGCGCTGTCGCTCTCGTCGAGTAGCCGTCGGGGCTGTGGAGTCCTTCAGTTGTCGCATTCCATTTCGGCGTGTTCCCTGACCGACATGTCGGGCACACAGCACGATCGGCACGCGATCAGTCATGACCTCCGTCATCACCTGGCTCGAGGCGATCGTCAGCACCATCCCGCTCCCGCTGCTGGAGGTGTGGGGCCGATTCAGCTATATCGTCGGCCTGGTGTTGGCCATCTGCGCCTTCGGCGGCTTTACGTTCCGAATCGGCGAGCGGTGGGGATTCGGCCGGGAGCGGCAGACGTGGGATGCGAAGGCGTTCCTGAGCCTGCCGCTGACGTTCGTGCTGATCATCGCGACGGGCTACATCGGATCGTTCGTCGTATTCGTCGCCGGGCGCACAGACGTTCGAGTCGTTGAAGGATCTGGTCGTTCTGCTGTGCATCGTGCTCTTCGGCTATCCCGCACTGATCGCCGTCCCGCCGGCGTACATGCTGTCGGACCTGATCGAGGGAGTGCCGCCGGACTTCGTCCTGAACTGGGCGGAGGGCTACTTCTTTTGGACCGCCTTTGTCTGGATGGCCTATCAGCTCATCGGCCGGAATCCGGATTTCCGCCGGGTGCAGACCTGGGGGCGCTACGGCGTGTTCGTTGTGCTGATCATGCTGTTCGACCCGGTGATGTGGGGTTTCATTTGCTCGGGCCAGTTCACCTCCGCCATCTCCTACCGGAACATCTCGTCGGCGCTGTTCTTCACGTTGGCCGTGACCTGGCTCCTGGCGCCCGGGGCCTTTCTGGTCGCCCTGCCGCTGGCCAGACGGTTCGGATGGTTCTGGGCGGAAATCCCCGGACACGTCAGAGAGCGCGCGATTGGGGGCAGCGAATGGATCTGGGAAGCCGGCCGCGGCGAGACGCCGGGGGGCGCGGGCCCGGTGCAGGAAGGCTTGCCGATCCGGATCTTCATCTTCACGCCGTTCATCGCGCTGGTGCTCGTGATGGTCGGCGCCACGGCGATGGTGGCCCTGCGGAGCGCGGACGATGATGCGGCGAGACTGGCGACCAGGCTCCATCAGGAAGCGTCGGCGAGCATCCGCATGCGGCTGGACGACTACCTGGCACGTTCGCCGTCGCAGATAGACGCCCAGCGCAAGGACGCTCTCGTCTCTCTGCTGCGAAGCCAGGCCATCGGCTCGGACGGTCGAGCCTTCATCCTCGACAACGACCGGCGCGATCATCGCCTCGTCCGCTCCCGACGGCGACCTGGTGGTGGAGAGTGCGGTTGCCGGTCTGGCGCAGCACACGGGTCCGTCGGGCATGTCTGCAGCCGCGACGGAGTTCCGCTTCGATCACGTGACGGCGAGGCCGCTCTCGCGGGAAACGTGGCTGACCTACGCGACGACGTATCGCGACGACAGCGGAGGCCGTCACTGGATTCTGGTCACGGCCATGCCCGAAGCGTTCTATCTGGCGGGCGCGCGCATCGGCAGCAGCCGTTCGGCGATGGTGTTCGCGCTGGCGCTGGTGCTCTCCCTCGTGCTGGCCGCGGCACTGGCGTCGATGGTGACCGCGCCGCTGCGGCGCATTTCGCGCGCGACGCAGGCCATGGCTCGCGGAGACCTGAGCGCGCGGGTGCCGGGCAGCAGGCTGGAGGAGCTGGGCGCCCTCGCGCAATCGTTCAACGACATGGCTGGCAGGCTCAAGACGTCGTTCGACGATCTGGTCGGCGAAGTCGAGACGCGAAAGAGTCGTGAGCGCGAGCTGGAGGAAAGCGAAGCCCGTCTGCGCGTGAGCGATGACCGGCTGCAACTCGCCATCGATGCGGCTGGGCTCGGCATCTGGGACTGGGACGTGGAGCAGGATCGGCTGGTGTGGGACGACTCGATGTACCGGCTCTATGGCGTTCGCAAGGAGGAGTTCAGTGGCGCCTTCGACGCGTGGTCGCGGTGCCTCGTGCCGGAAGACGTGGCGCGTGCCACGGGCGACGTCGAGGCCGCACTCCGCGGCGACCACGAGTACAGGTCCGACTTCAGGGTGCGGCGGGCGGACGGCGCGATCCGCACCATTCGCGGCGTGGCGCAAACCATCCGCAGCGCGGACGGCCGGCCCGTGCGCATGGTCGGTGTCAACCGGGATGTCACGGATCTGATCAGCGCCGAGCGCGAACGCGAGCAGCTCGTCAACGAGCTGCGAAAGCATCAGGAGCACCTCGAAGCGCTCGTCGCCAGCCGCACGACCGAGCTGCGCGCCGCGAAGGAGGCCGCGGAGAGCGCCAGCCGGGCGAAGAGCGCCTTCCTGGCCAACATGTCCCACGAGATCCGCACGCCGATGAACGCCATCCTCGGTTACGCCCAGCTGCTTGAACGCGACCAGGACCTGGGCGACGATCAGAAACAGAAGATCGACATCATCCACTCCAGCGGCAATCATTTGCTGACGTTGATCAACGACATTCTGGAGATGTCGAAGATCGAGGCGGGCCGCGCGACGCAGGCGGTCGAACCATTCGACTTGCACGCGCTGCTGCACGACGTGCAGTGGATGTTCCGGGAGCTGACCGAGAACAAGGGCCTCGAGCTCACGTTCGAGCAGGATCGGCAGCTGCCGCGCGCGCTGTCGGGAGACGCCGGCAAGGTCCGCCAGGTGCTCATCAACCTGCTGAGCAATGCCGTCAAGTTCACCGACGTCCGGACGGGTCGCCGTTCGCGCCAGTTCCCGCGTCGGCTGCAGGGGACCGGCACGTCGTCGTCATCGCCGTCGAAGACACCGGACCGGGGATCGAGCCGCAGAATCTCGCGAGGATCTTCGATGCGTTCGATCAGGCAGATTCCACGGTCCGCACCGGCGGCACGGGACTGGGCCTGGCCATCAGCCGGAATTTCGCGCGCCTGATGCACGGAGACCTCGTCGTGGAGAGCACGCCGGGGAAGGGCAGCGTGTTCACGTTCTGGTTCGAGGCCGCCGCCGCGGCAATCGATGCCGTCCCGGGACGCGTCGCGCACCCGATTCCGACGGGGCTCGAACCGAATCAGCTCGCCCCGAAAGTGCTGATCGTGGACGATGTGCCGACCAACCGCGATCTGCTCGACGAGCTCTTGTCGCGACTGGGTTTCTCCACGCGCACGGCGGCGAGCGCCGAGGAAGCCATCGTGGTGCACGACGACTGGCGTCCCGATCTGGTGCTCATGGACTTGCGCATGCCCGGGATGGGTGGGCTGGAAGGCATCCGGCGGCTGCGGCAGAGTGGGTCGAAGGCCACGATCATCTCGGTGACGGCCAGCGGCCTGGCCGACACCGAGAGCGAGGCGCGCGAAGCCGGCGTGGATGCGTTCGTGCGGAAGCCGTACCGGGAGGACGAGCTGCTCGCGGTCATCGGCGAGCGGCTGGGCGTTCGCTACGTCTATGGATCGTCGGTACCCCGGCCGTCGGGTCGCGCGAACCGCGACGCCGCCGGGCGATCGACGTTGTCGCAGCGATTGAGCAGCCTGCCGCCGGCGCTGATCGAACAGTTGCGGGAAGCCGCGATCGAGGGCCGCGCCAAGCGGCTCGAATCGCTCGCCGATCAGGTGGGGCAACACTCGGAAGACGTCTCTGCCGAGATTCGAGCGCTGGCCCGGGACTTCCAGTACGACTCGCTCGTGTCGGCCCTGCCATCGAGAACGCGCGATGACGCCTGAGAGGTAGATCCGCGATGAATCAGGACGGCCCACGTGGCCAGCGTGCTGGTCGTCGAAGACACGATCGAGAACCTGAGGCTCTTGTCGGACCTGCTGGGTGAGCAGGGGTACGAGGTGCGCGCCGTGACCAACGGACGGCAGGCGCTTCAGGCCGTGGAGCACGACCCGCCCGATCTCATCCTGCTGGACATCAACATGCCGGAGATGGACGGCTACGAGGTCTGTCGACGTCTCAGGGCGACGGATCGCTCGAAGGACGTGCCGGTGATCTTCCTCACGGCGTTGACCGACACGGCCGACAAGGTCCGGGCGTTCGACGCCGGCGGCGTCGACTACGTCACCAAGCCCTTCCAGGTCGAAGAAGTCCTGGCGCGGGTGAAGACGCACGTCGCGCTCAGGCGGGCGCAAGCGGAACTGGCCGACAGCTACACCCGCCTTCGTGCCCTGGAACAGCTGCGCGACGATCTGGTGCACATGGTCGTCCACGACCTGCGATCGCCGCTGACGGCGCTGCTCATCAATCTCCGCTTCTTGAAGCGTTCGGCCGCCGCGCTCAGTGAAGACAACCGGGAGGCCCTGCAGTCAGCGCTCGAGGTCGGCCGAAGCGATCAACCGGATGGCCAACGACCTGCTCGACGTGAGCCGGCTCGAAGCGTGCAAAATGCCGGTCGAGCGGGCGGTGTGGGATCTGACCCAGATGGCCCGCGACGTGCGTTCGGCGCTGGGGACCATCGACCTCGAGCGGCCAATCGACATCGAAAGCGCGGGGGCCGTGGAAGTGACCTGCGACGGCGCCCTCGTCCGCCGAGTCATGGAGAACCTCGTCAGCAACGGCATCAGGTACTCGCCCGCCGGCAGCCGGATGCGCATTTCCATCGCCAGCGGAGACGGCTGCGTGCGTGTCGCGGTGCACGACCAGGGGCCCGGCGTGCCTCCGGAAGCCAGAGAGAAGATCTTCGAGAAGTTCGGGACAGTCGCGGCTCGACAGGAATCGACCTACCACTCCGTCGGGTTGGGTCTCGCTTTCTGCAAGCTCGCCATCGAGGCCCATGGCGGGACCATCGGCGTGGATCCCGGCGTGCCGGCCGGCAGCACGTTCTGGTTCGAGCTGCCCGCGTGATGGTGGTCAAGGCTATCCCGAGGTCACACGCGATTCTCGTGTCCTAGGATTTCTCGAGCGAGGCCTTACCTGCCTTGAGCGCTGCCTCCATACCCTTCTGTGCTTCGTCCCGTACCTTGGCGCGAATAATCGGGCCGAGATAGCCGCTCAACCCATCGGACCGGCTCTGGCTGACGCTCGCGAACCAGAAACCTTGGCCACGTGCCGGATCCGGGAGCAAAACCCGCAGCTCGATGGCGGTCCAGAAGTAATGATTGGCGTACAGCATTTTCGTCGCCACTGCCGCGCCGTCTGGCTGCTCGACAATCACAACGTGGTTGATGCGAATCGTCGGCTTCAACCCGAATTTCGCCGACTGCCAATACAGAAACGATTCAGCGCCCGGAAGTGATGCCGTTGGGAACTCGAGCAGATACGCCTTGAGCTGCGGCAAATAATTGGTCAGTAGCGGCATGCGATCGATCATCGTCTTGAACTCCTGCGCGACGAACGTCGGGCGGCTCGTGTCTCGATAGGCGGCGAGCGCCTCGTTGCCTTCCGCCTGATAGCGGATCACGTAATCGAGAGACAGGTGTCTGAAGAGCGCTTCCACCTGGGAGGTCGCCTCCGGCAGCGGCTTCGACCAATCGACTTCCTTCCGAATTCGCTGGAGCGCGTTCTCACCGAGTTTCAGTTCGCAGTCTCCGACCTCGCACGACTTCAAATCTCTTACGTCTTCGGGTGAAAGGGTGAGCTGCGCGAAGTCTTCAAGTCGGGGCGGATTGCTGATCTTCTTTGTGACCAGGAAGTTCGGACCCTTCTCGAGTTGCTCGATGTCCTTCACCGCAGCGACATACGCGGAGATGGGTGCATTTATCCAGACGGCACCGAAGATTGCCACTTCTTTTGAGGCGTCGCCCGGGAGCAACGTGGTCACAGGCTCTCCCTGCAACAACCGCTTGTAGTCATCGCGGGTCAGGTTGACGTGCTGGGCAACGTCCTTGCCCAAGCGTCCGGGCAAACCGCTTGGTGTCTGCAGTTCACTGACGTGGACTGTCGACCACATCCAGCCGACCAGCAGCGCGCTCGTCATCATCGGAATCGCTGTCGAGGTAAGTTTCATCGTCGCCTTCCTTGCTGCGAGCAATGCGATTCGTGCAAGATGGCTGCCGGATTGCTACTTCAGGTCACCTTTCTCCTGGGCGTACCCACCAGTTTGCGTGAAGATGAGCGGCGTAGCGGCTGGTCGTGGAAGCTAGCCTCATGCAGGAACGATCGGCATATTCGTAGGAGTGAAGTCATGACTGTTGAACGCATTGCCAGTATCTGTTTCTGCATCGTCATCACTTCT
>CAVRQR010000014.1:0-197583 GCA_963723495.1 uncultured Acidobacteriota bacterium | reverse complement strand
TCCGCCAACCCGTAAGTCCCTATTTGCAAAGTGTTGTCGAGGGATGTCGTGTAATTGCTGACCTCGCGGAAAACTTGACATGAAAGATCTTTGAGCGCACTTGTCTTCGGGGTGAAATCGCTCCGGTGTCGAGCGCCTGTGCGATCTCCCGCAGTTCCTCGCCGCGGCGCTACGTCACGAATGGGATGCGATAGGTCGAGAACGCTAACCGAGAGGGCCGGTCTCCGCCTCGAGCAGCGACCACGCATTGGTGCCTAGCGTCTTCTTCCATGCTGCGTAAAGGCCGGATAACTGCGCCCGGAACGCGGCGGTCTCGACCTCGTTGACGGCAAGTCCGTGACCGGCCAGCGATGTGCGCGCCGTGGTGTTCGCTTTCTGCTGGTCCTCGCGCTGGAGCCGCACGACACGCGCAACGTTGCGCTCGATGCTCGCCCGGATGTCCGCGGGGATCCCGTTCCACGTCCCCTGGTTCGCCAGCATGTTGAACCCGGACCACATATGGTTGGTCATGCTGATGTACTTCATGACCTCGTAGTGCTTGAAGAACTCCATGTAGGCGAGCGGGTTCTCCTGTGCGTCAACGGTTGCCGCCTCGAGCGCTGCATAGATGCCGCTGCTGTTTACGGTGACCGGCACGGCGCCAAGCGCACGCGCCATGTCGCCGAACATCCGCCCGTCCGGCACTCGGAGCTTCAGGCCCGCGAAATCCGCCGGGACCCTGATGGGCCGCGCGCGACCTCCGATCTGGCGCATACCGTTGTCGAAGGCGCCTACCGGAAACCCCACGATTCCTTTCGCCCTCATTTCCTCGCGAAGGTAGGCTCCGAGCGGTCCGTCCATCGCCTTGTGCGCATGCTCCGCCGAACGGAACGCGAACGGTACCTGCTGAATATTGGCGGCGGGCACGATGTTGCCGAGGATGCCGCCCATGAGTGTGAAGAACTGCACCTCACCCGAGACCAGCAGCTTCAGCACCGCAGGATCGCTGCCCGGGTTCTTGTTGTTCTCGGGGAAGATCCGCGTCTCGACCCGGCCGCCCGACTCCTGGCGCACCGCGTCCCACAGCTCAGTGAGCCGTCGATGAAGTGGACTGTCGGCGATCTGATTGTGGTATTGGGAAAAGCGGAACTCGGCGGCCGACTGTGCACGTGTCAGGATCGTGAGCGATCCAATAGTTGCCCCGGTCAGGAACGATCGCCGGCTGAGATGTGGCTGCGGCATGAATGTGGTCCGCCCTTCGATGATGCTCAGGGCGCCCCGAGCGCAGTCGAGGGGCGCGGGAACGCCGATATTCTTACCCGTGATCGGCTCGCAATGCTAACGAGGATGCTGTCCACCGGCGCGTGGCTGCGAGGCATCGCGGGATTGGTGATCGCTCACGGCATATTCCTCCTCGTCGTGCTGTCACGGTCCGGTCTCGTGGCGGTCGTGTTCTGGTACGTCGGCCCGGTGATCCTTGTCTCAGGAGCTGCCTTCCTGCTCGTGATCGCGCTCATTCGATCGTGGCAACATCACGAGACGCCCGGCGGCCTGCAGCTCGTGGGGTACACGGCGCTGCTGCTGATGGTCGGCTCACTGGCTGTGTTCAGGACGTACCCGTCATCTCACGACGCAATGCCGAGCCGCATTCCGTTCAGGATTCCCCTCGATGGCCCGGTCACCGTTGCATGGGGAGGGCCAACCCTCGACGAGAACTACCACGCCGTGATGCCGGATCAACGCTGGGCCTATGACCTGCTCGTCACGAGGGACGGCATGTCCCATCAAGGCGATGGCACGCGTCTCGACCAGTTTTACGCATACGGGCGCGAGGTGCTGGCGCCGGCCGATGGCGTCGTGCTGCGCGTTGAGGATGGCGAGGAGGACGGGCCGATTGGACAGCGCCGTCTCCGTCGCGCGTTTGGCAACCACGTGGTGCTGGAAGTGGCGCCGCGCGAGTTCCTGTTCATCGCGCATCTCCAGCCCCGATCTATTCGCGTGGCTGCGGGCGATCGCCTGGCAGCGGGGGATGTGATCGGGCGAGTGGGCAATTCCGGCAACAGCAGCGAACCCCACGTCCACGTGCACCTGCAG
This sequence comes from uncultured Acidobacteriota bacterium, assembly GCA_963723495.1. GTDB lineage: Bacteria > Acidobacteriota > Vicinamibacteria > Vicinamibacterales > UBA2999 > Gp6-AA40. The sequence continues at coordinate 195,510 of CAVRQR010000014.1, read as the reverse complement.
GATCGCGCGACGCCGTCAATGGCCGAAGGCATCCCGTTCCGCTTTCGTGATTACCAGGTAAACGGATTGCAGGTCGCGCGAGGAATGCCGCGAGGCGGTCGCGTGCGGACGCGACGCGCCGAACCCGGCGGTTTCACTGGCGACATCGTCAGGCACGTCTCGACTGCCGAATGAGCCGTGCGAGTCCCAGTGCCTCCGTGTGGCTCCGGTCCATTCCGGCTCTGTCTGAGGGTAGGTGTTAGACAGCTCCGCCCGAGAGCCGCTCATAGAGCCACGCCCTCGCACTATTAGCGCCGAAGGCGCGAAGGTGGAAGGGTGGACGCGACGCGAGCCCCTCGCGTGGCTACTCGATGCGCAGGGCTTTCATCGGCGCCAGTACCGCTGCTCTCGATGCGGGCACGATGGCGGCGACGAACGCCGCGAACGCCAGCGCGCTCGCTGCCACGCTCAGCGCCGCCGGATCCCAGAACGATACGCCGTAAAGTTGCGCCGACACGAGGTATCCAGCCCCGACGGCCAGCGGTAGCCCCAGCAGCAAGCCCGCAACCACGCGGCGAAAGACGCCTTCCAGCACCAGGCCGAGCACGCGGCCGCGATCGGCGCCCAGCGCCATGCGGATGCCAATCTCGCTGGTCCGGCGCGCCACCGAAAACGCAGTCACTCCGTAGAGTCCGATCGCGGCCAGTATCAGCGCGATCGTGCCGAACAGACCGGCCAGGCTGGCGACTGCACGTTGTTGATCGAAGCTTCGTTCTACCTGTTCCCGCAGCGAGCGGATGTTGATGACCGCCAGATTGGGATCCGCCGCGGCGAGCGCGCGCGCCACCTGCGGCTCGAGTGCGCCTGGCGGAGTAGTGGTCACCAGGAGAATACCGCCTGCGTAATGTGAGGCGGTCTCCACGCGTTGCATCAACGGGTTGGCGTAATTCACCGTCTGGGCGAGCGACACGAAGAACATCGGCCGTGCCGGACGATCGAGTTGGAAGCCCGCGAACTTCGCATCACCCACCACCCCGACGATGCGGTAGGTGTTGACGTTCTCGGGCAGGTTCAAGCCAAAGTGCCGGTCGAGCGGGTCCTCACCCGGCGAGAAGAATCGGCGCACGAACGCTTCGTTCACCACGGCCACGTTCTGTGACGTCTCGTTGTCGGCGGCGGTGAAGTAACGGCCGCGGACGAGTTTCACGCCCAACTGCTGCAGATAGTTCGTGCTCACCCGGTCCCACGACGCGCCGATCTCCGCGCCCGGCCCCGGCGCCGGCTTGCCCGCCACCAGCACGCCTTCGCCCCAGTTGTTAGTCAGCGGGTTGTAGAGGGCGAGGCTGGCACTCTTGTACGCCCGGAATGCGGGCGAGCCTCGCTTCCACGTCGCGGTAGAGCGCAGTGAGACGTGCGCCGGTGAACGATGCGGACGGCCGCCCAACCGACACGAGTACGCGCCCATCGCGATTGAACCCGAAGTCCTGGCCTTCGAGGTTGCCGAGGCTGCGGCCCAGCATCGTCGACCCCGCGACGAGCACCACGGAGAGCGTGGCCTGCACCACGAGCAGTGCCGTACGCGTAAACGAGGCGCGATCGCCTGCAGCACGGCCCGCGCCGCGCATCGCCTCGATTGGATCCGTGCGTGTCGCGAACCACGCTGGTGCAGCGCCGAAGAGCACGCCGGTCAGCAACGCGAGACCGGCGGCAAAGGCGAGCACCAGCGGTGAGGGCGTGGTGGTGATGGGCAGCATCGTGGCGCCAGCAAAGGCCAGCGACAGCAGCAGTCGAGCGGCGCCCATGGCGACGAGCAGTCCGGCCAGCGCTCCACCGATGGCGAGCACGACGCTTTCCACGAGCGCTTCGGTCACGATCCGTCCGCGCGACGCGCCGATGGCCAGCCGCACCGCAGTCTGGCCGCGGCGAGTCAGCGCGCGCGCCAGCAGCAGGTTGGCCACGTTGGCGCACGCGATGAGCAGCACCAGCCCGCACACGGCCAGCAGGATCCGCAGGCTGCGCCCGTACTGCTCTTTCATCAAGCCGACACCCGCGCCGGCCGGTACGACAGTGATCACCTGTTCGGGCAGTTTGCGCTCGATTTCCGGCATCCAGTTCGAGGGATAGCCGGCTTCGGTTCGCATCCACTGGCGCAACAGGGTTGTGAGCCTCAGGTCCATACCGTCGGTCGTCGCCTCGGGACGCAGCCGGCCGATCACGCGCAGCCACGCCGACACCGGCTGGCGTAACAACGATGTCTCGGCGCCGGCGATGAGCGGTTCGTGCTGGATCGGCAGCCACAGGTCTGGTGGATCGGCTCGCAGCGTCTCGCCGAAGAATCCCGGCGGCGTGACACCGGCAATGGTGAAGGCGTTCCCCTCGATCACGAGCGTCGAGCCGACAATCGAGGTGTCGCCGCCGTAGAGGCCCTGCCACGCGTGATAGGCCAACATCACCACTGGCGGCGCGGCGGCGTTGTCGTCGTCGGCCGTGAATATGCGTCCGGTGAATGCGCGGACTCCCAGCGTCGTGAAGTAACTGCCGGTGACGTACATGGTGCGAAGCGGCCGCGGCGCCTGTTCCACGCCCTGGCGACGTATGCCCATGCGACCGACGAATGTCGAGAACGCTGTGATCTCCTCGAATTGCGGCGTCTCGGCTTTGAGGCGCTCGAACAGCGGAAACGAGAAGAAGCCCCAACGATCCTGCGGCCCGCCCTGGACGCAGCAGTTGTCGCCGTCGCCGATCCGGTAGAGTCGGTCAGGGTCGCCCACCGGCAGCGACTTCAGCATCACGGCGTGCATCAGCGTGAAGATGGCCGTGCTGCCGCCGATGCCTAGCGCCAGCGTGAGCACGGCCGTGGCTGTGAAAACTCGAGCCGAGCTGAGCTTGCGGAAGGCGTAGACGAGGTCACTGAGAAAAGTGCTCACGTGCGCCTTAGACGGAAGTGAGGCCGCATTCGTTTGTGCGTCATGTGCGGGAACGCGGAGACCGGTCTAGTTCTCGTGTGTGAAGTACCAAGGACAGAAGTTACCGCCTAAGATGCGCCGCCAGGAGGCGCTGAGTGCGAGGCGTAGCTCATGATTCGGTGTTGCGCGCTAAGCTGATGGCGCAGCACGTGGATTTGAAATACCTGCCGGCGCTCGAACACCGGCCAGAATTTGAGTATGCGGCGATCGAGCGACCCCATGACAGCGTCGGCTGGGGTGGCCGCTCACGTTTCTACCGAGGGCCCACAACCGCTGGTTTGTCTCCCTGGGAACTGTCCGCTTGACGGGGGAGCTTACGGATCGAGCATGTACTGTTGATGCGGTGTCACATCGGGCGGAGAACGTTCGAAAGCACCTTCAAGCGCTCCCAGCAGCGGTCCGGCCGCCATCGCCGTACTGTTACGTCACAATCTACCGCGGCGGCGTTTCAGCCGCTCTTCGAGTCAAGAGCGTCTGCCATAGATTCCGGCAGCCTGGACAAAAACAGCTCTGTGTCGCAGTCCGCTCGTACGCGACTATTGCAGTTGGCGAGCCGCACCGCGGACACGTGATGTATATCCGAGGCGGCAACTGAGAGAACCACGGCCGTCGTTTTCGAGTGCTTTCGTCATACGCGGTGACTTCGACCGAAGGCTGTACTACCGCCTGAATGTCGTGCTTCTGCCAGTCGGCCAAAGCAGGTGAGACTGGCGACATGTGAACAGACAGCGAACTTACTGGGCGTCGTCGTCAGGCTTGAGCCTCAGCTGTCGAACTGTATTGCGAGCATCCTCGAGGAATTGCATCTGTGCGAGAGTTGTGCTCAATGCGTCGGCGGTGTCCGCCACCGTCGCAATTGTGGCGTGACGGGCGTCCTCGGCGGCCCGGCGTGCTTCTTCGGCGACGTGCCGAACCGCTTCCCCCTCCTGTCGGACCAACTCGAGCTCGTGCCGATAACGCTCAGTGGCCGCCCGGACGTCTTCGGCCAGCGCGCGGAAGTGTTCAGCCGTCGTGCGGGACAATTCCGCGCTGATGCGGTCCTCTTCAACGCGGCTGCGGGTCTGATCGCGTTTTTCTCGCTCGCCCTCCGCCATTTCGCGTGCGAGTTCAGCTTTAACGCGACGTTGCTCGGAAGAAGTATCAGACATTTGTTCCTTCCCACTTGAGCTGAGTACCGGCCGCCGACGAGCATCACGTCTCCCGTTCCTCACAACGATGACAGATGGCCAGGGCGCATGTCTGTCCAGTTGAGCACAGGCGACTGCCCTTTGCCGAGATGTCCAATTTTGCATATCGGGCCCTTCGCAGCCCGGTTAGATTCGCCCGATGCGACTTCAACCTACCGGGGAGGCAAGCCCTCCGATGGCGAAGCACCTTGCGGCGGGGGCGGCAGCAGAGACTCACGTCCAGTGGCACTCCTCCCCCCTCAGTTCGGATGACGCCCCGACCCGTGTCCATCCCTCACCACGTGTGGTGGCGGCCGACGTGACGGTTCATCTGGTGAATCCAAGTCACATCTCATTTGGCGTCGGGGTGATCACGCCGCGATGGCTGTTCGTCCTCGCGTCGGCGACTCCGGCGTCGTATGGGCGTCCGCAGATCACGGACGAAACGCTCGAGCCCTTCGACGTCGAAGCTGTTCGACCCGGCGATGTCGTCGGAGTCGGTATTCACACCGGCAACGCCCTTCGCGGATACGAAGTTGGCTCCCTCGCGAGAGCGCGAGGGGCAGTCGTGATCTTCGGCGGCATCCACGCCACGCTGTACCCCGACGAGGCGCTCGATCTCGGCGGCGCACATGCCGTCGTCAGAGGGGACGGCGACGTCGCGTGGCCGCTCGTGCTCGCCGATGCGTCAAACGGCACGCTGCAGCGGGTCTACGAAGCCGGCCGGGTCGATGCCGACAGCTTCGTCCCTGCGCGCTGGGAGCTGCTGCCGAAGGGGCGCTACATGTGGGGCTCGGTCCAGACCGTCCGCGGCTGTCCGAAGCATTGCTCGTTCTGCTCTGTCTGGCGGACCGATGGCCAGACGCCGCGACAGCGTCGTGTGGATGTCGTCGTCGAGGAGATTCTGGAGTTTCGACGGCGCGGCTTCCGTTTTGTGGCCCTTGCCGACGACAACTTCTACCCGGTCACCCTGGCCGACCTTGCGATGGCGGAGCGCCAGCGCAATGTGGCGCGGCTGGAGCAGCTCCGTGCGCTGCGCGCGGAGCGATTCGAGCTGATGGATCGGCTGGCGCAACTGCCGTCGGACATGGTGTTCTTCACACAGATCACCATGGAGGCCGCAGAAGACGTCGCGTTCCTGGAGGCGATGCGGCGGGCCAACATCAAGGGGGCACTCGTTGGTGTGGAGGCCGTCACGCCGGAAGGCCTCAAAGACGTGTACAAGGGCTTCAACGATGTGGGCGAGGCGCTGGTGGCGCGGCTCCGCACCTTCCGCGATCACGGCGTTGGTGTCCTCGGGTCATTCATCTTCGGGCTTCCGAGCGATCGCCCGTCCACGTTTGCAGCAACGGCCGACATTGCCGACCGCGCGGGGCTGGCATTTGCGCAGTTCGTGATGCTCACACCCTATCCGGGCACAGTTGATTTCGCCGCGTGGGAAAAGAGCCTCGGTGCCAACGCGGCCCGCATTGGAGACATCCCGGTGACACGCCATTGGTTGATCCCGCAGGCGCAGCGTCCCAAGGTCTACGCGCCGCATCCCGTGATGTCCCCCGACGAGATTCGTGCCAGGACGCAGGCCGTCTGGGACCACTTCTACAGTCTGCGCCGCATCTGGGCGCGATCACGAGTGGCGACGACCATTCGGGCTCGAATTGCGTTCGTCTTGCTCTCGAAGCTATACAGGCAGATGTACGCAAACACCGGGATCGCCACCGACAGCGCGCGGGTGAGCCGGGCAAACCGATGGGCACGTCTGATCGCTCGGCCCTGTCGTCATCTGTTCACGGCGCGTCCCCTGCCTGGCCTTCAACTACCTGCCGCTGACGCCGGGGTCGATGAAGCGCCGCCATATCCGCCTCCAGCCTGATTCTGCACTCGCACGACGACGATGACTCGGAGCTCCGCCTCCTTCTCGCCGACGATCGGCAATCGTGGCAGCAGACATCGGCCAGTCTGAATGAATTTGGATGCTGGTGGAGGGCCCTCCGAACCGAGTTTGCGGGCCAGGCTCGCGCTCGCCGGGAATCGTTCCCAGCGGTATGCCCCAGCCGGCTCCTCCAACGTGACCGGCTGGTGCAGCGGGATGCCGGCCTCCAGTCTCGGAGCCCATCCCGCCGTCATCATCCAGTCGGAGGAGATCCGCGGCGTCGAGAGTCTCCGTAGGGCTGTTGGTTACCTGGACGAGCGGCATTTCATGCCCCTTTCGATAAATGCGCGACCATGGCTGGCGTTCGTCTACGTCGGGCGCGACGCTCGGTGCTCCGCGAGCCACTGTTCGCTCATCCACCCGAGGTCTGAGCCGTGTGGACCCCGTGACATGCTCAGCGTCGAGAGTATCGCTGCTGCCGTCATCGCAATGAGGACGCGGATGCTGACCATATGCTCCGTTCACGGCGCGAGTCCGGTGTTCGTTCCCTTGATCCTGGCGGTTCTGCGGCTCCGTGCCTGCGAGATGTTAGTACATCGCACCCATGTCTCCGCCGGGACTGCCCTGCGCCATGCCGACACCCGCCTTGCCCTCTGGGATCTCCGAGATAAGCGCTTCTGTCGTGAGTAGCAGCGAAGCGATCGACGAGGCGTTCTGCAGCGCGCTTCGGACCACCTTGGCCGGATCGATGACGCCGGCCTTCACCAGGTCCTCGTAAGTCTCCGTGGCCGCGTTGAAGCCTTCGTCCTGCTTCATCTCCCTGACCTTCGACACGACGATCGACCCCTCCGCGCCCGCGTTCGTCGCAATGTGTCGCATCGGCTCCTCAATTGCCCGACGGACGATGCGAAGACCGACCAACTCGTCTCCCGTGAGCGCGAGACCGTCAAGCGCCTTGCCCGCACGCAGGAGTGCGACGCCGCCGCCCGCGACGATTCCTTCCTCTACGGCTGCCTTCGTTGCGTGCATCGCATCTTCGACGCGCGCCTTCTTCTCCTTCATCTCGGTTTCAGTGGCCGCACCGACCTTGATGATCGCGACGCCGCCCACGAGTTTCGCCAGCCGCTCCTGCAGCTTCTCGCGGTCATAGTCAGAGGTCGTGTCCTCGACCTGCGCGCGAATCTGCTTCACGCGCCCCTCGATCGCGGACGACGTGCCGGCGCCTTCGATGATCGTCGTGGTGTCCTTGTCGATCGTGACCTTCTTGGCCTTGCCCAGATCCTCGAGCGTGATGCTCTCCAGCTTGATCCCGAGGTCTTCGGTGATGGCGCGACCGCCGGTGAGAATGGCGATGTCATCCAGCGTCGCCTTGCGGCGGTCGCCGAAGCCGGGCGCCTTCACGGCGGCTGCCTGCAGCGTGCCCCGCAGCTTGTTGACGACGAGTGTGGCCAGCGCTTCGCCCTCGATGTCCTCGGCGATGATGAGGAGCGGCCGACCGAGCCGCGCGACCTGCTCCAGGACGGGGAGGAGGTCCTTCATCGATGAGATCCTTTTCTCGTGGATGAGGATCACGGGATTCTCGAGTACGACCTCCATGCGCTCGGGATCGGTCACGAAGTACGCCGAGAGATACCCGCGATCGAACTGCATGCCCTCGACGGTATCGAGCGACGTTTCCAGCGTCTTGCCTTCTTCAACGGTGATCACGCCGTCCTTGCCGACCTTCTGCATAGCTTCGGCGATGATGGTGCCGATCGCCTGGTCGCCATTCGCGGAGATCATCCCCACCTGCGCGACCATGTTGCCCGACACGGGCCTGGCCATCTTCTTGATCTCGTCGACGATGATTGCGACGGCCTTGTCGATGCCGCGCTTCAGCTCCATCGGGTTGGCGCCCGCGACCACGTTCTTTGCGCCTTCGCGATAGATGGCTTGCGCCAGCACGGTGGCGGTCGTCGTGCCGTCTCCGGCCGTGTCCGACGTCTTGCTCGCCACCTCGCGGACCATCTGCGCGCCCATGTTCTCGAGCGAATCACTGAGGTCGATCTCTTTTGCTACGGTCACCCCATCCTTGGTGATGGTGGGGGAGCCGAACTTCTTGTCGAGGATGACGTTGCGTCCCTTCGGACCGAGGGTGACTTTGACCGCGTTCGCCAGTTGGTTGATCCCGCGCAGGATAGCCTGGCGGGATTGCTCGCCGTAGACGATCTGTTTTGCCATGTATGCCTGTCCTAGCTGTTGTCGATGATCGCGAGCACTTCGTCCTCACGCAGGATGAGGTAATCCTCGCCGTCGATCTTGATTTCCTGACCCGAGTACTTCCCGAATAGGATCGTGTCGCCGTCTTTCACGTCAGGCGGTTGGCGGCTGCCATCCTCCCTGACCTTGCCCTGCCCGACGGCGAACACCTTGCCACGTTGAGGCTTCTCCTTGGCGGAATCGGGCACGATGATGCCGCCGATGGTCTGCTCGCCTTCCTCGAGACGCTGAATGATGAGACGGTCGTGAAGAGGTGTGACTTTCATGGGACTCCCAAGTGTGGTCGTTGAAACGGGAGCGCCGATCACCAGCGGGCGCAGTGTAGACGGGAGTGAACGACGAGACGCCACCAAGCGTACTCGTTCCTTGGCGCGCGGACTGTGCAGAACAGGACATCTGCCGAGGCGCGGACCAGATACGATGCTCTTGTCCGACGTGCAACTGGAGATGAGAGTCTCATGTGGAAGTGGAACAGGCGACGAGAGTTGACCGCGCAATCTGTTACAGCCGACGCGCCCACGGCCGAGCGGCCCATTGGTAAAGGGCCTGGAAAGACCGCCAGGGTTCCCAGTCAGTACTTGCCACTCCACAAATACCTGGCGAATCGGTTCGCTGACAGCGTCGTGCTCACCTTCGCGCAGCTCGAAGACCTCACGGGCTGCCCGCTCCCGGATTCCGCACGTGCCCAGCGGGAGTGGTGGACGAGCACGGACGGAAACGCAGACAAGGCGTCGTGTGCAGATGCCTGGATCCTGGCCGGCAGGACGGCCACACCGAATCTCCTGGCCCGGACCGTTACCTTTGAGCGCGCCATCGTCCCTTAGAGACTCAAGGTCCTGAGCGCAGCCGGTGTCGTCAGCCACCAGTGCGTTTGCCGAACAGCGTCAGCGATTGGGTGGGTGTCACAGCGGTGAGACGAAGCACACCTGAGGCGACGGCGTGGATGGCGCCCGTATCCAGCGGTAAACGGCGAAGCGTTCGTGACGCGCCCGGGCTCTTTGAGACCCTCAAGGACGATGTGCGCCACGTCGGCGCGGATCTGAAGAAACGTGGCTGGTGTAGGGAAGTCGGCGCGTCGTTCTCCGGGCTCGAGGCGTTCTACCTGAGCGATGCTGACCAGGCCAGGCTGCACGAGATGACGTTCATCTCGCGATGGCTCCACCGGCTCTGGTGGCTCGTGAAGGGCCTGCTGATGAAGCTCACGCCGGCCAGGCGAGTGCTGTTGGCGATTGCCCTCGTACAGATCGTGTCCGGCGACCAGCGGGTGCAGGTTGGCGACCGGAGCTTCAACTTCGTGGGCATCGGTGAAGTGATGCTCATCGTCATCCTGATGCTGGAGCTCAAAGATAAGCTCATCGCCCGGCAGGAGCTGGAGGCGGGCCGTGTTGTGCAGTTGGCACTCATGCCGGAACGGGCGCCGTCCGTGCCGGGGTGGGACTTGTGGCTGTACAGCGAGCCTGCTAACGATGTCGGCGGCGATCTCGTCGACCACATGCGGATCGACGGACATCGCCATGGCGTCGCGCTCGGAGACGTCGCAGGCAAAGCGCTGCCGGCGGCGCTCCTGATGGTGAAGCTTCAGGCGACGCTGCGGGCGCTCGCTCCCCAGTTCGACACGCTCGGCGATCTGGGAAGCGCCGTGAACCGGATCGTGCAGCGCGACGGCCTGCCGAACCGCTTTGCCACACTCGTCTATCTCGTGCTCACGGAACGCTCGGGCGACGTCCGTGTGATGAACGGCGGTCACATGCCTCCAGTCGTCGTGCGCGCGGGCGCCCTCGACCGGCTGCCGCCAGGATCGATGGCGCTTGGCATCATGGCCGACGCCACGTTCACAGAACAACGGGTCGAGTTGTCGGTGGGCGATGCCCTGATTGTGTTCTCGGACGGCGTGAGCGAAGCGATGAACTCGTCGGGAGACTTCTTCGGGGATGAACGGATCGGCGCCGTTATTCGTGGGGCGGCCGGCGAGCCGGCCGCGGAAATCGGCGATCGGCTTCTGCAGGCGCTTGCGGCGTTCGTGGGAGATGCGCGGCCGCACGATGACGTGTCGCTGATGGTCCTGCGCCGCGTGAATCACGCCTGAATAGAACAGCTCCGACGGCTGCAATCCATCGGACCGCACAGTCCTGTATCACTCACGCGTTGTCAGAGGTCATAGTTGGCTGAAAGGAGCAGGTATGGGAGACAAGGGTGGCAAGAAGGACAAGGAAAAGAACAAACAACAGCAAATCAAGAAACAGAAACAAGACGAACAAAGGAAGCAGGACAAGGCGCGGCCAAGGACTCCGTAGCAGGGCCTTAGGAAACCTCGCGGTTCACGACGTCGATCGCAACCTATTCTCCGTTGGACGACGTCGGCTTCGCGGCGACCATCAGCGACTCCCGTGGAACTGTCAGAAGTCGACCGTCAGGTTCCAGCGGACGAACCGCGCTGTGTAGATCGCCGTCGGGTTGTTCCATGTGCCGCCCGTCGCCGTATTGCCGACGCTGTACTGATATGTGTTCTCGTACGTCGTCGCGTAATTGGTGTTCAGCAGGTTGCCGAGGTCGACGCCCACATCCAGGCGCCTCTGGCCGAATCGGAAGACCTTCGCGAATCGCATGTCGATCTGCGTCCGCCGATTGTCGGCATACAGCCGATGGTCGGAGTCCAGGATCTCGATATTCGTGTTTCCGGTGGCGAGACCTCCAGGGGGCAGCCGTCCGACGATGCTCTGGATCACCGCGTTCGGCACCTGCCAGGTGGCGACGCGCTCGAGCGCCGGCTGCGAGCGCACCGTGCCGGCGACGAGGACATCGATCTTCGGAATTGTGTACGAGGCGAGCCCCCGGACCGTCGTCTGGAACGGATCGACGTCGCGGCAGTTGCGCAGGTCCTTGATCGTGGCCAGGTTCGTCAAGGTTTGTCCCATCGATGGGACCCCCACCCCCACGACCGTTGCGTCGTACACGCGTGCGGTCTCGCAAGTGTCCTCACTGGACCGGCCCGTCTGCGTCCCGAGCTGCAGCGTCAGTCCCTCGCGAAGGCGCGCGTTCACCGTGAAATCGACCCCGTGCCAGTACAGATCGCGCTCCGGGCCGAAGTCCGTTTCGAACGTGACGTAGTTCTGCGTGCCGCGAGCGGCGGCCGCGGCCGTGACCATGGCTACCGTGATCGGGTAGCCGCCGCCCCCCGGCAGCCGGGGATCCTGCGGGGCCGCGATCGTAAACTGCTGGTAGTCCTCGGGCCCGCGAAGCGTATCGTCAGTCACCTTGGCCCCTTTGAACCACCGGCGGTTGTAGGCGACCTCCGCCGACACGCGCGGAATCAGCTCCTGCTGCAGGGTGATTCCCCATTGCCAGTCGCTTTGACGGACACCCCAGCCTCTGAGCGTCGCCTGGTTCACCTGCGCGACATTGCCGGAGACCGCGCCGAAGTTTTGCGCGTCGCCGGTCAACGCTGCGCACTCGCCGTTGACGGCAAAGTTCATGATGTCGCAATCGATGACCTTGTCGCGATCCGTGTCCTGCCAGTTTCGAGAGGCCATGCGCACGGTGCGGGCGGCCGGACTGTTGCTCGTGTACTCGCTGTCGTTGGTCGCGGCGTCGAGGTAGTGGCCAAGATTGAACTTGAGCGCCGTCCTGCCCGTACCGAACACATCATAGGCGACGCCGACGCGCGTCGTGATGTCGTTGAACGCGTCGACGCCCGGGGTCCGTTCGAAGGTAATCGGCGCCGCGTTGAACTTCGAGGTCAGCTCCGTTCCGTTGAACTCCGCCGGGCTGAAGCTCCACGCGCGGTCGTAGCGGAGCGCTCCCTGCAGCGTCAGCCGCTCGCGCGTCCAGCTATCCTGGATATACAAGGCCGCCGTTGATGTCCGGTCTGCCTGGTGCCACTCCGGAAGCCGGAACGTGAACTGATTCGGCACGCCCTGGCTGAACCGGTAGGACAGCTGAGACTCGGGAACGAAGTACCAATTATTGACGCGGATGTAGGCGCCCTGATAACCGACCTTCAGCGCGTGCGACCCCGTGACGTACGACGCCGAGGCGCGCCAGTTGTTCGGGTTGGCGTAGTTGGGGTTGGCGGTGGGGACCGCCCGATAAGCGAAGTTTGCCCGGGGAGCATACTGCAGGCCCGTTGCCGGGTTGATCGCGGTGGACTGCTCGGTTACCGAGATCAGATCGAAAATCCCGTCCGGCGGCACCCGGCCCGTCGTCCCGCCGCGGAACATGAATCGAGTGAAGCCGGCCTCGAGCAGTAGCCTGCTCGTCATCGGCGCGCTCCAGATTGCCTGCGTCACGTGATACGGCGTGTTTCCGAAATAGTTTGGGTTGGCCTCGGGCGACTGAGTTGCCGTTCCTGCCGCAATCCAGTCGGAGTCCCGCGTGTTGCAGCCATCGCTTTCCACCCTTAACGGTGACCCCTCGCAGCGGCGCTGGTACTCATAATTGAACGAGACACGATGCTTCTCGGATACCTGCGCCGTGAACCGCCCGACGTACGAGACGCGCCCCTGGAGCTGGCGCGCCGTGACGCTCGGATCCGCCACCCAATCCCAGCGTGAGGCATCAAACGCGTTCGCGTTGGCCACGACGCCCTGCACAGGCGACGTCGTGTTGAGGTTGCGATAACTGCCAAAGAACCAGAGTCGGTCGCGTTTGATCGGCCCGCCATACGAGACGCTGAAATCGTAGGAGCTGATGATGCCGGGAGTCTCTGTGAGGCCGACCGCGCGCAGTTCGTCGTCGAGGTTTTCGCCCCGTGACCAGTCCCCCGCGTTGTTGATGAATCCCTGGCCGCGGAACGTGTTCCCGCCGGAACGCGGCAAGAGATTCATGATCGGCCCGCCGATGTCCGACTCGCCGAGGCCGCCGGCGACGGACACCGATATCTCGTCGACGTTGACTGAGTCCAGGATGTAGGTCGACACGCCGCCACCATTGAACGGCGCCGCGATCGTCATGCCGTTGATCGTCATGCGCCCTTCGTTAATCGGGCCGCCGCGCGCCGCGAAGAAGGTCATCGTCGGCGACGCGGCGAGCGCGCCGTCGTTGACGTTCAGCCCGGGGACGGCATTCAGCAGGGTGCCGACGGAGCGGTTCCCCGGAATGGCTGCTACCACGTCCGCGTTGAGCACGGTCTCGCGCTGCGTCGTCTGGACGTCGACCACCGGTGTGTCACCAGTGACTGTGATCGTTTCCTCGAGAGCGCCTACACGCATCTCGATCGGAATCGTCAGCGTTGCGGTGCCGCTGAGTTCGATGCCCTCCCGCTTGACGATGTTGAAGCCGGGCAGCCTGAAGGTCAGTGAGTACGTGCCAGGATTCAGACCAGTGACGCGATACTGCCCCGCGCCGTCGGTGACGGCCGTGCGCACCTTTTCGATGAGGGCGGGGCTGGACGCGTCTACCGTCACGCCCGGCAGCACCGCACCCGACTCGTCCCTGACGGTGCCTGTCAGGGCACCTTGTGCAAACGCAGGGAACGGCAGCAGGATGGCCGCCGTGAGGATCAGGACGACCTTCGACGCTTCACGCATGGTAGCCCTCCTTCAGTACCGAGGTGCGATCCCAGATGACAGCGCGGCGTGCCCGACGGATATATGCCGGGCATTCAACGACGTCCGAATGTATTTGTCAATGAGATGGGCTGGGCTGGGCTTCCTGCTCTAGCAGGGCGTACAGACGTTCACCACGACCCGCTAGGCAACCGACGTCGGCAGCGCTCAAGGTTGGCCAGGAAGGGATCGCGGGCAGAAGGCGGGGCACGAGTCTATGGCGCCGGCCTGACGATCAGAGACCGATCCTTACGAGTCTTCCTCTCTTGAACATCGTCGTGACCATGGCCGTGCGCGAGGTTACTCCGAGTTTGGCAAAGATCCGTCGAAGATGCGTGGAGACAGTCCACACACTGATATCCAGGACAGACGCGATGATCTTGTTCGGATAGCCCTTCGCGATCATGCGGGCCACTTCGCGTTCGCGAGGGCTCAGGGGAAGGTGCATCGGCGGATGAACTGCGTGCGCGAGCGAGGACGCAGCGCACACCATCCACTTCGTAGTCGAACAGCACCTCGCCGGATCCTTCTTCTCTTCTCGCGACCTTCCGCCGCCGGATAGTCGGCGCAGGTGCGACGTGCCGGGCCTCTGCGACGAGTTGCCTGACCAGCGTCTCGAGAGCCCCAGGCTCGTCGTGTTCCTTCGTCCGCGGCGTTCGACTCTTGGCAACCTTGGAGCCCATGGTCCATCTCATCCGTGCTGATGGCGCACAAAACCGCCAAGGCGCGTGTGTGTCTCACGCGTCCCCGAGAAGCGTCTGCAGGGAGGCGCTCTTTTCGTAGCAAGTTTCGCGCGTCATGGCAAGTCTTATTTGCGCGTGTAGCGACCCTGTGTTCCGTTCACGAAATCGTCGATGCACCGCTGCCGCGCCGTGTTCTCGATGACGTCATGCGTTGTAGCCGATTCACGCGCGCCGAGCACGTAACACGTTCGCGTGACACATGTCCGTGGGAGCCGACGCGCGTGAACACATTCACGTTCCTCCGAAGATGTGACTATCGCGGTTGCAACGCCATGAACCTATCGTTCCGCACACGTCCAGGCGAGCTGCGGACGCGAGACGGCAGCCAACAGACCGGGGGCCACAATGGAACGAAGCTTAGAACACGAACTGGAAAGCGAGTTGGAACTCGAAGGCGAACTCGAAAGCGAACTCGAGGGCGAACTCGAGGGCGAGCTCGAGGCTGAGGGCGAGCTGGAAGCTGAAGTGAGCTGGAGGCCGAGAGCGAGCTCGGGAGAGCTAGAGGGCGAGAGCGAGCTCGAAGGCGAAGGCGAGCTCGGCGAGCACGAGCACGGCGAACAGTTCCTCAGCGCGTCCTTAGCAGTTTGTTTGGCGAGGCGAGGGCGAGGTCGAAGGCGAGGTAGAGCTCGAGGGTGAGCTGGGCGAACTTAGAATTCGAGCACGAGCAGGGCGAGCAATTCTTCAAGAAGGGCGTTCCGCGGGATCGGGCGTCTCGTCAAACGCGCGGCCCCCATGCTGAAGAAGATCGCCAAGGTCGCTGCACCGATCGCGGGCAAGGCCGTCGGCGGCTTCTTCGGCGGGCCCGCCGGCGCGATGCTCGGTTCGAAGCTGGCGCGGCTGGCCGCGCAGCAACTACGTGAGCAGGAGCTGGGCGGCGCCCACGAGATGGAGTCCGGTCGAGCTGGGTGAAGCTGCGAGTCGAGTCAGTGAGTCGAATGGGTGAGCAGGAGTTGGGCGAACACGAAGTCGCCCAGCAACTGGCCGAACACGAAGCTCGAGGCCGAAGCGATGGCGCACTATGCGGCCTTCACCGAGAGCGAACACGAAGCCGAGGCGATGGCGGAGCCGCAGCGACGGCCACGCTGTCACCGCGAGACCGCCGCGCGCTGCGCGAGGCTGGTGCCCAACCTTGTTCGCGGCGCTGGCATCCTCACCAGAGTGCTGCCGGATGCGCCGCGCCACGCGGCCGTTTCGTCCGGGTTGTGCCGACGATCATGCGCCGCACGGTTCGGACGCTCCGCAGCGGAGCCGCCTGCGGCCAACCGATCACCCGTCAGCGTGCGGGCCAGGTGATGGCGCGCCAGACGCGACGTGTGCTCGGCAGCCCGCGCTACTGTGGCGCCGTGCTGCGTCGCAACATTCGCGCCGCTCGCGTGGTTGCGCGTCCGCGTCACTGACGGCAGTCTCCGACGCTGGCTATCTATTATAGCCGCCGACGCCGTGCGATGTTCTAGTCGTGAACCCGGATCGCTCTCACGGCAATCCGTAACCGCAGGATGAACACCATGTCTGCAGCTACCGAACTGGAACTGGAATCCGAACTCTCGTCACTCGAGAGTGAAGGCGAACTCGAACTCGCCGGCGAGCTCGAGCAGGATCTCGAGCTCGCGCAGAACTCGCCAACGAATTCGAGCTGGAGCACGAGCAGGAGGCCGAGCACGAGGCGTTCTTCAACAGCCTCGCGGCCATGGCCGATCGCCGGGGGCGCTCGCAGGCGTTGCGCCGTATCGCGCTGGCCGCGGCGCGTTCGGCGCTCAGGGGCCAGGCTCGGCCCTGGCCTGTCGTCGAAGGCGAAAGCGAATTCGGTGAGACTGGAAGGGGAGCTGGGCGAGTTCGAAGGCGCACACGAGCTCGAGTTCGAAGCGTCGGCGGCCCAACTGGCGAATTTCGCCGCGGCGATGGAGCACGAAGGCCACGCGGCTTCCGAAGCAGCCAACGAGCAGGAAGCTGCCGAGCATTTCCTCCCGCTCATCGGCCTGGCCGCGAAGTTCGTCCTGCCGAAGCTGGCCGGCCTCGCCGCCGAAGAAGCTCGGGGGAGCGGCGCTCAAGAAGATTGGCGGCAAGGTCCTCGGCCGGGTCGGCGGCCAGCTCCTGCGCCGCATCGCCCCGCGCCTGATCCGTCGCGTGACGCCGCAGCTCACGCGCGGCGTCGCCAACGTCACGCGCACGCTTGTTCCGCAACCGTGCGACGCGTCCGCTCATCAAGGCGGTGCCCCGCATCGCGCGCTCCACCGTGGCCAGGCTCGCCCAGCCAGGTGGCCCGCGGCCGGCGCATCACGCCGCAGATGGCCATTCGCACGCTGGCCCAGCAGACCGCGCGCACGCTGAGCAATCCACGCACGCTTGCCCACACATACCGGCGGGCGCGCGCGCTGGATCGCCGCTACCATCGGCGCACGCGCCGCGTATTGGGACGACCGGCCGGCGCTCCCGTGCGCGCCCAGCCAACGTCGGACCCCGGCGGCAATACGTGCGGCGGCGGCGCCAGCCTAGATGACGGGAGGATGGCCCATGCTTCCGGGATGGCGTATCCAGGAGCGGCTTTGCCCCGGTTCGCCCCGGGATGTGCCGGTGCCGTCCAACCCCGGTCCGCTGCATGGAGCCCAGATGCCGATGGCCTTTTTTATGCCGATGGGCGCAGCGCCGGGCCGACGTGCGCGAGCTGCGGACGCTGAGCCTGACGTTGTTGTGAACTCTCACGCTGGTCACGTCCCATGACTGCCACTGCTGTCGCTTCCATCGCCGCCGCCGCATGCCGACGTTCCCCGCACTGGCGGATCGACCCGTCAGACGAGCGCCACGCAACCGGTGCTCGTGCCGTGGATTCGTGCGCAGGCCCTCAACCTCACCCGGCATACGACCGCCTTGCGTGACTTCACACGCAAGGAATTCGGGCACCGGCCCGGAGGCGCCAACCGAGGGCCACGTTCAGGCAGTGAATCAGTTGCTTTCGCGGTTGCGCACCGGGTTGACCAGCCGTGCACGGCGCATGATTCGCCTGGCTCAGGTCGGCGCTTGGCAGATCCAAGCGCCGAACGTCTGACCACGATGGTCACGCACAAGCACCAGGCCCACAACTGGGTCAAGGGCATCGAGAAGATCTGGGACTTCTACTTCGAGTTGTTCGGCCAGCGGCAGTCGCCGTTCGGCGTGTGGCTGTTGAGCACGCGATCGCATCGCGCTGGATTGCTATCAAGTCACCTACCTCGGTATCGGAAAGGAGAAGTCGGTACCGGCGCCACCACCGTTCTGCTACATGCGCACAGGGTTCGGTCCGGCGACTTACCAGCGCGGAATCAAGCTGCGGCAGCTGGGCCGGCAGATACAACCCGTTTCCGCTGATCCAGCTTCCGTATCACCGGCATGGTGAACCCGTGGACGCTCGGTGCGGTGCTCCACGAAGTCAGCCACAACACTGCAGAGCGATCTCGGGCTCTCTCGCGCCGTGCCGCTGGCCATCGCGCGCGCGCTGTTGCGCGCCGGATTGGGTCGCCAGGTTGCGCGTGTGTGGGTGCGCTGGAACCGCGAGACATGGGCCGATCTCTGCGGGCTCTTGCTCGGCGGTCCCGCCATCGTCGCCTCGTTGATGGACGTCGTCGGACGCTCGCCCGCAGATCACGTATCACTTCGATTCCAGGGGCGTGCATCCGACGCCGTACCTGCGGGTGCTCTTGAGCGTCGAATTGCTGCGGCGGATGGGCTTTCACGGCCGAGGCCGAGCGATACGCGCGCGCGTGGACGACGCTCTATTCCGGCCCGCCGCAGGGATCGATGCCGCCAGAGGTCTGCTGCTCCACGTGCGTCACGCGCCGATCCCGCTGGTGGTCGAAGCGCTGTGCTATCAGCCCTTCGCCGAGATCGGGAACAAGGCGCTCGCCGAGGTCTATCGGTTCGGCCAGAAGGAACAACGGATGATCGAGGAGTGTGCACAACGTCTGGCTGCGGGCACTGACCCTGGCATCGTGCCCGAGCGCTTTCTGATTGGCGCGGCGCGCTACGCGCTCGACAACCGGCTGGCCGGCGCCGACACGATCCGCGAGGGCTTCTACAGGGAACTGGCGAGGAGATGAGCAATGGGTCTGGAAGCCACACTCGAATCGTTGCGCCGCGAGCTGGCACGCTTGCACGAAGTCGTGTCGGCGTTGCGCGTCACCGTGATGGAGGACCGGCCGGCCCGCGGGTCCGGTGGTGCTGGTCGATCAGTTGGACAACCTCGTGACCGAGTTGTTCAGCTCGCTGGAAGAGGCCGATGCCCGCGTCGCGCAGGCGCTTCAGAACATCCAGCCGAACGGAGCCGCTCGAGCAAGATGCGGGCTCAGCTTGCGCGAGCATCCACGAGTTGATCAACGGCTTCACCGCGAAGTACGCCGAGCGAGCTCGCCACGCACGATCACATCGCGCAGCTCCTCGAAATGGGCCGCGAGCGCGGACGCGAATGGCGGGAGTGGAGCCAGGAAGTCAAGACGGCCGATCGAGCGGTGCGCGCCGCCCTTGAAAGCGCTGGCTGCCGCGTTGGTAGTGTGCTGGAGCGACCTGGCCGAGCGCCTGGCGCGGAGCTCGGTCTCGGTACAGGCGACCAACATCGGTCAGCAGATCGCGCTGCGCGAAGACCAATGGGAACTGGCCGGGAAGATCACATGACTGGCTGCAGTCTTGGCGCACGATGGTTGCGAGGCGAAAGCCCGCAGGGCAACGCGCGATGGCGGTATTCGAGAACAGCAACACGAACGGGACCGGAAGGGGATGACCGTATGGCCGGACATTCTATACTGAGTTCGACAAACTCAGGGACGTCGTGGAGGAGGCCGTCACATATCCGTTGCTGACTAAAGGGGTCAATGGCTACGGCGGAAGCCGCAACGGTCACATGCCCGGCGGCTACGACGGCAGCCCGCTGACGCGCACGGCGCAGGGCGCCATTCGCGATCTCCTCGGCTGGCGTTATCGCGCCGACGATCCCAAGGGTTTCATCGCCGCGCTGAACAAGGCCGTGGACCTCAAGCAGGTCGAGGGGCACCTCGAATCCACGTGGAAGGCGCGTCCTTATACCGTGCAGGCGGACCTCGGCGAGGTGACCGGTGCGCAAGCGAGCATTCACGAGCGCGCGCGAGTGGCCTATGAACATGCGATGCCGCTGCTCGACACCCTGAAGGCCCTGCGCCCGGACGCAGACGAAGAGAGCACCGAGTCGGCGCGATCGATCGTGCGTTCGGCCTGGACCGAGCTCGTGGGCGAGCTGGGCTGCGTCGGCGGTCCGAGGATTCAGCGCGTGAACGAATATTTCACGCGGCTGTTGGGCGTCACGAAGTTCGACATCGATTTCTTCCAGACCTCCGAGTTCGCCGACCTGGTCGGCCATCCCGAAAACGTCGCAGGCGCGCTTGGGGAGTTGAGGGTCCGTTTCGGCCTGACACGAGAGTCTGGTGCTCACCGTCGAGGAAGAGCGGGCCTTCACGAACTTCCTGATCCTAGTGGACTACACGACAGGGCTCTTTCAGACCTGGGTCGCGCAGAAGGGCTTCATCGAGCGGAACGACCTGCACCGACAAGTTCCTCGGCACGCAGCTCGTACGCCTGTCGCAGATGCTCAACGTCATCGTGGAGTCGGTGCACGAAGCGTACGACGCGATGGACTCGGTCTTCTTCGGCCCGCAGGAACGCGCGGTCACGGAGATCGAGTTCGACGGGAATCCTCGCATCACGGTGGCGGAGCTGCTCAGTTGGGTGGAGCATTTCGCCGGCGTCGAGGGTCCGCAACTGATCGAGGATTCGGGCAAGGATGGCGTCGAAGCGGTGAGAAACACGCTCGAGCGGCTGCGTGATCTGGTGGGCAGTGCCATCGACCAGTCGCAGAACACGTAGGGACGGTCATATGTCAACAGAAGCTTTCGGCTCGCGCCGCGTAACGGAGTCTCTCCGGGCGATTCACAAGTATCTCGATGACGGCGCCCGGATCGCGGGTGGTGTTCCGCCCGGTCAAGTCGTCAGGCTCGATCTCGAGCCGACGCCGAGCACGCCAGGCCCGCGCCTGAGAAACGTGCTCTGGGCAGACAACAACTCCCACGTGATCGAAGTCGGCCCGGGAACGACGACGTTGGACGTGCTGGCCTCGGGTACGAATCTCGAGAAGACCGCTGGTGTTCAAGCTCGTCTCCGCCGCCTCTCCCTCGATCTTCTTCGAGACCGAGGAGATTCGAGGACGCAGACACCGACCAGCTTCACGGCGACGATGACGCTGGTCGAATCCGCCAGCAGGTTCGTACCACGCGTTCATCGTCACTGATACGGGGCAGACGTTCCTGCTTCGGAATGCCCTGACCATCGACGAGCCCGGAGAGTCCGAGCCCGAGCGGCCCGGCCTGCTGCTCGGTGAGGTCGTCCCGAACGAGGTGGAACTGCCGGACGGGGAAGTCGAAGCGGTCCTGCTCCTCCTGCGCGGACGTGCGACCGAGGTGTCGGAGGTCTACTTCACCGACCGCCGCGGTGTGCGGCAGGATTGGGGGAAATCGTGTTCACGCCTGGTGAACCGGTGGCGGCGAAGGGTGTTCGTGGACCCAAGCACCGCCAACACCGGTACAAGGGAGCCGAAACGGTCCTGCTGACGTTCACAGTGCCGGACGGCGAGACTCCTGGCACGTACATCCTGGTTGCGGAATCGACGAAGTTGAACTCACAAGACAAGCTCGCGTTCCACGTGTATGTCGAGTGGTTCGTAACAGGCGCGGTGAAGGGCGTCATCATGGCAAACGAAAACGACTATCAGAGCGTGATGGATCGGATCGCGGCGCTCCGCGAGGCGGTGACGAACCGCTTCGCGGGAGACCTCGTCGGAAATCCGGCGCTGGCCGATGCGCTGAAACAACAGGTGGATGACGTGCTTGCGGCTGTGGTGCAGCAGGACATGAAGGCGCCGCTGCCGCCGGACAAGGGTCTCGCCCAACTCATCGGCGTCGGCCCGGATGCGGCCAGAGAATTTGGCAAGACACGCATCCCGCAAGGTGTCGAGCCGTATGACGAGCAGATCACGTCCGAGCGGCTCGTCGCCGTCGCCGATCTCTATTACATCTACCAGCACGAGAAGATCGGCGTGTTTCGCGTCGATTCGAAAGCTCAAGGAGTTGTTCCACGCGCGGCGCGGTGCGGTTGTCGAGTGGCCAGGGCGCGTTTCTGCTCTACCAGTTCGATCGCCGCGACGTGCTGCGATATACGCTCAACGATCGCCTGTCGGCGTATCGGAGCGGCGTTCGGCTATGGCAACGTGCCCGTCCCGCAAGGCACGACGCCCAACGTGGACTTCCACAACCAGTTCGGCCACTTCATCAACCAGGTGGCGCTGTTCTGGCGCGACAAGCGCATCAGCGACGTCGTCCGCGAGCGCGCCTACGATCCGAGCTTCGGCAGCATCGCGATCGTCCGCCGGGCCGGGCTCGACCTGCGAAACAATCTGAAGTTCACCTCCTTCGGCCACCTCAACGTCCTGCGCGTCGAGGTGATGCAGCTTCTCGAGGAAGCCTTCAAGATCCTCGGCGCCGACGATGTCAAGAACCTCTTCGGGACCGACAACGCGTGGGACACCGTGGAAGAGATCCTCGTGCGTTACTTACAACGAGCGGCTTGTCACCTCGCCGCGTCAGCGGATGGGCGTGTCCGGACGCGAGGTCCTCCGCTGGTTGTCGCACCCGCACATCATGAAAATGCAACGCGGCCAGTTCGAGGCGTTGCTGCTCGAGATTGCTGAGTTCGCCGAGGAGTGGCTCACCAGCGCGCAATCGATGGGCCTCGCCCGGCGCATGGAGGCGAACCGCGTGATGCCGTGGGGCAAGCAGCGATGGCCCCGGAGCGCCCGGCCCTTTCGTGACGCCCGGCGCAGGCGGCGTGCGATCCGCCAGCGCACGGGCGCGGGCGCGGACGATGTCGACGAGACGGCACGCGTGAACTAATGCGGTCAGAGGAGTAACGACGGTGAACCTCGCCTACCGCCACGCTGAAGGTAGCTTTGAGGGAGAGCTGGAGCAGGCGGCCGAACAGATGTCGTCGGACATCATCAGCCAGATTCAGAACGCCTGGGACGTCACTGCCGTCGGAGATCACAGGACGACATCACGAGACGCGCGAAACAGATCTGGGACGTGCGCGGCGCCTACCTGCGCCGCTTCCTCACCGTGCTCAACGGCCTGTTCGCGCGGAACCGTGCCGGCTGGCAGCAGGCGCTGCTTCGCAACCGGGCCGCTACCGCGCAGCAGCTCGCCGTGCTCGCCGGCCAGGCGGCGCGGTTGCCCGCGCGAGCGTGACGCACCCGCCCGGAATGTCGCCGGTGCAGGTGCGTCAGTACCACCGGCGTCAGCAGGCGCGCGGCCGCGTGCCTGGCCGCGCACAGCAGCGCGGGCGCTCGCGCGAAAGCGAGTTGGAACTCGAACTCGAGCTCGCCAGTCAAGAGCTCGAAAACACGGAGCCGTTCTGGACCCGGGTCACGCCCATCCCGGGCATCGGCACCAAAGAAGGACACGAGATACTCACTCGACGGGCCATGACCGGGCTCACGCACTATCTGAGCGACGCCGACAATTACAACTATCGAGACCGGCGTCATCCGGCCTGATCGCGGCGGCCGGAGCTATTGGAAGTTCCCCGCGCGGCGTTGGCAGCGTTGAAGGCAGAGGCGCAACCGTCGCATTCGTTGCGGCCCACGCCATCCTCCACTGTGGCCGAGGCGATGCGGCTGATTCAGCTACGTTTTGCCGGCCTCCACCGGCGTGCCATGCTGGCGCCGACGAAAAAACACGCACTCGAGTGGCTTGGCGAGGCGTTGCATCTGCTGCAGGATTCGTTTTCGCGCGCGCACGTCGAACGAGCCGCGGCACCGGCTGCATCACCAACATACGGGCGTTCTTCATTCGTCTACAAAAGCCGAGGCGCTCTCGTGCGCCGCTCGAACACAATGCGCCCTCCGACACACGCGACAACATCTACGGAACGGATGGCAAGCTGCGACCCAAGGCAGAAGCCGCGATCGGAGCCAGTCGCGTGTTTCTCGAGATGGCGCTGCGCCACTTGAAAAATCGATTCCTGCCGACGAACATCGTCGATCTCCAGGCTTTCATCAGCCGATACCTCGCGATGTGATCATCGACTTTCACTGCCATGCGGGGCGCGGCGATCTGATGACCGCGCCCTGGAACACAATCGCGCCGCTGGAGTCTTACCTGAGCCGCGCACGGAAAGCAGGCATCGAACTTATCGTCGTCCTGCCCACATTTCACACCGACTACGTCACCGCGAATCGTGAACTTGCGCGCATCGTCGCGCGCTGGCGTCCGCGACTCATCGGCTTCGCGATGGTGAATGCGAATACCGACGCCGGCCGCGTGCGGGAGATGGTATGCGAAGCGGTTATGCGCCACGGATTTCGCGGCCTGAAGATCCACGGGCACGACGCGATGCCGACGCGCGAAGTCTGCGAGGCGGCACGCGAATTCAGCGTGCCCATCATCGTCGACGTCGTGGGCAAGGCGCACGTCATCGACATGTTCGCGGAGCAGTACCCGGACGTGACGTTCGTCATCGCCCATCTCGGGAGCTTCTCAGATGATTGGCGCGCGCACGAGCGGGTGATTGAACAGATGGTCCGCTATCCCAATGTGATGGCAGATACGTCGGGCGTGCGCCGCTTCGACTACTTGGTCCAGGCGGTCAAACGCGCAGGGCCACACCGGTTGGTGTTTGGATCGGACGGTCCGTGGCTGCATCCGGGAGCAGAGTTGCACAAGATTCGCCTTTTGGGTCTCCCGCGCGAAACGGAGGCACTGGTGCTTGGAGGCAACGCGCAGCGATTGCTTGCCGCCACCGCATCTGCTGGACGGCGTCGCATGGCCGGATAGCGGCGCCTCCCGAGGTCCGGTTCCGGCCGAGCATTCTCGAAGCGCCGTTTCTCCTGATTCAGGCCCTCGGGGACGTGGGTATCCGGGCCTCCCCGACCCTCCCACACGCTCGACTCCACCCCCTAAAACATTGGTATTGACCTCCCGCCCCCTGCACGGGCATGCTCCATCCGGAATGATCGGCCGAGGCAGTCATCCGCCCATCATCACGGTCTCGTGGCGGTGCAATGATTGAACGAGAGGGAGGACGACCATGGATTTTCGTCGAAGGATGAGTTGGATAATCGGTCGCGCTGGCGGTCGTCCTCGCGATCGGCGCGCCGTTGACGGCCGGTGCGCAGACTCCGCCCGGGGCGGCGACGACTGAACCCTACACACCCGCCAAGGACGCCAAAGACCTGAAGGCCGTGCTCTTCAACTGGATGTGGGGCATGGGCATGCTGAAGGGCCATGATGAGCGCGACATGGTCGCGACGCTCGAATATCAGGGCAAGGGCACGATTCAGGTAGACGGACAACCGTGCACGCTCACGAGATTTCGTGCGAGCACCAACTACCAGACCTTCAGCCAGCGGATTCAGTACACCTGCACGCGCGCGAACGGACAGAAGTACTCGAACATCGAGGTGGTCAGCGGGCTGTACGCCTGGAACGAAGACGCCGTCGGCGCCGAGATCGGTCCGATGAAGGGAAAGACCACCCCGATGGCGGCGACCGTGCAGGAGCGGCTGATTCGCATCTGGGCAAGTCCGCAGGGCGCGCCGAAGGCGGCGCTGGCCGGGACGACCGACACATTGTTGCTGGGCGCCAACCCGGGCACGCTCTTCGCGGACGGTGTCACAAAGGTGCGCGAGACGTCCGTGTCGTGGGAGTCGGGAAAGCCGGTCGTGACGTTCCCGATTCCGGGCGTTCCGGGAGCGACCGCGACCGCCACTCTTGATGCGAAGTACATGACCGAGAAGGTCGTGGTCACTCAGGGGTCGACGACCACGGAGTTCACCTACAGCGACTATAAAGACTGGAACAACCCGCTGAACCTGATTGAAGTGTTCTACGCCGGCAAGATGGTCGAGCGCCGGAACGGCGCGGTCGTCCGCGACCTGACGACGACGGAGACGGAGACGGGCAATGTGTATGTGGTCGCGCCCGTGCCAGCGAGCGTGCAGGCCGCGATCAAGCCCACGGGGCAGATTCCCAAGGCGGTTTGGGCGAAGCCGGATGCTCCTGTGAATATGTCCGCGCCCACGCCGCGGCTGGCCACGGCCAGCCGGACCTGTCCGGCAACTGGGCTCATACTGACTGGATTGGGAACTACATGACGGGCGGCGGGCGCCGATGCGGTCCGACGCAGGACAAAGACTGTAACCGGAGGGTCAATCAGACTGAAGACTTCGAGCTCTACTCACCCTCGCGGTTCGGCCAGTTGAACCGTCCAGCTCTACAAGCCGGAGCACTGGGACAAGGTCATAGAGCTCGACATGTGGACGAACAAGTACGACCCGGTCATGACCTGCCAGCCTCTGGGAGTCCCGCGGCAGGGCCCGCCCCGACGCATCTACCAGTCGGAGAACGACATCACCTTCCTCTATTTTGGCGGCGATGCCGGGGGCGGTTACGGCGAGTACCGCATCATCCCGACCGATGGCCGCACGCGTACGAAAGAGGCGGAGTTCGATATCACGTACATGGGGAACACCGTGGGACGCTGGGAAGGCGATACGCTCGTGCTCGACGCCATCGCGTTCATCGATACGACATGGCTGGGACGCGGCGGGTTCTTCCACTCCGATCGGATGCATGTCGTGGAGCGATTCACGCGCCAGGGCGATGCCATCCTGTACGATGTCACGGTCGAAGACCCCGAGGTGCTGGTGGAGCCGTGGGTGTTGCCGACACGAACGCTGCGGCGCAACATGAATCCCAACGCGGGCCTTCTGCGAGAGCGAGGCAACTGCGAGACCGCTTTCGAGACCGATGCGGCCGCCACGCAGATTCGGCATTAGTTTTCGACTACAGGATTCGAGAGGTAGGCAATTATTTTGCGAGGTGCACGAAATGACTAAGTGGATTTGCGACAAGCGTCGTCTTGTGCGGGTTGCTCGTGGCGGGTGCTTCGCTGCAGGCTCACCATTCCCTCGCGGGCATGTACGCGTTGGGCAAGGAAGCGAAGGTGACGGGAGCGTTCAAGGCATTTCGGCTTGTCAATCCCCACTCGTCGTTGAAGATCGAGGTCAAGGGCTCGGATGGCTCCATCGTCGAGTGGAATTTCCTCGGCGGCAGCGTCCAGCAGCTCGCGAGGCTCGGGATCGGCAAGACCGGACCGAATGCCCTCAAGGCCGGAGATGAAATCACCGTGACGTGCGTGCCGGCGGCGGACGGCAAGAGTCCGATTGGGCTTCTGGCTGCGATTACGTACCCCGACGGGCACAGGTTCGTTTCCGGTCCCCCGATGAATAAACGTGGTCTAGCGCTCTGTTGAGCGCGTTCCTCGCGTGAGCGCCGCCGATCCGATCGGCTCGGCGGTGTCACGCTGCTGCCAGATCGTTCATCTCCGAGGAGGCCGCCACCAGCGGCGCCGCTTCCCGACCGCACGAACCAACGACGATTGCGATCCGGTGGGGATCCTCCCTCCGGTACGATCACCATGGTCGTCTTTAACATCGGCAGCCTGGCGGGTCATTGGGTCGCCTTCGCGCTGTTTGGCGGAATGGCCGTCCTCTGCGGTTACACCGTGTCTCACATCGCGCAGAAGTTCACATGCGGACCAGGCGCTTCTAGCAACGCTCCGGCGCGCTCTCGGGCGCTAATCCGCACAGTAAGATTGGGTCGATATTTGAGCCTGGGGGGCGGGCGGTGGTACGCTCTAGCGTTGCCTGGTCCGGGTCTTTCGCAGCGGCGTGACGGCACCGGGGGCGGTTCACATCTTCACGGAGGCGCATCGATGAACGCGCGAACTTTGGGCTGTGTCGTCTTGTTTGGGTGGCTGATGGCCGTTGGCGTGGCCCAGGCTCATCACTCCCTCGCGGCCACCTATGACATCCGCAAGGAAAGCGAGCTGACGGGTATCGTCACGAAAGTGGCGTTTACCAATCCCCACGGGGCGCTGAGTCTCGAGGTGAAGAACCCGGACGGCACGAAGACCGAGTGGATACTGACGACCGGTTCTGCCAACGTCCTTGCAGGTCTCGGGTTCGACTCGAAGACCGTCAAAGCCGGCGACCCGGTCACGGTCACGATCTACGGGTCGAGGAACGGCAAGCCGCTGGGTTTCATGAGACGGATCACCCTGGCCGACAAGCGCCAGTTCGAGTTCGAAGCTAATTAGCCGCGACACCAAGGAGAGGGAGGAACGCCATGGCCTTTCGACGAGGAAGGATTGGGGTCGCAGTTGCGCTCGGAGTAGTCCTCATGCTCGGCGCGCCAGTGACGGCCGGTGCACAGGGCGGCCGCCAGGGCGGCCCACCGCTCTTCACACCCGCGGCCGACGCCAAGGACGCGAAGTCCGTGCTCTACAACTGGGCGTCGCACATGGGCATGCTTCGGGGCGTCGAGGAACACGAGCTTGCGGTGTCGCTCGAGTATCAGGGCAACGGCACCATCCAGGTGGACGGACAGCCGTGCACGCTGAAGAAGTATCGCGTCAGCACCAACTACCAGACGACGGGGCAACGGACGCAGATCGAGTGCACGCGTTCCAACGGACAGACCTATTCGAACATTGAGGTTGTCAGCGGAGTATACGCGTGGAACGAGGACATCGCTGGCGCCGAGATCATCGCTGGTAAGGGGAAGGCCACGCCGATGCCCGCCAGTCTGCAGGAGCGGCTCATCCGCCTGTGGGCGGGTCCGCAGGGTGCGGTCAAGGCTGCCATGGCCGGTGCCGGCATCGGTCTGATGGCGATGGATCGCGACTTGGGTCGTATCCTCCAGGGAAGTTCTTCGACAATCGGCCAGACATCGGTCGCCTGGGAGGGGAACAAGCCGGTAGTCACTTTCCCGATTCCTGGAGTTGCTGGCGCAACGGCAAAGGCCACTCTCGATAGCCGATACATGGCCGAGCGCGTCGTCGTGACCAATGGATCGACGACCACTGAGTTCGTCTACAGCGACTATCAGGACTGGAATAATCCGCTGAACAAGATCGAAGCCTACTACGCTGGCAAGATCACCGAGCGGCGCGGTGGCAGTGCCGTTCGCGATCTGACGACAGTTGAGACGGAGACGGGCAGCGTGTACGTGGTCATGCCCGTGCCGGCGAGCGTGCGGGCGGCGATAACGCCCAGTCAGCAGGCGCCCCCTCCAACGTTGTTACCCAGCGATCGCACGGTGGCCCTGCAGTCGAAGGACCCTACGCCGCGGATGGCCAACGGGAAGCCCGATCTGACGGGCAGCTGGGGCGGTGGCGGCATGAACTGGCGCTACGGCAACCGGCGATGCGGTCCGACGCAGCTCGAAGGCTGCAGTCCTCAGTGGAATCAGACAATGGACTTCGAGTTCGAGGCGCCGTCGCGCTTCGGGCCGAATCGTCCGCTGTATAAGCCAGAGCACTGGGACAAGGTCATCGCGCTCGACATGTGGACCAACAAGGAAGACCCGGTCATGACGTGCCAGCCGCTCGGGATTCCGCGGCAGGGTCCGCCGCGACGCATCATCCAGTCGGCGAACGACATCGTGTTCTTTTACACGCAGTATGCCGACGGCGGCGGCGGACAGGCGGAGTTCCGCATAGTCCCGACTGATGGGCGCAAGCACGACGAGCGGCAGACGCGTACCACCACGTACATGGGCTACACCGTGGGACGCTGGGAGGGCGATACGCTCGTGTTCGAGTCGATCGCGTTCAACGACTTCACGTGGCTCGCGCGCGGCGGGTTCTTCCATTCCGACGAGATGCGCGTGGTCGAGCGCTTCACGCGTCAGGGGAATGAGATCCTGTACGAAGTGACGGTTGAAGACCCGGTGGTGCTCGTCGAGCCGTGGGTGATGACGCCGCGAATCATGCGCATCAACGCGAATGAAAATGCGGGGCTTTTGCCGGAGCGAGGTAACTGCGAGGTGGCGTACGAGAAGGATGCCATCGAGACCCAGATTCGGCACTAGCAGGCGGGTGAACATCCGCTGCGCGTAATTCAGAATGCAGAATGCGGCTAAGCCAGAGCCCGCATTCTGCATTTTGCGTTCTGACCTCTCGCTCTCGCTCGCCTTTCGTCAATCATGCTCGACACCGTACACGGATGGATTTCCGCGGCCGATGCCATCGTCTGGGGTCCACCGCTCCTCATCGCGCTCTTCGGCACGCACATCTTCCTGACCATTCGCACCGCGTTCATGCAGCGGTACCTGTTCACCGCGATCAAGCTGTCGGTGACGCCGGAGAAGGGTGCGGCAGGAGACGTCAGCCCCTTTGCCGCGCTCACGACTGCGCTCGCCGCCACCATCGGCACCGGAAACATCGTCGGCGTGGCCACTGCCGTGAGCCTCGGTGGACCCGGGGCCGTCCTCTGGATGTGGTTGACGGGTGTGCTCGGCATGGCCACGAAATACAGCGAGGCGCTCCTCGCGGTGAAGTATCGCGTGAAGACCGCCGACGGGACGATGCTGGGCGGCCCGATGTACGCGCTCGAGAACGGGCTGCGCATGAAATGGCTGGCCGTGCTGTTCTCGCTGTTTACCGTCTTCGCCTCGTTCGGAATCGGGAATATGGTGCAGGCCAACTCGATCTCGACGCTGGCCGCGAGCAGTTTCGGTGTCAACGTTCACCTGAGCGGTGTGATCATGACCGCGCTGACGGCGGTCGTGATCCTCGGAGGGCTCAGATCGATCGCACGAGTCTGCGAATGGCTGGTGCCATTCATGGCGATCGTCTACATCGGCGGATGCCTGATTATCCTGGGGGCGAACAGCCATCTGCTGCTTCCCGCGATCGAGTTGATCGTGACGAGTGCTTTTCAGCCGACGGCCCCCGCAGGTGGGTTCGCTGGTGCCGCCGTGATCACCGCCGCGCGCTACGGCGTCGCTCGCGGCCTGTTCTCCAACGAATCCGGTCTGGGATCCGCGCCCATCGTCGCGGCCGCCGCGCAAAGCCGGAACCCGGTTCGTCAGGCGCTCGTCTCGGCGACGGGCACCTTCTGGGATACCGTCGTCATCTGCCTGTTGTCGGGCCTGGTGATTGTCACCAGCATCCTCGCTCAACCGTCGCTCGGGACGTTGCGAGGGGCGGAACTGACGGCGGGTGCGTTTCGCGAGGCGATGCCCACTTTCGGTCCCATCGTGTTGACGCTCGGTCTATTGACGTTCGTCTTCTCGACGATTCTCGGCTGGTCGTACTACGGTGAGCGAGCGGCGGAATATCTGTGGGGAAAGGTCGCGATCCTTCCATACCGCATCGTGTGGGTGATCGCTGTCTACGTCGGATCCGTTGTTTCGCTCAACCTCGTGTGGGATTTCTCCGATCTCGCCAACGGTCTGATGGCTCTGCCCAACCTGATCGCGCTGGTGCTCCTCTCGAATGTCGTCGCCGCCGACACGCGTCGCTACCTGACCAGCGGCAATCTGGATAGTGCCGGCGACTGAGCCAGACCTCGACCTCAGCCCGCCTTTTTTGCCTTTTCGGGTGTAGCGTGGCCGAAGATCAGATGGGTCGCGGGATCGTCTGTGCCTTTGGGGACCATCCACCAGCAGCCGCAGGAACGACAGCGGAAGTAATCGACGTTCGCTGAGTACAGCAGGTCAGCGAGGTCCACGACTTCGGGACCGTGACACTCCGGGCACTGCGTCCGCGCGGAAACCATGTGGAAATCGAACCTGTGTCGGTGGTGAGACTCGATCGTAGATCAAAGGCGGTCGGTTTGTCTGTCGGATTGCGACATTTGTAACGCGTCGGTTTCGAAGGCGGGGCGAAAGCGGGCGCGATCGCTACAGACGGAAGAGCCGATTGATTTTGACGATGAACGCGCGGTTGTTCAGTGAGGGAAAGCTGGGTGTCATCGTGTTGCGTTCCTCGTTGTACACGATGAACAGCTCGCTGCCCGGTTGGTACTCCCACCTGAAGCGCGCGTTGGTCGAGACGGCGCCGATTCCGGAGTTGAACTGAATCAGGGCGCTCACGAACATCAGCGGCGTCATCGAGTAGGTCACGCGTGAGCCGGCCAGATGGGCCGTGAACTGACCCTCCACCAGCGAGACATATTGATCGAATATGTCGGCTCAATGGATAGCTGACTGGTGATCGGCATGCGCCCGCGTGCGGCGCTGACCGTCGTCTTGTGACCGTTGTAGAACGTGCCGAATTCGGCCGTCAGGTTTGCCGACACGAGACGCTGCTGACTCAGGCTGTAGCCCACCCGAAACGTGTCGAACTGGTAGCTGCCGATCGGCAGGACCACGCCACCACCAATCGGGAAGGGCTCTGCCAGGAACTCGAATGAGTTCGTGTAGTTGACGGTGAAGCGATCGGCGTTTTGAAATTCGAGCGCGAATTCGGCGGCGCGCTCGCGCGACTCGAGCCGGCCGGCGCCGTTCTCGACGTAGTCGATCGCGCCGTCGTAGACGTACTTGCGGATCGCACTCCGATTTCGCGGGCGTGGGCTGAACTTGAAGCGCGCGTAGTCGCGCACCATGTTGTCCCGCCGCAGGAAGCCGATCTCGGGATTGAAGTTGTCGCCGATCTTGAGGTGTTCGAGCTGCACGGTGTAGCGGTCGCCGGAGTAATCGAGCTGTCCACGGTAGCTGTCGTTATCCTGGCTGCTCAATCCGTCGGTGTCCGTTCGCGCCCAGTAGGTGTTGATCTGCAGGTTCTCGTAGAAGGCGAACGTGCCATCGACGCCATACGACCGGTTGCCACCGCTTCCGACCGTCGAGATGGTCCGGTTCGTGAACAACAGCCCAAGGCTGCTTCGCCGAAGGACATCGCGCTTCAGACGGACGACGCTGAAGTTGGTGTCACGCGCGCCCGTCTGTGGCTCTTCGCCGGTCTGGATGTTGAGCAGGCCGATGCTGTACTTCCCGGCCCGTCCGGTGAGGCGACCGCCGACGTTGAGCGGCACCTCGTATCCTTCGTTCAACCCGATCCGGCGGCTGTAGAACATGATGGGCGCATCGTTGCCGCCGCTGCCGATGAAACCGCCGGCGAAGTTGCCGCCCGCACTGTTGATCGGCACGCCGCCAAACGAGAAGGTCCCCTGGTTCTCGAGGAAGAAGTCGCGCTTCTCGGGAAAGAACAGGCTGAACCGCGTGAGGTTGATCTGCTGTTCATCGGCCTCGACCTGCGCGAAGTCGGTGTTGACCGTGAGGTCGGCGACGAGCCCTTGCGTGACGCCATATTTCAGGTCGAGACCGCCTTCGGCTTCCGGATGATTCAGCACTTGCGGCGCCGCCGCGCGATCCGTCGTCACGCTGGAGATCGCATACGGCTTGATATCCATGTTGGCCCCGGCACGCGGCGCCTCGAGCCCGACGAGTGACGCTGCGAACTGCGCCTGCTGGAATCCTGACTGCCCGCGGGCCGGCGGCACGAGCGTGAGCGTCGAGATCTCGTTCTTCGCACGCTTCACCCGCATCGCGTTGAACCCCCAGACCTGCGCGGTGCCAGGCCGGTAGCGCAGCGACTTGAACGGAATCGCTGCCTCGACGGTCCAGCCGCCATCGAAGCGGCCGGGCTTCATCTCCCAGACCGGATTCCAGTCGCTGCTGTACTGGCGGTCGTTGACCATCGTCCCGTCCGATCGGCCGCCGAGAGGATTCATGGTGAACGTAAACGAGTTCGCCGGTCGTAGAACGTGTCGAAGATGAAAGAGACGAGGTCGTTCCCCTGCCAGCTGTTGGTGCTGTCCCGCCTCATTTCGGTCGCGATCAGCGTCTCCATCTGGCTGTCCCAGACCTTGAAGCTCACGTACACGTTGTCGTCGTCGAATGCGATCCAGGTCTCGGTCCGTTCGGTCGCGGGCTCCCGCCGTCTGGTTCCACCTGAATGAACTCCGAGATGGATGGCACTTCACGATAGAGCGCTTCGTCGAGCGCGCCGTCGATTCGCAATCGGCTGATTGATGCGCACGGCACGCACAGTCGCGCGCCCTTCGCTGTCGCGCCTGATCACGTCAGGTGCGATCGGCGGTGGCGGCGCGTCCACGTGCAGGCTGAGCTCGGTACCCGAAGGATCGACAGGCGCAACCGACTCTGCGACGGTCGAGGGTGACTGGGCTTCCGCTGGGGTGATCGAGCACAACCCGACGGCCGTCAGGAGCGCCACGGGTATGTACGAGATCCGTCCGACGTGTTGTGTGCTGCGCACGGGTCGGCTGAAGTGCGCACATCCTACACCAGTGACGCGTTCAGTTCTCTCGCAGCGCGATCAGTGGATCGACGCGGCTCGCTCGGCGTGCGGGTAGATAGCATGCGACCATGGCGGCCAGAGCGAGCGTCGCTGATGCGCCAACAAGGCTGAGCGGATCGGCGGGGCCCACCCCGAACAGCACGCTCGACAGCACGAACCCAAGTCCGACCGATGCCAACGCACCAAGGACCATCCCGATTGCCACTGGTATGAGCCCCTGCCGGAGCACCAGACCGACGACGCCTCTCTGCTTCGCGCCCAGCGCCATCCGCACGCCTATCTCGCGTCGTCTTTGATTCACGCCATGCAGCATGCTGCCATAGAGCCCGAGGGCCGCGAGCACCAGCGAGATCAACCCGAAGACCGTGAGCAAGCCGACTCCGGCCGTTGCGCCGAAGAGGGATTGCCCGATTACCGTCTCAATGGTCCGGACGTCGGACACGTCGATGCGGGTGTCGAGCTCGCGCACGCTGTGCTGGACGGTGGACAGTATTGCTGCCGGTTCACCCTCGGTGCGCACATACAGAACGGCGGCATCCGAGAACTGCTGGCGAATGGGGAGATAGAGGCAGGCTTGAGCGGGCTCTCCGATTGATTCATACGTCGCCGTCTTCGCGATGCCGACCACTTCTCTCACCACATCGTCGCCCGCGAGTCGCAGGCGGCGGCCAATGGGATCGAGCCCGGGCCAGGCGCGTGCGGCGAGTGCCTCGTTGACGATCGCCACGGGGCGGCTGCCGTCGCGATCGTTCAAGACGAAATCACGCCCGCGTGTCATCGCTATCCCGGTCGTGGCGAAATAATCCACGTCGATCGCGTTGACGATGGTGATGATATCGTCGGCACGATCGCGGACATCACGTCCTTCGACAACGACACTGCGTGTCGGACGGGCAAAGAGGGGAAGCTGCGTGGCCCAGGTCGCTGAGGCCACACCGGGCATCGCTGCTACTCGCGCGCGCACATCGGTGTAGAACTGCTCGCTTCGCGAGCGCGAGTAACCGGCCTGGCCTGGACTCATCAACGCAATGCCCATGCGTTGTGTTTCAAAACCCGGGTCGAGGCGATACGCGTGTTGCAGGCTGCGAAGGAGCAGTCCCGCCGTCACCAGTGCGATGAGCGAGAGCGCGACCTGGCCAGTGGTGAGCGCTCCGCCAAGAGTGATGCCGCGACGAGCGCGTCCAACCCCACGCCCCTCGTCATTCAAGGATCGAACGACATCCGTGCGCATCGACTGCAAGGCAGGAGCGAGTCCAAACAGGGGCGCAGTCGCCAGCGACACGACGAGCGCGAACAGCAGGACGCTCAGGTCCACGTTGATGTCGATCAGGTTCGGTGTGACGTCGGAGGGGCGAAGGCTCCAGAGAACGTGAACGCCGCCGTAGGCCAATGCGAAGCCGGCCATGCCGGCGACACACGCCAGCAGCGCAATTTCCGTGAGCAGTTGGCGCAAGAGGCGGCGCCGGTCAGAACCGATCGCAAGCCTCACCGCGATCTCCTGCCGGCGGCTCGCCGCGCGCACCAGCAGCAGGCTCGCGACGTTCGAGCAGGCTATGAGCAGGATCAGCCCCGGAATCGCTAGCAACACAAGGCTGATCGTCGTGGCTGACATGCGTCCCGGCGCCACCAGCGCCGCGCGGGTGAGTGGTTCGACTGCCACGCCACGTCCGCGGTTGTCTTCAACGTGCTCACGTTCCAGAGCGGCAGCGATCGTGGCCAGGTTCGCAGCAGCCTGCGCTGGCGACACTCCGGCCTTCAATCGTGCGACGCCGCGAAATCCGAGCGCGTTTCGGTTTCGCAGCCAGTCTTTCATCTGTGCCGGGAGCACTGCCTCGGCCATCATTGCCGGGATCCAGACATCCGGCCCGAAGACAGCGTTGACGCCCTTGAAACCTTCCGGCGCGACACCGATGACGGTGAACACGAGGCCGTTGATGCGCAAGGTACGACCGACGATGTCATCTGCTCCGCCGAACCGTGCCTGCCATGCCGCATACGCGAGGACGAGGACAGGTGCCGCGCCGGGCGACGCATCTTCTTGCGGAAGAAAGAAGCGCCCCCTGACAGGACGGACGCCTAGTGTGGCGAAGTAGCTACCCGTGACGAGCTCGCCAAACAGCCGCTGCGGGGCGTTGCCTTCCAGGAGCGTGAGTATCGTGGGAGATGAATGCCCGGCCACGCTCTCGAAGACTTGGTTCGTGTCACTGATGTCCTGCAGATTCAGGTATGAGATCGGCAACGCCTCGGCGGACCTGGCACTCGCATCAACCGTTCGCAAGGCGACGAGCTCGCTCGGACGATCGACGGGGAGTGGATGCAGAAACAGCGTGTTGATCACCGAGAACACCGCTGTGTTTGCACCTATCCCGAATGCAAGCGTGAGAACGACGATCGACGTGAACCCGGGCGTCTTGCGCCAGAGTCTCACGCTATATGTCACATCCCGCCAGAACGTCTCCATGAGTCTCCCCGGTGTATGACCACTACGCGTTTCGAGGGACTGCGCCGGCGGTTCTCGACCGCTGCGACGGTAACGTTGCCGCGATGCAGAGAATCCAGATGAACGCAGGGAAGCGAGCGAGCGGCAGGAGGACGACCGCTGGTTCGAGGATCAGTGTGAGTGTTGACAGTTCAGCGAAGACCGCAACCACGATTCCGAACCACATCAGCCATCGAGGGATCAGCCGCGTCAGGCCACCGGTGATGGAACCGCCCGCCAACAGCAGTCCGAGTGGTACTACATGCCCGGGGCCGCCAGTAGCAAATGCCAGGAGCTGGAGCAGCCGGGCATCGGTTGTCACGTCCGCCACACCGGGAGAGGCAAGCACCCACTGCGTCAGTGCTGACGTCGCGAGGAAGAACGATGCGGCAAGCCCTCCGAAGAGGGCGATGGTCACGCCCGCAGCTTCGATACCCAGGAACCTGAGACGGCTGACCAGGGTGGCAGTGAAAAGGCCGAGTGGAATGGCCGCGCCAAATTGCAGGAATGCCATGACTCGGGTCGCGAAGGCGTGCTCTGAGAAATAGCGCGCGGCGTCGGCGTCGCCAAACGGCCTCGGATACGGTGCGCCTCCGGTCAGGATCGGCCCGGCGACGAGGCTGCCGACGAAGAGCGCCATGAAGAGAGCGCCCGGGAGCATGAGCGGTGGTCCGGCATGAGGGACGGTGGGGGATGTGCCGCCGATTGACGAGTTCTGCATGACTCTTCCAATCTCTTGCTGTGGTTAATCATTCACTATATGAATGATTATAATATGTTACGATCTTGGACGATGGCGCACAACAGAAGTTCCAGGGCGGCAGCAGGCCCCGGCGGACGAGGCGCAGGGTCTCCGGCATTTCTTCTGGCCCAGGTTGGGGCTCACGCGGCGGCGCGATTCGCCGAGCGGCTTGGACCGCTCGGGTTGACGCCGGCACATGTAGGTTCGCTGCGAATCATTGCGGCATCCGATGGTGCCAGCCAGCAGGAAGTCGCCACCAGGCTCGGGATGTTTCCGAGTCGATTGGTCGCACTCGTCGACGAGCTGCAGGAGCGGGGACTCGTCAAACGAGTGGAGAACGCTCGCGACCGCCGCATCTATTCGTTAGTGCTGACGGCAGAAGGGCGCGAGCTGCTCGAACGAATCGGCCGCGTGGCGCGCGAGCACCAGGAGTCGCTGCTGACGTCACTCAACACAGACGAGCGCGACCAGCTGGCGTCGCTCCTGCGCCGTATTGCCGACCAGCAGGGGTTGCAGGCAGGCGTGCATCCCGGCTTTGCGAAACTGCGCCCACAAGGTCGGTCGAAGTCGCCAGCGCCGAAGTCGATCTAGCGGCCCAGTGCCGGGTCCAAACGGCAGATCCGGCCTGCGGTTCACGGCTCTTGTTTTTGTAACTACATTTATAGTTAGATCATCCTCCATCGTAGTTGATACCCATGCGTCGAACATCATTGACCAAGCCGGAACTGCAGATCCTCGAAGTGCTGTGGACGCGAGGGGCCTGCTCGATCCGTGAGATCCACGAGGCGCTTCCCGTGAAGGGCAGGCCCGCCTTTACCACCGTCCAGACCGTCGTCTATCGGCTGGAGAAGAAGAAGGCGATCCGCCTGGTCAAGCGCATCAGCAAGGCGAACATCGTCGCGGCTGCCATCTCACGCGACGAGGCGCACACCACGCTGGTGGACGAGTTGCTCAACCTGTTTGGCGGCCGCCCCAAGCCGGTGATGGCGCGCCTCGTTGAATCGGGACGTCTGACGCTCGAGGACATCAAGGAAGCCGAGAACGCGCTCAAGAAGCTCCTCAAGAACGGTGGGTCGCGATGACCTCGTGGCTATGGTCCGCGCTGGCAAACCATCTCTGGCAATCGACACTGTTCGCGATCGTCGTATGGCTGGCGGCGCGAGCCTTGCGTCATAACGGCGCGCGCGTCCGCTTCTGGCTGTGGACAGCTGCGTCGATCAAGTTTCTCGTGCCGCTCTCGATGCTAGTGAGCCTTGGCGCGAACTTTCCGTGGCGGGACGCACCGGTTGCGGCGCAGCCAGCGGTCTCCTTCGTGATGGAAGACGTGCTGACGCCGGCGACCATGGCCATGGCCGTCGTGGTGTCGGAGCCGGTCTCACCATCCACCCCGGTGTGGTCGTGGGTACTCCTCGCCATCTGGTGCACCGGGGGCGCTGTCGTCCTCATGTCCTGGTGGCGGCAGTGGGTGCCGCTTCGATCCGCGATCCGCGGCGCGACGCCGCTCCAACTCGATGCGCTATATGGCGTATCAGATCTGGCCGTCATGTCATCTCCGTCGATGCCGGAGCCCGGTGTCGTCGGCATCCGTCGCCCGCGTCTGCTGCTTCCTGAAGGCATCGTCGAGCACCTGACGCCCGCGCAGCTGCGCGCGTTGATCGCGCACGAACGCTGCCACATCCGCTGCCACGACAACCTGGTGGCGGCAATTCACATGGTTGTCGAAGCGATCTTCTGGTTCCATCCCGGAGTGTGGTGGATCGAGATGCGGCTCGTTGGCGAGCGCGAGCGCGCATGCGATGAGGCGGTGCTCCGGGCGGGCAGCCGGCCGCAGGACTATGCCGAAGGGATTCTCGAGGTCTGTCGCCAATTGGTTGGAGTGCGGCTCGCCTGCGTGGCTGGCGTCAGCGGCTCAAACCTGCGTGCGCGTGTGGAGGCGATCATGAGGAACGAGATCGGACGGCCGATGACGTGTGGGCGGCGACTGGCGCTCGCCCTCGCGGTCGTGGCGGTCGTCGGAGGTCCTGTGGCTGGCGGGGCGCTGTCGGTTCAATCGCAGCTCGTCGTTCCACCGACGCTCTCGTTCGACGCCGCATCTGTCGCCAGGAGCAAACCGCGGTCCGGCCCAGTCGAGCCCGGGCCACTACGGCTGGAAGCGAGCCTGATGCGACACGCTATGTCTCGCCCCGGAGGTGGCCAATTCCGGATGGGCGGTCCGCTCAACTCATTGATTCAGGCAGCCTACAACGTCACCCATTTTCAGATCGAGGGAAGTTCCGACTGGGTTCTCACCGATCGCTATGAGATCGACGCACGAACACCAGTCGACGCCACACCCGACGAGAAGCGCACCATGCTGCAGTCGTTGCTGGCCGATCGGTTTCACCTCACGCTCCGGCGCGAAACCAGAACAATGCCCGTGTATGAACTTGGCGGTGGCGGACGGTGGGCTCAAGATCTCGCCTGCGAAACAGGGTGATTGCATCCCGATGAAGGAGGTCCGGTGGGACTTGATCGACCTCGAGGCGCCGCGGTTCATCTGTGACGGTTGGCGACGAAGGCCGCTCAGCCAGTGGCCCGAGACCCGGCCGCGGCCACAGTGGCCGCGAGTCCATCGCATCGAAGCTGGTGCGGCGTCGATGGCATCGCTCATCGAATTCATCTCGCCTGATGTCGACCGTCCGGTTGTCGACAGGACAGGCTTCACCGAGCCCTTCAACTTTGTCCTGGATTTTGCTGCGTCGGCGGATATGGACCGAATTACCACTTCCGGTCCAACAATCTTTGCTGCGCTCCAGGAACAACTGGGCTTGCAGCTGATGCCTGCCGACCTGCCCATCCACGTGTTCGTGATCGAGCGGGTCGGGCGGCCCTCCGACAACTGATGCAATGTCGGTCGCATCTCCGGAAGGCCGCGCCTCGATGTAGACTGACAAATCATGCTTCGAATTGTTGTGTTGTCGCTGGCGCTGGCGACGCTTGTACCGAGCATTGTCCGGGCGCAGGAACCGCAGACGCGAGAGGAAGCCGACCGGCAGCGTCGTGAACAGCAGTCGAAAGAGGTCGAGACCTACCAGCCCAACGGCGTGGAAAGAGCGATGGATTTCGCCGAGGATCGGGCGATTTTCCTCCTCGACCGCGAAGGCCTTCATCCAAAGCTCGGATCGCTGACCGTAGGCAGCGGGTTCGCCTACGGCCTGGGCTTTCGCGATCGCGATCTGTTCTCCAACCGCGGAGCGCTCGAGATCTGGGCGGCCGGTAGCGTCAAGCGGTATTGGGCGACCGAGGCGCGGATGACGTTCCCTCGACTCGCAAACAATCACCTGCACCTCGAGGCGTGGGCCAGCCGCCGCGACTATCCTCAGGAGAACTTCTTCGGCCTCGGACCCGATTCGGACCGTGACGCGCGATCCGATTACGCCATTCGAACGAATCATTTCGGCGGCCGCGCCGGCGTCAGGCCATTCGCACGCCACCTGCTCGTCGGCGGCGGATTGGAGTTCCTGCAGCCGCGGCTCGGCGCGGGCCAGAACGATAAGTATCCCGACGTCCCGCAACTATTCCCCCCGTCCGATGTGCCGGGCATCGACAGCCAGTCGGATTTCATGCGATCTGCATTCTTCGTGGAGGTTGACTACCGCGAGCCGCTGTATGCGAAGAAGGGCGGCTGGTATCGCTTCGACTACTCGCACTACGCCGATCGCACCACCGACCAGTTCACGTTCAATCGCTTCGACGCCGATGTACGGCAGTTCTTCGGCTTCCTCGCCGGCCGTCGGGTTCTTGCCGCGCGGCTCTTCGTCTCGACCTCGGAGACCGATGCCGACCAGACGATGCCGTTCTTCTTCATGCCGACGCTCGGCGGGAACGACACGCTGCGCGGCTTTCGCGAATACCGCTTCCGCGGCCCGCACGCGATCCTCGCGCAGGCGGAATATCGCTGGGAGATCTGGAGCGGTTTCGACGGCGCGATCTTCTACGATGCCGGCAAGGTCGCCGATCGGCGTGGCGACCTGAATTTTCAAAATCTCGAGTCCGACTACGGCATCGGGTTCCGCTTCAACACCAATAGCGGCGTGATCTTCCGCGTCGATACCGCGTTCGGGAGCAATGATGGCAAGCATCTCTACATCGTCGTTGGCGGCTTTTTCTAAGGCGGCGATCGCCGGTGTCGTCGCTGTGCTGGCGGTGGCGACCATCGTCTCGACACGATCGGCCTCGCCGCGCTTCTATCCGGATGACCCGCTCTGGACGGACAACGACCGCCTCATAGACGCGTCGAAGGCCGTGCCGATCGAGGACTCGAACGGCTACGACTTCCTCGTCAACACGCTTGGACATCCGGGAGAGCTACGAGACGTCCGCGCGCTCAACGTCAACACCGTCGACGAGGTTCCCGACTCGAGCTGGTTCACCAATCGTATTGGCCGGAAGGAGATGAGCGTCGCGGACATCGTGCGTGGACCGGACAGCGTCGAGCGCGTGGACATCACTGGCTGGCAGGTCTCTGGCGGAAAAACCACCGGCGTGCAGCCAGGTTTTCGCATGACCGACCGCGCCGGGCAGATCTACCAGATTGAAATCGATCCGCCGTCGAATCCGGAGCTCGCCAGTGGAGCCGAGATGATCGGGACGGCGTTCTACCACGCGATTGGCTACAACGTGGTTGACGTCTACATTGCGGAGATCGATCGCGAGGCACTCGTCATCGCGGATCGCGCGACGATTCGCGATCCGCTCAACGGCCGCCGGCGCCAGATGAAGAAGTACGACCTGGACAACGTCTTCAATCGCGCCGCCCGCCTCGACAACGGTCGCTACCGTGTGCTCGTCAGTCGCTTTGCCTCCGGCACGCCGCTCGGCAACTTCCGTTATTACAGCCGGCGTCCCGACGACCCCAACGATCTCGTTCTACACGAACACCGTCGCGAGCTCCGGGGCGCCCGTGTCTTCGGCGCCTGGCTCAATCACGACGACTCGCGCGGCATCAACAGCCTCGACATGCTCGAGACGATGAACGGCCGCGGCTGGATCAAGCACTACATGTTCGATTTCGGATCCATCCTCGGCAGCGGCACGGTCTACGCACAGCGCCACCGGCCAGGCAACGAGTACATGTTCGAGCAGAAACCGGGCTGGCTGACGCTGGCCACGCTCGGGCTCTACGTGCGGCCGTGGATGACCATCGACTATCCGGATGTGCCTTCATCGGTCGGCCGCATCGAGGCGGAGCAGTTCGATCCGCTCAAGTGGAAACCGGAATACCCGAACGCCGCTTTCGAGAACATGCGGCCAGACGATGCATTCTGGGCCGCGCGTATCGTGTCGAAATTCTCTGACGCAGCGATTCGTGGGGTCGTCGAAAAGGCGGCGTACAGCGATCCGGCCGCGACCGACTTCCTGACGAAGACGATCGTCACGCGGCGCGACAAGGTGGTTGCCGCCTGGATCAACCAGGTGTGCCCCGTTGTCGATCCGACGTTGTCGGCGGATGGCACGCTGTCATTCAGGAACGCGGCGGTCGAGGCGAAAGCCGCGACCGCACCGGAGAGATACGAGCTCAACTGGTTCCGTTTCGACAACGCGACCGATCAGCGAACGCCGGTTGGCGGAGCGATGACCGCGTCGAGCGGATCGGCGCGGGCACCTGAGGGTTTGATGACCGGCGACTTCGTGGGTGTCAGCGTGACGGCCACGCACGCGCAGCAGCCGGGATGGGCGACCCCGTCGACGTTCATCTTTCGCCGCGGCGGTTCCGGCGCTTCGGCAAGCTGGGCGCTCGTGGGTGTCGAACGAGGTGCCGTTGCCGCGGCGCTACCCTGAGGGCGATTTGCCAGCGTCTATTTCGGTCGGGACACGTTAATCAGTAGCGACTCGTAGTACGTGACATCGACCGTGTCGCCGACTTTGAGCGCCTGCAGCGATTTCGCATCCTGCAACGCGAGCACCCTGCGCCCTTGCTCACCTTTCACCGTGACGGACGGCGCCTTGGCGTCGATCGCTTCGACAGTCATCCTGAATGTCTGCTGTGTCCTGGTTTCCGACCCCGGCTTACGCTCCTTCCGTTCAATCGTCGTCGACGGCCCGGGGAGCGGCGCCGGGTCGCCAGGCTTGCGCATCGTCAAAAGAACGACTTCGTAGTATGTGGCAGTGACTCGATCGCCCACTTTCAGCGTGTTGAACCCCTGCATCTCTTTTGGCGCCTTGATCTCGGCGCTCGTCCCATCGGTCCTCTTGACTGTGACCGTACGGTTTGTGGTGTCCACGGCCTCAATGGTGGCCGTTACAGTGACCGGGTCGGACTCCTGCGCTCGAAATTGTTGCGCGCTGAGCGGAAGCGCGCAGCACCAGAGCAGAGCGACACAACAGATGAGGCGAACCGCTCGTGTCATGACCTACCTCCGAGAACGCTAACGGACCCAGCGGAGGCGAATCCCAATTCGGCAGCCGTCCTGGATCACGTGAACGACGACTGATTCGGGAATGGTAGCTTCAGCCGGGTGCATCTGGCGCTGCAGTTGCACCGGGCGTGCCGCGAACGATCGAGCAGCGCGAGAGATCACTGCTGTTCTGGCCACGTGACGCGACGTATCACCCGTGTGTGAACAGGATTTGGTGACCCGCAGCCACGATATGTCGCGGGCGAAGCAGAGGCCCAGCGAACCGGGCTCGATCCGAACGCGTCGTCAACAACGTGTAACGCGTCGCGAGAAGGAATAGGTGCTGTGCATCCATGAAGACCAGTCTGGCCTTTTGTGCGGTCTGCCTAATCGCGTCTCCCGTGTTTGCGCAGGTGGATCAGGTGACGACTCCGCCACCGAACCTGGTGGTGAGCAACTACGACAGCGTTCCCGTGGGGCCATTCGGTGGGCTCGAAGGCCCGGCGTACGTCGCCCGTGTCGGCGATCCTTCCGCGGCATGGTTCAATCCCGCCGGCCTGGCACGCCAGAACACGGCGCAAATCAGTGGCAGTGCCGGGGTGTATCAGCGAACGTCGATTTCTCCGAACTCGCTGCCGAATGAGGGCGGCTCGTTTCAGCAACTCCCGAACTTCGTCGGCTTCACGTTCGCACCACGTCCTCGTCTGACTGTTGGCGCGGCACTGGTGACGACCAATGCCTGGAATCAGGAGACCGATTCCGAATTGATTACGAGCGTGCCGGGCGGGCAGCAGCGGTTC
Source organism: uncultured Acidobacteriota bacterium (assembly GCA_963723495.1). Classification (GTDB taxonomy): domain Bacteria; phylum Acidobacteriota; class Vicinamibacteria; order Vicinamibacterales; family UBA2999; genus Gp6-AA40. The sequence continues at coordinate 151,377 of CAVRQR010000014.1, read as the reverse complement.
GCGTATTCCGCGGATTCCACGTTCGAGCGCCGCACCCTGGCACTTAGTGCCGGCTATCAGGGCGAGGGCGCGTGGCGCTACGGCGGAGGCCTGGCGTTCTCGCTGATGAACGTGCGGCTCGTGCAGAGTGCCAGCGATCGCATCGGCGATGCCGCAGGACTCCGATCGCTTCTGGTCGCGTCGCGCACATCGGGATCGGCTCTGCAGCTTCGCTCGCAGGCAGGAGTGCAGTACGACACTTCGCGTTGGCGATTTGGCGCGGCCATCCGCACCCCGGGGCTGACATTCCATCGCAGCGGCGTCATGACGCTTGACGGGCTCCTCGACAACGGCACGGCGTCGCTTGGTGCGTCGGTCTTCGATCCGGAGGCCGATTTCGAGTATCACCTGCCGTGGGAATTCCAGGGCGGCGCGGCCTGGGTGCGCGATCGCATCGAGCTCGAGGTCAACCTGCAGGCGTATTCATCCATCGATGCCTACTCGATGCTTTCCACCGACCAGCCGGTGCTCATTTACGGAGATGCCGGCGCGAATCGGCCGCCGACGGTCATCTCTCAACCGTTTCCCGGCATCACATCCGCGTCGGACGGTGTCGTCAACGTGAGTGCGGGCGGACATATCCGACCGCTGCGAGGTCGCGATCTTCGCGTGCACGCGGGCATCGGCGGCAACCAATCGCCGGTGGGCGCTGAAGACGTCGTGTTCAGCAAGGTCGACCTCGTCACATGGACGATTGGTCTCAGCGGTTCATTGGGCAGGTTTCAGTTTGCCGCGGGCTTCAATCATCAGTCCGGCAACGCAGATGACGTGATGCTGCGCAACCTGCTCAATGGACAGGTCGTGCGATCGACGATCGACGTCGGCATGACGGGATTCATCTACTCGCTGGCGTATCAGTTCTAGCCGATCAGGCTGCGCGGCCTGAACGAAGAACGAAGGACTTCCTGGTTCACGCTCGCCATGTTCCTTCGAACTCCGGCTTCTTTCGCAGCCCGCTCCGTAGACGGCGGCCTCGGGTTCCGCACGGTGATGTCGCCATGAAAGTAGAACTTATCCGTGGTGTCCCGCTCGACACGATCGTGGACGAGCGGACACGCGTCACCTCCCTGCTCGTTCGTCGCGCCATAACGGCAATTCACGTTATCACTCAGCCTGACAAGATGTTACGGCTTCGTCGCGATCCGGCAGCCGATGGCAGTCACGTTGCCCTCTTCGGCCGCCATGAGACTCTCGATTCGCTGGATCGTTTCTTTGTTCGTGGCCTGCTTTGCGCTCGCTCCGCTCGATGCGTCGGCGCAAGTAGATCAACCACCTGCCGATAAGACGCTTTCTCCATACTTCTTCGTCGAAGGCGGAGATCCCGCCGTCGATCGTTTGCCGTTGAAGGACACCCGGGTCGACGTGGCGATCACGGGCGTCATTGCTGACGTCACCGTGAGGCAGGTGTACGAGAATCGGGGCGAGCGGCCGTTGCATGCCCGCTATGTCTTTCCGGCATCGACACGCGCCGCCGTGTACGGCATGACGATGACCGTTGGCGACGTGCGCATCGTGGCAAAAATTCGCGAGCGGGAGACCGCGACACGTGAATTCGAGGCGGCGAAGCAGGAAGGGAAGAGCGCATCCCTGCTGGAGCAGAGTCGTCCCAATGTCTTCACGATGAAAGTCGCCAATGTGCTTCCCGGCGACACGATCCAGGTCGAGCTCAAATACACCGAGCTGCTCGTGCCGACCGAAGGCGTATACGAGTTCGTCTATCCGACGGTCGTTGGACCTCGCTATTCCGAGAAGCGCGAAAGCGAGGCCTCGCCCGGAGACGAGTTCGTCAATACTCCGTACACCCGTCAGGGCGAGGCGCCACGCAGTCAGTTTCACCTCACGGGGTGATCTCGACCGGCGTGCCAGTTCAGGACGCTTGCTTCTCCCTCGCACGAGTTGCTGTTCCGAGCGAGCGGTCGAAGCCGCGTCGAGATGGCGCTTCCCGATTCCGAACAGTTCTCCGGCAATCGAGATTTCATTCTTCGTTACCGGCTGGCCGGTCAGCAGATTTCCTCGGGGCTGCTGCTCTACGAGGGGCTGGACGAGAACTTCTTCCTCCTCATGGCGGAACCACCACAAGCCGTTACACAGGACGAAGTCCCGCCGCGCGAGTATGTGTTCGTCGTGGACGTGTCCGGATCGATGTACGGGTTCCCGCTGGATACGGCCAAGACGCTGATGGGCGACCTCGTAAACGTGCTGCGTCCTTCGGACACCTTCAACGTCGTTGTCTTCGCGGACGGCTTCGAGACGTTCTCATCGGTCTCTGTTCCCGCGACTCGTCCCAATCTCCTGCGAGCGCTGCAGTTCCTCGGGCGCAAAGAGGGTGGCGGCGGAACGCGGCTCCAGGCGGCGCTCGAGAGGGCAGTGGCCATTCCCCGTCAGCCTGCGGTCTCGCGCAGCATCGTCCTGCTGACCGATGGGTACATCGAGGCCGAAGCGGCCGTCTTCGACTACGTTCGCAGTGAGCTCGACGACGCCAACTTCTTCGCGTTCGGCATCGGCAGCAGCGTGAACCGGTTCCTCATTGAAGGCGTCGCCCGTGCGGGCCTCGGTGAGCCTTTCGTCGTGACTGACCCCGCCGAGGCTGCCGACGCAGCTGCGAAGCTGCGACGCTACATCGACTCACCGGTCCTCACCGGCATCGATGTGACGTTCGCAGGGTTCGATGCCTATGACGTCGAGCCGCGGAAGATCCCGATCTCTTTGCCAGCCGTCCGATTGTCGTCTTCGGAAAATGGCGCGGCAAAGCCAGCGGGTCGGTCGAGATCTCCGGAACGACCGGGCGAGGCCACTATCAGACGGCACTCGTCATCGGACCCGAGAACTCCGACGCGAGCCATCGGGCACTTCGGCATCTCTGGGCGCGCACACGTATCGCAGAGCTATCTGATTTCGGCCCCCGTGCCCCGGATGCGGATCGCGTCGCTGCGATCACCTCTCTGGGACTGACCTACGGCTTGCTCACCCGCTACACGTCGTTCGTCGCGGTGCAGGAACTGGTACGGGCGGCCGCAAACGGTGACGAGGTCGACCAGCCGTTGCCGCTGCCGGAGGGCGTATCGGATCGCGCTGTTGGCGTTACGCAAGGCTCCGAGCCGGAACTCCTCTGGCTCGCAGCCATTGCCCTGGCGCTGCTGGGTTGGGTGAGCCTGATGCGCGCACGAGGCGGGCACCCCGGAGTGGCCGCGTGAAGACGAAGCTTCTGGTGCTGGCCCTGGTGGCGCTTGTCGTCTGGGGGATGAAGCGCCACTACTCCGACGCGCGCGCCGACGATGTCTGGTGGATGTTGGGCCCGACGGCGGAGTTGGTCAGCAGCGTGACGGGAACTCCGTTCGTCTTCTCGCCCGGAGAAGGTTATGTCTCGCACGAGCGTCTCTTTCTGATTGAGAAATCGTGCGCGGGAATCAACTTCATGGCCGCGGCGTTCCTCGTGCTCGTGTTCACGATCGTCCGGCGTGTGACGTCGGCAGCATCGATGGCCGTTGTGTTGATCGGAAGCCTGTCGGCCGCGTACGTGGCTGCGGTGCTGGTCAATACGGCCCGGATCGCGATCGCCTTGTGGCTGGGCGCACATCCCATGTCGCTGTCGATGTTGACTGCTGCCGACATCCATCGACTGGAAGGGATCGTGATCTACTTTGCCGGCCTCACGTTGCTGCACGAGCTGGCCCGGCGGCTCGATCGCGGCGTGGCGAGCGGTGCGATCGTGAGCGGTGCGATGTGTGCGGCGATAGCCCGGGGGATCCGGCGTGCAGCGTTGCCGCTCGCGTGCTACTACGCTGTCACGCTGGGCCTTCCCCTGGCGAATGGTGCTGCTGCCGCCGGTGGCGACTTCATGCAGCACGCCCTCGCTGTGCTGGTCACCCCGATGGTACTCGTCGCCCTCGTGAGCACCTGCGGCGAGATCGCCGCGAGCCTGACGCGGTCCCGCCGACACCAGACGTAGATCAGAATCAGAAATTGCCAGATTCTACGATTTGGGCACCAGCTTCAAGATCCGACCCTTCGCGTTGTCGGTCAGCAGGTAGATCGCGCCGTCAGGTCCCTGCCGTACGTCGCGGAAGCGATCTCGCTGACGGTTGCAGATCCTGCAGCAGCCGCTCTTCGCCGACGATCTGATCACCCTTCAGCGACAGTCGCACCAGGTTCGTGCTGCCGAGGCCGCCGATGAACATGCTGTTCTGCCACGCCGGGAACAGCTTCCCCGTGTAGAAGATCATGCCGCTTGGCGCGATGTTCGGATCCCAGTAATAGCGCGGCTGTTCCATGCCTTCCTGCTGCTGAATGCCGCCGGTGATCGTCGGTCCCTGATACTCGATGCCGTACGCGATGGTCGGCCACCCGTAGTCCTTGCCCTTGCGCGCCACGTTCACTTCATCGCCGCCGCGAGTACCGTGCTCGACCTCCCACAGTTCGCCAGTGCCCGGATGCAACGTGGCCGCCTGGATGTTGCGATGGCCGTACGACCAGATCTCGGGCCGCACGCCCTCCTTGCCCACGAAGGGATTGTCCTTGGGTATCGAGCCGTCAGCGTTGATTCGCACGATCTTGCCGATCAGGCTGTCCATCTTCTGCGCCTGCATGCGTCCCTCGGTGATCGATCGGTCACCGAGCGTGACGAACAGCGTGCCGTCCCGGCCGAACACCAGGCGCCCACCGAAGTGGAGCGGCGAGTTGAGCGATGGCGACTGATGGAAGATCACCTGGACGTTCTCGACCTTTGGTGCCGCGCCGTCGACCAGCTTTCCGCGCGCGACAGCGGAGTTGTTCACGCCGTCCTTCGGCTCGGCGTAGCTCCAGTAGATCAGCTGATTCTTCTGGAACGCCGGGTCGAGGGCGACGTCCAGCAGGCCGCCTTGCCCGCGCGCATCAACGGCGGGGAGGCCGGCCACCGGTTCCGACATCTGCTTACCATCGGCGCTGACTACGCGCAGGCGTCCAGGCTTCTCGGTCACGAGCATCTTGCCGTCGGGCAGGAATGCGAGACCCCACGGGTTGACGAGTCCCTCAGTGACGGTCACGACGTCGAAGGCCACGTTGAGTTTCTGCTCAGGCGCGCGCGTTTGCCCGGGCGATGCCGGTTTCTGATCCGGCGCATTCGGTGGACGCGTGTTCAGTCCGTTCTCAGGTCCTCCGCCGGGAGGGCCACCGCCACGTCGGCCGCCCGGGGCGCGCCAGCGCCCGGGGGAGGACCGGGCTGTTGAGCGGCCACATACAGCGTGGATCCGAGGGCGAACGCAACTGCCACCGCAAGCACGACTCTGTTCATCATCAAGTCTCCGTATGTACGGATCACACGATCATGTCACGAGAGGGCACCGCCAGACCACGTCTTCCCGCGTGACGGTCAACATCAACGAGCGCGCGTTCGTTTGCGGGGAGCCGGCCTCGATTCCCGGCCGGACGACTTGGCGATCATGACCTCCGTCGACTTGATGATCGCCATCGCATCGTCGCCCCGCCGGAGCTTCAAGGCGCGAACCGCGTCGGCGGTGATGACGGCCGTCAGCGACTGATCGCCGACGCGCAGACGCACCTGGGCGAGCAGGCCATCGATCCGGACCTCGTCGATGAATCCGCTGAGACGGTTTCGTGCGCTGAGGCCGTCGAGCGACTTCATCAGCCGCTGCCGGTCACGCGGCGCTTCGACTCAGGCTGCTGCCGCGCCAGCAGGCGCTCGATTTCGGATTCAGCCACGCGATGGTGTCCGCCTTCGGTGCGGGTCGTGCGCACCTGGCCGGTGTGGACCCATCGCTTCAGGGTCGAGTAGGCGACCCCCAGTTGCTCGGCGGCCGCTCTGACAGTGAGGAGCGCCATAGACTCTCTATTGTATGGTTCTGCACCTGAATAGGTCGATACAATCCAGCCAGTGAGTCGATTTAATCCGGATCATGGTACACTAGGCCTCGGGAATCATGTCACGCCGGATCGGGTCTGTGCTCGTGGTCATGGGGCTGGTGGCCGCCTGCGGTGGCGCGTCTGTCGCGCAGCGCCCGACGGTTGCGGCAGCCGCCAACCTGAATGTCGCGTTGACCGAGATCGCCGCGCAGTTTGCGCGCGATCGGGGGACGCCGATCGACGTGGTCTTCGGCGCATCAGGAGCCTTGACGCGGCAGATCCAGGACGGGGCTCCGTTCGAGCTGTTCCTGGCCGCTGACGAGGAGTTTCCTGGCCAGTTGACTGCTGCCGGTTTAACGCGCGACGCGGGCGTCGTCTACGCCACCGGGCGACTGGTCTTCTTCGCCCCGAAGGGCTCTCCTCTCACGGTGGACCCACGACTCGACGGCCTTGCGCGTCTCGCCGGCAGGGCGGCGTGACGCGATTTGCGATTGCCAACCCCGAAGTGGCTCCCTACGGGAAGGCCGCTGAGGCCGTGCTGCGGAAGCGGGGATTGTGGGACGCGATCCGTCCCCGGCTGGTTCTCGGTGACACCATCGTGCAAGCGGCCCAGTTCGCCACGACAGGTAATGCGGTGGGCGGGCTTGTCGCCTATTCGCTGGTGCTCGCGCCTGGATTCGCCGAGCAGGGCACCTATGCCGTGATTCCCGAGGCCGATCATCCACCGCTCAGGCAGCGCATGGTGCTGCTCAAGCAGGCGGGGGCCACGGCGACGCAGTTCTACAGCTACCTTCAGAGGACGCGGCGCGCGCCATCCTTCGAAAGCACGGCTACGGTGTCCCTGAGCCACACGGCCGACCCGTGGCGGAGCCGCTAGCGATGGACTGGACTGCGCTCCGCGTCTCACTCTGGCTGGGCGCCGGGACGATCGCGATCCTGCTGCCAATCGGCGTGTGGTTCGGCCGCCTGCTGGCGGTGCGGCAGTTCCGCGGCAAGCTGCTGGTCGAGGCGCTCGTCACCGTGCCGCTCGTGTTGCCGCCGACGGTGCTCGGGTTCTATCTGCTGGTGACGTTTGGTGCGCGTTCACCGCTCGGTCAGGCGTTCCAGGCCGTTGTGGGTCAGTCGCTGCCCTTCTCCTTCACGGGCCTGCTGGTCGCGTCCGCGATCGCCAACATCCCGTTCGTGATCCAGCCGATTCAACGCGGGTTCGAAGCCATTCCATCCGACATTCGGGATGCGGCGGCGTGTTGCGGCTCTCGCCGTGGCAGCGATTCGCGCGCATCGAGGTGCCGCTTGCATGGCCCGGCATCCTCACCGCGGCGATCCTGACCTTCGCGCACACGCTCGGTGAGTTCGGCGTCGTGTTGATGGTGGGCGGCAACCTTCCTGGTGAGACACGTACCTTCAGCATCGCCATCTACGATCGGATGCAGGCCTTCGACGACCGCAGTGCCGGCGTCATGGCGGCAACGCTGCTCGTGATCGCCGTTGTGACGCTGATGCTGACCACAACGCTTTCACGCCGCGCGGGCTTCAATCGTGGCTGATCGTCGCTTGTCGGTCAGTTTGCGACAGCAGGCGCCCATTCCCCTCGATCTCGAATTCACCTGTGATCCCGGCGACGTCCTCGCCATCTTCGGGCCGTCGGGCAGCGGCAAGACCACCATCCTGCGCAGCATTGCCGGCCTGCATCGTTCCGGTCACGCCGTGGTGAAGTCCGGGCTCGAGACGTGGGGCGATACCGCGGCCGGGACATTCACTCCGCCGCATCGCCGCGCAGTCGGCATCGTCTTTCAGGAGTACGCGCTCTTTCCTCATCTGACGGCACGCGGCAACGTCATGACCGCTCTCGGGCACCGACCTCGCCGGGAGCGGCGTGCACGAGCCGACGAGCTGCTGACGCTTGTCCACCTTGCCAACCATTACGAGCGGCGTCCGCACGAGCTGTCGGGTGGCGAACGCCAGCGAGTCGCTCTTGCGCGGGCACTGGCTCGCGAGCCGGCGGTGCTGCTCCTGGATGAACCGTTTGCCGCGGTGGACCGAACAGTACGACGACGGCTGCAGGACGAGATCGACGGGTTGAGGAAGTCGCTCGATATTCCGATCGTGCTGGTCACGCACGACTTCGAGGACGTCGTGCGGCTGGCAACGCATCTGCTTCTGCTCGACCGCGGCACCTCAGTCGCCTGTCGGCCGCTTGTCGAGCCTGATGAGTCGTCCCGATCTGTCGTGGCTGCGTGAGGCTGTTGGGCTCGGCAGCATCTTCGACGCGCGGGTCACCCGCAGGGATTCCGAGCGCGGCCTGCTCGAGCTGGCGTTTGACGGCGGCAGCGCTGCTCACCTCGGATCGTGCGCTCGGTGCCGGAACCGTTGTGCGCGTCCGGATACCTGCACGTGAAGTGATCCTGGCCGCCAGCGAGCCGGCCGGTCTCAGCCTGCACAACGCGATTGCCGGCACCGTGTCCGCAGTGAACGCCGATCCCGCGTTCGATCACGTAATGGTCCAGATCGCTGTCGGCGGCGTCCACCTGCTCGCGGAGGTCACGCGCGACGCGATCGAGAGACTCGACATCGCTGTCGGCGCGCGGCTCTACGCACTCATCAAGTCCGTCTCGATCGACGTGATTCCCAAACTGCGGACAATCCCACCATCGTAGCTTGCCGCGGTGCCGTAGTTGCCGAAGCCGAAGAGGCGGGCCTCGAAACCCGCCCGCCGCCAGACAAAACCGTATAAAGTCGGATTGAGTCGATTTGATGGTCAGCTCAAACCGATCTACATTCTGTAGTTTCAGGAGGTCGAATGAGCGGAGTCCGGCGGCAACGAATAATCTGCCTCACCATCGCGTGTGTGTGCTCCGCTGGAGCGTTGCCCGCCCGAGCCCAGGTGGCTGCCGGGGAGATCACTGGCCTGGTAAGGATCAGGATGGTGCCGCCGCTCCAGGCGCGACCATCACTGTCACCGAAACACGGACAAACCTGCAGCGAGTCGTCGTTTCGAATGGCGATGGTGTCTACACCGCTGCGAGTCTGGCGCCTGGGGAGTACCAGCGTCGATGTCGAGCTCTCGGGCTTCACGCCGTGCGCCGCGAGGGCATCCGTCTTACGACTGGTGAGAAGGTCGCGCATCGATTTCGACCTCAGCGTCGGGGGCATTCACGAAAAGGTGACGGTTGTCGGCGACGCGCCGATCGTGCGAGCCGAGACCGCGAGCCTTGGGACGGTGGTCGAGAACGAACAGGTCGTGCAGCTGCCGCTGAACGGACGCTTGTTCATCATGCTCGCCGCTATCGCCCCTGGCGTCGCCTTGCCGCCGAATTCCGTGCTGCCCCGCATCAACGGCGGGCGACCTCGCACGAACGAGTATCTGTTCGACGGCATCTCCGTGCTCCAGCCGGAGCCGGGGCAGCTCGCGTACTACCCGATCGTCGATGCCATTCAGGAATTCAAGATCGAGAGCAACAGCCCACCCGCGGAGTTCGGCCGGTTCAACGGGGGAGTGGTGAACCTCACCACCAAATCAGGCGGCAACGCGCTTCACGGCACGCTGTTCGAGTTCTTTCGCAACGAGACCCTGAACGCCAGGAACTATTTCCAGCGACGAACCCGGTGAAGCCCGAGTACCGCCGGCACCAGTTTGGTGGGGTGCTCGGAGGACCTGTCGTGAAAGACCGGACGTTCTTCTTCGTCGACTATCAGGGGCAGCGCCAGACGATCGGGCGAACGGTGACGTCAACCGTTCCCACGCTGTTGCAGCGGCAGGGGATATTCACCGAGGCGATCGCCGGGCGGGTTCCGACCATCTACGATCCGCGAACCACCGGTCGGGTCGACGCGTTCGCCATTTCCCAACAACACGATTCCGGGGAGCGCGATGGATCCCGCCGCGCTCTCGCTGCTCGAACGCTACCCCCAGCCAACGTCTGCCGGCACAGCGAACAACTACAGCCGGACGGCCAATGAACTCGACGATCAGGATCAGGGCGATGTACGCCTCGATCACAAGTTCGCTTCCGGCCGGGATCAGGTGTTCGGACGCCTGACTTACTTCCGCGGTCAGGCCCAACCGGTCACCGCGTTTCCAGACGGCAGCGGGACCATCGTGGCCGGCAGCGTCGCGGTGGGACCGCAAGAGACGCGGTCCTGGGCGTTTGCCTCAAATTATCAGCGCGCCTTCTCGCCCAACCTCCTCAATGAGGTGCGCGTCGGAGATACGCGTCGCAGCGTCGATCGGATCGCAACGGAATTGCCCTCACCAGCGGGGACCGCACTGAACATTCCGGGGATCCCCGTGAATGGGGCGTTCGCCAACACGTTGCCCACCTTCGCTCCCAACGGTTATCAGCAGATCGGGTCTCCGATGAACACCGCGTCGGATTTCAGCACGAGCGTCACGCAAATCGCCGATTCGCTGACCTGGCTGAAGGGCCGGCACACCGTGAAGATGGGCCTCGACTGGCGCTGGGAGCGGCTCAACGTGATCCAGCCCCCCTGGCCCACGGGCAACTTCACGTTCAGCACCGTGGGCAGCGACTTACCCGGGGTCACCGGCACCGGCAACGCGTTCGCGAGCTTCCTGCTCGGCCAGGTGCAGAACTTTGCGATCTCGTTCCAGCAGTCGGACATCAAGGAACGTGCTCACTTTCAGGAGTACTTCATCCAGGACGACTGGAAGGTATCCGACCGCCTGACCATCAATCCGGGCCTGCGCTACACGCTGAACTTTCCATCCACGGAGATCAACGGCCAGACCGCGGTGCTCAACCTGGAGACGCGGGTGCTCGACTATCCGGGCACGGATCCCGTGCGGCCGCTCAAGAAGAACAATTTCGGCCCGCGCTTCGGCGCTGTCTACCGCCTGACGGACCGGACAGTCCTGAGCTCGGGCTACGGACTCGTCTGGATCGAAATGGCCGGGATCACCACGCCATTCACGACGCCGAACTTTCCGTTCCTGCAGGAGGCCACGCTCCGCACGCTCGACAACATTTCGCCGGCTTTCGTCCTGGCGAATGGACCGACCACGGCACCACTCGACCACAGTCCGACCGCTGGCCTTGGGCAAGGCGTCTTCACGGTCGATGCCGGGCTCGGGTCAGGCTACGCGCAGCAGTGGAACGCGTCGGTGCAGCGGGAGCTGACGACGAACACGGTCGTCGAAGTGCGTACCTCGGATCGAAGATCACTCATGTCGGCATCCCTGACAGCAACATCAACCAGTTGACCGAGGAACAACTGGCACTCGGCTCGGCCCTCCTTGTCAGGGTTCCGAATCCCTATTTCGGGATCATTCCGCGCTCATCCTCGATCGGCGACCCGACGGTGACGCGTGCGCAGCTCCTGAAACCGTATCCGGAGTACACCGCGGTCAGCTTCTATCGAAACAATGTCGGCGTGACGAATTACCAAGGCGTGGCGTTCAGCATCCGTCAGCGCTTTTCAAAAGGGCTGACCTACTCGGCCGCCTACACCTACTCGACGCTGAAGGACACGGCCTCGTCGGTGTTCGACGCGTCGATTCTCACCGGGCCGTTGACCAACGCCGCCGTCGCGGACAGTCACAATCTGGATCGTGACTACGACTACTCCACTGGCGATATTCCCCACTATTTCGGCGGTTCGGTCGTCTGGGATCTGCCAATCGGCGAGGGCCGTGCGAAACAGCCGCACGGGGTCGTCGGTATGTTGGCCAGAGACTGGAGTATCGCGACGGTGGTCACGTTGCAGTCGGGCGTTCCCGTAGCAGTGACGCAGGCGAATTCTCTCGGGTATGCCGGCTTCACGACGCAGCGTCCGAATCTCGTTGGCGATCCCACACTGCCCGCTGACGAGCGGACGCCCGCTCGTTGGTTCAACACAGCGGCGTTCGCGACGGCGAACCAATTCCAAATCGGAACTGCGTCGCGCAACCCTGTGCGAGGTCCGTCGTATCGCGATGTCGACCTCGCGGTAATGCGCCTGGTCCGTATCGGGGGCCAGCGTGCCATCGAGTTGCGCGCTGAAGTGTTCAACCTGCTGAACACGGCGAATTTCGGTGCACCGGCCGCCATGCACGGCGCGGCGAACTTCGGGACGATCACAACCGCCCTCGATCCACGCGTCGTGCAACTGGCAGTGAAGTACTCGTTCTGACGAGGCACTATGCGGTCTTGTGCTAGTCAACTGCCAACTTCCAATTCCCAATTCCCAAGGCGACGAATCGATGTTGGGAGTTGGGAGTATGGGAGTTGGAGATTGGGCTTGACGTTAGCGCGCCGCTCTCTGCTCCGCCGGCTTCTTCGCGTGCGCGAGATTGTGGGCACAGTTGATCAGCGCGATGTGCGAAAAGGCTTGTGGGAAGTTGCCCACCAGGCGCTTCGCACTCGTGTCGTACTCCTCGGCAAGCAGGCCGACATCGTTTCTCAACGAAAGCAGTCGCTCGAACAGTTCGCGCGCGTCACTGTCTCGACCGATGAGCAGCAAAGCGTCCGCCAGCCAGAAGCTGCACGCCAGGAAGGCACCCTCACCCGGTGGCAGCCCGTCCTCGCTCGAATGCGTGTCGTAGCGAAGCATGAATCCATCGATGAAGAGGCGCCGCTCGATTGCCTCGATCGTGCCGACCACCCGCGGATCGGTGGGCGGCAGAAAGCCCGTCGTGGGCATGAGCAGTAAGCTGGCATCCAGCTCTTTCGAGCCATAGGACTGGACGAAGCTCCCAAGGTCACGGTCGAAAGCGCAGGTGCAGACCTCCTCATGAATGCGCCGGCGGATAGCGCGCCATTTTTCCAACGGGCCCTTCAGCCTCGCCTCTTCGATGGCGCGGATGCCTCGATCGAACCCGACCCACGCCATCACCTTTGAGTACGTAAAGTGCCTTGGCTCTCCCCGTACCTCCCAGATGCTGCTGTCCGGGCGGTCCCAAATCTGTTCCAGGTGCTCGAGTATTGCGCGCTGGAACGCCCAGTCCATGTCACGAGTCTGAAGTCCTCCGCGCCGTGCCTGGTGCATGGCGTCGATGACCTCGCCGAACACGTCGAGTTGCAGCTGCCCGTGTGCCGCGTTGCCGATGCGGACGGGCTTCGAATTCTCGTAGCCTGGCAGCCAGGGAATCTCAAACTCCGGGAGGCGGTGTTCGCCGGCCAGCCCGTACATGATCTGCAGCTGCCACGGAGATCCGGCGGCAGCGCGCAGGAGCCAGTCACGCCACGCCTGCGCCTCATCGTAATAACCGGCATTCATGAGCGCGAGGAGCGTTTGCGTGGCATCGCGCAACCAGCAAAAGCGGTAGTCCCAGTTCCTGATTCCCCCGAGCTGCTCTGGCAATGAGGTCGTGGGGGCGGCGACGATGCCACCGGTCGGCGTGTAGGTGATCGCCTTCAGCGTAATCAACGATCGCGTGACGGCGTCAGCCCATTTCCCTTGCGACTGACAGCGCGAGGTCCACTCGGTCCAATACTTCTCGGTCGCCGCCAGCGACTCCTCGGCATCGATCGCATCTGGCGGAGGCAGGTGTGATGGCCCGTGTGTCAGGACCAGCGGAACGGTCGTTCCTGCAGTCACCTCGAACGTCGCGACCGTCTTGAGGTCCTCGCCTTGCAGGTCGACGGGCGTGTGCATCACCACCATGTCGGGCCCCGCGATGGCGCGGAACGTGCCGTCAGGAAGGCGATTGACCCAGGGAACCGTCCGGCCGTAGTCGAAGCGCAGCACCAGTTCCGTGTGCATCACAACCCGGCCGCGATCGCCGCGCACGAGTCGGACGATGTCGGAGTTGCGCCCGCGAAGCGGCATGAAGTCGATCACCGTCACCGCGCCGTCCGGCGTTTCAATGGAGGTTTCGAGGATCAGCGTGCCGGGGCGGTAGCGGCGCGTACTCCGCGACTTCGGGTCAGCGGCCTTCACGAGCCATCGTCCGTGCTCCGGCGTGCCGAGCAATGCGGCGAAGCACGCGCCGGAATCGAACCGCGGCCAGCAGAGCCAGTCGATCGATCCGGTTCGCGACACGAGTGCCGCCGTCTCGCAATCGCCGATGAGCGCGTAGTCTTCGAGTGGAGTGCTCACGCCTTCACCGCGACGGCGCGCTCGAGCTCGGCGATATCAATCTTCTTCATTCGCAGCATGGCTTCCATCGCCCGCTTGGCGGTGTCAGACGTGTGGTCCTTTATCAATTCCGTGAGCCTGGCGGGCACAACCTGCCAGGAGACACCGTACCGATCCTTGAGCCAGCCGCATTGCTGGGCCTTCGGGTCCCCGCCCTGCGACAACGCGCTCCAGTAGTAGTCGATTTCCTTCTGCGTTTCGCAATTGAGCTGAAATGAGATGGCTTCGGAGAACTGAAAGACCTGGCCGCCGTTCAACGCGATGAACGTCTGCCCGTCGAGCTCGAACACGACTGTCATCACTGAGTCCGGAGGCCGTCCGTGTATCTCGCGGCCGACCTCGCTGTACCGTGTCACGGTCACGATTCTCGAGTTCTTGAAGATGGAAATGTAAAAGTTGGCGGCTTCCTCAGCCTGGTGAGCGAACCAGAGAAAAGGCGTAATCCTCTGTGCGATGGGCATGTCGTTCTCCACAAACTGAGCGTTCTGGTAAACGTACCTGACGGCGATCTCGTTCTACGCCTTGACGCGTGTCAAGCACGGCCGCCCCTGGGCCCGGCGGGGCGTCACCTCGGCCATAATGGTTGGCCAAACTGCAATGTCATCACTCTCGATACCTGTGTGTGTCGCGGGCATCGTGCTGGCAGGTGCAAGCCTGTCGCCGTTATGGGCCCAGCCTCCGGATCCGCAGTCATCCACTGCCATTCCTGCAAGTACGCCACCGGTTGCCTCGGCGATTCGGGTGACAGAAGCTCCGAACATCGACGGCATGCTCGACGAGGGCATGTGGCTGGACGCCACACCGCTCAGAAGCTTTGTCCAAGCCGAGCCATTCGAAGGTCTGCCTGGCTCCGAGACGACGGAGGTGCGACTTCTCTACGACGATGAAGCGATTTACGTCGGCGTCGTCCTTCACGATCGCGATCCGTCGTTGATTGTCACGACCGACACCCGCCGCGATGCCGGCCTCGACGATATGGATTCGTTCCAGATGATCTTCGACACGTTCCACGATCGGCAAAACGGATTCGTGTTCGGAACCAACGTCGCCGGGATCCAGTACGACGCGCAGGTGCGCGACCAGGGTGAACAGGAAGAGAACTGGGATGGCAGCTGGGAAGTGCAAACCACTATGTCACCCACCGGGTGGACCGCCGAGTTCAAGATTCCGCTGCGCACGCTGCGATACGGACCGCCACCGCAGACCTGGGGCGTGAACTTCCATCGCGTGATTCAGCGGACGCGCGAGCGGACGTACTGGGCGCCGCTCGAGCGGGTGTACGAGCTCAACCGACTGACCTCCGCCGGGGAGTTGCGCGGCCTCGAACTCGACGCACCCCGCAATTTCAAGATCCTTCCTTACGTCGTCGGCTCAGCCGATCGCAACTTCCTGCCGGGAGCGTCGACCAATCTCGACGGCGAATTTGGTGGTGACGCCGAGTTCGGTCTGACGCCGAGCCTGAACCTCGACCTGACCTACAACACCGACTTCGCGCAGGTCGAGGTCGACACCGAGCAGATCAACCTCACGCGATTCAACCTGCGCTTTCCGGAAAAGCGTCCCTTCTTCCTCGAAAACTCGGGTCTCTTCACGATCGGGAAGGAAGACGAGATCGACCTGTTCTTCAGCCGCCGCATCGGCCTCGACGAAGACGGTGCGATCGTGCCGATCCTCGCGGGCGGACGCCTGACCGGAAAGATCGGCGGGGTCAACGTCGGCGTCCTCAACATGCAGACTGAAGACATCCGGCTGGTTCCCGCGAACAACTTCTCCGTGATCCGGGTCAGCCGCGAGTTGCCCAACCGCTCCGGCATTGGCGCGATGTTCGTCAACCGGTCAGGAACAGGAAGCCTCTCGCCGCCCGGTGACTGGAACCGAACGTGGGGTGTTGACGGCCGGCTGGGCGTGGGTGAGTACTTCACGATGGCGGGCTTTGCCGCGCGCACGGAAACGCCGGACCTGACCGGGCGAGACTACGCCTATAACGTCGACTCTGAATACAGCGACGGGACGCACCGCGTCGGCTTCGAGTATGGGCGCACCGGAGAGGACTTCAATCCCGAGGTCGGATTTCTCGAAAACGAGGACGGCTACAGCCGCATCCACGGCCGATACCACCTCACGATGCGCCAGCAGAAGATTCGCGACTGGGGCTTCCGCGAATGGCAGCCCCACGTGCAGTACACCCGTTACGAATATCTCGATGGCGGTTTGAGTCGTGCGGACCTTCATCTGGACAACCACTGGGATTGGGAGAACGGCAACCGCATCGACACGGCGCTGAACGGAGAGTGGGAGGGATTCCGCGAACCCTTCGAGATCTATCCCGGCATCGTCGTGCCAGTCGGAGAACACGGCGGTCTGTACTATCGAATGCGTGCGAATACGGATCAGCGGAAGTGGATGTCTGCCGAACTCGAGTGGGACGTCGGCCAGTTTCTCACCGGGACTCAGAACAGCCCGACGCTCGAGGTCGAGATCAGGCAAGGCGGCCGGTTCACGCTCGAAGCGGCATGGTCCTATCGGTCGATCGATCTGCCTGAGGGCGCCTTCGACACCAATCTCTCCAACATGCGCGTGACCTACAACTTCACGCCGTCGGTGTTCGTGCAGAGCCTCATCCAGTACAACGACAGGACCAGTCGCTGGTCCACCAACCTGAGGTTTCATGTGCTCGAAACCGCCGGCACCGGCTTGTTCGTGGTCTACAACGACACGGAGAGCCTACGGGGGCTCGGTCCGGTCAACCGCGCGTTCATCGTCAAGTACGTGCGGCAGTTCGATCTGATTCGCTAGACTGCTTGAGAGTGCAGCATCGCGTCTTTCTGCTGTCCCCGGCCAATTGCGGAGGTGTGAGAGCGCGGCGTGTCGTGTCCGACGCCGCGCAGTTTCCGCTTGCGGCGCAACTGCGGACGCCCGAGGGTGCACCGCTCGGTGACGTGTTCGCGTTCGTGAGCGGCCTCTACTTCCGAGGGAAGCTGGCGTACGCGCGGCGATTCAGCCGGCCGCCGGATCCGACCGATCGATTCGTCGCGAGCGGAGTGCTGATCATTACGCCGAATGCCGGCCTGCGTGCAGCTGACGTCGCGGTGACGCGCCAATCGATCCAGGCGTTTGCCGGAGCTCCGATCGATCTCACGAATCCGCGCTACCGTCGCCCGCTCGAGCAGGGTGCGCGCACCCTCTTCACCAGCCTCGGGCCTGACTGCGACGTCGTGCTGCTGGGCAGTATTGCCTCGGGGAAATACGTCGAGGTGCTGCTGCCGATCTTCGGTGAGCGGCTGCTGTTTCCACCTGCCTTTGTCGGCCGCGGCGATATGAGCCGTGGCGGTCTCATGCTGCGCTGCGCGGCCAGCGGCGAAGAACTGGAGTACGCACCAGTTGCCGGAGCCGTGCGGCAGGGAAGTCGTCCTCCGAAGCTCGATCCGGCAACGCGCGTGCGATTCAGTGGGAGCTAACGGAGGTCAAAGGGGGAGGAGCGATGGATCGGATTCGCATCAGGGGAATGCTGCTGGCTGTTGCCGCGTGCGCCGTCTCTTTCACGACGGCACACGAGGGCGTGACAGCTCTGGCACAAAGTGCTCAGGTGCCCATATTCGAGTACGACCCTTCGTTTCCGAAGCCGCTGCCGGAGAACTGGGCGATCGGTCCGATCGGTGGGCTTGCCGTTGATCGTCAGGACCATCTATTTGTGGTGCAACGTCCCGGCACGCTGCTCAGCAACGAGCGCATGTCGGGCGCGGACGACAAGCCACCCAAGGCCGACTGTTGTGTGCCTGCGCCTCCCGTCCTCGAATTCGACCAGAGCGGCACGCTCGTCAACTCATGGGGCGGTCCGGGTGCGGGCTACGACTGGCCGCAGTCCGAGCACGGTGTATTCGTCGACCACAAGGACGTGGTGTGGCTGGCGGGCAACGGCGCGAAGGATCATCAGCTCCTGACCTTCACGCGCCAGGGCAAGTTTCTCCGGCAGTTCGGCAAGGCGGGCATGAGCAAGGGGAGCGCCGATACAACGAACATGCGCGGCCCTGCGAATCTCGTCGTGGATCAAGCGAGCAACGAGGTATACGTGGCTGACGGCTACGGCAACCGCCGTGTCATCGTCCTCGATAGCGAGACGTTTGCGTTCAAGCGCATGTGGGGCGCATATGGGAACCGCCCGGACGATGCCGATCTCGGTCCGTACAATCCCGACGCGCCGCCCGCGCAGCAGTTCCGCCTGCCGCACAACATCTCGGTCTCGCGGGACGGCCTCGTGTACGTGGCCGACCGGCCGAATAATCGCATCCAAGTGTTTCGAAAGGACGGCACGTTCGTGCGGGAGGCGTTCATCTCCCGGCGAACGCTGCTCGCCGGAGCGGCGTCCGGCTTTGCGCTCTCAGCCGACCCCGAGCAGCGCTTCCTCTACATGATCGATGGCGCCAACCATCACGTGTGGATTCTGAACCGCAGCACGCTGCAGGTCATCGCTCGTTTCGGGCAGCAGGGGATCTTCGGCGGCTCGCTAAACGTGCCGCACGCGATCGCCGTCGACAGCAAAGGCAACATCTATGTCGGCGAGAACTTCGATGCGCGCCGATTTCAGCGCTTCCTGTTCAAGGGACTGGGCACACCCAAGCCAGGGACGATACCGCCGACGACGATCGTGCAGTAGGAGTTCCAGGAGACTGTCAAGCGAGCGGCACGTAAAGCTCGGTTCGCAGTTCCTTCTTCGGTACCTGCGCCGGGGTGTTCGTGTAGATCTCGTAGCTCACACCATCACCGATCCGGTTCCCGCTGGCAGGGATCCACTCCCCGAGGAAACGTGCCCAGACGTCGCCGAGTTGTTCGTATGGTCCGACGTGCACGGTGCGCGCGTAGCGGCCGCCGGCGATGTGCTGCTCGACGAGTCCTTCCGGCAGCTTGACCCCTTCGGGCACCACGAGAGCCGCATCCGAGCGGAGCTGATCCTGCGGGGTGCTTTCGGGATCGTCGTGGTAGATCGCGATCATGGTGCCCGCGTGGTGAAGGAGTCCGGCCGGACTCGGCGATCGCACCGAGGCGCTCGAACGCTTTGGGGATCTGATTGTAGGGACCGATGTGTCTCACCGTTCCCACACGAAGATCTGGCATGTCCTTGATTTCGACGTCCATGGTGGGTCCTCCTGAGTTTCTGGGGACGAATGCTGGTATCACTCCGTCCTCACTGAAGTGCACACCGCACGCGGCGGCGATCTCTATTCGGGGGTATGTCCGCAATCGAAAACCGCTGGGCGATGTGCTGTACGCGATACGGAACGCACGCGTGAACGCCTCGTGCGTCTCGTAACCGGCATCGAAAGCGATCTCGGTGACCGCTCGCTCCTTGTCGCGCAGCCTCCACGCCGCTCGCTCCAGCCGAAGCCGGCGCGCGAGTTCGAGCGGCGTCTCGCCGACCATCCCGCGAAAGACGCGATGGAAGTGATAGGGCGACAGACACGCGACGCGCGCCAGTGCCTCCAGTTCGAGCGCATCGTCAAGATGCTGAGCGATGTGTTCGATGGTGGCCTGAACGGCTCGAACGTAGAAGGAGCGGGTGTCGGGCTTCATCTCAGTTCACTGTAGCGGGCGCTGGGACACCGTGCTTGATACCGGTTGCGGTTTTTGAGGCTCGTCCGTGAGTCTCCTCTGATTTGGAGGGATAATGCCGACGCGCCACTTTGCGCTGGCGGAAGGGAAGGAGCAGACGTCATGAACGGCCGATTCTCCGCGACTTGTGGATGCGTGCTGATCGTCGTGTGCACCACATCGGCTCTGGTCGCTCAGACACGCGAGGACCACGTCGCAAACGCGCCGAGCTCGGCGACCGCTAAGGCATGGACGCCGAATCGAACCCCGTGGGGCGATCCGGATCTGCAGGCTGTCTGGTCCGGCGATTCGGCATTCGGTATCCCTCTTCAGCGCCCGGAGGAGCTCGGGACGAAGGCGGAGCTGACCGACCAGGAGTTTGCCGAGAAGGTGAAACGTGATGAGGCGACTCGAAAACGCGCGGAGAATGCCGTCGGCTCGTTCCGCAACGACAACTCCTGGCTGACTCGCTCGTTCCGTCAGACCTCTCTCATCGTCGACCCGCCCAACGGACGCACGCCGGCACTCGTGGCTGGCGCGGAGCAGCGGCGCACACCACCGGGTACCTACGGGAACGGGCCACTCGACAGCCCGGCGGACTTCACGCTCTACGATCGCTGTGTGACGCTCGGGGTCGTGGGATCGATGACTCCCAAGATCTACGGCAACGGCTACCGTATCGTCCAGGCGCCCGGCTACGCGGTGATCATGTCCGAGATGATTCATGAGGCGCGAGTGATCCCGCTCGACGGTCGTCCACATGTCGGAAGCGGCGTGCGCGGTTATCTCGGCGACTCGCGAGGGCACTGGGAAGGTGACACGCTCGTCATTGAAACGACGAATTTCAACGGCAAGGCCACGACGCCGGGGAACAACGTGCTGGCCAGCACGGAGCTGAAGATCGTCGAACGCATCACGCGCGTCGAGCGAGATCTGTTGCGATACGAGGCGACGATCAGCGATCCAAAGACCTACACGCGCCCCTACACGATCATGATTCCCTATACCTCACCAGAGGGCTACCAGGTGCTTCCGTACGAGTGTCATGAAGGCAACCTCGCGATCCTTCAGGGTCTCGGCGGAGAGCGCGCCGAAGACAAGGCGCTTGAAGAGGACGCCAAGCGCGGAATCGTGCGGCCACGTCGGCCGATCCAGGGCGGCCTGACCGTAGGTGGCCAGCCTATTCCCGAGGGTGGACCGCGTTAGAGCCGGCGGGGTGCAGGACCCGCCACTGCCCGTGACGTCATTCGATCTCGACGGCTACCTCGCGCGGATTGGCTGGACCGGTCCGCGCGAGGTGACGTATCGCACCATGGCTGGTGTGCTTCGTGCACACATGACGCACATCCCCTTCGAGAACCTCGATGTGTTGCTGGGCCGCGGTATTCGGATCGATCGGGACAGTGTTTACGCCAAACTCGTCGCGGCACACCGCGGCGGCTACTGCTTCGAGCACGGAACGCTGCTTCAGTCCGCGCTCGTGGATCTTGGATTCAGCCCCCTCGTCCACACGGCGCGCGTCATCCTCCTGCGACCTCGGAGCGAGGCTCCGCAGACACACATGTTCCTGACTGTCCGGCTCGGTGACGAACGGTACGTTCTCGATCCGGGCTTCGGTGGGCATGGTCCGCTCGTTCCCGTACCGGTGCAGGGGACGGAAGTACGCGATAACCGTGATGTGCACTGTATGGTCCAGCGTGGCGACGAATGGGTGCTCGAGGCGCAGATCGATGGCAAGACGACCCCCCTCTGGTCCTCGATGCTCGAGCCCGCAGAGCCCGTCGACTTCGTGATGGCGAATCATTTCGTCTCGACGTTTCCGGCGTCGCCCTTCGTGACAAATCTCATGTTGCGTGCGATTACCGACAAGGGTCGTGTTTCGGTCATGAATCGGGCGTTGACCAGGCGTCACGACAGCGGCGAGGAGAAGCACGTGCTGGAGAGTCGCGCCGCGCTGCGCACACTCCTGAACGACGATTTCGGATTCGATCTGCCCGACATCGAGGACCTGAGAGTGCCTTCGGTGCCGGAATGGACTTGACTCTCTGAGAGGGACCCTATGAAGCGAGTGGTGTGGGCTCTTGCCGTGAGCCTGATCGTGTGGGGAGCATCGTCGCGTCCGATCGCGCAGCTTCTCAACAAGCAGGCGCCGGTCATCGTTGGTCATTACCATCTGAACGTCAGCAGCGTGGAGGCCCACAAGAAATTCTGGGTCGACACGCTTGGCGGAACCGCCATGAAGATCGGGAACACGGAGGTCATTCGTTTCCCGGACGTCTATCTCTTTCTCAACGTGCAGAAGCCAACGGGACCGACACGAGGCACGGCGTTCGATCACATCGGTTTCGCCGTGCCGGATGTCCCTGCGCTGACCACCAAGGTGGTCGCGAATGGATATGAGCTGACCACTGGCCGAGAACCGGCACCCGGGGAGAAGGTCGCATTGCCCACGGCCGGCAACTACGGCCGGTTCTCGTATCTGCTTGGGCCTGATGGTGCGAAGGTCGAGCTCGTCACGAACATGCAACCGAACGCACCGCCCATCACGCACCACCACGTGCACTACATCAACAAGCAGTATGTGGAAATGCAGCAGTGGTACATGAAGGCGTTCAACGCCACGCTGCGGCCTGGTCAGACGGATTTCTTCATCGGCGCCGATCTGCCCGGTGTGGGCTACATGCTCAACTTCTTTCGCTGGGAGGGGGACCAGAGCATTACCCACGCACCGACCGCGGGCCGCGTCTACGATCACATCGGATACGAGGTCAGGGGACTCGAGGAGTTCTGCAAGCAACTCGAAGCCAAGGGCATCAAGCTGACGCGGCCGTACCGGAAGGACGCGGCAATGAACAATATGGGCACCGCCGCGATGGTCGATCCGTGGGGTGTGTCGATTGAGCTGACCGAAGGATTGCGCGACGTTTCCTAGTCCGTCGTCGACCCGTGGACCCTGGCAGCGCACCAGGGTCCAACACCAGATCTGAAACCGGACTCACTGCTTTTGCACACTTCGCGGCGGTCGACCGCGAAGCTCTCCTGGTAATTCCTTCTCTACTCGAAGGTTGAGCCCCCGCTCGAGGCGGCACTGTTCTTGGACTTGCTAGTGCCCCGGAGGGATTCCACCAACATGCGAAGATTCTCACTTTTGGCCGTAACTGCAGTGGCGGTTGCAGCACTCGGCACGACGGGGGCGGCGCAGGGCCGTGGCTCGGGTAAGGCGCCGACGAAAACATCGAACGTCGGCACGAGCGCTCCGAAGGGCGGCGGACAGGCCCAGGGGGCATCGGCGACCAAGGGCGGAACCAAGGCCAGTGGCGCGACGGCAAAGACCACCCATTCAGCGCCTGGTGCCGCGAAGAAGTCGACGACGACCACTGCGTCGACATCAACGAGCACGTCCAGCGGTTCGAGCACGTCGAGCGGTTCAAGCACGAGCACCACGACCGCGAGCACTGGGACGACCCCAACGTTCGAGCCCAACGCGATCTCGACGAAGATCTCGAGGAACGCCGATCAGCTCGCACGCGTCAAGGGCATGTTGCCACCCAACATGAGCATCGAAGAGGCGAGCACCGGTTTCCGCAATCAGGGTCAGTTCATCGCAGCGTTGAACGCGTCGAAGAATCGAGGCATCGACTTCGTCCAGCTCAAGGAAGCGATGACTGTCGATGGTCTGAGCCTGGGTCAGGCGGCGAAGCAGGTACGTAATGCTCCGCCAGCCGCGCCTGCGCCTGCTCCGACGGGCACTGGCACGACGGGCACCGGCACGACGGGCACCGGCACGACGGGCACTGGCACGACGGGCACCGGCACGACGGGCACTGGCACGACGGGCACCGGCACGACCGGCACCGGCACGACCGAGCACCGGGACCACGACCGGCACGCGGCACCTCGACGACTCAGGTAGCGAAGTAGGAGGAGCGAACGTGACACGTCGCGCACTCCCCTCAGCGATCGCTCTGTTTCTGAGCTTCACCCTCGCGGTTCCTGGCCTTGCACAGGCGCAAGGAAAAGGTCGCCCAAAGGCGCCGCGGGGATCATCACCGACAACGACGACGCCGACATCACCCTCGACGTCGTCGCCCGATTCCACATCACTGGTGCCGGCGGCAGTTCCCGTCAGCACCTACCGCCAGTTTGGCGCCTGGCTCGATGACGCGAGCGCCTCAACACGAGGTGAGGGCTACACCAGCATCGGCGTTGGCCACTGGCGCATGCTGGGCTCCAGCCAGACCAACCTTCCGATGCTGGGCGTCGGTCTGGGCATGACCGATCGTCTGCAGGTCGGTGCGAGCGTTCCCTTCTACCGTGCGCAATTCGATGGCGGGTCCGCATCGGGCATGGACGATGTGTACCTGAGTGCGAAGTACACGCTGGTCGATCCCACGCTTACGCTGAGCGAGTTCGGCCTGGCGATCAGCCCGACGATGGAGCTGCTGAGCGCAGGCAGCCCTGATGGCCGGGTGCATTTCGCCGTGCCAGTCAGCCTCGAGTTGCGGCGGCAGCCGTTTCGAGTCTACGGTTCGGCGGGACTCTTCACGCGCGGATCCTTCTTCTCCGGTGCGGCACTGGAGTGGAGTTCACCATTGGGCGCGGTCTTTAGCGGCTCGTTGACGCAGTCCTATTCACTGAAAGACGATGCGGTGCTCGATTCGCTTGGTATCGGCCGTCAGCGGATGGACGTGTCGGTGGGCGCGGCGTTTCCAATGGGGGCGATGGCCGCGACATTCGTCAACGTCGGCCGCAGCTTGAGCAGCCTGGAAGAAGGTGGCACGAGCCTGGGCCTGAGCGGGGGCATTTCGTTCAGATTCAGCACCAACCCGTAACGAACGCCGGCCCGTGTCTGGGCGCAGCATCTTGGAATAAGCTTGCCTGTCATTCCACATGTTGACTGCGACCCAGAAACGGACGGCGGAAGCCATCGTCAATATCTTCGAAACGAGCGAGGTACGCGGCAACTACGGCAGCGTGACCGTGATTCCCGGCGATACCGGACACCTGACGTTCGGGCGATCGCAGACGACGCTCGCGTCCGGAAACCTCCACGATCTCCTGACGCAGTACTCCCAGAACGGAGGCGCTCGCTTTGCGAGCGCGCTGGCACCCTACATGGTGCGCATTCGTGATCGTGACCTGAGCCTCGATAACGATCTGCTTTTGCACAACGTGCTCCGTGCCACCGCCGACGACCCGGTGATGCGCGACACGCAGGACGAGTTCTTCGACTCGCGCTACTGGGCGACCGCCGCCCGGGCCGCGGATCGTGAAGGCCTCGCCACCCCGCTCGGTGTGGCGGTCGTTTATGACAGCGCAGTGCAGGGATCGTGGCCGGCTCTTCGAGATCGCACGAACGCGGCGTGTGGGGCGGTCGCCGCTGCCGGTGAGCGTCGCTGGATTGATCAATACGTCAGCGAGCGTGGCGCGTGGCTGGCCAACCACTCGCGGCGGGACCTGCGAGCGACGGTGTATCGCATGGATTCCTTCAAACGTCTGATTGCGCTCGACGCCTGGAGCCTGACGTTGCCGCTGGTCGTTCGGGACGTGGAGATTTCGCTCGCGTCACTGTCGGCATGCCCGCGCGGGTGCTATGACGGTCCCACACCGGGGAGCCGTGTGCTGGCGGTTGAGTCGCCTCTGCAGCGGGGCCTGGATGTGAGGCTCGTGCAGCTTGGTCTCTCACGCCTCGGCGTGGATGTTCGCGCAGACGGGATTTTCGGTCAGGGGTGCGCAGGTGCGGTGCGCGACTTCCAGATCGCGCACCGCATGCCGGCCACGGGCAGCGCTGACATGTCCCTGATTGCGACGCTGCTGGCCTGAGCCCGCGATGTTTTCCGAGGCATGGCTCCAGCGTTTTCGCGACCTCCTCGATGCCGACACCGAGATGCAGGTGGTTGGTGACTGGTTCACTCTGTCGATGTCGCTCACGAGCGGCGACGACCGCTGCATCGTGCGGTTTGAACGCGGTCGATTGGTGCAGTGGTTCGTCGCGCCCCGGCTCGGCGTCCCGTGCGCGTTCGGATTTCGCGCGAGCCCGGACATCTGGCGCAAGTACATGAGCCAGCCTCCCGAGCCGCTGTATCACGATGTGTTTGCGATGCTGATGCGCGTGCCGGGCTTTGTGCTGGAAGGGGACTCGCTCGTCGCCATGCAGCACGCGCGGGCCCTGCATCGGGTGATGAAAGTGATGCGGCAGGTGGGCGCATGAGCCTCGAGCCGATCGTTGGCCGCTACCTCAACATCCGGCACGAAGGCGCCGACCATCGAATCTTCTTCGACGAGGCCGGTCAGGGTGTGCCGCTGCTGTGTCTGCATACGGCTGGCGCGGACAGCCGGCAATACCGGCACCTGCTGAACGACGCTGCCGTCACCAGCCGCTTCCGCGTGATTGCGTTCGATCTCCCGTATCACGGCCGATCGACGCCACCAGACGGCTGGTGGCTGCACAAGTATCAGTTGACGACGAGTGAATATCTGAATCTGACGCGAGCGGTGTGGAAGGCGCTTTCGCTCGAGCGACCGGTGGTCCTTGGCTGCTCGATGGGTGGCGCCATCGTGCTCAAGCTGGCGGCCGAATACCAGCAGGAACTGCGCGGCATCGTGGGACTCGAAAGCACCGCGTTTGCGCCGGGGCGCTACAACGAGTTCCTGCATCATCCCGCGATTCATGGCGGCGAGATGACCGCGTCATACACCTACGGACTGTGTGCGCCACAGAGTCCCGAAGCCAACGCGCGTGAGAACTGGTGGCTGTACAGCCAGGCCGGCCCGGGCGTCTACGCCGGCGACGTGCACTACTACAGCCTCGACTGGGACGGTCGCGACGACATCACCCGCATCGATACGCGGGTGTGCAAGGTCTCGCTTCTCACTGGCGAGTACGACTACTCCTGTACGCCGGAAATGACGCTCGCCGTCGCGAAGGCGATCCCCGGCTCGCGAGTCACTGTCATGAAGGGCATCGGTCACTTTCCGATGATCGAGAACTACCCGCTCTTTCGTGAGTACCTGCTTGCCGAGCTCGACGTGATCGTGCCGAGGTAACGAAGATTACGGAGGAAACGGATCGCCGCGGAGACGCGGAGGCGCGGAGCCGATAGTGCGGGTGGGTCGCCGCCCTTTGGCCGGCGACTGGATCGAGCGCTGCCCGCGGCGCGCAGGCACGTGCACTGTCGCTTGAAGTGCCTGCGTGCCGCCGGCTGCGCTCGATCCCGTCCGCGCTGAGCGCGGACCCACCCGCCCTCCGCGTCCCCGTGGCTCCGTGGCGAACCGTGTCTCCGTCCTCTCGGTAGCTCCAGAGCATAGAATGCAGATCGATGTCCCGGTTCCCGCGTAAGCGTGGCCCGCACCGTGCACTCATAGCAGCGCTTCTCTTCCCGTTCTGTGCGGGAGTGGTCACTGCGCAGCAACCCTCATTTGATCAGCTTCGGCTGATCGCGCCCGCGGCGCCCGGAGGCGGATGGGATCAGACGGCGCGCGTGATGCAGCAGGTGCTGCAACGATCGGGGCTCGTCCGAAGCGCGCCGGTGGAGAACATTGCCGGCGCGGCAGGGACGATCGGGCTGGCTCGTTTCGTCGGTTCTGAGCAGGGACGTGAGGACACACTGCTCGTATCCGGGCTGATCATGCTCGGTGGTGTGGTCATGCACCGGTCCCCGGTGACGCTGCGCGAGGTCACACCGATCGCGCGCCTCACCGGCGAGTATGAGGCGATTGTCGTTCCAGCGAACTCGCCGTTTCGCACGCTCAGCGACATGATTCGCGCGCTGCGCGAGCGACCGGAGTCGCTGTCGTGGGGTGGCGGATCGGCCGGCGGCAGCGATCAGATCCTGGCAGGCCTGGTTGCCGAAGCAGTCGGTGTAGCCCCGGGACGCATCAACTACGTGGCGTTTTCCGGCGGCGGCGAATCTCTCTCAGCCATCCTGGGCGGGCAGGTCTCGGTCGGCATCAACGGTCTCGCAGAACTCGAGCCGCAGATTCAGGCCGGAACCGTGCGCGCGCTGGCGATCTCGAGCGCAGAGCGCCTGCCGGGTCTTGATGTGCCAACACTACGCGAGCAGGGCGTTGATGTGGAGTTCGAGAACTGGCGATCGGTCGTCGCACCTCCCGGCATCGACCCGTCCGAGCGTCAGCGTCTGGAGTCGCTCATCGCAGCGATGGTCGCGACATCCGAGTGGCGCGCGGCCCTCGAACGATTCCGATGGCTGGACCGCTACATGTCTGGCGACGCCTTCGCCCGCTTCGCCGACGCCGAGGAGACGAGGGTGCGCGCAACCCTTCAGCAGCTGGAAACCGGTCAGAGAGGGGGAGGCGTGCTCGCGTCAGTCGGCGTGTACCCGACCTTCGTCCTGGCGGGTCTCGCGCTCTGCGCCGTGGCGGCTGTCGTCTCCGGACGCACGACACGCAGCGCCAGATTGCAGTTGCCTCGCCCGAGGTTCTCCGGCACCGTCATGTGGATTGTGCTGGCGCTCGTGATCAACCTCGTGCTCGCCGAGCGCGTGGGCTTTATCGTCGCGTCGGCATCGATGTTCTGGCTGACGGCCAGGGCATTCGACGATCGGCATCCGCTTCGGGACGTCCTGTTTGCGGCGATGCTGTCGATCTGTGCGTACGTGTTGTTCGGGCGTCTGCTGCAGCTTCCCCTTCCCACCGGCGTCGTGGAGCGTTTGATCTAATTCAGTGCTCGACACCCTTCGTGCTCTGAGCGACGGATTCGCGAGCGCGCTTGCCCTCCATCATCTCGCGTGGGCGCTGGTCGGCGCGACGATCGGAACCGCCATCGGAGTACTCCCGGGGATCGGCCCGGCGCTGACGGTGGCGGTGCTGCTGCCGGTGACGTTCAACCTCGACCCGATCAGCGCATTCATCATGTTCGGCGGAATCTATTCGGGTGCGATGTACGGAGGATCGACAACCAGCATCCTTCTCAACACGCCGGGTGAAACAGGGTCGATCGCGACGGCCATCGATGGATACATGATGGCGCGTCAGGGCCGCGGTGCGGCGGCGTTGACGACCGCCGCGATCGGCTCCTTCGTCGCCGGCACGCTCGCCACGCTCGCCCTGACGTTCTGTGCGCCGCTACTAGCCCGGATCGCCCTTCGCTTCGGGCCCGCCGAGTACTTTGCTCTGACCGTCGTCGCGTTCACCACGGTGTCGCTGCTGCTCGGACCCTCGCGTGTGAAAGGGCTCTTCAGCCTGTTTCTGGGGCTCTCGGTCGGACTCGTCGGGATCGATCAGCTCACCGGCGCTGCCCGTTTCTCGTTCGGCATTCCGCAACTGCTCGATGGCATCGACGTCGTCATCCTGGTGATCGGCCTTTTCGCGGTCGGGGAGACGATCTTTCAGGCGTGGCAGTACGGACGACACGAGCCGGAGGCCGTGGTGCTCCATGACTTCACGGGGATGAATCGAGAGGAGTGGAGGAGATCGTGGAGAAGTTGGCTGCGGGGGACGGCCATCGGCTTTCCCCTTGGTGTCCTCCCATGCGGCGGCACAGTGATTCCGACGTTCGTCTCGTATGCCACCGAACGGCGGCTCAGCTCGGAGCCGGAACGCTTCGGGCATGGCGCCATTGAAGGAGTGGCGGGACCCGAGGCGGCGAACAATGCGGCCGCTGCCGGGGTGCTGGTGCCGCTGCTGACTCTCGGCATTCCCTCGTCTGCAACCGCGGCCGTACTGCTGGCAGCGTTTCAGCAGGTACCGGTCTCCAGCCGGGTCCGCTGCTGTTCACGTCGCGTCCGGATCTGGTGTGGACGCTGATCGCGAGCCTCTACATCGGGAATGTCATGCTGCTCGTGCTCAACCTTCCGCTCGTGGGTGTGTGGGCGCGCGTGATGCTGATGCCGCGGCGGCTGCTCTTTGCAGGCGTACTCGTTCTGGCATCACTCGGGGCCTACAGCCTGAATGGGTCGCTGCTCGACCTTGCAATCCTCTATCTCGTTGGCGTACTGGGCTGCGCGATGCGCGTGTACGGTATCCCGCTCGTGCCGGCGGTCCTCGGTCTCGTGCTCGGCCCGTTGTCCGAGTTGCAGTTCCGTCGCGCGATGGCGATCAGCGAGGGGGATATCTCGATCTTCGTGACTCGCCCGATCTCGGCGGTCCTGTTGCTCGTTGCCGCCATGCTGTTGATTGGATCGAGGGTGGTTGTCAAACGGCTTGTGGACGGTCCGGCTGAAGCCGGACCGTACGGCGAAGGTACGTAGTGTCGAACTTTAGCCGGACCGACTTTTGATGAACGAAGAACCCAACTACGACGTGGCCGTGATCGGCGGCGGCAACGCCGCGTTATGCGCGGCCATCGCCGCCCGGCGCGCCGGCGCCCACGTGGTCGTCCTCGAACGCGCGCCGTTTGAGTTCCGTGGAGGCAATAGCAGGCACACACGAAATTTCCGGTGCGTCCATGCCGCACCCGACCAGTATCTGACCGGCACATACACCGAGGACGAGTTCCTGGCCGATCTGCACAGCGTCAATGGCGGTGCGAGCGGCGACACGCTCGCGCGCCTGGTGATTCGGGAATCCGCGTCGTGCCCGGAATGGATGGCTCGCGCAGGCGTCCGCTTTCAAGCCGCGCTCCACGGCACGCTGCAGCTCGGCCGGACGAATCTATTCTTCCTCGGAGGCGGCAAGGCGCTGATGAACAGCTACTACGCCTCCGCCGACCGCCTCGGCATCGACGTGCTCTACGACGCCGACGTCGTGGACATCACACTCGCCGGTGGCCGTTTCGAGTCAGCCCAGGTGCGCGTTGGCGCGCGCACGACGACGATACGAGCCCGGGCAGTTGTGATCGCGTCGGGAGGGTTCGAGTCGAATCTGGACTGGCTGCGTGAAGTCTGGGGTGAAGCCGCCAACAACTTCATCGTGCGCGGCACTCCTCATAACACCGGCGTGCCGCTGAAATGCCTGCTCGATGCCGGTGCGCAACCGGTCGGTGACGCCCGCGAGTGCCACGCAATCGCCGTGGACGCGCGCGCTCCCCGTTTCGACGGTGGCATCGTCACCCGCCTCGACTGCCTTCCGCTGGGTATCGTCGTCAACTCCCTTGGGGAACGGTTCTACGACGAGGGCGAGGACGTCTGGCCAAAGCGCTACGCGATCTGGGGCAAGCTGATCGCGCGCCAGCGCGACCAGATCGCGTTTTCGATCGTCGATGCCAGGAGCGCTGGTTCATTCATGCCGTCAGTGTTCCCCCCGGTTGTCGCGAACTCGATCGCTCAGTTGGCCGGCCTGCTCGGGCTTCCTGCAGCCAAACTCGAAGCCACGATCGATACCTTCAACCGCGCGGTGCGGTCGGGCACGCTGAACCTGAACGCGCTCGACGATTGCCGCACCGAAGGACTGAGTCCGAACAAGACACACTGGGCTCAGCGGATCGATACGCCTCCCTACTGGGCGTATCCGCTCCGCCCCGGCATCACGTTCACGTATCTCGGGCTCAAAGTGAATGAACGAGGACGTGTGCTGATGTCGGACGGTCAACCTGCGTCCAATGTGTACGCCGCCGGAGAGGTGATGGCGGGCAATATCCTGGTGAAGGGGTATCTCGCAGGCCTTGGAATGACCATCGGAACCGTCTTTGGCCGCATTGCGGGTGAGGAGGCGGCGCGACATGCTGCCCATTGACGTCGTCCGTCGCGGCCAGCACATGCTGACCGTGTGCAACGCCTGTCGCTACTGCGAGCAGTACCTGTCCGGTGTTTCCCGCGCTCGAGAAGCGCCGAACGTTCGAGGCGGCGGATCTCGAGTACCTGGCGAATCTGTGTCACAACTGCGGCGAGTGCCTGTACGCGTGCCAATTCGCACCGCCGCACGAGTTCGGCGTCAACGTTCCGACGATGCTTGCGGAAGTCCGGTTGCACTCCTACAAAGAGCACGCATGGCCACCTGCCTTCGGCGAGGCCTTTCGACGTCATTCTTTCCGCACGGGGCTTGCCGCACTCGCTCTGGTTGTTTCGGTGCTGGTGATCGCGTCGATCGCCAACCGCGGGGCCATGTGGTCGTCAGATGGATCAGCTGACTTCTATGGAGTGATCTCGCATGGCGCGATGGTCACGCTCTTCGGAGCAGTGTCGCTCTTCGTGCTGATAGCAATGGGAGTGTCGGCGGTTCGATTCTGGCGAGGGAGTGGCGCGGGGCAGGTCACGCTTCGCGCGAGTGCCTTGCGCGATGCGATGACGCTGCGCCATCTTCACGGTCGTGGGCGCGACTGTGTGTCAAACCTCGAAGTGCGACAGCCGTGGCGCCGGTGGTTTCATCACTGCACGTTCTACGGCTTCCTCCTGTGTTTCGCTTCGACGTCGGTCGCGGCGATTTATCACAGCGTATTTGGATGGCGTGCCCCGTACGTGTACTCGAGCCTTCCGGTATTGCTTGGCGCTGCCGGCGGCTTCGGCCTGCTCATCGGACCGCTGGGGCTCGCGGCCCTCGGGCAAACGCGCGACCCGGACCTTGGTCACGACGAGTCGCGCGGCCTCGATACGCTGTTCCTTGCGCTGCTGTTCCTGACCAGCCTGACCGGTCTCGCGCTGCTCGTCCTGCGCCACACAGCGGTGATGGGACTGTTGCTGGTTGGGCACCTCGCGATAGTGATGGTGCTCCTTCTCACACTGCCGTACGGCAAGTTCGTGCACGCCCTCTACCGGGTGCTTGCACTGATTCGATACCACGGGGAGTGAACGGAGACTGCGGAGATAACGGATCACCGCGACGATCCGTTTCCTCCGTCCGCTACTGCACCCCTGGGATCTCGTCTTTGGCTTCTTCGTCGGTCAACGCGTCGCTGAAGCGCAGGAGGACCAGCTCAGTCGATGTGAGCGCTTTCAGCTCATCCCGGACTCTGGCCGCGACAATCGGATCGTCGGTGATGATCCCGTCGGCGCCGCGACCGACCATCTCGATCATGCCGCCCGTGTCGTTCACCGTCCAGACATAGACCTCGAGCCCGCGCGCGTGCGCGTCGCGGATGACCGGCGCCGTGGACCGCTGACGTGACAGCGCCAGGGCTGTCACCGGCAGCTGGTTGAGCGAGCCGAGCGATACCGACGACAGGTAGCCCGTCGCCATCTCCGGCTCCAGGCTGCGCACCTGCTCGATCGCCTGCAGGCTGAGCGAGATGATCATGACCTGCTGCTCGAGGCCCTTGGCGCGAATCTCGGCGAGCACCTGAGGGGCCAGGAGTGGATCCCACCCGTAGTACTTCAGCTCGACGGCGAGATCGATTCGTCCCTTCGCACGGTCGAGGAATTCTTCCAGGCGCGCAAGACGCCGCTCGTCGGGCGGAGACCCATCGTCCTGTCCTTGTCGAACGCTGGCAAACGCGGCGAAATCGGTGCCGGCGATCGTGCGTGGATCGCGCGCCATGCGCATCAGGTCCGCGTCGTGGTTGACGACGACCACGCCGTCCTTCGTCCGCTGCACGTCGATTTCGGCCATGTCCGCGCCGTCTTCGATGGCGCGCTCGAGGGCGAGAAGCGTGTTCTCGGGC
Source organism: uncultured Acidobacteriota bacterium (assembly GCA_963723495.1). Lineage (GTDB taxonomy): Bacteria > Acidobacteriota > Vicinamibacteria > Vicinamibacterales > UBA2999 > Gp6-AA40. The sequence goes on along the minus strand of CAVRQR010000014.1, from coordinate 118,343 downwards.
GCATGCAGCGCTCCGGCGCGGTGCGCGATGACGAGAAAGTCGGGCGGATCGGACGTGATCTCCAGTGCCGTGAACGTCACTGCGGCGTTGACTGCTACGGCGGCCGCGGTAACGAGAACGATTCGGCGTCCCGTGAGCCACGTCGTGGGCGTGCCCGCTGCCGGGGCGGTATTCAGCCGAACGTCCGCCTCGCGGACTTCCTCGAGATAGAACCGTGTCAGCAGCGCGGAGAGCCACGCAAAACCGAGAAACGTCACGATCAGGTCGAGCACGCCGGTGACGGCCGCGGAGGCGGCTGTCGCAATCAGGACAGGCCGCAGCGACGTGGACGCGTTGGCAATCCCCTCGACGACCGCGGACGCGAGCAGGAACGTTGTGCCAGTGAGAGCGGCGCGGACTACGGTCAGTAATATGGCAGCGGTAGCGAGCCGCGTAAATAAAGTCGCAAACCGGCCGCGTGACAATCGCCAGCCGACTGCGAGAGCGGTCCGCGCCGGGCGGTGGCCGTCGAAGAATGCCGGCAACGCCGGGAGCGTCCTGACCAGCAGCCACACGACGACGATCACCCAGACGACGACGGCCGGAATGGCGAGCGCGAGCGCTCGATCCCATTCCGGCGGTCGTGCGGACAGGTAGTAGTTGATGTCATGCTCGCTGAGCAGCCGCGTGTACACGACGGCCACCCACGCCAGCAGTGGAAGCAGAAGCGCCAGCGCCGCGGCCACGACCGCCAGGCAGAAACGAAAAACAGCGGGCAGAGCCGTGGTCAGCGCCATTGCCGCGGCGGGCAGGGTCGCCGCGTGCGCACGATCGGCAACGAGCCTGGACAAGCCGCCGAACTGGGTCACCGAGAGGGTGAGGGCGCTGGCCAGCCCCAGTAGCACGAAGCCCATACCTGCCGGAGCGACGACCCACGAGAGGATCTCTTCGTTGCTGATTACTCCGTCGGGACCGAGCATCCGGCCAAGCACGAACGCCGACAGCGGCGTCACGACGAGCAGACCTGCCGCCCAGACGAGGACCGACCATGCTGCCATGGGCCGCCAGAGTTCGGCCACGGCCCGCGCGGCATCCGCCAAATGGCTGTTTGCGATCCGCGACACCATCAGTCCGCCAGCTTCAGCGTCAGGATGGTGATGTCGTCGGATTGCGGCGCATCGGCGACGAACGTCTTGACGTCCCGAAGCACACCCTCGGTGATAGCCCCAGCCGTGCCGGCGGCGTTGCGCGATGTCGCCGCGACCAGCCGCTCGTTGCCGTAGAAACCTCCGGCGTGATCGCGGGCTTCGGACACGCCGTCTGTGTACATCACCAGAGCGTTGCCGGCGTCGAGCGTGCGTCGAGAGACGGGATACTCGCCAAACTCGATCAGGCCGAGCACCCGTCCTCCTTCGGTCTCGAGTGGCTCCGAAGGGCCATCCGCCCGCACGAGGAGCGGCGGCTCGTGTCCCGCCGTCGCGAACGTCAGCGTACGAGTGACCACGTCGAGCATCCCGCATACCGCCGTGACGTACATCCCGGCGGCGTTGTGACGGCACAGGCTCCGGTTCAGCGTGGCGAGCACCGCGCCGGGATCACGTTCGGTTGCGGCAACGGCGTCGAACACAGTCTTGGCGCGGGCCATGAACAACGCCGCCGCGACACCTTTGCCCGACACGTCGCCGACGAGGAAGAACACGCGCCGATCGTGCTCGAAGTGATCGAACAGATCCCCGCCGACGGCGCGGGCCGGCTCCAGAATCGCCGCCAGTTCATAACCGGCCGACACACCTCCAGCGGTCGGGGCGGGTAGCATGTCGGCCTGGATCCGGCGGGCCGCCTTCATCTCACCCTCGAGCCGCTCCTTCAGGGCCGTCGTTTCCTGGAGGTTGCGGATGTACTCCTTGAGCGAGTCACGCATGTGGCGAAAGGCAGTGGTCAACGTTCCGACCTCGTCGCGAGAGGTCGTGTCGGGCAGCGAACCGTCCAGATCCCCGGTGGCCAATCGTCCGGCGCTCGCAGCCAGTGCACCCAGCGGGCGGGTGATGCGGCGCGACAGCATGACGATGGCCATGGCGAGGATGGCCAGCCCCGATCCGCCCAGGATGATCTGTGTTCGTTGCAGCCGCGAGACGTCCGCGAGCAGTTCGTCTTCGGCGTAAGCAGTCGCCAGGAACCACTCCGTACCGGCGATCGGTCGATAGGTGAGGCGGAACACCCGTCCGTCGAAGGGCACGGCGGCAAAGCCGGACCGCTCGACTTCCGCGCGCCGGATGACGGGCTCGACCACCGCGCGAAGGGAGGGCGACAGCTCGGCGAGTGGATCGTGCACATCGTTGCTGAGGTCGCGGCGTGAATGGGCCACGAGCAGCCCGCCACGAGACAGCACCAGCGCAAAGCCGCTGTCGCCAAGGCGTACTTCGCGAACGACGGATGAGAGGAAGTCCAGGCGAAGGCTGACACCGACCGCTCCGTCAAAGCTGCCATCCGCGGCGCGAACAGGGACGCTCCGCGTGATCACCGTCGCGTTCTGCAGGTCGGTATCCCGGTAGGGCTCGCTCCATGCGGGTGCGTCACGGTCCTGCGTGTCGGTGTACCAGGGCGGCTTCACGGCGTCGGCATCACCGTCCAGGATTACGGTGTAGCGCGCGACACTGTCCCTGTTCTCGGCAGAGAAGCGCCGGACGAGGCGCTCGAGAGCATCGGGCATGGGTTGGAGCTCCGAGACGGCCCGCGCCAGCGCCGCCGCGCTCTCTTCGGCAGTGTGCAGGACGCCCTCCACAGCCAGGGCCGCAGCATCTGTTTCGTCATTCGCCTCGCGCTCTGCCGCCGCAATGGCGGCGCGTCGGCCGGCACGATTCGACAAGCTGGTTGCCGTCACATAGACGACGCCGGTAATGACAAGGCTCCAGATGATGAGACGGGTGGTCAGACTATGGAGCATCGGTCGCGTGGCAGCTGACCTGCCGTCTCACGGCTGCGGCGCGTCGTCGATGTTGTTCTGCACAGGACGACGCTTGCGGACGATTCCCTTCTTGAGATCTTCTTCGAGGGCGCGATCCTCGGCACGTTCGGCGCTCATGATGTATTTGATGGCGCCATTGCCCTCATGGCACTCGTACGGCAGCGGCTTGAACCCGGGCGGTGAGATCAGCGGAATCGCAACCGTCCAGCTCTTCGTGTACGTCTTCGGATCGTCGATCGTCATGTCGTAGAGCAGGACATCGTCTGCGATACGGGTGAAGTGCTCGACCAGGCGCATCTCCTCGCTGTGTCGCAGTCCGTTGCCGTTGCCTCCCTGCACGCCCGTCCGATCGGTGAAGTTCGTGGTCTCGATGACGAGCGTGTCGCCGTGCCAGCTGCCGCGGGAATCGCCGAGGTACTGGCGAATGCTGGAGGGGATGTGGGGACGGCCATCAACCGGCACGATCCTCGTGTCGTGAATCATCTCGTAGCTGATGACGAACTGATCCGGCGTCTGGAGGATCACGTTGCCGTTGCCGTAGGGCACTGGCATCACCGATCCGACGATGCCACGGGTGATGCAGCGGTCGTACAGCGTGAAGTCTTCGAAGGTGTTGAAGGGTCCTTCCCCGAAGCTCCCGCGATCGCGCGGCGCGCGTCGTGACTCGCCGAACGGTGTGATCTGCGGAAGGCGCCCATTTGCCGGGCTCACCATCAGGGACGTCAATCGGAAGGTTGTTTCTCCGCGCAGCGCGCGGTCACGCCCGCCGGTTCCAGCGCCTGACGCGTTGATCGCGTTCTGGCGCGTCTGCCCCTCGCGCGCGATCCGTTCCTTGTACTCCTGCTCGTTCAGGAACATCCGCGTTCCCAGGGCGACCGGGCGCTCACGGGGGATTCCGTGGACGCCGTCGCTCGTCCAGGCCCCGGCGAGTTCGGCATGTCCCCATGCGGTGCGTGGAGCCTGCCACCCGTCCTTCACGCCTATCTGACGCTGAATGATGCGCGCCAGCGCGCGGTGTTTGTCGAGATTCCAGCCGTCTGACGAAGTGAGCTCAGCTTCTGTAGAAGGGTGACTTTGCGCGATGAGCTGGACAGAGATGAGGCCGACGACGGTGATAGTCGCGGAGACAGCCACCGAGACGAGAGCCCGATGCGTCATGATGCCCTCCCTTGATCGATTCGCCGGGAGACAGAGTTGCGTTGGCGGATTCTCGCGCACCCAACCTGGTTCTACAAGTCCGTCGAATTGTGAAAGCGGCCTGACACGCGCGGAACGGCCGAGGTGTGGGATACCCTCGTACTGGTATTTCACTTCGAACCCGACAGATCTAGACTCCGCCTCACTTTAGGTCTAGACTCCGCCTCACTTTCGCCGTCGGTTCCAATGAGTGCCCGGCCACTCATTCGCCCAAGCTGATGCGTCGCCTCGGCCAGGCCGGGGGTAGTGCGAGGTGCGACATCGGCAGAAAGCGGATGCTATGCGGAACCAGCTGAGCAGGACGCTTCTCGTCCTCGGCTTGCTACTGCTCACTCCTGTCGTCTCGTCTGCTCAATCGACCATCACGGGAATTGTTACCGATACGTCCGGCGCCGTTCTTCCTGGTGTGACGGTCGAAGCGGCGAGCGACGCGCTGATCGAGAAAGTCCGTTCGGATGTCACCGATGGTTCGGGTCAGTACCCGAATCCTCGACCTGCGACCTGGCACTTATACAGTCAGCTTCAAGCTGCCTGGCTTCAATACCTTCGTTCGTGATGCTCTCGAGCTGCCGGCTGACTTCGTGTCGACGGTGAACGCCGAGATGCGCGTGGGCAGCCTCGAAGAGACGGTGACGGTCACCGGTGAGAGTCCGATCGTCGACGTCCAGAGCGCGCGGCGTCAGACGCAGATGACGACAGAGATGATCGAGGCGCTGCCGACAGCCCAGGGATACGCGGCCATCGCCACGCTGATGCCGTCGTTCATCGTTTCCGGCGGCGGGAACAACAACGTGCAGCTGAACACCGGCATGATCGTGTTCGGTGGTCGTGGCGGGCGCGGCAACGAAGGGATTGCCCAGACGGACGGCATCGGAACCGGGGCCGCGATCAACGGTGGTGGAGTCTCCGGATACGGCCGCCTCGACACAACCGAGGAAGTCGTCATGACGAGCACCGGCGGTCTCGGCGACGTGGAGGTCGGCGGACCGATCGTCAACCTCGTGCCGCGGACAGGTGGCAACACCTTCGAGAACCGCTTCCAGGCGTCCGGACTGACCGGCGCGATGCAGGGGAGCAACTTTTCAGATGAGCTTCAGGCCGCCGGATTGAGGACGCCGGCCGAGACGCGGTACCAGTGGGACTCGAGCCTGACCAACAGCGGACCGTTCATCCGTGATCGGCTGTGGTTTCTGTACGCGACGAGATATCAGGGCAACGCCAGCACCGTTCCGGGCATGTTCCACAACAAGAACGCAGGCGATCGCGCCAAGTGGACGTATGACCCTGACCTCAGTCGCCCGGCGCAGACCAGCGACGCAGGCACGTTCACCCCGACGATGCGGCTGACGTGGCAGGTGTCACCGAAGCACCGGTTCGGTGTCTTCTGGGATGCCGGCAGTTTCAAGATCAACCGCGAGAATTATCCAGGCATGGGCAACGCCACCAACGCACCCGAGACCGGAGGCATTCAGCCGGGCAACGGTAGCTCGCGCCTGCAACAGGCGAAGTGGACGGCGACGATGACGAGCCGGTTGCTGCTCGAAGCAGGCCTCGGCACGTATCAACAGAACTGGAATACACGTGAGCGGCCCGGCAACGATCGCGAGCTGATCCGCGTTGTCGAACAGTGCACCAATGGGTGTCCTGACAACGGAAACATCCAGGGCCTCACCTACCGAGCGATGAACTGGAATGCCGACTGGATGTCACCGAACCGAGCCTACGCCTCTGCGACCTATGTGACGGGCGGGCACAGCATCAAAGGCGGCTACCAGGGCGTACTCCACATCAACATGTCGAATCCGTTTACGAACAATCACAACCTGCAGTACCGGTTCAACAACGGCGTGCCGAATCAGCTGACCCAGAATCTGCTGCCGTACCGGACTGAAGAACGTACTCGATACGATGCGTTGTTCATTCAGGATCAGTGGACGCGTGGACGGATGACGCTGCAGGGTGCACTTCGCTACGACCACGCCTGGAGCTATTACCCCGCCCAGCAGATTGGGCCGACCCGGTTCCTGCCACAGGGGCTGAGTGTCCCCGACACCAAAGGCGTGCTCGGATACCACGACATCAGCCCCCGCATGGGTGTCGCCTACGACGTCTTTGGCGACGGCAAGACTGCAATCAAGCTCCATACTGGCCGCTATCTCGAGGCCGCGGTGAACGGCAACGGCAACTACTCGGAGCTGCGGCCGATCAATCGCATCACCAACAGCGTGACGCGCACGTGGACCGACGCGAATCGGAACTACGAGCCGGACTGCGATCTGCATAACGGCCTGGCCCAGGACCTCAGGCCGACGGGTGGCGACTTCTGCGGTGCGTGGAGCAATGCCAATTTCGGCAAGGAAGTGCCCGTGCTGTCGTACGACGAGCAGATCCTGAAGGGGTGGTACAACCGTCCGTCAGACTGGCAGATTACCGCCACCGTCCAGCAGGAGATATTTCCTCGCGTGTCGGTGGAAGTCGGGTACACCAGGCGCTGGCTCCAGAACTTCACCGTGACCGACAACCTTGCCGTCGCGCCGTCGGACTTCACGGAGTTCAGCGTGACTGCGCCGAACGATCCGCGTCTTCCCGGCGGTGGTGGCTACGTCGTATCGGGACTTTACAACGTGAACCCCGACAAGTTCAGTGCCGTCGATCAATACCGGACCTACGCGCCTGCCTACGGCAACGTATCGCAGGTCTACAACGGGGTGGATTTCAACGTGAGTGCCCGCCTGCGCGGCGGCCTGACGGTGCAGGGCGGCACGAGCACCGGCCAGCAGGTGATCGATTCGTGTGAAGTGCGCGACAAGCTACCGGAACAGGTTTCGACTGGCGCGTCTTCGCAGGGTGGAATCCCTTATAACCCCGACGAACCCGTACTGCCACGTCGCGCCGGGTATCACGACGCGTGCGACAGCCGCCGGTTCCTACATCCTGCCGCGCGCCGACGTGCAACTGTCCTTCGCGTTCACGAGCAGCCCGGGCGTGCCACTGCGGGCCGATTGGCAGGTGCCATCGGCGATAGCGGCGCTCTCCCTCGGACGTCCGCTCTCGGGGAACACGCCCAACGTCGAGGTGAATCTGCTGGCGCCAGACCAGATGCGTTCGCCGCGTGTGAACATCCTGGACTTCCGCGTGGGCAAGATTCTGCGTTTTGGTGACACGCGGGCGAACATCGCCCTCGATCTCTACAACGCGCTCAACCTGGATACGGTAGTCACGCAGAACTTCAACTTCGTTCCTAACGGAGCGTGGCTGGTGCCAACAGAAGTGCTCACCGCGCGCACGGCAAAGATCACCGTGCAGTACGATTTTTAACCACGAAGATCACGAAGGACACGAACGGTGGGGTGGCCGCGCTTCGCGCGGACCCACCCCGCCTCTTCGTGTTCTTCGTACCCTTCGTGCGCTTCGTGGTTACGACGCTCTCTCCGCGCGGACGCGCTGCACGACGTCAACGATCGCGTCGATGACAACCTGCGGCGCATCGAGCGGCACCCAGTGGCCGCTTTCGGGGGCGATGACGTGTCGTCCCTGGCGTGACCGTTGCGCCAGTGCACGATCGGCTTCGAGGCGGCGTTCGTGTGCGGTGGCCGAGGAGATCACGACCACGGGGAGCTGGCCGAGATCGTCATCGGCTTCGCGCAGCACTTGTTGCGCACTGTCGCACACGTGCTCGATCTGGCTCCCGAGCGCCTCGAAGAATTGCGGACGCGCCCACATCGCTCCCAGGACACGCCGTGCCTCCGGTGGGAGTTTCCAGATCGGCGCGAGGATGCCTTCGTCGTCGCGTCGGAGTCCTCCGCGGCTGACGAGCGCGACCAGCGCACGGGCCGCCGCGAGCGCACGCAGCTTGACCAGCCACGATACGACGCGCGCAATCCCGCTGCGTGCGGCGCCAACCCCGTAGCGGCACAATCGAACGCCGCGGCGGATCATCGCGTCCTGTTCGGCACTTGGCGACGCCCACTCCTCGGGAATGGCCGGTTCAATCAGGACAAGGCCGGCGACGTCCTCGGCATGGCGTGAGACGAGGAGCCGCATCACGAGCCCGCCGTAGGAGTGTCCAACCAGCACATAGGGTCCCGGCACTGCAGCCCGTTGCAGCAGTTGATGAAGTTCGTCGGCGATGCGTCCCGCCGTGCGCGGCAGCGGCCCCGCCTCACTCCACCCAAACCCCGCGCGATCGTAGGTGCAGGCGCACGTGATCCGGGCGACGGCTGGGTGAACGAGGCTCCAGCTCAGCGAGGAGCCACCGAGCGCCGCGTCGAAGACAACGGTGGGCGGCCCTTCGCCGGCACAGTGCAGATGCAGTTGATGTGTACCGATGTCGACGAGCCGCCCTGGCAGGGGGAAGACCATTGGTGATTGTTGATGTGTGATCTTCGATTCGTTGTTGATTGTTGATTTATTCGTGATTCAGGACCAGGACTGCAATCATCAATCAACCGTCTCCAATCAACAACGAATCACCAATCAAAGATCATGAATCACCAATGAGCTCCTGCGCTACTGGTTGAGCGGGACCGCGATGTCGACGACCTGGTCGTCGAACCCGCCGATGAGCACCGCGCGGCCCGTCGTCAGGTTGACGCCATAGAACGAGTACTTGCCGTTGACGGAGAGCGTCGCGAATGCGCGATTGGCAACCGTGACGCCTCGCACGACTTGGCTGTAGATGTCGAACCCCGCTGACGGTCCCGCGTCGAACCCGAGCTTGCCGGTCGCGACGAGGATGCCGTTTCCAGGCGGCGACTGGATCACGATCTGATCCATCGTCGTGTCCACGTCGAAGAGTGTGGTGGCGGTTGAAGCACCGTCGGGGGCGACGTCATTGTTGGTGTATGCAGCGCCCGAAAGTCCCGTCGCTGGAACCGGCTGCGCGGGCGGCGCCGTGTACGTCAACGTGGCGTTCTGCGCGGTAACCCCTCCGGCGTTGACGTTGTGCGCCAGGTTCTGCCCGGTGTCGCTGATGATGCGCAAGCGATCGGCAGCGGGATTGAAGTCGACGCCAAATGTGGTTCCGTCCAGCGGAACAGTGAGGGTGTTGACTAACTGCGCGCGCGCCGTTGTCGTGTCAATCGTGTAGACGCCGCCGCCATTCCCGACACCGTACAGTTTCCCGTCCTGGACACGGAAATCGATGCCGACAAGCTCGGTGTCGTTTCCCGCCAGGCCGGTGACGGCAGCGATGTCACGCACCTTGCGCGGTGAGTCCGCCCTGAAGCTGACGAGCCGACCGTCGTCGGTCAGGCCGATGACTCCCACTTTGTCCGCGATACTGGGATTGATCCGCTCGTCGCCTTGTCTTCCCGCGCTCACGCTGCCACCTGCGCCGAGAATACCGAGCAGTCCGACTGCTGCGACGAAAGCGAAACCCATCCCGCTGTTGCTGTGTTTCATCTCGAGCCTCCCCGTTGGCCCCTGTGTTACTGACCTGCGTGTGTTGAAGGGGCCGTCGATCTCACTACGGCCTGGAAACGCGGATGGATTTTCAGGGGGAGCTCAGCTTCAGCGTTGATGGAGTCAACGGAACTATGCGGCGAACCGTGTCTTCGTAATCTCGGTGGCGTCCGGCTTTAGCCGGACTCGAGTCGCCTGCGATCGACTTATTTCTGTGAGCGATCCGTCAGGCCGGGCAGATGCGCGCGATGCGCGACGCGTAGTGCTACGAGATCCGGGTGCTGAATCTTCAGCTGATTCAGGATGCGGTGGATCTCGGCTTCCTCGACCAGCGAGATGGCATCCTCAGAGGCCGCAACGGCGAAGAGGCACCTGGCGAGCGCAAGCTTCTGCTCGTACGTGGCGTGCTCCGCGAATTCGCGTGCCACCTCGAAGTCGGCAGTTCCACCGAAAAGCAGATTGCTCGTCTTCGCCAGGCCAACCACCAGAATGGCCTGATCGGATGTGATGCCGCCTTCGTCGAGCACGAGGCGCTCCATTGCCGCCGTCTCGTCCGCGCTCGCGTGCTGATCGGCGTGCGCCACGCGGCCAAGCAGATAGGCAAAGCGCGCCAGGTAGTGTGCGCGTTCCGGCTCCAGCTGGTCGAGCGCGTTGACGACGTCGCGCAGGGGCGACTGTTCTTGGGGCTCACGCGTTGTGAGGCCCAGCCATGTCCAGATGCTGCCCATTCTTGAACGATTACGACACACCGAGGCAGTGTTCTGGGCCTCTGTGTGTCGTGATCACGAAAAGCGGCCTATTTGGCTGGTCTGATGTTCTGGTTGAAGCGGAACAGGTTGTTCCTGTCGTACTTCTTCTTAACCTTGGTCAGCTTGGGGTAGTTCTTCCCGTAGGTCGCCTTCACGCGATCCTCGCCCTCGTCCATCATGAAGTTCACGTAGGCGCCCGGTGCTGAATACGGATGCAGGGCGTTCCAGTACTCCCTCGCCCAGTTCGTGATCGCGTCCTTGTTGGCCGGATCGTTGTCCACGCCGACGATCACGGCTGCCCATGTCGCGTCGCGGTACGCCCAGGCGGTCGCCTTGTTCTTGACCCGAGCCGCCGCTCCGTTCACCGGATACATGTGCATCCCCGACTTCCAGGTCGGCAGCTTGCGTCCGTGCTCGACGTGCAGCGCGATCGCCTCGTCGTTCAGTTCGTGGACGAAGTCGGCCTTCCAGTACCACTGATCGCCAGGAGGGTAGAGCGGATCGAACATGCTCTGCATCACTGGGTGTGGAATTGGCCCGACCATGTCCAGCGCCGGAGTCTTGAGTGCCCGAATCGGTTTGAACACCTTCGGGGCGCTCTTCAGTGGACCGGTGTAGCACCACACGATGCCGCACATCTTCCGGTTGTGCAGGTGCTGGGGGAACGGTGGCCCGGGCGGAACCGTGAGGAACGCGAAAAATCCGTTGAGCTCCTTCGGCGCCTTCTTGATGAAGCGGCGATACCACTTCATCACCGCGGGCGCGTCATCCATTTCCCAGAGCATCGGCCCGGCGTAGTTGGTGTGCACCGGGTGACCCTTGAACAGGAATGACGTGACGACGCCGAAGTTGCCACCGCCACCGCGCACAGCCCAGAAGAGGTCAGAGTTCTCTTTTGGGCTCGCGGTGACGAAGCGGCCGTCGGCCAGTACCATGTCGACCGCGAGGATGCTGTCGATGCTCAGGCCATATTGACGAGTGAGGTGGCCGATGCCTCCGCCCAGCGTCAACCCTCCAACGCCGGTTGTCGAGACGATTCCTGAAGGGACCGCGAGGCCAAACGGATGCGTGGCGTGATCGACGTCGCCCCATAGCGCCCCACCGCCGACGAGCACGGTCTTCTTCTTGGGATCGACTCGGACGTATCGCATCGGCGAGAGATCGATCACCAGTCCGTCGTCACAGACGCCGAGGCCGACGGCGTTGTGACCACCGCCGCGAATCGAGACCAGCAGCTTCTGCTCGCGCGCGAAGTTCACGGCCGTCTGGACGTCGGCCACATCGACGCAGCGCGCAATCAGGCCGGGGCGCCGATCGATCATGGCGTTGTAGACCTTGCGTGCGTCGTCGGTACTGGCTGTCGGTTGGTGTGATGAGTTGGCCGCGCAGACTGGCCCTGAACGAACCAATGGTCGCTTCACTCAACATGATCCCTCCGGCTCAATCGATCGCTTTGAACACCCGTTCGTCGAGCGGGCTGCCCGTGCCCGGCTGAAGTGTGTCGCGGTACTGTTTGGTATGAGACGCCGCGACGTGAGCGTCGAGCGCCTGCTGGTTCCGCCATCCTTCGACGACGGTGAAGTGATTGCCGCGCATCGTGTGCTGGACCACGTCGAAGCGCAGGTTGCCAGGCTCCTTCCGGCTGGCCTCGGCCTGGCTTCTCAGTACTTCCGGGGTTTTGATCGGCGATGTGGGCGCGATGTCGACGTGCGAGATCACGTAGACCGCGTCACGGTCTGGTGTGGCAGAGCCGCGTGCTGTTGAGAGCGTCTTGTAAGGACGCTCGTCGTAGCCGCTGACGCGAATGGGCTCGAGGGTCGCGAGCAGTTGCTTCTGCGCTGCGGGGTCCTTCGCATCGAACGCCTTTTGATCGCGCCAGGCTTCGAGCACGACGAAATGGCCTGGCCGTCCGATTTGCTCGAAGAGCTCGATGCTGAGGAAGCCGTCGCGCGTCCGGTTGGCATCACGATAACGGCGAAGGGCGTCGATGGAGGTCTTGGTCGAAGCCGCCCTCACTTCGACGTACGAGACGGCGTGGAACGTCGGGTCGGCTGACGCGTCGGGCTGGACCTGAGGTCCGAAGCCCGGCGCCAGCAGAGCGCTCAGGAGCAGAAGCCAGCCAGACACGGCTTTACTTCTTTGTCGCGGACCATTTGCCGTTGCTGCCGCCGCTGACGGTACCGCTCATCGTGCTGCCGTTCACGCGACCCGTGTACTTCGCGCCGCCCGCGGTGAACGTGATCTCCTCACCCCGCAGCTTTCCGTCGCTGATCGCCGTCCCGCCCAGCGTACCCTCCACCGTCTGGTACTTCTGCGTGAGTGTCAGTGCACCCTGCGGCAGTTGCCACGTGCCTTCGACCTTGGCTGGCACGATCCACAGCAGTGCCGTGCACCAGCTCGTGCAGTCTTCGGTCACCTGCGAGGTTTCGTCTGCCTGCCAGTCGTCCATCGTGAAGGTATTCGAGACGATACGGGTCCCCGGTCTCATCTCGAGGATCTTGGGACGAAGCCGCAGGTTGATCGATGGCAGCAGGAACATGGTCACGACTTGTGCCTTCGAGAAGTCGGTCTCGAACAGGTCTGCTTTCACGAACGTGGCCTTGTCACTGACGCCCGCTTCTTTGGCGTTGCGCTGAGACAGCGCCACCATGTCGGGGTTGTACTCGACCCCCTGCGCACGCAGGCCGCGCTTGGCTGCCGTGATGACCGTGCGGCCGTCACCCGAGCCGAGGTCCATCAGGAAGTCCTGAGGCGTGACCTTTGCCATGTCGAGCATGCGCTCCACGAGTGGCTGGGGTGTGGGCACCCAAACGACGTCTTTGCCGGCCTGACCGACTGTGGGCTCGAATGGTTTGGTCTGCGTTGCCTGGGCATGAGCCGACGACGCGACCAGAAGAACGGCGGCGGCCAGGGCCAGAAGGCGACGTACGTGACACTCGGACATGGTGGTTGTCTCCCGGATGAAAAATGACGAAAGGCGCCCAATAGGGTATACCGTTCGGCGCAAAATTTCGCACGAAACAGCCGACCCGGCTGGGCCGGGTTCCGGGACGGGCCGATAACAAGGTACCGGCGTCCAGTCGCAAGGAGGTAGTGTGCCGTCGAATCAGGCTGTTGATTACTACGAGATCCTTCAGATCAGCCCAAATGCCGAGCCTGAAACCATCCATCGTGTGTTCAGGTTGCTGGCACAGCGGTACCACCCCGATAACGCCGAGACCGGAAAGGAGGCCCAGTTCCGGGTGCTGAACGAGGCCTATCGGGTCCTGAGCGACCCCGAGCAGCGCGCCCGTTACGACGTCGTGCACACCGGCCTGCGCAACGAGCGCTGGCGCCTGGCTGCGAGCGGGGCCGAGGCCGACAACAACTTCGACTCCGAGCGCCACGTCCGGCTGACCGTGCTCGAAGTGCTCTACACCCGTCGCCGGCTCGAGATCGACAGCCGGGGTCTCTCACCCCTCGATCTCGAGCAGCTGATCGGCCGCGCGCGCGAACATCTCGAGTTCACGATCTGGTTCCTCGTCCAGAAGAAGTTCGTCACACGTTCCGACGGGGCGATGCTGCAAATCACCGTGGAAGGCGTCGAGTACCTGGAGAACAACTACATGGCCGTGGCGCAGCGTCGCCTCGGTCCCGGACAGTCCGCGGCAGGGCCGACGCGCATCGCGTCCTAAACGATCTCCTCGACACGTCCCGCATCGTCGATGCGAGCGATCGCCTCGTGCGGGTTGTTGTGCGGTCGCCCCGGACTGCCCGGCTCGAGGTGCACGCTGGCGTGCAACAGGTCGGTGGGAAGGATCTGTCGGTGGTGATGCGGATCGACGTCGTGTTCGCTGATCTGCTGCGGTAACCGGCTGCCAGTGCCGTTTGCCATGACCGCGATGCGGTTGATCGGCAAGCCGTCGCGCCGGGCGTTCTCGAAGAGCCAGTTAAGTGAAATCCAGTTCAGGCCGCGGTTGCCGTTGCCGCCGCCGACATCTGAATGGATGCCGCGAAACCAGACCTCGAGCAGCCGGCCGTTGTCCGAGTCGGTCTCCGACAGGCGCGTGAGCGGGAAGAGCAGTCGCGTTTCGTCGAGCGCCATCGCGTGGCAGCAGCGCATGACGTTTGGCGGCATACCCAGATCGTGACCCGCGTTGAATCGGCGTCCCGGCGCGCCGAAGTGCCCGACGAAATCCCATAGTCCCATGAAGCGAATCGAGATGTGCGGAAGTTTGCCGGCCAGCTCGTTGGCGAAGGATACGGCGAGTGCGGCGCCCCGGCTGAAGCCGACGACATCCACGATCGCGTCGCCCGCCTCGAAGTTGTTTTCGAGCCGGTCAAGCGCCTGTCGCACCCGCCGGTGACCGCCAATGCCGAACGCTTCGGGGGGTCTCGTCCCGACGAAGGAGCGGGCGCGGGTACCGATGCCCTTGAGATAGAGGCTGCCTATCGGGAGTGATGGGTCGTCGTTTCGTCGGCAGCCGTCGTAGGCCCGAAAGAACTCGAGGACATTGCTGTCCTTGTTGCCTCCCATGTCGTCACTGCCGGTTCCGTCGAAGGCATACAGAGCCAATCGGCCACCCCCCGCCTCAGGTGTCAACGACACGACACGTCGGGAGCGAACACGCCGTCGCGGCAGCAGGTAGAACACGCCGCTTCAGGCCCGCCGTTTACTGTTGTTCGACCTTGTATCCCTTGCGATGCAGGAGCGTCAGGAGTCCGTCCGGCCCCACCAGGTGTGCGGCGCCGACGACGACCATGCAGGGTGTGGACCGTGCCAGACAGGCGTCGATCTGGGGAATCCAATTGTGGTTGCGCTCCACGATCAGCGAGCGGTATGCAGCCGGGTACTCGGTGAAGTCGGCGAGCAATGTCTTCTCCAGCGCCGTGCTGTCGCCTCGTTTCCAGGCCGCGACAATCGTTTTCAGACTATTGCGCGCGGTGTCGGCTTCGCTGAGCGAGCTTCTGAGCAACTGCTCCTGCAACGACTCCGACATCGTATCGAGACGATCGATCTGCGATTCCGTCGTCTCGAGGCCGATGATTGTCTTGCCGGCGGCCTTCGCACGATCGTAGAAATGCTTGTCGAGGCCCAGATTCGGATCGAGGCCGGCCTTCTGTGCTTCCAGCGCCGCGACCGTCAGCATCACCATCCACGGCTTCATCGCCTGGAACAGCTCGGCGGGCAGACCGGCCTCCTTGAGGCGCCCGGCGACGAGAGTGGCAGTCTCTTTCGAGACCACGCTGTCGAAGCGCCGGCCGTCGAGATACATCCCCTTGGCGAGGATCGTCGGCGCGAGGGTCAGCACATCGGCCTCGGCCAGGTCGATTTCTTCCACCAGCGTGTCGGAGGCCGAGAACGCCCGCTCAAACGCGGGGCTCAAGGGGTAGGCGTCAGGGCTGAGCGCATGGACCGAGCCCGCCAGGTAGACGAGCTTCGAGCCTGACTGCACTTTCCACAGAAAGCTCTTGCCTGAGGCTGTTTGTGCGGAAACCGCGCTGGCCGCGGCGACTGCCGCCGCACACATGACGATACCGACCAGCCTGCGAGTTTGGGTGCCGGCGTTGTGCATGCAGGGATTATCGGCTAATCCTGCTTGCCTCTTCTCTCCGCCAGCCACTGCTCACTTAAGGGGCTGGCCCAACTTCCAAATCCCAAGGGTTTATGGCTGGTTTGGGGGTGGGAGTTGGCAATGGGGAGTTCGCGTCATGGAACGATCGCGATCGGCGCCTGCCAGAAGGCGACCTTCTGGCCGTTCGGTTCCAAGACCGTCACCTGACAGTCGTAACGACCGGGTGACAGGCCGTCCATCGGAACGCTGAGTCGCACGGGTACCGCCTTCGATCGGGCATTAAGGCCTTCGGTCACGGCGAGCGGCTGGGTTTCGAGCACCTTGTCAGTGCCACGGAAGAACGTCACAAACGCGACCAGCGGCTGCGTCGTTTGCGCCCCTCGCTGGTAAGCCTGCAGATACACATACATTTCGCGGCTGCGACTGAATACGCGGGTCACGCTCGGAAAGAGCTTCTCTCCGCCGAAGATCAGCGGATGCGTGAACTGAGCGGCGCCATTCTGCACCGTGTGAAGTGCCTCGTTCATCGGGACTCGCTGGCTGCTGAGAACGACGGAGCTGATCGGAAGGCGCACGTCTTCCTTCTGAAGATTGGGGACCGTGAACGCCGCCTGGTAGGTGCCGATTCTTCCCGTCGTCGAGTCGCGTGCCAGGATCTTGATGACGTATTTGTCGGGCAGCAGCGTGAACCCGGTATCGTATTGGATCGGGCGCATGCCCAACTGGCTCGCTGTTTCCTCGCTCACGGTGATATCGAGTTTGTCGCGCACGTTTTGAATCGTGTAACCGAACGTGTCCTTCACCTCGCCAATGAAATCGATCTGCGTTCGCTTGGCGCCGCGCCGCCGCGCGAGTTCTAACTCACTCCCCGGGATCTTCACCGCAACCGGTACAGAGTACTCCGCGCTATTGAGCTGGAAGTAGTTCACCTCCATCGCAATCGTGATGTCGGTGACCGGGTTGTCGAGCATCAACGCTTCTTCGAGTTGCCGCTCCTTGTCCGCGTCAGTGAACCGGCCGAAGGCCTTGTCGGCGTAATAGCCCTGTCGATACGAGAGCTCGCCGACCTGGCCACCGTTCAGTGTGATGCGCACACGCCGGAATTTCCCGTCGGTGTCCGCGTGCGTGCTGTAGTAGCCGACGATGTAGTAGTCGCTCACGGCTTGTGCCGCTTGAACGATTCCGAGCGACAGGTCGTTGTAGTCGAACATCGCTCGTCCGCCGGTGTCCTTGGCGAGCGCGTATAGCGTGTCCTGTGATCGCTGGAAGTTGGTCACGGCCGCTTCGGCGAGCTTTCCTGTAAACATGCCGATGCCGCCCGGCGACGCCACGCGCGCGTCACCGAGCGGTGGAGTGGCCACCAGGCCGCGAGCGTCGATCGGGTTGAGCGTGACGTTTGCGCGGATCGCCGCATTCACGGTTGCCCGAAGCTGTGCCTGATTGTCGGCGCCATTCAGCCGCAAGCCGCTTGCGAAGTAGAGCAGCGTCTTCTGCTCCGGCAGCGGGCGCAGCATCGAGACAGCCGTCTGCAGTGCCGCCAGCTGGCGGTCGGTGTTGAAGATGTTGAACTCGGCCTCGTTCTGCCCGAAGGCGCTTCCTTCGGGATGATCGGGAATGCCGTCGTTGTTCTGGTCGTCGCCGTAGATCAGGATCTGAATGACTTCGCGCAGCGTGTTCTTGTTGTCGGTGAAATCAGTCTTCACCGAGACCGCGCCGTTCTGAAACGACATGATCGCGATCAGATCCGCGGGCGTCATCTGCGTGTCGATGTACTTCAGCGCGTTCGTGTACGCGCGAATCTGATCGGGGGGCGACATCGCTGAGCCGTCGAAGTAGAAGACCAGAAGCCGCCGGTCCTGATACCGGATGTCACCGGCTGGCGGCGCGGCGATTTGCGTTGCCGTCGCCCGCTCGACCTGGGTGTTCGCGGGTGGAGGCGGAGTCGTTGCAGGCGGCGCCTGGGCCACCCCCGGTGCGGGACTCTGCAGGCGCTGGAATTCGACGAACGCGATCTCCTGCGGCTGTCCGTCTTCGGTCACGCTGAAGTCTTTCGCGGTCAGCCCTTCGACGACTTTGCCATCTCTGTCCTTGACCGTGACCGTCTGGACGATGAGACGCGTCGTCGAGCGAAAGACCGGTTGCTGTGTCTGCTGCTCTTGCTGCGCGGCGCCACGCTGCGCTCCGAGCGCCGCCACGACGAGAACCCAGACAACTCCCAACGCCCAACTCCGCAACTCCCAACGTTGGGAGTTGGTCGTATTGCGAGTTGGGAGTTGACACCGCTTGGTGGTGGGCAGAAGCGTCATGCTAAAACCTCATTCGCAGGCTTGTCTGCACGCGTCGCATCTGGTTGGCTTCGCTTGGCAGGCCAAATTGCGGGCTGCTGACCAATGTGTTCACCTTGGAATACGTGACTTGGTTGAGCACGTTGGTGGCATCGATGCGCCAGTCCATGTTGAGCCGGCTGCCCCACGGGAACGTGCGCGTGATGCCGGCGTCCAGTGTGAACTGGGCAGGGCCGCGTGCGGAGTTGCGTCCGGCGTTACCCCATTCACCCGGTGCCGGCGTGGTGTACGCCGCCGGGTTCAGGTAATAGCCCTCTGGTGCATCCATCGACGCGCCCGTGAGCGAGGCGCGAATAGCGCCCGAATAGCCGGTGCCGGGAGTGGTGGTCAGGTAGTACGGCGTGAGCGGCAGGCCGCTTCCGGCCGTGAGTTGGCTCGTGATCGTCCATCCTTTCAACAGCGATCCGCGCCATCCGTCGACGAGCGCGCCACCGGTCACTCCGACGCCCGTCGTGTACTGAAACTGCACCGAGAGCAGATGGCGCTGATCGAAGCTGGAGGGCCCCCGCTCCGCCTCGAGATCGAGCCAGTTCTGTGCGAACGCCGCGGGGCTGAGATTCGCTCCCGTATATGAAGCCGCGTCGTCGATCGCCTTCGCGAGCGTGTACTGCACCGTCGCTGTCAGGCCGTTGCGCAACCGGCGACGCACCTGCAACTGGCCGGCATGGCGCGACGATGTGCCGTTGGCGATCAGATATACGAACCCGGACGGGCATGCGACGCACGGATCGACAAACCCGGGAGGATACGTGTTCGGCAGAAACTCCTGGATGAGGCCTGTGCCTTTCGTGCCCAGGTAGGTCGCGTTGATTGTGAGCGATGCGGGCAAGTCGCGTTGAACGGAGGCCTGCCAGTTGTGCGCCGATCCGATACGGAAGTCGGGATCGACGGCGAACGTGTTCAGGGTCTCTCCCTCAGGCGCCACGAATCCGTTGGCAAGCGTGAGCGGATTGTCTGGCGAATTGGCGAGGCTCATCGCCTGAGAGAGCGGCGGCTGCTGCGCCATCAGCGTCGCGATGGATTGATAGACGTTGGTGTTGCGGTAGATGCCGTAGCCTGCCCGGACGACGAGCGATGACCCCGGCACGGGCCTCCACGCAACCGCCAGACGTGGCTGCAACCCACCCAAGTCCGACCGCATCAACGACGAAGGATAGGTTTCGCCCGTCAGCGATCCGGTCGGATGTGTCGCCACCACGGGACTGATCGACTTGAAGCCCGGTCCGATCTCCAGGTTGACGAGACGTCCGAATCGTTCGCTGAGCGGAGACTCGTACTCCCAGCGCGCACCAGCCGTGATTGTCAGTGAGGGACCGACTCTCCAGTCGTCCGTGATGTATCCGGCATAGGAATACCCCGCAGGTACTTGTCGGCGTTGCCGTAGGCGACCTGGCTCGTGCTCGGAACGCCCAGCAGGAAGTCGGCGAAGTCGAAGCCGGTCAGGCCCCCGGTGAAGGTAAAGCCGCCGCGCGGATCCTGCTGCGAGAGGATGTCTACGTGATGGCGTCGCACGTCGCCACCGATGGTGAAGGTGTGGCGCCCGCGAGCAAGAAACCACTCGGTTCCTGCCGTGTTCGTCCGGTTGCGGGTGTATCGCGGCAATGCATCGGTCAGTCCCGCCATGCCGCTTGCGAAGCTGAGGCTGGGTGGGCCCCAGTTCACCGGGTCCTGGTTATTGCCCGTGATGCCGGCGTCACCGGACACGTTCGTCCGATGCGAGAAGTAGGGGATCGTCTGCGCGGTCTGTTGCGTGAACTGATAGCGCAGCCGCATCGAGACGAGTTGCGCGATCCGATGGCTCCAGTTGATCTGCGCATCCACGGCCGACGAGTTGTTCTCGTCCTCGAAGTCGAAGAGCGTCGTCGAGTCCGTCACCGTGCGCTGATAGGACAGGTTGCCGAAGACCTGGTTTTGTTGATTGACGTTCTGTGTCAGGCGAGATTGAAAGCTGTCCTGTCGCAGAACGTTCAGCAGCGGGACCTCGTAGTTGTAGCGGCCGTCGCTTTCGCGAGTTGGCTGCGGATAGTAGCCGAGCAGCGCCGCCGCCTGTGGGCTGATGCGATCGCGAGGGATCACGTTGCCGGGGAACGGCAGCCCTGTCAGCGGATCCACGATCTGGATCGGGCGGCCGGAAGTGTCACGGCTTTGTGAGAAGTCACCCGATCGCTCGAGCGCCGTCGGCATGAGGCCCGGTTGTGTGACGGCGTTGTCATCGGCGACACGCTGGAACCCGACGAAGACATTGAGTCGATTCTGCAGGCGTGGAACCTTGACTGGCCCGCCGAATGTTCCGAGCAGATGAACGTTGTAGTAATCGGGGCGCGGTGTGGGCACGCCGGTCAGCGAGTACGAGCGTGCGTCCCAGAACGAGTTGCTGAAGAGGCCGCCGATCATGCCGTTGTAGAGCGCACCAGGGCGGCGGCGGTTGTTGCCAAAGGCGGCCGGTTGTGCGAACGGCGAGGCCGCGCCGTTGTTGACACTGCCGTTGATCAGAAACCCGTCTGCCGCAGCACCCGCGTCCGCAGGTGGATCGTCTGCGGGTGGCGCAACAGCCTGTCGCGTGGTCGGTGCCTGCGGTGTCACGCCCGCACGCTGGAAGCCAGTTTGAGGCGCGGTGGCGGGCACGCTCGCCTGCGATCGAGTGCTGGTGCCCTGGCTTGACTCGGGTGCCGGCGCAACAGGAGCCGGAGGCGGTGGCAAACCCCGAGTGATCTCTTCGAACGGGAGGAGTGCCAGCTCCCACATTGCCGGCTGAGTGTCCGGACCAATCGTCACCTCGCGCGTGAGCGCTGCGAACCCACGCATTTCGATTGTGATGCTCCAAGTACCGTCCGCGATGTCAGCGAATCGGAAGATGCCTTGAACATCCGTCGAGGTCGTTCGCTGCTCATCGCCACGTACCGCGGTGACCGTGGCGCCGGGAACGGCGAGACGGCCGAATATGACCTGGCCAACGTATTCAGAAGCTGCCGCCACAGGAGCAGGCACGCTCACGTTAATGAGTGTGACGATGAGAACGCGCGCGACAGTGTTCCGAAATTCAGAATGCAGAATGTTGAATGCAGAAAGCAGAAGCGCACGACTCATGGCATTGGGCACTGTCTGCATTCTGAATTCAGCATTCTGAAACTCGAGCCGCCGGTTAATCCGCTACTGGCTGCTGGACGCTATCGATCACGACGACATCCACCGGGCCTCGCTGTGAGTCGAGCTTCAGCCCGAGTTGCTCCTGCAGCGCGGTGAAGAGGTTTGGCTGGTTCGGATCAATGGGCGCGGGTGCGCCGTTGATGAGTGGTGGCCCGCCGCCAGGAAAGACCGACCCGAGACCTTCGAGCGAGTACGTCAATTCGAGGTCGTAGTTGCCAGTCAGCTCCGTCTTGTCGAGCACGATCCGGCCAACTTGCGGTGAGAGTGTCTGCGCGAGGTTGGACAGCGGCATCCCTCCCGCATTCATCCTGCCGGGGCCGATCATGAATCCGCACTCGAGCTTTTGACCCGGTTGAGGCGGCGCAGGCGGCGGTCCGCCACGTCGTCCTCGCATGACGGCGGCGCAATCGATTGCGGCCGGCGAGAGATTCGGCCCGAGCTTGCCGTCGTCACGTGCCTTCACGAGCGCGTAGATCGCCATCTCGCGCGTCTCGTTGTGAACGACCAGCTTGAACCGTTCGGCCAGCAGCGATCGCAGCATCGGCCTCATCAGATCGGCGGTAAACTCGCCCTCCGGTGCCTTGGCGACGACGTCGAAGCGATCGGAGGCCATCCAATCTGGCCCGCCCGCAATCTGGAATTCCTGGACGTTGAACGCCTGTCGCAGCAGCATTCGCAGCGTGACGTTGGTGGCGTTGAAGCGGCCGCCCGGCTGCAACCCGAACATGATGCGGCCGTCGCCTGTCTTGTTCGGTTTGACCGATGCGACCTCGAATGCCTGGTTTGCCGATGTCTGTGCGTCGAGAATCGGGCTCTGCACGAACGCTGGAATCGCAAACGCTGCGCACGCAGTCGCCAGGAGGCTCAGTCTTTTCATCGGTGTTCGTCTCCGGACATGGGCTTAACACTCGGGCACGTATCTGAGGCGTCGCATGGGAACGCAGATTTTGACGTCGGACCTGCTGGATTGGTTCGCCGCTACCGCTTCCCTGTTCGACACCATTTGTCCTTCCTGGTTCCCCACCGCGCTCGCAGCCTCGCTAGTTTCCCGTCGGTCTTTCGATGGAATCAATCACCAGCACGTCCACGGTGGCGCGCCGTGCATCGAGCTTCAGGCCGAGCTGCTCCTGCAGCGCGGTCACCGGCGTCGGTTCGTCGCCCGGCGCCGGTGCCGGGGGTGGTCCCCGGGCAGTGCGCCGCGGCCTGGACCAAACTCGTTCGTCCACCTGAAATCGAAGTCGTAGTTGCCCTCGAGGCCGGTCTGGTTCTGCACGATGCGGTTGAACGAGGTGATCGCATCCACCTGTGCTTCGTCGAGCTTCGTGTCGATGTCGCGCGGCCAGACAAGGACAGGGCAAACGATGCCGAACACACCGGGCTCGAGCGACGCGTCCGAGCGAGGACAAAACCGCGTCGACTGCCACAGGTGGGCGAGTGCGGCGTCGGCCGTCATCGTGAACCTCGCGCTTTCGATTTCTCCGCGCGCAGCTTCTTCAGCGTCTGCTCGGCTTCCTTCACGTCCTCGAGCGTCAGGCTGCCCGATTCGATCAAATGGGCGACGACTGGCTGGCTGCTGCCGCCGAAGAAGTCGAGCAGTTCGTCGATGAGCCGTCGTTGTGCGGCGCTACGCGACACGATCGCCTCGAAGATGTGGGCGTTGCCGATCTTCTTCAGGCGCCGGATCGCCTTCTTGCTCTCGAGCCTGTAGACCATCGTCTGGACGGTCGTGTACGCAGGTCGATCCTTCTCAGGGAAGGCTTCCTGAACTTCGCGAACCGACAGCGCTCCTTTGGTCCAGAGCGTGTCCATGATCTGCATCTCGAGTTTCGTGAGACGTGGCAGTGACACGGCATCTCCTACTGGAGTGGTCAGATCTACTACAAGTGTAGGTGGAGATGCAAGGAGGAGAACGGTGCGACGTTGCGATGTGCGATGCGTTGCGACGGTGGAAGGTCCGGAACGGCCGCAGGCCGCCCTACGCCGCCTACCGCAGTGGCGGCGGCTGGACGGTGCCGCCGTTGGCGCCGGTGCCGGTGATGACCTTCATGGCGAGTGCGATCATTGACCCCACGTCGGCGGCATTGGCCGGCAGGACCAGGGTATTGCTCGACTTGGCGAGCTCGCCGAACTGGGCGATGTACTGCTCGGCGACCCGCAGTTGGACGGCTTCCAGGCCGCCCTCCGTTCGCATCGCATCGGCCACGAGGCGCAGCCCTTCGGCGGTCGCCGTGGCCACCGCGAGGATCGCCGCGGCCTCGCCTTCCGCTTCGTTGATCTGCTGCTGCTTGCGTGCTTCCGACGCCTTGATCGTTTCCTGCTTGGAGCCCTCGGCCGCGTTGATGACGGCGTCACGCGAACCCTCGGAGGTCAGGATGACCGCGCGCTTCTCGCGTTCGGCGCGCATTTGTTTCTCCATCGCAGCCAGCACGTCGTGCGGCGGCGTGATGTTCTTGATCTCGTAGCGCAACACCTTGACGCCCCACGATTCGGACGCCTTGTCGAGCTCGGCGACGACCGACAGGTTGATGTTGGTCCGCTCCTCGAACGTCTTGTCGAGATCGATCTTTCCGATCTCGCTCCGGAGCGTCGTCTGGGCCAGCTGCGTGATCGCGAACAGGTAGTCGGAAATGCCGTAGGATGCGCGCTCGGCGTTGAGGACCTTGAGATAGAGGACGCCGTCCACGCCGACCTGCACGTTGTCGCGCGTGATGCAGACCTGGGCCGGGATGTCGTAGGCTGCTTCCTTCAGCGAGAGCCGGTAGCGGATCACGTCCAGGAATGGCCACAGGACGTGGAACCCGGCGCCGAGGGTCCCGGAGTAGCGACCCAGGCGCTCGACGACGTACGCAGCCTGTTGCGGGACGACCACCGCCGTCTTGGCGATGATGATCAGCACGAGGACCGCAAGTATCAGCAGGACGATCAGACCTGGAGTCATCAGACGGCCTCCTCCGGCTTCACGAGCAGGGTGAGCCGCTCGGCACGAACGACGACGCAGCGGTGACCGCGCGCGAGCGGAGTGGAGCCGGTGTTGCGTGCGCTCCACGTCGTGCCGCGCAGCTCCACGCGACCGTTGGCGCCGGCGCTCATGTCCTCGAGCGCCGTTCCCGTTTCTCCGGCCAGGGTGTCGATGTCAGCGGCGCCCGCGCCGAGATTCAGCGTCCGCATGAGCGGGTTGCGGAACAGGACGAGCGACATGACCGAGAAGACTGAGAACAGGAGCCACTGGAGCCAGTTCGCCGCGATCAGCCCGGCGCCTGCGAGCCCCGCGACGACGACCGCGGCGACACCGAAGAAGATGATGTAGAAGCCGCCGGCACTGACCATTTCCAGCGCGATCAACACGAGCCCGAGAACGAGCCAGTACCACCAGGTCATTTTGTGAGTGGGCCGATTATCGTGGGTCTCGCCCTTCAATGCAATTGACGAGGGCGAGAGGCGAGTAGTTCAGCGACGCGGAAGCCGTCGTCCTAACTAGAGGAAGCGAACCCGTTGCGTCCCTGCCGGCGTGACGAATACGCGCAGATTGTTGGAGCCAGGATCCGCCGGGTGAATGAAGAATCCCTGTCCGTCGCCGCGGTACCCGAGCGTGGAGCCGACCATGACCTCGCGGTCGCGAAACGTCACTTCGACCTTGCGTCCTTGCGGAGCTTCCCTGAAGTCCCTGCTGTCGACGCGGGTTGGATCGCCCATGAACTCACGCACGAAGAACAACGCTTTGAGCTGCGAGAGCGGGATATGGGTCGAGTCGCCCTGACGCGGATTCGGCGACAGATGCAGTTGATTCTTGGACGGATGAAAGTCGTTGGTGTATCCGTAGACGACGCGGCCGTCGTTGAACCTGGCGATGAC
This sequence comes from uncultured Acidobacteriota bacterium, assembly GCA_963723495.1. GTDB lineage: Bacteria > Acidobacteriota > Vicinamibacteria > Vicinamibacterales > UBA2999 > Gp6-AA40. The sequence goes on along the minus strand of CAVRQR010000014.1, from coordinate 93,151 downwards.
TTTCTGCCAGCCCGCACTGCGTTCGGCCCGCGTCACACGAACCGCCGGTGGCTCGCGTCGCGCCGTGAGTTCAGGAATCGACAGCGGGCGTTTGAAGGCGCATGCCCCCTGATACTTGAGGATCTCTCCGAGCGACGCCGTGCGGCAGCGGAGAACCCGTGACGGGATCAGGATCGGACTGTCAGGTCCGGTGAGCTCGACGACGACGTTCACGTCACGCGCAAGCGCGCTTTCGGTTTCGAGCAGCACACCGCCCACGGAGATGTCGATGATGCGGACATCCGCGCCGTACTTGATGCGTGCGCTCCGCAGCCAGTGCAGATCGCTCGCCCTGAGCCGCTCGTGCACCCGGCGATTGGAGTCGACGTCAACGGCAATCTCCATCGAGTCGCCGATGCAGACGACCTGGGGAACCGTTCTGTGCAATTCCGCGCTTGCCATCGCAACCTCGCTCGAGGCGTGTGCAACCTCGACGCCATGGCGCGTTTCGCCGCCAGGATGCTCGTGGTTCTGGACTTACGGAGATAATCGGGTAACGGTGTGTGTCGCGCGTGCGTTCCTTTTTGGAACAGAATCCAGTGAACCCAGATTTTCCGAGGCGTGAAGATGTCGAAAGAACAATATCCCGTCACGAAAACCGATGAGGAATGGAGGCGTGTGCTTACGCCGGAGCAGTACCAAGTGCTCCGCGGGCACGGCACCGAGTCTCCTGGTTCGTGTGCGTTGCTGTCCGAGCACCGGGCAGGCGCCTTCACATGCGCCGGCTGCGGGCAGTCACTCTTCGTCGCAGATCGGAAGTTCGAAAGCGGGACCGGCTGGCCGAGTTTCTTCGCGCCGATCGAGGGCTCCATCGGCACGACGGTCGATCGCAGTCACGGGATGACGCGCACAGAAGTGCACTGCAGCCGGTGCGGCAGTCACCTTGGACATGTCTTTCCCGATGGGCCGCCGCCGACGGGCCTGCGCTACTGCATCAATGGCGTCGCGTTGAACTTCGAACCGGCCACGACGTAGGAATGGCGGGATTAGGCGTTGCGACAGGGAGGATGCTGGCAGTCGCAGCGGAGCTCGATCTTGTCGCCCGCCTGCTTGCAGTGATCGCTGCAGTACTTACCAAATGGTCCCTTGGGCTCGACGGTGCAATTGCAGGCCGGGTGAGCGCATTTCGCAGGTCCCGCCATGTTCACCCTCCTTCATTCGGACTCTACGCCTCTTCACGGAGACGCACAAGCCGAGGAGGTGGTGCTGTTGATGAGGTTGGTGAGGAGGACTCTACTGCTCAGGCAACGCTATCGACGAGGTGCCGCCAGTGCAGTTGCCATTCCTCGGGAACGGTAGCGCCGCACAGTCGATTGGACTCGCTGTCGTGTTGCCAGACCACGCGCACGGGCACGGAGATAGCGGCCTTCGGGAACGTGATGCGGAACGACTGCTTGGACAGGGCGCTCGCGTCGCGCTTGCCGATGAAACGCAGGCCACCATAACTCACGTCGAGGACTCGCACCAAGGTGTCGTCAACGCGCGCGTTCAGTTCACCACTCGGACGACGGCGTGGCCAGCGCCGCGCCAGTGAGAAGTTCTCGCCGCTCTCGGTCGCGGGAAGACGACGCTCCACGACAGCCAAAAGCTGCGACGGCTTGACCGGTTTGAGCAGGAAGTCGGCACCGAGTTCCCGGGCCTCCGCCTCGAGGCCGCGATCCGCGTAGCCGGTCACGATGATGACCGGGATACGCTGAGGATTGACGGCCGCCAGGTAGAGGCCATTGAACTCCGCGAGCCGCAAGTCGGTGATGACCAAATCAGGGGTATTCGATGAAAGCAGGTTGAGCGCGTCGGTCATGGACGCCGTCTCGGTTACGTCGTATCCCGCACCGGTGAGCAGTTGGGCCATGCCCCGCCGCGTCGCGGTGTCGTCTTCGACAACCAGGATTCGGAAAGCCATGCTCTGCAAGTAGGCAAAGGCCAGACCAACACGGATTTGCCCGATTTCTGGGCAGATGTGGGTTGGACGCTCACGCTCCGTCGTGGTTTCATACGATTGTGAAAACGGCCGAGACGACCTTGTGATCTCCGGTGGCCCGGCCACCTCGGTGTGGATCACCGAGACGAGAGAGAATCTGGCTGTCAGGAAGTGAGGTCACGATGATGACAAGGCGCACTCTGGGTCCGCTCGCCGTCGCGGCGCTGTCGTTTCTGGTCACGGCCCAGGCCCTCGACGCGCAGCGTGCAGCGCAACCCGAGTCCGCGGTCTCCCGCCTCTCGCCCGAAAAACTGAAGCGGCTCAATGCTGAGCTCGACAGTTACGTCGCGGCTGGAAAACTGGCCGGGGGTGTACCTGTGGGTTGGCCGGCGCGGGCAGGCGGCACATGTCTACGCGTTCGGTCAGCGCGACGTGGAATCGCGCGCGCCGATGCGCGAGGACACGATGTTCCGCATCGCCTCGCAGACCAAGGCGCTCGTCAGCACTGCCACGCTGATGCTGCAGGAAGAGGGGAAGCTGCTGATTGGCGATCCGGTCTCGAAGTACCTCCCGGAATTCCGCGAGACCACCGTTGCCGTTCCCAAAGCTGCGGGCGGCTATGACATCGTCAAGGCGCGCCGCTCGATCACCATTCGGGATTTACTGACCCATACCTCAGGTGTTGGCTACGGTGGTGGTCCCGCCTCGGATAAATGGGAGGCGGCGGGTATTACCGGTTGGTACTTCGCGGATCGTCAGGAGCCGATTCGCGAGACCGTGTCACGCATGGCAAGCCTGCCATTCGAGTCGCAGCCCGGCGAACGGTGGGTCTACGGCTACAGCACCGACATCCTCGGTGCTTTGATCGAACAGGTCAGTGGCCAGACGCTCGACGAGTTGCTCAGATCCAGGATCTTCGCGCCGCTCGGCATGAACGACACGCATTTCTACGTTCCGGATTCCAAGCGCGATCGGGTGGCGACGGTGTATTCACTGGGAGCGACGGGCCGTATCGAGCGCACGCCCGACCAGGGCGGGATGATCAGCCAGGGCTCGTATACCTCCGGTCCGCGCCGCAGCTTCTCTGGCGGTGCCGGTCTGGTCTCTACCGCGCGCGACTACGCTCGCTTCCTTCAGATGATGCTCAACGGCGGCGAGCTTGACGGAGTTCGTCTCCTCAGCCGACCGACCGTGGAGTTGATGACCAGCAACCATCTGCGCGGTCTTGCATTCAGCGATGGCCAGGGCTTCGGTCTCGGCTTCTCCGTCGTCACTGATCTCGGCGCTCGTGGAACTCCCGGTTCGGTTGGCGAGTTCGGTTGGGGCGGCGCGTATCACTCCACCTATTGGGTCGATCCGAAGGAACAGATGGTCGTCGTCTATCTCACGCAGCTGATACCGGCGGGTGAGGTCGACGATCACGCGAAGGTTCGCACGCTGGTCTACGCGGCGCTTGAATAGCCCGCGCGCCCGCTGCTGTTACGCCAGCGCGGCGCCTCGTTCTTCGAGGAGCTCACGCAGCACCGATCGGTGACAGCGTGCTTCATCGGCACAGTAGCAGCCGACAGCCAGGTTCGTGCGATGCGAGAGTGCGGCGAGCAGATCCAGAAGACGCGCCGCTTCGGGGCGCTTCATCTCACTGCGATACCGCCGCGCGAACGTCTTCCATCTGGCCGGGTCGTCGGCCTGCTTCCCGGCTTTCAGCAAGGCCTCGCTCGGCGCGGCTTCGGGAACCCACACATCGTAGAAGTCTCGCGATGCCAGCTGACTCCTGGCAACGCCGCGCGGCGGTCGCCGAACGGTTCCGAGGCGCAGGCCTTCGTCGGGAGCGCGCGGGCTGCCGAGTCTGACAATTCGAATTGCCATGCGATCAGGTGCTCGGTGCGCTCCGCTCGCGATAGAAGGCGATCAGGTCCATCGCCTTGGGCGGAGCGGCTCCCAGCTGTCGCAGCATCGTCGTGACCTGCCCACGATGGTAGGTGGAGTGATTCACGACGTGCTGGAGCATCTGCCAGAGCATCGACGCGCCCGGTACGCCAGCTGTGGATTTGTATTCGATGACGCGTTCGAGCGCCCGATCGTCGAGTGGGCCGAAGTACGCTCGTATCTGACCTTCCAAGTCCCGCCAGGCCGCGCGCACAGCGGCCGCATCCGGAAAGCGCTCGGCCGGGAGCAGCGCGGCCGGTGATTCACCCTCCCAGCGCCGGTACCAAACCCACTCAGCGGCGTGGAGATGGGCGAGTGTGTCGCGGACCGAACGAAAGCTGCTGCCGAGGTCGCGGGTGAACTGTTCCGGCGTGAGCTGGTCGACGGCCTCCAGCAATCGGTCGCGGGCCCAGTAGTTGTAGTCGATGAGATTCTGAACGTCCGCGCGCGTCATGGGGCGAGTCTATCGTCCGCGCCGGCCGGACACAACGCGCCGACGTCCGGGCTTGCGAAATATGACAGTTGCAATGTGACAGTTAACTGTCTATATTAAGGGTGTGGCCGCCGACGGACAGCGTTATGCGATTCAGGATCTCGCCGATCTCGCCGACGTGTCGCGCCGGACGGTCCGCTACTACGTCCAGGAAGGGCTGATTCCGGCACCGCTCGGGGTCGGCCGCGGACCGCATTACGGGCAGCCGCATCTCGATCGGTTGCTGCAGATCAAGGAGCTGCAGGCCGCGGGCCGTTCGCTCGACGAGATTCGCGCCACGCTCGGGAGCGACGGCGCGCGTCGATCTGCAAGGCGTGAGAGTGTGCGGGTCGAGCGCTCGGTCTGGCGTCGTCTTGAGATCGCCCCCGGCGTCGAGGTCCACGTCGCACATGACGTCACGCTGCCGGGACCAAATCGTCTTCGCGAACTGGCGGATTGGTGCCGCCTCCACTTCACCTCGTCCTCCTCCAACGAGTAAAACGACATGCCTACACCCGCCTTGTCTCGAAATCGCGTCGGCCTCTGCACCGCTGAATCCCTTATCCCTCTGGAACACGTCGACGTACGTGCGGAGATCCTCGGCGGACACGCGCGAGTGACCTGCTCCCAGCGGTATCGCAACCACGAAACGCAGCCGGTCGAGGCGGTCTACGTGTTTCCGCTCGACGAGAGCGCCGCGGTGTGTGGTTTCGCAGCCGTCGTGGGAGGTGTTCGCTACGACGGGGTGGTCAAATCGCGCGAGGAGGCGTTTGCGACCTACGACGATGCACTGGCAGAAGGGCACGGGGCGTTTCTGCTGGACGAAGAACGGCCCGATGTGTTCAGGGCAAGCATCGGGAATCTGGCGCCGGGAATGGAAGTGCAGATCGAGCTGACCTACGTCGCCGAGTTGCCGTTCGAGGGAGACGGAATCCGCTTCACGTTGCCGACCACGGTGTCGCCCCGCTACGCACCCGCTGAGGATCACGTCGGAGTCGGACGGTCTGCGGCCGACGTGCTCAATCCCCCTCTGATGGCCGAGACGCCATTCGGATTGTCATTCAAGGCACACGTTGCCACGCCGGGTGGAGTCCGCCGCATCGAGTCGCCTTCTCACCCCATCTCTGTTGATCTCGATGCGGACGGCGCCACGGTGACGTTATCGCAGGAGCACGTCGCGCTCGACCGCGACCTCGTGCTCTTGGTCACGCCACCTGAGACTGCAGCGCCACTCGTTGTTCTGGAGCGGACAAACAGCGGACGCATCGCGGCAGCGATCACGTTCCGTCCCATGTTCGTCACCGCACGCGTGCCCTCGGACATTGTGTTCGTGATCGATCGTTCGGGATCGATGCAGGGTTCGTCGATCGAACAAGTTCGCAACGCTTTGCAGATCTGCCTCCGGTCGCTCGAGTCGGGCTGCCGCTTCAACATCGTCGGGTTCGGATCGACATTCGAGTCGCTGTTCAGCGAGTGCCAGCCGTACGACGAGCGCTCCCTCGCGGAAGCATCGGCGTACGTTGCGGCACTCGACGCGACGCTCGGTGGGACCGAGATCCTGCCAGCGCTCGAGTCGGTGCTCGAGCAGGCCATGCGCCGTGAGCGTGTCGTGCAGCTCGTGGTGATGACCGATGGGCAGGTCACCAACAGCGATGCCGTCATCGATGCCGTTCGACGCCGCAAGGATCGCGTCCGTGTCTTCACGTTCGGGATTGGACGTGGTGCCAGTCATCATCTGGTGAAGGGGCTTGCCCGCGCCGGCGGCGGGGTCCCCGAGTTCGTCTACCCGGGCGAACGAATCGAGCCGAAAATCGTGCGGCTATTTAGCCGCGCCATGTCTCCGGCGATGACCGACGTGCAGCTCGACTGGGGTGGATTGTCCGTGACCACTGTGCCGTCTTCAACAGGCCCACTGTTTGCGGGGGAGCCGTTCCGTTGTTATGGCCTGATGCAAGACCTCACCGCTGGCACGGTGACGCTGCGAGCACGTGGAGCGACTGGTCCGATGTCATGGTCGCTCGACGTCCGACCTTCGGATGTCAGGGAAGGGGCAACCATCGGCACGCTGGCGGCCCGGGCACGAATTCGAGAGATCGAGGAAGGCGGTGGCTGGTCGCCAGATCGGGGATCGCGGCAGCGCGAGCGACGTGAGAATCGCGCTGTTGCCGAGATCGTGAGCCTGGCCATGGAGTTCGGCCTGGCGTCTCGGGAAACGTCGTGGGTGGTGGTGGAGAAGCGGGAAGTCCCTCTCACCGAGGCGGCGGAGCTACGACGCGTGCCTATCGCGATTACCAGCGGATGGGGAGGGCGAGACGGCGCTTTTGACATGCTCGCGGCCCCGTTGCGCGCCTCTCAGCCAGCATCTGCGATGCGTCGCGCGGGAGCGACTCTCGACCCCGCCGCCTTCTTTGCCGTGAGCAAGGAGCTGTCCTCTAGAAATGGCCCGCTCGTTTGTGTCGGATAGAGTGCTCGGTCTGTTCCGGAGTCGATCGGACGTGGTGCGCGAGGACGAGGTCACATCGAGTTCGCCAGACTCATCGACGCGTCCATTAGATCGTGTGGTTGCCCTCCAGCGAGCTGAGGGGTCGTGGGCTCTCGATCAAGCGTTGGCTGACGTGCTTGGGCAGCACCTCAACGATCTCGTGGCTGCGATTGCCGGATCGACTGGCGATCCTGACGAAGCTCGGCGGGCGTGGGCCACGGTACTGGCCCTCAGGTTCCTCGCGACGCACGCATCGGGCAATCGCGGCGAGTGGCAGATGCTGGCGGACAAGGCAGCTCGATGGCTTGCCACGATCAACGCGGCGCCACCGGGTGGCAAGTCGTGGATGGATCTTGCGGTGAGCCTGTCGATCTGAGACGAGCGACCGAAGCTCAGTCCGACCTCAGGGCCTCCAGCGGACTGAGCCTCGCCGCGCGGCGTGCCGGGAGCCAGCAGGCGAGGAGCGCGACGCTCAGCAGAAAGATCGTGGTCGCAGCGAAGACGAGCGGGTCGCGAGGACTGACTTGGTACAGCAATGACTGAATCCACCGGCTGCCGCCAAGCGCTGCGATCAGACCGACTGCGATGCCGATGAGCGTCACGCCACCGCCCTGGCGCAGGATCATCGCCGCAACACTCCGCGGCTCGGCACCCATTGCCAGCCGGACGCCGATTTCGCCCGTGCGCTGCGTCACGATATAGGAGACGACGCCGTAGATGCCGATCGCTCCGAGCAACAACGCCACGATCGCGGCGATGGCGAGCAGCACCATCGTGAACGACGTCTGATCCGAGGCGCGGTCCACGATCTCCTGGAGCGCGCGCACCTGCGCCATCGCGAGGTTCGGGTCGATCTCGTCGATGGCACTGCGCACTGCGCCTGAGAGCTGCAGGGGTGGTGTGCTCGATCGCACGATGTAGTTCGTGATCGCGACGTCCGGTCCGAGCAGCGCCTCTCTTGGTATGTCAGGTCCGCCGGCGATCGACATCGGCATATACATCTGCGGCATCGGGAATGGCTCATTCAGCGCCATCGTGGGCGTGTTCGAGACGATGCCGACGATCGTCAGCCATGGAGCGGGAGGAATCCTCGAGTTGGGTGGCGCGCCTGACCTGATGCGACGTCCCATCGGATCCTGGCCGGGAAAGTACGCATCGGCAAATGCCTTGTTCACTACCACGTTCGGCTCTCCGCGATCGACGTCTCCCCGATCGATGGTGCGCCCGCGGAGCAGTGTCATGCCCATCGCATCGTTGTAGCTCCCGCCGATGGCGCGGAAGAACACCCACGGCCGCACCCGTGTCGGGTCGTCAAGTTCGCCCTCGACGCGCAGCCCGTTGCCAAAACATCCTCCACCGATCGGCAGGCAGGTCGACGTCGCTACGGCCGTCACGCCTGGAACTGCCGCCAGGCGGTCGAGGACTCGAAGATGAACGGCGACGGCGGCCTCTCGAGTGGGATACCTGGTTTCAGGCAGTCCGATGCTGAACGTGAGCGCTGATGCGGGATCGAAGCCGGGATCCACCGCCCGCAGCTTCTGAAAGCTGCGCACCATGAGGCCGGACGCCACGAGCAGGATCAACGCCAGTGCGACCTGTCCGCCCATCAGCAGCTGACGGGCTCGGTAGCTCCCTCGTGTCGCGGTCTGGCCGCGGCCATTCTCGTGCAGCGTCGCCGCCAGCGGCGTCAGACGTAACAACGGAATCGCCCCGAACATCGCTGCCGCGAGCACGCTCAGCGCGAGCGAGAACGCGAGGACGAAGCCATCGATCCGGATTTCATTCAGGCGCGGCAGGCTGGCCGGACCGAAGGCGACGAGCAGCTGCACGCCGCCCCATGCGAGCGCCAGTCCCAGTACGCCGCCGACAAGCGCCAGGAGCGTGCTTTCAGTGAAGAAGAAACGCGCAACTCCGCGACTACCCGCCCCGAGCGCACGGCGCACCGCGACTTCCCGCTGCCTGGTTTCGGATCGCACCAGGAAGAGGTTTGCGACGTTCGCACACGCCACCAGCAGGACGAGACCCGCCGAGGCCAGCAGGACCCAGAGCGCCGTGGCAATGCGACCGACGATCGAATCCTGAAGCGGCAGAGCGGCAGACACTATGCCGGTCTGGTTCGGAACCCTGCGCGACAAATCCTGGATGAGCGTGGTGATCTCGGCACGAGCGGTTTCGAGCGTGGTGCCGTCACGCAACCGTGCGATGCCATTGAGTGTAAAGAGAAACGAGGCGTTGGCTCGCGTTGACTGCGTTGCCGTCCAGAGTTCGATGCGGTCGTCAGGAAAGCGGAACGACGCGGGCATGACGCCGATGACCTCGGTCGGTACCCCGTTGAGCGGGACCGAGCGGCCGACGATGCCTGCGTCGCTGCCGAATCGACGCACCCAGAGACCGTGCGACAGAACCGCAACCGGTGGCGCGCCTGTGTCGCCCTCGGCTTCAGTGAACCAGCGACCGAGGGCTGGCGACACGCGCAAGACTGTAGCGAGCGATGGTGTTGCGCGGCTGATCCTGATCCTCTCCGGAGTCCCTCCTCCGGTCAGCGTGGCCGCGCCAAAGTCGTACACGGCCACGCCCTCGAGCGTGCGTGTGTGATCGGCAAGCTGGTAATAGAGTTGCCAGGCCATCGACGTCAGACCGGAGGACATGTTCCGAGACGGCACGCCGTAGTCGAGCGCAATCAGTCGACTGGACTCCGGATACGGCAACGGGTTCAGCACGACGCGATGCACCACGGTGAAGATTGACGCATTGGCCGCGATCGCCAGCGCCAGCGTGAGCGCGGCGGCCAATGTGAAGACCGGCGTTCGCATCAGCCGCCGAGTCGCCTGTCGAATCTCTTGCGCAGTTGTGTCCATGATTCCTGCCTTCGGTCTTGAAAGCATGCGCTCACGTTCGCGACGGATCCGCGCCGCCCGTCCGTATCGTTCCGACAACGCGAGCACGAGCAGGCCGGTCAGTTCCCGTCCCCACAGATGGGCGCGGCGCCAGACAGTCGCGTAACGTGCGTCAGTCAGACGTCCCGCGAACATCTCCTCCATCGCAACGCCGTACTCCCGGCGCAGCCCCTCGGGAGACAACCGCAGCAGCCACCGGTACAGCCACATGGTCAGGCTCGCTGCGGATACAGCTTGCGTTGCCGTGCCGCGCGCACGAGAGCGGCGAGGCGCTCGGCCTCCTGCGCTGCCGCGCGGCGGCCGGCCTTCGTCAGCGTGAAGTACTTGCGCCGCGGATCGACATCCTCCGGTCCGGCCACCGGTGAGACCAGACCTTCTTCGGTCAGGCGGCGGAGCACTTGATACAACGCTCCGGTCGTCGGATCGAGACGTCCGGCCGATTGATTCTCCACGTCCTTCCCAATCGCGTAGCCGTGCGACGGGCCGTGGCCCAGGGCCAGCAGAACGTGGAACACCAGGTCGGGAAGCGCCTGGGTGGGCGCGGTGTCGACTTCCTTCATCGCGATTCCTTGGACGGAGGTCCCGCCGGAAAGGTTGCGTGAGCGCGAACTATAGTTGATGGAACTATAGTTCGACGGACTCGGGGTGAGCGCCGCGGCCCGCCAGCGCGAACCTGAACGATGCGCCTGGGTCAGAAATCCCGCCTGGAGGCCTCGGCCCGAAGCCGCTACCAAGAGCCCGCGCCCCGCCCTATAATCTCGGAGCTTTAATCGTGGCAAGGCATCCACAACACGACTAGCCGTCGCGGAGGTCGTCATGTTTCGCAACAGTTCTCAGGTCGCGCCGCTCCTGGCGCTGACGTTTTCGTTCGTGATTGCGGTGGGGTGCGGCGGCAGCACGACGAGTGAACCGCCAGCGGCATCATCCTCGCCAGCGGACTCAGCTGCGTCCGCCGCTCGCAACAGCCACCAGGACTGGCCAACAGGGGATTACAAGGTGGTTGAAGGCTGGCCCAAGCCGCTGCCAGATACGGACCACCCGCACGCCGGCTGGACGTGGGGTTCGTTTGGCGGTGTGTACGCCGAGAACCCCGACCGTATCTGGGTCGCCATGCGCGGAGAGTTGCCGCTGCCTCCGGGCGCTGCGCCGTGGACACCGTATGTCGCTCTTCAACCACCGCGTGGCAATTCCACCGGCAACGGAGACGGGATATCAGCGACCTGTCAGCCCGAGACGAAGCGCGGATGGGAGCGTCGCTTCCAGCATTCGATCCTCGTGTTCAACGGCGCCGGCGATCTCGTCGACCAGTGGCCGCACCTCGACAAGCTGTTCGCGCAGTTGCCCTGCGGTCGCGGACCGCACCAGATCAAGATCAGTCCCTATGACAAGGAGAAGCACGTCTGGATCATCGACGACCAGCTGCACGTGATCTACCGGTTCACCTACGACGGCAAGCTGGTGCATACCCTCGGCGAGCTCGGAAAGAGAGGCCGCGGTCCGAATACCTTCGATCGCCCGACCGACATTGCCTGGATGCCTGATGGGACGTACTTCATCAGCGACGGCTACGGCGGCACGCGCGTCGCGAAGTTCGGTCCTGACGACAAGTTCATCATGGACTGGGGACAGCCACCTGCCGATCCGAAGAATCCGGGACCCAACGAGTGGAACACCGTCCACAGCATCGCCATCAGTGCCGACCGCAAACTGTTCGTCGTCGATCGCGGACATGCGCGCATGCAGGTGTTCGATGAGAACGGCAAGTTCCTCGACATGTGGCCGCTGCGCTCGCCGGACTGGCCGGCCAGCCAGAATACCCTGATGGTGAATCACTTCATCGATGACAAGGGATTCATCTGGGTCGGCGATGCGCCCACGGCGCGCATCCTGAAGTTCGATCAGAAGGGGAACTTCCTGTACAGCTGGGGCGCTCCCGGCCCGCAGCCAGGACGTCTCGCCTGCTCGCACGGGATGACGACCGATCAACTGGGGAATCTCTATCTGGCGGACTGCTTCAATGGCAGGGTGCAGAAGTTCGAACCGATTGCCAAGGCCAATCCGGACAGGATCGCCGGTCAGATCGTGCGGACGTGGGATACCTGGAAGAAGAACTGAAGAGCTGTAATGCAGAATTCTGAATTACACGTGTCAAGGGGTCATCGTCGTGTGACCGCGGCGTGGGCACCCGCCTTCGGCATCATGTAGAGCACCGCGAGCCCGACGACGATCGCCAGGCTGAGTCCGACGTGGACGAAGGCGAGCAGCGTCGCGGTCAGATAGAGCAACGATCCGGGCGCGTAGGCTCGCGTGATCGCACGCACCGCTTCGTCGGGCACATGGCTGGCGATGAGCCGCCGGCCACGTGCCGCATGCCACCACACCAGGAAGTAGAAGATCCCGGTCAGCGTGAAACAGCCGCAATAGAAGGCGACGGCGACGGCACGTTCGTGCGGGTCGGGGTCGGCAAGGTGTTCCGCCATGACCGCCGTGGGAAACGGCAGGAACGCGATACAGAGAAGTAACAGCAATGTGAGCGTGATGAATCCATGATCCACACGGTCGATGAGTTTCATCATGTTGTGGTGGTTGGCCCACATGATGCCGATCACGATGAAGCTGATCAGATAGCCCACGTACGATGGCCACAGATGCAGGAGCGCGGGCCCAACGCCTCCGATGCGCAGCACCTCCTCGTGAGGAGGCAACCGGATTTCAATGACCAGAAGCGTGATCGCGATGGCGAAGACGGCGTCAGCAAAGGCTTCGAGCCGGAATGTCTCGGACGGACTCGACGACATGCGCACACGTTAGTCCGTGTCGCCACGGCTGACAACCACCAAACGGGTAGTGTGGCTACGGGCGCGGCCCTCCGGCTAGAGTCACGACGATGTCCCAGTGGAAGCGGACGAAGCGATGGAGTTCCGCTTCGAGGATCCGTTCCTGATCGCTGTGCGCGCCGAATCCCTTGGGACCATCTTCGACGTCGGTCGCCGGTCCAATGCCGTAGCACTGCATCCCCTTCTCGCGAAGGAACGCCATGTCACTCGCTCCCGTGCTCATGGTCGGAAGCGTGGTCGTCTGGTAGTGCCTGGTGATGCCCGCTTCGATGACTTTGAAGGCTTCACTCTTGATGGACGATTCGCCACCGTTGCGCGGCTTGCCGGTCGTGGTCGGGGGCCACCCGTTGAAGACCGCCTCGACTGACGGATCGTTCACCACCTTCTTGATTTGCGCGAGAAATGCCTCAGGGTTCTCCTCGGGCAGCATTCGCACATCGAGCGTCACCCTGGCTTCCGACGGGATCACATTGTTGCGATAGCCGCCCTGAATGATGTTCGGCGAGACGGATGTGCGCAGCATCGAGGCATGCCTCGGTTCGTTCTCGCGAAGCCATGCATCGGCCGCGGCAACGGCGGTGGCGTCGCCCGTCAGTATGTCGCGATAACGTCGCGCCTGTTCAGGCGGCGAAATCGCAGCCAGCCGCGAGAAGTAGGCGGCCGTCGTGTCGTTCAGCTCGATGGGCGGCTGCCAGTCCGTCACGGCGGCGACAGCCTTCGAGAGATGGGCGATGGCGTTGGTCATCAGCGGCACTGATCCGTGACCAGCCGGGCCTCTCGCGATCAGGTCGATACCATTCGGAATCTTTTCGACCGTCTGCACGGAGGCGAACCGCACGGCGCCAAGCTCACGTGTCACCCCGCCGCCTTCGGCGTAGCAGTACTCGGCGTCGATGGCGTTGAAGTGCTGATTGATGACGTACTCGATGCCGATGCCGGTCGAACCTTCCTCACCCGCTTCGGCCAGGAAGATCACGTCACGATCGAGCGGCACGTTCGTTCGTTTGAGCAGCAGCATCACCATCAGAGCCGCCGTCAGGTTGTCCTTGTCGTCGACGGTGCCGCGTCCGTAGATGTAGCCGCCGTCACGGTCGGCACTAAACGGCGGGTGCGTCCACTTCTTCGGGTCGACGTTCACGACGTCGGTATGACCCAGGATGAGCAGCGGTCGCTTCTGCCCCGAACCTTTCAGCCGCGCAACGACGTTGGGACGATGCGCTTCGAGCGCGAAGACCTCGACGGGAATTCCTTCGCCTTCGAGCACACCTTTCACGTAGTCGGCCGCCGGTTTCTCACCACCGGGAGGGTCGCTGGTGTCCATGCGGACCAACGCCTGAAAGTGCCGCAATGTTTCGGCTTCGACCGCCGTCCAGTCGACTGGGGCAGACTGACTCGCGGGCCGGGAGACGGCGGCGCACAAGAGCAAGAGGACAAGCCAGGCTCGACGCATCACGGAATCGTAGCAGGGATCCGCGCAGGCGAAGACCGCTCGAGCAGGTAGCGGGCCGTCTACTTCATCTTGATGACGACCACGCTGGCATCGTCTTCTGGTTCGGCGAAGGCGATGAGGTCGGCCCTGATCGCTTCGTAGATCTGTCGCGCGCAGAGGTCCTTGACGTCGCGGAGCTTCTGCTCGAGCACGCCCAGGGAAGTAGCGGCCGTTCGGTCCTTCGTGCTCCGTCAGTCCGTCGGTGTGCATCAGCAGGATGTCGCCCCGGCCCATCAACGTCCACTCGTTCATCTCGTAGCGTTCCTTGAAGCCGAGCAGGCTCGGCGTCGTGCTGCGATCGATCACGTTGAACGACGGCAGCATCCCGAGCGGAGGGAACGAGAGGCAGAGGTGCGGGCTGACTTCCATGAACCGGTTGTGCTGGCTCGAGAAGATCGGACGGGTACGGCTGTCCCGCAGACAGAAAGCGAAACTTGGCGTCGTCGGAGATCTCGCCGTAGATGAACGACACGAACTTGTTGGTGCCGGACGATTGATAGAAGCGGGTGTTGAGGTTCTCGAAGAGCCGTCTGGTGATCTGGCCGTAACGATCGAGTTCGTAGATCGCTCCGAGCAGAAACGCCTGGTGCAGCATGGCCGCCAGCAGGGCATCGGTCATACGATGGCCGGACACGTCGATGAGCGCAACGCCTCCCTTGTGCTGACAACGCTTCCAGGTTCTCGACGACATCGATGCGGCCCTCGGCGCGCGCCCGTTCGATGCGCGCGTTGAGATCGAACCGCGTCTTGAAGTCGATATATGTGATGTGGTCGCCGCCGACCGATCCGCTCAACTGGAGCGATCCGCCCCAGATGTCGAACCCGTCGAGGGTCGGCACCTCGCCCGGAAGAGGGACCAGCTGCTGCGCGATGTGCTGGAAATTCTCCAGCTCACGCGTGAGCCGCTGTAGTTCGTCAGCGGCCTCCGATTCGTCTATGAACATCCTGGATGTGTCCATGATAGCTGGTCGCGGTGGACAGACGTGGTCACACTGGCCCGGCGCCGCCGGAGCGTTCTATACTCGCGCCACGCGTCCCGTAGTGTCCGGGCCCTTGACCCGGCGTACCTTGGCGAGGGCGGTTAGCCGGACCTCGCGGAATGTCGCACTTACATGGAGCTGCTCATGCCACGGCGATTGCTGTTTCTCGCTGGCGCCTTGACGGCGGCCCTTCTGCTCACGGCCCAGACCTATGACCCGTTGCATGCCCAGGGTCAGCCCTCACCCTTCGCCGGGCCTCGTACGCCGTGGGGAGATCCTGACCTCCAGGGGAACTACACGAACCTCTGGGAGGCCGGAACGCCGTTCGAGCGGCCCGACGAATTCGCGGGAAGAAGACTCGAAGACATCAGGGGTGATGAGCTGGCGAAGATTCGCCGCGCGATCCAGGAGCGTACGCGGACCGAACAACTGGCCGGAGAGATCGGCGGCACTCGATGGATCTGGCTCGACAGCCACAAGCACGAGAAGGGCAGCATGGCGTGGTTCGTCGTCGATCCACCAGACGGCAAGATCCCGCCGCTGACGCCAGAGGGGCGGGCACGGCAGATGGCGCGCGCCGAGGCGCGCAAGAAAAGCGGCCGCGGACCGGCCGACTCGTACACCGATCGCAGCCTGTACGACCGCTGCATCTCGCGCGGTGTGCCGGGTTCGATGATGCCCGCCATCTACGGCAACTCGTACCAGATCGTGCAGGCGCCCGGTTTCGTCGTGATTCGCTACGAGATGATTCACGAAGCGCGCGTGATCCCGCTGGACGGCAGCTCGCATCTGCCAGCGACGATGCGCAGCTACATGGGCGATGCGCGCGGGCGATGGGAAGGTGACACGCTCGTGGTCGAGACGACCAACATCCGTGACGAGATTTCGTATCGCGGGTCGAATGGTGCCACGCTGAAACTCGTCGAGCGTTTTACTCGGATCGCGCCAGACAAGGTGCAGTGGTCAGTAACCGTAGACGATCCGTCCACGTGGACCCGGCCGTGGACGTTCGCGATGCCGTTGACCCTGGATGACAACGAGCAGTTGGTCTCCTATGAGTGCCACGAGGGCAACTACGCGATGACCAACATCCTGAGCGGTGCACGAGCGGAGGAAGCCGCCGCGGCGGAAGACGCGAAAAAGGGAATCGTTCGCCCGGCGTCTCGTCCGGGCACCGCAGCAGAAGGCGAGCAGGAGCGATAGTGAGTCGCCGGTTCATCGTGATGCTGGCGCTGGCGGCGATCGCCGCGGCGACGATTCCATTCGCTGCCAGTCAGCAGCCCGCGGGCGAGCCGTTCTCGACTGAGATCAGAAAGATCAAGGACGGGCTCTATGTGATCCCCGGCTACGACGGCGCCGTGACCGGGGGCAATGTCGCCGTACGCGTGACCAGCGAGGGCACGATCATCGTCGACGACCGGCTGCCGCCCTCGTCGGCCGAGATCGCGAGCAAGGTGAAGTCGGTCACGCCACAGCCGATCAAATACGTCCTCAGCACTCACGGCCACGGCGATCACACCGGTGGTCATTCCGAGTTCATCAAGGTCGCCGAGATCATCGCGCATCGCAACAACCGGGCGAACATGTTGCGGAGCAAGCTGCCGGCGCCTCCGCGTGTCGTCTTCAGCGATCAGGCGGCAGTGTTTCTCGGCGAGGTCGAGGTGCAGGCGATTCACATGGGTCGGGGACATACCAATGGCGACGCGGTGATTTACTTTCCGGACCTGCGAGCGGTTCACACCGGGGACCTCGTCGTGTGGGGCAAGCGCACCGATGGAAGCACGCTCACGCCCTTTGTCGATCGCGCCAGCGGTGGAAGCCTCGTGGAGTGGATCACGACGCTCGATGGAGTCCTCGCGCTCGACTTCGACACCGCGATTCCCGGTCACGGCCCCGTGCTGACCAAAGAGAACATTCGAGCCTTCAGGCAGAACCTGGTCGTGCTGCGGCAGCGCATGACTGAGGTCGTGAAGGCGGGAGCGAAGAAGGAGGAACTGGCAGCGAAGCTCAAGACCGACGATCTGGGCTGGCCGTTCCCGCCCGAGCGGCTCAACGAGTTGTGGGACGAATTCGGCGCGGGACGATAGCGAGTTCGACTCGACGACCGCCGCTGACCTATCTCGTGCCCGACAGCGCACCGACATCGTCACCCCTCAAGAACTTGACGAGCGGCGGATACAGGAGGTCGGGTGCCTCGAACTGCGGGTTGTGACCGACGTTGGGAATGATGTACACCTGCCCGCGCTGGACGGACGCGGCGACGTGTTTGGCGCCTCCCGGGTAGTCGGGGCCATCCTTCTCTCCGCCAATCACGAGCGTGCGCGCCTTGATTCGAGGCCAGTCGTAGACGACCGGATCCGCGTAGATCGCTTGTTGCTGCAGGGCGCGCACCATCGCCATGCGCGGCCAGTCGCCGCTCTTCGTCCATCCGTAGTGGATCTTCACGTACTTCATGTACTCGGGCTTCCACTTGACGTAGTACGCACGCATGCCCTTGACGATCTCACCGTAGTCGCGCGCGAGCGACGCCTTGTACACCTCCGACGTCTCACGCCACGGCCTCGCCTCGCGGGCGTCGGTCAGGCCAATCTGGTTGATCATCGCGAGATTGCCCACCGCCTGTGGGTACGACGAGGCGAAACGGCTCGCCACCATTCCGCCCATCGAGTGAGTGACGATATCGGTGGTCGTGATGCCGAGATGATCGAGGAGCCGCTTCGTATTCGACGAGTGCGTGCTGATCGAGTAATGCAGGATTGGCTTCGAGGATCGCCCGTACCCGATTTGATCGGGTACGACGACGCGATAGCCCTCCTGGCGAAGGATGGCGATTGTCTCGGTCCAGGCTTCGCCGAAGAAGTTCATTCCGTGGAGCAGCACCACGCTCTTGCCGTTCGGCGTCCCGCTCGGCGCGACGTCCATGTAGGCCATTCGAACGTCCTGGCCTTCGAGCGTGAACGAGAAGTAGTTGACCGGGTGAGGATAGGGGACGTCTTCGAGATTGATGCTCATGGGCCCCCAGTCGGCTGGCGGCGCCGAAGGCGGCTCCTGCGCCGCCGTCGCCGCGGGATTCATGAGGACCACAGACAAGCCGAGCGCGGCGATCACGTTACGCATGTGGGCACCTCCGCCGGGTCTACAAAGCAAGACCCGGCCTGCGGGACGTAGTAGGGCGGGTCCTGCTCTGTTCACGTTTCGGTGTCAGGCACCAAAACGTGATGTCACGATTCACTGCCTGACACCTGACACCGGAAAAGCTCGGTCAGGGCAACGCGAAGACGAACACATTGGCCGCGGTGCTCGGCTGCAGCTCGGGCGTCATCCGTCCCGTCGAGTTCGCGACGAGTGACGGGCCCGTCGTCACCGCGATGTACTGCTTGCCACCGCTCGCGAACGCCACCGGGAACCCGCTGACCGGTGCGCCGAGATTGACTTCCCACAGCACTTTGCCGGTTCGGTCGTCGAACGCCTTGAAGCGGCCGTTGGAGTCGCCGCCGAAGACGAGTCCGCCGCCGGTGGCGACGAGCGAGAGCATGCCTGCGCGCTGCTCGTGCTTCCAGAGGGTCTTGCCCGTTTCCGCTGAAATCGCCCACACCGTTCCGACGTTGTTCGCACCGGGCGCGATGACCCCAGGCATGTTGAGCCCGTAGACCAGCTTCGGGTCGCGCTGGTCTGTCGTCGTCGTGGCGTTCATGCACATGTTCTGCATCGGCATGTACATGGCGTTGGTCGTGGGACTGTACGCGCCGGCCGGCCAGTTCTTGCCGCCATTGCTGCCCGGGCAGATCAACTTCGTCTGGTCCTTGGCGGTGAAGATCGTCTCGGGATTCACCGTGACCTTGCCGGTGGCGCCGTCGATCGACTGCACGACGTTCTGCATCACCGTGGGGCGCCCCCAGAGGAACTCACCGGTCCGTCGATCCAGCGTGTAGACGATGCCGGTCTTACCGGGGATGCCGGTAATGACCTTGCGGCGCTCACCCGGCTTGATCTTCGGATTGATCCAGGTGACCTCTTTCGCGTCGGGCGCGATGGCGGTCTCGACGAGCAGGCGCTCGAACGGATGATCGAGGTCCCAGTGATCGATGACGTGCTGGTAGTACCACACGATCTTGCCGGTGTCCGCGTCAATGGCGAGCGTCGAGTTGTGATAGAGGTGCTGCTTGTCGGTCCCGCCGAGCGTGAACTTGGGCGCGGGAATCGTGACTGAGGTGCCGACGAAGATCAGGTTCGTCTCCGGGTCGTAGCTCGGGACCATCCACGTGCCGACGTGCCACCGCTGTTCCATCGGCACGCCGCCCCACGTCTCATCGCCTGGCTCACCAGGCCGCGGAATCGTCCGCGTGCGCCAGAGTTCCTTGCCGGTCTGCGCGTCGTGCGCCGTGATGATGCAGGATTCGTTGGTGGCGGCAGGCTGACACTGACGTCCGGTGATCACCTTCCCATTCGCGATGATCGGTCCGGAGCTGGCGTTGGCCGGCAGACCGACCTTGAGGACCTGGGTTTCCCAGACCAGAGTGCCCGTTCGCGCATCGACGGCATAGACGGTGTTGTCGGCGCCCGCGTCGATCAGTGTGGTGCCCCACATGGCCATGTTGCGGTTGGTGCCGCCGTTCACGCCCTCCGGGTACTTGCGCTTGTATTCCCATTTCAGATCGCCCGTGCGAGCGTCGATCGCCATGATGATGTCGCCCGGGTTCGGGATGTACATCGTCCCGTTGTAGACGAGGGGCGTGGCCTCTTGCGTGCGGCCAGTGCCGATGCCGCGCGTCCACGCCATCTTGAGGCGCGAGACGTTGTTGCGGTTGATCTCGTTGAGCGGGCTGTAGCCCCAGCTGTCGAGCGTGCGTCGCCATGTCAGCCAGTCGTTGGGACTCGGCTTCCAGAGCATCTCGTCGGTCACCGGCGTGAACGGGGCAGGAGCCGTCGGCTGGTTCTGGGCAACGACCGTCAGGCCGGCAGTCAGCGTGAGAAGAAAAACGAACAGGACATAGAAGCGCTTCATGGCGAACCCTCGGCCGCTGAGTCTATCGCAAATGTGTAATGGGGACACCCGACCCATTACGGAAGTGCAAACACGAACATCTGACTCCCGCTTCCGGGTTTCAGCTCGGGTGTCAGCGTCATCACGCTGCCCGCCACGAGCGACGGCCCCGTGCTGACGGCGACGTACTGCTTGCCGCCGACAGCGAACGTAACCGGATATCCGCTCACGGACGTACCGAGGTTGATCTCCCACAACACCTTGCCGGTCTTGTCGTCCAGGGCGCGGAAGTAGCCTTCGGCGTCGCCCACGAAGACGAGGCCGCCAGCCGTTGCAATGAGTGACAACGTGCCCGCGCGCTGCTCGTGCTTCCACAAGGTCTGTCCCGTCTCTGCCGAGATCGCGTGGACCACGCCGACCTTGTCCATGCCGTCTGGGAGCCGCACCTTGGTGTTGAGGCCATACAGCGGTCCGTTGACGTCCTGCTTGTCGGAAATGACGACCGTCGTCATGCACATGTTTTGTAGCGGCATGTACATTGTGTTCGTCTGCGGACTGTAGGCCCCGGCCGGCCAGTTCTTCCCGCCATTGAGGCTCGGACAGATCAGTCGTTCGTCACCCTGTGCCTTGTAGATGGTTTCTGGGTTGACGGTGACTTCGCCCGTTGCTCCATCGATCTTCGACACGACGTTCTGGGTCACGGTTGGCCGCGCCCACAGGAACTCACCAGTCTGACGATCGAGCGTGTAGACGATGCCGGTCTTGCCGGGAATACCGGTGAGCACCTTCCTCTTCTCGCCCGGTTTGAGTCGCGGGTTGATCCACGTCACCTCTTTCGCATTCGGTGCGACGACCGTGTCGACGACGAGCCGTTCAAAGGGGTGATCGAGATCCCAGTGATCGACGATGTGCTGGTAGTACCAGACGATCTTGCCGGTGTCAGCATTCAGCGCGAGCGTAGAGTTGTGGTACAGGTGCTTCTTGTCGTTGCCACCCAGCAGGAACTTGGGAGCCGGCGAGCTGACTGACGTGCCGATGTAGATCAGATTCAACTCAGGGTCGTAGCTCGGCACCATCCACGTGCCGACGTGATAGCGGCGCTCGAACGGCACACCACCCCAGGTCTCGTCGCCCGGCTCGCCCGGGGCCGGGATCGTGCGAGTTCGCCACAGCTCCTTGCCCGTTTGCGCGTCGTGCGCGGTGATCACGCAGGCGTCAGGACCACCTTCAGGTTCGCACCCGCGCCCCGAGATCACCTTGCCGTTGGCGATGATCGGACCGGAGCTCTGTTGCGCGCCCTTCTGGTAATCGAGGACCTTGGTCTCCCAGGCCAGCTTGCCAGTCTGCGCATCGAGCGCGTAGATGAAGTCGTCGGCGCTCGTATCGATGATGGTCGTGCCGTGGATGGCGAGGTTGCGGTTGATCGAGAAGAACGGCAGGTATTTCCCGAGATCCGCTGGCAGGGAACGACGGTACTCCCACAACAGCCGGCCAGTGGCCGCATCGAGAGCGGCAATGTAGTCGTTGGGATTCGGCACGTACATCACGCCGTTGTAGACCAGTGGCGTGGCTTCCTGCACGTTGCCTGAGCCCATCCCGCGCGACCAGACCATACGCAGCTGGTTCACATTCGAACGGTTGACCTGATCGAGCGGGCTGTATCCCCAGCTGTCGAGCGTGCGCCGCCACATCAGCCAGTGAGCAGGATCCGGCTTCTGCAGCATCGCGTCGGTCACCGGCTGGAACGACCCGCCTCGCGTCTGCGCGACAATGGTCAACGGCACCACCGCGACGAGGGCGAGGAGGAGGAAAGAGCGAATGCGCGTCACGGTGATCATGAGGTCAGTAGCCTAGCCTGAAAACCTCGTAACTCTGAATTCGCAGTCTGAATTCTGAATTACTCGCCTTGGGCTCGATTAAACGCCGCACGCGCGGTGACCGGCTCGATGAGCAGAAAGGCCACCACCGAGCCGATCGCGACTGAAGGAAGGACGATCGTCAATGGCGATCCTTCGTCGCGGATGAGTAATCCACCGGAGGCAAGCGCGGCCGCGAAGACCCAGTCCGCTGCTCGAATCCATCGACCCGATCGGTCGTGGACCCAGGTCAGTTCGCTTTCGTAGAAGCGCGACGTGAACCAGAGGTGCAGCCGAAGGTTCGCGGCCACGATCACTGACGCCAGCGTCACGATGAAGAACACGCGCCCCCATGTCCCGCCGATGAGGCCGCGCGCGTACCACGCCGGGATGACCATCATCCAGTAAATCAGCGCGGTCATCCCCTGGTGAAACTCCCACCACCACCGCGTCGGGGGCAGACCCGTTGATGCCGTTGGACTCGAGGGGTTTGACCCTAATGCCTGGACCAGCTCGCGCGCGTTCGGGCGCGCTGCGGGATCGGGTTGCAGGCACCGGCTGATGATCGTCATCAGCGGCTCGGTGAGACGTTTTTCAGGTGTGTCGGTTGGCGCCTTTGCCAACGGATGCCGTCCTGACAACATTTCGCTGAGCACGACGCCCCATGCATAGACATCGGCGCGCGGATCGATCGTGCCGCCCAGCAATTGTTCCGGCGCCATGTAGGCGGGTGTGCCCAGCGCGAACCCGGTCCGTGTCAGGCGAGAAGCGTCGGGGCCTTCGACATGAGCGATCCCGAAGTCCACGACTTTCACGCTTCCGTCAGATCTGATCAGCACGTTCTCCGGTTTCAGATCGCGATGAGTCACGCCCGCGTCGTGCGCCGCGGCGAGTGCCGCCGCGATGTCTGTGGCGATGCCGCGTGCGCGATTGGGATCGAGCGGGCCTTGCGAGATCACGGCGCGCAAGGTTTCCCCCTCGACGTACTCGGAAGCCATGAACAGCTGATCGCCAAACTCCTCGAGGGCATAGACGACGGCAACGGCCGGATGGGAGATCGTCGCCGCGGCTCGCGCCTCGCGTCGCAGGCGCTCCCGCAGCTCCGGCTGCATGGCGACGGCGGCCGGCAGCGCCTTGAGCGCGACGCGCCGGCCCAGCCGCACGTCTTCCGCGAGGTACACCACGCCCATGCCACCGCGTCCGATCTCTTCGCGGATCTCGTACGAACCGACGCGGGTGCCAGGGAGCAGTGTGTCGAGATCGTCGGGATCCACTTGCGCCGGCTTTTCGAGGAAGTCGCCGGCGGTCTGATAGGTACTGAGCAGCGACTCGGCTTCGCGCAGTAGCGCGGTGTCGCCGCCACACTCCTCGCGCAACCACGCCCGGCGGACCTCGGTCGGCTGCTCGAGCGCCTCCTGGAACACGACCTTCAATCGTGCGAATTGTTCAGGGGTCACGGTGCGGTCGTGTCCCGCCCGTGGGCGGGTTCGCCATCGAGTGCTCGCTTCAGCCACACGCGCGCCAGCGTCCACTGCCGCTTGACGGTCGCGGGTGACACGCCGACGGCCTCCGCGGTTTCTTCCACCGTCATGCCGCCAAAGTACCGCAGCTCGACGATCCGCGCCAACGTCTCATCGAGCTCGGCGAGCTTATGGAGTGCTTCGTCGAGCGCGAGGATGTCGATGTCCTGGTGGCGGTCCTGGCCGGGCGGGGCGAACCCTGGCTGAATCCGGTCTGGGGCCACGCGCTGATCGTCGAGTGTGACGCGCGCCGGTGCGCCGCCGCGCTTGAGTGCGCGTCTCGCTCTTGCGCGTTGAATCAGAATCTGCCGCATCGACAGGGCGGCGATGGCGAGGAAGTGGGTTCGGCTGTTGAAATGCCGTGTGCGTTCGGCGGCCATGCGCACGAACGCTTCGTTCACGAGCGCCGTGGCTTGCAGTGTCTGTCCCGGTCGCTCGCCTCGAACGTAGCCCGCCGCAATCCGCCGCAACTCGTCATAGACGAGAGGCATCAGATCTGTAACGGGGTCGGGAGTCATTTGAAGAGGACACCTGGGCGCTAGGATTCAGGCTCCGAGCTTCAGGCTCTGGGCTCTGGGGGCCGGGCGAGAGCGCAAGGCCGAGAGCCCCACAGCAAGAGTCTACCGACGATCGATCTTGACGGTCTGAACCACGACGTCCTTGACCGGCCGATCACGCGGGCCCGTCTTGGTGCCGCCGATCTTGCGGACGACATCCATGCCGCTCTCAACTTCGCCAAACACAGAGTGCTTGTTGTCGAGATGCGGGGTGGGGCCCAGCGTGATGAAGAACTGTCCGCCGTTGGTGTTCGGCCCGGCGTTGGCCATCGACAGGATGCCCGCCTTGGTGTGTCGAAGGCTCGGATGGAACTCATCAGCGAACTTGTAGCCGGGCCCCCCGTGGCCCTGCCCGAGCGGGTCGCCGCCCTGGATCATGAACCCATCAATGACCCGGTGAAAGATCATGCCGTCGTAGTACGGCTGCTTCACCTTCTCGTTGGTACGCGGGTCGGTCCATTCCTTGGTGCCCTCGGCCAGGCCGACGAAATTGGCAACGGTATTGGGCACTTCCTGGTCGAACAAGCGGATCGTGAAGTTACCTTCGCTGGTGACGAACTCGGCGTAGACAGGCATCCACAGAGGATAACACTGGGCCGCGATACAATTTTTCCAGTGAGCCCTGCTCTCCAGACCGCCGAGGGTCGTCGCATCGTCGAGGTCGCCACCGGGACGAGCGCGGACCCGTTCGCCGTCCTCGGGCGTCACCTCGTCACCATCGATCAGCGTCCGGCGGTCATCGTGCGCACGATGCAGCCAGCAGCGTCGGCCGTGGAGCTCATCACGGACGGCCAGGTCACGCCGATGGTTCGCCGCCATCCGGACGGACTCTTCGAGGCACGGCTGTCGATGGACGATCGCGATCCGGACTTCGGCTACCAGTTCCGCGTGTTCGACGGCGCCGGTGCGCGCGACGTCGTGGATCCTTATCAGTTCGGCCAGGTGCTCTCGGACTACGACCTGCACCTGTTCAGCGAGGGAACGCATCTGCGGGCGTGGGAGAAGTTCGGCGCTCACGTGATGACGATCGGGCATTGCACCGGCGTGCACTTCGCCGTGTGGGCGCCGAACGCCCAGCGCGTGAGCGTGATCGGCGACTTCAACGGATGGGACGGGCGTGTTCACCCGATGCGTCGCCTCGTGCCTTCAGGGGTGTGGGAGCTGTTCATCCCGGACCTGAAGGTGGGCGCCCGCTACAAGTACGAAGTCCGCACGCACGCAGGTCACCTTCTCGAGAAGTCCGATCCGTACGCGCAGCGCTTCGAGGTTCCGCCCGACAGTGCGTCGATCATCTGGCAGGGCGGCGAGTATCAATGGGACGACACCGCCTGGATGAACGATCTGCCGTCTTTTGCCGGCTGGCACCACCGGCCGATGTCGATCTACGAAGTCCATCTCGGTTCGTGGCGGCGCGTGCCCGAAGAGGGATATCGCTACCTGACCTATCGTGAGCTGGCGCGTGATCTGATCCCGTACGTGCGCGAGCTGGGATTCACGCACATCGAGCTCATGCCGGTGATGGAGCACCCGTTCTCGGGTTCATGGGGCTACCAGGTCATCGGCTTCTTCGCGCCGACCAGCCGGTTCGGTTCGCCCGACGATTTCCGCTACTTCATCGACGAGTGTCATCGACACGGCCTCGGCGTGATTCTCGACTGGGTCCCGGGACACTTTCCCAAGGATCCGCACGGGCTTGCGCGCTTCGACGGCACGGCGCTCTACGAGCACGCCGACCCGCGCCAGGGTGAGCACAAGGACTGGGGCACGCTCATCTTCAACTACGGCCGGACTGAGGTGCGGTCGTTTCTCCTGAGCAGCGCGCTCTACTGGCTGCAGGAGTTCCACCTCGACGGTCTTCGCGTCGATGCCGTGGCGTCGATGCTCTATCTCGACTACTCGAGATCGCACGGCGAGTGGATTCCGAATCAGTACGGCGGCCGTGAGAACCTCGAAGCTGTCGACTTCCTGCAGCGCCTGAACACGGTGACACACGGGCGCCTGCCAGGCAGCATCACCGTGGCGGAGGAGTCAACGGCGTGGCCAGCCGTCAGCCGCCCGACCTACGTCGGCGGACTGGGTTTCACCTTCAAGTGGAACATGGGCTGGATGCACGACATGCTGCAGTACGTCCAGCAGGATCCGGTCCACCGCCGCTGGCACCACAACCAGATCACGTTCTCAATGCTGTATTCGTTCACCGAGAACTTCGTGCTGCCGTTTTCCCATGACGAGGTCGTGCACGGCAAGCGGTCGATGCTCGACAAGATGCCCGGCGACCTGTGGCAGAAACACGCGACGCTGCGTGCGTTGTACGGCTACATGTACGGGCATCCCGGCAAAAAGCTGATGTTCATGGGATCGGAGTTCGGCCAGTGGCGCGAGTGGGATCACGATTCGAGCCTCGACTGGCATCTCCTCGACGAAGAGCTGCACCGCGGGCTGCAGACCTGGGTGCGCGACCTGAATCAGACGTATCGGCGCGAGCCGTCGCTGTACGAAGTCGACTTCGAGGGGCCGGGATTCGACTGGATCGACTGCCACGACAACGAGAACAGCGTGATCTCGATGCTTCGGCGGGCGCGGCACCCGCACGACTTCACGGTGATGGCGGTCAATTTCACGCCGGTCCCGCGTCCCGTCTATCGCGTCGGCGTGCCCGAGGCCGGCTGGTATCGCGAGATCCTGAACAGCGACGCCGAGCTGTACGGCGGCAGCAACATGGGCAACAGCGGCGGCATCCACACCGAGCCGGTCGCCGCGCACGGATTCGAGCACTCGCTCCGCCTGGTGATCCCGCCACTCGGGTTCGTGCTTTTGAAGAAATAAACAACGGCCAAACTCCCAACTCCCAAGCGCCCGGGTATTTGGGCGTTGGATTTTGGCAGTTGGACATTGACGATCCGTCTCTACTTGACAGACAAGTAGAGGACGTGCCACCCTCTGCGGCACTTCACTTGGATGGGTAGTGGACATGGCTGAACGGGTCGAATTGTTGCAAGGCACGCTCGATCTCATCGTCTTGCGGGCGCTCGCCACGATGGGCCCGCAGCATGCCTACGGACTGGCCTCGCGTCTCGAGCAGGTCGCGGAACACCCGCTGATGCTCAACCAGGGCACGTTGTATCCGGCGCTCGTGCGTCTCGAGCAGAAGGGCTGGATCAAGGGCACATGGCAGCGAACCGAGAGCAACCGCGAGGCGAAGTACTACGCCATCACAAAAGCAGGCGCCCGCGCGCTCGACAAGCAGGCCGAGCGGTGGCGGCGGCTTGCGGGTCTGGTGGACAAGCTGTTGCTCGGGGAGACGTAGTCGGACTTCAAGCCGGGTCTGAAGAACAAGACCCTGCTACGCACAGAGAGAGGGTAGGGCGGGTTCTGTTCCGGCGGCCCGCAGGACTCACATGCGCCGATTCATTCTGCGATTGCTCAACGCATTGCGGCCGGGTGCGGCCGAGGACGACCTCGCGCGTGAGGTCACCGCGCATCTCGCCCTGCTCGAAGATGAGCATTGTCGGCGGGGGTTGAGCGCGGAGGAGGCCACGCTCGCCGCGCGGCGCGCAATCGGAAGCGTGGCGCAGGTGCAAGACCGGCACCGCGATACGCGGTCGTTCATCTGGATCGATGACCTGCAACGCGACATCCGTCATGCCATGCGGACCATGCGGCGCAGCCCCGGGTTCACGCTGGTCGCCGTGCTCGCGCTCGGGCTCGGCATTGGCGTCAACACCACCTTCTTCACCATCGTCAACGCGATCTGCCTCCGCGGCCTTCCGATCGAGTCGCCCGATCGCGTGATGTACGTCTCGACGCGAACGCAGGATCGGCCGGGCAATTTGTCGTACGCGGAGTTCGACGACCTTCGAACTCGGACGACCGCGTTTGCGCAGGTCGCCGCGTACACGATCACCACGGCTGCAGTGGGTGACGGCCGACAGCCTCCTACCCGCGTCTCGGGCGCCTATCTCTCCGCGGGGGCATTCGAGTTGCTCGGCGACGCGCCCATCCTCGGCCGCACCTTCCGATCGGATGAAGACCGTCCCGGTGGCCCGCCCGTCGTGATTCTCGGTAGTGAGCTGTGGAGTACTCGCTACGCCTCCGATCCCGCCATCGTCGGGCAATCCGTCACGGTCAACGGCGTGCCGTCCACGATTGTCGGTGTGATGCCGCGTGGGTTCATGTTTCCCGCCAATGCCGACATCTGGCGACCGATGGCGAATCTGCCCACCGCCGTCCGCGAGTCGAGAGCAGAGCGACGGCTTGCCGTGTTCGCCCGGCTGTCTCCGGCTGCGACCGTCGATCAGGGGCGAGCCGAGGTCGCTTCCATCGGTGAGACGTGGGCCCGGGAGTTTCCCGGCACTAACCGTGACGTTCGCACCCAGGTCGTTCCGATCAACGAGCAGCTCAACCCAAGCGTGATGCAACGGGCGTGGATCGCGTTCATCACAGCTGGTGCTCTAGTGCTGCTCGTGGCATGTGCCAACGTGGCGAATCTCCTGCTGATGCGGGCGGCCACTCGCGGCCGGGAGATGGCCATTCGGACATCCATCGGTGCCACGCGATGGCGCGTCGTTCGCCAGCTGCTCGTCGAAAGTGCCACTCTCGCCGTGCTCGCCGCCGGGGTCGGGTTATTCGTCGCATGGGTCGGACTCCGCGTTCTCTCCGGCATCGTGCCCCCAGAGACGATGCCGTACTGGATGGCGTTCACCATGGACGGCCGGGTGTTCGTGTCGGTCACGGCCGTCTGTGTGTTCAGTGTGTTCGTCTGCGGGCTGCCGTCCGCGCTGCACGTCATGAAAGTCGATCTGCGCGACACCCTCACCGACGGCGGGTCGATGACGGTCGCCCGTCCAGCTCGCCGATGGATCACGACGCTGCTGGCCGCGGAGTTCGCCGTTACGTTCGTGCTGATCGCGGTCGCCGTGATGTCCGTGCGAGCCGACATCCAACGCCGACGCACCGAGTTTCAGATCTATCCCACGTCGCTTCTGACCATGTGGGTGTCGCTGCCGCCCGAGTTGTACGCTTCGGCGCCGGCGCGCCTGGCGTTTCTCGATCGGCTCGATGAGCGGATCGGCGCTGCGAACGACATTACATCGGTCGCACACGCCAGCGTCCTCCCGTACGGCGGCGGCTTACAGCAGCCGCTGGTGGTGTCGGGTCGAGCGGCCGGCGAAACGCCACCGGTCGTATCGGTCGTCGCGGCGAGCGAGCGCTACTTCGAAGTGCTCGGCGTTCCGATCCTGCAGGGGCGCGCGTTCACGACGACGGACGGTCGGCCTGGCAATGAGGCGGCGATCGTCAACCAGCGGTTCGTGCGGATGTTTTTCCCTTCGCAGGATCCGATCGGAGCACGCATCCGCGTCGGCAGCGGCGAGACGCCCTGGTTGCAGATCGTTGGCGTCGCGACGACGGTCCGACAGCAGCTGGTCGGCCCCGAAGCCGATCCTGTCGTATTCATCCCCTTCCGTTCCGCGCCCTCGCCGACCTCAGTTCTCCTCGTGCGCACGGCAACCGAGGACGCGGCCGCGCCCATTGCGTGGCTTCGAAGCGAGGTCGCGCGGATGGATGCGAATCTTCCGCTCTACCGAATCATGTCGTTCGAACAGGCCGTGCGCAACGCCGTCTGGAATGGAAGGCTCAGCAACGTCATCATTCGCAGCATCGCTGTCATTGCCTTACTTCTGGCGATCATCGGTCTGTATGCGGTGACCGGGCACACGGTAGAACGCTGGACGAGGGAGCTCGGCCTACGCATCGCTCTCGGCGCCAGAACGACACAGATCGGGTGGATAGTCCTGAGGCGTGTGCTCGGTCAGCTCTTCATCGGGCTTGCCGTTGGGATCGTCGGTGCGCTCGCGTTCGACCGTCTCTTCAACGCCCCGACCGCGTCAGGCGATGGCGTGGAGATGACCGATCCCGGTGCGCTGGTGTTCGTCATCCTGTCGATGGGCGTCATTGCCGTGGCCGCCTGCCTGCTGCCGATCCGGCGCGCCACGACAGTGGATCCGGTGCAGACGCTGCGGTCGTGAGCTCACACACCGCCATGCGTCGATTGATCCTTCGCATCCTCACCACCGTTCGATCGGCACATGCCGAGCGGGAGCTCAATCGCGAGGTGCTGTCGCATCTCGCGTTGCTTGAAGAGGAACATCGGCGTCGCGGGATGACGCCGGAAGACGCGCGCCTCGCCGCGCGCCGCACAATGGGCAGCGTCGCGCTGGTCAAAGACCAGCATCGCGATGCGCGTTCGTTCGGGTGGCTGGAGGACGCCGTCAGCGATGTGAAGCACAGCGTGCGAAGCCTGCGCCGGTCGCCAGGGTTTACCGCCATCGCGGTGCTGACGCTCGCCCTCGGGATCGGCGCGAATACTGCGATCTTCAGTGTGGTGAACACGGTCCTGCTGCGACCGCTGCCGTTCGAGGAGAGCGATCGCCTCGTGCGCGTCGTGATGACAGTGCCGGCGCAGACGACAGGTTCGACCGAGAGGCGTGATCCTGTTCGAATCAGTGCGGCGGAACTCGATCAGCTGCGAACGAGCGTCCGCACGCTGTCGACTATTGGCGTAGTCGAACCGCTGTTGATGAACCTGAGGGGCCGCGATCCACGGCTGCAGGGAGCGAGCGTCTCGGCGGAGTTCTTCGAGTTGTTGCGTGCGCGCCCGCTCCTCGGCCGAGTGTTCACCGCCGCTGACGAGGCTGCCGGTGCTCCGCTGGTGATCCTGCTCAGCCACGACACGTGGCGCCGCCATTTCGCCGAAGACCCGCAGATCATCGGTCGAACGGTGACATTCGATCCCGTGCTCGGCCCGCGCGTGCCAACCCATTACACGGTGATCGGTGTGATGCGGGAGAGCTTTCAGTTCCCGAACGGCCAGACCAGAGTCTGGACGCCGACGCAGCTCGCCCCTAGCGGCCAACGTGTTCCTCGCGGCTCGATGCTCGCTCGACTCGCGGACGGCGTGTCGCTCGAGGCGGCGGAGTCCGAGATCGTGCCGCTGGTCCGCCAGGTTCGCGTGGCGTTCCGGGACAACGAGACTGCGAACTACGAGCTCGTTGGCATTCAGCGGGAGCTCGTGCGTCCGGTCAGGCCGGCGCTCATCGTGCTGACCGTGGCCGTTGGATTCGTGCTCCTGCTCGCGTGCGTCAATGTCGCGAACCTCGTGCTCGCGCGAACCGCCGCACGACAGCGTGAGATTGTGATTCGCAGTGCCCTTGGCGCCGGCCGGGGACGGTTGATGCGGTACCTCCTCACCGAGAGCATGACGCTCGGGTTGTGCGGAGGGCTCGTTGGCGTGCTGCTCGCTTTCGGCGGCGTGAGGGTGTTGCGGTCGCTCGCGGCCGCGCTGCCTCGCATCGACCTTGGTAATCAACAGAGCATCCCGCGAATCGACGAGATCGGCGTGGATGGAACCGTGCTCGCCTTCTCATTTGTCATCTCGATCGTCACGGGAATGCTGTTCGGCCTGGTGCCTGCGCTTCGTTACGCTCGCTCCGACGACTCGGTCGTCATGCGCGAGGGTGAGCGATCGACAGCCAGCGGATACCGGTTGGGCAGGCACGTAAGCTTACGCAATGCCCTTGTTGTGGCCGAAATCGGCCTGGCCATGATGCTTCTAGCCGGCGGCGGGTTGTTGATTCGCAGCTTCGTCGCACTGTCGAACGTCGACGCCGGATACAACCCGGCGAATCTCGTGACGTTCCAGGTTGCACTTCCGGCCGACGTCTATCCACCTGCGAGGACGAAGGCCTTTGCCGAGGAACTGGTTGCGAGACTTCGGTTCCTGCCCGGCGTCGAGAGTGCCGCGTACGCGAATCAACTCCCGATGGTCGATCTGGTGAACTCCTACCCGCTCGGATCACGCCCGTTGCCTCGGCCGGAACCCGGCCGCCCGCCTCAGCGGCGACCGGAGGGTATGGCGGACATTCGTCTCGTGAGCCGCGATTACGTCGAGACGATGGGCATCCCTCTTCTGTCAGGTCGAGGCTTTGCCGAAAGTGACGGCCCCGGCCGTCCGCGCGTGATGCTGATCAACGAAGCGCTCGCCAGACGCGACTTTCCGAATCGCAGCCCGATTGGCGAAACGGTCTTCATCAACTATTTCCCCGAGCCCTGGCAGATCGTGGGTGTCATCGCCGATGTCCGTCAGTTCGGCCTCGCGCTCGATCCCCAGCCTCAGTTGTTTGTGGACATGCGCCAGTGGACGGATGTCGATGCGCTGGTCTTCCCGGCCGGTGCCTACTACGCGGTGCGTGCCACCGGTGGTCTCGAGTCAATCGTTCCGAGCGTCCGCACCATCGTCCAGCAGATGGACCAACAGGCGTCAGTCTTCTATGTCGCGCCAATGGAGCAGGTGGTCGCAAGTACCATCTCGCGGCCGCGGCTTTACGCCACGTTGCTCGGGATCTTTTCGGCGGTCGGTCTGGGCCTCGCGGTGATCGGTATCTACGGCGTCATGGCCTACTCGGTCGCGCAGCGCACGCGCGAGATCGGCATCCGCGTCGCGCTCGGCGCACGCCGCGCACAGGTGATCGGGCTGGTCGTGAAGCAGAGCGCCGTGCTGACTGTCGTCGGCATTGTCATCGGCCTGGCCGGTGCCGCGATGCTGTCGCGCTACCTGGAGGGACTCCTGTTCGGCGTGTCTCCGCTCGACCCGATGACGTTTGTCGCAGCCGCAGCGCTCTTCGCATTGGCTGCGCTCTCAGCGGCGTACGGTCCCACCCGTCGTGCGACGGGCGTCGATCCGCTGGTCGCGTTGCGATCGGAATGAGAACGATGCGCCGGTTTCTCTTGCGCCTGCTCAACGTCTTTCGAGTTGATCACGCTGACAGCGATCGCGATCGCGAGATCGCCTCCCCCCTCGCGATCCTCGAGGACGAACATCGCGGTCGCGGCCTGACTGATGAAGAGGCACGTCTCGCGGCACGGAAGGCGATGGGCAGCGTTGCCCTGGCGAAGGACCGGCACCGCGACGCGCGCTCGTTCATGTGGCTGGACGATGTGCGGCAGGATCTGCGATTCGCGGCGCGAACGTTTGTCCGCAGTCCCGGCTTCGCCGCGGTCACCATCGTCACGATGGCGCTCAGCATCGGCGCGACCACGACGCTGTTCAGCCTTGCATACGGCGTGCTGATGCGGCCGCTGCCCTGGTCAGAGCCCGATCGGCTCGTGCGCCTGCAGGAGACCCGTGGAGGTCGCGTCGCCCGTATACCCTGGACGATCTCGAACGGGACCTATCTCTCATGGCGTGAGCAGCCGACGACCGTCGAGGAGATTGGTGGGTGGTTGAGGAGCCGGCCGATGACACTGACCTCGAGCGGCGAGGCCGAGCGCTTTCTCGTCGGCAGCGTCACGCCGAGCCTGATGCGAGTGTTGCGAGTCGAGCCGCACATCGGGCGAGTCTTTCTCGACAGCGACCTGGGCGCGGGGCGACCCAACGTGGTCGTCCTGGGATTCGGGCTGTGGCAACGCCGCTTCGGCGGAAGTCCCGACGTCATCGGCGAGCTCGTGCGTCTCGACGGCCAGCCCTACACCGTGATCGGCGTCATGCCTCGAGACTTTGCTTTTCCCGATCGAGAGACGCAGGCCTGGGCGCGGTTGACCGTTGTTCCCGTTCAACCCAAGAAAGATGTCATCAGCCTGATGCTGTTCTCGGCGATGGCCAGGCTGCGTCCAGGCGCGACGCCGCCGCAGGTCTCGGCAGAAGCGACCACCCGGGCGCTCGTGGCCCCCTATCCGATGCAGGCGGCCGTCGCCCTGTTCGGCAACAACGGTTCGCCGAGTGTGACGGCGCTGTCGGCGCGTGACGTCATGACAGCGGAAGTGCGTCCTGCGCTCCTGATTCTGCTGGCTGCCGTTGTCTTGCTGTTCCTCGCCTCCACAGCCAGCCTCATCGTCCTGCAGTTGTCCCGCGTGGCGAGACGCGCGCGCGAGATCGCCGTTCGCACAGCGATCGGTGCCGGATCGGCGCGCCTGATTCGTCAGTGGATTGTGGAGAGCTGCCTGCTCGGCTCCGTCGGAGCGGCGTCTGGTCTGCTGATGGCCGTGGTGCTGCACAGTAGTTTGCCGGCAATCCTGCCGGCAGGTTTCCCCCGAATCGACGACGTGCGGCTCGATTGGCGTATCGCGCTGTTTGCATGCGGCGTCGCGCTGATCGTCAGCCTGGCGTGCGGCATGGTCCCGGCGTTCCGCGCGCGCCGCGACCAGTTGACCGATGGTCTCGTTGGAGGCGCGGCATCGACACCAGCGGTGACGCGCACGGCGGCCGCTCGTGCGCGAACGACGTTCATGGCTGGCCAGGTGGCGGTAACGTGCATCCTGCTGGTCGGTGCATCACTGCTTGTACGCAGCTTCATTGCGCTCGTGGAGGTCGACCGCGGGTTCGATCCGCGTGGACTGCTCACGATGCGCGTGCCGCAACCGCCAAAGACGACGTTCGCGCAGCGGATGGATCTGCTCGAGCGTCTTCAGCCGCGCCTGATGGGCCTGCCGGGGGTAACCGATGTCGCCTTTGGGAACGCCCTGCCCTTCGTCACCACTGGCGGCTACCGCGGGATGACCATGGCCCTGCCGCGTGACCCGTCGACGAAGGTCGACGTCCAGGCGGTCAGTCGTGTCGTCAGCCCCGAGTACTTCCGAGCGATGCGCCTCCGGGTTCTCCAGGGGCGACCGCTGACTGCATCGGACCTGGAGACATCAGCACAGGTGATCGTCGTCAATCGAACGTTCGCGGCGCAGTACCTTGGCGAGCATGCGGTCGGGCAGCGGCTGAACCTTGGCATGGCCAACGTTCGCGAGGCTGAAGTCGTCGGTGTCGTGGAGGACATGCGGCAGGGCAGCATCGCCGGCGATTCGGCCTCCCCGTTTGGCGGTGTGCTCGATCCTCCGCAGCCGGAGATCTTCTTCCCGCACCGGCAGTGGCCCTTCGCAATTGACGACCTGATCACCGTCGTGCGGACCTCCTCGGAGCCGGCGGAGCTCGTCTCCGATGCGCGGGCGCTCATCCGCGCTGAAGACGCCACGCTCCCGGTGGATTCCGTGATGACGATGGAGGATCGCGTCGCGGCCAGCCTGGCCGGGCCTCGGAGCTACGCCGTGTTTCTCGTCGGCTTCGCGTTGTGTGCGTTGGCGATCGCCGGCGTGGGTCTGTTTGGCGTACTGTCGTACACGACGTCCCAGCGTACGCGCGAGATTGGCGTCAGGTCGGCCCTCGGCGCGCGACGCAGCGATGTGGTCGCGCTCGTCGGGCGTCAGGCGTTGACGATCACGGCCAGCGGCATGGCTGTTGGCCTCGCTGCAGCCTTCTTCCTCTCGCAGTCGTTGTCGTCGCTGGTCTACGGGATCTCGACTCGGGACATGGTCAGCTTCGTCGTCGTCCCGCTCGTACTCGTGGCGATCTCGATCGCGGCGTGCGCGACCCCTGCCTGGCGCGCCACGCGTATCGATCCGTTGGTGGCGTTGCGGGCGGAATGAACACGAACTTTCAGGTTCGTCAGGGCGTCGTCGAATCCGCCGGCTCGAGCTTCAGCACCATGCCGTCGGTGGCAGTGCCACCACTCGCGCCTTCGGTGGCGACGTAGATATACCCATCAGGGCTCTGTTGGATATCGCGGATGCGCAGCCCCATCCCAACGAGCAGGCCTTCACGCCGTTCTGCCTGACTGGGCTGCCCGAACGCGACGCGAATGAGCTGCCGCGTCGTCAGCGCACCGACGAACAGGTTGTTCTTCCATCGCGGGAACTTGTCGCCGGTGTAGAAGATGATGCTCGACGGGCTGATCGCCGGAACCCAGAACATGCGCGCGTTGTCCATGCCCGGCCGCGCGAACGGCTGGTCGGAGGCGAGCGTGCCGGTGTAGTTGCGGCCCATCGAGACGAGCGGCCAGCCGTAGTTGTGTCCCGGCGCAAGGATGTTCACCTCGTCGCCGCCCATTGGACCGATCTCCGCCTGCCACAGCTCACCGGTTTCCGGATGCACAGCGAGACCATATCCATTGCGATGACCGTAGGTGAAGACCTCGGGCTTCGCTCCTGGCTTACCGACAAATGGATTGTCCGGCGGCACCGTGCCGTCATCGCGGAGACGCAGCGTCTTGCCGACGTGATTGTCGAGCGCCTGCGACTTCATGCGCAGGCTGTTGTCGTCCGATCCGTCGGCACGGAGTTGCTGCGCGTTGCAGCAGATGCGATCGCGATCGCCGATCGTCACGTAGAGCATGCCGTCGCGACCGAAGTAGACGCGGCCCGCGATATTGCCGCCCGTCTCCCATGCATCGGCGACGAAGATCTCTTCGACGTCACCGAGCGAGGAGCCCTTGAGGTGTCCACGCGCAACGGCGAGCGTCGACCCATTCTCTCCGTGCTTTGGATACGAGACGTATACGAGCTGGTTCTCGGCGAACTTCGGATGGACGGCAACGAAGTGCAAGGCATCGTTGGCCTGGCCGGGAGGCGTTGGTGACTTCCAAACGGCCTCGGGTGCCAGCACACCGTTGCGAATGATCCGGAGCGCACCATTCTTCTCGGTGACGAGAATCGTGTCGGCATCGACGAAGGCAATCCCCCACGGATGAAACAGCCCGTTCGCGACGGGCACGATGCGGATCTTTCCGCCCTGTACGTCGAGCACCTGCGGACTGGTGATGGGTGTGGACGTTTGCTGCGTCTGCTGCGCGCGCAATGAAACATGCGCAGCCACGAGCGTGAGCATCAAAGCAGCCACTGCGGTAAAGGACAGCTTCTTCATATGACCTTCCGAGTCAGAAGAGTGGGGCGGCGCATCGTACCATCCCGAACCCGAATCCCGAATACCGTGTCGTGGGTACCGAGATGTATCGAAATTGGACCATTGATTATCGGTCTTACATTTGATAAGATGCCTTTCGTGATGCAGCCACCGATTCCCACTCTGCCGCCGAAGGAGCGACTGATCCTCGACCTGCTGATCGCGCAGGGGCCCTTGTTCGGGCTTCAGCTCGTTGCCTTGTCGGATGGTGCGCTCAAGCGGGGAACGGTCTACGTCACGCTGGGCCGCATGGAGACCAAGGGCTTTGTCAGGTCCGAACAGGAAGCCATGCCACCCGGTGCAATCGGGTTGCCCCGTCGTCTGTACCTACCCGACGCCACTCGGCGAGCGCGTGGTGCGCGCGTGGAGTTTGATGGCGCGGGAACTCGTCGAAGGCTCCGCGCTCGATGTACCGGCGAAGCCCTCGACCAGGTGACGCATCTCTCCGGGAGATCCGCTATGACAGCGTCGACTCCGAACCGACAACCAGGTGAACGGCTCGTGAAGCTGGCAACACTGCTCTTCGACGAGCCCACGCTCTCCACGTTCGTCCTCCCCGCGCTTGCCGACCTCCAACACGAGTTGCAGGACGCAGGTGCCAGCCCGCTCAATCGGCTGACCGCTCACGTGCGCGGCTATGCGGCATTCGCACGGCTGCTTCTTGCCGCACCGTTCATCGTTCCAGCAGCCCCGATAGGCAGCCCGATCACCAGCTTCGTGACTGGCAAGTACGGCGGGAACCTGCTCCTCGTCCTGGCGCTCGCGTTATTTGCGGCCATACGTCCCTGGTTTGGCTGGTTCGCTGTTGCCGTGATCGCATTCGGCGTCGTGGTGGCGATTGCGCTGCGTGTGTGGCACACGCGCCACCCGGGCTCACATGGCGGCGCCGACCCGCTCCTGTCGCTCCTCGTCGTGGCGCTCTTCGCTGCGATCTGGTCGATGTTCGGCTGGTTCGTGCTGGCGGCAGTCGCGGGTGGCGTGATCATGGCGGTCGCGTTGCGGCGCTGGAACACGCGTCACCCGAGTCAGTTCGCTCCGGCCGCTCGCACGCCCGGTGCGGAAATCAATCTCTCGTCGATCCCGGTGGCCGGCGATATCGGTGGGCTGCTGTTCGTGATCGGCGCGATCATCACGGTCCTGCTCGGACTGCCCGACATCCGCTGGTTCGTCCTCGCATCGGTCGTTGTCGGTGCCGTGCTCGCGGGCGGCTTGTTCCTGTGGCGTTCGTCACGCACGAGCGACCTGGTGCCAGCCAATTCGATTTTGCGACGATAGGACCTTGATCTCGCCAGCTACAATGTCGCATGCAGCTGGTATTCGAACAAATACGCGCGGGCGGTGACCGGAACTTCGGGTATCTGCTCGGAGATCGGTCGGCCAGACGTGCCGTTCTCATCGATCCGTCCTACTCGCCAGAACAGTTCGTGAGCCGGGCGGTCGATCAAGGTCTGACCGTGTCGCACGTGATCAGCACGCACGGCCATCCCGATCACACCAATGGAAACGCGCGGGCCGTAAACATGACACAGGCTCGGGTCGCCGCCCATCCTCTCCTCAATCCGGACGTGTCGCTCGCCGACGGTGATCGTCTGGGTGTTGGCGCGCTGACGTTGAAGTGTCTACACGTGCCAGGACATTGCGAGGATCACCTTGCCCTCTACGAGGAGACGCACCGCATTCTGGTCACTGGCGATCTCCTCTTTGTCGGCAAGGTCGGGGGACATCGTCCGATGACGATGCCCGCGTGGAATGGCGCAGCTTGCAACGCCTCCTTGCCGAGATTCCAGACGACGCAACCGTCTGGCCCGGTCACGACTACGGCGCGCGTCCGTCGTCGACGATGGCCCTGGAGAAGTCGACGAATCCGTTTCTGTTGTGTCGCAGCGAGAGCGAGTTCCTTCAGTTGAAGGCGACGTGGGCGTCGTTCAAGAAGGAACACGGATTGCGATAGACGGTCCGGCCGAAGCCGGACCCTACGTTACCGCGGGACCAACCGTTACTTTGCGACCTTCTGTTGCAGTTCCTTGGCCCGATCGAGGTGCATCTGCACCGTCGGCATGGCCTTCGCCGCCCACTGTGTCAGCTGCGCTTCACCGTGTCCGCGACCGGTCGTATCTCCAGCGCCCGGATTTTGCGCAGGCGGTTTGGTCTTCGCGATGTCGCGTTCGCGTGACCCCGCGCCGGCCGGATGCTCACCGGCTGGATGTTCGCCCGCCGGATGCTCGCCCGCTGCAGCGCCCGGCGCGGGCACCTTGGTCTCGACGCGCGCACGCACCTTGCCGAGGACTTCCTGGTGTCCCTGCACCATCGCGTTGATGTATTCGCGATCGAACTCGGCGCCCTGCAGCTTCGAGAGCTTGTCGACCAGATCTTTGTGTTTCTGATCCAGCTGCGCCGGCGGCTGAATCTTCAGCTGCGATGCCACCTTCTTCAGCTCGTCGCCCGCCTGCGAATGATCCTTCACCATCATCTGACCGAATGCCTTCACGTCAGCACTGGACGCTCGCTCCGTCGCTATTTTCCCGAGCTGCACCTCCGTGAGACCCGCGATGGTCATGTCGTTGATGAAGCCCTGAGCATCGGCGCGCGCTGCCTGTGGTGACTCAACCGGTCGCGGCGGTGTCGCCCTCTCGCCGGCGGGCTTGTCGCGTCCCTCTTGCCCGAATGCTGGCGCGCCAGCCAGTGCGAGTGCAACGACCACGACGGCTGTGCCGAACCCGAACCATTTCATGACGATCCTCCTTGAAACCCAACCACTGCGGACCAATGCAACTCGCAGGCCTTGACGTGCATGAGGTGTCGGGGGATCTCAGGACGAACGGGTGCGCGCTATGCGCGAAGAATGTGCTGAACGTCGGCAAGCGTGGGCACGCTCGCCATCGCTCCCTCACGCGTGCAGCTGGCGGCCGCAGCGGCTGCGGCAAACCTCAGAACATCGACGAGGTTGTAACCCTGCAGGAGCGCATAGATGAATCCGGCGCGAAACACGTCGCCCGCGCCGGTCGTGTCGACGGCGTCGACAGCGAACGCCGGCACGTGATGCAGCCGATCGTGCTCGAGCAGCATCGCGCCATTACTGCCCAGCGTCGCACAGAGCGGCCCCGCATGAGTCGCCCGCAACATGCGAAGCGCACGGGCCGCGTCTTCTTCGCCGGTCATCTCAGTGAGCACATGCGTTGAAAGAATCGGCACGGTGGACAGAGTAATGAGCTCTGCGGTGCGTTCTGTGATCCGGTCGAGGTCAGTGGTCACGGGAATGCCGTGACCGGCGGCAACCCGGGCCGCGGCGACCGAGACCTCTTCGTCGAGGTCATCGACGTGAACCAGCCGGGCGCTGCGGATCAGGGCGAGAGGAATCTCGTCGACCTTCAGCGCCATCCGCGGATCGCGGTGCCACACGACGCTTCTGTCGCCGTTGCGTTCGTCGACCAGAATCACGGCATGACGGTTCGGTGCCGCTCGCACGGTGGCGTGAGAGATGTCGACCCCTGCCTCGGTGAGTGCCTGTTGGATCCGGCTGCCGTTGTCGTCGTTTCCGAATGTGCCGACGTAGGCCGATCGAAGTCCGAGCGCGGTGCACGCGGAAAGCGTCGTTGTGACCTGGCCGCCGCACATGACGTGATGTGCCGACGCGGCGAGCTTGCCGTTCGCTGACAGTGCGCCCGGAAGCCGATAGACGAGATCGACTGAGTTTTCGCCGATACCGACGACGTCGAACGAAGGAGCAGTCACCCGTGACCGAGTATAGGCGTACACTATGCCGATGCCACGCATCGTGGGAGTCATTGGCGTCGTTGTGATGACGATCGTGGTCGTCAGCCGCGACGGTGCGACGCCGCGTGCGCAGGGTCCTGTTACCTTCAGCGAGCACGTCGCGCCGATCGTCTTCGCCAACTGCACGACCTGCCATCGTCCGGGTGAGGCTGCACCCTTCGCCCTCATGAGTTATCGCGACGCCCGGCCGTTGGCCCGTGCGATCGCGGCGGCAACGGCATCGCGGGCGATGCCGCCATGGAAGGTCGGCCCCAGCGATTATCCGTTCGCCAACGCGAGGCGGTTGACCGACGAGCAAATCGCGACGATTCAGAAATGGGTCGCTGATGGCGCGGTCGAAGGAGATCCCGCCCGTCTGCCCTCGCTCCCACGGTTCACTGAAGGCTGGCAACTCGGTCCTCCGGACCTCACGGTGACGATGGAGCAGGCATTCGAGGTGCCGGCTCGTGGTCCGGACGTCTACCGGAACTTCGTCGTGCCGTTGAATCTCGATCGGGACACATGGATCCGCGCCATCGACTTCAGGCCATCCGCGCGAGCCGTCGTGCACCACAGCCTGTTCTTCCTCGATGCCACCGGCGCGTCGCGCGAACGCGATGCGCTCGATCCGTTGCCGGGATTCCCGGGCGGCATGGGCGGCGGCCGCGTCGTGGGAGCGGGACGCGGGCGTGGTTTTCAAGGGCTGCTGGGTGGGCGAGGTGGCGGCCCCGCGGATGATCCAGTGGCCCGAGTCGCGGGCGGGCTTGGCGGATGGGCGCTCGGCGGGCGCGCCCTGGAGCTGCCGTCAGGACTGGCGTTCTTTGTCGCCAAGGGTTCCGATCTGATTCTGTCGACCCACTTTCATCCATCCGGCCAGGTCGAACACGAGAAGTCGACGGTCGGGCTTTACTTTGCTCCGTCGCCTCCGACACAGGCTTTCACCACAATCCAGTTGCCTCCTGTATTTGGGGTGTTCGAGGGGCTCGACATTCCACCCGACGAGGCGAACTACACGATCAAGGACTCGTTCGTCATTCCGGTCGACGTCCGCGCGTTCAGCATCGGTGCGCACGCGCATTACCTCGGCAAGCGGATGACGCTGAGAGCCACGTTGCCTGACGGAACGGTCACGACGCTGCTGCGTATCGACGATTGGGACTTTTCGTGGCAGGAGCGCTACCGTTTCGCGGAGTTCGTGTCGTTGCCGAAGGGCACGCGTCTGGACGCGGAAATCAGCTACGACAACACGGCCGCCAACAAACGCAATCCGAGTCAGCCGCCGGTACGCGTCTCGTGGGGAGAGGAATCGACCGACGAGATGGGCAGCATCGGCATGCAAGTGGTGGCAGCGTCGCCAGGAGAGCTGCCGCAACTCCAGCAAGCGTTCCTGGCCCATGTGCGCCAGGCAGCGCTGACTCGCCCCGGTCTCGGCCAGTTGCTGCGACGCCGGTCGCGATGAGTTCGCCCTTCCGTTACAATTTCTTCATCCGCCGTCGTGTGACCGGTATGAGAACGATTCATGCTGCGTCTGATACCAAAGGCATAGCAGTGCCCACGGCCGGCGACTGTCTCATCGTCATCACCGCGCCGCTGACTGAAATCATCGATCACGCCGGCTACTTCATTCAGATGAGCATGGCATCGCTGCCGATGTGGCTCGAGGGCGTGCTCAACAAGAAGTATCCGAACTGGCGGCGGCTCGAGCACTACGGTGATCGCTCGGCCAAGGTACATGCCGGCGGGTGCCAGGGTGCTCGAGGCATCCTTGTTGCGTCGCTACGCGTCAGCTGACGTGGTGTGTTGCTATCCAGATGACGTGGATGCGTTCATCGGACCGCGGACCCGCGTCGTCGCGGTGTCGACGCACAACCCGCTCGGAGTGACCTTCGCGGCCGGTGTCTACACGTCGATCTTCGGTTCGGCGCGGCAACCAATCAACTCCTTCTACGCTCGCCAGATGTTCGAGCGTATCAAGTCGAATCGCTGGCGATCGTCGTTCCGCGTGATCGTCGGAGGCTCGGGCGGCTGGCAAATCAGCCAGACCGACACGTACGAGGAGCTCGGAGTCGATTGCGTGGTCGAGGGGCGCAGCGAATCTGAA
Source organism: uncultured Acidobacteriota bacterium (assembly GCA_963723495.1). GTDB lineage: Bacteria > Acidobacteriota > Vicinamibacteria > Vicinamibacterales > UBA2999 > Gp6-AA40. Next base: position 50,559 of record CAVRQR010000014.1, on the reverse strand, counting down.
GACACGTTTGCGATCTTCGACAAGGCGATTCAGGGCGACGAGCTGCCGAGAAAGGTCGACGTCAGCCACCCGGTTACGCGTGACGCCATTCTCTTTCCCGACAAGCGCACAACGTTCGGCATCGTCGAGATGACGACGGGATGCGGCCGGCGCTGCCAATTCTGCGTGCCGGATCTGAATCCACAGATCGATCTGCCGCGCGAGAAGATCCTCGCGCACGTGCGGGCAAACGTGCGTGAAGGCAACAAGCAGACTTCACTGGCGACGGAGGACATGTTCATCTGGGGGCAGGTCCACACGTCGACGCCGTTCTATTTCCCCAACCGGGAAGCCCTTCTCGATCTGTATCGGGATGTGGTCAACACCCCCGGCGTGGAGCAGCACGTTCTGAGTCATGCGACGATCGCGCCGGCCGTGGTCGATCCGATCCTGATCGAGAGGCTGTCTGAAACCCTGCTGGACAAGAGCCCGATTCACCTCCCGTACCTGAGCACGCATCCGAAGCACAAGGCGCTCGTCCCGCTGATCGGCCTCGAAACCGGATCGGTCCCGGCCGGCAAGCGCATCATGCCGAGCAAGGCGGTTCCATTCCCGATCGACGAGTGGCCGAGCGTCGTCATTCGCGGACTGGAAGTCCTGAACAGGAACAACTGGTTCCCGGCCATGACGCTCATCGTCGGCAGCCCCGACGAATCAGATGACGATGTGCGCGCGACGCTCGATTTGATTTACGAGATCGAACGTCGGGGGTTGTTCGCGTTCCTCATTCCGTCGATCTTCACGCCGCTCCATGACACGCGCATGGAGAAGAAGAAGGGCGTGACGGAGACGCGTCAGCTGACGCCGCTGCAGTGGCAGCTGATGATGAAGTGCTGGAAGATGAATCTACGGCCAGGTCAGAACAGTTGGTGGGCGCCGACGGTGTGGCGGCTGAGCGCGCTGGCGTTGTGGGTCTTCCGGCTGCGCAAGATGAACGGTCCGAGTTTCACATGGCCGCTGTTCATGTTCGCGAGCGCGCTGCCGGAGCGACTCATGGCGAGGCTGGGCAAGATCTACGAAGGGCGTCCGCTGACGATCAAGAGCCGCAAGGAGCTGCTCGCGACCGTCAAGCCGTCGATGCGACGCTTCCTTCGCGCTGATACCGGCGATATGCCCGACATGGGCCTCGATCAGCCCCGCATGATCAATCTTGTAATGGGGTCGGGGGTCATTTAACGAGGACAGTCGCGCGAGCCGCGCGACTGTCCTGATCAAATGCCCCCCGACCCCATTACATAAAGCGCGATCGCGGCGGCGGTCGCGACATTCACCGAATCGACGCCATTCGACATCGCGATGCGGGCACGGTGCGTGCACGCGGATATCGCCGCATCAGTCAATCCCTCGCCTTCATGACCGAGCACAATCGCGACGTGGCGATTGGTGAGAGTCGAAGCCACGTCCCGGAGCAGCGGCGCTTCACCGGCGGGCGTCATCGCGACAGTCGCCCATCCGCTGCTGGCCAATTCGCACAGCGAGTCCGGCCACGGCGCGGTCGCGTACGGCACCATTAGCGATGCTGCCATCGATGTACGAATAGCCTTCCGGTAGAGCGGGTCGGCGCAGTCGGCCTGAAGCAGCACGCCGTCCACACCGAACGCTGCAGCGTTCCGGAAGATCGAACCCACGTTGTCCATGTTGCCCACGCGCTCGAGGACGACGAGTCGAGCTGGCGTAAGCGACCCTTTCCTGGTGGCCGCGACGACGATCTCTCGCCAGTCACGTGCGGGCGGCCGCGCACCTAACGCGAGGCAGCCGCGATGAAAGTTGAAGCTGCCCACACCGTTCATCACGCTCTGCGGCACGACGTAGATCGGCACCGATAGATCGGTCAGCACCTCGGTGAGCGAGGCCAACGCGGGTTCCGTGACGAGCACTGCCCGTGTCGTCAACTCGCTGGCGAGCAGCCTGGCCACCACCAGACGTCCCTCCGCAACGAACAGCCCAAGCCGCGTGAGCAGTTCGGCATTGGGTACGTTACGGAACTGCGACAGCCGGTCGTCGTCCTCGTTGTCGATGCGGATGATGCCCACGCCGGCATCGTAACTCGCTGAGCAATAGACCCACAGCCAGGCGACACAGGCCGCTCGGCGGCGAGCCGGGCTCCCTTTCGCCCGTGGCAGCACGCGTTTGGGTTGAAATGCGCTCGAGTCGTGACGGAACGCTGCTCAGCGTGGCCGGGGACACAGCGTATGGTGACGGCAAACTGCGGTCGAAGGTCGTCCGTCCAAACGTTTGCTTGACGGGCCGGGTACCACGGCCGATAGTTCATAGATGGGACGCCTTTCGCGGGTGACGAGCCCGCTGACTATCTTCGCGATCGCCACGGTGCTTGGCGTCCTCACCGCGCTGCAGGCATACAACTACATCGCACTGACGGCGGAGAACAAGCAGCCCCTCGTCGTGCTTCTCGCGCTCAATCTCACCTACTGGTATTCGTGGGCGCTGCTCATCCCCGGCGTCTTGTGGATGGCGCGTCGCTTCCGTTTCGAGCGTCACAACTGGCGGCGGGCGGCGCCGGTCCACATTCTCGGTGTGATCGGCTGTACGGCTGCGCATGTAGCGCTCGCGACATCAGCCCGCGGCATCGTCATCAACACGCTGACCGAGCGGACTTTCAGCTGGGGGGCCGACTGGTGGATGTACTTCCGCGATCGGTTCTTCCTGAACTTCGACTGGGAGATGGCGACCTACTGGGCGCTCGTCGCCATCGTGCACGCGCTCGACTACCATCGCGAGTCGCAGGAGCGTGAGATCACAGCCGCCCAGCTGCAGACCCAGCTCGCCGAGGCGCAGCTCGAAGCGCTGCAGCGTCAACTTCACCCGCACTTTCTCTTCAACACACTGAACACGATCTCGGCGTTGATGCATCGCGACGTCCACGCCGCTGACGAGATGCTCGTCCAGCTCAGCGATCTGCTGCGTTTGACGCTCGATCGCATAGGCACGCAGCAGGTGCCGCTCACAGACGAAGTCGATTTCCTGCGCAAGTACCTCGAGATCGAACAGACACGGTTCGGCGATCGTCTACAGGTCAATATCGATGTCGAGCCCGAAGTGCTCGACGCGCCCGTGCCAAATCTCATTCTTCAGCCGCTCGTCGAGAACGCGTTGCGCCACGGCATCGGGCCCAGGGTTGGCGTGGGTTGTGTCGACGTGAACGCCCGTCAGGTCGGCGGCACCCTCGTGTTGACGGTGCGCGACAACGGTATCGGCTTGTCTCCCGACAAGATGCATGCGTTTCATTCGGGAGTCGGGTTGTCCAATACCCGTTCCCGCCTCGAGAACCTCTACGGCGGCCGCCATCGGTTCGAGTTCCAGACACCACCGGGCGGTGGCCTTCTGGTGACGATTGTCGTTCCTTTCGGACCGGATTCCGAATCCCGCGGGTCGAGTGCCGAATCCCGAATGGAGAGCGTTGCATGAGTCGGATCCGAACCCTGGTCGTCGATGATGAGCCAATCGCGCGCGAGCGCGTGCTGTCACTCCTGCAGCAGGAGGACGATGTCGAAGTGGTGGGTGAGTGTGGCGACGGCGCTCAGGCCGTGGCGGCGATTCAGCACCAGGTTCCCGATCTGGTGTTTCTCGATGTGCAGATGCCTGGTGTCGACGGGTTCGGTGTGATTGAAGCTATTGGACCCGAGAAGATGCCGACTGTCGTTTTCGTCACCGCGTATGACGAGTACGCGCTCCGTGCGTTCGAGGTGCACGCGCTCGACTATCTGTTGAAACCGTTCGGGCGCGATCGTTTTCGCCAGACGCTCACGCATGCCCGTGCCCATCTCGAGCGCAGGCGCGCCGGGGACCTCGGACGCCGGCTGCTTGCCCTGGTGAACGACATCAAGCCCGAAGCCCCCAAGCTCGATCGGCTCATCGTCAAATCCGGTGGCCGTGTGTTCTTCCTGCGCACGGGCGATCTGGACTGGATCGAGGCAGCTGGCAATTACGTTCGGCTGCACCTGGGTGAGGAGTCGCACCTGTTCCGCGAGACGATGAATCGCATGGAGTCCCGGCTCGACCCCAAGCGGTTCGTCCGCATCCATCGTTCGCGCATCGTCAATACCGAGCGCATCAAAGAGCTGCAGCCCTGGTTCAACGGCGAGTACGTCGTCGTGCTTCGCAACGGTGCTCGACTGCCGCTCAGCCGCGGCTACCGTGACAAGCTTCAGGAACAACTGGGCAAGGGCTTCTAGTCCCGGATTCACGATTCGGTGTCAGGCACCGAATCGTGAAATTAGACCCGCACCCGCCGAGCATTCACGATTCACTGCCTGACACCGTACAATTCGCGGCATGCGCGGCATTTGCCTGTTCGCTTTTCTGCTCTGCCTTGCCAGTACGGCCGGAGCTCAGACTCCGGACACCATTCTCCTGAACGGCAAGATCCTGACGCTGGATGCCCGGTCGACGGTCGCACTCGCCGTGGCCATCACCGATGGCCGCGTAGCAACCGTCGGCTCATCGGACGACATACGGAAACTGGCCGGCCCCAGCACGCGCGTCATCGACCTTCGCGGCCGCACAGTCGTCCCCGGGCTGATTGATTCCCATCTGCATGCGATTCGCGCCGCGTTGAGCTTCAGCACGGAAGTCAATTGGATTGGCGCACGCTCGCTCGAAGAGGCGCTCGGACGCATCCGTGCCGCGGCGCGCACGATGAAGCCCGGCTCATGGCTGATCGTTGCTGGCGGCTGGAACGTGCAGCAGTTCGAGGAGAATCGCCGGCCGACGCAAGCCGAGCTCACGGCCGTTGCGCCGAACAACCCGGTGTACGTCCAACTCGGTTACGGCTGGTCGATGCTGACCCCGCTGGCGCACAAAGCTCTCGGTCTTTCGAGTGAAACCGATCTGCCACCTGGAGGCCGATTCGAACGAGACGGGAGTGGCGCGCTGACCGGCGCTGTGACCGGCGCGCAGAATGCGATCGTCGCGCTGTTCGACCGCCTGCCCAAGCCGACCTTTGCGGAGCAGGTGGAGGGCACGAAAGAGTTCTTCCGGGAGCTCAATCGTCTGGCGATCACCGGTGCCGGCGACCCCGGTGGAAACAACCTGACCTCGACCGACTATCAGGCTTTGTTCAGGGTGTGGCGCGACAAGGCGATGACAGTGCGCGTGACCTTCACGCTCAATGGACAAACCGCCGGAAAGGAGTTCGAGGAGCTGCGCGATCTCACAGGCCTCCTGCCGATGGGTTTTGGCGACGAGATGTTGCGGTTCAACGGTCTCGGCGAACGCATTACGCTGGCGATGAACAACAACAACGCTCCGTCGCAGGCCGACAAGGACGCCTACTACCGCATCGTCAGATGGGCTGCCGAGCGCGGGATGTCACTCACGATGCATTGGGGCAGTGACTCGTCGGTCGATCACCTGCTCTCAATCTTCGAGCGCGTCAACCAGGAGATCCCAATCGCAACACTTCGCTGGTCGATTGCCCACCTGAACGATGCTTCAGTGGACAGCCTGCGCCGGATGAAAGCCCTTGGTGTGGGCTGGACGATGCAGGACGCGATGTATTTCGGTGGAGAGCAGTTCCTCAAGCAGGCTGGGGCGGAGGCCGCGCGACGCACGCCTCCCGTCGAGACCGCGCGCAAGATGGGCGTCATCGTTGGCGCCGGGACCGATGCGCATCGCGTCGCCTCCTACAACCCATTCACCGCCCTGCAGTGGCTCCTCGATGGCAAGACGGTTGGTGGTGTCGCGATGCGAGGACCCGAGGAGATTCCGAGCCGGCTCGACGCACTTCGCGTCTACACGCTCGGGAGCGCGTGGTTCTCGTTCGACGATGATGAGCGCGGGTCGATCGAAGTCGGCAAGCTAGCCGATCTGGCAGTGCTGTCCGACGACTACATGACGATTCCGGTCGAGAAGATCGGCGGTCTCGAGTCCGTGCTCACGATGGTGGGTGGAAGAATCGTCTATTCGGCCGGTCCATTCGAAGGGCTCGACAAGAAGCCGTAGATCAACTCCCAAGTCCCAACTTCCAACACGAAGTTCGATATGGAGCTCAACCTCCGAAATAAAGTCGGCATCGTCACCGGCGCCAGCAAGGGCATTGGTCGCGCGATCGCTCAAACGCTGGCGCAGGAGGGCATGCGCCTGACTATCGTCGCGCGATCGCGACCGCAGCTCGACGAGCTGGCGTCACCGTTGGGCGATGCGTGCCTCGTGCAGGCGACAAATCTGACCAACGCTGATGCCCCCTCGGCCGTCGTCGCCGCGACCATGGCGCGGTTCGGCCGAATCGATCTGCTGGTCAACAACGCGGGGTCGACCAAGCGTGGCGACTTCCTCACCCTCTCCGAAGCGGATTGGGCCGACGGTTTCGGGCTGAAGTTCTATGCCGCTGTGCGACTCAGCCGAGTCGCATGGCCGCATCTGCAGTCATCGTCGGGCGGCATCATCAACATCATCGGCATCGGCGGTCGCACCGGCTCAGCCGAGTTCGCGATCGGTGGGGCGGTCAACGCGGCATTGATGAACCTGACGAAGGTGCTCGCCGATCGTGGCGTCAGGGATGGCGTTCGCGTGAACGCGATCAACCCTGGGGGCATCGCCACGGATCGATTGCAGACGCGGCTCAGGACGTTTGCCGCCGAGCACCACGTGAATCTCGCCGAAGCGGAGCAGCAGATGGCCAGGGCCTTCGGTGTGGCGCGGTTCGGTCAACCCGAGGAGATCGCGCGGCTGGTCGCCTTCCTGGCCTCCCCGCAGGCCGCCTATTGTCAGGGTGCGATCGTCGACGCGGACGGCGGTCAGACGCGAACGCTCTAAGCCGCGAGGCCGATCTCGCTGTCCCTCGGGTGTCCGTGCCTGAGCAAGCGCAGAATCGAGCTCGCGCAGATCGTGTAACGAGGACAGTACTACCGTGTGGGAACGATTTCGACCGAGCCGCCGAATTCTTCGCCGGCCAGCGCACGCAGCCCGCGATCAAACGTCGCTAACACGCCCTTTCGTCGCTGTGCCAGGGCGAGCAGGTAGGCGTCGGTGAGTTGCTTATGGCCCTGCAGTCTTGCCTCCATTCCTTTCACGGCAGGAGGAACTTGAAGACTATCGGTCCAGAATTCGTGCGCCGGATGGGCAAGATTCTCGCCGAGCAGCGCGAGTGCTTCGATCGGCGAAAGTGCGTCTCGCGAGAACGCCGGGTTTGAGACGATGCGAACGAATCCGAGCTGCGTCAAAGAACAGGTCGCCCACGGAGCATCGACGCGACGGCTGAACCAACGGTGCGCGACGTCATGGTGTTCGTGCGTGGGCCAGAGCAGAGCCGTCAGGATGTTGATGTCAAGGAGCGCTGCCTTCACGGCAGGTCTTCACGGAGTTCATCAACGCGGGCGGCGGTGACCTTTGGTGATCGGCGGTCAAGACGCAGAACACGAAGACCGCCTCGTTCCGCAGTCACGAGCGGCCGTTCGGCGGCCTTTCTGACCAAGTCGCTCACGGCCTGGCCGAGCGTCAGCCGATGGCGCTCTGCGTGCGCCTTCGCCACCTTCATGGCATCGTCTTCGAGCTGAAGCGTCGTTCTAGGCACGCTAGCATCATATCATCAACTTGATGTCAGTTGAACAATCTCTGCATCATCAGTCACGCGTGATTGGACTGATTCAGAAAGCGCGCAGTGTCTGCATTCTTCATTCTGAATTCAGAATTACGAGAGGTCCTGCTACTTCCCGTCGATTGAAAACGCAAGCAACACGTTGCCGGGCGTTCCGCCTGCGGTCGGGTAGCCCGAGTTGAAGATGACCACGCCGCCGCCGATCGAGGGACCAGGACCGTCGATGGATCCGCCACGGCCGGGTACCCCGTTGACGGTGTCGTAGCTGCGGATCGTGTCGAAGTCCCAGAGGATCTTTCCGTCAGTGGTCGAGTAGGCGCGCATGTGCCCATCGACCGAGCCCGAGAACGCGACGCCCGGAAGCGCGCTCACGGCGGCCGACTGCGCCGGGCTGCAGCGCGTGCGTGTCCCGCATCCTGGAGGTGGCGTGTACCAGACGCGTTCGCCGTCCTCCAGCCTGAGCGCGAACATGCCACCGCCCTGCTTGGGATCGGCATCGGTGCTGTTGCTGTAGGTCAGCATGATGCGCCCGATATCCGACAGCGCGACGTAGACATTCGATTGATCGACGGCCGATCCCCACTGCACGCCGCCCATCGTTCCGCCACGACCGACGCGCGTCTGCCACAGCACTTCGCCGTTCTTGTCTGGATCCAGGGCATGGACGATGCCTGACTTCTGGCCCGCCACGATCATTCGCCGCCCGCTGGGAAGCGTGACCAGGATCGGAGACGCACCGAAGTCGAAGTCTGGACCGTTGGAGTCGGCGCAGTTCGTCTTGTCGGGCAGCCGGCAGGCGGCGGTGTACGCGTCCTTCTCGGTCATCTGGCGAGACCAGAGGATCTTGCCCGAGTCGAGATCGAGCGCGAGAAAGGCGTCGCTCATCGATGACGTCGGGTCGCTGTAGTTGTTGCCGGTGGTCACGTACAAGCGATTCAGCTTCGCGTCGACCGCCGGAGTCGCCCACACGGGAGCACCGGAAGGTCCGTAGAGTTGTGTGCCGACGGCGTTCTTCTTCGTCGGTTGTGGGAGCTCGGGAATCGGTGTACGTCTTCCAGATCTGTTTGCCGGTGGCCGCGTCGAGCGCAATGACGCTCCCGCGGAACTTGCAGCACTCGTAGGTAGGCACTGCGCCGGTCGCCTCTTCACCTGACGCGGTGCCGACGTAGATCCGTCCGTTGTGATACGTCGGCGATCCGCTGATGCGACCGACAGGGAAGTCGTCGACGTCGGTCTTCCACAGCAGCGTGCCGTCTGCCGCATCGAGCGCGTAGACGTTGGCGGTCACATCTCCGAAGAACGCGACCTCACGCGGGCCGCCGGGCATGTCGACGCGACCTACCGAGACAGCGGATCGCACACCCTGGCCCGCGTCGAAGAACCAATGGACGCATCCCGTCGCAGCGCTCAATGAATACACCTTGCCGCCCCAGCTGCCCACGAAGACACGTCCACCGACGATGCTCGACTGAGCGTACGACTGCAGATCACCCGGGAACGCGAATGCCCATTTCAATTTCAGCCGGGGGATGTCGGCTGCGGTCAGGCCAGCAGAGGCGGCATCCTGAAAGCGCGTATTGCTGGTGTTCTGTCCCCAGCCGGTCCATTTTGGCCCGGAGTTGGCATTGAACGCCGTGGACGCGGTGGAGCACATCGCGGATGGAGCAGGTGCGGTGACGATGGGATTCGAGAGCGATTGGCCGGTCAGGAATTCGGCGATGGCCTGGCGCTCTGTCGCGGTCCTGCCGTTGGCCATCGTAATCATCGAGCCTGTTTCCATGGCTGCGACGACGCGCTCGGCGGGCATCGCCCGAAAGGCGTCGCGCCCGGGCGCGCGGTTGGCGCCGGTGTCGTGACACGATGCGCAGCTTCGCTTGTAGAGTGCAGCGCCGTCAGGCGCCTGCGCCTGGAGGACCGAGACGGATCCGAGGACCGCAACGAGGATGACGCCAACCCGCGCAATCGACTGTGTCATGGCGCGGGATTATATCGACCACCAAGGCGCCGCCTCTAATCTGCCGTCTTCCTCTCGGCGCCTTTATAGCTCCCAAGGATTCGCGTCCATTTGGCGAACTCGGCCAGGTGCGTCAATGCCCGGGCACATCCGAGGTCATCGCGCCGCGCGTCGATCTCGACGTAGAACAGATACTCCCACGGGCGTCCGCGCATCGGACGGCTTTCGAGCTTGGTGAGATTGATGTCTCGCAGTGCGAACACGCTCAGCGCCTTGAACAGTGCCCCCGGCGTGCTCGGCAACGCGAAGACGATCGTCGTCTTGTTGGCGTCGGGCGGCGCAACGCCGCCGATGATCGCGAAGCGCGTGATGTTGTATTCGAAGTCCTGAACAGCTTCCTGGAGGACCTGGAGGCCGAACACATCGGCTGCCCGATGTGATGCGAGCGCGGCGGCGTCCTTCAGCTTCTTCTCAGCCACGAGCTTGGCGCCGCCGGCCGTGTCGTAGACGGCTTCGACCGCGACACCGAGCCCCTTCAGGTATCGCTCGCACTGCGCCAGCGCCTGCGGATGTGAGTAGACCGTCTTGACGTCCGGAATCGTCGTGCCGGGCAGCGCCTGCAGGCAGTGCACGATGTCGAGCTCGACCTCGCCGGTGATGCCGAGTTCGTGATCGAGCAGCAGATCGTAGTTGCGGTGAATCGTACCGCCAATGGAGTTCTCGAGCGGCACCACGCCATGCGTCGCCCGTTGCTTGACGACGGCCTCGAACACGTCATCGAACGATTTGCAGGGCAGCGTCTCGACCTCGGCTCCACCGAACTGCAGCGCCGCCGCTTCACTGTAAGCCCCAGGCTCCCCCTGATACGCGATTCTCACGATGCTTCTCCGCTAACCCAGACGTAAGTAAAGCTGCAGACCATGCAGCACTGACACCACGACCGACAGGAGCGACAGACCCAGGCACACGAGAGCGATGACGATGTGATCGACTCGCTCCGGCTTCAGGGGATCGAGCAGACGGGCCGCGGCATACCCGCCGAGAAAGCCGCCGCCGTGTGCGAAGTTGTTGATAATGCCGCCGAGGAAGATGCCCTGAATCAGCACGAAGATGATCGATTGCGTCGCGTAGCTGCGCGCCATGCTGCTGCCGGTGCGGTGGCCGTAGTAGTAAATCGCGCCGAGCAGGCCCGTGATGCAGGCCGAGGCGCCGATGGTGATTCCACGTCCGCCGCCGAGCAGCGGAATGGGCGGCAGAAAGAGACCCCAGAACACGCTGAGCGCGAACCCCGCCACGCCTCCGGCGGTGTAGATGATGACCATGCGGCCGGGACCATACAGATCCGCCACCGCTGGTGCCAGCTGGCGCACCGAGATCATGTTGAAGACGATGTGCAAGGCGCTGCCGTGCAGCCATGACGCGCTGAGAATCGTCCACCAGCGGCCCAGGTCGACGACCATGTTCGGGCCGGTCGCGCCGAAGAGGAACAGCGCCGGGCCCGACGGACCGAGAAAACCGAACATCCCGCTCATGTTGATCTCGCCGCGCGAAGCGAGCAGCGTCATCACGTAAAGCACCGAGCAGGTGCCGATGACGAACGGCACGAAGCCGAGGTCGGTGCCGAGCGCACGCAGCGCCGGGGCGTATCCCCACATCCCCGGGTTCCGCCGGCCGCAGTTGTAACAGGTCTCGTCGTTGACTCCGACCAGCACGCCGCACGACGTGCAGATGACGGAGCCAGTAGTCTGGCGCTTGAGCACGAAGGACGATGATATCTGAATCGCTCGTCCGCCTACGCCAAGGCTGCGGCGGGACAGGCCAGAGACTGTAGACTGAAGGAGGAGAGAAGGACTTTGCGCCTCATCATCGGCATCACCGGCGCGACGGGCACGATTTACGGCGTTCGCCTCCTCGAGCGCCTGCGCGAGTCAGGCGCCGAGACGCACCTGGTCATCAGCCGCTGGGGCGCCCGGACACTGCTGCACGAGACGCCCTACACGCGCGAACAGGTCGAGGCACTCGCCACCATCGCCTACGCGCCGGGTGACATGGGCGCGTCCATCTCGAGCGGATCGTTTCGAACGGATGGGATGATCATCGCGCCCTGCAGCGCGAAATCGCTGGCCGCGATCGCGCACGGCTACGGTGAGAACCTCATTCATCGTGCGGCGGACGTCGTGTTGAAGGAACGGCGGAAGCTCGTGCTCGCGGTTCGCGAGGCGCCGCTCAGCAGCATCCATCTCGAAAACATGCTGGCGCTCGCGCGCATGGGCGCCATGGTGATGCCTCCGTTACCGGCCTTCTACAACCATCCGCGAACGATCGATGACATCGTCGACTACACAGTCGCGCGGTTGCTCGACCAGTTTGGTGTGGAAGTCGCCGGAGCCGAGAGGTGGGTGGGGGAGATGGGGGTGGGCACCGACTAATTGACGATTTGTGATTGATGATTATTGATTCGTTGTCGATTGGTGACTCTTGATTGATGATTGAACTGATTCGCAGTTGCCGGCACTGAAAGCCAATCAAAGATCCAAATCAAGAATGCTCTGATTAGTCATTCTGAAGATCTGACAGCTCCCGCGTGGCTCTCTCGAGCGCGCGTTCGGCTTCTTCAACCGCTTGCGCTGCGGATTCGGCTTCGACCGCGGCACGTCGTGCCTTCTGTCGCGCCTCGTGCGCCAGTTCTGCCACTTTTTGCAGACGGGCCTCGGTTGCGACCATCGTCTCCTCGGTTTCCTTGGCACGTGTCGCCGCATTCTTGAGCGTGGTCTGCGCCTTCTGCGCGACACGCCGCGCGTCGACGACCGCCCGCGACGCTTCCTGCTTTGCCGCGCGCGCGGCGGCCAGTTCTGCCTGCCGCTGCTTCTCTTTCTCCTTGCCGTCGACGGCAGATCGCGCCTTGCCTTTGCGTGTGACCTTTGCTTCCTTCTGAAACGTGAGCACCTTGCTGGGCGCAGTCGTCTTCGAGCCGTCGCCGACACGCGGGACGAGCGCGGCCAACGCATCGAATCCGGGAGGATCGACGTCCTCGACGAGTCGCCCGGCGCGCGGCGCACCTTCGATAGCGCCGTACGCCGAGAGTGCTTCGAGCGACGCGGTGATCCGTCGCATCACGCCGGAAGGCGCTGCGCCGCTCGCTTTCTGCAGGATCTCCGCAGCGAGACGAGCCATCGCCGACAACTCCTCGCGGCGTTCATTCAGCAGGCGATGAAGGTCGGCATTGCGGCCAGCGAGGCGCGAGGCCTGTGCCTGACGGAAGCGTTCGCCGGTTGCGAGCAGCTTCTCGAAGGCGTTGCGATGCTTCCAATAGAGTTGATTGACCGTCCAGGCGGAGGTCGAGGGTTTCGGCAGCGATTTCACACGGTTGGCCAACTCGTGGCGGCCGGATTTCTTGAGTTGCGCCGCTAACGCGTTGCGCGCGGATACGAACTCGGGCGGCGACAGCTGAAAGAGCGCGTCGATCTCGTCGTCATCCCCTTTTCCCACGTGACCTAGTCTGTCACACCCTCTCGATACTCTCGGTTTGACGAGGAGACAACTCCCACACTCCGACGTCCAACTCCCAAGCAAGCAGGTCCATTGGGAATTGGGAGTTGGGGATTGGAAGTTGACATCGAAGGAGCTCGAGATGGCAGAGGCACTCAGACGAGATGAAGGTCAATTGGCGTTGTATCGCGGCCCTGCGCGGGCGCGCGTCCAACCGGCGGCGAGGCGCGCGGAACGGCAGGCGCCCCTGTGCGCGGGCTGCCGCACGCGTGAAGCACGCTACGGTTTTCGTGACGAGAACGATGACCCGTCATCCCTTCGGCCACGCACCCTGTGCTTCGACTGCTTCCGGATGGAAGTGACATGGCGGCAGGACGCTGCGGCACGGATGGCCCGCGGATGGAACGCTCGGCAAGCCGAGCTCCCGCTCGATGCCACGCTGACTGCGCTCGCCCGGCGTCGTCGTCGCGCACAGATCGCCGCGCGCCATGCACTTGATCAAGTAGCGTAAAAACGCATCAACGCCCAATCGCCAACTCCCAATCCAAGGCCCGATTCGTTGGGAATTGGAGTTTGGCAGTTGGGAGTTGACGGGCACAGCTCTCTACAGAGCCCAGAGCCCAACATCAGTTCCCCCGAAACGTCTCGGCCGCTCCCGGTGCTGTGAAGGCGAGGTCGCGGTTGCCGGCGCGCCCGGACACCGTGTATTGACCACGCATCTGGAGGAAGTTCACGCCGTTGGCCAGGGCACCCGTCATTCGGTTCGTCACCGTCGATGCGACGTCGAAGCGCAGGTCGAGCGTGAGCGATGAACTGCGCGCGCGAATGGCGATCGTGCGTGGTTGTCCCTTGTCGTCGTTGGTCTCGGTGATGCGCACGTCGGTCGAGTAGCCAAGCGGGCCGTCGGGGCCAAGTGCGCCCACGAAGCCTGGAATGCGCTCCGGATCGGCTGCTTCGGGTGGCGGAAACACTCGACCGTAAATGACCGACAAGTCGCCCTGCTGTGCCTGGCCCCATTGCCACGACACGCCCTTCCAGAAACCCCAGTTGTGATCGTGGTAGCCCGTACCGCCAGCGAGCGAGACTGGCTCGCCGGCGATCGTCAATGCGCCACGCAACGTCCCCGACATCACTGGCACGACATAACCCGTTCGCCAACCGCGGGCGCCGGTGATCTCGACGGGCGGAACGAGGCGTCCGGCGGATGCCTCGAGCGTCAATTCGCCACTGGCACGACGACCGTCATCGTCGGTGAGGTCGAGATGAATGCGGTACACCATCCCGTCGAGCCGAACCGAGTTGGATCCGATCGACAGGTCGGGTGCCCTCGACGCTTCGTCTTCGGTGATCTCAGTTCCCGTACTGAACGACTGCATCTGCCCGTTGCGCTCGATCTGGAGACGGACACTGGCAACGCGAGTGCCGGGCTTGCTGCGCGGGCCCACCATGAACGTCAGGTAGAAGCGTGCGTCGCTCGATCGGCCGTTGAAGTAGAGCCACTCGGCCCAGGAGTCCGACCACTCCGGTACGTCGGGCACGCCGTGGAACCGATCGATTTGTCGCAGCACTTTCTCTGGCGATTCGCGCGTCCACGCCGAGTCCTCCGGTGTGTCGCGCCATGCGCCAATCGCCGCGACCTCCGGGTCGCCGAGCTCGCGCTCGACGCTTGGAATCCCTCCCCGCGCTGCGACCCGCGTGCTTCTGCCGTTGTGAATCAGAAACAGATCGGTCGTGTGTGACGCTGCCGCTGCTCGGACTCGCGGACGAAGGGCGTCGGATTGGAGCGTGCCGGCCAAGACGATTCGTGGCGGCACGGCCAGCGATAACCGGATGTTGACGTCACCGCCGCCGACCAGCGCTGGCGACTGCGCCTGCTCGAGGACGATGCTCGCGATGCCAAGGAGAATGGCCATGACAGCCACGCCGACACCGAACCCGGCGGCCAGCACGGCGCTCCGCACGGGATGAGCGGTCAGCGATCGAAACGCGAGCCTGCCGATCACGTGACCCGCTCGCTTTCTATCTGACCATCGCGCATCGTCAGCACCCGTGTGGCGCGATCGGCAAGTGCAGGATCGTGCGTGACGATCACGAGTGCCGTTCCACTGTCATTGACGCGGTCGAGCAGTGCGGCAATCTGTGCGCCGGTGGCTTCGTCGAGCTCGCCAGTCGGTTCATCGGCGAGCAGCAGTCGCGGGCCGTTGGCGAGCGCACGTGCGATTGCGACGCGCTGCATCTCACCACCGGATAGCTGTGAGGGGCGGTGATCCGCACGCGCGGCGAGGCCGACGTACTCGAGGAGTTCGCGCGCGCGCTGTTGTCGCGGATCTTTCGCCAGGCCCGCCTCCGACATCGGCAGCTCGACGTTTTCGCGCGCGGTCAGCATCGGCAGCAGGAAGAAGCGCTGGAAGACGAACCCGATGTGGCGAAGCCGCAGCAGGCTGCGACGGGCGTCGGACAGACGGCTCACGTCCTGGCCGTCGAAGAGCAGTGTGCCCGAGGTCTGTGTTTCCACGCAGCCGAGCATGTGGAGGAGCGTGGATTTTCCGCAGCCGGACGGTCCGCGAACGGCGATGTGATCGCCGTTTCGGATTTGCAGCGTGACGTCGCGAACTGCGGTCACCGGCCCGGCAGGCATCGAAAACACACGGCTCACGTTTTGTGCGTCAACGATCATCCAATGACCTCGTTTCGAAGGGTCGCGGCGATCGGCAGCTTCGAGACGATGCGCATTGGGTAGAGCGCCGCGATGATCGCGGTTGCGACGAGCAGCGCAGCGTGGACCACGAGTGCCTGTCGTTCGAATACGAAGAAGTGCAGGGCGACCGGAATCCCGGGCATTCCCTTGAGAATGCGATCGAGGCCCGACGCCAGGAGCAGCCCGAGTGGGAGGGACAGCAGGCCGCCGATGCCGACAATCAACGCGGATTCGGCAAGAACGTCCTTCACCACACGCAGGCGCGAGAAACCAAGCGCGCGCAGCGCGGCGATCTCACCAAGTCGCTGATTCACCGAAACCGTCAGCAACACCGTGATGAGCAGGACGGCGAACGAGACCGTGACCGTGGTCAGCACGCTCGAGATCTGACGGAAGTAGGTGAAACCGGTTTGCTGGAGACGCCCGACGACCTCGCTGTTGGTGGCAGCTGTCACCTCTGGTCGCAACTCGCGGATGGCCGCAGCGGTTTTGTCGGGATCGCCCGTGGAGGTGACAAGGATGAGGTCGGCGTCGTTGCCGACATTGCCTCCACACGCCGCCTTCAGGGCATCGAGTGTGCCGCCCGTGGTGTGCTCGTTGGTTGTTTGAAACGGGAACTCCGCGACGCCGACGACCTTGAGCCGTGTCGCGGGGAGCGCTTCGAGATCGGCGACGCAGGTGGCGCGCATCGTGATCTCCCTTCCCGGCTCCAGTTGGGATTCCGACGCGATGCGCTCGTCGATGACGACTTCATCCGGTCCTTCGGCATCGCGCCCGCGGAGGATCGTCCAGGGCGCGCGAAGGCGTGAGCCCGACGGGTGTGTCGAACGCGTGGCGACACCTTGAAAAGACGCCCGCAGCGGTGAACCCGACCGGCGATCGACCTGGGCCGTCGCCGCTCGGATGACGAGCGCGGCCTGTACCGAAGGCAGCCTGGAGATCGCGTCGGCCGCCTCGAGCGCGTTCGGTACACGCAGGCCGCTACCTGGCAGGTCGCCGGCGCTGACCCGGATGTCCCATCCGCCGCGGTCCAGCAGGTCCTGCATCGAGACGATCAGGCCGCGCGACAACAGCAGCATGTCGAATAGCAGCGCGCCGACCGCCGCGACGCCGAGAATCCCCAGCGCCGCGCGCGCCGGCTGTCGCACGAGGCTGCGCCAGGCAAATCCAACGGCATTCATCGCCGGGCGAGCCTGAGCCCGCCGCGCCGCAGCAGGGCCCACGACGCAACGACCGTTGCCGATGCGCCGAGAGGAACGGCGATCGCGACGCACGTCAGTGCCACGTCGCGCGTAATGCGGACGAAGACCAAAGCCGTGTCGTACCGCCACTGGAAGAACAGGTTGATGAGTTGCTCGGACAGAAGCGCCAGCACGAGGCCGAAGGCGGCACCCACGCTTGCGACGAGCAATCCCTCGAGCAGGATTTGAACGAGGATTCTGCGCACCGGCAGTCCGATCAATCGAAGCACGCCGACCGTTTCACGCCGCTCGTCCACCAGCATGATCGTCAGCGCCAGCAGAAAGACCGTTGCCGCGACGATGGTGACAACCGCGATGGCGAGGTGAAACCGCTCGAGCACACGAAACGGACCGGCCGAGCCGGCGGCCTGACCAGCGGGGAGTGCCATTACTCCTGGCAGCCGTGCGTTGACGTCCTGCGCGAACTGCGCCGCATCCGCGGGGTCGACGAGTGCGACGTTGACGGAGGCGACATACTCGGCTCCCGCCGGCACATCCACAGGTCGAGTCATGTCGAGGAGATCGGGCAGGTGCAACCGAACCGAGCGAGGCACCTGACCGAGGCGGGACGGATCAGGCGTTGGTTCGTAGATGCCGGCGACGCGAAACTCCCGCGCCTTCGTTCCAGTGGCGTCGATGGCGAGGCGAATCACGGTGCCAACGCGGAGACCTTCGGCTTCCGCGAGATGGCGCGATACGAGAACGGCCGGGCGATCCGCTTCCTGCGCCGGGGCCGGTGATGCCAGTCCGAGGCCGAAAAGAGCAATCAGCCAGACGATGACACCGGACCTCACGAGCGACTGAGGGCTTCAATCTGCGCCCACTCCCCATCGGTCACCGGCATGACGGACAGCCTCGCCATGCGGACGAGGGGGAAGGAGGCGAAGCTCTTGTCGGCCTTGATTTCTGCCAGGGTGACGGGACGCTTCAGCCGCTTGTCGGGGACGACATCGACGACGGAAAGCTTCCCCGTCGTGTCACCAGGATCCGAGTATGCGTTGCTTGCCGCCTTGGCAATGGCAACGACCGCCTTCTCCTTGCCGGTGTGGTAGTAGAAGATGCGGTCGCCCTTCCTGATCGCGCGAAGATGTTTCTGGGCGAGCGGATTTCTGACGCCGGCCCAGATCGTCTTGCCGTCCTTCTCGAGCTTGTCGTACCCGTAATGCTCTGGTTCTTCCTTCACCAACCACTGCGCCATGTCGCGATCATATCGCGGGCATCGAGCTCAGCGCCCGTGGCCGATCACGAGGCGTCCCGCTTCCAGTGCACGATGGTCAGCCACATCGCGAACAGCTTGAGAGGAAGCGGCCAATCCTCGACCCGGACCACGCCCTTTTCGCGCCATGAAGAGAGATTGAATTCGGCCAGTCGCTTGTCCCCGGCCGCGACGGAGAAATCCCAGGAGTACCAACGTCTCGGGGCCAGGGTGAGCGCGCTCATACCGTAACCTCATGACGCTCGCGTACGTGATACTACGCCGCAATATAACGCAGAGCGGGGAACGGAAGGTCAAGGGGCATGGGCGACCAGTTAAAGACATTCTTCTCGCCGGCACTGGTTCGGCGCCTGGCAGGAGACCTTGTGGCGGTGCATCCCGCGTTTTCGGCGCGCACGTTTGTCGCGCAGGCAACGACGGGATTGGATGCACTCGAGCTCCTCGAGCGTGGAAGACACATCGCGCGCGTGCTCGCCGCGCACCTCCCGAGTCCATATCCTGCGGCGATCGATGTACTGCTTCGGTCGCTTGGTCCCGAACATGCCTCGGAAGAACTCATTGGCGCAGGCATGGCGCCCTTCTACTACCTGCCGCACACGCTCTTCGTTGCCGAGCACGGCCTCGAGCATTTCGAGGTCTCGATGCAGGCGCAGGACCGAACTGACGAAGCGATTCAGTGCCGAGTCGAGCATCAGGCCCTTCATCATCAGGTATCCGGAGCGCACGCTCGAGCAGTTGCAGACGTGGACGCACGACCCGAATGCGCACGTACGCCGCCTGGTGTCCGAAGGCACACGCTTGCGTCTGCCCTGGGCTGCGCGCGTGGCCTGGCTCGATGAGCATCCGGAGCGCGTGCTTGCGTTGCTCGAACTGCTCAGGGACGATCCCGCGCCCGTCGTGCGCCGGAGCGTCGCGAACAACCTGAACGATCTGGGCAAGGTGCATCCCGCGCTGCTGACGAGGACTTGCGAGTCGTGGCTCGCCAACGCACCTGACGAGCGTCGCAAGCTCGTCGAGCACGCGTTGCGTAGCGCGGTGAAGCGCGGGCAGCCTGACGCGCTGCGACTCCTGGGCTACGGTCAGCGGGTGTCGGTGGCGCTCGACGACGTGCGCATTGCACCGCGGCGCGTCCAAATCGGCGGCCGCGTCTCGATCGAGTTCGCGCTTCGCAGTCGGTCGCGTGCGGCCCAGGATGTGCTGGTGGACCTGAGCGTCCACTTCGTCAAGGCGAACGGTCGTGCCACGCCGAAAGTTTTCAAGCTCAAACGCGTGGCGCTCCCGCCGCGTGGCCGCATCGCATTCTCGACGTCGGTGTCACTCGCCGTGCACACCACGCGAAAGCCGCAGCCTGGCCGTCACGCGGTCGACGTGATCGTCAATGGAAAATCGATGCCTCTTGGCACGTTCCAGGTCGTGCGCGCGAACCGTAACGCGAGGCGCAGTGGTGGGGGCAGGTAGGTCAGCATACTCATCCGCGCCGAGTTGTCGGACATCACGGGTTCGAGATCAGGCCGCTTCGCGGAGCATGATCAGCAGCATGCGCGAAGCTTCAGTGGCATGGACGGCATGCGGGACATTCGCCGGCATCAGGACGATCGTCTGAGGCGCGGTGTGAACCGTGACGCCGCCGATCGTGAGGGCGAGGGCGCCGGACAGCGTCAAGGCGAAAGCATCGAACGGCGCCGTGTGTTCTGAGAGTTCCTCGCCCGCATCGAAGGCGAACAGCGTGATGTTCCCGGCGGCGGTGCGCGCCAGTACGCGACTGGCTATGCCCTGCGCGGTCGGCGTGATCAGGGACTCCAGCGTGAAAAGTTCGCCCGCAGCCAATGTGCTCGCCATACGCTACGCCCCACCCTTGCGCGTTCGCTCGAGTCGCAGAAGGTAGCCGAACAGCCCCACGTTCAACGCCAGCCCCCCGCGCTGACCGCCAGACCAGGCCACACGATCGACTCGTCCCCGCCGAGCCATGCGTTCATCGTCGCGGTCAGCAGCCAGAGCTGGAGGATGACCACGATGAGCACGAAGACCAGCATCCCGTTGATGATTGTCATTCGCTGATCGCGGCTGAACGGACGCCTGGCAGGGCCATTCATATCGTTCGCTCCTCGACGCCGACTGCGTAAATGTCGCGTACCTCTCCGTTCCAACACGATCCGCGTCAGAGGCCGCCTCGGCGGACCCGCGATCGGCGCTCCTGTCCTGAGATCGAAGCGCCCTTCGTGGCAGGGACAGAAAAAGCTGCCTTCATCAGGCCTTGGAATCACCGCGCAGGAGAGATGCGTGCACTTCTGGTTGAACGCCACGAAGTCGTTGACCGTGAGCCGCACCAGCAGACACGGCTCGTGCTCGTCTGGATAGGTGAAGGTGAGGCTTCCGCCCACCGGCACATCCTTGAGCCCCGCGACCCGCAGAAGTGGCGGCTGGCCGCTGCGGCGCCGATACCAGTTCCGCGCAGCAATCCATACCTGCCCCACGGTGAACGCCGCGCTGGTGAGCACCATGAACTTCAGGAAGTCGCGGCGCTCGACGTAGAGGTCCTGTGGCCAGTCGATCGGAAAGTCCTGCCGCCAGGCGGGCTGTGCCTCCGGAGGCGCGGAGTCGGGCGCAATCGTGATCTGTTCACGCTCGAACGACGGTGCATAGAGACTCGCCGGTGCCGTCCCCGTCAGCCCTTCTCGTCCGGGCGAATTGATCGCGGGATCGATCGCCGCCCGTGGATCACGTCTGAGCTCCGCCATCGCTAGACCTCGACCTCGGCGAATGGATCGCTCTCCACAGGCTCTCTCACCAGACCCGCAGGA
Source organism: uncultured Acidobacteriota bacterium (assembly GCA_963723495.1). Taxonomy (GTDB): domain Bacteria; phylum Acidobacteriota; class Vicinamibacteria; order Vicinamibacterales; family UBA2999; genus Gp6-AA40. The sequence goes on along the minus strand of CAVRQR010000014.1, from coordinate 29,566 downwards.
GCGTTCACGACTTTCAACGAGACCGCGCGGTTAAGGGGCTGGTCGTCCATCGCCGCGACGACGTCGACGTACCCAGCGCGAGCCGCCAGCGCGCGCGGCACCATCACCTGCACCTGCGTCGTGATCGTCTGGTTGCCGAACTGAAACGTGTTGACGGGCGCCGACAGCGGCCGCAGCTGCTCGATCTGCTCACGGGTGCCGAAGAAGAGCGCCTGACTCGGACACACCGTCGCGCACATCGGCTTCTTGCCGACGCTGGTGCGGTCGTAGCACATGTCGCACTTCATCATGATCTTGCGATCGTCGTAGAGTTCCGGCACGCCGAACGGGCAGGCGACGACACAGTTGCCGCACGCGATGCAGCGCGGCTTGCGCGCCGACTGCACGACGCCGTCGCCGGTGCGTTTGATGGCGTCGGCAGGGCAGACCTCGGCGCACGTCGGCTGCTCGCAGTGCATGCACACGACGGGGACCGTCTGCACGCTCTCGGATCGGCTGACGTACTCGAGGTGAATCATCGACTCGCCTCGATGCGTGTCGCACTCCGAGCACGCCTGCACGCAGGCCTGGCAGCCGATGCAGCGGTTGGGATCGATGAAGAACAGCAAGTAGTCCGGCTTGGCCATGGCGTCTCGCGAAGCTATTGCTGCGGCTCCAGCACCGCGGCGTACTCCGGTGGCCCATCGGCTCGCCGGACGCGGCACCCGCACACCTTGTACTGAGGAATCTTGCTGATCGGATCCTGCGCGGCCACGGTGAGCTGGTTGGCGCTCTTGCGGCCCGCCCAATGATACGGAATGAAGATCGTGTCCGGCCGAATCGTCGTCACGACCTGCGCTCGCAGCGTGATGGCGCCGCGACTGGTCTCCGCGGTTGCCCAGTCGTCGTCTGCTATGCCGAGCTTCGCCGCGAGCCGCGGATGCATCTCGATACGTGGTTCCGCGTACTGCCGCACCAGCGGCCCGATGCGGCGCGTCTGTGTGCCCGACAGGAACTGGCTGACCACACGGCCGGTGGTCAAGTAGATCGGAAACGCCTCGTTCGCATCGTCCACGGGATCGCGGTACTCCGCGACGTTGAACCGTGCGCGACCGTCGGGGAAATAGAACGGGCCGGTGCCCTTGGCGACCGGATTGTAGCTGCCGCGCTCGAAGAGCCGCGGCGTGCCGGGATGGTCGTCGATCGGGGCGCCGGTCCGCGGATCCTCGCTGTAGCACGGCCAGAACACACCGAGCTGCTCCGTGATCTTCTCGTAGGTCACGCCAGAATAGTCTGCGACGCCTCCCTTGCTGGCGATCCGCAGCTCTTCGAAGATCTCGCGGGGATGTTCGAACGTGAAGCCGCGCGGGCGCCCGAGAGCCTTGGCGATGTCCTGGATGATGTGCCAGTCTTCGCGCGCCTCGCCCGGGCACGCCACCGCCTTGTTGATCTTGATGATGCGGCCTTCGACCTGCGTGACGGTCCCCTCGTCCTCTTCGTGGAGGCTGCCGGGCAAAACGACATCGGCATGCCATGCCGTATCGTTCAGGAAGAAGTCGATGGCGGCGTAGAACTCGAGCTTCTCCAGGCAGCGGGTGACGAACGTGTTGTCCGGCAGCGAGACCTTCGGGATTGAAGCAGATCGACAGCAGCGCCTTGATTTCGCCGCGATCGATCTTGCGAAAGAGCTCGTAGGCGTCCACGCCAGGCCCTGGCATCTCCTGCTCGTCGATGCCCCATACGCCCGCGATGTACCGGCGATGCTCCGGGTTGCTGATGTCGCGCCAGCCCGGGTAGCTGATCGCACTTCTGCCCGTGCTCGCGACCGCCCTGCCCGTTGGCTTGACCGACGATCGTGCCGTAGCCGCTCTTGGGTTTGCCGATCCGGCCGGAGGCCAGCACGAGGTTGATCGTGCCGAGCGAATTCTGCACGCCGTTCGAGTGATGCTCGATCCCGCGGGCGTGGAACAGAAAGCTGGTCTTCGCGGTGCCCCACCATTCGGCGGCTTGCATCAGCGCCCGCTGCGGCACGCCCGTCACTTCTGCGGTTCGGGGCAATGTCCACTGACGGCAGTACTCGGCGACCTGTTCGAAGCCGACGGTGTGCTCGGCGATGAACGCGTGATCGAGCCAGTCGCGCTCGATCATGATCTGCAGCACGCCGGCGAAGAGCGCGGCATCGCGTCCCGGCTTGACCGGCAGATAGAGGTCGCACGTGCGTGCCACAGGCGTGATGCGCGGATCCTGGACGATGATCTTCGCGCCCTGCTCGCGCGCCTGCCAGATGTAGTTCGTCGTGATCGGCGAGCACTCCGCGACGTTCGAGCCGGCGACCCAGATCACGTCGGTACCGACCATGTCGGACCAGGGATTGGTCGTGCGATCGATGCCGAACGCCTTCTTGTTCGCCGCGCCGGCGCTTACCATGCACAGCCGGCCGTTGTAGTCGATGAATGGCGTCTTCAGGCACACGCGCGCGAACTTGCCGAGCAGGTAGGTCTTCTCGGTCGTGAGGCTGGCGCCGCCCAGGACGCCGACCGCGCCGGCCCCGTGCGCCTGCTGGATGCGTCCGATCTCGGAAGCGACCCGTTGAATCGCCTCCGCGTACGGCATCGGGCTGAAGCCGCTCTCAGACGACGGAGTCTCGACGCAGCGCCGTCGTCAGACGGTCAGGGTGCGAGCCCTGCAGGTAGCGCTTCACGCCCTTCGGGCACAGCATCCCGCGATTGAACGGGAAGTCCTCCCACGGCTCGAAGCCGATCACCTCGTTGTCGCGCACCTTGAGCTGAATGCCGCACTGCTGACCGCAGAAGCAGCAATGCGTCTTGACGAGCCGCTCCGGTTCGACGCTCGTCGACAGCCGCACGCCCGTCATCGACGACAGATGCGGGCCGAAACCGTTGATGATCCGCAGAGGATCGACCGGGATCTCCGCCACGTTCGGCTACCCTGCCTCTCGAGTGTCCGGTCGTTGAGTATCGCGCCACAAAGCGCCCTGCGCCAATCCGAAGAGCGCGCGACGACACTTGGGACAGACCTCCTGATAGTGCGCCGCCGTCCGGCGAGCTCGTAGCGGAAGCCGAGCTCGCGTTCGACGATGGTGAGGTCGCGCACCATCGGCACCGATGCGAACGGCTGGCCACATCGGCGGCACTGCGCCTGCTCGTCCCGCAGCCCTGCGTCCTTGTAGAACCCGACGCCGAGCTGCGCCGGACGCTGGAAGACGTGGAACAACTTGCCGAAGGGCAGCCACAGCAACGTGACGATCACGGTGGCGGCGTGAAGGATGGCGAGGAACTCGTAGGCGTAGCCGCGCATCCAGGTGTAGCTCGCGGTCAGCATCAGGCCGGTCACGCTGATCGCGAAGAGCAGCAGCAGCGGCAGGATGTCCTGGCCGAACTGCTGGACGGCGACGGCGCCGTGGTCGACCATGCGCCGCCTGAACGCCAGCATCACGCCGGCGATCACGAGGAACGACGACCAGACGAGACCGTGGAAGATCACGAACGCGAAGACCGACTCCACGGGAAAATCCTGGACTGGCAGTCCGAACACGAACGTGCGATACATGTGCAGATCGCCGGGAACCGTCTCGAAATGGATCCAGCCCCACACGAGCGGGAAGGTGATCGCGGCCGCGAGCACGCAGCCCCACATGATCAGCCAGTGTGCGAGGCCGCGCAGCCGTCCGCGCCGGAAGATGTAGCGCGTTCGCCGCGAACTCGACGAGCGCACGGCGGACGAGACCGACGGCGTTCCCGCCGAGAGCCCGGCGCGAGAAGAACGCCTGCCAGCCGCGTCGCCAGTACATGCGCGTCGGTGGTCGATGCAGCCACATCGCATAGCGGTAGCTGATCCCGAACGTGGCGAAGAGCGTGGCGAACGTGTAGCCGACGAGAGCCGCGTCGAAGTGCTGCAGGTTCCGAGAGCCCACCACGATCAGCGCGGCCAGACCGGCGGTCACGAGTGTCGCCCACGCGCCCGCGCGAACGCGCTCCAGGGCCTGACGGGCGCTGATGGGCAGCGACCGCGTCCATTCGACGTCGGAGGGCCGGAAGACGCGTTCGTTCGCGATGCGCAGGGCGAACGCCGTCAGCGACAGGAGCACGAACCCTGGCCAGATGGCGCCCAACTGGTCGCGAAACACACCGAGCAGCAGCGGTGGAAAGAATCCGCCGAGGCCGCCCAGCGCGCCGACGAGACCGGTGACCGTGCCCGTGTCCTTAGGAAAGTGCTCGGGCACGAGCTTGAACACCGCGCCGTTGCCCAGCCCCAGCAGCATCGCGCAGGCCGAGCGCCCCGACCGTGAACGGCACCATCGACGGCCACATCAGCAGCAAGGCAAAGAGCGACACGCCGCCGAATACCCACGACAGCACCTGCGCGCCGCCGATGCGATCGGCCAGCCACCCGCCGAGCGGGCGCATCAACGTCGCGAGCACGACGAAGCCCGCCGCCCTGAACCCGGCATCGGCGGGCGCCAGCCCGAACTGCGCGCGCAGCAGCGTCGGCAGATAGATCGAGAAGGCGACGAAGCCGCCGAACGTCAGGAAGTAGAAAGCGCCGAGCAGCCACGCGGTTGGCGACGCGGCGCAGCACGGCCACCATGGCCGCGGCGCTTGCCGGTCGTGCCGCGCCGACGGGATTCCGCGCGAGCGCCGACGTAGACGCACGCCCAGACGAGCAGCAATGCGCTCGTGCGCGTAGAACACTGTCTGCCAGCCCCAGCGCGCCGCGACGACTGGACCAGCAAAGACCGCGAGCGACTGACCCATCGTGCCGAGTCCGTAGATACCCAGCGCCGTGCCTTGCCGTGCCGGCGGACGTCCATCGTGAGACGAACGCAGCGCCGACGGCGAATGACGATCCAGGCCATGCCAATCAGAAACGCCGCCAGGAGGAGGGTCGGATAGCTCGTGGTCAGCGGAACGACGAACGCGGCCAGCGATGAGAAACCGAGTAGCGCGCGTAAACACGAGGCGCCCACCAAACCGATCGGTGAGCATGCCCATCGGCAGACGGGCCAGCGATCCGAGCAGCACCGGGACGGCGACGAGCAACGCGGTCTGAGACGCCGTCAGGGAGTAGAGACTCGTAAAGACCGAGGCGAGACCGCCGACGAGACCCCAGGCGGCAAACGACAAGGCGAACGAGATCGTCGCCAATACCAGCGGTCGAGTCGGCGACGACGTTGTCGGGTTCAGCTCCTCTTCCGTTGCGGTCGACCGAGCTGTTTCAGAGCGACCAACCATGACGCTGGGCATAGTCTGACGCCACGATTGAGCAACCTGTCAAGCGCACAAGGATCGTCCATGAGCGCGATCCTCAAGAGTCGAGTTCAAGGTCCAAAGTCCAGAGAGCGCAGAGCCGGACTAGAATCCCCCTCAGGAGCACGTTGATGATCCGATCCGCCCTGCTACTCGCCATGTTCGTCGCGCTGGTCTCGCCCGCCGCAGCTCATCATGGCGGCGGCACGTTCGATGGCTCGAAGGAGCTCAAGCTCACCGGCACCTTCACGGGGCTCGATCTGGTCAACCCGCACTCGTGGATCTACTTCGACGTCAAGGGACCCGATGGCAAGGTCACGAAGTACCGGTGTGAGATGCGGGCCGCGACCGTGCTGCGGCGCTCGGGGTGGAGCCCCGAGATGTTCAAGAAGGGCGAGCAGCTGACCTTCGAGGGATCGCCGGATCGTAACGATCCGACCTCGTGTTACCTGAACACGATCGTCTTCGCCGACGGCAAGCGCGTCGATCGCTACGGGCAGCTCACCAAGGGTGCGCCGCCGGCAGCCAAGCCCACGAGGGCGGCGCGCCGCCCCAGCGGCGAGCCAAACATCTCCGGCGACTGGGCGCCGGAGCAGCTCGTCATGACCGATCCCCGCGGTCGCGGTGGTGCGCTGGTGCCCCTGAGCACTGTCGAAAAGTACAAGCCGGGGGAAGGACGAATCGGCGGGCCGCGCGGCGCCGGGGGCGGTGGTCCGCGCGTCATTCAGGGTGCCGAACTGACGCCGGCGGGTGAGAAGGGTGCCGAGCAGTTCGCGGTGCTGTTCTCGAAGAGCAACCCGCGCATGCGCTGCGAGACGACGAGCATCATCTTCGACTGGGCGTTCGACGGGCCCGTCAACCGCATCACGCAGGATCGCGACACGATCGTCCTGCAGTACGGTCAGCTCGGGTTCACGCGGACGATTCACATGAACATGAAGACCCATCCAGCAAACATCAAGGCGAGTCGCGCGGGGCACTCGATCGGCCGGTGGGAAAAGGACGTGCTGATCGTCGATACCATGGGCTTTGCGCCCGGTGTGCTCTCACCGCCCATCCTCAACAGCGACAAGCTGCACGTCGTCGAGCGCTTCTCTCTCGAACCGGAGAAGATGCTGCTGACCCGCAGCTACACGGCGGAGGATCCTGTCTATTTCAAGGGTCAGTTCTCCGGGTCAGACGTGATTGGCGTTGCGGATCTGCCTTACAAGCCTGATCCATGCAAAGAACTCGGGTTCGTCGATTACTCCAAAGACACGAAACGATAATCGCTGGCGCTCCGTCTCCATCAGGTCGGCTCATGAGCCAGACGTGGCCCCAGATCAATCGGCGCAATCCGTTGGTACCGGATCGCCGCGCCATTCTCCGCGGCGGCCGCCGCGCGACCGACGCGCCACGACCTGTCATGTGCGTTCGGTGCGGCAGCACGGATGTGCAGAGCCTGGGCCTCAGCCCCACGGGACTCTGGTGTGAGTGCCACCGCTGCAGCGCGGTGTGGAGAGAAGATCCAGCAGCGTGGCGAGGGAGTCCTCAATAGTCGTGGCGAAGTCGACGCATCAGCGTATCGGGCTGCACGATCGCATTCAGAACTGAAAGCCGCCGCCAATCTGGAAGCGAAAGTCGTGGCCGAAGAACGCGTCGTCTCTGACAGTGCCGTTGCTATCCAGCACGGGCGCGGGATACCGCACTGCGCGATCGCCGACGTCCACCCTCACGAACGTGCGATCGGTGGGCTGGAACTCGACACCTCCACCGAGGTCGAGCGCGAAGAGAGTGTCACCAGCCCCGAGTTGACACGCGAGGGGCGGCGGGAAGATGGCGATGCACGGGAATGGCCCAGGCGCTTCGGCGACGTCCACGAATCCCGGCCGCAACCTGGCGAACGGCCGCAAGCGGCCCAGTTGCGGGCCCACCGTGACGCCGAACAATCCTTCGACTCGACGCTTGCTGAAGGCTGGTTCGTCAGCGAAGTCTGAGGAATAGAAGGTGAGTTCAGCCTCTGTCCCGATGAGGCTCGACGGGTGCCAGGACACCCGGCCGCCGACGCCGACGTCCGAGTTATCGAACTCGCTCGAGTCGATGACGGAAAAGTGGAATCCTACCTGAAAACTCTTCCCGGTTGCCTGAGCGGTAGCCTGCTGAGGCAACGACAACAACGCGACGAGTGCGAACAGGATTACAACGTGGGGCATGGATTTCTCCTGAATGATCTGATCGCGCACAAGGGTTACGCCGACGCCGAACTGTTGACTGCAGTTCGGCACCATATCGCCGCACCCTCAGACGCTGATCTACGTACCCTGCTCCATCACAGCCTGGTGTCGAATCGCTTCTGGCTGCTTTCTATTCTGGGCGAACCATTCGTGGCCGATGTGGAGGGTCGTGTTCCTGAGTCGTTCGATACCCTGATTGCCGGCTTCCGCACCACTCACGAGCGCGAGACGGCGTGGCTCGCCGGTGCGACGGACGCGGGCCTCTCGCAGATCTTGGAGAGCGCCCTCATTCCCGGTGGTCGTTGCCTGGTCTCGGAGGCCTTACTGCAGGTGTGCCTGCATTCGCAGGGGCACCGCGCGCAGTGCGCGAAGATGCTGCGCGCGCTCGGCGGTACGCCGCCAGCGACGGATTTCATTCTCTGGCGCATCGATCGCCGCGCGCCCGTGTGGCCGACATGAGGGCGCACATGAGCTCCTCGCTTCAGCTAGGAATAGGATGAGGCGCCGATCCTTGCAAAGATCAGCGCCGGGCGCTGAGCTTCTTCGCAGTTCAGGATGATCGAGAGAGGAAATTGCCATGGCTACGACGAAAGAAACTCGAGAGTCGGCGAACACGGGTACGGGTCATGACGAGGCGCGGGCATTTGTCACGGGGTTTCACGGGATCCGTTACCAGGTCACGGATGTGAATCGCGCTGTCGCCTTTTATACCGAGCGTCTCGGGTTCGTGCTCCAGCACGCGCAGCCGCCCGCGTTTGCGAGCGTCTCACTCGATGACGTGCAGATTCTTCTCAGCGGTCCGGGCGCGTCCGGTTCGCGTCCGATGCCGACTGGCCAAAGACAAGAACCCGGTGGATGGAATCGCGTGGTCCTCAAAGTCAGCGATCTGCCGTCCTGCATTGCCGCACTGAAGAACGCTGGCGTCCGCTTTCGCAACGAGATGGAAACAGGCCCGGGTGGGAAGCAGGTTCAGGTAGAGGACCCGGACGGGAATCCGATTGAACTCTTCGAACCTGCTCGCAGGGCGGTCTAAACCCGATCCGCCGAACTCGAGCTAAAAGCCCTTCAGCGCGCACAGCGGTCGACCCGTTCACGATCGCGAGTGTCAGCGCACGCTGACGTTCTCGGCGCGGGGACCCTTCGGACCCTGGCCTACGGTGAATGAGACCGTCTGGCCTTCCCGCAGCTCGTCGAAGGGCGTGCCGGCGCAGGCGGACTGATGGAAGAAATACTCAACGCCTTCCGCGGTGGCAATGAAACCGAAACCTTTTTCGGTAATGCGTTTGATCGTTCCGTTCATGGTCGTCATTGATCGTGTCCTTGAGTGAATTGTTCGCGTGGCAAAGTCGAGAGGGTTCAGACGTTCCTCGTGTCGCGATAACCCGTCAGTGGAGCCCGCGCGGCAAGAGATCCCAGTCGCTCTGCTTTCCGACAAGGAGCGTCGCGCACGCCCGGTCCGGCGGCGCGCTCGGCTCCGCTCCGCACAGGGCGATAAGGTGCGGCACGGCTGCGATCGCGGCAGGCGAGAAAAAGACCGCCTCAGGTACGGCGCTGTCATCTTCTCCCGTCCTTGTAGCGGCAGTGTGACGCCGGCTCAGGAAGAGGCAGGCACCATCGGGCCAGCCAGCGGCTCCGAGCGCATCAGCAAAGTGTTCACGGATCATCGGAACCTGGCGAGCGCCGATCAGCGCATCGCTCAATACGGCTCGGTACCACAAACGGGAGGTCACTGCAGGTAGTCCAGCGCGGCCGTGACTCGTCGGAGCCGGCCCAACCGCAAGCCGTGGGAACAACGCCATTTGGTCCAGTTTAGGGAACGGGTGCCTCGCGCGCTGTTCCAGACTGAACACATGGACAGAGGAATGGCGAACGAGGGCCCCGCCAGAAACGCGTTGCGCCTTCGATGACACTTCATCGTCAGAGACGATCGGGTCGAGAGAATCCGATGACCGCCCAGCCCGCGACGCGCCGTAGCCGCCAACGCCCGGTCAAGGGATCGAATGCGGGTTGGCCGCGGGCCGCGTGCGATAATTCGCTCGATTCCCGATGCCAAAAGCGAGAGCACGCCGCGTCCAGTCAAGCGAGGAGCGACCGGCCTTCGATGCCGAGGCCTTCCTCGAGTCCGCAGGTGCGGCACGGCGCGTTGTGTCGTACCCAAAAGGGAAGACCGTCTTCTCGCAGGGGCAACCGAGCGACTCCGTCATGTACATCCAGAAAGGCGGCATCAAAATTTCGGTGCTGTCCCGGACCGGCAAAGAAGCAGTGGTGGCGATGCTGGGGCGCGGCGACTTCTTCGGAGAAGGTGCGCTGACGGGTCAAGCGATTCGGATCGGAACGGCAACCGCGACGACGCTGACGACGGTACTCATCATCGAGAAGGACGCGATGCTTCGACTCCTGCGCGACGAGCCGACGTTCTCGGAACGGTTCATCTCGTACATGCTGGCGAGGAACATCCGCATCGAAGCCGACCTTGTCGATCATCTCTTCAACTCCAGCGAAAAGCGGTTGGCGCGGGCGCTGTTGCTGCTGGCCCGGTACGGCGATCAGGCGGGACCGGAGCGGCGGATACCGAAAATCTCCCAGGAAACCCTTGCGGAAATGATCGGGACGACGCGTTCGCGCGTCAACTTCTTCATGAACAAATTTCGAGATCTTGGGTTCATCGAGTACAACGGCGATATAAGGGTCAACACCTCACTGCTCAGCGTCGTCCTCCACGACTAACTGGTTCACGGCCCGAGTCCGACTCGGACTGGCGACCCACTGGTGAATTGTCTTACGCAACTCGTCGGCTTGCTCCTTCAGTTGCCGCATCCGCTTCGCCTGCACGGCGATATCGCTGCACATTTCGACGATCTGGTCTTCGACAGCATTCGGCAATTCGGCGGGTCGGCGCCGCCCCTGCCTCCGCCACGCGCTGCCAACGACTGCAGACTTCGGCATAGCATCCCCCTGACGGCCTATCCTGACAGGCCGGAATGCCGATGTATGTACTCTTTGGAACGCCCCTCGATGTTCGCCGAGGCTTTGGGCGTAGCGGGCCACGTCGGTCCTTATCTTTCGGACCTTGAGGAGACTGTGCTGTCCAAGACAGCGTGAAAAGGCCACGGCAAGTAGACTGATTCCCTTCCACGGCGACATACCTCCCGCCGTACCGGCCGAAATTTGAAGGCGCTCCAGTCTGGGATCGGAGAATGACTGAGGAAGTCGACCGTGATCGTCGGCGGTTTCTTGGCAGGGCGGGGATGATGATGGCAGCCGCTCAACTCGGCATGCTGCGCACTGCGGAGGCAAGTCAGCGCGTGCCACGTGAGTTGGCTGCTCTCGCACGGGCTACCACGTGGCTCAATTCACCACGGCTGACGCCGGCAGACCTGGTCGGAAAAGTTGTGCTCGTCCAGTTCTGCACCTACTCCTGCATCAACTGGCTGCGGACGCTCCCGTATGTGCGCGCCTGGGCACAGAAGTACAGGGAAGGTCTCGTGCTCACCGGCGTGCACACTCCGGAGTTTGCGTTCGAGAAGAGCCTCGACAACGTTCGCCGCGCCGTGCAGGAGATGAAAATCGGCTATCCGATTGTGATCGACAACGACTATTCGATCTGGCGCGCATTCAAGAACCAATACTGGCCGGCTCTCTACCTGGTCGATGCGCGAGGGGGCATCCGCGAGCGACATTTCGGCGAAGGCGGCTACGAACAGTCGGAAATGGCCATTCAACGATTGCTCGCGGAAGCGGGTATCGCCCACGTCGCGAGTGGTGTCGTGTCGGTTGATGCCGGTGGTGTGGAAGCGCCGGCCGACTGGAACAACGTGAAGTCTCCGGAGAACTACCTCGGTCACGAGCGCACGGAGAACTTCGCGTCGCCGGGCGGTGCCGAGTTGGACCGGTCTCGCATGTATGCGGCCCCCGCGCGGATGTCGCTCAATCAGTGGGCCCTTGCCGGCAACTGGACGGTCGGCAATCAAGCCATCGTCCTGAACAGGGCAGAGGGGCGGATCGTGTACCGCTTTCACTCGCGCGATCTTCATCTCGTGATGGGCCCGTCACGGCGCGAGAGCCCGGCACACTTTCGCGTGTCGATCGACGGAGAGCCGCCCGGCGCTGCCCGCGGCATCGACGTGGATGAAGGCGGCACCGGCACGGCTGTCGAGCAGCGGTTGTATCAGCTGATCCGACAGCCATTGCCAATCGTCGATCGACAGTTCGAGATCGAGTTCCTCGATGCCGGCGTGGAGGCGTTCGCTTTCACGTTCGGCTGACGCCGCGAGAGTCTTGGTGCGCTCGATGCCGGCCCTTCTCGGGCCGTTTGGATGTCTCACAGTACTATCAAATCTTGTCTCAAGCGCCTCACCGAACAGCGTCTGCCTGTGACGCCGGCGGCCCGCCGCGCACCGTTCGACGGAACGCGAGGTGATGGTGCCCGCTCGTTCGTGACGCGCGTTCCGGGCTACGATGCCGAGACGCTGCATTCGGGAGATGAGCGTTGTTCTGGACAGCCCTAGCCTCGCTGCCGCCCCGTCCCAGCCGCCAAGCACCCAGTTCGTTGCCCGCAAGGTAGCTACGATGTGATCCCGCTCGACTTGCGCGAGCGTGCGAGCTGACGATGGGGGTCGGTGGACGTCGGCGATCAGCGCTCGGCATCTGCAGCGTGCGACCGGTGGTTGCGATCACCGCGCGTTCAATCACGTTCTGAAGCTCGCGCACGTTGCCCGGCCATGCATACTGTCTGAGCGTGTCGATGATGGTGTCCGGGATCTCTTCGATGGACTTCCCCTGTCGCTCGGCGAAGTGACGGACGAAGTGTGCGACCAGGAGCGGAATGTCTTCGGTCCGCTCGCGTAGCGGCGGTACCCGGATGGGGAATACGTTCAATCGATAGAAGAGATCGGCGCGGAAGGCACGCTGTTGAACCATCTCCTCGAGGTCCTGGTTGGTCGCGGAGATCACTCGCACGTCTACCGACGTCGCGCGGCCGCCGCTGCCCAGTCGCTCCACCTGCTGCTCCTGGAGCGCGCGGAGCAGTTTGGGTTGCAGTTCCAGAGGCAGGTCCCCGACTTCGTCCAGGAACAACGTGCCGCGGTCTGCCGCCTGAAATCGTCCGACGGTCTGTGACACCGCGCCTGTGAATGCTCCTCGCTCGTGACCGAACAGTTCGCTTTCGAGCAGGCCGGCGGGAATCGCCGCGCAGTTCACCGCCACGAAACGCTGGTGCCGCCGCGGGCCGGCGTCGTGAATCGCTCGCGCAATCACTTCCTTGCCGGTCCCCGTTTCGCCGAGCAGCAGCACCGCGCTGTCCACGGGCGCGACCATGGCGATTGCCTCGGTGACTTCTCTGAAAGCCACGCTGTTACCAATCAGTGGACCAGCCATGCCCGTTCCTCCACCACGAATCGGTCAGGAGTAGTTCGTCGCCCGTGCGATGTGTTCCAACAAGTCGCCGCCATCGAACGGTTTCACCAGGAAGGCGACCGCGCCATCTCGCAGTGCCTGCTGGCGAATGTCATCGTCATCATGGGCTGTGATGAGGATGACCGGCAGCTGACGCCGTTCCCGTCGAATCCGCCGCTGCAGTTCCGTCCCGTCCATACCGGGCAGACGCACGTCTGCGATGACGCACGACACGTTCGAAAGCGCGCCGGACTGCAGAAACGCTTCCGCGGATTCGAAGGTGACGGCTTCGTATCCGGCCGATTCCAGAACGCTCTGAACCGACTCTCGAACGCGACGATCGTCGTCCACGGTTGCGACGAGCAGATTCGACTAGCGCATCAGCGACACACCGTTCTGCATGCCCGGCATCGTACGCACCGCGCGCTCGCCCGGCTAGCTATAGGTTTATTTAGAGGTTCTCGTGGGGACGGATGCCGAGCTTGTCGGCCAGCCGGACCAGCTCGGCCAAGGAGCGCGCACCCATCTTGCGCATGATCTGGCCACGATGGACGCCGATCGTGATCTCGCTGGTCCCGAGCTCGCCGGCCGTCTGCTTGTTGGCAAAGCCAGCCACGACGAATGTCAGCACCTCACGTTCGCGAGGCGTGAGTCGCTTGTAGCGATCTTCAAGCGCGACTCGTTCCGATCGTTTCAGCCGTTCCGCCCGATCGAGCGCGATTGCCGCGTCGATCGCGCGCAGCAGCTCTTCGTCGCCGAAGGGTTTCGACAGGAATTCGACGGCGCCCGCCTTCATGGCCTTTACCGACGAAGGAATATCCCCGTGCCCGGTGATGAACACGATCGGCGGCGCCTCCCGTTCCGCAAGCTCCTTCTGCAGTTCGAGCCCGTGAATGTCAGGTAGCTCGAGGTCGAGGACCAGGCAGGCCGCCGCGTCAGGCTTGTCTGCGTTTAGAAACTCAGTCGCTGAGGCAAACACCGCCACGTCGAGTCCGGCCGACGCCAGCAGGCTGGACAGCGCTTCACGCACCCGCGCGTCGTCATCGACCACGAACACAATCGGACGGTCGGCTGTCATTGGGATGCAACCGGTTGAACCGGCAAGGTGACGGTGAACGTCGTGCCGAATCCCACGTTGCGCTCGGCCGACAACGTACCTTCATGAGCAGCGACGATCGACCGGCAGATCGCCAACCCCAGGCCCATGCCCTCCGGCTTCGTGGAGACGAACGGTTCAAATGCCGCAACGGAATCGTCGAGGCCGATCCCGTTATCGGAGACCTGGATTACGGCCTCCCGGCCGTTGGCGCGTTTCGATCGGACCGACAGCTGTTTCACGCGACCGCTGACCGGTTCCAAGGCTTCGAGCGCGTTGAGCATCAGATTCAGCACCAGTTGCTGCAACTGAACCCGATCGGCGAACACAGGCGGGACATCGGAATCCAACACTACATCGAGGGACACATGCTTACGCGCTGGGTAGCTGTCGAGCAGGCGAAGCACCTCCCCAATGATCTCGCGGAGATCGAGCGGCACTTTCTCGACACTCGTCCGTTTGAACAAGGCGCGTACTCGTCGAACGACTTCGCCAGCGTCCTTGCCGTCCTTGACGATCCGTTCTGCGGCCTCCACAGCCCTGGGAACGTTCGGAGGCGACGCGGACAACCATCGCAGGCAGGCATGTCCGTTGGCCACAACGGCGGCAAGCGGCTGATTGACTTCATGAGCAATGGAAGCCGTCATTTCCCCCAGACTTGCGACGCGCGTCACATGGGCCAACTCCGCCTGCGTCCTTCGCAGCGTCTCTTCTGTTTGTTTCCGCTCTGTGATGTCTTCGGAGAGTGCCATTAAGAACCGCGACATGCTCTCGGTGCCGGGAACGAGGGAAACGTTGTTGCTTACCCAGATCAAGCTGCCGTCCTTGCGTCGGTACTGCTTCTCGATTTGAAATTGTTTTCGCCTTCCTTCGAGCAGCTCGGTGACCAACTGCCAATTGGATTCGCGGTAATCCTCGTGAGTAAGCTCCAGGAAAGTGAGTGCTCCGATTTCTTCCTCGGTGTAACCGAGCATTTTCTGAAAGGCGGAGTTGGTGGCCAGAAAGCGGCCGCTCGGGTCTGTAAGAGCGACACCGATGGCCGAATTCTCAAAAACCGCTCGCCACCGTTCATCGCTCTTGCGCAGGGCTTCTTCGGCAAGACCGCGCTCGGTGGTCGCCAGCCAGTGCTCCGTCATGTCCATTGATGCGCCGACGAACTCGACGACATCGCCGGCATCGTTGGTCACCGGATGGCCCGTTGCGTACTGATAGCGGATGCTGCCGTCCGGAAGGACGACTCGGTAGCCAGCCCGATAGTCCGTCTTCTCGAGCAGGCACCGCTCGAACTGCGCCTGAACGCGAGGACGGTCTTCCGGGTGAATCCTGTCAAACCAGAATGGCGGTCGCGAGATGTCTTCACCAGGCTGAAGGGCGTACGCACGTTGAATCTCCGGCGAGCTCTCGACGCGGTCCGTTGCCAGATCGTACCGCCAGCCTCCAGAACGACTGAGTCGCTGCACCTCCAGCAGAAAGGTCTCGCTGCGTCGCAACGCATCCTCGGCTGTCTTTCTCTCGTGGATGTCGGTCCCCACGGTGTACCACCTAGCGGCGCCGTCGTAGTCATCATTCACCAGGACGGATCGCATCTGGCACCATCGATAGGCGCCATCCGCGCGCTGAAGCCGCAGCTCGAATTCCAGCGGCTGGCCGGTCGTGAACGAGCGCTGCTGAGCATCGATGAGGGCGGGCAGATCGTCGGGATGGACACTACGGACCGGCGACTGCTTCATTTCGGCCATGTCGCCGCCGCGGTATTCCAGGGCGGCCCGGCTTGAATATTCGAGCTCACCAGACCGGCTGTGGATCGCAATCAGGGCTGGAATGTTGTCGACGATCGCATGGAACTGCCGTCCGCTCGATCGCAGCAGATTGTCGATGTCGATGTTCGTCACGCACCATCCGGCCGGTCCGCCCGAGGCGTCATGAAGCGGCGCTGCGCAGAGGAGGAACCGACGATACTGGCCGTCGAAGCGTCGCAGTCGCACGTCGATTTCACTTGACGCACCCGAGGCGAGCACGGTTTGCCAATAATCAGTCAGACGGTCAAGGTCGTCGGGATGGACGGCAGTCGTCCATCCTCCGCCACCCGCTTCGTCAGCTGAAAGGCCGGTGTACTCCAGCCATCGCTGACTGAGGTACACCGCCGCGCCATCTGGAGCCGCGAGCCAGGCCAACGTCGGCATCGCGTCGAGAACCGCACGGAGTTGAGCATCGACCGGATGCACGTTGCGATCATGCCAGTTTCCGGCACGGTTGCAGCCCTAAAGGATCCTTCAGACGCTCGGGTTCTTCGTCAGTGCGCGTGTCGATCTCGACACCAGCACGGCGACTACTCTTGCGAGCCCTCTCCATTTCCACAGCAAATCGCCACGCGCACGCTGGCCCGTCGCATGCTCCGTCGATGGCCGACCTTCGGTCGAAAGGAGATGGCGCGATGAACTGGCTCACGACGAAGGACGGCACGAGGATCTACTTCAAGGACTGGGGCACCGGTCAGCCCGTGGTCTTCAGCCATGGATGGCCCCTGAGTTCCGACGCGTGGGAGGACCAGATGCTGTTCCTCGCCTCGCGTGGCTTCCGTTGCATCGCGCACGATCGCCGGGGCCACGGCCGGTCGAGCCAGCCGTGGACCGGCAACGACATGGACACCTACGCCGACGACCTGGCCGCGCTCGTCCACGCACTCGATCTCAAAGACGCGATTCACGTCGGGCACTCCACGGGCGGAGGCGAGGTGGCGCGGTACATCGGCCGGCACGGTACAACACGGGTGTCGAAGGTCGTCCTGATCGGCGCGATCACGCCGCTGATGCTGCAGACGCCGGCCAATCCCGGCGGCCTGCCGCTGAAGGCGTTCGACGACATCCGCGCCGGCGTCCTGAATGACCGCTCACAGTTCTTCAAGGAGCTGAGCGTGCCGTTCTTCGGCGCCAACCGCACGGGTGCGACCGTGTCCCAGGGCGTTCTCGACACGTTCTGGCTTCTCGGCATGCAGGCCGGCCTCAAGAACGCGTACGACTGCATCAAGGTCTTTTCGGAAACCGACCTGACCGAAGACCTCAAGAAGATCGACGTCCCGACGCTGATCATCCACGGCGACGACGATCAGATCGTGCCGATCGCCGCGTCGGCGCTCCTGTCCGCGAAGATCGTCAAGCGAGCCACGCTGAAGATCTACGAAGGCGCGGGGCACGGACTCACCGACCACTCTCAAGGATCGTCTCAACGCTGACCTGCTCGAGTTCTGTCGTGCGGGCGCGGCCGTCGCGGCGTGAGGGTGCCATGACGACGCAAGCGCTCGACGCAAACACGATCCTCAATGTCGCCGGCCGTGTCGTTCATCAGCCGACGCAGGAGGGCACCGCCATCCGGCCGGAAGCACTGTCCCGCCTGCTCGCCAGGCAGCGCGCCGCCTTTCTGCAGAACGGGCCCCCGTCGCTCGCCGAGCGCCGCGCCAACCTGAAGAAGCTGCGTGCGGCTTTGCTCGCGCGACGAGAAGACTTCCAAGCGGCGCTCGATGCCGACTTCGGTCACCGCTCCCGGCACGAGACCGGCCATCATGGAAATGCTCGTGCTCACGTGGGGGATCGACTACCTGCACAAGAACCTGCGCCGCTTCATGCGGCGCGAGCGCCGGCACGTCGCGCTTCCCATGCGTCTTCGCCAGCGCGTACGTCGAATATCAACCGCTTGGCGTCATCGGGATCGTGGCCCCGTGGAATTACCCGTTCTCGCTCGCGCTGATGCCGCTCGCGACTGCCCTCGCAGCGGGCAATCGCGCGATGATCAAGCCGTCGGAGCTCACACCGGCGACGAGCGATCTCCTGGTCTCGTTGATCGCCGAGACCTTCGCCGAGGACGAGGTCGCCGTCGTCACCGGCGACGCCGCCGTTGGCGCGGCCTTCGCGGCCCTGCCTTCGATCACCTCTTCTTCACCGGGAGCACAGCAGTCGGCCGCGCGGTGATGCGGGCCGCCAGCGAGCAACTCGTGCCGGTGACGCTGGAGCTCGGCGGCAAGTCGCCGGTGCTGGTCGATCGCGGACAGCCGCTCGCGCGCGTCGCGACCGACATCGCCTACGGCAAGTTGGCGAACGCCGGCCAGACGTGCGTCGCGCCGGACTACGTGCTGTTGCACGAGGCTGACGTCGACGCGTTCGTCGAGGCATGGGGCAAGGCCGTCGCGGCGCTCTACCCGGAGGGACCGGCGAGCGAGGACTACACCTCGATCGTGAACGTGCGCCACTACGAGCGTCTGCGCGGGCTCCTCGACGACGCGCGAGCGAAGGGCGCGCGAGTCGTCGAGACCGGCCGTCACCCGAGCACGCGACGCGTCGCGCCCACACGCTCCCGCCGACGCTAGTCCTCAACGTTCATGACGACATGCGGATCATGCAGGAGGAGATCTTCGGGCCCGTGCTGCCGATCGTGACGTATCGAGATCTGGACGACGCAATCGCATTTGTGAACGCTCGGCCGCGTCCGCTCGGGCTCTACTACTTCGGATCCTCCGCAACGAATCGGAGGCAGGTGCTCACGCGGACGACCTCCGGCGGCGTGACCATCAACGGCACGCTCCTGCACTACGTGCAGGACGATCTCCCGTTCGGCGGCATCGGGGCGAGCGGCTTTGGCGCGTACCACGGCATCGAGGGCTTCCGCGCGTTCAGTCACCAGAAGGCGGTGTTCGAGGTGGGGCGATGGAATGGCGGCGCACTGTTGCGTCCCCCGTTCGGCCGACTCACCAACTTCATTCTGAGCTTCATGCTCCGCCAGGCCCGCACGACCTCCGGGGCACCGATCGAGGTTCGCAACGCCGCGGTGATCCACGCGTCGATCGAACGCGTGTGGGACCTGCTGACGGATGTCGAACGCTGGCCGTCGTGGTGGCGCGCCTGTCGGTGGGTTCGACTCGAGTCACCTACGAGTGCAGCGTCGGTCGTCTTCCGATGGAAGGCGCACCCGGTCGAACTGCGCAGCGCTGTGGTGAAGAGCGACCGACCGCATTCCTTCGCCATCACCGCCGACGCGACGGGCGTGCGCGCCGAGCGCACCTTCACGCTCCGCCCCACCCCCGACGGCTCGAGCACCGTCGTCGTCAGCCACGAAACCCAGGTCGGACTGCTCCCATGGTTGGGACGCGCATTCCTCGCGCCGCGGCTGCATGCGGTCAACCAAGCGATGTTCGACGACTTGAATCGAGCCGCCGGCCACTAGCGATTAGAGAAGGAGATCATCATGAATCCGACAACGGCAACAATCCCCTCGGCGAACAGCACTGGCGCGCCGTACGTGGCGGCAAACTTTGCGCCTCTCAGAAGCGAGGTCACCTCCTTCGATCTCGAGGTAATCGGCCATATCCCGGAAGCACTGACAGGCCGCTTTCTGCGGATCGGCCCCAATCCGATCGATGACCTGGACCAAGTGCGCCTCGCGCGCCATCACTGGTTCGCCGGTTCAGGCATGGCGCACGGCTTGCGGTTGCGCGGGGGCAAGGCGGAATGGTTCCGCAGCCGCTTCGTGCTTGATCGGGACGCGGCCAGAGTCTTGAGCCGCAAGCCGATCCCAGGGCCCAGTGAGGGCACACGCGACGGCAACGTCAATACGAACCTGATGAACGTCGGCGGCAAACTATGTGCCGTCGTCGAGGCTGGCAGCATTCCTGTCGAACTTGACTACGAGCTCGCGAGCGTCCGCCGGACCGATTTCGACGGCACGCTCGAAGCGGGGTTCACCGGCCACCCGCATTTCGATCCGATGACGGGCGAGCACCACGCGTTGGCCTATGAACCGTTCCAGCCGGTCCGCTACATCTCGGTCGACCGCGACGGGCGCGCCACGACCAAGGCGCGAATCGACTTGCCGCACATTCCGCTGATCCACGACATGGCGTTCACGCAATCCTTCATCGTCGTCCCCGACTTCCCGGTGACGTTTCAGCCGGAGTTGTCCCACACGGACTTCCCATGGCTCTGGGACGAGCACCGCGACTCCCGCATCGGCCTGCTACCGCGCAACGGCGAGGTGTCGCGCATCCAGTGGTTCGAGGCGCCGCGCTGTTTTGCGTTTCACTTTGCCAACGCCTACGACGACGGCGATCTCACCATCATCGACCTGGCAAAGCATCCGCGGATGTTCTTCACGGATCAGAACGGCCCGAACGAAGGCGCGCCCATCCTGGTCCGGTGGACGCTCGATCGCCCGTCCGGGAGATTGACCGAGACGATCGTCGACGACCGCGGCGACGAATTCATGCGGATCAATGGACGCTACAGTGGGCAAGCCTATCGCTATGTCTACAGTGCGCACTGGGGCAACGACGTGACCTTCGGCCCGGCGATGAAGCACGACATGCATCGCCAGACGACCGAGGTCCATGACTACGGTCGGGGCCGGATGACGTCGGAGCCCGTCTTCGTGCGGAAGCCGGGGGCCGACCGCCGAGGACGAAGGCTGGATCATGTCCTATGTCTACGACCCGGAACGGGACCTCAGCGACGTCGTCATCCTTGATGCCCAGGACTTCGCCGGGGAGCCGATCGCGACGATCTGTCTGCCTGTTCGCGTGCCGCACGGCTTCCACGGAGGCTGGGCGCCCGACAGGATTACCGTCGTCGAGTAGGAGTGCATGAGATGGTGGCGCCATTCAAGCAGAATGGCGCCGCCATTGGAACAACGTGCGCCGAACTTACGTTAGAGCAGACGCTCTCACCCCCGCGGCGTAGCGACTCGGAGGCTGGCCGACGTGGCGGCTGAACGCGGTGCTGAAGGTACTCGCCGAGCCGTAGCCCACGCGTTCCGCCACCTCGGCCAGCCCGAGGTCTTGCCGGCGAAGCAGATCCCTCGCGACCGCCATTCGCCAGGCGAGCAGGTATTCGATCGGCGGCAGGCCGACGGTGCGCGTGAAGCGTTCGAAGAACGCCGAGCGCGAAAGCGCGGCCGTCTTCGCGAGTTGGACGATCGTCCACGAACGCGCGATATTGCCATGCATCTGACGGATCGCTGGCGCGAGGTGCGCATCGGCCAACCCGCGCAGCAATCCGGGAGGGGCGTCTTCGCCCGGCGCCGCCCGCAGCGCTTCAATCAGCAGGACCTCGACAAGCCGCGTGAGCACGAGGTCACGGCCTGCCCTCCGTTCGCTCGCTTCCTCGCCGACGAGGCGCACCAGCACCGAGAGCCGTTCGACGCCGCGCACGTGCACGAGCGACGGCAGTAGCGACACCAGCAAGGCGGTGTCGGGCGAGTCGAAGACGAACCAGCCACCGAGCAACCGCACGTCGGGTCGCCCACCGCGCGTGCCGTGACGGACTTCACCCAACACCTTTGATGTCACCTTCGGATCGAAACGCTCCAACTTCACAGGCTCGAAGCCCGACATGGTGAAACCCGGCGTCGCCGGCAGGAGCACGAAATCGCCCGCTTCGAGTGTCACAGGATGGTGGCCATCGACCGCCAAACGACATGAGCCCTCGAGCACCGCGCAGAAGCTCGGCTCACCGAAGGCGGAGTAGCGGACACCCCAGCGGCCGGCGCCGCTGATGCGCCGCGAGAACACCGCACGCGGCTGAAGCAGGCCGATGACTTCGGAGAGTGGATCGTTCATGTCTGGACGATCGCAAATGAAATATGGACTCCACGTTGTAGCAAGTCCGGTTCGCCACCGTCATAGTAGTCGGTGACAGGATGTGAGGTCCACCGACAGGTGAACCTCCGAAAGGAGTCCGAGATGAACACCGTACTCATTACCGGGTGCTCTTCCGGCTACGGTCTCGCGACTGCGCGCCACTTTCACGCGCACGGCTGGAACGTGATCGCCACCATGCGGACCCCACGCCAAGACATTCTGCCGCGATCGGAGCGACTGCGCGTGCTGGCGCTCGACGTGACGAAACCGGCGAGCATCGCCGCCGCGATCGAGGCGTCTGGGACCGTCGACGTGCTCGTCAATAACGCGGGCATCGGGGTCATCGGCGTCTTCGAGGCCACGCCGATGTCGACGGTGCGCGAGGTGTTCGAGACCAACACCTTCGGCGTGATGGCGATGACGCAGGCGGTGCTGCCGCAGTTTCGCGCGCGACGATCGGGTGTGGTCGTGAACGTGACGTCAAGCGTGACGCTGGCGCCGATGCCCCTGGCGGCCGCGTACACCGCGAGCAAGATGGCGATCGAGGGGTTCACCGGATCACTCGCGCACGAGCTCGAAACGTTCAACGTGCGAGTCAAACTGGTTGAGCCGGGCTATGGCCCGACCACCCGGTTTACGAGCAACGGGGGATCGCGTATGGAAGGCCTGTTTCCCGACGCATACGCCGATTTCGCGAAGCCGATCCTCGCTGCATTTGCGCAGGTGACTACGGTGACAACCGAGTCCGACGTGGCCGAGGCGGTATACCGTGCCGCGAACGATGCGTCAGGGCAGCTGCGATTTCCAGCGGGTCCCGACGCAGTGGTCTTGGCTCAATCGGCGTCCCGGTAATCGTGGCGTGGTCCACCCACGCTATTCAGAGCCCGAGGACGAGCAGCACGCGTCTCGCCCTCGGTACCGACCAGCTCGGACAGCGGTGGCGCCCCTTCGGCCGCCGCAAGACGGTCGGCCGCGGCGAGGGATCGAGCGGTCTGCGCTTTGATGTCGTGGAGTAGCGGAGGGCACGGTCAGATTCACTCGCCGGCGACCGGCAGCGTGATCGAGAACTTTGCGCCGCGATCGGGATTGTTCGCCGCCGATATCTTGCCGCCGTGGCGTTCGATGATGGAGCGACAGATCGACAGGCCCATTCCCAGTCCTTCCGGCTTGCTGGTGATGAAGGGATCGAAGATCGACTCGAGTTTTTCCGCGGCGATGCCGGTGCCGCTGTCTTGAACTTCGACCAGCACGTTCGATTTATCAATCGACTTCGTGCGCACAACCAGGCGTCGCGCGCCGTCGGGTCCGGTTCCACTCATGGCGCTGAAGGCATTGAGCATCAGGTTCAAGATGACCTGCTGAAGCTGCACGCTGTCACCCTTGACCGGAGGGACGTCGGACGACAGGTCGAGGTGGACCGTGACCTTGTGCAGATACGCGTCGCCATGCGTGATGCGCTCGACGATGCGGATCACATTGTTCACATCGACGTTGGTCAAGCCCGCCGCCGTGCTGTCGCGCTTGAGCATGGCGCGCAGCCAGCGAATGACTTCGCCGGCGTGCTCGGTGTCCTCGCAGATGTCGGCCAACGTGCTGCGCACCTGCTGGAGGTCGGGCTCGGGTGCGTCGAGCAAACGCACACCGACGTGGGAGTTGGTGAGAATCGCAGCGAGCGGCTGCGATAATTCGTGCGTCAGAGTTGTGGTGAGCTCGCCGAGTGTGGCAACGCGTGCGACGTGCTCCAGTTCTGCCCGCTTTTGCGCGGCTGTCGCCTCGGCCTGTTTGCGAGCCGTGACATCCATCGAAACGCCGAACAGCTTTGGTCCGGTGCCATCGTCAGGCCCCACACAACGACCCCGCCCATGAATCCAGCGGGCCGTGCCATCCGCTCGCAGCACGCGATACTCCACTTCGTATTCGCCTCGCGTCTGGAGCGCCTGTTTGATCGCGCCGTCACGGGCGGCGCGATCCTCGGGGTGCACGCGATCGAAAGTCGCCGCAAAATCGAGGCGCGCGTCTGGCTCGAGGCCAAACAGCGAGCGCCCCTGCTCGGTCATCCACACATCGTTGCCGGAAACATCCCACACCCACATGGCCAGGTTTCCTGCTTCGGCGGCGAGACCCATCAGGTTCGTGCTCTGGTGCGACGCTTCTTTCGAGCGTCTTTCCTCTTCGATGACAACCGCGAGCAGCATCAGCGGAGTGGCCGTCACCAGGAGGAATAGCTGTAGTGCCGTCGCATTCTCGGCGGGGGTTTGGGCCAGGAACGGGCCGTGCCCGCGCATGGTTCCCCAGATCGCCTGGAACGTAACGATCAACATCGAGGCGCTGATGCCGCCAAGGCCGAAGCGGAGCGCTGCCCAGATGAGCAGAGGAATCGGCGTATATAAGAGAGCGGGCGACGTGTTGGGACCCGCGGGCGTTCTATCGAATACGAAGATTCCTAACGCCACCGTACACGCACCGACGAGAGCCCCTTCCAGCACGCGTCGAGGAGACAGGGCTCTCGAGCGTCTGACGAACAGATGGTGCGCACCCAGCAGAAATGCCGGCACCAGGACGACGGTCGTTACCGCATTCGAGATTCCCAGGTTGCGCCATTCGATCCAATAGTGAGTGCCGAAACCGTAGGAGACCGTAAAGGAAGCACCCCAGAAGGCGGTCCCAAAAGGAACGAGCACCACTGCGATGAGGACGAAGAGGATCGCGTCACGAAGCGTGATCGCCTTGAGAGGAGACTTGATCAGAAGGCGAATCCCCGCCGCTGCCGCGACGCATTTCACAGCGTCGAACGCCTCGCAGTTCAATGCGTACAGCGGCGGCCAGTGCGCCTGCTGGGTCGCCAGAAAGTGAGCGCTGACAGCTGGGAGTACATAGGCCCACCAGTGCCGAGTGGGGACGAGCAGCAGGATGCAAAGCAGAACTGCCTGCGGGGGAAAAAAGAGTGAGACTTTGCTATCGGGGAAAGTAAGCGCCCAGGCGATCTGCGTGGCGACGTAATAACTGACGGTGCTCGCCAGGACGAAACACACCGTGCGGAGCGATGCCAGGGCCGAGCGTCCCTCTGGTCCGGCGCTTATCCGAGCCGCGAGTTCGCGATTCAGTAACTGTTCAACGCTGAGCATCGATCAGTTTCGTTCCGTCTTCCTTTCCAGCGGAAACCATGACGTAAACCTGTTCTGAGCGACACACGCCGAACAGCCTTCAAATGTGGCAGGAAACGTATCACATCTACTTGGAATTCCTCGCTTAGTCAGGACTTCGATGTGCGTCGCTAGCTGACGATCCTCGACGAGGTTCTACTCCTCTCCCCTCTACCGCTTGAAAAAGAGATCGCTATACTGCCCTTCGTCGGCCCCATTCGATGAGATTTGCGTCTGGCGCCCGCCTTGGCCCGTTCGAGATCCTGAATCCGCTCGGTGCGGGGGGGATGGGCGAAGTGTATCGGGCACGCGATACGCGGCTCGATCGGACGGTCGCCATAAAGCTGCTCCCGAGCGAGCTATTGAACGCGCCCGGCCGCAGGGTCGAACGGTTTCGTCGCGAAGCGCGCGCCATCGCCCGCATTACTCATCAACACATCTGCACGCTGCACGACGTTGGGGAGGACGGCCCCGCGATCTTCCTGGTGATGGAGTATGTGGATGGCGTCACCCTGGCGGCGCGACTCGAGGACGGCCCATTGCCGCTGGCCCTTGCGTTGCGCGCGGCCACCCAAGTCGCCGATGCGCTGGACCACGCGCATCGGCACGGCGTGGTGCACGCCGACCTCAAGCCCGGCAACATCATGCTGACCCGCGACAGCGTCAAGCTGCTCGACTTTGGGTTAGCCAAGTTGAAGGAACCTGATGAAGAGGCCTCAATTGTCGCGACGAGAAGCGAGCGACTGACCGAGGTCGGCTCTATCGCTGGCACTGTTCCTTACATGGCGCCAGAACAGATCGAAGGGCGCGAGGTGGACGGCCGTACCGACATCTTCGCATTCGGCGTCGTCCTCTTCGAGATGCTCTGCGGCCGACGGCCGTTTGCGGGCGACAGTCGCGCCTCGTTGATGGCGGCCATCGTCGCCGCGGAACCGCCGGCGTTGTCGTCTGCAGCCGCGGGTGCCGGCCTCGCTCGAGCGGCTGATCCGTCGCTGCCTGGCTAAAGGCCCCGAGGATCGTTGGCAGACCGCGCGTGACATGGCGGCCGAGTTGCGGTGGATCGCGGAGACGGGCTCGAGCGAAGAAGCCTCGGCACGTGTCAACACGGCCCGGCCGCGCCGCGTCGCGCTCTGGGGCGCCCTCGTCGGAGCGGCGCTTGCAGCGGCCGGGGCTGCGGCGACACTGCTATTGATCTGGCCCGAACCGTCGGTCGCCGAGTATCTGCCTGTGACGTACCGGAAGGGTGCGGTCTCATCCGCACGATTCACACCCGATGGTCAGAGCTTCGTCTACAGCGCGAGCTGGGACGGTCAGCCTTACGCCTCGTTCCTGGGTCGAGCCGAGAGCCCCGATGCGCGCGATCTCCAGTTGAAAGACTCGCGGATCATGTCTGTTTCGCGCGGCGGTGAGATGGCCGTGGCGTTCGGGCCGCAGAACATCACCCACACATTCGGCGACCGCGTCCTCTCGCGCATTCCCATGGCCGGAGGGGCACGACGCGACGTGCTCATAGGGGTGGTCGCCGCGGATTGGATTCCCGGAACCGATGCGCTCGCCGTCATTCGTGATCCTGGCGGCAATCGTCCCTGGACTGTAGAGTTTCCCGCTGGCACGACCGTCCATGAGACTCGGGCCGCATGGTCCCTGCGGGTGTCACCCGACGGCAGTCGTGTGGCGTTCTTCGAGGGTCCGGTGATGTTTGGTAGTGCGGCCCAGGCGATGATCACGGTCGTCGACAGGTCTGGCCGCAAGTCGACCGTGGCACGCGACTGGGCAGGCTTTGGATTGGCGTGGGTGCCATCGGGAACCGAGATCTGGTTCACAGCGACACGGCCGACCCCCAGTGAATTTGCACCGTCGCTCCATGCCGTGTCGCTCTCGGGCATCGAGCGGCCGGTGTATCGCGCACCCGATTGGCTCGTGCTGCACGACATCTCCCAGGATGGGAGGGTTCTGTTGTCGCGCAACACCGTTCATATCAACCTGACCTGCAAGCGACCAGGGGACACCAGCGAGCGCGACCTGACGTGGCAGCTGGCCTCTGCGGCCAAGGGAATCTCACCAGACGGCAACACGCTGGTCTTCGAGGATGAGTTGCTCTCGTCGCCCTCTGGAAACCCGATAATCTTCAGCAGGAACATCGAGGGGTCTCCGGCGATCTCGATTGGAGAGGGGAGTGGCGCGTCGTTGTCTCCAGACGGGAAGTGGGTGCTCGCGCTGCGTGGTGAGGATCTGGTCCTGTTGCCGACCGGCGTTGGGGCGACGGCCACGCTGCCCAAGGGAGAGCTGGTGCGGATTGGAAATGGAGCGTGGCTGCCCGACTCGAAGCGCATTGTTTTCACGGGCTACACCGCAGACAACACGCCGCGAGGCTACCTTCAGGAAATCCCCGCCGGCCTTGCTCGAGCGATAACGCCGCCGGGCGTGGTTCTCGCCGACAAATCGGCGGCGCGAGACGAGAACTCCGTCCTCGGCCGGGTCGGCTCCACGTGGGTGCTCTTTCCGATTCAAGGCGGGGACGGCCGGCCCGTTCCAGCGCTCACGCCAGGAGATATCCCGCTTCAATGGAGCCACGGCGGCCGATACGTGTACACAGTCGCCAGCCTTGACGGGGCCAGGCAGGCAGCCGTCGACGTCTTTCGCGTCGAGTTGGCGACCGGCGGCCGGACGCTCTGGAAAACTCTCATGCCGTCTGACCCCGTCGGCGTCGAGGACATGCGAGAAACAGTCGTCATGACCCCGGACGCGCAGTCGGTACTGCTACTCCTACCTGCGACGGCTCGGCGACCTGTTCGTGGTCGAGGGGCTGAAGTGAATCAGCTGATGCTGGGGTAGGGTGCAACGTGCAGGTCCGCTTCGGGCCGTTCCTTCTCGACTCGGAAAGCCGCGAACTGCTTCGCGACAGCTCCCGCGTGTCGCTATCACCCAAGGCGTTCGATCTGCTGTGTATCCTGGTCACTGGCCGGCCTAAGGCAATCTCGAAACACGAGCTGCAGGAGTGGTTGTGGCCCGCCACATTCGTGGTCGAGAAGAACCTCGCTAACCTGGTGAGCGAAATCCGCGATGCCATCGGCGACGATCCCTCCGATCCGCGATTCATCCGGACTGTGCCCAGATTTGGCTACGCGTTTTGCGAAACGGCCCACCGTACCGAGACCGGTCGGCCGGGGGAGCGCAGCGGGGTGTCTTTCCGGATCACATGGGTAGCCGGCCGAGTGACGCTCGACGAGGGTGAGCACGTCATCGGACGTGACCCGAACGTAGAGATCTATCTGGACGCCCCAGGGGTCTCTCGGCGCCACGCACAGATCAAGATCGCGGCCGCCCGCGCGATGATCGAAGACCTGGGAAGCAAGAATGGGACGTTTGTCGGCAATCAGCGAGTCGAAGGATGCAGAGCGGTTGGCGATGGCGACGTCATCACCGTCGGCTCCGTGAAGCTGACGGTCAGGGCGCTTCAGGCGCCGACTTCGACGGAGACCGAACCGGATTGAAGGGCCTTACTGACTAGATCACGAATCCTGCCGGAAGCCTGACGAATTCCTGCCGCACGCCTGCGACTTCGCGGCGCGAGTGCCCTACCTTCACTGCCAAGGTCGCGTGCAGTGTCGCCCCTCCTGCGACCGGGAGGCCACTCATGACACTCAAGTCCGGGCTCTCCATCGCCACCATGTCGGCAGTCTTTGTGAGCCAGCTGATCCTCCACACCGAAGCGCAAACGGGCGCAGCGAGGACGCCGCGGGCCATCACCTTTGACTGCGATCCCGACCAGTTTCACGGCGCGGCCAAGCTCACGTGCCTGGCGAGGCGGTTCGAAGAGGGTCGACGCCTCTTCGACGAGGAAACGTTCCAGGGCAACGGCCGGACCTGCGTCACGTGTCACAGTGTCAGGACCGGCACGTTCTCGCCCAAGGACGCCAGGAACCGTCTGGAGGCAGACCCCAGCGATCCCCTGTTTGTGGGCGACGGTCTGGACGACGGCGTCTTCGGCACGTCCCGGATCACCGAGCACGCAACCGTCCGCATTGATATCCCGCTTCCGCCACGCGTCAAGCTCGCGAGCGACCCGGCGGCGACGAGCGTCACGCTCCTCCGGGGGACGCCGACGACGCGAAATACGCCGTCGCTCCAGCCAGTCTTCATGTACGACGGCCGCGATCTCACGCTCGAAGCGCAAGCGCTGGGTGCGGTGCACGCGCACGCGCAGAACGGTTTCGAGCCAACGCCGCTGCAGCTCGAGCTGATCGCCGAGTTTCAGCGAACGGCGCCGCGATTCTTCTCATCGCTGCCGCTACTCCACTTCGCTCGCGGAGGGCCGCCGCCTCGGCTGCCGAATGGTGTCACCGCCTCTGAGAAGCGCGGGCGAGCGATGTTCGACGACGTCCCTATCACGCCGGGCTCCACCCGAGGGCTGTGCGCCATGTGTCACAGCGGACCGATGCTTGACGTGACCAACGAATTCAACATCTTCCTGCCGGATCTCCCGGGATTGCGGTTTTTTGGCGTCGGCGTGTCCGAGCGCAACAAACTCAATCTACCGACCTACGAATTCATCGTCGACGGCACCGACAGGATCGTCACGCCCGATCCCGGTGCGTGTCTGACGGACCCGCCAGATCCAAACGAGTTCCCGCCGGAGCTCTTTGGTCCGGGAGGGCCCTTGCCGCTCGTCATCGCTTGCAACCTGTTCAAGACGCCGTCGCTCTGGGGCGTGAGGCACACAGCGCCCTACTTCCACGACAACTCGTCGATGACGCTGAAAGAAGTCGCAGAGCAATACACGTTCATGTTCAGACTTTTCGCCGGCATCACACTCACACCACAGGATGAAGCCGACATCGTCGCGTTCCTGA
>CAVRQR010000013.1:0-423079 GCA_963723495.1 uncultured Acidobacteriota bacterium | reverse complement strand
TCCTGAGCGAGGTGGTAGCGTGCGCTCCACGTTGCTGAAACGCGCTCTTGAGGCGCAAGGAGAAGACCAGCCATGGAGTATGGTGCCATCGACCTTCACAAGAAAGACAGCCAGATTCGGATCCTGAGGGAAGGCGGTGAGATCATCGACCGACGGATCGCGACGACGCGCGATCGCTTGACGGCCGTGTTTTGGGGACGGCCGCGCATGCGCATTCTGCTCGAGGCGGCAACCGAGAGTGAGTGGGTTGCGCAGCACCTGGAAACGCTCGGACACGAGGTGATCGTGGCCGATCCAAATTTCACGGCGAGATAATTCGACGATTCATCAGCGTGCGCGAGCGACTAACCCTCAGTTGACCCACAATCTGACCCACTACGCCAAGCGAGCCGAAAACGCCGAGCGGGCTTATCTGCCCTGTGTGCCGACGCCCATCTGGCGCTATTGAGCGTCAGGACGACAACGTAATGACCTTCCGCTGTCAGCAGTGCGAGCGTCGATGGCCTGGAGCAAGCCAACACCGGAGACGCATTATGGACTTCGACCCGTACATAATCGCACTGGCGCGAAGTCGTGCCACCGCTCACGCTGCTCGAGATGTGCTGGCAGATGAAGAGTCGAAAGGGCCGTGTGCTGACGTGTGGGGTCTAAGACAGGGGAACGTCCGACGTGTGCCACGACATCAGCCTCCACCCGTCGGCCGATCGTACGTAGATACCGGTGCTACGCAGATAGCGGACTACTTTCTTTCTCCCCGTCGCTGCTTCACGCCTCAAGGTTTGAGTCACGATGCCAGTTTCGCCGATGACGCGGAGCCGCGTCGTAAGCGACTGCTGCGATGTTGTGAATTCACCCAAGTCCCGAAGCAGCGTCTCAACGATCGCGCGAAGGCTTGAGCCGCCTTCGAGCTCGGCCACCTGCTCACTCATGCGGAAAAAGCCGAGCGCTCGCGGGTGTATCAGCGCCGATACGCGGTCGGCATTGGCAGCGGTAACAGCCTGCATCAGCGCTTCATGCGTCGCCTTGAGCGAATCCTCTGCGGAAAGTGTCTGACCGGCGGCTGATGCCGTCGCGCCGAGAGCCACCGCGAACAGTAGTATCAATCGACTGATCATGACTTGGCCCTTTGGGCAGGTGCGCTTAGGTGTCATTTGTGTCTGCAGTATCGCATGGGGCCCGAAGGCTGACCCACAATCTGACCCACCAGCCGATGGACGTGGGCGAAACCGCTGGCGCGGCTGGATGAATTCATTCGAGAAATCGTCCGTCGCATCCGCCTCAGGCAGTCTGCAAAACATGCTGCACCATTTGAGGCGACCACTTGCGACCCCCACCTTGTTTGTTAATCGCCGAAGCCAAGGGACGTTCTAACTGAGGACCTCGTGTACCTTGTTGGCGAGCATTTCCGCCGAGAATGGCTTCTCAAGGAAGGCCGCTCCTTTGCGCGCGATCGTAGCGAGGTCGGGGGGGCTGGCGGCTCCGGAGATGAACAGCACCCGCAGCGAAGGAAGACGCTCGACGAGCCTGTCAAACAACTCGAGCCCAGACAGCCCTGGCATCTGCAGGTCGGACACCAACAGGTCCACGGATTCCATGGTATTGAACTGGTTGATCGCATCCTCAGCGGATTCGGCTTCGACGACCCGATGGCCGGCGCGCTCCAGCATCATGCGGATCGTTTCGCGCACCCGCTGATCATCGTCGACGAGCAGCACGGTCCGCCGAGTCGTTGCAGAGGACGAATCGGCAGCCCGTTTAGCTGCCGGCACCGCGTGCTCGCGTGCTAGCTACATCAGTGAATGTCGAACCCCGTCCGGCCCCGCTCTCGACCTGAATAGAGACTACGGGCATAACGTCGCCGACTTCGCGTTCGTTGTAGACAATTCGCAGCGCGATGGTGTTGACTGCGTCAGTCGTCGGGCTGCGCAGACGTAACGAAACGACGTGGCGAGATCAGAGTCGACCATCAACCGTGGTTCGGCACCTTCTCGCAACCGGAGTGCCACCACGAAGCTGCACGAGAATGCTCGCGATGACATGCTCGCGGGTCCGGGCTGCCCAGAAGGATGGCGACTAAACCCTCCTTCTAACGGGTACTTGTTCTCCCCTCATCACCACAAAGCCTTCCTCGGCGCTGAATACGCAAACCGATCCCGCTCCTTGCTCATCGCCTCGATGAGGGCAATGTGCCGGTATGGGACTCGCCCGCCGCCATCGTCCGGTTCTTCACGCGATAGGCCACCGACCCGCAGGGGCTCAGGAGCGGCACGAGCCATGACGGGGCCTTTACCCTTGAGCCCGTTCGGCCGTCTTCTGCACATTCCGATGTGAAGGCGGTTTTGACGAAGATGAGGAACGTTCCCGGATCCTTTCAATCCCTCGCTGGAATCCCCCGAAGTCATTCACCACGCAACACATCTGGCAGCGACGACAGTCTGTCCGTCTATGCTGCTCCAGCCACGCGGGCCTGGGGCTGGGTCGCCGCACGAACGGCTTCCTGGATGGCCCTTGACTGGATCTTGGCTACCTACGTCACCTTCGTTGCGCTCGTCGCGATCGTGTGGGCGGTTCCGCGGTGGCCGTACATCCTTGGAGGCCACGCCGCGATCGTCGTAGGGCTTCTGCTGTTACCGTCGCGAGGCGCGGCGTGGGAACAGCCGCGTGCGGCCGATTCCCGCTGGCTGTCTTGTGCGAGGTCGGTTGCGCGATTCCTGCGATACACGTATCCGGCGCTGCTCTTGACGCCCTTCTTCGAGGAGGTGACGCTCACGGTCAACGCGGCAGCTGCGGACACACCCTACTGGTTCGAGCACTACCTGTTCAACGCGGACAGCACGCTGTTCGGCGGCACGCCGGCGGTGATGCTTTCGCAGGCCGGCAATCCGGTGCTCGACGAGATCATGCACGCCTTCTACTTCTCGTATTTTCTCTTGATCATTGGCGGGATCATCATCGCCTGGAACGGTGGCCGCCGAGGCCGCGGAACACCAGGAAGCGGGTTTCACACGGCGATGACGTGCATGATGCTCGGTTTCTTCCTGTCATATGTGTGGTATCCGTTCCTCCCCGCGCGTGGGCCGTGGGAACACCCCGAGGTCATGGAGGGTCTGCGTCCGTTTGGCGGCTGGGTATTCACCCGCGCCATTGAATTGATCATCGCGGGCGCGGCGGTTTCGGGAGGATGTTTCCCAAGCGCTCACGTCTCGGGTGCATGGGCGCTGACATTCGGCCTGTATGCCACCGACCGAAGAGCGGCGCTCTGGTTCGGACTGATTGCGGTCGGACTCAGCGTCGCCTGTGTGTATACGAGATATCACCACGCGGTGGACGTGCTTGCGGGGCTGACCGTGGCGACAGTCGCCGCGATGATCGGCTTTGGCCTGACCCGACACTCACCGCCTCCTAGACGAGCAGCCCGTGGTGAAAACCCCTTCTCGGCCGGCGATGTGCACGTGTATCGAGTCGCTCGCGAGGCGAAAATTCTTTGCCAGAGTGGCGTCAAATCCGTGCCTCGCATCAAGGCGACAAGTCTCCATGCCGACAGCCTCGACGGGTGTGGTGCCGCCCGAGGCATTCTCTTCGGCTTGCTCCTCTGCGCGTCGTTCTGGGTTGGTGCCTATCTGATGGTCTTCTAGTGGCTTGTCTGACTGAAGCGGTACCTGGTACTCTCTGGCGCCATATGGCGCTGACGTTGACGACCGATGAACGAGTTGAGCTCGAACGCCGCGTGCGCAGTCTCAAGATTCGATCCGAAGACGCGCGCCGCGCGCGCGTGATTCTCATGCTGGCCGCTGGCGACTCGTATACGACGATCGAGACCACGGTGCCGTGCTACCGCGACTACATCAACCGGTGGCGCCGCCGATTCCTGGCCGAGCGCGTGGAGGGCCTGCGGCCCCGGTACCGCGGCCAGCCGCCGTCGGTGCTGACGCCCGCGATGGAAGCGCGGGTGCTTGAAAAGACGCGGCAGGCGCCGCCCGACGGCAGCACGCATTGGAGTACGCGGAAGCTGGGTCGCCTGCTGAAGATTCATCACAATCTCGTCGCGAAGGCCTGGCAGCGCGCCGGCCTGCAGCCGCATCGATTCAAACGGTACATGCAATCGGACGATCCGGATTTCGAGACGAAGGCGGCGGACGTGATTGGGTTGTACGTCAATCCTCCGGATCACGCGGCCGTGTTCGCCGTCGATGAAAAAACGGCGATTCAAGCCCTCGACCGCCTCGATCCGGTGCTGCCGCTGTCGCCCGGACGGGCCGAGCGGCACGGCTTCGAGTACTACCGGCATGGCACACTCTCGTTGCTGGCCGCGCTCGACACGCAGTCCGGCGAAGTGCTCGGGCAGACCGTCCCCCGACATACGAGCGCGGCGTTTGTCGCCTTCCTCGGCGACATCGTCGCGACGCAACCGAAGCGCCGAGAGATTCACGTCATCGCGGACAACCTGTCGACCCACAAGACCCAAGCCGTGCGGACCTTCCTGCTGGATCATCCGAACGTCCATCTCCATTTCACCCCGACGTATTCGTCCTGGCTGAACCAAGTCGAGCTCTGGTTCGCGAAGATCGAACGCGATCTCCTGGCCCGTGGCATCTTTACGTCCGTCGCCGATCTTGCGCGGAAGATTCGTCGCTACATCCGGCACTACAACAAGGCACCGAAACCGATTCGTTGGAACTACCGCAACCCGGCGCGACGCATTAGTCGTATTTCAGTGAGTACGGTCCACTAGTTCGTGACGTGACGAAGAGAATCGGCCCGATCAGTTTGCAGTCGGATCACGGCCATCGTCGACGGCAGTTCGGACTTGTAAAACGGGATGGGTTCTTCAAGACAACGTGACCTGGGTTGAGCCGCTCTCACCAGCCGCGCGCGATGCCGCGACCGAAAGCGTGCTGACAGCAGACGATGAGACGATCCCGCAACTGGCGACGAGTGCAGCGCCGGGATCCCTTATCACTCCTAAATGCGGACACGCGAGGACGTCAAGCCAGAAACTGCGGCGCATCAGGTCGACCCAGAGCTGACGGGACCAGCCGGCCTCAAACGGCTTCCGCCTCGCAGTCAACGGCCTTCACAAGCCCCAACACGGTTATCGTCGTCCACCCAGTGTCTTCACATATGGCACCGCGTGTGGGAATCGGTGGAGTGCTGAGGAACGGGAGTAGCGAAGCACTAACGTCGTTCGTGAAGTGGCGAAGCCGCTTAGACTGACCGCAAACCGATGGCGCTACCTATTGGAGAGAAATCCTAGTCAGTTGTGGCAAGCTTCGCGTGGACCGGCTGATGCCATGAAATACACAACAGTGGTGCTCGCATTTGGGTTCACGCTGCTATCGAGCCTCTCGATGCTTGCTCAGGAATCACCATCCACCCCGGACGTGTTACGCGATTGGGAAGACTTCATCGACGGCTCGATGGGAGCGCTGCAGAAGGCGCACCATTTCGCCGGGGCTGTGGTCGTGATCGTCAGTGACGGCCAGGTGGTGTTCAAGAAGGGTTACGGTTACGCCGATTTCGCCGAGCGCAAGCCGGTAGATCCAGGGCGCACGCTCTTTCGCGTTGCCTCGAACTCGAAGATGTTCGCCTGGACGGCTGTGATGCAGCTTGCCGAGGAGGGCAGGCTCGATCTGCACACCGACGTCAATCGCTACCTGAAAGGCGTGCAGATTCCGGCGACGTTCCCCGAGCCCATCACGCTCGAACACCTGATGACGCACACCCCCGGTTTCGAGGACGACGTCTATGGCCTGTTCTCGAAGACGGCCGACAAGATGCGTCCGCTCGTGGAACCCATGCGAGATCAGATGCCCGCTCGCGTCTTCGCCCCCGGGACCGTCACTGCCTACTCGAACTATGGCACGGCCCTCGCCGGGCTCATCGTCGAGCACGTTTCCGGCGTTCCGTACGAAGAAGTACGTCGAAGATCGAATCCTGGCTCCGCTGAACATGGTTCACACCAGCATCCGTCAGCCGGTTCCGGCCACCCTCGCGGCTGATCTCTCAAAGGGCTACGAATGGGCCGAGGGCCGCTTGAAGGAGCAGCCGTTCGAGTACGTCCCGTGGGCACCGGCCGGCGCCATGAGCGTGAGCGGTGAGGACATGGGACGTTTCATGCTGGCCCATCTCAACGATGGCGCGCTTGGCGACGGTCGCATTCTCCGCGCGGAAACGGCGCGTACGATGCGCGGTAAGCTCACGTCGTTCTCGCCGAAGATCAACGGGATGCTCCACGGGTTCATGGAGTCGAACTGGAACGGCGTGACCGCTTACGGACACGGTGGCGACACGATCTGGTTCCACAGCCAGACGACCATGGTGCCCGCCCAAAATTTCGGCGTGTTCGTCGCGTTCAACACCGATAGCGGCGCTTCGGCAAGAAACGAGTTCATGCAGGCGTTCTTCGATCGCCATTTCCCGACTCCGCTCCCCAAGGAGCCCGCCCCCGTGAAAGACAGCCGGGCACGCCTCGAACGATTCACCGGGACGTATGCGCTGTCGCGGGTATCGGAAAGCGATCTGACGAGGATCGTCAAGCTCGTCGCCGCCGCTTCAGTCGCTGTCGATGCCGATGGTTATCTCGTGATGCGTGGCGCTGGCGAGCCGACGCGTTGGCGACAAGTCGAGCCTTTGGTCTTTGCCCAGGTGGATGGTCAGCGCCAGCTCGTGTTTCGCGAGGACGAGCGCGGGGAGATCGCGCAGCTCTGCACCTCACCATTCTGTGTCGTCGCGATGCTGAAGCAACCGTGGTGGAAGGGAATCGTTCCGCAGATGGTGTGGCTCGGTGTCTGTGCCGCGGTACTGGTAAGCGGGCTGATCGGCTTGCCGATTAACGCCGTCCTGCAGCGCAAGGTTCGGATGCCGATTAGTTCCAAGGTGGCACACTTACTCGCCTGGACGACGAGCCTTGCGCTCGCGGTTGGACTGACGATTCTGATGATTAGCCTCGGGGATTCGAACCAGATCGTCTTCGGCACGCCGTCGGCAATGCTCCGAGCGGGCCTCACGCTCTTCGTCGTCGGAACGGCGCTCTCTGTCGGCCTGGTCGCCGCGATGATCGTCGCGTGGAGGCGAGGTTGGTGGCGCATGGCGGGTCGCGTCTGTCTGACCTTGGTGTCGGTTGCCGCGCTGGGGACCGTGGCCTGGCTCTATCAGTGGAATCTCATCGGATGGAAGCTCTGATGAGACCGAATGTCCCACTGGGGAGTGCCCACGCTCGTGATACGCGACCTCGACGAGAACGAGCTGTACTTCTGGCTCGGGTGAATGCGAAAGAATTCAGAATCGATCACGACACGCGGATCGGGACCTCCTGGATCGCGTTATTCCCGTACCCCAGTCGGTTCCACTCGGCACGCTCGGGCTGAGTCCGGCCGGCCAGATCGGTCGCGCGCGCGCGGAGGGCGAGATGCTCCGATTTCTCGACGCGTGTAATCAATTCCCACCACTGCCAGCTGTAGCGATTGCGTTCGCTCACGAGACGCGCTTCCTGCCAGTCGCCGCCGTTCACGCTCACATCGATACGCGCAATCGGGCAACGTGACCGGCTCGCTCGATGATTCGACCGTCGCGCTCCCATTCATAGCGGTACTGTCGCCCTGGTAGTGTCCGGTGAATGTCCGGTCGATGAGTTCGATCTCGGTCAACCACTTGACCGACGCGACCGCGTACCAACGTGGAACGATCAGACGCAACGGATATCCATGTTCGACGGGCAATGGCTCGCCGTTCATCGCGTAGGCCAGGAGCACATCGCTGTCGCGCGCGTCGTCGATCCGAAGACTGCGCTCGAAGCGCATGGGTTCCGAACGGCCCTCCAGGGCCCCGCCATCAGCGCCGCGAAACAGCACGTCCTTCACGTCCTACCGCACGCCGGGCGCAGATCGTCAGGAGCGGTCGCATGAGGGGAAGGATCTTGATGGCATCGTCTCAGCTACTGCGAGACCTCGCCGAAGCTCGCGTCGAACCACGCCAAGACCCCGTGACCAAAGGCGCCCTGCCGGTGGACTTCAGACGTCGCCGGCCGCGATTCCCCTAGAGATTCTTCGCATTCCGTCACGACTGGGGCATGGCGCCGAAATTGCTGAGGTGGCCGCTCGTTAAGGATGTGCTGGAGCACGCGCCAGGACGTCCGGCACAGTGCATGTTCAATCGGTGTTGAGCTTGCGTAGTTGCATTTGGAGCCCCACGCGCCAGCACCCGTTTGGACACCGTGGCGGCCTCCTGGAGGCATAGTCGTGAATCGAGCCTCGGTCGCACGTCCGCGCGTCGTCGTCGCGGCGAAGCATGCTCTGTTCGGCGACGGCTTGCGGACGGTCCTCAAGTCGAGCCGACGTTTTCAAGTCGTTCTCAACACGAGCGACGGAATCGAAGCACTGCAACGGACGCGGGAGCTGAAACCCGAGGTGTTGGTGCTCGATCTGGCAGTTTTTCCCGAAAACCTCATACCCCAAGTGACGTCGTCCCTCTCACCAACGGCGCTCGTGGTGCTGACGACAGCACTGCATCCATCGGCGATCCAGCTGTTGATCAACCTCGAAGCCCGTGGCGTGATCCTGAAGGATGCACACGCTGGCCTGCTTGTCCGCGCCATCCGCGCGGTTGTCGCGGGAAAGTACTGGGTCGACCGCGAACCGGTCACCGACTTTCGACAGGCGCTGTACCGGCTTGGGGCCCGGAAACGGCAACATAGCTCTCGGGCTCACCGACCGAGAGAGCGAGATCGTCGTTGCGATCGCGGCGGCCTACAGCAATAAGGACATCGCCCACCTCTTCGCCATCAGCGAAACGACGGTCAAACACCATCTCACGAACATCTTCGACAAGACCGGCATGTCCACGCGCCTGGAGCTCGCTATGTTTGCCGTCAGTCATGGGCTTCAGACCGACGCCACCCTCACCTCGTTGACGCAATGAACCGCGGTCCGACGCACAAAGAACGTCGCGTACAGGTAAACGTGCCGGTACGCGCGATCAAAGGGCCCGATTTGCACGGTTTTCTTCGTGGTGATCAGGCACCTTCGTGCAATTTGCTGATGTTGGCACGAGCGATAAGCTCCCTCCCCGAAGGGCTAACAACAAAAAATAGCGGCATGGGTGACTCGTTCCGGGTCTGCCCTCCCTCACGCCACTGGATCCCCCGGTGGTCAGACCGCCGCGGAAGGCCGAATCAATATGCGCAACACTCGACTTGTCACGGTGCTCACTCTCGTCGGAGGAGGGGTGCTCTTTGGGCCCGAGGCGGCGTCTGCACAAACCTGTATCCAGGATGTCTGGCAGGCGCATGGCAACAGCCAAAGCCTCACCTGTACGGCCAACGACGTCACGCTTGCCGAGGCGACCAACATCGACATTGTCACCGGGGGCAGTTGCGACGCCGTTACCGGGCTGTGCTCGTGCTTTGCCGGCCAGACGGTCACCTTCACGGCGGATTTTCGGATGGATCTGACCGCCAATACCCGCTATGACGTCGGCTTCTACCTCGCCACCGATGGCGATCTCAACAACGACGGGGCCCTGACGGGGCAGTGCGCGGCGAGCGCGTCCCTCGTGTCGAACACGCCAGCCGGGAACTTCATCAATCTCGACGCGGCACCGGATGTGTGCGGCGAGATCGCAGGCCCTCTGGGGACCGCCCATAACCCACTGTTCGTTAGCGCTCAGATCAGCGCCCAGTGCCCCTTGACCCCCGGCCAACAGCTGCGGCTGCCCTTCGCGACGACTTGGCGGCAGCCGGGGTCGAACGAAGTGTGCCGGGGGATCGGCAACGGGACGACGACCAACGATGTCTACCCGGGGTCGCCGTCGAAATGCAACACGGGAACCCTGGTCCTCGACATCACCTCGATATCGACAACCCTCGAGGTCACCAAGGAAGCGTTGACCCCCAGTGTCCCCGAGACGGGTGGCGACGCGACCTACAGCGTCGTAGTAAAAAACACGTCGACGGTAGACGTGACGTTGACCAGTTTGACTGACGACCCGTTCGGCGACATCCCGTCACTGCCAGGCTCGACCTGCGTGCCCGATGGTGTTGCGGCGACCTGCGAGGTCGGTGGGGTGATCGCGCCGAATGCTACGTGCAGCTGTACGTTCACGGCACTCGTCCCGCCGGGAGATTTCGGTGGCCCAGCCTTCCCGGACACAGTGACAGCCTGCGCAAACAATGTCACTAACTCCAACGCCGTCTGCGACACCGATGACGCCGAGGTCCCCTACACGGACTTGTCGTCGGCGCCGACACTGACCAAGACCGCGAGTGCCAGTCAATGCCAGGTCGATACGACCTACGATGTCGTGGTGAACAACACCAACACGCTGGAGACGCTGACGCTGAACACGCTGACCGACGTTCCATACGGCAACATCACCACCAGCTGTCCAGGGCATACGTTATCAGCACGAACTGCGCGGTGCCGCCAGATTCCGATCTCGCCGTCTGGCAACTACAGCTGCGCGTTTGTGGGAAGGATCAACAGTTGTGACTTGACGCGAACCAACACGGTGACGGGAGGCACTGTGGATGCGGACGGCGTCCAATTCACGCCGTCCGATACCGCCACCGTCGTCGTTTCCGTCACAAGGCCGTAGTAGAAGCAGTCAGTGCGAGTGATCTGGGCGGTCCTCGGCCCTCGAGGGGGCCGCCCAGGTCGCCTCCCTCGCAGGCAGCGGGGGCCAAACACGTTATTGAAGAAAGTGGTGTCACATCATGAGTCGCCGAATGGGTCCCGTCATGTTGCTCTGTCTTTCCAGTGTCGTAGTCGTGATGCTGGTCGCGGTGTCCGCCGATGCCCAGCGCTCCGAGGGCGAGAAAGCCAAGGCGCCGAACCCAGTCGCGAAGGGCGAGGTTCTCGCCGACGTGGACGGTGCGCCCATCACGAAGGAGGAGATCGAGAAGGCTCTCGCCGTGCAGTTGAGCAAACTGGAGGAACAAATCTATACGCTCAAAAAGCAGCGGCTCGACGCGATGATTGTCGAGCGCTTGATTGCGAAGGAGGCGGCGAAGCGGGGTGTGTCGGAGACGGCACTTCTCGATGCCGAGGTCACATCGAAGGTGGGCTTGGTGACGGAGCAGCAGATCAACGCCTTCTACCAAGCAAACAAACTGCCCAAGGACGACGACGCGACCCGGCGCGAGCAGGTCAGGTCGCGACTACAGAGCCAGAAGATCGCCGCGCAGCGGGAGGCGTTCGTGAAGACGCTGCGGTCACAGGCGAAGGTTGCGGTCTATCTCACGCCGCCGCCCGTGCAGCGCATCCAGGTGAACGTCGACGGTGCACCATTCGTCGGCGCCAAGGACGCACCTGTCACCATCGTCGAGTTCTCCGATTTCCACTGCCCGTTCTGCCAACGCGCGGAGGACACGATCGGGCAGATTCTGTCGCGTTACGGCGATCGAGTCAGGCTGGTTTGGCGCGATTACCCCATCGACAATCTTCATCCGCAGGCGCGTAAGGCCCACGAGGCGGCGCGATGCGCTTCGGACCAGGGAAAATTCTGGCCGTATCACAAGGCGCTGTTCGCAGGATCACCGAAACAGCCGGACCAGTTGCCGGCCGTAGCGCAGGAAACGGGTCTCGACATGGCGAGCTTCAAGGCGTGCGTCGCGAGCGGGAAACACCAGGCGGCGGTTCAGAAGGACGTCGAGGAGGGCAAGCGGCTGGACGTGACTGGCACGCCGACGTTTTTCATCAACGGCCGCGTGCTCACCGGCGCGCAACCGCTCGAGGCGTTCGCTCGCGTGATCGACGACGAGTTGGCGCGCAGCGGCCGATGACGGCCAAGCCGTGACGCAATCCGGAGGCTGGCGTTAGCAGCGCTTGCAGAGTCACCTGGCGGGTCAGTGTCTGACCGGCGCTGCACAGTGACGCTGATCGCTTGTGCCACATAGCCTCGGGCCGAGAATGTCAACAGTGTTTGTGCCCGCCGCCACACCCGGAATCGTGTATTGACCATTGGAATTCGCATAATAGGTCTTCTTTTTCTTACCGGATCCGACGTCGATTTTCGCACTCGCAACAGCTACGCCCGCTGAATTCGAAACTGTGCCTGTGATTGTGGCTGTCGTCACAGACGGCGCTTGAGTGGTCACGAAAACAGTGCTCGATGGGCTGCTGGGATTTGCGGCGGCGTCCCGCGCTTTGACAAAGTAAGAATAGGTGGTCGAGGCCGCTAACCCAGTATCTGAGGACGTCAACCCCGTCACGGTTCGGAGAAACACACCATTGCGGAAGATGTCATAACCGGTCACGCCAACTGCGTCTGAGCTCGCATTCCAACTGAGATTCACTTGCGAAGAACTGACTGAGACGGCGGTCAAGGCAGTTGGTGCCGTCGGTGGCATCGTATCCGCTTCGTTGAGTGTGACCTCAAAGGAGGAGGTGCCTACGATATTCCCACTCAGGTCCATGAACTTCGCGTAGACGGTCTTCGTTCCAGCTCCCGCTGTCAATTGGACATCCACATTGGCTGTGTCGCCCGCATTTTTCCAACTCTGAACCTCAGAGGCGAGGTAGCGATACACTCCAGATGCGGGTCCAAATGTCGCAGGCGAAGTCGTTGAAATCGAACTTTGCCGAACGACAGTATAGTCATTCAATGAGGCGTAGGGCGGCAGGGGTGGAGTGGCATCCTGGATGGCGATATTGTTCTGCTCCTTATTGCCATGATAGTAACCGGAGTTCGCGGGGCTCGGTCCCCCGTCGAGGACGCGATAAATGACCAGGCCTTCGCTGGAGAGAGGCTCGTCGAAGTTGATCTTATCAGCGGCAAATGGAGCTTTGCTTCGCCATTCGAGAATCAGAAAATCGTCACCGTAATATTTGTTGGTGGCTGTATTGTTGTAGCCGACCAACTGCATGCCGATCTTGTCTCCTGGTGGTCTGAGCGGAACTTTGATCAATTTGATTCGGTTCGCGGAGCTTAGAAAATCCACTTCCTCGCTTCGATACAGTCGCAAGCTGGTTTCATTGCGACCATATCCGACAGTATAAGGTGCCAACAAACCCATTTGCACTTTCGTGTAACCGCTAAAGTGCGTGGGCGTGTCGTAGCGGATCCATTGATTGAGGTAAGGGTTCAAGGCGTCAGTGGCAGTGTACCCTCCGCCTGCCATGATGTCATATTCCCTAACTACTTCCCAAGGTTGGTCGTAAAGATCGCCGATGCCCATCTTCGGAGACACACTCCAAGAGGTAGTGAGAAGGCTACCTGCGAGGTGCATGAATTCATGGGAAATGAGTCCAAACCAGTTCAACTTATCGCCGAACAATGTGTCTGGAGGCAGAGCGATTCGCGTGGCCTCATCGATTTTAAAGTAGCTGATGTGGCTGATATGTCACGATCACTGAGGTTCCCGGACTCAGTGGTTGATTCAATCTAATGTATCGAATGAGTTGGTTGCTGATGGACGGAACCCCTCCCTGAAAGGCCCAAGCCATCGAGGCGAAGTAGTTGGTTCCGGTGTGGTTCACATCGGCCGCCAGCCATACGCTTGCCGTTGTACCTCCTGGATTGTACTTCGTGACAACAACGCCATCGGCGTTGACGACGGCCGCCTCATTCTGAATCTGAGAGTAGAGAACCGAGGTGCTGTCGATGGGTATATCGACCTGCAGGACTTTCTCAAAGCCTTTGTATTGCCAATAGCTATTAAAGTTATAGAAGTCGGCTGACGAAGTCGCGAGCCCGCCTGCGGAAAATATAATCAAAATGTCATAAGGATTGTTGAGGGGGTTGATGTAACCTGTCGCGACCAGGTTATCAGCAACGGCTTTAAACATGCCTTGAACACCGAGGGACGGTCGATAAACGGACACCGCATCGAGATGCACGACTCCGGGATAAACGTTACCCGCCAAACTCACTACTCCGTATGAGTTTTGTTGAAGCCAAGCCCCAAGACTGTTGTAAAGCAAACGTCCGTCGTGGTTGCCGCTAAACAGAAGTTTGTTCAAGAACGCTGGCGTCGCATATTGAGGCAGTGTCAGTTCGTTTCCGTCGTCAAAATCGACCAAGACGCCGAGAACACGCGGCGATTTGGTTTCTGTGGGCATACGAAAAGGTTGAGCCGGAAAAGTGGGAGTGCCCGCAGGATAAGTGACCGAAATATCGACAAATTCGTTGTTGGGATCGACGTTTATAATCTCGATGGCAACACCTGTAGAATCAGACTCTTTGAAGTCGGGTGTCTCAGAAACCTTAAAAAAGCTCGCTCCAGGACATGTCAGGTTGACTTGAATTTTTCGCTGACTCGTGGAGGAAGAAGGCGTCGATGCTGAACACTGGGCCTCCGCACGTGACCCTATTCCTAAGACAATCACCAGTGCTAAAAATGTGCGCGGTCTTCTGGACGATACGTCTCATAGTGTCGGCCTTCCCCATCGTTCACAGGACTGGTGAGTGGGGGGCCAGCAGAAGTCAGCCGCGCTACAATCTGCGTCAGACTCTCGAGAACTGCGCGGCGCTGCACGCGACGAATGTCGACGCGGCTACTGTGCTGGTTACGATTCCGTCGGCGGGAACACGTGATGCGAGACGGTCATTTCACCGAGAAGCCTACGGACGCGGCGAAGACCGTCGACGCGTCCATCGTCTCGCCGTCGGCGGCGATCTTGTGCCACCGCACGTCGAATCCCATGGCGACGTGACGCCTGATGAACCAGCGTGCGCCGCCGCCGGCATTGATGGCGCTCGACGATCCGGTCTCGCCGGCGTTCACTCGCGCGGTCCCAGCGCCGGCGCTCAGATAACCACCCAT
The DNA here is from genome assembly GCA_963723495.1 of uncultured Acidobacteriota bacterium. Taxonomy (GTDB): domain Bacteria; phylum Acidobacteriota; class Vicinamibacteria; order Vicinamibacterales; family UBA2999; genus Gp6-AA40. The sequence continues at coordinate 408,321 of CAVRQR010000013.1, read as the reverse complement.
CCGAGCTGCCGAAGTTGAACGACAGTTGCGGCGCGAGGATGTTCATCGTTGCGATCGCATCGGGGCCCTCGCGCGGAGGAATTATCTACCCTGATTCTGCGGCGTTCTGGCAGCGGGTGTGACCTGCCCCCTCTGTCTGAATAACGAACTGCACGGCATTCTCAGGAGAAGAATCGATCACGACACGCGAATCGGGACCTCCTGGATCGCGTTATTGCCGTAACCCAGCCGGTTCCACTCGGCACGCTCGGGCTGAGTCCGCCCGGCCAGATCCGTCGCACGCGCGCGGAGAATGAGATCACCTGACTTCTCTACGCGCGTCATCAGCTCCCACCACTGCCAGCTGTAGCGATTGCGCTCGCTCACGAGACGCGCTTCGTGCCAGTCGCCGCCGTTCACGCTCACCTCGATCCGCGCAATCGGCGCCGCACCGGACCATGCCACGCCGCGGATGGCCAGTTCACCGGGGCGCACCTCTGTATATGGCGACGGCTCGGTGATCAAGGCGCGGACCCGCTGCAACGTGACGGGCTCGCTGACGAGTCGACCTTCGCGCTCCCATTCATACCGGTACTTGTCGCCCTGGTAATGTCCGGTGAACGTCCGGTCGATGAGCTCGATCTCGGTCAACCACTTGACCGACGCGACCGCGTACCAGCGTGGAACGATGAGACGCAACGGATATCCGTGTTCGACGGGCAATGGCTCGCCGTTCATGGCGTACGCCAGGAGCACATCGCTGTCGCGCGCGTCGTCGATCCGAAGACTGCGCTCGAAGCGGATGGGTTGCGAGCGGCCGTCCACGGTCCCGCCGTCAGCGCCGCGAAACAGCACGTCCTTCCCTTCCTGCCGCACGCCGGCGCGGTCCAGGATCTCGACGAGCGGCACACCGGTCCATTCCGCCGTGCTGACGGCGCCCAATCCCCATTTCTCTCCCTCGGTCGGGCGATCGAACAGCGCCCGCCCGTTGCCGGCGCACTCCAGCGTGACCACCTGCGTTTTCGATCTCATGTTCTGGAGATCGCGGACCGCGAAACTCTGCGGCCGCTCGACGAGACCGCCGATCGCGAGGCGAAAGGTCGCGGGGTCGAGATTGGGCATGCCGAAGTTGTTGCGCATGTAGAAGCGCGTATTCGGCATGACGACGCTGCCAACGAGCGCCCAAATGGACGTTTCGCAGTTGAGGGGATGCGCTCGATGCACGACCATGTCGGCGGCGATCGCCTGCTGGCAGGCCTCTTCGGGATCCACCGTGGGCACGCCTGCGCTCGCCGGCACGGGTGCCGCGCAGCCACCGCTCGCAACCACACGCACGCACGTTGAGGCTGGGTAGATATCGAGACTGCCAGCCATCTGGAACGGCTGCATGAACTCGCGCAGGCGGTCCTCGTCAGCGGCTTCCACGATCATGTACATCGTGTGCGCTCCCTGCACGACGGCTTCGCCCTGGATCTGCAGGCCGAACCTCCTGAGGTTCGGGCGACTCAGGTGATTGAGAAGGCTGGCACCCATGAACGGGTCCTGCGCCGGACAGCCGTCGGCCGCATGCTGATGCCGGACGATGAAGAGAGGCATTGCTGGACTCCTCGATGCTCGTTCTGATCTAGTGTTCCACAGGCGGCTTTCCTGCGTCGCATGCGGCCATGCCGCGATGTCAAATTCTTCGGGCCCGCGTGTCCTTGGCCGTGACAGCCTTCAAAGGCCTGAGGACAAGGACCATATGCCGCCTGAGTCGCCCACCCCGATCGATACGCGTCCGCGGTTCCGGCCGGTCTCCGCCAGCCTCGTGACGCTTCTTCGCGGGTTGTCGTCTGAGCGAGCGCCTCGCTGCCGACGGGTCCCCGAGACGAAGCCCACAGGCCAACGCCACCGAAAACAGGGCGCTGAGTCGATTCGGTTTCGGGCCGGCCTCGGCTTGGCTTGATGCGTACCCGACGCCCGAGGAGGCAGTTGCGCCGTCCTCGAGCGCCTTCCACGCGATCGGATCGTCGGTGTCAGATGAGAATGAGCGTTCCCGTTCGGCGCGTCGCTGCGGATGTCAGCGTTTCGATCGCCGACGTGGGCGGGCCAGGAGGCCTATCGCGGCGAGCCCAACGAGCAGCACTGTGCCAGGTTCGGGGACGCTCGCGAATCGGACGTTATCGATGGCGAACGGTGCCGCTTGTCCGGGGCCGAAGGGATTCAGTCCGACTCCAAAGATGGCACCGTCGTCCAGAAGCAGACCGAAGAAGGCATCACCCGAGAAGGTGAAGAACGGTGAACCCGAGAGTGGACTCGAGGTCCGAATCGAAATGAAGAAGGGGTTGTCGGACAGGGCGCGCACGTCGAATCCCATCGCGCGTACTGGTCTATCGAACGTGAGCGAGGCGGACCACTCGCGTATCGGTACCGCGTCGAGGAAGCTGGAGCCGTAGAAGAAGCTCTCGAACTCGAATACAGCCTTGTCGACGTTGGCCCGACAGGTGCCGACCTCGACTCTCAACTCGCTGCAGGTGATCGGTTCGTCGAACGTCATCACGCTGTCGGGACCGACTGCGGCTGCGAACGAGGCCCGGTCGTTGAACACGATCGGCGCGCCGAACGCGGGCGTGGCCCAGAGGCCGACGACCACGAGTAGCGTCACCTGTATGAGTCGATAACAGCCAGCCGTGTATGTGTGCATCCTTGAACATCCTCTGTTAGCGCGAACTCTGCGGAGCAGAGCCTCCCCGGAACTCACCGCCAGGACAATCGTGACCGTGCGGCGAAGTCTTCTGGTCGTGCCCATGATTGATGAGCTCGGTCTCAGCAAGAATGCGTCCACCGCTTTCCGTCGCAGCCACGTTCCCAGGTTGGCAATCTTCAGTTCTCCTCCTGTCTCGTGGCAATCCGTCTACGACTGTTGTTATAAGCTGCGTGATTTCGCAGGTCGACGCTTGTCGATAGGTCCTCCCAAAGCTCGCAACCGACTGGCGAGGTTGGTCAAAGATCGTCCCCTTGAACTCCGGGCCACGACCGAGCCTCCGGCCAACATCTTGCGAAAGTCGGGCAACATCCTGCGGTAGTACGCGGCACGAACCTTGAGAGAGAGGTGGGTAATCGGGTCGGTACCCAGCGCTGGAGGCCGCGATGAACGCCCAATCGATATCAGTTTGAGACGGCTCCGCACGATCACGTGCGTTGCGCGCGTGGGTGTTCATGCAGAAGCATTCGAGCGTTTCAACTACAGCAGCCGTCGGCGAGTGGCGCCCAGTGGATCGCGCTGCCATCGTCACCGCGGGCGCAGGAGGGGCACGATGGAACGATTGAAACCCGTCGCGCTGGTTGCGCTCATCCTCTCCCGCACCGTTGCCGTTTCCCTCGCACAGTCGGACGACATCCGCATCGTGGCGCTCGCGCCGGTAGAGGGAGTCACTCGCGGCGTAGAAACAGAATTCACGGTCGAGGTTGACGTGGACCTGCAGTCAGCAGACGAAGCGGTCGCTCGAATTGGCTTCAACGTGGCATCACCTCAGCAGTTTCGGATGTTCGATGGCCGCGATCTCCAACGCGGAAGACATCGGCTGACGTTTACAGTGAAGGTTGTGCCAGTCGACTGGGGCGACCGCGGCGACTTCGCCGTTATGGTCAACATAGGTCCGCGAACGGACACGAAACAGTTTCAGCCCACGGCTTCCGTCACGAAGGTCATTCCAGTAAGCCGATAACAGCGCCGCTTGACGCTGTTGGAGCCAGGCGCATTCACGCTGGGCCAGCACCATCCAGCTGCGCGGGCACTGGTAGACGAGGTTCGCCGTATCCGGGTCCAGTTCACGGGACGGGCCCTTATTGATGCGCTGCTAGGTGAGTTCAGCGCGGCGAACAGATCGAGCGTGCCGTGGCGCAGGTAATTGTGGGTCCGCCGTTCAGGCTGGCCGAGGTCCATCGGGAGGATCGGTTGCGCACGTTGGAGCGCTTGGATCTGGGATTTCTCATCGACCGCAAACACCACCGCATTGTGAGGCGGGTTCATGTACAGACCGACGACATCCCGTACTTTGTCGACGAGTTGCGGATCGGGCGGATCTTGAACCACTGCGTGACGTGCGGCTGCAGCCCGAACGTGCGCCAGATGCGGCCGATCATCGTGTGACTCATCCCGGCCTTGGCCGCCATCGTGCGCGTACTCCAGTGGGGCTCGCCCGCCGGTGTCGTCTCGAGTGTCTTGACGATCACCGCCTCGACCTCTGCATCGGTGATCGTTCGAGGCGCGCCTACGCGCGGCTCGTCGTACAACCCTTCGAGCCGGCGCGCGATGAACCGGCCGCGCCACTTGCCCACGGTCGCATTCGTCGTGCGATAGCGGCGCGCCACCGCCGTGTCGGTCGCGGCCGCGCAGGCGAGCACCAGGCGGGCGCGAAACGCGAGGGCACGATTCACCGGTGCTCGTTTCGTCAAGCGCACCAACTCGACGCGCTCGAGATCCGTCACCACCAACGCTTTCTTCGGCCGTCCGATTGGTGCCATGCCCCGTTAGATCACAACGGGGACGATTTTTCTACATAATTCGTGTCCAGGGGACTAGCCCTGTGGCACCCGTCGCGCTCGTCGTCTTCACGCGTTTGAATACGCTGTCTCAATACCGCGGTAACCCAGGTTTGGAGCGCGCGATCGTCACTGAGCCACGAGAAACGCTGCCCCGGTGAGCATCGCAATGGCCTGGTGCCCCGCGCCGCTGGGATGAGTGCAGTCAGTGGCCACGAATGTGTCTGCACTTTCGGGATTTGCGGGATTTGCGGCATTGACGGCAAACGGCAGGAATAGGTCGACGACTTGCGCTCCGTACTTCTCAGCGACCGACCGAATCCGATCATTGAGACCGCGATCGAGGACGGTGCCGTCCGCGCCTTCGAGGGTCACACTCGCCAACGCGGCAACTTCGGTTGAGGCACATCCGGCCTGCAGCAGCGCGTTGTACTGCGTTCGCATCAGGATCACTGCGGCCGATCCGAGGGACTCCCGCAATCGCCTGATCGTGCGATCGATTCTCTGCTCGGTCTCGTTGAGCAAGCCATTGAGGCGGCCCAGGCAACTCTGACTTCGTCGGCACGTTGCGGCTTGCGGTCCGGTCACCACCTCGACGAGGTCATTCCCGCCGCCACCCCAGGACACCACCACAGGCACGTGGCCCACCGCCGCAGCAAGGATCTCAGGCAACTGATCGCGCCGAATCTCGTGTGTCCGCGCGAACTGTACACCGGCGTTGTGCACCATGGGAGGCTGGCCGAAGACGACCTGGCAAGAAATGCCGCCACCAGCGGCACATAACCGATACCATCGCGCGGTAATTGTCGTCAACGAGGCCGAACTCGATCGAGTCGCCCATGACGAGGTACGCGGGAGTCGGAGTCTGAGCGAAAGCTGGCCTGATCGCAGAAACAGCCAGCAGGAAGCCGACAAATACAATGCGCGGCATGACGTCCCTCCAAGGCGACACTTCGGCGGGGAGCAGGAGGAGGGCAACTCTATCATGCGACCCTCGGTTGATGAGCGCCCTTGTCCTCTCCAGAAGAGTCGGCTCGAATAGCGTGACGGTCCGCTACCTGCAGCGCCTCCTATGTGAGGCATAAGAGGACCGCGCGATACCGTCCAGCGTCACCTTTTTCAGACGCCTTGTATCGGCTGAGCGTTGACTGCAATGGCGCGGGTGATGCCCGCTGCACGTGTGCAAGTCCGCTGCGCGTCGTCACACTGGATCGTTTCTTGAAGCCAGTCGCAATGGGTGCTGCAACGAGTCTGGAATCCCCACCCGTAGGCAAGCTCGCGACGCAGCGCATCTATCAACCTAAGCGAATCGAATCTGCCGCGCGGTATCTGAGCAGTCTGACGTCAGCGACGACTGCAACTTCAGTCGATGACGAACGAAATGACTTCAAGCCATTCGGAGATGTGTTGGCGCGTATTAGAGGGTTCGAGCACTCGGATCTTGACCTGCTCAATCTTCGACTCCTCCACTGGCGTGGAACTTCGAGTCGGCTACTTCGGCGATCCGCCGCTATATTCGCAAATCGTCGCTGACATTGAATCGGCGCGCACGTTGGCCCAGGACTGGCTCGGTGCGCTGCGGGCAGGAGATTATGGTTTACGGTCTGTCAGGCCACCGTCGCGAAATACCTGAGTCCCTCAGTCGGTGTTCATGAACAACACGTCGGGTCACAACAGGTCTTCCTGATTGCTGCCGGCTTTGTGGCTCGCACAAACGCGCTCATGAAGCGGCCATCGATTGCTGCGGGGACAGTTGAATCGGAGAGGCCGGCCTCCTCTAACAAGTGCTGCGCGTCGGCAGCTCGATAAATGCGCGTCGGCTCGACATCGATCGCCTCGAACCCCACCTTCTGCAATTTGTCGCGATAGCTGCTCTCTTCCAGGGCACCCGCGACGCAGCCTATCCAGAGTTCCATGTTCCGGCGCATCGCTTCGGGCACATCATCGCCGCGGACAACGACATCCGAGATCGCGAGCCGGCCACCGGGCTTCAGTACCCGGAACGCCTCGCTGAGCGCACGATCTTTGTCCACAGAGAGGTTGATCACGCAGTTGGAGATGATCACGCCGACGGAGTTGTCCGGCAGCGGTATGTGCTCGATTTCGCCCTCGAGGAACTCGACGTTGGTCAATCCTGACTTCGCCTGATTGTCGCGAGCGAGCGACAGCATCTCAGCAGTCATGTCGAGACCGTAGGCCTTGCCGGTGGGACCGACGCGCCTGGCTGACAGCAGTACGTCGATGCCGCCCCCGGACCCGAGATCGAGCACCACTTCGCCAGGCTTCAACTCTGCGAGCGCCGTCGGATTTCCGCAGCCCAGTGACGCCAGCATGGCGCCGACCGGTACGGCGGCGGCCTGGTCCTCCTCGTACAGGTTCGATGTGATCGGGTCCGGGCAACAGGACGTCCCGCACCCACAGCCCGCCTTCGCGCCACGCCGCGCCTGCTGTGCGGCCTCGCCGTACTTCTCTTGAATCGCTTCTCTGATCGTGTTCATCATGGCCGGCCTCCAGAATATTCGCTTTGACGAATATATGACGGCCGTGATACATTCGTCAACACGAATATATGAAACGGACAGCACCAGCGAAAAAGCGCCACAGCGCGACCGCCATCGACGAATTGGAAGCAGTCTTCAAGGCATTCGCCGATTCGACGCGGCTGCGGATCCTGGCCTTGCTCGGCAACAACGAGGTGTGCGTCTGTCACATTCATGACAGTCTCGCTCTGCCCCAACCGACGGTCTCGCGTCATCTTGCGTACCTCCGGCGAAGCGGGTTGGTGGCGGCTCGACGCGACGGCGTCTGGATGCACTACCGGGTGTCGAGATCGTTGGACCCGCTCATCCAGGAGATCGTCAATTCCGCGGTCGATGCGTTACAGCGGCTGCCCTCTCCGGCGCGCGACCGCAAGCAGTTCCAACGTTCGTTCGGGCAGCTCTACGTGCTCGGCACCTCGGCGGGCGGAGCATGCTGTGCGCCACGCGCGCAGGAGCCACAGCCATGATCGCCTGCCCTGTCTCCGCGGCTGTGACGCGAAAGCGACTGGAATGACAGCCGACGTTCGTCGCCGACTCACGGCGGAGGCGATTGGCACCGCACTATTGCTCGCCGCGATCGTCGGGTCCGGCATCATGGCCGATCGCCTGTCGGGCGGCAACGAGGCTCTCGCGCTCCTGGCCAACACGGTCGCGACCTCTGCCGCCCTGGTCGCCTTGATACTGACGTTTGGCCCGATCTCCGGAGCCCATTTCAATCCGGTTGTATCGATCGCTGACGCTTCGCAAGGTGGTCTCGCCTGGCCGGTGGTGCCCCGCTACGCGGCGGCCCAGGTGGTCGGTGCCGCAATCGGCGTGTGGGCGGCGCATCTGATGTTCGGAGAACGCGTGTTCATGTGGTCGCTCCACGCACGCAGCGGGCCGGCACAGATGTTCAGCGAGTTCATTGCGACCTTCGGTCTGTTGGCGGTGATCTGGGGATGCTCGCGACGCCGTGCCGATGCGACTCCGTTCGCGGTAGCTGCCTACATCGCCGCCGCCTACTGGTTCACGGCTTCTACGTCGTTTGCGAATCCTGCCGTCACGCTCGCGCGCAGCCTGACCGATACCTTCGCAGGCATTCGTCCCATGGACGTGCCGGGGTTCATCGTCGCTCAGTGCGCCGGTGGATTGGTGGCCACCGTGTTGTTCCGGTGGCTTACTCCAGCTCTCCCAGCGCCACCGCAGTACGCCGTCCCATCGCGTTCCGAGACATCGGTGTGATGAAAACCGTGCTGTTCGCGTGCGTTCACAACGCAGGACGTTCCCAGATTGCGGCGGCCTGGTTCAATCAACTCGTCGATCCGTCTAAGGCCCGCGCCATTTCCGCAGGCACTCGACCCGGCGCCTCGGTGCATCCCGAAGTGATCCTCGCGATGCGCGAGGTCGGCATCGACCTGGATGGCGCGCCGACCACGAAGCTCACATCAGAGATCGCGCAACAGGCTCAGATACTGGTCACCATGGGCTGTGGCGATGAATGCCCGTTCGTGCCGGGAGCCGAACGTGCTGACTGGCCACTCGAGGATCCCAAGGGTAAGCCGATCGCAGCGGTCCGAGAGATTCGCGATCAGATTCGCGAGCGGGTACGAGCACTCATCGAGCGCGAAGGGTGGGAGTCGCCCCAGGGGGCCATCCGTGCCGAGCGGCCTTGAGAGACACCCGCTACGGCCATGGTGAGCACGTGAACCTGATTCTTCTCGACGAGCACGATCGAATCGACCCGTCCTCTGTCGCGCTCTCCGGCGCGCGCGCCGCTCACCTGCTGAACGTGCTGCGCGTGACAGCAGGCCAGACGGTTCGCGTCGGGATGGTCGATGGCCCGCTCGGCGTCGGAACCGTCGAGGCTGTGAACGCCGGCCGCGTGACACTTCGCTGCGTGTTCCAAACGTCCGCGCCCCCACGCTCTCGCGTGGACATCCTGCTCGCACTGCCCCGCCCGAAGGTGATGCGTCGTCTGTGGGCACAACTCGCCGCCCTTGGCGTCGGTCAGATCATCCTGACGAACGCCGAGCGTGTGGAGCGGCACTACTTTGACACGCACATCATCACGGAGGCGTCCTATCGCCCATTGCTGATCGAAGGACTGCAGCAGGCGCGCGACACAAGGTTGCCGGCGGTCTCCATCCACCGGCAATTCAGGATCCTCGTGGAGGATCACCTCGATGGACTGTTCAGCGAAGGCGTTCGTCTCGTCGCTGATCCGAGCGGGACCGCGTCGATCGGCTCAGTGTTGGCCGATCGTGGCAACCAGCGTGTGCTGCTCGCCATCGGACCTGAAGGCGGTTGGAACAGCTTCGAACTCTCCCTTCTGGCGACGCACGGCTTCACGCTGGTCGGTCTCGGGCCGCGCACGCTGCGCGTCGACACGGCGTGCACGGCGCTCCTCGCGATCACTCACGCCTCTGTGCAGGCGGCGACTCCTTCACAGCCTTGACCGGAGCGGGACCGGACGGCTCCGTCCCATCAGCGAACAGCGCTCCTCCCATCGACCACGTTTTGTGCGGGAATCCGCCAACGTTGCCAACTCTCCTTCCGGCACGGCCCTTGATCAGCCGACTGAAGGATTCGTCTGCGAAAGGATTCCCGATGCTCGAAACGTTCTGGCAGGACCTGCGGCATGGCATGCGCATGCTGGCAAAGAACCCGGGATTCTCACTCGTCGCGATCCTGTCGATCGCCATCGGTGTCGGCGCCAACGCGGCGATGTTCAGCGTCGCGGACGGATTGATCCTGCGTCCGCTGCCGGTGCCCGACGCGAACGGGCTGATGACGGTGAGCGCGACCGTGCCGACAGGCGAGGTGCGCACCGGCGCCATCTCGTACCCTGACTACGTCGACCTGCGCGACCGCGCACAGAGCTTCGAGAGCCTTGCAGCGACCGACGGGTTGAACGTCGGCTTCGCTCGCCGGCGCGACGAGTCTGCGCGAGGCACCTACGGGATGGCGGTCAGCGCGAACTTCTTCGATATTTTTCGCGTCCGTCCGGCGCTCGGGCGCACGTTCGTGCCCGACGAGGATCGCATCGGCGGGCGTGACGCGGTCCTCGTCCTGTCGCACGAGACGTGGACGCAGCAGTTCGGCGCCGACCCGAATATCGTCGGCCGTGAAGTCCGCCTGACCGGCGAGCCGTTCACCGTGATTGGCGTCACTCCGGAAGGCTTCACGGGGCCCGACCACTTCCTGCCGCCCAACTTCTACGTCCCGCTCTCGACGGTGCCAAGACTCGACGTCGGACGGCAACCCACGGCCCTCGATCGCCGCGACGTTCGAACGCTCGAGGTCATAGGACGGCTGAAGCCAGACGTGTCTCTCGCCCAGGCCAGCGACGAAGTCGACCGCATCGGTCGTGCGCTCGCGCAGGATTACCCGGCGACGAACGCGCGGCGCGGCCTGCTGCTCAGACGGGAGATCGACGCGCGCATGGCCGACTTCGCACCGGCGGCCGCACTCGGCTTCATCCTGATCGGTCTCGCGGTCGCCGTCCTGCTCGTGGCGTGCGCCAACGTGGCCGGCCTGCTCACGAGCCGTGCGCCAGTGCGGGCCCGTGAGATCGCGTTGCGGCTCGCCATTGGCGGCAGCCGCGGTCGTCTGATGCGGCAGCTGATCACCGAAAGCGGGCTGGTGGCGCTCGGCGGCGGCGTTGCAGGTCTCGCGCTCGGCTACCTTGGAATCCTGTCGTTCCGGCAGCTCCAGATCGCCACCGACGTGGGCGTGAGGCTGACGTACGAACTCGATCGCCGGGCGGTTGCGGTCGGTCTCGCCATCGCGGCCATCAGCGCACTGCTCTCGAGTGTCATTCCCGCGTGGCGCAGCACCCTCGCGCGCGATCTCTCGAGCACGTTGCGCAACACGACGACGCCAGCTGCACGTGCGGCGCGGCTGTGGGGACGCCATGGGCTCGTGGCGTCGCAGATTGCGCTGACGCTCGTGCTGCTCACGGTCGCGCTCTCCTTCTATCGCGCGTTCGAGGCCGAGTACGGCCGCGGTCCAGGTTTTCGAACCGATCATCTTCTACTGACCAGTCTCGATACTGCGCTCGCGCGATACGACCAGAGCCAAAGCGAGGTCTTTTATCAGCGTCTGAAGGAGCGTGCCGCGGCGATCCCGGGCGTCACATCGGTCGCCCTGACCTCGTTCGTTCCGCTGAACCAGGACAGCAGAGACATGACGGCCATCATCCCGGAGGGCTTTGACCTGCCACAGGGCGTCGAGACCCTGACGGTGGACGCCGCACGAGTCGACGAGGGCTACTTCGACACGATGGGAATCGCGATCGTAAGCGGGCGCGGTATCCAGGCGACCGACAGCGCTGACACACCGCGCATTGCCGTCGTCAGCAACGGAATGGCGGCTCGCTACTGGCCCGGCGAAAATCCCCTGGGCAAGCGCATCCGACTCGCCGGCCCGGATCCCACGTGGGCGGAAGTTGTCGGTGTCGCCGCGGATTCCAAGTTCCGCTTGTTCACCCCCAACTCGACGCCCTTTCTCTATCTCTCGAGACTCCAAAACCCACCAACGCGAAACACGCTCGTCGTCGGAACGCAAGCCGAGTCGGCCGCGCTTGCCGAAGAGGTGCGAGCCGCCGTGCTCGAGACCGGCCGTGACGTACCGATCCTCGGCATGCGGACGATGGAGGCTTTCTATTACGCGGCTGCCAGGAACCTCAACACGGTCGTCGTGCGGACGATTGCCGGTATGGGAGCAATGGGACTCGTGCTCGCACTCGTCGGGCTGTACGGACTGATGGCCTACGCCGTCAACCGCCGAACACGAGAGATCGGAATCCGAATGGCCATGGGCGCCTTGCCCTCGTCGGTGCTGCGCTTGGTCATTCGTCAGGGAACGCTGCCTTCAGTGGTCGGCGTGGTGTTCGGTATCGTCGCGAGCGCCGCTGTCGGCGGTGTGATCCAGAGCGTGTTTCCCGGCACTGCCAGTGACCTCGTCACTTTCTTGCTGATCGTGCCTCTGGTCGTGATCGTCGTGATGCTGGCGGCGTACATTCCGGCGCGGCGTGCGGCCCACATCGATCCACTTCTCGCGCTGCGTCAGGACTGAATCCCCGGCCGGTCTCAAGACCCGCCGCTACACTGTGGTGACTGCGCTGCGTGCGGATCGCGATATCGTAAGTCCTGAGAAGTTTCAGGAGGACGAGCCGTGAAAAACGTCCGCGAGTACTACGCGCAGTGTCTCAAGTCCGAGAAGAAGGCGTTCATCAACGTCATCAAGGCGGTTCCCCCCGATAAGGGCGACTACAAACCCCATCCGCGGTCAACGTCGTCGGGCGACCTCGTCTGGCTGCTGGCAACGGAGCTCGACGACGCCTGCAAACTCATCGACCACGGCGACGTGAACTATGTCGTCAGGCCGTCCCCAGGCGTGAACGAATCGATTGCCAAGTACGAGAAACACATCGCCGCGCTCGAGGAGCGCGTCGCAAAGCTCGACGATGCGAAGTGGGACAGCAAGGCGCGACTCATGATGGACGGCAAGGTGGTGTGGGAAACCACGCTTGGCGACATGCTGTTCGGGTTCCTTTTAGACGCCGTTCATCACCGCGGACAGCTCTCGAGCTATTTGCGGCCGATGGGCGCGAAGGTCCCGTCGATTTACGGGCCGTCGGCCGACGACCCCGGAATGTAGCCGACGCTCAGTTCGCTTTCAGCGCGAACACCACGTACTCGCTGCCGGTTCGTCCAGGCGACTGCCCGCTGTCGTCGTCCTGCGTGCCGGCAGCTCCGACAGCGACCGCGAGATACTGGCGTCCGTTCATCTCGTAAACAGCGGGCACACCGTTGATCGGTCCGCTGACGTGTTTCTCCCAGACGACCTTGCCCGAGTCCTCGTCATAGGCGCGCAGCGTGTTGTCTGGCGTGCCGATGAAGACCAGGCCGCCGGCCGTCACGACCATGCCTGCGCGCGCCTGATGGCTGCCCGTGCCGCGCACGCCACGACTGACGAGTTGCAGGCTGTCGCCGTTAGGAACCTGCCAGAGGATCGTCCCCTTGTTCAAGTCGTACGCGGTGAGCTGCGACCAGGGCGGAGCGTTCGGCGGTAATCCAGTGGCCTGGTCACGCATGAACCCGTACGGGTTCACCGCCGTGTATGCCACGAATCCAGCCGGAGTGCCCGGGACAACCTGGTTCGGATCCGGTCCGCGATCTTCGGGCTTGTCGCCCGGCTTCATCGCGCGAAGCGTGAGCAACGCGGGCGACTCCTTCGACATCACATAAACTCTGCCCTTCACCGGATCCACAGCCGACAAGCCCCAGTTCGCACCGCCGCTGTTCCCTGGCACCTGGATGCTGCCCTGGAGACTGGGCGGAGTGAAGAGCCCTTTGTTCACCGAGCCGCGCAGCAGCTGACGCAGCTTCTCCTGCGCCTCTGCCGGCAGATGCGGGTTGATGTCTTTTTCGGTGAACGACTGCCGCGCAAATGGCGGTGGCACGGTTGGGAACGGTTGGGTGGGAGATGTCTGCTCGCCGGGGACATCCGATTGCGGAACGGGACGCTCCTCGATCGGCCACAGCGGACGGCCGGAGTCCCGCTCCAGCACGAACAGGAAACCATGTTTGCTCGCCTGCGCGACGACATCGACATCGCGGCCGTTGTGCCTGACCGTCAAGAGCTTCGGCGCGGTCGCGAGGTCGTAGTCCCACAAGTCGTGATGAACGGTCTGGAAGTGCCAGATCCGCTTGCCGGTCTTCGCCTCGAGCGCGACCACACTATTGGCATAGAGGTTCGCGCCGTGACGGTTGCCGCCGTAGAAGTCATAGCGTGCCGTCCCCGTGGGGATGAAGACGATGCCGCGTTCCTCGTCGACGGTGAGCTCGGCCCAGTTGTGCACGCCACTGCCGCTGGCCAGCGCGCCATCGGGCCATGTCTCAGCGCCCGCTTCACCGCGCTCGGGGACAGTGTGGAACACCCACACCAGCTTGCCCGTCCGCACGTCGTAGGCGTGAATGTCACCAGGGCTGGCGACATACCCTGCACCACCGGCCGGCAGCGACACGATGAAGAGGTCCTGGTAGATGCGACCCGGATTGTTGGTCTGAAGGCGACGGATCTTCGAAAGATCCCGATTCAGGCCGATGCGGACATCGACACGTCCCTGATCGCCGAACGACGGAATCGACGCGCCGGTCCGTGCATCGATCGCGGTGAGTGAGCCGGCGTTCAGGTACAGGAGCCTGCGATCGGATCGGTCACGGCTCTCCCAGTAGTTGATGCCGCGATCGCTCACCGCTCCGTCATTGGCGTGCGCCCACTTCTCCTGCCCGGTCACGGCGTCGAGCGCCACGATCGAGTTGTTCTTCGCCAGCACGAACATGGTGCCGTCGACCACGATCGGGTTGAAACGGTAGCTTCGCGAATCAGCACTCGAATACCGCCACGCGACGTCCAGGCGCGACACGGTCGCCTTGTTGATCTGGCTGAGCGAGGAATACTGCGACGAGTCGGCACCACCAAGATATTGCGACCAGGTGTTGAACGATCGCGTGACACTGCCTGGCTCACTTCGAAGAAGCGCGGGAATGGCGCCGACGAGCACGACGGCGGTAACAATAAAACGCTGGGCGGCGGTCATGAGCACCTCACTTCATGCAGCGCACGATGTGACGGGAGCATACCGCAGAGGATGGTATTTTAGAGAGGCCACATGCGAGTCCTGTTCTCGATGCGTCACACCGGAGCGCTGCGGAATTTCGCATCCACGCTCCAGGCGCTGGCCGAGCGGAATCACCAGGTTCACCTCGTGTTCGGGCACCAGGACAAAGAAGGCGACCAGCGGCTGCTCAGCAAGCTCACCCACGACTTCCCCAACATCACCGGCGGCGAGATCGCGAAGAAGACCCCGTGGCGCTTCTGGCTTGGTCTGGCGCGTGCGGCCCGCTACACCGTCGACTACGTCCGCTACCTGACGCCGGAGTACGAGGGCATCAACAGCCTCAAGGAGCGGGCGCGAGGCAAGGCGCCGGCGCCGATGCGCTGGTTCGTCGAGCTGCCGATGTTTCGCAGCCGGCGCCGGAAACCGATTTCTCACCAACGCGTTGCTGGCCGTCGAACGCGCCATCCCGATCGATCGCGCCGTCTTCGATCTCGTCGAGCGCGAACGGCCCGACGTCCTGCTCGTCACGCCGCTCGTCGACATCGGCTCCGATCAGGTCGACTACGTCAAGGCCGCGCGACGTCTTGGCATTCGATCGGCGCTGCCCGTCCTCAGCTGGGACAACCTGACGAACAAGGGGCTGATCAGGGTGCAGCCCGACGCAGGTCTACGTCTGGAACGAGGCGCAGAAGACGGAAGCGGTGAGCATGCACGGGACCGATCCGGACCGGGTCGTGGTGACCGGCGCGATGGTGTACGACCAGTGGTTCGCGCGGCGGCCGAGCTCGACGCGCGAGGAGTTCTGCGCGCGCGTCGGCCTCGATCCGGCGAGGCCGATCCTGCTCTACCTGTGCTCGTCGCCCTTCATCGCGCCGGACGAAGTCATCTTCATCGAGCAGTGGATCGCGGCGATCCGCGCACGCCCGGATCCGCGCGTGCGTACCGCCGGCATCCTGATCCGCCCGCACCCGGAGAATCGGCAGCCCTGGCATCGCTTCGACGCGATGGCGCTCGAGAACGTGTCGGTCTGGCCGCAGCGGCGGCGCCAGCCCGGTCGATCGTCGAATCGCGAAACGACTTCTTCGACTCGATGTATCACTCGGCGGGCGCCGTCGGCATCAACACCAGCGCGCAGATCGAATGCGGCATCGTCGGCCGTCCGGTCTTCTCGATCCGGACGCCGGCCTATCGGCGGACGCAGGACGGCACGCTGCACTTCCGGCATCTCACGTCGGAAGGCGGCGGGCTGCTGCGGCTCGCCGACGACTTCGAGACGCACGTGCGGCAGATCGCGAGCGCGCTCGACGATCCGGAAGGCACGCGGCGGCAGATCGAAGGGTTCGTCAAGGCGTTCACGCGCCCGCACGGCCTGGACGGTGGAAGCCACGCCGCGCATGGTCGAGGCGATCGAGCAGCTGGGCGCGTCGCCGGCGCCGGCGCCGCCAGACGGCTGCCGCTCTACGTCTATCCGCTGCGCGTCCTGCTCTATCCCGTCGCGGTGGTGATGGCGATCGTTCGCCGCTTCACGCGCGTCTCGCGAAAGCGCTCGCGGCAGCTGCGGCCGGTCACGCCGACCGGCACGCTCGTGAAGATGACGCTCACCGTCTTCGACTGGCTGTTCAGGTTCAAGCCGATCAGGGAGTTCGCGAAGCAGCACATCGTCCCGCGCGCAGTCTCGCGGCTGTCGGCGGTCGACGCGCCAACCGAGGAAGCGGTCGCCGTACCGCGGGTGCTGCAGCGGATCGAGCGCCGCGACCGCCCCATCATCGTCGGCCCGTGGGTCAGCGAAGTCGGCTTCGAGCTCCTGTACTGGATTCCGTTTCTCAACTGGGTGACGACGCATCGACCGTTCGGCGCCGATCGCATGGTCGTCGTCTCGCGTGGCGGATGCGGCGCGTGGTACCGCGACATCGGCGCGCGCTACGTCGAGCTGTTCGACTACTACACGCCCGAGCAGTTCCGCAAACAGAGCGAGCAGCGCATCACCGATGGCAGGCCGAAGCCGCGGACGATGTCCGAGTTCGATCGCAACACCATCAAGCTCGTGCGGCAGGGCTCGCACCTTCCCCACTGCGAGCTGCTGCACCCGATGTACATGTACCGGCTGTTCCACGAGTTCTGGCAGAGCCGCGCCGCAGTGGACACCGTCGAGAACTTCGCGATGTTCAAGCCGCTGCCGCGGATCGAGACCAGCGATCTGGCCGGGCAGCTTCCGGACGACTACGTGGCGGTTCGGTTCTACTTCAACGATGCCTTTCCGGACACCGAGCGCGAACCGCCGCTTCGTCGCGGATCTCGCTGAACGCGCTCGCCGAGACCACCGACGTCGTCCTGCTGAACCCGCCGGATGCAGCTCGACGATCACCAGATGTGCCGGTGGCCGCACGAGGCCGCATCCACGACATCTCCCATCTGATGTCGCCGCGCACGAACCTCGACGTTCAGTCGAAGGTCATTGCGCGAGCCCGCGCGTTCGTCGGCACCCATGGCGGCCTGTCGTACCTGCCGCCGATGTACGGCGTGAAGTCGTTGTCGTTCTACTCTGACCCGCGCCCGTTCACCGTCCGGCATCTCGAGCTGGCGCGGCGCGCGTTCACGCGGATGCAGCCCGGCTCGTACGTCGCACTCGACATCAACGATCTCGACACGCTGCGCACGGCGCTGGGCGAGCACCACGAAGCGCTCGCCGGTCTCGCACGGACTCGCTTGTTCTGAGCGTACCCGCGCGTTAGACTGACATCGTCAATGGCGGAAACTACCGAGTCCTCGACCGTCCCTCGCCGCAATCTCGCTCATTCGCTCTTCTGGTATTCGGTGAACATGGTGCGGCGCACGCTCAGGCATGCGACGAAGAACACCAATCGCTTTCGACGGCATGTCTACCATCGCGCGCGCTACACGCAGCGCGGGCGCGCGATGCTCGCTGTCTCCGACGTCGCGACGTCGCCGCGTGATGCGATCCAGCGCAAGAGCGCGGTCGTCGCCTACAACCGCCGTCACCCCAACACGCAGATGAACCGGCAGGAGGGCTACGCGATCGTTCAGCCCGGCTCATTGCCCGGCAGCGAGGAGATCATCCCGCTGTCGCTGCGGCTGTTCGAGGAGAAGAAGCGCAAGCTCGAAGCCGCCATCGGTCCGGACACCGAGCTCCACGCGAAGAAGTGGGCGTTCCTGCGGAGCGTGCTGAACAACCAGGATCTGGCCCAGAACCCGGAGCTCGTCGACTTCGCGCTCTCGGACGGCCTCCTCAGCCTGGTCACGAACTACCTGGGGACGATCCCGCACCTCAATCGCGTCGATCTTCTGTACTCCGTCTCGCACGGCGGAGAGGAAGCCATCTCCAGCCAGATCTACCATCTCGATCCCGAGGGCAGACGGCAGGCGAAGCTCTTCCTGAACCTGAGAGACATCGGCCCGGACGAGGGGCCGTTCACCTTCATCCCCGCGCGGCGAGCACGCAAATCATCAAGGCCATCAAGCATCGCCGCGCGTCTGACACTGACGACAGCGAGTTGGCGATGGGACGTTATCTGGATGAGGAGCTCGCGCAGGTGAGCGGGCTCGACAAGTCGATCAGCGTCACGGGACCGGCGGGCAGCGGTGTGCTCGTGGATACATCACGCTGCCTGCACTGCGGCAGCCGCGTGAAGCCAGGCACCTATCGTCTCTGTCTCTACATCCAGTACCTGCTCGTCGCGCGAGCATGGCAACCTGTTCGACTACTCCCGGCACGCCGCCGACCCGGTGAGGTACCTCGCGACCTCGAACAGCCGGCGGTCGGCAAACGGACAGGTCGCCGCGCCACACCAAATGAGTTGAACGCTCGGAGGCATCATGTTCCCTCGATCACTATTGGTACTGTTCCTCATATCTGCAGCGGTTCCTGCTGCCGCGCAGACGTCGGACGGCGGCTTTGGCGAAGTGGCGTCGGCTTCGACCGCATCGGTCGTGAAGTCGATGCACGCCATCATTCGCCGCAACCTGGTGGAAGCGGCTGACAGCATGCCAGCCGAAGATTACGCATTCAAGCCGACGCCTGAGATCCGCAGCTTCGGCCAGCTGGTTGGACACGTGATCAACGCGAACTTCTACTTCTGTTCGCAGGCCAAGGGCGAGCAATCTCCCTCGAAAGAGAACTTCGAGAGAACGGCCGACAAGGCGGCGCTCGTCAAGGCACTCAGGGACTCGCTCGCGTATTGCGACGATGTGTACGCGTCGACGACCGACGAGAATTTCAACCAGCAGGTGAAGGTGGCAGGACCGGCCGGCGGTAGTGCCGGTGGCCGCGGCTCCGTGCTGCTGTTCAACATGACGCACAACAACGAGCACTACGGCAACATCATCGTTTACATGCGCCTCAAGGGGCGCGTTCCGCCATCGACGGCCCGAGTGCAAAAGAAATAGCCAAAACGCGCCGGCGAGCTTGCAAGATTGACAACCCAACACGTGTCTCAGGAGCTTTCTACCCGAAGAGACGCGCGCGACCTCGCCAAGAAGATCGACGTCCGCACCTCGCCCACCGGTTGGAGGAGCTTCCTGAAGGCTCTTCAGCCGTGGAGACGACCAAGACGAGGTCGCGCCGTGACCGTCACACCGGCTTGAAGGCCCTGCGATAGATGAAGAGCAACAGGATGGCACCAAGCGTCGCCACGAAGAATCCGGCTGGTTCGCCCGGCTGATATAACCCCATCGCGCGTCCGATGAATCCACCCAGGACGGCGCCCACGATACCGATCAGCATCGTCACCAGAATGCCGCCCGGATCGCGACCGGGCATGATCAGCTTCGCGATGATGCCGACGATGAGCCCGAAGAGCATCCAACCCAGCACCGCGATCATGGAAGTACCTCCTGGCAGCGTCGTGATCAGCGTCTCGCGCAGAGATTGTGCCCCGCGCTAGCTGAGGTAGCCGCACTGCCGCGGTCCTCTCTGCAGGATCGGTACCCGTCGCTGCAGCGATATGGACGAGCTACGCTCGAAGCTCAAATGCCGGTGATCTGTACGTTCGCCCCGTCGGGGTCCTTGATGTGGAATCCGAATTCCAGGTTCTCGCGCGGCGTGATCCCGAGTTCCTTCAGGTTCTGGGTGACGGCTTCCCTGTTGAAGTTCTCGACGCCTATCGCGAAGTGATCGACCAGGCCTGGAGGTGGTTCGACCCGCAGCGAGACCAGCACTTTCCCGGCAATACCAAGCCGGGAAATCTTGTTTTCCTTGTCCTCGTTCATGACCGAGAGCCCGAAGACACGGTTGTAGAAGTCAGTCGATCGCGCCATGTCGCTCACGAGCACCGAGGCGTGATTGATGCTCCCGGCTTTCAATGACGCCGCCGAAACGGTGGTGCCCCCGCCCGCCGTGGCGGCCAGGGCCGTCAGCCCCTGAATCAACTCCCGCCGCGAGAGCCGCCCACGCTCGAAACGGGTCACAAGGTCCGATATAACATGCTGCACGCGGTGCCTCCTGGAGGCGGGCAGTGTAGCCCCCGTCGGGGGCCCGGTCAAAACGCACTCTCGTGTTCGATACGAATTCGCCTCGTCGTTCACTATGACGCGGATGATCACGCAGAGGGGGACCGGCTTGCGGGCCTGTATTGATCTATGACAGCGACCCGACGTCTGGCGCTGTGCCTCGACGGCACGTGGAACAACCGGGACGACTCCACCAACGTGCTGCATCACTTCGGGCTGACCACGGAATGCCGCGACCATCCGCTCGGCAGCGACACCGTCACACAACTCAAGTTCTACCTCGAGGGCGTCGGCACCGGCCCACTCGATAAGCTCACTGGTGGCGGCTTCGGGTTCGGCCTCGAGCCCAACGTTCGCGCGGCCTACAACTGGCTGGTCCAGAACTTCGAGGATGCCACTCCACTCAAGACGGCTGATGAGATTTACATCTTCGGTTTCAGTCGCGGCGCGTTTACCGCACGATCGCTGATTGGCTTCATCAGCACCTGCGGGCTGCTCCGCCGTGGCGCTCCCCTCACCGTCAAGCAACTCTGGCAGAACTACTGCCTGCTCGGACGCGAGCGCGAGCATCACACTGGTCCACTCACCGCGCTCTTTGGCGAGAGTGCTCCCGAGTTCCGGCGCCTCCCGGATCTGCTTTGGGATCCGTGGCTGATTCGCGAGAGTGACATCGCCGCCGCAAAGCGGACCGGCAGCATTCCAGGTCAGCGCGTGCACGATCTCAATGACACCGAACAGCTGCTGGTTCGCTGGTCCCGCCGCGTGCAGATCACGTATCTCGGTGTCTACGACACGGTCGGGGCCGTGGGCTGGGACGCGCTGGCGATCCCTGGTGTGCAAAGCCGGCTCGCCCTGCATCACAACATGCGTCCGACCACGCTCATCAGGCAGTGCCGTCATGCGCTCGCGCTCGATGAGCACCGCAGCAACTTCAGACACACCCCGTTCGTCGCGTACATCGGTCCGAACCCGTCAGATGAACTCGGCCGGCTCAAGGGCACCGAGCGTCCACGCGAACAGAGTGGGGCGCACAATCCCGCCACGTCGCTGGCCATCGCGTGGTCGGATCGGATCGAGCAGCGCTGGTTCGTCGGCGCTCACGCGAACGTCGGCGGCGGATATCGAAGCAATCCGCTCGCGCAGGAGCCGCTGAAGTGGCTCCTCGAAGGCGCCCGCAACGCCGGACTCATCTGCGACCACATCGCCGAAGTCGTGCCTTCACCGGTTGGGCAGCTCGGGCCGCGCGACTCGTTCGCGGAATTCGCGGCCCCGGCCTGGACAACCGTCGTCCGGGCCAAGCGCTGGTACCGCACGATCGATCCGGTGCCTGAAGTGCGGGCCAATCGCAGACAACGCGAGAAGCAGCCCGGCTTCACCCTGGCCCATATCAACGAACGCGTGGACGAGAGCGTCGCACGTTACTGGGAGCAGCGCTCCGACCCTCCGCCGAATCTGGTCGAGTACGCCAGGCGACACGTGGCCCGCCACCGCGACAGCATCATGGCCGCCCTTGCGTCGGCGACGACACACCACCGGTGGATGGGCGACGGCTTCAGGCCCTACATCGGGCTTCTGCTCTGGGCCACCCTCGCGGCGGCGGGCTTCCTTGTCGTCGACCAGGTGTTCATCATCTGGCCCACGACATTGCCACCGGCCTGGCTCCTCGCGGTCGCTGCCGGCGCTTTCGCGCTGATCGACTGGGCCGAGAGCAACCAGAACTTCGAGATCGCACTTCGAGGGGAATCACCACCGCGGCGCGCGTTCCTCGATTCGATTTACTGGATGCGCGCGCTCGGCGTCGTGCTCCTCCTCTTTGGCGCCCTCGGAATGCTCGTTCATCTCGCGACGATCGGCGCTGGCGCCACCCTACTGTCGGAAGCGCTGGGAGCATCGACGACGGCTGTCTTTTACTGGGTCGCCATCTCGCTTGGCGCCGGCCTGGGCGTCGGCCTCGGCGTCGTGCTGAATCATGTCTACGCACGATCACCATCGCCACCAGCGCACATCGTGATTCAAGCGGCGGTGATTGGACCGGTCATCTCGACGTCCGTCATCCTGCTGGCGACCGTCGTGGTGTACGAGATGTGGCGGCTGGTGAACCCGGTACTCGACGTCACGCTCCCGGTCAGTTCACCCGTCGGAGAGACCGAGCGGTTCGCCGGGTTGCTGATCCTCCTTCAGCTGTCACTGATCTACTTCGCGAACGCCTTCTCGTGGGCCGGCAGGCCGATGACGCGTGCCCACCTCGGTTCGATCGTGCGCCTGCAGCTGCGCACGTCGCCGCGGAAGGTCAAGGAGTGTCTCGATCGATGGTGCACGATGCTCAGCGGTCAGCACCCGCACAAACCGGACACGTGCCGCATGCGGGCGATCGTGCGCGAGACGTTGTACCGCGACATCATCGGGTTCATTCCCGTCTATTCGCTGGTCTTTACGTTCGGGCTCTGGTTCGGCGCCTGGCAGCTTGGCTGGACATGGTTGCAGGGTCTCTGGTTAGTCGTTCCCGTGATTGCCGCAAGCGCCGACTACATCGAGGACGTGTGCCACCTGCGCTTTCTCAAGCTCCACGAGCGCAACGAGCATCCGTCGCTCTTCCTGACGTGGCTGGGCGCGGCGATGACGTCGACCAAGGTGGTCGCGTTGAGCGTGGAAGGTGTACTCACCTTCGTCATCGTCATCGCCGCGACGCTGCGGGTGCACGATGCGCCGCAGTTGTACGGCTGGCGAGGACTGCTGGCATTAATGGTATCGCTCGCCGCGGGCACGATCTTCGTGGGCCTCGTCATCTGGTCGGTTATCTATCGTGTGTCGACGAAGGCGACCCGCGATCACGATGCCACCGCACCAGTGGAGGCACCGACACTGTCGTTGCAGCAACACACCGGAGACGCGCAATAACGCAGCGTCACTGCGTCAGGAGATCGGTCGAACCGCCCTGCGGGGCGAGTTTGCTCGCTTCCGGCGGTCCCCAGCTGCCAGGCTCGTACTCGAATACCGGAGTAGCGTCGTCGAGAACCGGATCCAGGATTCGCCACGCCTCCTCCACGTAGTCCTGGCGTGCGAAGCGTCCGGTCACCCCTTTGACGGCGTCGGTAAGAAGCTCTTCGTAGGCAGCGAGCTCGTGAGGATCCGAGCTCTCGCTCACCGTGAGATTCACGGAGTCGCCTCTCAGCGTGTCTCCCGGGCGCTTGACGAACGACGTGATGGCGATCGTTTGCCTAGGTGTTACCTGGAAGCGGAAGCAATTGGCGGGCGGCGGCACCTCTGTGTACACCGCCGGCGCCTCTCGAAGCTTCAGGACCACCTCAGTCGACGTTGTCGCCATCCTCTTTCCTGCGCGGATATAGAACGGCACGTCCTTCCATCGCCATGAGTTGATGAAGAGCCGCAGCGCCACGAAGGTCTCGACGGTGGATGACGGCTTCACGCCGGGCTCATCGCGATAGCCGCGGAACTGCCCGCGCACGACGTTCTTGCGTACGAATTGATGCGATGCTCTTGAGAGCCTTGACCCGTTCGTCACGGACCATTTCCGGCTCGGTACCCGGTGGCGGTTCCATCGCCACATTCGTCAACAGCTGCAGCAGGTGATTCTGGACTACGTCCCGGATGGCACCCGTCTGATCGTAGAAGCCTCCGCGACCTTCCACACCGAATGACTCCGCCATCGTGATCTGGACGCTTTCGACGAACTGCCGGTTCCAGATTGGTTCCGTGAACACGTTGCTAAACCGGAACACCAACAGGTTCTGGACGGCGTTCATACCCAGGTAGTGATCGATGCGGAACACGTCGCGCTCTGGAAAGGTCGCGTGCACGACCTGGTTCAGTTTCTGCGCAGTCCCCAGGTCATGACCGAACGGCTTCTCGATGATGGCGCGCCCGCTCCGCGAGCATCCGGTCCGACCGAGCTGCTCCAGCACTGGTCCAAACAGGCTCGGCGGAATCGCGAGGTAGTGGACCGGACATCTGGACTCGCCGAGAGCCGTCCCGAGTCGGTTGAACGTGGCAGTGTCACCGTAGTCACCATCGATGTAGGAGAGCGATCGCATCAACGTCGCAAACGCTTCCTGGTCGATGCCCCCGTGATGCTCGATGCTGTCTTTCGCGCGGGCGCGAAGCTGGTCAAGCGTCCAGCCTGACTTGGCGACCCCGATGACCGGCATGGTCAGCGTGCGATGTTCAGCCATCGCATGGAGTGCGGGAAGATTTTGGTACGCGAGATCGCCGGTCGCTCCGTAAAACACGAGCGCATCGGCAGGCATCGGAACCATCACGCCACCCTTCCTTTTAGCGGTTGTCGTATTGGGGGACTGCTCATTGTGTCCGAAGACACACTCCGGGCGCGAGATCGACTCGCGACCCGCCACTCAGTCGCCGAAGCTGAACGCCGGATCGAGCGGCGGAAGCGGCACTCCGAAGAAGACCCGCCGCTGGATTCGAGGCAACAGTGGCGACTTGAGCGCCAACGGCAACACCATCTGCATCAGGTGTTTCGCAATCCAACCCTGGCTTTCCTGGCCGACCAGCACATTCTGGACGCCAAGCTGCAGGCGATGAAGAGTGCGGACGTCAGTCTCGCGAAGGCGCTGCACGACCTGAAGATCAGCATGGGGATTGGTCCACGGCCCAGGCGCGGGTACAGTTCCTGAGCGGCGACCGCAGCCGTTGCAATCGCCACGTTGACTCCAATTGCGCCCGCAGGGCTCATCGTGTGGGCCGCATCGCCGATGAGCAGGAGACCATCCTGCGCCCAATCATCGATGAACCGGATCAACCCCTCGAGCGGAAAGAACGGCGTGAAGTCCTTCAGGCCGCTCGCAAACTCCTCGAAATCGGATCGAACTCACGCACGCGACTGGCCACGAACCCAACGCCTTCCTGCCGCCATCGTCGCCATTCACCGGTCCGCAGCGCGATACCGGCCTGAATGTGGTGCGGGTACTTCGGCAGCATCAAGCCGCGAACCTTGCTGCCGAGCGAGACGTAGAACGTGCTGGACCAGCCCGGTGGCTGTTCGATGGTGAACCACACGAGATCGAAGTCGTGGTGTTCGTACTCGGCTTTGAAGCCGCCCATCTTCGCTATCGCTGAATAGCGGCCATCGGCGCCCACGACGACATCCGCGCGAACCTCGAAGTGCTCCTTTCCGTGACGAAGGCCTGCGACACCGACGGTACAGCCGCCCTCCTTAAGGAGCTTCGTTACCCTGGCACCCATCCAGCACTCGAATGTCGGGAACGGCTCGGCCTTGCGCAAGAGCGCCGCGAGGAAGATGGGCTGCGGCATCCAGATGGCGTAGGGGTACTCGGAGAGATCCGCTTGAACGACAGCGCCCCGCGTGACGGCCATTCAGCCTCACATTCCCCGCCTCGAGCAGCGAGTGTGGCTGCTCGAGCATGTACTCGAGGAGACCGAGCTCGTCGAGCAGGTGCGCCGTGCTCGGCTGCAGCACCTCGCCACGGAACTCACGCTCGAAAGTCCCGTGGCCTTCGAGGACCAGAACCCGAGCGCCGCGCTTGGCGAGCAGCAGACCGAGCATCAGGCCTGCGGGCCCACCTCCGACGATGCATGCGTTGACATGAATGGTAGTCATGACAAGGCGACTTCCTAAGAACGACGAGAGTTGAAACTGGCTTTCTGGAGACGCGGGTCGATGACGTCTTTTCGGGTCCTTGAGAAACTCGCTGCGAAACTCCTCGGCGGTGATCAACCGTCCGACAAGTATCTCGATGGTGCGTTGTGCCAAAGTCGCGACCTCCGCGCGAGCCCTGGGCAACTTCCGGACCGCACCTCACATCAGTTGTGGATCGCCTCAGATGGCGCGCATTCTCGAATGTTGTCGAGGCCAGGCGGTTGCGGACGGCAGGAACGAGTCGTTGACGTGTGCGCGCAGGGTGCGCCGATTCGGGCACTCTGCGCTGACCGGCACAGCAACGTCACGGACGTCGTAGAGGTGGGTTTCAGCTCCGAGGCGATCCTCGCCGAGGACGTCAGCGTCGATGCATAGGCAGAGTGTGCGCTTCGGGCCAACTTGTGTAACGACCTCCGTTACGGGCCACGCGGCACGTCGGGCGCAACCGGGCTCCAATCGCCGAACTCCTTGGTTTTCTGCAGGTAGCAGCCTCGCGGGTGGGTCGTCGCCTTCCGGCATCTGCATTGCCAGAGAAGAAGCGTGAACGGAGAGATGGCGATGATGACCCAGACCGAACGGATGAGCGGATATCACAAGGCGGTTCGACCCCGGACGGTCGCCGTCGTCAGCTCCCATCCCGACCAGCATGTGATTGAGGCTGTTCTCGGCACCGTGGACCACGACGTCGTCCTGGTGGAGCAGACTGCCCACGCTTACTCGCACATCAAGCACATTCGCCCGGACCTCGTGATCGTCTGCATGGCCGGCGACGACATCCAGGGATGTCTGCTTCTGTCGATGCTCACACTCGACCGCGAGACATCACGCATCCCCGTCGTGGCACATGTGATCGAAACCGACGATGAATTCCCGGACTGGTCGAACCTTACGGACGACGATGTCCGGCCGGTGGTGACAACCGCTTTGAACTGACCCACACAGGCGGACAAAGGATCCTGAGCGACCCGAGTAGGGTTACTCGAACCCGTACTTGCGCATGCGGATGTACAGCTGGTGACGGGTCATGCCGAGTGCCTTCGCGGCCTTCGACTTGTTGAACCGGGCCGTCTGCAGCGCCTGTTCGATCATCGCGCGCTCCATCGACTGCAGGTCGCGCGCCGAGGATGGCATCGCCGGTCCCGCGAGGCTGGCCGTGGTAACGACTTCCTTGAACTGAACCGAGGTCGAGGGCGGAACAGGAGCGGCGATGGCGAGATGTTCCGAGGTGATGAGTCCCCCGTCGCAGAGGATTGCCGCACGTTCGAGAATGTTGCGCAGCTCGCGCACGTTGCCGGGCCAGTGGTAGTCCATCAACCGCTGGCGCGCCTCTCGCGAGATACCACCCGGCGGACGTCCGAGGCCGCGGCCGATCTCTTTGAGAAACGCCTCGCTGAGCGGCAGGATGTCGTCGCGTCTGTTCCGTAGCGCCGGCAGCCTGATGGCAAACACGTTGAGACGGTAATAGAGGTCCTCGCGAAACTGTCCATTCGCAATCGCGCGCTGCAGATCGCGATTGGTGGCCGCGACGATTCTGGCGTCCGTTCGCAACACGCGCGTACCACCCAGCCGCTGAAACTCGCGCTCCTGCAGCACGCGGAGAAACTTGGCCTGGGCGGACGGGCTCATCTCCCCGACCTCGTCGAGGAACAGCGTGCCGCCGGCAGCCTGCTCGAGCTGCCCCGGCTTGCTCTGGGTCGCTCCCGTGTACGCACCGCGCTCGTAGCCGAAGAGTTCCGCCTCGAGCAACTGCTCGGGAAGAGCGGCGCAATTCAGCGCGATGAACGGTCCGTTGTTGCGCGGCGACGCGCGATGCAGAAAACGAGCAACCACTTCCTTGCCAGTGCCCGACTCACCGAGCAGCAGCACCGTCGTCTCGGTTGAAGCGACCTGTGTCGCCTGCGTCAGTACCTGCCGCCACTCGGTCGATTCGCCAACGACACGGCGATATCCGGTTCGCGAGTCGAGCTCCTCGGTGAGCGCGCGCACGCGCATCTCGAGGCGGGCCGCGCGCTCGGTGGCCTCATCGGCGCGACGGGCAGCTTCGACCCCGCGCTCGCGAGAGAGACTGAGTGCGACCCGATCGGCAATCCGCCTGGCGATCGACACGTGTTCGTGCGTGAATGCCGACAATCGAGAGGACATGAATGCCAACGCTGCGACGGTCCGTCCGCCGAGCCGGATGGGAACTCGCATCGCCGAGCGGAACCCGAGTCTGACCATCGCTTGCGTGCCATCGTTCGGACTGCCAGTATGTCGTCGGCCACGTGACTGTCCCAGTCGGAGCCGCGCAGGTGTTCCGGGATCTCGATCACATCAGGAAGCAGAGTCGGGTCGACTCCGCTGCTCACGTATCGCCGCGCGTGAATGCCATCCGGCAGAAACACGGGCAGCAACAACGCATCGTGCGGAAGAACCTTCCGTGCGATCGCCGATATCCGCCCAAACACCTCTGACAGTTCCCCCGTGTCGGTCAACGTGGCGAGCAACTCGTCGAGCAGATCGTTGCGCTCCGCCTTGGCCCGGAGCTCGTCGTTGTAGCGCGCCTGCTCGGCGAGCCGGCGATGGGACAGGGCGAGGGCGACGTGATCCGTAATGCGCCGTGCCACCAGCACATCGTCCTGGACGTACCGACTGGGTGTCTTCGAGTAGAAGTTCAAACCTCCAAACATGCGTCCCGCAAACCGAATCGACACGTACATGGCCGAACGCATTCCGGCTCGTGCGCCGGCGGTCGTCGCATGCGTGGGAAGCGCCTCCAGATCGTCGACGAGGCGATAGTCCCAGTTGTCCTCCGCCATAGTTGGATCGGGGATGCGGACGTCGAAGGGGTACGGCAACTCCCCCAGTCCGTGACTCGCATGAATGCGGGACGTGACCCCATCAGGCAGCATCTCGGCGATCGAGAGACCATCGTGCGGCAAGACCCTGTGAGCGATCTCGGACACACGAGTGAACACGTCACGGATGTCCAGTACGCCGGTCAGCGTGTTGAGCAACCCGTCGAGCATTTCGAGGTTGGTGGCGCGCTCCCTCAGTGCCGCCGCCTGTCGGCTTTCCTCGGCAAGCTTGTGGTGTGAAAGCCCGACGGCGACGTAGTCGGCGAGCCGACGCCCGATGACTACGTCGGCGGTCGTGTACCTGTCCGGCTTCAGCGACAGGAAGACCACACCGCCAATCACTCGATTGCCGAACCAAATCGGAATGCGAAGCGTTGATCGTGCCCCAGACGTCGCCGCAACCAGATGCTGCTCGATCGCATGAGTCGACAGGTCGTCCACGATATCGAAATGCCACGATCGCGTGACCGATGCTGGATAGGCCTGCGGCACGGTCACTCCGACGTCGCTGCCACCGTCTGAGCTTGCGTAGGTGGTCAGACTCTTCAGGTCTTCACTGAAGATGCGGAGCTGCAGCACGTCATGCGGCAACGCCCGCTTCGCAATCATGGAGAGGCGATCGAACACTTCCCGGACATCGAGCACGTGAAGCAGGGCCGGCAGCAGATGCGCCGCCGCCTCGAGGCGCCGCAACTGCGCGCTCGCTTCCTCGGAGGACACGCCCGCCACAGAAGATCGGCATTCGCCTGAAGTGCGGCCTCCAGTGCTTCCAGCTGTTCGACGGCGAGCGGGTCGGGGTCAGGAAATCCCATCCAGGCGCGCATCGCCGGCTCACGGCCAGGCACGTGGAACGACGCCACGCGACCGACATTGCCGAGTGCCAGCAGCCACTCGATGACGCCCTCGGGGTTCGCGCCAATCCACCGGGTCTCTTCCTGCCGGGCACCTTCGACTGAGGGCCGAAGCACCGCAGGCACTTCTGACCTCTGCACGACGTGTTCGCTCACGCCGTTGGTATGGGAGAACAACATCTCCACACGCGCATCGTCCAGGCTTCGGACAAATCCGAGGCTCTGCAAAGGCGCAATGCCCCTGGCCGCCCGGGTCAGCGACACGAGCGCCGCGCGAGAGGGCAGTTCAAGCATCAGGAGAGGCTCAGTCTCTCACAACCTCGAGGGCACGGCTACCATGGGACGACATGCGAATAGGCGCACATATGTCGGTCGCCGGTGGAGTCTCGAAGGCGGTCGATCGCGCAATCGTGCACGGCTGTGAGGCGTTGCAGATCTTCTGCAAGAACGCGAACCAGTGGCTGGGGAAGCCGATCGCCCCCGAGGAGATTGTCAGGTTTCGTCAACGCGTCGACGAAACGGGACTGCAACCCGTGGTCTCGCACGCCAGTTACCTGATCAATCTGGCGACTTCCCTGCCGCTCCTTCGTCAGCAGTCGCTTGCTGCTTTCATCGACGAGCTCGATCGGGCGGAGTCCCTTGGCCTCCGTGGCGTCGTGATCCATCCGGGCACGTGCACCGCAGGCACGGAAGAAGATGCCTTACGGCTGGTCGCCGATGCGATCGCACGTGCGTTCGAGGCGCGCCCACAGCACAAGGTCAAAGTGCTGCTCGAGCACACAGCAGGTCAGGGGCGGACCGTCGGGCATCGCTTCGAGCATCTGGCGACGATACTTACGCACCTCGATGGCTCGCCACGCGTGGGAGTGTGCCTCGACACGTGCCATCTGCTTGCGTCGGGTTACAACATCAGCGACCCATCGGGCTACGACGACACGTTCGAGGCATTCGAGCGCCTTGTCGGCGTCGATCGTCTCGAGGTCTTTCACGGCAACGACTCGAAGAAGCCGTGCGGCAGTCGTGTCGATCGTCACGAACATATCGGCAAGGGATTCGTCGGCCTCGAACCGTTTCGGCGGCTGCTTGCCGACCCCCGATTTGCCGATCGCGCCATTCTGATCGAGACGGAGAAGGCCAGGAACGCCGAGCGCGCGGGAACGCTCGTCGTCGATCCCTACGACAAGAAGAATCTGGATACGTTACGGAGGCTGCGAGGTCGGGTCAAAACGGGACCTCGCAGACGCAGCGTCCGGCTTTAGCCGGATCAACCGCCTCACTTCCTCCCCAGCGACGCCTTGATGTCAGCCACCGACGTCAGCCGATCGGGGTTCAGGCTGTGCACCGACATGATGCGCTCGACATCGAGCTTCAACCGGTCGATGTTGTCGGCGAACACCCTCGTGCCGACGACCGGAGGATCGGGCACGGGAGCATCTGCCGGCGGGAGGTTGAACATGTCGGCGTACACCAGGATCTTCTCCTTCGGCAGATAGCCCACGACGTTCCCATCAGCGTGAGGGAGACCCTGGATCACGTGCAGCTCGAATGTCCGAGTCGAGTCCTGGAAGACCCGCTTGTCACCCTTGAAGCCCTCGACGACGGGCTTCTTCCCCGACTTCGACTGCGAGTCCGGCGCCAGCGTTCGCGGCGCCGACAGCGCGTTCATGAGGAACGCCCGGTTCACCTCGGGCGTCACGATGGTGATCCCCTCGGCGACGACGGCCGGCAGACCGCTCGTGTGATCGAAATGATGATGCGAGATGACGCCGTAGCGAATCGGCTTGTTCGGGATGACCTTCTTCGTTTCGGCGATGATCGCCAGCGCTCGCGCTTCGTTCTGTGGTCCGGGCTCGAACAGCACGATGTGATCGGCGAACTCGATCGCCAGCGCGTTGTAGGCACCGTTGATACGGAACACACCCTCGGCGAGCTTCTCTGATGTCGGAGCTGCCGCTGCGCCGCCCGCGCCTCCCGCGGGTGCGCCACCACCAGGTCCACCGCCCCGGCCGGCAGGCGGAGGCGTCGGCGTCATCAGCGCCTGCAGGTTCGCCGGGTTGGCGTGCGCGCCGAGGACGTACATCTCGAAGGTCGGCCAGCCACCGCGCTTCTGCACGATCTGCGCGGGGTACTTCAGGCCGTTGTTGTCACGATACTGGGTGTACTCGGCTTCGACGAGCATGTCTCCGAAGATCGGGTTCTCGACCCAGGTCTGCACGCGCTCGACGAGGTTCTGGTTATTGATGAAACCAACCAGCCGATACGCCTGGCCACCCGGAGACTTGAAAGGCGAATTCCAGGTCACCGCCTGATACCGCTGCCCGTTGACGGTCTGGGCGCGCACCGTCGCATTGTTGGCCGCGGCCCCCTTCAGGAAGCCCCAGGGAGTCACCCAGATCTCGAGCTGCTGTGCCCACGCCATCGTCTCGGGCGTAATGAGCTGCTGCGTCTGCGGCGTGCCGACAGCCAGCGTTGCGCGGCCACCGGTCACGGGTACCGCGTAGGTCGCCCAGGTGGCGCGAGACGCCGCCTTGCGTGAAGTCGATGGCGCGAACGTAGTCGTTCATCGCGGCCATCGGCCAGGGCTGATTTGCGTTGTTGTTCTGGCCCAGGTTGCCGTTCTGCGCCGTGCCATAGAAGTGAATCGAATTCAGGCTCTCGACGCCCATGGCTCTCGAAGCGTTGCTGATCACCGTCTTCGCGTCCTGTGCGCTGGCGGTCGACACAGCCAGACCGACAACGGCCATCACGCCGAGGCACTTCCTCACCATCTCACCCTCCCTGATCAGACCTATGAATACAGGCCGCAGATCATGGCAAAGAAGGCCGCCGCGTTCAATCTGGGATAATTGGCTGAATGAGCATGAGTCCCGCGTATCAACCGGCCGGTCAGGTTGTCACTCCCGGCCAGCCCGATGTGATTGTCTCGGCCCGCGAGTTGTTCAAAATCGACACGGATCTCCAGGTGCCCGCCTTCGCCTCACCAGAGGAGCACGTACCGGCCCTCGATCCCGACTACGTGTTCGACCGCGAGACCACGCTCGCCCTGCTCGCCGGATTCCTGCACAACCGGCGCGTCATGGTGCAGGGACGCCACGGTACCGGCAAGTCGAGTCACGTCGAGCAGGTTGCGTCGCGACTGAACTGGCCGTGTGTCCGCGTCAACCTAGACGGCCATGTCAGCCGAATGGATCTGATCGGCAAGGACGCGATCGTGGTGCGCGAGGGAAAGCAGGTCACCGAGTTTCAACCGGGAATCCTGACCTGGGCGCTGCAGCGACCGTGCGCACTCGTCTTCGACGAGTACGACGCAGGGCGCGCCGACGTGATGTTTGTCATTCAACGCGTGCTCGAGGTCGAAGGACGTCTCACATTGCTGGATCAGAGCCGCGTCATCGAACCGCATCCGTCGTTCCGTTTGTTTGCGACCGCCAACACCGTGGGACTGGGCGATGCCAGCGGCCTCTATCACGGCACACAGCCGCTCAATCAGGGTCAGATGGATCGCTGGAACATCGTCGTCACATTGAACTACCTGGAGCACGATCGGGAAATCGACGTCGTGCTGGCGCGCTGTCCCGAGTACCGCAACGCTGATGGCCGCGCCCAGGTCAGTGCCATGGTGGCCCTGGCCAACCTGACGAGGCGAGGGTTTACCGACGGCGATCTCTCGACGTTGATGTCGCCCCGCACGGTCGTCACATGGGCGCAGAACGCGACGCTCTTCCACGACGCCGCCCTGGCCTTCAAGCTGACATTCCTCAATCGCTGCGATGAGGACGAGCGCGCCCTCGTGGCCGAGTACTACCAGCGCTGCATGGGCCACGACCTCCCCGACGATCGCCGCGGGCCGGGGAAGGCGTGAATTCGAGCAGCCCGTTTCCCGATCGCACGGTCGAAGCCGTCGGTGCGTGCACCCGTGCGCTGAGCGGCCTCGAATACGCCGACGCCGTCATCGCGCAGTCGGATGCGGCGACGCTATCGGGACTGCGTGCTTGTGGCGATCGCCTGGCACTGCGGGCGCGTTTCCACGCCCCCGCTACCCATAGCCGTCATCAACCAACGGAGTCGCCTTCGGCCGAGCTGTTCGATGCCATGGAACAGGCGCGCCTCGATGCCATCGGCGCGCGCTGGTTGACTGGAATCGCCAACAACCTTCTGGCACATCCCGGGCCAGAGCCGGACGGTGTGCGCTGGCTCGCCTTTGAATCGTTCAGCGGCCTGGGCGCCCCGAAGGAAAAGACGGCCGCGGTGGGACCGCTTCGCCGCCGGCTCGCGCCATCCCTGATCGAACGGCTGACGGGCCTCGCCGCACTCCTGAAGGATCAGGATCAGTTTGCCCACGCAGCTGCGCAGTGGATTCGCGACGCGCTCCCGCATATCCCACGCGACGACGCGTCTTCCGCGAGTCCGCTGCCGTTCGAGCTGCGCCGGAAATTAACTATTCGAACGCTTCCGCGGCGAGGTGATCCTGGCGCCACCGCTGCACCGCTCAAGAAACGGCATGAAGGATCCGACGATTCGGAAGGGTCGGCCGGCTCGGGGGCGATCACGCAGGGAGGCACGACGGCTACACCGTATCGCGCCTTCAGCACGGCCTACGACCGCGTCGTCAACGCTGCCAGTCTCGTCGGCCGCGCGGAGCTGGCCGAACTTCACTTGAAGCTCGAAGCGGAGCTCGGGGCCATCCGACCGGTCGTCGCACGCCTGGCAAAGCGCCTTCTGCGCGTGCTGATGGCGCGACAGACCCGGCACTGGCGCTTCGATCTCGATGAGGGCGTGATCGATGGATCCCGGCTTGCCGCGCTTGTGTCCAGCCGCGGCACGGCCCGGCCGTTCAAAGAAGAGAGCGAATCGCCGTTCCCGAGCACCGTCGTCACACTGCTGATCGATCACTCGGGATCGATGCGCGGCAGGCCAATGCTGATCGCCGCGCTGACTGTCGAAATCTTCGCCCGCGTGCTCGAGCGATGCGGTGTGCGTTGCGAGATCCTGGGCTTCACGACGCGGGACTGGGATGGCGGCGAGCCAGCGCGCGAGTGGGCGGAAAGCGGGTACCCACCGAACCCTGGCCGTCTCAACTCGCTCCAGCACATCATGATCAAGAGCGCCGATGTGCCATGGCGTCGCGCACGCATCGCACTGGGCCTGTTCCTGCACGACGAGATGTTGAAGGAGAACATCGACGGCGAGGCGTTGGACTGGGCGCACGGGCGGTTGCTCGCACGATCAGAACGCCGGAAGATCCTGGTCGTCGTCTCCGACGGCACGCCGATGGATGAAGCGACGCTCGCCGCCAACGGCTACGAGTACCTCGAAAATCACCTTCAACACGTCGTCACGGGCATCGAAACACGATCACCCGTGCAGTTGGCGGCGATTGGCATCGGCCACGACGTCTCTCTCTTTTACGGCAACGCCACCACCATCGCCCGCATCGATCATCTCGGCCCCGCGCTCAGCGCCAAGTTGACCACACTGCTCGGTGAGCAGAACAGAGAACGAAGAACGAAGAATTCTTCGTTGCGGCTCTTGGCCCACCGTTCGCCCCTGTGACAACAGGCGCCTGACCGGGACGACACACGACTTCTCTCGTTTTCACAACAGAATTCTCCAGAGGGTTTACAGTCCTGCTCTTCTGGTTCCGGCCCTACCAGTCGATATGTCTCTCAGAATGTCCCGGCCACAGATTGCACGGGTTCCACTGCACATCGACAAGAGCCAACGGGCAACACCGACGGACGAGACGCTGGCCGGACTCGTGCGGTCGACCCCTCCCCTGCGCGTGATCTCTTCGGCGCTGACCGCGCACGAGGCGTTCCAGGCCGATCCCACGCTCTATGCTTTAGCCGTCGTTGATGACCACGGCACACCGATCGGGCTGCTCAACCGCTTTCGCTTCCGGGAGACGCTTTGGCAGCAGTTCGGCGGCGACATCCTGAAGAATCGCCATGTCGGCCTCATCATGGACAGGACGCCGCTCATCCTCGATGAACATGCCCCCATCGATCAGCTCAGCGAAATCCTGAGTGACGACAGCACGAAGTACATCTTCGATGGCTTCATCGTTACACGACGTGGAAAGTATCTGGGTATCGGCACCGGGTTCAGCCTCATGCGCCGGATCAACGAGCGGCGGCAGGCGACGCTGACGCATCTCGCGTATCACGACACACTGACCGGCCTGCCCAATCGCCAGCTGTTCCTCGATCGGCTGGGACAGGCGATCGCCAGTGCCGCACGCAATCGGCGCCGCCTCGCGATCTTCTACATCGATCTCGACCGCTTCAAAGTGGTGAACGACAGCCTCGGACACACGATCGGCGATCTGTTGCTGCAGCAAGTCGCGGACCGATTCCACTCCGTCATTCGCGCGCAGGACACCGTTGCACGGCTCAGCGGCGACGAGTTCGCCGTGGTGCTCACCGAGATGTCCGCCTTCGAGCGCGCCGAGTTCGTCGCCAACAAGCTGCTCGACATCGTCAGGCAGCCATTCGTCCTCGACGGTCACGAGGTTCACATCTCCTGCAGCATTGGCGCCGTGGCGTACCCTGACCACAGCGACAGTCAGCCAGCCCTGCTCCGCATGGCTGACGATGCGTTGTACGCGGCGAAACGAATCCGCAACACGATGCGCCGTTACACGGATGACATGGCGCGGCCATCGGCGGCGACGCCTCTGGTCTTCAGCACCGTTCGTCGTGCAATCGATCTGGGTGAGCTCGAGGTTCATTACCAGCCGCAGGCGGATCTGCGAACCGGTACGCTCCATGGCCTCGAGGCGCTGGTACGCTGGCACGATCCGGCACGTGGCTACGTGCCGACCAACGAGTTAATCCAGCTGGCCGAGGACGCCGGGCTGATTTCCGAGATCACCCACTTCGTGTGCGGAACAGCGATGAAGCAGTTCCGGGCGTGGCATCAGGCGCAGCTGGGACACGAGTTGCGGCTGGCGATCAACATTTCCGGCGTCGAAGTGCGTGACGGTGTCCTGCCTTCGATGCTGCGTGCACACGTTCGTGACGCCGGCTTGTCGATGTCGATGATCGAACTGGAGCTCACCGAGAGCAGCCTGATGTTCTCGGATGCGGTGGCCACACGACCGCTCTCGGAATTGCGCGAAGAAGGCGTCCGCATCTCGGTCGACGACTTCGGAACAGGGTATTCGTCGCTCGGGCGGCTGCAGCGACTTCCGGTCGACGTCCTGAAAATCGACAAGGCCTTTATCGAGGACATCGGCGCCGGCGCCCGACAGGGAGCGCTCGTGCGGGCAATCATCATGATGGCCCATTCGCTCGGTCTCACGGTCGTCGCCGAAGGCGTCGAACAGGAAGTTCAGCGCGCATTTCTGGAACGCCATGGATGCGACCTGTATCAGGGTCACCTGCTCAGTCCGCCGCTGCCGACTTTGGAAATGGAGCAATTCCTCAGGGCCCATCGGGTTTCACAGCGCGTCGTCGCGGCCGCCCGCAAGACGCGTGCGCGTGCCCAGGCGGCACACGCTCGCGCGCTCGACACCTAAAAACCCACCTCAA
Source organism: uncultured Acidobacteriota bacterium (assembly GCA_963723495.1). GTDB lineage: Bacteria > Acidobacteriota > Vicinamibacteria > Vicinamibacterales > UBA2999 > Gp6-AA40. The sequence continues at coordinate 371,351 of CAVRQR010000013.1, read as the reverse complement.
AACACACCCTCGCTTGGCCGGATCTCCGCGGTTTCCTATCTCGTCGACCGCCTGAGCTCCTGCCGACAAGAGGTGGCGGTGTTAGGATCGAGCCGCTCATCCCGACCTCATCCTGATGCCCATAGTTGAGATTCCAGAACATCCGCACGCTACTCGATTGCCGAGGCCGTCATGAAAGTCCGGCCCGGCTCACCGTATCCGCTCGGCGCCACCTGGGACGGTTCCGGCGTGAATTTCGCGATCTTCTCCGAGCACGCCACCAAGGTTGAGCTCTGCCTGTTCGACTCCCCGGAGAGCGACCGCGAGTCCGCCCGCATCACGCTTCTCGAGCAGACCGACCTCATCTGGCACGGCTATCTCCTGGGTATTCTGCCCGGACAGTTGTACGGCTACAGGATTCACGGCCCGTACAATCCCGAGCGCGGCCACCGGTTCAACCCCAACAAAGTTGTGCTCGAGCCGTACGCCAAGGCCATCGGACGGAACATTCGCTGGAGCGACGAGGTTCACGGCTACCGGTTCCGCGATCCCAAAGAGGACCTCGCCTTCGACACACGCGACAACGCACCCTTTGCGATGCTCGCCGCCGTCATCGATCCCGCGTTCACCTGGGGCGAGGACCATCGCCCTCGAACGCCCTGGCACGAGACGGTCATCTACGAACTGCACGTGAAGGGGTTTACGCGGCGACATCCACGGCTCTCAGAAGCCATGCGCGGCACCTACGCGGGCCTTGGCTCAGACGAAGCGATCAGGCACCTGCAGGACCTTGGGATCACCGCCGTGGAACTGATGCCGGTCCATCACCACGCCTACGATCGTCACCTCGTCGAACGGCACCTCAGCAACTACTGGGGTTACAACACCAGTGCTTTTTTCGCGCCCGATACCAGGTACTCCATGAGCAAAAGCTCATCCGGATCGGTGCGCGAGTTCAAGACGATGGTCCGCAATCTGCACGCGGCTGGCATCGAGGTGATTCTGGACGTCGTATACAACCACACGGCGGAGGGCGACCATCTCGGACCCACGCTGTCGCTGCGCGGCGTTGACAACGAGTCGGTACTACCGGCTGGATCCCAAGAATCCCCGTTTTTATCAGGACTACACGGGTTGCGGAAACACGCTGAACATGCGACACCCGCGCGTGCTTCAGCTCATCATGGACAGTCTGCGTTACTGGATCCTGGAGATGCACGTCGATGGATTCCGGTTCGACCTGGCCAGCGCGCTCGCGCGCGAATTACACGCCGTCGATCGTCTTGGTGCCTTCTTCGATATCATTCACCAGGATCCGGTCATCTCGCAGGTCAAGCTCATTGCCGAGCCGTGGGATCTTGGCGAGGGTGGATATCAGGTCGGAAATTTCCCGGTGGGCTGGGCGGAATGGAACGGGCGATATCGTGATTCGATCCGCAGATTCTGGCGATCCGACCGCGGCCTGATCTCCGAGTTGGCCACGAGAATCGCCGGCAGCAGCGATCTCTACGACCATAGCGGCCGTCGTCCTCACGCCAGCGTCAACTTCGTCACCTGTCACGATGGGTTCACCCTTCACGATCTCGTCAGCTACACCCAGAAGCACAACGAAGCGAACCTCGAAGGCAATCGCGACGGCGAGAACAACAACCATAGCTTCAACTACGGTGTTGAAGGACCCACCTCCGATGCGAAGATTCGCAGTGTACGCGAACGGCAGAAGCGCAACTTCCTGGCGACGGTCTTCCTCTCGGTGGGTGTGCCGATGCTGTATTCCGGCGACGAGATGGGGCGCACGCAGCGGGGCAACAACAACGCCTATTGCCAGGACAACGAGATCAGCTGGCTCGACTGGCAGCGATCGGCCGAGCAGGAAGATCTGTTGCGCTTCACCAAGTACGTCATCGAGATGCGCCGGAATCAACCGGTCTTGAAGCGACGACGCTTCTTCCAGGGAAAGAGCGTGCTCGAGGGCGCCATCAAGGACATCACGTGGTTCGCACCGGACGGCAGCGAAATGTCCGAAGCGATGTGGGGGAGCGATGCGCGTGCGTTGGGCGTTCGACTGGACGGCTCTCAGATTGACGAGACCGACGAGCACGGCAACCCGATCGTAGGCGACACACTCTTCGTGCTGTTCAGCGCCGACGACAAGCCGGTGCTTTTTGCATTTCCCCGCCGGGAGCCCGAGCGGCGCTGGGAACGACTGCTCGACACCTCGGATGCGCGATGGGCCCGGCGAATCCAGTACGACGCCGCGCACTACGAGCTCACCGGGCGATCCACGGTCGTGTTCAGGCTCGCCGAGCCACCTGTGAATGGCGGTCTCGTATGAGCATGCCGTTGCCCGTACCGGCGGCCGATCGGCAACCGCTCTGGTACAAGGACGCGGTCATCTACCAGCTGCACGTCAAGACGTTTGCCGACAGCAACGGCGATGGCATCGGCGATTTTCGCGGCTTGTCGAGCAAGCTCAATTACCTCGCCGACCTTGGCGTGACCTGCTTGTGGCTGTTGCCGATGTATCCGTCACCGTTTCGAGACGACGGGTACGACATCGCGGACTACTACAGCATCCATCCGAGCTACGGCACTCTCGACGACTTTCGCGAGTTCCTCGATGCCGCGCACGCAACGTCGCCTGCGCGTCGTGACCGAGCTGGTCCTCAATCACACCTCCGACCAGCACGCCTGGTTCAAGGAAGCCCGGATGTCGCGCGACAACCCGCGGCGCGACTGGTACGTCTGGAGCGACACCGACGATCGGTACCGCGGCGTCCGCATCATCTTCATCGACACAGAGCGATCGAACTGGGCGTGGGATCCCGAGTCCAAGTCCTACTACTGGCACCGGTTCTTCAGCCATCAGCCTGACCTGAACTACGACAACCCGGCAGTGCGCGAAGAGATGTGGAACGTGATGCGCTTCTGGCTGGGGCTTGGCGTCGACGGGTTCCGGGTCGACGCCGTTCCCTACCTCATTGAACGGGAGGGCACATCGTGCGAGAACCTGCCCGAGACGCACGACGTCATCAAGTTCCTGCGTGCGAACCTCGATGAGCACTTTCCGGACCGTATGCTCCTCGCCGAGGCCAACCAGCCTCCCGAACTCGTGCGGCCGTACTTCGGCAACGGCGACGAGTTCCACATGGCGTTTCACTTCCCCTTGATGACGCGCATGTTCATGGCCGTGCGGCTCGAAGATCGCAAGCCGCTCGTCGAGGTCATCGAGCGCACACCAGACATCCCTGACACGTGCCAATGGGGCATCTTCCTGCGCAACCACGACGAGCTGACGCTCGAGATGGTGAGCGACGTCGAGCGCGCCTACATGATCGACGAGTACGCGCGCGATCCCGACTCGCGAATCTACCTGGGCATCCGGCGGCGTCTCGCTCCCCTGATCGATGGGGATCGACGCCGCATCGAGCTGATGAACGGATTGCTGATGTCGATGCCGGGAAGCCCGATCATCTACTACGGCGACGAGATCGGCATGGGGGACAACATCTACCTCGGCGATCGCAACGGTGTGCGAACGCCGATGCAGTGGAACGGAGGATGGAACGCCGGGTTTTCTAGCGCCGACCCCGAGCGGCTGGCGCAACCGTTGATCTCCAACCCGCTCTTTGGCTATCAGGCGGTCAACGTCGAATCACAGACACGGGCCGATCACTCGCTGCTGAACTGGATGCGCCGGCTCATTGCAGTGCGGCAGTCCACTCCTGTCTTCAGCCGTGGATCCACGACGTTTCTCAAGCCGGCCAATCACCGCGTGCTCGCCTATCTGCGGACGCTCGGCAGAGATCAGGTGCTCTGTGTCTGCAATCTCTCGAGCAGCGCGCAGGCGGTCGAACTCGATCTGCAGTCGCTCGCCGGTGCGGTGCCGATCGAGATGTTCGGGCGAAGTCTGTTCCCGCGCATCGGTGAGCTTCCGTACATGTTGACGCTGGGCCCATACGCGTTCTACTGGTTCAGACTGAGAAGACTCTAGTGTCCGCACGTCTTTCTTCTCGTGTCGCCGCTCACGGCCACGTTCCGCACATCGGGCGGCGCGACTGTCCGGTGTGGTGACGTGTGGCGAGCGACAGCCTGCTCTCGGACGAACTGCTGCACCACCTCATGGCCGTCGGCCATGTGGACGTGCTCGTCGGCGTCCCCACGCTGAACAACGCCTCAACGATCCGCTCGGTCGTCAAGGCCGTCCATCAGTCGTTCGCGCGCTACTTCCCCCGCGATCGCACCGTCCTCATCAACTCCGACGGCGGCTCGGACGACGGGACGCCGAACATGGTTCGGCATGCGTCCACAGACGACTCTGGCACCGTCACCGTGTCGCACTCGCTGCGAACCGTTCATCGCATCAGCACGCCGTATCACGGCGTGCCGGGCAAGGGAAACGCACTGCGCCAGATCATGACGGCAGCCGAGTTGACGCAGGCGCGCGCTGTCGCCGTCATCAATGCCGACGTCTCCGGCATCACACCAGAGGGCATCGCAGCGCTGGTCAGACCGGTACGCGACCAGCAGTACGACTACGTTGCGCCGGTCTATCCACGCCATCCGCTCGACGGCCCACTTGTCACGCAGTTGGTACGCCCGCTGATGCGAGCCGCCTATGGCTGGCAGGTTCGTGAGCCGGTGGCGCCGGAATTCACCTGCTCGAGCCGTTTCGTCACACACTGCCTCGAACAGGATGTCTGGGACACCGAGTTGGGGCGGGTTGGAATCGACCTCTGGGTCACCGGGGAAGCACTCGCGCGCGGCTTCCGGTGTTGTCAGGCCGGTCTCAACCCGCATCCGCCCGGGCCGCCGCGAGCGCCCTTTGGAGAACTGTTCGGAACAGGTCGTGCGCTCGGCGTTCGACTGTCTCGAACGGCACGCGCCGTATTGGCTCGAACGCAGTGGGTCGGAACCGATAATGCTGGTCAGTCCCCCGCCTCCCGTGGCCGTCGAACCACCGACGGTGGCCGGAAGCCGCCTGACCGAGGCGTTTGCGAAGGACCTCGAGAATCTGCGGTCGGTGCTCGAGCACATCCTGAGCGGGGACACGCTGTCGACCCTCGAGCGGATCGCGACCAAACAAGGGGCGCATCTGCGTTACCCGGACGAGTTGTGGGTTGCGACCGTCTATGAGTTCATGCTCGCCTACCGCGCCGGGGTGATGCGGCGAGATCACGTTGTGCAAGCGCTCGCACCACTCTATCTCGGCCGGACGGGCTCGTTCCTCCGGCAGTACGCCGGTGCGCCTGAGGCAGAAGTGGAAGAAGCGCTCGAGTCGTTGTGTCGGGATTTTGAACGTTCGAAACCCGACCTCATTCTGCGCTGGAACAACAGCCCGAGGTGAGTCATGGCCCAGATGATCGCGAACGCCCTCAGACAGGCCGGAACGAATTTCGTGGATTCGCTCGCGGTCTTCCTGCCGCGAATGGTCACGACCCTGGCCATCATCATCATGGGATGGTTGATCGCCATGCTGCTGCGAACCCTGGTTCGCGTACTGCTCGGCTGGGTCCGAATCAACGTCGCGGCAGAGCGATTTGGTGTCGCTTCCCTGCTTCGGACCGCTGACCTCCCTCCGGCCGATGCGCTGATCGGCGCGATCGTGTTCTGGCTCGTCTGGCTGGGCTTCCTGCTGTCAGGGATCGATGTACTGGGCTTCGAGTCTTTGCAGGGATTGCTGGAGAGTTTCTGGGCATTCGTGCCGCGGTTGCTGCTCGCGGTCGTGATTCTCATCATCGGCTTCGTCGTCGCTAACTTCGCGTGGCGTGCGACGGTACTCGCGGCAGTCAACGCCCGCGTCCCCTCTCCGCGCCTGTTGAGCGGTGCGGTGCGGTGGCTGATCCTCATCCTGACGGGTGCCATGGCACTCGAACAGATCGCGGTCGCGCGATCGGTCGTGCTGACGGCTTTTGCGATTGCGTTTGGAGCACTCAGCCTGGCGGTCGCCATCGCCTTCGGCATCGGCGGACGCGGGATCGCCAAGCGGATTCTCGAGCATCAGTTTCCTGAACAGGAGCGCTCCAGCGCTGACGAGATATCTCATCTATGACTCTTTAAGCGCTGGCACGTAGATTGAATTCAGTGCAACGTGACCGTCCGCATAGAGAAACTCGAGGCTCCGGCCACGCCGCTCATAGCGGTGACAGTGCTGGGCTTCGTGTCGGCCATGACGGCCCTCCTCGTGCGCTGGTGGCGGCAGCCAGCCCCGCTGGTCATGAGTGATGACTGGCTGAGCGAGCGGGCTCGCAGCGACTCTCACCAGGGCCGGAACTAGGCCGAAAAGACCGCCGAATACACACACACCACTGTCGGGGGTACCGTCGGCAGGTGTCGACGTCTTAGACTGTGTCGAGAGCCCTGCCTGTATGTCCGACGCGATGAACCTCACGACACTGCTTCCGGCTGTAGCCGGAGCTCTGGCGGCCGCCCTGCTCGTCTGGGCGGTGCTGCGCTTTGCGACTCGAGCGATCGACCGCTTTGCCGCCCGACTCGAGCGCGACGGCGTGCTCGACGAGGGAGCCCAGTTCGCCAAACGCCTCACCCGCTTCGTTCGTTCGACGCTCTGGTTCGTCGCCCTCCTCGTCGCGGGTCTCGTCATGCTGCGCGGGATCGGCGTGCGGGGGGCTCCCAGAATCTCCGCCGAAGAGGTGATGTCGTGGCTGATGGGCCCGGGTCTGCGCCTGGTCGTCATCGCCACCAGCGCGTATCTCGTCGCGCGGGCCTCGCACTTTCTGATCGACAGCCTTCAGATCTTTCTCGTCTCTCGCGACGGCAGCCAGACGGACCTGCTCGAACGCAGGAAGCGCATCGCCACGCTCGGTCAGCTGCTGCGCGTCGTCGCCACGCTGCTCGTCGTCGGCGTCGCCACGCTGATGGCGCTTTCGCTGTTCAACGTCGACATCCGCCCGATCCTGACCGGCGCCGGGATCGCCGGCCTCGCAGTGGGCTTCGGAGCACAGAATCTTGTCCGCGATGTGATCGCAGGTTTCTTCCTGATCCTGGAGGACCAGGTCCGCCTCGGCGACGTCGTCTCGATCAATGGCAAGTCCGGTCTCGTCGAAGCGATCCGCCTGCGGACAATTGTCCTTCGCGGCCACGACGGAACGGTGCACGTCATCCCGAACGGTGTGATCAACGACCTGTCCAACATGACCAAGGACTTCTCCTACGCCGTGCTCGACATCGCGATCCCGTACGAGGAGAACGTCGACGCCGTCGAAGATGTGCTCCGCTCGGTTGCGGAGGAACTGCGGACCGACCCGGTGCATGGATCCCACATCCTCGAACCGCTCGAAGTGCTCGGCGTCGAGTCGTTTGGTGAGACCTCCGTGCAGCTGCGCGTTCGCATCAAGACCGTGCCGATCCAGCAGTGGAGTGTCGGCCGCGAGTTCCGTCGGCGGATCAAGCTCGCCTTCGAGGCGCGCGGGATCGAATTCCCGCATCGGCCTGTGACCGTTCGGCTCAAGGGCGTCGGTCGCACGAGCGCAGAAGACATGCCTGCCGAAAAGATCTGAATGGACGACACCTTCACGGTCACCTGCCCGTACTGCGGAGAGCAGGTCGACATCTACATCGAGCCGGACGTGCGCGGCTCGTTCATCCAGGATTGTGAGATCTGCTGCAATCCGTGGCGGGTTCGCGTGTATCGCAGCGAAGACGAGCGCTACGTCGATCTGAAGCGTGCCGATGGTTCCGAGTAGAATCGGCGGCATGACCCTGGTCGAACGCGCGGCCGCGCTGGTTCCACTCCTTCTCGAACGTGCCACTGTCGCGGAGCAGTCCCGGCGTGTGTCCGACGCGAGCTTCGATGCCCTGAGCGACGCCGGCATCTTCTCCATGACCGCGCCCAAACGATACGGTGGCGCGGAAGTCGATTTCGAGACGCAGTGCGAGGTGCTGGCTCATCTCGCTCGCGGCTGCCCCTCGACGTCATGGGTCGCCACGATCTTCAGCGCGATGTCATGGCTCGTCGGGACGTTCCCCGATCAGGCACAGGACGAGATCTTCGCGGATCGCGACCCGCGCATCAGCGGCGTCTTCTCGCCGACGGGAACGGGTGTGCCGAAAGACGGCGGCCTCGTCGTCAGCGGCCGATGGGGATTCAACACCGGCTGCCACGGTGCGCGCTGGACGGTGCTGAACGCTGTTGTCGGCACTGGAGCCGAGGCGGTCCCGACATGCGTGATTGCGCGCAGCCGCGAACTCACGATCATCGACGATTGGTACGCCACCGGGATGTCGGCGACCGGCAGCAACACCATCGTGGCCGATAACGTGTTCGTCCCCGGTTATCGCTGTCTCAGGTTGCCGGATATGCTCGAGGCACGGCTGCCAGCCCGCCACAACGCGGACAACCCTTACTTCAACTACCCGCTGTCTCCCGTGCTGACCGTCAACGCCGGCGGCACGCTGCTCGGCATGGCCCGCGGCGCGCTGGAGGAATTTCGCTCGCGGCTTCCGGGCCGCGGCATCGCCTACACCTTCTACACGAACAAGGCTGAAGCACCGGTCACTCATCTTCAGCTGGCCGACGCTGCCCTGACGCTCGAATCAGCCGACGCTCACGTGCGGCGGGCGGCAGCGCTCCTCGATCGCCATACGGGCGGACCGATGTCGCTCGACTCACGCGTCAAGTCCCGCGCGCACATCGCCTTTGCCATGGGCCTGGCGAGACAGTCGGTCGACACGCTGTTCTACGCGAGCGGTGCCTCGTCGATTCAAACACACGTCCCGATTCAGCGCTTCCAGCGTGACGTGCAGGCGCTGGCCAATCACGCGATCATGCACACGCAGACGGCGCTGGAGCTGTACGGTCGCGTGCTCTGCGGGTTGCCGCCGAATACACCGATCTACTGATCGAGAGGCGCCGCCTCGATCATCGAAGATGATCGAGCGTGAATTGGCAGGGAGCGTGACCTTCCGTCTTCGCCACAGTGAGGAGCTCGTGCGCGACGCGAGCGAGCGCAGCGTAGTCGTCGCCGCCATTTTCGGCGTGCAACTGGTTCGCAAGGTGACCGAAGAGCGTCAGCGACGACACGAGCTTCCTCACATCAATCGGCGAGCCCATCAACCGCTGCAGCGACACGTGACGATGGCCGACCTGTTCAGCGACAGCTGAGGCTATGGCTAGGAACCGCGAACGGAGGAGAGGATCGCGCAGATACTCCCTGGCTTCGGACACGCCTCGCAGGCCGTAGGTCTGCGCGGCCGCCGATTGACCGAGTCCGGATAACTGGGGGAACACGTACCAGATCCAGTGACTGCGCTTGCCGCCTTCACGTATCTCGGAGAGCGCCGACTCGAAACCCGAGGCCCGCTGATCCTGCGCGTCCTTGAAACGCTGGAGAGGCGACGTCATGCTCGTGCAGTCTTCCGGCCCGCAGCGGTGGCGAGTGTATCACCCGCGTGCGTTGTCAGTGGCGAGCAGGCTCGTGACGCTATCGAGGAGCGCGGCGGCAGCGAAAGGCTTCTGGATGAAGCGCATCGTCGCGTCGACGTCTGTCTGCTTCAGGATCTCGTCATCCACGTACCCGGACATGAACACCACGCGCAATGCCGGATGACGGAGGCGCATGCGCGCAAACAGTTCGGTCCCTCGACCACCAGGCAGCATCAAGTCAGAGACAAGCACGTCGAACGGGCCGATCTCGGACAACATCCTCTCAGCCTGCTCCGGCGTTGACGCCTCGAACACCTTGTGGCCGGCGCGCTCGAGGATGACGCGGGAGAGGTAGCGAACGGCTTCCTCGTCCTCGACGATGAGCACCGACGTGCAGATTGACGGAACGTCCAGACGCGGCGGGTCATCGTTCAACGGTCGGCTTTCCCGGACAGGATCGACGCTCCGCGGCCAGTAGACCTTGAAGGTTGCGCCCTTGTCGAGCTCGCTCTCGACGGCGATGTAGCCATGAGCGGCGGCCACGATCCCGTGCACGGTCGCAAGGCCAAGGCCGGTTCCTTTGCCACGAACCTTGGTTGTAAAGAACGGCTGAAACAGGTGTGCCCGCACCTCGTCGCTGATCCCTATCCCGGTGTCGGTGACCCCGAGCACGACGTAGTCGCCCGGCGGGATGAGGCCGCCGTGAGCGTTGACGTCGGAGGCGACTCGGACGTTGGCCGTGTTGACGCCAAGGCGGCCCCCTTTGGGCATCGCATCACGCGCGTTGACAACCAGATTCACGATGACCTGTTCGAGCTGCCCGCGGTCGGTGCGAATCGAGTGCAGCTTTTCGGCAAGCGTGGTCCTCAGGATGACATGCTCGCCGATGAGGCGTCGCAGCATGTCGAGCAGGTCCCGCACGACTTCGTTGGCATTCAGCACGACGACTTCCGGCGTCTCCCGTCGGCTGAAGGCCAGCAGCTGCTTCGTCAACGCAGTCGCACGCATCGCCGCTTTGATCACTTCGTCGACGTTCTTCCGGCCAACCGGATCGCTGATGCCCTCCTTGACCATTGCGGAGTACCCAAGGATGGCGGTCAGCAGGTTGTTGAAGTCGTGCGCCACGCCACCGGCGAGCTGCCCGACCGCTTCCATCTTCTGTGCCTGGAGGAACTGCCTCTCGAGCAGATGACGCCCGGTCACGTCGGACGTGACACCGATCAGCCGTTCGGCGCCACCCGTGGGATCAGGCACAACACGACCCTTGCTGCGCATCCATTGGATGCTGCCGTCGGGCAGCACGATCCGCGACTCCACGTCGAAGTCGCTCCTGGTCGCGATCGCCCGGTCGATGGCTGACAAGGTCGGCACCCGATCGTCTGGATGAATGCGGTCGATGATGTCATTGAGCGCGCGAATGGAATCAGGTGATGACGCCAGCAGTGGAGATGCGTTCTCGGTCCAGACGACCGCACGGGTCGCAAGATCGAGTTCCCAGACGCCGACGCCAAGTGCGGCCAGCGTCGTCGACGTCCGCTTCTGTGACTCGCGCAGTGCCTGCTCCGCCTGCTTCAGCTCCGTGATGTCATGAACCGTGACGATCGCACCTCTGATGCCGCCATCAGCGTTCTTGAGCGGCGTGTGGGCGACCAGGAGCCAGGCCGAACTGCCCGACGGCGTCGGCCTCTCTACGTCGTCTTCGACGTGCTGCCCGGCCAACGCCCGCTCCATCGTCTCGAGCTGTGTCAGCACGCCGAGTGATGTCGTCTGCATGAGGGGCTTCCCGACAACGTCCTGCGCCGGGACGCCGGTCAGCCGCTCCATGAACGGGTTCCACAACACACACCGTTGGTGTTCGTCGACGACGACAATACCTTCCTGGGCGCTGGCGACGATCTGCGTGTTGAATTCCGCCGATTCCCTCAGCACGCGTTCGGCAGACTGACGGCGTGCCTCGCTGCGGTCCAGGCGCGACGCGTAGGTGACGACAAGGAACGCGAAGAGAACGCTGCTGGCGATGGTCAGGACAGCCACGCCGAGCGTCGGCTCGTACCATCCGGCACGCTGACCAGCGAGGTCTATCCACCCCAGGACAAAGGGCGTGATGGCCACGACCGGCACCAGATACCTTGCGAGCGCTCCACCAGGACCGTCGCTTCGCAGGACGCGGAACGGGCTGAGAACTTCGTCAGCGGCCGCCGTCCCGAGGCCGAGTACGGTCGCACCAAGTGACGTGAAGACCATCCAGGACACGGATTCCCACGACACGAGACCTGCGCTGTAGGTGTAGAGGATCAGGCCGGCCCACCCCACGAACGCGGCCGCCAGGGCGAGCTCCGCGCCAATCTTCCGCGCGGTCAACCGCTTGTTTGTCAGGAGAAGGAGCGCGGCGCCTTGCAAGGTAAACCCGAACGTGGCCTGAAACCCGAGCCCTACAGGTTCAATGGAGGTCAGGCCGGCTTCCGCCAGCCCCACGCCGACCCATGCCACGGTCATCAGCACCAGTAGACCGGCAGCGAAGATACGAGCCCACAAATAGGCTTCGCGGCCGCGGACGAGCATCAGGAGCGACCCACCACCCAGGATGAAGCTGGTAGCCGCACTCGACTTGACGGTAGTAATACCAGGAAGGAGGCCGTGCAGGATGCTGAGGTCGAGGGCTCGACCAAGTAACACAACACTGCCAAGCGCAAGGCTGAGTAACGCAGCTCCCTGCGGAAGGGAGGAAAACCAACCGGACCGGGACTCGATAAGGTCAACCGCGGTACCTGGCGAACGGACGGACATCCGTCCACCCCTGGGGCCCTGTTCCAATGAGTCTCCCTGCCGCCGCTCGCGCCGGCGTCCCATGCCGACAGGTGGAGCGACCGTCCCACGTATAACGCTTCACCTCACGTATTTGGACAGCCAGCTGCGCCGGCAGTATCAGCATCTCGGGAGTAGTGCCGCGACCGTGCGCGATTTGCCCCCTATTCGGGCCTATTTGCGCAGGCAAATAGGGGGCTCTTGTTGAGGATGTAGAGTCAGACCGGCGTCGGACGAGCCTGCAGCGTCGCGCGGGTGTCGCGGCGGATCTCCACGATCATCGCAACCGACCCCACCAGGAACAACGCGTAGAACGGCGCGTAGACCACCTCGGCGAGCCGCATCAGCATCTCGACGAAAGCCACGAGCACCACGACCACGCACTGGCCGCGCCTGGACCGGACTGTGGTCTTGGGATCCGTGATCATGAAGAAGATGAAGAGCTGATACATCGGCCCCGTGATCGGCGCGACGGTCGCGAGGTACGGGATGCCGGTCACGGCACTTCGTATGAGTGAAAACAGGAAGAACGCGACGACGTAGGTCGCCGAGATGTGAGCGCGCCCGACACGCCACACAATCACCGCACCAAGGAGCCAGATGACCGCCATCGGCGCCACGGCATTGCCCCACTGAACACTGAGGACGGTCACCGTCGCCGGCGCCAGGAACACCATGGCACTGACGCCGAAGTTGGTTGGATTCCAGATATGCCGTCCGTTGAGGCGGAGTACGTACTTCGAAAGGATGGAGATGAAGCTGCCGAAGAAGTACGGCCACCAGAGCGGCGACCGGATAAGAATCCCCGCGCTGATACCGCTGATGTAGGCACTTGCCGGGTGCGGCCACTTGTCGTGGGTGATGCGACCGAGCAGGAGTTCGGTTCCGATCGCCGTGACGATCGCCAACCCCGTTCGCTCCCAGCCTTCGAGGATCCCGAAGGACAGGTTGGCCCCAATCAGAATGCAGGTGATGAGGATTGGGGGCAGGAACCTGTTGTCGATCGTCAGCAGCCGGCTGCGACGCGCCGCCACGCGATCACCCGTCGACAGGACCTCTGCGTCACTGGCCATAGAGACCGCGATGCGGCTCGTTGGGCTTCACCACCATCCCAAGGGCGGAGCCCGTGGCTGGTTCCTTCACGTGATGCCGCATATCCACCGTGGGATTCGCGATCGTCTGCTGGGTACCCGACGGCCACCGGATAACGACTCGATCGACGGTGCGGGTCTCACCCAGCCCGTAGTGAAGCCATCGCTGGTTCTGCGCACTGAAACCAGTAGCCGCCGTCACTTCCTGGGCCTGCAGGTGACCGTTCCAGTGCAGCTCCACCCGTGCGCCGATCGCACTGCGATTGCTCGCCGTGCCCTCGAGCTCGAACTGAATCCAGTGACGGCCGGGCGCCACCGTGTTCTCGTAGATGAGAAGCGGCCCGCGCTGGTTGGCCACGATGACATCGAGCACGCCGGTGTTGCGCAAATCGGCCAGCGCCACAGCGCGGCCGTCATTGGTGTCGGTGGCACCAACGGCCTGTGCCACGTCGGTGAAGTTGCCGAAGCCATCGTTGATCCATACGCGCTTGCGCTGATACCCGGACAGGCTCCGTCCTTTCATCGCCGGCCAGTTCGCGGCGTCAGCGATGATCGAGCTGTGACCGACGGCAATCACCGAGAAGTCGTACCAGTAGCTGCTCCGCTCTCCCGCGGAGATATACCCGTTGACCAGATAGAGGTCCTGCGATCCGTCGTTGTTCAGATCACCGAACTGCGAGCCCCAGCTCCATCCTCCCAGGTCGACGCCCAGCGTCGTCGCCATGTTCTGGAACTCCGTGCGTCCCGATCCACGCGGCTCCGGCACCCACAGATCGTTGCCCTGGACCAGCTGTCCTGGCTCTGAGATGTTCGTCTTGTAGATCGACAGTCGCCCATCGTTGAACACGTCGCCGAGTGAGGCGTTCATGCCGCTCTTCGGCGCGCGCCCGACGCCGGTCTCCCCGCCAACGTCCTCGAACCGCTTTCCCCCTCGATTGGTAAAGAGCTCGGAGACGCCATAGTCATTCGAGAGAAACAGGTCCGGATATCCCGTGCCGAACAGGTCCGCCGCCACCACTGCGAGCGTCCATCGACGGCTGTTGATACCGAGCGTCGCGGTGACGTCCTCGAAGGCTCCGTTCCCCTGATTGCGCAGCAGGTACTTACGCCCGCCGTTATTCGCGTACTCGAAGCTCTCCGGCATGATGCGCGTCGTCTGGAGCTTCCACAGGTCCACGTCGTCCGGCCAGTAGCCGGCGAGGAAGAGATCGAGCCAGCCGTCGCGGTCGTAATCCAGCCAGGTTGCTGAATTGGCATTGACGTGGCGAGGCAGCCCGGTGCCCGCGGGCACGAAGGCGCGCCCGCTGTCGTTACGAAACAACTGAGGCTGGCCGTAGCGATAGAGGAACAGATCCTCCCAACCGTCGTTGTCGTAGTCACCCCAGACCGCCCCCATCGACACACCCGTCCCAGGACGGTTCACATCGGCGAGACCGACTGACGGTGCGACGTCCTCGAAGGTGCCGTCGCCCTTGTTGCGGTACAGGCGATTGAGACTTCCCTCGCGGCTGTTGGTGACATAGAAGTCCTGCCAGCCATCTCGATCGAAGTCAGCAACCGCGACGGCCGCCCCGGTGGAGGTCACCTGCGGCATGATGTGGTCCAACCTGGAATCGAAGGTCGGCCCCTCGTGGACGAACTCGACGCCGCGCTTCTTCGCCAACTCCTGCAGCCGAAACCCGAAGCGCATATCCGAGATGCCCTCGTCATCGGGCAACTCACCGACCGCACGCTGATTGAGCGCTCTCACTGCAGCCAGCGAGGCCACGAGCAACAGCGTCCAGACGAACCACGCGATTCGTTGTCGGGAGTTCATCTGTGCCCTATTGCCTCGGTGTGTCGTGGGAGCGTGCGGATCAAGGCCTCCTCAGTCCCCGGACGAACGAGGTCGGCGTCACCCACCGGGTGTGATACTCCTCCCAGTCGGCACGATGACGCTGGTACACGGGATCGTCCCCGAGATTCCCGGAGGCGTGGGCCTCACCATAGGCAGGCCGGTCGTGTGATGGCAGCGGAAGCACAGTCTGCGAAAACCCGGTGTTGTAGTCGCCGTCCTTCTCCCAACCGTCGCCAATGAGGACGAAATCACGGCGCAAGCCGGACTCCGGGGCCGGCTGCTCGGGGAATCGCAGCCGCATCTCATCACCAGCGTTCATGATCACATAACGGTCGTCAACGCCCGACAATAGTGCGTTCACATTACCGAACCTCGTGTGATAGCCGACCAGATCGCGCCAGCGCTGCGACACGCTGACTTTCCGTTCGTAGTGCGGTGTTTCCGGTGCCTCACCCCTGGCCGACGTCGTGTGGGAATAACCGCGGTAGCGCAGTTCTGCATCAGCGACGCCCAGCCGCTGCGTCCGGAGCGTCGCGTCAACTTCCTGTGCCAGTGTGAGCGAGTCCCAGTAGATCTCGAGATTGGTCCGCAGCCTGAGTCGCTGCGTGCCTTTCACCTCACTGAGATCGATGAGCATCGTCTTGTTCTTCCCCGCGGGGAATCCGAGATCCCGATTGACGACGACCCAGCGACCTTGACCGTCCATGGCCTCGAGCATCAGGCCGCTCGATTGCACGATGCCTCCCTGGCCAATGGCGACGTTGATGCTGCTGTCAGTGGGATAAATCCACCCGGTAGCGACCAGCGTCAGCCGATCGGCATTGGCATGCGAGCCGAGCTCGAACTCGACGAAGTGCTCTTCGGCGATCCCCTGGTAGGGTCCTCTCTCAAAGGTGGCGAGATACCTGCCGTCGCGGCTGCCCACGACATCGGTGACGTCGCGCCCGTGTCCATCGCGAGCGTCCGTGACGGGGCCGAGCACGCGCATGGCGCGCGGTGCCAGCGACGGCGGCTGTGACGGCAGAAAACGTTCGTCGACGAACATCTCGGTATCAGCCGGGTGATCAACGACGAGCAACGAGACGTGATCGAAGAAATGCGTCTCCCAGAGTTCCGCGGTAATGCGGACGTCGTAGAAGCCTTCGCGCGGCCGGAGTTGATCGCCGGCAATTCGAACCCAGTCCTCCGTCTGTGTCACGCCCGCGGTGTCCTGGGCGTTAATTCGCAATCCGAGCGGCGATCGCCAGAGGAAATCCGTCACGAAGCCCATCTCCGTGCCGTCCCACGCAAACACCCACGGGCACGATCCCTTGAGCCGCTGCTCGGCCACGATCACATCATCAACGGGGGTGCCGAACTCGGCCTGAGCAATGCCGTTCGGCCACACGATACGCGCGACGTCGATCGCATTCCGCGAGCCGAGACCGAAATGAACGGGCGTCCCGGTCATCACCTGTGTCTGCACGGTCAAGCCCGATCGCACCGTGATCTCGCCGCCCACGCCGAACGAGTTGATGCGCTGGTCACCGGCGGTCGCCTGAGCGCGTGGACGGATCAACTTCCAGTGATACGCGTTCGTTCCTCCACCCGCCATCAACCACGCCGGGCGGCCCATGGCAACTGCTGCCAAATCGAGACGACCATCGCCGTTCCGATCGACCACAGCGAAGACCTGCGCATCTGAGCCGATTGGCAGCGCCTCGAGCCGATGATCCTCGTTGGCCAGCCAGACGTACGACGTTCCCGGGGCTGACGCCATGAGATCGAGAGCCGCGTTGTTATCGAGGTCGGCAGCAAGTAAACGGCCAACTCCAGGGCTGCCCCCTGGGAAGCCGGGCCACATCGCAATCTCACTCACCGTCCACGTCGAGTTGGTCCACGACACTTTACGAACAGTGCCCTTGGCGTCGAGCGTCAGGATGTCGATGATGCCGTCGCTATCGATGTCGGCCACTGTCGCTGCGACCACACCAGCGACATTTGTGGCAGGTGCCGCCGCAAACGCCCCGGCCTGACGGTTCGTGAACACGTGCAGGGTACCGGCACCGTCGACGAACATCGCGTCGGCGTCGGCGTCCTGATCGAGGTCGGCCCATCCGAATGCCCGCACGGCGGCAACGCCGGAGAAGGGCTGCACTCGGCGCCACGTCAGGTCCCCGTTGTTCCTCAGCACGAACGGCGTGCCCTCCGTGGCACCAACCACGACGTCAATGTCGCCGTCCATCTCGATGTCGGCGGCCCAGACACCGAAGGCGTCGTCCGCGACCGGCGCTCCAGCCGACGCTTTGAGCGTGGCATCCGAGAAGCCGCCTTTCTCGTCTTGCATTAGCAAACGCAGTCCTCCGCGCCCGCCCATGAGGATGTCGTTTCGAAAATCGTGATTCCAGTCGAGTGCAACGACGGCGTTCGCCGATGGTGGGTCCCCAGCTCCCGCGATCGGCCAGATGCCTCCGGCTCCATCAATCTGCCTGAGGCTGGCCGCGTCGATCGCGAAGAGCACTGGGCCGGCATCGATCGTCGGAAAGACAGTCAGCACCGCTGCGGCAGCATCGGTACCCGCGGCTTCCGCCGTATAGGTAATCGATCGATCGGCCGGCGACGGCCGGACCGGCGGCGACGTCAAAGCCAGAAAGCGATCGAACGGTTCGGCAATGAGCTCGGTCGGAATCCGGACAGCTGCCAGGCTCTCGCGGAAGGCCGGCACAGGGGCAAGGACGTTTCGAAGAAACGTCGTCGTGCGCACCGCATCGTCGAATCGCTTTTCCTTGACGGCGCTCTCGAATGCGGCGAACTGCTCGAGTGCCTGCGGCGTCCATGCAGCCGACAACGGACGCAACGCCTCGAGCGAGCTCTGAAGACGGGCATCGTCCCGACGACGAGCGGCAATGCGCGTGCGTTCGACCAGTGCGGCGAGATTCGTCGGAGCGCGGCGTACTACGTCATCGAGCAGAGCCAACGCCTCGTTGTCGGCCTCCGGCGTGTTCAGCCGCTGCAACTCGTCGGCAAGCGCAAACCGTCCGCGCAACCCGTCACCATCGAGCTCCACAGCGCGGCGCAGTCCGGCGACTGCTTCATCGACCCGCCCGCGCGCTGCTTCCATCCTGGCGACCAGCATCGCGATGTCGGCGTTCCGGGGTGCCAGCATCTGCGCGCGTTCGATCGGAGCGACCGCCGCATCCAGCTCTCCCCGCCGCAGTTCGGTCAGTCCGAGGTTGGCCCACGATGCTGGCTCGTCGGGAACGAGTGTCGTCGCACTCGTGAACTGCTGCCGCGCATCGTCCAGGAGACCGACTTCGAGCGCAGACAGCCCCCAGTAGAACGCGCGCGTGACTTGCTCGTACGCGTCGGATCCGGGCTCAGGGAGTGGAGAGACGCGCCCTCTCAGCGCGAAGAACGCGACGGCTCCAGCAATGAGTACTCCGGCGAGAACGATCGCGAGTCGAGAGGATTTAGTCACAGAACCCACTGGTCCGGCTGAAGCCGGACCCTACGTCAGCTATGTCAGCTCGTCAGCGCTTTCGACTCCCAGGTGCAACTGGCGTTCGAGCTCAGCGAAGCGACGGGCTTCGGACGCGACCGGCCACAGGAGCGATACCCCAATCGCGACGATGAACGACAGTGGAATGGAGACGATCCCGGGGTTGCGAAGCGGGAACCAGGCGCCGGAGTTGTGCAGGATGTCCACCTGAATCGTCGGCGATAAATAAATCAACAGCAACGCCGAGACCGTGCCGACGATCATACTGCTCTGGGCACCTGCCGTGGTCAGCCGCTTCCAGAATATCGAGAGCACGAGAGCCGGGAAGTTTGCGCTGGCGGCAATCGCGAACGCGAGCCCGACCATGTAGGCGACGTTCTGCCCCTTGAACGCGATCCCGAGCAGGATGGACACGACGGCAAGCAGTACCGTGGCGGCGCGCGCAACCAAGAGTTGCTCGCGCTGATCTGCTTTCGTGCCGCGTACGACGCTGACCCACAGATCATGCGACAGCGTTGCCGCGCCAGAGAGCGTCAGCCCTGCCACGACCGCGAGAATCGTCGCGAATGCGACGGCGGAGATGAACCCGAGGAACGGCGTGCCGCCAACGCCTTCAGCAAGGAGGGGCGCCGCCATGTTGCCCCCGGCGTCGATGCCGGTGATGGCATCACGACCGATGAGCACCATCGCGCCGAAACCAAGCACGAACGTCAGCAAATAGAAAAAGCCGATGAACGCCGTCGCATACCCGACCGACGTTCTGGCCGTTTTCGCATCCGGGACGGTGTAGAACCGCATCAGGATGTGCGGCAGGCCGGCCGTGCCGAGCATCAGCGCAAGTCCCAGAGACACCGCATCGATCGGGTCGTTGACCAGACGGCCTGGACTCAACACACTCGCCCCATACATCTCCGAGGCCTGGGCAAACAGCGCCAGCGGGTTGAATTGGAATCGCGCGAGCACCAGGAGCGCCAAGAGCGCAGAGCCGCCGAGCAGCAACACCGCCTTGATGATCTGTACCCATGTGGTCGCGATCATCCCGCCGAAGAGGACGTACGCGAGCATGACCGCGCCAACAATGACGACAGCAGCCTCGTACGGGAGTCCGAAGAGCAGCCGAATCAGGTTGCCGGCGCCGACCATCTGGGCGATCAGGTAGAACGCGATGACGGCAAGCGACCCGATCGCGGCGGCGATGCGAATCGGCGTCTGTCGCAAACGGGCCGCGAGCACGTCGGCAAAGGTGTAGCGTCCCAGGTTCCGCAGCGGTTCGGCGATCAAAAACATCACGATCGGCCAACCCACGAGCCATCCGATCGAGTAGATCAACCCGTCGAAACCGGACAGAGCGACCAAACCGGCGATACCCAGGAAGCTCGCCGCGCTCATGTAGTCGCCCGCAAGAGCCAGTCCGTTCTGTAAGGCCGTGACACTCCGGCCGGCGGCGTAGAATTGCTCCGCCGTGCGTGTCTTCCTCGACGCCCACACGGTGATGCCGAGCGAGAGCGCAATGAAGACGAGGAAGAACGTAATCGCGATGGTGTTAGGTTCGCCGATGGCTGAGGTCATCGACTCTTCCGCAGGTTGACGAGCGACGCGTCGTAGTGCGTGTTCGCCCAGCGCACGTACACCCAGGTTAGCGCCCACGCGACGATGATGACCAGCGCGCCCAGCAGCATGCCCAGGCTGAGGCCGCGCGCCACCATCGTCGCCAGGAGAGGTTTATTGAAGGCGACGAGCAGGATGAAACCGAAGTAGGCCACCATCATCGCCACCGTGAGTGAGATGGCCACGCGCCATCTCGCAGCCGAAACGGCTTCGAGTGTCGATGAAGACATTAACAGTGAATAGTATGGGAGGATTGCAAGTCTGCGCGAGGTGCTAGACGCAACGACACACGGACGACCGCCTCGCGGGAGGTGCGCGGTGACGGGCGCAAGATGGGAAACCACCCATGGCTCCCGACGGGAACGACCCATCGGGAGCCGGGGTGGATAACGTTACGGTTTCGGCTTGTCGTCCGGCCTCTCGTCAGGAGCGCCGATACCGGATGAACCGACGAAGAGCTTCTTGCCGTCCGGGAAGGTGATGTCCCGCCCGTTCGCCCGATTGGCGCCGTCCTTGGCCTGGAAGCCCTCGACCAGGATCTCCGTGCCCTCGGTCAGAGAGTTCTTGTTCCAACCGCGGCGCAGCAATGCGTTCGGTGCGCCCCCTTCAACCATCCAGCGCTCGACCTTCCCGCTCGCCGGATCCTTCACGTCGATGTGAATCCATGAATGGGGGTTGATCCATTCCATCTTCACGACCGTGCCCCGCAGCTTGACCGGACGCTTGGCGTCGAATTCGGCCGCAAAGGAGTGGTGCGCTGAGACCTGAACAGCAGCCACCGCCACCAGAAGTGCGGCAGCGGCCGCAATGCTGAAGAGTTTCGTTCGCATCGAATTCATCTCCTACCTATTCGGGACGTCTTATTGGATAGTACCCGACCCTCGATTAGAAAGCCCTGTCTAAATAGTGTATCACTCAGCTGTTACTCGGTCTTTTTCTTGAGATCTCCGTAGAGCAACTCTTCGGAGAACTCCACGCATTTGTATTCGAGCAACTGAGCGTTCGGCTCCATCCGTCGATAGAGCGGCATCCGGATCTGCCACGGCTTGGAGAAGGTCTTCGGGTCTTCGATGGTGGCTTCGTACTGCATGTGGTTCTCCCCCTGCAGCGTGTACCGCTCGGTCACCTTCAGGGCCTCGGTGTGATGATTACCCGCACGGTCGAACCACGTCTGATCGTTGTGGCCGGTCACTTCAATCACCAGCGCGTTGCCGTCCCACTTGCCGTTCGACCAACCCATCCAGCTGTCGACCGGAGCCTCTGACGGCTTGTCCATGTGGACGATTCGGTTCGAGCTGGCGTACTCGTACACGAAAAGAATGTCCTTCTGTCCCTGGACGATCTGGAACGGATAGGGCATGTAGGTCGAGCGCGGAATGCCGCCCATGTAGCACTTGGCCTCGGGATCTGACTTCGGCCAGCCCTTCATGTTCTCTTCCCGCTTCTTCAACCCCGCAGGGAGATACGGGATCGTGCCACCACCGACGATCACGCTCTGGCCGGCGGGAATCGCGAACATCGCGCCCAACTGCCAGAATGGCGTCGCCGCAGCAGAGTGATCCTCGAGGTTCCAATGGGCCGAGCCGATCGCCTGCCAGACGCCGTTCAAGTTGGGACGACCGGCAATCTGTGCCGGACGTGCCGCCTGTCCGCGGCCCTGCCCGGCGGCGGGTGCAGCCGGTGCATTGCCTCGACCCTGTTGTGCGATCGGTGCCACGGTCAGCAAGACTGCCGCCGCTAATGTCATCGCCACCACTGCGCCTGTGAACCGGTATCGCATCTGCCAGGTCTCCTCTCCTCACGGGCCAACATCAAGGTCGTGCCGCGCGGGTATTCGCTTGATATATGCCGAAAACGTCCGAGTCGGTGACGGACCTTTACCAGACTCAAAGATATTCTGTCAAGAAACCGTAACCTCGCTCCGCGTGCTCGATAGAAGCTCCGAGCGAACGATTGCGGCCCCCTCCGCCAGCGCGCGCATTTTACCCCGAGAGGCCCGCCGGCTGCGCGGAACCAACCCACAATCAGTACAGGGGAACAATCGCTCCGCCGGAACGTACTCCAAGGCCCGCCGCAATCGTGCAGCGACCGCGTCGGCCGTCTCCACCTCTTCGGTTCCGACATCGATCACGCCCAGCATGACCTCCTTCGAACCGAGCTCACGCAAGACCGTCAGATTGACTCCGGACGCGGCACACTCAATTGAGACTTGATCCACGCTGCTCTTGGCCAGCAGCGGAAACGTGACGCCGTAGTGTCCCCAGTCCGTGTTCTTCGTCTTCCACGCTAATACGGCAGGCGTGCCGTATCCATAACAGATGTGAACAGCGCGCTTCGCGGACACGCGATTCATGCAGGCTTCGAGCGCCTCGATGCCCCACGCCTCAACCTCGTCCAGGAAAATATTGAAGCAGGGCTCATCGAACTGCACGACATCGGCCCCGGCCGCGGCCAGTTCCCGCGCCTCGGCGTTGAGAATGGCGGCGAACTTCATCGCCAGCGTCTTGCGGTCGGTGCCGTAATACTCGTCGGCCACGCTGTCGACGATGGTCATTGGACCCGGCATCGTGACTTTCAGTCGTCGTGTAGTGGCACCACGGGCGAAACAACAGGCCTGGAGCAGCACAGGACCTTTTCGCTCCACGGGTCCCACGATCCGAGCGACCTCTGTGGTCTCGGAGTAGCGGCCCCCGCGGGATCGGGCTTTTGCCAGATTCTCGGTGTCGATACCGGTCAGGCCGTCGAGAAAGCCCCAGATGTAATGCCGGCGCCGCACTTCCCCATCGGTCACCGTCGACAGCCCGGCCTGCTCCTGCTCGAGAATGGCCAGCCGCACGGCGTCGTCCTGCGCCTGAATGAGATCGTCTCCGGTGAGGCGCCATGGCGCCCTGAGCATATTCGGCGCAGCCAGCCAGGACGGCTTTGGCAGGCTGCCCACAATCGAGGGTTCGAGCATCCGACTGATTATCTTCGACTCGGGCGCTCGGGGGGTTTGCGGTGGATCAGCCGCCCGCGATGGCACCAACGACCAGAAAGGGCTCCCTGCCCTGCACGACCGCCTCGGGGAGAGGTGTATCGGGGGACTCGTGGGACAGATCCTCTTCACACGCGAAGAAGCGGAGGAACGGCCGGCGCTTCGACGTGTCGTGATCGCGGATCGTTCCACGCAGGACAGGGTACGCCTCTTCGAGCGCATCGAGGACGCTGCGCTGCGTGACCTGACCCGGGACGGCGAGCATCACCTCGGCGTCCAAATGGGCCAGGTTTCTGAGATGCCACGGAAGCACAACTCGAATCATTTCCCGCCTCCGCCACGGTCGGGTCGCCACGCGACCCGACAAACCAGCACTGACCGTGCGGCCCGCAAGCGGGCCGCACCCGGCGTGGCTCGCCAGAGCCGCGTTCGAACATCACGCGCGCGACGGCGGCAGTGTCTGTACTTCGACTGAGAGCACTGCTGGGAGATCGCGCACGATTGGCGCCCACGTGTCACCGCCATCCTTCGACGCGTAGACCTGACCTCCCGTCGTTCCAAAGTAGACGCCGCACGAATCCATCGAATCAATCGCCATCCCATCACGCAGCACGTTGACGTAGCAGTCGCGTTGCGGGAGACCGTTGGTGAGCGCTTCCCACTCCTCGCCGCCGCTTCGACTCCGGTAGACACGCAGCTTCCCGTCGGGCGGATAGTGCTCTGAGTCGCTCTTGATCGGAACGACGTATATCGTCTCAGGCTCATGGGCATGCACGTCGATCACAAAGCCAAAGTCGGTGGGAAGATTGCCGCTGACTTCGCGCCACGATTCTCCGGCGTTATCGGTCCGCAACACGTCCCAATGCTTCTGCATGAAGAGGACGTCGGGCCGCGACTTGTGCATCGCGATCCGATGGACGCAGTGTCCGACCTCGGCATCGGGATCGGGGATGTACTGCGAATGGAGTCCCTTGTTGATCGGTTTCCACGTCGTTCCGCCGTCATCGGTTCGAAACGCGCCCGCGGCCGAGATGGCGATGAACATCCGCTTCGGGTTGATCGGGTCGAGCAGGATCGTGTGCAGGCCGAGGCCGCCAGCGCCGGGCGACCAGCTCGCGCCCGTTCCGTGACCGCGTAAACCAGGCAGCTCCGCCCAATTCTGGCCACCGTCTGTCGTCTTGAACAGCGCAGCGTCCTCGACACCCGCGTATACGGTGTCGGGGTCGGTCAGTGATGGCTCGAGATGCCAGACGCGCTTGAATTCCCAGGGGTGCGGTGTCCCGTCGTACCACTGATGCGTACCGGGCACACCGTCGTAGGCAAACTTGTTCCCCACCGGCTCCCAGGTCTTGCCGCCATCGCTTGAACGCTGGATGAGTTGTCCGAACCAGCCGCTGGTCTGCGACGCATACAGCCGGTTCGGATCAGCCGGCGATCCCTTCAGGTGATAGATCTCCCACCCGCCGAAATGCGGGCCGTTGACCTCCCACTTTTCGCGCTTGCCGTCTGATTCCAGCGTGAACGCGCCTTTGCGCGTGCCGACTAGTACCCGGTACTCCGCTCATGCGCTACTCCTCTGGTCCGGATGTAGCCGGACCCTACGTTCCTACAGACTCCCGTGGGCGAAGGAATTCATCGGTCATTCGTCATATCGTCGAACGGGCCGGCTCGAAATCGACAAGCGGCCCCTCGCCATGTGATTCCATCTGTCGCCGGACCATGCCGTAATAGGCCCCTCGTGCACGGATAAGCTCTTCATGCGTGCCTCGCTCGATGATCCGACCGTCCTCCATCAAGAGGATCAGGTCCGCCCGGCGAATCGTCGACAGGCGATGCGCGATGACGAAGGTCGTCCGGTCGGCGAGGAGCGTCGCCATCGAGGCCTGGATCAGTTGCTCGCTCTCGGTGTCGAGGTTGCTGGTGGCTTCGTCGAGGATGAGGATTTGCGGCGAAGCCAGGATTGCCCTGGCAATAGCCAGCCGCTGCTGCTGTCCTCCCGACAGCTTGACGCCACGCTCACCCACGAACGTCCCGTACTGATCCGGCAGCTTGACGATGAACTCATGCGCATTGGCGCGCCGGGCGGCATCCTCGATCTCCTCGTCCGTGGCGTCGTGGCGGCCGTACGCGATGTTGTCGCGAACCGAGCCGTCGAACAGAAACACGTCCTGTTGGACGATCGCAAGCAGCGCCCGATACGTGCGCAGACGAAAGTCTCGAATGTCGAGACCGTTGAGAAGAATCCGTCCTCGCGTGGGATCGTGAAACCGCGCAACCAGATCGGTCACGGTTGTCTTCCCGGCGCCGCTCCGTCCGACAAGCGCCACCACCGAGCCGCCGGGGACGACGACGCTGAAGTCACGGACAACGGGCCGAGCCTCGCGATACTCGAAGTCGACGTCCTCGAATCGGATCTCGCCTACGACTCTCGGTGCATCCTGCGCGTCAGGCCGATCAGGCTTGTCCGAGTCCATCGCCAGCACTTCGAACACTCGCTCCATCGCGGCCAGCGAGCGCTGCAGCTCCGAGAAAGAGTTGACAATGTTCCACACCGGGTTCAGCAGCAGGAACGTGTACCACTGAAACGCCATGATGTCGCCGACCGATGCCCGGCCGACGACGTTGAGATATCCGCCGTACCAGACGATCACCACGTTGACCGCGCCGAGCAGCAGTCCCCACGACGTCCAGATCACCATCTCGCGGCGTTTCGCGAACATCTCTTTTCGCAGCACGGTGTGGCGGCTATGCATGTACTCGATGAGCTCACGCCTCTCGCGGCCGAATGCGCGCACGACGCGAATGCCCGAGAACGTCTCGCCGACGCGGCCATCGATTTCCTCGGCGTTCTTGCGCAGTGACCTGTAGATGGGCCGGACGCGTCGCGCCGACGCAAAACTCATGAGCACGATGCCGGGAATGATCGCGAACGCCGTCAGCGCCAGGCGCCAGTTGAGGGTCGTCAGCACGACGACAGCAATGATCAGCCTGATGAGCGAGATCGACGGCGATACGACCGCCATCTGCAGCAGTCCAGTCGTCGTATCCACGTCGCCGGTGATTCGGGACAGGATTCCACCGGTCTTCATGTCCCACAGATGTGGCAGCGGAAGATGCAGCAGGCGTTCGAAGAGCGAGCGACGAAGCGAGAGCATCACGTGCGTGTTCAGTAGGCGCTGCCGGTATTCCTTGGCCAGGTTGACGAGCTGCGTGAGGATCACCACCCCGACAAAGAGCGCTCCCGCAAGATGAAGGCGGTCGATGCGCTCGGCCGTGCTCAAATCGGCATTGAGGAGCACGCGGTCGATGATGAACCGCATGAACAATGGCTCGACCATCTGCAGGCCGGCGCCGATGAGCGCGAGCGCAAACACGAGGGCTACGCGGTAGCGATGCGGCCACAGCCAGCGCAGGTACTCGCGAACGTACTCACGTCGCCTGCCGGCGAGCCATCCCGTGGCCTGCGGGGCCGAGGGATACTCGACGCGGCCGGCCAATTGGTCGGCGGGCTTCAGGCCTTTCGCGGCATCGACCTGAGCGTCGAGGCGGCCCTGCTTGTAGTCCTCAACGAAGCGCAGGTAACGTTGGCGTGACGTCCGAGCTCGTCCATCCTTGGCGGTCATGGTGGCTGGAAACTCAGCATAGTGTAACGATAGAGGCCAGCTATGAACTCCTCGGCCCGATTCATCGTGCCGTTGGTACTCGCGGTCGCCGTTGCCGGATGGTCGCCGGGCACGGCACGTGCGCAAGCGCCGATCGACGTCTACGACCTCGCTGACTATCGCCTGACGCCAGAGGTCTTCAAGCAGTTCGCGCAGGCCAGTCGTGAGATTGGCGAGATCACCCGACGCGATTCCGCGTTCACCTACGCGCCACTGTTCACCAAGGAAGTGGCGCTGTCAGGTGATGCCCCCGAGATGGCCGCCGGGCTCATGTCGCGACTCGAGAACCATGCAGGCCTGACCGCGGCCCTTCAGACAGCGAAGCTGACGTCGCGCGAGTACTCGAAGTTTGCGATCACGCTGGTCGCGGCACACATGGCGCACGGCTTCATCAAGGCCGGAGTGCTGCAGCGCGTACCGGACGGTGCACCAACGCACAACGTCGATTTCGTGGACACGCATCAGACCGAGATCGCTGCAGGTACTCGCGGACCTCGGGATGCGAAATTGAGTTGGCTCTCGGCTCTGGGCTCTGGGCCCTAGTTCATATTCCAAGGTTCACAACGAACCGGCCACGCGCTTTGCCGGCAAGCAAGGTGGCAAAGGCATCATGCAGCCCTTCGAGCGGGATCTCGGTTGCAATCGCACGGAGGGCTGATGGTTTCATGTCGGTCGCGAGGCGACGCCAGACCTCGATCCGAATCTCCATCGGGCATGCAGCGGAATCGATCCCGATGAGCGACACGCCCCGCAGGATGAACGGCATCACGGTCGTGTGCAGTTCAACACCGCCGGTCAACCCAGTGCTCGCAATCCCGCCCCAGTGATCGGTTGTGCGCGTCAACCAGGCCAGCATGTCGCCACCCACGGCATCGACCGCGCCCGCCCACTGCGCTCTCTCGAGCGGACGCGTGCCCATTTCGAGCGTCGTGCGGGACAACACTTCCCGTGCACCCAACTGCTGCAGGTACTCCCGCGCATCGTCTTTACCCGTAATCGCCGTGACGTCATAACCAAGGCGAGCCAGGGTGGCAACGGCAATGCTACCCACACCACCTGTGGAGCCGGTGACGACAACCTTGCCTCTCGCAGGGCGAAGACCGTTCCGTTCGAGACGCAATACCGAGAGACCCGCGGTGAAGCCAGCAGTGCCCAGCGCCATTGCTTCGAAGGGCGTGAGCCCATCTGGCAACGGAACTACCCAGTCGCCGGGCACGCGAACGTATCCTGCGTACCCACCGTCCTGCGCGACACCCAGGTCGTAACCGGTGACGAGCACCTCATCTCCAGCACGAAATCGTGAATCGCTACTCGCCGCCACGACGCCGGCGACGTCGATGCCACTGATGAGCGGAAAGCGTCGCAGGATCTTGCCGGTTCCCGTCGCCGCCAGCGCGTCCTTGTAGTTCACGCTCGAGTACGACGCCTTGATGAGTACCTCGCCGGCACTCAGTTCATCGAGCGTGGCCGTGACAACCGACCCATGAATCCTGCCGTCCAGGTTGACGATGCGAAAGGCACGGAATGTCTCCATTGGTGCGATTATGATCCGTTTTCGCGGGAGGTTCGGTGAGCACTGTGACGCCGGTCGTTCGAAAGTGGATCGAGGAAGGCCTCGCCGATCCGGAAGCCTTCTGGGCACGGGCGGCGGAAGCTCTCCCCTGGTTTCGACCGTGGGATCGCGCCTTCGAGTGGACCTTCCCGACCTTCCGCTGGTTCATCGGCGGCGAAACCAACCTCGCGTACAACGCGCTCGATCGACACGTGGCCTCGGGAAGAGGCGGTTATCCAGCGCTCGTCTACATGAACGAGCGCGGTGATCGTCAGACCTTCAGCTACGCTGAGCTACTGGCACTGGTCGAAGACATCGCGGCATCGCTGCGCGCGCTTGGCATCGGTAAGGGCGATCGACTGACCATCTACATGCCGACGTCACCCGAAGCCATCGCGTTGATGCTTGCCACGGTCCGGATCGGTGCGATCCATTCGGTCGTCTTCGCTGGATTTGGCGCAGCCGCATTGGCGAGCCGCATCAGCGCCAGCGGCTCACGGCTCGTCTTCGCCGCGGACGTCACGTATCGCAAGGGCAAGGAGGTCGATCTCAGGCCGATCGTCGACGATGCCCTCACGGCGTGTGGAGATTCGGTGGAGCACGTCATCCTGTTCGAGCGAGGCACACGACGCGCACCGCTCCAGACCCCACGCGATCTCGGGTGGACGGAGTTCCTGGCGCGCGGCCGCGGCGGGTCGGGTGAGCACGTCGTGATGGAATCAAATGAGCCTTCCTTCATCCTCGCGACCTCCGGGACGACGGCCCGACCCAAGCTTGCCGTTCACACGCATGGCGGGTACCAGGTCCATATCTCGAGCATGGGACGCTGGTGCTTCGGTCTGAAAGAGTCGGATGTGTGGTGGGCCACCTCCGATGTCGGCTGGATCGTCGGGCACAGCTACATGGTCTACGCCCCGCTTCTCGCCGGCTGCACCACCGTGGCATTCGAGGGAGCGCTCGATCATCCGACACCGGATGCGCACTGGCGCGCGGCCGTTGAGGAACTTGGTGTCACCGGCATCTTCACCTCCCCCACCGCGGTGCGCCTGCTCCGACGGTATGGTGAGCGCACGCTGAGCGATATCGATCACAGCCGTCTCGAGCGCGTCGTCTGCGCGGGAGAGGTGCTCAATCCTCTGGCATGGGACTGGTTGCAGAACACGGTGCTCGGCGGACGCGCGCCTGTCATCGATCACATGTGGCAAACAGAGACTGGTGGTCCGGTCTTCGGCAACCCGTACGGGATCGAGCTGCTGCCGATCAAGGCTGGATCGTCCGCGATTCCACTGCCGGGTATCGATGCCGCGGTCGTCAACCTCGATGGGACGCCATGCGAACCGAACGAAAAAGGCATCATGGTTCTGAAGCGGCCGTTTCCCGGGATGACACCGCAACTATGGGGCGAGACGGAACGCTACGGGAGCGACTACTGGCAGAAGATCCCGAACGTGTACTACTCCGGTGATTCAGCGCATGTCGACGAGGATGGTTACTACTGGTTCACCGGCCGCGCCGACGAGGTGATCAAGATCGCTGCCCATCGTCTTGGCACGATCGAAGTGGAAAGCGCTTTCCTGACGCATCCGTCCGTCGCTGAGTGCGGCGTCGTCGGACGACCGGACGAAACACGTGGCGAGGTGATCACCGCCTTCGTCCTGCTGAAGAATGGGTATAGCCCGTCGTCAGATCTTCGGAAGGCGCTGCTCGACAGCGTGCGCCGCGAGCTTGGGCCGGTCGCTGTCGTGGGCGAAATCAACTTCGTGACGCTGCTGCCGAAGACGAGGAGCGGCAAGATCATGCGCCGCGTGCTCAAGGCCGTCGTCCTCGACCGCGATCCAGGCGACATCACGACGATCGAAGATGAAGGGTCGGTCGACGAAGCGCGCCTCGCGTGGACTGAACTTCGGCGCGCCTTACCTTCGCCAATACGGCCGAGCTGACTCCTAGCAACCCCGATCAAAGCTCGTCCGTTCACGCTCGTAGAAACCGGCTTTAGCCGGGCCCTTTGCAGCATTGCACACCGCGTCGTGCGGCTGCGTGCCGATTCATGTCAGTGCCCCCTGGAGCCGATATCTGAGATACGTCCGGCACCATGCCCCCGCGCGCGCCACGCGTCCGTCGTCACCTGTTCGTTGTGCTCCTGGCACTGCTGGGCCCAGCCACGCGCGTTGACGCCCAGGATGTCACGGAGGTCACGTTGAAGGGCGCGTTCCTCTTCAACTTCGCGCGATTTACGGAATGGCCCGCCGAGACGTTCCACGCTGACTCCACGGTCTCTGCCTGCGTGCTGGGGGACCGGGATATCGCGGACGCCCTGTCGCGAACCGTGGCGGGCAAACAGGTTTCAGGCCGCTCCGTTGCGGTGACGCTGGTCGCGCCGGACGCGCCGCTGCCGGCGTGCCACGTTCTGTATCTCTCGAGTGTGGTCGAGCGTCGCATCGACGACATCCTGTCCACGCGTGCGCGAGTTGCCGGTGCTGACGGTCAGCGATGCCGACGCCTTCGCAAAACGAGGGGGCATTGTCCAGATGTTCGTCGAGGACGGGAAGATGAAATTTCGCATCAACGCCCGTTCGGCCAAGCGTGCGGGGCTGGCGCTCAGTTCGCGGCTGCTCGCGCTGGCAGAGCTCGTTGATGACGACGTCGCGTCGATTGCGACCGAGCCACTGACGAAACCAGTCTCCGCTACCGGCGCGGGGCTGGCCTCACAATGATCATGAAGACACATCTTACCCGTCCGCTTATGACAGGGACGTTCGCGCTGGCGATGTTGGCTGCAACAACGGCCAGCGGTCAGTCGCTTTCCGAGCTCTCGCTCGAAGATCTGATGCGTCTCGACGCCGGCCGCGTCTACGGCGCCTCCGAGCGCAGTCAGCCTGTGACCGAGGCGCCGGCATCGGTCTCCTTCATCACGGCCGAGGACATTGCCCGCTACGGTTACCGTACGCTCGCCGACATCCTGCACGGGGTGCGAGGGATGTATGTGAGCGATGATCGCAATTTCAGCTTCCTGGGCGCGCGTGGTTTCGGTAAACCCGGAGACTACAACAGCCGCATTCTCCTTCTCGTCAACGGTCATCGTGTCAACGACAACGTCTTCGGCCAGGCGGAGATCGGCGCTGAGTTCGGTCTCGACCCGTCCACGTTCGAGCGCGTCGAGATCATCCG
Source organism: uncultured Acidobacteriota bacterium (assembly GCA_963723495.1). Taxonomy (GTDB): domain Bacteria; phylum Acidobacteriota; class Vicinamibacteria; order Vicinamibacterales; family UBA2999; genus Gp6-AA40. Next base: position 339,815 of record CAVRQR010000013.1, on the reverse strand, counting down.
CGGCCCGGCCTCGTCGCTCTACGGCGATAGCGCGTTCTTCGCCGTGGTGAACGTGATCACACGGACAGGATCCGCGATCGATGGTGGCTCGGTGACGTACGAGACCGGCTCGAACGGCACGCAGATGGTGCGCGGCATGGTGGGAAGCCGCCTGTCCAACGGTATCGATTACGCCGTCTCCAGCACGGTCGAGCGGAGCGACGGCGTCGACCGCTTGTATTTCCCCGAGTTCGATTCGCCGGAGACCAACAATGGCGTTGCGGTGGGGCTCGACGGCCAGCATTTCGGGCAGTACTACGGCCGCCTGAATTACGGCGATCTGACGTTCACCGGCGCCTACGGCCGGCGTCGCAAGGATGTGCCGACCGCATCGTTCGGCACGTTGTTCAACGAGCAGATCGAGCGCGAACAGACCATCGATCGTCACACGCTGGTCGATGTCGAGTACACGCGTCCGGTCGGCGGATCGCGCGTCGCGCTGCGAGGTGCCTACGACCGTTTCACGTCCAACGGGTATATCCCTACTCTGGCGAGCCCTTCGGGCAGCGCGTTGCGGTCGGAGTCAACGATGTGGTCGGCTCATCGTGGACGATCGGCGGCCGAGTCACGCGGCCGCTTCCGAGGCAGGTACTGATTCTGGGCGCGGAGTACATCGACAACATCAACCAGAACTATACGTCCGGCTACGAGGGGCACGAGCCTATCGTTGCCACGAGCGCGTCGTCCTCACGGCGCGCGATCTTCGTGCAGGACGAGATCAAACTGGGCAACCATCTGATTCTGAACGCCGGCCTCCGCTACGACGGGTACGAAGAGTTCGATCGCGTCACGCCCCGCACGGCGCTCATCTTCATGCCGTCTGCGCATCAGTCATTCAAGTATCTGTATGGCAACGCGTTTCGTGCGCCCAACACGTACGAGAAGATCGAGTACTACTTCGGTCCAGGCGTTGCCTCGCTTCGCCCGGAATCCATCGACACTCACGAAGTGGTCTGGGAGAGGTATACCGCTGACTGGCTGCGCACCTCTGTTTCGAGCTACTGGTACAAGGCTGACAACCTGATCACGCTGAGAGCCACGGATGATCCGGCGGCGTTCCTGGGCGTCACCTACGTGAACGAGGGTGAGGTTCGGGCCAAGGGCCTGGAGTTCGAGGCGCAGATGCGCCTGTGGCGGGGTGCGGAAGGTCACATGAGCTACGCGGTCCAGGAAGCCATCGATCAGGCAACGGGCGCGATGCTCCCCAACTCTCCGCGTCAGATGGGCAAGGCGCGCGTGAGCGCTCCGCTCTTCGGAACGGGGTCGTCGCTCGCGGTAGAAATCCTGGGCATCGGCCGTCGTCAGACGATGAGCGGCAACTGGGCCGGCGCGGCGGCAACGGCAAACGTGACGCTGGTCAAGCCGCTCGGACAGTCGCTCGAACTCTTCGGCACCGTCCGCAATCTCTTCGATGTCGAGTACGCCGTGCCAGCGTCCCAGGAGCACGTGCAGGACACGATTCCTCAGAATGGGCGGACGTTCCGGGTCGGCTTGCGCGTGAAGCTTCCGCTCTGACACGTCGCGGCTCAGGCCGCGACGATCTTCGCCTCTCCCGGCACGTAGTACGCAAACTTCCGCTCGTAATCGAGTCCCATCCCGTAGGGAAACTCTTCGTAACTCGAGATCACGATACGGCCCGCCGCGGGTGCAATCCCCAGGGCAACTCGAAGTCGCTCCTCGAATCGCGGGTCCGTCTGCGCTCCGCGTACGAGCTGCACGTGTACGACAACGAAGCCGGGCTCGAGAGGGGTGATGCGAAAGGCGCCGGTCAGACGATCGGCGACTTCGGGATCCGAATAGAGTGCGTCCTTGTAGGCGCCCACATGCGAGCCGCCAGGGAGCTTCTCCCTGTCCCGCCCCGCCAACGCCAGCATCGCGTCCGGCAGCGGACCAGGCAGTACGACACCACGCGCCTTCAGGAGAGCGGCGATGCGTTGTGAATCGAGCAGACGCACGACATCGCCCGTCTGGTAACGCAGCAGCGGAACGGGTACCGACGTGTCGAGCATCGAGATCGTCAGACGGCCGTAGCCGGAGGAATCAGGTTCGACCGACTCCATCAGGGTGCGCAGCGGGTTGTACGCGAGCACCATCGGCAGGACCGCGAAGTCCCCGAACAGCTCGTGCGCGAGTTCGGCATCACACGCCGCTGCGCGCCTGACCGCGATCGTCGCGGGCGTCTCGAAGCACAGGTGCAGTCCCAACTCCCCGACTCCGAACGACGACATGAGGTAGCCATTCTCGGGCTGCTCCACGTCCAAGCCGAACCTCTCGGCAACGTAGGAGCGGAAATGCTCCCCGAAGATCTCCTCGCCGATGACGAGGCCGAGTCGATACCGCCGCCAGTCCACTCCGCGTTCCCGCGCGTAATCGAGCAGCCGGCGCACGAACAGGGGGTCGGTCACGATGATGATCTGGTCGTAGTGCGACCCGAACGTGGTCACGAGCGCCGTGGCCATGTCTTCGCGGACGCTGGTCGTCGCGACTGTTGCCGACGCGGACGAGAATCCCACGCCCATCGGGAGGCAGTTGATGACGAGCGTGCGCCGGTGCGAGATGCCGAACGCGTCGTCGAGGGCGTAATCGATCATCGCAGGCGCCTCCGCCTGCTGACGTCTCGTGCTCAGCCCGAAGGAGAAGCGTCCACCGTGCCCGGAGCTGGTGAGCACGTCCGCCAGATCGCGCATGGCGCCTTCCGCACACAGCTGATCGATCGGGAAGCGGTCGAAGGTATTCGCCTTGGTGAGAATCGGACAGCGCGCTGTGAATGCTTCGGAGTCAACGATCGTGGCTGGATCGACGCCATGCTCCTCGAGCAGTCGCCGGTAGGCAGGTACACTCGTTGCCGCACGCTGAAAAGCTGCGTGGAGTCTTTCAATCGCCATCGTACTTCCTTTGCTGGGCGCTACGCCTGCGGCCATGGACGATACTCGGGCTCCAGGCCGTCGAGAAATGAGTGCAGCGCCGGCAGCGAACGCGACAGGATCGTCTGGTCCCACTTGCTCAAGTCGACCAGATACGGTGCGACCGGGCCGTAATAGTTGGTCGGCGGTCCCACTTCCCTGAACGGCACCTGCAGGCTTGCGAGCAGGCGCTGCAGTGATGGCTCGGTCGCCACCAGCCAGTGCGTAAACCCGTTCCGCTTGGACACCTGATAAATCGCTCGATACAGCATGATCGCCAATGGGATGCTGCCCACGCGAAGCTTCCGCAGCTCGCGGCTTACACACAAGCGGGAGATCTCTACTAGGCGATTCGTTTCCTTATACAGCTCCGATTCACGCGCGTAGATCTGGCAGTGACGAAACAGCGGCAGGCCGATCATGTTCACCTTCACGAGCCGGGCCGTCGCCAGCAGCGTCCTTCCAGCGTCGACGACACCGAGGTGCAGCGAGTGCCGATCGAACTCGTCGATCTCGCGGCCATCGGGATAGTCCTCCGCCTTCAGAAACCCACGCTCAACGCAGTACACCTGGTAACGGAGCCGGTAGCTCGCATCCATGAGTCGTGGATCGGAGTCGATATGGCGCCCCTCAAGTCTTTGAACCCGATTGCCGATTATCTCGATACGCCGGTGTGTCCGTGACGCGATGCGCGTGGGCTCGACGGATGCCTCGGTCGTGCCTGTGTTCATGAGAAAAAACCATCCTTGTGAAACCTTGACGTGTATCGATTCCACCTCACTACTTCTCCATAATGAATTGATTTCACTCAAATGAAAGACGTTTTCGTCATCACGATCACAGACTCCGTGCAAACGCAAGAAGCCGCACACATCGCGCGCGGACTACTCTGTCAGCTGCGCGACGTCCGTGTACGTTCGTGTCAGTTCGAGTGCTATTTGGGGGTGCCGGGCTTCTCCGCCGCCCGCGCGGCGCTCAGGATGTTCGGCAGCCCGTAGTTGCCCTCGTGACAGGCGTACTCGAACATCTGGTAGTCGTTGTCCAACTTCATGGGATACGCCACGGTCCACGGCGTGGTCCATGTCTGTGGATCGGTCACGGTGATTTCGTACTCGAGGGTCCCGGCGTCGGTTCGTGTGAAGCGTTCGAGGACGTGCAACGCATCGCTGAGCGGAATGTTGTTGCCGTTGCCGCGCGCGCCGAATCGTCCGTTGAAGTGCGTCGATTCCACGACCAGGGTGTTGCCCTCCCAGTGCCCACGCGGTTCACCCATGTAGCTGCGGATCGTCGTCGACACGCGGGCGCGGCCGTCGAGCGGAATGATGCGCGCTTCGTGCACCATCTCGTTGCGGATCGCCACGACACCAGGCGCCTGGACGATCTCATTGCCGTTGTTGTAGGCCGAGGGGAACATCGAGCCCAGAAGGCCACGCGAGATGCAGCGATCGTAGGGGCCGAGATCGGCGGGCTTATCCCAGGGCCCGCTGCCGAAGCTGTCACGCCATGAGGTCGCGAGCCTCGCCTTGTACTCGGGCGTCGTGGGCGGAAAACGCCCGTTGCTCGGCTTGACGATCAGCGATGTGCGGCGATTGGGCGTGCGAAGCCAGCGTTCACCCCAGTGCGCGGGCCCGCCTCCGGTCTCGCCGTCGTCGGGCGACGCGATCGTGGCGCCGGCTGTCAGCGTGCTGCGAACACGCGCTTCTTCGGCGGCAAACTCCTTCCGCCGCTTCTCGAACTCTTCATCGGTGAGCGTGGCGCGCTCGCCGAGATCGGCAGCGCGCTCGAACGGTGTTCCGGCGATGTTCGCGCTCGGCCAGATGCCTTGGATATCGGGATCACCCCAGGGAGTTCGGGGGTGCGTCCACGTCGAACTGCCTGCGGCGCTCGCGCCGGGTGGAGCCTGCGCACTCAGGTCGACGGCCGAGGAGGCCGCGATGAGGATGAAGACACGCAACGTACGGGAGACCCGAATGGTCATGGACTCCTCCTCGTGCAGCGAGCGCGAGCTATTGATCCGGCGCTCCCGGGGCCAGACCACCGAGCCATGTCGATGGTTTCGGCCTTGGGAGACCTTTCTTGACGGCTTCTTCGATGGCTCGATCTTCAGCGCGTGCGGCGCTGAGGATGTTGTGCAGCGCCAGATTCCCTTCGTGACACTCGTACGGCAGTACCTGGTAGTCGGGCTGGGTCGTGAGCGGCAACAACAGCTTGACCGGCCTGGTGAACGTCTTCGGATCGGTGATCGACACCTCGTAGTTCAGGATGTCCGGCCCCACGCGAGTGAAGCGCTCGACGATGTGCAGGATGTCGCTTGTCGGCGGCCCACCACCGTTGCCACCAACGCCGGTCGTGTTGCCCATGAAGTTCGTCGTCTCGACGACCAGCGTGTCGCCGTCGAAGCGGCCGCGGGCGTCGCCCATGTACTGCCTGATGCCCTGGCCGATGTGCGGCCGCCCATCGAGCGGGATGATGCGCGTGTCGTGCACCATCTCATAAGTGATCGAGACGATGCCCGGCGCCTGGAAGATGAAGTTACCGTTGCCGTAGATCACCGGCAGCACCGATCCGAAAACACCGCGCGTGATACAGCGATCGTAGAGGCTGCGATCCGTCCACGAGCTCGGCGGGTTGCTGCGCTGCTGTTGACGACGTTCGACTTCACGCTGCACCTCGGGCGTCAGCGGCGGGAGCCTCCCGTCGGCCGGCTCGACGATGAGCGAGGTCTGGCGGAAGGTGCGTGTGCCGACGTCGTTGCGGAAGGCGCCGACGCGATTGAGTTCGCGCGTCCTCGCGTCGTTGTTGGCGGCCAGTCGCTTCGCGTATTCCTCCTCGGACAACTCGGCTCGCGTGCCGAACTCGGCCGGCCGCTGCAGCGGGACGCTTCGAAGATCGTCACTCGACCACGTTCCGGAGATGTCTGGATCGCCCCAGGGGGTTCGCGGGGTGGTGAACGGCTTCGCCGGGGAAGCCGCTGACGTTGTCCGCGCGGGAGCCTGCGCCCCGGCAGGGATCGCCAATGCTGCAGCCACCGCGATCGCGCTCAGGAGCGCGCCGCCCATCTCGACCGGTCTCACCGCTCGACGAAGTCGCATGTCGGCCTCCTTCGCGGATGAATGGCGCTGATTGTGGCAAAAGCGCACGCGGGGCGCAATGCACGGAGAAGCTCTGCCGCAGCCCGTTGCGGCGCCAGTCAGTCGCCCGCTGAAGCCGGACGGCGGGTGGGCTTGCGCCGCGCCGCGAAGACCTCGGTGCGCGCCGCACTCGTAATCGCCGCCACCGCAGCATGCTTCAGACGACGCTCGACTGAAATCGCGTAGTAGCGCTCCCGCACTGCCGACGTTCGACCGACGACCACGACGCGGTGACTGCGAAGGATTTCGGCCTCGATCGCCGTGGGCGCGGGAAACACCACACGCACGCGCTCACCGAACGTCGTCAGCAGCGCGGGGTCCTCGAACTCCCCGACGACCAGCGGCCGCAGGCCTTCGGTCTCGAACCACTGCTCCAGTCCTCGACGGAGTGAGGTGTCGGTCGTCGGCAGCAGCATTCGCGCCCCGGTCAGCGACGCCGGGAATCGACGCTTGAGCCGGCTCGCCAGCGCCCGCGGGGCAAAGAACGATGTGCCCGATTCTCCCAGCAAATGGTTGAAGACTTTGACCCGGACATGGGGAGCCGCCGGCGTGTCACTGATCACGACGTCGAGCGAATGCGTGGCCAGGCGGGTGAGCAATTGGTCGGGGTCGTCTTCGTGGCAACTGATCTGCACTGGCTCGGCGCCGTTGAGCGCCGGGCTCAGAAGGCGATACACAACCAGCTTGGGCACCGCGTTGGCCACGCCGACGGCCAACCGCGGCGCGCGACCCGACGGTCTCCCCTTCAATGTCTCGAGCAGTTCGCTGCCGGCGGTGAAGATCTCCGAGGCGTAGCGGTCGACGAGACGGCCGACATCGGTGAGCACGAGCGTGCGCCCCTGACGTTGAAACAGTCGCTCTCCGAGCGCATCCTCCAGCAACTTCAGTTGCGCGCTGATTGTCGGCTGCGAGACCCGCAGCTTCTCCGCCGCCCGCGAGATGCGGCCTTCGCGGACGACCGTCCAGAAGTAGAGCAGGTGATGGTAGTTGAGCGACTGCATGAACTCGACCGTTCGAGCACCACCACCATAGCAGGAATTGACACATAACGAAAAGCGAAGAGCTTGTTCACAACTATCTATTTGTCAATGCAACGACCGTCCACTATCGTCGAGGTCATGGGGCAGAACCCACCACCACCCGTCGCCTGGCACACGTTGTCGGTCGGCGACGTGATCGAGAAGCTCGGCACACGTGTCACCGGCCTCGGCACCGCCGAATCGGCCGGCCGCCTGCAGACGCACGGGCCCAATGAGCTGCAAGCCTTCGTCACGCAGTCCGCGTGGCACACCTTCTTTGCCCAGTTCAAGAATGCGCTGATCCTGATCCTGCTGAGCGCCACGGTCCTCTCCGGATTCCTCGGTCACATGCTGGAGGCGATCGTCATCACGGTCATCGTGCTGTTCGCCGTGCTGCTCGGATTCATCCAGGAGTACCGCGCCGGCCGTGCATTGGAAGCCCTGCGACGAATGGCCGCACCATCCGCCCACGTGCTCCGCGGCGGCGAGGAGACGATGATTCCGGCGCGCGATCTCGTGCCGGGAGACGTGGTCGTCCTGCGCGCGGGTGACCGCGTCCCCGCCGATGCACGTGTGATCGAAGCGGTCAACCTCGCCGTCGATGAAGCCGCGCTCACCGGGGAGTCAACCGCCGTCCAGAAGATCGCCTCGCACCTCGACGATGCCGGTCTCGCGCTCGGCGATCGCACGAACATGACCTACGCCGGCACGCTCGTCGTCTACGGCCGCGGCCACGCCGCGATCGTCGCGACCGGCATGTCCACCGAGTTCGGCCGCATCGCCCAGATGGTGGAATCGGTCGAGGCCGGCCAGACACCGTTGCAGGAGAACCTCGATCGTCTGGGCGGCACACTGGCCAAGGCGGCGCTGGTTGTCGTCGCGCTCGTTGTCGTCATCGGTCTCGCGCGCGGACTGCCGGCGCTGGAGATGTTCATCTTCGGCATCGCGCTCGCCGTCGCCGTCGTCCCAGAAGCTCTCCCCGCCGTCGTGACGATCTCGCTGGCGATTGGCGTGCGGCGCATGGTCAAGCGCAACGCGCTCGTTCGCCGCCTGCCGATCGTCGAGACGCTCGGCAGCACGTCCATCATCTGTTCCGACAAGACCGGCACGCTGACGAAGAACGAGATGACCGTGCGGCAGATGTTTGCCGACGAGCACGTGTTGGATCTCTCGGGTACAGGATACGACCCGACGGGTGCGGTGCTGGAGGCGGGCAACCAGATCGAACCGTCACCAACCGTGCGAACAATGCTGAGCGCAGCGGCGCTGGCATCCGATGCCCGCCTGGTCGTGCACGAGGGCCGCCATCAGATCGAAGGCGATCCCACAGAGGGCGCCCTGGTCGTCGCGGCGATGAAAGTGGGCCTGAACCCTTCGGACCTGAACACGCAGGAGCCGCGCGTCGGCGAGATTCCCTTCACCTCAGAACGGCGTCGAATGACGACCCTGCACACGACGTCCTCCGGAGCGATCGCCTACTCGAAAGGCGCGGCTGACGATGTGCTCGCGAGTTGCACGCAGCTGTTCACGTCGGATCGAGAGGTCCCACTAAGCGATGAATGCCGCCAGCGCGTGCTCGACGTCGAGCGGCAGATGGCCGGCGCAGGCCTTCGAGTCCTTGCGGTCGCGCGCAAGTCGAACGCCTCTCTCGAGGATGCCGAACGCGAGATGACGTTGCTCGGCCTCGTCGGGATGATGGATCCCCCGCGCGCCGAAGCCAGGGCTGCTGTTCAAGTCTGTGCACAGGCTGGCATCCGTCCGGTCATGATCACCGGCGATCATCCTCTGACCGCCGGCGCCGTCGCGCGCGAGGTCGGTGTGCTGAAAAACGAGCGCGTCGTGTCCGGCAGGGATCTCGACGCGATGAGCGACGACGATCTTCGGCGCGATGTGGCGACCATCGCCGTCTACGCCCGCGTCTCACCGTCCGACAAGCTGCGCGTGGTGGATGCCTGGCAGAGCCGCGGCGAAATCGTCGCGATGACCGGAGACGGCATCAACGACGCGCCGGCGCTCAAGAAGGCGGACGTCGGCATCGCAATGGGCATTGTCGGAACCGACGTCAGCAAGGAGGCAGCCGGCATGACGCTCCTCGACGACAACTTCGCGACCATCGTCGCGGCCGTCGAGGAAGGGCGCATCGTCTTCGGCAACATCAAGAAGTACCTGACCTATCTCCTGTCGAGCAACGTCGGGGAAATCGTGTTGCTTGCTGGTGCGGTGGTCGCTGGGCTGCCGATGCCCTTGACCGCCGTGCAGATTCTGTACGTGAACCTCGCCACCGACGGATTACCGGCGCTGGCCCTTGCCGTCGATCCACCCGAGGCAGACCTGATGCAGCGCAAGCCGCGAGATCCGCGTCTTGGCATCTTCACGCGTCCGGTTGTGGTGATGCTGCTCACGGGCGGGCTCTGGTCGGCGATGGTCAACATCACGCTGTTCGTCTGGATGTTGAACTCCGGCCGGCCGCTGGCGGAAGTCATGTCGATGACGTTCGTATCGCTCGTGTTGATTCAGTTCTTCAAGGCGTACAACTACCGGTCCGATCACCTGTCGGTGTTTCAGAAGCCATTTGCAAACAAGTGGCTCAATATCGCCGTCGCGTGGGAACTGGTGCTGCTGCTGGCGATCCTGTATGTGCCATTCGCCCAACGCGCCTTTGCCACGTTCGCACTGTCCCTCGAGGACTGGATCATCGCCACGGTCATGGCGTTCACGGTCGTGCCGGTACTGGAGACGGTGAAGTGGATGACGCGCCGGGGTTGGTTCGGAGACCTCGCGTAGCCGTGTGACGTGGTGTCGGGTCTGCCGCCTTCGCCGAGGCTACGGCGGACCACCATAGGTCGAAGAGCGAAGGTGGTCACGCGCCGTCTTATTCGTCTCGCAACACCACGACCGGATCCACGCGCGTCGCGCGCTGCGCTGGGAGGAAGCAGGCCACAGCTGCAACCCCGGTGATGAGAGTCGTCACGGCGACGAGCGTCGTGGGGTCGTTCGGTGTGACGTCGAACAGCAGCGTGGTCATCAGCCTGGTCAAGGCAAACGCGCCGGTCATCCCCGCGGCGAGTCCGATGAGCGCGAGGCGCAGTCCCTGACCCATGATGTGTCGCAGCACCAGAGCGCGCTCGGCGCCAAGCGCCATGCGAATGCCAATCTCGCGACGACGCTCCGAGACCAGATACGAGAGAAGGCCATAGGTCCCGATTGAAGCCAGGAACAACGCGACGCCCGCGAACCCGCCGAGCAGTTGCGCCAGCAAACGCGGCCGGCTGAGCGATGCCCTGAAGACCTCGTCCATCTCGCGCAGACGAATCACCGGCAGCGTGGGATCGACGGTTCGAACGATGTTCTCGATCGACGTGCCCAGCGTCGCGATTGGCGCGTTGCTTCTCAGCACGATGTTCAACGCGCCGCCTCTGGCCGTCATGCCCGGATACAGGCGAGGAAACTGATCGAGCAGGAAGTACAACTCGGTCCCCGTCTTCTGCTCGACGCCTCCCTGCTTGACGTCCTTGGCGACGCCGACGACGGTGAGCCACGGGATCTGATCCCCGCAGCATTGCCTGATCTGCTGGCCGATCGGGTTCTGATCCTTCCAGAAGGTCCGCACGAGTGTTTCGTTCACGATTGCCACCGGTGCACCGACCGCATCTGTGGGTTCGAATCCACGCCCCTCGACGATCGGAATGCCCATCGTCTCGAAGTAGCCTTGCGTCACGCGCTGGTAGTAGTCGACGTTCTCGAACGGCCCCTGCTTGGGTGCCGTGTAGTTGCCGATGTCGGTGTCGTTGGCGTCGACCTGCCGATTGGGCGGCAAGCCGGTCATGCCGGTGACGCGCAGTACGCCCGGAATGGTCTCGAGCTGCGTGAAGAGTCGTTGATAGAGCTGCAACTGACCCTCGAGCGATCCGTATCGTGCGGGCGGCAGTTCGAGCGCGAACGTCACGAGGCGCGAATGGTCGAATCCCGCATCGACGCTCATCAGGTTCATCACAGTTCGCAGCATCAGGCCGGCGCCCACAACGAGCACCACCGCAAGGGCCACTTCGGCCGTGACCAGCGACCGGCGAACCCGATGACGAGTACTGGTCGATCCGCGGACGCCTCCTTCCTTGAGCGCCGAATGGAGTCCACCTGGCGACAGGTGCAGCAGCGGCGCCAGACCAAAGACCACACCGGTGGCCAGCGACACGACAAAGGTGAATCCCAGCACGGCAGGATCGACAGCGATCTCCGTGGCGCGCGGGAGACTGTCCGGATAAGCCGCGACCAGCCCGCGCACGCCTGCCCAAGCCAGCACGAGCCCGACGGCGCCACCTGCCAGCGCGAGCACACAGCCCTCGGTGGCGAATTGAGCGAGCAGCCGCCACCGGCTGGCGCCAATCGCGGTTCGTACGGCGAACTCCCGATGACGGGTCTCGGCGCGTGCGAGCAGGAGATTGGCAAAGTTCGCGCAGGCGATGAGCAGCACGAAGCCGACCGCGGCCTGCAGCACCCAGATCGCGACCCGCGCCGAGCCGACGATCTCCTCCTGCATCGGCTCCATCTGCAGCGCGTGTGCATCAGGCGTGAACACATGGTTCTTGGCCCCGGTCCTCTCGCCCCATGTGGCGACGAGCGTGGCGAGCTCCGCCTGTGCCTGCGCCGGGGTCACGCCATCCTTCACGCGGGCGATCAGGTTGAGGGAGTGACTCCCCCGGTTCTGACGATTGGAGGGATCGAGATCGAGCGGCAGCCACAACTCGACGCGATTGTCCATGACGTCGAAACCAGGTGGCATGATGCCGACGACTTCGCGCTGGATACCGTTGACCTCGATCGTGGTGCCGACGATGTCCGGCCTGGAGGCGAACGCCGATTGCCACAACTCGCTCGAGAGAACGACCAGTCTCGGGCCGTTGACTCGGGTCTCATCGCGTCGGAACCAGCGGCCGGCTCGCGGCGGCACTGCCAGTGTCTCGAGTAACTCGCCGTTCACCAGGCCGGTGTTCACCCGGCGTGGCCGATCGCTGGCAAACACGTTGGCCTCACCCGTGCGGAATGCACCGACGGACGAGAACGACTGATTGATCTCGGTGAGCTCGAAGTATTCGGGCGGGGAGACCCAGAACTGATTGAAGCCCATCATCGGGAACCGGCTGCTCACGAACATGAGCTGGTCCGGCCGCGGGTAGGCTGCCGGCCGCAGGATCACCGCATTCAAGACGGAGAAGATCGCGGTGTTTGCGCCAATCCCGACGGCAAGCGTCAGGATGGTGAGAATGGCGAAGCCGGGTGAGCGACGCAGATTCCGGAGAGCCGATCTCAGGTCCTGGATGAGTGAGTCAGGTCGCAGCATGACTGTCTAGACGAGACTGCATGGGCGACAGTTGCAGGGCCAAAAAGAGAAAGGGTGGACCCGAACCGGGAACTCGGAACCGGGAACCCTGAACTGAAAGCTATTTATTGGCGTCGTCAGCCGCCGCCTTCTCGTCCGCTCTCGCTCCGCTCAGGATGTAGAAGAGCGAGTAATTGCCTTCATGGCACGCGTACTCGAAGTGCCCGTAGTTATCGTCGCGTTTGAGCGGGAACTGGATGGTCCACGGGCGGGTCCACGTCTTGGGATCGTCGATGCGCATCTCGTACAGCATCACGTCCGCGCTCATGCGGGTGAAGCGCTCCGTGATCGTGATGTCGTTGCTGTGACGCGTGCCTCCGCCATTGACGCCGATACCCGGGGCAAAGCTGCCGACGTTCCTGGTCTCGACGACGAGCGTGTCGCCCTCCCATCGTCCGCGCGAGTCTCCCATCCACATCCTGATGTGCCGGCTTGGGTGAGGACGGTCGTCGAGCAGCACGATGCGCGTCTCGTGAATCATCTCGTTTCGAATAGCGACGACGCCGGGCGCTTGAACGATCTCGTTGCCGTTGTTGTAAATCACCGGCAGGATCGAGCCGGCGATGCCGCGAGAGATGCAGCGGTCGTACAGGCTGCGATCCGTGTACGAGTCGGCCGGCCCGCGCCCCTCGCGCGCCTCGCGCGCCGCCGCCTGGCGCTGCTGCGCTGCCGGCGTGAGCGCCGGCATCCGACCATCCGGTGGATCGACGATGAGCGACGCCTGGTATTGCGGCTTCCCACGCTCCAGCCAGTGAGGCGGCGGTGAAACAGGACCACCGACGTCCCCCCCGGGTGTGCTCGTCGCGTGCTCGAGATCGAAGTCGGCCTTATCCTGAGCCGCCTGCTTTGCGAATCGCTCCTGAACCTGCTTGTACTCGGCTCCGGTCAGCACATTGCGAGTACCCAGCTTCTTATCGCGCTGCATCGGCGTGCCGACCATGTCGGTGCCCGGCCACTTCCCTTGCAGGTCGGGGTCACCCCATGGAGTCTTCGGGACGCTGTATGACGGATCGCGCTTCACGATCGGCGCCGGGCTCTGGGCCTGAAGGATTGCCGATGCCACGGCCGTCAGCGTGACCACGATCAACGTCTTCTTCACGTCTCTCACCCCGACTGCCTCCCGCTACAGCGAGTACACCACCAACGCATTCCCGGCCACAACGGCCACGTGCTGCTTCCCACTCTTGCCCTGATAGCTCATCGGATTGGCGTTGGCATTGGCCTCGAGCATTGCGGTCCAGATCTCCTTGCCCGTCGCCGCGTCGAACGCACGGAAACGCCGGTCGTTGGTCGCGCCCACGAATACCAGGCCACCAGCCGTGACCGTTGGACCAGCGCTGCCACTGTTCCCGACGAGGCGCTTCCCTTCCGGCAGCAGGTCGTTTACGCCCAGCACTGACTCCCATACGACTTGACCGCTTCGGGCATTCACCGCGATGAGCCGGGACCACGGCGGACGCTGGCATGGCAGGCTGGGACCGACCGGTTGTCCCCGCTCGTTGTACTGACCGCTGAGTGGCGCCGAGAACGTGAAGAACGGCCCGATCCCGTTGACGCTGGCGCGATCGAACGGGTGATTCGAGTTGGGCGCCTCGAAACTGTAAGTCACGCCCGGAGGCTTGCGCTCGGTCCAGCCGACGAGCGAGGTGTTCTGCGCGTTGACGAAGAACACGCCGGTGGTCGGGTCCATGGCCATGCCGCCCCAGTTCACACCGCCCGTGCCTCCGGGGAACTGGATGGTGGACCTCGGCGGTGCACCAGTCTCCTTGAAGAGGAACGGTGTAAAGGGGCCTGCGTTGTAATAGCCGCCGGCCCTCTCCATCATGCCCTTGCACGCCGCCACGTGTTCGGGTGTCGTGTCCTCGGGCCTCACCAGATCGGTTTCAGGATTGAAGCTCACGCGACTGAGCGGAGCGGGACGCACCGGGAAAGGCTGCGTCGGCGAGTACCATTCAGTGGGCACATCACCCTTCGGCACGGCGCGCTCCTCCACCGGAATGAGCGGCTTGCCGTTGGAACGATCGAGCACGAACACATAGCTCGACTTCCCGACGTGCGCGATCGCCGGCGTGCGCCGGCCGTTCTCGACGAACTCGAACAACGCACCCGCCGTCGGCATGTCGATGTCCCAGATGTCGTGATGGACGGTCTGGAAGTGCCAGCGGTACTTGCCGGTTCGTGCGTCGACCGCCACGATCGAGTTCGCGAACAGGTTACCGCCCGGCCGATCGCCGCCGTAGTAGTTGGTGGCGGGACCGGCAATCGGCAAGTAGACGATGCCGCGCTCCACATCGACGGGCGCCGCGAACGCCCACATGTTCGCGCCCGATCGATCCTTCCACCCGTCACCCCACGTCTCGTTGAACTTCTCACCCTTCCGCGGCACGGTCTGGAACTCCCATAGCTCCCTGCCGGTGACCACATCGAAGGCACGGGGATTTCCGGGAGGCCCCTGCGGGGTCTCGCCGGTCGCAGCGCCGATGATGGCGACGTTGCGGTAGATCGTCGGCGTCCCCCGTACGGCACGCCGACCGTGACGGAGCCGTCGCTTCCGAATCCTTCAGCCGCCTTCCCGGTCGCCGCATCGATCGCAAACAGCCGGTTACCGCTCATGAACAGGACGCGGGGCGCGAGCGTTCCGTCACCGGGCCAGTACCCGACGCCGCGTGCCGATGCCGTGGCAACGGCAGGACCTCCCCCGCGACGACCGCCGGGAGGCGGCGACTGATCCGATGGTGGAACCGGCGCCGTCGGCACCGGAGGCACGGCATACGACCAGATCTCCTGACCCGTGTCACCATCGAGCGCCACGACGCGCGGACCGCTCGACACGTACATCATGCCGTTCACGACGAGCGGTACCGACGTCGTGCCTCCACCGAGCTTGAACGTCCAGGCTCGCTTGAGCGACGACACGTTAGTCGTGTTGATCTCTGTCAGCGGTGAATAACGGGTCGCGGCCAGATCGCGATTGAGATTCGGCCAGTCACCAGGTGGAATCTGACGAGTGCTCTGTGCAGCGCTGGAGTGTCCCCACGCTCCAGCCACAACCGCAGTCATCACCGCCGCGATTACGCTCGACGTCCGTGTCATGTTAGGTGGGTCTCAGTGATTCTGAATTACGGCGCGCTTACCGCGGGAGCGCGTAAGCGATGTACGCGCCCGGTGCCGCGCCGCCTCGGCCCCGTCCGCCTCCACCACCCTGCGCCTCAGGACCACCACCAGCGGCTGCCGCGCCAGCGCCGCGCGGCCCGGCCGAACCTCCGAAGCGCGCCGGGAACAGTCCGGCTCCGGCCGCAACCGGGAACACGATGAACTGACGACCACCGGCTTCATACGTCGCCGGAACACCCTCTGATCCAGTCGGCAGATCCTTCGTCCATACCACCTTGCCGGAGTCGCGATCGTAGGCGCGCACGGTACGGTCCGATGCGGTCGCCACGAAGACCAGGCCGCCGGCTGTCACGAGCGGACCACCGCGCGGCATGTGCGATCCCGAGTCAGGTTTCACGCCGAGCTCCGGGGGCGCGGTGACGCCGCCGTGCGGGACACGCCACTTGATGTCGCCGGTGTTGAGGTCGTACACAGTGATCTCGGACCACGGTGGACCGATCGCGGTCATGCCGTTCGACGGGCTGAGCATGAAGTCGTACGGCGAGGTGTAGCGGACCGGTCCCTTGGCTGCTGCTTCCTTGGCCGCGGCCGTGAGCTGTGCCTTCTGCTCGGGCGAGATGATCGGGCTTGCGGGACCTCCCCCAAGCGCGCCTCCCGCAGTCGGCTCCTCGTTGCTCAGCACCAATCGCATCAGCGTCGGCATGTTCTTCGCGACCACGTAGAACTCACCGCGGATCGGATCGACAGCGGAGCTTCCCCAGTTCGCGCCGCCGTTGTGGCCTGGCATCTGGATCGAGCCCTCGAGGCTCGGTGGGGTGAAGAGTCCTTCGTTTCTCGCGTTGCGGAGACGCTGCCGCAGCTGCTCCTTCTCGGCCTCCGGCAGATACGGGTTGATGTCCTTCTCTGTGAACGACTGCCGCGCGAACGGCGCGGGCTTGGTGGGGAACGGCTGCGTTGCCCAGCTCTTCTCGCCAGGCACGTCGGACTGTGGGACCGGCCGCTCTTCGATCGGGAAGATCGGCTGGCCGGTCTTGCGATCGAAGACGAAGATGAAGCCGTACTTCGTCGCCTGCGCAACGACGTCGATGTTGCGGCCGTTCTGGCGCAGCGTCAGCAGCTTTGGCGCCTGCGGCAGATCGTAGTCCCAGAGATCGTGATGCACGAGCTGCTGATGCCAGAGCCGCTTGCCCGTGCGCGCATCGAGCGCCACGAGACTGTTGCCAAACAGATTGGCGCCCGGGCGATCGCCACCGTAAAAGTCGAAGCGCGCCGTCCCGAACGGAATGAACGCGATTCCGTTCTGGGTGTCGACGGTCAGCTCGCTCCAGTTGTGAACGCCGCCCGCCGTCTTGTATGCGCTCTCCGGCCAGGTGTCGTAGCCGACCTCGCCCGGATGCGGAATGCTGTGAAAGACCCAGACGATCTTCCCCGTGCGCACGTCGTAGGCCTGTACGTCGGCGGGAGTCGAGACGTAACCAGCGCCCTGTGCTGGCAACGAGATGATGATCAGGTTCTCGAAAATCCGGCCTGGGTTGCTTGTCTGCAGCGGATTGCGCGCCTCACGCCACAACGCTACGCGCAGGTCGACTCGGCCATTGATACCGAACGACGTAATCGTCTCGCCGGTCTGCGCGTTGATGGCCGTCAGGTGGCCGGCATTCAGATACAGGAGGCGCCGATCCGAACGATCCCGGCTCTCCCAGTAGTTGAGGCCACGCCCACCGATGCCGCCCTGGTTGGCGTGCGTCCAGATCTCCTTGCCCGTCGCCGCATCGAGGGCCACGATGGCGTTGCCCGAGCCCTGCACGTACATCAGGTTGTCGACAATGATCGGGTTGAAGGTGATGTTCCCGTTGACGGGATACGTCCACGCGACATCGAGACGTGACACGTTCGACTTGTTGATCTGATCGAGAGCCGAGTACTGGGAAGAATGCGGCCCGCCCTGATACGCCGTCCACGTCGTGTACGGCTTCGCCGTACTGCCGCTCCGCGAATTGCCCGACTGAGCGGCGAGCGCCGCTAACCCAAGAGTGACCGCAATCAACAGGGATCCGCTGAATCTACGCATCAAGAGTGTCCTCGTCTCTGTGAATCAGGCACGAGCCTCGCGAACCTTCGCCCGATCTGCGCCGAAAATTCTATCGCATTGATGACTCGACCACCGCGCCGCCGACCCGGTCAGGGGCTGCCGGCCCCGGCCGTATAATACGCACGCAGTCATCGATTTCCGGGTCGCTCGAATTGATCTGGGATGCGTGCCAGGCGGCCCGTTCAAGAGCTCGCACCGCCTGAGAACCCAGAGCCGAGAGCCCTTTCACGGAGTCGTCCATGATCATCCGCACTCTTGCCTCGCTCAGCCTCGCACTCACGATTGCCGCGCTGGCCGCGCTGCCCCTTTCCGGTCAGAGCACCTCGGCGCCGCCACTCGTGATCACCGCGTACAACAACGGCCCGGCCACCAACTACGTGACGCCGAGAACGCCGTGGGGTGATCCGGATCTGCAGGGCGTCTGGTCCAGCGACGACACGAGCGGCATCCCCATGTCGCGGCCCGTCGATCTGGGCGACAACCTTTATCAATCCGACGAGCAATGGGCCGCCCGTCAGAAGCAGATCCAGCAGGGCATCCAGAACGCGTTGAACGCCATCGGCACCTTCCGCGGCGACTACGCGCGGCGCTCCTTCAGGCAGACGTCGATCATCGTCGACCCGCCCGACGGCCGCACACCCGCTTTCACGCCGGCTGCCGAGAAACGGCGCGCATCGCGCGACCGCGGCACCTTTGGCGACGGTCCTTTCAACACACCAGAAGACTTCACGATGTACGACCGGTGCATCACGCGCGGGATCGTCGGGTCAGTGCTTCGTGTGGTCTACGGAAACGGCAACCGGATCGTGCAGGCGCCGGGAATGGTGGTCATCAGCTACGAGATGATCCACGACACGCGCGTGCTCTACACGGATGGGCGGCCGCACATCTCTCCAAGCATCCGTCAGCTGCTCGGTGATTCACGTGCCCGCTGGGAGGGCGATGAACTGGTCGTCGTGACGACGAACCTCACCGACAAGACGAGCATCGGCCCGAACGGCAACGGGCTGCGCCACAGCGACAAGATGGTCATCACCGAGCGCTTCAAGCGTGTCGCCGACGACGTCGTCCAGTACCAGATCACTGTCGACGACCCGGTGACTTACGTGCGACCGTTCACGCTCTCGGTGCCGCTGACACCGCTCGAAGGCAACATCCTGCTGCCGTACGACTGTCACGAGGGCAACCTGGCACTGATGCAATCACTCAGCGCCGAGCGCGCGGAAGATCGGGCGCTCGAAGCAGACCTCAAGCGTGGCATCGTCCGTCCTCGGCGGCCGGTCCAGGACGGCAATCCACAGGCGGGAGGTGGCGGGCGGGCCGGCGGAGCCGGGGCCGCAGCGGCGCCGGCTGCCCCTGCAGGAGGACGTGCTGGTGCGCCGGCTGAGGGAGATCAGGAGCGGTAGTATCGGAAGCGAAGGGAGAACTGCTGATGCGCAGACGAGTTTGGGCGTCACTTGGTGCGGCGGCCACCATGACGCTCGTGGTGATGGCGTCACTGCCGGTGTCGGGTCAGAACAGCGCAGCACCACCTCTGGTCGTTACGGCATACAACGGTGGTCCTGCGAGCCCGTACACCGTCCCCAGGACACCATGGGGCGACCCGGATCTCCAGGGCGTCTGGAGCAGCGACGATGCCACGATGCCGATGTCGAGGCCGCAGAATTTCGGCGACCGGCTGTATCTGAACGACGAGGAATTTGCAGCGCGAGAGAAGCAGATCAAGACCGGCATCACCAACGCCGAGAACGCCGTCGGGTCGTTCCGCGGTGACTTCGCCCGACGCGCGTTCCGTCAGACGTCGCTCATCGTCGACCCGCCGGACGGCCGCACACCGGCGTTTACCGCAGCGGCTCAGACGCGGCGGGCGCCGCGCGATCAAGGCACCTTCGGCAACGGTCCATTCGACTCGACCGAAGACTTCACGCTGTACGACCGATGCATTACGCGCGGGATCGTGGGATCGGTCATGCGGGTGATCTACGGCAACGGCAACCGCATCGTGCAGGCGCCGGGCATGGTCGCGATCAGCTACGAGATGATTCACGACTCGCGTGTGTTCTACACGGACGGCCGTCCTCACATCGGTCAGGCCATCCGGCAGTACATGGGCGATTCACGCGCGCGGTGGGAAGGCGACGAGCTCGTCGTCGAAACGACCAACCTGACGGACAAGACCAGCATCGGACCGAACGGCAACGGTCTGCGTCACAGCGACACGATGAAGCTCACCGAGCGCTTCAAGCGCGTCGGGGATCAAATCCTCCAGTACCAGATCACGGTCGACGATCCCGTCACGTACGAGCGTCCGTTCACGCTGTCGTTGCCGCTGACACCGCTCGATGGCGGCGCACTCCTCCCCTACGATTGCCATGAAGGCAACTACGCCATCCGTCAGTCACTCGGCGCGGAACGAGCGGAAGATGAAAAGGTGGCTGCCGATCTGAAGCGAGGCATCATCCGGCCGCGCCGTCCCGTGCAGGACGGCCTGGGCGTCGGCGGACAGCCAATCGGTGAAGCCGGACCTGGAGGAATCATTCCCGCGGGGCGGGCGGGCGGGCCGGGAAACTGAGTCAACTCCCAAATCCCAACTTCCAACTCCCAAGCGTTCGAGCCAGCTCGTTCGGTTTGGGAGTTGGGAGTTGGAGATCGGGAATTGACGAGAGTCAGTTCGTTCCGCTCTGCTTCATGAGGCGAGCGTAGGCTGAATCGAAGAACGCCAGCCTGGTGGCCGGTGCGGTGGTTTCGACCTGCACCGTATCTCCCAACACCATCACGCGGCCGTCCGACATCGATTTGAACTCCGGCCACTCCGGCAGGCCGGGCCCATTCGGATCGCCCCTGGTCGCGAAGTTCACCCAGTACGACGACATCGTGTCGGCGAGCTTCTTGTCGACGTCATCCCAGTTCAATCCGGTCGGATTGTTGAACGCGTACTGAATCTCCACCGTGTGCGTGGCACCGCGCGGCGACGGTGCGCCATCGGCTCCCCGCGGCACACGAGTGAAGTAGTACACGTATCCCTTCTTGCCCCGGCGCATCTGGGCGACCGCCGACTGCCGCATGTTCCATGACGTCTCGTCGGCGTAGGCAGCCAGGAACGACGCGTTCGCCTCGGCATCGCTTCCCGCGGGATACAGCTTCAGGAATCCGTCGATGAGCTCGCCGAAGCGCTGCTTCGACTGATTGAGGAACGGCTCCGCCGCCATCGGTCCACCGAACTGGAAGAAGGTTCCTTCATTGCGTTCGAACCAGCGAGCACGTCGACGTCATTCTGCCGGCGTTGCGCGAAGGTGATCGAGAGATCCTCCGGAATCAGGTAACCGTCGATCACCAGGCCCGCTGGCGCGCGGAGCCCCGATGCGACTTCCTCCGTCGACTTGCTCCGCAGGTCGGCGATCGAGGCGACGCCCATATCGGCAAGAGCCTTGGTCCCGGCCTGCTCGCGTGCCGCGCGGGTATCCATCTTCGCCATCTGCAGTCCCATCCACGCACCGCTCTGCGTGATGGCGCGCTGGAACAGCCCCTTCGCCTGCGGCGATCCAATCAGCGCCGAGGTCATGATCGCGCCCGCCGACTCACCGAAGACAGTGATGTTGTTCGGATCGCCACCGAAGGCACTGATGTTGCGCTTGACCCACTGCAGCGCCGCAATCGAATCCATCATCCCGTAGTTGCCCGACGCGTTGCGGCCGGACTCCTTCGAGAGCTCTGGATGCGCGAGGAACCCGAAGACACCAAGTCGATAGTTGAACGTGACGACGACCGGACCCTTGGCGGCGAGCCGCTCACCGTCGTATCGCTGTTCCGAACCCGCCCCGCCGGTGAATCCGCCGCCATAGATCCACACCATCACCGGTCGGCGATCGGTTGCGGCGTTGGCACTCGTCCAGACGTTGATATACAGGCAGTCTTCACTCGTCGGCGGCTGCGCAGGCGCAGCTGGTGGCGCCGCAGGAGCTGGCGCAGCGGGCGCGTTGCCTCGGCCCTGAGCCGCCGGTGCTCCGCCGCGTCCACGTCCGCCACCACCTCCGCCAGCGAGGCAACGGTTGCCGAACGCATCCGCCTTGCGTATGCCCTCCCATTTGGCCGCTGGCTGCGGCGCCTTCCACCGGTTCTCGCCGAGTGGTGGCGCGGCGTACGGTATTCCCTTGAACATCCGAACATTCGGGGTTGCTGCGGGAGTGCCTGCCAGCAGCCCGGTCTCGACTCGCACCTGCTCGGGGATGAGTGCTGACACGCTCGCCTGGGTCGCAAGCAGGGCGCCCACGGCGACAAGCAAAGCTAACTGTTTCATTGCTGGTCCTCTGATAAAGACACCGGTTATCGATTTATTCCGCTGGCGGTAAAAGCTGGCGACGCGCCGTGACCCGAAAGAAACGCGACGAGTTTCGCTGCCGAGTCGGGGTTCTGCGAGGTCGATCCGACAGCAGCCGCGAACGACACGTAATTCTGAAACTCTGACGGAAGCGGCCCGGCCAGTTCCATACCCGGAACCGGGACGATTTCGCTGATGAGCGTGATGAGCATATCGGCGTCACCTTGCACGACTCTCGCCGCCGCCCGCACCGAGCCCTGCTCCAGAATCGTCTTCGACTGCATCGTCTCGGTGATGCCAAGCGTCCCGAACATCCGTTCGATGAACGGCCGGCTGGCGCCGTCGCCTGCATACGTGACGGACCGCACGGCAAAGAATACGTGCTTCATTGCGTCTGCGGTGGTGATGTCTACCTTCCCCATGCCGGCGCGCACGCCGATACCGATGCCTGATTTTCCAAGCGGCGCGGTCGATAAGCGGACGACCTTCTCCGCGTTCGCGAGCTCGTCGATCGCGTCCCGGGTCAGAATCGCGACGTCGAAGCTCTCACCGGCAAGAACCCGCTGCCTGGTCGAGGCGGAGGTGCCAAACGTGACGTTCAGCGGACGTCCTGCGGCGCGCTCGCCGTCCGCCTGCAGCCGTTCGAGCGCCGCCTTCACCCCGTTGGAGGAGAACACCCGCAGACTCGCGTCCTGCGCCGCGGGCAGGCTCGGCGTCCACAGCACCCACACCGCCGCCAGCGCCAGCGCGGCGACGCATCGATATCCGACTCGCGCGGCGCGCCTGCAGCCCGACACGCTATAATCGGCCGGCCCCGATAGAGGACTCTGGAGACTCATAGGCATGAACCGTAATGTGTGGATTGTCGCAGGGATTGTCGTAATCGCGATTGGTATCCTGAACGTGATACTCGGGATGAACCTCGTCCCCACCCTCACTGTCGCCCAGGAACGTGGTACGGCCCCCGGCTGGTGGCTGATCTGGTCCGTGATTGCGCTGACCCTGGTGTGCACGCTCGCACTCGGAGGCTTCCTGCTGGCGGCCGGACTCGGGAAGGTCCCCGAAACGGCCGACCAATAGCAACAGCCATCCGTACGTCGTGTCCGGCTCCAGCCGGACCCGGCAGGTCAGCCTGCTGCCCAGCCCTGCTTACGTAAACAGCCCGATCAACCGCGCGTTGATCACGACACCGGCCCAGATCGCAATCGACACCAGGGCCACGACCTTCCCGGCGGCACTCGGTTCGTCCACCTGCGTCATCTTCCGGCGAATCGTGACGATCAGAATCAAACCGATCGCGATCAGGTACATCTTGTACCAGAAGAATTCGCTGAAATACTCTCGCGACGCGTTCTGCATCAACTGCGGCACTCCCGTGGCGACCATCCCGAGGAAGCCGGCAATGAGCCACGGGCGCGCGTCACGGGCGACCTGCGACACGGGTTGCATCCTCATACCAAGGCCGAGAAGGCGGAGATCCACGATGAGGATGGCGCCAGCGAACAGGGCAAGGAACACGAGGTGTATCGCCTGGACGAGCGGGAAGACCCAGATCGATGAGCCGATGGCCTGGCTGACCGGCAGTGCCTGAAGCCACTCGAAGAAACCTTGAAGCATTCGGTCCGACTCCTAGTTCTGGAACCAGTTGTACGGGATGAGCCGTCCCGAGACGATGACGATCGCCCACATGAGGATCGAGAGTGCGCCGGACAAGCGGGCTCCAAACGGTGTGGTCTCCCTCGTATCCCACGTCATCACCGAGTTATAGGTGATGTAGTGAAACGCAAGCGCATTGATGCCCGCGAGGACCATCACCAGCATCTTGGTCCAGAAGAAGATGTTGACGTAGAAGCGCATGGGATCGGAGTAGGTCAGGGTCAGCCCGGTGATCGAACTCAATCCCATCCCCAGCATCTGCCACGGGAAGAGGCGCTTCTGTACCTCTGAGAACGGTGTGCGCATGTTGCCGATGCCGAGCAGCCGGAGGTCCATCATCACGATGAGACCCGCGAACAGGCACATGCTGACGACGTGCGCCACCGTCAGATAAGGAGAGACGTACAACGACTCACGGATCGCGATGCTCGTTGGGAACTCACTGACCCACTGGAACAAATCGCGCAACGGCATCATGAACTCGGCCATTCAGTGTCCTCGAGGTACCCGCGTCCCGCGTTACGGAGTGCAACGGTCTTTCGGCTGTTCCGGCGTGTCGCGATATTTCTCGTGACAGGCGGCGCAGGCGTCGGAGACCGTTCCGCTGACCTCGATCATCTGGTCCATGTTCTTGGACTGGGCCGCCTTGAGGGCGGCGGCGCCGGCGTCAGCCAACCCTTGCGCCCACTTCTGGTAGTCTGCCTGGTCGACCGGAGCAGGCCGGCCGTTCTCGCACATGCGCCCAGGGATCATCAGCAGATTCGCCGTTTCCTGCAGTGCAATCGCCGCGTTCTCAACCGCCTGCCAGCCGCCGTACACACCGGCAAACGTCTGCGTTGCGGGAGCACCGGCTTCCGGTGGCTTCTGCGCGGCCCCCGGGTCCGTGCTCTGCGTGTCGAAGATGATGTTGGAGTTGGGGAATGGGATGCCGCGCATCATCTGCGCCAGCGTGCCGTACGGCTTCGCTGCTGGCGCCGCGGGCCCGGGTGCGGGCGCTGGCGCCTGAGTACAAGAGATGAAGAAGATCGAAATTGCGACAAGCCCATACACGCGTTTCATATACGTCCTCCAACGCGACGGCCACTGGCCGCCCGTGCCGCTCCCACCGATTTGGCACACGTTACCCTGTCGAATTGCACCAGTTCAACCCGGAAGTTTCCTTCGAGCGCGGAAGATTTCGCGAGGATCGTGGCAGGCGGGGACCCGTTGTGCACAGTCGGGGCCCGAGTCTATCGCACAGATTTCCAAGGGGTCAAGGTAAGCTATGCGCTTACACCGAGGACGCGCGTGCAGGATCTGACAACTGGATCGTTGACCGGGCATCTCCTGAGGACGACCAGCTACATGCTGGTCAGTATGGTATTTCAGACGCTGTACGTGCTGGTCGATCTCTACTGGGTCGGGCGACTGGGCACGGAAGCGGTCGCGGCCGTCGCGGTCAGCGGCAACCTCACGTTCATCGTTCTCGCCGCGACGCAGATGCTGGGCGTCGGCACGACCACGCTCATCGCTCACGCGACGGGCCGTCGCGATCGGGCGCAGGCCAACGTCGTCTTTAACCAGGCCCAGGTACTGTCTCTCGTCGTTGGAGTCCTCTTCCTTGCGATCGCGCTCCTGCTGCGCGACAGCTATGCCCGCGCCTTCAGCGCGGACGCCGCAATGGCAGCGCTCACGAGTGAGTACCTCCTGTGGTTCATTCCAGGCATGGCGCTGCAGTTCGGCCTCATCGCGATGGGTGCGGCACTGCGAGGCACCGGCAACTTCCGCCCCGGAATGGTCGTCCAGACCGCCACGGTCATCATCAACATCGTGCTCGCTCCGGTGCTGATATTCGGGTGGGGCATCGGGCGCCCGCTCGGCGTCGCCGGCGCTGCGATCGCAACACTCGTTGCGATCGCCATCGGCGTCGTATGGATGACGTTCTACTTCCGGCCGGCCGATTCGTTTTTGAAGTTCACACCGCACGACTGGACACCCCGCATCAAGCTCTGGGGAGACATGCTGAAGATCGGTCTTCCAGCCGGGGCTGAGTTCGCGCTGATGGCGGTGTACCTGTTGCTCGTGTACGCGGTGACGAGACCCTTCGGTGCGGCCGCGCAGGCGGGCTTCGGTATCGGTATGCGGATCCTGCAGGCCTGCTTCCTGCCGGTCGTCGCCCTGGGGTTCGCCGTCAGCCCGGTTGCCGGTCAGAACTTCGGCGCGCGGCACTCGGCGCGCGTGCGCGCGACCTTCAGAACCGGCGCGGGGATTGCCGCCGCGTGGATGCTGGTGCTTGCAATCGGCGTGTGGCTGTGGGGCGACCTGATGGTGCGTGTCTTCACGAACGACCCGGCAGCGCTCGCCGTCGGCGACGAATACCTGCATATCGTCGCCTTCAACTTCGTCGCGTCCGGTGTGATCTTCGTGAGCTCGAGCATGTTCCAGGCGATGGGCAATACGATGCCGTCGCTCATCACTTCCGTGGCGCGTATTGTGATCGTTGCGGTACCGGTGCTGCTGCTCGCCGGCACACCCGGCTTCGCTCTCCGGTGGATTTGGTACATCTCGGCGGCGGCCGTCGTCGTCCAGCTGGCCATGAACCTGTTGCTGCTCAAGCGGGAATACCGGCTCCGGCTCAATTTCGCGCCCGATGAGCGAGGGGGCCTCGTCGTGTCGGGCGCCGTTTCGTTATAAGCTCACTGCCATGCCGTTCATCATCACTGATCCGTGCATTGGAACGAAGGACACTGCCTGCGTCGATGTCTGCCCAGTCGACTGCATCCATCCGCGAAAGGACGAACCGGAATTCGAACGCACATCGATGCTCTACATCCATCCCGATGAATGCATTGACTGCGGTGCGTGCGTACCGGCCTGTCCCGTGGCCGCCATCTACGACAGCCACGATTCCACGCCGCCCTCGCAGAAGGACCTAATCGAGGCCAACTCGGTGTACCGGGCCGGCGATGATGGTGCGGTCTCCAAGGCTGAAGAAATCGTTCAGACGCACGTCTCCGCGCACGCCGATCTGATGTCGGTTGCACCGGCGGAGCGGGCTGCCGCGCACGCGAAGTAAGACTCGAGAAGCCGGGTCTTGCCAATAGGGTCGCAAGATGGCTCGTGGATGGGAAAGTAAAGCTGTCGAATCACAGCAGGAGGAAGCGGCAAGCCGTGAGTCCAGGGCGACCGCTTTCAATCCGAACGATGCTCAACGTCGCGCCGAACGCGAGACGTTGATGCTCGCTCGAACCAAGGCACTCACCGATCTGCAGCACGCCTGTGTGCCCGCGCATCGCGCGATGCTCGAGCAGGCGATCGCCGACCTCGACCGGCGGCTGGCCCAGCGCGACTAGCTCGCGACCGCGGCCTCGTGAGGCCCGGCGTCGTCTACCGGTTCAGCGCAACCCTGAGCGAGGAGAACGCCAGCCACAGCAGTGGGAACGGCGTAAACTTCGCCCTTCCGAAAGCGGCTCATTTCCTTCCCCCACACTCGAACCCGAACCGACTCCTTGAATCGAATCAGCACCGCGTACCTCCAGCCCCGAATACAGCAACTTGCGGGCCAGGCCGCTCGAGCCATCTTTTTGTGGCCTTTTACACGCGCATCAGGAATGCCTGTGTCGGAAGCCCGGCCGTTCGGCCAATCGCGGTGGCATAAAGTGACACCTGTTTTTGGTAAAGCTCCATTTTTTGGTACTGCTCGATCTCCCCGTCCAGCTCGCGATCGGTCTTGAAATCCACCACCACAACCGAATTGCCGTCGCGGTACGCAAGGTCGACATAACCCTCGATGAGCACGCCGGATTCGAGCCGGTAAGTCACGGGCGTCTCCCTGTAGCACTCCCCTTCCCGTTCGGCGCGTGCGGCGGCAAGAAGAAGTGGATGGCGAAGCAGCGCTGCCACCGCCTCGCGGGCCGCGGCAATCTCCCCGTGGGTCGCACCCAGTATTCGACCATGCGCATTCGACAAGCGCTCGAGGACGCGATCGCTCTCACCGTCGAATGGCACATCGGCGATGAGCGCATGAACCAGCGATCCAAAGCGCACGCCTCCCGGCCGGGACGCCTCGGTACCGATCGATACGATCGTCACGGGAACGTCATCCACGCGAGCCTCTTCCAGCGTGGCTGCCTGGGTTGCCGTGATGACCTCAATCGACGCCCGGCTGGCAGACGCCACGTCGCCAGATCGCTCCGCTTTCCAGCCTTGGTACTCGTCAAGCCCGCGTCGTAGGATGTCTGGATGGACGTCTTTGACGATCAGGTCGTCGCGGCGAAGACCAAACGGTGCCTGCACATTCAGCGACAGCGCCTGCGGTTCCGGCGACCACCACACCACGGTGTGAGACGCGATTCGATGCTCACCCGGACAGACGGTCGAGCGCGAGGCGGGATCACCGCTTGGGCGAGTGAGCACCGAGTCCTTGCTGTGAAACACGGGGCAACCCGCTGACGGATTCTGAACGCGCCGTTCAGTCTCGGCCGGATAGATTGCGGCGCTCAGCGGCGACACCCATCCTTCCGAGTACGGCTCGTCGCCGACAGCGGGGACGACGAGCAGGTCGCGCGCGCGTGTGGCGGCCACGTAGGCAACGCGCTCTCCTTCCTTCTGCTCGCGCGCGAGCTCGAGTGCCTTGTGATCGTTCAGGTCTTTGGGTGACCAGCCTCCGATGCGCAGCGCACACAGGCTGCGTTGGTGATCGACATGGCGGCTGGCGTCCCATGGCGTGAGCCGCGCCGTGATGTCTGCGAGGATCACCACCGGGAATTCGAGCCCTTTCGCCTTGTGCACGGTCATGAGGCGCACGCCGTCACTGCCCTCCTCGAGAATCGGCGCTTCGGCGGCCTGCCCGCCTTGTGCCGCTTCGCGCAGTGCCTCCACGAACCCGCGGAACGACATCCCGCCTTCGAGCTCGTACTGCCTGGCGAGCTCGGAGACATGCAGCACGTTCGCCAACGCCTGCTCCCCTCCGGGACGGAGAACGAAGCCCACGTGCGCTCGCGTGTGATCGAGCAGCGCCGTGATCGTGTCGGACACGGGACGACGGTTCCGCTCGGCGTGCAGGGTACGCAGCAGCGTCAGCGCCTCGCGAATCGGTTCGAGGCCAGTGGGGAGCGACCCGGGGATCCGGAACGGGTGAAAGCGGCCACCGATGCTGTGGTACTCGAGCAGCTCTTCATCGCCGATGGCGAACAGCGCGCCCCGCAACGTCGCGAACACCGAGAGCTGATCGTCCGGCCATTCGATTGCCATGAGCGCGGCGCGCAGCGTCTCGATCTCATCGCGATCGTGAAAGGCCTTGCCGCCGACGAGCAGGTGCTTCACACCACGGGCTTCGAGCGCTTCGACGTAGGCCCGTGTGATGTCCTCGCCGTAGCTGACGAATCGGCGAAACAGGATGCAGATGTGCCGGGCCTCTAACGGGACACGGCGACCGGGCGCGTGCCGCTCGGTCACCGTCCAGCTGCTGCTCTTCACCAGCCAGTCGACGTACGCACCGACCGCATCGGGAAGGCAACGCTCTATCTCGCGCGCCGCGATGAACCGCTGGCCATACGGTGCCGGCACCGGCAGGACCACGACCGAGGGCTGGCCGGGGTGATCGCCTCGAGAGGGCTCGAGCGGCACGTATCGCGCCTGATGGGTGTCGCGGTCGCCGTCCATGACGGGATCGAAGGCGGCGTTGACCAGTTGCTGGATGTTGGGCGTGCTTCGGAAACTCTTGGTCAGCTCGATGCGGGTGGCACCTCGCTCGTCGAGCATCTCGCACACGCGCCGATAGACATCGACATCGGCGCGCCGGAACCGGTAGATCGACTGCTTTGGATCGCCAACGATGAAGAGCTTGCCCGGAGTCGGGGTCACTCGCTGCCAGTCCGTCTCCGCCGGGTCATCAGCCGCCAGCAGAAGCAGCAGTTCCGCCTGCAAGGGATCCGTGTCCTGGAATTCGTCGATGAAAAGCCGCAGGAAGCGACCTTGGAAATGCGCGCGAACCTCTGCGTTCGTCTTGACCAGATCACGCGCTCGCACAAGTAGATCAAGGAAGTCGAGCGCTCCCTCGCGCGCCTTCAGTTGTTCGTAGCGATCGACGCACGCCATCAGCTCCTGTTGCAGCAGCGCTGACAGGTCAGCGTCGGCACGCAGCTGGAAGTCGTCGAGCGCCAGCAGAAGCCGGTCGCGCGCGTCGAGCACCTGCGCACGCGTCACGCCTTTGGCGTACGTCGGCCCACTTCCCTTTCGTGCCCGCTTCACGTCACGGTTCTTGCGAAGTTCGACGAGCAGCGATTCCAGCTCATCGAGGTCTTCGTCCCCTGCCGGCCGGGCGATGCGTCGCAGATCGCGGCTCAGTCTCCTGACGGGCTCGGTGTCCACATACAGGTTGTCTCCGCCGTACGACGGTGACCTGGAGAGATCGGCCAGCTCGTGGACCAGATCGACGAGTTGCGCAATCGCTTCCGATCGATTGAAAGGTTCGCGGGTCCAGGGCTGGCGGAAGTCACGCCACTCCGTGAGCGCAAAGCCCGCGCGTCGGAGGCGCTCGGTCGGTCCGTCCTCGTCCACGTCGCCGGGACGGGTGCCGCGGCTGGCGCGACGCAGCGATCGCCGAACGCCTTCCGGCGGCTGGGCAAGCACTTCCTGAAACCAGCTCGCGAATGCCTCGTTGAACAGCCGCTCCGCCTGGCCTTCCGTCAACACACGAAAGAGCGGATCGATCGATGCCTCCACGGGACGCTCACGAAGCAGGTCGGCACAGAAACCGTGAATCGTGCTGACGTGAGCCTCTTCGAGGTTTTGAACTGCCCCGTCGAGTCGCGCCTGAATCTCATGTGCGCGGATGTCGCGTCGTGATTCTTCGAGCTGCTGCCTGAGCCGGAGCTTCAGCTCACCTGCCGCCTTCTCTGTGAAGGTCACGGCGACGATCTCACGGACATCGGCGCGCCCCTCGGCCAGCACGCGCACGATGCGCCGCACGAGCTCGGTGGTCTTGCCAGTACCCGCTGCCGCCTCGACGACCAGCGTTTCATCGATCGCGTGATGAATGCGCTGCCGGGCGGCGTCGTCTGGGGTCAGACCGCTCGAGTCCCGCCGTGTCACGGGGTCTGACCCCGTCATGGCCGGCTCCGTAATGCTGCAAGGTCCGCCAGGTTCTCCTGCGGTTTGCGGGCAACACGGCGGAACACGTCTGACCCACACACGGGCCTGAAGTCACACCGCCCGCATGCCTCCTCAGTCGGCGCGGCCGCGAGAAAGCCGCTCTCGATCGCCCGGTCGATCACCTCGAGTACCTCGAGGCCAGCCGCACGCGAGCGCTCGTCGAGCAGAATGGGATGCGAGAAGAAGCTGCCCGTGGACGTGCAATAGAACAGGCGGCCATGGCTCACGTCGCGCGCGAGTGCAGTCTCGACCGCCATTGAATACAGAACGGGCTGCAGCACGGCTCCGCCTCCAATCAGGACCTTCTCGATCCGCTCTGGCTTGCGTCCCGTCTTGTGGTCGGTGATGCGCAGCGTCCCCGACTGCCTGTGCTCCTCGATGAGATCGATCGCTCCGCGCAACCTGAATCGCCCGTCGAGGGTGACGGCGGTGCTGATACTGTGTTCATCGCGCTCGCCGGGCACCTCGCCAAATCCCAGCTCGAAATAGAGCGGCAACCACTCCTCCCCGTCCCGCGCGAGGTACTCGAGCCAGGCGTGCAGGTCCCGTCTGACGCCGGCAAGTTCGTTTTGCCAGACGCGCTCCACCGCTGGCACCAACTCGTCGTGAGCGGCAGCACCGACCTGCTCGATGACTTCGTCCAGTACTGACCTGGCGGCATCGGCGGTATCGGATGTCACAGGCAGCGCCGAATTCGACTGAAGCGTTCTGAAGAAGCGCGCCTGGATCTCGTGAAACAAACTGCCGCGCGTCAGCGGATCCATGCGCTGCAGCGGTTCCGGTTGCTCGAATGGGCGCAGACGATAGACGGCCGACAACATGAACTGGTACGGGCAGGCGCTGAACAATTGCAGCGCCGATGCCGAGTACGAACGCCTGTTCAAACGCTGTGCTGCCAACGCGTCTCTGGTGTACGGCTGGACTCGCGTCAAACCATCGTTCGGCGACCAGCGACGCTGCCCGCGCGCCCATCGATCCACCACTGATCGACGGAGGCATTCGTTCAGCTTGAGCAGGTAGTGTGCGTGCCCTTTGACGGCATCGGGACTGGTCTCATCCAGCAGCCGTCGCAGCACCGCCAGATCGTGTTCCTGATCGTCGATCGCCTCTTCCGGTATCGACGGTGCCGGCCACGCCAGTGTCGCGTCGCCGGCTTCGCGGGCCTGCCGCTCGAGCTCCTCGTGGTGTGGTACTCGCCCCGTCGCAGCGCGCATCACGTCGAGCGCATAAAACGATGGCACTCGCGCACGTGACTCGCTCAGCTCGATGCGCGGATACGAGACATAGAGCCGGTCCGACGCGGCGCCTGCCGCCAGTTGCAGCAGGAGCTTCTCCGACGCCAGCCGCTGATGCTGCGTCGGCAATGCGGGGTCGACGGCCTCGCGTACGCCGTCGAGCATCATCGGATCCTCTCGCGGTTTCTGCGGGAACATGCGTTCCGCCAGGCCGGGAACGAACACCACCCTGAAGCACCGGCCACGAACCTGCTCTGGCGTTCCGACGAACACGCGCCCGTATCGATACGCCGGCGGCTCCGACTCCATCGTCAACAACCGTTCGGCGAGGACACGCCGGACTTCGTCGAGATCGACTGGTCCTATCTCGCCCATCGGGCGCAGGTCGGCGAGGACGCGAAGCACATATGCGGGGTTCTTCAGCACGCGCGGCGCCAGCGCTTCGAAGCGGTCGAGCCACTCGCCCCATGTTGCCGATGATGGCCAGTCAGCCATCTCCGCGATAACCGGCAGCGCGAAGGCCTTGAGGTAGGCGAGCTGCCGTTGAACCTGCCTGAGACCTGCAACCCTGGCTTCGTCACCACCGTCATCTCGTCTCGCTTCGCGTATCTGCCGTTCGAGCTCGGCATGCTTACCCTCGAGACGACGGGTCCACCGCGTGACATCACGCCCGATGACGGCGGCATCGACGAGAAGCGCTTCCCATCGCCACGGCGCACGCAGCGTCCCGGCGAGGACCGACTCGGAGGACTCGGGCTCGATCTCGTCCCTTTCCTGCGTTGCGGGCTGGACGCGCCCGAACGCCTCGTCTTGCGACGATGTCCAGGCCTCCTGTGCGGTGTCGCCCCCGGCCGGCACCTGAGCGAACGACAGGTACTCGGCAAACCTCGATGCCGAGAGATCTTCAGACGCGCAGGCCAGCAGTGCCAGAAATGCCCGACCCGCGGGGAGCGGCCGGCGAGTGCCGCGTCCGAACCACGCTGGCACCTGTGCACGTCGCAGCGCGTGCTCGATCAGTCCGACGTAGTGCTGCGGCGATCGCACCAGAATGGCCATCTCATCGAAACGCACGCCTGCGCGAGCCTCGCGCAGGATTCGACGCGCGATCTCGACCGCTTCGCGTCCCTCGCCCGGGGCGGAAAAGAACTCGAGAGAACCATCCAGCGCGCGTTCGGGAGGCGCTTCGCGGCTGAACAGGTGGCGACGTAAGCACGCGAGATCGCTGGTGACACGGGACGCCGGTTCGATGACGTCGACTACGCCCCCCATTGCCTCGAGCCGGGCGATGCCGTCGCGATCGCTCGCCGGCATCGTCGCAAGCGCGGTAGCGGCCCGCGCGAGAAGCGCTTCGATGAACGTGGCTTCGGCATGCCGATCGACAGTCAGATCGATCAGCAGGACGAGCGGTATCCTGGGCGAGCGCGTGACGACGTCGGTGGCCGTTCGAAACAACGTGGCCCGATCGACACTCGACGCCTGCGCGAAGGACTCATCGACCCGCTCGAGGAGATTTGCGAGATCCGATCCTCCACGCGACGCACGTAACAACCGTTGCGGGTCGACACCTGCGAGCCGAAGTTCCTGCAGTGTGCGTGCGAGCGCTCGCGGAAAACCTGGCGTCGATGCAACGGGCGCGAAGTAGCTGAGCGCACGCTCGCGAGTGGCCGTGAACGCGGCTCGTGCCGCGACGGCCTCGGCGCCGAGCCAGGTGCTTGGCGTGTGCCCTTCCTGGGCCAGTGCCACGAACGCGTTGCGTGCGGCGAGCTGGGTCAGGCTGACTCGCTGGAGACCAAGTGTGGCCGGCAGACGTGCAGCGACATCGCGAGCCAGATCGTCAGCGGCACCGCGCGACGGGCCGACGAGGAGAGCCTGAGTGCCCGGTGTGCGCG
Source organism: uncultured Acidobacteriota bacterium (assembly GCA_963723495.1). Classification (GTDB taxonomy): domain Bacteria; phylum Acidobacteriota; class Vicinamibacteria; order Vicinamibacterales; family UBA2999; genus Gp6-AA40. The sequence continues at coordinate 305,908 of CAVRQR010000013.1, read as the reverse complement.
CGAGCAGGAGTTCGCGGGCAACCGCCAGCCTGTCGGCTGCAAGGGAGGAAACGCAGATTCGAAACGCCATACATGCCTTCCCCGGCCACTGCCGGGCATCCGGAACAGCAGCGCAACGCTGCCGTATGTGCGTCACTCTACCACGCGTGGCGGACAGGGGAGGTCACAGCTATCAAGGAGCGAGGCGTTCGCGGCGCCATGCTCCACTGGCCTGACGCAGATAGCGCAGACGATCGTGGAGCCGACTGGGACGTCCCTGCCAGAACTCGAACTCGTCGGGGATTACGCGATAGCCTCCCCACCACTCCGGCCTCGGGACATCGTGCTCGAAGCGCTCGCGCGCGGCGTTGAACAACAGCTCCAGCGTCTCGCGACTGTCGATAACCTCGCTCTGCTTCGAAGCGTACACGCTCCAACGGCTTTCGATTGGGCGGGCCGCGAAGTAGGCATCGGACTCCGCCGCCGTGACCCTTTCGACCGCGCCATCGATACGAACCTGCCGCTCGAGGGTCCGCCACGTGAAGAGAAGACTGGCCCGGCCGGTCTCCTCCAGCTCCCGTGCCTTACGACTCTGGTAGTTCGTGTAGAACACGAAGCCGCGATCGTCCACACTCTTGAGCAGAACATTGCGCACGGAGGGACGACCTTCGCGGGTTGCGGTTGCGAGCGCCATCACCGTCGCATCGAGTTCGGTTTCGCGAACCTGCTCGAACCATCGCGCGAACTGAATGAATGGATCGACGTCGGAGTCGGTCTCGCTGAGCGGCTGGCCGATGTACTCGCGTCGGACGTCGGCCAGGCTCATTGACCGGTGACCAACCGGATGTCATCGTTCTCCACGACGACGCGCACGTCGCCGCCCGCGTCGGCCAGCGATCCGAACAGCAGCATCTCCGAGAGCGGCTTCTTGATCACGCGCTCGATGAGGCGAGCCATCGGGCGCGCGCCGAATGCACGATCGAAGCCTTTCCGGGCGAGCCAGGAGCGGGCCGCCGGATCAACGACGATCGTCACCTTCTTCGCGGCAACCATGCTTCGCACTTCGTCGATCTGCTTGTCGACGACTTTCTCGATCTGCTCAGTGCCGAGCGCGCCAAAGGTCACGGTCGCATCGAGGCGGTTGCGGAACTCCGGCGTGAACGTCCGCTCGAGCGCGCCGCGTGACGATCCCCCTTTACCCTGCTCGGCAAAGCCCAGGCGGCGATCGGACAGATCGCGAGCGCCCGCATTGGTCGTCATGATCAGCACGACGTGGCGGAAGTCAGCCTTGCGGCCATGCGAGTCCGTCAGCGTCGCATGGTCCATCACCTGGAGCAGGATGCTGAACATGTCCGGGTGCGCCTTCTCGATCTCGTCGAGCAGCAGCACGGCATGCGGCGCCTTGCGAATCGCGTCGATGAGCAGCCCGCCCTCCTCGTAACCCACGTAGCCGGGCGGCGCGCCGATGAGCCTGGATACCGCGTGCTTCTCCATGTACTCGGACATGTCGAAGCGAATGAACTCGACGCCCATGATCCGGGCGAGCTGACGGGCGAGCTCGGTCTTGCCAACGCCGGTCGGCCCGGCAAACAGGAAGTTGCCGATTGGCTTGTCGGGCGCGCGCAGCCCTGATCGCGACAGCTTGATCGCGGACGCGACCTCGTCGATCGGACCGCTCTGCCCGAAGATCACGCGCTTCAGCTCCACGTCCAGGCGCTCGAGGGCTTTCTTATCGTCGCTCGACACGCTCTGAATCGGAACGCGGGCCATCTTCGCCACGATCTGCTCGACCTGCGCGGCGCCGATGCGGCCGGTTCGCCGGTCAGCCGGCAGCATCTTCTGCGCGGCGCCAGCCTCGTCGAGGACATCAATGGCCTTGTCCGGCAGGTGCAGATCCTGCAGGTGGCGCGCCGACAGTGACACCGCAGCCGCGAGCGCCTCATCGTCGTACTGCACACCGTGATGCGACTCGTAGTGCAGGCGCAGGCCCTTCAGGATCTCGAGCGCCTCTGCTTCCGATGGCTCGAGGACGTCAATCTTCTGGAAGCGGCGCGACAGCGCGCGATCGCGATCGAATGACTGCTTGACGTCGTTGAAGGTCGTCGAGCCGATGCACCGCAGCTGGCCGCTGGCCAGCGCGGGCTTCAGCAGGTTCCCAGCATCCATCGCGCCGCCGGACGCAGCCCCCGCCCCGACCAGCGTGTGGATCTCGTCGATGAAGAGAATCGAGTTCTCCTCCTTCGAGAGCCGATCGAGCACCTGCTTCACACGCTCCTCGAAATCTCCGCGGTAGCGTGTGCCTGCGACGAGCGCACCGAGGTCGAGTGCGAACACGCGCGCGCCCTTGAGCACGTCGGGAACCTCACCCTGGTGGATGCGCAGCGCCAGGCCTTCCGCCAGCGCCGTCTTACCCACGCCGGGTTCGCCAACGAGCAGCGGGTTGTTCTTGCGACGCCGGCAGAGCACCTGGACCATCCGCTCGATCTCGAGGGACCGCCCGATAAGCGGATCGATCTGGCCGGCAGCGGCCCGCGCCACGAGATCCGAGGCGTACGCCTGCAGCGGGTCCGACGGCGAGCCCTGCTCTCCACCTGCCGGACTGGTCGGGGCGGGCTCGGACTTCGAGCCGTGCGACAGCACGCGCAGGAGCAGCAACCGCTCGACACCCTGTGAACGCAGGAAGTACGCGGCGTGACTGTCCTCTTCCTGAAGAAGGAAGACCAGCAGGCTTCCGCTCTCGACGTGCTTGGCGCTCGACGACACGGCGTGCATCATCGCCTGCTGAATCACGCGGTCGAATCCGAGCGTTGGTTCTGGTTCAACGACCGTCGGCGCCGGCACGGGCGTGAACGCGCGGGCGAGCACGTCAGTCAACTGCCGACGAAGCACTTCGACGTTGGCGCCACACGTCGTCAGCACGTGCCGTCCCTGCGGCTCGTCGGTGATCGCCAAAAGCAGGTGCTCGAGCCCCACTTCCTCGTGCCGACGATCGGACGCAATGCGGAAGGCTCGCTGAATCGTCTCGAACGTCTCCGGCGCAAACGGCACAGGTGTTTTACTCATGTTCGGGTCCGGCCTCGGGCTCCATGGTAACGAGCAGAGGAAACTCCTGCTCCTCTGCCATTTGACGCGTTTTCCTGAGTTTCGTTTCAGCGACGTCGTGGGTGTAGATGCCGGCAACACCAATCCCCGAGAGGTGCACGTGCAACATTACCTCGACCGCTTCGGCCCGAGGCTTGCGGAAGACCGACTCGAGCACCCACACGACGAATTCCTGCGTCGTGTAGTCGTCGTTGTGCAGGAGCACGCGCCACATACGCGGGCGCTCGACCTTCTGGTCGGTGCGCGGGTCGACGAGTATCGAGGAGGCTGGGTCCTGGCTCATTTCACGGGGTTTTGATCCATTTTACCCAGAAGGTCGGCGTCGAATCGCCAGGGCGATAACACCGGAGCCTGCCGCACCAGCGGGCGCAGGAGACGTAGAAACGTGGCGCGCGATACTTCACGAGCGCCGAGAGAGAACAGGTGGCTCGTGGACATCTGACAGTCGACGCACGGGAAGCCCCATCGCTCGATCTGCTTGACCAGCGCAACCAAGGCGACCTTCGAAGCGTCTGAGACGCGGCTGAACATCGACTCGCCGTAGAACATCCGGCCGAGGGCCACACCGTAGAGCCCGCCCACCAGCTGCTGGTCGGCCCACACTTCTACCGAGTGTGCGTATCCGAGATCGAAAAGCCGGCGATAGGCATCGGACATCTCAGGGGTGATCCACGTGCCGTGCTGGCCTTGCCGTGGTGCGGCGCATCCTTCCATGACCTGGGCAAAGCAACTATCGAGCGAGATGCGAAGCCGGCCTGAGCGTATGGTCTTGCGCAACGAGTGCGACACATGCAGCTCCGAAGTGAAGAGCACCATGCGCGGGTCAGGACTCCACCACAGCAACGGATCGTCCTCGCCGAACCAGGGAAAGATGCCGTGTGTATACGCATCAAGAAGACGCTCAGGCGACAGATCGGCACCGGCCGCGAGCAGCCCGTTGGGATCTCTCAAGGCACTGTCGACCGGAGGAAACGGATCGTGCGAACTGAGAAAAGGGATCACGTATGCTTGATTCTGCCCGATTCATTGTTCATGGGCTCATCGCATCGTCCGGATCTCACGCGGCTGGAGGCTGTCCTCGGAACAGCGCCACTCACCCGCTTCGCACCCTCGCCTACCGGGTATCTCCACCTCGGGCACGTCGTCAACGCGATCTACGTGTGGGGTATCGCGCGAGCCCTCGGCGGTCGCGTCCTGTTGCGAATCGAGGACCACGATCGCATGCGGTGTCGTCCCGAATACGAGACCGCGTTGCTGCAGGATCTGGCCTGGCTCGGATTCGAGCCAGACGCCGGGCTGGACCCGGGTACCTGAGGCAGAGTGACAGCCCCTCCGTCTACCAAGACGCACTCGACTCTATTCGCGCCACGAACGACGTTTATGTCTGCCAATGCTCGCGAAAGGACATCGGCGGCGAACGGTACGATGGCCGATGTCGTCAGCGAGCACTGCAGGACGGTCCGGAACGAGGCATTCGCGTCCGGCTAGGCAGTGAAACGGAAGCATTCGAGGACGCGCTGCTTGGCCGTCTGACGCAGACACCAGCCGAGCAGTGCGGAGATCTCCTTGTCCGGGACCGCGATGGACATTGGACCTACCAATTTGCGGTGACCGTCGATGACATTCGGCAGAACGTCACGCTGGTGGTACGCGGTGCTGATCTTGTGTCGTCCACGGGCCGCCAGATCGTCCTTGCCCGCTTGCTTGGGCGCAAGAATGCACCGGTTTTCCTGCATCATCCGCTCATCCATGACGAGCGGGGCGAGAAACTCAGTAAGTCAGCCGGCGATACTGGCGTACGCGACCTCAGGTCGGCCGGCCTCAGTGCGCCGGAGGTGATCGGACTCGCCGCTTATCAGGTGGGCCTGATCGGTGCTCGAGAATCGATCCGCGCATCACACGTTGCCGGGCTTTTCCGGCACCGGAACCCGGAACCATGAGCCTTGAAGCCCGGGAAGCTGGAAGCAGAAACAATGTAAACCTGGCACCATGGGCACCCGAATCCCGAATGCCGGATCCCGACTTGCGATAGAATCGAGCGCCACCCCGATCAGCGGGATCTTTCACGAGGAGACCTTGGCAGTCCGTTTGTTCATCGGTAACCTGCCGTACAGCGCCAGCGAAGCGGACCTTCGAGCCCACTTCGCGGCCGTCGCAGAGCCCTCCCACGTTGCCATGCCGGTCGATCGCGAGACCGGTCGCCCGCGCGGATTCGCGTTCGTCGAGTATGCGGATCGCGCTGTCGCTGAGGAAGTGATTCGGAAATTCGATTCACAACCGTTTCAGGGACGCCCTCTCGCCGTCAGCGAAGCGCGCGCGCGTGAGGATCGTCCACCCCGTCCACCTGGTGGCGGCTTCGCTCCGCGGCCGGGCGGTGGTGGTGGATTCAGCGGGCCTCGCCCTGGTGGCGGCGGTGGATTCGGCGGCCCGCGCCCGATGGGCGGCGGTGGCGGCTTTGGCGGTCCACGCCCCGGTCCAGGCGGTCCGCCCACGCCGGGCGGGCGCGACCGAAGTGCGAACTTCGGTCCTCCTGCGCCGCCGCGCCGCTTACGCGGCAAGAAGACGACGCAGCAGGAACACAAGCCGCGAGGTCCGATCAAGGAAAAGACCGGAGGTCGAATCTACGACGTCGAGGATCTCGAAGACGATTCAGCGGTCGAGATCGATGACGTCGCGACCAAGGTCGACGAGGGCCCTGACGAACAGGATGAGGAATAATCCGAGCTAGGTGTTTCGGTCCGTTCGTCAAATCGTTTCGGCGCTTGCTCTCACCGTCGGCGTCGCGCTCTTCGTCATCACCATCGTCCGAACCGGATTCGACGAGACGATCGAGAGCGTCGGCCGTCTCGGCCTCGTGTTTCCCGCGCTGCTCCTGCCCAGCGCATGCTGGCACCTGCTCAGGACATGGGGATGGTCTGTCGCATTTCCGGATGCCGACCGGCCTGCGTTCACGCGCCTCTTTCGCGTGCGTCTCGCCGCCGACGCGATCAGCTTCTTCACCATTCGTGGCCTGACCGGTGAGCCGCTCAAGGTGATGCTGCTTTACGACCGCGCATCGCCACCGGTTGTCGCCGCAGCGATTACACTCGAACGACTCGCGTTCGCCATTGTGTCGCTGGTCATAGCGGGCATCGTGTCCTACGTCGCAGTCAGGCGCCTCGCGATGCCGGGCGCCTGGGACGCCGTGTTCACGCTGTTGTCAATGGCGACTGTCGTCGCGCTCGCCGTCCTTGCCGAGATTGCGCGTCATCGCAAAGGCGACTATCTGGGGAGGCTCGTCACGCGACTCGGCGGGCTCGTCGGCCGTCCGCTTGAAACGTCACGAGTGGTGCGCTTCGTGCTCGATGTCGAAGATGTCCTGCTCGACCTGCTGCGCGGCGATCGTCGCAGGCTGATCATCCTCACGGCGTTGCCGCTGGTGTGCTATCTGCTGACGGCGTTCGAGGTCTGGCTCGTGCTCTGGGTGATGGGCGAGCCGATCGGCATTACCGCGGCACTGGCGATCGACACATTCGCACGGCTCGGCAGCGTCGCATCTGCTGCGATTCCCGCGGGCATCGGCGCGCTCGAAGCGTCCAACGCAGCGCCGGTCGCGATGCTCGGTCTCGGTGGCGGTGGAGCGCTCGCCTTGTTGCGACGCGTGCGCGCGCTTCTCTGGGCAGGCGCAGGTCTCGCTCTCTATCCGCGCGTCAAGCCACGCAAACCGGCAGCGTAGTCACACCTTCACTAATCGCTCCGCTGCCTTCTCCAGTGTCTGGTCGCGCTTCGCGAAACAGAACCGCAGGACAGGACCAGCGCGTTCGCCGTCATAGAGAAACGGCGAAATGGGAATGGCCGCGACGCCATGGTCACGCGTCAAGCGCATCGCGAATTCGGCATCCGGCTCCCGTGTGATGTCCGAGTAGTCGAACATCTGAAAGAACGTGCCCTTGCAGCGCAGCGGCCGGAAGCGCGAACCCTGCGTGAGTGACAGGAACGTGTCGCGCCGGCCCTGATAGAACGACGTGACGTCGAGACATTCGGGGTCGCGACGCACGGCCTCGGCATAGGCCATCTGAATCGGTGTGTTCACCGCAAACGTGATCCACTGGTGCACGCCCTGAATCTCTGCCGTGATCGCGGCCGGCGCAGCACAGTAGCCAACCTTCCACCCGGTCGTCGTATACGTCTTCGCGAACGAGCTGATCACGACGGCGCGCGCGGCGATCTCGGGATATCGCGCCAGGCTCTCGTGTCGCGCGCCGTCGAACAGGATGTGCTCGTAGACTTCGTCGCCGATGACGATCGCGTCGGTGTTCTGCAGCACCCGGGCAAGTTCGCGGAAATCGTCGGCGGTCCAGATCATTCCCGTTGGATTGTGCGGCGAATTGATCACGATGGCGCGGGTTCGCGCGGAGACCTTCCGCTTCACCTCGTCCCAATCGATGCGATAGTCCGGATACCGGAGCGTGGCGTAGACCGGTGTGCCGCCGCTAAGCGTTACGGCTGGTGTGTATGAATCGTAGGCGGGCTGAAAGAGCACCACCTCGTCGCCAGGATGGACCAGTGCCGTGATCGTGGCAAAGAGCCCTTCGGTCGCCCCCGTGGTGATCGTAATCTCGTTGACCGGATCGTAACGTCGCCCGTACAGGCGCTCGATCTTCATCGACAGCGCCTCCCGCAACGCGAGCACACCCGGCATTGGCGCGTATTGGTTGTGACCCTCGCGCATGAAACGCGCAACCGACTCGATCAGCTCGGGGGATGTATCGAAATCAGGAAAGCCCTGAGATAGATTGATTGCGCCAACTTCGTTCGCAAGGCGCGTCATGACGGCAAAGATGCTCACGCCGCCTGCGGACAACTTCGACGGCACGGCCGGAACCTGAGGCATGGTGTCTATGATAGCTGGATGGTCGGCGGCGGTTGGTGGTTGGCCGGCTCGGGTTCGAGCAACTCATCCGGCTTCAGCGACACGAGCGGGTATCGCCGTCGCAGCGAGACGACACGTTCGAAGTAGCCGTTCTTGGGGATCTCGCGCCGAACGAGACGGTCGCGCAGCCGGCGGAGCTCGTAGCGATAGAGGTCGCTGACGAACTCGTGTACCAATTTCGGCGGAGTCGACGGTGTCGGACAGACGCCATGCCGGGCGAGCTGTTCGAGGACGTCGGCCCGAAAGCGATAGGTGTTCACCGCGGTGACTGCCCGCTCGATCCAGCGCGACACTCGCGTCGTTTGAGAAACGTTTGCGCTTCCGTCAGCTCTGGCGGCTCGCCTCCCGATCGCGGCCATCCCTTCACCAACGTGCGGTACTGCTCGCACGATGCCGTGAACTCGCCAAGTCGAGCGAATGTCCGCGCCAGGCCCAACGTTACCCTTCTGGTCGTGACGCCTTGCTGAGAAGCGGCGAGATATGCGCGGCGCGCATCCTCGAAGCGGTGCACCTGAAGCCAGAGATCCCCAGCGACTTCGTTTGCTGACAGGACCGGAGTACCCGAGAGGCCAGCCGCCCGCTGCTGCCCTTCCAGGTTGGTCGCGTGCTCGAGAAGCAGTCCCATCTCATCGCGTTCGCTCTGCGCTGCCGCAGACGCAGCCCGAAGTAACAACGCCGCAATCTCCGCCACGGCCGTGTCCGCTGTTCGCAGCGCCAGCTGCTCGACCGCCACCTTGACCGGCTCCAGCCACTCAGGCGAGCCACCATAGCGATAGGCCTCGCGTGCTGCGAACAAACCTCGGACATACCAGTACGCCACTGCCGTCTCGTTGCACCCGGAGAGATCGCCTGCGAGCAGAAGCGTCGCGCCCTGAAGATCGAACAGCGAGGCGCGCTGGCTGGCGGCCGCGATGCGGGCGGCGCTATCCAGGCATGGGGCCTGGCCGAGGGCAAACGTCATCAACAGAACGATCATCGAAAAACCCGGAAATAGTACTGCAGAGCCTTCCGAACTCTCGGGGTGACTGTAGACCGGCGATAGGCGTCGCCCGCCTGACGTAAAGCCAGGGATAGAGTCGGATACGGAAATACGGCAGAGGACAGATCCGCCAGGCTTCCGCCGTGGCGCATCGCGAGTGCGATCACACTGACGAGTTCGCCAGCGCCGGATGCCACGACGGTCGCGCCGACGATTCGGCCATTCCTGTGGTGCAGACGGACGAAACCGTCAGTCATCTCATCGACGACAGCGCGGTCGACGGACGCCAATGGAATCGTGATCGCTTCTGCCCCGCTGGCCGCGGCTTCGTGACCTGCCTCCCCAACTCTTCCGACCTCCGGCGACGTGAACGTGCACCACGGGATGATGAGCGACGACGCCCGAGCGCGGCCGAAGAATAGCGCGTTGCGGACGACGATGCGCGCCATGGCGTCGGCAGCGTGCGTGAACTTGTACTTCGAGCAGACATCGCCGGCGGCGAACACTCGAGGGTTGGACGTTCGAAGTCGATCATCGACGACGATGCCCTCGGGACCTGAGGCGACGCCGGCCGATTCCAGTTGAAGGTGCTCCACGCGAGGTGCTCGCCCGCTGGCAGCCAGCACGGCCTCGGCAGAGATGGTTCGACCGGCCTCTTCCAGCGAGAAACGGCCATCCTGCCAGCTTGCGGTCTGCAATCGCGATCCGAGCAACACGTCCACACCGTCGGCGCGAAGCCGCTTTTCCACAATGGTGGCTGCCTCACGATCTTCTCGAGGCAGCAGCTGATGCCCTGACTCGATCAGCGTGACCCTGGTCCCCAGCTCGGCAAAGGCCTGCGCGAGTTCGCAGCCGAGCGGTCCGGCGCCAATCACGGCAAGATCGCGCGGCTGCTCGGTGAGGTCGAAGACATTTTCGTTGGTGAGGAATGGCGTCGCGGCCAATCCGGGTATGTCCGGCACGATTGGCCGGCTTCCCGTGGCGATTACGGCCCTCCTGAAAGGAAGCTCGACGTCACCGGAGCCGTTGCCGCCGCGCACCATCACGGAGCGAGGGCCTGAAAAGACGGCCGACCCGAAGAAGACATCAACGCCAAGCGACGCGAATCGATCGACTGAGTCAGCCGGCGCGAGATCGGCGCGTCTGGCCCGCAACCGCGTCATCACCGCGCGGAAATCCGGCTGCGCGGACGCGGGAACACCGAGCGCGGTCCCGATGCGTGACTCGCCCACGACCCGCGCTGAGCGCAGCAGGGCTTTTGAAGGAACACAGCCCGTGTTGAGGCAGTCGCCCCCGAGTCGAGCCCGCTCGATAAGCGCGACGCGTGCTCCCAGTCCGGCCGCGCCAGCCGCACATACCAGACCCGCCGTACCGGCTCCGATGACGACCATGTCGTATATCGGCGCGGGCGTGGGATTGTGAAAACCAGGGGGACGTACGAGGGAAGCCAGCCGGCGATCGTGCTCGTCGATCATGCGGGGATCGTATCCCTTTGGTTCCGGGTTCCACGTCCGGGTTCCGGTACAAGAATAAGGGCGGGTCCGCAAAGACCCGCCCCGGTGATCCGGTCCGGCTGAAGCCAGACCCTACGACGTAACCGACTCAGTACCCGATAGAAGTCGGGCTTGTACGGCCCCTCGACCGGCACACCGATGTAGTCAGCCTGCTCCTTTGTGAGCTTGGTCAGCTTGACGCCGATGTGATCGAGGTGCAGACGCGCCACTTCCTCGTCCAGCTTCTTCGGCAGCATCGTCACCGTCTTGCCGTACTTCTCGGCGTTCGCATGCAGCTCGAGCTGCGCGATCGTCTGGTTGGTGAACGACGCCGACATCACGAAGCTCGGGCGACCTCTTCTATGGGTTTGCCCGACACAGAAGGAATCTGATGCCCTCGTCGCCCGTCTGCACGACCACCTCGTCCGACGATAGGAAGACGATAGGAACGATGAAGGGACGATCGGAGACGATAGGAACTATGAAGGCCCTCTGGGGGCTGCGCCGGCGCCGACAAGGTTAAACGATGTGCCGTTATGCGACCCGGGAGCCACCCCCCCTCCGTGAAGCAGGGTTCACGCTGACCGAGCGGCGTGACGATCTTCAGTTCGCGCACATCGAGACCAACGTTCCAGGACTTCAGATCGGGCTCAACGCGGTGCCCGACGCGAAAGGCACCGGGAGTGCGATTCTCAACATCAACAGTCCGCCGCTCGGCGAAACCCGCCAGAACTTCGTCACTCCCGCGTTATCACTTCCACATATAATTCCGCCCCCGGATTAGGCGGACGCTCAGTTTTTTGAGTTCCGGTCACTTTTTGCTCGGCGTGGCGAATGGGAGACGAGATATGCGTAGACGGCGTTATCTGATGGTATTGGCAGCGGCATTCTGCATCGGGAGTTCGACACCACACGCGGCGGACACTCCTCAGCTCGTGCTCCGTGGCACGTACGCGACAGGATTGCCTGGCGACAGCGCGGAGGTCATCAGCATCCGTCACACCGACGCGATGGCGGCAATAACAAACACGGCGGGGAGCGTCGATGTCCTCGACTTGTCGGATCCCGACAATCCCAATCTCATCGTCCGCGTCGACATCGACTCGACGACTGGCACGCCGAACTCGGTTGCCGTTCATCCGGTTCACGACTACTTCCTGGTAGTCACGGGGAAGGCCGGCGTCGTGGGTACGGTGTTCGCCTACAGCCTCTTCGACGGTGAGCTCCTGGCATCCGCGGCGGTGGGCATTCAGCCGGATGCGGTCGTGATTTCACCAAATGGGCAATACGCGGTGGTCGCCAACGAAGCGGAAGGCGCAGGTCTCAACAACAACGGCGGCGCCGGATCGCTTTCGATCATCGACCTCAGCGGCTTCAAAGGTCATGGTGAAGACGATGACCTCGTCGTGACCCCCGTGTCGCTCCCTTCGCTCGCTGGCGTCGCAGGCGTGAGCAGCGGACGGACAGACGACATCGCTCAGCTTCCCATCGACAACTCACCCGGCACCCTGGAGCCGGAAAACATCGCCTTTAGTCACAACAGTCGGTACGCGTTCATCACCCTGCAGGAGAACAACGCCATCATCCGGCTCGACGTTCGCACCCGGGAAATGTGGGTTGTTGGCGCGGGTCAGACGACGCATGCGGCCGACCTGATCAACGGCGGCGGGTATGCGCCGGATCAGACGCTGACGGCATTTCGCGAACCTGACGGCATTGCCGTCGATCAGACAGGCCGTTTCTTCGTCACAGGAGACGAGGGCGACACACGGGACGGCGCCGCCGCCTCGGGCCCGCGTGGCGGTCGCACGGTCAGTGTGTTCGACGCCCGCACGGGCGCCTTCATCGCCGACACCGGCCGCCAGATCGATGACGCGGCCGCAGACCCGGACGTCGCCGTCTATCCCGACAACCGCAGCGAACGAGGCAGTTCCGAGCCCGAGGGTATCGATCTCGTCAGCTACCGCGGTGTGACGCTTGCCGCCGTTGCCTTGGAGCGCGCGAACGCGATAGCGCTCGTCGACGTCTCCGATCCGACGTCGCCCGAAGTCGTCAATGTCACGCCGCTCGTCGGTCACATCGGACCCGAATCAGTCAAGTTCTTCCGCCGCGGTTCTCGCCTCTTCGTCGCAAGCGGCAACGAAGTGTCGGGAACGGTCACGGTCCTCGAGGTGGTCTTCTAGATCGCTACCTGGTGACGGTGGGCGTCAGCCTCGACGCCCACCTATCGCCGCAATGGCTGATCGAGCGAGTCCCACTTGTACGCGGCGTCGACACGCTGCTGCAGCTCCGCGATCAGACGTCCGCCGGCGTCGCTGTTGGTCATGATGGCGACGCCGTAGCCTTTCAGCCTGTGAACGATCAGCAGGCACTGGAAGCCCCAGTTCGATCCACCGTGCCGCATGTACCAGCCTTCGCCGTTCTTCGCGACCTCCATGCCGATTGCAAACGGGCCGACACCGACCGGCGTCGCCATTTCCATCGCGACGACCCGCGATAGCACCTTGTTCGAGCGGCCTTGGAGTGATTTCTGAAGCTCGATGCCGAATCGCGCGAGATCGGGCGCGGTGGTCCACAGCCCCGCCGCGGCCAGCTCAGGATAGACGTGCCACTTGGCATCGCGCACGGCGCCGTTCCGATCGTGCGCACGCGCGGCGCGCTTGTCGCGTTCTCGCGAGAGCGGCTGTTCATACGCGCTGTCGTTCATCCCGATCGGACCAAGCACTGTCTCGCGCAGCAGATCCGGAAAGGGACGCTTCAACGCGTCGGTCAGCAGCAACTGCACGAGCGTGAGACCGCCACCCGAATACTTGAAGGCGGTCAGCGGCCGTCGGGCGACGACAACGGCCTTGACGTTTGAGGGTGCTGCGCCGTTGAGAATCTGCAACGGCGTAGGAACGGGTGCGCCTGGCGCGTATCCCGGGAAGCCGAACCCATCGTCGGTGCCCGACGTGTGACTGAACAGCCCGCGCAGCGTGACCGGCTGTTGCGCAGTGTGCTCCGACGCTGGCACTTTCCACGATGTCAGCCAGCGATTCACGTCGTCGTCCAGGCTCAACTTGCCGTCTTGTACGGCCTTGAGCACGGCCATTGCGGTCACGGGCTTACTGATCGAGGCGGCTTGGAACAGCGTGGTCGGCGTTGTCGCGGCGCTGGTCGCGACGTCGGCCACCCCGTAACCGCGCGTCCAATGGACGCGAAGTCCCGGATCACCGCCATGCTCACGCCGGGCACGCCGGCCTTCTGCATCGCCGCCGGGAGCGTCAGGGGTGCAAGCTCGCCGTCCCATCCCGACTGCGCACCTTCGATCGCCGTGATGAAGCTGTCGGGCGCAACTTGCGCGCCGGGAACCGCCATCGCAGACGCGCAGGCCAGCAGGCCGAGCAGGAGAAGTCGCATGCCGCAGAGTTTACGCTCTCGACGCCGATCTCATCGTCCCGGCATGTCATAGTTCTGTCGCGAGGAGTTCAGCATGTCGCCGCGGCAAGTCGTCGAAGAGTGGGTCTCGCGATTCAACCGCGCGGATGTCGAAGGTCTTGCAGCGCTTTACAAGGAAGATGCGAGCAATCACCAGGTGGTCATGGCGCCGCTGGTTGGGCGCGACGCTATTCGCGAGATGTTCAGAACCGAGTTTGGTCGAGCGACGATGACGTGCATCGTCGAGAACCTGTTCGAGGACGGTGAGTGGGCGATTCTCGAATGGAGGGATCCGACGGGCTTGCGTGGTTGCGGCTTTTTCCAGGTGCGCAACGATCAGATCGTGTTTCAGCGCGGCTATTTCGACCAGCTGTCGTTCTTCCGATTGCAGGGCCTGGCAGTGCCAGAGAGCTATCTCGGGCAGACATCCTGATGCCAGGGCTGAAGCCGGGGCGTCCCCCGAGATCTTCGAGCACATCAGGTATTCTGGCCGGCATGCGAAGAGGCTTGCTCGCCGCGATGATTGTCGCGGCTTGTGCGACGACCCAAACGAGCGCCCAGCCGCGTCAGGACGCGGCAGCCATCGAGGCGGAAACGCTGCAGCACTTCCAAGCGCTGCTGCGCCTCGACACCAGCAACCCGCCGGGGAACGAAGTGCTCGCGATGGAGTATGTGAAGCAGGTGCTCGACAAAGGCGGCATTCCCAATGTACACGTATTCCCTACGTCAATCCTGTGACACTTCTATGCCAAACATAGCGAAATCGAATGTCACAAATGGGTCGATTGTCGCCGGTCGACATTTCGAAAGCACGCCGGGCTTCCGCTACAAAAAGTTAAGGGACAGAGAGAACTGCTCTCTGTCCCTTAACTACTGCTCTTGGTCAGTTCTCAGTGTCGAACCTGACTCGTGACGTTGTCCTCTTCGTACACTTCGCAAGTCGCGCGCTCTGCCATGATTCCGCCGCCACCGCCCCCGCGCTCTCAGGGTCAGGACGCGGGTCGGCATCACCCAGGGCTCGACAAACACCTCTGGATCTTCGATCGTCATGTCGTATCGGATCTCATTTCCGACACGTGTGAGTCTTCTCGACGATATGCATGCTGCCGGAGTGGATGAGGCCCCCTCGTCCCAACCACGTCGAATCGTCGAAATTAATGGAGTCGATGACGAGCGTATCCCCTTGCCAGGTTCCTATGCTTTGCCCATAGAACGTTGCGAGGTCCTCCGCCAGCGCGCTCCGCGCGCGACCATCCGTGGGGATGTTGCGGTATTCGTTGTTTCCGCCACCGTAATCGGCATTGATTGGATAGAAGAAGATGACGTCGATATCGGTTTGGATGATCCGCGTGGGCGTGCCGTGCCGCGGGAGTCCCAGCGGCTTGCACGTCATGACAGGATCGTACTTGTTCGTCCACATATCGAGTTCCTGAATCTTGTCCCAGAACTCGGGTTTGTAAATCGGACGACCGAGCACCCCAAACCGCGAGGGCGAGATCCACGCGTATTCCACCCAGAAGTTGTCTTGCCCGCCTGTGCAGCCGTACTCGGGGTTGATTCCTCCACCCTTCACCTGCGTTGGGCCACATCGGCGGCGCTCCATTACCCGAGATTGGATTAACCGCGCGATTCCAGTTTCCGGTCAGGTCCGGCTTCCCATCGGCGCGGCGCGGCGTGGCGACGGCTGCAGTCTGCGTCGCGGGCGCTGCGTTCGCCGACAGCGTCCAGTTGGGAGGCTGATGCGTTGGCTTGATCGCCGCCTTGACGCTTGCCGGCACGGGCATCACGACATACATCTGTCCCGTTTCCGTCACCGTCGTCGTAATGTCGCGGACGACGGTGCCGTTCTTCTTCTCCGTCATCTTGCCGGCATAGAACGCCTCGGCGGGGTGGAGCGGATTGTTCCAATCTTTATAGTCGCTGTAAGTGAACTCGTACGTGTCCGCGCCATTTTTCACCACGACGCTCTCGGCCATGAATTTTGCGTCGAGTGTGGCGGTTGCCGTTGCATTGGGGACACCCGGGATCGGGAACGTCAGCACCGGCTTGTTGCCTACCCACGTGACTGAGGTTTTACCTGCCGTCATCACGTCGGCCGGTACCCGTTGCGGCCTCGCTGCCATTTGCGGTGCGTTTGTGTTCTGAGTGCCGGCGATTGCGGACTTCCACGCACCCTGGGGGTTTGCCCACAGGCGAATCATCCGCTCCTCTACGGTTGCCGGCATCGGAGTGGCTTTGCCTTGGCCCGCGACGAGCTCGGCACCCTGAATGTCTTCGTTCCAGGTATACGCGCCACTGAGGACTTCGATGGTGGAGCAACTCTGACCATTGGGCCGAGTGCCGATGATCCGGATCCGCTCACCAGACGCCTGGTAGCTGATGTCGGAGCGGTACCTCGTCACGTTGCAGGGCTGTCCGTTCACTTGGATGGTGCCCGTGCCCTCATAGACGAGCGACATGATCAGATCGTATTCCTCAGTGCTCCGCAGCATGCCCATGTGCCAAGCCCAGTTGAACAGGACTGACTTCAGGTCCTTTGCGCCGGCTGCGGGCGTGTACTCCGGCCCGCCTCCGCGGGGACGTGTTACGCCGGTTGGCGGCGCTGCGGTTATTTGGGCGCCGAATTCCCGCCCTGTGCTTTGATCGTCTTGAGCGCTAGACAGGGACGGCGCGCTGAGCATGAGAGTCGCAACGATTGCGACATGTGTGCACATCATTCTTTTTTGAGAAGCCATGGTGATCTCCAGTGGAGGGCGCGGTTCACTAATTGCCGCCGGCGTTACCTAGGACCTGGCCGTCCGCCCGCGTAAGCGACTTGAAGCCTCCCAATGGACTCCCGTTCCGTGCCGGGGTGAACAACACGGTCAACTCTTCGCCGATCTTCAGCGCCTTCGGGCCGACTTTGGTGATCCCGCGCTGGGCGAGCGCGTTCGCCGAACCGGTCGTGAACGTCCAGTCGGTCGTCGTACCGTCTGCGTTCTTCACCGTAACCGTTATCGATCCGTGCGGATTCACGAACTGAATCTTGGCCAGCGTGCCCGTGACTTTCCCCTCTTTCGCCGGGTCGTAGACGGCGGCGGTGGAATGATGCGCCTGGAGCGACGCACTCGCCATCAGACATCCGAACACGACGACACATCCAAAAGTTCGCTTGATCATTTCATCCCCCCAAAGGGGAGCCACCCCCTCCGTGAAGCACAGCGCGGATGTAGCCCCCCAACGCACAGCGCGGATGATCCGCCGAGCGCAACGCGCGTGTCAACTGCACCAGTGGTCACACGTCTGGCTGATGCTGCCTTCACGCAGCGCGCGGAACGCGTTGTCACGGAGTCGCGATGTCGTCGGCGGCACACTCGGCCACCGGATCGAACAGCATCGGCGGCGCGCGTGAGGGGCGCGCCTCTGGCACTTCGGTCGGCAGGCCGAGATGACGCAGAATCCGTCGAATGACCGGCGCCTCCTCGATGAGCGCGATCAGCCGGAGCCGCCCCCCGCACCTCCGGCGGCCGCGCGGGGTCGGGTCGGCCGAGTCACGATCGCCACGCCGACCGGGCGCTCAGGACGCCGTAATACAAGACCAGATTGATCCGCGGCCGCGGCGTGAGCGCCGCCAGCCGTTCCAGCAGTTCGACTGGACCGAACAGCAGCTGCGTCGTCCCGTCGGCCCAGCGATGCCGGAGCTCGAGCCAGACCTGTCCCTGCTCGGTCAGCCCTATCCGCTCATGTGCCACCGGTGGCCGGAGCGCGTAGCGACACACTCGCTCCAGCCGGGCCCGATCGCGCCCCGGCACGACCACCGCGGCGTGCAGGTCGAATCCGTTCTGCCTCGCGTGACACGGCCCCCGGAGGGACGTGGCGAGCGCCAGCATCTCTGGTGAGCTGCCACACCGCCGCACCGCGGCCCCGGCGCGCGGCCCGAACGCGGCGCGCCCCTGCACCGCGGCGTCCGCGATCCCCGCCACGACGGGCGCTTCCTCCGCCCAGCGATCCGGCCCGTGCTCACCGCCCGTCCGCGACCCCGCGCCGAGCGAGCAATCGGCCGATCCGGCGCTCGATGGTGCAGACCAGATCGTCCATCTCCTCGTCGGTCGGCGCGAGGGCTGGATGAAACTGCAGACCACCCGCGTCTTCGGCATACACGCCATCCAGCACGAGTGCGCGGACGTGGACGTCCAAATTGAGCGCCGCCCCAACCCGTTGAATGATCGCCACGGCCCCGCCGCGCCTGTTCGTCACGCCTTGTCGCGCGCGAGCCTGCCGCTGCAGGAAGCCGAGCACGGCGCGCATGAACACGCCGACCACGGCACAGCACAGCGTGTGATCCCAGGCCAGCACGTACCGAATCTGGTGCGGCAGGCTGAGCACCCACTGGCGCACAGGGACAGGCGGAAACACGTGATCCACCAGATGCGCGGCGCGCTCCGCCATGCGACGCCCACCGCAGCTCGGACACACTGCCCGGCCCTTGCACGAAAACGGAACCCAGCGATCCAGGCCGCAACCGTCACACCGAAACCGGGCAAAGCCGCCGGCCAGTGATCCACAGCGCAGAAAGCCCTCGAACTCGTCGACGATGAACCGCGGCAGCCGCTCCCCCTCGCACACGCGCGCGGCGTGGGCGCGGAAGGCCTCGAGATGATCGCGCACGATCTGATACAGCACGCTCTCCGACGGAGACCGCGGTTCGTAGCCTCGGGAGGGGTCGCGCCACGTGGCACACCGACGCGAGGCGAGTGCCACCGCACGATGTGGACGAATTCCACGGGATTCGGCAAGCGGTGCGGCCTCATGTCGCACTCCGTGCACGCGTGCAAGACCGCATGGATCGCAGAATCTGCCACGCAAGATGCGAGGCGAACGGCCTGTCCCTCGGTTGACCTACCTCGAAGGAGTGTTGGAACTGATACGGCTAAATAGACAGGAGTAATGGCAGCCCACGTCGTCATACGGAGGAGTGGCCGTCGCAGTGGCGTGACCGGCTCCAGGTTACTCGATGGCGTCGCGCTGCCCGGGAGATAGTCCGGCCAACTTCGGGCCTTGGCCGCCGGCACATCGACACCACACACGAGAGGGCCGGTCCGAATGGACCGGCCCGCCGTTCAACCGCTTACTGGACTGCCCAGTATCGGCGTCAGTATCGATAGAAGTCCGGCTTGTACGGTCCTTCGACCGGCACACCGATGTAGTCAGCCTGCTCCTTTGTGAGCTTGGTCAGCTTGACGCCGATGTGATCGAGGTGCAGACGCGCCACTTCCTCGTCCAGCTTCTTCGGCAGCATCGTCACCGTCTTGCCGTACTTCTCGGCGTTCGCATGCAGCTCGAGCTGCGCGATCGTCTGGTTGGTGAACGACGCCGACATGACGAAGCTGGGGTGACCGGTTGCGCAACCGAGGTTGAGCAGACGGCCCTCGGCCAGGATCATCACGCTGTGGCCATCCGGGAAGACCCACTCGTCGTACTGCGGCTTGATGTTGATTTTCTTGATGCCCGGCACTTTCGCCAGACCGGCCATGTCGATCTCGTTGTCGAAGTGGCCGATGTTCCCCACGATCGCGTGGTTCTTCATCTTCTTCATGTGCTCGGCCGTGATGATGTTGAAGTTCCCGGTCGTCGTGATGAAGATGTCCGCCTTGTCGAGCACGTTCTCGAGCGTGTTGACCTCGAAGCCTTCCATCGCCGCCTGCAGCGCGCAGATCGGATCGATCTCGCTGACCACGACGCGCGCGCCCTGGCCGCGCAGCGCCTGCGCGCACCCCTTGCCCACGTCACCGTAGCCAGCCACGAACGCCAGCTTGCCGCCGATCATGACGTCGGTCGCACGATCGAGACCGTCGGTGAGCGAGTGACGGCATCCGAAGATGTTGTCGAACTTGCTCTTGGTGACGGAGTTGTTGACGTTGATGCCGGGGAACATCAGCGTGCCCTTCTTCTCCATCTCGTAGAGACGGTGCACGCCCGTGGTCGTCTCTTCCGACACGCCGCGGATGCCCTGGGCGATCCCCGTCCAGCGGCCCGGGTTCTTCGTCAGCTCGTTGTTGAGCGACTTGAGAATGACGCCCCACTCCTCGGGGTCCTTCTCGGGGTTGAACGCCGGCACCTTGCCCGCCTTCTCGTATTCGTACGCCTTGTGCACGAACAGCGTCGCGTCCCCACCGTCGTCCACGATCAGTGAAGGACCCTTGCCGTCCGGCCACACGAGGCACTCAGTCGTGCACCACCAGTATTCCTCGAGCGTCTCGCCCTTCCACGCGAACACCGGGATGCCCTTCGGATTCTGCACGGTGCCGCCGGTCTCGGGACGGCCGACGACGACGGCCGCGGCCGCGTGGTCCTGCGTCGAGAAGATGTTGCAGGACACCCAGCGCACGTCAGCGCCGAGCAGCGACAGCGTCTCGATGAGCACGCCGGTCTGGATCGTCATGTGGAGGCTGCCCATGATGCGGGCGCCGGCCAGCGGCTTCTTCCCTTCGTACCTCTTGCGGATCGTCATCAGGCCAGGCATTTCGCCTTCGGCCAGCCGCAGTTCCTTCCGGCCGAAGTCGGCCAAGTTGAGATCGGCGACCTTGTACGGGACACGACCCGCCTGCTTCGCCTGCTCGTATGCGTGCACGTTGCCGCTCACTGCTGTTGCCATTTCCTTCTCTCCCTCGCTGTTGAATTCACGGCGGGTCTACGCAAGACCCGCCTACGCTGTCCATCTCGTGTGGGGCGGGTCCTGTTCTCCGGACCCGCCGGCACTCATTCCTTCACCGCGATCGCCGCGAACAGTGCCGGCCCCTTGGCATCGGGATCGACCGGCAGCATCCGCACGCGAACATTCTCGAAACCTGCCCCGGCCAGCAGGCGTGTGATCTGACTCTCCGAAAACCCCAACCACACATGACCCATCTGCTGCTGATACTCCTCGCGGTCATGGGGCAACATATCGACCACGAGCACTCGTCCACGCGTTCTCACGACTCGTCCGACTTCCGCGAGCGCACGCGGCGGTTCGGGCGAGTGGTGAAGCACCAGTGAGAGCATCGCGACATCCAGCTCTCCCGACTCAATCGGTAAGCCTTCCAGCTCGCCCTGTCTGATGTCCACGTTGGTCGCGCCGCTCAGTCGCTGGCGTGCCGCGTCGAGCATGTCGTCAGAACCGTCAACCGATATCACGCGGCTAACGTGCGGCGCCACAACTTCTGTGAGTTGACCCGTGCCACAGCCGAGGTCACCGACGACGAGCGTCGGATCGATGAGCCCCAGCAAGGCCCACAAAAAGAACTCGTCGCCGAACAGCTCGCCTCGAAGCCGGTCCCACCCGCCCGCCGCGGATGCGAAGAACTCCTGAGACTTGGCTCGACGGCGACCCAGCACGCCGCGCAGACGCCGCTCGTCCTGCCCGGCGCCTCGTGTGGATGTCACCTGCTCGGAAATCAGCGGCCACAGTCGCGCCGCCGCCGCATCGAGGTCGTCCACTGGCATGCTGTAGAAGCGGCTCGTGCCGTCGCGCCTGGAGGTGACCCATCCATCGTCGGCCAGCGTCTTCAGGTGCCGGCTGACCGAGGACTGCGGCATCTGCAGCACCGAGCACAGCTCTGACACCGTCAACTCGTGCTTTTCGAGCAGTAGCAACATCCGGCAGCGCGTCGGGTCCGACAGCGCCGTCATGTGGTCCAGAATGGGCGCGACCATCTATCCGTATATCCGGATGTAATGATACATCCGCGCGCGGCCCGCGTCAATATGGGTTTTTCGGCTCTAGGCTTTGGCTTTGGGCTCTAGCTTCTACGACCGCAGGGCGGTTTCGAGTTGCGAGACCAATCCGTCCAGTTCGGTTGCGACCGCCCGAACCGTGTCCGGTTGACTGAGGTCCACGCCCGCCGTCCTGAGCAGGTCCATCGGGTAGCCACTCCCGCCAGCGCTCAAGAGCGCGAGATAGCGCCCCACCCCGTCCAACGTCGTAGCCGGGTCTGGCGATCGCAGGTCCTGCATCAGCCTGGCGGTCGAGGCGAAACACGTGGCGTATTGGTAAACGTAGTACGGCGTGCTGAAGAAATGCGGAATCCGCGCCCACGTCATTGACGACAGCGGCTCGTCATCGACGACGTCCCCGTAGTAGTCGCGCAGCAGCTGCGAGTAAATCTGGCTCAGCACCTCCGCCGTGATCGGCTGATCCTGCTCGACGAGGCGATGCGTCTGCAGCTCGAAGTCGGCAAACATCACCTGCGTGTAGAACGTGCTGGCAATGCTGTCGATGGCGTGCTGGAGGAGCACTGCCCTCTGACCCGGGTTGTCCGCGCGCTGCAGCATGAAGTCGAGGAACAGCGCTTCGTTCAGCGTGGACGGCACCTCGGCGACGAAGATTGTGTAACCGGCGTAGACGAAGGGCTGCGCTCGATGCGCCAGAAGCGTGTGCATCGAGTGTCCCATCTCGTGTGCGAGCGTGAACACCGCGTCGAGTGTCTCGTTGAAATTCAGCAGCATGAAGGGATGCGTCCCGTACACGGGTGCTGAATAGGCGCCGCTGCGCTTGCCGGTGTTCTCGAACACATCGATCCATCGGCCCCTGAACGCTTCTCGTACGTGCTGCTGATACTCATCGCCGAGCGCCGCGACCGAATCGACGATCCAGGGAGTGACCTCGTCGTACTTGTATCGCGCGTCGTGCTCGACGAGCGGTATCGACAGGTCGTAGAGGCGATAGCTTCCGACGCCGAGTACCTCACGGCGCAGCCGGTGATAGCGGCGCAGCGGCGCGACGCCTTCACGGGTGACCTGAATCAGCGTCTCGACGACCGACGTTGGGATGTTGTTGCCGTGCAGCGCAGCTTCGAGCGTCGTGGCATATCCACGGGCTCTGGCGTGAAACCAGTCTCGCTGCAACACGCCGTTGTAGAGGGCCGCGTACGTGTTCCGATTGTCCGCGTAGACCTGATGGAACGCGCGATAGGCAGTCGCTCGATCGTCCTGGTTTCGATTGGTCTCGAGAATGGCGCGGTACTGCCCGTAGCTGAGGGCCACGCGCTCGCCGCCGGCAAGACCGATCGTTGGCGGCTTCATGTCAGCCGTCGTCAACGCGGCGTAACTATCGTGCGAGACGCTGCTCGACCGGCTCGCGTACGACAGCAGCCGCTCTCCCTGCTCGTCGAGCACGTGCTCCTGCTCGTGGAACAACGCCTCGATCGCAAAACGATACAGCGCGAGATCCGGGCTCGTCTCCATCCACTGGCGGATGGTGTCGAGCGGGATGGCCAGGAGCTCCGGGTTGAACCAGGAACTCGCCTGCTGCTCACGAGCGAACAGGATCTGGACTTTCTGGCGACGCGCGTTGATGTCGTTGTTACGCTGATCCTCGTCGTAGCGCAGCGACGCGTAATACCAGACGCGGTAGCTGAGGACCCCCATCCGGTCCATCGCGCGGAAGGCGTCGGTCAGCGCCTGCGGACCGCTGGCCAGCGTGCCCTGTCGAGACTTGAAGGCCTCGATTTCGCCGTCCAGTTCCCGATAGCCCGCCTCCCACTCGTCCCAACTGCGGCAGATGTGGCTCAGATCCCACGTGTAGGCGACAGGGATCGCTTCTCTTTCCGGGAGCTGTCCAGGACTGGGGCGATAGGTCATGAATCTAGGCTTTGGTCGTTGGCTGCACTGTCGGCGTTGACTCAGCTCTCAGGAATTCCTCGAGGGCAGCGTAATCGGCGGGCATGGAAACCGAACGCCGAGGCCGTGACAACGCCTCGGCCAACGGACGAGGAAGCTCGATGTGCTGGCCGATTGCGGGCTCGACGACTTCGCGGAATTTCGCCGGATGCGCCGTCGCGAGGAACACTCCTTGTGCGTCGCGGTCCTTGACAAGGTGATCTTTCAGGGCCAGCCAGGCGATGGCGCTGTGCGGGTCGAGCAGATACCCATGCTTCCGGTGGACACTCGCAATCTCCTCGGTTACCTGCACATCCTCGTACGCGTAACCGGCGATGTCCCGGCGGAGCGCTTCGAGGTCACCGTTGTAAAGCGCCTGCACCCGCTCGAAATTGCTGGGCGCACCAACGTCCATCGCGTTGGCCACCGTGGCAATCGAGGGACGGGGCTCGTAGCGGCCGGACTCCAGATACTCCGGGACGGCGTCGTTGACGTTGGTGGCGGCAACGAAGTGGGCCACTGGCAAACCGATTCGTCTGGCGATCAGCCCGGCCGTCAGGTTCCCGAAATTACCGCTGGGCACCGATACCACGGGGCCTCGCCCATCACTCGAACTCAGTCTGGCGAGCAGGAAGTAATAGAACACCTGCGGTAGCAGGCGGCCGAGGTTGATCGAATTCGCCGGTGTCAACCACACGTGCGCGCGGAGGGCGTCGTCGGCAAAGGCCTGCTTGACGAGCCGCTGACAGTCGTCGAATGTGCCGCGCACGGCAAGGGCCTTGATGTTGTCGCCCAGGGAAGCCATCTGCGCTTCCTGGACGTCACTCACCTGCCCCTCGGGGTAGAGCACGACCACCCGCGAGTCGGGCACGCGATGAAACGCCTGTGCAACAGCACTCCCCGTATCGCCCGAGGTCGCGACCAGGATGGTGAGCGGGGTGCCGTCCGTGAAGTGATGTAACAGGCGGGCCTGGACCCTCGCACCAACGTCCTTGAATGCCATCGTCGGCCCGTGAAACAGCTCGAGAACCGAGATTCGGTCTGTCACGCGCACGAGCGGTATCGGGAAGTCGAGCGCCTCACGGATGAGAGGCTGCAGCGCCTGGCGGGTGATTTCGTCGCGCAGGATGTGCGCACCGACTGTGGTGCCAATCTCGACGATGTCAGCCTCGCGAAGACGGTCGACAGTGCCGGGCGGAAGCGGATCGAGTCGCTCCGGCATGTACAGCCCACCATCGGGGGCTGTTCCGGCGAAGAGTGCGTCGATGAAGGTGATCGGCGGCGACGCACCTCGCGTGCTAATCCATTTCATGACAACGCCCAGCTACCACTGCGACCACGTCAACCATCCGCGTCGCGCCTTATGGCCTCACCGGCACCGGCCTGCCCTGAGCATCGACCGCCACCAGCACGACCTCGGCCTGTGTGACCTTGACCCGCTCACCGTGTCCAGTCGAACCAGCAACCAGTGGAGGATTTCCCCACCGCTCGGCCTCGACCTCGACGCGTACGGTCACCGACGTGCGGCCGATCCGCACCGTCTCGGTATAGAAGTCCACGATGTCTCCGACATACACCGGCTCGTGGAATTCCACCTCCCGCATGGCCCTGGTCACGAAGCGGTGCGCCGCGACCTTGCGCGCCTCAATCGCTGACGCGAGATCGATGTTGGCCAGGATCACGCCGCCGAAGATCGTGCCGTAGGCATTGGTGTCTTTCGGCAGCAGCAGGACCCTGATGGCGGGCACGCGCTCGGACATGCGACCGTCTATTGTGTCTCGTCTTCGTCTCTCGTCTCCAGCCCTCGCTCTCCGTCTCCCGTCGCGGGTGAAAAAAGCATCACGGCCACTGAAGATTGCGCACTCGAAGACCGAAAGGCGTTTATCATCTCTTTCATGAGCACTGTGACCAACGGCCGGACTGTGCCGATCACGGCCGCCACCTCGACGACACGTGCCTGGAGCGTGCACGAAGCCGCCGAGTTGTACGAAGTCGCGCGGTGGGGCAACGGCTACGTCTCGGTCAACGATGCCGGCCACGTCCAGGTCCATCCAACCAAGGACCCGGCCAAGGCCATCGACCTCAAGGAGCTCGTCGATCGCCTGCAGCTCCGTGGCATCAGCCTCCCGGTGCTCATTCGGTTCACTGACATCCTCAAGCATCGCCTGGGCGACATTCACACCGCCTTCCAGACCGCCATCACACAGCACCAGTACCAGGGCGGGTACAGCTGCGTGTACCCGATCAAGGTGAATCAGCAGCGCCAGGTTGTCGAGGAAGTCCACAAGTTCGGCAAGCCATATAACTTCGGCCTCGAGGCAGGCTCGAAGCCTGAGTTGCTGGCGGTTGTGGCGATCGCCGACAACACGACGCCGATCATCTGCAACGGTTTCAAGGACGCCGAGTTCATCGAGACAGCCATGCTCGGCCAGCAGATCGGCCGCAACATCATCCCCGTCGTCGAGAAGTACACCGAGCTGGGGCTGATCATCGACGCCGCGGAGAAGATGGGTGTCCGTCCGCAAATCGGGATGCGAGTGAAACTTGCCGCCCGCGGCAGCGGCCGCTGGCAATCGTCGGGCGGCTTCCGGTCGAAGTTCGGCCTGACCGTGACCGAGATCATGCGTGGGCTCGAGGAGCTCAGGTCGCGTGGGATGCAGGACTGCCTCAAGCTCCTCCACTTCCATCTCGGCAGCCAGATCACCAACATCCGGATCGTCAAGGGCGCGCTCAATGAAGCCGCGCGCGTCTACACCGAGCTCGCGAAGCTGGGCGCCGGCCTGCAGTACATCGATGTGGGTGGCGGTCTGGGCGTCGACTACGACGGCTCACAGACCAACTTTGAATCGAGCATGAACTACACGCTCGAGGAATACGCCAATGACGTCGTCTACCACATCCAGTCAGTGTGCGACGAAGCGGGCGTGGGCCACCCGACCATCATCTCCGAGAGCGGACGCGCCGTGGTCGCCTACCACAGCATGCTGGTCTTCAACGTCCTCGGCGTGTCGGGCTTCGGCGACGAAAAGGTCCCAACGACCGCCAACCTGGAGTGGGAGCAGCCGCTCACCGACCTGATCGAGACGTACAACAACGTCACGGCACGCAATGCTCTCGAGGCATTTCACGACGCGCAGCAGGCACTCGACATGTCGATGAGCCTGTTCAACACCGGCTACCTTCCGCTGATTCAGCGGAGCATGGCCGAGAACCTGTTCTGGGCCATCTGTACCAAGCTCCAGCGCATCGTGCAGACGATGGCCGAGGTGCCTGAAGACCTGCAGAACCTCGACGAGCAGCTTTCAGACACCTACTTCTGCAACTTCTCGCTCTTTCAGTCGATTCCCGACAGCTGGGCGATCAAGCAACTCTTTCCGGTCATGCCGATTCACCGCCTGAACGAGAAGCCCATGAGCCACGCGGTGCTGGGCGACATCACCTGCGACTCGGATGGCAAGCTGGATCGCTTCGTCGATCGGCGCGACGTGAAGAAAACGCTGCCGCTTCACACAGTGAACGGGGAGCCGTACTACCTGGGAGTGTTCCTCGTGGGCGCCTACCAGGAGATCCTGGGCGATCTGCACAACCTGTACGGGGATACCCACGCCGTTCACGTGAGCCTCGATGAAAACGGCGGCGCCCGCCTCGATGCGCTGATCAAGGGCGACACAGTCCGCGAGGTACTCGACTACGTCGAGTTCGACGCCGAGATGCTGCTCGGCAAACTCAGAACAGACGTGGAGACCGCGGTGCGTGAAGGGCGCGTCGATTACGAAGGAGCCGGCAGGCTTCTTCGCTTCTACGAAGACGGCCTGCACGGCTACACCTATCTGGAAGGCTAGCTAACTCCTAATTGCCAACTCCCAACTCCCAACTCCCAAAGACGTTGGTTCCTTGGGAATTGGATATTGGAGTTGGGAGTTGACGTTTTATTTCATCGAAGCGGCCAGATCGTACGCAGACACGCTGTTCGCGAACAGGAACGGTACGATCGCCAGCCGCTTTGCGGCAATCCACCCGAAGTCGGCACCACCGGCAGTGAACTGCGCGAGCACGCGGACCTCACCGGACGCCGGGACGTGTAACAGGCGCTGGCCGATCACGTCGGTGACGAGGATCCCGCCTCGACCGTCGGGCTCGATCCCGTCGATACCACCAACGGCCTGCGTCGTCAGCTGAGTGCGTTGCTTCGTCTTCAGATCGTAGGCGTAGAGATGACCGCTGGGCGGCGGTGCCGCACCGGCGCCGCGCGGGCCGCCGCCGCCGATCGTTCCAAGAATCAGGCGTGAACCGTCGACGAGAAGGCCGTTGGGTGTCTCACCGATATCGTTCTTCTGCAGAAAGACGGAGGCCTTTCCGTCTTTGACGGCAAAGACCTGGAAGAGACCCGAATCCGAGACGTAAACCGTCCCGTCGGGCGCGGTTGCCAGATCGTTGAGGAACTGCGATCCCTCGACCTTCACGCGGGCGGTGATGCGTGCCGTCGCGATGTCAATCGAGACGGCCTCGTCGATATCGCTGACCCAGAGCGTGCCACCGAGGCTGCGCAGCCCCTTCGGCGCATTCAGACCCGTGACCCACTTCGCGTTGACCACCTTGCCATCAGGCGACACGCGGGAGATATAGCCGTTGCCATCCTTCTCGAGAATCTGGCCATTGATCGACGAGACGAACACGGCATTCGACCCGGCGTCGTAGTACGCGCTCTCGGGTGCGAGGAAATCACCCGTCAACGTCCACAACGGCTGAAGTGTCGGGCCGCCGGCGGGTGGAGCCTGGGCGAAGGCCACCTGGACACAAAGACCGATCGCGAGAATACAGACAAGACGACTCATAGTCTCTCCAGTTGGACTGCGATCTTGTCGGGGGGAGCAATCGGCGTCAACTTCCAACCTCCAACTCCCCTCTGTTGGGAGTTGGGAATTGGAAATTGAGAGTTGGAAGTTGGGTTATGACGCTCGTCTGCGCTGCTCGAAGAACCGGCGGCAGGCTCGCTGGAATCGTTCATTGAGCGGACCTGCAACCTGAGGCGGCACCGGCCCGAGGCGCATCCATTGCGCCTGAGCCGATCGCACTTCCTGCTCGTTCGCCCTCCACCGAGATTCTTCGGCCTCGGCCGCTCGTGCGCCGCCGGACATCGTGTTTGCCGCGAGCCGTTCGCGCAGTTTCTGCGCCAGGAGCTCAGTGGGTGACAAGTTAGCGGGCTTGCTCGCCTGCGCCGAGGCAAGCTCCTCGACCTTGGCCAGCAGCTTCTCCATCCGCTTACGGGTCGCCTCGGGATCGAGGTCCGTCCCTGCAAACGCGCCCGGCCAGACGGCAACGATTCGCGCGACGGCCTGATGATATCGGGCGGCAAGATCCTGCTGGACGGCGCGCGGCAACTCCGGCGCCTGTTGCCACCGGGTTCGCGCCTGATGCACGGTCGCGTACAGATTATCGGGGGCGGTGGCCGGCTCGGCCGATTCCGGCGGAGTCAGCGCCTCGAGCTCGCGAATCACCGTTTCGCGAACGGCCGCCTTCTCTTGCAGTTCGACCTGGTCACGATGCTTGAAGCGGTCGAAGAACCGATCGCAGGCCGCTCTGAAACGCTGCCAGATCGCCTCCGACTTCGACTTCCGGACGGGACCAATCTTCTTCCACTCGACCTGAAGCTGTTTGAGCTTGGCAGCCGCCTGATCCCAGTCCGTGGACTCAGCGAGCTCCTCCGCCGAGATGCACAGCGCCTCTTTTCGAGCGAGGTTGCCGGCCCACTCCTCTTTCCGGTGCTTCAGGTCCTCCTGTCGGCGCGTGAAGAAGTGATCGCACGCTCGTCGGAACCGCTCCCAGATCGCCTTCTCATGGCCACGCGCGACCGGGCCAATCGTCTTCCACTCCGCCTGCAGACTCTGTATCTCGCTGGCCGTCTTCACCCAGTCGGTTGAACCCGTCAGCGCCTCGGCACGTTCACACAGTGCCTGCTTGCGAGCGAGGTTCCCGAGGCGCTCTTCGTTCTGCGCGGCGAAAAACGCCGACGTTCGAGCGTAGACCTCGTCCTGCGCCGTCTTGAAACGGCGCCACATGGCCTCGCCCTGCGCACGCGGCGCCAGCGCGACCTGCTTCCATCGTCCCTGCAGCTCGCGCATCTTGCGGCCGGCGACTTCGAGGTTCACCTCGGCCTTGAGCGCCTCCATCCCGCGGCAGATCTCTTCCTGCACCTGCAGGTTCGCCCAGCGCTGCCATTCGTCGGCGTCGCGCAGTTCCTGGATCCGTGGCGCCAGCTTGGCGCGCGCTTCCTCGAGCCGCGCCTGGATCTCCTGCCGATCGCGCTTTGATGGCAGCGGCGCGCGATCGTCGAGCGCCGATCGGATCTCGCGCAGAGCGCGGTCGCCGGCCTTGAGCGTCAGTGGATCCGCGGTCGCGAGCGCCTCGATCTGGCGGCAGAACTGCTGCAGCCGTCGCAGGTTGTCCTGCTCCTGCTTCGCACGCGCCTGCTGGTATTCGAGTTCCTTCTGCTCGAGCGCCACCACGGCACGTTCGAGCCGCTCGGCCGCCACGAGATTGGCGGACGAGTGCTCGCGCAGCACATCTGCGTCGCGGCGCAAACCCCGCCAGCGCGCGACGACATCGTCCACTGGTTGTTCTGAAGCGGCGAGTTGTTCGAGTTCGGTTGCCAACGTCTCAAGCCTTCCGACAGCAGCCTCGGCGAGCAGACGCCTTCGCTCGCGGTCCTCGAACGCACGTGACGCGTCCTGGAATCGCCGGGTCAGCGAAGCCGCGTACTCGGAGGGCATCGGCGGAAGGTTGTCCCAACGCACCCTCAACTCGGCGATCCGATCGACGGCTGCCGGTCCCGAAAGTTGCTCGATCTCTACGACGATCGCCAGGCGATCGGATTGTTCCCGTTCGAGCGCCTGCCGGCGCTCACGTTCGGCGGCAGCCTCGCGCAGACGCTCTTCGATCGCCTCCCGCACGGCTTCGCTCGCCGACTCGAATTTCCGGACCAGCGATTCATCGACCTCCACGTCCGCCTGAAACTCCGCCCATGCCAGGCGAACTGCCGAGAGCGACGCCGACGCCTCAGTGGGATCGGCAGTGGCCACGAGCGCCGCCGCGCGCTGCTGCAGGTCCATCGCCTGCGCTCTTTCCGCCGCGCTCATCCGAGCGGCCGGCGCGTCATGTGACGGCTGGGCAGCGTCCTCGGCTTCGCGGAGCTTGGTGCGGGCGCGTCGTGCCGCGACCTTGTTCCGGCCACGCTGGGCAATGGCCGACAGGGCGGTCGGGTCACTCACGCGCTCGAGCGCGGAAACGGCCGCATCTGTGTGCTCGGCCTTGAGCGCCACATTCAGAATCTCTTCGGGATCACTCAGACGCGCGAGGGCACGCAAACGCGTCGAGCCGTCCTGGGAATGCCGGCTGATGGCGCTCAGTGACTTCGCGTCGTCGAGCAGGTCGACGACGGCGCCACGGACCGTGGAACTGGGGTTCTCGCGCGCGACGATGACGACTTCCTTCAGACGTCCCAGCATGAGCAGCTGTCGCACGACTTCGGATGCCTTGTCAGCCTCCTGTGTCTCGGCTGCCAGTCCCGCCAGTCCGCGGATCGCCTCGCTACGCACGTCCTCGTCGGGGTCAGTCCGACCGATCTCTCCGAGCACATCGATCTCGGAGATACGACCGACCGCAGCCCGCCGCACCCTTGAGTCCGCATCCTCCCGAGCGAGCGTGAGCAGCGCTTCCGCCTCGTCAGGACCTAGCTCGTAGACAGCGGCAGACCTCACGCCGGGATCGGCGTGCTTCCAACGGGGTTGTGGACGGAGTTTCTCGAGAATACCCATCTCTTCGTGGACGCTTGCAAGACCCAGGCAAGATCTGAAGTGTACACCCCTCTTGTGATCATGACTGCCGGCGATCACCACCCAATGGGCCGCGACCCCTTGGAAATGCTGTGGTTTGGTCGAGCGCCCACGGTCGAGCCGCAATTAAGACGTCCGCCGGAATTGCCGTCGAATCTGCCTTTTTGGATCCAGTTATTTGGCGAGTTGGAAACGAAAGGCCAACGTAGGCTCCAGGAAGAAGAAGAATGGCCGCGGGAAGGGTGACCAGGAAGGAGGCTCTCGTCCTCCTTCCTCTGACTCGCACCCCTACGAGTTTTACTTCACGAAGAGCATCTCGCGATAGGTCGGCAGCGGCCAGATCTCGTGCGGCGTCAGCACCTCGATCTCATCTCCGATCTCCCGCAGCTTGGTCATCGCCGGGACGACCTTGTCACGCATGTACTTCGCGTGCTTCTCGGCGGACCCACCGTTGTGGTCCAGCACCTTGGTGAGCACGTCGGTCTGCGCCTTGAACTTGTCCGCGAGCTTGGTGTAATCGCCCAGGAGCTTCTTGCCCTGCGTGCTTCGACCGCCACCGGCGCGAACAGCCGCCACGCTCTGACCGACCTGCTTCTGATACTCGAACGCCGCCGGGAGAATGTAGCGGTTGGCCATCAACACCATCAGCTGGCCTTCGACGTTGATGGTCTTGTTGTAGTTCTCGAGGAAGATCTCGTAGCGGGCGTGAATCTCGCGCTCGTTGAGGATCTTGTATTTCTCGAGCAACTTGATCACGTCCTTCGTCACGAGCTGCGGCAACGCGTCGACGGTGTTCTTCAGGTTGAGTAGCTTGCGCTTGCCAGCTTCCTTCTCCCACTCGGTCGCGTAGTTGTTACCGTTGAAGACGATGCGCTTATGCTCCTTGACGATCTTCGTGAGCAGCTTGCTCACGGCCTTGTTGAGCTCCTCACCCTTGGCTGTGGCGGCCTCGAGCTCGGTCGCTACCGAATCGAGCGAGTCGGCCATCGCGGCATTGAGCACCGTGTTGGGGAACGAGATGTTCTGTCCGGACGAGACCGCGCGGAACTCGAACTTGTTGCCGGTGAACGCGAACGGGCTGGTGCGGTTACGGTCGCCCGCGTCGCGCGGCAGCTTCGGCAACACGCTGACGCCCACGTCGAGCGTGCCACCTTGTTTCGTCGACTTCGCCGCGCCCTTCTCCAGCTGCTCGAAGATGTCGGTGAGCATGTCGCCGAGGAAGATGGAGAGAATCGCCGGCGGCGCTTCATTGGCGCCCAGGCGATGGTCGTTGCCGGCGCTCGCGATGCTCGCGCGCAGCAGACCCTGCCACCGATCGACGGCGCGCAGAACGGCCGCGCAGAAGACCAGGAACTGCATGTTGTCGTGCGGCGTGTCGCCCGGGCCGAGCAGGTTGTTGCCGAACTCGTCGGAGAGCGACCAGTTGTTGTGCTTGCCGGATCCGTTCACGCCCGCGAACGGCTTCTCGTGCAGCAGGCACGCCAAGCCGTACTTCGGCGCGATCTTCTTCAGCATCTCCATCGTCATCATCTGATGATCGACGGCGACGTTGGCGTTCTCGAAGACCGGCGCGATCTCATACTGGCTCGGCGCGACCTCGTTGTGGCGGGTCTTGACCGGGACACCTACCTTGAAGAGCTCGAGTTCTGTCTCCGCCATGCATGCGAGCACGCGTTCCGGGATGGCGCCGAAGTACTGGTCCTCCAGTTCCTGACCCTTGGGCGGCTTCGCGCCAAACAGCGTGCGCCCCGCGTTGATCAAGTCCGGGCGCGCGAAATAGAAGTTGCGATCGATGAGGAAGTATTCCTGCTCGGGACCGCAAGTCGCGTAGACGCGCTCGGCTGTCGATCCGAACAGCTTCAGCACGCGGACCGCCTGCTTCGACACCGCTTCCATCGAGCGCAGCAGCGGCGTCTTCTTGTCCAGCGCCTCTCCCGTCCAGCTCACGAACGCGGTCGGAATCACCAGCGTGACGCTGTTGCCGCCATTGAACAGCAACCACGGCGGGCTCGTCGGATCCCACGCGGTGTATCCACGCGCTTCGAAGGTGGATCGCATGCCGCCCGACGGGAAGCTCGATGCGTCCGGCTCACCCTTGATCAACTCCTTGCCGCGGAACTCCGCGATCGCGGTGCCGTCGGCCATCGGGGCAAGAAACGAGTCGTGCTTCTCTGCGGTGATGCCGGTCATCGGCTGGAACCAGTGCGTGTAGTGCGTGGCCCCGTGCTCGACCGCCCAGTCCTTCAGTGCCGTCGCCACAGCATCCGCAGTCGAAAGCTCGAGTGCTTCGCCGCGCGTGATCGTCGCGCGCAGCGCGCGATAGACCGGCTTCGGCAAGCGGTCCTGCTGCGCCTTGTCATTGAACGCCAGGCTGCCGAACACGGCGGCTGCCTTGACGGGCGAGGACAACGCGCGTCCCTCGCTCATGGACCACTCACGGATGCTTTTGACGGCTTCAGAAAGAGCTGCGGATCCCATTGTGGCGGCCTGTCCTTTCTCGTGCGCTGGTGCGGATAGGTGTGAAGGGTGACGCTCGCGTGAACGGCGCGGCGATGGACAAATTATGCACAAAACAGCGAGCAGTTTGCAATCCGGCAGCATGCATCCGCGCGACGCAGCGGAGATTTCTGCAAGGTGAACATGGTTCCATGCAAGGTGTGCACAAATTCGAGTGCACTCTGCAAAGACGGCCGTCACCATGGGACCGATCGGCAAGCGTTCCGTGCGCGACCGTACGAGTTTTCAGGACGGCCGGAATGCGAAAAACATCCGGGCTTGACCAGTTCATATCAATGTATGTAGATTCAACGATATAAGCGTATGCGCTCCGCAGCCATTTTCCGGCTTCTCGCCGACCCGTCGCGACTGCGGCTCCTTCGCGTGCTCTCCCAGGATCGTTTCAACGTTGGTGAGTTGACCTCGATTCTGGGCCTCGCCCAATCGGGAGTCTCCCGTCATCTCGGCCTGCTGAAAGAAGCGAACCTCGTGACCGAGGAGCGCTCCTCGGGCTTCGTGTATTACCGGCTTCCGGATGCGTCGCACGTCGAACCGCGCCTCCCCATCTGGTCTTTGCTCGCGGAGCAATTTGCCGCCACGTCGAACGACCGCGACGTCCGCGAAGACGATGCCCGGATGCAGGAGGTCCTGCGCAACAGGCACGAACAGTTCTATCCCCATGGGGATACGCGACAGATGCTTCCGGGCCGAAGCTGGGCGGCATGGGCACGAACGCTGGGTGAACTGCTGCCACCACTGGATGTCGTCGACATCGGCTGCGGCGACGGCTATCTTGCGGTCGAGGCGGCTCGATGGGCCCGCCACGTCACCGGTGTGGACCGTTCCGACGATGTGCTCGAGCGTGCGAAAGCGCTTGCCGCCAAGCGTCACGCGACCAACGTGGAGTGGCGTAAAGGCGATCTGTCACGGTTGCCGCTGCGCGACGGCTCGCATGACGTGGCCCTGCTCTCACAGGCACTTCACCACGCGAGCGATCCGGAACGGGCCATCGCCGAAGCCGTTCGTGTCTTGCGTCCGTCCGGGCGGCTGCTGCTGATGGATCTGAAAGCGCACGATCAGGCATGGGTTCGTTCCCGATTTGGCGATCGCCATCTGGGCTTCACGGCCGACCAGTTGCGCGATTTCCTCGAAGGTGCCGGTCTGGCGCACGTGCGCGTGAGCACCGGTGCCGCGCGCCGGGGCGACCCGTTTACCGTGCTGGTCGCGAGCGGCACCAAGCCGGCACACTCGCCTGCTCCGCGCCGCCGTTCCTGAGAGCCGACACCGATGTCTCCCCCATTTCGCTCACTCGATCGCGCGCTGGCCGGGCGCATCCTCTTCCTCGACGGCGCGATGGGGACGATGGTCCAGCAGCACAAGCTGGACGAGGCGGCGGTGCGAGGCGCCCGCTTCCGCGATCACTCCCATCTCATCAAGAACAACATCGATTTGCTGGTCCTGACTCGACCCGAGTTGATCTCGTCGATCCACCACGCGTATCTCGAGGCGGGGGCGGACATCATCGAGACCAACACCTTTGGGGCGACGGCGATCGCGCAGTCGGACTTCGGCCTCGATGCCGTCGTCTATGAGCTGAACGTCGAAGCGGCCCGCATCGCCCGCGAGGCCGCGGACAGCTGGACCAGCCGGACGCCGGAGCGGCCGCGTTATGTCGCCGGCGCGATTGGACCGACCAACCGGACACTCTCGATCTCTCCCGACGTCAACAACCCCGCCTTCCGCGCAACGACCTTTGCCGCGGTTCGCGCGGCGTATCGCGAGCAAGTGCGTGGGCTGCTCGATGGCGGAGTCGATCTCCTGCTCCTCGAGACGGTGTTCGACACGCTGAACGCCAAGGCCGCAATCGCGGGGATCCACGATGAGTTCGAGGCACGTGGGGCCGACATCCCGTTGATGATTTCAGCGACCATTGCCGATCGCAGCGGGCGTACGCTCTCCGGTCAGATGCTCGATGCGTTCTACGTGTCGATTCAGCATGCGCGGCCGTTCAGCGTCGGCCTCAATTGCGCGTTCGGGGCGCGGCAGATGCGCCCCTACATGGCCGAACTCGCGCGCCTGGCGGGTGAGTACGTGAGTTGCCATCCCAACGCAGGGCTGCCCAACGCCTTCGGCGAGTACGACGAAGCGCCACAGGAGACCGCCGCCCTGCTTCGCGACTTCGCCGATTCCGGCTTCACCAACATCATCGGTGGCTGCTGCGGAACGACGCCGGCGCACATCCGCGCGATACGCGAAGCGATCGAGGGAGTTGCGCCCAGACACACGTCGCACGACTCAGGCGAGCACCTGACCCAGATCGCCGGTCTCGAATCCCTCACCATCCGGCCTGACTCCACCCTGATCGTCGTCGGTGAACGCACGAACGTCGCGGGCTCGAAGCGCTTCGCGACAATGATCGCCAACGACCAGTATCTCGACGCCGCGGCTGTCGCGCTCGAGCAGGTGCGCGGCGGCGCCAACGTCCTCGACATCAACATGGATGAAGGGATGCTCGATTCCGAGACGGCAATGACAACGTTTCTCAACGTCGTCGCGGCCGAGCCGGAGATCGCACGCCTGCCCTTCATGATCGACAGCTCGAAGTGGTCCGTGATCGAGGCTGGCCTCCAGTGTGTCCAGGGAAAGGCGATCGCCAATTCGATCAGTCTCAAGGAAGGCGAGGAGGACTTCCTTCGCAAGGCGGCGACCGTCCGCCGCTACGGCGCCGCGATCGTCGTCATGGCATTCGACGAGCGCGGGCAGGCTGATACTGCAGGACGCAAGATCGAAATCTGCGAGCGCGCGTATCGACTGCTGACCGACCGCCTTGGCTTCGACCCAACGGACATCGTCTTCGACCTCAACATCCTGGCGATTGCGACCGGCCTCGAGGAACACAATTTCTACGCGATGGACTTCCTCGAAGCCGCGAAGGTGCTGAAGGTGACCTGCCCCGGCATCAAGATCTGCGGCGGGATCAGCAATCTCTCCTTTGCATTCCGTGGGAATACCCCTGTGCGCGAGGCGATGCACTCGGCGTTTCTCTTCCACGCCGTGAAAGCCGGCCTCGACTTGGCGATCGTCAACGCCGCACAGCTCACCGTGTACGAGACGATCCCGAAGGAACTGCTCGAGCACGTCGAGGATGTCATCTTCAACCGTCGGGCCGACGCCACCGACAGGCTGGTTCGGTTCGCTGCCACCGTGGCGGGGAGATCCACGAGCCCGGTTGCCGACGTGGCTTGGCGGAATCAGCCCGTCGGCAAGCGCCTCGAGCATGCGCTCGTGCACGGCATCGTCGAGTTCATCGAACAGGATGTGGACGAAGCCCGCCGCGCACTGTCGCGCCCGCTGGATGTGATCGATGGACCGCTCATGAACGGGATGCGCGTCGTCGGCGATCTGTTCGGCGCTGGACAGATGTTCCTCCCGCAGGTCGTCAAGAGCGCACGCGTGATGAAGAAAGCCGTCGCTTGTCTCCTCCCGTACTTCGACGAGGCTCAGGCCGATGGCACCGGGCAGAAACCGAAGGTGTTGCTCGCGACCGTGAAGGGGGACGTACATGACATCGGCAAGAACATCGTCGGCGTCGTCCTCGGGTGCAACAACTACGAGGTGATCGACCTCGGTGTGATGGTTCCCGCCGACCGGATTCTTCAGGCAGCCGTCGACGAGCGTGTCGATCTGATCGGCCTGAGCGGCCTCATCACGCCGTCGCTCGACGAGATGGTGTTCGTTGCACGTGAAATGAAGCGGCGAGCGATGGACCTGCCTCTTCTCATCGGAGGTGCAACGACCAGCCGGCAGCACACCGCCGTCAAGATCGCCCCCGAGTACGACGAGCATCCTGTCGTCCATGTCGTCGACGCGTCGAAAGCCGTCGATGTCGTCTCGCGCCTGCTCGATTCATCGCAGCGCGTCGATCTCGATGCGACCAATCGCGCCGACCAGGATCGTCTGCGCGTTCAATACTCGGCGCTCAGGCGCCGCCCTGTCCTGCCCTTTTCGGAGGCTGGGAGAAAGCGGCTCAAATTGGCATGGACGCCGTCAGCGATCGCGGAGCCGGCGTTCACAGGGGCAAGAGTGCTCGAGGTCGATCTCGCTGAGATCGTCCCCTGCATCGACTGGACGTTCTTCTTCGCGGCCTGGGAGCTCAAGGGACGTTTCCCAGCGATTCTCGAACATCCGCAATACGGTCGCGCCGCGCGCGAACTGTTCGACAACGCTCGTGCGCTGCTCGATCGCATCGTCTCGAGCCGACTGATTCAGGCCCGCGCGGTCTACGGCTTCTGGCCGGCGGCGACCGATGGAAATGACATCGTCGTGTTCGAGGCGTCAGAGCCCGTGACGACGCGCGACGCAGGGGCCCTGACCCCGGTCACCCGGTTTGCGATGCTGCGGCAGCAGGAGCAGATGGCCGACGGCGTCCCGTACCTGTCGCTTGCTGACTTCGTCGCGCCAGTCGAGAGCGGGCTCACTGACTACATTGGGGCGTTCGCCGTCACGGCAGGCCTTGGCGCGGATACCCTCGCCCACGCCTACGAGCAGGATCACGACGACTACCACGCCATCATGGTGAAGGCGCTGGCCGATCGACTTGCCGAAGCCGCTGCCGAATGGCTGCACATGCGCGCCCGACGTGAGTGGGGTTACGGCATGAACGAGCAACTCACGCAATCGGATCTGCTGGCCGAGAAATATCGCGGCATCAGGCCGGCCTTCGGGTATCCCGCCTGCCCCGATCACAGCGAGAAACGGCGACTGTTCGATCTCCTGGGGGCCGAGCGCGCCGGACTCAGCCTGACCGAGAACTTTGCGATGACGCCCGCGGCCTCGGTCAGCGGCCTGTATTTCGCGCACGAGACCGCGCGGTACTTCAGCGTCGGCCGGGTGGGGCGAGACCAGGTGGACGACTATGCCCGCCGGAAAAGCATCGGCCAGCAAGAGGCCGAACGCTGGCTTTTGCCCAATCTGGCGTATGAGCCATCCTGACATTCGGCTTTGGGCTTTCAGTAAAGCCTATACAATTTAGCGACCAGGCCAGCGCCGAGAGCCTGGAGCCACGAGCCGAAGCCAAGAGCCAAAACCCTTGATGGAGTATCTAATCAAGCAATACCCCCTCGAGACCGGTGCCCTCGAGATCCAGTACATCGAAGAGTATTTCGGCGAGTTTCCGCGAAAGAAGACAGCGACGGAAATCCTCGCCCGCCTGCGCGACCGCGAATTCCTGATCCTGATGGCGGAGGCTCCCCTGCGGGACGATCCGGGCACCATCGTGCCCGTGGCCTTCAAGATCGTGCACGAGATCCGGTTTGACGAGATGGAACCCAAACTCGCCGACCTGGTCACACGCCTGCGCGACAGCGTGAAGTTCGAGGATCGCAAGGTGCTCTACAGCTGGGTGGGAGGGACTCGCCGCGACTGGCGCGGTCAGGGGCACTTCAGGGCGCTGACCGAGGAATCAGAGGTCTGGGCGCACGCGGCCGGATTCCACGAGGTCGTCGTCAAGACGAAGAATCGCTATTACGACATGCGGGGGACGCTCGACCAGCTCGAGTTCAACGTGATCAAGTACGAGATCCACCCCACGGACAATCGCGAGTCCAAGGTGTATCTCAGCAAGCGTCTGACGTCAGACGTGCTGCGTTCGCACACCAGCAGTCGTCGCGTTGTCGTCGCGGACTAGCCGGCTTGACCGCCTGGATTGCTGACGACGTCCGAGCCAGGCCTCGTTAGGCCTTCAGGCGATCCATCAATCGGCGCAACGCGCGCGTCACCGCCATGCGGGCGCCATCGACGGTCCGCATGTTGAACCGCTCCGCGATCTCCGCCAGATTCCACTGAGCCTCGATGCGCGCGACGATCATCTGACGGTCGCGCGGACTGAGCGTCGTCAGAACCGTGCGATACCGTTCGTACGCTTCGGACCGAACCGCTTCTTCGAGCGGCGACGGCATGTCCGCAGCCAGGTCCTGTGGCAACTCAGCGGGAGCCGGGTGACGACCGATCCGACGGACTTCATCCCGGATCCGATTGATGACCGACTGCCGCAGGTACGCCTGCATCGCGCCGACGTGTCGCGGCTCGAAGGTATCGAGGCGGCGAAGCACGTGCAGGACGGTTTCCTGAACAAGGTCCCCGGTGTCCAGGCTTCCTCGCGCTGCTGCGGGAAGACGACCATGGGCAAAACGTTTGAGGCTCGGAATCGACCGCTGCAGCAATGCTTCCACGGCTATGCGATCACCTTCACGGGCTCTCACCACCAGCTCGATCGTCGGCTCGTCGCTCAAGAGCGCGTCGTCGCCACGCGTCGTGGCGGCGGGCTCGGATCTCTTGGGCGCGTCATTCACGATGTTGTGACTCGCAGCCATCATAGCGGGAAATCCTCCTGTACTACCTAACGGGTTTTCATGAGGAAACGAACTTGCGTGTATCCTCCTGAACAGCCCCACATGCTCGGACACAGGGTCAGTCACTACCGCATCACGGGCAAGCTCGGCATTGGCGGAATGGGCATCGTCTACGAAGCCGAAGACGTCCGCCTGCCCCGCAAGGTCGCTCTGAAGTTCCTTCCGGAGGAATCGGCCGACGACCCCGACGCCGAACGCCGCTTTCAGCGCGAAGCCGACACGATTGCGCAGCTGAATCACCCCAATATCTGCACGATTTACGAGATCGACCGGCACGA
Source organism: uncultured Acidobacteriota bacterium (assembly GCA_963723495.1). Taxonomy (GTDB): domain Bacteria; phylum Acidobacteriota; class Vicinamibacteria; order Vicinamibacterales; family UBA2999; genus Gp6-AA40. The sequence continues at coordinate 265,392 of CAVRQR010000013.1, read as the reverse complement.
TGGACGTGCCTTCATCGCGATGGAGTGCGTCGAGGGGCTCAACCTCAAGACCTACATGGCCCGGCACGAACTCTCGACGAGCGAAATCGTGGAGATTGCCATGCAGATCGCCGCGGCCCTCGACTCCGCCCATGCCAAGGGCATCGTCCATCGCGACATCAAGCCGGGCAACATCATCGTGGGCGATCAACACCAGGTGAAGGTGCTCGACTTCGGGCTGGCCCGTCGCTTCAAGACGCACGAGACCCACGAACTGGAGCTGGGCCTGGATGGATCGACGATCCCCGGGCGTCCGATGGGAACGGCCAACTACATGGCGCCCGAGCGGATCCTGCAGCTTCCGCTGGACCCGCGCAGCGACCTGTTCTCTCTGGGCGTCGTGATCTACGAGATGGCGACGGGCAGGCTACCCTTTGCGGGCGCCTCCCCGTCGGAGACCGTGGCCAACGTCCTCGACAAGGATCCGGAGCCGCTGACGAACGCTCACGCCGCGCATCCGAAGAGCCTCGAACACTGTAGTGCGACCGCCTGCTCGCCAAGCGGGCCAGCGATCGCTTCGCTAGTGCAGCGGACCTGACGCATGCCCTTGGCGCAATCGAAGGCCAGAATCAGCCGCTCGGCGGGCGATTACGTCGCCTTTTTAGACGAACGTGAGGTCTTCTTCTTAAGCGAGGTCTTCTTCCTGCCACGACCCCGTCCCCCCACACCGGGGCCACCGGTCTGCGAGAGGCCGTCGGACCACTTCGGCGCCGAAGCGAGCTTTTGTGCCCCTGCCCATGCGACCTGGATCTGGGTGTGTGGCGTCGTCGACTTCTCGATTGGCAACTCGAATTCGAGACGACCCTTGGACTTGGCGTGCTTGAGCCCTTTCAGCACACTGGCAATAAACCTATCGGCGTCCTCAGGAAGCTTGATTCGGACCGTGAAGTCGTCACCACAGCCGCCGGATTTATGGTTGTGGTAATCAACACCGTACTGGCAGAACCCGCGGCCTCGGCCCGGCCGACTGCTTCGGATATACGTTTCTTCGTCCACTGGGTCTACGTCGTCTGCGTTGACCCGCCAATGGACGCTCAAGTTCCCGCCGACCTGCGTGTCACCCATCGTCTCCTCCAACTAGATCCGGTGTGAGGCGCCTGAGGCTGTGGCGGCTGCCCCCGCGCTTCGGTTGAGATTCAGCCGACTGCCCCGTGAACGTCGGTGAACGTACAAACGTCGGCCGCAGCGCAAACCGAACGATCATCTGAGCATATTCAGAAGATCAGGTCGCTTCCGGAACGCGTCCCGCGTGGACTCGGGGAGTCTCATTGCGAGCGTCTCCACGATTTTCAATGCTGCTTCACGTTGTGAGGCCGCCGACTGCTCGTCGCCGCGGGCTTTGAATGCCTGGCCTGTCCAGTAGTGCACGTGCGCACGCAACTCGAGATCGATCGCCTGCTCGCTGTCATCGGCTGGCACCATCTGGAGCTCGTTCAAGGCCTCTGCTGCCCTTCCCTGCAACAGCGAAATACGGGCGAGGTACACACGACACCGGGCCTCGAGCGAGATATGCCCCATCCTCCGAGCTGTTTCGAGTGTTCGCCTGACTGACTCGCGTCCGATGTCATAACGGCCCTCGTCTGCGTCCAGCATACCCAGATGTGCGCGCGCCAGCGCCGCGAATGGATCCTCGAGTTGCTCCGTCAGAAAGTCAGCAGATGTACGAAAGTGCTGCCGCGCGTCTTTGCGATTCCCCATCTGGGAGGCGAGCTCACCAGATACGGCATGGAGAGCCGGCAAGAGACCAGCGTCCCCGCTATCGCCAAGCTGGCTGCGGGCGGCCTGCAGGCTTTCGGCGGCGCCTTGCACATCACCTTGGTTGAGGAGCGCCCTGGCCAACGCAATTCGCGCCTCCACGCCGTCACGCCGGCTCGCCTGCGCCACTGCATCGACAAGCAGCGCGCGAGCGCTCTCGTACTCGCCATCGTCCACCAGTACCTCGGCCCTGCGAATCTGGGTCTTGGCTATCTCGTAATCGAGGTCGGCTTTCTGGGCGAGGGCCAAAGCCTGACTCAACTCGCGGTCCGCCGTCTGCCGGCGCCCGGCATAGCGGTTGTACGTGGCGATGACCTGCTTGGCCGCAACCTGAAAGTTGACGTCGCGATACTCTTCAAAGACAGCCAGCGAACTCTGAACGTCTTTCAAGCCTTCCTTCCATCCGCCTCCGTATTGCACGAGGATGGTTCCGATGTTGAACTGGTTCTGCGCGGCTCGATTCTGGTCACCCAGTTCCTCAAACCTCTGTGCACTCTGACGAAGGAATTCGATCGCCTGCGAGCGACGACCGAGCTTCTCGCTCGTGGCGCCCAGGTTCATGAGCACTGTTGTCGCCAGCAGATTGTTCGTCTCGCGTGCGACCGGCAGCGACTGCATCCACGCCTTCGACGCCTCGTCGAGGCGATCCTGCGCCTCAAAGGCCAAGGCAACGTAGTGATGCGCCCGCGCCAGGTTGTCTCGGTACTTCAGGGGCTCGAGAACCTTCAACGCCGCCTGGGCGTTGTTGAGCGCCTCGGCTCGATCACTCTCGTTTCCCCTGCGCAACGACTCCGTGAGACAAAAGAGCGCTTGCGCTTCTCCCGCCGACGCATCACTGGCACGAAAGGCAGTGAGCGCCGTTTCACCATGTTGGCGCGCGGCGGTCGGGTTGTTCAGCCGCATATAAAGACGACAGAGCTCGACGTGAGGTCGAACGCGACGGCCGGGGAGGTCCAACGCTTGCAGATACGTCCTGACTGCTTCGTCGTTCGCTCCCCTGCGATCGTGAAACGCCGCGAGCTCGAGGAGATAGTCGGGATCGTCCGGGTGCAGGTCGACCAGGGCCCGATAGTGCACTTCTGCGGATGCCGGATCACGGTTCGCTTCGGCGGCTACGGCCTCGACAAAGTGTCGATCGGTCTCGGAAGTCGCGTCGGAGAACAGGCTCACAGCCTGCCGTGCAAGCTGCACGGCCTCGACATCTCTTCTCATGAGGCGTGCTACCCGGCTGCGCCACGCAACAGGGAGAGGGCTGAGCGGATCCGCCTGAGATGCACGCTCGAACGAACTTGCCGAAGTACTGATCTCGAGCTCCTGATACCGATCCAATCCCTGCTCGAAAGCGTCAGCCGCATCGAGCGAACCGACAGCCAACCGGTGATGCGGCGTTCGATTCAGGAGACGATGGACGAACGCAGTCAAACGTGACCGCCAGGACACGCTCGCAACGTACTGCTCGATTTCGCCTGCAAGAGGGAGCACCATCGCGTAGGCACTCTCCTTGACAAGCACCGAAACGCCGGACTGAATCTCTCTGACAGATTCGGTGGTTGCCGTCTCCGGATCGCGGACATCCAGGCGGGCTTTCCATCGATCGCCATCCTTTAGAATCGTCGGCACGATCAGAAACGTCGGCACCACTCCCGCCGGCGACGGCTTGAATCACGGCTGTGGACGACAGATCCCGGCCCTCGGCACGGAATCCCCTGATTACCTCTGAAAGCTCGTCGTGACCGACGACACGGACAGTCGAAGAGTCCGTCAACGCGTCGATGAGAGCGTTGGTCAATGCCATCCGGTACACGCCGAGAACGTCATACCCCGTCTCGTTGACGACCGGCGCAATGGCTACCACCTGCCGGGGACCCGATGCTGCCCACCAGAGTGCGCCTGCTGCCAGTGCCAGCGTGGCGGCGGCGACGACGCCAGCCGTGCGCATCCAGACCCGAGGCTTCCGTTCTCGTCTTCGAGCCACTTGGGACGGTGGCGCGGTTACGGGAACAGTCAGCAAGTCGAGCGGCATGCGACTGGCCTCGCACCTGGCGCAGCGCGCGGGCCAGCTCCCGTCCATTCGCGAACCGCACTGATGGTTCCTTATGCATAGCGCGGAAGACGAGTTGCTCGACCTCCTCCCCAATCTCCGGGCGCGAGGCTCTGATCGGTGCCGGTGTCTCGTTTCTCACGGCGTACGCGATCGCTTCGGCGTGCGAGCCCTGGAACGGCACGTGACCGGTGAGCATCTCGTAGAGGATCACTCCCACTGCCCACACGTCCGACCGCGCATCCGCGCTCTGCCCGCGCACCTGCTCCGGCGACATGTAGGCGGCGGTTCCCAGGGTCGAGTGCTCAACGGTCAGCTTGAGCGCATCGGCGAACGTCGCGAGACCGAAGTCGAGGATACGGACGCCGTCCTCGGTCAGCATCACGTTGCCTGGCTTGACGTCCCGATGCACGACGCCCTGCGCGTGCGCCTTCGCCAGACCGTCCGCAATCTGCGTCGCGATGTCGAGCGCCTCCTCCACGGGAAGCGGCCCGGACAGCAGCCGCTGCTTCAGCGTCTGACCCTCGTAATACGCCATGACGATGAACAGCTGGCCGTCGTCGGCCGTCTCGACGTCGTGGATGGTGCAGATGTTCTGATGATTGGTCGCCGATGCAGCCTGCGCCTCGCGGATGAAACGCTGCCGCGCGTCCTCGTCGTGGCTCCACTGCGGGGGAAGGAACTTCAGCGCGACGGTTCGGCCAAGACGGTTGTCGCGCGCGCGGTAGACGACGCCCATCCCGCCACCGCCTACGCGGGCGAGAACGTCATACTGGGCGATCGTCCGCCCCACTATCGGATCGCCGGTCGGAGCTGTCACGGTACGGTTTGTTCACGTGGCCGGTGCTCCCGGCCGCCGGGGCCCGATTTTCTCACGTTCGCGCGGCGAGCACGATCTTGCCGACATGGTCGCTCGACTCCATCAGGCGATGCGCGTCGGCAGCGTTGGCCAGCGGGAAAACGCGATGAATGACCGGCCGGACGACTCCTCGATCGAGCAGGCCCCAGACCTCGGTGCGAAGTGCGGCGGCGATCTGCGCCTTCTCCTGAATTGTTCTGGGTCGGAGCGTCGAACCGGTAATCGTCAGCCGGCGCGTCAACACGCGACGGAGATCGACGGTCGCCGTTGACTCGCCGCTCATGAACCCGATCTCGACGAGCCGGCCATCGGTGGCCAGCGCCTCGAGATTCCTGGCGACGTAGCTGCCGCCAACGATATCGAGAATCAGGTCGACGCCCTTGCCACTGGTCAGCTCGTGCACGGCCTCTACGAAATCAGCTGTGCGATAGTTGATCGCCTGCTTGGCACCGAGATCCTCACACGCACGGCACTTTTCATCCGACCCGGCCGTGGCGAGCACCGTCACCCCACGAGCAGCGCCAAGCTGAATCGCCGTGGTACCGATTCCACTCGCGCCGCCATGCACGAGCATCGTCTCTCCGGCACGAAGATGTCCCCGCTCGAAGACGTTGGTCCAGACGGTGAAGAACGTTTCCGGAATCGCGCCGGCGGCGACCAGATCGACCTTCAACGGTACCGGAAGACATTGCCGCGCTGGCGCGACGCACATCGTTGCGTAACCACCGCCCGCCACGAGCGCACAGACCTCATCGTCGACCTTCCACTGCCGGACGGCGGCGCCCAGTGCGGCAATGGTGCCGGACACCTCGAGACCAGGGATGTCGCTCGCACCGGGCGGAGGCGGATACGCGCCTCGACGCTGAAGCACGTCCGGTCGATTGACGCCGGCGCCGGCGACACGAATGAGAACTTCCTCGGGACCCGGTACGGGATCCGGACGTTCGACCGGCACGAGTACCTCGGGACCTCCCGGACGGCTGATCTCAACGCAGATCATCGGGTCAAGCCCTGACGGCAATCGAGGGGACGACAGCAATCGCGTGAACACATCCCATCGACGGCCAACGTCGGTTCCTCCCCCAGACTCGGCCTCGATATATCGCGCGACCATGTCCTTGCCCAGGTTGTAGTTGATCACGTAGCTGCGGTACTGGTCGATGAACCGGACGCGCTGCTGGGCGCGCGGCGCCGAGTAGAGCCCGTACCGCTCGAGCCATTTCGCTGCGGCCGCCGCGTCGATCTGCCCGTTCAGATACCGTCGCGCGGCTTCGTTGCCGGCGTACGACAGTCGATCGGTGAGAGCCAGCACCGCGTAGTAGCGTCTCGACCCCTGCTGGATCGAGACCAGCAGCCGGGAAGATCACCGTCCGCTCGAGTTGCACCCGCTCGGCGCGAGGGAACGCGATGTCGATGCCGTAGTTGGCCGATCCCTCTGCGATGAGCGACTGTGGCGATCGCAGCGGGTACACCGAGAACTCGACCCAACCTCGGTCGCGAACCAGCGTCTTCTCGAGCAGCACGTTGTAGACGTGATGGCCTGGATATCCCTCGTGGCACGCGAGGTCGATGGCCCGGTCGACGAAAATCGGGAGATCGGTGTTGACCTGGATGAGGCTGCGATAGTTGCCTTGGTACCAGTTGTAGCCCGACCAGCTCTTGTTCGTGACGTACTCGACGGTGAAGCTCTCCTCGGCTGGAAGCGACAGGTGCGCGAGCGTCCGGCTGCGGCACGCATCGATCGCGGCCTTGAACGTCGAGTCCAGACGTTCTCTTCGGGATGACGAACTGCGATCGAAACCTGTCGAGGCGTTCGCTGAGAGACCCTGTTCCAGGCAGCCGTGACTCGAGCTCGGCGAGGACCGCCTCGAATTCACTCTCGGAATGGGTTGGAGCAACCGCGTCGTAGAGCGCCTTGGATTCCTCGTCGAAGCTGAATCGCTTTCCTTCCAGCATCGACACACGGGCACGCAACGCGCTCAGCTGCCTGGTGAGGTACTCGTGGCGCAGGCGGACGGTTTCCTCGGCCTGCGCTTCCGGCTTCACGTTCACGAGCGCTGCGTACACGGCCGCTGCATCGCGGTTGATCTGGGCGAGCGGTCGCTTCGCCTGTTCGGCTTCCTTCTTCCACTCGGGAGGACCGTAGTAGGCGTCCACATAGTCGGCATCATGCTGGCCGAGCGCCAGCACCAGCTTCACGTAGCGCTCAGCCAGAGCATTCATCGTCTCGTTCTCCGCGGCATGCACGACCGCGAGGCCGAGCAGCGTGGCACACAGGACTCTCATCGATAGCGCTCCCTGACGTTTGGAATCAGGTACTTCTCGAACGCGGAGCTGAAATCGTACACCGGTGCGAAGCCCCAGTCCCGCCGGGCAGCCCCATCGTCAACGTCCTCGGGCCACGAATCGACGATGATCTGACGCTTCTCGTCCGTGCCCCACTGCGCGACAGCACCCGGAAATGCCGCGACAACTGCGTCGTGGATCTCCTGTGCGGTGGGACTGAAGGCAGTCAGGTTGTAGGCGGTTCTCGTCAGGCTCTCACGCGGCGCCTTTGCCAGGTCTAACAACGCAGAGATGGCATCCGGCATGGCCATGAACGGGATGCGCGTGTCGGGGCGCACGAAACAGGTGTACGCCTCGCCGCGCGCCGCGGCGTGGATCATCTCCGGCGCGTAGTCAGAGGTGCCGCCCGCGGGCATCGTCACGGCGGAAATCAGACCGGGAAAGCGAACGCTGCGAAAGTCCACACGACCCATCGCGTGCGCCGCGAGCTGTTTATAGAACCGCGCGTAATAGCGACCGAGATGCTCGCAGTACAGCTTGTTGCAGCCGTACATCGTGCGCGGCGTGTTCCACTCGTCCTCGCGAATGCGACCGACTCTGGCTTTGGTTTGGAAGATCCGGAAGCCCGTACGCAGCCACCGATGACGGGTAGAGGAACAGCACGGTGCGGCCGTGCGACTCTCCCTCGCGCTGGGCGAACTCGAGCAGCGTCAGCGTGCCGTCCACGTTCACGTGGTGCGCGGTGATCGGCGTGAATTCCGCGCGCGTGGAGAGCAGCGCGGCGAGGTGAAATATCAGGTCGACCTCGAACTCGGCCAGCACACGTTCGAGCAGCGTGCTGTCGGTGATCGATCCGGTGAATTCGCGAAGGACGAGCCGATGCAGCGATGGATCGAGCGGCGCCAGATCGATCGTGACAATCGGGCGCCCGGTGCCGGCCAGCCGGGTAATCAGGCCGTGACCGATTTCCCCGCTGGCACCGGTCACCAGGGTGACGGGAGTACGCATGTGGAGACAATTTTAGTCTCGCATCTGCGATCTCTCGTTGTCACCGCGCAGCGGGTCCGGAAGCGGAGATGGCGGAGAAAAGTGTCGTGTGTCCGCGATCCTACGCACCGCCGAGGGTGGCGAGCAGGCGTTCCACTTCCTCGCGGACCTGGGCCAGGTGCTTCAGCGCACGTTCGGCTTCGGCGACCGTCGTTATCAGGTCGCCGCGACTGGGCGTGCTGCCCCTGGCGACCTCGGTCGCCAGGTCGCGCGTCGTCGTCGCGCACGCTTCACCGATCGCGACCGTCTGGGCGTGCGCCTGCAGGAGCTTGAGAAACTGCTCTCGTTCGTGACGGGTCACCCTCGAACCGTACTATCGCGTCGAGTCTCCGTCGAGCAGATCACCCAGCCCACCGAGGATCGAGCCGCCTTCGCGACGGCTGCCACCAGCCGCGGGTGCAGCCTTGTAGATGCGATCGGCCATTCGGCTGAACGGCAGCGATTGCAGCCACACGCGACCCGGGCCTGTGAGGGCAGCGTAGAACAATCCCTCACCGCCGAATAGCGCCGTCTTGATCTTGCCCACGTATTGGATGTCGTAGCCGACCGACGGCTGCAGGGCGACGAGGCAACCCGTGTCGACGCGCAGCGTCTGGCCGGGTCCCAGATCGAGAGGATGGACTGTGCCGCCGGCATGAACGAAGCACAGGCCGTCGCCTTCGAGCTTCTGCATGATGAAGCCTTCACCGCCGAACAGGCCCACGCCGATTCGCCGCTGGAACGCGATGCCGATGGACACGCCGCGGGCGGCGCAGAGGAACGAGTCCTTCTGGCAAATGAGCTGACCCCCAAGCTGTTTCAGATCCATTGCGAGGATCTTGCCGGGGTATGGCGCAGCAAACGACACCTGCTGCTTGCCGGCTCCCGAGTTGGTGAAGACGGTCATGAACAGACTCTCACCCGTGATGAGGCGCTTACCGGCTCCGAGGATCGCGTTCATGACACCGCTGCCGCGCTGCTGCGCTCCGTCGCCGAAGACCGTCTCCATCGAGATGCCGGGCGTCATGTACATCATCGACCCGGCTTCAGCCACGGCGCTCTCGCCCGGATCGAGCTCGACCTCGACGAACTGCATCTCGCTGCCGACGATTCGGAAGTCGATCTCGTGCGACCGGCGTCCGGGATTGATCGGCGGCGGCGCTGCGACACGTGCCCCCGAGGAGCCGGTGAGAAACGAGGCGAGTTGCGGCACGTCCTTGAGCGGTGTCCAGTTCGTCAGGCCCGGGCCGAAGATCAGAGTGTTGCCATCAATGGTGCCATTCCGCAGGTTCGTCACCACGTCGTCTCGTGACACGGGCCCCACCTGGTGCCCACCAATGGCCATGAACCACTGCTCGTCTGACATCGCCTCAATCTCCTCGCCGTCGTTTTTTGATGTGTTCCTCGAGTCCGGCGCAAGCCGGACACTACGCCCAGGCGGCTCACGCCGCACACTCCGTCTCGTCGCCTACTGCTCGGGCTCCGCGTCGATTCGCCGCGCAGCATTCTGTTCCAGCTGCTGAACCGTCTTGGGATCGAGTCCAAGCAAGTGCGCGAGTGTCGCCAGGTAGATACGTTCGGCGCCGCTTGGCTGTTCGTCGCCTCTCACGATACCGAAGGCGAGGACGTACAGCGTCGCCCGCTGAGTGTCGTCCGTGATGCCGGCTACGATCTCCGCCAGCGGTCGCGGTTGCGCCAACTCCTGCTCCACGATGCTGTCCACGCCAGCGCTCCGGGCATGCTCGAGGATTGCCGCGCGCTCCTGGTCACTAACGGCACCATCGGCGTACGCGGCAGATATGGCTAGACGGACGATCCGGAGCGCCGGTTCGCTCACCGATGCCGAGCTCGGTGCCCCCATCACCGGCAACGGTGGAAGCGGGTGAGAGGTTGCCGGTGCAGGCGCCGTCGGCAACCCCGACCCGGTCGGCGACGTCCCGGACGTGCCTTGCTGCTGCAGCGTCTCGAAGATACCCCACGCCACGCCCGCTGCGGTCAGCAGCACGTTCGGGTTCGCCAGCAGCGATCCCCCGATCGAACCCATCGAACCGCGAAGCGGTTTTTCCAGATAGCGAAGTGCCTTCCTCGACTTCTTGCGACGCCCGCCCAGCACACTGCGAAGCACACCATTCAGCAGCATCGACTCATCCAATTCAGATCCTCCGTCAGAGGCTCTGCGCCACTCGGGTCGGCGCAGCCATCGGTTTCTCAGGCTCCGGCGTGAAGTCCTCCCCCGGATTGATGAAACGATCGGTCTCGAACTTGTACTGCTTGTCGTGCAGGTACCGGTATCGCCCATTGAGCGCCAGCAACTCGGCGTGCGTGCCACGCTCGACGACCTGCCCTTCTTCGAGCACGAGAATCTGATCGGCGCTGCGAATGGTGGACAGACGATGAGCGATGACGAAGGTGGTGCGTCCGGCCCTCAGGTTCCGGAGACCGTCCTGGATCATCTGCTCACTCTCGCTGTCGAGACTCGACGTCGCTTCATCCAGAATCAGGATGCGCGGATTCGCGAGGATCGCTCGAGCGATCGAGACACGCTGACGCTGCCCACCGGATAACTTGATGCCACGCTCACCAACCACCGTTTCATATCCGTTGGGGAACTGGCTGATGAACTCGTCGCAGTGCGCGATCCGGCACGCCTCGATGATCTCGTCGCGCGTGGCACCTGGCCTCGCGTATCCGACGTTTTCCGTGATGGTGCCATCGAAGAGGAAGTTCTCCTGCAGGACCGACGCGAGTTGTGCCCGATAGTCCATCAACCGCAGGTCCGACAGATCGCGACCGTCCACCAGGACGCGCCCCTGGGTTGGCCGGTTGAACGCCATCACGATGCTGATCAGCGTGCTCTTGCCCGATCCGCTCGACCCGACCAGTGCCGTCGTCGTGCCCTGTCCCGCGTGGAATGAGATGCCTCGCAGCACCGGCTGCCCGGGGTTGTATTCGAACCAGACGTCCTCGAAGCTGACGTCGCCCGCCAGCCTGCCGGGGTCCGCCCGGAGTTCGTCTTCTTCGACCTCCGTCGGCATGTCGAGAATCTCGCGGATGCGATCGAGGCCGGCAAACGCTTCGGTGATTTGCGTGCCGATCGAGGCAATCGAGACGAGCGGCGCGGCCACGAGCCCGATGAAGAAGATGTACATGATCAACTCGCCGAGCGTCATCTCGCCCGCGAGGATCGCGTTCCCGCCCAACCAGATCATCAGCACGCCGACGATGCCAACGATGACCGTGCTGCCAGCCGTCGTTGCCGACACGCCGGTCATCGACTTCGCGATGTTGCGGAACAGGCGATGCGCACCCTTCGTAAAGACGATCTCTTCGCGTTTTTCCGCGGTATAGGACTTGACGACGCGGATGCCGCCAAGGGCTTCGGTCAGCCGGCCGGTGACTTCAGCGTTGATCTTCCCGCGCTCACGAAACAGCGGGCGCAGCGTGCGGAACGCGTACGCCATGCCGCCGCCGAACGCCGCGAGCACGAGGATGGTAATCGTCGTCAGGTGCCAGTTCAGCCAGAACAGGACGACCAGCCCCATGACGGCTGTGACCAGGCCGCCGACCAGCTGCACCAAGCCCGTTCCGACCAGGTTTCGTATGCCTTCGGCGTCCGACATGATGCGGGAGACGAGCACACCGGTTTGCGTCGAGTCGAAATACCGCACCGGCAGGTGCATCACGCGGGCCTGGACCCGCTTTCGCATGTCGGTAATCGCACGCTGTGCGGCGACGCCGAGAATCTGGGACAGGGCAAACGATGTAACGGCTTGCACGAGCGTGGCCGTTCCCGCCGCCAGCGCAATGATCGGCAGCAGATCCGCGCGGCTGTTCCCCACCACGTCGTCAATCAGGTACTTCGACGAGGCCGGGAGCACGAGCCCCGCCAGGCGACTGACGAGCATCAGTGCCAGGCCAGCCGCCAGCCGCCGGCGATGAGCCCAGAGGAGCGCTTGCGCCTCCCGCCACGCCGCCGAGGCGGATACGCCCTTCTTCTTCGGTGTGTCCATCTGCGATCCTGGAACTGGTACTACGCCGAATGCGCTCGCCGGTTCCCCGCGCACCCACTCTCATGACAGCGACCATGCCATAATCAGCGATAGCACCCCGTTGACCTCGAGCGTCACCGGCGGCACCTCGCACCCTTCACAGATGACTGACACCAGCACACGCGGCGTCCGGATGAGTGACGCCACCACGCGCGGAATCCGAATACAGGTGCGGAGCGAATTCATTCCCGACCGGAGTTCCCCACGGGAAGGATCGTATCTGTTCCAGTACCACGTCCGCATCTCGAATACCGGCTCCGACGTGGCCCAGCTCATCTCGCGGGAGTGGATCATCACCAATGCCGACGGCGAAGTAGAGCGCGTCAAGGGACAGGGAGTCGTCGGCGAACAGCCCGTGCTGCCACCTGGTGGGTCGTTCGAGTATACGAGTTTCTGCCCCCTCAAGACGCCGGTCGGGGCAATGCAGGGCAGTTATCAGATGTTGACGGCCGACGGTGAGCGCTTCGATGCCGTCATCGCACCATTTACACTCGCTGTCCCCAACGCGCTCAACTAGCGCGCTTTCACAGAAGTGTACGGGCAGGTCTTCCGCCTCCGCCGACGCGCAGGCGGTCAGACCCACTCGCGTACGCGACTACTTGTTGAAACTCGCCACCGCTTCTTTCTCGTTGTCGTAGCTTTCGAAAACGGTCAGGAGCTTGGTGAGGACCAGGAGGTCCTTCAGCCGCTTGGTGACGCGCATCAGCTTCAGCGATCCGCCAAGGTGGCTGGTCGTCGCGTAGACCTGAACCAGCTGTCCCAGGCCGGCGCTGTCGACGTAGGAGACGTTGCCCAGATCGAGCAACAGCTTGCGATTGCCCTGCTGCAGCAGGCTCTGGACCTTGTCCTTGATCATGACGTCGCCGCCCTTGCTCAGAGTGATGTCGCCGGTGATCTCGACGATCGTCACATCACCCACCATTCGCTGTCCGATCTGCATTCGTCCTCCCTGCCGCCCTGACTGTCCGAATCGGGCCGGAATCTTACAGGTACTTGAACTACTTCGCTCCTCGATACCGCAGCACGAGCGCCGTGACGTCGTCGGCCTGGGGAGCTCCTTCCGAGAACAGCTTGACCACCCCAATCAGGTGTTCGAGCACGGCTTCCGGCTTGGCGCCATGCCGCCCCTGCACCGCCTCCACCAGGCGGTCGCGCCCGAATTCATCACCGGCGCGATTGCGAGCCTCGGTGACACCGTCGCTGCACACAATCACCAGGTCGCCCGGCTCGAGCACGACGGTCTCGTATTCATAGGTCGCAATCGCCAGCAGACCGAGCACGGGACCGCCGGTCTCCAGCCATGAGATACCGTTGCGCCTGATGACCAGTGGCGGCTCCTGCCCTGCGTTGCAGTAGCTCAGACGTCCGTCGTCAGTCACCGCGCCGTAAAACATCGTCGCAAAGCGTGCATCGATGGCTCGCCGCAGCAGCGCTTTGTTGACACGCGCCATCGTCTCGGCCGGGTCGCTGCTGACCGGCGCCAGCGCAACGAAATTGCTCTGCACCGCGGCGGCAAGAAGCGCGGCCGGGGGTCCCTTCCCGGCGACATCACCGAGGGCGAAACCGACGCCTCGCTCCCCGATTTCGAGGTAATCGTAGAAGTCGCCTCCGACCGTCCGGCACGGGATCGACTCGGCCGCCAGATCGACCGCGCCGATCTCGAACACCGGCTCGGGCAGCATGTTGCGCTGGATCTCCGCGGCGATCTTGAGATCGTGATCGGTGCGCGCTTTTTCGGCCGACTCGGCATACAAGCGCGCGCTTTCGATGGCCAACGCCGCCTGCGTGGCAAACGCCTCGAGAGACGACAGCGTCGCCTTGGAGAGCATCGTGCTCCGCTCCCGGCCGTCAAGGTAGAGCACGCCGATCACGCGCTCGGATCGGGAAGCCGCTGGCGCCGCCGACATGGGTGTCACGCGAAGCGGCACGCACAACACGTGACGAATGCCGACGGCAATGGTGCCGTCGTGCTGGCCCTTCCAGTCGCCTTCCATCAGGTCGCCGACGATGCGGCTCTGACCCGTCTTGAACACCTCGCTGGGAATCTTCTCGCTGGTGGTGAACGTCGTCCCGGACAAGGTCGTACGGCCGCGGCCGCGCGCGATCTTGAACTCGAGCTCACCCTCAGTATTGGCGAGCATCATGAACCCGCGCTCGGCCTTCGTGACTTCGAGCGCCGAGTCCATCACGAGCGCCAGGATTTCATCGAGCACGCGGCCCGAACCGAGCGCGCGCAGTCCGTTGAGAATTGCCGCCATCTGGCGCAGGTCGCCGGCATCCGACGTGCCCGAATCGAGGAACCCAGTGGTCTTCGCGCCTTCCGTCATGAAGACCAGCTCGATGGCCTCGGTCCTGCCCAGCCGAATACGGTCGCCGTGCTGCAGGGCTCGTCTCGGTGATCTGCTCGCCGTTGACGAACGTTCCGTAGCGGGAGGCGCGGTCGCGCAGGAGGAAACGCCCATCCTCGAGCGCGATTTCGGCGTGCTCGCGAGACACGTCCGTGCTGACGATCTGCAGATCCGCAGAGGTCCGCCGGCCGATCATGAAGAGCGGTCGATCGAGCACGACGACTCGTCGTCCCTGCGAGTCAGTAACGTGAAGACTGGCTTCGCTCATGCGCTCCGGTGGTCTCGTCGCTAGGCGGGTTTAGCCTTCATGGCCCCGACCTGCAGCAGCATCCCGGTGAAATCGTAGATGCGACGCTCCCGCGCGATGAGTCCGTCGCGCATGCTCGCAGAGCGAGACCAGCGAGATGCTGAATGGCCGGTCGGTCGGCGGCAACCCCATCACACCGCCACTTGTTCGTCCCGTGAATATGCAGCAGAAGACGCCACCCTCTCTCCGTCGATCAGCAACTGCTCCTGCTCGAACTCGCGGTGCTGAACGCTTGAAGAATGCCCGTAGACGCGCTCGATGGCTTCGCGGCCCTCCGCCATGCCGCCGGCAAACGGGCTCTCGACGACACCATCCTCTGCGTGAAGAGCCGGCAACCATCGCGGCATCGTGCCGATTGCAGCCCCTCTAGCCGGCGACTGAAGAATGCGACGATTTCATCTCGCGTCATGGCCGCCTCGCGGCAAAACCCCTGCACGGAATGTACTGGGCAGGGTCTTAAGAAGCTTAGCTCAATCGAGATGACCACGCTCGGAGTCACCCATCGTGACTTTTGCCGATGGGAAATACTCCCGCCACCGGCGGGAGACCGAGATCCGCCGTGTCCTCCCGGCACGACAACTCCTTCGGGTACCACGGTTTCATGCGGGCGTCGATGACCACGGGCGCCGTGTAGGCAATGTGGTTGCGGATGATTCGGCGGTTTGCCGCATGGATGTCGGCGGCCGGCTCAAAGCGGGTGAATGTCGTCCACAGGAAATTCATGTCGCTGCGTGTGGCCCGTTCGGGCTCGTCGCTCACCACGACGAGCGGCCACGACGCGAACGCCAGGCGCCGCGGCAATGCGGGCGACAATGTCACGTTCCGACTCGTAGGACGGCGCGCCGACGACCAGACATCCGCCGCAGAACACGCGCACGTCGGTGATTCCAGCCGGGACATCGGATGCCGTGAACTGCCGGAGCAACTCACGGACTGGGTCACCAAGGCCCATCCACACGCCTTTCGACCCTTCGTTGACCGTCGGGCCGGTGTAGTCGAGCGTGTCCATCGCGAGATTCGAGAAGACGTAGAGATCGGTCTCCGGATTGGTACGCGCGAGGATGTGCTCGAGTGTCGCGCGAAAGTTCCGGACATCGACGTGCTGATCGGTGACGAGCAGGAACTTGCTCAGCGACAGCTGCCCCTCGCCCGAGAATGCGAAACGCGCTGGCCATCGCTTCGCGGCGATAACGCTGCTTCACGATCGCGGCAGCGAGCGAGTGATATCCGGTTTCACCGTACGACCAGAGCCGTTCGACCGCAGGCATCACAACGGGAAACAGCGGTGAGAGAAGTTCCTGCAGCAGATCGCCGATGAAGAAATCCTCCTGCCGAGGCTTGCCAACAACCGTCGCTGGATAGATCGCATCGGCACGACGAGCAATGCGACGCACCTCGAACACCGGGTAATCGTGCTGAAGCGAGTAGTAGCCGTAGTGATCGCCGAACGGCCCCTCGGGCCGACGCGTCTTCGGTGGCACGTCTCCCATCAACGCGAACTCGGCGTTCGCTATCAGCGGATGCGGGCCGTGCCCGTGCACCTGCGACAGTCGCTCGCCCGCGATGAGTGACGCCAGCATCAGCTCCGGAACGTTTTCCGGCAGCGGCGCCACCGCGGCGAGAATCAGCGCGGGCGGCCCACCCAGAAACACCGTGGCGGGCAGCTTCTGGCCCCGCGCCTCAGCGACCGCGTAGTGGTAGCCGCCCCCCTTCCCGATCTGCCAATGCATGCCGGCCGTGCGGGCGTCATACACCTGCATGCGATACATCCCGAGGTTGTGTCCCGGTTTGTCGGGATGCGTCGTGTAGACGAGCGGAAGGGTGATGAACGGCCCGCCGTCCTCGGGCCAGCAGGTCAGCGCCGGCAAGTCGATCGAGCCTCACATCGTGCGTCACGACTTCCGTGACGGGTCCCGACTGTCACGCGGCGAGTACCGACCTTGAGCAGCTCGAGTCCGACGTCTCGTGCACCCCAGAGTTTTCGCTGGCGTGGGCGGCATGATCGTCTCGACCAGCTCAACCAGACGACGAATCAGACGCAGCGGTCGATCGCCGAAAGCCATCTCGGCCCGTCGAGCCGTGCCGAACAGATTGGTGACGAGACGGAAGTCGGATCCCTTGACGTTGGTAAAGAGCAGCGCGGGTCCGCCGCCGGCGACGACGCGCCGATGGATCTCGGCAACCTCGAGACGGGGATCGACCTGCGACTCCACCGTGACGAGATCACCGTCACGGCGAAGCTGGTCGAGAAAGGCGCGGAGATCGGGGAAGAACACGAGAGCGATCAGGCCGCCTGCCGACCTACTTCCTTCGGCGTCTGCGCTGGGGCCGTAGATGTTGGGCACCTTCGAGCCCATCGCACGCAGGTAGGCCGCGAGCTGACCGCGATGATGGATGCTGTGGTTGTTGGCGAAGCCGATGAACTGCGCCCGCGACATCTTCATCACGCCGAAAAAGTCGAGCGTCTCGGTCGATTTCTCAGCCGGGAGCGCACGCAGCGCCGCCAGCTTCTCGGGAAACGACTTCTTGTAGAACGCGACGATGTCGTCTGACGCTCTTGAATTGCGACTCGGCCTGCTTGACGGCATCGGGGTTCCACTCGAACGCACCCTTGGTGATGCTGTCGATGAACCAGATGTCCGCGGTGGCCAGATGCGTAGCCAGCTCCCACGCCGTTCGGGACTTGGCGTCCGGCTTGTAGCCTCGATTGTCGTCCTTCACCGCAGCCAGCACCGCGCACGTTGCGGGAAACTCGCCTTCCCATACGTGTCGCCAGCATGTCGGCAGCCGCCTTTCCCTGTTCTGAAGTCATGGCGTCTCCCTCCTCCAGGCAGGTCTGCAGACCCGCCTCTTCGACGTCACTAACGGGTCAACTTCCGGTACTTGATTCGGTGCGGGGTGTCGGCCTCGGCACCGAGCCGCCGCTTGCGGTCGGCTTCGTAGTCCTGGTAGTTCCCCTCGAACCACACGACGCGGCTGTCACCCTCGAACGCCAGCATGTGCGTGGCGATGCGATCGAGGAACCAGCGATCGTGGCTGATCACGACGGCGCAGCCGGCGTAATTCAGCAGCGCCTCCTCGAGCGCTCGCAGCGTGTCGACGTCGAGATCGTTGGTCGGCTCGTCCAGCAGAAGCAGGTTCGAGCCGCGCTGCAGCAGCTTGGCCAGGTGGACGCGGTTGCGCTCGCCACCTGAGAGCGCTCCCACCTTGCGCTGCTGCTGCGCGCCCTTGAAGTTGAACCACGAGACGTAGGCGCGCGATGGAACGGGCCGCTTGCCGATCATCAGCTCGTCTTCCCCGCCGGAAATCTCCTCCCAGACGCTCTTGTTCGCGCCGAGCGCATCGCGGCTCTGATCGACGTAGCCCAGTTGCACCGTCTCACCCAGGCGCAGCGTGCCGGCGTCCGGCTTTTCCTGACCCGATGATCATCCGGAAGAGCGTCGTCTTTCCCGCACCGTTGGGACCGATGACGCCCACGATTCCGCCGCGTGGCAGCGTGAAGTTGAGATCGTCCATCAGCAGCTGATCGCCGTACGCCTTCCGAACCCCCGCGCCTCGACGACGACGTCGCCGAGACGTGGACCGGGCGGGATGTAGATCTCCACCTGCTCGATCTTCTGCGCCGGAGTCTTCGTTGAGAAGCTGCTCGTAGGCGTTGAGGCGCGCCTTGCCCTTCGACTGGCGCGCGCGCGGTGACATCCGGATCCACTCGAGCTCGCGCTGGAGCGTCTTCTGCCGCTTCGTTTCCGACTTCTCTTCCTGCGCCAGCCGCTGCTGCTTCTGATCGAGCCAGGACGAGTAGTTGCCCTTCCAGGGGATGCCGGAGCCGCGATCGAGCTCGAGGATCCACTCGGCGGCATTGTCCAGGAAGTAGCGATCGTGCGTGACCGCCACGACCGTGCCCTTGTATTCCTTCAGGAAGCGCTCGAGCCACGCGACCGATTCCGCATCGAGGTGATTGGTGGGCTCATCGAGCAGCAGGAGATCCGGAGACTGCAGCAGGAGTCGGCACAACGCGACGCGTCGTCGCTCACCGCCGGAGAGCTTCGTGACGTCGGCATCGCCGGAGGACAGCGCAACGCGTCCATCGCCAGCTCGAGCTGCGAATCGATGTCCCACGCGTTGACCGCGTCGATCCGATCCTGAAGCCGGCCCTGTTCCTCGAGGACCTTGTCCATCTCCTCCGGCGAGAGATCCTCGCCGAGTTTCATGTTCAGCTCGTCGTAGCGTTCGAGCAGCGCCTTGACCGCGGCCACGCCCTCCTCGACGTTCCCCTTCACGGTCTTCTCCGGGTTCAGGCGCGGCTCCTGCGGAAGGAATCCCGACCGAGATGCCGTCGGCAGGAAACGCTTCGCCGAGGAACTCGGTGTCTTCGCCCGCCATGATTCTGCAGCAGCGAGCTCTTCCCTGCGCCGTTCAACCCGAGCACGCCAATCTTCGCGCCGGGAAGAAACGACAACCAGATGTCTCGGAGGACGACCGAGTCGGGAGGATGCACCTTCCCGAGACCCTTCATTGTGTAGATGTATTGCACGTGTGTCCCTGAACTGCGGCTCCGGCAGGCCGACGCATGACGTCCATTGGTGATTTCGCGATCGTTGATTATCGATTCGTTGTGATCGGTGATTGGTGATCGACGATTTATCCTGATTCGACAATAGATCGTCATTCGACAATCACGAATCAACGACGAATCGACCATCGACAATCATCAATCAAAGATTGATTGTATCAGCCGGCTCTAATGGACGCGCTGATCGTCGCCGCTGGCGGTGGTGACGATGTCGTAGACGGGAGAGGTGACGATGCGGCGCCCGTCGGCGAGGATCTCCATGCGGAGTCCCACGCCGATCCAGCCGACCTTGAGGAAGCTTCCGCCAACGCTTGCGCCGCTGAACCGCGCTTCGGTGAGCGACGGAAAGAAGTGACCGCCCTTGACCAGGACCTCATCGCCCGACGACACGACAATGCTGATACTCCGAGTTGCGCGTCCGGACCAGCAGTGTGGTCATCGGCGGCAGATCGCGCAACTGAACACCGTTCGTGCTCGACACCGCCGAGGTGAAACCGGCCAGCGTCGCGGCACGGGAAATACATCGTGGTGTCGTTCATCGTCGGCGGCGGCCCGGAAGACATTCTACGCCGATCACCGCTGACACGCGACGTCGACTCGTCATCCATGTGATTCACTCGCGCGTACCTCTACTGCAACGGCTGCGGATTCTGCGTCTCGGGCATCAGCGTGACTTCCGTATGACGCTCGTCTCGGGAAGTACTTGCGCAGCGCGGCATGCACGTTGTCCTGCGTCAGCGAATCGGCCCGCTCGCTGCGCAGAAGAATTCGTTTCGGATCGCGCCCGAGCACGTGCATCGACTGCAGCGAATTGAGCCAGTAGCCGTTCTGCCGCATGGCCGTCTGCAGGTCGTTCTTCTCGGCTTCCTTCACCGCGCGTACGTCTTCGGCGGACGGACCCTCGCGCCGCAACCGGTCGATCTCGGTCATCACCGCGGCCGTGAGGCTTGTCATGTTTTCCGGAGCGCTGCCGAACTGGACGCTCGTCACGCCGTACCCGGGCTGCGGCGACGTATTGGAGTAGCTCACGCCGACCGAGTAGGTGCCACCGAGCTGCTCGCGCAGGATGTCGCGAAGGCGCATCTCCAGCACCTCGGTCGCCGCCTGCAGACGATGGGTCTCGAGCTCCTCGAGCCCGGTGTCGGCAAAGAAGGTGATGACGGTCTGGCTTCGCGGCTCCTGCCCCTTCGTCACGGTTTCACGAACGACGGATGCGCGGGAATCTCGAGCCGCATGTCGCCGTTGCGCGAGTCGGCCGCACCCTTCGACGGAAGCGACCCGAGGTACTGCTCGATGAGCGGCGTCACCGCGTCCACCGTGAACGTGCCGACGAAAAAGAACGTGAAGTTGGCGGCGTTGGCGAAGACCTGCCTGTAGAACGACAGCATCTTGCTCGGAATCCAGGCGCGACAGATCCTCGAGCTGCAGCGCGCGTGCACTGTAGTGATCGAGTGTGTTGATCGCGACGCACGCGCTCCCCGTAGACGGCGCCCGGGCTCTGCGCCTGATTGGCGAGCGACGCCTCGAGGCGGCGCTTCATCAGCTCGAACGCCTCGGGATTGTCATTCGGAGCGGTGAAATGCAGATAGGCCAGTTGCAGCGCGGTCTCCAGGTCCTTTGGCGTGCTCGACCCGTTGACGCCCTGCGAGTAGCTGGAGACATACGCGGACGCGCTTCCAATCCGACCAGCCAGCAGCTTTCCGAGATCGACCGGCGTGAATCCGCCCACGCCGGCAATCCCCACGAACGATGTGGCCAGCGACGCGTTCAGGTAGTCGTCAGCCGCGACCAGCGACAGACCCGCCGCGCGCGTAGGAGGAGAACACGACCTGGTCGTTGCGAAAGTCGGTCGGCTTCAGCCACACCTCGACGCCATTCGACAGCGTCAGGACCGTGACGCCGAGCTCGGCGATCTCACGTCGCGAGGTGACCTTGCCCGGCTCGGGCTTCTGCGCGAGAAGCTCCTTGCCAGTCATCTCGTCGCGCCACGCGGTGACGGTGGCTGACGTGCCGGCGTCGAGCGCATCACGCAAGACCGGCTCGGTCACGGCGACGAGCCCTTCCTTCTGCGGCGACGCCGCGATGACGACGCGATTCCGATCCGAGAAAGATCTCGCGCGCGAGCGCGCCGATCTCCTGCTGCCGTGATCGTCGGGAGGAACTGGCGCACCAGCCCGAGCTCGATCTCGATGCCGGGAGCAGCTTCCTCGCTCAGGTAGTAGCGGAGCAGCTCGGATGCGTAGCCGGCGCTCTCCGTCGTGCCGCGTTCGTTGTAGGCGCGTTCGTACGACGCGAGCGCCGAGCGCTTGGCGCGATCGAGCTCCGCCTCTCCGAAACCGTGCTGACGAACGCGTGCGATCTCTTCGCCGAGCGCGCGCAATCCCTTGTCGGCTGCCCCATCGTTCACGCGCGCCGAAACCGAGGCCGCCTCGATCGTCGTGCCAAGCGTCTCATCGTCGGACCCGGCACGAAGGAACGGCGCGTCAGGACTGACGGGCGATTTCGGCAAAGCGGGCGTTCAGCATCTGATGCATGAGCGAACGCACCAGCGTTGCTGCGGTAGTCGGCTGCGGTACGTAACGGCAGCAGCGGTCCCTTGAACGTGACCGACACCGACGAACCCTGGGCCTCCACATCGGATACCGCGACGTATCGAGTCTCCGGATGCTCCGGGATCGGATACACCGTCCGTGGCGCACCTCCCGCCTCGAGTCCCGAGAAGTGCTGCCGAATCAGACGCTCGATCTCGGCCGGATCGATGTCTCCAACAACGATGACCGCCATGCGGCCAGGCCGATAGTGATCGCGGTAGAACTGGCGGAGGCGGTCCGGCGGAAAACTCTTCAACACTTCCGGCGTACCGATCGGGATACGGTTGGTGTACCGGCTATCGCCGAAGAGCGCCTTGAGCTGCGGCTCCTGCATGCGAGTGCCTGCGCCGAGACGCCCGCGCCACTCCTCGATCACGACGCCGCGCTCGCGATCGATCTCTGCCGTGTCGAGCGTCATGCCACCAGCGAAGTCACTAAGCGCCTCGAACCCGCGCACCAGAGTGCCGGGGCGATCGGTCGGGACATCGAGCATGTAGACCGTTTCGTCGAAGCTGGTGTACGCGTTCACGTGCGGGCCGAATCGCGCGCCGATCGATTCCAGGTAGGAAACCAGTTCACCCGGTTTGAAATGCGTGCTCCCGTTGAAGGCCATGTGCTCGAGCACGTGCGCCAGGCCGCGCTGGTCGTCGTCTTCGCTCATCGAGCCGGCTTTGACGGCGAGCCGCAGCATCGCGCGCTTTTCCGGACGGCCGTTCTGGCGAATGAGGTAGGTCAGTCCGTTCGCAAGCGTGCCCGACCGGATCGCGGGGTCGAGCGGCAGCGGACCTGTAACATTCTGCGAGGACGCCGTCGTGACCGGCACCAGCAGGAGCACGGCCACGAGGTATGCTGCACGAATGCGCCTCAAGATCACTCGGCTGGATCCCACTGTTCCCCTCCCTGGTTACGGAACGTCCGAAGCGGCGGGCTTCGATCTCGCCGCGAGCCACGACATCGTGGTCCAGCCTGGTCAGATCGCGCTCATCCGGACGGGACTCGTCATCGAGGTCCCCACCGGATACTTCCTGGGAATTTTCGCCCGAAGCAGCACGCCGCTCAAGCGAGGACTGCTGGTGGCCAACGGCGTCGGTGTGGTGGACCCCGATTATTCAGGGCCGGACGACGAAGTCAAGATCCAGGTGCTCAACTTTACGCAGACTGACGTGCGCGTGCAGCGCGGGGACCGCCTGGCGCAGGGGATCGTCCTCCCTGCCCAGCGCGTCACGTGGGACGAGGTCGACCAGATTCGTGAAGTTACGCGTGGAGGCTTCGGGGCGACGGGGGCGTGACCACATGTTGATTTGATGATCTTTGATTTGAGATTGGTTGCTGATTGCTGATTCTTTGATTTTTGATTTCGTTGCCTGACTCGGAAGTCACCTTGCCAATAGATCGACAATTAACAAGCAAGAATCAGCCACGAATCAATTAGGTGTACCGAAGAATCCTGCACATCGACATGGACGCCTTTTATGCGTCGGTGGAGCAGCGGGATCGTCCCGAGCTGCGCGGTCGACCTGTCGTCGTCGGCGGTCAGCCCGATCAGCGAGGCGTAGTAGCAGCCGCCAGCTACGAGGCGAGGGTCTTCGGCATCCGCTCGGCGATCTCGATGGCAAAAGCCGTGCGGCTGTGCCCGTCCGTCGTGATCGTGCGGCCGGACTTCTCGAAGTATCGAGCGGTGTCGCAGCAGGTCTTCGCGCTGTTCCGGTCGGTCACGCCTCTCGTCGAGCCGATGTCGCTGGACGAGGCCTACCTCGACGTCACCGAGAATGCGTGGGGTGAGACGCTCGGCATGACCGTCGCCCGGCGCCTGAAGGACGAAATTCGATCGGCCACGGGTCTCACAGCTTCGGCCGGCGTCGCACCCAACAAGTTTCTCGCGAAGATCGCATCGGGCTGGCAGAAGCCCGACGGCCTGACGGTGATCGCGCCGGAGCGGGTCGAGCCGTTTCTGCGCGCTTTGCCGGTGGACGCGTTGTGGGGCGTGGGCCCGGTCACTGCGCGCAAGCTCCGCGAGCGCGGCATCGAGAAGCTGATCGATGTGCGCTCGGCTGACCCTGAACGGCTGCGCGAGGCCGTCGGCTCCCTTGCGGAGTGGCTGAAGAAGCTGTCGAGCGGCATTGACGATCGTCCGGTCGTGGCCGAGCACGAGACGAAATCGTCCGGCAGCGAGAACACCTTCGCGACGGATCTAACCAACCTTGATGAGATTCGAAACGAGGTGGCGGACATGGCCCGCGGCACGGCGTCGTGGCTGGTCAAACGTCAGCTCTATGCCAGGACGGTGACGATCAAGGTTCGCTACAGCGACTTCACCACCATCACGCGAAGCCACACAACAGACGCCACTCGCGACGCGACCTCGCTTGTCGACCGCGCGGTCGCGTTGCTGGACAAGACAGAGGCCGGGCGCCGGCCCGTTCGACTCCTGGGCGTCAGCGTCCACAATCTGTGTGATGTGATCGAGGCTCCAGCTATACGCAGCAAGACGCGCGCGCCGCGACTTCCGTTTGACTAGGGAGAGTCCGGCCTGTCAACTTCCAACGCCCAACCTCCAATTCGCAAGACAGCATCCTTTGGGAGTCGGAGTTTGGAAGTTTGGGTTCGGCAAACGCTCAGAGGCGGTGGATGGCCGTCACGACACCGACGAGAAAGTCGAGACGGACCTTGTCGCCGATCTGAAGCCCCGGCGCGAGCGCCTCGGGACCGATTCGCGCAACCCGCGCCTGACCGTCGGGCTCGTCGGCAAACGTGTAGTGCACGTCGTAGGACAACTGACCATGAATGCTGATCGGCTGCATCCGCTGCAGCACGCCTTCGCGGGATCCGTTTAACATGCGTTCACGCTGGTAATTCAGAATGCTGAATTCAGAATTACACGCACCATCACGTTACTGCCTAATCAGCCGAACTCCCGTGACCTCAATCCGTGTCACAGGAGCCTCACCATTGAGCGGAGCGCTCTCGATCTTCTCCAGCACGTCGAGACCGCCGACGACTCGACCAAAGACCGTGTACTGATTGTCGAGCGCCGGCGAACGGCCCAGCACGATGAAAAATGAACTGGAGGCGCTGGCGGGATCGTCGAGCCTGGCCATTGAGACGATACCCCGTTCGTGCGGCGTCGGGTTGAACTCAGGCTGCAGATTCCGCACGTACCCCTGCTGGCGTTCGTTCAGCGGCTCTCGCCGTGTCGGCAGGTGCCCCGTCTGCGCCACGAACCCCTTGACCACGCGGTGAAACGACGTGCCGTCGTAGACGCCCGAGGAGGCCAGCCGGAGGAACTGGCGCACGTGATTCGGCGCCCGGTCGGGCAACAGTTCCAGGGTGATATCTCCCATCGATGTGGACACCACCGCCCGGTAGGAACTGAGCTCCTGCACGCTTTCGGAGACGAACGGTTCCGGCTCCGGCGCCGGCTTGTCCCGTATCGTCACGCGCCGAATCTCGATACGCGTCGCGGGCACGGCGTTGGTCGCCGGCATCGTCGAGATCTTTTGCGCCACGTTGATGCCGTCCACGACCCGCGCGAACACGGTGTACTGCCCGTCGAGAGGCGCTTGATCCGTCACGACGATGAAAAACTGGTTGCCGGCGCTGTCGCGATTGCCGGGGACCTGCACCGCGGACACCGCGCCACGCGTGTGCTTCTCCGAATTCGGCTCGAATCGCAACCGGCCCAGACCTCCGGTGCCGTACTTTGGCGCCTGCGCGGGATCCTTCGACAACGGGTCGCCCCCCTGGATGATGCCCATCGCAATCAGCCGGTGGAATACCGTTCCGTCGTAGGCACCAGCCCGAGCCTGCGTGATGAAGTGCGCGACATGCGTGGGCGCTGCGTCAGCCAGGAGATCGAGGACGATGACCCCCTCACTCGTTTCGAGGACGGCCTGCTTGCCGCGGATCTCGTCCGGCGTCATCGTCGACGTGAAGAACGGATCACGCGGCGGAGCCTGGGCTGGCCGCTGCGGACGCGTGGCCTGGGTGTTCAGCGCCACCAGGAGGAGCATCAACGGCAGCATCCCGTGAATTATCTGCTATATTCGCTGCACGTTGCGCGTTACGACAGGAACATCACCACGGTCACTGCAATACGAAGAGTTCTACGGCTTCGCGCAATCGCCATTCACGCTCGCTCCCGACCCGCGTTTCCTGTATCCAAGCCCGTCGCACGAAGAAGCCATCCGGTTGTTACTGCAGACGATCCGGCGGCGTGAAGGTGTGGCCGTCCTGAGCGGCGATATCGGCACCGGCAAGACAACGGTGTGTCGGACGGTTCTCAAACAGCTGGACATGAAGCTGTTCACGTCGCTCATCCTGAACCCGTTCCTATCGGCAGAGGAACTGCTGCGGGAAATCCTGCTCGACTTCGGCGTGGTCTCGCGCGAGGCCGTGCGCAGCGGACAGATCATGGCCGCCAGCAGGCACCAGTTGATCAGCACGCTGCACGAGTTCCTGACCTCGCTCGCGCCGATCGGGGCCAGCGGCGTGCTCATCATCGACGAGGCGCAACACCTGTCGTCGCAGGTCCTGGAAGAGATTCGTATCCTTTCGAATCTGGAGACGAACCACACCAAGCTGCTCCAGATCGTCCTGGTTGGACAGCTCAATCTGCTCGACGTGCTGCAACAACCCGAGCAACGGCAGCTCGATCAGCGGGTGTCGCTCCGCGCGGTTCTGGCCCCGCTTGGTCGCCTCGAGCTCGAAGCGTACGTGATGCACCGCATGTCAATCGTGGGCGAGCTGTCGCAGGTAGCGTTCGAGGACGCGGCGCTCGACCTCATTCACAAAACCAGTGGCGGTGTGCCGCGGCTGATCAACCTGATCTGCGATCGCGCGCTCATGGCTGGCGCCCAGGCAGATGCCCGCGTAATCACGGCGGCCATGATCAACACAGCCGCCATCAGCCTGGGGTTACCGCCTCCGACGCGATCTTCACACCGCTGGTGGTCGCAGCTCTCGCGCTGGGCCACGTTCAGCTTCCGGCGCTAACCGCGCGAGTCCGTCACGAGTTCCGCTTCGACTTGAGGTGCTGCTTCAGCGCCTTGCCCATGATCTTGCTGCGCCGCTTGGCCTCGAGCTCGGCGCGCTCGTCCTGCTGTCGCGCCAGATACCCGAGCTCGTCACTCAGCTTCAGGTAGCTCCCGAGTCGCGAGGCGGACAGGCTGCCCCCGGCAACGGCGGCCTTGACCGCACAATCGGGTTCGTCCCGGTGCCGGCAATCGGAGAATCGGCACTCTCCGGCGAGCACCTCGATGTCGTCGAATGTTTCACTGACCGCGTCGCCAACGTCCCACAACTGCAGCTCGCGCATCCCCGGCGTGTCGATGATGAACCCGCCGTTCGGCAGGAACACGAGCTCGCGGTGCGACGTCGTATGGCGTCCTTTCGAGTCCGAGGCGCGAATGTCCCTGGTGCGCTGAACGTCCCGGCCAACCAACTGATTGATGATGGTGCTCTTCCCTACCCCGGATGAACCGAGCAATGCACCGGTCTTGCCGGGCGGCAGGTACTGGGCGACCTGATCGATGCCCTGATTCAGTTTCGGACTGATGACGTGCACAGGAACATCACCGGTCAGGGCTGTCACCTCGGCCACGCGCGCAGCCACATCGTCACAGACGTCCGGCTTTGTGAGCAGCACGACCGGGGCGGCGCCGCTCTCTCGCGCCAGGAGCAGATATCGCTCGAGGCGACGGAGGCTGAAATCTGCATCGAGAGCCATCACGACAAAGACCACGTCGACGTTGGCCGCGACGACCTGCTCGTCGGTGACCTGTCCCGCCATCCGGCGTGAAAACCAGCTCCGGCGCGGCAGCACCGCAACGATCGCCCCGCGCGTCTCGTCGGGCCGTTTTCTGACGACAACCCAGTCGCCGACGACGGGCAGCTCGCCGCGACTCGTGGCGCGATGCATGAGCCGACCAGATCGCACCACCTCGATCTCGCCTTCAGCGCACCAGACCCGACAGATGTAGTTGAACTCGATGAGGACGCGCCCCGGTTGTACGTCGCGCTTGCCAGCCCACTCGTGAAACGCCTGATCGAATCCGTCATCCCACCCGAGCGACTCGAGCGTCATTGCGGCCTTTGCTCTGCGTCCTGCCGCATCCATGCGGTTGCGATATCGAGGACCTCGTCCAGGACGCCCTCACGGCGGCGTCCTGACACGGCGAGCGAGTGGTCACCGCCCTGGACGATGTGCAGTTCGACGGGTACCGTCATCGAATCGAGCGGCGGCTTCAACTCCTGCGGCGTCCCAAATGCATCGCGCTCTCCCTGAAGGATCAGCACAGGCGCGGTGATGGACGGCAGATGCGCCACGCGCAACTGATCCGGCTTTCCGGGCGGGTGAAGCGGGTATCCGAACACAACGATGCCACTGAGCCCTTCGAGGCGTGCCGCGCCGAGGTGGGTCGCCATGCGGCCACCCATCGACTTACCGCCGATGAAGAATCGGGCTGCGGTGCTCCACTGTCGCGCGACGCCAATGACCTCGGAGAACGCCTGCTCGAGTACCGGCGCGCGATCGGGAACCTTCTTGCGCGCGCGCATGTACGGGAAGTCGAAGGTGACGACGTCGATGCCGCGGGCGGCGAAGCCCCTCGCCACGCTCGTCATGAATGGATGCTGCTGCCCGGCGCCCGCGCCATGGGCGAGCACGAGCAGCGCCAGCGGACTGCCCTCTGCCTTGTAGCCAGACGCACCGACATCGGCGAGTTCCATTACACCGACAAGCGTAAGCGAGATCGCACCGACCAGCGTCAGGGAGATCGCACCCCCGGATTACTCCTTGTACGGCTGGTGGAGATGGACGGGCTCGGCCTTCGAGCGCACACGGAGGTTGACCATCTCGACGAACACC
The DNA here is from genome assembly GCA_963723495.1 of uncultured Acidobacteriota bacterium. Lineage (GTDB taxonomy): Bacteria > Acidobacteriota > Vicinamibacteria > Vicinamibacterales > UBA2999 > Gp6-AA40. The sequence continues at coordinate 236,653 of CAVRQR010000013.1, read as the reverse complement.
GAGAAGGCCATCGCAAAGTAGATGTAACCCTTCGGAATGTGCTGGTCGAAGCCTTCCGCCATGAGCGACACCCCGATGAGGAGCAAGAAGCTCAACGCAAGGATCTTCACCGTGGGATGACGTTCGACGAAGTCGCTGATCGTGCCGGCCGACACCAGCATCACCCCGACCGCAATGATCACGGCCAGGATCATGACCGCAACATCGTCGGCCATCCCGACGGCGGTAATGACCGAGTCGAGGGAGAACACGATGTCGAGCAGCAGGATCTGCACGATGACGGCGGCAAACGACGCAGCGACCCTCGTGGAGCCGTGCCCTTCCACGCCTTCGAGTTTCTCGTGAATTTCGAGTGTGCTCTTCCCGAGCAGGAACAGGCCTCCGACGATCAGGATGATGTCGCGCCCCGAGATCTCCTGGCCGAGGACGGCGAAGAGCGGCGCGGTCAGCCCCATGACCCACGTGATCGACAACAGCAGCAGGATGCGGATGATCATCGCCAGCGACAGGCCCACCTTTCGCGCTCGCGCGCGATCGGCCTGCGGCAGCTTTCCCGCCAGGATCGAGATGAAGATGATGTTGTCGATGCCGAGGACGATCTCGAGGACCGTCAGCGTCGCCAGGGCAATCCAGCCTTCTGCGCTGGTCGTCCAGGCCAGTCCTTCAGTGAGCCAGCCGCTCATGGTCAGCTTTCTACGCGTCTGCTTTGGACGTGTCGAGCGCGAGCTCGGGAACTTCGGTGAGCCCTGCCCAGGTTTCCGGGTCCTGCCACATCAGTGTTGACAGATACAGCGACACGTCCTCGGCAGGATAAGACGTGGCAATCGCCCTGGCTGCCTCACGCAGCCGATCGGTGGAGGGCGGCTGCAGTTCCTCGTCGGCAATGAGGCCATCCTCGTGCTTGATGCCGAGACCATCGAGGAAGGCGCTCATCATCGGGCGCTGATGGTGCAGGTGAAACGCGACGAGCAGCCGTGCCGCAACCAACTCCGATACGGCACCCAGGTTGATCAAGTGACGCGACTTCTTCTCCCTCGGAAGGGTCTGGACACTTCGAACTCTGAACTTGATTCGCTGCGCGATCAGCGCGACCGCCTCGGCCTGCTCGGCGACCGCGTTCTCATCCTGCCAGAAGGCATCGGCAGCAACCAGCTTGCGTTCGGACGACAGCCGCTTCCACAGCTGCGAAGGTCTTGGGATCTCTGGCACGTCGGGCATGGTCGACTCATTGCTCCCGGACAACACACGCGAGCAGCAGAGTAACATAGCGCGCATGCCAAAGCTGACCGTGGAAGGGTTTGCAACTGTTGATGTGGAGAACGGCAAGCGCCTCGTCAATGCGATCGAGAAGGATGCAGGTGTGGACATCCTGCACGCGTGTGGAGGGAATGCACGCTGCACGACCTGCCGCGTCGAGTTCGTGAGCGGCGAGCCGTCGCGCATGACGCGCGCGGAGAAGACGAGGCTCGAAGAGAAAGGACTGACCGGAGTGCGGCTGTCGTGTCAGATCGAGTGTGACCACGACATGACCGTGCGCGCCATCAGCCGGTTGACCGGCAGCGGACGGCCGGACCCGGGCAAGACCCCGGAACCCACGATCCAGCCACCACCTGAATGGATTTGACGATGGATTGACGGCGGGTCTGAAGACCCGCCGCTACCCGTTGCCGTAGAGCAGGGCTTTAGACCCGCCTGCCGCTAGTCGATCGAGATTTTCCGAAGCAGGTTGAAGTCGGAGAGCATCTTGCCCGCGCCGAGCACGACGGCCGACAGCGGATCCTCGGCTACCTGTACCGGCAGGCCGGTTTCCTGGCGCAGACGCGCATCGAGATTCTGCAGCAACGCACCGCCACCGCTCAGCACGATGCCGCGGTCGCAGACGTCCGCGGACAGCTCCGGTGGAATGCGCTCGAGCGCGTCGCGAACTGCCTGCATCATCAGGCGGACGGGTTCGGCCAGCGCCTCCCGGATCTGATGATCGTTCAGCGTCACCGTGCACGGCTTGCCCTCGAGCACGTGTCGGCCTTTGACTTCCATCTCCTTGCGCTGCATGAGAGGAGCCGCCGACCCGAGCTCGATCTTGATTCGCTCGGCCGTCCGTTCACCGATCAGCAGGTCGTGCTCTTTCTTGACGTACTGCGTGATAGCCTCGTCCATCGCGTTGCCAGCCACTCGCACCGACTTGCTGTAGACGATCCCCGCCAGTGAGATGACGGCGATGTCTGTCGTGCCGCCCCCGATGTCGACGATCATGTTGCCGGCGGCTTCGGTAATCGGCAGCCCGGCGCCAATCGCCGCGGCCATCGCCTCTTCGATGAGGTGCACCTCGCTCGCCTTGGCGCGATACGCGCTGTCCTTCACCGCACGACGCTCGACCTGCGTGATCTCCGACGGCACGCCGATGACCACCCGCGGACGAACGAAGCTCTTTCGCCGATGCGCCTTCTTGATGAAGTGACCGAGCATCTTCTCCGCCGCCTCGAAGTCGGCGATGACGCCGTCCTTCATCGGGCGGATGGCCGTGATGTTTCCAGGCGTCCGGCCGATCATTTCCTTGGCGTCGACTCCAACCGCTTCAATCTGATCGTTGACGGTGTTCACCGCGACAATCGATGGCTCGTTGAGAACGATGCCCGAGCCGCGCGCGAACACACAGGTGTTAGCCGTGCCCAGGTCAATGGCCAGGTCGTGGGAGAAGAGCGACATCGCTCCGAGCAGCATCGTGATTCCTCTTTCGGTCGGGTTGGTGCGGTGATGGCCGGCTGGAAACACTGGGCAATCGGGCCCTGTCGGATTCCCGACTGCAACACGCCAGCAATTTCGCGTTGCGCCCAACACAAACGCAAGGAGTGTACCCGAGCGTCTTGGCCGGATGCCCCTACTGGAATTGCGGGGATTTTCGCAGAGCTACCAGGAACCAGAACGAACTCTGTGTCGAAAGATTGACAAGCGCACTCAAATTCGTCGGGACGCACTGCTCGCGACGACCGGTCGATGCGTCGTTCGCGCTGTTTGGACGTCTCAATGCCGAGCGCGCCGGATGGGCGCCAATGTAGGTATCGGTTCGTTGCTGAGAAAGTCGAGGATGACCGCGTTGCAAAGCCCGGCTTTCTCCACCAGCAGCCCGTGCGACGTGCCCGGGATAATTGCCAGTTCGGCGATGGGCAGTCCCCGGTACAGCGCCAGTGCATGTTCGAGCTTGACCTCGTCGTCATCGCCCATCATGACGAGCGTTCGCGACGTGATTCTCGAGAGGTCGCTGGTGGTCAGGGCCGGTTCCGTCAGGTGCATCTGCGCGAGTTTCTCAACGACGACCGGGAAGTGATCGGCCCCATCGGGTGAGACCTCTCCGTAGCTCGCCGCCATGAAATCGGGCGTCTCGGCGCTGCTGTCGATGACGCCTGGTAACCAGCCGTCGTAATGGAAGACACCGGCGACGAACACGAGGCGAGAGACGAGATCCGGCCGGCGCAGCGCGACGAGCAGCGCCACGATCGCGCCATCGCTGCACCCGAGCACGCGGGCAGGTTCGCCGACGACCCGCTCGATGAAATGAATCGTGTCATCGGCCATCAGCTCGAAGCTGATCGGCCCGACGTCGGGCGTATGACCATGACCGCGGCGCTCGGGCGTGTATGTGCGGAACCTCGCAGCGAGCGCCTCGAGGTTCGGTCCAAACCCCCTGGAGTCGCTCAGACCAGGATGCAACAGAACGAGAGGTTCACCTTCGCCGTGTGCGTCGTACCACGTCCGCACACCGTTCACGTCCACGTAGCTCGCCACCTCGATGCCTCAGGGGCGAGACTATCTCATTCGTCGGTGCGCTTGGGCCGCAGATTGGCGGCGAGGATGCGCTTCCGCAGCCGGGTCGTCTTCGGCGTCACCTCAACCAGCTCATCGTCGTTGATGAACTCGATCGCCTGCTCGAGGCTCAACTGTCGCGGCGGGATCAGGCGGATCGCCTCGTCGGCCGTCGAGGCTCGCATGTTCGTCTGCTTCTTTTCCTTGGTGACGTTGACGTCCATGTCGTTGGGCCGCGAGTTCTCGCCGATGATCATCCCTTCATAGACCGTGGTGCCGGGCTCGACGAAGATCTCACCGCGTTCCTGGAGGTTGTAAATCGCATAGGCGGTTGCCACGCCCTGGCGATCGGCAACGAGCGCACCCGTGGTGCGAGCCGGAATCGCACCATGCCATGGCTCCCACCCCGCGAACAGGTGGTTCATGATGCCGGTGCCTTTGGTGTCGGTCAGGAACTGCGATCTGAAACCAATCAATCCACGCGTCGGGATACGAAATTCGAGCCTGACTCGTCCGCTCCCGTGATTGACCATCTTGCTGAGCACCCCTCGCCGCGTCCCGGCCTGCGCGATGACCACTCCCTGGAAGTCCTCGGGCACATCGATGACCAGATCCTCGACCGGCTCCTTACGCACGCCGTCGATCTCCCTGGTGACGATATCGGGCCGCGAGACCTGGAGCTCGTATCCTTCTCGACGCATCATCTCGATCAGGATCGACAGCTGCAGCTCTCCCCTGCCGATCACCTTCATCTGCTCAGGAGTGTCCGTATCTTCGACGCGCACCGAGACGTTGCCGAGCAGCTCGCGCGTCAACCGGTCGCGGAGGTTGCGCGACGTGACGTACTGACCGTCACGCCCGGCCATCGGCGACGTATTGACGCCGAAGATCATCGAGACCGTCGGCTCGTCGATGGCAATCGGCGGGATTCTCACGCGATGTTCGAGGTCGGCAATCGTCTCGCCGATCGTGATGTCCTCGATGCCGGCCAGGCACACGATATCGCCGGCGCCGGCCTGCTGGATCTCGATTCGCTTCAGGCCGTCGAACGCGAACAGCTTGGTGACACGTGTCTGCTGTTCCGAACCATCCAGCTTCAGCACCGTCACGGGATCGTTCAACCGCACAGCGCCGTTGAAGATGCGGCCGATCGCGATTCGCCCGAGATACTCGCTCGAGTCGAGATTGGCCACGAGCATCTGCAGTGGCGCCTCAGGGTTTCCGCGCGGCGGCGGCACGTGGTCGACGATCGCCTCGAAGAGCGGCTGCAGGCTGTCGCCGGGCTGCGCGACATCCGTCGTTGCCACGCCTTCTCTCGCGTTTGTGTACAGCACCGGGAACTCGATCTGGTCCTCGGTCGCATCGAGATCGATGAACAGATCGTAGACCTCGTTGAGCACTTCCTTCGGACGCGCGTCCGTCCGGTCGATCTTGTTGAGGACGACGATCGGCGGCAGGCCACGCTCGAGCGCCTTCCGAAGCACAAACCGCGTCTGCGGCAGCGGCCCTTCCGAGGCGTCGACGAGCAGCATCACGCCGTCCACCATCGACAGCGTCCGCTCGACTTCCCCGCCGAAATCCGCGTGCCCCGGTGTATCGACGATGTTAATCAGGAGGTCTTTGTAGTGAACCGCCGTGTTCTTGGCGAGGATGGTGATACCCCGCTCACGCTCGAGGTCGGTGTTGTCCATCACCCGGTCGGCAACCTGCTGATTGGCCCGGAAGGCACCGCTTTGCCTCAACAACGCGTCGACGAGCGTCGTCTTGCCATGATCGACGTGCGCGATGATGGCCACGTTCCGTCGCAGCTGGTTGGCGATCTGAGTCGTCTTGCGGTGAGGAGACATCTTCCCAGTATAGCTTGTCGGTGCGAAGCGAGATCGCACCGACCGTGTCGGTGACTGATGCCGGGGTCAACGAGTCTGGTCCGTCACCAATCGAACATGACAAATGGCACATGCTTGATCTTGGTTCGATCGTCGGTGCGAGCTCGCTTCGTTCGTGCGATCTCGCTTCGAGCGTCGGCGACCTGCACCGACCGGCGTCAGAGAACCTGCACCGGCCGGCGTCAGAGAACTCGCACCGACCAGCGTCAGGGAGTTCGCCCCGACAAGCGTTAAAATAGAGGCATGCCTTTGTTCGAGTACGCCTGCAAAGAGTGCGACCACGAGTTTGAAGCGCTGGTGCGCGGCAGCGAGTCGCCGGAGTGCCCCTCCTGCCATGGCAAGGAGCTCCAGCGGCGTTTGTCCGTATTCGCCGCGCACACCAGCGGCAGTAGCGCCGCGGCCGCCGCGCCGGTTGGCGCGTGCGGCTCGTGCGGCGACCCTCGCGGACCGGGCTCCTGTTCGATCAACTGAGAACGCCGGACCCGCAACTGCGGGACCTACTTGCAGCTCGACCCGGTCGTACGCAGCGAGGTGAGATTGATCCGCTCGTCACCGGGCTCGGTGTAGATCAGGCCGCGCGCTTCCACCTTCTGACCAGTTTGTGACTCCGGTTTGAACGGCACTGCGCTGATCAATCGGAAGGTCTTCGTGCCGAGCGGCCTGGATGCCGCCGCTGCGAGTCCGCTCTCGGAGGGCGCGTCTTCGCGAGTGGGCACGGGTTCAGCCGTTCGCGTCAGCACCCACGTGTTGTTCGCGCCACTCGTCAAGCAACCGACCGTCTGAACCAGCGAGAAGTTCTGCGCGCCGGCCTGCTCGTCTTTCTTGAGAATCTGCGCGCTGGCAAGATCGGTACTGCCGACGATGAGGTCCGCCGATCCGGCCGGGAAGCCATTCACCTGCAGGATGTAGGTCACGATGTCGAGCTTCACCTGAGCGTCCAGGATCGTCCCGAAGTTCGGCGGCATCGTGTCGCGGACCTTGGTGAAGAGGCTTTCGATCACGTCGCCGCCCCAGCTGCTCTGAAAGCGCTCGCCCTTGAGCGCTGGTGCCGTCGTTCCGCCGAGGTCCTCACCGTGGCACCGCAGGCACGTCGTGTCGAAGACGGCTTTGCCACGCTCGGCCTGTGCCGTCGTGTAGACACCCTGCCAGATACGCGGCGTGTCCTGCGCCCTGAGCCCGACGCCACATGCCAGCAATACAAACAGGCCAACGACGGTTCGTCTGAACATGCGCTCATTATCACCGACGAGGATGTATGCTCGTACCCAGGAGCCTTCATGATTCGCAGCGCGAAACTCGTCTGGTGCCTGCCCGTTTTCCTCGTCATGGCCGCGTGCAGCCGGTCATCCGAGACGTCGTCGAGCGATCGTCCATTTGATCTCGGAGTCACACTGTCGCCACTCGAGCTGCCCGCAGGCGCGGGAAGCGCACACCCGCAGCTGACGTCTTCTGCGAAAGGCGCGATCCTCAGCTGGCTCGATCAGGACGAATCGACCACCACGCTCAGATTCTCGGAGCGGACGGGAGCCGCGTGGTCCGAGCCGCGGACCGTTGCGTCGGGCAGCGACTGGTTCATCACGACTGCCGACGTGCCGTCTGTGCTCCGCATGAAGAACGGGACGCTCGTCGCCAACTGGTATCCGACGACCGACGAGACCATCGAAGCCTACGACACGTATCTGTCCTACTCGAGCGACGAAGGCAAGACGTGGGCGAAGGCATTCTCTCCCCACCACGACCGGACGAAGACGCAACACGGCTTCGTCTCGCTCCTCGAGTTGGCAGACGGCGGCCTCGGGATGGTCTGGCTCGATGGCCGCGATCAGGAGTTGAACACCTCCGATCCGCTCGGGGGATCGATGGCCCTCTACTTTGCCAGCTTCGATTCCTCCTGGAAACAGACTGCCGAGAGCGTCGTCAACGCGCGCGTCTGCGAGTGCTGTCAGACGGCAACCGTGCTGACCAGCGATGGACTCCTGACGGCGTTCCGCGATCGGTCGGGCGAGGAGATCCGCGACATCAAGGTCTCCAGGCTCGAGAGTGGAAAGTGGAGCCCTGAGATCTCGCTGCACGATGACAACTGGAAGATCGAGGCCTGCCCGATCAACGGACCGGCGCTGAGTGCGCGCGCCCGACAGGTTGCCGCGGCATGGTTTACGGCCCCTGACGACAACGGCCGCGCCTTCGTCGCCTTCTCGCAGGACGGCGGCAAGACATGGGGCAACGCGATCCGGCTCGACGATGAATCGTCGCTCGGACGCGTGGATATCGAGATGCTGGATGACGGGTCGGCAATCGCCAGCTGGATGGAGTTCGCCGCGCGGACGCAGCCATTTCAAGGTGCGCCGCATCTCGCCCTCAGGGCAGCGCTCGGCCCCGGTCGACGTTCCCGGTGCTGTCCGCGCCAGCGGTTACCCGCGGATGACGCGATCGGGCAACGAGCTGATCCTCGCGTGGACCGAGACAGAGGGCGGGAATCAGGTGAAAGCGGCGGGCGGTCGCCTGAAGTAGAAAGGGCGGTCAAGCGCTGCCGCGCACGACCGCCCTTCGAGTTGTATCAACTACCAACTCCCAAGACGCCAACTCCCAAAATGGATCTGGAGGTTGGGAGTTGGAGATTGAGAGTTGACTTAGTCGACGATTTCGCCGGGCTTCTTGCCCCAGCCGAATCCGTCTTTCGGGCGGTGCAGGGTCACCATCCGAACGCGATGATCCTTCGGATTGCGGCCCGGGCTCCCCGTGATGATGACGTGGTCGCCGGCCTTGAGCGTTTCTCTGGTAACACCCTGGCCACCGAGCTGACCAGCGCCACCCCACTCAACGGCATACCGCACCTGCGACCCATCTTTCTCCTTCACCATGACATGGACGAAGGAGTGGGGATTCCTGAACAGGAACTGCACCAGCTCGCCCTCAATCTGCACGGTCTGGTCTTCGAGATACGTGGCCGCGAAGGAGTGATGGGCGTATGCCTGCGCAGCCAGCAAGGACCCCGCTGCGACAGCCAGAACAACCAGGTAACGCTTCATATCGTGGATCCTCCCCTGACAGAACCGAGCTCTGAAGGAAATCCTAGCCGACATACGACGAAACGGGTCCTGAAGAGTCTCTGAATTCTTCGTCAGGAACTCCCCGTTCTCGCAAACCGCTACGCCGCTTCGACCCCGTCGGTTTCCCACGCGAGGATACAACAAAATTCATTATTTCTCATACTCTTGTAAGAGAGCGGAATAATCCCGGGCGCGAATCCTGAGCCTTGGAAGGCTGGGTCTTGCGCGTGAAGAGCCAGCCATCCGTTACTCGGCAGCCTTCGCCGTGGCTATATACGAGTCCACTTGCGGCTCGAGCAAATCGAGCGGGAGTGCGCCGTTGCGAAGCACAGCTTCATGGAAGTCGCGGACATCGAAACGGGAGCCAAGCGCCTGCTCCGCTTTCCGCCGCAGCCGCTTGATCTCCAATTCGCCGAGCTTGTAGGCGAGCGCCTGTCCGGGCCGGGCGATGTAGCGATCGACTTCGGCCAGCGACTGCGCCGGCACGTGCTCGGCGAAGTAGGCACGCGCACGATCGCGCGACCATCCCATGGCGTGCAGTCCAGTGTCCACGACGAGCCGCACGGCGCGAAACTGCTCGCTCGCCAACTGACCGAATCGATTGGCGGGCTCGCGATAGACGCCCATATCGCCGCCGAGTGATTCCGCGTACAACGCCCAGCCTTCGGTGAACGACGCCGAACGGAACACGCGCCGGAACTCGGGCATCCCCTCGATCTCGCGGCCAAGGCCGACCTGAAGGTGATGACCCGGCACCGTCTCGTGCAGCACCAGCGCTTCGATCGTGTACCTCGTCTGGTCTCGTGGCCGGTAAGTGTTCATGTTGAACCATGCGAGTCGCGACCCGTCGGACGTCCCGGCTGTGTAATTCGATGCCGTCGACGCCTCGCGATCGGCAGGAATCGGGCGAACCCCGACCTTCGTCTGCGGAAATCGTTTGAAGAGGCGAGGCAGCTGCGGCTCGACGCGCGCGAGCACCTCCCGCGCGTACTGAAGCATTTCCTCCTGCGTCGAGAAGTGCATCGCAGGATCGCTCCCGAGTCGCCGCTCGAATTCTGCGACGCTTCCAGTGAATCCGGAATCGCGGGCGACCCGCGCCATCTCGCTCTCGATGCGCGCGACTTCCTTCAAGCCGAGCTGATGGATTTCGCTTGCCGCGGTGCGCGTCGTGGTGAAGTGACGGATCAGCGCGGCGTACCCTGCGTTCCCCTCGGGCAGTGAGTTCACGCCGACGTCCGCTCTCGCCTGCTTCAGGTAGGTGTCGCGCAGAAATCCCTCGAGCCGCTTCCAGCTCGGCACGAACTCCTGCGCGTACGCGGTGCGCGCTTCGGAGCGAAGCCGGTTCTGCTCGGTCAGCGGAATCTCGCTCGGGAAGCTGCGGAATGCGACGAGCAGCGGTGAATCCTCCGGTACCGCACTCGACTGCGCTGCGACCTGATCGATCATCAGGTTGACCACGACCGCCGGCTGCGCATGTCGCGCGTCGAGCTGCTCGCGCAGAAGATCGATCGACTGGTCGATGTAGAGCGGAATCGCACGCAGACGCGCGATGATGTTCTCGTAGTCGCGCACCGTGCGCCCAGGCATCTGGTCGATGACGGAGAACACCTGGTTGTGCAGGCCGTCGGCCTGCGACACGGACTCGACCATCTCCTGGTAGGGCTCGACTTCGAGCGCCGTGCGCAACTCGTGTTCCAGGAGGGCGACGGTCAGGTGCTCGGCCGCCGTCAGGTTGCCGACGCCGACATACAGCACCTGCTGCAGGAACTCTTCGCGCGCCACACGCGCGCGCTGGCGGGCGACCTTCGACCAGTCTCGCCATCGATTGTTGTGCTCGGTTCGCCCGACACGCGTGGCGAGTTCCGGCGACTCCGCGAGCCGCCACTGCCAGTAGTTCTCGGAGGTCTGACGAAGGCCGGCTGACGAGACCCCAACCGCAGGAGCCGGGAAGGTTTTTTCTGCGGTCTGCTGGCCGCTCAGCACGAGCGGCACAGCCACGGACAACAGCACTAGCAGGGCACAGGTCTTCAGTCTCAGCACCCTGCTAGTTTCTCATCTCACCTCAGGCTTTGGGCAACCTGAAGGCGATCAGCTCACCGGGAAACCCGGGACCGCTGACGGCAACGACGAGGTACTGCTGCCCGTTGAGCGAGTAGGTCATCGGCGATCCGGTCTGCGGCGCGGGCATGTAGACCGCTCCCGCCTCCTTGCCCGTGCCCTTGTCGTAGGCGCGCAACATCGCCCCGCGCCGTCCATCCGGCAGAGTGAAGAATCCCCCTTCACCCGCGATGACCAGCGATTTCGTCACGAGCGTGCCGATGCGCCCCTGCCGTCCCGTCCTCGGAATCGTGAGTCCCTTGAGGAGTGGATGATTGCGGATGTTGTCTGGCGTCTCGCCGTGCGCGATCTGCCACAGCAGCGTGCCCTGCTTCAGATCGATAGCCGTGATGCGGCCGTACGGAGGCTTAATGAGCGGCAGTCCTTGAACCGTCGTCGGGATGTCCGCGGCCTTCGGGTTGGCGGGATCCTTGGCCTGTCCGCGCACGTAGGCCATGTCCGACGGCTCCTGCGGCCGCTCCTTCCCAGGCACGAGGCCCAGTGCGAACACTTCGGTGTTGGTGAAGATGTAGAAGATGCCGGTCTCGGGATCGAAAGATCCCCCTTGCCAGTTCGCACCACCGGTCGCATTCGGCAGCATGAGCGTCGCGAGCGGCCCCTCGAAACGGCTCACCACTGGCGGTGTGAAGATCGGGCCAAGCTTGAAACGCGAGGCCAGTTTCACCGCCTCGGCGCGCAACTCCGGCGTGAAGTCGATCAGATCGTCCATCGTCACGCCCTGCCGCTCGTAGGCAGGCGGCTTGGTCACGAACTTCTGCGTCGGGTGGGCCTTCTCTCCGGGCACGTCGGAAGCTTCGACTTTGCGTTCCTCGATTGGCCAAATCGGTTCTCCGGTCACCCGATCGAACACGTGGAGCCAGCCCTGCTTGGTCGGCTGCATGATGATCTTCCGCAGCCGGCCATCGATCGTGACATCAGCGATGATCGGCGCGCACGGCAGATCCCAGTCCCAGATGTCGTGTTGAATGAACTGGTAGTGCCACTTGCGTTTCCCGGTCTTCAGATCGAGCGCGACGAGGCTGTCGCTGAACAGATTCACCCCGGGCCGATGCCCGCCGTAGTAGTCGCCGGTCGGCATCTCGGTCGGCAGATAGACGAGACCGAGCTCTTCGTCGGCGCTCATCTGCCCCCACACGCCGTTATTTCCCGTGTACTCCTCGGAGCCCTGCTCCCAGGTGTCGTATCCCATTTCACCGGGGCGCGGGATCGTATGGAAGATCCAGAGCCGCTTCCCGGTGCGAACGTCGTAGCCGCGCACGTAGCCCTTGTCGTTGCGCCGGCTCACCGGGCGGCTGCCCTCGGTGTGCGCCGCACCAATGATCACGACGTCGCGCGCGATGATCGGCGCCGCGTGCAGCCCGACGTCACCGGTGATCGGATCCATCTCCTGATCCATCTGCGCCTTCAGATCGACGATGCCACGTTTGCCGAACGAGGGAATGCGCTGTCCCGTCGCCGCGTCGAGCGCGATCATCTGGTATCCCGGCGTCACGTAGATGATCCGGGCCGAGCGGCCGTCCGACCAGTAGGCCAGCCCGCGGCCCGACAGCTGGCGCGGCGCTTCTCGACCGCGCTCGCCCTCGTCGAGGCTGGACATCCACTTCATTTCTCCAGTGGCAGCATCGAGGGCGACGACGGCGCGGCGCGAGCCCGCTGTGGAGTAGAGGACGCCGCCAACCATCAACGGCGTCGACTGGAAATTGAACTCGGGGCGTGGGCCGAGATTGTCGGTCTTGAAACGCCAGGCGACTTCGAGCGAGCTGAAATTGCCCGCATTGATCTGATCGAGCGGCGCATAGCGGGTGCTGGCAAGCGTCGCACCGTAGGTCCGCCACTCGCTATTCGCAGTCGACGTCTGCGCCGAAACTGTCGTGGCAAGGTTCAGAGAAGGCGGCTCCGGCGGAATCCGCTATCATCAACCCGGCCACAACCAGGATTTCCGAGCGTCGTCTTCGTTCTCGATGTCATCGTGGCCACACTGTCCCCTGTTCCCGTTTCGATACCGCTCGCATCCCTTTGTAGGCGAACTTCTGCAGGCGCTTACCTTCGTAGGTTTCCGTCGTGTAGAGGTTGCCCTTCGAATCGGTCGCGATGCTGTGCACCGCGTAGAACTGACCCGGCTGGCGTCCACCGTCACCAAAGCTGGTCAACTCCTCGAGCGTGTCGCGCCGCAGCACGCGAATCTTCATGTTGCGGCCGTCGGCGAGGAAGATGTAGGTCTGCCCCGGGTCTCTCGAGAAGGCGACGTCCCAGACCGATCCCTCGCTCAGGCTGTTCTTCGCGAAGAACGCTTCCTTCACGAACTTCCCTTCCTTCGTGAAGACCTGCAGCCGATTGTTCTGTCGATCGCACACGTAGACCGAATCCGTCGCGTGACAGGTCGGCGCAGTGCACTGGATTGCGGAACTGCTGCGCGGGCGGCGCTTCGGGCTTGTAGGGGCCAAGGTTGGTGTCATCGGGCTTGTTGCCGTAGGCGCCCCAGTAGCGTTTGAGCTTCCCGGTGTCGGCGTCGACGATCGCGACGCGCTTGTTCAAGTAGCCGTCGGCGAGATACGCCTCATTGGCCGTGGGGTCGACGAAGATCTTCGCGACGCGACCGAACGCCATCTGATCGTTGCTGCCGCCGACGATACGTCGGCTGTCCCTTCGCGTCGTTCGGTCCCTTGCGCGCGCCTGACTTGCCGATCTGCAAGAGGAACTTGCCGGCCCTGGTGAACTTGAGGACCTGCGCGTCTTCTGGACCGTTGCCGCCGATCCAGACGTTGCCCTTGTGATCGATGGTGATCCCGTGATTCGAAGCCGGCCACTCGTAGCCCTCTCCGGGCCCACCCCAGTGGCTCACGAGGTTCCCCTCCGGATCGAATTCCAGTACCGGCGGTGCGCCGGCGCAACACTCACCGGTCGGAGGCTTCAGCTCGAGTCCCTTCTCGTTGTTGCCGAGCGTCGCTGATGAACGATGGATGATCCAGACGTGATCGCGCTCGTCGACCGAGACGCCAATCGCCGAGCCCAGGAGCCAATGATTGGGCAGCGGCTTCGGCCAGAACGGATCAACTTCGAAGTACGGCGCCTGGCCGGCGTTGCGATTCTGCCCCGCCAGCTCCCGCGCGACGAGCACGCCAGCGGCGGTGAGCACGACCAGCACGAGGACAAACCTGCCGTTCGTCAGCATCTTGGGCACGGGAGCCTCCTTGAGCGGGGCGATTATACCGTCGGTGGCCGGGTCGTCTAACGCCTAAATTCCCAAAGTCCAATTCCCGACTCCCAACTGGACACTGGCGATTTTGTGCGTCGGGAATTGAGGTTCTGGGTAATCGGAATTGGAACTCTGGGAGTCTGGGAGTTGGCTATTGAGAGTTGGGCTGTTGGAGTTGGCAGTTGACAGAAGCTGTTCGGCAGTCACGAACCGCGGCTCGATATCCACCGGCACGTTGGTGAGCTTGTCGAGCACGGCCTGCACCTGCGGCCGCACGACCGCCAGCTTCTCCATCATCTGCTTGGCCGCGTTGTAGTCGCCAACCGCCTGCATCGTCATGATGTCGCGGGTGAGATCGGTGACGTTCTGACGGATGCGCTCGGGGTTGACGGCAAAGGTCCCGTCTTGCGCAACGGTGACGCCGCCGTTGTCGAGGAAGTAGTTGAGCTGAATTGCCACCCCACGCCCGTGCGCTTCGGTGATGCCAAAGCGAATCGAACGGAACATCGAGGCGAGGTACGTGACGTACATCGTCTGGTCGAGCGCCTTGTCCAGTTTCTGCCGGTTGACGAGGAACTGCAGCGCAAAGAGCCCCGAGATATCCGCCTTCGCCTCCTCGATCGTGCTGTACGCGTCCTTGAACTCCTGGCGCACGGTCGTCGCCCGTCCGCCGACGCTGATGTTGTGAGGACCGAGTCCGTGCATCAGCTCGTGCATCAGGATGTGCGTGAAGAACGCGTCGAAGGACACGTGCTGCCGGTCATCTGCGGCGAGCGCCACCTGGGCGATCGGCTGAAGCACCATGCGGAACTTCGCTTCCTGGTTGTTCTTCAGCATCACGCGCTTGGAGCCTTTCTCGGCGATCACGCGCTCGTCGTTGGGCAGGTTGAAGGCAGCCGTCTGCACGCCGCGATTGGCATCACCTGACGAGAAGACCGTGTTCACGACGCGGATCGGCGCCAACGCGCCAAGCTTGGGATTGCGGTACTTCGGATCGATCGGCAGGTTATCTTCGATCTCCTGCAGTTCCGATCCGAACCGCGCCAGCTTCGTGGTCTCGGCGTCGTCGCGCAGTGTGATGAACGCCTCGAACGCGGCCTTGTAGTTGAACCACTCGTCCTCGTAGACCTCGTACGGACCGATGGTCGGCTCGATGCTGGCGTCGAGTTCCATCCAGGCGACGTCGCTCTCGTAGTAGTCGTTGCTCAGAAGGCTGGCAGCGCGCTTCTCGAGATAGCTCTTGAGCGTCGGCTGTCTGGTGAGCGCCGCCGCCTCGCGCAGGAGATTCGCGACGTGCGCGATCTCGCCCTGATACTCGAGGCTGTACGGCACGGCAATGAACCGTCCGTCGGGACCGCGCCGGATCGTCGTGAAGAACCCGGTGGCTCGGGTCCGCTCGGCGGGACCGAGTGTCTTGAACCACGCTTCCACTTCAGCCTTCGTCGCACCTGCAGGATAGAAGTTCGCCTGTTCCGGTTTCTCGGGTGCGCCGGCAATGAACGGCTTGTTCTCGTCGAGCCGGGACCACGGCCCCTTGTTGATCAGGAAGTAATGGCGGCGAGCGCGCCCGAGCGGCGAGTCATCGCGAGCGAGATCGATGAGCATCGCCTCGTTGCCCTCCCACACCTGACGCAGGAACAGCGCGTCGAACACCCTGGCGGCCTCAACGAGCTTCGCCAGCGCCTGACGTTCGTTCTCTGGCAGCGCGGCCACATCGGCGGTCAGGTCGACCGGCGCGAAGCGCGCGGCCATGGTTTGCAGCTTTTGCGTTTCCGGATCGGTCGTCGGCGTCGTCGTCTGCACGGCTGGTTGTGGTGTCTCTCTGCTGCAGCCAGGAGTCATCAAAAGAGGTCGCGGCCGCGAGCGACAGTAAGAAGCGTGATTGATTGCGAGCCATCGATGCTCCGCGTCCGCGCAGCTCGCGCGGTTCGTGGGATGTAAGGACTACGACAAGCGAAATTCCCAGATTAATGCACTCCGGAACTGGTCTGCAGGTTCGCCGGGTCCGCCCCCAGACGGCGAATGGCTTCTTCCCACATCTGCTCGGGCGGCACACCGAAGATGAGCCCAGGATCCACCTTGGCCATGAGCCACGAGGATGACGCGATTTCGTTCTCGAGCTGCCCCGGTCGCCAGCCGGCATAACCGACGACGACCTTCGTTCGACTCGAGGGCGGCTCCTGCAGCAATTGCAGCGTCAGCGCCCGGGACACAGAGAGCAGAAGCCCGGGAACAATCTCACGCTGCTCCTCATCCGGTCCCTGCGACTCGGCCATCAGCACCCAGGTACTCTGCGGATCGACCGGTCCGCCGATCCAGAGCCGCAGGTCGGGATCGACCCGAACAGGCGGCTCGGTTCGCACGATCTCGCACGCCGGTTCGTTCATCTGACGATTGACGACGAGCCCGAACGCGCCGTCTTCTGCGGTGTAGTCGCAGATCAACACCACGGTTCGCGCGAAATTCGGGTCCGCCATCTGGGGCATCGACAGGAGGAGGAGCGGGAGCCGTGCCGGACATGCTCCCATTTTACTCCCTCTGGGCTGCTCCGGGCTCGGCGTTCCGCTCTAACGCTGTGCAGGGTCGACGCGAATCTTCTGAAATCCCTGGTCGTCCGCGTATTCCCGGTTGTCCTCGCAGATGTACTCGAGCAACGTGTAGTCCTTCATGCGCTGGTAGGCAAACGTGAAGGTCCACGGCTTCTCGAGCACCGTGGGATCCTCGATGGTGATCTCATTCCACAACGTGTCGGGCGCCATCAGTCGCATGCGCTCGCGAATGCGCATCTCCTTCGAGTGCGGCACGTTCTGGTAACGCACGCTCTCCTTGACGCCGATGGTGTCGACGATGAGCGTGTCGCCTTCCCAGCGTCCGACGGAATGACCATAGAACCCCGGCTCGATGTCGTCGAGGGCCTTCTGCGGCCGATCCATCAGGATGCGGCGCACCTGCGTGTAGGCTTCCTCGATGATCGTGATCTGCCCGCGGCTTTGCAGAATCTCCATCGGAAAGACCGCCGTCATCATTCCCGGCATGCCGTCGGGCAGGCAGGCGACAGCGTTGTTCGCGAGCGGTTGTCCTTTGGCGTCCGCGTCCCGGATCGCTTTGACGCGCGCCTGCCATTCCGTCCGGTAAGGCTCCTTCACCAGTGGTTGCGCGGGAGGTGGCGGCGGCTTTAACGGACTTGCCTGCCCGGAAGCTGGCACGCCGACGGTGAACCCCTGGCGCAGCCACGAGCCTGTGATATCCGGAGCCGACGGCGCCTGCGCTGCCGTGATCTGAGACGCGACGACCAGGAGCACCGACGCTGCGACGAGAATCAGTCTGCCTCTCAGCGCACGCATGGCTTACTCCTGTGTAGTTCGCTTGAAGCTGCCGATGTTCGGCACAGGAAGGGCCATCGTCTTGCCGTCGGCAAGCACGACTTCGAGTCCCAGGCCAACCGGTTCACCGCTCAGCAGCGGCGCCATGACGACCTGCACCTTGTCTCCGGCTTTGATCATGTTCGACCGCCAGCCGACGCGCTGCATCATGTTGATGCTGGTCAACTCGATGCTGAAGTGTTTGATCGTGCCATCGCTCTGCGTGACGTCCATCTCGATGAACCCGTGAGGATTGGTCCACTGGAAGCGGGTCACGGTGCCGCTCAGCGTGAGCGTCCGCGTGTGGTCGTAGACAGCAAACGAGTGATGCGCGAAGGCGGGCGCGACCATCGCCATCACCAGTGCGAGGGACAACATTCCTGTGCGTCCGGTCATGTGTTCCTCCAAAAGTGTCGGGCGGATGATAACGCGGGTGGGTCTCAAGAGCAGGACCCGCCTACTTCGACGCGTTGTTAATGGCCCAGGTGATGTGCTCCTGCACCAGCGGATCGCTGATGGATGGGCGATCGTCGGTGGACTCCTGCAGCGCCTCGAGCGATTCGGGCTCGCCGCCATTGCCCATCGCGACGGCGAGATTGCGTCTGAGGCCGACGAGCTTCGCCCGCGTCATGGCACTGCCCTTCAGCAAGCGCACGAAGGTCGGCATCAGGCCGCCGCCACAGATCGACCAGGCGAGGCAGGTCGAGGCCGGCGCGCGGCTGCCATGGTGCGTCACTCGACGAGGGCGCGGGCTGGTTGTACGGACAGACTTCCTGGCAGATGTCGCAGCCGTAGACGTGTCCGCCGATCGAGGAACGATGTTCCATCGGGATCGACGATCGAAGCTCGATGGTCAGATACGACAGGCAGCGATTCGAGTCGAGCACGCCCGGCTCGACCAGCGCACCCGTCGGGCACGCCTCGAGACAACGCGTGCAACTGCCGCACTGCTCGAGTCCCTGCTGCGTCAGCCGCTCAAGGGCAGGGTGCAGATGATCTCACCCAGAAACAACCACGACCCGATCTCCCGGTTGATCAGGCACGTGTTCTTGCCGATCCATCCGAGACCGGCATACTGCGCGTAGACGCGCTCCTGCACCGGGCCCGTATCGACGTACGCCCGTCCTTCGAAGGGTGTCGCGCTCGTCGCGTGCATCCATTCGAGCAGGCGGTCGAGCCGCGACTTGAGGACGTCGTGATAGTCGTCACCCCACGCGTACCGTGAGAGTCGCGCGACATCCGACGGCTGCTGGTCCGCGTACGGTCGATCGGTGTTGTACAGAGTCGCGGTCACGATGACGCTGCGGGCACCGGGCACCACGTTGCGCACGTCGGCGCGCCGCTCGCGCGTCCGGCTCATCCATGACATCTCTCCCTCGTAGCCTCGCTGCAGCCACTCCTCGAGAAACGCCAGTTCCGGAAACGACTCGGCCGAGGCGATGCCACAGAGATCGAAACCGAGCTCGCCGGCTTTGGCCTTGATGGCTTCAGAGGACAACGCCTGAGGATCAGAGGACATAGCGGATCGGCCCACCGGCCATTCTGGCGTACTTGTTCGGCTGGACGATTCCTCGCGTTGATCTTTTTCGAGAGGGCCCTGCGAACGAGAACGATTCGAGAGAGCTGGTCATGAAGAACGCGTGGAAGAACTTGCCAGTGATGGGCGCCGCACTCGGCGTCGTCATCGTGTCGGCCCTCGGGCTGGCCTATTGGAGCAACGTCAAGGATCGAGAGCACTACCTCCAGAGCCGCAACTTCCGCCTCCTCGCCGTCCTCGCGCGCCAGACCGAGCAACTCTTCGAAAACCGCAGCCGTGTGTACCTGAAAGAGGTCTCCCCAAGGCTGTCCGGGATCACCGCCAAAGGCCAATGGATCCCGTGGCCGGCCGCATCGCGAGCGAGTGAAGACGCGCATACGAATGAACGCCGTCGGGGGAGCAAAGGTGCCCTGC
This sequence comes from uncultured Acidobacteriota bacterium, assembly GCA_963723495.1. Taxonomy (GTDB): domain Bacteria; phylum Acidobacteriota; class Vicinamibacteria; order Vicinamibacterales; family UBA2999; genus Gp6-AA40. Next base: position 217,289 of record CAVRQR010000013.1, on the reverse strand, counting down.
ACGAACTCGAGGGGGGCGAGGTGTGGCTGGCCGACACAAAGAACGAGATCGAAAAGCCAATGCGCCGGCTCGCCGATTACAGCAGCCGCGTCAAGAGCGACGGGCAAGACCTGCAATTCGATTGGCTCGCGAGCGCCGGTGATGATTCGAAGAATGCATTCGTCAGCATCAAGGTACCCGCCGCCGAGACACTGGACAGCATCTTCCGCCCGAAGCTCAATCAGGGCGCATTCGATACCCTGCTGCTGGCCGACGTGAAGGGCGCCATCGTCTATGCGGCCGGACGACGAACGACCGAGATGCACGCCACATCCGTGACGGCGCTCCTGCCGAAAGGGGCCGAGGCGACGCGTGCGAAGAGCTCGATTGCTGACAGCGTCTCCGAGGAGCGCGTGCTCATCGCCGGTGTGCAGTACCCGCTTGTTCAAACAGCCGTGCTGTCGCTCCGAGGGCGGCGAAGGGTTCGTGGTGGTCGGGCTCGTGGAGTCGCAGGCCATGGTCGAGGCGTCGCTAGCGATCTCTCCGGTGCTGGTGCTGGCCGGTGCCGTGCTCGTCATCGCTCTGCTCGTATGCTGGTCGTTCCTCAAGGTCGCGTTGATCGGAGCGCAGCAGCGCGTGACACGGCTCGATGTACCTGCAACTTGGTGCATCCGGCATCTTCGGCCTGGCGCTCGCCACGATGCTCCTTCTCACGACGTCCACTTACGCGCGCCTGAGCGCAGACGTCGACGTCCAACTCGAGCAACTGGCGGACCGGATCGACTTGCGCCTGGCCCACGAGATCAACACCGCCACAGAGCAGCTGCGGCAGATGACGAAGACCTTGAAAGACAGCGGCTGCGTCGACATCAAGCCTCGCGTGAGCGACAGCACTCCGCCGCCAGATCCCTGTCTGGCCATCACCTCTCGATGGTCTAGCCGAGAGGATCTGCCAGGCCACTACCGCGATTTCAATGCGTTCGCGCTCATTGACATCCTCGGCTTCCAGCGGGTGAAGGCTGCCTTCACCCGCGAGGTCCGGGAGCGAGTGAAGGTGGCGGACCGCGCCTACTTTCACCAGTCGCGATCGGGTGAAGGACTGTGGAGGATTGCGTCATGTCCCAAGGGGTGCGTCCTGGAATCGCACTGGTCGTGGACGACCGGCCAGCCGCAAGTCGTCCTGTCGATGCCAACCAAATCCGACGAACTGCCGGTTGCTGCCCTGTCGATCCCGATGCGCCCGCTGCTCGAACCGGTCCTTCCACCTGGATTCGAGTTCGCCGTGATCGACCAGGATGGCCTGGTGCATTTCCACTCGGACACACAGCGCAACGTCCACGAGAACCTGCTGGTCGAAACCGATCAGAACCGCCGGCTGCAATCACTCGTGAGAACACACGGTGCCGGCACCGTCAACGCGTCCTACTGGGGCAGGCCGTATCGCGCCTACGTGCAGCCAACGCTTGTCCCCGGCTGGTCCATCGTCGCTCTCCACGCCAAGCAGCCCGGACGCGCGCTCGTCCTCGAGTGGTCGGCAGTGGCGCTGCTGTTGCAGTGCGGCTACGTGCTCCTGTGGATCGGGCTCACCCTGGTGCTCATAGTCTCGAGGGCATCATGGGTGTGGCCGAGATCCGCTGCGGCGTCCCTGGTATCGAGCCCTCGCCTACGTCTACGGCGCAGCACTGCTCTTCTGGCTCGCCGTCACCGCTCGGGCCGAGGCGATGACCATCGTGTGGACTGGGCTCTGCCTGCCACCGGCGTTGTGGAGCATCACGTGCGTCGTTCTCAAGACCCGGCCGAGAGACGTCGGACAACCCAAGGCCTGGTCGGACTTGTGTCGTGACTATCGTCTTGCCGCCGCGATGATGCTGGCGATCACCGCAGCCGTGCCGGCGGCGTCGCTCTTCGCGCTCTCCTCGAACCTGCACCTCGATGCCTACCTCAAGGATCAGCAGATCGCGCTCGCGCACGCCGTGCAACGGGTCGTGAAATGCACCCAACCAGGAGAACCGGCTCTCGGACCGGAAGACGTCCGATATGACAACGTGTTCTATGACAGTCGCGTGACTTGTGCCGCGCCGGCGACCGGCGACCCGCCGCCTGAAGACCGACGCAAGGTGCACTCGAAGTACGAGGACTACGTGCCGTACTTCACACCTGCTGCGGTTGCGCTTCGCGAACTGATGCACGAGCGGTCCGACGACGACGCCTGGGAGAGCCACAGGCCTGCGCCTGGCGAACTGTCAGTGACGGTGCGAGTACAGGAACCCGAGTATCGTCTCGAAGTCTCGTCACGAAAGTCTGCCGATCCTCGACGTCTTCTCTCTCGGTGGCGTCTCGCGCCTGGTGTGGACGGCCGCGGTTTCGCTGGCCATGCTGGCCGGCGTCGCCTTCGGCGCTTACTGGATCGTCGGCTACCTCCTCCGCCGCGTGGTGCTCGCCGATGTCGTGGAGCCGGTCTGCACGAACGGCCATGTGGTGACCTCACCCGGGCAGCACGTGCTGGTCATCTGCGAGCAGCCCGTGACGCTCGCACAGGACTTGAGAGGCGATCACGTCCTTCCGTTGATGCCGATCGTCACCGCGGCAAATGTGTCGAACGCCTGGCGGCAGGCGAAGCGTGCTGTCAGCGAGCTCGGCCCGATGCAGCGCATCGTCATCCCTGACCTGGACGACGAGTCTGATGACGTGGCAATGATGCGACGCAAGCTGGAGTTGCTGGACGACCTGATGGCCGAACCGGATCAGACGGTGCTGCTGCTGTCCAGGATGTCCAAGAAAGCGCTGGCGGTAAGCGTTCGCGATTCGTGGCGATGGAGTCAGGAGCCAGAGCGCTGGTCGAAGGTTCTCGCGCGACTCACCGTGGTCAACACGCGTGCCTCGGGAGAGTCGGGGGTGAAAGGACCCGCTGTTACGTCACGTGCGGCGTGGTGGCGCGAGCTGTGGCATCTCATCGAAGAGCGCCTCGACAACCTGCAGAGACGGTGGACAGACTCTCGCGTGCAGGGTGATTGGCGCAAGGAACTGCTCGACGCCGAAGCTGCGGCCTGCCAGGCAGTCGAGCCGTTTTGTCGAGACCTGGAAGGCACGCCGTCGTTCAGGGCCGGCCTGCCGACCAGGGATCAGATCCTCGAAGAACTCGAGGAACGCGCGGCGGCGATCTATCGCAATCTCTGGCAGTCGTGCACCGAAGACGAGCGCATCGTCCTGGAACATGTCGCTCGACACGGGCTGGCCAGCGCGGCGTCGCGGCGCGTGGTGCGCAGGCTGCTGGCGCGCGGACTGCTCCGCAAGGATCCGGAACTGCGGCTGATGAATCGCAGCTTCCGGCGGTTCGTGCTGGAATCGGAGTGTCGGAGTGAAGTCGTCGCGCTGGAGCGGCAGGCCGGACCAAGTCTCTGGGATCGACTCCGCTTCCCGCTCGGGATGGCAGCGGTCATCGCCGTCGTGTTCCTCGCGGTCACACAGCGTGAAGCGTTCGACGCGACGCTCACGATGGCGGCGGGCGTTACGACTGCCGTACCGACACTTGCCAAGTTCATGACGGTCATCGCCCAGTTCACTGCCAGGGGGGACTCGAAGGTGAATGCATAAGGACCTTGACCTTTTGATCTTTTGAAGCTGGTCTCGTCTGTGCTCCAATAGTCAGAGTGAGATTCAGTCTCAAGACCAGTGCACAGCCCTCGGGGCCCATGGTGTCGCTTGATGGTGTCAGCCTCCGTTTCGATGAGGTTCTGGCCGTCAACGACGTCTCTTTGGACATCGAACGAGGTGAGATTGTCTCGCTCCTTGGACCATCAGGGTCCGGCAAGTCCTCTCTTCTGCGTCTCGTGGCCGGCATCGAAGGTCCCACGCAGGGGCGCGTCCGGATCGAGGGGATCGAAGTGGCAGGCCCCGATCGCTTTGTGGAGCCTGACCAGCGGCGAGTGGGTCTCGTCTTCCAGGACTATGCCCTGTTCCCCCATCTCACGGTGGCGGCCAACGTCGCTTTCGGGCTCATCGGACGCGCCCGGCGGGAGATTTCGCAGACCGTAGGTGATCTGCTCGAGCGTGTCGACCTGACGCGCTACGCGGCGAGCTATCCGCACATGCTCTCGGGAGGTGAACGTCAGCGTGTCGCGCTGGCGCGTGCGCTGGCGCCGAAACCGCGCGTGCTCCTGATGGATGAACCGTTCTCGAGCCTCGATCGGCATCTTCGCGAACGCCTGCGCCGAGATACTGTCGACTTGCTGCGCGACCTGGGTACCACGACGATCGTCGTGACGCACGATCCGGGCGAAGCCATCGCGATGGCAGACCGTATCGCGCTGCTGCGTGAAGGACGGCTTCTTCAGTACGGTTCTGCCGAGGACCTGTACCAGCGGCCGACTACCGCCTTCACCGCGCGATTCTTCGGCGACGTGAATGAACTGACAGGATTGTGCCTCGACGGCGGCATCGAAACACCATTCGGCAGCTTTGCCGCGCCGCATCTGCCAGATCGCACCGCCGCGCGGGTGTGCATCCGGCCGCACCACTTGCGCGTGGCTGGGAGCCCGACCAATGTGCGCGCCACTGTCGTGGCCTCAGAGTTCCTGGGCGAAGCCGACCGCGTAGTCGTCGAAGTCGGCGATCTCAGACAACCGGTGGCGTTGCGTGTCACAGGCGGTACGCGACTGATACCGGGCGACATCATTCACCTCGACGTTGATACTCCGTGTGTCGTTGTTGTGCCTGACGACGAACACTCGATAGCCTCTTGAACATGTACCGGAGCACATCATGACACGCTCATCGATGCGAACCATCGCCCTCGCAATATTCTCGTGCACAGTAACAGCTGCCGTCACGCCCGCTGCCGCCCAGGAAGTCAATCTCTACACGACCCGGGAGCCAGGGTTGATCCAGCCCCTCATCGATTCCTTCACCAAGTCCACCGGTATCAAGGTGAACAGCATCTTCGTAAAGGATGGACTCCCGGAACGCGTGGCCGCAGAAGGGACGCGCTCACCGGCGGACGTGCTGATGACCGTCGATATCGGCGCACTGATCGATCTGGTCGAGAAGGGGCTCACGCAGCCGGTGCAGTCGGCGGTTCTCGAAAAAGCAGTACCCGCCAACCTGCGCGGCAGCAAGGGTGAATGGTTCGCCCTGTCGCTGCGCGCGCGCGTTCTGTACGTCAACAAGGATCTCAACCTGTCGTCGTTCACCTACGAGCAGCTCGCCGATCCGCAGTGGAAGGGCAAGGTCTGCACGCGTGCCGGACAGCATCCGTACAACACCGCGCTCATCGCCGCCTACATCGCCCATCACGGCGAGGCCAAAGCAGAAACATGGCTGAACGGATTCAAGAGCGGCCTCGCGCGCAAGGCCACCGGCGGCGATCGCGACGGCGCACGCGACATCATGGGCGGCATCTGCGAGATCGCCGTGGCCAACTGGTACTACGTCGGGCTGATGCGGAGCGGCGCCGGCGGCGCAGAGCAGCAGAAGTGGGGCTCCGCCATCAAGGTCATCCTGCCAACGTTTGCCGGCGGCGGGACGCACGTGAACGTATCAGGCGCGTCGATTGCAAAGAACTCGCCGAACAAAGCCGCGGCCATTAGGTTCCTCGAATATCTGGTTTCGGACGAGGCGCAGAAGATCTACGCCGAGGCCAACTACGAGTACCCGGTGAAAGCCGGCGCGGGCGTGACCCCGATCATTGCTGCGCTCGGCACGCTGAAGGTCGATTCGATCTCGTTGACAGAGGTCGCGCGCCACCGCGCGGCGGCCAGCAAGCTCGTGGACAAAGTCGGATTCGACCGCTGACGTCCCCGACGCTGGGCCGGATGGCGCACTGGCCGGGCATCAATGCCTGGCTGGTCGCCTCCGGCGGCATTGCCTTCCTGGTTCTCGCCCCGATCGCCGCGCTCATCGTCGCAGCGTCGGGCGGTTCTGACGGGCTCTGGGAACAACTGATCGCCTACGTGCTGCCAGCAGCCGTGCGCGACACGTTGCTGCTGCTCATCGGCGTCGCCGCGTTGACGGTAACAGTCGGGGCCGGAACGGCGTGGCTGACGACCGCCTACGACTTTCCAGGCCGCAAAGTTGTCGACTGGGCGCTGCTCCTGCCACTCGCCGTCCCGACGTACATCATCGCCTACGCGTACCTCGACATCCTGCATCCCGTCGGGCCCGTGCAGACAACACTGCGCGCCTGGCTCGACATCGACAATCCTCGCGACTTCAGGCTGCCGGACATCCGGTCGATGTGGGGATGCATCGCGCTCCTCGGCTTCGCCCTGTATCCGTACGTCTATCTCACGACGCGTGCAATGTTCCTGATGCAGTCGGCCAACCTCATCGACGTCGCACGCACGTTGGGGAGCGGTCGGGGTCGAGTGTTCCTGCGTGTGGCGATTCCGCTCGCGCGGCCGGCGATTGCCGTCGGCCTGACGCTGGCCCTGCTCGAAGCGATGAACGACATCGGCGCAGCCGAGTTTCTGGGAGTGCGGACGCTCACGGTCTCGATCTACACGACGTGGGTGACGCGGTCGGACCTCGCAGGCGCCGCGCAGATCGCGGTTGCGATGCTCGCCGTGGTTCTGGCGATCGTGATCGTCGAACGCTACGCCCGGCGACAGCACCGGTACGCCAACGATGCCCAGCATCCGCGCCCGCTCATTCCTCACAGGCTGCGAGGATGGCCTGGAGCGCTGGCTCTGGCCGCGACCGCGGCGCCGATCACGATCGGCTTTGTCTTCCCCGCCGCGTACCTCGTGGACGCCGCGCTCGAACGGCTTCGATTCGCGGGCCTCTCTCCGGCGATCGTGACCGAAACGCTCAATACCGTCATCGTCTCCGCGATCGCAACGGTGATCACCATCGGGGCCGGAGTGATCGTGGCGTATGCCGCGCGCATCAGCCGGGGCGGCCCGGGTTCCGCATTCGTCCGCACGGTGTCGCTGGGTTACGCCGTGCCCGGAACCGTGCTCGCCATAGGCCTGCTGCCGATCGTGACCGGCATCGAGGCGGGCATCGACGCCGCCACGCGCCAAGTGTTTGGGTTCTCGTCCGGGCTGCTGCTGCTTGGCACTGGCGTTGCCGTCGTCTATGCCTACGTCGCTCGTTTCCTGGCCGTCGCCGCCGGTGGCATCGAAGCAGGGTTCAGCCGAATCCCTCCGTCACTCGACGACGCCGCGCGGACACTGGGACACACGGCGGGCAGGTGCTTATGGCGGATTCATCTGCCGCTCGCTCGTCCCGCACTTGCGACGGCAGCGCTGCTCGTCTTCGTGGACTGCATGAAGGAACTGCCGGCCACACTGCTGTTGCGGCCGCTTGGCTTCGAGACGCTCGCCACGCATCTGTACGGTGAAGCGGCACGGGGAACGTACGAGGATGCCGCCATCGCCGCCTTGCTCATCGTCCTCGCCGGCCTGGTGCCTGTTATTGTTCTGGCACGGATTGGACCGGCGGCTGAGGGACTAGAACCGTAGGTCAAAGGGCAAAGGTCAAAAGGCAAAGGCGAGGTCAAAAGTCTCAAGTAACAGGGTACTCAGGTGGCACGTGGCAGTTTCTAGGTACCGAGTCCCAGGTCCCAAGTCTCAGGTTCGACTTACCGATGCACTCGCGTCCGCCTGTGACAGCGGTGCCTGCGAAGCCTACTTGCGTGCTGTACGGCGGCGCTTCCGACCACTGCCATCGAATACAGGGCGGAGTTCTTTGATCGTCTCCTCGACCACATCTACTGAACCTTATCGCGTCTGCCAATGTGGTCACGCGCCCTAGGTGCACCTTGGCGCGAAGCAGCTTACGTCGAACTGCCGCAATCGGGGCGCTCATGAACGGAAGCATTGCATGACCCACCAGCCCCACTGATGTGCCTCCTACACCTTGCGGGTTCGCCAGTGAGACGTGAGGGGCGGACGGGCCCTGCGGCGGACTGCGCACAGGCTGTTCGGCAGACGCACTCTTCGTGATCCACATCGTCCGACCACGAATCGGACGCTTGACAATCACGGGACCGGGTGGAAGCGAGCCACCTGTGCCATCTTCATCACCACTTCGTAGGCTAGAAGTCACCACCACCGCCGCCGCCGCCCGTGTCGCCGCCACCGAAGTCGCTGCTGCTACTCGATAGCGGATCCGGGCCAGGCGTGCTCGCTGTCGCCGGAGTACTGGCTACGGATGTCAACACGGTCGTGACCACAACCGGCGTCACGAGATCGACGTCGTCCTCCTGCTTCTTCTTTTGTCCTTCGGGTCATCAGCATTGCTTCCTCCAGATTGTGACTGCGCAATCACACCGATCTCGGTGACCGCCTGCGCCAGCCACGCGCTCAAGCATCGTCAGATCATTGGGGTCGAAGCGCATGATCTTATCTGCAATCGCCGCGCGGATCATTCAAGACTCCGCTGCACAGATAGCGTACGTGCGCCGGGTCAAATGCTGCACGTTCTTCGCCGTGGAGAGGTGCCGCGAGCCACTGCCCCACCATTTCCCGAGAGATACGAACTGTTGGCTGCTCGGCACGGTGGCTGCACTCCTTGGTCCGCATGGATCGCAACGACCCGAACGGGATCGATGAACGCTCTTTCGGTTCTTCACCGATGTATTGACCTTCGTCGACACCATCCAGAAGGGACCCAAGACCGTCCGGATCATCCAGCAACTGGTCGACGCGGCAGGATCGATTGGTGGGAATCGGGAAGAAGCGCTCGGCGGGTCGTCGCGGAAGGAGTTCATCCGATTCAACGAGATCGCACTACGCGGTGCCAACGAGACCGTCCGCTGGCTGCGCGTCTGCGCAGCCAGCCAACTGGGGTCTCAACCGCAGTGCATCGCGCTGCTCGACGAAGCGCGCCAACTGGCACGCATCCTCGGTCGAATCGTGGTGACGTCGAAACGACGCGACCACGGCACGGATCAGGACGCCTCACCTGATACCTAGTACCCTGACACTTAAGACCCGGAACCTGGAACCTTTGACCTCGCCTTTAACCTTTGACATTTGCCCCTTGACCTACGGGTGCAGCGGCCAAAACACCTCCGTCCTCCACTCCGCCGGATCTGGATGGTCAGCCGGGTCGGTGATGTAAGCCTCCCAAGGCGCACCACCAACACGAAATCCGTTGGCTTCGATCCAGCGTTCGAGCGCGGCGTAGGTTTCGCTGAGCTGCTCGTACGATCCGCCGTGAACCGCCACAGCGACCGGACCACCGGGAAGCGAACCAACTTCGACATCACCCTCGCCACGTGCAGCAGCGGCCACCGGCATTCCGATCTCCACGTTGTAGAGCCCTGGTCCCGTTGACAGATAGCGTGTCGTTGGCCGGCCCGCGATGGCCAGCCCGGTCCGCATCGCGTACGGAAACGTTTTGCCCAGGCCTTCGCCAATCGCGGTGGACAGCTCGTGCCGAGCGACCCGCATGCGGACGAACAGGAACTGTTGCGGCGCGATATCGCGACGCTCAATCGACAACGTGGGCATCGACAATCTCCGGGGTGAGGACGTGGGAATGTGAAAGAGGCCCAGGCAGGGCCCCGACGTGTGAATTAGCGCCACATGGCGCATGCGCGTTTCGGGTGAGGCGTCGGCCAGCGCTCGAGCGCGATAGGCCGTCGGTGTCAGACCGAACTGGCGACGGAACGCCCTGGTAAAGACCTCATGACTGTTGAAGCCGACGCCTATCGCGACATCCAGAATGGACTCGTCGCTCGACACCAGCCGGGCAGCCGCCTTCTGTAACTGGAGGCGCAGTGCGTACTGCTTGGGCGTCTCGCGAACCACGGCGCGAAACGCGCGATGCAAATGGAAGGGTGACCAGCCGGCGCGCGTGGCCAGCTGATCGAGCGTCGAGCCGGCGAGACGTCGATGACGAATCTCGCGAACAACCTGCAGAAGATCCCGGGTGGACGGCATGACTACGCCATCATAGCCGGGCTCGGTGTGTCGCCTCTTGATGTTTCTTGCGGTCCTTGGACCTTTGCCCTTTGACTTACCGAGGCGATGTCGATCGCCTGGGCCTTTACGTCGTCACTCACGCAATCACGACTACTATAAGTGGCTTCGGCTCATGGCCCGGTATCGGTTCAGCGAATTCACCCTGTCACCGCGTCGTCGCGTCCTCGTTCGCAACGGGCGCGAGGTGCCGCTCATCCCCCGCTACTTCGATCTGCTGGTGTTCCTCATCGAGCGCCGCAGCGAAGCCGTCCATCGGCGCGAGATCTTCGAGCGCATCTGGAGCGACGTCGTCGTCTCGGACAGCGCATTGAGCCAGGCAATCCGCACCATACGCCGGGTGCTTGGTGATGATTCTCGCGAGCCGCGATTCGTTCGCACCGTCTCCCGCCACGGGTACCGCTTCGTCTTCGCGGAGGTCTTCGAGGAGGACGATGATGGCGACTGGCAGGATCAACAGGCGAACACCCCGGCGCTGACGACGAGTATGGAGACCGTCTCCGATCCTTTCGAGCCCCTTTTACAAACGCTCACGCGCGCGGACGCGACCCCGAACGAGGAGGAAGATCAGCGGGAGGCGGCCGAGTTGCTGCACGCGCTTGGAACGGCCGAAGCCATGAAGCGGCTCGGCACACGTCCCCGCCATACTTTCGCGCGCGCCTTGCTGAGAGACACGCGCTGGGACACGGCAGAATCCGGCGCTGTCCCCATCCTTGGCGAACCTGCACCATTGGCCACGGTCGCCGAGCTCGTACGACTCCGCATGCGCCGGGCGGCTACCTTCGCTGCCACTCGCTGGGCCGGCGCGTCGGCAGGCGGGGGCCTGGCCGGTGTTGTCGCGGGCGCCGTCGGTGGAGTTGTGCTTGCGGCCGCACCATCGAGCAACGCGTCTCTCGACCTGGTACCGGTGCTTGCCGTCATCGGCGGAGTTTGCGGGGCTGCGGGCGGTGCCGGCGTGGGCGCCGGGTTGTCGGTGGCCGAGTCGATTGCGCGATCCCGCCGTCTCATCGCGCTCGTCTCTGGTGCGGCGCTTGGCGGCGGCATTGCCGGCTTTGCCGCTCAATGGCTCGGTCGATGGAGCCTCGCGACGCTGGTGGGGGTCAATGTCGATACCGGCGGTGGACTCGAAGGACTCGTCATCGGCGCCGCGGCCGGGCTTGGCTACAGCCTCAGCACGTGGCGTGCAGAGGGTGGCCTTGCTGCCCCGCGCGGGCGTGAGCGTCTTCGCGCTGTGACATTCACCGCAGTGTCGTGCGGTCTGGCCGCCTTGTTGTTGACGCTCGCGGGCCGGCCGCTTGTTGGCGGCACGATCCACGCTATTGCCCAGGCGTCGCTTGGGTCTCAGGCGGCATTGACGCCAATCGCCCGCCTCGTTGGCGAACCGGAGTTCGGGCCACTGACCGCCGCAGTCATAGGTACGGGCGAGGGTGCGCTCTTCGGAATAGGCCTCTCCATCGGCCTGACGCGACGAGCCTTAACCCCGTGAAATTCGGCACTCCGGAGCTGAATCACAAAGATCTCACTATTCGCTCACGGCTCCCTGAAGACTTCCCGCCTCGCACGGTCGATGCTTCCAGTCAGGAGGACATCGATGGAAACGCTCGCGCCCGCCTTCGTCTATCGACACACGAGGGTTCGGATCGCTACCGAACGCTCCACGGAATTCATTGACCTGACGGACAGCCTGGAGGCGCTCCTCGCCGAATCGCATATCGTCACCGGCTTCCTGAACGTCCAGAGCCTGCACACGACCGCCGGCATCGTCGTCAACGAAGGCGAGCCGCTGCTCCTCGAGGACTTCGCGTCGCTTCTTCACAGGGTCGTGCCAGATGACGTGCCCTATCGGCATGACGATGAGGATGCGCGGACCGTCAATGTGAACCCGGGCGAACGTCCGAACGGTTGGTCCCATTGCAAAGCCTTGCTGCTTGGACCGTCAGCCTGCCTCAATGTGCTGAACGGGCGTCTCGTGCTGGGACGCTGGCAACGGGTCTTCCTGGTCGAGCTCGATGGCCCGCGCTCGCGTGATATCTCGGTATTGCTCATCGGGGAGGGCGCGCAGTGAAGGTCAAGATGATCCTTCCCGCGCTGACGGAAGCAACCAGCCCGTTCTGGCGTCCCATCAAGTATTCGCTCTTCCCACCGCTTGGCCTCGCCACGCTCGCAGGGTATCTCGGCGATGACGAGGTCGAGATTCAGGATGAGCACGTCGAGACGCTGGACCTCAACGACTCACCGGACGTGGTCGTCATTCAGGTCTACATCACGTCGGCGTACCGCGCCTATCGGCTTGCCGATCACTATCGGGCGCGTGGCGCCTACGTGGTGCTCGGCGGACTGCACGTCACGTCGCTTCCTGACGAAGCGGCCGCGCATGCGGACACGATCTTCATCGGCCCGGGAGAAGACACGTGGCCGAGATTCCTCGCGGACTTTCGGCGTGGCCATCCGGAGCGCCTTTATCGCTCGCAGGTTCGAACACTCGAGGGCCTCCCATTCATTCGACGGGATCTGATCAAGCGGCGTCTTTACCTCGTTCCCAACTCGATCGTTGTCTCGCGCGGCTGCCCACACGTGTGCGACTTCTGTTACAAGGAGGCCTTCTTCGAGGGTGGACGATCGTTCTACACGCAAAGCGTCGACGCGGCGCTCGCTGAAATCGAGCGATTGCCGGGGCGGCATTTGTACTTCCTTGACGATCATCTATTTGGCGATCGACGCTTCGCGTCCGCGCTGTTCGACGGCATGCGCGGAATGGGCCGCCTCTGGCAAGCCGCCGGCACGGTGAACGCGGTGCTCGCACCGGGCCTCCTCGAGAAAGCCGTCGAGGCTGGACTCAGAAGCCTGTTCGTCGGCTTCGAGACATTGAATCCGGCCAACCTCACCGAGCAGCGGAAGTATCAGAATCTGCGGCGTGATTATGCCGCCGCGATCCGCCGGCTTCACGATCTGGGCGTGATGATCAACGGGAGCTTCGTCTTCGGGATGGACGGCGACGATGGGTCGGTGTTCGAGCGGACGGTTGAATGGGCGATCGATCACGGGATCGAAACCGCGACGTTTCACATCCTCACGCCCTACCCCGGCACGGCACTCTACCGTCGCCTCTCGGAGCAAGGTCGCCTCACCGTTCATGACTGGGATCTCTACGACACGCGACACACCGTGTTTCGACCTGCGCAGCTGTCAGCCGATCAACTGGAGCGCGGCTATCACTGGGCCTATCGTGAGTTCTATCGATGGCGGTCGATCGCACGCGGGGCGGCCGCGCACGACGAATGGATCGCCGGACTCCGCCATTTCGCCTATTCAGCCGGCTGGAAGAAATTCGAACCGCTGTGGGACTTCGTGATTCGGGCGAAGCGCGCTGGCATGATGCTGCCGGTGCTCGAGACGATCCTGAGCGAGTTCGGCCGCCGTGCGTCGAGCGTCGAGACGCGGCCACGCCCTCGATCGGGCGGCTCGATCCTCGACACGGCATTGGACTCGTCGCCAGAGCTCCTGCAGATTCAACGTTGAGCTTCCGACTGGACGGCAAGACAGGGCGAAGGCTTGCAACGTTTTCAAGAGTCTCGCCTGGGGTTGCCGGCCATCTGAACGCCCACCTCCAGCTTCCCAGCGGATCACTCGGCCGCACGTCCTAGCCAGGACTCAGCTGATCCACAGAGGGGTGGGCATGGAGTGTGCTCCGGATCTGATCACGAACGGAGTGTAGAACCCAGAGCGACATGCTCCCAGGACACTGGACGATCGATTGGTACGCCATCTTCGTGCCGACGGGCAGCATCCTCGAACTGATGATCCGAGGATCGCTGATGTACCTCTTCATCCTGGCGGGATTCCGCGTCTTTCGCCGGGAAGCGGGATCGCTATCCGTATCCGATCTACTCGTCGTCGTGCTCATCGCAGACGCCGCGCAGAACGGCATGGCCGGCGAATACAAGTCATTGACGGAAGGTGCGATCGTCGTCGGAACGATCATCGCCTGGAACTACGCGCTCGACTGGCTCGCCTATCGATTCCGATTCGTCTACTGGCTGCTCCATCCACCCTCACTGCTGCTGATTCGTGACGGTCAGATTCAACGCCGGAATCTTCGATCCGAAATGATCACCACCGAAGATCTGCTGCAGCAGTTGCGAGAGCAGGGTGTCGACGACGTCAAGAGACGTGAAGGGATGTTTCCTGGAGAGTGACGGCAGGATCAGCGTCATCAAGAGGACATCCGACCAGCCCTCACCACGACAGAGCGATCGGCCGCAGCGTTAGCGCGAACGGGTCATCCGACGAACTCACCCGACTGGAGGTGGAATGAGGGACGTGACGTCGTGAACGTTGTTCTTTTCGGCGCGACAGGGATGGTTGGAGCCGGAGCACTTATCGAGTGCCTCTCCGACGCGCGTGTTCGATCGGTGCTGGCGGTCACTCGATCCTCGACCGGTCGCAGTCATCCGAAGCTTCGCGAGATCCTTCACAAGGATTTCTTCAACTACGACAGCCTCGCACGCGACTTCGCCTCGTGCGACGCGTGCTTCTTCTGTCTCGGCGTGTCGTCAATCGGAATGAGTGAGCCTGACTATACACGGATGACCTACGACCTGACGCTGGCGGCGGCGCGCGCGATGGTCGGCGCGAATCCGCGTATGACCTTCTGCTACGTGTCCGGTGTAGGAACCGACAGCAGCGAACGCGGGCGGACGATGTGGGCGCGCGTCAAGGGCCGAACGGAAAATGCATTGCTCGCGCTGCCGTTCGCGGCTGCTTACATGTTCCGGCCTGGTTACATTCAGCCTGTTGGCGGAGTGCGGTCGAAGACGCCATGGGTGCAGGCGGCGTATACCGTGCTGGCGCCAATCTACCCGGTGTTGCGACCCCTGCTGCGTGGTACGACGACGAGCAACTTCGGTCGGGCGTTCATCGAGGTCGCAGCGTCGGGGTATCCGAAGCGGATTCTTTACTCGCGCGATATCAACGCCCTGGCTGCCCGCCGCTAGCGCCTCTCTCCTTCAGTTCAGCGCGTGTTGAGAGTGCCACGGAACGTCGTCGTTCGACCCGGCACGACCATGACCTCGAAGACGAGCGGCAGATACCCCGGCTCGACGACCGTGATCTGATGTGGCCCGGCGACGACCTCGAGATGCTGGTAGTACCCCTTGAAGTCCTCGACGCGACCGGCATAGACGCCGTCGACGAACACGCCCGCGCGCCACGGCTGCACATCCAGTTGGATGCCGCCGGTGGGACCATCGGCAAGCGGCGCGCTCACGCTGTCCACGTAGAAGGGCAACGTTCCCCATCCCCAGAAGACCGGGAACACAGGAAGCCTCAGCCCACGCAGCGGCAGTCCCGGCGCACGCACGAAAGGTCTCTGCCGGAACGTTGCGGCATTCCTGGACGGTGAACCAGTGGAAGGTGGTGCTGGCGCCGGCCCACTTGCCTGCGAACGGATCTGTGCCGGGCGACGCTGAGCGACTGCAGTTGTGCCGCTCGCGACGACGATCAACACCAGAACACTCGTCCTGCACACGAAACCGAACCGCGAGATCAGCACCTTACACCTCGTACGTGGAACCTGATACTCAGTACCCTGATACGTAATACCTCGTCTTTGACCTTTGATCTACTGTTTATTGACAAGCTGCCTAACTACATAAGGCAGTATGCCGCCGTGCCTGAAGGCGACGAGTTCTTCCGGCGTATCGATGCGACACGTGGCAACGAACTCGAGCGTCGACCCGTCGGCTGCCTTCGCCACGACGCGAACGTCACCTCGCGGTTTCAAGTCGTCCCCCATGCCACGCAGCGTGAACTCCTCCGTCCCGGTCAGCTTCAGTGAAGCCGCCGTGACGCCGGTCTTGAACTGCAGCGGCAGCACACCCATGTTCACCAGGTTGCTGCGATGGATCCGTTCAAAGGACTCCGCGATCACGGCTTTCACGCCCAGCAGGTACGTACCCTTGGCCGCCCAGTCGCGAGATGATCCCGAGCCATACTCCTTGCCTGCGATCACGAGCAGCGGCACACCCGCCTGCTGATACTTCACCGACGCGTCGTAGATGGTCATCTGCTCGCCGCTCGGCTGGTAACGCGTGAATCCGCCCTCCGTGCCGGGAGCCATCTGGTTGCGCAGCCGCACGTTGGCGAATGTGCCGCGCATCATCACCTCATGATTGCCGCGGCGAGCACCGTACGAATTGAAGTCCGCCGGTTTCACACCCTTCTCGATCAGATACTTCCCCGCCGGACTGTCTGCCTTGATCGATCCAGCGGGCGAGATATGGTCCGTCGTCACGCTGTCGCCAAGGATGGCGAGCGCGCGTCCACCGACGATCTCGCGAGGCGGCACCGCCTCCATGGTCATGCCTTCGAGGAACGTCGGCTTGCGCACGTAGGTGGATTCCGGATCCCATTCGAAGCGACTGCCTTCTGCCACGGCCAGGTTCTGCCACCGCTCATCGCCGCGGAAGACATCGGCATAGCTCCGGCGGAACATATCCGCCGTCACTGCCTTGAGCATGGTCTGCTGGACTTCCTGTTCGGTCGGCCAGATGTCCTTCAGGTAGACCGGCTTTCCTCCTCGGTCGTGCCCAAGCGGCTCGGTCGTGATGTCGGTGCGTCATCCACCCGGCGAGTGCGTATGCGACTACGAGTGGAGGCGAGGCGAGGTAGTTCGCGCGCACGTCCTGCTGGATGCGGCCTTCGAAGTTGCGGTTGCCGCTGAGCACGGAACAGACCACGAGCCCCTTCTCACGCACCGCCGCGGAGATCTCGTCCGGCAACGGCCCGCTGTTGCCGATGCAGGTCGTGCAGCCGTATCCGACCAGGTTGAACCCGAGCTGATCGAGATACGGCGTCAACCCGGCGGCATTCAGGTACTCGGTGACGACCTTCGAGCCTGGCGCCAGGCTGCTCTTGACCCAGGGTTTCCTGGTCAAGCCTTTCTCGACGGCCTTCTTCGCCAGCAGCCCTGCACCGATCATCACGCTCGGGTTGGAGGTGTTGGTGCAGCTCGTGATGGCCGCGATCACGACCGCGCCGTGATCGAGCACGTCCACGGCAGGATCGGCAAGCGCGACCGCCGACTTCGCCGACGCTGCTGCGCCCGAGCCGCCCTTCGCAGGAACCTGCATCGATGGAAGCGCGGCTTGAAAGGCGGTCTTGGCCTTGGAGAGCGAGACACGATCCTGCGGTCGCTTCGGACCGGCGAGACTCGGCTCGACCGTGCTGAGATCGAGATCGACGACCTCGGAGTACACCGCATCGGGTGCCCCGGCATGCGGAACAGCCCTTGCGCCTTGGCGTACTGCTCGACCAGCGCCACTTGCGCCGGGTCGCGACCGGTCAGCGACAGGTAGTCGAGGGTCATGTCGTCGATCGGGAAGATAGCGACGGTGGCGCCGTACTCGGGACACATGTTGCCGAGCGTCGCGCGATCCGCGATCGTCAACGCGCCGAGACCCTCACCGTAGAACTCGACGAAGGTACCCACGACCCCGTGCTTGCGAAGGATCTCCGTGATCGTCAGCACCAGGTCGGTCGCGGTAGTGCCTTTGGGCATGGCTCCGGTCAGGCGGAAGCCCACGACTTTCGGAATCAGCATCGAGCTGGGTTGCCCGAGCATGGCCGCCTCGGCTTCGATCCCGCCGACGCCCCAGCCCACAACGCCGAGCCCATTGACCATCGTCGTATGCGAATCAGTGCCGACGAGCGTGTCGGGATATGCCTCGGTGACGCCATTCGACGGTCTGCGAGAAGACGACCCGCGCGAGGTGCTCGATGTTCACCTGATGCACGATGCCGGTGTCGGGCGGAACGACCTTGAAGTTGTTGAAGGCGCGCTGTCCCCACCGGAGGAATGCGTAGCGCTCTCGGTTGCGCGAGAACTCGAGCTCGGCGTTCAGCGCAAACGCGTCCTGACGCCCAAAGTAGTCCACCTGCACCGAGTGATCGATGACGAGTTCAACTGGTTGTAAGGGGTTCACCCGATCCGGGTTGCCCTTCAACTCGATGACGGCATCGCGCATCGCCGCGAGGTCGACGACGCATGGCACGCCGGTAAAGTCCTGCAGGAGCACGCGAGCCGGCATGAACGAGATTTCTTTCTCGACGTTCGCGCTCGCGTTCCACTGCGCAAGTGCACGGATGTCGTCGGCCTTTACAAACGCGCCATCTTCCCGCCGCAGCAGGTTCTCCAGCAGCACCTTCATCGAGTACGGCAGCCGCGAGACACCCGGGAAGCCGGCTTTTTCAAGCGCCGGCAAGCTGTAAATCTGCACCGGTTGCCCGCCAACGCGAATCTCGGTGCGTGTGCCAAAGCTATTCAAGGTCGCCATAACCCTCGATGATACCTCGTCGGTAGCCACGGTCCGAATCGTGAGAGCCGCGCGTCTTCTAGAACGTGAAAACGACGCTCCCGGCCAGGCTGCCTTGCGGACGACTGTCCTCCTCGAGATCGACAGACAAGATGTTGAGTCTCAAATCGGCTCGCAGACTGGCGGCGCGGATCAGACCTTGCGGGCGGGAAAACAGCACGCGTGTGAACCCGCCACCTACATAGAAGAGCTGACCATCCTCGACCAGACCATCACCTTCGTGAAGCTGGCGAACATAGCCGGCGCCGGCGGACGCGAATGGCATCAAGCCCATGGTTTGAAGCTCGCCCAGTCCGATCACGACCCCGCCATCGAAGACGTATTGATCGATGCTCTCGGAGATGGTGAAGGACCCGCTGACCTCGGCGTCACTCGACACGACGGTATGGAGCTCGGGTCCGCTGCGTACGGCGCGCCCCTCGATCCCGAAGCGTGGTGTCAGACGAAAGCCCACACGGGCTTCGAACGAAGCCGTCGATCCAAGGTCCGTTTCCGATTCGAAAAGTCGATATGGTCCGCCGGACGCTGCGCGCAGGTCGGCTGGTTGCTCGCCGAAGGACGACCCGCCAAGCCACCCAACGCCCACGCCAACCTGGAGGCGTCCGATCGGTTCTACGGGAGCCTGGGCAGCGGCCGGTGCCGCAACCGTCATGGCCGCAAGGACGGAGAAGCAGACGAAACAGACCCTCCGCGACGTCATTTCGGCTGCACGGTCACGTCGAAATTCGCGTTGGCTCCACCCGCGGGCGCCACGATGAGGCGTGGATGGAACGCCGCCTGGAAGTTCACGTTGACGCCGGACGGATCGAGGAAGCTATCGATATCCGCATCGTCGAGCGGCTCGACGCGTATGACATGAGGGCCTGGAGCGAGGCCGGCGATGCGGAACGCGCCGTCGGTCGATGAAAAGTTGCCAATCAACGTCCCGCTTTGCGGATTGAAGGCCACGACATGGGCGCCCCTCACGCCTGCGCCACCCACGCGGACACGACCGCTGATGACTCCGGTATCCGATCGGAAACCCCCATCGGGATACAGGTCGGACACGCCAGCAATGTCGTCGGGCTGAAGCGTGCGATCTGCCACCACTCCGCGCCCGAGCGAGATCGGAAACATCACGGCTCCACTTCCCAGCACCCGACGTCCACCATCCGGCCTCATCTCTGTCTCACCGATCGCTGAATGTCCGAGGCCGAGGAAGTGACCGATTTCGTGGGTGGCGACCGATCGCAGGTCGAACCGGCTGGCGTCACCCGTTGCCACCGTGGACCAGAGAAAGATCGAGTTGAAGAACACGTCCGATTCGATGATCGTGCCGCTCAGTGTGTCGACGATGAACGTCGTCGCGCCGAGCACGCGATCCATGTCGGGTTCGCTCTGGAAGCCAAAGACCGACAGATCGTCATCGTCAAACGGAATCGCAGAGGTAAAGCCGGCGAACTCGAACGCGATCGTCGCGGTGGGAACACTCTCCCAGGTCGTGAACGCCTGCGCAACCTCGCTCTGAAACTGCGCAGCGTTTACGCCCGGCACGCCGGCGGTATTCGCGTACCAGCGCACGCGCGGCGCGGTCCAGCGAATCGGGATTGCGCCGGTTCGGGTCTCGATAGCGATGTGGATATATGCGTGGGCGACATCCGGCAGCCCTGCAATCAGCATGGCCACCGCGATCCAGGCACGCACGCGACGCGCGCTCATCGCTGAGCGCCTGCGGCGGTTCGCACCATGCTGGTAAAGGTCGTGAGCTCGAGTGGCCGTCGCGCCGGATCACCGCGGACGATGCGGTCCGGGCCAGTCGCCACCATCGGCATCACCGTCGCACGGCCAGCAGCATCGCGGTTGACTCGATACACACCCTGGGTCAAGCCGAATGGCATCGGCACCGCGGGCGCACTGCCCTTCAGGAACAGTACGACCTCATCCCCGCGCGCACACTGCGGTGCGCCAACCATCACGCGCCGATAGCGACCCACCTGCCCGCCGGGCAGCTTGAAGTACGCGGTGCTCCCGGGCTGCCCCTTGATTGCCTCGACGACCTGCACGGTGACCAGGCTCTCGATCGTCCTGCGCCCGGCGGTCTCGTACGACTGCACGTCGACCACTCGCCCGTGGATGATCGTCTGCGAAGCCGCCACCATCTCGCCGAACTCCGCCGGCACGACGACCATCGCGTGCAGCGAAGCGTTGAACCCAATCGCCAGGAGGGCGAGTACCAGATACCTGAACATGGACACCTCTCACTTCGGCATCGCGCTCATCGCGACCTCGAGGACGGTATCGGCGGCGCGCGCGGTCGCGCCGGGCGCTCCGAGCTGTTCCCGGACCTTGAACAACGCCGCACACATCTCGGCGCGTTTGCTCCCATCTGTCAACAGCGTGACGGCTTCGTCCGCCGTCCGCTCGGGTGTGAAATCGTCCTGAATCAACTCAGGCACGATGCGCCGTCCCGCCACCAGGTTGGGCATGGCGAAGGTGTCGACGCGCACGAAGGGCTTCCCCAGCCGATAGGTCAGCGGTGACACACGGTAGACCACGACCATCGGCTTCTCGTGCAGCGCGCACTGGATGGTCGCCGTGCCGGATGCCGTGATCACCACGTCGCTCGCCCTCAGCACGTCATCGGCGCGGTCGCGAACCAGAACGAGCCTGCCGTCCGGTTGGCCATGCACCAGGGGCGCGAACATCGCGTCCGGGATATTCGGCGCGCACGCCACGACAAACTGCACGTTGGGGACACGCGCTCGAATCAGTGCGATCGCATCCGTCAGTATCGGGACGATGCGCTCGACCTCGTTCCGCCGGCTGCCGGGCAGAAGCGCCACTGTGGGTGCGTCCGGGTTGAGGCCACGATCGCGCAGGAACTCTGTCCGGTCCTGACCTGGTCGGATCAGATCCACGAGCGGATGCCCCACGAACTGCACGCTGACGCCGGCGCTCCGATACAACGCCTCCTCGAACGGGAAGATCACCATCACCCGGTCGACGTACTCCTTCATGGTGTCCATTCGGCCGGGGCGCCAGGCCCAGAGCTGCGGGCTGACGTAGTAGACGATTGGAATCCCCAGCCGGCGCAGCGCCGCCATCAGCTTGAAGTTGAAGTCGGGAAAATCGATCGCGACAAAGACGTGCGGTCGCAGCTCACGCGCCGTGTCGACCAGCTTGCGCAGCATCGCGAACGATCGCGGCACGACCTTGACGGCTTCGGTGAGACCGGTGACAGAGAACGGACCGTACTCGCCAACCAGCCGGCCGCCGGCTGCCTGAAGCCGCGGTCCGCCGAACCCGAAGATCTCGGCCTGGGGTACTCGCGCTCTCAATTCAGCGGCGAGCGCGCCAGCATACATGTCGCCTGAGGCTTCGCCGCAGGAGATCATGATCCTCATCGCATAGCTTTCCCGACTTGGAGAACGGTGGACGACAGGCTCGCTAGGGAAATCGCGTTTCCTTCTTCAGCGTCGCCGACATCAGGTCGAGGTCGTCGAGTGCGATGACCTCGTAGTCGGTGAAGCCGACATCGCGGAGGCTTGGCAGAAACGCGCGCGCGTTGCCGACCAGCACCATCGAGAGACGGTCGGGCCGGATGTACTGACGAGCGACGCGCTGAATGTCGTCCGGAGTAATCGCCTGTACTCGCTCGCGGTAGGTTGCCACTTCTTCGATCGGGAGTTCATAGAACACCGCGTTGATGACGCTGGTCGCGATGTCGTTGGGCGTCTCAATCGTCAGCGGAAAACTTCCCGCCAGATAGGCCTGGGCGTCGGCGAGTTCCCGCTCGAAGACGCGCTGCCGCTGGAGCCGCGCGATCTCCTCCACGGTGAGTCGCAGTGTTTCGGCCGTGGTCTCCGTGCGCGTGTTGGTCTCCGCGACGAAGTCGCCCGCTTGCTTGAACGCCTGCGTGTCGGCTTCGGCGCCATAGGTCAGGCCGCGTTCGGACCTCAGCACACGATGGAGTCGATTGGCGCCCTCACCACCGAGAATCTTCACGGCCACATCGAACGCCAGGTAATCGGGATGCTTGCGCTGGATGGCGATCTGTCCCACGCGAATCTCGGTCTGGACCGAGTCCGGCTTGTCGATGATGACGAGGCGGCGGGTCGGCGGCGGCGGGTCGACCGGCTTCCACGCCGGCACATCCGCGCGCGGCCACGCGCCAAAGACTTTCTCGGCAGCAGCAAAGGCCTCGTCGCTGGTGATGTCGCCGACGATGGCCAGGACCATGTTGTTGGGCACGAAATACTGTCGATGAAACGCGTGCAGGTCGTCCTGAGTCACGCGCTGCAGCGACTGTGCCGTGCCACTGCCCGGCTTTCCATAAGGGTGGAACCCGTAGACCAGGCGATCGAAGAGCATCGACGCGACGTACGTCGGATCCTCAGCGCTCACGCGGAGCGCCGACACTGCCTGCTCACGCTGCCGTTCGATCTCCTCCGGCGAGAAGGCGGGATTCCGTATGACGTCCGACACGAGGTCCATCGCCAGCGCAAAGGAGTCCTTCATCACGACCGCGTTGACGAACGTCAGATCGGTGCCCGAACCCGTTCCCATTGCGCCACCGATCGAATCGATCTGATCGGCGATCTGCTGCGCGGTGCGCGTCCTCGTCCCCTGATCGAGCAACTTGGCGACGAGCTCGGCGAGCCCGCCCTTCCCTTCCGGGTCCTGTGCGGCGCCGGCGCGGACGAGCATTCGCATCGTCACTGCAGGCTGCTCGTGGTGAGACACGCTCACGATCTGCAGGCCGTTCGCGAGCGTCTTCAACTGGAATGGCGGGAACTTGACCTCGCGCGGGGGCAGCGGGCGCGGGGCGCGCTCCGTGGGCCACTCAACGACCTGCGCACCGGCGGCCGACGCGGACAGGATCCAGAGGCATACGCCGAGAGCCGAAAGCCGCTTCATCGTGATCCGCCCTTCGGGAGAATGTGCAACACGACCCGATTGGTGGGCGTGAAGTAGGTCTTGGCGACGCGCTGAACATCGGCGCGTGACACGTTCACGAAGATGTCGAACTCGCCATCGGCGGTCGTGATGTCGTTGTGAATCACGGCCGCATGCGAGAGATGCTTCGCCTTGTCCTCGTTCGACTCGCGGCTGACGATGTAGTCGCGGGCGAACTGATTCTTGGCGCGCTGCAGTTCCCCGTCGAGGATCAGCTCCTTGGCCATCTTCTCGAACTCATCGATGAGCGCGCGCTCGACAGCCTCCGGCGTCTGCCCCGGCTGCACGATCGCCACGGCGTAGAACAGATTCGGATCCTCGATGATGTTGGCGCTGCCGAACGCGGTCAACGCCAGGCGCTTCTTGTAGACGAGCTCCTGCGTGATGCGCGAGCTCTGACCATCCGACAGGATCTTGGCCGCGATGTGCAACGGATACGCGTCCGGGTGGCCGTCGTACGTGATGTGATACGCGACGACAACGGCAGGCAGCGGCCAGGCTTCCTCGACGACAGCCCGGCGCTCCTTGGTCTGAGGAGGCTCTTTCGGCAGGTCGCGCGGCACCGGACGCTTCGCCTTCGGCACGCGGGCGAAGTACTGGTTCACCATCTGCAGCGCCTGCTCCGACTCGAAGTCACCGACGATGGTCACCGTGGCGTTCTCGGGAACGTAGTAGGTCTGATGAAACTCACGGACATCCGCGATCGACGCGGCTTCGAGATCGGCCATGCTGCCGATCGTCGGGTGCTTGTAGGGATGAGTCGTGAACGCGTGGTCGAAGATGATCTCCGACAGCCGCCCGTAGGGCTGGTTCTCGACGCGCATGCGACGTTCTTCCTTCACCACCTCGCGCTCGCGCCGGAACGCCTCGTCGTCGATGCGCAGCGTCGCCATGCGATCCGCCTCGAGCCACATCGCCAGCGGCATGTACTGCGCCGGCAGCGTCTGCCAGAAGACGGTTTCGTCTTCCGTCGTGAACGCATTGCTGCGACCACCCACGCTCGCGACGATCGATGTATGCGACTCGGGCTCGACGTTCTTCGACCCCTTGAACATCATGTGCTCGAAGAGATGAGCAAAGCCGGTGCGGCCGGCACGCTCGTTCTTCGAGCCAACGTGATAGGTCACCGACACGTGCACGATCGGTGTCGAATGATCCTCGGACAGAATCACGCGAAGGCCGTTCGACAGTGTGGTGATCTGGTACTGGAGTTTCGGAGGCCGGACGGCGGCCTGCAGCGGCGCGAGCGCCACCAGCAGAATGGCCGGCCAGCGCGAACGCGGCAAGGCAGGTCAAAGAATTCCGATGGCGCATATCTCGTCAATTATCGTCCAGACGAGCGGCTGACGAGACGAAAGCCTGCTTTGAACCACTGAGCGGTGCCAACCTCGACTGGGTAGGGGTCGATCCGGCGCTCACCCGCCACAAACAGCTCGATCGCACCAGCCTGCCCCTCGAACCGGACACCGCCCTCCACGATATAACCGGTCTGATTACCCCGATCGAGGCTGCCGTCGACACCGAGGTAGCGAAGCTTCCCAGCCGCCAGCACACCGACCCTCGGGGTTACCTTCACGTCGCTGCGCACCCCCGCATCGAGCTCCCACGAGTAGTCCACCGACGATTTCATGAACACGCCGCGCAGGTTGGCTTGCGCGTCGATGGCGGCCTGACGATATGAGAAGTTCCGCCGCACGCGCCCACCGAGTGTGTTCCAGTCGATTGCCGGCTCTTTCGGGCGGTCCGCCATGTGGCGCGACTGGTGATAGAGCTCGAAGGCGACCTCGGTCTTGCCGGTGCGGGCCGACGCCAGGCCGGCGAGGATGTAATTGCCCTGGTTGGGATCAAAGGCGCGGATCTCTTCGCCGAGCACGACCTCATAGTTCGCCTCGAACGTGAACCGGCCTGCGCCGTAATCGACGATGTCGAACTCACCACCAAAGTTGGCGTCCCAGACGAAGCGCGGATCGTCATCAACCAGATGTTCGGCCGCCATGTGAAACGCGGTACGAGGCAGAAACTCGATAGTACGGGTCGCCTGGTCGGCGGGCTGCTCGGGTCCGGTCTGGGCAAACGCGGGTACGGCACACACCACCATCAGCAGCGCCATCGCGGCGCAGTGAAGTTTTCGAACGAACTGAATCACTCGGATGACCTTTCGGGTTGGGAAAGCGCGCGAGTCAACTCGACGATACGCGCTTCGAGCTGCTCGATACGCCGCTTCATCTCGGGAAGTCGGCGAAAGAGGACGGAGGCTTTTCGCCACTCACGGCTGTCGATCGCAGGATAGCCAGCCACGAACGCACCGGCATCGAGCGAGTTGGTGACGCCCGATTGCCCAACGGCGATCGCGCCTCGGCCTATCGTCAGGTGTCCACCGACGCCCACCTGCCCGCCGAACACCACGTCGTCTTCGACATCGGTGCTGCCTGCGATACCGACCTGAGCCGCCATCAGGACGTTACGCCCGACGGTCACACCATGAGCAATCTGGACGAGGTTGTCGATCTTGGCGCCGGCCTTGATACGCGTCTCTCCTACGGCCGGGCGATCGACAGTCGTGTTCGCGCCGAGCTCTACGTCGTCCTCGATCACGACGACCGCGACCTGGGGAATCTTCTCGTGGGTTCCGTCACCGCGCCGGACGAAGCCGTAGCCATCGCCGCCAATCACGACCCCATTCTGCAAAACGACTCTGTCACCGACCGTGCAGCGCTCACGGATAGCAACGTTCGAATGAATGGTGCAGTCGCTGCCGATGCTCGCGCCAGGCCCGATCGTGACATTCGGGTAAATCACCGTGCGGTCACCGATGCGCGCGCCTTCGCCAATGGCAACAAACGGTCCGACCGACACGTCTGCGCCCAGGCGAGCATCTGCTGCGACCGCCGCCAGCGTGTGGACACCAGCTACCGGGCGGGAGACGGGGGCGAACAGGCCGACGGCTCTGGCAAAGGCGAGATACGGATCGCGGGCCCGAAGCATCGCGCATGGCGTAGCGGGAGCGGTGTCCTTGAGGATGACGGCCGAGGCACGGGTGGACGCGAGCAACTTCTCGTACTTCGGATTGGCAAGAAACGTCACGTCGCCCGGTTGGGCATCCTGGATTCCTGATACTCGCGTCACCTCGAGGTCGCCATCACCTTCGAGCCGGCACTCCAGTCGGTCGGCCAATTCGCGCAGCTTCACGGAACTACTCTCCACCCTCGCTTGTGTCGGTGATATCGGCATCGCCGTTCTTGATACGACGGTGGGATGTGGTTAGCCAGAAGTTGGCCCAAGCTCCCCCAACACAAGCGAGCTGCAGTCTAATGCTACTCGCTCTTCACGGGCTTCGGACTACGGGCACTCGCCGCCCGCGTTGGCTTCGCGGTCACGCGCTCGAAGAAGGTGGTCAGGTGACGCAGATGCAGCGTGGCTTCGATTTGATGGACCCGGCTGTGACGGTCGGGCCGCGGCATTTTCAGTAATTCGCGAAGCTCGGCGAGCGCTTCACACGGCCTGCCCTCCCAGACGACACCGCGACGCCCGCGTGCCGCACCCCGCATCGAGAGGAAGTGCCCGCCGGCACGAAAGAGAAAGTAGTAGGCCAGTAGATTCGGACCGGGCACGATCGCGAGCAACCCCGACACGATCAGGCCCGCCGTATCGACAAAGAGCCAGAAGCGATGGCGCTCGAAATCGCGCTGCAGTGTCTGTTGGATCTGCGGCATCACCGCTTCGAACGGTACGTCGCTCGGATACACGGCCACGACGCGCTCCTGGTTGCGCAGGTTCCAGAGCAGGCGCTGCTCCGCAACGCGCTTGGCGATCCAGGACATCATGTGATCCTGCAGCCGGCCGGTCCACGATCGTGCCGTACTGGCATCGCGTTTCTGGTGCCGGTGTTCCTCGGCCGCACGCAGCAGCTCGCTGAACCGTCGTTGCAGCCTTGCGAACACACCGGTCGACTGCCGGCTCGTCCGGCTCAGCCTCTTCGCTCTGCTGCTCGTAATAGAGCTCGTAGCGATCATCGGCGAGCGGGATGACGAAAACATCCATTGAGATGACGATATCAGAGTCACACGGTGCGAAGGTGCGAGGGTGCGAGGTGCGACGGCCTGGTCCGACGGTCCGATGATCTGAGCTCAGGGTCGGCGTCGCTGGTCGGTATCGCGCGCGCGAACGGGGACTGGCGGCCTGCCCGCCGCTTCCCATGCGCCCACGATCATGGCTGCCACCGCTGCTGTGGATTCGTCGATCCGGCGCTCCAGGACCGCCCGGCTGCCCTTGAACAACGCCGCGTAGTACGCGTCGTCGTAGACATCGCGCGTGCCGATTGCGACGCGATCGGCCTCTAGCACAACGGCAGCGAGCTTCGTCCCCTCACGCACGACGTCGAAAATGAAGTCGCGCGGTGAGCGGATCGGCGGAATGGGTGTGGGCGACAACTTCAGCTGTCTGACGTAACGCTCGAACAGGAGTGCCTCCCAGCGCGAGTGCACGCCGCGTTGTCCGGTGAGCTGGCCGTCGTGGTTCACGACAGCATGGAGAGGGACGTATGCGTCGCTGACGTAGTGGGCCAGCCATGCCGCGTAGAACAGGATGTCGAATCGCCCGAAGGACCCACGCCGCTCGTAGGCAGAAAATGCGTCTTTCAGCTTCCCGTACATCTCCTCGGTACGCCACGGCACGGTGCCGTTGCGCTCGACCTGTTCCTTGCCGAACTTCTTGATCGCTTCGTCGAGATTGCGCGGCAAACCGGCGAACGGGTACGGCCCGTACCCTTCCCAGTCCAGATCGAGATAGTGATGCGGATCTTCCGTTTCACCGACAACGTTGCGCCACAAATCCGGATCGATCGTGTGCTCGACGAGCGTCGTCCGATTGGCCTCGAAGAGCGGACGCAACTCGGGAGGCAGTAGCGGGACGGCCCGCGCGACGATGAACTTATGGGCCTCATAGCCCCAGGCATCGACGGTGACAGGTGTCGCCAGCAGGCAGGCCAGGCCGAGCACGAAGAGGGGACGACGCATGAAGGGATTATGACGTCTTCGTGGTCAGCGTGACGTCATTGAGGTCGATGCCGTCGACGACCGCCGTCCATGTCTCGCCGGGCGCGATCAATTGCGCCTCGGTCAGCGTCCCCGAGCTAAAACGAGCTCGCCTCCGAGCAGTGGCTCTTCCCCCGGCCGCCTGGCGATGGCGGAGGCGAGTTCGCCAAGACACAGGGCTGGGCTCCGAAGGGAGTTCTTGCCTGCCCCCTCGGCGACCACTTCACCGTTTTTCGAGAGCCGAAGACGGAACTGCGCGCGCTGCTCGACCAGCGCCGGAATGGACGCCGCGTCGACCTGCCGCGGCTCGCCGACAACAAGCGCCGCGTGCAACTTACGTTCACCACAACTCCCAATCCCAACTTCCAACAGAGATCAAGCCGTCGCCGGAACTCCCGCTGCCTTCGGCTTCGGCGCCACCGACGAGCCCCGCAGCTTCACCGCGATGCCCGCCGCAATGAGTGCCATCAGCGCGCTGCCATAGAAACCGGTCGTCCAGGTGCCCGACTGCTCGTACAGCAGTGCACCGAACCAGCCCCCGATGATCGAGGCCATACCCTTGGCGGTGTACAGCAAGGCGTAGTTCGACGTCGCATTGCGAGTGCCGAAGTAGTCGGCCGATGCGGACGGGAACAGCGAGTAGATCTGACCCCAGGTGAAATACACGAGCACGAGCGTGGCGGCAAACCACGCGCCGGAGATCTGGCCGAGCGTGATCACAGACATCAGGCACAGGGCCTGCGCGACGAATGTCAGGATCATCGTTGTCTCGCGGCCCAGCCGGTCTGATGTCCACCCCCAGAAAATCCGGCTGCCGCCGTTGGCAAGCGGACTGAGCGTCGCGGCCAGCGTCAGGACTCCGGCAGAGAATCCCCAGGTCCGTGCGATCGGTCCGGCATTCGCGGTCACGAGCAACCCCCCGGTCGCCATCAGCATCTTGATCACGTCGGCGCCGAACCACGCCAGAATCTGTGTTGCCGTGGGCCCCGACTGCACGTGTGTCATGTCGAGAACCCGAAACCGTCCAACGCTTTACCCTTGAATGCCTTCCCTCGCGGAATCTGGAGCCGCCTACCGGGCTTGGATTTATCCTCAGACGGGCGCATCGTGAACGCGCGCTCGCCCGGAGAAGATCACGGCGTGTGGCCGTCGTTGGCTCGACACGCCAAGCGGGGCGGTGATAGGCTTGCGGCCCATTCGAACTGGCAAAGGGTGAGGATTGGATGACTCATTCCACGGCGTCCGGAACGACACGCTGGCTGCAACTGATCTTCGGCATCATATGCATGGTGATGATCGCCAACCTGCAATATGGTTGGACGCTGTTCGTCGGTCCGATTGACGACAAGTATCAGTGGGGCCGGGCGGCGATTCAGGTTGCCTTCACGATCTTCGTGCTGACAGAGACGTGGCTCGTACCGATCGAAGGTTACTTCATCGACAAGTTCGGCCCGCGCATCATGATCAGCGCGAGCGGCATTCTGGTCGCGATCGCATGGGTCATCAACTCCGTCGCCGACTCTCTGTTTCTTTTGTACGTCGGGGCTGCGGTCGGAGGCATCGGCGCCGGCGTCATCTACGGTGGCTCGGTTGGCAACGCGCTGAAGTGGTTTCCGGATCGGCGCGGCCTGGCCGCCGGTTTGACGGCAGCGGGCTTCGGCGCGGGCTCGGCGCTGACCGTGATCCCCATTGCCAACATGATCGCATCGAGCGGATATGAATCCGCTTTTCTGTGGTTCGGTCTCGGACAGGGCATCGTGGTGATGCTGGTCGCGCTGATGCTGCGGGCGCCGGCTGCTGGCGAGGTGACTGCGCCCGGCGGCCGCCGCCGTGCAGCAGACGCGGCGCGACTACAGTCCGATCGAGGTGCTCAAGACGCCCGTATTCTGGGTCATGTATGCGATGTTCGTGATGGTCGGCGCCGGCGGTCTGATGGCGGTCGCCCAATTGGCGCCAATCGCGGCGGACTTCAAAGTTGGCACGATCCCGGTCTCGATCCTCGGACTGACCTTGCCGGCCCTCACCTTCGCGCTGACGATCGACCGCGTGCTCAACGGCATATGCCGGCCGTTTTTCGGATGGGTGTCGGATCACATCGGCCGCGAGAACACCATGTTCGTCGCCTTCCTGATCGAAGGCATCGGTATTTACGCGCTGCTCGTGTTCGCTGGCAATCCGCTGTTGTTCGTGATCTTGTCCGGCCTGGTGTTCTTTGCCTGGGGCGAGATTTACTCGTTGTTCCCCGCCACCTGCACCGACATCTATGGCCGAAAGTTCGCAACGACGAATTACGGCATGCTCTACACGGCCAAAGGCACAGCCGCCCTGTTGGTCCCGTTGGCGAACGTGTTGACCAATGCGACCGGCAGCTGGCACGCAGTGTTCTATGTCGCTGCCGTCCTCAACATCATCGCGGCGGTCATGGCCCTGGCAGTGCTGAAGCCGATGCGAATGCGTGTGGTGGCGCAACAATGGTCGCCGCAAGGAAGTCCTGCCCAACCGACAGTGGCGTGAGGCGCCAGCCGAAACGCCTTGTCGCAGCCAGGTAAAACGACTGGACATCGCAGAGGACGTCCAGCAGACGGTCTTCCTGAATATCTGGCACCAGCTCACCCGTGAGCAAACCCATCACGAGTCCCGGCATCAGAGGACTGTTCGCGCTCGCGATTGATCTACAGCCGTCGGGCGCGCGACGCGGCAGCCGCGCTGCACACCGCCGAGCGCGCCGGCGGGCAGGGGCCGAGCCGGAGCTGCCAAGCAGTGCCGTCGTCAGCTCGCCGGATGCCACCGCCATCCGCTCGGCAGTACGCGCGCTGAACACGACGCTCCTGCACGTCGGACGATAAGAACGATTAGCCGGGTTTTCGCGCCGTTGGTTTACCGAATGCCACGTTCTGCGGCCCTGCCCTCCCGCCAGCACAGCACTGCATCAGATTAGTTGGCGTAGCACCGGGATCGGGTGATACGACGGGACGTAGCGACGTCTGCGACCCACCAGCCATGTAGAAGACGTTTGGCGACCGCAGATCGTGAGCCTATCGGAGGCATCAGCGATAGAATGCCTCGAGAGCGGCGACTTGCGAGTAGGTGGATCCCCAATCGCAGGTCAACCTAGATTTAGTGCGAAGGGCACCGGCGAGAAACCCCGCTCAGCGTCAGGACAGCCCCGGCACGCGCGCCAGAACAACAACGATTCGAACTGATTCCGTCACGCCGACATTTCGCGGCATTTATTTAGAGCGCTTTTTTCACCTAATTCAAGCTGTCGAAGCCCAGAACGCATACGGGCAGCGCGACGCTGTCTCGGTCGAACTCGCGTGGTGCGACGCCCGGACAGATCAGGGGATCGACCGCATGAAGTACCGTGCGATCCTGCTCGTCCTTCGCGATCTGATGGGTCAAGGCTGGCAAGGCGAATATGCCGTGCCGCATTTCGTTCAGCCTGCCGTCGAGCCGTGATTCGCAAGTCATCCTCGACGAACCGGGTGCTGAACGTCTGCTACGCAACGGGGATATGCTCCTGATGCTGGAGGGTAAGCTGATTCGCCTTCAGGGTTACTATATAGACCCGCTTCACATCGAGGGGCATCTGCCGAAGAAATAGTCAGAGTCTCGCGATCGCACGAGCGTACTCCCTGAAAGGAACCGAACCAAGCCAGTTGACGCGACGACTCCGGGTTCTACTCGACACCCTGCCGCTGGACAGCATACGCCATTGCGGCGCGACCCGCCACGCTGACCTCCACCACGACGATGGGCCTGGCGAGCGGCGAGACTCATGGATAACGAATTGCTTGGCCCGGGTACTGCGTTGAGCCCGCCACGTGCACTCGCCCGTGACCGCAGCTCAATCACGAATACGGTGTAGTACGTCACCAATCCTCGAACGGTCCAGACCTCGTGAAAGACTCTGTCGCAAGTAGGGCCGGCCAATGCCACCGTACTCGTCCGCGCCGAGCATCGAGAAATACCGGTGGCCGTCGGCGCGTTCCTGCAGCTCCCTCATCTGCTCGACGATCACCTCGAGCTGTGCGTTGGTGCGCAGGGCCACCTGGACGAAGGCAGATTCGATGACCCGGGCCATGTCCACGAGCGACACGTTCGCGCGAGTCGGCTGACCGGATTTGGTAGGAGACCCTTCAGGGTTCTCTCGATTGTAGCTGGCTGGAGGGAACGAAGGTTGCGGAGGTCCGTCGTCCTCCGTTGACTCAATCAGATGAAGAGCCCCGCGATGGCACGACCGTCGACGCCGAGAACGCGCCGCGCGCCATGAAGCGGGCATCGATCAGCGTGACCACGCGTGCCACCCTCGGCAGCCTCCAGCGTCCAGTACGGAAACCGCGACCACACGAGGAGGCCCCGGACGCCGGGGTCGGCTCGCGCCGCCGCGACCTCCGGCCGACGGTCGTTCTTGGGAATGTGCTCCGGGCTCAACTCCAGCCGAGAGGGCCATGAAAACGTGCCACGCATCATAGTGGTCCCCGGCATCGATGATGACGTCACGAGTCAACGGGGACACCGGCTGCGGCCCCACCATGAGCGCGCGAGGCCGCGCGCCGTGAGCATCCACCCACTGCGCCTCGACGATGCCACGCGCCACGCGAGCGGAGATCAACATCGCGGCGATATAGATCGATGCGACGACCAGCGCATACCTCGGCCAGGCCGGCGATTGCCGGCGGCGTGCCAGCCAGACACCGGCCCCGAGCACCAGCCAGAGCCACGGATCGATGATGAAGACGGCGTCGCCGTAGAACCAGCGCCAGTCGAACGGCGTGAGCAGGCGCACGCCGTAGTTGTTCAGATAGTCGAGGAACACGTGCGAGTACACGCCGATGTAGGACAGCAGCAGTGTCCATCCGGCGTGAAACGGCGGTCCACTGCCCGTGTGACGCGCCTTGCGTCGATCCAGCAACCAGAGAACGCCGGTCAAGGCGAGCGGCAATCCGAGTTGCGCCACGACACCGTGCGTCCATCCGCGCCGGAACGACGCCGCCACCGTGTCAGTCGCGTAGACAAGCGCGTCGAGATCGGGAATGTTGGCGGAGATCATCAGCGCGGCGGCGCCGAAGCGTGTTCGCTGTGCGAGGCCCGCTCGGCCGAACGCGGCGCCGACGAGCGTATGACAAACGTTATCCACGATCCGACTCGCCGAAGACCTGCGCCTCGAAGACGAATATGCGCGCCCCATGCCGCCACGCGTCATTGGCAAGCCCCGCCTTGAGGCAGGCCTGCGCGACGAACGTGTCGCGGTCCCAGCCGTGCTCCGTCGCCACCTGAGGCAACAGGAGCCCGCGGCGCGATCCCTTCTCGACTATCAGGCCATGTCGACCGATCTCAATCTCGCTCGACCGTCCGTATCTCACGCTCCGGCGTCAGCACGGAGATCTCGAGGCTGATGTCAGTCAGTTCCTCGGGCCGGACCGGATCGAATCGCGGATCCGAGTCGGCCACCTCCTGCGCAAGGTGGGACACCAGATCGGGCAATGACATCTCCGGCGCCAGCCTCCCAAGGCAGCCGCGCAACTCGCCTTTGCAGAAGATCGTCACGAAGGCCGGCTGACAGAGAGCCGCCGCGGTTGCATCACGCCCGGGGGCAGGCAGCCGGCGCACACGCGCCTCGAGAGCGTCATGGGCGATCCGCAGCAGCTGCTGCTGTCTCTCACGCGTCAACATCACGGCTACCAGATCGCTGCCGCCATGTAGCCGACGACCGATGCCTTGTCGCCGGAGACGTCACCGGAATCGGCGTATCGCAGGATACGTGCGGACGAGGCACCCAGCCGTGTTGCAGCCTCGAGGACCGACACCATCGGGCCGCCGCCGCAGGCATGACGGGGCTCGTGCTCGAGCTCCCGCATCAGGCCCCGCGCATCGAGCGACGAGACGCGATCGAGCACGACACCATCGAGACGCGCCGCCATTTGAGCATCCTCATAGTGCGAGAGGTCGCTGCTTGCGACGAGCAGGACGTTCTTCCCGCTGGCGCCCACGGCCTTCGCGAGCGCCTCACCCAATGCAAATGAGGTTGCGGCCGACTGCTGTCCCATCACCATTGGAACGATCGCCGCACGTGGCATCACGTGCGCGACGAACGGCAGCTGCATTTCGAGGGAGTGCTCGCGCCCATGCGCAGCCTCCATCTCCATCACGTCGTCGGATGCCGCCTGAATGGCAGCGGCCAGTTCCTCGTCGACGCGCAGTGGACCCAGCGGCGTCTCCCACTCCCCGCGCGGCCAGATCGACACGCCGGTGAACGGGACGAAATGTGAAGGACCAACCATCACGATGACACTGGCCTGTGAGAGGCGAGCCGCCTGGTATGCATACGCGGCAACAGGGCCGGAGGTACTTCAGCCCGGCATGCGGCGCGACAATCGCTCGCGGCGGCGCGTCCAGGTCAACATCGGCGTGCACGAGATGGGTATCGAGTTCCCTGACCAGGCGCGCCGGATCATCCGGGTACCACGTGCCCGCCACAGCAGCGCGTCTCACGTGCGCCATGCTGTCTATTGTAGGTTGGCGGATGGTGGTCCGCGCGACAGACTCGAGCCATCCTCGTGGTACGATTCCCTTCGTGTCCACACCGTTGACGATTGCCGATGTCGAGCGCATTGCCGCGCTCGCCCATCTCGAGCTGACCGAGGAAGAAAAGCATGTCTTCACCAGGCAGCTCGCCGACATCCTCACCTACGCCGAGCAGCTGCAAGCCATCGACACCACTGGTGTCGCCGCCACCGCGCACGTCAACGCGCACGAGGCGGAACGGGAAGACGAACTGCGACCGTGCCTGCCGGTGGACGAGGCGTTGCGCAACGCGCCCGACGCTGCCCCGGAGGCGGGGTTGTTCCGCGTGCCGCGGGTCATCGGATGAGCGCCCCCGTCGCGGGTGCCCGCGCAATCGCCAGTGACATCGCGGCCGGACGCGTATCGGCAGTCGACGTCTGTCGCGAGGCGCTCGATCGGATCGCGCGCGTCAACCCGTCGCTCAACGCGTTCAACCTCGTCACCGCCGAACGAGCCCTCGAACGTGCTGCCGATGTCGATCGCCGCCGTGCCGCCGAGCGCCCCGCTCGGGCCGCTCGCCGGTGTACCGCTTGCCGTCAAGGACAACCTGTGTGTACGCGGGATGCGCACGACCGCCTCCTCGCGCATTCTCGACACGTTCGTCGCGCCCTACGACGCCACCGTCATCGCGAAACTGGAGGAGGCCGGCGCGGTCATCGTCGGCAAGACGAACTGCGACGAGTTTGCGATGGGATCGTCGAACGAGAACTCGGCGTACGGCCCGGTCCGGAATCCGTGGGCCGCTGATCGCACACCCGGCGGATCGAGCGGTGGATCGGCGGCGGCCGTTGCGGCCGCCTGCGTTCCGCTCGCGCTCGGCTCCGATACGGGAGGCTCGATCAGACAGCCGGCGGCGTTCTGCGGCGTCACCGGCCTGAAGCCGACCTACGGCCGCGTCTCGCGCTACGGTCTGCTCGCCTTCGCGTCTTCGCTGGATCAGATCGGACCGATTACCCGCAACGTCGGAGACGCGGCGCTCGCACTTCAGGTTCTCGCCGGACCCGATCCGATGGACTCGACAGCGGCGCAGGAAGCCGTGCCCGACTTCATGCAGGCGCTCGACGGCAACGCACGTGGCGTGCGCATCGGCGTGCCGCGAGCGTTCGTCGCGGACGGCGTCGACGCGAGCGTGCTCGGGGCGTTCGATGCTGCGCTCGAGGCGCTTCGCGCGTCAGGGGCGACACTGGTCGACATCGATCTGCCACACGCGAAGTACGCCATCCCGGTCTACTACCTGGTCTGCACGGCAGAAGCCAGCTCCAACCTCGCGCGCTACGACGGCGTGAAGTACGGCTATCGATCGCCCGAAGCGAGCAAGGGGCTCAAGGCGATGTACTCCAGGAGCCGCGACGAAGGGTTCGGCGCCGAGGTCAAACGCCGCATCATGCTCGGCACGTACGTGCTGAGTGCCGGCTACTACGATGCGTTCTATCTGAAGGCGCAGCAGGTGCGCACGCTGCTGAAGCAGGACTACGATCGCGCCTTCGAATCGGTCGATGTCGTCGTCATGCCCACGAGCCCGACGCCACCGTTCCGGCTGGGCGAGAAGACTGACGATCCGTTGCAGATGTATCTGGCCGATATTTTCACGGTGAGCGTGAACCTGGTGGGACTGCCCGGCATCAGCGTTCCGTGCGGGATCGTCGAGCAGCCTCGTCCGGGAGGAGTCGACCGGTTGCCGATCGGGCTGCAGTTCGTCGGCAGGATGTTCGATGAAGCGACCATCCTGCGCGTCGCCGATGCATTCGAGCGCACGACCGACTGGAGCCGGCAGGAGCCTGCGATGTGAACCCGAGACCGTTCCGAGCACATCGTCATCGCATTCAGAATACGGCGGGGCGCAAAAAGTCGTCAAAGCCCGGCCTTCTGCAGTCCGCATTCTGAATTCTGCATTACGATGATGGCCCATGACTGAACCGACTTCCCGTCGAGACTGGCTCGCGCAGATGGCCGCCCTCGGCGTCGCCGCAACCGCTGGCCGGTCTCTCGAGGCACAGGCACAGACCGTGAGCGACACGACACGTTTCTTTCCCGGCTTCAAGACGTTCAGAGTCAAGACCAGCGGCGCCGAGATCAACGGGGTGATCGGTGGGCAGGGGCCGCCCATCCTGCTGCTGCACGGCGCGCCGCAGTCGCATGTCTCCTGGCGCCTGGTCGCACCGAAGCTGGCGGCCACTCGCATGGTGGTCGTTCCCGATCTCCGCGGCTACGGCGACAGCAGCAAGCCACCCGATGGAGAGAATCACTCCAACTACTCGAAGCGTGCCATGGCGCTCGACCAGGTCGAGGTGATGAAGCACTTCGGATTCGAGAAGTTCCCCGTCATCGGTCACGATCGCGGCGGCCGGGTGACGCACCGGATGGCGCTCGATCACGCCGACAAGGTGACGCACGCCGGCGTGCTCGACATCGTGCCGACGCATTACCTGTACACGCACTTCAAGATTCAGTTCGTCCAGCGCTACTTCCACTGGTTCAATTACCTGCGTCCGGCGCCCGGACCGGAGAACGATCTGAAGGCGCAGACCGAAGCGCAGAAGGCGCGCGCGACCAACGAGATTCAGCTCGAGTACCTGCGGACCGCGAGCGACCCGGCCAACATTCACGCGATGTGCGAGGACTACCGCGCCGGCGCCTCCATCGATCTCACGCACGACGAAGCGGACATGCAGAAGAAGATCGCGTGTCCCCTGCTCGTGCTGTGGGGCGAGAAGGGCGCGATGAACGACCTCTACGACGTGATGGGGATCTGGCGCGAGCGCGGATCCAAGGTCTTCGGCAAGTCGCTGCCGGCCGGGCACAATCTGCAGGAAGACGTTCCGGAGATGGTGCTGGCTGAGATTCAGGGTCTATTGAAAATGTAGTTCTGAATTCTGCATTCTGAATTCTGCATTACGATCGAAGCTCTCTATATGCGCGCAGTTCTGATCGCCGTCTGCGCACTCATGCTGCTGACAGCAGCGATGTCGGCACAGCAGCGGCGCCCACCGGCGCCCCCGAAGCTCCCGCCTTTATCGATGACGTGCCCGCATCATCCGGACGTCCTCCTGGACCGCCCAGGGACATGCCCGATGTGCAAGATGGCGCTCGTCCCCGTCCGGCTCGACTCGGCCTGGATGTGTCCCGTGCACACGACCGTGATCGAGTCCGAGCGCGGCAGTTGCCGACTGTGCCGACGGCAGATGGTCCCCGTCACCGTGTCGTTGACGTGGACGTGCCGTGGTGACAATGTCGCGCACGTCGAGCCCGGGCTCTGCAGCGATGGCTCGCCACGCATCGGTCAGCGCGCCCTGCGTCCGCACGGAAATCACAACCCGCGGCACGGTGGCCAGTTCTTCATGGCGCCGGACAACTGGCATCACCTCGAGGGGGCGTACCCGAGTGCACGCACGTTCCGGCTTTACGTGTACGACGACTACGGCCGGCCGCTCCCAGCCGACGCCCTCAGAAAAGTCCAGGCCCGCATCGTCACCAGGGAGTCGTTCGATCCGGCCACCCGCAAGACCACCGAGCACTCGGCGTTTCCACTGAAGGTTTCACGCAACCGCGCGTATCTCGAAGCGCGCGTGGACACGACCGCGCTCCCGGCAGAGATGACTGCGAAAGTCCGGTTCGATGGCGAATCCGACGAACATCGCTTCGACTTCACCTTCGACGCGTTCACGAAAGAGCCGGCGGCACCGGCATCGGTTCCGCAGCCGGCCAGAACGACGGCTTCCGCGCAGGCTGCCGCTCCAGCGCAGGTGGCCGCTCCTGTGCCGACTGCGACAACGCCGACTGCGCCAGTGCCCGAGCCAGTTCAGCTGATCAATCCGCTCGCACAGGCTATCCCGGATTCGATGGCGGAGATCCTGAGCGAACTCAAAGCGAAGGAAACCGAGGTTCGTGAGCTGATCGCGCGTGGAGACTTCGCGGCGGTATGGGTGCCGGCGTTTCGTGCCAAAGACCTCGCGATCGCGCTCGAGCCGCATCTTGCTCATCTGGCAGCGGCCAGGCGAGACGCCGGCGAGCCGGCACTATCGCGTGTGGTCCGTGGCGCGTGGCTCCTCGATGCCGCAGGCGACGTCGGAAACCGGCAGCAGGTCGAAGCCGCGTATTCAACGTTCACGGCTGGCGTTTCCGACGTCATGACGGCGTTTCAATAGCATCATGAATCGAGCGCGTCACGCGATCGTTGGCCTTTCACTCCTTGTCATCAGCTTCACGCTGGGCGTCGTGCCCGGCGGCGCGCACAAGCCCATCACCTCGCCATTCACGTACAACGAGGACGTCTTCCCCATCCTGCGCCAGCGCTGTGCGAGCTGTCATGTGCCCGATGGCGTCGCACCGATGTCGCTGATGACGTACGAAGATACCGTTCCGTGGGGTGAGTCCATCCGCGTCGAATTACTGGCGGGGCATATGCCGCCGTGGAGTGTCGATACCGCGGCCACGCGCTTCCGCAACGTCCGGCCGCTGAGCGCGCGCGAAATCAACGTCCTGCTCACCTGGGCCACCGGCGGCACGCCTCTCGGCAACCCCGAGAAGACGCCGCAGCCCGTCGCGCTCGAACGTCGCTGGTCACTGGGCACACCTGATCTCGAGCTGCCGATGCCACGCGAGTTCACGCTGCCCGAAGGCAAGCAGGAGGATATCGCTCGAGTTCGTTGTCGCGACCCGCATTCGCCGAACGGCGTTGGCTGCGCGCGGTCGATATCGCGCCTGGGACTCCGGCGATCGTGCGATCGGCAACCGTGGAAATACGCGGGACATCGACAGGTCCCGCTCGAGCACTCGGCGCCGATCGGATGGTGGCCGCTCTGGCTTCCGGGAGATGAGGCGGTTGCCACGGACGACGGCACAGCGTTCGAGTTGCCGGCGGGGGCTGAACTGCTGGTGCGGGTTCGATACAAGAAGACGTGGCAGTACGAGCGCAAGGAGCTGCGCGACCGAAGCACCATCGGTCTCTACTTCGCTCGCGACGGGGCCGAGCCCGTTCGCGCCCTTGCCATCGGCCCAAGCGCTCCGCCGGCGTCGGCGGCACCCGGCAGGCAATCGTTCACCCAGACAATCGACGAAAATGTCCGTGCGGTGGCGATTTATGCAAACGAGCATCCCGCTAACGCCGGGATCGTCGTGACCGCCGTCGCGCCCGACGGCGCACGCCGGGAACTGATCGCATTTCACCCGCGACGCGACTGGTCACGCCGCTACTGGTTCAACGAACCCATCTCGCTGGTGCGGGGAACCAGGCTCGAGACGACGGTCGCCATCGACGACGAGACGCCACTGCCGCTCGGCCCCGGCACTCCGCCTCAGGCGCAGGAGGCCCGGACCAGTCCCGCGTGCACCTGACGCTGAATGTCGTGACCAGCCCGGTAGCCGCCGGACACCACTTTTTTTGCAGAAAGACTGCCCGGTCAACGCCAGCCCGGTCCCAACGTATATATAATCCGCAGGTTCCCCACACGTCTGAACTTCACGAGCTCTTGGAGGCACTATGCTGCTCAGAACGCTGACGGTTGCCGCGCTCCTCGTCACCTTGCTCTCGGCGGGCACGGCTACACAGAACGCCAGCTCCGTCGTCGCCGGGGCGTCGAAGGCGATGGGCGTGGACAGTTTGAATTCGATCACCTACTCCGGAACCGCCCGAAATGGCGCCTTCGGGCAGAGCAAGGCCATCGGCGAACCGATGGGTGCGGTCAATGTCACGCGGATCACGGAGTACACGCGGACGATCAACTTCGCACCGGGGGAGACCCCGCCGCGCTCGTCTCGCGCGCAACCGGGCCGACGCAGCCGCCAACCGTCCCGGGGGCGCCAGCGCCGATGCCCGGTGTCTTCAACCAAAACATCACCGGCACGCAGGCCACCACCAATTGGAATCAGGCGCTGAACATCTGGACAACACCATGGGGCTTCCTGAAAGGCGCCGCGGCCAACAACGCGACCGTACGCCAGCAGGGTGGTCAGCAGGTCGTGTCGTTCACGCCCCCGAACCTCAAGTCGCCGTCCGGACAGACCTACAGCGTGACCGGCTACATCAACAACCAGAACCTCGTCAGCAAAGTCGAGACGCGCGTCGATAACGCAGTCGTTGGCGACCTGCTGGTCGAATTCGAGTACTCCAACTACCAGAACATGAACGGCGTCCAGGTACCGACGCGCATGGTCCAGAAGCAGGCGGGCATGCAGACGTTCGACGCGGAAATCAAGTCGGCCACGCCCAATCCGCAGAACCTGACCGCGCTGCTCACTCCCCCGCCGCCGCCCGCTGGTGGCCCAGGTGGCGCGCCCGGCGGTCCCCCGCCGGCACCGACGGCTCCGCCTGTCGAGAAGCTTGGTGAAGGGGCCTTCAAGATCGGTGGCAACTACGCCTCGCTTGCCGTCGACATGGGCGATCACATCCTTGTTATCGAAAGCGGCCAGAGCGACGCGCGCGGCAGGGCGGTGATGGACGCGGCGAAGAAGGCTATCCCTAACAAGCCAATCAGGTTCGTCGTCAACTCACATCCGCACTTCGATCATGCGAGCGGCCTTGCGGCCGCGGCGGCAGAGGGGGCAACGATCCTCACACACAGCAACAACGAGGAGGTCCTCGAGCGGCTGATGTCCGGCCCGCGCACGCTCACCGGTGACAGCCTGACGAAGTTGGCCGCTAAACGTATTAATTTCTTCGAGGCGGTCGGTGACCGCGACGTGCGAAAGGGAAACAACGGTAAGGTCGTCGAGCTGCACCGTGTGCCGAACGAGCACAGCGACGGCATGCTGATCGTCTATCTGCCGGCGGAGAAAGTCGTGTGGTCGGCGGACATCACCGTCGTCAATCCCAACCCGAATCAGCTGGGAGTGGTGAAGGCGGCGGCAGGGACAATCGACAAACTGAAGCTCGATTACAACACGTGGATTCCGGCGCACCCGCCGAATCCTGACAAGCCGCTCAGCAAGGCGGATGTCGCCGCCGCTGCCGGTACGAAGTAGTCCTGATGAGGAGGCGGGTCTCACGACCCGCCTCCCCGGTCTCACTGCAAGGGAAGCCAGATCTCGGTCCGCAGCTCCGTTGGCGGCACTGTGCGCGCGTCGTTTAGGTACTCCTCGACGACGGGCGCATCGGCCGGCTCCTCTCCGCTTTCGGCAAGCCACGTCCCGAACAACCATTTGTACTGCCGCTCGAGCTCCGCGTACGGACCGACGTGCAGTGTCACCGCGTAACGGCCGCCGCGGATCTCGAGAAGACGAAGTTCGCCCTTCGGTGTCCAGTCATTCGATACGGTGAAGCAGGCATCGGCACGCAGCGCATCGCGTGGCGTGGCAGAGGCATCGTCGTAGTAGATGCCCAAGGAGCGCGTGCCTGTCGTGAACACGCCTTGCGCGCTCGCAATGGCGCCCAGCCGCTCGAACGTGCTGCCGATCGAGTTGTAGTCACCCCGGTGCGCAAGTGCCGCCACCTTGAGCGTGGGTATCTCCCGTATCGTCGCCTGATAGGTCATCGTCGTTTCCATCGCATCCTCCTTGCGGCCGGTTGTGGGCATGGGAACGAACGTGGCCCGATAGCGCGCCGGCGGGGCACCGTAGGCCGCCTTGAATGCTCGCGTGAATGCCTCCTGGCTCCCGTATCCGGCACGTCGCGCGATTCGCGGTACGGGCAGCTCGCCCGTGATCAGCTCCACCGCCGCGCGATGCAGCCGTAACCGCCGTACCGTTTCAGCGGCGGTTTCCCCCTGCATGGCGCGGTAGATCCGATGAAAGTGATACGGCGACATGCACGCGACCTCAGCCAGTCGAGTGAGATCAAGTGAGTCATCGAGATGATCGGCAAGCCACTTGAAGACCCGGTCCAGGCGCAGCGCGTAGTCGGTGCGGGTCGAGGTTCGTTCGTTCATGGATGCGATGGTAAGCAGACCGTTTTGACTTGAGTTGCGAACTCGCTGCGCACTGGCGAGCCGGCCATCATCCCTTCCACGTGGAGGACCGGCGTATCATGAAGCACTCGCGGGCGATTACGAATGCCACCACGTCTTTTTATCAGCTACCGCAGAGAGGACGCAGCTGGCGATGCCGGCCGCCTCGCCGATCACCTGCACCGGCGTTTCGGTAAGGATCGCGTGTTCCTGGATATCGACACCATCGATCCCGGAACCGACTTCGTGCGGGTGTTGCAGACATCATTGCAGGAAACCGCCGCCGTACTCGTGGTCATTGGACCTCGATGGACCTCGCTGCGGGATCCGGCAGGCGTGCGCCGGCTCGAGAGTCCGCACGACTTCGTACGCCTCGAAGTCGAGGCAGTGCTCGGGCGAGATATCCCCGTCGTTCCGGTGCTCGTGCAGGGCGCAACGATGCCACGCGCCGAGGACCTGCCAGCATCGCTCGCCCCACTGGTAACAAGGCAGGCGGCGAGCCTCGATCACGCGGAGTTTCACGATGATGCCGAACGCCTCTGCGATCGTCTCGAAGTTGTCATGGGAGGTAGGCAGTCGACTCGACTGGGTGGTTTGCGCCGATGGTGGCCGGCAGCAGCCATCGTAGCTGTCATCGCAGCCGGGATTGCTGGCTACATCGCTCTCCAGAATGCTGACGACAACCCGGCGACACCACCGAACAGCACTACCGGGCAAACGACTACCGTCGAGACCGAGACCGTCGAGACCGGGACCGTCGAGGCCGGGACAGCCGAAAACTTGCAGAAGGCTGAAGCGCTCGTGACCGAGGCGCTGGCACAGCGTCGTCGTAACCAGTTCGTCGAAGCACTGGCGACGCTGGCGCGAGCTCGTGAACTGTCACCGACTTCGACAACGGTCCGAGAGACGCAGGAAGACGTTGCGATGGATTGGATCCGCAATGTCCGGGTCGAAAGTGGAAAGTCGTTCGGCGACGCGATCAAGCCGGCCTTGACCGTGATCGATGCGGCGCTGCCATCAGCCACCGGCGTGCGCCGCGCCGATCTGCTGGCGCATACCGGTTGGGCCACCTTCCTGTTGCGCCGCGACGGCGATGGCAGGCTGAACCCCACTCAGACGTATCAGGATGCCTTATCGATCGATCCAGTGAATCCCTACGCCAACGCGATGCTGGCGCACTGGGTGCTCCTTCAGGATGATGATGTTCCGCGGGCGGTGAAATTGTTCGAGACCGCAATGCAGTCGGGACGCGCGCTCGAAGCCGTCCGTGTCCTGCAATGGGCGGGATACATTAGCGCCCGCACACCCGAAGCCAATGTCGAACGCGTACGTCTGGCCGATGCCATGCGGCGAGCGAACCAGAAACTCAATGGAGCCCAGGCATCGGCGCTGTGGGCGCCGTACTACTTCGCGATGTCACCGAGTCGCGACAGCGAACGGCAATTGTTGCTCGATGCCCTGCCACCCGACGATCACATCACCATGCTGCGGTGGGCGTTCGACGAGTACGCGGCGAAGGATGACTCACGGCGAAAGACGATTCGCTACTACGTCGCCCTGCTTGACGCGAGCGCCGGAAGAGCCGGTCAGGCCATCGGCGACCTGCGAGCCCTGAACAAGGAATTGGCCGAAAGTCCGGGGTCGCTGCGCGACGCGGTGCAGGCCGCGCTCAAGCAACTGCAGTCCGGTCGTCGCGGGCGCCCTGCCGCCTGATCGCGCCCTACGAAACCTCGAGCAGCACTTTTCCTGTCGTTCGCCGGGCCTCGAGCTCCTGGTGCGCTTTCATCGCGTCCACCAACGGGAACGTGTGATTGATGCGAATCTTCACGGAGCCGTCGGCAATCCACTTGAAGAGGTCGCGCGCGCGCGTCATCAACTCGTCGCGGGTGGCGATGTACTGATTGAGACCCGGACGCGTGAGGAAGAGCGATCCCTTCATGCCAAGGATGGCCGGGTCGAACGGTGGCACGAGCCCGCTCGAGAAGCCGAACAACGCGAGATATCCACGGTGGCGAAGACAGTTCAGGCTCTTGTCGAAGGTGTCCTTCCCGACTGAGTCGTAGACGACGTCCACACCACGTCCATCGGTGAGTTTCTTCACTTCCTGCTCGAAGTCCTGCGTCGAGTAGTTGATGACGTGATGCGCCCCGGCCTGCCGCGCGAGCTCGGCCTTCGCGTCGGAGCCAACGGTGGCGATCACCCGGGCACCAACCAGTCGCGCGACCTGTGTCAGCAGGTTGCCGATTCCACCTGCCGCGGCGTGCACGAGTGCTGTCTCCCCCGCC
Source organism: uncultured Acidobacteriota bacterium (assembly GCA_963723495.1). Lineage (GTDB taxonomy): Bacteria > Acidobacteriota > Vicinamibacteria > Vicinamibacterales > UBA2999 > Gp6-AA40. The sequence continues at coordinate 172,312 of CAVRQR010000013.1, read as the reverse complement.
TTGAGCGGATAGGTGCTGTGCGTCAGGTAATGCGCGGTCAGACCCTGGAGCAACGCCGCCGCCGCCGTACGCAAATCCAGGCCGTCTGGTACCGGAACAAGCCGCGCGGCCGGTGCGAGCGCATATTCGGCATACGTGCCAAGGACCATCGTGTACGCCACGCGGTCACCGACCTTGACATCCGTGACGCCGCTCCCGACTTCGCTGACGATGCCGGCTGCTTCGGTGCCATTCGTGAACGGCAGAGGAGCCTTGACGCGACCGATGCGGTATTGCACGTCCAGATAATTCAGGCCGGTCGCCGTGATCTTGACGAGGACTTCTCCTGGCCCCGGTCGCGGGACGTCGATGTCGTCGTACTGCATCACTTCGGGCCCACCGAGGGCATGCACACGCACGGCTTTCACAATGACTCGCTCCTAGTCCGACTGAAGCCGGACGCTACTGGGTACTGCCGAGGGCCTTGGCCTCGGCATCGACGTCCTCTTCCCACTTCCCGATTAAGGGAAACAGCTTGCGGACCATGTCGGAACGCTGGCTCGCGAGGTCGGTGCGCTCGCCGACGTCGTTGGCCAGATTGAACAGCATCGAGGCGCCACCGTCGAGCAGCAGCTTCCAGTCGCCCTGCCGTACGGCCCGCTGGCGGCGTGCCGGCTGCGTGACCCTGAAGAACAGCGTGCGTTCGGTCGGCGATGCCCCTTGCCGCAGGAGCGGAAGCAGGTTGATGCCTTCCAGGCGCGCCTCGGGCGGCACCGGTGAGTTGGTCGCCGCGAGGATCGTCGCCGCGAGATCCATCACGATGCCCACTTGCGACGAGGTGCTGCCCGCAGAAATTCGTCCGGGCCACTTGAAGATCGCGGGCACGCGAATGCCCCCTTCCCAGAGCGTGTTCTTGCGATGAAAGAGCGGGGCGTTGCGCGACAGCCACTCGCCGCCGTTGTCCTGCGTGTAGATCACCAGGGTGTTGCCGGTCAGGCCCCTGCGTTCGAGGGCCGCGAGGATCTCGCCGACGCCACGATCGACGCGCTCGAGAATGGCGATGTAGTCGCGTCGGGTGTTGGTCGGATCGTCCTGGGGCTGAACGAATCGCGCATTGTTCGGCGCAACGGATGGATGGTCCGGCACCTGGAAGGGCCAATGGGCCGCGTTGTAGGCCACCTCGAGGAAGAACGGTTGCCCGGCGTTCTGCTCGATGAACTTGACCGATCGTTCGGTGAACAGATCCGTCGAGTAGCCGGTGACATGCGCGGGCTGATCGTTCTCCCACAGATCGTGCTGCCCGGTCCCATCGGTGTGCTGGTAGTAGTCGATCAGTCCGCTCTTGAGACCGAAGAAGTAGTCGAATCCGTGAGCGCCAGGACTGAACTCTTTCTTGTAGCCAAGATGCCACTTGCCAACGAGACCGGTACGATAGCCGTTGTTCTTCAGCAGTTGCGGCAGCGAACGCCCCGTCGCGGGCAGACCCAGCTCGCCGGCCGGGCCGTTGGACGCACCAAGCGGGTTCTCGATTCGGTAGCGCTGCTGATAACGCCCGCTGATGAGCGCGGCGCGCGTCGGTGAACAGTTCGGCGCGGCGTAGAAGTCGGTCAGGCGCGTTCCGTTCTTCGCCAGGCTGTCGATGTTTGGCGTCTTGATGTCGGACGCTCCATAGCTGCCGATGTCCCCGTATCCCACATCGTCGGTGATGATGAGCACGACGTTCGGCCGATCGGCCGACTGCGCCTGGACAGCCCCAGTCTGTCCAAGCAGGATCGTGACAACAACCAGGGCCGTGAGTGCCACTCGCATCGTTCGATGCCTCCGTGTGGGCTGCTTCGGTGCTTATTTGAAGATGGCGCGCAGTGCTTCGATTTGCGCGGCATCCGTCTCGCCAAGCTTCATCGGCGTGACGGACACATAGCCCTCTTCGACCGCACGAACATCCGTGCCCTCGGGACCGGTCCCGCCTTCCTTGTACACGTTCCAGTAGATCGTGCGGCCGGAAGGATGCATCATCTCGGCGAACCGCTCTTCCCCGACCTTCTGCGGCGCCTGCGTGGTGATGCGATAGCCGCGGTACCCGCCCTGCGGCATGGCGGGAATGTTCACGTTGAGAAACGTGTTCTTTGGCAGTCCGTACTGCTTCACGCGACGTGCAACTCCCAACACCTCTTCGGCAGCAGCCCCGAAGTTGCGAGCTGCGTTCTCCTCGGCCACAGAGGTAGCGATGGCCGGCACTCCGTGGATCGCAGCCTCACGCGCCGCCCCCACCGTCCCGGACAGATAGGCCGCGTATCCAAGGTTGTAGCCACGATTAATTCCCGATACGACGAGGTCCGGCAGCGGCTTGAGGATATTGCTGATGGCGACGTTGACTGTGGTTGCCGGCGTCGCCGACAGACCGATCGCCCTCAGACCGTTCGGCAGCGTGATCTCCTCACGGAAAATCGGCTCGCTGATATTGATCGAGTGCCCCTTGCCGCTCTGGTTCTCGGATGGGGCGACGATGATGACCTGCCCGATTGCCTGAAGGATCTGGGCGACGGCTGCGAGTCCAGGCGCGCGCACACCATCGTCATTGCTGATCAGAATTCGATACGGAGCCGGCGGCTGCTGGGCCCCGACAGGGACGAACACACAGGCGCTGAGTAAGAGAGCAAGAACGAGACGTGCACTCGGCATGTCGCCGAGATTATCAGAATGTGGGGGTAGGACGCCGAGACGACCCGATCCGGTAGATTGCCCACACGAGCAGTGCCAGCAGCGCCACAGGGATGAGCGGCGCCAGCAGGGACAGCAGGCCAACGATCACTCCGCCAATCAGCAGACCTCCGAGCACGAGGAGCCCGATGGGCGCGAGCACCAGCCCAAGAATTCCGCCGATGATGCCGAAGACAACTCTGAAGATGCCGAAGATCAACCCGAAGACGAGGCCGAAGAGACCGAAGAACAGGCCGAAGAAGAGGCGGAACGGAAGCGTGATGACCCAGACGAAGAACCCGAACAGCAGCACCGGGATTGCAATGAGGGCGGCGAAAGCCAGGCCCATGGCGCACAGGAACAGGAACGTCAACATCCTATTCCCCCCTACGGGCGGCGTTCCTGAAAGGTTCCGTGGAACTCGACGCTATTCCCGCGCGACCGGCTTGTCGGTCGAGGGCACCTCGTACTGCACCAGACCGCGACGGACTTCTTCCATCGCCACGCGTTCGGCTTTGTGCGGAGTCGCCCGGTGCTCCACGCCGTCTTCGTCGCTCAGGCGCACGAGCGCGCCACGGCGCAACTGCTTCGCCCGCATTGCAGCTACGTCTACGAAGAGGAATCGACTTTCGATGGGAGGCGACTTGTGTAGTGCGACTGGAGTCGGGGTCGGCTCTTCTGGTGCGTCCGGACCCGGGAGATCGACGGTGTCGGTCATACCGCAAGACTAACACAGAGACACACAACGCAATTGGCAGCGTAGGCTGGGTCCTGCTTTTCGGACCCGGCGGGTCTCAAAGGCAAGACCCGCCCTACGCTGCCGACTGCCTGTTCGCTTACGCAGCCACTTCGACGTTGATCGTGCGCGGCCTGGCTTCCTCACGGAACGGCAGCTTCACCGTCAGCACGCCGTTCTTGTACTCGGCACTGACCTTGGTCGCGTCTACCGTATTCGGCAGCGTGAACGAGCGAACGAAGGACCCATACCGGCGCTCGACGCGGCGGAACTGCTCTTCCTTGATATCCGACGGAAAGTTCTTCGTCCCCTTGAGCGTCAGCGTGTTGTTCTCGACGGTCACTTCGACGTCTTCGCGGCTCATGTCCGGCAATTCAGCCTTGATGACCAGGTCACGCTCCGCGGTCTCGAAGATATCGACCGGCGGCACCCAGTTGCCGCGCGAATTGATCTCCTCGTCGCGCAGGTAAACGTCACCAAACAGCCGGTTCATCCGGTCCTGAAGGGTCGCAAACTCACGAAACGGTTCGAATCGAGTAATCGTCATTGCTGTCTCTCCCTTTGGCTTTCGACTTTGGCGCTGGGCTCTGGGCCCAACGCCGTTCATTACGCGTCGACGACTTCACCGTCGACGACTTCATCGCGATTGCCGCTCTGCGGCCCGGTGCCCTGATGCGGGGCGTGGGCTTGCTGCTTGTAAAGCTGCTCGGCAACCGAATGCGATGCCTTCTGCAGATCCGCGCTCGCGTTGCGCACGGCCTCGAGGTTCTCGCCCTTGATGGCCTCGCGCACGGATGCGATCGCAGTCTCGACACGCTCCACGTCAACGGCCGGCAGTCGGTCGCGGTTCTCGTTGATCGTCTTCTCCACCGAGTAGGCGAGCGAATCCGCCTGGTTCCGCGCGTCAATCAGCTCGCGGCGCGCCTGATCCTCGGCAGCGTGGCCCTCGGCGTCTTTCACCATCCGCTCGACGTCCTTTTTCGCGAGCCCTGAGGAACCACTGATCGTGATCTTCTGCTCCTTGCCGGTCGCCACGTCCTTTGCGGTGACGTTGACGATGCCGTTGGCGTCGATGTCGAACGCGACCTCGACTTGCGGCACCCCGCGCGGAGCCGGCGGCAGACCCACCAGGTGGAAGCGGCCGAGCGTGCGGTTGTCGCGCGCCATCTGCCGCTCACCCTGGAGCACGTGCACCTCGACGCTCGTCTGGTTGTCGGTCGCCGTCGAGAAGACCTCGCTCTTGCGCGTCGGAATCGTCGTGTTGCGGTTGATGAGTGTCGTCATCACTCCGCCCAGCGTCTCGATCCCGAGCGACAACGGCGTCACGTCGAGCAGCAGAACGTCCTTGACCTCGCCCTTGAGCACGCCACCCTGAATCGCTGCACCGATGGCCACCACTTCGTCGGGGTTCACGCCCTTGTGCGGTTCCCGGCCAAAGTAGTCCTTCACCAGTTGCTGGATCTTCGGCGTGCGCGTCGAGCCGCCTACCAGCACGACCTCGTCCACCTCTGATGGCTTGAGGCCGGCGTCGGTCAGCGCCTGCGCCAGCGGCCCCATCGACCGCTGTAGCAGGTCGTCCACGAGCTGCTCGAACTTTGCGCGCGTCAGCTTCATCTGCAGGTGCTTCGGGCCGCTCTGATCCGCCGTGATGAACGGCAGATTGATCTCGGTCTCGAACACCGTGGACAGCTCGATCTTGGCCTTCTCCGCCGCTTCCTTGAGGCGCTGAAGCGCCATCCGATCCTTCAGCAGGTCGATACCGTCGCTGCGGCGGAACTCAGCCGCCATCCACTCGACAACGCGCTGATCGAGGTCGTCGCCACCGAGATGCGTGTCGCCGTTGGTCGCCTTCACTTCGACGATGCCTTCGCCGACTTCAAGCACCGATACGTCGAAGGTGCCGCCGCCGAAGTCGTAGACGACGATCGTTTCGTCCTTCTTCTTGTCGAGACCGTAGGCGAGCGCGGCCGCAGTCGGCTCGTTGACGATCCGAAGCACGTTGAGGCCGGCAATCTTTCCGGCGTCCTTGGTGGCCTGCCGCTGCGCATCGTTGAAGTACGCCGGCACGGTGATGACCGCGTCGGTGACCTTCTCACCGAGATAGTCCTCGGCTGCCGTCTTCAGCTTCTGAAGCACCATCGCCGAAATCTCGGGCGGCGAATACTTCTTGCCCCGCACGTCGACCCACGCATCGCCATTGCTGGCCTGGATGACCGGGTACGACACCCGCGTGATCTCCTGCGCCACTTCAGCGTGCTTGCGCCCCATGAAGCGCTTGATCGAGAACACGGTGCTTTCGGGATTGGTGACAGCCTGACGCTTGGCGACCTGGCCGACCAGCCGTTCCCCGTCCTTAGTGAAGGCCACGATCGAGGGGGTCGTGCGCGAACCTTCCTGGTTCACGATGACGGCCGCCTCCCCGCCTTCCATCACGGCCACGACCGAGTTCGTGGTCCCCAAATCGATTCCGATGACCTTGCTCATCTGGTTCTGTTCTCCCGTTGCAAGGAATCATACGGCCCATATGAGTTTATGTCAAGCATCTAATATGAGTGTATTACTATCATATAGTCGTGTAGAGCTACAGCCGGACATGCCCTGCCCAAGGCCGTCGACTGGTTCAGCTGCCCGATGCTAAATGGTCTTTCAGACGGGGCGGTCACCCGGCGGTCGCCCCTGTGCCATCATTAGTTCCCTGTGCTCGAGTTCTCGTTTCTTCCCACGACCGAGTCACGCGAACTGGTGGACGACCTCCGCCAGGTCTTCGCCGATCTGGCTGAAACGCTCGCGCCCGAGCAGCGGGCCCACTCCGGCGAGTACCATCCGTCTCTCGACGTGGTCGAGACGGCCACGGCCGTTGAAATCGTCGTGGACGTGGCCGGCGTTCCCGCCGAAGCCGTGCGGGTGCTCTTCCGGGGCGACGTCCTCCTCGTGGCCGGTGAAAAAGCCCCTCCCCGTATCGCCTCCGAACCCAGCTTCCATCTGCTGGAACGAGGCTTCGGTCGTTTTGCGCGCGCGGTGCGTCTGAGCGGGGCGTTCGAGATCGCCCAGGCGCGTGCGCGCCTCACGAGCGGTGAATTGACGATCCTGCTGCCACGGCGGGTCGATCGACGCGGCCAGGTCCAGACGATTCCGATCGACACTGAAGCCCAACGGCCCGTATGAACATCCTGTTCCTCGGGGACATCGTCGGGCGCCCCGGGCGCGAACTGATTCGCAAGGGCCTCCGGCCTCTCATCGAACATCACGGCGTCGACTTGACGATCGCCAACGCCGAAAATGCGGCGGCCGGCTTTGGCGTCACCAAAGACATCGGCGACTCATTGCTCGAGTGGGGCGTGGATGTGATGACGTCGGGCAATCACATCTGGGACAAGAAAGAAGTGCTGGGATATATCGACAACGAGCCGCGACTGCTGCGCCCGGCCAACTATCCCGCAGGCGTACCTGGCCGGGGCTCGTACCTCGCGCAGACTGGTGACGGGCGAGCGGTCGGCGTCGTCAACGTCATGGGCCGCGTGTTCATGCTGAACATCGACGATCCGTTCGCCGTCGTTCTGCAGGAAATCGACAAGCTGCGCCACAAGACACGCGTGATCGTCGTCGACATCCACGCCGAGGCGACCAGCGAGAAGATCGCGATGGGGTGGCACCTCGACGGAAAAGCCACGCTCGTGGTCGGCACACACACGCACGTGCAAACAGCAGACGAGCGCATCCTGCCGAACGGCACGGCCTACATGACCGATGCCGGCATGACCGGCCCCCACGACGGCATCATCGGCATGGAGCGCGAACCGTCGCTCGCCCGCTTTCTGACTGGCATGCCGTCGAAATTCGAGCCCGCGACCGGCAATCCGCGCCTGAACGGCGTGCTCGTTGGCGCCGACGACAGGACTGGACGTGCCCTTTCGGTCACGCGCCTCAGTTACTCGGAGCAGGAGCTTGCTGCGCTCGCGTCGCAAGTACGCACGCAGACGAAGCCTGAACCATCGTTCAGATGAGCCTCTTCGATCTGCCGTTCGAAGAACCCGACGAGACACTGGAGGAAGAAGGGCATCAGCCACCCCAGACGAGGCGGCGCGTCCTGACCGTCTCCGAGCTGACGGCGCAGGTTCGCTCGCTGCTCGAGGAACGATTCTTCGAAACTCTGGGTCGAAGGTGAACTATCGAACTGCCGCGTGTGGAACACGGGGCACCTCTACTTCACCCTCAAGGACAAGACCGCACAGATCAAGGGCGTCATGTTTCGCTCATCGCTCAGGCTCTTGCGCTTCAAGCCGCAGGACGGGCTGCGGGTCGTCGCGCGTGGCCGCATCAGCGTGTACGACCCGAAGGGCGAGTATCAGATCGTCTGCGAGCATCTCGAACCCGAAGGCCTGGGGGCACTGCAGCTCGCCTTCGATCAACTGAAGCAGCGTCTCTCCGCCGACGGACTCTTCGATCAGGCGCGCAAACGCCCGCTGCCCGCCCTTCCCCGCAAGATCGGCATCGTCACATCACTCGACGGCGCCGCCGTGCGCGACATTATCAACGTCCTGCGCCGCCGGTATGCCAATGCCCACCTGGTGATTCGGCCGACCCGCGTTCAAGGTGATGGTGCGGCCCTCGATATCGCACGCGGACTGAGAGCGATCGCCAAGGTGAAGGGGGTCGACGTGATCGTCGTCGGGCGTGGCGGTGGATCGATCGAGGACCTCTGGTCGTTCAACCAGGAGGTGGTGGCGCGAGCGATCGCGGGGTCACCCGTTCCGGTCATCTCCGCCGTTGGCCATGAGACCGACGTGACCATCGCCGACTTCGTCGCCGACGTGCGCGCCCCAACGCCCTCGGCCGCCGCCGAGATGGTCGTCGCCCGTAAGGACGAATTCGTCGCCCACATCAACCGGCTGACCCGAGGCGTTGCCTCGGCGATGTCCACACGAAAACATCGACTCGAGTCGAAGCTGCGCGTACTCGAAAGCCGATCCGGATTCGCCGGCATGCGCGGTCATCTCGCGCTTCGGGGACGGCATGCCGACGAGCTCACGTTCGAGCTGCGGCGGGCGCTGCAGTCAGCACTGGCGTCACGAGAGCGCGGTTACCAGCGATTGCGGCTGACGCTGGAGCGGTTCGATCTGCGCCGGCGCCTGGCCGGCGTGAGGGCGAGGCTCATTGCCGGCGACGGTCGTCTTCAGTCGACGATCCACAGGCGCACCAACGCATCCCACGCTCGCCTCGGCACCACCGCAGCGCGACTCGAAAGTCTGAGTCCGTTGGCCGTACTGGGCCGCGGCTACGCCGTCTGTTGGAATGCCGACCGCACCGAGATCATCCGCGACGCCGGGCGTGTCGAGAACGGCTCCAGGGTCCTCGTGACGGTGCAGAACGGCGAGTTGACCTGCGAGGTCAAGGATCGGAAAGTGTAGACGTGGATCCAACCATCAAAGACTTCGAGACCGCCATCGCCGAGCTCGAGACCATCGTGAAGAAACTCGAAGAAGGTGACCTCGCGCTCGAAGCCTCGCTGCAGCTCTACGAGCGCGGGGTTCACTTGTCGCGCTTCTGCCACGCCCGGCTCGAAGAGGCCGAGAAGCGAATCGAGATCCTGAATGAGCGCGGCGAGCTGAAGCCGGCGCCGCCGGGATTTGGCACCGAGACCAACGGTCCCATGAAGGGCAAGGAGTGAAGACCGAGGAAGGGCTCGCCGAGTATCTCGATGCCCGCCGCGCGGAGGTCGAGGTCGCACTTACCGCCTTCCTGCCGACGCCACCGGACGCTCCAGAGGTCGTCGACTCGGCCATGCGATACAGCTTGCTGGCCGGGGGCAAGCGTCTGCGTCCGATTCTCTGTCTCGCAAGCGCCGAATCGGTCGGTGGAATGCGCAGCATGGCCATGCCCGCTGCCTGCGCGATCGAGTTGATTCACACCTACTCTCTGATCCACGACGATCTGCCGGCCATGGACAACGACACGATGCGGCGGGGGCGGCCTACGCTGCATGTCGTCGCGGGAGAAGGGATGGCCATTCTCGCTGGCGACGGGCTGCTCACTGAGGCCTTTCATCTTCTGGCGCGTGAGCCGGTCAGCGATGACAGTCGAGTTGCCTTTCGTAAGCTGCGTGTCGTCGAAACGATCGCCCACGCCGCCGGCGTCGTGGGCATGGTCGGAGGACAGGCGATCGATCTGGCATCGGTGACACCCGATTCGGCAGGACGGCTTCCCCACCTGGATGCCGACGCGGTGCGTTCGATGCACGCACGCAAGACCGGTGCGCTCATCCGCGCCTCGGCAGTGTCCGGCGCCATCATGGGCGGTGGAACGGCCGCCCAGATCGACGCGATCGACCGCGCCGCCGGTGAACTCGGCCTCGCCTTTCAGATCGTCGATGACATTCTCGACGTCGAAGGCATCGCCGCAACGCTCGGCAAGACGGCCGGCAAGGACGCGGCAGCGGGCAAGCCAACGTATCCCGCCCTCTACGGTCTGGACACGTCACGTCGCATGGCCGCCGAGTGCCTCGATCGCGCTGAGGCGGCACTGCGACTCGCCGCCATCGAGGGCGATCGTCTTCTCGCGATCGGGAAATGGATCGTAAATCGATCGAACTAGCAATCGAACTCCCAACGACCCAACTCCCAATTCCCAAGGGTTCAAGGTTTGGGAGTTGGAATTTGGGAGTTGGGAGTTGACTCGGGCCACGGCCTTAGCAATGCCCAGAATCCGTCTGGATCAACTCGTCGTGGAACGTGGACTGGCGCCGTCGCGCGAACGAGCCCGCGCCTTGATCCTCGCGGGACAGGTGACTGTCGACGATCGCCCGGAAACCAAGGCGGGCACCGCCGTCGACAGCGAGGCGACCGTGACACTCCTCACTCCCGATCACCCGTATGCGGGCCGGGGCGGGCTGAAGCTGGCGCACGCACTCGACACCTTCCACATTGCCGTGGACGGACGAGAGTGCCTCGACATCGGTGCATCGACAGGCGGCTTCACCGACGTCCTGCTGCAGCGTGGCGCCGCCCGTGTCGTCGCACTCGACGTCGGCCACGGTCAGCTCGACTGGAAACTGCGCAATGACGCGCGCGTCGTCGTGATCGAGCGCTTCAACGCCCGGAATATGACGCTCGCCGATCTGCCAGGCCCGGTCGACATCCTCACCATCGACGTGTCCTTCATTTCGCTTCGACAGATTCTTCCCGCCGTGATGCCGGTCATTCGCGCCGGAGCGGACATCGTGGCGCTCGTGAAACCGCAATTTGAGGCAGGACGAACTGAAGTGCGGAAAGGCATCGTCCGCGACCCGGCTGTGCATGCACGGGTGATCGAGGAGGTCACGGCCGCGGGCGCTGAGGTAGGATTGAGCCGCGTGGCTATGACGCCTTCTCCAATCACCGGCCAGAAAGGCAACGTCGAGTTCCTGGTCCACTTCCGCCCCTCATGAACGGCGAGTTCAAGCGTGTTGGCATCGTGGCCAAGCGCGGTCTGCGCGCCGCTGCCGATCACCTCGATGAGCTCGCGTCGTGGCTGCGGGCGCGCCGGATCGAACCGGTCTTCGACACCGATAGCGCTACCCTGACCAGTGCGGCACGCGAGACGCGCTCGCGCGACGACATCCCTCACGACGTCGACCTCGTCATCGTCATGGGCGGAGACGGCACGCTGCTCAGCATGGCGACGCGGACCGCGGTAGCGGGGCGTGACCTGCCGATCCTCGGCGTGAACTTCGGCAGCCTTGGTTTCCTGACCGAGACGCGCATCGACGAGCTCTACACCGTGCTGGAATCGGTCCTGAAAGGCGAGGCCGCATTCGACGACCGGGCCATGCTTGCGGCCGATGCCTATCGCGCCCGCGAACACTTCGATTCACGCATCGTGCTGAACGACGTGGTCTTCACCAAGGCAGCGCTTTCGCGCATCATCGAGTTGTCCGTTTCCGTCGGCGCCGGCCTCGTGACCAAGGTGAAGGCCGACGGCCTCATCGTCGCCACCGCGACCGGATCGACGGCCTACAACCTGGCCGCGGGCGGACCGATCGTCCATCCGCGCGCCGATGCCATCGTGCTGACTCCTATCGCACCACACACGCTGACGAACCGTCCGATCGTCATCCCCGGAAACGAGGTCATCGAGATCCGTCCGCAGGTGGTGAGTGGCGTCGAGGACATCTACGTCACTTATGACGGCCAGTCCGGCTATCCGTTGCAACAGGACGATGTCGTGCGAGTACGGCGATCGGAGCGCACGCTTCGGCTGGTCAAGGCGCCCGCGCGAAGCTACTTCGAGCTGCTGCGCGAAAAACTGAAGTGGGGAGAACGGGGAGGAAGAGACTAATTGGAGGAAGCCATGTCGATGCGTCGAGCGATCATCATGCTGTCCGCGGCGGTCCTGCTGGTCAGTGCGGCTCCGGAGGCACAGTCAAGACAGCCCACTGTCACCACCCCGCGGATCTACATCTTCGATGCCGGGAACATCAGGGGGCTCGACCCGAAGCTGTTCAACTTCAAACGCGAGGAGCTGAAGGAAGTCGATTTCGTGAACATCGCGTACCTGATCGTCCACCCGAAGGGCACGTTGATGTTCGAGGCGGGGGCGGTACCAGACAGCCATTTCAAGGCCGACGGCGCACCGGTGACCGAAGGCATCATGAGCGCCAGCAAGCCACTCAAGCCGCAGTTGGCCGCCGCCGGCTACTCCCCCGCTGACATCACCTACCTGGCGATGTCGCACTACCACTCCGATCACACTGCCAACGCGAACGACTTCGCGTCGGCGACCTGGATCGTGCAGAAGGCTGAGCGCGATGTCATGCTGGCGGACAAACCGCAAGGCATCATTCAGCCCACGCACTACAGCGCGCTGCGCAATGCCAAGACGCGCATCTTGAACAACGAAGATCTCGACGTGTTCGGCGACGGCAGCGTCGTGGTCATGTCGACACCGGGCCATACTCCAGGGCACCAGGTGCTCGTCGTGCGCCTCGCCAAGCGCGGGCCCGTGGTGCTCGGCGGTGACCTCTATCACTACCCCGAGGAACGAACGACAGGCCGAATCCCGACTTTCGAGTTCAACGCCGACCAGTCGCGCGCATCGAGGGAGAAAGTCGAGGCGTTCCTGAAGCAGAACAAGGCCGAGCTCTGGATCGAGCACGACATCGCCACACACGCGAAGCTGCCACGAGCGCCCAAGTTCGTCGAGTAAGGCCTCGACGCGGTTGGCTCAGCTCAGACCTTGCGCTGGCGCTGCGTCACCGTCGAGGGCAGAGCGCCCATGCGCCGATACAGCATCGAGACTGGACCTACTCGTATCTGGTTGCCATCGTCGAGAGTTGTGGTCTCCTCCACGCGCCGATCATTGACGAACGTGCCGTTCTTGCTCCCGAGATCCTCGATGGTCGCTGCGCTGCTCGTCACGTTGATGCGTGCGTGACGGCGGGACACGCCGGGCGAATCGATGCTGACTGCGCAATCACGATCGCGCCCGACCAGAATTGGACCCTCGGAGAGGCTCCATTCGCGTTGCTTCGAGATCAGGACAGGCCCGATGTGGGCGCGGTTGGAAGGGAGTGGCTCGGTTGTCGTTGCATCGTGTGCGATCACCGTGGAAGCCATACCCGCATCGGGGAACGGTCCGGATGAATCGTGACGCCTGCGGAGTGTCACCGATGGCCGCGCGTACTTCCGTGACCAGATTGTGCAGGCTCGCGTCGGAAACGAAGGTTCCAGGCCACAGCTGCTCGAGAAGGTCGGCCTTCGATATCACTTCCGGTCGACGATCGAGCAGGACCTCGAGGAGCCGAAACGCCCGGGGCGACAGTGGAATTGACCGGCCATGGCGACGCAGCACATGACCAACGGAATCGAACTCGCAGTCTCCGAAGGCAACTCGCACGTCAGCGCGGCAGTAATTAGGGTTTCGTGAGAAATCCGAGAGGACAACCCACTCGACGCGGGCTATTCTGCCACAGGGAGAGACTCATGATGTGGCCGCAACAACGTGCCCTGTTGATGTTGTGCCTGTGCGCCCTGCTCGGAATCGAATGCATCGGAGCCCAGCAGCCGATCGCAGCCCAGGAGACGGGCTCAAAGATCTGGGTCGGGAGATATCAGGAGATCGAGGAGTACCTGAGGACCGCGGAGTGCGTGAACCTGGAAAAGCTGGGCGCCGACATCGAGCTCGGGCGCTGCGTCCTAAGGCCGGGTGGGCCCGTAGCGCGGATAGCGTGGAAGACGCTGAACCGGGATCTACCGCGGTTTTTTCACGAGCTACAAAAGTGAAATCGCCGCATACGAGCTCGACAAGCTGCTGAAGTTGGACATGTTGCCGCCCACCGTCGAACGACAGCTGCAAGGCGTCAACGGAGCCGCCACGCTGTGGGTGGAGAAGGTCGAGACGTGGAAAGGTGACGCGTCCCCCCGGTGAGGTGAGCCGGGTCGCCTGGGACAAGCAGCTTGCGCGAATGACGATGTTCGATGCGCTCATCGGCAACCGCGACCGCAACCAGGCAAAACGTACTACGTGATGGAGCGTGGAACCTGATTCTGCTGGACCATGATCGAGCGTTCGGGCTCACGACGGAACTCTCGCGTCCATTGAGCCGGATCGAGAAAGACTCCTGGGATCGGGTACTCGCGCTCACGCGCAAAGAGCTCGATGCGAAACTGGGCCCCTGGCTCGATGAAAAGCAGATCGGGGCCATCCTGGACCGCCGAGAGAGAATGAAGGCCGCGATCGACGCGCTCATCGCGGACAAAGGTGCGGCGGCAGTCGTGTTGCGCTGAGCGACGAATGCCTCGGGCGATCATGACCACGAAGATGCTCTCTCACTACGAGCTTCTCGAGCCGCTCGGCGAAGGCGGGATGGGCATGGTGTATCGCGCCGTCGATACGCGCCTGGGTCGACCCGTAGCAGTGAAAGTGCTGCGCGGGGAGGCTGCCCTGAATGACGAAAGCCGCAAGCGATTCGTCCAGGAAGCCAGGGCCGCTTCGGGCCTGAATCATCCGCACATCATCACCATCTACGACATTGGTCAGGACGAGGGCGTGGACTTCATCGCGATGGAGTACGTGCCGGGTCAATCGTTGGCTCGTCTGATCGGACATCCGGGCACCAGGCTTGAAGACACGTTGACTCGCGCCATCCAGATCGCCGATGCGTTGGCAGCGGCCCACGCCGCGGGCATCGTGCATCGCGACCTCAAGCCGGGCAACATCATGGTCAGCGACAAAGGGGTGGTGAAGGTTCTCGACTTCGGTCTTGCGAAGCTGACCAAGCCCGCCAACTTCGCGGTGTTCGATGGTCTGGCCAGCACCGCGACGCAGATTGCACAAGAACCGCTGACCGAGCGAGGCGCCGTCTTCGGGACGACACCCTACATGTCGCCCGAGCAAGCGGAGGGGAAGCCGGCCGATACCCGGTCGGACGTGTTCTCGTTCGGCTCAGTGCTTTACGAGATGGTCACCGGGCGGCGCGCATTTGCGGGTGAGACGAAGATGTCGACACTCGCCGCGATCCTGGAGAAGGACCCCAAGCCGCTGAGCGATCTGAACCCGGCGGTGCCGCGCGATTTGGAGAAGGTCATCGCACGGTGCTTGCGCAAGGACCCTGACCGGCGCTGGCAGTCCATGGCGGATCTGAAGGTCGCCCTCGAAGAGGTGCGGATGATCCTGCGCCGCATGACGCCGGACGCGTGTCATCGCGCCCTGCGGTTGGCGCGACGCGCTGGCTGCTTCCTCTCCTCGCCGTGTTGATCGCGTCAATCGGAATCGCCACGGTGGTCGCGTGGTGGTGGAACCGGCCTGCACCCGCCTCCGGTGCGAGAGCTCCGCTCACGCGTCTGACCTCGGATGTGGGCTGGACCGACTATCCTGCGATCTCGCCCGATGGGCGAATCCTCGCGTACGCCTCCGATCGCAGTGGCGATGGAAACCTCGACATCTGGGTTCAGCAGATTCCGAATGGCCCGCCTCGTCGCTTGACCCGACATGCCTCGGATGACGTGGATCCGTCGTTCTCGGCGGACGGCAGCCTGATCGCCTTTCAGTCCAGCCGCCCCGACGGAGGTATCTATGTGATCCCCACGCTCGGCGGGGAGGAGCGGCTGCTCGTCGAGCGAGGCTTCTCCCCGCGTTTCTCGCCCGACGGGATGTGGATCGCCTATGGAATCTCCGAGTCTGCTGGAAGCCAGATCCATATTGCGCCCGCGTCGGGAGGACCCGCCACGAAGCTCGCGGCCGGCTTCTACATGGCTCGTTCCCCCGTATGGTCACCGGATGGAACGCCGGCTGCTCTTCTGGGGCCAGCGCGACCGCGACGCGCCACCGGAGAACAACGTCGACTGGTACGTGACTTCGGTGAAGGGTGGCGATCCGATTCGAACCACCGCGCGCAGCGTCATGCTGCGAGAGGGGTTCGAGGCGTTTCATCGGCTTACCGACGCCTGATGCCTGGGTCGGCAACGGTAATCGTGTGATCTTTCACGGCCACGTAGGAGATTCGTGGAACACCTGGCAGGCGCTCATATCCCCAGACTCCTGGCGCGTAGATTCGCCCCAGCGAGTGACGTTCGGGACAACGGACGAAGCGGCCGCATCGACGACCTCGAACGGCCGGATGGTGTTCATGAGCCGAACGAGTGGCGCAGACATCTGGAGCCTGCCGATCGACGCTGATCGTGCGCGCGTACGAGGGCGAGTTGACGCGGGTCACCCAGGATCTCGCCGATGACTACGACCCGTCGTTGTCGGTCGACGGCGAAACGCTGGCGTTTCGCTCACGACGCGCGGGGCGGTTCGACGTGTTCGTCAGGAACCTGGTGACACGGTCAGGAAACTGCTGTCACCGCCACACCACCGGATGATTACCCGGTCATAAGCCCGGATGGAACGAGAGTGGCCTACTCGTTCCACCAGAATGGCAAGACGCCAATCTATGTCGCGGCGGTGAGTGGAGGCTCACCCGAGCTGGCGTGTGACGACTGCGGTGAGGTCGAGCACTGGGCGCCCAATGGCCGAGACATTCTGTTCGTGACCGCGCGCGATCCTTCCGGAATCGGTCTGCTGAGACTGGGTGCGCAGCACGCAATTGGACTGGCTCAGGCACCCGGAATACGGCCTGTTCAATGCACGTTTGTCGTGGGACGGCCAATGGGTGTCGTTCAACGCCCGGCCGAACCGTCTGGCGCCGGCGCGCGTCATGGTGGCCAGGGTGCACAGCGACTCCGTTGCTGACGATCGGGAATGGGTCGCCTGTTGCAGAAGACGGCGACGCTCCGGCGTGGTCGCCCGACGCGAACCTGCTCTACTTCTGGTCGAGTCGCGATGGGTCTCCCTGCTTGTGGGCCCAGCGTCTCGATCCTGTGACGAAGTCGCCGAGCGGACCGCCACAGGTGATCCAGCATTTTCACAGCCGCGGGCTCTCGTGGCGCAACCTGTATCTCGGTGCACCTGATATCGCGGTGTCCCGCGACAAGATCGTGTTCAATCTCGGTGAGCACAGCGGCAACGTCTGGATGACGGAGCTGTTGCCCGGCAACACCCGATAGACGTCGTCCGTTCGTTGTCGATCGCGGGACTCCTCATGCGACGTGGTTCACGCCATGAACTTCACCCACTTCGTCCAATTGATCGCCATCGGCCTGCAGGCACGCATCCCGATGCACATCACCGGGTTCCCCGGTGTCGGCAAGACCGAGTTCACGAAGAGCCTGGAGGCCGGATTCACGCGCGCCGGCGTGAAGTGCAAGGTCCTCATCCTCATCGGGTCGATTCGCGAGCCGCAGGACTTTGGCGGCTTTCCGGTCTCGACGCCTGACGGAGTGCGACTGCTGCCAATGGCGTGGGCCCGTGACGCCAGGCGGCTGGCCGAAGACGGCCACCTCGTCATCGTGTTCCTCGACGAACTCACGACGGTGCCTCCGACGACGCAGGCAGCCATGTTGCGTCTGCTGACAGAGAACGTGTGCGGCGAACTGGAACTACCGGACTACGAACCGGGACAGGGCGGCGTGGTCTATCTGTGCGCCAGCAACGCCGTCGAATGGGCAGCCGGCGGACAGGAAATCCAGGCGCCAATGGCGAACAGGTTGTGGCACGGCGAGTTCCCCATGGACCACGAAACCTGGTGCGAGATGATGGTGAGCGACTTCCCCGGTCCCAGTAATCTCCCGGTGCTGTCGCCCGACTACCTGCGCACGCATCATCATCGGCAGCGGGCGATAATCGCGGCGTACGTAAGAGCGGCGGGACGCGATGCCTGGCTGGCTCCGCCGGACGATCCGGCGCGCCGCAGCGGTCCCTGGCCCTCGGGTCGCACGTGGTACCTTGCGTCACGGTTTCTTGCCGCCATCGAAGCCGTCTCACCGGGCAACCGCCTGCTCCAGGGCGCAGCGCTCGCCGGACTCGTCGGCGACCAGGCGCTCCCCTTCCTCGAGTACAGTGAAACACTGAACCTTCCGGATCCCGAGGACATCCTGAAGGACCCGCGCAGCCTCGTTCTGCCAGACCGTACCGATCGGGCATATGCAGTGTGCTACTCGCTCGTCGGCGCCGTCCTGAACAACAAGACCTACGAACGCTGGCAGGCAGCGATGATCGCGCTCGGCGTCGCGAGCCGCAAGAACGCCGACATTCCGACGGCAGCCGCACGCACGCTTTGCGACAAGCGCAATCGCCCCGAGGGTCCGATCAAGCTGCCGGACGAATGCCGCCCGTTCTATGAGCTGATGCAATTGGCGAAGCTGGTCCCGAGGGAATAATCTGCAGTTCACCGAACACGAACCTGGAACGCGGAACGTGGAACCTGGAACGACAGTTGGTCTCCGATGTTGAGTCGGCTCACTGAACTCATTCGCGGCCTCGATCGACGCAGTGACTCATACTCACGCGCGCTGCAGGCTGCGCGCGTGCGCGCATCGTATCAGCGCGCCTATTTTGCGCCGGCGCTCTTCAACTTGATCCCGGTCAGCACGGACCAAATCGCCAGCATGGCTGTCGATTCGCACTGGCGTCTCTACTACAACGACGCGTGGATGGCGTCGCACACGGTGGAGGAAAACGCTGCCGTGCTGATCCACGAAGTCAGCCACTTGTTGCGCGAGCACGAGGCGCGAAAGCAGGCGGCCTCTCTGAATAACCCGACGCTGTGGAACACCGCCACCGATTGCGAGATCAACGACGATCTGGCCGCGGAGGGCCTGCCACTGCCTGATGATCCGCCGCTTCCTGGCACGTATGGGCTGAGGACTGGCGAGAATGCCGAGACCTACTACCGCCAGATGATGAAGCCTGCTCAATCACGGGAAGGGACACGGGGCGCCGTGAGCTCTCCCGTGGTCGCCCACGACTGCGGTTCCGGTGCTCACGGTGAATGGCGACCCTGGGAGCTGCCCGCTGACGATGGGAGCCCGGGTGGAGTGCCGGGGGTCGATCCGGTCAAGGCGCAACTCGTGCGGCGCGAGGTCGCGCATCGCATCCTCGATCGCTCCGGGGATGCGGGTGATGTTCCCCTGGGTTGGCGTCGATGGGCGAGTACCGTCCTGACGCCGACGGTGGACTATATGGCCACCATCCGTCACACAGTGCGCAGGGCACTGCGCGACAGCACGCTCGGCAAATACGACCGCACGTACAAACGGCCGCATCGCCGGCAAGCGTGCTACGGCGAGTTCCTCATGCCCTCCTTCCACCAGCCGAGGCCCAGGCCGGGCTTCCTGATCGACACGTCCAGCTCGATGGGAGATACCCAGCTCGCGAGAGCCGTTGCCGAGTTGGGCGGGCTCACGCGTCAGCTCGGCTACGGCAGCGAGGTCATCGTCGCCTGTTGCGATGTCGTTGTTCACGATGTGAGAAAGGTGTTCAGCGCCGCGCAGCTGGAGTTGTATGGTGGCGGCGGCACGGACATCGCCGCCGGCCTGCGCTGGTTCACTGAACGCAGAAGCGCCCCCATCGACCTGCTCGTTGTTGTCAGCGACTGTCAGACACCGTGGCCGCAGGAAGCACCACCGTTTCCGGTGATCACGATCCGTGTCGGCAACGGCCCGCCCCCGCCATGGGGCGATCGCGGCGCCAACAGGGTCATTACTATCGAGGATTCACCCGCACGGATGAACCATCCCGAAGCCGGCAGCCCGAAGCCCGGGGCTCTAAAGGTTTAGACATGCCGCAGATCCCATTCCGCGACATGAGCCCGTGGAAGCTGCGCTCGCTGACGATTCCACCGAAATCGATGGACGCCTGGCTCAGGCTGGCGATCTGGGAGCTCTGGATGGGCGTGCTCGTGTGCATCACATGTGGACTCGGTGCCTTTCTCCTCATGTCGTCTCCCGGCCGCATCGTCGCCGTATCGGATCTCACCAACTGCTACGCGCCACCGCCGGTTGCGCTGCCTTGCGAACGGATCGTGTACAGAGGCGGCGCGCTTGACGCGGCATTTACCGCGCTCTGCGGGTTGATGCTGATCGGCGTTGCCGTCTGGCTGCTGTGGGAGCTATGGAACGCGGTCGAACCGAAGCCGATCACCGACGACTTCCTGCGGCTGCTCGACGACTCGTTCGGCCGCGACTGGCGCAACCCCCTCAAGTGGCCGTGGGCGCGACTGTTCTGGGCGTACGGATTCACCGTCGCCGGCGCGACCTTGACCGCCGCCGTCGCGATGGTGATCTGGACGCTCGTTGCTCCATCGGAGTCGATGAAGGTGCCGAGCGGCGAGGTTGACACGTCAGAGACCTTCAGGCTGGGCCAGTAACGATCAGCACACACCGCGTACGCACGCCCAGCGATACACGCGGGCGACAGCGCACGACACCACCTCTCCGCGAGGATCGCTTGCCGGATTGATCGGCAGAAACAGGACATGTCCCTCCCGGCGCGAGAGGACATTCGCGGTGACCAACCCACGCATCATCCACACCGCCGCGCGAACATTCGGAGACTCGATGCCGACCCAGTCCGCTGACTCGTGACTGGACCGCGAGAGACCAGTGTCGCGATGAATCGCGGCCGCGATGACGGTGGCGAGACGGCGACGGCCCTCGCTCATGCCTTCGTCGGGAAATTGAGGAGCAACGACAGGTGACTCCTGTCCGATTGTCACGAAGAGCTCGGCAATCGCTTGCTGCTGACTGGGAGGGATGTGACCCATCCAATAGTGGCACGTCTTGGCGATGACCGTGATGACGTTCTTGATTTCCTTCTCGAGACGAAAGTGAGGCGCCGCGGGCAATTCGATGATCGCACCGGCACGACGCGCGGCCACGTTTTCCATGACGATCGCGCGCACCAGCCAGCCAGCCATGGCGTCGCTGAGACATGTCACGCTGACCCACCCGGGCGTCGGCGAAATATACGACCTCAGGCCGGTGACCATCCGGATCCCGCGGCAGATCTCTTCCCCGACTTCGTCGTAGCGGTCAAACTGCGCGTTGATGTCGGCCTCGACGCCGGGCTCGAGGAGCTTTCCTTTGTGCGGAGGCCCACCCGCAATCGCCAGGTCACAGAAGCTTCCCCACATCTGATCCCACGCGACCGTGCCGTCCTCGGCGTACTTCAAGCCGGCAGATCGCATCGGAACCGGCTGCATGGTCTCGTAGGTGTCCTGGTACTCCTCGGGCAGCAACGTTCTCAGACGCGCGTCCAGAGTCTCGAGTGCCTTGCCCTCCTCCTCGTTCATCCTCACACTCTCGGGTTGCGCACATCGTGCGCCCGCCTGGTTCTGCGACGCCATTCGATGGCTACGGCTGTCGCGGCTGCGCAGGCGCGGGAACGATCGCCGCCGGCAACGGCCAGTTACCATCGTAGGGCGGCCAGTTGGGCACGGCGAGCTCAGCCGGCGGATAGAACATCGCGGTGTAGATCGTGCGGATCTTCGCCTCGTCGATCACGAACCACTCACTGAACACGTTGCGCGGTGTCGGCGATCCAGGTCTCCTGATGAAGACTGCATAGGCCAGCGCCACCTGCGCCTCCTCGTCCACTAACGGGATCCTTCGCGCGACGACCATCTGTCCGTTGAAATTCGCCAGGCCCGACACGCAGTCGTTATTGGCCGGCGGCCCGCTCTGTCCCGATGGTGGATTGGCGGGCGCAACCGGCGGCAGGAAGCGACCTGCGGGTGCCGGTGTGCCGTTCTCGACGCGACCGCAGCCCGGGTGCGTCAGCGCGACCGAACCGTCGTGCGACGTAATCGCATCGAAGTAGCTGTTCACGATGCGAACCAACGTGGCACGGTCGGAACGCTTGTCACTGGCAACGACCCGCTCGGGCGGTGGATTCTGCGCCAGGTAGTCAGGGTTGTGAAGATTGGCAGGTGGTCTTCCGGCTTGCCGCGGCCCGTTGAGACCCGGATCATCGGCACGAGCCACGTACCATTCCGCCTCGGTAAGTTGCCGGTTCTCGACTCGCACGCGAATGGTGACGACGGCGGTGCTGCCGCCCTCCTCCACCGTCCCGTAATACGCCGCTTGTCCGCTGACCGGGTCCAGGTATCTCCGCTGCACCTTCCCGAGAGCCGTCACCGTCTTCCACACACCGTTACCCGGGCGCACGTTGATGGCGTTCTCGGTTTGACGGAATCCGACAACGAGTGGTGCGGCGCTCGGATCGTGCTTGACGACGGCCGTGAGGTATTGATCGAGCATCGTGCGCAGGCACGATCGATCGCAAGGTGCCGCCTGCGCCGATGCCTCCGTGACTCCGCCAGCCAGCGCCATCACGCTACAAGCGATCAACAGCGCGTATCGCGACATTACTTGGCTCCTCACGCGGCCCAGGTTCTCAACGCTCCGGTACGAGCGTGACCTCGACATAGCGGTTCGTGTTCAAGTACTCCCGGGCCGCGTCGCGCAGCGCGGTGACGGTCAGCTGGTCGTAGAACGGCCGCATGTCGAAGACTTCTCTCACGTCTTCACCGAATTCGTACTTGAACAGGATCCGATTGAGCAGATACTCGTTGCGCGCGAGGTTGGACTCGAGGTCCCGGATCAGTGCCGCGCGGGCGTCCGCCACCTGCCCCTGGCTGGGTCCGTTCATCTTGTAGTCCTCGATCACCTGAAACGCGCTCTTCACGAGGCTTTCCGTACGAGCCGGATCGCAGGCAAACGTGATCGTCAGGCGATACTCGCCGGTTGGGCGTTTGATGAAGCGCGGCACGACGCTGACACCGTACGTGCCCCCCAGGTCTTCGCGCAGCGTCCGCTGCAGGTTGCCGGCGAGCGTGTCCGCCATGGCTTGCGCGATCACGCGGTGCTGTTCGTCGTTCTGGAATGCGCCCGGAAAGACAATGCTGACCTGGCTGCGCGGCGCGATACCGCTCTTCACTTCCCTCTCGACCACGCCCGACGGAGCCCGCATCCCGACGTCCTTCACCATTTCGTTCCTGCGCTGCGAAGGGAGGCTGCCCAGGTATTTCTCGACCAGCGGCTTCATCGTCTGAAGATCAAAGCTGCCAACGAAGACGAAGGTGAAGTCGCTGGCGTCAGCGAAACGGTCCTGGTAGAACGCCAGCGATCGGGCGAGGTTCATGCGATCGACGGTGGCCGGCGTCAGCGGCTGCGCCCGGACATGGTTCTGCGTCAGCGCGCCATCGACCGCCTGGTCGAATAGCACGTCCGGTTCCGCGAGCCGATTTGCCAGGCTCACCTTCAACTGTTCGGTCAGCACGCCGAAGGCGACCGGATCCGCGCGCGGCGCGGTGAACGTGAGATAGATCAGCTGAAACATCGTCTCGAGGTCTTTCTGCGCGGCGCCGCCACCCAGCCCTTCCTCGGTGGGTCCGATGTCGGCTCGCACCGATGCGGTCGTGCCGGCGAGCACCTTGTCCAGATCGAGACGGCTGAAGCCACCAAGGCCGCCCTGCGCGACAACCGCGTCGGCGGTCTCCGCCGGGATGAAGTCCTCGTCACTGGCGAGCGACACGCCTCCTGGACTGATCGCCCGGAACAGGATCTCGTCCTGCTTGAACGTCGTCGGCTTGAGCACAACGCGAACGCCGTTGGACAGCGTCCACTCAGTGATCCCCACGATGTCCGTGCTCGACGTGTTCGCCACCGCGCCAGCGGCCGGCAGACGAGCAAGCAATGGCTTGTTGGTGGTGGTGTCCACGTACGCCGTCAGGCCTGCGGCGCTTGCCGAGCTGATCACGCCGGCCAGCGTCACCTCACTCGGCATCGACGCCTTGTCACTTTCCGGCGCCGAGATCGCCACGAGACGATTGCGATCGGGCATCCAGTTCTTGGCAACCGCATTCACCTCGGCGAGCGAGATCTCAGGAAGGAAGCGCTGGTTCAAGCCGTATTCGTAGACGATGCCCGGAATCGGCTCAATCTGTGTGAAGTTGCGGATGAATTCGTCGGCGAGCGGGCCCGATACGCTCTTGTCCTTCTCGATGACGGCGCGCTGAAGCCCGCGTTGCAGGTTGAGCTTCATCCGGCTCAACTCCGGCTCGGTGAACCCGAAACGCGCGACACGCTCGACCTCTGTAAAGAGCGCGGCCAGGCCGCGTTCGACTCCTCCCCGTGCCACCAGTGCGTCGAGGCCGGTCACTTCGGCCGTGTTGATCGCAAGAGATCGGTCAGTTTGCGCCCGTAGAAACGGCGCGTTGGGCGCTTGCGAGATCTCGTAGAGCCGCAGGGTCAACATCGCCTCGAATAGCTGTTCCACCATGCGCTGACGATACGCGCCGACGGTCATCTGCTCCCGGGCGTTCATCGTCGTCGCGACGCTGATGCGGGTGTTGGTCGCCTCAGGATCTGTGATGACCGAGTACCTCGTTCCCGGCTGGTCCGGTACGTTGTACGCGGGCCTCGGCCTGGCAGAGGAGGCCGCCGGGATCGAACCGAAATGGGCGCGGATCTGGAATTCGATGTCAGCCTTCTTGAAATCGCCCACGGCGACCACCGCCATCAGATCGGGGCGATACCAATCCATGTAGAACTGCTTGAGCCGGTCGGGAGTGGCGTTGCGGATGATATCGGGATTGCCGATCGGCAGCCGCTCGGCGTAGCGCGAGCCTTTGAACAGCAACGGGAATTGCGCATTCTGGATTCGCTCGCCGGCGCCGAGCCCGAGACGCCACTCCTCGAGGATGACACCGCGCTCCTTGTCGATCTCGCGAGGATCGAACGAGACGTTGCGCGCGAAGTCCTCGAGGATGAGCAGCGATCGGTCGAGCACCGCCGGGTTGTCGGTCGGGATCTGCAGCTCGTAGACCGTTTCATCGAAGCCGGTGTGCGCGTTGACGTGGGCGCCAAAGCGCACGCCGAGCGACTGCATGAAGGTGCCAACGGCATTCCCAGGAAAGTTACGTGTACCGTTGAAGGCCATATGCTCGACGAAATGTGCGAGGCCGCGCTGGTCCTCGTCTTCGAGCACAGAACCCGCCTTCACGGCGAGCCGAAGCTCGGCCCGCGCCGGCGGCTGACGGTTCTCCCGGATGTAGTAGCGGAACCCGTTCGGCAACGTGCCGACCGTGATGAGCGGGTCCACCGGCACGACCTGATCGAGCGTCGCGGCGCGAACCGCCGGTGGGATGGCCGACTCCTGCGCCCGGGCCAACCCGAGCGCGACTGCGATCGTAACGACAAGGAACACGAACCGAACGCGAGTGTGAAGAGTCATAGGTCCATCCGCGCAGCGCCATCGACTCGGCATCGAGTCGATGGTGGTTCAGGTCGCAGTCTCCAGGTTGACAGTGTCTCCTTGGCGCGCTCTGCGCGCCAAGGCCGTTTTGCGGTCGCAACAACGAGGGCAAATTCGCCCGTGAGCCCGCATACGGGCTAATTCGCCGCGAAGCAGTACACAAGGCCGGCGCCGCCAGTGGCGACCAGGTTCTCCTGCGAGCAGCCCTTGGAGGCGTGAGCCGAGTTCCAGGGTGATCCAGGTTTGCCGAACGTGAGCCGATCGTGATGCCCCAGCATCGCACTCGAATCGCTGCCGCTGCTGGTCCAGTTCTGGCACGTCATGGTCGTCGCCCTGCCTTCGGGGTTGGAGCCGGTCAGGATGTCGTGCCGATTGGGACCCCCCTGCGGGTTGATCTGGCGGCCCTGCTCGTCGAGTGCCGTGTCGTTGTTGATGTTGGCCTTGTCGGAATGCAGATCGGCAACGTTTTGTGCGATGAGGACGCCCTTGGCGTTGTACCACGGACCCGAACCGATCCGGTCGCGTGCGTTGACGTCGGGCATGCTGGTGCTGAGATATGCCTGCCACTTTCGATTTCCGGCTCCAGCCTTCGCGGCCAGCGCCTGACAATGCTTGTCGGCTCCCGCGAGCCCGCCAAGGTTTGCCCCCATTCCCGATCCGACACTGCTCACGAAGAAGCTGATCGACTGACCTTGTGCCGAGATCGGCATGGTCACTGCCGCGCACAGCGCGACGATCAAAAGAGTCAGAATAGCCCGCATCGGTCCTCCTCCCTCTGCTGAAGCACCCTATCTTAGCCTCGAGATGACCGTGGCGATCGACGGCCTCGCCCACCGGGGCTGGCTTTCCGTGCGGCCCGGGTGCTGACGTAACGATGAGCGCCGATAACCAGGTCGCGCAGGGCATCCTGGCTGATGCGTGACAGTCGTACGACGACACAGGGGTAATTCAGATAGTGTTCCTTGAGGTAATAGACGTCCGGATCGTCTTCCACGAGCGCGTCCCGATCGGCAAAATCCATCATCGCGACCAGCGAATTCGGCTCGGCTGACGGGTGGGACGCGATACATACGAACATCTTTCCGCGCACTTTGAGAGTGGGCTTACCCCAGGTCGTCGTGACCTCCACGTCCGGGAGGGTGCGACCGATCGCTTCGACGGCTTTGAACGTCAAGCCGCGGCGCATTGTCGTTACCTGCGGACGAAGTTCGCTCGCAACTTCTCCCGATCGACCCGATGGCCGCGCAGGAACACCTGCGAGATACGCCGCGTGTTCGTGATGTCGTCGAGCGGATTCGCGTCGAGCACGACGAAGTCCGCACTCTTGCCAACTGCCACTGTACCGAGGTCGTCGAGCCCGAGAATCTCGGCCGATGTACGTGTCCCCGCAACCAGCGCTTTCGCCGGTGGAATGCCGGCCATCACCATGTTCTCGAGCTCGGTATGCATCGTCCAGCCGATGAACTGATCGCCCTGCTGGCCACCGCCATCGGTGCCGACGCCGATCTTCACGCCGGCGGCACTGAGGCGCGAGATGCCCTTGGCCAGACGATCCCATATCTCCTTCGATCGCGCGAGCTGCTCGGGATTGGTCTGAGGAAAGCGGCTCTGCAACCGCTTGATCTGCTCGGGCAGAACGGTCTCGAGGATCAGCGGATGGACCGGGTTGAGCCACGGTGCATACACCGCGCGGCGTGGGCCACCCAAGGCCGACAGCACCGCCGTGTTCGGATGCTGTTTGAACAGTGCGACGAGCTCATCGTCGACGTCACCGATCATGTGCGCGAACACATCGATGCCGGCACGAAGCAACGCCTTCGCGTCCGCGATCTCGGTGGCATGGACTGCCACGCGCAGGTTGTGCCTGTGCGCCTCGTCGATGATGGCGCCGTAGAGATCGGGCGTCAGCTTCTTGATCGTGCCGCCGCGATCGTCGACCCAGGTCTTGATCAGCGTCACCTTGCGCGGCGCCAACTCCTGCACCGAGGCGCGTGCGCCTTCCGGTGTCGTCACCGGAAACGCGGCCTGCCGCATGTTGTCCGGGCTGATCTCCACGAGTGGCGCAAGCCCACGGCCCGCGGTCAGGAAACGCGCGGCATCCGGATGCTTGCCCGCCAGAATCTCGTCGCGGATCTGAAACGGCAGCTCGCCGAAGTCGCTGCCCATCGACTGGCTCGCCGCGACACCGAAGTAGGCGAACCGGCGCATATGGTCGAGGATGTTTTCGCGCGTGTAGTTGACCGCGCCGCTCGACAGGTTCTTCATGTAGCCGATGTGCGAGTGGCCATCGACCAGGGCGGGAATGACGGTCTTGCCGCTCAGATCAACACGTGCAGCACCCGCTGGTGCGGTCACCTCGCCCCGGCGCCCGACGCGAGTGAACCGCGCCTTCTCGACGAGAAACGCGGCGTTCTCGATCGCGGCGCCACCGTCGCCTGTGATGAGGCGTGCGCCTTCATACAACGTGGAGCCTGGTTCCTGCGCTCCTGCCAGCATCAGGCGGGCGGAAGCGAGGACGCACGCGAGGAAGATCACCCTTACATGCATGCGTGAATGGGTGAGATTATACGTGCTGCGAATCACGAGTCGCGCAACGAACCGCAGAGCGGTTCATTGGAGGCGGACATGTCGATCGTCGATGACCTGGTCGAGAACCTTGTTGAACGCAATACGGTGAAACTGAACGGCACGCTGACTATCGCGTTCGTCGATGGCGGCCTGGCGGTCAGGGGACGATTGCTCTCGACGCTTCGGGATCAGAGAAAAGGAAAGGACCTGCTCAACGTGGACATCCCTGTCGACGCACAGGTCCGGGTCAGTGACGTGGTGATTCCTCTGCCGCAGATTCGTTGATCGCTCTCACTACGTTCAACATCACTCCAACGATCGCCGGAGGCATCCGCACATGTCCGATGTGAAGGCATTCATCGATACGGTCGGCAAAGATGTGACCAGTGTCGCCGCTCCACGAATCGAGGAGCTGGCGGCAGAGATCAACGACAAGGTCCTGACCGTGTACGGCCCGCGGGTGTCCGCATTCGCCAACGAGCTCGTCCAGGAGATCATCAAAGAGCAGTCGGCGAACGTTCGCGACTTCGTGACCTCGCTCATCCAGGAGCTGTGTCAGCGCTATCGTCCGGAGATCCTGGGAGAGGTAAACGCTCGCATCGTCCAGGGTGGTCTCGATCTCACCGGCCACGGCGTCAAACTCGATCTGAAGCGTCAGGACACCGGCGCCGTCGTCGCGTCGTTAGACATCCCAATCGCCATCCGCATCAACGTGAGTGATCTGGCCGTCACGCTCCGGGATACGACCATCAAGCTGGACGTCGTGCGCTGAGGTGGCCATTTCGCCAGACCTCTTTTTCTCCAGCTCCGCACTGGAACTGCGGCTGAGCCTGTTCCGAGTTCGCAACTTGCGTCGTTCACTTCGTAGTCACAGCCAGAACGCCGACTACAATGCGGCTGCTAAGCAACGCGCCGCGCCACCTGACTCACGCGGGCGACGCCATGGAACCTCGTCGCTGGCAACAGATCGAGCGCTTCTACCACGCGGCATTGGCACGCCCGGTCGAGGAACGGGCTGCCTTCCTGGAAGAGGTATGCGCGGGTGACGGGGCGTTGCGCCACGAAGTCGAAGCGTTACTCGACCTACCCCCCACTGTTGAAGCCACCCCTGCACTCACGTCCGCGTCTCGAATGGCAGGCACACAGGAGACGCTCGTCCCGTCCGGGGTGCGGCTCGGCGTATATCACGTGCGGGAAAGAATCGGCGTCGGCGGCATGGGCGAGGTCTATCGGGCGCAGGACACCCGGCTCGGCCGCGAAGTTGCCATCAAGATCTTGCCGCCCGCCGTCGCCGACGATCCCGCTCGCCGTGCGCGATTCGAGCGAGAGGCGCAACTGCTCGCCTCTCTCAATCATCCGAACATCGCCATGATCTACGGCTTCGAGGAAAGCGCCACGCTGCGGGCGCTCGTCATGGAACTGGTCGAGGGTGAGACATTGGCAGAACGGATCGCGCGGTCCAGTGCGACCGACACTGGAAGCCTGTCAGGTGACGGGACGGGTATCCCGATGGACGAGGCTCTCGCGCTCGGGCAGCAGATCGCCGAGGCCCTCGAGGCAGCGCACCAGAAGAACATCGTCCATCGCGATCTGAAGCCTGCCAACATCAAGATTACGCCGACGGCCAAGGTGAAGGTGCTCGACTTTGGTCTCGCCAAAGCGCTCACTGACCAAGAACCGGAAACGGGCGCGAAGTATGTCGGTGGGCGGCCTGATGTTTCGCGCGACGGACTTGTCATGGGCACAGCGGCCTACATGAGCCCCGAACAGTCGCAAGGTCAGTCCCTTGATACGCGGGCGGACGTGTGGGCGTTCGGCTGCGTGATGTACGAGATGCTGACTGGTCGCAGCGCCTTCGCCCGTGCGACAGTGCTCGATACGCTTGCGGCGCTGCGCACCGAGGAACCTGATTGGGCGGCGCTGCCCGCCGCCACACCGGCCGGCATCCGTCGTCTGATGGAACGATGCCTCGCCAAAGATGCGCGAGATCGGCTTTCGGATATCAGGGATATCGTGATCGAGATCGACTCGCTGCGCCGGGACGGCTCCCACGAGGAGGATCCGCGCTGGCGCCGTGACCAGACACGTGCTCTCGTTATTCTGCCCTTCACACGCTCCGGTGAGGACCACACGACCGATTACCTGGCTGCCGGAATCACAGAAAGCATCGTCAGTCGGCTTGCGTCGCTGCCGCAGTTGAGAGTCATCACGGCGAACAGAGTGACTCGAGATGACGGACAGAATGCCGATCCGCGAACGATCGCGCGTCAACTCGAAGCCGATGCCATCGTCACCGGCAAAGTTGTGCAGGCCGGTGCGCGATTGATCATCAGGGCGGAGCTCATCGACGCCGTCGCAGGCACCCGATCGTGGACTGATCAGGTACAATCGCAGCCTCGACGATGTGTTGGGAATACAAGACGAGATCGCGACGAAGATCGTCGAGAGCTTGCGGCTGCGATTGACGCCCGAAGAAAAGAAACGGCTGGGGAAGCCACCCACCGCCAGCTCCGCAGCGTACCAGCACTATCTGCGCGGTCGGCACCATTGGTCGAAGAGAACCGCGGTCGGGTTTACCCGCGCGATTGAGTGTTTCGAGTCGGCGATTCGAACGGATCCCGACTTCGCATTGGCGCACGCGGGCATCGCGGATTGCTATGCCGTGCTGTCGTTCTACGATGCCGGTCCTACGATCCAGTTCCATCAACGGGCCAAGCACGCCGCCGCAACAGCATTAGCCCTTGACGTCACGCTGGCGGAGGCTCACGTCTCGCTCGGACACATCCTGCTCAACTACGACTGGGATTGGCCTGCCGCAGAAAAGGAGTTGCAGCTCGCTCTGGCGCTGGCCCCCAGCAGTTCGGAAGCCCACCACGTATACGCGAACTACCTGAGCACCATCGGGCACATGGACGACTCGATTCGGGAATTCCAACGCTCGCTGGAGTGCGACCCTGTTTCCCTGCCTGTGAATGCCGGTCTGGGCGTGACCCTGTATTTCGCGCGCCAATACGATGCGGCTGTCCGCCAGCTGCTCAAGACTCTGGAATTGGATGAACGCTACGCCCCGGCATACGCGTTTCTCGGTTGGACCTACTCTGAGACGAGGCTTGACAGCGAAGCGATAGCAGCGAGCGACACGGCGCTGGCCCTGATGGACGCACCGTGGATTCTCGCCTCGGTCGGGCTCGCATACGCCAGGGCTGGGCGCACGAACGACGCCCAACACGCGCTCACCACGCTACTGGAGCGCACCGCACACCAGTACGTCTCTCCTTACGATCTGGCGGTGATGAATGCGGCACTCGGCGAGCGCGAGCGAGCGCTGGCACTTCTGGAGGCGGCGTACAGCGAACGCTCAGTGATGTTGGTTTGGGGCGTGCTGCAGGACCCGAGATTGGATTCATTGCGACACGAGGCGGCATTCGTCGACCTGCTGCGTCGCGTCGGCCTTGCAGCTGCTAATTCTTGATGGACGTCGTACGCTCGAGACGCTGTTTGCGGAAGTACTGCACCTGGTGCTCCTGCACGTTCGCGTTGTGCTGGGTCAACGTCTCGGCAAACGCATGGGAGCCGTCGTTCCGGCTGACGAAATACAGATACGGAACATCGGCGGGCGCGAGCGCCGCTTCAATCGAGGCGCGCCCCGGTGACGCGATCGGCCCCGGCGGCAGACCCGGGGACTTGTATGTGTTGTAAGGCGAGTCGATGGCCAGGTCCCCCCGCCTGATATTGCCATCGTAGGTCCCGGCCTTGACGAGTGCATATACGACGGTCGGGTCGGCCTGCATCAACATGTTGCGTGTCAGCCGGTTCCGGTAGACAGCCGCGACGAGTGGCCGCTCCTCCCCCTTGCCGGTTTCCTTCTCGACCAGCGATGCAAGCGTGACGAGCTGTCGAAGCGACAGATTCAACTCACCGCTGCGCTTCCCCTCGAGGTCCGCGTAGGTGTCGCGGAATCGAGTGACCATCTGCGCAATGAGGGTCGTCACCGGAGTACCGCGCGGAAAGGTATACGTCTCGGGGAAGAGGTACCCCTCGAGATCTCTGGCGGCTGGATCGAGATCGCTGATGAGCGACACGTTACGCGCGGCCTCGGCGAACTCAGCGGCGGTCCCGAACCCGCTCTGCTGGTAGATCGCGGCCATCTCGCGGATGGTCAGCCCCTCTGGGAACGTGATCGGGTGTGTGTACACGTCGCCCCGCGCGATCGTGTCGATCACCTCGACGACGCTCATCGGGCGATCGAATCGGTACTCGCCGGCCTTCAGGGCGCGTGCCTGCCCCGTCCACAGGAGAGCCGCTCGAAACGCCCATTCATCCGAGACGACGCCCGCATCGACCAGGCGCCGCCGTATCTCCGCCGCGCCGCTCCCCGCCGGGATATCGACGAATCGCTCCGCCTCCGAGAATCCCTTATAGGGCTCCCGCATGCGATTCAGTGCGTACACGCCGAATCCCGCGGCGGCCCCGGCCACGACAACGACCACGATGAGCAACGCAAGGAGAATTCTCTTCACGAGCGGCCTACTACGTTTCATTCTGCCCCTCAACCGCCGTGGCGTGCGGCCGGCTGTCGAGATAGTCCTGCAGGATGATAGCGGCCGCAGCCGCGTCGAGACGAGCCTTCCGAGTCCGCCAGTCCTTTTCCCGGGTCGCCAGGCGACTTTCCGCCTCCACGCTCGTCAGGCGCTCGTCCTGAAGAACGATGGGCAAGGACGTGCGGCGGCCGAGCGTCTGCGCGAAGGCTTCGACGCGCGGCGTCATGTCGTTGGCGGAACCGTCGAGACGACGGGGCAATCCGATGACCAGCGCAACCAAGCCATCCTCCTCGTCAGCCAGACGCGTAATCTCGGCGGCGGCGCAGTCGAGAGCGTCTCCATTCAGACCCGAAGTGCGCACGACACCGACCGGGCGCGCCAGCGTGCCTGTCGCGTCGCTCACAGCAACGCCGATGCGTCGTTCCCCGACATCCAGTCCAGCTATGCGACCCACTCTGTATAATTCTCGCACCGCTGCCCAGCACGAATGCCACTGCGTTCTCTTTCACCGCTGTTCCTGCTCGTAACCGTCCTTGCGCCGCTGGTTGTCGGGGCGCAGGAGAGCGGTGACGCGCAGCGTATCGCGGATCGAATCCGCGTGCTTCAGCAGGAAGCGGAGCGGCTCGCGGGTGAATCCCGTACGCTCGTCGGCGATCTTCGGCAGCGTGAGGTCGACCGCCAGCTCAAGGCCGAGCAGCTCAAGCAGGCGCAAGCCGCAATGGCCGACGCCGAACGCTCGCTGCACGACACGACGACTCGCCTGTCCGAACTCGAGTTGCGACGCATCAACCAGTTGCCCGACATGAAGGCGCAACTGGTCGACATCTACAAGCGCGGGCGCAGCGGGTATGCCCAGTTTCTGTTCAGCGCGAACGACCTTCGCGAGTTCGCGCGGGCCACACGGGCCGTGGGAGCACTCTCGGCGATCAATGAACGGCGGATTGAAGAACATCGCAGCACGATCGAGGCCATGCGCCAGGAGCGGACGGCGTTCGAGGAGAAGGCGAAGGAA
Source organism: uncultured Acidobacteriota bacterium (assembly GCA_963723495.1). Classification (GTDB taxonomy): domain Bacteria; phylum Acidobacteriota; class Vicinamibacteria; order Vicinamibacterales; family UBA2999; genus Gp6-AA40. The sequence goes on along the minus strand of CAVRQR010000013.1, from coordinate 139,164 downwards.
CTGCAGGCCCGGACAGCGGATGCCCGGCAAGCGAAGTCGGCTTCTGATTCCGCGGTGGCATCGGCCGCAGAACTGATCAGACAGATCGATTCACGCCGCGACCTGAACGCGCAGTACGTGGGCGAACTTCAGGTCGCCTACACCAGGCTTCAGCAGCAGGTCACGGCTCTCTCGACGGAGAAGCCGGCAACTGAACCGGTGGCCGTCCCCCTTCGCCCGTTCCAGGGCGCCCTCGAGTGGCCGGTTCAGGGACGCATCACCGGTGCATTTGGTCAGCCATCCCCTCGGCTTGGAGGCACGGTGAGAAACGGCCTCGAAATCGCCACCGAAGAAGACGCACCCGTGCGGGCGATCCATGGCGGAACCGTGGGTTATGCCGGGCCTTTCACCGGGTTCGGGACCCTCGTCATCCTCGACCACGGGAACAACGGTTACTCGCTATATGGGTACCTGGCATCCACGGCCCTCCAGCAGGGTAGTCCGGTAGAGGCTGGCGCAGAGGTGGGCAGGGTCGGCCTGGCCCCTGCGGGTCCGCCGACGCTGTACTTTGAAATGCGAATCGACGGTCGTTCCGTGAATCCCGTACAATGGCTCAAGCCACGGTAGGCTTATTGACGGTCCGGCTAAAGCCGGACGCTACGCAAAGGGCGGTCCCGAGTCATGACCTCACGCACTCGCCTCTGGATACTGGCCGTCTCGACACCTCTCATCGCTTTTGCGGTCGTCGGTGGTTACCTCGGCCAGGCCCGCGGACGCGACGACACATATCAGCATCTGCGGGTGTTCGACGATGTCGTGTCGCACGTTGTGAATAACTACGTCGAGGAAGTGAACATCCAGCAGGCCATGCGCGGGGCGATGCGTGGACTTTCGGATGCCCTTGATCCTGACAGCGCCTACCTGACGCCGGATCTCGTCAAGGCTGTTGAACAGAACGCGAGCGCCGGCCCGGCGGATGTTGGCCTGGAACTGACGCGACAGTATTACCTGCGCGTGGTTTCAGCGCGTGACGGCTCCCCTGCTGCAAAGGCGGGGCTGCGAACCGGCGATTACATCCGGGCGATCGACGGCCGCGCGACCCGTGAGATGTCGGCTTACGAAGGGATGCGCCTGCTGCGCGGTCCGGCCGGCTCGAAGATCGCGCTGCTGGTCATTCGCAACAATGCAATGGATCCGCATGAAGTGGCGCTCGTTCGCGAGCCGCCGTCGTCCGCTGACCTCACGACACGCATGGCCAACGCGTCGACCGGCTACGTGCGCGTTCCCGAGTTCACCAAGGATGCACCGGCACGCTTGACGCAGGCAGTCGCATCACTGACCAAGTCCGGCGCGACGCGATTCGTTCTCGACTTGCGTGGCACTGCCACCGGCGACTACGACAACGGCATTGCCGCTGCGCGACTCTTCGTGCCGAGTGGGACGTTGTCGATCCGGCAGACGAAGGCGCAGAGCGAAACGGTGACCGCCAGCGCGAACGATGGTTCGCTCAACGCCCCGGTCATCCTGCTGGTCGATCAGGGAACGGCAGCCGCCGCCGAGATCTTCGCCGCAGCCCTCAATGGTAACGGCCGCGCCGAAATGGTTGGCGAGCGCACGCTCGGCCGCGCCGCGCGCCAGCAACTGGTCAAACTGCCCGATGGCAGCGGATTGCTGCTCTCGTCGATGCGTTATCTGACCCCCGCCAACGCCGGGATCCACGAACGCGGGCTGACGCCCGACGTCCCGGTGCGCCAGCCCGATGTGGAGTTCGGCGCCACGCCGCCCACGAAGGACGACACACTGGACGCCGCCCTCGCACGCCTGGCAGAAAAGGAAAAGAAAGCCGCCTAACCACCTTTCAAGGCGCAGCTTCACTGCGTTATACTGAAGGTTCGGGTTTTCGCCTGTTTTCGCGACGGACAGGCGCGTAGCTCAGTTGGCTAGAGCGCCTCCCTGACACGGAGGAGGTCAGTGGTTCGAGTCCACCCGCGCCTACCATACCCGAAATGAGTAAGTAGTAAGACCTTTCCACTTTCAATGTCTCCGATTAGCGTCAAGTTGCCAGATGGATCGAGCCGTAGTGTGCCTTCGGGTACCACGGTTGCCGACATCGCAGCGCTGATCTCTCCTGGCCTGGCGAAGGCCGCGCTCGCCGGAAAGGTCGGTGACCGGCTCGTTGACCTCTCCTATCCGCTGACCGCGGACGCGCCGCTGCAGATCATCACGTCGAAGAACGCCGCCGAAGCCCTCCCTCTCTATCGTCACAGCACGGCCCACCTGTTGGCGGCCGCGGTGACGAACATGTTCCCCGGCGTGCAGTGCGGCATTGGTCCGCCGACTGACGAGGGCTTCTTCTACGACTTCGTCGTGCCGCGCCCGTTCGTGCCCGAGGATCTCGAGGCGATCGAGAACAAGATGCGCGAGCTGGCGGACCAGGACCTGATCTTCGAGCGCCAGATGTGGCCGCGCGAAGAGGCCAAGCGTTTCTTTCGCGAGCGCGGTGAGCCACTCAAGGTGCAGTTGATCGAGGAGAAGACGGAAGGCCAGAGCGAGGTCTCCTGCTACACGATCAAGGACAAGGAGACGTTCGTCGACTTCTGCGTTGGCCCGCACGTGCCATCCACCGGAAAGCTGAAAGCGTTCAAGCTGCTCAGCACGTCGAATGCGTACTGGAAGGGTGACGCGCGCAACCAGCCGATGCAGCGCGTCTACGGCACGGCGTTCCTCTCCGACAAGGAGCTCAAGGAACACCTCACGCGCATCGAAGAGGCCAAGAAGCGCGATCACCGGAAGCTCGGTCGCGACCTGAAGCTCTTCATGTTCCACCAGTGGGCGCCCGGCGCGACGTTCTGGCTGCCCAAGGGCACTGTTCTGTACCACACGCTGGCCGACTACATGCGCGACGTCCTCATCCCCGCCGGCTACACGGAGGTGAAGGCGCCCATCGTGTTCAACAAGGCGCTGTGGGAAACGTCGGGCCACTGGTCGCATTACCGGCAGAACATGTTCCTCGTCGAATCCGAGGGCGAGCCGATGGGGCTCAAGGCGATGAACTGCCCCGGCCACATGCTCATCTTCGGCAGCGAGGTGCGCAGCTACCGTGACCTGCCGATTCGTTATCACGAGCAGACGCCGCTCCACCGCAACGAAGCGTCAGGGGTGTTGTCAGGGCTGACCCGGGTCCGGCAGTTCAGCCAGGACGATGGGCACTGCTTCGTCATGGAATCGCAGATTGGTGACGAGGTCGAGCATGTGCTGCGGCTGGTCCAGCGCGTGTACGGCGATTTCGGAATGAAGCCGGAGATGAAGCTCTCCACGCGACCGCCCGATTACCTCGGCACGATCGAGCAGTGGAACCACGCCGAGGCCGAGCTGAAGCGCGCCCTCGACGCCGTCGGAGAGCCGTACGTGCTCAATGAGGGTGACGGCGCGTTTTATGGGCCGAAGATCGACTTCGACGTCGTCGATGCGATCGGCCGCAAATGGCAGTGCGCGACGATTCAGCTCGACTACCAGATCCCGGAGCGGTTCGATCTCAAGTACGTGGGGGCGGATAACGCCGAGCACCGGCCGGTCGTCATTCACCGGGCGATTTTCGGTAGTTTCGAGCGCTTCATCGCGCTCCTGATCGAGCACTTCGCCGGGGCCTGGCCGCTCTGGCTCGCGCCAGTACAGGCAGTAATTTTACCGATTTCCGACCGCCACCGGGACTATGCCGTGGGTGTGCAGAATCGGTTAGCGGCCGCCGGGCTGCGGGTCGAGTTGGACGATCGCCAGGAGAAGATTAATTATAAAATCCGGGAGGCCCAACTGCAGAAGGTGCCGTACATGCTGGTCGCCGGCGATCGAGAGTCCTCTGAAGGGACCATCGCGGTGCGCAGCCGGTCTGGTGGCGATCTTGGCGCGCGGCCGGTCGACGCGTTCATTGCCGACGCGCTCGAGGAGATACGGCGGAAAAGCCGAACCGAAGAACCGGAACCGGCCCGTAGCCTGTAGTGAGTGTCCGTAGCCTTAGGAGGACGTTATCGCATTCGATCGCTCGCCCAGACGTGATGACCGCGTTCGAACCAACGAGCGCATCCGGGTTCGTGAAGTCCGGGTGATCGACGAAACCGGTCAACAGCTCGGAATCATGCCGCCGCCACAGGCGCTAACCATTGCGCGTCAGAAGGGCCTCGACCTCGTCGAGATCTCTCCGACGGCAGTGCCGCCGGTGTGCCGGATCATGGACTTCGGCAAGTACCAGTACCAGGAGCAGAAGCGATCTCGCGAGGCCAAGAAGCACCAGCGGGTGATCGAGGTCAAGGAGATCAAGTTCCGCCCCAAGGTGGACGAGCACGACTACCAGTTCAAGAAGAAGCACATCGAGCGCTTCCTGAGCGACGGTGACAAGGTGAAGGCGACGATCTTCTTCCGCGGACGCGAGATGGCGCATCCCGAGATCGGCCGGCGAATCCTCGAACGTCTGATCGGCGAACTGGGTGAAGTGGCGCTCGCCGAAACCGCGCCGAGGCAGGAAGGCAACCAGATGCACGTCATCCTGAGCCAGCGCGCCGGCCGCAAGAGCACGCCGCGTGCGAAGGTTGACGGCGGCGATGGCGCCGCTGCGACGGAGGAATCGTAAAGGGATTGAGATGCCAAAGCTGAAAACACATCGCGGCGCCGCCAAGCGCTTCAAGAAGACCGGGACCGGCAAGATCGTCAGAGCCAGCGCCTTCAAGCGCCACATCCTGACGAGCAAGACCACCAAGTCCAAGCGCCATATGCGCGGGACCCAGGAGGTCTCGCCGAACGATGCGCCGAAGCTGCAGCGGATGTTGCCGTATAAGTGATCGGTGTAATGCAGAATTCAGAACGCAGAATTCAGAATCGAATTCTGAATTACAGGTGAGAAGAAAATGCCGAGAGTAAAGAGAGGAACAGTCCGGCGCGCGAAGCGGAAGAAGCTGCTCGCGAGAGCCAAGGGCTTCTACCAGACCAAGAGCAAGCTGTATCGTGCCGCCAAAGAGTCGGTCGACACGGCGCTCAAGTACGCCTACGTCGGCCGGAAGAACAAGAAGCGCGAGTATCGGCGACTGTGGGTCGTCCGCATCAACGCGGCGGCGCGTGAGCACGGGCTCACCTATTCGCAGCTGATTCGCGGTCTCAAGGCCGCTGGCAACTCGCTCGACCGCAAGATGCTCGCCGACATGGCCGTCGCGCAGCCGGCCGCGTTTGCCAAGGTCGCCTCGCAGGCGAAAGCCGCCCTTCCCGCCGCATAATCCAGCGATTGGTGTCGACGCCGGACTACGACACACCGAGGCACTGAGGTACTCTTAGACTCGGTGTCTCACTGCGTCTGAGTGTCGGGATCGTCGGCGCAAGTGAGGTCACGCGTCGATTCATGTCCGAATCAGTTACCGACCAAAGCTCGATAGAGCGGTTGCGAGCCGACTTCCGAGGCCGCCTCGCGGCGGCCGGGACCGATACGGCCGTCAAAGCTCTCGCTGACGAGTTCCTGAGCCGGAAGTCGGGCAGCGTCACCGGGCTGATGAAGACGCTCGGCACGTTGCCACCCGACGCGCGGCGCGAATTCGGCGCCCTGGTCAACGCGCTGAAGCAGGAGATCGAGACGGCCGTCGAGGAGCGTCGTCAGGCGCTGGCGGCCGCGCGTCCGCCGGCCGACGCGGTGGACGTGACGCTGCCCCCGCGGACGCGAACCCTCGGCCACGTCCATCCGTTGATGCTGGTCCGGCAGCAGGTCGAGGACATCTTCACCCACATGGGCTACGAGATCCTCGAAGGCCCGGAGGTCGAAGACGACTTCCACAACTTCGAGGCGCTGAACATGCCGCCCGATCATCCTGCCCGCGACATGCAGGACACGCTCTATCTTGGGAGCCCGATCGCCGGCGTAACGTGGGGGGCGCATAGAGGACGGGTTCCCGACGCACAGGTCCGAGCGGCGACGTTGCTGAGAACGCACACCTCGGCGATGCAGATCCGCTACATGAAGACCTTCCCTCCGCCGGTCCGCATCATCGTGCCCGGACGTGTCTACCGTCGTGACAACCTGGACCTCACACACACGCCGATGTTCCAGCAGTTCGAAGCGCTCGTCGTCGGTGAAGGCGTGACGATGGCCGATCTCAAGGGCACGTTCAAGGCGATGCTGACGGCGTTGTTCGGCGACGTGAAGATTCGTCTGCGGCCAAGCTTCTTCCCCTATACGGAGCCAAGCGCCGAACTGGACATGAGCTGCCACAAGTGCGCCGGTGCGGGCTGTGCCATCTGCAAGCAGACCGGCTGGATCGAGATCCTTGGCAGCGGCATGGTGCATCCTGCCGTGTTCGAAGCGGTGGGCTACGACCCTGACACGATCACCGGGTTCGCATTCGGCATCGGGATCGAGCGCCTGGCGATGCTCAAGTACGGTGTCGAGGACATCCGTCTGTTCTACGAGAACGACGTGCGCTTCCTCGAGCAGTTCTCATGAAGGTCCTGCTCTCCTGGCTCCGCGACTTCGTCGACGTACCCGGCCGGCCCGAGGAGATCGCCGCCACGATGTCGGTTCGTGGCTTTGCTGTCGAAGGAATCGAACACCTGGGCGACGGCGATGCGGTGATCGATTTCGAGGTCACCGGCAATCGACCCGACTGCATGTCGGTGAGCGGGATGGCCCGTGAAGTGGCCACCGCCTTCGGCCTGCAGGTGCGCCGCCCGGCCGTCTCGACGTCCATTCGACGCGCCAACGCCGCGGGAGAGAGCGGGCCGGCGCTGCACCTCGCCTCGCTGAAAACGGTCGCACAGGGCGACATCGACGTGGTCATCGAGAACCCCGATCTGTGTCGGCGGTATGCCGGCGCCGTGGCGGATGTGACGCTCGGGTCCTCTCCGGAGTGGATGCAGTCGCGTTTGCGCGCCGCCGGTGTGCGACCGACCAGCAACATCGTCGACATCACGAACTACGTGCTGCTCGAGCTCGGGCAGCCGATGCACGCGTTCGATCACGCCAGAATTGCCGGCGGTCAGATTCGAGTACGGACCGCGCGACCGGGCGAGACGTTGAGCACACTCGACGGAAAGCAACGCGAGTTGTCACCGGAGATGCTCGTCATCGCAGACGCCGAGCGTGCGGTTGCGGTCGCCGGCGTCATGGGTGGCGCCGACTCTGAGGTCAGTGAAGAGACGAAAACGATCGTATTCGAGAGCGCGCACTTCAACGCGCTGTCAGTGCGTCGGACCAGTAAGGCACTCGGGCTGAAGACGGAAGCGAGCATGCGCTTCGAGCGCGGCACCGACGCTCGGCTCCCGGTGACGGCGATGGAGCGCGCCTGCGCGCTGCTCGAGATGATCGGTGCAGGAACGGCCCGCGGCACAGTCGTCGACCGCTACCCGGTCCGCGTCGAGCCGATCGTGCTGAGGCTTCGGCGCGAGCGCATCGCGGGACTGCTCGGCGTCTCGATCCCTGATGGCGACGTCCGAAGAGTCCTCGAAGCGCTCGGCTTCGCGCTTCGCGAGGCCGAGCCAGGCTGGGACGTCACCGTCCCGACGCGCCGTGTCGACGTTACGCGGGAGGTCGATCTCATCGAGGAGGTCGCACGGCATTGCGGGTTCGACCGCATCCCGACGGCGTTTCCAGCGTTGACCGTCCCACCGCCGCCGCTCGACCCGCGGATCGGCCGTACCAGACAGCTTCGAGCCCTCGCGACCGGACAGGGTTTCTCCGAAGCCGTGACGTTCGGCTTCACGTCCGCGCCGGCAGCTGAGGCTTTCGCCGCCAGCGATGCGATTGTGCCGATCCGGAACCCGCTTTCCGAGGCGTTTGCCGTGCTTCGACCGTCGCTGCTTCCGGGACTCGTGGAGTCGGCAGGCCGAAACATCCGGCGCGGTCAACGCGACGTGCAGCTCTTCGAGGTCGGTAATCGTTTTACCCGACAGGGTGGCGAGTCACAGGCCATCGCCTTCATCTGGACCGGTACCGGCCGGACACCGCATTGGAGCGAGCGCACACGCGACGTGGATTTCTTCGACGCGACGAGCTTCGTTTCGACGCTGGCCAACACGTTCGACGCAGCCGCGCTTCTTCAGCCGCTCACGGCTCCACCGACCTATCTCGTGGCCGGACAGGCAGCTGAGATTGTCGCGAGCGCCAAGGGTCCAAACGGTGGCGCTGCGACCAGCGTCCGTGCTGGACTCGTCGGCCGACTGACACCGGGCGTTGGTGAATTGCTGGGGCTGCCAGCCGAAGTGGCCGCGTATGTCGGTGAGGTCGAAGTCGAGTCGCTGGCCCAGTTCCGGCGAATCACGCTGAAGGCGACCGCGCCTCCGCGCTTCCCAGCCATCGATCGCGACATCTCGATTCTCATCGATGACACGACGCCGGCGAAGGAAGTTCGAGACACTGTGTGGGCTCTTGCCATCCCGCACCTCGTGAGCCTTCGCGAGTTCGATCGCTACGCTGGCAAGGGCATCCCCGAAGGCAAGGTAAGCCTGTCGCTGCGTCTGACGTTCAGGGCAGCCGACAGAACTCTTACCGACGCCGAGGTTCAGAGCGCAATGGACGACGTCCTGTCCGCGCTCAAACAGAAGCACGGCGCTGTACAACGCTGAGTGCTGCTGGTGATGGGTGGGATTACTACCTTGCCAGCATCAGTCATTCGTGGCACCATCTCTCCGCACCAGCAATCATATTCAGAGGATCGTACCCGGATGGTCAAGCAGGCGGTAGCGACGCGAACTGATCTCGACCCGATCGATCGGCTCGAGGAGAAAGTACGGATGCTCGTCGGCATCGTGACGCAGCTTCGAGCGGACCACGCGAAGGCGACGGAAGAGAACAGCCGCCTCGCGCGCGAGATCGACAGCCTGCGTGCGCGCCTGGCCGAGCATGAAGTCGATGGAACCGAGCTCACCGCGCTCAGAAATGAACGCGATCTGATCCGGTCGCGCGTCGCCGAGATGCTCCAGCAGCTGGAAGCAATCTAGGAACGACTGACCTCGACCATGAGCATTGTGGTGACCGTCGAGATCGGGGGCCAGCGCTACCCGATCCGAAGTGCGCTCGATGAACGCTACGTCACCGAGCTCGCCGCGTACGTCGATCAGAAGATGCGGGCGGCATCAGATGCAGCGCCGACGAGCGACATGCTTGGTCTGGCCGTTCTCGTCGCACTCAACATCGCCGACGAATACTTCCGTCAGCGCGATCAGCAGTCAGTGTCCAGTGATGACCTGCACGAGCGGGCGATGCGACTCGAGCGCTTCGTCGACGAAGCGCTCGCACAGGTTGCCGCCGCCAAGCGGGCGGTATAGCGGTATAAAAGTCCGCTTCATTGCACGTCCCTGCCTCCTTGTCTTGACCCTCCCCGGAGGGCACAGTAAGATCGTGGCTCCTGCTTTGCTCGTGATGGTTTCGGAGGCTCGTCTGAGCCAACGTAACAACCTAAGCGAGCCGCGAGGTCGCGCGTTGTGCACGCCTCTGTTTCGAGGAAGCCTGAAGCGCGGCCGACAACAGCGGCTCCACCTGCTTTCGCAGGTTCATTCGACCTCCCCACACGGCAAAGCGGGGCTCTAACCCCGGAACTCGCTTGTGTCCGGTTGGCGTGGGTAGCGCCCGTCCCGACTGGAACCGAAGGTCTTGTGGCTGCGCCGGATGCTGAAGCTTCCAAACACAAGCGAGCTGTGGAGTAGTTGCCCCCGATTGTTCCCCCGTTGAATCCTCGCACCGTAGCCGATTGCGGTGAGCATGCTCTCATCGCTCGCATCAGAGCGCGGCTGCCAACCGCTCCCTGGATCGTTGTCGGCCCGGGAGACGATGCCGCAGCGATCGAGCCGGTTCGTGGTGCGCTGGAAGTTGTGACCATGGACGCGCAGGTCGAAGGCGTGCACTTCGATCGGCGATTCGTCCCGCCCGAGGCGATTGGACACCGGGCGCTGGCCGTCAACCTGAGCGACCTTGCGGCGATGGGCGCCAGACCGCGAGCCGCCCTGCTGTCGTTGGCGCTCCCCGATTCACTCGAGATCGAAGCCTTCGATCGCATCGTCGATGGGTTGCTTGCACTGGCCGGACGCTACGGTGTTGCGCTGATTGGGGGCAATATCACCCGCACACCGGGGCCGCTCGTGCTCGACGTCACCGCGATAGGCGCTGTCCACCGACGCAAGATCCTCACACGCACGGGCGCAAGACCAGGCGACGAGGTGTATGTCACCGGAACGCTCGGAGAAGCCGCTTGCGGTTTGCTGCGACTGCGTGATGCCGTCAACGGTTCGAACGGCGCAGGCACAGTCGAAGAGGAGCAGGAACGCGCGGCATGGTACCTCAGGCCGGATCCACGCATCCGCGCGGGCGTGCTGCTCGGCGGAAATCGCGCTGCAACGAGTTGCATGGACCTCAGTGATGGACTTGCGGACGGTGTGCGTCAAATTGCGCAGGCGTCATCAGTGGGCATTGCGCTCGATGCCACTGCTATCCCGATTACGGCTGAGTCACGGGAATGGCTGAGCCGGACGGATCGAGACCCTGTCGACCTCGCCCTGCGGGGAGGCGACGATTTCGAGCTGATCTTCACGTCCCGGCCCAGGCAAGCGGGACGGTTGCGGAACGTACGCCGAAAACTGGGCGATCTGCCGATAACCAGAATCGGGGTCGTGACGCGGGCACCGCGCTTGCTAGTCAAAGACGAGCGCGGCGAACGGGAACTTCCGGACGGGTACGAGCACTTCCGATAATGGACGGCCCCCAGTCGCCTCATTGCTCAAGATGCCGGTCATCTCGCGGTCGACGTGGCGGAAACTTGCGGTTCTGGTGATTGCCGTGGTCGGCTTCCTCCTGATGTACGAAGCCAGGATGTTCGATTCCCGCAGCGCCCTGTGGCAATCGATGGCCCAGGGCAGCCCTCCGCGGCCTGGTAGCCAGATCCCATTCGCCGCGACGGCGTACTGCAAGGGCACGACGACAGCATCGGGTGTGGCCGCCCGCACGGGCGTGGCTGCGGCTGACCCGACCCTCCTCCCCGTTGGCAGCGTCCTCAACGTCTCCGCGGGCGACACGCGATACAACGGCGTGTACACGGTCATGGACACTGGGCCGAAAGTCCAGGGTCGCATATTGGACCTGTACATGTGGAGCTGCCACGAGGCGCTCAAATTTGGACGTAAGGAAGTGGAGGTGACGGTGCTCCGCCTGGGATGGGATCCCACGGCCAGTTCACCCAGCCTTGTTGATCGTCTGTTCAGGCGACGCGAAGCCGCACGCAAGATTCCTCCGCCGGAGCCTCCCCCGCCAGCCGGCATTGCCCCCGAGGAGGAGACGGTTCCAGAGCCGCCGCCCGCGATCGAGGCGACACCCGAGGCTTTGTCAGAACCCGTCGCAGAAGCGTCTGCACTCAGCCAGTGAGAGGCCCGGCTAAAGCCGGATGCTACATACGACGTAGCGGCGGGTCTGTAGACCCGACGACACCTACGCGGTCGTGGATTCGAATTGCAGCTCGTATAACCGGTGATATATCCCTCGCAGCGCCAGCAGTTCCTGGTGCGTGCCCATTTCGCGCAGTTCTCCCCGATGCATGACGAGAATCCTGTCCATGTCCTGGATCGTGGAAAGGCGATGGGCAATGGCGATCGTCGTGCGCCCTCGCATCATCACCTTGAGTGCGTCGCGAATCAGCAGTTCCGTGTCAGTGTCGACGCTCGACGTGGCCTCGTCGAGCACCAGCACGCGCGGGTTGAACGCCAGGGCGCGCGCGAACGAGAGCAACTGCTTCTGCCCCACTGACAACGTCGATCCGCGTTCGGCGACCGCGCTGTCGAGACCGTGCGGCAAGCGATCGACAAAGCTCGAGGCGTGCACCGCGTCGAGCGCGTTGCGCACGTCGCTCTCGGAGATCGACTCGTCACCAAGCCGCACGTTGCCAGCGATGGTCCCGGCAAAGAGCTGCACATCCTGAAGCACCAATCCGAACAGCGACCGCAGATCCGCCAGATCGATATCCCGGATGTTTACGCCGTCGACCGTGATCCGTCCCTCCTGCACGTCGTAGAAACGCAGAAGAAGGCTGACGATCGTTGTCTTGCCCGATCCGGTCGCGCCGACGATGCCGATGCGCTCCCCTGGCCGAACCTCGAATGACACGTTCTTCAGCACCGGCTCGCCATCGACGTAGGAGAAGCTGACGTCCTCGAAACGAATCACGCCCGGGCCGGCCCACGTCCCTCGCGCCGTGTCGTTCTCAATCCTGGATCCTCCTGTCGGGCTCTGACTGCCGCGAGCGATCTCGACCGGTGTATCCAGCAGACCGAAAATGCGCTCGGACGAAGCCATCGCGCCTTGCAGGATGTTGAACTTCTCCGACAGATCGCTGATTGGGCGGAAGAAGCGCTGCGAGTACTGAAGGAACGCGACGAGCGATCCGAGCGTGAGCATATCGCCGCCATCCGCGATGATGCGGGCACCGCCCACCCAGAGAATCACCGATGCGGCCAGCGCTCCCACGAGCTCGATCGCCGGATAGAACACCGCGTAGTAGAAGATGGACTGCACGTTGGCGTCGCGATGACGGCGGTCGATTTCATCGAACGCCGCGTAGTCGCGCGCCTCGCGCCGGTACAACTGGACGGTCGCCATGCCCGTGATGCGCTCCTGCAGGTACGCGTTGATTCGGGCAATCCAGGTACGAACGGTCCGGTACGATTCCCGGGCGTTCACCCGGAACCACTGGGTGATCGCCACGATCAGCGGCAGCACCGAGAAGGCCGCAATCGCCAGGCGCCAGTCCATCCAGATGAGGACCGCCATGATCCCGATGAGCGTGAACACGTCACCAAAGACCGATACGACACCGGACGTGAAGAGCTCGTTGAGCACGTCGACGTCGGTGGTCAGCCGCGTCATCAGACGGCCGACGGGATTTCGATCGTAGAACTTCAAATCGAGCCGATGCAGATGCGATGCGAGCTGCATCCGCAGATCGAACATGATCCGCTGCCCGATCAACTGCATCGTCCACGTCTGCAGGTACTCGAGCAGGAACGAGGCAATGAGGGCGATCAGATACAGCGCGGCGATGGTGCCGAGACCGGCAAGATCGCCGAGCGGGATGTATCGATCGATCACGATCTTGGTCAGGTAGGGTGGCACCAGATCGAGTGCCGAGTGACCGATGATCGCGGCAACGGCCAGCGCGACCTGCGCCCGGTATGGGCGCAGGTACGTCAGCAGCCGCCGCATCAGGCGGCTGTCGTACGCACGGCCGAGGACGTCGTCGTCGTTCATGAGGCCTTGAGCTCTTCCTCGAGCAACTGCTTGCGGTACAGATCGGCGTAGAAACCGTCACGTCGAATGAGTTCCCCGTGCGTGCCACGCTCGGCGATGCGCCCCTCGTGCAGCACGACGATCTGATCGGCATCGCGTATCGTCGAGACGCGGTGGGACACCACGATTGCGGTGCGCCCGCTCTTCGCCGCTGAAAGCCGTTCGAGAATCTCCTCTTCCGTGTGCGTGTCTACCGCCGACAGCGCGTCGTCCAGAACGAGAATCTTCGGGTCCACGACGAGTGCCCGGGCAATGGCCACTCGCTGCTTCTGGCCACCGGACAAGGTGATGCCGCGCTCTCCCACCGTCGTGTCGTAGCCCTGTGGGAACTGCGCGAGATCCTTGTCGAGTCGCGCAATCTCCGCAGCCTCGGCGATGCGATCTCGGCCGCCCTGTTCTTCACGCACACCGAACGCCACGTTCTCCGCCAGCGTCGTGCTGAAGAGGAAGGGCTCCTGGTTCACGAACCCGATGGCGCCCCTGAGCACCCGCAGCGGGATCCGGCGCACGTCGACACCATCGATGAACACAGTCCCGGGAGGCGGCTCGTGCAGTCGCGGCAGAAGGTTGAGGAGGGTGGACTTGCCAGAACCCGTCGCTCCGACGATCGCTGTCGTCGTGCCGCGTGGCACCTTGAACGAGATGCCGTGAAGCACGACCGCATCCCCGAACGAAAACGTCAGGCTGCGAAACTCGATCTCTCCTTCGATCGATTGGATCGACGAATCAGCAACCTCGTCGGACACAAGCGGCGCAACCTCGAGCACTTCGAGCAGCCGTTTCCAGGAGGCCATTCCGCGCTGCAGGAGATTGCTGACCCAGCCGAAGGCAATCATCGGCCACCCGAGCATCGTCAGGTACGCGTTGAAGGCAACCAGCTCACCGAGCGTCATCTGCCCGGCTACGACTCGCCGGCTGCCCAGCCAGAGCACGAGCAGCGCCCCGATCCCCATCAGAAGCCCCATACTTGGAAAGTAGAATCCTTGCAGGCGGATGAGCGCGCGGTTGCGCCGGAGGAATTCCTCGTTGGCCGCCCGGAACCTGGCGATTTCAAATGCCTCTTGCCCGTAGGCCCGTACGACGCGGACACCTGCGAGCGACTCCTGGGCGATTGCGCTGATGTCGGAGAGCTGCTCCTGGATCTTCTCGAAGCGCGTGTGAATGGCGACGCCGAAGTACTTGACCACCACTGTCACGAGCGGCAGTGGTATCAGGGCCACGAGCGTCAGCCAGGGGTCGATCGACACCATCAGGATGATCGCGACGATGAACGTGAGGACCGTGCTCGACGTGTACATCACAGCTGGCCCGATCATCATGCGGACGGCACCGAGATCGCTCGTGGCCCGCGACATGAGATCACCCGTACGATGATGCTGGAAGTACGACAGATGCAGCCGCTGCAGCGCCGCAAAGAAGTCGTTTCGAAGGTCGTACTCGAAATCACGCGACGCGCCGATGATGATGCGCCGCGTGAGGAACCTGAACAGCCCGCCGACCGCGGCGAGCACGAACAGCAGCACGCCGTAGAGGCGGATCTTGTCGAAGGTCAGCCCCTGGCTCAGGTCATCGATCGCGTACTTGAGAACCCACGGTCCGCCGGTAGAGATCGCCGTGGCGATGACGACGCACACGAATCCCGTGAGAAAAGCACGACGGTAGCGCGCCAGATAGTGGATCAGGCGACGTTCAGGGGACATTTTCGCAGTATACCTGCCCGATCATGGCCGTCAGTCCAACACTAAAGCACACAGGACTGCACGCCGATAGATAGACGAATGCCAATCCGATTGCTCGCGACCCTTCTGTTCATGGTGATCATCGCCGCACCCGCTGAGGCGCAGTTCAACGTGCCCGATCCCGCCCCGGGCGAGAACTTCCACGTCGAACTTGGCCTGATGTTCTGGACGCCAACGCCAGGGATCGAGATTCAAACCGGCGGACTCGCGGACGCGGGAATGCCCGGCGTCGATTTCGTCCGCGAATTCGGGCTGGCCGACGAGACCTTCATGGAGTTTCGGTCGGTGCTGAAGGCGGGACGGAAACACAAGTTCCGGATCTCTCACGTCAATTTCAACTACAGCGAGCAGACGCTGGTCCAGCGCGAGATTTCATTCGGTGGTGCGACGTTCCCGATCACGGTCCCGGTCTTTGCGGATCTGGAGTGGGACCTCTGGCGGTTCGGCTGGGAGTGGGACTTCGTCGCCGGTGATCGTGGCGTTTTTGGGATGATCACCGAGCTCAAGCAGAATCACGTCACCGCCGATCTGAGCGCGCCTGGCTTCGGAAGCGAGTCGACGGATGTGACAGCCCCCATCGTCAACCTCGGCGTCATCGCCCGCGTGTACCCACACCGCACGTTCTCGATCACGGCGGAGTACACCGGGTTCAAAGTGTTTGGGGTCGTCCGCACGCTGGCCGACCGGATCGCGGAAGACCTCGAAGCAAAGATGTCCGATTTCGACATCTACGGCACCGTCAATTTCGGCCGCCACGTCGGCGCGCAGGTCGGCTACCGAAACCTGAACTCGGAGTACTCGGTCGAAGAGGATGAAGGCGACCTGTCGATGAAGGGCTTCTACTTCGGCGGGCTGGTGCGATTCTGATCAGGCTTCAGTCCTCGACGCCGGAGCGCGTCATCGTTCCGGCTTCTTCCCTACCACCAGCAACGAGCTTCCAACAGGCAGCGAGAAACGGCCGGCGATTCTGGCTTCGGCCGTCACCAAGGCGGTCAGCAGTTCGTTGATTGGCGGCGAGGGAACCGCGATGTCGGTGTCAGGGCGGTGCGCCCGAAATGGCCGGAGCAGGCGCTGCACGCCCCTGACCGTCAGCATCAGCGGAAACAGCGATCCAAACAGAAACGAGACGCGCTCGACTCGCAGGCCGGCCTGAACAAACAGCGCCCTCGCTGTGTCCGGCGTATAGCGCCTCACCTCCTGCCACGATTCCGAGTGATCGCCGCGAAGCATCTCGAGCGCGGCCATCGTGACGACCACGGCGCCTCCCGGACGAACCAGCCGCGCCATCTCACGCACGACGGCGGCATCCGGCTCCAGACATTGCATGACGTCGAACGACGTGGCGATATCGAAGCTCTCGGAGGCAAAGGGCACATGCGCAGCGTCGGCACGGACGACGTGCAGCTCCCAACGCGCGGGACATTGCCACGCCGCCCTCGTCGAGATCGAAGCCGACGACATGACCGTACGATTCCAGCACGAGACGGATGTTGTGTCCGGTCCCGCAGCCACAGTCGATGATTCGAAGGTCGCGTCGTCCCTTACTGAGATCGCGAATGACGGGCGTGATGAACGCGCGGAACCCTCGGAACCAGAAGTGAATCGCCTCGGCACGACTCGTCAGCTCGAGCCGATCGGCCATTAATCGGTGAGCGGCCGCCAATGAGGAGTGAGCAGGCCGGTTCCGTAGAGACGCCGGTAGTCTTCGGCAGTGCCAAGAATCCGCTTCACGTAATTCTGAGTCTCGGGAAACGGAATGCTGTCGATGAACTCGTCAGGCGCCAGATCCGGTGATTCCTTGATCCATTCAGCGACCCGCGCGTCGCCCGCGTTGTAGCTGGCGAGCGCGTAGTGGATCCCACCGAACCGGTCCACCAGATCCTTGAAGTACTGCGTGCCGATCCGCACGTTGGTCTCCGGTTGCGACAAAGAAGCCGTCGTGAACGGCCGGATCCCCATCTTGCGCGCGTACTGACGACCGGTGCCGGGCATGACCTGCATCAGCCCGCGCGCGTTGGCAGAAGAACGGATGTCGGCCGTGAATGTCGACTCCTGCGCCATCAAGGCCGAAACCAGATAGGGATCCAGGCTCTTGGCTTTCGCATGCTTCTCGATGAGGTCCCAGTAATCGAGCGGAAAGATGATGCGAAGCACTTCGAGCGGAACGCTGGTGCCTTCTGCTGAGAGGAACTGCGGATAGGCGCGGCGCATCGTGGTAATGGACCCGCGCAGCGCCGCGAAGCGTTCTTCGGAGCGAAGTTCCTGCGCCTGCTGGGCCCGAATCCAGGCTGACGTTGCCTGAAGCGCCGGCGAGTCGCCCCACGTCCGCTGCGCGAACTGCACTTCCTTCAACGCATCGTCAAAGAGCCCCGCGGTCATGAGCGCCTGCATCAGGGGCTCTGTCGGCGGCACAGCAGTCACAGCGGGAGAAGAAACCGGACGGACGGACGTCGGCCGGGCAGCCGCGGCATCATGACGCGATTCCAGCAGCCGGGATGCGAGCCGGCCGTAGTACGAATTGCCGTAGTCGACAACCGCAAGACGGTAGCGATCCGCGGCCCCGGAGGCATCCCCCATGCGATCGCGAGCTCGACCCGACCAGTAGATCCAGGCCGGACGATAATCGGCACGCGGGAACGCGACGGCCGCAGACTCGAATACCTTCACCGTCTCTGCAAACTTCTCGCTTCGATACGCTTCCCAGCCGACCTTCCACGCCGCACGCTCCGAGTAGCGATGCCGCGGAAAACGCTCGAGCAGTTGACGGAAGACGCGGTCGGCCTCATCGTCCTGGTCGTCGATGAGGTAGTAGGACGCGAGATCGTCGAGTGTCTCGGCGGCCCATGGCGATTCCGGATAGTCCTTCACCAGTTCGCGAGACAGACGCACGTAGCTGGCGCGGTCGCCGAGTCCGCGTGTCGCGCTCAGATAGTAGTAACGCGCCTCGGCGTCGTTCGTGGAGTCGCCGAGATGCTGTTTGAGTCTGTCGCGCGCCGCTCGGTGACGACTGAGGCGGTAGTCAGACTGGGCGAGATGCAAAGACACCAGGGCGCGGTCAGCTTCTGGAACGAGGCCGATCAGCAACTCGAACGCCACCTTCGCCTCTGCCCAGCGCCGTCCCGCGAAGAGGCGTTCTGCGCGCGAGAGTTCATCAGCGATCGGCGCGCCCGTCATTCCGACCGGCACTTGAAGCCGCCCGAGCCCCGTCTTCGCGTCGGCGGCGCGTCCGCCGAGAGGCATCCCGTAGTACACCCTTCGATACGCCTCGATCGCGTGATCGCGGTGATTCAGCGCTTCCTCGGCCTGGCCCAGCAACATGAAGACATCCTCGGACGGCGCCTTCGATGTCGCAGTGAAACCGCGCAGAAGTTGCTCTGCACGTGCTGCATCCTGCCGCGCCAGCATCACCTCGGCCAGCTTCACCTTGGCTGCGTCGGCGAGTTGCCCTTCGATGGGGCTTTCCGACAGCTTGGTCAGAATGGCATCGGCTTCAGGCAGCTTGGACAGGCCCTGCAGCGCAGTCGCCTGGTAGTACTTGGCGTAGTCGCCTAGCCGCGTCTCAGCCAGATCGGGTCGCGCAACGAGTGCAAGCGCGGTGGCGTACTCGCCGGCGGTGATGGCTTTCACGCCGCGACCCAGCGTCGCGAAGCGTGCGTCGTTCGTCTTGACCGGTGACGAACCAATACTGTGAGACGTCTTTCGGAAGTGGCAGATGATCGGTGGCCACCAATCCGGCTGGCGCAGGCGGGACGAGGGCCGGCACTTCGATCGGCTGTTGCGCCACGACGTACGGAATCGATCCGATGAGCAGCGCGAGCAGGAGCAGACCAGACTTCTTCATTCCCCGCCGACCGATAACCTTTCGCCGCCACCATGAGATGAGCGTTTCGTCGTCCCGCGTGGCGTCCAGAGCGCGGCCGCCTGCTTGACGGTCATCGCCTCGAGCATCCGGCCCGCGTGCCTCGCCAACGCATCTACCATCTCCAGCCATTCAGGTTCGTCCGGTCTATCGGTCTTCGCCGCATCGGCATATAGCACGGCAATAACCGATCCACCGACCTGTACAGGAAGCGCAACAGCGTCCCGGGGCTCCTCAGCCGTAGCGAATGCCGGCAAGCCGGTCGCATAACCGTTTCGGTGCTGCTGACCCGTTCCTAATCGGGCCGCTTGCCCCACAACGTCCAACGCCCGCAAATCGAATTCGGCACCCACGATCGAGTCAGGCCCGTCAAAACCAAACGCGCGCCATCCGCGAAGCGTGTCACCCCTGGCGAGAAACACAGCCGTGCGTCCGGTTTCCTGACATGCTGCCTGAGCCAGGCGATCGAGGATTTCACCCAATGAAGTCGCTTCGGTGAGCGCGCGGAACGCCGCACTCAGCCGCGAGGACTGCCCCAGTCGAACGCGAAGGCTCTCTAACTCATTTCGACTGTCTTCGACAGCGCGTTTCACTTGCTCGAGTTCACGCCCGATCTCATCGCGTACGACTCTGCACCTCATCCAGTGCGCGACGTGCAATGTCGAGCTCGTCGCGCGCCTCACCAAGCGTCCGCTCGAGACCTTCAATCTCGGCCGTCGCACTCTGTTGCAAGACGTCTCGCTCACGATCGAAGTCGGCACGCACACCGGCGAGTTGTTGCTGGGTATCGAGTCGTGCTTCGCCGGCAACGCGCTCTTCGGCGTCAGAGATGGCTTGTCGCTGCTCGTCGGCGACTACGCGGAGAATATCGGCGGTCGAGGCTGTCAGGTCCGCTTCGAGCTGCCCGCTCAACGTCACGCGGATGCGGTCGAGCACCGAGCGAATCTGATCGTCGAGAGAAGACACCGTTCACGACGATTATACGGCCGCGTCACGCGACCGAAGTCTCGGGTGCGGAGCTATTTGAAAACCTGGTTGAGTCTGGCCTCGCTGACGAATCGCGCCTGGCGCACCTTCCATTGCCCCCCGTCGAGAACCCATACCTGTGAAATGGGCGACACGTGCGGTGACGAAGGCACTGACGCCGACTGCTCCATCATGACCGCAGTCAGCACTGCGGTGTCAGCGGCGACCTGGACGCTGACGCGGTCGAGCGTGCGCGCCACATCACCTAGCCCCGAGGGAAATCGCTCATCAGCACGCCGCTCGTCAGCCAGGAGCAGATTCTCTGTCGACAACGCAGCCATCGCGGCCCGATCCTGACGATGGTACGCGTCGAGCCACTGCCGAGCGACCGCCGCGACGACCGTTGCCGGCGAAGGCGGAGTCGGGACTGCAGCGGGTGCCGCTAACGGAGCTGCAGGCGCACTCAGCTGATTGCCGACCCCACTAGGGATACTGACCTGTGACGCGCCGCTCGTTTGCTGGCTGACCGCCGGTCCTGGTGCAGCGGACGGTGCGGATGCGGTCGGTGCTGGCGGCGAGGGAGGATTCGCTCTCGCGACACTGCCTGCCGACGACGGTGCCGAAGGGGGCGGCGTGACTGGAGGTGCCGGTGCGGGAGCTGCCGAAGCAACGGGCGGCTGTACACGCGCGGGAGCAGCCGGCGCAAGCGGTGCAGGAGCGGGCTGCGGCGCCGGGGCAACCCGAGGCGCTGGCGCACGTACCGGGGCGTCCGCGCTCTCAGCAACGAACCGTCGCGTCATGACGTCGCCATCGCGACCGAGCAAACGCTTCTCACCGTTGTTTACGGACACCAGCACCGCGCCCGCATCACCAGCTCGAACAAGGATGCTCTGCTCCGCTGAAATCTCGATGCCCTGGCCAGCGGCCAGCGTTCGGCCGTCGTCGGTACGACCGTCGATCGTCGTGCGGACCCACACCTCACGCACAGCTTCAACCATGAGGGATAGGTTCGCGGGTACTCGTGGCTTCCCCCGGCGCGGCCGATGCTTTGGTTGCCGCTGTGGGTGCAGGCGGCTGTCCGGCTGCAGACGCCTCGCGTGGAGCCGAAGTCGCCACACCCGTTGATTCGCTGGTCGAATTCCCACTCGAGAGCCACCAAGTCGTGGCTCCTGCGACAATCGCCCCGATGCCAACGAACAACGCAAGGAAGGTACGCAAGCGCTTGTCGTTCTGAACGGGTACTGCGTCGCTCGGGAACGGCGACGACAGGAGGACCTTGGACGCCGACTCGCTGAGACCGGGAATCTCGTCATGCTCCTGATCAGGGGGCGGGAAGGTAATCTCCGGGATCTGAATCGGAGGAGCTGCAATCGACGTTTGGGGTGGACTCGGCGGCTGAGCCGTGATCGACGGCGAGGATGCAATCGACGGCACAACTCGCATCGGTGGTGCAGCGATCGAATCGGGTATCGGTGATAGCGACACCGGAGCCGCAATCTGGCGCGAACGAACGGCCTGCAGAGGAAGAGCCCGTGCATCCTCGGCCAGGGCGGTGATGTCGTCCTGCACATCGTTGAGGATTTCGTTGACGGCATCCTCCGGCACCAATGCGTCGGTCGCCGTCCCGGCCAGCAGGTTCCTCGCACCTGGCTCCAGCGTAATCCCGGCTTTATTGAGGAGCGCCGCCGGATCCATATTGGGAGTCGCTTCGCCAAGCGCGGCCTGTACCTGGGCGGAGAGCACGAGCAACTCTCTCCGTGCCTCCGTGATGACCTTGCGGACATCGCGGCGGGCCGCGGTGACAATCTCCATCGCCTCGCGCTCGGCCGATGCGCGCACTTCATCCCGCAATCGAGCGAGCTCGTCTGCCTGAGCAATCCAGGCATCCCGCCTCACTCGATAGCGCTCAATAAGATCTGGAACTCCCGACTGTGGCGGCTGATCGGACTGTCCGGCCATGAAATCCACTTCTCCCCGACTTCGTTGTGTATTGTTGAGCCCTTCGTGGGTGTTTAATTTTGCGCTCTCACCGCCGGAAAGTCGAGCGGGATTGGGGTCTAGCCCAAATATACTGAACGAAGAACGCTGTTCAGGACCTGCGCACTTCAAGCGCTATCGTTGTTCTCGGTTCTTCATTCTTCGTTCTTTAGTTCATGCGGAACGCGCTGATCGGCCTCGTGGTCGCCGGTGCACTGGCTGTGAGCGTCAGCGGTGCGACTCTCTTCGGGATCGATGCCTGGAAGATCGTGCTTGCCGCGGTGGGTGCGGTGATATTCGTGATGGGCGCAGAGAGGCGGCCCCGGGGCCGTCGATGACCACCCGCCCCTGCGTCAGCGCCTCCTGACCGTTCGACGCCTCGGCGACGAAGGTGTAGCCGCTGCGCGCGATTAGGATGCCGATCCCTTCCCGCACCAGCGCATGATCGTCGCGCCTCCCTCTCGTCATCGGCACCACTTGATCCCGATCGTCGTCGAACTTCGCACCCACAGTCGACACCTGAGACTCTCTCACTCGACTCGACCGCTCTGGCTCGTGCAAGACGGTGAGTCTAAGGAAGGAACTTTCTGAGATCCCCTGGGGTCGCGCCGTGTTCCCACAGCTTGTGATACACACTGGTCAGGCTCTCACGCGTGACGACACGCATGGCAATCTGATTGGCGAGCCGCTCAGTCTGTAAGTAGGGATGATGCGTGAACAGCCAGACGTGTCCCAACTCATGCGCCACCGCCGCGTCGAGTTCAGCATCGTTCAGACGGGCGAGGAAGGCATCCTCAATCGCCAGTTGAAACGGCTGGCTCCGATCGCCCGGCGCTTCGACCGTGACGACGAGCGCGACCTGCGCCAGCACTGACACGTTCACGGGATGGACTATTCCAAGTTCGCCGCGCAGACGATCGACGACCACCTGAATGCGTTCGACGAGCATGACGGGCTCGCCGGCCGGGGCGGCGACTACCGATTCAGAGAGTCCGACGAGAACGAAGACACCCGTCGACCAGAGCGCGACACGAAAAGACAAACACGCGACACGAGAACTCGAGACCAAGAGCGGTGGCCCTGCCTTGTTGAGAGATTGTTGGGAACGCGATCAGGATATCACCTGCGAGCCGCCTACGGTGAACGCTGGCCACACATTCTTTCGCGTGATGGGCGGCCGAGTCACCTCGTCGAACTGTACTCGGAACAAGTTACCTTCCCACTCACGAGCTGCTCGAAGCTGATCCACTCGACACTCGCCGCACATTCCTCCGGATTTCCGGCGATCCGACGGATCGGCACCGTGGCACGCCCTTCGCTACTCCTGACCGCAAAGGAGTGAACCCATGCCCAAGACATACACCCGTATCGTTCCGCTCTTCGGCCTGCTGCTGATCTTTACGCTGGCTGTGAGCGTGACGAGCTTCGCGCAGGAACAGCCGCGGCCACAGCCGTCGGGGCAGCAACCGCCGTCACAGTTGCCGCCAGCGCAGCCGTCGCCCGGGGCCCCTGCTCCAGGAGCCGCAGCACCGCAGCAGAAGCCGGCAGCGCAGATCGCGCGCGGCGAACTGACCGACGTTGATGCGCAGGCGAAGATGCTGACGATCAAGCCGGCCGAAGGCGCCGAGCAGAAGTTCCAGTACAACGACGCGACCAAAGTTACAGGCGATCGCGCCGGCGTCGCTGGCCTCGCCACGCTGAGCGGCAGGCAGGTGGTCGTGCACTTCTCTTCGCAGGGCGCCAATCGCGTCGCCACGGAGATCGAAGTTCAGGCCGACAAGAAGTAGCCACGATGTGCCGGAGTTCGGGGGCGCGTGGAGATGGTTGCCCCCTACTTTTTCTCGAGCGCCCCCGACTCCGGCGCGCACATGTGTTTCACATCGGAGGTGACGTCATGAGAACGCGCAACTGCTTTCTCGCGTCGCTCTGGTTGCTCCCGCTTCTCGTCGCAGCATGCGATCGGCCGAGCCGGTCGTCGGCTCCAAGCAGCGACGGCACCGCGCTTGAATCGCCTCGGTTGGACGATCGCGACAAGAATTCGCTCGTGTTCTCAGGGCAACTCAGATCGGTCGATCCGGACAGGAAGGCTTTGATCGTGGCGTTCGCGGATGACTTGTACGAATTCGCCTACACCGACGCCACCGAGGTCCAAGGAGCCACGAAAAACGTGCGCGGCCTCACCGGCAACAGGGGTGATCAGATCAAGGTGCACTACCGACAGAACCCGCTCACGTCAACGAAGACGGCTGTGAGAATCGAACTCCAGTGATGCAGTGACTTGCTCAGCGCCCGGCGCGGCCGTTTGCGCCGCGCTGGAGACGCCGGTTTCATCGGCAGTCATCTCGTTGACTCTCTCCTCACCGATGGCCACCAGGTCACGATCTTTCGACAATTTCGACGCCTTCTACAACTGCATCGTGCACGTCGCCGCGCGCGGCCAGTTCGTCTTCATCGTCGAGCAGCGTGTGAATCCTCGGGTCCCGTGGAGCGAAGAGGATCATCGACGTCATGGCGATACGATCGTACACCTCGGCCTTCAACTGGAAGGAGTTGCCATGGCCCTGGATCTCGAAGGGGGCTTGCCTGCCTCGACCGGCTGAATTGGCGAGGTTGAGTCTGGCGCGTTTCCTGCTGGAGACTCGTGCGTGGTGAAATCGATGGCCCATGCGTGTCAGGTCCGTGTACAGATTGGATCGGACGGCGACATCATCATCGCGAAAGAGAAAGGACGCGCGCTCGCGGCCGAGCTCGGCTTTTCTTCTACTGATATCGTCAGAATCGCGACGGCAATCTCCGAGCTTGCGAGGAATGTGCTGTCCTACGCCGCGCGTGGAGAGATTCGGCTCGAGGCGCTGAACAACCGCGACCAGCGCGGAATCGCCATCATCGTAAGCGACCAGGGACCTGGGATCGCAGACGTCGAACAGGCCATGCAGGATGCCTTCTCCACGTCTGGCGGTCTGGGGCTGGGGCTCCCCGGCGTGCGCCGATTGGTGGACGAATTCACGATCGAATCGACCGTCGGTCACGGGACGACGGTCTCGGCGACAAAATGGCGTCAGCCTTGAGCGACGAGGAGCAGCCAGATGGCGGCCAGTCCACGGATCTCGGCGCCGCTCGATCGCGACACGTTGGGGGCTGCGTATGCCGTGGCACTCGAAGCGTACCTCGCGCGCCCGGAGGAAAGCACGCTGAGCGGCGCGTACGAATTCGGACGCCAGGCGCTGCACGACGGCCTCGGCCCGCTTGACCTGGTCTCGCTGCATGAAGCAGCGCTCGCGGGCGCACCAAGCCTGTTGCCCGAATCTGACAGGCCGATCTTCTCCCGGGCCATGACGTTCCTGCTGGAATCACTATCCCCGTTTGAGATGACCTATCGCCGGTTCCTCGAATCGAACGTCGCGCTGCGGGGTCTCAACGAAGCGCTGGAGAGCCAGTCGCGACGCACGGCTCGACTCATCCACGATGGCGCGGGCCAGATCCTCTTCAGCCTGCAACTCGCGTTAGCCGAGGTCACGACCAGACTGCCAGATCGATTGACACCCGAACTGGACAAGGTCATGCAGCTTGCCGATCATCTTGATCAACAACTGCGCAGCCTCTCGCGCGATCTCTATCCCGTTGCGCTTGACGATCTCGGGCTCAATGCGGCGGTCCGTCACCTGCTGGACGGCGTCGGCACCCGGACCGGGCTGAAGGTCTCGTTTCACTCATCGGTGCCGGATGACCTCCCTCCCCAGATCGTGACCTGTCTGTACCGCGCGATCCACGAGGCTGTCACCAACGTCGTTCGACACGCACATGCGACCCGGCTGGACGTCTCGATGGAGAGGGATCGCGAAGGGGTCATGTGCGTCATCACCGACAACGGCTTCGGGATCGCGGGCGGGGACTCCGAGCCCAGTGGCCTGGGCCTTCGTGGAATTCGTGACCGCCTCAAAGGTCTGCAGGGAGAACTGGAGGTGCAGTCGAGTAGTGGAGCCGGCACCCAACTGATCATCTCGATCCCGGTTACCCTCGAGGAGCATGCCGATGGGAATTAGAGTCCTGATTGCCGAAGACCACGTCATGGTTCGGCAGGGCCTGCGCGCCCTGCTCGATCGCGAAGGCTTCGAAGTCGTGGGCGAGGTCTCAAACGGGCATGAAGCCGTGCAGTCGACCGCCGAGGCCGATCCGGACGTGGTCGTGATGGACATCAGCATGCCGATCATGAACGGGGTCGATGCGGCGCAGGAGCTCTCTCAACGCTCGCCCAAAGCCAAGGCCGTGCTCCTGACTCGTCACGACGACGACCAGTACGTAGTCGCGGCGCTTCGGGCAGGCGCGCGTGGCTACGTGCTGAAGTCGCAGGCGGCAACCGATCTGGCGCACGCGATTCGGCAGGTGTTTGGTGGCGATTTGTACCTGAGCCCCGGCGTCTCAAAGCTCGTCGTCGAGGCATTCCTGTCAAAGGCGGACCTTCCAGGCGATCGACTCACGGTGCGTGAACGCGAGGTCCTCAAACTGATCGGCGAGGAGAAGACGACAAAGGAACTCGCCGCGGTGCTGAACATCAGCGTCAAGACGGCCGAATCGCATCGCACGCGCCTGATGCACAAGCTCGATATCCACACGACGGCCGGACTCGTGCGCTACGCGATTCGTCTGGGTCTCATCGAACCGTGAAGGCGTGTGCGTAGGGTCCGGCTTCAGCCGGACCGCGATCCTACTCGTACCGCAACGCGATCAACGGATTGACGGTGCTCGCTCTTCTCGCCGGCAACCACACGGCGACGATTGAGACGATCGTCAGGAGCAGCGGCATTACGACGAACACTGCCGGATCCCGCGCCTCGACGCCGAACAGGAAGCTCGCCATCAATCGCGTCAGCCCGAACGCCGCGATCAGACCAACGACCACACCAATGATCGCCAGTCGCATGCCCTGGACGATCACCATCTTGCGCACCTGACCCGCCTCGGCGCCGAGGGCCATGCGAATACCAATCTCCCGCGTGCGCTGCGCAACCGAATACGCCATCAGCCCGTAGATGCCAATCGCCGCCAGCGCCAGCGCCGATGCGCCAAAGACCGACATCAGCACCACGTTGAACCGCTGACGCGAAATGGATCGCGAGACGACATCCTCCATTGACCGCACCTGCGAAACGGGCAAGCCGCTCGCCTGCCGTAGTTGTTCCTGGACGGCGGTACTGAAGCTATAGGGCTCACCGCGTGTCCGAACCACCCATGCGACCGGAGTAATGCGGACGTTGAGCGCGTTGAGCGCGTCTGGCACCTGCCCATTGGGTACGTACATGTGCGGTTGTGGATCGTTGTTCAGGGCTCCGTCGCGCACGTCGGATGCGATGCCGATGATCTGGCGCTCGCGCTCGGTGGCAAGCTCCTTCATGACGCCGCCGCCAATCATGATCCGATCGTTCAGTGGATCGCCGTCCTTCCAGAACTGACGCGCCATTGCTTCGTTGATGATGACCACTGCTGGTGCGAGGCTGTCGTCGCGGTCGGTGAACGCTCGCCCTCGCTTGATCGGGATCTTGAAGACGTCGAAATAGCCGGACGACACCGTGAGCCACGCTCCCCCGCCGTGAAACGGCGCCTTGTCGGGGAGCGGACGGCCCAGGATCCTGAATGGCAACCCGTAACCACCCTCGAGCGGCACGCAGCAGGTTGCCGCAGCGCGCTCGACACCGGGAAGCGCTTGCAACCGCTCCACGCCATCACGCAGAAGCTGATCGACACCAGCCGTCTCGAGATACTTCGGGCCGGTCAGTGACATGCGCATGGTGAGCACGCTG
This sequence comes from uncultured Acidobacteriota bacterium, assembly GCA_963723495.1. Taxonomy (GTDB): domain Bacteria; phylum Acidobacteriota; class Vicinamibacteria; order Vicinamibacterales; family UBA2999; genus Gp6-AA40. Next base: position 111,552 of record CAVRQR010000013.1, on the reverse strand, counting down.
CCCGGGTCGAACCCGGGATTCACGTTACGCAGCGCCACCAGCGTCCGAATGAGGAGCGCAGAGCCAACCAGCAGCAGCAATGCGAGCGCGACTTCGACCACGACAAGGATCGAGCGAGCCTTGTTGTGCCGGAAGACGGCGCCTGATTGAGCCGTGCTGTCCTTGAGCGACACATTCAGGTCCGTCCGCGAGCTTTGCAGCGCTGGCATGATGCCAAACAGGATTCCCGTTCCAACCGACACGGCAGCGGTGAAGGCAACGACGCGCCAGTCGATGCCGACGAGCGCCCCTGCTTCACCAATCCGTGGCAATCCGGCGGTGTTGATTGAGAGAAGCGTGCGAATGCCGAGCACACCGAGACCGAGCCCGATCGCCCCGCCAATCACCGACAACGCAATGCTTTCAGTGAGCAGCTGCCGGATGATCCGAGACCGTCCAGCACCGATCGCCGCGCGCAAGGCGACCTCGCGCCGTCGTGCGGTCGCGCGAACGAGCAGAAGGTTGGCGACATTGGCGCAGGCGATGAGCAGGACGAACGCCACCGCGGCGCTCAGGATCAATAGTGTTGGACGAGCGTTCCTGACGAAGACCTGCTGGAGCGGCTCGACGCTGAAGCTGTTGTTGGCCTGCAGCGCCTGAGGGAATTTCACGCGGTACTCATCCGCCGAGAGCTTCAGCCTCGCCTGTGCCTGCTCGAGCGTGACGTCTGGCTTGAGGCGCGCAGCCGTCTGGAAGAAGTGGCCCTGATCGACTGTATTGGGATCCAGCTGAAATGGAATCCACAGATCAGGCACTTCACCAAACTCCGCGATGTCGAACTCCGGACCGATCACGCCAATCACGACGTGCGGCTCACCGCTCAGCGGGAGTGGCTTCCCGAGGATCTCCGGATCAGCCGCGAAGCGTCTCGTCCACAAACCGTGGCTGAGCACCACGACCTTCTCCCCGCCCGGACGATCCTCTTCCGGCGTGAACGCACGCCCCATGATCAGTCGCGCGCCAAAGAGGCGGAAGTAGTCTGCGCTGACCTGCCCGGCCCTGAGCTGTTCGGGGAACTGCCCTCCGGTGTAGTTCACGACGTTAGTTCGAAACGCCGTCGCGTCCTGTATGACCGTCGTCTGTTGCCGCCAGTGCGCGAACTTCGCGGGCGACGACGCCGGTCCCGACCCCTGCGGCGAGGTGTTCATGAACAGAACGACCGTGTCAGGCTCCGGAAAGGGGACGGGCTTGAGAAGCACCGCGCTGACGACCGAGAAAATCGCTGTGTTGGCGCCGATGCCGAGCGCAAGCGCCGCCACGGCAGCCGCGGTAAACGCCCGGTTCTGCCGGAACATCCGAAACGCGTGTTTCAGATCCTGGATGAGCAGTTCCACCACAACCTCCTGGCCCGGAAGAGAACTGGCGCCTCTATAGACACCAAACAGTGGGTTTTGGTTGCCTGCCCAGCACCTTTGACCTTTTGCCCTTTGCCCTTAGACCTTCGTATCACTCCGCTCGCAACGCGACGATGGGATCGCACCCGGGTGGCTCGACGCGCGGGGATGAACGAGGCGAGCAGACACACGGCAATCAGCGACAGGGACACCACGACATACGTCAGCGGGTCGAACGGGCTGACGTCGAGCAGCAGCGTGGACAGGCCCCGCGCCGCGAACGCCGCAAGGATCGCGCCCCCCACGATCCCGATCGAGGCGAGCCGCAGCGCTCGCCCGAGGACGTCGCGCAGGATGGCGCCGCGAGCGGCGCCAAGCGCGATGCGGACCCCGAACTCCTGCGTGCGCTGGGTCACGCGTCCGGCAATCATCCCGTAGAGTCCGATAGCGGCCAGCAGCACACCCGCTGCGCCGAAGATGCCGGCAAAGGTTGCACCGATCGCAAACGCGAGGAACCCGCCACTCTCCCTGACCAGATGCTCCCCCATCGTTCGGACGTCGAAGGAGCGGACGACGGGATCGACCTCCCGGAGCACGCCCTGAAGCTCCGTCATGAGTCCCGCCGGATCGCGACTGCCTCTGACCAGCAGCGTGGCCCGTTCTGACGTCGCTTGCGCCAACGGTCTGTACAGCATTCCGCGCGGCGATTCCCAGATGAACAGGTACTTCCCGTTTCGCGCGACGCCAACGACTTCGACCCGCTCGCCACGAAAGACCAGCGAACGGCCGATGGCGCTCTGGTTCGGCCAGAAGTGACTGGCGAGCGTTTCGTTGACGATCGCGACCTGCCTTTCTGTCTTCACATCGCGATCGTCGAACGCCCGTCCCTCGAGAATCGTGACCTTGCTGGCCGTGAAGTAGTCCGCATCGACCGATGCAGACGCCGCCATGAACGCTTGCTCACCGGTCCGTGGTTTCTGGCCATCGAGCCAGACTGGTCCACCTTCGCTGACGGTGGCGAGCGGTGCCCATTCGGTCCAGGCGGCCTGCTCCACGCCGGGGAGTGCGCGGACTCGGTTGCGCGCGTTCGTGTAGAAGTCCAGACGCTGCGCCGCGTCATACCCGTTCTCGGTCGGTATGACGGACGCGACGACGAGGTCGTCGGGCTCGAAGCCAAGCTCGATCTGGCGCGCACGATCGAGACTGCGGAGGAACAACCCTCCGCTGACCAGGAGCATCAGCGACAGCGCCACCTGAACGACAACGAGCGCGCTGCGGAACATCGCCCGTGGTTCCCCCGCTGCTCCCCGTCCGCCGGCCCTCACCGCTCCGTTGAGATCCGTGCGCATGGCCATGACCGCCGGCGCAAGCCCCGACACGACACCCGCGACCAGCACCAACAGCACCGCGGCGCCGAGCACGCGTGCATCGAGGCTGAAGTCAGGTCGTATGGTCGCGATGGACGTGGTTGACGCCATTCCCTGTGCCACAAGGTTCAACGCCTGAACAATCAGAGGAAGCGCGACAACCGCGGCCAGCACGGCGAGGAGGACGCTCTCCGTCAGGAGCTGACGCACGAGCCGGCCGCGGCCTGCGCCAAGCGCCGCTCGCAGAGCCACTTCACGCTCGCGCGCGACCGCGCGCGCCATCAGCAGGTTGGTCACGTTGGCACTGGTGATGAGCAGCAGCAGGGCCGCCAGTCCCGCAAAGGCCATCGCCGCAACACGGAAAAAAGGGCCGATGTTCGGGTTCGGCCGTGCATGTGTTTCGGGAATGACGATCAAGGAAAAGCCCTGATTGGTTGCGGGATACGCACGGGCCAGCGCCGACGCCTTCACGTCCAACGCCGCGCGCGCCTGCGCCAGCGACACGCCTGGCTGCAGTCGCCCAAGCACCCACATCTGGTGACTCTCGCGGCTCTCGAGAATCGAGCCGAATGCTGAGTCGCTGGCCAGGTCGTCGTGCATCCACAGCGGCACATACGCCGACGCCGGGAGCAGTGAATGCGCCCGATCGAACGACTGCGGCGTGACACCGATGACCGTGAACGGGCGGCCGTTGAGTCGCACCGCGCGGCCGACAATCGACGGATCGCGGGCGAACCGCGACTGCCAGTATTCGTGCGTCAGCACGATGACCGGCGCGTCGCCGCGGGCGCGCCCTTCGTTCGGCTGGATGAGCCGTCCGATTGCCGGCTGTACGCCGAGCAGCGTGAAGTAGTTGTCCGTGACCGAATACATCGTGATGCGCTCGGTCACGTTGTCGACATTGAGTCCCGCGACGTCGAGGTTGTAGCCAAGGAGATCGACGAAGGTCGCGCGGTCCTGGCGATAGTCCTGCAAGTCGCGGAACGATATGCCGTGCGGAAGCGGCACATGCCGATCGGGTCCGGTCCCGATCGACACGAGCTCCTCGGGGCGGTCGACCGGCATCGGCCGGAACATGAACGCGTTCAGCATGGCGAAGATCGCGATGACCGCCGTCAAGCCGACGGCCAGCGTCAGAACGGCCGCACCGGCAAACACCGGCGCCCTCCGCAACGAGCGGAGCGCATGCTGGATGTCGCGCCGCGCGTCGTCGAGCCAGGGCAGCCCACGACGGTCGCGATAGTGCTCTTTCATCTGCTCCACTCCACCGAAATCACGTCGCGCGGCAAGACGCGCCTGCTCCGGCGACAGTCCTCGTCGTTCGTACTCAATTGCCAGCAGTTCGAGGTGCGCGCGCACCTCATCGTCGAGGTCGGCATCTCGCTGCCGGCCTGGCAGCAGAGACAGCACACGAGACAAGACGGTGCGAAAAGACGCCATCACTCAGCTCGCAAGACCATCATCGGATCGATGTCCGACGCCCGCTTCGCGGGCAACGACGCCGCCACTCCCCCAACGAGGGCCAGCATGGCCACTGCGGCCACGAGTGTGGTCGCGTCGTTCGTCGTCAGGCCAAAGAGCACGTCGGACAGAAACTGAGATGAGAACTCTGCGACCACCCACATGAGGGGCACGGCTATGACAGCGCCCAGTCCGACCAGCACGACCGCTTCGCGAGCCACCATCGCGATCACACCCATACGACGCGCGCCGAGCGCCACCCGAAGCGCCAGTTCACGCTTGCGCTGCAGGACGAGATACGAGAGCAGTCCGTGCAGCCCGATCGCCGTGAGTAACAACGCGAGCAGACTGAACGCCGACGACACCGTGGCGAGCAGTCGTTCCCGCACCACCACACCGTCGAGTTCTTCCGCCAGCGTGCGGACCTCATATTGGGGGACGCTGTTGTCAGCCTGCCAGACCGCATCGCGGACGGCCGACACGACCGCGCCAGGGTCGCCCTCGAGGCGAACGTAGAGAATCATCTGGCCGCGACCGGTGTTGGACTGGAGGAACGGCGTGTACACGACCGGTTGCACCGGCGTTCGCGGGCTGGAATAGCGCGAGTCATCTGCGACGCCCACGATCGTGTACGCACGCCTGGGCACACCCACGGAGACACAGGTCTTCCCGATCGGATCCTGATCGGGAAACGCGATGCGCACGAAGGCTTCGTTCACGATGCAGACCGGAGCCGCACCTGGCCGCTGGTCCGCGTCTGTGAAGTCGCGCCCTCTGAGGCCGATGCCGAGAGTCCCGAAGTAGTCGCGGTAGATCGCCTGCATGGATGCGGCAACAGGTCGATCGGTCGTCTGCAACTCTTCCATCCGCATCGTGCCGCCGCGCACGATGCCGACAGACGCACCAGATTCCGGTTTGCCCGGCGACACGTTGCCCATGCTGACCGAGCGCACTCCCGGCAGGCTTTCAACTCGGTCCGTCAGTTCGGTGTAGATGCGATTGAGTCGCTCGGCCGCACCCGGCGCACCGCGTTGATTGCTGCCGCGTGGCTCGACACGCACCACGAGAACGCGATCGCGTGAGGCGTCGTGGTCTGTTGCGGTGAGGTTGACGAGAGTCCGCACGAACAGGCCCGCCGCCACGAGCAGCAGGAGTGACAGTGCCACCTGGGTCACGACCAGAAGTCGGGCGGGACTCAGCCCTGCGGCTCCGCGTGTCCTTCGATTGATGCTGCGAATCGCAGTGAGCAGGTCGACCCGCACGGCACGAATGGCCGGGGCGAGCACGAAGACCAGGGTGCAGAGGAACGATGTCGCGATCGTGAACGCGAGCACGCGCACATCCGGAGTCAGGTCGAGCGCAATCGGCGTGCGCCCTGTGGAGGCATAGAGAACAAGAGCGCGTGTCAGCGACGTCGCGAGCAAAAAGCCGCACAGCCCTCCCAGCGCGCCAATCAACATCCCTTCGATCAGCACCTGCTGCATCAGGCGCACACGGCCGGCACCGAGCGCCAGACGCAGCGCCATCTCAGGCCGACGGGCGGCAGCACGCGCCAGCAGCAGGTTGGCCGTGTTCGCACATCCGATCAGCAGGACCGTGCCGACAATGCCAAGCAGGATGAAGAGTGACGTCGAAAACTGCCTTCGAAGATCCGAAACGCCGGTCGCGGCGGGCGTGAACACGATTCGATCTTCGGACCCTGCCCGCACGCGCAGCGCCGGTGGCACGGGGGGAATGTTCTGTCGATAGATCCGCTCGAGCACCGATGACACCTGCTCGGCGCTGACACCAGGCTCGAGGCGCGCGAGCAGTTGCACCCACGTGCGGTTCACGTTCGGCTCGACGATCAGGTCGCCAACGACTGGCATCACGACCGCCTGCATCATCATCGGAAGGAACACATCGGGCGAGAAGCCGACCTCGACGCCGAAGAACTCAGGTGGTGTCACGCCGATGATGTCGAACGTCCTGCCGGAGAGCATCAAGGGCTTTCCAACGATCGCCGGATCTCGACCGAACCGGCGGCGCCAGTAGCCGTCGCTCAACACCACGACCGGGTGGCCCTCCGGTACCTCGGTCGTCTTCGGCGCCTATCAGCCGACCTGCCTGCGGTACGACCCCGAGCAGATCGAAGAAGTTGCCGGACACGAGCTGACCGCTGATTGGCGGCTGGAGGTCTCCGGCAATCGACGCCGTGAGCAGCACTGGAAACGCGGATGACGAGTACGCCGCCAGCCTGACGCCGGCGGCCTCGTCGCGCAGCGCGCGCGACTGGGGATAGGTGAAACCGGTCTCGCTGCGGCCCATTCGGATGCGACCGACCAGCATCAACGACTCGGGATCCTCAACCGGCAGATTCCGCCAGCTGATGGCGTCGATCAAGGTGAAGACCGCCGTGTTCGCGCCGATGCCGAGCGCGAGGGTGAGGACGACGGCGACGGTAAAGCCAGGGCTCTTGCGAAGCGCTCGTGCGGCGTAGGCGGTATCACGCCAGACGTGCTCCAGCACACTCACTCCACGCAGGTCACGGTGGCGTCCTTGACGCTGCTCGACTCCTCCGAAGTCACGGCGCGCCGCCAGTCGTGCGTCCTCGGGAGGCAAGCCGCGACGTCGATGTTCCGCCTCGAGCAGCTCGAGGTGATGGCGGACTTCTTCATCGAACGCGGCATCGATGGCGCGCGACTGAAATAACGCCCTGATACGCGCCAGCACAGCGCGAAGGCTCACGACGAAGACTCCCCGAGCATCCGGCTCATCATCGCCACTGTCTTCGCCCACAGATCCGCTTCGATCGCGAGCTGTTTCCTGCCCGCGCGAGTGATCGAATAGAAGCGGGCGCGCCGATTGTTCTCGCTCGTCCCCCAGTCGCTCTCGATCCACCCTTTCTGTTCCAGCCGAAGCAGGGCCGGATAGATCGTCCCCTGGTTGAGCGCGAGCATGCCTTCCGCCATCTGCTCGATGCGCCGCGCGATCCCGTAGCCGTGCTGCGGCCCCATCGTGTCCAGCGTCTTCAGAACCATCAGATCGAGAGCTCCGTACGGAACTTCAGAGGATGGCGGACTCATGTCGACTCCCTGTCAACGTCCGAGATCAACATGAGCAGTTCCCGTGCCATGTAGACCATCAACAGGAAGTCGTTCCGGCGCAGTGAGTTTGGATGGCGAATCGCGATTGCTGCCGGCCCGCCCGGTGTCCGCTGATGGGACGCCGTCGTCCATCAGCGCACGACCTGGAACGGTGATTCGTGAGCGACCGCCATCCACTCTCCACGATTCCCCAGGCAGGGGCCTGGCACGCCGATTGAGAGGGGCAGCAGCATGCTCGCCTCCTCGCAGCCACGTGTTCTCGTTGCCGACGACCAGCAGGACGTTGTCGCGGCCACTCCGCATGCTGCTCCGCGGCGCCGGGCTCGAAGTTGATCCCGCGACATCCGTTCAGGAGGTTCGTCATCGGCTGGATTCGCAGACCTATGACCTCGTGCTGATGGATCTCAATTACGCGCGCGACACGACATCGGGCCGCGAAGGCCTTGACCTGCTCACCGAGATTCACACACGCGATCGGCTGCTGCCGGTCATCGTCATGACCGGATGGGGCAGCATCGACACCGCCGTTGAAGCGATGCGACGCGGCGCGCGTACCTTCGTGCACAAACCGTGGGACAACCACACGCTCACGGAAACCGTGTGCCGCGAGATTGAGGAAGGACACGCGCAGCGGCAATCGGACAAACTGGTAGCCACTGAACAGGCCGATGCCAAGGCCATCCAACGGGCGCTTCTTCCCGCCGCTCTCCCGTCGATGTCTGGTGTGGGTCTGGCTGCCCGGTGGGAACCGGCGCTGGCCTTTGGCGGCGATTGTTACGATGCGCTTCGCCTGACCGAGACCCATCTGGCCATCTCGATCGCCGACGTGTGTGGCAAGGGATTGCCGGCCGCGCTGCTCATGTCGAACATGCTGGCATCATTGCGGGCCTTCGCCGCCTCCGAACGGTCGCCCCGGGACGTGGTGACGAGCGTCAATCGCGCGCTCTGCCGGCAGAAGGACCTGCGCCGGTTCGTCACTCTGTTCTATGCGCTCTACGACTCCGCCACGCGGGTGTTGACGTATACGAACGCCGGCCACAATCCCCCGCTCGTGCTTCGACGGGCCGGATCCTGCGAGCGACTCGCGATCGGCGGCACCGTCACGGGGATCTTCGACGAGGGCACGTTCGAGGAAGGCAGGGTGACGCTCGAGCCTGGCGATCGCCTGGTGCTCTACACCGACGGCATCACCGAGGCACGGTCAGCCAGCGGTGATGAATTCGAGGATGAAGGATTGCTGAGGACGCTCGAACGCTGTCGCCGCCTGGATGCACAGTCAATGGTCGACGCCGTGTTCAACGATGTCGGGACCTTCGCCGGTGGCAGGCTTCAGGACGACGCAACGGCGGTGGTGGCGAGCCATCGACTGCAGCTCGTGCAAAAGCGAACAGACCGTCCCAGAAGCGGACAGACGATGAGCTTGAGAGACACCACGATCCGATTCAAACACGTATGAACAAAGTACTTAACTCGGAGCCCGTCGTGGCATACCCTTTGACGTCCCGGAACCCGGAACCTGGAACTGCGATCGATGCCTGATATTGTCCGCGACCCCGCGATTCTAAAGCGCAAGAAGCTGCGGCACGCGCTCTATGCCGCCATCGGCGTGCTCGTTGTCATCGGCGTGTCCATCGCGCTTGCGCGAATGGAACCCGCTGCCCCCACCGTCGAGCGGGCCACGGTGCTCGTCGACACCGTCAAGCGCGGCTCGATCATTCGCCAGCATCGCGGCCTCGGTACGCTGGTGCCGGAAGACACTCGGTGGCTGCCCTCGCGGACCGACGGGCGGGTGGAACGAATCGTCCTCCGGCCCGGTGCCCAGGTTGAACCCAACACCGTCATTCTCGAACTCATCAACCCGCAGGTCGAGCAGGAAGCGCTCAACGCGCGTCTGGCCCTCCATTCCGCCGAAGCGGCACTCGAGAACCTCCGTGTGCAGCTCGAAAACGATTTACTGACGCAGGAATCGCAGACCGCGGCAATCCAGGCAGAGTTCGAGCAGGCGCGGATGCAGGCCGAAGCCGACGAGGCGCTCGCCAAAGAGGAGTTGATCTCCGACATCACTCGGAAGAGATCGCATCTAACCGCCGAGACACTCAAGAAGCGTGCGGCGTTCGAGACGCAGCGACTGGCCTCGTCGCGCCAATCGCTCGAGGGGCGCCTTCGCGTGCAACAGGCGGCCGTCGACCAGGCCCGAGCGGTGTCCAATCTGCAGGCGAGTCGCCTCGAATCGCTCAAAGTGACCCCCGGTTTCTCCGGAGTCCTGCAGCTTCTGGCGGTCGAAGTCGGTCAGCAGGTCGGCCCGGGACAGAACCTGGCGCGGGTCGCCGACCCGAGCCGCCTCAAGGCGGAACTGAAGATCGCGGAAACGCAGGCCAAGGACATTGAAGTCGGCCAATCCGCGGAAATCGACACCAGGAGCGGCGTCATTCAGGGAAGAGTGAGCAGAAAAGATCCGGGGGCAGCGAACGGAACGGTCACCGTTGACGTCTCATTGACGGGCGAGCTCCCACGAGGGGCAGTGCCGGACCTGAGCGTGGACGGGACGGTCCAGCTCGAACGGCTGGACAACATCCTCTATGTGGGCCGCCCGTCGCTTGGACAGGACGACAGCACGGTGGGTCTGTTCAAGGTAACGAACGCGTCCGGAGATGCGGCCCGGGTTCAGGTTGCGCTGGGCAAGAGTTCGGTGAATGCCATCGAGGTCAAGTCAGGCTTGAACGAAGGCGATACGGTGGTGCTCTCCGACATGTCGGCGTGGGACGCGTACGACAGGGTGCGACTGCGTTAACGATTCCAACACGAGAAGGATCATCAATGAGTGAGCCGCTGATCAAGCTGGAAAGCGTCCGTAAGGTCTTCTACACGGACGAGGTCGAAACGCACGCACTCGACAACATCAACATCGAGATCAGCAAGGGCGAGTACGTGTCGATCGCGGGACCATCGGGTTGCGGCAAGTCCACGCTGCTCTCGATCCTGGGGCTGCTCGATACACCGACCGAGGGCTCGTACGTCCTGAACAGCCGGCCGGCCACCGCCTTGTCGCTGTCAGAGCGCGCTCGCGTCCGCAATCGCGAGGTCGGCTTCATCTTTCAGAGCTTCAACCTGATTGGCGACCTCACGGTGTACGAGAACGTCGAGTTGCCACTCACCTACCGCGGCATGCGCGCGGCCGAACGGAAGCAGCGCGTGACGGCGGCGCTCGAGCGGGTCGGCATGGCGCACCGTGCGAAGCACCTGCCCAGCCAGTTGTCAGGTGGTCAGCAGCAGCGTGTCGCCGTGGCGCGCGCCGTCTGCGGCGAGCCCTCGATTCTGCTGGCCGACGAGCCGACGGGCAACCTCGACTCGAAGAATGGCGAAGCCGTCATGGATCTGCTCAAGGAACTGCACTCGAGCGGCGCCACCATCTGCATGGTGACCCACGACGCGCGCTACGCCTCGCACGCCGAGCGGACTATTCACCTGTTCGACGGCCGCGTTGTCGAGGAGTCGATGGCGACGGCTACTCATTAGTGACTGATGATCTTTGATTGTTGATTCGTTGGTGATTGGGGATTCTTGATTGGGGATTTATTGATGATTCAGCGGCGTTGAACAAATCCTCGTTCAATCGACAGTCTTCGTTCAATCGACAATCACCATTCGACAACGAATCAAAGATTCACCATCAAAGATCAGCGATGATTGCTGACTGGCGTCAGGCCATTCGATCGCTGCGCAGAAGTCCCACCTTCGCCGCGCATGCTTGTCGGTCCGAGGCGCAGCCTCGCTAGCGTCGTCCGGATACGGTCGGTCCGTCCCGCAAGCGGACGAAACGAGGCCTGATCAGCCCGAATCCAATGGGGGTTTGCGGGCACGCCCCTTGAACAGCGGTCTCATTCGCCATGGTTCCAGGACTGTTTCAGGATCTGAAGCACAGCGCCCGGATGCTCCGCAGGAACGCGGGGTTCACCTGCGTCGCGATCGCATCCATCGCCATCGGCGTGGGCGCCAACGCGGCCATGTTCAGCATGGCGGACGCCCTCGTGCTGCGTCCTCTTCCGGTCCCGCGACCGGGCGACGTCATGACCGTGGCCGCCGTGCCACCTGTCCAGGGCCTTCGCAACCCGGTGATGTCCTACCGGGATTACGTCGACGTGCGCGAAGGCACTCGCAGTTTCGAGCGCCTGGCCGCCTATCAGCTCGTGGCCGTGGGCTTCTCGACCGCAAAGGATGAACTGGCGCAGCGCAGGGTCGGGGTTGCTTCCAGCGAGAACCTCCTCGACGCAAGCGGGGTCACGCCTCGACTCGGACGCTGGTTCCGTGACGACGAGAACGCCGTCGTCGGGCGCAGTCCCGTCGTCGTCCTCGCGTACGACACGTGGACCGAGCAGTTTGGAGCCGACCCGAACATCATCGATCGACGTGTGTTCCTGTCGGGCATCGACTTCACGGTCATCGGCGTCGCTCCCGAAGGATTCACGGGACTCGATCCGTACGTCCGGCCCGGCTTCTACGTGCCGATCGCCATGGCTCCCTCGCTCAACGCGAGCGTAGCGCCAGACCTACTCGAACGTCGTGATACGCGCTGGCTGCGCGTAAAGGGCCGTTTGAAACCCGGCGTCACGCTGACACAGGCTCGTCAGGATGTCGCTTCCGTCGCCGCCACGCTCGCGAAGCAGCACCCGGAGAGCAATCGCGGGCTGGGTATCACCGTCCAGACCGAGCTGCAGTCACGAACGTCACAAAGCTCCGATTGCGTTGCTCGTCACGGTCATGTTGACGCTGTCGGTCGCAGTCCTGCTGGTCGCGTGCGCGAACGTCGCCGGCCTGATTGCCAGCCGCGCTCCCGCACGGGCGCGCGAGCTCGCGCTCCGTCTCGCCATGGGCGCCGGACGTTCGCGCGTCATTCGACAGTTGTTGAGCGAGAGCCTCCTGCTCGGCATGGGTGGCGCCGTCGCCGGCCTCGGGCTCGCCTACGCGGGCATCATCCTCCTGCGCCAGATTGAAGTACCAACTGACTTGCCCGCGGCCCTCACGTTCGAGCTCGATCGGCGCGTGCTGATCGTCGGCCTCGCCGTCGCAATCACGAGCGCGATCCTCTCGAGCGTGCTGCCGGCATGGCGCGCGACACGCGGCGATCTCGCCGCGACGCTCAAAGACTCGTCCGGGTCGATGCCGCGCCGATCACGTCTCTGGGCGCGGCACGGTCTCGTGTGCGTGCAGGTCGCGCTGTCGCTGGTCCTCGTCACCGTCTCGGTCTGGCTGTATCGAGGCACCCTATTGACAGTCGCCAACGGGCCAGGCTACCGCACCGAGCGGCTGCTGATGGTGAATCTCGACCCGGCGCTCGCCCGATACGACGATGCCAGGGCGCGTGAGTTCTTTCGCGCGCTCACCGAGAAGACGCGCGATGTTCCAGGCGTGGCCACGATGGCGCTGACGTCCGATATTCCGTTCGGTACGGACGCCCGCGACATCATCACCGTCGCCCCTGAGGGTTATCGCTTCCCGGCCGGCAACGACAGCATCACAGTGCAGGGCGCGCGTGTCGATGAAGGGTTCTTCGCCACGATGGACATCCCTATTGTCACTGGACGGCCCTTCGCATCGACCGACACGGCGGACACACCGCATGTCGCCGTGGTGAATACGACATTCGCCAATCGCTACTGGCCGGGGCAGAACGCGCTGGGTAAACGCATCCGTGTCACCGGACGCAACGATGCCTGGGTCGAGATCGTTGGCGTGGCTGCCACGATCCATTACAACTGGGTTGCCGAGGGTCCCACCGACTACATCTACCTTCACCGGCTGCAGCATCCGGCGCCCACACAGCGCACCACACTGCTCATACACACGCGCGGCGATGCGAGCACGATGGCGGCGTCCGTGCGCGAGATCGTCCGCGGCATCGATGCGGGCATGCCAGTGTTCGGCATCCGCACCATGGAGGACTTCTATCGAGCTCGCGCGTTGACCTCGTCGAACGTGATCGTCGGCATCGTGGCCGGCATGGGATCCATGGGGCTGCTGCTTGCCCTCCTCGGGCTCTACGCGCTCGTGGCTCACGCCGTCGCCCAGAGGAGGCGCGAAATCGGCATCAGGCTGGCCGTCGGCGCTCGTCCGGGCAACGTGCTGATGATGGTGATGCGACATGGGTTGTTTCTGTCACTCGCCGGCCTCGCATTGGGCCTGGGAGCGGCAGCCGCGATGAACAATCTTCTCCGCGCGGCGTTTCCGGTGAGCAGCGGCGTGAGCCCGGGACTCTTCGCGTTGGTCGTACCAGCGTTGCTGGTCGTGACACTCACCGCCACGCTCATCCCGGCACGCCGTGCATCGCGCATCGATCCGCTGATCGCGCTGAGGCAGGAATAGAAGCATGACGCGCGTGGCCCTGGTCGTTGTCGTCCTCCTTTTCTCACCGTCCTTCCTGTCAGCTCAAGGCGTCACCGATCCTTCCGGCCACTGGGAGGGCGCGATCCAAACCCCGGAGGCGTCGCTCGATATCGAAGTGGACCTGGCGAGAGACGGCCAGGCGCTCGCGGGCACGATCAGCGTGCCGTCGCAAAATCTCAGGAGCCTCCCGCTCGTCATCGAGCCGATCGAGGTCCCATCGGTCAGCTTCCGCTTCAAGGGCGCCCCTGGCCAGCGCCACTTTCTCGGGACCTTGTCTGACGACGGCAGCACGATCGCAGGGGAGTTCATACAGGCGGGCTACGCGATGCCGTTCAGCCTGAAGCGAAGAGGTGACGCGCGCATCGAGGCCCCGGTCAAGAGCCCACCCATCGGCAAGGAACTCGAGGGTCCATGGAGCGCGGTGTTGGAAGGGACGTATCCAAACGGCATTCAGCGGCGCCTCATCCTGACGCTGTCCAATCAGCCTGACGGTACGTCGACCGGCACGGTCGTTAACCCCGGCGATGGACTGGAGATTCCGATTACGTCGATCACGCAGATGGCGTCGAGCGTCACACTCGATCTGAAAGCCGTGAGCGGCTCCTACTCTGGCAAGGTGAATGCGGACGGCACTGAGATCGTGGGGACGTTGATCCAGGGAACCGCGGTGCTTCCCCTCACGTTCCGGCGCGCCCCCGCTGACCCGGAGAAGCCACAATGACACGCCGTCTCCTCGTACTCTCGACGTTCGTCGGCGTGGCGCTCGCCGGTGCGGCCGCCCACCTTCCCGCTCAGCCGGGGGCAACCGCACCACCCACGCGGCAGGCCACCAATGACCACCCGCGTGACTGGGTGCAATGGGGCGGCCCCGATCGTAACTTCACATCCGAGGTGAAAGGGCTCGCATCGAGCTGGCCGGCGAGCGGACCAAAGAAGTTGTGGAGCCGCTCGCTGGGAGAGGGGCACTCATCGATCATCGCGGAAGGCGGTCGCATCTACACTCTTTACCGGCAGATCACGCGCGCGGAAGGATCGGCGACTCACGAGGAAGTCGTGGCCGCGTTCGATGCCGCGACCGGCCAGACGATCTGGGAATTCGAATATCCGGCGCCGACGAGCGGCATCGATTTCAGTCAGGGACTCGGCCCGCACTCGACGCCGCTGATCGTTGGTAATCACATCTTCGCGACCAGCTCACGCAGCGAGCTGTTCGCGCTCGATAAAACCACCGGCAAGCGGGTCTGGTCTCACGACATGCTCAAGGATACGGCGCGGCTCCGGCCGGGCGTGGATACAGCTGCAGCCCCATCTTCCATAACGGTCTGGTCATCGTGACGATGGGCGGTGCTGATCAAGCGGTGGCCGCGTTCGATGCGCAGACGGGCAAGCTCGCGTGGAAAGGCGGTTACTTCGTCTGGGCGCCATCCTCTCCGATCCTGATCGATGTGGATGGGCAGCGTCAGCTCGTCGTCTTCGGCGGCAATCTCGTCGCGGGCATGGACCCCGCCAATGGCCGCATGCTCTGGAGCCATCCGCACAAGACTGACTGGGGCCTCAATATCAGCACTCCGGTCTGGTCGCCGACCGATCGTCTGCTGTTTCTGTCGTCCGCCTACGGCACGCGGAAGCCGTGCGCTGGAGCTGAGTCAGAAGGGCGGCAAGACCACCGTCGACGGAAAAATGGGCGAGCAATCGCATGCGAGTCCATATCGGCACGGTGATCAGGCTCGGTGACTATGCCTACGGGGCCAGTGGCGACTTCGGACCGGCGTTCATCTCCGCCGTCGACATGAAGACCGGCGCGATCGCCTGGCAGGATCGCAGCTTCGCACGCGCGCAACTTCTCTACGCGGACGGCAAGCTCATCGTCCTCGACGAGGACGGCGCCCTGGGGCTGGCGACGGTCTCGCCGCAAGGGCTTAAGGTGCTCGCGAAGGCCAATGTGCTGAACCACCTGTCATGGACACCTCCAACGCTGGCCGGCACGATGCTGTTCGTGCGCGACCGGCGAACGATGGCTGCGTTCGAACTTGGGAAGTGAGCGTAACGTTCAGGGTTACAGGTTCAGGGTTCCAGGTTCGTGTGCCGAGTT
This sequence comes from uncultured Acidobacteriota bacterium, assembly GCA_963723495.1. GTDB lineage: Bacteria > Acidobacteriota > Vicinamibacteria > Vicinamibacterales > UBA2999 > Gp6-AA40. The sequence continues at coordinate 95,792 of CAVRQR010000013.1, read as the reverse complement.
CCGGTTCAGGGTTCGAGGTTCCGGGTTCTCGGTTCCACTGCGGGTGAAATCGAACCTGGAACCTGGAACCTCGAACAACGAACCGCGAACCTGAACTGTGAACACGAACCCGCAACCTGGAACACGGAACTTGGAACTGCTCCTTATGGCGAATGATCTTATCTACGCGCTCCGATCGCTGAAACGCCGCCCCCTTGTCACGTCGGTCGCCATCCTCTCGCTCGCGCTCGGCATTGGTGTGAACGCGGCGATCTTCTCGGTGTTCGATCGACTGCTTCTGCAGCGTCTGCCCGTTCCCGCGCCCGGCGAGATCGTCAACGTCGCATCGCCGGGGCCTCGCCCTGGCTCCAGATCGACCAGTGACGCCGGGGACATCGATGAGATATTCAGCTACCCGCTCTTTCGCGACATCGAAGGGCTGGTGGGGGACGCGCTACAGATCGCGGCGCATCGTGATTTCCGCGCCAACCTCGCCTACCGGGGCCAGACCTCCGACGCCGAAGGCGTGCTCGTCTCCGGTCACTACTTTCCTGCCCTGCAACTTCGCCCCGCGTTGGGCCGCTTGCTGGGAGCCGAGGATGACCGCGTGCCCGGTGCACATCCGGTCGTCGTGCTCAGCCACAGCTACTGGAGCACCCGGTTCGGCTCCGACCCGTCGGCGATCGACGACACCCTGATCGTCAATGGCGAGCCGATGACGATCGTCGGTGTCGCACCGGAAGGATTCTCCGGCAACACAACACTCGATCGTCCTCAGGTATTCGTGCCGCTCGCCATGGCCGAACGCGCGTTTCGCGATCCCCAGTGGAATGGGATGACGGCACGCAACAATCACTGGCTCTACCTCTTCGCGCGTCTTCGCTCCGACCTCTCACGCGACCAGGCTGAAGCTCTAATCGGCGTGCCATTTACCGCGTTGATCAAGGATGTGGAGTATCCCGCCGTACGTAGCGGCATCGGCAGTGATCGAGACCGGGAGCTGTTCCAGCAGCGTCGCCTCCTGCTGCGTGACGGCTCTCACGGCCGTGACGCGAACCGGGGGGAGACGCGGGTGATCCTCCTTCTCATGTTCACGATCACCGGATTCGTGCTCGCTATCGCCTGCGCCAACGTCGCGAACCTGCTGCTGGCCCGTGTCGCCGATCGAGCGACCGAGATGTCTGTGCGTCTGGCACTGGGCGCCTCGTCGTCGAGGTTGATACGCCTGCTGCTGGTCGAGTCGGTCGTGCTCGGCGTACTCGGCGCGGCAGGTGCGCTGATCGTCGCGCGCATGACGCTGAGCGGCCTGGCGGCGACGATGCCGGCAGAGGACATGACGATGCTCGCGTTCGAAATCGACTCGACGGTCCTTTTGTTTGCGCTGGTAGTCGGGATGGCGACCAGCGTCGTGTTCGGGCTCTTCCCCGCTGTGCACAGCGTGCGTTCCGCCGTCGGCGCCGGACTGCAGGCGTCGTCCACCCGCATGGCAGGTTCGCGTGCGGCGAACCGGTTCCGGGCGTCGCTGGCCACGTCCCAGGTGGCGCTCGCCACGGCACTGCTCGCGACAGCCGGCTTGTTCGTCGTCAGCCTCGTCAACCTCGCGCGCACGGAACTTGGGATCCAGCGAGAGGGTCTGGTCACCTTCCGCTTGTCGCCGTACCTCAATGGATACACGCGGGAACGGGCGCAGGCGCTCTTCGATCGCGTCGCAGAGGATCTGGAAGGCGTGCCGGGCGTCGTTTCGGTGACGACATCGACTGTCCCGCTGCTCGCGAACAGCAACTGGCAGAACAACATCACGGTCGAGGGATTCGATGCCGGACCCGACGCCGACACGGTCGTCTCGGTTGCGCGCGTCGGATTCGACTATTTCCGCACGATGGGCATCCCGATGCTTGCGGGACGCGAATTCACGAGTACGGACACGGAAGGCGCACCACGCGTCGCCGTCGTGAACGAAGCCTTTGGACGGAAGTTCAATCTCGGGACGAACGTGATCGGAAAGCGCGTGGCCATGGGACGCGGCAACGACAAACCACTCGACATCGAGATCGTCGGACTGGTCCGCGATGCGAAGTACAGCGACGCACGAGAACCCGCGCCGCCACAACTCGTGATGTCGTATCGGCAGCCTGACGCGCCCGATCGTCAAGCCAACGTGGGGCCTCTTACCTTCTACGTCCGAACCACGTCGGATACCGGCGCGCTGCTCGCGGGTATTCCGCCCCTCATCAAGAGGCACGATGCGAACCTGCCGGTCGTCAATCTGCGATCGATGGACGATCAGATCTGGGACAACACGACTCCGCAGCGAGTGCTCGGCACGTTGTCGTCTTCATTTGCCGGCGTTGCCATAGTGCTGGCCGCGATTGGCCTCTATGCCGTGCTCTCCTACGGCGTCGCACAGCGACTGCGGGAAATAGGGATCCGCATGGCGCTCGGCGCGCAACCGCGAGACGTGCGTTCGCTGGTGCTGACGCAAGTGGTCCGCATGACGGTGATCGGCGGTGTCGTCGGAGCGGCGCTCGCATTCGGTCTCGGGCGGCTTGGGGAGGCGTTGTTCTTTGGTGTTCGAGGCTACGATGCGGCGGTCGTCGGCGGCGCAGTACCTGCTGGTGGGGATGGTGGCTGCTGCCGCCGGCGCTGTGCCGGCACGCCGCGCCACGACCGTCAATCCGATCGAAGCACTGCGAATGGAGTGAGCCACGAATCGTTCACACTTCTGGGTTCTTCCCTTCTCGGTTCTCGTTCAGGTTCGCGATCATCGGCGCTCGAGCCGAACCTGAACGTGAACACGAACCGAGAAGAGAGAACGAAGAAGCGTGAACGAGTGTTCTTCTGCCGGCGAAGGAGATCTAGATCACACCGGCTTTGAACTTGAATCCCGACTGCGCATCGCCTTCACGATAGAGCTTGTGGCATGCGCCGCACGTGGCACCGCCGAACTCCTTCGCCGCTGCCTGTGCAGCCATCGGATCGACGGTCGGCGCCGACAGCGTCTTGTCGAGTGCGTCGAGCCTCGTCAGACCGTCCTTGACGATCGCCACCGCATCGTCTTTTTTCTTGTCCGCCCAGAACCCCTGCAGCGCCATATAGTTCTTGCGCAGCGTCGCGACTTGCATCCTCGCGTCCGCGTAGGCCGCTGCACCGATGGCCTTGTTCGCACCGCCGATGGCCTGAGCATTCGCCTTCATGAGCTGCGCGTACTCCTCAACAGTCGTAACCTTTTGGGCGAGCACGCCAGCCCCCAGGACAACCCCCAACGCCGAGAGACACAGAAGGAATCGCCGCATAACAGCCTCCTTTAGGATCCGACCAGCCGAGGAGAGGCGGGAATCCTATCGCACTGTGCGACCGCGAACAACGCCGTCCCACGGGCGAACACTCCAGGTCGAAACCCCTTGAATCCGGCGTTATTTCCCAGAACAAACGGAGTCCTTGCCTCGTCCGACGTGGCACGAGCCTTGACGAATCGAAACCTGCAGCATGAGCCTTCGCCTCGCTCTTCGATGGCTGACCAGCCAACCCGCAGCCGCGACGGTGGTGGTGCTGACGCTCGCCGTGGCCATTGCCTCGACGACGGTCATCTACAGCGCGATCGATCTGGTCTGGGGATTCATCCCGGTCGTGAACCGGGCCGGGTTGGTCTACGTGACGTCGACTGACACCCGTGTCCTGCAGGCACAGGGGACCACGCAGAGTGTCGTGCTCCGCACGCCCGTCTCCGTCCCCGATCTTGCCGACTACGTCGCGCGTTCCTCGACCTTCGATGAACTGGCCGGCCTCGAGATGGGCTCCGTCACCCTGACTGGTGTCGACGCGCCGCTTCGCATCTCGTCAATGCACGTCACTCCTAACCTTGTCAGGTTGTGGGGACTCACTCCTGTCCTCGGCCGCTCATTCAACCCGGAGGACGGACGTGCCGGCGCCACACCGGTCACGCTGCTCACGTTCGGGTTCTGGCAGCGCCAGTTCTCGTCCGATGCCAATGCGCTCGGAAAGCGCGTGCTCCTCGATGGCGTCGCTCACACGATCGTCGGCGTGCTCCCGCCGGAGGGCGCCACCGGGATCCTGCGAGACGCCGATGTCTTTCTTCCGCTGGTGCTCGATCCTCTGCGCGGCGATCGTCGGGAGCGCGCACTGTTCGTTACCGGCCGTCTCAAGCCCGGGGTCACGCGCGCGCAAGCCGATAGCGACCTGCAGGCGATCGCGCGCCAGCTTCGCGACGAACACCCCGACAGCAACGATGCCGTCGGCGCGTCCGTGCTTCCGCTGATCGAGATGAGCGGATTCAACGTCCGGATTCTCCTCTCGATCCTGGGGCTCATTGCGCTGCTGGTGCTCGTCGTGGCGTGCGCCAACGTTTCGGGAATTCTCGTCGCACAGTCGATCGGTCGTCGTCACGAGCTCGCCATCCGTGCGGCCCTGGGCGGCGGCCGACTCGATCGCGTCCGTCAACTCATGACGGAAAGCGTGCTCGCCTCCGCGGTGGCGTGCGTCATCGGACTGCTGCTCGCCGCCTGGGGCATCTCGGCCTTGCGCTGGCTGGGAGGCGATTCGTTTGGCCTCGCCGAGATTCAGATGAACAGGCGTGCGCTGCTCGTGGGTCTGGTGACCGCGCTCGTGGCGCCGTTCGGGTTTGGCCTGTTGCCCGCCCTGCGCGCGGCCGCACCCGATGTGCAGGAGCTCAAGGATGGCGCGCGAGGAACCGGCATCGCGTTGCGGGGACGTCGGACGCGCAGTCTTCTCGTCGCACTGCAGGTGGGAGCGGCGATGATCCTGATGGCGCAGATCGGGATGCTGGTCAGAACGACGTGGGCCCTCAGCGACACAGCACCGGGATTCGACCCCGCACAAGTCCTGACCTTCCGGATCGGCCTCTCCGAATCGCGATACAAGGAAGCTGACGCGATCGATCGGTTCACGATGGCACTGATGTCACGGCTCAGTGCGGTTCCCGGTATCGCATCAGCCGGCATCATCGATCGATTGCCAGTCGCCGATCGCGAGCCGCTGGCGCGCCTGGCCGTCGAGGGCACAACTCCCGTGGCCCTCGACGCACAGCCGACGATCGCACGTGCCGCCATCGCGGGCGACTATCTCGCCACCATGCGGATTCCTGTGCGGCGCGGGCGCGTATTCTCCGACGCCGAGTGGTCCGATGCCGCGCCGGTGGCACTCGTCAACGAAGAAGCGGCGCGCCGATTCTGGCCGGGTCGAGACCCGCTTGGTGCACGTCTCGCCCTCGATGCCTCACCCGGGCAGGAAGTGTGGCTCGACATCGTCGGCGTCGTTGGCAACGTGCGCAATTCGGATATCGATCAGGGAGCGTTGCCGCAGGTCTTCGTCCCGCTGACGCAGCAACCACGCCGGGACCTGGCAGTCGTCGTGAAATCAGTCGGCCCCGGCACCTTGCAGCTCGTGCCCGCCATTCGTGCCGAGGTCGCGCGTCTCGATCGCGACCAACCGATCCATGACGTGGCGCTGATGTCGCAGGTGCTGTTCGACGATCTGGGTGGAACCTACGTGCTCACGGCGCTGCTCAGCGCAATCGGGTTGGTCGCGCTCAGTTTGTCGGCAGCAGGCGTGTACGGTCTCGTGTCATTCTCCGTCGCGCAACGCCGCCGGGAGATCGGCGTGCGTATGGCGCTCGGCGCACGCCCCGGCGTCGTCGTACGCATGGTGCTGGCGTCGGGTGCGAAGCCGGTCGCTGCCGGTGGCCTTGTGGGACTCGTCGCAGCCGTCGGCCTGGCGATCGGCATCGGGCTGTCGGTGCCCGGGGTTGACGCTCGCGATCCGATGAACTACACGGGTGTGACTCTGGCCATCGGAATCGTGGCGTTCCTGGCCAGCTACCTTCCGGCCAGGCGGGCCGCGGCGATCGATCCGGTGGTCACGTTACGCCACTAGTGCATTTGTGATTCGCGGATTATTGATTTTCGATTCGTTGGTGATTGGTGATTGTTGTTTTATTCGAGCGATTGAATCGTCCACCAAATCAAAAATCGCAAATCAACAGTCAACAACGAATCAACAATCAAAGATCGAGAGATCGACAATGATTGACGGATTTCTCCAGGATCTGAAACACGGTACGCGGATGCTGGTGAAGAACCCCGGCTTCACGCTCGTCGCCGTCGCCTCGATCGCGATCGGTGTGGGTGCCAACGCGGCGATGTTCAGCCTGGCCGACGGCCTCGTGCTGCGCCCGCTGCAGGTGCCGCGGGCGGGCGAGATCGTGGCAGTCAGCGCCATCGCACCGCGCGCCGAGAGCTTCGCCTCCACCCGCCTCCTGTCCTACCCCGACTACCGCGACCTGCGCGACCGCGCGCAAAGCTTCGACGGACTGCTCGCCTACCGAGTCGAGGTTGCCAGCTTTGCCACGAGTCGCGAGCAACCGGCTCAGAGCAGACTGGGGCTCGTCGTCAGCGGCAACTTCTTCGACGTGCTCCAGCTGCAGCCGGCGCTGGGCCGCTTCTTCCGGCCGGATGAAGATCAGGTACCCGGGCGAGACGCGGTCATCGTGCTCGCACACGAGACATGGGCCGATCAGTTTGGAGCGGATCCCGAGGTCGTGGGCAGGCAGATTCGCCTCGCGGGACTCGACTTCACGGTCATTGGTGTCGCGCCGGCGAGCTTCTCGGGGATGCATCTTGCCCTTCCGCCGGCCTACTACGTTCCCATCGCCATGTCGCCGCGACTGCCCGGGTCACCGCCGGAGGTGCTCCAGCGGCGACAGGTGCGCGCTCTCGATGTTCGTGGCCGGCTCAAGCCGGGCGTCTCGCTCGAACAGGCGCGAGAAGAGACGAGTCTCATCGCGCGCGCGCTCGAGGAGTCGTATCCGGATACGAATCGCAACTACGGTTTGCTGGTGCGGACGGCGTTCGATGCCCGCCTGGAAGAACGCGGCCAATCGGCGCCAACGGCGTTCATGCTCATGACGCTGGCCTTCGCCGTGCTGCTGGTGGCATGCGCCAATGTCGCGGGTCTCTTGATGAGCCGCGCGCCAGTTCGCGAGCGGGAGCTGGCTTTGCGGCTGGCGATCGGTGGGGGGCGTCTGCGCGTGACGCGGCAATTGATCACCGAGAGCTTCCTCCTCGCGGCCGGAGGCGCGGCAGCGGGCCTTGCGCTCGGCTACGGCGGGGTAGCGTTCTTCCAGCGATTGCCTTTGGTCAGCGACATCGGCGTTCGTCTGACGTTCGAGCTGGATCGGCGCGTCATCGTGGTCGGGATCGTACTGGCGGCGCTGAGCGCGCTGCTTTCGAGCCTGGTTCCGGCGTGGCGCGCCACGCACACCGCCGATCTGGCTCAGGCATTACGACACGGACGTGGCAGCCTCCAGCGGCAGTCACGCCTGTGGGGCCGCAATGGACTCGTCGCGGGGCAAGTTGCGCTCTCGTTGATGCTGCTCACCGTCACCGTCTTTCTCTTTCGCGCCTTTGAGGCCGAACTCAGTCGACCGGGATTCCGCACGGAGCAAATGCTCCTCGCGAGCTTCGAACCGAGCCTGGCGCGTTACGACGCGGCGCGGACCGAGTCGTTCTACACCCAGATCAAGGATCGGGCGCGCGCCCTCCCTGGCGTCACATCGGTCGGCATGTCATCCGTGATGCCTCTCAACCAGGACTATCGCGACCCGGTGTCCATCGTCCCCGACGGCTTTCAGCTCCCGCCCGGCACAGAGAACGTGATCGTGCTCTCGTCTCGTATCGACGAAGGCTATCTCGACGCGATGTCGATTCCCCTCGTTGCCGGCCGCGGCATTCAGACCAGCGACACGGCGAACACACCGCGCGTCGCGCTGGTCAACCAGGCGATGGCCGCCCGCTACTGGCCCGGTCAGAACGCGATCGGCAAACGAGTTCGTCTCGTCAGCCGCGAGGGGCAACCCTGGGCTGAGGTCGTTGGGGTCACATCCAACAGCAAGTACAACTGGATCGGAGAGGCCCCTACGCCGTGGATGTACCTTGCGCAACGCCAGGATATCGGGGTGCGCAGCACGCTGGTCATCGCCTTGAGCGGTGCTTCGGCTTCCGTTGCTCCGGCGCTTCGTTCCATCGTCCAGGAGATCGATCCGAACATGCCGATCACGAGCGTGCGGACGATGGAGGATTTCTACTTCGGCAACGCCACCGGCATCGTCAGGACCCTGATCGCAGTCACAGGCGGAATGGGGCTGCTGGGGCTCGTGCTGGCGCTGGTGGGCCTCTACGGCCTGGTCGCGTATGCGGTGGCGCGGCGAACGCGCGAGATCGGAATTCGAATGGCGGTAGGGGCGCAGGCATCGTCGGTTCAGCGAATGGTGCTCCGCCATGGACTCGTGCTGTCAGCCTCCGGCGTCGCACTCGGTGTGATCGGAAGCCTCGCCGCAGGGAACGTCCTGCGCGCAATCTTCCCAGCCGCAGGCGCCATCGACGCGGCGACCTATCTGTTGGTGGTGCCGCTGCTCGTCGCTGTCACGCTCTTCGCCGCGTACTTCCCGGCGCGACGTGCGGCTCGCATCGATCCGCTGCTGGCGTTGAGACAGGAATGAAAGAGCATTTCAGATTTGAGGATTGTTGATTATTGATTGGTTGTTGATTGGAGATTGTTGATTGGTGATTGGAAGAACTCAATCACCAATAAATCAAGAATCACAAATCAACAATCAACAACGAATCACCAATCAAAGATCGGTAAATCAACAATGGTCTTTCGTCACTCCCTGCGGACAATCATGAAGACGCCAGGACCAAGCGTCGTGATCATGATGACGCTGGCGATCGCCATCGGCGCGACGACGATCATCGCGAGCACGATCGACGCTGTCTGGCGTGCAATCCCCGCGGTAGACACGGAGCGGCTCGTCTTCGTCGCGTCGACCGATCCGCGGCCGAGCCAGGCGCAGTCGGGCATGTCGGGCAGCCTGGCGATGACGGGCACATCCATACCCGACCTCGCCGATTGGATCGACCAGGCCACGACCGTCGAGCAGTTCGGTGCCTTCCGATACGGCACGGCAACCCTGACCGGACGTGACGCGCCGGTGCGAGTCTCTCTCGTGCGTACGACGGCAGAGATGTGGTCGCTCTGGGGTATCTCGCCGGCGATGGGGCGGGTATTCCGACGCGACGACGGTCTGATTGGCGCAACTCCGGTCGCGCTCTTGAGCCACCGGTATTGGCAGGAGCAGTTTGCTTCGGACCCCTCAGTCGTGGGAACGACCATGCTGCTCGATGGGACGGCTCATACGCTCGTCGGTGTACTCCCTCACGAAACGCGCGTGGGCATCTTCACTGACACGGAGTTGTTCGTGGCGCTGCCGCTCGACGCCGCACGAGAGGCGCGTGACGAACGGCGCCTCTTCGTCACCGCACGGCTCAAACCTGGCGTAACCCGGGAACAGGCGGAAGCCGACCTGTCGAGCATCGCCAATCGCCTCCGGGCGCAATACCCAAACACGAACGCACAGACCGGAGTCGTCGTCCGCCCGCTCATCGAGCAGGTCGGCGGCGGCGGGATCCAGTTTCTGCTCTTCCTGCTCGCGCTCATCGCCGGACTCGTTGTGGCCATGGCCTGCGCCAACGTGTCGAACGTCGTGCTGGCGCGAGCGAGTGGCCGGCAGCGGGAGCTGTCAGTGAGAACAGCACTGGGCGCGCAGCGTGTTCACCATGTGAAACAGATCGCCGTCGAAAGCCTGCTGATCTCGCTGGCAGCTGGTGCAGCAGGCATCGTCATCGGGGGATGGGGGCTTGCGACTCTCAAGTGGCTTGCGGGGCCGCAGGCGCGGCTGTTTGGCGACGCCACGCTGAACTGGCGCGTCGCCGCGGCGGGCATCGTGACCGCATTCATCCTGCCGCTCGGCTTCGCGATCATTCCAGCGCTCCAGTCCTGGCGTCCCAATCCGGCAGACCTGAAGGATGGCGGGCGAGCCGTCGGTGGCGGCTCGACCCACCGGATCCGCCGCGCGCTCGTCGCCGTGCAGGTCGGATTGGCCGTCGTCCTTCTCGTTCAGATCGCATTGTTCGCGCGAACCGCGTGGAACTTCAGGACGATGGAAACCGGTTTCGACCCGCGAGGCGTGTTGACGTTTCGTGTCGATCTTCCTGAGACGAGATATGCGGATGCCGAGAGGATCACGCAGTTCTATCGTGCCCTGCTGGCTCGTATCGATGGTCTTCCTGGTGTCGTATCGACGGGAACGATCGACCGACTTCCCGTGGCGGACCGCGGGTTGAGCGCGCGGATCAAGGTCGAGGGGACACCGCCAGTCGAGGAGGAGGCGCTGCCCTTCACCGCCCTTGCGACCGTGAGTCGCGGCTATTTCGAGACGCTGCGGGTCCCGGTACGAGGAGGTCGTGGCTTCAACGATTCGGACTTTGCTGGTGAGGGCTCGAATGTCGCTGTCATCAGTGAAGACGCCGCTCGCCTCTTCTGGCCGGGCCGCGACCCGATCGGATCGCGCGCGACGATCGTCTCGCCCGGCATGCCGAACATGCCGCTGCGCGTCGTCGGTATCGTGGCCAACGTGCGGACGTCAGAGATCGACCAGCGAACGACGCCCCAGGTATACGTGCCGTCGGCGTGGAGGCCTGAGCGGGCCATGGCCGTCGTCGTCCGCACGGACGGGATCGATCCGCTCGGGAGCGTGCAGGCGATTCGGGCGCAGGCCGCCGCACTCGAACCCAACGAACCGATCTTCGACGTTGCGTCAATGGAACAGGTCCTGTTCAACGACCTGGCGAGCACCTACACGTTGGCCGGCTTGCTGGGAGCGATCGCGGTCGTCGCACTCTGCCTGGCTGGAGTGGGCATTTACGGCGTCGTGTCCTACATGGTCGCCCAGCGAACGCGCGAGATCGGCGTGCGGATGGCGCTCGGGGCAAGGCCCGGCGACATGCTTCGTATGGTGATGCAGCAGGCCGCGCAACCGGTGGTCGGTGGCGGAATCCTCGGCGCGCCTGCAGCGGCCGCGCTGGTTTATGCCACGTCCGGAGTCTTCACCGTTATCGATGTCCGCGACCCGACGAACTACCTTGGCGTGGCCGTCGCGATCGCGGTCGTCGCACTCATCGCGAGCTGCGTGCCGGCGCGTCGAGCCGCGCGCATCGATCCGCTGGTGGCGTTGAGACAACTGAAGAGACCTCGGCCACGACCTCAAGTTCGCCTTGCGATCGTTCCGGCGAACGCCGCAATTCACGGCGGCCGCGGTGTTGACCCTCGCGCTCGGCATCGGGGCGAACACGGCGATGTTCAGCTTTGCCGACGCCACGGCACTGCGCCCACCTGATGTGCCGCGTCCGAGTGAGATCGTCAGAGTCTTCACGAGCTCCAAGGACACCCCCCTTGGCGAGGTCTCTTACCCCGACTACCTCGACATGCGATCCGAGACGAAGACGCTGACCGGGCTCGTCGCGTACGAAACCGGAGACTTCGCCCTCGCGACCAGTCCGCGTGAGCCGGCAAAATACCTCGGTGGCTGGGTCGTCAGCGCCAATTTCTTCTCGGTGCTTGGCGTCGAGCCGGTCGTCGGTCGAGGATTCCTCCCACAGGAAGACGCGGCCGCCTCGACCGTCGCGGTCATCAGTCACCGACTGTGGACGCGCGATTTCCAGCAGAGGCCGGAGGTCGTCGGACGCCAGATTCTCCTCTCGGGAGCCTCTTTCACGATCGTCGGTGTCGCGCCGGAGCGCTTCGCCGGAACGGAGCTCTATTTCCACCCGGACATCTTCATTCCACTCTCGGCGATGCGAAGTGTGTATCCGGCTTTCCCACCCGATGTTCTGACCGACCGGACGAATCGGATGCTGACCGTCCTGGGCCGCCTTCCCTCCGGTGTCACGACGACGCAAGCGACAGATGAGTTCTCAACGCTCGCGGCGGATCTCGCGCGCGTCTATCCGGACTCGAATGATGGACGAGCGGCCGTGATCCTTCCCGAGCTCACCGCGCGGGCCCGGCTCGACTCTGGCGGAGCCGAGGGAGCGATTGTCATCCTCGTGCTCGTCGGTCTGGTGCTGCTGCTCGCCTGCGCAAACGTCGCCAACCTCGTGCTGTCGAAAAGCAGCGCACGGGTACGCGATCTCGCGCTCCGAATATCCCTTGGTGCGACGCGCGGGCACCTTGTCCGCCAGTTGCTGACTGAAAGCGCGCTGCTCGCCATTGCCGGGGGCGCCGCCGGCGTCATCATCGCTGGCTGGGTGCTCGCTTATCTCTCTCGAGTGGTGATCATTCCAAGTGCGCTGCCGCTCTGGATCGATCTGCGTCTCGACGGCCGAGTGCTGGCCTTCACTGCATTGACGACGATTCTCTCGGCACTTCTGTTTGGATTGGTCCCCGCACTGAAAACATCCTCGGCCGCCAGCCTGAACACGGTGCTCAAGCGGAAGCCGGAGCCACTGACCCACTCGCTGTCGCTGCGTAACGGACTCGTGGTGCTGCAGGTCGCGATTTCGGTGTTGGTGCTTGTCTGCGCCGGCCTGATGGTCCGCGCCTCCGTCGCGGCCCAGCAAGTGGACCCGGGATTCCGGAGCGATCGCGTCCTGCTTGCCTCCTTCAATCCTCGCCTCGTCCAGATCGAACCGGACCAGATGCGCACTTTCTACGAGCGGCTCGTCGAGGAGATGCGGGCACAACCCGGCGTCGCCGCGGTGGGACTCACGCGCTACGTTCCACTCGGCGTCACCAACGGTTCGCTTGGTATCACGATCGACGGCGCCCTCCTGCCTGACGGGCAGGATCGCATCTCAGTCGCCGAGACGGTGGTCGACCGAGGCTATTGGGACGTCATGCGAGTCCCGATCGTGCGTGGTCGGTCCCTTCGGCGAATCCGACACGCCAACCAGCCCACGAGTCGCGATCGTGAACGAGACGCTGGCCAATCGCTACTGGGCTGACGAAAACCCCATCGGCAAGGTGATTCGCGTCCCTGACGTGCCGGGACCGAATGGACCGGAAACGCTGACGCTCGAGGTCGTTGGCGTCGCGAAAGACGGAAAATACTGGCAACTGGGCGAGAGCCCCCAGCCGTTCATCTATCGCCCGTTCTCACAGGCACGACCCGGACCGATGACGATGGTCGTCCTGGCTGCAGATGACGCGTCCCCGATCGCGCTGGCCGCTTCGGTACGAACCGCTGCCGCCAGTGTCAACTCGACGGTGCCGCTCTATGACCTGCGGACGATGGAGGACTTGTATCAGTCCCGGGCTCTGCTGCCCTCTCGCATGATCTCTCAGATCATGACGGCTCTCGGTGTGCTCGCGCTCGTGCTGGCCTGCGTCGGCCTCTTCGCTGTCGTCTCCTTCCTCTTTTCGAGTCGGACACACGAGATCGGGATTCGGATGGCTGTCGGCGCCTCACCGCCTCGAGTGCTCCGCATGGTCCTGACACATGCGATGCTTCTCATCGCGCCAGGTCTCGCGCTGGGTCTGGGTCTCGCCATGTGGCTGACGCCGCTATTGGCGAGCCCGGCGTTCGACTTCGTCACACCTGGCGACCCAGTGGTGCTGACCCTGGCGCCCCTGATGATGGCGTCTGTGTGCCTCGTTGCCGCGATGCTCCCTGCGCGGCGAGCCGCCCACGTCGACCCGACTCGAGCGTTGAGACATGACTGAGGGCGATGATGACGTTCCAGATTCATCGTTCCAGGTTCCGAGTTCGTGTGACTGGGTTCAAGTTCTCGGTTCAAGGTTCGCTGTTCGCAGTTCCGAACCGTGACCCGGAACCGGAACCATGAACTCGGAACTCCGAACCCCGAACCGAACCATGAACACGACCTGGAACCCGGAACTCGGAACATGGAACTGTGTGATTTGGAATGATTGACCCAGTCTGGCAGGACCTCCGCTACGCCGCGCGATCGCTGCGCCGAACACCCGGCTTCGCCGCCGCCGCCATCGTGACGCTTGCCCTCGGCATCGGTGCCAACGCGACGATCTACAGCCTCATCGAGGCGGTGATGCTGCGCACGCTGCCAGTGGCTGCGCCCGACGAGTTGCGCTTCGTCGCGATCGGTCTGCCTGGTGGCGACGACATCACGACCGCCTCGAACTACCCGTGGCTCGAGCGCGTGCGCCAGCGCACCGATGTGTTCGCCGGCGTGACCGCGTTCAATATCCGAAACTTCAAGATCTCGTCGGAGAGCGGCGCCGAGCGAGTGGTCGGACAGTACGTGAGCGGTAACTATCACGCGCTCGTCGGTGTACCCATGGCGCGTGGACGAGGGTTCACGTCCGAGGACGACCGCGCGCCCGGCAGCAGTCCGATTGCGGTCATCAGCGACGGCTACTGGGCACGCAGATTCGGCCGGCGGAGCGACATCATCGGACAGACGCTGCTCGTGGGTGGTCGCTCGCTCACGATCGTCGGCGTCACGGCCCCCGGGTTCGAGGGGATGGCCCCGGGCCGCTCGGTCGAGATCACGCTACCGCTGTCGATTCATATCCAGGACGAACCTGACTTCCTCACCTGGCTCGACAGCTGGACGAGCATGCCGCTGGTGGCGCGCCTGAGACCAGGCGTCGACGTTCGTCAGGCGGAAGCCGCGTTGCAGTCGGTGTTTCGTGTCCACATGTCGCAGCCGGAAACGCAGGGGTTCAGTCGGTCACGCGATGGCCAGCTTCGAACAGCAATGCTGCTTCCGGCGGCCAGAGGTCAGGATCGGCTTCGAAGAGACTACGAGTTGCCGCTCGCCGTGCTGATGGGAATGGTGGGTGTCGTCCTGCTCATTGCCTGCGTCAACGTGGCCAACCTGCTGTATGTGCGCACCACCGCGCGGGCCAGAGAGGTGGCCTTGCGCATGTCGGTGGGTGCAAGCCGCGGTCGCATGGTTCAACAGTTTCTGGTTGAAAGCCTCGCACTCGCCCTCACCGGCGGTGCCATCGGTTTGATTCTGGCAGGATGGGGCACACGCTTCGTCGCCGAGCTGTTTCGCGAGAATCAAAACCCGATTGTGATCAACGCACAACCCGACGGCACGGTGCTGCTCTTCGCCGCCGGGCTCTCCGTGCTGACCGGCATCGTCTTCGGGCTTGCACCGGCGTTCGCCGCCACGCGGATCATGCTGGCACCCGCGCTCAAAACCGGCAGCGCGGGCGCGGGCGCCGGCGCTTCGATCGCCAAGTCGCTACGCACTCGTTGCCGGACAACTCGCCCTGTGCCTGGTGCTGACGTTTGGCGCGGCACTGCTGGTGCGAACCCAGCAGAACCTGCAGCGCGTTGATGGCGGATTCGACACCAGGAACGTGCTCGTGTTCGCCCTGGACGCTCGTGATACCGCCTTCCCTGCCGGACGTGTCGCCGATCTCTGCATCGATGTTCTCGCACGCATTCGCACGAGGCCGGGCGTGATCTCGGGATCCTGTTCCACGATGAGCCCCATCGACACGGCGTTCGAAGGGCGCATCCTGGGCATACCGACACCTCAACCGGGCGTCCGCGCTGACGACACGGTCTTTGCCAACACAGTCACGCCGGACTACTTCAGCACGTTTGGTATCCCGTTGCTTCGCGGGCGCCTGTTTACTTCGCAGGACACCGCCGAGTCGACTCGGGTCGCGATCATCAACGAGTCTGTCGCGCGCGCATACTTCGGTACTGCCGACGCGATCGGACGCGCGATCGCCTTCGGCCGCACGCCCGACCCGAACAGAACACTCACCGTCGTCGGAATCGTGGCTGACGCGCGTCAGTCGTTGAGAGAGACACCACCTCGCATGGTCTACCAGCCGCTCGCTCAAATCATCGAGCCACCAGCTGACCTCACTGCGGCTATCCGAACGAGTGGTGACCCGGCGATCGTCGCCGGGCTGGTGCGCGGCGAGGTGCGCGCGCTCAGCCGGGACGTCGCGGTGTCATGGGTCCGCACGATGGAAGAACAGATTGCGGCCTCACTCCTCAGCGAACGGCTGCTGGCGACACTCTCGACGACGTTTGGCGCGCTCGCGCTGCTGCTGTCGTGCGTCGGCCTTTACGGCGTGATCTCATACGACGTCACGCGCCGGCGACGTGACATCGGCATTCGGCTGGCGCTCGGCGCGACCCGATCGGTCGTGCTCGGTGGCGTCCTGCGACAGGCCGCGACGATCGTCGTGGCCGGTCTCGCCATGGGACTCATCGGCGCCTGGTTCACATCGCAGCTGGTGGAAGGCTTCCTTTTCGGCCTGACCCCACGCGACCCATACATGCTTGGTGTGGCGGTGCTGACGTTGACGATTACGGCAATGCTCGCCGGTTACCTGCCGGCCAGGCGCGCCGCGCAGGTCGACCCCGCCACGACGCTGCGCACTGAGTGACCGGGCATTTGTGATTAGGCGATCTTTGATCGGTGATTGGTTGTTGATTGCGATTGTTGATTCTTGATTCATTTGTTCGTTGGCGCGTCGACCAAACTCGATCGGTCCAGAACAAATCAACTCAGCATCGTCAGTCAACAACGAATCAGCCATCCAAATCATCCATTCAACAATATTTCAGGTGTTCGTGAGCGGGACGGTGATTCCCCGCGTCGAACAAATTAACCCCCAGATCGCGTAAATTCCCTAGTAGCCTTCCGGCACAGGGATTGATCTCGTCCGGGCTCACACAAGGGATACACGGCCATGATCTTCAGACGCTCGTCCTCCTCGGCCCTCACCGAACCACCGCAACTCGACCCCACGGCGCCGCTCATGTCACTCAGAGGCGTCGAGAAATCATTCCCGGTCGGGGCTGGGCAGACCTTCGTCCTGCGCCGCATCGCGCTCGACATCAAGCCTGGCGAGTTCGTCTCGATCATGGGGCCGTCAGGAGCAGGCAAGTCCACGCTGCTGCACATCCTCGGCATGCACGACAGCGCCTGGAGTGGTGAGTACCTACTTGATGGGATATCCCATCCACGCGCTATCCCAGAAGGACCGGGCGGCGCTCCAGAAGCGCCACATCGGCTTCGTCTTCCAGAGCTACCACCTGCTCGACAACCTGACCGTCTACGAGAACATCGAGCTGCCGCTCTCCTATCGCGACGTCAAGAAGTCGGAGCGGCAAGGCACCGTGGCGAGCGTGCTCGATCGGTTCGGCATCGTCGCCAAGAAGGACCTTTATCCGAATCAGCTCTCCGGTGGACAGCAGCAGCTGGTGGGCGTGGCGCGGGCGATTGTCGCTAACCCTGCGGTCATCCTCGCCGACGAACCGACCGGCAACCTGCACTCGTCGCAGGGCCAGGAGATCATGGAGCTGTTCAAGCGGCTCAACGACCAGGGCACGACGATCATCCAGGTCACGCATTCAGAGACGAACGCGGGGTACGGCGATCGCATCATCAAGCTGCGTGACGGCTACATCGAACAGAGTTGACCAGACCCGCAGATCTCGAGCTAGTTCGCGCTTCCGACTACGCTCCTGGCCGAAGCCAGGGTCTCAGCTTCGGATCGTCCCGCTGGCCTGGGCACGCGCGGACCTTCGAACGCGTGCGCGTTGATCCCGGCGCGGCGCGCGCTGGCGCTCGATCCCGCACAGACGCTGAAAGAGGGTTAAGGGTCTCCTGACTTCGGGGATTGGAAACTCGACGAGGTGTCAACGTTGAACTTCTTGTAGCCGGTGTACTCGTAGGTGCCATTGCGCCGGAGCGTCCACAGCAGCCCGACGCGCGCGCTGCCGCTGTAGGTAGCCTTCGCGGGAAGCCAGACCTCTCCGTTGATCTTGCGGCGGAGGAAGGACAGGCGTGCGCCCTTGTGCAGCCGGGCCAGCACGCCCAATCCGAACGACACGTTGTCGATCGCATCCGCCTCGAGGCGCACGAGCTCGTAATCGGTCTCGCTGATCCAGGCGCGCACGTTGAAGTGCTTCATCAACTCCCCTTCGCGCGTCTTCGGGTGGGACTCGGGCCTCGGCGTCAGCGTGAACGCGATCGTGTCGTGCCCTTCGATCCGCTCACGGCCGGTCATCTTGATGTCGAACACCCCGTAGATATCGCCTACCGCTTCGTCGCGCTCCTGGCGGAACTTGCGCCATTCGCGCTCCTGACGGGCACGCTCTTTCGCCGGGTTCGCTTCGAGTCGCCTCGCCATCTCGTTGGCTTCCTCGGCGCGCTCGCGATCCTGTTCGGCGAGTTCCTCTTCAGAGAGCGGAACGCCGTTTTCGGAGATGAGACGCTCCCACCGAGGCTCACCGGGTAGTCCCGGGTAGCTCTCGTAGACCTTCACCGACTCCTCGACAGTCCGCCCGTTCTTGTCGACTTTGACCTCGCGCTGGGTCTCGACGTACATGTAGCTGCTTTGAACAGACGTGTCGGCCTGGAGGTGTCTCCGCGTCTCCTTGAGGAACGCCGTCTGATCGGGCAGCGGTCGCTCCTGGGCCCCAAGCAGGGTCAGTGAGAACGCCGCGAACCCACACGCCAGGGCCAGGCGCCGGCAACCGTTCTTCATCTCTACCTATCGTACCAAACCACGGCATCGTCCCCTACCCCCGTCCGTGTCCGGACGCCCTGTCCCACGAGCGGACAACGGCCAAGGGCCTTGCGCGTGATTTCACATCGGAACCCTTGGCCGGCTGGCAGTGTCTTCTGGGCGCGCTTCGCGCGCCAAGGACCGCTCTGCGGGTCACAACGAGCACAAACCACACGACGAGCCACATAGCGGTCCATCCGGACCAATACCGTGTTTCGCGCCGGAAGAAACGGCATGGTGATTGATGGCTGAGGGATAATTCCGCGTCGTGCCTTCAACTTCTCCACGCGTCCTCATCGCCGACGATCAGCGCGATGTCCTCGAGGCCCTTCGGCTGCTGCTCAAGGGGCAGGGTTACCAGATTGACACCGTCGAGTCGCCGGCCGCGGCGCTGACGGCGCTCAGCCAACGTGACTACGACGTCGTGCTGATCGATCTCAATTACGCCCGCGACACGACGTCCGGCGAAGAGGGGCTCGAGCTGCTGCGTCAGATCCACGCCGCCGACGCCGTGCTCCCGGTGATCGTCATGACGGCATGGGGTTCCGTCCACGTCGCGGTCGAGGCCATGCGCCGGGGTGCCGGCGACTTCATCGAGAAGCCGTGGGACAACGAGCGGCTGCTGACGATCCTGCGCACGCAGATGGAGCTGGGTCGCGCCCTGCGCCGGGCCGGACGGCTCGAGGCGCAGACGCGCGCGGCAACCGAGGGCAGCGCGACGCTCATCGCCGAGGCGTCCGCCATGCGCCCCGTTCTGCAGATGATCGATCGTGTCGGGCCATCCGATGCCAACGTGCTCATCACCGGGGAAAACGGCACCGGGAAAAGCCTGGTGGCGCAGGCGCTTCACGGCGTTTCCTCTCGCACGGCCCGGCCCATGGTGACGATCAACGCCGGCGGCGTATCCGAAGGGGTGTTTGAAAGCGAGCTCTTCGGGCATGTGAAAGGCGCGTTCACTGATGCGAAGCAGGACCGCGTGGGACGCTTCGAGATGGCCGACGGCAGTTCGCTGTTCCTCGACGAAATCGCGAACGTGCCGCTCGGGCAACAGCAGAAGCTGCTGCGGGTGCTCGAAACCGGCGAGTTCGAGCGTCTAGGCTCATCCCGAACGAGGAAGGCCGACGTCCGGCTGATCTCCGCGACCAATGCCGATCTCAACGCCGAGGTCGCCGCCGGACGGTTTCGTCAGGACCTGCTCTTCCGCCTCAACACCATCGAGATTCACCTGCCGCCGCTCCGCGATCGACGCGAGGACATTCCGCGCCTGGCTGCCTGCTTTCTGTCCACCCACGCCCAGCGGTATCGCAAGGCGATCACCGGTTTCGATCCATCGGCGCTGCGAGCCCTCGTTGATCACCGCTGGCCCGGGAACGTGCGCGAACTGGACCATGCCGTCGAGCGCGCTGTCCTGATGGCGCAGGGGAATGTGATCCATACGGCCGACCTCGGCCTGCGCGCGAGCGTCGCCATGGGTGAACACCTGGATGACATGAGCCTCGAAGATGTCGAGGCGCTTCTCATTCGTAAAGCGATGGCGCGCCACGGCAACGTCACGCTCGCCGCAAAGGCATTGGGCCTGAGTCGTTCTGCGCTGTATCGACGACTCGAACGGTTACAAGTTGTCTTAACAGTCGTTCAAGGTTCCGGGTTCAGAGTTCTGGACACCGTGGACAGAGGCGCGGAACGGTCAGCGACACATGTCGTTTTTCACCCACGATCGGCGCGTCACTCTCCTCACGCTGACGACCGGTCTTCCGGCGATCGCGCTCGTCCGTCATGCTGCTCTGGCTCGGGGACTACTCGACGCTCGTGCGCGTGACCGCGCTGGTCCTCGCGATCGGGGCGTGGATCGCGTTGACGGTCATCGTCCGCGACCGCGTCGCGCGTCCGCTGCAAACCATCGCCAACCTGCTGGCCGCTCTCCGCGAAGGTGACTTCTCCGTCCGCGCGCGGGAGGCGCCCGGGAGCGACCCGCTCGCGCATGTCATGCTCGAGATCAACACTCTGGCCGAAACGCTGCGCGTGCAGCGCCTCGGCGCCCAGGAGGCCACGGCGCTCCTGCGATCGGTGATGGCCGAGATCAACGTCGCCATCTTTGCCTTCGACCACGAACATCGGCTCGTCCTGGTCAATCGCGCTGGAGAACGGTTGCTCGGCCAGGATGCGGTCAACCTGATGGGGCACCCGGCAGGTGAACTGGGACTGCACGCGGCGCTCGCCGGCACATCGACGATTCAGGAACTCAGCTTCCCCGGCGGCACCGGCCGGTGGGAAAAACGCCGCACGACGTTCTGGCAGGGCGGCACGCGCCACGAACTGCTCGTGCTATCGGACCTCAGCCAGCCACTCCGCGATCAGGAGCGAGAGGCGTGGCGCCGTCTGATACGCGTCATCGGTCACGAATTGAACAACTCGCTCGCGCCGATCAAGTCGATCGCCGGAAGTCTCGAGGCGCTGCTGGCGCGCGATCCTCCACCGGACGATTGGCGCGACGACATGCAGCGCGGCCTCGGCATCGTTGCATCGCGTGCCGATGCGCTCAGTCGTTTCACGAGCGCCTATGCACGACTCGCCCGTCTGCCTGCACCCACCCGCAAGACCGTGGCGTTCGGAGAGCTGATGCGCCGCGTCGTCGGACTCGAACCGCGATTGCCGGTGGCGCTCGACGGCTGCTTCGAGACGACGGTGTCGGCGGACGCCGATCAACTCGAGCAGCTTCTGATCAATCTCCTGCGCAACGCCACCGACGCGGCGCTTGAAACCGGCGGTGGTGTCGCCGCGAACTGGACGACGCAGGACGGAATGCTCGTCGTGCGCATTGAAGATGAAGGCCCGGGCTTACAGAGCACGAGCAACCTGTTCGTGCCCTTCTTCACGACGAAGCCGGGCGGATCGGGCATCGGCCTCGCACTGAGCCGGCAGATCGCCGAAGGCCATGGCGGTACGCTGGCGCTCGAGAACCGGGGCGATCGCCGCGGCACGCGTGCCACGCTCCGTCTCCCGATCGGCGATCCGTCGTAGGCCTGGTGCCGATGCCAATTTCTCGAGCTGCGATCGGCTCGCTTGACTACAATACCGGCGGCAATTGACGTCCGGCGGCGGTTCACTTCCTACGTCTGGAGGCAACGCGACCATGCACGACCTACGATCGATGCTTCGCGTGATGTCGATCCTGTTCATAGGATCGCTGGCAACCGTTGTAACGAGCGCGCAGGGGACCAAGCCCACGGGCCCGACCGTGTGGGACGGCGTCTTCACGGACGCGCAGGCCGATCGCGCCACGGGGATGTTCAGTCAGAACTGCGCGCGATGCCACACGCTGACGGCCGACGGCGGCAGACCTCTCAGCGGCGAGAAGTTCTGGGAGGGCTACACCCAGAAGACCGTTGGCGACCTGCTCACGTTCGTGAAAACGAATATGCCAAACGGGCAGGCCGCCGGCTCACTCCCGGCAGCCAGCTACAACGACCTGGTCGCGCTCATCCTGAAATCGAACGGGTTCCCGGCCGGGAAGACCGAGCTGACCCCCGAATCGGTGGTCGGAGTGCAAATCATCCCCAAGGACGGTCCCGGCGAATTGCCGGCCAACACGCTCGTCCGCGTCGTCGGTTGCCTGGCGCCCAAGAGCGGAGCCGACTGGGTCCTCACCAACGCGACCGAGCCTCAGCGGATTGAAAAAACGGGAGCCCTGCCGGAGGACGCAACCCGACCGTTGGGCGAGAGGACGGCCACGCTCAAGTTCGTGTTGAGCCGGCTGGACGGGTTCGTCGGTCAGCGGATGTCGGTGACGGGCATCCTCATCGGGGCCGGCGGCGTAAATGGGATCAACGTGGCAACCGCAAATCGCGTGGCCGAGGCGTGCCCGTAGAGCGGAAAACACCCACAGAATCCGCCAATAACCTGTCGTCTCGGTTATACGAATCGGGTATAGGTATTCGGGGTCCGTCTGGACCATGGCGGGTGTAATATCAGTGACGTCGCAACAGGTGTCCGCGACGCGATATTTGTGTAGTTTTTGACAGTTCGGAGAGGTGTTCCCGGGATAGCATCGCAGCACGTTTCTTTTCTCGCTCGTCGTCGTCTTTGTGAAAAGGTGGAGCCAAGATGCACGCCGCTCGTAACTCTGGATGGCTTCTGGTTTCGTTCCTGGCAATCGTCATGGCGTTCCCGGGGGTCTGGGCCAAGCGGCCGGGGACAACCCAGTCGTCGAGGCCGCCCGGCGAGGCGATATCGCGGCTGTCCGCGCCCTGATTGCCAAACGCGCCAACGTCAATGAACCTTCGCGGGACGGGTCGACGGCGCTGCTCTGGGCCGCCTATCACGCCGACCTCCCGATGGCGCAGGCGCTCATCGCCGCCGGTGCCACGACAAACGCCGCCAACAAGTACGGCGTGACTCCCCTGCTCCAGGCCAGCCGCACCGGAGCAACACCGGTCGTGCAGGCGCTCTTCGAGCGGGCGCCGATGCCAAGCAGACGCATCCCGAAGGCGAGACGCCGCTGATGGCCGCGTCGTATGCCGGTAGTCTCGAGTCGGTGAAGTTGCTGCTCGAAGCGGGCGCGGAGGTCAACGCGACCGACGCGTATCAGAAGCAGACGGCGCTCATGTGGGCGGCGACCGAAGGTCACACGCAGATCGTCGAGACGCTGCTGGCCTCGGGCGCGGATCCGAACGTGAACGCGCACATCACGAGCTTGACGGAGCGCAAGCACGCCGATCACCCGACCGGCGGCTTCACGGCGCTGATGTTCGCGGCGCGCAACGGTCACGACGGCGCGGTGCGAGCACTGGTCAAGGGTGGTGCTGATCCCAAGCTGACCAACGGCGACGGCGCGACCGCGATGGTCGTGGCCATCGTCAACGATCGGTTCGACCTGGCCGCGACCCTGCTCGAACTGGGCGCCGATGCGAACGACGGATCGCTCTACTTCGCCGTCGACATGCACGACGCGACTACGGACATGCGCGCGCGCGACGGTTCGCGACTGCGCGCCGACTTCCCCAACACAGCTGACGGCGCTCGACCTCGTCAAGCAGTTGCTCGATCGCGGCGCGGATCCGAACAAGCCATTCATCGGTCAGCTTCACTCGTATTCCCTGTGCTGCGGAGAGGAGGTCAACTCTTCCCCGTTCTTCCGCGCAGCGGTGGCCGCCGATGTCGAAGTCGTTGAAGTTGATGGTGGCGAAGGGCGCGCAGATCGAGTGGAGCCCGACCGAAATCAAGAAAGAAAAGAAGGAAGGCGCGGCCGGCGGCGGTCGTGGCAATCCCAACGTCGGCAAGACACCGGCGATGGTGGCGTTGACCGGCGGGCGTGGCGCGGCGTTCGCAGCCGGACCGGGCTTCGAGCGGCTGGGACCGCCACCGTTCCGTGAGGCTTCGAATCGAGAGCCGCACGAAGCGCTTGAGGTCCTGCTCGCGGCAGGAGCCGACCCGAACGCGAAGGCGCCCGATGGCGCTTCGCTGCTTCACCAGGCCGTCACGGCTCGGCAGGTCGCGATCGTCCGCACGCTGGTTGGCGCAGGTGCCAAGCTGGATGCGGTCAACAAGGACAACCTGACCCCGTTGCTGCTCGCTGAAAAGCCCGAGCCGCCACCACCGCCCGGCAACAACACCGACTCGCGCGCGTATCGACCGAAGCGCGACTCCCGCGAGGATGTGATTGCGGCGCTTCGCGAGCTGATGAACCTGGGGCCGAACGACCCGGCTCCGGTGCCGCCACCACTGCCCGCTTCCTCTGCGGACGAGAAGAAGGACGACGAGAAGAAGTGTCGGACGAAAAGTCGGAGGAAAAGAAAAGAAGGACGACGAGCAGAAGCCCGAGACAGTGGCCCAGGACGGCCAGGCACAACCCGGGACGACACGATGAAGAAGGTTCTCACCTGCGCGGCGCTGATCTGGGTGGGCGCCGCGGTGCCCTGGGCGCAGAGCGGATCGACTGCGCGTCCGGAGACGGCAAAGCCGCAAGCGACGACGCAGACGCAGCCCGCGCGCACGGGCACGCCGGCCCAGGCGAAGCCTGCCGCTCCGGCGACGGCCAGCCAGCCGGTTCCCTCGCCCGCAGACGCGTCGAAATACCAAGCCTGGGTCAAGCAGGTACTGCGTGGCCTGCCATAACTCGCGCAACCCGTTGCCAGCCAATGACCCGGTGAACATGGAGACGGCGGACCTGGCGAACCTGCTTCCGCAGGCGGCAATGTGGGAACGCGTGCTCCGCAAGTTGAGCGTGCGCGCCATGCCACCGCAGGGATCACCGCACCCGACGGAAGCCGAGTACGTGGGTTTCACCACCTGGCTCGCCGGCTCACTCGATCGCGGCTGGCAGGGAAAGAGTACGCCGGGTCGCTACGTCGTTCACCGATTGAACCGCACGGAGTACGGCAACGCGATTCGCGATCTGCTGGCACTCGAGATCAATGTCACGGAACTGCTGCCGAGTGACGGCGGCAACTTCGGCTTCGACAACATTGCTTCGGCACTCGGGACTTCGCCTCTCCTGCTCGAGCGCTATCTCACCGCCGCCCAGCGCATCAGCGCGATGGCCGTCGGCGATCCCAGCGTGCGTCCGGGGACGACGGAGTATTCGATCAGCCGTGAGTTCACACAGCAGAAATACATCGAGGGACTTCCGCTAGGGACACGCGGCGGCACCAAGATCACCCACGTCTTCCCTGCCGACGGCGAATACAAGCTGTTCGGGCGTCTGGTGCGAGGAGTGGAAGAGGGCTACTCCGGCGTTGAGGGTCTCGAGACACCGCACACCTTCGTCATCACCGTCGACGGCGAAGAGGTCTATACGGCAGAAGTCGGTGGCCAGAAGGACCATGAGGTCCAGTCCAAGGACATGAACGAGGCCCAGGCACTCGTCGATGCGCGCATGGCAGGCAAGGTCTCCGTGACCGCCGGTCCGCACGAGGTCGGCTTCACCTGGAAAGAGCGACCGACGCAGCGACAGGACGTGTGGCATCCGTCACAGCGCGACAGCCAGGAAGTGCACATGATTGGTGGGCTGGCGCGCCTGAAGGTCGTAGGCGTCGAAGGACCGTACAACGTCAAGGGCGTCAGCGCGTCGTCACCGAGCCGGGAGCGCATCTTCGTGTGTCGACCGGCCTCCGCGGCCGACGAGACCGCATGCGCCGAGAAGATCTTCACCAACCTGACGCGGCGTGCGTATCGTCGTCCGGTGACTGCGGCCGATGTCGAGCCTCCGATGACGTTCTACACGCAGACGCGAGCGGCCAACGGCGACTTCGACGCCGGGATCCGTGCGGGTCTGTCGCGCGTGCTGGCGAGCCCCTCGTTCCTCTATCGAATCGAGCGCGATCGCACGGGTGTTCGCGCCGGCGCTGCCCACCCGGTCAGCGACGTCGAGCTCGCCTCGCGTTTGTCGTTCTTCATCTGGAGCAGCATCCCCGACGATCGGCTGATGAACCTGGCCTCGGCCGGGCGTCTGCGTGAGCCCGGTGTGCTGGCGGCCCAGATTCGTCGGATGGTCGCCGACGATCGTGCCGATGCGCTGATCAACAACTTCACCGGCCAGTGGCTCCAGCTCCGTAACCTGGAGGCGAAGGTTCAGCCCGACCTGTTGATGTTCCCTGACTTCGATGAGAACATCCGCCGCGCGTTCCGTCGCGAGACGGAGATGCTGTTCGGGTACATCCTGCGCGAGAACCGCAGCGCGCTGGAGCTGCTGAGCGCTGATTACACGTTCCTGAACGAGCGCCTCGCGCGGCACTACGGCATCCCGGGCGTCTACGGCACGAGGTTCCGCCAGGTGAAGTTGACCGACCCGAACCGCAGAGGCCTGCTCGGGCATGGCAGCGTGCTGTCGCTGACCTCGGTCGCAACGAGAACCTCGCCGGTCTACCGGGGCAAGTACATCCTCTCGACGTTCCTCAATACGCCGCCTCCGCCGCCGCTCCCGAACGTGCCGACACTGGAGGAGAGCAATAAAGAGGACGCGCCGAAGACGGTCAGGGAGCAGCTCGAGCGCCATCGGAGCAACCCGATGTGTGCATCCTGCCACCGGGTGATCGACCCGCCTGGCTTCGCACTCGAAAGGTTCAACTCCGTCGGGCAATGGCGCGAGACCGGCGAAGGTGGCGCCACGATCGACACCGGCGGCATGCTCGCGGACGGCACCAAGGTGGACGGCCCGGCGGCACTGCGCAACGCCATCCTGAGCCGGCCTGACGCATTTGCCACCATCCTGACCGAGCGGCTGATGACCTACGCACTCGGGCGCGGGGTCGAACCGTCCGATATGCCGGTCGTGCGGAGCATCGTGAAGAAGGCGGCGCAGAACAACTATCGTCTGGAATCGATCGTTCAGAGCATCGTCGAAAGCGCACCATTCCAGATGCGAACCCGGCTGGAGCCGGCGGAAACCAGGGTCGCACAGTCTCTACCGGAACGCTCGAATGGCGTTCCCACAGCGAGGGTACCGTCGTGTCCGGATTCAGCCGGATTCTCTTCGTGGAGCAGCCATGATCATCACGAAAAAGCATCTGTCCCGCCGCACGTTCCTGCGCGGTACCTTTGGCGCCGCGATGGCGCTGCCCATGCTCGATGCGATGGTGCCGGCGCTGACGGCCCAGTCGAACACGGCGGCGCGCACGCCGTTCCGGTTTGGCGCCATTTACATGCCGAACGGCGTGTATCCCGACACATGGCACCCGGCAACGGTGGGAAGCGACTTCGAGTTCAAGCCGGTCATGCAGCCGCTCGAGGGATTCCGCGATCAGCTGGTCACGGTCAGCAAGATGAAGGCGCCGTGGGGTGAGTCAGTCCACCTCGGGGCGAGTTCAGCGTTCCTCAACGGCGTCGGCCCGGTCGGGTCGAAGGGCGCCGGCGGTGATGCGTTCGGCAAGATCGAGTCGAAGAAGACGCTCGATCAGTACATTGCCGACACCGTCGCCGACGATACGCCGCTGCGGTCGATCGAGGTCGGCACCGAAGACATGGGAACGGCCGTGGGCGCCTGCGACGGCTTCCCCTGTACGTTCTTCAATGCCCTCTCGTGGCGAGACGACTTCAGCCCGCTGCCGATCGGCATCAACCCGCGCGTCACCTTCGAGCGGATGTTTGGCGAGACCGGCACGACAGAGCAGCGGACCGCCCGGCTCAAGGAAAAGCAGAGCCTGCTCGATTCAGTGATGGCCGAAACGTCGAAACTGCGCAGCACGCTCGGCGCGCCCGATCGCGCGATTCTCGACGAGTATCTGAGCAACATCCGGCAGGTCGAGCAGCAGCTCGATCGCATGGAGACACGCCTCAGCACGATCACAGGCACCCCGGAAGCGCCCATCGGCCTGCCGGAAGCGTTCGACGATCACATGACGATCACCTACGACCTGATGCACCTGGCCTTCCAGGGCGACATCAGCCGGGTGTTCACGTTCATGATCGGCCATGAGGCGAGCGACCGCGGCTACGCGCACATCGGCATCCCCGAGACGCACCACAGCATCTCGCACCACGGCAATGACGCCGAGAAGCTGGCGAAGTACGCGAAGCTCTGCACCTATCAGATCGTGAAGTTCAGCGAGTTCCTCGACAAGCTGAAGGCAACCAAGGATGCCGACGGCAACCTGCTCGACCACTCACTGCTCTACTGGGGCAGCGGCATGAGCAACGGCAACGCGCACGATCGCAGCAACCCGCCCGGGGTGGTCGTCGGCGGTGCGCACGGCCGGATGAAGGGCAACCGTCACATCGAAGCGAAGGAGGCACCGACCGCCAACCTGCTGCTTGCGATGGCGCATCTTTCCGGTGCCGAGATCGACAAGCTGGGTGCCAGCACGGGACGTCTGGATCTCTAGGGCACGGCGAGTCTGAAGACTCGCCGCTACGATTCAATAGACCCGCCCCACGCACAGTAGGGCGGGTCTTGCTTTGTAGACCCGCCTACTGTGTGGACCCGCCGAGGATCAAGATGAGATCAACGATTCTGGCCATCTCGCTCGCGTGTGCAGCGATCGGTACTTCCCTTTCGATTCACGCACAAGACCACCCGCATGCGCACCGTCAGGCGGGTTGAACTTCATCTGCGGTGTGCAGAACCCCGAGGATCTCGTCGTTGTCCCGAACACGCGCTGGATGATCGCCAGCGGGATGGCGCCCGGCAGTGGGCTGCATGCCGTCGACACGCAGGCGAAGACCGCGCGCAACCTGTACGGCGGCGGCACCGCGAACGCGCGTGCCGATCGAACGAGGTATGCGAACTGCCCTGGCCCGCTCGATGCGAAGCAGGCGGTGCTGCATGGCTTGAGCCTGCGTGCGGCGGCGAACGGCCGCTACACCATTTACGCCACGAACCACGGCGGCCGCGAATCGGTCGAGGTGTTCGAGCTCGACATGAGCGGCGCTGTGCCAGCGGCTGCATGGGTGGGCTGCGTACTCACGCCCAACAACATGGCGCTCAACAGCGTCGCCGCGTTCACCGACGGCTCGCTCGTCGCAACCGTGCTCATTCAGCCGGGCAAGACGTTCGCCGACGCGTTCGCGCAGCGGAACACGGGAGTGGTCGTAGCGTGGGCGCCCGGCGAGGCGATGTTCCGTGTGTTACCGGGGACCGAGCTGTCCGCCAACAACGGCATCGAGACGTCGCCTGACGATCGCGAGTTCTACGTCGTGTCGACGACGACGAAGCGCATCATCGCCTACGCGCGCAATACTCCGGGTAAACCTCTTCGGACGGCGCAGCTCAAGGAGTTCGGGCCGGACAACGTCCGCTGGACCGCCGACAATCGACTCATCACGGCAGGCATGCTCGACGACGAGCCGGCGTGCGGAGGGGCACCGAAGACCGAGGAAGGCATCAGGTGCCCGCGCGGCTACGTGGTCGTGACGATCGATCCGAAGACGATGGCCGTGACCGAGGTCGCGCGCGGACCGGCAACCCCGTCCTTCACCGGCACCGCGATCGCGATGCGAGCGGGCGATGACCTGTGGCTCGGGTCGTTCTTCGCCGATCGGCTGGCGTATCGCACGCTGAGCAAGTAGCCACGATCGCTACAGCATGGCGGCCAACACGACGATCGCTCCGGCGATCGAGAGCATCCCCGCCGTCAGGATCAGAATCGCCAGGGCGCGAAGGCGGGAGATCCTCCACATGTCACGGAACGCGCCGATCGCCACCAGCAGCCAACCGCCTGCATACAACCAGATCACCATTGCGAGCGCGAAATCCGCAAGAAATGGTCTGCTGATGGAACGCTTCGTAAACCTCCATGACCTGCGCGACTCGGACTTCGATGCGGCACGTCCGCATAGACGAGCGGACGCAGCTCACGACCGATGTCCGGATTGGCGAGCGTCAGCCCCGTCCATATCAGCCGCGACCCCTGTCGCCAGCAGCACCATCACGACGGATTGGATGGACCCCAGCATGCGCCATCGTGGACGGGGCATGACTCGGCGCGCGAACCGCGCGTGCTGGCACGTGGAGTGGAATCACCACGCCAGCAGGATGAATGCGCCCTCGGCACACCACTCAGCACGAACGCCGGCACAGATGCCACGAGATCCTTGCTGCACGAAGAGCCACGCGGCCGCGATGTGCGAGATGGCGAAGAACACAGCCGCGCGCAGGACAAAGTTGGGGTGCTTCAGCAGCGCCGCAAGCTGCCGGCGGGGGTGCACGAGCAACTGAATGAAATCGGAGGGCCAGCCCGCGACAGCCTGCAGAAGCGTCTGTCGCAGAGTAGACGTGTCCTCTTCCAACACCTTGCGCTCGGGCGGGACGAACACTTCGAGCTGTCTGACGAGGAGGTCGCTGTCGTACTGCCACCGCTGCTCCGTGATCTCGTGCGCCTGCCTGGCGGCAAGCGCAACGATGGGCGCAGGCAGGGCCGAGGCCGAAGGCATGGCGGCTCCTTCGACGAGAATCGGGATCACGGGGATCTTGTGTTCGAAGGCCGTTGCGATCTCGAGGCAGAGGTAGTCGCCGGGATCGAACAGGCGGGACCGGCCATCAGGACCGATCGCGTCCAGCCAGTGCCGGCCGATCATGATCAGCACGACCGAACTGGCCGATATCCTCGATGTGATGGCTGCGGTGAAGTCGTCGCCCGGTTCGATCGACTCGATGTCGTGAAAGACCTGGTCGGCGCCGAAATGCGCCTGGAGCTTGTCACAGAGTCTGCCGGTGGCGCTCTGGGTGTCATGCCGTCGATAGCTGACGAAGATCAGTGCCACACGCGGCGACTACTCTTTCTGGGCGCGGCTCTGTCGCAAATAGTGAGGGCTGTAGCTGAGGCCGTAAGACGTCTGTTGTGTGGCGGCGGCTTTCTGGTGATTGAACTCCTCGCGTGATGCCTCGATGGCCTTGAGTTCATCGGCCGAGCATTGCCGCATCGTGATCTGCTCGCGCGGCACGAAGAACACCTGTCCAATGGGGATGCTGTGCTCCACCGTAATCCCCTCCCCCGGCTGCAGCACGTAGCGGAACTCGGTCTCGTGCGTGTACCAGTCGGTCTCGACCCTGATGCTCAGCATCGGTGCGACCGGCCGTTCGATCATGTTCAGGATCGGTGTGTAGACCGTGTCCCAGCCCGAGGGAGTCTGGAAGTTGGTCGCGCCACGCAGCGCGATGGCGCCAGCCGGCGTCCCCATATCCTCGGGAACCAGGAATGCGCGCATCACGGCGAGTGCCGCTTCGCGTGACAGCATCGGTGCCCCGACGAACGTCACCTCTTCCTTCATCATGCCGATGCCGCCGACCGACAGGCTCATGGTTACCTGGAAGATGGGGGCGCGTTTTCCCTCTTGCGTCTGCAGGTAATAGATGAACCTGTACCGTCCATCTCCTTCGAACTCGACGTAGAGCGACTCTTTCGGCTCGAGCGCAGCGTAGACCATGAAACCAAGAGCACTTCCTGCCTCGAGGACCGGACAATGCCGGGCGTGCTGCGGCAGCAACGGACGCGACCCTTCACGCCGCGGCTGCATCCCGACACCGGGACGACGAGTGTTGCCATAGACACGGACTTCCATTCGCGTATCGTACGCTGGAACCACGAAGTTCACGAAGTGCTCGAAGATCGCGAAGGTCTCGACTACAGCTGGAGGCTCGTGCAAGGGCTCGCGAAGCAGCGTCATTCGCTCATGGTTTGCCAACGCCGAGATCGCGGGGATCCCAAGCGGGCCACGGTGGGCGCGCTTCGCGCGCCAGGGATCGAACGGGCCGGCATCACCCGTGGTTCCGCTTTTCTATTCTTGTCTCAGGGCCTGAACCGGATCGACACGTGTCGCGGCTCGCGCCGGCAGGCAACACGCCATCAGCGCAACGACCGCGAGAAGCGCAAAGACGCCGATGTAGGTCTGGGGATCTGTCGGCGTCACGCCGAATAAGGCTCCGCGCACCGCGGTCGCCACACCGAGGCTAAGCAGCAAACCCACAACGAGGCCGATCGCCGTCAGGGTGACGCCTTCGCCGAGGACGGCCACCAGTACCTGCCGCGCAGAGGCGCCCAGCGCGATGCGTACGCCAAACTCACGAATGCGGCGCCGCATGTTGAACGCGATGACGGCGTACTGGCCGATGGCCGCAATCAGCAGCGAGACCACGGAAAAGATGAGCAGCAGCCTTGCGATCATTCGCGCGGTGAAAGTCACCCCCTCGAGTCGAGTACCCATCGTCTGCGTCGACACGATTGCGACGCGAGGCTCGAGCTCGCGCAGTGTCGGCCCGAGCGCCGATGCGACGGATTCAAGAGCGGAGCTGCCGTGTCGAAGGTAGAACGTGAATTCGCCGGGCGCTGCAGGATCGCGGCGCTCCGTTGCAAACGCGCGTTGCTCAGCGATGAAAATGAGGTTGGGACGAGCGTCGGGCCGCTCGGGGTTGAAACCAGTCACGAACGCATTCGGCGTCACGCCGGCGACTTCGACTCGTTCGATCTGCACGTTGCTCACCCCCCCGAAGGTGAGCGCCCTGAACGTCATCGTTCTGCCAATCGGACTCTGGCCTGGCCAGAGCGCATCCGCGAGATTCTGGTTGATGACGGCCATCGGGTCGGGCCGATCCCGGTCGCCTGCGGTCAACGTCCGACCCAGAGTCGGTGAGAGTCCCATCGTCTGAAAGTACTCGGGACCGACGACGTGCACCGTCGCCTGGACGGCCTGGGGTGTGTCTGCCGTGCGGACCATCTCCCGGCTCCAGGACGGGCTGCGGACGTACGACACCTGCTCGACACCGGGAACGCTTCGCAAACGTTCCTGGATCCGGTCGATCAACGCGAGATTGGTATCCCGTGTCGTCGCACTGCCGGTCGTACGCACGGTGAACAGGAGCAGATTCCTCGAGTCGAATCCAAGATCGACCATCATGAGCGACGCCGAACGAGTGGCCAAACCCGCCAGCGTGAGCAGCACGACTGAAAATGCGAGCTGCAGCACGACTAGCGCATCGGACAACTTGGATCGCCCCGCCGCGACGCTGTGCTCGCCTGCCTTCAGCCACGGTAACGCGTCCTGCCGCCACACGCGCAGCGCCGGCGCGAGGCTGAAGGCAAGGGTGCCAATCGTCGCCAGCACCATGGCGTATGCGACGACGCGCCAGTCCGGGGTGAAGTCGAGCCCTGACTCGGCAAACGGCGACTGAGGCAGCAGGCGGGGGATCGCGCGCGTGGCCCACACCGTCATCAGGCAGCCAGCCAGCCATGCGACGACGGAAATGGACAGCCCTTCAGCCAGCAGCAGGCGCACGATCCTGAATCGCGACGCCCCCAGCGATTGACGGACGGCGGTCTCGCGCTGGCGAACGACCGCCCGAGACAACATGAGGTTCGCCACGTTCGCCGACACGATCAGGACGGTGAGCAGCGTGACGATTGAGAAGATCGCGAGGAACATCGGTGCGCCCGCAGGAAGCACGCCGCCGGCAGTGGCCGCGTACCGCACGATAGCGATCGGAGGACGATCGGCGACGGGGTACGAGCGATTCAACCGCGCCTGCATCGTCGCGAAGTCTGCCTGCGCCTCCGCGACGCTCTTGCCCGGCGCCAGACGTCCCATCAGGTCCAGCGGCGTGTCGCTGCGATTGGTCATCCAGGGTCGCCGCACTTCTTCTGGAAAGGTGCCCCAGTACATCAGCAGCGGCAGCCACACGTCCGCTCGTTCCATGACCATCGTTCCGCGGAAGTTCGGCGGCGCGACTCCGACCACCGTCGCCGGCAGATTGTTGACAGCGATGGCGCGGCCGATGATGTCCTCGGTCCCACCAAACACGTCCTGCCACGCTCTATAGCTCACAATCGCCACGAGACCGCCTGCGTCGGTCGAGCGGCCTTCGCTCGGAGTGAACGTGCGCCCTCGCACGGGCCGGATATCGACAGTGTCGAAGAAGTTGGCATCGACGGCGGCAGCGACGACCGCGTAGCTTCCGGCATCGGACGTCATCGTGACGCGGCCGTTCGTGAACGCAGTGAGCGATCGCAGCGCGGTCGTCTGCCCGGCGTAGTCGAGGTAGTCCGGGTAACTGATGTAGGGCACGCCAGGCCGGCCGGCGATTGCAATCCTGACGAGCCCTTCCGCAGTGACACCAGGAGCCGGACGAGTCACCATCGTGTCCACCATCGAGAAGATGGTGGTGTTGATCCCGATCACCAGCGCAATCAGCACCGCAGCCGTCAGGCTGACACCCGGTGAGCTCGTGAGGATGCGCGCACCGAACCGGAGATCCTGGCGCAGCTGTTCGAGCCACGACCACGTCCACGCCGCACGAGCGTCCTCTTGTACGAGAGCGACGTTGCCAAACGCGATGTGCGCCTGGCGGCGCGCCTCGTCTGGCGACATCCCGCGTGCGACGTTTATCTCGACCTCACGCTCGAGATGGTCGCGGATCTCATCGTCGAGCCCGTCGAGTGCCTTGCGTCGAATCCTCCACATGTCATTCAGCTCTGAGAGACACCAGTGGATCGAGTCGTGTTGCCCGGCGGGCAGGAATGGACGACGCAGCAAGCGCAACCACGGCGAGCAACCCGGACACGCCGATGAAAGTAACCGGGTCGAGAGGTGTCAACCCGAAGAGCATGCCCTCGATAAACCGCGAGAGCGCCGCGGCCCCCGCGACGCCGATGACAACGCCGCCGAGAACCAGTCGTATCCCCTCGCTCAGCACGAGCGTGATCACACTGCGAGGATTGGCGCCGAGTGCCACTCGAACACCGATTTCCCGCGTGCGCGCCGACACGCTGTACGCCAGCAGCCCGTACAAACCGACCGCCGCCAGCGTCAGCGCCAGGACACCCAAGCCGCTCGCGAGACTGGTCACCAGTCGTTCGCTCACCGAGGCTGCGTCCACCTGTGCGCTCAGCGACCGGATCTCGACAGGCGAGCCGAGCATTCGCGGCTGCAGCTCGCGTCGAATCGCGTCTGCGAGCGGCGCCGCGGATCCAGTCGCTCGAACCTGCAGTGTGCTGAAGTTCTGCGACATGACCTGTACCTGGAAGTGCGGCACGTAGACGGTTGCAGGTGGCGCCGCGCGGAGGTCGTTCCCGATCACATCGCTTGCCAGGCCAACAATCTCCAGGTCGACTGGCGCACGGTTCATCGTCGCAGAGAAATGCTTTCCGAGCGGATCCTGGTTGGGGAAATAGCGCCTGGCGAACGTCTCGTTCACAATCGCGACGCGCGCGAGTGGTCCTTCGTCGGTCGCCGAGAAATCCCTTCCGCGCAAGATGGTGGTCTGAAGCGTGTCAAAGTACTGAGGCGACACGGCAAGAAAACTCGGTTCGCGCGACTGAACCTGGCCGTCGATCGTCACCTTCTCGCTCCACCCGGCGCCACTCAGAGGTGTGTTCGTCGACACGCTCACGGAGACAACGCCGGGGAGGCGACTGACGATATCGAGTGCCTCCTTGTAGAAGCTGCGCGGACGTTGTCCGGTCAAGTCGATGAGCAGCACACCCTCGTGCTCGAATCCTGTGTCGAGCGTGCGCAGGTTCTGAAGCGTTCGAATGAACAGACCCGCGCCCACGAGGAGGACAAGGCACAATGCGACCTGGGCAGTCACGACAGTCGGCAGCAGTCGTCCCCGGAATGCGTTGGCGCTCACAGCCTTTAGTGCGTCGACCGGCCTCCGTGCAGTCGCCTGCCACGCCGGTGCAAGACCAAACAACAGGGTCGTGACGGCGGCCAGCGCCAGCGTGAACGTCAGGATCTGCCACGTCGTGCTCAAGTCAAGAGTGACCTGAAGTGGCCCCGTCGAGAGCAGGTCGACGAGATACCGACTGAGAAACTGTGCGAGGTAGATTCCCAGCACGGCACTCGAGAGCGACAGCAGCGCGCTCTCAGTGAGCAACTGACGCACGAGACGGCCACGTCCGGCCCCGATCGCCAGACGAATTGCGATCTCCCTCTGCCTGCCGGTGGCACGGGCGAGCAGAAGGCCGGCGACATTGGCGCACGCAATGAGCATCACCAGACCAACCAGCGTCATCAGCACGGACAGCGGACGCTGAAAGAGCTCGCGAAGATTGGTCCAGCCGGTGGCCCCGGGGCGGAACGCGAATCTGCCATTCGCAATCGACTCTCGTCGGTCCGTGGTGAAGTCGGGCGCGATCGCAACAGACGACAACTGCGGCCAGCGCAACGTCACAGCCGCCTCAACCTGCGCGAGTGACAACCCGGCCCGTGGCCGGGCCAGCACGCGAAGCCAGATGTTGCCCGGGCCGAGCAGACTCGAGAGTTCCGGACGCACCTGTGCGACAGCCGATACCGGCAACGTGATGTCCGCAGGCCACCCGACATGCGCTCCGGTAAACCCCGGTGGGCTGATTCCTACGATGGTGGCCGGACGGCCGTTCACGAACAAATGCTGTCCGATCACTCCGGGATTGCGTGCGAATCCCCGCTCCCAGTACCCATCGGTGATGACAGCGACAAGCGGTGCATTTGGCTCATCGTCTTTACGCGTCAACAGGCGGCCTGCCACCGGGCGGAGGCCCATCGTCTCGTAGAACGCGCCGCTGACGAACGCACCTGGTATTCGCCGCACGCTCTCGGGCGGACCAGCGTCGAATGTGAACGTGCTGAATCCGGCAACGCCCTCGAAGACATCGCGCTGCTCGGCCAGTGCCTGGACGACGGGGTACGACAATGAATCGCTGAGCGTCGACTGTCGTGCGCCGTCCGGCGTCATCGAAACTTGAAGCAGCTGCGCGGGGTTTGGCACCGGCAACGAGCGCAGCAGTAACGCGTCGATCAGACTGAAGATCGCGGTGTTCGCCCCGATTCCGAGCGAGAGCGTCATCACGGCAACAGCGGCGAAGCCGGGACTCTTCCGGAGCGTACGGATCGCGTAGCGAAGGTCCTGACGCATCTGATCGACCCAGGCCCACGACCATGCAGACCGAGCGTCTTCCTGAACCAGTGCGACGTTGCCAAAGGCGATCCGGGCCCGGCGCCGCGCCTCGTCAGCCGACATGCCGCGTGCCATGTTCAGCTCGACTTCAGACTCGATGTGATCGCGAATCTCATCGTCGAAGCCGTGCAGGGCCCGTTTTCGATGGCTGCCGAATGGCCAGCGTGTCCACATCGTCGTCTCACTCTCGACGCGCTGAAGGGCCGACCTTTATTGCTGCTCAGCGGGCCGCAGAATGCGGGCGATTGCTCCCGCCAGCTTCTCCCACCGGCTCGTCTCGATATCGAGCTGCTTACGTCCCTTCGCGGTCAGTCGGTAGAACTTGGCGCGACGGTTGTTCTCGGAGGTCCCTTCATCGAAGGTGATCCACCCACGCGCGATCAATCGGTGCAATGCGGGGTACAGCGATCCCTGCTCGACCAGCAGCACGTCATTCGAGCCGCTCTCGATTGCTTTGACGATCGCGTGGCCGTGCGCCGGACCGAGGCGCAGGGTGCGCAGGATCAGCAGGTCGAGCGTGCCTTGAAGAAGGGCGACTTTCTCTTGCTCGGTCTTGGTAGACATTCTAGGTGAGCGAGGCTACGCCCTCTCGCCTAGAATGTCAAGGTGAGTGACGTCCGATCGACGTGGACGTGTTAGTCTTCCGAGGGTTCCGGGCTGCCGATAGGAGCACGCTGCGATGTCGCTGAGACGGTCTGCTGTTCTTCCCTTCGTGATTGCTGTGGTCCTGTGGAGCGTGCCGGCATCGGCGCAGGTCATGCTCGCCGGCAACTGGATTCCTTATCGCACGCACGAAGACGAGCAGGATCGCGGGCCCGGTCCCGACCTCGGCGACTACTCGGGAATCCCACTCAACGACGCCGCGCGTCTGTTCGCCGAAAGCTGGGACGCGTCACGACTGACGCTGCAGGAGCACCAGTGCCGCGTGCACGTGGCGCCCTACATCTACCATGGCCCGCTCAACCTGCGGATCTGGGAAGAAAAGGATCCAGAGACGCAGCAGGTCATCGCCATCAAGAACTACATCAGCACCTACGAGCAGACGCGGACGATCTGGATGGACGGACGGCCGCACCCTTCGCCCTATGCTCCGCATACATTCATGGGCTTCTCGACCGGCCGCTGGGAAGGCAATCACCTGGTCGTCACGACGACGCACATGAAGCAAGGCTGGCTGAGGCGCAACGGTGTCCCGGAAAGCGATCAGACCACCATGGTCGAACGCTTCATCCGGCACGACAAGTACCTCACCCATGTCGCGATCATCTCGGATCCTGTGTACCTCGCCGAACCGATGGTCCGCACGACTGACTTCCAGATCGCGACGCTGGACAACCTAGCGTGGACCTGGCCCTGTGAGTACGTGGAGGAGATCACCGGCCGCCCCAAGGGTGAAGTGCCACATTACCTGCCGGGAGAGAATCCGTACCTCGACGAGTTCGTCAAGCGTACCGGCGCGCCCGCGGTGGCCGTCAGGGGCGGGCCCGAGACGATCTACCCCGAGTACCAGGAGCAGCTGAAGCGCGGTGCGAAAGTCAGTCCGGCCGCGGCGCCACGCGTGAGCCAGGCGAAGAACCCGGATACCGGTGAGATCGAGGTCCTGCACGTGCAGGCCAACGTCTACCTGATTGCCGGCGGAGGCAGCAACGTCACCGTGCAGGTGGGACCATCAGGCTCGATCATGGTCGATTCGAAGTCCGGCCCATTGACGGAGAAGGTGCTGTCAGAGATCAAGAAGATCGCACAGTCGAACAAGCCCGTGCGATACCTGCTCAACACCAGCGCGGATGCCGATCACATCGGCGGCAACGAGGCGATGGGCAAGTCGCTCGGCTCGGCGAACACGTGGACGATCATCAACACGCCGGGTGGCTCACAGACCGCCGTCAAGGTACTCGCGCACGACAACGTCGCCAGCCGCATGAGCCACCTCCCTGCCTCTGCTGCTCCAAGTGAGACCTTCATCGGTCGCGAGAAGGAGATCTACTTCAACGGCGAGCCGGTCTTGATGTACCACATCCCTGCTGCCCACACCGATGGTGACAGTATCGTCTTCTTCCGGCGATCTGACGTCGTGGCGACTGGAGACATCTATCGCACGGACAGCTACCCGGTGATCGATCTTCAAAAGGGCGGCAGCGTGCAGGGCATCATCAATGGCCTCAATCTGGTGCTGGACCTGGCGGTTCCCGCACACCACGAGGAAGGCGGCACGTTCGTGATCCCTGGCCACGGCCGCATCTCCGACGAGTTCGATGTACTCGAATACCGCGACATGGTCACCATCGTCCGCGACCGCGTCCAGGCGATGATCACAAAGGGGATGACACTCGAGCAGGTGAAGGCCGCACGGCCGACGCTCGACTACGATTCCCGCTACGGCGCGACGGCCGGGAACTGGACGACCGACATGTTCGTCGAAGCTGTGTACAGCAGCCTCACGCCCCGCACGACATCCACGCGCTGAGGCCCGCGACGCCCAATGACTGACGAGCGAAGCCTGACAACCTGGACGCACATCATCTACGGGTTACACGCACTCAGCCTGCTGACGGGGATACTCGGCGCCGCCACGATCGTCGGGGCCTTCCTGATCGGCTGGCCTTCGATCATTGCCGTGATTCTCAACTACGTGAAGCGGAGCGACGTGCGAGGCACATGGCTGGAGTCGCACTTCCTGTGGCAGATCCGCACGTTCTGGTGGGGACTGCTCTGGGTCTGCCTCTGCTGGGCCTTCGTCCTGATCACTTTGGGCCTCGGAGTCCTGATCGTCTGGGTGCCGCTCGGTGTGGTCGCGCTCTGGTTCATCTATCGCATCGCACGCGGCTGGTTGGCACTGAACGATCATCGGCCCGTACCCGCTTAGTGTTATCTTGCGGGCGTAGCGTCCGGCTTCCTGACTCGCCATAGCCTTGGCGAAGGCGGTCAGCCGGACCGACATCTCGAGGGCCCAGTCATGCGTCTGATCTCAACCGTGACCGTGACGGCAGTGTTCATCCTGTTGTCGGTGACGCCAGCACCGGCGCAAGAGTGGACTGACTTCGTCAGCCGCGACGATGGCTTCAGGGTGAATTTCCCCGGCGCGCCGACCGTCACGCAGACAACTTTCACCTCGGAATACGGTGCGGACCTTCCCGCACGCGTCTATCGTGTCGCGCGCGACCAGGAACGCTACTCCGTCACTGTCGTCGACTATCGTCCGATCGAGAAGCTCCTGACTGACAAGGCCAAGACGTGTCCGCCGTTCGCCGACGAACGGTGCACGGGTATCGGTGCCGGGTTTGCCGTGGGCGCTGGCTACTGGAAGACCGACGTCCGTGGTGCGCTGGTCTGGGCGTCCTGGCAGTTCATGCAGCGCGACGCCAAGGTGACCCACTTCATGTGGAACTTCATCGACCTGGTGGAAGGGCATCAACTCCAGTTGACCAACAACAAGGATCAGTCGCGAACCTTCGTGGCGATCTACATGCACGAAAACAGGCTCTACATCCTCGAGGGCACCGTGCCGGAGGGCGATCCCGAACCGGGACTTTTTCAGCAGTCGCTTGGATTCGTAGACAAGGATGGCAACGGCGTTCGGTATCGCGACTACTACGACAACGACTACCCGCCACCTCCACTCGCTCGGCCTGCGGGCGCCGGGCCAGGAACAGGCGCTCCGGCTACTGCTCCACAAGGTGGTGCAAGATGACGCGGCAACGACGTCACGCGTTCACCGTACTGTGTGCAGTCGCAGCCGCGTTCCCGCTGGTGCAGTCCGCACGAGCACACCACTCCCACGGCAACTACGTCGAGACCTTCACCGACATCGAGGGCGTGGTGAAGGAAGTGCATCTGGTCAATCCACACTCGTGGATTTACATCGAGGTCAAAGGTCCGGACGGACGCATGCTGCGGTGGTCGCTCGAAGCGTCGAGTCGCAATGCGCTCGAGCGCATCGGCGTGACGCACGAGTACATCAAGGCTGGCGACACCATCAAGGTAAGGTGCCATCCGCTGCGCGATGGTTCACGCGGCTGCCTGCTTGGCTTCGTGAAGGCTCGTGACGGCTCGGTCAAGGACTTCGACGCCAGCAACGTGCCACTTCCAACCGATTTCTAGGTGCGATATCAGGCTTCCGGTTCGATCGGAATGCGCGAACGCCGTTCGGCCCTGACGATGAAGCGATTCGGTGCCGGCCCGATATAGTCGAAGGGATAACACGTAATCAACGTAAGCGTCGCTGTGTCCGTCGGATCGAGCACCTCGACGTCCGTCGACTCGACGATCATCGTCTCTTTCACCACGTATTCGAACTCGGTATCGGCAGTTGAGAATCTGATCACGTCGTTGCGCCGAATCCCGGCCAGCGGGCGGAAGAACGTGTCACGGTGCGCCGCCAGGACGCTGTTGCCTCCGTGCCAGGGCAAAGGGGTATCCGCGAGGTGACCGACGCCGAACAGGAGCGCCGCAACATCATCACCTTCGATCACAACGGACGAGAGACCCAGCCGGGGGATCTCGAGCAGTCCGATCGGCTTGCCGAGTGTCACCTTCTGATCGCGATCGTCCTGAACGCGATCGTCGCCAGGTGCTGCTTCAGACTGTTCGATCTTTGGCAGTGCGGGCGTGTATATCCGCTGCAGGTCGTCCGACCAGAAAAGCGCCAGCGCGGACGCAACCAAGACTCCGAATCCCACGAGCACCAGGAGGAACGCAAGAAACCGTCGGATCATCGCGCGACCTCACCTGCACTAGTTGCCTGCGTCGGTGGACTCGTCACGTAGCCCGTACGCGTTCTGACTTTCAGATCCGAATGCCCGGGTGCCTCGACCGTGACGCGGATGCGTCTCAACTGACCGGCGGTCTCGCCCTGGGCAGGTGCGAAGGCCAATGTGTACCGACCTCGAATGTCGCGTCCGATCGACTGAAACACGCGACCGATGTCCGCCACCTTCTTGGGCTCGAAAGCCAGGCCGCCTGTGCCATCGGCGAGGCGTCTCAATGCCTTGGGGTTGTGGTCGAGCGCCAGCGGATCAACCAGCGCAATCGAGTAGATGACGACGTTCGACGCTAACACTCGCTCGAACGCCTCGTTGAACGTCAGTCGGCTTTCGTTGTCGCCGCCGTCGCTGAGCACGATGAGCACCTTGCGTTCATGCTTACCGTGTCCGATAGCGTCGACTGCGTGCGCGAGCGCGTCGTGAAATGCCGTCCGTCCGCGGGCATTGAGATTCCCGGTCAAAGCGTCGCGCAGCTCCGCTGGATCGCTGGTGAAGCGTTGGTGCGTTGGCAGCACCGCCGTCACGTGCTCGTTGAATACGAGTGGCATGAACTCGTCGTCGGGATGACTGGCTTTCGCGAACTCGGTGATGCCGGCGATGACGCGGTCCCGGTTCTCGAGCATGCTCCCGCTGGCATCGATGAGCACGGCGATGGTGGCTGGTGCGTCCTGCTCGGCGAAGAAACTGACCGCCTGCGGCCGCCCTTCTTCGCGCACCTGGAAGGCGTCGGCAGGCAGTCCACTGATGAACCCGCCCTTGTCATTGGTGACAGCGACATTCAGCACGACAAGGTCTGATCGCGCAGAGAAGTGCGTCTGTGCCGAGGCGCTGACGAGAAAACCAACAGCGAGGATTGCCGCCGTGATGTAGGTACGCCTGCGCATGGTGTTCCTCTGTCAGAAGCGACGCGGGGAGGATCGCCCCTCCCCACGTCGTGTCACGAGTCAGCCATGCCCCTAGGTTTACGACTTCCGCAGCAACCGCAGGCCGATGCCCGTGGCAGCCAGGCCGGAGATGAGCAGTAGCGCGAGCGGACTTGCCGTTCGCGGCAACTCCTCACGCGTCTCCTGTCGCACCTCGCTCCGTGGCTCAGGCGCCGGAGGAACCTGCTGGTTCGCAGGCGCCTGGGCTACGAGTTCGGGCTCCTCTGCCGGAAGCCCGTCACCGTCGACAACATGAAGCCCGTCACCGTCGACAACATCAGGACCCGATAGCGGTCCTTCGGCAACAGGCTCACCGGCCGGTTCAGCGTCGACCGGAATTCGCGGCTCGATGCGCGCTTCAGCCTCGGGCTCGGCCGCTGCTGCCGCGCGGTTCAGTCTTGCGAGTTCTTCCTGTGAGTAGATGAACTCGTAACCTGTCCGGTCGCCGTCCTTCCACCACGCCCTCACCGCTACTGGTGCACCCGAGGCGGTCTCCATGAACCGGATCTCAGGCTCTCGCGGCACGTCCGCTCGGTACACGGGCATCGTGTGAAGCATGGCAAAGCTCTCGGTGCCCTCCCTGTTCGCAATCTGGATGACCTTACGACTCGTCGTGTCGTCAGCCAGGCGGAACATGTAGGTCCCCGCCGGAAGCGTCACGCCCGGGAGCGCGACTGGCTGATTGAATGTGAAATACGTCCGCTTGTCTGATGTGGACGTGAACGCATTGGCGCCACTTGCCGCTCCGACAAGCACCACCAACACGGAAGTGGAAATAAGCCTCTTCAACATGCTGGTCCTCCCTGCTTCTTCTTGAATGGCAAGATGCCTGCCCATTCCAGCCCGAGCAGGGAGAAGTCACACGCGAGCAAGTGCTTGCGGGAGACAGGCTCTGGCGTACCACGGCCGGGATGGACACCGGCCAGCGCGTGCAAATGAAGGATCTACAGAGGACAGACGGTCAGGCTGCCCGCCGTCGCCAAGGGACAGCGGGTCAAGCAGCCGGACGCCAGGGAGACTCAGCGACGGGGCCAGCCGTTGGGCGGCACCCATGGGCCACCGTTCGGGCCCACCTCATCGACGCGTCCGGGAGGTAACA
Source organism: uncultured Acidobacteriota bacterium (assembly GCA_963723495.1). Taxonomy (GTDB): domain Bacteria; phylum Acidobacteriota; class Vicinamibacteria; order Vicinamibacterales; family UBA2999; genus Gp6-AA40. The sequence goes on along the minus strand of CAVRQR010000013.1, from coordinate 52,265 downwards.
CCTTGTCGGTTCGTGCCAGCACGTAGAGGTGAATCTGGTTGATCTGTTTCGTGTCGAGCAGCTGGTCCCACCCCTGCATGCCCTTGTCGGGGATGCCGTCACGAACAACTTTCAGGAACTGCGCGCTCGAGAGTTTCCGGTTCGGATCGATCAAGTCCGGCGCGAGCGATGTGGCGACCGCGTTGGTGCCGTGACAGCGATAACAGTACACGTGCCACCACTTCCAGCCGTCGTACACGTCCTTGTAGGTCGTCGACGTGCTCTGCGCCGACAGCACCGTGTTGGTCAGAGGTCCGCTGACCGGACCGGTGCCAGCCACAGCAGCAAGGAAAAGCGCAACGGCGCTAGTAAGAGCTGCCCGGGCCCTGTTGGTGATCATCGCTTCGAGCCTGCCTTCCCCTCCACGAGCGGGACGTTGAAATCGTTCAGTATCTTCGTGATCTCCGCGCGCCGCGTCTCGATCACCTTTTCCAATCGAAGTTTCAGTTCCTGATTGCCCGGCTTGACCCCCATCGAGATACCGAACTCGAAGGGCAGGTCCCCTTTACCTGATGGTACAGGCACCATAACCAATGGCACGCGCTGCTGTTTGACGAAATATCCAGCAGCCGGCCCCCAGACAATCGCAATGTCCACCTTGCCGCTGGCCACGGCATCGACGATGGAGCTCGGTGGATTCTCTGCCGAATAGAATGTGCTGAACCCAACCAGGTTGCCGACAACGCCTCTCTTCGACAACTCATGAACGGGTGGCGGATTCGTGTAGTCATCACCAAGCAGGTGCACACCGATCTTCACCTTCTTGAGCACTGGATCGTCCAGAGACTTGACCTGCGGCCCCTTGTCCCTGGGATACACGAACACATAGGTCGATCGATAGTACGGCTTCGTCGGCGTCACCAGATCGTACCCTTCCGGCACGCCGATGACGACGTCACATCGTCCTTCTTCGAGGGTGGCATTCATCGTGTTTCGGATGAAGCCGCGCCGCTGCCCCCACCAGGTGTATCGAGTCGATGCGGCAAAGTCCTTCGCGATCAGATCGGCAATCTTGTTCTCGAAGCCCTCTTGCTTCTGGTTCGAGTGCGGCATGTTCTCCGGGTCAGCGCACACGCGGAACTGTCCGCCGCCTCCGCCTGGCTGAGACGAACCAGGCTTCGGCGAGGCAGGCTTGGTCTGTGCGGAGGCGGCCTCCGCACAGACAAGAGACACGAGCATGGCAAGCAGCAGGGCGGGTCCTGGTTTAAGGACCCGCCATTTGTCGATGGGGCATACCTGCCGGATCTGAACAGCAAGACCCGGCCCACGACGCATCGTCATGGCAATGAGAACACCGTCAGCACGCCGCCCTGGTTGCTGAAGTTCGCCAGGTCCTTGAAGGCGCCGATCGCTCCGAGACCCGCCGTTGGATCTTCGAGGCTCATGTCGGCTGCGACACCGATGCCCGACCACCCGCCGACACCCGACAGCACTGCAACGTACTGCTTTCCATCGGGACCGACGTACGTCATCGGGTTGCCGATGATGCCCGACGGCGTCTTGAACTTCCAGAGTACGTCGCCCGTCCTGGCGTTGACCGCCTTGAGCCACCCCTCCATCGTTCCATAGAACACCACGTCGCCACCGGTCGAGAGCGCGCCACCCCATGCCGACAGTTCTTCCTTGATCCCCCACACCTTCTTGCCGGCCACGGGATCCCATGCGACGAACTCACCGCGGTTGCCGCCAGGGCCAGGCTTGCTCACGACGATCGCGCCGACGTACGGCTGGCCCGCCTGGTACTTCACCTGGACCCCTTCGTAGTCCATGCACAGGTTGTTGGTGGGCACGTAGAAGTACCCGGTTCGCGGTGAATACGAGACCGGCTGCTGATTCTTGCCGCCCATCGCCGAGGGACAGATGTCCTTCGTGTTCTTGGTCGCAGAGGTCTGCTTCTCGGGATCCTCGATTGGCCTGCCAGTCTTCATATCAATGCCCTTCGCCCAGTTGACGTGCACGAAGGGCTGTGCCAGCAGCAGTTCACCGTTGGTGCGGTCGAGGACATATGAGAAGCCGTTGCGATCGAAATTGACGAGCGCCTTTCTCGTCTGGCCGTTCATGTTCAGATCGACGAGGACGTTCTCGTTGATGCCGTCGTAATCCCACCGGTCGTGCGGCGTCTTCTGATACGCCCACACCGCCTTCCCGGTATCGGGATTGCGGGCGAAGATCGTCATCGAGAACTTGTTGTCACCCGGCCGCTGATCAGGGTTCCACGATCCCGGGTTGCCGGTGCCGTAGTAGAACAGATTCAGCTCTGGGTCGTAGCTGTACCAGCCCCAAGTCGTACCGCCGCCCCGCTTCCACTCGTCGCCTTCCCATGTCTCTACTGAGCCAGGGAAACCAACCTCCGCTTCCGGCCCGGTGCTGTACATGCGCCACAGTTGCTTGCCGGTGTTCAGGTCGTTGGCGGTGACGAATCCCCTGACGCCAAACTCTCCACCGGAGATTCCGGAGATCACCTTGTCCTTGATCACCATCGGCGCGGACGTGATGGTCTGACCCATCTTGTAGTCGCCTTGCTTGACCTTCCACAGTTCCTTGCCGGTCTCGGCATCGAGGGCGACGGTGTTGGTATCGAGCTGATTCAGGAAGATCTTGCCGTCGGCATACGCGACGCCCCGGTTGACCGTGTCGCAACACGCGATCGGGATGACGGCTGGATCCTGCTTCGGCGCGTACTTCCATTTCACCGGTGCGCCCTCTTTGCTCAGATCGAGGGCGTATACGATGTTGGGGAACGGTGTGTGGACGTACATCGTGTTGCCGATGACCAGCGGCTCACCTTCGTGACCGCGCAGGACGCCGGTTGAAAACGTCCACGCCACCTTCAGGTTCTTCACGTTCTCAGCATTGATTTCGTTCACGGAGCTGTAGCGCGTCGCAGACTGGTTCTTGTTCTGCATCGTCCACTGCTTGTCCGCTTCGGCTACCGGTGATGGCGCGGCGCTTCCACCACCGGCTGATGATGATTCTGACGGTGTCGAACTGGAACAAGCGGCTCCTATCCCGAGGGATGCGACGACCATGAACAGCCTCGAAAGTCTCTTCATACTGGCGCTCCTGTGGTTCGTTACGAGTGTCCCTCACGCGCTGTCGGCGCGCGTAGACGTCCGGATCTATGTCAGCGACGTTTGTCCCCGCGAACGTTCTTCTCCACCCAGCCCAGCATGATGTCGGCGATCTCGAGGTTCTTCTTGTCGAGCATCATCATGTGGGTCACACCGAGGATTCCCATGTCATCCAGCTTGAGATATTCCGCTTTGGCCGTTCCCTGCTTCGCGGCGCGCCGCACGTTGATCGCATCGACCGTTTCCTGACACACCGTGCTGGTCGCCGCGTAGTCGCCCTTGAGCGCCATGTACGGGATGTTGTCGAAGTCGGCCGCTGTGAGCCCGCTGTTGCTGAGCGAGCACGACCCCTCCAGCGTAATCAGTCCCTTTAGCAGATCGAGGTGCCCTCGCTCTTTCAGGATTCGGGTCATATGATGCCCCATGATCCCCGACTGTGAGTGGGTCACGACGATCGCCCCGCCCAGCCGCTCGACGAGCGCCGCAAGGTTCTGTGGAGTCCAGGTATTGGCGGGCGAAAGCTCCTTTGGATCGCATGAGGCGCAGGTCGAGCCGGGGAGCGTTACCTCAGCATTAGGCACAAGCTGCTTGTAGTACTCGAGCGCATAGTAGTTGCTCGAACCAGCCGCAGGCGTCGGTCCGAGTGCACCCGCACGCGATACCAGACTCGCGTCGGTCGCCTCGATTGGGAAAAGCGGCGCGACGTGCTGGTAGGCGTCAGGCTTCGGGTTGGGATCGCGCGCATCGCCGTGCGGAATCAATGTGCCGGTGAGGACCGTCGAACCCTGGGGAATCAGGTGACCGAACCACGCGGTCCATGCACCGTTGTCCGTGATGCGTCCGAAGCTCGGAATCAGTTCGGCTGCGCCTTTGGTATCGCCGCTGGCCAGACGCGCTTCGCTCTCATGAAGTACCGACTGATCGAATCCCGATCGGCCGCGGCCGGCCTGATCGACGACGTAGCTCGGGACGCCGCGTCGAACGAAGTACGGGTACCAACCTTCGCGACCGTCCGGCGTCGCCTCCAGACAGGCCCCGGTATGTGTCGAGCCGTGCACCATGATGACCGGCCATCCCCCGCCGTACTTCTTCTCCGGGATCTGGAACTGGACGTACATCTGGCCGATCGTGATCTGCTGCGGCGTGGGCGCGGGCGGCGCCTGTGCCCCCGGCGCTGCCTGCGGTATCACCGCATGCTCCGTGACCTTCTGGACTCCCCCGACGAAAAAGCTGCCCTGGTCTTCAATGACGAGGGGCCCGCCAAGAAACTTCTTTGGTTTTTGGTCCGTCTGCGCTGAGACGCTCCCAGCCATGGCCACAAGAAACATGGCGATGCACAACGCAACTCTCATCGCGGAACTCCTCTCGGAATGGTAGATCGTGGACGGTGGATCCGCCGATCGGCGCCAGAGTGTATGAGGTTTTGGGACCGGGCGCTATACCGATTCGAGGGTGTCCATGCCGGCTCTTCCGTGGCCGGCAAGACGCATGTATTCTGAGGCCTCGCCTTTCGGGGCATGTCACATGCAGGCCAAGGGCGAGCATCCCGCCATGCCATCCTGCCAATCCCGCGTGCTCAGCGCGATTTCATTGGTGGTATGCCTGGTCGGTCACGCCTCGCCTACCCATGCTCAGGGCGTCGAGATCACGCCATTTGGCGGGTATCGCTTCGGTGGTGACTTCTTCGAGCTCGTGACCGGTCAACCGGTCGACACGGACGGTGCGCCCGCGGTTGGTGCCATCGTGGACGTTCCGCTCGGAAACGGGCTCCAGGTGGAAGGACTTTTCACCCATCAGGACACGCACGTGACGGTACAGCCGACACCGTTCGGTCCTTCGGCTCGCTGGCGCGTCAGCGTCGATCACTTCCAGGGCGGCGCACTCCAGGAGTACTCGGAGGGCCGCGTGCGTCCATTCGCGATCGGCACGCTTGGTCTGACGAGATACGCGGGCGGGGGTGACAGTGAGATGCGCTTCACCCTCGGCGCCGGCGGCGGGGTCAAGCTGTTTCCAACCGCGCGCGTCGGCGTGCGATTGAATGGTCAGGTGTCTGCGACGTTCGTCTACGCCGACGCGAGGGTCGCCAGCTGCTCACCTGGCATCTGCTTCTTCGGTCTCGATGCCGACATCGTGTGGCAGATCGAGTTCTCGACGGGCCTGATCTTCAAAGTCTACTGACGCAATCCACTCGGTTACTTTTCGGAGGCGTCACGACCGTCCTTGGGCGCACCTGTTCCCGACGATCCCATGAAGAGCTTGCGTCCGTCGACAAACGTCAGGTCCCGGCCGTTGGCCCTGTTCGATCCGTTCTTCGCCCGGTAACCGTCAACCAGGATCTCTGTACCCTCGGGAAGCGTATCGCGAGTCAGACCGCGACGCAGCAGCGTGTTTGGTGTGCCGCCTTCGATCATCCATCGCTCCGTTTTCCCGTCGCCTTCCTTCACGTCGATGTGAATCCATGTGTGCGGGTTGATCCACTCGACCCTCACGACCGTCCCTCGCAGCTGGATCGGTTTGTTCGAATCGAACTCCGCCGCGAACGAGTGATGAGCCGACGCGGAAACGCCCGAGAGCAGGAGGGCTGCGGCGATGACAGTGAGATGGTGGCGCATGCTACCTCCGCTCTCCTGCGGCAGCGCGCTCTTCCTCTCGCGCGCCGCTGAGAATGCCTTCCATTCCATAGTTCCCCTCGTGGCAGGCGTACTCGAACATGTCCTCACCGGTATCGATGAACGGAATGGCCACCGTCCACGGCTGGGTGAAAGTCGTCGGATCGGTGATCGTAACGCGATAGTCGATCTGTCCCGGGCCGACGCGTGTGAAACGTTCGACGAGATGGAGATCCTCGGCGGCGCCGCGATAGAGCACCTTGTCTGTGAAGTTCGTCGTGTCGACCACGAGCGTGTCGCCTTCCCATCGGGCGACCGAGTCTCCCATCCATTGCCGGATGGACTGACTGACGTGACGACGCCCGTCGGTTGGGATCACGCGTGTGCCACCGAGCATCTCGATCTGAATCGCAACGTAGCCGGGCCCCTGTGTGATCCGATAGTTGTTGTTGTAGGCCGTCGGGCTCATCGCCCCGGGCATGCCGCGGGTGATGCATCGCTCGAACGTGCTGCGATCGAGCCAGCTATCGGTGCCCCGGCCGTTGGCCCCGGTCCCGCGAAACGCCGGTCGCTTCGGTTCATCGGCGGCGCGCACCTTCGCCTGCTCGGTCAACGCCGGCACGCGGCCATCTGCCGGATCGATGACGAGAGAGGTCCGCAGCGACGTGACCTTGGTCCCGCGATCCCACCAGAAGTCGTTGTACGCGCGCTCGACGTCGCCCCGCGTACCCTTTGAACGTCCCTCATCGCCGCTCTGCTCCTGCGCGCGTTTCTCGAGCGCGGCCACTTCTTCCGGTGTGAAGAACTCCCTGCCCGCCACGTTGGCCGGGCGCTCGAACGGCGTGATGGTCCTGTTCGAGTACGTGCCCTGCAAGTCGGGTTCGCCCCACGGCGTGCGCGGCGGCGTCCAGTTCTTCGGAGCCGCTGCAGTCTGGGCAGCCGGAACGGCGCGCGTCGCTTGCGCGGACGCTGGGAGAGGCGAGACTACCGTCAGCGTGATCGCGAGGGTGAAGAAGCGCCTGGTCATTTCATATCCTCTTTACCCGCCGCTCTTCAGCGAAGGCGGGTCCGGCCAGCATCGTACACCGGCGGACGCTGCGGTCCATCACCTGTTCAGGTGCCTGTCCCGGATTCGGGTAGTGGGTCATCTCTAACGACGTCGGCGGTGTCAAGAGACACGTCGACCACTCAGGCCGCCGGAGCCGGCTCTCAATAGCCAAAGAGCTGGCGGAGGCGGCCGTGGCACGGTCGCCGCATTTCATCGATGTCCACGCTCGACGCTCAGTCCGTGTCACTGCATCACGACGGTGGTACCCCACCAAACATCTCTTCGGTCACGTCGGACCATGATGACTCGTGCGAACTCCCTCCACGCGAGGGAGGCGGGTAGCCTAATCAGTTTGCCGGTCACTCGCGTCGGAGGACCACGACCCACACAGGCATCCCCGCACGGGCGCCACCGTCATGACTGCCGTCGCGGGTCACGGCGGCAGAACTCGTCGTATTCGATCTCATCGCGCAACATAATCCACAAGCGAATCCCGAGCTTGCGGGCGGCGGCCACGCGGGCCTTGCCCAGTCCCTTCTGCTGCAGCTTGCGTCGGTAAAATCGTTGCAGCTCCGGATCGCGACGCACCGCGTGCATGGCGGCCTCCCCCCAGAGGAATCGGAGCAGCGGGTTGCCTTGCTTACTGAGCCCACCGAGGCGCTGCCGACGGCCACTCGAGTATTCGCTGGGGATCATCCCGACGTAACTCGCCACCGCTTTGCTATCGGCGAATCGGGACGGATCCCCGAGGAACACCTCCGTCGCTAACGCCGTGACAGCCCCCACACCGGGATGCGTCATGAGTGCGGTTGCGCGAGGCCGCTGCGCCGCGGTGTGCTGCACGCGTTCGTCGAGCCGATCGACCTGCGCATCCAAGTGCTGATACAGCGCCTGCAGCTCATCGCGGCGATGTGCGGCATGCGGGGACAGGGGCAACGCCGCCAGCATCGCCTGGCCGTCTCGATTCCACAGCGCGTGCCCGCGCTGCACACCGTAACCCAGGACGATCGCGTGTAACGCCTGCTGCACGCGCGTCCGCAGGCGCACCCATTGGTGCCGATGCAGTAAGAGCGCCCGCAGATCCCGCAACTCGGTCGAGGGGATCCAGATCGCCGGAAACCGATTCTCGGTCAGCAGCTGCAGCAGTAATGCCGCATCTCGTCGATCGTGTTTCTGCTTGCGCGTCTCGGCTTTGCGGATCGTCGCTGGATGGCCCACGCGGTACGCGATCTTCAGCTCGTCGAGTAGCTGGAGAAACCACCCCATCGACCCAGTGGCTTCGAGCCCGACCACGACCGGCGCCGGCAACGCCCCATAGAACTCCCGCACTACCCCGGCCTCGTGTGGCAAGACCCTCTCGACGACCTCCCCTGTCTCGCGATCCAACATCGCGATGGTCTGCTGGGCGGCGTGCAAATCACATCCTATAATTTTCATCTCGGCCTCCTTCGACCCGAGCGCTGTGAGCTTGGACACCCACAGTCTACTCAGGCCGTCGCGAGGCCGACGTCGTTATGACATCAGATTGGAGTTAGGCAATCCCGCTGCATTCGTTCGTCGGACTTCCATCAGTGAGCGGCGGGACACACGCTGCTCGGCGAACCGCTCGACGGCGCGGGAAAACCCTTCTTCGGGATGAGGGGACGCGACCCGGCCAGGCCAGGTCCCCGCCGCGCGCTTGCCTGGGTGGATCGTGACCTGGCCGGCAGTCTTCCCTGCGAAGTGTTTTCCCGTCTGTCGCGTGCGACGCGCCGCTCGCAGGTTCGCTGCCGCAGCATATGTCCCGCCGCAACGCGGTGATCAGAGTGGCTCGCCGGGGACTGCTCGCCGCAGGGTGCTTCTGAGAGCGCGACTGTGAGCGCCGTGACACACGAAGACGGTAAAACGGGCTCGTAGCGTGACGGCCGCGCAGCTCGCGGAGCTGCGCGGAGTCGGTAACAGCGGTGTGGAGCCCGTTTTTCCACGGCGTCGAACCCCGGGGGCCCCGCACGCCGTGGCGAATTGGACGCTCGATCGCCACCTCGAGTTGGTGCGCACGCTGCGCGAGCACTTCGGTGTCGCCGCGACCTGGACCCCGCGGCGAACCGCGTGGGGGCATCCTGATTTCGAGGGGTCGTGGACCAGCGATGCGGTCCATGGCGTACCGCGCGACCGCCCCGCCCAGTTCGGGCACCGCATGTTTCTGAACGATGCCGAATACGCCGATCGCGTCACGCGTGAGAGCAAGACGCGAGAAGACGCCTTGACGGCGGCGGGCGCAGGCACGGCCGGACGCGATCGCGCGTGGCGCGGTGACATCACGTTCCGCCTGACCTCGCTCGTTGTCGATCCGCCGAACGGCCGTACGCCGGCTGTAACGCCTGAGGCGGAGAAGCGCAGGGCCACCCGCGATCGCGGCAGCTTCGGCGCCGGCCCATTCGATACGCCAGAGGATTTCACCCTCTACGATCGCTGTATCACCCGCGGCATCCTCGGATCGATCCTGCCCGTGGTCTACGGCAACGGTAACCGCATCCTTCAGACTCCGGACTCGCTCGTCTTCAGTTACGAGATGATTCACGACACACGGGTCATCCCGGTGGACGGACGTCCGTCGCTCGGCCCGCAGATTCGCCAACTGCTCGGCGACTCGCGCGGCAGCTGGTCCGGCGACACGCTCGTCGTGGAAACGACGAACTTCACCGATCGAACAAGCATCGGCGCCAACGGAAATGGTCTGCGGCATAGCGCGGCCATGCGTATGGTCGAGCACTTCACCCGCGTCTCCGACGACGTGGTTCTGTACGACGTGACCGTCGACGATCAGAAGACCTACGAACGTCCGTTTACGATCGCCATTCCGCTGATCTCGCCGCCCGGCTTCCAACCGCTTCCCTACGAATGTCACGAGGGGAACGGCGCGGTGAAGTACGCGATGAGCGGCGCGAGGAAGTTCGAGGCGGCCGTCGCCGACGCGAAGGCCAAGGGGCTGCCGCCGCCAGAGCCGTCATCCAGCGTGCACGAAGACGTCGCACGATAAGCGACCGAGTGAGATGTCGGGAAAAAGGCTCAGCTGTTGTCCTTTCTGGCCGTAATCCCGACATCGGACCGAAGAAGCCTCGCCCCTTTTCAAGGCTGTCTGGTGGATCGCATTTTGCGATAAGCGGGGGTCATGTGGGCTCAGATCGCTACAACTCTCACCCCTTACACGCTCCCCGCGCTCGCCATGTTGGGTTGTTACCTGGTCGTCTACAAGCTTATCGAGAAGACCGCGCACGTCGTCTTCAAGCTGGAGCCGAAACAGAAGTCGCGACGGAGACTTTGACCGCCGCGCGGAACGGCAGCGTCGCGAACATCTCGACGGCGAGAGCCACCGCCACAACGAGCAGCTTCGTCAGCTGACCCCAGAACATCAGCAGCATCAGAGCGCTTCCCACCGACCCAGATCGCATCGGCGATCTTTGTTCCGTTGGCCTGCCCCGTGCGTTATAGGTATGTAACACTCAGGCACTCCTGCGTCTGCGAGATGGACTATGCCTCCAAAAGTTGGGAATGAGATTCTTCGCAAGCTTCAGCCCAAGCTGCGGATGATCGCCGACGGCGATACGACCGTGAACGTCGTGCGCGCGGAACGGTGCGCGGCACTGTCGGTGGTCAAGCCCGATTTGCTGAAGAAGGTGCCGCCACTGCGGGGCAAGGCTGCCGCGGGGGTAACCCGGAAGGAAATGAAGAAGAAACTGAAGGCGCCGCGGCTCAAGGCCATCACGCCCGATGTCCTGACCAACGTCTTCGTCTACCTCGATGACGCGAGAGCCGAGGATCCACCCTGGCATGATCGCCCCACCTCGCGCAGCGGCCGCATCATGCAGGTGCAGACCAAGCTCAATGACGTTCCGAAACTGGCCAGCGCGCCGCAGGTGGCCTTCGTCGAGATCGCTGAAGCACTGAAGGCACCGATGCCCGCCCTCGCGGAGTTGCGACCCAAGGCGCCGTCAACGGATCTCCGCCGGTTCCAGGGAGCAGGCAAACACAAGTACGGCCAGGATGTCCTCATTGGCATCGTCGACGTGCAGGGCTTCGATTTTGCTCATTCGGACTTCCTCGATGGTAAGGGCAGCACCCGCTTCGTGCGGATATGGGATCAGGGCGGAAGCGAACGAGAGAGCCCCGAGGGCAGCCAGTTCAGTTACGGCGCCGAATTCCATCGTGAGCACCTCAACGCTGCCCTCAAGGCCGCACCTCGCCTGGGACTGCCCGCAACCGACATCGAAAAGCAATCACAGCTGGTCGAAGGGTCGCACGCCACGCACGTTGCCAGCATCGCGGCCGGCAACCGCGGCGTCTGCCGAAACGCGGACATCGCTGGTGTGCTGATCTCACTGCCGCAGTCGGACGAGGACCGCAGGCTCTCCTTCTACGACTCCAGCAGGCTGGCCGATGCCGTGGACTACCTGCTGCGGCTTGGCGCAGAACTCAACAAGCCGGTTGTCATCAACGTCAGCCTGGCGACCAACGGGCACGCGCACGACGGGAGCGCGGCGGTCACACGCTGGATCGACGCCGCGCTGACGACCTCAGGGCGAGCGGTCGTCGTCGCCGCGGGCAACTCCGGCCAGGAGCGCGCCGAGTCCGAAAACGACCTCGGGTTCATCACCGGGAGAATCCACTCGAGCGGCACGATCCCGGCCGCGGGTCTCGTGCGCGACATGGAGTGGGTCGTCGTCGGCAACGGCATCATGGATGTCTCCGAGAACGAGATGGAAATCTGGTTCAGCGCGCAGGATCGGATCGCCGTCTCGGTGAAGCCGCCCGGCAAGGACTGGATCGGTCCGATCGAACCGCGCGAGTTCATCGAGAATCGCATCATCGAGGACGGGACCGTTCTGAGCGTCTACAACGAGGTCTATCACCCGGCCAACGGCCACAATTACATCAGCCTCTATCTGAGCCCGTTCTTCTCTGCGACCGAAGTCGTGGGTGTGCCGGCGGGCACATGGATGGTGCGCCTGCATGCGCGCGAGATCAGGGACGGCCGATTCCACTCCTGGATCGAGCGCGACGACCCGCAGCAACTCGGTCGTGTCGCCGAGCGCGAGGCCTGGGCGTTTCCATCGTTCTTCACCGAGAGCTCATTGGTCGACAACACGACCGTGAGCTCGCTCGGTTGTGCGAACCGGGTGATCACCGTGGCCAACCTCGATGCCGTCGCGAACAGGATCAACATCTCGAGCAGCCAGGGACCAACACGCGACGGGCGCCAGAAACCGGATATCGCCGCACCCGGGACGGACATCGTCGCAGCCAAGGGCTTTGCCGGCGATGGCGAGGAGTGGATCGGCATGACGGGCACGAGCATGGCCAGTCCGTTCGTCACCGGCGTCGTCGGTCTGATGCTGGCCAAGAACCGGCGGCTGACGGCCGCTCAGATCGAAGCGATTCTCAAGCGAACGGCAAAGCCGCTGCCGGGGGCCGGCTTCGAGTGGACGAATGACGCCGGGTTCGGCGTCATCGATCCGGATGCCGCGCTCGCCGAGGTGGATCAGATCGACGGTAGAAAGGATCTCAAGTAATGCAGCTCACCATGTTTCAGTCCGGGAAGGGTGACTGCCTGCTGCTCGCCGACACCGGCGACGAGACGCGAATCCTCGTCGACGGCGGAATGCCAGACGCGTACAGCGCCCACGTCGCCTCCGGGATCTCCGCGCTTCGCAAGAAGAAAAAGAAGGACATCGACCTCGTGTACGTGTCGCACATCGATCAGGACCACATCGGCGGTGTGCTCCGGATGCTCGACGACGAAGTGCTGTGGCGGGTGCACGAGCATCAGGTCAAGAACGGCAATCGCAAGCACAAGCCGCCGCGTGCGCCGCGGCCGCCGGAGATAGGCGGGATCTGGCACAACGGCTTCCGCGATCAACTCCCGAGGAACGCGGAACCGATCGAGGAAACGCTTGCCGCCATGGCGCCGGTGCTGTCCGGCGCAGAACTCGATAGCCTGCGCGAGATCGGCCGGGCCCAGGCAGCGCTGACGTCCAGCGTCGGTGAAGCCATCCGGGTGTCACGGCGCATCGCAGCCAACCAACTGAACATCCCGCTGAACCGGCAGGCCGAAGGCAAGCTGTTGATGCGCCGAAAAGGCCAGACGCCAATCAAGCTCGGTAACTTCGCCATCACCATACTGGCGCCATCCACGAAGCAACTCGAGGACCTGCGAACGGAGTGGAAAGACTGGCTCGACAAGGCCACGAGCCGGACGTTCCTCACCAAGCTCAGCGAAGCAGTCGCGGGCGGACGAGAAAGCGATCGGCGCCGCCGACTTCGATCACCTGTTCGCCATGATTCAACTGCAGGCCGAAGCGTTCGGTGATCCCGACAGCGTCACACCGCCGAACCTCGCCTCTCTGATGCTGCTCGTCGAGGAAGGCGCCCAGTCGATCCTGCTCACCGGCGACGGCCGATGGGATCACCTCGTGGAGGGACTGAAGGACACGGGACATCTGGACGACAATGGACGGCCGTTCACGGTGGACATTCTCAAAGTCCCCCATCACGGCTCCAGGAACAACGTGGTCGATACCGATCTCCTCGACCGCGTGATTGCGACGCACTACATCTTCTGCGGCGACGGCAAGCATGGGAATCCGGCCGTTGACGTCGTCGAGCTGATGGCAAAGCGGCGCCTGAAAGCCCCTGGGAAATTCAAGTTCTGGTTCAACTGCAGTGCGGCGGTCGCGGGGCACAAGGAAGTCGCCCACATGCGTGCCCTGGAACGAAAGGTGCGCACGCTCGCCAAAGCGAGCAAAGGCCGCATGACGTTCAAGTTTCTCGACGCCGGCAGCAGTCTGCGTGTGATCTGAATCCCGGGTGTTCCGGCTACCCGAGGCGAACGAGGCCGCGACGCGTGGCGATCTTCACGGCCTCGGTCCGGCTGGTCACGCCCAGTTTCTCGAAAAGATGACCGAGGTGTGTCTTGACCGTGCGCTCGCTGATGCCGAGCTCGGTCGCGATCTCCTTGTTGGCTTTGCCGTCTGCGAGCAGTCGCAGCGTCGAGAGCTCGCGCGGCGTGAGCTGGACGCGCGTGACGTCTTCGGCGAGCTTGGCCGCCGCCGCCGGCGCCAGATACGTCTTGCCGGCCAGCACGTCGCGGATACATGCGATGAGCGCGTTCGGCCGAGATGTCCTTCAGCACGTATGCCTTGGCACCCGCTTTCAGCGCGCGTGAAATCTCTTCGTCGGTGTCGTAGGTCGTCAGGATGATCACGCGAGCGCGCGGATCCTTTTCCCGCATCCGCCGGACGACCTCGACGCCTTCCATGACCGGCATGCGGAGATCGAGCAGCGTCACATCCGGATGATAGCGATCGAACGCTTCGAGCGCCTCGACGCCATTGCCGGCTTCGGCGACCACATGGAGATCGGTTTCCTGGTTGATGATGTTGGCCACACCCGTTCTGAGCAGGGCATGGTCGTCAACCAGCAGAACGCTTGCGCGCGACGTGGGTGACGCGACGTCAGTTGATGGCATAAACCTGAGTGAGGAGCGACGAGGGTTCCCAGGCGAGCACGACCTCGGTCCCGCTGCGAGGCGCCGTGACGATCGTCAGCGACGCCCCGATTCGCTCCGCGCGTTCCTGCATGCTCGTCATCCCGAATCCTGACGAGGACTGCCCTTGCGTGAACCCCCGTCCGTCGTCAGCCACCGACAGCCGCAGGCCGAGTGAATTGACCGTCGAGGCACGGATAGTGATTCGACGGGCACGCGCGTGGCGCAGCGCGTTGGTCAGCGCTTCCTGCACGATCCCGGCGACCTCGCGTTCGACGCCGTCGCCAAAGCGCGGCAGCTCGTCGAGCTGCAAATCGATCGGGACATTTGCCGTGCGCCGTCCCAGCTCCGCGATGCGCTTGATCGCGCGGACGAGATCTTCTTCACCGGACACGTTCGGCCGCAGGGCTCCGACCGAGCGGCGGGCCTGCACCATGTGCGTGCGCGCAAGCTCGATCGCCGTCTCGATGCTCACGGCGGCGGCTGGAGAAAGCACACAGGCTTCGCGCTGCGCAGCCTGCAGCTGCATCAGGATCGCGCCGAAGCCCTGGGCGAGCGTGTCGTGGATGTCACGCGCCAGCCGATTCCGCTCCTCGAGGATCGCTTTCCTGCGCTCCTCGACTCGATTGAGCTCCACCAGCCGGCTGTGATGGAGCGCCAGCGCCGCCTGCCTGCGCGATCGCTTCAATCAGCGCGATGCGCCACCACTGCCCCGAACACTCGGGTGTCTCGACGGCGCAGAGCGTCACCCAGCCAAGGTTGTTGCCGCTCAGCACGAGCGGGGTGATGACGGTCGTCCTCAGCCCTTCACGGCTGATGAAGTTGCGCAGCGCCTCCGGCAGTCGCTCGATCGTCGCAGCTGGTACTCGATCGTCTGGTGCCATCCCGGCGCGTAAGCGAACAGATGCTCCGCCATCATCCGTCGCGGAAACGTCGTCGTCTGCCACTCGGGGCTTTCCGCGGTAATCACCTTGTCGTCCAGGTGCACCATCCAGAGATCGCAGCCCTGGCGATCGTCGTCGATCAGCCAGACGCCGACCTTGTGGCTCTCACCCTCTTCCGCAAGTGTCTTCAACAAGGCGCGGAAGAAGCCGTCGATGTCGGGCTCGCGGACGAGCAGATCGACGGCGATCTTCACGACGTCGGTCTGAATCTTCGCGAGGCACTCGGCGCGACGTCGCTCGATGTTTTCGCGGACGAGCGCGGCACGCAGCATCTCCGGATCGTGGGTATCGAGCGGCAGCGCGGCTGTGCCTGGCGTTGTCACATTCCACTTCAACGGCCGTCTTCGGTTCAGACATGACGCTTCCCGCTACGGACACGCGTCGGCAACTTCAATTATCAAGCAGAGTCGCCCTGCGATGACGAGATGGTCTGCACGGCCGAGGATTCCCTCGTCCAAAAGTCGTAGATCGCCCTCGTCGGAATGTCGCGGGTCGGACCTCGGGCGCATGCGCGAGTCGCGTATGCGCCCACTGCCCGATTGTTTGACACGCGTCGGACAGCCAGACTGCGACTGTATGAAGCTCATTGCTCTCGCATCGCTCGCCCTCGCCACACTCTCGTTCGGCTGCAGCACGCACACGGCGGCGCAACAAGCTCCACCTGCCACCACCACAGGTCACGGTCGCGCACGTCCTCTCGCGCGACGTCACCGAATGGGATGAATTCACCGGCCGGTTACAGGCCGTTGACACCGTCGATGTCCGGCCGCGCGTCTCAGGCTTGTCGCTGCCGTGCGATTCGAGGAAGGCGCCATCGTCCGCCGAGGCGACCTGCTGTTTCAGATCGATCCGCGGCCGTTCCAGGCTGAAGTCGATCGTCTTCGCGCCGAGCTCGCCCGCGCGCACGCGACGGCTCAGCGTGCAGACTCGGAACTGCGGCGTGCGGAACGTCTGAGCGCTGAAAACGCCATCGCGAGCGAAGAGCACGACCGGCGTGCGGCGTTTGCGCAGGAGTCGTCGGCGCAGACAGCGGCTGTCGAGGCCGCGCTGCGGGCGGCGGAATTGAACCTCGAGTTCACGCAGGTCACCTCGCCCATCGACGGCCGCGTCGGGCGCGCGATCGTCACGGAAGGCAACCTCGTTTCGAGCGGACCCGGCGAGGCCACGCTGCTCACGACGGTGGTGCTCGCTCGATCCCGTCTACGCGTACTTCGACGCGGACGAGCAGATCTTCCTCAAGTACACGCGCCGGCGGCGGCACGGATCCGCGCAGCCGCAAGGCGATCGAGCGAGCTCCCCATCCGGATGGCGCTGGCCAACGATGAGGGCTTCCCTCGTCAGGGCCGATTGGACTTCCTCGACAACCAGCTCGATGGCGCGACGGGCACGATTCGCGGACGCGCCGTGTTTCGAAACACCGACGGACAGCTGACGCCTGGGCTCTTCGTCCGGCTGCGTCTCGCCGGTACCGGCTCCTACCACGGACTGCTGATTCAGGACCGCGCCGTCGGGACGGATCTGAGCAAGAAGTTCGTCTACGTCGTGGGACCGAAGCACGAGATCGAATACCGGACGGTGACGCTCGGCCCGATCGTCGATGGCTTGCGCGTCGTCCGCTCCGGCCTGGCCGCAGGCGAACCGGTCGTCATCAACGGCCTGCAGCGCGTGCGGCCCGGCGCGCAGGTCACGCCCGTCGTCGTCGACATGGCGCAGGTCGCGTCAGTCAACGAACCCTCCTCCAACTGAGCTCCGTATATGAAATTCTCGCAGGTTCTTCGTCGATCGGCCGATCTTTGCGGCCGTGCTGTCGCTGGTGATTGTCGTCGCCGGCGCCCTCGCTCTCTTCCAGCTGCCGATCAGCGAGTACCCGCAGGTCGTGCCGCCAACCGTGGTCGTGCGGGCGACCTACCCGGGCGCGAATCCGCGCGTGATTGCCGAGACCGTTGCCTCGCCGCTCGAGCAGCAGATCAACGGCGTCGAGGACATGCTCTACATGTTCTCGCAGGCGACCTCTGACGGGCGGATGACGCTCACCGTCACCTTCGCACTCGGGACCGATCTCGACAACGCGCAGGTACAGGTGCAGAACCGCGTCGCGCAGGCGCTGCCGCGGCTGCCCGTCTGAAGTCCAGCGCATCGGCGTCGTCACGGAGAAGTCGACGCCCGATTTCATCATGGTCGTTCACCTCGTCTCGCCCGACGAGCGCTACGACATGCTCTACCTCTCGAACTTCGCCCACCTGCGGGTGAAGGACGAGCTCGCCCGCATTCCCGGGGTCGGCAGCGCGCAGGTCTTCGGCGCCGGCGAATACAGCATGCGTGTCTGGCTCGATCCCGATCGCCTGGCATCGCGCCGGCTGACGACATCAGACGTCATTCGCGCCATTCGTGAACAGAACATTCAGGTCGCGGCCGGCGTCCTCGGTGCGCAGCCGGCACCCGTCGACACGACGTTCCAGCTCTCCGTCAACACGCGCGGCCGGCTGACGACGGAAGACGAGTTCGCCGACATCGTGGTCCGCGCCACGCCGGACGGACAGATCACACGCGTTCGCGATGTGGGACGCGTCGAGCTCGGCGCCAACGTGTACGCGCTGCGAAGTCTGTTGGACAACAAGCCGGCAGTCGCGATCGGAATCTTCCAGCGGCCGGGGACGAACGCCATCGAGGCCTCGAACCAGGTTCGCGAGGTCATGAGCACGTTGAAGCAGTCGTTCCCCGAAGGCGTCGACTACCGCATCGTGTACGACCCGACCACGTTCGTCCGCAACTCGATTCGCGCCGTCGTCGAGACGCTCTTTGAAGCGATCCTCCTCGTGGTGATCGTCGTCATGGTGTTCCTGCAGACATGGCGCGCTTCGATCATCCCGCTCGTCGCCGTCCCGGTCTCGCTCATCGGCACGTTCGCGGTCATGCTGGCGATGGGCTTCTCGCTCAACACGCTCTCGCTCTTCGGCCTCGTGCTCTCGATCGGCATCGTCGTGGACGATGCGATTGTGGTCGTGGAGAACGTGGAGCGGCACATCGAGCTCGGATTGCCGCCCGTCGAAGCGACGACGACGGGCGATGGAGGAAGTCTCGGGGCCGATCATCGCCATCGCGCTCGTGCTCTGCGCGGTGTTCGTGCCGACGGCGTTCGTCAGCGGCCTCACGGGCCAGTTCTATCGCCAGTTCGCGCTGACGATCGCGATCTCCACGGTGATCTCGGCGTTCAATTCGCTGACGCTCAGTCCGGCGCTGGCGTCGCGGCTGCTGAGGCCGCACGGTGCGCCGCGCGATGTCGTGCAGCGGATCAGCCGATCGCCTGTTTGGATGGTTCTTCCGCGGGTTCAACCACTTCTTCACCCGCGCGTCCGGAGCCTACACGGAGGGCGTTGGACGAGTGCTCCGCGTTGCGGCGGTGGCGATCGTTCTGTATGTCGGGCTCGTCGGTCTGACAGGCGCGGGTTCTCGCGAGTGCCGCCGGGATTCGTGCCGACGCAGGACAAGGAATACCTCGTCGCATTCGCGCAGCTGCCCGACGGCTCCACGCTGGATCGGACCGATGCCGTCATTCGCAAGATGTCGTCGATCGCGCTCCAGCACCCGGGCGTTCTGAGCTCGGTCGCGTTTCCCGGGCTCTCAATCAATGGCTTCGTCAACCAGCCCAATGCCGGGATCGCGTTCGTCGTGTTGAAGCCGTCGGAGGAACGCACCAGCAGCGACCTCCAGGCTGGGGCAATCGTTCAGGCGCTCAACGGTCAGTTCTTCGGCCAGATCCAGGAGGCGATCGTCGCCATCTTTCCGCCGCCGCCAGTGCAGGGATTGGGACAGGTCGGAGGCTTCAAGCTCTACGTCGAGGATCGCGCGGGACGTGGCTTCGAAGACCTCTACGAACAGGTGCAAGCGAGCATGGCGAAGGCGCAGCAGGCGCCGTCGCTGGCCGGACTCTTCTCGAGCTTCCAGGTCAGCGTGCCGCAGATCGATGCGGACGTCGATCGCGAGCGCGTGAAGAGCTACGGAGTGGCGCTGACCGACGTCTTCGAGACGCTACAGGTCTATCTCGGCTCGCTCTATGTGAACGACTTCAATCGATTCGGCCGGACCTATCAGGTCAACGCGCAGGCCGAGTCTGCATTTCGACTGCAGCCTGAACAAATCCGCCGTCTCGAAACGCGCAACGCGCACGGCGGCATGGTGCCGCTCGGATCGCTCGTGACCGTCAAGCGCAGTTACGGCCCCGACCAGGTCATGCACTACAACGGCTACCCCGCTGCGGAGATCAACGGCGGCCCGTCGCCTGGCCACAGCTCGGGTCAGGCACAGGCCGCGATCGCGGACGTCCTCAATGGGCAACTGCCGTCGGGGATGACCTTCGAGTGGACGGAGCTCGCCTACCAGGAGCTTCTCGCGGGCAACACGATGCTGCTCGTCTTTCCTCTCTGCGTGCTGCTCGTCTACGTCGTGCTTGCCGCGCTCTACGAGAGCTGGTCGCTGCCGTTGAGCGTGATCCTGATCGTCCCGATGACGTTGTTCTCGGCCATTGCCGGTGTGTGGCTGACCGGCGGCGACAACAACGTCTTTACGCAGATCAGCTTTCTGGTGCTTGCCGGCCTCGCGTGCAAGAACGCGATCCTCATCGTGGAGTTCGCAAAGGAGCGAGAAGACGAAGGTCAGTCGGCGCTCGACGCGATCCTCACGGCGTGCCGCATTCGACTGCGGCCAATCCTGATGACGTCGCTCGCTTTCATCATGGGCGTCGTTCCGCTCGTGTTCTCGTCCGGCGCCGGCTTTGAAATCCGTCAGGCGATGGGGATCGCGGTGTTCGCCGGCATGCTCGGCGTGACGCTGTTCGGTCTCTTCCTCACGCCTGTCTTCTACATCGTCATCGGCCGCCTGACTCGGCGCCGGTCGCACCGCACCTCGGCTGCGATCGCGGTGCCAGTGCCGGCGGAAGGACACTGATCATGACCCGTAATCTGTTCATTCGCGGTTGCTCTTGCCACTCTAGTCAGTGCATGCGCCGTACGGCCACCTTATGTCGCGCCGACCGTCTCTCCTGTCGCTGTTGCGCAACGTCGACGCGACGGCCGTGTCCGAGCAGTCGTTCGACCCGCGGTGGTGGCAGCAATTCGAAGACCCGGTGCTCGACGAGCTCGTTGGCCGCGCTCTCGTGGCTAATCACGACGTGCGTATCGCCGTCGCGCGGGTCGACCAGGCGCGCGCGATCTTCGACGATGTCGAAAACGATCGATTCCCCGTCGTCACGGCCGGCGCCGTCGTTGACCACCGCGACGAAGCCATCCCTGGTTTCTCCGAGGAGCCTCGCCGGCTGACCACCTATCGTCTCGGCTTCGATGCCTTCTGGGAAATCGATGTCTTCGGGCGCATTCGATCGCAGATCCGCGCCGCCGCCGCCACCGCCGACAGCTTCGCCGCCGACGTCGACGACGTGCGGGTCAGCGTGGCGGCCGAAATCGCGCGCAACTACTTCGAGCTGCGCGGCCTGCAGCAGCAACTCGCCGTAGCGAATCGGAGCCTCATGAACCAGCGCGAAACGCTCCGCCTCACAGAGGTGCGCCGCGACGCCGGGTTTGGCGAAGAACAGGACGTCGCGAGTGCGAGCGCCCGCGTCGCTGCGATCGAGGCGAGCGTTCCGCCAATACGGAGCGCCATCGCCGAGAGGACACACCGTATCGCGGTGTTGATCGCGGTCAGGCCTGGCGAACTCGGAATCGACCTCTCGCCGCGACCCTATCCCGCGCTCGCGAAAGAGCTTGCCATCGGCGAGCCTGACACGCTCCTCCGCCGCCGGCCCGATGTGCGATCGGCGGAACGCCAGCTCGCGGCGGCCACTGCGCGCGAAGCGGTGGCTGCGGCCGATCTCTACCCGCACATCACTGTGTCGGGGTTCCTTGGCCTGTTGGCCGGACGAGGCAACCTGCTGAATCTGTCGGACAGCCGCGCGTTGGCCGTCACGCCCGCACTGAGTTGGGCGGCGTTCGATTTGGGCAGTGCGCGCGCCCGCCTGCGCGGCGTGGAGGGCGTCACACGCGAGTCGCTGGCCGAGTTCGAGCAGGTCGTCCTGCGCGCGCTCGAAGAGACCGAGAACGCGCTCGTCAACTATCGCGAGGAGCAGGAGCGCCTCGTGAAGCTGGACGACCAAGCGCGTGAAAGCACGCGCGCCGCCACGATCGCACGCGTCCGCTATCGGGAGGGGGTCGTCGATTTCCTCGCCCTGCTCGATGCGGAGCGCACTCAACTTCAGGCAGAAGACGCAGTGGCACAGGCCGAGGCTGGTGTGTTCACCAGTGTCATCGCGCTCTACAAGGCCCTCGGCGGCATACCCATGTAAACGGAGGCACTCATGACACGTTGGATCGCAATACTGGCAGTCATCGCTGGATTCCTTGGTGCGAACAGTGCTCAGGCGCAGACGCCGGAAGCGGCACCGGGCCCGGGCACGGTTGAAGTGACGATCATCCCTGGCGGCGCCACTTTCTTCACCGAGGCCAGCGACAGCGGTGGTCCGAGCTTCGGCAACTACGACCTCGGAGGCAGCGTGACGTTCAACTTCAACCGCTATCATCGGTATCGAAGGCGAGGTCAGCGGTCTCCTGGGAGTCTCGCAAAGCCTGGACTTCGCTGCCGGCAGCCGTGGACGTGACGACGCCCCACTTTCTCAACTACAGCGGCAACGTGATCGTGTCGCCGGGTCGAGGGCTCCTTCGTGCCGTACGCAACGGCCGGCATCGGCGGCCTGAGCCTCTTCGAGAAGGCCGAAGTCGGCGTCGCAGACACGTCGACGTTCCTGACGACGAACGTCGGCGGAGGCATCAAGTGGTACGCGGGGCGATGGGGCCTGCGTGGGGACTATCGCTTCATTGCCGTGCAGTCACAGGATGACGCGCCGGCGTTCTTCGGCCAGGAGACGCGCTACGGTCATCGCGTCTACGGTGGCCTCATCTTGAACGTGATCCGGTGATTGGGACCGCGCGTGACGGCGTCGGCCTGCGGTTCATACCGGTTCATACCCGCAGGCCGACGCGAGGCAGATCTGACGCAGTGGCGCCGGGGCTTCACATGCGTTAGGACGTATGGTGAAGGGCGCAGCCCGCGACGCTCATGCGTCAGGGTCGATCAATACTCGGCGAACGCGTCGTCCGGATAACAGTAGAGCCAACGCTCGCCCGGTTCCGCCGATGCGATCACAGAATGACCGCTCGCACGCGCATGTCGCGTGGCGTGTTTGTTAGGCGAGCTGTCGCAACAGAGCGTGACACCGCACGTCTGGCACGTGCGCAAGTGCACCCACCGGGAGCGGATCTTCACGCACTCCTCGCACTCATGCGACTTCGCTGGCTTGATCGCAGTAATGCTGCCGAGATGGGTACACCCGTTGTCTGCCATGACCTGACCAATCGAAGAGAGACGACGAGCCTACCATGGCCGGTCTCAGGGTGTTGCACTGTGCACACACACGCGCTTCAGGAACTCACCAACTGGCGCCGTCTGTGGAGGAAGGATGTGTCCAGCGTTCTCGACAAAGGTGACCTCGGCGTTGCGGACGCACCGCTCCACTCGCTCGCGTGTCTCTCTCGAGTCCAGCAGCGCATCATCGCTTCCGACGATCACTTGAACAGGCATCGGCAGCGCCGCGAGATCCGCGTCTGTGCATCGCGGAATTCGCTCCATGCGTGGCCGGAAGTTGCGAAAGACTACGAGGAGCGCATCGAGCACGGGCTTCGGCAGGGTCTCGGTTCGTCCGGACACGAGGGCAAAAGACTTCACAAGGCCCCTCGTGCCGAACAGGCGCAGTACGCCGACCTTCAGCAGAAGCCAATGGTTCTGGGCTCCGATTCCAGCCGGAGATATGAGCGACAGCGAGGCGACGCGATCGGGGCGACGTCTGGCGAAGTCGAGGCCGAGCCATCCACCAAGCGAGATACCGACCACGCTCGCCCTCTCGATGCCCAGGCCCGCCCACACATCGTCCAGCCATTCGGCGTGAGCTGACGATGCGAGCGGCGGCCGTGATGGAGCGCTGAGTCCCGGTTCACCGATCATGTCGACCGCGTAGACGCGATAGTGCTGCGCCCAGACCGCCGCTTCACGGATCCACGCAGCGGAGTTCGTGCCCGAGCCGTGGAACAACACGACAGGGAACGCCGATGGATCACCGCTGGCGATGACAAAGGTGTGTCCCTGCCGAGTCGGCACGTGTCGCTGTTCGCAGCGAACCGGCCAGCGCTCGAGCAACCGACGATACTGCCCTTCGATTGCCTGCCGGCCGGCCTCCGACTTATAGATCTCGACCACGCTCCTCCCCAGTTCTTTCAGTCCCGATTCGGTTCCGCGAGCGTCGCGATGGTCCGAACCAGGTCGCATGTGAGCGTGGGGTTCCCCGTGATCATGATTCGCAGCCGTCCCCGCTCGGCGTCGTAGAGACTGTCGACGCGGGGAAAGTCCCCCTCGCCACGTCGCGAATTGAGGCCCGCCATGATCAGCGTCGTAATCCGCTGGCCATCCTCGGGACTGATGGCGTCGACGTCTACGATGCTCGACACGAGCACCTGCCGGGTGCGGGCGATCGGCTCGTGACCGGGATCCGTCGCCGTTCCGGCGAACTCGTCGAGCGCCGGACGCGCAATGCGGTACTCCTTGCCAATGCGCTTGGCCGGCAGTCGACCCTCGCGAATAAACCGGCGAACGGTCTTGACGTGGAGGTTGAGGCGCCCAGCGACCTCATCTACCGTGAACAGCTGCTTGCTCGGTACGCCCTGCATGGGATGTATTATTCCCTATAATTCCCTATATAGCAAATACGAGGAATTATAGGGTCTTTTAAGGCCTATTGACGAGGCCGATACCGCGCGCCTTCGAAATTTCACCGGGCGCGGCCGTATACGACTCTCCCTCCCTGACCGAAAAGCCAGTTGAACAGCCGCCCTTCAACTCGTCGTGTGAAAGACGATGACCTTCTATGCGAAATGACTCGTGGCCATTGCGCCGAAGTGATGCGCTTTTCGTCGTCGCGGTGGTGTTATTCGCGCTGCCCGATCCAGGATCCGATCGGGGCCTCGGTCTTTCGATGAGCACCAAAATCGTGCTTGTCGTCGCTGCCGTGTCGGTGTGGATACGCTTCCGCGTCTTCGGTAGTACCGATCGGGGCACTCGCTAGCCGCCAAGCGCGCCCGATCTTCAATCGTACGTTTCTCACCCTCGCGGCTTACTTTTCGCGCGACAACCCTTCAGCGCAGGCGAACTCTCTGAGCTCGTCGTTGCCCTTGCTGGCCTTCCGGTAGGTACGAACCGTTTCCCACGGCTTGGTGAGCGCTTTCGGATCGGTCACCGTGATGCGGTCCTCGAGCAATCCTGGACCGGCGAAGCGAATACGCTCACGGACCACCATCTGGTCGCTGTGGGGAGAGAAGCCCTCGATGAACGAGTCGGAGTGCAGCGCAACCGTCTCGACGACCAGCGTGTCGCCTTCCCAGTGACCAGTCGAGTATCCCGCATACGTCGGGTCGTCCAGGTGCTTTTGAGTCGGCTTGCGACCGTCCAGGTACACGCGCCGAAGCGCGTCGTTCAATTCGCTGAAGAACGTGATCTTGTCCTTCGTCTGCATCACCTCCATGCCATAGGCCATGTTCATCATCGCTGGCACTCCTGGCGGCAGACACTTGGCATTGTTGTCGGTACCTGTACGAACCAGACATTCGCGACTTCCGGATCACTTCCCACTTCGCCATATATTCCGGCGTGAGCGCAGGGGCGTCTGGCGATCGTCCCTGTGAGCCGTCGGAAACGGGCGCCGACTGAGTCGGCTTCGCGGGCGCGCCAGCCGGTGGTCCTCCAGCCCGTTGGCCGCGGCCACCGCCGCGTCCTTGCTGCACCGGGTAATAGACACCTGAAAAATCTGGTGGCGTCGACTGCGCGCCCTGGGCGAGCACCGGCGGAGCTGCCGGCACATACATTCCGACAAGAGACGCGGCAATCAGAAACGCGATCGGGCGCTGCATGAGAACCCCCTCTTTTGTCGACGCGAGGACCGTCGTCAATCAGTCGTCGAACTTCGGTTGATTCGACAGGATGGTCCCGTCCGCCTTGGTGACGCGCGCGATGATTGCGACCCGCGATCCATCTTTCGAGGGACTCATGTCAACGGTGACTGTCTCACCTGCTTTGAGCGACGTTTTTGTCCAGCCGGCACGCAGGAGGATACCGGGCGCGCGACCCTCCGCCGCCCACTCGACCTTGCCGTCTTTCGGATCGTCAATGACGATGTGCAGCCAGGTGTGAGGATTCACCCACTGGAAGTCCTTCACCACGCCCGTGACAGTGATCACCTTGGTCACCTGGTACGCAACGTTGCTGTGGTGAGACTGCACGGGAGCAGAGTGGAAGATGACCGCCGCCAGTACGCCAACCGTCACGACTGCACGGATCATTGGTGCCTCCTGCTCGGGTCGAATGGCGGCGATGATTATAGCTGCCCGTTTCCTTCCTAGTGGTCAGTGGTGAAGTGGCGCTGGCGCGAAGGGCACACTACGTCGCAATCGCTTGAACGTTGCGCCAACCATGCCCTGATCGTGCCGAGGACGGCTCCAGAAACGCAGGGTTCTCAAGGATTCCCTTTCGTCACCTGTCTCCATCGCGCCGTCGATCCTGACGCCGGTCCTGGCTGTTTTCGGTCCCGGGGCCATCGACGATCTCGTCCCTGTCGTCGACCGCATCCTCGGCCTTGTCCTTCGCCTCTTCCTTTCTCTCCTCCGCTTCTTCCTTTTTCTCTTCGCGATCGACCTCCTTCTTCTCCTGCGCGAGGGCGATCAGCGGGACGCTCAGCATCCCCAACCCTGCCAAAAATGCTCGTCGACTGAAAGTGCTCGGCACAAACTCCCCCTTCCGCGCCCGTGAACCGCAAGGGCCAAAACAGAATCTACCGCAAGGGAGGCGGCGTAGCCACTTCAAACGGTCGGAGCGTCCCAGGCGAGGCTGGGGCCACGGAGAAACCCGGAGGGCGACCGAAGAGCTTCGGCCTCGCTCAGCGGTTGGGATACTTCGGGTGCGCCTTGATTTCGCGGATCTGGAGGATGTGGCGCTGCTCGTGCGTCGAAATCAGCAGCGCCCACTGATAGGCGTCGCTGTTCTGTCGCTCCACGAGACGGCTGCGAAGATCGTCCGTCGTGGTCCGCACGTACTCCAGCAGCTTCGCGTGCTGCGTGCGATACGCCGTCACCCCGCTCGCCACGTCCCGCAGCGTGCGCGACGGCTCCTCGGTCTTGAGCGCGGTTTCGCGGGCGGTCCGATCGATGCCGTACCACAGCACGTCGATGTCGTTCATCATACCGGCGCGGCCGGCTACCGGCTTTGCGTTCTGCAGATCCTTCCAGTAGATCGGACCGACCACCACGAGATGATCGAGCACCTCGAGGATCGTCCAGGAGGTCGCGGACGGGCGAAACGTCGCTTGCGCCGACGACAGGCCGGAGACTTCGTCTTCGAGCCAGCTCGCGATCATCTGCATGTGGGCGATGAGGCGCTGACGTTCCAGCGCGGTGATGGGCGGCGCGGCGGTGAGAATCGCCCCGGACGCCACGACGAACGCCACGGCCAGCACTCGTTTGCGCATAGGTCCTCCACTCCGCCGGGCCAAGGTTCCCCTAAGGCTCTCAGTATGCCGGGCACGCCGAATGCCCGCAACCTCCCTGACGTGATCACCACCGATCACGTCGTTGACGATTCGATCAATCGATCGATAATGACGCGCCATGGCTTTGGTCTCTGGCGCACGCTTGGCGTGGACCAGGTCGCCACGCAGATCGGTGCGGGCGGCATGGGCGAGGTGTAACCGTGCCCGTGACACGAAACTGGCCCGCGACGTCGCGATCAAGGTCCTGCCCGCTTCGCTGGCGGCTGACACCGAACGCGTCGCTCGCTTCGAGCGTGAGGCGCGTGCGCTGGCCGCGCTGAATCACCCCAACGTCGGCGCAATCTACGGCATGGAGTTTCGGCGCGGAGATCACCGACAGCCTGCCAACGCACCGCTGGTCGCAACTACGATGTGTCGCCGGACGGACAGCGTTTCCTCATGATCAGGATGCCTCGCGTTGCTCCGGGCGCGACGCCGCCGAGCCTCATCGTCGTCCAGAACTGGCAAGAAGAGCTGAAGCAACTGGTTCCGACACGCTGAGGCTCTGACGGACTGCCGCTGCGAACGAGGTCGTGTCGGATCATCGGAGCGTGGCGAGCGCCGCCTGGATGCGCTGCCCTTGCGTGTCGGTGATCAGGCGGGACAGCACCTTCCCAAAGTGCGGCTGCTGGGCGCCCGAGTGGATGTACTGCCAGCGGTACGCCTTGAGGAATGCGGCCTCGACTGCCCGCGACTCCGCCTCGCCGACCGCGCGGCCGCACGTCGCCGCGAAATACCCTGTGTCGGCTTTGGCCTGCGCCTGCAGAATGCCGTCCACCGCAGCGACCAGCTCGATGAACTCGTCGACGGCCCGGTCGCGTTGCGCCGCTGTCACTTCGCCGTCGTGGCGCACCCACTCGAGCTCATCGAGAATCGCGTGCTGGCTTTCCTCTTTCCAGTGAAAGAGGAACACGTCCTTGAACAACTCGGAGAGCTCCGCATCGTGACCGATGCTCTCGAGATAGTGAGTCTGCGTGAACAGCTCGATATCCAGCGTCAGCGCCAGCACCGACCATGTGCTCTTGCCGAGCACGGCCTGAGCAACGGCATTGGCGTCGACCTCGAACCGATAGCCATCGGGCAGCACGTCCCCGATCATCGCGTCGATGCGGCGGAAGAGCGCCTGGTGCTTCAACTCCTGGTCGCTGAACCCCACCAGCGCCTCGAGCGCCTTCTGGTCGCCGAACCAGTGCTCGTGGCTCAATTCCAGCACCTTGGCATTGATGAACCGCTCCACCAGCCCGAAAACGTTGGCGTAGGTGCGCCCCTGGATTTGGCTCACGAACCGCTTTTCAGCGGGCGACAGGGTGGTGAACGCGTCGGCCAGCACGAGCCCATCCGGAAGGAACTTGTGGGCAGTATCGAACCGGCGTCCCCGGATGACGTCCGCTTCCACGTCCCAGCGCACCCGCTTGGACGCCTCGACAGAGCGCGCATACCGTTGGCTGTCAGGGAGTGTGACGATCGCAGTCATGTCCGGTCTCCTTTGCAGTGGTGCCGACCGCATGGACGAACCGGTCGGCTGATGCGGACAACAGTAAGCCTGCGGCAACCGACGATCTATGATTGCCCCACCGGCAGACATGACCGAGACACCGATTTCCCGGTAGAACAACAGGATGGACGCACTATCCGACGTCTTGAGGGTGGCGCAGTTGACCGGCGGGGTGTTCCTGCACGCCGAGTTCTTCGCGCCGTGGTGCATTACGGCGCGCCTCGGCCCCGAGCATTGCGCGCCTGTGCTCGGGCCGGCGTCCGACCTGATCATCTATCACTACGTCGTCGAAGGCGACCTTCGTATCCGAGTTGACGGAGAGCACGGAGAGGGCGTCACGCTGGGGGCGGGAGACGTCGCGTTGCTTCCGCGCAACGATCTGCATCTGATGGGCAGTGATCTGAGCCTGCCGCCGGTGGCGGGCGGTGACGTCATTCAACCGCCGAAGGACGGCGGGCTGTTTTCCATCCATCATGGCGGCGGAGGCGGACGGACGCAGATGATTTGTGGCTTCCTTGGTTGTGCCAGCGCCGAGCGCAATCCGGTGATCTCGACCCTGCCGCCTCTGCTCACGTTCAACGTCGCGCACGGCGGGGCCGCGGAATGGATCCGCTGACACTCCAATATGGGGCAGCGGAGGTCGCCGCCGGCCGCCCAGGATCGGAGACCATGCTCGCGAAGCTTTCGGAGTTGCTGTTCCTGGAAGCGGTGCGGCGTTACGCAGAGACGCTGCCGGACGGTCAGACCGGATGGCTCGCCGGTTTGCGTGAGCCTTATGTTGGGCGGGCGTTGGCGCTGCTGCACCGCGACATCACGCGGCGTTGGACAGTCGATGACCTGGGCCGCGAGGTCGGCTTGTCGCGCTCCGCGTTGGCTGACCGTTTCATTCGTCTCATCGGCGTGCCGCCGATGCATTACCTCACGAATTGGCGCATGCAGGTCGCCACTCAGAAGCTTCGTCACACCAGCGCGTCCCTTGCACAGGTTGCTGAAACAGTCGGCTACGAGTCCGAGGCCGCATTCTCCCGCGCCTTCAAGAAGGCGTTCGGTGCGGCGCCAGCCACGTGGCGACGTTCGAATAGCTAGAGGCTCATCCCTTCCCGGTGTGCCGCGCCGTTCCTCGCCTTCATGGAATCCGAGGAACGAAAATCGCGCGCAGCAGGAATGCAAACGCCAGCACTCCTGCCACGATCTGAAACTAGTTCAGAAATATCCATCGATTGGCGCGGGACTTCAGAAGCTCACGCGCAAGAGAACTCGAACCCGAGATCAACTCTTCCTGCACGGGTACAAATACGCCATCGTGGAACTTTGAATCGCGAGGTACAAGACAAACGCGACAGACAGCCACAACCTTCGATCTGCTACTTGCCAGTTGAAGATGACGCTGAGGACAAAGCTCACTAGCGCCAGGGGCGACACGATCCTCCAGTAGTGAGTAGTCTCTGACCATACTGCCCGAGGAACATGGAGAAGGAGTCCGGTGGATTGGGAGCCCACGTCCGATCGGATGGTAAAGATTCGAACATCTTGGGCCCAGGTTGAGGCTGTAAAAGAACACCGCCCCAGCAAGGAGAAATCCGATAGCTGTCAAGATTCCGTGCGCACAACGCTGCTCACGGCAAGTTGTCTGCCAGCAGCACCGCCACTCCGGTGCCAACCGCAATAGAATCGTCGTCATCCCACACCCTCGGTGATCCAAGGGCGTTGTCATCTCTCTTCCTCCCGTGTGGTCCTGGCTCAAACAGGCGCGATATTCTCACACTCGCCAGACACTCCCCGTTCAGTCCAGTTCACAGTTACACGAGCGCGCTAATATTGACGACCCTGTAACGCCCTCCATTCTGTAGTGAAGGCTATGCCCCGTTGGAAACCTCTCCTCGTTGCCGCGGTCATCGTCACTGCGGGTCTCATCGCCGGGCTGGCGTTCGACCGCGTGTATGACATCCAGATGCGAAGGCGGCCGGCCGATCCCCTCGCGAGAGCGGCAGTGGCACCCCTCGACGCAGGTGCCCGAGCGCCTCTGACACTGAGGCTCGTCGACAGCGGCGGCGTCGGTGTCCCGCTCGACACCTGGGGAACTGATTACTCGCATGACCGCAGAGCGTTTCGTGACGCGATCTTACGGAGGTGCCGGACGTCGATGCCTCTGCGTTCCGGCGCATCGAGCGTGATTGGCGTGCGTACGTCCAACGCATGCGCGAGTACCGCAACAATGCCATCGCTGTTCCGTTGCTCCTCGAGCTCATCGACTTCGATCGCGTGACTTCGCGCGCCAAGCCGACGGGCGAAGCAGTGCAAGAAGCATAGCAATATCGTGCCCGGCACGCGGCCGTGCGCCGCGCGTTCGGGCCGCTGTTCGACTGGACCGCTCAGCAAGGAATGGAGGTGTACTCGAGGCAGACATGCTCACGTTGTCGGCGCCACTGGCCGACCATTTTCGTCACCGCGCGCCTGATGCGAGCGACGTGGGTATCGATACCTCGAACCCGGCGGTGTGGGACGTGTATCGCGCCGGGCTAGAAGAGCTCTTCGAGAAAGTACCCGCTGTCAGGGGCATGGTGATTCGGTTTGGCGAAGGCGGAAGGCTCTACAACACCGAAGGCTGGCCGTATCGAAGTGAGATGTCCGTCCGCAACGCCGCAAGTCTACGAGCCATGCTTCGAGGCTTGTTGCCGGCGTTCGAACAATCAGGACGAACGCTCGTCCCTCGGAGCTGGACCGTCGGCGTCGGACAGATT
Organism: uncultured Acidobacteriota bacterium; assembly: GCA_963723495.1. GTDB lineage: Bacteria > Acidobacteriota > Vicinamibacteria > Vicinamibacterales > UBA2999 > Gp6-AA40. The sequence goes on along the minus strand of CAVRQR010000013.1, from coordinate 21,125 downwards.
GGTCGTCTCCATACCGACCCGCGCGTCTATGACGCCGTGCTGGACGATATCGACTCGCCGGCTCTGATCGTGTCCACGAAATTCACCGCTGGTGATTTCTTCAGCTACCTCCCGCTGAATCCGACGCTCGCGCAGGGACGCCATCGCCGGCTCGTCGAGCTCCAGGCCAAGCCCGAGTTCGAGGGCTTCTCTGCCTTCCCCGATTTCCTGGGAGAGGACTACGCACGTGCCTTGCGCGCGTTTCAACGGCAAATCCACGAATCGTCGGGACGTTCGTGTTCACCCAGTCGGGAGGCCCCTCCGAGCCGGGCCTCGAACGCTCTACCCGCTGCATGGCTTCTGGTTGTGGACCGATGCAAACGTCTTTGTGGCGTCGAGACTGGCGATGGATCCGTGGGCTGACGTGGGAACCCTGGTCACACAGTGGGCCACACGAACGTTCAGCCACGATGCGCGGATTCGTCGATGCTGTCTCGAGTGCATTGACCGAGACGCGCAAGGCCGTGCTCGATGGCTTTTACATCCGGCCGTATGCCGAGCGCGACGTGCGCGTCCCCGGGCTCGAGCTCCCGCCGCTCATGTGGATATTCGAGTGGGACATGGTGGGCGGCTGGCACAGCCTGCTCAGCCTCGTATATAGAGTCACCCAGGATGACATTCCTACGGCGATCGCCGAGGGCCACGCCTCCGCCGACACGGTGAGGCGAGTGCGGGAACAACTGGCAACGGTGTTCGCCGCGGCGGGGCAGAGAGATGTCCCTCGTGCGAAGAAGCGCTGCGATCCGTCGAGTATCAGGAGAGCGTGTTCGATGTCCTCGCCGCGTGGCGCCAGAGTTTTCTGAGTTACTACCGCTGGCTCGATACCGGCAGCGCCGAGGCGTGGACCGAGTGGCGCGCCGGGAGGAAAGACTTCGAGGCCGCCGCGAGCCGCCACACGAATCGATTCGGGAGCGACCTCGATCATCCAGCGCTCGATCTGACGTCAGCCAGTCGAGCGATCGCTATCGCCGATCGCGCCCCGATGATACGAAGTGTCGCTACCGCCTTGCTGGTCATCGTCATCGCTCTCATCGCCATCGGCAGTCCATTCGCACGACGATGGCGCATGCTGACACCGGTCGGCACGGTGAGAGATGTCGCCGGTTTGATGCGGATCGCGGTCGTCGCTCCATGGCGATTGGCAACGGCAACCGTTGATCTCCGTGTGGCCTCGGCCGTGACCGTGCTGGCGTTGTTGATCGTGGGCTTTCTCGCGGGAACGGTGACCGGGTTCACCGCCCCATGGGTGCAGGGTGGCTCGGTCTTGCTCATCGCAGTCGTCGCTGTGGCATTCGAGAGCACGGCTGACAGTCCGAGCGAACGTGACGGGCGCGGCCGGCTGCTGATCGCTTCGATCGGGCCGTTGTTTCCGGGTGCGATCGTTTCGCTTGCGTTGATCGCCTACGCTGGTCCGCTTGGATATTGGTACTTGTTTTTGGACCTCTTCGATCTTTCGTGTCGTGTTCGTCGCGATCCTCGTCGCGACGCCTCTGTGGACAGCGAGCGTGATCGTCGCCGTGCGCGCGCGCCACGAGTGGCGTCACGCCGCTGCAGGTTGGCTCACCGCCGCTGGTGCCGGTCTCCTCGTTCTGACTACCCTGCTGCCCGAGTGGCCGGTCGCGTTGCGTTCGCTGGATCGCCCGCTGAACTTTGCGCCTGCGACTGACACGATGTTGTTCGCGTTGCAGACGTATGCGGGGGCGCACCTGAAACTTGGCGGGCTGTTCTACCTCGCCGGATTTCTTCTTGCTGCTGGATACATCGCGCGGCGCCGATCGCTACGACACCGACCCTCTGCGATCTCGACAACCCCCGCCTGTTCATGACGGCGCCGTCGAACAGCGTCACGCTGGTCCTGCTGCCGGGACTCGATGGCACTGACGTGTTCCTTCGGCCGCTGCTGACGGTTCTACCGCCCTGGGTCACATCCATCGTGGTTGAGTATCCGCCTCACGGCAGGAACGACTACGAGCACCTGTCCGCTGTCGTATCGGACGCTGTTCGCGGTCTCGACTCGTTCTGGGTACTCGGATGGTCGTTCTCGGGTCCATTGGCGTTGATGCTGGCTACTCAGGAACCCCACCGTGTTCGCGGCGTCATCCTGTGTGCCTCGTTCGTGCGCGCGCCGCGCCGCGGCCTCGCCTGGTGTCGTTACCTGGCTGTCGGTCCGCTGTTCTGGATCATTCGATCGCCCGCCGCGTCCCCGCCTTCTTCTGAGAACGCGGGAATCGCGTGCCTGGCATGACAAAGCCGAGACGTGGGCACGTGTCTCGGCAGCGACGCTGGCCCGGCGCATCCGCGCTCTGCTGACCGTGGATGCGCAAGACGTGCTGCGCCAGTGTAACGCGACGATGGTCTGCCTGGCCAACTCGCGGGACGTGTTAGTCCCGCCGAGCAACATCGACGACATCATGCGACACAAGCCATCGACGCGCGTCATGGTCATCGACGGCCCGCACATGGCGCTATACACGAACCCACGCGCCGCGGCAGAGGCGATCGGTCGCGTGCTCATCGATTGTCGTGCTGTGTCGATCGCCGTTGATCTCGAGTTGACACCGCCGTAGTTCACTTCTTACAACGTCGACGCGCCACCCACACGGGGAGTTCACCTGCATTCGCTAATGTGTCACTAGTCGCTGCGGATTGGCTGCGGAGATCCGCGAGACACGGCGGACGTAATCCGCTCCCGCCAACCACTTAACTGGCGCCCACACGGATGGCGCCGCGCGGCTGGCAGCCCAGGCTGGCCTCGATCGTCGACTCCAGGACCATGAGACAGACTCGTACCGCGATTCAGCTGTTCCGCCGCTCCACCGACGTCGTCCGCCCGGCATGGGCGCGTGCCGCTGTGTCTCTGCACAGCCACTCGGACCGTTCGCGCGAGAAGCTCGATTTCGTGCCGGGCATCGCACGACGCATTCCCGTTGTCGCGACGTTCTTCGAGGGAGTGATCGCGACTTACCGTCGGGTGAACGGGCGAGATCTGGATTTCGACTCGGCGTCCTGGCGTCCGCCCATGTCACCCGCGGCCGTCATCGCCTCCGAGCGTGAGCAGATCGAGCGCCGGTTCAACTGCCCGGCTCTCGTGTCGCTGACCGATCACGACACCGTCGAGGGTCCGCTGGCGTTGCGGGCCAACGATCACCCTCACGTGCCACTGTCATTGGAATGGTCGGTGCCGTTCGACGGCGCGATGTTTCATCTGGGTGTCCATGGCATCGCGCCCGCGTGTCTCGACGCCACCGAGCGCGCGCTTGCGGAATACACCGTCGGCGCCACACGGAACCTTGCCGAACTGCTCGACGGGCTCGCGGAGTCGCCCGAGACGTTCGTGGTCGTGAATCATCCCTATTGGGATCTCGCCGAGATTGGCGGAAGACGCCACGACTCGACACTCCTGGCCTTTCTCCGGCTGCACGGTGATCGGGTGCACGCCCTGGAACTGAACGGCTATCGATCGTGGTCGGAGAACCGGCGAGTACCTGCCCCTGGCCGAAGGCTTCGGCCTCCCGGTTGTGGGTGGCGGCGATCGACACGGTGCGACGCCGAACGGCATCGTCAACCTGACGAGCACCACATGCTTCAGCGAGTTTGCACACGAGCTCCGCAATCGGCGGAGCAGTTGCTGCGTCGTGCTCCCCGAGTATTGCGAGCCGTTTTCGTCGCGTGTGCTGCAGACTGCTGTCGATGCCCTGCGTCACATGCCGGAACATCACAGCGGCTGGCGCCATTGGTCCGAGCGCGTGTTCATCACCATCGACGGCGTTGAGCGATCACTGGACTCGATGTGGAAGAGCGCGCCATGGTGGCTGAACACCACCGTTGCGATCACCCGGTTGCTCGGTTCGCCATCGCTGCGGCCGCTCTTCGAGCTGACACGCGCCGATGGTCATCGCACGCTCGAGGCCGACTGCACTGCTGAGCGCTTAAGCGAGGCCGTTGTGCTCGAGACACCCCGCTCGCCCGCCGTGGTGTAAGTCGACTTACTCGCCGCACCACGGTCGACTGTTCACAACCGGGCTGGCTTTGGCGACATCGGTTGGTGGGGATGCGAGCGCGACGCGAAGCTGGTTCAGTGCCTCGCCGGCGCTGCTGCGTCCGAGCCGCCGTGCGACCGGCTCGATTATCCATCCCAGGAGCGGGGGGAAGCCGCGACTGAGACCGATTGTGTCGAGCTCCATGTAGACGCCGCCGTCCCGTTCGAGATATTTCGACATCGCGTCAGCGCGCCAGAGATAGCCGTTGCCTGTACCTGGCCGAAGGCGATGTTCTGCACGCTCGCCGACATGTTCCACCTGCCGCACGCAGTCGGCCCTGGCAACCGACGTCGCGCGGCCGGGGCGAAGGTGCTGGTACTCGGTCACCATCCACACATCAACCACGCCGGTCACTGAACCCGCACGCCTTCGTGCGCGAAAAAGTACGGAAACGGTTGCTGCCCTCACGTTCTACGAGATCGGCAGCGACGACCCAAGGATAGATGGACGCGTACTTGGTGTAGTCGCGTGCAACTCTCAGGACCTCCTCCAGCGTGACGTCAGGCACGAACGCGGTGGCACGCCAGTGATGGATCAATCCGTTCGGCACCTCGATGATCCCGTCGCCGCTTCCCGGTTCGAACAGAATCTCGCCGTGACGAAGTCGGTCGAGCGCTTGCGGCGTCGCCTGCACCAGGAAGGCTTCGGTGCCAACCTGCTTTGAGAACGCCTGCGCGACCGTCTCGAGAAAGCGATCGTAGGCGGCTACCGTGGTGCGCTCGAGGTCAGCCGCGGCAGTCTCTTGCTGTGCGATAGCGAGCGCGCCGACCAGAACCAGGACCATCAGGCAGCCGCGGGATCGAAGTGGCATGAGGTTCAGGTCGTCGCTTGACCTCTCGAGGGATTGTAGCAGGCCGGTCTTGATGCGCGAGTCCACCGAGCGTTCAAGGGTTTTTCCCAACCGGCCAGGGGTTTTGATCGAGATCACACTCTGTGGCGACTGACCAGCATAAAATCACCATCCTGATAAGCGTGAGCGCCAGCCTACCCACTTGACCAGTCAGTCCCCGAGGGATCCACAGCCTCTTCAAACGTTTTGGCAGATCAAAGGCCCGAGTGGTCGCATCATGACATGCGCCGCTTACCAAGGGTTCACAGCTCGCATGGTGGAGCTGCGCGTCAGTTACGACGATGCTCGCCCACTTATGATCGAGCACAGCCTGTCGCGGTTACAGTTTGACCATCGGCAACGGCGTCAGCGGATGCGTGCGGAATCTTTCGAGAGTCAACTGCACCAGGCGCCAATGAAACCCGGCACTCGGCCAACCAGCAAGCACCGAGCGGATCAACGGACGTGGAAGCCCGAATGTTCTCAGCCCGCGCGTCACGTCGATCCAATCGGCTCGTCGGAATGGCTCGACGAGCGAGTCATGAATGGCGTGGGAAGGCGTGATCTTGTGGTGGTCCGCGATCGTCCCTTCGATCTCGGCGATCCAGGCCGCCCGACCGTGGGCGGCGAGGTACTCGCGTGCGAGCGCGACGGACGGCGCGATGTAGTCGAACGTCTTGTTGGTCCAGATCCCGAGGTCGTGAAAAACCGCGGCGACCGCGATCTTCTCGATGTCGACACGGTCTTTCACGATGGCGGCGCACAGGTTCACAACGCGGTACGCATGGTTCCGATAGGCGATGAAGTCGTGCCCCAACTCCGACGCGTGATCGTGCAGAACCTCATCGATCGTCGGGACGCTCGTCAAGAGGCTGGGGCCGGCCACAGACTGCATCATCGGTGTCGAACTCCATCACGCGAACCGCTTGACGAACTCGAGCGCCTTCTCGGCGACCTCCCTCCAGCCGGCGTCGATCGTCAGCGTGTGCCCGCGGCCCGGCATTTTGACGATCTCGGTCCGCTTTTGTTGCGCTTCTGCTTCTTGTAGGACGCGTTCGCCTGCGATCAGACGTGCGCCCAGAGCGTTGCTGCGAATCACTCCCGTGCTCTCAGGTCAAGTGGCCGTTCATGGATTTGGTCATGTGTCGTCCCTTCCGGCGGGGAGAGGGGGATTCGTCGCCGCGGCCCTGTCCCCCGGTGCGGATTTACCCGACCCCTGCCGTTTGCCTTGCCTGGCAGAACGCGAGCAAGTCGCGGTTGACGAGGTCGGGATGCGTACCGGTGAGTCCATGCGACAGGCCGGGATAGTAGATTTCGGCAGCCCCCTTGATCAGCTTTGCTGACTTCTTCCCCGAATCCTTGACGGGCACGATCTGGTCGTCCTCACCGTGCATGACCAGGGTCGGTATGTCGAACTTCTTGAGGTCGTCGGTGAAGTCGGTTTCAGAAAAAGCCTTGATGCTGTCGTAGGCGTTCTTCAGACCAGCTTGCATGCTCCAGAGCCAGAACTGATCCAGGGTGCCTTGTGACACCTGCGCACCAGGTCTGTTGGCGCCATAGAACTGGGGAGCGAAGTCTTTGTATGCCTGCGAGCGGTCCTTGGCCAACGCGCTCCGGAGGCTGTCGAAGACTTCGATGGGGAGTCCTTCCGGGTTGGCCGCAGACTTCAACATGATCGGCGGCACGGCGGCAATGAGGACCGCTTTGGCCACGCGCGTCGTGCCGTAACGTCCGATGTAGCGTGCGACTTCACCTCCGCCAGTCGAGTGGCCCACCATGGTGATGTCTTTGAGGTCCAGCGCCTCGATCGCCGCTGCGAGATCGTCCGCATACCCGTCCATGTCGTTTCCGGACCACGCCTGGCTGGATCGGCCATGGCCACGACGATCGTGTGCCACGACTCGGAAACCGTGCTGTGCGAGGAACAACATCTGGCCGTCCCACATGTCGGAGTTCAACGGCCATCCGTGCGAGAACGTAACGACCGGACCATTGCCCCAGTCTTTGTAGTAGATCGTCGTCCCGTCCTTGGTAGTGATCGTGCTCATCGTCATGTCTCCTGAAAACTGCCGAGCGCCACGTGGTTCCCGTGATATCGAAAGCGCCGCAACGACGTGGCGCGGCTCGCTTGCGTTGGTGAAGACCGGGCATCACGTCGCGATGTGACAACCTGGCGAACTCTCCTCGGTGCGAATCGCGCGACTTCTCGAGTGTCACAGAACAGTGACGCATCAGCGTCGGCGCGCTGGCACTGGCGGCATGGACCGGCTTCATGCGCGCCGCACAGACGTTGAGGTCGGAGGGCAGCCTCGCCGGACTGGCGCGACAGGCCGTGGACGGCTACCTCGTCGCCAACGCGACAGAATTCGCGGCCTTCGCGATGACCGCGGCAACGGCCTTCGGCTGGGATACGTAGACGGCGTGGCTGCCGGCGACTTCGGCAACCGTTGAACCAGCGCGCTTCGACATCGCGCGCTGCGCGTCGGGCGGAATCATCCTGTCCTCCGTAGCCACGAGATACCAGCTGGGCTTCGTTTTCCAGGCCGGCTCGCCGACCGCGCCGTTGAGCGCGTCGAGCCCCCAAGGCACCTGCGAGTCCGCCATGAATTCCGCCGCGTCAGCACTCACATCCGCGGCGAACGACGCACGAAACTTCGTTCGATCGAGAAACAGATAGCCGTCCTGCGGCGGCAGGATGGGAGGCACCGGCGCACCGGGCGGCGGGTTTTTGATCAACGCGGACACGGACTCACCTTTGTCCGGAGCGAAGGCCGCGATATAGACGAGACCAGCGACCTTCGGATCGTTACCGGCCTCCGTGATCACGACGCCGCCATACGAATGGCCAACGAGAATGGCCGGTCCGTTCTGGGCCGCCAGCGTGCGTTTCGTAACGGCGACGTCATCCGCCAACGACGTGGTCGGATTCTGGACGATCGACACGTTGTAGCCGTCCTTCTTGAGAAGGTCGTAGACTCCCTGCCAACCGGACCCGTCCACGAACCCCCCATGCACCAGGACGACGTTCTTGACGCCATCTGCTCTTGCCTCTGACATAGCAACCTCCGCATCCATCTGCCGTCACGCACGGCGACCATCGCACTAGCGCCTCGTACGACCCATGACCGGATGGGAAGCTTTCTTGTGACGACAATGGCCGGCTGAGTTACACGACCGTTACAGTCGCTTGTGAACGGACGCGCGACATCGCTCCGTCGAGGTTGTGGACAAATCGCCGCCCATTCAGACTGCCCACTCATGTCACGATGAGCGGTCTCACAAGGTTCGGATACGTTGACGACGACGGAAAACGGAATGGCATTCCAGAGTCGCTCGACGTCGGCGGGAGGTTTCGTATGTCAGATGTTCCATCTCAGGTCGCTTCGAGCGCGGACGCCTTGCGCGCCGGAGAGAGCAGGTCCTGTTCTTACGACGACGCCCTCTCGGCGTTCATGAGCGTGCGTCCTCGTCTCTTCGGCATCGCCTACCGGATGCTGGGCAGCGCAGCCGAAGCCGAGGACATTGTGCAAGACGTCTGGGTACGCTGGCAGACGGCAGATCGCAGCCGGGTTCGGGATGCCGCGGCATTCCTCGTAACGACGGCGACGCGATTGGCGATCAACGTCATGCAGTCGGCACGCTCGCGCAGAGAGACGTACGTCGGAGGCTGGCTGCCGGAGCCAGTCGATACCAGCGCCGACCCCCGGTTGCGAGCGGAACGCGGCCAGGCATTGGCCTGTGGGGTTCTGTTGCTGCTGGCAACACTGACGCCCAACGAACGAGCCGCCTACATCCTTCGGGAGGCGTTCGACTATCCATATCGTGATATCGCGAATGTGCTTCGGCTTGAAGAGGCCAACGCGCGACAGGTGGTGACTCGCGCTCGTCAGCACGTCGCGAGTGGCCGAAGGATGCCGGTGAAATCGGCCGAGCAAAGACGTCTTCTTGAAGCGTTCATCGCGGCCGCCCAACATGGTGACGTCTCCGGCCTCGAAGGATCTCTGGCTCGTCGCGCTAATACGTCACAACGCATCTCCGTACCCGGTCAATGGCTCACACGCGGCCCATTGCAGATGCGACACAACCTGTAACCGCGGTTGGAGGAACGGCCATGAAGAGCACAGCAGCGTTGGTACTTTCGCTCTTGCTTGCGGGCGGCACGCTCGTGGCGCAGGACATCACGGTCAGATCCCTCCTGTCCAAAGATTGGCAATGTTCCAGGAAAGAACTCTCGATGATCACGGTGGAGTACCCGCCAGGAGGGTCTGACCCGGTGCATACGCACAACGCCCAGGCACTCGTTTACGTTCTCGAAGGTTCGATCGTAATGCAGGTGAAAGGGGGAGCGCCCATCACCCTGAAGCCAGGCGAGACGTTCTATGAGGGGCCCGATGACGTGCACCTCGTCGGCCGTAACGCGAGCCATACCGCGCCGGCCAAGTTCCTCGTCGTCCTGGTGAAGGACAAGGCCCCAATTCGTTCCTGTGAAATGAGCAGTCGCGTTTGACGCTCGTGCTCTGCGTTGTCACAAGTCAAAGCATCGTTCGGTCATATCGGTAGCCGCACATTGAATCGGCTCAACTGTGAAAGGAACATCGATCATGAAACTCGTCATCATCGGCGGCACCGGACTTATTGGATCAAAGCTCGTCGCCAAGCTTCGTGAACGCGGCCACGACGCGGTGGCGGCAGCGCCAAACACCGGCGTCAACACTCTCACCGGTGAGGGACTCGCGGAAGCCCTTCAAGGCGCATCCGTAGTCGTCGACGTGTCGAACTCCCCGTCGTTCGATGAGGCGGCAGTCATGGAGTTCTTCACCACGTCCACACGCAATCTGCTCAAGGCCGCCGGCGCTGCCGGCGTGACGCACTACGTGGCGCTCTCGGTGGTGGGGACCGAGCGTATACCCGACAGCCCCTACCTCCGAGCGAAGAACGCTCAGGAGACGCTGATCAAGGCTGCCGGGATCCCGTACTCGATCGTTCACGCGACCCAGTTCTTCGAGTTCGTCAAGCGCATCGCCGATGAAGCCACTGATGGAACGACGGTTCGGCTGCCACCGATACTCATTCAGCCGATGGCGGCTGATGACGTCGCCAAGGCGGTCGGCCGGATCGCCGCGGGCGAGCCAGTGAATGGCACGGTTGAAGTGGCCGGTCCCCAACAGTTTCGTTTCGACGAACTGATCCGTCAGAGCCTCGGCGCGCGCCACGACCCCCGCGAGGTTGTGGTCGACCGGCACGCACGGTACTTCGGGGCCGAACTCGACGAGCGCTCGCTGATTCCTGCCGACGGCGCGCGACTCGGCGAGATCCGCTTCCAGGAGTGGCTCGGACAGCCCGTAGTCCAGCAGCGGTAACAACGGCAACGCAGTGGTCCCGCCGAGACGGGGCCGCTGACCCTGTGCAGCGAGGAGAGTTCGGACGACGCGGCGCTGTGGAGGAAGTGCTACCTCAACTCGACGCAGTTGGTTCCCCGCGACTGATCTCGCGCAGGAGCCACGCCTTTGCGGTCCTCCAGTCCCGCATGACGGTCTCGGGTGACACGTTCAACACTTGCACTGTTTCTTTGACGCTGAGACCGCCAAAAAACCGCAATTCAACGACCTGGCTCATACGCGCATCGACCGTCGCCAGCTCGGTGAGGGCATCGCTGAGGGCCACGAGGTCGCGCTCCGGTGACTCGGGCAGCTCGAGCACGTCATCGAGACTCAGGTGAACCGCACGGCCACCGCGTTTCTGGCGGTGCCGGTGGCGTGCGAACTCGACGAGGATCCGTCGCATCATCTGCGCCGCCAGCGCCAGGAAGTGCATGCGATTCCGGAACTCGACGCGATTGACGTCGATCAGCCGCAGTACGCCTCATTGACCAGCGACGTCGCCTGCAGCGTATGATCCGGTCGCTCCTGGCGCATGTAGCGCTGTGCCAGACCATGGAGCTCGTCATAGACGAGCGGCATGAGTCGGTCCAGGGCCGAACCGTCGCCTTGGCTCCAGGCCCGGAGGAGCTCAGTGGGTCCGTCGTCGGGACTCGGCGACATGACAGGCTTTCTGGCGAGATGGCGCCTTTATAGATCAGAGGGGCGCATGCCGACCCGGACTCGACACCAAACGCGCCCAAGGAGTCTGACATGAACCAGGCTGCCATGGATCGTTGGGCGACGGTCAAACACATTCATCAATGCGCTCTCGATAGAGACCCGTCAGAACGTGCTGCCTTTGTTGACGAAGCATGTGGCGGCGACGAGACGCTTCGTCTCGAAGTGCAGTCGCTTCTGAGGTACGCAACGGAGGCCGAGTCATTCCTCGAGCGCCCGGCGGTCGACGTCGCCCCCACCGGGCCGAGCGAACCGTGTGAGGCAACACTCGTCGGTCGAACGGTCAGTCACTATCAGGTCCTGTCGCTGCTCGGCGCCGGCGGTATGGGCGAGGTCTACCTTGCACGAGACCCGCGACTGGATCGAACTGTCGCGCTGAAGATTCTGCCTGGTGATTTGGCGGTGGACCCGGATCGCATGCTTCGCTTCGCGCGTGAAGCCAGAGCTGCGTCTGCGCTGAATCATCCGAACGTCGCAACCATCTACGATGTCGGCGAGAGCGACGGCATCCACTTCATCGTCATGGAGCACGTAGAAGGGGAAACCATCGCATCAAGAATTGGCCGCCCATTGACGCCCTCGGAAGTCGTCGACGTTGCAGTGCAAGCCGCTGACGCATTGGACATTGCCCACGCAAAGGGCATCACGCACCGCGACATCAAGCCAGCCAATTTGATGCTGACGCTCCGCGGTCACGTGAAGGTGCTCGATTTCGGCGTGGCGAAGATGGCGCGTGGCGAAGAAGCCAGCCCAAATGACGACTGGAACGTTGAGCCACTGACTGGGGTCGGCAGCGTCGTCGGGTCTTGCCCTTACATGAGCCCCGAACAGATCGCTGGCGGCGACGTCGATCCACGCAGTGACATGTTCAGCCTGGGAGTCGTCATGTACGAGATGGCCACACGGCGGCGCCCGTTCTCCGGAGCGACACGATCGGAGATGACGCAGTCCATCCTGCAGACGACCCCTGAGCCCATCACACGGCTCAATCCCGAGATCCCATTCGAGTTGGAACGGATTACTTTCAAATGCCTCGAGAAGAATGCCGACACCCGCTATCAATCGGCGCGCGAGTTGTTGAGCGACCTGTGGCCGCTGAAGCGTCAGGTGGATGCGAAGGCAAGGCGAGGGAAGCCAGATTCAATGCGCGTCGATACGACGACAACCGGTCCATCCCGTGCGTCGGACGCATCCGAGCTTGTTGCCCGCGGTTGGATGCATCTTCGGTCGGGGTCTTTCTTCGAGGTATCTCACGCGGTGTCGGCGTTTGTGGCCGCAACGGCGACCGATCCAACTTACGCCGCCGCATACGCCGGCCTGGCACTCGCGAAGGTTGTGCAGGCGACGAATCGCAACGTGCTCGTCGAAGCGTTCGGCGAGGCGAAAGCCGCTGCGCTTCGCGCGATTGCGTTGGACGATGAAAGCGCAGACGCACGGGTGGCGCTCGGACAGGTGATGGTCTTTGTGGAGTGGGATTGGATCGCCGCCGAGCGAAGCTTCCAGCGCGCCCTGGCCATCGACCCGAATCACGCTGAAGCGTACCTCCACTACGGCGTGTTGATGGAAGCGCTCGGCGACTTGGATCGTGGATTTCAGCTGAAACTGCAGGGTTTGGAATGCGACTCGACGTCGGCGCTCGCTCACGTGCAGATCGCCAACTCGTTCTGGAATCAGCGTCGGTACGACGACGTGATCGTGTGGGCCAACAAAGCGCTCGATCGCGATCCCAACACCTGTTCGCTCGTGAATTGCTGGCGGTCGCTACTGGAAGATGGAGATGTGATCTCCTCCTTTTTTTTTTTTTTTTTTTTTTTTTTTTTTTAGCGCTTTCAGACGCATCTGCAGCGCGCGCGGGAGTTGTAAATGGCACTCAACTGGCAATACCGATTTGAACTCGTGATGCAGTACGCGTAAGTTGGAGACCTCGACGCAGCTTTCGAGCATCTTCAACGCATGCTCGACGCACGCGACCCCGCGTTGGTTCATCTCGCCGTGGCGCCTCAGTGGGACAGCTTGCGCGCAGATCCGCGCTTCAACGAGTCTCTCGCACGGATGAAACTGCGGCCGGTAGGCACTGCGAGCGGGCCTATGCCGGAATCACGCTGAAAGCGAAATATCTCGAACTTGTCCGCACTCGCGTCGGAGGGCTCATGAAAGCACGGTCGCCTGCTCGATGGTTAGCCGGGTTCGGCGTGGTGGCCCTGGTGGTCTCGGGCTCGGTCTCTGCCGCCGAATTGCACGTGATGATTTCGGCCGGTTTTTATCGCGTCTATGCCGAGCTGGGCCCGGCGTTCGAACGCGCGACCGGCCACCGCCTGATCACGAGCTCCCGTTTGCGCTTGACGTGCGAACAGAGAGCCACTCATGCTGTTGGGAATGCAGCGCGTCCACATCTCGCCCGGCAAGGCCCTCTGCAGGTTCTGCGGGGAGCAGGTGGCGACCAATCGCCTCTCCACGCACATCGCCCAAGAACATCCTCGTCCTAGCCGGATCGACATGTCGCCTACGCTCGTGCCGAAGCGCGCATCCGTCAAAAAGCGACCGTCGAAGTAGGAGGCGACATGCGGCCTCAGGTCCAGGGAACGGTGAATGACCTTCTCCGGCTGGCGAAGGTTGGCGGGGGACTCGTGAAGTGCTGAGCGTTAGAGCATTGGGAGGCAAGATTGACGGGAACAATTGAACGTTACGAGTCGATAAGGGATTCGGGTTCATCAAGGACGACACTGGCAAGGAGTATTTTTTTCATCGGAGTGCGGTGTATGGCGAGGGACTCGACTCTGCGTGAGGGTGACAGCGTCGAGTTCGACGTGGGGCAAGGGCCGAAGGGTCCCCGGGCCGAGAACGTGCGGCGCACCTCCACCTGACCGAGGTCACAACAAGCCGTCCGAGAAACGTCGACGATGGCGACGGAATAGCCACGCTGCTTCAGGCGGCTCGCGTAACGACCCGGCCTCGAACAACGTCGAGAATGCGCCTGGGCAGTCGCGGCAGATACTGGTCCAGGACGCGGCACGTCACCCCAAACTCGACGCGTCGGACATCCAACCGCTCCCACATCAGCGTCGGATACGCGAGATCATCTTGGAAATACCCATGCCGGCTAGTCCGAGCCGCGATTACGGTTCTCCGTCGTGAGTTTGTGACTCGTCAACGATGATGCGTAACAGGGCGCTGGTCGTTCGCTCGATCAGCGCCTGCCGTCGAGGCGGCAGGAGCGCCATGGATGAATGTGCCGCCAGCTTGCGTAGAAGGTCGTCAATGCAAGTCTCCGCACACGCCCCCACCGTTTTCACGATGCTGATGTCAAGCCGTCGGACGCCTTCTTCGCTCATATACGGGTACCAGTGGTAACAATCCCTCACCGTGAAGTCCCTGCCTGGTGTCGTCAGCAAGATCTGTGCACCGCGCGGGCTGCAGACGATTTCGCATAACTGCGACCATCCGTCTGGTGCGACACAGAAATGCGTCTGGCTGAATCATGACCTCGCAGGCAGACTGGTAACGGCTCCCGTTACAGCGCGAATGGAGGCGAAAGGCAGCGAAGTTTTTTCCGAGTGCGTGAAGGGCTTCTACTACGGTGGGCAGATCGGAGAACCAAAGGATCTCGATGCGTCGCTCCTGACCCAGTCAGACGGCTACGCCACCGGTCTCGTGGTCTACACGTTGAAGGAAGCGGGTGTTGCCCCCAGTCGGTCCGCGATCCGCAAGGGCACAGCGTTCGCCATCCGCGCTGGCGGATGGCGACTCGCCGTAGAGCTCCTCACTCCCGCGACGATCAGAAGTCGAACTGCACGTTGAACCGCATGAATCGCGGCAGCAGTACGGCTGTCGGTTGCATCCATCGCGCCCCGTTCGTCGCGGGGTCGTACACCGTCTCGTACGTCGTCGGCGTGTTGGCGTTGAACAGGTTGTACAGGTCCAGACCCACGTTGGTTCTCGTCTTGCCGAACCGCAGGACCTTCGCGAAGCGCATGTCCACCACGTTGATGCGGTCGCCGTACACCGTCACCCGGCAGCAGGAGATCCACGTCCTGCGTGGCCAACCCGGGAGCCAGCGGTCGTCCCGTTGCGGCCAGGAACTGCGCGGCCGTCATGCGATAGGTCGCGGACCGCGACGCGCCGTTCGTGCCCACGGCGATGCCGCTGGGCTGCGCATTGGCTTGCGAGCGGAAGATGCCACTGACGAGGACGTCCACCTTGGGCACGGTGTAGGAGGCGAGCCCGCGGACGCTGGTCAGCCAGGGCTCCGCGGCGTCGCAGCTGCGTCTGACCGTCAACGATGCCCGCGGCGGGGATCGTTTGGACGTTCAGCGGCGGCATCGGCAGTATGGGGGCACTCGGCCGCCCGAACCGTCGCGTATAGCGAGTCGCAGGTGTCGTTCACGCCGCGGCCCGTGCTGGTGCCGCCCTGAAGATTCAGGCCATTCCGCATCCGCGCGTTGAACGACAGGTCAATGCCATGCCAGTAGTGCGTTTCGTCACCGAAGTCGTCGGTGGTCGTGTAGTACGAGTCGGTCGCGCCAAGGGCGCTCCGCGTGTTGCGCGTGAGGAACGTGACCGGGTAACCGCCTCCGTTGGGCAGGGCCGGATTCGAGGGTGCGATCAGGGTGACCTCGTCGTAGTCCGCGGCCGTGAGCGCGCGGTTATGGGTGACGAAGAAATTGCTCCACACCCGCCGGTTGTAGCTGACCTCCAGCGCGATCTGCGGCGCGATTTCCTGCTGCACGCTGACGCCGTACTGCCAATCCCGATTGCGCGTGCCCCAACCCTCGAGGACGGCGGGATTGACGGTCGTGGTCTGGTTGAAGGAGCCCCAGTTGTTAGAGCTGACCACGCACCGCACTCGCCGTTGGCCACCGGATTCATGTAGTCGCATTCGGCCACGCGATTCCCGTTGGGATCCGACCATGAGCGATTGATCGACGTCACGAGCGTCTGGCCCGGGTTGCTGATGGTGTACGCGTCCCCGGTGCACGCGCCCTGGAGGTACTGCCCGATATTCACCTTGAGCGCCGTCTTGCCGTTGCCAAAGACATCGTAGGCGGCACCCATCCGCGGCGAGATGTCGTGGTAGCCCTGCACGCCCTCGGTGCGTGGAAGCAGGACCGGGCCACCGAACTCGTTGTCGGCGATGATGCCGTTCTCTCCCGCCGGCGCCCAACTGGAGGCCGTCTCATACCGCAAGGCCCCCTGGAGCGTCAGCCGCTCACGCGTCCACTGGTCCTGGATGTAGAAGCCGTTGTAGAGAAGGCTGTTGCTGGTCTGGTTCGTTCCCACCCGCTGCGACATCTGATTCGGCACGCCGTTGTTGAACCGGTAGCTGATCTGCCGGCCGACGTAGGTTGTGTTCTCGTTGTTCATGTACCCGGCCTGGTAGCCCCACTTCATGTTGTGGGTGCCCGTGATGTACGACATCGCGGCCTTCCAGGTGGCGTGCTTCTGGTTGCTCGACGGCGCCGGATTGAAGCCGCGATAGATGAAATTCGCGAAGGGCACCCCGGCACTGGTGGACTGCTCCGTCACGGGAATGAAATCCGTCAGCACGCCGTAGGGTCGAGGATCGCCGTTGTCGGTATAGAACGCCGAATAGCCGGTCTCGAGGAGCATGTGATTCGAGAACGGCGACGTCCACGACGCCTGCATGATCTTCGCTGGCGCGTCCCAGATGGTTCCTGACTCGGGGGACACCGTTGCCGTGCCCGGAGTCACTCCAGGTCCCGACGCCACCCAGCCGTCACCGGGAGATCGGCACTGATCTCCGCCGTCCTTGTACGCGCCTCCGCTGCAGTTCTTCGTGTAGTCGATGTAGAACCCGAACTTGTTCTTCTGAGTGGCCTGCCAGGTGAGGCGCACGGCGTTCAGCGTCTTGGAGGTGGAGTTGCGTACGCTCAGGGCATCGCTACGCGCCCACGTCCATGCGTTCGGGTTCCCTGCGTTCAGGTTGTCGTACAGGTTCTGCTGCTCCTGGTAAGTGCCGATCGCGCGCGAGTTGCCGTAGAACCACACGCGGTCGCGCAGAATCGGTCCGCCCACGGCGATATTGGCGTCGTAGCTCTTGATGAGCGCCGGCTGCTCGCCGAATCCCAGCGAGCGCAGATGGTCGTCGATGTTGCTCGACTGTCCCCACTCGCCCGCATAGCTGGTAAAGCCGGTCCCGCTGAACGTATTGCCGCCGGTCTTCGGGATGATGTTGAAGGCCGGGCCGCCGCGGTCTGCCTCGCCGAGGCCGCCCGAAATGGCCACCTGCACTTCCGAGGAGTTCGACATGTCGTACAAGTACCCGGACACGCCACCACCGTTGCCTGGCGCGCCCACGTTCATCCCGTCGAGCTGGATGAGGCCTTCCGTACTTCGCCCGCCGCGCGCCGAGAAGAAGTTGTTGATGGTCGACGCGCCGCTGTTTCCGCCGGCGTCGGTGCTTTGAATCGCCGGAATGGCCGCGATGTAGTTGCCATAGCTTCGCGACGCCGGAAGCGCGCGCACGATGTCTCCGTCGATGACCATCTGCTGGCGCGCGGTCTGGACGTCCACCACCGGCGACTCGCCGGTCACCGTAATGGTCTCCTGGAGTTCCCCCACTCGCATCTCGGCGCCAATCGTCATGACGCCACCGCCCGACAACTCAACACCTTCGCGCACGACAGTGGCGAAGCCGGGCAGCGTGAAGGTGACCTTGTAGGTGCCGGGTGGCAGATCCGGAATGCGATACTGCCCCGTTTCGTCGGTCACGCCGGTGCGGACCTTGGTGATGAGCGCCGGGCTCGACGCCTCAATCGTGACACCCGGGAGCACGGCACCAGATGTGTCGCGCACGGTTCCGGCGAGGCTTTGCGCGGTCGCCACGCTGGGGCCCGCGCCGACGATAGCCATCACCACCAACAATCGGATCAGCATTCGATTCATGAGCGAGAACCTCCACGACTGCTTGCGTTACGAAGCAGACCCCTCGACTCTGGAATGCCACGAACTGGGCGGACTATGGACCTTTCGACTACGGGTGTCAAGGACGAGCTCGTCCAGGTGCGGTGAGCGCTGGCGGGTAGCGAGTCACCGACGTCGGTTACGGTCGCGTGCAGCCAACCGATCAACTCATTGCGTATTAATTCCGGCTCCCCAGCCGGTGCGGGTCGTTATCGTATGTCGATGAAGAGAACGGTCCGTTGGCGATTCATCGCTATGCCAAGAGGGCGCGTTCACACGACGTCGACGCGGGCCATCATGCTGTGGTCTTCGTGTTCGAGATTGTGACAATGGAGAAGGTAGCGTCCCTTGTAACCGCTCCACCGAATGAGGACGTCCACGTCTTCCCCGTCTTCGATCGCGACGGTATCTTTCCAGCCGCGCTCCTGTCGAAGAGGCGCGCCCCCGTTCCGGCTCAGTACTTGGAATGGCGCGAGATGTGTGTGCACCGGATGCAGCATCGTCTGTCCAACAAACGCCCGATTCACAAAGCGCCATAGCTCGACGTCGCCGAGTCGTGGCCTGGCGTCGACGCGCAGCGGATCGAATGACTCGCCGTTGATGACCCAATGAACGCCTGGCGGCACTCCGAGTGTCGGCTTGCCTCCAAACACGAAGGTACGAGTGACAGCCGCTTGTGACCGGCGCAGTGGTTCGATTTCGCTGAGACGCTCTGGAACGCTGCTGTCATCGCGCATCGTCCGAACGACATCGAAGCGCATGATGGAGCGGAGCGGGCCTTGTCCTCGACGGTTCTCCAGCACCACGCGAGTCCCAAGCGGGTAGACCGAGAAATCGACGACAATCTCGACCCGTTCTGCCATCGCCAGGCCGATGGTCGAAAGGGCGACTGGCGCCGCCAGCAGCCCTTGGTCGCTTCCAATCTGAAACAACGGGTGATGCGTGCTCAACGCCAGTCGCATTGCGCTCGCATTCGAGGCGTTCAGGATACGGAAGCGGTACTTTCTCGCCGCGACTTCCAGGACCGGCCAGGGCGCGCCGTTCACCAGCATCACGCGACCGGTCGCGCCGTGGTGTGCGTCATGGTCGTAGTCGATCTCACCGTCGGCCGTGAATGCCCGATCGTGAAGCATGAGTGGAATATCGTAGGGACCGTTCGGCAGCCGCCCCTCGATCTCGGAGTCTTCCTTCAACAGGTAAATGCCTGCGAGACCCTTGTAGAGATTTCTTCCGGTCCCACGCCAGCTGTGATCGTGATACCAGAGCGTCGCCGGCCGCCCGAGATTGTCGTACTGGTAGGTGCGTGTTTCTCCAGGAGCGACGGTATCAGTCGGGAAACCATCCGACTGCGGGCGCGTCACCCCGCCATGCAGATGCGTAACGGTCGGAACGCCCAGACGGTTCGTGTGCGTGACCACAGCCACCCTCCCGCGGCGGGCCTCGATCGTCGGGCCGGGACAGATGCCGTCATAGCCCCAGATACGCGTGCGCATCCCGGGGATGATCTCGACCGACGCTTCGCGCTGGGCGATCTCATAGTAATCAGCCGCCGAGTCGCGCCGGACCGGCTGCAGGACAGGAGGAATCGGAAGCGGGCTGCTGAACTGCGGGACTGCAGGATGCGCGCGTAGCGGCCGTGCGACCGCAAGATGGAGCAACGCAGCAGAGCCGCGCACGAGAAGCGCGGACGATCGAGTGTCGAAGACATATCAGATGTTGTTCGGCGCGCACCCGAATGTCATCGGCTCCACTTCCGCGCCTCTTCATCCTGGTATTCGATCGGGATCCCAGAGCGAGCTTCGACGACGGCCAGCGTCGAGCGGACCACGTGTTTTCCCAGCTCGATGACGATGACCTCGGTTCTGCCCTGCTCAACTGCGTACGTCAGCGTGAGGTAGTGCGCACGGCTCTTGGCTGGCAGCGACAAGAGGCCGAAGGGACCGAGAACCGCGGTTGCGGCGACGACCAGCGGCACTCGACGAGACGCCCGCTGACCGAATTCGAGATGACGGATTGATTCGTAGTCGATGGGAAGCGGTTCGGCGGCATGAGTGCTGTTCGCTGGAACGAACACGAAGTGGCATCGGCGGAGCTCGACGAGACCCTCGACGCGGATACCCGGTATGTTGAATCGCGCGATCGTGCCTCCCACGTAAGCCGCCTTGTCCCCCGCGAGGGCCGACGCCAGGTCTGGAGTCATGAGCACGACGAGCAGCGCAACTGCCGTGAGATGTCTCATGAGACTCTCCGGGTCTCGACAGTCGACACTGCCGAACGTTCCACCGGGATGTCTTCCAGCTCCCGTAGCAGTGCGGTGTCATCGGCATCTCGGCGCACCGACTCTCCAAGCTGTTGCGCCGAGGCTCGAAAGTCGGGGTTCCCGAGTACTTCTGTCACAGCCGCTGCGATCGCCTCGGTCTGGGCCGTCCGCTTGAGTGCGATGCCGGCGCCGCGTGCGGTGACGCGGACCGCTGTATCGCCCTGATCCCGGCCTGCGGTAGCAGTACCATCGGACCCCGGCCGCGAGCGCTTTCACGACGGTGCCATGTCCGCCATGCGTGACCACGGCGGCCGCGTGTCGCAGCACCTCACGATGAGGTGCGTGCGGAAGCACAGTCACATTGGATGCGGCGTTCAGCGCCGTGGTGTCGATCGCGGGACCGGTCGTGACGATGCCACGGACTGGCAGAGTCCCTAAGGCCTCGATGACACGCCGCAACGGTCCGATCTGATCCTGAAACGTCGAGGACATCGAGACGAGCACGAGCGGTTGATCGCCGCCAGACAGTGGCCAGGATGATCCCTGAGACCAGACCGGATCCTCGAGCACCGGGCCGACGTATCGGACCCCAGCCGGTAGTGTCGCCGGAAAGTCGAGCGCGGGCGACGTCATGACGAGCTGTCGGTGTGCGCCGCGCACTTGATCGAACATGTGTCGGAGTGGCGCGAGAGCGTATGCGTGCCGCATCGTGTTCAGACTCGCGAGGCCTTTGCGGTCCCACTGGCGCTCGCTGATGCGGTTGAGCATCTCGTCGCGTCACCGCCCGAGGCGACCGCGTGCCGGCCGGAGGCCAATGCCGAACGGTGGCAGTCCTCGCGCCGGCAGCGGATAGATATTGGGGAACAACACGCGTACGGAATGCGAGCCGCTTCGGCGGCGAGCATGCCGCCAAGGCAGAACATCGAACAGACGACGAG
>CAVRQR010000012.1:0-741200 GCA_963723495.1 uncultured Acidobacteriota bacterium | reverse complement strand
GTAGTGGTCGGCATAGGCGTAGCGCGGCGGTGCCTCAAGTAAGCGGCCATGTCGACAACATCTCGGGCAGAGTTGATGCTCCATTGGTAGAGCCAAATCTCAATCGCATAACTTGAAAGATCCGTGCCCACACCACCGCTGCGGATTCGGCGAGCAGCCATATCAGCTTGGCGCCGTATTGCGCTCATCTTCGCGGATTAATCGCACAACGTGCGCTTCCTTACATCGGGTCGTTGTCGACACTGCAAACGTCAACGATTTGCTGCAACGGTTGATGTCCTCTCAGACGTAAGCGTTTCTGCGAAGGTGGGCGTTGAACCCCAGCACCAATTTCGTAAGCAACCGGATCGCATGACGGATGAGGCTCAAATTTCGTCGCGGTGCGTCCGGCAATGGTGAGTCGGATTCAATGCATGCTTTGGGCTCTAAACCACGTCCCCCGTGCAGTTCGCCGTGCGGCGCTCGCGCGCAGCAGGCGGTCCAGGGACGGCCAAACGTTCTCGGCGATCTGCCGCGCGCCCGCAGCATTGGGATGGAAGCCGTCGGAACCGTTCATCTCCGGCACTAGCGCCACGCCGCTAAGGAGAAACGGCACCAGCGGAACCTGGTGCTTCGACGCGAGGTCGGGAAATATCCGGTGAAAGGCGAGCATGTAGTCCCATCCCTTGGTGGGAAGCGTCTCCATTCCGCACAGCAGGACGGCGATGCCGCGCGCCTGCGCCACTTCGATAATTGCCGACACGTTTCGCGCCACCGCGTCCGTCGGCACTCCTCTCAGGCCATCATTTGCGCCGAGCGCCACGACTAGCGCGCCGACATCCGCAGTCAGCAGTGCCTCCACCCGCCGGACACCGCCCGCCGTCGTATCTCCGTTGATGCCGGCGTTGACGACCCCCCACGGCAGCCCCTCGCGGTCGATCATGTCCTGTAGCTGAGCGGGAAAGGCGTGGGCCAGTGATGGCGACACGGCAAGGCTGTCGCCGAGGACCACGACGCGGCGAACCGATGCCACGCCGGTTGCTGATGGTTCGGTGGGCGTGAGAAGAGCGGTGGCCCCACACCCGGTCGGCAGGACGCCGACAGTAATCAGATACAAAAGCGAACGCCGGGCAATCATGGATGGTCCCAGTTTACCGTGCGCGCGAAAGTGCGCCGTTAATGGTCGTGAACCGCCCACTCCGTGCGAGCCTTTTAGCAATCAGCCGCATCCGCTGCCGCCTTTTTCTCGGCTGGCGACCTTGTGGCTCCGTTCGCCCACCGCTGAAGCTGCGCGAGGGTGGTGACGGTGTGCTTAACCGTGGGCTCGCACCTCGATCTTCGGCCTCGCTCCTGGACCAGGAGCCTCCTTGACCCAGCCCCGCTCGACTCGGTTGCGCCTGACTTGTCCTCGTGGTATGGTCCCGCCTTCGAACCGCAATCTTCTCGTCGGCAGGCTACATCGGCAATGGCCCTCGGGCCGTGAGGTGAGCATCATGCCGTCTGCACGAACGCAGTGCCCACAATGCGCTAGTGAGCTTGTGGTGGCGCTGGATGAAGTCCTTTACTCGCCTCAAGCCGACTTCTTCCGGTGTGCTCGATGCGGGCACCTGTGGCACGTCGCCAAAGGGCAGGAAGGACCGGCTAGTCAGGCGTTACTCGGGAACGGGAAGTTGGCGCAGGCGTCGTAGTTCGACCTGTTCTGCCTACGCTTCCGTTTTGAAGGCGAGGAGAGAGGGCGACGCGCGATGACGGGAAAGATTCGGACGATACAAGCGGACAAAGGGTTCGGGTTCATCAAGGACGAGAAGGGGAAGGAGTATTTCTTCCACCGGAGCGCGGTGCGCGGCGAGGGCTTCGAGGGTCTGAGGGAGGGTGACAGCGTCGAATTCGACATTGGCGAAGCGCCCGAAGGTCCTCGGGCCGAGAACGTGCGGCGCACATCGACCTAGCCGGACTGAAGTCCGCAACGGGAAGAATATCGAGAATCCGTTCGGTGCGAAGCAGTCTCCGGAATGAATCCTTCACCAATGTGAAGTCCGTGCCGCATCGAATGCTGACTGCCAACGCGGTCTCCCACGCGAAACGGTCCGCCACGCGGAAGCAATTTCGCTCCGTCTCTATTTCCACGAACTGTCATACGTCACAAATGGGCGGGTGCCTCATGCCACTTCGTCGAGGAAGTCGATCCGCACGGACGATTCGATCACACCGCCTTTGCGCAGGGCCTCGCGCAACGCGGAATTGTTTACCATCGCATCAGCCGCTTGCCGCGAGTCGAACGTCGTCTCGACGACGACAACATTGCCGTCATCCTGTCCACGCCATACTCGATGCGATCGGATTCCCTTGGACCATCAGCTTTCATCGAGCGATCGAATTCAGGCTTCCAGGCGTTGTAGTCCGCAACCCGGTGGTGAACAAGAACTGTCGTCATGGCTTATGCCTCCGTGTCGGAAAACTGGTAGGGATAGCCGGATGGTCCGGGGTTGATTAGGTGCGGCGCCGCGCGATTCTAGACAAATTCCCACACGACTGTCACATCGGACGACCTACCTCTCGACGACGCGCAGGGGCTGCACGTTGCGATTCGCCGGTTCGAGGCACTCGTGCTCAACACGCACGCTTACGAGCACTGCGCGAAGGCTGGATTCCCTGGTTGGCCGCGTCTCCGCCGTCTCCAAAATGTCTCCACGACGGGGGCGGATCTACGGGAACCGGTGAGGACTGACGAGAAATCGGAAAGCCCTGGAAGCTGTTGATTGTCAGGACATTGCGACCACAAGTGCTGCGCCATCAACAGTTAGCAAATCCCCATTTACAGGGTTCGAATCCCTGCCTCACCGCCATCCTTCGCTCATGATTGCAGGCGAATGATGCCCACCATAGCGCGACGCGCGAAGGTGGGCCTGTTCAAGCCGGAACGCTTTCAGGGTTGCTCCAGTTTGCTCTTCGACGCCCGCCTGTCGCTCAGCGCAAACAGCGAGAGGACAATCCACGCACACGCCCCGCACATCAGGGCGATCCAGATTTGACCCGCACCGGCGGCCAGTCCAAGAGCGGCGGTCAGCCAGATGGTCGCCGCCGTGGTCAATCCCGTGATCTCGTGCTGATCGCTTCGTTTGAGGATCGTTCCGGCACCGAGAAATCCGACGCCGGCAGCCACGCCTTGAATCACGCGCCCGAGGTCTCCCTCCGTCAGCCCGATCTCTGCCGGGACGATGACGAAGAGTGCGGCGCCGATGGCAACGAGCATGTGCGTTCGCGCGCCAGCCGCCTTCCCCATGGATTCGCGCTCGACGCCGAGCAGCCAGCCAAGAAACGCAGCAACAGCGAGGCGGATAGCCACGCGCGCGAGCTGGGCGGTGTCAGGATACGGGAGTACTTCGAGGTTCAGTGGTTCCATCCCTCCGGGGAGATGCAACTCGCACGCCCTCGTAGCTTCAGGGGTACGCGAATCACCGCGGCGGTCGAGAGCTCAGCAGATCGAGCTCCGCTGTTTCCAAACAGAGGCGCCCCTAGTTGATGGTCCAGAGCGTGAGGGAGGTGACATCCTTCACGAAAATCCGGTTACCCGAGATGACCGGCTGCGCCCACGTCTCGCTCGTCGCCACCTTGTAGCGGGCGACGGGGTCGAACTTCTCGCGGTTCAAGCGGATCACCACGAGCTCGCCGTCGTCCTCGAGCGAGAAGATCGTGTTACCCGCACGCGCGATCGCAGCGTGCGCCGCCTGGCGCGGATCGCTCTTCCACAACACCTTGCCGCTGTCGAGGTCGAGCGCGAAATACTCGCCGCTGTTCAGATGCGACAGACCGAAGAGCACGTTGTCGACGGCGACGGCATCGCTCATATGCGCCGACACTTCTTCAGTGCGCCATACGTCGGTGGTCGTCCATTCGCTGCCCGGTGCGACGCGAAATGCGGTCACGCCGTTGTTGCGGCCCATCTGGACCACCATGTCCTTGTAGAGAATCGGCGTCTGGCTCGTCGTGTTGCTCGGTGTCGTGAACGGCCGGCGCCAGAGGAGCTTGCCGTCTTCGAGGGAGACACCGACGAAGTTCTTCTGCGTGAACGTCACGACCTGTGGCGTGCCCCCGAGGTCGAACAGCAACGGTGACCCGTAGGCGGGGCCGTCGCCATTCCACGTCCAGCGAACCTTTCCAGTCGCCACGTCGAAAGACGTCAACGCGCCCTTATCGTGTCCGCCCACGTGAAGGATCATCTGGTTGCCGACGACGAGCGGCGACATCGCCGTGTGGTACAGCGGCTCGACAGGGTCGGCGGGCCTCTGCCAGATCTGCTTGCCAGTGGCGGCGTCGAACGCCGTGACGATGCCACTTATGCCGAGCGTGAACAACCGGTCGGCGGCAAACGTAGGCGTCGACTTCGGTCCCGGACCGTGCGGCGCGGTCGCGGGGTTCATCTTGAAGGGCGCCGGATAGCTGGTCCGCCACAGGACCTTGGCCGACGCGGCATCGAACGCGGTCATCACCTCGTTGTCGCCCTGGCGGGTAAAGACGTAGAGGCGATCACCAACGACGAGCGGCGTCGCGTAGCCAGTGCCGACCTCGACGTTCCAGCGCTTCGTGAGCGTCATCGGCCAGGAGGCGGGCTCTTTGAACGCGCGGATGAGGCCGTCACGTGCCGGCCCTCGCCACTGCGGCCAATCCTGCGCCGCAAGCGGCGCGATCCCGATGAGAAGCCCAGCGACAACCGCGAGTCGGATGTGAGTCATGGCATAACAATACCCTCTCGAGTCCTCCGATGATCGCTCCCTTGATTATCTAGGGAAGATGGCGCTATGCTTCTACCCTAGATTATCTAGGGAGCGTGCGCATGGAAAAGGAGCTGCTGCACGGGACGCTCGAAGTCCTCATCCTCAAGACGCTCAGTTGGGGGCCGATGCACGGCTTCGGCATCGGCCGCTGGATCGAGCAGTTGAGCAGCCACGAGCTGCGCATCGAGGAAGGCTCTCTCTATCCGGCGCTCTATCGGATCGAGAAGAAGGGTTGGGTCGACGCGTCGTGGGGCGTCTCCGAGAACCAGCGGCGCGCGAAGTTCTACCGGCTCACGGCAGAAGGACGCCGGCAGCTGGCCAAGAACGCGGACACCTGGTCCAGCTTCGCCCACGCAGTGGCGCGCGTGCTGGCGCAAAACAGCAGCCGGCGTCATGAACAGCTCGCCACTCTGGCGTCGCTATTTGCGCTTCTGGGGCTCCGACCCTGGCGCCGACGTGGACGACGAGTTCGCCTTCCACGTGGAAACGCGGGTCGACGAGCTCGTGGCGCAGGGCCTCTCGCCAAAGGAGGCGCGCGAGGAAGCACTGCGCGGCTTCGGAAACATCCAGCACGTGAAAGCGATCTGCAGAACGCTGGCAGAAGAGCGGGAGAGGGCCATGCGCCGAACTCAATGGTGGGCTGACTGGCGGCACGATCTGCGGTTCGCGATCCGCCAATTGTTCGTAAGCCCCGTGCTGACTGCGGTGCTCCTGGTCACCATCGCGCTTGGTATCGGCGCGACGGTTGCGATCTTCAGCGTGCTGAATTCCGTGCTCCTGCGTCCGCTGCCCTGGTCCGACAGCGATCGCATCGTCGCTCGTGTACCAAACGTGGCGGCAGTTCCGGCAGGGAAACGCCTCGGTCGGTCACTTCCACGACTGGACCGAACAGGGTGAGGTCTTCGAGCACACGGCGGCCATGGCGCGTACCACCTACAACCTGTCTGACGGCGAGCCGGAGCGTGTCGGTGGCATACGCGTCACGCCGGGCTACTTTCATCGTCATGCAGATCCGGCCGGTGCTCGGGAGGTATTTCACCGACGCCGACGTCCTGCGCGACACGCGCCTCGTGGTGCTCGGTGACGGGCTGTGGCGGCGTCGTTTCGCGGGAGATCCATCGCTCGTTGGTCGAACAATTCGCCTCAACGGAGAAGCGCACACCGTGGTTGGCATTGCGCCGCCCCAGAACAACATGACGCGGTTCGCGCCTCAGCTCTGGACGCCCCTGGTCTTTTCACCGCAGCAGCGCGAGAACTATGGGATGCACTCCTTCGCCGTGATCGCCAAGCTCAAGACGGGGATAACACCTGAGGCCGCGCAGGCTGACATGGAGCGCGTCACTCGTGACATCGCAGAGCGCCAGCCCAGGAACATGGAAGGGCGAGGCGTGAACGTTCGGCTGTACAGCGATGTGCTGCTCGGCGACTTCCGCACCCCCGCGTATGTGATGTTTGCATCCGTCGTCTTCGTGCTGCTGATCGGATGCGCCAACGTGGCGAACCTGCTGCTGGCGCGGGCGACGACCCGCCGGCGGGAAATCGCGATCCGCGCGGCCATCGGTGGTGGCCGATGGCGCATCATTCGGCAACTGCTGACCGAGAGCGTCGTCCTGGCGCTGGCCGGTGGTGCTGCTGGTATCGGCCTCGCCTACATGGGCATTCGGCAATTCGTAAACTTCGGTCCACGAATCGTGCCGCGGCTGCAAGACGCTGGCCTTCAAGCAGAGGTGTTGCTGTTCGCGCTCGGCATCACCCTCCTGACTGGCTCGGTGTTTGGCATGGCGCCCGCGGTGCGCGCCGCCCGAACGAATCTGCTGACGACGTTGCGCGACGGCGCCAAGAGCTCGCTTCGTGGCGGCGGGCGCGACCGCCTGCGGGGCGTGCTCGTCGTTGGCGAGATCGCAGTGGCGGTCGTCCTACTCGTCAGTGCGGGACTCTTCATCCGCAGCGCACTGCGTCTGCAGCAGGTGCCGCTCGGCTTCGACATCAACGGCGTGCTGACCGCCCGTCTGGCGTTGCCGCCTGAACGATACGACAGCGATGAATCCGTGTCGGATGCGTATCGCCGGATCCTCGATCTCACTCGGGCTGTCCCGGGAATCCGGCGAGCCGGAGCCTCCACCGGAATTCCGCTGATGGGCGGGGGACCTGACGCGAGCGTCCAAATCGAGGGTAAGCCTTTACTCGCTGGCTACTTCGCCGAGTCCCGCAATCCGGTTGATCACAGAAGACTACGTCGAGGCCATCGGGATGAACCCGATCCGCGGCCGGACGATGAAGGCCTCCGACCTGACCGCCGGAGCGCCGCCCGTCGTCGTCATCAACGAAAGACTCGCTAATCTTGCATGGCCCGGTGAAGATCCGATCGGCAAGCGTCTTTCGACCTGGACCCGCGCGGTCGACGTCCCTGAGTGGCGGGAGGTCGTGGGAGTCGTCGGCGATGTTCGGAGCTTCGGGCCAGACACTCCGCCGACGCCGGAGCTTTTTCTGCCATACACGCAGCCGCCGGTCACGGCGTGGCGCGCATTCCAGGGCAGCATGGCGCTCGTCGTGCGTGCTGGCGACAACCCTGGTGCTTTCGCGTCGTCGCTGCGAGGTGTGGTGCGAGCGGTGGATGCATCGCTTCCTTTGTACGATGTGTTGACGATGGAAGAGGCGTTTGCTGCCGATGCTGCCGGCGCGCGATTCAGCACCTGGCTGCTGTCTTTGCTCGCAGTAACTGGCCTCGTCCTGTCCGCAGTCGGCATCTACGGTGTGATCGCGTATTTCGTGACGCAGCGCACGCCCGAGATTGGATTGCGACTGGCGCTCGGCGCAACCCCACGGTCAGTGCTGATGATGGTGGTCGGCCACGGTGCAATGCTCGCGGTGGCCGGCGTCGCGATCGGACTGATTGCGGCGCTCGCTGCGACGCGTATGGTGACGACCATGCTGTTCGAAGTCAGCACGACCGATCCGCCAACGTACGTGATGGGTGCGCTCGGCCTCCTTGCCGTGGCCCTATTGGCCTGCATCGTACCGGCGCTGCGCGCGGTTCGCGTCAGCCCGATGCAGTCATTGGCGGAGCCCTGACCCCGAAGGTTCAGAGCCGACGGCTAGACAGATGCTGGTGTGGGAGATGGATGTGAGGCAGCCGATTCGGGCGGCGCGTAGCGCGGCAGAAACAGCATGAGCGCGGCGACAGCGAAGGTGACGAGCGCGAGTTGAACGAGCAGGGCCTCGTAGGATCCCGTCACGTCGAACGCCTTGCCCATGAGGATCGGGCCGATCGCGCCGGCGCAGGCATAGAACGTCCAGGTCAGACCGTAGAGTACCGAAAACGATCGCAACCCAAAGTAGCGGGAGATGAGATACGGCGTCACGTCGGCTTCACCTCCCATGCCGAGGCCGATGAACACGGCGGCCAGCACGCCCATCGCCATCGAATCCGCACCCGACAGCAGAAACGTACCGACGGCCGCGGTCGACAGCAGCCCGAACGAGACCCGAGCGGCAAAGAAGCGATCCAGCATCCAGCCGGTCATGAGACGCCCGACCAGGCTGGCACCGCCCATTGCCGATAATGCGAGCGCGCCGCCCGCGGCCGAGACGCCGCGATCGGTGAGCAGCGCTGACATATGTGCCAGCGCGCCATTCTGGGCGATGGAGCTGCAGAACAGCACGATGACCAGAATCCAGAATGCGCGTGTCGTCAGCGCCTCAGGAACAGTTGAACCGGATGCTGCCGGTCGGCCAATCGAGTGGCTGGCTGGCCGTTCGCGAATGTAACGCGCGACCGTCGGGACACCGAGCACGAGGACCATCGCTCCGAGCGCGACGCAGGCGCCGCGCCAGCCGACGCGCTGGATGAGCGCTTCGGCCACCGGGGGCAGCACGATCGCGCCGATCGCACCGCCAGACATCACCAGTGCCAGCGCCGCACCTCGACGACGATCGAACCAGCTCGAGACCGCGCGCGAGTACGCCATCTGCGCGGTGCCGTTGCCGACGATGCCGAGCACCAGGAACACCGCGTAGAGGTGCCACAGGTGCGGGGTGAGCAGCGCGAGGGAGGCGAACGCGCAGCCGAAGATCATCAGGCAGGGGACGATGACTCTGCGCGGGCTGACGCGATCGAGCAGATAGCCCAGCGGCGGCGAGCAGACGGCGACGGTCATTGCCGCCACTCCGAAGGCCGCGGATACCGCCTCGCGCGACCAGGAAAACTCCTCGGCCAGCGGCTTCAGGAAGACGCCGAATGTGTAGACGAGGAGCGACGCGAAGCTGACGAAGACACCAACCCCCGACGCGGCGGCGACACGCCAGCCTTCATAACGGATGCTCGTTTCTTCCGCTGTCTCGCGGGTCAAATTCCAACTCCCAAACGCCAAATTCCAACTCCCAACTCCCAAGCCCAATTCCCAACCAGCAACCGGAGGTGCTTGGAAGTTGGAAATTGGAAGTTGGGAGTTGATCTTAGAAGATCAACTTCAATCCGAACTGCATCAGGCGAGCGGGGCCAGCCGAGAGAACGCGCCCGAAGCTTGGTGAGTTCAGGTCGGCGACGGGCAGCCCGAGGTTCACGTGGTTGAACACGTTGAAGATCTCGGCGCGGAACTGCAGCCGGGTCTGGGTCGACAGATCGAAGTCGCGCACGAATGAGACGTCGATGTTGGCGTGGGACGGCCCGCGCGCGATGTTGCGGCCGGCGTTGCCGAATTGCCCGGCCTGTGTCTGGATGTTGAGCCGCTCGAACGAGGAGCGGCTGAGCCACTCATCAGCGGTGCGCGGACCCGCATTGGGATCGCCGATCACATTCGGCCGGCTGGCCGGGAAGCCGGAGATCGGCGGGCTGTTGGCCTGCAGTGCCACGTTCGCCGAATCCGAGACGGTGAAGGGAGTCCCAGAGTTATAGGTGGCGATGCCGTTCAATTGCCAGTCGGCAAACAGGGTTCGAATCGCAGCCGGTGCATCCGTCGACACTGGCGGCATCCAGCTCGCGCTGGCAACGAGGCGATGCCGTGCATCGAAGAGCGAGGGTCCCCATTCGGCCTCGAGGTCGAACGGATTCTGCGCGAGGTCGTTCTCGCCGGCGAGCGGCCGGGCCGCCGCGCCCGACAGGTTCATCGCGGACAGATGGTCCATGGTCTTCGAGAGCCAGTACCAGACGTTGAATCCGACGGCATCGCCGAAGCGTCGCGACAGGCTGAACTGTCCCGCGTGATATCGCGATCTGGCGACGCTCGTCAGCATCGCGATCGTGGAGTAGTCGCAGGCGCCGCCGTCGGGCGGACAGTTTGCGTAGATGCGCCGACGGTCGGCGTTCTGTGCCGTTGCGCCCGGCCCGTACACCGCCGGATTTGCTTCGACGTTGCGAGGCAGATGCGTCGCCGCTGCGCCGACGTAGCGGACCTCGACGAGGTACTTGTCGAAGAGCGATCGCTGCACACCGAGATTCCAGTTCTGCACCGATGGCGGCTTCATCTCGGTGTCCATCACGAACTGTGTCGACGGCCGGACGAAGGAATCAGGCTGCGGATACGGCCGGCCCAGGAACGGATTCTGGAAATTCAATCCGGCGCCGCTGAACTGAACGAACTGCGCCGCTGGTGTGGCGCTGATCGCGATCTGCGACGCCGTGCCGGATCCGTTCTGGAATTGATCGTAGAAGAGCCCGTAACTACCTCTCACCGCCCAGGTGCCGGTTCCCGTTGGATCCCACGCGACGCCGGCGCGCGGCATGAACGCGTTGACACTCTGCGCGATCCCTCGGGGCAGCCCCTGATCACCAGGGAACAGCAGACCGACTGGGGCATCAGGCCGCACTTCTGACTGCACGCCAGGTACGAACGCGTTCAACCGATCTTCCACCTCGGTGAAAGGGTTGATGCGCTCGTAGCGAAGCCCGTAGTTCAGCGTGAGCCTTGGCGTGAGGCGATATTCGTCCTGCGCGTAGAGGCTGGCACCCCACAGGTCGATCCCGCGCTCGAAATCACCGAGGCCCTGATAGAAGACGACAGGCGCGCCCAGCAGCAGGTTCGCGATCGCGTTGTTGGTCGGGAAAGTTACTGGCAAACACGTAGAAGGCATTCGGCGCGATCCCCTGGATCATGTCGATGCCGGTGTGCCTGAACTCGCCGCCGATCTTCACCAGGTGCGCACGATTGGTCCACGTCACGGAATCGTGGATCTCGAACGTGTCCTGGGTCGTGTTGCGCGGGCCGGTGATCGCTCCGCCGATCGGCGAGTAACCGGCGACGTTGAAGAAGGGCGGTCCCTGACCGACGGCGTTGGCCGAGGCATACCCGAAACCCAATGCGCTCGGCGGAGTCTGGTTCAGGCGCTGGTCGAAGAAGAACTCGTGACGCAGGTAGGTCGCGCGGAGGGAGTTGGTCATCGACGATGACAGGACGGCCGTGTTCGAAAGCGTTCCGATGTGCGTCGCCAGATCGTCGCGGGTTGGGAAACCGGGCGCATCGGTGCCGCGGACCGAGACGGGATTGATGTTGTGGCCACCGGAGTACGAGTAGCGCCCGAAGAACTGACTGTTCGGTGACGGCGTGAAGTCGATTCGCCCACCGGCCTGATCGAGCACGTTCGTGATGAGCACCGTTTCGCGGTAGAGCGTCGGTGCGATGTTGGCGCGCGGATACATGTTCATCACATTGAGCGCGACCGGGTTCTGCGCCGCGGCAGGGATGCGGTTGCCGGGGATCGGTACTCCTCCCGCAGCGAAGTTGATGAGCGGCATGCCCATGTCCGAGAAGTCGCCGGTGCGCTGAAGATCGCTCGGCACCGTTGCGGTCGTGGTGTACCCCTGCTTGTTCCGGAAGCCCTCGTAGTAGCCGAAGAACTGCAGGCGATCCCGCGCGATGGGTCCGCCGATGGTGCCGCCGAACTGGTTCTGTCGGAGGGGCTCGACCTCTTCGGAGAAGAAGTTGCGCGCGTCGAACACGTCGTTGCGGATGAACTCGTAGAGGTTGCCGTTGAACTGGTTGCCGCCCGACCGGGTCACAACGCTCGTTGTTGCACCACCAGTCCCGCCATATTCGGGCGGTGCGCTCTGCGTGAGGATGCGGAACTCCGCGATCGCTTCGACGGGCAGCTTCAACGCATAGCCTCCATCCATCCGATTGATGTTCTGCCCGCCATCAACCAGGTACATGTTCGATTCGGGGCGCATGCCGTTCACGGCATATGCCTGACCCTGCCGAAGGCTGCCACCCGCAGTGGCCACGCCCGATGTCAACGGCGCCACGCCGGTCTGCAGCAGCCCGAGCTGCGTGAAGTTGCGTCCGTTGAGCGGAAGGTCGACCAGCTCGCGCCCGGTGACGACCCGCCCGAGCGCGTTGGTCGTGGTGTCCACGAGCTGCGCACCACCCGAGACCGTCACGGTCTCGGCGATCGTCGGCAGCTCGAGCTGCGCGTTGAGGCGAACCGTCTGGCCAAGGTTGACCTGAATCGCCTCTCTCACCAGCGTTGCGAACTTCGGCGCCTCGACCGAGATCGTGTACTGGCCAACGGGCAGGAGCAGGAGACGATAAAAACCATCGGAAGCGGTGACGGTCCCTTTCGTGAAGCCGGTTTCGGGGTTGATTGCGGTGACGCGCGCGCCGACGAGCGCGCTCGAGGTGCGGTCGGTGACGGCACCCTCGATGGACCCCGTGGTCTCCTGCGCACGAGCGCTGGCCACTGTCAATGCGATGCACAGGGTGAGGACGGTGAGGCAATTCCTGGGCGTTGGGCGCTGGGAGTTGGGAGCTGACGACGAACTCATTTCGCATTCCCTTGAAGAGTGGAAGCGGCATATCCGTGCTGCGCGACGATGGCCGCGCGCTGGCGGTAGAAATCGGGATCGTCGGGCATCCACGTGGCGAGCCCGTCAACGTAGCGGTTGCACAGGCAGAACACCGCTGCGATGAGCACGGTATCGTGAATCTCGAGATCCGTGGCGCCATGACGTCGCGCACGCGCGACGTCCTCCGCGGTCACGGCCTTGCCACTCTCTGCCGTCTTTCCCGCGATGACGAGCAGCGCCTTCAGCTTGTCCGAAATCGGCGCCTGCTCGGGATCGCACTTCACTTTCACCACGAGATCTTCGTCGCCCTGCAGATGGTGTGCGGCAATCGCGCCGTGGATCGTCTGGCAGTAGCGACAGTCGTTCTGTGCCGACACATACGTCGCAATCAGCTCGCGTTCGCCCGGCGTGAGCGTGTGGGGACCGCGGAGGAGAACGTCAACCAGGTCGTTGAGCGGCTTGGCCGTCTCGGGCCGGAATGCCATCGGGCCGCGGATGCCCGGCAGCCCTTCAGGAAGCGTGATGTGAGGCATATGTGAATCAGTCGCGGATGTACCCGCGTGAGGCGAGCGCCTTGCCCTGCGCCCGGTGACCGTCGGCCGACATCACCGGCACGCCGCTCGCGGTGATCCAGCGGTTGTAGAAGTTGAAGAGCGCGCACGTCGTGATCGCGTAGTAGATCGCCTCGTCATCCCAGCCCACGCGACGGAGAGCCTCGATGTCATCGGCGTTGACAGCCGGCAATGTATGGGTCACCTTGCCGGCGAATCGCAGGAGGTGTCGTGTCTTGTCGTCGAGCGGGGCTGAATCGACGTCGCGCAGCGCGGCCCACACGAGCGTCTCGTCTCCGAGTAGCTCGCCCGCGGCCGCTGCGTGCGCCTGGGTGCAAAACGCACAGTCGTTCTGGTACGAGGTATAGGCGGCGATCAGCTCACGAAGGCCTGGACTGATGCTGGCCGGCTGCCGGAGCACACCTTGCGTGAAGCGCGCCAGGTGGATGGTGAACTCCTGTTGAAAGGCGAACAGGTCCCAGATCTTCGAGTACTCCTGATTGCGGTCTCGTGCCGCCGCGATCAGGTCGTGATAAATGCCTGGTTGGTGATGGCATTCGACGTCGGGAAGGTACAGTGAGGGCGTACTACGCGTTGCGCCGGACATAACCCTCTTTGGCCATGCGCTGTCCCATCTGGTCGTAGGCGTCCTCGTCGCGCGGCGTGAAGGTCGCCAAACCGTCCACGTACCGGTTGAACATGCTGAAGGCTGCGGCAATGAGCACCGCGTCGTGGATCTCCATGTCGGTTGCGCCGGCGGCGCGCGCACGCTCCACGTCCGAGGCCGTCACCTGCCTGCCGCTCTCCTGGACCTTGGCCGCGATCGTCATGCAGCGCCTTGAGCTTCGGCGACACCGGTGCCGAGTTGAAGTCACGCGTGACGGCGTCGACCACGTCGTAGTTCCCGCCGAGGTGA
The DNA here is from genome assembly GCA_963723495.1 of uncultured Acidobacteriota bacterium. Taxonomy (GTDB): domain Bacteria; phylum Acidobacteriota; class Vicinamibacteria; order Vicinamibacterales; family UBA2999; genus Gp6-AA40. The sequence continues at coordinate 727,202 of CAVRQR010000012.1, read as the reverse complement.
TGCGCGGCAGCGGCACGATGACTGGCCTGACAGAAGTGGCAGTCGTTGCGATCGGAGACGAGCGTCGCGATCATCTCGCGCTCGGCGCTGGTCAGCGTGTTGGCGCCGCGCAGCAGAACCTCTGCGAGCTCGCGCATCGGCTTCGCCGTCTCGGGACGAAACGCAAAACCGCTGCTGATTCCGGGCAGACCTTCAGGAAGTGAGATGTGAGGCATCGGGGTGAACGGCGATTGTAGGGAGCCGTGATGCCAGGCCTCAATACTGCGAAGAGACTAGTGCTTTGACGAAAAATTGATCCGTTCCCGCGGACTCCGGGACGTATCGTGTGCCCTCTGAGAGGAATGCATGGCAGGTCTACGATTCTGCACACCACTGATTCCCACGTTGGGCGTACTGGCGATAATCGGCGCCGCTACCGCCGACGCAGTTGCCCAGCCCGTCGAGCTCGCGGCCACTAAATGTGTCCGGCCACCCGCGCTGCATTGCCCTGACTCAGGGTGCGCGCCCCAAGTCGTCATAAGTGGCGGCGAGACCGTCGAGCCCGACACAGGCCGGACCTACTTCCTCGACTACCCCTGCGACCTGAAACGCGGTGACAAGGTCACGTTGATTCTCAGCCTGCATGGCGGTGGGTCTTATGGCAACTGGCAGCGTCACTACTTTCCGCTTGTCGACTTCGTCGACAAGCACCGCCTCGTTGTCGCGACGCCATTCTCGCCGCGCCGCGTCTGGACGGCTGAAGACGATGGGTATCTGCAGAACATCGTGAATAAACTCATCGCGCAGATCGGACGCGAACACATCAAGGCTTTCTGGCTGGTGGGACATTCGCAGGGAGGCCTCACGTCGACACGACTGGTCTGCAACGACTTTTTCAAGAGCAAGGTCGACGGATTCCTCAGCCTCTCTGGAGGACGTGTTGGTGGTCAGGCCGGTCGGGCCGCAAACTTTGGGATTCCTCCTGCGAGGGGCGCCGCGACAACCGGTCGCGGCGGCGCACCTCCGGCCGGACTCCCTCCCGGCGCGCTCGTGGTCCCGCCGCCGCCCACGTGCGACTTCTCTCACATCTTCGAAACCGGAGAGCACGAAATCAGCTCGATGCCAACGACGTCCGAGCGCGCACAGAAATATGCCTGTTCCGCCGAGACGAGGCGTCGCGAAGTCGTCGACATGAAGGCCGGGTACGTGTATGACAGCACCCGGCAGGACCCGGGTTCGAAGGCGTGGGGTCTGCTGCCGCGGCCGGGGAAGGCGGAGATCCTGTCCTATCGAAACTGCAGGGACGAGCGTGTCGTCGCCGACGTCGTTCGCATCGACAAGGGACATACTGAAGGCCTCGAACCCCGGATCACCGAAGAACTCGTGAAGCTGATGCTGTCGGCACGTGGTGGAAAGATCCAGCAAGGTGGGTGAGTATGCGCACGCGACTGCTCTCGATTCTCATCGTCATCTCCTTCGTCGCTCTCGCGAGTGGCCAATCGGGTCGACCCGCTGACATTCATCCGGAGTCGTTGTCGCGTCTGCCGCCTGTGCAGCGCGCCGATCTGGACGAAGACGGCAAGCGCATCTGGGACGCGATCGCGGGCGGACGCGGCATGCCGCGCACCGGGCCGGCGGCGGTGACGATGCACAGCCCGAAGGCCGCCGAGCCGATTCAGGCGCTCAATCAGTACCTGAGGAAAACGGTTGTTGGGCCTCGATTCTTCGAGCTGTCAGCGCTCATCGCGGCGCGCGAATTCGATCAACAGTACGAATGGTCGGGCCACGAGCCGGCTGCCCTCCGCGCCGGCCTCGAGCAGTCGGTGATTGACGTCGTGAAGCACGACAGAGAGGTCAGCGGTCTTTCCGACAAGGATGCGACGGTGATTCGGCTGGGCCGGGCGCTGTTCCGCGATCACAAGGTGAGCTCGGAGCTGTGGGCGAAGATGGTGGAGCTCTTCGGACGCCAGGGCGCCGTCGAGATCACGACCATCATGGCTGACTACGCAATGGCCGGATTCCTGTTGACGGCAGTCGACCAGCAGCTGCCGCCGGAACGAAAGGCGATGCTGCCGCCGCGGCGATGATGCGTGACGTTCGAGCGTCTCAGCATCTATGCTGAATACGGTTGAAGCACCCATCGTTCGATTCTGTTCTCGTCATTTCGTTTGGTGGGCCCCAGGGACCTGACGACATCCGCCCGTTCCTGGCCAACGTCCTGCGCGGCCGGCGCGTCAGCCCCGAGCGCGTGGAGGAGGTGGCCCACCACTACGAGCTCTTCGGCGGTGTCTCGCCGATCACAGCCATCACCCGTCTGCAGGCGGAAGGCCTGCGCGTGCGCCTGGCGGCAGCCGGCCATCCGCTGCCGGTCTACGTCGGCATGCGCAATTGGCATCCGCTGCTTCCGGACACGCTTCGGGATCTGCGCGCGGCCGGTTTGAGGCGCGCCGTCGGCTTCATCGCGTCGGCGCAGCATTCCTATTCGAGCTGCCAGCAGTACCGCGAGAACGTCATCGCCGCACGGACCGAGTTGCGACGCGATGGCGACGATGTGGAGGTGACGTTCGTCGGAAGCTGGTTCGATCATCCGTTGTTCGTCGCGGCCAATGCGGCGCATGTACGGGAGGCGATCGCGCGGCTGCCGGAGCACGTTCGCTCGACGGCTCGACTGGTCTGCACCGCGCACAGCATCCCGGCCCCGATGGCTGCGGTCTCACGCTACGAGGAGCAGCTGCGGAGGTCCGCGCAACTGGTCGGCGAAGCTGCCGGCATGCGCGACTGGGCGGTGGTGTATCAGAGCCGCAGCGGACGGCCAGGCGATCCCTGGCTCGAGCCCGATATCTGCGACTACCTGCGACGCGAGCGGGCGGCGGGACTTGAAGCCGCAGTGGTCTGCCCAATCGGGTTCGTGTGCGATCACATCGAGGTGCTGTACGACCTCGACCGCGCAGCGGCCGACGTGAGCCGCGAGATTGGTCTGCCGATGGCACGAGCCGAAGCGGTCAACGACGATCCGCTTTTCCTCGACATGATGGCCGACGTCGTGCTTCGAACGATCGCTCGCTACGAGACGGGGCGGCCACTGCCGTTCGCGGCAGTGGGTTCTCGTCCTTCGCCGTAGGATGATCAACCACTTCGTGGTTGGGATGAGCATGCTGCTCGCACTCGACGTCGCGATCCTGCCGCCGCCCGAAGTCTCGCAGCGCGCCATCGAGCTGAGTGCCGCTCTTCCAGAACGGGAATCGCAAGGCCTGCGTCTCGGCGACGACATGTTGCCGCACGTCACACTCACGCAGCAGTTCATTCGAACCGCCGACCTCGACATCGCACTCGAACGTGTGGCGTCCGTGCTCACCGAGGTCGGACCTCTCGACCTCGCGGTGACAGGAGCTGGCAGGGCGCAAAGTGCTGTCTGGATGGCAATCGAGCCGACACCGGTCCTCTCCGAACTCCATCGCAAACTGATGGACATCCTCAGGCCGTTCGAACGCCCGGACGGCACGGCCTCGGCATTTGTCGATGGCGACGCTCGCGCTGGTGATGTGGTGTGGGTCGCTGATTTCCGTCGAGAGTCGAGCCACGCAGCTTTCACGCCGCACATCACCCTGGGACATTCAGCGACGCTGCCGCCTGTAGTACCACTGAGTTTCGCGGCGACGACGATTGCTGCGTGCCACCTGGGTAGGTTCTGCACCTGCAGGCGCGTGCTCAGAGAGTGGAGTCTCTAGAACACTGAATCAGATAGCCGAGCCGAGAGCCCAGAGCCGAGAGCCCAGAGACAGTGTTAGCATCGCCCATGGCTCGCCGGCGCACGATCTCTGCGTTTCTGCTGGTCGCCCTCGTTCCGCTCTGCGCCCAGGCGCAGGTGCCGGTGGTGTACCGTCTGTCGTTCCCCGAAGCTGCGCATCATCTCATGCAAGTCGAGGTGACCTTTGGCGATATTCCGGCCGGTCCCCTTGAACTGCGAATGAGCCGAACATCGCCCGGCCGCTACGCGCTTCACGAGTTCGCCAAGAATGTGTTCGACGTGCGCGCCACTGACGAAGCGGGAAAGCCGCTGCTCGTCTCGCGCCCGAACCCGTATCAATGGGATGTGACCGGACATGCCGGAACAGTGCGGGTCAGCTACCGCGTCTTTGGTGATCGTCTCGACGGCACGTACCTCTCCATCGACTCCTCACACGCTCACATCAACATGCCCGCGGCGATGATGTGGGCACGAGGCTTCGATCGTCGTCCGATCTCGGTGCGGTTCGAGCGACCCACGGGCACGTCATGGCGTGTTGCCACGCAACTCTCGCCGGGGACGGAGGCGCTGACCTTTACCGCTCCGAACCTGCAGTACCTCATGGACAGCCCGACCGAGTTCGGTCCGTTCATGATGCGGTCGTTCACGGTGCCCGACGATCGTCGCACGCCGGTCTTTCGAGTAGCGGTCCACCACAAGGGAACCGAGGCTGATGTTGACAATCTCGTCCGGGACGTCGAGGCCATCGTCCGCGAGGCGCGGCACATCTTCGGCGAGTACCCGGCGTTCGAGGGCAACACGTACACCTTCATCGCGGACTACCTGCCGACGGCGCATGGCGACGGGATGGAGCATCGCAACAGCACGATCCTGACCTCGCCGTCCTCGATCGCGCTCGGGCGACTCGAGTTGCTCGACACTATCGCGCACGAGTTCTTTCATGCCTGGAACGTCGAGCGGATCCGGCCGAAATCACTCGAGCCTTTCAACCTGGAAGAGGCCAACATGTCGGGCGAACTCTGGTTCGCCGAGGGCTTCACCAGCTATTACAGTCCGCTGTTGATGAAGCGGGCTGGCCTGACGACGCTCCGCGCGTTCGCCAGGGAAATCGGTGATGCCATCGAGACGGTTGCCACGAGCCCTGGCCGCCAGCTTCGCTCCGCCGTCGAGATGAGCCGCCTGGCGCCATTCGTCGACTCGTTCGCATCCGTCGACCAGACCAACTTTTCGAACACCTTCATCTCCTATTACACGTGGGGCGCGGCGCTCGGTGCGGGTCTCGATCTCACGCTGCGCGAACGGACAGAAGGCAAGGTCACGCTCGACCACTACATGCGTGCCCTCTGGGAGCGCTTTGGTCGCCCCGGGGCCAGCGTGCCGGGCCACGTCGCGACCCCGTACACGCTCGACGATTTGAAGATCGTGCTCGGCGGCGTCGCGGGAGACGAGGCGTTCGCCCAGGACTTCTTTGCCCGATACATAGAAGGTCGCGAGATGCCCGACTACGCCAGGCTCCTGGCGCGAGCCGGCCTCCTGTTGAAGTCGAATGGTGGCCGCGCCTTTGCCGGCGCGCTCACGCTGCAGGACGATTCGGCCGGTGTGCGCATCGCCGCTGACGTCCCGTATGGGTCGCCAGCGTTTCGGGGCGGACTGGAACGCGACGACGTGCTGGTGACGGTGGGTGGAACACGGGTGGCGCGTGCGGCGGACGTCGAGAAGCTGATCGCCGCGCGCAAGCCGGGCGAGCCGCTGCCCGTTGTCTACGAGCGTCAGGGCGTACGCATGTCGACGGCACTGACTTTGGTTGACGACCCTCGGCTCGAGGTCGTGCCATTCGAGGACGCGGGGCAAACGGTGAGCGATATACAGCGCCGCTTCCGCGATGCGTGGTTGAGCTCGGCCGCGAGGAACTCCTTCTAATCGTGGTGAGGTGGAGATGAGGCGTGTAACTGGCGGAATCGTCGCGCTGCTGTGCCTGGCGCTGTCGGTCACCGTACGCGGACAGGACGTGGGCTTCGCCAATGCCTGGCCCGAGCTGACACCGGCCGATCAGGAGCAGGTGCAGAAGTTCGGCGAGGACGTGAAGACGTTCCTCGGCCAGGCGAAGTCCGAGATGCTCTTCGTGCGTCACGCCACGCAATTCGCCGAAAGCAACGGATTCCGCAAGTGGGACAGCGCGGCTGCGGCCGGCGTGAAGCCGGGCTCGCGCTGGTACGCCATCAACCGCGACCGCACGATCGTGCTGGTCGTCGTGGGCACCGAGCCGATCGAAAACGGCCTGCGCATCGTCAACACGCACACCGACTCGCCGAGGATCGAGTTCAAGACCAGGCCGTTCCGCGAAAGCCAGCAGGCGGTCCTCATCGACACCCAGGTACACGGCGGCCTCAAGAACTACCAGTGGGTCAACGTGCCGCTGGCGATTACAGGGCGCGTGGACAAGGCTGATGGCACGACGGCATGGATCGACATCGGGAATGCTCCGGGTGACCCTGTGCTGCTCATCACCGACCTTGCTCCCCATGTGGACCGGGACTTCCGAGGACGGTTGCAGCCGGAGGTCATTCGCACCGAGGAACTCGATCCACTGATCGGATCGATGCCGCCCGATGCAGCGGCCGGCCAGCGCACCGCGACCGACCGCGTTCTCGCGCTGCTGCACCAGAAGTACGGCATCACCGCGCGCGACTTTCTCTCCGCCGACCTGCAGATCGTTCCGGCAACGATGCCGCGTGATGTGGGGCTCGATCGCGCGCTGCTTGGCGCGTACGGTCAGGACGACCGTGCCACCGGGTACGTCAGTCTGCGCGCGATTGCCGACGTGAAGGCACCACGCTTTACCTCCGTGGCGTACGCGGTGAACAACGAAGAGGTCAACTCCTGGAATACTGGTGTGAACTCCGAGTGGTTCAGCACGTTCGTCTCGGAAATGCTGACGGCGCAGCAGGGGAAGGAATTCAACGCGCTGTCATTGCGGCGCACCTACGCCAGAACCAGCGTGCTCGTGTCGGATGCCACGACGGCCATGGACCCGCTCTTCCCACAGCCGCTGAATCCCGTTCTCGCATCGCGGCTCGGTTATGGGCTGGTGGTGAAAGAGTACGGGGCAGGCCGCGAAGCGAACTCGGAGTTCTTCGCGAAGATGCGGGGAGTATTCGACCGCGAGAAGGTCCGCTGGCAGACGCACTCCTACGACGCCGGCTACGGCGGGTCGACGATTGCGGCCTGGTTCGCGGGCCAGAACATGGAAGTGATGGACGTTGGCGTCGGGCTCCTCAGCATGCATTCGCCCTTCGAGGTCTCGTCGAAAGTCGATCTCTGGCACCTCCGCCGGGGATTCGTGGCGTTTTTCGGGAGTTGATCGTTCATTTCACCCGGAGAGTCCCATGACGATTGGCCCGTTCCTTCGTTGGACTGCGTTCGTCTTGATGAGCGCGGTAGCGGTCGGCCACGCGCAGCAGGAAATCGGCGTGCCGGTGCCTCCGCTTGGCAACGGACCGTTTCTGTTCGACACGGCCGAACAGGGCAAGATTCGCGTCACCGTCGTGGCCAGGGGGCTCTCTCATCCGTGGAGCATCGCGTTTCTCCCGGATGGGTCGATGCTGATCCCGGAACGAGCGGGACGGCTTCGCATCGTCACGAATGGCGTGCTCGATCCGACGCCGATTGCAGGTGTGCCGCGCGTGAGGACGGATGGCAACGGTGGGCTGATGGATGTCGCGCTCCATCCTCGCTTTGCCGAGAACCGGCTCGTGTACCTGACCTACACCAAGCCTGTGGAGAACGGCAAAGGAACGCCGTCGCTGGTACGAGGGCGGCTCGAAGGCAGCACGCTGACCGACGTGAAGGATCTGGTGGTGCCCGATGCCTACGAGGGCAATGGTGGGCTGAACGGCCGCGTCGCGTTCGGCCGCGACGGCATGGTGTACTTCTCGACCGGCGGGAATATCGCGAAGGTCGCGCAGGACCCTGCGAGTCTGCGCGGCAAGATCCTGCGCCTCCGCGACGATGGATCTGTTCCGCCAGACAACCCTTTTGTGGGTCGTAGCGGTTATCGGCCGGAGATCTACACCCTCGGGCACCGCAATACGCTCGCGCTGATCGTGCATCCCGAGACAGGCGTGTTGTGGAACAACGAGAATGGTCCCAACGGCGGTGACGAAATCAACATCATCCTGCCGGGGCGCAATTACGGATGGCCGGTCGTCAGTTTCGGGCGTGAATACCCTGGCCCGCGCATTTCGGAGCATCCGACGCGGGAAGGCATGGAGTCGCCGCTCGTCGCCTGGCTTCCGCAGATCGCAGCGGCCGGCATGACAGTCTACAGTGGCGACCGTTTTCCGAAGTGGAAGGGGAACGTCTTTGTCGGCAGCATGCGCACCGGCGGCATCGCCGGCACGGGGCACCTGGAGCGAATCGTGTTCAACGCGAAGACCGAGGAAATTCGCCGCGAATCGATGTTGAACGAGCTGCGACAACGCATCCGGGAAGTGCGTCAGGGTCCGGATGGATTGCTGTACCTCCTGACTGACGAAGACGACGGCGCCCTCTTGCGGATCGAACCTGCGTCGTAATCCTAGCCAGGAGCCGACCAAGTCATGCGAAGACTCGTTCTGTTCTGTACCTGCGTCGCCATTGCGGCAGTGTCCATTGTTCCCGTGAACGGGCAAGCACAGCTCAACACGCTCGAAGCCCGCTTGAAGGTCCTCGAAGATCGTGACGCGATTCGCGCGCTCCTGGTCAGCTATGCGAGCACGCTGGACAATCGCGACTTCGCGGGATTCGAACAGCTCTGGGCCAAGGACGCGGAGTTCATCGGCGGCGGCGGCAACTCGGCCAAAGGGCCGGCTGCGATTCGCGATCTGCTGAAGGGGCTGCTGACGAAGAACGCCGCCGCTGGTCCCGGCCGCGACTTCCATCTCGTGATGAACCAGACCGTCGACGTGAAGGGCGATACCGCCACGGGGTTCAGCCGGGGCACCTGGGTATCGACCAACGCCGAGAATCGGCTTCAGGTCACGATCATCGCCAACTACTACGATCAGTTCGTGCGCGAAGGCGGGCGATGGAAGTTCAAGCGCCACCAAATCGGAGGGGCGCCGCCGTCGGAGTAGCCCGCTTACGGATGAAAACGGTACTCCAGGCGCAAGCTTCCACTCCGGGTCGAGGACCCGCTTGCCTCTGGCGGCCGAGGGGATTCGTCGCGTTTTCAGTAGTTACTCTTCCAGGGTGGGTCCTGCAGTAGTGGCATAGAATCCTCTCTTCGGGTATGTCCATCCACCCCGACGAGTGGCCGCAGGTACGGGCCATCTTTGAGCGTGCGTTGACCGCGCCGGCCGAGGCACGTTCAGCCTATCTGTTGGAATCGTGCCGGGGCCGTGAGCGCCTCAGGCATGAGGTCGAGCGCATGCTCGCGTCACACGAGCAGGCGAGTGGCTTCCTCCAAAACGCGGCTGCCCACGCGGAAACCGAACTCGCGGTCGCGACCACCCTCGAAGGAATTCGCATCGGACCGTACCAGTTTGGTGGGCGGATCGGGGCGGGTGGCATGGGGGAGGTCTACGCCGCGCGCGATACACGGCTCGGCCGTGCGGTTGCGATCAAGGTCCTGCCCTCGCACGTGGCCAACGACGCGCAGGCTCGAGAACGTTTCGATCGTGAGGCCCGCGCGATCGCCACCCTGAACCATCCACACATCTGCGTGCTCCACGATGTGGGTGAGGCGACACTCCCGGCGGACGAGTCACGAGCTGGCCGCAATCGGAATGTGACAGTTCGATATCTCGTGATGGAGCTTCTCGAGGGTGAGACGCTGGCGTCGAGGCTGACTCACGGACCGTTGCCCGTCGAGGAGGCGGTTCAGTACGCCATGCAGATCGCGTCTGCACTCGACCGCGCGCATCAGGCGGGCATCATTCACCGCGATCTGAAGCCGGGAAACATCTTCCTGGTTCCGAGCGGCGGAACATCGTCTTCGCTCGTTGCGAAACTGCTCGACTTCGGCATCGCAAAACGGCGGACAGAGCCAACCCACGTACCAGCGTCCGCCGGGGCACTGCTGGATGCGGTGACCTCGCTATCCGAGCTCACGACGCCTGGCGAGATTCTCGGCACGGTGCAGTACATGGCACCGGAACAAGTTGCCGGGCTCGAGAGCGACGCGCGCTCTGACGTGTTCTCGTTTGGCTCTGTGCTGTTCGAGATGCTGACAGGACGCAAAGCGTTCGAGGGCGGCACTCGCCATGATCTGATCATCGCGCTCCGCGACACTCAACCCGAGCCACCCTCGCGTCTGAAGCCATCAGTGCCGCAGTGGCTCGACGATCTCGTCAGGCGATGCCTCGAGAAGAATCCCGGCGAACGCTGGCAATCGGCCCGCGACGTGATGCTCGAACTGCAGGCTCACAGCGAGTTCTCCAGATCCGGGCGAGAGTCCGTGAGGAACGGGACGGGAAGACGGGGGAGCCGATATATTCCTGCAGCGTGGATTGCTGCCGCTGCGGTCCTCAGCATTGTGATCGCGCTGACCGTCGTGTCGCCGCTGCGCAGCTGGCTGAGTGGTTCGCAAGTGGCTGTCGCGCCGAACGCCGTCCAGAGGGCCTCGCTCGCGGTTCTGCCATTGCGATCGATTGACTCGCCGGAAGCCGACGCGACCCGACTCGGTATCGGCATCGCGGATGCCATCGTCACCAGGCTCGCTAACGTGCAGGCAATCCGCGTGCGGCCAACGAGTGCGGCGCTGTCGCTCGAAGGCCGGACAATCGATGCTGTTGCTGTAGGGCACCAGCTTCAGGTCGAGCACGTACTCACCGGCACGGTTCGCCTGATCGGGGACGCCTATCGGTTCAACCTTCAGCTCATTCGTGCCAGCGACGATGTGCTCGTGTGGGGCCGGCAGATCGATGTGAGCCGGCACGACCTGCTCACCGTCGAAGACGAAGTCAGTGCCGAAGTGGTGAGCGCGCTGCAGCTGCAGATATCGGGCGCCGAACGCGCCCAGTTGCATCGAACGTTCACCCAGAATCCCGACGCCTACGGCGAGTACCTCCAGGGTCGGGCGCTGATGGCCAACTACAGCGACTCGAATCTGCGAGAGGCGATGAGCCACTTTGAGCGCGCGCTGCAGATCGACGGCAACTACGCACTCGCCAACGCAGGACTCGCGATGGCCGCAGCGACTTTCAGCGTGCGGTTTGCTTACGAGCAGCGTGCCGGGGAATGGGGTCGGCGAGCGGAGGAGTACGCGACCCGTGCGTTGAAGCAGGACGCGAACCTGGCCGAGGCTCATCTGGCCCTGGCGAGCGCGGCCGGCACACTGTATCGAGACTTCGACTGGTCCACTGTGATCCGTGAATCCCAGGTGGCGCTGACTCTCAATCCGAACCTCGATCTGGCGCACACGGCCCTCGCGCGTGCGTTTCTACACATCGGGCTTCTCGACTGGAGCGAGACCGCGTCGCAGCGTGCCCTGGAGACGAGCGGTGGCACGAACGTGGAAGTGACACGCGTGCACCTGTCCGCTCAATTACTCCAGGGACGCTTCGCCGAGGCACAGAAGCTGGCAGAGACGCTGCTGAAGAGGACCAACGCGCCGGTCATCACCCAGTATCTCGGCCTGGCTGTGTTCTACCTCGGTGACCACGAACGCTCACGAGAGCTGCTGGCGAGCGTACGGCGCCCGGACGGCCGCCCCGATACGCGGTCCCAGGCCTCTCTGGCCGGGGTGCTGGCGGCGAGCGGCCGGCGCGATGACGCCGAGCGGACCGCGAGCTCGGTCCTCGACTCGGGGTACATGGATCATCACGTCGCGTACTCGCTGGGTGCTGCCTACGCGCAGCTCGGCCGGCGCGCCGATGCCATCAAGTGGCTGCGTTCCGCTGCGGATACCGGCTTCCCCTGCTATCAATGGGCGACGCGCGACTCTCTGCTCGATCCCATCCGATCCGACCCGGCATTCAAGGCGTTCCTGTCGGAACTGCGCGCTGATTACGACACCGCTCGCAAACGTTACGCACCGGTTGCCGGCATCCCGTAACGGGCCATCACACATCACACGCGGGCACAACGCCCAGGCGAGTTCAGCTGTGACCATTCAATGACGGACCCGCAATCAGATCAGGACGTCACGAACCTCCTCCAGCAGTGGCGAGCAGGAGACGCCGCGGCGTTGGAGCGGCTGCTCCCGCTCGTGTACGCCGAGCTGCGACATGTGGCTCGTGCCCGGTTACGCGACGAGCGAACCGGCCACACGCTTCAACCCACCGCCCTGGTGCACGAGGCCTACATACGCCTGGCGGGACGCAATGCGCCTCCGCAGAACCGCGCCCATCTGTTCGCGGTCGCTGCCCGCCTGATGCGTCAGATCCTCGTCGATCACGCGCGGAGGAAAGCCGCACGGAAGCGCGGCGGCACGGCGACGATGCTCGCACTCGAGGACGGCATACCCGCCCCGGAGATCGCAACAGTCGATCTTCTCGAGCTGGACGACGCGCTGACGGAGCTGCACGCCTTTGATTCGCGTCTGGGCCGCCTCGTCGAGATGAAGTTCTTTGCTGGGCTCAGCATCAATGAAATGGCGTCCGCGCTCGAAGTGTCGCCGGCAACCGTCGAGCGCGACTGGACCGTTGCGAAGGCCTGGCTCCATCAGCGACTGTCTTCGTGAGGGAAAAATCCGGTCCTTTGCGCCTCTGTTGATGAAGGGGGCAAGCGCCATGACACACGGCCGCGCCACGATTCTAATTGCTGGGATCTTTGTCAGTTCCATCGCCACGGTATCCGCCCACGTAGTACGAGGTCTGTCCAACCCCTCGCTGGCGACGGCGCACGTCTCGAGCCCGACCACTTCTCTTGACGTGCCTATCCCTGTTGCGTGGGGCGGGTTGGATACCCTGCTTCGCGTGGCGTGCTTCAATACCGTCAATACATCGGAGCCGAGTGCCCACGATCCGAACTGGCCGCGAATCACGGCGATCGGGTTCGAGCTGCCAGGCCAGCTTTCAGGCTTCTCGCTGATGGCGCCGCTCGATGGGGATTGGGAGCTCGTCGAGAATGTCAGAACGGCGGTCCCCAATCACCCGAGCGTCACGCTCGACTTTGCGATCGTGGCTCGCCTGACTCCGTCAGCAATTTTCCACAAGAGACCGCACGAGCTGCTCGGTATCCCGCCGGATCAGGAACGTGGCGGGGGCACGCGCTTCTGCGTCAGCGGACCCTTCCCGCCCGGGATGATGATCGAACAAATCATCGACGGCGTGGTCGTGCGCTTCCGGCGCGTTCAACCCCACATCCTCTCATCCGAACTCGGTGTGTGGGAGAACACGGCGAATCGACCCATCCCTCTCTATCCCGATTAGGGCCAGAGAGTCATGCGCGGCGGGTCAAAAGAAGACCGCCCTACGGCGCGAACAGTACTCCGGGTGCGAGCTTCCACTCCGGGTCGAGGGCCCGCTTCACGGCGCGCATCTGATCGATTCCTTCAGGTCCATAGAGCTCGCGCAGCAACTGCTGCTTCAACGCGCTGCGGCCGACGCCGTGCTCGGCGAGCGGCGCGCCTCCCATCGCGACGATACGCCGCGCAATATCGAGGATCGCCTCCCGCCCGCGGCGCACGTCTTCGAAGCTGTGCGGCACGATGTTGGGGTGAAGGTTGCCATCGGATACGTGGCCCCAGATGGCGTAGTCAAGACCGCGATGCTCGAGGATCGTGCGATACAACGCGATCGACTCCGCCAGGCGCGCGAACGGCACCACCATGTCGCCGGCTGTCTTCTCGACATCGGGATGTGTCTGCTTCGTGACCGCGACGATCGCATTGACACTCGCGGGAACGGCCTCGCGAAGGTTGAACAGCCGTTCGGCGCCGCGGTCATCACCGGGAAGCGCCAGATGAGGATCGGCCTCGATTCCAGCCGCCGACAGAACTGACTGGAATCTGGTGAGTGCTGATTCCTCGTTCTCACCGACTTCGAGCTGGATCAGCAGCAGCACCGATTCTCCGGGTGGGCGCGCGATACCGGCACGGGCGAATGCGTCATCCGGCACTGCGCGCAAAGCCCGCGCATCCATATATTCAATGGCGGCAATGTCCAGTGACCCCTGGCCGGACCACGCCGCCATTGCGTGGTCTCGGAGCATCGCCGTGAGTGCGACAGACTGGCTGTCGTCAGTGCACCGGACGAGCACCATCGCTCGACGCGGACGCTCGATGACCTTGAGCGTCGCCTCAGTCACGATGCCGAGCGTGCCTTCGGCTCCGATGAAGAGATCGATGAGGTCCATTTCAGGGCGTGCGAAGTAACCGGCTGAGAGCTTCGCCACATCGGGCATGACGTAGCGCGGAACCGGCACACGCAGGACATCGCCGGTAGTCGATTCGATCTCGAATAATCCGGCGGCGCCCGCGCAGGTCTCTCCGCGCACGACGTCAATGACGTCGCCGTTGGCGAGCACGAGCGTGACGGCGGTCACCCATCGACGCGTCGACCCATACTTGAAAGTCGCGGCACCTGCGGCGTTGGTGGCAATCGTGCCGCCGACAAATGCGCCGTCGTAGGTCGGAACGGGTGGGTAGTAGAGACCCGCGTTCGCAAGGGTTCGCTGGAGGACGTTGAGCGGAACGCCAGCGCCCACTCGGATATATCCGCCCGAGGGGTTGTGCAGCGTAGACAACGCGCGCGTACTGAGCACAACCTCGCCGCGTGGCGTCGCACCGCCGGTCAGCGACGACTGCGCTCCCACAGGGAGAACGTGTGCGGTCTGCGTGACAAGCCGTGCCACCTCTGCTTCGTTGCGAGGGAACGCCACGCCGGTGGCAAAGCCGCCGGGCACGTGTGCGGCGTCGCTCAGAAACGACGACACGACGGTCTCGTCACGCTCGATCGGTGGCGTCGAAACGGCGGCGGCTCTTCTCGCCTTGATGCGATACGACAACGAGGCTCTCCTGCCTTCGATATGCTAGTTCGGGATTCGCGATGGACTCCATTCGATACACCCTCAGCTTTCCCGCGCCTCACACGCACTACGCAGCGGTGCGTGCCGACATCCCTACCGCCGGCCGCAACGAGGCGGTGCTCATGATGGCGGTGTGGACGCCGGGTTCATATCTCATTCGTGAGTACGAGAGGCACGTGGAAAACGTGGCCGCCGCCGACGAGAGTGGAGCAGCGCTGGCGGTCAGCAAGACTGCGAAGAATCGATGGGCGATCGCGACGGGTGGCGCCCAGAGGGTGACGGTGACCTATCGCGTCTACGGTCGCGAAATGTCGGTTCGAACCAATTGGATCGAGTCGGGGTTTGCGCTCATCAACGGCGCGCCGACCTTCCTGACGCTGGCGGACTCGCATGCGCGGCCTCATGAGATCGCCCTGACACTTCCCTCGTCGTGGACGCGCGTCACGACGGCGCTGCCGCCAATCGCGGGGTCGCCGAACTGCTTTCGGGCCGCCAGCTACGACCTGCTGGTTGATTCTCCGATCCTGGCTGGCAACCCGGCTGTGCACGACTTCGAGGTCGGCGGAAAGGTGCATCGGCTGGTCAACGAAGGCGAGGCGGGTGTCTTCGACGGCGCGCGCGCTGCGCGAGATCTCGCCACGATCGTGCGAGAGCACCATCGATTTTGGGGAACGGTCCCGTACGACCAATGGGTGTGCATCAATCTGATGACTGAAACGGGAGGCGGCCTCGAACACGCCGACTCCGCGGTGCTCATGACGAGTCGCTGGGCAACGCGCACACGCAAGGCGTACCTTGGCTGGCTCGAGCTCGCCAGCCACGAGCTGTTTCACGTCTGGAATGGCAAGCGGCTGCGGCCGAGCGCGCTCGGTCCATTCGACTACGAGCGAGAGGCACACACCCATAGTCTGTGGGTGGTCGAGGGCATTACCGACTACTACGGAGATCTGCTTCTCCACCGCGCGGGCCTTTCCACTCGCGATGAGTTCCTTGCGTCGCTCTCGGACAAGATCGAGATGCTGCAGACGACCCCAGGACGAACGGTGCAGTCGATTGCGAGTGCGTCGTTCGACGCCTGGATCAAGCACTACCGCCCCGATGAGAACTCACCGAACACGACGATCAGCTACTACGTGAAGGGCGCCGTCGTGGCCTTCCTGCTCGACCTCGAGATTCGTCGCCTCTCGAGCGGCAACCGTTCGCTTGACAATGTGATGTGGGCGGTGTACGCGAGGTACTCAGCCACGCACGGATTCACCGAGCACGAGTTCCGTGCACTCGTCGAGGACGTCGCCGGCGCCCGTCTCGACCACTTCTGGTCATCGGCGATCGACGGTACCAGCGAACTCGACTACTCACATGCGCTCGAATCCGCCGGCCTCCGGTTCAGGATCCCTTCACCCGAAGCCGGAAGAACAGCTCGTCGAGCGACGCTGGGTGCGGTCACGAAGATCGATGCTGGCCTCCTCGTTGTGTCGCAGGTACGCCGAGGAACGCCGGCGCACGAGGCCGGCCTGAACGTGGACGACGAGATTCTGGCGATCGACGACTTCAGAGTGCGATCCGATCAACTCGAGGGCCGGCTGGAGCAGTATGTGGCCGGTGATCGAGTGAGGATCCTCGTGGCCCGGCGCGACCGTCTGCTGCATCTCGACGTGACGCTCGGTGCCGAACCGCTCAAGGCGTGGCAGCTGGAAGTCGATCCCTCGGCGACCGCGTCACAACGGGCAAAGCTGGACTTCTGGCTCGCCCGGAGTGGAATTTCCGGAGGTGTGGATTAAACCCGCGCCCTATTTGCGCCGATGGCTCCGGTATCGCTCTTGCACAACCTCCCAACCCTGGAGCAGAACGCAGTGGGGATGTCAGCGGGTACGGCCGTCGTCGACTTCGAGATCACCAGGAGACTGAGTGAATTAGCCGTTCCGGATGGCTCGTCCACGCTTGTCCTCTTCCGGTTGCACGGCCGTCCCATCGGCTGGGGTGTCGGCCGGATGAATGAGGGCTGTCTCGACGGTGCCGGCCTGGTCCGTCAGTTCCTTCGGCAGCACATCTGGAGCTGTGCGTTGCCGCTCGCTGAGCGCGCGGTTCAAGGCGGTCGCCCGCTCAGGATGCTCGACGCCACGACGCTACTTCACTTGCCGCCGCCCGCTCCGCCTGCTGGTCCGCTCGTGACCGTTGCCGTGCGCAGCCGGACTGCCGCCAGCCGTCTTCAGCCCTGTCTGGATTCGCTGTTGCGCCTGGACTACCCGGCACTCGATCTCGTGTTGATCGATGCGTCTGACGATCGCCGGCACGTTGAAGCGCTCGTCCGGGACCGGTATCCCAGGATCAGGTACAGCAGCGCGCCAGGGTTGGGCATGGCCTCACGTCGGGCCATCGCGGAATGTCGCGGGGACATCCTTGCCGTAACCGATGGTGACGCAGTCGTCGACCGGCACTGGGTTTCTGCGCTCGTGCACGTCTTCCTCTCGGACCCTGACGTGATGACCGTCAGCGGCCTTGCGATCCCCCAGACGCTCCGCCGCCCGTTCCGGCCCGCGTTGCCAGCGGGTTCACCGTTCTGCCGTCAGTGGTGGCGTGCCCTGGAAGACTGTGAATCGATCGACGGTTCGACCCAGCGTGCGCTGGAGCGCGCCAGCTCGAACGTGGCGTACTGGCGGCCGGGAGGGTCGATGCCCGCGCGGTACACCCGAGTATGGGAGCCCGCGGCCATCGTCCGCACTCTGACCATGACACCATCGGGCCATCCCGCTTCCCGGCGTGGGCCTCTGCGCTCGATCGGTCGACACGTCGATCTTCAGGACGGCATCGTCCCGATTTCGGACGCATCCGCTTATGACTCGCTGAGGCTGCACGTCACCTGGGCAGGTGAACCGGTCGGCACAGCCCGCATCGTGCATCACGGCGCCATCGTCAGCCGGTTGTGGATCGAGGATGCGATCGCGCAGCAATTGACCGCACCAGTGCTCGATGCGGGCCTGCATCTTGGCCCGCAGGTGTCGCAAGCGTTGCTCACCGCAGATCTCGTGCGCTACATCGTTTCCCGTTGGGAACCCGTTCTACCAGTGACCCCAGCTCGTACACCGGTCCGGACAGCCGCAGCGTAGGCGATTCAGCGATTCGAGCCCGAAGTTGAAGCACGGCCTGAGTAGCGCGAAGGGAGTAGCCCGGCGGCGCAACCCTGCACAGGTAAACCAAGCATAATCACCCGGCGTCTTATGCTGCGGTGGAGAAGCGTGACGATTAGGCTCGCACTTGCACTCCTGGCTATTGCGGGTGCGGGCCTGCCGACGCCGGCCAGGGCACAGGTGCCGGTAGAGGAGATGTCCGCCGTCTCCCTCAGCGAAGGCATCCTCCCCATTGTCCTCGATGGTGATCTGACCGATCCCGCCTGGGCGAAGGCCACTCCAATCAGCTCGTTCCTGCAGCGCGATCCGCTCGAGGGTGCCCCCGCCACCATGCGGACAGAGGCGCGCGTCGCCTTCGACGCGACGGCGATTTACGTGGCTGTTCGCGCCTTCGATTCCGAACCCGCGCGCATCGTCGGGTTCCTGACACGGCGCGATGCGGACTCGTCTTCAGACTGGGTGCACGTGTTGATCGACTCGTACCACGATCGGCGAACGGCCTACCAGTTCGGCGTCAACCCGGTTGGCGTGAAGCGAGACTCCTATTGGTTCAACGACACGAACAGTGACAACAGCTGGGACGCAGTCTGGGAAGTCGTTTCGAAGCGGGACGCAGACGGGTGGTCCGCCGAATTCCGCATTCCGTTTTCTCAGCTCCGATTCAGTGGAGACGGTGACGGCCGCCTCGGGTTCGCCGTCATGCGTGACGTTGCTCGCCTGAAAGAGACAACGACGTGGCCGCTCCTGTCCAAGAACGCGAGCGGGTTCGTGTCTTCGTTCGGCGATCTGACGGGCGTCTCAATCGGAAAGGCGTCGAAGCGGCTGGAGCTCGTGCCGTATGTCGTGGGTCAGATCGGCACCGTGCCACTGGAGCCGGGAAATTCGCTGCAGAACAGTCCCGATCATGACATCTCGGTTGGCGTCGACCTGAAGTACGCGGTGACTCCCGCGCTGAATCTGACCGCGACCGTCAACCCGGACTTCGGCCAGGTCGAAGCCGATCCGGCCGTCGTGAACCTGAGCGCCTTCGAGACGTTCTTTTCGGAGAAGCGTCCGTTCTTCATCGAGGGCTCAGGTACGTATGAATTCCAGTGCCGCGACTGCAGTCTGTTTTACTCGAGGCGCATCGGCCGCGCACCGCGCGGCACCATCACGCTCGAGGAGGGCGAGTACTCGGTTCAGCCTGTGCAGTCCACGATTCTTGGTGCGACGAAACTGACCGGCCGCGTGGGCAGCTTCTCCGTCGGTGTTCTGGCGGCGGTGACTGACGACGAGTACGCGCAGGTCGACTTTCTCAGCGGGCGCACTCGCCAGATGGTCGAGCCGGGTGCGCTGTACTCCGTCTCACGTGTGCGACGCGAGTTCTCCGATCAGTCGTCGCTTGGCTTCATCCTCACGACGACAAACAGGCACGTCGCCGAGAGCGTTTCGTTCCTGCCTGAGAGCGCCATCACCGGTGGCGTCGACTACGACTGGCGGATCGGAAAGCGGTGGGGGCTGAACGGCTATTGGGCGGGTAGTGACGTCAGTGGCAGCCCGGTCGCTATTTCGGAACTCCAGCGCAGCACGGTTCACAGCTTCCAGCGGCCCGATGCCAGCCATGTCGAGTACGACCCGTTTGCCGACACGCTGCGCGGCCACTCCGGTAGTGTTTTGTTCGGCAAGATCGCCGGCGAGCGAACCCGGATGAACGTCAACGTTGGGTACAAGTCGCCCGGCTTCGACGTCAACGACCTGGGCTTTCAGCCACGGGCCGACGAGATCCCGCAGAACAGCTGGTTCCAGCTGCGATGGCAAAAGCCGGGGAAGTACACGCGGAGCATCAACCTCAATTTCAACCAGTGGTCAGCCTTCAATTTCGACGGCGACCGGTTGCAACTCGGAGGAAACATCAACGCGCATTGGGACTTCCAGAATTTCTGGGAGACCGGGTTTGGCGTCAATATCAACGCGCGCAACTTCGACGACCGGCTGACCCGCGGTGGGCCCGGCGGTTACAACGAGCCCGGACGCAGCAGTTGGCAGTACTTCAACAGTGACAACCGGCGCGTCGTGAGCTTCAACTGGAACTCCGCGTTTGGCGGCGACGGTTACGGGCGTTTCTTCGAGCTTCAGCCCGCCATCGTCGTCCGGCCGATCTCGTCGTTCTCGACCGAGGTCGGCTTCAACTACAACAACAACATCAACGACTCGCAATGGGTCGACGAAGTGATCGAGCGCGACCAGACACACTACGTGTTCGGGCGTCTCGAGCAGCAGACGCACTCCCTCACGCTGCGCGTCAACTACACGATGACGCCGAATCTCTCGTTGCAGCTCTATGGGCAGCCCTTCGTCAGCACGGGCCACTACGTCACCTACAAGGAGCTGGTGGACGGGCGCGCCGAACGCTACCAGGACCGCTATGCGCGGTACGACTACAACGGCAATGCCGACTTCAGTGTGCTGTCCTTCCGCACGACGAACGTGCTGCGGTGGGAGTACCGTCCCGGCTCAACTCTGTTCGTCGTCTGGCAGCAGGGCCGTGAGGGCAGTGGAGTGCCGGGGCGGTTTGCGCTCCCGCGGGACTACTCGGACCTGTTCTCCACGCCATCTTCCAACACGCTGCTCATCAAGTTCGCTTACTGGTTGAATCCGTAAACGGGCTGCGGGCTCACGGGCGACAGGCTGCGGCCGACGGCCACGGGCTATACTGCGCTCGAATGAGGTTCGATCCGGAATACGTGTCTCAGGTCCTCAACGAGAACTTCGAGGACGCGAAGACACTCTTCCTTTCCCCGCTGATCGCCATCCACTACGCGCACCTGGTGATGCTTGCCGATCGAGGCATCATCGACCCGGCTCACGCGCGTGCGATCCGCGAGGCTCTCGATTCGATCTCAGTCGCTGCGATACGCAAGACACCCTACGATGGCACCTGTGAGGATCTCTTCTCGCACGTCGAGCGGCTCCTGATCGACGCCTGCGGTGAGGACACAGCCGGGCGGCTTCACACCGCTCGGAGCCGCAACGACATCGACATGACGATGTACCGGATGCGTCAGCGTGAGTTCATCGTCGGGTTGATGGAGGCGACGGTCGACCTGCGCAACGTGCTGATCGACCTGGCATCCCGGCATCGTGGCACCCTGTTCGCGGCGCACACGCATACCCAGCCGGCGCAACCGACGACACTCGCGCATTATCTGCTCGGCGTGGTCGAGCAACTCGAGCGCGACGGCACGCGGCTGCGCGCCGCCCACATGTCAACGAACCGCTGTCCACTGGGATCGTGCGCCATCACCGGGACGGGGTTTCCGATCGATCGCCAGCTGACGAGCGATCTGCTCGGCTTCGATGGCCCCACGGGCAACACGTACGGCAGCATTGCGACCGTCGACTATCTCCTCGAGAGCGCGTCGGCGGCGGCCGTGTTGACCGCGGGCCTTGGCCGGTTCGTTCAGGATCTGCTCCTGTGGTGCACGTTGGAGTTCGGGTACCTGAGACTGGCGGAGGGGTTCGTGCAGTCGAGCACGATCATGCCGCAGAAGCGCAACCCCGTCGCACTCGAGCACGCGCGTGCGATTGGCAGTAAGGCGCTTGGCCAGGTGTCCGCCATCATGCTGAGCGTTCACAACACTCCGTTCGGCGACATCGTCGACACAGAGGACGATTTGCAGCCGCTCGTGGCGGCGATGTTCCGCGATGCGACCCGTGCGGTGACGCTCGTTGCCGCGTCGATGCGTAACGCGGAGTTCGATGTTGCGCGCATGGAGACTCGTGCCGGCGAGGGAGGTACCACGCTGACCGAGCTGGCGGATCATCTTGTTCGCGATCGTGGCGTGCCCTTCAGGACGGCGCACGCCATTGCCGGCCGCCTCAGTCGGAACTGCGGGCTGAACGATGCCACCTCGCTTGCCGTGGTGTTGCGCGAAGTCTGCCAGGAAACGCTCGGTGAGCCGCTGGAGCTGAGCGAAGCCGAACTGACGGCAATCCTGAGCCCGCGTCACTTCGTCGACGTGCGGCAAACCCGGGGAGGGCCTTCACCCAACGAGACCTCACGCGCTCTGGAAACGGCAGGCGCTCTTCTCGACGCTGACCGCGCATGGCTTGCACATACGCGCGCTGCAGCGGCGTCTGCCGAGGAAGGGTTGCGCGCGAGGAGCCTGAGTTTGTGACACACATCGAACGCCAATACGTACGCGTCCTCATCGTGTGGGTGAGTGTCCTGGCCGCGCTGTACGTCTTCCAGGAACTCTTCTCGTGACGCCAGTCGATTGGGCAATCGTCGGCGTCTACCTGGTCTGGATCGTGTGGGACGGTCTCCGCCTCACGAAGCGGAGCAACGAGCTCGAGGGCTACTTCCTGGGAGGTCGAAGCCTGCCGTGGTGGGCAGTCGGCCTGTCGGTCATGGCCACTCAGCTCAGTGCGATCACGATGGTCGGCACGACCGGGCAGGGGTATGGCGACGGCATGCGCTTCCTGCAGTTCTACTTTGCGCTGCCGCTCGCGATGATCGTGCTCTCGCTCACGCTCGTGCCGTTTTTCCACAACGCCAGGGTATACACGGCGTACGAGTACCTCGAGCGCCGTTTCGATGTGAAGACGAGGACGTTCACGAGCCTGCTGTTCCTGCTCTCCCGGAGCATGTCGCTCGGCGTAGTGATCTCGGCGCCTGCCGTCGTCCTCTCCGTCGTGCTCGGCACCGACCTGACGACGACCGCCTTGCTGATTGGAGTCCCGACGATCGTCTACACGATGTTCGGCGGTGTACAGGCGGTGACGTGGACCGACGTCAAGCAGATGGTGCTCATTGTCGTCGGCCTGTTGGCGGCGGTGGTCGTCCTGATCGCCGGACTGCCAGAAGAAATCGGCGTCGGGCAGGCGCTGCGAATCGCTGGCGCGGCCGGGCGCCTTCAGACATTCGACTTCTCGTTCGATCTGACCAATCAATACACGTTCTGGTCCGGCACGATCGCGGCGCTGTTCCTGTTCTGCTCGTACTTCGGCACCGACCAGAGCCAGGTGCAACGCTACCTGACGACCCCGTCGGTCGATGCGGCGCGTGAATCCCTGTTGATGAGCGCGTACTGGAAGATTCCGTTGCAGGCGCTCGTCTTGCTGGTGGGCGTCCTGATGTTCCTGTTCTTCCTGTACACACCGTCACCGATGCTGTTCAACGGAGTGCACGATCGCGAGATGCGCGAGGGACCCGCGGCGACGGAGTACCGTGCGCTCGAGTCCCGCTTCGAGGCGGCCACTGCATCGAGGTCCGCGGCCGCACGGGTGATGACACGGGCGGAAGCCGCTGGTGATGTGCGCAACCTCGGGCTTGCGACGAGCGAGTTCCAACGCCAGGACAATGACGCGCGGACAGTGCGCGGCGAGGCGATCGCGCTGGTTCGCCGCACGACCGGCGACGCCGCGTACAGCGACGTGAACTACGTGTTCCCGACGTTCATCACGCGCCACATGCCCATCGGGCTGACCGGACTGCTCGTGGCCGCCATTCTCGCTGCAGCCATGTCGACGATCGCTGGTGAGCTCTCGGCACTGTCAACGGCAACTGTGATCGATTTCTATCGCCGCTTCGTCCGGGCCGAGGCGAGCGACGCACACTTTCTGAGGGTCTCGCGCCTGGCGACAGGCTTCTGGGGTCTGTTCGCCAGCATCGTCGCCGTATGGGCGGCTGAGCTGGGGTCGCTGATCGAGGTTGTCAACCGCTTCGGCTCGTTCTTCTACGGATCGATCCTCGGCGTGTTCATCCTGGCAGTGGGGTTCCCTCGCGCGACGGCCAACGGGGCGTTCATCGGTCTGATCGCGGGCATGAGTGCAGTAGCGTGGGTGGCCACGACGACGAACGTTGCGTTCCTGTGGCACAACGTGATTGGCGCCGTCGCCGTCGTCATCGTTGGCCTTGCCGTCAGCCTGGTGACCGGACGATAGCGACGATGGTACGAGTCCTGGTGACGGGCGGCACGTTCGACAAGACGTACGACGAGATTCACGGGCGTCTGTCGTTCGGCACGACCCATGTTCCGGAGATGCTCCGGCTTGGCCGCTCACGAGTGGAGCTGGCCGTCGAGACGTTGATGATGATCGACAGCCTCGACATGACCGACGCCGATCGCGCCCGCATTGTCGCCCGATGTGCAGAATGCCCTGAGCGCCACATCGTGGTGACACACGGCACCGACACGATGGTGGAGACCGGGCGGGCACTGGCAGGCGGTGTGACTGACAAGACCATCGTCCTGACCGGCGCCATGATTCCGTACGCGTTCGGCAGCTCGGATGGTCTCTTCAACCTTGGCAGCGCGCTGTCGTTCGCACAGGTGCTGCCGCCTGGTGTCTACATCGCCATGAACGGTCATTGCTTCCTCTGGGATCGTGTGAGGAAGAACAAAGAGACCGGCGTGTTTGAATTTCGGCACTAGAGCGTCCGGTTCTTGCGGTACGAGTTCTTCAGCGCAATCTTGCCGCCTTGAAACGTAAACAGATCGCAACCGTGAACTTCGGTGCGCGTGCCGTCTACCCGTGTTCCGGTGAACGTCCATTCCGAGACGCCTCTCGCTCCGCAGATGAAGTGACGTGCGTTACCCCAATGAGCATCGGGAAAGACCGCCCAGACTTCGGCGAAGCCGGCCCGCACGGCCTCCCGGCCGACATATCGAGTGCCGGACACGTCGGGACCCGCAGAAGCCTCGAAGACGCAGTCGTCCGTCATGAAGGTCATGAGCGCGTCGATATCGTGGCGATTCCAGGCATCGGCAAAATCGTGCAGGACTTCAACGGCGACCTGCTCAATCACATCTGACATGACCTGAACCTCCGTGCCTAAACTGGAACCGCCTCAACGACGCTCACGATCGACTCGGTAGGCACGACCCGGGTCAGACCGAAGCGGGCTTGGCCAAGGAGCGAGGCGTATTCGGCTTCGGTGCGTTCCTGGCCTCCAGGCACGACGAGCATGACCATGTCCTGCACCTTGCCTTGGTGGGGCGTATCGCCCGTCGGCAGGACAGTCTCGACGATCAGCAGGCGGCCATCAGGCGTGATGGCGTTACGGCAGTGTCCGAGGATGGTGAGGCACTGATCTTCGTTCCAGTCGTGAATGATGTGCGACAGCAGGTAGGCGTCGCCTCCGGCGGGCACGCGCTCGAAGAAATCGCCGGGCTCGATCGTGACTCGTGCCTGAACGCCACGAGCCTTGAGCAAGGTCGGGGCGTCACTCACCACGTGTGGCCGGTCGTATAGGACGCCGCGCGGTCCCTCGTGCTGAGACAGGATCGCGGCCAGCATGTTACCCGTTGCACCGCCTACGTCCACGATCGTCTTGAGCCGCGAGAAGTCGTATGCCTTGGCGACGGCGGGCGGTTCGGCGCCGTGGTAACCCACCATCGCTTCGCTGAAATACGAAGCCTCCTGGGGATGCTGCGCCAGGTACTCGAACAGCGGCATCCCACAGGCTTTCTCAAATCCCGGTCTTCCCGGTCTCCAGTGAATAGACGATCTCCTCCCAACTGTGCCAGAACGCCGGACCACAAAAGGCCATCAACGTCGCTCGCGCCGAGCCCGGGGCATCCGTCTTGAGCGCCTCCCCCAGAGACGTGAGCGCAAACTGCTGTCCATCTCGCTCCGTGAGGATGCCGAGGCCGGCCAGCGTGCGCATCAGGCGATGCAGCGATGGCGCGTGCGTGCGCGTCGCGCCGGCCAAGTCGGCGGCACTTCTCGGTCCAGCGGCCAGGTGATCGGCGAGCCCCAGTTTCGCTGCGGCGTATACGGTCGCCGACACCCACGAGGCCGTTCCCATCTGTATCAGCTGCGCGTGCGGCGGCAAGGCTCGCGACGCTGTCTGCTCGCTATCCGTCATCTAATCTCCTTCGTTGTCTGGCGCAGATTGCAATTCGGTGTAACTGTCAGTCCTTGGTGCTTCGTGCTGGGATAGCGGCCGCGTGCGCCTCGAGGCGCCCTGCGTTCATGCGATCGCACCGCCGCAGCTCGAGCCCCCACCCGCGGTGCATCCGAAGCAGTGGCGGCCGATCATGATACGCCGAGACGTAAGTGCGGCTGGCGTGGCGTCGAAGATGGTCTGCGGCGCATCGGCCGATGTGCCCAGGTCGATCATCTGATTGAAGTCACAGTCGTAGAGCCGGCCGTCCCATCCCACAGACAGAGTCGAGCGGCACATCAGACCATCGATGGTTGCGGGATTGAATGCCGCGACCAGCCTGTCCATGTAGCCTTGCAGGTTGCCTGAGTCCACAAGGTACTGCAGGTAGCGGCTGATTGGCATGTTGGTGATCGTGTAGAGCCGGTTGAACACGATTCCGTGTTTCCGCTGCAGTTCACGTTTCCAATCGGCCTCGAGCGATGCCTGCGACGCAGGCAGGAAAGCACCGACCGGGTTGGTCACCAGGTTCAGCACGAGCCCCGAGCCATCGGCGCCGTAGCCAAGCTCGTTCAGCCGTCGCAGTGCAGCAATCGAATCATCGAACACGCCGGCGCCACGTTGCGCGTCGGTCTGTCGCGGTGCGAACGACGGCAGCGAGGCCACGATCTCCACGCGATGCTCGGCAAAGAACTCGGGCAGGTTCTGATAGTTTGGCAGCCGTGTAATCGTGAGGTTGCAACGATCCATCACGAGACGGCCCATGCTGCGGGCACGACGCACGATGTCGCGGAACGAGGGATGAAGCTCGGGGGCGCCGCCGGTGATGTCGAGCGTCGGGATGTCACTGGCTTCGAGAAACCGCAGGCATGCATCGACGACGGCGGGCGTCATCACTTCGGTGCGATCAGGACCGGCGTCGACGTGGCAGTGACGGCACGTCTGGTTGCATCGCTTGCCGACGTTGATCTGCAGCACCGAGATCGCCGCTGAACGGAGGGGTGTGTGCCCGGCTCGCGCGAGGGCTTCACCAAAGCCGCGAGCGAGAGGCAGAGCGTCGAGAATGTGGCGCTGTGTCCCGGCGTCAGCCAGTGGGTGGTGCGTGTTCAGCAGGGTCGGAAGAGACATCCCGTAACCCGTGTGCCGTCGTTCCTACATCGACAGTTTGTCGACGTGATTACGCATCTGCACCCCGTGCACCAGTGAGGCGCCACCGCGAATCGCCGCCGCGACGTGCACCGCTTCGGTCATCTGCTCAGGTGTCGATCCCTTCTCGAGCGATGCCGTCGTGTAGGCGTCAATGCAGTACGGGCACTGAACGGCATGGGCCACGGCCAATGCAATCAGCGCCTTCTCGCGTTCACTCAGTGCACCGTCCTGGAAGACCGCGGTGTACCACTCGTTGAACTTCTTCCATAGCTCCGGCGCTTCCTTGCCGATATCGCTGAACTTGGAGAGATCGTGAGGGTGATAGTAGGTGTCCATGCTCAGTCGAACGCCTCAGTCTCCGGTGCGTACATGAAATCGTGTTCGCCAGGCGGCTCGTGGCCCGCGAGTCGCGCGGCGTAGGCGATTTGGGCCAGGTGACGGATCTCGTGGAGCAGGATGTGCGAGGCCAGTTTGCGACGGGTCATCGTGAACGTGCCGCTCTGAACCGTGAATGTCATCCATTGTGCCGCCGTCTGGTCGTTCAGCTCGCCGAGGTAACGGCGAAGATCGGCCCTGGCCATGTCAGCGTACGCGAGCAACGCCTGCCAGTCCTCAGCTGGAACCCCTGTCTTCTCCGGCAGCTGACCACCCTGCATGCGCGTGAGGTGACGCCGTTCGACGAGGAAGATATGATCGAGCACGCTTCCCACGGTCGGAAATCGCCCGCCACGCTGAAACGGAATCGCCAGCCTCGCCGGATCGGCTTCAATCCATGTTCGCCACTTACCGCGCTCCTGGTCCGAGTACGCCATCAAGGCCGCCAGCTCCAACGCCACGCTCATTCGCCCAATGCCTCCTGAATCGACATCGTCCGGACCGTGCCGAGATTGAGCGCACGGATGCCGGTTTCAATCACCTTGCGGTCGCCGACCACGACGACGAGAAACCGCTGCGGCTGAATGTAGGTGGCAGCGGCCTTCTGCACCGCTTCAGCGGTCACCGCCTGGAGGTTCTTCACGTAGTCCGCGTAGTAGCTTTCCGGAAGCCCGTATACGATCAGCTGTTCGATCTGCGCGGAGAAATCGGAAATAGTCTCGAAATTGCTCGGGAAACCGAACGCGATGTAGTTCGTGGCCTTGTTCAGTTCATCGACCGGGATCGGCTTCCCGATCTCGGTGAGCTCGGTGAAGAACTCGCGAAGCGCCTCCGCGGTCTTGTCCGTCTGCACACCCGCACCTGCGAAGAATGGTCCGGCCGATAGCCGCATGTCGAACCGCGAGCTGGCGCCGTACGAGTAGCCATGCTCTTCCCGCAGGTTCTGATTGAGCCGCGACGTGAACGATCCTCCCAGGATGGTGTTGAGCACCTGCAGGGTGAAGTAGTCGGGCGACGAACGCGGGACGCCGACCCAACCAATACGGACCTGCGACTGTTCGGCCCCCGGCATGTCGACGATGGTGATCTGACGTTGAGCGGGTTGCGGAGCAGCTGGTACGGGCGGGCGGCTCGGTGGTGTCGCACCGGCACGCCACGAGCCGAAGTGTTTTTCGAGCTGGGGCACGATGCTGTCCGCCGTGATATCGCCGACGGCGATCAGCGTGGCGTTCGCCGGCTGGAACGTGGCGGCATGAAACGCCTTGAGGTCCGATGCCGTGAGGCTCTTGATCGATGTCGGAGTGCCAACCGCGCTGGTTCCGTATCGATGAGAGGGACCGTACAGCAGTCGTGCGAATGCCATCGCTGCTACCGACCCGGCATCGTCTCTGGCCTGCAGAAGTTCGGTCAGGCGCTCAGCGCGCAGCCGCTGGAGCTCGGCGTCCGGGAATGTCGGTCTCAACGCGACGTCGGCCATCACCGTGAGCGCGGCACCAAGACGGGCGACCGGCACCCCGAGCCTGACGGCTGATGCATCGAACGAACCGCTCGCACCGAGGTCTGCGCCGAGGAAATCGATCTCGTCGGCGATCTCCAGTGCGGACCGCGTGCCCGCGCCCTCGTCCAGCATCGCGGCGGTGAGACTGGCAAGGCCGAACTTGCCGGCCGGGTCGTCACTGCCTCCTGCCTTCACGAGCAGTGTGATCTGGGCGAGCGGAACTTCGTGCGCTTCAACCACCCATACCGGAACACCGTTGGAAAGCGCCCGCTTCTGGATCGTAGGCAACTTCAGTTGCGGCGCCGCACCGAGCGAGGGAACCTTCGAACGGTCAGGTGGCTGCTGTGCTGCAAGGGAAACAACGAGGAAGCAGGTGACCAGAAGCCCAGAGCCGAGAGCTGAGAGTCTGCCGAGAGCCAGGAGCCGAAAGCCGAGAGTCATTTCTTCCCCTCCGGCTCCACCACGAGCTCAACCCGGCGATCCGCAGGCAGCCACTGCGACGCGGCCGACTGGATATCAGCGGGCGTCAGCGACGTGTAACGCGCCAGGTCTTCCGCGAAATAGTCAGGTCCCCCGCCGGCGAATGTATACGCATTCAGCTGATCCGCCTTGCCGCCGAAACTGCCGATGCGTTCCATCCGCTCGTAGAACGACGCTTCCATCTGGTTGATGGCGCGCTGCACCTCGCGCTCGGTCGGTCCTTCGCGGCGGAGTCGATCGAGCTCCTCGTCGATCACCTTCTGCAGTTCAGCGGCAGTGTGGCCGCTGCGGGCCGTGGCGATGATCAGGAACGAGCTTCCAAGGGCGCCCGATTGCTGAAACGCCGATACGTCCTGCGCGATCTGCATGTCGTAAACGAGCCGCTTGTAAAGACGTGAGTTCTTGCCACCGGTGAGCACTGAGGACGTCAAGTCGAGCGCCGAATCGCCCGGAGCGTAAAATCGCGGCGTCAACCACGCGAGGTAGAGACGCGGAAGGCTGACCTTGTCGGTCAGCGTCTTCTTTTGAACGCCGGTCAGGATAGCGGCCGGTGGCGCGACTGGTTCCACCGCGGTTCCTCGCGGAATCTCGCCAAACCACTTCTCGACCAGTGCGCGCGTGCGATCGAAGTCGATGTCACCGGCAATGACCAGGCTCGCGTTGTTCGGGGCGTAGTACTTCTTGAAGAACTCGACGACGTCCGAGTGGCTGGCGGCGGTGAGGTCCTCCATGTATCCAATCGTGGGCCAGCTGTAGGGATGGGTCGGCGGCCACAGCATCTTGTCCAACTCGATCGACGCCATGCCATACGGCCGGTTCTCGTAGCTCTGTCGTCGCTCGTTCTTGACGACGTCACGCTGCCCGTCGACACGCTGCGGCGTCATCGTGTCGAGGAGATAACCCATGCGGTCCGATTCGAGATACAGCGCCAGCTCCAACGCGTTCGACGGAACGTCGATGACGTAGTTGGTGCGATCGTTCGAGGTCGATCCGTTGTTGTCGCCGCCCGCGCCCTCGAGCAGGATGTCGAACTGCCCCTCGGGTACATGCTTCGATCCTTCGAACATCAAGTGCTCGAATAGATGAGCGAATCCTGTGCGTCCTGGCTTTTCGTTGGCCGAGCCGACGTAGTACCACATGTTGACCGCGACCGCCGGGATGCTGGTGTCGCGATGCAGGATGACGTTCAGTCCGTTGCCGAGCCGGAATTGCTGGTACGGCACCTGAAGTGGCGCCGGCGTCTGCGCAGCGAGTGGAACGGTCAACACAGTGAGCAATCCGACCAGAATGCGACGACGCATTGGGCCTCCCTTGCGAACAGAGGTCAATTGTCCTTCATTTCCAGTGCATAATCCCTCCCCGCAGGACTCAAGTGCCGGGTCTAAGAGCAAGACGCGGCCTACCAATCGAGGAGGAAGGTCACATGGCGAAGAGAACACGGCTGGTCGCAGCGCTCGCGCTGGTGGCGGTCGGATGCAGCTCGCCCAGAGATGCGGCAAGTGTGCTGCGCGACGCTCAGCAGGCAATGGGCACGGTGAATTCCATTCAGGTACTCGGGCACGGGTATGAATGCGTTCTTCGGACAGGCACTGACCGCCGGTCAGGAGTGGCCTCGTCGCGACATGTCGAGCTACACGCGCTCGATCAACTACGAGCAGCGCTCGGCACGGGACGAGATGAACTTCGCGCAGCCGACCTTCGGTGGTCAGCAGCAGAATGCCCAGGTCAACGGTGACAAGGCATGGAACGTCGGACCCAGTGGGCCGGCGCCGCAGCTCGCGGCTGCCGAAGAACGACAACTCAACATCTGGCTGACGCCGCATGGATTCCTGCGTGCTGCTGCGGCTGCCGGCAACGCCACGCTGTCAGGCGACGAGGGCGCCAGCGTCATTTCGTTCACCGCCCTCGGAAAGTACAAGGTCGACGGCTCGATCGATGCGCAGAACCATGTGACGAGGGTGGCGACCAAGATTCCCAACCCGGTCATGGGAGACACCGATCTCGTCGCCAGCTACACGGACTACAAAGACTTCAATGGCGTGCAGTTCCCGACGAAGATCCTGGTCGAGCAGGGAGGCTTCCCGCTCTGGGATCTGACGATCACCAGCGTCACGCCTAACGCGCCGGTCGACCTGCCCGTGCCAGAGGCTGTTGCCAGCGCCACATTGCCGGCCGCGCAGACGATGAGCACGAAGCTGGCGGACGGTGTCTGGCACGTGACGGGCGGCTCTCATCACAGCGTCGTGGTCGAGTTCAACGAGTACCTCGCCGTGGCGGAAGCGCCGCTCGACGAGGCGCGCTCACTCGCCGTAATCGCTGAAGCAAAGAAGCTCGGCTCGAACAAGCCGATTCGATACGTGATGACGACGCATCACCACTTCGATCACAGTGGTGGACTTCGCACCTACGTGGCCGAGGGTGCGACGGTCGTCACGCATCAGTCCAACGTGCCGTACTTCGAGAAGACGTTGACTGCACCGGCGACGCTGAGCCCTGATGCGCAAAGCAAGGCCAACAGGAAGCCGACGCTTCAGGGCGTGTCAGGCAAGGACATCCTCACGGACGGGAAACAGACGGTCGAGATCTACGCTACCACTGGCGACACGCATACCAACGAGTACACGCTGATCTACTTGCCGGGACCGAGGATTCTCATCGAGGGTGACGCCTACAGCCCTGGGCCGCCGGACGCGCCCGTGCCGGCGACGCCACCACCGAACGCCGTCACGCTCTATGACGAGGCGCAAAAGCTGAAACTCAACGTCGCCACAATCGCGCCGATACACGGGCGCGGCGCCGTGCCGATCGCGGAACTGAGACGGTTCATCGGCAGGAAATAGGCGGTCCACGACCACCGTCAACTCCCAACCCCCAACGCCCAATTCCCAAAAGAGTGTTTGGGAGTTGGGCGTTGGAAATTGGGAGTTTATCCCTTCATTTGTTCATGCCATCGATGATGGCGTTGAGCGTGGCGCTCGGTCGCATGGCCTTCGACGTCTTCGCCGAATCGGGGTGATAGTAGCCGCCGATCTCGACCGGCTTGCTTTGCACGCCATTCAGTTCCGAGACGATCGTCGCCTCGTTGCGCTCCAGCTCGGTTGCGATGGGGCCGAAGATCGTCCGCAGTTCGGTGTCCTTCGCCTGATCGGCAAGGGCTCGTGCCCAGTACATCGCAAGGTAGAAGTGACTGCCGCGGTTGTCCAGCTCGCCGACCTTGCGTTGCGGTGACTTGTCGTTGTCGAGAATCTTCCCGTTGGCGCGATCGAGTGCCTCGGCGACGACGAGCGCCTTTCCGTTGCCGGTTTTCGTCCCGAGGTCCTCGATGGAAACCGCGAGCGCGAGGTATTCTCCGAGGGAGTCCCAGCGCAGGTAGTTCTCCTGCATGAACTGCTGCACGTGCTTGGGCGCAGAGCCACCAGCACCTGTCTCATAGAGCCCGCCGCCGTCGAGCAGGGGCACGATCGAGAGCATCTTGGCGCTCGTGCCGAGCTCGAGAATGGGGAACAAGTCCGTGAGGTAATCCCGAAGCACGTTGCCGGTCACGGAAATCGTGTCCAGCCCGGCGCGCACGCGTTTCAGCGTGGCGCGAATCGCCTCGATGGGCGGCAGGATCTGGATATCGAGACCGGAAGTGTCGTGGTCTTTCAGGTATCGCCGTGCCTTCTCGATCACGTTCCGGTCGTACGCACGCTGCTCGTCGAGCCAGAAGATTGCCGCGTGCCCGGTCGCCTTCGCCCGCGTCACGGCCAGCTTCACCCAGTCCCTGATTGGGAGATCCCGCGTCCGGCACATGCGCCAGATGTCGCCCTTCTCGACGGTGTGCTCGAAGAGCGTCTGGCCGCTGGCGTCGGTGACACGCACGGTGCCGGCCGAGGGAATCTCGAACGTCTTGTCGTGCGAGCCGTATTCCTCGGCGCTCTGCGCCATCAGGCCGACATTGGAAACCGTGCCCATCGTGCGCACGTCGAACGCGCCGTGCTGTCTGCAGTCGTCGATCACGGCCTGGTAGATGCCGGCGTAGCTGCGATCCGGGACCATCGCCTTCATGTCGTGCAGCTTGCCGTCGGGGCCCCACATCTGGCCCGACGCCCTGATCGCCGCCGGCATCGAGGCGTCGATGATCACGTCGCTCGGCACGTGAAGGTTCGTGATCCCCTTGCTCGAATCGACCATCGCAAGCGCAGGGCGCGTCGCGTACACCGCCCGCAGATCGGCTTCGATGGCGGCGCGCGTCTCGGCCGGCAGCCCCTGGATCTTCTTGTAGACGTCGCCGAGGCCGTTGTCAGGATCGACACCAAGCGACTCGAACGTCGCCGCGTGCTTGTCGAAGACGTCTTTGTAGTACGCGGTGACCGCGTGTCCGAACATGATCGGGTCGGACACTTTCATCATCGTGGCTTTGAGGTGCAGCGAGAGCAACACGTCTTTGGCTTTCGCGTCGCCGATCTCCTTGCCGAAGAACTCGATCAGCGCACGCCTGCTCATCATCGATGTGCCGATGACATCACCCTCGGTGACGGCGACGCCGTTCTTGAGGACCGTGGCCTTCCCGTTCGCGTCCGTCAGCTCGATCGTGAGCTTGCCCGCCTGAGTGATGACGGCCGACTGCTCGTTGGCGTAGAAGTCACCACCGTCCATGCTCGAGACATGCGATTTGGAGCCATTGCTCCAGACACCCATCGAGTGCGGGTGTGACTTCGCGTACTCCTTCACCGATGTGGCCACACGGCGATCGGAATTACCTTCGCGCAGGACGGGGTTGACGGCGCTGCCGAGGACCTTGGCGTACTTGGCCTTGATTGCCTTCTCGGCGTCGCTCTGCGGGTCCTCAGGGTAGTCGGGGACCGCGTATCCCTGCCGCTGCAGCTCCTTGATCGCCTCTTTCAGCTGCGGAATCGACGCGCTGATGTTGGGCAGCTTGATGATGTTGGCATCCGGTGTCTTGGCAAGCTGGCCGAGCTCCGCGAGGTCGTCGCTCTGTCTGCGCTCGGGAGTCAGGCTTTCGGGAAAGCTGGCGAGGATCCGGCCTGCCAGTGAGATGTCGCGGGTCTCGACCACGATGCCGGCAGCCCGCGTGAACGCCTGGACGATCGGCAGCAACGAGTACGTCGCGAGTGCTGGTGCTTCATCGGTATGCGTATAAATGATCTTGGCTGTGCTCATGTGTCTCCGGGAAGCCGATGCGAACGTTTACACTGCGGCTCGCTTGTGTTGGGGGCTCCGGCAATGGTCACGCGAATAAAACGGCCGGTCTCACTCAGGACGAGCGTTGGCGCAATCACCGACACAAGCGAGGTCCGAGAGTAATTGTCCATCAATTCAGGTAACATTTCCGGTTTCTTGCTAGTGCGGAGATCGCAGACATCGTGAGTGCCCCTCTTGTCGCCGTCATCATGGGTTCAT
This sequence comes from uncultured Acidobacteriota bacterium, assembly GCA_963723495.1. Lineage (GTDB taxonomy): Bacteria > Acidobacteriota > Vicinamibacteria > Vicinamibacterales > UBA2999 > Gp6-AA40. The sequence goes on along the minus strand of CAVRQR010000012.1, from coordinate 692,622 downwards.
CGTCCGATTGGGAGACGATGCAGCACGCCGTCAACGTGCTCGAGCGTTTTGCCGTTCCCTACGAGAAACATATCGTTTCGGCGCATCGGACGCCCGTGTGGATGGCCGAATTCGCGACCGGGGCGGAAGCCCGCGGGATCGAGGTGCTGATCGCCGGTGCCGGTGGGGCCGCTCACCTGCCGGGCATGGTGGCGGCCCATTCCGTGCTCCCGGTGCTTGGCGTTCCTGTGCAAAGCGCTGCGCTGCAGGGGCTCGATTCACTGCTCTCGATCGTGCAGATGCCGGGCGGGGTACCGGTTGGCACGCTCGCGATCGGAAAGCCGGGTGCGACCAACGCCGGTTTGCTGGCGGTATCCATCCTCTCGAATTCACGCCCTGAGCTGCGTGAGAAGCTGCGCGCCTTTCGAACCGAGCAGACCGAGAAAGTCCGGCAGGATCGACTGCCATGATCACCCCGTCATCCTCTCGATCCGGCGCGTCCAGCGCGCAGATCATCGCGCCGGGCGCGACGCTTGGCGTGCTCGGCAGCGGCCAGCTGGGACGGATGTTCACGATCGCCGCACGACGGATGGGCTACCGGGTCCACACGTTCTCGCCGGATCAGGACACGCCAACAGGGCAGGTGGCCGATCGCGAGGTGACGGCTCCGTACGAAGACCTCGACGCGCTGCGTGCGTTCGCACGAGACGTGTCGGTCGTGACCTTCGAGTTCGAGAACGTCCCGAGTGAAGCCGTGCATGCGCTCGATGGCCTTGTGCCCGTGCGCCCCTCGGGTGCGGCGCTCTACACCGCGCAGCAACGGGGACGTGAGAAGGCCTTCCTGTCAGAGCGCGGGTTTCCGACGGTGGCGTTCGCGCGCGCCTCGACGCTGGCCGAGCTGCAGCAGGGCATTGCGAGCATCGGTACACCCGCCGTGATCAAGTCGGCCGCGTTCGGGTACGACGGCAAGGGGCAGCACAAAGTCATGCGGCCGACCGAAGCCGAGCGCGTGTGGAGCGCACTTGGTGGACAAGAGGTTCTGGTCGAGAAATTCGTTCGACTGCAAGCCGAGATCTCCGTCATCGCGGCGCGCGGCCTGGACGGGACCGTCGCCGAGTATCCGCCGTTCGAGAACCGGCACAGCAACCACATCCTCGACCTCACCACCGCTCCGGCGCTCGTGCCCGCACCTGTCGCATCGCGCGCGCGCGAGATCGCGCGGGCGATCCTCGAGGCGATGGACTACGTCGGGATTCTGTGCGTCGAGTTCTTCGTGACGACCGACGGCGATCTGCTGGTCAACGAGCTGGCCCCCGACCGCACAACTCGGGGCACCTGACGTTCGACGCGGCCGTCACCAGCCAGTTCGAGCAGCAGGTGCGGGCCATCTGTGGCCTGCCGCTCGGCTCGACGGAACTGCTCAAGCCGGCGGCGATGGCGAACCTGCTCGGCGATCTCTGGTCGGAGGGCGAGCCCAACTGGGCCGCGGCGTGCCGATTCCCTGACGTGAAGTTGCACCTGTACGGAAAGACGCAGCCGAGGCCTGGCAGGAAGATGGGACATCTGACGGCGACGGCACGTACGGTCCAGGAGGCGCAGGATCTCGTCGTTGCCGCCCGGGACGCGTTGTTGTCATAGCTCTGGGCTCCAGAGTTCCTGGTTCGTCGCTACGGAGGAAACATGAGACGGGCGCTCGGAATTCTGATGTGGTTCAGTGTCGTCAGTGTGTCCGCCCAGGATCAGCCGCTATCGCTCCAACAAGGCACGCTCAGGGACTGGACGATGCTGAAGGACACGATGATGAAGGTGTCGGCGGCAATGCCCGAGGAGAAATACGGCTTCAAGTCGACGCCGCCGCAGCGAAATTTCGGTGAGCAGGTGCTGCACGTGGTGGAGGCGAACGTGAACCAGATTGGCCGCCTTGGCGCGAAGACGCCTCCGCCCGCCTACAATATGAAAGAAACGAGGAAGGCAGAGATCCTCAAGATGCTCGAGGCCTCGTTCGATTACGGGACCACGGTGTTGCAGTCGCTGAGCGACAACGACCTGCTCGCTCCCGCCGTATCGGGGCGAGGTGACAGGTTCATGGGCGCTTCAAACCGCGTCCGCGTCGTCTACTTCGTGATGGGCCACACCTGGGACATCTACGGCCAGATGGTGGTGTACCTCCGGCTCAACGGGATCACGCCGCCAGCGAGCCAGCGACCATAAGTGGGCAAAGATGCTTGCCAACGCGGAGATCGCACGTCGTTGATTAGCGCGACGGCACCGTCGGCAGCTTCTCTTCGCCCGGATTGCTCTGGACTCCCAGAAGATTCAGCGCCATCGAGACCATCCGGTAGTTGGCCGGAGTGATCGTCGCGTCGATCATCAATCGGTCGTCATACTGCTGCTTCAGAGCGTTCCACGTCCGGTCAGAGACCACCGAATCGCGATACATCTCGTCCACGAACCTGAGCAGGTTGGCCTCGAACGGATCCCAGCCTGACGCATCCGGACCCATCGTTATGCGCTCGATCGGCACACCCATCTTGCGGGCCCCGCCGACTGGTCCGACATGCTCCGACCACTCGTACTCGGACTGGGAGTTCCATCCGACACGCAGGATCAGCAGCTCGCGGTGGCGCGCACGACCTGTCTTGCCGAGCATCGAGATCTGATTCACGTAGCCGGAGCCGTTTCGCGCCTCGGCGAGCTTTGGACACAGGTTGAACGTGCGAGGGTTGTTGGCGCCCGGACCGGGAAGGGGCACCGCTCGCGGCGCCTTCAGCGTGATCGTTTCGCGCGCTGGCACGTCGACTTTGTAAGGGATGTCCATTGGCATCCGATCGGCTGCGGGAACATCATCGGGCTGGACGCCGAGTGTGTTGTACAGGAGCGCGAGCGACGCAACATCGGCGACGGTCATCCCCGCATCCATCACGTTGCACGTGTCGTAGCGCGCAGCCATCATCTTGTAGACCGAGTCGTTGACGAACGAATTTCGGAACAACTGATCGGCCATTTGGAGCAGGTTGGCCTCGAACGCGTCCCAACCGGCGGCGCTCGGACCCTGCGCGATCTTCCGGATCTCGTCGTTCGTCAGCCCGGCCTTTCGCGCGAACGGCACCCGCTCGCGCCAGATGACGTCGCTGCCGTGCAGCCATGCCGTGCGCAGTACCAGCAGCTCGCGGATCCGCGGCGGCAGGCTGGAACCCTGCGTGACGTAGTTGTAGAGCGTCATCGTCCGGTCGACCAGGTCCGGGACGTTCAGAAGCGTCCGGAAGCTGTTGCCCGGGCGAGCGCCGGCAGGCAGGAACTTCGCGATTCGTTGTTTGTGCTCGTCGGTCAATTGCGCTTCCGGCACTGGCGAGATCCTCGGCTTCGTCAGCGCGACTGGCCGCGATCCTCCAGGGCGATCCGGCAGTGGCTGACCGCCCAGCCGCACCGACGCGAGGGCGAGTAGTATGAGACACACACGAATGAGCTGCCGCGCGTGCAAAATGTGCGGGAACGTGAGGCGCATGACCGCTCCTCTCGGTTGAAGGCGACATTGTCGCGCCGTTCATAATCGGGCCGATTGACCGGACGATCAAGAACGGGAGGACACATGAGAGCTTGGGCAATGAAAGAGACCATTGTGGCGATCGGTCTTGGACTTCCGCTCTTGGCGACGGGAGCCCTGGTGACCGCGCAGGGCGGCGGACGTGGGGAACGGATCGCTGACGCCAAGCCGGGGGACGTCCGAGTCCTGGCGACCGCGGCCATCCGCATTCCGCTCGACGCCGTTCGTGCGGAAGCATCCAAGGCGATCGGCCACCCGCTGGTGATTGAGTACGGGTCCGCGCGTGGCAATCTGAAGGATTCGGTCATGGCGGGGAACACCTTTGAAGTCGCGCTGCTGCTCCCCGATGTGGACGAACAATTGCTGAAGGCGTCGAAGATCAAGTCTCCAGGCGTCGTCATTGCGAAGACGGACGTCGCGATCGGACTGCGTGGCGACGCGACGCCCGATCTGAGCACGCCGGAGAAGGTCAAAACCGCGATGCTGAACGCAAAATCGTTGCGCTGGTCGGACACCGGCGCCGCTCTCTTCACGGTGAACAAGATCCTCGACACGCTCAAGATCCGCGACGCTGTGAAAGCGAAACACGACATGTCGGCCGCCGCGCCGTCGCTCGGGCCGGGTGAGTACGAGATCAACATCTATCCGCTCAGCGAAATCATGCCGAACAAGAACCTTCGCAACATGGGCCCGGTGATCCCGGAGCTGCAGGTGCCCGCCGTGGTGACTGCGACAATTTCAACGAACACGCCGAATGCGGCAGCGGCCCAGGCGTTGGTGAAGTTCCTGCAGGGTCCGGCGATCGAGCCGACTCTCAAAGGAAATGGTTTCACACGGTGAACGGTGCTCTCAGGACGGTCAACTTGTAAGGAGTATCAACTCGTATTCCCGCTACGATGACACGCTGGTGAAAACGTCGAAGGGCTGGCGCTTCAAGACCAAGATGCGCTCGTCGGACACGACGATCAGGTCGAGAACGCAGCAGTAGGATTCGAGTCGCAACGCGGCGTGCGCGCGCCGCGAAGGTCCGGTCTAGACCTGATCCGTCAGTCGTGACGAAGGGCCGCGAGAGGATCAACCTTTGTTGCACGACCTGCCGGGACGTAGCAGGCGACGAGAGCGACGAGCACCAGGAACAGGATCATGCTCACCAGCGCGACTGGATCGCGTGTTGGCAGTGTCGGGATCGTCGCTGCGAGCAAACGCGACAGGGCGACAGCACCGGCGCTGCCGATAACAGCTCCGAGCGCGATCACTCCAGCTCCGGTGGACAGAATCAACCAGAGCACATCGCGGGCCTTTGCGCCGAGTGCCATGCGAATTCCCAGTTCGCTCGTGCGTTGTACGACGGAGTACGACGTGACGCCGTAGATGCCGATCCCCGCGAGCGCGAGACCGAGCGCGGCAAACGACCCAAGCAGGGTGCCGAGCAGCGAGACGTTGCTCAGACCTTCGTCGACCAGGCTGCTGGCGTTGCGAAGACGATGCAGAGCCAGAGTTGGGTCGAGTTCGGCGATCGCCTGGCGCATCGGTTGCGCGAGGGCTTCTGGCGCACCGGCGGTACGCACCGTGACGTTGACGAAGGGCACGGGTGCCAACGGGCGAAATGCCTGCAGGCGTGTATACGGCTCGGCAAGGTTTGCCGGGAAGCTGATGTCGCTGACGACCCCGATCACTTCCATCCAGGGACGGTTGTTGGTACGGCGAATCCGCTTTCCCAGAGGATTCTCGTTGGCCCAGAAGCGCCGGGCCATCGTGTCATTGATGATGACAACTTCCGTACTGCCAAGGAAGTCGGTTGGCTCGAACGCTCGCCCCGCGATCAGCCGCAAGCCGAGCGTCTCGAAATAACCCGAGCTCACCTGCTCGAAGAAGACCTCCGGCAACTTACCCGGTTCTGGTTCGGGCTGGCCCTCGATGAAGACACCGCCGCTGCTATTGAAGCCCCAGACCGGCATCGAGCTGGAGAGCGAGGCATTCTGGACGCCCGGAAGAGAACGTAGTCGTTCCTCCAGTTGACTCAAAAAGGTCTTTCGCTGGTCCGGCGTTTCGTAGCGCTTGCCTTGCAGGCCGAGTTGACCGGTCAGCAGTCCGTCGGGGCGCCACCCGTAGTCGAGATTCTCGAATCGCTGCAGGCCGCGCAGAAAGAGCCCGGCGCCGGTGAGGAGGATGACGGCGAAGGCGACCTCGCCAACGATCAAGGCGTGACGAAGGCGGGGATGGGCGCCGCTCGTGGAACCGCGTGGACTTTCCTTGAGTGCGTGATTCAGATCGGTCCGCGAAGCCAGCCACGCCGGAACTGTTCCGAATGCGATTCCGGTCACGATCGACGCCAGGAGCGCAAACCCGAACACGCGGACATCAACAGTGACTGCGGCGCCGGGCAGAAACGCAAAGAGGCTGCGGTTGATGAACTCGATCGCCCCGTACGCGATCAGGAGACTCAGGATGCCGCCGAGACACGCGAGCAGCATGCTCTCGGTCAACGATCCACGCAGGAGCCGCGTTCGGCGCGCGCCGAGCGCGGCGCGAACGCTGTGCTCGCGAATGCGAGCGGCGCTGCGCACCAGTTGCAGGTTCGCAAGATTGGCGCACGTGATGAGCAGCACGACGCCGGCAAGGCCGAACGTGAACCACATGACGTTTCGTGACACGTCGCTCGACGACGAGCGCTGGAGTGGAGCGAGCCGGAGATTCTCGTTCTGGTTCGCCGAGGTCTCGCGCGAGAGATTTGCCGCGAGCGTCGTCATCGACCGTTGCGCGCTGTCGATGTCGACACCTGGCTTCAGACGCGCAAATGCCCGCAGGTAATTGTTGCCGCGACTCTGGCGTTGCTCGGGAGTGAACGCGATGGGCCGCCAGAAGTCGACGGAGCCCCAGAGAAGCGGGTGCTCGAACTCCGCCGGCATGACGCCGATCACCTGGACGCTCTGTGCGTCGATCTGCACCGTGCGGCCGACCAGATCGGGGTCGGCGCCGAAGCGGTTCCGCCACGCCCGGTCGCTCAGCACGATCACGTTGTTCGCACTTGGCTGGTCCTCTGCGTCCGAGAACACGCGGCCGAGCGTTGGAGGCACGGCGAGTGCGGCGAAGAAGTTGCCTGATACCAGCAATCCCTGGAGACGTTCGGCAGGCTGTCCGTCGCGGACCAGGACCGGCGTCGTGCCGTTGAACGTGACCATCTCGGTGAAGACATCGTTCCGCGCGCGGAAGTCGATGAAGTTGGCTGCCGAGTGCGGCCAGCTGTCCGAGTGGATCGACGTGCGGAACACCGCGACCAGACGCTCCGACTGGGGATATGGAAGCGGACGGAAGAGGTAGGTGTTCAGCACGCTGAACATTGCTGTGTTGGCCCCGATGCCGAGCGCCAGCGTCACGATGGCCACGGCCGTAAAACCCGGAGCGCGGCGCAGCGACCGCGCCGCGTAGCGGAGATCGTGTCCAAGATCCATGCGTCTCTCCCGGCAAAGGTGCAGCGACTTTGACGGGGAATGCGCCGCAAAGGTTGGTAAACTCCCGGCGGTCCAGCATGAGGGAGAGCACAATGACGAAACGCGTTGCATTCAAAGGTTCGAGCATTGCTGTGAGTGCCGTCATGGGCATGGTCATCGGGATCGCAGCGGCCAGCGGATTCTTCGCGACGCGTGGCGTCGAGGCTGCGCAGCAGGGCGGCCCTCCACAACAGGGCGGCCGCGGCCAGGGTGCGCCGGCCGAGCCGCCGTCGCCGTGCGGACCGAAAGCCGCGCTGCCCGAGAATCTTTCCAAGAACGTCGCTCCGAGCTCGCGCTGCTTCGAGATTCGCATGTACACGGCGGATCCGAGCCGCGACGGCGTCGGGCAGTTCAAAGGCGGCATCAACGAGCTGCACCAGCGATTCCGCGAGAAGGAAGTCGCGCTCTTCGTCAAGCACGGTGCGGAGATCCTTGGCGTATGGCAGCACCTGGGCGATCCCAACACGCTCGTCTGGATGCTCGCCTATCGCGATCGCGCCCACCGCGAGGAAGTCTGGGCCGCGTTCGGCAAGGATCCGGAATGGGATGCCCTGCGGAAGAAGTACTTCGTGCCGTTGAAGACCAACACGTTCCTGATGAGCGCCTCCGACTACTCGCCGATGAAGTAGCGGTCATTTATGCTCTACGGCTTGCGCAAATCCTGGCGTCCTCGAGCTCTCTCCCGGTGGCTTGCGTGCGTCGTCGTGATCGCATGCGTCGGTGCGGGAAGCTGGATCGGATCGGCCCGGCAGCCCGGTTCGTCGCGAGACAACGATCGGACGGCCGCGTGGCGGAGCGGGGAATGGATCTCCTACGGCAACGATCCGGGGGAGACACGATACAGCCCGCTTGACCAGATCAACCGTTCGAATGTGAGCCGGCTGGGGCTGGTCTGGACATCCGTCGTGGGCGAGGGCGGCGGTAGTCAAGAGGCGACGCCGCTCTTGTCGGGCGGCGTCCTCTACGCGATTACGAACTGGAGCATCGTGTTTGCCGTGGACGCGCGCACCGGGCGCGAGCTCTGGCGCTACGACCCCAAGGTCGATCGATCGTTCAGCACTCCCGGCGCCAACCGCGGCATCTGCTGCGGCGTCGTGAATCGAGGCATCGCGCTCCACGACGGGAAGGTGCTTGCGCCGGTCATCGACGGCCGGATGGTTGCGCTGGACAGGAAATCTGGGAAGCTGCTCTGGTCGACCCGACTCCTGCCGGAGGATTCGACGGGTTACTCGATCACGATGGCGCCGCGGGTGGCGGGGAACAAGGTCATCGTGGGTGCTGCCGGGGGGGAGTTCACGCCGCACCGAGGGTTCTTCTCGGCCTTCGACGTCGACAACGGCCGCGAGTTGTGGCGCTTCTACACAGTACCCGGGGACCCGTCAAAGCCGTTCGAGAACAAGGCACTCGAGGCTGCCGCGAAGACGTGGACTGGTGAGTGGTGGAAATACGGTGGCGGCGGCTCGCTGTGGGACGGCCTCTCCTACGACCCCGAAGCCAACCTGATTTATGTCGGTACCGGCAACGGCGTGCCGTGGCCGCAGATACTCCGTGGACAGGACGGCTACGACAACCTGTACGTGTCCTCCATCCTGGCGGTCAATGCGGACACCGGGGAACTGAAGTGGCATTACCAGGCCGTGCCGGGCGACTCGTGGGACATCGACACGGTGCAGCAACTCATCCTCGCTGACATCGAGATCGAGGGGCGTGTGCGCAAGGTCCTGATACAGGCGAGCAAAGGCGGATTCCTCTACGTGCTCGACCGCATCACCGGTCAGTTCCTCTCTGCGACGCCCTTTGCGCCGCTCAACTGGGCGAGCGGCCACGACCGCAGACGGGCGGCCGAAATCAATAGCGAGGCGTACTACACGACCACGCAGCCCGCGGTGATATCACCCGCGTCGGGAGGCGCCGCCAACTGGGCGGCGAAGGCGTACAGCCCGAACACGCGGCTCGTCTACATGCCTGTCAGCGGATTCAGCAGCCGCACCTATGTCGCCATTCCCGTTCGATCTGCAGGTCGGCCGGTCGGTGCAGGACAACGGTACGCCGCGTGGCGGCCAGGATGCCGCCGCAGGTGGTGGCCGGCCCGGTGACTCCGCCTTACATCGGGCCGCCGCAGACGCTCAGAGGCGGATTCCTCGTGGCGTTCGATCCGGCGACGCGCACCGAGCGCTGGCGCGTCGAGGGCGGGGGAGGCTCCGGCGGTGGCGCGGTGGTGACGGCCAGCAATCTCGTATTCCAGACCATTCCCGACGGACGTCTTCGCGTGCTCGCGGCGGAAGACGGCAAGGTGCTGTGGGAGGCCCAGATTGGACAGGGAGGAATCGGGCCGCCGATCACTTACCAGCTCGATGGAAACCAGCACGTGTCATTTCTGAGCGGTACGGGAGGGCGCGGCGCTGCCGGCCTCCGCCCCATGGTCTACACGTTCGCGCTCGATGGAAAGGCGCCGATGCCGACCGCGTCGGCGCAATAGGTAGTCTGATGAGATCTATTCGTGGCGTTCTTGCCGCGCTCGCGATGAGCGTGGCTGCGACTGTTCTGACCCACAGCAGTGCTCAGGGTCAGCAACAGCAACCGCCCGCGGACCCGCCGATGCCGGCGGTCCTCAAGAGACTACAAGCCGGTGACCGCCGAGCGGCTTCGGAAGCCTGACGATCAGGACTGGCTGATGATCCGGCGGACGTATGACGGCTGGGGATTCAGCCCGCTCAGCGACATCACGCCCGCGAACGTCGCAGCGCCTGCGACCCGCCTGGGTGTTTTCGACCGGCGAGGCACGAGTGCATCAGGCCGCGCCGCTCGTGAACAACGGCGTCATGTTCGTGACCAGCCCGAACAACCAGGTCATCGCGATCGACGTCAAGACCGGCAATCTTCTCTGGCGCTATCGGCGTCCCCTCGAAACGGGCATGAACGTGCCGCACCAGACCAATCGCGGCGTCGCGCTCTATGGCGACAAGGTCTTCTTCGCGCGGGCGAGGCGGTGCTCGTTGCGCTCGATGCGAGGACGGGTCGCGAAGTCTGGACCTCGGTGGTTGCGGACAACAAGTCCGGCTACTACATGACGCTCGCGCCGCTCGTCGCTGGTGGTGTGGTGATGGTTGGCGCTTCAGGAGGGGAGTTCGGTATCCGCGGGTTCGTTGCCGGGTTCGATGTCGAGACCGGCAAAGAGAAGTGGCGAACGTACACCGTTCCAGCGCCAGGCGAACCGGGCAGCGAGACATGGCCGAAGGGCGATCAATGGAAGACCGGCGGCGCGCCGGTGTGGGTCACGGGCAACTACGATCCCGAAACGAACCTCGCGTTCTGGGGGACCGGCAACGGCGGTCCGACCATCGGCGACCAGCGCCCCGGTGACAACCTCTATGTGACCTCCACGATCGCGCTCGACGTGGCGACCGGCGCGATCAAGGGCCATCACCAGTACCATCCGAACGATTCGTGGGACTGGGACGAAGTGTCACCACCGATTCTGGTCGACTACCAGCGCAACGGCCGCACGATCAAGGGCCTCATCGACGTCGCGCGCAACGGATACATCTGGTTTCTGGAACGCAGCGCGGGACCGATCACAGTTCGTCGAGGGCAAACCGTTCGTGTATCAGGACGTCTTCAGGAGCCTCGATCCGAAGACGGGCCGGCCTGACGTCGATCCCGATCGCAAACCGAAGACCGGCGTCGCGCGCCGACTTCTGTCCCGGTGTGCACGGTGGCAAGAACTGGCCTCCGATTGCGTTCAGCCCGCGGACTCGGATGATCTACATTCCGGCCAACGACAATCTGTGCGGATCCAATATGGGCACGCAGCCGACCGTACACGCCCGGGGCGTCCGTTCGTCGGCATCGGTGGAAGTCGCCCCTTCATCCGGCCCGGGGCGACTCACGTAGGCGAGGTGCAGGCGTGGAACGTCGATACCGGTCAGAAGGTGTGGACGCACATCTACGACAACTCACCGAACTGGGGCGGCATGCTCGTCACAGCCGGTGGTCTGGTGTTCACCGGCGGCACCGAGCGATCGCAAGTTCCACGCATTCGACGCCTCGACCGGCAAACTTCTGTGGGAGTTCCCGACGAACTCCGGCATCCTCGCGCCGCCCACGACGTTCAAGGTCGATGGCAAACAGTAAGTCGCGGTGGAATCGGGTTGGGGTGGTGATTCACGTGGGATGCAGGCCACGCTCAATCGACTGTTCCCCGGGGAGTATCCGGAGGTGCCGGAGGGCGGGGCGGTTTGGGTCTTTGCGATCGAGTAGGTCAAAGGTAAAAGGTCAGAGGTTAAAGTCCAGGTGCAAAGGTGATGAGGCCGAGTCGTGTAGGCGATGTCGTGGTGGTGACTCTTGTCGCTTCTCACAATTGGACGCGATTGCGTCCGCGCAGCCGAGTCCGCCGCCGGACCCGAACAAGATTCAGGTGCTGATCCTCACCGGGCAGCATGTGCACGACTGGCGGAACACGACGCCGATCCTCAAACAGATCCTCGAGTCGACGGGAGTTCGAGGTCCGTGTGAACGAGGAGTTCCGCGGCGCCGGGACCCGAGACGCTCGCCAACTACGACCTGGTGGTCGTCAACTACTACAACCGCGGCGACAAGGATCGCTGGGGAGAGCGCGCCAACGGTGCGCTCGAAGCGTTCGTCCGCTCGGGCAAGGGTGTCGTCCTCTATCACCTCGCGCTCGGAGCCTTCGATGGCTGGACTGAATACGAGAAGATGAGTGGCGGCAACTGGCGGACCAACAACGGCCACCATTCGGCGCGCCATGACTTCACCGTCGACATCAAGGACGACGAACATTCGATCACACGGGGCTCAAGTCGTTCCCGGTCGCGACCGACGAGCTGTACGCCAACCTTCGCTGGCAGCCTGAAGGCAGCTTTCACGTGCTGGCGACGGCCTACGACGATCACGCGCTCTACAACGGCAAGGCACGACAGCCGATTCCTGGTGCAGGCATCCATCAACCCATCTTGTGGACGACAGAATACGGAACGGGTCGTGTGTTCGTGACGACACTGGGTCACGGTCCCAGTGAGGTCAAGCAAATTGGATTCGGAACCACGTTCGCGCGCGGTGCGGAGTGGGCAGCAACCGGCAAGGTGACGCTGCCGATCCCACCCGAGCTCGCCCGATAACACGGGGAGGACGCTTGCCATGAAAAGGTGGCCCTCGTTCGTCGCAGTGCTCGGCATCTTCCTTGGCGCCTCGGTGGCGGCGCAGCATCAGGTGGAACAGCGCGACATGACGCTTGTGGGTCACGACGACCTTCAGGCCCGAAGCGCGTACCAGCCAGCGATTCATCGGCACGGTGACCGTTGGCTCGCCTACATCGGCCATCACGGCGGCCTGAAACGAAACCCGCTGACAGGTAAGGACGAGCAAAACGGCACGTCGATCGTCGACGTCACCGATCCGAAGAAGCCGCGCTATCTCGCGCACATTCCCGGTGATGCAGGAGAGGGCGAGAACGGCGGCGCGCAAATGGTTCGCGTGTGCAGCGGCAGCACGCTGCCGCGGGCGGACAAGAGCAAGGTGTTCATGCTGCGCTCGTTCGGGAACTCGGGTCACGAGATCTGGGACGTGACGGATCCCGCGAAGCCGACTCGCGTCCTCGTGCTGCTCGAAGGCCTCGTCAACACGCACAAGAGTTTCTGGGAGTGCGATACCGGCATCGCCTACGTCATCTCGGGTCCGAAAGACTGGCGGACGCGCCGGATGACGAAGATCTACGACCTGGGTGATCCGACGAACCCGAAGTTCATACGCGATTTCGGTCTGCCGGGCCAGCAGCCCGGATCAACCGTGATGCCGGTACCCACGGAGCTGCATGGACCGATCTCGCTCGGCCCGAAAGGCAACCGCGTCTACTTCGGCTACGGCACCAGTCGCGCGGGAGTGGTGCAGATCGTCGATCGTCAAAAGCTGCTCAACGGACCGAAAGAGCCGACTGATGCCAATCTGCTCTACCCGCAGATCGCCCGGATCGATCTTCCGCCCGATGCGGGCGCGCACACGGCATTCCCGCTCCTCGGGATGACGCTGACGGAGTTCGCCAAGCAGAGGCTTCCCGCGAATGCGCCGGTCCCGGGAGGAGGGCACGACCACGGTGAGTCGGTCCCGATCCCGACGGCGCAGGCGCATCGCGATTTCATCGCGGTGGTCAGTGAATCGCTGGCCAACGAATGCCTGGAGCCGAGACAGATGGTGCGCATGGTCGACATCACGTTCGAGTCGACGCCGGTCGGCGCCTCGACCTGGACCGTGCCCGAGGCGAGCGGCGACTTCTGCACGCGGGGCGGGCGGTTCGGTGCGCACTCCTCGCACGAGAGCTTCACTCCGATCTATTACGGTCGCGTCCTCTTCGTCACCTTCTTCAACGCCGGCGTACGCGCGCTGGACATACGCGATCCCTTCAACGTGAAAGAGATTGGCTACTACATCCCGGCGACGACCGCGAACACGGACCGCCGCTGCGTCGGTCAAGGTGCCGACGAGCGATGCAAGATCGCGATTCAGTCGAATAACGTGGAGGTCGACGATCGCGGCTACGTCTACGTTGCCGATCGCGCGAACACGGGCCTGCACATCGTCGAGCTCTCCGGCGCAGCACGACAAGTGGCGAACTTCCCCGTTGGCGCACGTTGAAGACCAGAGGGAGTTGAGCCAGACCTCACAACGACTTCAGGAACTCCACGAGGTCAGACTTCTGATCGTCCGTCAGGTTCAGCCCGAAGTGATTGTCGTAGTGCTCGACGACGGCTGGAAGATCGGGAGCGCTGCCATCGTGGAAGTACGGCGCATGCTGCCACAACGCGCGCAACGGTGTCGTTCGATACTTGCCTGTGGCGCTTCGATTCGCATACGTCGGATCCATCCCCACCTCTGCCGGTTCATGCAGGAACGGCGGGTGCTGACCGCGTCGTACGTCCGTGTAGGTTGGCCCTGAGTGACACGAGCCGCATCCGGCTTCGCGATAGAACACGCGCCTGCCGCGGATCGCCGCGCGTCGATCGAAGCTGCCCTCCGGCGGTTCCGGCGCCCGCAGACGCAGTTGGTACTGAAGCAGCGCGAACAGCTTGGGCGTTACGAGATCGGGCTGCTGCTGGATGAACAGGCCGATTCGGCGATCGGAGAAATTCCCCTGACCACCCATTTGCCCGACACCGACGTAGCTGTTCCAGTACCAGATAGGACCGTCGCCAGTGTGGGTCTCCCAGCCGACGCCAAGCAGTCCATAGATCGGTGGCGTGACGACGGGCACCGAGGGGCTGTTCAGCCCGATGAGTGTCGTGCCGTCGAACGCATGGTGGCGCGGGTCGTACATGCCGGGGCCCCACTTGCTGAATTCCTCCTTGAGCGCCGGGTCGAGCCCCGGCGCGAGGCCGACGATCACCCCCACGTCAAGATCGTGGTTTGCCCACCCGTCCAGCCGCTTGCCGATCCCGGTGTCGAACGAGTCGTCGACATTCGAATGGCATAGCGCGCACGTGATGCCGATGCTCGTGAGCTGCCCCGCCTGGTTGACCTTGCCCATGACGCCGACCACGGCGTTCAGGCGCAATAACTCCAGCGTCAGCGCGGGATTGTCGAGCCTCACCTTTCCTGTCTTGATCCCCTCGACGACTGCGGCCGGGAGTGCATCGGCGTCGACCTTGAGGCCCACCTTCAACGCGGTCTCCGGGCTGACGGTCGGAATGGCCTCGTGCAGCCGCAGGACATCCGTCCACAGCTGCTCGTCGCCGAATGTGTCGAAGCGAAAGATCTTCTGCCCATCGAAACGTTGATGGTTGTCTTCGCGAGCAGACGCTGCTGTGAAGGTCAGCGCGAGGACGAGTGCGATCGAAGCCACGCCGATGAGTCGCATGACGCTCACTCCTTCCGGGCGGGCTCAGTTGTCGCAAGGGGGAGCCCTTGACCGATAGAGTGCGTTCCTGCGATTTGGTTACGAATGCACGAGCCGGAGAGACGCTACGAGATACGACTGAGTACGGCTTGCACGATGCGATCGCATCTCGGCCGCTGGAATCTGAAGGTGTTTGCTGCTGCCAGACCCGCGTGCTCGTAAAGATCACGCCGCAGCGCGCCTCGTGCACGCGAGAGCCGGGTCTTGACGACCGCTTCGCTGACGCCGAGCGCGTCCGCGACTTCGTCGGTCTTCATCCCTTCGATCTGTCGCAGCATGAATACCTCGCGCGCACCGTCCGGCAGGCGATCGATCGCCGATTCCAGGAAGGTTCCGAGCTCACGGGCAATGGCCAGGCGTTCCGGGTCCGGCGTCCCGTCTTGGGCCTGAGGGAATTCGATCGCCGACGGGTCCTCAGGATCCATCGTCATGTATCTACCGCGACGTCGGGCGCGGGCGAGCGCTTCGTGCACAGCGATCCGCGTGAGCCATGTTGAGAACTTCGACCGCCCGTCGAACTGCCGCAGGTGCGTGTAGGCGTTCACATACGCCTGCTGCATGACATCTTCGGCCTCGTTCTCGTCACGGAGAATCGCTCGCGCAGCACGGTACAGCCGTTCGTTGTACCGCCGCATCAGCACTTCGAACAGCGCTGTTTCCCCAGCAAGAACGCGGGTGATGACCTGCTCGTCCGACAGCAGACTCCACCTGTCAAGAACTGGCGCGCTCGCAACTGACATCGTCTCTCTCCAAGGGGGTGGTAAGCCGACCGTGGTCGGGGCGCCAGAATGAACGAACGCCTAATAGAGTCCGGAGGTAAGCAAAAGTGACACCGGCTCGGCGCTACTTGGCAGTGTAGAGGCGGGACTTCAGACCCGCCTTGTTGTCTAGGGTCGTGGCCCGTAGTGTGGAACGGGCCGGCCGGCTTCGTGCGCGCCGAGATCGGGGGCGCGACCGCTGAAATCGTCGTTGATTCCGGTGAGGCGAACGCCGGCATCGACCGCGGCCGATCCGGCACGAAGCTGGAAATCGAAGTCCGAGGGCTTGTAGAGCGTGCGCGGATCAGGTCCCGGGGGCGCGACTTTTACAAAGACATCGAAGTCAACCAGGACGCTATGCGTATCCTGACCGGTCGCCTCGCTGTACTCCTTGAGCGTCTTGAAGCGGCGCCGCTCTCTGGCTGACGCTTCGAGCTTTGTTTGCTGCTGCACGCTCAGCTGGCCAGGTTCGCCGGGGAACTGGGATTGAAGGGTGCGGGCCGGCGAGCTCCACTCGAACGAGAACTCCGCACCTTCGTTTGGCCGGAAGCCGTTGTAGTCCGAGCTCGAGTAGTTCGTGTTCGTCTCGACCGCGAAGGTCTCGAGCGTCTCGCTTTTCCCGAGAATCAGGTTGTTGCGGTAGTGCACGTTCGAGGCGGCGAGCAGCATCGGCTTCACGGGTGCAATCAGCGTGTTGTGCAGCACGACAATGCCGGACGATGACGCCGTGAACTTCACCGCACCGCCTTCCGGTGCGTGATAGACGACGTTCCTGATGAAGTAGACCGGACCGCCAAACATCGGCTGCACGCTGAGCGCGCGATGGCCGTGATTGAAGCATCGGTTGCGGAAGATGCGGATGTTATGCGCGCCGCCGTCGGCTTCGATGCAGTTGTCCTCCATGTTCGAGATGTCGTTCCCGTAGAAGTCGATCGACACCGGCATGCGGTCGCGTGTTGGTGTCGGACTGCCGTCAGGATTGCCGTAGGTCGCGACGTCAACGCCGTCGTGGAAGTTGGCGATCGAGTTGTAAGCGACGACGTGTCCAGAGCCATAGACCTTGATGGCGTATTCGGAGATCAGTTTCGGGTTGAACTCGGGCAGCTTCTGCCAGGTGCGGCCGGTGAATCCCATGAGGTAGTTGGGATTGAAGCGGCCGATCATGACGTTGTCGGCGATGTAGTAGTCCTTCGATCCCGACCAGTCGGTATAGATGGCGCGGCCGACGTCTTCGAAGCGGCTGCGCTTGATCGTCAAGCCACTCGAGCCCGCGATGTTCTTGAGACCTGCCTGAAACGCGAGGTCGGTGTTTCGAATCGTCAGCCCTTCGAAGTAGTTGTAGTTGGCGGCCATCACGTTGAACAGGTTGTAGGCGCCATCGCCGTCGAAGATGACTTCACCATCGCCCGCCGCCTTGATCACGATCGGGCGCTCGGGCGTCCCGCTTTGCGTCAGGAAGTACGTGCCGCTCGATACCGTTCCGAGTCCGCCGCCGTAACGCAGCCGATCGTCCTTGTAGGTGCCGGCGTGGACCAGGATCGTGTCGCCCGGCTGCACGCGAGGTGGATAGGTGTTGAAGTTGTCCGAGTGAGATGACCCTGTGTAGTAGGCCGCAAGCAGTCCAGTGAATGCAGGCTGCTGTCTCTGCCCTTCGTAGCCCGGTGGATACACGTGGTAGACCTTTCCACCGGTTGCGGGCATCGGCTCTGATCGCGTACGCACAGACACCGATTGCTCAGCACGGCCATCGACACCGTCGGGATCTGACATGACGAATCGCACTTCGTAGAGAGTCGCGGGCTCGAGCTCGAAGACGCTTCCGGCGAAGCCGTTCGGGGTCACATACTGCAGCGCGTTCTCGTTGATACGCTCGTTGCCGATGCGCAGAAGCGGTGGCCCCGCCTTCCATGTTTGCTCGCCCTGTTTGCGGTACGACACGGCGACCTGTGCGTTGCGATTGTCGTCGCCATCGATCCGCCACTCGAAGCCGAGCGACAGGAGCGTTGCAGGCTCGGTGATGAATTCGCCGGCGGTCGACTTGTCCGCCGCTGTGAGAGCGGATGAGCTGAGGATGAGCAGCGCGATGATGGCCAGGGTGCGCACGGCGACTCTCCTGAATGTTCGGTCCGGCTAAAGCCGGACACTACTGAAGGCCGGACCCGGGCCGTTATTATGCCCGCCCGAGATGATCGCGCAGCGCCTTGAATGAGGCGAGCATCTGTTCGAACGAGAAGTGCGCATTCCTCCCGCTGGTGTTGGGGAGGACGAACACCGCCGCTTCACCTAGCTGGTCCTTCTGCAGGCCCATGACCACCGGGCCCGAACGCTCCGGAAACATCGCTCGATACACGGTGATGCCGACGAAGGCGACCATATCCGGTTGATATCGACGTACCTTCGCGCGCAGGCGCGACCGGCCCGCCGCGTATTCTTCCGGCCGCAACTCGTCAATGCCTGGCGTCGCGCGCGCCACGATGTTGGTGATGCCGTATCCCCATTCAGGCAGCCGGTCATCGTCCAGGTACGTCACTGGCTCGGATACGAGACCGGACCGGAACAGAAGCTTCCAGAATCGATTGGAGAAACCGGCGAAATGGTGACCTGTCAGCGCCGAACGCACACCGGGATTGATTCCGACGAAGAGCACACGTACTCCCGGCCGGATCCTGTCGCGCAGCCGTGGCAGCGCCTTCGCGTTACTTGCCGGCAGGAGCCGTCCCTTTGAAGGTCAGCTTCTGCAGTCCCATCGTGGTCTGGGCCACGTAGAGGTTTCCCTTCGAGTCGGTCGCGATCTGGTGTCCGCCATTCTTCAAGCCGTTCGGCTTGATCGAACCCACGATCTCGAGCGTCGCTCGGTCGACGACCGCGATGTCATCGCCATTGCCAACGTAGAGAAACCGCTGGTCCGGTGAAAGAGCCAGGTTTCTCGCAAACGGCGTGTCGGCCTTGACCAGTTGCTTCACGAACTTGCCGTCGGCCGTGAACGACTGGACGCGGCGGTTCTCCCGGTCGGCGACGTACACCGTTCCGTCTCGCGCCACGCGAAGGGCGTGGACGATGCTGAAGTTGCGTGGCCCCGGATCTTCGACTGTCTTCGGCGTCACCACCTCGCAGTGATCGTCATCGACGGGAGTCTCGGCAAACGCGCCCCACATCCGTTTGAACGCGCCGGTGTCCGCGTCGAGCACGATGACGCGATGGTTGCCGTATCCATCCGCCACGAACACTTCGTTGGTCGGCGTGTGCACCCAGGCATCGGCCGGACGGTGCAGGTTCCGCGTGTCGGAGTTCCCCTTGCTTTGATTGCTGCGTCCGATCTGCAGAACGAGCTTGCCCTCCGGTGTGAACTTCAGCAACTGATCATCGGCAACCGGCTTGAGACCGCGGATGCCGTTGGTGGGGCAGTTGTTTCCTCCGAGCCACACGAACCCCTTGGCATCCACGTGGATACCGTGCTCGCGCTCGGGCCATTCGTACGCGCCGCCGGCGCCGCCCCAGGCTCTGATGAACTTCCCGGAGGGGTCGAACACCATGACCGGTGGAGCGGCAAGCGCCGCCTGTTCCGGTGGCAGCGTCCGCGGACGGTGCAGAAGCCAGACGTTGTCCTGCGCATCGATGGCAAAGCTGGACGGATCTCCGAGCTTCCATTTCGCGGGAACCTGCGGCCACGAGGCGTCCACCTCGAATGTCGGCAGGCTGCGACCCTGCTGGTCCTGTGCGGCCGGTGATGATTCAAGCAACCACGCCACGCCAGCCGCGACGACGAGGCCGATGGTCACTGCTTTTGACATTTGACTTTTGACCTTTGACCATTGATGTGCCATAGGCATCTCCTCGAGAACGCTGCGTGGAGGATACTCTCGATAACGCCCCAGTGCCCGGCTACTCCTTTGCCAACATCGTGGTCGATGCCGACGCCCGTCGGGTGACGAGGGGAGGCGAGCTCCTGCCGCTTCCTGACCGCCACGTGGGCGTTCTGCTGGCCTTGCTCTCCCGCCGGGGGTCGATTGTCTCCAAGGATGCGCTCATCGAAGCGGTCTGGCGGGATGTTGCGGTTACGGATAACAGCCTCGAGCAGGCGGTGTCCGCGCTGCGCCGCGTCCTTGGCGCCGCGCCGGATGGAAGCCCGTATATCCAGACCGTTCCACGGCAGGGCTACCGTTTCGCGGGACCGGTGACCACGACGGCATCGCGGGCGTCCGATGCAACGCTCGAGGAACTGCTCGCGCCGCACCGCGCATGGATCGAGGGGCGCGCGGCGCTCGAGACGCTCGAACGCGATCAGATTCTTCGCGCACGCGCGGTCTTTGAAGGCGTGCTGGCACGCGCGTCGGAACACGCGCCGGCGCACATCGGTCTTGCGAACGCCTGTGTCATGCAGTTCGAGATGACGCGCACCGACGAACAGCCGGATGTCGCGGCCCTCGAGATGGCTACGAGGCACTCGAAGGAAGCTTGCCGTCTTGCGCCCGAGTACGGCGAGGCGTGGGCCACGCTCGGTTTCGTCCTCGATCGTGCGGGCCGCCACCTGGATGCCCTCGCCGCGTCGCGCCGCGCCGTCACGCTCGAACCTGACAACTGGCGGCACCATTTCCGGCTGGCATATGTGGGTTGGGGCGAGGAGCGCCTGCGTGCGGCGCATCGCACGCTCGCGTTGCTCCCGGGCTTTGCCCTGGCACAGTGGCTCATCGCGACCGTTCACGTAGCGCGTCAGGCGTTCGACGAAGCCGAGCGCGCGCTGGATATCGGCATTGCCGATCAGTCACGAGACGCAGCGGGGCCATCGAGGTTCAGCGCAGTGGCACTCCATTGGCTCCGAGGTCTTCTCCACCTTGCGCGCGACGAAAGCCCGGCGGCACTCGCGGCCTTCGAACGTGAGCTTGCCCTCGAGGGTGGCGGCCATCTCTACGGTCGCGAATGCTGCGCCAACACGTGGTACGCGATTGGGGCGCTGCAGTGGCATCGTGGAGACCGCGTTGCCGCGACCGCCGCGTTTCGACAGGCGGTCGCGCGCGTAGAGCGCCACCCGCTTGCACGACTCGGTCTCGCCGCACTCGGCGCGGCCGACGAGGCGTCGATCGCTAACGTCCAGCCACTCGCTACCGTTGATGGAGCGATCGGGCGCGCCGTCGGACTCGTGCTGGCGGGCAGCGACGGCGAGGCGGCAGCACTCGTCGACCAGGCGTTGACCGCGGCTCCCGTTGGCAACGCCGGCTGGTTGTTGCCAGTGGAGCCACTGCTTCACGTCTCGGCACACTCTGCCATCTGGGTGCCAGTGTTGGCGCGCCTGCGAACACGAGCGGCATAAGAGAGTGCGCTGCCGTTCCGGGTTCCTGGTTCAAGGTTCCGGGTTCGTGTTCGGAGTTCGAGTCCGGGAACCCGGAACCTGGAACGCGGAACTACCGCCATTCAGAGTTTTTCAGCAAAGCCATCAAGACATCGATGTCCGGGCACGCGCACCATGACCTCATGGAGGTGCCAATGCGTTCTGCCTTGTTGATGTTGCTCTTCGTGAGCTTTGCGCTCCCCGTCGCGGCGCAGACCGCGGGGGACGTCACGATCCCGCCGCCGCGGCTCAAGACCGTCGGCTTGTCGGGTCCTCGCTTCGGAATCACCGCGCTCAGCGACGGCGTCGTCGAGAAGCTGGCGGAGCGCTCGATTCACGTGGGCTCGACCATCACGCAGTTTGGCTGGCAGTTCGAGAAGCAGTTCTACAGCAGGGACAGCGGGCCGGCCGTGGTGAACGAATGGGTGTTTCTCCTCGGCGGACTCGAGCAGGGTCACGCACTGCCCAGCCTGTCGTGGCTGGTCGGACTGCGCTCGCGCAATGGAGCGGAGTTCGGACTCGGTCCGAACATCACACCTGCGGGTGTGGCACTCGCCCTTGCCGGCGGCGTCACGCTCCGCTCTGGTGGGTTGAACGTGCCAGTGACGATCGCCGTCGTTCCATCCAGGGCCGGCACGCGCGTCAGCATGCTGACCGGTTTCAGCCTGAGGCGGTAGGACTACGGCGTCAGGGTCAACGTGTACTCCGTTGACCCTGGCAGAAACGGTGTGGCCTCACCGTTGACCCACGCCGGATGTGAGTTGGCGTAGAACGGCGAGAGCGGGTGGCCGCTCTGGCCCGTCGGCATGTGCATGATGCCCTCGCTCTCGCGGCCGGGCGAGACGATCATGCGCTCCGACGACGCCGACGCATTCCAGTGCATGTTGGGTGTGTAGAGATCGCCTGGTAATGGCTGGACGGGCATGTCGAGCCATCTGCCTGCGAATGGCAGTCCCGACGACAGTGGATGCCTGTAGCTGGTGACATTCCACCGCGACCAGGGCTCCTCGAGCCCGCCTTCGCGCTCGGCCCTCGCCACGACCTCGTTTGCCGCCTGCAGGATCAGATCGTCCCAGCTGGCATATCTGGGGTCGAGCAGGTGCATCGGCCTTTCGGAGACCAGCTTCCAGATAGGTCCCTCGCGCCTGCGGACGGTACGGTAGTCGAACGCGAGGTCGGCCTCGCTGCACTCGATGAGCACGAACGCGATCACCGCGTCGGATACTTCCTCGCGAAACATGCGCGTGAGGCGATAGCCCGCCGATCCTGGAGAGGCCTGGCCATCCCAGTCGCGCTCGACGATTTCCCTGAGGCGGATGCGTGGCTGGTCGGTGACCGTTTTCAGCGCCTGGAGCAGGAGCGTACGCCAGCGAGTGAGAAACTCCGCGCTCGTGTCGAGCTGAATGCTCAGCAGGTCGGCAACGGTGAAGCGGTCCCGGCCGGCCAGCCGTTCTCGAATAATTCGTGCGCGTGAGCCGACTTCGTAGTTGCCGTCTCCAATGCGGGCCAGCATGTCGCCATCGACGACCCGGGCATTCGCTGTCCAGATGCGCCCGTTGTCGGGATCCATCACCCGGGGGAATTCGTCTCGATTGAGCCAGCCACTCCAGCCACGTGTACCGTCAGCCCACGACACCGGGCGCCGGCCATCGAAGCCGACCCGCCGCGCGATCGATCCGTAGATCGTCCAGCCGATTCGTCCCGTATCATCGGCCACGACGAAGTTCTGGCCCGGAGTACCCAGTCCGTTGACAGCGTCCGACGCCTCATCGATCGAGCGCGCAGATTCAAGCGCAGTAATTGATGTGCTGAGTCGATCGATGTCGTGCGCGATCCAGCGAAAGGCCCGCATGCGACCCTTATGGTCCGGCTCCATCACCGGCCCCCAGATTGTCCAGAGGATCGGCTCGTGGATGGATGCCTCTCCTGCGACCTCGATCGTCTCGTCGTGACGCTCGAATGTGCGCCACCCCTCTGGCGTTCGATAGCGATTCGGGTCAGCAGGATCGACATCGAGCAGGACGATATCGCTCCAGTCGCCCTGTGAGTTGGTGAAGCCCCACGCTACGTGCGTATTGCTGCCGACGACGACGGCTGGAACGCCAGGAAGGGTCACGCCAATGAGTCGATGGGGCGCGGTATTGGGTCCATCCTGCCACTCGAAAGAGGCGCGGTACCACGTGTTGGGCACGCGAACGGTCAGGTGCATGTCGTTGGCGAGCAGTGCTCGCCCGTCCTCGGTCAGGCGGCCCGAGACCGCCCAGCTGTTGCTGCCGATGGCACCTTCCGTATCAACATCGAGTCCCCACTGCAGATCCAGGCTCTGCAGCGCCCACTGCCCAAGACCCCGGCGCCCGTTCGACGACTCCTGCTCGAGTGGACGAAGTCGATTCGGAGCGGGGACCTGGTGGTCGGAAGGCGGAGGAGCCTTGCCGGTCCGGCGTGCGCGGAGATTGTAGACATCGGGACCCGGAATCGCGGGGACCTCGAGGGCGGCGCCAACGATCGGCGAATCCCACTCGGTGCCCGCCGGCGCGAGGAGTTGCGCCATCGCATCCGGCAGCACGTCGTGGATCGTGCCGACGGTCGCCTCGTACGAGCCGTCAGGATCCTGGAGCGTGATGAACATCGACAGCACGACGAGCACACTATCCTCGACCAGCCATTCCCTCGGGTCCTGTCGCAGCAGGATGTACTCGAAGGGCGCGGTAGCAAGTCGCCTCAAGCCGCTGTTCACGCCAGCTGTATAGGCCTCGAGGATGGCTCGCCATCCTGGTTCCATCGAATCGAGCGCGCGGCGCGCGCCTGCCCGGAAGCGATGCATGCGAATCTGACGGTCGGCGATCACGGCACGCGGTCCGACGAGCGCGGCGAGCTCGCCGGCGGCACGTCGGCGGGCCAGATCCATTTGAAAGAACCGCTCCTGCGCATGCAGGAATCCGGTCGCGCGCGCGACATCCTCTCGCGATTCCCCTCTGACCGTCGGGATGCCCAAAGCATCACGGGTCACGATGACCGGCGCCGACAGACCTTCCAGTTGAAGGGTCCCCGCCAGTGCCGGCAGGCTGCCGCGAAGCTGGCCACGCACCAACACGCCGGCCGCGAACCCCCCCAGGGCGAGCACGCAAGCGATCGCGAGCCCTACTTTCCACAGTCGCCGGCGCATGGAGATGATTATCGCGATTATCGCGTCAGACCGCGGTCCCGGATGATCCAGAATCTGACGTGGTTACGGACTGAACTACTCCGGTATCGAGCAGTTCGTTTCCACCCCGCCGTCGCCGAGATGACGGCCGCACGGTCTGTAATGCAGAATGCAGAATCCAGCTGACTTCAGAATGACATGCGAACACGTTACGGCGTCTCTCCATGGATCGACAACTTTCCACGCACGCGTCGTCCCGACCATCCACGGCTTCGCGGTGAGGTGACCGCCGAGGTCGCCATCGTGGGCGGTGGCCTGACAGGGTGCGCCACCGCCTATGCGTGCGCCGTGGCGGGCCTTGCGCCAATCCTCATCGAAGCGGACCGCATTGGGCAGGGAAGTGCCGGCCGTGGAACGGGCCTGCTACTGCCGGAGCCCGGGCCGTCGTTTCGTGATGTCAGCGCGCAGCACGGGCTGCGCGATGCCCGGCGCATCTTCGAGAGCTGGCGGCGCGCATCGCTCGATGCCGCGGCACTCATTCGACGCCTGAAGATTTCCTGCGGACTCGAGCCCTGCGATCACATCACGGTCGCAACGCCTGACGATGGGAAGGGGCTGCGCCGGGAGTACGAAGCTCGGGAGGCAGCCGGTCTCGAGGCGCAATGGATGACGCCGGCGGCGGTCCGCAAAGCGACGTCCCTCGAGGGGCCCGGCGGATTGCGGACCGGGGCGTGCTTCACGCTCGATTCTTATCGAGCATGCCTGGGAGTCGCAGCCGCGGCGAGGTCGCGCGGTGCAACGTTCTTCGAGCGATCGCGGGCGACGAAGGTTCGCGCGGGCGCCAGGCAGGTGGACATTGCGCTCGATGGTGGGCTTGTCCGGGCGAAGACGGTGATCGTCTGCACCGGCACGGCCACCTCGGAATTCAAGCCGCTTCGTCGTCACTTCAAGCGGCGCGAGGAGTACTTCGCGCTCACCGAGCCGGTGCCGGCGGCGATTCGAAAGCAGCTTGCCGGGCGTGGAGTGACGATCAGCGATACGGCGACACCGCGACATCGGGTTCGCTGGACTCGCGACGATCGCTTGCTCGTAACGGGCGCAGCGCAGAACGAGACGCCGGCGAGGAAACGGGACGCGATCCTCGTGCAGCGGACCGGCCAGCTGATGTACGAGTTGCTGATGATGAACCCGGCGATATCGGGCCTCCAGCCCGAGTATGGGTGGGAAGCGTCGTACGGGGAGACCGCCGACGGGATCATGTACATCGGCCCGCATCGAAACTATCCGCGCCATTTGTTTGGCCTGGGCGGTGACTCGACAGCGGGCGCGTTCCTGGCGGCGCGGGTACTGGCCAGAGCTGCGGCCGGAGAGCCCGACAAGCATGACGAGGTGTTCGGCTGGACTCGATGAAGACATCGCTCTCGCCGGTCGATCTGCTGGCCGTTGGTCCCCATCCGGACGACATCGAGATCGGTATCGGGGGCCTCGTGGCCAAACATGTGGCGGTCGGCCATCAAGTGGGGCTCTGCGACCTGACAGCAGGCGAGATGGGAAGCAACGGCACTGTGTCCGAGCGTCTGGCCGAAGCCGATGCCGCATGTGATGTGCTCGGCGCGGCATGGCGGGTGAACCTGCGGCTGCCGGACCGTGCGATAGGGACTGAGCCGAATCACATGCGTGTCGTGGCGAGCCTCGTCCGCCGGGCGCAACCGCGGGTCGTCGCCGTGCCGTACCGGTCTGACCGTCACCCCGATCATGTGGCCGCCAGTCATCTGCTCACCGAGGCGATTTTCAATGCAGGGCTGAGGCGTTACGACGCCGATGGCGAAGTGTGGAAACCCGAGTCGGTGTGCTACTACTTCATCAACGACTCTGCTCCGCCGTCATTTGTCGTTGACGTGAGCGAGCACTACGATACGAAGCGGCGCGCGCTGGCCTGCTTCGTGAGTCAGTTCCGGCCAACGCAGGCTGACGCGGTCGCGACGCGTCTGACGTCGGCTGGATTCACGCAGCTCATCGAGAGCCGCGACGCGCAGTTCGGTGCGCTCGCCGGCGTCGCGTTCGCGGAAGGAATCGTCGTGAAGCACCCTGTCCTTCGTCCGCACCTCCTGCCCGAGTGACCCGCCCACTCAACGTCGGCATCGTCTGCTACGCGTCGGTCGGCGGAAGCGGGATCGTGGCCACTGAGCTCGGCAAGGCGCTCGCGTTGCGCGGGCATCAGGCGCACTTCATCAGCACGGAGACGCCGTTCAGGCTCGGAGACTTCCAGGAAGGGTTGTTCTTCCACCAGGTGCTGACGCCGACATATCCGTTGTTCCGCGAGCCACAGTACTTGCTGTCGCTGGCCAACCGGATCGTGCAGGTTGCGCGCGAATCGAAACTGGACATCATTCATGCCCACTACGCCGTGCCCCACGCGACGGCGGCGTTTCTGTCGCGCCAGATTCTTTCCGCCGACGGAGCGGGGCCGCGCGTCGTGACCACCTTGCACGGGACGGACATCACGCTGGTCGGCAGCGATCCGTCGTACTCGCGCATCGTGGCCTTCTCGATCGAGCAGTCGGATGGGGTCACCGCGGTATCGAACAGCCTGCGCGCGTCCACCTACGCCGAGCTCGGTGTGAAGCATCCGATCTCGGTCATCCCCAACTTCCTCGACTGCGCGATCCATCGGCGGCGATCACGCCCCGATCTGCGAAAGCGGTTCTCTGGTGGCGACAGCGCCACGAAGGTCGTGGTGCACGTATCGAACTTTCGTCCCGTCAAGCGTGTCGATGCCGTGGTGGCCATCTTCGACCGCATCCGGAAGCAGGTACCCGCCCGGTTGCTCCTGGTGGGTGACGGTCCAGACCTCGCGATGGCTCAGCAGATGGCGCGCGACCTGGGTATCGGTTCATTGGTTGACGCCGTTGGAGCACAGGAGGAAGTCGTGCCCCTGCTGTCGATCGCGGATCTCTTCCTTCTGCCCTCGGCACTGGAGAGTTTTGGTCTCGCTGCGCTCGAGGCGATGGCGTGCGAAGTCCCCGTGGTCGCTTCACGCGTCGGCGGGCTACCAGAAGTCATCGAGCACGGGGTCAGCGGCTTCCTGCATCCGCTCGACGCGGTCGACGAGATGGCCGCGAGCGGAATCGCGCTGTTGACCAACGAGTCTCTCCACAGGAGCGTGGCACAGGCGGCCTGTCGCCGTGTTCAAACTGAGTTCTGCGTGGAGCGGGTGGTCCCGATGTACGAAGCGTGCTATCGGGAGTTGCTCGCGTAACCCGCGCGCGGTGGTGCTTGACACGACTTCCACGAGCCGTGCTGCTCGACCTCGACGACACCATCCTTGACGACAGCGGCAACATTGCCGCGTGTTGGTTGGAAGCGTGTCACACCCACAGCGCGGCAATGAATGGTCTCGACCCGGTCTCCGTGCACGAAGCCATCGAGCGTGTCCGTGAGTGGTATTGGGCCGACCCGGAGAGGCATCGCAAGGGGCGCCTCGATCTGGCAGTGGCGCGCCGTGACGTCGTTCAGCTCGCACTTGCCGAGATCGGTGTCGACGATGCTGACCTCGCTTGCCGGATCGGGGACACGTATCACGACCTGCGCGACGCCGGCCTTCAACCGTTCGCGGATGCGCTCGACACCGTCCGCTGGCTGCGGGAACGCGGCTGCCGGCTGGCGTTGTTGACCAATGGCAGCGCCCGATTGCAACGCGCCAAAGTCACTCGATTCGATCTTGCCGATTTGTTCGACGCGATCTTCATCGAAGGCGAGCTTGGATTCGGCAAACCCGATCCACGTGTATATACGCGGGCGCTCGACACGCTCGACGTGGCGCCCGGCGATACGTGGATGGTTGGAGACAATCTCGAGTGGGACGTCGCGCAGCCGCAGCGACAAGGGATCTACGGCATCTGGATCGATCTTCGAGGTCAGGGCGTGCCGCCGGGATCTACCGCACGGCCGGATCGGATCATACGGCGGCTCTCCGACCTGAAAGATCTCGTGAGGGAGGAAGGATCATGACCGAGAAGCTGCCTCCAGCCGTTCGTCACGTGCGAGAGCTCTCCCGGCACATGGCCTGGGCCGACGACATGGTGTGGAACGCCGTGCTCGCCACCACCCAGGCGGCTGACGACGCAAAGATCGCGGACACCTTGCACCACATCCACCAGGTGCAGCACATCTTTCTTCAGGCGTGGCGCGGCTCGGCGTTTGCGGTCCGCGAACGCGCTGAGTTCTCGTCCCTCGACGACATCGCCGCCTGGGGACAGGAGGCACATCGTGGCGTTCAGGCGTTTGCCAATGCTGTGACGGCCGAGGAGATGGACCGGGAACTCCGCATGCCGTGGGCAGCCTACTACGAACAGCAGGCCAAGCAGCCCGCCGGCGTCCACACCCTCGGTGAATCGATGCTTCAGGTGTTTCTTCACACACAGCATCATCGCGGTCAGGTATGTACTCGGCTCCGCGACATCGGCGGTGTTCCACCGACTGTGGACTTCATTGTGTGGTTATGGGCCGGCAGACCGGACGAAGCTGCTCACGTGTAGCAGGCCGGATCTAGCCGGTGACGCTCGTCACCAGCGCTTCCTGCGCGCCACAGTTCGGGCAGGTGTGCGCGGACACAACGGCCACGTCTTCCAACGCTGGCACTGACGTCACCTCTTTGTCCCCGTGGTGAGTCATTTCTGCACCGCAGATCTTGCAGATGAGCTGGGCGCTCGACGGCCTCCTCGTCAACGGTCACGTGTTCACGGCCGTGCCTGAGGACCTTGGTCATCCAGATCAGCTCTCTGATGAATCGCTCCGCGCGACGGACCACCGCATCGTCGAGCAGGCGATCGTCCTCGGCGAACACTTTGGCAACCGTCCCGATATTGACGTCCCAGAAGATCGTGACCAGTCCGACCTCGCGCATCACCGGCAACAATCCCTGAATCACCCGCGCTCCTGCGAATGGCCCTGCTGATACACCGACGATTCCCACGGCCTTGTGGATGTACTCGCTCAGGCAACTGTCGAGGACGTGCTTCAACAGCCCGGGGAAGCTGTGGTTGTACTCCGGCGAGACGATCACCAACCCATCGGCCTCGGTCATCGCCTTCGCGAATGCCGGATCCTTGATTGCTTCGCCGGCATCGTCGACCGGCATCGGCACGGTTGCGATGTCGATGACACGACTGACGACGCCCGCGCGCCGATTGAGCAGGTCGGCAAACAGCCGCGCGGCATGTTCGCTGGCGCGGCCCTTGCGCACCGTGCCGAGGATGACAGGGATGTTCAGTAGACGTGGCGTGTTCACGATCAGCCTCCCGGCGCCTGAGGGTGGCACCCGCGAGTCGCAGCTGCCCTCTTGTCGGCTACGTAAAAGGCGCGAGCTTCTTGAACGTGGCGAGAACCCAGCGATAACCGTCCGGGTCCGTCACGACCGACGTCCGGTCGCCCCACGGCTGATCTTCGGCGTCAGTCACGCCCGCGCCCGCTTTGCGCGCGTCCGCCGCAGCCCGATCCACGTCGTTGACGTAGGTATACAATGCTGCCGCCCCTCCACTCGCCGTAGCGGAATCGCCACGGCGCACCAGCATGATCACGGACTCGCCGTGACGCATCTCTGCGTAGCGGATCTGGCCGTCGGCGTCTGGTAGAACGACACCACGTGTGAACGCAAACGTGCGTTCGAGAAAGTCCATCGAGGCGCTGACGTTGGCAACGGCCAGATACGTGTTGACTGTCTGCATGCCCGGTGCAAGGCCGCTCGTGGCCTCGGCTTGCCGGGCGGCAGCAGCCTGGGATGATGTGACGGCCTTTCGCGCGCTTCGCGTCCTGGTGGCGCGGCCCCTGGAAGAACGGACCGCGGTCGGTCGTTTTCGTGACGGCATAGTCGCGGAGTATCTTATTCGCGACCGCTGACGGGACGCGAAGTCCTGGGGCGGGAACCGCCGGGACCCGGGCCTGGAGGGTGTGCCATGGCACGGAGCGAACTGGGCGTCGATCACCTTCTGCGGCGGGCCGGCTTCGGCGCAAGCCAGGAAGATCTGAAGGAGTTCGAGGGCACCTCGACCTCAGAACTCCTGCAGTACCTGCTGAACTTCGACGATCAGCCTGACGATGTCGACGAGAGGATTGGGAATCCTGCTTATGCCTCGATCGCCGGTGGCGCCGGCTTCTCTCCCAATCTGAACATCGAGCACGCACGGCAGCGATGGCTGTTCCGGATGCTGCACTCGAGACGGCCGCTCCAGGAGAAGATGGCGCTCTTCTGGCACAACCACTTCGCCACCGCCTACTCGAAGATCGCGGGGATCGTGGGAGGCGCGCAGGCCACCCGCATGATGGCGCTCAAGCCCGGTGAGCTTCCGGGACCTCCCGGGCAGATCGAGCTGTTTCGCACGATGGCGCTCGGCAGCTTTCGGGATCTGTTGGTCGAGGTTGCGAAAGATCCCGCGATGCTCTTCTGGCTCGACGGACGACTCAACTCGCGTCAGCGTCCGCAGGAGAACTTTGGCCGCGAGATCATGGAGCTCTTCACGTTCGGCATCGGCAACTACGACGAGCTCGACGTGTACGCGGCATCGCGTGTATTCACCGGCTGGAACGTACGGCTGATCAATCGCGGGAATGACGCGACCTCGTACTACGAGTTCGTCTTCAACGCGAACCAGCACGACACGGCGGCCAAGACATTCACGTTTCCGATCTATCGGGATGGCAAGCGGACGATTCCAGAGCGCGCCGCGGCAGACGGCATGCAGGACGGCGTGGACTTCATCACCGCGCTCGCGACACACCCCGAGACCGCGCGGCGGTTGGCGCGAAAGATGTGGAACTTCTTCGTCAGCGAAGTCGTCGAGCCTGATGCGGCGACGTTGAACAGCGCCGCGAGTGCGTATCTGCAGAGCGGCACGCGCATCGAATCGCTGGTGCACTTCATGCTGCGGTCGCGTCAGTTTCAAAACCCCGGCAACTGGCACACGCGGTACAGCTGGCCGGTCGAGTTCGCCGTGCGGGCGGTGAAAGAGGTTGGCTGGGTGGGATTCCAGGTCGATACGATGCGCGGTCCCCTCACGGCAATGGGGCAGACGCTGTTCGAGCCGCCGGACGTCAACGGATGGGACCTGGGGCCTGGATGGTTCACGACCGGCGGCATGCTCGCCCGCATGAACTTTGCGTCGAGCCTGGTGTTGAACCAGCGGAGCACCCTGGTCAGCGGCTTGAGCGGCTCCGCGTCGTCGCCCGAATCGGTTCTCGACTTCTTCTTCGATCGACTCTCGACTGCGCCGTTCGACCAGAGCACCCGGGAAGAATTGACTGCGTATCTCGAGACCGGTGGCGCGTGGACCGGATCCGACGCGCAGCTTCGCATCAAAGCGGCCGGTCTGGCACGGCTGATTGTCGGGTCCGGCGAGTATCAGATTGTCTGACCCGAGACGCGGGGAAGGGGAGCGCGTCATGGCCCTATCACGTCGAGATTTCATTCGTGGCGGCGTTGCGGCATTCACCGTCAGTTTCACCGCGCCGGCCTTCCTGAGTGACATCGCCCGCGCGCAGGGGGCGAGGTCGCGCAACCTTGTGGTGGTGTACCTCGGTGGTGGGAACGACGCACTGAACACCGTGGTGCCGTATCAGGATCCGTTCTATTACAGTCGGCGGCCGACGATTGCCGTGCCGGCCGGGCAGGTGCTGCAAATTGGGACCGACTCGAGCGGTCGATCGCTCGGCCTCCATCCGCGGCTGACCGGGCTGCGCAGCATCTTCAATGAAGGCCGGTTGGCGATCATCCAGCGCACCGGCTATCAGAATTCGAGCCGGTCGCATTTTCAGGGAATCGACATCTGGGGCACCGCGAATCCTTCGATGCCGACATCGACCGGATGGCTGGGACGCTACCTCGAGACGCTCCCGAAGGATCCGCTTGCCGGATGGTGCACGACACGAGAAGTGCCGCGCGCACTGCGCTCACGCGAGGTGAGTGTGCCGGGCATTCAGGACGCTCGCACCTACGTCTTCGCCAGCCCGAACAACGCGGCAGAGGCGCTCAACGAACGTGCGGCGGCGATGCGGATCGCGTCTCACGTCGCTGTCGATCGACCCCATCTTGCCTTAGTCAACGCGACGGCGACCGGAGCATTCGAGACGCTCGATCGCGTCGCGTCGGTCGCGGGCTACAACGGCACGGTGGCGTATCCGAACAACGGCTTCGCGATTGCTCTGCGCACCGTGGCGGGATCGATCATTCGCGGCACGGGCACGCGCGTGTATTGGGTTCAGACCGGCGGCTACGATACTCACGCGAGCCAGGGTGGCCAGGGTGGCGGTGTTTACACCACGCTGATGGGGACCTTCAATGACGGCCTCGCCACGTTCTACACCGATCTGCGCAATCAAGGCTTGCTGGCCGACACGCTCATCCTGCAGTTTTCAGAGTTCGGCAGGCGTATCTCCGAAAACGGAAGCGGAGGTACGGATCACGGTGCGGGGGCAGTGATGGTGGCTATCGGTGGCGCCGTGCGCGGCGGGATTTATGGCACAGCACCGTCGCTCAACCCCGAGCCTGGCAACCCGACGCTCGAAAACAACGGGGGTGACGTGCGGCATGAAACCGACTTCCGCTCGGTCTACGCACGCGTGCTCGACAACTGGCTTGGCGCCAGCTCCACGGCGATTCTCGGCAGCGATTTCCGCGCTGGAGCACCACCAATCGTCTGACTCTGTGCTAGACCCGTCACGGGTTCCGCGTCAGCGATAGATTTCTCTCAGCGCCGATTCGAGTGTCGGATAGCGAAAGACGAATCCTCGCTCGCGCGCAACCTCGGGGAGCACTCGTTGACCACCGAGAATCAGCGCATCGGCCATCTCGCCGACCGCGATGCGCAGCGCAAAGGCGGGCGCCTTCAGCCATGATGGGCGATTCAACACGCGGCCGAGCGTTCGTGCAAATTCCTCGTTGGTCACCGGGTTCGGCGCCGTGGCGTTGAGCGGACCGGCGATCGCCTGTTCTGCAAGCGCCCACTTCACCATCTCAACCCAGTCGTGCACGTGAATCCAGGAGAGGAATTGACGTCCGCTCCCTGCAGGACCGCCGGCGAAGAATTTGAACGGCAGTGCCAGCTGGGGAAGTGCGCCTCCATCTCGTGCGAGCACGACGCCACTCCGGAGCAGCACGACGCGAGAACGCTGTGACGCCCCGCTGGCGACGGCCTCCCACAGCTGGCCCACCTGCCCCAGGAAGTCGGAGCCTGCCCCGCTGGACTCGGTCACTGGTTCGTCTCCTCTCGTTCCGTAGAATCCCACAGCGGAGCTGCTGATGAAGACGCGCGGTGGCTGCCGTGCCGCGGTGATCGCGCGTGCGAGAGCACCAGTCGCCTCTATCCGGCTGTCGAGAATCGCGGCCTTGCGCGCCGTCGTCCAGCGGCCGCCGGCGATCGACACGCCGGCGAGGTTGATGACGGCTTCGGCACTGTCGAGTACGGATGTCCACGATTCATCGCGGCTGCCCGGGGACCAGCGAACCTCGTGATCCCGCTTTGGATGGCGCGTCAGCACCACGACCGAGCGGCCCTCCTGACGAAGCGCGCCCACCAGCGCCGAGCCCAGCAGTCCCGTGCCGCCCGCAACAACGAATGTCGCCATGGCCCTTCAGTGTAGGGCGGCTCGGGGAGTTCCCCCAGCTTGACACCCGGGCGTCCGTCCTGCTCTAGTAATAACTAACTGGTTGGTTAACTGTCCCAGGCTGCGACATTTATATCCGGTCGGGGCCCTCGGCGAGTTAACAGTGTCTCTTTGGCGCGCTCTGCGCGCCGCGCCCGTTATGCGGACGCGACAACGGGGACAATTCAGCGCTCGAGAGCGCACAAGGGGCTAATGGCGCGACGCCTGACTCGCGGATTCACGGGCCGCCATCTTCCGTGCGGCCGCCCACGAATTCGCCGAGCGCGGCTACGAAGCCGCCGGCACCGACCGCATTGCCAGCCGCGCCCGCGTCAACAAGGCGATGCTCTACTACCACTTCGGCAGCAAGGGCGAGCTCTACTCCGAGATCGTGCGCGACATGGTGGGCGCCGTCGGGGCGCGCGTGCGCGCGGTGGCCGATGGCCCAGGCTCAGCCGCGGAAAAAGTCGACGCGTGGATCCGCGCCCTGGTCGAGGAAGCCGCCGCCCGCCCCTGGTTCCCGCCCATCATGCTGCGCGAGCTGGCCGCGAGGGCTCCTCATTTCGACGCCACGACGTTCCAGATGATGAACGCCGTGCTCGCCGGCGTTGCGGATGTCATCGCACAAGGAAAGCGCGAAGGCACGTTCCGCGACGTCGACCCGTTACTGGCCCACCTGTCGATCATGCCCCCGGTACTCATCTTCTTCGCCCGGCAACGAGTGCTGGCGAGCAGAACGCTGCGCGGCGGTCTTGCCGAGCCGCGAGCGCTTGACCACTTCGTCCGCCATATGCAGGCCTCCGCCCGAGGCATGCTTCTGAAAACACCATGACTGTCCTTACTCGTCTGACGGTTCTCGCCGCCTGTGTCTGGACCGCCGCGTGCGATCCGGCGCCACCCGCCGATCAACTCCGTGTCTCCGGACACGTCGAGGCAACCGAAGTGCAGACCGCAGCCGATGTCGGCGGCCGCATCCTCGAGCTTCGCGTGGACGAGGGCGATCGCATCGAGGCCGGGGGTGTCATTGCCCGCCTGGACACCGAGGACGTCACCTTGCAGATCGCCCGGACGCGCGCCGATCGCGCGGCCGCGCTCGCCCAGCTGCGTCTGCTCGAAGCAGGGTCGCGTGCCGAGGACATCCGTCAGGCACGCGCGCAGGTCGACGCGGCGACCTCCGATGCCGCGGCGATTGATGCCGAAGTCAAGGCGGCGCAACTCGACCTCGATCGATACCAGGCGCTGCTCGCCGCGAATGCGGGCTCGGTCAAACAACGAGACGATGCCCAGGCGCGCGTTGACACGGCACAGGCGCGGCAGCGTGCGGCGCAGGATCGCGTGCGATCGGCGGGTGAGACGCTCGCACGGCTCGAGGCCGGCACCCGACCGGAGGAGATTCAGGCCGCGCGAGCACGCGTCGAGGCTGCTGACGCACAGATCGCTGTGCTCGAGAAATCACTGCGCGACGCCAACGTCGTCTCACCGATCTCGGGGATCGTCACGCAGAAACTGGTGGATGCGGGAGAGATCGTCGCCCGCGGAACGCCCCTCGTCGTGATCACGGACCTCGATCACGCGTGGGCGAATCTGTTCGTGCCTGAGCCGATGATTCCGCGCGTCGCGATCAGTCAGCCGGCCACCGTCTTTACCGATGCGGGTGGCGCGGGCATCGAAGGCAAGGTCACCTTCATCTCTCCACGCGCCGAGTTCACGCCCCGCAACGTCCAGACGGCAGAGGAGCGATCGAAGCTCGTGTATCGCATCAAGGTCAGCGTCGACAACCGTGCCGGCACCCTGAAGCTCGGGATGCCTGTCGACGCGGAGTTGAAGCTCCAATGAGCGCCATCTCGTTCGTCAATGTTGCGAAGCGCTACGGCGCGACCGAAGCGCTGGCCAGCCTGAGCCTCGACGTACGCGAGGGCGAGATGTTTGGCTTGATCGGCCCCGATGGTGCGGGGAAGACGACGGCGATCAGGCTGATGTGCGGTTTGCTCCACGCCGATGCCGGCGAGCTTCGAGTGCTCGGCCTCGACCCAGTGAAAGAGCACCGTCACATTACCGAACGCGTGGGCTATTTATCGCAGCGATTCAGCCTCTACGGCGACCTGACCATCGACGAGAACATCGCCTTCTTCGCTGAGGTCCATGGCGTTCGCGACTATCAGCGCCGGCGGGATCAGCTGCTGTCCATGACGCAGCTGACGCCGTTCAGGCGCCGGCTCGCCGATCGTCTGTCTGGCGGCATGAAGCAGAAACTGGCGTTGGCCTGTACGTTGGTTCACGAGCCGAAGCTGATTCTTCTCGACGAGCCAACGACCGGAGTCGATCCAATCTCGCGGCGCGAGTTCTGGAAGCTGCTCTCTGAGTTCCTCGCCGACGGCATCACCATCCTCATGTCGACGCCCTATCTCGATGAGGCCGAGCGCTGCTCGCGGGTCGCGCTGCTGCATCAGGGCCGCGTGCTCGCGATGGACGAGCCCGCCAATCTGCGCCGCTTGATCACCGGCCGGATGCTCGAAGTGATCGCTCCGGGACGGATTGCGGCCGACATTCTGCGCGACCTGCCGGGTGTGGCCGATGCCCAGGTCTTTGGCGAGCGCGTACACGTGACGCTGGCCGGAGGTGGCGACGCTGCCGAGGAACAGTTTCGGGCGGCGCTCGCCTCGACGGCGCTCGCGCACGCCCCCATCCGCTCGGTGCCGCCATCGCTCGAGGATGTGTTCATTGCCCGGATCTCGGGCGGGGAGTCCTTTCATGCGTAGCGGCGTGTATCTGCTCACGGCGGTCCTGACGATGCTGGCGGGAGATCGCATGGCGGCCCAGGAGCCACCCACGCTTCAGTTGACGCTCGAGGACGCGCTCTCGAGAGCGGCCGAAGCGAGTCATCGGTTGGCCGAGGCGAGGGCTCGTGAAGATGTTGCGCAGGCAGGGGTGGCCGTGCGCGAGTCGGCGGAACGCCCCACGATCACCGCGACTGCCGGATACACCCGGACCAATCATGTGCTTCCGTTCGCGGTGCCCGGGCCGAGTGGCCTCTCACTCGTTGTGTATCCGGACGTGCCGGACAACTACCAGTCGCGTCTCGAACTCAAATGGCCGATCTATACGGGCGGACGGACCGATGCCCTCGAACGCGCCGCACGGGCGGAAGCCGAAGCGGCCGGCGCGGAGGTGCAGACGGCGCGAGCCGATCTCCGTCTCGAGGTCACACGCGCGGTACTGGGCTGTCGTGACGGCGCGCGCCAGCCTCGGCGTCCTCGAACAGGGCGTCGCGCGCTCGCAGGCCCATCTCACCGACGTGAACCTGCGATTCAAGGCGGGGCTCGTGCCACCCAACGAGGTGTCGTCGGCAACCGCTCAGGAAGTGCGCGCCCGGATGCTGGCGATTGAAGCACGAACGCAGCGGGACGTCGCGATTGCGGACCTGACGCGACTGATCGGCGTCCTTCCGGATCAGCCTATCGAGCCGACCGCCGACCTCGCGCGAGCAACCACCTTCGCGAATCAGGCGCTCGATGTGGCGCCGCTCATCGAGTCCGCGCGAGCGGCGCGTCAGGAACGCCGCACGCTCGAGCAGCGAATGGTCGCCGCCGGCGCTCAGCGTGACGCGGCGGCAGCGGGGCGGCTGCCGACGATCCAGGTGACCGGCGGGGTGGACTACGCCCGTCCCAACCCAAAGATCTTCCCGCGCGTCGATCTCGCCCAGGAATCGTGGGACGCAGGCGTTGGCGTGAGCTGGTCGTTGTGGGACGGAGGCCGCACGGTCGCCGAGGTCGCGCAAGCGGCAGCGGCGTCGCGCGCAGCCGCTGAGCGGCTGGCTGAATTCGACTCGCGGCTTGGCGTCGAGGTGCGTCAGCGCGCGCTCGAGCTCGAATCCGCCATCGCCGCCGTGACCACGGCCAACAGCGGGGTCGTGGCCGCTGCCGATGCCCGTCGCGTCGTTGGAGAGCGATACGAGGCCGGGGTCATCGCGCAGATCGAGGTGCTCGATGCCGAGTACGCGCTGCTCCAGGCTCAACTGGATCTGACGCGGGCACAAGCCGCGGTACGCCTGGCCGAAGCACAACTCACACGGGCGTTGGGGCGATGAACGCGATCGAAGTGCAGCATCTGACACGGCGGTTTGGTGACTTCGTTGCCGTCAACGACGTCTCGTTCGAGGTGCGCGCCGGAGAGATCTTTGGTTTCCTCGGGAGCAACGGCGCCGGCAAATCCACGACCATCCGCATGCTCTGCGGACTGCTGCGGCCCACATCAGGCACCGCAAGGGTGGGCGGCATCGATGTCGTTCGCGATCCCGAAGGCGTGAAGCGACGCATCGGCTACATGTCGCAACGCTTCTCGCTGTATGAAGCGCTCACCGTCGATCAGAACATCGCCTTCTTCGGCGGTGTGTACGGTTTGACCGGCGAACGACTCGCCGCGCGCCGCGACTTCGTGCTCGACATGGCTGGCCTGCGCGGTCGCGAGCGCGAGCTGACGCGTTCCCTGGCTGGCGGATGGCGTCAACGTCTGGCCCTCGGCTGCGCGATTCTCCACGAGCCTCCGATCGTGTTTCTCGACGAGCCGACCGGCGGCGTCGATCCGCTCTCACGACGACGGTTCTGGCGGCTCATCGAGAGTCTTGCCGCGGGTGGTGTGGCCGTCCTCGTGACGACGCATTACCTGGACGAGGCGGAGCATTGCCAGCGGATTGCCATCATTCAAGCCGGCAAACTGGCTGCGCACGGCACCGTCGACGAGCTCAAGGCGATCTTCAAATCTCGCCCGATTCTCGAGGTTCGAGCGCCCGACGCCGTTCGAGCCATGCGCACGCTCGAGGCGATGCCGGAGGTCGAGAAGACGAGCATCTTCGGCACCGCGGTTCATGCGGTGCTGCGTTCGGATGGAATCGGTCCCGACGTCGCGAAGGCGCGTCTCGAGGCCGAGGGCATCACGGTCGTCTCG
Organism: uncultured Acidobacteriota bacterium; assembly: GCA_963723495.1. GTDB lineage: Bacteria > Acidobacteriota > Vicinamibacteria > Vicinamibacterales > UBA2999 > Gp6-AA40. The sequence goes on along the minus strand of CAVRQR010000012.1, from coordinate 653,893 downwards.
TGTGGCATTGTCGCCCCGTCGCTCGAGGACGTGTTTCTCGATGTGGCCGAGCGGAGTGTGGCGTAATGGGGTTCTGGAAGACCGTCGCCGTCGCGCGCAAAGAGCTGCGTCAGATACGGCGCGACCGGCGAACACTGCTGATCCTGCTGTTCGTCCCGGTGTTCTTCCTCCTCATCTACGGCTACGCACTGAACTTCGACATTCGCAACGTTCGGCTGGGGCTTCAGGACAACGATCGCAGCGCCGCCAGCCGCGAGCTGGTTTCCGCCTTCGTCAACTCCGGCTACTTCGATCTCTTCGGGGAAGCGGTGAACCCGGATGCCATCGATGCGATGCTGAATCGAGACGATGCCCGGGCGGTGCTGGTCATTCCCGCCCGCTTCGGGGCCGATGTGGCTTCGGGTCGCCCGACGGCCGTGCAGTTCATCGTCAACGGCGACAACGCGAACACGGCCACCACCGTCGTTGGGTACGCGAACGGCCTGGTCAATAGCCAATCGATGCGGTACGAACTGGAGGCCCGAATCGGTTCTCTGACCGGCCCCGTCCTGACCATCGAGCCACGTGTCTGGTACAACCCGGAGCTGCGCAGCACGCTCTTCCTCGTGCCCGGCCTCATTGCCTACATCGCCATGCTGACAGCGGTCGTGTCCACCGCGCTATCGATCGTGCGCGAGAAGGAAGCGGGCACGATGGAGCAGGTGCGGATGTCACCGATTGGTCCGGTGCCGTACGTGCTGGGAAAGACGGCGCCGTACTTCGTGGTCTCGCTGATCTCGTCGATGAGCATCGTGGTTGCCGCCATGGTGTTGTTCGACATGCCGATGCGCGGGTCGTGGGTGGTCCTCATCGGGATCGTGTCGTTGTTTCTCATTGGGGCGCTGGCATTCGGCCTGCTCATCTCGAGCATTGCCGACAGTCAACAGGTGGCATTCCAGGTCGCACTACTGACGTCGTTTCTTCCCACGCTGATGCTGTCGGGCTTTATCTTCCCGATTTCAAGCATGCCGACGTTCCTGCAGGTGGTGACGCTGATCGTCCCTGCCCGGTACTTCCTGGTGGCACTGAGGGGAATCGTGCTCAAGGGCGTGGGGCCGGCCGATTTCCTGCCCGATGTGATCGCGCTCGTCGTCTACGCCGTCGTCATCCTCGGGCTGGCCTCGGTCCGAGTCAGGAGGCAATGGGCTTAATCACCAATCAAGAATCTGAAATCACCAACGAATCACGAATCAAAGATCGCGAAATCTGAAATGAAAAGATTGGGTCACATCATCCGCAAGGAGTTCCTCGAGCTTCGGCAGGACCCGCGCCTGTTCGGCATCGTGATCATCGCGCCGATCATCCAGCTCACGATGCTCGGCTACGCCGCGACGACCGACGTCCGGAACGTGCCGCTGGTGGTTGTCGATCAGGACCGGTCGAGCGAGAGCCGCGAGCTCGTCAGCCGATTTGACGCCTCGCCAAGCTTCGACGTCATCGATGGACTCTCCTCGATAGACGAAGTGGATCAGTATCTGAACACTGGCAAGGCCTGGATGGCGCTCGCCATCCCGGCTCGCTACGGAGAACGGATTCGCGCCGGCCAACCGACAACCGTGCAAGTCGTCGCCGATGGCACGGACGCGAACTCCACGAACGTCGCGCTCGGATACGCGGGGACGCTCGTCTCGACCTACGCACGAGAGCTCGCGTCTCCGTCGGGTGAGCCGCCGACACCACTGGTATCCGCCGACATCCGCGTATGGTTCAATCCGCAGCTCGAGAGCAAGGACTTCATGATTCCCGGAATCCTGGCGTTGTTGCTCCTGGTCGTGACTACCAATCTGTCCTCGATGTCGATCGTTCGCGAAAAGGAGCTGGGCACGCTGGAGCAGCTGAACGTCACACCGATCGCACGTTGGGAGCTGATCGTGGGGAAGATGTTGCCTTACGCCTTCATCGGCGTCGTTGACGTGCTGCTGGTCGTGTTCGTCGCTCTCGTGTGGTTCGAAGTACCACTGCGAGGGAGTTTCCTGTTGCTCTTTGCGATGAGCGTGGTCTATCTGCTCACGACACTCGGCCTCGGCCTGTTCGTGTCGACGATCTCCGCGACGCAACAGCAGGCGATGATGACCGCGTCGTTCTTCTTCCTGATCCCGATGGTGTTCCTGTCGGGATTCGTGTTTCCAATCGAGAACATGCCGGCTGTCGTACAGCCGGTCACCTATCTGATTCCGTTGCGATACTTCCTGGTGATCCTGCGCGGCATCTTCCTCAAGGGAGTCGGTCTTGAGATCCTGTGGCCGGAGGCGCTCGCGCTTCTCGGCTGGGGCGTGGGCATTCTCGTGCTGGCGACGCTGCGCTCGAGCAAACGGCTGGCGTGAGCTTGCAGTTCACGGTTCCGCGTTCCAGGTTCCGGGTTCGTGTTCCTCGTTCCAGTTCCTGGTTCCGTGGAACCCCAGAACCCGAACTCCGAACACGAACGTGGAACCTGGAACTTGGAACCCGGAACCTGCACGCAGTTCCTCAAGACGCAGGCACAATTCGCAGGACCTTGTCGTCGCCCGCCATCGGACTCCCGCGGCCGTCGCGATTGTTGGTCGTGAAATAGAGATGCCCGTCGGGGCCGCTGACGACATCGCGCAGTCGACCGAAGGTGCCGTCGAGCAGCCTCTCCTGCGTGGCCACGCGGCGTCCATCGATCGTGAGCCGCAGCAGGTGCGTGCCGCGAAGCGTCGCGACGAAGAGGTTGTTTGCAAACTGCGGGATCTGTTGTCCGCGATAGAACGCCATCCCGGACGGTGCGATCGCAGACGAGTAGAAGACGATTGGTGCCTCCATTCCCGGTGCGGTGGTCGAGGCCTGGATGACGGGCCATCCGTAGTTGGCCCCTGACTGAATCACGTTGATCTCGTCGTTACCACTTGCGCCATGTTCAGACGCCCAGAGATCACCAGTCGCAGGATGCCAGTCGAATCCCTGAGGGTTGCGATGGCCGAAGGTGTAGACCGGCGAGCTGAATCGATTACCCGCAGCCGACGCGCCGGCTGATGTGATGCGCAGAAACTTTCCCGCCAGCGACGAGACCTCCTGGGAGAAATCGGTGTTGGAGGCATCACCCGCGGTTGCGTACAGCAGACCATCCGGGCCGAACTTCAGCCTGCCACCGTCGTGAATCGTGGCAGCGGGAATCCCATCGAGGATGACCGCCCGCTCGCCCAGCCGGCCGCCAACTTCGCGATAACGCTCGATTCGATTGACGGCTCCGCCTCCCGTCGCGGCGGAGTAGTAGACATACACGAAGCGGTTCTGCGCGAAATTCGGATCGAGCGCGAGCCCGAGGAGCCCGGCCTCGCCTTGAGCGAAGACGCCGTCAAGCGTCAGCGCGACCTCAGATATGAAAGTGGCCAGGTTCAGGATGCGGACGCGCCCCGGGCGCTCGGTTACAAACAGTCGGCCGTCGGGGGCAAACGCGAGCGACCACGGAATCTCCAGGTCGCTCATCACGGTCTCGACCCGGAAGCGTGCGCCGTCGCGGGCCGTGAACACCTGGCTCGACGAGCCGGGTGGGGTTGGAGACTGCGAATCGCCTGAATCGCAGGCGCGTGTTTCAACCGCCTGGCTCAGGAGCACGAGACACAGGGCGCTGCCGCTGACCAACGTCGTCCACATGCGCGGCGACCTCGATGGAAATGGGCTGCGTCAAAACGCGTACTCGATGCCGACGAGCGGCGAGATCTTGTCGCGCAAGCCACCTGAGTTGAGACGAACCAGGAGGTTGGTGTTCACGAGCAGCCGACCAGCGACGTTGATCTTAAGTCCCGCGGCGCTGCTGAGCTCGTTGATCGAACCGGTGTCGAACGCGATGTTGGGGAACACCGATCGGCCATCAAGAGCATGAAACTCTTCGAGGCGAACACGGGGCGAGTCGATGATGTATCGGCCGAGCACATCGAGGGCGAAGGTCACCCGTGGGTGCACGGCGACGACGGCGCCAAGGGCGTAGACCACGACGTCAGGCAAATCTCCCGAGACGCCCGAGTCGAGATCCCCACCGAGGACGCTCGAGCCATTCCACTGATAGCCGAGGTTGATATGCGGCGAAAACGTGCCGTAGGCCGCTGACCACGCAGCAAACGGCTGAACGGCAGGCGCACCGGTTCCCAGCAGTTCCCTCTCGTCCCCCGTCGGCAGACGCAGATCGAGACCGAGAGCGAGGCCGTGGGTCTGACCTTTCTTGATGGCCTGCTTCAGGCGAATAGTGATGTCACCGGGTCCGGTTGCGTGGCCGAAGGCCGTGAACAACCGGCGATCGCCGATGGTGTCGTCGACGGCTCGGAAGAAGTGGATCTCGGGAATCGTGGTGCCGATGCGCTGGATCGTGGCATCGGACGTGACCGTGATATCCGAGGAAATGAAAGGAATGGCGATTGAGACATCGAAGTTGTTGGTGACGCCGTAGGTCATGAACGCCGCCGACCGCGTGACTTCCGATTCGATCGTGTTGACGGTCGTGATGACGTCTTCTCGGCCACCCCGCAGCTCCGCGTTGTCATGGGTGAAGACGGCCGGGACCGAGTGGAGGTCGATGTTCTCGATCGAGTCGAACGCGAGCCGCTGATAGGCGAAACCGATCGTGACGCGGCGTGCGCCGATCGTGTCGGCGCGCTCGGCCAGGATTGGACCGAAACTCGACGTCGATCGTGTAAAGACGCCGAGTCCGGGATCGAATTGGTACGTGAACCCGGACGCGGGCGCAGGCAGCGGCAACGAGACGATCTGGCCGGTCAGAGCAGTTCCGAATTGAGAAAACTCGCTTTCGAAGCCGCTGTTGAAGTGCGCGGAGTGGGACACACCACCGGCAAGGTCCGCGAGGCTGTTCACGACGAGTCCATTGGGGCCGTACAACTCAGTGAAGATACGTGACAGCTCGCTGACGTTCACCGTGACGTTGTAAGGAGGCGCCTGCGCACTCGCAGATGCGGCGCTGATGACCAGCGCCATCACTGCAGCGATCCCGGTCACGAGCATCTGATCACGTTGGACCACGAGATTCCTCCACGATGTGCGGAAGTGCGGCCTCGGAGGCCGGTCACTCGGCGATGACCCAACCGGCGTCGGTCTTCTCAAAACGCAGGGTCTGCGTGCTGTTCTGGGTCTGACGGCGGCCGGCGGTCGTGAGGGTGTCGCGGCGCGCGATGCGTGCCGTCGCGGTCCGGCCTTCGATCCTGAGGCTTTCCACACGAAGCTCGATCTCCTGCGAGTCGATCTGGCGGAAGCTGTTCATCAGCACGGTTTCCGCTGCTTTGGTGAGACCCGGTCGCACCGATCGATACAACGCGATGTCTTCCGTCTCGATGGCTTGCTCGTAGATCCGGATCACACGGCGAATGGCCGCCTCGTCGGTCTCGACGGGCGCGGGCGGAGTGGGCTCGGGCGGCGGTGCGGCGGCGCGTTCTGGTGGCGTCGCAGGTTGAACCGGCGGCGGCGGTAGTGCCACCGGCTCGGGCACTGGTGCGGGCGCCGGTGATGGCTGAGGCTTCACTTCCTCGGCTGGCTGTGTGGCCGCCGGCGGAGTGACCGGGGGATTCCCAGCCGCCGGTGACGGAGACGTTGTCGCAGGTTGTGCCGGTGTCGCAGGTACCGTTGTCGCGGGCGGTGGTGTTGCCGCAGGTGGCGGCAACGTCGCGCGCCCATTTGCCGGCGGCTGCGGAGTCGGCGTTGGCGTAACTCTGCGGCGGTTGCGGCGCTGGTTTCGACGCCTCGGTTATTGGGGCTGGCGGCGGGTTCTCCGTGCGGCAGGCTCAATGACCGGCGGTGGCACGTTGCCAGGTGCTGTCGTTTCTACTGGCGGATTCGCGGACTGTTCTGCCGGCGCCGCACTGCGATCGACCTCAGTTCCTTGTCCGCGCCAGAACAGCACCGCAGCGACGAGGATCGCGAGAGATGCAACGACGATCGCGGATCGCTCCAGCCAGCGCGAGCCTCCCTTGTCGAGCGCTGTGGCGGAGTCGGGCAGGGCAGGCTTGCTCTCTCGTCGCGGCGTCACGACGGATTGGCTGCCAACGAGGCTTCCGGCTTCGAGATCGCGACGGATTCTCCTCAGCTCCGCCTGGAGATCAGAGGCGTGTTGGTACCGCAGGTCGCGTTCCTTCTCGAGGGCCGTAGCGATGACGGTTTCGAGGCGCTGCGGGATGAGCGGATTCAGCTCGGCAATCGGGCGCGGTGCACGATTGAGAATCGCGTCGTACACGATTGCCGTGGTGCTGCCACCGAATGCCTGACGGCCGGTCACCATCTCGTACATGACGGCGCCGAGCGAAAACAGATCGGTCCGCGAATCGATGTGCTCGCCGCGGGCCTGCTCGGGCGACATGTACGACACCGTGCCGAGCGCCGTCCCCGGCTGCGTAATCTGATTGCTGTGTGTCCGCTCGCCGGGCGTCGTCGTATCTGCGGCGCTCGAAAGTGATGACGGCGACGACGTGAGCTTGGCCAGGCCGAAATCGAGAACCTTCACGCGATTCCGGTCGCTCAGGAAGATGTTCGCTGGCTTGATGTCGCGATGCACAATCCCCTGCGAGTGCGCAGCCTCCAACGCGTCGGCGAGCTGAATGCTGATGTCGAGCACGTCGGCAACTTTCAACGCCCCCTTCGCAATGCGCTCGCGGAGCGTCTCGCCCTTGAGCGCCTCCATCACGATGAACGGCGTGTCGCCGTCCTGTCCGATGTCGTAGATGGCGCAGATGGCCGGGTGACTGAGTGAGCTGGCGGCGCGCGCCTCGACGCGGAATCGCTCGAGGGCCTTGGCTTCCTGGGCGTAACTGGCGGGCAGGAACTTCAGGGCAACCTGGCGTCCAAGCCGCGCGTCCTCGGCAAGATAGACGACACCCATGCCGCCCGAGCCAAGCGGGCTGAGGATGCGGTAATGCGAAACGGTACGGCCGATCATGCCCAGCCTGAGAAAGCCGCCGACAGAACAGTCAAGAAGCATTGCGTGAAGGCTCAGCCTCTGTCAAAGCTTTCGTTGCCAGACCCTCCCTGATCGACTGCGCCTGCGCTTCGCCTGCAGCAACATCGACACGGGTCAAGACGAGCGCCCCCAGAACGAAGAACACGATGATCGACAGCACTGCCGCGCGGCTCGAATCGAACAGGGTCACGGACGCGGCGAACAGGGCCGGTCCCGCGACGCCGGCGAACTTCTCGAACACCGCGAAAAAGCCGAAGTACTCCGACGACTTGTGCTTCGGAATCATGCGGGCGAACAGCGACCGGCTGAGTGCCTGGGTGCCTCCCTGCACCGTGCCGACGAGAAACGCCAGCGCGAAGAACTGCCAGGCCGCGGTCATGAAGTAGCCGAGCAGGCTGATCCCGACATAGATCGCGATCCCGATGAAGACACCCTGCTTCGCGCCGATGCGATGAGCGACGGCGCCAAACAGAAAGGAGCAGGGCACCCCGACGAACTGCACGAGCACGAATGCGGCAATCTGGGCGTTGCGGTCGATGCCAACTTCGGCCCCATAAATCGATGCCATGCGGATGATCGTCTGGATTCCATCGTTGTAGAGAAGGAACGCGACCAGCATCAGAAAGGCTTGTCGATACCCGCGAAGCTCGCGAAAGGTCTCGCGCAGGCGAACGAACGCGACGCGGACAGGGTTATCGGTGCGCCGTTCGTCGGACTCGAGTGAAGGCGCCGGCTCCGGTACGCGAAAGAACAGCGGCAGCGAAAACACCAGCCACCACACCGCTACGCTGATGAACGACAGGCGGATCGCTGCAACCGAATCCGCCAGCCCAAACGTGGCCGGACTGAGGATCCATGCCAGGTTCACGACCAGCAGCAGGCCACCTCCCAGGTACCCGATGGCATACGCGGAGGTCGAGACGCGGTCCATTTCTTCCGGCGCAGCGATGTGGGGAAGCAGCGAGTCGTAGAACACGAAGCTTGCCGCGATGCCGATGTTGGCGATCATGAACACCGTTGCCGCGAACGCCCAGTCGCCCTCCGAGATCGTGGCCATCAGGAGTGTCGCCACGACACCAACCGTCATCGACATCCCAAGGAGCCTCTTCTTCAGACCCCGGACATCAGCGATGGCTCCCAGCACCGGGCCGATCAGGGCGGTGATGGTCACCGCGATGGTGGTGGCCCACGCAAAGCGCGCGGTTGCGTCGGCGGGCGCGAGTCCGGCGGCGGCGTAATCGCTGAAGAAGCGGGGAAACACCGCGGTGATGACGGTGGTCTGGAATGCCGAGTTCGCAAAGTCGTACATCGCCCACGCGCGCAACTCGGGACGGTTCAGGCCGAGACGCGTCAGCAACGGGACGCGCGCTCGATCGCGCGCCATCAAAACGTTCTCCGAGCGATCCACTCGCGCAACAGCGAGTCGACGACGACGTACTGGCTGCCTTCTTTCAGAACCAGATCCTGTTTGACCAGCGCCGAGAGTGACGTCTGGATGCTGGAGGGCCCGCCCAGACGGTAGCGGGCGCGGACGTCAGAGGAGAGCAGACCCTGCCCGTCCTGGAGCACGACGGCGCGAAACACCGCCCGCTGCGCCAGCGTCAATCGCTGCCAGACGGCTTCGAAGATCGTCTCCTGCTCCGCGAGCAGCCGCGCCAGCGTCGTATGCAGCGAGTCGAGCGTCGCCCTCCGTCCACCCGCCGATCGCACGTCGTCCCATGTCTCATGCGCGAGACGTTGCACGTCGTAGGGCAGGTTGCCGGCGAGATCGACGATGGCGGCGCCGAGGCCGGCCTCGGCGCGGATGCCGCTCTTGCCGAACTTCGATTCGATGAACGCTGCAAAGACGTCGGCGGGAATTTTCTGCAGGCGCATGACCGGCCCGGCCTTGTAGAAGGGACGACGCGGGCCGATCATCTTCTCCATCAGGCTCGGTTCGGAGCCGGCGAACACGTAGCCGACCTGCCGCTGTTGCTGGGCCGCGGCTCGCAGCGCGTGTTCGACACTGCCGCCGTTGAACCCGTCGATCGCCTGGAACTCGTCGAGGGCGACGACGATCGAGCGCTTCTGCTCGGCGGCGAGGCGGCCTGGCAGCGTGAAGACCTCGTTGGCGAGACGGTTGACGTCGCGCTCGTTCTCGACCAGCGGAAAGGCGACCGAGAACCGTCCCGGGCCCGGCGGCCTCGGCATCGTACCGGACCTCGGGACGCGTCGACCGGATGACCTTGGTGAGCCAGCCGCGGGCACGCTCCCATCGTGTTTCGACCGCGGCGAGTGCCCGCGCGTACCCCTCGAGGAAGGACAGGTACGAGCTGTAGCTGCTGACCGTGATCTCGAGCGTCAGGGCTCCGCGCCGCGACAGCGCGTTCAAGGCCTGACGGATCAGCGAGGACTTGCCGTAGCGGCGGGGGGAAATCAGGAAGACCTTCTGGCCGGCCGAGAGATCGCCAATCAGCCGGTCGAGCTCAGCCTCCCGATCGACGAACGATTCGCCGGGGACGACTTCGCCGTAGACGAACGGGTTCTGCATGCGACTACGTGAAACAGCGTAACGGTTACGTCAAGTAACGTAACACAGAACTGGATGGTGGCTGGGGGGCGTGGCTATCCACGAGCTGGATTCGCGAGCGGCAGCTGCCCGGTGTAGATGGCCATGCCCACCACGGCGTCGATGCCGGCGGCATCGAGCTGATTGATCTCGTCCCAGGTGGTGATGCCGCCTGCGGCGGTAACGCGGCGTGAGGTCGCCTGGCGCACGGCCATGATGGCCGTCATGTCGGTACCACCCATCAGACCCTCAGTGTCGACATGGGTGTAGAGGAACTCCGAACAGAACGGCTCGAGCGCCCGCACGGCATCGACAGCGGTAAGGGGCAGCACAGTCTTCCAGCCGTGAATCACCACCTGGCCGCCACGACTGTCCACAGCGGCAATGACGTCGCTCGACGCCGACCGCCTCGGCGAGCGAGCGTGCGAATGCCGCATCGACCACGCCATCGCGAAAGAGGGCAGAGCTGGCGATGACGGCGTGCGCCCCGAGCGATAAGCACCTCGCGCGCCCGCTCGACGCTGCGGATACCGCCGCCGACGCGGCAGGGCAGCCGGCCGCAGATCGAGCGCACGAGTGCGGCGTTATCGCCACGTCCGCGCGCGGCGTCGAGATCGATGAGCTGAACGCTGTGGAAAGCTCGAGAACCTCGCGATCCAGGGCTCGGGATCGGGCGCCTCGATGGCCAGGCGTTCGCCTTGAACCAGTTGCACGACGTGGCCGTTCTGGAGATCGATGGACGGAATCAGCATCTAGAGATCCAGTTGTTCACGCTTCTCGGTTCTTGTTCTCGGTTCTTGTTCACCTTCAGGTTCGGTTCCAGATTCTGGGTTGAACCTGAACACGAACTGAGACGGAAGAAGCGAGAAGTATGAACACACGCCGTCATAATCTCACCGGGATGCCGTGCGCCCTGAGGTGCCGCTTCAACTCGCTGACGCTCGACTCCGCGTAGTGGAAGATCGAGGCCGCCAGCGCCGCATCGGCTTGCCCGCGCGTGAAGACGTCGGCAAAATGGTCGACTGAACCAGCTCCACCCGACGCGATGACCGGAATGTCGACGGCGTCAGACACCGCCGCCGTCATCTCGCAATCGAAGCCGGCCTTGGTGCCATCGCGATCCATCGACGTCAACAGGATCTCGCCGGCACCTCTGGCTTCGGCTTCCCTGGCCCAGGCGACGGCATCGCGTGCGGCGTCGGTGGTCCCGCTTCGCACGTACACGGCGAAGCCATCGTCCCGTCGCTTGGCGTCGATCGCGACGATGACCGCCTGACTGCCGTAGCGACGCGCCAGCGTCGTGATGAGATCCGGCTGGCGCAACGCCGCCGTGTTCAGGCTGACCTTGTCCGCGCCCGCGTCGATGGCCGCCGCCGCATCGTCCTCCGATCGGATGCCCCCGCCGACCGTGAGCGGCAGAAAGATCTCCTGCGCCACCGCGTTGATCGTTCGCGCGAGAGCCTGGCGGCTCTCGAGCGTGGCCGTGATGTCGAGGACGACGACTTCATCGATGCCTTCGACGTTGTAGCGGCGGGCGAGCGCCGCCGGATCGCCGGCGTGGCGCAGTTGCTGGAACTGCACGCCCTTCACGACCTGCCCGTCGCGGACGTCCATGCAGGCGATGATGCGCTTGGTCAGCATCAGGCGCAGACCTCGAGGAAGTTGCGCAGGATCGTGAGCCCGGCGTCGCCCGACTTCTCGGGATGGAACTGCACGCCGAAGATGTTGTCTCGCTCGACGACCGACGAGAACGTGTTGGCGTGTGTGGTCGACGCCACGCACTCAGTGGTGACCGGCGCGGCGTACGAGTGCGTGAAATACACCTGTGCGCCGGAGCTCAGTCCGCGCAGCAACCGGGCTGGCCCCCGGAACTCGAGGGAATTCCAGCCCACATGCGGGACCTTGAGGCGCTGGTCGGCGTCACCAGCCAGTCGTGCAATTCGTCCCGCGATCGTACCGAACCCCGCAACGTCCGGCGCCTCGTCGCTGCCTTCGAACAGCCACTGCATGCCGACGCAGATGCCGAACAACGGCGTTCCGGATGCTGCGGCGCTGCCGATCGCCTCGCGCCACGGTGCATCGAGTCGCGCGGTGGCACCGAAGTGGCCCACACCGGGCACGATCACACCGCGCGCACGTCGGCATTCCTCCGGCGTCAGTCGGAACAACGAAGTCCGCACCAAGGGCGGTGAGCGCTTTGCGGACGGAGGTCAGATTTCCCGCGCCGTAATCGACGAGGGCAATCACAGCAGCCCCTTTGTGCTCGGCAGCATCTTCGCGAGCCGTGCATCTTTCGCGCACGCGACCCGAAGCGCGCGCGCAAACGCCTTGAACACCGCCTCGATGTGATGGTGGCTCGAGCGCCCGTACAGCACCTTGACGTGGACGTTCGCGCGTGCGCCCGATGCGAACCCATCGAAGAAGTCGTGAACCAGTTCCGTCTGGAGATCCCCGACGATGCGCGCCCGTACCTTCAGATCGACGACGGCGTGCGGACGGCCGCTCAGGTCGACCGCGGCCACGGCCAGTGTCTCGTCCATCGGCATGACGAAGTACCCGGCGCGGTTGATTCCCTTGCGGTCACCGAGCGCCTTCAGCACGGCCTCACCAAGGACGATGCCCACGTCTTCGACGGTGTGATGCTGATCGACGTCGAGATCGCCGGTGGCGGCGAGCTTCAGGTCGAAGCCGCCATGCCGGGTGAAGAGCTCGAGCATGTGATCGAAGAAGCGGATGCCGGTACGCACGTCGTAGCGGCCTCGTCCGTCCACCGCGAGCGACGCCCTTGATCTGCGTTTCCGTCGTCTGGCGGTCGAACCGGGCGACGCGCGCCTTGCTCATCGTGTGTCCCTCCCGGACATCACCGATTCGAGCGCATCGATGGCCGCGTCGGTGTGCGTCAGCAATCCGGCTGTGACGCGAATGCAACCAGGCGTGGCCGGATCATTCGACCGGTCGCGGACATGAACGCCGCGTGTGGCGAGCGCCTCGACAACTGGCGCAACTGGATCGCCGACGCGAACCATGACGAAGTTGGCCGCACTCTCCCAGTGCTCGAGGCCGAGCCGCCGGCACGCGGCGTAGAGACGCTCGCGCGACTCGGCCACCTGCGCCGCATAGCGGGGCAGGAACTCGCGATCGTCGAGTGCGGCGAGCGTCGCGGCCATGGCGACGGCGTTGATGTTGAACGGCAGCGTGACGGCTCGCACGGGATCGAGCGCTTGAGGCTGACCGATGAGCGACCCCCACTCGCATCCCGGCCAGGCCGTAGGCCTTCGAGAACGTGCGGCCGACCAGAACGTTCGGATGAGCCGCGAGATTCGGCAGGAACGTCGAGCCCGCCGAACTCGATGTATGCCTCGTCGATCAGCACGATCGCGCCCGGCGCGGCCTCCGCAATGCGCCGAAGATCCGCGATCGGGATCAGCCGGCCCGTTGGATTGCTCGGGGTGTTGAGGAAAATCATCCGGGTCCGCGGTGTAACCGCCGCGATCGACCGCGTCGGTTGGGAACACGAACCCGGGAGCCGGAGGAATTCGCACCGCAGTGGCGCCGACGGCGGCAGTCGAATTCGGGTACGGATCGAAAGCCGGCAGCGGAATGATCGTCTCGGCATCGTGGATACGTGCACGCGAGATGTGGCCCATCGGCTGCCATGAGGATTCCTTCATCCAGCCCGTTGGTCAGCAGGACCCACTCGGGATCGACGTCGAAGTGCCGCGCGCATGCGCGCACGAGCTCCGGGTACGACGGGTAGGTCGAGACGTCCGTCGTCCGCATCCGCTGAATCGCTTCGAGGACGCGAGGCGAGCAGCCACCCGTGTTCTCGTTGAGGTGAAGCCGCAGCCCATCGCCCGGGTCGGGGTATCCCTGTAACCGCTTCATCGCGGCGTCCTCTGTTCTGCGCCGATCTCGAGACGAACCTCGATCGACTCGGCGTGCGCGTTGAGTCCCTCCGCCCTTGCCAGATCGATCACGCTGCGGCCGATGCGTGACAGACCGGCGCGCGTGACTCGTTGCACCGTGATCTGGCGCACGAAGTCCGCTGCCGACAACCCTCCGCGTACCCGCGCGGCACCGGCCGTGGGGAGCACATGATTCGACCCGATCGCGTAATCACCGGCGACCTGTGCCGACCACTCACCCACGAACAATGAGCCCACGCACTTCACCTGCGAAGCCATCGCCTCATCGTCAACGACCATGTGCTCCGGAGCTGCAGCGTTGGCGAGCGCCATTGCCTCGGCCATCGACCGCGTGACGATGACGCCGCCATGACGACGAAGCGAGAGACGAGCGGGACCATCGGGAGGCATCTGGGCGCTGACCTGCGCAGACACCTGCTGCGCCAGGCGGCGGCTGGGAGTAATGAGGACCGCCCGCGCATCCGGGTCGTGCTCGGCCTGAGCGATCAGGTCGGCCGCAATCCAGGCGGGGTCTCCTTTCGACGAGACCAGCAGGATCTCGCTCGGGCCGGCGTAGAAGTCGATGCCGCAGTCAGTGGCGACGAGTGCCTTCGCAGATGCCACCCAGCGATTGCCAGGTCCGACGATCTTGTCGACCCGCGGGACCGAGTCGGTTCCGTAGGCGAGTGCGGCGATGGCGTGAGCGCCGCCGAGCCTGAACAACCGCGACACGCCGGCCTCCAATGCCGCCGCCATCACCACCGGCTCGGGACGTGGGCATACGGCGACGACCTCACCGCACGCCAGCAGCGACGGCGGGGATGGCTGTCATGAGCAGAGAAGAGGGGAGGGGATATCGACCGCCTGGTACGTAGCAACCGACGCGGTCGAGTGGGACGACGCGCTGCTCGACGCTCACGCCGCTCGTGACACGAACGCTCCACGAGCGTGGAACCTGGCGCGTGGCGACCGTGCGAATGTTGCGCGCGGCAGTCCGAATGGCGGCACGGACCGTCAGCCGGCACCTTTGCAGCGGCTTGCCGCATCTCCTTGCGCGATACCTCGATGGGCTCGTTCAACCGGTCCAGGGTCTTCGCGTACCGCAGGAGCGCCCGGTCCCCTTTACGACGGACGTCGGCGACGATTGTTGCGACGCGAGCGTCGGTCGCCGCGTCCCGCGTGCGCTCGGGAGACAGCAGTGCATCGACGGCCCGCCGATTCGTACCGATTCGACAATCTTCAACACACCAGCCACCTGTCTCACCCGTGCAATGCAGCTAGACGACGATCTTGTTCAACGGGTACTCGACGATCCCCTGACCACCCGATGCCTTCAGCTTCGGAATCAGGTCGCGCACGGTTCGCTCTTCGATGATCGTGTTCACGGCGACCCACTCGTTGTCGCTCAGCGACGAGATCGTCGGCCGCTGCAGCGCCGGCAGCAACGCCAGCACTCGATCGAGATCCGCGCGGCGTACGTTCAGCATCAGGCCGACGCGGCCCTGCGCCTCGATTGCCGCGCGCAACAGCAGCGCGATGTTCTCGATCTTCGTCCGCTTCCATTCATCGGCGAGCGCCACGTCGTTGGCGATGAGCTGCGTGTTCGACTCCATCACCGTGTCGAGGATCCGCAGGCGATTGGCACGTCAGCGTCGATCCTGTTTCCGTGGCTTCGACGATCGCGTCGGCGAGCACCGGCGGTTTGACCTCGGTCGCGCCCCAGGAGAACTCGACGTTCACCGGCACGTTGAGCCGGTCGAAGTACGCCTTGGTGACGCGAACGAGCTCGGTCGCGATCGTGGCGTTGGCGAAGTCGGTCGGCGACTTGAATCGCGAATCCTCCGGCGCTGCCAGTACCCAACGCACCTTGCCGAAGCTCTGTTTCGCGTACACGAGATCGGCGATCGGCGTGAGCGAGTGCTTCGATTGCGCCTCCGAGCTTGTGCTCCGCGATCCAGTCCTGCCCGGTGAGGCCGGCATCGAGCACGCCATCGCAGACGTAGCGCGCCATCTCCTGCGCGCGAATCAGCATGCACTCGATCTCCGGGATCGTCGATCGACGGGAAAGTACGATCGCGTGCTCACGTAGATATTGAAGCCGGCGCGAGCGAACAGGTGGATCGTCGCGTCCTGCAGGGAGCCCTTGGGTATGCCGAGCTTGAGCTTCATGGAATCGTCACGCCCTCCACGCGCTGAAAGAAGCACGTCCGCTCGCCGGTGTGGCAGACGTTGCCGTCGCCGAGTCGTTCGGCTTTGACGAGCACCGTGTCCTCATCGCAGTCGACGAGCACGTCGCGGACGGCCAACCGGTTTCCCGATGTTTCGCCCTTGGTCCAGAGCTTGTTGCGCGTTCGGCTGAAGAAGGTGACGTAGCCGGTCTGCCGGGTGACGTCCCACGCTTCCTCGTTCATGAAGCCCACCATCAGGACCTCACCGCTCTTGTGATCCTGCACGACCGCAGGGATCAGGCCGTCCAGTTTTGAGTAATCCATCGTCGTATCCCAACTCGTTTCAGTTTCCGCCTCCGCCGAAGCGCTTCGCGCGAAGGCGGGCCATGTTCCCGTACAAAACAAAACCCCGCTCGGTGGCTCCGGCGGGGTTTGCGCAACCTCTGAATTTCGTCGAGTCGAGGTCTCAGTCCGTCTGCGCGCACACACCCACCGGCCGGCCATGATGGCCGTGATGATGGTGATGCGCGTGGCGGAGACCCATCGACATGTCCTGAACAGCCTATCTGAAACGTCTCGATCGCTCGCAAGTCGATCCGCTCCGAATCCCGAGCCGAGAGCCTTACTGGCTTCTTCTGTGCTCCTTGATGTAGCTGGTTGCAAATGCCAGCAGTTGCGGGTTCTGGAGCCCGATCGCCTCGGCTTCCGTCTGTGCGCGGTCGACCGCCCACCCGTCCTGCAGCACGCGCTTGATCATCCACACGGCGCCAACGCGGTTGGCCGATCCGCAGTGGATGAAGACCGGCTGGTTGGACTTGTCCGCGACCGCACCAAGGAAGTCGGAGACCACCTTGGGATCGGGTGACGCGGCGTTGAACGGCAGATGGATGTACTTGAGCCCGGCGGCCTTGGCGGCAGCGCGGCCGGCATCGATATCCGCCCCGGCCTCGTTCGCCAGGCGAAGGTTGATGACCGAGACGTAGCCCTCTTTCCTCAGCGCCGACATCGCGGCTGGGATCGACAGCGCCACCGCATCCGACCGTGGCATCGACGCGCGAATAGTTGCGAACGCCTGGCATTTCAGATTTCTTGACCTGTGCCGACGTCAACGACACGGCCAGCCCGACCAGAGCGATGACCGACAGCATTCGAAAGCGCATACCGTCCTCCAGACCCTGGATCTTACTCCCGACGCGTGACGACGCCCGTTGACACGTTGATGGCCGCGAATGATACTAAAGGGTCGTTTGTGCGGCGATTTCCACGACTTGATGGGCCGCACCGCCGGATACCCCGGCTGATCTGTCTAAGTCGCGAATCAGCCCGCGACCCTCGCGGGCTTTTTTTTGGAGCTTTATGGACAAGTACATCTTCTCTTCGGAGTCGGTCGGCGAAGGCCACCCCGACAAAGTCGCCGATACGATTTCCGACGCCGTCCTCGATGCGTGCCTGGCCCAGGACAAGTTCAGCCGCGTCGCCTGCGAAACCTATGTGAAATCGAACACCGTGATCGTCGGCGGCGAGATCACGACGAAGGCCAAGCTCGACTTCGTCAAGATCGCGCGCGACAGTATCCGCGAGATCGGCTACGTCAACGACGATGACGTGTTTCATGCCGACAAGGTGTTCGTGAACGTGCTGGTGACGCAGCAGTCGCCCGACATCGCCCAGGGTGTCGATGCCAAGAAGGCGGCCGGGAAGAAGACCGCCAAGCAAGGCGCCGGCGATCAGGGACTGATGTTCGGCTACGCGAGCAACGAGACGCCCGAGCTCATGCCGGCGCCGATCATGTTCGCGCACCGCCTCGGCCGCGAGCTCACGCGCATTCGCAAGAGCGGCGGTGTGCCGTGGCTGCGTCCCGACGCGAAGTCACAGGTGTCGGTGGTCTACGAGGACAACAAGCCGGTTGGCATCGCCAACGTCGTGATCTCGACGCAGCACACACCTGAAGTCTCGCACAAAGACGATCGAGAGCTTCTGCATCGAGAACGTGATCCGCAAGGTGCTGCCCGCGAAGCTGCTCACCGACAAGACCGAGTTCCTCATCAACCCGACCGGCCGCTTCGTCGTCGGCGGACCGCAGGGCGACACTGGCCTCACCGGTCGCAAGATCATCGTCGACACCTACGGCGGCATGGGTCGTCATGGTGGTGGCGCGTTCTCGGGCAAGGATCCCACGAAAGTCGATCGCAGCGCCGCCTACATGGGCCGCTGGGTTGCCAAGAACATCGTTGCTGCGAAGCTCGCCGCGCGCTGCGAAGTGCAGTTCGCTTATGCGATTGGCCATCCCGATCCGGTCAGCGTGCACATCGACACGTTCGGTACGGCGAACGTTGATCCCGCGAAGATCATCAAGGCAGTGAATCGCGTGTTCAGCTTCCAGCCGGCCGACATCATCGAGCAGTTGAATCTGCGTCGTCCGATCTTCCTGAAGACGACCAACTACGGTCACTTCGGCAAGAGCGATAAGGAGTTGACGTGGGAGGCGACGAACAAGGTGCAGGCGTTGCTGAAGGCGATCTCCAGTAGCCGCGCGGCCTAGTCTGTTAGAAACGAGTTAACTCCCAACCGCCAACGCCCAACTCCAAGTCACTTCGATTCGGACTTGGAAGTCGGGAGTTGGGAGTTAGCGAATTACTTTTCCACCGTCACAACGATCGGATCTTCGATCCTCACCGTCAGCGGTGTTCCGGCTGACAGTGTGGCGTGATTGCGATCTCCGGCCATCACGGCGGCTGTGCCCGCGCCGACGCCGATGGAGCCACCGATGGCCGCTCCTTTCGCGCCGCCAAGGATGCCTCCGATGATTGCTCCGCCGATCGCACCACCACCGATCTTCGCGGCGCTCTCGCGCCCTGGAGGATCGCCCTCGCGATAAATCGTCTCAGTGTGTATCGGCAGCCGCGTTCCGTCTGCCAGGACGACCGAGGTGAACCTCACGCCGAGCCGCGCGCGCTCCCGCATCTTGCCTCCGCGCTCTACGAGCGTGACTTCACCATAGGCCTTGGCTCCAGCCGGAATAGCTACGCGATCGCCCACTCTGACATCACGCGTCACGCGGGCAACCACGCTGTCTTCGACTTGTGCCCTGTCGGACGAGACCGGTGACTCCAACTGCAGTCCGATCACCGAGTCCGCGGCGACGACCAACTCCTCGAACGTCGGCGCAGGAGGTTCCACTGAACGCGAGGCCTGGTTGTCCGTGATCGCAGCCGGTTCGATCGGAACCGTCAGACGGGGGCTGACCACAGGCGGTGCAGGCACCGCCGGCGGCTCGGGCGCCCGGGGTGCAGACGCCACGCGGCGAGCCGCAGGTCGAGGCGCGGGCGGCGGCGGGGTCGGTCTGGTCTGAGGCGCGACAGGTGCTGCCGGGGCCGGCGTTGTGGCCGGCACGGGCTCGATGATTCCCTCCGACTCTGCCACGATGTCGCTGGAAGTCTGGGACAACGGCTGGGCTTGTTCGACGGCAGTCGCGGTGGCCGGATCGTTCCGGAGCGCCAGGAACGTACCGCCAGCGCCGACCGCGACGCAAATAAGCGCCAGAATGCCGGTCGCAGTCCTGGTCATATGCTGATCCTTTCGAGCTCTACCCCAGAGCAAGGGCTGTGCCTCAGGAAAGCCCTGAAACAGGCGTCATCTCGCGGGATCCACCTTCGTGGATCGACCTCATTTTCGGATCTGTCCTCGATCGCCTGCACTCAAAAGGCCTCTTCATGTCTCAGCCGGCCCAATAACGCCGCTGGCAGACATCGCCGGCCGCTCGACCAGGCGCTCGATCAAGGCTTCCGGGTCGGTATCAGCGAGCACGATTCCGCGGTTTTCCGGCCGGATGAAGCCATCAGCGACGGCCCGGTCGAACAACGCAATGAGTCCGTCGTAATAACCCGCGACATTGAGGAGCCCGCACGGTTTCCCGTGAAGTCCCAGCTGCGTCCAGGTGACGACCTCGCAGAACTCCTCGAAGGTCCCGAAGCCGCCCGGCAGCGCGATGAAGGCGTCCGACAGGCTTGCCATCAGCGCCTTCCGCTCGTGCATGGACGCCACGATTCTCAGATCGGGCAGCCCGCGATGCGCGATTTCGCGCGTAACCATGGCGCTCGGGATCACCCCGATCACGTGTCCACCGTGCGCCAGCGCCGTGTCGGCCACGATGCCCATCAAGCCGACGCGACCGCCGCCAAAGACGATCCCCACGTTGCGCTTCGCCAACTCGATGGCAATCCGTTCTGCGGCCGTGCCGTACTCAGGTCGCAGACCTGCGCTCGAGCCACAGAAGACGCAGACGCGGCGAAGCATGTGGTTGATCCCGCTCTCCGAGCGGGCCTCGGCGATGTTCAAACGACGAATTTATACCCGAGGCCGTGGACGGTGTGAATGTACTGGGGGTGCCTGGGATTGTCTTCGATCTTCTGACGGAGCCACGCGACGTGGACGTCCACGGTCCGCGTCGAAGGCATGGCGTTATAGCCCCACACTTCATTGAGCAGCTCATCGCGCGACAACGCGGCACCGCGATGCTCGACGAAATATCGCAGCAGCTTGAACTCGCGTGCCGACAGCTCGATGGGTTGGCCTGACTTGGTTACTTCGGCCCGGCGGAAGTCGATCGAGATTTCGCCGAAGCGGAAGGTCTCTCCAACGGAAGGACTCGAGGCTGGCGCAGTGCCGCGCCGCAACAATGCCTCGATGCGCGCCAGCAGCTCCGCCATCTCGAAAGGCTTGACGAGATAGTCGTCGGCGCCAAGCTTCAGCCCGACGACGCGATCGACAACCTGCCCACGGGCGGTGAGCATCATGATCGGTGTCTGGACGCCGCGCTGGCGCAGCGTCCGGCACACATCGAATCCGCTTCCACCCGGCAACATGACGTCGAGCAGAATGACGTCGAAGTTTCCCGCACTGCCGCGCGCGAGCCCTTTGACCGCGTCACCTTCGCTCTCGACGTCATAGCCCTCGGCCATGAGTCGATCGGTGAGCGTCAACACGAGGCCCGGCTCGTCCTCGACCAGGAGTATGCGGCGCGACACGAGTGGTGTGGTTCCCTTGGTTTCGAACCGCGGCTGCTACGAGTGCGTCGTCTGCAGCTGGCTGGCGACCGCGCTTGGCCGCTGATCGGGTTCGGCCGACGGCAATGCAATGGTAAACGAACTGCCGGCACCGGCTCTGGTCGTCACCGTGACCCGTCCTCCGTGTGCCGCCACGATTCGTCTGACGAGGGAGAGGCCCAGCCCGTTGCCGTGGACCTGACGGGCGACGGCATCCGAGCCGCGGTAGAACGGGTCGAAGATGTGCGGGAGCTCAGATGCCGGGATGCCGACCCCGTGATCGCTCACGGTGATCCAGACTTCCGGCCGGCGACGCTGACGGCCATGCTCGATTTTGATACCGACCCAGCGATCGCGGCCACCGTACTTGACGGCGTTGGCAATCAGATTCTGCACAGCTGATTGCAACGCAACCGCGTCGCCAACGATCGTCGGAGGATTCGGGATGAAATCACGCTCGATGGTGATTTGCTCCGGTTCGAGCAAGGTGACCGAGCTGTCGATGGCGCCCTCGATGATGTCGGTCGGGGCGAGAGGGACCCGCGCGCCTCTCGCGAGGCCTGACTCGATGCCGGCGTACTGCAGCACGCGCTCGACCATCTCGCCGAGACGACGGGCTTCGGTCTCGAGCAGTTGGCCGTAGCGTTTGACGCGATCGCCGCTGTCGACGACGCCGTGAGAAAGATTTTCAGCAGCGGACCGAATCACCGCGACCGGTGTGCGCAGTTCGTGAGACACGCCCGCGACGAACTCCATCTGCTGACGTGCCAGGCGATGGGCGCGACGTGACGTTGCCGCGAGCAGCGCGATGCTGAGCGTGAGGAGGAGGAGCACGCCGAAGCTGATCGCCAGGTTCTGTCGCCGGGCGCGCGCAACCGCCGCCTCGAGTGAACCGCTCTGGTGCTGCACCAGGAGTTGCCACCGGCCGAAGTCCTCGGGCCGTCCACGGTCCGCTCCCGGGAGCGGTTCTTCGCCACGCAGCCGCGTGCCTTGATCGCGCGCCGAACGATCCTCGACAGGGGGACGAGGAGGCCGTCCGAAGAAAAATGCCTGCGTGCCGATGCCGAAGAGCGCCGCGGATGCATCCGCGCGATCCGGGTCGACCGGTGCGTCCGGATCGGAGCGGTAGAGTACGTTCGACGGGTCGTCCTTAGCAGTCACGGCCACGCGGTACACGTCACCTTCGACATGCGTGAAGTGTCGTGACGCGAGCTCTGGCAGCATCTGCTCGCGGATGTACGGCATGTTCAGCTCGATGATCGTGAAGCCGAACACGGGGGTCACCGTCTGTGGACCAGGTGTCGGACGAGGTGGAACGACGAGGTTCCTCAAGGGCACGACAATCAGAGAGTCCTCGCCCCGAAGCACCTGTCTGCGGTCGAACGCGCGCCCGGCCTTGAAATCCCGAAACTCCTGCTCGATCTGTGACCGCCAGCCCTCCAGCGGTGGACGCCACTCGGTTGTTTCGAGTGCATCGATGTCAGAATTCCAGCGCCGCAGCCGCAGCTCGCCACTGTCGCCGTCGACGACGAGCACGTTTGAAACGATCTGAGGATGGCCGGCGGTATTCAGCCAGGTGTTGTAGCGGTCGGAGTACCGTTCGGACACGCCTTCGCGGACAGTGGCCGGACCAACCTGGAGACTCAGGGCGGCGCGAACGATTTCTCCGTCAAAGCCTTCGCGGAACTGGGCCGCGGCGATGCGAACGTTGCGCTGCAGGCGTTCACGGGCAGCGGTGCTCAACTGCCCAACCCACTGGTACTGCAGCACGGCGAGCGTCGGCAGGAGAATCAGCAGCGCGACCGTGACGAGCGTCGTCCCCTTGGGTCTCTGGAGCTTCACGGGGCGAATTTTAGCATGCATAATCGCCGTAAGGCATTGAATTCTAAGCTTTTACATTCTTAACAATCTCTTTGCGGTCACTTAACCATGCGCCTTTGAACAGCACAGGAATAATGACTCTATGCGGACTGCCTGCATCGCCATCGTGCTGTTCGCGGTAGTGGCGCCTGGAGTTCAGACGGCCAGTGCCGGGCAACAGCCGGAGGAGGTCAAGGCGAACGCCGTGCTGGCGGAAGCGCGCAAGGCCCTTGGCGGCGAGGACAAGCTTGCCTCGGTGAAGAAGCTGCAGATCACGGGGACCACTCGTCGCGCGAACGGCAACTTCAATCTCGAAGGCGACACCGAGATCTTCCTCGAGCTCCCCGACAAGTTCCGCCGCAACGAATCGCTGACGGTTGGCGTCGGCGGCTCATCGCTGGATCGCACGGACATCCTCAACGGCAGTGAGTTCTCGTCGGAAGTCAGCGGTGATTTTGGTGCGCGTGGTCGCGGCCGCTTCGGCGGGGGCGCGCCGGCTGGTGGTACGGGTGGAGCCGCCGGCGGCGGCAATGGGCAGGGTGCACCTTCGCCGGAGGCGCTCGAGCGCCTCCGCGAATTTCAGAGGCGCAATATCCAGAGTGAGGTCAGTCGGCTTCTGATCGCCCTGTTGCTCACGAGCGAGACGCCGTTCCGCTGGATCGGGACCGCACAGGCGCCCGAAGGTACTGCCGATGTACTGGAAGTGAAGACACCTGACGGGAACGCGACTCGCGTGTTCATCGACACGATGAGCCATATGCCATTAATGCTGACGTGGACCGGACCTGCTGGCCGCGGGTTTGGCGGACGCGGAGGTCAGGGGCGGAGAGGGCAGGGCGCCGCCGACACCGGCGCTCCCGCGGCGGAGGGACGGGGCGCCGGTGATCAGCCGGTTGCTCAAGGTGGCGCGGCCGATCCAGCACGCGGACGTAGTGGACGCGGAGCGCAGGGACCGCCAGCCACGCTCGAGATGCACCTGGCCGAATACAAGGCGGTCAACGGTATTCAACTTCCTCATCTCATCACGCGTGGCGTGACGGGTGAGACGAACGAAGAGTGGGTCGTCAGGAATTACAGAATCAATCCGAGTTTCAAGGCGAACACGTTTACGAAATGACACGGATCATCCTCGGGCTGATGGCGCTGCTTATCGCCGCGCCACTTGCCGCTCAGCAGAACACAAACAATCAGACGCAGTTGCGTCTGGTCGTCGTCGACGAAACCGGTGCGGGAATTCCCCAGGCGACCGTTGTCGTGACACCGACAAATGGTGAGCCCATCACGTTCGCGACCGACGAGCGCGGGCTTGCCATGTCGCCAGCGTTGCCGGTGGGGAACGTGCAACTGCACATCGAGTTTCCCGGGTTCGAGCCGTACGAGAGCCAGCTGACGCTGCGTCGCGGCGCGACGAATCAGACCGTGACGCTGAAGATCGCAGGTCTGCAGGAAGAGGTGGTGGTCAACGACGTGAACGCAACCGACGACCGCCGCGGCAACTCGATAACGACGACGCTCGAGCAGGCCGAGATCGAAGAGTTGCCTGAGGATCCCGAGGAGCTCGCGGAGGTGCTGACGCAAATGGCTGGCGCCGCCGGCGCCGTGTTCCAGGTCAATGGCTTTCGCGGCGGACGGTTGCCGTCACGCGATGAAATCCGGCAGATCCGATTCCGCACGAACTCGTTCTCAGCCGACAACCATGACGCCGGCCGCACACAGATCGAGATCATCACGAGGCCGAACGTCGTGGAGTGGAACGGCAACGCCAGCCTGAACTACCGCGGCGACGAGATGAACGCGCGCAACGCGTTTGCGACTTCGGAGACACCCGAGCAGAACCGTCAGTTCAACATGGGACTGCGCGGTCCGATCGTGAAAGGGAAGACGTCGCTTCGCCTCAACGTAGACGGACGCCGCGACCAGCAGTCGGACACGATCACGGCGCTCGACGAGAACGGCAACCCTATGGGTGATGTGGTGTTCCGTCCATCAGAGCAGACGAACGTCACCGTGGGACTCGAGCACGCGCTCACGGGGAATCAAACGCTGCGCCTCGAGTACCGCCGCGGTGACAGCGCCACCGAGAATCTTGGCGTCGGTGGTTTCAATCTGCCAGAGCGCGCATACGACCGTTCGAGCGGGAATCATCAGGTGAGAGCCCAGGTACAGGGACTCATTGGCCGAACGACGCTCAACGAACTGCGGTTGCAGTTCACGCAACAGAACAGCACGTCGCTCTCCGCGTCGAATGCTCCCGCCGTCATCGTCCTCGACGCGTTCAGCGAGGGCGGCGCCGGGGTGTGGAGCGAAACGTCCTCGCGCGCCTTCGAGCTCGCTGACAATCTGGATTTCAACGTCGGACGCAAGCATCAGATGCGCGTCGGCCTCCTGCTCGAGGGCGTCGAATTCAGCAACTTCGATGCGCAGAACAACGCCGGGACCTTCACATTCAGCAGCATCGAGGCGTACGACGCCGGTCTGCCGACCTCGTTCACCCAGCGCAACGGACAAGTGAACACGCGGTTCACGCAGTATCAGCTCGGGCTCTACTGGCAGGACGACATCCGCCTGAACAACAAGCTCTCGATCAGCGTTGGGGTCCGCAACGAGCTGCAGTCGCACATCGACGACCGCCTGAACCTGATGCCGCGACTCGGATTCACGACCACGCCTTGGGGCAACCGCACCGCGATCCGTGGTGGATACGGGCTCTTCCATGACTGGTACTCCGCGAACCTGTACGACCAGACGCTGCGCGTCGATGGTGTCTCGCAGCGCGATCTGCTCATCCTGAATCCGGGGTATCCCGAGCCTCTTACCGGTGCAGAGGCACAGGTTCTTCCGCGAGGTCGCATTCAGGCCGACCCGAATCTGCGCATGCCCCAGGTCCATCAGGCATCGCTCGGCATCGAGCGCCAGCTCGCGCAGAATTTCAGTCTGCAAGCGACGTATCAGATGCTTCGCGGACGTCGTCAGATCCGCTCGATCAACATCAACGCGCCCGACGAGTTCGGCAACCGGCCCGACCCCTCGGTTGGCACCGTGACCCAGTTCGAATCGACGGCACGATCTGAAACCGATCGCCTGACAATCGGGGGGAACTACCGCTTCCCGCAGCGGCGTATTTTCTTCAACATCAACTACACGCTCGGCCGGATTCGGAACCACGCGGACAGCGAGACGTCGCTCCCGGCCAACAACCTTGATCCGGACGCGGAATGGGGCCCTTCCCGCCAGGACGTCCGGCATCGTCTGCAGGGAATGATCAACGTGCCTCTGTTTCTCGGTCTGCGCGCCAACATGAACGTCAACGCGCAGTCGGCGACGCCGTACACGATCACGACCGGGCGAGACGACAACGGTGACGGCGTCAGCAACGATCGGCCTGCGGGTGTTGGACGCAACACCGAACGCGGCACCGCGACGTTTACGACGAACCTCCGGGTGAGTCGGGCGTTCGCGCTCGGTGGTCAACGCACGGGAATCCCTGGCGGTCCCGGTGGGCCGGGTGGCCCGGGGTTCGGGCCTGGAGGGCCGGCTGGCGGCGGCGCTGGTGCTTCCGCTGGTGAGACTCTTCGCGCGCAGGGGCAGGGTGGCGGCGGGCGTGGCGGCGGCGGTCGCGGAGGCAATCAGGGTGACGCGGCCTTCAACGCCCGCTACATGATGGAGCTCTTCGTCACCGCCGACAATCTGTTCAACCGCGTGAACTACGGCGGCTACAGCGGCAATCTGCTCTCACCGTATTACGGGCTCCCGACGATGGCACAGCGGCCACGACAAGTGCAGGTCGGGATGCAGTTTCGATTCTAATCAGGCTTCCGGCCTCTGGCTTTCGAATCTGGCCGTATCCAGAGCCCAGAGCCGAGAGCCCGGAGTCAAGGATCGAGGGCCGGATAGAATCTCCATTGTGAAGATCACCGTCGTCGGGGCCGGCATCGTGGGTTGCGCCATCGCCCACGAGATTGCGTCCCGCGGTGTACGCGTTCATCTCGTGGATTCGCGTGGCGTGGGTCGAGGAGCCACGCGCGCATCTGCCGGCATTCTCGCGCCGCAAATCGAAGGGCACATTCCCAAGCTTCGCGATCTGGCGGCGTGCAGCCTGGCCATGTACGACGACTTCGTCCGTCGCGTCGAGCACGACTCGCGGCGAACGATCGAATATCGCCGCAGCGGTACGTTGCAGGTCGCGCTCGATGAGGCTGAGGCGTCGGCACTCTCGTCGACGGCTCGGGCTCTCGCTTCGTCCGGTGTGCAGTGCACGCTGCTCGACGGCGATGCGGCACGCCGGCTGGAGCCTGCGCTTCCCGATCGCGTGAGGGCCGGACTGGTCGTGCCGATACACGGCTATGTCGGTGCAACGCCGTTGATGGACGCGCTCGCCGATGCAGCGCGCGCCCGCGGCGTTCAGATGTCTCGTGTCGGCTGTGATCGGCATCGAGGGCGGAGCGACGACTGCTCGCGTGACGACCGAACAGGAAATCTTTGAAAGCGACGGCGTGATCGTCGCGACGGGCAGTTGGCCGGTGCCATCGCGAACGTCGGACGCTCCGCACGTGAAGCCCATTCGCGGGCAGCTCCTTCAACTGCGCAGCGAGCGTGCGCTGGCGTCGCGCGTCCTCTGGGGTCAGGCCTGCTATATCGTGCCGTGGACTGACGGCACCGTTCTCGTCGGTGCGACGGTGGAAGATGTTGGCTTCGATGAACGCCCCACCGCCGAAGGGGTTCGTGGGCTTCTGAATGCCGCCACCGATCTTGTCCCGTCGCTGGGCCACGCTCAGTTCGAGGAGGTTCGAGTTGGCCTTCGTCCGAAGACGGTCGACGAGCTGCCGATCATCGGCCGGTCAGAATCGATGGCGCGCGTGTTCTACGCGCTTGGTCACTACCGGAACGGTGTGCTGCTGGCGCCACTGACGGCTTCGCTGATGGCCGACCTTGTCATTGATCACAAGGAACGCCCGGAGCTCGCCTGGTGAAACCGGGCCGGCTGACAACGGCCTGAGTCCACTCTCATGCGCCTCAAGAAGCATTACAGCTCACGTGAGGTCGCGGCGTTGACCGGGCTCAGTGCCCGCCAGCTTCAATGGTGGGACTCGCGTCGCCTGTTCGTCCCGGCGATTCGCTCACACCGGACCGAGGCGGGAGGTTTCACCGAGCGTCGATACACACCGATGGACGTCCTCGAGCTCCAGGTGCTGGCGGATTTGCGACGGCGCGGCTTCTCGATCCCACAGCTTCGACGTCTGCTATCGACGCTGCGCGATCTGTTCGGGATACGGCTGTATGAGGCCATTGGCGAGGGCGGTCCAATGGCGCTGTTCATGGGCGGCGACCAGCTCTATGCGCGGACGGAAGACGGACGCATGTTCAACATGGAGCGTCCGACGGAGCCGTTGCTGGTGGTGGGAGAGGAACTGTCGCTGCGACCGCTGTCCGCCCGCGAGCGCAAGCGCCGCCGCAGCGGAGCACCACGAAAACTGTAAGGGGGTCGACTCCCGACCCCCTTACGGGATTGTTACCGAATAGGAAAGACCTTCTCGAGATCGTCAGCGGGCCTGGCGATCACGTGGACGCCGACTAGTTCACCGACGCGCCGTGCGGCAGCAGCGCCCGCATCCGTCGCGGCCTTCACCGACCCGACGTCGCCGCGGATGAGAGCCGTGACCAGCCCGGCATCGACCTTCTGCCAGCTGACGAGCACGACGTTCGCGGTCTTGAGCATCGCGTCAGCCGCCTCAATCATGCCGACGAGACCGCGCGTCTCGATCATGCCGAGCGCGTCGCCGATGTCTGCCTTGTCCTGCGCCACGGTCGCGATCTTACCATCCCTTCGCGCGTCGCAACTCGGTGATATGCGCCAGATGATGGTGTGAATGCCACGCGTAGTTCTGCAGGTGCCAATCGAGCGTGAGCTGCGCACCCACCTCCGGGTGCACGAAGGAGCGCTCGAACTCCTCCACGGTCATGCCGCGATACACCGCCGCCCATCGGGCGTGAATGCCGTCGATGATGCCCAGGGACACATCGACCGGCAGCCTTGCGTCCGCAAGCAATGACCAGGCGTTTTCGTCATACGGCTTGATCGTCGGCGTTTCCTCGGTCAGTGCCAGCTTCACCCGGATCAGGCCGTTCATGTGGCTGTCGGCGACGTGATGGACCACCTGCCTGATCGTCCATCCCTCTGGCCGGTACTGGGTGTCGAGCTGGGTGTCGTTGAGATCCGCAACCGCGGCTCGCATCCGTTCCGGCAGGCCGGCAATCGCGTCGATCGCGGCCGAGCGAATCTCGCTCGTGACGGGCATCACCGCCCGGAAACGACCGATCGGATATCGCAGATCCTCGGCGCTCTTCGTCATGTCCCTTTTTACAACAAAGCCGCCCGCATCTGCGCGAACGGTAGAATTCATCTACCTGCATGAACGTTGTCGTGGCCGATGGTCCGCTGCTCGATCAGATCCTGGGACTGACCTACGAAGTCTGGAATGAGGGTCTGACAGAACGCGCCTACTCGCAATGGAATCAAGCGCAGATCCGGACGCCGTGGGGCCGCAACCACCTTCAGCGCTTCGCGTTGGTCGATGACGCGGGGAAACCGCTGGCGACGGCGAAGTGTTACCGCTATCGCGTACGACTCGATGGTCGCGCTGGATGGATGGCCGGCATTGGCGCCGTTTTCACACCGCCTCTTCAGCGCGGGCGAGGCTACGCCTCGCAGCTCATCGAACAGTTGATCGAGGCGTCACGCCGTGACGGAGCGCTGTTCGTCGGGTTGTTCTCAGAGATTGGCACATCGTTCTACGAGCGCCTCGGCTTCGCCGCCGTTCCGATCGACGAAGTCACCATCCGCGTGGAACGCAAGAACGGGGCGCCGGCGATGCTTGTGCGCTTCGGAGACGAACGGGATCTGCCGGCTTTGGAAGAGATGCATCGAGTTCGATCGTCGAGCGTCCGCTTCGCGCTCGATCGTGACCGATCGATGATTCATTACGCGGTGTCGAAGAAACGCATGCTGGCCGGCCTCGGTCCCTGGGGTCTGCGACAGGTCGAGTTCGTCGTGGCGGAGGAAGGCGCTTCCGCGGTTGCGTACGCCGTGCTGCATCAGAACGCAAAGGGCTGGACCCTCGAAGAGGCTGGCGACCGCGATCCATCGGGGGCAAGGCTTGGCGCGATGCTGCAGGTGCTGGTCGCGCGCGAGCCATCAGCGCCGATGCCCCTCATTCGTGCCTGGTGGCCGCAGGCGTTTCCCGTGCCTCCTCAGATCGCTCTGACGGACAGGTCAGCCGCGCGTGACGTGTTCATGGTGAGACCGCTTGCGGACATCGCGATGCCAGAGAAGGTGGAAGACGTCTTCTACTGGCACAGTGATCACTTCTAGTCGCGTGTAATTCAGAATGCAGAATGCAGAATCCAGAAGACCCACCTCGTGTCAATCAGTGTCTGCATTCTGCATTCACAACTCAGAATTACAGGGAGCCGGAATTCATCGCGTTACCGGATCGAGCACCACTGACCGTTGCTCGGCCTCACCGAGGGAGAACGTCATGGCGCGTGCTCTGAGGCGCTCCAGGACCTGCGTGTCCTGCTCCTCGCCATCCTCCAGATAGTCGACAGCGACGGCGTAGTAACGCTGATTGGCAGGCAGACCGGCAATCGAGAAGCGGCCGCTGTCGTCGACCCGCGCTGTCCGAACGTATCGAGACGGATACATCCATCGTGCCGGATCATCGGGAAAGACCACCGACGCTGTAGCTCGCGCGCTCGCGGCGAGGCTGCACGGTCCCGCTGATCGTCGTGATGCGATCGGTCAGGACCACTCGTGCCGTTGCGTTCGTGCCCTTCAGATCGATCGCTTCGTCAGTCACGTCGGCGCCGTCGACCGTGATCTGACTCACCGCCCAGCCTTCAGGAATACCGTTGATCGTGAGATAGAACGGGCCACTCATGCCGGCAAGGCGAAAGCTGTTCCCCCGTCCGCCCTGCGACATCGACATGCCGTCGCTGCCGTTCGCATGGCGGACTGCGGCGGACAGTCCCTGAGGGAGCGGACGAACAGTTCCGTTCTCCGCCACGAACGTGCCGCTGAGGGTCCCGCCGCGCCGCGTTGTCAGCGCGATGTCCGTCAGGTCGTCGCCGGCGACGACGATCGCCTCGGACGCTGTTTCTGGCCCGCGCTCCATGATGTCCAGCATGGCCTTGGGGGGCCCGCCGTGGGATCCGCCGCCTCGCGCCCGGCATTGACACCAGCCACGAACGAACTGTTCGCGGTGAGCGTGTAGGGGCCCGGCGGCACGTTGTCGATAGTGAACCTGCCGTCAGGACCCGAATCGGCCATCATCATGAAGGCGCGCGGGTCTCCCGCATTCTCGAAGCTCGGTCCCATACCGACCGCTTCGGACGACAGCTGCACCATGGCTGCCACCGGCGCTCCCGACGAATTGAAGACCATCCCGGATACTCGCGCATTGCGAAATGGCTGGAGCTGAAAATCGGCCGAGGCCTCGGTGCCGGCGGCGAGGCTGATCGCTTGCGCCTCGGTGAAGCTTGGTGTCCCGGGGAAGTAGATCGGCGGATCCCTCCTGACTGAATCGGCAGGGCCGGTACTGGCCGTGACGTAGTAGTCGCCAGGCGGCAGGCCGTACACTCGGAAGGCGCCGGTGTCGTCGGTCTGATCTCCAGGACCCATGCTCTGCAGACGGCGCCGTCCCTGAACCATCCGCGAACGCAACACCTGCACGCGCGTCCCCGCAATCGGTTCACCAAACTCGTCGATCACCCGTCCATGGATCGCGCCACCGCGAGTCAGAGCGAGATTCGCGGTGAACGTCTCTCCTTCCGAAAGGTCGATCGACGTTGCCGCTTCGAATGGACGACGCTGTCCAAACAGCAGCGATGTGAATCCGGTGCGCGACACGCTCAATCGATACTCACCGGCTGGAAGATCAGTGAGGTTGAAGAGCCCATCACCATCGGTCGTCACCAGACGGTTGTAGCTGCGCGCGACTCGAGAGACGCACCTCGGCCCCGCGAATCGGGGCCCCCGTGTCCGCGGCAGTGATCGTCCCCTTGATGCTCGACTTCATCGGATCGACACGCTGGGGCTTCTGGCCGCCTCGCTGTGCCGCGGTATCGATGCCAAGCATGATTGAGAGAACCAGCACGAGGCCGGGCAGGATGGTGCGCTGCGCCATCATCGCTCCACCACTTTCAATTCGAGCGTCTGCTTGTTCGCGTCGTCGAGAGTAAAGGGCACGGCGACGTTTCTGATTTCTGTCAGGAACTCCGGGTCGAGGTGCTCTCCATCTTCGAGGTAGTCCGTGGCAAACGCGAGGTACTGCTCTCCCGGCGGCAGCCCGCGGACACGAAAGTTGCCGTTCGGGTCAGCCTCGACCCGACGCACGTATCGCGATCGCGGAATCCACTTCGCTGAGTTCTCCGGGAAGACGACGACGGATCTCGCACCTGTCTGATCGATCGGTGTGACCGTCCCGCTCACATCGGTCAGCCGATCGGTGAGGACGATTCGCGCGAGCCCCTGCAGGCCGGGTGCAAGCTCAATCGCATCGTCAACCATGTCGACATCGCTCACGAGGATCTGCTTGACGGCCCAGCCCTCCGGCAGACCGTCCACGGCCAGACGAAATGGCTCGCTCAGCGACTCGATCTCGAACTTCAGGCCGTCACCACGGTCGAGAACCGTGCTGCTTTCGCGCGCTGAGAATGCAATGACACTCAGTTTGTCGGGCAGCGTTCGCGTCGCCCCGGCGTCGGCCACGATCGTTCCTCGCAGCGAGGCGGGGCGGCCCGTCATCAGGGCAATCCCGGACAGCTCGTTGCCGTCGACTGTGAGCGGTACTGCCGCTGACTCGTCGGGCCCTTCTCCACGGAGCGTGGCCTTGAGCACGTATCGTCCCGGCGCAACGTCGTTCAGCGTGAACGTTCCGTCCGAACGGGTTACGCCTCCTGCGCCAGTCGGGATGCCGAATTCCGATCCCTGCGGCACGAGATTGAGGAACGCGTTCGCGGGTGCGCCCGCCGAGTTGACCACGGTGCCCGAGATTCGTGTCGTGCGAAGCGACAGCAGCTGAAACGTGGCCGTGGCTTCGGCGCCGAGTCCCAGCCTGATGCGCTGCGCCTCGGACAGGTCGCTCGTCCCTGGAAAGTAGGTGGGTGCGTAGGTTGTCTCGACGACCGAATCGATCGGCGCCACGCGCAAGCTGGCCGCAACGTAGTAATCGCCGGGTGGCAGTCCGTACACTCTGAACGCGCCGGTGTCGTCGGTCAGATCGGCGAGACCGACCGCCTTGAGCCGGCGCATCCCCTGCTCAATGGTTGCGCGGTACACCCGCACGTGCAGCCCGCCGAGTGAGTCGCCGGACGAGTCGTAGACGCGACCGGAAATTGCTCCGCCACGCGTCAGAGGAATGTCGGCGGTGAATGTCTGTCCCTGGGTGAGTGAAATCGGCTGCGCCTGCTGAAACGGCCGGCGCTGACCGAACTGCCACGTAACGTATCCACCTTTTGAGGCTGTGAGCCGCCAGTTACCTGCGGACAGACGCTCCAGCCGGTAGGCGCCGTTCTCGTCCGTCTTAGTGGAAACCTGTGCGCCGACTGCGTTGGTGGCCACGACATCGGCCGCTCGCACGGGAGTGTTCGAGCCTGGTGTCATCACGTGGCCGATGATGCGAGGCGTTGCTGCGTGGGGCGCCGGGCCCGAATCGCTCTGGCGGGCCACCCCGGCGGCCTTGCGCCAAGGCAGTCTGGTCGAGAGTGACCAGAAGCGCCAGCATCACGGCGACGACGGCTGCGTCTCGCATTACTCGGTTACCTACTAATCGAGCAACTGCATCAGTTACTGCCGCAACACAGCCCACGCCGCGAGGCGGCCGCTCGTGCCGGTCATGAACCCACCCGGATGTGTCCCACCTCCGCACAGGTGAAGTCCACTGATGGGACTGCCGTAGTTCGCGTGGCCCAGCAACGGTCGCATCGTGAACAGCTGATCCAGGGCAAGCTCCCCATGAAAGATATGTCCACCGTTCACTCCGATACGGGCCTGCAGTTCGGGTGGCGTGACGATATCGGCCGCCACGACCAGTGATCGAACGCCGGGCGCGTACGCCTCGAGTGCGTCGAGGGTGTTCGACAGGAGCATGTCCTTTGCCACCGACCAGTCGGTCCCGCGAAGGGTAAATGGCGAGTAATGCGTGTAAATCGATGCAACGTGTGCGCCCTGTGGCGTCAGTTCTGTGTCGATGATCGACGGAATTGTTATGTCTAGCCAGGGCGCGGCTGACACGTTGCCGTACTTGACGCAGTCAAACGCCCGCTCGAGATAGTCGAGGTCGGGTCCGATGTGAATTCGACCGGCGAGCGACATCGGGTCGGCAACCCCGCGAAACGAGGGCAGCGACGCGAGCGCCAGATTTACCTTCGCCACCGTGCCCGATGCGCGATAGTTGCGGATCCTGGTCGTGAACTCCGGCGCCAGGTGCGAGGGGTCGATCAGCGAGAGAAATGTCGTTCGTGGATCCAGGCCCGACAGGACCATTCCGCACGACATCGTTTGTCCATTCGCCACGACGCCGGTCACCCGGTCATCGCTGACGATGATGCGTTCGACCGTCACGCCCGTCCGGATCTCCGCCCCCGCCTCGCGCGCGGCCTGAGCCATCGCCTGGGTCACCGCACCTGGTCCGCCGCGGGCCCGTATCGACTTGCCTCCGGAGCGAAGCCGGCTTGCCTCGCGCAGCAGCAACACCATGGAACTGCCGGCCGATCGCGGGCCGAGCATCGTGCCGGAGACGCCGGGGCCCGCAAGCAGCGCTTTGAGCGGCTCGTTCTCGAACCACTCGCCCATGAGATCGCCGACAGGCATCGGCAACCAGCGGAGCAGACGATAGCCGTCCCGTTTGCCCAGAGCGCGGAAGCGGCGTCCCGCCCTGAGGAGGTTCCATACGTCACTGGTACTCGGTTCGTCGATATCCGGCGGCGGTGAATCGAACGTGGTACCAATGACCGCCGAGAGCCTCTCGATCGCCGCGCGAAACGCGGCATAGGCCTCAGCATCTTTTGGGTTTACAGATCGGAGCGACGCAACACTCGCCGCAACGTCGTCATGCAGGACGAGCGCACCGCCATCGGTCGAGAGTGCACAGACCAGCGCTGGCAGCGGAATGAACTCGACTCCATGCCGCTTCAGGTTCAGATCGCCGACGACCTTCTCATCCACCAGGATTTCGTGCGACAGGCTCGGACAGCGGAAGCCAGGGTGGATCTCGGTGGTGACGGCGCCGCCGCCCACGTACGGCTGCCGTTCGAGGACGAGTGGACGTCGTCCCGCTTTAGCCAGGTAGTACGCTGCGACCAGGCCGTTGTGGCCGGCGCCGATGATGATCGTGTCGTGCATCTGCTCTACGCTAGCCGTCCGACGAGAATCTGCATGGCGGCGTTTCGGCCCGGCGCGCCCATGATGCCGCCGCCGGGATGCGTCGCCGAACCGCACATGTAGAGTCCCCGGACCGGCGTTCGGGTACTGTGCCCACCCGGGTGCGGGACGCAGGAAGAACAGCTGCTCCAGCGTCAGCTCGCCCTGAAAGATGTTTCCCTCCGACAGCCCCCACTCCCGCTCGAGATCGAGCGGTGTCACGACCTGACGGTGCAGGATGATGTCGCGGATGTTCGGTGCGTACTCCGCAATCGTGTTGACGACGGTGTCACCAAATGCCTCGCGCTGGTCGTCCCACGTGCCTTCCTTCAGATGGTAGGGCGCGTATTGAACGAAGCACGACATGACGTGCTTGCCGGGAGGCGCCACGCGAGGATCGGTCAGTGAAGGAATGACGATGTCCATGTAGGGCTTCTGCGAGAAGCGTCCGTACTTCGCGTCGTCGTACGCGCGCTCCATGTAGTCCACACTGGGCGAGATCGAGATCGCGCCACGAAGATGCGTGCCTGGCCCTGGCAGGCACGTGAAGTCAGGCAAGGCGTCGAGCGCGAGGTTCACCTTCGCAGACGATCCGCGGAACCGGTAATGGTTGACGTCCTCGACGAACTCGTCCGGCAGTTGCCCCGGCTCGATGAACCGCAGGAACGTCAGGCGCGGGTCGACACTGGAGGCGACGATGCGCGCGCGGATTTCGTCGCCGTTCTTCAGAACCACTCCTCGTGCCTGATTGCCCTCAACGAGAATGCGAGCGACTTCCACCTGCGAGCGGATCTCCACGCCGGCAGCCCGCGCAGCTTTGGCGATCGCGTTCGAGATCGCACCGGTCCCTCCGCGCGACAGTCCCCAGGAGCGGAACGCGCCGTCGATTTCTCCCATGTAGTGATGGAGCAGTACGTACGCTGTTCCTGGCGATCGCACGCCGAGGAACGTTCCGATGATGCCTGACGCCGACATCGTCGCCTTGAGCACGTCGGTCTCGAACCACTGATCGAGGAAATCGACCGCGCTCATGGTCATCAGTTGGATCTGGTTGTACTGATCGCCGCGTGGCAAGCGCCGGAAGCGCTGGAGCAGCATGAAGAGCTGCTTGAGTCCTCGTGGGTCGAGCGACGTCGGATCCGGCGGCAGCATGCTGAGGATCGGGCGGACGAATCGTCCCATCTCGATCATCGCCCGGCCGTACTCGTCATAGGCCTCGGCATCGAGCCGCGAGTGACGTGCGATCTCGCGGCGGGTCTTCGCATGGTCGTTCATGCGCCACAGGTAATCGCCGTTCGGCATGGGCGTGAAGGTGCCATCGAGCGGGAGGATCTCGAGGCCGTGGCTCGGCAGGTCGAGCTCTCGAATGATCTCGGGCCGCAGGAGGGAGACCACGTACGAGCAGACGGAGAAATGAAAGCCCTTGAACACTTCTTCTGTGACCGCCGCGCCGCCGAGGACGTGGCGGCGCTCGAGGACCAGTACTTTCCGGCCGGCCCTGGCGAGGTAGGCGGCTGTGGTCAGGCCGTTGTGACCGCCACCAATGACGACGACGTCGTAAGTCATGCCGCTGGAATCGTAGGGCAAGTGCGACCACGAGGTCTAACCGCTATCCAATCAGGTAAGCTGGCCACTGGACAGATACCTGAGCTGTTCGATCGGCCCCGATGGCTGGTAACACAGGCGACGTAGGTCGATCCCGATGGGTTCGCCACGGGCGGCGCTGGTTTGCCGCAGCGCGC
This sequence comes from uncultured Acidobacteriota bacterium, assembly GCA_963723495.1. Classification (GTDB taxonomy): domain Bacteria; phylum Acidobacteriota; class Vicinamibacteria; order Vicinamibacterales; family UBA2999; genus Gp6-AA40. The sequence goes on along the minus strand of CAVRQR010000012.1, from coordinate 617,255 downwards.
GAGGCGGGCCTGCCAGAAATCCATGTGCCGCGCTCGATCGTCCCCCGATACACTCTTGATGTGCCCAGCCTCATAGAAGCCATCGACATCAAGCGGAAGACGTTCTTCGAGTTCGAGAATGCCCCCTATGTGTGCATCGACGTAGAGGTCTCCCGGCCGACGGCGCGTGGCGGCCAGACGCTCGTCCGGGTGAAGATGCGGAACCTGCTGACGCGCGCGGTGTTCGACAAGACATTCAAGGCTGGGGAGAAGTTTGGCGAACCGGATCTGGCGCAGGTGTCGGCGTCGTTCCTGTATGCGGATGGCGACGGCTCCCACTTCATGGATCAGGAGAGCTTCGAAACGCTGACGCTCCGCGCCGACACGGTCGGCGACGACCGGGAGCTGCTGGTCGACAACGTCCTCGTGCAGATTCTGAAGTACAACGGCAATCCCATCGCGATTCAGTTCCCGCCGCATGTTGAGCTGACCGTGGCACACACCGAGCCGGGTGTGCGTGGCGATACGGCGTCTGGCGGAGTCACCAAGGCCGCGACGCTCGAGACCGGCCTGCAGATTCGTGTGCCGCTCTTCATCAAGGAAGGCGAAAAGGTGAAGGTTCACACCGAGACCCGGGAGTTCGCGGGCAGAGCCTGAGCCGTCCTGTCCCGCTTCAGCCGGACATGACCCGACTCTTTGCGCCGCGGGCCAGTCCACGATATGTTCGGAAAGCGTGTTCCCGCGAAGGCGTTTGGCGTGAAGGTTTCGAGTCGGTATCGTATCGTGCGCAAGCTCGGCGAGGGCGGCATGGGCGAGGTGTACGCGGCGCACGATGAGCGCCTTGACCGCCCTGTTGCCATCAAACGCCTGCGTCCAAACTCAGGTGACGGGAAGGAGCGCGAACGTCTCTGGCGCGAGGCGCGGACGGCCGCAAGCGTCAGCCATCCCAACATCTGCCAGCTCTACGAGATCGACTCAGACGGCGACGAGCTGTTTCTCGCGATGGAGTTGCTCGATGGCGAACCGCTCAGCGCGCGTCTCGCGCGAGGCCCGTTGCCGTCTGGTGAAGCGGGTCAGATTGCGCTCTCGATCCTGAGTGCGCTCGGAGCCCTGCACCAGAAGGGGATTGTCCACCGCGACCTCAAGCCGTCGAACATCTTCCTGGCCAAGCATGCGGTCAAGTTGCTGGATTTTGGTCTCGCTCGTCCCTTCACGAGTGAACTGGGGACGACGCACAAAGACTTGACCATTCCCGGGATGGTCATGGGAACACCGCGCTACATGGCGCCCGAGCAGATCGAAGGTGGCCTGGTCGACGCGCGCAGCGATCTGTTCGTGGTCGGCTCCGTCCTGTATGAAATGCTGGCCGGCCGTTCGGCATTCAACGGGAACTCGGTATTCGCCGTCGCTCGGGCGATCACGCATGAAGAACCAGCTGTCCTTGGCGGGTCGCCCGATGTCGTGGCCCTCGACCGCGTCATCCACCGAGCGTTGCGGAAGCAGCCCGAGGATCGATATCAAAGTGCCGCGGTCTTCGCGCAAGAGCTGCGTTCGGCACTGCTGGCGATCGATTCAGTCAGCGTCATACCGGTCCGGCCCATTACCCGACTCGTGGTGATGCCGTTTCGTGTCCTGCGTCCGGATCCGTCGATCGACTTCCTGGCGTTCAGCCTTGCTGACGCCGTCAGCTCTGCGCTGTCGGGACTTCCCTCCGTCGTCATCCGCTCGACGGCGGCGGCGGCGAGGTTTGTGAGCGAGACGCCCGACCTGGCCGCGCTCGCCTCGGCGCTCGACGTCGATGTCGTCCTGCTCGGTTCGCTCTTGAGCAGCGGTCAGCAGGTCCGCGTCAACGCGCAGCTGGTGCACGCGCCGTCGGGCACCCTGATGCGAGCCATCACCTCGCATTCGGCGACCGACGAGATCTTTCAGCTCCAGGACGCGCTGGCGAAGCAGATCGTCGATTCGTTGTCGTTGTCGCTGACGGCCCGCGAGCAGGGCCGCATCAATCGCGATGCGCCAGCAAGCGCCGAGGCGTACGAGCTGTATCTGCGCGCGAATCAAATGCAGCTCGACGTGTCGAAGTGGACGGCCGCGCTCGATCTGTATCGCCGCTCCGTGGAGATCGATCCGCAGTTTGCGCCGGCATGGGCGCGGCTCGGCCGCTGTTACCGCCTGATCGGCAAGTTCGGTGATTCGGCGAACGCGATGGCTAATGCGGCGCGAGGCGAGCAGGCGATCACACGAGCCCTCGAGATCAACCCCAACCTCTCGCTGGCGCATCAGCTCTATGCCTACATCGAGGTCGAAGCCGGCCACGCCCGCGAAGCGATGGTGCGGCTCCTCGAGCGCGTCCGGCACGCCCCGTCGGAACCGGAACTGTTCGCGGGCCTGGTGCACTGCTGCCGCTACTGCGGCCTGCTCGAGGCGTCGACCGCTGCGCACGAGCGCGCCCATCGGCTCGATCCGGCGGTGTTGACCAGCGTCGCACAGACCTACATGCTGCTGAACGATTGGGAGCGAGCCCTCGCTGTGGATCGCAGCGCCCCATCGATCGCCAAGCCGACCGCGCTCTACCAACTCGGCAGGACCGATGAAGCGCTCGCGATGATTCGTCCATTTATCGAACAGCCAGACCTGCAGCCGCAGCTTCGGACCGCGCTCGAGGTCATGGCCGCCGCCTTCGAGTCGAGATGGGATGAGGTCATTCGTCATACCCGCAGACTCGCCGATTCCAACTTCACCGATCCCGAAGGGCAATTTCACTGGGCCGGCGCTCTGGCGATGGCGGGGGAACGAGATGGGGCGCTCGAGCTGCTCGAACGGAGCATCGAACGAGGCTTCTATGCAGCGTCAGCGCTCGTGAGCTACCCGAACCTCGATCCTCTTCGTGCGACGTCCGACTTTCGACACATCGTCAGACGGGCCGAGGAGCGTCGGCGTGAGGCGCTCGAGGCATTCCGCGCGGCAGACGGGCCTCAACTCCTCGGCCTCCCAAATATCTAGCGAGGCTCCACCTCTTGACCGACGAGCATGTGGCTCCGTCACTCCGCTGCGATTCCCGGCAATGTACATCTTGCGGCGCTCCCATATAATCCGCGAGTGCCCGTTGGTACGCCCTTTCATGCCCGCACATTTCCGCTGTGCGAATCGCTCAATTATCGCGACTGGTCCGGGTACTACACGGTCAGCGCGTACCAGACCCATCACGAGCACGAATACAACGCCATCAGGAACGCGGCGGCGCTGATCGACGTCTCCCCGCTGTTCAAATACATCGTCTCGGGCCGCGACGCCAAGGCGCTCGTCAACCGCATCATCACCCGCAACGTCGAGCGGATGGCTGTCGGCCAGGTCTTCTACACACCTTGGTGCGACGAGCACGGCCACGTCATCGATGATGGGACGGTATCGAGACTCGAGGATCAGCGCTTTCGCTGGACGGCGGCAGAGCCAAACCTTCGATGGTTCAGGCAGAACGCTCACGGTCTCGATGTGACCATCGAGGACGTCAGCGAGAGCCTCGCGGCGCTGGCGTTGCAGGGCCCGCTCTCGGCCCAGGTGCTGCGCGCGTGCTCGGATATCGACGTCGATCGGCTGAAGTATTTTCGCGTCACGAGCGGACGCATCGCCGGGGTTCCGGTTGATGTCTCGCGAACGGGGTATACCGGTGACCTCGGCTACGAGATCTGGATTCCGGCTGAACAGGCACTCGAAGTGTGGGACGCCCTCTTCGACGCCGGACGCGCGTTCGACGTGCTGCCTGCCGGCATGCTCGCCCTCGACGTCGCACGCGTCGAGGCCGGCCTGCTTCTCATCGACGTGGACTTCGTTGGCAGCAAGAAGGCGTTGATACCCGATCAGAAGTACACACCGTACGAGATCGGCCTCGGCCGGCTCGTCGATCTGGACAAAGCTGCATTCATCGGACGAGCGGCGCTTCGTGAAGCATCACGGTCGCCCCGTCGTCAGATTGTCGGGCTCGAGATCGACTGGTCAGATGTCGAGGCGATCTACGAGCGTGTTGGCTTGCCGCCAGTCGCTCCATCGGCGGCATCGCGCGTTCCGGTGCCGGTGCTGGATGGTGATCGCCAGGTCGGGCGCGCCACGACGACCGCGTGGTCGCCGACGTTGAAGCGGTTGATTGCGCTGGCCTGTATTGACGCGCCGCGCCACGTCGAGGGCACGCGATTGCGTTTCGAGATGTCCATTGAAGGTACTCGCCAGTTCGTTGGCGCGACCGTCGTTCGTACGCCCTTCTACAATCCATTGCACAAATCGGCGACGCCGCCGCAGTGACGTCACCTCGGGAGCGTCTTTTCGTCGTCTCGTGCGCGGGGATGTTTGTCTTCGGGATGATCCTCGGACTTCCCGGCACCGTCCTCGGTCAGCCTGAGGCGGTGCAGCAGTTCGGGTTGACGCTGGCTGATCGTGGTCTGCTCATCTCGACGCTGTTCGCAGGGCTCCTGTTCGGCAGCTTCACCTCTGGCCCGCTGGTCGATGCAACTGGGCAGCGGGTCGCCCTCATGCTGTCCTCGTCGCTCGTGGCGGCAAGTCTCCCGCTCTTTGCGATGGCGCGCAACGCCGCGGTGGCGGCGGCAACGCTTTTCGCCGTTGGCCTGGCCTCCGCCGCCATCAACACTGCATCCAATGCGCTCTCGTCGGAGCTCTTTCCCGAGGAGCGCGGCCGGCGGATGAACGTAATCGCAATCATGGTGGGCCTGGGTGGGTTGGCGATGCCCGCGGCAACCGTGCTGGCGTCCGAGTTCGTATCGTGGAGAGCTGTCGTGATCGGTGGAGGCGCGCTCTCTGCCGTTGTCGCACTGCTCACCGCGCGACTACCACCCATGGTTTCGACGATGACCAGAAGGGATGGGCTGATTGCCGCGCTCCGTCAGTTTGCAAAGCAGCCCGGGTTCGGATGGTTTCTCCTCCTCGTCACGCTTGGCGGTGGCAACGAGGCGTCGATGGCTGGGTGGACGACCAGCTTCGTGATCGCGTCGGGCCTGAGCGCACCTGTCGCGACCCTGGTGCTCTCGTCACATTGGCTGGGTCTCATTCTGTCGAGAACGTTTTTCTCGAGTCGGGTCGACCGGTCGAAGGAAGTCGCCATCGAGCGGAGCGCTGTCCTGAGCGCCCTCGTCCTCCTCGTCCTCGTGGTGTCTGCGTCGCCGGCGCTCGTCATGGTGGGTCCGTTCGTCGTTGGCGTGTGCATGGCACTCGTGATGCCCACGTCGCTGGCACTCGCGGGAGAGCGCATTCGGGGCAATCCGGGATCTCTGTTCGGAGGGCTGTTGACAGTTGCGCAGGTGGGCGGCATGGTCGTGCCGGCATCGATTGGTTTCATTGCCGAGCAGACCAACGTTCGGCTCGGCCTCGCACTGCTCATCGTCACCTACGGCGCGATCGCGCTCATCGTGCGGCGTCTCTACCGGCCCTCGGCGAAAGCCGGATAGAATCCGGGACCACACGAGGGAGGATCATGATTCCAGAACGCTACGCACCGATGACGTACGCACTATTCCGAATCGTGTTTGGCTTCTTGTTCTGCTGCTTCGGCCTGCAGAAAATGTTCGGGTGGCTCGGCGGACAACAGGCGGCGCTGATGAGTCTGATGGGCGCGGCGGGAGCGATCGAGACTGTCTGCGGCCTCCTGATCATGGTCGGTCTTTTCACGCGGCTCGCCGCCTTCATCGCCAGCGGCGAGATGGCGGTCGCGTTCTGGTACATCCACGTCACCGTTATCGGCATGGGAGGTCAGGGTCCCGGAATGCCCATGGGGTTGCTCCCCCACATGAATATGGGCGTCGACGCGGCGGCGTTCTGCTTCGCATTCCTCTACATCGCAACTCGGGGTGCAGGGATCTGGAGCATCGACAGCGTGATGGGGAGGAAATAGCTGCCTTCTCGATTAACCCCTGACGGTCGCGCGGCGCTGCTCGCCGAACTGCGGGCGCTGCTCGGCGACCGCTGTACGACCAACGCCACCGAGCTCGAGCACCACAGTCACAGCGAATCGTGGCACCCGGCCGGGCAGCCCGATGTCGTCGTATATCCCGTATCGACCGACGAAGTCAGCGCTGTGATGCGAGCAGCAGCAGGCGCCGGTGCTCCGGTCGTGCCCTTCGGTGCCGGTTCGTCTCTCGAAGGTCACGTCAATGCCGTCGAGGGAGGCATCTCGATCGACTTGTCGCGCATGAACCGGGTGTTGCGGCTCAGTGTCGAAGACCTCGACGTTACGGTCGAAGCCGGCATCACGCACAGGGAGTTGAACAAGGCACTTGCGAACACCGGTGTCTACTTCTGGGTCGATCCCGGAGCGGACGCGACCATTGGCGGCATGGCGGCAACCGGGGCATCCGGGACCACTACTGTCCGCTATGGAACGATGCGCGAGACCGTGCGTGGGTTGACGGTCGTGCTCGCCGATGGTCGCATCATTCGCACCGGTGGCCGCGCACGCAAGTCGTCAGCTGGCTACGACCTGACGCGCCTTTTCATCGGATCGGAGGGCACACTCGGCGTGATTACCGAGATCACGCTGCGCGTGTACGGCCAGCCTGAAGCGGTGTCAGCTGCCATCTGTGGGTTCGACTCGCTGGCGGGAGCGGTGCAGACGGTCATCACCACCATCCAGCTCGGGATTCCGGTTGCCCGAATCGAGTTGCTCGATGAAGTCATGGTGGACGCCGTCAATCGTTTCTCCCACTTGTCGCAAGCCGTGAAGCCGACGCTGCTGTTCGAGTTTCACGGGACGAGTCAGGCCGGCGTCAGCGAGCACGCGACGTCGGTGCAGGAGATCGCGGCCGAGCATGGCGGCGCCGATTTCGAGTGGGCGACGACCACGGAAGATCGCTCGCGCTTGTGGCGCGCGCGCCACAACACGCTGCCGGCATCACGCGCCATGCGGCCTGGCGGCCACTCGTGGGTCACCGATGTCTGCGTGCCGATCTCACGGCTCGCCGAGTGCATCCTCGAAACGAAGCGCGACCTTCAGGCTTCGAAGGCGTTCGCTCCGCTGGTCGGTCACGTTGGCGATGGCAACTTCCATCTGAACTTCGTGTTCAATCGTGACGACCCGGCGGAGTTCGACGAGGTGAAGGCCCTCAATCATCGGCTCGTGCACCGAGCCATCGCCATGGGCGGGACCTGCACGGGTGAGCACGGTATCGGGCTTGGCAAGATGGATGACCTCGAAGAGGAACATGGCGAGGCCGTCGAGGTGATGAAGGCCATCAAGCGCGCCCTCGACCCGGAGAACAGGATGAATCCGGGGAAGATTCTGCGGCTCTAGACTAGGCGAGCGCCTCGCCGAGTGCAGCGATTGCATCAGCCAATTGATCGTCCCGCAGATACGGCGCAGGCCCTACCCGCAGCAGATCTCCGCGCGCGTCGACGTAGACGCCGCGTTCGCGCAGACGATGCGCGATCTCTCTGGCGGCAGGGATGCGGATAGCAAGGAAGCCGCCGCGGCGATCCTCAGGCATCGGCTCGACCTGGGCGACCGAAGGTGAGATGTCGAGCCGTTCGAACTCGGTCTTCAGCAGTCCGACCTGGTGGCGGCTGATTGCTCGCAGCCGATCCACGGTCAGCCCTTGCTGTTCGTGGAAGGCGAATACGGCCGCGGCGCGGTAGTTCGAAGTGACGTCGTAGGTTGCGCCGCCAAAGGCAGCGGCGCCACGTCCATACTCGACGCGACCCTGGCCGGGTTCCTCGAGTGCTTCGAAGGCGGCGAACCAGCCGGTCAACACCGGACGCAAGTGAGCGTCGGGCGGCACTCGCAGAAGGCAGTTGCCCTCACCCAGCTGACAGTACTTGTATCCGCCTCCGACGACAAAGACATCGTTCAGACCGGCCTGCTGGAGATTGAACGGGACGACATTGATCTGGTGGTAGGCGTCGATCAGCAGCGGCACACCCTGATGACGACACGCCGCAGCCAGCATGTCCAACCCCGGGACGATCTCGGCCGTCTCGAAGAGCACGGACGACACCATCGCGCACGCAGTCCGGGAATCGATCGCCGCGATCGCGCGCTCGACGAGCGTGTCGGCCGGATGGGCTGGCACGTTGACGATCGCAATCCCTTCCTCGGCGAGGCGATCGACCTGCCGCCGGATGCTGTGAAACTCTCCATCCGTCGTCACGATCCTGGGGCGCTTCAGAAGTGACAGCGCCGAAAGCCATCGCGTGACGAGCTCGTGCGTGTTCTGTCCGAGTGCGATGTTGCCCGCGCTGTCGCCGATCAGCCGGGCGAAGCCCGCGCGGACTGCCGCAGCCTGGACAGCCGCCCGTTCCCATTTCTCGTCGACGAACGCTGCGGCATCGAGCCACGCGCGCTGCTGCGCTTCGAAGCCGGCATCGGGCCACGCCTGGTGCGAGTGGCCGGTCAGCAGCAGACGTTCGGCGACGCGAAATCGTGAGTAATGCTGCGCGAGCGGATTCGCGGTCAGGCTCCTGCCTCCGGTTCCAGTCTACCGTCGTGCCTCCGCCCCGCGCCGTAGCCCGTGGCCCAAAGCCCGTGCTAACCTCACTTTTCCGCCAAGGAGGCGTTCATGATGGCTGTCGCTCTTTTCCGTCGGATGGTCTGGACTGTCGTTGCCGTTCTCGTATCCGCAATCGCCGCAGGGGCACAGGTGCGCATCGTCCAGACGAATTCGGCCGGAGACAACATCCATCTGATCGATCCCGCCACGAACACGATCGTGGGCGAGATCAAGGGTGTTCCTATCAATCACGGCGCGGCCGCCCTGCCTGACGGAAGCCGTTTCTTCTTCAGCAGCGAGGCAGAGCAGACGCTGCATGTCGTTGACGGCAAGACGCTGCAGACGACGAAGAAGATCCCGCTGACCGGCCGTCCGAACAACATCTCTATCAGCAAGGATGGGGCGCGTGTCTACGTCGGGATCGTGACCGCGCCGGGCGCCGTCGACGTCATCGACACCAAGACGCTCGAGAAGGTGAAGAGCATTCCAACGAAGGGCGGGATCCACAACGTCTACGTCACACCGGACGGCAAGCACGTCATCGCAGGATCGATCGCCGGCAGAGTGATGACGGTCATCGATCAGAAGACGGACGAGACCCTGTGGACACTCTTCGAAGAAGGCGTTCGCCCGATGGCGTTCGAGGTCAACCCGGACGGTTCGACCAAGCGCATTTTCGTACAGCTCTCGAATATCCATGGTTTCGCGGTCGTCGACTTCCAGCAGCGCAAGGAAGTCGCCCGCATCACCTTGCCAGACGATGTTCCGGCAGAGAAGGTCGACAAAGGGCCGTTCAACGCATCGCCGTCGCACGGTCTTGGTGTCGCGCCAGACGGGAAGACGCTGTGGGTGACGAGCAGACCGAACGCGCGGGTGTATACGTACTCGCTGCCGGATCTGAAACTCCTGCCGAATCCGGTCGACCTTGGTGGCCGGCCTGACTGGGTCACCTTCACCCCGGACAGCAAACTGATCTACATCACGACGGAGAACACCGACTTCGTTCACGCCATCGACGTGTCGTCGCGAAAAGAAGTGGCGCAGATCAAAGTTGGACGCGCGCCGAAACGGAATATCACGGCGGTGATTCGATAGCGGCGGCTCAGGGGTTCAAGGTTCCGGCATGCGCTGGGTGATCGCCAGTGTCGTGGGCTTCGTCGTGATGGTTGTGCTGTCGGCATCAGGGGCGCGAGCGGCAGCTCCCGAAGACGATTTGCCCGAAGGAGAGGGGAAGAAGATCCTCCTTTCTTCATGCACCGCCTGCCATGAACTCACCGAGGTGACGAAGTTCCGCGGCTACTACAACCGCGATCAGTGGCATGACATCGTCGTCACGATGAAGGAATACGGCGCGTCGATAGATGACCGCCAGGTCGACGTGCTGACGGATTACCTGACGACGCACCTGGGTCGGTGACAAAGCATTTTCGATTTCGGGGTCTTTGATTGTCGACAATGACCGGGCCTGTCTAAAGCCGGGAGCGAATTTCCCAGAGATCGGGAAACAGATTGCGCCCGATCGTCGATTGAAGATATGCGGCTCCGCGAGAGCCGCCCGTACCCGGCTTGCCGCCAATCGTGCGCTCGACCATCCGGACGTGACGGTAGCGCCACTCCGCGAGGCCTTCATCCAGATCGACGAGCCGCTCGCAGATCTCCGCGCTCTTGACGTCGCGGCGATACACCTCGATCAGGATCTCCTGAATCGCTGGCGTTGGCTGCACCGGCTTCGTGTAGTCGCGCGCCAGATGTGACTCCGGAACTGGATAGCCTTCGCGAGACAAATAGTGGAGGAACGCGTCCCACACGGTTGGCTCCCGGTATCGCCGCTCCAACGCCAGCCTGGCGGCGCTATCCGCAGGGAAGCGCGCGAGTGCAGCGTCGTTCTTGGCGCCGAGCAGGAACTCGATCTGGCGGAACTGGTTCGATTGAAACCCGCTCGCGGCTTCCAGGCGTGCGCGGAACGACAGGAACTCGAGTGGTGTCATCGTCTCGAGGATGTCGAGCTGCGCGACCAGCACTTTGAGAATGGTGAGGATGCGCTTCAGCGTGTGCTGCGAGCGATGCGGCTTGTCGGTCCTGAAGAGTACGACAACGTGATCCAGCTCGTGCAGCAACTCCTTGAACCACAGTTCGTATACCTGGTGAATGACGATGAAGAGCATCTCGTCATGCTCGGGTCCTTCCGAGCGCGGCACCTGCAGCGACAGCAGCGTGTCCAGTCGGAGGTAGCTCTCATAGGTGACCGCTGCCTCATGTTCCTGCATACGTCGGCTCCCCTTACGCCCGCCTCGCTAGGTGCCTGCTTCTTCCCCTGGCACATCGAGCCCAACGGCCCGCATGAGTGCGATGGCATTGCTTCTCGTGACCGGGCCCTGCTTCATGCGGTAGTCGAAGCGAATCTCGCCGCCCTCGAACCAGTCCTCGAAGTGAACGTTGATCGCGCGCGGCGCCAGCGCCCGTGCGATGGAGGTCAACGCCAGATCATGAGTGGTGATCAGGCCGATCGCGCCACGATTCAGCAGGCCACGCAGCACTCCGGATGCACCGATCAGCCGATCGTGCGAGTTGGTGCCGTGAAAGAGCTCGTCGAGCAGAAAGAGCAATGGCACTGGCCCGCCGGCGAGGTCGGCGAGTGCGCGAACCCGCGTGATCTCTGCATAGAATCTCGACCGGCCCTCTTGCAGCGAGTCCTGGATCCGCAGTGTCGCCCCCACCCGTAGCGGCGACAGCCGGAGCGACCCGGCCCGCACGGTCGCACCGGCCTGCGCGAGCACGGCATTGATGCCAACCGTGCGCAGCAACGTGCTCTTGCCGGACATGTTCGAGCCGCTCACCACAAGCAGCCGGTGGTCGCCATTCATTCGCACGTCGTTACGCACGCAGCGCGCGGCGGGAATCAGTGGATGGCCCAGGTCGGCGCCTTCGAACACCGCAGCCGGATCGTCAGTCGCGATCACCGGAAATGGATCGTCTGGATGCTCGAACTTGAAGGCTGAGAGCGACGAGAGCGCTTCGAATTCGGCAACCGCATCGAGCCATCCGCGGATATGTTGCCCATGACGCGCCCGCCATGCTTCGATCGCCCACGCCACGTGCGTGCCCCACAAAAAGACGATCGAGATCAGCAGGAAGAGCAGGTTGTGCTGCCAGTCGTGCAGTTCCACCAGCCGATGCAGTGAGCGGATGGCGGACGAGGCGCGCCCGTCTCCGGCATCGATAGCCTGACGTAACGAGCGCAGACGGGCGGTTGAAAACTGTTGCTGCTCGAGCCGCTCGAGCAGGTGTCCGAGGATATCCAGATCGCGCGCGACCGCGGCTGCGCGATGAAGCGCGCGTTCGACCCGCTTCTGCTGCGGCCACGCGAAGCCGACCTGGAGGAGCAGTGCGAACTGCAGGGGGCCTTCAGGGCCGCCGCTCAGAAACACGACGGCGGTCACGACGACCAAGGCCGTCAAGGCGACCGCGACCCATCGTGCCCAGAGCGGCGTCAGTAGAGGCGGCGCTTCGGCCCAGCCCACCAACTCGTCGCCATGCACGCCGGCGGCGACGTCGGAACCGGCCAGCGACAGCGTTTCGCGGAGGTCGAGCATCGGAGCGAACTCGGCAACTGCTCTCCTGCCGTGCCGCGATCTCGCCGGGTGGCGCCGGCGACGTCAGCCAGCTGGCGAGCTTCGCTTCGCCCGTGCGCGTCCGTGCGATCGACAACAGCTCGAAGAGCGATCCGCGACCGAACAGATCGAGGTCGTTCGCATACAGGTGGTTGTCGTCTCGGAACCGGTCGCCCGGTTCGCCGGTGCCGGGCCACCGGTCCTCGATGCGGGCCAGACCACGTTCGTAGAACGCGATCGCCCTGGCCGCGTCGCCACGCTGGTGAATGACCAGCTCGTGCCGGCGCACCAGGACGATGAAGGCGGCAACCGGCGCGAGGATCAGCCAGGGGCTGAGGATCTGCTGCCAGACGAGGACCAGGGCCAGCGCACCCAGGCCAAACACACCGAGCCTCGCATTGCTGAACTGGCGATCGGTGCGCGAGAGTCGCTCGAAGGAAGCGCGCCGCTCGTGTAACCGGTCGCGATACACGTCCAGGGGGTTGCGGTGCACGCCTAGATTGTGGCTCACGCCACGAACCATTTCGCCGGCCAACTGCTAGCGATGTCCGCCGTTTGCTGCATTGACATTATGTTACAGTACGAAATTAATTTAAGAGATGTCACGAATTGGCATCCGCGGCCGGAGCGCTGTCGGCCATCGCGTCCTCGATAGAACAGGGCCTGCACTCCGGGACGCTTGCCCGAGGGCACAAGCTGCCAGCAATCCGGGCGCTCGCGGCCACTCTTCATGTCAGCCCCGTCACCGTCGCAGCTGCCTACCGCCTGCTCCGATCGCGCGGCTTGGTGGTCGGCAATGGCCGTCGTGGGACCACGCTTCGCCATCCTGCGTCGGTGGTCCCAGCGCTGCTGAGGTACGAGCATCAGCCTGATGGGCTCGTCGACCTCGCGTCCGGAAATCCCGACCCGGCATTTCTTCCATCCGTGACCCGGGTCCTGCGCTCGTTTGATCCGGCGACTCGGCTGTACGGCGGACCACCGGAATCCCCCGCACTCGCGGCCTTTGCCGGAACGGAGTTCGCGACCGATGGCATTGCGAGCGGCCCCGTTGCTGTGACCAGTGGGAGCCTCGATGCCATCGAGCGTCTCCTGCGAGAGCACGCGCGCGCAGGTGACCAGGTCGCGGTCGAAGATCCAACGTTTCCCGCGCTCCTCGATCTGCTCGCATCCCTCGGCCTCACACCGCTTCCGTTTGGCGTGGACGATGACGGTCCGCGGCCCGAGTCGCTCGAACGCGCGCTCGCGGCGAGAGTTCCGGCCGTTGTCCTGTCCTCACGCGCGCAGAATCCAACCGGCGCTGCGATCAGCGAAGGCCGCGCGACTGATCTCCGCCGGGTCCTTCGACTTCGTCCCGAGACGTTGCTGATCGAGATCGATGATGCAGCCGCTGTCGCGGGAGCACCTCTCGTGACGCTGACGCAACAGCGGAAGCACTGGGCGGTCGTCAGATCGACTTCGAAATGGCTTGGGCCGGATCTCCGCGTGGCCCTGACGACGGGGGATCCGGTCACGATTGCGCGGTTACAGCGACGACAGCTCGTCAGCGTGAGGTGGGTCAGTCATCTGTTACAGGGCCTGACGATGGCTCTCTGGTCGGATCCGTCGAGTGGGAGACTGCTGGCGCGAGCAGCCGAGGTCTATGCCGAACGACGGGCCGCACTCATCGAAGCGCTTGCGGACTGGAACATCGAGGCGCACGGTCGATCGGGCTTCAACGTGTGGATTCCCGTCCGCGAGGAGACGGCAACCGTGCAGCGGCTCGCCGATCGGGGATGGGCAGTCGCGGCCGGTGAGCGCTTTCGGATTCAAAGTCCACCCGCGATTCGAGTCACCACATCGGCGTTGCAACCGGCAGACGCGAGGCGTTTCGCCGCGGATCTCGCGGCGGCGGCTCGTCCACGAGCAACGGTGCCGGCGTAGCGGCATCGAGCATTGCGCGGTTGAGGAATCTGACCAGAGGGCTCACCGCTTTGAACACCCGCAGCAGCTCGGTGTAGAAGCGCGAGCTGATGGCGAACGCTGCCTCGTGCTCGCGACCGCCGATGAACTGCTTGAACTGCAAATAGTTCGCGGCCGGATGGTCCTTGCGGTAGCCGTTGGGAACACGGCTCAGACGATCGCCGGTCAGCTCGCCCACGGCTTTGCGGAAGGATGGCGCAGTCACCAGCCGGTGCAGCCGCGGATGAGTGGCCGCGATCTGGGTGCGAATCGCCTGCAAGTCCGATGTCGACGGCATGTACATGCCGCCGCCGATCCAGACCCACGCCGGTGCGATCTCGAAATAAAGGCCAGCACCCTGGTTTCGGGCGAACTGCCGGCTCGGAAAATGAGCGCCGACGGCCGTCTTTAGCGGCGTCTTGTCGCTGCTGAACCGCGTGTCACGATAGATTCGAAACAGCGATACCTTCGGATCCGAGATGAGCTCAGGTGCGAAGGTCTTGAAGTCAACGGCGAGTCGACCGAGCACGTCGATCATCGGACCGCGGACATGCTGCTCGTAGCTGTCCTTATGTGAGCGGAACCATTCACGATCGTTGTTCCGTTTCAACGATCTCAAAAACGACAAGGTCTTTGCGGTGAACATCGAAGGTCAAAGGTCAAACGTCAAAGGTCAAAAGCGAGGTCAAAGGTCGCAACGTTCCAGGTACCAAGTTCCACGTTTCAGGTCTCGAGTATTAAGTATCGCGTCAAGGTACCTTACTATGTCAGACCGAAAGAGAACTTCGCTTGAACTGGTTCTTGGCACGTGAGACGTTGGCACTTGAGACTTGGCACCTGAGTACTTTTGCCATCGCCTTTGACCTTTGACCTTTGACATTTGACTTTCGCCGACATTGAAGAGATCTCGCAAATCGTCTCCCTCGTTATTCGACCTTCCCGAAGAACAGACGCCACCGCCTCCGCCACCGGGAGGTGCGGAAGGTGTTGCGCTCCACGAGGCCGCTCAAAGCCGCTACCTGAACTACGCGCTCTCGGTCATCACGTCGCGCGCGCTGCCGGATGTCCGCGACGGCCTGAAGCCGGTTCAACGCCGCATCCTGTACACGATGTGGCAGCAGAACCTGACCGCGGATGTCAAGCACCGCAAGTGCGCGAAGGTGGTCGGCGATGTGATGGGCAGCTATCACCCGCACGGCGACGCGGCGCTCTACGAGACGCTCGTGCGCATGGCCCAGTCGTTCTCGCTGCGCTATCCACTGGTCGACGGATCCGGCAACTTCGGCTCTCTCGATGGCGATCCCGCGGCCGCTATGCGCTACACCGAGTGCCGCCTGGCGCGCATCTCGGACGAGATGCTCACAGAAATCGAGCAGCGCACGGTTCCCTTCCGTCCCAACTACGACGGCACGAAAACGGAGCCGGTCGTGCTGCCGGCGCGACTCCCGAATCTCCTGATCAACGGCACGACGGGCATCGCCGTCGGCATGGCGACCAATGTCCCGCCGCACAACCTGGGTGAGGTCTGCACCGCGCTCATCAAGCTGCTCGACAATCCTGATCTCAGCAGCGTGCAGCTGTGCCGGTACGTCAAAGGCCCCGATTTTCCAACCGGCGCCCAGGTTCTCAATTCGCCCGACGAATTGAAAGAGATCTACAAGACCGGTTCCGGGACGGTGCGCCTTCGCGCCACATGGGAGGAAGGCCAGAGCACTCGCGGCAGCCAGACGATCTACATCACGAGCATCCCGTACGCCGTGAACAAGGCGGCACTGGTCGAGCGGATCGCCGAGGTCGCTGAGTCCCGGAAACTGCCGCCGCTTCTCGACGTCAAGGATGTGTCCACTGACGATGTGCGGATTGCGCTGGAGCTGAAGAAAGACGCTGATCCGAAAATGGTGATGGCGTATCTCTTCAAGAACACGCCGCTCCAGACCAACTTCATCGTCAACCTCACATGCCTGATCCCGACCGAGAATGCCGAAGTCGGACGTCCCGAACGCCTGGACCTGAAGGCGATTCTCTGGCACTTCCTGCACTTCCGGCTCGAGGTCGTGACCAACCGGCTCGAGCACGAGCTCGAGTCGCTGCAGAAGCGCATCCACATCCTCGAGGGATTCGAAAAGGTCTTCGACGCGCTCGACGAGATCATCCGCATCATCCGCAAGTCGGACGGCAAGGCGGACTCGGCGGCCAAGATCATGAAGCGCTTCGAGCTCGACGCGGAGCAGACTGACGCCATCCTCGAGCTCAAGCTCTATCGCCTCGCCCGGCTTGAAATCCTGGTCATCCAGAACGAGCTCGCCGACAAACGCAAGCGCGCCCGCCAGATCGGCGCGTTGCTGAAGGACGAAGATGGACGCTGGAGAGTCGTCCGCGACGAGGTCGAGGAGATCCAGGAGCGCTACGGTAAAGGCGACAAGCGACGCACGCTCATCGAATCCGAGGAAGAGGTCGCGTTCACCGAAGACGACTTCATCGTCGAAGAGGACAACGTCGTCATCGTTTCGCGCGACGGGTGGGTGAAGCGTCAGAAAGAGGTTCGCGATCTGTCGACCACGAGGTTGAGGGAAGGGGACTCGGTGCTCGCGGTGCTGCCAGGGAGCACGCGCGCGACCGTCGTGTTCTTCACGAACCTGGGCGCCGCGTACACCTCGCGCATCATCGACGTGCCGGCCTCCACCGGGTACGGCGAGCCGGTGCAGAAGCTGTTCAAGCTGCGCGATCAGGAGCGCGTGATCGCGGCCGTGAGCCTGGACCCACGGGTCGTCGGGGAGATCATGCCAAAGAAGGAGGGGGCAGTGCCGCGCGTGCATGCGATCGCCGTGACCAGCGACGGTTACAGCCTGCGCTTCGGCCTGGACTCGTTCGTCGAGCCAAGTACCCGAGCCGGACGGCGTTACGCACGGCCTTCTCAAGGCGTGGAGGTGGTTGGCGTCGCGAAGATCTCCGGTGACGAGATCGTGATTGCCGCGACCGAAGAGGCACGCGCCATCCTGTGCCGGGCCGACGAAGTGAACTACCTGTCCGGGCCGGGCAAGGGCGTCATCCTCCTCAAGCTCAGTGGCAAGGATCGCGTGCTCGGGTTCATTGCCTCGACCGGCGATCGCGACATCATGCGGGTCGAGACGAGCCGCGGCGCGGAGCAGACGATCAGCACCACGAAATACGAGGTGACCGGTCGCGGCGGCAAAGGGCGCGAGCTGCTGCAGCGCGGTCAGTTCACCCGCGTGATCCCGCAGGACGTCGAGAATCCGCAGCCGCTGTCCGAGTGAGGGGTCCGGGTTACCGTCTCGATTCGAGTTGCCTCCCCTCCCAGCCGCACCCATCACTCACCCGCGCCAGTTCAGCACCACGGTGATCATCTCACCGGGATTCCCAGGGCCGCAGCGGCTTCCACGTTGGGGACCACAACGTGCCCACCCGGAAGGCGATCGAGGTCCCGGTTGTTCTCGCCGCAGATGAACTCGAGTGGTTCCCAGTCCGGCCGCAGGTATACCTCCTGCCTGACCGTCCAGGCCCTTCGTGTAAGCCCCAGGATCGTCGATCGTCACATCGATCACCAGCCGTCCGAAGTCGGGGCGCGTGAAGCGCTCGATCACATGAAGGCGATCGGTGCTGGGGCGGCCGAGCTGATCGAGCCACGCTTTCCCGTTGAAGCCGCGCGTGTCGACGACGAACGTGTCGCCCTCCCATCTGCCGGTCGAGTAGCCCATCCAGGTCGGATTGGCATCAGGGTCAACGCTGCGCCCGTCGATGAAGATCTGCCGCCAGTAGGTGAACGTCTCGTAGACGATCACATATGAGATCGGTGTCTGGATGATCTTCCACGGGTAGGCGACGGCGTCAATCTTGGGGACTCCCTGTGGAAGGCAGTGCGCGTCCGGATCCTCTCTCGAGTGTGCGCCGTTCTTGCGGGCGTCGAACAGCGCCTTCGCCCACGGCCGGTACGGCACATCGTCCGGGTTCATGTCCGCCGCCAGGTCACGAAGGAACTTGTTGTCGGTGGATCGCCAGATTCCCGTGAGGTCGGGCTTGCCATCCGGCAGTCGCGGTGTCGGCGCACGAAGGTCGGGCTGGCCGTCGGCCGTGCGCGGAACTGCCGCCTGCGGTACGTTCAGCCACTGCGCCGGGGTAAGCGATGGGACCAGCAGCACGGCGCCGATGATAGAGATGCAGCGCGTGGCAGCGCGTCGATAGACTGGAGCCATGGTGGAGCAGATCTTACTGCCAGGTCCCACTGCGTCGTGCTCAGCCGCCGTGACGCCGTAGTAACGAGAGATGATGAGCGGGAGGCCCTTCAGACCGGCAAACGGTGCGTCGCGCGCCTCCTGAAGGCGTCCGTCGCGACCCGGATCACACGGGCAGCCCGAGTTCCTGACGCGGAGTCAGGTAGCATCTCGTAGGTCTTCACGACGTGCCGTTCACATCCGGCGTTCATCTCGGTCTGATTTGAGTTGGGAGTTGGAAGTTGGGCGTTGATTACCGTCCGTCGATCGAGTAGGCGAGCAGCACGTTGCCCGGCATACCACCAATGAAGGCATAGCCCGAGTTCACGAACAGCGTCCCGCCGACCACGATCGGGCCAGGCCCATCGAGCGATCCGCCATTGGCCTGGACGGCATTGACCGTCTTGTAAGGCTGTGCCGTGTCCACGTCCCAGATGATCTTCCCGGTGTCACTGGCATACGCGCGCAGATGTCCATCGAGTCCACCGGACAACACCACACCGGGGATGGCGGTCACCGCCGCCGACTGAGCGGGGCTGCAGCCAGGCCGTTCCCCGCAGCCCGGGTGCGGTGTGCTCCACACGATGTTTCCGTTCTCCGGGTTGAGAGCGAACAGGCCACCACCGGCCTTGGGATTCAGACGTATCGCTCCGACGAACGATGGCTGTGCACCAGGCGTTCCAGGCGGCGCCGGCTCAGGCTGAACGTCCGACAACGCGACGTATACGCGAGAGCCATCGAAGGCGATTCCCCACTGAATCCCGCCGAGCGCTCCACCCTTGCCGATCGATGTCTGCCACAGGATCTCGCCGTTGCGATCCGGGTCAACGGCATGGACGACACCGGACTTCTGGCCCGCGATGAGCGCTCTTCTCTTGTTCGGCAAGTTGACGAGCATCGCCGACGATCCGAAGTCGACGTCGGGTCCGTTGGCTTCAGGGCAGTTCGTCCGCAGTGCCTCCGGGAGCCCGCAGTCGATCGTGAAGGCATCACCTGCGGTGGTCTGACGCGACCAGAGCAGCTTGCCTGTCTTCAGGTCGAAGGCAACGAACGCGTCTGAATTTCCAGCCGCAGGGTCGGAGTAACTGTCGCCCGTGGTCACGTACACGACGCCGCGATCGATATCGACGGTCGGCGACGACCAGACGCCGGCACCCGAGGGTCCCCAGAGCTGAACCCCGATCTTGTTCTTCCGTACCGGCTTTGGCTCTTCGGGAATGGTGAAGCTTTTCCAGCGCACCTCGCCAGTCGCGGCGTCGAGAGCAGCCACACCGCCGCGGAACTTGCAGCACTCGTACTTCGGATTGGCTCCGAGTACTTCTTCCGCGGATGACGTGGCGACGTAGAGCGAGCCGGCTGCAAGCGTGGGTGCCGCGGTCATCGTCGCGCCTTGAAATTCGTCGACGCGACGTTTCCACAGCAGCTCGCCGGTGACTGCATCAACGGCGTACACGTTCGCGACCTGGTCACCGAAGTACGCGGTCCAGCGTCCTGGAGTGCCAGCCTGGCCGACGCTGATCGCCGTGCGAACCGGTGTGTCCGCCTTGAAGGCCCAATGCTGACAGCCCGTGTCAGCGCTCAACGAGTACACGAGACCGGTCGCGCTCCCCACGAACAGCCGGCCACCAACAACCGTTGGCTGCGCGAACGCACGATTCACCCCTGGAAACCCGAATGCCCACTTCAGCCTGAGACGCGGTACGTCGGCCGCTGACAGTTGCGCCATGGCCGCCGGCTGAAACCGGTGTTGCTCAACGTTGGCGCCCCAGCCATTCCAACGAGGCCGATTCGCCGGATCCACCAAGGTCGTGCCCGTTGGACACCTGTTGTCTGTTGTCGCTGTTGACGCCGATGCGCCAGCGAGCAGGCGAGTCAGAGACTCGACCTGAGTGGCTGAGAGCCCTTCGGCTTGTGTCCGCATGGCGCCCGTCGTCAGCGCCTGTCGAATCGAATCCGGCGAGAGGCGGCCGAGCGCCTCGCGATTTGCCGCACGCGGTACACCCCGGTCGTGACAGTTGGCGCAGCGTTCCTTGTACAGCGCCTCCCCCTGCTGGCTCGACACGTCCTGTGCTTCCGACGCGTGCGAGACGCTCATGACGAACGGCAACAACAAGCACACCAGGCGCATAGATCTGCCTTGCATGATGTAGAGGATTCTCGGCATGTCATCCAATACGTGTCCGAGACACGACGATGTTCCATCGGGTCGCGATGGCGCGGACTGATATGCCGATCGACGATCGAGTTATGACTAGTTCTCGAGCACCCTAACGAGCCGTCGGCTCATCCTTCTTGTCGGTCACGCCCGGCTTGGCACCCTTCGAGACGAGATACGCGACGACCGTTTCGTACTTCAACGTCTTCGCAGCGTCGAGCGCCGTGCGGCCGTCCGTGTTCATTGCATTGACGTCGACGCCGAGGTCGACGGCGAGCTTCACGGTCTCGAGCGCGAGAGCTTCCCGCTGACTCCGATCGGCTGGCACCCACGCGTTCCCGCCGCCACCCATTCCGACCGCCGCCATCAGAGCCGTCGTCGCGTCGTATCGGTGTTCGTAGGCTCTGCCTTCCTTACCATCGACGACCCTGTCACTACGATGGACGAACAACGGATCCGCACCAAGTTCGACCAGCAGGCGCATGACGTTCGGCTGCACGAAGCGCGCAGCCAGCCAGTACGGCGTTGCGCCAACGAGCTCGGGCTCGAAGTGGAAGTCGCTCGACTGCCGCCGCGTTGGCGTCCACGTCTGCAAGCGCGCGTGCGGATCGGCGCCATGCGACAGCAGCGTTCGTACGAGCGCTTCGTCACGGCGCATGATGGCCTCATGGAGAGCGGTGAAGCCGGCCGACGAGCTGTTGGGATCGGCACCCTTCTCGAGCAGGAACTCGACGAGGTCCCTGAAGCCCGAGTGCGCCGCCAGGACCACGACGCTGATACCACGCGCGTCCTGATCGTTGACGTTCGCTCCGGCCGCGACGAGCAGCTTTGCTGAGGCGAGATCGCCAGCCCGCGCCGCGAACATCAGCGGCGTGTTGTTGCCGTAGGGAATCGAGCGGTTGTAGTCGGGATGGCCGTGCGGCGATACCGCTTCCATCTGACTCCAGCTCTCCGATCGCGCGTGGATGTCAGCCCGATGTTCGATGAGCGCCTTGACGACGTCGGGATGCTTCTGCGCCACGGCCCACATGAGTGCCGTCTGGCCTCGCGCGGCGCGCGCGTTGACGTTCGCGCCGCGAGCCAGCAGTTGCTCGACGACGCTGGCGTTGCCGGAGCGCGCAGCCACCATCAGCGGTGTCTCGCCGAGCAGGAGCGCGGCGTTCGGATTGGCGCCGGCCTCGAGCAGCCGCCGCACCAGTGCCGCGCTGCCGTTGAGGCTCGCCGTCCAGAGCGGCGTCGCACCCAGGTCATTGGCGGCATTGACGTTGGCGCCCGCGCGGATCAGCAGCTCCGCACTCATCGACATCGTCCCGATAGCTCGCCCAATGCAGCGCCGTTGTGCCATCTGGTTCGACGGCGTTGACGTCCACCTTCTCCTGAATGAGCCGGTGAACGGCGTCTCGGTCGGCGTTTCGGGCCGCGGTGATGAGCGGGGAGTTCGGCCGCCGCCCCCATCAGGAGAACGGCCGAGAGCCAGGAGCCGAGAGCCGAAAGTCGTCTCACGTTCAGACCCCAGACAGCGTATCGAGCGGAAGCTTGCCCGTGCTGCCACCGAGTTTCTCGACCGGGACGTCCAGCTTGTCCATCAACGTCACGAGCAGATTGGCGTTCGAGGGCTTGTCCGTGTACTTCAGATGGCGGCCTCCTTCGAGGCGGCCCGCGCCGCCGCCCATCAACAGCAGCGGCAGGTTCTGACCGGAATGCCGCGTGCTGTTCGAGATCCCCGAGCCGTACATGATCGTCATGTGATCGAGGAGCGAGCCATCGCCGTCCGGCGTTGCGCGGAGCCTGGTCAGATATTTCGAGAACAGCTCCGTGTGATAGCGGTTGATCTTCGAGAGGTGAGCGATGATCTCCGGAACGTCGTTGTGATGCGACAGCGGATGATGCGCCTCCGGTACACCGATCTGCGGGTAAGGCCGCGCGCTCTGCTCCTTGCCGATCATGAACGTGATGACACGCGTCAGGTCGGACTGGAACGCGAGCAGTTGGAGGTCGAGCATCAGCGCCAGGTGATCCTCGAATACCGGTGGCACGCCCTGCGGCTGCTCCAGCGTCGGCAGCTCGATGTCGCGCTGCTGTTCGGCCTTCTGGATTCGACGCTCGATGTCGCGGAACAGCTTCTGTGTACTGCTCGACCTTGGCCTGATCCTGCGACGCCCAGCTCTTTCCGAAGTGCGGCGAGCTTCTCGTTCACGGAGTCGAGCAGGCTCTTCTGCTGCTGCATCCGCGCTTCTCGCGCGCGCTCTGCGCGGTGCTGCCGCTGTCGCCGAACAGGCGCTCGAAGACCGCGCGCGGGTTGTGCTCCATTGGCAGCGGCTGGGTCGCGTTGCGCCACGAGATCGTGTGCGTGTAGGCGCAGCTCAGGATGCCAGTGCAGGCGCCGGCGTTGGCGGGTGCATCCATCGCGAGCTCGAGTGAGGCGACCTGCGTCTCGCTGGCGAAATGCCTGGCGAGCAGTTGATCCATCGAGACATCGGCGAGAATCTCCACCTCATTTCGTCCGCCGCGCGTCGTGCCGGTCAGGAACGATCCGGATGCGCCGGCATGGATGTAGTTCCAGCTCGCGTTGATCCCGGTCAGCACCAGCATCTGGTTCCTGAACGGCGCCAGCGGCTCCAGAATCGGCGACAGCTCGAAGTCGCGACCCTCGCCCTTCGGCGTCCAGTACTCCATGGCCATGCCGTTCGGCACGTAGAAGGCCAGGAACCGATGCGCTCGTGTCGTCGCAGCGCGAGCGCGGGTGGAGAACGCCGGGAGCATCGCGTCGAGGAGCGGCAACGACAGCGAGGCCCCCAGCCCGCGGAGGACCGTGCGTCGTGGCAGCGCTTTTCCCGTGAGAAACGTCATTGGTCATCTCCTCGCATCAGGAACGGAGGGCTCTTCACGATGCCGGCAATCAAGGCCGACCAGCGGTAATCGCTCGCGGCCGCCTCACGAACGATCGCGCGCACGGCAGGGCGGTCGTAGTACTCGAGCCGCCGGCCGAGCGCATATGCCATCAGCTTCTCGGTGACCGTCCGCGGGAACTGTTCGGGCTCCGCGAGCAAGAGTGCCCGCAGCCCGGCGAGTCCTTCGACTTTCGCGCCGCTCAGCGTCTCGGCGGCGGCATCGACCGGCCTGCCTGATTCGTCCACCGTCCGCCACGCGCCGATCGCATCGAACTGTTCGAGGGCAAAGCCAAGTGGGTCGATCACCGAGTGACAGCTCGCGCAGCTCGGATTCGTGCGGTGCTGTGCCAGCCGCTCGCGAATGGTCGGTGGCTGAACGTTTGGCTTGACTTCGGCGAGGTTGGTATCGACGCCGGCTGGCGGCGGAGGCGCCGGCAGCCCGAGGATGTTGTTCAGCAGAAACTTGCCGCGGAGTACCGGCGATGTGCGATCGGGATACGACGTCGTGGCCAGCACCGATCCGTGCGCGAGGAGGCCGCCGCGCTGATCGGTGTTGGGCAGCGCCACCCGGCGGAACCGACTGCCGTAGATTCCCGGGATGCCGTAGTGGCGCGCCAGCCGTTCGTTGACGAACGTGTAGTTCGCGTTGAGCAGCTCGACGACGCTGCGATCCTCACGCAGTGTGCTCGCGATGAAGAGCTCGGTCTCACGCTCGAAGGCCTGCAGCAGGCTCTCGTCGTAGGTCGGGTAGCGATCGGGATCGACGACGACCTCGCCGACGCGGCGCAGGTTGAGCCACTGCGCCGCGAATCCATCGACGAGCGCGGCGGTCGCACGTGGATCCGCGAGCATCCGGCGCACTTCGCGTTCGAGTGTCGCGGGCCGCGTGAGCTGCTTGCTTTCGGCCAGGCCGAGCAGACGCTCATCGGGTACGCTGCTCCACAGGAAGAACGACAGCCGCGAGGCTACTTCGAGATCGCTCAGGCGATAGGAGCCGTCCTTCGCCGGCGAATCGCGATACACGCGCAACAGGAAGTCGGGGTCGACCAGCACGCGTTCGAGCGCCAGCTGAATGCCGGCATCGAAGCTCTCGCCGTCCTGCCGTCCGCGATCGAAGAATTCGAGCAGCCCTTCAACGTCGGTCTTCGTGACCGGGCGGCGATACGCGCGGCGGGCGACCTTCGACAGGATCGTTGTCGCGCATGCACGCTCTTCCGACTCGACGCGCGGCCGGCAGACGAAGATCGCGCGCCGGCTTGGCGTCTCCTCTCCGGGCGCCGCCGCCTGGTACGGACCGGCGATCTGGACAGAGCCGACGTTGGCGTAGCCCATGTAGTCGTTGTCGTTGGCGATCGTCCGGCCGCGTTGCGGCGGGTGCGGAAGGCCCTCGGGCTCCCAGAGTTCGCGGACGAACGAGACGCCGACGATGTGCGGCCCGGCGCTGGCGGTGATGCGAACCTCGAGTCCCGCATCGCCGGTCATCTGCATGTACCTTTCCCACTCGGGATCGCCCGCAAAGCCTGGCTCGCCGTCGCCTGCGTAGCTCAACGCGGCAGGTCGCCCCTTCGCGTCGCCTCCGACCGTGAAGCGCTTCACCAGCTTGCCGTCCAGACGGACGTCGAGCTGTTGCGGCCATCCCATTCCCTTCAGGTAATCCTGATACTGGCGTTGCAGCCGGACCTTGACGAGGTACTCACCGTCGGCAGGAAAGTTGTAGGGAATGGCGATACCGCCTCTCGACCCGAACGGAAGGTCCTCGCTCTGTCGATCGTCCTGAATGACGTGCATCGGGATATCGAACGTCTCGATGCGCGGACTGGTCGGAGGCAACCCCGTCGCGGTGCGAGTCACCTGACGAGCGACGGACAGATATCGTTCGAGATGCGCGGTGGAAATCGAGAGCGCGTCGGCGAGGTTGTCGAAGCTGCCATCGGCCGTCTCGTCACCGGGCAGCAGCGGCCTCACGTCGAGGTCGAGCGCGAACAGGTCACGAATGACGTTTGTGTACTCCGTGCGATTCAACCGATGCACAGCGCCGATGCGTCCTGGCTTCGGAGCGGCGGCCCATGCCTGATCGATGTCGCGTTCGAGCATCGTCGCCACGGAGCGATAGGTTGCCGCATCCGGGCGCGGCCGACCCGGCGGCGGCATCGACTGCGCGCGCAGCTTGCCAATCACGCGCTCCCAGACTTCGGCGTTCGCACTCGGCTGCGAAGCATCCAGCGCATCGAGGGCCAGGCCGGCGGTACGAAGTCTCTGGTTGTGGCAGGTGACGCAGGACTGATCGACGACGGCTTGCGGGGAAGACGTGGAAGTCGGTGCGCCGTTCGGCCTGTCCCGCCCGGATCTCAACGCTCGAAGCGGCCGCACCGATCCAGCCGCTGACGAGGAGCGCAAGGATCGAGGTGAGTCGCCGCATCGCGTCCTCCGGACCCCCTTATGGCCGGGGCTATTGTGGCCCAGAGTTACGGTCACTGCATACCGCCTACTTCCGGCCGTTCCATGCCCTTTTTCTCGATGACCGGCATGACTTCGGGCGACGTGAGGAACCCCATCAGCGCCCTGACGGCAGGCGATTGCGCCGCCGCAGTGCCGACGCCTCCGACCATGACGGAGTAGTCCTGCACGTCGGCCGGGAACGTGCCGGCCAGCTCGACTCCGGGCACCGGCAGGATCTCGCTGAGTGGCAGCACCCCCAACTCCGCCTCGCCGCCGCGACTGCCTTGCTCACATCGTCGCCGGTCGTCGTCGGCTTGAACTTCGGCGTCATCTGTTCCATGAGGCCAAACCGCTTGAGCAGCGCCATCAGGTAGACGCCACCCGACCCTTCTTTGGCGAACGCAATCGATTGCGACGCGAGTAGCGTGGCCTTCAGCGAGTCGACGGTGCGGACGTCCGGCTTCGGCGCGCCGCGACGAATGGCGAGCGCCATGCCCGAGCGCGCGAGCGGCGCACGCGAGTTGGCGACGATGCGGCCCGTCTTGATCAGATCGTCGACGAGACCCGACGTGAGGATCGCGAGGTCGAAGGGTTCGCCGCCTTCGATCCGCCGCCTCAGTTCCGCCGACACGCTGTAATTGATGGCGACCTCATGCTTCGTTGCCTTCTCGAACTGCGGCGCCAGATCCTGCAGCACCGCCTTGAACCCGTTCGAGCACAGCACGGTGATCCGCTCGGCGCTGGCGATCGCCGGCGTGCGCCAGCGAACGCACAGCACGAGCATCGCGACGATCCCCGGCCGTCCCACCCGCCATCCCTCAGTTGTCATCGTCACATCCCCCTCGTTCATGTGCCTGCGATAGCATGACCACCAAAAGGATACGGCATGAGCATCTATACCAACCCTGCTTCTTCGACGCCGGGCGAAACCGCGGCATACGTTGATGCCCTGCTCGGCCTGCTCGCAGACCAGGATCCCGTGGCGGTGCTGCGGAAGACCCCGTCTGTGCTCGAGAAGTTCCTCGAGACGGTGCCCGCGCAGATCCTCACTATTCCCGAGGCGCCGGGCAAGTGGGCGATTCGCGACGTCATGGCGCATCTGGCCGATTCCGAGCTGGTCGGCGGCTTCCGGCTCCGAATGGTCCTCGCGCACGACCGCCCGACGCTCATCGGCTACGACCAAGACCTCTGGGCGAATCGACTGCGATACCGCGAGGTTGACGTCCGCGACGCGTTCGAGCAATTCAACATGCTCCGGCGCAGAAACATGCGTCTGTGGGAGAACCTCGGTCCCGCCGATCTCACTCGAGTTGGTCTTCACAACGAGCGAGGTGAGGAGAGCCTGGAGCACATGCGGAAGCTGTATGCCGCGCATGATGTCCTGCACCTCAGGCAACTGGAGCGCATTCGCACATTGCTGACACAAACGGCGTGATCAGTGGCGAAGCGGAACGAGACTGGTCAGCGAGCGACTCCAGTTCGTGACCGTTGATGCGTTCTACGATGTCGTACCACCGCTGATTCACGGTGTGCGGATACATCGCGCCAAGAATCCCACCTGCGATCGAGGCCACTGAATCGCTGTCGCCGCCGACGTTGGTGGCGACCAGGATCGCTTCCTCCGCAGATTGCATCAGTGTCGCCAGTGCCAGCGCCAGTGGCACGATGGTCAGCGGCCTGTCGGGAAACCATCGTTGGGCGACGTCGCTAGCTCGAATGACGGGCAATGCAGCGAGGTCGTCGTGAACAGCGCGGATCGCGCTCGCGAACGCCGGAGCCCCTGTGCCCGGCCAGCGGCTCTCTGCCACCGCTGCCGCCCATTCGGCGAGGCTCAGGATCTGATTCGCCGACGCGCCGTCGATGGCGCCAGAGACCGCGGCCGCTGTTGCCGCTGCGGCAGCGATCGCCATCGATCCACCATGCGTGGAGATCGACGCCTCACGCGCGCCGACGACGAGCGCATCGAGGTCGTTCGAGGCAAAGAAGATGCCAACCGGCGCAACACGGATCGCGGCACCGCACCCATCGTGCGTCGTGGCGATCCGTTCGGGATCGTTGGCCTGATGAAACTCCCACAATGAGCGGACGCCGGGATGCACGCACTTGCGGCATGCGAGCATTTCCCGTCCAATGCTCGCGTGCGAGACGCTCTGGTCGCGAATGATCGCTCGCGCAACCGCGATCGTGCGCTCGGTGTCGTCCGTGGTCTCGCCGATGCGCCACTCGTGCTTCGAGTTGCCGATGTATCGCGGGATGATCTCGCCCGGTGTTCCCTCGAAACCGCGGACGCCGTCCGGATACCACCTGGCGATGTTCGCCGGCGAGAGCATCTCGGTCTGCTTGCCGATGGCATCACCGATGGCGATGCCCTTGAGACAACTGGCGATGCGCTTCGCAATCACTGACGTGTGTTCACGATAACGCGATCACCACGTTGCCGCGCTTGCGCCCGCTATCGACATGCGCGTGAGCATCGGCAATCTGCGCAAGCGGGTAGGTCCGGTCGATGACGGGTGTGAATGCCCCAGATTCGGCGAGTGCTCCCAGGAAGACCAAGTCTTCGGCGCGCGTGGCGCCAACCCCAGTGAGCACCTTGCGGCCACCTCGCGACGGCCGCAGCATTGCGCCCAGCATCTGGCCGAAACCGGAGACGACCAGTAGCAGGCGGCCGCCGGGCGAGAGCGCACGCTCGCAGCGTGTGAACGTGCAGTTGCCGACGCGTCGAGGATGACGTTGTACGTCTCGCCAGTCTGAGTGAAGTCTTCCTGGCGTAGTCGATCACGCGATCCGCCCAGCGATCGCACCAGCTCCGCGTTTCCCGCGCTGCAGACGCCGGTCACCGTGCGCCGAAGTGCTTTGCCAGTTGCACTGCGGCCGAACCCACCGCACCGGACGCGCCGTTGATCAAAACACGTTCGCCTGGCCGAATCCGGCTTTCTCTCAGGTAGAAGAGGCTCGTCATGCCGCCGAACACGAGTGCCGCAGCTCCTCGAATGTCAGACTACGCGGCATGGCGCGACGCTGGCCTCGGATACCGCGACGTATTCGGCGTGGCTCCCCATGCGTGCCCGAACACTCGGTCGCCAGGCACGAATCGTGAAACCGATGGACCAACGGCGGCGACTCGCCTGCGAAATCAACCCAGGACGGCTTGCGCGGGCCGGATGCCGAAGCCAAGACGCATCAGCAGACCGAACCCGGCGGCACACGAGCGCTTCGCAGACGCGAATCCCCTGCGCTCACCGTCGTCGCCCGCACTCTGACGAGCAACTCGTTGGTCCGGGGTCGGGCCTCGGCACATCCTCGATCCGGATGACGTCGGGCGGGCCGTACCGGCGGTAGACCGCGGCCTTCATCAGTGAGCGTTCGGCGTTAGCGCTAGAGTCCTTTCGCGCAGCGGAAGCCGATGATGAGCGTGCGCATCTCGGGGTCGGCGTAGTTGCGGAACGGCCGCCATCTGCGCGCCTTCGGTCCAGCCACCGCCGCGGATGACGCGATAGCTGCCGGTCGCTGGACCGGTGGGATTTCTGTCGGCGCTGACGGCGTAGTAATCGCGCTCGTACCAGTCGCTCGTCCATTCCCAGACGTTGCCGGCCATGTCGAACAGACCGTATGCGTTGGCCGGGAATGAACCGACGGCTGTGGGTCCATTCGGCGATCCGGTATGGGCACGGCCGCGACCGCCTTCGTCGCCCCATGGATAGCGCTTGCGGTCCAGCCCGCCGCGCGCGGCTCGTTCCCATTCGGCCTCCGTCGGCAGGCGCTTGCCTGCCCACCGCAATACCCCTCGGCCTCGGCCCAAGTGACGTTGGTGACCGGCCAGCGCTCTTCCTCTTTGGCCACGACGCCCTTCGGCCAGTGCCACGGCTTGGCCGCATTGGTCGCCGCCACGAAGCGCGCGTAGTCGGCGTTGGTCACTTCGTGGGTGTCGAGGTAGAACGCGTCGATGTAAATCTTGTGCGCCGGCTGATCGTCGCGTCGATCGCGCTCGAGGATGATGGCCTGTTCGAGCGACGTCGTGTGCGTGCGCCCCATCCAGTACTCGCCGGCGGGGATGAGCACCATACCAGCAGGGGGCGCGCCGGTTTGAGCGGCCGCGGATGTCCCCACGGCCAGCAGTACAGAGCAGGGCCAGCATTCTTCACACGAACAGATCGATGTGATCCTGCGCGACCAGCGTGTTGGACCCGATTGGCGCAGACTGCACGTAGTAGTAGGCGCGTCCCGACGGCGTGTTCTCCAGCTTCTTCCGCCAGTCGATGCCGAGCGCCGAGTAGATTGTCGCCACCAGGTTGTCGATCTGCGGCTGCTCGCGATGGTTCCACCCCGGGTCGATGCACGCGGAGCAGTCTTCGTTGGTCTTGCCGATCACGCGCTGGCCCTTGATGCCGCCGCCCACCAGCAGTGAAGTGAACGTCTTGTCGTAGTGATCGCGGCCCATGCCGGTGTTGAAGTTCGGCGTGCGGCCGAACTCGCCGGTCGAGACGATGATCGTCTCGTCGAGCAGCGTCTTGCCGCGCTCGCGGCCGGGTGTCGCCTGCAGGTCCTGCAGCAGCGCGGTGAACGCCTGATCCCACTCCAGGCTCTTCGTGTAGATGTTCTGCGCCCTGCGCGCGGTCGTAGATACCGGCGTGGAAATCCCACGGGCCGTTGCCGCCGATCGACTCCGAGATGTAGACGAACCGCGTACCGGCGTCGGCCTTGAGCAGGTTCTTGGCGAGCACGAGCCCGTCGCCCAGCTGGTTGCGGCCGTAGCGATCGCGTTCGGCATCATTCACCTGAAACACCGTCGACCAGCGCGGGTCGGTGACGATGCCGTAGGCGTACTTGTAGAAGACCTCGTAGGGCGAGACATTGGTGCCCAGCGTCGTGTCGCTGACGTTCGCGATGTCCGTCAGCTGCTGCCGCACTTTCCATCGTCGCTCGATCTGCGCCCGCCGCGGCATCACTGCCACCGCCGAAGACATTGAAGACGAACGACGTGTCGAGATCGACGCCGGTGCACTGATTCGGGAGGAATCCCGCTCCGATCAAGCCCGTCGAGTTGCGCGACAGGTTCGTGCTCATGTAGGTCGGGAAGGTGTCCGTCGCGCGGCGCTGTGACTCGAGCTCGTAGGCGATGACGCTGCCGAACCCGGGAATCTCTTTCGCGACCGCCGGATTGATCGAGCGGCCGGTCTGGACACGGTACTGGCCGGTCAGGTGAATCAGCTCGCGTCCGAGCATCGAACGCACGAAGCTGCAGCGGTTGATGAGCCCGGTGTCGATCAGCTTCGGGAACAGCGTCTTCGAGAGATAGAAGTCGTTCCAGATGCGCTGCGGATCGAGATCCTTCGGCGTCATCTTGGTTTCCTTCAGATCCCAGCAGTCCATCGGCGAGATGGCGCCGCTCATCTCGATCATGATCGCGTTGCGCGCCGTGCTCGCCGGCTGCGACCGGCCCTGCGCATAGCACCTCGAGGCGGGGCACCGCCGACACGAGGGAACCGGCGACGGCCATGCCGGCCCACTTCAGAAGATCACGGCGGCCAATCGGGAAGATGTTGGAGTAGTCGTCCATCGCATTAGTTCGCAGTCCGTTCAGCCGGATTGTGACCTAGTGATTTAGCAGGAACTCCACGGTATTGAGAAGCGCCCACTGGAGATCTTCGGCGCGCTCGGTGCGATTGCCGTCGCGCAGGATGCCCGCAGCAACATCAAGTTCTTCAGGGCGCGGACGTCGCGAGAGCGTCGACAGGAACAACTCCTCGATCAGCTCCTTGTCGTTCTTGCGCGCCGCGATCAGCTGCTGCAACCGGCTGCCGGACTTGTTGCCGACACGATCGACGACCGTCGGCGCCGTCATCATCAGCATCGCCTGCACGGCGCTCGGCTTGTTCGTCAGGAGCGCGGGCGTCTCACGTGTGCTCTGGAAGAACGACTGCATCAACGCCTTGATCGCGTTGCCTTCCACGGTGCCGGTCCCACCGAGGTCGTTGACACCGCCGACACGCTGCGGCGGGTTGACGTCGAACGGATTGGCCAGCTGCTTCACGCGCGTCATGCCCGGGCCGGCCCAGTTGAAGTCATACGGCACACCGGTCACGTGCGCGACGTTGTCCGCCGCTTCAGCGCCGGTGATCACACGCGCATAGCGACGCGCGTAGTACGGCGCGTAGGTGTCCCTCCACTCGCCCGGGAAATGCGTCGAGAGCTGATACGCGCTCGACTTCATGATGCTCTTGATCAGGTGATGCAGGCTGTAGTCGTGTTTCTGGAATTCCGCGGCCATCGCCTCGAGCAGCCACGGGTTGGTGGGCTGCACGGTCCACGGCGCGGGCGGCGGATTGTCCGGATCGAGACGCAGCAGGTCGAAGCCGTCGTAAGGCTCGACAAAGCCGACGGTCATCAGGCGCCCCCAGACGATGTTGACCGTGGCGCGATTGAACTGCACGTGGCTCGTCATGAAGCGAGCCAGTTCCTTGCGCGGATCCATGCCCGGCCGCGGCTTCTCGCCCGTCAGAATGAATGCCGGCTCGTAGGTCTTGCCGTCACGCGGGAAGCGTGACTCGGCGGCGGTGTGGTATGGCGCGTCCTCCTTGGTGACATAACCGGGATTCCGGTCGTTCAACACGGCATTCCCCGTCGTCATATTCGACGGCGCGAGGTTGAGGCGTGCCCAGAACGCGGCCTGCGAGTGGAACTCGGCGCGCTTCTTCGTGGTCAGGTAGAGATTGAGCGGCTCGAGGTGGCGCGCCCCGTCGTGGCACGACACGCAGTCCATGTTGATGCCGAGGAACGTGCGCCCGAATGAGATCGACATCGAGTCGAGAAAATCCAGTCGATTGAGGACGTGGTAGTTGTCGGGATCGGTGGCGACGAGCGCGCGCGCGGAGACATGCAGCGGTTCGGCAGTGACCGCCCACACCGGGTTGCTCGTCGGCGTTTTCATCACGCCGGCGCTCAGGATCTCTTTGGCCATCTCGTTGTATGGCCGATCGAGCTTGAGCCCCTGCTTGAACCAATAGGTGAAGCCGGCGTTGTGGGTCTGCAGGAGGTCGGCCCACAGCCACGCCCACTGCTCGGCGAACGCCTCGCTGCCAACGAGTGAGTCGATCAGCGCGTCGCGCTTGTCAGGATCCTTGCTGGCGAGAAAGTCACGTACGGCCTGCGGCTCGGGCAGCAGCCCGGTCGCATCGAGGTACGCGCGCCGCACGAACTCTTCATCCGTTGCGAGCGCGGCATGCGGGATCTTGTCGCGTTCCATCCGCCCGAAAATGTGCTCGTCGATGTAGTTGCGGCGCGGGATGGCACCAGCAGGGCTCGCCGCTCGCGGCAGCGATCGAGACAAGGTTTCGGTGGCGCGTCCGGCCTCGGCAGCCTTGTCACCGCCGGACTTCAGCATGTCCTGGTGCGCCTTGTCGATTGCTTCCTGTGCCTGGGGGGACGTCTGCTGCTGTGCCGCAATGGTGAGGGCAAAGCAGAAGCAGAAACCGCTGACAGCCGCCAGTCTCGAGAACCGCATGCGATCCTCCACTCGGGTCAAGCCGCGCGAGAACCCCTATAGGCTACTCAAAAACTGGATGTCCGGCCTGAGTTTCCGCCGGTTGGTGCGAGTCGGCTCAGTTGGCAGTATCTGGTTCCTGTCCCGGGCGTGATTCGCCCTGTCTTACATACGTTTTAACGCGAAAGCGGGTCGATGAAGTCAAGGCATCGTCCTTGACAAGCACTCTCGCCCGGGCCTCTAATCGCCCAACTTCGTCTGTCGAAGTGACTTCATCATGACGAGCAGGCAGGCCAGTGCGATATCCATCGCGGTGCTGGCCGCGACCGGATCTCTCATCGCGTGGGCGCCGTTCGGACCCATGCCTACCAGTACGCAGGCTCGACAGTCGCAGGTGACATTCACTGGCGACGTCGCACCGATTCTCTTCAACTCATGTGTGTCGTGCCATCGTCCTGAAGGCATTGCTCCCTTCTCGTTGCTCACTTATGACGATGCGACGCGGCATGCGCCTGCGATCGTGGCCGCCACTCGCGCTCGCGTGATGCCGCCATGGAAGCCGGAGCCCGGCTACGGCGAGTTTCTCGACGAGCGGCGGTTGACCAACGACCAGATCGCGACGTTGAGCCGATGGGTTGAGGGTGGTCTCGTCCAGGGCGATCCTGCGCTGCTCCCACGGCCGCCGACGTGGACCGGACAGTGGCAGCTTGGCACGCCGGACCTGGTGATCGAGACGTCGCCTTACACGCTCCGGCCGTCTGGTCACGATGTCTATCGCAACTTCGTGCTGCCGATTCAGACAGCCACCTCGCGGCATATCCGCGCGTGGGAGTTTCTTCCCGGCTCTGGCGCAGTGCATCACGCCACCATGCAGTTCGATCCCACGCGGTCGTCGCGACGTCTCGACGAGCAGGACCCGGAGCCGGGCTACGAAGGGTTGGTTCCGCATTCGGCGATGAGCCCGGATGGCTACTTCCTGGGTTGGCAACCGGGACTGACGTCGAATGTCGCGCCCGCCGGCATGTCGTGGTCATTACCGACCGGTGCCGACCTGATCCTGATGATGCACCTCAAGCCGACGGGAACGCCCGAAACGATTCGCACACGCCTTGGCTTGTACTTCAGCGACGAACAACCGAAGCTTCATCCAACGCTCATCAGGATGACGCGCCAGCACATGGACATCCCGCCGGGCGAGCGCGGGTATGTCGTCACCGACTCGTTTGCCCTCGACGTGGACGCCGATCTCTACACGATTCAGCCGCACGCCCACCTGCTGGCGAAGGAAATGAAGAGTTACGCGACGCTGCCCGACGGATCGCGGAAGTGGCTGATCTACATCAAGGACTGGGACTTCAACTGGCAGGGCGTCTTCCGATACGCGCGCCCGGAGTTCCTGCCAGCGGGTACGACGATCACATTCGAGTTCACCTACGACAACTCCTCCGACAACCGGCACAACCCTCATCGTCCTCCTCAGCGTGTGACCTACGGGCAGCACACGACCGACGAAATGGCGGAGCTCTGGTTGCAGGTCGTGACACGCAACCCGGCCGACCGGGCGCGGCTGGTGCGCGCGGCACGTGAACGGATCGTGCGAGAGGAAATCATTGGCGTCGAGAAACGGCTCGAGAAAGATCCCGACAACACGGCGTTGCACGACGATGTGGCGTTGCTGCACGCGGAAGCGGGACATCTGGATCGAACGGCGCAGCATTTTGCTGAGACCGTGCGAGTCCGACCGGATTCTGCCGCCGCTCATTACAACCTCGGAAACGCGCTGTTTCGTCAGGGACGTCACGCCGACGCGATCGAGAGCCTGACGAAAGCGCTCGCGCTCGATCCCGACTATGCGCTGGCTCACGACGGTCTGGGGGTGGCGCTCTACTCGCAAGGGCGGCTGATCGAAGCCACGGAACACTACCGGCGAGCCGTCCGTCTGGATCCGCGGAACGCCGACGCCCGCGCGCACCTGGTCATCGCGCTTCGACAACTGCTGGCCATCAATCCGAACCAGGAGGTCATCAAGAGAGAGCTGGACGACCTCGAGCGGTAGTTCGCGGTCCATGTTTTCGCATGCGGCGATAGGGGAACCTCATTCGCGTTTAAAGGAGGAGATATGTCATGGCGACTCCTGCTGGCGGTGTTCCTTGTTCTCGGGTGTGTCCTCATTCCTGGGATTGCCGCCGCGCAAAGCGCCATCGCCGGCGTGGCGCGCGACTCCACCGGCGCCGTCCTGCCGGGTGTCACCGTGGAGGTCTCGAGCCCGGCGCTCATCGAGAAGACGCGGTCCGCAGTGACCGATGACGCCGGTCAGTACCGCGTGGTCGACCTGCGGCCGGGGACGTATTCGGTGACTTTCACGCTTCAGGGGTTCAACACCGTGAAGCGCGATGGCGTTGTCCTCGATGCCAATTTCACGGCGCCGGTGAACGCCGAGATGCGCGTCGGTGCGATCGAGGAGACGGTGACGGTCACTGGCGAGTCGCCCATTGTCGACGTTCAGAACACCTCACGCCGCGAGGTCGTCGACCGCGAGCTGCTCGATGCGCTGCCGACCGGTCGTGATTTTCAGACGATCGGCAACGTGATTCCCGGCGTCACCATGGGACGGTTCGACGTCGGCGGCAGTTCGACGGCGCAGTCGGGCACGCTCGTTGCCTTCGGCAGCCGCGGCCAGGACTTTCAATTCAAGATCGACGGCATGCACGCCAACAACAGCTTTGGCGAAGGATGGTTCAACGGCATCTACCACAACGAGGCCATCTTCCAGGAGATGTCCTACACGGTATCAGGCGGGACGGCTGAGAATCAGGCCGCCGGTGTGTCCGTGAACATGATCCCGCGGACCGGCGGCAACACCTTCGCGTACGAGTTCCTCGGGACATTCTCCAACCACAGTCTTCAGGGCGAGAACGTCGACGACGAGTTGCGCGCCAGGGGATTCAATCCAAGCTCCGGCGGGCTGGATCACCTGTGGGACGTCAATGGCAACGTGGGCGGGCCCGATCGTCCGCGACCGGCTGTGGTTCTTCGGGTCTGGCCGCTACTGGGGCTTCGCCGAGAACGTGCCGAACGTCTACTGGGGGCAGTCCGACCCCAGGGTCATACCACCGGGCGCCGAGCAGGCATCCGATGACACCGATCTCAAGTCCTTCGACGCCCGCCTCACGACGCAGATGGGAAACACGAGGCTGACCGGCGCCTATAGCAACGGGCCGCGCTGGCGCCGCCATTTCGGGATCGAGAATCGCGGCGGCTCACCGGAGTCGTTCGCGCAGTACCCGAACGACGCCTCGGTCACGCAGGTCAAGGCGACGACGACGTTGAGCAACAAGATGCTGTTCGAGGCCGGGTTCTCGCGCATCTGGTGGTACGCGATCCTCGAGGCGCAGCCGGTGACGGTCAAGGCGACCTGCTTCGTCGCGTTCAACCAGTGCCCGGCCGGCACCAACTACGGCGACATCCGCAAGCGCGATCTCACCAACGCCTGGAACTACAACGCCCCGACCACGTTCGATTCCACGTTCGCCTCGCCGCGCAACTCCTACATGGCCAGCCTCTCCTACGTCACCGGCGGGCACAACATCAAGGTCGGCATGATGTTCGACACCGGCTACCGCACGATCATCACGCCGATGAACAACGGAGGTCTCCAGCAGCAGTACCGCCTGGGCGTTCCCGATTCCGTGGTGCTGCAGACCGTTCCCTCCGTGCAGGACACGAGCATCGATCGCGAGATCGGCATCTACATCCAGGATTCGTGGACGATCGGGCGCGCCACGTTCAACCCCGGGCTGCGGTTCGAGCACATCAAGGGCTCGGTGCGCGACCAGACCGCGCCCGCCGGTCGATTCCTGCCGGAACGTGTCTTCACGCAGGCGGATTACGTCGAAGTTCCAAGTTTTACCGACATCAGCCCGAGGTTCGGCCTCGCCTATGACTTGTTTGGGAACGGGAAGACAGCGCTCAAGGCAAACTTCGGCAAGTACGTGACGTCGTTCTCATCGAATCTGGGCGACTCCTATAACCCGATGGGCGGCGGTACGGATACTCGCACCTGGAGAGACCTGAACGGCGACGACATCGCGCAGGAGAACGAGCTGGGGCCGACGACGAATCTCAACTTCGGGAAGCCCACCAACGTCACGACGCCCGATCCCGATCTCAAGCGTCCCTACCAGTTGCTGTACAGCGCCGGGGTGCAGCACGAGTTGCTGCCCGGGCTGTCCGCATCGCTCAACTACTACTATCGCAATTACTACCGCGAGTTCTGGGTGGACAACCTGGCAACGACGCACGCCGACTACTCGATCATCCCGATTCAGGATCCGCGCGGGAACGGCGAGACGATTCCCATCTACAGCATCGCCCCGAGCAAGCTCGGTGTCATCGACAACTACCGGTTCAACAGCACGGAAAACAGCCGTCAGTACCACGGCATCGATTTCTCCGTCAACTCGCGCTTCCGCAACGGCACCCAGCTGCAGGGAGGCATCACGACCGGCAAAGCTGCTCGAGCAGGCGTGCGAGGTGGACGATCCGAACCAGCTCCGATACTGCGATGCCTCGTACCCGTTTCTCACCCAGTTCAAGCTGAGTGGCACATATGCCCTGCCTTACGGCTTCCGCCTGAGCGGGCTGTTACAGAACCTGCCCGGTGTACAGAGCTCGCGCGATGCGGGCAACGTCGGGAAGGACCTCGCCATTCAGTACTCGGTGGGACGGGCGATTGCTCCGGGGCTGACACAGACCACTGTCAACGTGACGCCACTCAACGAGCCGGGTACCGTCTTCCTGGACCGGGTGAACCAGGTCGACTTCGCGGTCTCGCGCGACTTCCGCTTTGGACGAATGATGGTGCGGCCGCAGTTCGATTTCTTCAACGCGTTCAACAGCAACGCCATCACGCAGGTCAACACCTCATACGGGCCGAGCCTGTTACAGCCGCAGAGCATCCTGAATCCGAGGCTGATTCGCTTTAACGTTAGAGTGTCGTACTAGCGCTCATCTGTTCACGACACACTGAGGCTCAGAGGCACTGAGAAAGCCTGATCAGTTCTCTGAACCTCGGTGTGCCGGTGTTGAGCGGTGTCCTCAGCGCGAGCCCTCTGGCAAAAAGAGGGAAAGGTCGAAGATTTCAGGAATCTCGAACTCGTCGCGGGGATCGGCATCCGTGTTGAAATCGTCGACAGCCAGCCGAGCAGGGTCCGGTCCGAACAGGCGCGCGCTGGCCAGAATGTCGCGGAGTAGCAGCTCGATGTCCACACCGGCGGCGCTGTAGTGGCGCCGAATGGCAGGATCGGCCAGCCGCCTTTCGACGACGGCGCGGTCGAACTGGATTGGGGCGTTGCTGCCAATGAGCACGGCACCGAATGACGCCGCGTGCTCGAATGCGCGAAGGAACGTGCGCGCCACGCGATCGGTGGGCACCCAGGTCACGGCGAACCCGCCGGGCGTGAGCCGATCGCGTATCAGACGAAAGTACTCGTACCGAATAGAGATTCCCCGCGTAGGCGCTGTTGGGCCGCAGCGCGTCTGCCTCGATGATGTCGAATCGCTCGCTCGTCGTCCTGAGCAGCAGCCGCCCGTCGCCGAAAGCGTGTTCGATGCGCGGATCGCGCAGCACTGCCCGCAACCCCGCGTAGGGCTGCCGTTCGAAGAGCGCCGCCAGCGTGTTCATCTGCGGCTCCACGATCTCGATCGAGAGGATGCGGTGGAGGTCGCCGCGCCCCGCAACGGCGAAGAGTGTGTCGCCCGACCCGAGTCCGATTACTGCGGCGCTGCGCGGCATCGGGTGGAGCAGTGCGGGCAGCGCGCCGAGCACTGTGTGGATGCCGCCGTAGGGTAGTTGGCTCTGGCCGAGTCCATTCACGAACACCGTCACGTTCCCTTCGAACGACGTGTCGCGGCCTCTCAGCACCGATACGCCCGATCCGTCCTCTGCGACGATCAGTCGTTGCGAAGCCGTTCCGTGCAGCGCCGCCCACAACCGTGTGCCGGACGGCATGACGATCGCCGTCGCCGCCGCGCACGCACAGAGCACGGGCGCGACGATACGGGTCAGAACCCGGTCCCTGGGAAGGAGCCGCCATGCAGCGAAGGCGAAGAGGGCCGACAGCAGCGTCATGCCTCTCAGTGTCGCGGCTGTTCCGGCGCCGGATAGCAGTATCCACCCGGTGAGCATCGTGCCCGCCGTGCTGCCGAGGATATTGGCCAGGAGCAGGGTGCCGAGGCGTCTGCCCAGCCGCCCGGTGTCGCTCTGGACTGCGCGCTGCAGGATTGGAAAGCTGATTCCCATCAGCAGAGTCGCGGGCGCGATCAGGAGCGCGGGCAGCCCGAAGTAGAGCAGAAAGAAACCGCCGAGCAGGCGCTGCCGCGTGGGGTTCCAGATGACGTCGTTGACGAATCCCTGGATCTCACCGGTCGCCTCGGTGATGTCGAGCGGTTCGTAGCGGGCGAAGTACTCGTAGAGCCATTGCAGTGATGGGGCGGTGTCGAGTCGCGTGATCAGATACGTGACGCCTGACCCCTGCGAAGAGACCGGCCGCAGTCTGGAGGACGAGGAAGAGCGGAGCCGGTGTGCGGGTGCGCGAAGCGAACACGCCGCCGACCAGAGATCCCAGCCCCAGCCAGAAGAGATACTGTGCCAGCAGCGTGCCGAACGTGAACGCCGTCGACTTGAGCATCACACCGAGCAGCCGGAACCAGATCAGCTCGAACGACAGGCCGATAAACCCCGAGAGCCCGAAAGCGCAGACCCAGAACGCATAGGGCAGTTGCGTCGTGCCGCGATCGCCCGGATCCGGAGCCGCGGCGGCTTCCGGTGCCGGGCTCTGAGCGAGAAAGGCGGATACCAGCACGAGCGGGACCGCCAGTGCTGCGCACGTGAGGTTGATCCACGCGGCCCCATGCAATGTGCCCTCGAGCCCATAGCGGGGAAAGAAGCCCCATACTCCGATGAGGGCGCCGCACGCGGCGCCCAGCGTGTTGAACGCGTACAGCCAGCCGATGGTCCGCGCAGCTGCGGCCACGCGTCCCGTGAGCGCGCGCGACAGCAGCGGCAGCGATGCGCCCATCAGAGCGGTGGGCCAGAGCAGCGTGAGAAAGAGGATTGCCCCGGTCAGCACCGGGTTGTCCGCCACCGTGGCGAACCGCCCATACAACACGTCATAGAAGATCGTCTTGCTCTGGAATCCAAAGAGCGCGATTGCCGCCTCGGCCACCGAGAAGGCGATGAGGCCGCCGGTGCGCGAGAGCCGATCAGCGAGATATCCGCCCGCCAGGCTCCCGCATCCAAGGCCCGCCATGAACGCCGCCACCACCATCGTTGCCGAATACACGTCGGCTCCGGAGAAGATCGCGAGCAGGCGCTGCCACGTGATCTGATAGAGGAGGGCCGCGAACCCTGAAAAGAAGAAGACGACCAGCGCCGCTGCGCGCATCTGACGAGGATTCTATCTGCAGGCCAGCGCAGTGAGAGCTTGGCTTACGCGATCTCGGCCGTCTCGTCCCTCAGAAGATAGATTCGAACGCTATCGATCTTGCCCGACTCGTCGAATATGAAGAAGACGGCGCCAGGGACCACGAACTGGCGCCGATCCTCACGGTTGGTGAAGATCGCTTCGAACTGGGTGGACGCGCCGGTTCCGCCCCACGGGAACTGGATCGTGTAGAACGGCTGCAGCGGCTTCTCTTTCCGCGTCTTGTATTCGATCCGGTAGTTGAGGCCGACGTATCGCTTCGAGAAGTCGTCGGCCCATTTTCGAATCGCCTCCTTGCCGTGAAAGATCACCGGTCCGATCTGCGTCGCCGACGGTCCGACCTGGTGGAACGCATCGTCCGCGTAAAGCTCGAGAAAGCGATCCACGACTTTCTGGTTCTCTTCCTTGCCGTCGTAGGAGATGTACCAGTCGTCCAGCTCGTTCAGCCGGATGAACCATTCGTTCGCCAGTTCCTCGGGCTTGATGGTGGCCGGCTTCTGGGTGGCCGTCGTCTGTGCGCCGGACACGGCAACGCTCGCGAGGAGCGTGAGACCGAGGACGATGGCCCGGCGGAATGATCCGGCCATTACTCGCTAGGGGCGAATCGCGTACGACTTGTCAGGCAACTGCACACGATGCGAGTCGTGGCACGTCGTGCAGAATCGCCCGAGTCCGCCGGCCGCGGTCTTCATCTTCGTCGCATCCTTCGCGCTGGCAGCCGCGGCAATCGACACCGACAGCTCGCGCGCGCCCGCGGCGGCATCGATCGCATCTTTGGTCCTGAACGTCGTCCAGAAG
Source organism: uncultured Acidobacteriota bacterium (assembly GCA_963723495.1). Lineage (GTDB taxonomy): Bacteria > Acidobacteriota > Vicinamibacteria > Vicinamibacterales > UBA2999 > Gp6-AA40. The sequence continues at coordinate 575,765 of CAVRQR010000012.1, read as the reverse complement.
TCTTCGGTCTCTTTGAACAACTGCTCCAGGCGACGTGCCTGTTCGGCTGAGGTCGCGAAGTCGGACGCCTCGACGCTCTTGCGAAGTACGCCCGACGCGGCCGCCACGTCCTTCATGATCACGTTGTACGGGCGGGCTTGTGCCGCGGCCGCTCCGACCGCTGCGGTCACTACTGCGATGACAAGGCACCTGCGACGCATGCCCACCCTGAAATCGAGCGGAGCATAACATGAGGTCCTGCCGCCCAGGATGAACGGTGACGCCGGAGGCGCTCCCTTCGAGCCCGATAATACGTGTGACCTGGGGAGCCAGGTCGTCTACGAAAGGACACAACATGCCTGTAGCCCGCAGCTACGTCGCTGGGAACTTTCAACTGGTCCTCGATGGCGTGAAAACTGGGTTCCTGAAATCCGTAGATGGGGGCGCCATCGTCGCGGAAGTCGTTTCCGAGGCCGTCGGCTCCTCGCACTTCTCCAAGAAACACCTCGGCACCGTGCGTTACAGCCCGTATGTCGTGCAGTTCGGCATGTCGATGACCAAGGACGTGTACGACTGGATCAACGCATCGTGGACCGGTAAGGCCGTGAGCAAGGACGGCGCAATCGTGTTGGCCGACTACAACCTCGTGGCTGTCGGTCAGCGCGAGTTCTCCCGTGCACTCATCACCGAGGTGGGGATCCCGGCGCTGGACGGCGCTTCGAAGGACGCGGCGTACCTCACGTTGAAGTTCGCTCCGGAATATACGCGCACGACCAAGGCATCCGGTAAAGCTGTGGCCCCGACCAAGGTGAATCAGAAGCTCTGGGTGTCATCGAACTTTCGTGTCGCCATCGATGGACTGGACTGCACGCGTGTCACCCGCGTCGAGCCGTTCATCGCCAGACAGTCCCTTGCGACCGATCAGATCGGCGGCGCCCGCGACTACCTGCGGGAACCGGCGAGAGTGGAGTTCCCAAACCTGACGATTAAACTTGCGGAGGCGTCGGCCGACAGCTGGCTTGATTGGTTCGAGGATTTCGTGATCAAGGGCAACAACGACGAGTCGAAGGAAAAGAACGGCTCGATCTCGCTCCTGTCGCCAAATCTCACCGAGGAGCTGATGCGGATTGACCTCTTCAACCTTGGCATCTTCGAGATTGGATCCGACAAGGCCGAGGCGAACACGGACACCGTTGCGACCGTGACCGCGCAGTTGTACTGCGAACGCATGGAACTGCGTCTTGGCGGGGCTCCCGCTCCGGTTCAGGCTCGACGCCGGGTAGGGGTCACAGCGAAGCGCGCGACTTCTTCCAGCCGGCCTTCGCGACGATGAAGTCGCGCGACGGCTCAGCGTCACGGCGGTGGGCGTGGATCATTGCGGCAGCGCCCACGCCGTGAGCGTCGTCCCCGCCGGGACGAGCACGTGCTGCCGGCCGTCGACCATGTAGGTGATAGCGGACGTGCCGTGCAGATTGGCGCCCATCTGGTAGCGCCACAGGAGTGCACCGCTGCGCGAGTCGAGCGCGAGGACGTTGCCGTCGTTGTCGCCGCTGAAGATGAGTCCTGAGGCGGTGCTGAGGAGTCCCGACGTCGACGGCCTGAGGTACTTGAACTCCCACTTGCGCTCGCCGGTCGTCGGATCGATCGCGCGCAGCGCGCCGTACACCGGCATCGTCGAGCTCGTGTAGCGCTGTCCGGCTCCACCTGTAAAGCGCTCGCCGGGCTTGTAATCCGGCTTCCAGGCGTAGAACGTCATGCATGCCTCACGCGCGTTCACGAAGAACGTGCGCGTCGACGGATCGAACGTCGGCGGCCAGAAGTTCGTGCCGCCGGTGATGTCGGGACACGTGATCTCGCCATCTTCGTTGGGTGTGTGTCCGGGCTCGAGCACTGGCCTGCCGTCGCGCCCGATCTCCTTTGCCCATGTCGTCATCACGAACGGTTTCGCGAGGATGATGCGGCCGTTGGTTCTGTCGAGTGTGTAGTAGAAGCCGTTGCGGTTGGCGAACATCACCACTTTGCGCGGCTGACCGGCGATGGTCAGGTCGGCGAGGATCGGTACCTCCGTGGCGTCCCAGTCGTGCACGTCGTGCGGCGTGAACTGGTAGTGCCACCGAAGCTTACCGGTGTCCGCGTCGAGCGCCACGATCGAGTCGCTGTACAGGTTGTCACCAAGCCGGCTCTCGCTGTGGTAGTCGGGGCCGGGATTACCGATGCCGTAGTACAGCAGGTTCAACTCCGGGTCGAAGGCTCCTGTGACCCACACGCTGGCGCCGCCGGTTTTCCACGAATCACCCGCCCACGTGTCGTTGCCCGGTTCACCTGGACCAGGGATCGTGTAGAAGCGCCACGCGCGTTTGCCGGTCTGCGCATCGTATGCGTCGATGAAACCGCGAATGCCGAACTCGCCACCGGCGACTCCGACGATGACCTTGTCCTTCGCGATGATTGGCGCGATCGTCGCCGCGTAGCCGTTCTTGTACTGCTCGAGCGTGGCGTCCCAGACGATGGCACCGGTGCGCATGTCGAGCGCCAGCAGATGCGCGTCGAGCGTGACCATGAAGAGCTTGTCGCCGAGCATGGCGAAGCCTCGGTTGACGAGGCCGCAACAGGCGGTGAGATCGGTCGGAAGCTCGCGGCGGTACCGCCAGACCTGACGGCCGGTTCGCGCATCGAGTGCCCAGGCCACGTTCTGTGGACCGGTGACGTAGAGGACGTTGTCTCTGAGGAGCGGCGTCGTCTCGAAGTTGCCGAGCGTGGCGGTCTGAAAGGTCCATTGCGGGACGAGCCCCATGACGTTGGCCGGCGTGATCTGGGTGAGCGGGCTGTGTCGCTGGTTGGTGTGGCTTCCGCCAAAGGTGAGCCAGCGCGAGCCGTCACGCGGCAGCCCTTCAGAAATCTCCTGGCTCGTGACGAGCGCCGGCGGCGGCACCTGCTGTGCCGCGAGGATCGCGCTGCCTCCGATGACAACCAGCGAAACAAGGTGGCTCACCGCACGGTACATCGCGCCTCCTCTTGCTACTGAACCACTGCCGGATCGAAACCACGCAGCGTCTGCAGATAGCGGATCAGATCGTCGAGGTCGCTCTCGCTGATGCGATTGGTGCCGAAGGCCGGCATCGCCGAACGCGGGTTGTTCTGCATCTGCTTGAGCGCTGCCTTGTCGTATCCCTGGATACGCTCTCGCGTGTCCATGATCTGGACCGAGAAGAGGTCTTCGTTCTTCTTGACGCCGACGACCGTCTCGCCCGTTCCCGGAGTCAGCGTCACCGGTTCGTAACCCGGGAGAAAGCCTTCGACACCGCCGCGGATGCGCAGTTTCAAGTACCTCACGCGAACGTGCCGCACCGATCCGAGACAGATCGGGTCCGAGCCGTCCACCTACGCCGTTCACTCTGTGGCAAGCGACGCACTGGGCGCGATAGATCTTTTCGCCGTTCTCGGCGTTGCCACGTGGCGGCTCGGTTCGTGCCGTTGCCGCCAGGGTCCGCAGGTACGCAAGGATCTGCCACGTCTCGTGATCGAAGAGACGGGGCTGTGGAGGCATCTCGGTGCCGGGGATGCCGTTCTTGATCGTGGTGAAGAGGCCATCGTCGGTGCGGCCTGAGGCCCAGACCTGGGTGATGTCCGGCCCGCGCACGCCGCGGGCGTCCATGCCATGGCAATCGGCGCAGCGGGCACGGAACAGCCCCATTCCGCTCCTGATCGCTGTTTGATCACCCTCAAACGGGTTCTTGCCCGCGCCTGCGTTTCTGAGCGTTCACTGACGCGCAGGCAAGGATGAACCATCCCGTCACGATGCAAAGAGCACGTCGTGTGCCATTCGTACACGACCCTCCCGCCAACGACGGTCATGACCGGCTTGATGTCCTTGATCTGGTCGGCGGGAACGGTGAGGTAGTCGCGATCGAGCACCACGAGGTCAGCGAGCTTGCCAGTCTGGATGGACCCGAGGTTGTCCTCCTGGAAGACGAAGTATGCGTTCTTGCGCGTGTAGGCGATGAGCGCGTCCTCGCGATCGATCGGCTGCCGCATGACCTTGAGTCCACCGGCCATGCGGCCGGTGACCGCGAAATACAGTGCCGTCATCGGCAGGTACTGATTGGCCGCGGTTCCATCGCTGCCAAGACCCCAGGTGATGCCGCTCTTCTGAATGGTGGCAAGGGGCGGCATGTCGTTCGCGCCATCACCGAATCCCTCGTGCATGATCGCGCCGTTGATGACGGCCCACGGATGCACCGCGGCATACATCCCCAGCTTCTTCATCCGCTCGAGCTGGGACGCATTGATCTGGTTGACGTGTGCGAGCGCCCACCGGAGGTTCCTGATCGGGTACTCCTTGTCGACGGCCTCGATCTGATCGAGGAACGCATCGATCGTGTCGCGCAACTCGGCGTGCACGTGCAGCGGAAGACGAGCCTTGGCGATCTCCATCGCGAGGCGACGCCACTGCGCGAGCTGATCGGGTTGCGGGTCGGAGTCGGTTGCAAACATCCGATCGTGCAGCGGCGTGTACACGCTCTCCCCAAACACGACATCGTCAATGAACGTGTCGCCGGTGAACAGTTTCATCTTCGCGATCTGCGAGACGGACCGATCCACCTGATCCGGCGCACCCGCGGCAGCGCCGCCGATACAAAAGACTCTGACGGGAAGCCGATTCTGCGTCTTCCAGCGCTGGAGAATCTCGAGCACGTCGGCGTTGCAGCCGGCAACCCCGAAGGAGGTGAGACCCGCGCGATTCACGTCCTTGAGCAAGGCTTCCGTGCTCGCCTCGAGCCGGTCTGGCGGAAGCTTGGGCATCCGCGCGGCGACCGGCCGAGTGGCGGCGATGTCACCTCTGATGATGCCCATCGGCTTGCCAGCCGCGTCGCGCAGGATCGAACCAGCGATGAAGTCCGGCGGATCGCGGCTTGCCAGCTTCAATCCCGAACTCTTTCAGCGCCCGGCTGTTGAGGAAGACCTGGTAGTACGACTCCTGCAGTGCGACCGGGTTGTCCGGCGCGATGCCGTCGAGCTCCGCGAGCGTGAAGGGCTTTCGATCGTCAGTGAACTGCGCGGTCGCCCAGCCGCCGATGTTGAACACCCATCCACCCGGACCGACGGCCTTGGCCCGGGCACGCAGCATGTCGATCGCTGTCTTGCGCGAGTCGACCCCATCCCATCGCAACTCCAGCTCCCATGTGTTGCCGGCGCGGAGAAGATGCAGATGGTTGTCGATCAACCCCGGGATGACTGTTCGACCCATGAGATCGATCGTCCTGGTGCCAGGGCCGGCGAGTCGGGAGATCTCCTCGCTCGAACCGACCGCGACGATGCGATCACCCTTGATCGCAATCGCCTGGGCGATGGTGAACCGGTCATCCACGGTGACGATTTTTCCGTTCGAGAAGACGAGATCCGCCCGGTCATTGCTCTGGGCGAGGAGGGACGGCCGCACTATCTGAAAGGTGCCCACGACCGCGCACAGCACGGCCAGCGCCATTGCGCCCTTCCAGGTCGCTCGTGTCATAGCCCTCGCTTCTGATCGGGACAAGCTGGCCCATGACAATGGCACAGCAGACGCTCCGGGGTAATACGGAGTTGCCTGGTTCGAGCCGGCCTCGCCGCGCGGCTCGATCATGCGCGCGGCCATGACTGAAGACAAGTCCTTTAGCGAGTTGGCGTCTGAGATCCCGGCGCACGCGCCGGCGAAGGCGTTACGAACGCAGCCAGAATACGGCCAGCCAGAATGGGGTGCAGAGCAGAACGGCGACGAGGATCCCGCGGGCGGGACTCGGCCAATCGTCGGACTCGGTCCTCTTCGGGGGACTCGACGACAACAACGGGCGCCACGACATCGCTGTGGCTGCGAGGGTCGAGGAGGTCCGGAACGACAACGTCCGGCAATGGCCGATCGCCGAAGGTCCGAGTGACCATCCCAAGATATTGAGCAAGGCGCGGGCCAGCAGCTTCAGCGCGGAATTTTCGACGGCCGGACTTGGCATTCGAAAAAAATGGCCAGAATCCGAGGGGATGGCCAGGACGTCGCGCCGTTGGGCCGGGCGTCGGACCGTCAGGGGTGTTCAACAATCCGACACAACCGTCGATTCATACGCGCGTGATTTCTTTCTCGAGGAATGCAACGACCCGCTCGAATGGATCGAAGCCGAAGGCGGCAGCCACCGACGGGCGGAGGTTGGAGTTGGCGTTGATGTCGTAGAACACGCGGCGCCCGTCCGGCGTTTCCAGGTACTCGATGCCGCCCACGTCCAGCCTGGCCGCACGGACGATTTTCGCCGCCGTTTCGACGGCGCTTCGTGGCACGTCCGCATACGGGTAGAACTCGACGGGGGGCGCTGATTCCTGGACAGAGGGAATTTCACAAGCCCCATCGCCTTCGTCCGGATTGCATACGGGCGAGGGACACAGGTTGAAGCGGCCGTGCGTCTTCACCCGCATGGCGTAGAGCAGCTCGCCGTCCAGAAATTCAAGCCGCACGATCCCCTGCCGCGGGATCGTGGGGGAGGTATTCCTGCAGCAGGAACAGGTTATCGGGGAGCCACACCGTGGGATCGCCGGCGAAAATCGACTCGACTTCGGCCAGCGACTCGACAACGTAGATGCGCGCGCCGCTGCCTCCCTGATCGGGTTTGAGAAGCGCGGGCCACCTGATCTGATGGGCGTACGCTCGAAGCGCGCTGACGTCGTTGAACGTGATCGACCACGGCGTGTCGATGCCGAGTGTGCGCAGCAGCGTCGCTTGTGCGCTCTTGCTCAACTCCAGCGCGAAGACGTCGGCGCCGTTCAGGACGCGCGCTCCCAGCCGATCGAGCGTTCGCATGTACGCCAGGGCGAGAGGCACCGCACGCGCGTTGCCGCGAACGTAGGCGCTCGGGCTCGCCTGGTTGAAATACACCTTCGCAACCGGTGTCTCGACGTTGCTGAACGCGGCCTGCTTCAGGTCGAACGGGGCGTACGCGATTTCGCGGCGGTCGAGTGCGGCGAACAGCGGCTTCTGCCACTCGGGGTGTTCGTAGAGGACGACGAGATCAGGCATCGATGAGGGTGGTGATCCGGCGCCTCTTGCGTTCTTTGAGCGCGCACTCGCGGAGCGTGTCCGAAAGTTGCTCGAGGTCGGGAACGCCGTAGATGAAGACCGTCTGCTGATCGGGGTCCGACGATCGAAGGTGCAGCCGACAGTGCCCGACCAGCCTCATACCCAGCGGCTTGTGGAGATCGAAGTCGTCGATGCGAAAGAGCTCGACGTTCTCCTTGATCGTCGAGAACAGTCCATGCTCGATCCGGATTCGCTGCGTCGTGATCTCATACTTCGTCGCACGACTCTTGATCCAATAGACGATGTAGCCAACACCGATCGTCAGCAGCACCACGAGCCACTGGCCGACGTTGTAGATGGTGGCGGGGTGGCCGTTGAAGAGAACCTTTTCGATCTCTGCGTCGCGGGCTGCGGTGAACGCCTCCAGATCGGTGTTGCAGAAGCGGCACTTGATGGCGGCCGCTTTGATCGTCTCGGCACAGACCGGGCACTGTTTGGTGTCGTCGCTCATATTCGGCTCTTGGCTCTCGCCTCCCGGCCTTCCTGATTCCGAGCCCCGGATCCCGAGTCTCGGATCCGGTGTTCCGAGTATTACACGGCGAACGAGGCGCGGCGCTAATATGGGCGTCGCTATGAATGACCTACGGCAAGTTCCGTCGATTCCAGGTCACGACACAGGAGACGATTCAGCCATGAAAAGACACGTCTTCTTCATCATCGTCATGCTGTTGTGGCAGGCGCCGGCGTTCGGGCAGGCGGGGCAGGCGTCAGGTGTCGCGGCGCAACCGGCTCTGCAGCCGAATCCACGCGCGCCGCTGCATCAGCACGTCGGCGAACAGTATCGCGTCTACGAGTTCCCTGGCACGACTGAGTCGATTCCGTACCGGCTCTTCGTCCCGTCGCGATGGAAGCCGGGCGCCAGGTTGCCCCTGCTGGTCACCCTGCGCGCGGGCCAGAGCGTGGACAACCCGTACCGCGAGCCGAATAGCCTCGTGCAACAGGCAGAGCAACGTGGATATCTGGTCGTCACGCCAATGGGGTATCGACCGCTTCGCCAGCCGTACTACGGCAGCTCGTATCAGATCGCGAGGCCGAAGGCGCCGGCACCGGCCGACGGCTGGACTCCGCTCGAAAACGAACGCGCGGAGCAGGACGTGCTCAATGTGATCGAACTCGTGACCAAGGAATACGGCGTTGATATGTCACGCATTTATCTTCACGGCCAGAATCCGTCTGGCTCCGGAGCACTGCACCTCGGCGCCAAATACCCGGATCGCTTTGCTGCTCTCGTGATCAGCTCCGGGCCGATTGTGTTCGACGCGTATCCGTTCGATCGCATCAAGGGAAAGATGCGCCTCCTGGTGATTCATGGCGACCAGGACACGGTCAATCCGATCGAGGCCTCGCAGCGGATGGCGGAAGCGGCAAGGGCGGCCGGAGTGACCACCGTGTATGCCACAGTGCCTGGCGGGACGCACCTCGGCGCGTATTTGACCTACGCAAAGGAGATCTTTGATTTCCTGGACGGGCAACGATAGCCATTTTTCTGAGCTTGGGTTGGCGCTTTCTCGCGCCAGGGCCTACACTGGCATTGGCGTCATTGGTGCATACGCACAGATTGACCGTGCGAGGCACTCGCCATGAAAGAAGGCAGGAAGCTAGTCGAGTACGGCGTACCCATCGATCCGGAGGTGATGGTGACGCCGCCGGAAGCGACCGAGCTCGAGCTCGAGCCTGGTCACCCCGGGTTCGGTGACGAGCGGTACGTTCGGCGCCGCAAGACGCTGTTCGCGCTGTGCCGCCGCCATCGGCTCGAACGACTTGCCCCGCCGCTCATTGAGTACACCCCTGAGGAGACACGCATCTGGCGCGACGTTAGCCCCAAGCTGAACGAGTTGCACGTTCGCCACGCGTGCCAGATTTACCTCGCAGCCAAGCGTGATCTTGCGATCAATCAACGGGAGATCCCTCAGCTGCGGACGCTCAGCGAGCGCGTGCAGCGCGAGACCAACATGCATCTCGTGCCGGCAGAGGGTGCGCTGCCGTATCGGACGTTCTACCAGTACATCGGCGCGCGTGGCTTTCCAGTGACGCAGTTCATTCGTCACGGCTCACATCCGGAGTTCACACCGGAGCCGGACATGATCCACGACTGCCTGGGCCACGTGCCGCCGCTGATGAATCACGACTACGCGGAGCTGCTCTCCCTGATCGGGAAAGCGGTCTCGGCGACCGACTCTGGCGAGTACGTCCTCGCGCTCAAAAGGTTCAGCTGGTTCAGCGTCGAGTTCGGTTTGATCGAGGAAGCGGGGGAGACGAAGGTATTCGGCGCCGGAATCCTGTCGTCGACCAGTGAGGTCCCGTACTCCGTCCTGTCATCGGACGTTCGGCGTGAGCCTTTCGTCACCGAGACCGTGATCAACACGGACTACGACCCCTCGCGGATGCAGGATCATCTCTTCATCGCCCCGTCACTGCCGTTCCTCAGGAACGAGCTGGAGGCACTGGTTCGTCGACTCGCCATTCCGGTCTGACGAGCCGTCGAACGCGGGTATAATCAACCGCGACGGCTGCGCCGTGCGCAGCTGGTCCGCTTCGGCGCGTGCTCATGGAAGTGCTGCGGAAATCGGACCGATTTCTCGCTTGAGCTCGATGCCCTGAGGCCAAACACGTTCAACGAATACGAAACTCGGCCCGGTGTCCGACCAGCCTCGAACGCCCGCCTGATGGTGAGCCGGCGCTTCCGCGCGGCAATGAGTACATGACATCAACAGAAACACGGCACCGCATTGCGGTCTTCATCGACTTCGACAACGTCGAAATCGGCGTCAAATCCACGATCGGCGGTCAGTTCGACATCGGCCTTGTCCTCGAGGCGATCAAGGAACGCGGCGAGATCGTCACCAAGATTGCCTACAGCGACTGGAAGCGGGCCGGTGACTACAGCCGGCTCCTGACCCAGCACGCCATTCGCATGGTTCAGCGCAATCTGACGCCTGGCGGCGACAAGAACGGCGCCGACATCACCATGGCGCTCGATGCCCTCGAGATGGCCTTCACCCACGATCACATCAACGCCTTCGTCATCGTCGGTGGCGACAGCGACTTTATTTCTCTCGTGGAGAAGTTGAAGCAGTACGGGCGCAAGGTGATCGTCGTGGGCGGGCGGCAGTTCACCAGCGTGACGATGCAGAAGAACTGCCACGAGTTCATCGCGTACGAAAACCTCGTGGGCGGCCGCGGACGTCCCGCCGAACGCGGCGGACGGCCGGCCGCGACGAGCGAGATCTCCAAAGCGCTGCCGATCGTCAAGCGCGCGCTCAAGGTGTTGTCGGAGCGCGAGGTCACTCCGCAGCTCGGATTGCTGAAGAGCACCTTGCTGCAGCTCGATTCGACGTTCTCCGAGCGCGAGTACGGCGCCGGCAGTTTCCGCGATTTCATGGAGAAGGTAGCGCAGACCGGTGCGGTCACGCTGAAGCACGCGGGACGCAGCATGCTCGTCGAGCCACGGGAAGAAGGCAGTGGCGAGATGGAGGACCTGCCTGCTGCTGCAGAGAGAGTTGCCGAGGTCGTCAATCGTCCGCCGGCTCCGGCCCCGGCCCCGATGCCGGACGTGGAGGACGAAGACGAAGAATCGCTTCCTGCATCACCCATGACGATGCAGGACGGGATTCGGGCCGTGCAGCGGGCAATCCATGAGGCTGCGCCGTCGCCCCGGTTCCCGATGTACGTCCGGCAGGCGAAGCAGTTCCTGCGCAATGCCATCGAAGGTTTCGACGAGCGCAAGTACGGCTTTGCGTCGGTCGTCGATCTGCTGCGCGCGGCGGGGAAGGAAGGTGTGCTTCGCATCGAGAGAGATCGTCAGGGCGCGGTGCGCGTGTTCCCTGGTCCGAACCTCGCCGTCAGACCAGCTGCTCCCCAGTTCCAGGAGCCCGTGGAGCTCGACGAGACGATCGACGTCGAGGTGCCGCAGCAGGCGGTCATGGATGCTCCCGTCGGCGAGGAAGTTGCTGAACCCGTGGTCGAGGAACTCGTCGATTCGTCTGCGATCGTCGAAGCCGAATCGGTGCAGGAGGTGCGCGAGGAAGCCGGCGTCGAGGAAGTCGTGATCGAGGAGGAGAAGCCGAAGCGGTCACGCGCCCGGAAGACGGCAGGAACGCGAGCACAGAAAACGGCCAAGCCTCGTGCCCGCAAGTCTGCGCGCCCGGGAAATCATTGATGATTTGGGATCTTTGATTGTTGAAATCGTTGAATCGACAATCACTAATCTCCAATCACCAATTCCGTGTATCCACTCTTCGGTGTCCATTGGATCCGGCGGTCGGCGAATCCCTTGCGGCTGTGCGTCTGGCGCACGTAGACGAGGACTTCTTCGAACTTGCGATCTCGGACCGGCGCCACGATCTCGGCGGCTATCGCCCGCGCGTCGTCGAGGCGATCGGCGTCGACGTTGACCACCAGCATGTGGTGCGCCGATGTGACTTTGGTGACGACCCACGTCTCGCCCTCTTTCAAGGTCGACGTGCGCGCCGCGTTCAGTTCCTTGAGAAGGGATGAAACGGGAGGCAATGGAGCGACATGACGCGGTTGCTCGGTCCAGCGGATCGTCATCGCGATGAGGGCCATCGCAGAGAGCCAGACGACGCCGCCGATTACCGCGAGCAGCCGGCCCATGACTTCAAGTTGTCGGGTGTGATGCTACCTTAAGTGGGTCCGGCTGAAGCTGGATACAAATAACGGCTCCGTAGGCCGGGTCCTGTTCTGTGGACCCGGCTCGTCAGGCGGATCTGAAGAACAAGACCGACCTACGTGCGAATGGCGAATTACACAGCAAAAGACATCACCGTTCTCGAAGGGCTCGAGCCGGTCCGCAAGCGTCCGGGCATGTACATCGGCGGCGTGGGCACGGCTGGGCTGCATCACCTGGTCTGGGAAGTGCTCGACAACGCTGTCGACGAAGCGATGAACGGCTACGCGTCGAACATCGTCGTCACGCTTCACAAGGATGGCAGCTCGATCACCGTTGCTGACGACGGCCGCGGCATTCCGGTCGACAAGCATCCGTCGACCAGGAAGAGTGCACTGGAAGTCATCTTCACGGTGCTCCATGCGGGCGGCAAGTTCGAGAAGGGCAACTACAAGACCGCCGGTGGCCTCCACGGTGTCGGCGCCAGCGTCGTCAACGCGCTCTCCACCACGCTGGTCGCGACCGTCAAGCGCGATGGTGCGCAGTGGGAGATGTCGTTCAAACGCGGAAAGGCGACTGGCCCGCTCAAGAAGCTGGGTGCCGCGCGTGGATCGGGAACGACCGTGTACTTTCACCCCGATTCCACGATTTTCCCTAAGGTTGAATTCGATGCCGCCCTGATTCGCGAACGGCTCGAAGTCGTCAGCTACATCCACAAAGGTGTCCGCGTCACCTTCGAGAACGAGGCGGCCGACAGCAAGGAAGTCTTCCAGCATCAGGAAGGGCTGTCTGACTTCCTCAAGTCGATCATCGCGGCTCGTGGCGCCAAGCCTGTGCATGATGCGACGTTTCTCCTCGAGCGCGAGAGCGGTCCACGCCTCGATCTGGTGCTCCAGTGGACCGAGTCGACCGACGAGCACGTGCGGACCTATGTCAACGGCATCCCGACAGGGTCGGGCGGCACGCACGACAACGGGTTGCGCGCCGGTATCGGCAAGGCGGTTCGCAACTACATCGAGACGCACAACCTGTCGCCGAAGGGCATCACGCTGACCGCCGAAGACATTCGCGAAGGCCTGACCGGCGTGTTGAGCCTGTTCATCGAGGAGCCGCAGTTCCAGGGACAGACCAAGGATCGCCTCAACAACCCCGAGTTGGTGTCGACGGTCGACTCCGCCGTGCGTCCCGCGCTCGAGCACTGGCTGAATCACAACCGCAGCATTGCCGAAGCGATCGTCGGCCGTATCATCCTCGCGGCGCGCGCGCGCGAGGCTAGCCGGGCCGCGCAGGCCGAAGTGACGCGGCGCACGTCGTCGAGCGGGCGCCTCAACCTGCCCGGCAAGCTCAGTGACTGCACCAGCGCCAATCGAAATGACAGTGAGCTGTTCATCGTCGAAGGCGATTCGGCCGGTGGGTCGGCCAAACAGGGACGCGATCGGGGCAAGCAGGCGATCCTGCCGCTGCGCGGCAAGGTGATGAACACCGAAGGGATGACGCTGGCCAAGGTGCTCGAGAACAAGGAGCTCGCCGATCTGGTCACGGCGCTCGGCTGCGGCATGGGCAAGGGCTTCGATCTGTCGCGCCTGCGCTACGGCCGCGTCATCATCCTGGCCGACGCCGATTCCGACGGCCATCACATCGCGACACTGCTGCTCACGTTCATCTATCGCCACCTGCCGCAGCTGATTTCGAGCGGCAAGGTGTTCCTCGCGCAGCCGCCGCTCTATCGCATCGACATCGGCAAGGACACGTACTGGGCGCTCGACGATGCGCACCGCGATCGATTGTTGAGGCAGTACACCAACGGTCGTGGCAATCCCGAGATCACGCGGTTCAAGGGGCTCGGGGAGATGATGCCGAAGGTGTTGTGGGAGACGACGCTCAATCCACGCACGCGACGGCTGCTGCGCGTCGAGATTGCCGATCAGATCGTCACCGATCGCGTGATCAACGAGCTGATGGGGAAAGACGCGTCAGCGCGCTTCCGCTTCATCATGGATAGGGCGGAAGAGGCTCAGGAACTCGATCTGTAGATTCGCCCCCCGTCGCTCGGCGCATTCGGGAATTCGAGTTCACCTTGCTATCGGAGAGAGGCAGCGGGCCACACGCTGTTCGGCGAACCGCTCGACGGCGCGGGAAAACCCTTCTCCGGGATGAGGTGACGTGACCCTGACCTGCCTGCCTTCTTCGGACCAGTGATTACTGGAAAATAGCGCCAGTTATCATCAATACGCCGGCCTTCTTCGGGCCCTTCGGAGAGACCGGCATCACTCCATCAAAGCAGTGCAGCTCTGCGCCACTGCCAGAAGTTCGATGCTATGTACAGACAGTCGTTGAACCAGGGACTCCGCGCGTCGGAGGTCGCTGGTCCGCCAGCATAGCACCAGGTCAAGCGCGTGCGTTGCAGCAAGGTCAAGGAGCCGTTGCTCATCGCTCTCCACGATGGCCACGGTCACCCAGCCCATGGCACAAGCGTATCGTTGGATCGCCGCCAACTGGTTGGCCGCCAACGGTGAATCAGGACGGGAATTGTAAATTGCGATGCGCCGAGTTGACGGCGCCGGCAGATGGTCCATATCTTCAATCACAGGCCAGACTTTTTTGGGCGGCCAAGCTTCAACATCTGCTTACTGCCGGCCGGGCGCGCGAAGAGACCCGTTGGCTCGCGGCATAGCTCACCTCGACGAAGGATGTCGTCCCATCAGGCGCTTCGAGATCGGACGAGAACCGACCTAGGCGCTCTGGGATAATAGGCGGGTTCATACTCCGGTCTTCGTTGGTGTTCTTCCTGGTCAGCGCGAGCCGGCATCGTCGGTGAGCGCCCTCCTGTGAAACTGGCTGCACAGCTCGTTTTGAATTCCAGCGGTGTCAAGTATCCGAGACTCGAATGCGGGCGGACCTCGTTGTAGTGGCGGCGCCATTGCTCCGTCCCGACCTTGGGCTCGACGCGATTACGAAACCATTGCAACCTCAGGAACTCGTCGCGGAATTTGCCATTGAACGATTCGTCGGCGCCATTCTGCCATGGCTTCCCCGGATCGATCAGCGCCGTCTCGATGCCGGCCTCGTGCAGCCACCGCAGGATCGCGCACGCGACGAACTCCGGTCCGTTGTCCGACCGCAGATAGCGCGGCGCGCCGCGCACGCTCACGACTGCGCCAGGACTCGATGAGCGGCCGTGGCCGAATGCCGCCAGCCACATCAAACCCGCGGCCAGTCCGTGACCTGGCCGGCGGTCACCCCTGCGACGTGTTTTCCCGTCTGTCGCGTGCGACGCGCCGCTCGCAGGTTCGCTGCCACAGCATGTGTCCCCTGCCGCTAGAGCCGATCCACACAGACTGCCGCGCCGCAGGGCGCATTCTCAGAGAGGCGCGCCTGTGAGCGCCGTGACACTCGCGTAGCGGGGTAAAACGGGCTCGGAGCGAGACTGCCGCGCAGCTCACGGAGCTGCGCGGGTCGCTTGAAGCGATGTGGAGAGCCCCGTTTTTCCACGGCGTCGAACGGCGCGCCGGCTCAGAATGCGCCGTGCGACGCGGGGCATTGCTCGACCGCCTCAGGCCCTAACGTCCCGCTGCAAACGGTCCCACCTCGGGCTTGGGCTGGGTGTTGGCGAGGTCGCCGAGCTCCGCAGCCACGCCACGACGAATAGCCGCGACTTCGGTGCCCGCCTGGAAGCAGGTGAAGTCCGGACGATTGCGCCACGCCAGCGGACCGCAGAGGCGGACGCGCGCGCTGATCGCCGCGTCATGTACCGCGTTGATGACACGCTCGTAGTCAGGCGTGCCTTGCCGGTAGCCGGTGAAGTTGCCGAGATCACCGCTTGCGGCAAAGAGCGCCGTCACGCCCGGCACCTTCGCGATCTCGGCGGCGTTCTTCACGCCTTCGAGCGTCTCGATCATGAGGATGAGCACGATGTTGTCGTTCGCGGTGCTGCGATAGCCGCCGGGCACGCGGCCCCACATGGCGGGCTCGAACGCTTGTCCTCCACCGGCGCTGCGACGCCCGAGCGGCGGGAAGTAGGTCCAGTTGCGAGCCTCGATCGCTTCCTCCACCGTGTCGACAGTGGGTACGACCACGACCAGCGCGCCGGCGTCGAGGGCATGCTGAATTTCGCGTTCCTCGGCGCGCGCGACGCGCACGCCGGGTACGGCAGCAGCGTGAGGACACGTCCGCCACATCAAGGCCGCCTGGTCCCAGTCACGCTGGTCGTGCTGCATCTCCGTCCAGACGAAGTCGTAACCAGCCTCGGCCATCGCGCAGTAGGTGGCGGGATCGGTCGCGCTGAACAGTGTGCCGCCGGTGACCCTCCCTCCCTGCAGCATCTTCAGCTTCACCGGGTTCCAGATCTTGGCGCCCGGCGGTGGATTGAATGCCGGTCCGAACTTCCATGTCGCCGGGTCGATCGGCCCGCTGTTCACCGCGTTGGGTGGCGGCTGGCTGATCGCCTTGCTATCCGTGCCGGCAGGCGCCGCCAGCGGAAAGGACGCGGGTGGAGCAAAGTCCTCGGTCGCGCCATCCAGCTGGTTCGGCTTCTGTGTCTGGCTTTGCGCCACGACCATCGCGGCGCCCAAAGCTAGAACGAACAGGATGATCACTGCGCTGCTGCTCTTTTTCATAAGCCGATCACTCAATTACGCAATTGTTGATTTGACGATTTGTGATTGTTGAATCGTTGTCAATTGTCGATTGATGAATGACGATCTATTTCGCGATTGTGCAATCAGCACTAAATCACCAATCCGCAATCGACAACGAATCATTAATCAAAGATCAACGATCAAAAATCGAGAGAGGCACTGATCTTCGCGAACCGCCCGGCGACGACCGTGGTGGGCGTCAGCCACGTGCCCACAGGATTGTAGGCCTGGTTGTAGTTCAGCACCGCGCTCGAGTTGAACAGGTTGTAGACATCCACGCCGACGTTGGTGCGCGTGCGGCCGAAGCGCAGGATCTTGGCCACGCGTAGATCGATGACGTTGACCCGGTCACCCCACAGCACGCCGGGCTCGATGATGTTGACGGTCACGTTGGGAGCACCGCCGGAGAGCGGACGCCCGAGTGACTTTGCCGCTTCCGCGCTCGAGACCACCCACTGGGCCTGCAGCGGCGTCCCCTGATCGCTGCGGAAGGTTCCGCTGACCAGCACGTCAATCTTCGGAACCGTGTACGCCGCAAGCCCGGTCAGACGAGTCACCAAGCCGGGTGCATCTTTACAGAAGGGATTCACAGGCGCAATTTCCGGGAGTTCGCCGCGAATCTCGCAGTTGTTCGTGACGGTGGAGCCGCTGTTGAGACCGCCCTGGATGGTTATGCCGTTTCGCGTCCGCGCGCTCACGTTCACCA
This sequence comes from uncultured Acidobacteriota bacterium, assembly GCA_963723495.1. GTDB lineage: Bacteria > Acidobacteriota > Vicinamibacteria > Vicinamibacterales > UBA2999 > Gp6-AA40. Next base: position 558,717 of record CAVRQR010000012.1, on the reverse strand, counting down.
GCACGCCGTTGTACGTCTGGGTCTGAGCGCCGTAGTTGTTCGACCACGTGGTGTAGCTGTTCGTCTGACCGGCCTTCTCGTTCTTGACGTTGTACAGCCCCGATACCGGGTAGCCGCCGCCGTCGGGCAGACGTGGGTCGACGGGCGCCGTCACGCTGAACGGGTCGAAATCGCCGGCGACCACAGACAGGTTGTCGACGACGGTGAAGTTCTGGAGCCAGCGCCGGAAGTAGCCGACCTCAACAGAAACTCCCGTCATGAGCTCCTGCTGAATGGAGACACCGATCTGCCAGTCACTCGGACGGACACCCCAGCCCTCGAGGATCTCGGGATCGAAGCTTCCGCTGAAGATCGGCTTGCCGAAGTTCGTGTTGCTCAACACGCCGCAGACGTCGCCGCCGCTTGCGCTCAGATTCTGCGCGTTCGGGTTGAGCAGATCGCAGTCTGGCTTGTAGTTGCCGTTCGAGTCGGTCCACGCGCGCGTGACCGGCGGCGGCGCGCCGAGAACGGGACTGCCCGCAATGCGAGCGGCCGGGTTGCTGAGCGAGTACGTGTTGTGATTCGTCGCGGCCTCGAGATACTTGCCGACGTTCATTTTCAACGATGTCTTGCCGTTGCCGAAGACGTCATACGCGAAGCCGCCACGCGGCGTGATGTCGCTGTAACCCTCGACCCCCGACTGCGCCTCGAAGAAGACGGGCGTGGGGAGAAACGTCACTGGTCCGATTTGCTGATCGGGGAAATAGCTCCACGCATGATCGAAGCGGAGCGCCCCCTGCAGCGTGACACGGCCGAGCGTCCACTGCTCCTGCGCGTAGAAAGCTTCCCAGCGGGTGCGTTGCCCGGTCTTGAACGGCTTCAGATCCATCGTCAGCAGGTTCGGCACGCCGTGATTGAGTCGGTACTGGAGGTGCGTATCGTTGGCGAAATAGCTCTGATTGACGCGGTGATACGCCGCCTGGTACCCGAACTTCATGCTGTGTGCGCCAGTGACATACGACGCGGACCCGCGCCAGGTAACAGTGAACCCCTGGTTGCTGGCCCAGTCCTGCGAGGCAAACAGCAGATTCTGCACCCCGTGAGCACACGCGCCTGGGACGGCATTGGCCGGCGGCTGCGCGCATTGATCCTGAATCTTCGGGATGGAGCGTGTCGGGTTTCCTGGCATCTCCTGTCCGCCGTAGTGGCTGTAGTTGGTGCCGAAACCGGCATCGAGCAGAAGGCGGCTCGTCAACGGGGACGACCACGTGCCCTGCTGCGCGCGCTGACGTGCGTGCGCACGCCCCGCGTAGTTGGAGAACTCGGGCGCCTGCGTTGCGGTTGCGAGGCCGAACGTTCCGGCAGAGCCGGGAGCGCCGCCAATGATCCACTCATCGTCGGGTTGCTGCCGGCAGCCATCGTCTGTGCCTGGCCATGAGGAACCCTGACACGGACGCTGCTCGTCCCAGAACACGTTGAAGCGATGGCGGGGCGTTGCTTGCACCGTGAGCCGCAGGCTGACCGTTGCCCAGTCGCTTGCCGTGACTGCCTGGCGGGTGAGGTCAGGAACGTACATGTACTTCGTCGGGTCGCCCGCGTTCACATTCCGATACATTCCCGGAACCGACTGCCAGCTTCCTTCCTCGCGCGAGTTCACGAAGTACCACACGCGATCCTTGACGATGGGCCCGCCGACACCACCATTGATGTCCCACAGCTTGAGTAGCTCGCCGGGAGTGCGCAGGCCCGCGGCGCGCAGTTCGTCGGTGTAGTTGCTGCCGACGAGCGCGTTGCTCACGCCGGCCGCGTAAATAGTCCCGCGCACGGTGTTGCCACCGGTCTTGGGCACGATGTTCATCGTCGGGCCACCAACCTCCGCTTCGCCGAGGCCGCCTGAGGTCGTGAATGTGACCTCTTGCGCGTTGGCGATGTCGGGCAGATATCCCGACACGCCGCCGCCGCTGAGCGGCGCACCGACGCCGAGACCGTCAACCTGCAGACGACCTTCGGTCCCGCGTCCGCCGGGGCCGCCGAACACGACCAGACCGGGTCGTGTCAGCACGTCGCGCGATCCGCCGCTGACCGCCGGCACAAGTTGGAACAGCGCACCATACGAGCGCGACGTTGGCAGGGCGGCGATCACATCACCGTCAACGGTCGTCTGACGCCTGATGCTCTGCACGTCGACGATGGGCGACTCGCCGGTGACTGTGATTGTTTCTTCGAGCGAGCCAACGCGCATATCGGCGTTGACCGTACTGGTGAACGTGCCAGTCAGTTCGATGCCCTCACGTTTGACGGTGTTGAAACCCGTCAGCGTGAACGTGACCGAGTAGACGCCGGGTCGAAGATCGACGATGCGATACTGTCCCGATCCGTCGGTCAGGGCGCTGCGAACTTTTTCAATGAGTGCTGGACTTGCCGCTTCGACGACGACGCCCGGAAGCACGGCGCCTGAACTGTCTTTCACGATACCGGTGATCGACGCCTGGGCATGGGCCATCGCCGGCATCATTGCCAGCACGAACACGAGAAAACGAACCCACTGGACACCGCGCATAAGCCCTCCGGGGTACCTGGTTCCTGCCATGGTCGAGGTCTCGAATGATAGGGACCGCATTCTGTGGCGGCCATTCTGCGATGTCAATCAATGCCAATCAATGCCAATCGTCGACTCCCAACCTCCAACTCCCAATCTCCAACTCCCAATTTCAGATACTAGTGCTGCGAGCCTGGGATTTGGAATGGATCGCAATCGAGAGTCAACAATCAACAACGAATCAATAACCAAAAATCAACGATCAACAATCGAGATCTCATGGCCTGGACTATGGACCTCGGCCCGGTGGTGCGTCTGCAGAAACAGATCTGGCGCACTGCCTTCTTCACCGAGAAATGAGGCGCAACGCGCTGCGAATCAGCAACAAATCAACAATCAACGATAATTATCAACATCCAATCAACACTCAAAGATCGCAAAATCATCAATTGATCGGCGGTTCAACGCGAAGTATCGCACCGAAGGTTTCATCGGTCAGCACATAGAGGTACCCGTCCGGGCCCGCCTTCACCTCGCGAACGCGCTGCTTCAACTCGGACAGAAAAATCTCCCGCCCGGTCGGAAGGCCCTTCGCATTGAACTGTACGCGCTGAATGTGCTGGCCGGTGTTGGCGCGAAGGCCGCCCACGAAGGCATTGCCCTTCCATGCCGGGAACTTGTCGCCATCGTAGAACGAGAGCCCCGAGATCGCGATGGCAGGGACCCAGAAGACGATGGGCTCTTCGAAGCCGGGCGCGCTGAAACCTTCACCAACACGAGTGCCGTCATAGTTGCGGCCGAGCGATACTCGTGGCCAGCCATAGTTCTTTCCGGCCTGGATCAGGTTCAGCTCGTCGCCACCTTGCGGACCTTGCTCGGTCGACCAGAGATCGCCAGTTGCGGGATTGAACGCGAGCCCGAGCGGGTTGCGATGACCCAGCGTGTAGATCTCAGGCAGCCATCCAGCCTTGCCCACGAACGGATTGTCTGGCGGCACCGTGCCATCGTCCCGGAGGCGAAGGATCTTTCCAATGTGCGAGCCTGGGTCCTGCGCCAGCTTGCCGATGTTGCGATCCCCGAGCGTGACGTACATCAGGCCGTTCGTATCCCACGCGATTCGCGAACCGTAGCTGCCGGTGGCCGGGCCCATGCTCTGATCGCTGCCGGGTCCGCCGTGGTGCGCGTTGGCGACGAGGATGTCCTTGCCGTCGGCGAGTGTCGAGCCACCGTCCCATCGCGCACGATACACGGCCGTGGTCGCGCTGTTCTCTTCGGCGCCAGGCTTCGAGTAGGTGAGAAAAATGAGCCGGTTCTCTGCAAAGCGCGGATGAAGTGAGACGTCGAGCAGTCCACCGAGACTGCGCGCAAGCATCGCCGGCAGTGGGCCGATCGGCGCGGGATCGAGCACGCCATTTCGAATGACTCGCAGTCGTCCCGGGCGCTCGGTTACGAGCATGCCGCCATCGGGCAGGAATGCGATGCCCCATGGGTGATCGAGATCTTTCGCGTACAGAGTGACGTGCACGCGGCTGCGGCCCGTGCCCAGATCCCAGGGGCCGGTACCGAGCGTGTTCACGGGCGCGGGACCGCGACCGCCGCCGCGCGCACCCTGACCTGGCGGCGGTACCGCACCCGCGGGCGCCTGTTGCGCAGCCCCTCCGACTCCAGCGACAAGCGCAACGAACAGCACCAGGGCCGCCGTCTGTGCTGCGGCGACCGAATATGAATGCTTTTTCAAAACGACTCCCCCCGAAGGCCAGATGAGAATTGTGACATTCTCTACCTCATGAAGGCCACGTTGACTTCCGTATTCCTCGTGCTGTTTGTCGGCGCGGCGCTGTCGCATGGCGAGTGAGCTTTGCGTGGCACCTGGACGCGATCGGTGAGCGCGGCCAGGCACTCGAGGAGTTGCGGAAGGCGACCGAGATCGACGAACGTCACTGGGGAGCTCTGGTCGTCACCGGTGAAATCCATTTGCTGGCCGGCGGGTACGAGAAGGCTGTGGCCGCCGCCGAAAAAGCGTATCGCGTGAACCCCACACACTCGATGACCTGGGGAATCCTGTCAGCCGCCCTGCGACGTGCCGGCAAGCCGGAGCGTGCCGCGGCGCTTCTGCGCGAACGCGGCAGTGCACCCACGCCGATCTGGGGGCGAGTGTGGTACCACCTGCACTCCGGGGAAATCGACGAGGCGGCGCACTGGTGGGGGAAGGCGATCGAGTTGCGCGATCTGTTCACCGTTGAGTTCGCCGCTTCTCCTGACGTTCAGCCGCTGCGGGACAGCCCGCATTGGCCGAAGCTGTCGAGCGCAATGAACCTGACGCAGTCTTCCATCGCAGGCAGCGAGCATGGCCATCGATAAGGTCGCTTCTGCGGTCGTCGCGCTGCTCGTGATCGCAGCGGTACAGCAACCACGTTCGGTTGCCGCGCAGTCGCAAAAGCCGATCGCCCTGGTCGGCGGCACGTTGATCGACGGCACCGGTGCAACCCCCGTCCGCAACAGCGTGGTGCTCATGCGAGGCGATCGGATCGAGCGGATCGGAACCACGACCTCGTTGCCCGTGCCCGGAGAGGTACGAGCAGATCTCCACCGAAGGGATGACCGTGCTCCCGGGGCTCTGGGACATGCACGTCCATCTGATCTACAGCGGTCATCCCAATCCAGGAGCCTGGTTCAAGCACGCGTCGGACTTCGAGCGCGTGACGATTCCCGCGTCTGCGCGGCAGATGCTGATGGCGGGCGTGACGAGTGTGCGCGATCTGGCCGCGCCGGCCGACGCCATATTCGGTGTCAAGAAGCGCATCGCGAACGGTGAATTGCCCGGTCCGACGCTCTATGCGGCAGGACCCGCACTGGCCAAGATGGCGCCCGGCCAGGCCACACCGACCAGTCAGTTCCTGCCGATTACCGACGCTGCGGATGCGCGCGCGAAGACGCGGCAACTCCTCGATGCGGGCGCCGATGTCATCAAGATGTTCTTCGTCGACCGCATGTCAGCCGAGGAGCGGACCGCGATCATCACGGAAGCGCGCGCCCGCGGGAAGAAGATTGCGGCGCACGGCCAGACCGATAGCGAGGTTCGCCTGGGGCTGGAGATCGGTGTCGACGATTTCCAGCACATCGGCATCGACAGTCCCGAATACCCGCCCGACATCGTCGCGAGCCTTCGTGAGCGAGTGAAGAGAGGGCCGCCGCTCTATTGGACGCCGACCGTTGGTGCGAACGGATTGCTGAATGGCGCCTTCACCGCATCGAAGCCGGAGATCCTGGACGACCCCGAAAACTTCCTCGGACTTCCAGCGTCGCTCGTGGCAGAAGTGAAACAGGGATGGGCCGCATATCAGCCGCGCGAGACGCGGGCGGACACTGAAGCGATCGTCCGGCGGAAAATCGGTCAGCTGCAGGATGCCGGCGTCGTGCTCGTCTTCGGCAGCGATGAGGGGAGCGCAGGCGAGCTGCCAAGACATGCCACTTGGATGGACGCGGATCTATGGGTACGCGTTCTGGGCATCAATCCGATGACGGTCCTGCAACGCATGACCCTGGATGCCGCGCGGGCGATGGGCGCCGATCGCGACGCGGGTTCAGTCGCCGCCGGGAAGTACGCAGACATCATCGCTGTGAGCGGCGACCCGCTCCGACACATCGATGTACTCCGCGATCCGAGGGTCGTGATCAGGCACGGGCGGCGGCACAAGTAGTTATTTCGACTTCTTCTCTTCCGCACGCGACGCGCTGAGGATGTTTCTCATCGAGTAGTTGCCTTCGTGGCACGCGTACTCGAAGAACTGATACTCGGGGTTCTGCTTGAGCGGCAGCGACACCTTCCACGGACGTGTCCACGTTCGTGGGTCGTCCACCGTCGCTTCGTATTGAAGCGTGTCGTCACTCACCCGCGTGAGGCGCTCCGTCAGCTTGAGATCCGGGCTCGCCAACAGCGTGTTGCCGTTGCGCGTCATGCCCACCTTCCCGTTGAAGTTCGTCGTCTCGATGACGAGCGTGTCGCCTTCCCAGCGTCCGCGTGATTCACCCATGTACTGACGGATCCTCGAGCTGATCTGCGGACGTCCATCGACCGGGACGATCCGTGTCTCGTGAATCATCTCGTTGCGGATGACCACGGCGCCGGGAATCTGGATGATCTCGGTGCCCATGTTGTAGCCGGTTGGCAGCATCGAGGCGAGCACGCCGCGCGTGATGCATCGATCGTATGGGCCGAGGTCTTCGAACTTCTCGAACGGGTGCGCGACGACCGAGTCAGGGAAATCGAAGTAGTAGGTGCTGCGCGCGAGGTCGATGCGCTTCTTGCCTTCCTCCGTCATCGGCGGAATCCGCCCGTTCGGCGGATCGACCACGAGTGACGCCTGGCGCTGCGGAACGCCGCGCTCTCCGGCGGCCCAGTGCGACGGCCCACCGATGCCAGTGCGCTGTCCCGCCGGCACGAAGACCTCACCGTCAGCTCGTACCTGTCTCTCACGCGCGGCTTCACGCGCCGCGAACTCTTCGTCGGTCAACGTGGCCCTGGTGCCGAAGGACTCCGGCCGCTCATACGGTGTGCCCTGCATGTCGTTGGCTGGCCACAACCCTCGAATGTCGGGATCTCCCCACGGTGTTCGAGGAACGGTCCAGGATCGCGCGCCCTTGTCGTTCGAGGCTGAAGCCGCTGTCTGCGCCGCAGCAGTCAACTGGCAGCGCAAGCGTCACTGCGATGAGCATCGCGACTGATTTCACGAGACATCTCGAACGCATGAGATCGCCTCCTTCGATGTTCCCCGGCGGGACCTTCCCCTTATTGCAGGTCGATTCTGGCCTGTCAAATACCACGTTCTGGGTAGGGACGAACTGCAATACAGTGAAAGTATGCCTGTCTCGAACATCAGTCTCCCGGTCCTCAACGCCGACGATGTGCTGGCGGGTCTGCGCGGACTGCGCGCGAAGCAACCCGTCAAGTTTTCCGCCTTCTACTCGAGTCAGCTCGGAGGCATCGTGACCGACCCCGCGCTGATGGTGATCCCCTTCGACGATCACATGGTGCATCGCGGTCACGGCATCTTCGACACCGCCGGTCTCGTCGATGGCCGCATCTACGATCTCGAGGCGCACCTCGATCGATTCCTTGGTTCTGCGGAGCGATCCAAGCTCAAACTGGCCGGCTCGCGTGAAGACATGCGCGAGATCATCATCAAGACGACGGCCGCGAGCGGCTTGCGCAACGGCGCTATCCGCTACTGGCTCTCATCAGGGCCAGGCAGCCTGGAGCTCAGCCCTGCCACGGGCGCACAGCCAGGCTTCTTCGTGATGATTTTTGGCGGGCTGTCATATCCCGACCGTTGGTACACCGAAGGCTTGCGGGTCATGACGACGACCTACCCGATCAAGCCGCCGCTGTACGCAATCACCAAGGCGACCAACTACCTGCCGAACGTCCTGATGCAGATGGAAGCGAAGGAAGCAGGGCTCGACAACGGTGTCTTCATCGATGAATCGGGGTTCGTCGGTGAGAGTTCCAACATGAACGTCGCGTTCGTGATGAAGGACGGGGTGCTGAGGCACCCGAAGTTCGAGCGCGTCCTGCCGGGCTGTACGTCGCTGCGGCTGCTGGAGCTTGCGAGGGGACTGGTTGGACGTGGTGTGCTGACCGGTGTCGAGGTCTGCGACGTCCCGGTCGCTGAGGCTCGCGCCGCCCAGGAGATGGTGCTCCTGGGCAGCTCAGTGAAGGTCGCCCCGATCGTCGAGTGGGATGGTCAGCCGATTGGAGACGGTAAGCCTGGTCCGGCCGCCAAGGCGCTTCTCGCCCTGATAGAAGCCGACATGCGCACCGGGGATCGGCTCATCGAGGTGCCGTACCTAGCGTCGGCCGTTGCTGCGCCCGTAGCGAACGTTGCTCGAGTAGGTGCGACCCGCGGTGCGAGTGTCAGGACGATACCCCATCGCACCCACACCCCTGTAGTACTCGGGCACTCGGTTGTTGTAGTAGTAGTTGTTGCTGTAGTACCGGGGCGCTCCGCGATAGTAGTGCGGTGCACGGCCGCCGTAGTAGTAGCCGGGGCGGCCGCGATAGTACTTTGGCCCATGCACCGGATATCGATAGTAGTAAGGCGGAGCGTAGTACGGATACGCGTACGGGTACGGGACCGGATAGACCGCGTACGGTGGCACGTAATACGGAGCACCGTAGACGGGCGGCGCCCCGTAAACGACGCTTGCGCTTACTCCCGGTACCGCCACACCCACACCCACGCTGACCTGTGCCGATGCCGGCGTCGTCAGCAACACCAGTCCCAGCGCCGCGCCAAGAATCCACACAACCCTGCGTCCCATGACGGCCTCCATCGGAGTATCCCTCTGCGCTGAATGGGCGAACGAACCAACTGATGCAGTGAGTGTGCCAGCTGCCCCGGCAATATTTCTTAACATTCGTCCGGATGAGCAGGCAAGCCAGTGTTCACGATTCGTGACGCACTGCCCCCACTCAACAGCGGGATTCGAGTTTCTGGACGAACTCGACCACGAGTGTCGGTGGTACGCCGCTGCCGGACAACGGCTTCACCTCGCCCGAGATCTCCACCTTCGTGTTCACAAACGGAGAAAACTGCGCCTCAATCCCCTCGAGCCGGTAGCTGCGGCTGCTGCTGCTTTTCGCGAGTTCGGACCCGCCAGTCCCCGGAGGAAGGCGGTCGATGCGCTGCGCGCTCGTGAGCACGTAGCGGGTGTCCATCGGCGTGTTCGCATCCGGCCCGCTTTCGCCTTCCGCTTTCGGCGCCGGCTGCAGGCAACCGGTCAACGTGATCCGATCGGCCAGGTTCGGCGGATCGGGTTGGGCAGTCCCGGGAGTCGGATTGCCACCACTCACTGGCTTGCCGCCCGACTGCGCCACGACTACCAGGCATGACGCGGCCACGAACGCGATCAGCGCGCCGGCCCACGCCGATCGATCCATCAGGCGCCGTCTCCCTGCACGGCGAAACGACCGAGCTTGATCACCTGGTTCGGATCGACACTCGAATCAATGAGCACGCCGAAGAACGGCGCCATCATTTCTTCCCACGTCATCCGACCGAGGTACACAGTGCGCTCGGGATTGGGGTTGTGGCGGTTGGCCCTGGAGTTGTCATAGTACGCTTCGACGTACATGCGCGTTCCCTTGGGCACGCGAATCGTCTTCGCTGGGTGATAGAGAAGCTGCCAGTTGAAGTCGTACTTCGGCACGCTCAGGACGATCTGGTCGCGCCCATCGGGATAGACGAGGTGATACGTCATGCTCTTGCCGCGCACGTGCATATGCGGCATGAACTCGACCAGCTCCACGTCCGCCGTGAACGTGAGATCGAACGGCGGGCTCTTGTAGTTTGCCTCGTTCGGTGGAATGGCGAAGTCGGGCCCACCGCCGACGATGCCATACGACATCCAGCGCTTGGCCGGAGGTTTGTCGGCGACGGTGAAGCCGATCAATGGCCGATCGACGACCTCCTTGCCGTTGGGCGTGTAGTGAACCTGGATCGAGATGTCGCTCCCGGCCGGAATCAGCTTCCCCGCACCGAACTTACGATAGTCGTCGGCGTCTCTCCCTGGAACGAAGCAGTTGAAGCCGCCGCCCACGTCGGTTCCTGCCTGCCGGCCTCCACGTCCACCGACGGCCTGCCGCGCCGGCGGATTGCCACCTCCGATCGCCGCACCTTCCTCGTCTCGCTCGGACTCCGACCAGTTCGGCACGTAGTACTTCGCGTCGGGCCGATGCGCCTGGAACGTGAAGCAGATGTGGTGCGTCACTTCGAGCACGCTCGGCTTGATCTCGAGCGACGTGATCCAGGTGTCCTTGGTGAAGCCGCTCGGAATCAGATACGTGATCCACTCGACCACGTCGTTCTTCGTGCGTGCGGGCACGCGGAACTCGGGCCCTCGAACGATGACATCCGGCTTGATCTGCCAGCCATCGCCCGGCCAGTCGACAGGTGGTGGAGCATCCTTCGGGTCGCCTTCGGCAGCGCCTGTGTCCGCCCACTTCGCGATCGTCTCGATGTCCTTGCTCGACAACGATCGATCGTTGGCATACGGGCCGTGAGCTGGATCGGCGAACCATGGCGGCATCTGCCGGCTCTCGACCTTGGCCTTCATCGATCGCGCCCAGGGGCGCGCATCTTTATAGGTGACGAGCGACATCGGCGCCATCTGCCCGGGCCGATGGCACGACTGACAATTCTTCTGGAGGATCGGAAGGATGTCCTTGCTGAATGTAACCGGGTCGTCAGCGGCAGACGTGCTGGTGTGATTGGCCGCTACGGCCATGATTCCGACGAGAAAAACCGCGAAACCATACCGCCACATATCGACTCTCCTGCTGGTGCGCGTACGTTAACACGACGGTTACCGCAACGTCCTGAAGAAGGTTCGGATGTCGTCGACCAGTAGATTCGGCTCTTCCATCGCGGCGAAGTGACCGCCGCGGGGCATCTCAGTCCAGCGCGTGACGTTGTACTGCGCCTCGACCCAGCGCCGGGGGGCGATGCTGATTTCCTTGGGGAAGACCGCGCATGCCGTCGGCACCTGCACCTTGCCCTGCGGCGGCTTGGCTCGCTGGTTCTCGTAATAGATGCGCGCGGACGAGGTTGCCGTTTGCGTGACCCAGTAGATCGTGATGTTGGTCAGCAGCTCGTCCCTGGTGAAGACCTTTTCCACGTTGCCGTCGGAGTCACTCCACGACCGGAACTTCTCGACGATCCACGCCGCCAGCCCGGCAGGTGAGTCATCCAGTCCGTAACCGACGGTCTGCGGTTTCGTGCTCTGCTCGAGGAAGTAGCCGCGTTCATTGTCGAAGAACGACTGGCGGGCGCGCGTACGTTCGAGCTCTGCTGGCGTCACGCCCTCGTTGGGATCCTTTGCGCCTGCCGGCGGACCGGCCAGACAGAAGTTGAGGTGCAACCCTGCCACGTGACTGGCGTCGTTCAGCGCGGCGAATCGACTGATCGAGCTGCCCCAATCGCCGCCTTGCAGACCGTAGCGCGTGTAGCCGAGGCGGGCCATCAGCTTGGAGAGGATGGCGGCGATGCGCTCGGGACTGTACCCGCGTTCGGTCGGCTTGCCGGAGAAACCGAATCCCGGAACAGAAATCGCCACCACATGAAAGGCATCGTCGGCGTTGCCGCCATGCGCCGCCGGATCGGTGAGCGGGCCGATGATCTTCGTGAACTCGACGACCGAACCTGGCCAGCCGTGAGTGACCGCGAGCGCCATCGCCTTCGGGTTCTTCGAGCGCTGATGAATGAAGTGGATGTCGATCCCGTCGATGTTCGTCGTGAATTGTTCGAACTGGTTGAGGCGTCGCTCGGCGGCGCGCCAGTCGTACTTGTCGCGCCAGTACGTGACGAGCTCCTTGAGGTAGCCGAGGTTCGTGCCGTAGTCCCAGCCAGAGCCGTTGATCTCACCCGGGAAGCGGGTACGCGCCAGGCGCTCTTTCAGATCGGCCAGAGTCGAATCCGGTACGTTGATCTTGAACGGGACGATTTTTTCCTGGGTTCGCGGCGCCACAACGCTCAACAGGACGAGCACGATCGCCCAGACGATTTGTTTAGTCATTGGAGACTGTCGGTCTTTGATTTTCGATTCGTTGTCGATTATCGATTTGTGATTCTTGATTGATGTTGCCGGATTCAGGCGTGTGCGCGAATCATCAATCGACAATCACCAATCAACAACGAATCAACGATCAAAAATCAAAGATCACTAATCGTGCGTATTAGGGATTAGAAGACGTCTTGGCAGCCGCCGCCTCCTGATCGCGCTTGCGGCCGAAGCTGAGCGCGTTCGGCAGCGCGTAGTTTCCTTCATGACAGGAGTACTCGAACATCTGGTAGGTATCGTCGCGGTTGAGCGGCAGCGCCACCGTCCACGGTTTCGAGTAGACCTTGGGGTCGTTGATCGTCACCGTGTACTCGATGGTGTCGGCGCCTGTGCGGGTGAACCGCTCGACGACATGAAGCGCTTCTGACTGCGGGATACCGCGCAAGCGGCCGGTCGCGGCGCTGGTCGCAATCGATCCCTTGTTGTTGTAGTTGGTGCTCTCGACGACCAGCGTGTTGCCTTCCCATCGGCCACGCGGTTCGCCGTTCCACTGCCGGATCTTCTCGCCCAGCCGCGGCCGGCCGTCGATCGGGATGATGCGGGTTTCGTGAATCATCTCGAACACCATCACGACGAAACCCGGGATCTGGATGAATTCGTACGCGTTGTTGTAGCCGGCGGGGAACATGCCTGCCGGATGCCCGCGAGTGATGCAACGGACCCACGGCGTCTCGTGCTCCGGTGCGTCGGGGATGTGCGCGAGGTCGTAGTCGCGCTTGTCCTCGGCCCACTTCATCACCGGCACTCGTCCATCCGGCGGGTCGACGACCATTGCGCTTCGCCGCTGGCTGACCTTGTGAGTATGGTCGGCAAACTCGGACGCGGGTCCGACACCAGCCGCTGCGGTCGAGCCCGCTGCCGCCGGCTGCGCCACTGGTGTTTCGAAGGGTGTGCTGTCGAAGTTGAGCCAGATGCCCTGGATATCTGGCTGGCCGTCCGGGTCCGCCCCTGCGTCCACTTCTGTGCTGCAACGCTGGTGGTTGTGCACCACAAAGCCACCAACGCCAACGCGACTCGTGTTGATCGCCGCCACGCAGGTTTCATATTCAGGCCTCCCTGAGGCCGCCATCTTACTGCTTTCGCCTGCTTGCGGTAGTACACTTTGTGGTCGGTCCGGCCGCCGCCTTCGTCGCTGACGGCTTAGGCGCCCAGGAAAGCCGGACACCAGAGCATCTGTGGCCGAACCCGGGGGAACGTTAAAAAAATTCGACAGATCTATTGTCGAGGGTCCGATCAGCCAGGCCGTCTGGAAATTGGCGTGGCCTACGATGCTGCAGAACGTCATCGCCGGGCTGCAGGGCATCATCGATCACGCCATGGTCGGCCAGTTCGTCGGCTACACCGCCAACGCCGCCATCGGCGTCAGCTGGCAAATCATCCTCGTCGTCATCGTCTTCATCAGCTCACTGTTCACCGGCATGGCCGTGCTGGTGGCGCGCTTTGCGGGCGCGAACGAACCGGCTAAGGTCAATCGCGTCGTCTATCAGGCGTTTCTGACAGCGTTCGGGCTGGCCATCATCATGGCGGCGATCGGCTACTTCGCCGCGCCGTCGTTGCTCGTCCTCGTCAATGCCGAGCCGGCCGTGAGGGCAGAGGCACTGCCGTTCCTGCGCGCGATGTTCGTGGGCATCTTCGGCTTGATGATGTTTTTCATGCTGAGCGGCGCGTTCCGCGCCGCGGGCGATCCGCAGACGCCGCTTCGACTCGGCGTCACGATGACGGTGCTGACGATTGCCTTCAACGTCATCCTGATCCCGATGTTCGGCACGATCGGTGCCGCGCTCGGGACGATTGCCAGCAGCACCTCGGTTGCCATCTACGGCATCTGGAAGGTCACGCGTCCGGATGCCGTCATTCATTTCGAGCGCGGCATGGACTTGCGACCGGACTTCACCATCATCCGGTCGCTGTTTCGCTTCGGGCTGCCGACCGGTGTCCAGGGCATCGCCATGAACATCGGTGGCGTGCTCCTGTTGCGCTTCATCGGATCGCTCGAGCACAGCGCCGCGGCGCAGGCAGCGTACGCGGTTGGCTACACCGAGCTGTTCTCGCTCATCACCTGGACGTCGGTCGGTCTGATGGGCGCGGCAGCGACGATCGCCGGTCAGAACCTTGGCGCGGGCAACCCCGAACGGGCCGTGCAAGGGGTGCACGTGGCGGCGCGATACGGAGTCAGTGTTGCGGTCGGCGTCGGCGCGATGTTCCTGCTCATCCCGGGCTACCTGCTTGCCGTGTTCGGGATGGATGATCCCCTGGTGCTGTCGCTTGGGCGGCAGTTGCTCGCGTTCCTGAGCGTGTCAGGGCTCTTCATCACCGTGGCGCTGGCCTATACCGGTGGCCTGCAGGGCACTGGCGACACGCGCAGTCCGCTGTACATCTCGATCGTCTCGCAGGTGGTCATACCACTTGGCCTGTGCACACTGTTCCAGGCGGTGTATGGGCTGCAGGCGTTCCACATCTGGACCGCGATCCTCATCGGCCACTTCACGCGTGCCACGCTCAGCGTTCTGCGCTTCCGACAGGGGAAGTGGCGAGGCATTGCGGTGGATATCGAACCGGCGAGGCCGTAGTGCAACAATGTAGTGACCTATGCCTCCTAATTGATCCCGCTACCGACGAAACCTCGCACTATACCTTCCGTACCAAATCGCCACCGTTGAGGGCGTCATGGACGGCCTCTATCTCCTGTGGTGGGTGCAGGAGAAGCAGATGTCGCCTGCGCTCGTAGCGGCGACGATGGCCGCCGGCGATCTCCTGCTGATGGCCCTCGAGATCCCGACCGGCTGGTTTGCCGATCGATTTGGAAACCGGCGCAGTCTGATCCTTGGGTCGCTTGTTCAGGTGGCCGGGATGATCTGCTGTTGGCTGGCCGACGGCATGTCCGGTCTCTTCCTCGCCTGCGCACTCGTTGCTATCGGCGATGCCTTCAGGTCTGGCGCCGATCAGGCCCTGCTCTATCGCTCGTGCGTCGCGCTCGGCCGCGAAGGCGATTTCCAGAAGATCGAGGCACGGTCGCGCGCCGTGCAGGTTATCGCGCTCGCCGGTCTGATCGTAGGTGGTGGAGCGATTGTCACAACGTGGGGCTTCGCTGCAGGATGGGCGGCGGAAACACTTCTCTGCACGATCGGCGGCGTGATCGCCTGGGCGATGGCTGAGCCGCCGGCGGGCGCATCGGAAGACACGGAAGAGGAATCACCGGCGCTACGTACGAGGATTCCGTGGAGGATCGCGGCCGTCGTGATCCTTCCGCTGGCGATTCTCGACGCTCTCGCAGCTTCAGGATCGTTCGTTCTGCAGACGAGCGGCGGAAGCAGTCCAGGTCAAGTGACGATACTCGTCTCGCTCATCACGCTCGCGGATGCCGCGGGCTCCGCTCTGGCGATGCGTTTGCCCGCCGCAGGTCTGCGCACACAGGTCTGTACTCGCCATAGCGGGAGCGGTCGTCGCAGCCATTGCCATCACCGTGCCCGCTACGCTCATTCCTTCGATCATCGCGCTTGCTTTCGCGACCGGCCTCTCGCATCCACTGCGTGCCGCGGCGATCCAGCGTATGGCAACGTGACGACATGCGCGCGCGTGCCGCTTCGGCCGCGAGCGCGTGCGACATGGCGCTGTCCACACTCTTCCTGCTGCTCGCGGGTAGCCTGCTGGCTGGTCGCGACAGCTAGTGCCAGAAATGAACCGGGTTACTCGGCAAAGAACTCTTGTGCATCGCGGTACTGAAACCCGAGCCGGCGAGCGAAGCCGGGATCCTGCGGCCCCGCGCCCACATAGATGCACTGAGACGAATCGAGTTGATGCCGCTGGATGAAAACAACGCCGAGCCCTGGCAGCGGCTTCCTGCACCAGCAGATCGGCGGGCCCGCGCCATGAGGGCAATACAGAGTCTCGATCGACACACCCAGCAGATCCTGCATGCGCGTGAAGCCAGCGTCCACCTGCTCGGTCGTCCGCGCCTTGTCCGCGATCTCGGGTCGCCACGCCAGTCCAAGCAGTCGCCACCCGTCGTCCCTGTATCGACGAAGGATCGCTCCGCGCTCGACGAGAACACCGACATCATCGGCCGACGAAGGCGAGCGATCGCCAGATCTGCTTCGCAGCAGCACATCATCGCACCACACGATCAGCGCTCTGTTCGTCAGCGACGCGTCGCGAGTGCGTTCGAAGGCGACGGTCTCGATCTGTGAGAAGCCCTCGGCGGCGTCCGGAGGCTCGAGTTCGCGTTGGTGCCGGAACTGGACGCCGGGAGCAAAGGCGCTGGGGTCGCGCTTGACGGTCCTGCGCATCTCGTCCGGCTCGAGCAGGCGACCGTACTTCGAGACCATGCGCCAGGCGGCATTGACCTGGGCATCTTCGACGCTGGTCGAGAGCCAGACACAGCGGACGGACAAGCCCAGTCTGGTCGCCGCCTGAACGACAAGTGCCCGTGACGCCCGCGAGACGTACGTGTTGTCGAGGACGACTCTCGAGGCTCCTTCGGCAATGACTCGCTCGAGGCGCGGGAGCAGATCGCGCAGCGAGCCACCAGCCTCGTCGCGGTTCAAGCGCGCGTAACCTTGCTCGACCAGCGAACGTGCGATCGTGCTCTTGCCGGCAGCTGGCAATCCCATGACGAGCACAACCTCGCCATGTCGGACGGCTTCCGGCGAGTCCAAAAACTCGCCGCTACGTGCCGCGCTGGGTAGAGGCCGGCCTTCAGGCCCGCCGGTGATCACGGCGCGAGCCGCCTTCCGCACTGCCTGACCCGCCGGAAACTCTGAATCGAGACGTGCGCGGTCCTCGTCGGTCAGCTGGACTTTGCCCGCTTGAATGAGCGATCGCACCGTCTCCAGCCTGGTCGGTCCCGGGAGGGGCACGATCGCATCTGAGAGATCTGCGAGCCATGCGAGCGCGATCCCAGGGGCCGTCGCACTGTGGCGCGCACTCACCTCGAGCAACGCGCGATTGAAGAGCATCCGGCGACGCTTTCGCGACCCGCCAAGGGGACGGTATGCGAGCAACTGGATCCGATTCGCGATGCAGAACTGCGCGACCCCGTTCAGCAGGTTGGTGTCGTGCCAGGGGCTCAGCTCCACCTGCACCGAAGCAATCTCGATGATGCGCCGCGCTTCCTCGATCTGGCCAACGTTGACGTTGCACAGCCCGACACGTTCGATGAGGCCATCGTCTTTGAGCGCCGCGAGTGCGCGCACGCTCGTCGAGAGCGGCGTGCGTGGATCCACGGCATGCAGTTGATACAAATGGATGCGTTCGAGGCCGAGCGCACGCAGGCTGGCCTCACACGCCGCCCGCAGGTGACGGCCTCTTCCGTCGGGCACCCACTCGCCCCCAGGTCTCGTCAGCCCGCCCTTGGTGGCGACGAGGATGCGACGACGATCGCCGCTCCAGGTTTGCAGCGCATGGGCAATCAGTCTCTCGTTGTGGCCAACCTCCGAATCATCCAGGCAATAGGCGTCGGCCGTGTCGAGGAGCGTGACGCCACCATCGAACGCGGCATGCAGAACCTCGACCGCGCGTGACTCGTCACGCGGGCCGTCGGATGTTTCTCGCTCGGTCGACAGCCGCATGCAGCCCATAGCGATAGGGTTCATGAGGTCCACGGTTGCACTATCCGCATTCTGCATTCTGAATTCAGCATTACTCATATCGACATAAGATCGAGCTATGTTTTCCGCACGTATCCCTCCACCCCTGAACGACACGAACAAGAGTTATCTGCCCGGTTCTCCCGAGCGCGCGGAGCTCAAGGCGCGCCTCACGCAGATGGCCTCCGAGCGGATCGACATTCCACTCGTGATTGGCGGCTGCGAGATCCGAACCGGTCGGACCGAGCGGTCGGTGATGCCGCACAAGCATCGGCACGTCCTGGGCGACTGGCACGTCGCCGAACGATCCCACATCAGCCAGGCGATCGACGCAGCGCTCAAGGCGAGGCGGGAATGGGCGAGCTGGTCGCTCGGGGATCGTGCGGCGGTCTTTCTGAAAGCGGCCGAACTGCTGACGACGACATGGCGGGCAACGCTGAACGCGGCGACGATGCTCGGTCAGTCGAAGACCATTATCCAGGCCGAGATCGATTCGGCGTCGGAGTTGATCGACTTCTGGCGATTCAACCCTCACTACGCCCAGGAGCTGTACGAAGAGCAGCCGATCAGCAGCCACGTCATGTGGAACAGCGTTGAGTACCGGCCGCTCGAAGGGTTCGTCTACGCGGTGACGCCGTTCAACTTCACGTCGATCGCAGGCAACCTGCCGACCGCGCCGGCGCTGATGGGCAATACAGTCGTCTGGAAACCGGCATCGAGTGCGATGATGAGCGCGCACTACATCCTGAAGCTGCTCGAGGCGGCCGGAATGCCGCGCGGCGTGATCAATCTGGTCGCGGGAAATCCAGCCGAGATATCCGATGTGCTGCTCGATTCGCCCGACCTTGCCGGAATTCACTTCACGGGCAGCACCGCCGTGTTCCAGTCGATGTGGAAGCGCGTCGGCGAAAACATCGGCCGCTACCGCAGCTACCCACGCCTTGTCGGCGAGACCGGCGGCAAGGACTTCATCGTGGCGCACCCGTCAGCCGATGTGCAGGAACTGGCGGTTGCGATCGTAAGAGGCGGATTCGAATACCAGGGGCAGAAGTGTTCCGCGGCGAGCCGCGTGTACGTGCCGCAGTCGCTGTGGCCCGAAGTCAAGGATCGTGCGGTCGCGATGATGCGCGAGATTCGCATGGGGGACGTCGCCGATTTCCGCACGTTCATGGGAGCAGTGATCGACCTGAAGTCGTTCGCGAAAATCAGCGGCTACCTCGAGGACGCGAAGAAGAACGCGACGATCATTCAAGGCGGTGGCGCGAAAGACGAGGTGGGGTACTTTGTCGAGCCCACGCTCGTCGAGACGACCGACCCCGGCTATCGCCTGCTGTGCGAGGAGATCTTCGGTCCGGTCGTCACGGCTTACGCGTACGCCGATTCGAAGTGGAATGAGACGCTCGACATCATCGATCGCACGTCGCCATACGCCCTGACCGGCGCCATCTTTGCGCGCGATCGCGCGGCAATCCAGGAGGCGTCGGTTGTGCTTCGCAACGCCGCCGGGAACTTCTACATCAACGACAAGCCGACCGGCGCAGTTGTCGGTCAGCAGCCCTTTGGTGGCGCGCGCGCATCGGGCACGAACGACAAGGCGGGATCGAAGATGAACCTGCTGCGGTGGGTCAGTGCGAGAGCAATCAAGGAAACCTTCGTGCCCCCGCGTGTGCATACCTATCCGTACATGGTCGAGGAGTGAACGACAGCGGGTACATCGTGCGCTGAGGTGAGGGGAATTCGTGTCTCCCGACGTTCATGAGGCAAGGACAAGGGAGAACGATCAATGGCCCAGATCGTCGACATCGTCGAGGCTGAAGGAGCTGCCGGTCTGAACGGCGATCTGCTGTCCGATACCCCGCCTGATCCGGGTCCGGACTACTACAAGGCGAAGGTGTCTACGGTCCAAGCGTGTCCTGAGATGCTCGGGCTCGGGTCGTGGACCCGAGCCTACGCCGTCTCGTCAGCCAGGGCTGCGGCGATCGTTCGACGCCCGATGTCACCCATGAGCGAATTGTCGAGCGAGTTCACCAGATACGCCACACCCAGATGGACAGCCCACCCTCGCGCGCGTCGCCACATTGTGTCGTCGGCCCAATCCGTCAGCCGATCCACTGTGGCGCGGAAGACGTTGCGGACACCCTCGGGCCACAGCATCCACGCGACCGACAGGTCGACTGCCGGGTCGCCAGCAGTCAGATCGCCGAAGTCGATCACGGCGGTGAGCTGTCCGGAATGCACGAGCAGATTGCCAGGATGCATGTCGCCGTGAAGCCAGAGCGATGGGCCTGACCACGCGGGAGCAGCGAGCGCCGCGCGCCAAACCAGCAGAGCAGATGCCTCATCAACGTGCTGTCCGCAGCGCGGCAGTCGCTCGAGGAAGGCATCGGAGCGCGAGGCCAGCGACGTTCGATACGGATTCAACGGGGCGTCCACCGGCGCTGGACGATGCAATGCAGCCAGGAATTCTGCGAGCCGAACGGCCATTGCCTCGGTCTGTCCGCTTGCGATGGTTGCTGCCATCTGGCCATCGAACCAAGGCGCGACCGACCAGGCCCAGGGAAACCCGCATCCTGGTCGCCCGACTCTGACGGGCGCTGATACGGGCAACGGGAGGTGTGGTGCAAGCACTGGCAACCAGCGCTGTTCGTGTTCAATCAAGCCTGCCGCAAGCTGCCGTCGAGGAAGCCGCGCGACGAGGTCGTCGCCGAGGCGGAACAGCTTGTTGTCCCAGCCTTCGCCGGCTTCGACGAGGGGCCGCGCCGCCAGATCTTCGTGCTGCTCCTCGAGGAGAGCCCGCACGAGACTTGCGTCAATAGCGACCTCCGCACGGGGCATCCGCTGAAAGTTCATGGGAACGAATCACTGTACGACGGGCCGGATATCGGCGACCAGAACACCTTAGAATCGGGATCCATGAAACGCATTCTCGTCGTCGCGCTGCTGAGCACCATTGCCATCAGCTGCACATCCAGTCAAACGAAGGAGGCTGGACTGACTTACCCAGCTGCTAAGAAAGACAGTGTCGTGGATGACTACGGCGGCACCAAGGTCGCCGATCCATATCGGTGGATGGAGGCCCTCGATTCGAAAGATGTGGCCGACTGGGTCGCGGCGTCGAACGCAGTCACCGAGCCGTATCTCAAGAGCCTGCCGCTGCGAGAGCACTTCAACACGCGGCTGACCGAGTTGTGGGACTACCCGCGTGTTGGTCTTCCAGTCGTCGAGGCCGGCAAGATCTTCTACGCGCGCAATGCCGGCCTGCAGCGTCAGGCGCCGGTCTACGTGCGCCAGTCCGTATCAGCATCTCCCACGATGGTGATCGATCCGAACGAGATCTCGGCCGACGGGTCGGTCTCGCTCGCGCAGTGGATGCCGTCACCGGACGGGAAGCTCTTTGCTTACGGCCTCGCCGAAGGTGGTGCCGACTGGCGAACCATCCACGTGCGCGATCTCGAGTCAGGGAAGGACCTCCCGGGCGAAGTCCGGTGGATGCGTTTCTCCGACATCTCGTGGACAAAGGACAGCAAAGGCTTTTATTACTCGCGATATCCGGAGCCACCCAAGAACAAGGTGCTCGAAGCGGCACTCTCGGGTCAGGCCATTTACTATCACCGCGTCGGCACGCCGCAGTCACAGGACATCCTCATCTACGAGCGTAAAGATCTGCCTGCGTGGATCGTCAACGGTTCTGTCTCGGAGGACGGACGATACCTCTTCGTGCTCATGTTCCAGGGCTCGGAGAATCGCAATCGCCTGTACATTGCCGATCTGGGCAAGGGAGACGCGCCAAAAGTTGACGCACCGATCCGACCGCTCGAAGAGAAAGATGATGCCGAGTACTTGCCGCTTGGGGTCCAGGGCCCGACGCTGTTCGTGCGATCCGACCGGAACGCTCCCAATCGAACCGTCCTTGCAACAGCGCTCAATGGCGCCGCACCCGTGTGGAAGACGATCGTCCCTGAAGGCAAGGAAGCCATCGAGAACGTGGGCATCGTCGGTGGACGCCTGGTGGCGCAGTACCTGGCCGATGTGCAGAGCCGCCTGTCGATGTTCGGCCTCGATGGCGCTTCTCTCGGCGACATCCAGTTGCCGGGCACGGGCACAGTCGGAGCAATCGGCGGCCGCGCTGATGGCGATACCGTCTGGTATGGATTCACCTCGCCGCTTGCACCGTCCACCATCTACGCCTTCGACCTGAAGGCGGCCAAGAGCACCAGTTTCGAGGCGGCCAGGCCGCCGGTTGATGCAAGCGCCTACGAGACGAAGGCGATGTTTGCCACGTCGAAGGATGGCACCCGTGTCCCACTCTTCGTGACCGCAAAGAAGGGACTGCCCCTCGATGGCAACAACCCGACGATGCTCTACGGGTACGGAGGATTTTCGGTCAGCACGCTCCCGGCATATCGGCAGGACGTGCCTGCGTGGCTGGAACGCGGCGGTGTGTGGGTGACAGTCAGCATGCGCGGCGGAGCCGAATACGGCGAAGCGTGGCACAAGGCGGGCATGCTCGAGAAGAAGCAGAACGTCTTCGACGACTTCATTGCTGCCGCTGAGCACCTGATCAAGGAGAAGTACACCTCGCCGGCGCGGCTTGGCATCATGGGCGGCTCGAACGGCGGCCTGCTGGTCGGCGCCGTCATGCAGCAACGCCCCGAGTTGTTTGCCGTTGCACTGCCTGCCGTCGGCGTCATGGATATGCTGCGCTACGACAAGTTCACGGGCGGGCGATTGTGGACGATCGAGTACGGGTCAGCGTCGAACTCCGCGCAGTTCCCGTTCCTAATCAAGTACTCGCCCGTGCACAACGCGAAGCCAGGCACTTGTTATCCCGCGACGCTCATCACGACGGCCGACCACGACGATCGCGTCGTGCCGAGTCACTCGTTCAAGTTCGCAGCGGTCATGCAGGAGGCGCAGGCCTGTTCGAAGCCGGTGTTGATTCGCGTCGAGGTGCAGGGCTCACACGGCTATCGGCCCACTGACAAGCTGATCGCCGAGCGGGCGGACGAATGGGCGTTCGCCGCCGCGAACATGGGGATGAAGTAGTGGCGTAGCGTCCGGCTTAGCCGGACCATTTACCAGATGTTTCCCGCTCCCGGTGAATAGCTGGCGCTGATCACCGAGTTGCTGATCAGCGTATCGCACTGCACGACACCGCTGAATTTCGACATGCCGGCATTCACAGTGACGGCGCTGGCATTGACGTCCACTGTCGATCCGTTGACGGTCACCTTCGCGCTCGCGTTGATCGTCACGCCCGATGGCTCCAGCGTGATGGCATTGCCGTTCTGGTCCTCGATCCGCAGGGACCCGGGGCCGTCCTGCAGTGTCACGCGCTGTCCGGCTGGCGTCTCGATCACGAGACTCCTGGTCTTGTCGTCGTCGCGAATCTGAAAATTCACGCCGCTCCGCGACTGAATCATCTTCGTCGTCGATGCGTCATTGCTCGTCGCGGGTGGACGGGCCTTCGCGTTCCACAACGCTCCGATGACGTACGGCACCCGCAGGTCGCCGCGCTCGAATGCGACGAGCACTTCGTCGCCGCCCTCCGGGACGAACCACGTGCCGCGATTCTGTCCGGCCATCATCGTGGCCACGCGCGCCCAGACGCCGCGGGCACCACTGGCATCGTCTACACCCGACACCCGTACCAGCACACGCGCCAGTCCCTCGGGATCGCGGTTGTCGAGGACGGAAGCCGTATACACTCCCTGCAGCGTCGCCATGGGATACCTCCGCCGCAATTGTGCACCTGTGCAGGGCCAAGGGTCATCATGACCACGCGTCTCGTAGCCTACGGCATCAACGCGAATGTCCAGACTGACCCACCCGTCGGCACCTTGTCGGCCGCGTAGCGGTTGGCGAGGCCGCCACCCAGCCCGGATGCGATCGTCACGTACTGCCTTCCCTTGTGCGTGTAGGTGATCGCCGTCGAGTTAATCGACGACCCGGTCTTGAACTGCCACAGCGTCTTGCCAGTGTCTTCGTCGAGTGCCATGAACTCACCCGACAACCTCCCCGTGAACACGAGACCGCCGCCGGTGGCGAGCATGCCCGCCGAGCTCGGGAAGTCGGTCAACGGGACCTCCCACTTCTTCTGGCCCGTGAGCGGATTCACCGCGACGAGGTGCCCATACACGTCACCGGGCTTGATCTCCGGCAACCGCGAAGTCACGCCTGTGGAACTCGCGCCGAGGACCTGCGGTGGCGGTTGCATCACGAGCTTCTGAATGCGTGGCAGGTTCCATGTGCTCGCGTAGATCAACCCGGTGCTCGGGTTAAAAGCAATCGGCACGGCATTGGTGCCGCGCGACGGCCAGATCTCCACTTCCTCGCCCGCGAGGAAGCGCTTGTAGAGGTCGGTCAACACTGGCCGGCCCGTTTCGAGATCGATGTGCGACGCCCAATTCACCTTGACGAACGCGTGCGCCGCAATCAGCTGGCAGTTCGTCCGATCGAGCACATACATGAATCCGTTCTTGTTCGCCTGGATCATCACCTTGCGTAGCTGGCCGTTGACCTGGATGTCGGCGAGCACCTGTTCGTCGTTGCCATCGACGTCGTAGATGTCGTTCGGGGTGTACTGATAATGGCAGACGATCTCGCCGGTCTTCGGTCGTATCGCGAGCACGCTGGAGGTGTAGAGGCTATCCAGTGCGGCGCGTGGCCGCGGATCGTACGGCTCGGCGTTCCCGACACCCCAGTAGACGAGATCGAGGACGGGATCGTAAGAGCCGGATCGCCACGTCGGCCCGCCGCCAAACTTCCACGCATCGGTATCCTTCGGCCAGGTCTCGGAACCGGGCTCACCAGGTTCGGGAATCGTGTAGCGGCGCCACAGCTTTTTCCCGGTATCCGGATCCCAACCGTCGAGGAAGCCGCGCGTGGTGGACTCACCTCCGGCCATCCCCGAGATAAGGACGCCGTTGGCGACGATGGGCGCGCTCGTCGAGTAGTAGCCTTCCTTGGCTTCGGCAAACTTCTGCTTCCAGATCTGCTTGCCGGTCTTCATGTCGAGCGCAAGAAGGTGGTTGTCGATGGTGACGCGAAACAGCTTGCCGTTGTAGATCGTCGCCGCGCCTCTCGTGATCGCCGCGCGCTGTACGCCCGGCTCGAGCTGCACCGGCGTGCGCCAGATCTGACGGCCCGTCTCGATGTCGATGGCGAACGTCCACTTGCCGTTGATGACGTACATCACGCCGTCGTAGACCGTCGGCGCCGCGAGCTCGCCCAGGTCGTTCATGAGGCTCGCATTCCAGACGGGCACCAGGCGTTGGACGTTCGACTTGGTGATCTCTTTCAGAGGACTGAAGCTCTGGCGGTAGTACCCAAGCTTTGCGTGGTGACGTTGGCAGGATTCCGCCCGTCGTTCACCAGTTCGTCGGTCGTTTGTGCAAGCCCCGG
The DNA here is from genome assembly GCA_963723495.1 of uncultured Acidobacteriota bacterium. GTDB lineage: Bacteria > Acidobacteriota > Vicinamibacteria > Vicinamibacterales > UBA2999 > Gp6-AA40. The sequence continues at coordinate 533,592 of CAVRQR010000012.1, read as the reverse complement.
CCCGGAAAACAGGACCCCAAGGATCACCAGCAGAGGCAACTGCTTCATGACGGCCTCCATCCCTGCGAAATGCGCACCGCGTTCGGCGGCGTAAGTATACGGGAGAGGAGTGGGACTGGATCAGTGGTGCGGAGCGATTTCCGATGCTTCAGGCCGAACGACAGTCGCGAATTCAGAGCGAATTCGATTGGCGACATCTCTGCCGTCATTCTGATGCTGCATGGAGCGACTGCTCACGCGTATCGCTGACGCGCGCGCTCCTGCGCCTTCTGTGCCTCGATCTCCCGATTACGTGGCGGCGCGTTCGTCGTCAACGAGCGGATCAGCCGCTGCGCCGCTTCGGTCACGTCCTCGACCGCCTGATTGAAGATAGCTTCGTTGGCCTTCGACGGACGAGTGGCGCCGCTCAGCTTGCGGACGAACTGCAGCGCCGAGGCGCGGATTTCCTCGTCAGTAGCCGGAGGCGCGAAGTTCGCGAGCGTCTTGATGTTCCGACACATAGGCTGATTGTACCAATCGATCGGTCTATTGCCCGTATCAGCGTGATCGCTCTCGTTATTCGACCGCCGTCACCTATGGCCCGCCACGACTTGCCATCCGCGTGGCGTATGCGACGAGATCCGCAACAGACGGGGCAAAGTAGTCAGGGCCTGCATCCCGCAATTCCTCCGGCGCGCCGTATCCCCAGCCCACAGCCACGGCTCCGACGCCGTGTGCGCGCGCGGCATGAATGTCCTCCGCGCGGTCACCGATCATGATTGCGTCGTGCGGCGCCGCGCCGGCGCGATCCAATGCGGCGCGAACGAGTGCTGCTTTGTCGCCTGCCCGTTGCGTCGGAACGGGTCCATGCACGGCGTCGAAGTAGTGATCGATGCCGAAGTGACGTACGACCAGCTTCGCGGACTCGATCGAGCGGACGGTCACGACCTGGAGCGAGTGGCCGGCGTCGCGGAATGTCGTCAGCGCCTCCGGTATGCCGGGAAAGACGCGGCTCTCGAAAATGCCGACCTCATCGAACAGCGGCCGATAGATGTCGACGGCCCGATCGATCAGCGCCTCGTCTTCTGATTGCAGCAGGCGGCCGAAGATGGCGGCGAGCCGCGCGCCGACGAACGGACGGAGCTGTTCGAGTGGAACAGACTCGCGCCCGAGTGTCGTCAACGTCTGGTTGATGGACTGGCTGATTCCTGGGAATGAATCGGCAAGCGTTCCATCGAGATCGAACAGCAGATGCATCGAACCCGTAATCAGTTCTCGATGCGGATCAACTCGATATCGAACACGAGCATGCCGCGCGGGCCGTCGCCCTTGCCGCCGTAGGCGAGGTTCTCGGGAACCCAGAAGCGGGTACGCTCGCCTTCCACCATCAGCGGCACACCCTCAGTCCACCCCTTGATGACATCGTCGAGGCGGAAGGTCGCCGGCTGGCCCTTCGTGACCGAGCTGTCGAACATGCGCCCGTCCGTCGTCCAACCGGTGTAGTGCACCGTGACCCGGCCGAAGCGACTAGGATTCCGCGCCCCCTTGCCAGGGCGAATCACCTTGTACGCCAGCCCGTTCGGTGTCCGCTTGGCATCCTCTGGTGGGCCTTTGACATCGGGAGGTGCGACGAGGGGATTGCCCCTCGTCTCGATGAGCTCGATGTCGAAGACCACGGTGCCTTTGGGTCGCCCGGCCTGACCGCGATACGCGAGATTCTCAGGCACCCAGCACCGCCGCTGCTCGCCAAGGGTCATGAGCTGGACGCACTCGCGCCAGCCCGCCATGACTTTGTCGAGCGGAAACGTCGAGGCCGACCCACGCACGATCGAGCTGTCGAACAAGCGCCCATCGCCTCCCCAGCCGGTGTAGTGCACGGTCACGATGTCGGTCGCTTCCGGCTTCTCGGTGCTGTTGCCGCGGCGAATCAGTTTCGAGACGAGGCCGCTGGCACTCTTCTCGCCATCGGCGGGCACCGCAATTTCGCTGGCCGGCAGAATGTCGGGCGGCGGCGGCGTCGCAGGCGTCTGAGCCTGCGCGGCTGCGGTAATCAGGACGAGAGAAATCGCGGCGAGAAGGCTATGCATATCGTCAGAAATAGACCAAGCCTTACCCTTCGAGCAAGAGCCGCCCGGGATCCTCGACGTAATCCTTGATTTTCGCCAGGAACTGGACGGCTTCGCGCCCGTCGACGATCCGGTGGTCGTAGGAAAGAGCGATGTACATCATCGGGCGAATCACGACCTGCCCGTTGACGGGAACGGCGCGATCCTGGATTTTGTGAAGACCGAGAATGCCAACCTGCGGCGGATTGAGGATTGGCGTGCTCATGAGTGATCCGTAGACGCCACCGTTCGTGATCGTGAAGGTTCCGCCGCGCAGGTCGTCGAGCGTGAGCGTGCCATCGTTGGCCCGTTTCGCAAAATCGCGGATCGCCGTCTCGATCTGCGCGAACGTCAGCCGATCCGCATCGCGAATGACCGGCACCACGAGTCCGCCCTCGGCGCCCACGGCGACGCCGATGTCGTAGTAGTGCCTGTAGACGATCTCGTCCCCCTGGATCTCGGCGTTGAGCGCACGGAAGGCGCGCAGGGCGGCGACCGACGCCTTCACGAAGAACGACGCGATACCCAGGCTGACGCCGAACTCTTTCTTGAAGGCTTCCTTCTGGCGCTCGCGCAACGCCATCACCGCCGACATGTCGACCTCGTTGAAGGTCGTGAGTATAGCGGCCGTATGCTGCGCCTCGACCAGTCGGCGCGCGATGGTCTGGCGCCGCTTGCTCATGCGGACGCGTTCCTCTGTACGGGCGGGCGGTGCGAGCTTGCTGACTTGTCGGCGGTGCGATCGGGGACGGGCTTGTCGGTGCGACCTTGCTACTCGTCGGTGCGATCTCGCTGGCGCTTGTCGGTGCGGTGGACGCGCTCGTTGGCGTCATCGCCTTCTGCACGTCCTGCTTCGTCACACGTCCCGCGGCGCCAGAGCCTTGAACCGTGCCGAGGTCGACGTCGTTGTCCTGCGCCATTCGTCGAGCGGTGGGGGTCGTGCGTCCCTCGGCGGTACCACCCGAGCCGTTGCCACCTGTCGTCGCGGCTGGCGCCGCTGCGCTCGTTGCCGGCACGGTGCTTGTAGTTGCCGTAGCTGTCGTCGCTGTACCTGTCGTCGCGGCCGCGCCGCTCTCGTCGATGACCGCGAGCAGCTCGCCGATCTTGACGTCCTCACCCTCCTGGCGTGCGATGCTGGCAATGACGCCGCTCTTCTCCGCACTCACTTCGAGATCGATCTTTTCGGTTTCGAGCTCGACCACCGGTTCGCCGACTTCGACGCGGTCTCCGGCCTTTTTCAGCCACCGCGCGACACGTGCCTCGACGACCGATTCACCCAGCTGTGGAACGACGATATTCGACATATTCGGCAGGGAACTCGTTTGTGTCGGTGGTGTTGGATTACGCGTAGCCTTCCGAGAAATCGATTCTATACGCCACCGGGGACGCTGAACCACCCAACACAAGCGAGGGTGCTGTAGATCACCGCTTCGACGCGGTCAGGCTGCGAACGGATTTGGAGAGGACACTGGACTCCGCGACGCCGCGGCTATCGAGCGTGAACGCCTCTTCGACGATCTTCCGCTGGTTGATCTGGTGCCAGGCGGCCGAGCCCTCCGATGGGCTGGCGCTGCGCACGCGGCCGATGAAGCGCAGCGCGCAGCGGTCCTCGATTGTCTCTTCGAGTTGACCACGGACCCAATCCCACGCGCCCATGTTCTCGGGCTCTTCCTGCAACCAGACCACCTCTGTCAACGAGGGATAACCGTGAAGAACCTCGCGCAACGCTACGCGCGGAAATGGGGCGAGCTGCTCGACTCGACAGATAGCGACCTGGGTGCTCGACTGGCGTTTGTCGCTCGTCACGAGATCGACGTAAACCTTGCCGCTGCACAGTACCAGCCGCCGGATGCTCGACGCCCGCTGACGTGCCTCCGCATCGTCGATGACCGATCGGAACCGCCCGTCGGCCAGTTCCATTGGTGTTGATGCCACGAGCGGATGCCGCAGCAGACTCTTGGGTGTCAGGACGAACAGCGGGAGCGGATCCCGTCGAAGCAGTGCCGCCTGCCGACGCAGCAGGTGGAAGTACTGCGCCGCCGTCGTGCAGTTGACCACCCGCATATTGATGTCGGCGGCCGCCTGCACGAAGCGCTCCGGTCGTGCGCTCGAATGCTCAGGTCCCTGACCTTCGTGCCCATGCGGCAGCAGGAACACGAGCGACGGCTGCAGTGCCCACTTGGCACGGCCCGAGGTGACGAACTGGTCGATGATCACCTGCGCGCCGTTCACGAAGTCGCCGTACTGCGCCTCCCAGATTACAAGGCGGTCCGGCTCCTGGATGTTGTACCCGAACTCGAACCCGACGACGCCCGCTTCGCTGAGCGGGCTGTTGTGGATCTCGAATGCCGCCGTCGCCTGCGGGAACGTCTGAAGCGGAATGAACGTGTTGCCGTTCTCTGCATCGTGAAATACGGCGTGACGATGGCTGAACGTCCCGCGCTCGACGTCCTCGCCAGTCAGCCTGATGGGAGTGCCATCGGCCAGGATGCTCGCGAACGCGAGCTCCTCGGCTGCCGCCCAGTCGATCGAGCGTTCCTTCGGGTCGTTGAGAATCGACTTGCGGCGTTCGCGGGCGCGCTCGAGCTTCTTGTGAAAGGTAAATCCCGCGGTGCCTGCTGCAGGCCCTCGTTGATCTGTCGCAACCGCTCGATGGGGACGGCTGTTTCCGCGCGCGCGGCGGCGCCTGGTGGAGCAGGCTCCGGCACCGGAGGCACGATGTCTTCCTCGGGCTTGAGCGAGGCGAAGGCCTGCTCCAGCTCCTGGTAGTGCTCCTTGACTATCCGCTCGACTGACTCGGGCGTCTGCGTCCCCTGTGCGATCAGGCTCCTGGCAAACTGCTCGCGCACCGTCGGGTGCGATGCGATCTTCTTGTACATCAGCGGCTGCGTGAATGCCGGCTCATCGCCTTCGTTGTGCCCGTGCCGCCGGTAGCCGATGAGATCGATCAGGAAGTCGCGCTGGAATCGGGCGCGATACTCCCACGCCAGGCGCGCCGCCTCGAGGCATGCCGTCGGATCGTCGGCGTTGACGTGGACGATCGGGATCTTGAAGCCGCGCGCCAGCCCGCTCGCGTAGCTTGTGCTGTAGGACTCGCTTGGTGTTGCGGTGAATCCGAGCTGGTTATTGGCGATGATGTGGATGGTCCCGCCCGTATCGTAGCCGTCGAGCCGCGAGAGGTTGAGCGTTTCGGCGACGATTCCCTGTCCGGGAAACGCGGCATCGCCGTGAATCAACACCGGCAGCGTCGCGGCACTGCTGAAGCGTGCCGGGCCGGGATCGTCGGCAAACGTTCCTGCGGCGCGAGCCATCCCGACCACGACCGGATTCACCGCCTCGAGGTGACTCGGGTTGGGTGGCATCGTCACGAACGTGTGACCGCGCGGGCTCGATGTCCGCGCACCGGCGTGGTACTTCACATCGCCCATCCAACCGAGGTCGACGCGCAGTCGCTCGGCGAGCACCGGGTCCTTGAACTCGGCCAGGATCTGCGAGTACCGGCTTCTCGAGGATGTGGGCGAGGACGTTCAAGCGGCCGCGGTGCGCCATCCCAATCATGGTGTGACGAGCCCCGGCGTCGGCGGCACCCGAGATGATCTCGTCGAGCACTGGCACGAGCATGTCCAGTCCCTCGAGCGAGAAGCGCGTCTTCCCGGGGAACGTACGCTGCAGAAACCGCTCGAAAACCTCGACCTGCGTCATGCGATCGAGCAGCGCCTCAGTGCTCGCAGGGTCGAGTGGCGGCAGGAACCGGCCGGACTCTGCCGCATGACGCAGCCAGTCGCGTTCCTCGGGCACGAAGATGTGCGAGTAGTCGAAGCCGGTAGACGAGCAGTAGACGCGGCGGAGCTTCTCGATCGCCTCGAATGCCGTGGCCGACGTCTCTGCGGCTGGACCACCAACCAGCGAGGCGGGCAGCCGCTGCAAGTCCTCATCGGTGATGCCGTAGGTCTCGGCGGATAACGACGGATCTCCGGGTGGTGTCGATCCCAGCGGATCGATTTGCGCCGCCAGATGTCCGTAGCGCCGGACCGAATCCGCGAGTATCGTTGCGGCAACGACCGCATGAACGTCGGCGGCTGGGCCCGCGCTGAGCGCTTCGTCGCCGCCTTCGAGTTCGGCTGGGTTCCAGCCCTCGAACGCGGCGCGCGTCGCTGGGTCTACTGATTCGGGTTTGTGCCTGAAGCGCTCATACAGTTCCAATACGTAACCGGCATTCACTCCCCCGAACTGCCCGAGTGTCATAACCTATCTATCCTATCGCAGCTTCCTCAATGATCCGGTTGATTGGCATCGATATCGACGGCACGCTTCTCGACAGCAGCGGGCACATGCCGGAGGCCAACAGGGTTGCCATTCACGACGCGGTCGCCGCAGGCGTGCATGTGGCGCTCGTCACTGGGCGCAGCTACCCGTTTGCCAGACCGGTCGCCGATCGACTCCCGGTGTCGATCTCGCTCATCGTGAGCAATGGCGCGGTCGAACGTGCAATGGATGGTGCAACGCTGGCCAGGCGCCTGCTCGACCGGCACACGGCGCGCCACGTCCTCGACTCGACGCGAGTTCACCGTCATGCTGCCGCGCTCATCTTCGATCGCGACTTCGATCGACAGGTCGTCTACGAGACGATGGACTGGGACCACCCGGGGCGGCAACGATACTGGTCGCGCAACCACTCGCATATCGCACAGTCGGTGCCGCTCGAGGATGCGCTCATCGAGGATCCGATTCAGGTGATGTACAACGGCGGCGTCACAGACATGCGCGCGCTCTTCGACTGGTTGCGCGCCGAGGTCACCGGCTGCACGATCTCGATGACCGAGTACGTGCATCGCGACTTCTCGCTGGTGGACGTGACCTCGGTCGAGGCTACGAAAGGACGCGCGCTGGCGTGGCGCGCCGAGTTGATGGGACTGAGCCGTGACGAAGTGATGGCGGTGGGTGACAACTTCAATGACGTCGAGATGCTGGAGTTCGCCGGCCATCCCGTGCTGATGGGAAACGCGGTCGACGGTCTGAGATCACGCGGATGGCACGTGACCGGCCATCAGGACGATGCCGGCCTGGCGCAGGCGATCGAACGCTTCGTGCTCAACCGCTGACGATCACCGAGCGGCGCGAAAGCCGCGTGTTTCGAGCAGGTCGAAGAAGGCGGTGATCTCCGCGTCCCACAATGCCCAGGTGTGGCCCTGCCCCGGTGCCTCTCGATACTGGTGAGACAGGTCGCGCTCCATCAACCAGCCGACGAACTCCCGGTTGATGGGAAGCAGAGAGTCCTGCGTGCCGCAGGAAATGTAGATGAACGGCGCCGCAGCCGGCACATCCCGCACGGCTTCTTCTGCGTCCGGTCGCAGGGCGGGGCTGAAGGCCCCGACGGCGCTGAATCGATCCGAGTGCGTCAGGGCCGTCATCGTCGCAATGCGACCGCCCATGGAGAGACCGCCGATCGCGCGCTGCTCCCTGGCCGGTATCGTGCGGTAGTTCGCGTCGACATAGTCGACGAGCTCGCGCGCCACGTAGTCGTGGTACCGGCCCTGCGCCTCGGGGCCGAGGGCGCTGTAGCTACGATCGGCCGCAGGCATCACGACAATGAACTCGTGCTTGCGCGCCATGGGGGCAAACGCGGTACGCGCCATGAAGGCGGTGTGATCCTGCCCGCCGCCGTGGAACAGGTAGACGACCGGGTAGCGGCTTTGCGAGGTGTCGTAGGACTGAGGAAGCAGGATTGCGAAGATACGTTCGGTGCCGTACGAGCTCGGCATGCGCACCGTGCGCGCCTGTGCGTAGCATCGGTGGTTCCGGCGACCATGCACGCCCACCAGCAGGAATGCAACGAGATGCTTCATTCGAGCTCCCTTAGCCTACACCGACGTCCGCTCGCCATGAACCGCGGAGACGCCGAGACGCGGAGGCGGTCATCCTTCACGCGCTTCACGCATCCCTGAGTCTATGCGTTTCGGACCACTCGTCGCGTCCCATCCTTCATGGTTTGGCTTGAAGTTCAGAATGAGGCCAACCCGAAGGGATGTTACGCAGATAAGTGAGCATCTGCGCCAAGTGATCGGCGCCAGCCGGTCAATGCTCTTGATTCTACAATCACCTCATCATTCACGATAGGTCTGGACGATGCTCGATGATCAGCTCTCCCTTGTAGTAGAGCGGTATGCCGAGCTGTTGCTTGAAGGGGATCGATTGCGCTCGCAACTCGATGCACAGTGCCGACTCGTAAACAGACTCGAGAAGCCAGTGCGACGCGAGGTGCTTGTGGACCTCAATTGCGCATCAAATAATCCGTTCGGTAGTGGCGCTGTTTCCGTCCATCGTGCTCTCCGCGTCTCTGCGTCTCCGCGGTTCGTGATCAGTGAAAGCTGTTGAATTTGAGGAGTGCTCTCTCCCGAACCTCACTCGGCACCAACGGAAACCTCGACAACACGTGCTCGAACTGGGCGGGAGTCAGGCGATAGAGATGGGCGGCTATGCCCTGGACCTCGGCGTACTCCTCCATCTCCTCGGCCGGCCCGGTGGCATCGGCGAGCGACTCGACACATGCCGCGAGGCGCACAAAGAGCGGATGGCCGGCCTCGAGTACCGGAACCGGCAGGCGGGAGACGAGCGAGACGGTCACGTGCGTGTTCACGCGAAGGCGAACGAGATAGTTCGCGACATAGCTGTTGAGCAGCGCGCACAGGACGCGCTGACTGGGGAGGGGGAGCGGCGTGCGCAGGCAAAAGAGCGTATGCGTCGTGACGGCACGGGCTGGAACGATGGCCGCGATGAGCGTCAGGCGGTTTCCCGCGCTCGCCACGTCGCGATACGCGAGCCGAGCGCGACGTGGAACGCGTAGATGGGACTCGACAGAATCCCGGACGGCCAATCGGCTGCTGGCGGTCGTTACCCGAAAGGGCTCGACCTGCTTGCCCTCGATCACCGGACGGCCCATCGAGGCAGATGCGATCGGCACGAACAGCTCCCGATCGTCGCTGGCGTTCAGTTCGCGCCCGAACGCGACGTGCCATCCGTCCGCCGCGCCGAGGCGAGGCGCGGAGTGACTCGCCACCTCGACGATTTCGAGGTCGGCGCCGGTTGCGAGCTCCGGGATCCCGAGGTCGTCTTCGCCAGAGATCCTGGCCAGCAGACGCCGTGAGATGACGAGTGGTGCGCGGCCTGGCGACTCGAGCTCACTCACGCTCGTGAGACCGAACCGGCACCGGATCGAGGCGGTCTGTCGGCCCGTTGTGCAGGTGAGCAGCACGAATCGCACGCTGCGATGGACCGGGAAGATCGCCAGGCGATTGTCGAAGCCGGTGATGTCGTCGACCTCGGATCGATCGAACAGATGCTGTCGCAGCGGTGCAGCGCCAGCATCGCTGATGAGCCCGGACGGGAGAACGAAACCGATGCGACCTTCCGGTCTGACAAGCTGCAGGGCGCGCTCGACGAAGAGCTGGTACAGGTTCACGTGCGCACGGCTCTCGACCCGATAGATCCCGGACTGACGAACGAAATCGATCATCTGTCGTGACGCGAGGCGCCTGCCAGTCCTGGTTTCGCCCTCGCCGCTGTCACCGCGGACCATGTCCCACGGCGGATTGCCGATGACAGCATCGAAACCGGGCAATCGCGATGAAGCCTGCCGCGCAAAGACATCGGAGAACGCCAATGGCCAGTGAAGAAAGCGGTGGCGGCAGGCGACAGTCCTCGCCTGCTGCAGAAACGCTTCTGCGGTGCGTGCGGGCAGCGTTGCCGGTCGATCGAGCAGCCGACTCGCCAGGTCGAGGAAGATTGCCCGGTCCAGTGGTTTGCCATCAGACCAGAACCATGCGGCGCACCAGAGGTCGAGCGCCTCGGTCCACTTCGCAACCGAAGTGCCTTGCGCCTGAAGCGCTCGCAACGCTCGCTCCTTGGCACGAACGACATCGGCCGAATCGTCCGGCTCAGTCGACACCTGAGACATGATGCTCGCGGCATGAGCGATCGTCGCGGGAAAGTCACTCTCGTCGAAGAGCGAGAGCCGTTCCTTGCGCGTTCGGCGACGGCCGCCGCCCGGCTGTCGCGTCATGTCCTCGGGTGTGGCCCCGATGAGGCTGTGACCGGTGACCAGATGGTGATCCAGGAAGGAGAGCGGCTTTTCGGCGGCGAGTGTCGCCAGCCACAACGAGAGTCGCGCCAGCTGCACAGCCATGGGATTCAGGTCGACACCGAATAAGCAGCGAGACGCGATTTCGCGTCGCAGCACCACGCGATCGTCATGTGTGACATCGTGGGCGTGCCACTGCCCGTCGTGAATGAGCGCCTCCTCAACCGCCCATGCCAGATAGCGGCATGCCGCGACGAGGAAGGCGCCGCTTCCCATCGCGGGATCGAGGACGCGCAGCGCCAGAATCTCGTCTGCGGTCCGGCCGCGGATCAGCGGCTCGAGCGTCTGACGGACGAGAAACGTCGTGAGCGCACGCGGTGTGTAGAACGATCCGCTCGACTTGCGGATGTCGCGTGTGCGATTCAGCGGCAGCTCACCGTCTCGTGTCGGTTCGAATTCGAGGACGCGCTCGTAAACGGCGCCAAGCTGCTCGACATCGAGGTCGCGGTAGAGGATCTTCGTGCGACCTCCATGGGAACCGTTTGGCGTGCTGCTCAGCGCAATGACGGTTCGACCCATGATGTTGTCGCTCAGTCGGGTGCTGTCGAATGCCACGGCCTGCGACGGAGCGAACAGGCGTCCGTTGAATGCCGTCACGCGCAGCTCGCCGGCGGTGCAGCCGGCATGCGCCAGTCGGGAGATCGCCTGAACGGCGCGCCACAGACCTTTACACTCTCGATCCTCGAGCAGCGTGGTCACGATGGTCTCGAGGCTGTAACGCTCTCGGTAGACCGGATGCCAGAGCGGAACGAGCCCACGTGCTTCCGCAAAAAGCAGGAACAGCACCCGATACAGGACAGTGAGTGACTGCTCCCACAGGACGGTGGAGGGTTGTCGTCCGCCACGAGTCAGCGCAGTCAGGAGGACTTCGAGAGCCTCGAGAACGCCGGCACCGAGGGCGCGGCAGACCTGCGTGCCGTGATGACGCGAAAGGGCCACCGCGGTGTCGAGAAGCGGCGGATTCCCAATGATTGCGCCGGCCCGCGCGACGGTCCACAGGACCGCCTGCGCCTCCGGCTCGCGGCCGAGTAGCACCAGATCGAACTCGAGGTAGTCTCGCGACCACGTCCGGCGGGCGTCGACGAGGCGCAGTGCTCGACCGTTGCAGCAAAGGCACCATCGGGCGTCTGCGCCGATCGCGTCGACGATGGAGGACCGCCAGAGGCGGTCGAGTGGTTCGCCCCAACCTGTCGTCAGCGCGATCACAACGGAGTGTTCGCCAGCCGCCAGCTCGAGTCGCCTGGTGCCGTCGACGTCTGCATTGCGCACCACTTGGAGGCCGAGCAGCTCGATGAGTGGCAACACTGCAACGTCGGTGATGGCGCGCACGCTCGAGGCGGCGCCGAGCGCTGCTTCGATTCGTTGCGTGCACTCTGCGAGGCGACGTGTCCAGGTTGGCGGCGGCGCGCTGACACCGGGTAGTGTGCGAAGGCGATCCCTGATGAACGATGCGGTGAGCAACCGCCCGTGCACCCCGGGGATCATCGCCGGATGAGCACAAACGCCAGCTGCCCGGGCTCGGCAGCGATCTGCGTGGCGGCTGCGATCTCAGAAAGGCGCGTCTGACACTTCAGCAGCGCCTCCGCCAGCACGGCACTCTGCGCGGCGACGTGACGTTCCGCCCTGCGGTCGAAGAGACCTCGTTGCAGAAGCGCCGAGGAGAGCCTTGCCCTTTCGCTCTCGAGCGTCTCGGCCAGCGCTCGCTCACGGCGGGCACTCAGTTCCAGGAAGGCGTGCAGAGAAACGTGAAGTGATGCCAGTACCTCCTGGCGACGGCTATTGAGTTGGGAGGCGAGCAGCGCCGCAATCGTATCGAGCGAGTCAGGCAGTCCGTTCGGATCCCGATGAGAGGTGCTTGCTCCGAGGAGCGTCCGCCACACGATCTGGCCGTTGCTGCCGGTAAAAGAGAAGTGAAATCCCCACAGAAGCTCTGTTGTTCCGCTGCGCCTTCGCGGGGTTGTCGCGAGCGGTCGGCCCTCGGGCACCACCGCGGCAGGACCCTTGGAGAGAGCCCGGAGTCTCTCCAGACGCGCGGTTTCGGCTTCCGCTGTTGCCCGCAGATGCGGCTCGCCTGGTTGACGGCGGACCTGTTCCAATGCATCAACGGCTCGGTCAGCGCGTGCTCGCAGTCGCACGACGAGTGACTCTTCCGGCGTGCCGGCAGCAACGAGGTGCACGGCGTGAACGCGGCGGGACTGCCCGATGCGCTCGACACGGCCGATCCGCTGCTCGAGCCGCGTTGGCGTCCATGGCAATTCGAGGTTGATCACCAGCCGGCAGCGATGCTGCAGGTTGAGCCCTTCACTGGCCGCATCGGTCGCAAGCAGCAGCGGCGCATCGTGACTTGTGAAGCTGCGCAGGTTCTCGAGGCGTTCGGCAGCTGAAAGACCACCATGCAAGGTCACAGGTCGCATGGTTTGCAGCGCGGACGCCAGACGCTCGAGCGTGTCGCGATACTCGGTGAAGACGATCGCCGGCTCGCGAACACGACGCAGGAGCCGTGTCAGGGCCAGGAGCTTCGATTCACCAGACTCGGCGCGTCTCGCGGCCGAGAGGATGCGTTCGAGCCATCGCCGTTCTTCGTTGCGATCGTCCAGACCAGGTGCTGACAGCTCCGCTCCTGGTTCTTCGTCGGCGGAAGCATCGAACAGCGGCAACGTCAGCTGCGCCATCGTCGACGAGGCAGCGCCCGTGAGCAGCGCGATTCGTCGTTCGATCGAGCGGGCGAGCGACCACGCGCTGCTGCAGGCGCGTCGAGTCAGGACAGCCATCACCAGGTGTGCCGGGTCGACGCCGGGGCCGCGCTCGGTGCGCACTCGGTTGGCGTACATCTGCAGCGTGCGATGCATCTCACGCTCGGCGGCCGCGAGCGCGACGCGCAGCGTCGATGTTCGCCTCGAGACGGCGATGCCGAGCTCTCCACGTGTTCTGCGGAACGTCATCACTGGAAAGCCACCGTCGAGATCGCCGATACCGCACAGCGACTCGAACGCGCGGTCGTCGCCCGGGTGTGGCGTTGCGGTCAGCAAAACGACGGTTCGCCCGCGACGAGCCAGATTTACTGCGGCGACAGCACGATCGGAGCGCCCGGCCAGTCCATGCGCCTCGTCGAACACCACGCTGTCCCACACGAGCCCCTCGAGCGCGCGCATGACCTCGGGACGTTTGACGAAGTCAATCGACGTGATCGTGACCAGCCGGCCCATCCATGGGTTGGCGGTGCTCCAGCCTGCTCCGGCGCGCGCAAGCGAGGCCGAGTCGGCATGCCATGCGTCGATGCCGAACCGTTCCAGGAGTTCCGTCTGCCACTGATCGGTGAGCGATGCCGGTGCAACGACGAGCACGCGCCCGTGGGGCGTTCGTTCGAGAATCTCGGCGATGATGAGCGCCGCCTGAATCGTCTTGCCGAGGCCGACCTCGTCGGCGATCAGGATCCGCGCGGCCACGCCGTGCATGACCGCCAGGGCTGGCTCGAGTTGAAATGGGAGCAGGGAGATTCGCGCTCGCAGCGGCGTACGCAACGACTGCCAGGTTGGAGTGGCCTCACACAGCATCGCGCGCGTCAGCCGCCTCCAGCGCCCGGGACTCACCCGACGAACCGAGCGGTCCGACGCGAGCCGGTCTACGACCTCGAACGGAAGGAGGAAGGCGGCACGTGTGTCATGGTTCGACCGATCCCGTCCTCGCACCTCCAGAACGGACGCGTCGATACCGGGCGTCTGGCGTGTGACCACCCATCGCTCGTCGCGTATGCGAACCGTCTCGCCGGGCGCGAGCGCCGACGCGGACATGGCATCCACTGGTGCACGGCCCGTTCCTTGGTGAAAGTGGCCAGAAAGCGCCGACCGGGGTCGACAACGATGGAGGAACTGCGAGGCGGTTTCGAGTGCGAAGATGAAGATTGATCAACAGAGCCCAGAGCCATGAGGATCCCCATCGAGGACTCGATCGACCTCCATGCGTTCGCACCACGTGATGTGGCGTCGGTCGTCGAGGAGTACGTCAACGCCGCCCACGAGGCCGGCTTACGCGAGGTGCGGCTGATTCATGGGCGTGGCAAGGGCGTTCAACGCGGGATCGTGCAGCAGGTGCTCGATCGTCATCCGCTGGTCGTCGAGTTCTGGGATGCGTCAGAGTCGCACCTGGGTGCGACGGTCGCACGTTTACACGAGTGAACTGAGACTGTGTAATTCAGAATTCAGAATGCTGAATGCAGACGGTGTCGGGGCCGATGCATTCCGAGGCTTCTGCATTCTGAAGTCTGCATTCTGAATTACGACGTTTTTTCGTAGGTAGCCGTCACCTTGGTCTTGATGCCGCCGCGCACGGTGAAATCACCGACCACCGTCATGCGTCGTGGCTGGCAGGCGGCAACGAGATCGTCGAGGATTTGATTGGTCGCCGCTTCGTAGAAGATTCCGCGGTCGCGGAACCCGATCATGTAGTACTTCAAGGACTTCAGCTCGATGCAGTGATCCGCAGGCACGTACGTGATGCGAATCTCGCCGAAGTCCGGTAACCCGGTTTTAGGGCAAACGGACGTGAACTCAGGACAGTTGATCGCGATCTCGAACTCCCGCTCCGGACGAGGATTCGGGAACGTCTCGATCGATGCCGTGCTTGACATCGCAGCAAAATTCTAGCACTTTGGGCCGAAATCGCTCGATTGTGAGCGGTGCTTCGTTGACAGGGGATCGCACGCGCGCTAGCATTACGGCGATTTCTCAAGGTTTTCCGCGGCAGTGTGACGCGCGCGCAACTGCGTTTGCGGCCTAGAGTCGGCGCGCACAAGACTGGGGGGACGTGATGGCAGAGGCCCGGAGAATGGGCAAATCGGAATTGTTCTCGCACTTCGCTGAGAGGTTCGAGGTCAAGCGGACTCAGGCGAGAGAATTTTTCGACGAACTGACAACCCTTTCAGAAAAGGAACTCAAGCGCTCAGGTGAGTTCGTCCTGCCGGGTATGGTGAAGCTGGTCGTTCAGAAGCGGAAGGCGCGCATGGGCCGCAATCCTGCAACCGGCGAGGCGATCAAGATTCCCGCCAAGACTGTCGTCAAGGCGCGTATCGCAAAGCAGCTCAAGGACGCGGTTCTGCCGAAGAAGTAAGTTCAGACCAGCGGTGGTGGCCGCTCCGTTTCCCCCTGACCCGGCGCCGCTCGAGCGCGCCGGGTTGATTCCTCAGGTTCCTCTGATTCGGCGTGCCAGCTGCCGGATCTCGAGTTTGTCCATCTTGAACTTGAGAGTGCTCAGCGGAATGCCGAGCGCTCGCGACGTGGCCGTCACGTTCCATGACGACTTCTCGAGTGCGCGCACGATGAAGTTGCGCTCGAAGGTCGAAAGCGCGCGCTCGAGCAGGTTCTCCGTCGCCGCCTGATCCTGCGTATCGAGTTTCGCCACGTGCAGCTCATAGGGCAGGTCTTCGTCGGTGATCCAGTCCTTGTCCGACACGGCGACCAGGCGCTCGATCAGGTTCTCCAGCTCGCGAATGTTCCCGGGCCACCAGTACGACGACAGGATGTCGAGCGTCGACTCGGCAATGCCCTGGACGTTCTTGCGGAACTTGACGTCGTAGCGGCGCAGGAAGAAACGCGCCAGCTCGGGGAGATCTTCCATGCGATCGCGAAGCGCCGGCATGCGGATCGGGATGACGTTGAGGCGGTAGTACAAATCCTCGCGGAAGCGTCCGTCCTTGACTGCCTTCTCGAGATCGACGTTGGTGGCGGCGATGAGACGGAGATCGGTCTTGATCGGATGTGTGCCGCCGACGCGCTCGATCTCTTCCTCCTGAATCGCGCGCAGCAGCTTCGCCTGCAGCTCGTATTTCAGGTCGCCGATCTCGTCGAGGAAGAGCGTGCCTCCGGCGGCCAGCTCGAACTTGCCGAGTTGTTGCCGGATGGCGCCCGTGAACGCCCCCTTCTCGTGGCCGAAGAGCGCGCTCTCGACGAGCTCCTTGGGAATGGCGGCCAGATTCACGGCGACAAACGGTGCGTTTGGCCGGCCGGACTCGCGATGGATCAGCCGCGCGAGCAGCTCCTTGCCGGTACCGCTCTCGCCGAGCACGAGGACGGTGGCGTTGATCTTCGCCACCTTCTGCACCAGCTCCACGACGGCGCGCGTGCTGCGGCTGGGGCCGACGACGAACTCGCGATCGTTCTGCTCGGCGACCTCTTCCTTGAGCCGCGTCACGTCGCGACTGAGGTCCTGACGTTCGGCGGCGTTGGCGAACAGTGTCCGGATCGTTTCGGGATCGAAGTCCTTCGAGATGTAGTGATACGCGCCGTGCCGCATGGCTTCGATCGCTGTGTCGACCTCCTTGGTGTTCGAGATGACGATCACTTCGACGTAGGGATAGTTCTCGCGCGTGATCTTCAGGACCTCGAACCCGCTGATGCCGCGCAGCTCGACCTCGAGCAGCATGAGGTCGATGTCTTCCTTCTGCATCACCTGCAGCGCGGCCTCGCCCGTTGCGGCCCGCAGCACGCGGTAGTCGCGGCGCAGGACGCCGGTCAGCGTTTCGCGCATCTCCTCGTTGCTGTCGACGACGAGCAGTGTCTTGCGGCGGTCTGCCATGGGAACGGCGAGTATAGTATGGGGTAGGACACCGGGTGCCATTTCGCCGCGCTGCACGAGGCGAAATGACACCCGGTATCTTTGTGGAGCGGAATGAGCAAATCGTACGATGTCGTGGTGATTGGCGCAGGTACCGGCGGATATGTCGCCGCCATTCGCGCCGCGCAGTTGGGAAAGACGGTTGCCGTCGTCGAGAAACAGAATGCGCTCGGTGGCACCTGCCTGATCTGGGGATGCATTCCCACCAAGGCGCTCCTCGAACATGCCCATGCGTTGAAGGTGATTCAGCAGGCGGCCGAGTGGGGTGTCACCATCCCCTCTGGCACCCCGGCGATCAACATGACGCAGGTGCACGCACGCAAGGACAAGATCGTCGGCGGGCTCACCAAGGGCATCGAGTTCCTGTTCAAGAAGAACAAGATCACCTGGATCAAGGGCACGGCGCGGCTCGCCGGTCCCGGAAAGGTCGACGTCAGCGGCGGTGAAGCGCAGACGCTCGAAGCGAAAGAGATCATCGTCGCCACCGGGTCCGCACCGCGCAGTGTTCCGTCGGTCACCATCGATCACGAGCGCATCATCACGAGCGACGAAGCTATCCACCTGAAGGCAGTTCCGCGTTCGCTCGTCATTCTGGGAAGCGGCGCGGTCGGGGTCGAGTTCGCGTCGATTTACCGGCGCTTCGGCAGCGAGGTCACCATCATCGAGCTGGTCGAGCGCCTGGTACCGGTCGAGGACGAAGCCGTCTCAGCGGAGCTCGAGAAATCGTTCAAGAAACAGGGCATCACCGTGCTGACAGGCACGAAGGTCACGAGAGCGAACGCGTCGGACAGTAGCGTGACCATCGAGGCCCAGACAGCTGACGGCAAAATTACGACGATTGCCGCCGATATCCTTCTGGTGGCCACGGGGCGCAGGCCCGTGACCACGGGGTTGGGCGCCGAGGAAGCCGGTATCGCGATGGAGAAGGGCTACATCCAGGTCGACGGACTCTATCGAACCTCCGTAGCCGGCATCTCTGCGATTGGCGATGTCATCACGCTGGGCACGGGTGTCCATCCGCAGCTTGCGCATGTGTCGTCGATGGAGGGCGTCATTGCGGCGGAGCGGATCTCTGGCAAGACCGTGCAGCCGCTCAACTACGACCACGTGCCCGGCTGTACGTATTGCGATCCGGAGATTGGCAGCGTCGGCCTGACAGAAGCGCAGGCGCGGGCGCGCGGCCATCACGTGCGCGTCGGCACGTTCCCGTTCGGTGTCCTGGGCCGCGCCAGGATGGCTGGGGAGCTGGAAGGGTTCGTGAAGATCGTCGCCGATCAGAAGTACGATGAAGTGTTGGGCGTGCACATGATCGGCCCGCGGTCGACCGAGCTGGTGGCTGAGGCCGTGCTCGCGCTTCGACTCGAGTGCACCGTGGAGGAACTGATCAAGACCATTCATGCGCACCCGACCTTCTCCGAGGCGGTCGGTGAAGCTGCGCATGCCACCCACGGCGCCGCGATACATATGTGAGGCTCTCGACTCTAGGCTCTCGACTCTAGGTTTTCGGCTCTGGGTTTTGGGCTCTCGGTTGGTTCGCGGTTGAGCCCGGAGTCAGACAGGTTAGCTATGCCCACACCCGTCCTGATGCCCCAGATGGGCGAGTCAATCGCCGAAGGCACCATCGTCCGATGGATCAAGAAGGTGGGTGAGGCAGTTGACCGGGATGAGCCGCTATTCGAGATCTCAACGGACAAGGTCGACGCTGAGATTCCCGCGCCCGCTGCCGGTGTCCTGACCGAGATCAAGGTGAAGGAAGGCGAGACCGTCGCCGTGAACAGCGTCGTCGCGACCATAGGCTCAGCGTCCGAGGCTACGGAGGCGGAACCTGCTGCAGCCGCCGCTGCACCTCCTTCCAGTGGCCACTCACGCGAGTCCGTCGTTCCCGCCGACGTGATCGATCAGCCCCACGGAAAGACGCCCGCTCCGCCGCGTAAGGCGAACGGGCGAACGGCGACAGATGCCACCAAACCAGCCGAGGACGATGGACGCAAGCAGCGTTCGTCGCCGCTGGTGAGACGCATCGCGCGCGACAACGACGTCGACATCTCGCAGATTCACGGATCCGGCCTGGGTGGGCGGGTTACGAAGCAGGACATTCTCGAATACATCGAGGGTGGCCCGAGAGATCAGGGAGCCGGGGCTCGGGAGACTCCGGAATCAGCCGAAGCGCGAAGCGCAAAGTCCGACGGGCATGTAGAGATCAAGCCGCTTTCGGTGATGCGCAAGAAGATCGCCGAGCACATGGTGTTGAGCCGACGTACGTCGGCGCATGTCCACTCGGTATTTCACGTCAACTTCTCGACCGTGGAGCGGATTCGCCAGCAGAAGAAGGCCGAATTCCAGCAACTTGACGTCAAGTTGACCTATATGTCGTTCATCGCCAAAGCGGTCGTCGCGGCGCTCCGTCGATTCCCGGTCATTAACGCGTCGCTCGATGGTGACAACGTCATCTACAAGAAGGACATCAACCTGGGCATCGCGGTTGCGTTGGACAGCGGCCTCATTGTGCCTGTCATCAAGCACGCCGATGAGAAGAACCTGCTCGGTCTCAGCCGGGCGATTGGCGACATCGCCGCGCGGGCGAGGTCCAAGCAACTGAAGCCGGAGGAAGTGCAGGACGGCACGTTTACCATCACGAACCCAGGTGTATTCGGCTCGCAGTTCGGGATGCCGATCATCAACCAGCCGCAGGTTGCGATTCTCGGTGTCGGGACAATCGAGAAACGGCCCATCGTCGTTGACGATGCGATTGCGATTCGCACGATGGCGTATCTGACGCTTGGCTTCGACCATCGCCTGGTGGACGGAGCGACCGGCGACCAGTTCATGGCCGACATCAAGCATCAGATCGAAAACTTCGATGCTGAATAGGGACGTCAGGTGTCTGTCAGTTCGAGTGACGTGCGCCAGCTGGAAGTCAGACGGCTGGGCCTGATCGGTTACGACGACGCGCTTGCGCTTCAGCGCGATCTGGTCGAAGAACGTCGCGCCGACCGGGTGCCCGATCTGCTCCTGCTGCTCGAACATCCACCGGTCATAACCCTTGGCGTTCGAAGTGAGATCGCGCGCGCGAATGTCGTGGCCAGCAGCGAGCGGCTCGCCGACCTTGGTGTTACCGTCCACGAGACTGGCCGCGGCGGCGACGTCACCTATCACGGCCCTGGTCAGATCGTCGGTTACCCGATCCTCGATCTTCGACCTGACCGATGCGACGTGCACAAGTATGTGCGCGACCTCGAAGAGGTGATGATCCGGACGTGCGCCGCGTATGGTGTACCAGCGGGGCGCATTTCAGGGCTCACCGGTGCCTGGGTGGGAGCAGAGAAGATCGGCGCGATCGGGATTCGCATCTCGCGCTGGATCACGAGCCACGGGTTCGCTTTCAACGTCCGCACCGATCTCGATCACTTCAAGTTGATTGTTCCCTGCGGAATCACCGACCGTGGGGTTACGTCGCTCGAGAAGGTCACCGGCCAATCGATTCCGATGCGGGACGTCGAGGACGCGATCACGCGAAGCTTCGCGGAAGTCTTCGAGAGGGCTCTAGACTCTGGGCTCTAGACGCCCCAAAGCCGAGAGCCTATTTGTTGGTCGGCGACAGCAGGGCCTCACCGACGCCGCGGCCGGCCGCTGACACGACCTCAATCCGGACGTTGCGCCACGTCACGACATCGCCCGCCGAGGCAGGACGGTTGAGCAACAGCAGCACGAGACCACTGATCGTTGTCACCTTTTCGTGCGCGAGCGAGTAGCCGATGGCCGCACCTGCTTCGTCGAGTCGTACCGTGCCGCGAACGCGGACTCGCTCATCAGCCTCGCGCACGATGGGTCGACGTACCCGCCCTTCGTCGATCTCGCCGACGACCTCCTCGAACAGGTCTTCGATCGTGACGAGACCGGCCGTACCGCCGTGTTGATCCATCACCACCGCCATCTGCGCGCGGTAACGCCGCATGGCAGCGATTACTTCGTCGAGCTGGGCAGGGCCGGGAACTGTACGGCAGTGCCCTGGCGTCTCGCGCCGCGACCGGCTGGTTCGACACGAGGTGACGAAGGATCTCCTTGATGTGCAGGCTGCCGATGATGTTGTCGAGGTCGCCGCTGTAGACCGGATATCTCGTGTGGGCGTGCGCACGCACGATGGCTCGAAGCTCGTCGGGCTCGGCCCCCACCGGGATACCCGTCAGCAGGACACGCGGCACCATCACTTCTCCGGCGGTCCGGTCACCAAAGGCAAACAAGTCGCGCAGCAACTGCCCGGACTCACCGCGCAGCAGGCCGCCTTCATGGCTTTCCTGAACGATGAACTGGAGCTCCTCGGCAGTGTGATAGCGCTCGCGATCGACCTCGCGTCGCTCGATGCCCGCCAGCCGTAGCAGCTTGTTGCCCACGGCATTGAGCCCGACGACGATCGGCAGGATCGCATGCTGCAATCCTCGGACGAGAGGCGACACGTAGAGCGCCGTCTTGTCCGCCCGTTGTAGCGCGAGCGCTTTCGGCACCATCTCGCCAATGACGATGTGCAGGTAGGTCAGCACTGCCACAGCCACGATACTGGCCACCGTGTGGGCAGCGATCCAGCCGAGCGACTCGAGGCGAACGAACCACGGTTGAATCTGTTCCGCCAGCCAATGCTCGCCGTACATCCCGAGCCCGAGACTTGCGACCGAGATACCGACTTGAGTCGTGGCGATATAGCGATCCTGCCGCAGCGGGTCTTCGAGAACGTAGAGCACCCGTTGTGCGAGCCGGCTGCCTTGTGAAGCCTGATGTTCGATGCTTGTGCGTGGCGCGCCGACGATGGCGAATTCGGCAGCGACGAAGAGACCGTTCGCGAGAACGAGAAAGAAGATGATCGCAATCGGGATGACGATCTCCATCAGCGCGCATCCTCCGACGGCACCTGGACAACTCGCCTGGCGATCACCGACTGCGGGCTGCGATCCTTCACGCGCTCCACTTCGAATTCATAGTCGCCAACGATGGTCGTGTCCCCTTCCGACGGGATGTGTCCCAGCGCCTCTGTGACCAGCCCTCCGAGGGTCGATGCGTCGGTCTCCCACGTTGTCTCGAGCAGCAGTGCGGCGTCCTCGACACCCGTCTCACCGGGAAGGCGGATGCGACCATCTGACAGCGTTTCAGCGGCGGGCTGACCGGATCTGAATTCGTCGCCGACATGGCCGAGCAATTCGGTCAGCACGTCGGCGAGGGTGAGCAAGCCAGCCGTCCCGCCGGACTCGTCGACGACCAGCGCCTGATGCGAGCGCCGCTCGCGCAGATCCTTCAGGACCCTGTCGGCGGTCACGCTCTCGTGAACCGATGGGATCGGACGGATCAGTTGAGCGAGTGTCGCCGGACTGCCCTCGACGAACCAGCGCACCAGATCCTTCGTGCGGAGGATGCCGACGATGTTGTCGATCGTCCCGCGGTAGATCGGTAGCCGCGAGTAGGGGCTCTGGGCCACGATGCTCACCACTTCGTTGAGCGGCGTATCGATCGGGATTGCAGAGATCCGCTTGCGGGGCACCATGAGCTGGCGTGCCTGCCGCAGATTGAGCCGCAGCGCACGCTGCAGACGACGGTGTTCATCGGGCTCGAGCAGGCCGCCATCGCGACTCTCGGCAATGAGCAGCTCGATCTCGTCGGGTGAATGAATGTGGCGATGCGCCTGCTGCGGCGCGCCCAGCAGGCGAAGGATGAGGAGGCCGGAGCCGTTCAGCCAATTGATGAACGGGCGGTACACCCACTGCGAGGCGAGCATCGGAAGCAGCGTGTACAGCGAGGTCTGCGTGGGGTACTGCAGCGCGAGAGACTTCGGCACCAGCTCGGCAAAGACCACCTGCGCCACCGTCAGCGCGAGCAGGACGACAACGGTGGACGTTGATTCGGCGACGACTTGCTGAAGTCCCCCAACCGCGGCGAAGTACGGTGCCAGCCAGACGGCCAGCGTCGCCTGCGCGTAGGCGCCGAGCACGAGGCTCGAGATCGTGATGCCGATCTGGCAGGCGGCGATGTAACGGTCGAGGGCCGCGGGCGACTCGACGATCGGCAGCAGCCAGGCGGCGAAGACGTTGCCGTCTTCTTTCAACTGATGGAGCCGGCTGCGACGCACGCTGACGGCGGCGAATTCGGCCGCGACGTACAGGGCGTTGACGAGGAGGAGAGCCGCGATAACGAGGCTGGCCGCAAGGACCATTGAGCGTCCAAGGTACTTAGCATCCTTTTCGAGTCCAGGCGTAACCCATTGCTGAGCAGTCGCTTCTATAGATCAGCTGGCAGGCTGGAATAAGACTGATTTGGTCGGTGTTCAGGAAGACAGAGGCGGACCCCATGGACAGGACCCAAGACAGGTTGCTTATTGCCGGGCTTCAAAGAGGAGATCAGGCTGCGGTCAGACGGCTGGCGGAGTTGTATGGACCGAAGATTCACCAGCTGGCGCTGCGGCACATGAAGAATCGCGAGGACGCTGAGGAAGTCACTCAGGACGTGCTGATGAAGGTGTATCGCAAGATCGACGCCTTCCGCGGCGACTCAGCGCTCTCGTCGTGGATTTATCGCATCACGTTCAACACCGCGATGTCGCGATTGCGCCAGCGCAAGGGTGAACGCGCAGCAGAGCAGGAACGCGATCGCGCCCTGGCCGCGCTCGAAGCCTCAGATGATGGGACCCAGCGCGCGACAGCCGAGCCCGCCGATTGGTCTCATATGCCGGACGAGGAGTTGCTGCGGTTTGAGTTGCGGCGGGCGGTCGAAGCGGCCGTTCTCGATCTCCCGGAGATCTACCGGGAGCCTGTGATCCTCCGTGACTTCGAGGGGTTGACGACGGAGGAAGCAAGCACACGCCTGAGGGTGAAGGATCAGACCTTGAAGTCGCGCCTGCATCGCGGTCGGTTGCTGTTGCGGGAGCGCCTCCAGGCCTTCGCGACGGGCCTTTCACTCCATCGCCCGACACCGGCGTATTCGTAACCTTGTGTTCAATCGGGCGGGTCCGCAAAGGACCCGCCCGACGGTCTACTGCGTCGCCACAAATTCTGGCCGCGTCGTCCGATTGGCGAGCGCCGCGGCCAGTTCGAGCGCCAGGCTGGCGACCTGGCTCGTGCCCGCCGAATCGATCTTTTGCCAGTCGTCCCCAGGCCGGTGATAGTCGTTGTGGAACCCGGTAAAGAAGTTGATCGCCGGGACGCGGCGCGCGAGGAAGTTGTAGTCGTCGCTGCGTCCTGCGCCCGGCCCCTCGCGCTTGATCTTGAGCGATGACGCGCTGGCCTTGATGGCCGTCTTGAGGTCTGACTCAATCGACGGTGCGGAATTGAGGCCGCTCACGTCCACTGATCCGTTCGCGCGCCCCACCATGTCGAGGTTCAGCATCGCGATGGTGTTCTCGACGGGCACGCGCGGAGAGTTGACGTAGTGCGCCGATCCCAGAAGCCCGCGTTCCTCGCCGGCAAAGGCAACAAAGATCAGCGTTCGTGGAAATCGGCTGCGGTCGGCAATCGCGGCTCGCGCGATTTCGATGATCGACGCGGTGCCGGAAGCGTTGTCGTCGGCGCCGTTGTGGATCTCTCCCGCCTTGTCGGGTGTCACCGATAGCCGGCCACCAAGGCCGACGTGATCGTAGTGCGCACCGATGACGATGGCCTCGTTCGCGCGGGCAGGATCACTGCCGGTCAGCACGCCAACGACGTTACGGACGGTGCGCCTGTTCTTCGCGAGGTACTCGGTGTAGTCCACTTTTCCGTCGCTGAGCGCGCGCGATCTGGGCACGAGGTCGCTGTCGATCTGTCGAGCCACGGACTCGAGCTGCCAGGCATCGAGGAGCGGTTGCGCCTCGGTGCGTCGGATCCTCAGAACCGGGATGCCATGGTCCTCGGCATCCGGATCGGGTCCAAACAAGGCATATGGAGCGTCGTCGACCTTGTGCACAGGGTCGCTGACGACGAGCAGGATCCGGGCGCCCTTGCTACGCGCGAGGGCAGCCTTGGCCGACAGCGTCGTCTGCGGCATCGGACGTGTGCCGTTCAGGCGGCTGCTGGCGTCGCGTTCCTGCGGCTCATGACTGAAGATCAGGACCGCTTTGCCGTTAACGTCGATGTCTCTGTAATCGTCGTAGCCGATATCCGGAACCGCGAGACCATATCCCGCAAACACCAAGGGCAGCTCACGCAGCTCGGTCGAGGGCTTCGTGGGATCTTCATTCGAAGGCGCTGAGAGCGGGTAATAGCTTTCGCCCAGCGCGAAGCTGATAGTCCGCCCCGTCATACCGATCGACAATTTGTTCGCCGCCCCGACCGTGAGCCCGGCGTACAACTGAAACGGTTGAAACCACTCTTTGTTCGACCCGCCGGGCTCGAGGCCGACAGCCTTGAACTGCTCTGCGATGTAATTGCCGGCCGATTCCAGTTCAGCAGAACCATTTCCTCGGCCTTTGAGCTCATCGGAGGAAAGAAACTTGATGTGCTGGAGAAGGGTATCGGGCTCAATCGCAGCCGGAGCGGCGACGAGCACGCTGCAGGCTGCCGCGAGCGCGAGGACGAGGAAGTGCGAGCGCGCGAATGTACGGAGGGACGATCGCATCACGATCGATCCTACCCCAGTGCGTTTTCGACCTGGACTCGTTCGCGGGTATTCAGTGCCGGCACACGTGTCGCCACGATGCCCCCGGCCGAAAGCACTGCTGGCAGCACGCCAACCCTGCCACGGACGCCAAATTCGCCGCCAAGCATCGTCAGCACGGCAAATGTGCGGCGAGACGCCGTCAGGACTGCCTCGGTCACTCGGGCTGCCGCCAGCCCGAGTGCATGCGGCCCCGGTGGCCACAGGTGTGCCACGCGATTCTCGATGCGCGAAAGTTGAACCTGCGTCAACACTCGCTCCACCGCCTGACCACCTATGCTGGCCTCGCTCCATGGCACGACGAAGCCGCGGGGAGGTGCGCCAAGCACGGTCAGTTCGATCTCGGTCGGTGAGCATTGCGCTTCGATTGCCACCATGGACTTCACTGCGCCCGTCAACGCGCCAGGCGCGGACCCGAGTAGACGCTCGCGCCGGAGATGCAGTTCGCGAGCTGCGCCGAGAAGCATCTCTTCCTGAGAGGATCCCGCGAACACGATCGGGGACTCCTCGAGGTACGGAATCAGCCGCTTCAACAACGCGAGCCCTTCTTCGCCATGCCACTCCTGCGAAGTTCGCCCGCTTCGATCGGCGATGACACAGACGCTCGCGCCAACGACGCGAGTGATGTCGGCACTTCCATCGAGCAGCGCGTGAGCGCACTCGATCGGGCCGGCCTGCTGGATGTCCAGTGCCTTACCCGCCGCCACGTTCGCGGCATCGTCGAGGAGCACGATTCGCCGCACACGTTCGCCGCGCGCGAGGGCGTGGGCGATGGCGCCACCAAGTTCGCCAGCTCCGATGATGCAGACGGTCGACACGAGTCAGTGGGGTATTCTAGTTGACGGATTAGCGTGAACACACGCGCTTCGACTGGTTTCTCATGAGTTCACTCGCAGGAAAAGTTGCTTTCGTGACGGGCGGCTCGCGTGGGATTGGTCTCGCGACCGCGAAGGCCTTTGTCGCCACCGGTGCGGCGGTGGCGATCACAGGCACCGACCAGGGCCGCCTGGATTCCGCGGTGGCGGAGCTGGGCAGCAACACGCTCGGCATCCGTGCCGATGTGCGTCAGTATGCCGAGGTCGAGTCGGCTCTGGCGCGTGTCGTCTCCACATTCGGCGGCGTCGACATCATCATCAACAACGCTGGCGTCGGCGTGTTTCGATCGGTGTCCGACATGGCCGTCGACGAGTGGCACCGGATCATCGATACGAACCTGAGTGGCGTGTTCTACTGCTGTCACGCAGCGCTCCCGCATCTCAAGGCGCGTGGGGGCGGGTGGATCATCAACATCAGCAGCCTCGCCAGCAAGAACGCGTTCGTGAATGGTGCCGCTTACTGCGCCTCGAAATCGGCTCTCAATGCATTCAGCGAAGCGTTGATGCAGGAGGTACGCTACGACGGCATTCGCGTCGCCTACGTGCTGCCGGGATCCGTGAACACCGGTTTCGGAGGGCTGTCGAACACCAAGTCCGAATGGGCGCTGATGCCGGACGATGTCGCTGAGGTGATCGTCGATCTGATTGCCCATCCTGCGCGAAGCCTGCCGAGCCGGGTGGAGATCCGACCGGCGCAACCGCCCAGGAAGGCGTGAACCTGAATCTTCGATTATTGATTCTTGATTGTTGAATCGTTGTTGATTGGTGATTGTTGATCTTTGAATGGCCACGAGTAATCAGCCAATAAATCACCAATCACAAATCGACAACCACCAACGAATCAACAATCAAAGATCGTGAAATCAACAATGGACAAGTCCGTATTCGGCAGGTACCCCGAAGAGATCGAGAAGCACGAGACGATGATGGGGCGCGACCGTGGGCGCCTTGCCGTCGCGATGGACCTTCTGACCGACGCTCTCGCGATGGTGGGACAGCATGGTGTCTACTGCCAGAGCGCCAGGCGTCCGGGTCAGCCGACGATGGACATCTCCATGGTGCTGGAGCAGATCGGCGACGCGAAGGAGCTGGTACAGAGCGTCATCGAGGCAGAGCGAAAGTGAACGCATCGGCGCCGGCTCCAATCGGGGTCATCGCTCACTACAACTTGCTCGAGCGGCTGGAGCCGTCGGGTCCCGGTGATCTCTACCGCGCTCGCGACACCCGGCTCGGGCGAACGGTGGCCGTCCGGCTGCTCCCGGCCGACTTCACCGTGGACCGCGCCAAGCTCATTGAGGGGGCGCGGGGACTGAGCGCGTTATCCCATCCGAACGTCACGGCGCTCTTTGGTGTCGGTGAGCACGAAGGCCGGGTGTACCTGGCCTTCGAGTTTCAAAAGGGACAATCGCTGCGCGCCGAGTCCGCCGGCCGCCAGATGAACGTGCGGCGTGCGGTCGAGATTGCCATCCAGGTCGCCGACGCGGTAGCCGATGCGCACGGTCACGGGTTCGGACACGGTGGCCTCAGCCCCGATTCCGTCGTCATCAGCGCAAAGGGCAGGGCGAAGATTCCCGCGTTCGAGCTGGCGTCGCAGAGTGGCTTCGACAACAACAGCAACCATGGTCGTCTGATTGACTACGGGGCCCCCGAGGAGGCGCGTGGCGAGACACCGGACGATCGCTCCGACGTCTATTCTGTGGGGGCGATCCTGTACGAAACGCTGACGACCCGCCGCCCGCTGCATCGCGGCGCGTCGGCGCCAAGCGCGTCGAATCCGAAAGTGCCGAAGGAGCTCGACGAGATCGTGCTGAAGGCGCTGGCGCCGAATCCGGCCTCGCGCTTTCAAAGCGCAGTCGCGTTTGCCGGCGCACTTCGCGGGTCGATTGCCGTGCTGGACGCGCTCGGCGTGGCTGGTGAAGAAGAGGAACTGGCGCAGACACAATCAACCAGCTTCGGGCGCGTCGCCGCGCTGGCGGGCGTCATGCTGATCGTGGGCGCGGTGATTGCCTGGTGGCTGTTGACTTAGAGATTGCCACGTCAACACAAGTGCTTCGGGGATTGAGCGCCGAGTCCCTAGCCCCGGGACGGCGCTCCAGGGTTCGTCAGAATCTCACCCAGCCGTTCTGAGAACGCCGACCGCGCCAACACCTGATCGACGCCAGCGGCGCGCGCCCGTTCGATCGTGTTGGTATCGACGTGCGAGACGTAGCCGAGCGTTCGGATCGTTGCCAGCGCCGGGTCGGCTTTCATTGCCGCGATCGCGTCGATCGGCGCCAGCTTTCCACTGTTCAGATCGAAGATCACCAGCGATGGCTGCTTCTCCCTCACCGTCTGCAGCACTTTTTCTTTCGACCGTTCGAAGTAGATGTCGACGCCGAGCTGCTTCGCCGCCGTCGAGATCTTGATCGAAAAGATCAGGTCGTCTACTACGCACACGATCATGTTGATAGGATCTGTACCCGCATGATTGTGGAGGTACGCGCTGTGCCGCCGTTCGAGAAGAACGGCTTTGTCGTGGCGTGTGAGCGGACTCGCGAGGCGGTCATCATCGATCCTGGTGACGAGGTGGATCAGCTCGTCGCGACGGTGCGCGACTTCGACGTCGATGTCAGGATGATTCTGCTGACGCACGCACACGTGGATCACATCACGGGCGTGGCGGCGGCCAAGAACGAATACAGCGCGCCGGTCTATCTGCACCGCGACGACCTGTTCCTCTATGAAGCCGCCGTGGAGCAGGGCGCGATGTTCGGCTTCAAGGTGCGGCGGCCGCCACCGGTCGACGTCTACTACGACGGTACTCCAATCACGTTCGGCGATTACATCGTCAAGGTGCATCACACGCCTGGTCACTGCCCCGGGGGCGTCTGCCTGCAGATTGGCCGCAGTGGGGAGAAGGGCAATCACCTGTTTGTCGGCGACACGCTGTTTGCGGGTTCGATTGGACGTACCGATCTGCCCGGCGGGGATTACAAGGTCCTCATGAACTCGATTACGCAGGTGCTCTTTCCCCTGGGCGACGAGGCGATCGTTCATCCCGGTCATGGGCCAGATACGACAATCGCGCGCGAGCGATCAGCGAATCCGTTCGTGCTGGAGTACCTCGCCGAACATCGAAGAGTTGGCGATCTTTGATGATCGATTCGTTGTTGATTCTTGATCGGTGATTCACGATTTCTATCTTCAGTAGATCATCAATCGATATCTTCAATCATCAACGAATCACAGATCGCAAATCAAAGATCTCAAATCGACGGCTGCAGACAGTCAATCGGTCTCGCGCGTCGCGACCAGCTCGACGCGTCCCACTTTCAGGCGATCGCCGGACGAGAGACGCGCCGTCTCCACACGCGCGCCGTTGACGTACGTGCCGTTGGTGCTATCGAGGTCGTGGACCTCGAGCTCGCCCGTCGGCAGCGCCGACAGGCGGCAGTGCACTCGCGAGACCAGCGCTGCGTCCACGATGAAGTCGGCGCCGGTCGAGCGGCCGATCGTGCGAATGCCACCTGAGAGAATGCGAAACGTCCGTTCGGGGAGATCTTCCGTGATGGTCTTCAAGATCCACATGTTGGCGGGAGCATCTTATCGCGAGAGGCACGGAGGACGAACGGAGGAACGGATCTCCGCGACTTCGCGTATCTCCGCGGCGATCCGTGACCGCCGTCCCCTTCGTGCCCTCTGGAATCAGTACGCGACGAGCAACCGAGCCGCCTGTTCGATCGCGGCCTGCGACGGCAGGAAGTACTCCTCGAGAGGCGGCGAGTAGGGCACTGGTGTATCGAGTGCGCCAACGACGCGCACCGGCGCGTCGAGCGACTCGAACGCCTCTTCCTGAATGATGGCGGCAAGGCTTTCACCGATGCTGCCAGTCCGCGTGTCTTCGTGCACGATGAGGACGCGGCTGCAGTGTCGCGCGACGGCGAGGATGGAGGTCCGATCGAGTGGCGACAGCGTACGCAGATCGAGAACGCTCGCCTCGATGCCCTCTGCAGACAGTGTCGCCGCCGCCCGCAGCGCGACGTGCACGTATGCGCCGTACGAGATGATCGCCAGATCGTCACCGGCGCGCCGGAGTGCCGCCTTCCCCAGCGGTAAGGGTGCCGGTGGGGCGGAGGAAAGCACCTGCTTGATGGCCGGATCGCGATACAGCGCGATGTGCTCGTAGAAGAGCACGGGATCCGGATCGGCAACGGCGCTCGCCATCAGCGCGCGGGCGTCCTCGGGCGTCGAGGGGACGACGATCTTCAGTCCGGGCGTGCGATAGAACCACGCTTCGGTGTTCTGCGAGTGATAGGGCCCGGCGTGCCGCAATCCACCCCACGGCATCCTGAGGACCATCGGGACCGAGCCACCCCATCGATACCGAATCTTGGCCGCGTTGTTCACCAGCTGGTTGAACCCGCTCGCGACGAAGTCGTTGAACTGCATCTCGCCGATTGGCCGCTGACCGGCGATGGCGGCGCCAATGCAGACACCCAGCACGCCCCCTTCGGCGAGCGGCGAGTTGATGATGCGATCGCCGAATTCTCCGAGGAGAGGCCGAAGCAACAGGAATGAATTGCCATAGTTGCCACCTACGTCCTCGCCGTAGACGAAGACTCGCGGATCGGCGCGCAGCGCCTCGGAAATTCCCAAGGCGATCGCGTCAAGAAATGTCTGTCCCTTTCGATCGAATGGAAGGCCGCGATCGTCCTGCGGCAAGTGTGGGTTCAAATCGATTGAAAGACGGACGTCCGGCTCGAGAGGGTCGGTCCGTGTTTGCGTCGAGTGGCAGGCGTACACACGCGTGCCGGCCTGCTGTGGTTCGGGCCAGGGCGCGTCAACGATAGCTCGAGCCTCGTTCTCGACCTGCGCTTGGGCTTCCTGGCGAATTCGATCCAGTTCTGACGAATCGATGATTCCGGCCGCCTCGAGCCGGCTGGCGTAGCGAAGGATCGGGTCTCGCTCAGACCAGAACGCGTAAAGACCCGGGTCCGCGTATGCGCCGGGAGACAGGCGAGGGTAGTCCCAGGCGAGCGCTGGTTCCTTCCCGAGAAACAGCATGTCGTCGTGATGCGCATGGCCCGACATCCGCATCGACACGAGCTCGATGAGCGCCGGGCCGTGACCCGCCCTGGCACGATCGGCGGCCCATGTGAACGCGGCAGCGATCTGATCGGGGTCTGTTCCGTCGATCGTGATACCCGGAATGCCGTAGCCAGACGCTTTGTCAGCAAAGACGCGGACAGCCGACTGTTCGGACACCGGGGTGGAGAGCGCCGTCTGGTTGTTCTCGATGCAGAAGATCGCCGGGAGGCGGCGCGCGGCGCACAGGTTGATGGCTTCATGCCATTCACCGAGCGACGATCCACCCTCGCCGATGAACGACAGCGCGACTCGTTGCTGGCCCTCGCGCGAGAACGCCATCGCGATGCCCGCAATCGACAGTGTGCTGATCGACAGCGGCGCTGTCGCCGGCAGGATCCCCCACTCCCAGTCACCGATGTGCAGGTCGCACCCGTCCATCGGCGGGCCCTGCTTCGCCATTTGCGCGTTGAGCACCATCCGGATCGTCGCCGGTTCGGGACGCATGGCGAGCGCGACACCGAGGTCGCGAATGATCGGGCCGACCACGTCGCCGTGCCATCCGCGCGAGGGATCACGAAAGGCCGCCCCCCGCTTCAGGCGTACTCCCGCCGCGTAGATCGCCTCCTGGCCAAGGGACCGGAAGCCTTTTCCCTGGAACGGAATGTCGTTGTACTTGACCTCACCGCTCAGGAAGAACTGCTTGAGACGATTGTCCACTGCACGCGTGAGGATCATCCCGCGCAGGATCTCGCGCCGCTCATCACCTGTCAGCGACGCACTGACGGCTTCGCGCGCAAGAAAACCGTCGCATGCCTCGCTCAGTTCCTCACGCGCCTTCTGCAGTCGCGCGGCCGCAGTGACGCCAGGCGTCGTGTCCGGCAGGTCACCGGCGGTAATCTGATCGAGCTGCCGCCTGAGTTCGTCGCCGAGCAGCGGCCGGAGTTGTTCGATCGACGCTGGATCAGTGGAGCGCTGAGCCGCATCGCACGATTGCAGCGCTCGTTGGACAGCAGGCAGGGCAAACGGATATCGCTCAACCACAAACGACATCAGCCGGTCTGCCAACGTGGACATATTCAGATCCTAACGAACTCCCAACTCCCAAATGCCAACTTCCAAGCCCCGTAGAAACCATTTGAACTTGAAATTGGGAGTTGGGCGTTGGAAATTGGGTGTTCGAACAGTTGGGAGATGGAAATTGGGAGTTGGGATTTGACCGAGAGTCATTTCAAAGGCTGGGCGAAGCCGGGACCGGTTCCACCTGGTGCGCTCTCGCCACCCGAGGTGCCGCCCGATGAGACGCTCGACGCCATCAGCGGTCACTTCCGGATCTTTCAGCTTCGCGACGGCCATCGGTTCTCCACCGACGATGTGCTCACAGCGTGGTACGGGACGAGCTGGGCACCGACTGCCTCGCGGGTCCTCGACCTCGGATCTGGTATCGGCTCGGTCGGGATGATCGCGGCGTGGCGCTTGCCCGGAGCGCGCGTCGTGACGATCGAAGCGCAGGAGGAAAGCGTTCGGCTCGCACGCAAGTCGGCGATCTATAACGGACTGCAGTCACGCTACGACATTCGCCATTCCGATTTTCGCAGCCCTGGCGCGCTGGCGGCCGACGAGACATTCGACCTCGTGTTGGGAAGCCCGCCGTACTTCCCCCCGGGCACGGGCGTCGAAGGCGACCATCCACAGAAAGTGGCGTGTCGCTTCGAGCTGCGGGGGGACATCGCGGACTACGCGCGCGTGGCCGCCTGCCACCTTGCCCCAGGTGGTGTCTTTGCCTGCGTGTTTCCTGAGGACCAGCGTGCTCGACTCGAGTCGGCCGCCCGCGCAGCAGACGTGGTGATCGTGAGACGACGTTCTGTTGTGTTTCGGGAGGGTGAGCCGCCGCTCGTGGGTCTGTTCCTCATGATGCGATCGATCGACCTGCCCGTTGCCGCCCGAGGCCGAAGCTGGGTCGAGCCGCCGCTGATCATCCGCGCGTCCGACGGGTCGGTGCACTCCGAGTACGCGGCAGTCAAGCTGGCAATCGGCTTCCCCCCTTGACGTTCTCGACTCGTTCGGCGAGCATCGCCCGGCCGTAGGGATTATCAATGACGACCCGCGTTGGACTGTTTCTTCTCCTGGAGGCTGCAGTCGGTCGGCAATGGCGCCTGGGCCGGCGTCATTCCCTACGCCGCAATGGCGGCGGCGGTCACGGGCGGCTACGCGACGGCCGGCACCGATACCGGTCACGTCGGCAACACCGCGATTCTTCGCGCGACAGCAATCAACAAGGAGGAGCTATGAAGATCTTAGGCATGCTGGCACTGTTGCTCACCATGGCGGTCGTGGTTCGTGCCGATGGCGTCCCCACGGTCGTGACTTACGTCCATCACGACAAGGTGTCGGCCACAATGGCCAAAGGAGGCCAAATCATCAACGATAAGGGCCTGATCGTTCTCGCGCAGCGCCGCGGTGCCGGCGAAGTCGAAGTTCACGAAAGGACCAATCATGTCTTCATCATCGTCGAGGGTGAGGCGACGTTCGTCACCGGTGGAACGCTCGTGAACGGGAAAGACACCGCGCCCGGCCAGCGTCGCGCGCCCAACGTTGAGGGCGGTCAGGTCCATCAGCTGACCAAGGGTGATGTCATCACGATCCCGGCGAAGACACCGCACTGGTTCAAAGAGGTCCCGACGAAAACGATCGCCTACTACGCGATCAATACTGAGCCCTAGCGACTTGCTCCCCGCAAGTGGTATGTCGACTACGACGCCGCTGACTCCGAGAACGCGGTCATCGAGGTGATCCATGCTCTCTCGTCGCAACTTCGTGTGGACAGGAATCGCGGCGATGATTAGTGCGGAATGGAGCGCACGCAACACCATGGCATTTGGTGAGACTCAGACGGCGCCGCTGCCGAAGCCCGAGCTCGGCGCTGTGAAGGCACTCGTCTTTGACGTCTTTGGCACTGTCGTCGACTGGCGTACGTCGGTCGCGCAGGAAGTCGACCAGCTGGCGAAGAGGAAAGGGCTTCGGGTCGAGGGTGCGAAGTTCGCCGATGCATGGCGCGCGGGCTACGGTCCCAGCATGAATCGCGTGCGATCGGGCGAGCTTCCCTGGACGAAGCTCGATGCCTTGCATCGGATGATGCTCGACAAGATCCTGGTCGATTTCGGGATCACCGGCCTGTCAGAGGCGGAGATCGACGCGCTCAATCGCGCGTGGCATCGGTTACGGCCATGGCCCGACTCAGTCAGCGGCCTGACACGACTCAAGAAACGATTCATCATCGCGCCACTCTCGAACGGTAACGTCTCCCTGATGACGAATCTTGCAAAATATGGCGGGCTTCCCTGGGACTGCATTCTGGGCGCGGAGCTGGCGCGGCACTACAAGCCCGATCGCGAGGTGTACCAGTCGGCCGCGGACATCCTGGACCTTGAGGTCGGAGAGATCCTGATGGTGGCCGCCCACCTGGGTGACCTGCGAGCAGCAAAGGGCGTCGGTCTGCAGACCGCATTCGTGCCGAGGCCGCTCGAGCTGGGCCCGGGCGGCAAGCCCGATCTGAAGCCGGATTCGACGGTCGATCTCACGGCGACAGATTTCAACGATCTCGCCCGTCAGCTCGGCGCGTAGCGTGGCGATTTCCGTCGGCGTCATCTCGGACACGCACGGCCTTCTCCGTCCGGAGGCCGTTGCCGCGCTGCGAGGGTCGGCCCTCATTCTTCACGCCGGCGACGTCGGTGACCTTGAGGTCCTGGAAAGGCTCCGCAATATCGCGCCGACCGTCGCCGTGCGAGGAAACGTCGACACAGCAGCGTGGGCGAACGCTCTGCCGATGACGGAGGTCGTCGAGGTCGGCGAGTTGCACTTGTACATGCTTCACGACCTCGCAGCCCTCGATCTCGATCCGCAAGCGGCGGGATTCGCCGCTGTCATCTCAGGTCATACGCATCAACCGGTCGCAGACATGCGTGATGGTGTGCTCTACCTGAATCCAGGCAGCGCCGGCCCTCGGCGATTCACGTTGCCGATTGCCGTGGCGCGTCTCGATGTGGACGGAACCAAGATTTCCCACAGGATCGTGGATCTGCGAGTGTGACTCGCCTTCACCGACCGGCGCGTCGAACTGTCACTCCGTCCCGCATCCGCTGTCGCGAACTCCCCGACTATTTCGCCTCGTCGAGCGCGCGGCGGATTTCCGCTGTGACAGTCGGGTTCGGGTTGAGATCGAGCGCATGTTGCAGCGCAGCGCGTCCCGCGGCCGCCTTCCCGGCTTTGAGAAACGCCAGCCCGAGATGGTAGTGATATTCAGCGACCATCGGGTCTTTGCTTATGCAGCGCTGAAAATACGGGATCGCCGATTCCGGCAGATTGCGTTTGTAATAGACCCAGCCGAGAGTATCGATGACCTGCGGAGTCTCGGGCGCGGCAGCCACCGCCACCTGTGCCAGTTGAAGTGCTCTGTCCAGATTCTCGCCCCGATCGGCCAGTATCCACGCCAGGTTGTTTGCCGCGGTGCCTGCTTGAGGATCACGGGCGAGCACGTCCTCGTATCGCTTCATCGCCTCGTCGACTCTGCCCCGTTGCTCGAGAATCATCCCGGTCATCGTGATGGACGACACCGGATTGTCCTGTCGCCTCGATAAGGCCTCGAACTCCTTCATCGCCAGGTCGAGTTTGTCCTCGCTCAGATACAACTGTCCGAGCATCTCGTAGGGCGCGAGGCGCGAAGGGTCGGCTTCGATCACCGCTCGCAACGCTTTTTCAGCTGCCGCCGAGTCCTTCATCGCCAGGTACGTTCGTCCCGCCAGGAGCTGGAGATCGGGAGAACTTTCCGTCTGGAGCCGGGCCTCGAGGCGCGTCCTGGCGCCAGTCGTGTTCTTCTGCTCGAGATCGAGGGCCAGCCAGGACGCGAGCGTCTCGAGGGAGTTGGGATCCAGTTTTTCTGCCTGCTCGAGCGCCGCCTGCGCTCGCCGATAGTCCTTGCGGAGAAGGGCGAGATTGGCTTCCTGAACGTGTACCGACGCGACACTCGGGAAGTCTGTTCGCAGCCTTTTGATCTCGCTCTCTGCACGCCCGAATTCCTTCGACGCGATCAGGCCGCGAACCACTTCCAGGCGCGCGCCCGCGTTGGTCGGGTTGTTCCTCGCCGCCTCTTCCGCGTTTTGAACCGAGACTCCGGTCTGGCCGGCCTGGGTCTGGAGCCGTGCGAGCTGCACCTGCGCGGCCGCCGCGCGTGGATTGATTTTCAAAACCTCCTGAAATGCTCGTTGGGCCGCGGCGTTGTCACCACGTTCGACGTACATCCGCCCAAGCACAAACTGGGCGTCGGCTGACGACGGGTTCACCGATGTGGCTACCCGCACCGCTTCGAAGGCTTCGTCGCGCTTGCCGTCTTCCAGGAGGAGTTGTGCTTTGAGCAACTGGGCATCGGCGTCGCTGGCATCGACCTTCAGGATCGCGTCGACGAGCGCCTGGGCTTTCGGCAATTCGTTTGCGACGACGTAAGCTCGCGCGAGGCGCACTTTGGCGCCCGGAATCTTGTCGGCGTCTTTGAGGGCTTCGAGACGCCCGATGGCGTCTTTTGGGCGGCCTGTCATGAGGTAGTAGTCCGTCAAGACGAGGATGCCTGCTGGATCGGTCGATGAGTCTGCGACGCGCTGGAGGTAAGGCTCCGCCTCGGCCTGTCGGCCGCTGACAATGGTGAGCGACGCCATGAACCGGTTGGCCGCGACATTGCCGGGATCGAGCTTCAGCGCGGTCTGAAATGCTTGTTCGGCGTCAGGCATCCGTCCGACCGCCCAGTAGTAGTTCCCAAGCGCGAGGTGCACTTCCACGTCTCGCGGCGAGAGCTCCACAGCCCGGCGAAAGGCCGACTCGGCCTGGACCTGCTTCCCTCGAGCAAGCTCAATGAGCCCGAGACTGGTAAAGGTGCGGCCACGACTGGGATCGAGAGCAATCGCGCCCTCGAACGACTTCAGGGCTTCGTCAAATGAGGTCAGCCCGGCGAGCGCGCTGCCTCGAAGCACGAGTGCAGAAACATTGTCAGGATCCACCTTCAGGGCAGCGTCAGCGCGCGCCAGCGCCTCTTCGGGTCTTCGTGCCACCAGCAACAACGAGCCGGCGTTAAGTTGCACCTCGACATCGTCGGGCAGCAGATCCGCGGCACGGACGTATTCGGCAAGCGATGCGGGGGCGTTGCCGGTGCGAGCATGGGCCTCGGCGAGGCGCTTTCGTGCCTGGCCGAACTTGGCATCGAGACTGACGGCGTTGCGGTACTCGATGATGGCCTCAGCGTACTGGCCTTTGTCGAAGTACGCGTTTGCTCTCTCGAAGTGCCGCTGCTTCCTGAGGACCGGATCACCGGTGCACGCAGCCGCGATGATCGCGAAGCCAAGCAGGGAGGCAATAAGAGCTTGTGGACGCATAAGAGTTATGCTCAGTTTAAGCAATGCCCAAGCCACCGGGGAGTCTACGCCAGACGGGGCGCAATAGACTGGGGCGTTCGCTACCGGCGCTATTTAGGTGGTAGTACTGACACTGCCGGCTACCCAAGCCGACGCGCTCGGCATTACGCCCGCTATGTGTCTGTCGCAACCGGCGATGAAACGTCGCAGGCTCAGATTGACGCAATCATTGCACCCCTCATCGGTGGCGCCGAGGAACTGTAGCCGCGCCAGTGATAAGGGCTTCAGGCGGGCTGACGACTGGTCGTCATCGCTGCCGTCACGGCTCGTGTCATGTCCGTAGTGGTAGCCCGACCACCGAGGTCGGGAGTCTTCACCCGCTCGTCGGCCAGAACGGATTCGATGGCAGAGAGGATCCGGTCGTGAGCAGCGCGCTCGCCGAGATGGTCGAGCATCATCGCTCCGGCCCAGATCGCCGCGATCGGGTTGGCGATCCCTTTGCCAGCGATGTCAGGTGCCGAGCCGTGAATCGGCTCGAACATCGAGGGCGTGGTGCGATCGGGGTTGATGTTGCCGCCGGGCGCGACGCCGAGGCTGCCCGAGATCGCTGAGCCGATGTCAGTGATGATGTCGCCGAACAGGTTCGACGCGACG
Source organism: uncultured Acidobacteriota bacterium (assembly GCA_963723495.1). GTDB lineage: Bacteria > Acidobacteriota > Vicinamibacteria > Vicinamibacterales > UBA2999 > Gp6-AA40. The sequence goes on along the minus strand of CAVRQR010000012.1, from coordinate 495,161 downwards.
ATCACGTCGAGCGTCTGTGGATGCGTGACCATCCTCGCGCACAACGCGTCCACGTGGTACTTCCGCAGTTCGACCTCGGGAAACTCTTTCGCGACGCCAGCAACGACTTCGTCCCACATCACCATGGCGTGCTGCAGCGCGTTTGATTTCGTGGCGCTGGCCAGCAGCTTACGGGGTCGTGAAGCCGCCAGCTTGAACGCGTAGCGCGCGATGCGTTCGATGCCATGTCGAGTGAACACTCCCGTCTGCTCGGCCACTTCCTGCGGTGTTCCACGATGCAGTCGCCCGCCGATTCCGCAGTACTCGCCCTCGGAGTTCTCGCGCACGCAGATCATGTCGATGTCGGCCGCACTCCGCCCGGCAAGCGGTGACGAGATGCCTGGCAGCAGCCGCATCGGCCGCAGGTTCACCCACTGACCAAGGCGCTGCCGCAGCGGAAGAATCAGCTCCCGCGCCGAGATGTGATCCGCCACTCGCGGATCGCCGATCGCCCCCAGGTAAATCGCGTCGAACCGCATGAGCCGCTCGACCCCGTCGTCGTCCATCATGCGACCGTGCTCGACGTAGTAGTCGCATCCCCACGGGATCGGCGTGAACTCACACCGGAACCCGCCCTGTTCAAAAGCAAGGTTCAGGACATCGATGGCGGCGGGGACGACTTCCTTGCCGATGCCGTCACCGGCAATCACTGCAATGCGATAGTTCTTCATGTGTCTCTACGTTTGAATGTCATCGTGCCCGTGAACGCCAGTGCCGCGGCAATGAGGCCGGATAGCGTAGGGTCGAGCCACGAGTAGCGTCCGGCAACCCCAAAGCGTACCACGAGCAGCACTGTGACGCCCGCGGCAATGGCGGCGAGGGCCTCGGCCTGTCCGGCTCGCCGCGAGTAGAGTCCGCCGAGCACGGGAACGAACAGGCTGACGCCGAGCAGCGAGTAGAACACGGTCATGGCCTGAACGATCGTGCTCAGGTAGATCGATAGCAGGACGCCGAGTACACCGCCCGCGACGGCGGCGATGCGTGCCACCAGCAGCAGTTCACTGTCCGATGCTGCCGGACGCACGTAGCGTTGAAAAAGGTCCTTTGAGACCGAGGTGGAGATCATGAAGAGGATCGCGTCGCAAGTGTCGACCTCGGTCGAAAACACTGCTGCAAGAGCCAGCGCACCGATCCAGGCCGGCAGCAGCAGCGTGAGCATGGTCGGGAGCACGAGATCGGGCGCGACGTCCCGCGGCAGCGCAACGCGTCCGACCATCCCGAGCAGCACGGGGAGAAACGCGAATACCATGAGCGCCACGCCATTGAGCGCGACCCCCAGTCGCAGCGCCCGCGCACTCTCTGCCCCGTACGACTTCTGAATGAGGCCAGGAGAGATCACGAATGCCGGTCCGGTGAGCGCGAGCAGCGTCCATCCTGATCCGGGGCCGGACGAGTAGGTGATGTCGGTGAAGGTCGCGGGAAGCGATGCCGACGCAAACCCATCCAGACCTCCGATGCCACCGACGGCAAAAGGCACCGCCACGGTGAACCCGACGAGCATGACGATCAGTTGCAGCGTGTTGACCCATGCCGTGCCGAGGAGGCCACCGGCAGTGAAGTAGATCGTCATGATACCGCCGCCGATCACCGATCCCACCCACCGTGGCGCGCCGGTCAGCACGCTGATGATCGCGGCTCCGGCAATGAGCTGCGCGGCAAGAATCCACAGACTGCCAAAGCAGACGAGGCTCGTGATCACCGCGCGCACGGTGGCGCCGTAGCGGAACTCGAGGAAGTCGCCGGTCGTGTAGAAGCCGTGCTCTTTTGCGAACGTCCAGAGTCGGGGGCCGACCCAGAAGGCCAGCGCGAACGATGCAAGGCCGGCCGAGCCGCTCCACCACCACGCGTTCAGCCCCTCGCGGTACGCGAGGCCGGCGACGTTGACGGTCGCTCCCGCGCCGATATTGGCGGCCAGCATGGAGGCGAGGACCAGGCCCGGTCCGAGGCTTCGGCCGGCAACGAAGAACGCGCTGCTCGTCCTCACGAATCGCGCCGTCCAAAGACCCAGAGTTACGACTGTCAGGGAGTACACGACGAGAAGAACGAGATGCAGACTCATGTAATCCAGAATTCAGAACGCGGAATGCAGACGGTGTCGGGCCTTCGAGTGGCTCGAGGCGAAATGAGGAAGCAGTGTCTGCATTCTGAATTCTGCATTCAGAATTACTTGAATCTCGAGGGGACCGTGCCGAGATCCCGTGCAGCAGGAAGACCCCCCGAAGAAGTGGCGTGAACGGCGGCGCGGACGATGGCTTCGGAAAGAACGTCGGCAGCAAGCGCGCCAATCGTGGTGACGTTTGCCTCGCCCGTCCAGGTCGCAGTCGCGAGCGAGAACACCGTGTCACCGTCGGCGATCGTGTGCGACGGCACCACGGCGCGCGCCAGCCCATCGTCTGCCATCAGAGCCACGCGGGTGATCTGAGATTTGGTGAGACGTGCGTTCGTTGCCACGATGGCAATTGTCGTGTTTCCGCCGGGCTGTGGCGGTGCAGCCGTTGGCGGCAGCGGCGACCGGAGTAGTACGCGGGCATCGGCGAGGCGTTTCCCATCCTCGGTGCGGATACCGGCAATGACGCTGCCGGTTGTTGGGTCGACTACGTCGCCGACTGCATTGACGGCGACGATGGCGCCAACGACGAGACCGTTTGAGAGTGAGATCGACGCCGAGCCGATTCCGGCTTTCATAGCACGTTCGCGGCCGCCGAGGAGTTTGCCGACCGTTGCACCTGCTCCGGCGCCAACGTTGCCTTCAGCGACTGGTCCGTCGCTCGCGGTCGTGGCCGCACGGTATCCGCAGTCTGCTGTCGGCCTGATGGTCGAATCTCCGCCGAAACCGAGATCCATGAGCACGGCGGCGGGAACGATCGGGACGACTGTTCCCGCGATGGCGTAGCCGACCTTGCGCGCTTCGAGATAACGGACGACGCCCTGAGCGGCGTCGAGTCCGTACGCGCTGCCACCCGTCAACACGATCGCGTTGACACGTTCGACCATGTTGAGTGGATCGAGCAGATCCGTCTCACGGGTGCCAGGTGCAGCGCCGCGCTGTGACACACCGCCGACCGCGCCGGCGCCATCGACGAGGATCACCGTGCACCCGGTTGGCCGTTCAGTGAGCGTGTGGTGGCCGACCTTGAGCCCGGTGACCTGGGTCAGCCCCTTGTCAGGTGCCATTTGCTTCACCGTCGACTGAACCTGAGTTGAAACCGTAGCCGCAGCCGCCAGCGTGACGACGACCGCCACCAGTTTCCACGTCATAGATTGCTCCAGGTCCGGCTGCCGCCTTCGCGTAGCGCTTCGGCGGCCAGGAAACCAGACACTACGTACTACGATTGTCCCGGAACACAGCGCATGTTGTCGATCAGGCGCGTCGTGCCGACCCAAAGTGCGCCGGCCGCGACGACCGGGCCCGTTATGCGTGTAACCGGCTGGAAGTCGACCGGATCGACAATCTCGAGGTACTCGAGCCTCAGGCGGCCGTCGTCCGGAATGTGGCTGGAAGCGAGTTGTTTGAGGTCGGCGACGCTCGTGGCCCCCGCGGCAACGGCGGCCCGCACTTCGCTCAGCGCCTGAAACAGCGCCGGAGCAAGCTGGCGTTCCTCCCGGTCCAGTCGCTGGTTGCGTGAGCTCAGTGCCAGGCCATCAGGTTCTCGCACTGTTGGAACACCGACGACAGTCGTGGGAACGTTGAAGTCGGACACGAGGCGACGGACGACCGCGAGCTGCTGCGCATCCTTCTCGCCGAAGTACGACCGGTCGGCCTGCACGATCTCGAACAGCTTCAGGACGACTGTTGCGACGCCACTGAAATGTCCGGGCCGGTAACGACCACACAGGTGGTCGGCCAGTCTTCCGACCTCGACCCCGCATTCGAGCGGAACCGGATACATCTCGGCGACCGTTGGCGCAAAGACCACATCGACACCGAGAGACCTGCAGAGGTCCGTATCCACATCGAGCGATCGCGGATAGCGTTCGAGGTCCTCAGGCCGATCGAATTGAATGGGGTTGACGAAGATGCTGACGACGACCGTCGCGCATTCGGCTCGGGCGCGGCGAATGAGGCTGGCGTGCCCTTCGTGAAGGGCTCCCATGGTTGGAACCAGACCGACCAGACCGCCGGGACGCCTCGACGCGACCCGCGAGCGGAGGTCGGCAATGGTCTCGACACGCTCGAGTGGCATCCGCTGTTACCGGTTTGGAACTCCGGCAATCTTCGACAGCGACTCCGGATAGCGCCCTTCTCGCACGTCGTCCACGTAGGCCCTGGTCGCCGACTGAATCGTTTCTGAGAGCTTCGCGTACTGCTTCACGAACGAAGGAACGAACCGATCGAACAGTCCCAGCATGTCGTAGCTGACGAGGACCTGTCCGTCGCAGTGCGGACCTGCGCCGATGCCGATCGTTGGAATCTCGAGAGCACTGGTCACGGTCTGGGCTGCATCTTCCGGAATCGACTCCAGCACGACTGCACACGCTCCGGCCTCCTGCAGTGCAATCGCATCCGCGACGAGAGCGTCGACCTCGCCCGGACGTGTGGCCTGCTTGATGTAGCCGCCAAGCTGGTGCACCGACTGCGGCTGAAGACCGAGGTGCCCCATCACCGGAATGCCGACGTCGACCATTCGGCGGACGGCTTCGACGACGGGCTGCCCGCCCTCGAGTTTCACAGCGGAAGCTCCGCCCTCCTGCAGCAGGCGGCCGGCGTTGCGCACGGCCTCCCGGGCGCTGACCTGATACGACAGGAACGGCATGTCGGCGACAACGAGAGCGCGCGAGGCGCCGCGAGCGACCGCCCGCGTGTGATGGAGCATGTCATCGAGCGTTACAGCGAGCGTGTTCTCGTACCCGAGCACGACCATGCCCACCGAGTCGCCGACCAGCAGCGCATCAACGCCTGCCTGATCCAGCAAACGCGCCATCGTCGCGTCGTAGGCGGTCAGCATGGCGATTTTCTCGCCGCGCGACTTCTTCTCCTTGAGATCGGGAACGCGAATCCTGGAAGGGCTCATGGCGAAGCCGACGTCATCGAATTGCGGCGAATGTTTTCTGCAGCCAGTCCCCGACGGCCGTGATCACGTCCTTGCTGACGTTGCGATCGGGCAGCGTGCCGTACTCGCTGACGTCACCGGTGATGGCCGGGACGAGCAGATGATTCACACCGCGGACGACGACGACCTCCACTGATTTCGACCTGCTCTCTTTTTGCGCGAGGGCAGACAGGCGTTCGACGTGCTGCACCGGAACTTGCTGATCCAGGCCGCCATGCACGAAGAGCATCGGCTGACCGCACATCCTCGAGCACTTTCGCAGGATCGAACGTCAGCAGGCTCTGGAACCAGGGTGTGTCGGCCTCCTTGCGCAGTTGTGGCGGGACAGTATCCCAGCCTTTGCCGGTCAGCACGGCCGTGTGAATCTGTTGTTGAAGCGCGATTCGCTTGTCTCGCTCCTCAGGAGCGACCTTGGATTGTTCGAGCGCCTGGCGCTGCTGGTCGAGCACGAGGTCGGCGCCGGTAGTTGACCAACCGGCGATCGAGACAACGGCGGCGATGCGTCGCTCGCGAGATGCGGCAAGCAGGCCGACCCAGCCACCTTCGCCATAACCGACAACGGCCATGCGTTTGGGATCAACGTCCGGTCGTCGTTCGAGCCAGCGCACGACGGTACGGACGTCCTCAGCGAAGTCGGTGAAGGTCGCGGACTCGGAGCGGCCACCACTCTGGCCGTTGCCACGCTTGTCGTAGCGAACCGCGATCATCCCCGACTGCGCGATCGCTCCTGCCAGTTGTGCCAGCACCGGCACGCCTTGCACGACGCCGTCGCGGTCTCCGACGCCGGAACTGGCGAGCAGGATGACGGCGGGCGCACGAGCAGTGGCGCCTGTCGGCCGCGTCAGTGTGGCGCCGAGGTTGAAGCCAACTGCGGGGATGACGACCGCCTCATCGCCAGGATTCGAATAGATCTGCGTGCGCGACGTCGATGACGCCACGTCCTCTCGCACCATGTCTATCGATTCAGACGGGATCGTGACCCGGACAAGATCGCCCGTGTTGCTCGCCGTGAGGTCGACCGCTACTTCTCCCGAAGGATTGGCGTAGATCAACTCGAAGCGACGCACGTCGAGGACGGTCGTTCCGACCTGGATTCGTTCGGGGCGAATCGTTCTGACACGAACGGTGATCTCAGCCTGCGGTACCACGTAGACGCGGAATTCGGCGCCTTCTTCGGAGTTCTCCAGGAGTCGGCGCGCGAGTGCGACGTACGAAGCCAGGACGCCATTGGCGTGTATCAATGTCCTGGGCACGACCTCGTGCGCGACCGACACTGGCTGTCCGGGAGTGGTTCCTTCCGTTGCCGCCTTGCCGTCGGCGAATCTCGTGTTGAGCTGCATCACGCTGCCGTTGACAGTCGCATCGAGCGTGAAGGCCGACGGGGTCCAATCGGGCTGGTACCTGAACTCGGCGGCACGAATGGTGACGTTGAGCGGCGCCAGCATTCGCCCCTGGGTCGTGATGGAAATCTGCTTCTGATCGCTGTTGATCGTGATGATTTCGCGCCCCACCGGATTCCCGCGCAGGAAAACCAGATAGCCGGTTCCCTGGGTGGAGACCGGCTGCTGTTGGGCTGCGGCGAGGGCGGGCAGACCCAGCAGAAAGACGCAGGTACAATGAAGCAGATTTCTGAAACGACGCACCTCGACGATCGTATCAGGTCTCACTGCCGATGACTCTTGCGGACGGTTACCGGGCGATCCAGCAGCATGCGGCCATAGCGGCCGTGGGCCCGCCGCGATTACAGATTGCGGTGGCGGGCCAGGATCGCGCTGCTTACCTCCAGGGCCTTTTGACGAACGATATCCAGGCCCTTGCGCCGGGCAGTGGCTGCTATTCAGCCTGGTTGTCGCCGCAGGGCCGCATGCACACCGACATGCACGTCCTCGAGTCGGGCGACATGATCCTTCTCGATGTCCCTGCCGAGACGCTCGAATCAACCATTCGTCGGCTCGAGCAGTTCATCTTCACCGAAGACGTCCAGGTAGCGTCGCTGGCGGAGAACCTGACTGGAGTGTGGCTGCATGGTCCGCGAGCGGCCGTCGTGCTGGAGAAGGTGCTCGACAGAGCAGGCGGTTTCAACGAGTGGCCCGAGTATCGCAACGGTCGGTTCGAGTTTCGTGCATCACCCGTCTCTGTCGTTCGCATCAGTCAACTGGGTGTTCCCGGCTTCTGCGTCTACCTCGAACGTGCGCGAGCGACGGAGCTGTCCTCCGCGCTCACCGGCGCTGGTGCCGAGCCGGTCTCTGAAGACGCCATCGCGGCGGCGCGAATCGAAGCGGGGTACCCGCTGTTCGGGATCGACATGACCGACGAGACGATCCCGCTCGAGGCCGGCATCGAATCGCGAGCGATTTCTTTCACGAAGGGATGCTACGTCGGGCAGGAGGTCATCATCCGGGTGCTCCACCGCGGTCACGGACGCGTAGCGAAGAAGCTGGTGCGCATCCGCATCGATGGTCAGCGACCCGAGCACGGTGCGAAGCTCTTTGCCGGGGAGCGTGAGATCGGGTGGGTGACAAGCGCCGCCGCCTCCCCGCGATCGGGCGCCATCGCGCTTTCGTACGTGCATCGCGACTTTGTGGCCGCCGGTACCGAACTGCAGGTGGAGGTGTCGTCCGGACGAGCCGCTGCGATTGTCACCGAGATCGCGGTCGCGTCAGCAGTCTGATCAGATCCGCGTCAGCGGGAGGAAACTCCAGCTCTCGAAGCTCGTCACGAGGTACCCATCGCATCTGCTGGCCGAGCAGCGGGCGGGGCACGCCGCGCAGCGCGCATCGATAGAAGTGCAGGGAGATCGATCGGTCGGCGTAATCGTATTTCGTTTCGAAGACGAGCGGCCCCACCTCGACATCCGAGTCGAGCTCTTCACGGATCTCGCGTATCAGCGCCTCGGCGTGCGACTCGCCGTTTGCGATCTTGCCGCCAGGAAACTCCCAGAATCCGGCCAGGTGCGTGCCCTCCAGGCGGCGCGTGAGCAGAAATGAATCGTTCTGCTCGATGACGGCGGCGACGACAACGATCGGTCGTTCACGCTTTTCGGATCGCGCGTCCTGGTGCGAGCTCATTTTCCGGGTGTCTGGCGCTGGTCGTGGGAGAGCTTCGGGAACGAACGGCACATGCGGGTCATCGGGCACGCGGCGCACTTCGGCTTTCGCGCCACGCACACCGTGGCGCCGAAGTCCATCAACCCCTGGTTGAAGTCGAAGACGTGTTTGTGTGGCACCAGGGCTTCAGACAAGGCCCACAACTGTTTGCGCATCGCGTGTGCCTTCGGATCACCACGCCCGACGAACACGCGAAACAGCACTCGCGCGACGTTGGTGTCCAGGATCGCCGCGCGCTGCCCGAACGCGAAGCTTCTGATGGCGCCTGCCGTGTAGGCGCCAATGCCCTTGAAAGAGAGCAACGTTGCCTCGTCGGACGGCAGCTTGCCACCGAAGCGCTCCACTGACTCGCGCGCGATCGCATGCAGGCGGCGCGGCCGGATGTTGTAGCCGAGCGGCCGCCACGTGTTGGTAACGTCGCCTTCATCGGCGGTAGCGAGGGCCGCCAGCGAGGGATAGCGCTCCAGCCACTCGTGATACTTCGGCAGCACGCGATCGACCTGCGTCTGCTGCAGCATCACCTCGGACACCAGGATGTGATATGGGTCGCTCGTGCGCCTCCAGGGAAGATCGCGGCCGTTGCCGCGATACCAGGTCAACAAAGTGCGGCGAAAACGCTGTCGGACGGGAGGCTTCGGCAGAGAAGGCGCGGGCATCGACCACATATAATTCCACGCGTGAAGATCTACACAAAGACTGGTGACGCCGGGGAGACGTCGTTGTTCGACAACTCCCGCGTGTCGAAGGCGGATACCAGGGTCGACGCCTATGGCGAGGTGGACGAGCTGAACGCGGCGCTTGGCGCCGCGCGCGCCGCCGGGCTCGACGACGACCTGTCGCGTGCGATCGAGACGATCCAGAAGGAGCTGTTCGCGGTCGGAGCGCGACTGGCGGATCCGTCGAAGCGCATCGCCGGGCGTGTCACGAAGGCAGCCGTGCAGGAGTCCGACGTTGACCGGCTGGAACAGACCATCGATCGGCTCGAAGGCGAACTGGAGCCGCTTCGCCGATTCATCCTGCCGGGTGGCACCTTGCCGGGAGCGCTGCTGCACATGTGCCGGACGATCTGCCGGCGCGCCGAGCGGCGCGTGGTGGGGCTCGGACCTGACGCGGTCGAACCGATCGTGATCGTGTACCTGAACCGCCTGTCGGATCTGCTCTTCGTCATGGCGCGGGCAGCTAACCACCGTGCTGGTGTTGCCGAAACGGAATGGTAGACCTGCAGGCAGCCTACGCCGCATGCGCGCGCGCCTGCCGCACGCATTACGAGAACTTTCCGGTGGCGTCGATCCTGCTTCCGCGCGGCATGCGTCCGCACGTGGCGGCGATCTACGCGTTCGCCCGGGCAGCGGACGACATCGCCGACGAAGGTGATCGACCGGTCGAAGAGCGTCGTCGTCTGTTGAGCCTGTGGCGTGAGCGACTGAGAGAGGCGGTCGCCGGAAACACATCCACGGTGCAGCGTCCGCCGGGGCCGGGGGAGCCCGCCCACACGCGGGAGATCTTCCTTGCTCTCGGAGTCACCGTTCGCAGACTGCAGCTTCCATCCGCCCTTCTCGAGGACCAGCTGAGCGCGTTCGAGCAGGATCTGACCGTCACGCGCTATTCGACCTGGGCCGACCTGTTCGACTACTGCCGGCTGTCCGCGAACCCGATCGGCCGTCTCGTGCTTCGCGTCGGCGGCCACGCCGCCGAGGATCTCGATCGATCGTCGGATGCGATTTGCACCGCGCTGCAGCTGACCAACTTCTGGCAGGACGTGAAGAGCGACTATCGGCGCGGTCGAATCTACCTTCCGGTCGAAGAGATGCGAGCGCATGGTGCTGAAGAGTCCACTCTCGACGGGCGCCACATCACGTCGGAATGGCGGGACGCGCTCGCCGCCGCCGTCCGCAGGACACGAGCGCTCTTCAACGACGGTCAGCCGCTGTGCGACCGTCTGCACGGCCGGCTCGGGTGGGAGATTCGCCTCACGTGGCTCGGCGGGACGCGCATCCTGGACCGGCTCCAGGCCATCAAGTTCGACGTCCTGAGCCAGCGACCGACCCTCGGTCTGGCCGACGTGCCATGGCTGGCCTCGGCAGTGCTCGCCGGGCCCAGGTTGATCCGGAAGCGCGCGGCTAACCCGCACGGAGTGCGGGCCAGAGATACTGCTACTAGCGAGGCGGCGCCGCATGCTCGTCGGTCCAAGTCGGAGCCTCGCTAGCACATGAGCCGCGACACCAACTTCTACTACTCGTTCCTGGTGCTGCCGCAGCGCAAGCGCGACGCCGTCATCGCAGTCTGGGACTTCTGCCGGGCGGTGGACGATGCCGTTGATGAAGTGACGCCTGAAGGCGAATGGGCCGGCGGCCTGAGCGACGACGCACGCGTGAAGGCGACCGAGAGGCTCGCGGGGTGGCGCGCGGAACTGGCGGCGAGCTACGAGGGGGCTCCGCGCACACCACAGGGCGCTGGCTTGCAGCGCTACCTGCAGGACTTCAACCTGCCGCGTGCCCGTTTCGAGGAATTGATCGACGGGGTCGAGATGGATCTGCACCGCGCGCGTTACGACACGTTTGCCGCGCTCGTTGAGTACTGCCGTCGCGTGGCGTCTGCTGTTGGATTGATCTGTCTCGAGATCTTCGGGTACCGCGACCAGCGGTCGAAGACGTATGCGGAGAACCTGGGGCTTGCACTGCAGCTCACCAATATCCTTCGCGACGTGAGCGCGGACATCCGGCGTGGTCGCATTTACCTGCCGACCGAAGACCTGACGCGATTCGGAGTGAGCGAGGACGACCTGCGACTCGGACGCCTGACACCTCAGGTCGTCGAGTTGCTTCGGTTCGAGTGCGATCGCGCGCGCAGTTACTATCGTCGCGCCGCTGGCGAACTGCCGCGTGAGGACGCGCGCAGCCTCCTGGCCGCGGAGATCATGGGGGCCATTTACCTCGAGATCCTGCGGCGCATCGAGCGCAGGGGATACGACGTGTTTACCGAACGCATTCGTGTCCCAAGACCTCGTCGAGCGGTGATCGCGCTGCGGTTGTGGGTGAAGTCGACCCTTGGAATGCAGAATGCAGAATTCAGAGTGTAGACACTGTCCGCTTCGCTCGGTGCGCGTTGGCAGTGTCTGCATGCTGCATTCCGAATTCAGAATTACGAAGTGACCAACGATGTCATTGTCATCGGCGCCGGCTTCGCCGGATTGAGTGCCGCCACCTCACTGGCGGAGCAGGGTCTCCGCGTGCTCGTGCTCGAGGCGCGCCCTACCCTCGGCGGACGAGCGTCGGTCTTCACGGATCCCGCGACAGGTGAGCGGGTCGACAACGGTCAGCACGTGTTGATCGGCGCATATCGCGAGACGTTCCGATTTCTGCGCCGGCTCGGGACCGAGAAGCACGTCTACATGCAGCCCGGGCTTGCCGTTGACATCATCGATCGGGACGGACGGATCTCGCGTCTGGCATGTCCTGCGATCCCGGCGCCCCTGCACCTGCTCGTTGGAGCGCTGCGGTGGAATGCCATCAGCTGGCGGGATCGAATCGCGCTTGCGCGCATGCGACATGGCGGTCGCCGTGATGCCGAGCCGCGCGCAACCGTTCGCGAATGGCTCGAATGGCATGGACAGACCCCCCGCCTCATCGAACTGCTGTGGGAGCCGCTTGCGGTTGCGTCACTGAATCAATCCATCGATGAAGCCGCCGGCGAGATGTTTGGCGCAGTCCTCCGCCGGACGTTCACGTCATCGCGAAGCGATTCTTCACTGGGGTTGGTGCAGCGTCCGCTCGACGAGCTCTACACCGAGCCGTCGCGCGTTTATCTCGAGCAACGGGGAGGAGAGGTCAAGACCAATTCGCTCGCCTGCGTGCACGTTGATTCCGAGAGAGCATCGGTGCACGTCAGGTCGCACACGTTTCGTCCCCGGGCGGTGATCTGTGCGGCCGCGTGGTTCGCGTTGCCCTCGGTGTTTCCGGATCGTCCGGCAGCGCTGGCATCAGTGATCGACGCTGCCGAATCGACTGCCGCGTCGCCGATCGTCACGGTCACCCTGTGGTTCGATCGGCCGATCACCTCGACTGTCTTCGTCGGTCTGCCAGGTCGCGCGAATCAATGGGTGTTCGATAAACGTGCGTTGTTCGGGGCGACGACCTCGCACGTATCGCTGGTGTCGAGCGGTGCGGCCGCATTGGTCGGCCAGAGCAACCAGCAGCTCGTGAACCTGGCGCTGGACGAATTGAAGGCCGCGATACCCGAGGTCCGGTCCGCCGTGATGCGCCGGGCCGTCGTCGTTCGTGAAAAGCGGGCGACGTTCTCCGTCGCGCCCGGACACCCTCCGCGCCCGCCGACGCGCACGAGCGTGCCCGGCTTGTTCCTGGCCGGCGACTGGATCGATACCGGCCTGCCCGCTACGATCGAGAGCGCCGTCGTGAGCGGCCATGCGGCGGCCCAGGCGGTCATGGATTTTCTGAAGTCCGGCTGAAGCCGGACCCAACATATGAATTCAATCGTCGTTCACTACCAGGAGCTCGCGCTGAAAGGGAAGAACCGTCCCTGGTTCCTGGCCCGTCTGGTGCGGAATCTCAGAGAGGCACTCTCGGATCTCGACGTCCGCAGTGTGCGCGCGTTGATGGGGCGGATCGAGGTCGTTGTCGGGGATGGCGCGTCGCGCAAGGCCGTCGGCGAACGCATCCAGCGGACGTTTGGCGTCGCCAATTTTTCATACGCCGGCCGCACCCCTCTTGATCTCGACGCCGTGTCAACCGCCATCCTCAACGATCTCGGTGATCGCACCTGCGAGAGCTTCCGTGTCTCGGCGCGCAGGGCCGACAAGCGCTTTCCAATGACTTCGCCGCAGATCGAGCGCGAAGTCGGCGGACGCATCAAGCAGGCGCGAGGCTGGCGCGTCAATCTCGATGCCCCCGACCTCACGATTCATCTCGAGCTGCTCACCAACCAGGCGTTCTACTTCTTTGGCAAGGAGCGTGGACCGGGAGGTCTGCCGACGGGGACGGCCGGTCGGGTAGTGTGCCTGCTTTCTGGTGGTATCGACTCGCCGGTTGCGGCCCATCGCATGATGAAGCGCGGGTGCGCGGTCACCTTCGTGCACTTCCACAGCTATCCGATTCTCTCGCGCGCGTCGCAGGAGAAGGCGCGTGAACTGGTTCAGCTGCTGACGACGTGGCAGCATCGATCGCGCTTGTACCTCGTTGCCTTCGGTGAGATGCAGCAGCAGGTGGTGTTGTCCGTGCCCGGGCCGATGCGCGTGGTGATCTACCGCCGGCTGATGATGCGCATCGCCGAGCGCATTGCGCGCGCGCGTGGAGCACAGGCGCTCGTCACCGGCGACGTCGTCGGTCAGGTCGCTTCCCAGACTCTCGAGAATCTCTCGGTCATTGGCAGCGTCGTCACGATGCCGGTGTTCCGGCCATTGATCGGGATGGACAAGGAAGAGATTACTGCCGAGGCGATGAAGATCGGGTCGTATCCCATCTCCATCATCCCGGACCAGGACTGCTGCACCCTGTTTACACCGCGGAATCCCCTGACACGTGCACGTCTGGCCGCCATCGAGGCTGCCGAACAGGCATTGCCAATCGACGATCTTGTCGGACGGGCTGTGCAGGACGCCGTCGTCGAGTACGCTCAATTCCCGGCCTCCGCGAGGGTTGCCGGCGAGGTAGGATCAAAATCATCGGCCCAAGCCTGAAGCCGAAGCCGGAACACAAAGCCCAGAGCCAAATAAAGAGGTGTGACCGTGGCTTCAACTGCAACCGTCGAACTCACTGTGCCGGGAATCAAGGGGATCGCGTCGATCCTCGGAGACGATGTTCGTCTTCTCGAGCACCAGTGCAAGACCATTCCCAGGGACAGCCTCCTGCTGCCTGGTCCCGACTACGTGGATCGCGCCTACGGGTTGTCGGACCGATCGCCGCGCGTGCTGGCGGCGCTGCAGTCGGTGCTCAACACCGGACGGCTGGGTGGCACGGGATACGTCTCCATTCTTCCCGTCGATCAGGGCATCGAGCACTCGGCCGGCGCCTCGTTCGCGCCGAATCCCGTGTACTTCGATCCCGAGAACATCGTGAAACTTGCGCTTGAAGGCGGCTGCAACGCCGTCGCTTCGACGCTCGGCGTCCTTGGCTCGGTGAGTCGCAAGTACGCGCACAAGATTCCGTTCATCGTCAAGTTGAACCACAACGAGTTCATCTCCTACCCGAACTCGTACGACCAGATTCGCTTCGCCAGCGTCAAGCAGGCGTACGACATGGGCGCGATGGCGGTCGGCGCGACGATCTACTTCGGATCGGAGGAGTCGAAACGGCAGATCCAGGAAGTGTCGGCGATGTTCCAGCAGGCGCACGAACTGGGCATGTTCACCGTGTTGTGGTGCTACCTGCGCAACCCCGCCTTCAAGACGAAGGAGGCCGACTATCACGTGGCCGCAGACCTCACCGGGCAGGCCAATCATCTTGGCGTCACGATCGAGGCCGACATCATCAAGCAGAAGATACCGGAGAACAACGGCGGGTACAACGCCGTCAATTTCGGCAAGACGCACAAGTCGGTCTACTCGCAGCTGTCGAGTGACAACCCGATCGATCTGACCAGATATCAGCTCGCCAACTGCTACATGGGGCGAGCCGGTCTGATCAATTCAGGTGGTGCGTCTTCTGGTGAAGGTGACTTGAAGGAGGCGGTGAAGACCGCAGTCATCAACAAGCGCGCCGGCGGCATGGGCCTCATCTCGGGACGCAAGGCATTCCAGCGACCGATGAAAGAGGGAGCTGCCCTCCTCAACGCGATTCAGGACGTCTACCTGACGAAGGAAGTCACGATCGCGTAGGCGGCGCGGGCTGGAAGTCGCGCGCTGCGGCTGCGAGTGCGCGACTGTCGCCCTGTCGAGCGCGCGCGCTGCGCGCGCTCGCTCACTGGATGCTCAGCAGCCTGATGACCGGGTTCATGGTGTAGTTGTTCCCGTTCTCATGAATCGACGACTCGCCGTCGAAGTCGACCAGAACAGTCGTGGCTGCGGTGCTGGTCACCGTGTAGCTCCCATTCAGCTTCACCTCACCCGATGGAATCGAGAGAGCGGACCAGGCGCCGGACGGTTCCGGGATCGATGGGGCACACGGCGTTGCCGACACGGCCGTGTTGTCGAAGAAGATCTTCGCGCTCTGGACGGTGAACCTGATCATCGTGTAATGCCCGGGCTCGAACGCGCCTCCCCCGAGCAAATCCTCGGTGCGGTTCTGGAGTTTCTTCAAGTCACAGGTCCGGGTCGAGCCGCCAGGAAATGGAAGCCTCGTCCAGTTGCCGTCGCGGTGAAAGGCCACCTCCGAGAACGTGACCAACACGGCCCTGGCTTTTCCGTACGGGCTGTCGGTGATCCGCAAATTCAGCGTGCCGGCTCCCGAGCCTCCCGTGCCTGGGGAGTCGGAAGGACTTGACGGCGATGACCCGCTGCACGCGATGGTCATGAAAAGGGCGGAAGCAGCGAGAGCGGCTGTTGGTCGCATTGAGTTCTCCTGGGCTGTGAGATGGCAAAACACGATCCATCGCCGTTCGTTCGGCCGAAAGGCTTTGCCCGGAAGAACTTATCGCTGCCGCGGCGGTTGGCGCACTTCGAACTCACGCCAAAACAGTCACAATCGTTTCGATTTTGTCAGCGGGATGAGTCACTCGACCCTGACGATTCCAATCACCGGGCTCATCATGTACGTCCCGTTGCCGGTCTGCTGAATCGACCGATCACCATCGAAGTCGAGCAGCATCGTCGTGGTGGATTCCGACTCCAGTTTGAATCCGCGATTGAGCTTGACCTCGCCTGAGGGAATTCTCAGATCGGCCATGCTGCCCGCCGGCGCTGCAATCGTAGCGGCGCACGCCGGGCCGACCGAGGGGTTTTCGAAGTAGAGCCGCGCGCTCTGCACGACGAGCCTGACCTGTGTGTAGTCCCCCGGCGGAAGCGGACCGGTGCCGAGTATGTCCTCGGAGTTCTCCAGCTTCTTCAGGTCGCACGTGCGAGAAGTCGCCGATCCGGCAAAGGGGATCGTCGTCCAGTCGCTGTCGCTGCGGTGAGCCGTCACTTCAGCGAAGGTGACCAGAACCGCGCGGGCATCGCTGAACGGGCTGTCGGTGATCCGGAGATTGAACGTCGCCGTCTGTCCCGAGGGGCTCGACGGCGAATCGTCGCAGGCGAAGGTGCCGAGCGCGATTACAAAAGCGAAAAGAGATATGCGTCGCATGATCGACTCCCTCTCCCGGCGTAGCAAAACAGGCTCCAACTGGTGAGCCTCAGCAAACCGAGCCCACAGTAGAGAGTCAGCCCGCCGAGCAGCTTCATGCGACTCGGCCACTCCCGGCGGTGGCACCTCAAGCCTGTGTAGATTGGTAACGCTACGTCAGCAGGAACTCTCTAAGAGCCTGCTTCGTGCTCGAGAAGGCGAGTTCGTCCCATGGGATGTCGCCGGCGGCGAACAGGCGAACCTCGAGGCACTCGTCATCGCACTCGAGCGTCCCTCCCGTCATCGTCGCCACATACACGATGATGACCGGCGCAACACCGGGGTAGGAGTCCACGTTGAGCAGGCGATCGATGCGGATGTGCACCCCCGCCTCTTCGCGGGCTTCGCGGACGGCGGCAGCCAGGACTTCCTCGCCGCGATCGACGAATCCGCCAGGGCACACCCATTTGCCGTACCCGGCTCGATCGCACGTCTGACCAGCACGATGTGATCGTTGTCGTCGCGGATGATCGTCGCCACGGCGACTTTGGGATCCTGGTAGAAGATGAATCCGCACTGTATGCACACGAGCCGATCAGGCTCCGTAGGCTTCAGGCTGCGCAGCTCGAGATCGGCGCCACACATCGGACAGTGACTGTACGGGCGCTCATCGTGCGGATGCATCGTCTGTGGGCTCTGACTCCGGGTGAAAGCCTATAATTTATCTCTTATGTCCATCCTCAAGGTCGCGCGCATGGGGCATCCAGTTTTGCGAGAGCGAGCGCGACCGGTGTCGAAGTCGGATCTGCGCGATCCGCTCGTGCAAAAGCTGATCGACGACATGCTCGACACGATGCATGAATATCACGGTGTGGGCCTGGCGGCGCCGCAGGTGCACGAAGGCCTGCGCCTGTTCGTGGCGTTGCTCGAGGAGGATCCCGGTCCGAAGAGCGAAGCCACCGTGCTGGTCAATCCGGAAATCGTCCCATCCGGCTCGACCAAGGAAGAGGACTGGGAGGGCTGCCTGAGCATTCCCGACATCCGAGGGATGGTGCCACGATTCACGGACATCACCGTGACCGCTCTCGATCGCGACGGCAAGCCGATCGAGCTCCTGTTGAAGAGTTTTTCGGCCCGCGTCGCCCAGCACGAAACCGATCATCTGGATGGCGTGCTGTTCTTCGATCGGATGACGTCGATGCAGTCGCTCACCTACCTCGACGAATACTCTCGCTATCACTCGAAAGACGACGACTGAAATCGCCCTGCTCTATAATTGCGCGTCCAGTGCTTTCCAGCGGCTCGCCCATCGTCACGCTCCGTGCTGCGCCCGCGACTCCGTACGACAGCGCCATCGCCGCCGCGAGGACCTGCTACTCGCCGCGCGTGATCGGTGCCGGTGAAATCACCGAGTCGCAGCGCGACTCGATTGGCGTGCTCACCTTCGATGCTGGTCACCACACCGTCTATCAGCACGCGCACTTCGAGTTCGGGCTCGAGAACATCTCGCGGCAGTTCGTCTGGACGTTCCTGCATTCGTATCCGTTCTACAACTCCGAGCAGTCCAGTCAGCGCTACGTCAAGTTGAAAGAGCCGCGTGCGTACGTGCCGCCATTGGTCGGCCGCGCGCGCGACGTCTTCGAAGCCGCCGTGGTGCGCGCCTGGGATCGATACGCGGAGCTGTCAGCGCTGCTCAAAGATGATGCGCTCGCGATCCTGAAGGAGTTGCGATACGTCCGCCCCAACACGAATCCCGAGCGGCTGAAGCAGATCGACAAGGACGCGGAGAAGCGGGCGATCGAGACCGCCCGCTACGTGATTCCGATTGCGGCGTTCACGTCCATGGTGCACACCGTGTCCGGCATCGTCCTGCATCGGCTGCACCGGATGATGAACACAGGCGATGCGCCGCACGAAACGCGCCTGGTGATTTCAGAGATGGTGCGCCTCGTGAAGGAGTGGGACCCGTACTTCTTCGAGAAGGTCGGGTTGGCGCCGATTCCGGACGAAGAGGTGCAGGAGGGGACTTTTCCGCGGCCTCGCAGCGGCGGCGACTGCTTCGCAGCGGAGTTCGACGCGCGGCTTGGGGGCCGGTGGTCGCGTCTGCGGTCGGCATCGCCAGATGCCGAGGTGCTCATTGCCGAATCGGTGCGGTCGGTCTTTGGGCTGACGCGGGATGAGCTCAATGACGAAGAGGCGCTCGACCGGGTGATGAATCCGGCCCGAAATCGCTACCGGCTCGACATTCTCAACGTCTCGTATCACTCGCCGTTGATGCGCGCGCTGCATCATGCGACCTATGTGTTCGAGAAGCGGCTCAGCCACACTGCCGATTCGCAGGACCAGCGGCATCGGATGGTGCCAGCATCGCGTCCGCTGATGACCTTTGCAGACACGGCACGACCTGACTACATCACGCCGCGTCTCATTGCTGCCAACCCGCGCGCGAAGGCCGTGTACGACGCGGCCATGCAGGACGCGTGGGATGCGAAGAACCAGCTTCTCGAACTCGACGTGCCGCTGGAGCACGCGCTCTACGTGCTTCCCAATGCGAAGACGCTGCGCTTCGTCGAGTCCGGATCGTTGCTGGCGCTGCTGCACAAGTGGACGTTGCGGACCTGCTTCAACGCGCAGGAGGAGATCTACCTCGCGTCGATGGATGAGATCGAACAGGTCAGAACACTGCACCCGCAGATTGGCCGCTACATCGGTCCGCCGTGCGTCATTCGCAACGGCCTGATCTCGCCTCGATGCACGGAAGGATCGCATTTCTGCGGCGTCCCGGTGTGGCGCGACTTTCCGAACGCCATTCGTCGGCTGTAAGGCCTCGTTGGGAGTTGGGAAGTTGGGAGTTGGGAGTTGATTGGCGCCTGGCTCGGTACACGCCTATACCGCGAGCGGGGTCGTCCTTGCCTTTCTTGCCGCGCGAGCGGTCATCGACTTCAACTATCGCGCCGCGTTCTTCTGGTTGTGGCTGCAGGTCGTCATTGATGCGACCGACGGCGTCCTGGCGAGGCGTGCGCGTGTCGCCGAGCGCATCCCGTGGTTCGACGGCGCAAAGCTCGACGACATCGTCGACTATCTGACGTACGTCTTTGTTCCAGCGTTGTGCGTGTGGCGCGCGGTGCTCGTGCCGGACGCGTGGGCCCTCCCCGTTGCCGTCGCGATACTTCTTGCCAGCGGCTATGGCTTCAGCCGTCGAGACGCCAAGACGGCCGACCACTTCTTCACAGGCTTCCCGTCGTATTGGAATGTCGTCGTGTTCTACCTGATCGTCGCCGGATGGTCCTCGCCCGTGAATGCCGCCGTGCTGCTGGTGTTCGTTGTTCTGGTCTTCATCCCGATTCGTTACGTCTACCCGTCGCGAACGCCCGTCTTGCGGCTCTTCACAAACGTGATCGGCAGCATCTGGTCAGCGCTGATGCTGCTGATGCTCTGGCAATATCCGGACGTCTCGAGGATGGTCATGTGGGTATCGCTCGTGTTTCCTGCGTACTGACATGGCCCTGTCGCTGTGGCTGCACTTTCGAGGGTCAGACCCTTGAGCCGATCTCTATCAAGAGGTCTGACCCCATGACGCCTGTTCCAATTCATGCCCTCAATCCCGGCCCGATGACCGGCGACGGCAACTGGACGTGGCTGGTCCTGGGACGCACACCGACGCTCATCGACGCGGGCACCGGCGATCCAAGGCACCTTGATGCCGTTGAGGCAGCGCTTGCTGGTGCGTCGTTGGCGCAGGTGCTCGTGACACACGCGCATGTCGATCATGCGTCGGGGGCCGTCGCGATCGCGGGCCGTTTTCAGGGCGTGAGGTTCTTCAAGATGCCCTGGGCCGAACGCGACAGCCGGTGGCCCGTGGCGTGGCAGACGATTGGCGACGGTGATGTCGTAGAGGCGGGCGACGATCGATTGCTGGTGGTGTATACGCCGGGGCACGCGCCCGATCATCTCTGCTTCTGGCATCAGGAGTCGCGCACGATGTTCTCGGGTGACCTTGCGGTCAAGGGAACCACGGTGTACATCCCGCCCAACCTGCGCGGCGATCTCGCTGATTACCTGGCCTCATTGGACCGCGTGCGTGCGCTGAGGCCGACACGTCTGCTGCCGGCCCATGGTCCGATCATCGATGACCCCGATGCCTTGCTGAACGGCTACCTGCAGCATCGGCGGGAGCGGGAAGAACAGATTCTCTCGGCGCTTCGCGCCGGACCAGCGACGCCTGATGCGCTGGTGCCGTTGATCTACCGTGGACTCAGGCAAGATTTGACGCAGGTCGCCCGTGAGACGATCCTTGCCCACCTGCTCAAGCTCGAACGTGAAGGGCGCGCCCGTCGCCACCACGAGTCGTGGCATATCATGGAGCCATGAATCAGGTCGTCGATTACATCAACGTCAACCGCGACAGGTACGTCGATGAACTCAAGCAGTACCTCGCCATCCCGAGCATCAGCGCGCTCCCGGCTCACAGCGGCGATGTTCGACGGGCGGCCGAATGGACTGCTGATGCGCTGCGCCAGGTTGGCATGGAGAACGTCCGGCTCATCGAGACACCCGGCAACCCGGTCGTCTACGGCGACTGGCTCAAGGCGCCCGGCAAGCCA
The DNA here is from genome assembly GCA_963723495.1 of uncultured Acidobacteriota bacterium. Lineage (GTDB taxonomy): Bacteria > Acidobacteriota > Vicinamibacteria > Vicinamibacterales > UBA2999 > Gp6-AA40. The sequence continues at coordinate 474,150 of CAVRQR010000012.1, read as the reverse complement.
ACGATTCTGTTCTACGGGCATTACGACGTGCAGCCTGTCGACCCGGTCGATCTCTGGACCAGCCCGCCCTTCGAGGCGACGGTTCGTGACGGTGAGATCTACGCGCGCGGCTCGGCCGACGACAAGGGGCAGGTGTTCATGCACATCAAGGCGGTCGAGGCGCACCTGAAGAAGAATGGCAGCCTGCCGCTCAACATCAAGTTCTTCATCGAGGGTGAGGAAGAGGTCGGCAGCGTCCACCTGGACGACTTCGTGCGATCCCACAAGACCGAGCTCGCCGCCGACGTCGTCGTCATCTCCGACTCACCAATGTTCGATCGCGGCATTCCCTCGATCTGCTATGGCCTGCGCGGTCTGACCTATTTCCAGATCGACTTGCGCGGGACCAGGAGCGATCTGCACTCGGGATCGTTCGGCGGTGCCGTTGCCAACCCGGGGTTCGTGCTCGCGAGCGTCCTGACGCAGATGAAGGATCGCAGCGGGCGCATCAAGATTCCTGGCTTCTACGACGATGTGCGGCCGCTGAGCGATGCGGAGCGCGCGGAGTGGAAGAAGCTGCCGTTCAACGAGACGAAGTACCGCAAGGAGCTCGGCGCGCCGAAGCTCTTTGGTGAGTCGGGGTACTCGACGCTCGAGCGCGTCTGGGCGCGGCCGACATTCGAGGTGAACGGGCTGCTGTCCGGATTTACCGGTGAGGGCGCCAAGACGGTGCTGCCGGCGACAGCGATGGCCAAGGTCAGCATGCGCCTCGTCCCCGACCAGGACCCGAAGAAGATCGGCGATCTGTTCGAAGCGTATCTACAGAAGGTCTGTCCCAAGACCGTGGAGCTCAAGGTCACGCGCATGCACGGCGGCAAGCCGTGGATGACGGAGTTCGACAACAAGTACGTCCGCGCGGCCGGCCGGGCGATCGAACAGGGCTTCGGGCAGGCTCCGGTCTTCAACCGCGAGGGCGGTTCGATCCCGGTCGTCTCGACGTTCCAGCAGGAACTCGGGTTGCCGAGCGTGCTGTTCGGCGTCGGGCTTCCGGATGAGAACGCCCACGCGCCTGACGAGCGGCTCGACCTGGGCAACTTCCACAACGGCATCATCGCGTCGGCGTATCTCTATCAGGAGATCTCACAGCTGTCGTAGCTGGCGCGGTTGTCGGTGCGATCAAAGTCAACAATCTCCAATGCTCGCCCTGCGCAGCCTTCTGTGGACGTTCCTGCTTCCAGGCTTCTTCGCCGGGTATCTGCCGTGGAGGTACTTCGGCCTGAATCGAGTGCGGCTCGACGTGCTGAGCGCAGGGCAGGTTCTTGGGCTCTTCTTCATCGCGCTCGGCGCTGCACTGCTTGGGGCATGTATTTTCGAGTTCGCTCGCAGCGGGCGTGGCACGCTGTCGCCGGTCGACCCGCCTCGTCACCTGGTTGTTCGCGGACTTTACCGGTACGTTCGCAATCCGATGTATCTCAGCGTCACGATCATCGTGCTCGGCGAGGCCCTCGTCACCGGTTCATCGGCGCTTACCGTCTATTGGGCCATCTGGTTCCTGTGCGCGAATCTCTTCGTCATGGGTTACGAGGAGCCGACGCTGCGCCGGGAGTTCGGTAACTCTTACGACGAATACTGCCAGCGGGTTGGGCGTTGGATTCCTCGATTTCCTTTCACGGGACCTGGCGACTGACGATCCGGACGCGTTCCAACCAACGGGCGAGACCAGCGCTCAAGCAGGGTGCTGAAAAACGCGTCAACGCCCAATCGCCAACTCCCAACTCCCAAAAGGCCCGATTCGTTGGGAATTGGAGTTTGGCAGTTGGGAGTTGACGGGCGCAGCTCTCTAGTCTGAATGTCTCATGTCATCGTCACCGGCGGGCCGGGAGCAGGCAAGACGACCCTGCTCGCCGAGCTTGCCGCCCGGGGCTACGAAACGGTCGATGAGTCTGCGCGCGCCATCATCGCGGAGCGTCTAGCGCGCGGTGCGAGTCCTCGACCGGATCCTGGTGCATTCGCTCGGGAGATTCTGCGTCGCGACATCGAAAAGTACCTCAGTCGCCCTCACACTTCCGGGTGGGTCTTCTTCGATCGCAGCCTGATCGAAGCTCTTGGCATGTTGCACAAGGCATCACCCCTTCCTGCCATTGAGCTGACCTCCATGCTCGCGACCTACCCGTTCCATCGCACCGTGTTCGTGCTACCACCGTGGGAAGCGATCTACGCCAACGACGCAGAACGCGACCAGTCGTTTTCTGAGGCCGTTGACGTTCACACCAAGGTCGTAGAGTGGTACCGTTCATGCGGCTACGAGCTCAATGAAGTACCGCGCGTGCCTGTCGGATCGCGAGCCGAGCATGTGCTGCGCACTCTCGCGGAGAGCACTGCCTGACCCTTGCAGCGCCGCACGGCACCGGGCGTGCTCGCACAGCTGCTGTTCCTGATTTACGATCAGCCACGGACGTAGATTCATGCTTGGCGGAAGATCCTGGGACGAGTGGATCGCACGATACGGGCAGAGTCACCGGCACCCGGTGAATCGCTTCTGCCACACCGTAGGGATTCCGCTCATCGTCCTGTCGCTGCCGTTGGTTGGGGGCGGGGTGTCGGCGCAGATACGCGAGCCGCGGTCGCAGCCGGCGTCCTCGTCGATCGAGTCCTGCTTCCTGCTATTCGAGCTCGGCGTCGGCGAAGTGCGTCGCGGTCCTGCCGATGCCTGCCGAACGAGGATTACTCCGGCCTCGACGTTCAAGGTCCCGCACGCGCTCGCTGCTCTCGATTCCGGTGTGATCAGCGGACCAGATGACAAGCTGGCGTACGACGGCTCCGGTCAGTGGCCGGAGTCCGCGCGGCGCGACCACACCCTGGCCTCCGCGATGCAGAATTCCGTCGTCTGGTACTTTCAGCGAATCGCGCAGCGGCTTGGCCCCGACCGGGAGCAGGCCTATCTGAAGAGACTGATTTACGGGAACATGGACTCCAGCAGCGGCCTGACCAACGTTCTGGATTGGTGTGTGATCGGTCCGCAGGAACTCGAGGCCAATGCGGCGATCGATCTGGCGGCGCGGTCGCTCCGCGACGCACGCGTCCTGTGAGTTGGTCGCCGGCCCTCCATCTGCATCAATTGCCATGAGTAGCGTGCCCAGATGAACGATCAAACTCTCGCTCGAATACCGGTGTCCGTGCCGGCCATCCTCTCGGAAACTGAGGCCCTCAACTTCAACATGGTGTCCGAGCCAAAGGTTGGTGCCCTCCTGGCCACGCTCGCTGCATCGAAGCCTGGCGGTCGCTTTCTGGAGCTCGGCACAGGAACCGGCCATGGGACTGCGTGGCTGCTGTCAGGGATGGATTCAGCGTCGAGGCTCGACAGCGTCGATACGGAGCGAGTGTTCGTGTCAGTTGCCGAACGTAATCTCGGCGCTGACCCGCGGGTGTCGTTCCATGTCATGGATGGCGCGGAGTTCATCGCTCAGGCGCCGGCTGGTAGCTTCGACTTGATTTACGCCGACGCGTGGCCCGGCAAGTTCTCTCATCTCGATGAAGCGCTTGCGCTGCTGCGACCCGGTGGGATGTACGTCATCGACGATCTGCTCCCTCAACCAAACTGGCCGGAGGGGCACGCACCCAAGGTGCCGGCCCTGATCGAGCGCCTGGAGCAGCGCGCCGACTTCGTCACCGTGAAGCTGGCGTGGGCGTCCGGGCTGATGATCGTCGTTCGCACCAACGCTGCGTCCCGAGAGGCCGAAGAGGACGTGGTCCAGTCCAGCAACATCGCATCACGATTTGTCGGTGCATGGCGGTTGCTCTCCTGCGAGACGCGCAACTCGAAGGGCCAGGTGCAGTTCCCGTTCGGCGAGAAGCCGAAGGGACAACTCGTTTACGACGCCTCCGGCAACATGTCCGCGCAGCTCATGAAGACCGAGCGTGCGCGTTTCGCAAGCCGGGATCCGGCTCTCGGTACCGACGCCGAAGTGCGCGACGCCTTCGATGGATACATCGGCTACTACGGTACCTACTCCGTGGATGACTCGACGCGTGCCGTCACCCACTACGTCCACGGCGCGTCGTTCCCGAACTGGACGGGCGCCAACCTTGTCCGTTCCTACACGTTTGACGAGAACGGACGGCTGCGACTCTCGACGCCTCCCATCGAAGTGGGCGGTGAGTCGCTCGAATACATCCTGTGGTGGGAGCGAATGTCCTGACGTTACCCGCCGTTACGCCGTTGATAAACGGACGCGCCAGTCCACGCTGACTCAGATAGAGTAGTGGCCGATTGGAGGCCGGCGTGAGAACACTGCTGCAACTCGCGTTGATCTTGTCTCTGTCGTCGACTGCCTTCGCGCAGTGGGCGAACATTCCCGCTCCGCAGATTCCACGAACGCCCGACGGCAAGCCCGATCTGTCTGCTCCGGCGCCACGCCTGCCCGACGGCAAACCGGACCTGTCTGGCATCTGGAACCCACCAACCGGATATCTGCGAAACCTCGCGAGGGATCTCAAGGAGGACGTGCCGTTCCAGCCGTGGGCAAAGGCGCTTTACGACGAACGGGCCGAAGGCAAGTTCTGGAGGGAAGAGCCCGACGCGAACTGTTTGCCACAAGGCGTGCCCAAGGTGTTGCTCGCGCCGGCACCATGGCAGATCGTGCAGACACCAAAGGTCGTCTTCTTCATCCACGAAGCGTTCAATCTCTGGTGGCAGGCCTTCATGGACGGCCGACAGTTCGTGCCTCATCCTGATGTGGCGCCGACGTGGCATGGCTACTCGACGGCGAAGTGGGAAGGAGACACGCTGGTGGTCGACAGCGCCGGATTCAACGGCAGGGTCTGGCTCGACCAGTTGGGCAAGCCTTCTACCGAGGCGCTGCATGTGACAACGAGGTTCCGTCGGAAGGATTTCGGTCACATGGACATCGGCATCACCATCGACGACCCGAAGGCCTACACGAAACCATGGGGCACGACGGTCGAAGTGACACTGCTGCCCAACACGCAGTTGATGGAGTTCATCTGCCTGGAGAACGAGAAAAAGACCGGCGGGAAGTGACCGCCGGTGCCTGACTCTTTCGAATGTTGCTCCTCGGCGTCTTCGTTCTGGCAGTGCTCAGTGGCGGTACTGCGGCCGTCGCCGGTTTCGGGATCGGAAGCCTGCTCACACCGCTCCTCGCCGCGAACTTCGGAACCTCCACGGCAGTGGCTGCCGTGGCCATTCCGCACGCGGCCGCGACCGCACTTCGCTGCTATCGGCTCCGCCGCAACATCGACTGGACGGTCGTCCGCAGCTTCGGGTTGCTGAGCGCAGCAGGCGGCCTGCTCGGCGCGCTCCTCTATACCCGCTTCTCCAACGATGCGCTGACGCTGACACTTGGTCTGCTGCTCGTTTCAACCTGCGTCGCGACACTTGCGGACCTGCCATCGCGCGTCCGCGTCAAAGGTGCGGTGGTGGGTGTATTCGGGCTTCTCTCGGGACTGTTCGGCGGCCTCGCGGGTAATCAGGGCGGACTGCGGGCCGCGGCCATGTTGTCTTTCTCCCTGACGCCGGTGAAATACGTTGCAACCGCGACGGCAACGGCAATGCTCGTCGATCTGGTGCGGACGCCGGTCTACGTGTGGCGTGCCGGCAGCGAAATCGCCGCGTTGACGGCGCCGCTGACTGTCGCGACTGTCGGCGTGCTGATCGGCACGCTGCTCGGCGAGCGGATCCTGCTCGGGCTTTCGATGCGCCAGTTCCGATTCGCCATCGCCGCGCTCATCGGCCTGCTGGGCGCGTGGCTGATTGTTCAGGGGCTCAATTGAATGGAGAATGCAGTCGAGAGGGCTCTATGAACTGGATACGAGTGCTGGTGTGTGTCGCTTTCGGGTCGATTGTCGCGGTACAGCCCGCGTGGGCCCAGAACGTCAAGTCGGATCAGGATGTCCTCATCGATCTCGAACGGCAGTGGGACGCGGCGTTTCACCGGCAGGATGCGGCCTTCATCGAGAGCGTGCTGGCGGAGGAGTTCATCGCGACCTACGGCGACGGCAGCCGTGGTGACAAGGCCAAGGAGCTCGCCCTGGCACGTGACTTCAACCAGCAGGTCGATTCCCGTCGTCTCGACGACTTCATCGTCAAGGTCTACCGCGACACCGCCGTCGTGTGGTTCACGCAGTACCTGGTCGGGCCGGTCAATGGCAAGCCGACAGAGGTGCAGTACCAGGTACATGGATGTCTGGATCGTTCGCGACGGACGCTGGCAGGCAGTGGCGAGTCAGAGCACGCGGGTGGGTACGAGATGACACCAACGATCTCAGGTTCCCGATACGTTCATACCAACCTGGTCGCGCGCGATTGGCGACGACTGGCTCGCTTCTACGAGGACGTATTCGGCTGCCGGCCGGTGCCGCCGGAGCGCGATCTGTCCGGCGCTGACATGGTGGCGGGGACCGGCGTGCCAGGAGCACATCTTCGCGGCATGCACCTCCGTCTTCCCGGGACCGGTCCCAACGGACCGACGCTGGAGATCTTCGAGTACTCACAGCCCGCCGCCGACGAGCCGCGCGTCGTGAACCGGCCAGGGTTTGCGCACATCGCCTTTGCGGTCGATTCGGTAACCGACGCTCGGGAACAGGTGCTGTCCAGTGGCGGCGCGCCCGTTGGCGACGTGGTGACCGTCGCGATCTCTCCGACGGCGCAGGTGACGTGGTGCTACGTCAGAGATCCCGAGGGGAACATCGTCGAACTGCAGACCTGGGGAGAACGAGTCGGATCGCGCGCTTGAAGAGCCACTCGGCGTGTCGTGATCGTCAGACTCCAGCGAATCACCGTCGTGCCAGCGGCAGGCGTCAATTCAATGCGGCCACGCGACGACGCAGGGTCTTGACGTGCTCCCAGATCTGCTGGTGCTCTGCCTTCGCATCTTTGTCGGCTTCGCTCATGCTCGACAGCTGCAGGTACGCCTGCAGATCCCGCAACGCACTGGTGACGTCGTTCAGCTGATATGCGAGTAAGCCGCGATCGCGCAGCTCGCTGAGCGCCGACGGCGTCAGCGCGAGCAGCAACTCGGTGATGTCGCGCGCCTGTGGGAACGAGCGCATGTGCACGTAGATGCGCTTCAGGTTGAGCAGCATCCGGACGAGGATCTGATTCCGCGTTGCCGGCGCCAGCAACGATCGACTGAACGCCACCTCGCTGCCGACATGCTTCTGCAGCAACAGCCGGCAGTTCTGCTCCGACAGCAGCGCTCCCGAGTGGAAGGGGTCGATGACCAGCTGGTGGCCGCCGTGTGTCTGCGGGCAGCGAACCAGAAAGTGCCCCGGAAAATTGATGCCGTCGACCTGCAGCCCTGCCCGGCGTGCGATCTCCATGTAAACGATCGACAAGGTCAGAGGGATGCCGGTGCGCCGCTCGAGCACTTCGTTGAGGCAGCTGTTGCGCGGATCTTCGTACTTGTCACGGTTGCCCGTGAACTGCAGCTCCTCGAACAGGTACTCGTTGAGCGCCTTGACGCCGCACTGCGGAGACATGTCGCCGCTCGAGGTAGCGTGACGTTCGACCACTCGCCGTGCCGCGTCGCCCATGGCATCGAGACGAGCGATGTACGGCTCTGGATCGAGACGCGGGCATTCCACCCGCGCAACGACGAGCGCGGCGGGGGCGAGCGCCGTCCCCGGGGCGTTGGATGCATCGATGAGAGCGGCAACGAGTTCCTTCTTCACTGTCCTCCTAGCGTGTTCCCTGAGCGTGGTCCTGGGTCTCGCATAACCTGTCCAGTGCCGGGAGCGTCAACGCTCCGAGCCCGTTGACCACGAGCTCGGCGCTTGCAAGCTCGTCGGCCGGATAGCTGCTGGTCACGGCCACCAGTCGCAGTCCTGCGCCGCGCGCAGATTCAAGACCCCAGTGCGAATCCTCGATGGCGACCGAGCGCCGCGGGTCGAGCGCGAGGCCCGTGCGCTGTCGCAGCTGTTCGAAGGCCAGCCGGTACGGTGCGGGCGATGGCTTGCTTTCAGGCGTGTCACCGGCGGCCACGATCGTGGCGAAGAGCTTGGCCACACCAGCGGCGTCGATGATCTTGTCGATCTCGTGCCGAAGCGCGCCGGACGCGATCGCGATCGGCACCTCGGCCGCTGCCTCACGAATGAACTCGAGCGCTCCGGGGAAGAGCACCGAGCCGGACCGCAGCAGATCCTCCAAGTGGTCGCCTTTTCGGGCGACGAGCTCCGCCACGCGATCTCCCTCCATCGGCAGGCGACGGTCCCGACCGAGCGCCTCGAACATCCCCACGTCGTCATAGCCCAGATACCGGGCGTAGTAGTCGCTCGCGCTCAGCTCCACTCCGTCTTCGGCCAGCGTCTGCTGGAACGCCAGCAGATGCAGCGGTTCGCTGTTGGCGATCACTCCGTCGAAGTCGAAGACGATTGCCTGTAGAGGCCGGCTCATGCCCCCGGAGCTTTCTCGCCGGCGCGGATCGCGGACTTCAATCGGTTCGACGGCGGTGGAAACGGACATTCGTAGGTGTCGTTGTAGGCACAGTACGGGTTGTAGGCGCGGTTGAAATCGATCGCGTAGATGCCGGTACGGGTTGGATGCAGATCCAGGTACCGCCCGGCCGAATAGGTTTCGCTGCCGGTCGTCTGATCGGCAAACGGTACGAAGAGCGATTCGATCCGCTGGGTTCCCTCAGGCACGAAGGCGGCCAGCGACATCGGCTGTCCATTCAACGTGAACTCGAGCACGCCCACGCGTTCCATTCGGCGCAACGTGCCGGTGGAGGTGGGCATCTCGAACACCGGACGGTTTTCGGACAGCCGCAGCGCTGCCGGCACGTTGTAGCTGGGATCGATCTCGTAATACCGAAGCGGCAGGAGCTTCGCGCGCCTGGCAGCCGGCACGGGTGAACACTCATCCGCGGCATTCGGCGCGCCGCATTCGGCCGCTTCGGAGAACACGCGGTTGGTGTTCGCTCGTATGGCCGTAACGTCGTTGAGATAGTTGGAGCTGTCCGGCGCGCCCGGCCCAGATGAGCACGCCGCCACCAGGACGGCCAACACAATGACCAGCGCGAGGGAAATCCGTCGACCCATGACCACTAACCGCCTAAGATGTATTTTCCCTCAGTCACGGCCGCATCGGCCAGCGTGCGGCGGAGTGCAACCGTGTTCACCGGCGTGACCTTCAGGATCCGGCGAAGCGCGGCGAGCAGCGTCCGCAGGGTGTCCCCCTCGGCCATTGCCGACAGTGCCGAGCGCGCCCCGGCTTCGACCCGCAGGCCGGCATCGTGCACGAATACACGGGCTGCGGCCACATGCAGATCGTGGTGGCGTGCGTCCGAGGTACCGGCCTCCTGCGCCCGCAGCACGCAGCTCTCGCCGGCATAGGTGTCGATGAGGATGTCGGCGGCATAGCCGAGGACCTCCTGCTGATCGGTCAGCTTCTCACCGTAGGTCTGCATCGCCGTGCCGATGATCATCAGGGCAACCTTCTTGAACGCCGCAATTGCCCGCATTTCATCGGCCAGTGGCTGGTCATCGGGCCCGCCAGCCGCGCCAATCGAGGGCGACAACACCTCGTCCTGAAGTTGGCGTGCCGCGGGGATGAGCGGAATCTCACCTTTGATCGCCCTCCGCACCAGCATTCCAGGGATGAGCAACCGATTGATCTCGTTGGTCCCCTCGAAGATTCGGTTCACGCGCGCGTCCCGGTAGTAGCGTTCGGCCGAATAGTCCTTCACGAAGCCGTTGCCGCCATGAATCTGGACGTTCTCGTCGAGCACGAAGTCGAGTGTTTCGCTGCCGGCGACCTTTGCAATCGACGCTTCGACGGCGTACTCCTCGAATGCCTGGGCGATTGCAGCTCCGTCGTGCGGGCCGCCGCCGAGAGTGGCATCGATGAGCCCGGCCGTCCGGTAGATGAGGCTTTCGATGGCGTAGGTGCGCGCGATCATCTCGCCGAGCTTGTGGCGGATCGCACCAAAGGACGCGATGGGCTGGCCGAACTGTCGCCGCGCGGCAGTGTACGAAGCCGCGTCGGCGATCGCCGCACGCGCACCTCCGATGCACATCGCTCCAAGGCTGAAGCGCCCGTAGTTCAGCGTATTGAGCGCGACCTTGTGTCCTTTGCCGATCTCGCCGAGCACGTTGTCAGCCGGCACTCGCGCGTCCTGAAGCAGGATCGGCGTCGTCGAGGAGCCGTGCAGCCCCATCTTGTGCTCTTCGTTTCCTGACGTGACACCGCCAAACGCCCGCTCCACGATGAACGCCGTGAACTGCTCGCCGTCCACCTTGGCAAAGACGATGATGACGTCGGCGAAGCCGCCGTTGCTGATCCACATCTTCTCGCCGTTGAGGAGCCAGCTCCCATCCGCCTGCTTCACCGCTCGCGTCTTGGCGGCAAGTGCATCAGATCCGGAGCTCGACTCGCTCAGGGCATAGGCGCCGACGATCTCGCCGCTCACGAGCCGAGGCAGGTACTTCTCTTTCTGAGCCTTCGTTCCAAACAACACGAGCGGGAGGATGGTCAGGTTCGCTTGACCACCGAACGTCGTGGCAAATGAAGCTGACGGGCCGATCTGTTCGATCACGGCGAGCGACGATGCCTTGTCGAGATCGAGGCCGCCGTAGGCTTCGGGCACGGCGATGCCGAGCAGACCGAGCTCGCCGCATCGCCGGAGAAGCGATCGCGCGAGCTCCCAGTCCTTCTCCTCCAGGCGATCGAGCACCGGCAGCACCTCGGACTGGACGAACTCGGTCGTCGTCTGGGCCATCAGGCGATGCTCGTCGGTCAGCTGCTCGGGGGTGAAGATGTCGGATGCCGCCGCGTCCTCGAGGAGCCAGGTACCGCCCTTTCGAATCGAAGTTGATGTCGTCATAGCCGAGAAGCCAGCGTCCTCATCAAATGACTCCCGACCCCATTACAACTTTGATACTCGTTCGAAAATGCCGGCCGCGCCCATTCCGCCTCCCACACACATCGTGACGAGACCGTAGCGCGCGTTTCGCCGCCGCATCTCATAGAGGAGCGTGGTCGTAAGCTTGGCGCCCGTGCAGCCGAGCGGGTGTCCAAGGGCAATCGCACCGCCGTTGACGTTGAGGCGTTCGGGATCGATTGGCAGCTCGCGCAGGCACGCGATGACCTGCGCCGCGAAGGCCTCGTTCAACTCGACGAGATCGATTTGATCGAGGGTCAGTCCGGCACGTGCCAGCGCCTTGCGCACCGCCGGCACCGGTCCAATCCCGAACCGCTCGGGTTCAACACCCGCGGTTGCGAACGAGACGAGCCGGGCGAGCGGCTCGAGGCCGCGCTCGCGCGCGGCGTCGGCCGAGGTGACGATCACCGCCGCGGCGCCGTCGCTCGTCTGCGACGAGTTGCCGGCCGTGACCGTGCCGCTCGCATGAAATGCCGGTCGAAGCTTGCCGAGCGCCGACTCCGATGTGTCGCGGCGCGGTCCTTCGTCCTGTGCGAACGTCACGGTGCGAGGCTCGGGTGCGCCGTTCGAGCCTGGAGCGGCAACCTCGAACGTCAGTGGAGTGATCTCGTCGGCGAACCGTCCGGCATCGATCGCCGCCACTGCCCGCAGATGACTTTGCAGCGCAAACTTGTCCTGTTCCTCACGGGAGATCCTGTAGTCGCGGGCATGATTTTCGGCGACCAGCCCCGTGCTCAGGTACACGTCGGGGTACTCTTCGACGAGCGTTGGATTCGGACAGACCTTGTTGCCGCCCATCGGAACGAGGCTCATCGACTCGGTGCCACCAGCAATCACGATGTCTGCAAAGCCACACATGACGTGCTCTGCTGCCGAAGCAATCGCCTGCAGGCCCGAGGCGCAGAACCGGTTCATCGTGACCGCCGAGGCGTCGACGGGCACACCGGCGCGCAGGCTTGCAATGCGTGCGACGTTGAGACCCTGCTCGGCTTCCGGCATCGCGCATCCCATGATCACGTCGTCGACGTCCGCCGGTTTGAGCGCAGGAACGCGACGCAACACCTCGCCGATCACGGCAGCCGCCATTTCGTCGGGGCGGACGGTCTTCAGCGCCCCGTTTGGCGCCTTGCCGACCGCCGTGCGCGTGGCCGAAACGATTACCGCGTCTCGCATGTGAAATCCGTCAGCAATTCCTCGAGAGCGTCACCCACTTCGCTGGCCTGCCCGTCGAACAGATGATTGGCGCGATCGATCTCGACCAACTCCTTCGGCTCATGAAGCTGCGCGTAGAACTCCCGCACCGCCTTGAGGGGAATCAATTCGTCGCTCTCACCGTGCACAATGAACTTCGGCTTCGTCGACAGCTTCACCGACGCGTACTCGTAGCGATTGACCGGCGGCGCGATTCCGACGAGCGTACACATCCGATCGTCGTCCGCACCCACCGTCATTGCAATGTACGAGCCGAAGGAAAACCCCGCAGCCCACATCTCCAGATCAGGATACCTCCCCGCCATGAAGTCAACGGCGGCTCGGTAATCGTCCATTTCTCCCCGGCCGTTGTCCCATGAGCCGGCGCTGCGGCCGACGCCTCGAAAGTTGAACCTCAGCACGACACAGCCGATTCGCGTAAGCGCCTTGGCCGCCTGGAAGACGACCTTCGTGTGCATCGTGCCGCCTTTGATCGGGAGCGGATGCGCAAAGACGACGGCGGCACGCGGCGCGCCTTGTGGCACATCCAGCAGCGCCTCCAGTGGGCCGACTGCACCGGGAATCTCACGGACTGTCTCAGACAACGCGTCTCCTTTGTTCCTGATGTTGTGAACCTTCGTCTGCGAATCGGGCGACAAGTTCGGCGAACTGCTGCGGCCGGGTGATCGGCCCGAGATGACCGCTTCGCGCGATCGTGGCAGAGCTCGCGTGAGGCCACAGGCGCAGATAGTCCCGTGTCAGCGCTACCGGCACGACGCGATCGAGTTCGGCCTGCCCCGTAATGATGAGCGCCGGCACACGCAGCTGAGTCAGCTCCTGCTCGAGAGTGTTGCCTTCCAACAACCGCACTCGTCGCGCCATGAGGACCGGCGAGAACCGGTTCCTGGCGACGGCGCCGACGTGATAAAGAGCAAACGAAAGCGCTGCGATCACGCCTTCTTTCGCAGCCACCATCTCACCGAACAACCGCACAGAGTTGATGCAGAAAACCGGAGATAACAGTCGCGGCGCGCGCATCAGGAACCTGACGCGCGCATCGGGTGTCCAGGATGGCGGGATGGCTGAGGCGACCACCACCCCCAGCGCGCGTTCGGGGTATCGAGCGGCAAAGGCGGCAGCGATCAGGCCCCCGTACGAGATGCCGCAGATGACCGCCGCCTTCACTCCAGTGACATCCAGAACGGCTTCGATCTGCCGCAGGTAGCAGTCGAACCCGGATGACTCATCGAAGGCCGCGCCGCTCGTGGGTTCATCGGCGAGCGAGAAGGTAATGACCCGGCATCGCTGCGACAGCGCGTCGACGGCCGGTTGCATCCATTCCCAGCGGCCCTGGATTCCGGGCACGAGCACGACCGGTGTGCCGGATCCTCTGTCGATGATTCTCATAAAGCGTCAACCGCAGGTGCTAATTTCTCAGCGGCTTGCCGGTCTTCAGCGTGTGTTGAATTCGCTCCCGCGTCTTCGGCTCCGCCAGCAAGCTGAGAAATGCCTCGCGCTCGAGGTCGAGCAGATGCTGCTCGGACACCATCGCCGCATGCGGCAGATCCCCTCCAGTCATGATCGTTGCCAGCTTTCGACCGATCAACTTGTCGTGATCGCTGATGCGGCCTGCTCTCCATGCCAGATGAACGCCGAGCTTCAAAGTTGCCGCGACGCTCTCTCCGCCAACTGCGACCGCCGTCCGCCGCGCGGGGGCGGTGTAGCCTTCCCGTACTCGTTCGAGCGCACGTGCCTTCGCATCGCTCATCAGCCGGTCGCGATTCATCGTCACGGCATCGATGGGGCGCAGGTAGCCGAGTCGAATCGCGTCCGGGCCGCTCGCTGACGTTCTGGCAAAGCCGATGGTTTCGAACGCACGCTGAACGGACGGCAGGAAGTCCGAGCTTCCTGGCAGCATCTGCTCGGCTGCGCGGGCAACCATCTCTTTCGTTCCTCCGCCCGCTGGAATAAGACCCACGCCAACCTCGACCAGCCCGAGATACGTTTCCCCTGCTATTTGGACGCGATCGGCGTGCAGAGCGATCTCGCAGCCGCCGCCGAGCGTCAGGCCGGCTGGTGCGACGACAACCGGCACTCCCGCATACCGCAGCGCCATGGTGCTCTGCTGGAACGTTCGCACCATCAAATCGAGTTCGTCCCAGTTCTCCTCCTGTGCCTCGAGGAGCACGAGCATCAGATTGGCGCCGGCCGAGAAGTGCGTGGCTTCGTTGCCAACGACCAGCGCGGCGAAATTCCGCTCGGCCTCGCGCACGCCCGCCTGCAGCATCTGAATCGTGTCGCCGCCGATGGCATTCATCTTCGAGTGGAACTCGACGGCGAGGACACCATCACCGAGATCCACGAGGCTGGCGCCCGGATTCTTCTTGACGACCTTCGAGCGTTCCCTTGCTGCGCGCAGGATCTGGAGGTCCGCGGCCGCCGGCGGCACTTCGCCTTCACGAAGCCGCGTTCGTCCACTCTCGAGAACCGGCCGCCAGACGGGTGGAACGCCGGCGGACAGGAGATCGGCATCCACCTCGCGAGCGGCGTCGATCACGCGCTCGATCCCGATTGCATCCGCTGTCTCGAACGGTCCCAGCTCCCATCCGAATCCCCATCGCATCACGCGATCGACATCGTCGGGGGAGTAGGCGATGTCAGGGGCTACGTTGGCCGCGTACACGAGGGCCGGGGCCAGGGTCGACCGAAGAAGGCGACCGACGCGGTCGGTGCCATTGAATAGCGTCTTGATACGTTCGCCGGTATCAGGGATGGCGCTCGCCGAGTCGAGAGACGGCAGCTTGACCGGCTTCCGGGGCCGGTATTCCAGCGCCTCGTGGTCGAGCGTGAGGATCTCGGACTCCCCATCGGCACCCTTAATCCGCTTGTAGAAGCCCTTGCCGGCCTTCTCGCCGATGAGCCCCTGGGCCAGCATCTGCTCGACGAACGGGGGGAGCACGAAACGCAGGCGCGCTTGTTCATCTGGCAGCCGCTCATGCAGGTTGCGGATCACGTGAACCAGGATGTCGATGCCGGCGAGATCGAGCGTGCGGAATGTTGCGCTCTTAGGACGCCCGATCGCCGGGCCGGTCGTCGCGTCGATCTCTTCGATCGTGTACTCGCCCGACGCAACGAGAGAGAGCAGCGGCACGACTCCCGCGAGCGCGAGATGGTTGCCGATGAAGTTCGGCGAGTCCTTCGCAATTACCACGCCCTTGCCGAGATGGTGATCCGCGAACGCCGTCACCCGTTCGATGACAGCGCGGCTGGTCTCGGCGGTTGGAATGACTTCCAGTAGGTGGAGGTAGCGTGGCGGGTTGAAGAAATGCGTTCCCAGCCAGTGACGCCGGAAGTCGTCGCTGCGCCCGCCGGCGAGCGCGTGAATGGGGATGCCCGACGTGTTCGAGCTGACGATCGATCCCGGGCGTCTCGCCTGATCGACACGAGCGAGCAGCCCCCGCTTCACGTCGAGTTGCTCGACGATGGCCTCGATGATCCAATCCGCATCGGCAAGACGGGTCATCCCCTCATCGAAGCTGGCGGTCGTGACGAACTTCCACGTGTCCGGCGTGAAAAACGGATCGGGTTTGAGTGTGCGAGCGCGCTTGAGTCCTTCGGCGGCGGCCTCGCTCGTGACGTCAAGCAAAACGGCCGGGACACCGGCGTTTGCGACATGCGCCGCGATCTGAGCCCCCATGACACCGGCGCCCAGCACGGCGACCGAGCGGATCATGTGATCAGTCTACGTCACGGGAGCGCTCGCGCCTATGTGACTGGAGCGCTCCCGCGGACGCGCACACCGACACACACTTGCGGCGTTCAACCGTGATCGATGAATCGATTCAGGGTTCAGAAGTACGGCGGCGGATCGACCGTGACCGATCGCACGACTGACGTCGTGATCCGATTGGAGAGTGCGGACATCTCGAGGCGCAACCCGACACCGATCCACCCCGCTTTGATCGCGGTGCCGCCGGCCGTAGCGCCTTCGATGCGGATCTCTGTCGGCTCGGGGAAGAATCGGCCGCCGGTAACTGTGGCGCGCTTGTCGTCAGGATGCATCACCACGAGACGATAGGTCGAAAACCTGGTATCCACGTGGACCACGGTGCCGGGCGGAAGAGACTGGAAATCGATCCCGTCCGAGCACCCATGCTCACGGACAAACTCATCGAGTGGCTGAGGCGGAGCTTCGAGCGCCGATTCGTATGCGGGCATCGTCAACTTCCTTCCGCACGGACGCAGTGCAAGCTGCTCGCCAATGCCCGGAGTGGCGGGTTCTGGTCGAAACGGACCGTTTACACCTGCCCGAATGGCGGCGTTGAGGAAATATTTCAGGGATCGTCGAACTTACGTGGTGACTTCTTTCCAGCGCCGAGTCAGATACTCACTTGTCCTCCAGGCCAATGCCTGAGCCGTTAGTGTCGGGTTTCTGGCACCGCTCGTTCCCATCACTGACGCACCAACGACACCCAGGTTCGGCACCTCGTGTGAGAAACCCCACCGATTGACGACGTTTGTTTCGGCGTTGTCGCCCATTCGAGTGCCGCCGTAGGCGTGCGTGGAGGGGCCCATCGTACCGATAGGGCCCTTCTCGGTGGCGATCGCCCCCGCGGCGCGATACCACTCGGCCATCTTGTCCTGGATGTAGGCGGCGACAGCGCGTTCGTTCTCTTTGAATTCCGCCGTAATGCGGCAGACCGGATATCCGAGCGGGTCGGTCACGTCCGGATCGAGATCGAGATAGTTGTCCTCGTACGGCAGCGTGGTCTTCTGAAGATACGCGGTGTTTGCGCGGTCGGCGTTCTCCTTGATGAACGCCTTCCATGCCGAACCCCACTGCGGCGCTCTCCCGAAGGTGCTCATACTGGCCGCCCCGATCGGACGCCTGTCGGAGTAGACCCACAGATTTCCGCCGCCGATGAAATCAAGCCCCGCATGATCGAAGTTGTCGTCGGCCCAGTTGTCGACCGCGGCGCCCTGTGCGGGCAAGCCGTACCAGTTGTTCAACGATCGTGGAAAGAGCGCGCTCACGCTGGCGCCGGTGTTGTGGCTGAAATAGTGACGGCCCACTTGTCCATGATTGTTCGAGAGACCATTTGGGAAGGCTTTCGACTTCGACAGAAGCAGCAACCGCACGTTCTCGTACGTGTAGCCGGCAAGCAGGACCACGTCAGCCGGCTGAAAGTACTCGGTGCCCCCCTTCAGGTAAGACACGCCCGAAACGCGGCCCTTGTCGGTCACATCGAACCGGATGACGTGTGCTTCCGTGACGACCGTGAGGCGCCTGGTGTTGACCGCTTTGGGAATGGTCGTCACGGCGGTCGAGCCTTTGGCGTTCACATGACAGCCGCCGCGGCTGCAGAAGCCGTGATACACGCAGGCAGTACGATTCCCGTAGTTTCGTGAATTGACTGCGGCCGGTCCGGGGAATGCGTGCCAGCCGAGCCCGCGTGCGGCATCGGACATCATCTCGGTGAAGCCCGAGCCACGCAACGGCGGCATCGGGTATTCGCGCCGGCGCGGGCCTTCGAAGATGTTCCCTCCGCGATCGATGCGGCCGTTGATGTTGCCTGCCTTTCCGGAGACACCGATTTCGCGTTCGACGCGATCGTAATACGGCTCGAGTTCTTCAAGACCGAACGGCCAGTCTTCGACCGTTGACCCCTTGGGGATTCGCGACGCGCCGTAGCGTCGTGTCGTCTCGCTGACAACCTTGAAATCCCACGGGCTCAAACGCCAGCTCTGTGCCCAGTAGTGAAGTGAGGTACCGCCGACGGCGTTCATCATTGGATGAATCGCCATGCGTGGCGAATTGGGTGACGAGGCATGCGGCCGATGCGTTGGGATTTCTCGATTGGCTTTCTGCACCGCCTGTGGCCAGCCGCGATAGTTGTTCCGCAGCTCGTCTGGTGCGAAGTCTTCCGCGCGCAGCCACGTTCCCGCTTCGAGTCCCACGACGTTCAGCCCTGCCTCGACGATCGGCAGTGCGGCCACGCCGCCAACTGCACCAAGGCCGACGATCACGACGTCTGTCTTCTTGAGCTCAGTCGCCATGATGCCCGCCTCCCTGATCCAGCGCCGCGCGTGCGGGACGGCTTCCCGAAAACATGCGGTAGTCGTAGGCAGACATGTGCGTGGGCGCCGGCCGCGCATTGAGGGCCTGTTCACCCGAGGTCACAGCGAGGCGGACACCCGGATACCCGATCAGATCCCAGCCGGCGAAATTCGCGTTCCCGCCGTAGTGGGGATCGCAGAAGGTGCCCTGGACAGTGTGGGCGAGGACGAGATTGAAGAACGCCGCCGACTGCGAGAAGCCGGCAGCCTCGTTGCGCTCGACGTCGAGCAAGAGGGCGTCCTGATCGGCGGCAGACAGGCGCGCGAACGAATTGCCCTTCGTGTTCTGAGCGTAGCGATCGAGAGCGGCGAGTCCCGCGCGATACGCGTCGCGAAACGACGACAGGGCTCCGCCGAGAGCGCGATCGATGTACTGTGCGGCGCGCGCTTCCGTTGCACCTGGCCCGTCGTTGTCGGTTGGAATCAGGCGCGCGGCGATCGCGCCCAGCGTTTCGGCTTCGCTGGCGGTCAGCGTCTCGGGTGCGCTGGCGGCTGCAGCATTCGGAGATGGCGCCTGGAGAGGGACACCTTCATCGGTTGGCGCGACGATTGGCAGCAGCATCCGCGGCGGGATAGCCGCCGCTGCGCCGACGCGCTTCAACCATTCACGCCGGGCGATCAATTTTGGATTCATGATCTTTGATCTTTGAATCGTTGTTGATTCGGTGATTTTAGATCGTTGATTGCTGCAATCGTCCAATCGAATCTCCAATAAATCTCCAATCACAATCAACAACGAATCAATAATTAAAGATCTTCAATTCGAGAGGCGTACCAGCGGTCTCGTGAGGCACGTAGGCCCCCCACAGCCCTTGGCGCTGATCTCCCTGCCGTCATACTCCAGAACCTCGCAGCCGGCAGCCTCGAGCGCGCGGCGCGTCAACGGGTTGCCTGCGAGCATCAGGCACCGGCGCGGTGCGAGTGCCAGGACGTTGGTGCCCATGGTGTCGAACTCCTCGTCGGCAACTTCGACGAGACTGATGCCGCGGGCGAGCAACCACTCGCGAAACGGCACCGGGAGCAGTCGCGAGTAGACCACGGCGAGGTCACGGTCGACCGGGCTGATGAGCGACATCAGGTGCATCACGTCGTTCTGTCCCCGCCAGTGGGGGAGCGGTACCTCGATTACATCCACGGCGTCGCCTACGAGCGATCTCAGCTGACGAATCCCCTCGGCGTTGGTTCGGTATCCCCGGCCAACTGCCATCGTGCGGGAATCGAGCCAGATCAGATCGCCCCCTTCCAGCCGTCCCGGCGGAACGATCCTGCCCGCCAGCGCGACGCCGGCCTGTCCGACCGCACGTTCCTGGGCGGCAGGCTCTGTTGACCGGTCAACCTTCCCCATCACACACAGGATCAGCCCTGTCGTCGAGACGATTGACGCGTCACGAACGTAGATCGAATCGAGGGTGGTTCGAGGGTCGCGCGGCAGCAGATGAACAACGACGTCGCTCGCGCGCAGGATGTCGATGAAACGATCGTGCTCGTCGATGGCTCGCGTCAGATCGGGTGGCGCCGTGAAGTTCAGCGCCTTCCACTGTGCCGCGATTGTCGCCTCGTCGATGAAAGCGTCGCGCACGTGCTTGACGAGAACCGACTGAAGCCTGTCGTACTCGGTGAGTGTCGTCATTGGACCGCGATGCGACTCGTTGCGTGATTGTGTACTCGTTTGCTGGCTACTTCCAGCGAGTCAAAATCGTTTCTCGATCGAAGAGGATGATGCCGATCCACATCAAGCCTGCGTTGATGACGAGAGAGGCCGCAGCGATCATCAGAATCAGAGGCCCGGTCAGTCGAAGAGATCCGAAGAGTTGGCCGATCAGCAGCCCGGCGACCGGCAGAATCACCAGGACTCCGATCTGCTGGGCCGTTCTGGCGTCATTGACCCGTGATGAAACGCAGACCGCGAGCTGGAGTGCGGCAAGTGCTGCCAGCGGCCCGAGCACGAACACGATCCCGAGGGAACGTGGTCCGAGGAGAGCCCATGCGACACCCTCCCGCGCGAACAGGAGCGCGGCCAGCACGTACAAAACAAAAAAGCCTGCCGACAGCGCGGTCGAGGGGATGAAGGCGCCCAGTACCTTGGCGCCGAGCAGCTCGAAGGTTGTGATCGGTGTGACGAGCAGTGGCTCCAGAGACCGCGCCTGCTTTTCCCCGACGACGCTGTAGGCCGCCAGCGACATCGACGATGTCACCGGGATGAGCACGAGCATGACCGCGAAGAACTGAAAGATGTAGGCCTGAATCGCGGCTTCCGGCTCGAGCGCGCGCATCTCCGGCTGCTCGCGATACATCTCGAGCGCCACCTCGAAATCGCTCGAGTCCGCCAATCGCTCGCCGGTCATGGACGGCACGATGACCGCAACAAACAGCGGCAGGAGGATCGTCATGACGCCGACGATCAACGCCGGCACGAACAGCGCGAGATTCTGCCGTTCGTCCGCCAGTTCCTTTCGGAGAAGCGCCACCATCCTCACGCCGATCCTCCTCCCAGGAGCTTGATGTAGACGTCCTCCAGCGACGGTTCCTCTGTCTCCACCGTTTCGATGCCGGCACCTGCTTCGACGAGAGTGCGCACGATCTGGGGAGTCGTGAGCGTCGTGCCCGACATCGACAACCAGTGGCCGTCGACACTCGGTTCGGGCACGCCAGCGGCGCGCAGGACGCGCACGAACTGCTCCGCCGAGTCCGTCAGTCGAATGCGAAGCCGGGGAGCGAAGAGTTGTTGCCGCAGCGATTCCGGGGTTCCGTCCGCAACGAGCCGCGATCTGAGCACGGCTACTCGATCGGCAACGCGATCGACCTCGTCGAGGTTGTGAGTGCACAGCAGGATGGCCCGTCCTTCACTGCGCATCCCGACGATGAGCTCGCGGACGTCGCGCGCGCTGGCAGGGTCCAGCCCCGAGGTGGGCTCATCGAGCATGACGACGCGCGGCTTGTGCACGATTGCGCGTGCCAGCGCGACACGTTGCTTGAGTCCCTTCGACAGTCGCGCCGCGCGGTCCTCGCTCCGGTCGGAGATCCGAAAGAGCGCGAGGGCGTCGTCTACCGCCTTGTCCGGATCACTGAGACCGTACAGCCGCGCATAGACGGACAGGTTCTCGCGCACGGTCAGGTTGTCCCACAGACCGGGTGCTTCCGTCAGGAATCCGATCCGCATCCTGAGTCGTGGCGCCGCGTTCGGCGTCATGGCCTCGTCATCAATCTGAACGGTGCCCGATGTCGGGGCAATGAGTCCCGCCAGCATGCGCAGCGTGGTGGTCTTGCCGGCGCCGTTAGGGCCGAGCAGCGCAAAGATCTCGCCGGCACGGAGGTCGAGCGAGACATTGTCCACGGCCACACGGTTGCCGAACCGTCGCGTCAGGTGCCGTGCGGTCAGCGCCGCCGTCGTCATGACATCACTCACAGATCCCACGTGAGCTTCTGTCAGCTGGGGTCGAACTCGTAGCACCCGGGTGTGACCAGAAGCCGGCCGTTTGGGGCGAACGAAAGGCTGGAGGGATTGATGAGACCTGCGCCGTGGAACTGCACGGTGCGAATCTTGTCACCGTTCTTGTCGTAGACGTAGGTATACGGCACGGCGAACGAGATCCACAGCTCACCGCGGGCATTGACCGCGGCGGCGGTGATCGACGGCGTGACGAATGGGACCTCCTTGTCCTGGATGCGCCGCCGTGGCCATTTCTTCGGCTGCCCCGCCAGGTAGTCGTCGAGTTCACGCCCTTCGATATGCCGTTCGTACACCATCGTTCCATTTGCGTCGTACTTGCGGACGAGTGGCGTGCCGGTGATGAAGACGTAGAAGAACCCACCAGTGGGATCGACGAGTGGCAGCCCCGCGTTCATCGCGATGTGAAGCTCGCGATCGTCCTCGAATCCCGTGGTCCGCAGACGGCCGATGCTGCGCTGCGCGAATCCGCCGGGTGAGTACTCGGTGAAGAGCGCTCCGCTCTCGGGGTGGCTGATGAGCAATGTGGCGCCGGCGTGCTGGATCGAGCCAGCGCCGTTCAGTACCAGGTTGCCGATGGTCACGCGCGCGGCCGGCTGTCCGGGAAGGAAGAAACCGGTCTGCCGTGTGCCCTGCGCGTCGAACGTCTGCACGCGCTGCTGCTGTCGTGGGACGTCGGCCACGACGATGCGTCCATCACGGGAGACGTCGAACCCGGTTGGCTGAATGATGCGTCCTTCTTCACCGCCGATCTCGATAATCTTCTGCGCGCGGGTGCGCGCCGCGTCGACTGTGTATATGGTCTGCGCTCGCCGGTCGAACACGTAGTACGTGCCGTCGCTGGCCTGCTGAAAGCCGACCGGACTCTCGAAGGCACCGACGATGTGAGGCGGCAGGCTGCCGACCGATCGCAGGACCTGGACCTGAAGGGCAGACGTTGGCATTGCGAGAAGTGCCACGGCCAGCGAGAGCGCAAGGACGCTTCGAGTCACGGAGTCGTAGTGTCCGGCTTCAGCCGGACCCGTCGAACAAGTTGACCACAGAATCGAGCTCCGCGGCACGAAGCCCGTGGCGGGGAGGAGTTCAGGTCCTCGGCCAGTGCCTTGATCGCTTTCAGCACGTCGGACGCTCCCGGCAGGATCACTTCTTCGAGAACGGGAGCGTAAGCGACCGGGCAATCGAGCGCCGCGACTCGCTTGACCGGCGCGTCGAGGTACTCGAAGAGCTCGTCGGAGATTCTGGCTGCGATCTCCGCGCCGAAACCGCACGTGAGCTGGTCCTCGTGCGCCACGATGACCCGGCTGGTCTTCTTCGTGTAGGCCGCGATCGTTTCCCAGTCATAGGGGATGATCGACCGGAGATCGACGACGGCGACGCTGATGCCCAGCCTCTCGGCTTGCTGCGCCGCAAGAAGCGATCGCTGCACGAGCGCGCCCCACGTGAAGACGACGAGGTCCGCTCCCTCGCGTGCAACGGCGGCTTTGCCGAAGGGCACCATGTAATCCGGGCCTGGATACGGCGCCTTGTTGTAGGTCTGACGGTAGAGGTGCTTGTGCTCGCAGAAGAGCACCGGGTCATCGCATCTGATCGCCGTTCGCAGCAACCCGGCCGCGTCCTGGGCATTCGACGGCAGGACGATCCGGATACCTGGAGTGTGCGCAAAGATCGAGACGCCGGACTGGCTGTGATACGGCGCACCACCGCGAAGGTAGCCGCCAATCGGCACACGGATGACTACCGGGCAGGACCAGTGATTCCCGGACCGATAGCGCATCATCGACAGCTCATTGCGGATCTGCATGAACGCCGGCCAGATGTAGTCGAAGAACTGGATCTCGACGACCGGCTTGAGTCCGCGTAGCGCCATCCCGACGGCGCGCCCGACGATGTTTGCTTCGGCAAGCGGCGAGTTGAAGACGCGATCGCTGCCAAACGTTCGCTGTAGACCGTGAGTGGCCTTGAAGACCCCGCCCTTCCCCGCGACCAGCGGAAGCGCAGACTCGTGGCTCGCGTCCGCGACGTCCTGACCGAACACGACGATGCGCGGATCGTTGGCCATTTCGTCTTTCAACGTGGCATTGATCGCGGCGACCATCGTGTCGCCCTTGCCTTGCGGCCTGGGCTCGGTCGAGAAGCGGTTCGACGTGGGATCGACATCAGGGGAGAAGACGTAGAGCGCGGCTGTCTCCGGTTCCGGATGCGGCGCGGACGATGCGTTCTCGGCCGCGACCTTCACTTCCTGCTCGACGGCGGCAAGGAGGTCCGTCAGCTCTTCTTCGGTCGCGAGCTCTTCGACGAGCAGCAGCTGCCGCATGTGTACGAGCGGATCGCGTCGCGCTTCGGACTCTCGCTCCCCTGGCGTCTTGTACAGCTTCTCGTCGTCTGAGAAAGAGTGTGAGTACGGACGAATCACCGTGGCATGGACGAGCGCGGGGCCCTTTCGACCCCGGACGTGCTCAACCGCGTCGCGCAACGTCCTGTGGCTGGCCAGATAGTCCGTTCCGTCGCAGCGCGACGTGCGCAGGCCCGGGAAACCGTCGAGGACGCGCGAGATATCACCACCTGGCGTCTGGACGTCGACGGGCACGGAGATCGCGTAGCCGTTGTCTTCAACGAGGTAGAGAACGGGAAGCTGCTTCGTCGCCGCGGTGTTGAGTGACTCCCAGAACTCGCCTTCACTGGTTCCACCCTCGCCGATTGAGATGTACACGATCTCGTCGGGGGAGTAGAGACCTTCGCGTCCTTCAATCTGCGGCAGGCGGCCGTACAGAATCCCTGCCTCGGCGCAGCCGACGGCGTGGAGACAATGCGTGCCGACACAGCTGCTCTGCGACGGCATGTTCAGCCGTCGATGGCCCCAGTGCGACGGCATTTGACGGCCGCCGTTCGCCGGATCGTCCTTGGCGCCGACCGACGCGAGAAACATCTCGTAAGGGGTTAGTCCAAGTGCGAGGCAGAGCGCCCGATCGCGGTAGTACGGGAACAGCCAGTCGACGCCCGGCCGCAGGTGTCTGGCCGCGGCGACGAGCACGGCCTCGTGACCGGCGCCGCTGATCTGAAAGAAGCTCTTGCTCTGGTTCTTGATCTGGATCTCTCTGTCGTCGATCTTCCGCGACAAGAGCATCAGGCGGTAGGCGTCGAGTAGCTCGTCTCGCGTCAGCCCCTCGTAGTGGCGGCTGCGCACTGCGCGTTCGGTTGCGCGGGCGTCCGCGCCTGTGGCCAGACCCGACCCCTTCATGTGTGGAAATTATCGCACGGGGCGCGGGCTCACGGTTCGGCCCCCGGTTCGTCGGCGGCGCCGACCCAGTCCTGCCGAATGGGACTGAAGACGTCCAGTTCGAACGTGTCCTCGAGCGCCTCGGCCTGGTGCGGGGTTTGTGCCGGCACGTGGAGGACCTCGCCCTCACGCACGATGACCTCTTCGCCACCGACCAGGAAACGGAGAGCTCCCTGCAGCACATAGGTCATCTGTTCACTGTCGTGCGAGTGGATCGGTACGAGCGCACCTCGCTTGAGATACGTCTGCGCGATCATCTCGCGCTCGCCGGTAACGATTTTCTGGGACAGCATCTCGGTGACCTTGTCGAGCGCGATCTCGTCCCAGCGATGAAGGCGGGCAGCCATCAATGCACGCGGCGATCGTAGTCGTCGCGGCGTCCGCCGGAGTACACGTCGAACTTCTTCCGCATGCGGTTGATCCGCCATTTCAGGTAGCGATACTGGATCTCCGAGATGATGTTGAGCCGTTTGCCTCTGAGATACAGGTATCCTGAGAGGAGACCGCCAAGGTGCGCCGTATGGGCGACGCCTGAACCTCCTCCGAGTGAGAAGAGCAGCGAGAGACCACCGAGGATCATCACGAAGTATCGGGCCTGAACCGGGAAGATGAAGAACACCAGGAAAGGCCTGGTCGGGTAGTACAGCGCGAACGCGAGCAACAGGCCGTAGATCGCACCGGACGCACCCACGGTCGACGGATAGTAGAACTGGTTGGCGAAAGGAAAGGGCAGGATGCCGAGCAGCACCTGCGTCAGCCCCGCGCCCAGTCCGCACGCGAAGTAGTACTTCGTGAAGTACCGCGTTCCCCACATCCGCTCGAGCTCCACGCCGACGAACCAGAGCGTCAGCATGTTGAAGAAGATGTGCGACACGCTGGCGTGAGCGAACATGTACGTGACCAGTTGCCACACGGCAAACTGGCCGAACAAATCCGCCGGGCGCAGCCCGAGTTGAACGAGCAGAGCGGGAGCGAGGAAGGTCAGGACGAAGACCGCGACGTTGGCGATCATGATCGCCTTCACCGCTGGCGTGAGCTTCCCTGGGCCGAACGAGTACGCGACGTCCGACAGTCCTGGGTATCGTCCTCGCATTACCTCAGTCTCCATCAATTGGTGCCTGATGGGCAACATCGATGCCGATCCCTTCGGCTGTGGTCGCATCCGACGCGCGTGCAGCCACATGCGGCTGTTTCCGCGAAGGAAGTGCGATCGCCAGCACGGCGGCGACCAGAGGCAGTGTCGACATTGCGACAAGCGCTCGCTCGATGCCGAAGCGATCGGCCAGCATTCCGACCAGCGGCACGCTGAGCCCGCCCGTTCCCCACGCGAAGCCCATCATCAACGACGACACCGTTGCCGCACTGATCGGCGCGATCGTCTGCGCGAACGTGACGTTGACGGGCAAGGTGGATTGCAGCAGGAAGCCGCCAATTGCCAGCATCAGCACGAACAGCCAGCCATGGAGGAGCGGGGCGATCATCAGAAACGGCACGCACGCGACGAGGGAGATCAGGATCACGCGACGTGGACCGTAGCGATCGGCGGACGGTCCACCGATGAACCCGCCCAGTCCAACAGCGACGAGATAGATGGAGACCGCCGTGCCAGCCTGTGCGAGCGACATGCCTCGTCGTGTCAGCATAACCGGCACGAACGTCCCAAAGCTCATTGCGGTCAGGGTCCGCAGCACAACGATGAAGTACAGCAACGTCAGTGGTCGCGCGTACGGCCGCAGCGCCGCGAGTCCTCCCGCTTCGTGGTGCTCCTGCAGCCTCTCGAACGTTGGTATGCGGCGCAGCAGCACCAGCAATGCGATGAGCGCCGGAATCATCAGGAACGGCGTGGCTGGCAACCCGAACTGCTGCACGAACGGGGCGAAGGCAAGCGGCGCCATCGCCTGACCTACGGTGCCGCTCGTGATGTGCGTGGACATCGCCATGCCGCGCTGCGCCCCCGACAACCGGTGCACCATCGCAGCAGCGGGCGGATGAAATGCCGCGCCTCCCAATCCGCCGAGCACCAGCACGAGCGTCAACGTCACCGCATCCGGCGCGAGGCCAATCAACGTGATCGTCATGACGCAGAGGACCGGCCCGGCCAGGAGCAGCACCCTGGGTCGCCAGCGATCGGCGATGTGGCCAAAACCCAGCTGCGCCACCGAATTGGCCAGTTGAAAAAACATTTGCAACGTACCAGCTGCCGCCAGCGACAGGTTGAGGTTCAGGATGAGCAGTGGCAACAGTGGTGCGAGGATGTTGCCGAAGCCATCGACGATGAAGTGCGTGCCGGCGAGCACCAGAACCGTGGGATGCAGCCCGAGCAATCGGGATTTCATCGCGATCGCCGGCCGATCCGGCGCGTGACGAGAGCCAGGCCTTCGTGGAACTCGCGGATGCGCAGCAGCCACGACGCTCCGCCAAGCACAACGATCGAGATGCCAATGGTCGCCGTGAGCCTGACGATCTGCAGCGCGAGCGAGCTGCCCGGCAGCTGCGTCTCGAGAACATCGGACACTGTGTACGCCGCAAAGCCCATCGCGACCGATGCCACGGTGATGCGCGCCAACGACCCGGCAATTCGTGCTTCCTGCAGGTCGCCCATGTGGCGGCGGAGAAGGATCAGCAGCGTGATCGCATTGACGAGCGCGGCAATCGAGGTGCCCAGCGCCAACCCTCGATAGCCCATCGCGCGAACGAGCATGACATTCAGGCCCGCGTTGACCAGCACCGTGATCATGCTCACGATCACCGGCGTACGATTTTGGCCGAGTGCGTAGAACACCGGCGAGACGATCCGGACAACCGAGTAGGCGAGAAGACCGATCGCATAGAACTGCAGTGCCGCCGCCGTGGCGAGCGTATCGGCAGATGTGAACTCGCCGCGTTCGTAGATCACCTGAATGATCGGGACGGCGAGGATCATGAGCCCGACCGTCGCCGGAACGTTGAGCATCAACATCAGCGAGAGGCCGTTGGCGATCGTGGTTCGCACGGATTGCCGGTCTTCCACCGTGTGCTGGCGCGCGACCGTGGGCAGCGTTGCGGTCGCGACTGATACGCCGAACAATCCAATCGGCAGATACATCAGCCGGAACGCGTAGTTCAACCAGGAGACCGAGCTCTCACCGGCGCCAGTCGCGAGCAGAGTGTTGACGAACACGTTGACCTGCGTCGCCGCGAGTCCCGCTGTCCCCGGTCCCATCAGCACGAGAATGCGGCGCAGCCCTTCATCCTGCCAGTCGACCCGGGGACGGTATCCGAAGCCTTCCCGGCGCAGCGTGGGCCATTGCAGCGCCAGTTGCGCCACGCCACCCAGGAGCGTGCCGATTGCGATAGCGACGATCGGCTCCAGCCCGAACGCCGGCATCACCGGCACCAGTGCGAACGCACAGATGATCGTGACCACGTTGAACATCGCCGGGGAGAGCGCGGGGATGAAGTAGTGATGCAGCGAGTTCAGCATCCCCATGAACGCAGCGGCGATGGCAATGAAGGTCAGCGCCGGCAGCATGATGCGCGCGAGCTGCACGGTCAGCGGGATCTGGCCAGGGTCCTGGCTGAACCTCTCGGCCGTGAACGCTCCGACGAGCGGCTCGGCGAACACGATCCCGAGCAGGACGAGCAACCCGGTGACGATGAGCAGCGCGTTGACGACGTTGTTTCCCAGGCGCCAGGCGGCTTCCTTACCCGATCTCGTCAGGTACTTCGTGAACGTCGGGACGAAGGCGGCGCTCATGGCGCCTTCCGCGAAGAGATCGCGCAGGAGATTCGGGATACGGAACGCGACGTTGTAGGCGTCCATCGCCGCGCTCGCGCCGAACAGGTGGGCCAGCACCGATTCCCGCGCGAGACCGAGCACGCGACTCGTCATCGTGGCGACGCCGGCCGAAGCGGCCGACCGCGCCAGCACTGAGGAGGATGTCGGCTCAGGCGCCAAGCGTGCGCCGGACGGCTTCGTTGACGGCTTTGCCGTCGGCATTCTTGCCAGCGAGCTTCGGCATGACGGCTTTCATCACCTTGCCCATGTCCTTCGGAGACGTGGCGCCAGTCTCAGCGATGGCTTCGGCGACGGCGGTGTTGATCTCCTCGGGCGTTGCCGAAGGCGGTAGATATGCCTGCAGCACCGTCAGCTCGCCCGTTTCCTTCTCGACAAGATCCGTACGGCCGGCCTTGGCAAACTGCTCGATGGAGTCGCGCCGCTGCTTCACCAGCGAGGCGACCACCTGGAGCACCTCGGCGTCGTCGAGGTCGCGGCCTTTCTCGACGCCCTTGTTCATGATCGCGGCCTTGAGCATGCGCAGCGCAGACAGCCGCGCCGAATCGCGCGCTTTCATCGCCGCGGCGATGTCAGCGCCTACTTGATCGTTCAATCCCATGTCTCAGCGATCCTGTTCCGAGTCACCGCTCGTGATGTGCCAGCCCTCGGTCTCGTCGTAGAACCCTCGCGGGACCTGGACGGCATTGACCTTGACGCTGACTTCGAGCGTGGACTTCACGTTGAAGTAGCCGTTGCGGCGCAACACGCGGCGAAACGCCCCGTTCATCACCGAACATCGGACTTTGTCGGAGTCCTCGGCTCGCGCCTCGCGGTCCACCCATCGCAACAGCGTCTTGAGCCCTGATACGTCGTCGGGATCGACCAGGAAGTCCACGAGCATCGTGACGCGGCCGAGCGGTTCGTGGCGATGACGATACACCGCGTAGCCATGCACTTCGCCCTGGCGCTTCAATGCAACCACGGAGTAGCGAACGTGCGGCGGCTCGATGTAGCGCCAGTTCAAGTACGAGGCGTCACGCCGGACAGCGAGGTCGAACTTCGGACCGAGCCGCTCCCACAGCGTCGTGAAGCTGTTGTCGAAGCGTCGAATGGGCTCGCATTCGGCGCGCAGCGGCCGCGATCGCGACACAACCTGTACGACGGGATAGATGAGCGCCGAGATGAGCTGGTTGAACGGTGTCGGTGCATTCGGGTACTCGAAATGCGCGTCGCGTCAGCGGCTTGACGAAGCTCGGTACCAGGTGCGACGGTGGCCAGTGCAGGCGATCGATCACTCCGCGCGGCTGCTCCGATGGTCCGAAGGCGAGGACTGCGCCGCTGTGACGATCCCACGCGCGGATCAACGCTTCGTCCAGGCCCTGACGATCGCGTTCGGGCGCGATCATCGCACCCGCGCCCCACGCGCCATCGATCTCGATCCCCTTGAGAGACAGACGAACCGGAAGGGTCGGATACTGCCCGACGACCGTCGGACCTTCGCGCGCGACCCAGATCCCGGGCTGTCCGGTCGGGTTGTACGGATTGCGGCGATGCTGCCAGTCCCATCTGAGACGAATCGCCTCGGCGGCGTCAGCGCCGTACGTGCGCCGGTAGAGCGTGTCGACACCCCGGCGATCGTCAGGGCGGAAGCGGTCGATATCAGACATGAGACGCAGAGGATCTGCGTCTATTGTACGGGAACGAACAGCCCGCTATCGGGGTGTCTGTTCGCCCTCGCCTGGACTTCGCGGCGGAGGCTTGTTGATCGTGCCCGGACGCTCTCCACCAGGGACGACGCCAAACGGATTGCCCGGCGGGGGTGGCTGCGGTTCCTCGTCCTCGGGACTCGCATCGTCACTGTCTTCAGGAGTCTGCGCACCGCTGGGAGGCGGCGCGTTCACGTTCGGCACGCGCCCGCGCGGGAAGTTCGGGGGCCGTCCTGGAGCGGGCTCATCCTCCTCCACTTCGGGCTCGGGTTCACGGAATTGCGGCGGTGGCGGAGGCGCCTGCGGCTGCGGGGGCGCTGCCGTCGCCGGAGCCCGCGATGTCGTCGGGAGGACCATGATCTTCGCGAAGGCGGACGCGCCCTTTGAGTTCGCGTCGCGGGCGAGGACCATGTAGCCGGCGGCACTTCGAAGGACGATCTCGAGCGCCTGCCGCTCCGGAATGTCCACCAGCTGAAGCGTGACGGGGGCGCCCGGTATGCGTTCCCCGTTGACGATCTGAGTGCCTCCCACTCGCGCCCACTCTGCGAGGATTCGGCTGACCGGGACGTTTTCAGCGGTTAGTTTGATGCGCCCGTCCTGGAATTCGAGGGAGAGGGCCTGCGCCGATGCGCTGCCGGCGCTCCCGAGGAGGCACAGAAGCACTGCGACGAAGTTCCTGCTGCGCATAGCGGCATTGTAACCGGGTGGCCTGGGCGGCCGCCAGCGCCATCTGACTAGCCGCCGGCGCGAGCGTACTCGATGACCGATCGAATGATGTCGTCCAGCTCGAGCCTGGGTTGGAAGCCAATGAGTGCCTTGATTTTCGAGATATCCGGCACGCGTCGCGGCATGTCCTCGAAGCCGGTTTCGTAGGCCTGATCGTACGGCACATAGTGAATGAGCGAATCGCTCTCGCTCAGTGTCTTCACCCGCTCGGCCAGCTCCCGAATCGTGACCTCATTGGTGTTGCCGATGTTGAACACTTCGCCAACCGCACGAGGTTCACTGGCGAGCGCGATCAACGCATCCACGACATCGCCGACGTAGGTAAAGCTGCGCGACTGTCGTCCGTCACCGAAGACGGTGATCGGTTGTCCGCCAAGCGCCTGCCTGACGAACGTCGGCAGCACCATTCCGTACTGTCCTGTCTGACGTGGTCCGACGGTGTTGAAGAGTCGTACGATCACAACCGGCAGCTTGCGCTCCTTCCAGTACGCAAGTGCAAGAAACTCGTCGAGTGCTTTGCTGCACGCGTACGCCCATCGATGCTTCACGGTCGCCCCGAGCACGAGCTCCGCGCCTTCGCGAAACGGAACGTCCGTGCTCTTGCCGTAGACCTCGGATGTCGAGGCGATCACGACCAGCTTCTTCTTCTTGTTCGCGTGCTTGAGCACGACCTCGGTGCCGTGCACGTTGGTTTCGATCGTATGCACCGGCCGCTCGACGATCAGCTTCACGCCAACAGCGGCAGCCAGGTGAAACACCACATCGCTGCGGTCGATCCACTCCGCCAACAGTGACTCGTGGTCGATGGTGTCGATCACATAAGAGAAACGGGCATCGCTCTTGAGGTGCGTGATGTTCTCAATGGATCCCGTCGACAGGTTGTCGATGACCCCAACCTCATGCCCGCATTGCAAGAGACGTTCGGCGAGGTGCGATCCGATGAATCCAGCACCTCCAGTGATCAAAGCCTTCATAGGTGGACCGGCGATCGATGATTATGCCGGTACGTGTCCTTTCACGAATGCATTCACGTTTCGAGCGACCCGCGCGACGTCGACGTCGGCGAGCCGTGGGTGCAGTGGCAGCGACAGCAGCTCCGCCGCTGCGGCCGAGGCGACCGGACACTGCTTCGGCTCGTACGCGGCAAATGCCTGCTGCTCCGACAGCGGCACGGGGTAATGGATGAGCGTTCCGATTCCTGCCGCGGCGAGATGCGCGGCGAGTTCGTCTCTCGCCCGCAGCCGCACCGGGAAGAGATGGTACACGTGACCGGGGTCGCGCTCGCGGATCGGCGTCACCGCGTCTGGCAACTGACTCCGATACTGCGATGCCAGTTGACGGCGGCGCGCGGTCCAGGCGGGAAGAAGCGGCAATCGCGCGCGGAGGACTGCTGCCTGCAGTTCGTCCAGCCGGCTGTTCACGCCAGGCTCGACATGATGATAGCGGTCTCGCTGGCCGCCGTTTCTCAGTCGGCGCACTCGGGTCGCGACCGCCTCGTCGCCCGTGATCACAGCGCCGCCATCGCCGAGTGCACCAAGGTTCTTCGTCGGGTAGAAGCTGAACGCCGCGGCATGCGACTGCGTGCCGACCGGCAGGCCATTCTCCGTCGCGAGGTGCGCCTGACAGCAATCTTCAACGATCGCCAGGGCGTGCCGGTCGGCGACTCGGCGTATCGCCGTCATGTCCGCGGACTGGCCGTACAGGTGCACGGGAACGATCGCTTTGGTTCGCGACGTGACCGCAGCGGAACAGGCCTCGGGATCGAGTGTCAGTGTGTCGGGCTCGACGTCCACGATGCGCGGTGTCGCTCCAGATGCGATCACCGCGAGACCCGTGAATGCTGCCGTCAACGCGGGAACGATGACCTCGTCGCCGTGCCCGATGTCGAGCGCGCGCAAGGCGAGCGTGATGGCATCCGTGCCGTTGCCGACGCCGATTGCGAATCGCGCGGCGCACGCCTCGGCGAACGCGCTCTCGAATGCTTCGACTTCGGGACCGAGGACGAACCAGCCGCGCTCGATGACACGAGCGATCGCTGCGGCAACCTGTGGAGCGTCTTGACCGGGTCGGAGGTCAGTAAAAGGAAGCGACGACTCGTTCACAACGCGCCGACCTGCGACCCACTCGGCACGTAATGCGGCAGGTGTGCCCGGTAGAACTCGACCGTCCGCCGCAGACCATCGCGGAGTGACGTGGTCGGCTGCCATCCCAGCGTGCGCTTGATCAGGGACGAGTCCGCGTGGAAGTCGCCGATGTCGATCGCCTTCTTCTCCTGCGGCCATGCGATGAGGCGATAACGGCCGCTCCCGGCGACAGAGATGAGCAGTTCGACCAGTTCGCGCAGTGAGATCGCCTCGGCGCCGCCGACGTTGAACACCTGACCGTTGCCGTGGTCGCTCGCGCCCGCGCGGAGGAACGCGTCGCCGGCATCATCGACGTACACGAAGTCACGCAGCTGCCCGCCATCACCGTAGATCTGGATTTCGCGATCCTCGACGACCTGGCGGATGAACCAGGCGATGAAACCCTGGCGATTGTGCTTGATCAGCTGGCGCGGTCCGTACACGTTGGTCAGTCGGAGTGAGCACGCGCGCACCCCGAAGACGTTGTTGTACACCATGTGGTAGTACTCGCCGGCTGCCTTGTTGATCCCGTTCACATCGGTCGGTCGTACCAGATGCGATTCGGTCACGGGAAGAAAATCGGCGCGACCGTAGATCTGTCGCGTGCCTGCGAAGACCACCTTCACCGCCGGATTGTTGTGCCGACAGGCCTCGAGCAGCGAGAGCTGGGCGCGGCAGTTGATCTCCAGATCGGTGTACGGCTCCCGCATGCTGTCGATGTGGCTGACCTGACCGGCCAGGTTGAAGATCACGTCGTGGCCGCGCACCAGGTAGTTCATGGTGCTCTGCTGGCGGATGTCAGCGATGTTGACCTTGAGACAGTCTTCGACACCGTCGATGTTGAACAGGTTTCCGCCGTAGTCACTGATCAGTGAATCGATGAGCAAAACGCGGGCGCCGAGACCAAGGAGCTGGCGCGCCAGGTTGCTGCCGATGAAACCCAACCCGCCCGTGATCATGACCGAGCGTCCCTGATAGAACGCCTGATAGTCGGTCGGGGACGAAGTCATGGCTGAACGCCGCGGGTCGGCTCGGATCGAGTCTGCCGTTGCGCCAACGGGTTGCGGAACAGTACCGGCGTACTCTGACGTCCGCGCCCGAGCATCACCAGCTCGATCCAGAGTTTGAGCACGTCGATACCGGTTCGGAACACGCGACGGAAGTTGAAGAACTGCGAGCGTCCGTGCGTGCGATGGTAATGGTGAACGGGTACCTCGACGACCCGGAATCCGGCGTCCTGCACCTTGCGCATCAGCTCGAGACAGATGACGCCGCTGTCGCGATCGAGCTTCACCCGATCGAACACCTCGCGGCGCATCAGGCGGAAGTCGCAGTCGACATCGCGGACGCGCAGCGCGAAGAGCAGCTTCACCGTGTAGTGATAAACCCGGCCGATCACGATTCGGTGCAGCGGATCCGATCGGCTGATCTTGTAGCCGGTCACCATATCGGCATCGTCACCGAGTCGCGCCCAGAGCGCCGCGATCTCGGACGGGTCGTACTGGGCATCCCCATCGGTGTAGGCGATGAGCTCCTTCGTCGCCGCCGAGAACCCCGATCGCAGCGCGCCGCCATAACCTCGATTGCCGACGTGGTGAATGACGCGGACGTTGGGGTAGGTCCGGGCGAGCTCGTCAGCAATCTGTCCCGTGTGATCGCGGCTGCCGTCGTTGACGACGATGATCTCGAAGTCGGGCGTCAGGTGTCGGATCGCTTCCTGCGCCTGGATCACGAGACTCCCGATCGTGCCCGCGTCGTTATACGCGGGAAAGAACATGCTGAGACCGGGGGCGCGCGTCAGGGGGCGATCCGGCATGAGAGGCTCCAAACCGTAGCACGGGAAGGTTTTTGCTGGCAAGGACGAGCCGGATCATTTTACTTCTGCTATGCCACTTGCGTGGAGTTCGGACGCGGCCTCGCACTGCTGGCTCAGGTGGCAAAGCGGAAATTGATGATGTCGCCGTCCTGCACGACGTACTCCTTGCCTTCAAGGCGTACCTCGCCGTGATCGCGACACGCCGCCATCGTTCCGCGCGAGATGAGCGCGTCGTAGGCAACCACCTCGGCCCGAATGAACCCTCGCTGGATGTCGGTGTGGATTTCACCCGCGGCTGTCTGAGCGGTGGTGCCGCGCGCAATGGACCATGCGCGGCATTCGTCATCGCCAACGGTGAAGAACGAGATGTAGCCGAGTAGATCGTAGCTGGTGCTGATGACGCGGTCGAGGCCCGATTCCTTCAGACCCAGATCGGACAGAAACGCTTTGGCGTCGTCGCCCTCGAGCTGAGAGATTTCCAGTTCAATCCTGGCGCAGAGTGCTACGGCACGAGTGGCGGCGTGGGCGAGAAACGCGGTGAGTCCGGCTTTGTCGGCCGCTTTCGAGACAGACGATCCCACCTCACTCAGATCTTCTTCATCGAGATTGATGACGAGCAGCAGCGGCTTGGCCGACAGGAACTGGAAGCCACGCAGCCGCTTCAGATCATCGCCAGTCAGCTCGAGCGCCCGTAACGGTTTCCCGTCTTCGAGCGCTGCCTGACAACGGCGCACCAGATCGCCCTCTTTCTCGAGTTCCGCAGAGCGACCCTTCTTCAGATCTCTCTCGATGCGTTCGAGCCGACGCTCGGCGACACCGAGGTCGGCGAGGATCAACTCGTTCTCCATCGCCTGCGCGTCTCGTGCGGGGTCGATCGAGCCTGATGGGTGAGGGACACTCTGATCGCGGAACGCGCGCACCACATGCACGAGTGCGTCGGCGTTCTTGTATCCCGCCACGTCAACGAGTGCCTGGGCACCGCTGCGAGCGGGAGCGATGATGTCGGTGAATTCAACTGTTGCGGGCACACGCTTGCGCGGGTTGTACATCGCGGTCAGCACATCGAGACGTTTGTCCGGAACCTTTGAGATGCCGATGTTGACGTCGCCCCTTCCCTTCGGTGCATCACGGGCGCTCGTCATGAGCTGAAACAACGTTGTCTTGCCGCTGGATGGGAAACCTATGAGAGCCGCTCGAAGCATGAATCAAAGCAGCCTAGCACGCGAGACCCCTCACTCCCGGCGATCGGACCTGCGTTTCAGCGGTCCACGGCCCGCAGGGTACGCGTCAAGGGAGGCGCTATTCGCGGTGTACGCCATTTGCCGATGCACAAAATTCTGACGAAAGTTTGGCGCAACTTACTTGGGATCAGGAGTTTGCCGGTTGACATCGTCACCCACGCCACTTACTATCCATGTGGAAATTTCTGGAGTTAAGTGGACCAAAACGGGATGCGCGGGAGCGCCGCGGCCAGGATCGATGAAAAAGGCCGACTCAAGGTGCCCGGGATGTTCAGAGCGGACATCCAGGACAAGCAGGGACCGGACGTCTTCGTCACGAGCCTGTCGGGGGAGAACGTGCGCATCTACCCGATGGCGGCGTGGCTCGAGGTCGAGCGCAGGCTGATGGCGATGCCCAGAAACCATCCGACGCGTTTGAAGTTTCTCGACCGCGTCAATTACTTCGGCCAGACGAGCGAACTGGACACTCAGGGTCGCATCGTCATTCCGCCGCATCTGCGAGAGAGCGCGTCGATCGTTGGCGACGTGCGCGTATTCGGCCGCATCGAGTACCTGGAGGTCTGGAACGATCAACGGTTCCTCCAGAAGCTGCAGCGAGAGGCGTGGACCGACGAAGACGGACTGCGGTTGTCGGAGCACGGGATCTGATCGGGGATGGTAACGCAATCCGATGAACCGTGACGTGTGAACGAGGACTCCTGGGTTCATGACCCCGTCATGGTGGGCGAGGTGGTCGAGCATCTCGAGCCATCACGGGGTGGAGTCTTCGTGGACTGCACTGTGGGGTTGGGGGGACATGCGCTTGCACTCGTCGAAGCGGGCGCGTCGCGCGTCATCGGGCTCGATCGCGATCTCCAGGCACTCGATCGCGCACGCGAGACCTTGCGCAACGCCGGTCCCGTCGTCGAGGTCGCGCACGCCGATTACCGCGGGTTCGAAGACGTGCTGAACGCAAGGGGTGTGGGACAAGTCGATGGAATGCTCGCCGATCTCGGCGTGTCGTCGCTGCAACTCGACGCGCCCGGTCGCGGGTTCAGCTTCAGGCGCGACGAACCACTCGACATGCGCATGGACACGACGAGCGGCGCCACGGCGGCCGAGATGCTTGCGGCGATCGACGAGAAGTCACTCGCCGATGTGATCTACGAGATGGGTGAAGAACGTCACGCCCGGCGCGTGGCGAGGGCGATTGTCGAGACACGAAAGAGCCGGCGGATCGAGACGACGGGTCAGTTGGCTGACATCGTGAGGCGGACCGTTCCGCGCAAGGGGTACACACGCATCGATCCGGCGACCCGCACGTTCCAGGCGATCCGAATCTGGGTCAACCGCGAACTGGAGGGGCTGGACGGTTTTCTCGCGCGCGCGGCGGCACGGCTGGCGCCGGGAGGGCGCCTGGTGCTGCTGACGTTTCACTCGCTCGAGGATCGCGTGGTGAAGCACACGTTCCGCGCGCTGCAGGCGGCGGGCACGATCACCATTCGCACGAAGCGGCCGATCGTGCCGTCAGAGACGGAAATCGATCGCAACCCTCGCGCCCGGAGCGCAAAGCTCAGGGCGGCTGAACGGCCGGTCTGATCGAGGAACGAGGCAGATATGAGCGGCGACGCATACGAGTACTCGATCAAGAAAGACATTCGCAACAACCCGATCGTGCGCGAGGTGGACCTCGAGCGGCACCGGGAGATGTGGCGATCGATGGGGATCGGTCTGTTCCTCGTGCTCGTGCTCCTCTTCTCGGCGTGGCAGCACTTCGAGCTGCAGCAGCATGGCTACCGCTACGAGCAGATGTTGCAGGAGCGCGCCGAACAAGAGTTGGTCAATCGGCATCTGCGTCT
Source organism: uncultured Acidobacteriota bacterium (assembly GCA_963723495.1). GTDB lineage: Bacteria > Acidobacteriota > Vicinamibacteria > Vicinamibacterales > UBA2999 > Gp6-AA40. The sequence continues at coordinate 436,036 of CAVRQR010000012.1, read as the reverse complement.
CGAGGTCGAGACGCTGAAAGCGCCGGCGCGGGTCGAACGCGTCGCAACCGGCCAGCTGCGGATGGTGGCGCCGACGCCGGACGACTCCACAGTCATCGAGCGGGTCACGCCCGCTCCGGCACCGCCGCGCTCGGTTGTGGCACGCCGGTAGGTCGAAACGGAGTTCGCGGTGGCCGACAAGTCCAGCAACGACTGGCGCACGACGCTGAGGCAAAGGCTCACGGTCGCTTTCTGCCTGCTGCTCGTGTGGTCGGCAGCGATCGAGGCGCGGCTCGTGTATCTGCAGATCTTCCGGCACGCCGATCTGACCGCGCGCGCCGACCGTCAGCAGTCACGAACGATCGAATCACCGGCCAAGCGCGGCGAGATCCTCGATCGCAACGGCCGCATCCTGGCGCGCAGCATCGACGCCGACACCATCTATGCCGTGCCGACCGAGCTCGGCGATCCGGATCAGGCGGCAGCCACGCTGTGCCGGGCACTGCGCGATTGTGAGGCCGGCGACCGTGCCGCGATTGCCGACCGCATCCGCAAGGGTAAGCACTTCGCGTACGTCCGTCGTCAGGTCTCGCCCGAGCAGGCGCGGCGCGTTGCCGACCTGGACATGGAGGGCATCGGATTCATCCGCGAGAATCAGCGTCGCTATCCCAACCGCGAGCTCGCGTCTCACCTGCTCGGCTACGTGGGCGTGGACAACGTCGGTCTCGGTGGCATCGAAGGGACCTACGACTCGCTCATTCGAGGCAAGGCCGGCACGATCCTGGTGCAGACCGATGCGCGGCGCCACGCCTTCAGCCGCGTCGAACGGCCGCCGACCACCGGCGCCTCGCTCGAGCTGACCATCGATCAGTACCTGCAGTACGTCGCGGAACGCGAGTTGCGCGCCGGCGTCGAGTCGAGCGGCGCATCGGCGGGATCAGCGGTGATCATGGATCCGGCAACAGGCGAGATCCTGGCGCTGGCCAACTACCCTTCGTTCAACCCGAATGCGTATCGCGAGGCGCGGGTAGAGTCACGGCGCAATCGGGCGGTGCAGGACTACTACGAGCCCGGATCGACGTTCAAGATCGTGACCGCGAGTGCTGCCTTCGAGGAGAAAGCGATCACGCCGGAGGCGATGATCGACGCCAGCGCGGGCAACATCAGGTTTGGATCGCGCGTCATCAACGACGACCACAACTACGGCGTGCTCTCGTTCGCCGACGTCATCGTGCGGTCGAGTAACGTCGGCGCCATCAAGGTCGCGCTGAGACTCGGGCCGGAGAAGATCGGCGACTACGTGAAGCGTTTTGGTTTCGGGAAGCCAACGTCTCCCGACTTTCGTGGTGAGAGCCCCGGGATGGTCTGGGATCCCTCGTCGCTGAACGACAGCGCGCTGGCTTCCGTTGCCATGGGCTACCAGGTCGGTGTCACCCCGCTGCAGATGGCCGTCGCCGTGAGCGCCGTTGCCAATGGCGGCGACCTCCTCCAGCCACGCGCAGTACGCGCCGTGATTCGCGGCGACAGACGCTTGCCGGTCCCGCACCGGGTGCACGGTCGTGTGGCCAGCGGGAGCACCATGGCGACGCTGACCGGGATCATGGAGAAGGTCGTCGAGGACGGGACGGGCGAGCGTGCGCAGGTCCCCGGGTACACCGTCGCGGGAAAGACAGGAACCGCCAAGAAGCTCGTGAACGGCAGCTACCGCGGGCATTCCGACTACAACGTCTCGTTTGTCGGCTTCGTTCCTTCACGCAAGCCGGCCTTCGCAATCGTGGTCGTCGTCGATTCGCCGCACAGAGTTTCTCCCTATGGCGGTGTCGTCGCCGCGCCGATCTTCCAGCGAATCGCGACGGCGGCGCTCCGGCAATACGGCATCCCCGCATCGATCGATGCACCCGAGCCCGTGCTCGCCAGCCGGCCGGACGAGACCGGTCAGCTTGCGGCGGCGGGACCGGTGACGCCGCCACCATCGCTCGTGCCCGTGCCGGCCACGGCAAGCATCTCGGCTTCGCAGTTTCCTGACATGACTGGTCTGAGTGCCCGTGACGCCCTCGCTGTCATGTCCCGTCTCGGCTTGTCGGCGCAACTGCGTGGCAGCGGGTTGGTGGTGGATCAGGCACCAGCGCCAGGTGAACCGCTCGATTCCGGCGTGGCCGTCGTGCTCACGCTCGAACGACGTGTCGATCGAGTGGTGAACACCGAAGCGCCATGACAGTCGAGGAACTGCTGCGCGCGTTCAGGCGGCTCGTCACGATTGACGAGCGCGGGTTGTCGGGGGGGGGGCACGCCGCGTTGCAACAAACCTGTACAGGGGTCACGCACGACTCGCGGCGCGTCACGCCGGGAACGGTGTTCGTCGCGCTTCGGGGCCTCAAGATGGACGGCGTTGCGTTTGCTCCGCAAGCCATTGCCGCTGGAGCTGCGGCCATCGTATCGGAGAGCGCGGCTCAGGGCCCCGGCGCCGCCGCGTGGATCACGGTCCCCGATGCGCGCCTCGCGTTGGCCTATCTCGCGGCGGAGTTCAACGGCCACCCCAGTCGCCAGATGCAGGTCATTGGCATCACCGGAACCAACGGTAAGACAACGACGGCCTACCTGGTCAACGCCATCATGGAAGGGGCCGGGATCAAGTGCGGTCTGATGGGGACGGTGCTCTATCGGATCGGCGACCGTGACTTCGAAGCGACGCGCACGACGCCGGAAGCCTCCGAGGTACAGGGGTTCATGAAGGAGATGATCACGGCGGGCTGCCGAGTCTGCGTGATGGAGGTGTCGTCACATGCGCTGGCCCTCAAGCGCGTGGATGGAATTCGATTTGCCGCAGGCATCTTCACCAACCTGACGCGGGATCACCTCGATTTCCACACTGGCATGGACGACTACTTCGCCGCGAAGCGACGGCTGTTCGAGATGCTGCCGGACGATGCGCCGGCGGTGATCAACATCGACGATCCACGCGGCGCGTCGCTCGTGGACGTTGTGAAGCGCCCGGTGACTTACGGTTTGACGAAGTCGGCCGACGTCTCGCCCGGCTCACTCTCGTACTCGCTCGAAGGCCTGCAGTTCGACGTGCGCTCGCGCCGAGGTCCGGTCAAGGTGCGTTCCAGACTCGTCGGCAGACCGAACGTCTACAACATCCTCGCCGCGATCGCGACGACGACTGCGCTCGACGTTCCCACCGAGGCAATCGAGCAGGGGCTCGAAGGTCTCGCGGGCGTGCCTGGCCGGTTTCGAAGTGGCCTCGAGTCCGGCTGACGACGTGACGGTCGTCGTCGACTACGCCCATACCGACGATGCGCTGCGAAACCTGCTGGAGACGACACGCCCCGTTGCCCGGCGGCGTCTGATCACGGTGTTCGGCGCTGGTGGCGATCGCGACAAGACGAAGCGGCCGCTCATGGGCATGGTCGCCGCCCGCCTCAGCGACGTTGTCGTGATCACCTCCGACAACCCTCGCACCGAGGATCCCAACCGGATCATCGAAGAGGTCAAGCGTGGAGCCGACGCGGAAACGAGGCAGAGCGGAGCGGAAGTGCTGACACGCCCGGATCGTCGCGAGGCCATTCAGCACGCCGTTGGAATGGCCGATCCGGGTGACGTCGTGCTCGTCGCGGGCAAGGGGCACGAGAAGTACCAGGAGATCGGGGGCCGCACGTTCGCCTTCGACGATGTCGAGGTGGCGAGGGAGGCATTGGCATCGCGACGGCTGAAATCGCCGGCAGGGTGACAGCGCTGACGATGACGCTCGCATGGGTCGCCAACGCAGTGGGTGCGACGCGGCGGGCCGACCGTTCCGACCCGGTTGTTGGTGACGTCGTCACCGACAGCCGGACGCTCAAGCCCGGCGACCTGTTCGTGGCACTGCGCGGACCACGGTTCGACGGACACGCGTTCGTCGCCGATGTGCTCAATCGCGGTGCCGTGGGCGCGATCGTCGAGCGCGGTCGGGTGCAGGACGACAGCCGGACGATTGAAGTGCCCGACACGCTCGAGGCGTTGCAACGGCTGGCCCATGCCGTACGCACGTCGGTCGCCACGCGAGTGATTGCGATCACGGGGAGCGCGGGCAAGACGACAACGAAGGAGGCGATCGCGGCACTCCTGGCCACGCGATGTGCGGTAGTGAAGAACAAGGGGAACTTGAACAACCACATCGGACTCCCACTCTCGTTGATGCAGCTGCGCAGCGCGCCCGACATCGCCGTGATGGAACTCGGGATGAATCACGCGGGCGAGATCCGCAGGCTCGTCGAGATCGCCTCGCCGGACGTGCGTGTCTGGACCAACGTCGGCGATGCGCATCTCGGCTTCTTTGCATCGGCAGATGCGATTGCCGACGCCAAGGCCGAGATCATGGAGGGCGCCACCGCCAGCACCGTCTTGGTGTGCAACGCCGACGATCACCGCGTGATGGCCCGCGCACGCGGATTCGCAGGCAGGGTGCTGACGTTCGGCGAGACGAAGGGGGCAACCGTCCGGGCGCACAGCGTCCGTGACCGTGGCATCGCCGGCATGAGCGCCGACGTCGAAACGCCGCTCGGCGAGCGGACGATTGAGATGGCGCTGCTCGGGCGCGGCAACCTGTTGAACGTGCTGGCCGCGATCACCGTGGCCCTCGAATGCGGTATTGGTCTCGACGAGATCGCCGACGAGATTCCCCGACTGCAGCCGGCCGACCGCCGCGGCTCAGTGCGACGGCTCCGCGACGGCATTACGCTCATCGATGACTCGTACAACTCGAGCCCGTCAGCTCTGCGCCGAGCGCTCGAGGTCGTGGCCTACGAGGCGCGGGAAACACGCGCGGTCGCCGTGCTCGGAGAGATGCTCGAACTGGGCGTCCATTCGAGCGATCTCCATGAATCGTGCGGTCGGGCGGCAGCCGCCGCCGGCCTGGGGCGGCTGTTTGTCGTCGGTGGTCCGCCGGCCAACGCGCTCGCGCGTGCCGCGGTTGCGGCAGGAATGGAGTCGTCGGCCGTTTGTACTTTGAGACCAGCGACCAGGCGGCGCCCGCGGTGCTGGCTGAGATCAAGGCGGGGGACCTCGTGCTCGTCAAAGGCTCGCGTGGCACACGTACTGACGTCGTAGCCGATGCGCTTGTGGCGGAACTTGGCTGATGCTCTATTACCTGTTACCGCCGCTCGCCGATCTCGACCCCGTTCTGGGTGCGCTGAACGTCACGCGTTACATCACGTTTCGAACCGCTGCCGCCAGCCTGACCGCGCTTGCCATCAGCATTCTGTTCGGGCCGTGGCTCATTCGGACGCTGCGCGACTTTCAGATCGGGCAGATCATCCGGCAGGAAGGGCCGCAGTCGCACCGGGCCAAGGCGGGCACGCCAACGATGGGAGGTCTCCTCATCGTGACCGCCGCCGTCGTGCCCACGATGCTCTGGGCGGACCTGTCGAACCCGTATGTCTGGATCGCGGTGCTCGCGACCGTCGGTTTCGGTGCAGTGGGCTTTGCGGACGACTACCTGAAGATCACACGGCGCTCGCATCACGGGCTGATTCCACGCTACAAGATGCTCGGCCAGATCATCGTCGGTGTCGCCGTCGGTCTTGCGGTGCTCTATCTCTCCCAGTTGAATCCACCGCTCTACAGCACGCGACTGATCTTTCCGTTCTTCAAGAACCTGATCCCCGATCTCGGGTACTTCTACGTCGTGTTCGCGGTGTTCGTGCTGGTGTTCGCCAGCAACGGCGTGAACATGACCGACGGACTGGACGGACTGGCGATCAGCACGTTCGGTGTCGCTGCCGCCGCGTATACCGCGCTTGCGTATGTCACGGGGCACGCCGTCCTCGCCGACTACCTGCTGCTCGTGCGTTTCCCTCCCGCCGGCGAGCTGACCATTTTCTGCGGCGCGCTTGTCGGGGCAAGCCTCGGTTTCCTTTGGTACAACTCGTATCCCGCCGAGATCTTCATGGGCGATGTCGGATCGCTGGCGCTCGGCGGCGCGCTCGGTACCGTCGCGATTCTGATCAAGCAGGAACTGCTGTTGCCCATCGTGGGCGGCGTGTTCGTGCTCGAGGGACTCTCCGTCATCATCCAGGTCGCCTCCTTCAAGCTCACCGGGAAGCGCGTGTTCAAGATGGCGCCGCTCCACCATCACTTCGAGCTGCTCGGATGGAGCGAACCGAAGGTCATCACCAGATTCATGATCGTCGCGGTGATCTTCGCGCTTTTCAGTCTCACCACGTTGAAGCTGCGGTGATGGTGTGGCGGATGAAGAGTTCGCGGTACAGGGGCGGCGCGTCGTGGTCGTGGGAGCGGCGCGTAGCGGCATTGCTGCCGCGGAGTTGCTTCGCAGAAAGGGTGCGAGGGTGGTGTTGACCGAGCAACGAGAGGACTTCGATCGCGCCTCGGTGTTGCGGGAGGCGGGCATCGACGTGGAGCTGGGTGGCCACAGTCAGCGGACCTTCGATGCCGCTGACCTGGTCGTCACGAGCCCTGGTGTCCCACCCGAAGAACCGCACCTCATCGCCGCCAGGCAGCGCGGAGTGGAGGTCATCGGTGAGCTGGAGCTTGCCTCACGATGGCTGCGCGGGCGGGTGATTGCGGTCACCGGCACCAAGGGAAAGTCGACAACGACCACGTTGCTCGGGCGAATGATTGCGGCCGACGGCCGGCCCGTCCTGGTAGGAGGCAACATCGGTGTCCCGTTGTCGTCGCAGGTCGATGATTCGACAGCGGACACGATTCACGCCGTCGAAGTCAGCAGCTTTCAGCTCGAGATGACGACGACGTTCCGCCCGTGGATCGCGCTGTGGCTCAACCTCGCGGATGACCATCTCGATCGCCATCCAACCGTTGAGGCGTATGCGGCGGCCAAGGCGCGGATCTTTGCGAATCAACGCGCCGGTGACTGGGCTGTCGTCAACCTCGACGATCCGACGGTGATGGCCTATAGCGAGGGGATGGCAGCCACGCGCATCGGATTCTCGCCGTTTGGATCCACGAGTCACGGCTTCTCGGTGGATGGTGACTGGATCGTTCGTCGCACGGGGACCGCGACAGAACGGTTGTTGCCTGTGGCAGCGGTGGAGCTCAAGGGCAGGCACATGCTTGGAAACGTGGTGGCCGCGGTGGCGACAGCATCTGTCGCCGGCATCAGCACGGGAGCGATGCGCGCTGCCCTCGAGGGCTTCCACGGCCTCGAGCATGTGATGGAGCCTGCGGGGCAGATCGGTGATGTGAGCTTCGTCAACGACTCGAAGGCCACGAACATCGAAGCTGCCCGTCGATCGATTGAGAGCTTTGACCGACGTGTCGTGGCGCTCATCGGCGGCCACTTCAAGGGTGGCGACTTCAGGGATTTGCGGAACGCCGTTGCGTCGCGCGGTCGCGCAGTCGTGGCGATGGGAGAGGCGGCTTCGTTGGTTCGCGAGGCGCTCGCTGAAGTGGTGCCGGTCATCGATGCGACGTCGATGCGGGAAGCCGTCGAGCGCGGATACGAGGCCGCGCGCCCGGACGGCGTTGTGCTCCTTGCACCGGCGTGCGCGAGCTTCGACTGGTTTCGTGATTACGCCGAGCGAGGACGAGTGTTCAAAGAAGAGGTCGAGAAATTGCGAGGTCGGTCGAGTGCTTGACAACGGAAGGTGTGAGCCGTGAGCAGTCGTCAGTCGGCCGGCGCGGGTGGGAGCTTACCGCTGGGAACGCAGGCTACCCCGGTCTGCGAGGTGAGTGTCCCATCCCACGCGCCGACTGATGACTGCTGACTGCTCGTGCCTTCGTCGCTACGCGGTTTCGGCGGCGGCAACCACGCGATCGCCGCGGCCGAGGCCAGCCGTGAAGGGATCGGGATCTTAGCCGATCTCGGGGCGCGGGTCCCTGTTGCAGGGACCAGTCGAGCTTTTCGGTCGTTTTGCCGGGTTTCTATACGGGCTGAGGAATGGCAAGGAAGCTCAAATCGGACCGGATTCTATTCACCGCGGCGGTGCTGCTGGTGTGCGTCAGCGTCGTGATGGTCTACAGCGCGTCGGCCGCACTCGCATTCGACCGATTCGGGCAGGCCTACATGTTCCTCATCCGGCAGGCCATGTGGACGGCGCTCGGCCTGGTCGCGCTCGCGGTGGTGATGCGGATCGACTACCGCACCTACCGGAACGAGACGTTCATCTGGTCGCTCACCGGTGCGGTATGCGTGCTGCTCGTGCTCGTCCTGTTCAGCGCACCGGTGAATGGCGCACGTCGATGGTTCAACGTTGGCGGGCTTGGCATCCAGCCGTCCGAGTTCGCCAAGATCGCGGCGGTGCTCTTCACTGCGCTGATGCTCGAGCGGCGCATGCACCGCATCGACGAGCTCTCGTACTCGCTGCTGCCGATCGGGATCGTCAGCGGCGCCATGAGCGGACTGATTCTGCTCGAGCCGGATCTGGGGACCGCCGTGTCGCTGTTGGTGGTCGTCGGCACGATGGTCTTCGCAGCGGGATTGAACTATCGCTACCTGGTGGGGACGGCGATCGCTGTGATCCCAATTCTCTATCTGCTGGTTGCCAGCTCACCGTATCGATTGCGAAGGCTTCTGGCCTTCCTGAATCCCGAAGCCGATCCGCTCGGAGACGGCTTTCAGGTCATGCAGTCGCTGATCGCGGTCGGCACTGGCGGCGTGTTCGGACGTGGCCTGATGGGTGGAGTGCAAAAGCTCTTCTTTCTTCCCGAGCCCCACACCGATTTCATCTACGCCGTCATCGGGGAGGAGCTGGGTCTCGTCGGGACAACGACTGTGCTCGTGTGCTTCTGCATCATCGCCTGGCGCGGCATGCGCATCGCGATGCGGGCGCACGACGCTTTCGGGTCGTTTCTCGCGCTTGGGTTCACCGCGATGATCGCCGTCCAGGCGCTCGTGAATATCAGCGTCGTGCTCGGCCTGTTGCCGACGAAAGGCATCCCGCTTCCACTGGTGAGCTCGGGTGGATCGTCGCTCCTCATCAGTCTTGTGGGTATCGGCGTCCTGCTGAACGTGTCGCAGCACGAGGAAACGGCTTGAAGCCGTGCGACGTCCGAGGTCCGAAGGTGAGGGTGTGAGTGGCGCTGTCGGTGCTGATCGCAGGTGGCGGCACAGGAGGACATTTGTATCCCGGCATCGCCGTGGCCAGAGCACTGCTCGCGCGGGTTCCGGACGCACAGGTGACGTTCGTCGGCACCGCTGCCGGCATCGAATCGCGTGTGGTTCCGCGCGAGGGCTTCACGCTGGAGGTGATCCGCAGCGCCGGCCTCAAAGGGAAGTCGCTGCCATCGCTGATGCGGGGGCTTGCGCTCCTTCCGGCCAGTGCGATCGATGCGTGGCAGGTGATCTCGCGCCGGCGGCCGTCTGTCGTGATTGGCGTGGGTGGCTACAGCTCGGGACCGGTGGTCGCGCTCGCGGCCGCGCGCGGGGTTCCGACGCTGCTGATGGAGCAGAACGCCGTGCCGGGATTGACCAATCGATTGCTGGCATCGATGGTGAGCGCCGCGGCGGTCACTTACGACGAGGGGCGCGCGGCGTTTGGTGCGAAGGCGTTCGTTGCGGGTAACCCGGTGCGGTCGGAATTTTTTCGTGGGGAGGCGTATGCGGAACACAGTTCGCCGCCAGGGGCGGCTCGGGTTCTAGTCTTTGGCGGCTCTCAGGGCGCGCACGCGATCAACGTGGCCATGGTGGAGGCGGCGCCGCGGCTGGCTGCCGCTGCACCTGCAGTGGCCATCACGCACCAGTCGGGAGAACGCGATCTGGAAATGGTCAGGGATGGCTACCGGCGCGCCGGGCTCGAAGCCCGCGTGGAACCGTTCCTGTTCGCGATGGATCGGGAGATGAACGCGGCCGACCTCGTCGTCTGTCGATCGGGAGCGACGACGCTGGCGGAACTCACGGCCGCGGCCAGGCCATCGATTCTCATCCCGTTTCCCGGCGCCACTGACGACCACCAGCGCCGAAATGCGGAAGCGCTCGTCAAGGTTGGCGCCGCAAAGATGATCGACCAGCGGGAGTTGAGCGGAGAGGGGTTGGCGACTGAACTCCTGTGGCTCGCGGCGAACGAGGTCGAACGCCGCCGAATGGGTCAGGCCGCCGCACAACTGGCACGACCCGATGCCGCGAGGGTCATCGTCGATCGGATTCTGGAGCTGGCGCGATGAATGTTCCGTGTTCCGGAACGTGGAACCCGGAACCTGGAACCTGGAACGGCTCGTGGCACTGATGCTCGGCCGCACGCGGCGCGTGCATTTCGTCGGGATTGGCGGAATCGGCATGAGCGGGATTGCCGAGTTGTTGGCCAACCTCGGATACGTGGTGAGCGGGTCTGATGCGAAACGGTCGGAAGTCACGACGCGATTGGAGCAGACATTCGGCGTGATGGTGTTCGAAGGGCACAGAGCACAGCAAGTCAGGGGCGCCGACGTCGTTGTCTACTCGTCCGCCGTGCGCCCGACTAACCCGGAAATCGTGGAGGCGCGCGCACGCGGCATCCCGGTCATTCCGCGGGCCGAGATGCTGGCCGAGCTGATGCGACTGCGATTCTCGATTGCCGTCGCCGGCTCACACGGAAAGACCACGACGACGTCGATGATCGCGCTGGTGCTCGAACGGGCAGGACTGGATCCGACCGCCGTGATCGGTGGCCGGCTCAGCGCCTTCGGCAGCAACGCGCGGCTTGGACAGGGGGACTACATGGTTGCCGAAGCCGATGAGAGCGATCGCTCGTTCCTCAAGCTGTGGCCCTCGATCGCCGTTGTCACCAACATCGACGATGAGCATATGGACAGCTACGGAAGCCTGGCCACGTTGCAGGACGCGTTCGTCGAGTTCGTGAACAAGGTTCCCTTCTACGGCGCCACGGTGGCGTGCGCGGACGACGTCAATCTACGGGCGATCTTTCCACGTGTCAGCCGCCGCCTCGTGACCTACGGCATCGACCACGCCGAGGCTCACGTGTTGGCCACCGACGTCGAGATCGGCTCGTTTGGCGGACGCTGTGTCGTGCATCGTCGAGGCGTTGGCGGCATCGAGACGCTCGGCCGGATAGACCTCGCGGTGCCAGGCAGACACAACCTGTTGAACGCCCTCGCTGCCGTGGCTGTGGGGGAACGCATCGGGCTCGATTTCAACCGTGTTGCGACTGCCCTCGCGGGCTTTCATGGCGCTGAACGGCGATTCGAGCGCCATGGCGAAGTCGACGGCGTGCTCGTGGTCGATGACTACGGCCATCACCCGACGGAGATCGCAGCCGTCATGACCGCGGCCCGGGCAACACTCGGCCGCCGGCTCATCGTCGCGTTTCAACCGCATCGCCACTCTCGAACGGCACATCTGCTCGAGGCGTTCGGCCCAGCGCTGCGCGATGCGGACGAGATTGTGCTGTGCGATATCTACGCTGCCGGTGAAGAGGCCATTGCCGGCGTCACGGTAGACCGGCTGGCCGAGGCCATTCGAACGGGATCGGGACGTCCGGTTCATGTGGCGCGCACGCTCGATGACGTCCTCGCCACACTGGTGCGCATTGCGCGACCGGGTGATGCCGTAGTGACGCTGGGCGCCGGGTCGATCGGCACGGTGCCGAAGAAGCTGACCAGGGCGCTGGAACAGCGAGGAGCCGTGTCATGACGGCGGTCGCCGCGCCTGCGGACAAACGATTTCGACGCGCGCGCGTCAGCCCCGCACGCAAGCGCCGGTGGCGACCGTCATGGCGGACGGTGGCGCGGGTATCCGCTGCGTCCATCGTCGTCGGGTTCGCGCTGTATCAGACGCTGAGTTTCGTTCTTGCGTCCGAGGCGCTGACAGTGACGCGAATTACGGTGCAGGGCAACCAGCGTATGTCGAGGGGCGAAGTGCTTGGCCTGCTCGACGGGCTGTCAGGCGCGAGCATCGTCATGACCGATCTGGAGAGCTGGCGGCAGCGGCTGCTCGCCTCGCCCTGGGTTGCGCATGCGTCGATTCGCCGGATGTTCCCAGGGACGCTCGCCGTGTCGATCACCGAGCGTCGTCCCATCGGAATCGGACGCATCAAGGGCACGCTGTTCCTGATCGACAGAACCGGCACGGTCATCGACGAGTTCGGTCCCAACTATGCAGATCTCGACCTGCCGATCATCGACGGGCTCGGTGTAAAGCCCGGAGATGACGGAACGGCTGACGAAGCGCGTGCGGCACTGGCTGGTCGGCTCATGAGCGAACTCGAGAGCCGGCCTGGGCTGGCGTCGCGGGTTTCGCAGATCGACGTGACCGATCGCCGCAACGCGATAGTGCTCCTGAAGGGAGACACGGCGCTTCTTCGTCTTGGAGACGAACGATTCTCAGAGCGTGTGCAGGCCTATCTCGATCTCATGCCTGCGCTGCGCGAACGCATGCCGGGCATCGACTATGTGGACCTGCGCTTCGGCGAACGGGTCGTGGTCCGACCGTTGAACGAGGGACGCAGGCGAGGGAACGCGACGGCTCGCGTGCCCAGTCAGCGCGGCGGCTGAGATGAGCAGCATTTGTGTTGGCGGTTCCGACATGCCGAGGCGCGGAGACGCCCGGCACGTCAGTGACGTCATCAAGGAGTTCACGTGGCTCGCAGAGAGCAATACGTAGTCGGGCTCGACGTCGGCACCTCGACGGTCGTCTGCGTCGTGGGTGAAAGCCTCGAGGACGGCAGTCTGAACGTGGTCGGCATCGGCGTCTCGGAGTCGCGCGGCATCAAGCGAGGTGTCGTCGTCAATCTCGAGGCGGCGGTCGACTCGATCAAGAAGGCAATCGAGGAAGCCGAGTTGATGGCGGGCATCGAGATCGACTTCGTCCACCTGGCGATCTCGGGTCCGCACATCAAGGGGTTCAACAGCCGGGGTGTCGTGGCGGTGGCAGGCAAGAACCGTGAGGTGACCCGCGATGACGTGAGGCGTGCGATCGATGCGGCGAAAGCCGTGGCGCTTCCGACCGGCCGCGAGATTCTGCATGTCCTGCCGCAGGACTTCGTCGTGGACGAACAGGACGGCATCGGCGCTCCCGAAGGGATGACCGGTGCGAGGCTCGAGGTCAACGTCCATGTCGTCACCGGCGCGGTCTCCTCGACGCAGAACATCGTCGCGTGTGTCAATCGTGCGGGCGTTCAAGTCGTCGATACCGTGATCGAGCAGCTGGCGGCGGCCGAAGCAGTGCTGACGCCAGACGAGAAGGAACTTGGCGTGGCGCTGGTCGACATCGGTGGCGGAACCGTGGACCTCGCGATCTACGAGCGCGGTCATCTCTGGCACACGGGGGTCGTTGCGGTGGGTGGCGATCACTTCACCAGCGACATCGCGGTCGGACTGCGCACGCCGATCCCTGACGCGGAGAAGGTCAAGCGCAAGTACGGGTGCGCGCTGTCGTCGATGGTCGACGAAGACGACACGATTGAGGTCGCCAGCGTGGGAGGCCGCAAGTCGCGACTGATGGCGCGACGGATCCTGTCGGAGATCATGCAGCCTCGCGCGGAGGAGATCTTTCACCTCGTCTGGGATGAAATCAGGCGCGCCGGCTACGAGAAGTCGCTCAACTCCGGGATCGTGCTGACCGGTGGTGGCGCAATCCTCGAGGGCATGCCCGAGATCGCCGAACAGATTTTCGATCTGCCGATCAGGCGCGGCCTGCCGATTCAGGTCGGCGGACTCTCCGATCACATCAGCAGTCCGGTCTTTGCCACACCAGTCGGAGTTGCGCTCTACGCGCACCGCAACCGGGCGCCCGAACAGAAGGGTCCCGGCAACGCGTTCAGCCGCGTCGTGTCGCAGCTTCGCTCGATATTCAAGGAATTCTTTTAGATGAGTGCCGTTCAGTCGAACGACAGGAGGTCTAGCATGAAAGAACTCGACGGGCGCAAGGGCCGCGAGGCCGAAACGCTCAGGCTGACGCTGGCGCCGGAACAACGGAACGGCGCCAAGATCAAGGTGGTAGGCGTCGGAGGCGGCGGCAGCAACGCGGTGGACCGGATGGTGGAGGTCGGCCTCGGCGGGGTCGAGTTCATCGTCGCCAACACCGACGTGCAGGCACTCGACCACAACAAGGCCGACGTCAAGGTTCAGATCGGCCGTAAGCTGACCAAGGGACTCGGGGCCGGCGCCGACCCCAACATCGGCCGGCAGGCGGCGCTCGAGGACACCGACAACATCATTCAACATCTGTCCGGTGCCGACATGATCTTCGTGACGACGGGGCTCGGCGGCGGAACGGGTACAGGTGCGGCACCTGTGATTGCCAGCCTGGCGAGCGAGCTCGGCGCGCTGACCATCGCGGTCGTCACCAAGCCGTTCCGCTTCGAGGGAAAGAAGCGCGCGATGCAGGCCGAGGCCGGGCTCGAGTCGCTGCGTGAGTGCGTGGACACGGTCATCACTATTCCCAACGAACGGCTGCTCTCCCTCATCGACCGCAAGACGCCGCTGACCGATGCGTTCACGCTCGCCGACGACGTGCTGCGACAGGCCATTCAGGGGATCTCCGACCTGATCCTGGTACCGGGCTTGATCAACCTCGACTTCGCAGACGTCAAGACGATCATGTCAGGGATGGGTGTGGCCATGATGGGAACCGGTACGTCCGAAGGCGACGGCCGCGCAATGCAGGCGGCGCAGAGGGCGATCTCGAGCCCGCTGCTCGAGGACAGCTCCGTGCATGGTGCGCGCGGCGTGATTATCAACGTCACGGGCGGACCAGATCTGTCGCTGATGGAAGTCAACGAGGCATCGTGCGTCATCCAGGAGGCCGCGCACGAGGACGCCAACATCATCTTCGGTGCCGTGGTCGATCCTCAGCTCGTGGGGAAGGTAAAGATCACCGTCATTGCTACGGGCTTCGAGCGCAAGGCCGCTCGTCAGACGCCGGCGGCCGCGTCTGCTACGCCGGTCGATCTGAACATCTACTCGGCGCATCTGAATCCAGCCGAAGTGCCGGCTCATGTGGCTGCGGCCGCGTCGAAAGCGCGGACAGTCGCCAGCGCGGCCGAGTCGGCGGCGATGCTTCAGGCCGGGCCTCCCACGGTCGGAGTCATCCGCCGCCCGGCCCTGGACCTGTCGCTTTCGAACGTAGCAACGGGAACGGGAGTGTCGGCGGGAGAGAACGTATTCGAGGCGAGCTCACCCCTCGACGTCCCTGCGTTTCTCCGGCGACAGACATAGCGAGGCGGCGTCCGGGCGGACGGGCATGTTGTTCCGCCTCGCTAGTCTGCAGTGTCTCTGGCCCGCACTGCGTGCGGGCGGGACGTCCTGGAAAGGCGGTAGGAACGGTCACCACCGACGTGTTTGTGAGGCTCTCGCCCTCAAGACGTCCGGGGTCGGCTGGGCTGTGGGAGACCGGTGGGACACTCGAGTAGACCCACGGCAGGCGGGAGCGTCGGCGGACGAGCCGCAGCTCTCGCGCCAGTGATCGCTCGCGTTCCGGTTCAGTTTCCCGCCTTTTCATGCCGCAATCCTCTTCACCGCACCGCGCACACGATTCGCGGCGGGCGACCCGGTCGTCTCCATCCCAGCGTCAACGACGCTCGGCGGGTGGACCCGTGGTCCCAGCGCGAGCGGGCACGCGAGCTCCTGGCGAAGGAGGTCGGCTACGTGCGCAAGCCCCACGGCGGGCGGCTGCGGGTGGCGCTCGCGTTCCCGAACACCGTACTTCGTCGGGATGTCCAATCTCGGATTTCAGACGGTGTATTCCCTCTTCAACGCAGAAGACGGGATCGTCTGCGAGCGAGCGTTTCTTCCGCCAAAGAGCGAGATGGAGGCGCTGCGGAACTCGGGCAGCGGGCTGGTCACCGCTCGAATCGCAAACGCTGGTTCGCGAGTTCGACATCTTCGCGTTCTCGGTGTCGTTCGAGTGGGACTACACGAACGTGCTGACGCTGCTGCGGCTGGCGGGGATCCCGCTGCGGGCTGCCGACCGCACGCCACACGATCCGATCGTGATGATTGGCGGTGCGGTCACGTTCGTGAATCCCGAGCCGCTGGCGCTGTTTGCCGACATCATCGCGGCGGGTGAAGGTGAGGCGCTCATTCCGCCACTGCTCGCCGCGTTTCAGAACGCCAGCGACCGCGATGACATGCTCCGCCGCCTCGTGGCGGAGCGCGGGTTCTACGTGCCCGCCTTCTACGACGTGAAGTACCCGGACGACGGCACGATTGACGCCTTCGTCGTCGAAGGAAGGGACGCCGGCGCCGCCCGTTGTGCGGAAGGCCGCGCTTCGCACGACCGAGGCAGTGGACCCTCCCGCCACGAGGATCTTCACGCCGGAGACCGAGTTCGGGTCGAGGTTCCTGGTCGAAGTCGTCCGCGGCTGCGCGAACCTCTGCCGGTTCTGCTGGGCGGGATACAACTACCTGCCCGTGCGCGCGTTTCCGAAGGATCGCATCCTCGAGCTCGCCAAACGAGCGCGCCCGCTATTCCGATCGCGCCGGCCTCGTCTCGATTGCGTTGTGCGATCACCCGGAGATCGAAGCCATCCTGACGGGTCTGGTCGAGATGGGTTACAGCATCAGCCCGGCCTCGCTGCGGCTGGACGATCTGACGCCGACGATCCTGGGCCTGCTGCGCAAGAGCGGGGAGCGGACGATCACCATCGCCCCCGAGACAGGCTCCGATCGCCTTCGGCGCGTCATCAACAAGACGATGACCAACGACGAGATCCTGTCGGCGGCCGACATGATCTTCGCGACCGGTTTCGAGAACCTGAAGCTGTATTTCATGATCGGCATCCCGACCGAAACCGATGACGATCTGGTCGCGATCCGCGATCTGACGATGCAGCTGCGAGAGGTCATGCTGACTCATGCCCGACCCCGCGGCCACGTCGGACGCATCGTGGGCAGCGTGAACCCGCTCGTCCCCAAACCTGGCACCGCTTACCAGTGGCTGCCGATGGAAAGCGACGATTCGATCGAGAGAAAGAGCAGGCGGATGCACAGCCTCATGGCCGACATCGACAACGTCTACTTCAACATCAAATCCGAGCGACATTCCTTCTATCAGGCGCTCCTCTCCCTCGGAGATCGGCGCGTAGCTCCTGCAATCGAGGCGGCCGAGCGCAACGGCGGCAACTGGCGCGCGGCCGTGAAGGAGGCCGACATCGATGCCGGTTTCTACGTGTTTCGCGACCGGTCGCACGATGCCGTGCTGCCGTGGGACATCATCGACGGCGGAATGAAGGACGCGTTCTTCCGCGCGGAAGCCGACAAGGCCCTCAGGGCCGAGTGGACCCTTCCACCCAAGCGGCAGAAGGAAAACGCCCGCCTCCTCGCCATGCTGCACGACGCAGCGCTAGGATTCGGCAGGCAGTTCCCTGCTCGAAGTCGGCGTACGCCTGGAGAACGAGCTCGCGAATGCGCTCCTGCTTGGTGGCGTCACCGTTCGCAGGACGCAGCAGCGAAAAGGTTCGCCGCTCGCCGTTGACCGAGTACCTGACGCGCCGGAAACGTGACGTTACGGCCGCCTCCGGTCCGCCGTTCCCACACGGCGAAGCCAATCAGCTTCAATCCTTCGAGTGCGCCTTCGGTGAAGTGAACCTCGGCATCGGCGAGCTTGCCGGGCGGGTTGTTCTTGTCGGTTGGTGTGATTCGTACGACCACGGCGTTCCTCCGTCTGCGGCGGCTGCTTGCGCGTTGCGGCGTAAGCGATGCGCTGGCGCAGACGGAGACGGCAAGCGACGGGCCACGTATCCGGCGGAGAAGCGTCGAGCCAATCCATTGAGCAGACCCCGGTTGCAAGAGGAGGCGAGACACCCACGCACGGAAGCGTGCGGGATCTGTGCTACTGCGGTTGTCAGTCGTGGAGAAGCAGGACGTGAGCGATGGCCAGCTGCTTCGAGTGTGTCAGCGTCAGCAGTGAGCCGGTCCCACCCATGGCGGCGAACCGCTTCGCTGCCCCTCCGTGGAACTGCAGCCGTGGGAGGGCCGTGATGGCGCACGACTTCGATGCCGGTCCAGAACACACCTTGTGAGTGGCCGGTGCCGAGCGCCTTCATCGCCGCTTCCTTCGCGGCGAAGCGCGCGGCAAACGACGAGGCAAAGTCGCGTTTGCTGCGGCAGTAGGCGATTTCTCCCTCGGTGAATACACGGCGAACGAAGCGGTCACCGTAGCGGCTGATCGCCGCCTCGATGCGATCGATCTCCGTAGCATCGAGTCCGGTTCCTATAATGGTCATGTGTCTGCTCAATCCTACACGAGCCTGCCGTCGCTTCCGGCTGGTTTCGAGTGGACGGATGAGTCGTGGGGTGCCGCGCTCCGTTGCCGCCCTCTTGCCGTCCATGCCCCGCACCTGTTTACGACGCGCCAACTGGAGTTGTCGTTGCCGGCGCACCTCCGCGATCTGGCGGAGTCCGTCGGTGCTCGCGAGGTCGCGATGGTCATGCAGGTTCATGGAAGCAGTGTTCTCGTCGTACGCAGGGGAACACCGCTGCCTGTGGCGCGACCCGAAGCCGACGTGCTCGTCTCGGACGCGCCGGACATTGCGATCTCCATTCGAGTCGCTGACTGCGTGCCGCTCCTGATGGCGGATCGCTCGCGCGGTGTTGTGGCCGCCGTCCATGCCGGCTGGCGAGGGACGGCAGCGCGGGCCGCAGTCGCGGCGATCGATGCGCTCCGGCGTGAATTCGGGACGCGTCCCGCCGATCTCATCGTCGCCATCGGACCGAGCATTGGCGCCTGCTGCTACGAGGTCGGGACCGATCTCGTGGATGCGTTTGCCGCGGCCGGTCACGAACGCTACCTCATCGAGCGATGGTTCCTGTCGCCCCCTCCGGCCCGCGGATCGAAAGAGAGGCCGGGGCTCACCCTCGACGTCGCGCGTGCCAACACTGACCAGTTGATTCTTGCGGGCGTGCCCGAGGATCAGATCTACGCCTCCGGCCTCTGCACGGCGATGCACCTGGACGTGCTCACCTCGTACCGGAAGGAAAAGGAGAAGGCTACGCGCATGGCTGGGGTCATTCGCGCCGCGGCGTAGAAAACAGAGCCTCACGCACCGGTTTCGCACGCGGATGGTAGGATAATGGCATGCGAACTACCATTGATAAGGCGGGTCGCGTGGTCATCCCGGCTGGTATCCGCGAACGCGTGGGCCTGGCCGCCGGATCGGAGATCGAGATCACTGCGGATGAACTCGGTATTCGCATAGAGCGGGTCGCCGCCGGCCCGCGACTGATCAGAGTAGGTCGACGGCTCGTGGCACGGCCAACCGTGTCGCGCGACGACCGGCCGTCTGTCGACATCGCTGCTCTCGTCGAGGATGAACGAAACCGCTGGCCATGAGCGTCTTCCTGGACACGAGTGTCATTCTGGCCGGCTTGATCGACTTCGGGCCGCAAAGTGCCCCGGCTCAGTCGCTGATGCATGCCGTGGCTGAAAAGCGGGTGCCGTCTCCTGCCACCGCGTGGCACTGTTGCCTCGAGTTTTACTCGGTTGCCACCCGGCTTCCGCCCGAGTTCAGAGTTTCATCGGCTGATGCGGTCACGCTGCTCGAGGAGGAGGTCTTCGCTCGGATGGCGGTCCACGACCTGCCGGTAGCGGATCGACTGCCATTGCTTCGCGGTGCAGCGCATGATGCGATCGCGGGCGGGCGCATTTACGACTCCCATATTGCTGACGTTGCGCGAGCGTCTGGGGCGCGGGTAGTCGTCACCGATAATCGTCGCCACTTCTTGTCAGCGCTGCGCTACGACCTCCGAGTCGAAACACCGGCTGAGTTCGTCGCGACGCTCAAGAAAGGCAAGTAAGCTCGACGACCTCCCGACGAAGCGCGGCTCTAAGGTATTCTCCAGGCATCTTTCGAGGTAGGCGGTCATGAAGAGAATCGCTTTGGCAATCCTGATATTCGGGCTCTCCACCGGTATTACCGCCGACGAGGGGATGTGGACGTTCGACAACGTCCCGAAAGCTGAAATCGCGAAGCGGTACGGCGTGCAGCTGACCGACCAGTGGCTCGCGCACCTGCAGAAGTCGGTTGTCCGGCTCGAGACCGGGTGCACGGCCTCGTTCGTATCGGCGGAGGGGCTCGTCCTGACGAATCACCACTGTGTGGCCGAGTGCCTCGCTGACAATTCGAGCGCGCAGCGCGACCTCACTGCCAACGGCTACATCGCGGCCCGGCTGGAGGACGAACTGAGGTGTCAGGGAGCGCGCGCCTCTGTCTTGATGAGCACCGAGAACATTACGGATCGCGTCACCAAGGCGATCGGTGACGTCGAACCAGCCGAGGCCACCGCGGTTCGCAACAAGGTGCTGACAACGCTCGAAGCCAGTTGCGAGGAGGCAGCCAAGCAGGCGGGGATGCCGCTGGCCTGCGAGTCAGTCACCCTGTATCAGGGCGGACAGTACTGGCTTTACAAGTACAAGCGTTACGACGATGTGCGACTGGCATTTGCGCCGGAGCACGCGATCGGCGCCTTCGGTGGCGACCCGGACAATTTCCAGTTCCCTCGCTGGTGTCTCGACATGTCGCTGCTGCGCGTCTACGAGAACGGCAAACCGGCCGCGACGCCGGAGCATCTCTCATTCGAATGGGGAGGCGCCAAAGAAGGAGAACCGGTGTTCGTGGCCGGCCATCCTGGCACGACGCAGCGCCTGCTCACCGCGGCCCAATTGAAGACGCAGCGCGATGTGTTGCTACCCTTCTGGTTGCTGCGGTTTGCCGAACTGCGCGGACGAATGATTCAGTACTCGAAGACGTCTGCTGAGGCCGAGCGCACGTCAAAGGACTATCTCGGCAGCGTTGAGAACGCGATCAAGGTCCGTCGTATGCAGCTGGCGTCGCTGCTCGACGACCGCATGATGGAGCAGCACGCCGCTGCGGAACGCAAGCTGCGCGACGCGGTCAACTCTGATGCTGCGGTGAAGACGGCTGCGGGCAGCGCCTGGGACGACATTGCCCGCGCCGAGCAACGTTACCGCGAGATTCTGATTCCGTACACGTGGCTCGAAGGGGGAGCTGCGTTCAACAGTGATCTCTTCGGCTATGCCAGGCAACTCGTACGCGCGGCTGACGAGCGCGCCAGGCCGAACACCGAACGGCTGCGCGAGTATACCGATGCCGGTCTGGCGCGCCTGAAGCCCGCGCTCGAAGCCCCAACACCGATCTATCCAGCATTCGATGAGATGCGGCTGTCGTTTTCGCTCGAGCGGATGCGTGAGTATTTGGGACCGGATCATCCGATGGTGAAAGCCGTCCTTGGCGCCAAGTCTCCGGACGAGAGAGCACGCGAGCTCGTCGCCGGCTCGTCGCTTGCTGACCCGAAGGTTCGGATGAAGCTGTTCGAGGGCGGTGCCAAGGCGCTTCACGGGTCCACCGATACGATGATCGTCCTTGCGCGTGAGGTCGATGCCGAGTCGCGCCGCCTGCGGAAGATTTACGAAGAAGTGCAAGGGATCGAGGCTGTGGCACAGCAGAAGATCGCCGAGGCGCGCTTCAAGATCTATGGCACCGGGGTCTATCCCGACGCGACCTTCACGTTGCGGCTCTCACACGGAGCTGTTGGCGGCTGGACCGAGGTGGGCAACCCCGTTGACCCGTTCACGCGGCTCGATCGGCTCTATGCGCGAGCGACGGGGGCGTCGCCCTTCGCGCTCCCGAAACCGTGGCTCGACGCAAAGCCGCAGCTGGAGATGAACACGCCCGCCAACTTCATCACGACCAACGATATCGTCGGCGGCAACTCCGGAAGCCCCATGGTCAATGCCGCCGGGCGAGTGGTCGGCCTGGCCTTCGATGGCAACATCCACTCGATCGCGGGTAGCTATTGGTTCGATCCGCAAACGAACCGAACCATCGGCGTGCATCCCGAGTTCATCCGGACAGCGCTGGCGCAGGTCTACCGCGTGACCCGGCTCAGCAAAGAGCTCGGCATCCCATGACGATCTGCCGGGTCCATATAGCCGGACCCGGCCTACGCTGCCGCAGCCGTCAGGACAATCGGGGCGCCACGCGTGATGACCAGCGTGTGCTCGTGGTGAGCCGACAGGCTGCCGTCGTGCGTGCGCAGCGTCCAGCCATCGGCGGCCTGGATCGCGTGCGCTGCTCCGGTGCTGATCATCGGTTCTATCGTGATGACCATTCCCTCGGTCAGCACGTCCCGTTGAAATGGGTCGTAGTAGTTCGGCACGGACGGTTCTTCGTGAATCGTGCGACCGACCCCATGCCCGGCGAGGCCGCGAATCACCGAGAAACCCTGGCGACGCACCTCGCGCTCGACCGCACGGCCGATCTCGTTCACTCGAACGCCCGCTCGCGCAACCGCCAACGCCGCGTCAAAGGCGTCGCTCGCGCACGTGGCAAGCCGATGCGCCGTCGTGCTCGCTGGGTTGACGACAACGCTGCGGGCGGCATCCGCAACATAGCCGCCTTTTTCAACGGTCACATCGAGCTTGACGATGTCGCCCGTGCGGATGCGACGAGCCCCGGGGATGCCATGAACAATCTCGTCGTTTACGCTGATCAGAACGGTGCGCGGGAAGCCGTACGTGAATGCGGGTGCGGAACGAGCGCCGTGAGCGGCGAACAATCGGACCGCGGTGTCATCCAGTTCGCCGGTCGTGACGCCCGGCTGCACCTGCTGCGCCAGGGCGTCGAGCGTCAGGCGCGCCACATGTGCGGCCTGCCTGAGCCCTTTCCAGTCAGCCGTAGATTCGATCGACATAGCCTCGTCCTGTCGTAAGTCGTTCGGGCGTGCGCCCCGTCTCGAAATCGCTGGTCAGTTGAACACGCTGGACGTCGCTGCGACTGGTGGTGCGGGCGGCTGTTCGTATCCAACATCAGCGGGCAAGTCCGCACCAGCAGCTGCGGCCACTGCGAGCTCGTCGCAGCGTTCGTTCTCAGCGTGGCCGGCATGGCCGCGGACCCACTCGAACGTCACGCGATGATATTCGCAGAGCTCGAGTAGCTGCCGCCACAACTCCCAGTTCGGGACGACCTTTCCGGAACGCCGCCAGCCTTTGGCGCGCCAGCCTTTGGCCCAGCCCTTCGTGATTCCATTCACCACGTACTCGGAGTCACTGACGACCGTCACGTGACAGGGCTCTTTGAGGGCTTCGAGCGCCTTGATTACGGCGGTCATCTCCATTCGGTTGTTCGTCGTTCGTCGAAACCCGCCAGCGAGCTCACGACGATGCTCGCCGTATTCAAGGATGGCGCAGTACCCGCCAGGTCCGGGGTTCCCTGTGCAGGCCCCGTCGGTGTAGATCGTGACCGACTTTGACTTCACGAAGCGTGAAAGACTGGAGGTTCGACCGGTGGCGGTGGCGGGACCCAGTAGAGCACCCGCTGGCAGCTGTCACACTGCACGATCGAGTCGTTGTGGCGGACTTGCTGGAAGACCGACGGCCGCAGGCGGACGTGGCAGACAGAACAGAGGCCGTCGCGTGTCGCACTGCAGATCGCGACGCCTTTGCGGACTCTCGCCACCTGTTCGAACAAGGCCATGAGGCGCGGCTCGAGATCCTTCACCAGCGCCGCACGCGCCTCGGTCGACTTCTTCAGCGATGCTTCGGTCGCCGTGAGTTCCTGGCTGTGCGCCTTCTTCTCGGCCTCGATCTCCTTCGATTGCGCCGCAAGAGCCGCCTCGGCTTTTTTCGCCGCGGCGTTGAGATCGTCGTCGGCGAGCATCTGCTCCAGCATTTTCTCTTCGACCGAGCCGAGGTCGCTCTGCGCGGTGGCGATCTC
This sequence comes from uncultured Acidobacteriota bacterium, assembly GCA_963723495.1. Taxonomy (GTDB): domain Bacteria; phylum Acidobacteriota; class Vicinamibacteria; order Vicinamibacterales; family UBA2999; genus Gp6-AA40. The sequence goes on along the minus strand of CAVRQR010000012.1, from coordinate 412,436 downwards.
GTGCTGCATCGCCTGGTATTCGCGGTTGGTCTTGACGGCCGAGAGCTGGTCCTTGAACTTGGTGAGGCGGCCCTGATACAGCGCCACGTCCTTTTCGAGCTCGCGCCGACGGTCGTGGTTCTTCTTGAGTTCTTCCTTGACGGATTCGACTGCCTGCTTCGCCTCGTTCAGTCGTTCGTCGAGGACCGCGAGCCGTTGTGGGTGCAGCGTGATGGCCGCTTTCGCGTCGGCAATGATCGTTTCCAGGCGCTGAAGCTGAATGAGGCGTTCTAGGTCTGGAAGCATCTGGTCATTTTCGCAACTTTGTCTGGCTTGCCAACCGAAGCTCCCGGTCACATCCGCAAGCGTGAGCGAAGGTTGGAGTGGGCCCGCCAGGATTCGAACCTGGGACCAACCGATTATGAGCCGGCCGCTCTAACCGCTGAGCTACGGGCCCTCAATTCAACTCCCAATCTGCCTCTTGTGCCAACTCCCAAATCCCAACGCGGTCTTGGGAGTTGGTTCTTGGGAGTTGGGAGTTGACGAGGAGCATACCCGCTACGTGCGACCTTCCAAAAAGGCCTTGAGCTTACGCGATCGCGAGGGGTGCCGCAGCTTGCGGAGTGCCTTGGCCTCTATCTGCCGAATGCGTTCGCGGGTGACGGCGAAGTTCTGACCGACCTCTTCGAGCGTGTGCTCGCTGCCATCGCCCACGCCGAACCGCATCTTGATGACCTTCTCCTCGCGCGGGGTCAACGTCTTGAGCACCGCCTCGGTCTGCTCCTTCAGGTTCAGATTGATGACCGCCTCGGCCGGCGACACGATGTTGCGGTCTTCGATGAAGTCGCCAAGATGTGAATCTTCTTCCTCACCGATCGGCGTCTCCAGCGAGATCGGTTCCTGCGCGATCTTGAGGACCTTGCGGACCTTCGCCACCGGAATGTCCATCCGCTTGGCGATCTCTTCGGAGGTCGGCTCGCGACCGAGCTCCTGCACGAGGGCGCGCGAGGTGCGAATGAGCTTGTTGATGGTTTCGATCATGTGGACCGGGATGCGGATCGTCCGCGCCTGGTCCGCGATCGCTCTGGTGATCGCCTGGCGGATCCACCACGTGGCGTAGGTCGAGAACTTGTAGCCGCGGCGGTACTCGAACTTGTCGACCGCCTTCATCAGGCCGATGTTGCCTTCCTGAATCAGATCAAGGAACTGGAGCCCGCGGTTGGTGTACTTCTTTGCGATCGAGACGACCAGACGGAGGTTGGCTTCGACCAGCTCTTTCTTCGCTTGCTCGGCCTGGGCCTCACCGCGCTGGATGACCTCGATGGTGCGGCGGAGCCGCTCGGGCGTCTCCTCCAGGTCGTCCACCATCTGCTTGACCTGAAGCCGCAGGTCCTTGGAGCGCTTGAGGAAGTTCTTCTTCTCTTCTTCCTTGAGCTTGGGACCCTTGACCTTCGCCTTGGGATTGAGCTGGCGATCGAGATGGTCGGCCTCGCGCTGCACCTTGACGACCGCGTCGACCGCTTCCTTGACTTCGTCGACGAGGCGGCGCTTCACCGTCTCGGTGAACTCGATTTCGCGGATGCGGCGCGAGACATCCACCCACGCCCGCAGCGTCTTCAGTCGTGCGCGACGGTACTTGCGCTTGTCCTTCTTCGGAACGTCCTCGAGCTTCTCGACCAGCTTCGTGTAATTGCCGCGCGCCTTGCGCACCGCTTCGATCTGACCGAGGACTTCGACCGCGCGCTCCTGGATCACTTCATCGGTGATTTCCTCGTCGCTGAAAATCACCAGCTCGCGAATGGTGCGCTCCCCTGCCCTGAGCTGATCGCCCATGATGAGGATGCGCTTGGCAATGGTGGGGGTTCGCGAAATCGACTTGATGACGGCAAGCTTGCCGCGCTCGATGCGCTTGGCGATGGCGACTTCACCCTCGCGCGTGAGCAGGGGAACAGTTCCCATCTCCCGCAAGTACATGCGGACCGGGTCGTTCGTCTTGTCGAGCGCGCCGGGCGTGAGGTCCAGTTCCGGTTCGTCGCCGGAGCCGTCACGATCGAAGTCCTTGTCGCCGCGGTACGCTTTGTCCGAATCGACGACCTCGATGCCCGCGCTGCCGAAGGCATTGAACAGGTCGTCGAGCTCTTCCGACGATGTGATCTCCGAGGGTAGCAGCTCGTTGACTTCGTCGTAGAGCAGGTAGCCCTTTTCTTTGCCGACGGTGATCAGCTGGCGTACTTCGTCGTATTTCTCTTCAATCGACAAGATCAATCCTCCGCTATCACGAGGGCCTGTATTAGACGTCCGAGGTCTCCATTCCGCGTCAGCAACGCGTTGATCTCGACGCTATTGCCGGCTCCCTTTGCCTGCAGCTGTTCGATCTCGCGTTGCACACCCGCACGCTCCCGCTCGTAGCGCAGGCGCTTCAGCTGTTGTACGCAAAACGAAGCCGCCCAGGCGCTGCCCGCAGGCTCGCTCGCAATCCCGGTGACGAGCTGGGCCTCTACCATGTTTAGACGCTCGAGCAACACAGAAGGAGAGAAACCTCTATTGTCGTTCAGTCTCCGCGCCAGATCCAGCACGGATCGGCTGGCCAGCCCATCAAAATCAGACGGCTCGAGCTCGGATAAGGCCGCCAGCGCCGGCTCTGGCTCGTGGATGAGCCACCAGATCAGGCCTTTTTCTGCCTTGGTGACCTGCCCGAAGCTCGGAATCGTATTCATGGCGATGGTGGTCTGTTTCTGGACAGCCGCCTCTCGAATCTTCGCCCGCACCACGTCGTCGGTCACGTTGGCCTTGAAGGCCAGCCGGTCCGCGAACCGATCGCGCATGGCGGCGTCGGGAATCCGCGCGGCGGTGGGAAGTATGGCGGCCAGAAACTTCACCCGTCCTTCGTCGCTGTTCAGGTTGTAACCTGCGGCCGTCCTGTCCAGCAGATACTCCAGATACGGCTTGGAGTGCTTCAAACGTTCACCGTATTCGGAGCCTCCCTGCGTACGGATGAAGGTATCCGGGTCCTGCCCAGCAGGAAGTTCGGCCACATTCACGTCAAAGCCCTCGGCCACAAACAATTCGCACGACTTGGCCGTTGCTCCCTGCCCGGCCGCATCGGGATCGAAGCAGAGGACGACTTTCGTCGCAAACCTATGCAGCTGCTGAACCTGCTGAGGCGTCAATGCCGTTCCGCACGAGGCCACGACCGGGTATCCGGCCTGAAAAACTTGACCGAAGTCAAAGTAGCCCTCGACCACAATCCCAAATCCTTTTTGACGTAGCCCAGCCTTGCTGAGATCCAGCCCGTACAACGTCCGCCCTTTCGTGTAGATGGGCGTCTCGGGTGAGTTCAGGTATTTGGGCTGCTGGTCGGCGTCGACCGCGCGCCCGCCGAAAGCAATGACCGACCCGGTGTCCCGCCGGATGGGAATCATCAATCGGTTGCGGAACCGGTCGACCGTGCCACCCTCGTCACGTTGGACGAGAAGTCCGGCGCGCACGAGCACCCCTTCGGAGAACCCCTGCTTCAGGAGAGCCTCCTTGAGCGCGGTTCGCGAGGGCGGCGCAAAGCCGAGGCCCATGGCCTCGGACGTCGCGTCGGTGATGTCGCGCCCGGCGATCTGGCGCCGGATCCGGGTACCGGACGGCAGGAGCAATTGTTCCCGGAACCACGTGGCCGCGACCTCGTGCACCTTGAGCAGCGTTTCCCGTTCGGCGGTGCTTGCCCGCTGATCGTCGGTCTGCTCCATTTCAGGGAGCGTCATCCCGAAGCGTTGCGCCAGGAGCCTCACCGCATCCGGAAAGCCCACCTTCTCGTGGAGCTCGAGAAACTTGATCACGTCACCGCCGACGCCGCAGCCAAAGCAGTGGAAGAATCCCTTATCCCTGTTGACCTGAAAGGATGGCGTCTTCTCGCCGTGAAATGGACAGAGGCCCTTGTAGGTCGCCCCGGTCTTCTTCAGCGACACGTAGTCCTGGATCACCACGACGATGTCCGCCTGGTGTTTCAGGTCGTCGATGAACTGCTGGGGGTATAGAGCCATTTCATGTCGGGAGTTAGTCCTTCAACTCCACCACCGTGACCCCGCCTCCACCCTGATTCGTCGGGGCGAGGTCGAACTTCGCGACAAGCGGATGCTCCTTCAGGAATTCAGCGAGACCGCGCCGCAGCTGCCCCGTGCCGTGACCGTGAATGATACGAATGACCTGCTGATCGCTCATGGTCGACTCATCGAGAAACTTCTCGACGCGGGCGATCGCTTCGTCGACGGTGCAGCCAATGACGTTGACCTCTGATCGCGACCCCTCGCGCGGCTGCAGGTCGACGCTGACTTTGACGCGCGCCGGTTGTGCCTCGGATCGCTCCGTCTTGCCGATGGCCCGCAGATCCCGCACCGGTGCACGCAATCGCTTGCCCTTCACATCGATCTCGGCCTGCTTGCCGAGTATTTCGATCACCACGCCTTCGATGCCCATCCCGCCAACAGTGACCCTGGTACCTTCTTCGATCGGCACGCTGGGCTCGGAGGCCGGCGATGAAGCGCCCGTGCGCGGCGACGCCACACCCGACTTGAGACGCCCCACGACCCGTTCGAGTGCCGCGCGCGCATCAGCCCGTGCCGAACCGGTCTCGCCTGTGTTCACACTCGCCGCCATGCGGCGCGCCGCCTGCTGCGACAGCTCGGACGTCCTGGCTTTGAGCCCCTCGATGATGCTGTCGATCTCGCGCCGGCCTTCACGCAACTGATCGTCGAGTCTGGCATCGAGACGACGGCGGTAAGTGTTCTCGCGCTCCCGGACCGAGTCCTCTCGGGACCGGAGAGTCCGTTCGATATCGGCCAGAGCCGCCCGTTCCCGTCCGACCGTCCGGCGTTCTGCCTCCAGTCTCCGCAGGTCGTCGTCCACGCGAGCCAGGTGCTCGGCCAGCTGTTTCTCCTTGTCGCTCAGGTTCTCGCGCGCGGCGGCGATCACGGCCGCCGGCATCCCGAGCCTTGCCGCAATCTCGATGGCCAGACTCCGTCCGGGCGATCCGTAGACGAGCCGGTAGGTCGGTGCGAACGTCTCCGGGGTGAAGCCGAACGCCGCGCCTGCAACGCCCTCGGTCGTCGATGCGTACGACTTCAGCGAGTCGTAGTGCGTCGTCGCGATGAGATGCGCACCGCGCTTGCGGAAGTGATCGATGACCGCAATGCCAAGCGCGCCGCCTTCGACCGGATCCGTGCCCGCACCGATCTCGTCGACCAACACGAGGGCAGGAAGCGCGAGCGAGCGGTCCATCGACACGATGTTGGTGATGTGGGCCGAGAACGTACTCAGGCTCGCAGAGATCGACTGCTCGTCACCGATGTCGGCGAAGAGCGATCTGAACACCGGGATGCGGGACCCTGCGTCAACCGGAATGTGCAAACCCGACTGTGCCATCGCCGCCAGCAGTCCCGCCGTCTTGAGCGCAACCGTCTTGCCGCCAGTGTTGGGACCGGTGATCAGGAGGATGCGCGTCGGCGGCGTCAGCAGAATATCGACCGGAACAGGATCGTAATGGGGTCGGGAGTCATCCTGCCCGTCATCCTCGACCGCCTCTCGATCCCTCACGGCGCGCATCAACAAAGGATGTCGAGCACCCTTCATCTCGAACGTCCCATCGGCAGAGATGATCGGTTCGACCGAGGCAGTCATCAGCGAAAAGCGTGCGCGAGCCTGGATGACATCGAGCGCGGTGGCGACTTCGACGGTTCGCGCGAGCTCGTCGGGACGCGAGCGGAAGGCATCGGTGAGCGCGAGCAGAATGCGCTGCACCTCCTCCATCTCCTGCTCCTCGAGCGCGACGATGTCGTTGTTGATCTCGACGGTTTCGAGCGGCTCGACGAACAGGCTGGCGCCGCTGGTCGATCCACCGTGAACGATTCCCGGAATGGCCGATCGATGCTCGGCACGCACCATCAACACGTGTCGACCGTTGCGGTCCGTGACGACCTGTTCCTGCAGGTACTTCGCGGTTTCGCGTCCGCGCAGAAACGAATCGAGTGTCGTTCGAAGGCGCTGTTTCTGCCGCCGCAGCCGATCCCGAATCTGTCCGAGTGCCGGGCTCGCGTTGTCAGCGACGTCGCCGGAAGGCTCGATCTTCCGCCGCACATCGGCGATCTCGCCGGCAAACGACGCGACCGCGTCAACCTGCTGACTCAGTATTGGAAACGCCGATCCGACTCTCCTGATGGTCTGACGGGAGTGCTCGATCGACTCGAGATAGTCTCCCAGCTTCAACAGGCGCAGCGACTCGAGCGCTCGACCCTCGACGGCAAGCGCATCAAGGATCGCTTCGAGATCAGACGGCGCGCGGAGCGGAAACCCGGGATGATCGTTGAGGAACCTGGTGCCTTCGGTCGTGGCGCGCTGCAAGCCGATCACCCGCTGCGCCTCGACGACCGGCTGCAGCTCCGCCAGCCTGGCCTGACCGGTTGGCGTGACGGCTAGACCAGAGACGACTGCCACGATGCGATCGAACTCGAGAGCCCTCAGGGCGCCCGCGTGCATGGAGATCTCTGCTCGGAGGGTGAAACAGGAGCCTTTCAGTGTACCACGCCGTCAACTCCCAACTGCCATCTCCCAACTCCAAACCCAAACCCAAACTCCCAACCACAATGCTCGGATCACTTCGAGGCTTTGGGAGTTGGGAGTTGGATCTTGGGAGTTAGAGATGATTAATTCGACTCGCTACGCACGCCGCGCCGAATCCGTTGTCGATGTTGACGACCGCGACGCCGCTCGCGCAGCTGTTGAGCATCCCGAGTAATGCGGCGATGCCGTTGAAGCTGGCGCCGTAACCGACGCTCGTCGGCACGGCGATCACCGGCACGCTGACGAGTCCGCCAATCACGCTCGGGAGCGCGCCCTCCATCCCGGCCACGACGATGAGCACGCGTGCGCGTCGGAGACGATCTTGCTCGGTGAGGAGTCGATGCAAGCCAGCCACGCCGACGTCGTACAGGCGATCGACGGTGTTGCCCATCAGCTCGGCGGTCACGACGGCCTCCTCTGCGACCGGCAGATCGGAGGTGCCGGCACAGGACACGAGCACGATTCCATGGCCGCGCGGAGTCTCTCCCTGGCTCAACGTGATCGCGCGCGCTTCGCCATGGAACGTTGCGTCCGGCACCACGTCGCGTACGGCGTCGAAAGCCTCGAGCGTCGTGCGCGTTACGAGCAACGAATGTCCGGCTGAGACGATTCGTTCGGCGATGGCGGCGATTTGTGCGGGCGTCTTCCCTAAACCAAGCACGACTTCAGGGAACCCCTGCCGCAGATGCCGATGCTGGTCGACCCGCGCGAAGCCAAGGTCTTCGAATGGAGCGGCACGAAGCGCGTCGAGGATACGTGAGGCAGCTGTGCCGGTTTCGATCGCCCCTGTTGAGACGGCATCGAGCAGGCGGCGGAGTTCGGATTCGGTCATGGCTCGTGAAAGAAACGGAAAAAAGGCCCCGGTTTCATTGAACTTTGCGCAACGCGACAATATAATCGGAACACATGCCCCCACGGACGATCCTCTCGTATGACCGTCTCTGAAACGCTGATTCTCGGCACCTATTTCTTCGTCCTGTCATTCTTGCCGTCTACGGTTGGCACAGGTACTACCTTGTGTACCTGTACATGAAAAACAAGGGAAAGCGGCCGGTCCCGGCGGGACCGATGGGCGCGCTCCCGCCAGTCACGATCCAGCTCCCGATCTACAACGAGATGTACGTGGCCGATCGTCTCATCGACGCCGTCTGCCAGTTGGACGTATCCGCGCGAGTTGCTCGAAATCCAGGTCCTCGACGATTCCACCGACGAGACGTGCAGTGTGGCCGAACAGGCCGTGCGACGCAACGCGGCCAACGGGATCGACATCACCTATCTTCATCGGACCGATCGAACCGGCTACAAGGCGGGTGCCCTCGAGGCCGGCATGAAGGTCGCCAAGGGCGACTTCATTGCAATCTTCGATGCGGACTTCGTCCCGACCCCGGATTTCCTGACTCGCACGGTGCCATTCTTCGTCGACCCGGCGATTGCCATGGTGCAGGCGCGCTGGGGGCACATCAACCAGGAATACTCGCTGCTGACGAAGATCCAGGCGATTCTGCTCGACGGCCACTTCGTGCTCGAGCACGGCGGACGGAACCGCGCCGGCTTCTTCTTCAACTTCAATGGAACGGCCGGCATCTGGCGGCGTGAAGCGATCGTCGATGCCGGCGGCTGGCAGCACGATACGCTGACCGAGGACCTCGATCTCAGTTACCGCGCGCAGCTGAAGGGCTGGAAGTTCGTATTCCTGCCGGACCTCGTGTCACCCGCCGAAGTGCCGGTTGAGATGAACTCGTTCAAATCGCAGCAGCACCGCTGGGCGAAGGGTTCAGTGCAGACGTGCAGCAAGCTGTTGCCGCGCATCCTGCGTTCGTCGATGCCCTTCGGTGTGAAGGCCGAGGCGTTCTTTCACCTGACCGCAAACTTCAATTACCCGTTGATGTGCGTGCTGTCGGTGCTCATGGCGCCGGCGATGGACATTCGCTACAACATGGGTTGGTACGAGATGATGCTCATCGACGTGCCGCTGTTCTTCGCGGCGACGGCGTCGGTGGCCAACTTCTATCTCGTGTGTCAGCGTGAGCTGCACGCCGACTGGATCACGCGCGTCAAGTACCTGCCCTTCCTCATGTCGATCGGCATCGGCCTCGCTGTCAACAACACGCGGGCCGTGTTAGAGGCGGTGTTCAATCGTCAGAGCGAGTTTGCGCGCACGCCGAAGTACCGCATCGAGGTGGCCGCCGACGAGTGGATCGGCAAGAAATACCGACAGAGCTTTGTCGTGCAGCCGATGATCGAGCTGGCGCTGGGTCTCTACTTCACGGCAACGGTGTTCTACGCGCTCGCCAACGGTATCTTCGGCACGCTTCCGTTCCTGGTGCTCTTCCAGGTCGGTTTCCTCTACACGGGCCTGCTCTCGATCATCCAGCAGTACGCGGGCGAGATGGTTCTGAAGCCGGTCGCGGAAGAAGAAACCTAGGGCGGGTTCACAATCCCAGATTCTCGCGAAGTTGTCGCGATTGCCGTCGCGACACGGGAATGTCTGTCTTGTTCTTCAAGTGAATGACGTAGCTGTCGTCCGGCTCTATGAGATGACGGGCGGGACGTGCAGGGCGGGTCCCGCTTTGCGGACCCGCCGGAGCGCGGGGTCTCGAGAACAAGACCCCGCTTACGACACACGAGATCGAGTCGAGGATCATTCGCGCGCCGATGAAGACGCGGAACTGATTGTTGGCGTCTTCGACATCCTCAAGCTCCTCGAAGAACGTCCGGCGATAGTCGACCTGGAAGACCAGTCCGACGCCGTCCGCGACGACGAAATTGACTCCCACACCCGGTTGCAGCATGAAGCTGGTTTCGGTTTCGTTCGCCTCGAGCCCTGCGACCTCGAGGCTGGTGTGCAGAACTCCAAGTCCCATCAACACCTGCGCGAACGGCCACACCGGCCCGGAGTTGAATCCCGTCCACCGGCCGCCGACACCGAAGTTCCACGCGTTGGAGCTCAGTTCGAGGCCCGCCTCCTCCTCGGAGTCGATCGCGAAGCCGATCTCGGCGACCAGACCGAACGATCCGTAGTGGCGGGCGCCGTCGACATTCAGGCCAAATGGAAACGTCGAATCGCGCAAGTGGAGCAGTTGATAGCCTCCGGACAGCTCGTAGGTCGGTGTACCGATCGATGCCGGGGCCTGGGCCTGGGCGGGTGGTGCGGCAGAACCTGCCGGTGGTGGTTGCTGCGCAGTTGCCGTGGCTGCGGCGCCCAGTACGAGCGCAACGGCGAACCAGAGGTTGAATACACGAGTCCACATAACGCGAGCTCCTCTCTTGCTCCGCGCGTACGGACGAGGTCGCACAGCCGCGGAGTGATCATGTCTGAGCAGGAATGATGCCGCCTGGCTTCAGATATGAGGCCTTGCTCAGCAGCCGTGATATATAGGGCGCGAACGAGGGGATTTATGGTCCGATTCTTCTTGATATCTGTGGCAACGCTGCTTGCGTTGGTGTTAAGCGGTACGACAGTCGCCGCCCAAAGTTTCCTGAATGGAGACTGGGTCGGGGCCTTCCACGAAGACCAGCCGGAGCGCGGACCAGGACCGGATCTGGGCGACTACCTGGGCATCCCCATCAACGCGGCCGGTCGCCAGTACGCCGACAGCTGGGATGCCTCACGGCTCACTCTCCCCGAGCATCAATGCCGCGCGCACGTCTCTCCGTACATTTACCGGGGACCGATCCGGGTGCGGATAACAGAGGAAGTCGATCCCGGCACGCAGAACGTGGTTGCGATCAGGCATTTTCTCAGCACATACGCGCAGGAGCGGACCATCTGGCTGGATGGCCGCCCACATCCGCCCGAAGAAGCGCCGCACACATGGATGGGATTCTCGACAGGTGAGTGGCAAGGCCGGGCGCTGAAAGTGCGAACGACGCACATCAAGCAGGGATGGCACCGCCGCAACGGTATTCCGATGAGTGAGAAGACGGTCATGACCGAGTACTTCTATCGTCATGACAACGTGCTGACCCAGGTGTCGATCACCGAGGACCCAATCTTCCTCGAGGAGCCGCTCGTCAAGACGACGAATCTCACGCTCGACGTGGCGACGACGCCAAATCAGTACCAGGCGTGGCTCTTCTGTCAGGCCGACGACGAAGTTCCCGGACGCGACCCCGCGTACGTGCCGCACTATCTGCCGGGTCAGAACCCTTATCTCACTGAGTTCGCATCGAAGCATGCCTTGCCCGTCGCGCCCACGCGCGGCGGCGCCGAGACGATGTACCCGCAGTACGTGGACAAGGTCAAGACCATGCCGGTTCAGACAGCGCCGGTGCGGCGATGAAGGGTCCGATGATCAAGCTGCTCATCGTCGCTGCAGCAGCCATCGTCGGCGCGCTGTCGGCGAACGCGGCCGGCAGCGCTCAGGGCAGTGCGCCGCCGCCTCGCCCTGAGAGCGGTCTGCGCACGATGCCCGTTCAGGGAAACGTTCACGTCATCCTCGGTGCCGGATCGAATATCACGGTGCAGACCGGCAATCTGGGGGCGATCCTCGTGGATACCGGCACGGCAGAGAACGGCGACGCGGTTCTGGCCGCGCTGCGCCAGCTGACCAACAGGCCCGTGCGGCACATCATCAACACGCATTCGCACTCCGACCATGTCGGTGGCAACGAGCGCATCGGCGCCTCGGGGGCACCGATATCCGGCCGTGGCGTCGCCGTTGTCGGCGCGGGGACGTCCGCGCGAGCAGAGATCATCGCGCACGAGGAGACGCTCAACCGGATGAGCGCGCCGTCTGGTTCTCAGTCGCCCACGCCGGTGACGGCGTGGCCAACCTCCACGTTCTCCGGAAAGAGCAAGGAGTTTTTCTACAACGGCGAAGGTATTCAGATCGTCCACTTCTCAACGGCGCACACCGATGGTGACAGCATCGCCTTCTTCCGGCGATCGGACGTCATTGCGGCAGGCGACGTGTATTCCACGGTGAGCTACCCGATCATCGACGCGCAGCGCGGCGGGAACATCACAGGTGTTCTCGATGGTCTCAATCAGCTGCTGGCTCTCGTCATCGCGGGAGAGAAAACCGAGGGTGGGACGATGATCGTGCCCGGACACGGGCGAGTCTCCGATGAAGCGGATCTGGTCGAGTACCGCGACATGGTGACCATCATTCGCGATCGCATGCAGGACATGGTGAACCGCGGGATGACGCTCGCGCAGGTCCAGGCCGCGCGCCCGACGATGGAGTACGACGGGCTCTACGGTGCTGCACGCGGCTGGTCGACGACGCAGTTCGTGGAAGCTGTGTTTCGGGGTCTTCGACCGGAGGGGTCTTCGAGTAAGCAGTAAGATCAGCCCATGGCAACAGCGGAGAGAGCTAAGGGCGGCCTCGAGGACGTCGTCGCGACGATCGTCTGCGATCTGCTACCTGGACGGCGAGCGAGGTGTGCTCGCGTATTGCGGATACGACATCCACGATCTTGCGAAGGGCGCCACGTTCGAAGAAGTCTGCTTCCTCCTGTGGCATCGACGGCTGCCGTCGCGAGCTGAGCTGGGAGATCTGCAGTCGCAGCTGGCGGCCGAGCGAGTCGCTCCCGAGCCGATCATTCGCCTGATGCGCAGCCTGCCGCCGGTGGATGGGATGGATGCGCTCCGCACCATTACGTCGGCGTTGGCGCATTACGATGCCGACCTCGGTGACAGCTCGCCACAGGCGCAGTACAAGAAAGCCGTCCGGCTCACCGCGCAGGTCGGGACGATCGTCGCCACGTGGGGTCGGCTTCAGAACGGCGGCGGACCGCTCGCGCCCGACCCGGCGATGAGCCATGCGGCGAACTTTCTGTATCTGCTGACCGGCGAGCGGCCGAATTCGACCGCCATTCGTGCGCTCGATGTCGCGCTGATTCTTCATGCCGATCACGAGCTGAATGCGTCGACGTTTGCCGGACGTGTCGCAGCCGCCACCCTCACCGACATGTATTCCGCGGTCGTGGCCGCCATTGGCACGCTCAAGGGACCGTTGCACGGGGGAGCGAACGCCGAGGTCATGAAGATGCTGCTCGAGCTCGGGCAGACGGCGACCGGCGAGCGTGTCGATGACGTCATTCGCGGCAAGCTGGCGCGCAAGGAGAAGATCCCGGGCTTCGGCCATCGGGTCTACAAGACCGAGGATCCGCGGGCGACGCACCTGCGACGGATGTCCCAGGATCTTGGCAAGCGATCCGGCAACACGGCGTGGTTCGACATGTCGCAACGGATCGAAGCGCTGGTCAAAGGCGAGAAGAAGCTGAACCCGAACGTCGACTTCTACTCCGCCTCGACCTACTACGCGCTGGGTATTCCCGATCGATCTCTACACGCCTGTCTTCGCGGTCAGTCGCATGTCCGGCTGGACGGCGCATATCCTGGAGCAGTACGCCAACAACCGGCTCATTCGCCCGCGTGCGGACTATACCGGCCCGCCGTACCCACAGCGATTTGTTCCGATCGACCAGCGTTGAAGAATCGAGAACCGACCTGAAATTCAGAGAAAGGCCCACCGTCAGTAGCTCGTTCCTGAAGCTTCGGGGCCAAGTCCGCGTTCCGGAAATTGTTGGGAGTTGGTCCTTGGAAGTTGACAGGTTTCTACATCGTTCGCAGAAACCACCGTCGAGGACGACGCGCCTTGTGAAGGCGGGGGAGTTGAGCAGCACGCGACCGATGGCAGCCAGGGCGGTTCGCACTGGGCACGGGGTTCTCGCGGCCGGCGGGATGCAGACGCCGGAGCGTCTGCAGCGTACGGTTGAAGGTCCTCCGCTCCCGCTCCGACCGTCGGCGGCAATCAGCGTTTCAGCGGCCAGTCGGCCAGACTCGATCGCCGGGACGAATCCCTTCACCGCTTTCCGGGTAAGCAAGCCCTGCTGCGTCGCCGACGAGCAGCATCGCCTGGCCATGGTCGGACGTGTCACCGACTCCCGAACCAAGATAAGCGTGCCCATGCCAGCGAACGTGTGGAGATATCGGCGGCGATCTGGTGGCGTTCGAGGAACGCGACGAACTCTTTGACGTGGGTCATGAATCCGTAGGTTGCCTCGCCGGCCGAGCCCGACATTGAGGTAATCACCTTTGCGGACACACCACGCATAGCCCTGGAGATCGCGGCAGAAGAACAACTCGGGCGTCGTGCCTGCTACCTGCGTTCTGCGTTCGTCGATCCTGAACTCGGCTTCCTTCGCGACGATTGGCGCATGGTCGTCCGCGTTGCCGCGAAGATGACGCGCGACGGGGCAGAAGTGCCCGCCCGCTCCGATGACGACCGAGGCCTCGATCGACTCGTTGACGATCCATTTGTCCGTGATCGCGCCGGAGCGTCCGGACGAAGGTGTCCTCGAGCACGCGCACACCGGCACGTTGCAGCAGGAACGTGTCGAACTCGCAGCGGCGGATGCCGTAGCTGACGACGTTGGGATAGCGGGTCTCGATTGCGCGTCCACCCATGACGCTCGTTCGAAAGGCAGTGATCTCCTGGAAGGGTCAGCCCGGTCGCGCGGTACTCCGCCAGGTGTCAGATCCAGCAGAGGGAACACGTCGGGCGTCAGCCACCCGGCGCACACCTTGTCGCGCGGAAAGCGCGCGCGCTCGGCGACCACGACGTCCCAGCCGGCCAGGCGAAGCCGCCTGGCGGCCGTGGAACCGGCGGGGCCGCCACCGACGATCGAGCGCATCACACTGAATCAACTCAATTCCACGACCACAATGTCAGCGAGGTCACGTCCTTCACGAAGACGCGGTTACCCGTAATGGCGGGTTGCGCCCACGTTTCGTTGGGCGACACCTTGTAACGGCGAACCAGCTCAAAGGCGGTCTGGCTGTTGCGAGCAATCACCAGCTCACCGTCGCTCTCGAGGCTGAAGAGCAGATCGCCGGCGCGCGCCATCGATGCATGCGCGGCCTGCCGACCATCCGATGTCCACAGCGTCTTGCCGGTCTTCGCGTCCATCGCGTAGTACTGTCCGGCGTTCCGGCCCGAGAGGCCGTAGAGCACGTCACCGGCGACGACCGGTGTCGTGTGGCGCAGCGGCAGCTCGGCTGTTCTCCCAGATCTGCTCCGTCGTCCACTGACCACCGCGTCGTGCGACGGCGAACGCGAACAGCGGTCCCGTGCCGGCGACAATCACGGTCTGACCGTTGACGATCGGGGTGATCGAGTTCGACGTGAACTGGTGGACCATCGGCCGCTCCCAGAGCAGCGCGCCCGTGCTCGCATCGACGCCGACGATCTTCGCTTGTGTGGGTGTGATGACCTGCCGAACGCCGTCGATTGTCGCCACGACTGGCGATGCATAGCCGGGGCCGTCACCAGTCCAGCTCCAGCGCACAGCGCCGGTATTCAGGTCGAACGCCGTCAGCGCGCCTTTGTCGTTGCCACCCACGTGGAAGATCACATGACCGCCGTCGACCATTGGCGAGAAGGCGTGTGTCGTGTAGAGCATCTCCGGGCCGGTCCCGGCTTTTTGCCAGACCTGTTTGCCGCTCGCCGCATCCCACGCGGTGACGGTTCCGGTCATGCCTATCGAATACAGACGGCCGTTGAAGAAGATCGGTGTCGATTTCGGTCCGGGGCCATGTTGCTTGGTTGCCGGGTTCATCGTGAACGTCGCTGGATAGCCCGCCTGCCAGAGGACCTTTCCGCTCGCCGCATCGAGCGCGGTCATCGTCTCGTTGTCGCCGATTCGTGAGAATTGATACACACGGTCGCCAACGACGAGCGGGGTGGCGTAGCCGGTGCCGATCTCGACTTTCCACCGTTCGGTAAGCGTCTCGGGCCACGCCTGTGGCGTCGTCAGTCCGGTAATGATTCCGTCACGGGCGGCACCGCGCCACTGCGTGACGTCGGCGGAGGCGCGCTGTGCCTCGCCCGGAACCGTCAATCCAACCAGGACACCGGCCAGTATGAATACTCGTCGCATTCCGCTCCTTTGCTGAAAGGTCACAGTCTATTCGATAGGATTGCACTGCGGCTCGGTTGTGTTGAGGATTCTCAGAACACCAGGTCGTGGACATTGACGACTGGGCATGCGCTCCAGTTCCGGCCGCCGCTGGGCTTCTCCACCGTGTTGAAACGGGGCTAACATGCCGGTTGCGATGGATCCGATTCTGGCGCGCGCGATTGAATCAGGGTCTGCCAGGGACCTGCAGGCAGTCAGTGAGTGGTGGGCGTCCGGCCTGCACACGCGCTCGGTCGATCCGGATGTCGCGCGAACGCTTGTGGCACGGGGCGCAACGCTCTCGGTTCATGCCGCCGCCGGCATCGGTCTCACCGATCATCTGGCGTCCATGCTCGCCGACGATCCGACGTTAATCGACGCGAAAGGCTGCGACGCCTGCACGCCGCTCCATTTTTCCCGCGATGTCACGACGGCGCGGCTGCTGCTCGACCACGGCGCCCGCATCGACGCGCGTGACGAGGATCATGATTCGACGCCGGCGCAGTGGTTGATAGGAGATGCGCCAGACGTTGCGCGCTTCCTGTTGGACCGCGGCGCATCGCCAGACATCTTCATGGCCGCTGCGCTTGGCGACAAGGAACTTGCTGCCCGTCTGATCGACTCCAATCCATCGTGTGTTGCGTACCGCACCGGACGGCTGCCAGACTTTCCACCCCTCGGTCACAACGGACGCGGCGGGACGATTTACCAGTGGAGCCTTGCGTTCAACTCGTACCCGCATCAGATCGCTCTCTCCAAGGGACATCCCGAGGTCTTCGATCTGCTCTACGCGCGGAGCGACGATACGACGCGTCTGCTCGTGTCGTGCGTGCTGGCTCGACGCAGCGAGGCCGAAGCGATCGCCGCTCGTCATCCCGGCATCGTGGCAAGCCTGCCGCCGGTCGACCTCGAGCTGCTGCCGCGCTACTGCTGGGAGACGAACACGAACTACGATGCAGTCAGGCTGATGCTCGACCTCGGATTTCCCATCGCGCACCCGGAAATCAGTCACGGCTACAGTGCGCTTCACAATGCCGCGTGGTCCGGGTCGGGCGACCTCGTCGACCTTCTGATCTCGAGAGGCGCGCCCGTCGATCTGGTCGATCCGCGCTTTGAGTCAACGCCGCTTGGCTTTGCGATGTACGACTGCCTGGTCGAGAAGCGCCACGCGGAAGGTGAGTTCGGTCGCGTCGCAAAGTCGCTCATCGAGGCGGGAAGCCCGTGGGACGCACTCAACTATCCCACTGGTGACGTGCGACTCGACGACGTCTTCATGGAGTATCTGCCCCACCGGATCGACGGCGCAGCGCTTCTTGGAGACGACGATCTCGTCATGCGATTGCTGGGCGATCGGCCGACCGGCGATCATCTTGCACTGGCGCTCGGAGGTGCTGCCAAGGGTGGACACGTGGCGCTGTGTCGCAGCCTTCTCGCCCGCGGTGCCGACGTGAACAGCCTGAGCGGTCAGGATCGGATGACGCCCCTGATGCATGCCCTGAAAGGATCATCGGCCGCAGGTTCAGCAAAGACGGTCGCAGAGTTGCTGGAGAGAGGCGCTGACGTCGGTGTCAGGAACCGCTTCGGATCGTTCGCTCTCCACCTCGCGGCAGGGTGCGGCGCGAGCCTCGACACGATTCGCCTCTTGTTGCGCTCCGGCGCCGCGGCGCATGCGCACGCCGAGAACACGTTCGGCTACACGCCGTTGCGCGCGGCCAACGAGACCGGCCATGAGGATGTCGCCGCGCTGCTGCGTGAGCTCGATTCCCGGCCCCCGGCCTGATCCGGGGCCGCCTGATACAATTCATGGGACCGCGATGGGGCGCGTGACGAGGGTGTCGTACTCGTTGCCGGAACCGCAGAACGGTCCGGGCCCCAATGGATCGACGTCATATCCGCAATTTCTCGATCATCGCGCATATCGACCATGGCAAGTCGACGCTGGCAGATCGCTTCCTCGAGCTGACGGGCGCGCTGCAGGCGCGCGAGATGGAAGCGCAGGTCCTCGACGCCATGGACCTCGAGCGTGAACGGGGCATCACGATCAAGGCGCATCCTGTACGCCTGAACTACACGTCGCAAAGTGGTCAGCAGTACGTCCTGAATCTGATCGACACACCCGGGCACGTCGATTTCGGCTACGAGGTGACGCGGTCTCTTGCCGCATGCGAGGGCGCGCTGCTGCTCGTCGATGCCTCGCAGGGCGTCGAGGCTCAAACGCTCGCCAACGCCTATCTGGCTGTGGACAACAACCTCGACGTGATTCCGGTCATCAACAAGATCGATCTCCCGAGCGCGCAGCCCGAGGAGTGCAAGCGTCAGATCGAGGACATCATCGGGTTGGACGCGTCAACGGCGATCCTGGCCAGCGCCAAAGAAGGCACGGGTACGCGCGACATCCTCGAGGCGGTGGTGGAGCGATTCCACCCTCCTGCCGGTGATCCAGACGCACCGCTGAAGGCGCTGATCTTCGACTCCTCGTACGACGCCTATCGCGGCGTGGTGATCGTCGTCCGCGTGATCGACGGAGCCCTCAGGACCAAGCAGAAGATTCGGCTCATGGCCATCGAGGAGGACTACGAGGTGGACGGCCTTGGTGTCTTCTCACCGAAGGCGACCCCAGTCGATGAGCTCGGTGTCGGTGAAGTCGGCTACATCGTCGCGAACATCAAGCGCGTGGCCGACGCGAAGATCGGCGACACGGTTACCGAGACCGCACGTCCGACGGCCGAGCCGTTCCCCGGCTTCAAGGAGTTGAAGCCGATGGTCTTCGCCGGTCTCTATCCGGTGGAAGGCCACAAGTACACGGAGCTGCGCGAAGCGCTCGAGAAGCTGCGACTCAACGACGCCTCGTTCTTCTACGAGCCGGAGACGTCTGCCGCGCTCGGCTTTGGATTCCGCTGCGGATTTCTCGGCCTGCTGCATATGGAGATCGTGCAGGAGCGTCTCGAGCGCGAATACGACATGGACCTGGTGACGACGGCGCCGGGCGTGTTGTACCGGGTGACGACCACTGACGGCGACGTGCAGGAGATCGACAGTCCGGCCAAGCTGCCGGATGCAGGGCGGATCGCGAAGCTCGAGGAACCGGTCATCACGGCGATGATCCTGACGCCGTCAGAACACGTGGGCGGGATCCTGCAGCTCTGTCAGGACAAGCGCGGCATCCAGAAGAAGCTGGAGTATCTGAAGTCCGATCGCGTGCTCATCACCTATGAGCTGCCGTTCAACGAAGTGGTCCTCGACTTCTACGACAGGCTCAAGACGCTGTCACGAGGCTACGCATCGCTCGACTATCACGTCACCGGCTACTGGGAGTCGCCCCTCGTCAAGATGGACATCCTGGTCAACGGGGAGCCGGTCGATGCTCTGTCGATCATCGTTCACCGCGACGCGGCGTACGATCGCGGACGCGCGCTGGCGTCGAAGATGCGCGAGCTCATTCCGCGCCAAATGTTCGAGGTCGCCATCCAGGCCTCGATCGGCAACCGCATCATCGCTCGCGAGAGCGTGAAGGCGTTGCGCAAGAACGTGCTGGCCAAGTGCTACGGTGGTGATATCACCCGCAAGCGCAAGCTGCTCGAGAAACAGAAGGAAGGCAAGAAGCGGATGAAGCGTGTCGGCCGGGTCGAGATTCCGCAGGAAGCGTTTCTTGCGGTCCTGAAGGTCGGAACCGAATAGGTACGCTTTAATAGCACGTCGGGGGACAGGATGGCTAAAGGCAAGACTGACGACACGAACACGGCAGGGTTTCGCAAGTCGACCGCCCGCGAGTACTTCGAGTCGATTTGTGTCGCGGTGATCCTGGCCCTGTTCGTCCGGACGTTTGTGGTGCAGGCGTTCAAGATCCCAACCGGATCGATGGAGAACAACCTGCTCATCGGCGACCATCTGCTCGTCAACAAGTTCGTGTACGCCCCCACGCTCACCCGCGCCGAAGACGCCCTGCTGCCGATCGATCCCATCCAGCGCGGCGACATCCTGGTCTTCAAGTATCCCGAGGATCCCGAGCGCGACTTCATCAAGCGCGTGATCGGCCTGCCCGGTGAAACCATCGAGGTGAAGGACAAGAAGGTCTACGTCAACGGCACGGCCCTTGACGAGCCGTACGTCCACTTTCTGTTTCCATTCGACCCCGCCAGCCCGGACGCCAGCGAAGGCAGCTTCGATGTCCGGCGCTCCTACGGCCCGGTAACTGTCCCGGACGCACACTTTTTCATGATGGGGGACAACCGGGACAACTCTCAGGACAGTCGCTACTGGGGGTTCCTGCCGCGCGAATATGTGAAAGGTAAGGCCCTTTTCGTGTATTTCTCGTTCGGCGACGGAGCGTCTGGCCTGCCCCTGCTGGGAAACGTGCGCTGGAGCCGGATCCTGCACCAGATTCACTGACCGGCCGATAGAGGAAAGTGCAGACCCTCAGATTCTGAGAGGCCGACCGAGGCGGAGTGCACTGACCGAAAGATGAAGACCGTTCTGAAGCTGGTGATCGCGATCGCCTTGGTGAATGCCGTGGTCCGGGCGGCAGACTCCGCCTGGAACTACTACCAGCTCAAGGACGCGGCGGAACGGGCGTTGCTCTTCGGTTCGAAGTTGTCGTCCCAGCAGGTCCACCAGCAGATCATGCAGACGGCCAACGAGCTCCGGCTTCCGCTGAAGCCCGAAGACCTCAGCGTCCGTTGGCGGTCCGGCCGCCGGCTTGCCGTGGCCTCGTATACGCAGCAGATCGAGTTCGCTGCCGAACTACCCCTACCCGGTCCTGTTCTCGTTCAACGTCGATACGGCGGCCGTCGGGAGGGCGCCCGACGACGAAGAGTACCCGCCGATCTACAGTGACTCGAAGGTGCGCTGACAGCTCGGGTTCCGCGTTCCAGGTTCCAAGTTCCAGGTTCCTGCTCCAAGTTCCGGGTTGCCCGTTCCGGGTTCAGGCCGAGCGTGCGGATAGTTGGGACAGCCCTTGTTCCGCGTCGGCTGCGCTCTCGGACGCCAGGCGCTGACGCTCGCTCCTGACCCGGCCCAACGTACTCGACATCCCTCAGCGAGCCCAGGTTCGCGTCGACAGTCAGTCCGGCCCCACGGACGGCTGCCGTCAGAAGCTCGATCGCGACAGCGACGTCGCCCTGAGTACTCTTCGTGCAGTACGTCGCGACCGTTGGCACTTCCCGAAGCGCGCCGCGGCACGCGCGCATCGTCTCCAGCGGTATCTCGGTTGCACCGCGCAGTGCCGAATCGAGTGCCGCCTTCCGGCGTTTGCTTGCATCTTCGGGGTCAGCCGGCATGCGGAGGGCGGCGACGACCGACGAATAGGCGTCAGCGTCGCGATCGATGAGCGCGGCAATCGCCGGCTGCAGCGAGCGAAGCCGATCGGCAGCAATGGCCAGTGCTGTTGATGGTATCGAGTCCGTTGGTTTCGAGAGACGAATCCCGATTGCCATCAGCAGGAGCGACACGCCGGTCGCTCCGGCCAGCGCCGCCGCGGACCCGCCACCAGGCGCCGGAGTCGCCGATGCGAATGTATCGAGCAGGTCGCGCAGCGGGAGGTTCGTGAAGGAGCGCATGCGTATCAGGAGCGGTCGGAGCGTGAGTCTGCGCGAAGAAGTGTGGTGCGAACGTGGTCCTCGGATACACCACTGACATGAACGGTCTTGCTGCGTGACCTCACTCCGGAGGCAATCGACACGGCGCGCTTCGGCACACCCAGAACGTCTGCGATGAGCTCGGTCAGCTCAGCGTTGGCTGCTCCATCAACCGGTGCGGCGTTGAGGCGGACGAGCACGGCGCCATCGCGTGTGCCGGCGAGCCCCGAGCGTCCCGCGCGAGGGACCACACGGACCGTGATGAGCACTCCGTCCTGAGCGCGTGACAGCATGTCGGATGGCATCCGAGCGTTCGATTATCTCACCCTGCCGCTTAGCGTCATTGACCAGGAACGACGAGTAAACTGCTCCTGTGACTCGCGTCCCGGAATCGTCGCGGTTCGTCGCCGTCGCGCTTGCATGCGGCATCACTCTGCTCAGCGCACAGGAGCGCACGCCAGACCTGATCCTCCACAACGCCAGGATCTACACCGTCGATGCTCGCAACACCGTCGCAGAAGCAGTCGCGATTGCTGGCGACCGCATTGTAGGCGTTGGAAGCGACCGTGATGTCGTGGCGCTGAGAGGTGCGTCCACGAGAGTCATCGATCTCCGCGGGGCGACCGTCGTTCCAGGTTTTCACGACGCTCATGCCCACGTCGTTGGGCTTGGCGCGTTTCTTCAGGACGTCGATCTGCGAGGCACGCGAAGCTACGAAGACGTCGTGGGTCGGGTTCGTCGTCGCCTGGCGACCGCCCGGCCGGGCGAGTGGGTCGTTGGTCGCGGCTGGGACCAGAACGACTGGGCCGAGAAGGATTGGCCGACGCACGAGCTCCTGAGCGCGGCATCGCCCGACAATCCGGTCTACCTGACCCGCGTCGACGGACATGCGGGACTTGCCAACCGGAAGGCGATGGAGGCCGCGAATCTGATCGCGTTCGACACCAGGATCCGGCAGGCGGTCGCATTATCAGATCGACGAACGGCGAACCCACGGGTGTCCTCATCGACGCGGCCGAGTCGCTGGTGACCTCTCGCATCCCGCCCGTAGCACGGGAACAGCTCGAGGATCAGATTCAGCTGGCAGATCAGGAACTGCGGAGACTGGGCGTCACCACCGTGCACGACGCGGGGGCGGATGGCGACACTGTCGACGCCTACAAGCGCCTGATCGACGCTGGAAAGATCAAGACGCGGTTGTATGTGATGCTGGGCGGAAGCCGCAGCGAGTTGACGCCGTTCTTCGATCGCGGCCCGGTGACTGACTTCGCGAACCACCGGATGGCCGTCAGGGCGATCAAGATCTACGCGGACGGCGCGCTCGGCTCGCGCGGCGCCGCCCTGCTGGAGCCTTATCTGGACGAGCCAGGAACAACCGGGTTGCTGACCACTCCGCCAGAAGAGGTGTACGCGCAGACGCTGGCTGCGGCGAAAGCGGGTTTTCAGGCGGGCATTCACGCGATCGGCGATCGCGCCAATCGACAGGTCATGGATGTGTTCGAGCGCGTGCTGCGTGAGGTGCCAGGGGCGCGCGGGCTGCGGATGCGGATCGAGCACGCGCAGATTCTCGATGCGACCGAGATCCCACGATTCGCGCGGCTTGGGGTCATCGCCTCGATGCAGCCGACGCACGCGACGTCCGACATGCCGTGGGCGGCGGCGCGCGTCGGCAACGCGCGAATCGAGGAGGGTGCGTACGTCTGGCGCAAGCTGCTCGATGCTGGCGCCGTCATCGCATCCGGCTCCGATTTCCCGGTGGAAGACGCGAACCCGATGCTCGGCTTCTACGCGGCCATTACTCGCCAGGATGCAGCCGGAAACCCGCGCGGCGGGTGGATGCCGCGGGAGCGGATGACACGCGAAGAGGCACTGGCGTCTTTCACGAGACAGGCCGCGTTTGCCGGCCATGCCGAGACGCTCACCGGATCGATCGAATCAGGGAAACTTGCGGACCTGCTTGTCCTCTCGCGCGACATCATGCGCGTCACGGCGCGAGAGATCCTGCCTACCACCGTGCGTCAGACGATCGTTGCAGGGGAGATCGTCTACCAGGCTCCTTGAAATTACGCGGCGCGCCGGCCGTCCGTCGATTCGCTCTCGACGATCCGGCAATTCAGATGATGGCGAACGTGGGAAATCTCCCAGGCCGTGAGCGTTCCGTACACGACCGCGTTTATCCACGAATGCCGCTGGCGCCGAACGAGCCACGCGGAGAAGTTGTAGGCGGCGCAGACCGCCGCAATACCGAGCGCCGTGCCGTGAACACCCGCTTTCAGAACCTCGTAACGGCCGCGACAGAGAATCGGGATCATGTTCGCCTTCGCGTATCACCAGAGTGCAAGCCCCGTGCCTTGAGTGGTCATCGCATCATCCGAAGATCATCGTCGAGTGATAATCCAGTCGTATGGTGTGCGGCGCGACTTCGAGGACGGTTTCTGGTGACTTCCTCGACGAAGCAACTGAGCTAGCTGAGCTGTGGCGGCATATCTGCCTTCACAGTGGCATGTTCCGGCCGAGGACCAGGAGAGTCGGCTCGACAAGTTTCTGGCGGCGTCCGACCGCCTTGGCTCGCGCAGTCGCGTTGCCGCCGCGCTCGAGCGCGGCAAGGTGTTCGTCAACGATGTCGAGGTGGGGCTCGCCGACGCCTCGCGACGTCTGCGAGCAGGAGACATCGTCCGTGTGTGGATGGATCGGCCGGGCAGCGCGCGGCGTCGCGCGGGCCGCGTCGATCTCGGCCAGCTTCAGATCGTCTTCGAAGACGATCTCCTGGTGGTCGTCAACAAGCCGCCCGGCCTTCTGAGCGTGCCGCTGCCAGGCCGCGACCTGACACCATCGGTCTACTCACTCCTTGCGGAGTATCTGCGGGCCGATCGACGTCGGCGCGTGTTCATCGTTCATCGGATCGATCGCGATACGTCGGGACTCGTGGTGTTTGCAAAGACGCTCCACGCGCAGGAGGCGCTCAAAGATCAGTTCCGGCGTCGCGAACCGGAGCGCATCTATCTGGCGCTCGTCTACGGACATCCCTCGCCACCGGCCGGGTTCTGGCGTGACGTGCTGGTCTGGGACAAGAGCGACCTTATCCAGCGCGCGACTCACCCGTCCGATCCTCGCGGCAAGGAAGCGGTGGCTGAGTATCGCGTGGTGGAGTCATTGACCGACACATCGCTCATCGAGGTGCGGCTGCACACCGGCAAGCGAAATCAGATTCGTGTCCAGGCGCGCGTGCGCGGCCATACGCTGGTCGGTGAACAGCGATACACGTACAGGCCCGGCAGAGATTCGGCCGATCGACTTTCCCAGGCAAGCCCTGCACGCCCATCGGCTGGTGTTTCAACATCCCGTCGATCGGCGCGAGCTTCGGTTCGAGGCGCCGCTGCCCGAGGACTTTGCCGATTTGCTGAAACGTTTGCGACGACGGGTGTAACACAGACGAAAGCGCGTACCGCAGAGCCGCTCCCTTACTACTTCAGGCGCGACACCAGGGTGAGTGCGTTGTCACGCTCGATCGCGCGTAACTCCTCCGGAGAGAAACCGGCTCGCTGCAGACCCTGAACCTGGGGTGCGCCATCGAGGAACGGCGCGTCGGTGCCGAAGACGATCTGTGATGTCCCGACGAGCGTCTTGAGCGCCTGCATGTTGACCGGATTCGCCGAGCCCGCCGTGTCGTAGTAGAAGCGGCGGAGGTGATGCAGCCTGGAGTTGGGGGCTGCCGGCTTCGCCAGATTGTCCGCGCTCATCTCAGCGCCGAGCAGCCGGCCGGCGACGCCGATCAGCGTTCCACCCGCGTGAGAAAAAATGAATCGGACATCCGGGCAGCGGGCGGCCGTCTCGCTCACGATCAGGCTCGCGATCGTGCGTGTCGTGTCCATCGGGTACTCGAGCATCTGGTTCGCCACGCGCGGGATCAGGTTCTGACAGCAGGACGCGTCGGTCGGATGCGTGTAGACGACCGCCTTTCGACGATTGAGCTCTGCCAGCACCGGTGCAAAGGATGGGTCACCGAGCCAGGCATTCCCATAACTCGTCAACAGCCCAACACCGTCCGCTTTGAGCGTGTCGAACGCGTACTCGATCTCCTTGAGACTGCCTTCGACATCCGGCAGCGGCAGAACCGCGAACAGACCAAAGCGGCCTTTATGGTCTGAGACCAGCCTTGCCGCCGCGTATTCGTTCATGTCGCGGGCGAGTTTCCGCGCTTCCTGCACGTCGCCAAACCAGACGCCAGGCGCCGTGATCGAGAGCATTGCCGTCGCGATGCCCACGCGGTCGAGTGCTTCGACGGCGCTGGCGGGCGAGTACCCCTTCCATGCCGCCAGGCCTGGAATCGGCGCGGCCGCGCTGTTCTTCGCGTTCAGCGTTGCATAGAAGCTCGGCGAGACGAAGTGCTGATGGATGTCGATCCGGCGCACAGCGGTTGCGGGTGTTTGTGCAGCGGAAGGCAAACCATGAAAAAGCGATCCTGCTCCGGCGGCTCCAAGCGTCGTCAGAAACAGCCGTCGGCTGGGAAGCGGTGCACTCATGGGCCCACAGCATAGCGCGGACGCACACTGCGATGCCTCGGCTCCTGACATGTTTGCGGCGTGCGTCGCTTATCCGCGCGCGAGGATCACGTCCAGCACGACGGACCGGCCGGACCGCACGTGGTCGAGGCCACGGTGAAGAGCCGGCAGGACCTGAGCGGGGTTGTCAATTCGTTCGCCCACGGCTCCCACGACTGCAGCGAGCAGATCGTAGCGCGGCGATGGGAGGAGATCAGTTCCAACGAAGTGACTTCCCTTCACCGAGTAACCCTGCGGATACGCGCTGATGAGGGGCGCCTTGTTCGCGTTGTAGCAGCCGTTGTTGAAGATGACCACCAGTAGCGGCGCTTGATTCATCTGGCTCGCCCAGAGCGCCGCGAGCGGTTCACCGAAGACGAACGATCCATCGCCGACCACGAGCACGACGGGACGATCGGGCCGTGCCAGCTTGATCCCGAGCGCGGCACCCAACCCCCAGCCGAGAGACGACCCGCCACTGCCGAACATGGTGGCCGGCTCGTCGGTGTCCAGATGGTTCCACACCGCGGCGTGACTGGTGAGTGATTCGTCGACGAAGATGCAGTCGGACGCGTCGCGTTGTAACTGTCCAAGGCAATATCCAAGCCACTCGGTGCTGATCGCGCGCGCCTCACGCGTTGCCAGTGCGGCGTCTCTGCGCGTGGTGCGCCGCTCGTTGTGACGCGCGGTCAACTCGGCTCGCCGCGTCTCGATGCGCTGCCTGATCTCGTCGGTCAGGAGTTCGGCGGCCTCGCTCGCGATGATCTCGAGCGCGCGGGCGCTGTCGGCACGAACGGCATGTGTCAGTGGAAAACTCCAGAGCGGGATGCGATCTTTCACCGGATCGAGATCGATCTGGATGATCGTGGCGTCGGCGCGAGGTGTGACCTGCGTCGGGATGTAGGGCACGTCGCTGTCGAGCGCGAGGATCAGATCGGCTGTCTCGACGAACGGTCCGGGCGCGTAGCCCTGGTGCAACGGGTGTGTGGTTGGGAAGTTGGTGCGTTCCCGGCGCTCGACGATCGGCAGGGCCAGAAGCTCCGCCAGCCGGACGAGCGCTTCGAATCCCTGCTTCGTCCGCCCGGATGTCGCGGTCAAGACGACCGGCCGTTCGCTTCGAACCAGGTGAGCCGCGATGTCCTTGAGGGCGTCTGGATCTCCGGCGCCCAGCCGGGCCGGCGGCGTCTGTGCGGGGCTCGGCAGCCTGACGTCGGTGACCTCGGTCATGAGGACTTCGCGCGGAAGCGTCAGGTAGACGGGCCCCGGCGGGTCGCTGGCCGCGATCTGAAACGCCCGCGCGATCGCCTCGCCCATCTGCTCGGGCCGGCGAAGCTCATAGTCCCACTTCACGAAGTTGCGGACGATGCCGTGCTGGTCGAACTGTTCCTGGAGCCAGTGGATGTAGGTGTCGCGTGTGCCGCGCGCGCGTGCGTCGGTCGTATACGGCGTGCGGCCTGCTGAAATCAGCACCGCGGCGCGACCACGCTGCGCGTTGTGCAGCATCCCGCCCAGGTTCTGCGTCCCGACATCGACGTGGACCAGCACGGCTTGCGGCCGTCCGGTTGCCTGGTAGTACCCGTGCGCGGCCGCGAGCGCCACCAGCTCGAAGAGGCAGAGAACCGTCCGCGGAACAGGCTGTCCGAGTTGTTCGAGTTTGGAGAGCGCTTCCTGGATCGGAATTGTGTCGGTGCCCGGATTCATGAACAGGCAGTCGACACCCTGCGCCATCAGGGCGCGTACGTAGGCTTCGGCCGATTCAGCACGCTGATCGGTCGAGGCGGGTGTGATCTTGTCGTGGGCTGGTTGTGATTGTGTTGCCATGGGCGCGGTCCGGTTCCAGCCAGACAGCCTTTGAACTTAATTCCGGTCTCCGTCCTGCGGGTCGTCCACGTTGCGGTCGTTGCGGCGTGCGGGTGCCCCAGGGATGGGATTTCCTGGAACACCACCCAGCTCGCGGATGACTTTGGCGGTCTCCTCGTGGACGACACCTGCCGATCCGCCGAAGCCGAAGCCGCCGGCCAGGCCGAGCGCGGTGTCGAGCGCCGTATATCCCCGCTTGTCCTGGATGTCGAGCTTGAGCCCGTTGTCATGGAGGAACCGTACGACGTCGGTCCATCCCCACATCGCGGCTCCATGCGCGGCCGTCCGTCCCTGCGTATCGACGCCGTTGATGCTGCTTCCGGCAGCCAGCAGGAGACGGATGGACTCGATCGCTTCCTTCTGCGTCTTGTTCCGCCCGGTCATGTCCTCTTCGCGCGCGGCGACGTTCGCCGCCATCATGATCGGGTTGACGTTCCCGCGTGTTGTGACGGCGCGCGGGTTTGCACCCTTGGCCAGCAGCATCTTGATGACCGGCACGTCACCGGCCTTGGCCGCCCGAAGCAGAGGGGTCGTCCCCGGGCCAAGCACACCGTCCCCACCGCGATCGAGTTTCGTGCGATAGGGAATCTGGGCGCGCAGCGCGAGGTCTACCTTAGCCCCGCGGTCGAGCAGCTTCGTGATGATGTCCATGCTCCCCAGCGTGTCGTCGGTCTCGCGCGGGGCCGGTCGATTCGATGACGGAATCGTGTGCGCATCAACGGCGGCAAACAACGCTGTGCGACCAACCTTGTCCTGCATGTCGACATTGGCGCCAGCGTCGATGAGCGCCCCGGCGACGTCGAGATGCCCATTGATGAGCGCGATGATCAGCGGCGTGTATTGATCCGGGTCGACGATGTCCGGATCGGCGCCGGAGGACAGCAGGACCTTGGTGCAGTCGACGCATCCTTCGCGCGCGGCAAAGAGCAGCGGTGTCAGCCCGCCGGGCGGCAGCCACTTGTCGCGTGGTTCCGATGTGCGCTGCCGTTCCCACACGATGATCGTGGAACGTGCGTTCACGTCCGCACCGGCTTCAATCAGGACGCGCATCACGTCGGGATGTCCCTGCGCGGTCGCCCACATCAACGGGGTCTGCCCGCGCCAGTTGTCACCGGCATCGAGCGACGCACCGCGGGCGATCAGGGCCTTGCTGCCTTCCACGTTCCCCGCGCGCGCACAGGTATGAAGGGCGGTTTCGCCATAGGGTCCGGTGGCGTTGACGCTCACGCCCGCGGTGAGGAGCCGTTCGATGATGGCAGCGCTCCCGCTCTCGCACGCGAGCGCGATCGCGGTCACGCCGTAGCGATTCGTCGCTTTCGCGTCCGCCCCCGCGCGGATCAGTCGCTCGACGAGCCCCGTGTCGTTGTTGCGCACCGCCCAGTGGAGAGCGGTCGTTCCGTCGGGCTCGGCGACGTTCGGATCGACACGCTTGTTCAGGAGTGCAACCGCGGTCGTCGTATCACCGGTCTTCGCGGCTTGCACGAGGCGCGTGTCCTTGACCACGGTCTCGGCGGCCAGTGCCGTCGAAGCCGTCAGCAGGACCACCGCAAGAACCTTGAACGTGGATCGCATCAGTGACTCCAGTAATTCTGAATTCAGAGTTCAGAATTCAGAAACTGTCTGCATTCTGAATTACAGGTTCTCTAACGTTCCCGAGCTGTCGCCGAGCGTCTCCTGCTTCACGCCGACCTTGTCGAGCATGCTCACCAGCAGGTTCGTCATCGGGGTGCGATCCGGGTATCTGAGATGACGTCCGCCCTTCATGCCCCCTGCCGCACCACCGACCACCAGGTTCGGGAGCGGGAAGTGATCGTGCGCGTTGCTGTTGCTCATGTTGCTGCCGTAGAGCAGCACGGCGTGATCGAGCAGCGAGCCATCTCCGTCGGGAGTGCTCTTCAGCTTCTCGAGAAAATAGCCAAACTGCGTGATGTTGTAGGTCTGGATTCTGACGTTCTTCTCCATCTTCTCGGCCCGGTTCTGATGGTGAGAGATGGCGTGATGACCGTCGGTGACGCCGACCTGCGGATACGTCCGGTTGCTGACCTCGCGTGAGACCATGAACGTGATGACGCGCGTGACATCCGCCTGGTAGGCGAGCACCATCAGGTCGTACATCAGCTTGATGTGCTCCTCGTAATCGAATGGCACACCAGCGGGACGCGACGGCAACTGCAGATCTTCATCACCCTGGCTCTGCTCCGCGCGCTGAATCCGCCGTTCGATCTCGCGCACGTTCTCGAGATACTGCGTCATCACTTCGCGGTCCGATGCCCCGAGCTGCACCTGCAGGCTCGCCGCGTCCCTGGTAATCGCGTCGAGGATGCTCTTGTCTTCCTGGATGCGGGCGAGGCGTTCCGTCGCGCTGCCACCCTGACCGAACATCCGCTCGAACACCTTCCGTGGATTGATCTCCATCGGCATCGGCGTCGTCGGCGTCCGCCACGACAGCGTGTTCATGTAGATGCAGCCGTAGTCGCGATCGCACGAGCCGATCAGTCCCGAGTGATCCTCGGTCGCCAGCTCCATCGAGGGGAGCACCGTGTCCTGACCGATGTGCTGTGCCGCAATCTGGTCGGCAGTGACACCGGCATACGCGTCGACACCCTGGGTCGCCTTCGGCCGCACGCCGCTCAACCAGGTGGTCGGGCTCAGTGAGTGCACGGCGGTCGTGTCCGCGGCACGGTGACCGAGGCCGCTCACGACATTCAGGCGATCGCGGAACGGCTCGAGCGGCTTGAGGATCGGCGTGAACTCGAATCCGGCGCCTTCAGTCGCCGGTGTCCACTTGTCCATGACCGCGCCGTGGGGCACGTAGACGAAGCCAAGCCGGGGGAGAGGACGGGCAGCCGTCTGTGCCAGCAACGTGCGCGCCGGAACCATCGAGTCGAGCAGTGGAAGCGCCAGGCTCACACCGACACCCTTCAGGAAGGTTCTGCGCGGCAAATGCTTCTTGGTGACGAACATCTCGGTTCTCCCTGGTCCGGCTGTCGCCTTCGCGCGGAGCGCTTCGGCGAGCCGGACACTACGTCGATCTACGCCTTCGCCCTCAGTTCGTGCTTACTGCCTGAGCCTGTGCCGCTTTCTTCATCTGGAACGGGGCGCTTCGGGCGATGCCCAGGACAAGCGACGACCACTTGTAGTTGTTTTTCGCCGCGTCACGCGCGATCTGGCGGACGAGCGGCATGTCGCGGTGGTCGAGTCCCCGGCCCAGCCCGTAGGTCATCAGCTTCTCCGTGACCGTGCGCACGAACATCTCGGGGTGCTTGTTCAGCGCCTGCCGCAACGCGACCGGGCCATCCACCTTCGTTCCATCGGCGAGCTGGCCTTCCGGGTCAACGTTGCCGCCCTGTTCCTTGACGCGCCACTCACCGATACCGTCGAAATTCTCGAGCGCAAACCCGAGCGGATCCATCACGCGGTGGCAGCTCGCGCACGCCGGCGTACGGCGATGCTCCTCGAGGCGTGCCCGCAGTGACTTCGCTTCTTGTCCCGCCTCGTTGTCGGTGAGCGCCGGCACATTGGGCGGCGGCGCCGGCGGCGGCGTGCCCAGCACGTTCTCGAGGATCCACTTGCCGCGCAGCACAGGTGACGTGCGATTGGGATACGACGTCACGGTCAGGATGCTGCCCTGGCCAAGGAGGCCGCGACGCTCCTCCTGCTGCAGGCGAACGCGTCGGAAGTGACTGCCGTAGACACCCGGGATCCCGTAGTGCCGGGCGAGCCGCTCGTTCACGAACGTGTAGTCGGCATTCAGCAGATCGAGCACGCTGCGATCGTCACGGACGATGCTCTGGAAGAAGAGCTCGGTCTCGGTACGGAAGCCGTCGCGAAGCTCGTTGTCGAAGTTCGGGAAGTCTCCCGGATTCGGGATGTGGCTTTTCAGGTTGCGCAGCATCAGCCACTGGCTCGCGAAGTTGTCGACGAGCGCACGCGACCGGGGATCGGCGAGCATGCGACGGACCTGTTGCTCGAGCACAGCAGGCCGGCTCAGTCTGCCTTGTGCCGCCACGTCGAGCAGCTGATCGTCGGGGATCGAGCTCCACAGGAAGAACGAGAGCCGCGTGGCGAGCTCGAGGTCGCTGACGCGGGAAATCGCAGCTGGCCTGTCACTCTGTACCGGAGGTCGGGTCCTGCTGTTTGGACCCGCCACGTCAGGAGCTGTTTCAGTCCGGAAGATGAACTTCGGATTCGCAAGAATCAGACGGAGCCCCTGCTCGATGCCGTTGTCGAATGTGCCCTTCCCGCGCCCAGCCGCGTAGCGCTCCATGATCGGATCCATGTCGGCGCTCGTGACCGGACGTCGATAGGCCCGCTTCGCGACGTTGGTCAGGATCGTTCGCGCACAGGTCGTCTCTGCTGCTGTCGAAGCGCCTGTTGATTGACAGGTGAATACGCGGCGCCGGCTCGGTGTATCGCCGGGGCCCTTCGCGTTGTACGGACCGATCACGCTGACATGATCGATGAGCGGCAGGCCATTCATGTCCTGCAGATCGTGATTGCGTTCGTGCTGCTGCAGCGGCTCATCCGACTCGGCGTGATTCCGCTTCACGAACGTCACGCCAACCATTCGTGGGCCGGCCTTGACGAACACTTTCTTCTTGAGTCGCTCGTCGATCTTGTCGGCCGTTGCCGACATCGCGAGGTCCGATGCGCGGTTGTCTTCTTCCCCACCCACCTGCACCAGGAACACACGTTCGCCGTCGATGCTGATCTCGACCTGATGCGCGAACTCCAGGCCCGTGAGGTAACCGACGATGTTGCGGAGGAGCTTGATGCTGAATTCGTATTCAGCGTCCTGCGGGAAGTTGTGCTTGAAGAGCAAGCCGCCGCGAGTGCCGAGCGGCAGACCCTCTACGTGATCCTCTTGCCCGTCGTCAGGCGGGACGCGGTAGTCCGATCGAACGAGGTCAGTGTCGGTGCCGACGGCCAGGCTGCTGATCGTGCGCGCCGCGGCCAGGTACTGTTCGAGCAGCAGCGGCGACACGCGCAACACACCGGCGATGTTGTCAAAGCCGTGACTCTCATCGTCAGCCGGCAACAGGTTCGTGACGTCCACATCGAGATCGAGCAGGTCGCGAACGGCGTTGCCGTACTCGGTGCGATTCAATCGATGGACCGGCTTGTGCCCCGGATCCGGTGAACGCAGCGCGCGGTCGTCGATCGTCTTCTCGATGTTGGCGGCCAGCGCCTCCAGCGTTGCGGCGTCGGGTCGCGGCATGCCCTGCGGCGGCATCATTCCGCCGCGCAGCTTCATCGCGACCTTCTCCCAGAGTTCGGTGTGCGATGCCGCCTCGGCCGGGTTGGCGCCTTCGAGCGAGAGCCCTGCCGTCTTCGCGCGAGTGTTATGACAGGTGACGCAGTGACTTCTGGATCAGGGCCTGATCGGAAACGGGTGCCTGGGTGGTGGCCGCTGTGGTCTGTTGGGCTGGCGCCTGTGGGGCTGGCGCGGGCGCGGCCGCTGGAGTCTGAGGCTCGGCCAACGTGCGATCGGCTCGAAGGCCGCTCGAAGCAGCTGCGAGGACCCAGACGGTACAGCACGCAAGCAGGCAAACGCGGCCCATCGACACCTTGAACCAAGACGTTTAGTTTTCATTCAGCTGACCAGACCTATAGCCACACCCAAAGGGCGTGCACTATAACATAGCGACCCACCCCGAACGTGGGGGCGGCGGAGCATCTATTATGACTCGCAAGTGGCTGTGTGCGCTAGGGATGCTGGTCTGTGGAGTGGCGTTGATGGCGCAGCAGCGATGGATCACCTCGGCCGACAGGAGTCTCTCGACGGATGGGGTCGTGACCACCTTTCCGCTCCCGAATCCGAAGAGCGGTCCGACCACTATCGCCCTTGCCCAGGACGGCACGATTTGGTTCACCGAGAGCGCCGGGAACCGCATCGGACGGATGAACCCCGACGGCACAGGTCTGAAGGAGTTCCCGCTGCCGCATGCCGACAGCTCGCCGCGCATCATCGCGCTGGGCGGCGACGGCAACATGTGGTTCTCCGAGCACACCGGCAATCGGATGGGGCGTATCACGCCCGACGGCACGATCACGGAGTTTCCGATTCCGACGCCGAACAGCATGCCGCGCGCGATTGCGCTCGGTGCTGACGGCAACATCTGGTTTGGCGAGTTTGCTGGAGGAAAGATCGGCCGTATCACGCCGGCCGGTGCCATCACCGAGTTCCCGATCCCGACGCCCGACAGCGGCCCACGTGCGCTCGCCGCCGGGCCTGACGGCAACATCTGGTTCTCTGAGTTCAATGCCAGCAAGATCGGGCGCATCACTCCGGCCGGGGTGATCACGGAGTTCACGCTTCCTCGGCCGAACTCCGGTCCTGGCGATATCACCGCTGGCGCCGACGGTCACATGTGGTTCGTCGAGCTTGCCGGCACGATGGATGGCCGGCGTCCCGACGGCAATCGCGTCGGACGGATCACGATGAAGGGTGAGATCACCGAGTTCCCAATCCCGAGTCAGACCGGCTCACCCATCAACATCGCGGTCGGACCCGATCGCAACATCTGGTTCACCAAGGGCGGGATCGTTGGTCGCGTCACGCCTGATGGTGTCATCACCGAGTTTCCGCTCTCCTCACCGACCGCCGGGGGGACAGGGCTGACCGCCGGAAGCGATCGTCAACCGCCGGCGCGACTGAGTAATAGACTATGGGTCGCCCAATCGGGTGATAACTCGATCGCCTTCTTGAGCTTCAAGTAATTTCCAATCCCCAAGGCCCAACTCCCAAGTTGCCCGCGACGCGGCGACGTGGAGTTTGGGAGTTGGGAGTTGGAGGTTGGGAGTTGAAATGAATCGACTTCTGCGCGGCGCCGTCTGGGTCGCCATCTCGCTCATCGGCGCTGGCGCGTTCGGTTACATCGCGGTCTCACGCGGCGAAACAATCGGCGCCGCCTGGCTCGTCGTCGCGGCGGTGTGCACGTACCTGGTCGCGTATCGCTTCTACTCCCGATTCATTGCCGACAAGGTTTTCGGGCTGGACCCACGGCGAGCCACACCGGCCGAGCGCCTGAACAACGGCCGTGACTTCGTGCCGACGAACAAGTGGATTCTGTTCGGCCATCACTTCTCCGCGATTTCCGGCGCCGGTCCGCTCGTGGGCCCCACGCTCGCCGCGCAGTTCGGATTCCTGCCGGGCACGATCTGGCTGATTGCCGGCGTCGTCCTCGGAGGCGCAGTGCAGGACTTCCTGATCCTGTGCGCGTCGATGCGCCGCGACGGCAAGTCGCTCGGCCAGATCGCGAAGGAGGAAGTGAATCCCGTCGCCGGGATGGCCGCGATGATCGCCATCTTCGCGATCATGATCATCCTCCTCGCCGTCCTGGCGCTCGTCGTCGTCAACGCGCTGCGCGACAGCCCATGGGGACTGTTCACGATCTCGATGACGATTCCCATCGCCCTGCTCATGGGCTGGTGGATGAACGCGGTCAGACCGGGCAAGGTCGCCGAAGCCACGGGGATCGGTATCGTGCTGCTGATGGTCGCGCTCGTCGGCGGGCAGTGGGTTTCGCAAAGCGCGACGTGGGGACCCGCGTTCACCTGGTCGGGAACGAGCCTGTCGTGGGCCATCATGGTCTACGGATTCATCGCGTCCGTGCTGCCGGTCTGGCTGCTGCTGGCGCCGCGCGACTATCTCTCGGCGTTCATGAAGATCGGCACCATCCTCCTGCTCGGGGTGGCGATCCTCTTCGTGATGCCGCCGCTGAGGATGCCGGCGGTCACGCAGTTCATCGACGGCACCGGACCCGTGTTCGCCGGCAAGCTGTTTCCATTCGCGTTCATCACGATCGCCTGCGGTGCGGTGTCCGGG
Organism: uncultured Acidobacteriota bacterium; assembly: GCA_963723495.1. GTDB lineage: Bacteria > Acidobacteriota > Vicinamibacteria > Vicinamibacterales > UBA2999 > Gp6-AA40. The sequence continues at coordinate 377,145 of CAVRQR010000012.1, read as the reverse complement.
TTTCACGCGCTCATCTCGAGCGGCACGTCGCCGAAGATGGTCAGGTGCGAGCCTGATGCACGGCTCGTCGGCTACGGCAGCATGCTGACCGAATCGCTGGTCGGCGTCATGGCGATGGTGGCTGCGGCGACGCTCGACCCTGGCGTGTACTTCGCGATGAACGTCGGGCCCGCGACGCTCGGCACCACCTCTGCGTCGGCCGCGCAGGCGATCGCGCAGTGGGGCTTTACTGTCAGCCCGCAGCAGCTCGATGCGCTCGCCACGCAGATGGGCGAGGCCACGCTGCTGTCACGAACCGGCGGCGCCCCCAGCCTTGCCGTCGGGATGGCGGGCATTCTCGGCAACGTCTTCAGCGGTCCCGGTCTCGCGCTCTGGTATCACTTCGCGATCATGTTCGAGGCGGTCTTCATTCTGACGACGATCGATGCGGGCACGCGAGTCGGGCGCTTCATGCTGCAGGAGCTGCTGGGCCACATCTCCGAGCCGCTCGGGCGCACGTCCTGGTACCCCAGCATCCTGTTCTCCTCGTTCGTCGTCGTGATCGGCTGGGGCTACTTCCTCTATCAGGGTGTTGTCGATCCGCTCGGCGGCATCAACTCGCTATGGCCGCTCTTCGGAATCGCCAATCAGCTCCTCGCCGCGGTCGCGCTCTGCGTGGCGACGACGGTGCTGGCGAAGATGGGGAAGCTGCGCTACTCGTGGGTCACGCTGCGTGCCGCTGGCATGGCTGGCCGCGGCGACGCTGACCGCGGGATGGCAGAAGGTGTTCTCGCCCGATCCCAAGCTCGGGTTCCTGTCGCACGCACAGTCGCTCGCAGGGTCCGACAGCCCCGCGACGGCGCGCATGATCTTCAACGATCGCCTCGACGCCGGCGCTCGCGCTCTTCTTCATGATGATCGTGGTCGTCGTGATCATTGCATCGGCGCGCGAGTGGTATCTGATCGCGGCAGGACGAAAAAGGCCGAAGGTCAACGAGGCGCCATTTGTTGAATCGCGACTCGACGCGGCGCGGGCCTAACGGCTTGGTCCTTGGTCCTTCGTGCTTGGTCCTTGGTCCGTCCGTGGTCCTTGGTCCGCATCCGGCGGCCCTTGCGCGTGTGGCAAGAGGGTGGCGACTCCGCTCATCCGATGATCGCGCGGGCGATCGCGTTCCACATCGCCGTCTGTCCGACGATGTCGCGCAGCAGTTGCCCGCCGACGACGATCGCTCCACCCCATACATACGCCGGATCGACGCGCCGGCGCGTGGCGAGGTCGTAGACGATTCCCGCCACGATGAATAGATCCACTAGCACGTAGACCACGGTGAGCCCAGGTGCACCTGGCCAGCGCGCGATCGGCGCGTCGAGCAGGTTGATGGTGGCGAGCAGCATCAGCCGCTTGTGAGTCTGCGGCCGCGCCCGGTTGACGATCGCCGCGACGACGAGGGTAAGAAAGACCGCCATCGAGAAGAACGGCGTGGTCGTGAACGCGCGCGCCTCGTCGCCGAATCCCGCTGCGATGTTTGCCCGCCCGGAGATGATTGCCGTAGTAACGCCGACGATCACCACCAGCGCTGCCATGCCCGCTCCAGCCCAGCCGACGACGCGGTGCAGCGGCGTCCTGCGCGCGGCGACGAGCGCGCTCTGCGCAATGAGCAGCACGATCCAGGCGGTGAACACGGCGCCATGCATATGAAGGTAGGGCGGCAATCCGTCCTCGAAGAATTGAGCGCGCACGTAGTACGTGCGCGCAAAGCCGACCAGCACGACGAGAGCAAACGCGATCGCCATACAGGTGTAGAACAGGCGATCGTAGCGGCCCCTCGTCATTGCGGGGCGTTCAATAACGCCGACGGTCATGGAGGCTACTCGTTCGCCTTTCCAGCGAGCTCGCGCTCGAGGTCCGCGAGGTGCCGTTGTGCGTCCGCGTTGCCGGGGGCCAGTCGCACGGCCTCTCGAAAGTGCTGCCGCGCCTCATTCATGCGTCCCTGCCGTTGCCGCACCTGGCCGAGACCGTCATGACCCTGCGCGTAGTTGGGATCGAGCGAGATCGCCTTCTCGAAGTAGCCGCTCCGCATCGCCGTGTCGTTGTTGAAGAAGCAACGCCATGCCGACGTTGTAGTGCGCCGACGGTGAGTCGGGATTATCACGCAGCACGTCGGCGAAGTGCGCGGTGGCGCGATCCAGGTTTCCAAGAGTGGCGTGGAGCAACGCCACGCCGTTATGAAGCGACGTGTTGCGAGGATCGGCCTCGAGCATCTTTTCGTGTCCGACGATCTCTTCGCGAAACACGTGCGCCTGCATGTACGAGATCAACGCCGCACGATCGGCGGGCGTCTCGGTGACGACCTGGAACCAGAGCTCGGCCATCTCGTCGCGTCGTCCGCTGTCCATAGCTGACGCGCTGCGGGGGCGAGTGAGGGTTGCGTGGATTGGCCGCGGAGTTGTCGTAGACGTACTCCATCCTGATCGTCGTGCCGGCCGGAAGCCGCACGGGACGCGCGTAGCGATAGACGCCCTGCCAGTCGAAGTTCCAGTCACGGATGTAGATCAGCGCGCGCTGCGTCCCGTCGGGAAGGTTGGCGAACCCCTTCACCTCTCTGGCCAGATAGTGCGCGTGCGGCTGCACGGTGTAGACATCGACGTCGACGGGCAGCGTCACTGAGTCGATGACCGGATAACGGGCCTGCCCCGGTGGAATGTCGAGATTCTGTCGCGTCAATCGCACGAGCGTCGGCGTATGCGTGGGCGGCTCCTTGCTGAAGTACAAGCCGAGCGTGCCCTGGAGTGTTTCAACCCGTCCGCTCGGACGCAGGTGCAGCATCATCACGAGATCGGTGCCGGGGCGAAGCGCCCACGCCATGCCGTCAGGTGCCACATACGGTGAATGGCCAGGTCCCCAATCCAGGAAGAACCCATCGGGACTGGCCACCGAGTGCGGAATCAGTCCTTCGTACCCCGGCTCCGGATCGAGGGTGTCGAGTTCGCGCGAGGAGCCCGCGGTGTCGAACTGCATGGTCGCGTGATGGACGACGCGGGTGTTGCCGGGAAGGAACTCCCACGCTTTGACGTAACGCGTCTCTCCGCCCGGGATCGGGAGGACGAAGTTCCGGTACATGTCGTCACCCGTTGCGCGCAGCGTAGTACATGCCGGTCTGCAGAATCAGATCGGGTTCACCCAGCTGCCAGCGCCCGCTCCAGCTCGGAAGCGGGGGCAGAAGCGCCGGGTCGCCTTCGACGGCGCCGCTTTCGACCCATCGTCTGATGGTGGTGATCTGCGCGTCGCTCAGACGACGGTTGCCGATGAATTCGCCATGACCAGGTTCGGGCGGCCACGGCGGCATGGCCCGTCGCTCGACGGCGGCCGCGATCTGAACCGCGCGCCCCTTGACCTCGTCGTAGGTCAGCAGGCTGAAGGGCGCCGAGCCCGACGGACGATGACAGGTCACGCACGAGGAGAAAACGATGGGAGCGACGTCCCTGGTGAAGGTGACGGCTGACGTGGGCGGCGCGCTCGTCTGCGACTGGCTGGCGTGCGCCGGTGCGAGGGCTCACGATCGTCGCCGATCCCTCGAGCCCGAGTGGGTCCGAGACTCGCGAGGCCCAGCAGTACCGGCACCAGGAACACCAACCGCATGCGGCGATATTACGTCGCTTTGAACCGCTACGCCGCCACGTCCAGGGTCGCCTACCTGTTTGGGGTTGACCGTTTCAGGGCGCCGTTTTTTCTTGTCCGTAATTGAACGCTTTGGCGCTAGTCTACGCACCACTGATTCATGCAGAGGTCCGGCTGAAGCCGGACACTACGGTAACCCCGAGGAGGAGGCCTAATCATGCGTCCACGGTCCGCGGTCGTTGCCCTCCTGATGCTTGGAGCGATATTGGCTCTTCCAGGCATCGCCATCGCCCAGAGCGCCATCGCCGGCGTCGTGCGTGACACCTCCGGCGCCGTGCTTCCGGGCGTGACGGTCGAAGCCAGCAGCCCCGCGCTCATCGAGAAGGTGAAATCGGGCACGACGAACGAGGCTGGTCAGTACCGCATCGTCGATCTGCGTCCTGGTGTGTACACCGTGTCGTTCAAGTTGCCGGGCTTCAACACAGTCGTGCGGGAGAATATCGAGCTGGAAGCCAACTTCACGGCACCGATCAACGTCGAGATGCGGATCGGTTCTCTCGAGGAAAGCATCACCGTCACGGGCGAGAGCCCGGTAGTCGACGTGCAGACGAGCGGCCGGCGCGAAGTCGTCTCGGAAGAGCTGATCGAGTCGCTTCCCACGGGCCGGAACTTCCAGCTGCTGGCCGGCACCGTTCCCGCCGTCAGCACCGGCGTGTTCGACGTCGGCGGATCGAGCACGATGTGGACCGGCGGCAGCCTCCTGACGCATGGGTCGCAAACGCGCGATTCGCGGACGCTGATCGACGGCATGGTGGCCGATGCGATGTTCGGTGGCGGCCAGTGCTCGTGCATCTACGACAACGAGGCGCAGACGCAGGAAGTCTCCGTTCAGGTGTCCGGCGGATCGGCCGAGAACCAGACGGGCGGCGTGCTCGTGAACCGCATCCCGAAGACCGGCGGCAACCAGTACAGAGGGGAATTCGTTGGTCTGTTCTCGAATAGCGGCCTGCAGGCCGACAACATCGACGAGGAGCTGAACGCGCGCGGCATCAGGATCGGCGACGAACTCTATCGTCTGTACGACGTCAACTACAGCCTGGGCGGTCCGATCGTGCAGGATCGCCTCTGGTTCTTCGTCTCGGGCAGGAACAACGCCTACAACAACTACGTCGCCAACGCCTTCAACCCGGACGGCAGCCGCGCCGTCGATGACAACACCGTCAAGTCCTTCCCCGGACGCATCACGGCGCAGGCCACGCAGAACGACAGGGTCACGGTGCTGTTCGACTGGGCCAACAAGGTTCGCGGTCACCGTGGTCTGTCCGCAACCGTCTCGCCGGAAGCCTCCGATGTGCAGACGCAGCCGGCGTCTCACGTCGCGCAGGCCAAGTGGACACGGACGCAGAGCAGCAAGCTGCTGATCGAAGCCGGATACAACAACACCTACATCGGGTCGCTGCTTCAAGTACCAGCCGGACATCCCGCTCGCGACGTGCCGATCGGCCTTCGCGGCGTGCCCTCCCGGCACGGGCTACGGCAACATCGCCAAGCAGGATCTGATTCTGGGCACGCGGTGGAGCGCATCGATGCCGACGGCCGTCGCGACCGCTCCCGCGCATCAGCCGGGCACGTCGCACGTCGTGGTCGCGTCGGTGTCGTACGTCTCGGGTGCGCACAACCTCAAGGTCGGAATCCAGAATCGCTCGGGATGGTTGAAGGACCTGCGGCGCGACATCAATGGCGACATCGTGCAGCAGTATCGCAACGGCGCGCCGTCCCAGGTGCTCGTCCTGAACACCCCGCTCAACAACCAGGTGAATCTCAACGCGGACTTCGGGTTCTACGCGCAGGACACCTGGACGATGAGGCGGATCACGCTGAGCCCGGGCATCCGGTTCGACTACTTCAACTCGGAGGTGCCGGCGATGTCGGCTCCCGCGGGCCGCTTCGTCCCCGAGCGCACGTTCGAGGCGATCAAGAACGTGCCGAACTGGAAGGATGTGTCGCCTCGTTTCGGCGCGGCCTATGACCTCTTCGGCAACGGCAAGACCGCGATCAAGGGCAACATCGGTCTCTACCTGCAGTCGGAAGGCACGGGCTTCGCCAATACCTACAACCCGCAGATCTTCGCCACCGACACGCGAACGTGGACCGACATCAACCGCGACGACATCGCGCAGGAGAACGAGCTCGGACCGACCCAAAACCTCAGCTTCGGCGTGCGGCGCAATCGGAATGCCGACCCGGACATTCAGCGCCCGTACCAGTTGCTGGGGGACATCGGAGTGCAGCACGAGCTCCTGCCCAGGCTTGCCGTGGCATTCAGCTACAACCGCCGCAGCTTCCAGGAGCTGACCTGGACCGACAACCTGGCCATCAGCCACTCCGACTACACGCTGTTGACCACGCCCGATCCGCGCGGGAACGGCGAGTTGTTGCCGGTGTACAACCTCGATCGCGCCAAGTTGGGACTCGTCAACGAGCTCGACACGAATTCGAGCGTGAACACCAGGGTCTACAACGGCTTCGACGTCTCGTTCAATTACCGGTTGCCGCAACGGCGGAAGCATCTTTGGCGGCACGTCGACGGGACACGTGATCGCCGGGACCTGTGAGGTCGACGATCCCAACAACCTTCGGTTCTGCGAGCAGGGTGATTACGACGTTCCGTTTGCCACGCAGTTCAAGCTCGCCGGCAGCTATCCGATGGTCTGGGATATCCGCCTGAGCGCGACGATCCAGAGCACGCCAGGAACGGAGCGGATGATCCAATACCAGGTCACGCGGACGCAGATACCCACGCTCACGCAGACCTCGGTCAATGTGAGGCTCAACGAGCCCGGCACCGAGTACAACGACCGCGTGAACCAGCTCGATCTGAGCCTGTCGCGGACGTTCCGCAGCGGCCGTTACGTCTTCAGGCCCGAGATGAGCCTGTTCAACGCGCTCAACGCCAATCCGGTGCTCCAGCAGGTCAACAACTTCGGTCCGGCCCTGGGGAACGTCACCGGAACCGGGGTCCTGCCACCACGGTTGTTGCGGCTTCGGCCTGTATATGGACTTCTAGGGAGACGACGTCAACTCCGTCAACTTCCAACTCCCAATGTCCAACCTCCAACCGAATGGGAGTTGGGAGTTGGAGGTTGGGAGTTGGATGTTGATGCTCGATCGATGAAACGGCTGGCGCGGACTTGGATTGGCGATCGTCAGGGCTTCTGCTCGTGAACGGTGCGGGCCTGACCGTCGCTCAGGGTCCACCAACACTCCAGCCGCTCGACAACGGGCGCGTGCCGTACTTCATCGGGGAAGCAGAAGCCGGATCAGATGCCAGGCCCGGCGATCGCGACCTCGCGCGCTGGGCGCTTCAGGTGTGGGAACGCACGATCGGTGGGGCGCTTCAGTTTCAACCGGCGGCGACGGAACGCGAGGCGCTGTTGCGCGTGTACTTCGTGCCGGCCGCCTCGGGTCAGTACGGCGAGATGCGTTCGCTGACGCTCGATGGGCGGCGCGGCGCTGCGGTATTCATCCGGCCGGATGTGTCCGCGCTTGGTCCTGACATGGCCAGTGCCGCGCGCGCCGATGCGCTGATGCGCGACACGATCGTCTACCTGACGTGCCTGCACGAGCTGGGGCATGCCGTCGGCCTCAGTCACACGGCCGACTTCGACGACATCATGTATTTCTTCGGCTACGGCGGCGATCTCGTCGGCTTCTTCGATCGCTACCGCCGCCAGCTCCGCACCCGCGAGGACATCGCGAAGAACGCCGGGCCTGTCGGCCGCCGACGCGCGCCGCGTGCGCGAGCTGTACGGGAAGTAGCCCTTCTACGCCGACTGCGCGACGTTCAGCAGCGGGCGGTGCGGGATGATGCGTTTCTCCCGCTGGTCCTGCTCACGGACGAATTCGAGCGTGTTGTTGAGCGCGGCGATGATCGACTCCACCGCCACCTCGGACTCACGTCGCTTCAGACGCAGTCCATCGATCTCGCGCTGCACGTCCTCGAGCTGCGCCTGAGCCTGCTGCAGGATCAGCGACGCTCGGCCTTCGGCTTCACGGAGGATGCGCGCGGCGTCGAGCGAGGCGGTCTCCTTCATGTCGTCGGCGACCTTCTGTGCGCTCATGAGCGCGCCCTTGAGCGCACCTTCGAGCTCGCGATACTGCGTCAGTGCCGCCTCGAGCCGGCCCACTTCCTGACGAAGACGCTCGTTCTCGCGCGCGGCCTGTTCGTATCCATCAGCCGCTTCGAGCAGGAAGGCGTTGACCTCGGCCCGCTCGTAGCCGCGCATCGACGTGCTGAACTTGGCCTGACGGACATCGAGAGGTGTGGGCGCGGAGTGGCGATCGGGAGAAGGAAGGCGCCGCGTCTCGACGGCCGGGGTCAGGTCTTCATTGTTCAACATGTCGGCTCCCAAAAATTGCCGTGCCGACCCGCACCATCGTGGCCCCTTCCTGAATGGCGACCTCGAAGTCCCCGCTCATCCCCATCGACAGCTCGCGCAGCATCGGGGCGGGAACACCGGAAGCCAGCCACTCGTCGCGAAGATCGCGCAACCGACGAAACCAGGGTCGCGCGTCTTCGGGCGTGTCCGGTATGGGCGGCAGCGTCATCAACCCGACTATCCGGGCGGCGCGACATGCGCCCGCGGCTTCGAAGAGCCGCGGGACCTCGCCAGGCAGTGCGCCGAACTTGGTCGCTTCTCCCGCGAGGTCCACCTGAATCAGCAATTCCGGGGTGCGCCCCGATTCTTCCGCCGCGCGATCGAGCTTCTGAAGAAGCTCGACGCTATCGATCGACTGAATCATCGCAAACGCCGAGACCGCCTTCCGGGCCTTGTTCGTCTGCAGGTGGCCAAGTAAATGCCACCTAATTGGAAGGTCGGCCGATGTCGCGAATTTCTGTAGACCTTCCTGCACCTTGTTCTCGCCGAAGTCGAGCTGACCCGCGGCAAAAGCTTCGCGAATGGCCTCGATTGGGAAGGTTTTCGAGACGGCGATCAGTTGAACTGAGGAGGGATCTCGGCCGGCCGAGGTCGCGGCATCGTGCGATGCGGCGGCGAACCTCAGCCAGACGGTGGGATAGGCGATGGCTCTGGGCTCTTGGCGTCGGGGCTCTGGGCCGGCCTTAGGCTCTGGAGTCATGAAACTCGGGCCCCAGAGCCGATAGCCTGGAGCCGAGAGCCGGGCTACTTCTTCAGCATCCCCTGGAGCGCGGGCAGCGCGGCCTTGACTTCAGCGGCCTGGGGGCCGTTCGGGTCGACCTTCAGGTATGCCTCGAGAGCGGCTGACGGCCTCGGGAATCTGGCCCAGATTGAGCGCCGTCATCCCGAGCTGGTACTGCGCCATGCCCATGTTCGGATCCGCCTTGGTCGCGGCCTCGAACTGCGTCTTGGCCTCGGCGAACTTGCCGGCGTTGAACAGAATCACGCCCTGGTTGTAGCTGGCTTCGGCACCGCCGCCACCCGCCGCACCACCCGACAACTGCGACGCTTTCGCACTGGCCTCGGCCGCGAGGTCGAACTTCTTCTGCGCGTTATAGACGCCGGCCAGACCGGTGTAGCCCTCCGCCGAGTCCGGCTTCAACTCGACCATCTTCTTGAAAGCGGTCTCGGCCTGCGGGAGATCCTGCTTGGCCACATAGGCCTGTGCCGATGTTGTAGTAGCAATCGGCGCACGTGGGCATCTTGGCGATGACCTCGTTGAACTTGGCGATCGCCTCGTCGTGACGGCCAGCCTTCATCGCCTCGTTGCCGCGCCGGCAGCGGCCTGAATGCGCCGCAGCCGCTTCCTTATCGGCCGCCGACAGCACCGCTCGCCGCGCTCAGCGTGAAGCTCAGTGGGTTGTTCTGGCCCTGCCTGACGTTCGAGTTGAGCGTCTGCGTACCGACGCCGTCCTTCGACGCGGTGACTTTGTACGAGCCGGACGCGAGCCCGACCTGCAGGAATTCGCCGTTCTTGTCGGTCTTGGTCTGCGTCTTCCGATTGGCATCGGTCGCTTCGAACAGGACCGTCGCGTCCGGCACCGGTTTGCCCTGCCCGTCAACGACTTTGCCTCGCACGACGCTCTGGGCCAGCGCCGGCACCGCGGACACCGTCAGAAGGACCGCAAGGGCCATGACGCCGCGGAACAGATGGGTCCGCATAAATGCCTCCTCAATGAAACGATGCCGGGTCCGCCCAGAATCCGACGCGGAAGTGACACCCGGTGAGGTCTAGTCTACTTGAAGAACCTGTCCACCGCACCGAGGTCGCGGGTCACCGGCGCCGGGCGGCAGCGACGCCAGAAACCGGCGCCCGTAACCCATTGTCGCCAGGCGCGGATCCAGCACGGCCAGCACGCCCCGGTCGCTGCGATGGCGAATCAGCCGGCCAGTCCCTGCTGCAGCGAAAGGATGGCCAGTGGCACCTGGTATTCGGCAAACGCGTCCCCACCCCGTGCGTTGATGGCCTCGATGCGGGCCGATGTGACCGGGTCGCCCGGCGACGCGAACGGCAGTTTGTCGATCACCACGCAGCTGAGCGACTCGCCCACGACGTCGACTCCCTGCCAGAAGCTCGATGTCGCCAGCAGCACGGCGTTCGGCGTCGATCTGAATTCTTCGATGAGCGCCGATCGCGGCGCCGTGCCCTGCACCAGGATCGGGTAGGGCAGCGCCATCTCCACCAGTGGCTGCACCGCGCGGAGGACGCGGTAGCTGGTGAAGAGCACGAACGCCCGCCCGCGCGACCGTGTCAGCAGCGCGATCGTTTCCCGGGCGACCGCCTCTGCGAACGACGGCGACTTTGGCGGCGGCATTCGTCGCGGCAGATAGAGCAGCGCCTGCTGCCGCGTAGTCGAACTCCGACGGCACTTGCAGCTCCTCGGCGACGCGCGATTCCGAGTCGCCCCTTGATGTAGTCGAACGAACCTTCGACGGCCAGCGTGGCCGATGTCAGGACGACGGTGCGGAAGCGATCGAAGAGCGCGTCGCGAACGATGCGGGAGACGTCGACAGGCGACGCGCGAAGAAATGTGCCGAGCCCCCGCTGTTCGAGGTAATAGACGAAGTCCTCATCGTCGGCACGCAACAGGAAGCGCAGATCCTGGCGCAGATCGCGCGCCCGTCGCGCGAGCATCGCCACCGTCTTCCTCGTCATCGTCTATCGCGCGTCCTCGAGTCCCGACCCGCTTCCGCGTCCGTCAGCGAGCGCCGCTCGAGTTCTTCGAGCGCCCCGGCCAGCATCAAGCCCTTCCTCGGCGCACTCGGCCATCGCCTCGCCTGTGTAGCGACGCGCGCGCTTCGGAGACGGCTGCAGTCGCCACCGATCTGGCGAGCGACAGGGCGGCAAAGAAGATCCGCGGTTCGATCGGCGACGCGCTCAATGCGCGCGACACCGCCTCGTGCCCGCTCGATGCTCGATCGCTGTGGTCGTCAGCAGCCGCTCAGCATCGCGCACGAGATCGTCGACGCGGAAGTTGCTGAACGACGACGCCGAAGTACTGCGTGGCGACGTCCTCGAGCTGGTGCGCCTCGTCGACGACGAGCGTGGGGCACGAGGGAATGACTTCGCCGTACGCACTCTGGCGCACGGAGGCATCGGCGCACAGCAGATGATGGTTGACGATGACGACGTCGGATTCGGCGGCGCGCTGACGCATCAGCGTCAGGAAGCAGTCGCCGTAGCGCGGACACTCGGTTCCGAGGCACGTATCGGCGTCGGCGGAGATCTCCTTCCAGAGCGGGAGATCCTCCGGCAGGTCGCGCAGTTCGGCACGGTCGCCGGTTCGCGTCTCGGTCACCCACTGCTGGATGACCGGCAGCAGGACGTGATCGCCTGACTCGATCAATCGGCCGCTCGTTCCGGTATTGCCCTCGACCGCGTCGCGATAGTTCTCCCAGCGATGCAGGCAGAGGTAGTTCGATCGCCCTTTCATCAGCGTGGCGGTGAACGGCACGCCGAGCGAGTCGCGCAGCGACGGGAGGTCCTTGAAAAAGACCTGTTCCTGAAGGTTCTTCGTGCCGGTCGAGACGAGCACGCGTTGGCGGCTGAGAATCGCGGGGATGAGATAGGCGAGCGTCTTGCCTGTGCCGGTGCCTGCTTCGGCCAGCAGCGTTCCGCCGTCTTCGATCGCGTTGGCGACCGCCGCCGCCATCCGGCGCTGCCCGTCGCGCGGCTCGAACCCGGGCATCGCGCGCGCGACCGGACCGGTGTCGGAGAACGTCGGACTAACGACGGTGCTCAGAGCCAATGTCGATTTGCGATTGTTGATCTCTGATCTTTGATGCGTTGTCGATTGGAGATTGTTGATTTTTGATTTATTGATGATTCGGGAGTCAATCTCCAGTAGATCAACAATCAACCATCAACAATCACCAACGAATCCACAATCAAAGATCACTTATTCAACAATTGAGTGTCGTATAGCGGAAACTGCCGACAGAGCTGCTCGACCTCTGTCCTGACCATGCCAATCACGCGGTCGTCGTCAGGGGCCGCAAGGACGCGCGCCATGAGCGCGCCGATCTGTTCCATCTCCGCCTTCGCGCATGCCGCGCGTCGTCAGCGCCGGTGTGCCGACCCGAATGCCGCTCGCCACCATCGGCGGATTCTGATCGAAGGGGATCGCGTTCTTGTTGACCGTGATGCCGGCCTTTCCGAGTGCCGCCTCCGCAACCTTTCCCGGTCACGCCCTTCGAGAACACGTCGACCAGCATCAGGTGATTGTCGGTGCCGCCGCTGACCAGCCGGTAGCCGTTGCTCGTGAGCGCGCGCGCGAGCGCCTGCGCATTGGCCACGATCTGTTTCTGGTAGGCGAGGAACGCCGGCTCCATCGCTTCCTTGAAGCACACCGCCTTGGCCGCGATGATGTGCATGAGCGGACCGCCCTGCACGCCAGGGAAGAGCGCCTTGTCCAGTTCCTTCGCGTACTGCTCGCGGCAGAGAATCAGACCGGCGCGCGGCCCGCGCAGCGTCTTGTGCGTTGTCGAGGTCACGAAGTCGGCGTGCGGCACGGGACTCGGGTGGACGCCGGCGGCGACCAGGCCGGCGATGTGCGCCATGTCCACGACCATCACGGCGCCGACGGCCTTGGCGACGATCGCGATTCGAGCGAAGTCGATCACGCGCGGATAGGCGCTCGCGCCCACCATGATCATCGCGGGCTTGTGCTGATGCGCGAGTCGCTCGAGTTCCTCGTAGTCGATCCGCTCATCGTCTTTGCGGACCCCGTAAGGAACGATGTTGTACAGCTTGCCGGAGAAGTTGAGCGGATGACCGTGCGTGAGATGGCCGCCATGGGCCAGGTTCATGCCCAGCACCGTGTCGCCCGGCTTCACCGTGGCGAAGTACACCGACATGTTGGCCTGCGCGCCCGAGTGCGGCTGCACGTTCGCGTGCTCGGCGCCGAACAGCTGCTTGGCGCGCGAGATGGCGAGCGACTCGGCGACGTCGACGAACTCGCATCCGCCGTAGTAGCGTCGGCCAGGATAGCCTTCGGCGTACTTGTTCGTCATCACCGAACCGGCGGCTTCGAGGACCGCCCGGCTCACGAAGTTCTCGGATGCGATGAGCTCGAGTCCGTCGGCCTGACGATGGGTTTCGTTCGTGATGGCGGCGGCGATCTCGGGATCGGTTTCGGCGAGTGAGCGCAGCATCGAGGGTGCCGTTGATGGGGAGGACATGACGCGAAATTGTACTGGAAACGTGTGTTCACGGTTTGGAACGATGCACAATGAACCACGAACGCTGAGAACCACGAACCGAACCTGAACGTGAACACGAACTGAGAAGCGAGAACCGAGAAGAGTGAACACAGCATAGCTCCAGCCCCTCCGTCGTCGTCAGCGCCCGCGGGGAGCAGCGCCTTCGTACGGGCCATCCGTGGATTTACCGTGCGGATGTTGCTGACGTCGATGCCTCCGGCGGAGACATCGTCGAGGTCATCGGCCCACGACGACGGACGCTGGGGCATGCGCTCTTCAGCGATCGGTCGCAGATTCCGATCCGGATGCTGGCGCGCGGTGATGCGCCGTTCGAACGCGTCGATGCTGCGCGGCAGGCTCGAGCGCGCCATTCGGTTCCGCGACACACTCAAACTCGACGCGACCGCGTACAGAGTTGTGCACGGTGAGGCCGACCTGCTGCCATCACTCGTGATCGATAGGTACGGTCCGTATCTCGTGGTGCAGGCGCTTTCGCAGGGCATGGACCGCTTGCTTCCCGTCAGTGACCGGCTGGCTGTCCGAGTTGCTGTCACCGGCGGGGATCCTGGCGCGCAACGATCCCAAGGTGCGCGCGCTCGAGGGACTCGAGCAGACGGTGGAGGTCCTGGCCGGCACGGTGCCGGACACGCGTCGTCGTGCGCGAGGGGCCGATCGAGTACGAAGTGGATCTTCGCAAGGGTCAGAAGACCGGGCTGTTTCTCGATCAGCGCGAGAACCGCGAGGCGGCCGGCCGCTACGCGCATGGCCGGCTGCTCGACTGCTTCAGCTACCACGGTGGATTCGCACTGCGGCTGGCCGGTCAGTGCTCCTCCGCCGAGGCGATTGACATCTCGGCTGATGCGGTCGCGCGCATCACCGCCAACGCCGCGCGTAATCGCGTCGGCAACCTCACCGCGCGGGAAGCGAACGTCTTCGACGAGCTGCGCCGGCTCGAGAAAGCGGGTGAACGCTACGACACGATCGTGCTCGACCCTCCCGCCTTCGCCAAGAACAAGGCGTCGGTGCCGAATGCGCTCGCCGGTTACAAGGAGATCAACCTCCGTGCGATGCGACTGCTCTCGCCGGGTGGGTATCTCGTCAGCTGCAGCTGTTCCTACAACGTCAACGAGGAGATGTTCGCCACCGTGTTGCACGAGGCGTCGGTCGACAGCCACACTCCGGTCACCATCGTCGAGAAACGGATGCAGGGCCGCGATCACCCGGTGCTGGTTGGCGCGCCCGAGACGCACTACCTCAAATGTTTCATCCTTCGTCGAGTCGAATGACCAACGCGCACGAGCTCTATCGTAAGATGCCGCAGGGCGGTCCCATCATGTCGAACATCACGCACTACTCCGATCACGTCGGAGCCAACCCTTCGAAAGTCTTCAAGTCCACGCTGTTTCGCAGCGAGCGGCTGATGCTCGGGACTCAACTGCCTTCACCCGGGGCAGGAGCAGCACCCTCACGTGCACGGCGGCCAGGACAAGTTCTACTTCGTCGTCGAGGGCACGGGCGAGTTCGTGGTGGGAGACGAGCGGCGGACGGCAGGCGAGGGAATGGTCGTCTGGGCGCCGGCCGACGTGAGCCACGGTGTCGTGAATACCGGCACCGGACCGCCTGGTGCTGCTCGTTGGCATCGCGCCGTTCCCGGCAGGGGTCAGTTAGCGTCGCACCGCAGCCGCCTACTCATCGAAGTCCCACGAACGCAACGGAATTGCCTGACTTCAGGCTAAAGTCTATCTCACGCCGACCATCGTCCATGACTCGTGTCAAGCGAGGAGGAAGCGCGGCGCTGCGATGGAGTCGAGCGATTAGTGGTTGCGATTCTCGCTGCTGTCTGGCGACTCCCGCGCTCGCGCAGACGCCTCGCGAGGCTCCTCAGGACGGCTACGGTCTGCACGACGAGCGGACCGTGGGTCCCTTCACCGATCCAGCGCTGGGTCAACGCGGCGATGCCGGACGTGTCCCCCGCCGGCATGTGCGACTGCATCACCGTCGTCTACGAGGGTGCTCGGCGTGTGATGACGCTTCGGCACGGCCGGGCACGCTGTCGGCGTTCACCGCTGAGCGACCTGAGCGGCACGGATGTCAACGGGGACCGCCTTCCCGATCTGGTCGTGTCGGCCTGGTCCGGCGGCGCGCACTGCTGCTATTCGAGCGCCGTGTACTCGGTCGGAGAGAACGTGAAGCCGATCCTCGTGCTGGAGACCGGCAACTGCGGTCCCGGCGAGTTCGAGGATCTCGATGGCAACGGCACGCGCGAGTTCATCACCTGCGACGATCAGTGGGCGTACACGTACTGCTCGTTCGCCGATTCGCCGTTCCCGCGGGTGATCTACTCCTACGATCCGTCACGGGGCATGTACGTGCTGGACACGCCGCGTTTCGCCAGCCAGTTATCGCGATCAGCTTGCGGAGGCGCTCGATGAGGCGCAGACCTGGATGTCGGAGTCGGGCGGCAAGGACCCGGCCTCGACAAATGCCGCTGCTTCGACCGGCGCTCGGGCTGATGTATGTCGGGCCGTTTTCTGATGGCCTGGCCCTGATTCGAGGGCTGTATCGCGGCGCCGATCGCGAGCAGTTCGAGCGCGAGACGCAGAAAGTTCGCGAGAGCCCGCTGTGGGTCGAGCGATAGTCGACGTCGCCGGTTCCTCCGTCCTCTCCGTTGCTTCAGTCCGCGACGCGCATGGCGCGCATCAGGAACGTCCGTGGCATGCCTGGTATCGCCGCGGCACGACCGGCATGACCCAGCGGCCGTAATTCGCTTCGGGCTCGCCGGGAACACGACATTTGACTGCCAGCCCTTTGACGGCCATGAACGCCTTCAGGATCGGCGACACCGAACTTCCATGGACAGCCAAGCTGCAGTGAGCCTCTTGAGATAGGTCGCCATGAACGGCGAGGTCAGCACCTCGGGGTTCATCGCGTCGACGCCAAGCCAGCTGCCCGGCGCGGCGATGCCGCGCAGGGCTTCGAACAGCGAGGTCACTGCTGCTTCGTCGAGGTAGTAGAGCAATCCTTCTGCGAGAAACGCCGCCTTCCGCGTCGGGTCGAAGCCCGCGTCGACGAGCGCGGAGGCCCACGGCTGCGCCAGATCCTGCCGCACGACGCGCGGTCGCACGCGGGCTTCGCCTTCATGCGCGCGAGCACCGGCCTCCTTGTGGGCGAACACGTCGTCTCGATCGACCTCGAACACCCGCACGACCGGCCGGCCACTCCAGACGGAATGCGCGCGCGTCCATGCCGGCGGCGAGGATGACGACCTGATCGATCGACGATCCGGACGCGTTGAGCAGGGCATCATCGAAGAAGCGCGTGCGAACGTGAGAAACGGGTCGGGTCCGTTGAACGTCCCCATGCCCGCGGCCGTTCGCATCGAATACAACACATCGAAGCCGGCCTCACCCGCCAGTTCGCGCGCCAGCGGATCGCGATAGAGCGGCGAGGCGTGATCGGTTTCGAGCGCGCGATTGGCGGCCACCCAGCGCGCCGTCAAGCCCACGCCGGTCATGTCGGTGACCGGACCGGCCAGCGCCTTTCTGCAACTGCGCGATGAGCGCGGCGCGTTCGTCATCGGGCAGCCGTGTGTCCGGCATCGAGTCGAGCGGCACTCGCCACACTGGTGCGCCCCACATCGGATCGCCGACATAGCGCGGGATGATGTGCCAGTGCAGATGCGGCACGACGTTGCCGAGCGATTCGACGTTCATGTGATCGGGCGTGACGACGCGCGCGACTGCTTGCTGCGCCGTGAAGAGGTCGGCGGCGAGCGACGTCCATTCCGGGCGCGAGAGCTGATCGAGACGCGCGACGTGCCGGGAGTCGAAAATGAGCTGACACTGCCCGCGGTACGTCTGGTTCTTCGTCAGGTACAGCGACGACACCAGAGCAGCTGTCCGACCAGATCCCAGTGCTCGTTCGATGGCGGTCGTGGCGCATCCATCGGGCAGCCCGCGCCCGCCACGAGCGCTGCCCACTTCGTCTTGTCTGTCATCGTTGCTCCAGGGTCCGGGAGGCTGAGCGCGTCAGTCCAGAGAAGGCGGGACCCGACGCCGTCGTCGCCTGCTCGAACGCGTACGCCAGCTCGATGAGACGCCCTTCGCTGCACGCGGTCCCGGTGAAGCTGACGCCGTACGGGGACGGCCGTGCGTCGAAACCGGCGAGGCGCCTGCGCGTTGGGCACCATGCCGAACGGCACGATCACGGTCGGATAGCCTGGCTTGGCGGCGATCGCCGCTCCCGCTCCGCCGGGGAACACGAGCGCGTCGAGCTGATTGCTTTGAGCGCGGCGTCGATGCCGTCGCGGCCGGCGAGGGCGACGTCCCTCGCCCGATCGGCCTCATATCGCGCGCGATCGCCTCGCACGTCCATCTCGTCGGAGATATCGAGCTGCGCCTGGCCGTACTTCAAAGTGCCGGCGGCCTCGTGTGCCCGATTCCACGTCGCGCAGTTCCTCGAGCGTCTTGACCGGCGCGCGATCGCCAAGCGAGGCGAGCCACGCGTTGAAATCGCGCTTCATGCCGTACTTGAACACCACGGAGCAGTCCTCGTCACGTCCCTTCGCGTCGCCAGGTCCGCTGCACACCGGCCACGACAACAGGTTGCTGCGGAGGATCCTTCGTGACGATCGAAGGGATGCTCGGCCGGATCGATCACGGTCGCTCCCTGCGCGCGCAGGATCGAGATCGCGTCCTGCCATCACGGCCTTCTGTGCGCCGTTGAGTCCGCCGTTCGAGCCTCGTCGCGTCCGGACCGGCCATCGCGTCGTAGTAGTACGCGCGCGGGATCCCGAGTCGCGCGCCCTTGAGCCCGTCACGCTTCAGGTGTCTCGTGTAGTCGCGCCCCTCGGGCGCGGCGCACGTCTTCGTGGCGGTGTCGTTGGGATCCGGTGCAGCGCTCTCGAGCACGCCGAGCAGGATTGCGGCGTCGGCTCACCGACCTCGAGCCATTGGCCCCGGCGTGTCCTGATCCGCGGCGATCGGGATGACGCCGTAGCGGCTGATCCGACCAACGGTTGGTTTTATTCCCGCCAGCATCGTCTGATTCGACGGGACTGAGAATCGAGCCGGATGTTTCCGTGCCGACGTTTGCCGCCCAGAAGCTGGCCGCGGTGCCGATGCCGGAGCTCGAGCCGCCGGTCGCCAGCACCGGCCGGCCGTCGGCGTTGTCGCGCGGATCTCGGCGGGGATCGTAAGGGTTGAAGCCAAACCCGGCGAGCGAGCTGTAGTTGGTCGGCATGCGCTCGGAGACCCAGTTCGCCAGCTCGGTCAGCACCGTCTTGGCGATGATGATGGCGCCGGCCTCGCGAAGGTTCCTGGTCAGCGTCGCTTCGTACGGCGGCACGAGGTGGGCAAACGCCAGCGCGCCTCCCGTGGTCGGCATGTCCGTCGTGTGGATGTTGTCCTTGAGCGCCACCGGGATGCCGTGCAGCGGTCCGCGAATCCGGCCCGCCCGCCGTTCCCGATCGCGCTCGTCGGCTTCGGCCAGCGCGCGCGGGTTGATGGTGATCGCGGCGTTCAATCGATCCTCGTAGGTCGCGATCCGGAGGAGCGACTGGGTCACAATGTCTCTCGAGGTGGTGCGACCCTGCTCCATGGCGAGCCGCATCTGGTCGATCGAGGCTTCGACCACGGAGAACTGCCTGCTCGGCACTCGCGATCTGACGATCTGGGATTCGCCGGGCCGGTCTTGCCTCGTCTGCGGCCGTGAGCGCCGCGAGCGCACCGAGCAGGAGCACCAGTCCAAGCGCCAACCGTCGAGCCATGACCCAGCAATCTTACGCGGAACGTCCTCGCACCTCGCCTTCATCACCGGGGCCTCGTCCGGCATCGGTGCCGCTTTCGCCGACGTGTTCGCGGGACATGGCTTCGATCTCGTCATCACCGCTCGGCGGGAGGACCGGCTGCGCGACGTGGCGGCGCGCCTGGAGCGCGCCCATGGCCGCCAGGTGCACGTCATCGTAAGCGACCTGTCACAGCGGGACGCCGCAGCGCGGCTGTGCGACGACATCGCAGTCCCGCGGGCTGACGATCGACGCGCTCGTCAACAACGCGGGATACGGCGTGCCCGGGACCTACCTCGCATCCTCCTGGGAGCGCCACGAGGCGATGCTGAACCTCATGGTGATGGCGGTCTCGGAGCTGACGTATCGTCTGCTGCCCGGCATGATCGAGCGCCGCTACGGCCGCATCATCAACGTCGCCTCGCTGGCCGGGCTCGTGCCGGCGCCCGCAGGACATACGCTCTACGCCGCGACCAAAGCGTTCGCGATCAAATTCTCCGAAGCGCTCGCGCACGAGGGACGACCCCACGGCGTCCACGTGACGGCCGTATGCCCCGGTTTCACGTTCAGCGAGTTCCACGACGTGACCGGAACGCGCGCCCAGGTCAGCAAGCTTCCGTCGTGGATGTGGATGGATGCCCCGACCGTCGCGCGCCAGGGATTCGACGCGGTGATGGAGGGCACGCCCATCTACATCAACGGGCGCGCCAATCGTGCGATCGCGGCGTTCGTGCGGCATCTCCCTCAGCCGGTCGTGATGTGGGCCGGGCGGCGGCTGGGGCGGTCTTATCAGAAAGACTTGAAGGTCAAAGGACCTTTGCCCTTTGACCTACGCGTCCAGGTGCTGTCGCGCGAGCCGCTCGACGAGCGAAGACAGGGTTTCCCCGTCGAGCGTGAAGGCAGAAGCATCCGGCGACCACGCCGAGCTTGTAGCTGCGCGACATCGCCGATACCCAGATCTGCCGGACGGGCGCGTTGGGGCTGACGACGAACTTCGGCGGCGACGGGCTCCTCGAAGACGACCTGCAGCACGCCGTTCTGCAACTCGACCTCGAAGCCCTCCTCATCGGCGAGCGGCAGCAATGCTGCGCTGCACGCCCTCGAGCGCCCGATCGGCGTGCAGCCGGAACTCCTGCTCGGTCATTGACGTGGAGAGCCGGTCTTCGGAGGCGATGTAGCTCTTGCGGCGCGCGCACGGTGGCGCCGGGTGTTTTCACCCGCACTTCGAGCTTGTGCTCCTTGCCGTCGAGCACGGTTGGCGCGAAGCCGAGCGCGTACAGGCTGTGCAGCTCCTGCGCGACTCGCGTGAACGTCGGGCGCGAGGTCGTCGGTCTTCTTCAGCTCGAAGTACCCGCCGCCCGTCTCGTCGGCGAGCTTGCGCAACCCGCGGTCCGGCCTGCGTGCGCTGCATCGTCGCTGACGCCGTTGAAGAACTCCGACTCCAGCCCGATCGCGTAGATCATCACTTCCTCGGCGCGCGCCTTCTCGAGCACATCGCGCTGGCCCTTGCCGGCTCGCGGTGTCGTCGCCGTCGGTGAAGACCAGCACGATCTTCGGCGGCCCGAGACATCCTCCAGCATGTCGATGCTGGCGTCGATGGCGTCGTAGAGACGCGTCGGGTTGCCGAACTGCAGATCCTTGAGCGCGCCGATCAGGTCGTCGCGATCGCTTGTGAAGGTGCCACTGAATTCGATCTTGTCGCTGAACGCGCCGACCTGCGCCCTTGTCATCGGGCAGCATGCCGGAGGATGAACTGCTCGGTCGCCGCCTTGAGCAGATCGAGATTCGCCGTCATGCTCGCGCTGAAGTCCAGCATGACGACAACCGTGAACGGCTGCGTCTCGTTCTGGAAGAAGGTGATCTCCTGCGGCTTCCCGTTGTCGAGAATCGTGAACTGATCTTGCTCCAGGCTCGGGATGAGCCGACCCTGGCCGTCGACGACCGTGGAGAGCACGGCAACGACGCTCGTGCCCGACTTGAACGTCGCTTGCTGCGCCAGCGCCGCCGCACCCGCCAGGACCACGACGCCGAAACGAGAAACGGCCGTGGAACTTCATAATAGGAGGAGCTTAGCAACGCCGCCTGTCCCGAGCAACGGGCGAACTCGTCGACGGCAAGTATAATCCCCCGCGCGCACAACGTCAGACGAGATCCGGCGTGAATTTTGGCGCAATCCTGTGGCCCGGTCCCTGCCGCTGGTCCCGTTACGAGCTAATATTGCCCGTCATGCGAACAGCTTCTGGTTCTTGTGTTTGCTCTTGTTCTCGCGACTGCCGCGGCGGCGCAGTCCGCCGTGACCGGGGTCGTCAGGGACGAGGCAGGCGGCGCCGTTTCCGGCGCGTCGGTCATCGTGCTGGGGATCCGACGGCGTCGAACGGCAGACCATCACCGGGCCCGGACGGGCGTTTCACGCTGACCGGCGTGCCAATGGCAGCAACCTGACGATGATTGTCCGCGCCGGCGGATTTGCCGAGTGGACCGAACCGGTGACGCCGGGTGAAAGCTGACGTTGTCCTCAAGCTGGCGGGGCTCTTCGAGACCGTGACCGTCACGCCGACCCGGAGCGAGAAGCGCCTCGGCGAGGTGCCTGTCAGCGCCAACATCGTCGAAAAGGAAACGATTCGGCAGTCGCCGGCCGTGGTGGCCGACGATGTGCTCCGGCAGGTGCCGACGTTCAGCCTGTTCCGGCGCAGCAGCAGCCTGTCGTCGCATCCAACCGCGCAGGGCGTCTCGCTGCGCGGGATCGGACCGAGCGGGGTCAGCCGCACGCTCGTGCTCGTGGACGGCGTGCCGTTCAACGATCCGTTCGGGGGCTGGGTGTACTGGACGCGCGTGCCGCTCGAGAGCGTCGACCGCATCGAGGTCATCGACGGTTCGAGCTCGAGCCTCTACGGGAACTACGGCATGGGCGGTGTGATCAACATCATTCCATCCCGCGCCGCGCAGCGAACGGTGGAGTTCAAGACGCAGTACGGCAACCACAACACGCCCAAGGCTGACTTTTTCGCCAGCGACGTGTGGGGCAAGCTGGGGGTCGTCGGTCGAGGGCAGCGCGTTCGACACCGACGGCTTTCCGATCGTCGTGGACGACGAGCGCGGCATCATCGACAACAACGCCGAGGTCAACTTTCAGAACTTCAACGGCAAGCTGGATTACCGCGCCAACGATCGTTTGAGTGTCTTCTTCCGCGGCGGCTACTTCTCGGAGGATCGCGTCAACGGGAAGATCGATGAGGTCAACGACACGCAGTGGACCTCGTTCGGCGGTGGCGTTCGCGTCCGGATGCCCGATCAGAGCGATCTGCAGGCGACGGTCTTCGGAGACGACAGCACCTTCCACAGCACGTTCCTCGCGGTCACGGCGCCGAGCGCCACGGTCCCCCCGCGCAGTATCGTGCGCCTGGCCACCGACCAGAACGTTCCGACGACTGCGATCGGCACGATGGTGCAGTGGTCGCGGCCCATTGGTCTGAACAATTTCTTCAGCACCGGCTTCGACTGGCGGCAGGTGGACGGCGACAGTCTCGAGGACGCGTACATCGCGACGCCGGGCGCGCCGATCACTCCACCGACTGCGCCGGCCACCTTGTCGCTGCGCCGCAACTCGGGCGGGACGCAGAACAGCGCGGGCTTCTTCCTCCAGGACGTCATCAGCCTCAACAACCTCGTGCTGACGCTGAGTGCGCGCGTCGACAGCTGGAAGAACTCCGACGGGCACATCATCGAGACGACGTGTCCACCGGTCTGCCGGGACCCGAGCAACCGCCCCGAGCTCGAGGACCGGGACGACACCGTGGTCAGCCCGCGCGCGGCCGCACTCTATCGCATCTCGGATCGCCTGTCGGTCTGGGGCGATCTCGGCTGGGGCTTCCGGGCGCCGACGCTCAACGAGCTCTATCGTCAGTTCAGTGTCGGTCTCGTCCGGACGCTTGCGAATGAGGACCTTGGACCGGAGCGTCTGTTCGGCGGTGAGGCAGGTGTCCGACTGGAAGCGGCGCGTAACCTGTCGCTCCGTTCCACGTGGTACGACAACACCGTGAAGAACCCGATCTCCAACGTCACGATCGGCACGAACCTCCAGCAGCGGCAGAACCTGGGGCGCACGCGCGTCCACGGATGGCAGAACGATGTCGAGATGCGCCTCACGCCGAATCGCTTCGCGTGACCGGCGGATACCTGTTCAACATCGCGAAGGTCACCGAGAACGACGCGAATCCTGCGCTCGTCGGACTCTATCTGCCGCAGGTGCCGAAGCATCGCGGCTCGGTCGGCGTCACCTACTCCAACCCCCGCTACGTCACGGTGATGGCGACCGGCATGTTCTTCGGCCGTCAGTACGACGACGACCTGAACCAGCGCACCAAGCCAGGCGAGACCGAACCAGGGCTTCCGCCGTACGGCGTGCTGGATTTCAGCGCGTCGCGCAACATCGGCCGCAATCTCGAAGTGTTCTTCGGCGTGCAGAACATGTTCGATCAGGAGTACTACGTGCAGCTGCAGCCGACCACGACTGGATCGCCGCGCCTCGTCAACGGCGGCGTGCGCGTGCGCTTCTCGGGCCGGTAAGCTCCGGGCGCCGCATGCGCACCAGCTACTGCGTCATGCGGCGCGTCTGCCTTGCGGCCGTTTTCACGATCACGACTGCAAGCGGAGCGGCGGCGCAAACCGATGTATCGACGCTCGTCGATCGCGCAGTCCGCCTACGTCGAAGCGTTTCAACAGAACTTCGGATCGGTCGTTGCCGAGGAGCGGTACGAGCAGAGGCTGCGTCGGGTACCCAACCCGACCAATACCAGCGTGCAGCAACGTGGCGGTGGCGGACCGCAGGAGACGACCCTCGTATCAGACTTCCTGCTCGTCGAGGTCAAGGGCGAAGGCTGGCTGCCGTTCCGCGACGTGTTCGAACGCGACGGCAAGCCCGTCAGGGATCGTGAAGAGCGTCTGGCCACAATCTTCCTGAAGGGCGGGCGCAACGCGTTCGATCAGGCGCGGCCATCATGGACGAAGGCGCGCGCTACAACATCGGCAACATCAATCGGAACATCAACACCCCGACGCTGACGTTGGCGTTCCTCACCCACGCCATCGTCATCGCTTCGAGTTCAAGCTTGGCAAGCGCGACGATGACGATCCCGGCGTTGAGGTCGAGTTCCGGGAGACGGCGCGCCCCACGTTCGTGGCGACGACGGGTGGCCGAGATCTTCCTGTCCGCGGACGTTTCTGGATCAACGAAGCCGATGGCACGGTGCTCCGACCGAACTGGACGCCGTCGACACCGGCGTCGAAGCCCACATCACCGTGACCTACCAGAGGGACGAGGGCATCGGCCTGTTCGCCCCGGCGCGCATGGAGGAACGGTATCGGCGTCCGCGCGATCCGATGGAAGTGCACGGCGTTGCCACGTATTCCCGCTTCCGGCGATTCCAGGTCAGCACGAGCGAGGAACTGGTCCGGTCAATTCGCGCGCTGGAAAGGGCCGAAGAGCTGGAGACGGCAGACGGGAGACAGTATGATCGCACCCATGAAAAGAGCGCTGTTGCTGACCGCGGTCCTGTCGTTGTTCGGCTGTTCATCGGCGCCGGCCGCTCAGCAGGCCGCCGGAGGCGACGCCGCGGCCCGTGTTGGCGATCGAGTCATCACGAACAAGGAGCTCGACGATCGCTGGAAGGCGCTCGATCCCTCCGGTCATGCCGAGGCCGCGCAGAAGGCGTACGACGGCAGGCGGTCGGCGCTCGAGGCCATCGTCGCGGAGACGCTGATTGCCGAGGCGGCCAAGAAAAAGAACATGAGCCCCGAGGCCTTCGAGCAGGCCGAGCTCAAGGCGCGCATCAAGCCGGTTGGCGAAGCCGACGTGGTGACGTTCTACCAGTCGAACATCAACCAGATGCAGGGACGGTCGCTCGAGGTGATGACGCCGGCCATTCGAAGGTATCTGCAGGATCAGCAGACCGATGCCGCGCGCTCCTCGCTCATCGCGGAGTTGCGCAAGTCCGGTCCCGCGAGTGCAATGTGCTCTTCGATGCGCCGCGGCACGAGGTTGAAGTCACGGCCGACGATCCATCCATCGGTTCGTCGTCCGCGCCCGTGACGGTCGTCGAGTTCTCGGACTTCCAGTGCCCCTTCTGCCAGCGCGTCGCGCCAACGTTGAAGCAGGTGAAAGACACCTACGGCGACAAGGTGCGAGTCGTGTGGAAGGACTTCCCGCTTACCCAGATTCACCCGCAGGCGTTCAAGGCCGGTGAGGCGGCGCACTGTGCGGCGGATCAGGGCAAGTTCTGGGAGTACCACGACCGGCTGTTCGCCAACCAGCAGGCGCTGCAGCCCAACGATCTGAAGAAGTACGCGGCGGATCTGGGTCTCGATGCGGCGGCGTTTGCCACGTGCCTCGATACCTCGAAGCACGGGGAACGCGTGCGCGACGGTGTCGCTGAAGGATCGAAGTTGGGCGTCAACTCCACGCCGACGATCTATATCAACGGACGGGTGCTCTCGGGTGCGCAGCCGTACGAAGTCATTGCATCGGTGATCGACGAGGAGTTGTCAAAAGCGAAGTAGCGGCGGCTCTTCTGCCTTCGTTGACGCTACGGCGGACCGCTGAAGTCTTGGCGGAGGCTGGTTGTCGCCTTAAGGCACGAGAACGATCTTTCCAAGGGCCCCCGACTCCATCACGGCGACGTGTGCTTTCGCCGCATCGGCGAGCGGCATTTCCTTTCCGATCACCGGGCTCAGAGAGCCGTTCTCCAGGCCGGCTCCGATGCCGGCGTGGATCTCCTCGAGATCTGCGCGTGTGGCGTTGAAGAGCGTCATCCCCAGAATCGTCCCGTCACGCCCCATCGCCTTGCGCGGATCGATCTCGACACGTCCGCGGTTGCCGATGACGACAACGCGGCCGCGCAGCGCGAGAACGTCGAGGTCGCGATCGAGGTTCACGTTCGCGAGCATCTCGAGGACCACGTCCACGCCCCGGCCGCTCGTCAACGTCGGGATACGTTGCAGGTAGTCCGCCTCGCGATGGTTCAGCACGTCATGCGCCCCCTGTTTGCGCACGAGCGTCATGCCCTCATCGCTTCCCGCAGTGCCCATCACACGCATGCCATGCGCGCGTGCAATCTGGACTGAAGCGATTCCGACGCCGCCGCTCGCGCCGTGGACCAGGACTGATTCGCCCGGCCGCGCCTGCGCCCGCATCAGCAGCGCGCTCCACGCCGTCGCGTACGGCACGCCGATCGCCGCGCCCTGCGGGAAAGACATGTTCGGGGGCAGCGGGTGTGCCTGCCATTCCTCGCAGAGAGCGATCTCTGCATATCCACCAATAACAGCATGAGCATAGACTCGATCGCCGACGCGAAGCCGCGTCACCTCGGGTCCGACGGCGTGGATGACGCCGCCGACATCAGTGCCTGGCGTGTAGGGCAGGTTCGGTTTGCGTGCGTAGGCGCCCGCCCGGATGTAGGTGTCCACGGGGTTGACGCCAACGGCATGCACACGAATCGTCACGTGTCCCGGGTCCCGGCACGGGCGCTGGAACGTCCTCGAGTTTCATGACGTCGGGAGCGCCGAACTCACGCACGACGATGGCTTTCATTGCGTCTCCAGTCTGCTTGTCAGGCAAACAGCCTGTCGAAATTACCACCAAAGATCAGCGCCTGATCGGCTTCGGCTGATCCCGGCCTCTGCAGCCGCGGTTCTCTGGGCGTCGTAGATGCCGCGCTGCCAGCCGCGGGGGAAGAACGACGAGTCAGTCCCGAACAGCAGACGCGAGGGACCGAGCACCGATATCGCGGTCTTGAAGACTCCCGGCAGCGTCCAACCCGGAGCGTAACGAATCCAGTTGTTCGAGCTCGACGTGTCCACGTAGATGTTGGCGCAGGCGTCAGCGGCCATCATCGTTTCGCGTAGCATCCCGGCGCCGAAGTGCGGAACGATGAACGGCACGCGCGGAAACGTGAGCGCCAGCCGGGTGATGCTCAGTGGATCGCCGAGACTCAGGTCGAATCGACTGGGCAGGCCGAGCTTCTTGCGCACGCCGACCGACAGCACACCGCAGTGAACGAAGACAGCCGTCCCGGGTCGTGCCGCCACGGCCTCGACGATTCGTTCGCTCCGGGGATCGCCCAGCGGCACTTGATGCATGGCGGGAAACAGGCAGGCGACGCGAAGGCCCAGCGTCGTGATCGCATGCGTCACCCGATTCGCGGCCTCGTCGGCGGAGGGGTCCACCATAAAGAACCCGACGAATCGACCAGGGTGTCGCGACACTGCGGCCGCCACCGACGCTTCATCCCCCGGCACGCTGGCAATCAGCGCGGATCGCGCGACACCGTGAGCGTCGAGCTCGCGCACCCATCGATCGGCCAGTGACTCCGGCGTGCCAGGATCGTCCCACTGAAGCTCCTGGCACAGCGCGGCGACGGTGTCTCCCTTGCCTCGTTGCCGTGAGAGCGCGGTGAAGAACTGGCTCGAGAAGAAGTGGCAGTGGCTGTCGTTGAGCATCTCTTCAATCGTGTGATTGAAGAGAATCCTATACGACTTGATGGAGCAACGGAGCGTGGCGGAGAAACGGATCGCCACGGAGACACGGAGACGCAGACGCGGAGGACCGGTGGGTCCGCGCTGCGCGCGGACGGGCTCGAGCGCGGCCCGCGCACGCAAGCACTCGGGGTGACGGGAGCGAGTGTTTGCGCGCGTGGGCTGCGCTCGAACCCCAGTCGCCGGCCGCCGGCCGGCGACCCACCGGTCTCGTTTGTGCTTTCGTATCCCGCTTTCTTCTCCGCGTCTTCGCGCCTCCGCGGCGACCCGTGCCTTCGTCTTCTCCGTCCCTCACGGTCGGATTCAAAGTCGCAGATTAGTTCTGGCTGACCTCCACGGGCCGCTTGCGCGCGAGCCAATACAGCGTCGCCGGGCTGGTGCCCTCTTCCACGACGTCGAAGCCGCTGTCGTTCAGCAGGGCTCGCCAGCGATTGGGATCCGCCGGTCGATGGGCCGCGAGGCCGAAGTGCGGGATCGGCATGCTGAGGCGCACCCAGAAGTCCTGGTTGACGATCCCGAGCAGGAACTCGCCGTTAGGCTTGAGGACGCGCGCGACCTCGTTGAGTGCGATCGGGATGTCGTCTCGGCGCAGATGATCGATCGCATAGGTCGAAACGGCGCCGTCGTACGTACTGTCCGGAAACGGCAGCTTGCGCATGTCAGCCGTCTGTACGTCGATGCGTTCGGCGACACCACCGATTCGCGCATTGATCATCAGGCGCTCCGGTGTGTTGCCGTCGATGCCCCAGAAGCCGCTGTAGATGTCGACGGCAGTCGCGGTGGTGTTGGGCCGTGCTCTCAGGACGCCGATCGCCGCTCGTCCCGACCCGGCTCCGACGTCAACGAACCGCCCGCGACTTGACGCCAGGAACTGTTCGGACGGAACCGCCATTGGTGCGTTGATGCCGAAGACCCCATGCATGACGAACACGCCAGCACATCCCCAGAGCGCGAGGACGGAAGCGATGACCACGATGGAGCGTCGCCATCCAAGCCACAGTCCGAGGATGGCTGCCGCCCCTCCCAGGACCAGCGGGATTGCGTGAATCCATGTGACCAGCCAGGTGTAGCCGAAGTTGTACGTGAATGGTGAAGTCATGCTGCAACTATAGCGACGTGCTCGTGAACGGAACCTGAACGCCGTGTTCAGCTCTTGTTCAGCCGCGGTAAGGTAGCAAGTACCGACATGAAAGTCCTCGTCGTCGAAGACGAATCGGTGCTGTCGACGCAACTGGCCAGTTCGCTCGGTGCCGCCGGCTACGCTGTCGACTGTGCGGCCGATGGCGAACGTGGCGATTTTCTGGCCCGCACCGAAGAGTACGACGCCGTCATTCTCGATCTCGGGCTGCCGCGTGTCGATGGCCTCACGCTGCTGCGTGGATGGCGCGAATCGGGGCTGCAGATGCCGGTGCTGGTGTTGACGGCACGTGGCAGCTGGCATGAGAAGGTCATCGGGATCGACGAGGGTGCGGATGACTATGTCGCCAAGCCTTTTCGCATGGAAGAGGTGTTGGCGCGAGTCCGCGGGCTGATCCGCCGGGCCAGCGGTCAGGCGTCGCCTGCGCTGAGGTGCGGAGCGATCACCGTGGACCCACGACTCGCACGCGTTTGCCGCGATGGCGTCGAGATCAAGCTGACCGGCCATGAGTTCCGTGTGCTCTCGTATCTGATGCACCATCGTGCGCGCGTGGTCTCGCAAAGCGAGTTGACCGAGCACATTTACGCCCAGGACGCCGAACGCGATTCCAACACGGTGGAAGTCTTCATCGCCCGGCTGCGCCGTAAGCTCGGCGTGAACATCATCCAGACGGTACGCGGCCTCGGCTACCGGATTGGATCATGAGAGTGCGATCCCTGCGTGGCCGGGTGCTCCTCTCCAGCATTCTTTGGACGATCGGCCTCGTCTTCCTGCTCAGCATGGTGTTCAGCCATGTGTTCGAGTTCTATCCGCGCGCGCAGTTGATGTCGCACCTGCACGGCTTTCTGCAGGCGCCGCTCGTCATGTTGACCGCCACTCTCTGCCTCGTGGGTGCGCTGCTGCATGCCCGGCGAAGCCTGTCGTCCGTGGACAACCTCCACACACGCCTGACCAGCGTCCGCGCGGGACGAGCACGCCGGATGGAAGGTGAGTACCCGTCGGAGGTTCAGCCGCTCGTCGACGATCTCAATGCGCTGCTCGACCACCGTGAGCAGGCGATCCGGCGCGCAATTGCCAAAGCCGGTGACCTCGCTCATGGCCTGAAGACACCGCTGGCCGTCCTGTCTCAGGAAGCCGCCCGGGCGCGCGCGGCCGGTCAGATTGACATCGCCGAATCCGTCGACCAGCAGGTCGCGCGCATGCAGCGACAGGTTGATTACCATCTGGCGCACGCGCGCGCATCGGCGTCAGGCGCCGCCGGTGGTGCCAGCGCGTCGGTCAAAGAATCTGTTGACGGACTGACGCGTGCCCTGCTGCGGCTGCACGCCGAGCGCGGTCTCACGATCGAAGCGAATGTGCCTGACGATCTCCAGGTCCGTGTTCAGCGCGAGGATCTCGACGAGATGCTCGGCAACCTTCTCGACAACGCCTGCAAATGGGCACGGACCCAGATCGTCGTTGGCGCGACCGCCGATGGCGCGACGACGATTGTCACCGTCGACGATGATGGAAGCGGAATAGTGGAAGGGATGCGTGAAGCCGTGTTGCGGCGGGGCGTCAGGGCCGACGAAGCCGCGCCCGGGACCGGTCTGGGTCTGGCAATCGTTCGTGATCTCGTCGAGTTGTACGGGGGTTCAATTACGCTCGACGTCTCACCGCTGGGCGGGTTACGCGCGTGTCTGCGCGTGCCCTTGAGCGGCTAGCGTCACCGTCTTTTTCCACCACACCACCGTCAGCACCAGCGCCGCGACAACGAGGCCAATCGAGAGGCCGATCCACAAGCCCTCCACGCCCCAGCCCAAGCGGAAGCACAGCGCGTAACCGACGGGTAGGCCGAGGAACCAGTGGCCGACGATGTTGACGAGCATGGGCATGCGCGTCTCGGAGATCCCGCGGAGCGCTCCGGTGACGACCGCCTGTGTACCATCGAACAGTTGAAAGGCGGCGGCGATCGCCAACAGGCCGACGCCGATGTCGATGATGCGCGGATCGCTGCTGAACACGCGCAGCAGCGCTAGTGGCCAGAGGAAGAGCACGAGTCCGATCGCGGTCATGATCACGCCGCCGCTGACCAGCGCTGTCCATCCGGCACGAGCGGCCCGGTGAGGGTCACCGCCGCCGTAGGCGTACCCGACACGCACGGCCGCTGCGGAGGACAGTCCGAGCGGCACCATGAAGGCCAGCGAGGCGATGTTGAGCGCGATCTGATGCGACCCCGACGCGACCGGGTCGAGTCGTCCCGCCAGTGCCGTCGCTGCGGCAAACACGCCCACCTCGAGCGTCACCTGCGATGCGGCAGGAAACCCCAGCCGGATGAGACGCCGGATTCGATCCGGATCGATACCGAGGTCGACCCGCGGATGCCGGTGACCGCGCCGACGATGTTCGACGCGGATGGCCAGGTACAGGAATGCGGCCATGTACACCGCGCGAGGCTGTCGTCGCCCACGCGGAGCCGGCCACGCCCAGGGTTGGCATCCCGAGGTTGCCGTAAATGAGCACCCAGTTGCCCGCCGCGTTGATCGCGTTGGCCGTCACCAGCGCGATCATGACAGGCCGCACCAGGTGCATCCCCTGCAAGTACCGTCGAAACGCGGCGTACAGGAGCAGCGGCAAGGCACCGACCGCGATGACGCGCAAGTACGGCCCAACGAGTTGCCGGGTCTCCGGATGCAGTCCCCATTGATCGAGCGTGCTGTATGCGAGCCATGTCAGCACCATGACGATCGGCGCGACACCGCAGGCGAGCCAGACACCCTGGTGCAGCCACAGCAGGCACTCGCGTTCGTTGCCAGCGCCGTGAGCCTGCGACACGAAGGCATCGAGGCCCAGCATCAGTCCCATGCCGAAGATGACGATGGCCGTGAACACAGCGCTGCCCATGCCGGTAGCGGCGATGGCAGCCGGACCGAGCGGTCCGACCATGATGGTGTCCACCAGGCCCATGCTCATCCACCCGACTTCGGCGAGGATGACTGGACCGGCGAGCTTCATCAGCGGTCTGAACTCTTGGAGCATCAGGCGTAATTCAGAATGCAGAATGCAGAATTCAGAAGTCGCTTGCTCGATGCGTTGGCCGGTCGTCAGTCATTCTGCTGTCTGCATTCTGCATTCTGAATTCTGAATTACAGTGACTCGTGCGAGTGCTTCTGACAGCTTACGTGATTGGGGTGTTGGTGGGACTGTGGCGAACCGACGGCCCACCCGCAACGAAGCTCACGCTCGCGCTGCTCTGGCCGATCGGCCCGCTCGCATTCCTTGTGACGATCAGCGGCCTGGTCATAGCCGCTGCGATCGCATTCATTGGACCTCGGCGCAGGCCGGCGTAGGAGGCGGGTCCTGTTCTTCGAGACCGGGAGTTATATGGCGGGTCTAAAAGGCAAGACCCGCCCTACGGTTCGCCGAGTGTGTCGGTGTAATGCCGGATGAGGAACTGCTGCGCGTCGAAGTGATCGATGCCGTCCGCCGGCCGCTCGTAGTGTCCCGCTGAATCGAGCACCATCGCCCGGTCAGTGTCGCGCAGATACGCCCCCAGCACGATGTCCCTCAGGTGCTCGAGGATCTCGGGATCGCGAATTGGCGCCAGCGTTTCGACACGCCGATCAAGGTTCCGCTCCATCAGGTCGGCGCTCCCGATGTACATCTCCTCCTGGCCGTTGTTGTGGAACCAGTAGATGCGAGAGTGTTCGAGGAAGCGACCGACGATCGAGCGCACGCGGATGTTGTCGCTGACTCCCGGAACCCCTGGGCGCAGGCAGCAGATGCCGCGCACCATCAGATCCATCGAGACGCCTGCCTGTGCGGCGCGATACAGCAGCCGGATGATCTGGTCATCGGTGACGGCGTTGACCTTCATCATCAAGCGCGCCGGCCGACCGGCCTGAGCATGCTCGATCTCGCGCTCGATGAGTTCCTTGAGTCGCTGCCGGAGTTGCACGGGTGCGACGATCATCCCGCGGAACTCCTTCTGATTCGAGTAGCCGGTCAGGTAGTTGAAGACGTCCGACACGTCGTTGACGATGTCGGGATCGGCCGTGAAGAGACCGAGGTCCGTGTACATCTTCGCCGTGTCCGGGTTGTAGTTACCCGTTCCGGTATGCACGTAGCGCTGGACGCCGTCGGCTTCCTGCCGCACGACCAGACAGAGCTTGGCGTGCGTCTTCAGGTTGGTGAAGCCGTACACGACGTGGATGCCATGCGACTCCAGCCGCTTCGCCCACAGGATGTTGTTGCGCTCGTCGAACCGCGCCTTCAGCTCCACCAGCACGGCGACCTGCTTGCCGGCTTCCGCTGCGGCGATGAGCAGCGGAATGAGCGGCGAGTTCGACCCGATGCGGTACAGCGTCATCTTGATCGCCGTGACGTGCGGGTCCTGCACGGCCGCTCGCAGGAACGTCTCGACCGAGGCAAACGACTCGAACGGGTGATGGACCAGGATGTCCTGGTAGCGGATCTGGTCGAAGATCACCTCGGGATCCTCGTCGTTCCTCCACAGGCTGTGCGGTGAGAACGGCGCATCCTTCAGCTCGGGACGATGAAGCCGCGTCAGCTGCGCCCAGTCGCCAAAGCCCAGACGATCCTCCGTGCGCAGCACGACCTCGTCGTTGACCTCGAAGTTCTCCGCGAGGATGTTGAGGACGCGCGTGGGCATTCCTGCCTCGACGTGCAGCAGGGAGATCGCGCCGCGCCTCAGTTGACGCAGGCTTCGGTCGATGCTCTCGAGCAGGTCGTCGGCTTCGTCTTCTTCGATCTCGAGATCCGTATCGCGAATGATGCGGAACAGGTACGCGCCCTTGACCTGCGTACCCGCGAAGAGCTCCTGGATGTTGACGCGAATGACGTCCTCGATGAAGACGTAGGTCGTTCCCCCTGTTGGACTGACTGACTGAGGTAACGGGATGAAACGCGGGAGGACGTCCGGCACTTTCACCCTGGCGAACTTGGTACGGCCGCCGTGCCGGACGACGACCGCGAAGTTCTTGCTCAGATTCGAGATGAACGGAAACGGGTGACCCGGGTCGAAGGCGAGCGGCGTGAGCACGGGACAGATCTCGCGAGAGAAATAGCCGCTCAGGTACTCGCGCACCGCCGGCGTCCAGGCGTCCTCGTCGAGAAACCAGATCTGTTCCTTCTCGAGCAGCTTCCGCAGCTCGGCCCAGGTCGAGGCCTGATCGCCCAGCATCCGGCGCGCACGCGCGCGCATGGCCTCGAGCTGTTGCTCGGTGTTGACGCCATCGGGCGCGACGTCTTCGATCTCCTCGCGGAGCTTCTTCAGCGTCGTCGCCACGCGAATCATGAAGAACTCGTCGAGGTTGGTCCCGGTGATCGCGAGAAACTTGACGCGCTCGAGCAACGGATGCGATGTGTCGCGCGCCTGAGCCAGCACGCGCTCGTTGAACTCCAGCCAGCTCAACTCTCGGTTGATGTACAGGGCCGGATTCTTGAGGTCGGTCGGATCGGTCCTGGGCTGCGCGGCCTGAGGGGCTGGAGCCGGACGAGCCTGGCGCTGTGAACGGCGCTCTGCCGGCTGACGCGAATCTGCGACTGCTGTTCTCGGGGAGTGTCCATGAATTGCCGGGCTGCTCTATCGGCGCAAGCTGTCGAGTATATCAGAGCCGTGTGCATGACGCTAAGATCTAGTCAGCAAATGCACATAATCCGTCACGGCCGAGCTGAGGCCAGGCGCCCGTCTCGAGGACCTTCCAGAGCCGCCATCAGACGGAAGTCACGACACTGCGGTTGATTCGCGGGCAGGCGCTTGATCTTCTGGGACCCCAAGCTGGCCGGCACCCGATACGGCCGCAAACTCGACGCCATCGATACCGATCAAATCACACCTGCGGCCGACTGTGTATCCGAGAGCCTGGACACACTGGATGAGCGATGGAAGGCAGGCTCGTTCCGCTACCTGATGCCCGATTTTCGGGCCCGTGTGCACCGCGGCGAGACGTTCGTCATCGCCGGCGACCGATTCGCGATCGGGTCCTCGCGGGAAATGAGCCCGGCCGGCCTCAAGGGCATCGCCGACGAGGCCGGCCTCGAGATGGTCATCGTCTGCGGGCACAACATGGGCGACATCTTCCGCCGCAACGCGCTCAACCTCGGACTGCACGTCGTGCAGAGCCCGCAGGCGGTCGAAGACGCTCGCGACGGTGACGAGTTCGCGTTCGATCCGGTCGTCACGCCAGCTCACCAACCTCACCCAGGATCGCATCTACGAGCCGATGCCCGCTCACACCAAAGGAAGACGAGCTTCGCCGCAGCGGCGGCATCGTCGCGGTGGGGCGGCGAGAGCTGCGCAACTCGATCGATTCCGCCGCCGGCGATCGAGTTTCCCGACCCGTCGATCGCGCGATCGTTGACGACGACCGAACAGATCATCTGGGCGCACCGCGTCGACAAGGATCAACGACAACTCAAGCCCGGCGACACGTTGCGTGTCTACGCCGACCTGCTTCCGGCCTCCGACGGAACGGCGCCGTTCGCGATCCACACGTTCAACCAGATCACGGGCGGCAACGTCATCGCGCCGAGACAGGCGGCCATTGCCAACGATCACTTCGTCTTCACCGGGCGCGATGACGATGAGAAGCAGACGAGCATCGGTCGAGCATTTGCGCGAGAGCAGGGCCTGACGCCGCCGTACTACGCGACGCCGGGCGATGGGATCTTTCACTTCTACTTTCCCGAGCAAGGACTTGTGCTGCCTGGTCAGTTCATTCCCGGCGCCGATTCGCACAGCAGGGCCTACGGCGCGTACGGCGCAGTTGGCATGGGCGTGGGGTCGACGACGCTCGGCTTCGGGTGGGCGACCGGTTACATCTACTTCACGCTCGCGAAGGCGCGACGTGTTGTCGTGAGCGGCACGCTTCAGCCGTGGGTCAGCGGCAAGGACATCGTGCTCGAACTGCTGCGCCGCTGGGGCAGTCAGCAGGCGCAGGGCATGTCGGTCGAGTTCGTGGACCAGAATCGCCAGCTCCCGATCGCGTATCGCAACACGATCGCGAACATGATGGCGGAGGCCGAAGCGCTCAATGGCATCTTCGCGGAGGACGACACGACCCGCGCCTGGTACGCGGCCAAGGGCATTCGCGACCTGCCGTACCCGCGCGTGTCGCCCGGTGCCGATGCGCGATACGAGATCGACGAAGAGTTGTCGCTCGATGCGGTCGCTCCCGATGATCGCCAAGCCCTTCAGTCCCGGCAACGCGTTTCCGGCAGACGAGGTGGCGCGCGAACGAATTCAATTCGACAAGGCGCTCATTGGATCCTGCACCAACGGCAGTTATGACGATCTGCTGCAGGCCGCGCTCGTCATGTATCACGCGCGGCGACGCGGAGTGGAGAAAGCGGTCCGGCCGCTCGTCGTGTTTCCGGGATCAGGCGGTGTTGCGCGCCTGATCGAGCGCCCCGACGCTCGACTCGACGGTGAGTCCATCGCCGAGGTCTTTCGCCGTGCGGGCGGTGAGATTCGACAGTCGTGGTGCGGTCCCTGTTTTGGGCAGGGCCCGATGCGCTCCAGCCGGGTGAGCGGGCGATCACGACGTTCAATCGCAACTGGCAGAATCGCATGGGCGTCGGGGGTGAAGGCTACCTGGCCAGCCCGGCTATCGTGGCGGCTTCCGCCCTGGCCGGTTACATGGCGCCACCCTCTGAGCTCGGGCTGAAATGGGACGCGGAGACCTACGGCATCTAGGCTAGGATCCTCCCTTCGGGAGAACGACGATGAGGACATTGCTCTCCGTCGGGACGTGCCTTCTGCTCGGCCTGCATCGCGGTCGACGCGCAGGAACAGCACACAGAAACCCCACCGAGGCTCCGAAGCAAGAGGAACCGATCCAGGGGCCGACATTCCGCACCGGTATCGATCTCGTCGCTGTCGACGTCGCCGTCGTCGACCGGCGCGGCCGGCCGGTCGAAGATCTGCGGGCACCGGAGTTCTCCGTCAAGATCGATGGCGAGGTTCGGCGCGTCGTGTCCGCCGAGCTGATCAAGGTCGATGTCGAGGCCGCGCAAAAAGCAGGTCGCCGACAAGACCGAGAGCTTCTACACGAGCAACCTGACGCCGCCGAACGGGCGGCAGATCATCATCGCTGTCGACCAGGTCAACATCCGGCCCGGGTCGCTTCGTCCGGTCCTCGACGCCGCCGGCCGCTTTCTCGATCTCCTGAGCCCACTCGATCAGGTCGCGTTCGTCGCGTTCCCCGAGCCCGGGCCGCGCGTGAACTTCACGAACGACAAGCTCCGCCTGCACACGAGCGATGCAGGGGCTGGTCGGACAGCAGCCGCGCGCCAGGGCCGGGAACTACAACATCGGCGTGTCGGAAGCGATCTCGATCGAAGAGCGTCGCGATCAGATCGTCCTCGCGGAAGTGCTCACCAGGGAGTGCCGATCAGCTCGATCCGCGACAGATCGCGCAGTGCGAACGCGACATCATCTCCGAGTCGTCGCAGATTGCCCGGAACTCGCGTGAGGACGCCGACATCTCGCTTCGCGAGCTGCAGCGCTGCTCGAGCAACTGGCGTACGTCGATGGTCCGAAGTCGCTCATTCTGATCTCCGAGGGGCTCGCGGTTTCCGAGACCAACGATCTGCGACACCTCGTTCGACTGGCGGGGCCGCGCGCACCGCGATCAACGTGCTGTCAGTGGATCTCCGGCGCGGAGATGTCACGATCGCCGAGCAGCCGCCGACCGAGGCGGAAGATCGCCGGATTCTGATGCAGGGTCTCGAGGCGATTGCGTCGATGTCGCGCGGCAGCCTGTATCACATCGCCGGCACCGGCGAGCCGATCTTCGAGCGCCTCGCCTCTGAGACCTCCGCGTACTACCTGCTCGGCGTCGAGCAGCGTCCAAGCGACAGCGTCGGCGATCGTCACCGAATCGACGTCGAGGTTCGCCGCAACGACGTCACGATCCGGTCGCGACAGGCGTTCGTGCTGTCGCCCTCGAGGACCGCGCGCCGCTCGCCTCAGGAGATCTTGCGGGACGCGCTCGGGTCGCCGTTCGCGATCTCCGGTCTTGCCTCTTCGCGTGACCACGTATCGCGCAGCAGGATCCGGCGAGCGAGAAAGTCCGCCTGTGATCGCGGCGCAGATCGGCGAGGCGGGCGCCGAAGCCGGGCAAGTTCACCCTCGGGTACCTCGTCATCGACGACCAGAACCGGGTTGCCGCTTCGTTTCGGCGATGAGGTGGCGCTGACACCCGGGGCGGGAAGTCCCAACGAGCCGCTGAAGTTCGTCGGCGGCGTCGTCGTGGATCCGGGGCTCTACTCGCTGCGCCTCGGCGTTGTCGACTCCGAAGGACGCCGCGGAAGCATCGTGCGCGACGTGAGCGCATGGAAGATGGCGGGCGAGACGTTTGCGCTCGGCGATCTGATCGTCGGTGGTATCCCGACGCAGGGCACAGGGTCTTACCGTGCAGGTCGAGCCGTACGTCCTGACCGAAGGCGTTGCCGCGTATCTCGAACTCTACTCGACCACCGAGCAGACGTGGAATGGCACGACCGTCACCTTCGAGGTTGCCGACGATCCCGACTCGCCGCCGTTGACCTCGCTGCCCGCATCGGTGGCCCCAGGTCGACAGCCAACGTGGCGCGTGGCGTCCGGCGTAATCGACGCGAAGATGCTTCCGCCAGGGCGCTACGTCGCGCGCGCGAAGATCGCGCGCGACGGCCAAGCCGTCGGTGTGCTTGCGAGGCCATTCGTCTTCGAGCACGCGGGAGTGCAGCGCCGGCTGGCAGCGTGGCCGTCGCTGCTGCGGCGGTCTCGTTCGCGTCCTCGTTGCCGAAGTTCGATTCCGCTGCCGTCCTGCGCCGGAGGTGGTCGGCGACGATGCTCGACATGGTGGAACGCCGTTCGCCTGATCTCAAGGAAGCGCTCACCGAGGCGCGGGCAGGACGCTATGGCCCCGCCGCGCTCGAAGCATTCACCGCCGGCGATCAAACGGTCGCAGCGTTTCTGCGCGGGATCGATCTCTTCACCAAGGGCCAGCCCGATCAGGCGGCGACGCAGTTGTCAGATTTCGGCCGGTCCACGCCGCGAGTTCTTCCCGGCCGCGTTCTATCTGGGAGCTCTGTTTGCCGCCGCCGGCCGCGATCAGGATGCCGCCGGCGTATGGCAGCTGGCGCTCGGCACTGAGCCGCGTCCGCCCGCGTGCTACACGATGGCGGCGGATGCGCGACTGCGAACCGGCCAGGCGGCGTCGGCGATCGACATTCTCAAGCCGGCGTACCAACGCGACCCGGCAAACGAAGAGATCTCACGCAGGCTGGCGATGGCCTACTCGATGACCGGCCGGCATGCCGACGCACTTCCCGTGCTCGACAACTACCTGATCGTCGTCCGACCGATCAGGAGATGCTGTGTGCCGCGATCGTCGCGCAGTACGAGGTCGCACGAGGCGGGCAGCCGCTGTCGAATGTCGACCGCACGAAGCTGCGCAAGTATTCTGCCGCCTACAGAGGGCCCAATCAGCCTCTGGTCGACAAATACCTCGAAACCATCGGGGCCAAGTAAGGTCAAAGGGCAATGTGACCTTTGACCTACTCGAAACAGATCCCGCTCAGTAAGTTCACCTGGATCATCTTCCGTGATGTGAACCGCACGTTCGGCGGAGGACTGGCGTCGATGGAGCTGCTTCGCCGCACCTTCATCGCCAACGGCTCCATGAATGATGCGGACAACGCGGGGCTGGTCGCCGTGTCGCGGCTGACGCCTGGCACGAATGCCCTGGCCTACTGCGTCGGCCTTGGGTGGGCGCTTCATCGCTGGCCGGGCGCGCTGCTGGCGCTTGTCGCCGCTTCGCTGCCAGCCTCTGTGATCGTATGCGTGTTGACCGCGGCGCTGGTGCGGATCCATCGAGTATCCGGCTGTTCGCATGCTCCTGGCGATCGCGGTGCTGATGGCGACGCTGCTCGTGTTTTCGAGCGCGGCGTCGCTGCTGCGTCCGTATCGTACGACGGCCGGCGCTGATGCGCGCATCGATCGTCGCGATCGTTTCCGGCGCGATGCTCGTGGCCGGTGTGACGCCGGTGCGCATCCTCTTGCTGTCAGCGATTCTCGGCGCGGCCATCGGCGGCTCGGCGCAACAGTCGGACGCGGCGAATGAGCGCAATCGCCGTCTATCTCCTGTTGCTGAAGGCGATCGGCAGGTCATTTGCTGGCATGGGTTCGCTGCCGCAGATTCAACAGGACTTCGTGGAAACGCGTCGCGCGATCACGGCCGAGCAATTGAGTCAGGCAGTGCTCGTCGGACGATCGACGCCGGGACCGATCGGCGCCTACGTCGTCGCAGTGGGGTATCTCGCGGCAGGGTGGCCAGGCGCCATCGCCGCGTGGCTCGCGATGATGACGCCGGCGCTCGCGGCGATTCCGCTTTTCATCCTGATGCAGCGCTGGATCCACCTGCCGCGCGTGAGAGCCGCGGTCGACGCTGTCGTGATCGCCAGCGCGATTCTGCTCCTGTCGTCGGGGGTCAGCATGGCCACCGATGCATGGCAGCAGCTGATGAGTGCGTTCTAGACGCCGGAGCTAATGGAGGTTTGCGAAGAAACGGATCGCCACGAAGCCACGAAGTCACGGAGACAGGAAGGGCGGGGATGGGTCGCCGGCCTTTGGCCGGCGACTGGATCGAGCGATGCCCACGGCGCGCAAGCACCCTCAGCGATGGAGCAAGCTTGCGCGCCGCAGGCACCGCTCGATCCGTCCGCGCCGAGCGCGGACCCATCCCCGCCGCTCCGTGTCACCGTGCCTCCGCGGCGACCCGTGTCTCCGTCCTCTCCGTTCCCTCGGGTTCTACCCGGTAACCAGTCGCGAGGAGCCGCTCTCGCACACGAAGCGCGCCGCGCGAGTCTCGCGATCCGTGCGCTCGGTGACCGTCGGCACGAAATACCACTCGGCGATCAGCGTCTTCGGCGTGACGTCCAGCAGCACGTAGCCGCGGCTGTCGCCCTCGAGGAACTTCAGGTGGCGCGCGAGTGGCTGGAGCATCGTCGCGATCTCGCGCTGTGCCGGCGTGGAGAACATGGGTGGCGAGCTGACCGCTGGTGTGACGATCTCCACCCCTCGCGATCCGTTCCCTGTCTTCGGTTCGTACTGCGACCACGGGTTGCGAGCGATATCCAGCGCCCACGAGCTGTGAATGTCACCGGTGAGGTACAGCAAGATCGGTGATCCGGCCGCTGTCGATCATGTCGAACATTCGCTCGCGAGCGGCGGGGTAGCCGTCCCACGTGTCCGGCCGGATTACGTTCATGCCTGGCACCGTGAGCGAAGAGAAGAGGATCTGCTGGCCCAGGATTCGCCAGCGCGTGCCCGCTGCCTGCGATGCCCGCAGCGTGTCCGACAGCCACGTCTCCTGCGCGGCGCCGAGCAGCGAACGCTTCGGGCTGGCGATTGCCGCCGGATCATTCGGCGGCGCCTGCTGATCCCTGAGCCCGCGCGTATCGAGCATGACGAGATCGGCGAGCCCACCGAACGCAAACCGCCGATACAACTGGACCTCGCTGCTCGTGGTTTCCCGGATGGGCATCCACTCGAGATAGGCCTGGTACGCGGCCCGCTGTCGAGTCCGCCACTCACCTTGATTCGAGTTGTGGTTGCCCGCACCGCCAAACCACGCATCGTTGGCGAGCTCGTGATCGTCCCAGACGACGATGAACGGGTGCTGACGGTGGACGGCCTGCAGATCGACGTCGCTGCGGTAGAACGCGTACCGGCTGCGGTAATCCTGCAGCGTGACCGTTTCCGTCGGCGGCTGCAGCGTGACCCTGCCCAGCGATGGGTCACTGTATAGACCGTTGGCGAATTCGTAGATGTAATCCCCAAGGTGGACGACGGCGTCGAGGTCCTGCCGGTTGGCAAGACATCGATAGACGTTGAAGTACCCGGTCGGATAGTTCGAGCAGCTCACCTGCGCCAAACGCAGACGCTGTGCTCCCAGATCGGAAAGAGTCCTGGTGCGTCCGATTGGCGACTGCTCGCCGCCGACGTCGAACGCGTAGAAATAGGTGGCCCCCGCCTTGAGATTGGCGGCATCGACCTTCACAGTGAAGTCGCGCTGCGTCGCGGCTTGGGCCGTGCCTTTCGACACGATGTTGGTCAGGCGCTCATCGGATGCGATCTGCCAGCGCACCTCCATCGGTCCCGTGCTGCTGCGCGTTGGTGGCAGTGTGACGCGCGTCCAGAGAATGACGCGATCGCTCAGCGGATCGCCGCTGGCGACGCCATGTTGAAACAGACCGTTCGGCGCGGTTGCTGGTGCCTGCCACCCGCGAACGGTCAGCGGCCACGCGGCGGCTGCAATCGCCGTGGAGTGGAGGAAGGCGCGTCGCGACACAGACATGACGGGCGGCTAAGTGTACCCTCGCCGTTTCTTGACAGGTAGTGGCTGCCTCGCTAGGCTGGATAGTCATGCTGTCGTGGTTCCGTGAGTGGTGCCGGCCGATTGCGAGCGTGGCGCTCGTGTCGCTCGTCACGCTCACGATCTCGTCGGCTGTTCCCCATGCGGACGACTGTCACGGCGCCGAGTGCGCTGCCGTGGCACTGCACGACCCCTCGGGCCATAGCATCGGTCGTTCCGAGGAACCCGGCGAGCAACCGCATCACTGCGTCGTCTGCCACTGGACGCGGTCGGTGCGCCCGGCGCCAGAGACGACGGATCTGTTCGCACCCGTCGTGGCCGAAGACGCCAGGATTGCCATCGACGTCTTCAGTCTCCCGTCGCAGACCTCGCTCTTACGTCCTTCGCTTCGAGCACCGCCCGTTTCTCCCAGCCTCGCGTAGCTGGCGGCGGTTGACGCCGCCAATCAACTCAATGACGGGAGAAGCTCATGGTTGTACGCACGATTTCTCGGGCGTCCGCCGTGTTCCTCGTGGCGCTGGTGATGGCATCCCAGGCGGCCGCGCAGGACGGCGTGCCCCTTTCAGGACGATTACTGATCTCGCTCAATGGCACGCCGCTTGGCGGCGCCACCATACAAATCGAAGAACTCCGTCGTCAGGCGACCTCGTCTGCTGATGGAACGTTCACGTTCGAGAACGTTCCACCAGGGACGTACCACCTCTCGGTACTCGCACAGGGCTTCTCGACGCGCCGCACTGAAGTGACGGCCGCCGCCGGCGCGCCAGCCGATCGAGCTGCAGGTCGACTTCGACCTGCATTTCGAGGAGGTCGTATCCGTCAGCGGCGACGCCCGAAGTCAGTTCGACACATTTCAGCCGACATCGGTGCTGGCCGGTCAGGAACTTTCGAAGCAGCTCGAGATGTCGCTTGGCGCCACGCTGGAGAGTCAGCCTGGTGTGGCAGCGCGGAGCTTCGGTCCTGCTCCGGCGCGACCGGTGATTCGAGGACTCGATGGTGATCGCGTGCTGATCCTGCAGGATGGGCAGCGACTTGGCGATCTCTCGAGTCAGTCAGGTGACCACGGCGTACCGATCAATCCAGCAGCCGCGCAGAAGATCGAGGTCGTACGTGGGCCCGCGACGTTGCTGTATGGCGCCAATGCGATTGGCGGCCTCGTCAATGTGATCACCGACGAGATTCCGACGAGGCCGCAGACCGGAGTCAGCGGCAATCTCGCGTTCGATCTGGGATCGGCGGCCAGTGAAGGCGGTGCGGCTGGCGACGTGCACGTCGGCAATGGAACTGTGGCGTTGCATGTTGGTGGCGGCGGACGCCGGTCGAGCGATGTCGCCACGCCGGAAGGCGATGTCGAGAACTCGCAATCCCGAAGTGGTTTCGGCAACGTTGGTCTGTCGTGGACCGGCGCCAAGTCGTACTTCGGCGGCAGCTACGGCTACGACGATACGAGGTACGGCATTCCTGTCATCGAGGAAGGCCAGGTCCAGCTCACGCCGCGGCGGCACGCGTTGTCGATCCGTGGCGGTGGGCAAGGTCTCGAGGGTGCATTCGACTCTTATCGCGCAACGCTGGCGATTCGCCGTTACAAGCACGACGAGCTCGAGGGGAACGAAGTCGGCACAGCATTCAGCAACAACACCGAAGAGATCGAAGTGATGGGCGGGCACCGCGCGCTCGGACGTCTCAAAGGCAGCCTTGGTGGCTGGTTCCTGAATCGAGCATTCGACGCCGTTGGCGCCGAAGCGCTGTCACCTGCGGTCGATCAACGCGGGTTTGCCACGTTCATTTATGAAGAGGTAACGTGGCCGCACCTGACGTTTCAGTTCGGCGGGCGTGTCGATCACACGCGCTACCAACCGAACGGCGAACCCGAACGCTCGTTCACGAGCGGTTCGGGATCTTTCGGGTTGCTCGTGAGGCCAGCGGGAGCCGACGACCGCCTCACGATTGCAATCAGCGCGGCGCGGGCGGCGCGCAACCCGGCCCTCGAGGAGCTGTTTTACTTCGGGCCGCACCCTGGGAACTTCGCCTTCGAGGTCGGGAATCCGGAACTTCGTCCCGAGCACGCCCTCGGATTCGACCTGTCGCTGCGCTGGCGCACTCCGCGTGTGACAGGCGAGGTTACCTACTTCCGCAACAGCGTCAACGACTACCTGTTCAGGGCGCCGCTCACGGAAGAGGAATTCGAAGCGCGTCTCGACGAGTTCGCCGCCCGGTTTCCGAGCCGCGATATCGCGGGCGAGACCGGTGACGAAGACGAGGAGGGATTTCCGATTGTCGAGTACGTGGCGGCCGACAGCATCCTGCAGGGATTCGAGGCGCATTCGGACATCCAGCTCACATCTGGCCTGGCTGCAGAGATCGGGTTCGACTACGTGCGAGGAACACTCGAGGAGAGCAATGAACCGCTGCCGCGCATTCCGCCGTTTCGGTTCCGCGGAGGCTTGCGATACCAGCGCAACGCATTTCAGGCCGGCGGCGAGATCGTGGCCGTCGCGACGCAGGATCGTGTGTTTTCAACGGAGACGCCCACGGACGGTTATCAGCTGGGGCGGGTCTTCGCTGCGTACTCGTTTGGCCGGGGTTCGGTGGCTCACACTGTGACCGCCAGGCTGGAAAACGTGACCAACGAGCTGTACCGGAATCATCTGTCGCTCATCAAAGACCTCGCTCCGGAGATGGGACGGAATTTCAAGCT
This sequence comes from uncultured Acidobacteriota bacterium, assembly GCA_963723495.1. Lineage (GTDB taxonomy): Bacteria > Acidobacteriota > Vicinamibacteria > Vicinamibacterales > UBA2999 > Gp6-AA40. The sequence continues at coordinate 332,356 of CAVRQR010000012.1, read as the reverse complement.
GCTGTATAACGTGCGGTTCTAGTAACCTGCCGCGAGTTTTCGTCCTGCCAGCCCTCGCATGTCGTCTGGCAGTGGCGATTCGAACTCGACACGCTGTCGCGTCGCGGGATGGGGCAGCGCGATGCGCCAGGCATGAAGGGCCTGGCGCGCGATCCGGGCGTCGGGTTTTCCATAGACCTCGTCGCCCAGGATCGGCCAACCGGCGGCGGACAGGTGCACGCGGATCTGATGTGTACGTCCGGTGACCAGCTCACACTGGACAACCGAGTGGCTCTCACCGCCAGACACAACCTCATAGCGCGTTTCGCAGCGTGCGCCGTCCGGTGTCACGATCACGCGTCGACGATCGCCAGGGTCTCGTGCGAGCGGCAGCACGATTCGTCCCTGTCGAGGCTCCGGTGACCCGCTGACGATGGCCAGGTAGTGCTTGCGGGTTCGCGCGGCCGCGGCATCTTTCTGCATCAGTGGCGTGCACGTCCGGCGTCAGGGCGATCACAACGAGACCTGAGGTGCCCTTGTCGAGACGTGTCAGGATGCCAGGCTGTGCGCCCACCCGGTCGCGCACGTGCCACAACACCGCGTTGAGAAGCGTCCCCGAGGTGTTCTTGTATGTCGGATGCACGACGAGTCCAGTCGGCTTGTTCGCGACCAGCATCCACTCATCTTCATAGAGAATGTCGAGTGGACCCTCTTCCGGTTGAGGTCGGCGCCGTGGGTCCGCCAGTGTTTGAATCTCGTCGGCCACTTCGGGCATCTTAGACTGCAGGCCCGCTTTTGTGTGGGAGGACCCCATGGCACTGTTCACTGGTCCAATGAACCTTCGATTGCCGCGACCCGATCAGGCGCTGCCCGGCCGTGACGCCGTGATGCCGGTGCCTCGACACGCACGCCGTGAACGGTGCGCGCCTCAAGCCGCCCTTTCCCGAGGGTCTGGAGCAGGCGGTGTTCGGGATGGGTTGCTTCTGGGGCGCGGAGCGAAAGTTCTGGCAGGCGCCAGGGGTCTATTCGACGGCGGTCGGATACGCCGGCGGCTACACTCCCAACCCGACGTACAAGGAAGTGTGCTCGGGCATGACCGGACACACCGAGGTCGTGCTGGTCGTCTTCGACCCGAAGGTCACGAGCTACGACGCGATGCTGAAGGTGTTCTGGGAAAACCACGACCCGACGCAGGGCATGCGGCAGGGCAACGATGTGGGCACGCAGTACCGGTCCGCCATCTACGCTTTCTCCCCGACGCAACGCGCAGCCGCCGAGGCGTCACGTGCAGCGTTCCAGGACCGGCTCACCGATGCGGGGTTCGGCCGTATCACGACTGAGATCGCCGATGCGCCTCCCTTCTACTATGCCGAGGACTACCACCAGCAATACCTTCACAAGAACCCGGGCGGATATTGCGGCCTGGGTGGCACGGGCGTGAGCTGTCCGGTGGGAGTAAAGGTATAGTTCACACTTCTCTCTTCTCACTTCTCGGTTCGTGTTCAGGTTCGGTGCTGAGTTCGCGGTTCTCGGTTCTTGGTTCGAGTTCGGGCCTGGATAGAATCTGCGTACTTGAGCGAGATGGGCGCTGCAGGAAGTGCGCACAGTTCCCCTCCTCCAAGCGATTAGCGGCCGTTATTGTCCAGGAACGTCCCATGCAGCGTAGCTGCGCATGGGACGAGCCGCCAAACGTTTTACCGAACTCCGCGCCTGGCAGACATGCAACGCTTACAAGTTGGCTGTGTACAGAGTATGCGACGACGGGCCGCTCTCGAGAGATTGGGAGAAGCGACGCCAACTCGAAGAGTCCGTTAGCGGTCCGCCGGCTCACATCGCCGAAGGGTTTGGTCGTTTCAACCCGCCAGAGTTTGCGCGCTTTACAGTGATTGCCCGGTCGTCTTTGATGGAGTCGCAGAATCATCTTCGCGATGCGGTGGACAAGAAGTACATCACCGAAGCGACACGACTCGAGATGGACGCGCTGGCAGAAGAGGCGCTGCGGGAAGTCACGGGGCTCATGGAATACCTCCAGTCAGCGGAGGCTCTACAGAACGCCCGGCGAGCCAGAGAACGACGGATTGCATCCAGGCACGAACGGCGCAGCAAGGCTATTGGGCTCGAGAAGACCCCGATGCGCCGCCTGAATGCCGAAAATCGAACTCCGCACCCAGGACCACTAAACCCGGAACCAGGAACTGAACCTGAACTTGAACACGAAACTGAGAAGTGAGAACCGAGAAGCGTGAACGGTATAATCCCTGCGTATGAGCCGCGTTGTTTATTCAGATATTCGAGCGACCTCCGACCAGGAAGCCCTGCGTCAGACCCACCAGGTGAGGATTGTCAACGACTCCGAGGAGGGGACCGGGGTCACCGCGCTGCCTGGCGGCGTGTACGGTTTTACCTACTCACCCGGGCTGCCGAGTGCGCCGCTCTTCTCGGTGCGCCGGTATCGCAGCTACGAGACGCACAAGCTTCAGAGTGGGGAGGTCTACGTGATTGGCTTTGCCATGGCCGATGCGGCTCGAGCGCTGTCTACGGCGACCGAGGAGATGACACTTCAGATCCATCCCCAGCCTGAAGGTCAGTACGATGTGCTCGTCACGATTCCTTACTCGGCCATCCGGCGTCATCGTCAGTACGCCGCGCCGAATCAGGACGGGTTCACCGTGACCGTGTTGCCGATGTAGCCGCGATCGCTCTCTCGACTTCGCTTTCCAGCTCCGAGTAGCGCAGGCCGAAATTATCGAATGTGTACTCGGTTCGCGAGCTGGCGCTGAGCGCTCCAAACAGACCGTTCCAGTCAACACGTCCGCGACGCAGGAGTGCGTCCACGACGACGAGGCTCTCGTCGTAGGCGACCATCGCCTGCTCCGCGCCCAGTCGGGTGAAGCCGCCCTCGAGGTAGCGAAGAGGAATCACCACACCAGCCGCCTTGAGGCGTCGCAGCGCTGCGGCGGGATCGTCACCTTCGAAATGCTGCGCCAATCCCTCGTGCAGCCAGGCCGGAATGCCGCGCGGCGCGAGGCTCGCGATCATGGCGTGTGTCAGCTCGTGAACGAGTACTCGCGCGAACAATTGCGGGCTCTGCGCGGCGCCAGCGGCCGGGACGCGGATGCGACCGTCGTAGACACCGCCCGACCATTCGGGCGCCAGCGTGACGTCGCGGAACTGTTTCTCCGTGTAGAGCATCACGACGACCGGCTCCGACGGATAGGCGCCGAGCGCCTTGCCGATCCGCCAGAACTCCGATTCGAGGAGATCGGTCGCACGCGTGGCAAGGGCCTTGTCGGCATGCCCCTGAAACATCACCCTGAAACGATCGACGCGCCGCTCGACGAAGCCGCGGTTGGCTTCGGCGTCGGCTCGCCATGCGTTCAGCCTGCTCGTCAGACTGGGATCGTTCGGCGCGTGCGTGAGCGCCTTCTCGTAGGTCGCGATGGCCTTGCTGACATCTCCGTTGCTGTACTCGATCTGCCCGAGGAGCATTGACGCCGGCGTCAGGTCAGGCGCGATCTCGAGCGCTTGTCGCAGTCGCGAGGTCGCTTCCTTCGCGCGTCCCTGGAGATGCGCCGCTGCGGCTGCGCCGAACAGAAGAACGGGGTGATCGGGCTCGGTCTCGAGCGCCTCGGCGAACGCCCGTCCCGCGCGAGCCGCGTCGCCAGACTCCAGCAGCCGCCATCCCTCGTCGTTGAGCTCAACGACCCGTGATTGGGCCTGCAGCGAGGTGGTCGCCAGGAAGCTCAGACAGAACGCAAGCAGAATGGATTCGGCGGAGCACTATCCGTCGTGCGGCAAGTGCCGTGCCCGTGATCCTCGCCGCAGCGGCGCGCCGATGTGTGTCGGGGGCTTACAAATTCGTGTCGTCCGATGACAGGATCCGGTCGTCTCGGTCGAACTTTCGTCGGTCGCGATTCGTAAAGGCTCCGATTGATCCCGGCATGCTGAACGATCTTCGCTATGCCGTCCGGACTCTCGGCCGTCGGCCGGGGTTCGCGTTCGCGGCTATCGTCTCGATCGGGCTGGCCATTGGCGCGAACGCGGCCATCTTCAGCCTTGCCGACGCGCTCTTCCTGCGGCCTCTCGAAGTCCCCGACCCGCTCGATGTCGTGACATTCGCGACCCGCCCTTCCACAGACGACGGGCGCCTCTCGTATCCCGAGTATCAGGATGTTCGCGACAGCAATCGATCGTTTGACAGTCTGGCCGCGGTTGAGGTGCTGAGAGCCGGGCTGGCGCGTGACGTCAGCACGCAACCGGAGTTGAGGATCGGGTTCGCGGTCACAGCGAACTTCTTCGAGACGTTTCGTGTGGTGCCGCGGCTCGGTCGCCCGTTCAGACCGGAAGAGAACGAGGTCCCGCGACGCGACGCTGTCGTCGTGCTCGGCGAAGACCTGTGGCGGCGGGATTTCTCCGGTGATCCATCGGTGATTGGCCGGCGCGTGCGACTGAATGGAATCGATTTCGAGGTCATCGGCGTCGCACCAGACGCGTTCACTGGGCTGTTCGATCTCGCACGTCCGACGTTCTTCGTTCCCCTCATGATGTCGCCCGCTCTGGAAGGAGCGGCCGACGACTCCCAGTTGATCGATCGCGCGCGACGTACGCTCGCCATCAAGGGACGTCTCAAGCCTGGCGTCACGCAGAGAAGCCGCGAGCGCTGAAGCCGCGGCGATGTTTGCCGGATTTCGCGACGCAGTATCCACAAACCAATCGAACGATCACGGCTGCCGTACTGACTGAATTGCAAAGCCGCATCGATGGCAATCCGTACCAACCCGTGATGGTGGCCATGCTGGGCGTCCTGACGATGGTGCTGCTCGCGATCGCGTGCGGCAACGTCGCCAACCTTGTCATGGGCGCGCAAGCGCGCGCACCAGGGAGATCGGTGTACGACTGGCCATGGGCGCGAGCCGGCGAGCGCCTGTTACGGCAGCTGATGACCGAGAGCCTGGTGCTGGCTCTCGCCGGTGGTGTTGCCGGCACGGTGATCGCGGGCGCCGGCGTGGCGCTTCTCAAGACATTCGCGCCGTCGTCCGGCCTCGATGTGCCGACGCCGCTGACGATTCGTCTCGATGGGCGCAGCGTCGTGCTGACGTTCCTCATCGCGGCCGGCAGTGCGGTCTTCTTTGGTCTGGGGCCGGCGCTGCGCGCCGGACGGACAGACCTGTTGTCGACGTTGAAGCCGGGAGCGGCGGAAGGAGGTCGCGAGCGGATGATCTGGAGATCCACGCTCGTGGTGGTCCAGATCGCAGGGTCGTTGGTGCTCCTCGTCGCGGCAACGCAGCTTGCGCGTGGAATGTCTCTACCTGCTGCGCCAGAATCCCGGGTTCAGCACCGACCATCGAATCACGATGAGGCTGGACCCTTCGCTGGCGGGCTATTCGCCGGCGCAAACCGAGCAGTTCTATCGAGTGCTGACCGATCGTGCAGCGGCCCTCCCCGGTGTGCGCACGGTTGGTCTGACGGGCATCCTGCCGATGATTCCCGGGCTTCACGGCTGTTGCCGTGGCGCCTGAAGGGTTCGCGTTGGCGCCCGGGCAGGAAAGTATGACGATCGCGTCGTCTTCCGTCGATCGCCAGTACTTCGACGCGCTCGGAATCGGCATCGTGAGCGGGCGGGGATTCCTTTCGACGGACACCGCCGACGCTCCCTGGGTTGCGGTCGTGGATCAGACGTTCGCCGAGCCGTTATCTCGGGTCGAACCCGATCGGCAAACGCCTGCGGTTCGTGCAGATGGGCGGGCGGACCGCGGAAGTCGTCGGCGTGACGGTCCCCAGCCGGCACAACTCCCTCTTCAATCCACCAACGCCGTTCCTCTACCTGCCGATCACGCAGCATGCGATCCCGCAGGATGACGCTCGTTGCGCACACCGACGGCGATCCCGCGGTGATGGCAGCGCCGCTTCGCGAAGTCGTCCAGTCGATCGACATCAACGTGCCGGTTTATCGCGTCGAGACGATGGAGGAGCTGTACGCGCAGCGAACCGTCGCGGTCGCCAACCTCCTCGTTGGTATCTCGACCATCGTCGGGCTGGTTGGATTGTGTCTCGCGCTGGTCGGTCTCTACGCCATCGTGTCGTACCAGGTGAGTCGACGGGTACGCGAGATCGGCATTCGAATGGCGCTTGGCGCCGTGCGCGCGCAGGTGCTGGGGATGATTCTCAGGCAGGCGGCAGTGATGGGCATCGATCGGCGTTGCCGTCGGAACGGCGATCAGCTTCGCCGGTGGACGCGGCCTGACGGCTGCGCTGAATGCACCCCGATTCGATCCGCTGCTCTTCACCGCCGTCCCGCTGATTCTGTTCGCGACGACGCTGCTTGCGGCTTTGGTCCCGGCGCGGCGCGCATCAACGATTGATCCGCAGGACGCTCTGCGTCAGGACTGAGCCGCAGCCGGTCAGAGCAATGCCGATCTGCCATGAGGAACCACGACGTCCCCGGGCCGTTCGGCCACTCGTAGGCAGCAACATAGAAAGTCGCCGACCCAGATACGCGAGCGCCGACCGATAGCTGATCAGTCCCGCGACAATGATCGACGACTCGTCGCGCAACCATTGCGACGCCAGACTGATCGACGAGGTCCGAGTAGCTGCGGCGTGACAAACGAGATGACGCGTCCGTCCCCGCTCGCTGCTCGCGACCGCGTAACCATCATCGAAGTCCACGACATGTCGTCGCCGAACTGACGACAGAAATCCGCCGGATACAGGTGGAGCAGCCACTGTACATGGTTACGCTCTTGCCTTCTGGCCATCGCGGCGCACGCCGCGAGCGAGCCGGACCACTCCTTCGAGACGTTGAATCTCATCGTCGAGGGCTCGCCGGCCAGCTGGCGTCAGGCGATAGTGGCGGCGCCGTTCATCGCGCGCGGTCTGCGGAGGGGGCGACTCCACTTCGCGGACCAATTCGGAGTCCATCAATCTCTGAATCGTTCCGTACAGCGTGCCTGCGCCCATCTGGAGCGCGCCATCGGTGTGTTCGGCGATGTCCTGCATGATCCCGTAACCATGCCGGTCGCCGCCAGCCAGCGCCAGGAGGACATGGAACACCGCCGGGGTCAAGGAGTCATCGTCGCGCAAATATCCAGACGTTGTGGTGCGTGGGTGCGGCGCCACCGACATCTTCGACCGCCCGCAGCGTGCGTCCGCCATCGAGCAACTCGTAACGGACGACGTTACTGACTGTTCCGCGCGGCCCGTCGATGAGGACCGTGAGGAGCAGCGAATTGCCCTGCCATTCCATCCGCGATCTCGACGTCAGGCCACGATTGCTGTTCGCGACCTCACGGCCATCGGTCTGGATCTCGAATGACGTGTCGATCGGCTGCGCCTTGACGACGAACGTGCGGGTGAAGCCAAACGACGGCTCGCGATGCTGGATCCGCACGACCCGCTTTCAACGGCGGTCATCTCCCCTTGCAGAGAGCTCGCCGACCGGTCGAGGGTCCACTCGCCTGAGAAGTCCGGTCGCTGCTGACTTGATACGGTCGGAGGGATACATGAACTAGGAAACGGCCAGGAGCAGAAGCACTGATCGCATGGCGACCTCATTTCCACGGTGGCTGTTATATCCGTTACGGATATATCTGTCAAGGCGCGATAGGGCTGGCCTATTCGGCACTCAGGCGGATTTCCCCGAGTCCCCCTTTGACGTCCACGGTGATCTGCACCGTGTCGTTTTCATGGCCGGCATTGACCCAGCGTTCACCGCGCTTTTCGAGTCCGTTGACCGAAATGGAGCTGAGGCCGCCGGCTGCGGTCGCCGAGATACCGACCGAACGGGGCAGATAGACCACCGTCTCGCCGACACCGCCCTGGATGCGGACGTTGTAGCTCTGTTTCGGTGCACCCCGAAGATCGACATGGACTTGGCCGGCACCGATGCCCACCTCCAGGTTCTGCAGATTGAGCTCGCCGAGATTCGAGTGCTGCTTCACCTGCACCCAGCTTGGCGATGACGTCCAACGGTACGGCGCTGTTCAGACGAAGATCCCAACGCGACTCGGCCCCGACAGTGAAGCTCGCGGTGTCACCTTGTGAGATGCGGAGCTCGCCGGGTTTGCGCTCGATGATCGGCTTGAACTGGTCGACGTTGTAGGTGAACTCACCTTCCATGAGCTTGGCCGCACCGCTCGCCACCATCAGCTCGCCGGCGGACATCTCCAGGGTGATTCTCGTCGACTTGGAGCTCTCGTCGAGGTCAACGGCCTGCTGCTCGCTACGCGTTTCGCCAGGCGCCTCCATCGAGCAGCCGATGAGGAGGACTGCAACCGGAAGCCAGGAGAATCTCATCATGTTGTGTATCAGCATCACTCACAGCCCAGCGGGCTTCGTGAACGAGGTGTCATCGATCTCGACGTTGTGTTTGACGTCGGTGACCGTGGCCGTAATCGTCTGGACGGGGTTGGTGGACTTGGTCATATAGGGCATCTTGATCCCGTCGACGTCGCGAAAATCAGAGAAGTCGACCACCTGCTCGATCGGCCCTCCCAGCTGCGGCACGTTGACCGAGATGATCGTTCTGACGAGCATGAAACTCTCAGCGTCGATGAACGCTTTGACGCCTGGCCCGCTCTTGGGCGTCAGCTGGATGACATAGGCGTCGCCCGTGCCCACCTTTTCCTTGTTCCCCAGCGTCGTCGTGGTTCCGCCGTCTTTGTAATTGAGCAAGAGTGTCGGAAACGATCCGTTCTTCATCGCTTCCAGCTGTTCGCCCGTAATGTCGCGGTTCCCATTGAACGAATCGATGACATACCCCGTGGCGCCATCGAAGCGCTGGTCGCTGACAATTTCCGAGCCTCCGAAGGCGCTCGCGTCGATCTTCACGCAGCGTACGTGTCTTGTTTGGTTTCTTGTTGTAGACCTCGACGGTGCCCTTCAGTTCGCCAACAGGTGTGGTCAGGGCAATCGTGCCGCGAGCAACCCGTGACGTGAGCTTGCTCAGCGCGGCCCGCCCTCCGGTCGCCGCAAGGTGCTTCTCGATGATCTCGTCGGCCGTCTGCGCCCAGCCCGGCGCAGCCGAGCAGAGGGTCAGTGCGACGAACAGTGCAATCGGTTGAAACATTCTTGTCACGTCGGGACCTCCGCAGCGCCACAGCGTGGCAGCAGGAGAGATTCTAGTCGTTAGAAGCCTGGGACTCTGCTCGGATATTACGCGCGGCGTCGTTGGCTGGTTCCTGAGCCCTACAACTGCAGCTGAAGCGGCTGGTCCGGGAATTCGTCTTCGAACATCAGCGGGGTTCTTCGCCACGCGACGAGGCGCCTTTCCCTGAGCCAGAACCCGATCACGAGCAGGGCGCTGACGATCACGATGCCCTGGGTCTGGCCGATCATCGCCGTTCGCACGAACCCACCCGCCGCGAGTGTGAAGAGGAGGCAGGCCGCAAACCCGATCAACGCACTGTGTCCGATGAACCGCTTGCCGGGCAGATAGGAACAGGTAAAGGGGATCCGGCGCCAGTCGAGCAGCACGGCGTGCACGAAGACGAGGCCGACCGAAGCCACGACCGCCGCTGGAAGCAGTGCGTTGTCGCCGAGCGTCATCCACAGCAGCGGCACCGCGGCCGCCAGCGGCACGCCAATGACGTACATCGTCACGAGTCGATCAACGGCCCGCAGCTGTTCGCGACGCGTGGCCTGATCTTCGGTGACCTGAAAGATCCAGTTGGCGCGGTATTCGATCGGTAGTGCGAGTGCGGCGCGCGCGGCGACCCCGCAGGCGAACATCAGCACGAAGGGCACGAACAGCGTGGACGTGCTCAGGCGCAACGACGACAGAAAGATGGTCGCGAGGCCAACCCCGCAAGCCGAGAGCCCGATCAGCACGCCCTGGTGCAGCTGGCTGCGGCTGATCGTGGCGGTGACGAAACGATGCGCGCCTTTGAACGGAGGCGTAGCGCCCGTTCCCGCGGGGAGTCGATCTCGTCGCCACCAAGGTGGAGAGGTCGGCGCGGGGCGAAGCATCAATCGCTCGAATTGTCTGAAGAGGAGGACGTAAGTGACCGTCACGATCGTAGCGGTGACGAGGGCCGCGGCCAGGCCGATGAGGCCGAGCCGAACGAGCCATGGGTCCGCGCCACCCTGGAACGTGCGCTGAAGTCCGAGAAACCACGCCGGCGGGACGAACACCATGTAGCTGACACGATCTGACAGTGCTGCACCGAGCGCAGGCAGGTGCGACACCAGCGGCAGGCACACGACGAGCAGTCCCATGACCATGCTCCGCATGAAGGTCGAGAGCGCCTGCATCTGACTTCGAGACAGTGCGAACACCAGTACACCCACGACGGCGGTAATGGCGAGGATGGCGAACGACGACGCGGTCACGCTTGCAACGGCCCAGGCCACGAGCCGCATGATGACGATCTGTTCACCCCACGGGTTCAGCGACGTGAGCAGCACGAGCGGAAACAGTGACACGTGTGCGGCGACGATGAAGAGTCCCGTGAACAGCGCGACGGCGCCGAGCTTTGCCCGGAAGACGACGAGTCGCGATACCGGCAATGGGCCCAGGATCCGGAAGTCTCGCTCGTCAGGGAACAGCGCGTGGCTGACGAGCAGTGTCACGAACGCGACGAGGAGCATCGGCAGGCCGATGATCATCATGTCGTCGCCGAGCAGAGCGTTCCGGTACTGTTCCGCTGAGCCGGTGTTCCTCAGCACGGTGTACTTGCCCATGTACATGCGTGTCAGCAGGAGGCCGAACGCGACGAAACCGCCGACCGAACCGATGAGCACGCGCTTGAAGGAATCGGATGCCAGGTCGCTCAGGAAGCCGAAGTCGAACATCGCGCAGAAGAAGTGCTCGGTGAGTCGCCACTCCACACGGGCCGTGAACCGTTTCCGCCAGTCGGTGAAGAACGCCGTGTCCGGCTTCAGCCGGGCCGTGGGCGGAGTCGTCATGGTTGCATCAGGTCGAGAATCTGACGGGCGACCGGCGCGAAGTCGTCCTGCCCCGTCGTCTTGACGAACACGTCTTCGAGTGACTGCGAGCGCTCGTCGCGGAACGACGCCATGTCGTGCTCGGCAGCGACGCGGCCCCTCGACAGAATGACCACACGCGAGCAGAGTTTCTCGACCATGTCGAAGCGATGCGTGCTGAACAGCACCATGCGATCGTTGGCGGCGAACATGCGCAGCAGGGTGCGAAAGAGCAGGCTGGCCGTGACGTCGAGTCCGGAGAAGGGCTCGTCCAGGACCAGCAGATCGGGGTTGTGCATCAACGCCGCCGCAAACAGCACGCGCTGCCGCATGCCCTTCGAGAACGCGGCCATCGTCGCGTACCGGCTGTCCCACAGCAGCAGCAACTGCAGGAGTTCCGGAATCTTTCTGGCCAGCGTGCGATCGGTCACGCCGCGGAGCCGGCCCGACCAGCATCAGGTATTCGATCGCCGTCAGGTGGGTGTAGAGATGGGGCTCCTCCGGCACGTATCCGATACGGCGTCGGTAGGCGACTGGATCATCGAGAACGGTACGCCGTCGAGCCGCAGCGAGCCAGCGCTCGGATCGATGAGCCCGACGACGGCATTGACGGTCGTGCTCTTGCCTGAGCCGTTCGGCCCGAGATAGCCGAGAATCTCGCCGCGTCGAACCTGAAAGTTCACGCGGTCCAATGCGAGGAACCCGCCATATCGCTTCGTGAGCCCGCGTGCTTCCAGCATGTCTCAATCACCTTTGAGAATCGCGACGGGCACACTCACTCGTAGCGCAGCGCAATCAGCGGATTGACGCCGGACGCGCGAGCCGCGGGAACATAGGTCGCCAGGATCGCGACGACGATCCAGATCAAGCCGGTGAGCGCAAGCACTGTCAGGCCGGGCGGTTGAATGTCCGCATCCAGTGCGCCGAGAAGCCGGCCGAGCATCATCATCAACACGCCGCCGATGACGACGCCAATCGCGGCAATCGACAGACCCTGGCCGACGACCTCGCGAAAGACGTTGCGCCGGCCCGCGCCAAGCGCCATGCGCACGCCGATCTCTCGGGTGCGAAGCGCGACACGATAGCTGATCACTCCATAGAGGCCGACGGCGGCAAGCGCCAGGGCCAGGAGTCCGAACGCCGTCAGCACCGACGTCTGCCACCGGATCGGGGCGTAGGACTGCTCGACGTGTTCACGCAGCGGGCGCACCGCATATACACGCATGCCTTGCCCGAGTCCCAGCAGGGTGCGACGAACCGGTTCCACGAGCGTCGCTGGCGGTGTGCTCGTCTCCAGAACGATCGCGGTCACTCCGCCGCGGTAGTTCTGGGCGAACGGAAAGTAGAGATGTGGCTGGGGACGCTCACCCAATGATCGAACGGAGGAGTTGCTGACGACACCGATCACCGTTGCCAATGTGGCTTCATCGCATCCGATGAGGACTCGCTCCCCGATGGCCGATGTGTTGGACCAGAGTGCCGAGGCCAGACGCTCGTTGAGGACTACGACTGGCCCGTCGCTGGGGGTGTCCGAGGTCGCGAAATCCCTCCCGGCCAACAGTTCGATGTCCATCGTCCCGAAGTAACCCGGATCCACAGCGCCGGTCGTGATGGATACGCGTGCTCCGTTGGGGCGGGCGACGCAGTTCGTGGCCGTGGGCATCAACGGCAATAAGTACGACACCGCGGCTGTTTGGACGCCCGGAAGCGATTGCAGTTCTTCGATCGCGCGCGAGTAGATCTGGCGACCGGCCGCCGGGCTCACACCCGGCGTCGAGATATAGGCAAACGCATAGAGTCGGCCGGCAACGGCAAAGCCCGGATCGCTGGTCTGCATGCGCACGAGCGCCTGAACGAAAGTTCCGGCGACGAGCAGCAGCACGAACGACATGACGACTTGTGCGATCAGGCCTACCGGCCGCCGCCTTGGCATCCCGGTCACGATCTCTCCCTTGAAAGCGACGAGGCCGTCTGTCCGTGAGGCTCGCCATGCCGGCAGAAGACCGCAGAGGACGGTTGTCGCCAGCGAGATGACCGTCGCGAACGTGATCACACGCCAGTCGAGATCGAAATTGAGCTGCACCGGAAATACGCCCTGCAGCATCGGCATCGATCGTTCGAGGAGGGCATTGCTCCACCGCGCAAAGCACGAGACCACATATCCCGCCTGCGATGGCGAGCAGCAGGCTCTCGGTCAGGAGCTGCTGCAGCACGCGTCTGCGGCCGGCGCCCAATGCCCGTCGCAATGCGAACTCACGTTGCCGCATTGCTCCACGAACGAGGAGCAGATTGCCGACGTTCACGCACGCAATCAGCAAGACCAGACTGACGACGACGGTGAGAAAGCTGGCAACGACCTGGGCTCTTCGTCTGTTGCCAATATTCGCGAAGCCGCGAACCTGGTCGGCCACGATGGGAGCCGTCATCTTCGACGGAGCGGGCTGTTCCCTTGCCAACTGTGCGTCGATGGCGTTGAGCTCACTTGATGCCACCGCCGGAGTGGCGTCTTCGCGCAGCCGGCCGAACACCATCACCCGTGGAGTCGAGCGATTCTGAAGCAGAGGAAGAAGCGACGGCCGCGTCGCGATCGGAACCCAGATGTCGGTTCGAAGTGGCGAGAAAATCCCATTGAATTCGCGCGGGGCGACGCCGATGACCGTATACGTCTGCGACTCGGAGCGAACGGTTCTCCCCAGGACGTCCGGCGTCAGGTTGAAATGGCGCTGCCACGCGGCGTAACTGATGACGGCAACCGGCTCCGCATCAGTGGTGAACCATCGACCCAGCTCGGTTCGCGCGCCAATGACGCTGGCGTAGTTGCCTGAGACGGCCTCTGCCGCGATGAAGGTGCTGTTGCCGTCGATGTCGAGATCGGATTCGGAAGGCAGCGACGCGGCGAGCCCGGTCAACGTCCGACTGCGATCGCGGTAATCGCGATACGTGGGATAGGCGAACGTGACCGCTTCGCCTCGGCTGACGACGATCAGGCGGTCCGGCTGCTCGACCGGCATCGGGCGGAACAGGACGGTGTTCAGGACACCAAAGATCGATGTGTTCACGCCGATGGCGAGTCCCAGGCAGAGTACCGCGAGCGCGCTGAACCCCGGCGACCGCCGGAATTGACGGAGGCCGTGGTGAAGATCGCGCCCCAGGTGACTGAGGAAGCCGATTCCCCGGGCGTCGCGGTGCGCCTCCTTGATCTGGTCGAGGCCGCCGAACTCGAGTGTCGCGCGACGACAAGCCTCCGCGCGCGACAGGCCGGCCCGGCGATAGGCCTCGGCCTGTTGTTCCAGATGGAATCGCAACTCTTCGTCGAGGTCCCGTTCCACTGCCTGCCGCCGGACAAGAGAACGGATCCGGAGCAACAGATCGGTCAGCATGGCTCTCACTCCGTCCGCAGCGCGACGAGCGCATCGACCCTGGTCGCGCGCCGCGCCGGCAGATATGAGGCAAAGGTCGCGACGAGCCCAAACAGCAGCGACACGAATAAGAACGTTCTGGAGTCGAGAGGCGTGACACCGAATAGCAGCCCCTGCAGCACGCGTGTGCTCAGCGCCGACGCGATAAGCCCAAGGGCGATGCCGACCGCCGTGAGCGTCAGGCCCCGACGAAGGACGAGCGCCAGAACCTGCGCCCGTTGTGCTCCGATTGCCATGCGGATGCCGATCTCCTGTGTCCGTTGAATCACGGCATACGTGAGCAACCCGTAGATGCCAATGGCGGCAAGAATCGCGGCGACCGCAGCAAAGACGCCAAGTGTGACCGCATAGAAGCGCTGCGGTGCAACGGCGCTCGTCGCCAGACGGCTCATGGGGACCAGCGCGTCGATCCCGACGTTGGCATCGACGCTGTTGACGATCTCGCGCACGACGGGCATGGCCGCCGCCGGATCGTTGGTTGTGCGAAACGCGAACGACAGGAAGCCGATGGCCAACTCGTTCTGTCGCTGCGGGCCTTCACCCCAGTTTCTCGAGGATAGACAGGAACTGGCGGTAGTCGACGAAGACCTCTGGAAACACCTCGTCGGTCGGTGATTCCTGGCGCACGTCTTCGACGACGCCGACGACCGTCATTTGCAGGGCTTCCCCCGGGTTGAAATGCCAGTCGACGACCTGACCGACGGGTCGCGCTGCGCCAAAGTACTGGCGAGCCGCCGATCGGTTCATCACGATCATCGGCGGCGCGCCGACATCGTCAGTTGCGCTGAGCTCGCGTCCGTCGATCACCGGGACGCCCATGGCCGTGAGATAGCCGTCGCTCACGGGACGAAGGCGGGTCCTCGAGCCACGCATCTCGTCGAGGCTTCGTCCGGGCGGGACGAACCGTACCGAACATGATCTCCTCGCCGATGAGGACACCGTGACGCGAGGAGCCGGCCGCGCTCACATTGGGTAAGGCCCGCAGCCGTGTCAGCAGCCGGTCGACTGTTTCGGCCTTCCGGGTGATTGAGTACCGATCCGGCAAGAGCAGGTTGAACGTGACGACGTTGGACGGGTCGTAACCGTTGTTGACGTTGGACAGCTTGACGAAGCTGTGAGCGAGCAGACCGGCGCTCACGAGCAGCACGGTGGCCATGACCAATTGCCCGACGACCAATACCGCTCGAATCCGCGACTCTCCTTGTCCAGTGCCGCTTCCGCGCGATCCCATCGCGGCGACCTGATTCGCCCGAGAGAGAGACAGGGCAGGCAACAGGCCGAACACGACGCTGGTGATCGTGGCGAGGCCGAATGCGATGCCAAGCATCCTGAGATCAACAGCTATCTCGTGGGCACGCGGCAGGATCGTCGTGCCGAACATGAGCCGATAGATGCCCGGTGCGTCCACCGTGGCGATGTTCTTGATCAGCGACACGCCCGCCGCGCCCAAGAGGGCGCCGATGGCTCCGCCGGCGAGTGCCAGCACGAGCGACTCGGTCATGATCTGGCGAACGACTCGCGCACGGGTCGCACCGATCGCCAGACGCATGGCGATCTCGCGCCGCCGGACTGTGCCGCGTGCCAGCAGCAGATTCGCGACGTTGGCGCACACGATGAGGAGAACCACGACAACCGCAACCAGGAAGATCTGCAGGGCCGGCCGCACGCGCTCGACGGTCCGATCCTTGAGCCGCTCGACCTCGAATCGCGGCACGGTCAGAGCGTCGGCGTCGGCCGGCCAAGGCGGCCGTATCGCTGCGCCCATGGCATTGGCTTCAGCGATCGCCGACTCCAGCGAAACTCCGGGAGCGAGTTGGCCGATCACGGTCACTCTGAACGGGGGCAGCATTGGTCATCGGCCAATAGAAGTCGGCCGCTCCGTCGGGAAGCGAGATCCCCGGGGGGAGGACTCCCACGATCGTCATGAGGCGTGGCGGCAGTGGTCCCATCAGCGCGCCTGCTCGAAACTCAATCGCTGTCCCGATGGCCGAGGGATCGCTGTTGAAGTGCCGTTGCCATGTGTCGTGACTCAGCACGACAACGTTTGGATCTGCCTCGTCGCTGGCGTCGAGCGTGCGTCCCAACATCGCGGGTACTTGCACCAACGCGAATGCGTTGGTCGACGCCATGGCGCCCCACAGTCCGACGGCTCCTTGTGTGGTCCGCACCAGGCGTTGCCCTACGCCGGCGACGGCGTACGCATTCGAGAGCGTTTTCGACTGCGCGCGCCACTCGAGAAACTCCGGAACGGTGAGGCCGCGTTGCAACGGTGGACGCCCGCGA
This sequence comes from uncultured Acidobacteriota bacterium, assembly GCA_963723495.1. Classification (GTDB taxonomy): domain Bacteria; phylum Acidobacteriota; class Vicinamibacteria; order Vicinamibacterales; family UBA2999; genus Gp6-AA40. The sequence goes on along the minus strand of CAVRQR010000012.1, from coordinate 315,752 downwards.
GCAGGAGGCGGGACGTTCTCGGCCATCCGCACGAGACGATCCGAGTCCGGAAAGGGCAGCGGCTGAAGGAGGACAGCGTTGACGACGCTGAAGATGGCGGTGGTTGCCCCGATGCCAATGCCCAGGCAGACGAGCGCCGCCAGCGCAAATGCCGGCGATCGCCGGAGCTGTCGTACGGCATAGCGCGCGTCGCGACCGAACTCCTCGATCAGCCCGACACCGCGTGCGTCGCGATGCAGCTCTTTGATCTGGGTGAGGCCGCCAAATTCGAGCGTCGCGCGGCGAACGGCCTCGTCACGGGAGAGTCCGGCGCGTAGGTAGGTCTCGACCTGTTCCTCCAGGTGGAAGCGCAGTTCGTCGTCGAGCTCCTGCTCGATGGCGTGACGTCGAAACAGCGATCGGAGCCGGAACATGATGTCGTTCAACATGGCCGGCTACACACTTTCCAGGACCTGCGAAACCACGGCGCTCAACTTGCGCCAGGCCGAGATCTCGGTCTCCAGGTGGGCGCGCCCGCGCTTGGTCAACTCGTAATACTTCGCGCGGCGGTTGTTGTCTGATGTTCCCCACGACGCTTTGATCCACCCGCGACGCTCGAGACGATGGAGCGCCGGGTAGAGCGATCCCTGGCGTATGTTGAGCGTTGCGCTGGATATCTGGTGCAGGCGCTCGGAAATAGCCCAGCCATGGTGCGGCTCGAGTGCCAGCGTTTTCAGAATCAGCAGGTCGAGTGTTCCCTGTGGAAGATCGAGTTGGTCTTCGGACATGCTCTCACCCCTAGTGCTTCGACAGGAGACTAGCGTGTCTCTTGTCGAAGTGCAAGGGGAGCAGGAAAGAGACCGCGCGTAGTGTCCGGCTTCCTTGGGCGCCGAAGCGCGCCGCGCGAAGGCGGCAGCCGGACCGCGCGTGATCAGTGCGGTCTACGACGGACGACGAGGACGTCGGTTTCTCGCCGTGTCCGAGTCAGGACCAGTGCGAGCTGTTCGAGCAGCGCCTGGCGCAGCTCGTCGAGCCCCTGCAGCTCCCCCTTGACGTCGATGTCGTATGTTCCGGTCAGGCCTGTGTTGTCGATCACCTGATGACCGACGACGTCTTGCAGCCAACGCGCGAAGCCTTCGATCGTCGTTGCCGTCAGCCGAATCGGTCCGACAGAGTGAAGACGATTACGCCAATCAGGTCCCTCGAGCGGCAACGGTTCCGAACGCTCGGACAAGTCCCTGGTGCTGAACGCGGTGTAGGTCAACGCGAAGCCCGCGTCATCGTCGTGCGTCCGTCGACCGGGGCTCGGCCCGTCGGTCGCAGTCAGGACGAAGACGTCAATTGGTCGCACTTCGCGCGTCACTGTGATGCCGAAGTGCCGGTCGAGGCCTTCCTGAATGAGGCGATCGAGCATGGGCCAGCTTTGCGGGGCCGGCACGTCGAGTTGCGCGTCATAACGCTCGCGCTCGTTTACGCCATCGGGCAGTTCAATCTCCCTGGTGTCGGCACGGTAGGCCCATGCGACCAGTTCGCGCAGCGTCATTCCTTCGGCGGTGACACGCTGAGGCGTGCTGACCACCATCGAGCTCTCGTGTGGGTCCAGCCGGCTTGTGAACACGCGTAGCCGCCGTACACGATCTGTCGGAGCGATCACACGGAACGGAAACCCGGGTGGTAAACCTGACTCGCCCGACATCTGCACGATCTCGTCTCGCACGGAAGCCAGGCGCAGGCCGTACTCCTTGAGGAGGGTCGCGGCCAGACAACGTTCCTCGCGGAACAATCCAAGCAGCAGGTGCTCGGGACCGACGTGTTGATGGAGTAGGCGCTCGGCTTCCTGCTCCGCACAGTACAAGACGCGCTCGGTCTCCTCGCTGAAGGGCACGTCGTCGGCAGATGAGATGGGCGTGCGAACACGACGGGCCGTGCGCGACTCGATGTCTTTTCGAATTGCTTCGAGCGAGACCGGGGCGCGCGCGAGGGCACGGACAGCTGGTGACTGGTCGTCACGAAGCAGGCCCAGCAGGATGTGTTCGGTTTCGACGAAGGCGCAGGCTGACTGAAACGCTTCGTCGCGGGCGATGAAGAGCGTACGGCGTGCCTGTTCTGTGTATCGCTCGAACATGAACGCAGGAGGAAGAGACTCGGCGCCTCGCCCGCTCCATCGGACGAGGCGCCGGAATGCGAAATGCTAGTCGATCTTGATGCGGCGGCGGAACTGCTGGTTTTCGTTACAGACGAACTCAATCAGCTCCTGGTCGGGGACGAGGCGCTGATCGACCCGTACCGTCCACGGCTTGGTGTACGCCTTTGGATCCTCAATGGTCAGGTCGATTTGCAGGTGGCCGAAAGCCGGCCGCCGGATGCGCTCGGTAAATTTCGCTTCCCGGCTGTACGGGCTGCCGTTGACGTCCATCCAGCCATCGAACGGACCATCTTCCGCACCGCGCAGGTTGTTGGTCTCGACCACGAGGGTGTCTCCATCCCATCGTCCGACGGAGTAGCCGTACCACCAGGGCTGCGGCTCGCCCTGCGGCGGCAGCGTCCGGCCGTCCAGGTAGATGTGACGAATGCCGTAGTTGGCTTCGTACTCGATGAGGATCATCTGCTTCGTGTGGATGATCTTGCGCGGCTGTGGCTGCTGATGGAACTGCAGGAAGCCCATCGGCATGCACATCGCGTCGGGATTGTCTTTGGCCTTGTCGACGTCGAACCGCTGCTTGCGAATCGCACTCGCCCACTCGGTGTAGGGGAGACCGCCGGGCATGTTGCCACCGGCCTCGAAGAACGTGGCGACAGGCGGACCATTCGGGTCGAACGGGAAGCCGTCGGTCGGCGGTTCGAGCTGCACGCCGCCCCTGCCTCCACCGAATGGGGCGTTGGTGTCGCCGCCCCGGCCTGCGGCACCCTCGCCACCCTGACGCGCGGCGCCCTCGCCCGCCTGAGGCGCGGCACCATCGCCCGCCTGGGCAGCGGCTCCTTCGCCACGACCCTGTGGCCCGCCCCCTGCGCCCTGGCGACCACCACGCCCCGCTCCTCGCGGCGGACCGCTGTTGGCGCGCTGCCACATACCTGAGAAATCAGGCTTGCCGTCCGGTCCTCGTGGCGTTGGCGCGGTCATGATCACGTTGCCCTGCGCGTCGCGAGGCAGTCCCGCCTCCTGGAATTTCGGCCACTGTGCTGAAACCGAGATGGAGCACGCCACCAGTATGGCGACGGCGCCGATGATGCCGGAAAGTGCGCTCTTCACTCGCAGAATCTCCCCTCGTGACTCGTTATCACTGTCGACTCGTCTGGTCACCTCGCCTCATGGCAGAGCTGAGCCGGATTCCTATGCTAATACGACGGGGATGACCCAACCCATGTACCGGGCTGAGCGGACGTGCACCTCAACTTGCCGCGACGTCTGCTCCGGACCAGCAGGTGGCCGATCCAACGTCGCTCACGCGCCACCGGCCGATGTCGCCGGCAATGGCAGCATCTCGCTCGCCCAGTCCTGGTCATGCCGCCTGATGGCGAGGAACCGATCGGCCTCAATGGCTCGAAGGTCCGATTTCTCTCCGGGATCGACAGAGAGATTGAACAGGTATTCCCCAGATGAGTTCTTCAGGTACTTCCACGGACCGATCCGTGCGGCGTCGAAGCCTCGAACCCTCCAGAACAACGATCGATCGTATGGCGTCCGCTGGCCGGTGCACACCGGCATCAGGTTCTCACCGTCGAGCGGAAACGACGGAGCGGGGGCGGTAGCGGTCACACCGAGAATCGTGGCGGTCCAGTCCATCGTGATGGCAGGCTGATCGCTGACTCGCGCGGGCGGAATCACGCCAGGCCATCGCACGATCGCCGGCACGCGTGTGCCTCCTTCATGCAGATCGCCTTTCTGGAACGAGAACGGCCAATTGAAGGAATAGCGTTCCCCGCCGTTATCGCTCGTGAAGATGACGAGCGTGTCGCGATGAAGTTGCGCGCGCTCGAGTGCTCTGAGGACGCGGCCGATGCCCTCGTCCATGCGCCTCATCATGGCGGAGTAGATTTGCAGTGAGCCGCCGCTAACCATCGGGCCAGGTCCATGCGTCGTGTGGCCGATGGCTTCGTCTTCCGGACCCTCCCATGGTGAGTGTGGTGCCGTGTAGTGCAGGCTGAGGAAGAGCGGCTTCGCGCGGCGACGCGCGATGATCTCGACGGCCTTGTCGGTCAGCAGGTCGGTGAGATAGCCGACGCGTTCGATCGGAGTGAGGTCCTGCCAGAGATCGCGGCCGCCGCCTTCCGCCGCACTGCCGCCCCTCGCATCCGCGGCTCGATGTGTGAAGTAGTCGACGGCGCCGCTCAGCACCCCGAAGAATTCGTCGAACCCATGACGATTGGGACCGAACTCGGGCTTCCATCCGAGATGCCACTTGCCGACGAGCGCTGTGTCGTAGCCGTTTCCCTTCAGCAGTGACGCCACGGTGGGATGCTCGGGAGGGAGGCCGAGGTCGAGCGGAGAACTGGCGGTCAGCGGCTCCGCCAGGCCGACGGCAAGTCGCTGCGGGTAACGCCCGGTGATGTAGGCACAGCGCGTCGGGGTACAGATCGGCGCGGCCGCATAGGCGCTGGTGAATCTCAGTCCCTGACGCGCGAGGTTGTCGAGAACAGGTGTCTGATAGTCGGGCCGGCCATACGAGCTCAAGTCGCCATAGCCCAGATCATCCGCCAGGATGAACAGAATGTTGGGCCGCCGCGTGCGAGGACGTTGTGCGGCGTGTGCCTGCTCGATGCCCGCCCCGAGAGCGGTCGTCGCAACTGCGGATTCGATGAACTCGCGGCGGGTCACCTTCCGCGACATCCGCGCAGTCTACATGAACTGCGGCCTTACACTCGTTTGGTCTTCCCTAACAGGGAGTCACGCGGGTGACCTACCGCCGTGTGATGGTGATGCCGCCGTTGGTCGCGGATGCGCGAATCCTCGGGCCGCCGGATCCGATCGTTCCTCTCAGTTCACGCCGGCTGCTGATCAATCCAGTGACGGTGACTGGAAAGTCGACGTTGATGCCGCCGTTGACAGCGCGTGCGTCGAGTTCGGCTGAGAGGTCCGATGGAAGTGCCAGGCTGATCCCGCCGTTGACCGTTCTCACTTCCAGCGAGGGCCCTTCCCATTTGGTGGCCGTCATGCGGACGTCGACGCCGCCATTGGTGGTTTCACCTCTGATGTCGCCGGACACATCCTCGAGAGAGATGCCGCCGTTGACCGTCCGAAGATCCATCCGCCCCCGCACGTCGCGGACCGATACACCTCCGTTGGTCGCGCCGACAGTGAGTTCCGAGCTGCGCGGCACCTCGAGCTCAAATGAGACCGACCATCCACGGTCGCGCCACCAGTTGCGTTCGCGGGACGGCCCTTCTGCGCGGATGCGACCACCAGTCGTGACCAGCCTGATCTCCGAGGCGATTTGCTTTGCCTCGGCATCGCTGTCGGCGTAGACCACCACACGAGCGCGGACGTGAACGTCCGGGCGATCCCATCCGCGAACCTTGACGCCGCCATTGCCACGGGCGTCGAGGTCGACGATCTTGACGTTGCTGAGCGTCTCCTCTCGAACCTCGCAGACGTCGGAACGGCGGGCATCCCGGCACCACTCCTCCTGGCTCAGCCCGAAGTCGCGATCCTGGCTGCGCTGAGCTGGCAGCCCCACGGTTGCAGCCGTTGCAAGAACAAGGAGCGTCGTCCACACAGTTCGAGCCATCTCGATCCCCCGGCTTTCTTGGACGGAAGACTGGCCCGGGACGTTTACTGGTTGGCGGGACCTTTTTCGGTGGGTCGCTTCGGGTCTGCTGACCATTCTGACCACGACCCGGCATAGAGCCGGGCTCCGGGCCGCCCGGCGTGCTCCATGGCCAGCAGGTTGTGGCAGGCGGTGACGCCAGAGCCACAGTACATGACGACCGCGGATGGATCGCGACCCTTCATCAGACTGTCGAAGGTAGAACGCAGCGCCTCGGGAGCGAGCATCGTCCCGTCGCCGGCAAGATTCGTCTTGAAGAAGTGATTGACGGCACCGGGGATGTGGCCGGCTGCCCGATCGATCGTCTCATTGCGTCCCTCGAAACGCTCGGGAGCGCGCGCATCGACCAGCAGGATCGAGTTGTCGGTGAGATGTTCGCCGACCGTGTCAACGGTTACCCGCATCTGCGGATTCGCTTCGGCTTTGAAGACTGATGGCGAGCGACGCTCGTCTCCCGACCGCGTAGGACGGCCTTCCCGTTTCCACTTCGCCCAGCCACCGTCGAGCAGCGCGACCGTGTCGTGGCCAAGGTAACGGAGCGACCACCAGAGCCGACTTGCGTACATGCCGCTGTCCTGGTCGTACGCGATCACCTGGACGTCGCGCGAGATTCCCAACCTTCCGAACGTCTCGGCAAGCGCGTCGACGGATGGCACTGGATGTCGGCCGTTAGTGCCCGTCCGCGGTCCCGCCAGGTCTTCACCAAGGCTGGCATACACGGCGCCGGGAACGTGGGCAGCACGATACTCGTCATGCCCCCACGATTCCTTCTGCAGATCGTAGCGGCAGTCGACGATCACCCAGCCGTCGCCAAGGTGACTGGCCAGCTGTTCCGTCGAAATCAGCGTCCGGTACGACACGTTTCAGCGAAAGTTTTCCAGCGCAGCGATTCGCTCTTCGAGCGGCGGGTGAGTCGAGAACAGCGTCGCCCAGCCGCGGGCGCCGTTGATCTTCATGGTTGCGAGAGCCTGATGCTGCGTGTCGACCAGTTCGCGGTTTGCGGCAAGACGACGGAGTGCCCCAAGCATCCGCTCGCGGCCGGCCAGCGTCGCACCGCCATGGTCCGCCTTGAACTCGCGGTAGCGCGAGAACCAGTTAACCACCAGTGCGGCCAGGATGCCGAGCACGATCTGCAGCACGATCACGATCAGGTAGTAGCTGCCACCACCGTTGTTGTTGCGTGAATCGCCGGAACGTGTGAGCGCGTAGGCGATCACCCGTGCGGCGAACATCACGAACGCGTTCATCACGCCTTGCAGAAGCGTCATCGTCACCATGTCGCCGTTGGCGATATGGGCGATCTCATGAGCGAGCACACCCTCCACCTCGTCCGGGCGCATCGATCTGAGCAGGCCAGAGGACACCGCCACGAGGCTGCGGCTCTTGCTCGGACCAGTCGCAAACGCGTTCACCTCCGGCGAGTCGTAGATGCCGACCTCGGGCACGGGGAGGTTGGCCTGACGCGCCAGCCGTGCAACCGTCTCGTACAACCAGTCCGACTGGCTGTCGCCGGTCCGGCCATCCACCAGCTGCACGCCAGTGGCTCGTTTCGCAATCCAGCGCGACATCTGGAGCGAGATGAAGGCACCGCCCATGCCCCAGAACAGGCAGAAGACTGCCAGCGCCTGGAGGTTCAGTCCTTCGGCTCCGATGCCGGTCCCGACGCCCAGGAAAGCAGCGACGATGCTGAGCGTAAGGACGATTGCAATGTTGGTAACGATGAACAAGAAGATGCGTTTGCCCATAGCGATTCAGGATACCAAATCGGCCGAAAGACGGTTGCTGTTATTAGTTCCGACTGAGATTCCCACCGATGGTTATGACGATCGTACGCAGCCCTGGCGTTTCATGAGGCTGTGCACCTGTTCCAAGAGGGACGGGCAGATAGCACAATTGCCAGTAGGACATGTGGATTGTCATTGCCGCAATGTTTATATTGCTGCAATGACAATGTGGCTGCCGAACTTGGAAGGGCGAAAAGGGCCCGTCTACCGGGCCATCGCGGACGCGATCGACGCCGACGTGGAGAGCGGCGCACTCCGTGCCGGAACCCGATTGCCCCCGCATCGGGACCTGGCCGACCACCTTGGGGTCACCGTTACGACCGTCACACGCGCGTACAGCGAGGCCGCCCGCCGTGGGCTGACGTCGGGGCACGTGGGCCGAGGCACGTTCATTCGAGGCCGGGAGTCCGAAGAAGCGGACAACGGCCTGCTCGATCTCAGCATCAATGTCCTGATGCCGGATAAGGAGGTCGCCAGCCTCGAGGTGCACCTCATGAGGAGGCGCGTCCTTCCCTGGACCCAGTTACTCGGCTACGCCCCCAAGCGTGGGCATCTCCGGCACCGGCAGGCCATGGCCGCATGGCTGACTTACCTTGGCCTCCCGGCCGATCCCGACCATGTCGTGCTGACCGCGGGAGCGCAGCACGGGCTCGCGACGACGCTGTCCGCGCTCGTCAAGCCGGGGGACACCGTGCTCGTCGAAGATTTGACGTATTCAGGCTTCCGGCTGCTCTCGCAGCAGATGCACTTCAAGCTGAAGGGTGTGGCGATGGACGGTGAAGGCCTCAAGCCCGAGGCGCTGGAAGCGGCGTGCCGCACGTCGCGCGCGACCGTGTTGTACTGCATGCCGCGTCTGCAGAACCCCACCTCCGCGGTGATGTCCGAGAAGCGGCGGCGTCAGATCGCTGCCGTCGCCGAGAAGTGCCGGCTGACTGTGATCGAAGACGATACCTACGGGTTTCTGTCGCCGGAACGCTGGCCGCTCGCCCGGCTCATTCCGCATCGCACGGTGTTCGTGACGAGTTTGTCCAAGAGTCTGTTTCCTGGCATGCGTCTCGGGTGCGCGGTTGCCCCGCCCGCGATTCTCGACCGCATTGTCAGCGCGGTCTGGGCCACGATAATCACGACGTCTTCGATTGGCGCCGATCTGTTGAGCGGCTGGATCGAGGACGGCACCGCCGCGCGAATCGCCGACTGGAAGCGCCACGAGAGTGCCGCGCGGCAGGCCATTGCCAAGCGGATTCTGAACGGGCAGCGGCTCCAGACGCATCCCTCGAGCCTGCACATGTGGCTCGCGCTGCCGGCGCGGTGGTCTTCGGAGGGATTCGTCGCGGAAGCGCGCGCCCGCGGGGTCGTGCTGAACGCCTCGTCGGAGTTCGCGGCTGGCACCGAGCAGCCGAGGGCCGTGCGTTTGTGCCTCGGGCCTCCGCGCACGCGCGGCAGTCTCGAGCAGGCGTTGACGCGGGTCAGCGAGTGCCTGTTGGACCGGGCGCCCACGGCGAGAGCGGTGGTGTGATTACGAGTTGGCGTCGTCCAGTGCTTCCGCCAACCGGTGCAGGAACAGCCCCACGTCGGTCACTACGCCGACGGTCTGTTGCGATCCGCGATCGCTGAGTTTCGTCACGACCGCAGGGTTGATATCGACGCACACCACGCGAACCCACGACGGCAGCATGTTGCCAACGCCAATGCTGTGCAGCATGGAGGACAGCATGAGCACCATGTGGACGTTATTCGAAAGCGCCGCCGCATAGCGTTCCTGCGCGTCGATGAGATTCATCACCGTCTCGGGCAGCGGCCCATCGTCGCGGATGCTGCCGGCGAGCACGAACTCGACGCCCTTCTTCACGCATTCGTACATGACGCCCGACTTCAACACACCTTGCTCGACGGCGCCGCTGATGCTGCCGGCGCGGTTGATCGTGTTGATCGCGGCCATATGGTTGCGATGTCCCTGCTCGACCGGCGCGCCCGCCACCAGGTCGATGCCGAGCGACGTTCCCGACAGCGCGAACTCGATGTCGTGCACCGCCAGCGCGTTGCCCGCCAGAACCACGTCCACGTAACCCTGCCGGATCAGGGTGGAGAAATGCTCGACACCTCCCGTGTGGACGACCACCGGGCCAGCGACCACGGCGATGCGCCCCCCGCTGCTCTTGACGTCACGCATCATCCGCGCGATACGCGAGACGCTGCCCTCGACACGACGCTCCGATGAGACGTCGTTGCTCATGAAGGCGAACCCGAGACGGTCGCGTTCCTTGAACTCCGGAGTGACCCGGATGCCGACGTGGCCGCACACGACGCGCTCGCCGGCCTTCACGTCCCGCAACTTCCGGCACGTCGCTGTTGCGCCATCGACCACGATCACCGCGTCCATGCGCTGCTTGTCCACCTCGACCCACCGGCCTTTCAGCCGCACGTGCGTCTTGTGATTCGTGGTCGAATAGAAATCGTCCGGCACGCAGCGATCTTTCTCGGCCGGCTTGAGGACGGCGTTGGCCTCGCGGATGGCGTGGGCGCCGAATGTCGTGAGTTGCTGCAGCAGATCGTCGAGCGTTGCCTCATCCGCAACGGTGACGCGCATCTGAATGCGCGAGGGATCGTCGTTGGTCTTGCCGATATCGAAGGTGACGATCTCGTAGGACCCCTTGACCTCGATGATCTTGTCGAAGATCGCCGACAGCAGGCCGGAGTCGATCAGATGGCCTTCTGCCTCGATCGTGTCTGTGACTGACATGTGCCAGTCATTCTACTGGTTGTTCAGCCAAGCTCTCGGCAGGACGCCCTGGTCGGCATGTTGCTTTCTCTGCGGCCGCTGATCCCGATTGCCCTCGGCCTGCGCGCGCGTCACCTGATCGATTCGAGCGCTACGATTTGAGTGCCTCTTGCGGGACGAACTTATAGCCGACGCCCCGTACTGTCAGAAGAATCCTGGGAGACGAGGGTGAATCCTCGAGATAGCGCCGGAGTCGAACGATGAAGTTGTCGATGGCGCGAGTGTCGGTACTTTCGTGAAGCCCCCACACCTCTTCCAGCAACGTGCCGCGCGATATGGCCTGGCCGGCGTTTCGCACCAGGTACTTCAGCAGGTCACACTCCATCTGCGTCAACCGGTACGACTTCCCGTGCGCACGCACTTCCATCGCACCGAAGTCGAGCGTCCGCCCCTCGAACGAGTACGTCTCCGGCGTCGACTCGGGCGCCTCGACGTCACGTTCGTTCCAGCGTCGCCGGCGCTGAAGGCCCCTGAGGCGCGCCAGCAGGATGGCGAGCTCGAACGGCTTCGGCAGATAGTCGTCTGCTCCCGACTCGAAGCCACGGAGCACGTCCTCGGGACGACCACGCGCCGTCAGCATCAGGATTGGCACGAACTGCCCGGCCGCGCGCAGTTCCGCGGCCACAGTGAAGCCATCTTTGCCAGGCAGCATGACGTCGAGGACCACCACTTCAAACGCCCGACGTTCTTTGAGGAGTAGCTCGAGCGCCTGCTCACCGTCACGCGCGACCACCGCCTCGTAGCCTTCCGCCTCCAGGTTGAAACGGAGACCGTCGGCGATGTGTTGCTCGTCTTCGACGATGAGGATGCGCGTCATTGCGGTCCTGTTGCTGCTGCCTGCTGTGCTATCAATCGTGGCAGTTCGAGCGTGAACGTGGCACCGCGCCCCTCGCCCTCGCTCTGTGCGAATACGCGTCCGCCGTGGGCACGCGCGATCGAACGAACAATGTACAGGCCGAGCCCGGTCCCCTTGATGTTCCTCAAGCCTCTGGCCTGCACGCGATAGAAGCGATTGAAAATGCGCTTGAGTTGTTTCCTGGGAATGCCGATACCGCGATCCTGCACGCGTACCCACACGGTGTCGGGTGCTGGCGCCGCCACTGACACGGTCACGTGGATGTTGTTGCCCGAGTACTTCACCGCGTTGTCGAGAAGGTTGGTGACGACGGTCCGCAATTCCTCGGCATCGCCGTTCACGGTCAACGCGCGATCGCGCGGCACGTCGAGCTCGATGGCCCCCGAGTTCAGATGATGGCGCAGGATCGCCAGACCGACGCATTCATCGGCCAGCGCCGCGACATCGACTGGCCCCCGGACGACGGCCTTCTGCCGCTCGCGCAGGACTCCTGCCTTGAGCACCTGGTCGACTGTGCGGTGCAGACGCTCGGCATCGGCCAGCATGATGTCGTAGAACTCGCGTCGTCTCGCATCACTGACCTCGCGCGATTGGAGCGTCTCGAGATACAGACGAATCGACGCGATGGGGGTCTTGAGCTCGTGCGTCACAGCGTTGATGAAGCTGTCGTGTTCCTCGTTTCGCTTGATTTCGAGAACGAGAAACACCGTGTACACGATCAGCCCGGCAATGATCAGGGCAAACAGGACAACCCCGAAAATGATGGGCGTGATGCGACCGGTATTGGCGATGACCCAGCCGATGTTGAGCGACAGTGCCGCCGACACCAGGAGGACGCACAGGGCGACGAAGAAGGCGATGGCTTTCTGGCGCCTGGTCACTGGTTGATTCTAGCAATGCAGAATTCAGAATGCAGAATTCAGGCACTGTCTCCGTACGTCAGAACGGGGTGAAAGGCCCAACGCCTCCACCCCGTTGTTGCAGACCACGTTTAGTCTGCATCTGAGTTCAGAATTCAGAATTACGCGCCGTCAGGCGACCGCTTCATCAGCCGTCACGACGACATCCTCTGTCATCGGCTGCTTGATCTTGGCGAGCTTGATGTCCCATGCGAGGCCGAGCATCTGCAACGTCCGAATGCCGATCCAATTCTGATCGAACTCGTACCAGGCAAGGCCGTGACGGGCGCTGGTCGGATGCGCGTGATGATTGTTGTGCCAGCCCTCACCGAAGGTCAGAAGCGCAACCCACCAATTGTTGGTGGAGTCGTCTCGCGTCTGGAACCGTCGGCTGCCCCACTTGTGCGTGGCCGAATTCACGAGCCAGGTCGCGTGCAGGCCGAAGGTAGTGCGGAAGAAGATGCCCCAAAGCACGTACGGGATTCCGCCGAAGGCCAGCAGCAGAAGGCCGACGACAACATTGCCGACCCAGTGCCAGCTGGAGAGCCAGAGGTGGACACGGTCGCGGCTCAGGTCGGGCACATACCGCGCCAGGACTGACGCATCGTGATGCAGCCCCTGCCCAAACAGGATCCATCCCATGTGCGCCCACCACGTACCTTCGCGCGGCGTGTGGGGGTCGCCCTCCTTGTCGGACTTCTGATGATGGATGCGATGCGTGGCGACCCAGAAGATCGGACCGCCTTCCAGCGCGAGTGTTCCGCAGAAGGTCAGAAAGTTACTCGACCCACTTCGGTGTCTTGTAGCCGCGATGCGTGAGCTGCCGGTGATAGCCCATCCCGATGCCGAACATCCCGGCAACGTAGTAGAGAATCAATGCGGCGATGATGGCGCCGACATCGATATAGAAGAGAGCCGCCACGGCGCCGATGTGGAACCCGGTCATGGCGATCGCAGTGATCCAGTTGAGGCCGGTCTGATGTTTGCGGCCGTACACGAGAAGCGGGGTCGCCATGAACGCAGGTATCCTCCAGAAAGAGTTGTCGGAAAAGGAATCGCCCAACCATAGCAGTCCAGCAGCCGGCGCACTGTAATAGTTGTGTACGCGACTTCAACTACAAAGGATTCAATGAGTTCGGGCGGAATCTTCGCGTTGTCGATCCATGCAGATTACCGGTGCCGTCACTCGGGTGCCTGTTGTTCGGCTGATTGGGACGTGCCGGTCGAACTACCGGTGTATCGGACGCTGAAGGAGGCCGTTGAACGCGGTCGTCTCCAGCCGCAGGCGCTTGCCAGTCATCTGCCGCCCTTTGTGGTCGAACCGGACCTTCCAGAAGACGCCGCAGCGATGCTCGAACGAACAGAACAGGGTGAATGCGTATTCCTCGAACGGGAATCGAGGTTGTGCATCGTCCACCGGGACATGGGTGAGGCAGCTTTGCCGGCGACGTGTCGGTACTTTCCCCGACTCGCGGTTCGCGACGGTCGCGGCACGTTCATCACCTTGTCCCACTTCTGTCCAACAGCCGCATCGATGCTGTTCCGGCACGACTGTCCACTGACTATCGTCGCGAAGCCGCAGGCGTTCCCGCCCGGCGACTATGAGGGGCTCGTTGTGACCGACAACGATCTCCCGCCGCTCCTGTGTCCGACGATGCTCATGGATCCTCCTGGGTATTCGGCCTGGGAGCGCCATATGGTGGACCGATGCGCTTCGAGCGACAGAAGTCCTGAGACCGTTGTCGCCACACTCGAGCGGGATGCAAAGGTACTGCGCACGTGGAAGCCCGCAGGACAGCCACTGGTCGATGCTGTCCGGCGCCTGCCGGAGGACGTGATCCCGACAGACCCGGAGAAGACGCTCGAGGCGAGTCTCGTTCTGTATGCCCAGGTGATGCGCGCGATACCGGAGGACCTGCGTCCCGCGCCGGACGAGGACCGGCTGGACGCCGAGTTTGCCCGCCGCGTGAACTCCCGTTGGTCCGGCTTCTACACCCCGCTCAACAGGTATCTCGCGACGAAGGCCTTTGCGTCATGGACGGCCTATCAGGGCCGCGGTGTGTTGACGATTGTCCGCGGCCTCGAAGCCGCGCTGGCCATCGTGCGGGTGGAGTGTGCTCGCCTGTGCCGCGATGCCGGACGGGACCTCGATGCCGACCTGCTGCGTGACGTCTTCCGAAGTGCCGATTTCATCCTCAACCATCTTGCCGTTGGCGAGGACCTGGCAGACTCCTGGTCATCCGCCGAAGCCTGATCCACTCGATTCAAGCTCCCGCAGCGGCACGTCTGCGAGCGACATTTCGCCGCGGCGGCGCTGTCGGCAGATACGGTGGCGAGGAATTCGTCGCTCTCGCGGTCTAGATCCGAGTCACACGTCGAATACCGCGATGACCGGCCCGTGGTCGCTCGTCCCAAACTCGCGTTGCACGACGCATGACGTCGCGCGTGATGCGAGATCCTGACTGGCAAACACATAGTCGAGTCGCCAGCCGACATTCCGCTGCTTGAGGTTTCGCCACGGCGCCCACCACGTGAACAGGTCGGCGTTGTCTGGGTCGAGCGTGCGCTGCACGTCGACCAGGCCATGGGCAAGGATCTGCTCGATGAGCGCGCGTTCGTCGGCCCGTTGTCCGACGATGCCCGGTTTCCGTTCCTTCGGGTGCACGTCCATGTCCGTGCGTGCGACGTTCATGTCTCCGCAGAGGACGAGCGGTGCCCCGGCAGCCCGGGATTGCGCCGCGAACGCCTCCATCGCCTGAAGGAACCGCATCTTTGCCGCGAAGTCCTTGCCGCCATTCGGTACGTAGATTGACGCGACGGTCACGTCGGGCAGCTGCACAGTGACGATGCGATGCTCGAAGTCGAACGGTGGATGCTGGAAGACCGGTGGCACGGGATACGTTGCCGTGCGGATGTGCAGCGCGACACCCGAATATCCCTTCCCACCGTGCCAGTAGCACGAATAGCCCTCGAGCTGGCAGATCCACACGGGAAGCTGATCGAGCGACGCCTTAATCTCCTGAAGGCAGAGGACGTCCGGTTGTTCGCGTTCGATGAATTCCTGGAGCTCAGTCTGCCGGGCGCGAATCCCGTTCACGTTCCAGGTAGCGATCTTCATGGGATGGCGTTTGGTGGAAGGTCGATGGTGGATGGTTTCTCACCATCCAGAATTAAAGTGTAGAGCATGCACGCTACGCTCGAGCTCGCCCGGCGAGTCGACCGTGCCGAGATTGATTTCTGCGCCCTTGCGACGATGGCGGGCGCGCCCGATGCTGCGACGCTCGAGCGCGGCGGTGGCCTTGCCGTCTACGGAGCGCCGGGATCACCGGTCAACAAGGTGCTCGGCCTCGGGCTCGGTGTCGAGGTGACCGACGATGACCTCGATGATATCGAGCAGTTCTATGCGGAACGGGGCTGCCCCGTGCAGATCGAGCTGTGCCCCCTGGCCGCGCCCGACCTGGCGCCGCGACTGACGAAACGCGGGTACGTTCTGCAGGCTTTTGAGAACGAGCTCGCGCGCCTGGCCCCGGACGATCCTGTGCAGTCAGCCGCTGGCGCCGATATCTCAGTCGAGGCAGGCGCGGGCGAGCGGCCGTGGCTTCAGATTGTGTCTGAAGGGTTTGCGACCCCCGATCGTGCCGGGCCCGGCAGCCAGCTGCCGGGCGATGCCGTGACCGCGATCAGTGAAGTGATGCGACAGTTCTTTCATCCCGAAGTCGTGCGTTACGTCGCCCACGTGAACGGAGAATCCGGGGCCGCGGGGTTGAGCTTCGTGAGCAATGGCGTTCTCGGCATCTTCGGTACTGCCACGCTGCCAGCGTTTCGGCGGCGGGGGCTGCAGGGCGCAATCGTGGCGCGGGCGATCAATGACGCCCGGGGCAAAGCCGACCTGGTGATTGCGACGACCGAGCCTGGCAGCATCTCCCAGCGCACCTTTGAGCGCCTCGGATTCCGGGTCATTTACACGCGCGCGATTCTGGTCAAGTACTGAGTCCCTATGGAAAGATGGCTCATCGTGGCTGGGCTGACGCGCACGCGGGTGCTGATCGGGTCGCTGTTGTTGCTCCTGGTGACAGCCGCGTACACCCGCACGCAGTCGCAGGCCGTCTCCACGATCACGCCGCCCGCGGCGCAGTTCGGGGCCACCATCGGCGACGACTACTTCCTCGCCACCTACTCGCAGCTCGAAGCGTACTGGAAACGGCTGGCCGCCGAATCGGACCGGGTTCGACTCGTGGATATCGGCCGGACGGAAGAGGGCCGCACCCAGTGGATGGCCGTCGTCTCATCGCCCGAGAACCTGCGGCGACTCGATCACTACCGTGACATCTCGCGACGCCTTGCCCTGGCGGAGGGATTAACCGACGCGCAGGCGCGCGCGTTGGCGGCCGAGGGTAAAGCGATCGTCTGGATCAATGGCGGGTTGCACGCTAACGAGGTACTCGGCGCACAGCAGTTGATCGAGACCGTCTATCAGCTGGTCAGCGGTTCTGACGATGAGACGCGTCGTTTCCTGCGTGATGTGATCGTGCTGGCCGTGCACGCCAACCCTGACGGGCACGAGCTCGTGGCCAATTGGTACATGCGCGAAGCCGACCCGGCGCTCCGCTCGCTCGCGGGAATTCCGCGGCCGTACCAGAAATACGTGGGGCACGACAACAACCGCGACTTCTACATGGCGACCCAGGCCGAGACGATCAACATGAACCGTGTCCTCTACAAGGAATGGTTCCCGCAGATCGTCTACGACCACCACCAGACCGGCCCGCCCGGCACGGTGATGTTCGCGCCGCCGTTCCGCGACCCGTTCAACTACTTCCTGGATCCACTGATTCCGATCTCGATCGATTTGATCGGGGCCGCGATGCACGCACGCTTCGCGGCTGAAGGGAAGCCCGGCGTCACGATGCGAAGCGGATCGAACTACTCGACCTGGTGGAATGGTGGTCTGCGGACGACCGCGTACTTTCACAACCAGATCGGGTTGCTGACGGAGACGATTGGGAGCCCGACCCCAATTGACGTGCCGTTCATCGCGGAGCGGCAGCTGCCGAGCGCCGATCTGCCGCATCCGATTGCGCCGCAGCGCTGGCGGTTCCGTCAGTCGATTGATTACTCGCTTACCGCGAACCGCGCCGTGATCGATGCCGCGTCGCGGAATCGCGAGGCACTGCTGTTTGGCGTGTATCGCATGGGCAGGAACTCCCTCGATCGCGGTAATCGCGACTCCTGGACGGTGTCACCGCGCGATCTCGCGGACGCCGGCGGACGAGGCCGCGGCGATTTCGAAGGCCGGTTCCGCGACCCTGCGCGTCGCGATGCGAGGGCCTACATCCTGCCCTCGGATCAACCGGACTTCCTGACCGCGATCAAGTTCGTCGATTCACTGCTCAAGACGGGAATCACGATTCATCGCGCGACCGCGGCTTTCGGCGTTGCCGGCAACAGCTATCCGGCGGGGTCATTGGTCGTGAAGACAGCGCAGGCGTTTCGTCCGCACGTGCTCGATATGTTCGAGCCGCAGGATCATCCCCACGACATTCCCTATCCGGGCGGCCCGCCAACGCCGCCTTATGACAGTGCCGGCTGGACGCTCGCATTCCAGATGGGCGTGAAGTTCGATCGGATTCTCGAGGCCGTCGAGGGGCCGTTCGAGCGGATCGATCATGTTGCGCCACCAGCGGGTCGCGTGGTCGGACCGGCCAGTGTGGCCGGCTACCTTGTGAGCCATCATCAGAACGACACCTTCACCGCGGTCGGTCGATTGCTCGCTGCCGGCCAAAGCGTGTTGTGGCCCAGGAACCGTGCCCTGGGAGGCACCTCGGGCGACGTGGGCGCGATGTACATACCGGCGCGACGCGACACTCGCACCGTTCTCGAGAAGATCGCGGCCGACCTCGGCCTGACCTTCACAGGCCTGCCAGCGCCGCCGACGGGCGCGGCGCTGAAGCTCGCACCCGTACGCATCGCCCTGTGGGATCGCTATGGAGGGTCCAGCCCGAGCGGGTGGACGCGCTGGCTCCTCGAGCGATACGGATTCCAGTTCGACATGATCTACTCGCAGAGCATCGATGCCGGCGATCTGCGCGGCCGCTACGACGTCGTGATTCTGACGGACGACGCGGTGCTGAATGCGCGCGATACGAGTGACGGCCTTGCCGATCGAATTCCGTCCGATTACCGATCGAAGACCGGCGCGCTCACATCGGCACGTTCGCTGCCGCAGTTGAAGCGGTTCGTCGAGGAGGGTGGGACGTTGATCGCGGTTGGCAACTCGACGGCCATCGGAGCGGAGCTGGGGTTACCGATCTCGAACGCGCTCGTGCAGGGGCGCAGCGAGTCGATGCGGCCGCTGACCTCCGAGCAGTATTACGTCCCCGGATCTGTGCTGCGAGTCAGCGTCGACAACACGACACCGCTCGGGTACGGGTTCGAGCGTGAGGTGGATGTGTTCTTCGACAAGAGCCCGGTGTTCCGCCTCACAGAGCATGCGGCGGGTACGGCGGATCGAGTGGCGTGGTTCGCGAGTGCGTCACCGCTCCGAAGCGGCTGGGCCTGGGGGCAGCAGTATCTCGAAAACGGTGTGGCCGTCGTCGATGGCAGGCTCGGTCGCGGTCGCGTGCTGCTCTTCGGGCCTGAGATCACCTTCCGCGCGCAGTCGCACGGGACCTTCAAGTTCCTCTTCAACGCGATCTATTACGCGACGGCGCAGCAAGCTGAACTAAGAACTCAGGACTAGAACTGTTTGTTTCTTAGTTCTTCGTTCTTTGTTCTTCAGCGCGTAGCAGCGCGATAGTGGCTTCGTTCGGCTGCCGTGCTCGTTGCGCGGCTTCGAGCGGTGTGCGTCCTCCGGTGTTCTTGACGTCGAGGCGGGCTCCCGATTCGGCGAGCAGCCGGATGACCGAGTGCAGTCCGCCATTGGTCGTCGCGGCCGTGTGCAGCACCGTATCTCCGACCGCGTTCGTAGCGTTGACGTCGATGCCAGCAGCAATGCCGATCCTGATGGCGGCGAGCGCCTGTTCTTCCGAGATGCGTTGTGTCTCGTCGCCGTTCGAGGTCACTGCGCCGGCGGCCAGCATGAGCGGCGTGTTCCCGCTCGTCTGGGTCAGTTTCGGGTCCGCACCTGCCTCGAGCAGGAGCGTCATTACGGCGACGTCACACTTGCGTGCAGCACGCATGAGCGGTGTCGCACCCTCTCCGAGCCGATTGTCGCCGGCGTCGTAGACGCGTTTCAGAATCGGGCCTTTCAACCGTGCATTCGGATCGGCGCCCTTCGCGAGGAGGAGCTTGATCATCCCGACGCTGCCGTCGATCACCGGCGCGGGCGGATACGGTCGTCCGAATGTATCGCCGAGGGTGTGCATGTCGATCGCCGCGTACAGCGGCGTCATGCCCTTGATGTCGGCGAGGTTGACGTCGGCGCCCTTGTCCACGAGCATCGACGCGGCCTCCCAATGGCCGTTGATGATGGCAATGATCAGCGCGGAAGTTCCCTCGGGATCGGTGAGGTTCAGGTTGGCGCCAGCCTCGGCCAGCGTGCGAACCGCGTCGGTGGCCCCTTCGCGCGCGGCGTACATCACGGCCGACCATCCTCCGCGCGGCAGCACGGTCTGGCCGACGTAAGACACGCCATCTTCCAAGCCGCTGAGCAGCACGCCGTTCTGCGTGTGTGGGTAATTCGTCACCCTCGACAGCACGTTCAGATCCGCGCCTGACTCGGTGAGTGCGCGGATGGCGTCGGAGCGATTGCTGGTCGCGGCCCAGATGAGCGCCGTCGTGCCGGTCCGGGTCTCGCGTGCGTTGACGTCGGATCCGGCCGTGATCAGGCGCTTCACCGCATCGACCCGTCCTGTTCTCGAGGCCAGCATCACGAGCGTCTGCCCTTCCGGCAGTGTCGATTCGGCAGTCTTCACGCTGGCGTTCGACTTGAGCAGCAAGTCGATCAACTCGGCACGGCCGTTCCGGGCCGCCAGTGAGAGCGCGGTGACGCCATACCGGTTCGCGGCGTTGATGTGGGCACCGGCGCGTATCAGGAGATCGGTCGTCGCCAGATCGCCCGCGCGGACCGCCCAGTGCAACGCGCTCGTACCATCGACCTCGGTGGCGTTGACGTCAAACTTCCGCTCGATGAGCGTGCGGACGGCCGCCACGTTGCCGGCCTTCACGGCGGCTACCAGGTCGGGTGTGGGACCCGCAGCGTGCGCAGGCGCAGCTATCGAGAGAAGAGTGAGCGAGGTGATGAACAGACGGGTCCACAAAACAGGACCCGCTCTACATATTGACGTCCCCATCACAAGAAATCGACAGTGCCCGTGCTCTCTCCGAACGTGGTCATCGGGCTGTCGAAATGATTCGCGACGCTCAGCCAGAGGTTGCCGATTTGCGTCTCCTTCGGCAGGACGATGTGCCGGTTGCCCTTGCCGGTGCCGCCGCCCACGGCAACCATCGGCAACGGATCGGTGGCGTGGACGTTCGAGTTCGCCATGCCGCTGCCGTAGAAGATCAACGACTGATCGAGCAGCGTGCCGTTCCCGTCGGGTGTCGAGCGCAGCTTGTCGAGCAAACGCGCGAACACCTGGAGACAGAAGACGTTGATCTTGGCGTTGCTGGCGACCTTCTCGGGCTTGTCACCGTGATGCGATGTGACGTGCCAGGGGTCGCTGATGCCGATCTGCGAGAACGTCCGCTGGCTTCCCTCGCGCGACATCATGAATGTGAACACGCGCGTCAGCTCGGTCTGCAGGGCGACGGCGATCAGGTCAGTCATCAGCCCGCAGTGGTCGTCGAAGCTCTCCGGGATTCCGAGCGGCTTCACCATCGTGACATCGGCGCGCTGCTGGGCCTCGCTCCGCTGGATGCGACGCTCGATCTCGCGGACATCCTCCAGGTAGTTGGCGACGCGCGCGCGGTCCTGTGCCCCCAGTCGCGCCTGCAGCGCACGCATTTCGTTCAGGACGCCATCGAGAATGCTTTTGTCTTCACGGAGCTTGGACTGACGCTCCACTTCGGATCCGCCGTCGCCGAACAGTCGTTCGAAAGCGACGCGTGGATTGATCTCCATCGGAAGCGGCGTGGTCGGGGTCGCCCAGGCGATCGAGTCATGATAGGCGCAGCTGTAACCGGGCGTGCATCCGCCGACATATCCCGTGAAGTCCTCGGTTGCGAACTCGAGCGAGGGGAACGGCGAAGACTGGCCAATCTTGCGCGCGAGTACCTGATCGATCGTCGTTCCGCACGCGAAGTCCTCAGCCTCGGTGCGCTTCGGAATCGCTCCGCTCAACCAGCCGCTGGCTGCGGCTGCATGCATCTCGGCCTGACCGCCTGCGCGTCGCAGGTTGCTGATCACGACCATGGAGTCCTTGAACGACTCGAGGGTGCTCAGCGTCGGCGACAGCTCGAACTGCGTGCCGGACGCGGCCGGGGTCCACGAGGCCATGTCGGCGCCGTGAGGCACGTAGATGAACCCGACTCGCGAAGGACTGACGCCCGGTGTTTGCGCCAGCGCGGTGGCCGCCGGCACCATGGCATCGAGCAGGGGTAGCGCCACTGTCACACCCATCCCGCGAAGGAACGTCCGTCTCGGTAGCGCCTTTTTCGTGAGGAACATGTTGGTCTCCGTCGAGTGTTCGCTACTGCCTGCTGGCTGACGCCTGCTGCGAATCGGCCGCCTTGAGGCGCATCTGAAAGGGCGCGCTCGTCACGATCCCCTGCAGAAGCGCGGTGAAACGATACTGCTGCTGACTGGCGTCGCGCACGATCTTTCTCACGACTGGCATGTCCTCTGCCGCGAGACCACGGCCGAGCGCGTACACGAGTAGTTTCTCGGTCAACGTCTGTACAAAGACGTCGGGCCGTTTCACCAGGGCCTGCCGCAGGGAAACCACACCGGTGATTCTGGTGCCATCGGTGAGCATGTCCGAGGTGTTCAGCGTCAGGCCGGCGCGATCCCTGGTTCGCCATTCCCCGACCACGTCGAAGTTCTCGAGGGCGAAGCCTATCGGGTCCATGATTTGATGACAGCTGGCGCAGACCGGGTTCGTCCGGTGCCGTTCCATCTGCTCGCGCATCGTGCGGGGAGCGCTGCCCGGCGGATCGGTCTTGAGCGCGGTGTCGAGATCGGCCGGCGGCGCCGGCGGGGGAGTGCCGATGATGTTCTCGAGCACCCACTTCCCGCGCAGGACTGGTGACGTCGTCGTCGGGTGAGAGGTCGCCAGAAGAACGGCACCCTTGCCGAGCAGTCCATGTCGAGCAGGCTCTTCCAGTCGGACGCGACGGAATGAGCTCCCGAACACTCCCGGGATCCGGTAGTGCCGCGCGAGGCGCTCGTTGACGAAGGTGTAGTCCGCCGTCATCAGATCGAGTGCGCTGCGGTTCTCACGCAACACGCTTTCGAAGAACAGCTCGGCCTCGCGCTGAAACGCCTGGCGGAGGTTGTCGTCGAAGTCCGGGAACAGATCCGAGTTGGGGATGATGCTGCGAAGATTTCGGAGATGAAGCCACTGGCCCGCGAAGTTGCTCACGAACGCAGACGAGCGCGGATCGGCGAGCATTCGGCGCATCTGCGCCGTCAGGTTCTCCGGCTGGCTCAGACGTCCCTCCCGCGCCACGCGCAGGAGTTCCTCGTCAGGAATGCTGCTCCAGAGAAAAAATGAGAGGCGAGAAGCCAGCTCGATGTCGGTCACACGATAGATTGCACCCGCTGCGACGGAGGGAGGTTCGACTTCGGGCCGGAACACGAAAGAAGGGCTCGCGAGGATGCGTCGCAACCCGAACTGCACGCCGGTCTTGAAGGAGCCGTCCGCTCGCCCCTGCTGATAGGCCGACATCAAGTCGTTGATCTCAGTGGTCGATGGTGCCCGCCGATAGGCGCGTCCTGCCAGCGTCGAGAGAATGCGTCTGGCGCAAGCGGCTTCGTCGCCCGAGGCAGACGGGGTGCACACGAACACATTGGGGCTCGGTGGCGTCGCGGCGCCGTGCGCGTTGAACGGTCCCTGGATCGCAATCGAGAGGACGTGAGGCGCACCCTCCGCATCGAACGGGTTCGCAAAGTCGCGGATGAATCGCTGCAAGCGATGTGTCTCGAATGCCGGTGAGGTTTTCTCGAGGAAGGCTGCCGCGACGTCGCGCTGTCCGGCCTTCACGAACCGGCGAACACGCAGACGCGTGGCCTCGATTTGATCCGACGTGTCAGTCGGGTTCGTCTGCAGCGCGATGAGATCCTGCTCGCCTCCGACCGAGGCCGTGAGAATCCGCTCGCCGTCGACGGTGAGCTCGACCTCCTGCGGATCCTCGAGG
This sequence comes from uncultured Acidobacteriota bacterium, assembly GCA_963723495.1. GTDB lineage: Bacteria > Acidobacteriota > Vicinamibacteria > Vicinamibacterales > UBA2999 > Gp6-AA40. Next base: position 292,395 of record CAVRQR010000012.1, on the reverse strand, counting down.
CCGCGCATCGCGCTCAGATTGGTGCGATAGAGACGCACCTGGAACTCGTACTCGCCATCCAGCGGAAACGTATGGGTCGCGCGAAGCCCGCCAACGGTGCCAAGTGGAAGGCCGTCGAGGTGCACGTCCTGCGACAGGTCCTGCCTCGCCGTGTAGGTATCGCTGCCCACACCGATGCGCGAGTCGCCCACGGCAACCGCGCTGATCTTCCGTGCGGCCGCGAGATACGCCTGCAGCAGCGCCGGCGAGCTTCCCTGCGCATCGGCGACGTTGTCAAAGCCGAACGCAGCGCCGTCTGGAGGCAGGAGCGACCTGACGTCGACATCGAGTGCGAGGAGATCCCGAATGGTGTTGGCGTACTCGGCGCGATTGAGCCGCCGAAGCGTCGGTCGGCCGGGGTGATTGGTGCCGGTGCGATCGAGCTCACCCTCGAGCCACGTAATCAACGCGTTGGATGTCGCAACGTCGGGACGGCGGGCTCCGCTCGGTGGCATGGCGCTGACGCGCAGCTTGCGCACCACCTTTTCCCACGCTTCCTTGTTGCGGTTGACGTTGGTGACATCGAGTTCGTCGATCGCCAGCCCGCCTGTACGTGCGCGAGCGTTGTGACACGTGACGCAGTACTGCTTCAACGTGGCCTGATGGCTCGTGGCGCTCGATGGCGCAGCCGTACTGGGAGTGGACTGCTGTGCCGCCGCACTCGACAGCGCACACAGCACAACGACGACGAGGACCGCGATGCCTGACGTCCGGAGCGTCACTCGAGGAAGTATGCCCGACCGTCGCGACGATCCGAAAATCACTTTCGCGATGCGAACGTTGCCCTACCCTGATTTGGGTATCGGACTTGCGGCGCAGTCGAGTCAATTCCCGCTGAGCCCGCCAGGCCACGGCGAGTTCATGTGATACGGCGCCGACGGTCCGATCATTTCGACGCGACGGATCTTGCCGTTCTCGATCAGGAATGCTTCCGTCACCAGGATGCTGCTCGGCCGGTTGAAGCCAGGATAACTGTGCTTGGTGCCGTCGGACAACACACCCTGGTTCACCGTGCCCTGATCGAACACCGAGTGCGCCCACACGACACCACGCTCGGCATCGACGAGCGGATACCGTCGCCCATGAATGCTTTGCACGACGTAATACAGACCCATCTTGAACTGCGACAGGCAGTCCATGGCGAAGAGGTTGATCGTCCCCGGCTTCTCGTTTGGCGGCCGCGGCACGTTCGTCGTTGCTGATCCGTTCTCGATGCGGTGACAGTCCTCGGTAAACGGATAGGTCCCCGTGCTGCCAATGCCCTTGCCGTCGTTTTTCTGAAGACCGGTGAAGTAGGCGTCGGCGATCGAAATCATCTGCTGCCGTGGCAGTCGCTGCGCGGGCGGGATCGATTTGAACCAGATGTCTTCAGGCTTCCCGCTCTTGTCGAGCCCTTCGATGTTGTTTGGTCCGCCACCACCCGGCTTGAAGAACACCGACTCGATCTCAGTGATGCGTCCAAGCTCGATGCGGAGACGGACGCTCATCAGGATCGTTGTGTTCGCTTCGCGCATCGTCCCCATCATGGCGACCTGTCCGAACTCGGGGTCGGCGAAAACGTGCTTGTAGTTGCCGATGCCGCCGGCCGTCTTCCAGAAACCGTCGCCGACCTGGAGGACCTGGCTGTTCTCTGTGAACTTCACGTCCTGTGACAGCGGAAGGCGCGACGGATCGTGGGCCACGACAGCCGCCAGGTATTGATCGATAAGGCCTTCGAGGCACGCGCGATCGCAATTGAGCGGGATAGGTCCGGTCGAACCATTGACGCGAGCGGTGAAACTACCAGTGATGAGCGCCGCGGCAACCGCAACGGTCATGAGCGCTGAACGCATGGGTCCTCCTCGGTGGCGAGGATTCTAATCCGGGACTCATCATTCGGGACGTGTCATTCGTTCGAGCAGTGCTTCGCATTCCTGCACGCGCTGGTGCCCTACACCAGCACTAGCCTCTTGAAGCAAGTATCTTGATGTGTGAGATACTTGTGAACTGAGCAATTAATGCCGAAAACCTCGAAGTCCCGCGCCGATCTCCTGAAACAGCTCGAAGAGACGCTGCGGAAAGTCGGCGCCCAGTCGGTTCTGCTGAGCGACACGGTCGCCAAGATCGTGGGTCTGAACTCGACTGATCTCGAGTGCCTCGATCTGCTCGAGATGGCGGGACCGATCACGGCCGGTCGGCTCGCTGAACACGCCGGCTTGACGACCGGGGCCATGACTGCCGTGATCGATCGACTGGAGCGTGCCGGGTTCGCCCGCCGTCTACGCGATGCGGAAGACCGCCGCTGCGTTCGTGTCGAAGCGTTGTCACGCAACTTCAAACATGTGTCGGGACTGTATCGGCGGCTCGCCGAAAGCACCGCCCGACTGCACGAGGACTACGACGACCGCCAACTGGCGCTCGTTGTCGACTACTTGACCAGGGCTCTCTCCCTGGCCGCTGACCACGTGGCCTGGCTGCAGACTCAGCGACCGCTCGGGCAACGCAAAGTGCGGCGCCCGCGACGTTCGCGGCGAGTGGCGCCACCGGCCGCGGCGCAGATCCTGCGCACCTGATCTTTCGGAAGGAACGGGTCGACCAGGCCCACCGTCCAAAACAGTGCACGGCTGCACACCAGAAGGACTCTCAGACCAATGCCTTATCGACGATTTACCAAGCTGCTGATGATGGCCGCCGTGTGGCTGTCGTCGTTGTTCACACCACTGGCAGCCCACGCGCAAACGCAACCGACTGCCGCCGTCCCTGCCGGACCACTGACGCTCGAGCAGGTGCTGTCGCTCGCCGAGCCGAAGAGTGAGGCCGTCTCCATTGCCGCGAGGGGCGTTCAGCGCGCCGAAGCCGATCAGGTTCGCGCGCGCAGCGGGTTGCTTCCTCAGCTGTCAGTGGCAGCGAGTTACGACCGTGCGCTCGCCTCTGAATTCGACAACATCTTCGATTCCGGAAGCACCGGACCTTCCTGTCCGCCCTTCGCGCTCAATCCACAGGCGGCACTGGATGCACGCGTCGCTGAAATCGAGCGCGCCGTCGACTGCGGCGCCATCGGTGGGGGCGGATTCTTCGGAGCGGGAGCGAGCGACGGCGGGCTCGAAGATCTTCCGTTCGGCCGCGTCAATACCTGGCGTGCATCGTTGTCGTTTTCACAGAACCTGTACTCGGGCGGGCGCAATGGCGCGCAGATCACGTTGGCAGCCGTTGGACGCGAGTCGGCGCAGCTCGGGCTGACCACAGTGCGGGCGCAGCTGTTGTTCGAGGTCACAGAGGCCTACTACGACGCGGTTCTCAGCGATCAATTGGTCAACATCGCGGCGGCGACGCTCGACCAGGCCGACGCGACGCTGCGTCAGGTTGAAGCTGGACTCAGAGCCGGCACGCAACCAGAGTTCGAGGTCCTCCGTGCCCGAGTCAATCGAGACACCCAGCAGCCCCTGCTCATTCGTCAGCGGGTGAATCGTGCGCTGACGTACCTGCGTCTCAAGCGACTACTCGACTTGCCGGCCGAAATGGACCTTCAGCTGGCCGACGGGCTTGTGGATGAGAATCTCCCGCCGCCGCCGGTGTTCGTCGAGCGTGTCAGCGCGATCGAGAACACGCTGCGGTCGAGCGATACGCCATCGCTCACGGTGGGCGGCCTGTCGCTTCCAGAGCGTGCCGCGGTCGAGCAAGCCAATACGACCATGCGGACACGTGAGGCGGCCCTGAAGCTCACTGAAGCGCAACGAATGCCGACCGTGTCATTGAACTCGAACTACAGTCGGATCGCGTACCCGGACAACGTCCTGCCATCCTTCGATCGCTCGAACTGGTCGGTGGGTATCAGCATGAGCATGCCCATTCTCACGGGCGGGCGGCAGCGAGGCGATGAACTTGTCGCCCGCGCGGAGCTCGATCAATCGCGCCTGCAGCAGAGACAGATCGAGGAGCTTGCCGCTCTCGACACGCGTTCGGCGTGGGCGGAACTGCTCGCCGCACGCGCCGCATGGGAGTCGACCGCCGGAACGGTCCAGCAGGCCGATCGTGCGTACGAGATCGCCGACGTCCGCTATTCATCCGGCGTCTCGACCCAGCTCGAATTGTCCGACGCGCGAGTGCAGCGTCAGCAGGCGGGTGCAAACCGCGCCCTGGCAGCGCGTGATTTACAGGTGGCGCGCGCACGCGTCGCGCTTCTGCCGGATCTGCCGATTGGGAACGCGCTCCCGACGACCGGCGGCAATCCCATCATTCAGCAACCGACCCCGGCGGTACCGGTGCAGCCAGTTCCCTCTCAGGGCAACCCGCAGTTAAGGAACGCGTCTGCCCAATTCACGCAGCCACAGGCAGGAACTCGATGAGTACAAGGTGTAATGCAGAGTGCACGGTGCCCAACACAGGTGATCGACGGTCGGCCACACTGCTTCCCGCACTGTGCATTTTGGGTGTTGCAGTACTGACAGCGGCGTGCAGCCAGGGCGCCAACGGCGCAACGGCGCCGCCCGAGCCGCTCGCGGTCCAGATCGGCGCGGAGAACGTCGTCTCGGTCAAGGCCGGCACCATCGTCGTTGGACCGACCATCTCTGGCGAACTGGCGCCAACCCGCGAGGCTACTGTGCGCGCCGAGCTTGGTGGCGCGATTCTCGACGTCTCGGTCGAAGAAGCCCAGCCTGTCGCGCGCGGTGCGCTGCTGGCGCGCATCGAAACGCGCACGCTCGAGGACGCCCGGCAGTCGGCGATCTCCGCATTGCGATCGGCCGAGAATCAACTGGCCGTGGCGCGCCGTGAGACCGAGCGTACGGAACGCCTCGTGGAGGCCGGAGCGCTGGCGGCACGCGAGCTCGACGTCGCGCGCAATAGCGTCACGTCGGCGGAAGCGGCGGTCGCCGATGCGCGGGCGCGACTGGCCAGTGCTGAGCGGACGCTCGGTGACACGACGATCCGCGCCCCGTTCAGCGGCATCGTTGCGAGCCGGAGTGTTCACACCGGTGACGTGGTCGTCCCCGGAACCGAGTTGTTCCGTATCATCGACCCGTCGTCCATGCGTCTCGAGGCATCCGTGCCGTCGGAGGACCTCTCGGTCCTGCGCGTTGGAGCCAACGTCGAATTCACCGTGCGTGGGTACGACCGTTCGTTCATCGGGCGGATCGAGCGCATCGCGCCGCAGGCCGATTCGACCACGCGGCAGGTGCCGATCTACGTGGCCATCCCCAATGTCGGTGGCCGCCTGGTCGCGGGCCTGTTCGCGGAAGGCAGGGTCGTCAGCAGTTCGGCGAAGGGATTGATTGTGCCGATCAACGCGGTGAATACCAGTGACAAGGAGCCCTGGGTGTTGCGCGTGCGCAACGGCACGACCGAACGTGTGGCCGTGTCCCTGGGGCTGCGAGACCCGCGCCGGGAAGAAGTGCAGGTTGCGTCAGGCCTGGATGACGGAGACGTGGTCCTGCGTGGCGCTGCGCAGGGAATCAGTCCGGGGACACCGGTGAAATTGGCTGGCGCACGTTAAGTTTCTGAATTCTGCATTCTGAGTTACCAACATGTTCATCTCAGATACCGCCATCAAGCGCCCGGTCCTGACGATCGTCGCGATGCTGCTCTTCGTGGTGTTCGGGCTGGTTGCCCTCGTGCAGCTCGACACCGACGAGTACCCCGAAATCGACGCGCCCGTTGTCGTGATCGCGATCCCGTATCCGGGCGCCTCACCGGACGTCGTCGAGCGCGAGGTGATCGATCCCATCGAAGAGGTCATCTCCGGCATCAGCGGTGTGGACCGCATGCAGTCGAACTCTCTCGACAGCTTCGGCAACATCATCGTCGAGTTCGACTTCTCGAAGGATCCGCGCATGGCGAGCCAGGAAGTGCGCGACAAGATCTCCGAGATTCGCAACGAGCTGCCAACGGAGATGGAGGAGCCGATCCTGACGCAGTTCGACCCGGCCGATCGGCCGATCATGTCGCTCACCCTCTCATCGCCGGGTCTTGGCGGCGCAGAGCTGACCCGTATCGCCGATCCGGACATCACGCGGCGGCTGCGGGCGATTTCCGGCGTGGCCTCGGTCGACCTGGTTGGAGCGATCGAGCGTGAGCTCGTCGTCGAGATCAGGCCCCGAGATCTGCAGGCCACCGGCGTCAGCGTCGCCGCAGTGGTTCAGGCACTGCAGGCTCAGAACCTGGCGTCCCCTGTTGGACGGCTCGCGGGCCAACTCGATGAACGGACGATCCGGCTCAAGGGACGGCTCGATGCACCGGCGGACTTCAAGCAGCTGGTGGTCTCTCAGTCGGATGGACGCATCGTCCGCCTCGGCGATCTCGCCGATGTTCGTGATGCGACCGAAGAGCCACGCTCGTTCGCCCTCTACAACGATGAAGCCGCCGTGGGCATCGACGTCCTCAAGTCCACCGGATTCAGCACGACCGCTGTTGCGGAACAGATCCGCGCACGCGTCGCCGACATTCAACAGACGCTGCCTTCAGGCGTGACGCTTCGTGTGGTCACCGACGCCGGCGTCCGCGTGGCGGATTCGGTCGCTGGTGTGCAGCAGGCGCTCATCGAGGGCGCGGCGCTGACGGTCATCGTGGTCTTTCTGTTCCTCAACTCGTGGCGATCGACGATCATCACCGGCCTCGCGCTGCCGGTTTCGGTTCTCGCGTCCTTCGTCGCGGTCTGGGCGTACGGCTTCACGCTCAACACGATGTCGCTGCTGGGGCTGTCACTCTCGATCGGCATCCTCATCGACGATGCGATTGTGGTGAGAGAGAACATCGTGCGCCACGTCGAGATGGGGAAGGGGCACTATAAGGCCGCCTTCGACGGCACCGACGAGATAGGTCTCGCCGTAACCGCAACCACGCTCTCGATCGTCGTCGTGTTCATCCCGATCGCGTTCCTGGGCGGGATTGCCGGCCAGTGGTTCAAACCCTTCGGGCTGACGATTGTGTGCTCCGTGCTCGTGTCATTGTTCGTTTCGTTTTCACTCGACCCCATGCTGTCGGCGTACTGGCCGGACCCACACACGCCAATGGAGCAGCGTTCGTTCATCTCGCGGCTCCTCGGCCGCTTCAATCATTGGTTCGATCGGCAGGCGGAACGCTACAAGAGCGTGATTGCGTGGGCCCTGGACCACCGAGTCGCGATGGTCTCGCTCGCCATTGCCACGTTCGTGGCCGCGCTGGCGCTTCCGGCGGTCGGCCTCGTCGGCGCCGGGTTCGTGCCGGAGATGGACACGTCCGAGTTCGCCATCGATATCGAGACGCCTCCCGGATCGAACCTGGCCTACACCCAGCTCAAAGCGCAGGAGGTGTCACGCATCGCGCGCATGCGGCCGGAAGTGGAGTACGTGTACACGGCGGTCGGGGGACAAGGGGATGCCGTCGACGAGGGTGTGATCTTCGTCAAACTCATGCCCAAGAGCGAACGGGAACGATCGCAGCTGGCGGTTGTTGCTGACATTCGATCGGATCTCGGTCGTCTGGGGGGCGTCACCTCGTCGATCAGCACCGGGTTCAACCCTGGCCAGAAGCAGATTCAATTGCAGGTGCGAGGTCCGGACGCGACCGAACTCACCCGCCTTGCGCAAGCGGTCGCTGACGAGATGCGCAAAGTACCGGGAGCGGTCGATGTCGGCCTCTCGACCAAGGGTCAGAAGCCGGAGCTCGACGTGCAACTCGATCGCGCGCTCGCCGGATCGCTTGGTGTGACGGTCGGGCAGGTGGCGCAGGCGCTGCGGCCGGCGTTCGCGGGCATCGATGTCGGTGACTGGATTGATCCGTCTGGTGAGACGAGAGATGTGACGATTCGTCTGGCGCCCGAATCCCGAACCGTCGTGGCCGACCTCGAGTCGCTGCCGCTGCTCGTTGGCGGCGACAACGATCGGAGCATTCCTCTCGGACAGGTGGCGCACGTGACACCCTCCATCGGGCCTGCTCGCATCGACCATCTCGATCGGGATCGCGTGATAGTCGTCCAGGCCAACACCGAGAATCGTCCGCTATCGGCCGTTGTTGGCGACACGATGGCCCGCGTGCAGGATGCGATCACGTTTCCGCCTGGCTACTCGCTCAGTCAGGGAGGCGAGACGGAGGAACAGCAGGAGATCTTCACCCAGATGTTCGTGGCCATCGGCGTCGCGATCCTGTTGATGTACTTCGTGCTGGTGGTGCAGTTCGGCTCGTTCCTCGAGCCGTTCTCAATCATGCTGTCACTGCCTCTGTCGTTGATTGGGGTGATGCTGGCACTCATGGTGACCGGTGAGTCGCTCAATATCATGAGCATGATTGGCGTCATCCTCCTCGTGGGGATCGTGGCGAAGAACGCCATTCTGTTGATCGATTTCGCGAAGTGGTCTGAAGAAGCCGGCATGGAACGGCGCGAGGCGCTCATCCAGGCTGGCCGCGTGCGTCTGCGTCCGATTCTGATGACCACGTTCGCTCTCGTGGCCGGGATGGTCCCCGTGGCACTGGGAAGCGGCGAAGGCGGTGATTTCCGCGCGCCGCTCGGTATCACTGTCATCGGCGGTGTGGTGACGTCGACGCTGCTGACACTGCTGGTGATTCCGACGGTGTACGAGATTCTCGCCGACAGCAGGGACTGGCTGGCCCAACGCTTCTTCCGTTCGAGAGACAAAACGACGGTGCACGCAACGGGGCACGCCGGGGCGTCATAGCGGCCAGAGCCCAGAACCAAGGAGTAACATTCCCCCATGCACAACCCGCTGGTTCCCGAATCTCTCGAAGGCTGGAGCATCCTGCACCTGATGTATCGCGTTCGCTGGGATCGTCTCCGTGGCGCAAGCCAATCGGACCTGCAGCGCCTCTCAGACGAGGCCACTCGTGCGCTTGCCGTCCCCGATGCAGGATCGACGGCAGCCGTGCAGATGCTGGGACACAAAGCGGATCTGATGTTCATCTGTTTCCGCCGCGGCTTCGAGCAGCTCGCGCAGACACAACTGGCCTTGTCACGCACCGAGCTGAGTGGATATCTCGATTCAACGACCTCGTATGTGTCGATCGTCGAGCTCGGCATGTACGAGATGACCGGGAAGCTCCACGAGCAACTTGGCGCAGCCCACAAACCGGGAAGCGACGACTTCGAGCGCGCCTTCGATGCGGAAATGGAAACGCAGCGGCAACGTGTCATGGGGCGGCTCTTCATCGAGATGCCGCGTGCCCGTTACGTCTGCTTCTACCCGATGAACAAGCGTCGAGGCGAGAGCGTGAATTGGTACTCCGAACCCTTCGAGCGACGCGCAGCGATGATGCGCGAGCACGGGATGATCGGACGCCACTATTCAGGGAAAGTCACCCAGGTGATCTCCGGTTCGATCGGATACGACGACTGGGAGTGGGGCGTCGACCTGTTCGCGCAGGATCCGATGGTTTTCAAGAAGCTGATTTACGAGATGCGGTTCGATGAGGCGAGCGCGAAGTTCGCGGAATTCGGTCCCTTCTACACCGGGCTCCAGTTCGACATGAGCCAGCTCGCTGCGTATCTCGGAGGCGCGGTTCCCAACCTCGGCTAAGTAGCTTTCCCTACGCGTTCAACAAGCGGCAGGTCGGCGTTAGATCCCGATAGCGCGGCTCGAGGTCTGCTTTTTTGAAATTCGTAATCCAGCAGGGCGAATTCGGAACACTTCGCCCCGGTTACAGTTTCGTCGAGTCCACTAAGTCTCCTTGCTTGAAGGAGAAAGCGTCACAGGCGCCAAACCGCCCGAAGGCGCGGGAATTGCTCTGGTTCTCTAGGGACACTGGAGACCACATGAACCCTCAGGAGATGTTCGTGACGCGGTTGCGTCGCCACCGTACGCGCAATCGTGTGTCGATCGAGGAAATCGCTACCAATCTTCGAATCCGGCCGGAGCTGCTCGAAGGACTCGAAAAGAACGATCTGACCGGTTGGCCCCGTGGTCTGTATGCGCGGGCATGGATCCGGGCGTACGCGCTGGCGGTCGATCTGGATCCTGTTGAAGCGGTCGAAGAGTTCTGTCGCCTCTTCCCGCAGGGTGACCGCCGCACGGGCGGCACGATCCAGGGGATCGCGGCGATTGTGGCCTCCTCGTCGGAATATCGCGACGAGTTCAGCCACGTTCAGGGTCGGCGCAGCACCGATCAGCCTGTTGGCGAGGATCCCAAACCCGCCTGGCAGGCGTTCGTCGTCCAGCCCAGCCGTGCGCTCTGGCACCGCCTGATCGGCGTGTTCCCCACGTTGCGCGAGAGACGGGCACCTCGCACTCATCCCTGAGCTGGCGGGCTTTTTTTGCCGCCAGCCCATAGCCAGTTCCGCAAAAGCTGGTAGATAATCCCTCCTTCACGCATTCCACTGAAGGAGGCCCATGACTGCTCGCAGACTGATCCTGATCCTGGCGATCCTGGTCACGACCGCTGTCGTTCCTGCTGGGGCGCAACAGCAACTGCGCTCGCCAGACGTGATCTTCGTCCCGACTCCACAGGAGGTCGTGGACGCGATGCTCAAATTGGCCAAGGTCACGAAGAATGACGTGATTTACGACCTGGGATCGGGCGACGGGCGCATTCCGATCACCGCGGCCAAGACCTACGGCGCGCGAGGGGTCGGGATCGACATCGACCCGCAGCGAATCAAGGAAGCCACCGAGAACCTGAAGACAGCTGGCGTCGGAGACCGGGTGAAGTTCCTCAATCAGGACCTGTTCACCACTGACATCAGCGAAGCGACCGTGGTCACGCTGTATCTGCTTCCGTCGCTCAACGTGAAGCTCATCCCGAAACTGAATAAGGAACTCAAGCCGGGCACCCGGATCGTGTCACACGCGTTCGACATGAGTGCCGACGGGACGGAGCGAAAGCCGAGAGAAACGTTGAACGTGAACGGACGTACGGTTTACTTCTGGACGATTCCTATCCAGTAACCCGGTTCCCAAACGACTAACCCGCTGCCAACTTTACAAACTCCTAGGGAGCCTGACGGCCTCGATTGCTCGAACGAGGCGAGGTTTCCTGGGAGTCGTGCCATTGGCGTGCTCTGGACACCGCGGGTTGTTCGCGAGAGACAGCCGTATTAGACTTGAGACTCGATCTCAGTTTAGTGGGGCTCTATGCTACAGGCCTTTGTCATCACGCTGCGTGAAGGGCTCGAAGCCTTTCTCATCGTCGCCATCAGCCTGGCGTATCTGAGGAAGACCGGCCGTCCGGCTCTTGTCTCCGCCGTCCACTGGGGGATTGGCGTCTCGATCGTCGTGAGCATCGGTGCCGCCGTGCTGTTTCAGCAGGCATCTAATCAGGCGCTGTGGGAAGGCGTGCTCGCGTTGGTTGCGGCAGTGCTCGTGGCGTCGCTCATCGTTCACATGTGGCGACATGCGCGACGTTTGAAACGCGAAATCGAAACACGTCTCGAATCGTCTGCCTTGCGGACCGGTGCGAAGGCGTTCGTCGGCGTATTCCTGTTCACGCTGCTGATGATTACCCGCGAAGGAATGGAAACGGCTCTGTTGATGGGGACATTGCTGTTTCAGGAAGCGGGGATGAACATCATCATTGGCGCTGCCGCGGGTACACTGTGCGCAGCATTCATTGCCTTGCTATGGTCCCGTTACGGACATCGCGTCAACCTCGCGCTCTTCTTCCAGGTGACAGCCGTGTTCCTCGGCGTGTTCGTGGTTCAGTTGCTCATTTACGGGCTGCACGAACTGACCGAGGCGAATCTGTTCCCGGGAAGCGAGGCGATGCACTGGGCCACAGAACCGTACGGTCCCGACGGGCGTTACGGTCAGTTCCTCAGCTATATGCTGCTGGCGCTGCCAATAGGATGGCTGATCATCGCTGGGCTGTTTGGACCGCGCAAACCAGCTGCGGGGCCTGCATCGGGACTGGAGCAGCCCGCCGCCCGCTAGCGCGGCACCGCGGTCGCCGGTCGCGAGATGTCGCGGCCACTCGCGATTTCAGTGGTCCCGCTAACCTGCCTTGACCCGCAGAGGATATCTCGACTGGCTGCGTGGCCTCGCCGTGTTGATCATGGTCGAGGCGCACATGTTCGACGCGTGGGTCCGCGCGGTCGATCGTCCTGAACTTCCCTACCGTTGGGCGATTGCCATCGGAGGCTACAGCGCCCCGTTGTTCCTGTTTCTGGCTGGCGTCGCGATGGCGCTGGCCGCAGGCGCCCGGCTCCGCCGCGGGTTGACCGTCTCCCAGGCCGCGTCTCGGGCGCTCCGAAGAGGCTGGCAGATACTCGGTCTCGCGTTTCTCTTCCGCCTTCAGTCCTTCATCATCAGCGGCGGGCCCTTTCCCGAAACACTCCTCAAGGTCGACATCCTCAACATCATGGGGCTGTCGATGGTCGTGGCAGCCCTCTTATGGGGTATCGCTTCGGGCAATGTCGGGCGGGGTCTGGCGTTGTTCCTGGTGGCGTTGTGCTTTGTGCTGGTCACCCCCCTGGTGAGGGCGGCACCCTTCGTGACCACGCTGCCTTATCCCATTGAATGGTATTTCAAGGCGGTCACCAGCTCAGGAGCGTTCACGCTCTTTCCGTGGATGGCGTTTCTCCTCTTGGGAGCCGTCGTTGGGCTGTGGCTCGACCGGGCGCGGACGCATGAGGACGAGCGGCGCCTCATGAAGGCGATGGCCGTCGTGGGGCCTCTCATCTCCCTTATTGGATACCTCGCGACCTATTTGCCCGCGATTTATGCCGATACGACCTATTGGACCGGCTCACCCACGTTCTTTTTCGTGAGGCTCGGCGTTCTAATCACGGCGATCCCCTTCGCCTATGGTTGGAATGCGCTCTTCCGCGGCTGGTCGCCGCTACACGACTTCGGTGTGGCCTCCCTCTTCGTGTACCTGGATCCATGTGGAGATGGTCTACGGGGTGGCGAGCATCTGGCTGCACAAGACGCTCACGTTCGAGCAGGCAGTCCTGTCGTACGTCGCCTTCAGCCTGTTCCTCTTTGGGCTGGTCAAGCTCAAGGACCGGATCTTCCGGAATCTGGCGCCACCCTACTCCGGGACCCTGGTGCCTTCGCATAGCGGCTGACCCTTGGCGAGGACCCGGCTCAGCAGTCCTGCATACCCCTGCGACAAAAGACGCGAATGCGTCGTCGAGGTCAAACCTCGCATGCTTGCCTATAACTCCAAGCCGTGCTGGTAGTTGGACCAGAGAATGGTCTCTGTGGACGAGCTGGACTCGGGTTGAAAACCGACAGAAACGGGTTGAGATTCAGGGCGAGTGGCCGCTACAATTCGCCTCTTCTGTGAACGGAATCATCCCAGACGGACAAATACACGAATGATTAACGTCGCCGCCATCCGTATGCAGCAGTTCGGGGTCCGGTTCTATCAGGCCTCGCTGACCGCTGGAGACATCGACAAGCTTGTGCGCTTCGAAGTGCTCAACTACGGCGAGTCCGGGCAACCGGTCCGCGGGGGCAACAAGAAGACGCCGTCGAAGGTCAATTGGGATCTGCTCGAACGTCGCATCGCCTCGAGCGAGAAGGCCTACCAGCGCCAGATCATCAGGCGAAAGATCGACGAACTCGTGCAGTACTACGAGCAATGTCGGCAGGCGCGAGACCTTCCCTCGATCGCGGGAGCGGTGATTATCTCGTGTGACGAGAAGCTCACGTTCGAGCCGGTCGCCGATGGCGCCTCGATTGGTCGTCTGAAGGTACCGGAACGCGAAGGCATTCTTCGCGCCATTGACGGTCAGCACCGCCTGTTGGCGCTGCACGCTGACATCGAGAACATCCGCGACGAAGACTTCACGGTGCCGGCCATCATCTTCGATCGTCTGCCGGAAGACCACGTCGTGCAGATGTTTGTGACGATCAACGCGAAGCACACGCGTCTGAATGCGTCACACCTGGTCAGTCTGTCTGGCCGTCAGCTTTATCGCGACGATGCCTTGGCCGCGGCCCATGATGTCGTCCGCGCACTGAACGATCGAGAGGACTCGCCACTGCACGGCGAGATCAAGCTGCTCGGCGTGGGGCACGGACGCGTGGCGCAGGCGCCTCTGGCGCAGGAGCTGAAGAAGTTGTTTGCCAGCGACGCGTTTGGAGGGCCGCGCAAGTCGGCCGACTTCCGCGAGGATGCGAAGAAATTCTTCGTGAACTACTTCAAGCAGGTGTCGGTCGTGTTCGGCGTGGCGTGGAACGGCCGAAAGTACAGCATCAAGTCAGCGACGGCGCTGCGCGCGTTCATTCGGGTCGCGCCAGATGTCGTGCGACGACTCGACCAGGAGCATGCGGATCGCAGCGACTATCGGGCGATTGGCCGAGTGATAGCACCGTGGGGTCGTCGAATCGGGAATGTCAGGTTCGAGAGCGAAGGCGTCTGGAAGCGCGCCGGTACGACGGTGGACTCGCTGGCCCGTGAACTGAAGCTCGCTTTGGAATATCCAGAAGGGGCGGGCGTCTAAGGCCGAAAAAGAATACAGGACGGGGCGCCCGTGAGAGTGCCCCATCCTGCAAATGCCAGCCTGGCTCCCCCCAGCATTTACGGCGCCCTGCCGTAAACCACAGGCCGACCCGAATTAAAGAGGCAATGCACATGCCGCCCGATTTCCTTAGGAAAAACAGCTGTCCCGAGGTCCGTGGGCGCGCAGGAACGTGGGAAGAATTACACGACTGTCTTCACACTAATGCGTCTTGATTTGAACGCGGACGTAGGCGAGTCATTCGGAGCATACAAGCTCGGCCAGGACGCGTTGCTGATGCCCGTCATCACGTCAGCCAACGTCGCTTGCGGCTTCCACGCTGGCGACCCCGGAGTCATGCGGGAGACCATTGCCCTGGCTCGGCAGCATGGCGTCGCTGTCGGTGTTCATCCAGGCTTTCCCGACCTCGTCGGCTTCGGACGGCGAGAGATGCGGGCGACAGAGCAAGAGATCGAAGACCTGGTCGTGTACCAGATCGGCGCACTTGCGGCCGTTGCGGCGTCGCAGGGACTACGCCTGCAGCATGTGAAACCGCATGGCGCGCTTTACAACATGGCCGTTCGAGATTCGGCACTCGCGAATGCGATCGCGCGCGCAACCGCAGCTGTGGACCCGACGTTGATCCTGTTCGGACTGCCTGGCTCACAGTTGATCGGGGCAGGGCAACGCGCGGGACTTCGCACTGCTCGCGAGGGATTCGCCGATCGCGCGTATCAGCCTGACGGTACCCTCGCGCCGCGGCACCTTCCTGGAGCAGTCGTCGAGGATCCGGAGATGGTCGTCCGGCGGGCCATCTCCATGGCTCGCGAACGTATGGTCACGGCGATTGATGGATCGCGGATCTCTCTCGAGGTCGAAACGATCTGCGTGCATGGCGACACGCCCGGTGCGGCGCTTCTGGCGTCGCGCGTGCGTGACGCGTTGACTCACTCGGGTGTGACCATCTTGCCGGTCGGCGCACCGAGCAGCGTCAGCTAGATCGGACCGTCTCCGCGACGAGCACGCGTCGCAGGATCTTGCCCACCATCGTCTTTGGCAGTTCCGTACGGAACTCGACGTGTGCCGGTACCTTGTATGGCGCCAGTCGCTCTCGACAATAGCTTCGGATTTCCTGTGCGCTCGGTGCGGCTGCATCGCGCTTGAGAACGATCCAGGCCTTGGCCACCTCTCCCTTGACGGCGTCAGGCACGCCCGCCACGCCGACCTCGAGCACGGCCGGGTGTGCGGCGATGACCTCCTCGATCTCGCGTGGCCACACCTGGAACCCGCTCGTCTTCATCATGTCCTTCTTGCGATCGACCAGGAACACGTACCCGTCGTCGTCGATATACGCGAGGTCGCCGGTGTGCAGCCACAGACGGCCGTCGTCGGCGACGCGAAGCGCATCCGCTGTTTCCGCCGGGTTGTTCCAGGTACTCGGACATGTACTGCGGCGCGTGCATGATCAACTCGCCAACCTCACCCGCCGCCAGATCCCTGAGGCCCGTTTCCGCATCGACGATTCGGACGTCGACGTCGGGTAATGGCAGACCGATCGATCCAATCTTGTTCGTGCCCTGGACGGGGTTCACCAGACAAGCCATCATGCCTTCGGTCAGTGAATAGCCCTCGATGATGCGCGCGCCGGTCTTGTCTTCGAACTGTCGTTTCGTCTCGGCCATGAGAGCGGCAGAGCCCGAGAAGCACAGCCTGATCGAGCTCAAGTCGATCTTCCCGGCGCGAACCCGCGGGTGGTTGAGGATCGCCGTGTACAGCGTCGGCACCCCGTTGAAGAACGCTGGCTTTACCGATTGGATCGTCTTGAGCAGATCGTCGATGTCGCGCGGATTCGGAACGAGCGAGATCGGGTTGGGCCCCAGGAACGCCAGCGGCTGGACGCCTACGTTGCCATACACGTGGAACAACGGCAGCGGCAGCATGATGACGTCGACCCATGGCTTCTTGGCCGACTTGGTCCACTCATACAGTTGCCGGCCAGCCGCAACGTAGTGTCGGTGAAGGCCGACGACACCCTTGGGAGTCCCGGTCGTTCCGCCACTCGACAGGATCACCGCCTGATCGTCCGGGCCTACGGTGACCGGCGGCCGCGGAGCCGCGCGATTCGCGCGAATGAGGTCACTGAGCCACCGGTCGCCTCGCTCGATGTGAATGCGATGACCATCCTTGCGTTCCTTGAACAAGGTGAAAAGGACGCGCAGAACCGGGGGCAGGTAGTCCTTGATCGACGTCGCGATCACGTGGGTCAAACCGACACGTGGCTGCACGCGTTTCACACGGCCATAGAACGGCGTCAGCGTGACGATCGCTTTGACGCGAATCGCGTCAAGCATTTGCTCGAGCTCGCGCTCGGTATAGGTCGGATTGATACCCACAGCGATGGCGCCGACCTTCCACGCACCGAATTGCGCGATGAGGAACTGCGGGCAGTTGGGCAGCAGCAGCCCGACTCGATCGCCTTTGCGCACGCCAAGCGTCCACAACGCAGCCGCGAACGCGGTGCTCTCGGCGTCGAGCTGGCCGTACGAGACGGTCGTGCCCTTGAACAGCAGCGCGGTCTTGTCAGCGTGATCGCGGGCGAGCCCGGTCAGATAGTCGACGAGCGTGAGATCGGGATACGGGACGAGCGTGCGCGGGACGTCTTCGTCGTAGTGTGTCAACCAGGGCTTCACGGGTGAATTCTACGGTCTCCCGTGTCCGGGCTCCAGTGTCACGCTCGAGGTGTCATGTTTTGCGCCTCTTCGAGTGAAGTCTAGCCGACCAGCATCGACAAGAGCGCTTTCTGCGTGTGGAGTCGATTCTCCGCCTGATCGAAGACCACCGACGCCGATGAATCGATGACGGCCGACGTCACCTCTTCACCCCGGTGTGCCGGCAGGCAGTGCATGAAAATCGCGTCGCGATCGGCGGCGGCCATGAGATCTTCGTTGACCTGGTAGGGCGCAAACACTCGACGACGCTCGACGGCCTCTGCCTCTTCGCCCATCGACGTCCAGACATCCGTGTAGACGGCATCGACTCCATCGACCGCCCGCCGTGGATCCGTGAAGCGAGCGACGGTAGCGCCATCCCGAGCGACCTTCAGTGCCGTGTTCACGACGTGGTCCGTCAGTTGATAGCCCTGAGGTGAGGCGACGTGCACCGTGACGCCCAACATGCACGACACCTGAACGAGGGATGTCGCGACGTTGTTGCCATCACCGATGAACGCGATCGCGCGGCCGCGGCAGTCGCCCCACCGCTCACGCATCGTCAGCGCGTCGGCGAGCGCCTGGCAAGGGTGCTCCTCGTCGGTCAGCGCGTTGATGACGTGAAGGTCGCGCCCTGCGGCAGCCAGCGTGGCCGCCTTTTGCTGCGCGAAAGTTCGGATGACCAGTGCACGGACCCATCGCTCCAGGTTGCGAGCGATGTCCTGCAGCGGCTCCCGGATGCCCTCCGCTAACGACGCCGGCAGATGCAGGGTGTCGCCGCCAAGCTCACGAATGGCAATCTCGAACGTCGAACGAGTGCGGAGCGAGGGCTTCTCGAAGAGCAGGGCGACGTGCATCCCGGCGAGCGCCCAGGCGGACGGCGCTTTCGGTCCCAGTCGCCGGTCGGCCTTCATCTGCGCCGATACGCTCAGCAGTCGCTCGAGGTCGTCACACGACAGATCGAGGATCGACAGGAAGTCCTTGGCGAATCGTGTCTGCGCGCGGCTCTCCATTACGTTCGGTACTCGCCGTTGATGCGCACGTACTCGGCGCTCAGATCGCAGGTCCAGATGGTGGCCGATTGATGTCCGCCTGTTCCGAGGCTGACCTCGATCTGGATCTCCTTACCTTTCAGGTGCTCGGCCGCCCGCGTCGCGGCATCGTCGTGCGGCAACCCATTCTCGAAGAGGAGAATACGTCCGACGTGCACAGTCGCTCGCTGCACGTCGAAGGCCACACCAGCTCGTCCCGCTGCCGCGACGATGCGGCCCCAGTTCGGGTCGGCGCCATGAACCGCGGTCTTCACGAGCGGCGAGTTCGCAATCGTGCGAGCGACCTGCCGGGCCTCATCGATGCTGCGCGCATCGCGTACGTGAACGCTGATCAGTTTGGTCGCGCCCTCGCCGCCGCGCACGATGTCGAGCGCCAGCTCCTTCGAGACCGCAAGGAAGGCTTCGGTCAGGGCCGGATAGAGATCCTCGTCGATCGTGACTCCGCTTGCGCCAGACGCGAGGGCGAAAAGGGAGTCGTTCGTCGAGCATTCGCCATCGACGGTGATGGCATTGAATGTATCGCGACCGGATTCCCGCAACGCGCGATCGAGCACGGCCGGTGACACCCGTGCGTCGGTCGTCAGGAAGCCCAACATTGTTGCCATGTTGGGTTCGATCATTCCGGAGCCTTTGGCAGTGCCGCCGACCGTGAACGAGCCACGCGACGTCTGGACGCTGACGGCGCACTCCTTCGGGAACGGGTCGGTCGTCATGATCGCCCGGGCAGTCTCGCTGCCCTTGCCGCGCGCGAGTGAGGCAACAGCGTTCCGTATCCCCGACGAGACTCGGTCCATCTTGAGGTTCACGCCGATAACGCCTGTCGATGCGACCAGCACCTGTGTGGGATCGCACGACAGCGCCGCTGCGACGTCGCTCGCCATCTGCGTGGCGTCGCGCATGCCCTGCTCTCCAGTGCAGGCGTTCGCGCAGCCGCTATTGACGACAATCGCTCGCGCGATGCCACCGGTGCGGACGAGATGCTGCTTCGAGACGAGCACCGGCGCCGCCTGCGCCAGGTTCGTCGTGAAGATCCCGGCGGCCGAGGCGCTGCCATCGGCCGCAATCACGGTGAGATCCAGGGCTTGTGGCGCACCCTTGATCCCGCAGTGCAGGGCCGCGGACCGGAAGCCGTTTGGCGCCGTGACGCCGCCAAGCAGCGGCGTCAGAGTCAAATCGCGAATGGTGGATGCCTCAGGCATGTGTGGATTGGCCAGGCGGGTATACGCCCTGCGTGCGAATCAGCGGCAGCATCACGGCGTACTGCCCACAGTGACGGAATTGTGCGCACGTGCGACAGTCGGCTTCGATCTTCTCCGGAATCCAGGTGTGCGGCACGATCGAGAACCCCAGCTGGACGAAGTAGCCGGGTGTATGCGTGAAAGCCGTGAGCGTCTCGAATCTCGAGGCGAGCGCACGTTTCTCGAGCTCGCGTACCAGTTGCCGGCCGATGCCGCACGACCGCGCACCGTTATCGACCACGAGCGATCGGACTTCGGCCACACGCCGGCTGAGCGGCGCGAGGTCAGCACAACCCACAACATGCCCGAGATCGTCCACGGCCACGATGAACCGAGCCACACGGTTGCCGATCTCATCCCGGCTTCTTGGCAGGAGACGACCTTCGGTCAGGTGTTCTGACACCAGTCGATGAATCGCCTCGACGTCGCGATCACACGCGGCACGGACGGTTATCTCGAGGTCCGTCTCCGGCAACTCTGCGACGCCGACGGACGGCGGCTGTCTGCGCGATGCCAGCCCGTGGAAGTCGATGGTCGAGATCGTGCTCATGCGTGCACCTCTGCGGGAACCGCCGCCAGGACTGAGTCAAGGATGTCGATGCCGGCATCGATGTCTGCTGCGGAGATCGTCAGCGGCGGCAGAAGGCGCACGACCTTCTCGTTGGTGCGGTTGACGAGCAATCCTCGCTCGCGGGCCGAATCGACGATGCTGGTCGCATCGACACGAAGCTCGAGCCCTCGCATCAGGCCTGCGCCGCGTACTTCGGTGATGACGGGATATTTCAGCGCCAGCGTCCTTAGACGACGCTCCAAGTGATCGCCGACTGAGCGCACGTGATCGAGAAGCCCTCGATCCATGAGCTCTTCGAGGAAGAACGCGGCCGCGCGAGTGGCCAGCAGGTTCCCGCCGTAGGTGCTGCCGTGGTCACCAGCAGAGATCGTCTTGGCGACGCGTTCTGATATCAGGGCGGCCCCGACCGGAACGCCCGAGCCAAGCGCCTTGCCAACCGACACTAGATCCGGTTCCCAACCGAGCGCTTGAAAGTGAAAAGGATGCCCCGTCCGTCCGAGGCCCGTCTGCACTTCGTCGGCGATGAGCAGCGTTCCGGTTCGACGGCAGACATCGGCTATTGCATCGGAGAACGCGCGGGGCAGCGGTCGCACGCCCCCTTCTCCCCGAATCGGTTCCGCGATCACGGCGGCGGTGCGGTCGTTGACTGCGGCGTAGAGCGCGTCGGGAGAATTGGGGTCCACGAACGTGACAGGTCCGAGCAGCGGCTCGAACGGCGTCCGGTAGTGCTCGTCGTACGTGACCGACAGTGCCCCCATCGTGCGTCCGGCGAACGAGTTCTCGATCGCAACGAAGGAGGTCCGATTGTTGACGCCTTGCGTGTGCCAGTACCGCCGCGCGAACTTGAGGCAGGCTTCATTGGCCTCAGAGCCGCTGTTGCAGAAGAAGGTGCGCGAGAGACCGGAAAGCGTCGAAAGGCGCGCCGCGGCTTCCGCCTGGAACGGGTGGTAGTACAGGTTCGACGTGTGCAGCAGCGTCGCTGCCTGATCCGCCACGGCCGCGGCGAGGCCGGGATGCGCGTGCCCAAGAGAGGCCACACCGATCCCAGACACGAAGTCGAGGTACTCACGGCCGTCGACGTTGTACAGACGCGGTCCCTTGCCACGCACGAACGCCACCGGCTGACGACGGTAGGTGTGGAGGACGTATTGGGATTCGCGAGCCTGTATGCTGTCGAGCGTCGTTTTCATCGCACCACCTGCGTGCACCCTGAAAGACTGGTTGAAGAGTCGGCCAGGGTGCCGAGCCGAGTCTTCCTGCCATTGGCAATGACTACATCGCCCACGCCGGCCTGCAGCGCTGCACGACATGCCTGCAGCTTGGCCACCATGCCCTTGTTCGCCGTGCCGGCCCTGACCAGGCGTGCGGCATCGCGCGTCGTGAGGCGCGCGATGGTCTCGCCCTGCTCGTTGAGGACTCCAGACGTCCCACCCGCGATCACGAGACGCCGCGCTCGCAGTGCCGCGGCCAGATGCGACGCGAGAGTGTCCGCGTTGACATTCAGGAGCTGACCGTCCCGCGTTGCACCAATACATGCGACTATCGGCACGTATCCACGTGACAGCAGATCCGTCAGCAGGCGCGGGGTGCCATTGCGGACCGGGGCGCCAACCAATCCCAGGTCGACACGCTCACCATTGACGGAAACGATAGGTGCGGCCCGCTTCATCGTTGCCACGGTCGCGTCAGCACCGGTCAACCCGACAGGTTCGGCGCCGGCACGGCGCACGGCAGCGACCAGGCGTGTGTTGATCGCGCCGGCCAGGACGGACACGACGACGTCGAGCGTCCGGGCATCGGTGACCCGCAATCCATCGACCTGTTGCTTCGGGATACCCGCTGTATTGAGAGCTGCGTCGATCTCCCGGCCGCCGCCGTGCACGACCACCAAGGCGGCGTGTTCGGACAACTTCGCGATGGCCTTTGCGATGTTGACGAGATCCTCCGTTCGCTCGAGGAGCTCACCGCCAAGCTTCAGCACGATCGCCGGCTTCTTCGCGCGTGCGCGCGCGCGGCAACAGGGGTCCGGCTCACAGCAGGCCCGTCCGTTCGTCCAGCCCCAGCATGACGTTGAGGTTCTGCACCGCGGACCCCGCCGCACCCTTGAGCAGGTTGTCGATAATCGCCACCAGGACAATGCGACTCCGTTCCTGATCGACCTTCCAGCCGATGTCGCAGAAGTTGGTGTGTGCGACGTGCTTGATCTCAGGCAATGCGGCGCCGGTCAGCCGCACGAATGGTGCGTCCGCATACGTCGTCGTCAGCACGTTGGCGACCTGCTGCTCCGTGGTGCCGGGCTTGAGCGTGCCGTAGATGGTCTCCAGGATCCCGCGATCGAGTGGCACCAGATGCGGCACGAACGTGACGCCGGCAGCCGAGCTCCTGCTCGATCTCTGCCGTGTGACGGTGCTGGAAGACGGCATACGCCGCAACGCTGCCGTGGTTCTCCGAAAAATGTGTGCGCTCAGACGGTGTCTTGCCGGCGCCGGACACGCCCGACTTCGCATCGATGACCACGGACCCCGTAAGCAGGCCGGCGCGATGCAGCGGCTCGAGCGCGAGGAGTGCCGCCGTGGGATAGCAGCCAGGATTCGAGAGCAGCCGCGCGTGACGAATCTCCGCCTGATGCCCTTCGGTGAGCCCGTACACCGTTCCCTCAGGAAGACTGGACGTCGCTGGATACCAGCGCTGGCGATCCGCACCGTTTCTGATGCGAAAGGCGCCCGAGAGGTCGATGACCCGCGCCCCGCGCTCCAGCAGCACGGGAGCCAGTTCCGCTGAGGCCGCCTCCGGCAAGGCCAGAAAGATCACTTCGGCCTCGCGGATCAGGTGGTCCACGTCGAGCGGCTGCACGGCGCCGTCCCAGATGCGGGCCAGCGCCGGCAGCGCCCGCGGCGTGCTGGCCGCGCCGGATGACATCGCGGCCGTCAGCGTGACGCGTGGATGGCGCGCCAGGATGCGCACGAGCTCCTGCCCGGCATAGCCGGTGGCGCCCGCAATGGCGACGCGCGTCAGGCGCGTGTCGACGACGTCGGCGCGGTCACGTTCGAGTGGTGTAGTAAGGGCCATCGTATCGACGGTGACTGCAAAAGAATATTTATACATTCGAATGTATAAACAGTCAAGATTTGGGTTATGCTGTTCGTTCGGAGCGGTCGACGGAAGAAAGTCCATGAAAGCACGACGCCAAAGCGCCATCCTCGACATCGTCCGGCGCGAGCCGGTGCGCAGCCAGGAGCAGCTCCGTCGCAGGATAAAGGCCTCCGGCTTCGATGTCACCCAGGCCACCCTCTCGCGGGATATCCGTGAGCTGGGCCTGGTGAAGGGCGGGACCGATGGTGCGTATCAGGCGCAGCTCCGGGTGGAGACCAACGGGCACACCGCCAAGGCGCTCCTGCAACGTGCGCTGACGTTACAGCTGCGGCGCATCGATCGAGTGCAGCAGCTCGTGCTGCTGCGGACAGGACTGGGGCACGCGCAGTCGCTGTGTGCCGCGCTCGATGGCGCGGAACTGCCTGACGTCGTGGGTACGCTTGCGGGAGAGGACACGATTCTCATCATCACGCCGGATGCGCGACGGGCGCAGACGCTGGTCAAACGCCTCGAGGAAATGTCACAGACATGAGCACCATCGTGCTGGCCTATTCAGGCGGGTTCAAATCTTCGAATGCGGTGCACTGGCTCTCCGAGACCTTCGGGGCTGATGTCGTGACGGTCACGCTGGAC
Source organism: uncultured Acidobacteriota bacterium (assembly GCA_963723495.1). Taxonomy (GTDB): domain Bacteria; phylum Acidobacteriota; class Vicinamibacteria; order Vicinamibacterales; family UBA2999; genus Gp6-AA40. The sequence goes on along the minus strand of CAVRQR010000012.1, from coordinate 268,717 downwards.
ATCGGCCAGCGTGAAGACCTCGCGGTCCTGCGCAGCCGTGCCCTGTCGTGCGGCGCCCGCCGGGCCCACGCCATCGATGCTCGCGACGAATTGTCGCGCGAGTTTCTCCTGCCCTCGCTCGATCGTGGCCCGCGCGAGGCAGATGCCATCCCGCTCGTCGGGGAATTGCCGGCTCCGCTGCTCGCACGCAAGCTGCTCGAGGTCGCGCAGATCGAAGGCGCCACCATGGTCGCGCACGCGTCGCTCGACCAGTCGATCGATGCCGCCTTTCAGGCGCTCAACTCCGGCATCACGATGCGTGCTCCGGCGCGCGAGTGGCAGATGGACGCGACGGAGTTGACGGCGTACGCGCGCGCGCGTGGGGTTGCGCCGCAGGCCGCCTCGGACCCCGGCTGCGACATCGATCAGAATCTCTGGGGCCGGATGATCACGTTTCGTGATGCGGAAGAAAGCCCGAAGCTCGCGCACCCCGCGACGGCATCCTCGGCCGACGCCGCGCATCTCGAGATCCGCTTCGAGGCCGGGGTACCGGTCGCGATCAATGATGTGCCGATGCCGCCGGTGGAACTCCTGGAAAGTCTTGCGCTCATCGCCGGCCGGCACGGCGTGGGTCGTTTCGAGACCGCCCTGCACGGGCGCACGATCTTGTACGATGCGCCGGCTGCGGCGGTTCTGCACGCGGCGCGTGCGGCCCTGGGTGGGCAAGCCGGTGTCGTGCAGTTGGCTGTCGTCGACGGCCGATGTGCGGTCCTCGATCCCGACAACACTGAAGTGGTGAATCTCGCGTGACGCTCTGGTCCGGTCGCTTCGATACAGCTCCTGATCCCGCCGCCTTCGACTTCGGCATCTCCTTCGGTTTCGACCGTGCACTCTTCGAGGACGATGTGACCGGCAGCGTCGCCTGGGCACAGGCGCTAGCCGCCGCAGGAGTGCTGTCCGCCGCCGATACCGCGGCCATCGTCGAGGCGCTGGGCGAGATCCTCGAGCAGGGGCGTCGCGACCCATCGTGGGTCGCGGGTCCCGACGAAGACGTGCACAGCTTCGTAGAGCGTCAGCTGGTGGACCGTGTCGGCGATGCCGGGCGGCGGCTTCACACGGGACGCTCGCGCAATGAGCAGGTCTCGCTCGACCTGAGACTCTATCTGCGTCGTCGTATCGGGCTGCTGCAACGGGCCGTCGCCCGTCTGGTCGGCGCATGTGCCGATCAGGCCGAGCAGGCCGGCGCGGCGATGATGCCGTCGTACACGCATTTGCGTCGGGCCCAACCGGTGCTCGTGGCGCATTTCTTTCTGTCTCACGCATCTGCGCTTCGGCGTGATCACGCACGCCTGGCGACGGCGGCACAGGAAGCAGACTCGCTGACGCTCGGCTCCGGCGCCATTGCCGGCACGAGTTACGGCGTCGACACGGATATGCTGGCTCGCGCGCTCGGGTTTTCTCGCGTGGTCCAGAACAGCATGGATGCGTCGTCGGATCGGGATTTCGTGGCGACGTTCCTCTATGCCATTGCGCTGGGCATGGTGCATCTGAGCCGCATGGCGGAGGACCTCATCATCTTCACAGGAGAGGAGCACGGCTTCTTCGACCTGTCCGACGCTTCGGCCACTGGCAGCAGCATGATGCCGCAGAAGAAGAACCCTGATCCGCTGGAACTCGTTCGCGGCAAAACGGGGCGGGCGATCGGCCGACTTACGGGCTGGCTCGCGACGATGAAAGGCTTGCCTGGCGGATACAACAAAGACCTGCAGGAAGACAAAGAGGCGGTGTTCGACGCCGAGACCACCTATGCCGCGTCGCTGTCAGCGACCCACGCGGTCGTCTCGCGCCTCTCGGTCAACGCGGAGCGTTCCGGGCGTGCGGCGTCGGGTCTGCTGCTGGCCACCGATGTTGCGGACTATCTGGTTGCGCGCGGGATGCCGTTTCGCCGCGCCCATGAGGTCGTTGGGGCAATGGTGCGGCGGCTGCTGGCCGAGGGGCGGGACTTCAGCGATATGACGATGGCCGAATGGCGAGAGGCCAGTGACATGTTTGGTGATGATGCACCGAAAGCTGCGACGGCGCTCGCGTCGGTTCAGGCGCGCCGGACGCCTCAGTCCACCAATCCGGACGCGGTCAGAGCCGCTCTGGCCGACTGCCGCCGGTGGATTCTGTCAACGTCCGACTCCTTGTAAGGAGTAGCTTTTTTGGGAATTTGGGTTTTTGGGGTTACACTCAGACCGGACCTTCACCCTGATTTCACCTACCCCGCCCTGAAGGTTGCTTCCGGGGGAGTTCATGCAGCAACGCCGGGTTCGCCTCGGTGACGTTCTAGACGACTACTGTCCGCGCGAGCGCCGCATCACCAATCATGCGGTCGTTGCGATGATTGAAGACGACGTGAAGCAAACGCGTTGCACGACGTGTGACGCCGAGCACGAGTACAAGCACGCCAAGATTCCGTCACCGCGACGAAAGAAACCTGTCGCCGCGGTCGCGGCTCCTCCTGTCGAGGCGACTGATTCGGTGCTTGTCGTTGCCGAGGCGGATACGGATGCTGGCGAGACGCTCGACGACGCCGTCGACGAGGTGCCCATTCTCTCGACCGAGACGATGGACAGTGCCAAAGAGCCCGAGCCGGTCGAAGGCGAGGAACTCGAGCCCTCCGTCCCCGACGATGAGTGGCCGGTGCATCGGCCTTTGATTCGCGCCACGTTGCCGCGCCCGGAAGGGCAGGCCCCGGAGCGCAAACCGACGGACTTCACTATCCGTCAAACCGGTGGCCGATTCGATGGCCAGCGCAACGGCAACAAGTCGCGCGGCAACAGGCACGGCCGCCAGGCACAGGGTCAGGCGTCGGGGCAGGGACAGCCACGATTTGGCAGTCCCCGCCACGGGTCACGTCCTGGCGGCGGACAACACACCGGCAATCAACAGCAGCGCCCGGGCAGCGGTCAGGGCCCGTCCGGCCAACGGGGAGGACGGCCCGGCCAGGGTGGCGGCGGCCACAACCGGGGCGGACAGAACCGCGGACCCAAACGCGGACGGTAGCGTCTCCCTAACTTCAACTCCTGAACTCCGGTCCCGGACCACGGATCTGAACTACCGTGGACTGGAGACGACAGACCGGAGACAGGACTCTGTAGACGACCATGAGTGATTTCAGCGGTAAACACGGGCTGATCGTTGGTGTGGCCAACAAGCGCTCGATCTCCTGGGCCATCGCACAGGCTGTCGCACGACGCGGTGCGCGGCTGGCGCTGACCTATCAGGGACGGTTCGAGGAGCACGTCAACGAGCTCTCGCAAGGGCTCGAGCAGCCTCCCCTTGTACTGCCGTGTGACGTGTCATCGGATGCCGAGATCGCGTCGGTACTCGAGAAGGTCGATCAGGAGTTCGGCGGTCTCGACTTCGTTGTCCATGGAGCCGCCTTTGCGCCTCGCGAGGAGCTCGAGGCGCCCTTCGTCAACACCACGCGCGATGGGTTCCGCATCGCAATGGACATATCGGCCTACTCACTCATCGCGCTGACGCGGGCTGCGATGCCGTTGTTCGAGAAGCGCGGGGGAGGATCGGTCGTCACGTTGTCGTACCTCGGGAGCCAGCGTGTGTTCCCGAATTACAACGTGATGGGTGTGGCCAAGGCCGCGCTCGAGGCGACCGTTCGTTACCTGGCTGCTGACGTTGGCCCCAAGGCCGTGCGCGTGAACGCGGTCTCAGCAGGGCCGATCAAGACGCTCGCTGCCGCCGGCATCAAAGGCTTTTCGAACATCCTTCACGTGTACACGGATCGCGCGCCGCTCCGACGCAACGTCGAGACCGGCGAGGTTGCCGAGGCGTGCGCCTTCCTGCTCAGTGACGCCGGCAAAGCTGTGACCGGCGAAGTCCTCATCGTCGACGCCGGCTATCACGTCATGGGAATGTAGCCTCGGGTCCTCGGACCCGCCGGAAGACCGCTACGATACCGCTCGATTGTCGGGCGTGGATTGCGGAGGTGCGGCGGCTCTCGTCTGCGCCTCTCGCTTGTGCATCACCTTGTTGCGGTACATGCGGCGATCGGCCTTCGCCATCAAGACCTCATAGGTGTTGCCGTCGTGCGGGAACACCGCGGCACCCGCGCTGATCGACAGCGGCATCCTGACACCCGGCTTGGCCTCGAAGACCAGACTTTCGACCGCTTCCTGTAGTTCGAGGCGCTTGTATTCCGCTTCATCCCAGCCGCAGCCAGCCAGCACCACGATGAACTCGTCACCGGCGTAACGCACGCAGACGTCGTAGGGACGAATTGCGCCACGCAGTACCTGCGCGACCTCGCGAAGGGCACGGTCGCCGACGTGATGTCCGAAGGTGTCGTTGATGTCCTTGAAGTCGTTCAGGTCCATCACGAGGAGCGAGACTTCGGCATTCCCGCGTTCGGCGCGCGACAGCTCGCGCCCGAGATGGTTGACCATGAATCGCGTGTTCGGCAGGGTGGTCAGCGGGTCGGTCAGCGACGCCTCGTGCGTCTGCTCGAACACGATGGAGTTGTGGATCACTGCCGCGGCCTGCTCGCAGACACGATCGAGCAGACGACGATGATCGTCGCCGTAGAAGCTCGCCGTCGTGTGGTACACCGCGAGAGTGCCGATGACTTGATCGCCAAGCAGCAATGGGCAGACGAGCGCCGACTGCAGCGCCGTCGGCAACGACGAGCCTGCGGCTTCGAGATCTCCGCTTGGGCGCGCGTTGACTAACGGCCGACGGTTGCGAGCAACCCAGCCGGTGATCCCCTGGCCACCCTTCAGGGTCAGCTGCTGCATCAACTCGAAGTCGGTGCCTGTCGCAAACCGGCAGGTCAGGAGGTTGGTGTTCTCGTCGTACAGGAACAGCGTGCAGGCCGAGAACGGTACGAGGCTCGTGAGTTTCGACGCGATCAGCGCCATCGTATCCGATACGCCGAGGCTGGTGCCCATGGTCTGGGCGATCTGATAGAGCGCGTAGATCTCTCCGTGCGCGATCGCGATGTCATTGAAGACTGATGACTGTCCGCGATCGTTGCGCGTTGCCTGTGCCGAGGCTGCATCGACCGGGCCGCTCTTGCGTTCTTTCTCCTCGACCTCCATTCGAACCTGAGGCAGCACGCGCACGAATGCCGCGACGGCTCGCGGGTCGAGCGCCTTGCCAGCCTCCTGCTCGATCAGCGCCACAGCTGCTTCGAACGTCATCGCCTCGTGGTACGGACGGTTCGAGGTCAGCGCGTCGAAGTAGTCGACCAGGAACAGGACTCGTGCCCCGAGTGGGATGTCCTCACCCCTGAGGCCTCTCGGATAGCCGCGTCCATCCCACCGCTCATGGTGATTCTGAATGAGCGGCGCGACCGGATACGGAAACGGTACAGCAGCGATGATGTCCGCACCGACCTGCGGATGTGCCTGTACCTTCTGGAACTCTTCGGCTGTCAGAGGACCAGGCTTCGAGAGGATATGCTCCGGGACCGCGAGCTTGCCGATGTCGTGCAACAGCGCCGCCGTTCGCACCGCCTGAGTTTCGGCGTCCGACATACCGAGCTCTCGAGCCACCGCCGACGCGTAGAGTTGTACGCGGCGGATGTGATTCTCGGCCGTGCCGTCTTTGGCATCGATCGCGCGCGCCAGCGCCTCGATGGTTGCCAGGTGCAGTTCGGCCAGCTGCTCGGCGCGCCGCTGCTCAGCCCTGAATCGGGCCTTGATGATGCGATACGCGCGTAGTCCGAAATAGAGCACTCCCCAGACTAGTGCCAGGCCGGCTAGCCAAAGCGACGGCTGGGGCATACGTGCTCCTAGCGAACGTCAGCAGGCAGCCAGATGATAGTGACTCGCGTTCTCATGTTCGTTGCCCTCGGTTACGGGTTACGGCGCCAGCGGATCCCACTTACTGTTCAGCCCGGATCAAGTCTTCGATCGCGTCCGAAGTGCTCCAGAGGACGCTCTCCTGACCGGAGGTACTCCAGACGATGTTGTCGCCGGAGCTGGTGCTCCACACGATGTTGTCATCGGCACCGGTGCTCCAGACGATGTTGTCGCGGGCGTCACCAGCAGTGCTCCACACGATGTTGTCGCCGGCGGCGCCGGTGCTCCACACGATGTTGTCGCCGGCGGCGGCTGTGCCCATGACCGCGCCGTCGCGCAGCGAGCCCCAGAGAACCTTCTGGCAGTTCGGTCCACCGCAGTCATTGCCCCACACCACGTTGCTGACCGAACCGGTGCTCCAGACGATGTTGTCGGTCGCGCACCGGTGCTCCACACGATGTTGTCATCGGCGCGGGTGCTCCAGACGATGTTGTCGTCACCGCCGGTGCTCCAGACGATGTTGTCGTCGCCACCGGTGCTCCAGACGATGTTGTCATCACCGCCGGTGCTCCACACGATGTTGTCGTCGCCAGCGGTGCTCCACACGATGTTGTCGTTACCGGCGGTGCTCCACACGATGTTGTCATCGCTGGCCGTGCTCCACACGATGTTGTCGTCGAGTCGCGCGCCCCACACCACGCGGCTGCCCGACGCTGTCGTGAGCGCACCCCACCGCACGTTCGTATTCCACGCGTTGCTGCCTGGAAGCGGCATGCCACCAGTGAGGCGATAATTGCCCCAGATGAGGTGACGCGCCCACGGCACCCACTCATCCTGGATGCTGTCTCCCATGCTGCCGAGGCTCGCCTGCGGTGAGGCGAAGAACTTCGCGAGCCGGATCGCGCCACGTGCGTTCAGAATCCCCGCACCCTGCGAGAGGTAGCTGGTGTTGCTCCACACCTGCGCGGTGTACTGCAGGATCGCCTTGACCGCGTTCGGCGTCAGCTTGGGATTGGCTTCGAGCATCAGCGCCACGGTTCCCGCAACGACAGGCGCTGACATGCTCGTTCCGCTCAAGCTCAGATACGGCTGGTACCCAAGGTTGAGTCCGAGCACACCCGAGATGCGCATACCCGGAAGCGTCAAATAAAGCAGGCTGTTCGGATCCGACAGCGACTCGATTCCAACGCCCGGCGCGACGATGTCCGGCTTGGCCGAGAAATCAACCCAGGTCGGACCACGCGAGCTGAATTTCGCGATGGTGTCGTTGCTGCGCGTGCTGGTGCCCTGCTCGCTCGAGGCGCCGACTGTCAGAACCCAGGGCGCGTTGCCAGGTGCCGTGATCCCACCCGACTGCTTTCGACCGTAAGCGTCCTCTCCGAGGTTGCCTGCGGAGGCGACGACGACAATCCCGGCGTCGACCGCGCGCTTCGCCGCGAGCGTCAGTGGGTCGAGCCAGTACCGACTCGAACACACCCGAGGCGACCGAGATATTGATGACGCGAATGTTGTAGGTCGACTTGACCGAGATTGCATAGTCAATTGCCGCAATCACATCGCTGATGTAGCCGCGGCCGTTCCCGTCCATCACCTTCAGGCCAACCAGCTTCGCTCCCGGCGCGATTCCCTTGTGCTTGCCGTTCGAGTCGTACCCGGTTCCGGCGATGATGCCCGCCACGTGGGTGCCATGACCGTAGTCGTCATACGCCGGGTTCGAGGACCAGATACGGAGGTCGGTGGTGAAATCCTTGAAGTGCGCAACGCGACTGTTGTTCCGATGGAGGTCGTCGTGCCAATTCGTGATGCCCGAGTCGATCACAGCAACGCCGACACCGCGGCCCGTCAGACCGAGCTGCTGACGCGCGAGAGCGGCTCCGGTGGAGAGGCCGGTCCGCTCGAGCGTGGCGAACGCCGGCCGGTCGAGGTAGACGCGCTCGACCTGCGGGTTCGCGGCAAGGGTTGCTAACTCGACGTTATCCACTTCTGCGACCTGGCCACTGCGGCCCAGACGTCGTCCGTGCTTGGCTCGCTGCCCCAAGACGCGAACGTCAGCGTCGCCCTTGAATTGGACGATGACGCGTGTGCGCCCGGAGAACTGCCGCGAACGGTGCTGCAGGAACCGGTCCAGCTTTTCGCCGCGCCCGCGTGACTGGGCGAAACCTTCTGAAGCGGCCAGGAGCATGAAGGCCGATGCCAGAAGTGCGGTGGTCGAGGTTCGGAGCGATCGTGTAATCGGCATATCGAAGCTGAGCTCATGCGCAAGAGTTCTGCCGTGTTCATGAGGTGGCTCTGTTCTTTCGCTTAAGCTGTTGCTTAGGAAGGACTTATAGTTGAAATCGGCTGGGAAATTCGCACTAGTCGATTACGAACTCGGTGTTCGGTGTGCGGTACTTGCACACGGTTTTGCGGGTGAGATCAGCGTAAATTGCTGTTGCGACTGGAGTAAGTGCGTTTTGTGGGCCGTGTTCCAGAATGGAACTGGCGCGAACCAAAAAGGACGCGTAATTTTGCGGGCGTTTTGCGGAGGTGTTAGTCGATTGGCCCGTTTCGGGACACACGAGCCTCTGGTTCCAGCTCGTACTCGACAATTTTCCGGTAGAGGGTGCCGCGGCTGATATCGAGAAGCCGGGCCGCTTCCTTCTTGTTCCAGGACGTCGACTCGAGGACGCGCACGATGTGCGCACGCTCAGCTTCTGCCAGAGTCGGTACCCGCGGAGGTGCGTCCACGGTTACCGTGGCCTGAGGATGAAGGAACTCGACGTCCGTGTCTCTGATGACGCGACCAGGAGACGAAAGCGCTGCGCGCGAGACCGTGCTCTCCAGTTCGCGGATGTTCCCAGGCCAGGGGTACGAGTGGAGTCGCGTCAACGCTTCCGGGGAGAAGGCCTTCGCATCGAGAGGCAGCCCATTTGTCGCGCAGTACCGCGCGATGAAGCGATTGGCAAGAACGGAAATATCGCTTGGCCGCTCACGAAGCGATGGAAGCCTGATGGAGAACGCGTTCACGCGATAATACAGATCTTCGCGGAACCGGCTGTCGCGAACGAACTGATCGAGCGGTCGATTCGTGGCCGAAATCAGACGGAAATCCACCTGCACCGAGCGCTGACCTCCGAGGCGCTCGAAGCGACGATCCTCGAGAACTCGCAACAGCTTCGCCTGGGCTACCAGCGAGAGGTCGCCGATTTCGTCCAGGAAGAGTGTGCCTCGATCCGCCAATTCGACGCGGCCCGGTTTGCGATCGTGTGCCCCGTGAACGCGCCCTTCTCGTACCCGAAGATTTCCGACTCGAACAGCGTGTCAGGAAGTGCCGCACAGTTCACGGCCTGGAAGTTCTCAGTACCGCGACGACTCAGTTCGTGAATCATGCGCGCCACGACTTCCTTGCCCGAACCGGTGGGCCCCAGGATCAGGACCGAGATATCCGACTTGGCAGCCGTGCGAATCCATTCAAAGACGACGAGCATCTTTTCGTCACGGCCGATCATTTCGCGGAAGCGCTGAACCGATGGCGCCTGGTCTTCGAGACTGATATCCGCGCGCCGCTCGAGGAACACGTCGAGGAGGCGGTTGAGCGCATCGCTCTCCGGGCGGATCGCCGAATACTGACCGCTGTTGCGACCGACGATCCCGAACTCGACGAGCTCGCGAAGACAGTTTTCAATGTCCAGACGCATGCGTCCGAACGTCGCCATCAACGACTCGACGTCAAAGGCCTCACCCGGGCGGGCAGCAAGAAAACGGAGAAGTCCGGCTCGGAGCGGGGACTGTACCAGCGACCGGAACCTGGCCTCAGGATCACCGTGCCCTTCAGGCCGCGGCATCGTCGCTCGATTGGGGAGTGCACTCATCTGTTTCAGCGCCAAGAAGACTCGTCCGGTTATCGGTTGATCTGTATATGACCGATACAGCCTCCAACACTTAGGGTACGTCCTTTTGATCGACACAAGTAAGAGAAGCGGAGGTGCTAAGCTAGCCAATCGATGCCTCACCGTGCCCCGGGCGCTGACAAATCACGAGCGAATTACCTGACCGGCAGGCCGATTCGTTACTATCGCCCGCGCGGGAGCGCGGATGTGCGTCACCTGATCGAGGAGGGTTTTCAGGCCTTCAACGCCGCGCGGCTGGGAGAGGCCTGCCGTATTTTTACGGACAAGATGATCCTGCCTGAGCACGACACCACCATCGCGCTGACCGTCGCCGGCGCCTTGACCCCTGCGGGACTTGGCGGTTGCATGGTTGAGCTGATGGAGCGGGGCCTCGTGGACTTCCTCATCAGCACGGGCGCCAACCTCTACCACGATCTCCACTACGCCCTGAATTTCACGCTTCACCGCGGATCGCCTTTCGTCGATGACCGCGATCTCTTCGAGGAAGGTGTCATTCGCATTTACGACGTGCTTTTTCCGGCGACGGTGCTTCTTGAGACCGACTCGTACATTCGCGATTTCCTCGTGCGATGGGGAGCGGACGGTCCGGTGTCGACGGCCGAATTGCACTACGCGCTGGGCCGCGATCTGTTGGAGCGCCAACCGGAGTGCCGGGAATACTCGGTGCTCGCGGCCGCCGCTGCGTGCGGCGTGCCGATCTACACCTCCTCTCCCGGCGACAGCTCCATCGGCATGAACGTCGCCTATCACGAGTTGATGAACGACAGTCGCCTGATGATCGATCCCAACAAGGACGTCAACGAGATCTGCGCGTTCATCCTGGCGGCGCAGAAGAACGGGTGTGTCATTCTCGGTGGCGGATCGCCAAAGAACTTCTATCTGCAGGGTCAGCCGACGTTGTGGGAGGTGTACGGGATCCCCAAAGGCGGCAACGATTTCTTCATCCAGATCACGACCGATCAAGTGGTCTGGGGCGGGTTGTCCGGCGCGACGCCAGCCGAGGCCGTCAGCTGGGGCAAGGTGAACCCCGGTGTGCTTCCCGACACCGCGGTCGCGTACGTCGATTCGACGATTGGCTTCCCGCTCTTCTGTGAGTACGTCGTTGGCTCGCCGCGCAATCGCCGGGCTCGGAAAGAGCTCGTGCACAAACGTGATGAGTTGGTAGCTGCCCTGCGCAAGCAGGCAAAAGAAGGCGTCGAAGCCAAAGCCGAGCCGAGAACGTAGACCAGGGATGGACGAACCTGGAGCCGAGCCCAAGGCGAAAGCCGAGAGTCAGGAGCCGGAGCCAAGCATGGGCACGCTCGCTTCCGAGTTGGGTGGTTACGCCGAGCGCGTATCAGGACAACCCAGGGTCTATGTCGACGCCAACGTGCCGGCGGGCCTCGTGTCCTTCATGCGGCAGGCGTTGCACTGGGATGTGCTGTTCGTGCTCGAGCATGAGGAATTGCGCCGCGCCTCGGACGGCGAGCACTTCCGACTCGCCAGACAACTTCGCAGGACGCTCATCACGCAGGACCGCGACTATCTCGACGATCGAAAATTTCCTCCAAACGAGAGTGGTGGCGTGCTGGTCGTCTGGGCGCCGGTGGAAAAAGGATTGATGGCGCTGCTCAAGCGCGTCGATCGCGAAGTCCTTCGGCGCGACTCGCTCCTGGACGGAGCCGTGAACCCGATCGCGGAAGCATCGCTTCCCCTCGAAGGGCGCAAGCTCCACGTGCACATCGACTGGGACGGAGAGACAATCGCACCGTGATCGTCGTCAACGGTGGCGACCTGATTCTGCCCGGGCGAGTCGTGACCGAAGGCTCGCTCATCATCGACGCTGGCCGCATCGTGGCCATCGAGTCCCGCCGCGTCGAACCCGCGGGAGCGATGGTAGTCGACGCGACGGACTGCTACGTTGCGCCCGGCTTCATCGATGTCCACGTGCACGGCGTCCTTGGCTACGACACGCTCGACGGTGCGGGCGCGGTCGCGCGTATCGCAGCCCTGCTGCCTCAGTACGGCGTGACCGCGTTTTGTCCCACGACGGTCGCCTGTAGTCCCGACGACCTGCGCGCGGTGCTGCATCAGGTCCGGCAGGCACGTGTCGCACCGGCTGCCGGATCCGCGCGAGTCCTGCCAGCGCACCTCGAGAGCAACTTCATCAACCCTGAATACAAGGGAGCGCAGCCGGCCAACTGCCTGCGCAGCGCCACTGACGGCCATCGCGATGGCGTGTTCTCAGGACGCGATGTCCTCGAGGTGATCGAGGCGTGCCGGCCCGATGTCGGCATCGTGACGATGGCGCCCGAGTTGCCTGGTGGCATCGAACTCGTGCGATCGCTGGCAGCGGCAGGACATCGTGTCGCACTCGGTCACTCCGGATCCGACTACGACACAGCTATTGCAGCCATCGACGCCGGGGCACGCCATGCGACGCATCTCTTCAACCGCATGTCGCCAATGACGCACCGCGCACCCGGATTGCCAGGGGCACTACTGGCGAGAGAAGAAGTAGCGGTGGAGCTCATTTGCGACGGACACCATGTGCACCCGTCGATGTGTCGAGTGGCCGTAGCGGCCAAAGGTCCTGAGGGCGTGATGGCCATCACGGATGCAACATCCGGAGCGGGCCTGCCATCGGGTTCGCGGGCGCGCCTCGGAGGTCAGTCGATTCGCATCACGGAGCAGGCCGCCTTTCTCGAGGATGGCACGCTTGCCGGCAGCACGCTGACGATGGATCGAGCCTTTCGAAACATCGTGACGAGCTTCGGCGGCTCGCTGGTCGATGCGGCGCTCCTGTGCTCGACCAGCCCGGCGCGTGCGCTCGGCCTCAGCGGTTTTGGCGTCCTGGCCGACGGTGCCGTGGCGGATATCGTCGTGTTGGACCGCGCCTTCCGGGTCAGGCGCACCTTCATCGGTGGGCAGGAGACGAAGGTTTCGTGAACTCCGCCGAGCGCTATCGCGTCTAAGTCGGGTGCAGAACGGATGCGGATTGGTCTGCCTTACAAGTAAGAGGTGACGAATGGCTACGTTGCGTACCGTGCAGGTCCTCGCAGTCGCGATTGCCGCCACATCGATCGGCTGCAGCATCGATGTCCAGGGCAGTCAGACCTCGACACGCGAAGAAAAGCAGTTCACTGTGGCGGCGATCGACCCGGTTGACCTGAGGATCCAGACGTTTGACGGTGTGATCGCGGTTCGATCCTGGGACAGGAACGAAGTGCTCGTCGAAATCGAGCGCCGTGGTCCTGATCAGGCGAGCGCGGAAGCACTCGTCGTCAATCAGACCCAGGAAGGGAACCGCATCGTCATCGAGGCGCCCAATCCCGGCAGCCGCCGGAACGTGGTCGGTTTCGGAGGCTGGGTCTCGCAGTCGGTCAACTTCACCGTGACGGCTCCACGCCGCGTGCAGCTTGTCGCACGCACGGGAGACGGTCGCATCGACGTCCGGGACCTCGAAGGAACCGTCGACGTGAACTCCGGCGACGGCCGCATCGCGGCGTCGAACGTCGACGGGCAGCTGCAGGCCCACACCGGCGATGGCCAGATTCAAATCGACTCCGTCACCGGTCGTGTGGATGCCGACTCGGGCGATGGTCCGATTGAGATCGCCGGGCGTCTGAATGAGCTGACCGTGCGAACCGGCGACGGCTCCGTACGCGTCGATGCCGCCGACGGCAGCGCTATGAAAGGCGATTGGCGAATCACGACAGGGGACGGCCGAATCGTCATGCGTGTGCCGGCAGGCTTCAGCGCCGAGGTCGATGCGTCCACTGGTGACGGGTACGTTCGCGTCGACGGCGTCAGCAACCCGCCGCGAGATGGCGATGAACGGGAACAGAGAAGGGTCGTCGGTCGACTGGGCTCGGGGGGCGCGACGCTACAGCTGCGCAGTGGTGATGGCTCGATCGAAGTAAGTCGGTAGTATGCTTCCCACCCTGGGAGGCATCACGATGAAGCGCTTTGCTCTCGCAGCCGCATGTGCCGGTCTTCTGGCAGCCAGTGTGATCCTCAGTGCGCAAGCGCCCGCGCCATTCAAGCTCGGCACGTTTCAGCTGCAAAACCGGACGTTCATTGGCATCGTGGTGCGAGACACGCAAGTGATCGATTTTGCCGCGGCAGATTCCGTCGTGGGACGAGGCCGTGTGGCGGCGCCCGCGGACATGAAGCAGCTCATCGAACGCTACGACGCTGGCATGCGTGAGCGCATCTACGCGGTGGTGAAAGCCGTGACGGCATCCCAGGGCGAGCGATCGGCCTACGTTCATGATCTGTCCTCGCTCCGGACGTTGCCGCCGATCATGTATCCGATGACGGTGCTCAATGCGGCCGTGAACTATCGCGAGCACGGGGAGGAAATGGACAGGCGGGCCGGTCAGCCACAGGGTACCGGAACGCCCCCGCCGGGCACCGCGCTCCCCGGAACCAGGAGCGCGCCCGGAATCTGGGAGCGCAAGGCCGACGACAAGCGCTGGAATCCCTACTTGTTCCTGAAGGCGTCATCGGCGATTGTCGGAGAAAACGACGCGATCCGAGTCCCCAAAGGGCGCACGCAGATCGACTGGGAGTGCGAGCTTGGCGTCGTGATCTCCAAAACGGCATACCGCGTCCCGATCGGGCAGGCCAGTGACTTCATCTTCGGCTACACGAACGAGATGGATGTGTCGGATCGCGAAGGACGTGGAGACAGCCGTTACGGGTCCGACTGGCTGATCGGCAAGTCGCACGACACGTTTGCGCCCATGGGTCCGTTCATCACGCCGAAGGAATTCGTGCCCAACCCCCAGAAGCTCGCCGTGAAGTTCAGTCTCAACGGGAAGTTGATGCAGGATGCGGACACGTCGCTGATGATTCACGATGTGTTTGAGCTCGTCTCATACGGCTCGAACATCATGACGCTTCGCCCGGGTGACATCGTTGCGACCGGGACACCGTCTGGTGTCGGCTCGGCACGGCAACCGCCGATCTATCTCAAGCCTGGTGATCGCACGGTCTGCACCTATGAGGGTGTCGGCACGCTGACCAATCGCGTCGAGGCGGGATCCTGAAGAGGCGGGTCATGCGAACCTGCTGAATGCTAACGGCGAGGCGGCCGGGCGTACTGTGTCCGGTCCTCGATGCCCACCTCGTTGAACGCGTCTCGCCGCTCGCGACACTTGCTGCATTCGCCACAGTGCAGCCCGTTCCGCGGGTTCATGCAGGTCAACGTCAGCTCCAGCGGGACCCCGAGTTCGTGCCCGAGACGGATGACATCCGCCTTGTGCATGTGCATGAACGGTGCGTCGATCGCGATCTCGTGCGCGAGTCCGAGCGACATCGCCCTGGCCAGGGCTTCGAAGAACTGAGGCGTCGCATCTGGAAACGGATTGCCCGCCAGTGTGCCGATCGCAACTCTCCCAATGCGATGCCGTGCGCAGTAAATCGCAGCTTTGCTCAACAGGACGAGATTGCGCCCGGTGAGATAGACGTCTTCGTCAGGGGTATCGAAGGCTGGCGGCGTTCCCAGAAGCGCCCAATGATTCGGCGGGTAGAGATCCGCCACTGTGAAATTCAGGTGGGCGAGCGCCTTGACGTTCCGGAATGCTGGAGTCGTAAGCAAGCGGTCCACGGCGGCCAGTTCGTGTTGCTCCCAGGCGAGGCCGCAACTGACGTACACCGGATGCACGACCGACGCGCGCGCCTCGTGTGCCGCTAATACGGCGCTATCGAGGCCGGCAGAGAACAGGACAGCAACTCCCAATGCCGATAAGATTACAGAGTTATGTACTCGGTCACCAAGCGCCTTGATTTCTGCTACGGCCATAGGCTCCTCGACTACGACGGCGTCTGCAAGCATCCGCATGGGCACAACGCCGTCGTGGAGCTGGAGATCCAGACGGACACGCTCGACCGGCGCAACATGGTGGCCGACTTCACCGATATCAAGCGCGCGATGAAAGGCTGGATCGATCGCGAACTGGACCACCGGATGATCCTTCGTCACGACGATCCACTGGTGTCGTCGCTGCAATCGTTGGGTGAACCGGTCTATGTGCTCGACAGCAATCCCACCGTCGAGAGAATCGCACGTCTGCTGTTCGACATCTCACGCGAGCAGGGACTGCCCGTCTCGCGCGTCACGGTTTGGGAGACTCCGACGTCGTGGGCGACCTATCGCGCCTGATCGCCTTCGATCTTGACGGCACGCTGATCGATTCCCGCCGCGACCTCGCTGACTCGGCTAACGAACTGATCGTCGAACTGGGTGGCACACCGCTGTCCGAGGACGCGATTGGAGGCATGGTCGGCGAAGGAGCGGCTCTCCTGGTGAAGCGAGCGCTCGACGCAGCCGGTCTCGATCATCCGCCTGGTGCCCTGTCACGGTTCCTGGAGATCTACGACACGCGCCTCGTGAATCACACGCGGGTGTACGACGGGATCATGGAGGCGCTCCACTCCGTTCGGCGTCACGCCCGCCTGGGCGTGCTGACCAATAAGCCGACGGCTCCCACCACGAGGATTCTCGAAGCGTTTGCGATTCGCGACCTTTTCCAGAGCGTGATCGGTGGTGATGGTCCCTATCCTCGAAAGCCTGATCCACAGGGACTGCTCGCCATGATGGCGGTGACGGGGGCCACCCCGGGGCACACGTTGATGGTGGGCGATTCGGCGATCGACTATCAGACGGCCCGTCGAGCCTCGGTCCGTTGCTGCCTCGTGTCGTACGGTTTCGGATTTCGGGCGTTTCCTCGCGATCAGATCAGCGATGGAGACGGAGTGGTCGACGATCCGGAGGGATTGGCCCGGTGGCTGGAACGCTGGGTCTGGAACTCAAACATTGCCTAGGGGAGCGCACTGGCGGGTCTTCCGACTCGCCCTACCCGGCGGTTACCGCACAAGACTACCGAACGAGAGCGCCACGAAGAACCCGTAGAACAAGGTCATCACGATCAGCGCGACGCGCCGCCACATCGGTGGCCGCACATGCGGAGGCAGGAGCCGCGTGTTGATGTAGAGAAGATGCGGCGCCGCGATCACGAAGATGGCGCCCGCCACGTTCGCCCCGAGCTGCAGAAGCACGATTGGCTGAGCGAGCTGCATGGCGATGAGGCCCCACACGACGAGCGACGCCAGTACGGTGTAGTACACGGCGCGCACGTCGCCACCCCGCCATGCGCGCACGCGACGACTGCCCGTCCACAGAATGTCGGCGATCGCGCGTACCATCCCTTCGAGGTTGTCGAGCTGCGTCTTGAACAGCAGCCAGGCGCCGAGAAACGCGATGATGGCTCCCATACCGGCCCCGGCTTGGCTTCCGATCGCCGACGCGAGCGCAGCACTGATGCCGAGACCCTGGATGTTGGTACCGCGCGGCAGGAAGGTCACATACAGAAGCGCAGGCAACACCATCCCCAGCAATGCGCCTGCCCAGAAGAGTCCCCATTGATCCGCGGAGATGATTCGCCACCAACCCCGCCAGCGGTCCATCGAGGTCGCATCGTTCGCAAAGATGAACCCTGTGTGTGCGACCTGGCCCCGCTCGCCCGCTGCCGCGGCCGGGATATAACCCGCGCGCTCGCCCATCCCATAGCCGCGATCGCGAGCCCAGTTGGACAGGACGATGTTCACAACGCCACCGGATCCTGAATACGCGACGAGTGCACCCAGGAGGAAGAAATCTGCGCCTTCCGGCAACGGGTCAAAGGTCGAGCGTGTCAGATCGAAGCCGCCGAAGCCGATGGCCGCCTCGAGCCATGTGCGAGCCGGCACGTAGAGCAGCGTCAGTATGAAGAACCCACCCAGGATGGTGACGACGAGCACCCAGTTGAGAAGTTCGAGCGTGCGTTCGATCCGACGGCCGATGGTGAGAATGGCGACGCAGCCGAGGAACGCGGCAACGCCAATCCCATAGATCGCAGGGGCATCCGCTGCGACCGCCAGCCGTTGTGCGAAGAGAAAGAAGATCGCGGCAGCTGCAGTTCCCGCCCACGCTGGCCAGCCGACCTGGAGGAAATACAACACCGCATACACCCATGCCCACAACCTCGAGGATGGTCGCGTGCGCATGAAACCGGTGAAGACAGGTTCACCTGTTGCAAGCGTGTAGCGCATCACCTCGGTGTTGAAGATCGTCTGTAAAGTCACGGCGACGATGACGACCCATAGCAGTGAGAGGCCATGAGCCACGAACGCGGCGGGGCCAAGGAGAAACTCACCGCTACCAATCGAGACGCCGAGCGCAATCACGCCCGGACCCACCGCCCCGAACCACTGAAGTCCTCGTGGCCTTGGCGGCTCGGGCAGTTCTGCTGGTTGCCAGGGATCGAGGCCCGAGCGCGCCTCGAGTGACGTCGGTGAAGAAGGTGTCAAGGCGGGGGATTATAATTCGCGTCCACCAAAGCGCCCACGCAGTCAGCCACGCAAGAAAAGAAGAGGGCATCGTGAGAAGCATCCAGGCAGTCATCGGAATCGCGGTGTTGGCCACCGTCGCCGTGGCGGCCGGTCAGGGATCTCAGGCCGCCAACGAGGCGCTATGGGAGGCGTCTCGCCAGGGTGATACGGCAGGCATCACCGCCGCGCTCGCGAAGGGCGCAGACGTCAATGCCAAGTCGCGCTACGACGTGACACCACTCATCTTCGCGGCCGGCAACGGAAGGCTCGAGGCCGTGAAGCTGCTGCTCTCGCGCGGAGCCGACGTCAACGCACAGGACACCTTCTATCGCGCACGCGCGGCCGACATGGCGATGACCAACGGTCACGCGGACGTTGCGATCTTCCTCGTACAGAACGGCTCTGATGCCGACAGTGCGCTCGCGACGGGTGTCGCGCTGAACAATGAGGTGCTGCTGAAGACCGCGCTTGCCGGGAAGGTGACGCGTCAGGGACTGCAAGCGGCCATGAGTCTGGCCGGTACGATGAAACGTGAGGCGCTGATTCAGATCCTCAAGGGCGCGCTCGACAAGTTGCCTGCCGAGGCCACGCCTCCCGCATTCGTGGTGAACCCCGCCACACTGCCAAAGTTCGCCGGCACCTACCGCGACAACGCCAGCGGCCTGACGATGACCGTGACGATCGAGAACGGAACGCTGATGTCGCAACTGCAGGGTCAACCGAGCGTCCGGCTCGTTCCCACGGCAGAGAACATGTTCCGTGTCGTCGAGGTGAATGCCACTTTGACGTTCAACGAACGCGGTGGCCTGGTCGAATCGATTGGCCTGGCGCAGGGTCCGGTGAATGTGACGCTCGTGCGTGTGACACCAGACGCCGCCAACCGCACGCACCGCCAGCCTCTGCACCGCCCACGACCGCAGCAGCCGCGGCTCGGCCAACCGGACCTCGCAACTGGCCGGCGTTCCGCGGAGACGGCGCCGCGGGGAATGGCGACGGCCAGCGCGCTGTGGCCGAGTGGGACATTGCGACCGGCAAGAACATCAAGTGGAAGACGCCGATCCCCGGGGTCGCGACGTCGAGTCCCGTCGTCTGGGACGATCGTGTGTTTGTCGTCACCGCGATCAGCAAGGCCGGTGACAAGACGTTCAAGACCGGCTTGTACGGTGACGTCAAGCCAGTGGACGACTTGTCAGAACACGAGTGGAAGATCTACGGCCTCGACAAGAGCTCCGGGAAGATCGTTTGGGAACGCACAGCATTCACCGGAGTACCGAAGACCAAACGCCACACCAAGAGCAGTCAGGCCAGTTCGACCCCAGTCACCGACGGCAAGCGCATCGTCGCGGTGTTTGGCTCGGCCGGGCTTCTGGTCGCGTGGGACTTCAATGGCAAGGAGTTGTGGCGGGTCGATCTCGGAGCGCTCGACAGCGGATGGTTTTTCGATCCGGCATTCCAGTGGGGACACTCGAGTTCGCCGATCATTTATCGCAACTCGGTGATCGTGCAGGCCGACGTTCAGAAGGGCTCGTACATCGCGGCCTGGGATCTCTCGACGGGCAAGCAGCTGTGGAAGACCCCGAGGACAGATGAGATCTCCACGTGGGGCACGCCGACGATCGCTCGCACGGCCGACGGCCGCGATGAAGTCATCACCAACGGCACGAAGGTCCGAGGCTACGATCCCGCGACTGGAAAACACTTGTGGACGCTGGGACCGAACTCCGAGATCACGATCGGTACGCCCGTCGTTGGCAGCGGTCTCGTTTTCGTGACCGGCGGCTACCCGCCAGTCCGGCCGATCTACGCGATTCGACCTGGGGCAGAGGGAGATATCTCGCTGCCGAAAGGACAGGATTCGAGCCCGTCGATTGCCTGGAGCAACAGCAACGAGGGTACGTACATCCCAACGCCGATTGTGTACGGGGGATACCTGTTCACCCTCAACATCAACGGCATCATGACGGCGTACAACCCGGAGACGGGACAGCGCGCCTTTCGCGGTCGAGTCGGGACCGGAGGTTCGTTTTCGGCATCACCAATCGCCGCGGACGGGCGGTTGTATATCGCGAGCGAGGATGGCGAGGTCTACGTCCTCACGGCAGGACCGGGGTTGACTCAGTTAGCGAAGAACGACATGAAGGAAGTGATCATGGCCACGCCGGCCATCTCCGATGGTCTCATCGTCGTTCGAAACGCTTGGTCACGTCTACGGCATCGGGCAGTAACCAGGTAGTGTCCGGTTCAGCCGAACCAGGCGCGGCGCTATTGCTCCCGGCTCGCGTCCAGGTGAAAGCGATGCAGGACGCGATGAAACACTGGAATGAAGAGAAGCCCCGCCACGATCAGGAAGACGAGCCCTGAGTAGAGCGCGAAGAACGTCGCAAAGAGTTTCCCGCTGGTGCCTCCGAGGTTGCCGACCGGGCCCATGCCGCCCAGCAGCATCGCCGAATTGAGCAGGGCATCGAGCCAGAGCTGCTCGCTGAGCAGATGAAAGCCAACGGTCCCGATTCCCATCGAGACCACGACCAGTATCAATGCCGAAAAGCCCTGCCGGGCGAGCCGCCTCAGGAAGGCGGGCCAACTCAAAAGCTTCTGCCGGCGATGTTCGTACATCGCTCGTAGTGTCGGGCGTCAGCGGTGATGGGATCAAGTCAAAGCGACCGAAGGAACGCGAGCAGCGCGGCACGGTCGCTTTCCGAGGCGCGCTCGTATCCGCGCCGCGCGAGCTCTGCCTCGTTGCCGTGACGCCCGATGGTTTCCTCGAGCGTTGCGGCGGAGCCATCGTGCAGAAAGGGCCTGCGGAACCGGAGCCCCCACAGGGCCGGCGTGCGGATCTCCTCTGGTGCCGCCGCTCCCTGAGCAATGCCATCACCAGTCCCGATGTCGTGCAGCAGCAGGTCCGAGAACAGCGACACCTGACGATGGTGGAAGAGCGGGTTGCCGCTGGGTCCGGTCTGCAGTGAAGGTGTGTGGCAGGCGGCGCAGCCGATGGCGCCGAACACCTGTTCGCCCACTCTCGCCGCCTCACCGGTCGGACCGCGGCCGGCCGGTCCCAGGAATTTCATGAAGCTGGCGAAGTTGTCGATGCCGCGCCGGCCGGTTCGCGGATCGCGCTTGTCCTCGACCTCCGGGATCAAATCGCACACACGCATGCGATCGGCTGGTATACCCACCGCAAGCTCGGTGGAGAAAATGTCGTTGGTGATGCCCATCTCGTTCCGATACGCGTCAGCGCCAAAGGTGATCAGGGTGGCATGTTGCGCCTTCCATCCGAAGCGACCCACACGCCGGTGGCCTGTCGCGACATCCGTGATGATTGCGGCGCGGCCGCTGATGCCATCGCGGTTCCGATCGATGGGATCTTCGAGCGCGAGCAACGACTCGTCTGGAATCGCCTCGACCAGGCCGGCACCGAAGAGAGGAATCGGAACCCGACGAGCGAAGATGGTGGCTTCGGCTGGTATCGTCGGCTGGCACGAATGACTGGGCACTGAGAACAGGTGAAACAGCGTCTCGCCCGATGGGTCGAGTGCGACGAACTCGCCGCGCGGGCCGCGCTTTGCGGCTCGCACTTCGGCAACGTTGCCTGAACCGCCCACGGCGGGAACACTGTGACACACACCGCAGCTGGTGCCGTTGTACGCCGGGCCGAGCCCCTCATCCGAGGTCTCGACCTCGAGGAAGTCGTCCTGACCGAGACGGAACTCCTCGAACTCGACTGGCGTCACGCCGGCCAGCGGCTCGCCGGGAGCACCACCAGACTGGGCGACGATCACCGCGCCCAGGAAGACGAGCGTTGCCGCGGTGACGAAGTCCTGCTTCGACATGAACAGCCTCGCTACTCGGTTGCGATGATGACGCCGCGCATGAACGAGTGCCCCGCGCCGCACAGCCTCGAGCACTCGAAGGTGTACCGACCCGCCGTCGGCTGAAACATGACGGTCGCAACGCCGCGTCCGCGTTTCGGCAGCTCGAGGTCGATGTCGGTGCCGAGAATCTTGAAGCCGTGCATCGTGTCCTCGCTCGTCAGGCGTATCTCGAGCTGTGTGCCGGCCTTCACGCGGATCTCCGATGGATTGAAGCTGAAACGCTCGGCACTGATATCGATGACCTGTGTGTCCTGAGCGCCGGTCCGGCTAAAGCCGGACCCTACGGTAGCCGGATCCGCTGTGACGACGACGAGCAGAGCGAATGACATGAATGCGTATCGCATCAGAACCACCATCCCAGCCCGACGTTGAGCGAGTTGGGCTCTTGAATCACCGTGCTGCGATTGCGAACGATCGAGTAGTCGAACTTCACGGCGACATCCGGCTCGGGCCAGTAGGTCGCGCCGACGACCCACGCATCGCGGTCGAACTCAGGAAGGCCCACATACCCGGAGGGCATTCGAAACTGCGTATCGAAGTTCTCGTACCTGACAAAGGCGCCGATCTCGCCGAACGATGGATTCGAGAACGCGCGATATCCCGCCTCGCCATAGAAGCCGCGCAGGACGCGCGCGATATTCGGGTTGACGCCGACGGAAATCGCGAGCGCATCGTTCAGGCGCCCCGCGTTGTCGATCCACACCTGCGAGAACTGACCTCTGAGCTCGAGACGGCGGCGTGCGTAGCGGCCGTCGAATTCCGCAACTGACACAGGCACATCGAACTCAGGACGGAACTGGAAACCCGACTTGCCCGACCATCCACTTGCGCCAAGTGTTAGGCCACGCTGGGCAACGTACTCAATTCGTCCCGTGACTGCGGGGCGCCCGATGTTGGCCTCGGAACCCTTTTGCCGTCCTTCGCGAATGCCTTCCTCGGCACTGAACTGGGCGGCATCGAGCGGCGCCACCACGAAGGCGCGATAGCGCCATCCCCGCCCGACCTCGCCATGCACGCCGGCGCCAACCTCGAACCAGGTAGTCGGAATGATAACGGTGTCGTTGAACGGACGCTCGACGCCATAGAACACCGGCGGCTCATGACGCTCGTTGATGATGCCAATCGGCATGAGGAGCATGCCCGCGCGGACGTTGAACGAGCGCGAGAGCAGGAAGTCGACGTACGCCTGCTCCAGCTCGAGCTCACCCTTCTCCTCGAGTCCTTCGACGAGGGCGTGTTCGAGCTCCAATTCCCCGACGAAGCGAATCTTCTCCGAGAACGTATGCGTGACGAGAAGGACGAACCGGTGGAAGTCGAGTTGTGCGTCGCTGAACTCCGGCTTGTTGAAGTGAAAGTCCATGTAGCCCGAGAGAGCGGTGCGCGGCGGTTCTGTCGGCTTCTGGGACGATTGCGCGAACGCTGGCGTGGCGAGCAGCGCAAGCAGCAGGATCTGGACCGCCTGCACCAGCACCTTCGACGCGGCGCGCGTGCCGATCGTCAGCCGACGATCGGCGTTGCCGCGCACGCGGACGCTGTCAGCCGCCGCATCGCGCTCTTCGACGAGGATCGCCTCGCCAGGTTTCAGATTGTGGTGCTCGATGAAGCGCAGGAAGTCCTTGTCCTGATCGATCACGCGTGACACGGTCATCGGAGTGCCGAGTGGACACGTGAGCAGCGTCTGAAACTTCTGCTGTTTGACCAGGCCCTCGGCATTCGGAATCGGGTCGCCATGCGGATCGGTCTCCGGCCGGCCGAGCATGGCGTCCATGCGATCGACAAGGCGATCACTGACGGTGTGTTCGAGCTGCTCCGCCTCGTCGTGCACTTCGTCCCACGAGTAGCCCATCACCTGGACGAGGAAGAGCTCGATGAGCCGATGACGACGGGTGACCAGAGCGGCGAGCTTCAGCCCGGCCTTGGTCAGCGCGACCCCGGCGTAGGGTTCGTACCTCGACCAGCCCCGAGTCAGCGAGCGTCTTGACCATCGTCGTTGCCGTACCGGGGGTGACGTTCAGGGCCGACGCCAGCTGACCCATCGGCAGCAGCCGTTGAGGAGGATCCAGCGAATTGGTGCCGATATAGATGGCTTTGAGGTAGTTTTCGACGGTGCTCGACGGCATTTGGCTGGAGTGTAGTTTGACTTTTGATAAAGGACAATATAAATTTTGATTAGTCAAAATGACTAAGGATCGTCATGGAGGGTGACCCACCAGCACCCACGGCCACGCACGCCGGCTGGCGAAGTGTGCCCACGGCGCCGAGCCTGCGCGAGGTTCATGGATCGATCGCCGTCCCTCAGGATGCGGGCTTCTGGCGCAAGCTGTTCGCCTTCGCCGGACCGGGTTACCTCGTGGCGGTCGGGTATATGGACCCGGGCAACTGGGCGACGGACCTCGCCGGCGGTGCCCGCTACGGATACACGCTGCTCAGCGTGATCCTCATCTCGAACCTGATGGCGATTCTGCTGCAGGCGCTGGCCGTGCGCCTCGGGATTGCCAGCGGACGTGATCTCGCCCAGGCCTGCCGCGACAGCTACTCGAGGCCGGTCACCATCGTGTTGTGGGTGCTGTGTGAGATCGCCATTGCCGCCTGCGATCTCGCGGAGGTCATTGGCGCCGCCATCGCGCTGAATCTGCTGTTCGGGCTGCCACTGGTATGGGGCGTGTCACTGACGGCGCTCGACGTGATGCTGATTCTGTTCCTCCAGCATCGCGGCTTCCGTTACGTCGAAGCGCTCGTGGTGGCGCTCATCGTGCTGATTGCGGGGTCGTTCGCGGTCGAAATCTGGCTGGCACGACCTGACCCCGTGGCGCTGGCTGCCGGATTCATCCCGCAGACAGAGATTGTCACGAATCCCGAGATGCTCTACATCGCGCTCGGAATCCTGGGCGCGACCGTGATGCCGCACAACCTCTATCTGCACTCGTCGATCGTGCAGACGCGCCGCTACACGGACACGCTGGAAAGCAAGGCGGAAGCGATCCGGTTCGCCACGCTCGATTCATCGATTGCGCTGATGTCCGCCCTTTTCATCAACGCCGCGATTCTCATCGTGTCAGCCGCGGCATTTCACGGGACCCCTTACGAGACCGTAGCCGACATCGGGGACGCGCATCAGTTGCTGTCTCCCCTGCTGGGCACGAGCGCGGCGGGAATCCTGTTCGCCGTTGCGCTCCTGTGCTCCGGGCAGAACGCCACACTGACGGGCACCCTTGCCGGTCAGATTGTGATGGAGGGCTTCGTCAACATCCGGCTGCGCCCCTGGCTGCGTCGCCTGATTACGCGTCTGGTCGCCATCGTGCCGGCCATCATCGTCGTGAGCCTGTATGGCGAGCGCGGCACGGGCGCGCTGCTGATTCTGAGTCAGGTGATTCTGAGCCTCCAGTTGCCCTTCGCCGTGTTTCCGCTTGTCAGCTTTACCAGCAACAAGCACAAGATGGGAGTCTTCGTTGCGCCGCGCTGGGTCCAGGTGCTGGCGTGGACGATCGCCGTTATCATTGCCGGGTTGAACGTCTGGCTTCTCTACCAGACCTTCGTTGGATAAGCAGGCATGTATCGCCGGATCCTCGTCGCCGTTGAGAACTCACCGGCGGATCGCACGATACTCACCCACATCCGGCAGCTCGCGACGCTGACGCAAGCCGAGATCCTGCTCGTCCACGTGGCCGATGGCTGGGCGGCCCGAAACTTCGATCAGCTGAAGCTCCGTGAATCGGAAGAGATGAGAGTCGATCGCGCGTACCTGCAGCGCATCGCTGCCGAGTTGTCAGCCGATTCACTCAAGGTGCAAGCCGAGCTCGCGATGGGCGATCCCGCCACCGAGTTGATTCGGCTGGCCGAAGAGCGCAACGTCGATCTCATCGCGATGTCGACGCACGGCCATCGCTTCTTCAACGATCTGTTGCGCGGCACGACGGTCAGCAGAGTGCGTCACGTCGTGAAGATCCCGGTGTTGCTTTTGCGCGCCCAGTAACCCGGCTTCGCTACCGTTCCAGCCACGGCTCCAACGCATTCACCAGGAACTCGAGCAGGTCCTGTTCGTTCACGTCCTGCGGGGAAGCCCCCGCCTTCACGGGGCGTTCTTCGTCGAGTGTCCGCGAGCCGCGTGTGCGGCGGATTCGCCCGATGATATGCGGCTGATCGACGTCGGTCCTGAGCTCGAACTCGATGAAGTCGTCGCGCCCCTGGTCCAGCGATACCCGAAGTCCGCGGCCAGGTGTCGACAGGGTGAATGCGTAGTTTTCCGCCCGCAGCGCGTTGACGACCTGGCGCGCAAGCGGTGCCGCGAGCTGGTCGAGGAACGTTGCATATGCCCGTTCGGCATCATCTGCCTTCTGACGGCGATGCTTCGCGCGATCGCGGGCGGAGGCGATCGAGGTCTGGATGCGTTTGCGGACCAGTGAGATTTCCAATGACGTGACTCCCGAGGAAACGGAGTTTGCGTGTCTTCGCGTATCTCCGTGACGACCCGTGCCTCCGTATTCTCTGATCCTCCTATTAGCCAATCACTCGGGCGCCACGCAATCGCTCGATCTCATCGTCGGGTATCGCCAGCTCTCGCAGGATCGATGTGGTGTGCTGCCCGAGCGTCGGAGGGGCGGTTCGCACGGACCCTGGCGTTTCCGAAAGCTTGATTGGCACACCGACGACTTTCAGCATGCCGGCCGTCGCGTGCTCGACCGACTGTACCATCTCGCGCGCGAGAATCTGACGATCGGCGAGCGCCTCGGGAACACCGCGAACGTCGCCGCATGGCACTCCAGCCTCTGTGAGAACCTCGAGCCAGTACGCACGCGGGTGCGCCTGTAGCACGGGCAACAGCCGCTGACGCAGTTCCACGTGGTGAACGACGCGCGCGGGATTGGTCGCGAAGCGTGGGTCGTCACAGAGCGGTGCCAAGCCAGTGGCCGCGCAGAAGCGACGGAACTGATCGTCGTTGCCGACGGCCAGAAAGAAGTTGCCATCCGCGGTGGGAAACGTATCGTACGGCGCGATCGTCGCGTGACGGTTTCCGACGCGCCCCGATCGGATGCCTGCGGTCAGATGCATGGATGCGTGATAGCTCAGGATCGAGACCACTCCGTCGAGCATGCCGATGTCCACCTGCTGACCGGCGCCGGTCCGTTCGCGCGCATAGAGCGCGAGAACGACGCCGTGAGCGGCCAGCATGCCGGCGACAAGATCCGCGATGGCCACTCCGACCCGGAATGGTGGACCGTCCGGATCTCCTGTGATGCTCATCAGGCCGCCCTCGGCTTGCACCGCCGCGTCGTATCCCGCTTCGGATCGTCGCGGACCGGTTTGTCCGAACCCGGAAATCGACGCGTATATCAATTTGGGACGTGCATCCTTTAACGACGCGTAGTCGAGCCCCAGGCGCGCCAGCGTTCCGGGCCGGAAGTTCTCGACGATCACGTCGGAGCGGTCGAGGAGGTGGTCGACGATGCGGCGCCCTTCGGGATGCTTGAAATCGACGGCAATACTTTCCTTGTTGCGGTTGGTCCCGAGGAAGTAGGCGCTCTCGCCTCCGACAAAAGGTGGTCCCCAGGCGCGCGTTTCATCGCCATCGCCCGGCCGTTCGACCTTGATGACGCGGGCACCCATATCCGCAAGCAGCATCGTGCAGTGAGGACCTGAGAGGACGCGTGTGAGGTCGAGGACGGTTACCCCGGCGAGCGGGCCATGTGGCGGCATGCGCCACCCATTCTAGTGACTCCAACCTGAACCGTGGAATTCGCGTCAGAATCTGTGGAGGAGATCCAATGAGGCTCGTCATTCTGCTGTTCCTCTTATGGCTCGGACCGTCGGCGGTGGGTGCGCAACAGACACCCACAGTGCCGACTGAACCTGTAGTCGTGGTCATTGGTGAGGGGCTGGTGCTCGCCGTTCCCGATCGCGCGTGGATCACCATTGGCGCTGAATCGCGCGCGCCGAGTCCTCGCGAAGCGCAGCGTCGCAATACGGAGCTCATGAAGCCGGTGCAAGACAAGCTGCGCGCCGCCGGCATTCCCGCCGATGCGATTCGTACCACCGGCTACGACGTGCAATACGAGTGGGACTTCGTCAACGGCAAGCGCGTTGGCCGTGGTTACGTGGCTCGAAACTCGATTGAAGTCCGCATCGATGCGATCGACCGAGTAGGAGAGCTCCTGGAAATTGCGGTCGGCTCCGGTGCGACGTCACTGAACGGCATCAGGTTCGACATGAAGGACCAGGCCAAGCTGGAGCGTGAGGCTCTTCGTATGGCGGTTGCCGATGCGCGTCAGAAAGCGGAGGCCGCAGCTGCAGGGGCCGGACGAACGATCGAGAGGATTCTTCGCATCGACGAACAGGGTGGCGTCTCACCACCGGTGCCCGTTCGCCTCATGCGAGAAGCGGCTCAAACCGTCGCCGCCGACGCCGCGCCGCCGATTGCGGCCGGCCAGATGCAGATCCGTGCCCGGGTCAGTGTGACTGCCGCCCTGAAGTGAATGAAGCGCGAGTACAATCCGCCTCGGTGATGACGTCAACAGACTACGCCCGTGCGCGTCGCTCGCTGATGCGTCGCGACCCGGTCATTGCCGCGCTCATTCGCCAGCATGGCGAGTGCGGCCTTTCGTCGGTGGCGCGCGCCGACCCGTTTCACGCCCTGCTGCAGGCGATCGTCGCGCAGCAATTGTCGACGAAGGCCGCGAAAACGATAGAGGGTCGCGTCTCCGCGATCTTCGACGGCAACCCGACTCCGGCGGTCATCGCCGCGACTTCCGACGAGCAGCTCCGCGCCGTGGGCCTCAGCCCGCAGAAGCTCAAGTACATTCGCGATCTGTGCGCCCGAATCCTCGATGGCTCACTGAAACTCAAGACCCTGGCGTCGCTGCCCGACGATGAGGTAATCGTGGCGTTGACGAGCGTGAAGGGCATCGGCCGCTGGACGGCCGAGATGTTCCTGATGTTTCGTCTCAATCGTCCCGACGTCCTGCCCGTCGGGGACCTGGGTATCGTCAAGGCCGTCCAAAGAGCGTATAAGCTTCGCACGGTGCCGTCGCCCGAACGTCTGACACGGATCGGCGAAACGTGGCGGCCGTACCGATCCGTCGCGTGTTGGTATTTGTGGGCGAGTCTCGATACCACACCGATCCGAAACAAAAAACAACAAGAACGGACGCGGCTGACAGCCGGCCCGGATTCAGACCATCATGCTGACTAAGACTTATCTGAGTTTTCCCGTTGTTTTCGTGCTGGCGGTGGGCGCCCTGACCAGCTGCGCGGCGCAAAGGAGCGACACGCAGTCTTCGACTGCCGATATCCCTCGCATCGCGTTCGAGAAGTACACCCTTCCCGAACGGGCTCGATGTGATCCTGAGCCGCGATGCGCGCGTCCCCATGGTCGCGGTGAACCTCTGGTATCACGTTGGTCCCGCCAACGAGGAGCCGGGCCGAACCGGGTTTGCGCATCTCTTCGAGCACATGATGTTTCAGAGCTCGAAGCACGTTCCGGCCGACTCGCACTTCAAGCTCCTCGAGGCGGCCGGCGCCAGCGACATCAACGGCACCACCGACTACGACCGCACGAACTACTTCCAGACCGTCCCGACCAACCAGCTGGAGCTGGCGTTGTGGCTGGAGTCTGACCGCATGGGCTATCTGCTCGACGTCGTCGATCAGACCGCGCTGTCGAACCAGCAGGACGTCGTGAGAAACGAACGGCGTCAGAGCGTGGAGAACCAGCCGTACGGGCTTGCGGAAGAAGCGATGGTGCAGACGCTCCTCCCGAAGGGACATCCCTACTACGGCAATGTCATCGGCTCACACGAGGATATTCAGGCGGCGAAGCTCGATGACGTCAGGCGGTTCTTCAGGCAGTACTACTCGCCGAACAACGCCAGTCTTGCCATTGTGGGCGACTTCGATCCCGCGCATGCCAAAACACTTGTCGAGAAATACTTCGGCACGTTGAAACGCGGCTCTGAGGTTCCCCCAATCAAGGCCGAGACACCGAAGATCACATCAGAGCGCCGGAAGGTGGTGAACGCACGCGTCGAGCTGCCGCGGGTGTACATGGCATGGGTGACATCACCGATTTTCAAACCTGGCGACGCCGATGCCGACGTGGCCTCGAATATCCTGGGCGGCGGGCGATCGAGCAGGTTGTACAAAAAGCTGGTCTATGAAAAACAGATCGCGCAGACCGTCTCGGCGCAGCAGTACTCGCTGATTCTCGGATCAATCTTCCAGATCGAGGCGACGGCGCGCCCCGGGCACACCGTTGAGGAGCTCGAGAAGGCGATCGAAGAAGAGCTGACGGCATTCCGCGCCAACCCGGTCGACGCCCGCGAGATCGAACAGGCGCGCAACACCATCGAGACGAACATCATCGGCGGACTCGAGCGTCTCGGCGGCTTCGGTGGTGTGGCCGATCGCCTCAATTCGTATAACCACTATCTGGACACGCCGGACTACCTGGCGAAGGACATCGAGCGGTATCGCGCAGTCAGCCCCTCGTCCGTTCAGGCCTTTGCCAAGGAGCAGCTGGCCAACAACTCGCGCGTCGTGATGCATGTCGTTCCCGGGGAGCCGGCGCCCGCGCCGCAGGTTCCGACGCCGCCTGCCGTGGCTGCGTCGCAGAGTGGAGGCGAGTCGATCAATCCCGACGAACCGTGGCGCAATCAGGTTCCGCGTGCGGGGGCCGCGCGTCCGTTGCAGCTGGCAACGCCGGTATCGGCCAAGCTCGCGAACGGTCTGACACTCATTCTCAGCGAACGGCGCGGTCTGCCCATCGTCGCATCCAACCTCGTGCTGCGGACCGGTAGCGATGCCAATCCTCTGGACAAACCGGGCACGGCGAACTTCGTTGCCGCCATGCTCGACGAGGGGACCGCGAAGCGCAACGCGCTTCAGATCGCTGATGACGTCTCTCGACTCGGTGCGTCGCTCGGGACCAGCAGCTCGATGGATGCGACCACAATCTCCGCGCGATCGCTGACGAAGAATTTTCCAGCCACGCTCGAGATCCTCTCGGATGTCGTCCTCAATCCATCGTTCCCTGCCGAAGAGATCGAGCGGCAGCGCGCGAGTCGCCTCGCCGGTCTAATCCAGCAGCGTGACAACCCGGCCCAGGTCGCCGCACAGGTAACCGCCGCCGTCCTCTACGGTCCGAAGCATCCGTATGGGTACAGCGAAGTCGGCACTGAGGCGTCGGTCAAGGCGATGACAGGGGACGACATGGTGGCGTTCTGGAAACAGAACTTCGTGCCGAACAACGCCGCGCTCGTCGTTGCCGGCGACATCTCGATGGACGAACTGCGTGCGCTGGCGGAGAAGGCGTTTGGCTCCTGGCAATCGGGAACGCCGGCGCAACCGGCGCTCAGCGCACCGACGACGACTGCGGCCCGCGTGGTTGTCGTGGACAAGCCGGGCAGCCCGCAGACGCAGGTGCGCGTGGCCAGCATCGGAGCGCCGCGTTCGTCGCCGGACTTCCGCCCGCTGCAGGTGATGAATCTCGCGCTTGGCGGTCTGTTCTCGAGCCGCATCAACATGAACCTGCGCGAGCAGCACGGCTACACCTACGGTGCGTCGTCGCAGTTCGCGTTCCGCCGCGCGGCGGGACCATTTCAGGTGGCGTCGGGCATCCGCACCGATGTGACCGGACCCGCGGTGACGGAGATCTTCAAGGAAGTCCGCGGGATGGTCGATCGTCCTGTGTCGGAAGATGAACTGAAGAAAGCCAAGGACTCGCTGTCCAACTCGCTGCCGGGGGCGTTCGAGTCGAGCGCGAACGCGGTGAGCAATTTCTCGAACGTGTTCATCTATGACCTGGGCCTGGACTACTACACCCGCTACGCCGAACAGGTGAACGCCGTCACGCCGGATCAGACGCTGGCTGTCGCCAAGAGGTACCTCAATCCCGGCGCGATGGTCGTCGTGGCGGTTGGGGACAAGGCGAAGATCGAACCGCAGCTGAAGAAGCTCAACCTGGGCGCGATGGAAACTCGCGATACGGAAGGGAGACCGGCGAAGTAGCCGACGGGGCGAAAGGGGTCTTCCCCCTTGAGTCGCTCGGTATCAAGGGGTCTGACCCCGGTAGGCCGAAGTATAATTTCGGACTAGACCAGTCGGATATGTCGGTTGCCACTTCCGGCCCTCTGCGAACGGCCGCTTCTGTCGTCGACCTGATCGGGAATACGCCTCTAATCCGGCTCACCACCTTCGAGGCGGGACTGCGTAATGTCGAGCTGTACGCAAAGGCGGAGTGGCGGAATCCTGGTGGATCCGTCAAGGACCGGCCGGCCGCCCGCATGATCGCCGACGGTGAACGTTCAGGTGCGTTGACGCACGACAAGATGATCCTGGATGCGACCTCGGGGAACACCGGCATTGCCTACGCCATGATCGGCGGCGCTCGAGGCTACCGGGTGAGGCTGTGCGTTCCCTCCAACGTCACGCCTGAGAGGAAGCGGATTCTGCGCGCCTTCGGCGCCGAGATCGTCTTCACCGACCCGATGCAGGGTTCTGACGGTGCGATCCTGCGCGCGAAGGCGTTGTACGCCGCCGAACCGGATCGCTACTTCTACGCCGATCAGTACAACAACCCTGGGAACTGGCGCGCGCACTACGACACTACGGCGCCGGAGATCCTCGAGCAAACCGGTAGTCGTCTCACACATTTCGTCGCCGGGCTCGGCACGAGCGGTACGTTTGTGGGTGTTGGCCGGAAGCTTCGCGAAGTCAATCCGTCGATCCGCCTGATCTCGGTGCAGCCCGATTCGCCGTTGCACGGCCTCGAAGGTCTCAAGCACATGGCGACCGCCATCGTGCCGGGCATCTACGACCCGGCGCTCGCAGACGAGGACCTTGGTGTCAGCACCGAGGAGGCTCACGAACTGACACGCCGCCTGGCGCAGGACGGTCTGTTCGTCGGTATCTCGAGCGGCGCGAATCTCGCCGGTGCGCTTCGTGTTGCGCGCGCCACGTCAGATGCGGTCATCGTTGTCGTTTTCTGTGACGGAGGAGAAAAGTACCTCTCGGAACGCTTCTGGGACGAGAGCACGATGCCCACGCTGGTCGTTTCACCGCACGTCGAGCGCGCAATTCGCGCGCATGGCGCGGAGATTTACCCGAATGAGTGCTGCGGTGCGCTGTATGGACGTGACGGCGTCGTGACCGCGACGCTGCCGCTGTCGAACACGACCGACGAAGGGCCGCGCCGGCGGTTCCTGGTTCGGCCGCAGGATTACACCGCCGCCGAGCGGCGTGCCTCGGAACTGGGCGCCGATCTACTTGGGTTCTACCACTCGCATCCCGATCACCCGGCACGGCCGTCGCAGGTACCATTTGGATCACGCGTGGCCGTTCTTTTCGTACATCATCGTTTCCGTTCGCGCGGGGAAGCCAGAGGCGATGACCTCCTGGCGCCTTCGTGAGGACCGTTCAGCCTTCGATCCGGAACGCCTGACCTATGCCGAACACAATTAACATCCCGACGCCGCTTCGTCCGTTCACCGACAAGAGAGAGTCCGTGGAGGTCAGCGGCGCCACTGTGGGCGAGTTGCTCGCAGATCTGACCACACGGTACGAAGGCCTCCGCAAGCATCTCTACGCCGACAACGGACGGCTGCGGAACTTTGTGAACGTGTATCTGAATGACGAGGACATCCGCTACCTGCAGCGCGAAGAAACACCGGTCAAGGCCGGTGACACGCTGAGCATTGTCCCGTCGGTGGCAGGCGGCGCGTCCTCCGCCAAGGCTACGGAGGACCCACCGAAGCGCACGCGCGAAGGTGGGCCGACCACTGCGACGCCCCCGCAGAAGACGGGAGCGACTGCGTCGGAGGATCTTTCACCGGAAGAGATCAAGCGCTACAGCCGGCATCTCATCATGCCGGAGGTCGGCATCGATGGTCAGCGCAAGCTGAAACAGTCCAGCGTGTTGTGCATCGGCGCTGGCGGACTCGGGTCACCTGCCGCGATGTACCTCGCTGCGGCCGGCGTCGGCCGCATCGGCATCGTCGATTTCGACGTGGTCGACTACAGCAACCTGCAGCGACAGCTTCTGCACGGGACACCTGACGTCGGTCGATCGAAGCTGGCATCGGCAAAGGATCGCATCGTCGCGCTCAATCCACATGTGCAGGTGGACACATACGAGACGGCACTGTCATCGCAGAACGCGCTCGAACTGTTCGGGCCTTACGACGTGATCCTGGATGGGACCGACAACTTCCCGACGCGCTACCTGGTGAACGACGCGTGCGTCATCAGCGGTAAGCCGAATGCCTACGGCAGCATCTTCAGGTTCGAGGGCCAGGCGTCTGTCTTCGCGACCAAGGACGGGCCGTGCTATCGCTGCCTCTATCCCGAGCCGCCGCCGCCCGGACTGGTGCCGAGCTGCGCCGAGGGTGGTGTGCTCGGCGTGCTGCCAGGCATCATCGGCGTGATTCAGGCGACCGAGTCGCTCAAGCTGATGATCGGCATCGGTGAACCGCTCATCGGCCGCTTCCTCATCTACGACGCGCTGAAGATGCGGTTCCGCGAGCTCAAGTTGAAGAAGGACCCCGAGTGCCCGGTGTGCGGGACGAATCCGACGGTTACGAAGCTGATCGACTACGACCAGTTCTGTGGCGTCGTGCCTGCCGCCCAGGCGACGGAGAACGCTGGAGGAGCTGTGAACGATTGGGAGATTACGCCGGTTGAACTGAAGAAGAAGCTGGATGCAGGCGAGACGCCTTTCATTCTCGACGTCCGCGAACCGAACGAGTATCAAATCAATCGCATACCGGGTTCGATGCTCATTCCGCTCGGCGAGCTTCCGCGGCGATACCAGGAACTTCCGCGCGATCGGGAGATCGTCGCGCAATGCAAGATGGGCGGTCGCAGCGCGAAGGCGATGGACTTTTTGAAGACGGTCGGCTTCACCAACGTGAAGAACCTGAAGGGCGGGATTCTCGAGTGGATCGATAAGGTCGATCCATCGCAGCCCAAGTACTGAACGCTTGGTCCAACGGTAACGGAAATATCCGACCGTTCTTGACGGAGTTCAACGTGGGGCATAGAATACCGACTGGAGAAGTCGGATATTCCGCCATGGCCGAAGGTTATGGCGAGAGCTGGGCAATATGCTGAGGTTGTCGAAAAAGGCTGATTACGCGCTGATCGCGATGAATCACCTTGCGCGGAAGCAGGGCAGCCCATCCGCATCGACCAGCGCTCGCGATATTGCCGAACGCTATGACATTCCCATCGAGTTGATGGCGAAAGTTCTCCAGCGGCTGGTTCGAACCGGGCTGCTGGTCTCGACGCAGGGCACGCGCGGCGGCTACATGCTGAGCCGGCCCGCTGGTTCGATCAGCGTGGCGGACGTCATTCAGGCCATCGACGGTCCGTTCACGGTGACTGCCTGCTCGACGGACAAGCACGACTGCGAGCAGTACAGCAAATGCAACGTGCGCGGCCCGCTGTGGCAGATCCGCGAACGGATTGTCGCGACGCTCGGCACGGTGAGCATCGCAGAGATGGCTGCGGAGAGTGAGTCCGCGCCGGCCGCAGTCGAATTGGCTGTCGTGCGCAGGACCGGAATGTCAGCGAGCGCGGGCGTCGGCCCGCGACAGGGATGACGATGAAGCTGCCGATTTACATGGACTACCACGCCACTACGCCGGCCGATCCGCGCGTGGTCGAGGCGATGCTCCCGTACTTCACCCAACAGTTCGGCAACGCCGCGAGCCGCAATCACGCCTTCGGCTGGGAAGCCGAGGAGGCGGTGGAGAACGCGCGCAAGCAGGTTGCCGATCTGATTGGCGCCAGCGCGAAGGAAGTGATCTTCACGAGCGGCGCGACCGAGTCGAACAACCTGGCGATCAAGGGTGCCGCGGAGATGTACCGCGAAAAGGGCAATCACATCATCACCTGCGTCACCGAGCACAAGGCCGTGATCGATACGGGCAAGAAGCTCGAAAAGCAGGGCATGCGCGTGACCTATCTGCCGGTGCAGAAGGACGGCCGCATCAGCCTCGACGAGTTGCGTGCGGCGATCACCGACAAGACGATTCTGATCACGATCATGACCGCCAACAACGAGATCGGCGTGCTGCAGCCGATCGCCGAGATTGGCGCGATCGCGAAGGAGAAGGGGATTCTGTTCCACACCGACGCTGTGCAGGCTGTGGGCAAAGTACCCGTCAACGTGAACGAGCTGAAGGTCGATCTGCTGTCGCTCAGCGCGCATAAGATGTACGGCCCCAAGGGTGTCGGTGCGTTGTACGTGAGGCGCCGCAATCCGCGCGTGCTGCTGTCCGAACAGATCAGCGGCGGTGGCCACGAGCGCGGCATGCGATCAGGCACGCTGAACGTCCCTGGCATCGTCGGTCTCGGCAAGGCCGCGGAGTTGTGCAGGCTGGAGATGGCTGCCGACACCGAACGCCTCAGCAAGTTACGCGATCGGCTGAACGAAGGGCTCCACAAGAATCTCGACGAGCTCTACGTCAATGGCTCGATGACGCATCGCCTGCCGCACAGCCTCAACATCAGCTTCGCGTATGTCGAAGGTGAGTCGCTGCTGATGGGCATCAACGATGTGGCCGTCTCGTCCGGCTCGGCCTGCACCTCGGCGAGCCTGGAGCCGTCTTACGTATTGAAGGCGCTGGGCGCCGGCGATGACCTGGCGCACTCGTCCATTCGTTTCGGGCTCGGTCGCTGGACGACGGAAGAGGAAGTCGACTACGTAATCGAGAAGTTGACGAACGTTGTGCGGCGGTTGCGTGAGATGTCGCCGCTGTACGAGATGGTGAAGGAAGGCGTGGACCTTTCGAAGATGCAGTGGGCCACCCACTAAGTTCAAAGGTCAAAGGTCAAAGGTCAGAGTCGGGGAGAAAACGATGGCTTACTCAAACAAGGTGATCGACCACTACGAGAACCCGCGCAACGTCGGGTCGCTTCCCAAGGACAGCGCCAACGTTGGTACCGGTCTCGTCGGGGCGCCGGAGTGCGGCGACGTGATGAAGCTGCAGGTGATGGTGAACCCGGAGACGGGCATCATCGACGATGCGAAGTTCAAGACGTTCGGGTGCGGCTCGGCGATCGCCAGCTCCAGCCTCGCCACTGAGTGGCTGAAGGGGAAGACCGTCGATCAGGCACTCGCGATCAAGAACACGGACATCGTCGCGGAGCTGTCACTGCCGCCCGTGAAGATTCACTGCTCTGTTCTTGCCGAGGACGCCATCAAGGCGGCCATCGCGGATTACAAGAGCAAGCAGGACAAGGACAAAGGTGTTGCGGCCACCGCGACGCACGCTCAGCCGAATGCTTGACTCCCAACCTCCAGCTCCCAAATTCCAAGACCGCTTTGGAGTTGGGAGTTGAGTGGTAGTTGGAAGTTGACATGATTCAGATCTCCGAGACCGCGGCGCGCAAGATTCAGTCGTTGATGGCCAAGCAGGGTATCGACGATGGCGGTCTTCGTGTGGGCGTGAAAGGCGGCGGCTGTTCCGGCTTGAGCTACATGTTCGCCTGGGAGCGGCAGCCGCGTCTCGGTGACGAGGTCTTCGAAGGGCATGGCGCGAAGATCTTCGTGGACAAGAAGAGTTACTTGTTTCTCAAGGGAACGACGCTCGACTACGACACTGCGCTTCTGACCAAGGGCTTCGTGTTCAATAACCCGAACGCGAAGGAGACCTGCGGCTGCGGCAGCTCTTTCGGTGCGTAGGCGTCGCAGACTGTAGGCAGTTCACAGCGGGCGGCGGATTCTCACTGAATCTTCCGCCGGAGCTCGAACCAGGACGATGACTGTGAACTCCCGGCTGTGAACTGCCTGCTGCATAGTGCCTCATGACTCCCGATCCGATTCCTGCGCGTCACGTGTCGACACTGGAATGCCGGAACTGCGGTGCCGGCGCGCCAGTGGACGAGCATTTCTGCCCGCAGTGCAGCCGGATCCTGGCGCTCGGGCGGCACGGCGATTACTTCTCGTTCCTGGGATTGCCGCGGCGGCTGGTCATCGATCAGGCACAGCTCGAGCGGCGCTTTCGCGATCTGAGCCGGCAGTTCCATCCGGATTACTTCTACAACGCGGCGCCGACCGAGCGGCTCGCGAGCCTGGAGCGGTCGTCGTACCTGAACGACGCATATCGGGCGCTGCGTAACCCGATTTCGCGCATCGAGCATCTCCTTGCGATCGAGGGGCTGCCGTCGGCGAAGTCGGAGGATGGCAGCGCGAAGGTTCCACCGGGGCTGCTCGAGGAAGTGTTCGCGCTCAACGAGGAGCTCGACGAGATCCGTGAGGCGCGTGAGTCAGGCGCCGACCCCGAACGACTGCGCGAGCGGCTCGACTCTGCACGCAAGCCGATCGATCTGAAACGCGAGGAGCACGAACGCGAAGTCGAAGTGCTGAGCGCGCGCTGGGACCAGCAGCACGCGGAAGGTTCGGTGGCAGAACGACGTGCGACGCTCGAGGCGCTGCGCGAGCGCCTACTCGAGCGGAATTACATCAACAACCTGTTGGCCTCCATCGATCGCGAGGCCCAGGGCCTGGAACCGAAAGCCGAGAGCCGTGGGTAAAGTCGTAGGAATCGACCTCGGGACGACGAACAGCCTCGTCGCATACGTGCGAGACGGTGTGCCGCATGTGATCCGCGATGGGTCGGGCGACGCGCTGGTGCCCTCAGTCGTGTCGCTCGGCGAGGACGGAACCTTCTTCGTCGGCCGTGAAGCGCAGCGTCGCCTGCTGACCGCCCCGTCGCGAAGCGTCTACTCGGTCAAGCGCTTCATGGGCCGTGGCGTCGATGACGTCCGCGACGAGGCTGCGCTCCTGCCGTTCAAAGTCGGCGGCGAGCCAGGCGGCGTCGTTCGAATTGGACTGGACGATCGCGAGTTCACCCCGCCGGAGATCTCCGCGTTCGTCCTGCGCGAGCTGAAGCAGCGGGCCGAAGAGCACTTCCGGGAGCAGGGCGAGTTCGATTTCGAGGTGGATCGCGCCGTCATCACGGTCCCGGCGTACTTCAACGACGCGCAGCGAACTGCGACGCGCGACGCTGGTCGTCTGGCCGGGCTCGAAGTGCTTCGCATCGTGAACGAGCCGACGGCGGCCTCTCTCGCTTACGGACTCGATCGGCGTGACCGCGGCATCATCGCGGTCTACGACCTTGGCGGCGGTACCTTCGACATCTCGATCCTGAAGGTCGAAGACGGTGTCTTCCAGGTGTTGGCGACCAACGGCGATACGCATCTCGGCGGCGACGACATCGACCGGCTGCTCGTGGAGCTGGTGCTCCGCGAAATCGACGGGTCCAGCCGCCATCGCGCCGAGGGCGCGTCGGCGACTTCCAGACCCGCCCAAGATGTTCAAGCCTTCCGGATGGCCGTGATCGCCGCGAAGCTCGATCTCACGGACGCCGACGAAGCCGAGATTCGTGTCGAAACGCTCGGTTATCGCCGCCGCATCACCCGCGCGGAGTTCGAGCAGCTGATTCGTCCGCTCGTCGAGCGAACCATTCAGCCAGTCCGTCAGGCGCTGGCGGATGCCGGGCTCGAGCCGTCGGAGGTCGATGAGGCGGTTCTCGTTGGCGGTTCCACCAGGGTGCCGCTCGTCCGCCGGATCGTGTCGGAGCTGTTCGGTCGAACTCCGCACAGTGAGCTGAATCCCGATGAGGTCGTGGCGCTTGGCGCCGCGGTGCAGGCGGACATTCTGATCAGCGGCCGTCGCGAGATGCTGCTGCTCGACGTAACGCCGCTCAGCCTCGGCATCGAGACGATGGGTGGCGTGGTATCGAAGATCATCCTGCGCAACTCCACGATTCCGGCGAGCGGGCGTGAGATGTTCACGACCGGAGTCGACAACCAGACGTCGGTCGATATCCACGTGCTGCAGGGTGAACGGGAGCTGGCCGCGGACTGCCGCTCGCTCGCCCGCTTCAAGCTGCGAGGCATTCCGCCGATGCCGGCCGGCCTGCCGCGCATCGAGGTCCGGTTCCAGATCGACGCCAATGGAATCCTGAGCGTGGCGGCGTCCGAGCTGCGCACCAGCATCGCTCAGACCATCGAGGTGAAGCCCTCATACGGTCTGACGGATCAGGAAGTGGAGCGCATGCTGATCGAATCGTTCGAGCATGCGCAGGCCGATATCGATGCCCGCCTCCTCATCGAGGCGCGGAACGAGGCTGAAACGGTGATTCTCGCGACGGAGAAGTCGCTGCGCCGCCCGGGTTTTGCCGAGATTGCTGCCGCTGACCTGCAGCCCGGCGAGCCGGAGCGCATCGAATCCGCGCTGGCGGCGCTGAAGCAGGTCATGGCCGGCACCGATCGGGACGTGATTCGCGATCGCAGACACGATCTCAATCACGCCACTCAGCGCCTGGCCGAGGTCATGATGAATCGGGGCGTCCGCGAGGCGCTTGCCGGGAAAAATGTGAAAGACGTCTGATGCCCAAAGTCACCTTCATCAAAGACGGCAAGGAAACAACCGTGGAGTTCGAGCACGGGAAGCTCGAATATCAACATCACGGCCTTCCCGAATCCTTTCTCGACGTGGCGATGAACTTCGGCATCGGGCTCGAGCACGCCTGTGGCGGGAGTTGCGCCTGTACGACGTGCCATCTCATCGTCCGCAAGGGGATGGAGAACCTGAGCGAGGAACAGGACAACGAGCTCGACCGGCTCGACACCGCCTGGGATTTGACCACCAGCTCCAGACTCGGCTGCCAGGCCGTGATCAAGGGTGACGTCGTCGTCGAGTTCCCGATGTACACGCGCAACTACGTACAGGAAGGCGGCGGCATTCAGCTGGGCAAGTCGGATGAGAAGGAACGTCAAAACGGGGCGCAGCCATGAAATGGACGAACTCCGAGGACATCGGAATCGCCCTGTTTGAAAAATTTCCATCGGTTGACCCGCTTACGGTCCGGTTTACCGACCTGCGCGAGAAAGTCATGGGGCTCGACGGTTTCGATGACGACGCGAAGACATCGAACGAACCGAAGCTCGAGGCTATCCAGATGGCCTGGTACGAAGAATGGAAGGAAAACCAGTAAGATAGGAGGCTCGTCTAAAGGTATATGAACTGCCGCCACATCGCTCTCGCGGCGTTTCTATCGTCCATGTCGGCCGTTCCTGCGGCAGCGCAGCAGAACGTCGACGTGGCCAAACTGCCGGTGAACCTCGAGCGGATTCAGCGGCAGCTGCAACAGGCAACGGTCCGAGAGAACCAGGACGGCCTGAACCTCAGTTTCTTCGTCGACGTTTACGGCCGCGCCCCCCGCATCGAGCTGTGGGCTCCGGAACCCAACCTGATGACTGGTCCGATGCCGTACGGTGCACCCACCCATCGCCAGATCCTCGAGGCAGATCACGCCGCAGGAATTCCGCGCTCCCGCGGCTGACTTCAGTTCTCTCTTCCGCTGGCTCGCCGACAAGGCGAAGGATAAGAAGTAACCTAAACAGCCGTGCGCCTTCTGGTGGTCGCGGCCACTCCGGCCGAAGTCGGCCCTTTTGTCGCAGGGCTCGGTCACGGGGCCAATACCGGTCCAAGATCCACGCGATACACCGGAGTTGGTCACGACATCGACGTGCTCGTGACGCGGCGTCGGGATGGTCGCCACCGCGTCGTGGTGCTCGCGAGCATTGTGCACGCACGAGTTCGATGTGGCGCTCAATCTGGGTGTGTGTGGCAGCTTCAGGGCGGCGATCGACCCTGGCACAGTCGTTCACGTCGTCTCGGATCGGCTGGTTGAACTGGGTGCCGAAGACGGCGACAGCTTTCTGACGATCCAGCAGATGAACCTACTCGGTGACGACGAGTTTCCATTCAAGAGAGGAAAACTGGTCAACGCGTCGCCGCCGCCGTTTGTGGCACTGACCGGTCTCCCGAAAGTGGATGGCGTCACGGTGAACACCGTGCACGGGAACGAAGCGTCCATTGCGCGCGTGACCGGGCGCTTCAATCCCGATGTGGAATCCATGGAAGGAGCTGCGTTTCATGTACTCATGCCTGATTCACGGCGTCCCGTTCGCTCAGGTACGCGCGGTTTCCAACCTCGTCGAGCGGCGAAACCGATCAGCATGGAAGTTGAACGAAGCCATCGCGGAGCTGACGCGATCCGCGCGACGGATTTTCGAGTGATGACGCTCACGCTCGGATTCTCTCCGTGCCCGAACGACTGCTTCATGTTCGACGCCATGGTGCATGGCCGCATCGATTGCGAGGGTCTCGACTTCTCGGTTCGCATGGCGGACATCGAAGCATTGAATGCATCGGCGTTTGCGGGCGACGCGGACATCACGAAATTGAGTTTTCACGCTTACGCTTACTGCGCCGATGATTACGTCCTGCTGGATGCAGGCAGCGCGCTCGGGCGGAACTGCGGTCCGCTGTTGATCTCGAGGCGTGGGATCTCCTTTGACGAAGTCGTATCCGGAAAACTGCGAATTGCCATTCCCGGGAAGTTCACGACCGCCAACTTTCTATTGAGCCTTGCGTTTCCGCAGGCTCAGAACAAGACCGAATGTTTGTTTTCCGAGATCGAGGACGCACTCCTCGAGGACAGGTTCGACGCCGGCCTCATCATTCACGAGAACCGATTCACCTATGCGGGCCGTGGGCTCAAGAAGATCATCGACCTCGGTGAATACTGGGAATCGGAGACGGGTGCCGCGATTCCACTCGGCGGGATCGTCATCAATCGCCGCCTTCCCGATGACGTGAGGCGCCGCGTCAATCGGGTGATGCGCCGCAGTGTCGAGTACGCGTTTGCCAATCGAGCGGCGAGCCTTCCATTCGTGCGTGCCAATGCACAGGCGATGAGCGACGAGGTCATGTACAAGCACATCGATCTCTACGTGAACGAGTATTCGGTAGACCTGGGAGCGGAGGGGCGGCGTGCCGTCGAGGTGCTCTTCGAGCGTGCTCGCAGGTCAGGGGTCATTCCAGAGGTGAGAGAGGATCTCTTTCTCGGTGCCTAGCGACGTGTTTCGTGAGACAGCGCGGCTGCTGTTCAGGGCACCCGTGCCTGGTGATGCTCGAGCCATCTTCGAGCGCTATGCCGCGGATCCAGAGGTCACGCGCTACATGGGTTGGCCGTGTCACGCCTCGGTCGACGATACGAAGGCGTTTGTGGCTTTCAGCGAGGCCGAGTGGAGGCGCTGGCCGGCAGGACCGCTGCTCGCCTTCTCGCGCGCGACCGGACAACTGCTTGGAAGCGCCGGTCTGGTTATGGAGAGTGTTGAATGCGCGGCCACAGGTTACGTGTTTGCTCGTGATGCCTGGGGGCAGGGCTACGCCACGGAGGCGCTTGGCGCGATGGTCGACCTGGCAGCTGAGCTGAAGATCGTGCGCCTGTACGCGCTGTGCCACACCGACCATCGAGCGTCATGGCGGGTCATGGAAAAGTGTGGTTTTTCCCGCGAGGGCGTACTGCGTCGACACCTTGTTTTCCCCAATCTGTCCGCAGAACCACATGACGTGTTCTCGTACGCCAGAACGCTCGTATGATCTGCAGTCGTAGTGTCCGGCTGTAGCCGGACGTCCATCGGCCCAACGTGGAGGTGACACCGTGATCGCACCCATCCGTCAGTCGCTCATCGTGGCGGTCGTCATCGCGATGTCGTGGGTGATTGTGCCGGCCAGCGCCCTCGGACAGGGCGACGCGCTGAATACACCGAAACGCACCACTCCACCCGCACCAACTCCACGCACTGCTGATGGCAAGGTGGATTTTTCCGGCATCTGGACGCCCGATCGGAAGTTCATCTACGACATCAACGACGCGCTGAAGCCGGGCGACACCCTGCCCATCCAGGACTGGGCGCTGAAGGTTACGCTCGAGCGGCTTTCGAAGGACGACCCGGAGGCGCGTTGTCTACCGACAGGTGTCCCTCGACAGGCGCCGTACCCATGGCGGATCCTGCAGACGCCGACGCACATCTTTTTCTTGTTCGAAGGAAACATCCACAGCTATAGACAGATTTTCATGAACGGCAAGCATCCAGATCCTGACGATCTGGACCCGACGTGGTACGGTCACTCGATCGGCCGGTTCGAGGGTGACACGCTGGTCATCGATACGATCGGATTCAACGACAAATTCTGGTTCGACTTTGCCGGTCATCCACATACTGAGAAGTTGCGCACCATCGAGCGCTATCGGCGTCCGAACTTCGGCACACTCGAGTACG
Organism: uncultured Acidobacteriota bacterium; assembly: GCA_963723495.1. Classification (GTDB taxonomy): domain Bacteria; phylum Acidobacteriota; class Vicinamibacteria; order Vicinamibacterales; family UBA2999; genus Gp6-AA40. The sequence goes on along the minus strand of CAVRQR010000012.1, from coordinate 224,686 downwards.
AGGTCACCATCGACGACCCGGGAGCGTACACGAGACCGTTCACACTGTACGGTGGCCATGAGTACGACGCCGGCACCGAGTTGATGGAGTACATCTGCAACGAAAACAATCAGGACGTCGAGCACATCGTCGGCAAGGATCCGCGCAACAAATACTCGAAGCCCGACAAATAAATTTGCCAACGCTTTCAGGCGTGAAGCCGATGATCGGCCAGCCCCTGAGCGACCTTGGCGACGATGCGATGAAGCTGGTGAACGCCTTCGGTCAGTGCTGCCGGTCCTGGCTGCAGGATGTACGAAGACTTGATCTCGTAGATGTGCCGGTTGCGGATGGCGGGGACGTCCTGCCAGCCCGGACGATTGGCGATCTTCTCCGATCGAACTGCTTTCCCGCACCACGACGCGACAATCACATCCGGGCGACGGTCGATGACGGCGTCGGCTGACACGATTCGGTCGCGCCCGAGTCTGGCTTCGCGAAGCTCCGGGAAGATCGGATCACCACCGGAGACCTCGACGAGCTCTTCGACCCATCTGATGCCTGAGATCAGCGGATCGTCCCATTCCTCGAAGTAGACGCGCGGCCGCGCGGGAAGCCTGGTTGCGGCGGCCCGGATCGAATCGAGCTCGAGCTCGAGATTGGCGGCCAGCGCCTCAGCCCTGGCGGCGCAGCCGACAAGCGCGCCGAGCATTCGAATCGTCTGAAGAATCTCGGCGATGCTTCGCTGATTGAAGGCCACGACCGGAAATCCACGTTTGACCAGCTCGCACGTAATCGCGGCCTGGAGATCGGAGAACGTCAGAATCAGATCGGGCTGCAGCGCCTCGATGCGATCGTACTTCGCGCTGATGAAGGCAGACACTCTCGGTTTGCGTCGCGCCTCCGGTGGGCGCACAGTGTAGCCCGACACTCCGACGACGCGATGCCCTTCGCCCAGCAGATAGAGCGTCTCTGTGGTCTCTTCCGTCAGGCACACGATGCGGGAAGGGTAGCGGCTCATGCCCGTCGCAGACCGAGATCCGTCCAGATGAAGGGTTCACGCGTGACCGTCTCGCCGATTTCGACATCGAGCGCGCGGTCCAGCATCGGTCCGGCGATGACGCAGGTGTGAAACTCGCCGTTCTCGCCGCACGGATCGACGTTGTCCGGCAGGTCGCTCAACAGGGCTCGATCGAATAAACGCCCGGCAAAGCCCGGGTCGAGTACGCGGGTGTCGATACAGGACAGGCGCGCCTGTAATCCGCGCTCGATCATTTCCTCAGCGAGTCTCGCTGTCGGCAGACCCCATACAGGAAACAAAGGCTCGAGCCCTGTCCCGGCGAGCCGCTCCTCACGGTAGCGCCTCACATCGTCAAGAAAGAGATCGCCGAAAGCGACGTGTGTGAAACCGTCTGCGACGGCTTCGGCCACCGCCTCCGCCATCCGTGCTTCGTACACCTCGTTCGGGCATGGGTGCGGGATTCGAACAACGCGGAGTGGAAGGCCGGCCGCGCGTGCCTGCGCTGCAAGCACCTCGTGGCGAACCGCATGCATCGCGACCCTGTCCACTGCTTCGTTGATTGTCGTCAGCAATGCGCCGACGGCACCAGGCTGGGATTGCCGCAGAAGATGCAACGCCCACGCGCTGTCTTTGCCCGAGCTCCACGAAAGCAGAATCTTCATTTGAATGCGTCCGGGTGAAGTGCGCGCGCGAACGCTTCGGCAGCCATCCCCAGCCTCGGACCGGGAACGACGAGATACGCGCCTGTCATCCGATGCACCCGACGGTTCCTCACCGCGGGGACCGAGGAGAGAACCGACCATGGATCTCGATCGGCAGGCTGGTTTCTGTCGATGAGCCCTTCGGCCCGCACTTCCAGGATCACATCCGGTGCTCGCGCGAGGAGGGTTTCAATCGACGGCTGCACGGACTCACGTGCGACGTCGCCAAATACATTCTTTCCACCGGCGATGCCGAGCATGTCGTTCAGGAAACCCACGCCACCGCTGACGTAGATCTCGCGCAATGTCCCGGGCTGGCGCTCGAACACCAGCAGCGTCTGTGGCTGTGGCCGTCCCTTGACCCGGTTGCGTACGGCGTCGAGGCGCGCCTGCAGCGAGGACACCAGCGCCTCCGACTCCTGACGATGGCCTGTCGCAGCGCCGAGGTCGCGAATGGTACCGAGCGTGGTCGCCATTCCACCGTGGCGATAGCTGAACGTTCGAATCCTGGCTCGTTCGAGCTGCATCTGCAGATCCGATTGCGAGCCGTAGACGATGACCAGATCCGGCCGCAGTGACAGGATGCGCTCGGTATCGGGATCGAGCAGCGCCCCGACCTTCGGCAGTGACTTCACTTCGGCAGGGAACTCGTCGAAACTGCTGACGGCCACGACCTGCGGACCGGCACCCGTCGCGAACAGCATCTCGGTGATCGCGGGCACGAGCGACACGATGCGCCTGGGCGCAGAATCGGGTGTCCGGTTCTGTGCCGCGGGCGTACGTGGAAGCGAAAAGACGAACGCGATCGCGACGAGCGCGATCAGCTTTTGCGCACGAGTAGCCACAGGAAGAACGGGCCTCCGATCATTGCGGTGACGACACCGACGGGAATCTCGACGGGCGCGAGGATCGTGCGCGCCAGCAGGTCACAGGCAACCAGAAAGGCCGCGCCGAAAAGCGCGGACGCCGGCAGCACGATGCGGTGATCAACGCCAACCAGCAATCGGACCAGGTGCGGCACGACGATGCCGACAAAGCCGATCGGTCCAGCCAGCGACACGGCAGCGGCAGTTGCCACCGATGCGCTGAAGAACGCCAATCGCTGTGCGCGGGCAACGTCGACTCCGCGCGAAGCCGCCGCATCTTTGCCCACGCTCAGCAGATTGAGCGACGACGGGAGCAGCGCGAACAGCGCAAAGGCGACGATGACGAGAGGCAGTGAGGCGATGAGCGGGTCGAAGCCGCCGACGTCGAGGTCTCCCATGATCCATCGCACCGCGCGATAGATCTGGGCGAAGTCCGCGAAGTACTGCACGAACATGATGATTGCGGACAGAAACGAGTTGAGCGTGACGCCGGCGAGCAGGAGCACCGATGTCGAGAGCGCATGGCCCTGCCTGGTCGCGAGCGAGTAGACCATTGCCGTGGCCGCAGCGGCACCCATGAGGCTGGCAGCGGACACCGTCGAGATCGGACCGAGCGTCAGCACTCCACCGAAGACGATGACCAGCATGGCGCCGAGCGATGCCCCGGCCGACACACCAAGCGTGAACGGCGTGGCAAGCGGGTTTCGCAGCATCGCCTGAAACACCACACCAGCGGAAGCCAGCGTCGATCCGACCAGTGCACCGGCAAGGACGCGCGGGAGCCTGGCGACGAAGAAGATTTGCGCGTCGACGTTCTGATCGAAAGGGATGGACGGATCGAGCGCGCGTGTCAGGCTGATCGCGGTGGTCCCGACGAGTGGCGCCAATGCGCAGGTCGCGACCGCCAATGTTCCGAAGCCGACGACCGTTGTTGTCAATCGGCCACGGATCGACGACCGTGCGCCGAGCCGTCTGAGCGGCGTCCCGTCGGCGTCAGTGGAATCGACCGTGATCATTCGATTCGTCCGAGTGGTACCACTGTCAGGTGCCCGGCGAGTTCGTGCACGCGCACGTCGGCCTCGACGTCGTAGAGCTGACGAACCATCGCCGACGTGAGCACGTCGCGAGTGTTGCCGGACGCGAGCACGCGCCCGTCGCGCATCAACACGAGCGTGTCGCAAAGTGATGCGGCGAGGTTGAGGTCATGTGTCGCCATCACCATGGTTGCGGATCGCTCGCTGATTCAGCCGCTGCAAGAGGAGGCCGATCTCGAGCTGATACCCAAGGTCGAGTGACGCCGTGGGCTCGTCGAGCAGCAGCACTTCCGGTGTTTGCGTCAGCGCGCTGGCGATCACGACGCGCTGTTTCTCACCGCCGCTGAGCGTCATGTACGAGCGCTCTGCCAGCTGCGCCGTGCCTGTGGCCGCTAACGCCTCATATGCGATCGCGAGGTCATCCGGCCCTTCCAGTTGAAACGGACCGAGATGCGGATGCCGGCCCATGAGAGCCATTTCCATGACGGAGTACTCGAAGGCGGGGTGCGTCTCCTGCGGCACGACAGCAATGCGGCGCGCCACGTTCCGCCTCGGCATGCTGGCCAGGTCGCGACCATCGAGTGCGACGAAGCCGGTGTCCGGTAGCAGCACGCCGGCGAGAAGCTTGAGCAGCGTTGTCTTGCCGCAACCGTTGGGACCAATCAGGCCGGTCAGCGAACCGCGCTGTATCCGGATGCTGACATCGCGGATAGCGTTGACTGGTTCGATACCGGCGCGACGGTCGTAGGTATATGAAACGCGATCGGCGGCCAGGAACATTTGTCTCCTCCCGGCGTCCTTCGCGCCGGAACACCTCGCGATGTCTTGCGATGACATCGAAAGGTAGGGACAGACATCAGGTGCGAGGTCTCCTGGCTCGCGGAGTGTTCTTGGTGATTCGATCTGTCTTCCCGAGTCCGGCGGGTCTGAAGACCCGCTGCTACGTCCGTAGCGGCGAGTTTTTAGACTCGCCAGAACCCAGTGACGTGTGCGACCGAATCTCTCCGCTTACAGTGGCGGGACCGCGTGGGCTTTCGCACCCACTTCCCTCACTCACCTGACTGAAGCTTTCCAGCGCCGAGTATAGCACGCTAGAATTTACGAGGGCTTTGGCCCGTTGTTGCGGGCATGGAGCGTTGTGAAATCGCGTGTGCAGGCGGCCGGACTGGCCGACATCGACGACAAACTCGAGCGGGGCGAGCGCCTCACGCTCGACGACGGCGTACGCCTGTTCGATGCTTCGGACCTTCTCGCCGTTGGCTGGCTCGCAAACCGTGAGCGTGAAAAGCGCCACGGCACACGAACCTACTTCAACTACAACCTACGACTCGAGCCGACCAACGTGTGTGAGGCCAGTTGTCTCTTCTGTTCCTTTGCGCGACTCAAGCCCGGGATGCCCGAGGCCTACACCATGTCGCTCGAGGAGGCCTGGGACAAGCTGCGTCAGCGCGCCAATCAGCCGTTGACCGAGCTGCACATCGTCAACGGATTGAACCCCGAGCTTCCGTTCAACTACTACACAGACCTGCTACGAGGATTCAAGCGGATTCGTCCCGGCATCCACCTGAAGTGTTTCACCGCTGTGGAGATTGCGTTCTTTGCCGATCTCTACGGCATGACCGACACGCAGGTCCTGCGCGAGTTGATGGACGCCGGCCTCGACTCGCTGCCTGGCGGCGGGGCGGAGATCTTTGCCGAACGAGTGCGCCAGAAGATCTGCAGCGACAAGTGCGGGACCGAACGGTACCTGGACATTCATCGCATCGCGCATCGCCTCGGGCTGCGGTCGAACGTGACGATGCTCTACGGGCATATTGAAACGATGGCCGAGCGTGTCGATCACATGCTGCGCGCTCGCGCGCTGCAGGATGAGACCGGCGGATTCCAGGCCTTCATTCCCCTCGCGTTTCACCCCGACAACAACCAGATGCGAAAGCTGCCCGCGCCGAGCGGCACGGACACGTTGCGCGTGCACGCCGTGTCACGGCTGATGCTGGACAACATTCCGCACATCAAGGCGTTCTGGATCGCGACCGGGCTGGAGCTTGCTCAGGCGGCGCTGTGGTTTGGCGTGGACGATCTCGACGGCACCGTGCAGGAAGAGAAGATTTACCACATGGCCGGCTCAGCCACACCGGAAGGGATGACCACTTCTGCACTGGGGCGCCTTGTCCGTGCGGCGGGCCGCCAACCTCTCGAGCGCGACACTCTCTACAACATCGTCGATAGCGAAGTAGCCCAGTAAATCACGGTGTCTGGCTTCAGCTCGATCGTAGTGTCCGGGCCGCCTTCGCGCTCGCGCTTCGGCGCAAGGCCTCAGCGGATCTGGCCGGTTGATCTCATCGACCCCGCGGAACCATAATTGAGCGGGTCTAAATCCCGTCGGGCGATAGCCCACAAGCGGGGTTTGGACCTTTTTCACGTCCGGACTTTGCGAAAAGTTTCACAAGGGGGTCGTTGCAGGCAATGGCGTCGATCATTCCGCTGCTGACCGAGTTCGAGAAAGAAAGCATCTCCGAACGACAGCCGCTTCCGGAGAAGTACCTTGGTCTCTCCGACCAGGAGATGGACGTCCGCATTGCGGAAGCGCGGCGCGCGCTCGGCACCCGGCTTGTGATCCTCGGTCATCACTATCAGCGCGACGAAGTGATTCGCTTCGCCGACTACACGGGCGACTCCTTCCGTCTTGCGCGCCAGATCGCGAATCGGCCCGAGGCCGACTACATCGTGTTTTGCGGCGTTCACTTCATGGCCGAGAGCGCTGACGTCTTGTGCGCTCCGCATCAGAAGGTGATCCTTCCCGACCTCGCTGCCGGCTGCTCGATGGCAGACATGGCTGCACCCGAACAGCTCGAGACGTGCTGGGAAGAGCTCACGCAGATGGGCATCATCTCGCCAGATGGCTCGGGAAAGTCGGCGGTCGTGCCGGTGACCTACATCAACTCCGCCGCCTCGATTAAGGCGTTCGTGGGCGAGCGCGGTGGCACAGTCTGCACGTCATCGAACGCGGCAGCGACATTGCGATGGGCCTTCGAGCGCGGCGAGCGAATCCTGTTCCTCCCCGATCAGCACCTCGGGCGAAACACCGCCTACAAGATGGGTATCCCGCTCGACGAGATGGTGGTCTGGGATCCAGACGAGATCTGCGGCGGCCTCGATCCCGATCAGGTGAGTGCAGCGAAGATGATCCTGTGGAAAGGGCATTGCTCGGTCCACACACGATTTACCGCAAAGCAGATTCAGGCTGTTCGACAGCAGCATCCTGGGGTACGCGTGATCGTGCATCCCGAGGTTCCGTGGGACGTCGTCCAGGCGGCCGACGACAGCGGAAGCACTGAATACATCCTCAAAGCGGTCACCGCCAGCCCCGAGGGATCTGTCTGGGCCGTTGGCACGGAAGTCCATCTGGTCAATCGTCTGGCACAGCAACTCGCACCCGGTCGCACTGTGCTGTCACTCGACCAGTTCGGCTGCCTGTGCTCGACGATGTTCCGCGTCTCGCCGAATCACCTGTTGTGGATTCTGGAAGAGCTCCTCGAGGGTCGCGTCCACAACCAGGTCACCGTGTCAGCCGATCAGAAGCATTGGAATCGCGTCGCGCTGGATCGGATGCTATCGATCTCCTAACAGTTAGAGTACGATCTCGGGTTCGAGAGCGATCGTGGCTCGAACACCCGCTGTCGAGATCGCTCGCTGAGGAGGACGAATGGCGCACGAACTGCCCAAGCTCCCGTACGATTTTGCCGCGCTCGAACCGCACATCGACGCGCAGACGATGCAGATTCATCACGGCAAGCACCATCAGGCTTACGTTACAAACCTGAACACCGCGCTCGAGAAGCATCCCGATCTGCAGGGGAAGAGCATCGAGGATCTGTGCCGCGGCATCAACAGTGTCCCCGAGGCCATTCGTACGGCGGTCCGTAACAACGGGGGTGGGCACTGGAACCACTCGAAGTTCTGGACATGGATGGCGCCCAATGCGGGTGGAGCGCCGACGGGCAAGGTCGCCGACGGCATCAACGCCGCGTTTGGCAGCTTCGACGCATTCAAGGAGCAGTGGGCAAAGGCGGGAACTGGTCGTTTCGGCAGCGGCTGGGTGTGGCTGCTGAACGACGGTGGAAAACTGTCGATCACGAGCACGCCGAATCAGGACAACCCGCTCATGGACGGGAAGACCGCGATCCTCGGTCTCGACGTGTGGGAGCACGCCTACTACCTGAAGTACCAGAACCGCCGGCCCGACTACATCGGCGCCTGGTGGAATGTGGTGAACTGGGCGGAGGTCAACAAGGCGCTCTCTTAGCGACAGACTGTCAACTCCCAACCCCCAACTTCCAATTCCCGATGGCCTGGCGTGTTGGGAGTTGGGAATTGGAGTTTGGGAGTTGACGCGTTTGCAAGTGCCAGGTTCGAGCCGGACCTCAATGCGCCACAGTCGATGACGCCGGCTCCGTTCGTGCGGCGGCCGGTGGCGCGGCGACCTTGGGCTCCGCCGGTTTGTGCGCTGCAGCAGCCGGCATTCGTTCCTTCAACATCAGATCGGCGTGCGCCAGGAAATCCTCCTTCGCGATCTTTCCGGCATCGACGTCCGCCAGCAGCGCCCGCTGTGCCTTGTATTCGCGATTCTCGATGCCCGCCTTGCTTTGCAGCATCCGCCACGCCTTGCGCCGCTCCACGCAGAACAGCACCAATTGCCGCGAGAGCGATCGGTATTCGACGTCGCCGTTGGATCCCTGGACCGTGATGTAGACGCCGAAGTCCGGCACGAACGACCGGTGGCTCGCGACCAGGTAGCGTCGATAGACGACGTCCTGCTGGGTGATGCGTGCCAGCATGTTCTCGAGAGGAATCAGCTTCGCCAGGTCGTCCTTCCTCACCTTCTTGAGGTGATTGCGGAAGCGGGCCTCGGTCGCGCACCAGTGGGCCACGGTGTAGCGATAGGGCGCGTTGCTGCCCTTGAAGCGCGTCTCGAACCAGTCCATGTCGATCGACGGATTGCCTTTGACGTCCAGCGCCTCCTGGTAGGTCTCGCCCAATCTCGGATTGAACACGAACTCCGGCGCACCGCGTGAGTCGCGCACGCGCTGTGCCTGCGTCAGCGCCATGTCGTCAGGTACGCCGTGCTCGGGTTGACACGTCGTGAAGCACTGCAGGAACGCGGTGCCCCGATACTCGATGCCGTCGAGGATCGCGCGGTACAGCTTCGGCGCGTTTGCGATCGAGACCTGCGCGACGAACGGCGAGCCGTGTCCCGCCAGGAACGTTTCGGCGACGGTCTTCTTCTCGACGTTCTTCCCCTGCGTGGCCGCCCCGAATACGTTCATGTCGTTGCCGCCCAGCATCGGCGTCGAATCGGAGTTCTGCCCGCCGGTGTTGGAGTAGACCTGCGTGTCCAGCATGACGGCCTTGATGTTCGGCCGGTTCTGCAGCATGACCTTCGACATGTTCTGATAACCGATGTCGCCCATGCCGCCGTCGCCACCGACCACCCAGACCTTCGGCATCTCGAGGATCTCCTGGTCGGTCATCGTTGCGTCGGTGAAGTGCACGTACTCGTAGTACTCGCGCGCGTTGATGACGTCTTTCTCGCGGTGCATGAGCGCGTCGACCAACCGCTCCGGGATCACCGATCGGCGGCCGTGATCGACGATGAAGCTCTCACCGAGGAGCCAGCCGACGGTGATGCCGTCCTGGAAGAGCGAGTTCATCCAGGGATACGGATGCGGATTGTTTGGTGGTGTCGATCCGTACACGGTGTTGCAACCCGTGTGCGCGGCCATGGCCATGACCGACATGCCGTTGGCGGCGCGGCCGTCGACCGCCTGCAGGTTCTTGTGGATGAACGCCTCGTGCCGAAGGACCGAGGTGATGGCGCCGATGACATCCCTGTCGGAGATCGGCCCGTGCGCCGCGATGCGTCCTTTGGTGTCCTTGTCGTCTTCGCCGCCGAGGCCCATGAGCAGGTGCGCAACCGCCAGGCAGAACAGCTCGTATTCCTGCTGGTCGCGCGCCTTCATCTCGGCAAGCTTCTGCTTCGCCGACCTTCTCGAGCTCGTCGGCCTTCTGGCGGAAGCGATCGGCCTTGGCGTGATAGAGCGGCCGCATGTACGCCTCGGTCACCGCGGCCACCGAGCGCAGGATGCTCTTCTCGCCGCAGCCCGCGCAGGCGCCGTCGCCGGAGACCAGCGCGTCGTAGTTCTTCCGCACCATCAGCATGTTGCGCAGCGTCGCGGTCTTCGAGTCCTGCGGCCGCGTGTCGTTGTAGAGCCCGAGATACTTCTGTGAGGTATCGGGCAACAGGTTGAGGAACGCGGTGCCGCTCTCGTGCTCGGCGTTGACCTCCTCGGTCTCCTGCACCATGCGCAGCGCCTGGTGCTCGCCGCACGCGGTGACACAGGCCGCGCACCCCTTGCAGAGATCCGAGACGAAGATCGAGAAGATGCCGCCCGAGCCCGGGCTCTTCTTCTCGGGCGTCGCGAAGATCGCGTTCGCCTTCTGGAACGCCATCGGCACCTTGTCGATGACGTTGAAGAACTCCTCCTTCGCCATCGGCGAGAAACCGTTGACCGCGTGGGTGACGTCCTTGATGAAGTTCTGCGCCGGCGTGCGATCGTTCTTCGCCACCGCTTCGCGCATCGCTCGCGGGTCTGCTTGCTGATCTCCGGCAGCAGCGTGAGCATCTTCTGGCGCTCGCTGCTGTCGCTGATGTAGTTGCTGACCGCGGTATAGAGAATCGTGTCGAGGTCCTGCGAGCAGTTCGGCAGCGCCGTATCCGGGCAGACCGCGATGCACTCCATGCACTGCGTGCAGTTCTCGGGAATATAGAGCGGTGTCTCGCGGCGCGCGACGTATTTCGATGCGGTATCGCCGCTGCCCGCGGCCATGATGCCGAGCGAGGCGTACGCATTGGCCGGTTGGTTGTAGCCAAGCTTGGCCCTGAACATCGCGTCGAACTCAGCGACGCGCGTCAGCGGTGGACGGGCCGGCTGATCCGCAGGCGGCGGAATCGTGCGGCAGCCCGTGCTGCAGCCCTCGCTGGCCGCGATGCTCTCCGGAATGGCCATCGGCAGCAGCGCCTTGCCGCGCAGCGTCGAGCGATCGGCGGCTTCGAGCTCGCCAACCTTGATCTCGCGCACCAGCTCGAAGCCCTTGGTCATGACCTCCATGTTGGAGGTCACGACCCCTTCGCCAAGCTTGCCGAACTTCTTCACGTACTGCTTGTGAACCGCGTCGCGGAACTGCTCCGGTGTGATGCGGAAGTCCTGCAGCATCGGTGACACCGAGAAGAACGCGCCGAGAAACGCGTTGCCCTGCATGCGCAGCTGCAGGTCGCCGCGGTCGGTCGCCTCGCGCGCAATCTTGAAGCCAGGCAGCGTGAAGACGCGGATGTTCTTGTCGATGATCAGCTTCCGCGCCCACAGCGGCAGCCGCTCCCATGCGGCCTCGCCTTCCTCGTCCGACTCCCAGACCAGGCTCCCGCCCTCCGACATGCCGTCGAGTGGATTGGTATGGGTGAAGGCCTTGGGATCGCAGCAGAGAACGACGTTGACGTGCCGAAGATCGCAGTTGACCCGAATCCGTTCAGGGGCGGCGATCATGAAGTACCGAGGTCGGGGCCCCCTTCTTCTCTGATCCGTATTTCGGGTTCGCGCTGACGTGGATGATCTCCTTCGGGTTGCCGAACTCGTCGACGACCTTGTCGCGCTCATAGAGCAGATCGTTGAGGTCGCCGATGATGGCGCCGAGGTTCTTGCCGGTCGTGATGGCGCCCCAGCCACCGACGGAGTGGAAGCGGACCGCGATCGCCTTGTCGGGCAGCAGCGAGGGCGTGTCGTCCGATCTCACCTCGTACGGATGATCGACGCCGAGCACCATGAACGACGCGCCGTCCGACGCGCGCTTGCCATCCTTCCGGGCGCGCGCTCCGGTCGCGAATTCGTACGCGCCGATCGTGTGCTCGGGCCTGAAATCGCGGGAGCCGAGACCGTACACGCCACCGAAGAGACGAGGCATCTGGTCGGCCGTGATCTTCGGCAAGACCCGCATCGCCTTGCAGCGCTTTATTGAGCGCCGTGCGAATGTCGCGCCCCATGGGATTGTCGCCAGCCATCGGCTCATCGGTGCGCTCGAGCACGATCACGTTCTTCTTGCCGGCGAGCGCCTTCACCACTGCCGCTTCAGGGAATGGTCGGAACACGTTGATGTGAATCGACCCGACCGTGACGCCGCGCCGCTCGCGCAGGTAGTCGACGGCGGCCTCGATGTTCTCCGCAGCCGAACCGAGCGACACGAACACGGTGTCCGTATCGTCAGTCTTGTACTCGGTAACCAGGCCGTAATACCGGCCCGTCAGCTCGCCGAAATCCTTGTAAGCCGCCTCGAGGAAATCGAGGATCGGTTCCGTGAAGTTGTCGCGCCGGCGACGACGCCCTGCATGTAGTGCTCCTGGTTCTGCACGGGACCAAGCAGCACGGGGTTGGTGAGGTCGATCATCTTCGGCACGCGGCGGCGGCGGGGGCCGAAGAGGATCCGCTGGCTCTCCGTCGGGCAATCGATGATGTCTTCCGGCGCGCCCAGATACTCGCGAATCAGTGCCGACTCGTGTTTGTAGAACGTCCGCTCGAGGTGCGACGTGAGGAACCCGTCCATCACGTTCATCCCGGGAGTCAGGCTGAGTTCCGTCACACGGCGCAGGATGAGCGCCTGGTCGGCGGCCTGCTGCGCGTCCTTGCCGAAGACGATGATCCAGCCGGTGTCCAGGGCACCGTAGACGTCGTCGTGCCCGCAGTGCACGTTGAGCGCGTGCTTGGTCAGCGCGCGCGCCGCCACCTCCAGCACCATCGTCGAACACTTGCCAGGCGCGTGGTAATACTGCTCGACGCCATAGACCACGCCTTGCCCCGACGTGTAGTTGACGACCCGCTTGCCACAGACGGAGTGCGCGATGGCACCGCCCTGCGCCGCGTGCTCGCCTTCCGCCTCGATGGCGATGGTGTTTCGCCCGAAGGCGTTCAGCTTGCCCTCAGCGAATGCCTGCTGGTAGAGCTCGCCGCCTTCAGTCGATGGCGTGATCGGATAAAAGACGCCGGCATCTGCGATACGGGTTTCGGTGTGGTAGGAGACCAGCTGATTGCCGTTGGCGGTGATACGAACGCCGGGGTAACGAGGCCTGGACTTCATTACACGACCTCCCCGTGAGCGACCGATGAATTGTGACGGCGGCTGAGCCGAGAGTCGAATTCTACTCCCTTGACTCGCGACCAGCAGTGTAAATCAAAAGAATTCTGGACGGCCAGGGCGCGGACGTGCTATGAAACCGCCTCGCGAGTCGGCGTCCATTCCAGGTCGAAAGGGGCGTTTCATGGCTTTACTCCCCTGCCTCGCAGAAGTCCTGAAGAAAGAACGCGTGCCCTACGTCACGCTGAAACATCCGCCCGCCTTCACCGCACCTGAGCTATCGGCAGTCGCTCATATACCCGGGCGGCGATCGGCCAAGGTCGTCATCTGTATCGCCGACTCCCAGCCGGTGCAGGCGGTGCTGCCGGCCCACTACACCGTGGACTTCGAAGCGCTCAGGAAACTGGTGGGGAGCGAGTCCTTGCGGCTGGCGCGTGAACAGGAGATTGCCGCGCTATACCCCGAGTTCGAGGTCGGCGCGATGCCGCCCTTCGGCATGATGCACGGCCATCGTGTGTTCGTCGAACGTTGCTTCGTCGGCGAGCCCGAGCTGGTCTTCAATGCCGGCACGCATACCGACTCGCTGTGCATGCACTACGGCGACTTCGCAGACATCGTCCATCCAACCGTCGGCACGTTCGGTGTAGCACCCGGCAAACGGGGCGTGGTGTTTCGGCCCGAGTAAGTGTCTGCGCACATAGCGTCCGGCTAGGGGGTCTCTATGAGCATCGTCAGGCGAGTCGGGTTCGCGGTATGTCTCCTGCTGGTCGCAGCAATCGACCGGTTGGGCTCAGGACGGCGTCATCACCGGGCGCGTCACCGATCCGTCGGGTGGACACTCTGCCCGGCGTTGACGTCTCTCTGACCAGCCCGGCGCTGTTGGGAGGGAGGTCGACGGTGAGTGACGAGCAGGGCACCTACCGTTTCGCCCTGCTCCCGCCCGGCGTGTACAGCGTCAGGTTCCAGCTTCAGGGCTTCGGCACGGTCATTCGAGAAGGCGTCACCCTGACGCCCGGCTTTACCTCCACCCTCAACATCGTGATGGAGGTCGGCACCGTGGCCGAAACCGTGACCGTGGTCGGGGAATCACCCATCATCGACGTCACGAACGCGGTCGTCGCCACCAACTTCTCCAAGGAGTTGACGGCTGTGCTGCCGACCGGTCACGACGTGTTCTCGGTGCTGGCGATCACGCCGGGCGTCCAGGTGACGGCGCCGGACGTCGGCGGCAGCCGCGCCGGTCTGCGCGCGCAGTTCCGCGTGTTCGGCAGCACCTCGCAGTGGAACGTCATCGAGGGCGCCATCATGGCGTCGCTGCAGTACCAGGACCCGGACGTCTACGAAGAGGTCCAGGTGGCGGGCGCCAGCAAGGGCGCCGATGCGCCCGTGGGAGGCTCGTTCAACAATTTCATCGTCAAGAGCGGCGGCAACAATGTCCATGGTCTGTTCTTCTACGACCGCGAGCCGCTCGCCCTCCAGAGCTCCAATCTCTCGCCCGAGCTCGAGGCGCAAGGGGTCACCAATACCAGCTCCGTCGCCCGCTACCAGTCGGTGCATGCCGACATTGGCGGCCCGATCATGCGCGACAAGTTCTGGTGGTTCTATGCCTTCCGCAACCTGAACTCCGACAACTGGACGCCGGGCTACTACAACACCGACACCGGGTTGCCCGAGCCTGTGTATACGACGCTGCAGAACCACGCGACCAAGCTGAACTTCCGCCTCAACTCGAATCACACGCTCGCCTATTCGGCGCAGTACAACACCAAGTCGCTGCCGAACTCGGGGGCCTCGGCGTTTGTGGATTCGGCATCGACGTCGCTCACCGACTTCCCGTACTGGATCCAGGGAGCGTCCCTCACGTCGATCCTCTCCAACCGATCCACGCTCGAGGTGAAGTGGGGCGAGTTCGGATGGCGATGGTGGACGAGGCAGGGCGCCGACGAGATCTCGCGGATGGATCTCGACACGCAGCTTCGTACGCGGCGGACGCAACGCGCCCTTCATCGATCGCAGCCACCACATGAACATTTCGGGTGTCTACTCGCTGATCACGTCCGGTGACAGGGCCGGCGACCACAATATCCGCGTGGGCTATGGCTACCTGTACGAAGGCGCACCTTACTTCTTCCTCGCGCCGAAGGACAGCATCCGGACGTTCTGGCGCGGTGGCTTCGTGACGCCGGCCGAGATCGAGACCTACGACACGCCGTCTCATTCGAGAACGAGGTGACGCACCAGTGGGCCTTCATCAACGACACGTGGACGATGGGCCGTTTCTCCTTCAACGGCGGCGTCCGGCTCGATTCGTTCAAGCCGTACTACGAAGAGCAGGGCAAAGACGGGTCAGGGCCGTATCAGGACGCCGTGACCTATCCGGGTTTCGAGTTCCATACGCTGAACGGCTTCGTGCCTCGCCTCTCTGTCGTCTACGACGTGTTTGGCACAGGCCGCACGGCGATCAAGCTCGCCTACGGCCGTTATTCCTACAACGCCGGCACGATGACGAACGCCAACTCGATGATGGCTGGATTCGTGAACCCGATGGCTCGCACCGTCAAACGCTACCGTTGGGATGGCACGCTGCCGTACGTGCCCAACCCTGCCAATCTCCTGTCGACGCAGGGCGGCGCCAATCGTGCGCTGGATCCGAATCTCGAGCTGCCCTACACCGACGAATTCGTGGTCGGCCTCGATCAGCAGCTCATGTCGGGTACCACGCTGCGCTTCAACTACGTCCGGAAGCTCGAACGCAACCGCATGAAGCTGGAGAACGCCGCGATTCCCTTCGAGGCGTACAACATTCCGGTGGCGTTCACCGACCGAGGCCGTGACTTTGCCTCCACCGCCGACGACCGCGTGCTCACGCTCTACAGCCTGGACAGGGCGTATGTCGGGCAGCGGGCTGACGTCCTCATGAATGACCCGCTGTTCACGGCCGACTACGAGACCTACAACGTCGAGGTCGTCAAGCGCCTCTCCGGCAAGTCGCAGGTGCTGACCGGCTTCGACATCAGCCACTACGACACGTGGGGCTTCGCGTCGGCGATCTCGCAGGACATCGCGACCGACACCAGCGGGTTCGGCGTGCCGCAGGATCCGAACCGCCTGACGTACAACAACCGGCAGGACTACTGGCACTGGCAGTACAAGTTCCTCGGCAGCTACGAGCTGCCGTGGGGCATCTTGTCGTCCGGGTCGATCCGCCTGACGAAGGGCGAGCCGTACGGACGCACGCTGAACACGACCGGCCTGACGCAGGGCACTGTCAACCTGACAGTCGAGCCGATCGGCACATTCTTCTATCCGACGGTGCGGCTCCTCGACCTGCGTTTCTCGAAGAGCTTCACGGTGGCGAACACCAAGCTCGAGGGGTTGTTCGACATTTTCAACGTCAGCAATTCTCCCGCGGTTCTCAGCGTCAACACGCAGACGGGCGCGAGCTTCGGCAGCGTCCTTACAACCGTCAACCCGCGGATTGCGAGGATCGGCGTGCGCTGGAGCTTTTAGGGCCGAAGCTTCCGACCTCGGGAGTTGGGAATTGGGAGTTGGGAGTTTTCATTTCGTTCGAGCGAGCCCTTCGCGCGCAGGCGCCGAGTTCGGATCGAGGGAGAGCGCTTCGGCGAACAAGCCCGCCGCAGCATCCCGCTGGCCGGCGGCGAGTTCCAGTTGTGCGAGGTTGACGTAGGTAATCGCGTCGCGCGGATCGAGGCGCAGGCTTGTGCGGAAGGCATCACGGCCGGCGCTCGTGTCCCCCGCCGTACCGCGAATCGCGCCGAGCAGGTTATACGCGTCAGCGTAGTTAGCGTCCAGCTCGATGGCACGGCCTACCAGCGGGAGCGCGGCGGCGACGTCGCCGCGCAGGAAACTTTCGCTGGCTGCGAAGTACCAGCTCGCCGCGCGCTGCGGGAACTCGCGGCGCAGCACGTCTACGGCCCGTGCCAAACGAATGACGTCGCCGCGATCGGTATGGAGCGACGCCAGCTGCTCCCATGCCGTCGGATCTCCAGGCGCGAGTCGTGTTGCTTCGGCAGCAACTGTCACCGCTTCGTCGAAGCGGCCACGTATCCCCAAGCAGTTCGGCGAGCTTTACCCGAAGGCGCGGCTCCGCACCGCGCGATTGAATCATCGCGCGCAGTCGCCGCTCCGCATCGTCCTCCCGGCGCGCGGCGGTGGCCGCACGCACGAGTCCATCCAGTGTGGTTTCGTCAGTCGCGTCAAGATCCAGTGCGGTTGAGTAGTCGCGGTAAGCCGAGTCGAACGCTTCCGCATCCATCAGCATCTCGCCGCGGTTCCGCCATTGCGAGGCCGTCGCGGCCATGAGAGCGCGCGTGACCGCGGCCGGCCTTTGCCTGTCATCGAGCAGCGTGCGAAGGGTGGCGGCATGATTGACTGAGGCACGGCCAAAGATCGCGAACGGTCCCGAGAACTCGAGCGGCGTGCGGTCGTCAGTCTGAATGATCGCGCCTGCGCCATATCGCGACATTTCGCCGGGTCCGCCCGTGAAGAGAGAGAGGAGCGCGAACGGCTCCTGCATCCCAACGCTACGGAGGTCCTCTGCTACCCCAGGTCGTTGCCACGCCATCGAGATGCCTTCCAGGCGCGGCTCGAGAACCGCCGCAGATCCGACGAGTAGCAAGTCGCTGTCTCCGGCAAGCCACATGGTTCCTTGCGGAAACACCGACTGGAACGTCGCGACGATAGACCTGAGATCCGCATCGCTCACGTCATAGGTGTGCGCCCACTGGCAGAAGATGCCGCCGGGTGAGAGCCGGTCGCGCACCGTCTGGAAGAACTCCTGCGTGAACAGAGCGGCCACGCCCGCCATCCAGGGATTCGACGGTTCAGAGATGACAACGTCGTAGCGTCGTGAGGTGAGAGAGAGGTGAGTTCGGCCGTCGCCACGGACCAGTCGCGCACGGGAATCATCGAGGGCGCGCCGGTTCTCATCGGCGAAATGGGCCGAAGCCTCCACCACCTCGGGTGAGATCTCGACGACATCGACCGAGGCGATCGGGTGCACGAGCGCCGACGCGAGCGTGACACCGCTGCCGAGTCCCACGATGCCGACGTGCTGCGGGTTGGGATGGAGGAGCAAGGGCAAGTGCGCGAGCATCTTCTGCGTGAGCATGTCGCGCGACGTCGAGGCGTCGACCTTGCCGTCGATCGAGAGCGAACGTTCGCCGGTGAGCGCCTTTACAGACACCGTTCCCGTGGCGCCCTCACGGTAGTAAAGAAGCGTGCCGGCCGTGAGCGCGGCACGGCGATCCACGCCGGGTGGCACGAAGCGGGAGTACAAGTAGCCGCCCGCCGCCATCCAGTCACGATCCCAACCCGGGGTGATCGCGATCCACGACGCGATAGCGAGGAGAGGAAGAAGCGCTGAGAGGCGGCCGCGACCTGACATAGCGCCGTACGGCCAGCACGGTAGCGCCCGACCAGCAGGCTGGTTGTGGCAAGCAGTAAGCACCCACGCAAGCCGATGAATGGGATCGCGACGAAGCCCGCCACCAGGGCGCCAATCACCGACGCAGTCGTGTTTACGGCATAGAGAATTCCCAGTCGCCGTGCCGGTATCTCGTCGCGGCTGCCGGCGAGCTCGAGCGACAGCGGAAACGCGACACCAAGGCCGAGGGCGATCGGCAACGTCAGACCAAATGCGATCGCAAGATGGGGAAGAGGCAATGCCGGCGAGAGTGGCTGCCGGTTCTGATGCGCCGAGCCAGACCATGAGGTGTGAGCTGCCGACGACAGCGATACTCACGCACGCGGCTGTCGCCGTGCCGAGCAGCGTTAGCGCAAGCGTCGTGGCCGGGTTTGGGTTGCGCTCGGCGAGAGAGGCACCGGCGAAGGCGCCCAGGGCGAGACCCGTGATGAACGAGGTCAGCGTGGCGGCAACGGCATAGATCGAGGGGCCAACGACCATGGCCAGCACGCGCGTCCACGCGACTTCATAGACGAACGTTGCAAACCCCGTCAACGCCAGCGTCATCGCCGCCAGCCGGTATCGTCGTGTGGTGTCGATCTCTGCGAGGTTCTCCGAACGGCGCCCGGCATGCTGTGCCGGATGTTTGTGCCGGGTCGCCCGCTGCTTCGCGCGTGGCTTGACGATCTCCGCAGGCGCCTCGTCGCTGAGGTCGCGCCTGGCGATGTACAGCGCGAGCGCGATGCTTCCGGCACTGGCCGCCATCCCGGTCATCGTCGTGCCCGTGAGGCCGAGGATCGGAATCAGGAAGACGCCTGCTGCCAGCGCGCCGGCTGCGGCACCCGCTGTGTTCGCGCCATATAACCTGCCAGCTGGCCCGCCTGGCCGCGTTTGAGAAGAGACGGCCACTCGCACGGCCATCGGAAACGTGGCACCAAGCGCGACGCCCGGCACCAGCAGCAGGGCGAACGTGCAGGAGACTCGCGCGATCGAAAAGAGAGAATGCGATCCGTCCTCGCCGTAGGCCCACGCGAAGACGGGTGTGAGCGCTGTGACGCCGCCTGCGATCGAAAAAGCCGCCAGCGCGACCACGAGCTCGAGCAGCGCGTAGCTCCACAAGGCTTGCCGGCGGCTGAGCCTCGATGCGAGCCGGCCGCCCAAGGCGCCGCCGAGTCCCAGCCCACCCATGAACGCGGCCGTGACCGTGCTGACTGCGGCGGTCGTGTGGCCGAGATGAAGGGTTAGGAGCCGAGTCCACGCGATTTCGTATACAAGCCCGGCGAGACCCGAGCATCCATACGCCGCCAGGAGCCATCGCTCGGTCGTCATCGCGGGGAGTGTACCCGCACGCTGAGCACCATCGAGCGACAGAACGGCGATCGGCGAAGGTCGTCATCTGCATTTGCCGACGCAGCGCCCGGCAAGCGCGGCGTCCGCTTCAAACCCGAATGAGTGCGTAAATGTGCGGCCCACGGGTGTAGACTCCGCGGAGGCGAATTTCGGCCACCACAAATCATGGAGAGGAACATGGGCAAATCGGTGGGTGCTCCAATTGCTATCGCAGTCGTGATCTTTGGGGCGTCGATCGTGGCGCAGCAGCAGGCCGCTCCTGCTCCGACAGGCCCCATCCCGGCAGGCCTCCCGGAGTGGGCGTACACACCGCCGCCACCGGCGGGGTCGCCACCGCCGCCATCCGCGCTCCCGGCCGACGACAATGCGGTGGTCTCGATTCCGGGGACCACTAAGACGTTCACGCGCGGGGAGCTTCGGGCTCAAAAGGAAACGATGGACTGGTATCCCGAGGATCGTCACGGGACCTTGCCCGACATCGCTCGATTCGGGAAACAGGGCGTACGCCAGTGCACCCTGTGCCACCTCCCGGACGGCTCCGGGCGGCCAGAGAACGCTCCGATCAGCTCCTATCACCCGACCTATTTCGTGCAGCAGATGCAGGATTTCAGGGACGGACTGCGGAAGAGCGCCGATCCGCGGAAGGCGAACACCAACAACATGATCGGCTTCGCCAAGGCGACAACCCGCGAGGAGGATCTGGCCGCAGCGCAGTATTTCGCGCAGCAGCCGTACCCGCGCCGCATCAAGGTCGTCGAGTCGAAGACGGCGCCGAAAGTGCGGCTCCAGGGCGGGATGCACATGGCCGTTCCGGCCAACGAGGGCGGCGGGATGGTGCCAATCCACGCCGACGAGATCGTCGAGATCCCGGACGACAACCTGCGAGCTGAGGCCCGCGACACGCGCATGTCCTGGACGGCGTACGTGCCGCCCGGCACGCTGAACCGCGGTAAGCAGGTGGCAACGAAGTATCAGTGCGCGACATGCCACGGCGCGAACCTCCAAGGTATCGGCCCGGTACCGGCGTTGGCGGGGCGCTCGCCGAGCTACACGATGCGGCAGCTCTTCGACATGAAGACCGGGGCGCGGCGCGGCCCGTGGGCCGAGCTGATGAAGTCGGTGGTCACCAGCATGTCGGTGCAGGACATGGCGGCGGTCTCCGCATTCGCCGCCTCGACACCCGCGGCCGTGCCTCCGACTACTTCGACCGCTGCGCGCTGAGAACCGGGCCTTCGTCTCTGGTCTCTGGACTTTGGTCTGTACCAAAGGGCCGGAGACCAGGGACGAGCCTGAGCACTCACGACGTCTTGTCGTCGATCGAATCACTTCGCCAGCCGCCCGGACTCGACGTCCTTCATCTAGTTGAGCACGCCGCGCGCAGCTTTGGCTCTGTCGTCCGGACGTGTCGCATCGGCTTGACAATGCGCAGGTGCCGACGATAATCCCGACAAACCGGTGACCGCCATCAGGAGGCTGTGATGTCACGCAAATTCCGTGCGGCTCTGCTTCTGACGGGTGTCGGCGCGCTCCTTTCCGCCGCCTCTCTCGTCGCACACCATTCCGAGGCGGCCGAATTCGACGCCACGAAGCCGGTCAAGGTCGCCGGCGTGGTGAAGAAGGTCGAGTGGACCAATCCTCACATCTGGTTCTACGTCGAGGGCAAGGATGAAGTCACCGGGCAGACCGCGGTCTGGGGGTTTTCGGGGGCCGCGCCCAACGGGCTCAGGCGACGGGGAATCACACGAGACACGCTGAAGGTTGGTGACAAGGTGAACGTGCAGGGCATCAGGGCCAAGGACGGATCGCCCAACGCCGCCAGTCGCGGTGTGACGTTCGCCGACGGCCGGCAGGTATTCACCGCATCGGCAGAGACGCCAACTCCAAAGTAGGGCGAAAGAGAGACTGACATGAAGAGCATCCTTGGCGTGTGCGCCCTCGCGGCGCTCGCCTCGATCGTCATCAGCGCTCAGACAGCGAAGCCCGCTCCCCGACTGTCCAACGGCAAGCCGGACTTCACCGGTGTCTGGGACCATCCCCGTGTCGCTGACGTCACCTCGAACGTCAAGGGTGCGTGCGCGTCAGGGGGCCGCGGCTGCTCGAACGTCGTGAGCGGCGAATTGTTGTTCACGCCGGCCGGGAAGACCGAGTGGGACAAGAACAACAAGCCCACGACGTATGACTACGGGGCGCGCTGCCAGCCGTGGGGATTCGTGCGCGCGTACAACACGCCGTACCCGCACGCCTATGTCCATCACCCCGATCGCCTGGTCATCCTGTGGGAGCAGGACAACCGGTTCCACATGGTGCCGACGGACGGCCGCGAGCTTCCGAAGGATCTCGAACCGACCTGGATGGGAACATCGGTGGGCCGCTGGGAAGGCGACACGCTCGTGATTACGACCGCCGGGTTCAACGGCCGCACGTGGCTCGACACCGCTCAGCATCCACACAGCGATGCGCTGCGGTTGACCATCCGGATGACGCGCCCCGACTTCGATCACCTGAACTGGGACGTCACGATCGAGGATCCGAAGTACTACCAGAAGCCGATCAGGAACTCGCGGACCTTCATGCTCATGGAAAAGGGCTCGGAGCTGTTCGAATATGCGTGCGCCGAGAACAACCGCTGCGAGGGTGGCAAGTGCGCCGAAGCGGATGTTCAGAAGGGCGCGAATCCGTAAGCCACGCAATCATCCGGCGCGTCCTGGTGCGCCGCGCAGGCCCTAGATATGATCTGAGCGGTCGGGTCAGCGGCACGCACGTCTCCGCGGCAAAGGAGCAAGGACGAGATGAGCTCGGTCACAGCTTACGCCCTGGCGATCGTCGCCGTCGTCATGGCGGTGCTCCTTCGCTGGCTGCTCGACCCGTTGATGGGAGACACCCTCCCGCTGGTCACATTGTTCGGCGCTGTGGCCGCGGCCGTGTGGGCCGGCGGTTATGGGCCGGCGATTTTCAGCGCGATTGTCGGCTATCTCGCCTGTTCGTATCTCTTCATCCCGCCGCGCGGCCAGTTCTTCCTCCTGGACACTGGAATTCTGGTCGGGATGGCCGCCTACCTCTTCACCTGTTCGCTCATCGTCGCGTTCGGTCAGCGGATGCGGGTTGCGCAGATGCGCGCCAGTGAGCAGCGAGAGTTGCTCAGGGTCACGCTGCGCAGCATCGGCGATGCCGTGATCACCACCGACGTCGACGGTGACGTCACCTACCTGAACGCCGTCGCCGAGTCGTTGACGGGTTGGAAGCGGCACGAGGCGCAGGGCCAGCCGCTGGCGAAGGTCTTTCGGATCGTCAATGAAGACACGCGTGCGCCGGTGGAGAGCCCGGCAACCAAGGCGCTTCGTGAGGGAGTCGTCGTCGGTCTCGCCAACCACACGATGCTCATTCGAAAGGACGGTGGCGAGTGTCCCATCGACGACAGTGCCGCACCGATCCGGGACGAACACGGCAAGGTCTCCGGCTGCGTGCTGATCTTTCGTGATGTCACCGCGCAACGGCGGACCGAACAGGAACGAGTGGCCCAGTTGCACACGGCCCGACTGCTTGCGTCGATCGTCGAATCCTCTGACGATGCCATCATCAGCAAGTCGCTCGACGGTGTGATCAGGAGCTGGAACGCTGCGGCCGAACGTCTCTTCGGCTACCCGGCCGCAGGAGGCCGTCGGCCGGCACATCTCCCTCGTGATTCCCCCGGAACGAATCGCCGAAGAGGATCACATCATCGCCAGCTTGAAGGCAGGGCAGCGGATCGAACACTTCGAGACCGAGCGCCAGAGACGGGATGGACAACGCATCCTCGTCTCGCTGACGGTCTCGCCGATCAAGGACGATGCCGGGGCTGTCGTCGGCGCGTCGAAGATCGTGCGCGACATCACCGAGCGCAAGCGGGCGGAGGCTGATCGCGAGACGGTTCGTCACGCTCATCGAGAACAGCACCGACTTCATCGGCATCTGCGACCTGAATGCGCGTTCCGCTCTTCATCAATCGAGCGGGTTTGGAGATGGTCGGCCTGGACAACATCGACGATGCCCGGGCGGCCACCGTGGACGAGTTCTTCTTTCCGGAAGATCGGCTCCGGATCATGCACGAGTTCTTCCCGGAAGTCCTCGAGAAGGGGCACGGCGAGATCGAGGTTCGCTTCCGGAACTTCAAGACCGGCGAGGGCCGCTGGATGTCGTACAAGGTCCTCGTGCTGCGCGACACCGCTGGAAAGCCAACAGCTCTGGCGACGGTCAGCCAGGATGTCACCGAGCGCAAGCGGCTGGAAGACAACCTCCGGCAACTGGCAGCGCATCTCTCCGAGGCCGACAGGCGCAAGGACGAATTCCTGGCGACGCTCGCGCACGAACTGCGCAACCCGCTGGCGCCGCTGTTGAACATGCTGGAGGTGCTGAAGCGGGCGGACGGCGACAGTGAGACGCTCCATTGCGCGCGTGAAACGATGGACCGGCAGCTGGCGCAACTGGTCCGGCTGGTCGACGATCTGCTCGACCTGAATCGCATCACCCACAATCGCCTCGAGCTCCGCCAGAGCCAGGTCGCACTTGTCATCAGTCATCCAGCAGGCGGTCGAGGCGTCGCGGCCTCATGCCGATGCTGCCGGCCATGAGCTCCTCGTCTCGTTGCCGGAGGAGCCGCTCTATACCTACGCCGACCCGGCGAGACTCGCGCAGGTGTTCGACAACCTGCTCAACAACAGCTGCAAGTACACGAAGCCGGGCGGAAAGATTTGGGTCACCGCCGAGCGGCGAGGGGGCGGAGGTCGTTGTGACCGTCAAGGACACGGGCAGCGGCATCCCGCCAGACAAGCTGAACAGCATCTTCGACATGTTCATGCAGGTCGATCGATCGCTGGAGCGATCGCAAGGCGGTCTCGGCATCGGCTTGACGCTCGTCAAGCGATTGGTGGAGATGCATGGCGGATCGATCGAGGCGACGCAGCGCGGGAGAAGGCCGGGGGAGCGAGTTCGCGGTGCGCCTGCCCATTCTCGTTGGCGTGACGGAACCGGCGCCGGTTCCGGACGCCGCTCAGGAGTTGCCGCAAACCCGCCGCATCCTCATCGTCGACGACAACAGCGACGCCGCGGTGTCGCTCGCGTTGCTTCTCAAGATCTCCGGTAACGACACCTACACGGCCCACGACGGACTGGAAGCACTCGAAGCTTTCGAACGATACCGACCCGAGGTGATGCTGCTGGACATCGGCCTGCCGAAGCTGAGCGGCCACGAGGTGTGCCGCCGCATCCGCGAGCGCCCCGGCGGCGAAGACGTCGTGATCATTGCGCTCACTGGATGGGGGCAGGAATCGGACCGTCGCAAGTCACAGGACGCGGGCTTCGACGGCCATCTCGTAAAGCCGGTTGACTATGGCACGCTCATGGACCTGCTGCGCTCAGTTGAAGCGCCGGCAGCGCGCGTCGGTACGCGCGCCGACTAGTGTCGAGGTCGCTGGCGCGCACTCGTCACTTCCACAAGCGGGGAGGATTTGACCATGCGGCAGACACTCCTTTTCGCCATCCTCTTTGTGACCGCGCTCCCTCTGGTCAGGAGAGACGTGCCGGCGGCTGCGGCACAAGACAAACCTCGATTCGACGTCACAGGGAATTGGGCCTTTCAGGTCACGACCTCCGCTGGCTCGGGCACACCGACCGTTACGTTAAAGCAGTCAGGCGAGACGCTGACAGGGCATTACTCGTCCACGAACCTTGGCGAAGCGGATCTGACGGGAACCGTGAAAGGCCAGGACATCGCCTTCAAGTTTGTCGGCACCGTTGGAGGGATGGCAGTCGATGTGACATACACCGGGACGATTGAAAGCAACGAGGCGATGAAGGGCACACTGGATATCGGGGGACTGGCTCAGGGTACTTTTACTGCCAAGCGGCAGTAGCAACGACGATCTTCAGGCTGTCGGAGGGAGTGTGAATCATGTGGCGACCAATGCAGCGAACAGCGCTCGTGGTAATGGCCCTCGGCACTCTTGGCCTTTCGGTAGGGACATCGGGTCAGTCGACTCTCACGCCGTCGACCCGCAACGGTGAGTGGCCGCACTACACGGCCGATCTCCGTGGCACGAAGTACTCACCGCTCGACCAGATCAACTCGACCAATTTCAACAAGCTCGAAATCGCGTGGCGCTTCAAGACCGACAGTCTTGGGACGCGGCCTGAATACAAACTGGAAGGCACTCCCCTCATGGTCGGCGGTGTGCTCTACACGACGGGCGGTACGCGCAGAGCCGTCGTCGCCCTTGATGCGCAAAGCGGCGAGCTGTTGTGGGTCCATCGTTACCCCGAAGGTCCGCGCGGAGCGGCCGCACCGCGACAATTGTCCGGGCGAGGTCTGGCGTATTGGACCGACGGCCGTGGAGACAACCGCGTGTTGTACGTCACACCGGGTTACCGCCTCATCGCTTTGAACGCAAAGACCGGCCTGCCGATCAAGTCGTTCGGCAAGGACGGCGTTGTCGATTTGAAGGTGGGCGTCGTTTCCGGAACGGGGCAGCAGATCGATCTCGAGACCGGGGAGATCGGTTTGCACTCCACGCCGACGGTAGTCAAGGACACTGTCATCATCGGATCGTCGATGAAGGAAGGGATGACGATCACGACGCACAACAACACCAAGGGCCTCGTTCGCGCGTTCGATGCGCGTACCGGGAAGCTTCAGTGGACGTTCAACACCATTCCGCGTCCCGGAGAATTCGGCAACGACACCTGGCTCGATGGCTCATGGGCGGTGAACGGCAACACGGGCGTGTGGACGCAGATCACCGTGGACGAGGAATTGGGCCTGGTCTATCTGCCGGTCGAGTCCCCTTCGTCTGATTACTACGGCGGCAAGCGTCCTGGAAACAATCTCTTTGGCGAGAGCCTCGTCTGTGTCGACCTCAAGACGGGACAGAGAAAATGGCACTTCCAGCTCGTTCATCATCCGATCTGGGACCACGATATCTCCTCGGCGCCGATCCTTCTCGATGTGACCATCGACGGGAAGCCGCGCAAACTGGTGGCGCAGCCGAGCAAGCAGACGTTCCTCTACGTCTTCGACCGCGTGACCGGTGAGCCGATCTGGCCAATCGTGGAGACACCGGTTCCGCCGGGAGATGTTCCCGGTGAGTGGTACGCCCCGACACAGCCGATCCCGAGCAGGCCGTCGGCTTACGGGCGGCCCGGACTCAGGATTCCCGACGAGTTGATCGACTTCACGCCCGAGATGCGTGCGCAGGCGATCGAGAACATGAAGCGATACAAGTGGGGAGGGGACTATCCGTACAACGGAACGTTGTACAACCCGCCGATCGTTGGCAACGTCGACGGGTTGCTCGGTGCGCTCAACCTCGGGAACGCAAGCGGAGGAACCAACTGGCCCGGAGCGGGCGCGGATCCCGAGACGGGCATCGTGTACGCGCAGGCGAACATGTCTGCGTTCACACCGGAGTCGGTTGCGCCACCGCCGCCGGGATTCTCGGACATCCCCTACCAGGCTGGCGTCGTCGGGCAGCCGTTCCGTCTGCGCGTGGCCGCAGGGACGGGGACGTATGCGGATGTACAGCAGGCGCAGCGCCAGGCTCTCGAATCGGCAACCACCCCCGCCGCACCTGCCGGCGCACAGCCGGCGCGATCGTTCAACACCGTCGAAGGGCTGTCGATGGTCAAGCCTCCTTACGGGGTGCTGTCGGCGATCGATTTGCGCAAGGGCGAGCTGAAGTGGCAGGTGCCGCACGGCGATACCCCTGACGTCGTGCGCAACCATCCGAAGTTGAAGGGGATGAACATCCCGAAGACTGGGCAGGGTGGCAGCGTCGGCGTGCTCGTGACCAAGACGCTCGTCATTGCGGCAGATCCGCTGGTGACGACGACGCCCGATCATCCGCGCGGCGCGATGATGCGCGCGTACAACAAGGAGACCGGTGCGGAAGTCGGCGCCGTCTGGATGCCGGCGCAGGTGAGCGGTTCGCCGATGACCTACCGGGTCGGCGGCCGGCAGTACATCGTGATCGCCGTAAGCGGGGGTAACTACTCCGGCGAGTACATCGCGTTTGCGTTGCCGGCGTCGGACGTCAAAGACACCGGCGGGACGCAGCAGTGAGCAGAGCAGGGCGGGTCCTGCCTTTCGGACCCGCCGGGTCTAAAGAGCAAGACCGCGGCGGGTCTACAAGGCAAGACCCGGCCTACGGCCTGGTCGCCATAGCGATCGCCTGTGTCGCGTCTGCGGTGGTCGTGTTCGCACAATCGGCCGGCGCCTCAGTGTGGGACGGCGTGTTCACCGAAGAGCAGGTCAAGCGTGGCGCGGCCGCCTATCAGAGAGAGTGCTCGAACTGTCACGGGCCGGCACTGGAAGGCGGCGACATGACCCCTCCGCTCGTTGGCGGCGCATTCACGTCCAATTGGAACGACCTGACGCTGGGTGACCTGTTCGAGCGCATCCGTCTCACCATGCCGCTCGACAATCCTGGCAGGTTGTCGCGTCAGCAGAACGTCGATGTCATCGCGTTCATCCTGCAGGCGAACACCTTGCCGTCGGGCGCGGCGGAGCTCGCACCCGACGTGGGAGCGCTGAAGCAGATCCGGATAGAAGCGAACAGGCGCTAGACGCCCTCACCGCTCAGACGGATCGGCATTGTCGCGCGGCGCGCCGGTGCCCGAGGATCCAAAGAACAGCTTGCGGCCGTCGGGATAGGTGACGTTGCGGCCGTTGGCACGCTTGAGCGTGTAGTCGCGGGCCTGATAGCCATCGACGACGATCTCGGTTCCGATCTGAAGCGACTCCTTGGTGACGCCCCGTCTCAGCAGCGAGTTCGGACTTCCACCTTCGATCATCCAGACTTCGCGCGTGCCATCTGATTTCTTTACTTCCATGTGGATCCAGGCATGCGGGTTGACCCACTCGACTTTCACGATCGGGCCGCGCAGCAGCACCGGCCTGTTGGCGTCGAATTCGCCGCCAAAGGCATGATGCGAAAGGACCGGCGTGTCGGCGGCCATGATGAGCACCGACGAGATAACGACACATGTCAATCGCATCGAGTCACCTCATTCGCGAAACGCTGTTCACGGTCACTTCGCAGCGGCCGCGTCGGCCTCGCGGCGCCGGGCGCCGCGCAGCACATTTTCGAGAGCGTAATTGGCCTCGTGGCACGCGTACTCGTAGATCAGTTCGTCGGTGGCCGGCCACGCGTACTCTCCCGTCCACGCTTGTCCCAGGTCGTCGGATCGTCGATCGTGAACCGATAGAGCAGCGTCCTGTCATCGACGCGTGTGAAGTGCTCGACCACGTGCAGGTTCTCGCTCGATCCCCGGAACCGTGTGTGCTCCGTGAAGTTCGTGGTATCGACGACGAGTGTGTCGCCTTCCCAGCGGCCCACGGAGTCTCCCATCCACTTCCGAATGGTCTTGGGAAGGTGCGGCTGGTTCATCCGAACGATGCGTGCGTCGTGCACCATCTCGGTCAGGATCATGACTGCAGAGGGCGTCTGCACGATCTTGTGCAGGTTGTTGTAGAAGTAGTTCGGCAACACCGGTGGTCCGGAGGTTGAGCCGAATCCCAGAAGACATCGCTCGCCGAGCGGCCGCCTCTCCGGATCATCGTAGGCGCCGGGCGCTGTTTCCAGTCCGGGGTCGTTGCTCTGCGTCGTGTCGGAGGTCGGCCTGGACAGAAGCGCCGACAGGCGTTGCTTTGCTGCCGCCGTGAACGCGGGAACCTTGCCATCGGCCGGATCGACGATGAGCGACGTACGGCGCTCTCCATTGACGATCGTGTAGGCCGAGCCCGGATCCAGCCAGAACGTGTTGTAGCCACCGACGTTGCCCGCCGGACCTGCGCTGCCGTCACCGCCTTTGGGCGGCGCCGGGCGATCGCCTCTGCTCGGCAGATCGCCAGCCCGCACTCGTGCCGCGATAGCTCCCTCGAGCTTGGCCACCTCCTCTGCGGTGAGGGCAGCTTTGGCGCCAGGCGGTCGCTCGAGCGGCGTCAACGTGGCGAGGTCGTACGTGCCTTGCAGATCCGGACGGCCATCGGGCATGCGCGGTGGTGAATATGGCTTCGCGCCCTGCCCGGCCAGACCAACGGGCAAGAAGGACGCGACGACGATGGCCAGCCCGATCGCACTTGTCGTGACGAGAGCTCGACTGCTCATTGCGTACCTCTTCGCGCCCTACTCTTACCTGGCGAGCGGTGTCTTGCGCCACTGGCCGTACATCAACTCCTCGACGAACTCGACGCACTTGAAATCCATGAGCTGGGCATCTGGTTCCTGCCGCCGGTAAAGCGGCATGCTCATCTTCCACGGTCGTGAGAAGACTTTCGGATCCTCGATCGTCGCCTCGTAAGAAATCACGTCCGGGCTGACGCGCGTGTAGCGCTCGACGACATGCAGCGCGTCGCTGTGGAAGTTGCCGGAGCGATCGAACCATGTCTGATCGTTGAAGCCCTTGACGTCCACAACCAGCGTGTCGCCGTCCCAGCGGCCGACTGATTGTCCCATCCACGAGTCAACCGGTGGCGGTCCCGGATCCTTCAGATAGATGTCGCGGACGGCCCCGGCGTACTGGTAAGCGATGAAGATGCCCTTCGTGCTCTGGAGGATTTGAAACGGATGGGGCATGTAGGTCGCGCGTGGTACGCCAGGCAGATAGCATTTGATTTCCGGATCCGAGGTCAGCCAGTTCTGCTGGTTCTCTTTCTTTTTCGCCAATGCCTCCGGTCGATAGGGAAGCTCACCGCCCTCGACGACGCCGCGGCCGGGAGGCACGGCGCCGACTGCGCCCAGTGCCAGAACCGGCGCCGCGGGCAGCGGCCCGTACGGTCCCGCGCGCAACGCCATCGCTGGTCGTGCCATGTGGATTTCGATGTCGTAGTTGGCTTCGTTGAGGGCTTGCCAGATGCCGTTGAGGTCCGGCCGGCCGTCAGCGAGCCGTGGCGCGCGGTAGGCCGGCGCCTGGCCGGAAACAGGCCAGGCGATCACCGCGAGAATCGCTCCGATGGTCCCCGCCACCACACTCGTGGCGAGCGTGTGAGCCAGATAGCGCATCGTTCAGACCTCGCTGCGTCGACGGTTGAGGGGCTCATTATGGCGTGTTCCGATCGCCGCCCCAAATCCGGAATCCGCCCGGCGCTGGCAAAAAAGAAGCAAATCTGGACCCCGCCCTTGCGCCACCTGATTGACGAAACGCGAGGGTAGGCGTAGCCTTGCCCGCCATATCAGTTTTCGATCCGGGCTCGCTGGGACCATTAACTCGAACAAGGAGGAATCGATGCCAACGGTTGCCTTCGGATTCGTGGTGGTGCTTGCGTGTAGCGTCGTGCTCTGGCCAGTCGAGGTGGCCGCACAGAGCGAGATTGCCGGTATCGTCAAGGACGCGTCGGGCAGCGTGCTGCCAGGCGTCGACGGTCGAAGCATCCAGTCCCGCGCTCATCGAGAAAACGCGTGCCGCAGTCACTGACGGAGGCGGCAACTACCGAATCGTCGGCCTGCGTCCCGGCGTCTACACGGTGACGTTCACGTTGCCGGGCTTTGCCACCGTATCGCGAGAAGGCATCGAACTGACATCCGACTTTGCCGCGACGGTCGATGCCGAGATGAGGCTCGGATCGATCGAAGAAACGATCACGGTCACGGGCGAGTCTCCGATCGTCGACACCCAGAGCATCACGACGCGCACGGTCATGACGCGTGAGGTGCTCGACGTGCTGCCGACCGGTCGCAATATCCAGGCAGTCGGCATCATGATCCCGGGCACCAATCTCGCGGTCGGCGGCGGAGGCGCGTTGTCGCGCGACGTCGGCGGCTCGGGATCGCTGCAGCAGTCGCCGCTCCAGTATCGCGGTTCCGGCGATACGGTCCAGACGATCGAAGGCCTGCGCTTGAACAACCTGGAGGCGCAGGGCCAGTACAGCGGTGTGTACTGGAACGACGCGAGCTTCGAGGAACTGAGCTACATCACGGGCGCCGACTCCGCCGAAATGGGACAGGGCGGCATCCGGGTCAACATGGTGCCGCGCGATGGCGGCAACGCGTTCCGCGGTCAGATTTTTGCCAACTTCGCCGACGGCTTGTGGGCGGCGGACAACTGCGGCTCGCCCGGCGTCGGTCAGCCCTGCACGCGTTCGAATCTCTCTGGCAGCACTGCGTACAACCCGAACAACGTGCTCACCAACGTGTCGCAGATACAACAAGTCTGGGACGTCAATCCCTCACTGGGCGGCCCTCTGTTCCGCGACAAGGTGTGGTTTCACTACACGTTCAGACACTGGGGCGTGGACAAGACGGTTGGCGACAGCTACTTCGACCGCAACGCATCACCATTCGTCTATGAGGCCGACACCGACCGCCCCGGCATCGACGATGGCTATATCGTCAGCAACGCCGTGCGGGTGTCATGGCAGGCGACAAGCCAGGACAAGGTTTCGGTGTATCACGACAATCAAAGCAAGTACCGGAACCACTGGGGCATCAGCGCAACCGTGCCGCCGGAAGCGGCAGGCGTGCAGGTGACGCCTACGAGTTTCGTGAACGTCAGCAAGTGGACGCGGACGCAGACGAACCGGCTGCTCGTCGAGGCCGGGTTCGGAATCTACAACCAGGAATACACCGAACTGTATCAACCAGAAGTCACGCGTTTCGACGAGAAGGTGTGGGACGCGGACGCGATTCGCAATTCGCGTGAGTACACAGTGCTCGATCAGTCGAACAACAAGATTGCCAATGCGTGGAACAACCCGGCGGATCACTTCTCGGTGCTGCGAACGTATCTCGGTGCTGCGTCGTACGTGACCGGCGCGCACGCGTTCCGGTTCGGCGCCACCGTCAGTGAGGGCGACTGGCGACTGCTCGAGCAGTGGACCGGCGACATGCAGCCGATCACGTACAACGCGGGTCGTCCGGTACAGACGACGCTTCGTTTGCCGACCGATCGGCGGAACGGCATCAAGGCGGACGCTGCTCTCTTCTTCCAGGATCGCTGGACCATGAGCCGGCTGACGTGGAATCTCGGCCTCCGCTATGACTGGTTCATCGGTGAGACCCAGGAGAGCGAGGTGTCACCGAGCCGGTTCAACAACGGTCTCCAGTTCGGAAAGTGCCCCGATGGTAAGAACGACTCGAGAGCCGGCTGCGTGGGCACCGTTCAGAACTGGAAAGACATCTCGCCGCGCGTCGGCGTGGCCATCGATCTGTTCGGCGATGGGCGCACCGCCGTCAAGGCGAGCGTCGCCCGTTACGTGGGGGGGCAGCAGATCGCGACCGCCAATGCCGCCAACCCGGTCACCGTGCTCGGTCTGACCGACACTCGGCCATGGACGGATCGCGACGGCAACGGCCTGCCGCTCGATGCCGATGGCAACATCCAGTTCAACGAGCTTGCCGCCTCGCCGTCGACGCCGACATTCGGGCGGAACGTCTCAACGACCACGACCGATCCCGAGGTGCTGAACGGCTGGCACAAGCGCGGCTACAACATGGAATACACCGTTGCCGCCCAGCACCAACTGGCAGATCGGATCTCCATCAACGGCGGCTACTATCGCCGCACGTTCGGGAACCAGACGTTCACCGACGACCTGCGGTACGACGCGAGCAGCTACGATTCGTTCTGCCTCACGGCACCAGTCGACTCGCGCCTGCCTGGCGGCGGCGGCTACCAGGTGTGCGGCGTGCAGGATCTGAAACCATCTGTCTTTGCGCAGAACCTGCCGCAGAATCAGCTCATTCGCTTCTCCGACGACTTCGGCGGTGAGACGAACAGGTATCAAGGCTACGACCTCAACGTCGAGGCCCGCTTCCGGAACGGCGCATTCCTGCGGGGAGGCATCGCGGCCGCCAAACGGACATTCGACAACTGCAACCTCCTCGCCGCGGGTCTCGACGCCGTTCTCGTGCTGACCGCCGGCATCCCGACGGCGCAGGGCACCGAGATCTACGACGACGGCTCGCGAGGCTGCCATCGCGAGTATCCGTACCGGCCCGACGTGAAGATGTCGGGTGCCTACTCGTTGCCGTTCGACATTCAGCTCGCAGGCACGTACCAGTTCAGCCGCGGTGTGCAGACCGGCGGCGCAGGTCCCAGCATCCAGGCGAATTGGGCAGTGACGAGCGCGGTCGCAGCGCCGTTCATCGGCCGCAACTGGACGGGGACCGCGTCGCGCACGATTCAGCTGATTCGTGAAGGTCTGATGTACGGCGACCACGACCTCAGCCAGCTGGATCTTCGGGCATCGAAGCGCGTCGCATTCGGCCGCTATCGCCTGCGCGTCGACTTCGATGTGTACAACGTGTTCAACAGCAGCTGGCCATATACGGTGAACTCGACGTTCTCGACCGCGTCGAACACGGCATGGCTGCGTCCGACGAACGTGCTGCAAAGCAGGTTCTTCAAGCTCGGCGCACAGCTATCGTTCTGAACTAGTCAACTCCCAACTTCCAACTCCCAATTCCCAAATTCCACCTCTTGGGAGTTGGAGATTGGGAGTTGGGAGTTTCGCGTCAAAGCTCACAGAAATACGCCGTTCCGTTCGGTTCCAATCTGCGCGTACCCGCGCGGCGATGTACTGGCCCCCCGGTTCGAGCTGAACTCGAAGCCCATTTCTGTTCCTGAGAACGAACCGGTCGAAACAGCAGTTGCAATCTCGCCGAGGAACGCGCGCGGGTCCGTTGGATCCACGTTCGTACCCATGCCCCGTGGGATCGCTGGACCCGTGGCCTCCCACTCCACGTGGAAGTCGACGAGCGCCGGCGTGTCGTTTGGCCCGAAGAACTGGAACGTGTCTATGACCGGAAGGTTCCGCACGTGCAGTGTGGCGTGCCGATTGTCGAACCTGAACTCCACTCCGCTCTTCCCGACGTCGAGGGTCCAGAAGAGACCCGACGGCAGAATGCCACCGTTGAAGTCATGAATTGCGACCCCGAACCGGGGTCGAAGAGGTCGATTCAAACCAGGGTGAACGAACCCCGATGGACCTTGCCTTCCGAGAGGTACTCACCGTCGAAGGCGCGGATATCGGTTGTGGGAGGCCATGCGAGGCTCGCGGCCCCCACTGTCCCAGCGGCCGTCAACACGAACCACGGCACCGGGAGGCGTCAATGCGACCTTGGGATGGCGACGTTGTCCAACACTTTGGCGATGGCGGCGATGGTATTCCAGTTGCGCGTGGTGACTGGGACGCCAAAGAGCCGATCGATCTTGCCGAGGTAGCCAATGGCCTTCATGTGGCGTCGGTACACCCCGAACACGAACCGGCTTTCTCTCGCGAGGATCTTGAGTAGCCATTCACCGGTGGAGGGAAGACTCATCGGCAGCAACGGCGTCGAGCGGGGGCGCCTGGACAGCACGCTCACGAAGCGGACGATGTCAGGTCGTATGGGCTGGTCCGCGAAATGATGTCGCGACAGCAACCCGACCACCTCGCGGCCCCTGCAGATCATGATCTCGGCATCAAAGGGGAGCCGTCGTGCGAGTTCGGCTCGGACGTGCGCCTGGGTGACTCGCCGACGGATGACAAACGTGCCCGCTGCTCCGATGTTGACGGCGTCGAGGTGGGTCAGTTGATCGGCCAGCGCGGCAGGCCGGAAGGTCCGATGACCGCCCACATTGACCCCTCTCAGAAAAACCACGAGTGCCACTCGCGCCCCTCCGGCTCCTCCTGATTTGCCTAACCCTTGCCGCTCACCGCGGCACGCGCGCGTCAACGATAGCACCGCGCCGAGGGCGCGCGCGCGACGGCGGCGGCGCGGTTGGGTGCGATGCGTAGGAAGCGACCGGGATGATAAGGACGCTGGCTCAGAACAACGTCTGCGCGATGCGTTGAGCGGCGGCAACCCAGGGCCCCGGGTACACGCCCATGCCGATCACGCCAGCGAGGCATACCGTGATGGCGGTTGCCAGCGGGAGATCGATAGGGACCCTCCCGGTGCGATCGGGTGCATCGATGTACATCCCGCGCGCGACGAGCAGGTAGTAATACAGTGCGACGACCGTAAGCACGGCGCCGACGAAGACGAGGCCGAGCAGCCCCTGCTCGACTCCTGCCAGGAACACGTAGAGCTTCGCCCAGAAGCCGGCGACGAACGGAATCCCACCCAGCGAGAGCAGGAACAGTAGCATCGCCAGCGCCAGCAGCGGCGATCGCTGCGCCAGCCCGCGATACGCGTCTATTCCATCGGACTGCTCCGATCGGGCGACACCCTCGACGACCAGAAACGCGCCCATGTTGCCGAACACGTACGCGACCAGATAGAAGAGCACCATCGCCACACCGTTCGCCGACATCGCCGCCAGACCGATCAGCATGTAGCCGATGTGCGCGACGCCGGAGTAGGCGAGCAGTCGCTTCACGTTCCGCTGCGGGATCGCCATCAGGTTGCCGGCGACGATCGTGACGCCGGCGAGCATCGAGATGAGCGGCACCCACGCCAGCGCCGCGTTGCCGGCGCCTTCGAGGTAGAGCCGTATGATCACCACGAATCCGGCCGCCTTGGGCGCGACGGAAAGCCACGCGATGAACGGCGTGCTGCCCGCCTCGTAGGTGTCCGGCGCCCACATGTGGAAGGGGAACGCCGCGATCTTGAAGCCGAGACCGGCAAGAACCAGTGCCATGCCCAGCATCATCAGCGGACTTGCCTGCGCCATCGCCGCCGGCACCGCCGACAGCAGCGTCGTCCCTGTCACACCGTATATGAACGACATGCCGTATGCGATC
The DNA here is from genome assembly GCA_963723495.1 of uncultured Acidobacteriota bacterium. Classification (GTDB taxonomy): domain Bacteria; phylum Acidobacteriota; class Vicinamibacteria; order Vicinamibacterales; family UBA2999; genus Gp6-AA40. The sequence continues at coordinate 188,437 of CAVRQR010000012.1, read as the reverse complement.
ACGGCTGCCGAGACAGTGCCGACGAGGAAGAACTTGAGCGCGGCTTCGGGGGCGGCGCCCTCGCGCTTGAGGAATCCCGTCAGGACGTAGAGCGGGATCGACATCAGCTCGAACGCGACGAACAGCAGGATCAGTTCACGCGCCGATACCAGCACCATCATCCCGAGCAGAGAGAAGAGCAGAGTGAAGTGGTATTCGGCGGCGCGGCGCGCAAACGCGCTCTGTCTGTTCTTGAACGACGCGAGCACGCTCAACGCAGCGGCAGCCAGCACCAGACGCTTTGCGAAGATCGCCAATCCGTCCTGAACGAAGGTGCCGTTGAAGAGGGAGCGTCCCTCTTCGGAGGCGAACGTGAGACCGAGGACCACGAGCAGGCCAATGAAAGTGACCCAGCCGAACACCCTGCCTCGACCCTCCCCGACAGGGGCCGCAGGATTTCGCATCAGTCCGAGGAGCAACACGAGGACGCTCAGCGCGAAGAGCGCCAACTCGGGCACGAGCGGAAGAGAGATATCGGCCGTCATCTCGAGATGAGGTCAGATTCCTCGAGCTGGGTCGACTGGGCGGGTCTGACCCTCTCCAGGAGTGGACCGGTTGCCGTGTCCACCGGGTTGATCGCGATGCTCGGCGCGACTCCAAACAGGACGAGCACGAAGACCAGGATCCCAAGCGCCGCCCACTCTGGTCCCCTCGCATCAGGCAGATGCTGAAAGTGCGGATCGTCCGACTTGGGTCCCCAGAAGATCTGCTTCGCAACTCGAAGCACGTAGATAGACGTCAGGAAGGCACCGATCACGCCAGGGAAGAGCCACCACGAGTAGGCTGAACCCCAGGCGCCGAGGAACGTCAGGAACTCGGCGACGAAGCCGGCAGTGGCGGGAAGCCCGAGCGATGACAGGCCGCCGATGGTGAAAGCCGTGGCGATCCCGGGCATCATCGTGCCGAAGCCGCTCATCTTGAAGATCTCGCGCGAGTGCGCCTTCTCGTAGATGAGGCCGACGAGCGCGAAGAAGAGGCCGGTCATGATCCCGTGCGCGAACATCTGGAACACGGAGCCGTTCAGCCCGTTCTGGGTGAGTGTCGCCGCACCAAGCATGACGACGCCCATGTGCGAGACGGAGGATACGCGATGACGTACTTCAAGTCACGTTGCGCCATCGCGCTGAGTGCGCCATAGACGATGTTGATGCAGGCGATCGTGCCGACGAGCCAGGCCCACTCCACCGTTGCCTGCGGCAGCAGCCCCATGCCCAGACGCACGACGCCGTAGGCGCCGAGCTTCATCAGCACACCGGCGTGCAGCATCGAGACGGCCGTCGGCGCCGAGGCGTGCCCGTCCGGCGACCAGGTATGTAGCGGCCAGATGCCGGCCAGGATTCCGAAGCCGACGTAGAAGGCCAGAAACACCCAGGTCTGCAGCCCTGGGTCGAACTCCTGCGCGGCCATCGTCAGGAACGAGAACGACTGCGATCCCGTGGCCACGAACAGCGCCAGGATGCCGACCAGGATGAAGGCCGACCCGAACAGCAGATACAAGGTCAGCTTCATTGCGGCGTACTCTTTGGTTCCGACTCCAGTACGCCCGAGCGCCCAGCCGAAGATCCCCTGCGGTCGCACTTCTCCGGACGATCCCCAGATACCGATGAGCAGATACATCGGCAGCACGGCGATCTCGTAGAAGAGGAAGAAGACGAACAGATCGAGCGAGACGAACACCCCGTAGACGCCGGTCACCAGTATCAGCAGCAGCGCGTAGAACTCCTGGCTGCGTTCCTTGACCGTCCACGACGCAAAGACACCGGCGAAGATGATGATCGATGTGAGCAGCGCCATCAGCGCGCTCATGCCGTCGATCGCCAGGAGGTACGAGATGCCAAGTGACGGGACCAGCACCACCTGCTCCTGGAACTGGAAGCCCGCAGTGACGCGGTCGTAGGCGACGTACACCCAGAGCGACGACACCAGCGAGATGGTCGCTCCCGTGAGCGATAGCACGCGCACGAGCAGAGGACTCCTGCGCGCGAAGAACATGACCGCGAGCGCCGAGACGAATGGCGCCCAGGTCATCACGGAGAGAATGGGAAATCCGTTCACGTCAGTGACCAGCGCACCCAGACGAGCAGCAGCAGAAGACCAACCGCCACGCCGTACACGTAGTCCTGCGCGCGACCGGTCTGAATCGAACGCATCTCATCGCCCGTCGTGACCGTCCAGGCGCTGACGACGTTGAGTACGCCGTCGACCAGGTAGCGATCGATCCACCCGATCAGGTTGGAGAAGGCAAGAGTGGCCGTGGCAACGACGCCCTCGAAGAAATCGTCGATCCAGAACTTCGCGAGAGCGGCGCGGCGGATCGGTCCGAACAGCGACGCGAGGGTCGACGGATTGATGGCGCCGCGCTGGTACGTCAGCCATGCCAGCGCAATCCCCGCGACCGCCACGCCGACGGCGGCCGGAGTCAGCCAGCCCGGCATCGCGAACTCGGGTTCGCCGTGCTCGAAGGTGAAGTAGACGCCAACGGCCATCGACAGCAGCGCGAGAACCCACAGCGGCACGAGCATCGACGCAGGCGGATCATGCTCATGCGATCCGTGGGCGCCATGAGCCCGGCTGACGCCGGACGCTACGACTGCCACCGCGGCGCCATGCGCGGAGGCAGCCGGACTGGCAAAGAACGCGAGAAACACGACGCGGAACATGTAGAAGGCCGTGAGAAACGCCACCAGCATCAGCAGTGCAAACGGTCCCACCATGCCGCCCGCCCATACGGCGCCGAGAATTTCCTCTTTCGACAGGAAGCCGCCAAAGAATGGAATGCCTGCCAGCGACAACGTTCCCACGATGAAGACGATCGCCGTCTGCGGCAGGCGCCGTGCCAGACCACCCATTCGCGACAGATCGTTGCTGCCGACGGCATGAATCACGGCGCCGGCGCCGAGGAAGAGCAGCGCCTTGAATACGCCGTGGGTCAGGAGATGGAAGAACCCCGCGGCCGAGAAACCCGCGCCGATCGCCGCCATCATGTAGCCAAGCTGCGATACCGTGGAGTACGCCAGCACGCGCTTGATGTCGTCCTGGACGCAGGCGAGCACTGCGGCCAGCAGCGCCGTGAACGCGCCGATCCACGCGACGATCATCAGCACATCCGGCGTCAGCGCGAAGAGCCATGACAGCCGGTGCAGCAGATACACACCCGCCGTCACCATCGTCGCCGCGTGAATCAGCGCCGACACTGGTGTGGGCCCTTCCATGGCGTCGGGCAACCAGACATGCAGCGGGAACTGCGCTGACTTTCCCATCGCGCCGAGATAAATGCAGAAGGTGATGATCGACAGTCCGACGACAGCGATCTCGCCGTTGCCGGCCATGAGGCGCATCTCGCTCAGATCGAACGTCCCGGTATGGTGCCAGAGCATGACGATGCCGATGAGCAAACCGACGTCACCTGCTTTCGTCGTCCAGAAGGCTTTCACCGCCGCGCGCGCCGCTTCCGGCTTCTGATACCAGAAGCCGATCAGCAAGTACGAGCAGAGGCCCACCAGTTCCCAGCAGATGAAGAGCTGCACCAGGTCGGGCGCAAGGACGAGGCCCATCATCGAGAACGCGAAGAGCGACTGGTAGGTGTAATAGCGGCCGAGTGCCGGCGGCGCCTCGTCACTCAGGTATCCGAGCGAGTAGACCTGAACCAGCAGCGAGACCAGCGCCACGAGCACCAGCATCACCGTTGACGTCTCGTCCGCAAGTACGCCAACAGTCGCGAGCGGCTTGCCCGGCGCCGGCAACCATTCCCACGCGAGGCGCGTGGCCGCGCCGTCGTAGCCCCGCCATGCGGCGAGAGCGGCGGCCAGCGATCCTGCCGCGCCAAGAATCGAGAACAGTCCCGCCAGGCGACCCGAGCGCCGCAGCGGCACCACGATCGCGAGGATCAGGAAGGCGGCTGCAGGAAGGAGCAGCGCCGCGAGCACGAGTCGGCCGGGATCCGCCATTATCCCTTCAGCAGATCCAGATGGTCCGCCATGACCGTGCGGCGGATGCGGAACAGCAGAATGACGATGGCCAGTCCCATCGCGGCTTCCGCCACGGTGATGCAGATGGCAAACACCGTGAAGACCATGCCGATCTCGCTGCCACTGAACCTGGCAAACGCGACCAGGTTGATGTTGACGGCGTTCAGCATCAGCTCGATGCCGAGCAGGATGCCGATCGTGTTGCGGCGCGTTACCACGCCGAACAGACCGATGCCGAATACGACGGCAGCGAGTATGAGGTAGGCCTGCAGTCCCATATCAACGCGTTACTTGTAACGCTGCATTCTGCATTACAGGCGCGCCCTAGTCCTCAGGGCGCGCGAAATACACAGCTCCTAACATCGCGGCCAGCATCAGCACGCCGAGCAACTCGAAGGGCAACACGAACCGGGTCAGGACACTTTCTCCGAGCGTGCGAGTCAGGTCTGCCGGGAGAGGCTGCGTCGTCGCCGGCAGCGACTGCCGGAGAATCGTGTCCACGACAAGCGCGATGAAGGCGAGAGATGTCACGACGCCAGCCGTGATTCGCCGGCTCGTCTGCGAGATGCGTTCGCCGACGAGCCGCTCGGTTACGACGATCGCGAACACGACGATCGTGACGATGCCACCTGCGTAGAGCAACAGCTGCACTGCGGCGAGGAACTCGGCTTCGAGCAGCAGGAACACGCCCGCCGTGCCGGTCAGCGCCAGCGCGAGCCAGAGAACGGAGTGAAAGAGATTCTTGGACAGGACAACGGCCAGGGCCGAGCCCACCAGGACGATCGCGAGACTCCAGAAGGCCAGCGTTTCAGCCACTAGGCGGTGCCCCCCACCTTGGGTGCTTCTTCTTCCTTCTTGGCATGCGCCTCGGCGCGAGCCTGCTTGGGCGGTCCCTGCATGTCGCGCAGCAGGTTGCCGGTCGCCCACGACGGCTGATGCTGCAGGCCGAGCGCGTGCAGGCGATCCTTGTCGAGCAGCATCTCGCGGCGATCGGTCGTCGGCATGTCGAACGATCGTGTCATCACGATCGCATCGGTCGGGCACACCTGCACGCACAGCTCGCAGAACTCGCAGGCGTAGAGCTCGAGGGTGAACGTCTTGGCGTAGTTCCGCTTCTCGCTCTTGAGCATCTCGACCTTGATGACGGCCGGAGGGCAGACGAACTCACACAGGCGACAGCCGATGCAGGCCTCTTCACCTGTGTCCTTCTCGTATACGAGCGCCAGCAAGCCGCGATAGCGATCGGGATACTTGCGGGTGACATCCGGGTAGTGCACGGTCACCGGCTTGCGGAACAGGTTGATGAACGTCACCTTCAACGCCGTGAAGACGGCTCGAAGAATCGCCCCGACCTCGGTGCCGTTCGCGCGAGCCTTAGGCGCCGCCACCCGACCTCCAGACGACCACAATCGCCGTCGCGACCAGCAGCGCCAGCGTTGACGGCAGCAGCACCTTCCAGGACAGCGCCAGGATCTGATCGACGCGGATGCGGACGAAGCTCCAGCGCACCCACGTCACCAGCAGGAAGAGAAACATCGCCTTGAGGAGGAACCAGATCGGTCCCATCCACTCGGGTCCCGGGCCCGCCCAGGCGCCGAGAAAGAGCAGCGCCCCGAGGAATGACGACCCGAGCACGTGCGCGTACTCCCCAAGCTGGATGAGCGCGAACTTCATCCCCGAGTACTCGACGCGAAAGCCGGCCACCAGTTCGGACTCGGCCTCGAGGATGTCGAAGGGAACTCGGTTCTCGGCCGCGAGTGTCGAGACGACGAATGCGATGAAAGCGAGTTGCCCAATCACCGGGTAGAAGACGAACCAGAGTCCGTCCTGGGCCGCCGCGATGTCCGAGAGCTTCAATGACCCGGCGAGCATCACCGGCACGAGCGCGGAGAAGATGAACGGCAGATCGTACGAGATGATCTGATTGACCGCCCGCATGGCCGACAGCAGCGCGTACTTGTTGTTCGAGCCCCAGCCGGCCATGAAGAGGCCGACGATCTCCATCGAGGAGACCGCGAGAAAGAACAGAATGCCGATGTTGAGATCGGCCACGCCCAGCCCAGGTGCGAAGGGGATCGTGGCGAAGATCAACATGCATGGAATCAGGAAGACGATCGGCGCCAGGTTGAACACGCGGCGATCGGCCGCGGTCGGCACGACGTCTTCCTTCATCATCAGTTTCACGGCATCGGCAATCGGCTGAAGCAATCCGTGCGGACCGACTCGATACGGGCCGATCCGTGACTGCATCCGCGCCGCGAACTTGCGTTCGAGCAGCGTCACGTAGGTCACGAGGCCGATGACCACGTTGAGCACGATGAACGGCGCGATCAGCGGCGTGATCAGTTCAACCATGATGATGCCGCTGAACTCCCAACTGCCAACTACCAACTGCCAAATTTGGAGTTGGAGACAGGTTCCTGGCTGCGTGGGATTTGGGAGTTGACGTCACCGATCGACCTCGCCGAAGACCGGATCCACCGAGCCCATGATCGCGACCACGTCCGCCACCTTGTGTCCCGGAATGATATGCGGCAACACCGCCAGATTCGAGAACGACGCACCCCGCCACTTCATGCGATACGGCTTGGCGCTTCCATCGGCGACCAGGTAGCAGCCCACCTCGCCGCGCGGTCCCTCCACGCGTGCGTAAGCCTCTCCCTTCGGAATTCGAATCTGCGCCACCGACTTCAGCCCGGGACGTGACGAGATCGGGCCCTCCGGCAGGGCGTCGAGTACCTGGCGGACGATGCGAATCGATTCGCGGAACTCGGCCATCCGGACGCGATAGCGCGCGAAGCAGTCGCCCGCCGGCTCGGTCGGCACCGTGAACTGAAAGTCCTGATACGACGAGTAGGGCGCGGAACGACGCAGGTCGAAATTCACACCCGAACCGCGCAGCAGGGGGCCCGCAATCCCGACATCCTCGGCCAGCTCGCGCGAAATCACGCCGACGCCGTGTGCGCGCGCGAGGAAGAAGGGATTCTGTTCGAGCAGGCTCTCGTACTCCCCGATGCGTTGCTCGATCAGGTCGATCGTCTGGCGGCAGGAATCGGCCCACCCGGCTGGGATGTCGTAGCGGACGCCTCCCACCTGAAAGAAGCCGTAGAGCAGTCGTGCCCCGACCAGTGACTCGAAGAGATCGAGCACCATCTCGCGCTCGCGAATGCAGTACAGGAAGATCGTTGCGCCGCCGCCGAGTGCGCCCCCCATGTCCATGCACCACGTGCCGAGCCAGAGCAGGTGCGACGCCACGCGCTGCAGTTCCGAGGTGACGACCCGGAGATACTGCGCCCGCTTGGGGACCTCGATCTTGCCGATCTCTTCCGCGGCGAGGACGTACGCGAATTCGCTGGTCATTGCAGCGACGTAGTCGGTCTTCGACGCGATCGACGGGTATTGGGCGTAGGTCAGCGTCTCGGCAAGCTTCTCGTGACAGCGGTGGAGGTAGCCGATCACTGCATCCACGCCCACCACGGTTTCACCTTCCAGCGTGAGGATCGCTCGGAATACTCCATGGGCCGACGGATGCTGCGGCCCCATGTTCATCGTCAGGCGCTCGCCGCCGGAGTAATCGAGCTCGACGCGTGAGAGCGTGGGCGTAGCCATTTATCTGTACGGCGGATACGGTGTATCGACCGCGTAGGACTTCAGGAGGGGATGCCCCACCCAGTCGTCGCTCAGGAGAATGCGGCGCAGGTCCGGATGACCCTCGAATCGAATGCCGAACATGTCGTAGCACTCACGCTCCATCCAGATGGCGCCACGAAACACCGGAACGAGCGACGGACACGACAGGACGCCAGGACCCAGCCGCGCCTTCATCAGCACGGAGATGCCGTCGTCCAGGTTGTCGACGCGCGCCACCAGCTCCAGGCCCTGCTCTTTCCAATCGACCGCCGTCGAAAAAGAAAAGAAGCGGCAGCCCAGAACCTCTTTTGCGAATTGCGCGAACGCCTGCCACTGCTCGACGGGTACGGTGACCACGAACGGCGAGTCGCCCTGGACCTGCGCGCCTCCAAACTGTTCGCCGATGAGGGTAGCCGCCTGGGCGCGTGTCACGATGTCAGTCGACCTTTGGGTTGGGCTCGGCCCGCTTGCCGGTGCGGCGGAAATGCGCGATCTGATCCTGCAGGAGCAGCAACCCGTTCAACAGCGATTCGGGTGGCGGAGGACAGCCCGGCACGTAGACGTCGACCGGGATGACGCGGTCCACGCCTTTCACGACATGGTAGCCATGGCGGAACGGCCCGCCGGAGTTGGCGCACGAGCCCATCGACACCGCCCACTTCGGGTCCGGCATCTGGTCGTAGATGCGCAGGAGCATCGGGGCCATCTTGATCGTCACCGTGCCGGACACGATCATCAGGTCCGAGTGGCGAGGTGAGGCCCACGGCACCATGCCGAGGCGTTCCACGTCGAATCGCGAGGCGAAGGTCGCCATCATCTCGATGGCGCAGCACGCAAGGCCGAAGGTGACCGGCCAGATCGACGATTTGCGCGCCCAGTTCAGGAACGCATCGGCTGCCGTCGTCACGACGAACCCGCCCGGGAAGCTGTGGATGCCGTCCGTGACCGACACGAAGGCTGCCGAGTGCTTGTCGCCCTCCGGCCGCTGCTGCCGGAGCCGTTCGTACTCCTGAAGATCTTTGATGTCGCGCCAGACCGGCGCCGGGATGACCGGGACGGGTGCTTTGATTTCGACTTTGCCTTGGGGGGGAGGTTTTACTTCCACTCGAGAATGCGCTCCCGGTACGCGTAAATCCAGCCGAGGAGGAGGATCGAGATGAACATGAGCATCGCAAGGATACCCCACGCCCCGAGTTGACGGATGGTGAGCGCCCACGGGAAGAGAAACACCGCGAGCGCGTCGAACACGATGAAGACGAGCGCGACGAGATAGAAGCCGACCGGGAACTGCACCCACGCTTCGCCGATCGGTTCGGCGCCACATTCGTAGGTTGCGAGCTTGGCCGGAAAAGGACGGCCCGGGCCGAGCACGCGCGCCGCAAGCAGCGACACGAGGGCAAAGGCCACGATGATGCCGAGATAGATGACGACTGGCAGGTAGCTGCTCACTACTGCTCCTCGTCTGTCGGCGAGTCTAAAGACTCGCCGCTACGTTCGTAGAGGCCGTTACGGTGCGTAGAGGCGGGTCTTCAGACCCGCTTCTCCGAATCCCGCTGGATTCTATCTGAAACTCTCCATGATTTCGTCGAGCGCGGCTTTTCCAGGCCGCGTGCGCGATTCATCGAGATGCGCCAGCGGCTCGTCGACGAGGCCGAGCAGGTCGATGAAGTCCGGCTTGTCGGGTTCGACGTAGAGGATACCCGTTGCGAACTCGTTCCGCATCGCCGTTTCGCGCAGCAGGCGCAGCGAGAGGAGCCGATCGGTGGGATTGTAGTCCTCTGTCATCTTGGTCAGCACGATCTTCGATCCATCGTGCAGGCTCACCGTTGTCGATGTGCCCGGATCGTAGTCGACGGTGATTTCCTCGAAGAACGGCACGAAGCTCACGTCGGAGAGCGGCTCCTCGTGGTCCTTGGCGTAGGAGTAGCTCTTGGTCGAGCCTTCGTGATCGTTGAACGTCACGCACGGCGAGAGCACGTCGATCATCGCGGTGCCGCGATGGCTGAGCGCCGCCTTGAGGATCGCCTTGAGCTGCTTCGGGTCGCCCGAGAACGACCGGGCGACGAACGACGCGCCCAGCTCGATGGCCAGGGCACAGGTGTCGATGGGCGGCAGATCGTTGATGACGCCGGTCTTGAGCTTCGAGCCAAGATCGGCGGTCGGCGAGAACTGCCCCTTGGTGAGGCCGTAGCAGCCGTTGTCCTCGATGATGTAGACCATCGGCAGGTTGCGCCGCATCAGGTGCACGAACTGACCGATGCCGATCGCGCCCGTATCGCCGTCGCCGCTGACGCCGATGGCGATCATTTTCCGGTTGGCGACCACCGCGCCGGTGGCGACCGACGGCATCCTGCCGTGCACCGAGTTGAAGCCGTGCGACTGATTGAGGAAATACGCCGGGCTCTTGCTCGAGCAGCCGATCCCTGAGAGCTTGAGCACCTGCTCCGGGTTGATGCCGAGCTCCCAGAAGGAATCGATGATGCGCTCGGTGATGGCGTTGTGGCCGCAACCGGCGCACAGCGTCGTCTTGCTGCCGCGATAGGCAATCGGCTCGAGTCCAATTCGGTTGATCTTCTTTCCTGGCGCCGGTGTCGGCTGTGTTGGTGTCGCCATTCCCTGTGATCTCCTCGACGCGCGGGCGTCAGTCCGCGCCGACCGTGCCGAAGCTCGAGGCCTTGGGCCCCAGGTCCGGCTCGCCTTCCTGTACCAGCAGTTCCGTTGTGACCGATCGTCCGTCGATCGGCAGCCCCGCGTAATGCCGGATGCTGCGCAGCTTGAGTACCCGCGGCGGTGCCAGGTCGATCCGCAGCAGCGACAGCATCTGCGCGTCACGATTCTGCTCGACGACGTACACACGATCGTGGCGATCGATGAAGTCGTTCAGCTCCTCGCCGAACGGGTACGCCCGGAGGCGCAAATACGAAGTCTGGAGCCCGCGTTCAGCCTTCAGCTGATCGCGCGACTCGACGATCGCCCAGTGCGTCGTGCCGTAGGCAATGATGCCGATGCCACCTTCGGCGGCCATGTCGATCTCCGGCCTGGGCATCATCGTCTTCGCGGTCTGGAACTTTCGTGACAACCGGTCGAGGTTCTTGACGTAGTCGTCGGCGCGTTCGCTGTAGAGCGCCTGCTCGTTGTGTCCCGATCCGCGTGTGAAGTACGAGGGCAGACCATCGCCAGGTACAGTGCGGTAGGCGATGCCGTCGCCGTCGACGTCCCGATAGCGGCCGAACTGTCCGAGCCTCTTCAAGGTTTCTTGATCCAGTCGCTTTCCCCGGTTGAACGGCGCGGTCGGGTACTCAAAGGGGTGCGCCATCCACGTGTTCATGCCGAGGTCGAGATCCGACATCACGAACACAGGCTGCTGCAGCTGCTCGGCCAGGTCGAACGCCTCCATCGCCATCGTGTAACACTCGGTCACTGATGCCGGGAGAAGCAGCGGATGATTCGTGTCGCCGTGCGAGAGGACCGCCGTCGAGAGGATGTCCTGTTGCCCCGTACGGGTGGGAAGACCGGTGGACGGTCCGGCACGCTGAATGTCGAAGATCACCGCGGGCACTTCGGCGTAGTAGCCCAGGCCCGTGAACTCGGCCATCAGCGACACGCCGGGACCAGCCGTCGAAGTCATGGCGCGCGCGCCGGCCCACCCGGCGCCGATGACCATGCCGAGGGCGGCCAGTTCGTCTTCCGCCTGCACGACTGCGTACGTGGTCTTACCGCTCTCCGGATCGCGGCGATACTTCTTCAGATAGTCGATCAGCGCTTCAGGCAGAGATGAAGACGGCGTGATGGGATACCACGCGACGACGGTGACCCCAGCCATCATGCAACCGATCGCCGCGGCGGCATTCCCCTCAATCAGGATCATGCCCTGCGTCTTGTTCATCGGCTCGACGACGAAGGGATCCTGCTTGGTGAAGGTGGCTTCGGCGTAGTCGGAACCGGCCTTGAGCGCCGACATGTTCAGCTCGATCGCCTTCTGCTTCTTGCCGAGCTGCTTCCTGAGCGCCTTCTCCATCTGCCCCATGTCGATCGAAAGCAGCCGCGAGAGGACGCCGTCGTACACCATGTTGCGCACGAGCCGGCGGAGCTTGGCGTCGTGCGTGATCGGCTGCATCAGCTTGTCGAACGGGACCGGGTAGAAGACGAGGTCCTGGCGAAGCTCGTTCAGCTTCATCGGCTCGTCGTAGACGACGGCGGCGCCGGGCGCGAGTGTGAGGACGTCCTCGCGCGCGGTTTCCGGGTTCATCGCGACGAGAAAATCGACTTCCTTCTTCCGGCCGATGTAGCCCTTGGCGCTCGCACGAATGGTGAACCACGTGGGCAGCCCGGCGATGTTCGACGGGAACATGTTCTTGCCGGACACGGGCACGCCCATCTGGAAGATCGACCGCAGGAGGACGAGGTTCGCGGACTGGCTACCCGATCCGTTGACGGTGGCGACTTGAATGGCGAAATCGTTGACGATTCGTTGTGTGGTTGGGCGTAGGCCGACTTCTTGGACGGCCGCGTCGGTCGCTGACATCAGATCTCCCGTACCCCATGGCCAGTAGGTTCAAACGCTAGGAAAATTGCAAACTTTTACGCGTAGGGATCATGGAAGTATATCACTCGCCCTTTGGGCTTTCGCCCTGACTGGCGGCCCCTGGGCTGAGTGTCGGTCAAAACAGCTTCACTACCACCGGCGTACCCGCTTCCACCACCTCGACCTCGGCCGGGATCTCGATGTAGCCATCTGCCTGCGACATGCTCGTGATGTCGCCGGATGCCTTGAACGCCGGAACCGCCGCGCCGTTCTCGACACGCACCGAGTAGAACTGATGCCGGCCCGGTGCGGATACGACACGGGAGGCGAGCGGCAGCTCGAGCGAGCGGACGATTTGTGCCGGGAGGCGTGCGAGACGACGGAGAGCGGGTGCCAGGAGAATGTAGGCATTCGACAGGCACGACGTGGGATATCCCGGCATTCCGAAAAACAGCTTTCCGCCGATCCGTCCGAACGCCGTCGGTTTGCCCGGCTTCACCGCGATCCCGTGGAACAGCATCTCGCCTCTGGATGAGACCACGTCCAGGATCAGGTCGCGCTCCCCGACGGAGCTGCCGCCCGAGAACACCATGACGTCCTGTTCGAGGCACTCGTCAACGGCGCGCGTCAGATCGATGAGGGTGTCTGCTGCGGTGCGATGTGGAATTGGAATCCCGCCGTTGTCGGAGACCACTGCCGATACCGTCATCCGATTGATGTCGTAGATCTGCCCGGGCGCGAGCGGTTGCCCGGGATCGACGATCTCGTTGCCCGTGGAGAGAATCGCGACTCGAGGCTTCTCATACACCGCGACGTCGGTCAGACCGAGGGCGGCAATCGCTCCAAGGCGACTGGCATTGAGCCACGTACCGCTTTGCAGGACCCGCTGCCCCTTCTGTATGTCCGCTCCCTGCCGGCCGATGTTCTGACGCGGGTTCGCCGCGGCGAAAATGGACACGCTACCGCGCTCATCGACGTCGGTTTCCTCGACCATCACGACCGCATCTGCGCCTTCTGGCATCGGCGCGCCAGTTGCGATCTCGGCACACTCACCGGCGCCGATCGATTTCTGCGGAACCTGTCCCGTGTAGATCGTCTCGACCCGGCGCAGCGTGCGCGGCGACGCCGAACTCGCTCCAGCTGTGTCCGCTGCCCTCACGGCGTAACCATCCATCGCCGCGCGTGTGAAGGGAGGAACGTCGGCATTCGAGAACACATCCTGCGCGAGGACGCGACCGTTGACCTGCTGGAGCGGAATGACTTCAGTGCGATCGACAGGTTGGACGGTACGCTCGATGATCGCGCGCGCTTCCTCGAGCGCGATCGTCTTTCCGAAGGGTCTCATCTTCGATGGCATCACTCAACTCCCAACTTCCAACTTCCAACTCCCAAACGAACCCAGAAACGGTGCAACCATGGACCGTTGGGAGTTGGGAATTGGGCCTTGGGGTTGTCATGATTCACTTGGACAGTTGCTGAACGACGTGCCCAAGCTCGGGCAGCACGAGCCGCGTCATTGCCAGTCTGACCGCCTTCTCCGATCCGGGGAGCGCAAAGATCGCCTTGCGACCGACAGTGCCCGCGGTCGCCCGGCTGAGCATCGCGGCGGAGCCGATCTCTTCGAAGCTGATCATCCGGAATAGCTCTCCGAACCCGTCGAGCCGCTTCTCGAAAAGGGCCGTGACCGCCTCGAAAGTGCCGTCCCTTGGGCTGATACCGGTACCGCCCGTGCTGATGAGCACGTCCGTATGCTCGTCAGCGAGCCGTTCGCGCAGTCGGGCCGTTATCAGATCCGGATCGTCGCGTTCGATGTCGTGGCCCGAGACGACGTGTCCGGCGTCCTGCAGGAGAGCACGAATCGCACGACCGCTGGTATCGGTTTCGGGCGTCCGCGTGTCGCTGACGGTCAGGATGTAGCAACTGACGGCGACAGGTCCTTGCGCTTTGTGCTCACGAACGCTCACGGACGAATTATATTTCCCGTCGCACGCGCCGGGGCGCGCATTGGTAATGCCCACCTACACCGCGACGGGGACCGGAGAAGCGAAACCGGCAACAGGCGTCGGGAGAATTGCCGCGCGCCTGAACGGGTTGCCGCCAACACGAACGCACCGGCAGGCGACGATCATCGCCGGCATTGGCACCTTCTTCGACCTTTTCGACATCTTCCTCGCTGGCGTGCTCGGCGCGGTGCTCACGCAGCAGTTCTCGCTGGACCGGGTGTCGCTGCCTGCCGCCCTCAGTTCGGCGTTTGTCGGGATGTTCATCGGTGCCATCGTCCTTGGGCGATTCGCGGATCGATACGGCCGGCGCACCGCGTTTCTCCTCAACCTCGGCATCTACTCCGTGTTCACGCTTGCCGGCGCCTTCAGTGTGAACGCGACGATGTTGATCGCGACGCGCTTCCTCGCCGGGATCGGAATCGGCGCGGAGTTGACGCTCGTCGATGCGTACTTGAGCGAACTACTGCCGGCCCGCCTCCGGGGACGCTACACGGCATGGGCCTACACGCTTGGCTTTCTCGGCATTCCCGCTGCCGGATTGCTTGGGCGCGTGCTGGTGCCGCTGCAGCCGCTGGGCATCGAGGGATGGCGCTGGCTGTTCGTTGCCGGATCGCTTGGCGCCGTCATCGTATGGTTCGTGCGCCGGCGGCTGCCGGAGTCGCCGCGATGGCTCGAATCGGTTGGACGAACGGAGGAGGCCGAAGCCATCGTCGCTCGCATGGAGCAGGAGGCGGGCCGAGTCCGGCTGGAGCCGGACACTACGGTGAGAGACGTCACTGACGTGAAGGTCCGGCTGAAGCCGGACACGACGGTGAGGCGACCGTCGCTCTCGAGTCTGATCAGCGGCCAATACCGGTCGCGCATGATCATGCTCGGTGTGTTTCATGTGTTCCAGACCATCGGCTACTACGGATTCGGCTCGCTCGTACCGCTCGTGCTGGCGGCCAAGGGGTACTCGATCGTCACGTCGCTCACCTTCACGACGTTGACCTTCATCGGCTATCCGGTCGGCTCGGCGCTATCGCTGCCGATCATCGAGCGCGTCGATCGGAAGTGGCTGATTGCCGGCTCGGCTTTCCTCATGAGCGTTCTGGGAATCGGCATGGGCTACTCGTCATCGCCCGTTGCCATCGTCGTGCTCGGCTTCTTGTACACGGCGGTCAGCAACATCTTCTCGAATGGCCTGCACATCTTCCAGGTCGAGATCTTTCCAACTGCCGTCCGGGCCACGGCCGCCGGTGCGTGTTACGGGCTGAGCAGGCTGTCGAGCGCGGCGATGCCCTTCGTGTTGCTCCCCGTTCTCGACCGCTGGGGTGCTGGTGCGATGTTCGTGGTCGTAGCGATGGCGCTGTGGATCGTCGTTCTGGACGTCGCGATCTTCGCTCCGCGGACGACTGGCCGCTCTCTCGAAGAGGTCAACGCCTAGAACTGCAGCTTGTCAACTCCCAACCCCCAACATCCAATTCCCAAGAAGCACGCTCTTTTGGGAGTTGGGAGTTGGAGTTTGGGCGTTGATGTTGTTGACGCCGGTCCGATGCCGGCGCATCATACGCGCACTATGCCAGCAGTGAGGGCGCGACTTGCCGGCGCGCTCTGCGGTGTGGCGTTCGGATTTGCCGTCCTGTCGGCCGACGACACCTGGCCGCGATTCCGCGGTGTGCACGGTGGTGTTGCCGCAGACCATCCCTTACTGCCCGACGTGTGGGGTCCCGACCAGAACATCGTGTGGAAGATCGACGTACCGGGCCGATCGTGGAGCTCGCCCGTGGTCTGGGGCGATCACATCTTCGTGACCACGGCCATCAACACGCTCGAGGCCGAAACACTGCTGCCGGTCGCCTCCTACATCTCTCGCTCGAACGGCGGGACGATGAGCTTCATGGACATCTCGAAGCCGTCGGCGTCTCATCGCTGGGTGCTCTACGACATCGAGTTGAAGACCGGTCGGATTCGCTGGGAGCGCGTCGTGCACACCGGCATTCCCGCGAAGTCGAGGCACCTGAAAAACAGTTATGCCGCGGAGACGCCAGTTACCGACGGCGAGCGGGTATATGCCTACTTCGGCGACGTCGGACTCTTTGCTTTCGATATGGACGGCAAGCCGGTGTGGTCGAGGCCGATGGACGCCTTCGAGATGCAAACCGGTTTCGGCCACGCGCAGTCGCCGGTCGTCGACGACACGCACGTCTACATCGTCAACGACAACGAGGAGCACTCCTTCATCGCTGCGTACGACAAGCGCAGCGGCAATCAAGTCTGGCGCGTCGATCGCGATGAGAAGAGTAACTGGACGACACCGTTCGTGTGGACGAACGCGCAGCGCACAGAGATTGTCACCGCTGCGACGGGCGGCGTCCGATCCTATGACGTCAGCGGCAAGCTGCTCTGGCATCTCAAGGGCATGTCCACCTTCGCCGTGCCGAGTCCGTTCGCGGCGAACGGACTGCTCTACGTCATGTCCGGGTATTCCGCGAGCTCGCTGCGGCCGGCGTACGCCATCCGGCCCGGAGCGACCGGCGACATCTCACTGAAGACAGACGAGACGAGCAACGACTACATCGTCTGGGCGGACCGCACACTCGGGACGTTTCATCCGTCCCCGCTGGTCTATCAAGGTTGTTACTACGTGCTGCACGATCGTGGCTTCCTGACCTGTAACGATCCCGCGACCGGAAAGGCAATTTACCCGCGGCAGCGGATCAGCACTGACACCGCGACATTCACCGCGTCGCCCTGGGCCTACAACGGAAGGGTGTTTGCCCTGAGTGAGGATGGCGATACCTATGTGTTTCAGGCGGGGCCGGAGTTCAAAGTACTCGGCAAGAACTCATTGAACGAGATGACGCTGGCGACACCAGCCGTGGCGGGCGGCAACCTGATCGTGCGCACGGCGTCGAAGCTCTATCTGATCAGCAAATCGAATTGAGTACGGGGTGAGCTGATGCGAGTTGCTAAGTGGGTCGCAGTCTGGTACTGGTAGTCGCTGTGGCCGGCGGCGTTCTGTGGGCGCAGCTTCCGCAGTCACGTGACGACGAGCCTTATCGAGCACCTCGTACGGCTGGCGGCGTTCCCGATCTCAATGGCATCTGGCAGGCACTCAACACAGCTAACTTCGACATCCAGGCGCATGCGGCGCGGCCCGCGTTGGCCGTTACTCCGGCACCACCGCGCTCGTCTACCCCGGGCCTCGTCCGTGCGACTCGCGTCGACGTGCCCGCTCCTGTGGTGCGCCCACTCGGTGCCGTGGGTGGCGTGCCTGCCGGCGGTGGCGTGGTCGAAGGGAACGAGATCCCGTACCAGCCGTGGGCGCTCGCAAGGAAGAAAGAAAACGCAGACAACTGGCTCGAGCGCGACCCGGAGATCAAATGCTTCATGCCCGGCGTACCGCGCGCGACCTACATGCCGTATCCGTTTCAGATCCTCCAGGGGACCGACAAGATTCTGATGGCATACGAATTCGCCGGAGCAACGCGCACCATCCACATGGGCGCTGTCGCAGACAGCCCCAGTCCGAGTTGGATGGGTTGGTCGCGCGGACGCTGGGAGGGCGACACTCTCGTCGTCGAGGTCACTGACTTCAACGAGGAGACGTGGTTCGACAGAGCGGGAAACTTTCATAGTGATGCGCTGCGCGTGGTCGAACGCTACACGCCTGTGAGCCCGCATCACCTTATGTACGAGGCGACGGTCGAGGACCCGAAAGTCTTCACCCGTCCATGGAAGATGCGGATGCCTCTGTATCGGCGGTTCGAGCCCGACGCGCAGATCCTGGAATACAAGTGCGTCGAGTTCGTCGAGCAGTTGATGTACGGGCCTCTCGGTGTCATCGATCCGGCAACGGGATCGCCCAACCGGTAGCGGAGCTGTCAGATGTCGTTTCGAAACTTCGTCGCGGCGGTGGTGCTTGTGCTCGGCCTCGTTGGTGTCGTGGCTCTGCCCGCGTGCGGACCTCCATCTCTCGGTGCACCTTCGTCGACCACTCTCCGCACCGCGTGGGGCGATCCGGACCTTCAAGGCGTCTGGCGATATGAAGGGGCAATCCCGCTCGAACGACCGGCACAGTTCGACGGGAGAGAGGCGCTGACCGATCAGGAAGTTGCCGAACGCCAGAAGGTCGAACAGGAACAGGCGGAGAAGCGGCTCGCCGGGTTGGAAGGTGCTGCCGTAGGTCGCCGTTCGGTTGCTGAGTCTCCCATTCGGGGCAACGAGTACAACAGCTTCTGGCAGGACCACGGCCGGCCCCGGCAGGTCTCCAACCGCACCTCGCTCGTTGTTGATCCTCCGGACGGCCGAATCCCGTACACACCGGACGCTAAGAAAGCAGAATCACGTTCCGCGGCGCGCTATGGAGTCGGGCCCTTCGAGTCCTATCTCGATCCGGATACGGGGGAACGCTGTCTGACCGATGGCGTCACCGGCATGATGTGGCAGGGACCCAACGGCGGTCACAACCGAATCGTGCAGAGCCCGGGCTACGTGACGATCCTCCATGAGGAGTATCGCGATCGCCGCATCATTCCCATCGGTGGCCGGCAGCACGGGACTGTTCGCCAATGGTTCGGCGATGCCATCGGTCGCTGGGACGGTGACACGCTGGTCGTCGAGACGAAGAACTTCATCGACCGAACCAACTATGAGTGGGCCAGCATCTGGACGCGGCCGTCCGAGTCGCTGCACCTCGTCGAACGTTTCAGGCGCATCGATCCAGGCACGATCGAGTACACCGTCACCGTCGAGGACCCGACGACGTTCACGAGGCCGTGGACGGCGGTGATTCCGATCTCGAAGCTTTCAGACGACACGCAGATCTACGAGTACGCCTGTCACGAAGGGAACTACGCGATGCCGAACCTCCTGCGCGGCGGTCGTAGCGATGCCGCCAGGACATCCACGAGGTAAGGGATCATGGCCACCAAGCTCGTGATGCTGATTGCTGCCGTCGGTCTGATAATCACCACGACGCGAGTGTCGGCGCATCATGCTTTCGCCGCCGAATTCGACGCGACCAAACCGTTCAAGCTGCGTGGCACGGTCGTGAAGATGGAATGGATCAACCCGCACACCTGGATCCATCTCGACGTCAAGACACCCAATGGCAAGGTCGAGCGCTGGATGATCGAAGGCGGCCCGCCGAACGCGCTGTATCGAAGGGGATTTACGCAGAAATCTTTGCCGAACGGATCGGAGATTCTGGTCGAGGGGTTCCGGGCGAAGGACGGGTCGCTCAAAGGCAACGGGCGGGATTTGACCTTCGCGGATGGACGCCGCTTGTTCGTCGGCTCCTCCGGTACCGGCGCACCGCAAGATGGTCGCGATGCGTCGGAGAAGTGAAGCGGTGTCGATGAATCCTCAGCGCTCGAACTTGACACCTTCCCTCAAGATCTTGGCGAAGCGCTCCATCTCGACGTTGTTCTCGGCGCAGACGTACTCCTGTAATCGCGTACCTTCCCGATGCATCAATGTGGTCTTGATGGTCCACGGCTCAGTGAACACGTTCGGGTCTTCCATCGTGACGACATAGTCGATCTGGTCCTTATCGACGCGCGTGTAGCGTTCCGTCACGTGTAACGCGTCGGAGTGATGCGTGCCCGTTCCGGTGAGCCAGCCCTTGTCGTTGAAGCCGATCACATCGACGACCAGCGTGTCTCCTTCCCAACGCCCGACGGAATTGCCCATGTAAGTCGGGACCATGTCGGGTGGGTGATCGACGTTCAAGGCAATCACCCGGAACACGCTCATGTACTCATGCAGGATCACGATCTGGGTCGGCGTCTGCACGATCTGAATCGGGAATAAACCCACGAGTGCGATCCGAGGCACACCGAGGGGAAGGCACAGTCCTGCCGGATCGTCGATGCCGCGTCGGTTGAACGACTCGCGCACCTTTGCAGCCGCTTCGGGCTTGTAGGGAGCAGGATCGGTGATGACCTGTTGAGAGGCGGGATTCGCTGGCGCTGACGGATCGAGCCCGGTGCCACCGACGCCGAGCCCGGAGTTGGCCTCTTCCCACGTTCCCTTCCTGCCGTTGCCGCCCTGCCAGATACCGGTCAGGTCCGGCTTCCCGTCGGCCGTGCGTGGAATGCCATTGGCTGTCGTGGAGGTTACCGTTGCCGTCTCGCTCGCAGTGGGCTGCGGGGATCCACACGCAACACACGCCACCGTCGCAACGATTGCCGAAACGACCAGCTGCCGCGTCATGGCTTCACCGCCGGAGCGGCTCCGCCTTCACCGGTGCCTGCCGGAGGTCCGTAGAACAGTTTCTTCCCGTCTGCGAAGGTCACCTCTCTCGCGTGCGCAGAATTGCTGCCATCTCTCGCGCGCCAGCCGAACACCGACACGGTGTCGCCGACTTTCATCGTCACGTCCCTCTTCCAGCCGGTGCGGTACAGCGCGTTCACCGTGTATCCGGACAGCTGCCACGTGACCGTGCGCCCTTTCTCGTCCTTGACGTCGAGCGAGAAGTGGCTGTGGGGATTGGTCCATTCGATCTTCGAGACGACGCCCTTGAGGGTGACCGGCTTGTTGCCGTCGTATTCGGCGCCGAAGGAGTGATGTGCGTGCGCCGGGATCTGTCAGCGCGAGGACGAGAGCGACCAGGCCGACGCACGGGATGAGTCTGACCATCGTTCACCTCGGCGAAAGCTTCGCCCTGCTCACGGTCAAAAGTCAAAAGTGAGAGGATTAGGGCGATGGACGCTGCATCGATCGTCTGGCTTGCCGTCCTCATCCTGTTCTTCGCCGCCGTGGTGACCATACGGGGGCGGCGACGGAGCGGCCGTCCTGGTCCAGGAACGTCGGGCGCCATCTACGACATGCTCAACGAGGACAAGCGTAAAGCGATCGAGATCATCGTCGAGGAGAAGGCCGAGGAAACGCGACCCGGAGACGGCGGATGGCAATCTGCCGGATCTCGAATCGCCTAAGCGAAGGTAATCTCGCCGGCGCGCGCCTGGTCCGTCACGCCAAAGATCTCTTCCAGCGCCTTGTGCCGGAACTCGAAGATGCGCCTGGTGTCTGGCGCGACGAGGAGTCGGTTGATCAGACGGCTGGCAAAGGCAGGTCCCCGGAGGCGGTAGCGCACGACGTCGCGGACGAGTGTCCCGCCGCCTTCTTCCTCGAACGTGTGGGTGTGGTTCCACTCCGCATACGGTCCGCGACGCTGCATGTCCGCGAAGCGCACGGGCGGCTCCCAGAGCGTAATCTCGCTTCTCCACCGAATCGGCACGCCGTGCAGCTTCAGCCGGTAGTCGATGAGTGCACCCGGCCGCATCGTGACGGGGCCGGGAGTGAGCACGTGGAAGTGCAGGAATGCGGGGGTGATTCGCTGCAGGTTCCCCGCGTCTGAAAAGAAACTGAAGACTTCGTCGCGCGGCCGAGGCAGCCACTGCGACGTGGTCATCGTGTGGGTGAGCACAGCAAATTTCTCTCAAATTCCAACCGTGGCCGCCGAAAGCGGGGAGCCGTCGTCCCCGGGAAGGGACAAGAGTTCAGCAATCCACGCAACGGACCTCGTCGAAGATCTCGTCTGCGCGGTCCGGATTTTCACGTGAGTAGTTGACCAGACAGCGGACCGCCTTGCCGACGTCGGGCAGCTGGTATTTCTTCGCGACCTCTTCCAGATAGGCCACCATTGTGGAATTGAGCTCGATCGGTTGGGAGGTGTTGTCTTTCATAGGCCTCCTCAGGCTGGTCACGATGATAACCGCGGTTCTATACTTGTCCGGCTATTCTGTTGGCGGTGACTGATACGAACAGGAGACGTGCTGTGAAGATTCAACGTGCGCTCTTCGGTGGAGCACTTGCGGCGCTGGCGGCCGCGGTCATTTCTGTGACGATACACGGGCAGACGCCAGCCGCCGCCGACCGGCTTCATCACCGGCGTAGTGCAGGGCGCAAAAGGTCCAGAAGCGGGCGTCTGGGTGATTGCCGAGACCAAGGATCTGCCCACCAACTTCATCAAGATTGTCGTCACCGACGATCAGGGGCGCTTCATGGTGCCCGAGCTGCCGAGCGCGAGTTACAGCGTGTTCGTTCGTGGCTACGGCATCGTCGATTCCGACCGCCAGACGATGAAGCCGGGTACGGCGCCGGTGACGCTGCGCGTGAATCCGGCGAAGACGCCGCAGGAAGCCGCGAAGGTCTATCCCGGCAACTACTGGCTCTCGATGCTGGAGCCGCCGGCGCCAAGCGAGTTCCCGGGCACCGGCCCGCAGGGCAACGGGCTCGGACCGAACATGCAGTCACAGAATCACTGGATCAACTCGCTCAAGTCCGACTGCAACTTCTGTCACCAGCTGGGTAACCAGCTGACGCGCAGCGTCGATCACGTGTTGAAGGCGAAGCCCGAGCTGAAGACGCACGCCGAAGCGTGGGAGTGGCGTCTTGGAACCGGCGTTCGCGGCAACTCGATGTATGGCGTGATCAACAACCAGGGTCAGGGACGATCCCTCAAGGTGTACGCCGACTGGACCGAGCGCGTTGCCAAAGGTGAAGTGCCACCGGCGCCGCCGCGCCCGACGGGTGTCGAGCGCAACCTGGTGCTGACGCTGTGGGACGTTGGCGACGATCACTCCTTCATGCACGACGAGGTCACGACCGACAAGAACCGACCGACCGTGAACGCCAACGGCCCGATCTACGCGGTCTCCGCCGGCCACGGATCGCTCGTCGTGCTGAATCCAAGCACGCACTCGACCGACGAGATCGAGATCCCGACCCGCGCGCCGCGCGCCGATGTGCCGTCGCGATTCCCGAAACCGAATCGTCCGTCGCTCTGGTGGGGTGATCAGCACCTGTGGGCCAACCCGCCCTTCAACCCGGCCGATCCGCACAACCCGATGCTCGACAGCAAGGGCCGTGTGTGGCTGACGTCGAAGATTCGTCCGAATGCGAACGCCGCGTGGTGCTACGACCCGAACAACAAGTTCGCGGCGTGGTTCCCGCTTCGGAACAGCGGCCGCCAGGCGTCCTTCTACGATCCGCGGACCAAGCAGTTCGTGCTGATCGACACCTGCTACGCGACGCACCACCTGCAGTTCGACAACGACGCGAACGAGACGGTGTATTTCAACGAGCTGTCGGGTCCGATGGTCGGCTGGATCGATTCCAAGGTGTTCGACGAGACCAAGGACGAGCAGAAGGCCGTTGGCTGGTGCGGGCAGGTCGTTGACACCAACGGCGACGGCCGCATCACGGCTCCGCCGTGGAATCAGATTACCGGCCGCGGCGATTCAATCCTGTATTCGGGTGATACCACGGGAGGGGCCGCGCCCGGTGCGCCCGGTGCGCGCGGTGGCGCTGGCGGTGCGAGCGGTGCCGGCGGTGGTCCCGATCCGAAGCTCGATACGCTCGTCAGCTTCAGCCTGTATGCGGTGATCCCGAGTCCCGTTGACGATTCCATCTGGGGTGTGTCCGAGCGCTACCCCGGATACCTCGTGCGCGTGGACCGTGGCAAGAATCCGCCGCAGTCGTGCATGGCGGAGATCTACAAGGTGCCCGAGCCCGGCTTCGATCCGCGCGGCGTCGACATCGACACCAACGGTGTGGTCTGGACGGCGCTCGCGGCGAGCAGCCACATGGCGAGCTTCGATCGCCGCAAGTGCAAGGCGGTCACCGGCCCGCGCAAGGCCGACGGCAGTGAGTGCCAGGAAGGCTGGACCCTCTATCAGACCGACGGTCCGAAGCTGAAAGGGACCAACGTGCCTGCGGACTTCCACTATTACAACTGGGTGGACCAGCACAACATTCTGGGCCTGGGCCCGAATAAACCGATCGCCACCGGGTCGAACTCGGATGCACTCCTCGTGCTCGATCCGGAGACGCGTCGATGGGTGACGCTGCGCGTGCCATATCCGCTCGGCTTCTACTCGCGCGGTCTCGACGGGCGCATCGACGATCCGAAGGGCGGCTGGAAGGGGCGCGCGCTCTACGCCAACTACGGCACGCACTTCGTGTGGCACATCGAAGGCGGCAAGGGCACCAAGGGCAAGGTCGTCAAGTTCCAGCTGCGGCCGGACCCGCTGGCCCGCTGACGAATCGCGAGGCGTAGCCTCGCAGTCCCAGTTGTGACCTCGCAGCGCGGTTGTGCAAACCTCCGCGCTGCGCTCTCTGATCTGATTCGTTTTTCTCCACTCATGGAATACACCACGCTTGGGCGCACGGGGCTGCAGGTCTCGCGCGTGTGCCTCGGTTGCATGAGCTATGGCCAGGCCAAGACGCCAGGCGTACTGCAGTGGCACTGGACGTTGAGCGAAGAGGACAGCCGTCCTCACCTCCAGCGCGCGCTGGAGCTCGGCGTCAACTTCTTCGACACGGCCAACGTCTACTCGAACGGTGAGAGCGAGGCGGTGCTGGGCCGCGCCGTCCGCGATCTCACGCGCAGGGACGAAGTGGTCCTTGCGACCAAAGTGTGGGGACCGATGCGGCCGGGCCCGAACGGCCGCGGCCTGTCGCGCAAGGCCATCCTCGCCGAGGTCGACGACAGCCTGCGCCGCCTGGGCACCGACTACATCGACCTCTACATCATCCATCGCTACGACTACGACACGCCGCTGGAGGAGACGCTCGCGGCGCTCAATGACGTCGTGCGCGCCGGCAAGGTCCGCTATCTCGGTGCGTCGTCCATGCATGCGTGGCAGTTCATGAAGGCCATCGGCATCCAGCGCGCCAATGGGTGGGCCACGTTCATTTCGATGCAGAACTACTACAACCTGCTCTATCGCGAAGACGAGCGGGAGATGCTTCGCCTCTGTGCGTCAGAGGGCATCGGCGTGACACCGTGGTCGCCGCTGGCGCGCGGCCGGCTGGCGCGGCCGTCCGGCGCCGAGAACGTCACCGAGCGCGCGAAAACCGACGCGTTCGGCAAGTCATTGTTCGTGAAGACGACGGATATCGACCGGCCGATCATCGATCGGACGAACGAGATCGCGAAGGCACGCGGCGTCTCGCCGGCGCAGGTCGCGATGGCGTGGCTGCTGCGCAAGCCGGCGGTCACCTCGCCGATCTTCGGTGCGACGCGCCGCGAGCACCTCGAGGACGCCATCGCGGCCGTGTCGCTCGCGCTGACGGACGAGGAAATCGTGAGACTCGAGGAACCTTATCAGCCGCACCCGCCAACCGAGGGCTACTCCTGACTCCTCGTTTCCCTGACGCCTTTCGGGTCCAAAAGCCTGTGATACACTCAATGTTTGCACGCACTTCGATTGATGTTGGAGTGGGTGCTGCCTGTCTGTTTTTCCTAACGCGCCCTTAGCTCAGCTGGATAGAGCGTCTGGCTACGAACCAGGAGGTCGCACGTTCGAGTCGTGCAGGGCGCACCAAGACTTCCAGAATCATTCAAGAACTCGCGGCGTAGGGTTTCTGTCCCAACCGGTCAACACCCGCCGCTGACCGTCAATTTCCGCGTGGCAGACCGCGTGGCAGACCGTTCGCGTGGCAGACCGCGTGGCAGCGATCAACGTCACGGAACCATGAAGTGTTACCCAGCTTTCAGCGAGAGCACCGATGAGTATGCATTGCCAAGCACGGCTCGCGTGGCGGGTTCATCTGCGCCTTTGGGGACCAGCCACCAACAGCCACACGCCCGACAGCGGAAGTAATCAACTCTCGGAGAGTAGAGGAGGTCCGCGAGATCCACGATGTCTCTGGATCCGTAACACTCTGGGCACTGTGCACGGGCTGAGGCCATAAATATTGGCTTCCCCGAATTTTTTTGAGAGGTTGCATTTTAGATCAGAATCGATTGCCGTGTCTGTCTAAATCAAGCCAGCATAATTGGACAATCGCCAAACAGGCACCGAAATCAAAGAAACGCGGGGAAAAAAAAGGCGCGGCTCGTGATCGCTGACCCAGCCGCGAGGCCCCGTGCCCAACCAAGACCGCAGCAAAAGTTGGCCGCGCTCCGGAAGGACTTACAAAAAGGCCCACGCTGTCGGTATGAGGCGTTGGAGAATCGAGACTTCGATGCCTTCGGGGCTGCGATCAAACGAGAGCGCAACATCATCGAGACCCTGATCGAAATGATCGAACAAAGCACTGGCAAAAAATCGACGCGGCCTAAATAGATTCCCGCTCACCGACTCCCGAGGCATCCGGCATTCCGTCGAACTCACCGCCGAATCTCTGTTCGAGGCAGGTGTGCTCGCCGTAAGTGCGTTCCGCAAGGCGGGATGGGTGGAGGAAGTTCCTGACCCGGCATCGCGGCTAGAGATTGATGTCGCGAGCCCGCCGTGAAGCACACGGTGACGCTGGCGCAGCTCCAGCGGTGGGCGAACGGAGCCACAAGGTCGCCAGCGGAGCGAATCAAACGAGCGGATGCGGGAGCTGCTCGAACAGAGAGTCACTCGGCGCGAGAAGCGAGGGTGATCGTCGCGGTCGGAAAGATTTTTTGGGGAACTTACAGTCGAGCTTCGGTGCGAGTGCCTACGATGTCGTCACGTTTGGGCTGGTTGATCTTCCCAAACTGTCCCTCGACTTCTAACCGCTCGTCACCTTCGCGGAGGGTGTTCATTACGCATGTTACTCAACGGTGAACTGCTGGCCGCGCTTTGTCTTGACGGTCCACGTTTTTCGCCCCGGCGACTCGCTAAAAGATGCAGCCCAAAGTCCGAAGTTTTGAGGAAATCTAATTCATTGCGTTCATTCATCAATCAGTTCGGGCGAGCACAGCCCTTGCTCAAGTGGCTGCGTCTCCCTCATGGCACGCTTCATCTGCCCGAAATGCCGGGGAAAGGGCGTCTTGCTGGAAGGTCTGTCGGAGCACTTGTGGATCGAACGCTGGGCCTGTGATCGCTGCGACCACGTCTGGATCTACGAGCCGCGCCGCATCTATCGCGTCATGAGACCGTGGGGGTCTTACACCGGGTGGCATGGAACAGTGCAGAGCGTGCACACCAGTGTCGCTGAAGCGTTCGAGGCGATTGATCGATTCGCTACCGAGATGGTCGAGTCAGGCGCGCCGAGTGATGATATCGAACTGGTGGTGGTGGACGAGCGCGGTCGGGTGATCCCACGACCGGGCACGCACTGACGCAGGTGAAAGCACCGCATCTTTGAGCGGCCCGCGTCATCTGATTCCCGGAGCTGCCCTGCCTCGGTGCACGAACCGGGTGTCCCAAGTCTCCCGCAGAACGAATCAGGCGCGAGCGGATGCGAGAACTGCTCGCTGTCAATACGATTCAGGGCTCCCCCGCACGAACGCTGATTTTGTCGAGTCCCATCCCACCAGCATCAGCGGGCAAGTAAAGTCAGCCTCGGCGCCGAACTGTTTATGCACTCGGCTCGTCACCACCAGCCAGGGCATCCAATCCAGATAGCACGTCTCTTGCTCGATGTTCTGGGCATTGCCGATGTCACCTGCAGTCTGCACGAATTGCCGAAGGACTGGTCGCTTACTAGAAGGCCCAGCCGACTTGCCGGTCGAGTTCTACGCCTGCGACGGGTGCGGACACGTTTGGACGCAAAACAAGAATGAACGCCGCACCGCCAAGAAGAAGGTTATGCAGTCCGCTATGAATTTTCGCGTGGTGCAGCCGTGGGGGCCCGACAAGGGACGACAGGGGGCACCGTGCAGAGCGAGCACAAGACTGTCGCTGAGGCGTTTGCGGCACTTGATAGTATCGCCAGCGACATGGCACAGACAGGTGTGCCAGGTGATGCCATCGAACTCGTTGTCTTAGACGAGCACGGGCAAGTGGTGCCGCGACCGGGCACCCACTGACGTGAGCGCTACTGCATTGCGACGACAAACAAACGGAGCGAACAGAAAGGTGTGGCCGAACCGCGAACGCCGAAGCTCCACAGGTGACCGAAAACCACGCGGCGGCAGACGGACTACGACTTGCCCCACGCCGTGTCGTGTGCCCGTTGCGGCACGCAGGACGTGCGGGGGCTCGGACGTAGTTGGACTGGATTGTGGTGCCTCTGTGGGCGCTGTGGTTTCCTATGGGCCGTGTGACGCCTGCTGCTTTGCCGTAGCGTCAGAAGGCGTTTGGCGGACCGCTGCACCCGCGCATCAGCATGAACAGGAGGGCCGACAGCACCAACGTGATGAGCAGCGATCCCACACACCCCAGTCGGTTTGAAAAGAAGAAGAACACCTTACCTCTCGCCCCGATCTCCTTGCCCGCTCGTCACCTTCCGCTTTGCCTTTTGCTGACGATCCCGTTTCAACGAACGGCCTACGTCATCTGATTCCTTGAACTGGCCCTTTGCACCTCGGCGGACAAACCGCTTGTCCTTGCCCGTCTCGATTCGTTCGCGCTTTGCCGCTTTCCGTTTTGCCATTGAACCTCCCGCACATAGGCGAGCGCAACCAACGTGCCCTATGCAGGCCCAGCAGCGTTTCGACGGCACAAAGTTGCTCATTGCGATGCTGTGTTGTTCGGTCGCTGAGGCTTTGCGCGTTTATCCTTTCACAATCGCCGAATCAGGCACCGAGTGATGCCGTCGAACGACACGAATCAGACGGGTGAGCGGGAGATGACGTGGCTTGAGACAGAAGGGCGAAGCTCGCCATTGAGCGACAGACGTAGCACACCACGAGGCGGACGACGATATTTCGATTTGCCTCATGCGATTTCCTGTCCGTCCTGCGCGAACAAGGACGTGCGCGGGCTCGGCCATGGCATCTGTGGCCTGTGGTGCGAGTGCCGCTCATGCCGTTATGTCTGGCCCGAGTGATGGTGCTTTCACGCTGAACCCGTTCGGGAGCACCTCCAATGACGGTTGCCGCACTCGGCACGCGGCTTGCTCTCTCTCCGGTCGGAGGGACTATGAAGAACCTAAAGCAGCAGCAGTATCTCGACAATCAGCAAGGCGCCATAGGCTATGGCCTCGCCTGGCTAATGGGTGTTCCGGCCATCGTGCTATTTGCGATTTTTCTGCTTCGGGGGTGTAACTGAGCTCGGCGATATCGGCCTGTTTGTAATCCAGGGCGCGCGAGTCTGCAAGACTCCTTATCCATCACGTAGGCTGCGCGCGCTCATAGCACGTGATTTGTACTCGCTGAAGTCGATCCTCAGCCGACTCCGAGCGGAGCAGTCATGACTCACTCGTCCACCTCCACCATCCATAGCAGATGATCCTGGCCGAAGGTAGCTGATCATGACATACGCGCCAATCAGTCGATAAAAGTTCCAGTATCTCCACGACTCGTCGTTAAAGTATGCGCCAACTAACGAACGTATTTTCTCTCGAAGGGCCTCATGCGTCACTCGCTCTTGCGTCAATGTGTCAGCGATTCTTTCTAACGCTTCGCCTTGACGCCGCTGCAAGAGGCATTTCTCAAGCATTCTAAATAGTCTGTGTGAACGATCTGGAGATCGTTGTAAAGATCACGGACCGCCTCATCGAACTGATTCAGTCGCTTCTGTTCGCGATACTTGGCAAGGTCGGTCAGTTTCTCAACGACGCGAATAAGCGCCTCGATCAGCATCAGTGCATCCCCACTCCCGGTTCCTCAGCACTCCACCGATTCCCACACGCAGGACAGAAGAACACGATGATCTTCGGCATCATCTTCTCGATGACCGCCACCCGCTCCTTGCACTGAAGGGCAGACGAGCCCCGTCCTGATGGACGCCTATCACTAGAACGGTCTTTTCATTCGACTTCGCCTTTCGCATCGACCAACGTTGTCCCCGCACCAGCCTTGAACCCAATCGTAGATTCTTCCGACTGCACGTCCGGTAGACCCAGACCCAACACGTAATGCCATGGAATCATGAACTTCATCTTCACGGGCGATTCGTCGCTACGGTTCAAGACGGCTGTTGTTAGGACGTTTGTCAGCCAGATGCCTCTGTGGTCGCTCATGTCAGGGTCACCAGCCATGATGAGATGAGCCTCGCCGCTTCCCTGACTTTCTCGTCCGTTGGCGAGAATGTGATTGATTCCACCCGTGTTGAACCACTCCTTGCTCACGACAATAAATGCGATCTGCTTCATTGGCACGGCCTGTCAGCCTTTCTTCGCTCGCCTCGCGGCCCAATACCTCTTCATCCGCTTCGACACTTCAGCCTTCTGAGCGGCCGTCATCCCTCGGCGCTTCCGCTTCCTCGCAACAGCTCCCGTAGCCGATGCTCTCGCTGGTCCAATTCGTAGCTCGGGAAAAGCCCGATAAATCGCCGCCAGTTCCGCGTTCAACTCCGCCACCCTCGCAGCGGCTCCCTGCCTCGCATACGCTTTCAGATCGAATTTCGCCACTGAACCTCCCAGGTTTCTCAGTGCTTGTGTCGTTTGCACGATAGTAGCTCAGAGAACAGCGGCGGGAGCGTCCGCCAACGAGGACGCGAGCGTTAAGACGATGCGCCGCATATATGTTTGGCGCTGTGCCGCCTTATAATCCGGCTCAATCGGCGTAGATCGGAGGCGATCATGCTGCGAGCCGCGATTGCATCTGTGTTGGCGGTAATGGCGCTGACCCCGACATGCGCGGAAGCACAGTGGCTCAATCACCCAACGCCCGGTATTCCTCGCACGGCGGACGGAAAGCCGGACTTGAGCGCCCCTGTTCCGCGAACGGCTGATGGGAAGCCGGATCTGTCAGGTTTGGCAGATGCGTCTTCACATCGCTTAAACAAGGCAAGCCCACTCCCTCTGCCCATGAAACGATTCTTGCGTGCATTACAGGACTGGTGGCGGTGGCGAGCCGCGCAAAGCCGCATTCACATTTTTGGTGTGGCCGAACATACCACCATCGGGACCATCGTCGCTCGGGATGACCAGCAATGGAAGATCGAGGACGAGCAAGGGCCATTCGTCAAAGTCCCGCTGCGACAATTCACGGTCGCCACGAACCTTCAAGTGGGCGACCGCGTAGAAATTCAGCCTACAGCTCAGGGAGGTGGGGTATTACGGCCCTACAACTGGATAATCAACCGAAAGCTCGACAAGCACCCCAGCTGATACGACGCAGCCCCTTAATTAGCGCGTGCGGGACAAAGCCCTGCGAGGTGGGAGTGTCCCAGGTGTCCCAGATGTCCCAGCACTTTCACTCCATCCTGTATTTCTGTTTTTTGAATTACACCGGGATAGAAGTCGCTAGGACAGCTAGGACATCTAGGACACACCCACGCGCCACTCCCGACTGCCGGATGGTCGTCAGGGATCGATGCTCCGACCCATCTGCCTTTCCAAGCACGCCTTGTGAAAGGGTGCTGATGCAGGCGTTGGTTGGTCAGGCCGCTGGGAGACGACTCGTGTGATCTGATTTCCCTGAGCACGACGGTTGATGCCTTGAGCCAAAGGGTCAAACCACCACGGGTCGCCTTCAATCGGTCGGGTGCAGTCTAGGCACTGGAATCTCATCGGCGTAACCCAACGTCAATTGCCCTCGGCAGCAGCCGCTCGCACGGCGTCCAGCCAATCCTTCGCCAGCACTCGCGCCGATTCGATGTCAGACATCATCTGCGAGCGGAGAGGCGAATCACCGAAGTAACCGACGCGCAGTTCTACGCCGGGACCGGAGGCATCGAACATCCCGCACGTTAAGATGCGAGTGCTGGAAGCCTCGAACACCCGCCAGCAGACTTCTAACGGCTCCGGTGTCTCGGAGTTCATTAAGTTAACTTGCGCAAGACGTTGGGACGGCAACACTCTAGTTCCTCACCTAAATGACGAAAGCGAATATGGTGCCGTCCTTGATCGCCCAGATGTCCTGGGAATTCCCTCCGTTCTGTGTTTTGGTTTCCCTGAATTACAATCTTGTAGATCACTAGGACAGCTGGGACAGGCAGCAGGCTTTCCGATATTCCGATACCCGGATTCGACCGTGTTGGCGGGTGTATCGTGTCACTATAAACTGTTGAAAATAAAGCGACTTACGTGTCTCGCCGTGCCACCAATGTGTGGGCAGCGAGCCCGCCGATATCTAGCGCCAACTTTCTAACCCTGGAAGGGCCAGGTAGGCCGTAGTCCCACGTCACGGCTCCTGCGATAGCCCTCGTATGAGCAGGTCAGCCCCGAGGAAGTGCAGCGGTATCTGCGGCTGCAGCGGAATGGGCGATCAGTGCGGTCAATAGCGAGGCAGTGCCGTCGTAGCCATCCAACTGTGCCCCCAATGGCTACCCAGATAGACGCGCATCGGTTTGCATTCCAACTATCAGACAGACCGACGCGATGCGTAGCCCAGATGCAGACACAACGCATCGAGTAAAGGTGTGTGTGATCTGTGTCTTCCGAAGTGCGAGGGGTCAGGCCGGGCCGCTATCACCCAAAGGGTCCCGACCCCGCTCACTGGGGCATACGTATTGGCGATCTATACTCGGGCAATTTGGTCGAGCCTGACTCGCGTCTTACTGGTGGGAGCCTGCGATGTGGTTCACGAAGCCTCACGCTGTCTGCGCTCGGTCATGAACAAGATCGCCTGCCAACTTGAGCATGCTGTCGAAGCCGAGGTCAGTTCGTCGTTCGCCTGGAGCTGGCGGACCGATATCAACAACTGGGACGATCCGCCTGCTCAATTTCAGCTCGATGGCCCATTCGCCAGTGGCTCGTGGGGAACGACCCTCCTTCCGGGGCAAGAGCCGTTGCGCTGGCAGATTCGTGACGTGCGGCCCGGCGCGGGTTTCATCATCGACGTGCCGCTCGACGGGGCCGTCATGTCGTTTGAGTGGTTGTTTGACGCGGTGTCGGAACAGCGAACACGGATCACGCAACGCATCGTCCTCGCGGGCGAGAATGCACCGGCATACATAAACCAGGTTCAAGCCGGTTTCGGCTCGAACCTCCGCGACGGGATGAAGAGGATCGCCGATGCGATGGTGAGGGCAGCGCGTTCAACGCAGCCGTGATAATGAGTGAGCCTTTGCCGACGAGCCTCTGACTTCCACCACGAGTTGCGCGAAAGAAGCCTACTGGCTCGTGCGAAGAGGGTCATGGCAGCGCGCTATCACCCAAGGGGCCTCATACCCTCGCCTCGGCCATCTTCGATTCACGGAACGTCGCGCCGCCACGCGGGGCCATCACCGATCTTCACGACACTGGTGATGAACGTAACTTCGGCCTCGCCGACACGACCCGTGACCTCCCAACACCCCGGCGTTGGGAAAATGACATATGTCGCCTGGAATCCGCGACCGCCGTAGCCGCTCGGCACTTCTGATCGCAACTGTGGCGCGACAGCATCGATGCGGCGTCCCTCAATCGTGAGCTTTCCAGAAACACCGCGGCGCCATCCGAACTTCATTCCGAGTGAGCCATCGCTCGTGATGAAACCCGCACCACCAGGCTTGAACACGACGGTTCCGTTTGGCCACAGTCCAAACGGCCCGACAGACACTTCGGCATTGCCGTAGCTGCCGGGGTCGCGGTGATCCTCGCCAGCGGCGATCCCGTTCGGCGTCGTCACGACACATTCAACAGGTGTCTCAGGCAGCGGCGCAGAAACCTGGTCAGGTGGACTTGGTGTGGCGACCAAAGATGAGAGTCCTAAGACCACGAGTGTCGCCTTGGAAAACATAGTGCAGCCTTTCGCGAGCCAAGCGTCAGAGGCCAATCATCGCGCCAAGGCGGATGCAGGTGCAACCGTTGGTGCCGATTCGTGAGTTCTGCGTCCGCAGTTTCATCCACACTCGAAACCGGGATGGCCCGGCGCGCGATGTCGGTCATGCCCTGCGCCTCGGGCCCATGCTGAATCATTCAACAAACATGATGAGCGATGACACGATTATCGAATCGGGTGAACGACACTAGTACACCGTTACAGAAGTCATGTTAATATGCGCGCCATGTCACTCTGTTTACAGGAGGCACATGGCGAATATCGCGCGGCCTCTCATGTTGTCTGAGGATGAGCGCCACGCCTTGGTCGGTCTTCAGCGTGCGCCGAGCCTGCCCGCGGGTGTCGCCCGTCGCGCTCGCGCGGTGCTGTTGATGGCCGACGCCGTGTCGGGGGTGGAAGTGGCCCGCCTGACCGGCTACACGACGGTCCAAGTGAGCCGCATCCGTCAGCGGTTCTGCCAGGAACGCCTCGCTGGGCTGGAGGACCGTCCGCGATCGGGGCGTCCGCCGACCGTGACCAAGCGCACCACGGCGCGCGTGGTGGCGTTGACGTTGAAGCCACCGCCCGCCGGCATGACGCATTGGAGCACGCGCGACCTCGCCGACACGATCGGCGGCGTGTCGCACACTACGGTCCATCGGATTTGGCAGGCCCACGCGCTGCAGCCGCATCGGGTCGAGACGTTCAAGCACAGCACCGACCCGAACGCCGAAACAAAGATCTACGACGTGGTCGGCTTGTATCTCCAGCCGCCGCAGAACGCCGTCGTGCTCAGCGTGGATGAGAAGACGCAAATCCAGGCGTTGAGTCGCACCCAACCCCTGTTGCCGATGCGTCCCGGGCTGCCGGCGCGGCGCACGCATGATTATCGGCGCAACGGGCTGACCAGTCTGTATGCCGCGTTCAACGTGACGTCGGGTGAGGTGGTTGGCGCCTGCCAGCCGCGGCACACGGCCGTCGAGTTTCTCGACTTCCTGCTGGTCCTGCACCGACGCTATCCGCGCGGCGACTTGCACGTCATTCTGGACAACTCGTCGACGCACTCGACCCCGGCGATTCGCGCGTGGCTGGAGGCCCACCCGCGCGTCCATTTTCATTTCACCCCCACTGGCGCCTCGTGGCTCAATCTGGTGGAAGTCTGGTTCAGTATCCTGACGCGCAAATCCGTGCGCCGCGGCTCGTTTGACACGGTTCGCGCGCTGGTCACGCACATTCGGCGCTATATCGAGCGATGGAATGACCACCCGCACCCGTTCGTGTGGACCAAGCAACCGGCCGACCTGATTAAGAAGGTCGTAAGGCGCGCTCGTTAACATGACTTCAGAGACGCGGTACTAGCAACAACTCGAAACGGCAGGGTCATGCCGGGGCGCTATCACCTCAGGGGCCCGCACTCCTCGTTGGGGCAACCCGATGCGACGGTGCCCGAACTGCGGACTTGCCCAGACACTTTTGTCTACGCGCTACGCCAATATCGTGCGAACAGCCCGAGATACTGTGGCGCGAACAACCAGAACAGCCCGACAAAATAGCCAGCGACGGCCGCAAGTGCTCCGACATAGGCAGCAACGTCGCGTGCAGACTTGGAGCCGAGCCGGGTGTATCCCCACAGCGAACACAACGCTAGGCCCGCCGTCGTGTCGTGATCGCGGCTGGTGCGGCGATGAACTGGTCCCACCGATCAACGTGACCTGTTTGAATCAGCATCGCCACGCGCTCAAAGCCATTGCGAACGAAAGTCGTGAGCGTGCCTGCCATCCACAACCAGAAGATCCCGCTTGCAACGCCCAGGATGTAACCTGCTTTGCGTTGCCGAAGGCAGAGCACGGCCGCAGTGGCATATGGAACCGCCTCAAATGCGTGAAGCGTGCGAATTGAAGAATCCCAATACGCAGCGATGGCCAAAACCACGATGAACCCGATTGCACATACAGCAGCCAGCACGTCGGGGATGTTTCCGACTCTCGGTTGAGACAACGTCGGTGTTGTCGCCATGACGACTCTCGAAAAACCCGAGGCCGCTATCTGCGAGACATAAACGAAGGCCAGCCCAAACGGTTAACAGCCGATTCTCGGCACGAGCCGAACTCGTCAGCAGAATCAACGCAGCGGAAGGAGACGACGGCGGCCGTCATGCCGGGGCGCTATGTCGCCGGGGGCCTCGAGGCCTCGCCTTGGGCCTACGCCCAGATCACGCAACACGCTGAACCGAGATCACCGAACTGCGTGGACGCCCGGTGTAAGAACTGGGAACGCCGAATGGCTTGACCTACCTCGACCTGCGAGGGGTCATGCCGGGGCGCTATCACCCACGGGGCCCCGCACCCCTCGCTGTGGCTATCACGCAGCCTGAGCCGAACGGCGTGATTAGTTGAACTGGTAAGACCGCTCGCCCGACAGCGCCGCGACCTGAAGTGATAGTGAGGACCAGGTGCAGCGTGGCAATCATCCTGCTTCAAACATCGACTTAATGCGTGCTACGTTATCCCTGCGAGGCAGGTGTTACAACCCATCATGGTATGTCCGCCGTGGCTAACGAACCTCCCACCACCTGACCCCTCATATCCCGAGCGTGGACCAAACACTGTCCGGTGCCCCGAATGCGGCTGCGACGACGCGATGGTCGTCCATGTTCACTTCGACAGCCGAGGATGCTTCTGCCCCGAATGCAACTGCTAAACGGCGGCGCAAGTCGCAACGGCGACCATGACCGCCGAGTGTCGCTGCACCCCGTGCTATGATGCCCGACGCAATTTTTTGCCGAGTAAGGCCTGACTCGCCGGGCCTTCCTCTCCCTTGGGGACGTGCCACAAGTGCCCACACGTAGCACACTGGAGGAAGTCCGCATGGGCAGAGCAAAGAACCTGGTCAAGCGCCACAACAAGCTGTCCGGCGCACTGCGGACATTGCGTTCGTGCTGACGGCATGACAGTCACCTGGCTTGGGGGGTTGCCGAAGCGGCCTGCCGACGTGAAACGAGTCGAGGCCCGGACCATATCACGTTTCGGGCACAACCGATGTTTTTGGCGAGTGGCCGGAGTTGTGCGTTGATGTCAACGCTAACGGGCGACTCACCAAACGGGGCGTGAGTGGATGCGAACGGCTGCTGGCGTCAGCACGAATGGGGACCGTCGTGAGCCTGCGGCATGATCTTCGGCTTATGTTCTCGATGATGGCGACTCGCTCCTTGCCCTGCGGGCACAGGACGCCGGTGCGCTTCAGCCGGAGTAGCTCGCCGCTCGTTCTCGCATCTCATGCCTACTAACCTCATTGATCCGCTAGAAGAACCGCCCTCGCACGCCCATTACCGCATCCGCAACGTGTAGTCGGTTCCTTCCTGTTGACGGGCGACGAAGATCCCGCGCACCACGAGTTCGCGAGCTAGCCAGACGAGCGTCTGTTTTGCACCCGATGCACAACGGCAGTGATAGGAAATGGTGTGCCGCTTGGATGTGCACGAGTCTTGCTCAATTACATCACGGAGTGAGGCACGTCGAAGGCCGTCGCTCCTGGCAACTGCGGAACGGGCGGTGAGTGGCTCGTGAACTGAAGGCGGATATGAACGAGCAGTATGGGCGATGGTGGATCGACATTGGCGTCGTCCAGATTGTGCAGGCGAGCGCGCAAACATGCGTTGACGAGCTTTTGGGAAATCTGACTGCGCACTATTCGATGACGTCGTTGCCGCCACGACGGCGGGAACTGATCGAACGAGCAACCAGTGCCCTGCTGCGCATTCTCATTGACGAGTTGCGAGCATCGAAGCGCCCGGAGTGAGACGGGCGACATCAGAGGCAAGTGGATTGCCAGAACGACTGTCGAAAGGTCTTATCGTCTTGCCGTCGGGTGAGACGACGACGCGGGTCGCCACCGTCGGCTTGCCGCTGACTTTACCCTGCGTTTCGAGAGTGCGGGCGTCAATACGCTTGAAGGCCGTCGTCGTATTCGGCGCGGGCGCGCCTTCGACCGGGTTGTCCTTTCCATCGAAGGCACCGACTGTTTCTGAATGTGTCGGCTTGCCCTGCGGGTCAGACCATGACGAGCGCTGCGGTCGCGAGCATGCTGATGATGAGCGAATTTCGCACAGTGACCTCCTTTCAACCGGACTTGGTGGATGCTCGAATCGAGGACATCGAAAGGAGCGTGTCAACAGAGGAGCCGAGAGTCTAATCGGCTGACATTGTCTAACGAGGTTCTAGCTGTGAATGCTACACACGTTGTTCATTCGGGAGTCTCTGGAAACAATGGGGGTTACCACACCAACCCACGTTTCTGGAGGGGCTCCCGAATGAGAGTTCATCGTAACGCGAAGACCACCCCGCAAGATGCGTCAGCTGATCGTGGCCGCGAGCCGCAGCAGGGCTGGACGTATCGCGCAGATCGCGCGGCGCTCGGCATCAGTGTGCGGACGGTCGCGAAGTGGATCGCGCGCGTCCGTCAGCGAGGGCCTCGCAGGATGGGTCGTCGCGGCCGCACCGGCAGCCGCGCCGACTCGCCGCGCCGCTCGAGGCGGCGATCGTGGCCCTGCGGCGGACCCGCGCCACGGCGTGGCAGATCAGCATGGCGCTCGCGGCTGCCGCGATCGACGGTCACGCGGGTGCTCGCGCGCGCCGGCCTCGAATCGCGTGGCCCTCCTCGAGCCGCGTCGCGCCGGTGCAGCGCTATGAGTGGCCGCACGTGGGCGATCTGCTGCACGTCGATTTGAAACGGCTGGGCCGCGTGGTCGGTATCGGGCATCGCATCCATGGCGACCGGCGGCGCCGCGCGCGCAAGGCCGGCTGGGAATATCTGCATGTCGCCATCGATGATGCGACGCGGCTGACCTATGCCGAGGTCCTGCCGGCCGACGGATGCGCCGACCTGCGCCGCGTTTCTGCAGCGCACGCTGGCGTGGTTTCGGCGGCGGGGCATCCGCATCCGCCGCCTGCTCACCGATAACGCGATGGCGTATCACGCCGGCGTCTGTCGCCGCCGTCTGTCGGACGCTGGACGGTGCGTCAGCGCTTCACGCGGCCCTATCGGCCGCAGACCAACGGGAAAGCCGAGCGCTTCATTCAGACGCTGCTGCGCGAGTGGGCGTATCGCGTGCCGTATCGCAGCTCGGCGCGGCGCACCGCGGCGCTCGGCCCGTATCTGCGCTTCTACAACCACCGGCGTCCACATGCGAGCTTGGGGCGACGCTCGCCGTGGATGCGTTTCCAAGAGGCTGCTTAAGATGAACAACCTCTTTGACATTCACATCTAGCGTCCTTTCTTCGCTTTCCTCTTAGCCCAATACGCCTTCATTCGCTTCGACACGTCCGCTTTCTGAGCCGCCGTCATTCCACGACGCTTACGCTTGGCGCTTGCTGCGCTCGCCTTCGTGCCTCCGCGTAGGTCTGGAAACGTCCTGTAGATTGCCGCCAGCTCTGCCTTCAGCTCCTCCACTCTCGCCGCCGCTCCCTGCCTCGCATACGCTTTCAGATCGAACTTCGCCACGCTACCTCTCTACGAAAGCTTTGCAGTCGTTCTGACCAGCCACGAACGCGTGCCTGGATCGCAGACCTTTCGAGTGATAGGGGGCATGGTCATGACTGTTTTGAACGAGCATCCCGCACGCGCTGGTCATCCAGTGCGCTTCGAGGCGAGAAGCTGATCTGGCATCTGCGCCGTGCCGGCCGACTATAATTCGGCTCATTCGGCGTAGATCGGAGGCGATCATGCTGCGAGCCGCGATTGCATCGTGTTGGCGGTGATGGCGCTGTTTCCGACATGCGCGGAAGCACAATGGCTCAATATCCAACTCCCGGTATTCCGCGCACGGCGGACGGAAAGCCGGACTTGAGTGCCCCTGTTCCGCGAACGGCGGATGGGAAGCCGGATCTCTCCGGCTTATGGGCCACTCCGTGCCAAGGCTGTTCCGCAGACCAGCGCTTGTTTTTCGACCTCGCCAAAGGCTTGCAGCCATCCCAAGTGCAGATGACTCCATGGGCCGCAGCCATTCAGCAACAACGTCAACGCCGAGCACATGTGGACGATCCCTTCGGCTACTGCTTGCCACCCGGTGTGCCCCGCATCTACTTCGTCGTCGGCTTTTTTCGCATCATGTCGTCGCCAACCATCACCGTTTTCCTGCATGAAACCGCAGCGGGATTGATGTTCCGCCAGGTATTTACTGATGGCCGCCCCTTCCCCACAGTTACCGAACCTACATGGCTCGGTTACTCAGTGGGTCACTGGGATGGGGATACCTTCGTAATCGAAACGACAGGGTTCAAAGATCGCGGGTGGCTCGACACAGAAGTCGGTCGGCCCCACAGCGATGCACTACGGGTCACCGAGCGTCTGCGGCGGAGAGATTTTGGTCACGTTGATCTCTCAATCACGATTGACGACGCGAAAGCATTCCTCAAGCCGTGGACGATGACGACGACGCTGACGTTCCAAGCGGACACGGAGATACTTGAAGCCTTTTGCGACAATCACGACAAGACGATGGAGCATCGCCGAATCGACCCTGCTCCGCCCGAGCCGCCGAGCCCGCCACTTCCGAGCAGCACGAGATAAATCAAGCGAAGCGCGAAACGTCAGCCGTGACCGACCTCTGGCTCAGGGCGTTCCGCACGCGCTTTTCGACTCGATATGCGCCACGTCGGAGCTGCTGCTTCTAAGGAATGCCTCCCCACCCTCAGCGGCGAATGGGACAGGACCAAACCAGTTACATCGAAGCCCCTGACCGACGCCCTCTCAAATAAGAGGGCGCAGACCCTACCACAGCGTTTAGGCTTGTGGGTGAATTGAGTACTGGAAGGAAAGGCGGTGCACTGACTTGCACTGAGTTCACGACGCGCGCTCGCCTGCGAGTGCAATGTCAAAACGGGTGCGCTCACCTTGCTCGCCAGCCTAGCTCTTTCTGGCTCGCCGCTTAGCCCAATACGCCTTCATCCGCTTCGACACTTCCGCCTTCTGAGCCGCCGTCATTCCACGACGCTTACGCTTTCTCGCAACAGCTCCTGTCGTTGATGCCCTCGCCGATCCACTTCGTAGCTCGGGAAAAGCCCGATAGATCGCCGCCAGTTCCGCGTTCAACTCCGCGACTCTCGCTGCTGCTCCCTGTCTCGCATACGCTTTCAGATCGAATTTCGCCACTGAACCTCCTTCACGAAGTTCCTGCTTCCTTCCGCTCTAACTAGTCAGATTCCAGCTCAATGATACGCCAGCCCAACCATAATGCTGGAAGCGTTCGGGACAATCGACGTCCGGACCTATCGCGTAGACTTCCCCCGAGTGACCATCGGCCCTGGTTCCCGTGTCGGTCCATATGAAGTCACCGCCCTCATCGGCGAGGGGGGCATGGGCAGGGTCTGGCGCGCACATCACACCGCGCTCAAACGGGACGATGCGCTGAAGGTGCTCCCAGACGCCTTCGCCGCGGACCCGGAACGCCTCGCCCGGTTTCAACGCGAGGCCCAGGTCCTGGCCTCGCTGAATCATCCAAACATTGCGCACGTCTACGGCTTGGAAGACGTCGACGGCATCAAGGCGCTGGTGATGGAACTGGTCGAAGGTCCCACGCTCGCCGATCGCATCGCGCACGGCGCTCTTCCCATCGACGAGGCGCTCCATATTGCCAAGCAGATCGCGGAGGCTCTCGAGACTCGTCGGACAATCGGCTCATGGCTGTGCCGATTCAGTTCGATTCCTCGCGTGAGAACGTCGACGTCGGGACGCCTGTGCCGCTATTCCCGACGCGACTCGCGGGCACGCCACGAAATGCCTTCGGACGGCACTACATGGTGTCCGAGGACGGGCAGCGGTTTCTGATGGACACTCTTACGGAAGTGTCCGTTCCTATTACCGTTGTCTTGAATTGGAAGCCACAGCCGTAATAGCAAACGTTGCACTCACGAAAGCAAATACACTGGGCTGGTGAAAGCGGTGAAAAGGTGAGAGCAGTCGATATCTCGCGTTGCGTTTTGCCGGTGGGAGGATGCGATGTGGTTCAAGAGGCCTGAGGCTGTAGCCTGCGCTGTTTGTGGAAAGACCATCGCTCCCCGTGAACGACGGATCGTTGAGAAGAACCGAGCCACCAGGTCGAAGCGCCACACGCATCCGAACTGCTCGCCCGATGCGCGGCACCAGTCGAGACCCTTCACCAGATTCAGCGTAGCGGAACGAGGCGACAGCGCCCGAACTACGAGGCGCTGCCGCTGAGATTCAGAACCAATACGACCAGCTTGAAAGCAGTTTGAGACCAACGGCAATGGACTGGTTGATGCATGTTGCTGGGGGTTCGCGTATGGAAGACCTCGATTATCCGAAGCTGCTAGGTCAACTGTTACACGTTGAAGGGCCAAAATTGGGGCGCTACTTCGATGGAGACGGTAACCTCATCGTCGCTGAAAAGCCGTACCTCGAATCGATAGGGCTGAATGCGTGTAAGCCCGTCACTGTTCTTGAGGCGGATCTGCGCCGAGTGGCGCGTGAAATTGAAGATTTGTTTCCAGCAGTTGCCGCGCTGGACCCCGTGCGCCAACGGGTGGTGGTCCATATGGCGTTCGACATGGGGGTGACGGGGCTGCTTGCAATGATTCGGTTCGTCGCGGCTGTTGGGTTCCATTTCTGGGAGACAGCAGCGCAGGAGATGTTGATCTCGCAGTGGGCCAAAGAGGGGAAACGAAGGGCCACCGCGTTGGTCGAAATGATGCGCACGGGAGAAGATGATCAAATCAGCGTGCCTCAACCGCGGACTGCGTGAAGGTGCGGTGTAACTGAGGCCGTTTCTACCCACGCTCCCGAAAGGTCTACCCGCGCTCCAGAATGGGTGTGATGCCCGGCCTTATGCGCCAGGAGAGTCCGCCCTCGTTGGGCGCA
Source organism: uncultured Acidobacteriota bacterium (assembly GCA_963723495.1). Classification (GTDB taxonomy): domain Bacteria; phylum Acidobacteriota; class Vicinamibacteria; order Vicinamibacterales; family UBA2999; genus Gp6-AA40. Next base: position 145,918 of record CAVRQR010000012.1, on the reverse strand, counting down.
CACACAAACTCAGCAATCTGTCCACGCCCACGCCCCTTCCATTGACATTGCGGACAGCCAACCCTTGTTGTCCATATTCGGCCTGCCGTCGTTCATCCGTTACTTCCGGGTGACGCATGGTCGACTTCGATTACGAGAAGCTGCTGGGCCCAACTGATACGCCTTGAAGGCCGCTGGCTGGCTCCCTATTACGATGATGCGAACTGGTCGGGATGAGCCTCGCAGTGTGAGTGAGCGCCGAAGCGATCACAAATCGATGCGTTGACTCGCGCGTCTGCCGGCACCTTGCAATTCAGCACCGGGGAGCGAACTCGTGTTCCCTGCCACCAATACGCGGCTCCCTGGATTCCGGCGCCTTGGTGGTCCCGAACAGGGGATCGAAGGAAACATCTGCGTCCCACAATGGTATCGCGGCGTCACCACCGGCTGGCGGTTGGGACAACTGACAAGAACCGATTCCACGAAACGTGGGTCGTTCGATGGCGTCGAACAGGTCGATGCGATCAAGGTTTGGTACGAAAGCGCGAAGAGCTCTGTCTCGATCAGGGGCGATACCCGGCTTGATATCCAGGTCGTCAGGCGTTATTCGTTTTCGTTCGGAACACGCCCGATGAACGTTCTAACGTATAGCACCCGGGACGCGAGCAGAGAACAAAATGGAGCGTTTCCCGACCGCTCTCGCCGCTTCAGTGCCGCTCGCGGCGCTCTTGGTTGCAGCCTGCGGCTCCTCACCAACTGCGCCAACAGTGCCCCCGCCCTCACCTTCCGTGAATCCAGCGGGGCCTCCACCGCCATCGTTCGTCACGCGTCGGTTGAGTGGCATCGTTCGCGATGGTTCGAATCGTGCCGTCGCCAACGCGACAGTAACGGTCCATAATTCCAGTGGATCCAAGCGATCGGTCTCGACGGATGTGAACGGGTTCTACGATACGTCAGCCGACGTCAACCAGAACTACGCCGTCCCCTGGTTGTTCATGGAGGTGTCCAAGCCCGGGTACGAAGACACTCGGAATGGCGCATTGGTCAGCAACCAGGACACGAATCGCGACCTTTATCTCTTCGAGCTCGCGCGATTGACGGCCGGCTCGGACGCTCAACTCTCCGCGACATTCGAGGGCCCGTTGTGCGGTTTCGATCTCGAATATCCATGCCGCCGCCTGCAAGTCGTCTCGCCGGCGAGCGGGACGCTGACAATCGAACTGGTCGCGGAGGATCCGTCAAGTGCATTTGTGTTTGGTCCCGTGACGTATCCCACGCCGCCTCCTTCGCGACGAATGTCGCGCGCCGTGAGCAGGGGGCAAACGTTGGACGTTGAAATCCTGCTGGCGTCCACCAATCCGTGGTCGGGTTGGCGAGCTGTCACGGTGAAGACGTCATTGGTGCCTTAACAGACGCGTCGTAACGCCGCCTACCAGCGGGGCAATTAGCGGAGGGCACGCCTGGATGTGCCCCCGAGACGTCTTGAAGGGCTGATGTTGTATGACGGCGGGCACCGCAACCTGGTTACGCGCCCGGACTTGATCGGCGAGATGCTCGACTGGTTCGACAAATATCTCGCGGCTGTCGTCATTCAACCCTGACGCGTCTGCGCGTCGAAAACCAGCACTCGAAGAGTCAGTCCAGCATCCGAGTCATCCTCTGGTCTGATGCTAATATCTCCTCGTCTTCAGCGCACTTCCTTGACGCGTTTCCGCTTGAATCTGGCGCTCGCCGCCGCAGGGATGCTCATCTTCCTGACGCTCTTCATCACGTCCGGGAGAATCGTCGCGGGAGACGGCCTTGGGTGGGATGGCCATGGTTACGCCAGCCTGATGACCGAGGGACTGGATCAAGGCTCGGTTATCACACGCTCCCGACCGCTGTTGCCGTTTCTGACGCGCATTCCTTACTCGCTTGGCCTGGACGTGATCCAGAGCTTCCAGGCGATGAACGCGATCTACGCGTTTGTTCTGTATCTGTTCGTGGCGCTGATTCTCGACCACTACGGCGTGCACACGCGATTCAAGATCGTTGTGATTGCCAATCTGGCGCTCTGTATCGCGACGTCGAAGATGTTTGCATACTACCCGGTCCTCATCGATCTGGGAGCGCTGGCCCTGGTGACGGCCGCCTTCTATTTCACGATCACCGATCGCCACGGAGTAGCTGGAGCCGTCTGCGTTCTGGCTGTGGCCTCGCGTGAGTTCGCTGGTGCGGCGCTGCTGTGCGGAGTGCACCGGACGTTTCGACAGGGGCGCTGGCCTGCTGCCTTGTGGTACGTGCCGGCCGTAGTGGTCGCGATCGCCGTGCGAGCAACCACCTCCGCGGAGGGGTCGCTCACCCCGAGTGACTTGATTGCGAATCTGGCTCTCTGGCGTTCCCCGATGTTGTACGCCACCGCCTTCGCATATTTCGTCCTCACGGTGTTTGGCGGGATGAGCGTGCTTCTGGTACTGCACCCGCGTTGGTGCGGCAGGCGCCTGCGTGAACAGGGAGAACAGGCGACGTTCCTTGTCGCGATCCTTGGTCTCTCAGTGATGGGCCTCGACATCTGGCGCTATCTGATGTTCACGCTACCTGTAGCCGTTGCCCTCATCGCGCAGTTCTACCGTGATCGCCTGCTTGCCACAGGACTCGAACGACCAATCGCGGCGGCGATGCTCTTTGCCACGGTCATCACCCAGAGGCCGTTCGAACGCATGGATGCCGCGATCTACTTTCGAGAGTGGTTTCCGCAGTACGACGTCTTCGGCAGAGTAGCTTCGCCGGATCTCCTCATACTCTGGGGCATGCGGCTGACGGCATTGATGATGCTCGTCATCCTCTTCGCGTCGATTGCGCGATCGTCCAGATTGCAGCAGTCAGAGTCCTGACAGCAGTGATGCAGCGTACTGCAACGCTACGCATCTTCGTGGGGCCTCGACCTACGGGACCTTGTTCTAATTTCGGCGCTGGCAATCGTCGCCATCCTTCCGGTATCCCACGACATCGAGCGCGCATCGAAGCCCGGCCCGTTCGCGCGCGTCGCGATGAGTTGGGAAACCGTGAATCACCGCGCATTGGACGAGCGGACGCTTCCACTGTGGAATCCCTATCAGTTTGGAGGACGTCCGCATCTGGCCAATCCCGAGATGCTGTCGCTCTATCCGCCGCACATGCTGCTGCGATTCCTGCCGCTGCCGCTGTTCGTCGCGGTCAGCTTTGCCCTGCACACGTGGCTTGCAGCAGCGGGCACCTACTTCGTGGCACGCATGCTGCGCGTGTCGCGATTGGCTGCGCTCGCGGCGAGCGCAGCCATCCTGTGCGGTCGACTGTTCATCTCGTTCGAGGACATCGCATATTCGCTGGATGTGTATCGGCTCGCGTGGCTCCCGTTGATCGCGGCGTGCGCGCTGCGGTCTGCGGAGCGGCCGACGTGGTTACCGCGCCCCGAGCTCGTGGTCGTCGCGACGCTTGGGTTGATCGCATCCGCGTTGAATCCGACATATCTCATGGCGACCGTGATCGCGTCCTACGCGTTCGCCGCGATGTGGCAGTCACCTGCCGGGTCGTGGTCCCAACACGTCGTCGCGCAGCCGGTGATCCTGGCATGCGTGGCGGTGGGGTTGAGCGCGGTGCAGATCGTCCCGACCGTCAGGTTCTGGAGCACGATGCAGGGAGCCAACGACGTCATTCCCGATGTCTCGCCGCGGACTCTCGAGGACGGTGGGAGCACGCAACAGCATCCGGAGATTATGGACGCGCTGCGCTCGCTCGGAGGTCGCGGTCGTGTGCTCTCCACATGCGATCGGGCGATTGACGGCAGTGATGTCGTGGCGCTCGGCGTTCCCGGGGTTGGCGGGTACGGAGGCGTGTTCCTTGCGGACTACGCCCGCTTCACGACTCTCGTGCGCGGACCGGCGGAACCGATGCGCGCGGTCTTCCAGGGCATTCCGGAAGCGGCAAGCGGGCCGGCGCGCGCGGATCTGCTGAACCTTCTGGGCGTCGAGTATCTCGTGGCGTGCACCTCTCCAAACCCGCAGCGGTGGGCGCTTGTGAAGGAGAGTCGCGGCGTCGGAGTGTATCGAAGCCTCGTTCCCTCGCCGCGGGCGTTCTGGACGTGCGCACCTGTGGAGGCCGGACGCCAGGAAGTCGAGCACCGGCTCCGCGAGAGCTCGGTACGACAGCCACTTCGTGTTGCAGCCTCACACGATCGTCCACGTGCGATGGCCGGAGGGCATCAACGACGCCGACAGAGCTCGCGCGGAATCCGAACTGCATCTCGCGCCGCATCGAGACCTCGGAGATCGCACGTGGCAGTACAACCTGCTCGACCGTTCACCGGAGAACGTTGTCGCGATCCTGGCTCACCCGCTTGCCGAAGATACGCAGGGGATCGACCGCACGACGCACGTCCTCAAGGTACCTGCGCCTCCCGCTCGGACATTTGAGGAGCCCAAATCCGACTGGCTGCTCGGCGTCGAGCCGTGTGACGCTCCTGTGCCCGCCACGATTCTCGTTCAGGACCGCACCGACGGGAGGATGATCGTTGAGGTCAACGCGCCGCGTGACGGTGTGGTCTTCTTCAGCGAGACGTACTATCCCGACAGACGCGCATGGGTGGATGGCAAGCGCACTCCTCGCATGAAGGCCGACCTCGCCTTTACGGCTGTCCGCGTCCCCGCGGGCACTCACCGCATCGAGTTGAGATACGACGTGCGTGCGCTAGGGGCGGGCGCTGCGCTATCTGCCGTCTCACTCCTGGTGTGGCTGTTGACTGAGCGGCGGGTGCGCGTTGCGTCCTCTCGCTAGCATCTCATTTTGAGCTCTCCCACCTCGAAGTCGAATTATCCAATGACCGGTGCCGTTGCCGGGACTGGTGTGCCGAGAAAGAGACGTACGCCCGCTTGTCGTCAGCGTCTCGGGTTCGTGAGATCCAGGTCCGACCGTCCCAGTGCGTTGTCCGGTGCGCCGACGCGGAACCATCGCCATGCATAGCCGTCCATCGCAACCCGATGTGACCCGTCGTTGTGGGCGTTGCTATGACGGCCATCGAAGACCTCGACGAGCAGCTTGTCGTTGGGGGAATCCACCTTGATCTTGACGTTCTGCTTCGCGCTGCTGAAGTTGTGCAGCGTCAGCAGCGACGTGTTGCGCCAGTCGAAACGGATTGCGAGCGCCTCAGGGACGTTCGTGCGTAACACGACGAAGTTGCCCCAGCTGATTTCGGGGCACTCTTTCCGTGCCCGGATCATGCGCTCCGTCCAGTTCAAGAGGGAATTGGGGTCGCGACGCTGCTCGGCGACGTTGACCTTGCGATACCCGTATACCGGATCGCTGATCACAGGGCGCACGACTCGTCGCGCACGGGAGAATCCGCCATGGCGATCGGAGGTCCATTGCATTGGCGTCCTGGCACACTCGCGTTCCGGCAGACGCAAGTCGTCGCCAATTCCAATCTCGTCGCCGTACTGCATCATCGGGGTCCCGGGGAGCGAGAACAGCAGGCTGAACGCGAGCTCGAGCCTCCGCCGATCGTTTCCGAGCATCGGCGACAGGCGTCGCCTGATTCCGCGGTCGTACAACTGCATGCGTTTTCCGGGGCCGAACGCCTCGAACACCTTCTCTCGCTGATCGGAGCTCAGCCGGCCAAGGTCGAGCTCATCGTGGCTCCGGAGAAATTGCACCCACTGGGCGTTGGGTGGCCGCCGCCGCGTGTCCTCGAGCGCGCGAATCAGCGGATCGAGGTCGCCGGTGGCGAGCGCGTAGAAGAGGCGCTGGTTCACCGGGAAGTTCAGCATCATTTGAAGGCGATCGCCTTCCGCTCCGAAATACTCGAGGCTCTCGTCTGGAGGCACGTTCGCCTCCGCCAGCATGATCGCCTCACCAGAACGCCACTGCAGAAAGTCGCGCATCTCCTTCAGAAGATTGAAGTCCATCTGGTGCTCGACCCCTGGGCCCTTCTTCTCGATCAGAAACGGGACGGCGTCCATTCGAAATCCGGAGACGCCGAGCTGAAGCCAGAAGCCCATGATTTTTTGGATCTCGGCACGCACATAGGGGTGCCAGGTGTTCAGATCCGGCTGGTGTTCGTAGAAACGGTGAAAGTAGTACTTCCCTGCCCGCCGGTCCTTGGTCCACGTCGTCTTCTGCTGGCCCGGAAACACGATTCCTTCCTTGTGGTTCTTGGGCCGCATGTCTGACCACACATACCACTCGCGAAAGAAGTCGTGCGGATTCGAGCGCGCACGTTGGAACCAGGGCGAATCGATCGATGTGTGGTTGACGACGAGGTCGATGATCACGCGAATGCCGAGTGCCTCAGCGTGGCGCATGAAGGCGACGAAATCGCCGAGCGATCCATGCTTGTCGTGCACGCCGTAGAAATCGGCGACGTCGTATCCGTTGTCGCGGTTTGGCGAGGGATAGAACGGCTGCAGCCATACGCACGTCACCCCGAGTCCCTGCAGGTAGTCGAGGCGGCGCATCAGACCTTCGAAGTCGCCGACGCCGTCCCCATTGGCGTCCTGGTATTTCTCGACGTCAAGACAGTAGATGACGGCGTTTTTGTACCAGAGGTCATCAATAGACATGGCTTTTCGGAATGCAAGAGCCGTGACTCACGGCGCCGGCGCGGCTGTTCGACCGCCGTTAGCCCTTTTTCGTGCCTCCTGGCCGACTGTTCCAATCCGCCGTCTATTCAAAATCGAATCGTGAGACCAACAGCGGGACCGTGCATGACCGTGTCCCACACGAAGTGATCCCCCGCCTCGCCCGATTCGTAATCCGTGCCCAGCGCTCGGTAGCCGAACTCGAAGCCCAGGCGTTCAGTGAGGCGGATGCCCACGTTTGGGAAGACCTGCCACGCGATCTCGGAGCCGGCGCCGAAGCCACCGATCTCCGTGTACAGTCGGAACTGCGCCCGGCGCCCGTCGGGCGATCGCACCAACAGTCCCACGATCGGGTCTACCCACCACTCGGCTTCCTTGGTGACGACACCAACCGAGCTTGTGAAATCAAGCTGACCTTCGAGTCGGTTCATGCGAAGTCCGAACCTCGCCTCCACCGCCGAGCCCAAGCTGCGAGCGCCGTAAAAGGCTAGTGCGGTCTGATCGAAGTCCACATTCGCCGGGGGCCGTTCCGCCGTCGCGCTCAGTTCCACGTACACCACATCGGCGCCGATCACCCAAGCACCCTTGCGCGCGGCCACGATACCCATCGCGCCGAATTCGAGGTGGGAGAGTACGTCCGACACCGAGGCGTTGATGTTGGTGTCGAAGCCCCGTGCGCCCACGGTCCCGTTCAATCCTGCGGCCATGAGGTACGGCACGACCGTCACCTGCCACGTATCAGAAGTTGATTGCGCGTTGACTGGCGCAATCGACAATCCGAGGAGGAACGCGATCGTCACACTAGCCCAAGGACACTTCATTCGGACATCGCTCAACAGACCGGCGAGTCTAACTCATGAGCTCTTTCTGGCTGGCTGAACAGCCTCGCGGTGAGCCAGGGTCAGGACTGAATCAGCGCGTGGTCGAACGCTCGCGAGCGCCCCGAGACGCCGATACACGAGAAAACACCTGATCATGCGGGCTCAGTAACGGCAGGCGTATCTTCGCGACCATTTCTCCCGCAGGTTGGACCTTCATCCACAGATGGCCGCCGCACTCACTCACGAGCCCGTGCAGGGTTCCCACGTCTACCCCGATTCTTGCGGCTCTCGTGTGTCCGCGTTGTGAGATCTCGGTGTGAGTCCGCTGCCCTGCGTCGGCTCGCACTGCGGTTCTGATCCCCGTGACCGTAATCAGTGCGTGGAGGCCCAGCCGAATGTTGGGGTGCTTGGCGGCGAAGTGCCGATCGACCACGATCGTGCCGAGATCGATTCGCAGCCTCCCGCCGGACGGCATGCGTTCACGTCCATAGCTGGCCAGATTCACGAGCAGTCGCTCGACTCGTTCGGTCTGGACGTCGACAGTCAGTAGAGACGACGGGTCCCGCAGTTGGACCTCGACGTGGTCTCCGGCCACACGTTTCAGAACGGGCTGGAGATCGCGTATGAGCGTGTTCAGGTCGACCAGCATCGGTGTTCGGGCCTGTTCGTCGCCAAACGCCGCAATTTGATGCAGAAGATCGGCCGCGCGCCTCACTTCATCGATTAGCAGTTCACCCTGTTGTCTTGAATCGACCTTGCAGCCGGCGATCGTGAGCCACTGCTTGCCGTTCTGATGAACATCGCTCAGCAAGTTGCCGCAGGTGACTGCCACTTCCGAGGCGAATCGGCCGACCGCCTCCATCCGATGAGCCTGGTCAAGCCTCGCCTGAAGGACGCGCAGCCGAGTGAGGTCTTCGGCGACCACCTCGATGACGTCGTGCGGTGTTAGCCGCCGCGCGGACAGGCGAACGTAAAGACGGCCCCCATCGTTCCGGTGCCAGGTCGTCTCGATCGACTCCTTTGCCCTTGTGCTCAACGCACGTTCGATGAGCCAGAACAGGACATCAGGAGCTTCAAAGACGGCAGGCGCGAATTGCACGCCGTGCAGTTGGTCGAGTGCGCGTCGACCGATTAAGGTCGTACACGCACGATTGGCGTGGATGAGTGCGCCATCCGGAGTGCACCGGAACATTGCCAGCCCCGCCTGCTCGAACAAGCGGTTGTTCTCGGCTCGAATCTCCTCGAGTTGCTCGTGCAGTCGCGGTACCTGGTCGGCTTCGGCTCGCAGGACCTCATTGCGGAGTGTCGCAACCTCCAAGGCCTTGGCCGTAGTCGCGAGCGTCTCTTGACGCTGCTGCGATTGTTCCTGAACCGTCGTCAGCGACTGCTGGACTGCGTCGCGTTCGAGCGCCAGCTTGCGATTGCATTCCTGCATTTCCGCCAGCCGGCTTTCGTGTTCGAGCTGCGCCTGAGCGAGAAAGACTCCAAAGTGTGCCTCTTGCTCGAGTGCTCGCGCGCGAAGGGCGTCGGCCTGCTCCTCGAAGGAACGCCGGGCGTCGAGGGCTGCTGCGCGCGTCTCGTCGAGAGTCTGCTGCAGGGCATTGCGCGTTGCGGTCTCGTGTGCGAGCCGGGCCTCGAGGTCCACCTGACGGTCGACTGCGGCGGTGCGTTCGCAGGCTGCGCGCTCGTCCATGTCCGCCATCGCGCTCACCGCGTCGGCGAGTTGATGCTCGAGGGTGTCGCGGGCGCCCTGAACGTCGGCGAGCTGCGAGGTGAGGTCGGCTTCGCGTTGCGTCAGGCGTTCGACGTCGGCAGCAGTCGATTGCTGGTCGCGACGGATCTGGTCGAGGGCCGCGTTGGCATCTGCGATGGCGTGCTCGAGAGTGGTGCTGCGTCGCGCGCTCGTGCCGGATCTGTTCCTCGAGTTCAGTCTCGCGCGCGGAGGAGTGCTCTAAGGCGCTCGCCGTGTCGGCCAGTTGTCGTTCTACGGTGTCGCGGTCTGCCTGGACGCCGGCCAGTCGAGAGGTGAGGTCGGCCTCAAGTTGCGTCAGGCGTTCGACGTCGGCAGCGGCCGTCTGGTGGTCGTGATGTACCTTTTCCAGCGCGATTTCGGCATCGCTCAGCCGCTGTGCGAGGCGGTCGCGATCGGCCACCGTCTGCGACAACGCACGATCGAACTCTGCCCGCTGCCCCGCGAGCTCGGCGGCCGCCGCAGACAGTGCGGTGTCGTGCCGTTGGTGCGCATCGCGCAGGGCGGCGTCCGCGTCTGCGAGTGCGTTCGTTGCCTCAGCGAGTCGAAGGTCGAGGGTGTCGCGGGCGCCCTGAACGTCGGCGAGCTGGGAGGTGAGGTCGGCTTCGCGTTGCGTCAGGCGTTCGACGTCGGCAGCAGTCGATTGCTGGTCGCGACGGATCTGGTCGAGGGCCGCGTTGGCATCTGCGATGGCGTGCTCGAGAGTGGTGCGCGTCGCGCGTTCGTGCCGGATCTGCTCCTCGAGTTCCGTCTGGTGCGCGGAGGAGTGCTTTAAGGCGCTTGTCGCGTCGGCCAGTTGATGCTCGAGGGTGTCGCGGGCGCCCTGAACGTCGGCGAGCTGCGAGGTGAGGTCGGCTTCGCGTTGCGTCAGGCGTTCGACATCGGCAGCGGCCGTCTGGTGGTCGTGACGCACGTTCGCGAGGGCGACTTCGGCATCGCGCAATCGCTGTGCGAGGTGGTCGCGATCGGCCACCGTCTGCGACAACTCGCGATCGAAGCGTGCCTGGCGCTTCGCGAGGTCGCCGGCCGCGGCAGACAGTGCCACTTCGTGTCGTTGTTCCGCATCACGCAAGGCGGCGTCCGCGTCTGCGAGTGCGTTCGTTGCCTCGGCGAGTCGAAGGTCGAGGGTGTCGCGGACGCCCTGAACGTCGGCGAGCTGGGAGGTGAGGTCGGCTTCGCGCTCCCTCAGTCGTTGGACGTCTGCAGCGGCAGTCCGGTGGTCCTCACGTACTTTGTCGAGAGCGACTTCCGCATCACTCAAGCGCCGTGCGAAGCGATCGCGATCGGTTACGGTCTGCGACAACACACGTGCGAACTCTGCCCGGCGCTCAGCGAGTTCGTCGGCCGCCTTAGACATTGCGGCGTCGTGGCGCTGGTCCGCATCGCGCAGGGCGGCGTCCGCCTCGGCGATCGCGTTCGTTGCCTCGGCCAGTTGACGTTCAAGGGTGTCGCGGGTGCCCTGAACGTCGGCAAGCTGCGAGGTGAGGTCCGCTTCGCGTTGCGTCAGGCGTTCGACATCGGCAGCGGCCGTCTTCTGGTCGTGACGTACTTTATCGAGGGCGACTTCGGCGTCTCTCAATCGCTGCGAGAGCCGGTCGCGCTCGCGCATCGTCTGGGACAGCTCGCGATCGAAGCGTGCCTGGCGCTCCGCAAGGTCGCTGGCCGCGGCTGACAGTGCTGCTTCGTGCCGCTGTTCCGCATCGCGCAGGGCGGCGTCCGCCTCGGCGATCGCGTTCGTTGCCTCGGCCAGTTGACGTTCAAAGGTGTCGCGGGCGCCCTGAACGTCGGCAATCTGCGAGGTGAGGTCGGCTTCGCGTTGCGTCAGGCGTTCGACATCGGCAGCAGCCGTCTTCTGGTCGTGACGTACTTTATCGAGGGCGACTTCGGCGTCTCTCAATCGCTGCGAGAGCTGGTCGCGCTCGCCCACCGTCTGGGACAGCTCGCGATCGAAGCGTGCCTGGCGCTCCGCAAGGTCGCTGGCCGCGGCTGACAGTGCCGCTTCGTGCCGCTGTTCCGCATCGCGTGACGCAGCATCGGCGTCTGTGATTGCCTGCTCGAGCGTGGCGCACCTGTCGCGTTGCTGACGGATCTGGCCGTCCAGCTCCGCTTCGCGCTCGGCGGCCCTCTTGCTTGCCGCCAGGCGCTCACGGGTGGCACGCGTGCTCGCGTCGTCGAATGCGGCCTCTGTGGCAGCCAGACGACGTTCGAGATCGTTGCGGCTGGCGGTTACGTCGGCGAGTCGCGAGCCGAGATCCGTCTCGGTTTTCGTGAGGCGGTCGACATCTGCGGCGGCCGAGGCGTGCCGCCTCTCGGCATCGTCTCGTGCGCTGACCGTTTGCGCGAGCAGGTCCTCGACGCCGGCGCGCCGATCGACTTCCTGTGCGATGCGTGCCTCCAACTGGCGCTGCCGTTCGGCAGACTGTTCGGCGGCAAGCCGTTCGTGTTCAATCCGCGCGTTCGCCGCATCGACTGCCGTTTGAGCATCAGCGAGCCGGCCTTCGAGAGCGCGATGCGTTGCGGCGGCCTCCGCAAGCTGCGACGTAAGCTCCAGTACCTTGCGCGAAAGACGATCGACGTCGGCGGCTGCAGAGGCGCGATCCTGACGCGCACGTCCGACCTCGAGAGCCGCCGAACGCAACTGTTCGTCGACCATGTCCCAGGAGGCCGTGGCCCGGGCCATGGCGATCTCGTGTTGGGCCTGGCGTTCAGCCAGTTGCGCCGCGGCGGCCACCATGGCCGCCTGATGGCGTTGCTCCGGCATCCTGGAGCGCAGCCGTGGCATGCGCGAGCTTCTGCTCGAGATCGGCGCATGTCACGCGTTCCAGATCGACCTGGTGGCGTTCTCGCGCCCGGGCGACTGCGCGTGTGACGGCGATGGGCAGATCGCGGGATAGCGAGTCGTTTCTGGGGATATAGTCGTCAGCTTCCGGGCGAAGCCATTCGACTGGCGGCCCTGCCCCCTCCGGCACAATGGCAACGACGGCGGGGTGCAAGGCGGGACCGCGTGCATGCTTCAAAACGGAGGGCCAGGTGTCCTCATTGGTGTGGGCTTCGACAACGACCGCGGCAAGATCTCGGTTCTCATCGAGCCATCGCGCGGCTTGCTCGATGCGCGACGCCCATGAAACCCTGACATTCTGGTCGATGCCACGGAGAGCTGTAGCGACACCCTGTGCCTCGCTCTGTTCGCCGCCAATGTAGAGAATCTTCATGCACCTCGACGAAATCGTGCGAACACTCTGCGTGTTTTTATCGGTCTGAGGCCAATCTGGCTGCACAGGTCGGCGGTCGAAGGCGTTTGACGGACGATCTCCGGTGGAAATTTCTTCGGAACCAGGGTCGGCAGCCGGTAGTCGGCCGGGTTGGGACGGCCGCCCTCAAATTCGCCCGGCAGATTTCGAGAGAGCGCGATGTTCGCGGTGTTGCACCGCCATTTCTACGCTGTTCGCGCAATCACCTTCACGCACCTTCACGCTCTCGGCATATCGCTACACTGGGCGTGATCGTCGTGATCGCGATGCAGGGTGTTCTGCGCGTGCAGAAGGCCGCGTGAGGTCGTGTGGACGCTGCGGACGTGTTTTCCGACAGGCAGTGAACGCCGATCTGGCTGAATAGGCTAGGTCAAGCCCTGTGTCGTCACCGCTGGGATACGGAATCCGATCGCTGACGCTGTTCGGCAAGCCACTGATGGCTGACGACACCGAGATCGGTGTCTTTACGTCGTCGATACAGTGACCACGCGACAAAGGACACCAGTCCAGCGACGGCAATCATGGCCCATACGACAGTCACTTGACGGACCGTGAGTCTCGAGGGGACTCAGCGCGGCGTTCAAAGGAGACCGTCCGGGCCAGGAGGTTCGGTCGCGCCGTCCTGCCGGCCAGGATCCAGGCGTCTGAACACGATGAGGTGTCCGCGTCTCCGTCCGTGCTCGTCCACCACTCATGCTGGACACGCGCGGAATCTGGCAGCGCGCAGCCCAGGAGATCTTCGATTTGCGCGAAGGTGAGAACGACCATGTCCGCGTACCGATTCGCCAGGTAACCGTGGAGCGACGCGTACTTGCTGGAGACCTTGGTTGGCCTTCCAGGCGCTCTGCCCGTATGCCGCTCCGCCGCGGGCGCGTCGGATGTCGTCACTTGTCGCGCGATCAACTCCCGTCGCTTGATCCACTTCCACATGACAGTCTCAGACCACTGGAAAACCGCTGACCGGGGCCATCACCGAGATGGACCTCGATTCGCAGTTGTCAGACCGCGACCCAGGTCTCCATTTTGGTGAGATTGACGCCGACGCTACATTCACCGGCACGTGGACACACGTAAATGGTGGACCCGTTCTTCGTCTCGCTCAGGCGTCGTTGCAACTTCGTTTGCGGCTGATGACAGACTGGGCACTGGTGAGGAGGCACCGGATTTTCGTGAGCTGTCCGCATGATCGTGAGCTCTCATGGCACCGATTCGAGCCGAGGCTGGAAAGAAGGGATTTCCGCACCAGCCACTTTGATGAGGCTGGCGGCCGGTGCCGGCCGGAGGCTCAGGAAAGGACCTCCATTGTACCAGATGCGGAGGGGACTCTCTTCATCGTTCGCTCGCCACGCGCGTCAGGCCCTCGCGTGCGAGGCGGCGCAACAGGCGGCCGGCGACCGCAGCCAGATCGCCGGGCAGATCTGCGGACACGGCTTCACTTGCTTCAACCACGCGTGTCTGGACCACCCGGTCGGCCCTTGTCACCTGGAACTCCACAGCACCAACCAGTCGTGTCCCGCCTCCAGTCGTCTCGAGATGCCAGACCAGAAGCGTCGTGGCAAGCGTTGGCGCGCTGGCGATATCGACCAGTTGCAGAACGGGACTCGATGCCAGTTCGAGGCGTAGGGCCGTCTCCAGGTACCGGTCCGGCGCAGACGACCAACGCCACACGGGATCTTCCGCGAGCTCGCCATCGGGCTGCTGACGGAGCACCCGGCGGCCGATGTGTCCTCGCGCTTGCGTATCGAGCATCCGGATCGGGGCCGGCGAGCCGGGTCCGCTCGTCCCCTGCGCGGCAGGCCCCTGCGGCGCGAGCAATTGCGGCTCGATCATGCGCCCCGGTATGGTCTCTGGCCGTTTCAGCTGGCAGGCGATTCCTGCCAGGCAGGTGATCACGACGAGGAGACGTGATCCTGGGCCGATCACGCGAGTCATGGCTTCGCCACCGCCGGTCGCGGGCCATAGACGACCGACTCCGGCTGCTCCTGCAGTTGCCTCGCGAGATCGCGCAGCTGATCGAGCGAATCGCGAATGGCCGGCAGCGCGCGCCGTAGATCGTCGGCCGCCAGCGCGCTTTGATCCGCCGCCGCACGCGCTGATTGGTTCGTGCCGGGGAGGTCGGCCGCCTTGATCGCAGCGTTCGCATTTTCAACGAAAGTGACCAGCGTCCCGTCACTACCGATCACCCTGTCGAGGTCTGTCGCAATCTTGTCGATCTGCGCGCTCGTGCTCGAGAAGAACTTGCGAGAGTCGGCGCTCAAAGCGGGGAGCTGACTCTCCTGAAAGATGCGCTCGATGTTGGTGAAGAATCGATTTTGCCGGTCGAGGCTCTCGGGAACCCTGCTGACAATCTCCTTGAGGACATGCAGCGTGGCTTCGGCACGCTCCAGGATTGCCGGCAGTCGATCTTGCACCGTCGCCATCGTCGTGGGTACCCACGGGACATACGGCCGGTCTGGCGTGAACGCGAGCGGCATCGGCGGCGGCGGATTCTCCGGCAGATCGAGCAGCAAGTACCCTTCTCCCGTCACTGGATTACTCACCATGCTGGCGCGAAGCTTGGGGGCCACGCCGAGAAAATCAGAAAGTTCCCCGATCCGTTCGGCGCTGATGCCAATCGTGTTGAGGCGATCGGGAAACATTTCGAAGTCGATTTCGACGATGACGTCACGCGGATCCACCCGGACCTCGCTGACGCGGCCAATCGACACTCCGCGAAAGCGAACCGGGCTCGAGACCTCCAGCCCGCTGACGTTTTCGTTCGTGTAGGTGACCAACTCGATCACGGCTCGGGTTCGCCAGCGTTGAATGAAGAGAAGCGCTGTGGCGAGGGCGACGACCAGGACCACCACGAGGAAGAGGCCAAGCCGCGCGTAGCTCTTTTCGACGGCCATCGATCACCTACCTTGGTTCACGGACGTCTCAGGTGTGGACCGCGTGAAGAAGTTGTGCACGAACGGGATCTCTGATGTGTCGCGCAGCCCGCGCGGGTCGCCACGTGCCACGATCCCCTTCGCCTTCTTGTCCAGCACGATGCAGTTGTTGGCGACCAGAAAGATGCTCGGGAGCTCGTGGGTCACGATCACGATGGTGATGCCGAGGTCGCGGCTGAGCGTGACAATGAGTTCGTCGAGCTCGACCGCGGAGATCGGGTCGAGTCCGGCGGACGGCTCGTCGAAGAACAGCAGACTGGGCTCGAGCATCATGGCCCGCGCAATGCCGGCGCGCTTCTTCATGCCGCCCGAGATCTCGCCAGGGAGATGCTCGGCGAACGCCCCGAGCCCCACGAGATCGAGCTTCGCCTGAACGAGATCCCGCACCGTGGCGCCGCGTATCGGGGTCCACATGGTCAACGGGAGCGCGAGGTTGTCAGCCAATGTCATGGAGCTGAAGAGCGCGCCCGACTGAAAGAGCACGCCGAAGGGCGGCACGCCTTCGTACCGGTGCGGCTCTCCCACGCCGTCGATATCGATTCGACCGGCCATCGGCTGCTCGAGCCCGATCAGGTATCGCAGCAGCGTGCTCTTCCCGCTCCCGGATCCGCCGAGGATCGCCATGGTCGTTCCGCGCTCGATATCGAAAGTGACGTGCTCCATGAGCACTCTGGTCCCCCACCCGATGCGCAGGTCCTCGACGATGATGTGCGGTCTCGAAGGCGGCATGATCAGATGCCCATCACCACGTACAGGATCGTGAACAAAGAGTTGATGACGATCACTCCGAAAATCGCCAGGACGACGGCCGTCGTCGTGCGAGCGCCGACGGCCGCGGCGCCACCCTGCGTCGCCAGTCCTTGACCGCAGGCGATCAGGCCGATCGCGAGCGCCAGGAACGGGCTCTTGATGAGACCCCCGACGAAGTGGTTCACGGTGATGGCATCCATCGTCGCCAGGACGTAGGCGCGAGGCGTCAAGTCGGTGATGGCGACCGTGGCCATCAGGCCCCCGAGGAGGGCGAGCGCATCGCCGACCCACGTCAGCATTGGTACGACCAGGACGAGGGCGACACAGCGCGACACGACCAGCCACCTGACTGGATCGAACCCCATCGAGCGCAACGCGTCGATTTCTTCGGACACTTTCATCGTGGCGATCTCCGAGGCGAGACCAGCACCCGATCTGCCAGCGACCACGATCGCCGTGACCAGCGGCCCCAGCTCACGGAAGTGCGCGACGACGACGAGCTCGGGAACGTAGACGACCGCGCCGAAGCGGCCCAATTGGGAGACGCCGAGAAACCCGATGATGACGCCGACCAGCAGGTTGGCGGCACTCGTCACCGGCAGGGCGTCGGCGCCGATCTGCTGGACCAGCCGCGGCAGCGAACCCCAGTCGACCGAGCTCGGTGACACGACGACCCTCGGCAGGGCCGCAGCGCAGCGACCTGTGAAATCCATGGTGGCGGTGATCGTGGTGGGAAGTCCGGCAGCGGCTACGCCGATCTTCGCTAACGGACTCATCGTTTGCGTCCGAGCAGGAGGTGGCTCTTCCCGCTTCTGTCGATAGAGGGTGATCAGGCGCGCGGCTTCGGGGTTGCGGTCCTCGACCATCCGTGTGCGGTTCCCGTCGGCATCGAGCCGATCGAGCAACCGTGCGAGCAGGACGGCGCCTGCGCCGTCGATGCGATCGAGATGCGTCAGGTCCACATCGATCGAGCGGCACCCCTCGAGATCGGGCGGAACGTGCGCCACGGCCTTTGACACTGCTGACGCATGTGCGACGTCGAACACACCGACAGGCAGAAGACGAGCGCGGTCTCCTTCACGCTCGGCGCGGACGGCGACGCTCATGACACTAACTCCTCTCCGGCATACGGCGCTGGCCTCGCGCACCACAACGCGAACGCTGTTGGTTCGGTGCAGAGAACGATCCGCCGCGATCGGCACGCGTCAACCGTTGCGTTCGACTGAGCATTTTGGTACACATCCTGCTCACTTTCGATGCAGACTGCGTTCTAAACGAACTCGCTTCAGGATTCGTGCGGCATCAAACGAACGCTTGGCCGCGCCCGCGACATCCCGTGGCCGCGCCTGCCAAACGGTGGAATGACGTGACTCTGCTTCGGCTTTTCCGGCGTGTGACGCTCGCCTTCTGCGCTTGTGGTGTCGGGGCTCTCGCCGTCGCCCACGCCCAGCAGCCAGACGTCCGCTTCGGAGGCGCCTACTCCGGGCTCGATGTTCGTCGTCAGAAGCTCGTCGACAATTGGGTCGCACGATTCAGCAAGGTCACAGGTAAGCCGATCCAAGCCGGACCGTTCTATGACGACGTGCTCACCTTGTCGACCAAGACCACCTTCGACGCGGTCACGCACGCCCTCATGACGACGGCACTGACCGATCGGTCGGGCGCCAGTCTGGGCGATGCCCTGGCACTCGTCGACCGGGTGGACTCAGTGAGAGGGGAAGTCGCGGGGACGGCCAGTGATCGGCAATTCCGGCTCTACGTCCGCCTCGTCCCCGACGCGGTCGACATTCTCGAGCGCTCACAGCAATTCAGGCGCGGCATGGACAATTCGTTCTACCACAAGGGCTATCCCATCAACTATCGGGCCCAGGGCGGTGTGCCGTCCATTCAGGTCTCGATCGCGCTCGATCGGCGGCACAGCGACATCGACGTCGACTATCGATCGTCACTGTTCCCGGTGAGTCTTTTGAACGGGCACCTGAGTTCTTCCAACTCCGACGTTCGCTCCGGCAGCAACTTCGACCGGCACCTCAATCGCTGGGCAGGCTTCGAGAACTGGTGGAACAGCTTCTTCGGAGTCCGCCGGGAGCGGGCACCGGCGGAGGCGGAGTCATCCCGTCCAGTCCCGCGGACCCCACGCGCCGGCAGGGCCAACATCGATGTCATGGTCAATGATTTTCTCAAGGCCTGGCTGATCGAAGGGGACATCGTGACGGCTATGGGCTACATCTCGGAACGTTCGTATGCCTGCCTCGCGCAGGACACCGACGATCCGTCGACGTTCGACCGCGGCCTGGCGCCGTTTCAACTGATGATCAATCTGAAGTCCGCGCACGACTCGCTCGAGCCTCACCGCTCGCTGGACGGGCTGGTTGTCGGCACGCGCCTGGCGAAGCCAGGCTTGCGCGTCGTCACTCAGCCTCATCACGCGCAGTTCGTCCTCTATTCGGTCCCGGACGACGTTGCGGCGTCGTTCGACTGCGAGAGCCAGTTGACCCTCGCCGATCCGGCGAAAGTCAGAAGCGCGTATGGCAACTACTTCGGTGCGACGTTCTACATCGCCGGCAACCGGGATACTCCGGTCGCGTTGCTGTGGGCACGTGAGGACGGATACTGGAAAATTGCATCGTGGAAGGTCGGGTCGGACGACGCGACCACACCGCCGCCCGAGCCCATTGCGGAGACGAAGGTCGCGCGCATCAGTGCCGATCCGACGTTGGTCAGCGCCGCCCGTGGCTTCCTCGAGAGCTGGCTGGTGCGCAAGGACTACGACGCAGCATTCACCTATCTGTCGCCAAAGAGCCATGAGTGCTACAACCTGGAAAGAAACGCGGAGAGTCAAGCGGCGACATCGCCGGAGGACGCAGAGCGCAGACTGCGCGCCGCTTTCGACGCGGTGGGTAGAGCCATCGGCGCCGCGGGCAGCCTGGACGCCTTGCTGACGGGCGTCGAGCCATTTCTTCCGGCGATTCGTGTCATGAATCACCCGTCCGCACGCGTCTTCACGCTGACCAGCATCCCGAACGCGCTGGCCGATGCGTCAGAGTGTGCTGCGCGCGCGCGCGGCAGCAGCGTGCCAGATCCGTTGCCCCTCGAGTATGGGGAAGGATTTGGGATGAACGTGCGTTTCAAGACTCGCAGCGGCGAGGCAGCCGTCCTCCGGGGACTATGGCGCAAGGAGAACGCCAACTGGCGCATCACCTCCTACGACATCGAGCAACCGTGACCAGCAGGGCGTACCCGTGTTCCTGAAACTTCCACCGGTCGACGTCAACGAGGACAAAGCAGCAAGGTTCAACAAGATTCCCCCTAACCAGCGAACGGAGCAACCGCAGCCAACGGCTGCTCTCGTCAGGCCTCGACACCGAGGAGTCTTCACGGTGACAGGCGGATGAATTGGATTGGCACCAACGCAGGAGAAATACGATGAGCTCACGACTTGGAATCACGACTGGTGTAGCGCTGTTGGCCATGGCAGTGGGGCTGGGGGCGCAGACCGCCACGACGACGAAGGAGGCCGGCAAGACTGAAGTCAAAACCGAGCAGATCACCGGGGAGGTGGTGCTGGTCGACGGCAACATCCTGCTCGCCAGGATGCAGCCGAGCGGTCAGTTCCGCATGTTCAACATCCAATCCAGCCAGCAGTTCACGATCGATGGGAAGGCCAAGCGCATGAGCGAACTTACGCCTGGAACGATGCTCACCGCCACGGCGGTTACGACCACGCAGCCAATCACCGTCCGCACGACGACCGTCACCAACGGCACGGTGTGGTATGTCCAGGGCAACTACGTGATTCTCACGCTCGACAATGGTCAGCAGCGGGAGTACACCGTTCCCGACGGGTTCACGTTCACTGCCGAGGGCAAGCCCGCAACGATCAAGGATGTGCGGAAGGGCATGAAGGTCTCGGCCACGAAGATCGTCGCACAACCAACCTCAGAGATCTCGAAGGAGATCGTGATAACCGGTAAGAGTCCCAAGTAACGAGAAGGTCCGGCCGCAAGCCGGACCTTCACGTCTCGACGAAGCCCGAGACGGATGGTGTCGCGCACGGGGCGCGCAGCGGTGTGGGTCGAGCTGCTGCATCACATGCGTGCGAGGGTATTCGTCTGTCCTGACGCTGATGTCGAGCAGCGCCGTCAAGCCTCGACGACGACCATCGAGACGCCCGGCTCAGGTACGAATTTCCACGGACTCAGTCGAAAGGCCCGGCATGTACCGCGTTGTTCATAATGTCCTCAGTTCGCGCTCAGTTCTTCAAATGAGCATGCTCGTAATCCTTGCGGCGGCATTCCTGCCTCAGAGCTCTTTGGCGCAACAGGCGCCGGCAAACCAATCCCCTCCGCAGGTCATCACTTGCGTCTCGACGAAGGGCGAACGCCAGGTCTGTGCGGCTGCCACGGCGGCGGGGGTGGCGCTGCTGCGCTCGACCGGCGAATCCAGTTGTCTGCTGGGAAAGACCTGGGGATATGACGACGCGGGCGTCTGGGTGTTTGATGGTTGCGGCGGCGAATTTGCCTTGGGCAGCACGAGCGAGGCGAGCGCGGCGAGCGACTTTGTCGGAACCTTTGAGCCTTACGGCCAATTGCGTACCCACCTGGCTGGATTCAATGACACCGCGGAGGTGCAGGACAATGCCACCCGCGTCGGCATCAATTTCCGGACCCGTGGCGCAGTCAAGTTGTTCGCCGGCACCGAGTGGGGAGTGAACCTCGTTCAAAGCGAGACTCAGTTCAACCTCTCCGCGTCGGGATCCGGAGACTTTGGCGTCGTAGGGACTGAAACCGATGAAGTGTTCAACGCGCGGCTTGGTTTTGTCGGCGTCGATTTTGGCCCGCTGGGCCGGGTGGCCATTGGGAAACAGAACGCGGTCCACTACGATGTCACCAGCTACACGACCGACCGATTCAACGTGTTTGGCGGCCAGGGAACGTCAACCTACGTGGCGGGTACTGACGGGGGACCTTCAGGCACCGGCCGTGCCGACCGTGTCGTGAACTACCGGAACACCATTTTCAGGATCTTCGAATTCGGGATCCAGGGGCAGTTCCGCGGCGCCGACTCCAATGGCGTTGCCGGTTCGGCCCAGCTCACAATCCTGCCGGGATTGAAAGTCGGCGGAGCAGTGACTCACACCTACTGGTCACCGACGACCCAGGATTTGGTACGAAACCTGGACGGCGATGCCGACTACGTGGCCATTGGTACTCGCATCGACTGGCGGATCCTGGAACTGGGCCTGGTCTACTCTCACCAGACTAATGGGGACATGGTGCAGGTCCCGATCGGGAGCGTGAACACTCCCGTGGCATTTGATGCGGATGGCGTCGAACTGTATGCGCGCGTCGGGTTGGGATCGATCGGCTTGATCGGCGGCTTCACCTACCTGGAGCCTGATGTCGACGATCCGTTACTCGATCCCGACTTCAAAACCGGGTATCTGATCCTTGGAGGCGAGTGGTTTGTCGCCAGGGGTGCGAAGATCTACACGGAGAGCAAGATCGATCTCGACAGCGTGACGGCGACAGGCGCGTCCGGTGACAGCGTGTTCACAATCGGTTTCCGTTACGACTTCCTGTGGCGCGTCAGTCACCAGTAAGGGCTTGGGCCGAAGTCACTTCTTCGGCCTGAATGCGTCTTTGACCTGTTTCTCGATGTCCTTGTAGTTCTGCGAGACGAACTGCTCTTCTTCCTTTGTCAAGATTCGAAAGGGCACCCGCACGAGGCTGTTCTGGAACTTCACGTTGAGCCAATGCTGGCCGTATGCGATACCGCCAGGGATCCGAAAGTAGAGACGGCCGAGACAGGCGCGGTCCTTACTGAGATCGACAACGTTGTACGGCAGCGCCCGCGATCCCAGCTCGGGGAAAAAAAGAATGGCGCACGGCCGGCTTGCGCGAGTCGGAAAGTAGTTGATGGAGTCGCGCTGGACCTTCGCGCGTTGCTGAATCGCCTGCGGGTTCCCTTCCCGATGCTCGCTTACCGTCGCCAGGGGAATCGTCTTGCCATCAGGTGTCTCGAGCGAGAGGACCTCGCGGGTCAACCTGTAATCCGGCGTGTTGTCGAGCACCGTCATGCCGACCTCGAGGAGCATCCATTCTTCGCCGACGGAACGGTTAGAGGCCTGGTATCCGAGGATCACGTAGGCTTCGTTGTTGTACGCGGCCCGGACGAACTTGCCCTCCATCGTCATGATCTCCGGTACCCGGGCTTGGGTAACTGCACGGTCGGCTTCTCCTGGGCAGCGCCCGTTGTCTGAAGCGCCCACACGGACATCAGCCCGACAAAGGCCAGTGATAGTGCACACTTGCTGTTCATACCGTCATCCTTCCAAGGGAATACCCGGACGCCACGATGAACGGCATCTATATCATGTTTGCCGCCTTGTCGTTTAACGAGCGAGATGCACTACCTGGCCCGGCCCGTGAATCCCTGGGCCACCATCTGAATCCGTAGAAGAGTGCCATTGCCGGCGACATACAGGGTCCGCTGGTCGCGCATGCGCTTCACTTCGCGAGGAAAGCTGGGCACGAGCGACCTCGGCCTGCCCTCGTCCGCCCGCCCGCATCGAAAGCGTCGTTCTCGACTCCGCTTTGTTCCGATACATCCTGCGATCGGCTCGGGCCAGCAGCCGTTCGTACGTCTCGCCATCTTCAGGAAAGACGGAGGCGCCAGCGCTGACCTGCAACCGGACTTCACGGCCATCGTCAGCGTGCAGTGAAATCGCCGCGACGGCTTCCTGCACACGGCGGCGCTGCTCTTCGGCTGCAGCAGATCCACTCGACGGGAGCAGGACGACGAATTCGTCGCCGCCGTA
Organism: uncultured Acidobacteriota bacterium; assembly: GCA_963723495.1. Classification (GTDB taxonomy): domain Bacteria; phylum Acidobacteriota; class Vicinamibacteria; order Vicinamibacterales; family UBA2999; genus Gp6-AA40. The sequence goes on along the minus strand of CAVRQR010000012.1, from coordinate 123,027 downwards.
CCTGATGCAGGTATCGTACGGCCGCGTCGTCTGCTGCAGGACTTTGGCAACTTCCTGCAACGCGCGATCGCCGGCAAGGTGCCCGTACTCATCGTTGATGACCTTGAAGTTGTCGAGATCCAACAGAATGAGCGAGAACGGCGACGACGTCCGGCGGGCACGCACCAGTTCTCGCGCGACCTGAAACTGCAACGCCCGCGGGTTCGCCAGCCCGGTCAGCGCGTCTTTGAACGCCTGTTCCTGGGTGCGCTCCAACAGCAGCGTGTTGTGCACTCCTGCCGCCGCCTGGCGAGCCACCTGATCGAGCACGCGACGGTGGTCCTCCGTGTACGACTCGGCGGCATTGTGGTACACGGCGATGGTACCAATCACGTCGTCGCCGACCATCAAGGGACAGATTAACGCCGACTGGAGCCGGATGTCGGCCGTCGGCACCCCTGCGCCGTTGAACTCCACCGTCGGCAGCCCGTTGACGAGCGGCCTGCGATGCCGCGCTACCCATCCGCTCAAACCGTCACCTTCCGCGATCGACGCATCCTCGAGCAGGTCGGCGTGCACACCGGTCGCGAACCTGCAGCGCAAGTCCTCTTCCCCACGCCGGACGAACAGCGCACACGACGAGAAAGGCAAGAGCGTACCGAGCTGCGCACTGACCGATGTCATCATTTCCGTGAGACTCGTGCTTCGTCCCGTCGACTGGGCGATTTCATACAGCGCGTTGTTCTCACGGTTGGCCGAAGCGATTTCCGCGAACGCGTCTGCGCCGGATCGTTCTACAGCGGCGAGAGGAAGCTGATGGCTCGCGGGATCGCCGGAGATGCGCAGCCGGCCCAGGAAACCGTCGCTTCTTGGTGGCGTCAACACCGGTACCAGCTCTGCGAATCGCGCGACCATGGCGGGATCGAAGGCCCTGCCAGCTTCCGCCTTCAGGATGCGGATCGCGGCGTCTTTTGAAATGGCGGGCCGGTATGGCCGCTCGGACGTGAGCGCGTCGAAGCAGTCGACGACCGAGAGAATCCGGGCGCCGATCGGGATCTGCTCACCGCGCAGTCCGGACGGATAACCCGATCCGTCCCACCGCTCGTGATGACTGTGGACGAGCGGAGCGACCGGGCAGGGAAACGGCACCGCGCCGACGATCTGGGCCCCGATCTGTGCGTGCATCTGCATCTTCTTCCGCTCGTCAGGCGTCAGCGGGCCGGGTTTGGACAAGATGTGCTCCGGCACGGCCAGCTTCCCGATGTCGTGGAGCAGCGCGCCGATCTCGACGGCCTGTCTATCGAGATCGGGCAGCTCGAGCCGGCGTGCCAGTGCCGCTGCGTAGTACTGCACCCGCTCCACGTGACAGCTGCCGCCCTCGTCTTTGGCTTGAATCGCCCGTGCAAGCACTTCGGTGCTGTCGCGGTGTAACTGCGCCCACTCGGCAACCCGTCGCTGTTCGTCCGTAATGCGACGGTGGTAGATGCGATAGGTTCGATAGGTCAGGCACAATGGAATCAGTGCGAGCAGCGTCTGCCAGTGCCCGGCGGCACGCAGCACTTCCACGGCGATGCCGGCAGCAATCGATCCGACGACGTAGCTGCTGACGGTCCAGAGAAAGTTGTCGTGCCAGAGGCGGAACATGCTGCGGCTCGACGAGAGGGCGAAGGCAGCAGCGACCGCCAGCGAGTTCACGAGAAAGTAGATCATCGCTGCGGCCATCAAGGGTTGCAGCGGGGCGGCCGGCAGCGTGCCATAGGTGCCTCCGAGCCTCGTGTACGTCGCACCAGCCGCCGCAACGCTCACCGCGAGAGTCGCCATGCTGAACAGCGTCTTATAAATCGGGTTGCGCTCCTGCATCCGCAAGGTGCACTGCGACCAGCCGCTGGTCACGGCAATCAGCATCGTCGGGCCAGGGCCGAACAGCAGCAGCGCGGTGAAGTCAACCACGTAGGACAGTGAAATGCAGGAACTGCCGGCACCCATCGGCATGTCCACTTTCAGGGCTGAACTGATGACAGACAGCACCAGCAGAGCGGCAAAGAGACCGGGCTCAGAAAACTGCAGCGACGACAAAGCGCTTGCCATCACGACCGCTCCGAGAGCGATCACGGCGTATACGTAAATCTGGCCGGCGACGAGACGATGCGTCACAGAAACACCTCCGTTGACAGTCACCCGGTTGAGGCGTATTTGGAACTACGGCGCCGGCGACGTCAGCACTAACCCGGTCAACCCTGCGCCACCGTTAAGCGTTCCCCACACGGTCTGCGACGGGTTGTCTACAGGCATTCCCCACGTGATCGAGGTTCCATACACGGAGCCGAGCAGGGTACTGCCCCACACGATGTTGCTTCCCCAGACGATGTTGTCATCGCTGCCCCACACGATGTTGCTGCCCCACACGATGTTGTCGCTACTACCCCACACGATGTTGTCGCTACTACCCCACACGATGTTGTCGCCACTACCCCACACGATGTTCTCGGACCATGCCGGCTCGTTGACAGCCACCACGGGGCCGGAGCTGACCGCGTCGCGCCAAACAATGCTCTCCGCCCACGACGTCGCCTGTCCGCCTATGACCGTCCATGGATCCAGTGTGGTGGTCAGCCACCATGACGAGACGGCCTTGCTGGAATCGATGTGAGCGGCCACCTCGATCGCTCCAGCGGCATTGACGCTGCCGGTGCCCTGAGTGAGAACGTCGTACGAGGCGCCTTGATCGTTGCGCACAGGGAGGGCTGTGAACTGAAGGATCGCTTTCACGGCGTTGGGTGTGAGCGCGCGATTTGCCTGCAGGATGAGAGCGACTGTTCCGCTCACGACGGCTGTGGCCATGCTCGTCCCATTGAGCCGGAGATACGCGTCGTCGACTCTGAGGGCCGGATGGTTCACGTAGAGCGTGCTCGACTTCGCAGCGGCCGCGACGAGACCATGCCCAGGAGCAACGAGATCAGGTTTGGCCCTGGCGTCGTACCACGTCGGTCCACGCGAGCTGTAATCCGCGACGCGGTCGTCGCTGCGCCGGTTCGTGTCGAATGTCCTGGCCGATCCGACCGTGATGGCCGACGGCGCATTGCCTGGAGAAAGGATGCCCGCGTAGCCAGGTTCTCCGGTAGACGGCGACACGCCGACGTTGCCCGCCGCTGCAACAACGACGATGCCGGCGCGTACGGCTGCTTCTACTGCCTGGACGAGCGGGTCCGTGGCCGCCGGCTCGAGAATCGGATGGCCCAGTGAGAGGTTGATGATGTCGATCCCCAGCCGAGACTTGTGTTTTGTCATGAATTCGATGGCGGCGATCACGTCGCTGGTGTAGCCCTGCCCGTTCTCATCGAGAACCTTCAGCACGATCAGCCGCGCCTTCGGTGCGACTCCCCGGTAACGTTCGTCCGACAGCACCCCGTTGCCAGCGATCAGTCCCGCGACGTGAGTGCCATGGCCGTACTCGTCTGTCGGGACCGTCGACTTGCCACCCTGCGTGAAGTCGTAGAAGCTGTCTATGCGGCCGGCGAACTCCGGGCCTTCCTCCAGACCAGAATCGATGACGGCCACTCCCACGCCATAGCCCCCAGGCGACTGGACGGGCAGACCGAGCGTGCCTCGGAGCGTCGACCCTCCCGAGGACGTTTGTTCCGCCCTGACGATCGCGTCCTCCGAGATCGATTCGACGAAGGGAAGTTTCGAGAGGCTTTCGAGTTCGGCAACCGGTATGTGAGCCGTCAGCGCACTGATCGTCGAGTGAAGGCGACGCACGACACGGCGGTTGCCCTTCAGCGCATTCGTCAGCCGGGGAATCCCGTCTGAGGTCGTGCGGATGATGACCCGCCTGGTGTCTGAGTGACCGGCGCGGACGCTCGACGAGAGCCGCGCGTCCAGCTTGGCAATCAGGCGTTGCGACGGCTGCGCGTTAGTGGCTGTCGCCGGGAGGACGAGTGCGGCGAAGAAGATGAAGGTCGATCGGAATCCGAGGGTTTTCGAGGTCATGGGCTGCGATAAGGCAACCGTCAAGCCATCGCCGCAGCGAGCCGATGATATCGGGGGATGCCAGCCAACCTTTAGTGATGCAGATAGTTAAATTGATAAGCTGGGTGAAGTCTCGTGCGGATGCGATGATTCCTGCCCTCTTTCGAGTTCCGTTCCGGAACATGTGCTTACAGTTTCGTGCTGCGCACTCCGGACGTCTGAAGTGAAATTCTGTGTATTGCTGTGCCCGGCCCCGTCCCCGTGCAGAATCAAGCAACGATCAGGTCGATCCGAACACGAGGAGGGTTGCCAGGAACAATCCAGTGAACAATCTGCTCCCGAACACCGGTCTTCGGCGAGGACCTCTGCAGTACGCTGACGATGCCGGTCGATTGCCAGGACGGGGAAGATCCGCGTCTGTGGATCGCCTCCGTGGATGCCGAGCGTAGGCTGAAGGTGTTCGAAACGTGCGGATCGGTACCGCGCCTTCTCGCGTCCCAGCCGAAGGGTGTGACTTACGTGGCGCCCACCGTGTGGCATGGCGTGATCCAGAGCGCATTCACGAAGGCGCTTTGATCGTAATATTGGACGATGCGTAAACGTGGCCGCCCGCCGAAGTTCAACCGCCCGTCTCGACTGGTTGCCATGACCTTGCCCGAGGATGTGATCAAGGCGCTTCGCGAGCGTCATGCCGATTTGGCACACGCCGTCGTCGCTCTCACGGACGAAGCAAATGGCCACGCGAAGCCGCGCCGGTTGGGAAGACGCAGACCCGCGGAGCTTGCCGAAATCGCACCGCGACGCTTTTTGATCACGGTTGACGTCAACGCCGTCCGGGTGTTGCCTGGGTGCGAACTGGTGCCGATTACCCCCAGAACCGCTTTTCTCGCTCTCCAACCTGGATGCGGACTGGCCGATCTGACCCTCGCCGTCACCGACCGGTTGGAGGAGCCGGGCCTCGACGAACAGGAACGAGGGGCGCTCACTCAAATTCGACTGGCACTCCGGGCCTGGATGCGCGACAAGAAACTCACTTACGAAACACGGAGCATCGTGGTGATGCGACGGGTTTCCCTTGGCATGGTCCTGTTGTCGTCGAATTGGGTCTCGTCGGCGAGTGCGCTCTTCAGCGAGTGTGAGGGGATGCTTCAGCGGATCTTGCCGCAACTCACAGACACCGCCGCGCGAGCCGCCATCGTCACTTCCGTCCTGTAGGACCCTTTATTGGGTCTTTCACCTCTGCCGTTCCGGTCGGCAGCCTGATTTAGTCTAAATTAAATCGAATTACTATAATAAAATGTCGCGTTACGGCGACTAAATCCTGCGTGCGCAGGAAAGAGGCCGTCTCCCTGCGGTTTCTGAGTGCGAGACGGTTCTGTGACGCCAGCATACCTGGGGCATCCCCCTTGCAGAGCTTCTCACTCCAGGGAGAGGCGTTTCAGGCGCGTTTTCGATCGATGCACTTCGTCTCGAGCCTTGTGGCGGCCTCCCTCAATCGCGATAGCGATATGGCGCTGCGCATCGCTGACCACGTCTGTTCAGCGGTGTCCAACTGCGCCGGGAGGGTCGCTGTGCGGCTAAGTGTGATTATTCCGTGCTACAACGCAGCAACGACTATCGCTGCTCAGCTCGATGCGCTGACCGGCCAGTGCTGGACGCATCAATGGGAAGTCATCGTTGTCAATAACCACTCAACCGACGGGTCCATGGAGGTTGTCGAGCGGTACCGAACGCGTCTACCACACTTACGTATCGTCGACGCGTTTGCACGGCGAAGCCGTCCGTACGCGCTCAATGTCGGCGCTGCTGCAGCCACCGGGGAATCGCTCGCGTTCTGTGATGCCGATGATGAAATGGGGCCAGGATGGGTGGCTGCCATCGGTGACGCGCTGATCAAGTACGACTTCGTGGCGAGCCGCTTTGACGGCCAGAAGCTGAATGCCGCCTGGGTTCAGCTAGTGCGCGGCCCCGGACAGACTGCTGATGTGCCACGAATCTGGTATCCGCCGTATTTGCCGTACGCTGGGTGCTGCGGTCTCGGCGTGAAGCGCGCGCTGCACGGACGTGTTGGCGGATTCGACGAATCCCTCCATTACGTGCAGGAAGTGGATTACTGCTTCAAACTTCAACTGGAGGGCGTCCAGCTTCATTTCGTTCCGGAAGCCTTGATGCACGTACGCCTGCGGGACACCGTCTCCGGCATCTTTCATCAAGCGCGTCACTGGGCCGAATACAACGTCGCGGTGTACAAGAAATACCAGGCATCCACGGACGTCCGCATGCCGGAGCCGTGGGAGCGATACGTGACGGAGTGGACGCAGCTGTTGCGACGCCTTCGCAGGGTCCGCTCCAAGGCTGCTCTTGCGACGTATGCGTGGCATCTTGGCTGGCAGGTCGGGAGGCTCAAAGGCAGCCTCAAGTTCATGTGCCATCCGGTATGAGCGGCGCTTCTGACGTGAGGCTTGCCGCCCCAGGCGCCTCCGACAACATCACCATGCGGAGGAAAGCCGGGATCGTGCGTCGATCGTACCGATTCGCTCGGCGGCAACTACTTGGCACCATTACCCACGTTGCCACAACGGAGCATGTGGCCGCCCTGACATTCGACGACGGACCGGACCCGGCGTCCACACCCCTGGTGCTCGACGTGCTTGCCAAGCATCACGCCCACGGGACGTTCTTCATGCTGGGAGCAGCCGCATCCAGGTATCCGGATCTGGTGCGCGAAGTGGCCGCACGCGGGCATGCGATCGGCAACCACACCTGGGACCATCCCGCCCTGCCGTCACTGACACATCGCGAACGGTTTCGCCAGATTCGCGACTGCAGGGACACCTTGGCGGACTCCGGCCAACGTCTCTTTCGACCGCCGTTCGGCGAACAGAACATGGCGGCCCGTCTCGACCTCTTGTGCTTCGGGTATCAGGTGGTTACGTGGAACACGGATAGTGGCGACTGGTGGAATCCGGATGCACTTGCCATGGCCGACCATCTGGTCCAGCACATTCGGCCAGGGTGCATCGTCGTGCTCCACGATGCCATCTCTCGACCACCCGCGAACGAGAACATGCCTCCGCTCTCACGTGAAATCCTCTACGACCGCGGCGCCATGCTCGCCGCGCTCGATCTGACACTGGAACGCCTGGGACGCTTTCGTTTTGTGACCGTGCCGCAGTTGCTTCAGCGCGGACGGCCGCGAAAAACGGTGTGGTCTAGTTGGCGAGATGCCGGAAACTAGACACACCCATCGCCCATAGTGTTCGGGCTCTTTGTTCCTACTGTGCTTCCAGAGTGAAACGAGGTGTCGTACCGTTTCGCACCGTTCGGGGCGGCCCGGGCACCATCGGTCCGATGTACGACGTCGCAGCGACCACGTCGTCGTACCACCTTTTCGTCGCCGTACGGGTCACCGCGCGAACGTGCAGATTGAGCGCGACGCGGTCGATCTTGAGGTCGGGCGTGTCCCGAAGCCGCAAGTTGGGAAACTCCGCGATCAATATTCCGTCGAGCCATAACGCAATCCGGCCGTCGCGCCGACCCGGCGTATTGGCCTTCACCATGAGCTCGTAGGCGTACCAGCGTCCCCGGACCGGCGTGACTTCCGAACGCGAGACGAACTCGGGGCCGAAAGAAAAGGGAGGCGTGCTCGCGTAAGGGGCGATGCGGCCAGTGGGATGGAAATGATCGCCGTACACATCGCGCATGTCCGGATGGTAGACATACGCGTTCAACTCACCGGGATTGGCCTTCGCCGCAGCGAACCTGGAGGCTTCATAGCTGACGAGGAACTTGTTGAACCCATCGGACCGCTGACCCGGGCAGCAGTAGTGAGCAGAGATGACGCCTCCGTTGTGGCTCGATCCCAGGACATCAAAGCTCGCGTCGTACTTCGCGTAGTAGCGGAGGAACAGCACATCGAGTTCCGGACTGATGTTCCTCGATACGCTGTTGGAAACCTCACTGCTCGTCACCGGCACGGTGAACTCGAGCGCCTTGCCGCCGCCGACGAAGCCGCCCGATTCCGTGGCGATTCGAACATTCGACAGCTGGAACACGTTAGTCCATCGTTTGGCCAGATCCGCCCCGTTGCCGTACGACTCGAAGTCATCCGTGAAGATCACCGCGGGATCGGACGCGATGCCGATGTCATTGGGATAGCGCGCCGCCAGCCCCTGGCCCTCCGGAAGCGTGTCGGCCGTTCTCGCCACGCTCACGACGAGCGCGAGAAGAAAAGCCGTGACTGGAATGGATGAACGAGTCGTCATTGCCTGGTACCGATCGACAAGTATATTCGCCGTGACAGCATCGGAGCTCGATCCATTCCTGGTGGGACGGCGTGACCGAGGCGACTTGCGTTTCAGTTCTGCAAGAGTACGGGCTCAGTCCATAATGGGGCGGACTGTAACGAACGGCAAGCGGCAGCATGGCGGACCTCAACGTGAAACGTCGTACCCGCATGGAGAGGAAACATGCGGAAGCTCACGTCAGGACAGGCGTGGACCTGGCTCACACGAACGGGAGAGTCGTGGATGTCTATATCTATGCGCGGCCGAATCGCGTCGCAATTGCCCTCCAGTGAGACTGACGGGCGCGGGCGCCTCGCTGCGCACAGCTTCGCAATAAGTGTTGTCGCTGGTGCCGTTCTGCTTCGGTGGATTCTCCACACTTCGACTGACGAACCGCAGTTCTGGCTCTTTCACGTCGCGATTGCGCTGTCGGCAGCGTACGGTGGAACCGCCGCGACGCTCGTCGCAACTCTCCTCTCGGTGCTGCTGGCGCGTGTCGGGTGGGCGGTTCCACTTTCGACGGCGTTGCTGTTTGGCCTCGAGGGGCTGCTGATCGCGTTCGTCGTCCTTCGTATGGCGAAGGCGATTCGGGACTCGCGGCGGAACCTCACCACGCTGAATAGTTCGATTCGCGAGCTCAAATCAGCCGAGCGTCAAGCGAACCGAATAGACCGTGCGTTGAGCTGTCTCGAGCAGGCGTCGGACGAGACGGTTCTGATCCTCCTCGACCAAACGGGGCATGTCAGCGATTGGCGCACCGGTGCGACACGCTTGTATGGTATCGAAAGCCGCGAGATGGTGGGCAGGAGTGCGGCGACCATGTTCGACGATCTTGGGCAAGCGGATTTTTCTCGGCTGCTCAGCGACGCACGACGAGCCACGACTCGTCGCACCTGCCAGCAGCGGCGTGCTGACGGGACGATGTTTGCCGCGGAGATCGAGATCAGCCCTCTCGTATCGGGCGGACTCGACGGATTCAGCATGATCGTGCGCGACCTGACACACCAGCAGGAGCGCGCCGCCGCTGACTGGTCCACGGCCGAAGCGCATGCGCAGCTTCGCGCCGAGGTAGAGCTGGCGCAGCGGCAGTTGTCGACGCTCCAGGATCTGACTGATCCCACTCTCAATTCACTCGGTGACGTCCAATTCGTAACAGAGGTCTTGGATCGCCTGCGCACGGCGATCAAAGCAGAGGGAATCGCGTTAATTCACTTCGGACGCCTCCCTCATCACCTGTTCTGCGCGAGCAGCGGACTTTCAGTGTCAACGAGGTAATCATCGGCCGGTTGTCGACATGCAGACCGACACGGCCCGGGCATTGATGATCCACAACGACCCGTCCGGTGTGGCGGAGGTGAGCGCGGTCGTGTGGCCGGACGATGTGTCGTCGCTGATTGCCGTTCCTTTGGTGCGCGCCGGGTCGACACGGGCAGTCCTGGAAGTGGTGAACCGAACCGGGCGGCGCGCCACCGAATGGGAGATCGCACTCGTGCAAGTGGTCGCGGCGAGAATCGCCGGCTTCCTGGAAGATGAGTCGCACACGGACTCCGGCGCCAGTGCTTGGACCACGTCGGACTCACCCTCGGTTTCACGCACGGGCTCAGCAGCGGACCTGAGACTTCACCTGGGTGAACATGTCTCGTTCCAGCGCCAGGCCGGAGACGGTCAGCAAGGGTAATCAACAGGTTTTCATTGGGATACTTGTTTCCCTGCTTCGACAAAGGACTCGGTTTTGGCGTGGCGCGTCGACCGCCGGAGGCGTATCATCAGTAGTCTCTGAACTCGGCGAACTTAGTCGAACCATCCGCCGATTTCAATGACGGGGCTAATGTGCTTTCACCAGTTAGGCGGGAATTTACGTCGGCCTTTGGATTGCATGCCAGTGCACGACTACCAGTGTGTAGACGTGTGCATTCCAGGTAAGGTGCGAGGAGCGATCAAAGGAGACTGGAGATGGGTTCCTTTCGGCGGTTCCAGATTCTGACGGTTCTGGTCGGGTTGTTGCCGGCGACCGGCTATGCCTCAACCATCACGTTCTCGAACGCCACTCCGATCTCGATTCCGGGTTTTGGAAACGCTACTCCTTACCCCAGTACGATCACGGTGACAGGAATGGGTCCCATCGCGGCCCTGGCCGTATCGTTGATTAACTTCTCTCACTTTGTTCCGGAAGATATTGGCGTCCTGCTCGTCGGGCCGACAGGTATTGGACAGGTGGTCTTCGACGGCGGAACTTCAACCGGGATCGTCAACGCCAACCTGACGTTCGCCGACGGCGGAGCCCTGTGGCCCAGCACTGGGCCTGTCGCGTCGGGCACTTTCCAGCCGATGTCGGTACTTTGGCGGCGATGTCTTTTCGGCACCGGCACCTCTCATCGCAGGAGTGAACCCGACGACTCCCGGGGCCAAGTCGTTTTCCGTTTTCGGCGGCTCCAATCCGAACGGTGTGTGGTCGCTTTTCGTGTGGGACTTCGTACCCGTAGACTCAGGAACGATTGCTGGCGGATTTAGTCTGACGATTTCCGACGGGCCGATTTCGAGTGTTCCTGAACCGAGCACCCTCCTTCTCCTCAGCGGCGGGTTTGCCGTCGCCTTTGGGCTGCGTCGACGGCTCACGCGTCAGTAGCTCCTCAACCGCCCTCGAGTGTTCGGAAGACGGCGACCGGCAGGTCGCCGTTGCTCTTTGAGCGCGAATTCAGGCTATTTCCCCGCACGATGCGCCTCGGTCGATCGACCAGTCGCGCAACTGCGCCGCCCAGTTGAGAATCGTTACACATCGAGAAGAATTGGCACCGCGCTGTCCTATGAGCGCGCGCCCTTCCTCACGTGGAGGTGAGACTAGGGACCTTCTGGAAGAAGCGTCGCGTTGACTTCCGTCGAGACGCCGGAGCGTACCTGAATGGCCGAACTCCAACGATTGAACCCCTCGCGCGTGATCGTGAGCGCGAGTGACCCAGCCCGTTGACGTGGGAGAGTGAGCGGTGTGACGCCGACTGCACGCCCGTTGACGAAGACCGATGCACCAGACGGCCTGGATGCGATCTCGAGGGTGCCGAAATACTGACCTGATGACGCAGTCTGGGTCACCTCGGTTTCGTCGCGGGCCCCGCCCTGAGACGCAATTTGACGACGTGTTTGGCGTGGTCGTACGACGACAGCTGCCGCCAGTGTTCTGAGCTCAGCCTGTGGTACTGCTTGAGGAGTCGTCCAAGGTGCTGCTGTCATCAGCGCGGTTTCAACCGCGGGAACGATGACGGATTCAACCGGCGGGGCCGGCCGATCTCCTGAGGACTTTGACGATCCGTGTAATCCAATCCGCAGATCATCGAGGCGTACGGTGACGAGCGAAAGCACGACCAACAAGAGAAGAGCTCCTGCGGCGCGCGCGGCCATGCGCGAGACGTCGATTCGCATCGTGGCTTGATTCCAGATGTACGTCGCCCGGTCCTGCCCAGATCGCACGCCCCTCGTCAGAGCGGTCCACGCTCGCTGGGCTTGCAGACCAGTTGCCCGTTTCCCCGAGATGCGGTCGATGTTGACGCTGTCGATCTCTCTTGCGGCCGTGGCCTCGAGCATCCGCTCGATTCTCCTTACCGCTTCCTCGGTGCGCAGCAGGCGGCTGTCGACGCTGGCCGCAAACTCGCGGAACCCGACACCTCGCATCAATCGCTCGATTTGATGGACCTCAGCTGTCGTATCAGCGAGCCGCGTATCGATGCGAGCAGCGAGTTGCTGGAGTGTTCTGTCTGCAACGAACTCGTCCACGCGACGGAGTATCTCCTCCGTGGCGGCCGAACGCTTGACGGTGGTCACGCAGAGTTCGTGGAGCGTCTTGTCGATCGCGGCAACCGAGCCCTGGACGGTGTCGAGCGCGTTCTCGGTCCAGATGAGTATTTCGTCAATACGAGTGGAGCGATCCGTGGCAAGATCCTCGGCTCGCCGCAAGGATTGCTCTGTCTGTACGAGGCGCTCGACCATGCCACGGCAGAGACTCTGAAGCCCGGTCAGCGCGTCCAGTTGCGCCTCTTGATTCCTGAGCAGGTCCGCGATGTCTTGCGCGTAGGGAGCGGGGGGCGCAGCCGGTTCCCCCCTCGTCTCGACGAAAGGTTCTGTTAGAGGCCGCGCGCTGGCGTACACGTCCTCGTTGTAGATCCAGGCGTCAGGCAGACCTGACCCTGTTCCGACGCCCTCCGCCTCGGAAGGAAACACCGAAAGCGAATCGATGCCATCAGACAGCGCTTCGGCGTCCGTATCTGAGCGAGTCACATCGCTCGCGGGAGCCTGTGCACCAGCATCCGGCTCGATCGACGACTTGCCATGGAGCGGATGGTCAATCGCCAACGATTGTTCTCCGATGCAATCGCGCGGCCAGTTGGAAAGGCACCTCAGGCCTCCCTTGCGCTACGAATTCGACGCCCTATTCTGCCCCATGCCGCGTAAGTTCGCCAGTGCTGCGCACTGGTTACAACCGACGGAGGCGGGTGCGGGAAGACCTTTGGCCTTCGCCAGACGGAAGCCGCCGAACGCGTCCTTGGCCAGTTATGGACGCCCCCGGCGAAACGCATCTCGCCTCATAGTCGACGACTCCGCGAAATGCCGCGGGCTGCGTTGTTTGATGTGGCATTCGCGGATCCAATCAACACACGTGGCGGACACAGGATTCGGCGATCGAAGTGGTGATGTTACCAACGAACGGTCGTGCTTATGAATTTTTGCGCCATTTTGATGCTTATTTCGAGAGATATGGGTCTAGACTGTTTCGTCCGCGATTCGTCCTCGCAGGTGAGCATTCCGGCCAGTGGCGCTCGCGGCGTAACAAAGTCGGGGAGGTTGGCATGAGTCATCGATCGTTGCCAGTCATCAGCGCGTTTGTTCTGGCTTTGTCGATTCCAGTTGCCGCATCTGCAGGGCCCGTTCTTTTTGAAAGCTCCGGCGCCAATGCCGCTTCGATACAAGCGAGTGTCGACGCATTCCGTGCCGCGCTCGGCGACCCCGTTAATGGCAACAACCCTGGCCCGCTCGCGGCCGGCCGCCGCGAGATCAACTGGGACGGCGGCGGGGCAACGACGACAGCCACTTCGCCGAATAACGTGTTCACGGTGTTTCAGACCACGCGTGGCGGAACGTTCACTACGCCGGGCACCAACTTCGTGCAGGCGGTGCTGACCGATCTCGCCAATAATGCGACCTACGCCGCTACGTTCACCACGTTCAGCCCACAGCGTATCTTCGCGCCGCTCGGGAGCAACGTGACCGATGCCACGTTCTCCATCCCGGGTTCACCGACCATTGCCGCAGGAGTGTCCGCCTTCGGTGTCGTGTTCAGCGATGTCGACGACAACTCCGCGACCACAATCGACTTCTTCGGCGTCGGCGGAGTACCCCTCTTCAGCAGGGCCGCGATGCCCGGGACCCTGTCGTTTCTGGGCGTGCAGTTCGATGCCGGTGAACTGATCACGAAGGCCACCATCAGGACCGGCAACACAGCGCTCGGCCCCAACGACGGCGGCGGTGTGGACGTTGTCGTGATGGACGACTTCCTCTACGCCGAGCCGAAGGCGGTTCCAGAGCCCAGTACGCTCTCACTGCTGGCTGTCGGAGCGTTCGTCGCAGGTCTGGCGCGCCGGCACCGTCGGTAGACCTTTTTCTCTCCGTGGAGGCAGCAAACGTGCGCTGCCTCCGCTTTTCCTCTCTCACGTCGTCTGGACCGGCGATGGGCACCCGCAGCGCCTTCGCGGCAACGATGGCACATTCAATACGTTCGACGTCATGGGCGTTCCGCGCTGTTGGAACGCCGATGGCGAGCGACGCTCGTGTCTTGCCGAAGCGACGAAGTTGCGAGGGCGGGCAGGGCGCGGGTTGGTGTAGTGTAGGGCTGCCACTTCCGGCATCTGACCGCCAGCGATCCGGTTCGCGGATTGGTGGAACAGCCGCACGAAAGGCGAGAGCATCATGGCAAAGAAACGACTCACACTTGGAATCATCATCGGACTCGCAGTCTGGGCTGGAGTCGTGAGCGGTACGCGTGCCGCGCAGACGACGGGCGAGACCATTGCGATCGACAGCGACGACCTGGCAGGAACGGTGACCGGGCCCTCCGGGCCCGAGGCCGGCGTCTGGGTCATTGCCGAAACGACCGACCTGCCGACGCCGTTCGCGAGGATTGTTGTTACCGATGATCGCGGACGTTACCTGGTACCTGACCTGCCCAAGGCCAACTACAGGGTCTGGGTGCGCGGATACGGGCTGGTGGACTCACCGAAGATCCAGACGACTCCGGGCAAGACCCTCGCGCTTCGCGCCGTGAAAGCGAGCTCTCCGGCGGAAGCGGCGCACTACTATCCAGCCGCGCAGTGGCTGGCGTTGATGGAGATGCCGGCCAAGAGCGATTTCCCAGGCACCGGCGACGAGGGCAACGGGATCTCGCCGAACATGAAGAGCCAGGGCGATTGGATCCGCAGCGTGAAATCAGGCGGCTGCACCGCGTGTCACGCGCTTGGCACCAAGGCTACAAGAGAAATTCCGGCGGCGCTCGGCCCGTTCCCCAATACCGTTGCGGCATGGGATCGCCGCGTGAAGTCTGGTCAGGCTGGCGGTCAGATGAGCGCCGGGTTGAATAATTTTGGCCGCGCGCGCGTCTTGAAGATGTTCGCGGATTGGACCGACCAGATCCGTGCCGGTGCCCTCCCACCAGAGCCGCAACGGCCACAAGGGCTCGAGCGGAACGTGGTCATCACACAGTGGGACTGGGCCGATCCGAAGGCATACCTGCACGATGTCGTCTCGACTGACCGCAGGAATCCGCGCGTCAATCCGAACGGGCCTGTTTACGGAGCGCTTGAACTCAGTGCCGACTACGTTCCGGTGCTGAATCCGGTCACCAACACGGCGAGCCAGGTGGCGTTGACGGTCCGAGATCCCAACACTCCACCGACGAACCCTGCGATGCCGGAGCCGTCGCCGTACTGGGCAGACGAGGTGATCTGGACCAGCAAGAACAACGTTCATAACCCGATGCTCGATCACAAGGGACGAGTCTGGCTGACGTCCACCGTCCGCCCCAACCAAAACCCGCCTGAGTGCAAGGCGGGCTCGAGTCACCCCTCTGCGAAGCTCTACCCCGTGGAAAACGCCGGCCGTCATCTCGCCGTGTACGACCCGGCGACGAAGAAGCTGACGCACATCAGCACCTGCTTCGGGACGCACCACTTGATGTTCGCCGAGGACGCGAACCACACGCTGTGGACCAGTGGTGGTGGACAGGTGATCGGGTGGCTCAACACGAAGATGTTCGACGAGACACAGGACGAGATGAAGTCGCAGGGTTGGACCGCGCTCATCAGGGACGCCAACGGCAACGGCAAGCGCGACGCCTATGTCGAACCGGATCAGCCGCTCGACCCGACTAAGGATCAGCGCGTCGGTGGCGCGCTCTACGCCGTTGCTCCGGCGCCTGACGGTTCTGTGTGGGGCACGCAACTCGGGTATCCAGGCGCTGTCATCAGGCTCGCGCCCGGGTCGAATCCTCCCGACACCGCACTCGTGGAGATCTATCAGCCGCCCGTCGAGCAGGGATTCTCGCCGCGTGGCGGCGACGTCGATCGCAACGGCGTGTACTGGGCTGCCATGGCAAGCGGCCACCTCGCGAGCTTCGATCGCCGCAAGTGCAAAGGCCCTCTGAATGGTCCGAAGGCCACCGGGCAACATTGTCCCGAAGGCTGGACGATGTATACGGAGCCGGCGCCGCAGTTCAAGAACGTCACCACATCGGGGAGCACCGAGGGGAGTTACTACACGTGGGTCGATCAGTTCGACACGCTCGGACTCGGGCGCAACGTGCCGATCAACACCGGGAACGCGACCGAAGCACTCCTCGCGCTGAAGGACGGCAAGTTCGTCACCATGCGCGTGCCGTATCCGCTTGGGTTCTACACGAAGTGGATGGACGGCCGTATCGATGATCCGAACGCCGGATGGAAGGGTCGCGGCGTCTGGACGACGATATCGACCAGGACGCCGTTCCACATGGAAACCGGCAAGGGTACGACGAGCAAGGTGATGAAGTTCCAGATGCGTCCTGACCCGCTCGCGAAGTAGTCGCGAGGCTGGATTCGTGACACTCCGGAATTGTTGCGAACGATCAGTTGGGCGATTGCGGCCGTGGATTCGGACGGCCGCATTCGCCGCGGCTCTTGCCCTTCCCGTGACAGTCTTCGTCCAGTCCGTCCCCGAGCCGTCCCGCGGCCGGGGATGGTCGACCGTCATGGGCGACCTGGGGAATCGCTACTCCACGCTCGAACAGATCAACACAGGGAATGTGTCGCGGCTCGGCGCCGCCTGGATGTCTGAGCGGCTTACGCCGCCAGCGAATTCGCGATCGATGACGGTCGTGAAGAACGGCATGATGTACTTCACCGCCCCGCCAAACGTCATGAAGATCGACGCCAGGACTGGAAAGATCGCCTGGCGATTCACCAGCGGCGGTGGGGCAGCGCGTGGCGGCTCCGCCGCCGGGCCGACGTCGATGGGCTCACCGGACCGCGAGGGTGTCGCCTTCGGAGACGGTCTGGTCTTCGTCGGGTTATCCGACGCGCGGGTCATCGCACTCCGCGACGACACGGGTGAGCTCGTGTGGAACCGCTACGTCGGCGAGGACGCCCGTGACAAGGGACAGGGAATCTCCGGCGCTCCCGTTTACGCGGGCGGCATCGTGTCGGTGGGCCTGAGTGCTGACAACGGCTGGCGCGGACAGGTCGTGGGACTTGATGGCAAGACGGGGCGCGAGGTCTGGCGCTGGTTCGCCGTGCCCGCGCCCGGCGAGCCGGGCAGCGAGACATGGCCCAAGACTGCCCAGTGGAAATTCGGTGGCGGCGCGCTGTGGCTCGCCGGTGTTGCGGACGAAGAGGCCGGCCTCGTCTACTACGTCACCGGCAACGGCGTACCGCAGCTGTCGGGTGAGCATCGCGAGGGCGATAACCTGTTCATCTGCTCGATCGTTGCCCTCGACATGAAGACCGGCAAACTGAAGTGGCACTACCAGACGATTCGTCACGACATCTGGGAAGCCGACATGTCCATCTCGCCAGTGCTGTACGACGCACAGGAGGCCGGCAGGACTGTCAAAGCGATCGGCGCGATTCGACCCGATGGTTACGTGTTCACGCTCGATCGAGTCACCGGCAAACCGTTGATGAAGATCGAGGAGCGCAAAGTCCCGCAGGACCGCTTCCAGAAGACTGCAGCGACGCAGCCCTTCCCGGCTGGCGCGGAAGGCGTCCTTCCCGACTGCGATTGGTGGCGAAAGACTCAGACGATCCCCAAAGGCTTCGAGGTGGGCTGCTACTACCAGGCGGTGGCGACTGACAAGCCGAACGTGCTGATGCCGTATTACGGCATGCGCGTCGCGCCGATGTCCTACAGCCAGCAGACCGGACACTTCTATGCCGTCGGCGAGCAATCACTGCGCTGGCTTCGCCGAGCCGAGGACGGGTACTTCTTCAGTACCGCCTTCACTAATCGCGTGCCCGGGATCGATCGGCTCGAGGCATTCGTGATGGCTGCAATCGATGGCAAGACTCACAAGATCGTCTGGCGCCGCGAGTTTGCGCCGGGAGCGGGGCGCCCGAGCGGCGTGCTGACGACGGCTGGCGGCTTGCTGTTTCATGCCGCGCCGGACGGACATTTCAACGCGCACGACGCCAGGACTGGGGACATCGTGTGGCAGTTTCAGACGGGCGCACCCGCCGGCGGGCCGGCTGCCTCCTTCGAGCTCGATGGCGAGCAGTTCGTCGCGCTCGTCACCAGCACGAATGTCTGGGCATTCAAGCTCGGGGGCACGATGCCGCCGCGATCGGCGCCACCGCCGCCTCGCGAGCCAGAGCGATTTTCCGGACCTGTCACCGAGACGAGGCAGATCGAGACTGCGGCCCTGCAGCGCGACAACGCGTTCACGGGCGCGCGTTTCATGACCGACGAATATCAATTCAATCCCTACCGCGCGAAGGTGGCCGTCGGCACCACGGTCACATGGCGCAACAACGGCACGATGGTCCATTCGGCGGTCGCCGAAGACGGCTCATGGTCCACAGGCCCGATCGATCCGGCGGGCGTTGCCGCCGTGACGTTCGATCGACCGGGCACTCACGTCTACATCTGCAAAGAGCATCCCTGGGCGTACGCACAGATCATCGTCGAATAGGGACGCTTCCATGTGGATGGCTGAGGCCAGGGCGGCTGGTGTGACTACGGTCTACGCAACCGTCCCCGGCGATACTCACCTTTTCCTCGACGGGCAGCGATAGTAATCCGCAGCTGTGCTGAGGTGTCGTCGCAGCTGGGCTTGACAGCACGGCGACATGTGCAGCGAGCCATGAGACAATCGGCGCGCTTGGAGGGAGTTGTCCGAGGTGCGTTTTTACCCGCTCCTGCTTGTCGCGTTGCTGTCCGCTGGCGTTGCCGGCCAGCAGTCGTCCGCGTCACCGGACCCTGCGGCGCCACCCCCGCAAGTCACCTTCAGGAGTGAGATCGACTTCGTTGAAGTCCACGCGATCGTGACCGATCGGCGTGGCGCGTTCGTGAAGGATCTCGCCGCCAGCGACTTCGAGATCTTCGAGGACGGCAGATTGCAGAAGCCGTCTGCGTTTGCCTTGGTCGACCTGCCCATCGAGCGGCCCGTCGTTCTTCCCACCCGTGATGCCGAGCCTGTCGAGCCGGACGTTCGTGCCACGACGCGTACCTTCGACGGTCGAGTCTATGTATTTCTGATGGACGACTTGCATACCGATTCCAGACGCTCACTGTCCGTGCGGGCAGCCGCCAAGGAATTTGTATCGCGCTACCTCGGTACCAACGATCTGGCCGCGGTCGTCTACACCAGTGGCCAGCAGGAGTTTGGGCAGGAGTTGACGAGCAGTCACCGTCTGCTACTCGCAGCGCTGGATAAATTTCAGGGGCAGAAACTGCCGTCCGCGGGGGCCGAAAGGATGGCTGTTCATCTCCGCGAGAGCGCTGATGCCGAGCTCCTGGCCGACAGCGCCTTGCCCGTTCGCACGAATGAGGGGCTGCAGCGGGCGGAATCGGTCAGGGATCCGCAGGAGCCGCAGCGGGCATCGAATGCACGGCGTGCGCTCAGGGCGCTCGAGGATGTCGCGGCATGGCTGCGAGACGTGCAGGGGCGGCGCAAGGCGCTGCTTTTCTTCAGCGAGGGGCTCGACTACGACGTCTATCAGCCATTCAACCTGGCGCCTTCGTCCTCGACGATCGTGGCTGACACGCAGGAAGCGGTCGCGGCGGCGCAGCGAGCCAATGTCAACGTGTACGGAGTCGACCCGCGCGGTCTGAGCCAATTCAGCGGTCTCACCGATGTCAGCGCGACCTCCGACTATCCCCAACTCGAGTACGGCTCCTTCCGCGGCGCGCTCCGAGAGCTGCGGCTATCGCAGGAAACGTTGCTCTCTCTGTCCGACGAAACCGGGGGCCTGGCCATCGTCAACACCGGTGACGTTGTCGGTGGCCTGGGCCGAATCGTGCTCGACAACAGCCGTTATTACCTCCTTGGCTACCGCAGCGACTCGTCGAAGTGGTCGCGCCGGTTCCTGAAGATTGACGTGCGAGTCAAGCGCCCCGATCTGAGAGTTCGCGCGCGTCGCGGCTTTCTCCCGCCGGATCCTAAAGCCACAGCGAGAGCGGCCCGCGAGAGCGGCATCGGATCGGCGGCGTCTCCGGCCCTGAAGGCGGCGCTCAGCAGGCCGGTGCCCGTCGGCGATCTGCCAGTCCGCGTATTTGCGGCGCCTTTCAGAGCATCGGGCTCGAACGGCTCCGTGCTCATCGCCGTCGAGATCGACGGCGGATCCTTGACCTTCGAGGAGCGCGACGGCCGGTTCAACGAGAAGGTCGAAGTGTCGATCGTCGCCGCGGACCAGCGCGCCCGCGTGCAGGGAGAGGACCGCCAGGAGTTCGACCTGCGGCTGCAGCCGCAAACCTACGAGAAAGTGCGACGCACAGGAATTCGTCTCTTATCGCGGTTGACGCTGCCGCCCGGCCGGTATCAGATTCACGTCGGAGCCTACGAGCGCAGTGGCGGTGCCACTGGGACGGTGCCATACGATCTGGAGCTGCCGGACTACTCACGGGTGCCGTTTGGGTTGAGTGGACTCGTCCTGACCTCCTCGAATGCCAATGCGCTGGCAACTGCAAACGACGACCCCCTCTTGAAGGATGCCCTTCCCGCTGCGCCGGTTGCATCGCGTGCCTTCAGCACAGCGGAAACGCTGAGCCTCTACGCCGAGGCGTACGACAGGGCCGCGCAGAAACACGCGGTCACGTTCGTCACCACAGTCAATGAGGCGACCAGCGGCCGCAAGGTCTTCGAGTCGAGCGACCGACGAGAGAGCGCGTCCTCCGATCGAATGTACGGCTTTCGCACGGACGTCCCACTAAGAAGCCTGCCCTTGGGCCGATACATCCTCGGAGTCGAGGCGACGTCGACACTCGGCCCCCGCGCCCGACGCGACGTGCTGTTCGAGGTGGTTCCCTAGGTCGCGATGAACCCGCTGATCAGTTCGACCGGTGCAGCCCCCGTGCCCGCGTCGCAATGCGAAGGTTCGCGCGTGCCTCCGTGAACTCTGGATTCAGCGCCAGCGCCCGCTCGAAATGTGTGATGGCTTCATCCACGCGTCCTTGCCGCAGCAACACGGCGCCCACGTCGTTCTGCGCCGCCCCGTTGGAGGGATCCAACGCGACCGATCGCTGTAGATGAGCCAGTGCCTCCTCCGCCGCGCCATGTGAGGCAAGCGCAGCACCCAGGTGCCAGTGAGTCACGGCTGACTCTGGATCCAGACGCAGGGCTTCGCGAAACTCTCGTATCGCGACGTCCATGTTGCCGGCCGAGGCATTCGATAGCGCGAGCACGTTGTGGAGCTCCGCCGACTCGGGAACGATCGTCCCCAGATATCTACTCCCTGCCACTACTCTCCCATCAGGCGGGGCCAGAGCCCTCGCGTCACGCACGGCCTCGGGTGAGGCGGCGTACGCCTGCCGCAGCAGCTCGAGGTACACGTCGAGACCTTGGACCAGCGGCGCGGGCTCACCGTTGACGAAGCACGTCGGACACCACGAGGCCACGTCCCTCAGGTCGATCACGGACGCAGGAACCGCCTGTCCGAAGTTCAGGAGCGACCGGACGCCATACTCCTGATTGGGATGGTCGTCGGTGACCGGAGGCACGTCATGTGTCGCCGCCGCCAGCGTGCGGGAGGAACCCACGAAAGCGCCGATGATTTCGGTCGCACTACCCAGATCCAGACGCCGCAAATCCGTGTGAACCGCGGGGGCGCGGGCCAAGGCGGACTCCAATCGGCCGGGATCGATCTCGATGCGGGGACCGTTTGTTCCGAGCAGCAGCAGTTCGGATTCGACGCCCGACAAGAGAACGGTGTTGGGAAATATGTCGATGAACGCGCGAATCATCGCCAGTGTCGTCGTTGTCGGCACCTGATACGCGGGCAGCCATTGGCTGACGTAGCCCGCCGGCTTCAGGCGCGTCCGCGCGAGCGAGTAGAAGTCCTTGGAGTACAGCGCGGCCACACCCGCGTATGCGATTGGCGGTGGCTCCAGCGTGATCAGGTCATACGATGCCGGGGCCACCATCTGCAGGTGCTGGCGGCCGTCGTTCACGTACACCGACACGCGCCGGTCCTTCAACACGTCGCCGTTGACGTCCTTGAAGTAGCCCGCGGACGCAAGGATGTCTTTCGAGAGATCAGCGACGTCGATGCGCTCGATCGTCGGATGCAGACTTGCCGCATGGGTCGTGTTGCCAACGCCGAAACCGATGACCAGCGCCGCCCGTGGACCGTCCATCGACAAGAGCGGTATGTGGGCGAGTGCACGCATATAGCGTTGGGCCGTGCGCGTCGTCGATGACATCGGGTGCCCGTTGGTCAGCAGTCGCAAGCCGCTGTTCGGCGTGTCTGTCACCGCCACGACCTCGTTGAGACCTTCCTCCAGAGCGAGCAGGCGTTCTCCGCTTGCGGGCTGCGGGAGGGCACGCGTGAGCACGTGGCGAGCCGGGAGCGTCAGCCATGATGCGAGCGCGACGACAACGAGGAGCGACGAGCCTGCGAACACTGCTGTCCGAAGACTCGGCCGCGACAGCTCAGAACGTGGAGCGTCCCGTCTGGAAGCCAAAAACAGAGGGACGAGGGCTGATGCCGCCGCTGCCATCAAAGCCGTGGCGCTCTGTTGGACGCCCAGCGCCGGCAGCAGTACGAGGCCCGTTACCAGGGAGCCCAGAACGGCGCCGGCGGTGTTCGAAAGGTAGAGCAGACCGGCTCGCCGGCCCACGCTGTTCTCGGCGCGCTGGACGATGGCGTTGCCAAGGGGGAAGCTGAATCCCATGAGCAACGCGGCCGGCGCCACTTCGAGGAGCATCGGCCGGGCGTTGAACCAGAGCTCGGCAAGCGTCCGCTGCCATCCCGACTCCATCGTCACGATGGGACCAAGGGCGCCGCCGACGGACGGATCGGCGCGCACTGCTGCTTCGATTGGCGCCGCATCCGCGACGAAAAGGCCGAACAGGCACGTCGCGACGAACAGCGCCTGAACCGCTGCCCACAACTCGACCGGCCGCGCCACACGTCGGACGAGCGTCCCGGATGCCAGTGCGCCGGCGCCGATACCGAGGAGGATGATCGTCAGGAGAAGAGAGAAGACGGCGCGGAATTGGCCCAACAGGATTGTGAAGTGACGAAACCACAGGATCTCCATGCCCATCGCCGCAAATCCCGAGAGCGCCAGCGCGACACCGATCGAAACGACGTTACTCGGGATCGCCGGCGTGCTGTCGGTCACAGGCGGTGGCACGTTGGCCATCGGTTTTCGGGATCCACGCGCGCGCGCCATCGACTGGCGTGCCGCGCTCCTCTTGTCTGCGGATGGAACCCGCGTCGCCAGAATCAGGGCGCCGGCGCCGGCCACGAGGTTCACCAGCACGGCGATGAACTGCGTCGCGCGAAGGCCGTACGCGGGCACCAAGGCAAAATCGGTGATGAAACAGCCGAGTGCGGCACCGCCTGTGTTGACGGCATACAACACTGCGATACGGGAACCGCTGGTATCGACGTCGCGTCGCACGAGATGCCGAATCAGCAAGGTCAGAGTGGCACCCATCAGCACGGTGATGGGCGTCAGCAGGATGATGGCGATGCCGGTTCGCGCCAGATGCGAGCCGGTGGCAATGACGTACCAGCCCTGTTCGTCCGTCGAGTATGCAGATACCAGCGAGGACAGCTGACCGAGCTGCGGGAGCAACAGGGAAAGGCCGAGGCCAAGTATCGCGACGGCCAACTCGACGTACCCGTACGAGCGGAGCAGTGAATCGGGGCGGTGTTGATACCGGCGGTCGGCCCACCCGCCGGCCGCAAAGCCGCCGACGCCGAGCCCCAGCATGAACACGGCGACGACGACGGCCGCCGAGTAGATGGTGTTGCCGAAGACGTTTCCGAGCACTCGCACCCAGACGACCTGGTACACGAGCGCGCTGAAACCGGAACAGAAGAAGAGGAGATGCAGGAGGCCTGTCATGTCATGACGTCCGCGTCCCATGCCCCGTCGGTCGCTGCTGATGGGACACGGACGTCGTGAATGTAGGGCCTAGAACGCCAACCGGAAACCGAGCTGCAGTGTCCGTGGCGCGTACGCAAGGTTCGTGTTTTGCGCCGGGTCGAGGAACGAACCGCTGGTCTCATCCAGAACGTAGGAACCGTAGTTCGATTCGATCGAACAGGTTGAACACCTCGAACATGCCATCGATGTGCAGTCTTCCGACAAGCGGAATGCGCTGCTGGAGCCGCATGTCGACTCGATGGATCGGATCTCCCACAAACGAGTATCGCGGGACGATCGTGCCGTCCTCGCGATATCGCTCCTCCGCCCAGGCGCCGACATCGCGGTTCACGTCACCCGCCGAAATCTGGGATCGCTCGCCCGAGCCGTAGAAGTAGACGCCGCTCACCTGGAAGCCGCCTCCGACCTGCCAGATGCCATTGAAGACGAGGCGGTGACGCTGATCCGTCTCCGCCAGGGTGTACTCATCGCCCAGATCGCCAGGCACTTCGAAATCGACGATTTGCGAGCCGCTCATCGGTCGTGGAGTCGCGTTCCAAAGACCGCCCGTCGTGTAGGTGATCGATCCTTGCCAGTTGTCACGGAACCTCCTCGTCAGAGAGGCCTGCAAGGCGTGGTAGTTGGACCATCCCATATAGGGCGTCACCGAGATGATGCCCAGCAGCGGGTACGGTCGCGTCGCCGCTCTCGAGTAGGGCAGCGGCTCCCCGGTCGCCGGATTGAACGACAGGTTGACATTTTCCTGAATGACCTTCTCATTACGGCTGCCGTTGTAGACGTAGTCGACGTCGACCGCCATGGCCTCGCCGAGCTGCCGCTGTATGCCGATAGAGGTCTGCCAACTGTTCTGGACCTGGTCGTACGGCGGTGGTGGTGCCAGCTCCTGCAGACCTCGTGTCAAGCATCCAGGGCGAAGGTTCACATCGCAGAAATTGGCAAAAGCCTGCTCTGGAGTGGGGCGCGGCCCGTTGAACGGGTTCGATGGGAAGTCCGGCCGGCCGTCGTTATTGACCTCGACTGAGGCAATCGTCTGGTTCCCGTACGTCCACATGTGCAGGTTCGTCAGGATGTCGGCGTAGTACTGGCCGACACCGCCCCGAACGACAGTTCGATCGTCCATGGACCACGCGAAACCGAGGCGCGGCTGGATGTTGTTCGTGTCGTTGGGCCGGCCCGGGGCGAAGGATCGGGGGCACATTGGCATCATTGGCCCAGTTGTTTGTCAACACGTCGTAGCGCAGCCCGAGGTTCAGGGTCAGGCTTCCGAAGTGCCAGTCGTCCTGCACCCATGCGGCGATTTTCGGCACGTCGAAGGGCGTTTCGAATGTCTCCGAGATGCCGAGCGTGAAGCGGCGCGTGTATGGCGCCAACCCATTGAGGTTCCAGGTGTCGGCGTTGAACGGATCGGGGAAGAGCGCCTGCATCACATTAGCCGGAATCGTGCTG
The DNA here is from genome assembly GCA_963723495.1 of uncultured Acidobacteriota bacterium. Classification (GTDB taxonomy): domain Bacteria; phylum Acidobacteriota; class Vicinamibacteria; order Vicinamibacterales; family UBA2999; genus Gp6-AA40. The sequence goes on along the minus strand of CAVRQR010000012.1, from coordinate 97,723 downwards.
ACGCGGGCATCGAGCTGGCTCATGCAGTTGCGGCAATTGCGTGTGTACTCGTCCAGGTGCACCCACTCGACGCCGGCCTTCAGGTCGTGAGCTGCCGCGTGCCGTGTAGTTGTAGGTGAAGTCGTCGCGAATCATGAACGAGTTCTGATCGCGGATGCGCGGCGCATTCTGGTTGCCAGCCAATCGTCAGCCCGACCATCTGGACGCGCGGATGCCCCTCGGTTACCCCGATATCCTTCGCCCAGTGGTTCGACCAGTTCGTCAGGTTCCCCTGGAGCACGTTCCACTCGGAGAAGCCCACCTTCACCTCGTTGAGCGCCCGGTTGCTCAGCACGTGCGTGAACTGACCGAGATACTCGCGATTGTCCCGGTCTTCCGAGTTCGTGCTCGCCGGGTGCAGCGTCGCGCTGCCGGGGCCGAACGGGTTGTTGTGGTTGGCGCCGCTCACCTTGCCCATCACCCGCATGCTTTGCGAGAGCTGGTAATCGAGGCGGCCGCCGGCGATGTGCTTTAGCTCCCTGCCTTCCAGGGAGATGTTGAACGCTGGAAAGGGCGTGTTCCAGAGACTCGTTTTCGGCGTGCGGTCGGTACTCGTAATTCGCAAAGTAGTGCAGGCGGTTTTGAAGTATCGGCCCGCCAACGGCCACGCTGACTTGCTGATTCGAGAACGGCAGCGTCTCGTGCAGTACAGGATCCTCGGCATTCCAGTCGGAATTGCGGAACGTCCCGCTGAAAAGACCTGACACGGTGTTGGTGCCCGATTTACTGATGGCGTTGACCTGCACACCAGAGGAGCGCCCCTGCGTCGCATCGAAGCGATTGGAGATGAACTGGAACTCCGCGATCGAGTCGCGGCTATACAGCGGCTGTCCGCCGATACCGAGCTGCTGGGTGACCTGCTGACCATCGACGTTCAGCTGGATACTCCCGCACATCGGCGCGGTCCTGCACGGGCGCGCCGCCCATGTCGGTGGTACGGTTGCCTGGCGCCAGAAGTGCGAGCGACGTCCAGTCGCGCCCTTGAATCGGCAGTTCCTGCACCTGACGTTGATCGATGTTGCCGCCGATGACCGAGCTAGAGACGTCGAGCAGCGGCGACTCTCCCGTCACCGTGATTGTTTCCTGAACGGTGGAGAGCGACATCTGGAGGGGCACGACAGCCACCTGGCCGACGAGGAGCTCCAGACCGCCTCGCTTGACAGTAGTGAAGCCCGCCAGCTCGCCGGTGAGCTGATAGGTTCCGATGCGGACAGAAAGACGATAGGCGCCGCGCTCGTCGGTGACCGCGACGAACTTGTTTCCAGTCGCCTCGAGCACGGCCGTAACCGTAACGCCCGGAAGGACGCTGCCCGTGGCGTCAGTGACGGTTCCAGACAGTACCTGCTTCTTGCGCGTACCCGCGGACCGGTAGCGCGATCAACGCGCATACCAGGGCGGCCCATTTGACCACGCTCCGCCTCATAGGGACCTCCTCGAACGACGATGCTCTGGTGACGGCAGTGCCACTTGCGGCCTCGAGCGCTCCACATCGGGACGCCGAGACCACGAGACAACAACGCATAAGAAGTTGGATGAAGGCGTGAGTAAGCAGGATGAAACACGCACTGACGACGTGCGTCAATGACGGGATGCGAGGATGACCACCCGAGCCGACGGCGAGCATCGAGACCCCCTTGCGAGCCACGCGTTGGCGCCCCGAAAAGAGCCTGGCGTCGGCGTGATTACGTGGACCCAACTGCCAAGATACGCTTCAGAAGCCCCTTAGGGTCGGCGCATTCTAGAATCCGCGCGAAGCAGTGTCAATTCGTCCGGATGAGTCGGTGCCATGCACTTGCCCGACCCGACCAAACGTCTACAGTGACCGTCCTAAGTGCGACTGATCAGGAGGGCGCTCATGACCAAGTCAATTCTGCTGTGGCTGGTGTCGCTGGTGGCAACTGCGGTCGTCACGGCGTCGATCACGGTTGCCCAGACACGTCCAACCGAACCGCGCATTCTCTCAGGGACTGACATCGGCTTCCGCGTCGACGGGACCGACATCCGAACAGGAAACCCGACTGGCACGCTGGTGGTACGGCATCGACGGAAAGTGGGTTGAGATCAGTCCGGCCGGCGGCGTGAGGCTCCTGAAGTAACCTCGCCCGGCGCACGCTCCTCGTTCTTCTGCCTTTGCGCTCGCGTCGTTACGCGGCGCGAGGCCGCACCCTGTAGCCCTACCGCACCCTACAGACGTCGGCATCCGGAAAATCACGGCCTGCCCGGATGGACACCTCCACCACGGAGGCGTACCAGGCAACTGGCCGTCAGGAACGACGTTCGTCTAGCGAGCAAGCTGATCAGCGCCGGCGTCCGAGCGGAGTGTCAGTGAGTCGCGTGAGCGACTGTAGCGCGCTCCCCACCGTCGCCGACAAAGTTCAGGCGGCGGAGCAACTCGGACCATCGGGGATCGGAATGCAGTTCAAGGAGGGAAGGGTCCGTCATTGTATATGCGGCCCACGTGTCGCGCGTTTCGAGATTCCTGAACAGCAACTTGAAGGCTTCGTCCTTCTCGCCGAGAGCTGCGTACGCGCCAGCCACTTCGAAGGGCATCGGTCGGCCGCGCAATTGCGCACGAAGGTTCTTCCAGTATTCGTTTGGACTCCGCGCGCTTGCCCATGCGCGCATAGATGAGGGCAGTGTGGGCGCCGGGTCCTGGTGCCAGCGGCGCTGAAGCTTGTGCCTGTTCGAGGAGCGCAAGAGCGTCTGCGTACTGGCCCATCTCTCTGTACACGGCGGCAAGTCGCACGTAGGCGCCCCAGTTGCGGGGCTCGAGCGCGATGGCCTGCTTCAAACGGACAACCGCCTCATCGAATCTGCGCGCACGGTAGAGAATTCTGCCGAGCGCTGACTGGACGGTCGACGACAGCGGATCGAGCTGCGCCGCTCGCTGCAAATCTGCAATGCCGTCGTCGAAGCAGCCCAGGGCCATGCACACCATGCCGGAGAAGAACAGCGCATCGAGGTTGTTCGGATCGATCTCGAGCGCGCGCCGGAAGTCCCTCTGAGCGCCGAGCCAATCCCAGTCGTAACCGTACTTCAGACGGCCAACGGAGACATGCGCCTCGGGCAGCCGCGCATCGAGCGCCAGCGCCGTCATCGCAGCGGCGCGCGACGAGGGCTCCACATCTTTGAACGTCTTCGGCCCAAGCATGCCGCGCCACCACCACGCGTGAGAAATCCCGGCGTGTGCGGCGGCGTAGCCCGGATCGAGGTGCGTCGCACGCTCGAAGTGCTCGATCGCGCGCACCAGGTCCTCGTCCAGTCGCTTCCAGAGATAAAACTGACCGAGAAGGTATTCCTGATAGGCCGCCGGGTTGACGGTGCCCGCCGAGGCCATGGCCAGGCGGTCTTCGGCGGACACGTAGACGCGGATTTCATCCGCGACACCGCGCGCCAGTTCTCCCTGTAACGTCAGGACATCGGTCGCCTGGCGCTCGTACTCTCGCGCCCAGAGATGCGTATCGCTTCGCCCGTCAATCAACTGGATGCTGATCTTCACGCGGCCGTCGGCGCGCTGAACCGAGCCCTCGACGATCGCGTCCACATCGAGGGTCCGGGCGACGTCCTTGAGCGCCGGCCGCGTGCCCTTGAAGCGCATGACGGAAGTACGGGACACGACTCTCAGCGTGTGCACCCGGGCGAGATTACCGATCAGTGATTCCGTGATCCCATCGACGAAGTATTCCTGTGCGGGATCGCCCGAGAGGTTTTCCAGGGGAAGCACGGCAATGGATCTGATGGGCAACCGAGCCCGCTGTTCCATCGCCTCGGGACGAAAAGCGTAGGCGACGATCCCCAGTGTCAACGTTGCGATTGTGCCGAGAGCGAGCCAACGGCGCCCGAAGACGCGGCGGCTCGGCGGATCCGTGGCGACGTGCGCGGATGGGATGACCTGCGGCGGGCGCAGCGAGATCGGAGGCCTGGTCGCTGTCGACCAGTGGACGGACCTCCGCCACGAACTGATAGCCGCGCCCCGGCAGGGTCACAACGTATTGATGGTCGTCTGGCTTTTCCCCCAACGCCTTCCGCAGCAGCGACACATTCCGGGCGAGTCCACCTTCTTCTACGACCGTATCGCCCCAGACCGCCTTCAGCAGTTCGTCTTTGGTGACGACCCGTTCCCTGTTCTCGACGAGCGTGATGAGCGTATCGAGGACCTTCGGAGGCAGCGATACCTGTTGTCCGTCACAAAGCAAGACGTCGCCGACCACCGTCCATCACGAACGGGCCGAACGCATACACGGAAGGCGAGGAGTCGTTCATGGCCTCACCCGGAAGGAATCCGAAGAAAAGCGAAGACCGATCGGAAGGACTTCGTGCCCCTCTCCTGGCTACCGTCCGAAGCGGGGCAGGCCGGAATCTTAGCGCAAAGGCCCGCGATTCAGCGTTTCCGAGTCGCCCCGCGTCCGAGAGCCGCCGGATGGTTACTCGCCGGACCTTCGAATCACCGACTCTGCACAGGGGAGATCCAAAATGCGCACGCAATTCACCTTGAAGGTCATCGCCTTCGCAGTGGCCCTGTTCGTGTTCCTGCACGTTGAGCGCCCGATCACCTGGGCGGGGTCTGGCAACCAGATACTGGAGTGGAATCAGGTTTTCGTCGACACGCTCGTCGCGACGAATACGCCGAACTCCTTCAGTCAGCGGCTCGGAGCGATCGTCCACACGGCGATCTTCGACGCCTTCAACGGCATCGATCGGCGCTATACACCGTTGTTCGTCGAGAGTGGCGCTCCACAGCGAGCCTCGCGTCGGGCGGCTGTCGTCGCGGCGGCCTACACCGCGCTCGTCGGCCTCTTCCCGTCGCAGCGGGCGGCGCTCGATGCGCGCTATGAGGCGTCACTGTCGGCACTGCGGGAACGTTGCCGGACGAGGGAGCATTCCCACGGGTCGGTGCAGACATGCATGGCCCGCCTCGAGCTCGGCGTCACATGGGGTGTCGACGTGGCCCACGCCGTCCTCGCCTGGCGCGCTACCGACGGATTCTCGGCCAGTTACCCCTCCTTCACCGGAGGAACGGCCGTTGGCCAGTGGCGGCCGACGCCGCCCGCTTTTGGAGCGATGAGCGCACAAGGACTGGCTTTCACATCCATGTTCGTCGTGCCCACCAACACGCTGTTCCAGCCGCCGCCGCCTCGAACTCTCGGCAGTGCGATCTACGCCGAAGATTTCAACGCCGTGAAGGCGATGGGCCGCGCAACCGGGTCCGCACGGACAGAAGATCAGTCGGCGCTGGCGGTGTTCTGGGAAGGTAACGCCAGCGTGCACTGGAATCAGGCTGCAAACCAGATGGCGTTCACCAACCATCTATCACTGAGAGCGAGCAACCGACTTCTCGCGCTGCTGAATATCGCAATGGCAGACACAGCCTTCACGATCTGGAGCGCCAAGCGTTTTTACGGGGCCAGCCCTACAGAGGTCACTTGGCGACCCGTCACATCGATACCGCTCGCGGCGACCGATGGCAATCCCGACACTGCCCCGGATGCCGACTGGCTGCCGCTCGTGACTACCCCCTCGCATCCGGAGTATCCCGCTGGTCATCCGAGCCTGAATGGCGCAGCGGCGACAGTCCTCCTCGGCTACTTCCGCCACCGTCAGCAAACGTTCACGCTCACGACGACTGGGCAACCAAGCCGGACGTACGACAGCATCGCGATCGCGCGCTCCGACGGGAACCGCGCTCGCGTGTGGGGCGGCATGCACTATCCGAGCACGGTCAAGATCAGCGACGGCGTTGGTGAGCACATCGCCGACTACGTCAATCGTCACGCAATGCAGCTTCGGCGTCGCTGATCTGTCCTTGGTTCTTCGTGCCTGGGACTTGGTCCGTCCCTGGTCCCTGGTCCACTGCGGACCAAGGACCCAGGACCACAGGACGGACGAAGAACGAAGCACCAAGCACGAGGGACCAAGAACGGGCGAGAGATCTAGAATTCGATCACGAACCCGCCCGACGGGACGATCGGCATCAGCGACTCGGTGGCCCCGAAGACGCGGCCGGCGCGATCCACGAAGGGCGGAATGTTGCGCAGGTTCTCCCGGTTCGCGATGTTCGCGACGTCGACGAACAACACGAGGCGGCGGCCCGACCAGTTGAACGCACGATCGGCGCGCACATCCAGACGCGAGTAGGCTGGCAGGCGCAACCCGTTCCTCTCGTCCGAGAGACCGTAGAACAACGGGCGGCCATCCACCACCGGCACCATGCCCATGGTTGATGTCGGTTCACCGATGTACCCGACCATCGGGTAGTTCGATCCGTACCTGTAGCGCGCGCTCAGACTCGACCGGCCGGACAGACGATAGTTTCCGTACAACGAGACCGTGTGCCGTTGGTCGGCGTCAGCCCAGAACGACTCTCCGGTCGCGGCGGAGGTGTACTTCAGACGACCGTACGCATACCCGGCCCACCCGGAGAAACGGCCGGTCGCATCGCGCCGCAACACGACCTCGACGCCGCGCGCTTCACCGTCCAGGTCGTTGACCCAGGGAGCGTCGAACGAACCCCGGTCGATCATGCCGTCTGGCGCAAGCCGAGGCTCGGAGCCTGGCGCCCACAGCACGTCCCGCTCACGGCGTGCGTAGACGTTGAAGAGCAGTCGCGTCTGGCGAGGAAGTGTATGCTCGATGCCCGCGTCGAGGTGCAACGCGCGCTGCGGGCGCAGCGTGCGACCGCCACCCTGAAGCCCGATGACTTCGTCCAGGGTCGGAAACTGACGATAGACGCCGCTGCCGCCGCGCACGCGCGTGAGCTCGCCAAGACGCAGCTCGGCGTTGATCCAGGGCGACGCGGTCGTCATCGCTCGTCAGCGACCAATGATCGACGCGGCCCCCGGGCGTGACCGTGAGGCGCGAGCCGAGAGCGATCCGCGCCTGTCGCATACATCGAGCCGGTTGACGAACGTTCGTTGTAGTCGCTTAGCGGGACCAGGCCGGTCGCGGTTGAGAGTTGCCGCGCGATCAGGTTTCTTGCCTCGAGCCGCTGGACGTCGCCGCCGAACTCGAGGACCCAGCGCGTCGCCGCCGAAAAAGAGGCGTCGGCACGCCACCCGAGATCCGTGAACCGCGCGGAGTCGAGCGTGCCGCCCTCGTCGTTATCGTTGTCGTAGCGCAAGCCGGTCGAATACAGGCGCTGCGTGATCGCGAAGCGCGGGCTCGGAAGGTAACGCCATGACAGCGTCGCGAGCCACGCGCGGTTGATGCCGGTTCGAATCTCGTTGGCGTCGATGTCGGGGTCGCCTTCATCGAACACTGCCCGGCCGAGGAGCGTTGTCACCGACATCTGATGTCGCGGATCGAAGTCGTAGACCGCTTTGGCTTGCGCGTCGACGAATCCGAAGGCGAATCCCGCCTCCGGATCGATCCGCTCAATGAGATAGTCGAGGTAGCTGCGCCGCACCGAAGCCAGCCACGATCCCTTGCCACCGGCGATAGGTCCCTCACCAAGGAAGGCCGCACTGGTCCCGCTCAACCCCGCGCGCCCATGAAACCCGTCGCGGCTCCCATCGCGCGTTGTCAGACCGACCTCTGCGCCCATCTGACGGCCGGTGCGCTGGGGATAGCTGCCCGGGAGCAGGGAGACGCTGCCCAGCGTCTCGCTGTTGATCATGGCGATTGACCCGCCATCGCTGATGCCGTTGACGCTGTGCATCAGGTACCTTGTCGGCACACCGTCGACGACCAGGCCGACGTAGCGGAACGGGTTGCCCCGCACGGCGAACTCGCTGTAGAAGTCGTCGGTCGCGGTAGCCGACGGCAATGCCTGTATTGCGCGCAGCGGGTCGTCGAGCACGGCGCCGCGCAGATTCTCCAGCTCACGGCCGTGCAGCGACGTGCCTCCAGGGACAGAATCCGATTCGCCTCGCAGAGAACCAGACACGGTCACGCGCTCGGTGTAGGCGCCCGCACCTTCTGACAGCCGGATGGTCATGTCGATCGGCGCATCGGCGACGTCGATGTCGGTGCTCAAGAGCGCATAGCCGATCACTGATGCTGTGACAGTCTGCCGTCCGCGAGGGATCATCACCGTGAATCGGCCATTCGCGTCAGTTTCCGTGAAGCTCGATTGGTTCTCGACGTAGATCAACACGCCTCGGATCGGTTCTTCCGTGCGATCGTCGATGACGATCCCCGAGACGTTCGGTGTTTGCGCACTCGCGACGGCGCTCATGCCATTGAACAGCAGTACGAAGCAGAGGATGCGATTCATGTGGGCTGTGTCGCGCGCCGGAGCACGATCAGTGCCACGAGAAAAATCTTGTTTAGAACGTTATCTGCGCGACGCGGCGGGATTCATCGGGGCAGCGCTGTCCAGCGCCGTGTACAACTGTCCGGCGCAGCGTACTAGCGAGGCGGCCGCGCTGAGTAGGTCGTCGGTATCTGGTGCGTCGCGGACGGCTCGATCCGCAGGATGCCACCGTTCTCGTGATCGACCAGCACGTACAGGAACTCATCAGGTCCCTGACGGACGTCGCGGATGCGCATCCCCAGCGGAACGAGCAGCGACTCACGTCGGAGCTCCTCCAGCTTGTCATTGACGAGGATCCGCTCGAGACGGCCTGTTCCCGGGATCTCGCCCGCGCGCTGTCCGCCGACGAAGATATCGCCCTTCCACTTCGCCAGCTTGTTGCCCGTATAGAAGGTCATCCCGGACAGGGAGATCGAAGGCATCCAGTACACCACTGGCGACTCGAATCCTTCCTTCGAGAAAACCGGCGATTGCCACGGTCCCGGGTAGCTCCGACCGAGGCTCACGATCGGCCAGCCATAGTTGGCGCCCGGCTTCAGGATGTTGATCTCGTCGCCGCCGTTCGGTCCCATTTCGTTCTGCCACACTTCGCCGGTCGTGGGATGAATTGCGAGTCCCAGCGAGTTGCGGTGTCCGAATGTATAGACCTCCGGCTTGTGTCCGGCACGTCCGACGAACGGATTGTCCATGGGTACAGTGCCATCGTCATTCAGGCGCAGCACCTTGCCGGAGTAGGTGTTCGGATCCTGCGAGTTGCTGCCGTTTCCACCGCTTGGCGTGGTCATGTAGAGCTTCCCGTCACGCCCCCATGCGAGTCGCGACGGGCCACTCACGCCCGGCCCGCAACTGAAGATGTCCTCGAGACCGGAGATCGCGGATCCATCGAAGCGCCCACGAGCCAGCGTCAGCGCGGCCTGTTTTTCGGCGCCGACGGCTTTCAGATACGTGAAGTAGACAAATCGATTTGTGGCGAACTGCGGGTGCAGCACCACCTCCATGAGCCCGGAGCGGCCTTGAACACGAACCGTTGGTTACTCCGGGAATCGGTCTCGGATCGAGCACGCCATTGCGAACGATTCGCAGCCGCCCTTCCTTCTCGGTGACAAGGAGACCGCCGTCCGGAAGAAATGCGAGGCTCCACGGATTCACCAGTCCGCGAGCAACGGGAACCACGCGGATCCGCATGACTTCAGCGGTGTTGAATTCGATCGGTTCCGCCGGAATCGGCTGCGGCTCGAAACCCGCCGGCGCGACCGGGATACCGTTGTCGAAGGGAACCGTCTGTTGCGCTGTGCCGGAAGAACCGACGGCAGCGAGGACACAGGCAATGCTCAGCCAGAACTGGACGCCACGACGGCAGTGTGAGAGCCGCATGATCGAATCACCTCGTCAGCGGCGCCAGCCGTCTTGACCGGCTGGATTGCTGACGAATAAGGCCAGTGGTCCTCGGGCAAGACGGCTCGCCCGCGCCGAGCGCGGGCCAGAGATACTGCAACCTAGCGAGGCGAAGGCACATGCCCGTCTGGCCAAGCCAAGCCTCGCTAGTATACGTCGCGCGCTTACTGGACGGCCCGTGGTTTCAGGTGCGCCGTTCTTCTTTGCCGCGGCCACGATCTCGTCGCTTTCCACTTTGAGCACGCGGGGATCGTTCGCTCCCTGCAGCACCATCAATGGGACCTTGATCATCTTCGAGACCTCCACCACCATTGGTCACACGGACGTGTGGGTGGATGGAGAAATCGACATCCCATCTCTTTACCTGCCCGACTGGTACACGAAAGTCCAAAACGAAGCGCGGTAACCAGTGCCCAAGCCTGGAGCCTCACGAAGCGGTCAGTGTGTCATCGCGTAGAGCATCACATTGACCGCGACTCGGTACCCGTCGATTGAGAACTGGTAGAAGTACTGCGGGTCTTCTCCTTCACGTTCCCACGAGTCGCTCACATCGGTGTTGTGCGTCATGAAGACCATGATGCGCCCGTGCGGATCGGTAATCGCCCGCGCGTGGACGTTGGCGCTGTCGGCTCCGCGCTCCGACGTGTTTCCGCCGGCGAACCAATTGCCGATGCCCGGAATCTGCGGGATCTCCTTGAGATCGAACATCGTGTGAAACAGCGCGTGACCGGGTGGGAGATCGATGATTGGATACTCCGTCGCCGGAAACACTTTCCGAATCTCGCTCTCCCAGATCTGCCAGGCGTACGAACCCCAGAAGTCGTCCACCCAGAGGAAGCCGCCCTTCAGCAAGTACGTTCTTGAGCTTCGCCGCGTCCTCCGCGCTGAAGAGCAGCCTGCCCACTTCCTGCATGATGATCACCGGACACTGATACAGTTCGTCGTCGGTCAGGCGCACGATGAGATGACGCGGCTGGCCGGCGCCATCGAAGCTGACACCGATCTTCGTCAGCTCTGACAGCCGGATTGACAGGTCGATGTCCGCGAGTGGGTAATCGGTGAGCCAGCTGCCACCGTCGCCGCGAGGGTTGGCGCGGTAGACGGCGCGGCAATAGTGGAACCGTCCGTCGTAGCTGTCGGGCCGCGCGAGATGCGCTTCGATGCTCACGTCTCCCGTGAGACGGAACTGTGCCCACGCGAGTCCCGCGATGAGCAGAACAGTGGGCACGAGGACCGCGACGGCCCGCAGCCTCATGGATCTACTCTACACCCCGCTCCTGGCCACGTGCAGGCTTCAACCCCGCGGGCTGGTCGCGTATAGTTCCAGCGAAGCCTGCCGAAGGCGACGAGCACGTGGCGGTCAAGCCGGCCAGGCTGCTTCAGTGGAGAGATGCTCAATGAGACGCATCGCAGTTATCGGTGTAGTGCTGGTTGCCACGTTCGCTGGTTCCCGCGAGATCGCCGCCCAGGACCTGACAATCGTCAACGCCCGGATTCTCGACGGCAAGGGCGGCGTGATCGAGCGCGGCTCCGTCGTCGTGCGCGGCGGTTCCATCGTGTCCGTTGCGGCGAGCGCTCCGGCCACATCCAGCGGGCAGCGGATCGATGCGCAAGGCGGCACGCTGATGCCCGGGTTCATCGACGCGCATCGGCACATCGCGCAGGGCGACCCAGCCGAGTGGCTGGCCAAGCGCGCACCGGCGCAGATGCAGGAATTCCTCGACGCCGGCTTCACCACCGTGCTGTGCGCGATCTGCCCGGATCAAGCAGTGGAGCTGCGGCAGCGAATTGAATCCGGCACCGTGAAGGGGCCACGTCTGCTCGTTGGCACGCTCATCCCAGTTGCGCGGCCACCGGCAGCCGCCGGCCGCGCCGGCGGTGGCGGACGTGGCGGCGATCCCGCGCGGTTCGACAACTCGCGGCCGCCGCGCCGACCCACAGAAGCGGCGGGTGCGATACCGGCGGAAGAGACGATCAAGGCCGTCGAGTCAGTGGCCAGCCGGAAGTACGACGTCATCAAGACGCTCATCACCGTCACGCCCAGTGGGCCCGAAACGGAGACCTTGAAGCTGATCGTCACCGAGGGCAAGAAGCGGAATCTGCCGACGATCACTCACGCCGTGTCGGTGATCGACACGCTCGCCGCCGTCGAGGCGCGTCCCGACGTGCTCGTGCACACTCCGCACATCGGCCGGCTCGAGGAAGACGCGGCCGCGGTGAAGAGGATCGCGAGCGCCGGCATCCCGATGACGTCGACGCTGCAGGTGTTCGTCCCGCATTTCGGTGATGACAACACGCCGCTCTTCCGCGACGGGCAGCCGTTTCCGTGGGACACCATCTCCAGTGCGGGGCAGGGACCCGTCAATGCCCGGCTGCTCTGGGAGGCCGGGATCTCCTACGGCTATGGCACCGACACGACCTGGACACCGAAGCAATCGCTCACCGACGAACTGCGCGCGCTCAGCCTCGTCTTCTCTCCGCGCGACATCAGCAAGATCTTGGGGCAGGGCGCTGCGCGATCGACGCTGCGGCAGGATCAGATCGGCACGCTCGAGGCTGGCAAGCAGGCGGACCTGGTGCTCGTCGAGGGAAACCCGCTTGTCGACATCAACGATCTGCTCAAGGTGGTGCTGACGGTCAAGGGCGGCAGAATCGTCTCCGACACGCGGGGCAAGCGTTAAGTGTGCCTTCGCGTGAGTGAGGATCGCGACACACTCGGCTCTGCTCACCGAATAGTCGTGATGGTCACGTCGTCGGTCGTCGGGTCCACCGTGATCGAGCGCTACGGAACGGCCGCGCTCGTGCGCGTATCGCCGCCTTCGACGCCGACCATCATTTGCGGTCCGTAATTGTTCTGCTGACAGACGTACTCGAACGTCTCCTGGTTCGGGGTCCAGCGCAAGGTGTAGCCGCTCGTCCACCGCGCCGTGTAGGCGCCGGGATCGTCGACGGTCAGCTCGTACTTCAGGGTGTTCAGGTCCAGCCGCGTGACCCGCTCGATCGTGTGAAGCCGGTCGGTATGCGGCAGGGCCCAGCGCTCGAGCCACGCGCTCTCGTCGATACCGATCGTGTCGATGACGAGCGTGTCGCGCTCCCACCATCCGATCGAGTGGCCGAATGCGCTCGGCACGACACTGGCGGGATGCGCGCGCCCATCGGTGTAGACCACACGGTACGAATGCGCGCCGCCGGTCTGAAACAAATAGATCCTGTCAGTACCCGGGAATGTTCAGCAGCTCGATGCCGTACGCCGTCCCGAACGAGCGGGCGGCCGGAGACGGCTTGCAGCGCGTATATGGCTCGTCGGCCAGAAACCTGGCGTGCCGCGCGTCCAGGAGCGCTTGGGCCCACTGCTGGAGCGGCACCTCTTTGAGATCGACAAGGCCGGGCCGCGGCCGGCCGGCGACCGATTCGTAGTTCTTCGGATTGGTCGCGAGCGGCTCCGCTCCTTCCCATAGACCGGTCGTCCCGGGAACCGCGCCGAGATTGATGGTGCCGTCTGGCCAACGCGGTGCCGGAGGCGTCGGGCTTGGAGCGCCGCCATCACGAGCCTGCGCACCGACTGTCGGGGTGCTGAGCATCGCCAGCACACACGCGAGGAAGACCGTCACCTTCATCGCAACAGGCTATCGCGGTTTGTGATTCCTTGTAACCGCCGTCCCCGGCGCGAGAAGCGGTCCGCGCTGCGGTCCCGTCAGTTCGTTCGGTTCGCTGCCAGGGTTCCTATTTCAACCAGTCCGATCTTGTTGACGCCGCTGTTGGCGGTGACGATATTGCCCTGGGCCGTGGCTTCGAAGTGTCGCAGGACGCCGCCACCCGACGGAATGGCGAACGTCTGAAATTTCTCGGTCTTCGGATCGAATCGCACCATCGTGTTCGGCCGCACGCCGGACTCGCTGTACCAGATCACGTCGCCGATCTGCGTGATGGCGTACGGTTCGGAGTCCTTCCCTCCCGGTGACGGCCATTCTTTGACCTGACCGCTCTTCGGATCGAACCGGCCCAGCGTGCCCCGAGGAAAGTCCGTGTACCAGATCACATCGTCTGATGTGATGGTCAGTCGCCGTGGGCGAGCGTCCCCACTCGGAAGCGGATACTCCTTGATCTCCATCGTCTTCGGATCGACGCTGCCAATGCGGTTGCCGCGGAAGTCCACGTACCACGGCACACCCTGCGAGTTGATGCGGATGCCGTAGGGGTACGTATTGTCGCTGGGCGTCTTCTTGATCACCATGTCACCGGTTTCAGTGTTGATCCTGCCGACGTGTCCTGACTGCAGCGTGAAGAACAGGTTGCCGTTACGCTTGTCGTAAATCGGCGTGTGTGGGCCACGGGCGCTGGGCTCCTTGATTGGATACTCGTCCACTTTCCCAGTGCGTGGGTCGAGCATGCCGATCACGCCCTTTTGAATGCCGGTGTACCAGATGTTCCCCTTCGAATCCTCGGCAAGGCCGTGAGGTTGGCTATTTGCCGGCAAGTCGAACTCGCGGATCTGCCCCGTCCGCGGATCGAGACGTCCGAGCTTGCTGGCGTACTGACCGGTCCACCAGATGGACCCATCAGCTGCAGCGTGCGAGTCGTGCGGCCGCGAGCCGAGTGTGGGCGCCATCCATTCTTTGATGGAGACCGTTGCCGGACCTGAGAGCAGCACTGCGCCGGGGGCATCTTTGATCGGGTAGTGCATCGCCAGGTACGACGAGATTGGTTCGAGTTCTGCGGAAGGCAGCTTCACCATGGTGGCGATGCGGTCCTCCCACCCGTCCTTGGTGTAGCCCCAGGAGTTGGCGATGAGGTTGAGCCCGTGGCAGCGCGTGCACGCCGCCTGCACTTGCTCACGTCCAGCGCCTTCGGCCAACTGCACGGGTGGCGGTCCACCCTGCCGGCCGCCGGGAGCGGCACCGCCCTGCCGACCTGCGGGCGCTTGTTCCCCGATTGTTGGGGAGGAGAACGCTGAGGCGAGAAGGGCCACCAACACCAAATAGAAGAGCGATCGCTGTCTCATACTCCCTCCAGATCGAGGCCGGTTCGCGAGAGTCTGGAGGATGTTACACCTCAATCGCGGTCGCCGTCGCGTTCGCGAGGCGACTTTGGCGGCGACAACAAGGGCCGTCGCCACGTTCCCACCCACTGGAAGTCTTTTGACCACGTCCGTGACGGTGATGACCTTGGTTACCTCGTACGCAACGTTGCTGTGATGCGACTGCACGGGAGCAGCACCGAAAATGACCACCGCCACCAACCGCCACGACTGCACGGATCGTGGATGCCTCCTTGAGTTCGAAGGACGGCGGTGATTATGCGCCCTGGATTCTGGCGCAGGCACGCCGGGTCCGAAGAACCGGACCCGGCCTACGGCGTAAGGAAGGGACGCGCGTCAGACCATATGAAAAGACCGACCCCGGCTTTGTAACGAACGCGGGTTACTCTCCGCCTGCGACAGCTCGAGCAGAGCCGCAATACAAAGGAGGTCGGTCGTGGCGAAGTCTACTACCATCATTGCCTTCGATCAGCACGCGGCCACCACGATCGCCGCGATCCTGGTGCCCGGGACAGCGGACGCCCGCGCTCCACCCGCTGACGTCTGACATTCCCACCATCCTGCGCTTCGTCGAGCGCCTGCACCGCCAGGGCCGGTACAGTGTTGCTACGAAGCCGGCCCGTGCGGCTTCGAGCTGCAGCGCGCGTTGACGGCTCTCGACATCCCGTGTGACGTGCATCGCGCCCGTCTCTGATCCCGCGCCGTCCCGGCGACCGCATCAAAACCGACCGTCGTGACGCGGGCCAGCTCGCCGTCCTCTATCGCGCCGGCGCGCTCACCGCGATTCATATCCCGAGCGACCAGGAAGAAGCCGCGCGCGATCTGCTCCGCTGTCGGGAAGACATTCGAGCCGATCTCCTCCGCGCGCGTCATCGCCTCTCGCACTTCCTGCTCCGCCACGGGCGCCGCTTCACCGCCACCAAACGCGCCTGGACCAAACGTCACACCGACGTGGCTGCAGGCCCAACGCTGGCCGCTGCCCGCCCTCGAACACACCCATCGCGCCTACATCCGCGCCGTCGACGAGGCCGTCGCCCGCCTGCACACCGTCGACCTCGAATTACGCGACCTGCTCACGATCGAACCCTTGCGCGCCCGCGTCGAACGCCTCCGCTGCTTCCGCGGCATCGACGATCTCACCGCCCTCACCATCGCCGCCGAACTCGGCGACCCGCGCCGATTTCCCAATGCGCCCAGCCTCATGGCCTTCACCGGACTCGATCCCCTCGGAGCACTCCAGCGGCGCCAAGCAGGCGCGTGGCCCCATCACCAAAACAGGCAATGCGCATCTGCGCCGCGTCCTCGTCGAAACCGCCTGGCAGTATCGGCATCACGCCTTTCTCGGGCCGGCCCTGCACGACCGACAACGCGGCGCGCCGCCAGTGGCCATCGACATCGCCTGGCGGGCGCAGCGCCGCTTCCATCGCCGCTATCGCGTCCTTGCCGCCCGCGGCAAGCCCAAACAACTGATCGTCACCGCCGTCGCGCGCGAACTCACGGGCTTCCTCTGGGCCGCACTGACCCAGTGATCTGATCGGTCGACTTCACGAAGGAGAACCCTCGAGATTTTTGTGCGATAGAGACTCCAGTCTCGAACTCGCGTTATCAGAGCGAGGCAGCTCCCGACGAATCATAGTCATGCGGTTCCGACCCGCGAATACTAGAGTGATTCATCGTCGTTGCCGCTCGACCGATCAGATGACTGGATCCGACCGACCGCAGCTCACTTCGAACGCGCCCCACGCCCGGATGGCTTCATAAGCCGGGCGTGGGGCTACGAAGTCGACTGTCGAACAACTAACAGAGATCTTGCTATCGACGAACCAGCTAACTTGACACCGGTCTTTTCATACTAGAAGTCGAACTGCACGCTGAACTTCACGGTCCGCCCGTTGAGGATCTGCGTCGGCCGCAGCCAGAAGGCGAAGTTCTGGTTGGCATTCACCACGGTATCGATGTTGAGAAAGTTGTAGACGTCCACGCTCACGATCGAGCGCGAGCGTCCAGCCCGCAGCAGCTTGCCGAACCGCATGTCCAGCTCGTTCCGGCGGTCGAGATACACGGTGTAGGGTTCGACCAGATCGATGGTGATGTTGGCTGCGCCGCCCGCCAGCGGACGGCCGAGTGTCGAGTTCGCAGCCAGATATGCGTTGCTGGCATTGAACGCCGCTCTCAGGGGATCCCCGGGAATGCTGCGGAAGGTCCCGCTCACCTGTAGATCGATCTTCGGGACGATGTACACCCCGTAGGTCTTGAACTGTGTGAGCCACGCCGTTTGACGATGGCAGAACTGGCTCGGCCTCCACGCCGTCGGGGTTTGCGCCGGGATCAGGACGGCGGCGTTGCCCACGTTCGCGAGGTTGACGAGCAGCATCTCGGGCACCTTCGAGACGACGTCGCAGTCGTCTTCCATCGTCCGGCCGGTGCTCGTGCCGACCTGCAGCGAGAGACCGTTCGACAGCCGCGCATCGACGGTGATATCGAAGCCGTTCCAGTGCTCCAATTGCTTGCCGTAGGCGCGGTCCAGCGTGTTGTGGTTCTGCGCTGCGCGGCCGAAGGCCGAGGGTTTGAGGGCGTACAGCCCGTCCAGCGTGTAGCCCCCGCCGTTGGGCAGCCGGGAGTCTGACGGCACCGTCATGCTGAAGGTTTCGAAGTCAGTGGGTGCGAGCGACAGGTCGTCGGTGACGCGGAAGTTCTTCCATATCCGGCGGAAGTAGCCGACGTCAACCGAGACCCGGGGCGCCACTTCGTGCTGGACACCGGCCGAGAACTCCCAGTTGGTCTCGCGGTTGCCGTAGCCGGTCCTGAGAATGTCGTCGAAGGTGGCGCTCCGCGCGGCCGAGCCGAAGAGCGGGTTGTTGATGCCGAGGCATTCGCCGTTGGCGGCGAGGTCGAGCAGCACGCAGTCCGGCACGAAGTTGCGGTTCGAGTCGTTCCACGCCCGGTTCGCCGTCGTGACCATCGTGTTGACCGGGTTGGGGTCAGTGCCGAGGTTGTTGAGCGTCTGCCCGCGCAGGTACTTGTTGAACGTCAGCTTGACGGCCGTCTTGCCATTCCCTCGCACGTCATAAATCAGTCCCGTGCGATAGGTGAGATCGTTCCAGTTCAGGTTGTCCTGCGCCGGGAAGACGAAATTGCGGGCCGGCGCGAGCTCGGCGGGGCCCACGGTCTGCTCCGGGAAGCTCGCCTTGAAATGGTCGAAGCGCAGTGCCAAGTTCACGGTCGCGCGCTTCAGCGTCCACTTGTCCTGAGCGTAGATCCCGAGATCGTTGTCGAGATGGTTTCTGAACGTCACCGGGTTTGCGCGCATCGTGAGTTGATTGGGAATCCCGTTGTTGAATTGGAACGCCAGTGCGTTCAGGTTGTAGTTGGTCGTCTCTTGATAGCCGTGAACCCGGTTGAATCCGGTTTTGAAGCTGTGCGACCCGGTGACGTAGGCCACCGCGGCGCGGTAGGTCCAGTTCGGCACCCTGGTGTTGTTGTTGTTCAACACCGGCGCTCGATAGACGAGGCCGCTCGACTGTTCAGTCACCGATATCATCTGCGGCGCGATCGACTCGAACTCCGGCGACGAGCCCCGGGGAGCCTGTGGATGCATGAATCCCCACCGCTCGTAGAGATTCATGCCGACGGCCTCGACCAGCAGCTTGCTGGTGATCGGCGAGGTCCATTCGCCGTGCACCTGGCGGAGCACCGGGAAGCGGAAGTCGCGCGCCGCCTCGGGCGCCACAAGCGCCGTGATCCCGTTCGGACAGTCGCACCACGTGTCCTGCTTGTAGGTCCCTGCAAACTTGTTCCGTGGCGAAGCCTGCCACGTCATCCGCAGGCTGCTGTTGTACGAACGCCCTTCGAGCAGCCCCCGGTTTTCGGTATCGGACACGTACAGGTATTGCGCAGGGTTGTATGCGTTCAGGTTCTCGAAAACCGGCGCCCAGTTCTCGACGCCGGTGTAGCGCATCGAGAACCAGAACCACAAGGCGTCACGCTTGAACGGACCGCCGAACGACCCATTGAGATCCCAGTTCTTCTTGACCTCGTTCGGCGTCCCGAGTCCGGCGGCTTTCAACTCATCGGTGAAGTTGTTGCTCGTAAGGCTGCCATTGGTGAAGGTGAAGAAGGTGGAATTCGAGAAGCTGTTTCCGCCGTCGCGCGGGATGAAGTTGATGCGCACACCACCGGTCGGTAACTCCGCGGATACGGCCGTGTGATCGACGGTGACCTCGGAGGCCGACCCGACATCGGGGATCTGTCCGCCGATGTTGCCTCCTGCCTGCAGCGTCATCGTGTTGATGCCGTTCAGCGTGACTCGCTGGTCCTGATCCCGGCTCCCGTGGATTCGGACGCTCCCCCCGACCAGCTGCAAGTTCGATCCGCCGACGTCCGTGCCGTTGTAGACGGCCGCAGGAATCAGCCGGGCCAGCGTGACGTAGTTGCGGGCGGTCGGCAGTGCGTCGATCGTTTCGGCGCTCAGGACCGCCTGCCGCGAGGAGCTCGACACGTCCACGATCGGGGACTCGCCCGTCACCGTCACGGTCTCCTCGAGCGAACCGAGTCGCAACTCGGCGTCGACGTTGGTCGCCGACGAGCCGGTCAAGGTCACTCCCTCGCGTTTGACCGAGCTGAACCCGGCCAGCGAAAACGTCACCGTGTACTCGCCCGGACGCAGATCGACCATCTGGTAACGGCCGTTACCATCGGTCGTCGCGGCACGGAGCTTTTCAATCAGAACCGGGCTGGTGGCTTCCACGATCACCCCTGGAAGCACCGCTCCTGACGGGTCCCGGACCGTTCCGGTCATGGACGCCTGTGCGAAGGCGACTGAAGGCAGAATCACCGCCCACGCCACGACGGCTCCAAGCTTCGCAAGTGTTCCCATCGGCGACCTCCGAGTCCTGGCCGCCGCGACGACACCCAGGTCGCGACGGCACCTGCGTGTAGGGGCAGGCCCCATGACAGGTCTGCCCAGGGTTAAGCCCGAGATCCGAACCGCCCTTGTGAGATGACGAGAGAGGTAAAACGCCGACGTTGCGCGAAGAAGGATTCGGTTGCCTTAATGAAGAGTCGCGGTTCGCGGCAATCTACGCTCGACGATCTGAAATGTCAACAAAGAGCCTGCGGCCCGGGAACCTGATTCGACCGGCAGTTCATCAAGATGGCGATGGTCAGGTCTGGCCGCGCACGGATCGGGGCATTTTGGGGAGCGTCACCGTGAGGAATGGGAGCGCGAGCCCCTCCTGCGATTCGATTGGCCCGGACGATTGTCGTCACTGGTCAATCGAGGCGTCAAGCCGATAGCAATCAGCGCTGACATGTCAGCAGAAGCAGCTCGTGCGCCGCAGTGACGTCAGTCGGCGAGGGTGTGTCACTGCCACACGCTGGAGTCGACATCCCCGGCTGAAGGTTGATTCCGTGTTGCTCGACGATGAACAGCCGATTGGTCCCATCCCCGGCGTGTCCCACGAAAACGGGCGACGTGAGTCCCTCTCGACACAACCGGCACGATGCGAATATCAGCTCAGAGCGTCGGAGGCGCGAATAGAATGGCGGCGGCCGCAAGACGCGCCCATGCCTCCTCAGTGTCTGACGGTGCTTGCCCCGCTGCGCGAGGGTGCGGACGCGGCGTTGCGAAGCGTGCTCAGGGCGATTGGCGACGACGTCAAGGGCCGTCGCCAGGCTCCCGGCGTCCGGCCGCGAATCGACTTCGAGCGCAGCCGCGGCATCCACTTCGCGCGCTTCGCTATCCTCGACGACCCGGATCGCGGGCCCGGTCGAGCCCGACTTCTGTTCGCGTCGGTCTACGACGGGCCGCTCGCCTCGCACCTCGCGGAGTTGGCAGCCATCACGTCCGATCTCAACGCGATCTGGAGTGCATGCGAGGGATACACGACGGTCGCCGCCTTCCCCACATTCATCCGCGCCCACGCGCACGAGGCGGAGGCGTATTACGTTGCGTTCCGCGAGGAGACGGTCGAGACCATCCGCGCGGCCGTCGCCGCTGGCCGCGGCGGTTCGTCCCGCTCATACGGCCGACGTTTGAGCGACACGCTCCGACGGTTCATGCGGGCCGCGCCGATCGTGTTCGACGTCGTTCGCGTGGTGAAGCGGTTCGGTCTGCGCAATGTCTACGCGGGCGTGAGGCGCATCATCGCAAGCCTGGATCGCCGTCCGCTGTTCCGGTTCCTGAACTGGATCACGCGGAACCAGATGCCGGCCCGGAGCTCTCCGTACTCGAGCGTAGCGCTGGACCACTGCGCCCGATACGCGCCCCTCGTGCCGGGGGACGAAGTGCCCTCCGCGCTGCTGTCGCTGCCAGCAGGATTCCGTGAGGACGTCATCACCCAGAACCAGCTCACGCTGGTGACAGTCGTGGCGGAGGGCCACAGCGATCGTGTGCGCGCGGTGATGTCGGCCATCGACTCGTACGCCAGGCGTCTCTCGCCGCCAGGTTCCCTGCTCGGCATCAGCACGATCCACTTCGTACGGTGGCTCCTCATCGACGGCGGCCGACGTCTGGTGTTGGTGAGCGATTACGACAACTCCTGGGAGAACTACATCGACGAGTTCGCCGAGATGATCCTCTCGGGGCTGGACGCTATCTGGGAGACCTCGCTCGGTTATCCAGCCGACGGCGCGAGAGACCTGCCGGCCTTCAAGCGTTTCCTCCGCTCTCATCAGGTGCCGGCCGAGCTGTTCTTCAGCGCCTATCCAGACCAGACGGTGCTCACCATCGCGGCGGCGAGCGACCGGGTACGAACGTGACCGAAGCGGCACGCGCGCCGGCCCGCCTGACTGTCGAAAGCCGGACCGACGTCCAGGGGTTCATTACGACCGGGTACGGACACCTGCCGTGCTCCGCCTACCTGTTCCTGCGGATGCATGAGGCCGGCGGAACACGACGGTGGCTGCACGCAATCGAACCGCTGATCGCGACGTCGAGTCCCTGGCCCGTCGGCCCGGGCGGGGCGACGATCAAACCCGTGTCGGTCGTGAACGTCGCATTCACGGTGGCGGGGCTTGCCGCCAGCGGCTTGCCCGCGCGCGTGCTCTGCACGTTTCCGCCCGAGTTCCAGGAGGGAATCGACGAGCCGTCCCGCTCACGTGTGCTCGGCGATACCGACGAGAGTTCACCGTCCGAGTGGGAGCTGGGCAGTCAGGGCCGGGCGTTCCACGCCGTCCTGCTGCTGCACGCGGAAGACAAGGCAGGTCTCGATCGGCTCTGCGGCGCGCAGCGTCGCCTCGTGGAGCAGTCGGCCGGTGCCGTGACCGAGGTACCCGGACAGTCTTCAGCTGGGGTATCGACCCTGCGAACGAGCGTGAGCACTTCGGATTTCACGACGGTATCGCGCAGCCGTCGATCGCCGGCATCGCCGGTCACGGTGTGCCCACGGGCGAGTTCATCCTCGGCTACGAGAACCACTATGGTGTGATACCGCCGACGCCCGTCGTGCCAGGTGACCTCGATCCCAAAGGCCTGCTGCCCGCGTTTGCGAACCCGTACCACGCGCACCTCGGGCTTCGCGACCTTGGCCGCAATGGATCGTTCGTGGTGTACAGGAAGCTCCGCCAGGATGTCGCGGCGTTCTGGACGTTCATGAAGGACGACGCCGTGCGCGCCGGTCGCGGCACCGATCCCGCGTACATGGTATGGCTGGCGTCGAAGTGCATGGGTCGCTGGCCGAGCGGAGCACCGGTGGCGCTGACGCCGCAGGCAGACGACCCCCGGTTCGCCGGGCACGACGACTTCCTGTACAGCTCCGATCCCGACGGGCTCGCCTGTCCTCTCGGGGCGCATGTTCGCCGCACCAATCCCCGCGACGTGCTGAAGCCCTACCCGCGCGCGCAGTCGTTGAGCATGTCCGAGGCCCACCGGCTGCTCCGGCGCGGCCGCGCGTTCGGCTCGCCGCTGTTCGATCCGAGTCTCCTGCAGGACACCACGGGGCGCGCCACACGCGACGCCCTGCTCGACATGCGCGACGACGGCCAGTCGCGAGGCGTGCACTTCTTCTGCGTCAACGCCAGCATCCGCAGCCAGTTCGAGTTCGTCCAGCAGACGTGGTGCAACAACCCGCGCTTCGGCGGGCTGCAGGACAACAAGGATCCCGTGATTGGCGATCAGCGAGGCCACGGGCAGCCGGAGAGCCGTATGACGATTCCGACGTCTTCAGGAGATCACGTCACGGCGGCGTTGCCACGCTTCGTGACTGTCGTGGCCGGCGCGTATCTGTTCATGCCGAGCCTGACCGCGCTTCGCTTCCTCGCAGCCGAGCGCTGAAGCGCCGGTGCTCTGGCGTGCCGCGCGTCGGCACAGGCTAGCGCATCTGGGACGAGGATGTAGAGTCAGCGGCCCTTTGACGGCGCAAGTCCCTGCCCGCCGACTGGTGTCATGACGATTCGCTCGCCAAAGCCGGCAATCAGGGGCCTTGCCTTCGTGATGGCTTCCCTGACGGAGGGGAGCGTCAGCGAAGCTTTGTGGCTGGCTTCACTGTCCCATGCCTCGGTGATCCAGATCGCGTTCGCGTCAGTCGCATCCTCACCGACGATGTAGGCGAGACAACCGGGCATGTCTGTCACCCCCTCGAGCAGGATGGCGATGACCTCGCCTCGCTTGCCTGGCGTGGCGACCATCTTTCCGATCAGCCCGAACATGTCCAACTCCGTGGTTCCATTGCAACACCTCGTTTGATGTAGTGTAAGGGCTGCGCTGCAGGATATCCCGGGGCGGGAGGTAGACATGCGACCGATCACTCGCAGAGAGCTCCTGAAGACAGCGGTGGCCGGAACGGGAACGCTCGCACTGGGCGGCGCCGCGCGCGCCCAGGACGGAAAGCGTCGTGTGCGCGTCGCCGCGGTGCAGATGCACGCGACACTTGGGGAAGTGGACGCCAATCTCGAGAACGCCGAGCGCTGGACCCGGCTCGCGCTGCGCGAGGGCGCTCAGTGGATTGTTCTTCCCGAGTTCTTCACCACGGCGATCGCCATCCATCCGACCCGGTTGGTCCACGCCTACCAACCGCTCGACGGTGCGCCGATGCAGCTGCTCAAGGCGCTGGCGAAAGAAGGCAAGGCATACGTCGGTGGTTCGTTCCTCGCTCGCAGTGGCGCCGATGTGTTCAACACGTTCGTGCTCGCCACACCCGACGGCCAGATCCATACGCACGACAAGGACTTTCCAACCAGCAACATCGAATCCAGCGTGTACGCCGGCGGTGAAGACGACGAGTACATCAAGGAGCTGTCGCGCCGGGGTGCCGTCATCGAGCCGCCGACACCAATCCCCTCGAGAGCCGGGAACATCAAGAGCGCTGTCTTTCCGCTCACCGGTGGATCTGCGGTCGGCGCAGCGCTGTGCTGGGAGCAATGTCGCCTTCGCACGGCGCGCCGGCTCACCGGGCGTGTCGATCTGATCCTTGCCGCCTCGGGATGGCCATTTGGGGGACCAGACGTCTCCCGGTCGAACCCTGCCGCAGGCCAGGATGTACTCGTGGCTCGCAACGGTGTCCAGGAAGCGCCGAGGCGGCTCGGCCGCATGGTCGGCGCCCCGGTAGTCCACGCGAACCTCGTAGGAGATGTCTGGACGTCTGCATCGGGCTCACCTGGCGACCGTCTCCTGCGCTTCGCCGGTGAGAGCCAGATCGTCGATGCCTCGGGTCGTACAGGTGGCCCGTCGCGCATACGGCGAAGGCGAAGGGATCGTCATCGCGGAGATCGAGAATCGGACGCGTCCCAGCGTCGGAGGCGATTCCCGCGGACGCGACATGGACGCCGGAAGTGCCGCCGCAATCCCAGCACCGCTGGGCCATGAGCGGTGCCACCGGTCGCACCGAGTACATCAAGCAGACGCGGCCTCGTCGCAACAGCTAGAAGCCGTCACCGCACCATGGCCTGGCCCGAAGGGTACTCGTCCTCTGCTCGAAATCGAAACGAGCACGCACAATCGAAATCGAAGAGTAGGGGGAGGTGTCAGGCAGTGAATCGTGAAGCCACCATATCGTGAACAGTCGAGAAGCCTGGCCTGACTTCCCAGGTGCCGACCGCGCGATTCTTGCATGGCGCGCCCGCGCCGCAGTTCGCACTATTTGCCACAACCTCTGCGGACTGACGACATCTCGTCGTGAACTCGCGAATTATCTGACGGCCCGTCGTTTGCGATGCGTCAGCTTATGGCGAGGCGTCACCGCATTCAGTTTTCGGGCGCGGTGTACCACGTGATGTCGCGCGGCAACCGTAAATCGATGATCGTCGACGATGACGACGACCGACGGACGTTCATGAACACGTTCGGCGAGGCCGCGTGCGACTGCCAGGTGCGTGTCTACGCCTGCTGTCTGATGGGCACGCACTACCATGCACTGCTGGACACGCCGCGCGGCAATCTGTCCGAGTTCATACGGACGCTGAACACCGAATACTCGAAAGCGTTCAATCGCCGACATGGACGCGTGGGACATACGTTCGAGCAGCGGTTCGAGTCGCTTGTGGTCCAACGCGAAAAATACTTGCGGCGGGTCGCGCGCTACATTGCCCTGAATCCAGTGAAGGCGCACCTGTCCCGTGACGCGGCGGATTGGCCCTGGAGCACGCATCGCGCGACCGCTGGCCTGGAAGAGGCACCGGTGTGGCTCCACCTGGATTGGCTGCGCTGGGCCTTTCGCGCCGACTGGCTGCCCGACGCGCAGCGCCACTATCACGCGTACGTGCGGGATCCGGCAGGGCTGACGTGGTCGTTCGACCTGGCGGCGGCGCTCGGCACCGCGCGCTTCAAGAAGGCCGTTGCGGAGTCCCTGGCGCGTGGCGGGGAGAATCGGCCGATCCCCCTCGAGTGCCGACAGTGTGCACAGCCGCCGCTGGAGCAGGTGTTCTCCGAAGAGGAGGCAGACAGTCGCAGCCGGGAGGCCCTGATTCTCGTCGCGCACGTGACGCACGGCTATCGACTGGCTGAAATCGCAAGATTTCTGGCAGTGGCGCCCTCTACCGTTAGTAAGGCATTGAGCCGGGCCCGAGGTCGGACGTGTCCGCAGGGTGTGGGGTCTGGCCGTCACGACCGAGCGGGGTCCTCGCCGTAGTAACGTTCACGATTCATTGCCTGACACCCTCTTAGGGCAACGCGCGAAGGCCGAAGAAATCCGCCGCTTCGACGACGGCCGGATCCTCGAGGCTCAGCGCTCGTACCGACCCGACGTGCAGCTGCGAGGCCGCGCGCTCGAACAGCGTCACGTTGATCCACATGGCTTCGTAGGTCGACCACCAGCGCAGACCGGCGGCGTCGCGGTGCCGATCGTGCAACGCCAGGGCCTGCGGCTGCGTGATGTGCCGGTCGCGTGTCGCGATTCGGGAGGGCCGCAGTCGCTCGCGCCGGAGTACGACCGGATCGTCGAGATCCACGAGCGTCGCGCCGTCATCGAGTTCGAGCCCGGCCAGAGCCAGCGGCAGCCCGCGGCGGCGCAACAGCGAGGGCAGCAGCCGCTGGCCACGAAATCGGGCGAGCTGTTCGACGACAGTCGAGAGCGCAGAAGTCGAGAGATAGAGGCAGCCGTAGCCATCGGGATTGTCGTGGCGTCCCTCGCCCTGGTAGATGCGAGGAAACCAGAGCGGGCCGTCCGGTCGAGTGTCGCCGGCGCGCTCGTCCCAAGCGAAGCAGCGATAGAGGATCACGTGCGGAGCGGATGTATTACGCGAACGTGTCCGACCGCTCGGCTCGAATCGCCCGCATCAGCTCCTCGGTCCGGCCCAGGCGGATGAGATCGACGGGCCGGCGATCGCCGAGCAACGGGTTCACGCCGAAGAGCCAGGAGAGCGCGGCGTCGCGATCGTAGATGCGGAGCAGGTTCGACCAGACGAGCTCGAGGAGGTCGACTTTCTCGGCGTTGAGCGGATCGATGCCAGCGCCGCGGAGCCAGCGGGTCACCTGCGAGCGGCTCACGCCGAGCAGGTCGGCCAGTTGCGCCGACGAGCGGAAGTCGACACTGAGCGTCCGCACCTTCTGAGCCAGGGCAACGGGCATGCTGGTAACGATAGCGCAACAGAACGTGTTGCGCAACAGTTTATGTTGCGCGCCTTCAGGGCGCGCACACAGAATGGAGGCGCCGTGTCCTACGACAAACGCCAGCGGGAAGTCCTCGAAGAGCTCGCCAGGCGGGCGACGACGAGGCGACGAGCGACGTCACGAAGGTGCTGGAGAGCTACTTCGCTCAGCGCGAAGGCCGCCTCGAGAATCTCCTCGAGATCCTCGAGCCGAGCGAGGACGACCGGCACGCCCAGTGGATCGACAAGGCCAAGGACGCCGCGGCGATGGCACACGACGCCATCAGCAAGGACCGGAAGTCGATGTGGCTCGCCAGGATCAGCAACGAGGAGCACACGTTTTTCTTCAAGCTGATGACGTCGCAGGTGGCGCCCCAGCGCGATGCCATGGTCACGATGACCAAGGCGCTGCAGAAAGCGGAGAAGGAATTCGAGGAGAAGTGGAAGAAGATCCGCGAGGCAGACAACGACATCGAAGAGCGCATGAAGAAGATCGCGCTCGAATACGAAGAGATTCTCGCCGATGCCGCGAAGTTTGCCGCCAGCGCGGAAATGGAGTCGAAGGAAGCGCTGCGTGCCAAGGTGCTGGTGGCGTTCAACGCCGTCAATCTCGGCATCGTCGAAATCATCATCAAGGGTGCGATCCGCGCGATTGACCTCAAGCGCGACCTGGCCTCACAGCGCAAGCTCGAGATCTTCGCGCTCCTGAGCCGGGAGGAGGGCGTGTTCGCCACGTTCAAGGAAGCGCGCGAGATGGTCAAGGAGTTCCTGGAGGAGACCAGCTATCCGCGCGTGAAGGACGCCTACGATCGTGCGGAAGATGCGGCAGACGCGCTCGAAGGTCAGATGTTGACGTCAGGCCAGAAAGAGGACGCTAAGGACTTCGGTGCGGCCATCAAGAACGAGCTCGCAAAGGTCTTTGGTACGGCCGAGGACGCCTACAAGGAATTCGCGCGGAAGCACGAGTATCTCTTCTTTGGCCCGCTCGGCAGCGGCTACTACCAGGAGCTGATGGAGAACGACTTCTGGAAAGAACGATCGGACAAGTGGAAGAAGTCCAAGCACGACATCGACGATCTGCTGCGCGAACGGACGCAGGAATGCAGCGACGATCAGGTGCTGGAAGTGAGCCTGGAAGGGCTCACATCCGAGGACAAGAAAACGATCCGTGAAGCCCTCGAGACCCACTGCCGCGACCTGCTCTCCGCGTGGAACCGGTTCAAGGAAGACAACAAGGAACCCGAGTGGGCGCTCGAAAGCCGCGAGCAGTTGAAGAGCGTCCTGGACTCTATGCGGTGAGAATCCGTTGCGTTACTCCTGTCTCAGCGCAATGAGTGGATCCGTTCGCCCGGCGCGTCGCGCAGGCCAATAGCACGCCTGCAGTCCAACCGCGAGCAGGAGGAGCGACACGGCGACGAACGACACTGGATCCAGAGCAGGGACCCTCCACACCTCGGCGGCGAGCAGGCGGGCTGCGCTGATGCTGCCCGCCAGACCGATCGCGATGCCGACGATCAAGAGACGCGAACCGCGCGCAAGAACCATCCGAGAAATCGTGCTGCTGTCAGCGCCGAGCGCCACACGAACGCCGATGTCCCGTCGCTCCTGCGACACTGCCGTCGACATGATTCCGTAGATTCCGAGGGCCGCGAGCAGAAGACCAAAAGTCGCAAAGATGGAGAGGAGTACGAGGTTGAACCGTGGTGTGGCGTATTGAGTATCCTGCAGCAGGCGATCGAGCGTCATCACCGCAGTGACCGGCTGCTCCTTGTCCAGCGTGTACACCTGAGTGGCAATCGCGCGCGTAACCGAGGCCGGATCACCCTGAGTGCGGACAGCGATGAGATTCGGGATCCCGCTGACCGTGAATGGCAGGTAGATCTCGGGCGTGATGGGCGCGGTCAGCCCGTCGTTCAACCTGTCCTGGACCACGCCCACAATCTGGAACGAGTCGTTGGCGACGTTGAAGGGCGGGTCCTTCAGCCGCGGCAGGATGACGATCTCCCCGAGCGGCCCTCGGCCGCTCAATCGCGTGCGGATGAAGCGCTCATTGACCACGGCGACAGCTCTGGCGCCCTCCACGTCGGTCTCGCTCAACAGCCGGCCCGTCAGGAGGCGTGCACCCAGCGCTTTCATGTAGTCCGCATTGACCTGATGGACCTGTACGAGCTCGTCGCTCGGTGGTCCGCCGCGGACGCCGGCAACGACTCGCATGTTGCCCCGTGGATGCACGTTGGTATTCAACCCGACGGCATCGACGCCAGGAAGCGCGGCAACGCGCGGCAACAGCTCGCGGAAAAACGCGATTCGCTGGCTCGCATCGGGATACCGCTGTGGCGACAACGGAATGCGCATGGTCAGCACGCGTTCAGGTGCGACGCCGAGATCGACGTTCGCGATGTCGATGAATGTGCGCAGGAGCACGCTCGAGCCCGCCAGCAGCATCAGCGAGAGTGCGACTTCGGCAACGACCAGGGTCTTTCGCATCCTCGCCTGTCGCGTTGCGCCTGCCAGCCCGCGCCCGACCTCCTGCAGCGAGGCCGCGAGATCGCGACGCGACGTATGCAGGGCGGGTGCAAGCCCGCAGATCACGCTCGTGGCCACCGAGACGATGAGCACGAACATCAGGACTTCGGAGTTCAGCGTGACCTCCGATTCGGCGGGGATGGTGTCGGGCGGGACGAGCGCCAGCAGAGCGGGAAGGCCGACCTTGGCGAAGGCGGCGCCGATCGCACCGGCGGTGAGTGCGAGCAAGAGGCTCTCGGTGAGGAGCTGCCGCACCAGCCGGCTCCGGCCGGCACCGAGCACGACGCGCAAGGTCATCTCGCGCTGCCGCACGTTGGCCCTCGACAGGAGCAGATTCGCGACATTGGCGCACGCGATCAGGAGCAGCAGCCAACGGCTCCCATGAGCACCCAGATGTCGCGCGTAATCGCGCTGGGGAATGTCTGCTTGAACGACAGCAGTCCCACACGCCACTGATCGGGGAACTGTCCGGGTTCGCGTGCTTTCAGATCCGCGATGATTGGGGACAGGTCCACCGCCGCCTGGGCCTCTGTCACGCCCGGTTTCAAGCGCCCGAGCAGGTGCACGTTCGCGACCCCTTCGACGATTCGTCCTCGCTCGAATGGGATCGGCAGGTACACGTCGGCGCCCCGCCACATGAACCGCTTCGGCATGACACCGATGACGGTACGCACCGTGTCGTTCAGCCGGAGGCGGCGTCCCACCACGGTTGGATCGCCGCCGAACTGACGCTGCCAGAATTGATAACCGAGCACCGCGACCGGCTCGGCGCCAGGCTGGGCGTCACTCGCAGTTGGCGTTCGTCCCAGGAGCGGGGCTACCCCCATGACGTCGAACGTGTTGAACGTGCCATGGTTGCCACGAAGGCGCTGCGGGTCCCCATCGCCGTCCAGACGACATCGCTGATCGTCGAAGCGATGACACCATCGAAGACGCGACTTCGCTCGGCGATCTCGACAAACTGATCGACGGAGTAGGTGAGGCGCATCCCGCGCTGCGCCGGGTCCCGCACCAGGACGCTCGTCAGGTCGTCGACGTTCTTGTACGGGAACGGATCGAGCACGACGGCATACAGCACACTGTAGATTGCCGTCGTGGTCATGATGCCGAGCGCCAGCGAGCTGACCGCCAGCACCGTAAACGCAGGCGTCTTCGCCAGGCTCCGCACGCCCACCTGAAGATCGCGCCAGGACTGTTCAATCCAGTTCATCACGGAGCGTTTCCTCGCAGGGAGAGCTCCCAACCTCCAACGCCCAATTCCCAATGTCCGTATTGGGAGTTGGGTTTTGGGAGTTGGGAGTTGACTACCAGGTCAGCTCGCTCACGCCCGACGGTTCGGACGCATTCACGATTCACTGCCTGACACCTTCCTCCTACCAGGTCAGCTCGGCGCTGATGCGTGCCAGCCGTCCCGTGAGAATCGAGTTCGGCTGCAGCCACGTGCCGCCGGGCACGAACGCGTTGTTATAGGTCAGCACCACGCTCGAGTTGAACGCGTTGTACAGGTCGAGCGCGATCATCGTCCTCGTCGGGCCGAATCGGAGGATCTTCGCGGTACGGAGGTCCATCTGGTTGATGCGATCTCCGTACAGCGTTCCCGGCTCGACGAGGTTCACGGTGACGTTGGTCACGTTGCCGGCAGGCGGCCGCCCGAGCGCCTGCGCTATCACGGATGCCGGTACTGCGTAGTTGGCCGAGAGCTGCGGCCCAGGCTTGCTCTGCAGCACGCCGCTCACCTGAACGAGGATCTTTGGGATCGTGTAGGTGGCCAGCCCTCGGAATTGTGTCAGGAAGCCCGTGGCCACATGGCAGTACGGGCTCGTCTGACTGACGCTGGATCCCTGAAGGCCCGCGCCGATGGTGACGGACAGCTCGGGCAGGCGCGACCGAACGTCGCAGGCGTCCGACACCGTCTGGCCGACGCTCACGCCGCCTTGCAGGGTGAGGCCGCCCTGTGTGCGCGCGTTCACCGTGACGTCCATGCCGTTGAAGTATTGCGACCACTCGCCGAATCCCGCGCGAATCGGTGATGAAGTCGTCGATCTGCCCGAAGAGCGCGGGTGAGACGTCGTACAGCCCCGAGATCGGATAGCCTCCTCCGTCCGGCAGCCTCGGATCGAGTGGAGCCGTGATGCTGTACTCCGTGTAGTCGGACGGCTGCGTGAAGAGGTTGTCGGTCACCGTGAAGCCGCGGAACCAGCGGCGGTGATACGCGATCTCGGCGGACACCCGTGGCACGATCTCCTGCTGGACGGAGACGCCGATGCCCCAGTCCGACGCTCGCACGCCCCAACCGTGCAGCAGTGCGTCGTCATAGGTGTTCGTGAACACGGGCTGACCGAAGCGGGCATTCGAGAGCGCGCCGCAGAGGTCGCGCCCGCTGGCCCTGAGGTCCTGCGCCGCCGGTGACAGCAGATCGCAGTCCGGCTGGAAGTTGTTGTTGGCATCGATCCACGTGCGAGTGGCGGTGCGTGGCAGACCCGTTCCCGGAAGCCGGAACGTGGGATTCGGGTTGGCGAAATTGAGCTGGATGCCGGCGCCTTCCAGGTATTTGCCGACGTTGGCCTTGAGGGCTGTCTTGCCGTTGCCGAAGAGATCGTAGGCGACACCGACGCGCGGCGAAATGTCGTTGTAACTGTCCACGCCCTTCGTTTCCGGGAACTTGATGGCCTCCGGCAGGAAACGCGACGGTCCTTCCTGCTGTTCGGGGAACCAGCTTCGGGCATGGTCGATACCGAAGCGCGCCCTGCAGCGTCAGCCGGCCGAGCGTCCACTGCTCCTGGGCATAGATCCCGTAGAACGCCGCGCGCGAATCGCGCTGATACGGGCGCGATGTACTGAGTGAGCTGGTTCGGCACGCCGTTGTTCAGTCGATAGGCCAGTTGCTCGTCGTTCGTGTACCAGACCTGGTCATCGGTCAGGAAGTTCCCCTGGTATCCGATCTTGAGGCTGTGTGCTCCAGTTACATAGGATGCCGAGGCACGCCAGTTCCACGAGCCTTGCCACGCATCGAGCCAATCCTGTGACCTGTAGACGAGACCCGGGATGTTGCCGTTGGCCGGGCATCCGGCAGCGCATTGCTCGGATACGCGAATGAGCGGACGCGTGGTGTTGCCCTCCCGCTCACGGTGCCCGTAGCCGTTGTAGTTGCCGCCGAAGCCGGCATCGAGCAGAAAGCGGTTCGTGACCGGCGACGACCACGTGACCTGCGGCACCCGGAACGTCCCCGAGCCGTTGCCGATCGCCTCGGGCGACACGCGCTGGGGGTCGGTGATGCCCTGCGTCATCCCCTCGCAGTTGCGGCAGATCCGCTGCTCGTCCCAGTAGAAGCCGATCTTGTTGCGTGGCGTGGCCTGCCACGTGATGCGCCCGCTCACGTTGTCCCACGTGCGGTCGGAGAACGCCGGCCGGTCGGGGTCCGGTGAGTACAGCCACCTGGTTGCGTCGCCTGCATTCTGGTTGTAGTACACGCTCGCGATCCCGCGCGTGCTGCCCTGCGTGCGCGCATTGACGAAGTACCAGATGCGATCCCGCATGACGGGGCCGCCCACGGCGCCGTTGAGGTCGTACACCTTGCTGAGGGGAATCGCGGCGGTAAGTCCAGCGAGACGCAGTTCCTCGGTGTAGTTGCTGGACTGGAGTCCCTCGCCGGTGCCGCTGAAGAAGACCGCGCCCGATATGCGATTGCCGCCGGTCCTCGGCACCACGTTCATCACGACGCCAGCGGTCTCCGATTCGCCGAGGCCGCCGGACGTCGTGAACGTGATCTCCTGTGCGTTGCCGATGTCCGCGATGTAGCCCGGCGGCTGATTGCCTCCGACGGGCGTGCCGATGTTGAGTCCGTCGATCATCAGGCGGCCTTCGTTGTTGCGGCCGCCGTGAATCGGAAATTGCGTCGTGGTGGCGCCGGTTGGGACGTCGTTGGTATTGGTCACGACGCCGGGCACGAGCAAGACGACGCCGTTGTAGTTACGGATCGTGGGTATCGACCGCAGCACGTCGCTCCCCAGCGTCATCTGTCGCCGCGCGCTCTGCACGTCGACGACCGGGCTCTCGCCCGTGACGACGATCGTTTCCTCGAGCGCGCCGAGCCTCATCTCGGCGTTGACGACGGCCGTGAACGAGCCCGTCAGCTCGATGCCTTCCCGCTTGAACACGCTGAAGCCCGTGAGCGTGAACGAGACGGTGTAGGTGCCGGGCCGCAGGTCCTCGATGCGGTACTGCCCCGATCCGTCGGACACCGCCCCGCGAACCTTCTCGATGAGTGCCGGGCTCGCGGCTTCCACGGTCACGCCGGGAAGCACTGCACCGGACGTGTCACGTACCGTCCCCGTGATGACCGCTTGCGCCGACGCCGTCGCGGGAAGGAGGACGAGCCACGCGAGTACGATCGTGATGACTGCGCGCATATGTCACCTCGCTTGACAGTTCGCCGGCCAGGTCGGATGAGCGAGATCGAGGGCAACCCCGGATGGGGGAGGAATGGCAACGTTCGTCGGGCGTTCACGATCCACTGCCTGACACCCTAAGCGGAGGCGCGGGGGTGATCAAATGAAATCGGAACTCATCTGTCAGCGTTCGCGCGGATGAGGCTTATCGACCGGGATTCTTGCGCGCGACTGTGGTTGCTTCCACGAACAGGACGGCATCGTAAGCCTCGGTCGGCACGATGTCGCCGAGAAACGCGAACGGTGCACCCTCCGGGTAGATGGCACCGATCTGCCGTGAGCCATGTGCCTCGCGGAACCACTCGGGTGCCTTGCGAAGATCGAGGGCGAAGAGAGGAATCCCGGAAGCGGCGAGCGTCGCATCCAGTGAGCCCGGTGGTGCGGGTGGTACGGTGAAGTTGCGAAGCGCGCCGCCACCCTGGGGAATGGCCTGGAACGATCCCTGGTTGAACGCGAATCCCATCACCAGCATCTGTTGCCCGTAGATCTGTCGCAGCGCGCTGCCCATCGTCTCGTACCAGAAACCACCGGTCGCGACGTGACCGTTGTGGGCCCAGAGCACGATCTTCTCCTTTGGATTGCGGTCGAGGATCCACCGGACGTTCTCCGCCATGCTTCGATCGCGGGTGACTTCGGCCGCGCGCATCTGCATCGCCTGCAGCACCACGCGTGCGTTCTGAACGGCCCACTCGATGTCGCGCTCGGTTGCGCCGCCCGCGCGGTAACCCGGGCGGGCGGACTCGAGGTGAGCCACGACGTCCTTCCATTTCGCCGACGCTACCGACGGACTGGTTCTGGGGGTCTCGGGTGTCGCCGGCGGAGCGGCTACATATTGCATGCGGAGACTCTGCGCTCCTGTCCTCGCCACCGCGGAGTCGATGCCGACACGATAACCGCTGCCCCCTGTGTAGAAGCCACGTGCCGTCGGCGACTCGAAGCCGAGATCGAACGTGGACTGATCAGTGAACGCCTCTCCGTCGAGCTCGATCGTCAGGTCGTCGAACCACGCCGTGCCGTCGCCAGGCAGCAGCAGCCCGAAGTTGATGTTCCTGGCTTCAGAGCTGACTGGCAGTTCGATGGTGTATCGCGTCCACGCAGTCGATCCCCTGGGGCCGCGGTCCTGCATGTTGTCGAACGCCATCACACCTGCTTGTCCGTCGACGCGCCACCAGAGACCGGCGAAGCCGCGCGTCACTCCCTCGGTCCTGATGTAGCCGCTGTAACGGACTCGTCTTGCCAGCAGCACGCGCGACGGGGAATGTTCCGGTGGCGACGCCGAACGCCGTGATGAGCCCGGCCCCGACGCTGTCGTGGCGAGCGTCATCGCCTCGGCGACGGTCGCGCCGTACGTGTCGTCGTACCGCAGACGAAGTCGCGCACGATGCCCGCGGCGACAGTGGGCGTCTGCATGTCGAAGCCGGTGAACTGCACGCGCCCTTTCCCCGACTGGTTGAACTCGCGCATCCAGCGAATCATGGCGAGGACTTCCTCGGTGTCCCACGTCCAGAAATACATGCCGCGCAGCAGCTGTGCGGGATCACCGGTCCCCTCGAGCACGTAGTCGTTCAGGCGGTACGCCTCGGGCAGGTTCGCTTCGATCGAGAACACGGTGAAGCCCATTTCGGTCGCAAGGAACTCGAGCAACCGGTGCTTGAGCTGAAAGAACTCGCGCGAGCCGTGCGTCGCTTCACCAAGCGCGACGATTCGCGCGTCGCCGATGACCGCTTTCAGCGGCTGCAGATCGCTGAAGCCGCGGCCGGCCTCAGGCGTGCTGAGAGGAATGGCGCTGCCGCGAATCCAGTCGACGACCGGATCCGCCTGCCAGGCGGTGGTGACGCAGACGACAAGAATGACGGCGACGAGCGTGGTGGCGCAGCGAGTCACAGGCATGTGCGACCGTCCTCCAGGATATCTCCGGGCCACGCGACAGGTTCATTCTACGAGACGTTCGGTGCGCCCGGTCGCTGACGTTGTCCGCATGCACCATCCTGGCCGCGGGTGGGTTATCGTCAACAGGATGTCGAACACCGTCTACATCGATCGTGCGGCGCCGGCTGACGGCCCGGCGATCGTTCAGCTGCTGACCGGCTGCTCTCTCCCGACCGACGACCTGCTGCGGCATCTCGACACGGCGTTGGTGGCCCGCGCCCAGGATCGCGTCGTCGGGAGCGCCGCGCTCGAGGTGTATTCTGATGGTGCCCTGCTGCGATCGGTAGCCGTTGACGCTGCATTCCGCGGCACCGGTCTAGGACATCGACTCACGCAATCAGCGCTGGAGCTGGCAGGAACCCTCAAAGTACCGGCGGTGTATCTGCTGACGACGACGGCGGAACGTTTCTTCCCGAAGCTCGGATTCAGGCGAATCGAGCGGCATGATGTCCCGGAGACCGTCCGGGAGTCGGTCGAATTCCGGTCGGCCTGTCCATCGACGGCGGTCGCCATGTGGCGTGTCGTATCGACCGACGCTGCCTCGCCAGACTCGTAGAATGAGGCCGTCGGCAAGTCGCCGGAGGAACGTTTATGGCTGTTGCGATGAGCAAGGATGTCATCAAGGGTTTCCTGCAGGCGCTGCCCCCGTTCTCGGAACTGTCGGCGTCTGAGCTCGAAACACTCGCGGCTGGAGCTCGCTCCGTCACCGTCAAGAAGGGTGCTCGTGTGTTCGAGGAGGGATCGACAGCCGACTGCTGCCTCGTGCTGACAACAGGAAGAGCTAAAGTCGTGCTGAGTGGCGACAACGGCTCCGAAATCCTGCTCCGTATCATCAAGTCGGTCAGTCTCGTGGGCGAGGTCGCGCTGCTCGATCGCTCGACACGCTCGGCGTCGCTGGTGGCGATGGAGAGCTGCCACTTCATCCGCATTGCGGCGCCCCTCTTCGAGCAGCTCCGTCGGAACACCGGGTTCGAACAGCGCATGGTCGCGCGCGTGGCATCGATGCTGCGCGACGCCAGCGATCATGTGCGCGGTGTGTCGACGTTTCCGGCGGTCTCGCGCGTGGCGTGGTGCCTGGGACGAATTGCC
Source organism: uncultured Acidobacteriota bacterium (assembly GCA_963723495.1). Taxonomy (GTDB): domain Bacteria; phylum Acidobacteriota; class Vicinamibacteria; order Vicinamibacterales; family UBA2999; genus Gp6-AA40. The sequence goes on along the minus strand of CAVRQR010000012.1, from coordinate 60,987 downwards.
CGACAGGAAGGACGGTACGACGGTGCCACGGTCGTCATTCCGAAGCTGGCGCACCAGGAGCTTGCCGAGATGACCGGGTGCTCCCGCGAAACGGTCAGTCGGGCGCTGAGCGCGTTGAAGCGCCGGAAGTACGTGACCTGGGACGACCACACCATCCGGCTCGAGATCGGTGGGCTGCAGCGGCTGCTCGGCGGACAACTCGAGATAGCCGCCAATCTCGCGTACACCGTTGGTCCGCTTGGATTGGGTTAGCTTGCTCTTGCTTATCCGGTTGTTTCAGCTGACCCCAATATGTTGCGATCAGCCATTGGCTGCCACGTCCTCAGCGCCCCGAATTCGGCGATAGGGAGTCGGCGCGCGCCCGGCGCCGAGACCGAGCAGCGTCTGAAAGGCTGCGGTCGGTTTCCGCCGGCGGTTATGGCGAAACGCGAACTCGTCGAGGTACACCTGGAGCTGAGCTCGACTGACGCCATGATGGGTCCCGACGAGCCATTGCTGCAGATTGCCGATCGCGCGGTCCGCCAGCGGCACGACCGATGGGGCTCCCTTGCGGAGTTCGCCGCGCAGCGGTTGCGAACGCGCCACATGTTTGAAGCCGGCGAGCGGCAGACCGGTGAACTGCTTCAGGCCGTCCGTATAGATCGTCGAGCCCGGCGCCACGTGCTGCTTGATGAAGGCCGTCAGCGTCGTCGCCTTGAAGTCGGGAATCACGGCCATGCGCACGCGGCCAGATGTGGCGCCACGTTTCTCGACGGCGACCAACACCAGCGCGGCGTGGCGGCCCTTCAATTGGCGGCTCCCGCGCAGCCCGGCCTGCGGAACTATAATAAAACAGCTTCTAGCCGAGCGCGGAGCCCCGATGGCTCCGCGCTCGACGCGGTTCTTACCAGTCGAATGCGTATCCCCGGTCCGCCCCGCCCGGATACCAGACCTTGATTGGAACTGGCTGTCCCGGTGACGCTTCGCCGAGCTCGACGAAGCGCTTGCTGGTGTCTCGGTTGGGCCGCCGCACTTCTTGCGTATAGCCCAAGAAATGCACAGCGGAGCGTTTTGCGTCTCTGACTCGCACGACGTTGGCCGAGTTGTCCACGCTCGCGCGTTCAAAGACGTGCACTCCCCGGCGGGAAGAATCGCACCGGGAAGAGCCGTCGGCTGGCTGAACGTCAAATGGTCTCCCGTCGCCGCCGCCGCACGCTCGTGTGTCCCTGATCCGGCCGCGACGATGGCAAGCACGAGCACCACCATTGCGAACCAGCGTCCCCGTCCGGCATGGTTCCAAACTACCATCGCACACCTCCTTGTTGTGGCCGATGTCAGCGTAGAGGGCCCTTGAGCGCCTGATCTGTGACGCTTCGCATGACGATCGAGTGATCGTTGTCACTCACAATTCAGGCAGACGAATACCGGGAGCTGCACAGTGAGGCAGGCGGCCACATCTGCCGAGAATTCGTCTGACACTTATATGAACGTGCGACCTGACGCAGCCCGAACACTGCTGTTTGCGTGTGTGATCCCATTTCTGATCGTGACCGTGGCGCGCGCGCAGTTCGGTGTTCCGTTCGCGCGCTACCGGACGTTCGAGACGTCACACTTCATCGTGACCTACGAGATGGCGCTGGAGGACTACGCACGGCGTGCCGCCGCACGGGCCGAAACAGCGCACGCACTTCTGATGCGTGCCTATGGCGTCACTCCACGAGACAAGATCCGCCTGGTCATCGTGGACCAGGGAGACATCTTCAACGGCGCGGCGACGTCGACTCCCACGAACAGAATCATCGCGTTCGCGCACACGCCGGTCGAAGGCGATCTCTTCTTCGCTGACGACCCGGTCGAATTGCTCATCACCCACGAGCTCGCACACGTGTTCCATCTCGATGAGGCGCGTCGCGGATGGCGCGTGCTGCGCGGAGTGTTCGGCCGCAGCGAGCTGACGTTCCCGCATCTCTTCGACGGCAGTTTCCTGATCGAAGGGCTGGCGACATTCTACGAATCGCGCCTCACCGACAGCGGCCGCGTTCGCGGCGCACGGTTTTCCGAGATGTTGCGCGCGTGGCTCCTCGAGACGAAGGGTCCTCATATCGACGAAGCGGAATCGGATCCGGGCTCCTGGCCGCTCGACCGCCACTACGTGTTCGGCGGTCTCTTCCTCGAGCACCTTGCCAATCGCTACGGTGTCGATACCACGCCGGTGTGGATGGCGCGACGCGCGGGCAGTTTTCGATCGATCCTGTCGCGCGGGGCTGGGGTCGGAGAGGCCTTCGGCGGCAGGAGCCTCACGCAGGAGTGGAACGACTGGATCGACTCTGAACGCGCTGAGGCTCTGCGCCTGCGCGACCGACTTCGCACCAGTGCTCCTGGACTGGCTGAGTCGATGCGCGTGTGCGACGTGGCGCATCAGACATCGTTTCCACGCGTATCGCCTGACGGATCGGCGATTGCGTTTCTCTCCACGGACGAAGGCCGCCAGCCGCTGGGTCTGTACGTCGCCGACCTTCAGACGTGCCAGTCGCGGCGGGTGATCCGCGTCGACAGCGCGCATGCGTTCGCGTGGATGCCCGATGGCCGCTCGATCGTTCTGTCGCAGCTCACGCTCGTAGACAACGCGCGCTGGTATGCCGATCTGTTCCGCGTCGAGGTCGCGTCTGGCGCTACCACGCGACTCACGCGATCCGCGCGTCTCACGTCACCAGACGTGCACCCATCGGGCCGCACGATCGTCGCCGTGCAGTACGACAAGGATCGCAGCAGGTTGGTGACGGTCGATCTTCAGTCCGGGACGATCTCGCCCCTGACCGAGTTCTCGACCCAGACTGCCTGGGGGACCGCGCGCTGGTCGCCAGACGGCACTCGACTTGCCGCCGTGCGCTTCACGCGTGGCACCTCGTTCGATCTGGTACTCCTCGCACCGGATGGACGGTTACTTCAAACGCTGACCGACGATCGTGGCATCGAAGGGGTCCCGGAATGGGACCCGAACGCTCCCGCAGGACTGCATCGATTGTTCTTTACCTCCGATCGCACCGGCCTGCGTGAGCTGTATGGTGTCGAGCTCGAAGGTGACGCCGACCCGCGTCTCTACCTGATGGCGCGAGTCCCGACCGGGCTCCACGAGGTGGCGGTCGTTCCGATGCCGCAAGCGTCGAGTGATGCACGCCAGCCCGGCAGTGTCCCGGACCGGACGGCGATCGTAGCGACCGTGACGCACGCGGACGGACGCCATCTCGAACGGCTCGAGATCGACCGCGCCGCCTGGGTCACCGCGCCCGCGCCCGCCGCCCAATTCGCGCAACGGGCCGGCAAGTCCTGAAACATCACCTGCTCTGATCGATCCGACGGCGCCAAGAGCGTATTCGCCCGCGCGCGACTTGCTGCCGACCGGCTGGTCGCCGGTGTTCGAGAGCGTGGAGGAGCTCGGTGCATTCGCGGGTGTCGCGACGGGCGGGGTTGATGTCATCGGCCGGCACGCATGGCAGGGACGTGCGGCGTACGGACCTGATAGCCGAGTGATCGGATCGGCGAGCTACGTCTATCGCCGGTTCCCTCGTGCGCATCTGTTCGGTCAGGTTGCGTCAACATGGCGGCTCGAGCAACGCGTCGAATCAGAAGCTGGCGAGCTATTGCGACTCGAGCGCAAGCGCTCCGCGGCCGTCGGCGTGGTCTTCCCTTGGGAGACGTTGCGACGATTGACGCTCTTCAGTGCGAACCTCGAGGTCGAAGACCGGCATCGCGAAAACGACGGCGATGCGGCCGCACGCGCAGCCGCCGACCCAATCGAGCAGGACCCGACACTGATCGGCGGAGCCCTGGGCATGAGTTTCGGCAACGCGCAGGCAGGTCTTCGCTCTATCTCGGCTCAGGACGGCGTGCGCATGTCCGCGTCTGTCGACTATCTCCGGGCGACTGCAGATGATCGCTGGCGCTCTGGGCTGGGAAGTGGCGTCATCCGTATATCGATCGTTTCCGTCGTGGACGACGTCCGGACGACCCGTGCTGGCGCTAACGGCGCGCATCGCCGAACAACGGGGGCCGGCGGCCGGTCGCCTTACCGCTGGAGGCGTGGGAACGACGTCCGTCCTCGAGGGTAGCGGCACCAACTTCGAGGTCCGCGGCTACCCGCCCGGATTCATCGCTGCGAGTGCACTCTGGAGTGCGCGCACAGAAATGCGCCTGCCGATCGCTCGCGTCAGTCGCGGCCTTGGGGCGTTGCCTCTCTACCTGCGAGGCTTGTCGGGATCGTGGTTCATCGACAGCGTGGGGGCGGCAAGTCGCGTCGATCGCCTGGGAGCGCCGCAACTTCTGTCCACCGGCGGCGAGGTGGTGAGCGACATCGACCTGTTCTCGTTCATATCGATTCGCATCCGCACCGGCGTCGGCGTGCCGCTGAAGAGTCTCGGATCGGTCAGCAGCGGTGAGGCGCGATTCTATGTGACGGCCGGCACGTCGTTCTGATTCGTCTGACTGGGAACTACCCGGGGCGACGGCGGATCTGGTCGAGTTCGGGCTTGATGTGGGACTCATAGCAGGCCGGACAGACGCCATGACTGAACGATGCCTGGCTGCGCGTGCTGATGTACGCCTCGATGCCCACCCACTGATTCTGCTCGTCGCGGATTTTTTTGCAATACATGCAAGTAGGGAGGATGCCTTCCAGACGCTTCACGCGATCCTGGATGCCAATGATCCGATCTGCGACGATCAGCCTCGTCTTGAGCTCGTCGGGATCGTACGGCTTCGACACGAAATCGTCGGCGCCTGCCGCCATTCCCTGAAGGTAGGAAGACTTGCCTTTGAGCGCGGTGATGAGCAGCACGTACCAGTAACTCGGACGGGCGGCTGCTCGAATCCTGCGGCACAGCTCGAGACCGTCCATTTCCGGCATGAGCCAGTCCGAGATCACGACCGGATAGTCTGCGTGCTCGAAGGCCTGCCATCCCTCGCTGCCGTTCTGCGCGGACGTGACATCGTGGCCATCCAGCTCCAGCAGGACCTTCAACGTCTCGCGTGACTCGGTGTCGTCTTCCACGATCAGAATCTTCATAATCGTCAGCAGAGGATAACCCGACGACGCGATTCTAACCGCCCGCAGTGATGCTCAACAGCTTGCCGCGCAGTGCGCGTGCGAATCGTCGCCGGCCACGCCGATCCGTCGTGTACGCCAGGATCCCGATGATGAGCAACACGAGACCGATGACGGTCGAGATCGGTTGCCATAGCCGACGGAAAAAATGTCGTCGAGGATGTTCGAGTACAGATCCTGACCGGCACTCGGACTGCATTCTACTCGCGACGAAGGATGCGACTCATCCGCAGCAACGAGCGCAAGGGCATCGACTTTCGCGCCGCGATATCTCGCGGCGCACGTTCGCCGCGTGCGGCCGATTCAAACGTTCGACTGGCGATCGTTGTTGCGCAACGCCTCCTCGGGTACGATGCGTGCTTGCCCCGGACGATCGGAGACAAGGAACGCAAGGAGAACTCTCATGAGAACCACGTTTCTGACCGCGCTGTTGGTTTCGCTGTCAAGTGGCCTGCTGCTTGCCGACAAGGAGACAGATGAGCGGCTGCAGAATGCGGCGACGGCATTCCAAGAAATCATGTCGGTGCCAGACAAAGGCATCCCCGGGGGAATACTCGACAAGGCTGAGTGTGTAGTGATCGTGCCAGGCATGACGAAAGCGGGGTTCATTGTCGGCGGCTCGTTCGGTCGAGGCGCCATCACCTGCCGCGGCAAGGACAAGGCGAGCTGGGGCGCTCCGGCGATGGTGGAGCTCGGTGGCGGGAGTGTCGGCTTTCAGATCGGCGCGTCGGCCACTGATGTCGTGATGCTGGTCATGAATCGCACCGGCATCGAGAGCCTGTTGAAAAGCAAGTTCACGCTGGGTGGCGATGCCTCCGTGGCCGGTGGGCCCGTCGGGCGATCGACCACCGCGGAAACGGATGCGGCGATGAAAGCGAAGATCCTGAGCTACTCGCGCAGTCGTGGTGCGTTTGCCGGCGTGTCGCTGACGGGAATGACGCTCAACCAGGATGAGGGTGCGAACAAGGCGGTCTACGGCAAGGAGCTGAGCTCGGAGCAGATTCTCGGTGGCGGCGTCGCTATGCCCGCGGGCGCGAAGCCACTGACGCAGGTGCTGACCAAATATTCGCCGAAGGGGCTCTAGGACGACGCTCATGCCGACGTTCTTCGATCCCACCCCTGAGGAGAGAAAGGTGCTCGAGGCGATCGCGCGCCAGATTCCCGACGTGCAGCGGACGCTCGTGCGCAACCATCCGCAACTGACGATGCCGGATCGCGGCGCGCATCAGCAGCAGCTGGCGGGATCGAAGGTGCTGCTGACGGTGGCGGATACCTTACCTCCGGAGCTGGACGGTCTCGGCATCTTCCAGCGGTCGACGCCGGCACGAATCGGCATCGGCAGGATGTCGACGGGCCTTGGGTGCCCGCACGCGGAAACCAACGCGGACTTCCTCGGGCTCATGGTGGCGTTTCGAACATCGGAAGGACGCCGCATCGATTTCGTCACCATCAACGACCCCACATCGCCGACCGATACGCCGGAAGAGTTCCTCGCGCTGCTGAAGGCGACGGCTGACGCGGCGAGCACCGACAACCAGCTCGCAACTCAAGCCTTGTTGGTGGGCGCCCTGTTGCGGCACGCGCGGCATAAGGCTCCCGCAATCGCGCTGCACGTCGCGGCGCAGACGTTCCGTACCGTGCGATCGACGAGCGCATATCAGCAGTACTGGACCGGGATCGTGCGGGCGCGAGATGTGCTCGGCAAGTTCACGTTCATTCCCACCGGCGATGTGGAGCCGCGCGCCGGGTGCCGACGCAGGGTCCTACCCACTCTGACCGCGGACTGGCATACGCGCCAGAGCGCCGGTCCGCTGGAGTTCGAGCTTCGTTGGATTCCGTTTCTCAACGAGAACGACACGTCCCTCGACAATCTCACGAAGTCGTGGGAGAGCGACCACGAAGTGCCAGTCGGGACGGTGACGTTCCCGAAGACGGACTTCCATCCGACCGAGGCCAGGCTCACGGAACTGCTGGCCCATCGAGCTCGGCGCCAACCCCGGGAACTGGCAGGAGACGGATTCCCCCGCGGCGCCGTTGCCCGCGACACGCTTCACCGCCGCGCGACAGCTCGCGTACCGCGCGAGCCAGGAGGCTCGCGGCGCGCTGGCTGATGATCACTACCAGTCGTTCTTCGAGCGAGGTGAACTCAGCTCGACTCTCGCTGGTGAGCTCGTGCGCCGCTATCAGCAGAAGCGTGCGGCGGGCCACTGGGTCCCAGACGTCGGAGAAATCTCGATCACCTGAGGCATGGTCATCGCGCGCCGGGTCTCTTGATCGATCCCGCGCATTCCCGGCGAGTCTAAGACTCGCCGCGACAACTACGCCACGAAGTCGACCTGCCCGTAGGCGCCCGCCGGTTTCGGCATCCGTTCGATTGGGCCGCGCTGCGTGAATCGCCCTCAGAGTCGGTGAAGTCGATGACGTGACGGAACAATTGTTGCCGCCCTTGCGTCAGCGAATAGACACGTCCGCGAATACCGCGTCGTATTCAGATTGCCATTTGATCTCCTCGACCTTCGGCTGACCTGGAAGGTTGACCGTGAAGCGAGGTCCAGCGATCGCGTGACGTTGCCGCTGAGGTGGCCGGTAGGCCCGATTCTCGAGTCCGGGCCGAAGGCGCAGTTGGCCGTTGATCCGTTTTCTGCGCCCCTGCTAATGTTGCGCGCGTCCGCCGGTGGATGATTCGGTCGCGGGCGGCGCCAAGGAAGGAAGGGAGGACGTGATGCCAAGTCGCCGGGATTTCGTCAGGGCTTTCGCGGGTGCAACGGCCGGAGCGTACGTGATGAGCCGTGGCTTCGGGCACGTCTCAGCGCTTCAGGCGCCCGCCGCGCGGCGTGAGGTGACGATCGGGGGCAAGCGAGTACGGGTCATCGACATTCACTGTCACTGCGTGATCGACGTCACCGACATCGTCAAGGGGACGCCCTTGGAGAAGGAAGGAGGAGGCGGAGGGAATCAGGTGCTCGGGCCGCAGCGGCTGCAGATCATGGACAAGACAGGCGTCGACATTCAGGCGCTGACCATCAACGGTTTCTGGTGGTACGAGGCCAGCGGACCGAGATCTTGCCGGCCGCATCGTCAAGGCTCAGAACGAAGGGCTTGCCAAGTGGGTCTCGACGCACCCGCAGCGGTTCGTGGCGATGGCGTCGGTCGCGCTGCAGCATCCCGATCTCGCGGCGCAACAGCTGGAGGACGGTGTCAAGCGGCTCGGGCTGCGCGGGGCGTCGATCGGCGGACATGTCAACGGCGAGGATCTGTCGCTCCCGAAATACGATCCGTTCTGGGCTAAAGCCGCGGAGCTCGGCGTGCCCGTGGTCATGCATCCCGGTGGCGCCGACAACATCATCAAGGAAGGTGGCCTTCGCGGGCGCGGCGATCTCGGAAACATCATCGGCAATCCGCTCGAGACGACGTATTTCCTGTCACGTCTGATCTTCGACGGAACGTTCGACAAGTTCCCGGGACTGCGAGTCTGCGGGGCTCACGCCGGCGGCTACCTGCCGTCTTACCTCGGACGGTCGGAAGCGGCCTGTGAAGTGCGCAACAACGCGAACTGCGCCAACAAGAAAAAGCCCAGTGAATATTTGAAGAGTCAGGTCTTCATCGACACGATGGTGTTTTCGGACGAGGGGCTGCGGCATCTCGTCGCGGAAGTCGGCGTGAACCAGGTCGTCTACGGGACCGACGTGCCCTTCAACTGGCCTGTGACCGTCGATCTGGTGCTGAACGCGAAGTTCCTCAGCGATGCGGACAAGATTGCGATCCTGAGTGGGAATCTTCAGAAGCTGTTGAAGATCGATTCCTGAGCGGATGGAAGACCGGGCCGGGTCCACCGAACAGGACCCGGCCTACGGCCACCGAGAGCCAAAGCCCAGAGACTAGAGCCTAGAACGTATACCGAATCCCGAGCTGCGCCGAGCGCATCGGCCCGGCTTCGACAGGAACCATGAAGTTCCGGTTGTTGCGGTTGCCTGTGGGATTCCCCAGGTTCTCCTTGTTGAACAGGTTGTAGATTTCAGCGAACAGACCGAGGGTCTGGCGCTGCTGCATTCTGAAGACGTACTGCAGCTGCAGGTCGACCAGCGTCAGGCTGTTGCCATCGATGCCGTTTCGAACGGCGCGACCGTTGGCATCGACAGGCGACAGAATCGGCATCGTGAGATCGTGCACGCCCCTGACCGGCCGGTCGATGTTGTCTCGATCGGCGTTGACGTCAGTGCCGATCGTTTCATTGATCGGGTAGCCCGAGTAGTACCGCACGATCGCGCCGGTGCTGAATCCGCCGAACGGCGTCACGTTGAAGCTCGCGACGAAGGCGTGCCGGTTGTCGAAGCTCGCACGGCCGTAGTCGTCGCGCGGGCTCGGATCGATCGAGACGCGCGAGTTGAGGGATGCGTTCTGCGGCACGACGTCGTTGGCCCACGCCACGGTGTAGGCGGCGCGTCCACTCCAGCGATCGGAGAACCGCTTCTCCAGCGAGAACTCGAACGAATCGAAATCGCTGTTGAACGCTTCGAGCGTCTGATACTGCCGCACGCGCTGGTAGCTCGCGCCGCGGGCCTCCGCCGGGATCAGCTCGCCGGTCGGATCGAACTGGTCGGGAGTGAGCCGGATGATCCGGCCGTTGGGGCCCACGGGACCCTCGCTGATATCGATCTGCGCCGTCTGGTCGCGGCCGCGATTGCCGACGAAGTCCATGCCCACCGCCAGTCCCTGCATGAGCTCGTGCTTCACGCCCACGCTGTAGGACAGCAGATACCCCATACGCCGGTCGCCATCGAGTTGTGGCTCGGTGTTCACGAACTGCGCGCTGGCGCCGGGCTGGAGCGAGGTGCGGATGTTCGTCAGAGCTCGCGCGGCACGCCGGGCTGATCACAGCCAGGCCACTGCTGCCGCTCGGCTGCAGGCACACGTGCGACGTCGGGATCATGCCGCGATCGGCCGACGTGTCCTCGTTGGTCTGGAATGTGAACGTCTGGCCGTAGACGCCGAACCGATTGAGCGTGTTCGCCACGCCGACCAGGGTGTACTCGTAGAACTTTCCGATACCTCCGCGAATCACCGTCTTGCCCGAGCCTCGTGGGTCGTAGGCGAAGCCGAGGCGCGGCGCGAAGCCGCTCTTGGTCTCAGGCGTGAGCTGCTGGTAGTCGTAGCGAAGGCCGAGATTCAACGTGAGATTCGGTGTCGCTCTCCACTGGTCCTGCACGAACCCGTTGTACCAGTCGTCATCGGAGTCGACCTCGATGTTGCCCATGACGATCGCAAACTGCGAGGGATACGTGCGTGGGTCGGCCGGATTGAATGGCAGGTTGTGGCGGAAGGTGAACGTGCCGTTGTCGTTGGCGCCGATTCGCTGAGGCGCGACCATCGGACGGTTCCACGTGAACCCCGTCTTGAAGGTGTGGGCGCCGCCACCTGTGACATACGTCAGCACGTCCTGGATGGTGTAGTTCCGGCTGTCGGCACCGCCGTGCGCGGCGGCCAGCCCGGTGTCGAAGTCCGCGTGTGCGTTGCGCGAGCCGATGTCGAACTGGTCGCGACCGTCCAGGCCGATGTATTCGAGGTCGTCGATCCAGCCAGACGTGTTCCAGTTGGCGGCCGGGACGCCCATGTACGCGAGATTGCCGTCGACGCGGTCTTCTCCGACGTGCGAGAACTTGAACTCGTTGGTCGATTGATTGCCGATGAGGGTCGTCCAGCCGATGTTGAACATCCGATCGTTGGAGTCGAGCTCGATCTGCCGGTTATCGAGCGTCTGACAGCACTCGAAGTCCTCGCCCACGGCCGGCGCCACCTCGCGCTGCCAGCGGAACGAGAAGTTGTTCGGTCCGGCGGTGTAGTCGACTCGCGCGAACGTGCTCAACGCCTTGATGAACGTCGCGTCGGCGTACGAGACGGCGAGCGGCGCCGCTTCGGGCGGCATGGTATGGACCACGGCGTTCTCGATCAGGTTGCGCTCGAGGTTGAAGAAGAAGAACGCCTTGTTGCGGACGATTGGGCCGCCGACGTTGAAGCCGAAGGTCTTTCGTCCCGCTTCGGGTTTCTCCTCCTCAGGATCGAGAAACGGATCTCTGGCACGGAGGCTCTCGTCCTCGAGGTAGTAGAAGCCACGCCCCGAGAAGATGTTCGCTCCCGACTTGGTCACGGCGTTCACGATGACGCCGGACGAGCCGCCGAACTCGGCGGTGTACTGGTGCGTGAGCACCTGGAACTCCGCCATCGAGTCGAGCGTGATGCGCGCCTGGGGACCCGTTCCGCCGCCGTCGGTGTCCTGGTTGGCGGCGCCGTCAACCGTCCAGAGATTGCTGGCGGTCGTGCGACCGTTGACGTTGAAGTTGCCGCCCTCGAATTCGCCCGGGGTCAGCTCCGGAACGAGGCCGGGCACGAGTTGCATCAACGAAAGATGATTGCGACCCTGGCTCGGTAGTTGATCGATTTCCTGTTCCGAGACGACGGAGCCGATTCGGCTGGCGGTGGTTTCGATGATGGGCGACTCGCCGGTGACTACGACCTGTTCCGCGACACCGGCGACAGACATCGAGAGATCGATCGTCAGTTCCTGACCGATGTTCAACACGATGCCTTCACGCGTCTGTCCCTGGAACCCGGTCAACGCCGTCCGGATGGTGTAGGTGCCCGGCAATCAGCGTCGGCACGACAAAGTGCCCCTCGGGGCCACTGATGGCTTCCCGGCTGATGCCTGTCGCTTCGTTGGTGACGGTCACGGTGACGCCAGGCAGGACGGCCTTGGCTGGATCGAACACCGTACCGTTGATGACGGCAGTGCCTCCTTGCGCAAACACCGTCGAGGCAAGGCAACCGATGACGATTGCCAACGTTCCGCTGCGCCCGATCCTCTTCAGCATTCGACCCTCCCATCGGCGCTCGCGCGTCTCGTCTGCGACGTTCTCGCTGGGCGACGACTGGGCGCAAGCGAAGTCAGAACAGCTGGATGAACGATCAAACTGTCATGTCATTGTTTGGCAGGGAAGTATACGCGGCTGTTGGAGCCCGCGCGCGCCGCGTTAATGTCGAGCTTACGGATGAGGTTGCGCCTACGCCGTCAACGTTGCGCAACGCCGCCCTGCCCTTCGGGTCGCGGAATGTTTCTGGTCAGTGTCAAGTCGAGCGCGTCCGACTGTTTCTTCCCGCCGGGCCTGCACTTGATCAAGGACGCCGACTCGGTCAGCCCGGAAGAAGCGCAGGCAATTGACGACGGGCGGATTATCAACTCACGAAGCCGCTGCTGCGGAGTCCGTTCGTCCCTTGCAGCCGCTCTCCCGGATGGCGCGAACTCGCGTATGTCGCGGCCATCCGTGAAGGTCAGCGATCGCTACGGCGGTTACCCCGTGCGAGCGTTGCTGTGTCATGAGACGTTTTGGAAGAGCGCCGTCGATGTGCCTGAGCGCGCGGACCTGGTCGTCATCGATCTGCATGGGTATCACTGGAACAACATCGGCACCGCATACGAGTTGCAGCGCGTCGTCGATCGCTTTCCGATCGAGCGGTGCCTTGTCCTGGCGACACGGCTATCCTCGAAGCGCAGGTCCAGCGTGCCTGGAGTCAGATGGCCAGGGGAGGTCCTCATGGCTAACAGTGGTCGGGGACGAGCGAGCAGAGCCGGGCCCTCGCGGCATTGCTACAACGACGTCTGGACGCGGCGGCGGCCCGTACTGGCGCATAGTTGAAAGTATAGATGAGTCCGACGTGGCAGGACGATTGAATGACAGACAACGGAGGATGAGATGCCGATCCTACGTTTGCTGCTCGTTATGCTCGTTGTCGTTATCGCTGTCCTCTGGTTCGCGGGATTCCTGGGGGGTCCGTCGAGCTTGCCTGAACGAGCCGACACATCCCAAGCTGTTGAGCGTGCGCGCCAGAGCGGCGCCGAGCTCGGTGAACGCGCTGCGATTGCCACCACGAAGGTCGAGGAAACGCTCAGCGAGGCCGGGCTGACGGCGAAGATCAAGGCCAAGATGGCGCTTGACGACCTGGTCAAGGCACGCACCATCGACGTCACCACACAAGGGACGACGGTGAGGTTGACCGGAACGGTGGAGTCGAAGGCTGAACGCGACCGGGCCGTGTCGCTCGCCCGCGAGACTGAGGGCGTTACCCGGGTGGTCGACGAGCTGCAGATGCGGTAAAACCTGCGCCCGCAAGTCGCACGCTATCCCCGCCAAACCCGCCACGCGCCGTCTGCACTCTGTGACTGCAGCCGGCGCGTGAGCGACGTACACTGCTTCACGCGTCCACGACTTAAGGACAACGAACGACGATAAGGCCGGACTTGCAACGTCCGGAGTGAGGACCCATGTCACGCGTTTCAGTCGTCTTCTTGATAGTCGTCGCGGCGCTCGTCTTCGCAGACGCTCCGTCATTCGCCCAGGGTGCTGCAACCGGCACGAATGCGGCTGCCCTGTCGGATGTTCAACGAGCCCCGGTTGTCATCGACGGCGAACAGTTGTTCCTCGTGCGCGGCATCACGGCGTATCCGGCGGAGCAGCGCGCGCGGGAGATCGAGAATCGCATTCGGGCACTCGCCTCCGATCGCAACGTCAGCGTAACGTCGCTGACGATCGACGAGCAGCAAGGGATTCTTTTGATTGTCGCCGGCGGACAGCGCGTGATGGCCGTTCTCGAAGAGGACGCCATCGTCGAACAGGTGGACCGCGCCACGTTGGCGCAGGTGTTTCTGGGCCGTATCCGCGCCACGCTCGAATCCTATCGTCAAGCGAGAGCGCCCGGGCTGTTATGGCGGCACGCGCTCTCCGGGGTCGGCGCCACGCTGCTGCTGCTCGTGGCCGCGTACGTCGGACGCCGCGTCGTGGGTCGCTTGCAGGGGGGCCTTGAACGGCGCTACCAGCAGCGCGTCCGCGACGTGCAGATCCAGGCGTTCCAGATCGTCAAGGCGGCGCAGCTCTGGAAACTATTGGCCGGTGCCCTGAACCTGGTGTGGGTGTTTGCGGTGATCGCGATGATCGTCGTGTACCTGCGTTACGTTCTCGGCTTGTTCCCATGGACGCGCGGGATCGGGAACAGCCTGATCGCTCTCCTGATCGACCCGCTGGAGACACTCGGACTCGGCTTGATTCGCCAGGTACCCAACCTTGCGTTCCTGGTGGTCTTGATCCTGCTGACGCGCTACCTGCTGAAGATGATGCGGCTGTTCTTCCAGGCCATTGCCGGCGGGACGGTCACGCTGCCGGAGTTCGATGCCGAATGGGCCTGGCCGACCTATCGGCTCGCCAGGTTGTTCGTCATTGCGCTGATGATCATCGTCGCCTATCCGTATATTCCCGGCTCGCAGTCCGACGCGTTCAAGGGCGTCACCGTATTCATCGGCATCATCTTCTCGCTCGGGTCTTCGTCACTCATCGGGAACATCATCGCCGGCTACAGCATGACCTACCGTCGCGCCTTCAAGCTGGGTGACCGGGTCAAGATCGGTAGTCACGTCGGGGAAGTCGTGCGCATGCGATTGCTCGTGACGCACCTCCGTACGCCGAAGAACGAGGAAGTGGTCGTGCCCAACTCGGCGATTCTCGGAGAGGAGATTGTCAACTACAGTTCGATATCACGGGAGCGAGGTCTCATCCTCCACACGACCGTTGGAATCGGGTATGAAACGCCGTGGCGGCAGGTCGAGGCGATGTTGCTGGAGTCGGCCGCCCGGACACCAGGACTGCGGCGCGACCCGCCGCCGTTCGTGCTGCAGAAGGCGCTTGGCGACTTTGCCGTGACCTACGAGATCAACGTCTACTGTGACTCACCCGATGTGATGCTTGCGCTCTACACCGCACTCCATCGCAACATCCTCGATGTCTTCAATGAATACGGCGTGCAGATCATGACGCCGTCTGTACGAAGCCGACCCGCCGCAGCCGAAGCTGGTGCCCAAGGGAGAGTGGTACGCGGCACCGGCGCGCCGTCCCGACCACCCATCGGAATCCGAGGCCGTGAAGCCTTATCAGAAGGCAGAGATATGAAGATGCGCCTGCTTATCGCTGTACTTCTCGTGGCCGCGTTCGTCGCCTGCCGCAACGCCGGGCAGTCGACGTCAACAGAGACAGATCTCGCGACCTTCCTCGAGAACGCCGATTCCACAATCCTTCGACTGAGCAACGAGGCGAACCAGGCGGGCTGGACGCAGGCGACCTACATCACGCCTGACACGGAAGCGATGTCGGCGCGCGCCAGCGAAGCCTACATGAACGCCGTCACCAACTTCGCGCGACGCGCGGCGACCTTCAACGCCGAGGCGGCGACGCCGGTGCAGCAGCGGCAGCTCACGGTGCTCAAGAACTCGCTGACGATGGCCTCGCCGACGGATCCGAAGGAGTCAGCGGAGCTGGCGAAGCTGGTGACGTCGATGGACGCGTCCTACGGGCGCGGCAAGTATTGCCCGGCGGGTGAAGGCAGCGCCGAGAACTGCCTCGATGTCGAAGCCATCACGCAGATCCTCGCGAAGGATCGCGACCCGGCCCGTCTTCGCGACGTGTGGGAAGGCTGGCACACCATCTCGCCGCCGTACAAGAAGGACTACGTCAGGTTCGTCGAGCTGTCCAACAAGGGCGCCAAGGAGCTTGGCTTCCCCGACACCGGCGTGATGTGGCGATCGCGGTATGACATGCCGCCCGATGAATTTGCGAAGGAGCTCGATCGGCTCTGGGATCAGCTGCGGCCGCTGTATCTGTCGCTGCACACCTACGTCCGCGCCAAGTTACGAGCGAAGTACGGCGACGCGGTTCCAGCGGAGGGGCCCATTCCGGCGCACCTGCTCGGAAACATCTGGGCGCAGGACTGGAGCAACGTCTTCGACATCGTCGCGCCGGCCGGGTCCGGGCGCACCTACTCGCTCGACAACATCCTGAAAGCGCGCAATGTCACGCCGGTCGAAATGGTCAAGACCGGCGAGCGCTTCTTCACGTCCATCGGGTTCGATCCGCTGCCCGCGACGTTCTGGGAGCGGTCGCTGTTCGTGAAGCCGCGCGATCGTGAAGTGGTCTGTCATGCGAGCGCGTGGTACGTCGACAACATGGAGGACGTGCGCATCAAGATGTGCATCGACCAGACGGCGGAGGACTTCACCGTCATCCATCACGAGCTCGGTCACGACTTCTACGCGCGCGAATACAACCGCGCGCAGCCGATGATCTTCCGCGACAGCGCTAACGACGGATTCCACGAGGCGATCGGCGACACCGTTGGCCTGTCGGTCACGCCGGAGTACCTCGTCAAGATTGGGCTGCTCGACAAGGCGCCGGATGCCAGCGGCGACATTCCGCTGCTTCTGCGCCAGGCGCTCGACAAGATCGCGTTCCTGCCGTTCAGCCTGGTGATCGATCAGTGGCGTTGGCAGGTGTTCAGCGGACAGGTGCCTCCGGAGCGTTACAACACCGCGTGGTGGGAACTGCGCGAGCGCTACCAGGGTGTGCGTGCGCCGTCAGTGCGGGGCGAAGAGTACTTCGATCCCGGCGCCAAGTATCACGTGCCGGCGAACACTCCGTACGCGCGCTACTTCCTCTCGTATGTCCTGCAGTTCCAGTTCCATCGCGCGCTGACGAAGGTCGCCGGCTGCACGACGCCGCTCCATCGGTGCTCGATCTATGGGAGCGGCGAAGCGGGAACGCGACTGAAGAACGTGCTGGCCATGGGCGTGTCGAAGCCGTGGCCGGACGCGCTGGAGGCCTTGACCGGCGAACGCCAGCTCGATGCCAACGCGATCGCCGATTACTTCGCGCCGCTCAAAACGTGGCTCGATGAACAGAACAAGGGAAACAAGGCCGGCTGGTAGTCGTATCCTACTCGCCGATCACGAGGCGACTATGAAGACACGACGACTGCTTGCCCTCGTCTGGTGCCTGACCCTCTCTTCGTCCACGCCGGCTCTCGCGCAGCTGGCGCCTCCCAACGACCTCGGTGTTGCGCTGGGACACATTCACCTCGTCGTGAAGAACGTCGACGCCCAGAAGGAGTTCTGGACGACGATGCTCGGCGGAACGATGGTGACGAATGGACCCCTGACGCTGATTCAGTTCCCCGGGATTTTCATCATGCTTCGCCAGGGCGAGGCGACGGGGCCGTCGGCCGGTTCCATCGTCAACCACTTCGGGTTCGTGTACAAGGACCTCGCCGGTGTGCGCGCGCGGTGGAAGGCGGCGGGCGTCAAGTTCGACGTGGGAGAGACGAATCCGAATCAGGGCTACGTCTACGCGCCCGACAGTGCGATTCGCATCGAGGTCTTTGGCGATCCGTCGCTGCCCGGACCGGTCAGCATGGATCACATTCATCTCTATCCGCCTGTCGCCGACATTCCCGCGATGCAGGCATGGTACGCGAAGGTCTTTGGCGGAATACCTGGCAAGCGCCAGCGCGTCGCGCTGCCGGGCCTCACCGACTGCGACTACTTCCATCGATTCAACGTGTCGTTTTCAGCCGGTGATGGGAAGCTCGTTCCGACGAAGGGACGCGAGCTGGATCATCTGGGCTTCGATGTGCGGAGCCTCGACGCATTCGAGAAGCATCTCGCTGCGCAGGGGCTGAAGTTCGAAGCGCCACCGCGACAGGTCCCGAATACCCAGACCAGGGTCGCGTTTCTAACTGACCCCTGGGGAACTTACATTGAAGTTACTGAGCGGCTGTCGCCCTGATGACTCTGTGGCTTGGCCTAGAGCCCAGACGCCGAGAGCCATCCCATGACCCACCCCTCGCTGCCGGCTGCCACTGCGGCGGCACTGATTATCTGGGTCGTGGTGTCCGGGTCCAGTTGTGCCGTTCGACGAGCCCCGCCGGCTGACTACGGCATCCCGATGTGCTCAGTCGCAGCCGCTGACGCCCTCCTGTCGCCCGATGCGCTCCAGTGCTGGTTCGCGGCACGGCAGGGGCGCTGGCGGATCCTGTCCCACGTCTCGCTGTACGACGCGCTCGTTGTCCAGGTTGAGGCCCAGAGTCTTCAGGATGCGGATGAGATCGCCCGGCGGTTCACCGAACGGGAGAGTGGCCTCTATTCGGAAATTCTCGTGTACACGCACCCTGAATCGCGGAAGCCGTCATCCAAGGTGCGACGCGTGCGCTGGACCAGGAGTAATGGCTACGACATCCTCGAGTTCGGAGCGTCCTGAAATTCTTGCTTCCGGTCAGCCACGACCTGCAAACCTCTGACAGCCGCCACGGCAATTTTCACACGACCTCATGCACAACGAATCCCTACCTTACATGCGTGGAGACGCGGATCAGCCGTGTTCCGATTGAACTGAGCTGAAAAGAAGCGCGTCGGGAGGCAACTTCTGCCTCCCGGCGATAGCGGCGGGATCGTTTGTCGCTCCCAGAAATGGGTGCGAGCGCGGTTGCCCTTCCCGTCTCGCAAGCGGAGTGCCATCGGCACGACGCGACCACCTCTTCGAAATTTGGCTGTTCCCTTGCACTCGATGCTGCCGTCAGTTCGTCGGTTGACGCGCATGGAGCGCTTGAAAGAGGAGAGACATCAATGTTGATGACACTAGCCGTCATTCTTCTCATTGCCTGGTTGCTTGGTATCGTCGGCACCTACACGATCGGTACGTTCGTGCACGTGCTGCTCGTGATCGCGATCGTGCTGTTCCTCGTCAGCATCATCAGCGGCAGGCGGACGGTTCTCTGATCGGCGTACGACGTCCAGGGTGCCGTCATGGAACTGATAGGTCTGGCCGGCGTGGTGGTGTTGTCTGTCGGCGTGAGCCTGGCAGGTGCGCGGGCGATGCTGGCAGCAGGGTTGTTCCTGATGATGCGATCGGTCGCCGCGCGTGAGCCCCAAAGCATTGCTGATTTGAGGGATTTTTGATTATCGATTCCGTTGATGATTTTTGATTGTTGATTGGCGATTTTATCCAACAAGTCAACAGTCTCCAATCAACAACGAATCACCAATCAACGATCCCCAAATCAACAATGTTCTTTGTCCCTTTCTTCCTGCGCTTCAGTCCTTTTCGCCGTTCGCGCTGCTCCCGCTCCGGGCAATCGTGTCCAGAGGGGTGCCAAGCAGGACTTTTATTGGACACCGATCGTCCGATACTCTTGCGGTGCGGCGCCCTGAGCTCGCCGCGGTCACATCCGACTGGAGCGACATGTCTTCACCTATTACCGATCCTGCGGCGGCGAAGATCCTCGACCTCGAAGTCAAGGACGCACGTGTCATCTTTTCAGCGAGTTGGGACAGCCTCGAGGAAGAGGTCGGCCGCGAGAACCTGCGCTTTCCGAAAGAGATCATCCTGCTGGGCGGTGCGCCCGGGGCGGGCAAGGGCACGCAGACGGAGTTCATCAACCAGACGCGCGGGCTCACGTGCCCGCCGATTGTGATCAGCGATCTGCTGACCACGCCGGAGATGGAGAAGCTCAAGGCGCAAGGGGTCATGGTCGGCGACAAGGAAGTGCTGACGGTCCTGCTCCGGAAGCTGCTCGAACCGACGTATCGCGACGGTGTCGTGCTGGACGGCTTTCCACGCACGCCGGTGCAGGTCGAGTGTCTCAAGCTGCTCGTCGATAAGATCGGCGAGCTGCACGACCAGTTCGCGAACACGCCGCTGGCGATCCATTTCCGCCGGCCGACGATTCACGCGATGGTACTGTTCGTCAGCGAGAGCACCAGCATCGCGCGACAGATCGGTCGCGGACGGGAGATCGCCGAACACAACAAGAAGGTCGCGGAGACTGGCGACGGCGCGCCGATCGAGCTGCGCGCAACCGACTTGTCCGAAGATCTCGTGCGGCGGCGCTATCAGGTCTTCAAAGAGCAGACGTGGACCGCGCTCACCTCGCTGCGGCAGCTCTATCACTACCACTTCGTCAACGCCGAGGGACCGATCGGGGAAGTGCAGGCGAACATTCTCAAGGAGCTCAAATATCAGAGCTCCCTGGAGCTGGATCCGCGCACGTTCCAGCGGCTGCGCGTGCTGCCGCTCGCCGAGGAGATCGTCGTTCACGGGCGGCAGGAGCTGGTCAAGCGTCTCGACAGCTACGAGCTCGAACACCCGCAGCTGCTGGGGCAGATCGTGGAGCTGGTGAGCAGCAAGTTCATGCCGATCATCACGCGCCACGCCTTGTCCGGTCGGGCGCACGTGAACTCCTCGGATCCGATCTTCAACGAGCCGCTCGCCATCCCGATGCTCATCGATCTCTTCTCCGAGCGCGGCTATCACGCCGTGGTCGACAAAACGATTCAGCAGATCCCGGAGCGAGTGGACTTGAAGACTGGCGAGATCAAGTTCCGCACGAACGCGGTCTATCGCATTCAGGTTTTCTTCGAGGCGTCGAAGATTCGCAGGGGATGACCTTCGCGCTCAACGCC
The DNA here is from genome assembly GCA_963723495.1 of uncultured Acidobacteriota bacterium. Lineage (GTDB taxonomy): Bacteria > Acidobacteriota > Vicinamibacteria > Vicinamibacterales > UBA2999 > Gp6-AA40. The sequence continues at coordinate 40,582 of CAVRQR010000012.1, read as the reverse complement.
TATCGATCAGGATCTTGCCTTCTTTCAAGACGACCTTCGTCTTGAGCATCTCGTAGATGTTGAGCGTGGGATTGCCGTCGAGCAGGATGATGTCGGCAAGCTTGCCGGGTTCGAGCGTGCCGATCTGATCCGCCATGCCGACGTAGCGCGCGGCGTTGAGGCCGATGATCCTGTGGATGTCGGCCATCGAGAACACAATGCTGTACGACTTCAGCTCATGTTCCAGCACCACCAGGTCCGCTCCGTTCTGGTCGGTGGAATACGAGATCGTCTGACGGTTCGGGTCGGCGTCCCAGATGCGACGGGCATTGATGATCGTATAGCCCCCCTCGGTGCCAGTCGCGCGCCCCTTGGGATCGCGGTTCGCTCCGGCAATGGCTTCTGGCCATGGCTTGCCGTCGCGGAAGCGCGCGGTGTTGTCCTTCGGCCACTGCACCGCCGCCGGCGCGGCTGACAAGGTGTCGATGTTCGGCGCGCCGAACGCGATCAGGCCGGCGACGATCGAGCCGGTTTGCGCGACTCTCTCGGCCTGCTCGTAAGTCGTGAAGTCCTTGTTCGGAAGGTGCACGAGGCGCGTCACGCCAGCGTCGACCGCCGCGACCATCGCCGGGCTGCTCACCGCGTGCACGTTGACCTGCACGCCAACTTTTTTCGCCTCGTCAACGATCGCCTTGAGGACTTCGATTTCCGCCTGCGGCGGAGCAGGTTCCGGCGTCAGTCCAATCTCGCCGGTGTGCTTGACGCCCTTTGCCGCCAGCGCCTGCACCGCCGCTCGCGCTTCCGCCGGCGTTTGCCGCAGATTCACCTGGCCCGATGGGATGACGCGCGGACCGATGAACTCGCCCTTCTCGATGCGATCGCGCAGCGCGATGTTTGCCTCGGCTGGACCGCCACCCGCGAGAACTGTGGTGTAGCCCGCTTCGAGCATCGACTTCATCTGCTCGGCGTTGAAGTTGTTCACGTGCTTGTGGCCGTCGATGAAACCGGGCATTGCGCTCATGCCCTTGGCGTCGATCGTCTGCAGCCCTTGCGTGGGTGCGGCACCAGCTGTGACGGAAACAATCTTGCCCCCGCGGACGATGATGGTGCCGGAGTCGATCACTTGACCGTTGCCGACGATCACGCGCGCATTGGTGATGGCGACGTCCTGCGCCGACGTCACGCTCGGGACGATCAACGCCGCGGCCACGACCAGGCAACCCGGCACAAGCGATCCCTTCATCTCTGCATGCCCTCCTGAAACCCGAGGAACGTTACTTAGGTTGGAGCCTGTCAACGAGCGCCCGTGCTCGCGCCAGCACGCTGTTGCGCTCGAGCAGTTGCTGACGGTCAGCCTCCTGCATTCGCAGGCTCTGCGCCGTGACGTTGACGAACTCGGCGTCGTCCAGGCTGGCGTCCGGTGGCTCGACTCCCAGTGGCAGTACAGTGTAAAGCAGCTGGGCGAGCCGCTCGCGCGTCGCGCTGAGGGCGCCGCGGTCCTCGTCTTTCAGGATCTCTGGCACGGCATCGACGCGCGCGAGGCGATACGGCTTGCGCTGATCCTCGCTCACGACACGAAAGGCTGTCAGTCCGCGCAGCAGGATCACGTATCGCCCATCGGGAAGCTGCTCGTACTCCTCGATCTCGCCGGCGCATCCGATGTCATGGATAGGCGGACGGCCTTCGTAGTCCTTTTCGAACCCCGGCTGCAGGAGCACCGTGCCGATGATTCGGTCGCCCTTCAGTGCGTCGCCGACCATCTCGCGGTACCGCGGCTCGAAGATCAGGAGCGGGCGCGTCACGCCGGGGAACAACACGACGTTGGGCAGAGGGAAGAGCGGAATCTCCTTCGGCAGCGTGACAGCTTCCGCGTTCGCGCGTGGCGCGGTCTGCCCGGCAATTGATTGAGAGAGACTCAGGACGGCAGCGAGGGCGATCACCAGTGCGTGCACGCCGGACAGTCTAATGGCATTCGAGGGCGAGTTGGTGTGCGTTCCCGTTTTTCAGAACGCAGAATTCAGAATCCAGCTCGAGCCGCAGTGTCTGCATTCTGCATTCTGAATGAGGTGGTTCAGTTGAACGGCGCCTCCACCTTGTACGTCTTCCCGGACACATCCTTGGCCGTGATCCTGACCGACTTGATGCGTGTGACGCCCGGGCGGAAGCGGGAACCGCCGGCGCCTGAGAACAGGTCTGTACGACACGTCACGTTTCGCGCCCGATTCCACGCGCGGGAGCTCCCGCCGGAACGGGGCCAGCACGCCGGAAGGCACGAGCTCGATCAACCCTTCGGCCAGCGCGTTGCCCGAACGGTTCTCGATCGTGATGTAGGTCTGTGACGTGGTGAAGCCCACCGGCGCTTTGGGGTCCTGTGCAGCGACCCCGCAGCCGGTGACTGAGAGCGCGACCAGAACGACGAACGCGAGCACACACGGGAACGCCGACAATCGTTTCATACGCAGCTCCCTTCAAGAACCGTGGGGTCGAAGAGTGCCGGACGCGCATGTATGAAAGGGGTCGATTCCGCCGCCGCCGACCGTCGAGGACTCGTTGCCTGAAAGGCCCTAGCCGGCCTGTTTCTGATTCACCAGGGAAGTGGGGTTGCCCAGCACGACGCGTGTGGCTGGCTCGTTGGCGCCCTTTGGCACCATCCACCAGCAGCCACACGATCGACAACGGAAGTAATCAACCCGCGCAGAGTACAGCAGATCAGCGAGATCTACGACGTTGAGACCGTCGCACTCCGGACACGCTGTTCGTGCGGAGCCCATGGGTCGTACTGAGTATCGTTTGTCAGCGGGTTGAGCCCTTATCCTACGTCAACTCCCGAATTTTGTCTGCCGGATTCCAACGCAGTCGATCGGACCTAATTGAACGCCTTGCGCTTGACGTCCTGCTTTCGACGGAACTCGAGCGACTCGGTGTAGTGTCCGGATTTCCTGGCCGAAGCGCGGAGCGCGAAGGCGGCAGCCGAACCTCAGATCTCGAGCTTCCCCGTACTATCGCCGAAGCTCTGCTGATGCACGCCCAGCTTGTCGAGCAGCGACAGCATCAGGTTCGACATCGGCGTGTGCGCAGGAAACGCAAGATGGCGATCGCCCTTGAGCTGTCCCGACGCGCCGCCGGCGACGAGGACGGGCAGCGGATCGTGATCGTGCTGGTTGCCGTTGCTCATGCTGCTGCCGTAGAGCACGACCGAGTGATCCAGCAGGTTGCCATCGCCATCCGGCGTGGCGTGCAGCTTCTCGAGGAAGTACCCGAGCATCTGCACGTGATACCGGTTGATGAGCGCAAACGAATCCATGCGTGCCCGGGCGTTGGAATGGTGCGAGGCGGTGTGGAAGCCGTCGCGCACGCCGCTGCCGGAATACGTCGCGCCGCTCGTATCGCGCGCGTACATCATCGTCGAGATGCGCGTGATCTCCGCCTGATACGCCAGCACCTGCAGGTCGAACATCAGCTTGATGTGATCCTCGAAGGCTTCCGGCACACCGACCGGCGCTTCAGGCACTTCCGGGTTGCTGGCTGACTGCTTCTCGGCCTTCTGAATGCGGCGCTCGATCTCCCTGACGTTGTCGAGATACTCGCCAAGGCGCGCGCGGTCGCCGGCATCGAGGCCGTTCTGCAGACGCGAGACCTTGTCGGTGACCGAGTCGAGGATGCTGCGATCCTGCTGCTTGCGTGAAAGGCGCTGCGCCGCATTGGTACCGTCGCCGAACAGCCGCTCGAAGACGACCTGCGGGCTGTTCTCCATTGGCAGTGGAAGCGTATCCGTGCGCCAGGAGATGGTGTTGTAGTACGAGCACCCGTAGCCGGCGCCGCAGTTCAGGGCGACTTCCTCGATGCACACCTCGAGCGACGGAAGCGGCGTCTCCTGGCCGATGTGGTCGACCAGCACCTGATCGACGGTGCGCCCGGCCTGCACGCCGCCCTTCAGCGGATGGGCGCCGCTCAGGAACACGGCCGCGGAGCGAGCGTGATCGGCTCCAGCATCGGATCCCTTGCCGCCGGCCAGTGGATGGGCGAGGTGGCTGACGACGGTCAGGCGATCGCGGAGCTTCTCGAGCGGCTTCAGCGTTTCGGGGAAAGCGAAGCCAGCACCTTCCGTGGCAGGCGTCCACTTGTCCATCGTGGCGCCGTGCGGAATGTAGATGCCGCAGAAGCGGCTCCTGGGGAGCGCCGCGGTCTTCACTAGACGCGTCCCCGCTGGGATCATCGAGTCGAGCAGCGGCAGCGCGAGCGTCACGCCCATGCCTCTCAGGAACGTCCGCCGCGGCAAATGCTTCTTGGTGATGAAGGCCATGGTCTTCGGTCTCCAGTCTTCCGTTCTCGACTACGTTCCCGTCACTCGCATTTGGAATGCGGGGCTCTTCACGATCCCGAGCACGAGATCGGAAAAACGATAACGATTCTTCGCCGCATCCCGCATCACCGTTCGCACGGCCGGCATATCGTAGTACTTTGAGTTCCCGGCCCACGCCGTACATCAGCAGCTTCTCGGTCATGGACCCGACGAACGCATTCGGGCGGCCGAGCATCGCCTTGCGCAGGCTGGCCGGCCCGTCGATGGCGGTGCCGTCGACCAGCTGCGCCGAGGCGTCGATCGTGACACCTTCGTCGATCGTGCGCCAGCGGCCGATCGCGTCGTAGTTCTCGAGCGCAAGCCCGATGGGATCCATGATCTTGTGGCAGCCGGCGCATGCCGGGTTGGAGCGGTGCTGCTCGATGCGCTCACGTACCGATCTCGCGGCTGCGGTTGGTTTCTCCTCGAGCGGTGGCACGTCCGGCGGCGGCAAAGGCGCCTGGGCGCCAAGCAGGTTCTCGAGAATCCACTTGCCTCGCATCACCGGCGACGTGCGATTGGCATTGGAGGTGACGAGCAGCAAGCTCCCATGTCCGAGCAGGCCGCGGCGCGCATCGTTCGGCACGGGCACACGCCGGAAGTCTGGGCCGTAGACATTCGAAATCCCGTAGTGCCTTGCCAGCCGCTCGTTGACGAATGTGTAGTCCGCGTCGAGGAGATCGAGGACTGACCGGTCCTCGCGCATGATGCTCTCGAAGAGCATCTCTGTTTCGTGCTGGAAACCTTGACGCAGGTTGTCGTCGAAGTCGGGGAAGATCGTCACGTCGGGATTGACGTTCCTCAGCTCCCTCAGGAACAACCACTGGTTCGCGAAGTTGGTCACAAGCGCGTGCGCCTTTGGATCGGCGAGCATCCGGCGCGTCTGCTTCTCGAGGACCGCGGGTTCGTGCAGTTTGCCCTCGATGCCCAGCGTCAGCAGCTCATCGTCGGGGATCGACGACCAGAGGAAGAACGCCAAGCGTGATGCCAGCTCCGTGTCCCTGATCTGATACGGCTTCCCCGGAGCGACTCCCGCGGGAGTGGGCTCGAAGCGGAAGACGAACTCCGGGTCGGCCAGGATGCGCCGCAGCGCCATCTCGATCCCGGCCTCGAAGTTGCCGGTCTTGTCGCGCTCCTGCTGGTAGAAGGCGAGGAGCGGCACGAGGTCCGCTTCGGTTGGGGCGCGACGGAACGCCCGGCGAACGAGCGTGGACAGAATTCGGCTCGCACAAGGTGCTTCCTCTGCGGGCGAGTTGGGGCGACAGACGAACACGCGCCGCCGGCTGGGTGTGTCGCCAAGGCCGGTCGGGTTATAGGGCCCTGTGATGACGACGCGTGAAAGGTGAGGCGCCGTCGTGTAGCCGTACTGCATCCCGATGAAGACGTCGTACGTGCTCGAGGCCGGGCGCCGAACGAGGTCCTCGTTCGCGGCATGACTCTTCTGCAGGAATGCCACGCCGATCGACTGCGGGCCGGCTTTCACCTTGAGCCGGAACTCGAGGCGAATGTCGGGCGTCATCTTGACCCGTTCCTCAATTGGGTCGGTCGGCTGCGGCTTCGGCGGATGCGAGCCAGGTGCTTCGCGCATGAAGAACATCGGCACTTCGTCGAGCTTGAACAGCTTCACGCGCTCGCCGTTGAGCGTCACCTCGAGCTCCTCGCCTTCGGCGCCCTCGCCGAACACCTGCCCGAAACTGAGCTTCAACAGCGACAGCCTGATCACGTACTCGCCATCGACCGGGAAGTTGTGCTGGATGGTCGTGCCGCCACGGGTGCCGAGTGGCTGCCCTTCGAGCGTCTGGTTCTGACTCAGATCGCCCTTGACCGTGTAGGTCACCTGGGCTGGTGCCGCATCGCGTTCTCCGACCGCCAGCCTGCTGATCTTTGCTGCTGCCGATACATACCGTTCAAGCAGCGACGGCGAGACGCCGAGGACGTCAGCGATGTTGTCGAAGCCGTGACTCGAGTCGTCGGCCGGAAGCAGTGTCGTGGCGTCGACTTCCAGCGCGAGCAGGTCGCGGATCGCGTTGGTGTACTCGACGCGGTTCATGCGGTGAAGCGGCGTCCGCCCGGGGTTTGGAGCGTTGGCGGCGAAGTGATCGATCGTTGCCTCGATGGCCGTGGCAAATCCGTCGAGATCTCCCCGCGGCGGTCGCTTGGCGCCAGCTGGTGGCATGAGACCTGCGCGCACCTTGCGGATGACCTTCTCCCATGTCTCGGCGTCGGCCGCCATGCGATCAGCGCGCATCGTGTCGAGCACGAGTCCACCGGTCTTCAGTGTCTCGTTGTGACAGGTGATGCAGGACCTGCTTCAGCAATGCCTGCTGCGACGGGCCAGCCATGGACCCCGGCTCAGAGTTGGGCGCCGGCGGTTGCGCCGGAGCTCGCTGCGCGACGACGGATGCCCATGCCATCGCCACGAACACGATCGAACTCGCGAAGAGTGTCCGTTTCATTTCGCGGCCACTGACCTCGTCTGGTCGGCCATGAGCTTCTTCAACAACGCGATCGCCTCTGGCTTTGCCGCCGGCGGGCGTATCGCCAGGAACGTCCCTTCCGCGAACGTCATCGGCGTTCTGCCGCCGTTGTCCTTCACATCCAGCACGGCGCCGTGATCGGCAAGGATTTGAATCACCGACACCCATCCACGGTTTGCCGCACCGTGGATCGCCGCAAGCCCGAGTGAGTTCGCGGCATTGACGGGCGCGCCGCGTTCGAGGCACAGCTTGACCGCCTCCACGTAGTCCGCCTCCGAGCGCGTGTAGGTCTGGGCCGGAATCCAGTTGATGCCAGCGGCGGCCATGAGCGCGGTCGATCCCTGCGCCGTGGCGATGTTCGGATCCGCGCCGTGCTGCAGCAGGAGGCGCATGACTTCGATATCGCCGGACAGCGCTGCACGAATGAACGGCGTCTGCCCGTCGAAGTTGACCCACGAGCCGTCGAACTGCATCAGCCCATGCACTGGTACCGTGTTGGTTCTCAGGTTCGGATCGGCGCCTTTCTGAAGGAGCGCCTTGATCAGATCCAGCGGGTCTCGCTCGTCGCTGTAGAGAAACGGATACTTGTCGTGGTTGAAGTTGCGCAGGTCAATCGCCGCAAACAGCGCCGCCCGCTGGTAGTCGTCTGCCGCATTCGGGTTGACGCCTTTCGCGAGCAGCTCGGTGGCGAGACTGACCTGCCCATTCAGGAGCGCGATGAGCAACGGTGACGTGTGATTGCCTGAGGACTGTTCGATGTTCGCGCCGAGCTCCAGCAGGAGCCGGGTCATCTCGACATTGCCGTCGCGCACGGCGAAGAGCAGCGGCGACATCCCACCGTCTGCCGTCGGCAGCGCGCGCTGACGGATGATGCCCGCGCCCGATGCGCCGCCGGCACGCGCGGGCACGTACTCACCTTTCGGCTTCGTGACGTTCGTCCGTGCATTGATGTCGGCGCCCCGTGATGCGAGCAGCTTGACGATGGGCGGGTGGTTCTCGGTGACCGCCCATATCAGCGCCGTCTGCGAACGGACCGTGTCTTTCGCGTTCACGCCGGCGCCGCGGTCCAGCAGCAGCGTCACCGCCTCGACATTGCCGGTGCGGGCCGCCGTCATCAGGGCGGTCTCGCCGCCCGGGGTCGCCGTGTTTGGATCCGCTCCGGCATCGAGCAGCCGGCGCAGGATCGCCGCGTTGCCACCGAGCGCGGCCAGGCCGATCGGGGTCACGCCGTACCTCGTCGTGGCCTTCACGTCGGCGCCGCGCTTGATCAGGGCCTCGACGGTCTTGAGATCGTTCTGCCGGACTGCCTGGTGAAGCGCGGTGGTTCCATCAGGAGCCGTGCTGTCGCCGCTGATCGCCAGCGCGGTCTGGCCGCTGGCGGAAGACACCGCTACGCCGCTCAAGCCGAGCAACAGCCCACCGACTAAAAAGTCACGGCAACGCATGGCCAACATGGCGCTCATATTACGCCGGGTGCCTGTCGGCGATCGACCGAAGATAAATGTCGCGGACGGTGTCGATCGTGTCGGCGTTTTGGGCCGATTTATCCTGCCGGTACGCCTTCACCCGCGCAAAGCGAAGCGCCAGCCCGCCGGGATAGTGGGGACTTTCCTGCACCTCGTTGAACGCGATCTCGACGACCAGTTCCGGCCGCACGTAAACGGTATGGCGATCGTGGCTGATCTCGAGCGTGCGCAGCTTCTCGGTTTGCCACGCCAGCATCTCGTCGGTCAGTCCCTTGAATGTTTTCCCGAGCATGACGAAGCCGCCGTGCTCGGGATCGCGCGCTCCAAGGTGCAGATTGCTGAGCCAACCTGTCCGACGGCCGTGTCCCCATTCCGCGGCGAGCACCACGAGATCGAGCGTACGCGCGATCTTCACCTTGAGCCATTGCTGTCCGCGCCGGCCGGCAGCGTAGCCGGCGCCGAGCGCTTTCACCATCACGCCCTCGTGCCCGCGCTGCAGGGTCTCGTCGAGAAACTGTTGGGCACGCTCGCGCGTCGGGCGCAAGAGCGTGGGCACGACCAGTGAGGGCGCCAGAGTGTTGAGTCGCGCGACACGCGACTCGTGCGGGGCGTCCACCAGCGACTCGCCATCGGCATACAAGCAGTCGAAGAAGAACGGGGTCAGCGGGATCTCCGCGCGCAGCCGCTCGACGTCCAGCTTCCGGCCGAACCGCTGCATCGTCACCTGAAAGGGCAGCGGCGTGCCGTTTGGTCTGAGCGCGATCACCTCGCCATCGACGATCGCCTCATGCGCGGAGAGCACACGTACGGCGTCGACGACTTCCGGCACGGCCGCGGTCACGTCCCGAAGATTGCGCGAGAAGACTCGGACGTCGCCGCCGCTCTTGTGGACCTGGATGCGCGCTCCATCCAGCTTCCATTCCAGCGAGGCGTCTTGTCCGATCTGCTCGAGTGCTTCGCTGATGTCATCGGCGGGTTGCGCCAGCATCGGTTGAACCGGTTGCAGCAGCTGGATGCTGAACACGGCGAGACCGGCTTCGCCGGAGGAGAGTGCCGCGCGGGCGACCGGTGCAAGGGTCCCCGCCATCATCACGGCGCGCCGGACGGCGCCGGCATCGATGCTGCTCGCCCGTGCGACGGCATCCACAAGGACCGCCTCGAGCGCTCCTTGCCGCAGCTCTCCGAACAGCAGGCGGACGATGAAGTCCTGCTCCGCGCGCGTGGCGCGCCCGAGAAGGTGGCGAAGCCGTTCCTGCCGCGCCGCCGTCGAACCAGCCCCCTTGATCGACGCGATCTGCGTGAATGCCTCGTCGACATCCCTGAGGTGCAGGGAGGCTGCTTCGACTGCGACTGTATCCCGGGCCGCCCAGAGCGCGGCCGATCCAATCCCGATCCGGCCCTGGCGCGCCTCGCCCGACAGCATGCCGATCGCGATCTCGACTTCGTCAGGCGCAAGGCGCCGGAGCACACCGGCCAGCAGGCCGATCTTCGCGAGCCTGCTGCTTGCCTCCGCTACGGCTATGCTCGTGCGAACGATGTCGTCCAACTGCATGCGTTGGTGGAACGTACCCGTTCTGGACCGAATTGTCGAAGCGGTTCGATCTGCTAAAGAGACCAGACTAGAGCGGAGAGCTGTCAACTCCCAATTCCCAATCTCCAATTTCCAATGACAAGGTCATTTGGGAGTTGAAGGAGTTGGGAGTTGGGCTTGGAGTTGGGAGTCTATTTTCGCAGAGTGCCAGTCACGCCTTCAGGCGAGCAGTTGAACGGTTCGATTTTCAGATCTGACGCTGCGTACTCCAGCGTCCCGCGCGGGAACGGCTTCGTGAAGTACTCGGGATCCACGAGATCGATCTCCACAACCAGGCGCTGACGCGCGGCGTCGAGGCGTACTCGCTCGACCGACGCGAGCGCAGCCGAGTGGAGCAGTCCCTTCGTTGGCTGACCAGGTTGCTCGACGTACTGGTTCAGGACGCCCTGCGAGTAGTTTGCCGTCTCGATGACGAGCGTGTCGCCTTCCATGCGGCCGATCGAGTGACCAAGCGATGTGCGTGACCCGTTCTTCGGGTGCTCCTTCATGTTCATGTGGATGACGCGGCGCACGTCCATCCACTCGTGACGCAGCACGACGTTGTTTCCCTCGCGTACGATTTCGAGCGGTGTGCCGGGTGCACCCCAGACACGGCGAATGGCGACGGGATCGCAGCGGAAGGTCGGGTCATCCTTGAACGGGTCGTACGCGGCGACTGCCTTCTCGCCGGCCGGCGTCAGAAACTGGATCATCGGTTGAGGGCCGCTTGTGCTGCGATTCGGGATCGGGGCGAGCAACCACGTCCCGAAGATGTCCTTGCGCGCGGCCGATGCCGGCGCGGTGGCGGCCGACGGCGCAGCTCCTCGCGGGCCGTTGACGCTCAACTTGCGCCCGTCCTCGAACTCGACGTTGTCGAAGAAGCACATATAGGGGCTGTGCCGCGACATCGAGCCGGTGACTCGGACCTTTGTGCCGGCCTTGAACATGTCGGGCCTGATGCCATTGCGCGTGAGCTGCGTGACGCCGTGTGATTCGCAGACGTATTCGCGTGTCCTGCCGTTCTCATCGATGGCGGCGATGTGGAGGTAGCTGTGCGGATTGCGGGCCTCGTACTCGGTGACGGTGCCGGAGATGCTGGCCGGCTTACTCGAATCGAAGTGCGGCGCGAAGCTGTGATGGGCGAACGCCGACGGGGTGATGAGCCATGTGCCGACCACGACCGCAATCTGCGACACCGCATGTCTCGCGTGCATGCCAGTTCCTCCTGGGTGAGTATAATTCTCCTCCTTCGTCAGGAGCACTGCATGGCCATTCTTCGCGACGACCCATATTCCGCCCAGAACTTTCGCGTCACGATCAACGGTGTCCTCGACGATGGCCAGGCGATACGAGGTTCGTTTGCGGAAGTCTCGGGCCTCGATATCGAGATCACGCCGATCGAGTATCGCAACGGATCGGAGGACAACACCGTACGAAAGATCCCTGGCCTGAAGAAGTTCTCCAACATCGTGCTCAAGCGCGGCATCACCGGCGACATCACGCTGTGGAATTGGATCAAGACCGTCATGGAGGGTCGGGTTCTGAGGGCGGACGGGACGATCACGCTCCTCGACGAGAGCCGCCAGCCGGTGCTCGTGTGGAGGTTCCGCCGGGGCTGGCCGTGCAAGTTGACCGGGCCCGCGCTGAACGCGACGGCCAACGAGATTGCGATCGAGACACTCGAGATCTGCCATGAAGGCCTCGAGATCGACTAAGCCACCACGAGCCAAGCCTGCAGCGGACGACTCCGCCGAGCCGTCAGCTCTCAGCCTGAGGTCAGCGGAGGTTGTCCTCGATGTGGACGTCGAGAAGCATCGCGTCCACCTGGTGCTGGCCAACTGCGGAGACGCTGTTGCGACCGACGTCCAGGTGAAGTTCTCGCGTGTGCTCTCGGGCCTCGGTGGATCGCTCGATGTGTCCGGGCTGCCAGTCTTCAAGCGCCTGGGTGTGCTGCGACCAGGGCGTGTCCTGCGTATCTTCTGGGACGCGGCGCCGTCGCTGTTGAGTGAACGCGCACAGACTGCGCCGTTTGTGGCTACGGTGTCGTGGAGCGAGCGGCTCCGTCCACGGCAGCAGGCCGACTATCATCACGATTTGTCGATCTACAAAGAGTTGCCTGAGGCGCTCGACTCGAACTGACGCTACGAGTCGAGAAACTCCTCGACCAGGCCGGCGACAAGCTCGGGGGAGCGGGTGGGCTTCTGCGTCATCACGGCTTCGCCGATGAAGTCGCCGTGGCCGCCGGGCACGATCAGCAACCGTGCACCGGGGATCAGGCGCGTCAGTTCGACGGCATGCTCCGGTTTGACGATGTCCTGGTCGCCAGCCAGGATCAACGTCGAGGCGCGGACCCCTTTGAGTGCCTCGTCCGGCACGTCGGCGAAGGTCCGCATGCGCTCCGCGTCCTTGTCGTGCATCGACCTGAGCTGCCTCGGATCCGGATTCACTTTCAGGAATGCGTCCTTCAGCGGCTGCGGCATGTTCGAGAAATCAGCCTTCGAGATGAACTCCCAGAGCTGGGAGTGCGCGCCGTCTTTCCTCGTCATCGCCGACGCAAACACGAGCTTTCGCACGATCCGCGGGTGGCGGACGGCGACCTGCAAGGCGATGCTGGCGCCGTTGCTGAAGCCGAAGAGATCCGCCCTGGCAATCTCGAGGTGACCCAGCAGTGCAGCGACATCGTCGGCCGATGATTCGAATCTGACCGGAGCGTCGCGATCGGTCGTGCGGCCGTGCCCTTGTTCTTCCACCGCGATGACCATCCGGCCTCTCGCGAGGAGCGGAAGCACTTTGCCGAACGTGACGTCGATCGTCGACCCTCCACCGTGCAGCAGGACAAGCGGGACACCGTCGCGCCGGCCGTGAATCTCGTAGTACATGCGGATGCCGTTGACAGGCGCATGACCGCGTTCAACCGTGGGATGACCGATCGTCATGTCGATGCTTCGAGTGCCGGCGACCTGGAGTGGCGGCGTGTCAGCGGCCTTCGTCGAGGCGCTTGTCGATCTCGCTCTTCGGCAGCCAGCGCCCACCGATCATGACGCCGGCAATCTTCGATGTATTGCTGATGTCCTGCAGCGGACTGGCGTCGAGCAGCACGAGATCGGCGCGCTTGCCCGTGTCGACGACGCCCGCTCGGTCGAGGATGTTGTAATGCGCGGCGACGCCACGCGTCCCTGTGACGAGCGCCTGGTACGGCGTCAGACCGGAGGCGACGTAGGTTGCGATCTCACGATGGATCGAGAAGCCCGGGACGTTCCAGATCTGCGGAGCGTCCGAGCCAAGCAGGAGGCCGGCGCCGCCGTCGTGCAGGGCTTTGATCAGTTTGCGACGCAGCGCGATGTAGCGCTGCCGGTGATCGGCAGAGTAGGCCTCGACGTTCTTTCGTTTGTTGGCCACCCACTGACTCAGATCTTCCGAGTCGACGTACTTCATCTCCGGCCACTTCTGCATCGTGGCCACATCGTCTGGGCCGTACCAGCTCTCGATGAGAACCTGCGTCGGTACGATCCAGGTGCCGGCCGCCTTGGTCTGCGCGACCAGTGAGGCGATTCGAGATTCATCGAGCTGCCCGATCAGATTGATTCCAAAGAGCTGCCCTTCGGGTGCACCAGTTTTCGCGAGCGCTTCGATGTAGCCATCGATGTGATCGATCGTCCAGGTACTTGGCCTCGAGTGCCCGCTGCAACCCTACCGCGGCGGGAACGTGCCCGGCGAAACGGATGCCCTGGCTGTCGGCAGTCTTGGCGAGCGCGTCGAACGCATCGCGCGGCACACCGGGATGGATCTTCAGCAGGTCGTACCCAGCCTTCTTCTGCTCGACCACTCGTGAGGTCGCCGCTTCCGGACTTGGCGTCGTCTGTCCGCTGAACGACGGTCCGGACAGATACATCGTGGGCGCCACGATCTCGCCGCGTGTGGCGCGCTCTCGCAACGTGAAATGCGAGGGGTCGCCCAGCATGCTCCGGATCGTGCCGATCCCGTTGGCGACGTACATGAACAGGACCCGTTCGGCCTCGGCCCGATCCGTCGGGATGTGCGCATGCATCTCGGCCAGCGCCGGCATGAGGAACTTGCCGCGGCCATCGACGCGCGTCGCCCCGGCTGGCACCGTGACGGCGTTCGGAGCGCCGATCTCGGCGATACGCCCGTCACGCACGATCACCGTGCGATCGGCGATCGATCGCTCGCGGTCCATCGGAATGACGTTGACACGCTCGAACACGACGACCGGTTCCTGCTGCATCAGGCCGCGGGCCGAAAGCGCGACAACGGCGAAGAGGAGGGTGGCGATTGCGATGCGCATACGCTGTATTCTCGAGGAGGTGAGAGTCAGTGCGTGCTGTCGACGCTGGGCTGGCAGTCGTTCAGGTACTTCGACGACTTCAGCCACGCAGCATCAGGGTAGTACGCAAACAGGAGACCGGTACCTTTCACGCGATCGATGACCGCTCGCGCTACGCCTTCGCGCAGCGCGGGACATCCCCAGCTACGACCGAGCCGGCCGATCGTGCGCGCGGCCTCGTCGTTCACATAGGGCGCGCCGTGCATCACGATCGCGCGCTCGTAGGCACGGTCGTTGAAGCCTTCATCCAGGCCGCGCAGCCGCAGCGAATACCCGTTCCTGCCGACGTACGCGTCTTCCGTGAGGAACAGACCGAGACTCGATTGGTGGGAGTCCAGTTCGTTGGAGAAACGTGTCGCCATGTTGTCGCCGCTTTTCTTGCCGTGCGCGACGAGCTCCTCGTAGAGCAGTTCCTGCGTGTCCAGGTCGAACACCCAGAGCCGCCGGGCCGTGGACGGCCGCGAGTAATCGATCACCGTCAGCGTGGAGGGGTTGACGATTGAACCGGACTTGACCGCACATGCGGCCGCGCCGAGCGCCAGCTCGAACACCGCCGGATCGATCGCGCCGCGATCGACGTCGCTCCAGGCGCCAGCGCTGAGGGCCGCACGAGTTTTGGCGGTCACCGGCAGGCACACAACCGCGCACACGCCCACGACGGCGGCGCAGCAACAGAACGACCGTGCAAATGGAAGAGGTCGAATAAACACCGGACAGAGCCAGTGTAACAGGCGGGGTCGCGCTACCAGCGCGACCGTACTTTTGCCCCCTTTGACTTTGCCCTTTGTACTTTGACCTTTGAACTTAGCTAGAGCCAGCCGGCGTTGAGTTGTTTGGTATGTGCGGCGATCGCGTTTCGCATGAACATGGCCACTGTGACCGGACCAACACCGCCCGGTACTGGTGTGACCCAGCTGGCGACTTCCTTGACGCTGTCGGTGTCGACGTCGCCGACGATCATCGTTTCGCCATTCGGTCCGGTGATCTGGTTGATGCCGATGTCGATCACCGCGGCGCCAGGCTTGACCATATCAGCGTGGAGGAACTTCGGTTTGCCGACCGCGACGAGCACCGCGTCGGCCCGCCGCGAGTGCGCGGCCACCGATCGGGTCAGGTGATGACACACCGTGACCGTAGCCCCTTCGGCCATCAACATGAACGCTGCGGGCTTGCCGACGATCTCGGAGTGGCCGACCATCACGACCTCGAGGCCGTGCAGGTTGAGTCCGGTCGCTTTGATCAGCTCCACCGAGGCTGCCGCCGTGCAAGGCGCCAAAGCCAGCTCGTTGTAGACGATGTTGCCGATCGAGGCGGGGTTCATCCCCTCGAGGTCCTTGAATGGATGAATCGCGGAGGCGAGCGAGCGGCCGTGAATGTGCGAGGGCACCGGTCGCTGAAGGATGACGCCGAGGATGTCCGGGTCGTCATTCATGGCGACGAGCCGTGCCTTGCATTCTTCCTGGGTGAGTGAAGCGGGCCAGGTCTGCTCCTCGAAACGTAGCCCTACCCTCTTTGCGGCGGTGGCCTGCCCGCGCACGTAAACCGCGACTTCCTTGTGCTCGCCGATGCTGATTGACACGAGCCGTCCGATCGAGTGCGTCGCGGCCGCATGGCGCACTCGCTCGGCGACACCATCGAGAATACGGTCGCGAACAGCCCTCCCATCAAGGAGCCGGTTATCCTTCACAACGCTCGTTACGCTCACTTTGTCCCTTTGTCTATTTCATCCGCTGGTACGATTTCTCATTCTCGAGACAGATTTCGTCTACGAGCTCGGTGTCGACCGCGAGGCGCTGCCTGAGGGTCACGGTCCATGGCTTCGTGTACGCCTTGGGATCGTCGACAGTCACCTCGACCTCGAGTCGACCGAAGTCCGGCCGCCGGATTCGTTCGCGCACCCTGGCGGCCTCCGTCAGCACGCTCCCGTTCCAGTCGATCCAGAGATCGTCGCGAAATCCACTCGAGTCGATGACCAGCGTGTCGCCCGACCAGGTCGCCGACGAGTACCCCTGCCATGAGGGCGTAGGGTCCTGCGGCAGCGGCCGTCCGTCAAGGAAGACCTGACGATAACTGGCGTTCACCTCGCTGAGCATAATGAGAAGACCCCGGGTCTGAACGAACTTCAGCAGATGAGGCAGTCCGTATGCGCGCAGGAACGTGTCGGGGAGGCATCGCACATGCGGATCGTCCTTGGCATCGGCCGCCGTGCGTTCCTTCACGAGCTTTGCCAGCCACGGTTGATACGGTAAGCCGCCGGGCAGATTGATCCCCATGTTGATGCCCTCGCGGGACATCGGCAGTTCTGAACCACACGTCAGCGATTCCGGATCGGTCCCCTGTGGGCAATTCGGTGATGCGGTCAGCCAGATTCCCGAGAAGTCCGGTTTGCCCTCCGGGGTGCGAGGCGTTGGTGCCGACGGGTTGAACTTGCCGTCAGCGGTTCGCGGAATACCGGCGGTTGGGTATTTCAAATATTGGGCGAATACCGGAGTGCAGAAAAAGGTGGCGACCGAGGCGCCCAGGAGAAGCGTGGTGGAGTAGCTGAAGAATCGTGACAATCGTGCCCCCCAGGACGTGCAACTCCATTTTATGTCGTTGCGCTCGCGTGGGATGAGGGCGCACGGGGAGACGAACGCCTGCAACAAACCCCTTATATATAGGTGCGCGGGAAAGCCGGGTTCGTTACGGCGCGACTGGCGCGGCCGCGCTGCGCTGCAGCCGCTCGCGATCGATCGGCGCGAAGAGCCAGTCCTCGCGCCGGTTCAGTGTCAATTCCTCGATGCTCCAGACACCGCGCATCAGACCGGTAGGGCTGTGCGCCCGTGCCCGGAGCAGCAGGTGTCCGATTTCGTGGGCGAGCGCTCGTCCCAGCAACTCGGCGTCGTTGACGCCGCTGCGGCGAGCCACGGTGCGCACCTGCTCGTGAAAGATGGTCGCCATCTCGCCCGACAGCGTGACGGGGTTGATGACCGCCACACCGAGCTGCAGGTTCACTTCATCGGGAGCCGTGCGCAGCTGAAGCGAGCTTCCGCGGAAGATGGTTCCGGGTGCGGCGGCGGGCATGATGCGCACAATCAGGTCGTGCCTGCGGCGCGTGTCCTGGCAGCGATCTTGTGTGCTGTCGTTCGTGCAGTCGCGCCATTCCACTGAAATCCCTGCCTCCGCCACGATGGAGGCCGCGGTTCGAATGGCTGCCGAGCGGATATCCGACGCGCCATCGGTTGTGTCGTACACCCTGATGACCCGTCGGACGGGCTCAGCGTGTGCGCTGCCGGCAGCGGCACAGACAACCGACAGAACGAGCGCGGTACACGCGAGATTCTGTGACATGGCGCACAACAAGGGACGCCCAAGAGCCAACGGCGCCGCCGTCGGCTCTTGACAGTATCTTTTCGCCGCGCTTCGCGCGGCTGGGACCGCTGAACGGAGGATGCAACCCGTACTAATGGGCGGTCCGTCCCCGCAGCGGTCCATGGAGCGGTGCATCACGGTCCGCCCCGGTACGTGAATTACCCTAGCACACTGACCGTGATCGTGGGCCTCGTACGCCGACTTTGTCGGATCGACGATTTCAGCATTCAACTTCGTCGCTCTGGTGTGCGTCGATCATGCCTTTGCGCCGACAAGATGTGTCGATTCGATTGGCACAGTTCGTGGACTGCGCGTCTCCTACTCAGTAAAGGAGAGCCGCATGCGTGGGTTCATGATCGCGGCCGGTGTCGCACTGGTCGTCGTAACGTTGTCAGCGCAAGGGAACGAGAAGCCGCCGGAAGCATTCAGCAAGGCGATGCGCGACAACGGCGAGGCGGTCCGGGCACTTCGCGTGGCGGCGAAGGAGTTCGAGGAATCCGGTGCCGGAGCGCAGGACTTCGACCCGTTCGAGAAGGCCGCGCTCACCATGCGGACCTCGTTTGCGACAACGATGACGTACTTTCAGGAGCGCAAGGTCGATGGCGCCGTTGCGCTGACCGAGCGGGCGCTCGAGCACCTCACGGCGCTGCAGGCGGGAGCCAAGGAACGAGACTATCGATTGGTACTCGAGGCGTTTACTGCGCTGAACGAGACGTGTGCGTCCTGCCACACGGCGCACCGGGTTCGAACCGAGGATGGCGCCTACGAGATCAAGCTGAAATAGTGCATCGACAAATCCGTCGATGTTCTCGGCAACGATCGACGCGAATGTTCATTCCGTTGCGCGGCGCTCGCGCGTTGCCCAGGACACTCGCGTGACGGTCTCGAAATTCGCCCGCTCCCCGTCGTAAACACGTGGCCTCGATGTTGTGGCCCCCGTCTTGCTCGAACGGCCGCCATGACACGACGCAGGACGCTCATCCTGCTGGCGGTGCTCTCGTTGCTGTCAGCGGCCGCTGCGGATGCGCATCACTCCTTCGCCGCGGAGTTCGATGCCGACAAGCCGGTCACGCTGCGCGGGACGCTGACGCGGATCGAGATTATCAATCCGCACGGCTGGATCCACGTTGACGTGAAGAACCCGGATGGATCCATCACCAACTGGGCGGTGGAAGCGGGATCGGCGAACGCTCTGCTCAAGCGCGGCCTGCGCAAGACGAGCTTCCCGGTTGGCACCGAGGTAGTCATCAAGGGATTCCTGGCGAAGAACGGGCGCCGCGTCGCAAACGGGCAAACGGTCACGTTCCCGGATGGTCGCGACTTCTTCCTCGGCAGCGCAGGTACCCCAGGCGCACCGGACAACCAGTAGTCACGCACTCTGCGATGAAGAATCACGTTCTCCCCTCAGTGATCCTCGCGATCGCTGTTTCGTACGGGCTGCTGACGGTTGGTGGGCAGTCGTCACCGGCGACCACGTTCGCGCGCACAGCCGACGGCCGCCCCGATCTGTCAGGCGTATGGCAGGCCCTCAACACGGCAGCTTGGGACATTCAGGGTCATCACGCACAGAAAGGCGTGCCCGCCGGCCTCGGCGTTGTCGAGGGCGGCGACATTCCCTACCAGCCGTGGGCGGCTGCTAGGCAGAAAGAGAACTACGAGAATCGTGTGAAGGCGGACCCAGAGGGCAAGTGCTTCCTGCCTGGTGTGCCGCGCATCATGTACATGCCGTTCCCCTTTCAGATTCTCCAGACGCGTGACCGCGTGACGATGCTCTTCGAGTATGTGCATGCGATTCGCTACATCCACACGATTGGGAAGGCTCACCCCGAAGGCCACATCGATTGGTGGCTGGGCGACTCGCGCGGGCGCTGGGAGGGTGACACGCTGGTTGTCGACGTCGTCCATTTCAACGAGGAAACGTGGTTCGACAGGGCAGGCAACTTCCATAGCGATGCGCTGCACCTCATCGAACGGTACACCCCGACCGGCCCCGACCATATCGACTACGAAGTTGCCGTCGAGGATCCAAAGGTCTTCACGAAGCCCTGGAAGATGCGCATGCCGCTCTATCGCCGCAAGGAAGCCAACATGCAGCTCCTGGAATACGAGTGCTATGCGTTCGATTGGGAGAAGTACTACCCGTATCCCAATCTCTGGTAGGTGGTCTGCTCGTCCGCCCGATGCGGAGGTCTCTGAATGGTTCCCTGGTTGATTCGCACGAGCGTCGCGTCCGTCATGGTTCTTGTCGTCTTGCAGTGGTCCGCGTCACTCGTTGGTCAGGCGCCTGACGGCTCGAGCGGCACATGGACCGGTCCGCGCACCGCGGATGGCCAGCCAGATGTGCAGGGGATCTGGCGGCCGGAAATCGCGGGAGGACGCAGCCTGGAAGACCCCGGCGTTCCGGGCTCGGTCACCGAGCAGGTCAACAGAACCAAGGGTCTGGCGAAAAAGAATCCGAGCCGCGTGAGCGACCCTCCCGATGGCAAGGTGCCGTATCAACCGTGGGCGGCGGCGCTTCGTCAGCATCAGATCGAAAACGAGAACAATGCCACGCGCCAGGACCACATCGACACGCAGGCGCGGTGCTTCATCCTCGGGGCGATCCGGCAGGCGGCCAATGCGAACCAGATTATCCAGACGCCGGGATACGTCGTGCTCATCAACGAGGCGTACCACACGTTTCGAGTGATTCCGATCGATGGTCGTCCTCACGTGTCACCCCGAATCTCGCTGTGGGGCGGCGACCCCCGGGGGCGCTGGGAAGGGAACACGCTGGTCGTGGAAGTCACCAATCTCAATGGCAAGAATCGCCTCAGCCACGACGGCGATTTCCTCAGCAACACCGCTCGCATCGTCGAGCGCTTTACCTTTCTCGATCAGAATCGCCTGAGATACGAGGCGACCATCCACGACCCGAAGGTGTTCACGCAGCCCTGGAAGGTCACCATTCCGACCAATCGCGCGAAGCCCTCAGAGGATGATGAGATGTGGGAGTCGGCCTGTCATGAAGGTGAGCGCAGCGCTGATTTGATGTTGCTGGATAAATAGTCCCGGCTAACGTCGGTCGCGGATTACGGAGTCACGATCGCCGCGGAGACGCGAAGGCGCGGAGTTCATTCCTCGGGCGGTGGGCCGCGCAACGCGACGGCCAAAGGCCGTCGACCCACCGCCACCCGGAAATGTCTACCGCTCCGTGTCTTCGTGCCTTCGTGGCGATCCGTTTCCTTCGCGGTCCTCCGTTGCCTCACATCCCGAGGTAGGCCTGCCGAATCCTGGGATCGTCTGCGAGTGCCGTTGGCGCGCCCTCGATGGAGATGCGCCCGGTCTCGACGACGTAGGCGTGATCGGCCAGCTCGAAGGCGGTCAGCACGTCCTGCTCGACGAGCAGGATGGTCAGGCCGGAGCGATTGATCTCCCGCAGGACCTCTGCGATCCGTTCGACGACCCGCGGCGCCAGGCCCAGTGACATCTCGTCGATCATCAGCAGCCGCGGTCGCGCCATCAGGCCACGGCCGATCGCACACATCTGCTGTTCACCACCTGACAGGGTCGTCGCATCCTGATGCCGCCGTTCGCCGAGGATCGGAAACATCGTGTAGATCTTGTCGAGATCGCGTTCGAGATCGATCTTCGGCTCATGCCGCAGGTACGCACCAAGAAGCAGATTGTCCCGAACGGTCATTCCCTTGAACAGCCGTCGTCCTTCGGGCACATGGGCGATGCCCGCAAGAAGGATTTCGTCCGGCGTCGCGCCGGCGAGGTCGCGATTGCCCAGACAGATGCGCCCGGCAGTCGGCCGAACCAGACCAGAGATCGTACGGAGCAGCGTGGACTTCCCGGCGCCGTTCGATCCCACGAGGCAGACGATGCTCCCACGCTCGACGGCCAGATCGGCGCCCCACAGCACCTGCACCTCGCCGTAGCCGGCGCAGAGGTTCTCGACCCGAAGCAGTGCCTCAGCCATGGGCCACCCGTTTCTGCCGTTCCACGAACTTGCTGCCGAGATACGCCTCGACGACCGCCGGATCGTTGATGACTTGCTGCGGATCGCCCTGGCTGATCAACTTGCCGTGGTGCAGGACCAGGATTCGCTGGCTCAACGTCAACACGACTTTCATCAAGTGCTCGATGATGAGAATCGTGATGCCGCGTTCGGCGATTGCGCGCATGAGCGTGAGCGCGTGCTCGATCTCACCGGTGTTCAGTCCCGCATTGACCTCGTCGAGCAGGAGCACCTTCGGCTTCATCGCCAGGCTCTTCGCAAGCTCGAGGCGCTTTCGGCCGGGTAGCGGCAGCGAAGCAGCGGGTCGATGCGCTTCGTAGACGAGGCCGACGAAGGCCAGGTGCTCGCGCGCCGCGGCCTCTGCGTCAGCACGGTTCGCGGCGTGGCCGGCGAACAGTGCTCCGGCGGCAACGTTCTCCAGGACGGTCATCTCTGGGAACGGCTGCACGACCTGGAATGTCCGTGCGAGCCCGCTGCGCGCGGCTTGCCACGGCCGCTGGCGCGTGACGTCGCGCCCCTCGAATCGGATCGTTCCGGCGCCCGGCGCGACAACGCCCGTCACCAGGTTGACGAGCGTCGTCTTGCCCGCCCCGTTAGGGCCAATCAGTCCGACGATCTCGCCAGCGCGAAGGGTGAAGCTGACGCCGTCAACTGCCTGCACACCGCCGAACGCACGCGAGAGACTGTCGACTTCGAGAACAGCGGCGCTCATCGCGCCTCCGGCACACGGCCACGCAGGCCGACCATGGCCCGCCAGTTCCAGGCAGGCATCTGCAGGCCCAGCAGTCCGCCTGGCAACGTGAAGATGAGGAGGACGATCACGCAGCCGAGGATCGCGCGATTGAGTTCGAGGAACTGCGCCCAGATCATCTCTTCGAGGACGACGAAGATCCACGCGCCGATGACGGGCCCGAGAACGGTGCCGGGTCCGCCGAGCAACGTCATGACCGGGACCTTCAGGCTGAGCAGAATGCTGAACGCATCGGAGGGGTCGATGTAGGCGACCCACGAGGCGTAAATCGCGCCGATCGTCCCGCAGAACATGGCTGACAGCGCGAACGCCGCCGTCTTGTAGGACCTGACGTCGATCCCGACCATGTCGGCGGCATCTTCGTTCTGCTTGATGCAACGGAGTCCGAAGCCCAGGCGAGTGCGATCGACCAGAATCGTCACGATGAAGGTGACGATCATCATCGCCATCATCGAGAACAGGAAGACGCGCCCGATGTAGTCGGGGCCGCCCTCGACAATGTGGACGTTCAACCCATCGCCGCCGCCGGTCAGCGATGCCCACGACGACGCGACCAGCCGGAGCACTTCGACGATCGCGAGCGAGCCGATCGCGAAGTAGTGCCCCTTCATCTTCAGAATCGCCCGGCCCAGCGCAGGCGGCAAAGACCGCGACGATCACGCGTGGCCGCGAGCCACGACCACATCGGCGCGACGCCGCTGTTCTGCATCAGGGCGCCGGCATAGGCGCCGAGACCGAAAAAGCCGGCGGTGGAGAACGACGGGTAGCCGGCGTAGCCGCCGATCACGTTCCACGACAGCGCCAGTGCCGAGTACATGCAGAGGAAGGTGCACAACCGAACGACGTAGTTGTCGGCCACGAACGGCGCCGCAGCCATCAGTGCGGTGAAGACGATGAAAACGGTGAGCCCGCGCCTCATTCGTATCCCTGGGTTCCGAGCAGACCGGTTGGCCGGGTCATCAGCAGGATGAGCATCAGTGAGAATCCGATCGTCATCGCGTGCTGCGGGCCCACCATGTGGCCCGATACGCTTTCAATCAGGCCGAGGGCGAGCCCGCCCGCCAGTGCACCCGGCACGCTGCCGAGTCCACCGATGACACACACGACGAAGGCCTTGCCGAGAAACTGGTCGGCCATCATCGTGGTGACCGGGTAGACGACCGCCATCAGGCTGCCGCAGGCGCCGGCCATCAGCGCGCCGATGCCGAAGGTGACCGCGTAGATGCGATCCACGCGGATGCCCATGAGCGCAGCAGCGTCGCGATCCATCCGGACGGCGACGATCGCGCGGCCGAGCGTCGAGGAGCGCAGCAGAAGGTAGAGCAATCCGGTCAACGCGAGCGCCAGCGCCATGGCCAGGATCCGATCGATCGGCACGACCACATCAAAGGCCCGCACGATGCCCATGTCGAGCGCGACACGGCGCGGAGTGGCTGTGAATGCCAGCGTCATGAAGTTGTAGACGATCATGTCGAGGCCGAACGTGAGCGTGAGTGTCGTCAGCACCGGCCGGGCAACGATCCGATTGATCAGGCCGAACTGCAGTGTCCAACCAAGCGCGAACAGCAGCGCGGCAATGCCGACGAGCGACAACAGCGGGTGGAGGCCCAGGTCGCGCCACGCGAAGAATGCGAGGTACCCGCCCAGGATGATGAACGAGCCGTGGAGCATGTTGATGACGTTGAGCACGCCCCACACGAGCGAGAAGCCGACTGCGATGCACGCGTACAGCGCGCCCAGCATCAGGCCGTTCACGAGGATCTGAAGGACGTCCATGCCGTGTCCGCCGTAGGAGGCTTACTTGAAGGCCGCCAGCTTGGCCTGGGCGACTGATGCCGGAAACAGCACCTTCACCGCCTGCCCCTGCACCTGCAGGATCGGCAGGTCGCGGGCGGCGTTCATCCCGTGTTCGTCGAAGACGATCGGGCCGTAGAACGTGGTGATGCTGAGCGTCCGCAGCGCCTGGCTGATCCCGGCCGGTTCGAGCGAGCCGGCGCTCTCGATCGCCTTCTGCACGGCGACGAGCGCTGCGGCCGACGAGGCATGGATGTAGTCAGGGTCGGCCGACTCGCGCGACTTGAAGTCCTCGTAGAACGCTTTTGTCGATCCCCACACATCGTCTGACTCGTAGTTCGTCGTGTGATGCCACCACGTCACGCTCGTGACGCCTTCTGCGAGCGGACCCAGACCCTCGATGAACTCGCGATAGGCGGGCCCGGTGATCATCGTCACGAGCGGTGCCGTGAGCCCGAGGTCGTGCATCTGCTTGCGAGCGAGGATCAGATCCTGGGAGTAGCCAGTGATGTAGATCCAATCGGGCGCGAGGCCCTTCATTTTCGACAGAGCGGCCGAATGGTCGATGGTGCCGTTCGAGTAAAACTCGTGGTAGACGACCTCCAGCCCGGCGGCTGCGGCGCGGGTTCGCAGGGTCTCCGCCATGTCCCGCGGAAACACATCGTCGCGGCCGAGGATCGCGATCTTCTTGACGGTCGGCTGCTCGGCGGTGAAGAGCGTGATCATCGCATCCACGAGACCCGAGTTGGGCGCGAGCGTTCCGAAGAGGTTCTTGAAGCCCTGGTCGTAGACCGACTCCGATGAGGCGACCGACGCGATCACCGGGATGCCGTAGCGTTCCGCGACGCCGGCGACGATCTTGGTGTGCCCTGAGCCGAACGGCGCTGTCAGAACGTGGACCTTGTCGTCGGTGATGAGCTTCTCGGCGAGTTGCTGCGCGCGTTTGCCGTCACTCTGATAGTCGTAGGTCAGCAGCTCCACCTTCATCTTCCGTTCGCCGACGTCGATGCCGCCGGCAGCATTCACGCGCGCGAGCCAGAGGTCATAGGCAAGCGCCTGCTTCTTTCCCTCGTCGGCCAGGCTGCCCGTCAGCGCCAACGGCGCTCCGATCCTGACAACGTCAGCGGCCTGAGCCGTACACGACCAGGTGCTGAGCGCGAGCAATAGGGCGAGGGCAGCATGGGCGAGGGTTCTCGTCATCTTGCTCCTTGTTGAGAGCGCGCGACAGACGTCGAGCGCGTCGGGGGCTTACGGTGTGCCCATGCAAACTCGGGGCTCAGTCGTACGCCACGAGTTCTTTGACTGACTTCTCACACGTTCTGTGCGGGTGTGCTGCGCGAGATCGCTGAAGGGATCGCTGGACGACTTGTCGGGTCTGACACTTCCGTCAGGGTTTTCGATCCCCGATCTACACAAATGTCCATTGCAGGGGAGAAGGCGGAGACACAGTTCGCCGCGGAGACACGGAGACACGGAGAAGACGCCATGCCGGTGCGGCCGGCCATTCGGCCGGCCTCTCTGGATAGAGCGGGGCCACACTCACAATCCGTTCCCGATCCATTGAGGCTTGTGAGTGCGGCCTCGCTCTATCAAGACCGCGCGAAGCGCGGCACCGGCATGGCACCTCCGTGCGTTCTCAGCGTCTTCGCGTCTTCGTGGCGATCCGTTTCCTCCGTTGCGGAGGCCCGGCCACGCGCGCTCCGTCTCCTCCGTTTCCTCGCGCCGAACATTGATGTCGCAGCATTCCTCCATTCATCGACATGAATGTCGAGTCCGCGCGACGTGGCAGCAGAGCGTCGTCGCGACGGTCGCAAGAAACGCGAGTTTCTCTCAGGAAATCCAGCGATCGACGCGTCGTCGACACAGATGGTCCCGGTCTTGCTCAATGGCGCCATCAAGCGAAACCTTCATGACGGAGCCAAGCGTTGTGCGAAGCCGTTGCGGAGGAGGAACGAGCGGGCATGTCCACCATCTCGAGATTCAGTATGGCGTCTCTGGCCGTCGTGCTGGCCGGCGCAGGCTACTTCAGTGTTCACGCGGAACGATTACAGGAAGCCGAGGCGAAGCCGGAGGCGCGACAACAGCGTGCACCCGTTCCGCGCGCCTGCCGCCGCACAGCCGGCGACTTTGTCGAATCGAGCGCTGGTCGATCGCTACTGCGTCTCGTGTCACAACGAGAAGTTGAAGACCGGTGGGCTGGCGCTCGACATCGTCGACATCGATCGTCCGAGCCAGGCGCCGGAAGTGTGGGAGAAGGTTGCCCACAAGCTGCGCACCGGCGACATGCCACCCACGGGCCGGCCGCGACCGGAGCCGTCGGCCTCGAAGGGCCTGGCGACGTGGCTCGAGACCGAACTCGACCGCGCCGCGGCGGCGCTGCCGAATGCCGGGCGTGTCGCCCCGCACCGCCTGAATCGCACCGAATACGTCAACGCCGTTCGCGATCTGCTGAGCCTCGAGATTCCCGTATCGCTCCTGCCAATCGAGAACGCGACGGGCGGCTTCGACAATATTGCAGGCGCGCTCACGGTGTCGCCGATGTTGCTCGAGCGCTACATATCGCTCGGACGGCAGGTCAGCCGCCTGGCCGTTGGCGACTCGACGATGATGGTGGCGCCGGTGCTGTATGGCATCGACGGCACGCTCAAGCAGAAGGATCGCATCAGCGAAGACCTGCCGTTCGGCGCGCGTGGTATCTCCATCCGGCATTCCTTCCCACTCGATGGCGAATACTCCGTCCAGCTTCGCCTGAAGCGAACGCAGAACGAGTACATCCGCGGTCTCGGCCGGCACCCGCAGCCCATTGATGTACGGCTCGACGGTGTCCGCGTGAAGCTCTTCGATGAGGCAGGTGTTCGCAAGGGCACCCCGCCCGCCGAGGGGTACACGCAGGACGATCTTGGAGATCCCGACTTCGAGAAGAACTCGCTCGACGGCGACGGTGCGCTCGAGGCCCGCTTCTTCGCGACGGCCGGTGTTCACGTCCTCGCGCTGGCGATGCCGGCCCGTCGGTGGGATGCCGACGAATCGTTCGTCTTGCCCGCGGGCGCCAACCCCGACGAAGAGCGCGGCGGCAACATCGCCGTCAAGACCGTGGAAATCGCCGGGCCCTTCGGCGCGAAGTCGTCCGAGGAGAGCGCGAGCCGCAAGAAGATCTTCATCTGCCGGCCCACGACGGAGGCCGATGTCGAGTCGTGCGCGACGAAGATTCTCTCGTCCATTGCGCGACGTGCCTACCGCCGACCGGTGAATGACGGTGACGTGCAGACGCTCCTTCGGTTCTGCCGCGCCGGCCTCTCGCGCGGCTTCGACGGCTGCGTCCAGGCAGGCATCGAGCGGATTCTCGCCAGTCCCCACTTCCTCTACAGGGTGCCCGGCGAATACCGACGCGTCGAGCGCGCCGAAGCCCGTGGCTTCATTGCTGCCCGTGGGCGGCCCGCAACTTGATGCTCCAGGCGCCGGCGGCTCCGGCGACGGCGGCCAGTCTGACTCCGTCGAAGGCGGCCGGCCCGGGTGGTGTGGTCCGGTTGAGCGATATCGACCTGGCGTCGCGACTGTCGTTCTTCCTCTGGAGCAGCATCCCTGACGACGAGCTGCTCACGCTGGCGGAGAAGGGCACGTTGCACGAGCCCGCTGTGCTCGAGAAGCAGGTGAGGCGGATGCTTGCTGACCCGCGTTCGCGGGCGCTGGTGGACAACTTCTCCGCGCAGTGGCTCGAGCTTCGCCACCTCGAGTCGGTCGCGCCGGTCGAGGACGTCTATCCCGAGTTCGACGGTGAATTGCGGCTGCGCGTTCAAGGAAGAGACTGAGCGGCTGATCGACAGCATGATTCGCGAGGATCGGCCCATCCCGGACTTGCTGACTGCCAACTACTCCTTCGTCAACGAGCGGCTGGCCAGGCACTACGGTATCCCCAACATCGCCGGCACGCGGTTCCGGCGCGTCACCATGCCGCCCAACCGGACGGGCATCCTCAGCCACGGCAGCATCCTGACGGTTACGTCGCAGGCGAACCGGACGTCGCCGGTGAACCGGGGCAAGTGGGTGCTGAACAACATCCTGGGTGCACCGGTGCCGCCTCCGCCGCCGGACGTTCCGGCGCTCAAGCCTGAAGACGATGACGGCGCGCCGCTCACCGGGCGCGCCGCGCTCGAGAAGCATCGCAGCGTGGCCGTCTGCGCCAACTGCCACGCGCGCATGGACCCGTGGGGATTCGCGCTGGAGAACTACGACGGCATCGGCCACTGGCGCTCGAACGAGGGTGGCAAGCCGATCGACACGAAGGTGGTGCTGCTCGACGGCACCACGATCGAAGGTCCCGCCGGCGTGCAGCAGGTGCTGCAGTCGCGGCGCGATCAGTTCGTCACGACCGTCTCTGAAAAGCTCATGGTCTACGCGATCGGTCGTCCGGTCGAGTACTACGACCGTCCTGCACTGCGCAAGATCACGACACAGGCAGCGGCCAACAACAACCGCTGGTCGACACTCATCCTCGGAATCGTCAACAGCATGCCGTTCCAGTATCAGTCGAAGGGAGCCGAGTAATGTTCATCACGAGGAAAGCCATCAGTCGCCGGACACTGCTGCGCGGGATCGGCACGACGCTCGCGTTGCCGCTCCTGGACGGCATGGTCCCCGCGTTCACCGCGATCGGGAAGAGCGCAGCCAAACCGATCATGCGCTTCAGTGCGATGTATGTCCCGATGGGCATGGTCATGGAGAACTGGACTCCGAAAACCACTGGAGCCGGATTCGAGATGACACCGATCCTGCAGCCGCTGACACCGTTCAAGAAGCACATGACGGTGGTGAGCGGCCTGGACAATGCCGGTATCGGCCATCCCGGCGCGGCCAGCGCGTTCCTGACCAACGTTCGCGCCCGCGGCGGCGCCAACATCAATGCCGGCGTCTCGATGGACCAGCTCGTCGCCCAGCAGATCGGCCAGGACAACAGGCTTCCCTCGCTGGAACTCGGGCTCGAATCGCTGGCGATGGTTGGCGACTGCGAGGCTTCTAACTGCGGTTACCTCACCACGCTCGCCTACAGCACGCCCACGACTCCACTCCCCGCCGAGACCAACCCGCGCGAGGTCTTCGAGCGACTGTTTGGCGACGCCGAGAGCACGACCCCTGAAGCACGCCGCGCCCGCATCCAGTCGAATCGCAGCCTTCTCGACTCGGTGACGACCGATGTCGCCGATCTCGAGCGCCGCATTGGCAACAGCGACCGCCAGAAGGTGCAGGAGTACCTGCAGGCGGTACGTGAAGTCGAGCGCCGCATCCAGAAGGCCGAACAGGACAGCGACGCCCTGCCGCCGACCATGGAAGCACCGGCTGGTGCGCCGCCGGTCTATGGCGATCACGCGAAGCTGATGTTCGACCTGATGGCGCTGGCGTTCCAGAGCGACACGACCCGCGTCTCCACGCTGCATGATGGAGCGCGAGACTGAGCAGCCGTCGCTTCCCGGAGATCGGCATGAACGAGCCGCATCACTCGACGACGCACAACCCGGACGTGACGGCGCGCCTCGAGAACATCACGATCATCAACACCTACCAGGTGTCGCTGCTGGCGCACTTCCTCAAGAAGCTCGAATCAACGCCGGACGGCGACGGCTCATTGCTCGACCACACGGTGATCCTCTACGGCTCCGGTCTGAGCGACGGCAACATCCACCTCCCGCAGAACGTGCCGATCGTGGTGGCGGGCGGCGGCGTCCTCCCCGGCGATACCCACGTGATGCAGAAGGGAAAGCCGCTCGCCAACCTGCACCTGTCGCTGATGGACAAGTTCGGCGTGCGCGTCGACAAGCTTGGCAACAGCACGGGCCAGCTCGAAGGGGTCTCCGCGTAGGAGTGCCACATGACGACACGACACATTTGCGCATCTGCACTTGCACTCTCACTCGTCCTGCCAGGGCTGGCGCATGCTGCCGCCAGCCCGGTGGCCGACGCCGCCCGCATGCAGGACCGGGCGGCGATTCGCGCCATGCTGAAGCAGAAGGGCGACGTCAACGCGCCGCAGCCTGACGGCGCAACAGCGCTGCACTGGGCGACGCACTGGGACGACATGGAGACGGTCGAGATGCTGCTCTCGGCCGGCGCCGTAGTCAACGCGAAGAACGACTACGGTGTGACCCCGATTGCACTGGCGAGCGAGAACGCGAATCTGCTCGTCGTGCAGCGTCTGATCAAGGCAGGCGCGGACGTGAACGTGGCGACCTCAACTGGTGAGACGCCGCTCATGACCGCCGTGCGCGCCGGAAGCATTCCCGTGGTCAAGGCACTCTCGGGGCCGGCGCCGACGTCAACGTCAGGGGTGGCGGTCGCGAGCAGAGCGCTCTGCATTGGGCCGTCGCGCAGAAGCAGCACGAGATGGTGAAGGTGCTGATCGATGCCAAGGCCGATCTCAATGCGCGCACCGAGCTGCGCCGCGAGTTCGTCAGCTTCTCGCAGAGGTAATCCGCAGGGTGGGAGGCTCACGGGCATTGCGGACCATTCGCTCGAGTCGGATGGCACACGGCCAGGACTCCGCTGGATCAACAAGGGAGGCCTGACGCCGCTGCTGTTCGCTGCACGGGACGGTGACATCGAGTCAGCGAAGATGCTGCTCGCCGCCGGCGCGAACATCAACGCCACGACCGGCATTGGCGAAACCGCCCTGATGCTGGCCGCGCGCAACGATCACACGGAAGTCGCGCTGCTCCTCCTCGACCAAGGCGCCGACCCCAACATCGTCGAAGCAGGACACACTGCGCTTCACTTTGCCGTGGCGCGCAAGAACCTGGATCTGGTGAAGGCACTGATTGCCAAGAAAGCAGACGTGAATATCCGGCTGACGAAAGGGCAGCCCGATCCAGACGGGAACCTGCGTTACAACCAGCTGCCGGAATACCTCCTTGGTGCGACGCCGTATCTGCTGGCCACGGCGCTGAACGAGATGGACACCATGCGCGTGCTGGTGGCGGCCGGTGCCGACCCGAAGACGCCAATGCAGGACGGCACGACACCGACGATGGCGTCGATGGGCGTCTTCCCCGGTGTGTTCACGTTCATCCCCTTTGTGAAGATTGGCGAACGCGGGGCGCAAGGCGACAACACGGCCTACTTCCAGCGCAAGCGGCTGTTCTCCGAAGCCAAGGTCCTCGAAACGATGAAGCTTGCGGTCGAGTTCAGCGGCGGTGAGGACATCAACGCTGCACGCGGTGCGCTCACCACCTATCACGTCGGCAACTCGCGAACGCTCGTCGGCCGGGACGTGGGCGACACGGCGCTGCATATCGCCGCGGCAGACAAGTACCCGACAGTCATCGAGTTCCTCATCAGCAAGGGTGCGAGGACTGACATCAAGGATCGGCGCGGGCTGACGCCACTCGCGGTGGCGAAGTCACACGGGCCGGCAGTTCATTACGGGCGGCGACAACGGCGAAAAGATCGGCGACGAAAAGATCGCGACGGTGTTGACCAGCCTGGGAGCCCAGGAATCAGGGGTACGGAGGGGAGTATGCGAGCAAGACTGCTGACGTTCGTTGTGTGTGCCGGCGTGTTGCTCGCGCTCCCCATGCAGGCCAACGAGAAGCCCACTCCCGAATACCAGAAAGCCATGAAGGAGCTGGGTTCGGTGAACAACCGGCTGCGCAACAACCTGAAGTCGATCGACTACTCGGCGATCGAGCAGGACGCCGTTGCGATGAAGGCCATTTTCGATGTCGTCCTGAAGTACTGGCAGGAGAAGAAAGTCGAAGACGCCATCAAGTACTCGCAGGACGGAGCCAAGGCGGCCGCTGAACTCGAGGCGGCCGCCAAGGCTCAGAACCACGCCGGCGTCGTGGCCGCCCAGGCCGCCATTGCCGGCGCCTCATCGACCGGCGAGATCGGTGCAATCGGTGTATGCGCTCCATGCCATACCGCACACCGGGTCCGGCTGCCGGATGGGACGTTTGAAATCAAATAGCGGCAAGTTCAAGGTTCCAGGTTCCGGGTTCGTGTCCCGGTTCTGGTTCAAGGTTCATAGTTCGTGTTCACAGTTCGCGGGGAGTCTATGCGTCGACAAGCGACCATCGGGGTGATGTGTGTGTGTGCGGTGCTCGTCTGCACGAGTCTTGCGGCAGATGAAAAGCCGACCGAGGCGTACCAGAAGGCGATGAAGGATCTGGGCGTTACCAGCCAGGCGCTGCGCGCCGAGGTGAAGACCATCGAATCGGCCGGGGCGTACCCGACTACACGCCGCTCGAGAAGCACGCGACAGTCCTGCGATCCGCGCTGAAAACGACGCTGGCGTACTGGAGCGAGAAGAGAGTCGACGATGCGGTCAAGGTGACCGAGGCTGCGCTCAAGGGCGTCGACGATCTGGAGAAGGCCGCGAAGGACAAGAGTTACGACGACCTGGTGGCAGCCTCGACCGCGATTGGCGGTACCTGCGCCACATGTCACAAGGCGCATCGTGCCCAGGCACCCGACGGGACGTACGAGATCAAATAGACATCAGTATTCAGTGATTGTTGGTTGCTGATTGTCGTTGATTGCGGATTCTTCGACTACATCGACCCTCAGTGCTCGCGATGGTGGTGGGTAATCGCCTCCATCTCGGCGTGCTTCTGCTCCGTTAAATCCTTCTGCGCGAGCCGTCGTCCCTGGCTCTTGTGCATCTGGCGTGTCGATTCCGAATCGACGGCAAACGAGGATGGCAGCTGCCGGATCTCGCGACCGCGGCAGGACGGGCATGTTCGGTCGACGGCCAGACGCGCCTGCGCGGGCAGCACGAGCTGCTCGAACCGGTGTGTGCAACGCTCACATTCGTACCTCGTAGATGGGCATGCCGGGTCGGGATGCAGGCTTCATACCCACTCTTCGCGCTGCGCGTCTCGGTGCGCCGGCCGGTAACTGCGGCTCAGCGTCTCTGCTTGTCCACCGTAGCGCGAAGCAGCGAAGCGTGAGGAACATTCTTGTCATCTCACTGGCCTGTGATCGACAGAAGTGTTCAAACAGCGATTGTGGTCGACGAAGACGTCGTGGGAATCGAACGTCTCTGACGTGGTCCTGCTCTTGCTCGCCCGTAACCGCCTGAACATGCGCCGACCACTCTTGCTACCTGTTGATGCTCACGCTGCTTGCGAGCCCCATGCATGTGAGCGCGCAAGGCGAGAAGAAGAACGCCCTGGAAACCATCCGGATGTTGAAATGCTCGTTCCCCGTAGCGGCCTCGGGATCGTGGAAGGACTGGACCCCAAAGGCCGCGATTCAGCCCGGGCCGGAATTGACGCTCGTGATCGATGAGATCGACATCGAGGGCGGCACGGCCAGAATCGGCACGACTCACACGACGGCGCTCCTGACGCAGAACAGCGTTCATTTCATGGAGCGGACGATGGCGGGAAGTCTGACCATGATTACCGTGCTCTCGCAGAAGAGTCCCAGGGGAACGCTCAGGGCCGTGCGGTCGCGACACGACTACCTGCAGATGGCCATTCCCGGCTTCGTGGCAGAGCCGAACGTGTCGCAACACTACGGCGAATGCGAACCGACCGAGTAGATTCCCGGAAGGAGCCCCACCGCGAGTCCTCCCGAGGGCGAGTTGCCTGCACGGCCCTGCTGGCATCGCTGTGGATGGCCAGCGGCGCGACGCAGTCTGGCATCGATGCGGCGCTCATAAAGCGGCTGTTTCCGGCCGCTGCGGCGTTTTCTCCCGAAGGGCGGGGATCCGCCCCATGTCAAAGCCTTCTCGAAGGACGGGACGGGCGCGCAGACACTGCTTGGTCTGGTCTTCTGGACGACCGAGCTCGAGCCGCTCGAGCGCGGCTATGACGGGCCGATCAAGATCCTCGTGGGCATGGATACCAGGGGGCTCATCACCGGCATCATCGTGACCGAGCATCACGAGCCGTACGGAAACTTCTCCATCGATCCGCCGCAGTTTCCGGCGCAATTCAAGGGGAAGGATGTGCGCGACCGTTTCCGAGTGGGGGCCGACGTCGATGCCGTCTCTCGTGCCTCGATTACGGTCGGCAGCGCCACGCGTGCGATCCGGAACAGCGCTCGCCGAATCGCGCGGGCGTATCTGGTCCCGCCCGAGACGAAGTGATCGCGTCCTACGTCTTCGGCGTTCTCGCAAAAACTGCCGACAAATCTGAAGCTCTCCATCTCCCGCGCCGCACCCGATCGCGCGCGTGTTCGTGCGAAAAACACGCATCACTCGCAACAAAAGTGCGCGCCGTGCCCGACGGACGCGCATTGCGAACAAGCCTGTCGTAGCGGACGCCGGCGTTTTGCACAAATCTGTTCATTCCCAGGCGAGCACATCGCACGCGCGCGACGAAAGGACTGATGTAGACGCCGATTCTATTGACGTCGCGACGTGTCATCGTTGCGTGGCCCTTCTCTTGCTCATCTCGCGACACAACACGCGGGACCTCAGCGTGCTCACCATTTGAGGAGTAGTCAATGAGAAGGATCACTGTTGCAACGGTCTTCGTGTTGTGCGCGATGGCCATCGTCAGCGCCCAACAAGGCACAGCCGATCTTCGCGGCCGCATCATCGATGCTCAGCAGGCGGTCATGCCGGGAGTCACCGTCACCGTCCGTCACCAGGAAAGCGGCACCTTCCGAACGACGGTGAGTGGCGTCGACGGGTCGTTCTTCATCAGCGCGATGAATCCAGGCGTCTATCAGGTCGAAGCCATGCTCGATGGGTTTCGTCCCTACGTGCGCAACGACGTGCGACTCGAAGTTGGCCGCACGGCGAACGTGGAAGTCATGCTGGAGCTTGGCGGACTCGAAGAAACGGTGACGGTCAGCGCCGAGGCACCCCTCGTGGACACCACGTCGAAGGAAGTTGGTGGCCACGTCAGCGCCGAAGAGTTCGTCAACACGCCGTCGTTCAACCGCAGCTTCTCGGGATTCCTCGGCATGGTGCCGGGCATCGTCTCGACGGTGTCGACCTCGACCTTCGGCGGCGACACCATCAGCGTCGGCGGCCAGGGAGCGCGCAACGTCAACTACACGATGGATGGCTCCGACAACAACGACGGTCTGACCGGTGGCGGCACCAGCTCGCAGGCGCGCGTGCCGATCGAGGCGGTCCAGGAGTTCAAGGTGTTGACCAGCCAGTTCGACGCCGAGTACGGCGGGACCTCGGGCGCGATCGTCAATGCCGTGTCCAAGTCGGGCACCAACGGCTTCCACGGTAGCGGGTTCGCCTTCTACCAGGATCAGAACCTCAGCGCGCAGAACTACTTTGCCAAGAAGCAGGATCTGCCCGAAGCGGCGACCTCACAGCAGCAGTACGGCGGCACAATCGGCGGCCCCATCATCCGCGACAAGGCGCACTTCTTCTTCAGCGTCGAGCGGATCATCATGGACAACGGCGTCACGGTAAACATCCCGACGCGCCCGGATCTCGCCCGCACCGACGCGCAGATCACGCGCAACTGGAACACGTTCGTCCGGCTCGATCACCAGATCAACGGCGCCAACTCGTGGGGCGTGCGCTGGCTGCGCGAGAACTCGCCGCAGCCGAAGCAGCTCAACGAGATGTGGACGGCCGTCGCGGACGGCGGAGGAAACCGACGTCGACCAGACGTTTGTCGGCACGCTCAGCTCGGTCATCGGCAGCACAAAGGTCAACACGTTCCGCTTCTCGTATACGTCGGAGATCCTCCACTTCGCCAATCCGAGCTTCCTGGACAACGGCTTCGATCAGCGCTCGCTGCTGCCGACACTGGTGCACCCGTCGTTCGAGGATCAGCAGAGCCCGACGGCCGATATCCGTAGACTGTTCGGCTACACGGCTGACGATTCGTTCTCCTGGTTCGTGCCGAACAAGGCGGGCGATCACGAGCTGAAGTTCGGGATGACCTACAGCTACATCCCGCTGCACTTCCGCAGCTTCTCGAACGAGAACGGGACGTTCACCTTCCCGCGCGACTTCGACTTCAACGCGGCCAATCCGGCCACCTATGCCGAGCGCCTGCAGATCCGCGTACCGGGCACGTCGGAATACAGGATGCACGGGACGTACGGGAGCGCTTATGCGCAGGATCGCTGGAAGATGGGCAACAACTTCACGTTGAGCCTCGGGGTGCGCTACGACCTCGAGCTGATCCCAACGCCGAACCAGGACAACCCGCTGTTCGAGGGCGACCCTGACGGCTACCCCAAGGACTTCAACAACTTCGCACCCAGGGTCGGGTTCTCCTATGCGCTCAACGACGAAGGCACGTCGGCGATGCACGGCGGTGTCGGTGTCTTCTACCAACGGACCGTTCTCACCCCGCTCACGCCGATGGTGGCCAGCGGCCGCTACACGGACTCGTTCATCGCGAGCTTTCCGCTCAACAACATCGACCCCGGTCCACGCAACGGCCAGCTCCCGACCGATCCCATGCTCGTGAATGGGCCAACCGTCAACCGCGCGCTGCTCGACTCGATGTTCCCGCCCGGAACCATCGCGCGTAACGTCGGCACGGTTCGCTTCGACAATCCCGATCGCGAGGTGCCCTGGACGCGTCAGTACAGCCTTGGATACACGACGCAGCTCGGTCCGTCGTTTGCGGTTGGCGTCGACTTCATCCACTCCGAGTCTCGCAAGCAGTACGTGCTGTTGGACCTCAACCCGCCGCTGCGCGCAAACCAGCTGGCCACGGGCGCGGTGACTCGCACGAACCCGCTCGTGGGCACCGTTGGTGAGTTCGCAGGCCGCGTCGACACGCTGGTGAATGAAGGGTCGGTGGACTACAACAGCTTCCAGCTCTCGGGGAACAAGCGGTTCAGCAAGGGCTATACGGCGCGTGTCTCGTACGCTTATTCGAGGGCGACGGGCAACACGACAGCAGGCGCCGAGAGCGGGAGCAACTCTCAGTATCTTGGTGACCTGCGCCTCGACGCCGAAGAAGGACCGACCAGCGTCGATCGCCCGCACATCCTCTCGCTGAGCGGATCGTGGGACGTGCCGAAGACCAAGGGGCTGCGCGTAAGCGGCATCATGTCAGCCCGCAGCGGAACACCGTTCTCTCTCATCAACACGGCGGTCGACACTGGATCAGAACGGATCGACCGCCAATGAGTATCTGGCTG
The DNA here is from genome assembly GCA_963723495.1 of uncultured Acidobacteriota bacterium. Classification (GTDB taxonomy): domain Bacteria; phylum Acidobacteriota; class Vicinamibacteria; order Vicinamibacterales; family UBA2999; genus Gp6-AA40. The sequence goes on along the minus strand of CAVRQR010000012.1, from coordinate 3,433 downwards.
CCGGCACCTACTCCGGTATCGGCGAGGATTTCATCGAAGTGAACTACGAGGGCGGTCGCAACGGTGCGTATGCTCCCAGCTACCTGACGCTCGACATTCGAGGTGGCTATCGGATCAACTTCCCTGGCGGGCGCACGCTCGACGCGTTTCTCGACATCTTCAACGTGACCGATCACACGAACTTCGCCACTCCGTCCGGTGATATCCGGATACCGGGGACGTTCCTCAGGGCGACCTCGATCATCGGAGCGACGCGGACTGCGCAGCTGAACTTCCGATACGGATTCTGACGAACCCTTCACCGTCGCGCGCGCCGGGCTGACCGTCCGGCGCGCGTCGACTCGCGAGCCACGGTGGAGGTGTCGTGAATCTATCCGCTGTTTTCATCCGCCGCCCCGCGACGACGACGCTGCTCACGCTGGGAATCCTGGTGTTCGGCCTCATGGCCTATCGCCAGCTTCCGGTTCCGACTTGCCGGCGGTCGACTTTCCAACCATCCAGGTGCAGGCCGCGCTCCCGGGTGCCAGCCCGGAGACGATGGCTTCGTCGGTGGCGCTGCCGCTCGAGAAGCAGTTTGCGAGCATCCCCGGCCTCACCAGCATGAACTCGAGCAGCAATCAGGGCAGCACGAGCATCACGCTGCAGTTCGATCTGGACCGGGACATCGACGCCGCGGCGCAGGACGTGCAGGCGATGATCGGCCGCGCATCGCGCAGCCTTCCGCCGCAAATGCCTGCGCCACCCTCCTACCAGAAGGTTAACCCGGGCGATCAGCCCGTGCTCTTCGCCGCTCTGCGTTCCAGCACGCTGCCGCTGTCAGTCGTTGACGAGTACGCGCAACAACTCGTTGCGCAGCGCATCTCCACCGTCAAGGGCGTCGCGCAGGTGGATGTTCCCGGCTCGCAGAAGTACGCCGTGCGCGTCGACGTTGATCCGCGGCAGCTTGCGGCACGCTCCATCGGCATCGACGAAGTCGCCACGGCGATTGCCAACGCCAACGGGAACCTGCCCACGGGCAACATCTACACCGACGACCGCACGTTTGTCGTGCAGACCAACGGTCAGCTGCTTCGCGCCGCGGCGCTACGAGCCACGATCATCGCCTACCGCAACGGCAATCCCGTACGGCTCCATGAGGTCGCCCGTGTCTACGATGGCGTGGAGAACGACAAGTCGGCCGCCTGGATGGGCAGTGAGCGCTGCATCTGACCTCACGATCCGCAAGCAGCCGGGCAGCAACGTGGTCGCAGTCGTCGACGAGATCAAGGCGCTGCTCCCGCGATTCGCGAGCAGCTGCCAGCCGGCATCTCGCTCACATCCGCAGCGACCGTTCGGGGCCGATTCGCGAGTCCGTTCACGACGTCAAGCTGACGCTCGTGCTCACCATCGTGCTCGTCGTGGTGGTGATCTTCCTGTTCCTGCGCAATATCTCCGCGACGATCATCCCCAGCCTCGCGCTGCCGGCCTCGATCGTCGCCACCTTCGCGGTGATGTACCTGCTCGGCTACAGCCTCGACAACCTGTCGCTGATGGCGCTCACGCTATCGGTCGGCTTCGTCGTCGACGATGCCATCGTGATGCTCGAGAACATCGTCCGGCACATGGAGATGGGCAAGTCGCCGATGCAGGCGTCGTTCGACGGCTTCGAAGGAGGTCGCCTTCACGATTCTCTCGATGACCGTGTCGCTTGCCGCGGTGTTCATCCCCGTGCTGTTCATGGGCGGGATCGTCGGCCGGCTGCTGCACGAGTTCGCGGTCACGATTGGCGTCGCCATCCTGGTGTCCGGCTTTGTGTCGATCAGCCTCACGCCGATGCTGTGCAGCCGGTTCCTGAAGCCGCCGCATGCGCAGCAGCACGGCTCGCGTCTACAACGCGACCGAGCGCGTGTTCGACGCGTGGCTGGGTGTCTACGATCGCACGCTCCGCGTCGCGCTCCGCTTCACGGCGCCGTGATGATGGCGGTCTCGGTCGCGCTGGTCGGCCGGCACGGCGTATCTGTTCACGCTGGTCCCGAAGGGGTTCCTGCCGAGCGAAGACCAGGGCCGCTTCGATCGTCAACACGAGGCGATGCAGGGCATCAGCTTCGAGGACGATGGTCCGCCATCAGTTGCAGGTCGACGACGTGCTCGCTGGCGGATCCGAACGTCGCCGCATTCAGCGCGAACGTCGGGTGGGCGGAAGCCGGCGGCGCCGAACACCGGCCGCATGTTCGTCGAGCTCAAGCCGCGCATCAGAACGGAGTCAGTCGGTCGACGACATGATCGCGCAGCCTGCGGCCGAAGATGGCGCAGATTCCCGGGCCTGCGCGTCTTCATGACCAACCCGCCGCCGATCAACCTCGGCGGCCAGAACGGCGGGCGCGCAGCCGTATCAGTTCACGCTGCAGGACACCGACACGACGGAGCTCTATCAGTGGGCGCCCATCGCTCGAAGAGCAAGATCCGACAGATGCCCGGGCTTCGAGGATGTGAGCAGCGATCTGCTGCTCAAGAACCCGCAGGTCAGCGTGGAGATGGACCGCGACAAGGTTTCGGCGCTCGGCTTGACGCTCGAACCAAGTCGAGACCGCGCTCTACAACGCGTACGGCACGCGGCAGGTCTCGCAGATCTACGCGCCGAACAATCAGTACCAGGTGATCCTGCAGGTCGCGCCCGAGTTTCAGCGCGATCCGTCCGCGTTGTCGCTGCTCTACGTGCGCTCGGCTGACGGGCACCTGGTCCCGCTCGAGTCGGTCGCGCGAATCGACGACCGGACGTCGGGCCGTTTTCCGTCAGCCACTTCGGCCAGCTGCCGTCGGTCACGCATCTCGTTCAACCTCGTAGCCGGGCTTCGCGCTCGGCGACGCCGTGACGCCGATACAGGCGCTGGCCGCGCACGACGCTGCCCGTCGACCATGACCACGAGCTTTCAGGGCGCGGCGCAGGCGTTCCAGGAATCGTTCAAGGGCCTCGGTCTCATCCTCCTGATGGCCGATCGTCGTCATCTACATCGTGCTCGGCGTCCTCTACGAAAGCTTCACGCACCCGCTGACGATTCTGTCCGGACTGCCGTCCGCCGGCTTCGGCGCGCTGCTGACGCTGCTGCTCTTCAAGACCGAGTTGAGCCTGTATGCATTTGTCGGCGTGATCATGCTCGTTGGTCTCGTGAAGAAGAACGGGATCATGATGGTGGACTTCGCGCTCGAGGCGCAGCGCACGCACGGCAAGACGCCGCTCGAGGCGATTCACGAAGCGTGCCTCGTGCGCTTCCGGCCGATCATGATGACGACGATGGCCGCGCTGGTCGGCACGCTGCCGATTGCGCTCGGCTTCGGCGCGGGCGCCGAGTCGCGCCGCCCGCTCGGCCTCGCGGTCGTCGGCGGCCTCCTGGTCTCGCAGTTGCTCACGCTGTACATCACGCCCGTGTACTACGTCTACATCGAGCGTGCGCGC
>CAVRQR010000011.1:0-443161 GCA_963723495.1 uncultured Acidobacteriota bacterium | reverse complement strand
GACCGACACCCTGTGCGCTGGAAGCGGCGGCGGGGATCCGGGAAGCCTGACGATCAGCGACGTGAAGAGCCTAAAGCTCAAGGGCACCAAGTTCCAGATCACCTGGACGACGGATGTGCCCGCCAACAGCGCGGTGCTCTTCACCTGCTGCGGCACGTACCTCCAACTCGACGCTGGTTACCAGCCACAAGATGCAGTTCACCGGCTCCATCGGCTACAAGTACGAGTACAAAGTCAAATCGACTGACGCTGGCGGGCACTCCTCTACCGTGGGCCCCTTCTATCACCCAGAATTAGACGAAGGTTCACGCGAGCTGAAGATCGTCAGGCGGGTCCTGTTCTTTCCGACCCGCCTACATCACGTTGATCGCGAGTGTGGCGATGTAGTCGCCCGGTGCGATCTTCGACGTCGGCTTCGGCCTGCGGGTCGAGACTGACGATCTCAATCCGGTAACCGCGTAAGGACTGTGACGTCCCGCCGCCCGGCGGGATATCGAAGGTGAGTGTGGATGTCTCACCACTTCCGCCACGCAACTCCAGCGACAATCACGGCCTCGCCGGCACGAATGCGGCGCACGCCTTTCGGGCAGCGCGAATCGCGTGTCACGGCTTTGAAGGTCAGCGTGGCCTTGGAGTCATCGATCTGAACCATGTCTCCCACTCGTACCCGTGCCGTCTGTTCCTGGACCGAGCTCACGCGCACCTCCGCAAGCGCAATCGACATGCTCAGGGACGCTGACAACGTGAGGGCGATAGCGGCGCTCACTCTGAAAATCGGCAGCTCCATCCAGCACATGTTGACACGGCCCAAGGCCCAAAGCCGAGAGCCCGGAGCCCCAGAGCCGAGAGACCCGCGAGCAGGACATCGTGCTCGATGGAGACCCAAAGCCCCAGGGCGCTCTTCGTCGGGCAGGAGTCGCTGACCATCCACGGGGCGCTCAAGTACCAGGCCTGCGACGACAAGTTCGGCTACAACCCGATGTCCGTGCCGCTCTCATGGACGCTGCAGTTGAAGGCGATTCAGCTCTTTCGGATGTAGGCGGCGGCTAGACTAAACGACGAGGCTACAAAAAGGCCGGCGCATGGACGCGCGCTGAATCGGCAGCAAGTATCGCTGAAACTCGAGAATGCGCACAGGTGACGGGCTCTCTGCTACAAACACACGGAGCCCCCAGCCGTGGCCGCCCAAGTCCGTCGACGCAAACTGGATAACCGTCGGCATCTGACCCGATACAAGGTCTAGCGACAACGTCCCCCTCGTCACGACATCGTTCGACGGCGCGATCAGTTCGGCGCCGATCACGCCTCCGCAGCCCGGCGCTGAGACCATTACCTGCAGAGCGACGCCTCGAACTCCGTTGCGAATTACCGGCAACGGATAGAGGATGCTGCCTCTCTGTAGGTCCACGCTTTCGCGGAGCGCGTAGCCTTTCGTGCGGAAACCGTACTGAATCGCGTCTCGCTTAAGCGCCGCGAACGCGGCCGGCACGCGCTCCCACAGATCCGGGTCGCCGCGCAGCCATCGGGCAACGCGCATCGCGCGCGAGTCTCGAAGCGCCGCGGCTTCGGCCGCGAAGCGGCAGGCCGTCTTGCGCACCGAAGCGACAGTTCCGCGCTCCGCCAGTAGCGCCAGTTTCTGATCGGCGATCTTGCCCTCCCATCTAGTCCGCTTCCGTTCGAGCTGACCCTTGAGCGCGTCGGCCCGTCCGCTCGCGGTAACGAGCTCCGCAGCGAGCGTCGCCACCTCGGCTCGGTCGCTTCAACGCGCTCTCGCTCAAGCCGTTCCGTTATCGCCGCCACCTCGGATCGCGCCTCGGTCGCTTCGGCGCGCTCTCGCTCAAGCCGCTCCGTCATCGCCGCCACCTCGGCTCGCGCCTCGGTCGCTTCGGCACGCTCTCGCTCAGCCGTTCCGTCATCGCCGCCACCTCGGCTCGCGCCTCGGTCGCTCCGGCGCGCTCTCGCTCAAGCCGTTCCGTCATCGCCGCCACCTCGGCGCGGTGCCGGTCCAACTCACCGGCCGTGGCACTTGCTCCCCTCGGCTCTGCTCGAGCACGCCGGTCATCCGATTGAGCTCGGCGCGATGTTGATCGAGCTGCAAAGAGAGGCTCTGCACGATCTCATCGCGTCGCAGCGCCTGGGCGTTGAGGGCACGCACCGCGTCCTCATGCTGCTCGATCGCGCGCTGATAGCCCGATACCTCGATGCGCAGCTCCTCGATCGTCCGCGCGGCTCGTGCGGCCTCGACTTCCAGCTCTTCGCGGTGCTCGCGCAATTCGTTCACAGCAATTCTCAGCGCATCGCTGGCCGGCGACGGAAGATGATACGCGGCGACCAGGAAATGCGACGTGGTTGCGTCAGGGTCCTTCCGGAGAGCTTCGACGAGATCCGGCATTACGAAAGCCCCGAGGTCCGGCGGCGCCGACGCAACCTGTCTCCTCTTGCCGCTCGAGGCGAGCGATCGTGAATCCGGCATCGTCGAAGAGCCTGGTCAGAATTTCGCGAGTGTAGAACCGCAGGTGGGACGGGCTCGTGACGACGCCGTCGTACGGAGAGCGGCCCGCGAGCATCGCCAGGCGGACGCTTACGTGCGCGACGTTCGGGATGCCGGCGACGATGCAGCCGCACGGCTCCAACAGTCTCGTGATCTTCCGGAGGAGCGCGCTGGGATCTTTGACTCGGGTGAGGAGGTCGGCGGCGACCACGACGTCGAATCTCGCTCTTCCGATCTCGCTTTCGATGTCCAACAGCTCGACGTCTCCGACGATGACGCGCTCACAGTACGGCTCTGCGCGATCGCGGCCACCCGGGTGTGGCTGAACGCTAACCACGCGGCAGCCGCTCGCCGCCAATAGTCGTCGAGAGGGACTCGTCGTCGCCGCCCAGCTCCAGCACTACCTTTTCGCGGCCGACCATCGCGAGCAGGCGCGCCGTGGTCGTCGTGGGCGCCGGCGCAGCGGTGGTAGCTTCCCCATGGAACCACGCTCGAGTCGCGTCAGTTGATGTTCGGATTGATGGACATGTGTACGGCATCCTACGCCAAACACTCAGTGGTCATCCCTCGGCCCCTGTCTTCTGCAGCACGATCAGCGACTCGGCTTGCTCGACCTTCAGGAAGCGACCGGAGGCCAGCGCTTCCGTCACGCACCGCACGACGCCGGGGAACGCTTCGACGTAGTCATGGAAAGCCACGTAGCCGCCGGGCACGACCCAATCCGAGAAATGAGCAAGGTCTTGTGACACGCTCAGATAATCGTGGAACCCGTCGATGAACAGACAGATGGATCGGCCGGGACCACTCTACCTCGTAAGAACGTCGCACGATCGGCTCGACGGTCCGCGTCAATCCGGCCTCGGCGAGGTTCCGCCGGAAGACCTCGAACGTCGGTTGACGCACCTCGGATCCCGAAAGAGCTGTCGAGGGCTCCGATCTCTCCTCGATGCGGATCGATCGCGAACACGCGAGCGCGAGCCGCCCAGCGCCTGGATCGTCGAACCGAGCACGACGGTCGAGCGCCCGCAGTAGCTCCCCACCTCTACGATTGTGGCGGGCTCAGCGCTGCCGGCAAGCGCGCGCTCCGTGACCGCCGATCAACAGCTCGGCCGCACCGTCCTCGAGCCAGCCGTCGATTGGCTGGATCCTGTCCAGAATCGCCCGACGCTCGGTGATCCGCCAACGTTCGAGCGAGGCCCGCACGCTGGCTATCCCTCACATGGGCGGCACCGGCCAGCCACGGCCACACGGCGTCGCGGAGGCGCAGATCTTCGATGAGCATGTGCTTCTGGCCGTACACATCGAGGTGGCTTCCGTAATAGCTGTTCGCAAGCCACTCGAGGTCCAGCCGGCGCTCGTCGGCGAGACGACTCCAGCGCCGCTGCTGCCAGCTAATCCCAGGCGGGCACCCCGCCTCGTCGAGCCGTCGCCCGTGGTCGGCCTGTGCCGTCAGGATCGCATACGCCCGCAGCGGTGCGTGCAGCACGACGATCGCATCGGAATGAACCGCCCGCTCGCTCGGGGGCCAGATGTCGTGATTTCCCTTCGCAATAGACTGGTCGGCGGACGCCGAACTGATCCACTTCGACGGATACCGCGTCTCGACGTATGCGAACCGCCGCCCCTCAACCAGTTCTCGCGCAGCCGTGACCGGCCCAACGAAATGCGGGGGGCGCATTGTCATATGCAGCAGCGCGTCCGGCGAGCCGTGCAGTCGGTCCCGACGCTGCACGAAATTGACGACCTGGCAGCCGAGGGCGGTGGCGCTCGTGCCGCCGAGGATGGACCGGAGGCTGGCGCCGTTGCAGGGATACCAGAACTCATCTGCGTCGATCGGGAGCACCCAGCGTGCGCCTCCGTGGAAGGCCTCGCGCGCGAGCTCCGTCGTCATTTCGGCCTGTCGGAAGGGACCGGGGATCCGCCGCCACGTGACCGGCAGTTCGCGCGACAGCTCCTCAAGTACGTGCGCCGTCCCGTCCGTCGAGCCGTTGTCTATGACGAGGACCCGCTCGAGACCCAGGCTGAGGTGGTAGAGGAGGTTCGTGCGGATGATGTCGACCTCATTACGGACGACCGAAATCCCCCAGATCGCGGGACCGCCCCCGCCACGGCGCACCGACGATCGATGACGCGCTCGGCCCGTTCACGGTCGCGCGATCGTCATGTCGCTGTGAGGCGGGCATGGTGGCGCAGGCACGTCAAGAGGAACTACACGGCCGCGCCGCTGCTCCCGCTCTGTCGGCAGGAGGTACGGAGCGACGAGATCCCTCAGTGTCGAGTCGTAGACAAGCGGATATGCCTGCCCATGGCGGTGTAACTGGCCATCCAGGTAGCTGTTCGCGTGCCACTCCTCCTCGAGCCTCCCCTCGCAGGCGAGCTGCCGCCACCGCCGAATGTGCCAGCAAACACCCAGGTACTCTTCGATGTCTTCGACAGGACGCGCGCGGTCCGTCTTCGATTCGAGCACGGCGCGCGAGCGCAGTGGCGCATGGAGGCAGACGATCTCGGAAGTGTCCTGCCGCGGCTCGCGCGCACCAAGCACGTAGTGCATGCCCCATCCAATCTCGAGACTGGCACAGGCACGACTGATCCATTTCGGCACGTACTCGTGCTCGACAAAGCTCATCTGTTCTAACTCGAAGAGCTCTACCGCTCGCTCGATCGGTCTCACAGGGTCCGCCGGCCGATAGGTCATGTGCAGCAGCGCGTCCCACGTGGTGGATACCTGCTCGCGACGCTGCACGAAGTTGACGAGCTGAACACGCAGCGCGCCGGACGACGATCCCTCCAACACGGTGCGGAGAGTGCTTCCGGCCGCGTACCAGAATTCGTCCGCGTCCACGGACATCACCCAATCCGCGCCCCGAACGAACGCCTCCCGTGCGAGCCGGGTGAGCAGCTCTCGCTGGCGGAAATGGCCTACGTGGCGCCTCCATTCCACTGGGAAGCTGCGGGCGAGTTCCGACAGCACATCGCCAGTGCCGTCGGCCGAGCCGTTATCTAGGATCAGGAATCGATCGATGCCTTGATTCAGATGATGCAGAACGTTAGCGCGGATGATGTCCGCCTCGTTCCGCGTGGTGCTGATGGCCCAAATCTGCAAGCGCGCATGCCTCGCCCACCACCGAAATCGACTCGTCCGTTCTTCAGATGCTTTCGTGAGAGCGTGGCCGATCGCGACATCGGGAGGGAATTTTCTATAGAAATTAGTGCGGGCTGATTATCGCTGGTACGGTGGGCTTGTCAACCGTGAGAACTTGCGAGAACCGCTTGTGAGTGGTCGGGCGCCCGTCGAGCGCCTGCGCCTATGATGTTCCTCCTCGGCGAGTCCGCTCGCTGATTGAGCGAGCTGCGTGATGAGCGCAATGATAGAAGTTGGTCGACTAAGATGCTATGCACCGATGAATCCTTACAGTAACGAGTTTTTCGACAGGACACCTTGAGGGAAGCCGGCGTTCGGCCCGCCTCGTTGTTCCGATGATCATGGAGCTTGTCCGCGCCAAAGCGCGTCGTGGACGTGGGATGCGGCTTGGGCACCTGGCTCGCGGTATTCCGTGATCACGGGGCCGAAGAAATCCTGGGCGTCGACGGCGATTACGTCGATCGGCAGCGTCTTGAGATTGCGCCGCACGAGTTCCTTGCCTGCGATCTCTCGAGCCCGATTGCCGTCGACCGCCGCTTCGATCTGGCCGTCTCCCTCGAAGTTGCGGAACACCTTCCGGAGGGATCCGCCGACGCGTTCGTCGCGTTTCTCACGAGCCTCGCGCCCGTTGTCCTGTTTTCCGCGGCCATTCCTTGCCAGGGTGGGACGAACCACGTGAACGAACAGTGGCCCGACTATTGGGCGGCGCGATTCGAGGATCGCGGATACCAGACGTCCGATTACATCCGCGACCGTATCTGGGACAGCCCCGAGGTGGAATGCTGGTACGCGCAGAACATCCTCCTGTTTTCGCATCGACCCATCCCCGCGCCAACCGACCCGGCGCTGGTTGCCGCGCAAGCACGCTGGCCCGGCTTGAGTCGGGTCCATCCCAGGCAATTCATTGGCTCGATCGAGTATATGCGCGGTCTCGTCCGCGATCGCGAGGCCGAGAACGAGCGTCTGCGTGCGGAGCTCGAACGCGTTTCCATGCGCCGCGAAGGAGTTGACCGCCCCGAGAACGACGGCCGAACCGACTCCCTGACCGAGAAGCCGTGACGTCCCGATTTGAGCCATGACAGAGCGCCTGCGGATCGTTGTGCTCGGCTATTTGGTGCGGGGGCCGCTGGGCGGGATGGCCTGGCACTACCTGCATTACGTGCTCGGCCTATCCGCGCTCGGACACGATGTCTACTTCGCCGAGGACAGCGACGACTCGCCGTTTTGTTACGACCCGTCGCGAGACGTGACTGACGGCGACCCTTCGTATGGTCTCGCCTTCGCCGACGAGACTTTTCGCCGGCTCGGGCTCGCCGGCCGCTGGGCCTACTACGACGCCCCCTCACGTGAGTGGAAAGGCGACGCCGCTGGGCGCATCATTGAGATCTGCCGTACAGCGGATCTCCTGCTCAACGTGTCGGGCGTCAATCGCATGCGGGAGTGGTTCCGAGCCGTGCCGCGGCGCTGTCTCGTCGACACCGATCCAGCCTTTACGCAGATCCGCCATCGAATCTCGCCGGAGGCACGAGCTTACGCCCTTGAGCATACTAACCTTTTCTCCTTCGGCGTCAACATCGGACGGCCCGGCTGCAGAGTACCCGAACGACGGCTTCTCCTGGGAGGCGACGCGCCAGCCGATCGCGCTTGACTACTGGACCGCCGATCGTTGGCGTCCGTTGCGCGCCATGCCGTGGCGGCGTCGACGATTTACGTCGGTGATGCTGTGGAACAGCTTTCCGCCCCTGGAATACGAGGGAGTCCGGTACGGAATGAAGTGGCACTCTTTCCACCAGTACGCGTCGCTTGCGAGCGTTGTGCGCGCGCAACTCGAGCTGGCGGCGGGCAGTCCTCGCTGGGCGTGGAGCCCTCCGGACGTCGAGCATGGCGAACTTCGACGGCAAGGATGGCGCGTGCGAGACCCGCGCGGTGTCACCCGCGACTGCTCTGCGTATCGTAGGTATATCGTCGGCTCGGACGCGGAGTTCAGCCTCGCGAAGGAAGGTTACGTCGTAAGCCAAAGCGGATGGTTCAGCGAGCGCAGCGCGGCGTATCTCGCCTCCGGAAAGCCGGTCGTTGCACAGGACACCGGATTTTCGGCGTGGCTGCCGTCAGGACACGGGCTGATAGCGTTCCGAAATCCGGACGAAGCTCGAGCGGCAATCGAGTCGGTCTCGGCGCGCTACGACGTCCACCGCCGCGCTGCGCGGGACATCGCTGTAGAGTACTTCGACGGACGACGCGTGCTGACGTCACTCCTGGACCGCGCGATGGCTTCCAGTAACCTCGTCCAGCGCTAGTCGAGTTGCGTCACGACGATTGGCGCAGGTGCGCCAGACGCTCGAAATCTTGGCGAGCCGAAGGGATCCGACATACAGAAATACCGTCACCCACAGGATCGGCGCGAGGATGCCGCCTGCAACAGCACCCTTTTCAATCTCATGCGGATCCGGCGGCCCGTCAGGCGCTCAGCGCGCCCTTGCGCCACGCCGCGGGAGGAGAGCCGGTTGCGCGCTTGAACGCGCGGGTTGAACGCAGCTTCTGAGTCGTAACCGACACGGGTCGCCACTTCCTGGATATTGCGCGCCCCGTCGCGCATCATCTGCTTGGTGAGCTGCATGCGCCAGTTCGCTAAGTACCCGCATCGGGGCTTCACCCACGAGATCCGTGAACCGCTGCGCCAGCGCTGAGCGCGAGACGGGCAACCTCGCGCGCGAGATCGTCGACGTGATGACGAGGCACCGGGGCCCCGACGCACCTTCCGGTGCCTTCCTGCTGTTCGACGAGGAGGGGCGCACGCGGATGGTGATGATCACCGCCGAGGAGAGCGGGCGCATCATGTTGGTCGATGGGAACCGGGCCTGTTCGCGCGCGACTGGGCGTGGCGAAATCGTCTGCGCCCGCGATTTGCCGATCTCGGCGACGCGTCGACGTGGGATGAGGAGCGCTTCGAGGATTTGTGGCACTTCGGATCCCTGGTGGGTGCTCGGCGATGAGCGGTACCACGGACACGGGACCGTGCCCGCCCTGCGGAGCACGAACATCCCCGGTTACGATGCGACACTTTCCGATGTTGTCTTCGACCCAAGCCTCGTACGTGGTGAGGAGGTCCGGCGAGTCGGTGCACGTCCGGCGCTTCAAGGCGGACACGCTGGCGGCCATGGCCCGCCGTCGTCGCGCGGCGCACGAGCGGCCACGCGGCGCCGTCGTGGTCGGCTGGCGGCTGCGGCCGTTCTGGCGCTCCCTGTGACGTCGACCTCTGGCGCATAACCAGCCGCCGCAGGAGAGAATCACGGGAGCGCGTAGACCATCACCGTATCGGTGGCGACCACTGCCACGTATTGTTTGCCGTTCCTGGCCTGATACGTGATCGGATTGGCGTTCCCTCTCTTCTCGAGTTTCGTGACCCACAGCTCCTTTCCACCCTTCACGTCGAGCGCGCGGAATCGGTTGTCGTCGGTCGACGCAATGAACAGCAGACCGCTCGCCGTGACGATCGGACCGGCCAGCACTGGCCGCCCGGTGTTCTGTTTCCCGGGAGGAAGTTGTTCGGTCACACCGAGTGGAACCTGCCACGCGAATTCACCGGTCGTTGTGTCGATCGCCGTCAGGCGGCCCCATGGTGGTTTCTGACACGGCCAGTTCGTGTCTCCGATCCTGACGTCGAACGTGCTGCGGCCCGGGGTGGTCTTTTCGTAGGGCACGATCGATCCCGCTTTGGCTTTCTCGATCGATCCCAGCGCGCCGACGTCCTGCGTGGCCACGAACAGGAATCGTGACGCGGGGTCGAACGCGGTGCCGCCCCAGTTCGCGCCACCCAGCCCTCCGGGGAATGTGAGCGTGGTTGCCTGTGGTGCGTCTTCCGCTCGATATCGCCACGGTGTGAACGGTCCGGCGTTGTAAACGCCGCCGATCTTCTCGATCAGATCGGCGCACGCCCGTGCGTGCTCTGGCGTCGTGTCGCTCGCAGCCACGAGATCGGCGGATTCGTACGACACGCGTGCCAACGCGGGCGGCTTCACCGGGATCGGCTGCGTCGGAAAAGCCGCCTCGCCAGGCACATCACTCTTCGGAACCGGCCGCTCTTCGACGCCGAAGATCGGCTGACCGGTCTCGCGATTCAGGATGTACAGATAGCCTGACTTGGTCGTGACTCCGAGCGCAGGGATCGTTCGTCCGTTCTGCACGACGTCGAACAGTCCGGGCGGCGCCGGCGGATCGTGATCCCACAGGTCGTGATGAATGGTCTGAAAGTGCCACGCGTATTTTCCGGTTTGCGCGTTCACGGCGACGACTGAATTACCGAACAGGTTGGCGCCCTTGCGGTCACCCCCGAAGGCGCCGGGGATCGGCGAGGCCAATGGCAAGTAGAGAAGACCGCGCTGCTCATCGATCGTGAAGTAGAACGGCCACGCGTTGGCGCCGAGCCGGCCCTTCCAGCTGTCGCCCTCCCACGTGTCGTGACCAACGGTCCCTGGCTGCGCCACGGAACTGAATTCCCACAGCTTGGCACCCGTGCGTGCGTCGAAGGCACGGGCATTGCCGATGCCCCCGGTCGTCCCGGGTGGCGTGTTCGCGCCGACGACGACCACGTTGCGGAAGACACCAGGCACCGAGTTGTATGGGACGTCGATATCGACTTCCCCATTCGTCCCGAAACCGGAGGCGACTGCGCCGTTTCGCGCGTCGAGCGCGATCAGACGACGCGCGGCCATGACAAAGATGCGTGGAGGCGTACCGGCCTCGCCCGGCCAATATGCGACGCCGCGACGCGATGGCGCGCCGCCCGTGACTGGAGACTGCCACATCTCCTTGCCCGTCTCCGCATCGAGGGCGACGACGCGATTGGCGGCCGGGAGATACATGACGCCGTCGATGACGATTGGTGTTGCCTGAGAATTCACGACCGCGCTCGCCCCGCCCCGTCCCGCGGGGGCTGCAGCTGCGGCGGTGTCGCCCTGGATTCGATACGTCCACGACTGCGTCAGCTTCGCAACGTTCGCGGGTGTGATTTGCGTGAGCGGCGAGTGTCCGGTCCCAGCCAGGTCATGGCGGTACATAGGCCAGTCACCGATGGTGGTCGTGGCTCTTGGTTGCGCACCGCTCGAAGCGGTGAAGAGGACCGCGAGCAGCGCTCCGATCAAGACAGTCCAGCGCATTGGTCTACGCCTCCGTGGATGGCCTGCGGACCTGCCCCTTCCAGATCAGACCGAAGCCAGTCGCATGGGCTTTGGTCCACTGCGTTTCCCGACGACCTCTTTGACGACGTCTACGAACAGCGGCACCAGCTCGTTGGTGGACTGCGGCTTGTACGCGAGCGCGATGTGCATGTCGATGTGCGGGAGGGCCGGGGTGACCGGCCGCAGCACCATCGACGACGTTCGGTGGCTGTCCTGCACGCCCGCAGGCACCAGGCACACGCCGAGCCCGGCGGCAACCAGGGCGCACGCGGTGTACAGATTGTCCACCTCGTGGGCGATGTTCATGCTGAAGCCGGCCTCGCGACAGGCAGCCAGCACGGCGTCGAAGAAGCGCGGCCCGTTGCTGCGCGCGAACATGATCTGCGGTTCACCCGAGAGCGCTGTGAGCGGCACCCGCTGTCGCTTGGCCAGCGGATGGTCGGGTGGCAGCGCGATCATGATCGGCTGGCGCATCACGGTCTCGGTCGCAAGCCCGGCATCATCGATGGGCAGCGCGACGAACCCGACGTGCAGCCGCTCCTCGCTGATGGCATGCGTCTGATCCAGGCTGCTCATGTTGCGCAGCACGATGCGCACCTTCGGGTGCTTCTGGGCGAAGGTGCGGAGGATCTCGACGAAGATGGGCGCGTCAGCCGGCCCCGCCACGCCAATCGTGAGCTGGCCGACCTCGCCCTGATCCACGCGTGACGCCAGGTTGGCAGCGTGCGCGGCCTGCGCCAGGATGACGCGCGCCTCCTGCACGAACATGCGGCCCGCTTCGGTGAGCTGTACCTGGCGCTTGGTGCGGTAAAAGAGCTTGATCCGGAGCTCCTCTTCGAGCTGGCGGATTTGATGGCTGAGCGGCGGCTGGCTGAGATGCAGCCGCTCGGCGGCGCGGCCGAAGTGCAATGTCTCGGCCAGCGTGACGACGTAGCGAAGGTGTCGCAGCTCCATCCTGGCGGCGAAGCTTACCGCACTCGGGCGATCCGGTGATACATGGCACGTCTTAGTCGCAACGCAATATGTATTTCCATGAATCGCCGGATTTTTGATACCACCGGTCCCGGAGGAGCTGCATGCATCGATTGTTCAAGGGGATCCTGGTCGTCATCAGCCTTGTCGTGGTGCCGTCCGCTGCGTTTGCGCAAGCCTCGATCGTCGGTACCGCCCGTGACGCTTCTGGCGCGGTGTTGCCGGGCGTCACGGTCGAAGCGTCAAGTCCCGCCCTCATCGAGCAGACGCGCTCGGTCGTCACCAACGGTGTTGGCCAGTATTCGATCCAGGACCTGAGGCCGGGCACCTATTCGGTGACCTTCACGCTGCCAGGGTTCAACGCGGTCAAGCGCGATGGCATCGAGCTGACCGGTAGCTTCATCGCGACGGTGAACGCCGATCTGCGGGTCGGCGGCGTGCAGGAGACGGTCACGGTGACCGGCGAAGCGCCGGTCGTGGACGTCACGAGCGCACGGACCGAGCAAGTCATCGATGGCAAAACGGTGGCCGAGATTCCCACCTCTCGCCTCTATTCCTCGCTGACCCAGCTCGTGCCCGCACTCAACGTGCAGGGCAACGACGTCGGCGGGTCGCAGGGGAACGTCTTCAGCGTGTTCCAGATTCACGGCGGGCGCCGCAACGAGGGGCAGGTCCTCGTGGACGGTATGAGCGGTGGCTACCAGGGCATGGGCGTCTCGGGGTACGCGCCCGAGGTCGGCACGGCACAGGAAGTCGTGTTCTCGCTCAGTGGCGGGCTTGGGGAAGCGACGACCGGTGGGCCGCAGCTGAATATCATCGGCAAGCAGGGCGGAAACAGCTACGCCGGGAGCTTCTTCATCAACGGCTCGGGGAGCGCGTTCGTCAGCGACAACCTCAGCGCGGAGCAGAAGGCCCAGGGACTGTCAGCGCCACTGAAGCCCAAGCAGCTGTGGGACATCAACCCGTCGTTGGGCGGGCCGATCAAGCGTGATCGGTTGTGGTTCTTCGGCAGCTTCCGCTACCAGAGGAACCTGCAGACCGTCGCCAGCATGTGGGACAACTTGAATGCCGGGGACAACACCAAGTGGACCTACGCTCCGGATTTCAACACGCAATCCGAAGACGACGGCGAATGGAGGAACCATTCCGTGCGCCTCACCTGGCAGGTGACGCCGCGCAACAAGATCGTCGGCTGGACGGACCTGCATATCAACTGCCTGCACTGCGACGCCGGCGGTTCGAGCTCGGGCCTCACCTTCACCGGTCTCATTGCCACGAAGGAGGCGCTCCAGAGAAACGAGAACCACCCGAGCAGCCTGACGCAGATCTCGTGGACGTCGCCGTTGACCAATCGCGTGCTGCTCGAGTCCAACGTGCAGATCGGGCCCAACTTCTGGTGGGGCGCCCAACAGAAGAATTCGTATGACACGACGACGATCCCGGTGCAGGACGATGCACTCACCATCCAAACTCCCGACGGCCCGGTTACCTACGCCGGCCTCAACTACCGATCGGCCAACTGGTCGGGGCACACCGGGTTCACCACCGTCGTTCAAGGGGCCGTGTCGTACGTGACCGGATCGCACTCGGCGAAATTCGGTGCACGCTTTCACCAGAACGACTCGACGTTCCCCAAGAACTTCTACAACAACGCGCAGCTCAAGTACAACTTCCGCGGCGGCGTTCCCTATCAGCTGACGATGTACGCCGATCAGGCATCGGACCAGAACCAGCAGCAGAAGATCTTCTCGATCTACGCTCAGGATCGCTGGACGCTGAACCGCCTGTCACTGCAGGGTGGCGTGCGCTTCGAGCACCTGGGAGACTACTTCGGCGACCAGACGATCGGGCCGAACATCTTCGTTCCGACCGCCGTGACGTTCGCAAAGGGGGATGGCCCGCTCAGTCTGAACGATATCCAGCCGCGGTTCGGCGCCTCCTACGATGTGTTCGGCAACGGCAAGACGGCAGCGAAGTTCTTCATCGGACGCTACGTGACGACCACCAACACCGTCGACGAGTGGCTGTTCTACAGTCCCGCGGGCAACGGACATTTCGGCGCCAACACCAACAGGGCGTGGACCGACTCGGATGGCGACTTCGTGGCCGACTGCGTCATGTTGAATCCGGCGGCCAATGGCGAGTGCGGCGCGTTCTCGAATCCGAATTTCGGAAAGACGTCCAACCCGCTCACCGTCGATCCCGACACGACGAGCGGATGGAACAAGCGCGAGTACAGCTGGGACGTGACGGCGGGTGTGACGCAGGAAATCGCCCCGAGAGTCTCGCTCGAAGTCAATTACATCAGACGGACATGGGGGAACCTCAAGACCACGATCAACCGCGCCCTGACACCGGCCGACTTCGACACGTTCACCTATAACGTGCCGACAGACTCGAGGCTGCCCGGCGGCGGCGGATACCCTCTGGTGTTC
The DNA here is from genome assembly GCA_963723495.1 of uncultured Acidobacteriota bacterium. Classification (GTDB taxonomy): domain Bacteria; phylum Acidobacteriota; class Vicinamibacteria; order Vicinamibacterales; family UBA2999; genus Gp6-AA40. The sequence continues at coordinate 428,944 of CAVRQR010000011.1, read as the reverse complement.
CGCGACGTGAAGCCCGGGCAAGTTCGGGATCCTCGACAACTTCCAGACATTCACGGACAACATCGGGGGATCCTCCAACAACTACAACGGCGTGGACTTCAATGTGAACGCACGCCTGCGCGACGTGACGATCCAGGGCGGCACCAGCACCGGCAACGTCGTCGAAGACGAATGTGGCGTGGTCTCGCAGCATCCCGAGATGTACATCTTCGCCGGCTGGGGCGGGACGCTGGACTTCTTCAAGCAGTTCAACCCTTCACTCGGCCAGTGGCCGCAGTCCTTCTGCCATCGTGAGTCCGGATGGCAGACGAACTTCAAAGGCCTGGCGTCGTACACGGTGCCGAAGATCGACGTCCTGATCAGCGCCACCTGGAAGAGCGTTCCTTACCCCGGAAACAACTTTCCAAGCGTCACCAGCCAGAGCCTCGGCGGGCAGGTGCTCGCTGTGCCGATCGCGGAAACCGATCTTGGACGCCCGCTCTCCAGCGGAAATGTGATCGAGTTCTTCAACATCGTCGAGCCCGGCAAGTTGTACGGCGATCGCCTGAACCAGGCGGATCTCCGGCTGGGCAAGAACCTGCGCTACGGTGGCACGAGGACGCTGGTGGCCCTCGACATCTTCAATCTGTTCAACTCGAACACGCCGGACGTGTATCAACCGAACTACACGCCGCCGTCTGCGACGTCAACGTATCTGAACCCGACGTCGATCACGGTGGGGCGCTTCTTCAAGATCAGTGCGCAGTTCGATTTCTAACGCACGAAGAGCACGAAGATCGCGAAGGCCACGAAGACGAGCCGTCTAAATCGGGGCAGGTAAGCAGGGGCAGGCAGGCGACAAGGCACGTGTAGTCGCCCCTGCCCCAACCTGCGCTCGCGCCTGCAACATCCACGCGAGCTGCCGTTGGCAAGTAAGGCCCGCCACTCATGCCCGTCGTATAATCCGCCGCGACGGAGGAAGATCCATGAACCGGGCTCTCGTTGCACTTGTGTACCTGCTCGTGGCGCATGTTGCGGCGGTCTCGGCACAGACGCCTCCGCTTCAAGTCTCGTTGCCGCGGACGGAACGATACGACTTCGCGTCGAAAGTGAACGGCCAGGCGTATCGCGTGTACGTGTCACTGCCCCAGGCCTACGTGCACGAACCGGCAGCGCGGTATCCGGTGATCTACCTGACCGACGCGAACTGGGTGTTTGGTATCACAGTCCAGACGCAGGTTCTGCTTCGCATCGGCGGCCTGATGCCGGAGGCGATGGTTGTCGGCATCAGCCGCGTGGGCGTCGACGAGGGCAATGCCGAGAGCCGTCTCGCCGCTGCCGAGCGCGTCCCCGACCTCACGCCAACACGCCTTGAAAACGAAGAGGCGCGCTACAAGCGCGAATACGAGCGGGACGTTAGGACCGGCGGCGCACCCGAGTTTCTGCGCGTCATTCGCGAAGAGCTGATTCCCGAAATCGAGCGCCGTTATCGCACGAATGGTAATCGCACATATGTCGGCTACTCGTTAGGCGGTCTGTTCGGGGCCTATGCCCTGTTCAACGCACCCGATGTCTTCCAGCGAATGATTCTCGTCAGCCCAAGTCTGTGGTGGGACGAGGGCATCACAACGAAATACGAGGAAGCGTACGCGGCGAAGCACACATCGTTGCCAGTGCGATTGTTCATGTCCGACGGTGAACTGGAAACAGCCAATATGCTCTCATCGATGCGGCAACTCGCCAGCGCGCTCACGCGGCGCAAGTACGAGGGGCTGCAGCTGCACACACGGATCTTCGAAGGCGAATCGCACCTCTCCACTTTTCCGGTGGCGATCACGCGCGGGCTGATCACAGTGTTTGCAAGCAGCGGCGAACCATCGAGCCGATAGCGGTCCGCAGCGCGAATACCCGAGAGTTCTAGTATCACGAAGATCTCGAAGGTCGTCGCCTGCCTTCAACCTTCGCTCGCTTGCCTGAAGCGCGTCACATCTGCGCGTGCGCGTGATCGAATTCGCGGCCGCAGCCGCTCGTGTCCGGCGGGGCGCCAATCCCCTCGCGCAGCTCACCCGCCCGCTGCTCCACGACAGGATCCGGATCGGTGTGACCGCAGATGGCAGTGTTCACCGCCTCCTCCCGCGCCGGAATTGGTTGCGACCCGGCGCGCTCACGCTCAAGGAGTACGACGCCGCGGCCGCACTCGTCGGCATCTCAGTGCGCACAGCCAGGAGTCAGACATGGGATGGGCCGCCTCGTGGGCCCATGAAATGGGGGTCACGATGGCCGCCGAATCGCGCAAACGCCGGAAGGGTCGTGGGCGATGAACATTTCAGGGGGCTCCGACGGAGCTTCGCGACATAACATTCCATGTGATGGCCGAGCCGCGCTACCGGATCATCGAAATCATCGGCCGCGGAGGCATGGGAGAGGTCTGCCTCGCCGATGACCTGATGCTCGACCGCAAGGTCGCCCTGAAGTTCGTCACCGCGCCAGGCGAGACCGACGGGCTCGAGCAGCTGTTCGGCGAAGCGCGCGCCGCCGCCGCGCTCGATCATCCGTTCATCTGCTCGATCTACGAAGTCACCACGCTCAACGGTCGCGCCTGCATCGCCATGGAATACGTGCGCGGCGAGACGCTCGAACGGCGGCTGCGTGGCGGACCGCTGCCGCTCACTGAGGCACTACGCGTGGCGGAAGAGATCGCCGAGGCGCTCGACGCCGCACACAAACGGCGCGTCGTGCACCGCGACCTCAAGCCTGCAAACGTGATGCTGACCGAGGACGGACATGTCAAGGTCATGGACTTCGGGTTGGCCGCGCGCCTGCCGCACAACGATGCTGTCGACCAGGCGGTGACAGTCGCGATTGCCGCGACGGAGGGCGTCGTGACCGGTACGCCCGCGTATATGGCGCCTGAACAGATCCGCGGCGAGCCCGCGGATCGCCGATCCGACATTTTCGGGCTCGGCGTTCTGCTCTACGAGGTGGTCTCCGGTTCCAACCCGTTCAAACGTGCGAGCATCGACGCCACGTTTGCGGCCATTCTCCATGAGCCGGTCGCGACTCTGCATCACCAGCTGCCGGCGATTCCACCGGCGCTCGACGCGCTCGCGGCGCGACTGCTGGCGAAAGATCCTGCAGCGCGACCTCAGTCCCTCGGCGACGTTCGCAGCATCCTCCGCCGGCTCTCTGTCGATTTGTCGTCCTCGGCGTCGTCGCCAGTGCCGACCGCCATCGTCGATCGCCCGGCGAATGACAGCCTTCGACTGATCGGTCGCGAGCCTGAGCGTGCGCAGCTGCTTCAAGGCCTCCATCAGGCGAGGTCCGGTCACGGCAGCCTGATGCTGCTCCTGGGCGACTCGGGGGTGGGCAAGACTCGACTTGCCGAAGACGCGCTGGCAACGGCGCGTCGGCTCGGGTTTCAAACGCTGGTCGGGCGCTGTTACGAGCAACAGGGTACGCCCGCGCTCATTGCGTACACGGAAGTCCTCGAAGAGGCCTCTCGGCTGTTGCCGGCCGCGGCGTTTCGACAGGCGATGCAAGCGAACGCGCCGGAGCTGGCGACGCTGATGCCCGAGCTGCATCGCCTGTTCCCCGACATGGCGCCGCCGCTGGCGCTGCCACCGGAACTGCGACAACGGTACCTGTTCACGAATGTCCGTGAGTTCCTGACGCGCAGCAGTCGGTTCGCGCCCCTCGTCATCTTCATCGACGACCTGCAGTGGGCGGACGAATCGACGTTGCAGTTGACACAGCACCTGGCGCAGCAGCTCGCGAACCTCCCGATCGTCGTCATCACGGCATTCCGCGAGGTGGAGGCTCCGCCCATTGCTGCAAGCAGGAGCAAGTTTCACAGCCTGCTGGACCGGGTCCGTGGTCAGCCGCGCGAAATCCTCACGCCGCAGGCCATCAAAGCCGCGCTCGATAAGCTTGTCGGCCAGCGGCACGCCCGCGCCCTCGTGTTGCGCCCGTTCATGCACGCCGACGTGAAGAGTGTGCTCGCCTCCCTCGGCAAGCCACACCCGCCAGCCAGGCTCGTGCAGAAGTTTGCCGATCGCACTGGCGGAAATCCGTTCTTCGTCGTCGAGTTGTTCCGGCACTTGAAGGAAGAGGGACGACTGTTCGACGCGCGTCACGAGTGGACACGCGACCTCGACCTGGATGATGTCGAGCTCCCGGATACAGTGCGCGTCGTGCTGGAGCGCAGGCTGAAACGCGTGTCGTCCGACACTCGGAACCTGCTGAGCGCCGCGGCGGTGCTCGGACATCATTTCGAACCGGACCTGCTCGAAGAGGTCGCCGAAGTCGACAGCGAGACGTTGACTGCCGCGCTCCACGAAGCGGAGCGGGCCCGAATCCTGACCGGCCCCTCGGGACGACGCGACATCACGTGGCGCTTCGCGCACCGGTTGACGTGCCAGCTGTTGACGTCGGCAATCCCTCAACTGCGGCGGCAGCGGCTCCATCTGCGCGTGGCGGATGCCATGACGCGGCACGATGGCGAGTCTCGCCTGCACGTGTCCGGGATCGCGCACCACCTGTACTGCGCCGGCCGCCTGGCCGATCCTGCCCGAACCGCTCGCGCCCTGATCGCGGCTGGCGACGCCGCGTACGCGATGTACGCGAGTGAAGAAGCGGTGCCGCAGTATCGGCGCGCCCTGGAGGTTTTGCGGGAGACGAACGGCAACCACAGCGAGCGGCTTGCCGTGCAGGAACGGCTCGCGGACCTGTTGGCGCTACTGGGCGATCGCAGCGCAGCGATGGAGCACTACCAAAGCGTGAGCGCCGGGCACCGCGCCGCACGGGCGCCCGTCGATGAGGCGCGCATCGCCCGCAAGACGGGCACTCTCCACTGGCAGGCCGGCGATCGTGCCGAGGCGATGGCGTCGTATCGGCGCGCGCTCGAACAGATCTCGGGTTCAACCGCGCATATCGAAGCGGCTCACCTCTATCACGAGTTGGGGCTGGCCGCCTTTCGCAGTGGAGACAACCAGAGGGCCGTTGAATGGGCCGAACGCGCATTGCAATCAGCGGAGCGTGCGCTGACGGAACCAGCCGGAGACGCGGATCACGTTCGCACGGCCGCGACGGCGGCGATCGCGCAGGCGACCAATACGATCGGCGTCGCGCTCGCACGGTCGGGCCAGCTCGATGCGGCACGGGAGCGAATCGAGCAGAGCCTCGCCGCGGCGCAGGATCTTGGACTCCTGGACGTCGCCTGCCGTGCGTACGCGAATCTCGGGGTCCTCTACAGCTCGGTGGAACCGAAACGGGCGATCGACGTCTCGCTCACCGGGCTCGAGATCGCGTCAAAGATCGGCGCCGCCTCGCTTCAGTCTTATATCTACGCGAACCTGGCCGCCGCGTACTGCGCGCTCACCGAGCGCTGTGACACCGAAGGCCTCGAGGCGGCGAACGCCGCGGTCGCGCTCGACCGCGAGCTGGGACAGCTGGACCACCTCCCGGTTCCGCTGGTCGTGATCGCGCAGATCCATCAATGCCGAGGCCAGCTCATGCAGGCGGAGTCAGCGTATCGCGAAGCGCTCGCGTTGGCTGAGAAAAGCGGCGAGCCGCAGTTGATCGTGCCGTGCTATGACGGCCTCGCCACGATCCATTTGGATCGCGGCGACCGCGTGCGAGCCGAGGAACTCATGGAGCGAGCGCGGCAGCTGTGCGAGCGGAGCGGCCTCGATCCTGATACGCTTTTGCTGCTTCCATTCTTGTGTTAAGGGGAGGGTCGGACCATGCCTCAAGGCCAGATGCCGGTTCAGTCCGGCGAACGTGCACCCGACTTCGTCGTGCCGGCGGTGCACGAGGATCGGACGATTGCGTTGGCAGATTACCGCGGCAGGACACCCGTGCTGCTCGGTCTGTTCCGGGGTCTCTACTGCCCGTTCTGCCGGCGATCGCTGGCGCAAATGGCTGCGACATCCGACCATCTGCGATCGCTCGGTGTCGAATCTCTCGCCATCGTCGGCACGGAACTGGACAACGCGCGTCTGTACTTCAAGTTCAGACCCACACGGATGGCGCTCGGGGCCGATCCACAGCTGACCACGCATCGCTCGTATGGCGTGCCCCGTCCGGAGCCGACGCCCGAAATGATGCAGATGATGCAGAACACGTACATCAATCCCACCGGAGAGCTCCCGGCACCACTGCCCGTGCCGGCCGCCGCAGCGGCTCTCGCGGCACTGGACGGTTACCAGACTACGCCGACCGATCAGCGCGACCAGGAATCGACGTCTACACAGTTGAAGGGCCAGTTCCTGATCGACCGCGACGGCATCGTCCGTTGGTCGCACATCGAGTGCGGCAAAGAGGGTCTGCCGGGCATGGGCAAGTTTCCTTCACACGATGAACTGCTCAGTGCGGCGGGCCTCGTCCTCGGCAGCACTACACGGCTCGGCACATAGCACGCACTCGCGACCCGCGAAGGCGGACCTCGGTGCTCAGGCTCTGCGCCGGAAGATTCCTGTACCACACGCGGCTGGCGGTGTCCTTGCCGTGCTTCCCCTTGTGGGTGCGATCGAGCGCGAATCCACTGCGATCGAGGATCGGCAGCACCGCGTCGGTCTGCGACTCATCGATCTCGATCAGGATGGAGCGCAGCGCCGGACTCGCGAGCGTCTGTGCTGCTCCCTGCAAGACCTCGATTTCGCCGCCGTCGACGTCGATCTTCAGGTAGTTCGGCGCGGGCAACGAGAACGTGGCGATTGCCGAGTCGAGCGTCATCGACAGCACGGGCTGAAGGTAGCGTTTCGGCGTGTCGGCTTCGTCCGCCACCCACGCGTCCTGCCGGAAGTCGTGGCGGCTCTGCCCCGGGTCGAGCGACAGATACCTGAAGCTGCCCAGCCCGCAGGTGCCGGCCAGCGCCAGCGGCACGGGGATGATGATCGCTTCGCACCGGTTCAGGACGATGTTGCCACAGAGATGCGCATATGACGCGAAGCCAGGCTCGAATGCCACGACCGTTCCGCGGCGCGCGCACACCTTGGCAGCCACGAGCGAGAAGGCGCCCACGTTGGCGCCCACGTCGTGGAGCACGCCGCCGCCACTCATCGACTCTTCGATCCACGCGACGGTCCACGGCTCCTTCTTGCACGAACGTGCGCGCCATTTCCGTTCCATCGGGGACGTCGCCAGCAAACGCACGGAATGCGCGGCGTAATCCAGTGGCACGACGGAGGTATTGCCATCTCCTATGGTGGCCAGCCTCTCGGGAACGTCCTCCGTACCCGGACCCATGAATTGGCGCAGACGCTTCGCGAACGCGCTCGAACTGAGAAGTGCCATATGGCTCACGTTATCTTCTCGCAGAGCCAATGGCAACGCTGCACGTGGTCACCGCTTCGTCGTGGTCCAAGGTCCTCGGTCCAGGCACCAAGGCCCACGGACCTGTCGTAACGCCCAAGACCTTCCGGCGCACGGTAAGATCTGCGTATGTCGGTCGCCTCACACCTGGCTGTATCACCTGCCAAATATGACGCACGCATCCGCTCGCTGATCCCGCTCTACGACGAGTTGATCGCGGAAGTCGCTCGCGCGCTCGGTCATGCCGCGCGCCCAGTGCGGACCGTCGTCGATCTTGGAATCGGCACCGGCGCGCTCGCGCGGGCGTGTCTGGAGTCCGCGCCGGGCGCGCGCGTCTGGGGCATCGATGCCGACCCGGACATGATGGCGATCGCGCGTACGCGCCTCGGCCGCCTCTCACGCCGTGTGACGATGACGACGGGCAGTTTCCTGGACGAATCGCTGCCGCCCTGCGATGCCATCGTCGCGAGCTACTCGCTGCATCACATCCGGACGTCCCGCGCGAAGCTGGCGTTCTATCGGCGCTGCTACCGCGCCCTTCGTCCCGGTGGCGTCCTGATCAACGGCGACTGCGCACCGGCCTCGACGCCGCGCGGATTCGCGCGCGATCTCGACATCTGGTTCACGCATCTCGGAAAGACGTTTGGCAGCCGCGCGCGAGGACGATGCGTCTACGAGTCGTGGGCCGACGAGGACGTCTACGTTCCGCTCGCCGAAGAGATCCGTCTGATGGAGCGCGCCGGGTTCGCCGTCGACGTGCCGTGGCGCCACTCGCCGTTCGCGGTCATCGTCGGCTCTCGGCATGCGTAGAACCCAACCTTGGCTCACATTCGCCAACATTCACGTGAGCTCCGGTTGGCAAGCCACGCGGACTATCGTCCGACGACGTCCGGTGCGTGGGTCTCCCACCATTTCTGTGCCCGTTCGTTCGTCCATGGGGCTTCGCATGGTACCTGGGCCAGCTGGGAATCCAGTTGCAGTGCCGAACCAGGGCGCTCCGCTGGATCTTTCTCGAGGCACATCATCAGGATCGCCTCGAGTTTCCTGGGAATCACCACCTCCGATCTCTTCGAGGGTGGGAGAGGTCGCGCTTGAACCTGTTGCAGGAGCATCTGGGCCGGAGTGGTTGCGTCGAAAATCGTCTGCCCTGTCAGGGCCCAGTAGGCAGTGCACGCGAGGGAATACAGATCTGCCCGCCCATCGATCCGCGTCTCGCCCAGCACTACTTCCGGGGGCATGAACGCGGGCGTGCCCTGCACCATCCCCTGGTTCGAAAGCATCGTGGCATCGTGTCCGGACTCCTCCTTGACGACACCGAAGTCGAGAATCTTGACGTAATCGTGTTCCGTTCCCAACCGTGTCACGAACACGTTGGCCGGTTTGATATCTCGATGCACGAGTCCGCGCTCGTGCGCCTCGGCTAGCGAGCGACAGGCCTGGCGCAAAAGCATGATGACGCGCTCGGCCGGCTGCGGTCCGAAGCGCTTCACGAGGCGGTGCAGATCGAGTCCATCGAGATACTCCATGACGTAATAGAAGCTTCCGGTGTCGTTGACTCCGAAATCGTACAACTGCACCGTGTGCGGCGAGCGCAGCGCGGCAGTGACGTGCGCTTCGCGCTCGAACCGACGCACAAGCTGCTCGCGCGCCGCGCCTGGCGCAACGTCGTGGCGAATGAGCTTGACGGCCGCAGGACGGACGAGGAAGCGATGCCTGGCGAGCCAGACTTCCCCCATTCCACCCGAACCAAGCGTGCTGACGAGGCGGTAGCTTCCGACGGCCAGAGCTTCGTTCAACTGCTCCGCGTCGACCTCGAGCACGGTGCTCTTGCTCACGAGCACCGCCCGTTCGAGCACCGTTCTCAACTCACGGATGTTTCCGGGCCAGGTGTACGCCTCGAGCCGGCGAATCGAGTCGGGTGAGACTTCATCGATCACCTTCCCCAGCCGGCGTGCATGTCGACGTACGAAATGATCGACCAGCGTCGGTATGTCCTCCCGTCGGTCGATGAGCGGAGGCACCACGATGGGGTTCGCCGCGAGCAATTGGAAAAGCGGCAGGAATGCACCCGGCGGCGGCTCCCGCACGTCACGCGTCGTCGAGGCGATCAGCCGCACATCAGGGACGTCCGATTCGCGGCGAGGAGGGCGGCTTCGACCACCGTCCAACATGCTGTGAAGAGCGTGCTGCAGGTCTGACGGGAGCTCGTGCACAGCATCGAGAAAGACGGTACCCCCTGATGCAAGTTCGAGTCTGCTTCCGATAAGAGACTCTTCTACCGTGCGTGGCGCTGCTGTCTCGCCGACATGTCCGTACTGCGTGTTGATCTCGGCGCAGCTGACAAAAATGAACGCGCCTGTGCGCCCGGACGCGTCGTGCACGGCACGCGCAACGGCTTCCTTGCCAGAGCCCGCCGGGCCGGTCAGCAAAAGCGGCTCGACCGATTTCGCCTGACGTGCGACGGCATCGCGCAGTCCGCGGACGAGCGCGCTTCCGCCGAGCAGCGGCCCCTCGACGCGACTGCGAGCTTCGTTGAGGAGCGCCTGTGCGACGCGTAACTCGCGTTCAAGGGCCGCGGTTCGTTCTGTCACCCGGGCCTCGAGCGACGCGTTCGCCTCTTGCAGGGCGGCTGCTGCGAGCCGGCGTTGCTCGTAGAGCCGCGCATTGTGAATCGCACTCGCAATCTGGTTGGCGATGATCGACACGAGGTCCCGGTCGTGATCGCGAAAGAACCGTCGTACGGGGCTCTCGAGCGAGAACACCCCGATCAAATCGTCCCGGATGAGCAACGGAATGGCGATCTGGCTCTCGGCGTTGGGGAGCCCGGGAACAGGAATCGCGTCTCCCAGCTGCGCATGTTGCCCGGACTTCTCGATCTCGCGGCGCTGGGCCGCAGCATAGGCGCGCTGCTGCCCCAGGTTGTTGACCTGCATCATCTGCCGCTTCTGTGCAACCACGCCGATCACGCCAGTCCCGACAGGCACGCGTCCGCCAACGGCCTGATTCTCATAGCCACGGCTCGCGATGACTCTCAATGTCTTGTTGTCGGGTTCGAGAAGGAGGATGTTCGCGTGGTGAAACTCGAACAACTCGTCCATCGTCCGCAACGCCACGTCGCAGATTTCATCGAGGTCGAGCGTGGAATTGATGTCCGCAGACACGCGCTGCAGGATTCGGACCTCGGCGGTCTTGCGTGCCAGTTCCGCGACTGTTTGACTCACATCCTGATTCGACATGAACGGCCCGATCCCTGCTCGGTATGTAACGACGTGGCGGCCCTGCCGTCAGCGGTCAACCGCTAGGCGTCAGCATCAGATGACGAGGCCGCCAATCGTGGGTGCTGGACCCTCTCGACCGAGAGCACCCGATAGATATCAGCTGCGCGGAGTTTGAAAATGCCTGACATACCGGTCATCGAGGCGATCGCCTCGATCTGCATGTCCATGGCGTCGAAGACGGGGCCGGCGGTCTCGGACCGTTCAAATTGGAGTTGCAGCGCCCAGTGCGCCTGCCCAGCGATATCGAAGACGCAGACGAAGGCGCGGGGATTCTCCCGGACATTCCGGATCGTCTTACTGAAGAACTGAAACGAGAGCGCCGCGTGCGTCTCGTCCACGTAGTAGACCTGTGAAATGACGGTGGTATTCGGTGTCCCATCAGCGGAGCAGGTCACCATCACGCTCGGCGATCCACTCTCGAGCACAGATCGGATCTCCGACGGCAGGCGGTTCATCGGCATCTCATTGCTCCATCGGCGGAACGAGACGGGTTCCCGCACCTGGTCCAGGCGTCTGCAGATAGATCTCGAGCACCTCGAATTCGACCGCCAGCGCCGGCGGAGAGATAAACGCCTTGAGGACGTCTACCGGTGCGTCGGGATACATGGGCCTGAGACTCTTGACGAAACGCCGTCGGACGCGATCAACGCTCTCGACGTCGTCGTCCTCTATGCCGCGGTGGTGCCGGTAGTGTCCCTTGAATTGATAGGTCTCGTGTGACGGGAACTCCTCGACCGTGAGAGCGAGCTCGCTGTTTTGCTGGAGCAATTCCAGAAGCCGCTCCTTGAACTCGTCCGGAAAGAGGATTGTCATCGTGCGTTGATCGGCGCCGACGCGCCATCCACACACACGATGCCCGAAAGGCACGAGGTCGCCATCACGGATGCCAGCAAACGCGACGTTGGCGTATTGGTCCAAGAAACGAACGAGTTTTCCCGGGATCACGATGTGACAGGCTATGCAATCTATTCCACAACGGTCAAGCGGAGGGACGGCGCGCGTCTACGAAATCGTGGGCCGACGAGGACGTGCACATCCGATCGGAGAGGCCACGCGTCAGCAGATGAGCCGTGGGCTATACTCGCCGACAGAATCCCGACAGCCATACGCTAGCAGCCTCCCTCGGCGACGCCGGCTGACGCATGTGGCCTGCGGCACTCGCCGGGCCACGGCATAGTCCTTCGACGTGAGGCGAACGGACCTTCATGGACGACCAGCGGTGGAAGCAGATCGAGGGCGTCTACCTCGCCGCACTCGATGCGCCCGACCGAGTCGTCCTTCTCGCCGAGGCGTGCCACGAAGATCCTGAGATGCTCAGGGCAGTCGAGCTGCTCCTGACGGAAGATCCTTCCACCGTCAGCCTGTTCGGTCGTCTCACCCTGCACGGTCTCGGCGGGCCGGCAGGCGCGCCAACAAGTGTTGCGTTGCTCGCGCCAGGCGCCGAACTCGGCCTCTACCGGATCGTGGAGCTCCTCGGGTCGGGTGGAAGTTCTGACGTCTACAAGGCGTACGACACGCGGCTCGATCGCCATGTGGCGCTGAAGGTGTTTGACGGAACACGAGTGACGGAGGCGTTTCGCGCGCGTTTCGCGCGCGAATCCCGGGCTGCGGCGTCGCTGAATCATCCGAACATCGCGACCGTGTACGAAGTCGGTGAAGCCGACGGCTTCTGGTTCATCGCGATGGAGTTCATCGACGGTGTAACGCTGCGCGCCACATTCGCTGACCCTGGAGGCTCCCTGAGACAACGTCTCGAGTACCTCGCACAGGCAGCGAGCGGGCTGGCCCGCGCACACGCGCACGGCATCGCACACTGCGACCTCAAGCCCGAGAACATGATGGTCACGCGGGATGGACTGGTGAAGGTCCTCGACTTCGGTCTCGCGCGGTTGACGGGATCAAAGGATGCGACCGGGCCGCGCTTCGAAGGGACGGTCGGCTACATGTCGCCGGAACAAGTGACCGGCACGACCATCAATGTGAGCTCTGATGTCTTCTCTTTCGGCTGCATCCTGTTCGAGGCCGCCACAGGCAGCCTCCCGTTTCCGCCCGCGCCGCGATGGATCGAGAGCCTGATCCATGCACGGGCCCCGCGGGTCGAGACGCTGACGTCTGGAGTACCTGCGGGACTGGCGGACCTCATCGACGACTGCCTCGTGAAGGACGCTGCCGAACGTCTACCGTCGCTCGAGGACGTCAGCCGGCGACTGCAGACAATTCTCAAGCACGGGTCTTCGCGCCTCGGCCGGTGGGTGCTCGCCGCCGTTGCGCTCGCGTCATTGACGCTCTCTGCGGTGGCCTATTGGCAATGGCCGACTCCGCCTCCGGCTGGCTCCGTTGCCGTGATTCCCTTCGTCACCACAGAGGCGACGCCGGATGGTCGACGGCTCGCTGACGGGCTCAGTGAGGGCGTCATCCATGCGCTGACCCTGCTGCCCGACCTCAAAGTGATCGCGAGCAGCTCCAGCTTCCGCTTCGGTGGCGACTCGCTCGAAATTCCCGAAGTGGCGCGCACGCTCGGTGTACAGACGCTCGTCACCGGCAGGCTCGTCAGCGCCAACGGGCGGCTCAAGATCAGCATCGAGCTTGTCAGCGGCAGCGATGGAACCGTGATGTGGGCCGCAGATTTCACCCCCAGCCTTCAGAACGTCGCGGACGTGGAGTCCCAGATCGCCCTCGAGATCGCGCGTCGAGTCCGCTCCGAGCTGACGCCTGCCGATCAGCGCCGCTTGAACAAGGCAGTTCATCCGAACGCCGAAGCCTATTCGCTGCTGCTCCGCGGACGCTACGAGATGTCGCTGTATACGCCCGAGAGCGGGCAAAGGGCGGCGAGCTACTTCGAGCAGGCGCTCGGAATCGATCCCTCTTACGCTCTCGCGAACGCCGAGCTCGCAAACGCCTATCGCTTTCTTGCGACATCCGGAAGCCTCAAACCGGCTGAGGCCCTTCAGCGCGGCGAGCAGGCAGCACTGAAAGCGGTGGCGATGGACGACGAACTTCCAGAGGCGCACGCGGCCCTCGCCGGCATCCGACGCGATCGATGGCAATGGTCGGACGCGGAGCGCGAGTACCGCCGCGCGATCGCGCTCAGCCCCAGTTTTGGTCCAGCGCGCCAGGCACTGGCGATCGCCTTGACCCTCACACGGAACGACGAGTCCGCAATGGCCGAAATCGTGCGCGCGCGGGAGCTCGATCCGGTCGGTCTTCCCGGCGCGGTCGAATCGGCCGCAGTGTTCTACAACCTCCGCCTCTACGACCGCGCGCTCGCGACACTCAAGAACGCGGCCAACCTCGATGATGTCGCAGCAGTGCTATGGAGATGGAACGGGATTGTGAGCGGGGGTAGGGGGGATTTCGTCACCGCAGTGGCCGCCTTCGAAAGGGCGATCGAACTGGGAGACACATCGGCGGCCACGCGCTGCTATTACGTACACGCACTGGCACGAGCGGGGCGACGCGCGGACGCGGTCCGCGACTTGCGCGCGTTGGAACGTGAGGGCGCGGTCGTCGCACCATCGTTCCTCGCAATCGCCTACCTTGGGCTCGGTGATCGAGAGCGCGCAATCGCGCAACTCCAGGCGGGATACGCCGCGCGCGACCCGCTCCTCCAGTACATCGTCGTCGAATCCTATCTCGACGCCCTGATGGACGACCCGCGCTTCAAACAGATCGTTGATGGCATGGGCCTGCCTCAGCCACGCCGATCGTGACCTGGACGACGCATTACGCCTGCTTCGAACGGTCAGTCTGGAGCGCGGGCGGCTCGAGTTCGCGTTTGAGCCACGCCTTGGCCAACCGCCAATCGCGTTTGACTGTTTCCACGGAGACGCCGAGTACCGGTTGCGGCCTCCTCCACGCTCAGTCCCATAAACACGCGGAGCTCGACGACTTGCGCCTTGCGCGCGTCGAAGGCCTGCAGCCTCCGCAAGGCCTCGTCTACGAAGAGCAGGTCGCCGGCTGGATGACCCTCCATTGATTCAGCCTCGTCGAGGGGCACCGGCTCCGTCCCGAGACCACGTTTCTGGGAGTCACGAGCGCGTGCAGCATCGACGAGAATTCGACGCATTAGGCGCGCCGCGACGGCGAAGAAGTGGTCCCGATCTTCCCATTGGATTTGTTTGAGCTCCAGGAGGCGAAGATAGGCTTCGCTGACGAGCGCCGTAGCCTGCAGCGTATGACCCTGGCGTTCGCTGCGCATATGCAGGCGAGCGAGCTGACGCAGTTCGCGATGCACCAGCGGCATCAGGATGTTCAGCGCCTCCTCATCACCGGTCTCCATTCGTGCAGGAGCCTCGTGATGTGCGTCGTCATGCGACGCCAATTATAGGCAGCATTTCCGGCCTCTTTCAGACCCTTTACCCCTGCGGCATCCGTTTTACGCCTATACCAGTGTGGGGCTGATTGTCCTGCTCTTCGAGGAGGCTCATATGGATAAAGGGACTGTCGTCGCGAACGAGTCTGCCCAGGCAGAAGTACCGTCGTTCGGGGCCCTCGTGGAGCATAGCCTTCCATCCGTCCAGAGGTGGGCACACGGCAGATTTCGGCGAGTGGCACGGCAAGAATCCGACACTCAGGATCTCGTCCAGGAAGCGGCGCTTCGGTTGCTACGCCGCGGCCGCCGGTTCGAGCCACGGCACGCCTATGCGGTACAGGCGTATATGCGGCAGATAGTGCTGAACCTGGCCCGCGACCAGGCGCGTCGGCTTGCGCACCGGCCGGAGCCGGTGGAATTGCGCGAAGAATTCCCGTGCCGGGAAGCAGGCCCGCTGGAGTTCGCAATCAGTCAGGAACGCCGCGCGCACTACGAGCAGGCTCTGCGCAGCCTCACGCCGAGGGACCGTGGGCTCCTCATCGCGCGCGTCGAGAAAGGACTGAAGGCCGAGGACATCGCTTACGTATTCGGCCTTCCTTCGCCGGACGCCGCGCGGATGGCTCTGCTCCGCGCCTTCAAACGGTTGATGCACAAGCTCAGCAGGGTGAGGTAGAGTCCTAATTCCTCGCGGAGAAAACCCAACCACGCGTCTCACGACGGTCGTCCGTCATTTCAAGATCGAAATGTGATGCCGACAATCGGCGAGACGCTCGCCCTCGCACTTACAAAGTCATCCCTCCACCTCCTTCTTTCGTAATCGGCAGGGACGCGCCAGCGACTGTCGATTCACAAAACTCCTCTCGCCTGCACGTGGTCTTGATTTTGCCCGCCCGTGCCTCGAGGCCGCTCACCCCCTCACGAGGATCACGATGTCAGAACCGAGCCAGCTTCTCTCGCGACGCGAGTTCTGCGCAGGCGCCTGCCAGGTCGCTTCCTGCGCCACTCTCGCGACGCTCGTGTCCGGCTGCAGCGGCGATGAATCACCCACGTCGCCGAGCGGCGGGACTTCAGTGCTCCCGGTCATGAGCGGTCAGTTCGCGAACTCCCGAGTACAAATCACGACAACAGGATCGACGCTGGCCAACGTGGACGGTGCCGCCCTCGTCGAGTCCATCGCCGGCGTGTTCCTCGTCGCGCGGACGAGCACCAGCACGTTCTCGGCGATTGACGCGGTCTGCACGCACGAAGGGTGCAGGGTAGACAGCGCGAGCGGCGCCACTCTATGTCTGCCCGTGCCACGGGTCTCGCTACAACCGCAACGGCCAGGTCGTGCAGGGCCCGGCCCGGGCATCACTGCGCCAATACAACACCACTTTCGCGAACGACGTTCTGACGATCGCGCTCTGAGTCGTATGGCTACAGTCAACCCCGAAATCGATCATCTCCTGCGTCGCGCAGGGTTCGGCGTCAGCACCGCAGACGTCGAGATCTATCGCGACATGTCGCATGCACGAGCGGTCGACTACCTCGTCGACTACGAGGGCCGGCCCGACGATGTCGACGAGCGCATCGGACGCCCCGACCATGCACTGGTAGCCACCAAGGACCTGTTTGCACCAGACATCGACATCGAAGATGCGCGCCAACGCTGGCTCTTCCGGATGATCCACACCCGGCGCCCGCTGCAGGAAAAGATGGCGATGTTCTGGCACAACCACTTCGCCACCGCTTACAGCAAGCTCGCGGTCGACTCCGGCGAACGGCAGGCGGCCAAGATGCTCGCGCACAAGGCGGGCGTACTGCGTGGTCCCCAGGGACAGATCGAGCTCTTCCGCCAGTACGCGCTGGGCAACTTCCGCGATCTGCTGATTCAAGTTGCGCAGGACCCCGCGATGCTCGTCTGGCTCGACGGCAAGAGCAACTTCAAGGCGAGGCCGCAGGAGAATTTCGGCCGCGAGATCCTCGAGCTCTTCACGATCGGCGTCGGCAACTATGTCGAATCCGACGTCTACGCTGCGGCGCGTGTGTTCACAGGCTGGAACCTTCGCGGATCCGATGACTACCGCAAGGACGAGTACGGCGATCTGAACGCATACCAGGAATTCGTCTACAACGCCGACCAGCACGACACCGGCGACAAGACGTTCACGTTCCCCATCTACAGCAACGGCAGCCGGACGATCGCCTCACGCAGCGAGTCGGCAGGCATACAGGACGGTGTGGATCTGATCACCGCGCTCGCCGTTCACCCGGAAACGGGTCGTCGACTGGCGCGGAAGTTCTGGCACTTCTTCATCAGCGAGATTCACTCGCCGGATCCCGCCTTTATCGAAAGCGTGTCGGCCGTCTATCTGCAAAGCAGGACCGAGATCAGGCCGGTCATCAGACACATCCTCACGTCGTCCTGGTTCACGAACTCGGCGATGCAGTTCGCGCGCTACTCCTGGCCAGCCGAGTACGTCGTCCGATCGATCAGAGAGGTGGGCTGGCAAGGCTTCTCTCTCGACAGGGCGCGATCGCCACTGGCGGCCATGGGCCAGCAGCTGTACGAGCCACCGAATGTCGGTGGATGGCCGACGGGCGCCTCGTGG
This sequence comes from uncultured Acidobacteriota bacterium, assembly GCA_963723495.1. Classification (GTDB taxonomy): domain Bacteria; phylum Acidobacteriota; class Vicinamibacteria; order Vicinamibacterales; family UBA2999; genus Gp6-AA40. Next base: position 411,473 of record CAVRQR010000011.1, on the reverse strand, counting down.
TTCTCGACGGGAACGATGCTGGCCCGGACGAATTTCGCCGCCACGCTCGCTGCCAGCCAGAAGGCGTTTCTGGCCGCTTCGCTATCGGGCGAGAGCCGGACGCCACAGGACCTGGTGACCGCGATGCTCGAGCGCCTGACGCCCGCGCCGCTCGATTCGGGTCCACGGCAGGCGCTCATGTCGTACCTGGCCGCTGCCGGATCGTGGACCGGGACAGGTGAACAACTCAACACACGGGCCGCGGGCCTTGCGCGCCTGCTCGCCGGCTCCGCCGAGTATCAACTCGTCTAGAAGGCCGCCCGACCATGGACATCTCTCGACGACTCTTCATCCGCAACGGCGTTGCGACTGTCTCGCTCGGAATCGCGGCGCCTTCGTTCCTGACCGCGATCGCCGAGGCACAAGGCGTCCGGACGCGCAACCTCGTCGTCGTCTACCTTGGCGGCGGCAACGATGCGTTGAATACGCTCGTTTCCTATCGTGACCCGGCTTACTACAGCCGCAGGCCGTCGATTGCCGTGCCCGCGGGCCAGGTGCTGCAGGTCGGCACCGACACCGCCGGACAACCGCTCGGTCTGCATCCGCGGCTTGAGCGGTCTCGCTGAACATCTTCAACGAAGGGCGACTCGCGCTCGTGCAGCGCACCGGGTATCGCGAACTCGAGTCGATCGCACTTCGAGGCCGGCGACATCTGGGGCACCGCCAACCCGCAGTCGTCGACAGGTTCGGGCTGGCTTGGTCGCTATCTCGACGCGCTGCCGCGACCACTGGATGCGCTCGCGGCGTGGAACACGACCGCGGAGACACCGCGCGCGCTGATCTCCGGGAGCAGCGGTGTGCCGGCGATTCCAAACGCAGGCACGTACACGTATGCGAGCCCGAATCGCGGTGCGGCAGCGACGCAGGAGCGCACGGCGGCGCAGACCATGGCGGGCAATCCGGCCAGCGGGCGTCCGCATCTGGCGTTCGTGAACAGCACCGCGCGCGGAGCGATCGAGACGCTCGATCGCGTGGCGCTGGCGACGTCCTATACGCCGACCCTCGCGTATCCGGACGGCGGCTTTGCGGATGCGCTGCAAACGGTCGCGGGTGCGATCGTGCGCGGCATCGGCTCGCGTGTGTTCTGGCTGCAGACCGGCGGCTACGACACGCATGCCGGACAAGGCGGTGGAGGCGGCGGCGACTACGCCAACCTGATGGGCGCGCTCGGCGATGGCTTGTGGGCGTTCTATGCCGACGTACGCAACCACGGTCTCGCCGGCGACACGACGGTGATCGTGTTCTCCGAGTTCGGCCGGCGCATCTCTGAGAACGGCAGCGCAGGTACCGATCACGGCGCCGCCGGTTTGATGATGGTGCTCGGCGGGTCGGTGCGCGGTGGACTTCACGGCACCGCAGCGGCGCTCTCGCCAGGCCATCCCACGCTGGAGAACAACTCCGGCGACGTTCGCTACGAGACCGACTTCCGATCCGTGTACGCGAGGTTGCTCGATCAGTGGTTGGGTGTGAACTCGGTGCCGGTTCTCGGCGGTGACTTTCGTGCCGGCGCGCCGGCCATCTTCTAGGTGAGACTCATGAATCGATTCACTCTGACGGCGGTCGTCTGGTTGACCCTGCCTGCTGCAGCGCTGGCTCAGGCCACCACGAAGAAGCCAGCCACACCTGCCAGGCCCTGCGACTACAACCGCCGCTCTCGCCTCAGCGCCTGCGAAACCAGCGGCGCCGGCACCGGCAAAACCAGCACTCGCTACTCCTGCGCCGGCACCCGCGAAAGCAACGGCGGCTGCTCCTGTGGCAGCACCGGCGTCCGCACCTGCCGCCGTTCCAGCACCCACCGCTGTTGCCGCACCGACTGCTGTTGCTGAGGATGGACCGGCGCGAGCCGTCGTGACACCCGTTCCGGAGTCGACACCGGTGAGCACGGCAGCAGCAGCGGCCGCGGCCGCACAGGCGCCCGAGCGCCCGGCACCGACGCCAATCAGCAGCAGCTTTCCTTCCGTGACGTTTGGCGTCCTCTCGTTCCTGCAGTATCAGGCGCAACTGCACGAATCGAATGGCTACAACGCGTTCGACGTGACGCGCGGCTATCTCAACATCAATGCGCGGCTTTCGGATCGCATCCGCGTTCGCTTTACGCCGGATGTGCGGCCGACGACCGACGCCAGCCTCAATCAGAACCTCGCCCTGCGACTCGAATACGCGTCGCTGGATGTGCAGGCGACTGACGGCATCGCGATCATGTTCGGCTTGCACGAGATGCCCTGGCTCGCGTTCGAGGAATCAGTCAATCGCTATCGCGTGATCGGGCCGTTCTTCTCGGAACGCCTGGGGCTGATTCCCGGCACCACGGATCTCGGCGTGAGCGTCAAGGCCGGCAGTGAGCGCACGGAGTTCCATGTGGGCGTGTACAACGGCGAGGGACAGGGGCGCGCCGAAATCGACAAGTACAAGAGCATCGACGGCCGCGCGACGTTCCGTCCGTTCTCACAGGATAGCGAGCTCGGCAAAGTGACCATCTCGGGCTTTTATCAGTACGGCTGGTACGCGCGCGATCGACCGCGCAACGTCGCGATCGGCATGGGCAGCTACGAAAACGACCACATCGTCCTCACCGCGCAGTATCTGTCCGCGACGGACAACCCGTTTGTGGCCGTGGACATCGAGCGCCGTGGCTTTTCGTTCTTCGGCGAGGGCCGTCAGGGTCCGACGGGCTGGTCGGTCATCGGCGGTCTCGATCTCTTCGACCCGGATGGGTCCAATGACAGTGACTCCCAGCGACGCTACATCTTCGGCGGCGGGCACTGGAGCCAGATTGCGCGCGCGCGGTTGGGCGTCGTGATCTCGCTCGAGCAGGCGTATCAGACATCCAACTCTCAGCTGCTCGGGCGGAGGCTGCTCGCGCAGACACACATCGAGTTCTAGCGAGGCACCGGATGCGCGAACAGATCGACGTTCGACAGGTTCGCCGACCCGGCAATGCCGTGCCCGCCACCGGGCGAGAGCATCGCGACGCCGACCTCGTCCACCCTGCGCAGTTCGGGGTTCATCACCTCCGTGCCCACGACGACCTTCGCCGGATCCAGCGCATACCAGCGCATGCCGATGAACGCGACCTCCACGGTCAGGAACTCGCCATACGTCGTGATGCCGCGATCGCCGACGATGAGCCTGCCGTCGGCCAGCTTCACAACTGGATGCAACGTGTGAATCGCATTCGTCCGCAGGATCCAGCGCAAACGGGCGGGCCCGGTCAGGTCGACGAAGTTCCGCTTGTCCCTGAGCGTCACGGCTGACGGGGACGTCGTCATTCCGTTCCACAGATCGATGCGCTCCTCGTGCACCGCCGCGCGAATGACCGATGCATCCTGGCCGTACAGTTTTACTTCGAGGTTCGCGTTGGTCACGACCGCTGGCGTGACGCGCATGTTTTCGTCCGTCTGTTCACCTTTGTGCGGCGGCAGACGCCAGGGTTCGCTGTAGAGCAGCGGCGGCCGCGGCACCATACCCGGCTTCTGCGTTCTCGGGTGCCGCAGCGGGTGGAGTTTGCGCGGCCGCGCTCATCGCCAACATGACGAGGGCGACGGAACGAGGTCCAGTCGTCCGGTGACTCGAGCCAAAGCTGTATCGCGCACTGGTGATTCCTCCTCGAAAGCCGCGGGTGGTCTTCCGCGCTCGACGGAGACGCCACCGACCAGATGCTACGCATGACCATGGCTCCTCGACGCCGACGGCAAGGGCCCTATCATGACGCGCGAGGACGACCAATGTCACAGGTGCAGTATCGAGAGGCGCGGGCCCCGTTGTCGGTGCGCTCGCCATGGCCACGGCACTCTCGTGCTCCACTGCCGAACAGCCGGAGACGGAATTCACGAGCGTCGGGCGCGGCGCGCCCGTGTCACCGGCCATCCCGTGGGAGATGTGGCGGAACCCCGACGACATCGAAGCGATTCCACCGCAGGAGATCAAGGGCTACCCGCAGCAGCACTGGCTGGTGGGCCCGCTCGATAGCCGGGCAACCGGCGGCAGGCTGAAAGGCTTCTTCGGTGCGGCCCGTGACGGCGCCGCGCCCGAGGGAGTCGAGCCACTGAAGGTCGACATCTTCACGTCAAAGGACTTCTACGCCGACCGCGCGTTGTGGACCGACAAGCGGTACTTCCGCTGCAACAGTCCTTACGGCCTGGAACAGCAGTGGCGCGGCGGCATGATCGGCGACAAGCCGCCGGCATCGGCGGCATGGGGCTACTGCGACCGCGATTACCCGCGTGACGCGATGGTCAGCCCCTACGAGTTCAAGACGGCACAGGCCCACTACGAGGCGCTCATGGAGGAGGCGCGTCGCCGCGGCGGACCGACCCAGCACACCTACGCCACCGTGCCCGGCGAGTGGAGCGGCCGTTATGTGTGGCACCGGGGACAGAACTGGTACGCCGAGCTGCTGTGGAGTCAGTACCCGACGCTCCTCTCGCTGCTCACCGAGGAGTACCAGACGCGAATGGTGCAGGAGGCGTATCACGACGCGCACACGAACGCGCCGCAATGGCCGGCGCAGTATTGCTGGCCCGAGGGTTTCATGCGGCGCTGGCACTACCATGCGGTCACCAACCAGCCGCACTCGGTCATCGTCACGCCCACGCTCGTCCAGTTCCTGGCCGGCGACGCCGACAACTTCATCACCAACATCCACATCGGCCGCTCGTTCAACATGGACGGCGCCGTGCCGCGTCTGGGCCGTGATATCCCGCGCTGGTACGGCGACACCATTGGCTTCTGGGACGGAGACGCACTCATCACCTGGACGTCGAACGTCTAGGGCTGGAAGGTGCACGGCAACCCGGAGTTCTCGAACAAGCTGCAGACGATCGAGATCTACACGCCGAACCGCGACAAGGACGGCAAGTTCCTCGGCCTCAACCACGAAGGCATCTTCTACGATCCGGAGGCACTCGTGGAGCCGATCAGGATGACCCGCACGCTCGAACGCGTCAGCGGCTTCGAGGAAGGCGAGCCTTACAACTTCATCGAGTGCGTTCAGGCGATCTTCCCGGTCAACGGCCTGGCCAAACCCGCGCCCGCAGGAGCCGAGGTCCCGTACAAGGTGCCCGACATGTACGACCGTCCGTGGGCCAGGATCTGGGAGGAGTACCACGAGAAGGGCATGAAGCGTCCTCCCAGGAAGGAGCTCTCGATCTTCGACTGACAACGTCGCCGGCATTCCTTAGCTCGACCGCAGGGATACCAAACACTTGGCATTGCGTTCGCTGACTAGATCGTCTACACCTACGCCGCCGCCTGTCAGCATCATCGACAGACGGCGCGGGACCGAGCCAGCGCGTATTCCATCGCTTGGGACTCTTCGTGCGGACACAACGCAGCAGGAGGCCGGATCATGGGCGCTTTGCGGCATCTGGGCTGGGCGTTGGTGTGCGTGGCTGGCTGTATCCCCGACGCCATGGCGCAACAGAGCGCGAGTATCAGCGGCATCGTGACCGATACGACCGGCGGCGTGCTGCCCGGCGTCACGATCGAAGCCAGCAGCCCGGTGTTGATCGAGAAGGCCCGCACTCGTTGTATCCGAGGGGAATGGCCGGTACCAGCTTCGTCGATCTTCAGCCTGGCACCTATAGCGTCACGTTCACCCTGCCAGGCTTCTCGATCGTGCGGCGGGAAGGCATCACGCTGACGGCCGGCTTTGCGGCCTCGGTGAATGTCGAGTTGAGCACCGGCACACTCACAGAAACCATCACCGTTTCGGGCTCGAGTCCGATGGTTGACGTCCGCAACGTCGCGCAGACGCAGGTCCTGACGCGCGACGTGCTGGACACCGACGCCCACGGCGCGTGTGATCGGCAGCCTGATGACGCTGGTGCCGGGCGTGACGATCACGACCGCGGGCGGGCCGAATGTGGATGCGGGAGGCACCGCCGGCTACACGTATGCGGCGGCGCAAATTCACGGGAGCAGCCAGTACGACCAGACGATCGGCACCTACGGCATCCCGATGACGCTCATCGACAACATCGGCAAGTCGCGCATCAATCTTCCGGACGGCACGGTGCAGGAATACGACATGCGCTACTCGTCGCTGCCGGCCGAGCTCGCATACGGCGGCTTCACCGTCAACGCCATTCCGAAGGTGGGAGGCAATCTCTTCAGCGGCTCGATCTTCCTGACGGGCACCGGCAGCGCGCTCCAGGCCAGCAACCTCGACGACGAGCTGCGCGCGCAGGGACTGACGGCGGAAGCCAAGGTCAAGGACGATGGTCGATTTCAACCCGGTCGTGGGCGGCCCGATCGTCAGGGACAAGATCTGGTTCTTCGGAGGATTCCGCTACCAGTACACCGACAGCTACATCGGCGGCATGTGGTACGACAAGAACCCGTCGGACTGGATCTACGAGGCCGATCTCGAGCCGGCCGGCCAACGCGGATCAATTGAGCTACGACTACAACGTCAACACCACCTGGCAGGCATCGCAGAAGGACCGCCTGAACGTCCTGCTTGATGCGGAACGTGACGCACTGGTATCACTCGTCGGTCAGCGGCACCGTGGCACCTGAAGCGGGACAGCAGTGGTACGCGCCGGGACACGTCGAGCTCGTGAAGTGGACCTCCACGCGCTCCAACCGCCTGCTGCTGGACGTGACCGGGTCGCGCTACTTCCATGATTTCGTCCGCGATCCGACGGACACGTCGACCCGGTCGCAGGTCGTGGACCAGGGTTCGGGCATCACGTTCGGCGGCCTGGCGACCTCTGCGTACACCGGGCAGCTCGTGTACACCGCGCGCGCCGCCCTCACCTACAGCACCAGCACGCACAATCTGAAGGTCGGGATGGGACTGGGCGGCGCAGATCAAGCCCGACGACTACATGACGTTCTCGATGCCGGGCACGCGCGCGCAGTGCGGGACGACCGGCGGCGTCACGCAGCGAATGCCAGGCGGAGGACGCCAGCTACCGCACAATCAACGGCGTGCCGAACCAGGCCACGTTCTTCACCACGCCCTGGCCCGATCCGCAAACGATGAATCCCGCCGGCGTCTACGTGCAGGACCAGATCTCGTTGAACAAGTGGACCATCAACGCCGGCCTGCGGTTCGACTACCTCAACTCGAGCTACCCGGCCTTCGATGTCGCGCCCAGGCGCTACGTGCCGGTTGCCGAGCACTTCGAGGGCGCCGACGTCCTGAGCTGGAAGGATCTGAACCCACGCATCGCGGTCTCGTTCGATCCGTTCGGCACCGGCAAGACGGCTCTGAAGGCCGCGGCCAGCCGCTACATCATGCAGGAGCGCCTGACGCAGTCGACTGCGCTCGTCGTGCCGACGCGCGCCTCGGTCAGCCAGATCAGCCGCACCTGGACTGACAGCGACCGCGACTACGTCGTCGACGGTGATCCGCTGAACCCCGCGACCAACGGCGAGCTGGGCCCGTCGCCCAACGCGAATTTCGGCAAGCAGGTCACGAACTTCCGTCTCGACCCCGACTGGGCGAGGGTTCGGGACGCGCCCGTATAACTGGGAGTTCATGGGGGCGGTGCAGACGGAGCTGGCGTCGAATCTCTCGCTGCAGGCCGGCTACTACCGCAGGATCTTCGGCAACTTCATCGTGACCGACAATCTGCTGGTGTCTCCCTGCTGACTACGATCCGTTCTGCATCACCGTGCCGACGCGATTCGCGCCTCCCAGGTGGCGGCGGCGGTCAGATGTGCGGTCTCTACGATCTGAACCCGACCAAGGTCGGGCTCGTGGATACGATTCAAACGAGCTCGTCCGATTACGGCAAGCAGCAGGAACACTACAACGGCGTGGATGTGACGGTCAATGGACGCCTGCCCAACGGTGGCTTGATTCAGGGCGGCTTCAACATGGGCAGGACCACGACCGACTACTGCGATGTCGTCGGCAAACTGGATAACCCGAGCCTGATGCCGCAACCGACCAACGCCGCGGGTGGCCCGGCACCAGCGATCCTGGATACTGAGTGTCACAAAGAGGGCGATTGGCTGCCGCAGGTGAAGCTAATCGGCTCGTACCCGCTGCCGTGGAGCTTCCGGGTCAGCGGGACGTACCAGACGCTGGTGCTCGATCCGATTACCAACGGCACGAGCAACCTGGGATTCATCGCCAACTACGTGGCGACGAACCCGGTCGTGGCGCCGTCGCTGGGCCGCCCCCTCTCAGGTGCGGCGAACGTCACTATCAACCTGCTCGGTGCCGGAGAGATGTACGACAAGCGGACCCACCAGATGGATCTGCGGTTCGCCCGCACGTTCCAGATGGGTCGAACCCGCCTGCAGGCGAACATCGACCTGTATAACGTGTTCAACGCCAACTTCGTCGCGACCCGTAACGGCAACTACGGCACCAACGGCGCGACGTGGCTCCGGCCCGGCGCAATCCTGCCCGCGCGGCTGCTGAAATTCGGCGGTCAGTTCACCTTCTAACCAGATCATCGAGGCGGGTTCCCGAGACCCGCCTAAGAGCAGCAACCTCCAAATCCCAACTACCAACTCCCAAACGAAGAACGGGCCGTCCAGTTCTTCGTTCTCCGTTCTCAGTTTGTAAGTCAGTTACGGTACATGGTGAGCCGGTAATTATCGATTCCGCCTTTCGTCGAACTCCCGTTGCCGCCAGCCTGAACAACCTGCAGGCGCATGAAGCCAACCTCGATGCGACCACCATTGGTAGAGAAGTCCGGGTGGTCCGCTGGAGACGCGATCGTGCGGAAGTCGTTCTGCGTCAGCCCGGTCAGCGAGTGATTCGTCCACGTTGTTTCAGGTGTCGTGAAGGCTTTGCCACCTGGAACCAGCGTGTAGAGCTTGCCGTTCTGCCTGATCGCCGGTGCGCTGTACTGGCCGTTACCACTCGACTGATTGATCGACGACTCGGAGTAATCGATCGAGAGGATCGCTCCGTCAGTCGACGGGAAGTACACCGCTCCCTGCTTGAAGGCGAACACCGCCACCTGGGCCGCGGAGCCGCTCCCTGCGTTGTTAACCGTGATACTGATTTGTCGGTAGTAAGCGCCTTGCTGACCCATGAAGCTCAGACGGCCTCCGCCACCTGTTCCGCCGGACCCATAGGCCTCCACTACATCTTCCCACTGGCCGTCGTCGAACTCCGTTTCCGTAGTGATCGCGGTTCTCCCGACCACCACCGCCGCCACCGCCGCCGTGGCACCGCCGCCGCCGCTTGACGGTGGCGGGGAGTCCGGACTTGTCGGACTTGTCGGATCGGACCCGCTGCAATTCATGGCAAGGACACAGGTCAGAAGCACCAGTGCACACATTGAAATCCGTCGCATATCGATGCTATCGGCCGGAGCGCGATCGGGCATCAGGTCGTTCAACCCGTGCCTTGAACCTCCACTAATATTGCGGTCCAGGAGGACGACAGTGACACGATTTTTCGCAACCCTCGCCATGGCAACACTGCTCTGCACGCGCGGCCTCGCGCAGTCATCGTCACAGGCAGACGGAGCTCTCTTCGAGATCAAGCCGCATCACACCGGCATCAGCGTGCCGAACCTCGAGGAGTCGATCGCCTGGTATCAAAAGATGCTTGGCTTCGAGATCGTCCGGCGGGTGAACCCGAACGGGAACGTCGCGATCGCGCTGCTGCGGCGAAACGATTGCTACATCGAGTTGTTCCAGGTGGCGAACGCGCAGCCGCTGCCGGAGTCCCGCCGGAGTCCGACGGCCGATCTCGCCGTCCACGGCATCAAGCACTTCGCCCTCGAGGTGGCCGATGCGCGTGGTGCGGCCGCGGCGCTGAAGGCGCGGGGCGCGGAGGTCGTCATGGGCCCGGTCGAGAACACGACCGAGATCTTTTTCTTCGTGCTCGACAACTCCGGAAACGCGTTCGAGCTGATTCAGTACAAACGCCAGTAGGGGCCGATACTCATTGCGCTCGACGGTGGCTCTTGAAGAACTGCCAGATGACCGCCGTCGTATCGACCTCGTCCCTCGTCCACCGATGCCCGAGGCCATCGATACGAATCATGCGGACCTCCGCACCACCGTCGCAGCCTTGATACCGCATCGTCGAAAGCGGACCGGGAGGGTCCTCCAGTATCACGTCCCCCTTGCATGAGTTGTGGCGCGCCCAGCCTGCGAGAGCCTCGGGAACACTCTCCAGCCACTCCCCTCCCCGGCCGGTCGCATGTCCGTCATAAGGATTCTGCGGGTCCGCCAATCCATGGAACGTCAGCACCGGAACCGGACCTCCATTGCACTGAGCGGGAGAGCGGAGCCCGGCCACCGGTGCAATGGCGGCGAGACGCGAGCCGAGCCGGCACCCAAGCAACGACGACATCCGTCCGCCACCTGAAAACCCGGTGACATACACTCGCGCCTCGTCAGTGCACACACGTGCCGCGACATGAGTGATCACATCGCCAACGTAGGCAACGTCGTCGGCGCGACCGTCTTGAACGGGAACGTTCCAACGCGCACCCTCTCCTTCCAGCGTCGCGACAATGAACCGTTCGCTGTTGCTCAAGCGTCTCGAGGCCGCTGTTTCTTGCCTGGCCCGCTGCGTTCCCGCCACTGCCGTGCAGATCGAGAACCAGAGGCAAGCGCGCACGCCCGTCATATCCGGGCGGGACGAAAAGTCTGTAGACCCGTTGCCGCTGCCCGGAGATGAGCTGCTGCGATGACACCCCTGATGGATGAGGCAACTCACAGGAGGCGGACGCCGCGACGTTACCCTGGCCATACGCAGCAGAGGCACTGAACAGGCCCACACCGACGGCGAGAATCTGCAGCATCTGCATTTTTACCTGCTCCTTTGCCATTGCAACCCGCGCCCAGGGACGTTCATAGGACACAACAGCGTGTGAACGTCGGTGAATTCTAGCGTCAGAAGTTCGTTGAATGTGAATGCAATTGCGCTAGAATCCGCGCCGTGCCCCACGTGCGTCGCGAGGCACATGTGGACCGAGCCGCACACACCGGACACCGCAAAGCTTGCCCCGCCGAAGCGCCAGGGCGCGAAGGGGCGAATCGAGGAGGACGCTTATGGATCGCGTCAGACGGAAGATTCTGAAAGCGGGCGCCGCGGCAACGGCGATGGCCACAGCGTCGCACGTGTTCGCCCAGCAGCCTGGGCAGGGAGACGCGGCGACGTCCTTCTATGAGAGAGGCCCCGTTCGCATCCACTACGACCAGTGGGGCAAAGGCTTTCCGTTGCTGCTCATTGCCGGCGGCGGATTGAACTCGTCGATCGCGGGTCTGCAGCGCGGCGATCCCTTCGATGCGATCGGCGAATTCAAGGGAGAGTACCGCTGCATCGCCGCGGACCTGCGTAACGCCACTGGCGGGCATTCATCCGGTCCACTCGAAATCGATCGACCGTGGGATGCGTACACCGACGACCAGATCGGCCTGATGGATCACCTCGGCATCGACAAATTCATGGTGATGGGCTTCTGCATTGGCGGTCCCTTCATCTGGAACCTGCTCGAGCGGGCGCCCAATCGTGTCGTCGCGGCGGTGCTGGCGCAGCCGAGCGGGTCGCGCCCGGAGATGCGAGATCTGTTCTACGACAACAACATGAAGGGCTGGGGTCCGGAACTGGTCAAGCGTCGTCCTGAGATCACGATGGAGACGGTCGACAAGTTCCTGACCAGGATGTATCGCACGAACGCTGACTTCGTCTTCACGGTCACACGCGACTTCGTGCGCGGCTGCCAGACGCCCGTGCTCATCCTGCCGGATGACATCCCGTCGCATCCGTACGCCGTCGCGATGGAAGCCGCGATGCTCGCGCCGAAGGCCGAAGTGAGTATGTTCCCGTGGAAGGAGCCGAAGGAACGGATTCCTCTGGCAGTGCGGCAGATCCGTTCTTTCCTGCGAGCGCACAAACCGGTGTCTTCCTAGGAAAGCGGGATCACCCGATGGCGGGTCCACACACCAGGGACCCGCCTTACGCGTTTGGGCTCGCCGAAGCGTTTCGCGCGCGAAGGCGGGCATTACTGCGGCCGGTTCGTGACGCGGTACGCAGGTCGCGGGTACACGCCAAGACCGTGATACGAGTTCGAGTACACCGTCTCGGTGTATCGAATCCGGTTGCCGTCCTTGTCGAGCCAGCCGAGCGACTGCTGAAAGAGTCCCGGTTCGGGAAGCCCTTCAGGCACGGACCCTTCCAGCAGATACAGCTTGCGTTCGTGCATCGCCACATACACGAGCGTGCGCCGGCCATCTGCGCTGTTCAATTGCAGTGACGTCCCCTCGACCATGTCCTGCCAGTCCCACGCGTAGTACGTGACTTGATACGGAGGGCGCAGGAACTTCGAGATCGCAAACACCAGAGCGCCGCGTTCATCCTGCTTCCAATAACCGGGACCAATCGTGGGACCGCCGTCGCGGCATTGCGCGTTGCCGGGCGGACACGCCTTCCAACGCTCGATGCCCTGCTGCTCGAGCGATGAGTAGTCGACTACGGTCACCGAGTAGCGCTCCTGACCGCGCTCGGCGCTGTACAAGCGCGCGGGCAGCGTGTAGTTCAACTGCGACTTCCACGTCATCTCGGTGACCCGCGGCTGACCGGGAAAATTGATGGAGAAGCCGTCCTGCCTGCTGACGTATTCCTCCCAATCCTGGGCGGCGGCGAGTCCGGGCATCGACAAAAAGAGTGCGAAAACAGTCGCCGTTGCTCGCATGACGGTCCTCCTCGTGGTGCGAATAGTGCCAGAGAACGCTAACCGGATCGAGTTCACATCTCTTCGCGTCGCGACCGTGATATCTCGTCAGTTGCCCGGCATGACAGCCGGATCAACGTAGCTGAATGTTACCCTTGTAGTGAAAGACAAATGGAGGCACATGGATTCTGATTTCGGATTGCTCTGGATACCTGCTGGTTTCGTGTTGATCTTCGTGTCGGTCGCGGCTCTTTTCCTGACCGTCTCTGCGTAACGCCTGCTCGTCTAAACTCGCACGATGAAGCGTTTTATTCCAATCCTGGCATTGGTCGTCGTCGCTGCCTGCAGTGGTAGCGACGACCCAACTGTAGGCCCAACAACAAGCAGCGCACCCTACTCTCAGACCGATCTGATCGTCGGCACCGGAGCGGTTGCCAATCCCGGCAGCCTGGTGACGGTCGCCTACTCGGGATGGCTCCACGATTCGAGCCGGCCGGACGCCAAGGGGTCGATGTTCGAGATGAATCCCACTTTCACGTTCCGCCTGGGAACGGGAGCCGTGATCCGGGGCTGGGATCAGGGCGTCGTCGGCATGCGGGTTGGGGGACAGCGCCGTCTGGTCCTTCCGCCCGATCTTGCCTACGGAGATAGAGGGGCGGGCAATGGGGTAATTCCACCCAATTCCACGCTGGTGTTCGACATCACCCTGAACAACGTCCAATAAGGGCACTCGCCTTCTCGAGGGCGGGTCGAACTGACCCGCATCTACCGCACGACCAGCTGATGCGTAAGTCCCAGCTGGTCATGTCGAAAATCGCTGTTCGGCTCCGACGTCCTGGTTGAACGCGGTTATCCGCATATCAAGCAGATCAAAAGGAGCCAATGATGCCGAGCATTACCCCCTTCCTGTGGTTCGATACCCAGGCCGAAGAGGCCATGAACTTCTACGCCTCGATCTTCAAGCGCTCGAAAGTCCTCATCGTCAACCGCGCCCAGGGAAGGGTCATGTCGGTGCAGTTCGAGCTGGAGGGCCAGCGATTCATGGCGTTCAATGCGGGCCCCGCGCACAAGTTCAGTGAAGCCATCTCTTTCTTTGTCGGCTGCGAAACCCAGCAGGAAATCGACGAACTATGGTCGAAACTCACGGCGGATGGAGGTGCACCCAACCGGTGCGGCTGGCTGAAGGACAAGTTCGGTCTGTCGTGGCAGATCATCCCGGACGCGCTCGGTCGCATGTTGAGCGACCCCGACGCGGCGAAGTCACAGCGGGTGATGAACGCCATGCTGGAAATGGAAAAACTCGATGTGAATCGGCTGCAACAGGCGTACGAAGGCGCGCTCGTATGACCCGGCTGGTGTGATCGAAATCACATCCCTGGTGTGAGCGCCGTCACCGACGTCGCGTTGGCTTCGACGTAGATTGGCTCCGTGGCCAATCGAGAGGCAGAGCGCGATGTCGACGGCGGGGATGCTCTCCGCCAGCACAATCGAGCTGAAGACAACGCCCGCTGGCCGACCCTGTTATACGGACCGGCTGGTGGGAACGAGCGTGTCCCACTACTCGGTTCTCTCCCGGCTGGGCGGAGGTGCACAGGGGCGCGTCTATCTGGCAGACGACACCAGCAGCAATCGTCGAGTCGCGCTCAAGTTCCTGCTGCCGCAGTGCTGCCAGGACGATGTGGCCGTGGAACGGTTCGTGCGCGAGGCGAAGGCAGGGTCGGCGGCAACCCACCCGAACATCTGCTCGGTCTACGGCCTCGAGTCCACCTCCGATGGGCAGCTGTTCATCGCGATGTCGTACTGCGAGGGACGAACGCTGAAGCAACGCCTGGAGCATGGCCCGCTTCCGGTTGAGGAAGCCGTGGCCATCGCGGTAGAGATGGCCGATGGTCTCGCGGCGGCGCACATGCACGGCGTCATTCACCGTGACATCAAGCCTGGGAATCTCATGATGACCCCCGACGGTATCAAGATCCTCGACTTCGGGCTGGCGCGACTGGACGATTCCCTTCAGCTCACGTTCGAGAGCACGCCGTGCGGGACGGCAGCTTACATGTCCCCCGAACAGTCGCGGGGCGAACAGGCCGACGCTCGAAGCGACGTGTGGTCCACCGGAGTCGTGCTGTACGAGATGATCGCGGGTCAGGGTCCATTCAAACGCTCGCACCCCGACGCCGTCGTCTACGCCATCCGTCATGACGCACCTGGGCCTCTGGCCTCGCGGTTCCGCGGCATTTCCTCCGAGCTCGAGGCTGTCGTGATGCGCTGCCTGCGCAAGGACGCGCGCGAACGCTTCCAGAGCGCGGCCGATCTTGCCCGCGCCCTGCGTCGTGTTCAGCAGCATGAATCAACCGCGCACCCCGGCTGGTGGACGCGGACCATGGCCACGCTCGCACAGTCACGCCGGTGGCGGAGCGCAATCGCGCCCGCCACTCAGTAGGCGGACGCAGCCTACAAACGCCTCAGCACGATCGCGGTCATGTCGTCCGTCTGCCTCGCGCCCTCAGCGTAGGCCGACACGTCGTGGTGAAGCGATTGAATCAGTTCAGCCGAGGACCGTTCGGAATGCTCCTGAATACGCTGATGCAACAGATCCAGGCCGTACTGCGCTCCGGCCGGGTTCTCGCGTTCATAGAATCCGTCGGTTGCCATGACGACCACATCACCGGCGCACAACGTCACGGCCGTTGCCGTACTGGCGGGGAGTGCCGGCAGGATCCCGAGCGGTATCGTCGTCGCCTCCACGGGCACGAATCCGGGGGCGCTGTCCGTCCGATGGACAATCGGTGCGCAGCCGGCCGCTACGAACTCGAGACGGCCGCTGACAGCATCGAGCGCCGCCAGAAACAACACCACGAAGCGTTCGTGCTGAAGGTCGCGATACAAAAGGTCATTGGTGCTCGCGGCGATTTCGATCAGAGTCTTCGCCGATGAAGCCGCCGATCGAATCAAGGCACGCGTTTCACATGCCAGCAGTGACGCGGCCATGCCGTGCCCTGCAACGTCAGCCACCACGAGAGCGAGCCGTCCATCCGGCAGCTCGAAATGGTCGTAGAAATCCCCACCCGTCGCGGCAGCGGCATCACTCCAGCCCGCGATGTCGTACCCGTGCAGCTGCGGGTCGGCAGCCGGCAGCAGCGACCGTTGAATGCGGCGGGCGAGCTCGAGTTCGTGCAGAAGCCGCTGTTTCTCGTGGTATTGCTCGAGAAGCACCTGCCGCTGCAATGTGATCTCCGTCAGCGCCGCAAACGTCCGGGCCAGTTCTTCGTCGGACTTCGTGAACGTTCCCGCCTTCTTGTTCAGGAACTCGATCACCCCGGTGATCTCGCCCGTCACATCGTGAAGCGGCACAGACAGCAACGAACGGGTACGGTAGCCGGTCCGGCGATCGACTTGATCGTAGAACCGGGGATCCTCGGATACATCGTCGACGTTCATGACGATGCCGTCCCGGTAGGTGGCCGAGGCGATACCCCGATCCGGAGGCAGCCGGATCTCGGACGTCCCGGTTGCAAGCTGGCTGCGAAGTTCGTTCGCGCCAGAATCTCCCGTGAACACGGCCAGGCGCTCACACCCGAGCACCATCAGCGCAGTCGTCTCGATTCGCGCCAGCAGTGTCGGAAGATCTGCCCAGAGCCCGATATCACGCGAGAGTTCCAGAATGGCGACCAGTGCATCGACTGGATGTCTTGAAGCAGGATTCATGGCGGGCCGTGCCGCGCCATATGGCAACTGCCGTGAACGCCACCACTGTCCAGACACAGCGTCCTTCTCAGACGGCATTCCGGAGAGCTTCCCCATTCCGCCACCTTATGCCGCGAAGAGTCGCGGGGCATGTGATAGCGGTCACATCGGCCGAGTGATTCCAGTCACAACCTCGGTCGGCCACTCCGGGACGGTCGCTTGCATTTCGTACCCATGGCTCAGGGGTATCTGAGTCGACATTCCACATTTTCTGGCCGAATAGTCGAGGGCGCCGATTTTGCACTGTATTCCTCCGAACGCGTCGAGCGAACCACGCTTGAGTCGGAGGATGTTATGCGTGCATTGTTTCTGTTAGCAGTATTCGCATTCGCTCCAGCACTCGCGTCGGCTCAGCAGCCCTGCACATCTGATGCGGACAGCGCTGTCGACGGGGTTTACCGACAAGTCCTGGAGCGTCCCGCCGGAGGCGAAGGCGGTGCTCGCACCGAGCAATTGAGAAGCGGGCAGACGACTGTTCGCGAGATCGTCCGAGAGGTCGCCAAGTCACCTGAACACCGGCAACGGTTCTTGAACACCAACAGTCAGAATGGTCGAGTCAACGCGGTTACCCATCTCTATCGCCATCTGCTTGCGCGTGAGCCTGACCCGGCCGGTTTGAACAGCCACGTTGAGGCGCTGGCGAATACAGACATCGGCGAAATCATCGACGCCATGATCAACTCTGCGGAGTATCAGCAGAAGTTTGGCGAGGACACCGTTCCGGGTGGTAGTCGCCGCTATTGTCGCGACGCAAGCAGCAGCGCTGCGAATGCTCCGGCGAGCCGAATGCGATTCCGCAACATGGACCGCAACGGCAACGGTGTCATCGAGCGCAACGAATGGAATGGCAGTCGCGGATCGTTCGATGTCCACGACTGGAACAACGACGGCGTGTTGTCCGGCGCTGAAGTGGAACCGGGCGCGCGTCGAACCGCCCGCGGCGCAGGGGAGGACGACTTCGAGCCGACGATGCCGGCGACCTGGACCGAGGGTGCGTTTCAGCAGGCCGATCGCAATCGTGACGGTCGGATTACCTCGAACGAGTGGTTCTACAACGCGGAGTACTTCAGACGGGCCGACCGCAATCGTGACGGAGCCCTGACGCTGGCCGAATTCACCAGTACGTCGATGGACGATGACCGTGACGACCGTTTTGAAAACCTCGATGTCAATCGGAATGGCCGCATCGAGAAGGGCGAGTGGCACGGCAGCCTGGATGCGTTCGAGTGGCTGGATCGGAACAACGACAACGTGCTGAGCCGCGCGGAGGTCGTCGGAGAAGCCGGCGGTCAGTTCGACAGCTTTGCCAGCCTGGACACCAATCGCAGCGGCACACTGACGCCGGAAGAATGGAAGTGGACGACGCGGAGCTTCAACCGCTACGACACCGACGGTGACGGTCTGCTCACGCGGCGGGAGTTCACGGCCGGGGGCGGCGCGCCGCAATAATGTAAGGGGGTCGGGGTCGACCCCCTTACGTTTTTCGTCTAGCGCGTGCCGGTCAGCGCGTGCCAGTTTCTGCGACGGGACGCGAGCCGCGCATGGTGGTGTACACCGCCTCGATATGCGCTTCCCGGATCGTGTCCCAGCGCTCGAACCCCTTGTACGCATCGAGCGTCAGCGTCTTCTGAATCTCGGCCAGACTCCGGCCCGCGGCAACTCCGGCCGCGACGCCCTTCGCGATGTCCTCGAGATAACGCAGTGACTCGGCCGCGTCCTTCTTCGTCCCCGCGAGCGCATGCCCGGTCAGCGCGTGCTCGAAGTCGAGTGAGTTGATGATGCTGAGTGCGTCAATCCATGACCCGACATGCGGCGCCAGCCCACCCGGCAGCCGCTTGACCTGCATCACGTCTGCGCTGAACACGGCACGCTCATCGGGGAAATGAAGCACTGAGCTGTCATCGGCATGCGCGATACCGAGATACGTCATCGTCACGCGCTTCCCACCCAACGTCACGGTGTGGCGATCGGTGTAGGTCGTGGTCGGCGGGTAGACGTCGCTGACGGAGCCTCTGGCGATCTCTCCACCGCTGACGACCGCATCGCGGTTGTAGTCGAACATATCGAAGCGCTCGGCGATTGCGCCGGTAGCCTCGCTGCGCTCGACCAGCCCGTTGCGGTTGGCGTCCATCTTGACAGCATCGGGCGTCAGCGGCGGACTGCCCGCAGGCGGCGCAAGAGCGGCCAGCATGTTCCTGTGACCCACGAACTCGGCGGTGTCGGCAAAGACAACCCCACCCGAGGCGTGATCCCAATCGCGATGCGTGTAGAGCACGTAGCGAACGGGCACCTTGAAGCGCGTGGCGTACTCGGCCTTGAGCCAGCGCGCGAAGTCGCGGTTGATGGGGTCGCTCATGATGATGCCTTCTGGCGTCACCAGGAACACCGTGTAGTGGTTGTTGTTCTGGGCGCGATACAGCTGCCCGGTGATGTTGACGATGCCGCGCGTCGGCGGCTGCTGGGCCTCGGCATTGGATACGAGACCCGCCAGTAAGCAGGTTGCGAGGGCGAGAGATGTAGTAAGTCGCATGGTCGATCTCCGCTGCCAGGACGACGGATTCTGATGAAAGTAGGTGCGCTGCGAGGGAATTGTGGATCATCTCGCGCGGGTCTCTAAAGGGAAAGAAATCTGGCAAGATAGACGGCCACCGTTCGATCGTGGTCGGAAATAACCTGGACTGCAGGGAACGTGACCGCAACACGGAGGACTGAATGATTCGGCGGTTCTTGTTGGCAATTCATATCGTCGCGGCCTGTGCACTCGTGATGACATCCCCGATTCCGGCCGCCGCTCAGGCCAAAGGATCGGCCGACGCCTCGGCCGCCAAACGGACCAACCCAAACTGGAAGGTGCCGCGCACCGCGTGGGGCCATCCCGATTTGGAGGGCATCTGGACGACCGACGACATGCGCGGCGTGCCGATGTCGCGTCCGGCAACGTTCGGGACGCGCATGTACCTGAGCGACGAGGAGTTCGCCGATCGTGCGAAGCAGCGCAGGAACGCCCGTGACATCGACGACGCCAGGACCGGGACGTTCCGCAATGAAGAAGGCAGCCGCGACTTCAGCTACACCTCGATGGTGATCGATCCGCCCGATGGGCGCGTTCCCGCGCTGACCGCTGCCGCCCAGGCACGGCCCCGCCTGCAGGGATCGTTCGGTACGGGACCCTGGGAAAAGGTGCAGGACTTCTCGCTCTACGACCGCTGCATCACGCGCGGGGCGGTCGGCTCGTTCATGCCGGCTGTGTATGGCAACGGCGCGCGCATCATTCAGACGCCCGATTCGGTCGTCATCAGCTACGAGATGGTCCACGACACTCGCGTGATTCCACTCGACGGCCGGCCAGCCCTTGGATCCGGCATTCAGCTCTGGATGGGGGATTCGCGTGGCCGCTGGGAAGGCGATACGCTCGTCGTCGAGTCACGCAACTTCACCAATCGGACCGCGGTTGGCGGCACCGCTCACAGTGAAGGGCTGCGCATGATCGAGCGCTTCACACGGATCGATCCGGAAATGATCGACTACGAGATCCACATCGACGATCCCGCCACGTTCACGAAGCCGTGGACGTTCCGGATGACGATCACGAGCCAGCCCGATTATCAGATCTACGAGTACGGGTGCCACGAGGGCAACATGGCGATGAGGAATGCGCTCGCTGCCGAGCGCGCCTACGAGAAGGCGGTCGAAGAGGCCAAGGCCAAGGGATTGCCCCCGCCCGAGCGCGTGTTCGAGCGAGTCAACGGCGCGGATCGGGCACGATAACGATTGCAACACTGGACCCGAGGCGCCTACCTCACCCATCGATTCAACCCGGAGCTGGGAATCGGACGCGTCACGGCCGTCGAAGGCCGTGCGCTCGTCGTTGAGTTCCCACGCTCCGGCTCCAAGCTGCGGCTCGCCGCGAACACCGACGCGCTCGTCCCCATCGATCTGAGCCCGGGGCGGCCGGTGCGCGTCACCGCGACCAGGGAAGAAACGACGGTTGCGGTGCGGCGGGAAGACGGATCGCTGCTGCTGGCGAACGGACGCGTCGCCGCTGCCCACGAGCTCTGGCCGCTGGAGCTCGAAGGCGCACTGCTCGAGCGCCTCGCCCTCGGCGATCTCGACGAGGTCAAAGACTTCCTGACGCGGCTGAACGTTCTTCACCTCCTGACGCTGCGTGAGGCTGACGGCCTCGGGTCGTTTCTCGGAGGGCGCGTCAGGCTGTTTCCGCATCAGCTCTACGTCGCTGAACGCGCGACGGCCACCGACCCCGTGCGGTGGTTGCTCGCCGACGAAGTCGGCCTTGGCAAAACGATTGAAGCCGCGCTCATCCTGAATCGGCTCGTTCACACGAGACGGATCGAGCGTTGCCTCGTCGTCGCGCCAGAGGCGTTGACTGTTCAATGGCTCGGCGAGCTCTGGCGCAAGTACCACCAGGTCTTCACGCTGCTCGACGGCCCTCGCCTCGCGGACGTGGCGCGCGACTTCGGCGCGGACGTCAATCCCTTCGAGGTCCATCGCCGCGCGATCATCGCGCTGGAAACGCTGACCGAGCGTCCGGACCTGAGTGAGCAGGCGGTGAAGGCGGGCGTCGACCTGCTTGTTGTAGACGAAGCGCAGCGCCTCAGACGACCGCCTGGTCATCCTGGTGAACCGGCATGGCGAGCCGTCGCGCCAATCGCAGGGCTGGGACGGCACGTTCTGCTGCTCAGCGCAACGCCGCTCGAAGACGACGCCCACGGGTTCTTTCGACTGCTCCAGCTCCTTCGTCCGCAGGACTTTCCTGACGACATGAGCTTCGAGGAGCGTCTCGCGCAGCGTACGCCGCTGCCTCCGTGTACCAGTTCCACCCGGCGCGCTGACATTGGCGGTCTGCCCCCACGCGAAGGCATCCCGGTGACCATCGACGATTCATCAGCATGGCAGCCGCAGAACGCCATCGAGGCCACGCTGCGTAGCGCCGCCGCGTCAGATCCCGTTGCGAAGCGAAAGAAGATCGATCGCATCCGGCGCGCACTGGCGTCGGGCGCCGCGCTTGGCGCCGTCCTCGGACCTGACGAGCGCGCGTTGCGCGAGCAAGCCGGGACGATGGACGCATCCGACCCGCGGCTCGCCTGGCTGCTTCGGGAGGCTCCTCGCTGGAAGGACGCGGACGAAAAAACACTCGTGTTCGTGGCGCATCGCGAGACGCTCGAGATGCTGCGCACCGCGCTCAGTCATCGCGCGCAGCTGGCCAGCGGGGTCTTTCACGAAGAGCTGTCGGCGGCGCGTCGTGATACCGAGGTCGCGCTCTTCCGCAACCCGGAAGGCCCCAGCATCCTCGTCACCACTGAAGCAGGTGGCGAAGGCCGCAACTTCGAGTTCTGCCGCCGCCTGGTGCTGTTCGACCTGCCGTGGAAACCATCTACCGTGGAGCAGCGAATCGGACGGCTCGACAGGATCGGCAGACGCATTCCGGTGGAGATCGTCTACTTCCGCCCGCCCGGCGGTATCGGCAGCGATGTCGTCCGCCTCTTCGAGGAACTCGGCCTGTTCCGCGAGCCGATGGCGGGAGTGGAGCCGCAACTGGCGCACATCGAGGACGCACTCGAAGAGATCGCACTCGACTCGTCCGCCTCACTCTCCGAGGCTCGCTTCGAAGCGCTCGTCGGGGTCGCGCAGGCGGCGCGCACGCGTATTCGCGAAGCCGCCTACCAGCAGCTCCACCGCGATCCATATCGCCCGGAGCTGGGTCCGGCTCTGCTCGCGCGCATACCCGCCGAGCTCGACGCACTGAACGAGAAAATCGTGGTCACGGTCTGCTCGCGGCTGGGGTTTGCCATCGAGCACACGCGCGGCCGCCGGACCTTCGCGATCGAACTGGGAAACGAGGCGCTTGTCGACAGTCTTCCGGGCGTACCGGGAGGATCGAGCTATGTTGGCTCCTTCGATCGCGAGGAGGCCGTCGAGGACGAGTCCATCGACTTCTTCGCATCGGGCCACCCGCTGGTCGAGGGAGTCTTTGCGCACGTCGAGGACAGCCCTCTCGGCCGGGTCGTGCGGCTCGAGATCGAGACGGGCCGTGATCGCGGGAAAGGGCTGGTGGCGATTTACAAAGACGGACCCGGCTTCGACGTGGTCGCGCGCGACTCGTCCGGACGCGATCGCCCGGACTGGGCCGCGGTATTTCGTCAGCGACCGGTGCGCGCGCGCCGCGTGCCCGCGGGTGCCCTCGATGATCCCGCGTCGGCTGACATGGTTCGACGGCTGGGCGCGCAGCTCGAACCATCCCGCCGCCCGTACGCACTCGTCGCCGTCGCCGTACGACCGCGCCGTGCGGCTCCTGCACTGTAACGTCATCCAGTGCGATCGTCTGATCGACGGTCTTCGTGCCGTCCCAGTTACTCGCCGGTCCATCCCGCAGCTGGGTCGAAGACGTCGGCTGTATTCACGTCACCGTCGCATACACTGGGATCGATGGACGCTCGTGCCGTTGAAGATCTCAATTGCCTTGTTAGTGCTTGAGCCCTCGATGTACTCGGAGATGAAAAGATCGTTCCTCTGACAGACAGGAAACTCGACCCGGCCGCAGACCCGATGCCCAGTGAGACCACAGACGCGATAGCCGTCGTGTTCGATGGCGTGCCATTCGCCTTCGACGATCACGTCGTCCTTCAGGACATCAGCTTCAGCATTCCGAGGGGAAGCATGGCGCTCCTGCTCGGCGCGAGCGGGGCCGGCAAGTCGATCGTGCTCAAGTTGATTCTCGGTCTCCTTCGCCCTGACGCCGGCAAAATCCTGGTCAATGGCGAGCGCGTCGATCTCATGCCGGAGCGTGAGCTGCTGCGCATCCGCGCTGACATCGGCATGTCGTTCCAGGAGATCGCGCTGTTCGACTCGCTGTCTGTCGCGGAAAACGTCGGGTATCGCCTCTATGAGGAAACCGACTTGCCGCTGGACGAGGTTCGCGCCCGCGTCGCAGAGATACTCGGATTCGTTGGTCTCGAGGAATACATCGACCGCATGCCGTCGGAGCTCTCTGGCGGTCAGCGGCGGCGGGTGGCAATCGCGCGGGCGATGGCAACCAAACCCAGCCTGCTGCTGTTCGATGACCCGACGACCGGACTCGATCCGATCATTGCGTCGACGGTCGACGATGAGATCGTGAAGCTTCGCGATCTGGAGCACGTCACGTCGATCATGGTGACCCACCAGATCCGCGACGCCTTCTACGTGGCTAATCACGCGGCAGCGAAGGCGAACGGGCAGGTCACGATTCTCGACGCCGACACCGAGCGCGCGAGATTCATGGTGCTGCACGAAGGCCGAATCTACTTCGAGGGCACCGGCGAAGAGTTGCTGGCATCTCAGGACCCGTACCTGAAAGAGTCCCTCTTCATGACGCTGCCACCGTGGTGAGGGACCCGGCTGAAGCCGGACACTACCGGTGACGAGCGTAGAATGCCGATCCGGAGCGAAAGGAGTCGACATGTTGAAGTGGAGAATCCTTGCGATTGCAGGCGTACTGTTCGGGATAGGCGGCATCGGCTGGGGGCACGCGCAGCAGCAGTCGTTTCCCGGCTTCTACGAGCTGCGCATTTACAAGGCACAGCCCGGCAAGCGCGATGCGCTCGCCGCCCGTTTCGCGAGCCGAACCTCGGCGATCTACGCGCGATATGGGATCACCAACGTTGGGTACTTCATACCGCAACAGAGCGATGCGGAGCTCGGCATCGACGCTGCCGATACCTTTATCTACATTCGCGCATACCCGTCGAAGGACGAACGAGACCGCCGGCTGAAGGCGGCCCGGAGCGATCCGGAGTTCGAACAGGTTGTCCTCGCGCAAGAACGCGACCCGAACGCCAGGCTGATCGTCAAGGCTCACAATATCGATATGACGCCAAGCGGAACGTACACGGCCATCACCGTCGGGCCTTGAGGACGCACCCTGAATCCTCATGCATGAACACGCCCCAGGTGTTGCCACAGCCGGACGTGTCGTCAACACGCCCGGGCCAGGTCCTGTTCGCGAGCCTGATCGGCACGACCATCGAGTTTTTCGACTTCTACATCTACGCCACGGCGGCCGTCCTGGTGTTCCCGCGCCTGTTCTTTCCCGCATCGGATCCGGCGTCCGCCGTCCTGGCCTCGCTCGCCACGTTCGGCATCGCGTTCCTCGCTCGACCGATCGGGTCGGCGCTTTTCGGTCATTTCGGCGATCGCATCGGCCGCAAGGCGACGCTCGTCGCCGCGCTCCTGACGATGGGCGTGTCGACGGTGATCATCGGGCTGCTGCCCACCTACGAGACGATCGGGATCGCCGCGCCCGCACTGCTCGCGCTCTGCCGCTTCGGCCAGGGCCTTGGCCTGGGCGGTGAGTGGGGCGGCGCGGTCCTGCTCGCGGTCGAGAACGCGCCTCCGGGACGCCGAGCGTGGTACGGCATGTTCCCGCAGCTCGGGGCGCCGATCGGGTTTCTCTTCTCCGGCAGCTCATTCCTCGCGCTGTCGGAGTGGCTCACCGAACGATCAATTTCTCGCCTGGGGCTGGCGCATTCCCTTCCTGGCCAGTGCGGCGCTCGTCGGTGTCGGTCTCTACGTTCGACTCACGATCACCGAGACCCCGGTATTTCAGCAGGCCGCGATGCGGGAGGAGCGTGCCAGAGTCCCGATGCTCGCCGTCATCCGCGAGCATCCGCGCACGCTGGTGCTCGGCACGCTTGCCTCGATCGACACGTTCGTCCTGTTCTATCTGATGACGGTCTTCGCGCTGTCCTGGGGCACGAGTGTCCTCGGCTACAGCCGGAATACGTTCCTCGTCATTCAGCTCGTCGGCATCGTCTTCTTTGCGCTGGCGATCCCGGTGAGTGCGGTCATCGCCGAACGAGGACGGCGCGTCACGCTGATCTGGGTCACGATCGCGATCGGCGCTCTTCGGCCTGGTCATGGCGCCACTGCTCTCGTCGGGTCTCGCGGGGGCGACGATTGCGATGGTGATCGGCTTGTCGCTGATGGGGCTTACCTACGGGCCACTTGGCACCACGCTCTCGGAGCTCTTCCCAACGCGCGTTCGCTATACGGGCAGTTCCCTCACCTTCAACATGGCCGGCATCTTCGGGGCCTCGCTCGCGCCGTACATCGCCACGTGGCTCGCCCAGAACTACGGTCTGCAGTTCGTCGGCTACTACGTCGTCGCGGCTGCGCGCTGACGCTGGTCGGCCTGTTGGCGATCCACGAGACCAAGGATCAGCGGCTGTGAGATGCTGCGGTCATGGTCTGCGGCGCTGGTCCGCACGGTGGCTACGGCGATCGCAGAGACGGTTCCTTTCAGGGTCGTCGTCCTTTGCCTGCGCGCAGCGCGTCACGCAGTTCCACATCCGATCGAAACGGCAGGTCTGCGAATCTCTCGCGCGTTGATCTCGATCGGGAACCTCAGCCCCGCCGAACGCATCGGGTGTCACGACGACGCGCGCGTCGAATCGCTGGACGGCCCACTCACCGAACCGCTGTTCGTCGGTCCAACCCGTGCAGAAGGTCAGCGAGATCAGATCGGCGAGCCGGACGAACACGTAGTCGGACAGCAGCATCGTCGAGGGGCAGCCCACTCGCGCGCAGCATCGCGTCGCGAGCCGCTTCCATCTCTGCGAAGAACGGCGCCCATTCACGCTCGGATTCGATATCGGTCGTAGACGGTGATCGCGTGCTGCGCGACGAGCGCAGCGGCCCACGGATCGCCTGCGAGTCGTGCGACGCCGCGCGGCCACACGCTCTGACGGACGCTGGCGGGCGCGCTGACGAAGTCGAAGATCCGACCCGTCGTCGAGGTTGACGCGGGGCGCGGCATCTTCCTCCGCCCAGCCGTTGTCGTGCTCGGCGATGGCATGGAGAATCGCGTCCCGGCGCTGGCTGCGTCGCCAGCGGGACGCAGTGCTCCATGACTCGGCGCGCGAGGTGGGCGTGATCGGGCTGCGTGATCAGCTGGATGTCGTTCACCGGCCGGACGAACGATCACGGATGTATCGGGCAGCGCGTTCCTCTTTGCGAACCGCCTTTTGCTCCGGGACGTTGCCGCGCACGATGAGATGCGTCACCTTGCCCTGGCGTCCTTGACGAACTCGAAGCCGGCCGGCGT
This sequence comes from uncultured Acidobacteriota bacterium, assembly GCA_963723495.1. Lineage (GTDB taxonomy): Bacteria > Acidobacteriota > Vicinamibacteria > Vicinamibacterales > UBA2999 > Gp6-AA40. The sequence goes on along the minus strand of CAVRQR010000011.1, from coordinate 384,989 downwards.
CGCCGTCGACATGAACTTGGTCTCCGACGTCGGGATCAGCGGAAGCTTCGGCTCGTTCAGGCCGCGCACGAACAGCAGATCGTCGGTCGCCGTGATGACGACCTCGCGTCCCGGCGCCAGCTCGTACGTACCGGCGTAGCTCGCGACGACGGCGGGACTCACCTTGACGCTGGTATCGACGACGAACCGGGCGCGCGACTGCTCGTTCTCGCACACATCCTCGAGCAGCTCGGTGTCCGCCTGCAGCAGCCGCTGGGTCTTGATGGTGAACGGCTTGTTGAAGACCTTCGGATCGTCGATCGTGATGTCGAACTCCATGTGACCGAAGTCGACGCCGGCGATAGCGCTCGGTCACGCGCAGCGACTCGGTCTGCGGATGGCCGGCGCTATCGAGCCACCCCTTGTCGTTGAAGCCGGCGGTCGTCACGACCAGCGTGTCGCCCTCCCATCGGCCGACGGAGTAACCCATGTAGGTCGGATTCGGATCCTTCGGAAGATCGCGGCCGTCGGTGAACACCGTGCGATTCGGGCTGTTGGGCGACTCATGCAGGATCGACCATCAGCGCCGGCGTCTGAACGAGTCGCGTCAGGTTGAAGAACTGGTGGTACGGGAACGCTGACCGGCATGCACTTGGCGAGCGGGCTGTCCTTTCTCGATTCGCGCACGCGCTGCAGGAACAGCGCCTCCGCCCAGGGCTGGATGTCCTCGGGATGGAGATCCTGGGCGATGTTGAAGCGGTACATCGGCCCGGCGCCGCTCCAGATGCCGGAGAGATCCGGCTTGCCGTCTGCGGTCCGCGGAGCGGGCGCGGACAGATTCGGCTTGCCGTCGGGCAAGCGCGGGATCCCCGGCGTCTTGTAGTTGATCCACTGCGCGGTGGCGATTGGCCGGCAGGAGCAACGTCAGGACGACCACGACGACGGCACCGATCAGACGATGAGATCTCATGACGACCTCCGCAGGGGTCACGATTATATAGGGACTCATGCTACCTTCATTGACATACAGCAGGCCGCAGTGCCCGGATTTCCTTGAGCGTTTCGAGCGCCAGCACGGCATCGATCAGCTTCTGCGTCGTGGCCGATCCGACCACCGGCGCGATCAGATCTCTGCGCCTTGTCCACGACCTCACCGCGCGGCATCGGGTTGCGCGGCGTGCCCCGCACAGCTTCCACGCGATCGGACAGCCGCGTGCCGTCGGTGAGCGTGATCTCGACGACCGCGACACGCACCGGCAGGAGCTTCGTGAGCTCGTGCATCGGGCACATATCTGCACCTTGCTCCGCTGCCGCGAGCACGGTCGCGTCCTTCATGCGCGCCTTGTCGTGCGCGGCATGGAACGACGCGGTCTTGTCGATCAGCATCACCGCGACCATGTGCTGCAGACAGATGTCGGGAATGTCGCGGTTGTCCACGACGGCCCCGACGCTCGGCGCCAGCCGAACGGCGACCTCCTTCACATCGTCGGCCTCGAACGGGCGCTTCCTGCGAAGGTTCTCGATCGCATCGAGCGGCGCCTGAATCGGCGTGCCCACCGTCCACTTCTTGATGTCGGTGTTGATGATCTCGAAGCGCTCGCCGAGCCCGTCGACGAGCATCGGCCGGCTTGCCTTTCGGCGCATTGACGCGAAAGAAATTGTCGTCGCCCGAGAACACATCGTCCACGCCGTTCCATCCCGAGCGCACGACCAGCGCCGCCGTGACGCCGTTCCGTCGCTGGCATGCCTCCGAAGACGAACGCCTTCTCGATGTGGTCGGTGTCGCGGCCCCAGACGGCGTATCCCGCACGCCTGCTGCGACGCGTAGTCGAGCAGCCAGCGCATCTGCGGCGCGGTCAATCCCGCAACGCACCCGGCGGCGGCAGCCGATCCGAATGTCCCCGCAAACGCGTGCGTGCTGCGCCGACTCTCGTCCCTGAACGTCGGGCCGCCGAGCGCCATCGTGAGGCGTGGACCCACGTCGTACCCGAGTGTCACCGCTCGCAGATAGTGCTGGCCGCTGATGCCGAGCTCCTCGCCGAGCGCAAGCGCCGCCGGCACAATCGACGCGCCAGGATGCGACTGCGACGGCCCGTGGGAATCGTCGGTTTCGTCCGAATGAGCGAGGACGCCGTTGACCAGCGCCGCATCCATCGGCCCGGTCAGGATGGTCGAGCCGACGACCGTCGACGAGGGACGACCCGCCTGCTGCCCGCGCCAACGCGAGCGCGACACGGCCCGGCGGCAACTCCGATCCAGACAGCATCGCGGCGAACGTGTCGAGGATGTGATGCTTGGCCTTTTCGACGACGTCGGGAGGCAGCGCAGAATCCCTGGCCGCCGCCATGTAGTCACTGAGCGTCGCCATCACCGGGCTGATGCTCTGCGCCCGCAATCCGGAGGACGGCCACACAGCCGCGGCAGCCGCGAGCGCACCGTAGCGGATCAGGTCGCGGCGGGAGATCTCATCTCGTGACGTCATCGGAAGGCGTGCAGGAGTATAGCCCCGGGACTCAGGTCGCGGTTCGGCGTGGCGATGGACGCCGACTATTTCGCGATGCGCGATACATACTTCTCGTTCTCACACACTGCCTCGATGAGCTCGGTATCGGGCACGAGCTCGAAGCGCACTGATGCCGTCCAGGGCTTCGTGTAAGCACCAGGATCGTCGAAGGTAAACTGAACCTCCATGCCACCGACGGTTGCCCGGCGATATCGCTCGGTGAGGCGCAGCTGCTCGGTACGGGGGTACCCGTCATTCGTCAGCCAAGGTTGATCGGTAAAGCCAGTCGAGTCGACCACCAGCGTGTCGCCTTCCCACCGTCCGACGGAGTAACCGAACCAGCTGGTCTTGCCCACGTCGGGCAACGCCCGGCCGTCCATGAAGATTTGCCGGTAGTCGATGAATTCCTCGAAGAGCGTCAGCACGAGGCCCGGAGTCTGAACGATCTTGAAGGGCAGGCCTGGAACGAGCATTTGTTGCGGGATTCCCGAAGGCAGGCAACGCTCTGAGGTCCTTCCACTACTGAAGCTATCGGCGACCTTCTTTTGAAACTCGCGTGCCCACGGCTGAAACGGCACGTTGTCCGGTCGCGCAAACCTGGCGGGCTCACCGACAACTACTCGCCAGATGCCCGACAAGTCTGGGTGACCGTCGAGGACCCGTGGTGCCGGCGCGTTGAGATCCGGCCGGCCGTCGGCTGTTCGGGGAAGCGCCGCTGTTCGATGTTGTATCCATTGAGAATGAGCCGGGCCAGCGGTCATGCACAGTATCGCGCCGGCAGCGAGCAGCAACCGCGTCACGTGTCTGGCCTTATGTCTTCCGGTGGTTTTGAACACGACGGCTCCCTCATCTATTCACATCGAAATTGACCGGCAGCCGGTCGAGGGCTACACTCCGGGCCAAAATCTACCAGACAAGGGAACATCACGGAGACAGCACATCATGAAGGTCTATCTGAAAATCGGGGTCGTCATCGCCCTGCTGGTTGGCGTCGCATTCCTGGTCTCCAATACCGGCGTCGGCGCCCAGGCGCAGAGTGCGCCCCGCTATCACTTCGATCCGGGCTGGCCGAAACCGCTGCCGAACAAATGGAAGATTGGCGGCATCACGGGCCTGGCCGTCGACAGGAACGACGACGTCTGGGTGCTCAACCGTCCGAACGATCTGACGGACATCGAGCTCCATGCCGAGCTCACGCCTCCAGCCGCCGATTGCTGCGTGCGTCCGCCGTCGATGATTCACATCGACAAGAACGGCAACGTCATCGGCTCGTTCGACGCGCCGCAGGGCCACGGGATGGATGTGGACAGCCAGGGGTTCGTCTACATCGGGCAGGACACGGTCCGCAAATACGATCCGAAGTCCGGCAAGGTGGTCGCCGAAATTGCGCGCGTTCCTGAGACGGAAGTGGCGGCGGACCTCCCGGCGGTCGCGGCGCCGCTCCGGAACGCGTTCCCGGACGCGGCGGACGCGGCCCGGTCGCGGGATTCCTCGGACGCGGCGGCGGCAGCGCCGCAGAAGGCGCCGCGCGCGGAGGGGGTGCCGCAGCCTTCCGCGCCAAGTATCCGGCGTCCACACCGATGATCGTCGGCGGCATCGAGGAGATCCGGATCGACGAGCCGAACGGCGACATCTACGTCGCCGACAGCTATCTCGGTGGACGCGTGATGGTCTTCGATTTCAAGACGCTGGCGTTCAAGCGCGGATGGGGCGCTTACGGCCGCCCGCTGTCGGAGGTCTCGACCAACGACGCCGATCGCGCGTACACGCCAGGCGGGCCGATGCCGAAGGAGTTCCGCGGACACCTGACGATCAACGTGTCGAACGACGGCCTCGTCTACGCGGCCGACCGCAATGCGAATCGCATTCACGTCACGACGAGAGAGGGCAAGTTCCTCAAGGAGTTCAAGCTCGCCGAACACACCGGCGTCGGCGGCGCCACCGGTGGCGTCGGGTTCTCACAGGACAAGCAGCAGCGTTTCCTCTACATCTCGGATCTGACGAACAACCACATCTACTTCCTCGATCGCGAGACCGGCAAGGAAGTCGGTCGCATGGGCAGCATGGGTGAAAGCGGCGGCTCGTTCTGGGGGCTGCACATGATCGCCGTCGATTCGAGGGGGAACATCTACACCGGTGAGGTCTTCGCGGGCCAGCGCATTCAGCGCTTCGTGCCGGCCGAAAGCCCACGCGGCAAGCTGCTCGACCAGCTGTCAAAGATGCAGTAGAGGCCGGTCTTTAGACCCGCCGTTCTGAACGCGATGAATCGTTCGATCTTCCTGATTGTCGCCGCACTCGTGGCCATGTCCTCCGCGGTGCTCGTAGCCCAGAGCGCCGCGCCGGACTGGCCGCAGTTCCGCGGGCCAAACCGCGATGGTGTTGCTCCGTCGTTCACGGAACCGAAGGCGTGGCCCGAACAACTGAAGCGAGTCTGGAAGGTCGACGTCGGCGACGGCTACGCAACACCAATCCTCGTTGCCAACCGCGTCTACGCATTTGCGAGACAGGGTGACAACGAGGTGATGTCAGCGCTCGACGCCAGCACGGGCAAGGTCCTGTGGCAGACGCGCTACCCAGCACCGGTCACCATCAACCCGGCCGCCAAGGCACACGGTCCCGGGCCGAAGTCGACACCGACCTTTGCCGACGGGCGCCTCTACACGCTGGGCATGGGGGGATCGTCACCGCGTTCGATGCGGCCAGCGGCAAACAACTCTGGCAGAAGCCGGCGGCGCCAGTGCAGCCGTTGTATGGAACGGCGATGTCACCGCTCGTCGATGGCGGCCTGGTCATCGTGCACGTCGGCGGCAACAATCAGGGCGCGCTCACGGCATTCGATGCCGGCACCGGCGCCGTCAAGTGGGCATGGAACGGCGACGGACCGTCGTACGCGTCGCCGATCGTTGCCGACATCGACGGCGTGCGTCAGGTGATCACGTTGTCACAGGAGAACCTCGTTGGCCTGTCTGCCACCGACGGCCGCTTGTTGTGGCGACGCCCCTTCTCCACCGAGTACAGCCAGAACAGCATCACGCCCATCCTGTCAGGACAGACCCTCATCGTCGCGGGCTATCAAAGACCGACCTCCGCGATTCGCATCGTGAGGAAGGGCGATCAGTGGACCACTGAGAACCTCTGGGAAAACGCTGAAGCATCGCTCTACATGGCCAATGCCGTTGTCGTGGGCGACGTGCTGCTCGGACTGTCTCATCGAAACCGAGGTCAGTACCGTACTGCTCGACGTGAAGACCGGCAAGACGCTGTGGACGGGCATGCCTCGCCAGGCCGAGAACGCGTCGATCGTCCGCGCCGGCAACATCGTGTTCGCGCTCGAGGAGGATGCAGACCTGATCGTGGGACGCGTCAGCCGAACCGGCCTTCAGGAGTTGAAGCGATACAAGGTCGCCGACGCGGTCACATGGTCCGCACCGGCCATCTCGGGAAATCGCATCTTTGTGAAGGATGCGTCGGCGGTGACCCTCTGGACGGTGGGCGAAATGCAGCCGCACGTTCGGATGCTCAAGCAAGAAGGTGCGAACGGCTTGGGTCTTATGGGTCGAGAAATTGTCCGCGATCACGTGAATCGCGCGCCGCGTCGGCTGACTGGCCACGATGTCGCCAAGGAATTCGACAAAGGCGGCGCTGGTGTGGCGCGGCACTGTCTGCCCGAGCACCTCGCCCGACTGCGTGTTCAGCGCGGCGAAGAGCGACAGCGTGCCATGCCGGTAGTACTCGAATCCGTGTCGCTCGGCGCGGCCGGGCGAGAGCGGCAGCACGGGATCGAGGCGGTCCAGCGCCTGGATGGCCGTCTTCTCGTCGACGTCAAAGACCGCCGCGTGTTCAGGCGGATTGACGTACAGGCCGATCACGTCGGCGGCCTTCGGCTCGAAGTCGGGATCGTCCGACTGCATGTAGCGCTCGAACCGGTGCGGCTGGAGGCCCGCGCGCTGCCACGCTTTCGCCACGAGGTGGTGATGAATCTTGAGCACGCGCCCCAGTGGCTCAACTTCCAATTGCCAACTCCCAACTCCCAACGCAGTGGTCTTTGGGAATTGGAAGTTGGAGGTTGGGAGTTGACGAGTGTCTAACGCGCCGCAGTCGAAGTCCCGAATCAGGCACCAGCATCCGGATCACGCCGTCCTGCCTCGACGTGACGAACAGCTCGCCGTCACGGCTCTGGCTGATGTGAAGATCGGCGCGCGTCACGCTCGCGCCCATCGCCCGCTCGACGAGATCGCGCAACGTGACGTAGACACGGTTGCCGCCCGCGCCGCGCATGTACAGCTGAATCTCTTCGACCGGCGCCACCGTCTGCGGAACGCCATCGTCGGCCTTCTTCATCGCCGCGAGATCGGCCGCAAACAGCCGGCCGCGCTGGATGTCGCCGAACACGAACTTGCCGCGCAGCGCGGGATGCGCCCGTGGTACGCGAATCCACCGCTGATCGCCTGTCCCTCGGTGTGGTCGTAGATCGCGACGGGATAGGTGAACTCGTCCTTCTTCCGTCCGTCCAGCACCTCCGCCGGCAGCTCGTACAACTGATTGAGCGCACCACCGGGCCTGATCATGCCGTTCTCCCAGTAGCCCTCCCGCTTCATCCAGCCGTAGTTGCCGCCGTTGCGGACGATGTTGACCTCTTCGATGTGATTCATCCCGATGTCGTTGGCGAACATCGTTCCATCGGTGAGGTCCCATGACAGCCGGTGCGCGTTCCTGAATCCGTACGCGTAGATCTCGCCGAGCGTCTTGGGATCGCCGTCCGCGGCGAACTTGTTGGCCGGCGGAATCGTGTAGTCGCCGAGCCCCTTCGTCCCTTTCGACACCGACGGACTGCGCGGATCGATACCGCAGGATGGCGGTGATGACCGAGTCGAGACGCTGCGTCTGCGTGGGATTGTTGGCGTTCGGTCCTCCACCGTTGCTGAACCCGAGATCGCTGCCGCTCGTGTAGAGCAGACCGTAGTCTTCAGAGCCCGGCTTGGCGGTCGGGTTGAACCCGACATACCCAAACGGGTGCGTCAGGTTCATCACGACGTGAGCGACGCGAAGCAGTTCACGCCGGGTGCCCTCGAAGGTGTTCGCCGCCGGGTTGTTCGCCTTCCACTCCGTGATCACGTTGTGATGGGTCACGTCCTTCGCCGTGTAGCCCGGCGGGATGAAGTTGGGTGTCGCGGGGTTGCCCTCCGCGCGTTCGCCGTGCACGGTGTAGAAGAGCCCGTTCTTCGCGAACTCCGGATGGAAGTCGAAACCGATGAACCCGCTCTCCAGCCGGTTGTAGATCGCGTGCGGGAAGACCGGCACGATGCTCATGTAGACCGACGGCTGGTTCTTGCCGTCCAGCAGGTACAGCAAGCCGCGCGAGTCGTTGGCAAACCGGCGGCCGTCGGGAAGGTCGCGAACGAAGCTGAGGCGCGCCCAGCCGGCCGGGTTCACGTCCTGATCGGGTTTGAGCATCGGCCGGGTGTCGGGCAGGCGCACGAGGTCGGTGATCTCGACCATCAACCCGCGCTTCTCCACCGGCGCAGGAATCGGGTTGCTGGTGATCTGCGCGTGAATACCGCTGACGGTGGCGATCAACGACGAAACCAATGATGAGTGGCAATCGCGGGCGCATCTGGCCCTCCTCTGTTTCGAGGGATGAGTCCTGTCGGAGGACTCTAGCAGGGTGCTGAAAAACGCGTCAACGCCCAATCGTCAACTCCCAACTCCCAAATGGCCCGATTCGTTGGGAATTGGAGTTTGGCAGTTGGGCAGTTGAGAATTGACGGGCGCAGCTCACCTAGCGGCGGTCCGGCCCGGTGTCAAGGCGCTGCACGAGCGTTACTATGACACCCTGCGTTTGCAGCCGGCGGGAATATCAGTGTCGAGGAGGAATCTATGGCCCGCACACTCGTCATCGGCGGCACCCTCTTTATCGGCCGCGCGCTCGTGGATCAGTTGCTCGCGCGCGGTGATGACGTCGTCGTCATGCACCGCGGGAAGGGTACGCCTTTCGACGCTCGCGTTGGAGAGATCCAGTGCGACCGGAATGACGTGGCGGCCGTCCGGGCAGCACTGGCTGGCAGCACATTCGACGTTGTCTATGACAACGTCTACGACTGGCAGCGCGGAACGAGCGCCGATCAGGTGAGCGCCGCGGCCGCGGCTGCCGCTTCCGGCAAGCTGCGTCGTTACGTCTTCACCTCCAGCATCGCCGTGTACGGACAGGGGGGCGAGTTCGACGAGGACGCTTCGCTCGTGCCGTCTGATTATCCGAACCCATACAGCGCGCAAAAGGCGGACAGTGAACGAGCGTTGTTCGAGGCACACCAGAACAACGGGTTCCCGGCGACCACTCTGCGGCCAGCGTTCATCTACGGGCCGAATAATCCATTCGATCGGGAAGCGTTCTTCTGGGACCGCCTGCTGGCAGGCCGGCCGATCATCGTGCCCGAAGACGGCCTGGGCACGATCCAGTGGGTCCACGTACGGGACGTCGCGCGCGCAGCAGTGCTCGCTACGGATGACGACCACGCGAGCGGACGCGCATTCAATCTCGCCAGCTATCCGCCCGTCACGCAGCTCGAGTTCGTCCAGCTGCTGGCGAAGATTGCGGGGAGGCCGGCGAACGTCGTCCGCATCCAGCGAGAGGAGATCCTGCGGCGCGGCGGCCAACTGTTTGCGCCTCCGACTATTTCGGCGTGTATCTCGACATTCCTTCGATCACTGTCCGAAGCGATCGGGCACGCTCAGAGCTCGGCCTGCAGCTGACGCCGCTCGAAGACGGCTTGCGCGAGACCTATCGCTGGTATCAGCAACAGCAGCGACCGCAGCCGGACTTTTCCTGGGAGGATAGTCTTCTGTCGGCGCGGTAAGTCGGACAGAGGCGAACGGGCCACTGGTCATTTCGTCGCCACGAGGCGCTGAATCCTCGTACAACCGCGCGGGGCGCGGTACGGCTCGTGGCGGCTCGAACCGCTGGCCATCACTGCCACCGTGCCTTCCGTCAACGTCGAAGCACGCACGGGTTCGGTTCCTGATCGCCTTGCCTCAGGTGTGTCGATCCGGACCCGTGTGCTTGTGCAGGACGCGTCGGTGGCGCAAGCATGATTGCCCACTGAGGACGGTATCGCCTATGAAACGGTCCCGACGCTCCTGCCTGCTCCTGTGGTTCGTGCTCCTGCTCTTCACCTGTGCAGCACACGCCCAGGACGGGTCGTTCCAGCGCGACGGTGTTCAACTGCATTACCGCACGACCGGTTCAGGCACTCCCGTGATCCTGCTGAGCGGCGGTCCGGGCTTCACGGTCGACTACATGATCCCGGTCGCTGAGTTCCTCCCGGCTTCATATCAACGCATCTTCTACGAGCAGCGCGGCACCGGCCGATCGCGCCTGACGATGACGCCGGAGAGCATGACGCTTCAGCACGTTGTTGCCGATCTCGAAGCGCTCCGAATTCATCTCAAGCAGGAACGGATCTTTCTCGTCGGCCACTCCTGGGGCGGCATGCTCGCCATGGCATATGCCGCGGCCCACCCCGATCGCGTCGATCGCATGATTCTCATCGGCCCGGGCGGGCCGACACTCGAGTTCGCGCAGTGGTTCAACGACAACATCCGGATGCGGCTGCGGCCCGAGGACATCGAGGCGGAACGGTACTGGGACGACGCGCCCAAGCGCGGCGTCGACATCGATAAAGCGGCGCTCGAGAGCATCAGAGCGATCACGCCGGGATATTTCTTCGATCGCGAGAAGGGGATCGCCTTCAGATCGATGTTGACGGACGGAACGATCACGGTTCGAGTGAATGAGCTGCTCTTCGCTGACATGGCCAAGGGCTACGATTCGCGTCCCGGTCTTGCGAGACTCGATCGGCCTGTCCTCATCGTCCAGGGACACCAGGACCCGGTTGGCGACAAGACGGCCGAGGACATTCACAGGGCCATCAAGTCGTCCGTGCTGAGATACATCAATCAGTGCGGTCACATGCCGTGGATCGAGCAACCCGACCAGTTCCGGCGCATCCTGGCAGAATTCCTCGAATCGAAGTAGTCTCGCCGGTCTGGAGCCCGATATGTCCACGATGACTCGCCGCCGTCTCTTTGCGCTCGCCCTGGCCGTGATGGTTCTCGAGATCTCCGTCTCGCCGACGGCCCCTGTCGCCGCGCAGCAGGCGGCCACCTCGCCAGCGTTCGAGCTCGATCCCAAGTGGCCGACCATTCCCAACAACTGGGTGCTCGGCGAAGTCTCGTCGATTGCCGTCGACTCGCGGGATCACATCTGGGTGCTGCACAGGCCGCGGTCAATCCCCGCCGAGAAGCGCGCGAACGCCGCGCCGCCGGTGCTCGAGTTCGATACCGCCGGCAAGCTGCTGGGCAGCTGGGGCGGCGACGCCCAGGGATACGACTGGCCCGAGCGCGAGCACGGCATCACGGCGGACGCGAAGGGGTTCATCTGGATCAGCGGGAACGGCGGGTGGCCAAAGGTTGCACCCGGCGGCAGCACCGACGACATGATCCTGAAGTTCACCAACACCGGGAAGTTCGTGATGCAGATCGGACGTCGTGGGCAGAGCAAGGGCGACTCCGACACCACCAACGTCCACCAGCCGGCCGATGCGTTTGTGCACACCGCCAGTAACGAACTGTACGTCGCCGACGGTTACGGCAACCACCGCGTGATCGTCTTCGATGCCGAGACCGGGAAGTTCAAGCGCACGTGGGGTGCATTCGGCGGGAAGCCTGAACCTCCCCCACCCGCCGCGCCACAGGCGTCCGGCAGTGCACCAGCGCCGGCGAATCCTGAAGGTCCTTCGCAGTACGGGCTCGTCCACGCCATCAAGGTCTCGAACGACGGCATGGTCTACGTGGCCGATCGCGTGAACAACCGGATTCAGGTCTTCACGACAGAGGGCAAGTACCTCCGGCAGGTGAAGGTCACCAACGAGGGCGGCGTCGCGCCAGTGCCGGCAGGGTTTGCCTTCTCGGCGGATCCGAAACAGCAATTCCTCTACGTCGTGGACTCCGGCCCGATGCGGGTGGTGATTTTCGATCGCGAGAAGCTGACGCAAATCGGCGCCATCGGCATGCGCGGCCCCAAGCCCGGTGACTTCGACATCGTTCACCACATGGCGGCAGACTCGAAGGGCAGCCTCTATACCGCGGAGATCGTCACCAATCGCCGGGCGCAGAGGTTCGTGCTGACGGGAGCACGGTAACGGCAGGCGATACCGTATGAAGAGTCCTCTCATGCTGAAAGTGTCGCGTCTCCTCGCGTTCATCTCCCTCGTACTCCTGGTCGCAACCTCCGCACGCGCGGACGAGATCAAGGTCATGACCTCCGGCGCGTTCACAGAGGCGTACCAGCAGCTCGTCCAGCAGTTCCAGAAGACCTCGCGTCATACGGTCGTCACCACGTTCGGCGCATCCATGGGTGGGGCCCAGGACTCGATCCCCATGCGACTCGGTCGGGGTGAGCCGGTCGATGTGGTGATCGTGATCGAAAGCGCACTCGAGCCATTGATCAAGGCCGGGCACATCGCCAGCGACAGCCGAGTCCAGCTCGCGCGGTCTGTGATCGGCGTCGCCGTGCGAAAGGGCGCGCCGAAACCTGACATCAGTTCGGTCGCTGCCCTGCGCCAGTCGTTGCTGCAGGCGAAGTCGATCGCGTATTCCGCCAGTGCAAGCGGAACCTACGTGTCGACTGAGCTTTTCCAACGACTCGGCATTGCGGATCAGGTCAAGGGCAAGTCGAAGCGCATCGAAAGCGAGCGTGTCGGAGCTGTCGTCGCGCGCGGCGATGCGGAACTTGGCTTCCAGCAGGTCAGCGAGCTGCTGCCAATCGACGGCATTGACTACCTGGGTCCGCTTACCGGCCGAAGTGCAGCAGGTGTCGATCATCTCAGCTGCGTTTGCGACGAAGATATCGGCACGCGCCGCGGCGAAGGAGCTGATCGACTTTCTGGCATCGCCGGCGGCCGCCGCCACGATACATAAGACGGGCCTCGAGCCAGTCGCCGCGCTTACGCCGGCGTCGCGGCGGTAAGACGCAACAGCCGTTCCGCGTTGCCGCGATAAATGCGCTCCCGATCCTCGCCACTCAGATCGAGGCTCTCGATCACACGAATGGTCTCGCGCATGTAGAGGCCGGGCGTGGGATCGAACGGCATGTCGCTCGCGAAGAGCACCTGGTCCGCGCCGAAGAACTCCAGTCCGCAACGCGTGGCCGCGCGGGCGCCGAACATGGCGGTGTCGGCATGGAACTGCCGGAAGTAGTCGACCGGCCGCTTCTTCATCGATTTCACCAGCGCTGAGTAGTCGACTTTCGACGTGCGCGCCCCGAGCTGATCCCATCCGTACCCGACTCGTCCCTCGAGGTAAGGCACGATGCCTCCGAGGTGGTGCGTGATGATCTTCAGATCGGGATACCGATCGAACACGCCCGAGAATACGAGCCGCGCCATGGCGGCGCTCGTCTCGTACGGCCACCCCAGCGCCCACCAGATCTCGAACGACGATGCCTCCTCGCTGGCATAGTCGGGCATCGACGCGCCGCGCGCCGGATGCAACCAGATCGGCAACGTCGCGCCGGGCGGCCTCGGCGAAAATCGGCTCGAATCGTGGCTCGTCGAGCGGAGCGCCGGCGACGTTCGTGTAGATCATCACGCCCTTCGCGCCCAGCTGGTCGATCGCGCGCGATCATCTCCGTCGACTGAGGCGTCGACGTTGTTCATCGGCATCGATGCCGCAAACGCGATGAATCGATCCGGGTGCTTCGCGACCAGCTCCGCCAGGCCGTCGTTGGCCTCGCGTGCGATGGCGGGAGACTCCGTGGGCCCGCCGAGCACCTCGATCGGCGGCTGACCCAGCGTGATCACTTGCTTCACGTCACCGAACTCATCGAGGACACGAAAGCGATAGTCGAGATCGAAACCGACCGTGGCATTCGCCATGCGCTTGCCGATTTCCTTACCAGCAGCGCCGCTCGCGATGTAACGGTCGAAGAAGCGTTTCGGAAATACGTGATTGAAGATGTCGATCTTCACGTGGACTCCATGGTCCGGCTAAAGCCGGACACTACGATCTCGCCGGCTGCAGCCGGACATTAGTCACGCCGGCTACTGCCCGGCACGACGATCACTTCCCATCAGAGCGACACCCGCGGCCGCCAGTGTCGCAATCAGCGCCGGAATCGCTGCGACCCAGAACACCTGTCCGATCGGCACGCCGCGTGCCAGCAGCAATCCGCCGAGGACAGGTCCGACAATCGAACCAATGCGGCCGATCCCCAGCGCCCAGCCCACGCCGGTCGAGCGGATCGCCGTCGGGTAGAACGCCGCTGTCAACGCGTGACACGCGTTCTGGCCACCGATGATACCCAACCCCGCAGATGCGATCGTCGCCCCGAGCAGAAGCGTCGATGCGCCCGACGCGCCAATGAAGAAGACACACACCGCGGCCCACAGAAAGCAGGCCGCCAGGACCCAGAACGAGAAGTAGCGATCGAGCAGTGCGCCCAGCACGAGCGCGCCGCCGATTCCACCCACCTGAAAGAGTGCCGTCAGCCTGATTGCCGTCGCCACCGGGATGCTCGCGTCGCTCATGATCGTCGGCAACCAGCTGTTCAGAAAGTACAGGTTGAGAAGGTTCATGAAGTACACGACCCAGATGAGCATCGTGCCGGTTGCACGTCTGCCGGTGAACAATTGCGCGACGGCGAAGCCTTTCGGCGGTTCACTCTCGTCGATGCCGGGCGACAACGTACCGGGCAACTCGACGTCCGGCGCGATCTGTCGCAGATAGTCCCGCGCGCGCGCATCCTTCGCGTCCTTGATGAGAAGGAAGCGAATCGAGTCTGGCAGCCACAGGAATGCCGCGCCTGCAATCAATAGCGGCGCTATGCCGCCGACGATGAAGACGGCCTGCCAGCCCAAACGCGGGATGATGGCCGCGGCGACGAACCCTCCCACCGCCGCGCCCAGCGAAAAGCCGCAGATCATCGTCGTGACCGCTGTGCCCCTTCGTCGCTTTGGCATGTACTCGGAGGTGAGTGCGATGGCGTTCGGCATCGCGCCCCCCATTCCAAGACCGGTCAGGGCGCGAAACGCGGCAAGTCCCTCGATGGTCTGCGCAGTAGCGGTCAGAAGCGAGCCGATGCCGAAGATCAGCACGCAGCCAACGAGCACGGGCCGTCGCCCGAACTGGTCGGCCAGCGGGCCGCTGACCATCGCGCCAATCATCATCCCGACCAGGCCGCTGGAGATGACCGGACCAAGCACGCTGCGTGGAATGTCCATCGCCGCCGTGAGTGCCGGCGCGACATATCCCATTGCCTGTGCATCGAACCCGTCGACGAACACGATGAGTGAGCACATGACGCCCACGAGCAACTGGTAGCGGCCAACCGGGCGCTCATCAATGAACCGGCGGACGTCGAAGGCGGTTGCAGGCTGCATCGCAGCGCATTGTTATACAAGTCCGGCTTTCCTCACCCGCCTGAATCGCGATTTCGTGATAATTGTGTCTACAATCGGATTCCGGCTCGATCGCAGGCTCTTCAGCGCCGCGACGCACCGTACAGTAAAGGCGGCGATGGCTCGCATACACATCGGAGGGGCAGGTGGTGCGCCTTCCAACAATGTCATCCGCTCTCTGCGTGAGTCGACGCGGGGGCATTATCTCATCGGGGCGTCGTCAGTATCCTCAGATCTGCTACTGGCTGATGTCGACGAGCGGTACGTCGTCCCGAATGCCACTGATCCGAGCTACCGGCAGTCCATCCTCACGCTTCTGGCGCGCACACGCCCTGACTTCATGCACGTGCAGAGCGACTACGAGGTTCGTGCCGTCTCTCACCTGCGGACTGAGATCAACGCGCTCGGCACCCGCCTGTTCCTGCCAGCGCCGGAGACCGTGGAGAACTGCGTCGACAAGGGTAAGTCGGTACGCGCTCTGGTCACGCGCTGGCCTGCGCGTCCCGCGAACGATCCTCCTGCACACACCCGACGACCTCAAACGAGCGTTCGCGACGCTGGGCGAGACGATCTGGATCCGGGCCACCGAGGGTGGCGGTGGCCGGGGGGCATTGCCTGTCAGCAGTTTCGACTTCGCGCGGGCATGGATCGATCAGGTACCAGGGGGTGGGGTTGCTTCACGGCCGCACAACTGCTCACCGATCGCAGCGTCACATGGCAGTCGATCTGGTACGAAGGCGACCTGGTCGTCGCACAGGCGCGCCGCCGCCACAAGTGGAACTACGGAAACCGCACGCTCTCGGGAGTCACCGGGATCACGGGTGTCGCCGAAACGTGCTCAGACGAGGACGTCACCCGGACGGCGCTGGATGCCATCGCTGCGATCGATTCCCGTCCCCACGGGATCTTCTGCGTCGACATGACCTACGATCGCAGTGGCGTTCCCAATCCCACGGAAATCAACATCGGCCGTTTCTTCACGACGGTCTATTTCTTCACGAGGGCTGGCCTGAACTTTCCCGAGATTTATTGCGATCTGGGCCTCGATGGACGATTTCCGACGCTGAACCGGAAGATCAATCCGCTCCCGGACGGCCTGGTCTGGGTTCGCGGCATGGACGTGGCGCCCGTGCTCACAACACGAGAGGAGCTGGCAAGACTGGACGGCGGCCTGGTGGCCAGTGGCTAGAACGGTCGTCGTCACTGGAGCGCGCGGATTCATCGGCGCCGCGACGGTCCGCAGGCTGGCCGCACTGGCAGATACGCGAGTCGTCGCCCTCACCCGAACGCGCCCGCCGGGCACAGACGAGCCGAACGTCCAATGGATCGAAAGCTCGCTCGAGGAGTTGACACCGTCGCATTGGTCTCGAGACGTCTCGACGTCCATCGACGTGGTCATTCACCTGGCGGCGTTCACGCCCAAGAGTGCCGCGACCCGCGACTGCGCACAGGAGATTATCAGCGCGAACATCGTGGGCACGCAGGTGCTGCTCGCCAGCCTGCCGCATCCGCCGCGCCGCTTCATCTTCGGCAGCACGCTTGACGTGTATTCACGCCGAGCCTTCGAGCACACGGTCGACGAAGGTAGCCCGGTTGGCCCGGGGGGATTGTACGGATCGTCGAAGTTGTTCGGAGAGGGCCTGGCCGCTGTCTTTGCCAGGACTGCCGGGACCGAACATGTCACGCTTCGCTTCGGACATGTCTTCGGCCCCGGAGAAGAGCGCTACGCCAAGCTGGTTCCCGAGACGATCCGGAGAGTCCTCTCCGAGCGGCCTCCACGGATCGCCGGCGACGGCAGCGAAACGCGTGACCTGCTGTATGTCGATGACGCCGCGGAAGCGCTGGTACGGGCCTGTAGCGCGACTCTGCGCGACGCCGTCGTTATCAACATCGCGCGCGGCGAGTCACACTCGATTCGAAAGGTCGTCACGACCATCTCGGAGCTGGCTGGATTCGCCGGTGCTCTCGAATCGTTGCCGCAGCACGGTGATGTCCACTCCACGGTGTTCGACACCTCACTGATGCGGCACGTGCTTGGCGACTGGTCGTTCGTTCCTCTGGCTGAAGGCCTGAGACGCGAGATCAAGTATTTCAAGAACATTGCCTGAAGGCGGATCGACGACACGATGGAGAAAGCTACCGAACACGATCGACTCGCAGGGATCGCCCAGGACAGCTGGTACAGCAAAGGGGTCAACGCGACGACGATCGCCTACAGCGTGCGGGTGTTCTCCCGCCACTGGCGATCGGGCTCCTGCCTCGAGCTCGGGCCGGCAGAAGGCTTGGCGACGGCGGCGCTGGCCAGGCATTTCGACGATCTCACGTGTGTCGAAGGCGCCGATCTCCTGTGCGCGGCCCTTCGTCAGCGTCATCCACACGTCATGGTGGAATGCAGCATCTTTGAGGAGTATGAGCCCGCGCGGACCTTCGACAACATCGTGCTCGGACACGTACTCGAGCACGTTGAGGATCCGATCACAGTCCTGGCGCGAGTGAAGACGTGGTTGAGTGCGAAGGGACGCCTGTTCGCGAGCGTGCCCAACGCCCGCAGCCTTCACCGTCAGATGGCCGTGGTCATGGGACTCCTGCCCAGCGAGCACAGCCTCAACCCGGCCGACCTTCATCATGGGCACCGGCGCGTGTACGACCCTGAATCGCTGCGACGGGACGTCCATGCGGCTGGGTTTCGAATAGAGCTGTTCGGCGGCTATTGGCTCAAGCCGGTCGCCAATCATCAGCTGGAAGCGAACTGGACGCCGGAGATGCTCGAGGCCGCAATGGTCGTGGGTGAGCGCTATCCCGATGTCGCCGCCGAGATCTACGTCATCGCCGGCCACAAGGATCTCGCGCAGAGCCGCTGAAACGCCGCGCCCCAACGACGCGCGACCGGGAGTGGACGCGGGCCCACCCCGGCGCTACACTGCGTCGGCTCACGGAATATCCGTGACGAGGAGTGGACTCGTGATGGTAATGCGCACTCTGTTGTGCAGCATTCTCCTGGGCACGGCCGCCCTTTCTGCACATCACTCGTTCGCGGCGCAGTACGACGCCGACAAGCCGATCACCCTGACGGGCACGGTGGTCAGAATCGACTGGACGAATCCGCATTTTCACTTCTACATCGACGTCAAAGACGACAAGGGCGCCGTCACGCAGTGGGCATTCGAAGGATATCCACCGAACATGCTAGTCCCCGGGAAACGAAATCACTAGGACAAACCGCCCGAGTGTGATCTAAAGGGGGCATGCCAAAGATTGGACGCCCCAGAGCCGAAGTCGTGGTCACCGACGACGAGCGCGCGGAGCTCGTGCGATTGACAAAGCGCGTCCGCGTAAATCGCGCGGTGGCGTTTCGCGCCCGGATCGTGTTGGCGTGTATCGATGCGTCGGACACGGCCGTGGCGCGCCGCCTGCGGACGACGAAGACAACCGTGGCGAAGTGGCGCGGGCAATTCGTCGAGCGCCGGCTCGAGGGGTTGTATGACGAACCGCGCGTCGGCGCACCACGCACGATCTCCGATGAGCACGTCGAGGCCATTATCGTAAAGACGCTTGAGACGACACCGCCGGGCGAGACGCACTGGAGCACCCGGTCTATGGCGAAGGCGGCTGGCGTCAGTCATACGATGGTCGGACGCATCTGGCGGACGTTCCGGTTGCAGCCGCATCGTACGGAGGGTTTCAAGCTCTCGCCGGATCCGCAACTCGTGGAGAAGATCCGGGACGTGGTGGGCTTGTACATGGCTCCGCCGGCGAATGCCGTGGTCTTCGCGGTGGACGAGAAGTCGCAGATCCAGGCGCTGCAACGCGCGCAACCGATCCTGCCGATGGACTTTGGCCAACCCGAGCGACGGACTCACAACTACGTGCGCCATGGCACCCTGGATCTGTTCGCGGCGCTCAACGTGGCGACCGGCGAGGTGATCGCCCGATGCACGCCCCAACATCGAGCGCAGGACTTCGTCGCCTTTCTGCGCAAGATCGACGGGACCGTCGAGCCTGCGCTCGACATCCACGTCGTCCTCGACAATCTCTCCGCGCATCGTGCGCCACCGGTCCAGCGATGGTTGCTGCGCCACCCGCGCGTCCAGTTTCATTCACGCCGACCTACGCCTCGTGGCTCAATCTCGTCGAGCGGTTCTTTGGATTGCTGACGGAGAAAGCGCTCAAGCGCGGATCGCACACGAGCATTGCGCAACTGCGGTCGGCTATCCTCGCGTACGTCGACGCCCACAACGACCGCGACAGACCGTTCACGTGGATCAGGACCGCCGACGAGATCCTCAATAGCATGCGGCGATTCGGACTTCGCGTTCAGCAGGTCCACGGCCAATGACTCGACTTATCCTAGAAAACACGGATCCACGGGACTAGTCCGGCAGGGCTGGAAGAAGGACGTCCTCGCTGAAGCCGGGCATGGTCGTCACGGTCATGGGGTGGCGCGCCCGCGTCGAACCAAACCTGGCCGCGGCGCGCGAGGTCACGTTCCCTGACGGATCGAAGCTGACGTCAGGGCCTCCCGCCGGGACCGGGGGCGGACAATAGGAGGAACGACGTGAAGAAGCACCATGTCGTGTGGCTGGCAGTACTCTCGTCGTCCTCTACCTGTCGGCACCGTCTCGTGCGCAGACGACTGCTTCGCCGAAGACACCGAAGCCCGCTCCTCGCGCCGCTGACGGCAAGCCCGATCTATCGGGCGTCTGGGTTGCCACAGGAGCCCTGCGTCTCATGGCCGGCGATGCCGAACTGGCTGCCGCCCGGCAGTCGGATATCGACGAAGGCCGTCCGGCCCCGCGCACCGAGCCGCCACCGTACAAACCCGAGTACGAGAAGAACTGCCAGTACTACCTCGATCGCCGCGGCATTGACGACCCGATGGCACGCTGCCTGATTTCTGGTGTGCCACGAATCAGCTTCAGACCGCTGCCGTTCCAAATCTTCCAGATGCCGAACCAGATGGTGTTCATCTACGAGACGCATCACGCGTTCCGCATCATTCCCACCGACGGCCGTCCGCACCCCAACGATATCGAGCCGTCGTATCTCGGAGAGTCTGTTGCACGCTGGGAGGGCGACACGCTGGTTGTCGACGTCACCGGCTTCAACGAGAAGACCTGGCTGATTGGCGTGGGGACCGTGCACACCGAGAAGCTGCGTGTCACCGAGCGTTACACGAGAGACAGCTACAACACGATTCGATATCAGGTCACGATGGACGATCCCGAGGTGTTCACGAAACCCTGGAACACTGAGGAGATCTTCCGGCTTCGTCCGGGCGAGCGCATTCGCGAATACGAGTGCATCGAGAACAACGAGGACCTGCTGCGAATCGAGAAGCTTCTTCAGGACGAGTCGGTATTCCGGCGTCCTGCGAAGTAGCCCCGGGCAATCGAGCCGCCATCGGCGGCTCACAACTCGATCGTCGCCCTCAGTCCGCGGAACGAGCGCTTTTCGAGCTTCGCCTTCTTGCACTTCTTTCCGTCGACGTCACGATCCCCGTCGTCGCTCAAGAGCTCGAGCTCGTGAGTGCGCCCGCGGACCGCGGTGACAATCAACACTTCCGGTTTGTAGTCCTGCACGTCGACGTCGAGCGCGACCGCCTCGGCGTGCAGCGTGCCGGACCACTTGTACAACCGAAAGTCGTGCGCGTCGTCGTTTGCACCGGCAATAATCAGGTACGTCTTCGACTCCGGCACGAACTCGATCGCCCGGATACCGCGGCCTCCCAGATCGAGACGGCCAGCGATCGAGAGCGCAGGTGGCGCCATGCGATCGATGACCTCCGCGGGGTTGCGCATCGCGACCACCAGCGCGAGTCCATCAGGAACGGGATTACGAAAACCAAGCAGAAGGTGACCCTCCGGCGTCGGGGCGAGACCCTCGAGATTCAAACCACCGCGCTCCTCTGGTGCCAGCGTGGACGCGCGTTCGAGCTCGAACTCGCGGAGTTCTCGCGAGCTGATGAGATCCCGGATGAGCCGCTTATAGGGACGTCCGACGGGAACGATTTGAACGTCGTCGCCACTCACGTGAACTGACGTCGCAAAGAATCGCTGCCGGCTCTCCTGCTCCTCCCGGTCCTTGTTTCGTCCGTGCGACGTGACCCAGTAAATCCGATCGCCGACGACGGCAGCGCCCTCGATATCGGGCTCCTTGTCCGGATCGGCCGGCTTCAGGAACGGTGCGAGATCGACCGTTCCGCAGGGCTTTCCGGGCGCCTCGTGTTTGTAGACGCGAAGGATGTAGTCCTCGTCGCTGGCAGAGACGAACAGCAACGAGCCCAGCCGCACGGCTGCGGACGCATCGCAGGTTCCTCGGTACGCAACAGTCGACGGCAACGGATTCCTCCGATCAACTGTATATAACGCTCAGCCACTGTCCGGACGATGCGCGATGCGTTCTGCGGTTGACGTCGTCGGGTTGCCCGGATAAATTCCACGCCGGAGGGTTCGATGTCCAGAGCTCTGATACTTCTCGCTGCGCTCGTTGTCTCGGCATGTTCCTCGTCATCGCCCGAACAGGTTGCGCAAGCACCGGGTTCCACCGCGACCGTATTCGACGGCGCCCGTGTCATCGTGGGTAACGGACAGACGATCGAGAACGCGACCTTCGTCGTGGACGGCAACCGGCTCACGCAGGTCGGGAGAGCCGGTGAAGTGCAGACACCTGCGGGTGCAAAACGCGTCGACCTGTCCGGCAAGACGGTCATGCCGGCGATCATCGACACGCACGTGCACACGAGCCGTGAGCGCGACGCGCTCGTCAACGACCTGCGGCGTCGAGCGTATTGGGGAGTCGGCGCTGCCATGAGTCTCGGTCAGGACACGGGTGATGTGCCCTTCCAGGTCCGGGCCGAAATGATTCCCGAAGCGGCGCTGTTCCGGACGGCGGGCCGCGGCATCACGGCGCCCGAGCCCGGTCGCACCGACATCCCCTACTGGATCACAAGTGAAGCGGAAGCTCGGAAGGCAGTTCAGGAGCAGGCCGCTCTGAAGGTAGACATCATCAAGATCTGGGTCGACGACCGCGACGGCAAGTTCAAGAAGCTGACGCCGCCCTTGTACGGCGCTGTCATCGACGAGGCCCACAAACAGAACGCTCCGCGTCACCGCGCATCTCTTCACGCTCGAAGACGGGAAGGGCCTCCTGAAAGCCGGGCTCGATGCGTTCGCGCACGGCGTACGCGACCGCGACATCGACGATGAGTTCGTCAAGATGTTCAAGGCGCGCTCGGACATCGTCCTGGTGCCGAATCTTCCCGACTCGGGTGTCGTCACCGACTTGCGCTTCCTGGGCGAATTCATACCCGCGGAGGAGCTCACGAAACTTCAGGCCAATGTCTCCAAGGAACGTCCGGAAGCGCAGAAAGCGTTCGGCATCCAGGCGCGCAACCTCGCCAGACTCAATAAGGAAGGCGTCAAGATCGCGCTCGGCAGCGACGGCAACACGCCATGGGGCCCGCATCTCGAGATGGCGGACATGGTGGCGGCAGGCATGTCACCATCCGACGTGATCGTGGCGGCGACACGTAACGGGGCCGAGTTCATGCGACTGACCGATATGGGCACGATCGAGACAGGCAAGAGCGCCGACTTCGTCGTGCTCGATGCGAACCCGCTCGACGACATCACGAACACGAGGCGGATTTCGTCGGTGTATCTGCGGGGAACTGAGGTGAATCGGGTCGCTCTGAGGGCGAAGACGACGTCGTCGGAGTAAGGTTGCTATAGGTAATTCAGAATGCAGACAGTGTCTGCATTCTGAATTCTGCATTCTGAATTACAGCGTTACTTCGAATCCTTGCACTTTCCGCCTTCGCAGCGGTTGTTCTCGTTGCACACCATCTCGTAAAGCCCGACCTTGTCCCACTCGGCGTGACGCTTCATCTCCCACTGCACCGACCAGGGCTTCGTGAAGATCTTCGGGTCGTCCACGGTGAACTCGTACGAGATCGTGTCGGCATCGGTCCGGCGTAGACGCTCGGTCGTCCTCAGCGCCTCGGTGTGCATCCGATACTCCTTCGGGTTCTGGTAGTAGTAGTCGTCCAGTGACCAGCGTTTGTAGTTCCTGCCCTCGATCACGAGCGTATCGCCTTCCCAGTGGCCGACCGGCTCGCCGTAGAACGTCGGCTCGATATCCGTCTTGTGCGGCCGTCCGTCGAGCGGAATGATTCGCGTGACGTTCATGAACTCGGTCTGCATCACCAGGTACTGCGGCGTCTGGATGATCTGAATCGGGTACGGGCCCAGGAATGCAGACGGGAATCCCGAGGGCATGCAGAAGGCGCGCGGCTCGTCATGCCGCGGGTCGCCGGTGCGCGGTTCGTAGAAGAGTGCCTCGCCCCCGGGCACAAACGGCGACATCTTCTCCTTGTTGAAAGTCGTGGCCGGGCTGCGCGAACCTGGTTCCTTCGGGTTGTCCCAGAACCCGCTGAAGTCCGGCTTGCCGTCGGCCGTGCGCGGGCTCTGGCTCGCCGGCTTCGATTGCGCGTCGAGGATCACGGCACACAACACCGCGATAATCGTGGCGAGCCGTCGCAGCGCTCTTGTGTAAGTGCAACATCACGCCCTCCTATCGCGGAGCCTTGTCTTCATTCGAAGCGGTGAACACGCTTCGTCCATCGGGAAATGTCACGCGGCCGCCCGACGCGTTGTTCGAACCATCTCGCGCGCGGAAGCCTTCGACGACGACCGTGTCCCCGGCTTTGAGTGCGGTCTTGCTGATGCCGCGACGCTGTAACACTCCGGGTGGTCCGCCGGAGAATCCCCAGTTCGTCACCTTGCCCTGCTCGTCCTTCACGTCCACGAAGAACCAGATGTGCGGATTGGTCCAGTCCACGCGTGTGACGACGCCCGAGACCTTGACTGGCTGGTTGGCGTCGTACTCGGCCGCGAATGAATGATGGGCGAGGAGGATCGGCGCCGTCCCGACGAGCAGGCCGAACGCCAGGGCCACCAAACGTAATCGCATGAAGATCCCTCCCGTAGGGCGCATTGTAACTCCGGCTCCAGGCTCTGGGCGCTGGGCTCTAGCAAGACGCGTCAACGCCCAATCGCCAACTCCCAACTCCCAAAAGGCCCGATTCGTTGGGAGCTGGAGTTTGGTAGTTGGGAGTTGCCGGGCGCAGCTCTCCCTGCGCCGACCGAGAGCCCTTCATTTCTGGAGCGTGAATGCAACGGTCACTGTCAAGACGAGGGGCACAGGTTCGCCATTGAGCAGGGTGGGTGAAAATCGCCACTGTCTCACCGCGGCGATGGCTGCCTCCTCGAACAGCGGCGCCGGCCGAAGCAGCTTGACGGCGCGAATCGAGCCGTCTTCGCCGATGAGCGCCTCGAGGATCACCATCCCCTCCTTGCGTGCCGCCAGTGCAAGGGGCGGATAGATCGGATTCACATGGACCAGCCGCGTCGGCGGTTGGATGACTCCACCGACACGCACCGGATCTTTCGGCCGTGCAGGCACTGGCGGCGGAGGAGGAATCGGGTCGCCGGTGGAAGCAATTTCTCCAATCGCGATGCCAATCGGCGATGCTCCGAGATCGAATCCACACTGCTCCACCGGCTCGACGATCGGCTCCGGCTGGATCTCCAGAGGCTCCGTCAGCGGCACGGGAGTCGACGTTGAAGGCGCCACGTCACGCCGAGGTGACGGGATCGAAGCGGGCGGAGGCAACTCCGGGCGAACGATGACGAAGGCCGTCGTTCGATAAGGCTCGGGGAGATCATCGGTCGCAAATGCAGGAGCGATGATCAGCGCGCCCACAGCGACCATGTGGGCGACGATCGAGAAGACGAGCGTGTAGGTCCGCATAGGCCTCCTTCGAGAAGGGGGCCCTCGCCGGCGAAGGCGTTCACTCAGGTTCGACACCGCCGGCGGGCTGCGGTTCCGTGAGGCGGGGTCTCAGGACCCCGCGCTACTTCCTGCCCAATTCCTCGTAGGCGATCTTCATGTTGGGCAACGCGCCACCGAAGGCGGGATTGAGGCTCGCCATGTAGCCTTTGAACCGTGGATTGACCTTGTACTCGGCGGCCGCCTGATCGGCGGTCTTACCGGCTTTGATCGACGCTCGGGCAAAGTCGACGAAGTCCTTCGTGAAGGCGGCGTACTCTTTCAGTTCGTTGATCGTGCCGACCGGGATATGTCCCGGGATGATGGTGTCGACGTTGGGCACAGCGGCAGCCTTGGCCAGGGAATCCGGCTGCTGGACGACGCTGCCACCGTTGTCAGTGTCGACATAGGGCAGTGCCTTCCACGCAAACATGTCACCCACGTGCATCGTGCGAAGCGCGGGGAAAACGATGAAGGTGTCGCCGTTGGTGTGGCCCCGGCCGAAGTGGTACAGGTCGATCTGGTCCTTTCCAGATCCGACGGTCAGCTTGTCCTTGTAGGTTCGCTTCGGCTGGAACTGAGCGTTGGCGCCGCTGAACTCCGGCATCTTCGACATGCTCGTTCTGGCGTTCTCATGAACGATGCTCTCGATGGAGGCGCCGAAGAAGCCGTTGCTGCCCGTGTGATCGCCGTGGGTGTGTGTGTTGATGATGCGGGTGATCGGCTTGTTGGTGACCGTCTTGACCCGCTCGAGGATCGTCGGCCCGAAGCCAGGCAGCTTGCTATCGACCAACGTGACACCGGCGTCGGTGATGAACACCGCCACGTTCCCACCACTGAAGGTGTCCTGGTTATCGGCACCAGAGCCGGTGATGATGTACAGGTTGTCCTTGACCTTTTCGATCTGCGCGGCCTTGATCGCCGCAGCCGACGGCCCCGGCGCCTGACCGGACACCGCGATCGACAGCGCACCAACTCCAATCAACGTTCCAAGCAGCAGTCCTCGCCTCATACAACCCCTTCCTTCGGCCCCTACGTTATCACTGCTCGCCTCGGCCCGGAACGCCCGCAGCGAGCCGAGGAACTGTTTCAACTGCGTGCGCGACTGCTCTGTGAGGGCATCGATGCGTGACTGGAACGCCGCGTTGACGGCGCGTGCAGCCGGGTATCGACCACGTTGGCCTGTCGAACACGAGCGAGATCGTCGGCCGACGGCTGATAGGACTGACGCTCCGCCCTCACGAGACGATTGCCGTACTGGCACAGCGGCAGCCCTTCGGTCATGTGGAGCATGAACACGAACTCGTCGAACGCCTCGGTATACCCAACCAGCATGTAGCGGGCATCGAGCCGCTGTGTGATGCCCGCATTGTCGAGATGTTCGTAATCCTCGCCGAGCAGTATGCGGCTCTGTGCGTTGCGGCGGGATGTGGCTGTCGGCGAACTGACTGAGCGACATGTTCTGCTCGCGCATATCCGGCCAGAGCTCTTCTCCTCCCTCATGAAATCGTGCATGCAGGTGGGAGGGGATCGCGCGCTCGACCGGATCGCGAACGACGGTGATGAATCGCGCACCGGGCAGATGCGGTCTCAGCATCTCGGCATAGTGCCCGGCAACGATTCGAACCCGATCGCGGCGCTTCAGTGGGAGGGCCAGAAAGCGTTCTCGGTCGCTTGCGTTCGTTTCACCACCTCCGAGGATCCACCGTTCCTCGGACGGAAGTGCAGCAGGAAGATAGGATCGCCTGAACGTCGTGCCAGCCGTCTTTGGGATGTGATCGAAGACTAGCAGCCGGCTCTGAGCTGCGCCGTCGACGAGTCTCGGCCGAGACCGGAAACCGTTGCCAACCAGTTCCGCCAGGTCATGTCGATTTGAAGTGCTGCATGCCGCGCAACCGCATCGTTCATGGTTACTCGACTTGTTCGGTATGAGAGACTCTTAGCGTTGACCGACGATCTTCGCGAGCCTTCGTCGTCCTCGATCACACACTCCATCGTCGTGCCGGTATATCGCAACGAGCCGACGCTATCGGAGTTACTTCGTCAGATCGCCGATCTGGCCGGACAGCGAGCTGGTTCTCTCGAGGTCGTGTTCGTGGTTGACGGAAGCCCTGACAATTCGTACGCGCTGCTCAAGCAGCGACTGGCGGGTATGCCGTTTCAATCACAGTTGGTCAGCCTGAGCCGCAACTTTGGATCGTTCGCAGCGTTGCGCGCGGGCCTTTCGCTGGTTCGAGGCAGCTTCATAGGCATTCTCGC
This sequence comes from uncultured Acidobacteriota bacterium, assembly GCA_963723495.1. Lineage (GTDB taxonomy): Bacteria > Acidobacteriota > Vicinamibacteria > Vicinamibacterales > UBA2999 > Gp6-AA40. The sequence continues at coordinate 357,968 of CAVRQR010000011.1, read as the reverse complement.
GGCCGACTTGCAACAACCGGTTTCGTCAATCACTCGGTTCTTCGACGTCCTCGAACGCGGCGCCGACATCGCTGTGGGTCAGCGCTCATCCCGCAGCGACCCTTGGCTTTCACAGCTCAGTGCATCGCTCTTCTGGCAACTGTATCGGCGACTCGTGCAGCCAGAGATCCCGCCAGGAGGCGTCGACTCGTTCGGCTGCACCCGGCAAGTCTGCGACATTCTGGTTGCTCTGCCCGAGGCCAACAGCACGCTCGTCGGCCTACTCTTCTGGGTGGGCTTCCGCCGGGAAACCGTGACCTACCAGCGCGTCGCGAGACCCAGTGGCAAGAGTGGCTGGTCGTTCACGCGCAAGTTGCGCTATGCGTTCGACACCACGTTCGCGTTCTCCGATTTGCCAATCACTCTGATGATTGCCGCCGGTCTAGTGGGCATTAGCGGCGCGCTCCTGTTGAGCGCCGTGGTAATGGTCGCATGGGCGACAGGAGCAATTCCCGTGCACGGCTACACGCCGCTGATGCTCGTAGCGTTGTTTTCGTTTTCGACGACGCTACTCGCGTTGGGCATCGTCGGGGGGTATGTCTGGCGGATTTTCGAGAACACAAAGGGACGGCCGACCCACCTGATCCAATCGGTCGAGCACATTGCGGGAGCAGCACCTGTGCAGGCGTTTTATACAGACAGGGGACCGGATGGTCCACCTCCTGACTAGATGCCGGGTCTTCTCGAGCGATTGCACCGCTTCATAGGCGGTCACGGGTACACGTTACATCCGGTGGGTGCAACGCTCGCCGCCGTCGCTGCCCTTCGGCACATGGTCCTGATCACGAGTGCCACCAACGACAACTTTCTGCACATGACGCTTGCGCAGCAGCTGTTGGCGGGCGATTGGCCGGTTCGGGACTTCTACGAAGGAGGGTGGCTGCTGCAATACACGTTGAGCGCGGCCGCCCAACTCATCGTGGGCAACCGTTTGCTCGCCGAGGCGCTCGTCGTCGGCATCGCATGGGCGTGCAGTACCTACATTGTCTTCCGCGTCGTTCAACAGCTTAGTGGCTCGAGCGCGGCGGCTACGTTCGCAGGAATGCTGCTAATCCTCGCGGCCGCCCGAGGGTATTCCTATCCCAAAGCCATCGTCTACGCCGTGGCCGCGATGTTGTGGTGGAACTACGTCAGGCAACCAACCACCGCCAGGATGGCTGGTCTGGGCGCGTGGGCTGCCGTCGCGTTCTACTGGCGGCCAGATCATGGTGTGTACGTTGCCGTCGCGATCGTCCTGGCGGCATGGGCTGCGCACGGTCTTGGCCGACAGTGGCTGACTGCCTGCACCGTGGCGGGGAGTGTCATGCTTTCGCTCGTCGTTCCATTCCTGGCGTACGTGCACGCGATGGTCGGACTCGGGAACTTCGTGCAGGCCGGAGCGGCCGCTGCACGAACGGAGCACACGACACAGGGGGCACATGCCTGGCCGGTCCTGAGATTCGCCGGAAATATCTTCACAATCGAGCCGGCAGACCACTACGCACCTGTTATCGGGATTCGCTGGAGTCCGTCGAGCTCCAGTGATACGCGCAGCCAGATCGTTGTCAGTTACGGATTGACCCCGGTCGAGACAGACCGCGATTCGATGCGTGTTCGTTTGTGAAGCACTCCCTCGAGAGACTTCGCTCGCTGATCAACGAGCCGTCTGTCGAGGACACGGCTGGAATCGAACGGGCTACCGGGGTGCTGCTGCCTTCGTCCTGGCCCAACGACAAGCGGCGGACCTTCGATCAACGATGGCGACGGATACGCATACTTCCCGACCTCGACGGTCAGGCGCGCGTCACCGAATTCATCGTGGCAGTCTTCTACCTTCTCCCAATCCTCATGGGTGTCGGTGCGCCACTCATGGCTCGACTGCTGCCTGGAACGATCGGTGCGCGTGCCATCGTGGCGTTCGCAGGATTTGCATTCGTGGTCGACTTGGCGATGCTGCGGCTGGCCTTTACCGCGAGGGCCTTCGACGCAGTAGTGCTTCCTGCCATCGTCTTCGGTTGCTGCCTCCTGTGGATGTGGCGGGCGACTTCCAGTTTCGTGGGTGGCAGGCTCGTCCGAATCTGCGCCATGGCACTCACTGCAGCCCTCATGGCGGGTGTGACTCGCGCCGGACAGTTCACCAATCCACTGGACTGGGGCGGCTCCATGCGGGAGCTCATGTCATCGCCACCGCTGCAGTATTACCTCGATCGACCGGCGCGCTTCCCGCTTCAACTCGCGGCCTACGTGCGTGAGTGCGTGCCGCCGTCCGATCGTCTGCTCGTCTTGTGGTTCGAACCGGAGATCTTCTACTTTTCCGAACGTTTGATGGCACAACAACATTTGGTGTTCGCTCCCGCCTGGGCAGATCTGGCACATGAGCAAGACAGGACCATGCAGAAGATCAAGCGATACTCGCCACCGATCGCGCTTGCTCGGAGTTCTGCCCTCGAAGGCTACGCTGGCGCAACATATCCCAGCCTCGTGAACTACATTGAGAGCGAATACCTACTAGCGGCAACGATCGACAATGAGGGCGAACAGTATTTGATCTTTTCGAGACGGGATCGGTCCGCGACTCGCGGATTCGGTGCTCAGAATTGGCCCTGCTTCGTTCGCGAGCAGTCAACGTGGGAGCGTGTCGGTAAGACGAACTGACCCTGCAGAACGCCGCCGATGGGCCGCAGCACCCAATGTGGCCGTTTCCACGATTGGCACGCGCATGTATCTGCGACTACGATACACACGGGTACGGGGACGACGGTTCCCCCCAACCTCCTCCTAACAGGTCAACCGGAGCAGATGAAAAGGGATAACTACGCGGTTCTCGTTAACGAATTCCTTCCAAGCCCCTGGACTCACCTCTTCAACACGCCGCAGTTCTTCGAGATCCACCGCACCCCCAATGCCTGTTACCTGCAATTGGTGTCGAAGTCCTCCGGCGAGGTGCTCGCCACGATCCACTTCGCCGAGGAATCGCGTGGCGTATTTCGCAGTCCGCGATTGGGTACCTTCGGAAGCTTCGATTTCAAGGAGCTGCCCTGTCTCGAACTGGTCGAGTTCTTCGCCGACGAGGCAGAGCGAGCGCTGCGTGACCGCGGAGCTGCACACATCACGATCATCTCGCCGCCCTTTGCGCAGGTGCCGGAACTGTCACACCTGGTGTTCCTGGCGCTCCATAACCGTGGGTATCGTGCAACACCACATAGCCTGAACCAATCTGTTCGTCTGGACGACCGGCCGTTCGCCAGCAGGGTCGACGCCGACGGCCGGAGAAGGCTAGTGCGAGCCCGGGAACAGGGGCTCGAGACGCGCAAGTTAACGTCGGTGTCCGAGCTGTCGCACGCCTACGAGCTGATTCTCGAGAACACGCGCCGCAAGGGCTATCAGCTTTCCATGACCTGGGATGGCATCTGTGAGATGGTGAGAACGTTCGGCGATCGGATCTACGGTTTCGGAGTGTTTCGCGAGACGGAACCCGCAGCTGCGAGCATTGCGATGAGGGTGAACCGGGACGTGGTGTACATCTTCTACTGGTGCGATGTGGCCGGATTCTCCGGCGTGAGCCCGATTGTCCTGCTCGCGGAAACGATCTACGAGCATGCCCGTGCCGAAGGCGCACGCTGGATGGACATCGGCACGTCCACAAACGACGGAGCGCCTAACTACGGTTTGATCCACTTCAAGCGAAACCTCGGTTGCGAGGCATCCTTGAAGCTCGCGTACTCGAAGGCGCTTTGACCGATGACGTCAACCACAGGTCGGAAGCTGATCATCGTCGGTGCCGGCGAGACGGCCGAGATCGCCTATGAGTGTTTCACTCACGACTCTCCGCATACCATCGCCGCTTTCGCCGTGGAGGAGGCCTACCTCACCCAGCGGACGATGTACGGGCTTCCAGTCATCGCGCTCGAGAGACTCGTCGAACGCTACCCGCCGGACCAATTCGGCGCGCACGTCGCCATCTCGTACAACTCTCTGAACCGGGTACGACGCCGTCTCTTCGGTATCGTCAAAGACCTGGGGTTTCGCTGTGAGTCGTACGTCAGTTCCCGAGCCTTGGTGTGGCCAAACGCCTTGATCGGTGAGAATTGCTTCGTCTTCGAATCCTGTGTCGTGCAGCATCACGCGCAACTCGGGGACAACATCACCATGTGGGCGGGCGCCACGATCACCCATCGCTGCGTGATCGGCAACCATTGTTTCATCGCATCGGGCGCCGTCATTAACGGGCTGACGCGCCTTGGCGAGCGCTGCTTCATCGGCGCCAATAGCAGCATTGCCGATCATCTCTCCGTCGCCGATGACAGCGTCATCGGCATGGGCGCCGTCGTCACAAAGAGCATCGAGGAAGCAGGTCGCGTGTGGGTCGGCAACCCCGCGCGTCGACTCGGAAAGAGCGCCTTCGAGAGCTTCGGCGTCACCGACCCATCGCCGGCGTGAACCGCTCGGTCATGTCGTGACCTAACAGATCATTTCGGGCTCTGCTCTACAGCTTTGCCAGCAGGTCCTTCTGGCGCGACAGGCGAGACGCACGATCGCGCGCGAAGCGCTCGATGCCGGCCAGTATCGATGGCGCATCGAGGTGCGCTTCGGCAATGACGTCAGGCTCGAGGCCACTCGTCAGCCACTGGTGATCCCAATCCGATGTCATCGAGTACTCGTCAGTCAACGGACCCACGTCCTTCAGCGGCCACACCCGGCGCGTGCCGGTCGAGACCACCATCAGGTCGTAGTACGCCTCACGCGGAAGCACGGCGTGCCGATAGGACTCCGGCTGCCGATCGAACAACTCCTCGCTGATCGCCGCGATTACTTTGACATTCACGCCGGCTGCCTCGAGCTTGGGCAGCACACTGACGAGGTTGACCGTGGAGCTGGATCCTTGCGTGACGATGTAGCCGTGACGTGGCTGGCCAGGCTTGAAATCGCGAATCACGTAAAAGCCTTTGGCCGCTGCATGCAGATCGCTGTCGGCAAACATGGCTCGATCGGCCACCGGGAAGTCCGGGCGCGCCACTTCGAGGGTGATGACCCCGACCTTCTTCTCGCGCGCCGCAATCGCGGCCGCAGCAAAGTAGGCAGGTGCCACGTCGTTGTAATCCCAGAAATTGAGGTGAATCGTCTGCCCTCTCGGGAAGAGCTTCCATACCTGCGGCGCGAAGATACCGAAGTGCGTGCGCCCGTCCGCAGCGGTCTCGGGCCCCGAGTGGCCTACGAGGATGTGCAGCACGCCCGTTCGGAACGGGCTGTCCTGATTCTGCTGACTCCAGACGCGCGCGGGCGTGTACATGAGCGGCGTGAAGGCTCCGTAGGTGCCGCTGATCGCCCACACACCGGCGAACTGGTCCGGATCGAGCGAAGCGCTCTGACTGACAAGCCCGATCGCGGTCGAGACGTTGCCGGCCTCCTGGATCGCCGCCTTCAGGCGCGTGCCAAGCACATTCGTCTCCGGGTCATAGTGTCCCCAGAGGCTTCCGTGTTCGAGGTTGATCGACTCGGAAAGGTCAGCGGCGATCGTCAGGAAGCGGTTACCGGTGACGTAGTTCATCCACTTGACGATCTCCGAGATCCCGCGCCGCGTGCCAGCCACTTCCCCGGCCTTGCGGAACAACGTGATCGAGACGTCTTTCTTCGCACCTGAAATCGGGTTCGTGACCGACACCTTCTGCGGTTCAACCGGCAGGTTGGCCACCCGCAGCCGCTCGTCCAGGAACGGATCCTGGTTCGCCGCCACGCGTAGTGCGATCGAGTCGGACAGCGACTCCCCAATCTCGACAAGCCGATCGGCGAGCCAGTCACCGATTCCATTCCGATCGAGCAGCGACATGACGATGTCGATGTTCGTCTTGAACTGAATGAGCCGCTCGCGCTGATCCTTGACGGCTCCGTCGCGAATGCCCTGGAACTCGACGCCATAACGCGTTTCAAACGTCCGGGCGAGCGCCAGGAAGTACTCCGAGTTCATCTTCATCGCGTACGGATGGCTCGGATAGCCCACGACCTGATCGCCGAAGTCGGGAATCCTGTGGTCCACTGCGGCGGGCCAATAGCCCTTGATCGTCTTGCCAATGGCAGCCATCGGCCGGCGATCGCTCGGATCCCAGTGCTCCATCGTCTTCAGCACGGCCACGACCTGGTCGTAGGCGTTGCCATCCTGGACGACGAAGACGTTCCAGCCATAAGAGGTCCACTGTTCGACCAGGCGATAGCCGTCGAACTTGCGATCGATGACGCCGCCGATGAGCGAATCGTCGATGCCCGCGTTGTTGTCGGAGATCATCACGCGCAGCCGCTTGCCGACCTTGCACGCCAGCGCCTGGGTCTTCACTTCCTGCGCGTGCCCTTCGGTCATCGCAAACTCGCCCTCGAAGGCGATGACTTTCGGGGCGTTGATGCCCGCGCCTATCACGTCCCAGAAAGCGGCCTTGCCAGCCGCGGTCGCTATCCCGATTCCCGACGGACCGCCGTTGACGTCGTTGGTGACGTCGGTGCTCTCCGCGTGTCCGGCGAGCGCACGGATGCCGCGCTGCTTCGCTTGCGCGAAGAGCGGATGGTCGGCAAGGCCGTTATCCTGCAGCAGCGTCTTCATCGCACCGGCGCCGCGCCGGAACCCGAGCGCATCGATCGGCAGAATCGCGACGTGAGGATCGGCGAAGTAGCGCTTATTACCGGTCGCCTCGTACTTCCGCGCCAGTGCCTGCCCCATGATCATCCAGAGCGCATAGCACGTCGGGATGCAGTGCCCGCCAGCGAGCATGAACTTGTCGCTGTATGGATGCTTGGGACGCCGGTAGTCGAAGCGGAGACCGCCGAGGTCAGGGCCCGCCAGGTGCGTCGCCACGTTGTAGGGCGTGTAGGCGAGCGGCCCGCCAAAATGCCCCGTCTGCGCGTAATTGCCCAGCAGCACCAGGGTCATGCACGTCATGAACCCGACGTCTTCCAACCGTTCGCGGTCGTACGGCGTTGTCAGGGGTTCAACAAGGGACAGTGTTCCTGTAGCAGCCAAGCTCAAACCTCCGGTCATGGCTCAGGCAAACTAGTGTATTCGATCGCTTTACTCGAGGCCTGAAGCGCGTGCCTGTTCGCGGGCCAGGACAGCCTGATCGCGATCGCCATCACCGTGTGCCACGGCGCCCAGCAGGCGATCGTGATAGACGTTGTGGCTCGGCAGCGGCACTCGCGCCAAGTCGGCAGCGGCGGCGATCAAAGTGGCGTCCTTCAACCCGACATGAATCGGCGATCCGACCTGGTCGTAGCTTTCGTCCACCATCTTCTGGCCGTAAACCTTGTAGGCCGGAGCCGAGAACAACCCTTCGGTCATCACATCCTGAAAGACCTGCGGCGCCACTCCGTACTTGCGGACGAGCGCAAAGCCCTCGGCCATCGCCACCATCGCGCAGCCGAGCACGGCGTTGTTGGCAAGCTTGATTGCCGTGGCCGACTCCGGTTTCACGCCGGCGGGAAATGTCTTGCGACCCATGACGCCGAGAAGAGGCGCGCAACGCGTCACCGCATTGTCAGGCCCACCAGCGACGATACCGAGCTGGCCGGCGGCGGCGAGATCAGGACGACCAAGAACTGGGGCCGCAACAAGCACCTGACCTGCGTCGCGATGTTTCGATTCGAGCTCGCGCACTGTGGCGACACCGTGGGTTCCCATCACGAGGTGGATGGCGCCGCGGGCAAGTGACTGGCACAATCCGCCGGCGCCAAGTGCGACTTCGAGGATGGCCTTGTCCTCGACCAGCATCGTCACGACGACCTCACGGCCCTGACAGAGGTCGGCAATCGAAGAGGCAACGCGGGCACCAGCGTCCCCAAAGGGCGCCGACTGCGCAGCGACCATGTCGAACACCGAAAGCTCATGTCCGGAGCCGAGGATGCGCCGCGCCATCCCCTGACCCATTCGGCCAAGGCCGATGAAGCCCACCTTCATGGTGAATCCCCTGACGTAGAAAGTTCAAAGGTCAACTTTCCACTTACACCAGTTGTCCCTTGACCCATTCCAGTTCGCGCGTGACGTATTCGACGATGTCCCCGGTCTTGAGGTGATCGGGGAGTACGTCCCAGGTGTAGGTCTCGATCTCCAAGTGCGTCGAGAGCGGCGTCTGCTTGTGGAAGGCCAGCGCCTGCTCCAGCGCAAAGCGCGTCGTGCCGAAGGCGCCGCCCAGGTCGGTGAGAAACACCGGCACGTGAAAGTGCGTCCGCCACTCGCGCGGACCCGGGTCCTTCTGAAAGGCCTCGAAGGCGTCTTCGAGGTTGAGGAACCAGGTCGTCTTCCCGTCCTTCTGCTGGCAGGTCTGTGACAGATAAATCGTCTTGGCAAATGTCTGCAGCGCGTCGACCGTCTTCTGCGTGACGTCGGGGATGTGCATCGAGGCCGCTTCCTGGAGCTTCACGATCTGCACGCCGGCATCGACGAGCTTCTGCAAGGAGGCCGGAATGTCCTCGTAGCCGACCGACTGGTGGCCGATGTCGAAGACCACGCCGGTGTAGTCCTGCATCGCCTGGTGCGCATCGGCTTCGTTGAGGCCCGTGCGCTGGGCGAGCTGCTTCGCGGGCTTCCCGGAAAACAGGTAGTTCTTGAAGTAGGTGATCGTCTCGTCCGTGGTTTCGAGGTAGCAGCGCGGCTCGGGCTCGAGGCCGAGCGTCACGGTCTTGCCCGTCTGCTTCTTCAGCTGCACGAGGTGCGCGACCACATCGATGACGTTGTTCGTGTAGGCCTCGACCACCGCGTCCCCGGTGACCTTGGGCTTGAAGCCGAGCGGGGCGCTCTGAATGGACGGGTTGATCCCCTCCGGCGCGATCTCAGCGAGCAGCGAGGCGACCTGCTTCGTGTAGTCGCGGCGCTCCGGCGTCTGCCAGTCCGGCTCGTAAACGTCTTCCTTGATGATCTGCTTCTTGAAGACGCCGTAGACGAAGGCGTTGGCCGTGTAGAGATACAGGTCCTGGTCGGCGAAGAACTGCTTGAGGGTGGCGCGCTTGGCCGGGTCCGCGCTCAAGGCCGCCGCGGATGGCGCGGACGTGCGCAGACAGACGCCAAACTTCTGCGTCGGGGCCACGCGCGCTTTCACCGCTGGCAGATACGTGTTGACGCTCTTCCAGAGCTGATCCCAGTCGTCGGTGGCGTGCACGAGTGTGGAATATGTGAGATGGCCCAGGCCGTTCCCCAAATTCATGCGATCTACCTCTCTGAAAGTTCAAAGGCAAAGGACGTTTGACCTTTGACCTTTGCACTTTCGGCTACGCCACACGCTCCACGGCACCCGAGGCGGCCGACTTCACCACCGCCTCCGTCACCGCGGCGCCATGCACCATTTCGCTCGTCGGAATCAGATACGGCGTGCCGCCCGAGGCCGCGGTCGCAAACGCCTCGAGACACGCGCGTGTCACGTCCAATCGTGCCGCCTCCCAGACTTCCGCGGGGCCTTTGATCGGCTGAAACTTGCCGGTGCTAAACAGTCGCGTGCGCCGTTCCTCGGACGAGGCACCGGCAACATGGGTCATGCCCTCGAGCCGCACGGACCCCTTCGAGCCAAAGACCTGGAAGCTGAAGCCGGGGCCGGTCGCCGTGAGCGTGCCCAGATACCCGGACGCACCGTTCTTCAGCCGGAACAGCATCGAGGTCGTGTCGTCGCTGTCGACCGGGACGACGCGGTGGAAGCTCTGGCAGTAGACCTGCTCGATCTCGCCGCCCAGATCGATCATCCCGTCGATGGCGTGCACGCCCATCGGCGTCAGCCCGCCACACGGCGTCTCCTCCTTGTCCGCGCGCCACGCGTCCGGCTTCAGGAACAGCGCATTCGGGAAGGTCATCGTCGCCTCGAAGTGCAGGATCGTCCCGAGCTCCCCGGACCGGATCTGCTGGCGCAGTTTGGTCATCTCGGGATGGAAGCGCCGGTTGTAGCCCAGGCCGAGGGTCACCCCGGCCTGCTGCGTCGCCGCGACGGCGGCGTCCGCATCCGCCTTGTGGAGCGCAAACGGCTTCTCGCAGAAGACGTGTTTGCCGACCTGCGCGGCGGCAATCGTCTGCGCCGAGTGCAGCGAGTGCGGGGTCGCGAGGATGACGGCGTCCACCGTCTTGTCCGCCAGCAACGACTCGTACGAGTCGACGAGTCTGAGTTTCTGCGTCTCGGCGAACGCCTTCACTTCCGGTGACACGGTGCGCGTCGCCCCCGCGACAAACCGAATCAGGCCGCTGTCGGCGACCGCCTCCACCAGCGTGCGTCCCCACCAGCCCATCCCCACGATTGCGGCCTTAATCACAGACGCTCCCTGCAAGTGCAAAGGTCAAAGTTCCCCGATCCCTACGTCGTCCGAATCAACGAGAACTTCGGATCCGCCCCGAGGCTCTCCGTCGCCGGCAGCCCCAGTTCTTTCTTCACCAGGTTCGTCCCCTGCACCAGCGACACCATCTTGTAGAAGGCATGCCGCCGGCTCATCCCCTCGCGCCCCATCCCGCAGTCCGAGCTCAGGACCAGCCGCTCGGCCGGGATCACCGTCAGGGCCTGCCGAATCAGGTCCGCGACCTCCGTCGGCGCCTCCACCTGCAGCGTGTGATGGTCAATCGCCCCGATGCACACCTTCATGTCCGTGATCGCCGCCCCGATCTCCTGCAGGTCCATCATGTTCGAGCTCTTCATCTCGAACGTGATCACATCCGCGTCGACCTGGTTCAGCAGCTCCAGCGCCGGCTTGTAGCTCTGCACGCTGCCAAACATCCGCTGCTGCGAGGGGTTGCCCCAGCACGTGTGGCACCAGACTTCCGTCTTCGCGCGCAGGCCCTTGACCGTGTTGTTGAATACCTTCAGCATGAACTCCGGGTTGATGACCTTGTCCACATACCCGCGGGCCGCCAGCAGGTGAATCTGGGGCTCCTCCATCTGGATGACCTGACACCCGGCATCCGCCAGGTCGTGCAGCTCTTCGTTGAACGCATCGCTCAAGCGCCATGATGCGGTCCGGCAGCGTCGTGTAGTGCTCGTCCTGCACCGCGAACGCCACCAGTTCCGGCGTCACCGTCCCGAACTTCACCGGCGTGTGCGTCAGCCGCTGCGCCGCCTTGAACAGCTCCGCATACTGCATTTCCCCGCGCCCCACCGGCCCCACCAGCGTCGGCATCACCCGCGCCTCGAGGTAGTCGTGCAGGATGTGCCCGCGCGGAAACGCGATCCCCCCCGCCCCCACCTTCGCCAGCTTCGGATGCGTCGTCTCGAACCCGCTCATGTGGTGCGGCGGATAACTCGTCCAGCTCTGCCCGCCGATGTCCTGGTCGAACCGGCAGTCCCCATCCGTCACGATGTCCAGCCCCGCGACCTCCTGTTCCCGCAGATACGCCGACAGCGCGTCGACATACTGCTCCCGGAACCGCGACGTCACCATCGCATCCAGGAACGACCGCGTCCCCAGGTTCTCGGTATACCAGCTTGGCCGCGGCAACGACCCCGTAATCGTCGTCGGCAGCATTTTCCCCGCAGTGGCCTTCAACATCGGTGTGTCTCCATCATTACGCTGCTGCTCGCTTGTGTTGGGAGTCTCCGGCTTGCGTCTGGGTTGAAGAATCGACCGTTTCGGTCAGCAGGAGCGCAGGCAATCTAACCGACACAAGCGAGTTTCGAGAGTGAAACAACCTTCGAACAGGTACAATGCCGTCGTGAAAGAGGTCAACGAGGGCCTATGACTCGACGTGCGACAGCGGAAATCGACACGATTCGTCTCGGATCGGATCTCCTTCTCTCCTCGCCGCGTCTAAAAGGCGCTCGCGTCGGCGTGGTCTGCAATCATGCCTCCGTCGATCGTGGCTTCCTGCACATCGTCGACCGCCTTGCGTCGACGCCTGATGTCACCCTCGCTGCGATTTTCGGGCCGCAGCACGGGTTCAGGTCGGACGTACAGGACAACATGATCGAGACACCGCACACCAGCGACTCGACCCGCCGCGTGCCCGTGTATTCGCTCTACAGTGAGACGCGCGAACCGACCGACGCGATGCTCGCGGGACTCGATGCGCTGATCATCGACCTGCAGGACATTGGCGCACGCATCTATACCTACATCTACACGATGGCCAACTGCCTGCGCGCCTGCGCCAGGCACCGCGTCCCGGTCATCGTGTGCGACCGGCCAAACCCGATCAACGGCAGCGACGTCGAAGGGGCGCTACTCGTCAAAGAGTTCGAGTCGTTCGTCGGACAGTTCCCGATCCCGATGCGGCACGGCATGACCATTGGTGAGCTCGCGCGCTTGTTCAACGAGCATTTCGGGTTAGGCGCACCGCTCGAGATCGTGAAGATGGAGGGCTGGGAGCGGCACGTGTACGCGGACGCGATGGATTTGCCGTGGGTGATGCCCTCACCCAACATACCAACACTCGACACGGCGGTCGTCTATCCCGGAACAGTTCTCTTCGAGGGCATCCTCATTTCCGAGGGCCGTGGCACGACGCGGCCGTTCGAGTTGATTGGCGCGCCATGGATCAACGCAGAGGACTTCGCCCGCCGGATGAACGCGCTCGATCTGAAAGGCGTCTACTTCCGGCCGGCTGTCTTCGAGCCGACGTTCCAGAAGCACGCGAAGCAGACCTGCGGCGGCTGCCAGATCCATGTCACGGATCGCCGCACCTTCCGGCCAGTGCTGGTAGGCGTCGCGCTCATCGCGATGTTCCGCGCGGTCGATTCGGAACGCTTTGCCTGGCGACAGCCTCCCTACGAGTACGAACACGACAAGATGCCAATCGACATTCTCGCCGGCTCAGAGGAGCTGCGTCGTCAAATCGAAGCGGGCATGGACGCGCGCGAGATCGCGGCCAGCTGGCAGCAGGATGAGGATGCGTTTCGGAAGGTGAGAGAGGCGTTCCTCATGTACTGAGGTTCCGAGTTCCAGGTTCCACGTTCCAGTTCGTGTTCGACATTCCGGAACCCTGAACACGAACCCGGAACCCGGAAGCTGGAACACCAGAACTCAGGATCGTGTCTTTGCGATGCCGGGCGCCTTCATCTCCTGCGGCGTCGGCGGCAGCAGGTGATGCTCGGTCAGGTGGGCCTTCAAGAGCGTGAACGCCTGTTCCGGCGAGTCGACGCGCTGAATGAGATCGATGTCGCCCGGGCCGATCGCGCCCCACTCAGCCATCGGCTGCAGATTCAGGATCGGGTCCCAGTATTCGGTCCGTACAGGATGATCTGGATCTGCTTCGCGAGTTTCTCCGTCTGCATCAACGTGAGGATCTCGAACATCTCGTCGAGGGTGCCGAACCCGCCGGGAAAGATGACCAGCGCTTTGGCGAGGTAGGCAAACCAGAACTTGCGCATGAAGAAGTAGTGGAACTCGAAGTGCAGCCCCTCGGTGATGTAGCGATTGGCGCCCTGCTCGAAGGGGAGACGGATGTTCAATCCGATCGTCTTTCCACCGGCCTCGGCGGCGCCGCGATTGGCCGCCTCCATGATGCCGGGGCCACCGCCTGAGGTCACGACAAAACGATGATGCTGCGTGTCGAGTGAGGTCGTCCACTCCGTGAGCATACGCGCGAGCACACGCGCATCCTCGTAGTAGCGAGACCACTCAACGGCCTTCCGGCTTCTCTCCAGGTGTGGATTCGGTGCGCCCCCTGCTGCGGAGTTGAAGCGGCGCTCGAGACGCTCGAGCGCTTCACGCGCCCGTTCCGGACTGTGGATCCTCGCGGAGCCGAAAAAGACGACGGTGTCCTGAATGTTCTCTGCCTTGAAGCGGCGGAGCGGCTCGAGATACTCGGCGAGAATGCGAAGCGGTCGTGCTTCCTCGCTCTCGAGAAACTCCGGACTCCTGTACGCCAACGGCTGCGAATGCATTGTGAGATTCTATCGGCTCCAGGCTTCAGGCTCTGGGCTCTGGGTCGGAACTCCGGTTCCAGGCTCAAGGCTCGGGGCCCGCTTGCGTCACACTTGGAGAGAATATTTGCTCCCCACGCGAACCCACTGACCGAGAGCCTGAAGCCGGGAGCCTACAGCCGGGACAGCCCAGAGCCGAACGTCCCCTATGCGCGAGTTCACACACAGCCTGACTATCGAGGCACCTCCAGCGGCGATCCTCGACGCGTTTTTCGATCCTGACTTACTCGCGAAATGGTGGCGTGTGAAGCGATCGCTCTGCGTCGCGCGCCCGCTTGGCGTGTACGCGGTCGAGTGGGAACCGACCGAGTGGCGCGACGAGATGTTCGGCCGACTCGGCGGTGCGTTTCGAGGAACGGTGATCGAGTTCAAGCCCGGCCGCGAGTTCTTTCTTGCCGATCTCTACTGGCTTCCTCCGGAAGGCGAGCCGGTCGGTCCCATGGCGCTCGAGGCAACCTGCACGCAGCACGGCGACAGCACCACGCTCCACGTCCGGCAGTCCGGGTGGGAGGACAGTCCTCGCTGGTCGCGCTACTACGACCTGATCGCCACGGCGTTCACTGGTGCGCTCGAGGAGATGAAGAAGCACGTCGAGCGCACCTCGAAAGGCTAATCAAGGGCTCGCATAACGGGCTAGATGCGCTGCAGCTTCACGAAATTCGTCGGCCCGGGACCGAGGTTCGTTGACACGCTCACGAACGCGATCACGGATCCCGGTTCGAGCAGCTGACGGGCAACGAGCTCCTCGGCGATGCGATTGGCTGCACTCCTGCCACATCGTCACCAAGCTCGGTCAATATCGGCATCGCACCCCACGACAACGTCAGCCTGCGCGTCACCTCGGGTCGATCCGAGGCGGCAAAGATCGGGACGCCGGGGCGCAGTGCTGCCAACACTCGCGCCGTTGTCCCGCCATGCGTCAACGCGACGATCGCCCTGGCATCACCGCGTTCAGCCAGCGTTACTGCCGCTTCGCACACCGCATGCTGATGCCCGCTGAGCAGGCGCGCACGCTCCAGCGGTGATCGATTCGGAGGCATCGACTCGGCCTCGCGGATCACGAGATCGAGGGTATGCACGGCCCGAACCGGGTACGCACCCGCTGCCGTCTCGCCGGCCAGCATGATCGCGTCGACACCATCATCGACAGCGTTGGCGGCATCGCTGACCTCGGCACGCGTCGGGCGCGGCTCGGTACGCATCGACTCGAGCACCTGTGTCGCGACAATGACGGGCACCTCCAGTGTCCGCGCCCAGCGAGTCACCTCTTTCTGAATCCGAGGCACGCGCTCGAGCGGCAATTCGAGACCGAGGTCGCCGCGCGCCACCATGACGGCATCGCTTTCGGTGATGATCTCCTCCAGCCGGGCGATCGCTTCGGGCCGCTCGAGCTTGGCGACGAGCGGAATGCTCGTGCCTCCCGCCTTCCGCACTTCGTCGCGCGCCTGCCGCAGCACGGCCGCGCTCTGCACGAAGCTCAACGCCACGAAGTCCACCCCGGCGCGCACACCGAAGTGAAGGTCATCGACGTCCTTAGCGGTGAGGCCGGTTGTGGGCAGCTCGACACCGGGCACATTGATGCCTTTGTTCTCGCCGAGCGGTCCTCCATCAGCGACCTCGGTCGCAATCTCACCGTCGCTGACACGGATGACTCGCAACTCGAGGCGGCCATCGTCCAGCAACAGTGTGTCTCCAGGGTGTACGGCCCGCGGCAGATCGGCGTAGGTTGTCGACACTCTGCTCGAGTCGCCCTGGAAATCGCCGACAGCGATGGTGAAGGGACTGCCGGGCGTCAGCGTCACTGGTCCGCCCCCACGCAGCTTCCCGGTGCGAATCTTCGGGCCGCTGAGATCCTGAAGCAGCGCCACGACACGCCCCGTTTCCTTCGCAGCCGCGCGCACCTTCTCGATGCTGGCCGCGTGCGTAGCATGCGTGCCGTGAGAGAAGTTCAACCGGAAGACGTCGACACCGGACGTCACCAGGTCGCGGATGACGGTATCGCTGGCCGACGCGGGACCGAGCGTCGCAATGATCTTCGTTCGGCGCATGCAGACATTGTGGCAGTTCTCTGTCTCGGTTCGATGACTCCCACCCGATTTAGTGTTCGGGTGTTTTCGAAGTACCCTTGAACTGTGGAACCACTCCAAAGCTGGCTGGAGAGCGCCCTGCGGGACGCCGAGCGGCGTCAATTGCCCGCCCTCCGCCCGCTGCTCGAAGCTCTTTCGCGCTCGACCGCGCTTCTCCGCCAGGCCGACTGGAACCTGGAAGCCACCGATCAGTCCGAGCCATCATCGAAACATGTCCGCTGAGCCGCGCACCCTGGCCGACCTGGGCCGACTGCTGAAATCGCGTGAACTGACGGCTGAAGCGGCGACCCGCGGGTGCCTGACCCGCATCACCGAGCGGAATCAGTCGATCAACGCCTACATCACGGTCCTCCAGGACGAAGCGCTGGAGCAGGCCAGGAAAGCCGATCGAGAGCTCGCTGAAGGCGCGTATCGCGGTCCGCTTCACGGCGTCCCGATTTCACTCAAGGACATCATCGACCTGCGCAACGCGCCCACGACCGCAGCGTCTCGTCTACGAGACGGACACATTGCGCGGCGTGACGCGACCGTCACGGGGCGACTGCGGCAGGCAGGGGCGATCTTCGTTGGCAAGACGAACCTGCACGAGTTCGCGTTGGGAACGACCAATGAGGATTCGGCGTACGGTCCGGTCGTGCATCCGCTCGATGACACGCGATCGCCTGGTGGCTCGTCGGGCGGCTCGGCCGCATCGATTCTTACCGGCATGGCGTACGCATCGATAGGCACCGATACCGGTGGGTCGATTCGTATTCCGTCTGCAGCCTGCGGCTTGGTCGGGCTGAAACCGACAATCGGAGAACTACCGATCGACGGCATCGTTCCCTTGAGCGAGACGCTGGACCACGTCGGCCCGATGTGCCTGTCTGTCGAAGACACGGCACTCCTCTACGGTGCGTTGCGCGGTATCCCGAATCCGGTCGCACCCGCCGTACGTGAGGTGAGCGGTCTGCGCTTTGGCATTCCGCGGCCGTACTTCTTCGACCTGCTCGACGCACAGGTCGCCGCCCGCTTCGACGAGGCGTGCGAACGACTCCGCTCCGCCGGCGTTGTGCTGGACGATGTCGCGATCCCGCACACGAAAGAGATCGGTGCGATCTACGTGCACATCGCGCTGCCCGAGGCGGCGGCGTACCACGCACCGACGCTCGAAAGCCGGCCGCAGGACTACACCGAGAACGTCCGGCTGCGGCTGGAAATGGGACGCTACATCATGGCTGAGGACTACGTGCGCGCTCAGCGCGGTCGTCAGCGACTGATACACGAGGTCAGGGAGACGCTGGGCGGACGCGACGGGCTGCTGCTTCCATCGATGCCAGTACCCGCCACGAAGCTTGGCGTGCCTACCGTGTCGCTTGGCGGCACTGAGGAAACGGTCAGAAACATCACGCTGCGCCTGACGCAGCTCTTCAACATCACGGGGCATCCGGCGATCTCACTGCCGGCCGGCACGACGGATGAGGGATTGCCGGTTGGCATCCAGATCGTTGGCGTCAGGAACCGCACCCCGGAACTGCTCGACGTGGCCGCCGCCGTCGAGAAGGCTCTCGCTGGTCCGTGTTAGCACCGTTTTTTCACGCGTGGGAGCGGCGGCTCGCTTCGGTCGCGAAGGACCGCATCGTTCGGCCGTTTGACTGGGGACTCGATTGGATCGCCCCGAACGGACACGACCAGTCACGTGCGGAGGAACTCGTCGCGACCTGGGTCGACGAGGTGATGCAGGATACGACCGCGTTCTTCGAACTCCCAACGACAACTGATTACGAGTTCACTGACGCCTCGCCCGACCTGCGCAAGCAGGGAGAGGTCGGCACTCTTCGTTTTCCAAGCGCGGTCGTGACACCGCATCCCGAGAACAACACCGTGGTGGGCCGATGGTTTCCGGCTGCCGGCGAGCCGCCGCTCGGCACCCGCACCGGCCGTGGACGCGCGGTGATCGTGATGTCGCAGTGGAACGCGGACAGCGAAGGACACATCGGGCTCTCGAAGCTGCTCGCCCGGTTTGGCATTTCCGCCCTCCGGCTGAGCCTGCCGTATCACGATGCGCGCATGCCGCGTGAATTGACGCGCGCGGATTACATCGTGAGCTCGAACATCGTGCGCACCGTGCAGATATGCCGCCAGGCCGTACTCGACGCGAGGCGCGCTGTGGGGTGGCTGTCCTCGCAAGGCTTCGAGCGAATCGGCATCCTCGGCACGAGCCTCGGGTCGTGCCTCGCCATGCTCACCTCCGCGCATGAGCCACGCATCCGCGCGCAGGCGCTCAACCACGTCTCTCCCTGGTTCGCGGATGTCGTGTGGCGAGGCCTATCGACGCGCCACGTGCGAGAGGGGCTCGACGGTCACATCGACCTCGATCGGCTGCGCGCCCTGTGGCGGCCCATCAGCCCTTTCGAGTACCTGGATCGAGTTCGCGACAAGAGGACCTTGCTCGTGTACGCGCGTTACGACCTTACGTTCCCGGTCGATCTCTCAGAGCTGCTCGTCCGCGAATTCCGTGCGAGGCAATTACCGCACGAGGTCGTCGCACTGCGATGCGGGCACTACAGCACAGGGGCTGCGCCGTTCAAGTATGTCGATGGGTACGTGCTGACAAAATTCCTGAGACAGAATTTGTAGGGCGAGTCCTGCTTTTGTACCCCGAGATAACGGGTCTAAAAAGCAAGACCCGGCCTACAGATACTCCAACAACCCGGAGAGCGCGTTGTAGATCACTTCGGCGAGCCGCCGAACGAGCGGTGAAATATCACCATCGTCCAGGGCATTGGCGACGGTCACGGGGTCGGTCAACACCAGCCAGATCGTGGCACCGGCCATGATGCTGGCCACGATCCCGATGAGCACGGCGACGCTCGTCAGGCGGTCGAAGCCGCGCTCGAGATCGTGCTCTAGCGGCGCGTGTTCGAGTTCGACGGGCACGGCTCGGACTAGCCTAGCACGCAGGTGCAAACTGGGCTTTGCGCTCTGGGCTGGTAGAAGCGAGAGCCAAGCTAGAACTCGGCCGCGTGCAGCTGCGGTTGGCCGAGATTCAGGCTCCGCAATGAGTCTGCAATGGCAGAGTAATCACCGACGATCAGCGTGGTCAGTTTCGCCGGATCGAGATGGCGCGCAGCGGCCGCGACGACATCAGCGCTCGTCACCGCGTTGACCTTTGGAACGAACTCCTCGAAGTAACTATCAGCCAGCCCGTACAGCGACAGCACGGCCACCGAGCGGCCGACTTGCTGGGCGGTCTCGAATCCGCGCGGATATCCGCGCGTCAGCGAGGCCTTGGCGAGCAGCATCTCTTCATCGCTCGGCGGTCGCATCCCTCTGATCGAGGCGATCTCGGCCAGCGAGTCGGCGATCGCGTCAGCCGTCGACGCCGTGTGCACGCTGGTCTGCAGCGCGAAGGGCGATTTCCCGCGCCGCCACTCGAAGCTCGTTCGCGCTCCGTAGGTGTATCCCTTCTCCTCGCGGAGCTTGAGATTGACGCGGCTGACGAACTGCCCACCGAGGACCGCGTTCATCACGAGCAGCGCCGGATAGTCGGGCGTGACACGGCTGGTCGCCAGCTGTCCGATCCTGAGCTCCGACTGTGCCGCGCTCTCGCGTTGCACGACGGCGAACGTGGTGACGTCTCCACTCGCGGGCATGATGCCCGATGCCGGCGGGACATCTGCCGCACCTCCGGCGACGGACGTCCACCCGCCAAATGCCCGTTCCGCCTCTCTCAACAACTCGTCGTGGCTCATCGCACCGCAGACGATCAGGGTGGCACTCGAAGGCTGAAGCGTTCGCGCATGAAACGAGACGACGTCGTCAGGGTTTACGCGACGAAGGCTGGCATCCGTCCCGATCGCAAGATGCCCGTATGGATGCGGCCCGTAGAGGAGCCGCAGGAACGTCCGCTCGGCCACCGCCGATGCGACGTCCTTCAACTGTCGAAGACGATCGAGCCGCATCTGACGGACCCGCATGAACTCGCTTTCGAGCAGCCGCGGCCGCGTCACCATGTCGGCGAGCAGCGTCGCGCCACGCGACGCGAATCGCGTCAGCGTCGTCAGGGAATAGTCGGTGGCATCGCCGCCGACATCGACGTCGTAGTCGGCGCCGATGCGCGCCAGCGCGTCGGACACCTCGAGTGCCGTCATCGAGCCGGTCCCTTCGTCCGCCATGTCGGCAACGACTGCGGCGAGACCTTCGAGTCCGGCGGGATCGGCGCCCGAGCCTCCCTCGACCTGAAGGGTAAACGTGATGACCGGGACGCTGTGATGTTCGACCGTGCACACTCGCAGGCCGTTGCCCAGGGTGTGCCGCACGATCGCGGGAAAGGTGAACGTCGGGTCGGCGCCCACGTCCGGCAGCCGCGATCGGTCGATGCGTATCACGACACCGTTACCGGCATGGAACCCTCGAGCGCCAACGTGCTTTGGCCGCGCGGAATCACGCTCAGGACGATGCGCCGATCCAGGTGCAGGTGGCGACGAGCCGCATCCTGCACCGACTCGGGCCTGGCGTTGCGATAGCGATCGAGATCGGCGACGAAGTAAGCGGGCGTACCCTTGAGGACGTTGTAGGCATTCAGCTGGTCGGACTTGCCACCGAAGCCGCCAACGGTCTGCACCCGGTACATGAAATGCGCCTCGGCCTGGGCGACCGCGCGCTCCATTTCCTCACCCGTCGGCCCCTGGTCGGCGACGCGCCGCACCTCGTCGTCGATGCGTTCAACGATCTCCGACAGCGTGTGCCCCGGTGCGGCAGTTGCCACGAGCAGGAAGAAGCTGCCGATCTCGCGCGAGCTCTGATAACCCGAGACATCGAGCGCGATGCGCAGGTCGTAGACCAGAGTCTTATACAGACGAGAGGTCTTGCCATTGGCCAGCAGGTCACCGACGAGATCCATCTCGGCATCGCCCGCAGCGAACATCGCAGGCGAGTGCCACGCCATGTAGACGCGCGGCAGCTCGACGCGATCCTCGAGCACGAGCCGCTGCTCTCCGGACAGCTCGGTGCGACGCGAAATCGCCTTCGGGCGCACGCCGGCAGGAATGTCACCGAAGTACGCGTCTGCCAGCTCGAACGCCCGTTCGGTCTCCACGTCGCCAGCCAGGACGAGCGAGGCATTCGACGGGTGATAGTAGGTGCGGAAGAACTCCTGCACGTCCTCGAGCTGCATCGCGCGGATGTCTTCTGCCGAGCCGATGGTCATCCAGCTGTAAGGATGATCCGGGGGATAGAGCGCCGCCGACAACGCCATCATCACCATTCCGTACGGACGGTTTTCATAGCTCTGTCGACGCTCGTTCAGCACGACGTCGCGCTGGGTCTCGAAGCGCTGCCGGGTGAGAGCCGGCAGCAGGTATCCCATGCGATCGGATTCCATCCACAGCGCTCGATCGATGGCACTCGTCGGGACGACCTCCCAATAGTTGGTGCGGTCGGCGTTGGTCGATCCGTTGAGGAGCGCGCCTGCCTGCTGCAGCGGTGGGAAGTAGCCCGCGTTGTAGTGCTCCGAGCCTTCGAACATGAGGTGCTCGAACAGATGCGCGAACCCGGTGCGGCCGGGGCGCTCGTTCTTCGAGCCGACGTGATACCAGATGTTCACCGCCACGATCGGCACGTGTCGATCTTCGTGCACGATCACGTCGAGCCCATTGGCAAGCGTGCGCTTGGTGAACGGCAGATCGATGTCGAGAGACGTCATTGGTCGAGGCGGTCGCAGCAACCGGAGTGCTATCGCACAGGGATGAGTGGAATCTTGCCCTTGTTGGCTTCGGCCGTCTTGTGTGCCGCAATCGACACTTGCGCGGCGGTTCGTTCGGCGACCGTCAGGAACGATCGCGCCGCTGCCGACGCGGGTTCACCGATCACGAGCGGCACGCCGGTATCCCCGCCCTCGCGAATCGGCTGATACACCGGAAGACGACCCAGAAATGGCACGCCCATATCAGTGGCGAGCCCTTCACCTCCGCCATGCCCGAAGATGTCGGTTTCGTGGTGACAGTTCGGACAGGCGTAGTAGCTCATGTTCTCGACCACACCAAGTGTCGGGATATTGAGCTTCTGATACATGCGAACGGCGCGGCGACTGTCGGCCAGCGAAACCAGCTGCGGCGTCGTCACCACGATAGAGCCGACGACCGGCACTGTCTGACTGAGACTCAGCGCGACGTCACCGGTTCCTGGCGGCATGTCCACGATGAGGTAGTCCAAGTCCTTCCAGGCCACCTCGCGGAAGAACTGCTGAATGGCGCCGTGCAGCATCGGTCCGCGCCAGATGATCGGTGCATCGTCGTTGGTCATGAACCCGATCGATACGACCTGCACACCGTATTTTTCCGCTGGCACGATCTTCTGACCGTCGGTCGTCAGCTGCGCGTTGATGCCGAGCATGATCGGCACGTTGGGTCCGTAGATGTCCCCGTCGAGAATACCGACGCGGCTGCCGCAGCGCGCCAGCGACAGCGCCAGGTTCACGGCGACCGTCGTCTTGCCGACGCCACCCTTGCCGGCGCCCACGGCGATGACGTTCTTCACGCCGGCCAGAGGGAGACGACCGGTCTCGGGAGCGGAGGCCGAGCGAACGTTCGCCGAAAGCTTGACGTCAACATCGCTGACGCCAGGCAAGGCGCGCACCGCTGCGACGGCCTGATCCCGAAGTTGATCCTTGACCGGACAGGCAGGCGTGGTCAGTTCGATCGTGAACGACACTCGCGGGCCGGAGACGACCACGTCCTTGACGAATCCCAACGAGACGATGTCTTTGCGAATATCGGGATCGACAACAACGCGAAGCGCGTGAAGGATCGCGTCCCGGTCCAGCGTGGCAGCCATATCCTTGTGATTTTACCGCGTGGGCTCGAAGAGGCGACGGCCCTCATTGGTCAGTAGAACCCACAGGGCATACACACCCAGCGCGGTTCCGAACGGCAGCACGAGCAGATTGACCAGCGCCAGCACCAGTGTCAGGACCCGGCCAAGGGGACGGCGGCGTCTCAGCAGCGTCGACGCCCAGACATGGGTTCCCCCCCAGAGCAGCGCAAACGCGCCAATGACGGCAAAAACCACGGTTGTCAACCCGGCGGCGAACTCCACCGTCGTGCCAAGAGATTGCCGGAATTCCGTCCAGGCGCCTGCGGCGAGCAGCAACATCGAGACTCCGACCAGCATCGCGAGCCCGCCCCAGAGACCCACCAGAATGCGCAGGAGCGTGACGTGCCGCTCCACGGCTAGCGAGGAAGCTCGATGCGAACCTGAAGCTCGATACGTGTCGACGCGTGGTGACGCGGGACGACGGTGAAATGGAAACGGTCTCCGTCGAGAACCCCTGCCGGGATGGTGACCTGAACGACGTGATGGAGAAGCAGAGTGCCTGTGCCTTCACACCGCGTGCACGGCTCCGTCCATGACTCGCCACGACCGCCGCACTGGTGGCAGGTCAATCGCACCGGCACCTCGACCGGCATCGTCACGCCGCGGCGTGCTTCAGCGGTCGAGACATAGACGGTCGTCTGCCACCGCGGCGGTGGCTCGTCCACGAGGAATCCTCTGCGGATGCGGTCCACGGCGAGAGCCACAGACGGGAAGTCGATCACGACTTCATCGGCGAAGCAACTCACGTCCACACGACCGTCGTCGGCTGCCACGAGTGCAACCGGCTCACCACCGAGGGGACGGAAGGCGTCTCCGGTCATCAGAGTGCTGGTACCGATAGGTATCGACTGAGGAGAAGTCAATGGTCACCAAAGAGTGCCCGATGTGCGGTGAATTGATGCAGTTGCGGGAAACCCAGGTCACCGATCGACTGCCGGGCACACTTCAGATGAAGACCACGAAAAGCTTCGAGTGGCTATGCCCGGAATGCGATTACTTCGAGGACGCGGAAGCCGAGGACATTAAAGGCGGGTAGTCGACGCGCGCCTCAGCGGGCGCCAAGCGTCAGTAACAGCTCTCTTCGGACCCCTTCGTCGATCTCATCGAAATTCAACGCCGTCTCACATTCGTCGCACTGCACTTCGAGCACGGCCGGCCGCCCTTCCTCGGACACCTCGACTCTCGAGTCCTCGAGATGCACGACGTGCATCTGCAGTGTCTTCACAAGGAAGTTCTGGTCGTTCCCACAGCTGGGACAGGTCAGCGCCACGCGGATATCCTCTTTCGTCGTCAATATTTCAACTCCCAACTTTTGATTTTATGGGAGCACTCCAGCAGGCGCAATGCAGAATTGCAATATCTTGCGAAACCAGACTGCGGGCCCATCTGAAACCGGGCAAATTTCTCGTGCAGAATCGAGCAGGGCTTACACGAGGGCCGGATCCGGCATATACACCAGCCGGCTCTGGACCGGGAGATCCGGGAAAAGCGCCCGCGCCGCCGCACTGTAGACCTCAATCTGAGCCTGGTGTTCCTGCCGCGGCCGGCCAGTTTTGAATTCCAGCACAGAAACCTGAGCCTCTGAAGCGATCAGACAGTCGATCGTACCTCGAACAATGCGGCCGTCGGCCCGCATAGTGAACGGGAGCTCATGGTAAGGCCGCCCGGAGGAGTAGAGCTCGCGAATATTTGCGCGCGATGCGATCTGACGAAACCCGGCTATCACCTGCTTGATCAGCGGTTCCCTGTCAGCAAGCTCAACAGGTGAGATGACGGACAGCAGGGCAACCGTCGACTGGTGAAGCTGCTCAGCGCTTACGTCGGAGGCCAAATCGGAGCGCTGCAGCAGTCGGTGGACGAGGATACCGACCAATCTGTCGGAACTGGCGCCGCGGCCCGGGATAACGACCTGTCCCCCCGGATCAGCTTCAGACATCTCCGACACGGTGACTCTTCGCACCGTCTTGTCGTCAAGCGGCAGGAAGTCGCTCGCCGCCTCCGGGCGGATCTCCAGACCGGCACCGCCTGGCGTGCTCAGTCCCGGGGGTTCTGTCGACTTCGGAGCTACCGGTTCGGACGCACACACGTTCATCACGTGAGATCGGGCCGCGCCCGCCCACGAAACCGCCGTCGCGCCCGCCCCTGCCTCGACGAAGACAGCAGGCATCGATGTCGGGAGCACTTCACCCAGACTTCCTCGAGTCGGCTGAAATCGACCCTCCTTGAGAACCGAACCGAGATACAGGCGATCACGCGCTCGCGTGAGTGCCACATACAGCAGACGCTTCGTTTCCTCGCGATCCCGGTCTGGCTCGTCCTCATCCGCACGTGACTCGAAGTCGCCCACTGAAACCGATACATCGTCGCTGGTCTCGCCTGCGATGCGGATCGCATCCCGCCAATTGCCCGTGCCGCGCGACAGGTTGACGACGAAGACGACGGGAAACTCCAGCCCCTTTGCCGCGTGAACCGTCATCAGGCTCACGGCATCGGTGGCATCGATGACGGCATTGGCCTCATCGCCAACGGCGAGATGGTCCAGGTGAGTGACGATCCGTTCGAGTGTCGAGTAGCCGCGATTCTGGATGCGGCGGATGATGGCTCGAATCTTCTTGAGGTTCTCTCGCGCTTGCGCGAGTCGAGGGCCTCTGAGCTCGGCCGCGTACGCGGACTCCTCGAGCACGCGATCGAGCAGCTCGGCCGGTGGCATCCACTCGGCGAGGGCGCGCCACCTCGCGGTCGACTCGCGCGCCAGACGAAGAACTTCGGCATCGTCGCTGTCGAGCGCCAGCATGGGTGGTGCCTCCGCTCCGAGCGCTTCAGCGAACTGCGGGGCGAGCCGCCTGAGCGCGTCGTCCGACACGCGGACAAACCGCGAGCGCAGAAGCGCGGCCGACCTCAGGTTCGAGACTGGATCTGCGAGATACCAGAGGACGGCCAGCACGTCCTTGACCTCATCGGCGTCGAAGAATCCGAGTCCTTTGTAGACGTACGCGGAGATACCGACGTCCTGCAGCGCGCGCTCGTACTCGCGATGGCTCTCCCGCGTCCGGAAAAGGATCGCCACATCACCGGGGCGGACCGGCCGGCGGACCCCGGTGTCGCGATCGCGAACCAGCACTCCCTCACGAACGAGCCGTGCGACTTCGAGGGCGGTCGTGCGCGCACACGATTCGAACGAGTCTCCCGTCACGACGCCCAACGCCTGCGAGGAATCGTCTTCATCGGCGGCGTCGATCGGAAAACGGTCCTGCTCCTCGAAGGCAAAAGCGTCGCGGCGATCGGGAAGCTTGGCCACTCCTTCACACAAATCGTTGACGAAGGCCAGGAGCGGAGGAACGGATCGGAAGCTGCGCGAGATCGAACGGCGTACGTCGCCACCGGGCCTGAGACTGGACATGTGCTCGCTGGCCTGACGAAACAGCGACACATCGGCATCGCGAAAGCCGTAGATCGACTGCTTGCGGTCGCCCACGATGAAGATCGACGGGGGCAGGGCGCCGGCATGAGCGAGGCCGGCGCCTTCACCCCATGCCTGTACGAGCAGTGACACCAGCTCCCACTGCGCCCGGCTCGTGTCCTGGAATTCATCGACGAGCACGTGGTGATACCGCGCTTCCAGGCGGAAGCGGCTCTGCGCGAACTCCTCCATCTGACGCAGGAGCTCGATCGTCTTGAGCAGCACGTCAGGGAAGTCGAGCAGTGCCCGTGCATCGAGCGTGCGCCGGTATTCCGCCTCGGCGATCCGGAACATCCGCCAAACGCCGCGCGACACCAGCACATTGAGGTCGCGACGCCATGCCCGGTGCGCGTCGAGCACTGCCTGCGCGTGGCCGACGACCAGGTCCTTGTGTGCCTGATGGTCGACTGCCGACGCGAACAACGCCTTCTTGTACTTCGCGGGAAGCTGCTTGCGCGGCTCCCCTTCCTTGGTGAGGAAGTGTTCGCGCGCCTTGCGAAACACGTCCTGCACCATCACGGGATCGACGTCATTGCCTGCGGCAACCGCCTCTTCGAGATCGCGCAGCGGCCGCAGCAGGAGGCGGAACGACGGATGCAGCGGACCGGTGTCGAGGAACCGATCGAGCCCTCCCCGCATCGCTTCGAATACCGCCAGCAGTGAGGCGGCACCGCGGCGCGCCGCCTCGTGCACGGTGAGATCGCGAGGTCCGGCCGTCAGGTAGCGACCCAAGATGCTCGGGGCAACAATGCGGCGGGCGAGTAGACCTGCCAGTCCGGCACGCGCACGACGGTCGCCGAGCTGTGCAAACACGAGCGCCACGTGCTCGTCGTCGCGCGCCACGATCCGACAGATGCGCAACGCTCGATCGAGCGCCTCGTCGACGAGCCGCGGAACCTCGGTCTCGTCCGCCATCTGGAAGCCAGGATCGAGGTCTGCCTCGAGCGGGAACTCGCGCAGCAGCGACAGGCAGAATGCGTCGATGGTGCTGATTGCGACGTCGGCAGTCCGGTCGCGTAACTCTCGCCAGCGCGCCGGCGGGAACTCCCCGCGCGCGCCGGCGTTGCGCAGCGTCGCGATGATGCGCTCGCGCATCTCGGCCGCGGCTTTGCGTGTGAAGGTGAGCGCCAGGATCTCGGAAGGGTCGACACCTTCGCGCAGCAGGTTCACGTAGCGATCGACCAGCACGCGGGTCTTGCCAGTGCCTGCCGACGCTTCCAGCGCAACGTTGAATCGAGGATCGACCGCGCGCTCGCGCCCCGCGCGGTCGCGTGCGTCGATCCGCGACTCGACAGGCTCCTCGTCGAACGGCAGCCTCGGCTCAATCATGCACGTAGTCCTTGCGGCACACGGCGACGTACGCGCAGAAGTCACACAGGATCTCGTCGTGCGGCTGCGGAGGAAACTCGCCGCCCGCAATGCGATCGACGATGCGAAGCAGTCGCGTGCGCGCGGCCTCGAGTGCTTCCGTGGGGTCGTGCCCTGCTCGCACAACGTCGGCCTGCGACTTCTTCCCGCTGAACGCCAGGTAGAGCGCCTCCGCGATCGGCCACTTGCCGCCATCACGATCGTGTAGTCGTTCCTGCGCGCAGAGCGCGTAGATGGCGACCTGCAGGGCACGAGAAGGATTGGGCGCACTTCCGGTCTTGTAGTCCACGACCCGCAACCGGTCGTCCGCGAGGAGGTCGATGCGATCGGCAACGCCTCTCAACGCCACCTTTCGGCCTTGCTGGGATCCCAACCCGAACTCCCCTTCGAGCCGATACTCGAGCCACCGTTCACGAACATCGGCCGGCGACGACGCTTCGTGCCCGAGAACGATTTCCAGGGAGCCGGTTGAAATAGCCGATCCGAAAAGCCGCGCACGCTCGAGAGCGGCATCCGCTTCGGGCAACCGTGAGAGCAGAGGTTCGGCAACCTCTGCCATCAGCGCACGCGCTTCGTCCACTCGCTCGGACGTGATCGCTCCGCCACCGCGGCTGTCCCATGCCTCGTAGAAGCGCTGAAAGACTTCGTGGATGAAACGCCCTCGCGCCCGCGGCGACATCGTCGACTCATCCTCGGGAACTTCTTCGAGGCGCAGGATGTCGGCCGCGAAGAACTTGAAAGGACAGTCTTGATAGCGTTCAAGTGCGCTCAACGAATACGCCCGGGCCGCGGGAGGCTCCGTGAACCCCCGGAATCGCGCTAACGGCAGTTCAGCGACACGCACTCGTCGCGGTAGCCACTGACGAGCAAAGGCGCTCAGAGGCGTGGCGTCGATCGGTTCATGGCAGAGGGCTTCGGACTCGAAGATGCGAGTGGACGGCTCGACTTCCTCGACTGAGTCGAGGCCACACTGCTCCACTTCGTCGATGAACGGCGAGGGACTGACCAGGGCATCGCCTTCGAGGAGAAACGTCGAGACGGACAGCCGTGACGTCGGCAACCGGAGCAGATCGGCAAACGCCGCGCGCGCGCCGGTCAGCCGATCGACCTCGCCCGGCCAGCCAAGCTCCCGGAGGACGGCTGGCGAATAGAAGATGTTCTGCCGAGCGCGGTCCGGCCACTCGGCCTCGACGAGTCCAGCAATGTGAACGTCATCGAACTGTCCGAAGCGCGCGCTGTCGGCATCGACGATGTGAACGCCTCCCTCACCTGAGCGTGGAGCGAAGGTCTGCCCTTCGATCCAACGACGCACGAGCGCAGCAACCTCATCACCGTCAACCGGCTCGGCATCGAAACGGGAATAGGCGTCACGAAGCGCGGCGAGCGTCACGAGCACCGCGCCGCGGGCTCGCAAGTGGCGCGCGCGGAGCGACTCCTCGGGCATAGCCGACGATTCGTGGGCCTGAAAAAACGTCAGCAGAACGTGCAGATGGTCCGCCACGGGTGCGCCTGACTTGAGAGAGGCGAGTTCCCGCGCGATGGAAAGAAGCCGCTCTCCCGCCCGAATCGCACGATCGGTGGAACTTGCTTTCGAGGTTGCGTCCGGCTTTAGCCGGACGTCCCTCGCTTGACGCCACACATCGAGGAGCCGCTCGAGCGCCTCGATGCCGCCCAGATACCCGGACGCGGCAAGCGCTCGATCGAGGGCCGAGACGTCGCGACTGTCAGCAAAACGGAAATGCGGCGATCGAAGCAGCGCCATTGCCGGGATACGTGCGAAGTCTGCGCTCACACACGACAGCACCAGGTCGAGCGCCGCCGCATAGGGCTCGGATGCCAGCGGCAGCGCGTCGAACGTCTGGCACGGCACACCGGCCGATCGCAGGATCTCGCGAGCCACGTAGACATACGGAAGTCGCTGCCTGACGACCAGTGCGGCCTGGCCCGGCGAAGACAGTTCACCCAGTCGAACGGCGAGCTTGACTCGCCGCGCCACACTGGCCACTTCCTCTTCGCGATCGCGAGCGACATGCACCGCTCGTCCCGTGGCGGGAATGACGAGCACCGGAAGTTGCCGATCGAGCGCAGCCTCGTCGCGAATCTCTTCGATCCCTGGCAGCATCCTGTGAATACGCTCGTGAAGCGCCCCCGCGAGCACCGTGTCGGTGACGATGACATCGAGACGCTCGAGACCGGGAATACGGGTCAGCAGATCCCAGTCCGCCGGGCTCAGGCCGTAGGGTTCGAACGCCTCATCGGTGATCGTCAACACGATGTGCCGATATGGCCGGCGCGGCATCTCGGCGACAAGCCTCGCGCGCAGCATGTGTTCATCGTCGCCACTGGCGGCCGAACGGCGCTCGAAGTCTCGAAATGCCGCAACCAGGAATCGCGTCTGCCTCACCAGGCGTTCGGCGCCGCGGTCGATGGCCGCACCCGGCTCGAGCACGCCAAGCGCGCGCCGCTCGAAGTCGTCGACGTTGTTCTGACGACGCTTCAGCTCGTCGTACAACCGCAGGATTTCGGCGATGAGACCGGGCCGCAGATGAAATGGCGGTTCGGCTCCCGCCTGGCGCGCCGTCCGGCACGCGACGCCGAGAAGAACCTCGCGTTCGGCCGGTGTGAGGATCGGACGCCAACTGCCGAGACGGTCGCCGAGCCGCGACACGAGCTCGCGAGGCGTCACCAGATCGGGAAGGATGACTGCCTGCGTCGTGGAGTCGAGCGAAGAATCCTCGATGGTCCGGATCAACAGCGACGCAGCCGCGCGCGTCGGCACGACGACGATGCGATCGCGTGCCTCGACGGGCGACCCGGTCGTCGCGAGTCTGACAGCGGCATCGCGAAAGGCGTGCAGGTCAGCAACGCGCACGAGACGAGTCGAGCGAGGAGTGGGACGGTTCACTGGCTACAGGCTACCAGCTCCGGCAACCAGAAAACCGACAGGCATAGTGTCCGGATTCAGCCGGGGAGACGACGCGATCGGGGCGGGTTACTGCAGTTGCGGTGGAGACAGCAGAGACGTGAGGTCCTGCTGCACGCGGGCCAGCATCATCAACGCGCCAGCGGCCGAGGACGAGGCTTCCCATGCTGCCGTTGCGTCGGCGTTCGAGACCGCATCGTAACGGGCGCGAACGGCATTCTCTGCAAAGCGCCACGCGCCAACCAGCCGCTCGTGCACGTCACGCAGGTACTCCGGTGTCCGCATGCGCTCGAGTCGCACGGCGCCGCCGCTCAACTGCGCTTTGAGCGTGACGAGTTGATCGGGATGCGGGCCGTCGAGCGTCCGGATGGCTCTGAGGGATGCCGTGGACTTGACCAGCATTAGCAACGACGAGGCCACTGATTGCTGATACTGACGATAGGTATCGCGGCGAAGAGTCCACTGATCCCGAAGCAGGCGAAGACGACGTGCGTGAGCCAGCTTTCCCTGGAGTGACGTGTTCAGCGCCTCGACGACCTGGGGACGCTTGTTACCCAGCTTGGTATCTTCCTGACGCACGGTCACGGCGATGCGCTCGATTGCCGGGCTATCCGCACGGGTCGCCGCGCGGGTTGCCTGATCGAGGGATCGGCGTGAGAGATCGGTGTATCGCTTGTCGATGGCGAGTTCGTCTCGAATCGCACGTTCGACATCGGCGCGATAGGTCGAGGCATCGGGGGCAGACAGTGAAGGCCCGGCTTCCGAAATCAACGCCAGCGCGGCGTGCAGCAGCGCCATCCGCTCTGAGGCGGCTGTCGTGACGGTGGCCAGACGCAGCATCTGGTCGATCTGCTCGCGAGCGTTCGGCATCCCGAGCACCGGTTCGATCTCGGGTGGACTGGGCATCGCGACGAGCGCCAGCTCGAAGGGATTTCCACCGCCCACGGCCCGCAGTGACGAGACCGCCTGATCGAGCAGCGAGACGATCTCGCGAATGTCATCGAGCCGGTAACCGAAATGCGACTGCGGCCAGGCAGCGACCGTCTGCCGAGCACGCTCGGCAATGGCCAGCGCCTGCGCGCGATCGGTGGAGAGTGCGATG
The DNA here is from genome assembly GCA_963723495.1 of uncultured Acidobacteriota bacterium. Taxonomy (GTDB): domain Bacteria; phylum Acidobacteriota; class Vicinamibacteria; order Vicinamibacterales; family UBA2999; genus Gp6-AA40. The sequence goes on along the minus strand of CAVRQR010000011.1, from coordinate 326,293 downwards.
GTGTTCAGGACGTCGGCAACGTCGTTGGTCAGGCGCAGGTAGTCTTCTTCGCCGCGCGTCGCCGCGTAGCGCTGGTAGCGCGCCGAGGCGGCATAGCGCTCGGTCTTATTCCAATCGACGAGGTCGGCGCGGACCATGCCCACCTGGAGTCGGGGCTGATCGGGCGGCCCACCGACGGGCATCGAAAAAACCACGTTTTCATCGAGACGAACGAACTCTCCGTAGCTGACGAACGTCTTGCCGTCGAGCATGAAGATACGGAAGAGGGTGGCCTCCGGCTCCGCGGCTGTGACAACACGCGCAACGGTGAGAAGACCGAAAACGATGAGCACCCGTAACAAGTGAGCCATCCGGCTGGAGGGGTTCATTCTACCTGCTGGATCGGTTTTCGGCTCGAACTGTCCATTTGACGCGCGATTGTGGAAAACCTGTGCATGATTGGTGAAAAAGCTGTGCAGAAGCTGACAGCGCACATTTTTCTTGTCGAAAATTTCCCGGCGATCGCTTCCGGCGGGCATGTGGACGACGTCTTCGCGCCCCGCTTCGCTTGACCGCACGTAACGTCCGCGTAAGATCTCGGCTTCCGTCTTGCGAACAATTGATCGACCTTCTGTGACCGTTCACCGCTTCGAACACGATATCGGCGGCCGCCTGTATCAGATTGAAGTCATGCCGGTTGGCAACCGATGGCGCGCACAACTGCGGCGCCTGGCCGGGATGCCGACGGCTCTCATGCCCTTCTACGGCTCAACCCCGGAGGAAGCGGCGGCTCAGCTGACGCGGTGGCTGGTGCTGGCCCACTCTCGTCAGACGTCGGGTGGGGTGCGGACGGCCGGTCCCGCGGCCAGTCACGACCTGGTTGCCGCATCATCGCCCCTGCGCTACGATTGAGTGTTCAACCTTCGCTCATGTTTGCACAGTGAAGGTTGCCCGCCGAAGCCTTCGGCGAAGGCGGGCTCGTTCAGGCATTGAACGAGCTACGGCTGACAAGCCACCCCACCGTGGGCCAGTAGCGCAGTTGGGAGCGCGCATGAATGGCATTCATGAGGTCACGGGTTCGACTCCCGTCTGGTCCACCATCCTTCGCTCGTGAATGCAGGCGAAGGATGCCCACGATCCATCACGAGCTTCGGATGGCAAGCCAGGTGCGCTAATCAGCAGCCGCAGGCGTCCTTCGTCAACCAGCGTCAACACATCGCACGCGTCCCCCACACATGGCCCTCCAGTTTCACTACGTATTGCAGCGGAACTCGGTTTGCTCGATGACTGCGGTGAGCCGTCCGAAGTGTTTCGTTTTCATGCGTGACTTGCGGCGATCGTGGGAAAGCGCGCAGGCGCGATACGCGAGCCATGCGCGCCAGTGAAAGGCGGCACGGGAATCGCAGCGCCGTGACGTCGATTTCGGTGCGCGTAAGCTGATCAAAAAAAGCAGTCGCGTAAGACTCGATCCTGTATTACAACCGGGATACAACGGGTCATTCAGGAGAGCAATCATGGCGATCACAACCGCCTCACTGCGCACGACGGCGCTCATGGTGGTCTTGTCGATTTCAGTCACGGGTCTGCTGGCGCAGACGGCGATCAAGCGCCCGAACAACCGCTACACGCCGCAGCAGGACGTCGAACTCGGTCGTGAAGCCGCCGCCGAAGTTCGCCAGCAGTACCCGGTCATCCAGGATGACCGCATCTCGAGTTATCTGGACAGGCTCGGCGAGCGCCTCGTGGAAGTCGCTCCTCCCGCGTTCAAGGAATCGGTCTTCGAGTATTCGTTCACGCCAGTCAATCTGAAGGAGATCAACGCGTTCGCACTGCCGGGCGGACCGATGTTCGTCAATCGCGGCATGTTCGAGGCCGCCGCTGCCGAAGGCGAGGTCGTCGGCGTGATGGCGCACGAGTTGTCGCATGTGCTCCTCCGGCACGGCACTGCCAACGCGTCGAAAGCACAGAACCCCTGGCTGCAGCTCGGTCAGATTGCCGGCGTCCTCGGCGGCGCGGTCGTGGGCGGTGCGGCTGGATCGGCGATCGCGCAGGGCAGCCAGTTCGGACTCGGCACGTTCCTTCTGAAATACAGCCGCGACTACGAGAAGCAGGCCGATCTGCTCGGCGCACAAATCATGGCGCGCGCCGGCTACGACCCGCGCGAGCTCGCGCGCATGTTCGAAACGATCGAGCGCGAGTCGAAAAGCAGCGGAGGCGGCGGCGCTCCGCAGTGGATGAGCAGCCACCCGAATCCAGGAAACCGCACGCAGTACATCACCAAAGAAGCGCAGATGCTGACGATCGCGGCGCCTGCCGACCAGAAGGAGTTCGAGTCGATCAAGGCCGCGTTCGCGAAGCTGCCGCCGGCGAAATCGATGAACGATCCGGCTCCGTCAAAAGGAGGCTCCGGCGGCGAATCAGTGCCATCAGTGGGAACCCCGGGCCAACCTGTCCCACTTCCGTCGGCGCAATACCGAAGCATCAACGGCGGCAAGGTGTTTCAGGCATCTGTCCCGGAGAACTGGACCAGCCTGCCGTCGAACAGCTCGATCAAAGTCGTCCCGCAGAACGGCTATGGTCAGGTCAATGGGCAGACGATGTTCACGCACGGTGTCGAGTTCGGCATCACGAAGGCCGGCTCGAGAGATCTGCGAGAAGCGACGAACGCGTGGCTCAAGGCCGTGTCGCAAAGCAATCCCGAGCTTCGCGTTGCGGGTGAGCAGCAGTCGATACGGATCTCCCAGCGCTCCGGGCTGAGTACGCCGCTGGTGAACCCGTCGCCGCTCGGCGGCCGCGAGCTCATCGGGCTCTACACGACGTTCCTGCCCGACGGAAGCCTTTTCTACTACATGACGATCGTGCCTGAGAAGGAAGGACAAACATTCCAAGAGACGTTCCGCCGTGTCGGCGAATCCATACGGCTGACGGAACGCTGAGCATCGCGTTGTCTTCGCTTCAGTCTTGAATCGAGGCTTCAGGATTCGACCCGAGGGGGAAAATTTCCACATCCGCTCCGTCGACGGCGATGGGACGCGGCTCGAGGCGAGGGTACCACTGCACGTCGTGGAAGGCAGGGACACAGTCGCGGTCTGAGCGAACGACCGGCCACTTTCCACCTCGTGACACTGGCACGATGAGTGCACTTCGCCGGCCATGCCGTCCAGCACCGCTTCATCTGAAACGACCCGAGTGTTGCTCGTCGACGACAGCGAGATCATGCTCGCGTGCGCGACTGCAGCGCTCACGTCTGGCTGTACGGTCGTCGGCGCCGTGAAAGACGGACGGCATGCGCTCGAAGCCGCCAAAACCTTGCGCCCGGATGTCATCGTGCTGGACATCTCGATGCCGGGGATGACGGGGCTCGAGGTAGCGTCCAGGCTGCGCGCCGATGGTTCGACGGCTGCCATTGTCTTCCTGACTGTGCATGACGACGAGGACTTCGTCCTCGCTGCGAGGAAGGCCGGCGGTCTCGGCTATGTCGTCAAGCTGCGTCTTACGGCGGATCTGTTATACGCCGTGCAGGAGGCGCGAGCCGGTCGGTCGTTCGTCTCAACATTCCCTCGAACGGCTGCTGTTCCGGCCGCGGCCGCCGCGCCACACGCGACTCGCTGACCCTACGGAGCATCGTCTGCGGGAATCGCATCTGATTCCGCGCCCTCACGCCGGCACAGCCAGATGAACGGAATCGCGATCGCATGGATTGCGGCCGTACACAGATAGGACGTGCCGTAACCCCACACATCGGCGGCGCGGCCCAGGACCGGCTGAAAGACGACACCGCCCGCCGATCCCATCAGCGATCCAAACGACAAGACCGTCGCACGCTGTTCCGAGGGAATCAGTCCGTTCACGAACGCCTGACGGACGGGCATCACCGTGGCAAACACGAGACCCCACACCACCAGCAACAGGATGACCGTCAGGAATCGCGGCATCAACGCGACCATCGCAAGGGCAATCGTGCCAACGACAACGGCAATCAGCACGATGGAGGTTCGGCGATCGAATGCGCGACGGAGATGCGGCACCAGGAGCCCGCCGCCGATCTGCGCACCGCCGACGATCGCCGCCGCGAGTCCGGCGATGCCATACGCCTTCGGGTCTCCGTACAGCTCCAGGAGATAGGGCTGCATCGCGTAGAAGGCGTAGATCGACACGCCGTCGATGAAAACGCTCGACAGCATCACCCAGCGTATCGGCGGATTACCGAGACCGTACTTCAGCGCGCTCGACAGCACACGCTTCACATCTCGAATCGGGCGATCGCTGGCCTTCGGGGTAAAGCCGACATCGTGCATGAGGACGAATGCGAGCACGAACCCCAGCACAAGGATCGCGGCTCGGACGACGTACGGCACCCCGAGGTTGGTCGCCTGCGCCAGGTAGCCTCCAGCCACCGAGCCGGTGAGCATCGCCGCGCCTTCGACGATCTCACCTTTCGCAAACACCGAATCGAGACGCCCCGTGAATCCGCTCGCGGTCAGCGCATCGACCAGCCATGCCTCGACGGCACCTGAGAAGAAGGTGAAGCCGAGACCGAGGAGCGCAGAGGCAAGTGCCCACGGCCAGAACCCTGCAGAGATGCGCCACATCAGCAGATAGAGCACTGTCGACACGATCAGCGTCAGCGTTCCTACCAGGTACGAGAACCGCCGGCCGCGAATGTCAGCGGTCACGCCGGTAGGCACCTCGAAGAGGACGAGGCCCACTGTGAAGAAGGCGTTGGCCGCAAACGCCTGGGCGTTGCTCAGGCCGGCATCGAGCAGGAAGAGCGTGTTGATTCCCCAGATGAACGACGCGGCGAGCGTGTGCAAGAGCAACAGGGTGAGATAGACCCGCTGGACGTGCCTCGCCTTGTCGTTCATCGCCGCTTGAAGAACTGAACAGCGCGCTCGTGCTTCTCGGCCGCCGCGCGGGTCGAGAACGTTCCTAGATTACGACGCCGGCGGGTCCGCGGGTCGATCTTCCTCGAGTAGAGACGGTACCTGCCAGACTCGAGCTTGCGAATCATGGGAGCCCTCCTCGAAGAGCAACACGTTGACCAGCTACGCCATCCCAGACTTGACGAGTTGACCTGAGCAACTGACGAATGGGCAAATGCCTTGCACGAGATATCGAATTCAGGTCATCAACCGCCTTAGGTCGGGGAGTGAGCGCTACAAACGACGAGCTGAGAAATCTACAAACAGCCGTCGATTCCGGCGTATCGTCCCAATCAGATCGAGGCCGCCGATTGAGGGTCACGCTGCTGCTCACGATCTGCGGCCTCGAACGCGCGCTTGAGCAACGTGGGTGTCACGATCGTCGTCACCATTCCCATCAACACCAGCACAGAAAACAGCCCTGAGCCAATCAGACCGCTGCTGAGGCCGATGCGGGCCACGACAAGTTCCATGATGCCGCGGCCGTTGAGTCCCATCCCGAGTGCCCAGCTCTCGGCCGGCCTCATGCCGGCGAGCCATCCACCGATGCGCCCCGCGAAGATCTTCCCGACGAACGCGACGGTCACGACACCGAGTGTGAGCCACAGATCGGTGAGGCCTGACGGATCGAATGCCAGCCCGATCGACGCGAAGAAGAGGGGCGCAAGGAAGCCCATGCTGACCGCCGAGGCGGTCTTTCGCGCCTGCTCGAACTGCTGCTGACCGAGCAGCTCGTGATTGAGGAGCACCGATCCGAAGAAGGCGCCGACGACGAAATGAAGACCGAGGACTTCGGCCAGCGCTGCGAACACGATCACGAAGAGCAGCGTGAGGGCGAACACCGGCTCCTTGACCCGCAGGCGACTCCCGATCGCGTCCCTGAACCGGTCGAGATGAGCCATCGCCGCAGCTTTGTTGATCGCCTTCCCCGCGAGCAGTACGGCGGCCATGAAGACGACGACCTTCACGATGGGCATACCCGCTGACGCGAGCATCTCGCGCCAGCTTGCGCCCGTCGTATTCCCATTCACGATCACGCCGAGGACGAGCAGAGCGAGGACGTCGTTGGCGATCGCCGCGCCGATGATGCGCTGACCCACGACCGTCTGCAGCCGGCCGATGTCCATCAGGATGCGGATGCTCACGGGCAGCGCCGTGATCGCGATACACAACCCGACGAAGAGCGTTCGATTGGCGTCGAGCCCGATCATCGCGCCAGTGGCAACGCCGAGGGCCAGCGGCACCACGAAACCCATGATCGAGATCCAGAGATTGCGCCCGGTGAACGCGTCGAAGAGCTGCTTGAGCTCGATCTCCATTCCTGCCAGCAGGACCAGCATCAGCAGGCCGATGTCGGCAATGGCCGTCAGCTCGGGTGACTCCTGAATGAGGCCAAAGAGGGCAGGACCCAGGATGAGCCCGGCGAGAATCTCGCCGATCATGGCGGGCTGCCCCACCCGCTCGGCCAGCTCCGCGGCGACTCGCGAAACTACGAGCAACAGCAGGATGGCGATGATGAGCGTCATTCGAGCGAGCGCGGATACCGCCTCTTGTGACTAACTCGAAAGCTGGCGAGTCTCCATTAAATAGAACAGCAGATCGGTTGTCGGGGGCACGACGCCGAGTTGCCGAATCATGCCCACAACCTGGCCGCGGTGCAGGGTCGCGTGATTGACGACATGCTGCATCTGCTGAACGAGCGGCAGCGAAAAGGGCTCGCCCGTGAACCGTCTGTAACCCAGCTCGCGACCGAGATCCGCATCCGAGATCTTTTCCAGGTAGGCATTGCGCCTGCGAACGATCGGTTCCCACTGCTCGCGCACCTGCTGCAGACTGCGCGCATCGCCGGGTGTCCATCCAGCCCAGACATCGGGACCAACGGGAGAGTTGCCGTTCCAGCGTTCGAGCCAGATCCAGTCTGCGCCAGCCATATGCAACAGCGTGCCGAGGATCGATTTGTAACTGATGTGGACATCGCGCAGGAGATCTTCGGGCGGCAGCTTCTCCGCCGCACCGAGCACACGCTCGTTCGCCCATTCGGTATACGTGAACAGGTGACGAACTTCAGCGATGGTCATGTTGCGCATGATCCTTGGCCATCGTCGAACAAGTCAACTCGAGAGACCTTCTCCGACGAAGTTCAACGGTGTGCTCAGCTGAACCCGGAACAAGACCTCGAGCACCCGTCGAACGTCAGCATCACGCGGGCTCGCCCCATCCCGCGGCCTGATTTGCCGGGGTAATAGGAGACACCCCCACGAAGCGGCGATCCAAGCCATTCGATAAAAGAAGGCGGCTTGGATTTACTCTGGTGAACTTCGCGATCTGCGTCATTACCACGCTAAGGACTGGCCGGCTAACGCCGTGTTGGGTGGCGCGCTACTTGTGGACACGTCGTTGGCGCCCTCGCGCGTGAACGTCTCATCGAGACAGAGCTCACCGCCGGGCGAGAAAGGTGTGAGGTAGGACTACGCCTTGCGTACTGGGTAGCGCAGGTGTGTAACGCCGACGCCCGGGATCACCTTCGGGTTGCCAAGGACGGCTGGCGTGCCGGCGATGGAATTTCGAACTCCGGAGCCAAGAAGAACCGCCGCGATGTCGGCGTGGATTTCGTCGAGGAGGCCAGCATTCAGGCACTGCTGGATGGTGTCAGCGCCGTGGACCCCAACGGACTTCCCGGCGGCGGCCCGGCTTCGCCGCGCTTTTGATGCCGTCGGTCACGAACTGGACAGTCGAGTTGGGTCGCGGCCATCCGGCGGGGTAGTTACCAACACATAGGCCGACCGACACCCCGAAGCCGACCTGCACGGGACCAGCATAACCTCAAACTCTGCTTGCGTGGAATCTTCCATGAGCGGGTTACACAAGTTCTGGTCCTCGCGGCTGGGCAGCAACGTAAAGCGCGGACTCGCGACGCTCGAACGTGTGGGCTGATAGGTGTTAGGTGGCGAGCTCACGGCCAATGTTTTCGAAGTCGGCGTTCTTCGCCCCGTTGAGCTGTCGGATGAGTGAGCGCCACCAAACGAGTCTCGCCCAGCCGTGCCCAACGGGCATCGGCGGGCCCGTCACCGAATCGACTCCCCGCAATCTCGGACCACGTTCCATCTCGGATGTCCCAAGGAAGACTTTACCGTCTTAGGCGCCGCCGCTCGAATCGCCTCCCGCAGCAGCGCGACTCGGCGAGGGCGGTGCTCCGAACCGCCTCGGTGTCGATGCTTCTCCCCTCGACCGCGAGCATCAGGCGCGCGAGCTTGCCAAGTGTCGGTTGGATTCGTGCCGATGGACCGTGCCAACGACACTCACCAAGGCGCTCACAATACTCGCGCAGGTCCGCAAAAGGGCCACCACTCAATTCGCGCCAAACATCCAGTCGACGCGCGAGCTCGGCAAGGTTCTCGCCTCTACCTTGCTCCAATCCAATGAACCAGACGTTAGCACTCGGTGCACCGAAGCCAACGAACCGCTCATGTAGTCCATGAAGAGTGTGGGATTGATCACGTCGTCGCTCTTGCTGCCTAACGATTCGCGCTCACCCGCGGCCGCTCCCAGCTGCGCCGACGGCCGTCGGGTGCAGCGCGCTGTTAGCCGGGCCTACCCCGCCTGCCGAACAAACGTGAAGGAATGTGAACCGGCACAAGGATTCCCGGAGCGTCCCGTGAGCGAGGTCGTTCCGCGAACCACACCGGAGATGCTCGACGCGGTTCCTGTCGCGTCGCCGGCACCATAGATCAGGAGTTCTTGCGATGCCGGAAGTCGGTCAAAGAGCTCGTCGTGGATATTCAAGAGAAAGCGAAACTGCGAGTTGTCGAACGTATACAGCTGGCCCACCGCTGTGGGTTCCGTAAACGCCCCGCCAAGGACGCGAACGGACAGGTAGCCCAGATCCTCGAGGATCGCGCGGTATGCCCATACTCTGCGCGACTCGAACTCGACACATCCTTCGTCAATCTGGACCGTCAGCGTGTAGTCTCCAGCGAAGGCTGCGCGCAGCGGGGCAGACAACGAGGGGGCTGTCGGTGGGCCAGCGCACCCAAGCAGCGAAGTCGAAATGACCGCACTGACAACGCTCGCTAGGTGACGTTTCACGGTACCTCTCATCAACACGGGCAGTCGCTGGCCACGGCGATCGAAACGGCGTCACACTCGCCGGTCCGGCTAACTAGTATTAGACCGACCGGCATGTCTTACGTCCGATCCCGGCACGGTTCGCAGCATAACGCCAAACCACGTGCGCCTGGAATTTCCCACAAAGAAACTCGCGCGCCCAAACGCACGTAAAGCGTTGACTCGCGCCCGCGCGACGCTCGAACGCGCGCGGGTGTAGCACTTTTCCCGTCTGAATAGCTCTCCCCGCGGCCTGATTGCCGGGATAGGAGCTAGAGCGCGCGAAATGTCACCCCCCTGGTCGGGCGCACGCGAGCAGTAGGATTCGCGGCCAAAAAGGTCAGAAGACGTTAGCGCGCGAAACGCCCCCCAAGCGGTGAGACGCGAGCGCGAACGCTGGGAGCGGCGCTCGACTGGTGCGGGCACTCATGCGCGCAGGCGCACGCAGAGTAGCGCGCGAAATGTTACCCCCTCGCGCCGTGTGAGCGTGCTGGCGAACTTGATCGTTGCCTTGGTGCGCGAAACGGGGACCGCGCGACGGCTTGGCCTGGGGCGTCAGCCGGCCTGGGGCGTCAGCCGGAAGCGATCTTGTTCAACTCGGCGATTATCATCGGGAGCGGCGCTCGGAAGAACTCGCGCCGTTTGTTCACTTTGTAATTGCGTAGACGCCGGTGAGCCTCAGCCTCGACAGCCTGGACGTCATTTACTTCCCATCTCGCAAGCACCTCGAACGGCGTTGGCACTCCAGTCGCACCGCTCAATTCCGAGGCGCGTTCATCGGGCTCACGCCTCGTGAAACCGATCTTGCCAGATCGATTCCGTGAGAACCTGAACGCATGACGTACACGGTTCCCGCTTTAGGCCCCCGAGCGGCGCTGAGACGCCTCTGCACAACGAATGACTCAAGCCGTTGCGTTGACCATGTCTCTGTGCGTTCGACCCAGGTCTTGCCAACGATCGGGTTGCCTGATTCGTCCGTTCCCACGTCTCCAGGGGGAAGAGACTTCCAGAAGCCCGTCTCGGCAAACTCAAGGTCTGGCGGTGCAATCGTCTTTGTATCTTCGCGTCGATCGGGATTCTGAGACTCCAAGCACCATACTTCCCTTGTGAACGGCACATGACTTCTACCGATAGCGCGGATCGCCTTCTGAACCTCAGAAGTTGAGCGACGTGCATGGAGTTCGGTAGTAAAGACCGTCTTCTTGACCCTCGCGTGCTGATCGACAAAAAACGCTGGCAGGTACATGAGTGTGGCGAGGGATGAGAGTAAACCATCGTAACGTGCGAGTCCTCTTCTCATATTCCCGGCTAAATCCGCACGCTTCGCGGGAGCCATTTCGTCCAGTCCGATTGGATCGCTCTGTGAGAACGAAATAGCTTGGCCCAGAATCTAGATGCACATACCTGACGACGAACCGTCGTCTGGACAGGTCAAAGCGCACGAGTACAACGTACGCGCGCGAAGGAAGGGGCTTCGGCATGATAGCGATCCGCGACTGTATACTCGGGATCTGGTTCAATGTTTTCCTTCCCTCGGAATCGCGGACCGTCCTCCTTGATTTCGTCGAAAGTTGAATCGGGTAGGTAAGGTGGCGACTCACCGACCAACGCCATCATCGACAGTTCTGTCGAGTGTCGGACGAGGCCCAGGCCGAACAGGATAAGGTTCGACTCAGGCGTTGCGAGCCGAAAGTCCTCAGACGGCGCCACCATGTTGTAGGAGTGGACTTCGCCCTCAGGCAGAATGTCTACCAACGCCGCTGGTACTTCTGGAAAGGCACCGCTCGTGTACCAGTCGAGGTCCTCGCTAAAACTGAGGAGGTGTTCGTGTTCTGGCCGCAAATCAAACAAATAAACCTTGTAGGAAAAGAACAAAAAGCTTTCGACAACGTTAAATGAGCCCGGAAGCGAGTGCGGCCCATGCTTCATAAAGCGTGAAGCGTCCTCTCTGAAGAAGTGGCGCAATTGATTCGAGAGTGGAAAACCGGTCCCTCCTTCCAGTCTCGACAACATGAACGGTGGGACTTGTTCTTTGAGCTCCCGCCACCATTCTCGAAGCCGCAAGTCGCGTTCGCCCTCTAGTAAAGCTCTGGCGGCGAGAAGCTCGTGGGCGGGATGCCACGGCGGTGGAGGAAACGACCGAGACAGCTCCCGCATTCGTCGCTCGAAAGGTGTCTCGGGTCTCCACATAGCGCTACAGGACCAACTATTAATGCAGTGTCACGCATGCGAGCCACGGTGACGGTAGAGACCTACTCTGCATCTTCAGCAAACTCCTGGTACCTCGTCCAGTCATCGTCTCGCAAATGACTGAGATGCTCAACTGACAGGAGAGAACGCAGACTGTCGTACAAAAGATAGCTGCACCGCTCTGAAAGCGGCCCATTCTCCAGATAGGCGAACACCGGCCTTCGCAGCTCTTCGAACACCTTGGCTTTGCGTTCGATAGGCGCAACGATGTGCAGTTTGATCATGATGTTCGGCTGCAGCGCGAGTAGATCTGCCATCCGAAGGATTCCGGAGTAAATCGAGGTCGTGTGCTCGACTTCAAAAGCACGAACGATCGAACGTTTGTTCTTTAGCCAAAGCATGTCAATCTGCTCGATCGTCTTATTCGTATCCGCATCGTATGGAAGTGGCAGCTCTTTGGCGACCTGCGTTTCGTCATTCGGCTTCCATAGATTGAGCACTGCGGTTCGATCGCTACGGGGGATCCAGACTTGAAAGCCTAACCGTGTGCCGATGTCTGCCAGGAGCGCTTGGATGTGCAGCGATTCCCGCACTTCCGCTGGCGCGGCGGGCTGTTGAATCTCCGATTCTTCCGTCGGAACGACGACAGCCACCTTGCTCGGTTCATCGACGAATTTCTCGTAGAGTTTTCGATCAAAATGGTAGGGCTGCCTCCTCTGGTTCTGCTCCAGTAGGACGGTTTCCAGAACCGCCGCATCCTCTTCGTTGAGGCGGCTCAAGCTGCCGCGCACACGGGCGGCCCAGTTTGTGGAGCCTTTCGATTGGTTCTTGGTGAACGATAGTTTTGTCCACACGACATCATCGAGCGCCGGAATCGACAATTCCGGCGGCAACCAGACGACCGGCTTGACCTTAAACCGGACGTATCTGTTTAGCGGGTCAGCCCCACGCTGACCCGCGCCATCCCGCTGATCACGACACATCGAGGCGCCGAGGCCCTGAGGTTTTCTCTTGTCCTGCGCACGTGAATCTGGCATAACCGACTCGTGCCGCAGCGCGACGAGCCGCCGCCGCCTGGTGACCCGCAGCAGATCATCGAGGATCAAGCGCGGCGCATCGCGCAGCTGGAAGAGGACCTGCGGCGGTCGGAGGCGGAGCGACAGCGCCTGCGGCGGGAAAACGAGAAGCTGAAAGACGAACTGGAGGCCGCGCGCCGGGCGGTGTCTCGGCCAGCGGCGCCGTTCTCGCGCGGCACGCGGGTGGCCCTGCCGCGGCGGCCGGGCCGCAAAGCAGGAGCGGCCTACGGGCGCACGGCCCATCGCCTGCCGCCAGGGCAGATCGACGAGACGTATCAGGCGCCGTTGCCACCGCAGTGCCCGCATTGTGCCGGCCCGGTGCGCCGAGTTCGAGTGGCGCCGCAATATCAAGAGGAGCTGCCGGTGCAGCGCCCGATCGTCCGCCGGTTCGACGTGCACATTGGACCAGTGCACCCAGTGTCGTCGGCGCCTGCAAGGCCGGCATCCGCTGCGAACCTCCGACGCCCTCGGCGCCGCCGCCGCGCAACTCGGGCCCGAGGCGGTCGCCTTCGCGGTGCTCCTCAATAAGCGGTTGGGCCTGCCGTATGGGAAGATCGCGACCCTCGTCCGCGATCGCTTCCACTTGACGGTCACGCGGGGTGGGCTGGTCCACGCCGTCCATCGGGCCGCCCGGCAGGCGCAGCCGAGCTATGACCCTGTTGTGCGCGACGGTGCGCGGCAGTCCGGTGGTGACCGCCGACGAAACGAGCTGGCGCGTCGACGCCGATTTGCAGTGGCTCTGGGCCTTTGTCACGCCGGAGACGACCGTCTATGCCATCCAGCCGGGCGCGGCCTCGCGCAGGCCGCGCACGTCATCGGCGTGGACTATCCTGGCGTGCTGCAGCGTGACGGCTGGCAGTCGTATCGCCAGTTTACGCACGCCGCGCACCAGACCTGTCTCGCGCATCTGCTGCGGCGGTGTCGTGTCTTGCTGCTCGACTATCCGGAGCAGCCCTTCGTCACGGCCGTGAAAGCGACCCTGCAGGCCGCGCTGCTAACCCGCGATCGCTATCACGCGGGCGTGATCTCCGAGCACGGTCTGGCAGTCGCGCGCGGGCAGTACCTCGAGCGGCTGGGCCAGCTTCTGCAGCGCACGCCGAGTCGCCGACTCGCCGTGCGACGGTTTCAACAGCACCTCATCGTCGAATTCGCCGCCATCTTCAGCTTTCTGTTCGACCCGACCCTCGACGCCACCAACTGGCGCGCCGAGCACGCGCTGCGCCCGGCCGTCGTCACGCGCAAAATGTGCGGCGGCGGCAATCGCACGCGCCGTGGTGCGGACAGTCAGCAAGTGCTCGCCAGTGTGCTGCGCACCGCCGGCCAACGCGCCCTCGATGCAACGGATCTGCTCGTCGCGCTGCTCACGGCACCCACACCCACCGTACCGTCGATGCTCCGGGCAATCCGTGCGGTACACTGACCCGCTAAACACAGACAACCGGACGACGAACGGGTCGTCAACCTCATAAAAGATGGGCCGCTCATCAACGAACGATGTGCTCAAGACTTCCAAGAGGCCAAACCATCGCGAGACCTTGCTCATGTAGCAGATGAAGCGATCTCCCGGCTGTACGCGCTGTGCATGCTTTTCATGGGTTTTGCGAAAACCGCTAATGGACTGGTCTGAGCGGCAAAACGCTTTGTACGTTTGCGGCGAAAACAAGTCGAGGTAGTGGGTCATAGGGATTCGCGGAGTGGTGTGTCACGGCCAGGACTCTATCGCAACTTGCCCACTTGCCGCGCGATTCTCGCAAGCAATCGCCGATTGCGGGCGTGCGGACGCCGTCGCCCTTGTCGTGCGTCAATGAGCATCCGCCGCGATTTTCCCGTCACACGCTCAAATTCGTCACAGGGAAACGCGTCGCAAAGCTTGGCGGATCGTGTTCCATTCCTCGTGCCGCGGATCTGGATATTCCGTGTAGACGCTCTCAGCGGCATGCAACACGCCGCTTTCCACATCCTCCAGGTGATTCGACTCCTTGCCGATGTATTTCAGGACGCGGATGCGAACATGCCGCCGTTGCAGCAACCCGATCGTGGTCTTGTCGCTGGGCGCGCCGTTCGCGTCCGCACATTTGGACTCCGCGTGCCACTCGTATTCCTCAAGCACGTCGCCGTATGTCTTGACGCGTGCGACGCCAGCAATACCGTAATGGCCCGCTGTCGTGATGCGGTAGGTCGTGCCTGAGTTCTGATCGATCCAATCCATCTTCGTCCAGCGCCGTGGATCTGATTCGAAGGGTGCGATCAAGTGGAAGTGTTCGGGATCCACGCCTGGCGGGTGACCTAGCTTGCGCACATGGCAGGTCAGCAGAAAATTGAACGGCTTCAGTTGTTCCGCGTATGGCTTTCCGGCGTTCAGCGCTGCGAGGGGCCGCATGATAGCCGGACTACTGATCGTGATGCGCCCAATCGCAGGGCGGTCCTCGAACGGCAGCCTCTTCGTCGGCAGATCCAGTGCGCGACGCACCATGTTGAGCCATGCCTGCGCGATCCAGTTCCGATCGTCACTGTCGGGATCGGTCGGGTTCAGCAGGTGCCCAAGCCCGTGCTGGGAGTGCCGTACAAGCGTGGGCACGCCCTTCCTATCGAGAGTGAACAGGGCGTACCGTTTGGCAGAGATCGCGAGGCAGTACAACTGCCGCTGCTTGCCGGTATTTGGATCAAAGTTGTCGGTCTCGACCTTGAGGATTGAGCCAGGTATGACCGTGGGGTCGTACGGATTGAGTGAGGCGAACCGGTCGGAAATGGCGTCCACCTGGTCCCACGACAGGGCGAGTACAGCGGCCCGTCCATCCTTCATGCGATGTGGTCCACCGACGCACGGGACGAGCCCGCCCCGCTTCGTGGCGACAATCGCCATGGAGTCGGTATCCTCCATCGCATACGTGCCGGCCAGTTCCGTCACGACGTGTTCGAGCATCGCCAGCATGAGCCGAGCCGCGCCCGTGATCAGCGATGCGATTGGCGGAAAACGGTACTCGCCTGGCACATCGGGGTGGGCCACCTCACACGTGAACGGCGAACGATCAATGCCGTGACACTGCACGCGCACGGCTGCGTCGGATTCCTGCCGATTCATCTCCGCGAAGATTCCATAGCTCGTCGCGTTGGCTAGCACCTTCAGCGCTTTGTCCGCACGCTGCCGTTGATCCGCTGTCCAGTCGGTCCGTCGTGACAGTCGCTTGCGTTCCTCGATAACGACGCGAAAGAAGTCCTGGTGTCGCGGGTCAATGTCGACGACACCTCGCAATGAGGTCCGTGTCAACGTCTTGAGCTGGCCGTGAGCCGTGAGCCGAAACGCATCGACGATCCGCGGGATGCGGCCGGTCAGGAGCACTGATGCCACGACGTCTGGCAGGGAAAACCATAGCGCGTGCTGGTCGCCCTCGGTGTCGGGCGCGGACAGGTGGCTGATCGCGACTTGCCAATCGTGGCTCTCTGGTGCACTGGCTGCGCGTGGGCAAGAGATCGCCGTTCGGGACGACGCGAACGAAAGCGGTGAGATGCGGCCACGTCTCCTGCTTGAAGAGGTCTTCTGCGCGAAGGTCGCGCAGGAACCTTTCGACATCATCACGGCAGTCTTCCACCGCAATTCGTTCCGCCGTCACGAATCGCCAGAGTCCCATCAGGCTGTTGACCGTGGGATACATCGAGAGAAAGTCTGTGTAGACGACGGGCACGACTGTTTTGCGAATGTGCGCGCTGGTCCGGCCGCCAAAAAAGGCCGATTGTGCCGCGCCCAGGTACGCTGCCGGAAAATCAGGCTGCCGTTCGAGAATCGGCGGAATCCCCATGGCCGGGAGATACGCCTTGCCGGTCGACGCAGGCGAGTAGGCCTTCGTTACCTGGAGGGGGATCGGGTGCGCGTCGTATTCCGTGAGCAGCTTCACGGCGAGTTCGGTTGTCGCCAACACGTCGCGCCGGTTGTAGTCGATGTACCTGTTCGTGACGATCCCATGGGTGGTGACAGTCTGCTTGCCGTGCTCGACACCGAACGCCTCACATCCTTTCTGGAGCGAATAGCCCCGGTCCGTCAGGGCGAACGCCAGGGTGCGCAGGTCAAGAAAGTGCCCATGGAAGACATAGCCCGACTGCGGCTGTCCAAAGGGTGCCCCGTTCGGAATCTGGTCGACGCGATCCGGTTGCCGACGACCCGTGAACGCCACCAACGAGCGCTTGCTATCGATGTGCTTAATCGCGAGCCGTGGCCGGTATCGATTCGAGCGCTCGACCCGTTCAGGGTCCGTGTATGACCAGAGACCGAGCGAAAATCCGCCAGCATATCGATCGCGGGCGTTGGCCGCGTCGAACGCCAGCCGCGACAGATCAAACGGCAGGTTGAACCCAACGATCAGCGCTTGTCCCTTGTACACAACGCGAAAGAGCATCGCCAAGAAATCACGGAGCGGCAGCAGCTGCAGCTGAGGAACTCCGTCGGTCGCCACGTCGGGGCGATGTGTTCTCACGTATTTGGTAAGCGTCGCACGGTCACGGCGCGGTAGGTCCACTGGATAGAAGAGTCCTTCCTCCAGGCATGCACCCTGATCGATGAACCGGTAGCTTCCGAATAGAAGCGCCTGCGTGGCATCCGTCCGTGTCTCCGTGTCGAAGACGAGCATGGCGTCTGGGCGTGTCCAGTGCCCACGCTTCGGGACGTGAGGCTTCGTGCCTGACGGCTGTGGATAGACGCGAACGGCGACGGGCAGTGACGAAATGATTGGTTTCATGTCGTCTCCTATCGCGTTCGCTCAAACGCGGCGAGTGGCGTTCCACGCCAGTAGAATCGTCCGTTCGTGTGGGTGAGATGTGCCGACGTGAGTTCGAGCAGCTTGGGAATCCAGAGCAGCAGACGTTGGGCGAGATAGACGACCGTCTCGAGACACCCGCGGATGCACGCCGCGGCCCTAAGGAGGGGATCGCCGTCAGGGTTCCGGAGGGTCTGTTCCGGCCAATCCCTCTGCCGCTCGCTAAGCTCAGCGACGTGATCGTTGGTCGGAACACCAATCGTGGTCGGGTCATTCGCGCGACCGGCGACGTGGTGATGGTCCATGGTCGCTCTGTGCTCCGCGGTTCGCCTGCACTGGCAACAAGTCATCGGCTCGGAGCCAGCGATCAGCGCGGAGGGGCGTCCCTTCACCGCATGCGCAGCGTGCGCCGCGTCCAACGCGTCTTTCAGCCTTCGCTCTGCGGACAAAGTGATCGGATGGTCTACGTCGAGAGGAGATTCTGGCAGCCACGTTACACCGCCTTCACGTACATCGATTCGAACGCCAGAAGACCCGCCGAGCCGAGGACATCCAGTGCGGCGCGGTCGGTCAAAAGCGGAACCCGCTCACCGTCGACCGTGGTGATATGCAGACCTCGAAATTCGTCGAGTCGTGCTGCGTCGCCTCGCGCTAGGTACGCATGAACCGCATTCCAGGTACTCACCAACGAGGGTGGCGTGCTTTGAATCCCGGACGGTCACGTCACGCAGTCCGTCGGGCGCAGGAATCCGGACTTCGCGCTGAAGTCGGTCGCTATTACGTGCGACATAGCGACCTGACGGCGATTGCCGGAGAGCGGAACCAGCCAGCCGTTTGACGGTGCGAGGATCAATACCAACCTCGCGACTCGCCTTCCGTAACGATGCGCCTTCGCGCATCCGCGTCAGGACTTGCCCGGCCTTGGTTGCTGCATGCGATGGAGTTCGATCGAAGTGCTTTGCGTTGCTGCGTTTTTGCTTCACGTGCTTACCCTCCATGAACAAGGTCCACGAAGGGAATCGTCGCCGTGACGATTTCTTAGTCAACGGCGCAAGCGTTTTGGTAAGATTCTTACCAAAACTCAACGCGCGCAGTTTTGGTCAATGACTGAGAAGGAAGCGCACGAAAGATTCGTGAAGGCGCTAACAAACTGCTTCGTCACTTGCATGGATCAAGCAACTCGCGAGTACGTTGGCAACCTCCTCCTTCACTCGACAGACAGACAGCGCGCTGAATTTGAGGCGTGGCTGAGAGAAGAGAAAGCTCGGATGGAAACGGCCGTTACGGATTTATTTCGATCGATACCGCCCTTGGGATCGCCCGCAAAAGGCTATTCGTCCCGAGCGCAGCGTTTGCAACGCGAATCGCAGCTCCGGCGCGGGTTCTTCAAATGGGCCCGCGGATTCATTCGCAAACCGGGGGCGGGCGGACGGCCTCGAAAGCTCGCGGCGGCTCAAGCAGCAACGATTGTGAGGCGCGTGTCCGGGTTTTTAGCGGAAGGTTCTACAAGGCAGGACGCATTTGAAGCTGCAGGACGACCCTTCAATGTGAGTGTCTCGACAGTACGTTGCATGTGGATCGATTTCATGAAAACGCGCAAGAACAAAACGGCAGCAAGCGGCCGGGGCCGCTGATCCCGGAATTCGGATTGTCAATTCGCGAATAGAGACGGGCCTATCACCTGTTGCGAGCAGGCGATAGACCCTAACCACCAACGGAGGGATGAACTCCAATGGCAGCTTCAGTCACCGTACCTCAACTCTCATCGTCTCTCAATTTGTCGACTGCTCGACGGCTCTCGCCAACTCGTGGAGTCGTGACCCTGTTCGGCTACGGGATCAACGTGCGCGTTGATCGCGGTCATCTCGTGGTCGAGGACGGCATCGGTGCAGACCGACGGCGAACCCTGTTTCCTCGTGTTGGTCATGGCCTGCGACGGCTTACGGTCGTGGGTGCGGACGGGGCCGTCTCGCTTTCTGCGCTTCGGTGGTTAGCCGATCAGAAGGCTTCGTTCGTGATGCTCGACCGTGATGGGTCCGTCTTGGTCGCGACGGGACCGATCGGGCCGAAGGATGCGCGACTTCGACGAGCGCAGGCACTCGCACGTGGATCGGCACTGGGAATCCGAATCGCCCAGGACTTGATCGGTCGGAAGCTTCGCGAACAAGAACGCATCGTGCGCGAGGTCTTCCGTGAACCGGATGCGGCTGCGTCCATTGCCACACAACGCGAACGTGTGACTGCCGCGGACACGATTGAGAGTCTCCGGATTGTGGAGGCTCAGGCTGCGTTGACGTACTGGAGCTGCTGGCGTGACCTGCCGGTTCTGTTTCCCAGTCGGGATCTCCACCGTGTTCCGAATCACTGGCGGACGTTCGGCATGCGAATCTCCCCGCTGACCGGATCTCCGAGGCTGTCTGTCAACCCACCGAATGCGATTCTGAACTACCTGTACGCCATCCTCGAATCAGAGGCGCGACTGGCCGCGGTGGCGATGGGCCTCGATCCAGGCTCGGTGCCCTGCACGCAGACATGCGCGCCAGAGACAGTCTCGCGTGCGACCTCATGGAGCCAATCCGGCCGCACGTGGATGCGTTCCTCTTGAACTGGTTGACTCGGCAGCCGTTCCGGCGTGAATGGTTCTTTGAGCAACGGAACGGAAACTGCCGGTTGATGGGCGATTTCACTGAACGCCTGTCACGCACTGCGCCGACGTGGGCACAAGCAGTCGGCCCAATCGCCGAACACGTCGTCAAAGCTCTCTGGTCGACGGCAAGGGCAACAGGTGAAACTTCACGTCCCGCGACACGGCTCACTCAGCTGCATCGTCGCGAGGCAAACGGGGGCTCAGTTCGGCCGATTCAGCGGCCGCAACGCCCGCCTCGCGTGTGTCGTTCGTGTGGGGGACCGAAGCCAAAGGGTGACATACACTGCGCGAAATGTGCCGCTCCTGGATGGCGTGAGCAGATGCGGTCTACTGCTGTGAAAGGTCGGCCCCTCTCACACACGCCAGAGGCGCAGGCGAAGCGTCTCACGGCGCGAAGGCGCAACGCCCTGGCAGAGGCAGCGTGGAGGCCGTCCGGCCAACCGGCTTGGCTCACGGAACGCGTGTACGTCCAAGAGATTCAACCGAAGCTGATAGGAATCAGTGCAGGACGGTTGGCAGCCGCACTCCACGTATCCAAGCCGTACGCGGCTGCGGTTCGCGCGGGTCGGCGTCGCCCCCACCCGCGGCACTGGCCGATGCTGGCCAAACTGGCGAATGTGTAATTCGAGACACGGTACACTCCGGTTGAGATGGACGACACTGCGCTTAGGCGTGATCGGAAGCGCCCTGACCGACTATTCCTCGAAGGTAAGAGAGAGCGAGGATTCCCGGCATCAGCTCCCGAGCCGTTTGCAAGAAGCTTTACTCCTTCACGACTGTTCGACGGCGATTGAGTCAGTACCTCAAGCTCCAACCTGAGTTTATCGAGCCAATGATGATCAACATTGTGAATGGTGCGGTGGAATTTCACCCCATGATGGTCGCACCCATGTGGCTCCAACAAGCACGCGCCCGCGATTCTGCCCAGGCCCAGGCCGCAGTTGAGTGGCTGCAAAAAGTCTTGACCACAACGAAGGCTCGCGGCGGCCGCGTTGCAGGCTCGAAGCGCGCGCCAGCGGGCGTGCCATTTCGCGCGCTCTGGCTCCGCCGCACGCCCGGAATCGTCGATTGCTCGCCGGAGTCGCGCGGCAACTGGGCAAATTACGGTAGCCCCGAGGCTTCCCGTCGACTTTAGGGGCTAGCCGAACCCTGCGGCGTTGATCGCTAGTAATCCTTTAGCGCGCGTGGCTACTGCCTAGTTAGCCCGGCTCCGTCAGCTCCTGCTGAACGAGCGCGCCCCTGTCAGCCAAGAACTCTTCGATTGGCTTATCAACGTACCTGTACTCTCACGAACCTTCGTGCTTCACGGTCTTCGAGCAAAGCGTCAACGATCGCCTGTCGGGCGTGGAACTCAAGCCTCTGAAAATTACTCCAGTCTAGGCGAAAGTCGTCCAATGCTCTTCTCGCGTACACCGACCGATAGAACGTCCGGTCGTCAAGGACCAAGAACGTTTCTGGCCTGATAGTTCGCTCGTCCTCATCTGCCACGCGCACTTCCACGATTCTCGCGCGAGCCAAAAGCTCGTCCCAACTAAGGTCTGACAACAGCAGCTCGCGGTGATCCACAAACAACAGGCTCGATACGAAGCTAATGAGATGTCGAAACTGAATAGCTCCCTTCGCCGTGTCTCGTAGGTCTGGTGTGGCAAGGGACGCGAGCACTACGGCCTTCAAATCCTCGATACGTTCAGAGAAGTCCCTATATCGGCGGGCCTCCTGGGTATTTGTGCGACTCTCAAGAAGCAGTCTTTGGAATAGTTGCGACCATTGGTTTGCCAGATGCAATCGAATGTCTTCGAGCCGCGAGAACCCCGTGATGCTGTTGTTCGTAATTCTGTGCCCGATATAGTTGATAAACTCGAAGATGTATTTCGCTGTGTCCCTTTTTTGAATCGACGGAAACTCGATGTGTTCGATTACATCCTTCTTCTCTTTGTTTCGCTCGTAGACATGATGGTCGTGCAGCACCTTTTCGTCTACGAACGCATATACCGGAATCGATTGTTCAACAGCCTTGAGCACCTCCAGTTGCGTAATCGACATCTTTTCTTTAGCGTCGAGCACGCTCGCCTTTGTTGAGAGCTTCTCGACGATTGAGAAATCAACGTTGGCAAACGCCGTTGGGACCGCAAGGCCGCCAAAACGCGAGCCGATAATCATGACGACCATGTCGCAACCTGGCACCTCCTTAAGACAACTATCGTGAGTGTGAGACCGCGGATCGTACAGGACATCCGAGGTACTCGCTCATCACAGGCTCGTAGCCCATTCCGGCGATAAACGGACGCAGTTCAGATCTGAGGATGTCGAGATCGTAACAGGTCGATGACAGGAACACTCTAAGTCTCGCCATAGCATGCAATCGCAAACTAGCGTTCTCGGTCAGCGCGGGCCGCGTCGCGCTGATGCTTCAACGTGAGCGCTGTCGCTCCGGACGGCCCGTCGGCTGCAGCGCCTTGATGCTCATGCAGCTCTCCTCCTGTGCCGCTACTGACCACGAGCAGGTTTTCCCACGGATGAAATGCTCGCTTCGCGCAGGAGGAGGACCGAATGCGATTCTACAACCGGCAGCATCGGCAGTATGCTGCCATTTCGCGCGCTGCTTTGCGTGCGCCTGAGCGCATGAGTGCCCGCGCCGGTCGAGCGCCGCTCCAGCGTTCGCGCTCGCGTCCCGCGCCAGGGGGGTGACATTTCGCGCGCTCTAGCTCCTATCCCGCGGCCTGATTGCCCTCGTCATCGGCCGGCGATACACTCCGGACGCGCGGCTGCGGAGGAGGAGCGGATGGTTCGACGGACGGTGCTCGTATGTGCGGCGATCGCGGTCGTGTCGGCGTCGCTGACCGCTCAGACGCAAGCCCCTCGCAACGATCTTCCACAGCCCTACAAGACGACGCATGACTGGGGGCAACTCCCACCCGGCGTCGTGTGGGCGGCGGTCACGGCCATCGAGCCCGCACCCGACGGGTCGGTCTACGTCATCCATCGCTGCTTCGAGAACTCCTGCGCGGGACGCAGCGAGGCGCCGATCATCAAGTACGACACCAGCGGGAAGATCCTCGGGACATGGGGACAGGGGATGTTCATCTTCCCGCACGGCGCGACCGTCGATCGCGAGGGCAACCTCTGGGTCACCGACGCTCGCGGTGAGAACGGCAAGGGCCACCAGGTTTTCAAGTTCAACTCCCAGGGCAAAGTCCTCATGACGCTCGGCAAGGCTGGCGTCAGCGGCTCGGGTCCCGATCTGTTCGATCAGCCGACGGACGTACTCGTCGCCCCGAACGGAGAAATCTTCGTGACCGACAGCCACCGCAACGGCAAGAACAATCGCGTGGTGAGATTCACGAAAGAGGGCAAGTTCATCAAGGAGTGGGGGAAGAAGGGATCCGGCCCTGGCGAGATCAGCGAGCCGCACACGATCGCGATGGATTCACGCGGCCGCCTCTTCGTTGGTGACCGCGAGAACAATCGCATCCAGATCTTCGACCAGGAAGGGCGCTATCTGGCCGAGTGGCGCCAGTTCGGCCGGCCGAGCGGGATCACCATCACCGGCGACGACACGATCTACGTCACCGATTCCGAGTCCGGGCCAGACACCGGCGCGCGCGAACTGCCCGGCATCAAGAAAGGCATCCGCATTGGCAGCGCCAAAGACGGATCGGTGACCGCTTTCATCGAGGACATGGAATCGACCGCCCCCGATCATTCCGGCGCAGAGGGTGTGGGCGTCGATGCGCAGGGCAACGTCTACGGGGGCGTCGTACGCAGGCGGATGCTGGAACGGCACGTCAAGCGATAAAGAGCATTTTGGATTTCGCGAGCTTTGCTTGTTGATTCGTTGTTGATTGGTGATTGTGGATTGGAGATTGACATGCGTCGCATTGCTTTTTGCTGCGCTCTCGTTGGCCTGATCGGAGCAGTGGGAGTGGCCATGGCACAGAACCCGGGACCGAGTGCTCCGGTACCCGATCCGAATACTGTCAAGCTCGTCGGCGACCGGTTCAAGCCGCTCACCTATCGCGAGATGACGCCCGAGCAGAAGAAGATGTTCGAGGGCCTGATCTCGGGCGAGCGCCGCGGCGCCGGCGGTCCCTTCAACGTGCTGCTGCGCAGCCCGGAGATGGGCGACCTCGCGCAGAAGTTCGGTGCGTCGATGCGCTTTCATTCATCGATTCCACCGCGTCTGAACGAACTGGCGATCATCATCACCGCCCGTCACTGGACGTCGCACTACGAGTGGTATGCGCACAAGCGCGCCGCACTTCAGAACGGAGTGAGCGCGGCGACCGTCGAGGCGATCGCGGCTGGGCGGCGCCCGACGACGATGCAGCCGGATGAGGAGATCGTCTACAACTTCTGCAGCGAGCTGCTCACCAGCAAGCAGGTGAGCGATCAGACGTTCCAGGCCGCCAGGGAGAAGTTCGGCGAGCGCGGCATCGTCGACCTGGTTGGAGTGAGCGGGTACTATGGGCTCGTGTCGATGCTGCTGAACGTGGATCGCTATCCGCTGCCGGATGGTGTACAACCGGAATTGAAACCGCTGCGCTAACCGGTCCCTGGCGCGCGGAGCGCGCCAGAAGGTACTGTCGGCATGCCATGTCCCGCCGCGGGCTGATTCTGATTCGTGTCGCGATCGTGCTGGTGGCCGTGTGCATCGCCGGTACGGCCACGGCCCAGTTCCGTCGCGGGGGCCTGTTCGGCGCGCGCCTGGCGACGCCGAACGATTTCTCCGGCCACTTCCACTTCTGCCGCCTCGTCTATCAGGGGAACGGCCGCGGCGGGAGCTGGACCACCGACTTCCCCCGTGCCGACATCAATATGTCGATCCGGCTGTCGGAGCTGACCAGGACCAAGGTCAGCTTCGATGGATCCGGACAACCAATCCATCTGCTCGTGCGCCCGACCAGCGAAGAGCTCTTCCAGTGTCCCTTCCTGATCATGGCCGCGCCGGGCAGCGCCGTGTTCAACGACGAGGAGGCGGCGAGACTCCGCGAGTACGTGCTCAAAGGCGGATTCCTGTGGGCGGACGACTTCTGGGGCAGCTTTCAATGGGAGCAGTGGGTTTCGCAGCTTCGCAAGGTCCTGCCCGCCGAGCGCTATCCGATCGTCGACATCCCGCTCGACCATGCGCTGCTGCGCGGCCAGTTCGAGGTGAACGAGATCCCCCAGATCCCGAACATCGGTTACTTCATGCGTTCGGGAGGCGACACCTCAGAGCAGGGCGCCGACAGTGAGGTTCCGCACGCGCGCTTCATCGCCGACGACACGGGCCGCATCATGGTGTTCATGACGCACAACACGGACATCTCCGATTCGTGGGAGCGTGAAGCCGACGATCCGACCTACTTCTACACCTTCGGCCCGCGTGGTTACGCGTTCGGCATCAATGTCTTGCTCTATGCGATGACGCACTGAGCTGCGATTCTTGTCGGTGCGACTCCCGACTCTTGTCGGTGCGATTCTGATCCTCGTCTGTGCGACCGAGACACTCGTCGGTGCGAGCTCGATCCCAGTCGGTGCGACTCGATCAGCGGGACGCATGTTGGTACGAGAAGCGCGGTTCGCACCAACGAGCGTCAGAGAATTCGCACCGACCGGCGTCAGAACGATCGCACTGACTCGCGTCAGAGAGATCGCACCGACAATCGAAGAGGGATCGCACTGACAACGTCAGAACCGATCGCACCGACGACGTCAGAACAATCGCACCGACAAACGCTCCGCCGAGACGAGCCGGACAGCAGGCGCGGGGCGAGTATCGGCCAGCGCGTAGACCTCGTCATCGTCTTCGCGCGGCCGGGCCGAGATGCGCCTGCAGCGGCTGGTCCGTGTTGAAGTACTTCTTGTAGGCCGCGATCCAGTCCACTGCCATCTCGCGCTGTGCCGTCTCCAGGTCGACTGCTCCGCGACACACGAGGCGGGGAAGAAGGCTCTCGAGCTCGTCCTTCACGCGGGCGTTCCAGACTGAAGATGAGTACGCCTGCGGCCAGAGATTGCGTGCATCCGTGGCGCCGCCGAGTTCAGGAGTGATCAGGTAGTCGAGCTCATACTGATCGGCGGGGACGCGTTCCATGCTGTAGGCGCTGAGAACCTGCGCGCGCATCGCCGCGGTGATCGTTCGCGTGTGCCTCGTGCCCGCACACAGATCTTCCGCGCTGACGTCCCAGGTCGCACCCGGCGTAATCGACGCCAGGGGCAGCGGCGCTCCCGGACCGCCTGCCGGAAAAATGTGGAGCCCACCGAGCGCAATCGAGATAGTCAGCCAGGCGACCATGGCCGCAACTGCGGTCGCGCCGCTCCAGGCCAGGGCGCGCCGAAATACCGTCTCGTGGCCGGTCATGCCATCGTTGCACTGACGGGCGGCGCTCTCGCGAGCAGCCTGCGACAAGCGATCTTTCAGACGCTCGCGTGACGCGTCGATGCCCTGGTCAGCTCCGGTCAATGCGCGATAGGCCGATGATGCCGCCACCGATGCCTGCTGAATTGCGGCCTGCCGACGTCGACACGTCTCGCATTCGCGAACGTGCCACTCGACAGCAACCTTGCGTGATTCCGAGAGCTCGTCATCCAGGCCCTGCAGCAAATCGCGATCAGTGAGGTGGGGAGACATTGGCTCAACTCTCATCGGCGTTCATCAGACGCGTCATCGCCCGCGTCAGCGACTTGGCGACGGCGCCAAGCGAGACATCCAGGGTCTTCGCAATCTCCCGATATCGCAGCCCTTCCGCACGCAGATACAGGCACTGCCGATCGCGTTCGGGAAGAGCAGCCAGCACGGAACGGAGTCGCCGCCCACGTCGATCTTCGACGAGCTGTTGTTCGGGATCGGCGCACGGATCGACAAGGAGATCTGCGAGCGACCCGTCCCAGGTGCCTTCCGTTCGCTGTCGCCGCGTCGTCCTGGCGCGCTGCTTGAGCGCGAGGTTGTGCCCCACTTGAAAGATCCAGCCTCGCAGGTTCGCGCGCGACCTCCCTAATTGAAGGTGCCTGAACAACTGGAGGAACACTTCCTGAACGACGTCCTCGGTTCCTTCCACACCAAGACCGAACGAGCCGACATACCGGCGCAGCCCGGGCGCGCACTCGTCGAACAGCCTGAGCACCTCGTGCTCTACCGAGGAGGAAGACTCAGTGCCGTACCCGGCGAGCGTGGCTGGGAGCGACAGACCGAACGCGGACGGATCCTTCGAAGACATGCGACGCGTCGATGATTCTACATGCCGAGATGAGCCGGTTGATCGGCTGAAGTCATGGTGAAGATACCGTGAACAAAACGCGGGCTCGGGGAATATCGTCAGTAGCACTCGTATGCGTTTACGACAGCACCTACGGTCTCATCCTTCTCGTCGCGATTGCCTCGGCTGCGTGCGGCAGCCAACAGTCGAGTCCCGAACCTGCCTCGACAGTTCAGCCACCGGCTCCGACGCCGCCATCGGTCGGGGTCTACGTCACCAATGAAACCTCCGGTGATTTGTCGGTGATCGACGCCAACACGCAAACGGTTGTCGCCACGATTCCGCTTGGCAAACGGCCGAGAGGGATCGCCGTGAGCCCGGACAAATCGACGTTGTACGTCGCACTGAGCGGTTCACCACCGGCGCCACCCGGTGTGGATGAGAGCACGCTGCCGCCGCCCGATCGCACCGCCGATGGGATCGGGGTCTTCGACATTCGCCAGCAGAAGCTGGTCAAAGTGTTGCCAAGCGGGACCGATCCCGAGGTGGTTGCAGTGAGTCACGATGGCACGCGCGTCTTTGTCGCCAACGAAGATGCGGCGATCGCCAGCGTCGTCGATGTCGCCACTGGCAAGATCCTGGATACGTTTCCAACGGGCGAGGAACCAGAGGGCGTCGCGGTCCAGCCAGGGGCCGAGCGCGTCTGGGTGACGTCCGAGGACGACGGCACGGCCGTGGTCATCGACCTGCCTTCACGCAAGGTCGTCAAGGCGGTCCCGGTTGGTCCCAGACCGCGTTCGGTCGCGTTCCTGCCCGATGGTTCGAAGGCGTACGTCCCCTCTGAGAACGGCGCAACCGTGACCGTCGTGAACACGAAGACGCTCGGCGTTTTGAAGACCATCGATCTCGGCAAGGGCATGCGGCCGATGGGCACCGCCGCCTCACCGGATGGCAAGTTCATGTTCGTGACCACCGGCCGCAGCCGGATGCTGACCATCATCGACACGGCCACCGACACGATCGGCGGCTCGATTGACGCGGGCCAGCGACCATGGGGACTAGCAGTGAGCTCTGACGGCCAGACCGTTTACACCGCGAACGGGCCATCAGACGATGTCTCGATCATCGACGTTGCCGGTCGCCGTGTGGTCAAGACGGTTCCGGTTGGTCGCGGCCCCTGGGGGGCGGTCCTCGTCGATCTGCGGTGATTACTCGTTCAGTCTCAAGGACACAACGGAGCATGCCTGGTGAGATTCCGTAACGGAAGCTCGCGACAAGTGCCGAGTGTCATGGCGCTGCTTTGCCTACTCTCGGTGCCAGCCATCGCTCAGGACACTTCGAGCCAGTCGGGTTCGCAAAACACATCTGATTCTCAGCAGACGCCGCCAACGACGACGTTCACGGTGACAGTGGTCGGCACGACGCCGTTGGTCGATGTGACGATTCCAGTTGAAGAGATTGCCGCACCGGTGCAGACCCTGACCGGACGCGACATCGACAACAGCGGTGCGCTGGATATCGCCAGCTATCTGAATCTGCGTCTGAATGGCGTGAACGTCAACGAAACGCAGAGCAACCCGTTTCAGCCAGATGTGAGCTATCGCGGCTACACGGCCTCGCCACTGCTCGGCACGCCGCAGGGCCTTTCGGTCTACATGGATGGAGTGCGACTGAATCAGCCGTTCGGCGACGTGGTGAGTTGGGATCTGATTCCCCGAATGGCGATCTTTTCCGGCGCGCTGATGCCAGGCTCGAATCCGCTCTTTGGCCTCAACACGCTCGGCGGAGCGCTCTCCATTCAGACCAAGGATGGCCGCAACTCACCGGGCACGACCCTGCAGGCGGTCTACGGCAGCGACATGCGTCGCTATGTCGAGTTCGAGCATGGCGGCCGTCGCATGGCGAACGGCGTCGACTGGTATGTTGCCGGCAATCTCTTCGCGGAGGATGGCTGGCGCGACGACTCTCCGTCCGACGTGCGCCAGTTGTTTGGCAAGCTCGCGTGGAGGAAGAGTCGCGGCGATGTCTCGGTGACGCTCGCCTACGCCGACAACGAGCTCAACGGCAACGGCCTCCAGGAGATCGGTTTCCTGGATCGCGACTACGCGAGCGTCTACACCAAACCGGACGAAACCGACAATCGCTCCACGTTCCTGAACGTCACGACGCACCGAACGTTGAACGATCGCCTGAACGTTCTCCGGCGAATGGCTATTTCCGCGACATCAGCACCGCGACGTTCAACGGTGACCTCAACGAGGAGTCGCTCGACCAGTCGCTCTATCAACCTACTGTCACCGAGCAGGCGGCCCTGCTCGCTGCCGGGTACATCACTGCCCCGGTCGTCGGCGCCAACGCCTCGAACACACCGTTTCCGTATCTGCGCTGTGTCGCCAACGTGCTCCTCGTGGATGAACCATCAGAGAAGTGCAACGGCCTCATCAACCGATCGGAGACGGATCAACAGAACGGCGGCTTCTCCGCACAAGTCACACGCCGCGACTTCGGCCAGACGCGTCGTAACCAGTTCACGGCTGGTGGCGCATTCGATCGGAGCACCGTTGGTTTCATTCAATCAACCGAGCTCGGCTACCTCAATCCGGATCGCAGTGTCACTGGCACCGGAGCGTTCGGCGACGGCGTCACGGGAGGTGATGTCGATGGTGAGCCGTTCGACACACGTGTCGACCTCGACGGCGTCACGACGACATGGAGCCTGTTCGCCACCAACACGCTGACACTCGACGAGCGGTGGCATCTGACGCTGTCTGGACGTTTCAATCGAACGTCGGTCCACAACACAGATCTCATCAACCCCGGCGGCGGGCCCGGTTCTCTCGATGGCGAGCACGTCTTCAGCCGCTTCAATCCCGCTGTGGGCGTCACGTTCGACCCGACGTCACAGGTCACCCTGTATGCCGGTTACAGCGAGGGCAGTCGTGCCGCGACGTCGATTGAGCTCGGGTGCGCCGATCCGGAGAGCCCGTGCAAGTTGCCGAATGCCATGGCCGGAGATCCACCTCTCGATCAGGTCGTGACCCGGACGATGGAGCTCGGAGTCAGAGGGCAGCGTCGCCGGTGCGGCCTGGCACGGCGGCTTCTTTCACGCGGTCAACGACGATGACATTCTGTTCGTGATGTCGGAGCAGACTGGCTTCGGCTACTTCAGGAACTTCGGCGAAACACGACGGCAGGGATTCGAGCTTGGGATCAACGGACAACGCGGCCGCGTCTACTTCGGCACTGGGTATACGTTTCTGAGCGCGACGTTCCAAAGCGAAGAGACCGTCAACGGGGAGAGCAACGGGTCCAACAGCGAGGCCGATGCAGGAGAGCCTGGCCTCGAGGGGACCATCGACATCGAGCCCGGCGACCGGATGCCCTTCGTTCCGCGCCACATGATCAAGGTGTTTGCCAACGTTCGCATCACTGACGCCCTGTCTGTTGACGTCGATGTCGTCGGTGTCTCCGGCAGCTTCGCTCGCGGGAACGAGAACAACGAGCACGAGCCCGATGGGACGTACTACCTCAACGAAGGCACGTCACCCGGCTATGCGGTAGTGAATCTCGGGGCGCGCTATCGCCTCACCCGGTGGCTGCAGGTGATCGGCCAGATCAACAATTTGTTCGATCGCCATTACTCCACTGGCGCGCAGCTCGGCGCAATGGGGTTCACGGACGAGGAGAACTTCATCGCGCAGCCGCTCCCACCCATCGACGGCGAGTTCCCGATCAGGCACTCGACGTTCTACGCAGTGGGCGCACCTATTCGGGGGTGGATCGGTACGCGTTTCACGTTCTGACCGGACCTTCAGCGCGGCTTCAGCGTCAGCCTCTGCACCCGCCAGTTCGTGATCTCGCCGACGTAGATCTCGTTCTCGCCACGGCAATCCATTTCGTGCACCGTGCCGAACTCCTTGAGCAGCTTGCCGGCGGTGCCGAACTTCCCGACGATCTTGCCGTCGAGCGTCATCTTGTAGATCTCGCCGTTGTCCATCGAGTCCGAGGGATTCGAGTTGGATGCGTAGAGGAACTGCCGCGGTCCCGGCGTGATGCAGATGGCCGCCGGCGAACCCACATTGACGAATTGCGTCTTGAACGTCCCCTCGCCGTCGAAGACCTGGATGCGATTGTTCGTGCGATCGCCGACATAGACGAGGTCCTGAGCGTCGATGGCGATCGTATGCGGGACGTTGAACTGACCTGGTCCCGAACCGCGTGAGCCCCACGACTTCAGATACTTGCCGGTGCGATCGAACTTCGCGATGCGCGAGTTTCCGGCACCGTCGGCGACGTAGATATTGCCGGCGGCATCCCACGCCACATCGGTCGGGCGATTGAAGTTATCGCCCGGTACGCCGGTACCTTGCGGCGCCGGTGGCGCGGCACCGGCGGCAGGTGGCGCAGGCGCGGGCGGGGGCGGTGGAGGCGGCACCGGAATCGCCTCCGGCTTGCGGCCCATCGTCATCAGCACACGCCCGTCGCGATCGAACTTGATCACCATGTTCGATCCTTCGTCGACGACCCAGATGTTGTCCTCGCGATCGACCCTCACTGTGTGCGCGAAGAGGAACCCGTACAGGCCCTGCCCGATCTCGCGAACGAACTTGCCCGAGGGATCGAACTCGAAGAGGCGTGCGGCACCGCGCGAGAACGTGCGGCGCGTGCCCAGCGTGGCCGACGGATTCCCTGTCCGTGTATAGACGAAGATGTTCCCCTTGGAATTGGTCGCCACGCCCGCTGCCTCGCCAAGGTACAGGTCGTCCGGCAGCTTCAGTGGATCGACGGCATCGTAGGGGATCTCAGGGACGCTCAGCTGCGCGGTCACGGGCACGCAGAGCAGTGCAAGCGCGAAGGTTGCGAGCTTCAATACACGTGTCATGGAGGGCCTCACAGTCTCGCGACACTACCGCGTGGAAGATGGCGTGACCGCCTTGAGGCGGATCTTCTGCGCCCGCCACGCCGTGATCTCGACGACGATCAGTTCGTCCGGGTTGCGGCAGTCGATCGCGTGTACCGTGCTGAACTCGCCCAGCTGCTTGCCCGGCTTGCCGAACTTGCCGATCACCGTGCCATCCAGCTCCATCTTGTAAATCTCTCCGGCCACCGCGGCGAGCAACGAGTTGTTGTTGTCCGGGTTCGAATTCGAGCTGAAGAGATACTGATGCGGGCCAGGGCTGATGCACACCGCCCAGGGCGCTCCGACGTGATCGTAGATGGCCCGCAGCACCAGGTTGCCGTCGAAGACCTGGATACGCCGATTGTTGCGGTCGGCGACGTAGATGTTGCCGTTGGCGTCGGAGGTGATCGAATGAGGCGTGTTGAACTGGTACGGTGCGGTCCCGCGGATACCCACGGACTTGATGAAGCGTCCGTTCTTGTCGTACTTCACCACTCGTGAGTTGAAGTAGCCGTCGGACACGAAGATGTTTCCGGCAGGGTCCCAGGTGATGTCGGTCGGCCGGTTGAAGCGATACGGTTCACCGCCGCCCTGCACGACGCCGGGCGTTGGCTCGACGCCCAGCGCCTCCGGCCGCCGGCCCATCGTCATCAGCACGCGGCCTTCCGGGCTGAATTTGACGACCATGTTCGTGCCTTCGTCAACCGTCCAGATGTTGTCCTGCGAGTCGACGCGGACGCCGTGCGCCATCTCGAAACCGTAGAGACCCTGACCGATCTCGCGGACGAACGCGCCATTCTGGTCGAACTGGAAGAGGCGCGTGTCGCCGCTGCGGGTGAAGATGAAGATGTGTCCCTTCGAGTTCCGCGCGACACCGATGCCCTCACCGAAATAGAGGTTCGGGGGCACCTTCAGAAAGTTCGGGATCGATTCGTATGGAATGTCAGGAGCGCTGGCGAAACGCTGTCGCACGCGGCGGCACCTGCTGGGCGAGTGTGGGCACCGCCAGGATCACGACCGCCAGGGCGAGTGACATCCCGAAGAAGCGCTTCATTGGGGACCTCCGTGAAAGCTGGAGCCAGTTTCGCGGAGGGAATGGTAACTCTTCTAGTGACTCGGCTACGCAGCTACTTCTCCACCCCACCGAAACGACCGGACGACTGTATAGAGCAGCCATCCGGCCGGCCCGAAGAGAAACGTCAGCACGAGGCACGGCAAGACCAGCATGTACGGAATTCCGCGCCCGGCCGCGTCGCGCATCTCCCAGTTCCCAATGAGAAGGTCGAACACCAGATAGTGCGTCCACCCTGCCAGCAGGATCCACGGGTTGCTGAACAGCGCCGCCACGTCGGGGAGCGACGAGAAGCCTCCCTCGCTTGCGGCCCAGTTGGTCACAACAAGCGCAACGTAAAGGGCGGCGAGCAGAGTGGGAATCACCACGCCGGTCACCATGGTCGTCATGCGCGGGAGCCTGGGTGACAGCACGAGCAGCACCCAGCCCACAAGCGCCACGAGGTTGACGACGTCGAAGGTCTGATTCGCAGTCATGGGTTGATCCACTTCAGCGTCGCATCGGATGCCGTGCCTCGTGAACGAAAGGGCCACACGACCGCGGCCACCGTCACGACCGCCCACATAGCGAACACAACCAACGTCGGCGCATCCGGGCCGACCAGCGACTGCCCCCGCAGGGCCTGCCACATCATGATAAGCACGAGCGAGGCGTAGCTGGCGCCGGCAACGATGATCAGCCGCGCACGCCGGCCGTCGTCGATGCGACGCCGCCACAGCAGCCAGGCCAGTGCGGGTAGCAGTTGGAGCGCGTGCAGCCCGAGGAAGTGTGGCACGCGAAGATCGCCGTGCTCGACGCTCCAGCCGGTGCCCGGCAATCCAGGTCCGCCATCAGGCGCGCCGACCGTGTGCGCGCCTACGATCGGCAACTGGCCCGTCGCCTCCGCGTGAGCCAGTTGTGCCTCGGTCGGGCGAGTCATCAAACCTCCCATCGAGGCGCCGGCAATGGTGATGACCATTCCCAGCCGAAGCGCCCACCCGAGAGCCCGATCCTGGAACGACTGCCGCCACAACGCGATCGCGACAGACACGCTCATGACCGTCTGCAACAGGATCGCTCCGCCCATGAAGGCGAAGAGCGCGCCATCGAGAGGCGTCGACATGTTGAAGTGGCTCGTCGTGCCGCGCCATGCCTGCAGCGCGATCACGGCGACTTCCGCGATGAAGATGGCCGCGCTCGCGCGTCCCACGACGCGCCGCACCTTTGGCCAGTCGCTCAGGTAAGTGAACACCCACGCGAGCGTGAACATGTAGATTGCCGTCGAGATGGCGAACTTCGCCGGCTTCAGCCACACGGGTGCGCCGGTGACCATGCGGGGATCGAGCACCAGCCCGGCGAGAAACATCGCCAATGCTCCAAGCATCAGCACAGCCGAGCCGGTCAGCACGCGGTCGGTCTGCCACAAACGGCTGAGCACCGATCGAATCTGGGTGACGAACGTCATACAACGCTCCTTTGATGTTGCCACTGTCAACATCAATCTACACCCACATGTTGACTGTGTCAACATCAGCCGCTATGCTCAGGCGACATGCCTGTTTCAGCTGCTCGTCCACGGCGCAAGCCGCGCGATCGCTACCACCATGGCGACCTGCGCCGCGCGCTGCTCGACGAGGCGCTGCGGACGATTCACCATGACGGCGTCGAGGCGCTGACGCTGCGCACGATCGGACGTGCATTGGGTGTGTCGCGCACGGCGCTCTATCGCCACTTTGCCGACAAGCGGGCGTTGCTCTCCGCGGTTGCGACGGAAGGCTTTCGCATGCTGCGGGCGCGTCTCCTCGAGGGCTGGCGTTCCGGCGGGGTTCGCGAGTTCAATGACATGGGCGTCGCGTACATCCGGTTCGCGATGGCCAATTCCTCTCACTACCGGGTCATGTTCGGCGGCTTCGTGGACGATGGCCCGCGCGACGAGGAGCTGACACGGGAATCGACCGCAGCATTTCAGGCGCTGGTCGACGCCATTGTGTCGCTCCAGAAGGACGGCGCGGTGAGGAAGGACGATCCGCTGCAGCTCGCGCGCTTCATCTGGGCCACCGTCCACGGTGTGTCGATGCTCATCATCGATGGCCAGCTCCGTCATCAGCAGGCCCACATCGACGACCTCATCCAGTTTGCGGTGCAGCGTCTTCACACCGGAATCGCTTCGCGGAGGCGCTAGCCGCCACCACTCGCTGTGCGGATTGATCGATAATCGAGCCCGACGCACCCAGGATCGCACCATCCGGCGTGTTCGTGTCCGCGAGCCTTCAGCGAGGACGCGACCTGTGAGGGGGCTGAATGAGGACTCGACTTCTCGCGTTCGTGAGTGTCGCTTCGCTTCTCGTCGGCCTGGCGGAGTTCATTGCGCTTTCCGCCCAGACGACCTCACCAGCTCGAACCGCCCGCGCCTACACGCCCCCGCGCACGCCGTGGGGCGACCCCGATCTGCAGGGCATCTACACCAACTCCAACGAGTACGCGACACCTCTCGAGCGACCCAAGGAATTTGCAGGGCGCCGGCTTGAGGATCTCACGGCGGACGAACTGGCCAGAGTCCGGGAACTGGCGACGAAACAGGCGATTGCCGGACTGGCCAATGGCGAAGTGCGCGGACCGGACGAATGGTGGCTGCAGATCCTCGATCTCAGCAAACGCAATCAACCGTGGTTGATCGTCGATCCAGCCGATGGTCGAATCCCGCCGCTGACGCCCGAGGCTGCGCAGCGACTCAAGGGGCTTCGCGTCCGCAGCAGCTTCGTAGGCGGTCCCTTCGATGGCCCTGAAGATCTGGGCATGCTCGAGCGCTGCATCTCGCGCAGCATCCCGGGCTCGATGATTCCGGTGATGTACGGCAACAACTACCAGATCATCCAGTCACCCGGCTATATCGTGATCACCTACGAGATCGTTCACGAGGCGCGCGTCATCCCGCTCGACGGACGTCCCCATGTCGGCCGCGGGTTCCGCGCCCACATGGGAGATCCGCGCGGCCGCTGGGAGGGCAACACGCTCGTCGTGGAAACGACGAACTTCACGAGCGCATCGGCATATCGCAACGCCAACGCTGAAACATTCCGTGTGGTCGAACGCTTTACCCGCGTCGCACCCGATCGCATCGAGTGGACAGCGACTCTCGACGATCCGAAGACATGGACCAGGCCATGGACGATCGCGATGCCGCTGACAGCCGATCCGAATCCGATCTTTGCGTTCGAATGCCACGAGCACAACTACGGATTGAGAAACATCCTCAGTGCGGCACGTGCGGCGGACGGTAAGTAAATCTTCTGTGGTTCACCGTTCACTGAGCAACCGGTACTCTCCCGGCGTATCGATATCGACCAGGCATCCTTCGTCGTCGACCGGGACATTGAGAAGATCGTGCTCGTGGGAACGGACGACCGATTTCGCGCCGGCGTCGAACGGCGCACCACGGAGCGCGTCGAACAGTGCACGATCGAAGATGACAGGGTGACCGTGTCGATCGCCGATCGCGGGGCGTACGATCGGCGCGCGCGTGCGCTCCCACGCGTTCACCACACGCGTCACCGTCGACACCATGACCATCGGTACGTCGACCAACGTAACGAGGATTGCCTCGGTGTCGGCACGGACCACAACGTCCATGCCGACCAAAAGCGAGGAGAGCTGGCCCCGCGAAGGATCCGGGTTGCGTGCGATCGCGGGAACTGACGGGCCGCGGCTCAGGTACTTTTACGAGGGCGTCGTGATCCCGGCCGGTGACAACGACGAGGTCGACAACACCGGCCTCCCGCAATGTCTCGACGATGCGGGTCACGAATGGCCGGCCATCGGGGCTCGCCAGAAGCGCCTTCGGCGAGCCCATCCGGACCGAGTTGCCGGCAGCCAGAACGATTCCGGGCAGCACACTTCATCCTAGCCTGACCTCGACGACAGCGTGCAAACTATTGTGCCGCAATGAGTTCTGGTGTGCTTGACTTCACGATACCGACACTCCTACACTGGCCCAGCTTCCTGGCCGGTGCGCACGGATCGCTGCGAGTTCGCGAGGCATCGGAGGATGTCCGTACACAGCGGTCCGGGAGCGCCTGGGATTGTCCCAGGCCTTCGTCATCGGAGGTACACGGCTATGCCGACCGGCACTATCGCACGCCTGCTCATCGACAAAGGCTTCGGCTTCATTCGCGACGAGGGCGGGATCGAACACTTCTTCCACCGCAGCGCCGTGCGGCAGGCGGTATTCGAGCTGCTTCGCGAAGGGCAGCGCGTCGAGTTTACGGCGGAGGAATCTACCAAGGGCCCCCGCGCCGGGGACGTTCGATTGATTGAAGGTTAGCCTCCGGCTGTCGCCCGGCCCCCGACGGGGCCGGGGTGACCGACTCCGTTCGACGAATTCACTTCCGCTCCTTCCTCACGTTACGAAAACCAACGACGCCACCCAGACGCCGGTTTGAGTACACCTGTCGCAGGTTCGAGCGTCAGCACTTCTCGAGCCACGGCCCGCGCGAATCCGTGATCGGCAGTCACGATCACACTGGCGATCCCTCTCGCCTCGACAATCCGCGCGATGTCGGCAGCAAACGCCGACGCGTCTTCACTGGGCAGCGTGGCGTTGGGATGCTCAGCAATCAACACTTTGGGCGCGAGCGCAAGCGCGCGACCGAGACGGATACGCGCGCGCTGACCTGGCGGCAGCACGCCAGCCTGACGCGGAAGGTCGTTCGCAAGGCCGACTTCGTGTGCGAGCTCCCCAACACGCGCCTTCACGTCCGCAGCCATCTCTTCCACTGAGATCGACAGCGGCAGGGCCAGGTTCTGTTCGACGGTGAACTGTTCGACGAGCACAGCGCGATCCGTGAGCAGACCGAACAGATCGAGCGTCGTAAGCCATGCGTCGGGCCCGCCGATGGATGACGTCGGTTTGCCGAAGGCGATGACCTCTCCTCTGTCTGGAAGAATCGCACCGGTGATCAGATCGACGAGCACCTCGGCCATCAGCTGATCGAAGCCAAGGAGCGCGAGGGAACGGCCGGGCGGAACGTCGAGCTCGGCGATCCTCAGCGGCCGCAGACTATGGTAGTCCTTCGTGACTCCGCGCAGTCGTACGAGGACGTCATCGTGCGGCATGTCGGTGCCGCGCCGCGCTCAGTCGCAGCCATTGTTCCTTCGGCAGCGTCGACGTGCCAGGCTCGATGCCATGCGCCGGATCGCCGTGAAAGTCGGAGCCGCCGGTCATCAGCAGGCCCAACTCGGACGCCATGCGGTGATAACGCTCAATCGCGTCCGCATCGTGATCGGAGTGATAGACCTCGAGCGCATCGAGGCCGGCTGTCGCGAGCGGCTTGATTCGTGAGTCGATGCGAGTTCGTCCCGGGTGAGCCAGTGAGGCGATGCCACCCGCGCGCTGAATGATCCCGATCACAACCTCGGGCGGTGACCCGGGACGCGACACGAATGCCGGACCACCATTCCCCAGGAAGCGGTCGAACGCTTCCCTCGAGTCGGCCACGTGCCCGGCGCGCTGCAACGCGCGCGCGACTTGTG
The DNA here is from genome assembly GCA_963723495.1 of uncultured Acidobacteriota bacterium. Lineage (GTDB taxonomy): Bacteria > Acidobacteriota > Vicinamibacteria > Vicinamibacterales > UBA2999 > Gp6-AA40. The sequence goes on along the minus strand of CAVRQR010000011.1, from coordinate 287,975 downwards.
GCCGGCCAATCGAGCGGCCAAGGTTGCGCTGAGCTTCGTCGAGGAGTGCCTGCAGATCGATCGGCACGCCGAGCTCCGCGAGCCGGGCCGCGATCGTATGGACCCGTTTGACCCGCGTCTCGCGCTGCACGCGCAGAAACTCGATCAATCGAGGCTCTGCTGGATTCAAGAAGTAGCCGAGGACGTGGATGTCGCGGCCATCCTCGACTGCGGTGATCTCGATGCCGGCGTGCGCCTCGACGCCGCGTGCCGAGGCGAGCGCCTGTCACTTCATCGACGGATGCGGTCGTGTCATGGTCGGTGACCGCCATGACGGTGATGCCGGCGGCCACGACACGATCGACCAGTTCCCGTGGAGTACAACGGCCATCGGAGGCCGTCGTGTGCATGTGCAGGTCGGTCATCCAGCGGCAGGGATGCGGAACCGCTGCCCGCTCAGCGAGCGCTCGCGCGAGCGGCGGGAGTGGAGGCGGTGCGTGTCCCGCGGCGGTTGCGGCCCTGACGCTTCACCAGCGCGCGGTATTCGCGAATGAGCAAATCAAGATGGTCGCGCTCCTCGTTGGCGAACTCCAGGAAGATCTGCTTGCCCTCGGAGTCCTCGAAGCGCTCTCCGTACCTCTTGAAGAACCGATGTGAGCCTCGCTCGCATCGGATGCCGATCATCAATGCCTGCTGATCGTTGACACCGCGCATCAGGCGCTCGGCGCCCTCGGCGAAGAGTCCGTTGGCGGCACCTTTGAAGAACAGGAACGTCGGCCGCGACTCGAGCTGGGGATCGCGCCGCAGCAGCTCGTTGTAGCGCGCCTCGAGCTTACCGAGATGCTCCTTCTCCTCCAGCGCCAGATCCTGGAAGACCTTGCGACCGCGCGCGTCTTTCGTCACGCGCGCCGCGCGTGTGTAGAAGTCGAGGCCGCTGCGCTCGGTGGCGATCGCGATGCGCAGCGCATCGCGCGCGAAGACGAGATCAGTGTGACCCTCGGAGCTCGCCATCGACGCACGGCCGGTGCGGCACTCGTCGCACGTGCCGTAGATCTGGACCACGCTTTGCGAGGCGGCGAAGCTGCGCGCCGCAGCCACTTCCTCGATGAAGGCTTCGATGTCCGAGCTGAGGAACTCGAATGAACGATGGCAGTTCTTGCAGATCAAGTGAAAGTGACGGGGCTGCCGGTATGAATGCTCGAACCGGAAACGCCCTTCACCGAAGTCGACCTTGCGGGCGATGCCCGCATCGACCATCCACTGCAGCGTGCGGTAGACAGTGGCGCGACTGATCCGGTGATCCTCGCGCCGTATGAGATCGACGAGGTCGTCAGCGCTGAGATGCCCTTCCTGGCTCAGGAAGACGTTGACAATCTGCTCCCGCTTGCTGGAGCGCTTGCCACCGGTCGGCTTCAGGCGGCTGAGATCTGGGAGAGCTGTCAAAGGTAACTACCTCACTGTTGTCCTGAGAACCTTTGACACGTTGACCGCAAGCGGTCTCAGGCGCTGAAGGACTGTCCGCACCCGCAGGTTGACGTGGCATTCGGGTTCTTGATCGTGAACCCACCGCCGGTGACCGTGTCGACGAAATCCACTTCGGCGCCGTTGAGATAGCTGATGCTCACCGGATCAACGAAGAGACGCACGCCGTTGGACTCGTAGACCTGGTCTCCGACGCCACCGCCCTCTTCGATCATCAATCCGTACTGGAACCCCGAACAGCCGCCACCCTGGACGAACACGCGAAGACCGCTACCCGTTTTTCCCTCTTCCGCGAGCAGCTCGTTGATCTTCGACGCTGCTGTTTCGGACACGTTGATCATGTGAGACTCCTACCCGAGATTATAGCGTCCGCCGGAGGCTATGGGCAAGCGTGCGCGAATCCGCCTACCTCCGTATCTCTCAGAAAGGCAGAGACTTACCAGCGCACCTCAGCCGCCGATAGCGGTCAGCGCCTGCGCCGACTCCTGTTCCACGTCCTTGTGGAGGCTGTTGCCGTGCGAGTCCATCGTGACAATCGCCGGGAACTCCTCAACAGTGAGGTGCCACATCGCCTCGGGCGTACCGAACTCCATCAGTGAGACGCCATCAACGCTCTTGATGGTTCGCGCGTAGAACTGAGCCGCGCCTCCGATGGCGTTCAGGTACACGGCGCCGGACTTCTGCAGCCCCGCCAGCGTCTTCGCCCCCATTCCGCCTTTGCCGATCACCACGCGCACACCGTTGCGAGCGATCACGTCGGCCTGGTACGGCTCCTCACGGATGCTCGTCGTCGGCCCCGCCGCTGTCACGCGCCAGCCGTTTCCCGCTTTCGCGACGACGGGTCCGCAGTGGTAGATCACGCCGCCGCGCAAGTCGACCGGCGCATCGTGCGTCATGAGGTGATGGTGAACCGCGTCACGACCCGTGAATGCGCGCCCCGAGAGCAACACGACATCGCCGACTTTCAGCGAACGCACCTGCTCCTCGGTGATCGGCGTGCGTAGCGCGACCTCACGCCCGGTGCGCGGGAACCCTGATTGATCCGCCATATGGACCACCGGGCTCGCGGCGTCGCGATAGAGCCACCGCTTGATGTCCCCGCTCTTCGCGTCGAGTAGAACGCCGAGACGACGATAGGCCCAGCAGTCGTAGGCGACCGACACGAAGAAACTCGCGGGCAGCCGGTTGAGTGCACCGACCTTGCAGCCAATCAGCGACACGCGGCCGCCAAATCCCATCGCACCGATTCCGAGCTTGTTGACCTCGCCCATGATCGACGCCTCGAGTTCGGCCAGACGCGGGTCGCGATTCACATCGTCGAGCGTGCGGAACAACTGCTCCTTCGCGTGCACGTAGCCCGACGTCCGATCACCACCGATGCAGACGCCAATCGCGCCAGGCGCACATCCCATGCCCTGTGCGTGCCACACGGCGTGAAGGATGCACTTGCGAACGCCTTCGATGGAACGGTCGGCGCGGCCGAGACCCGTCAGCTCGGTGGGCAGTGAGTACTGCGCGTTCATGTTCTCGCAGCCGCCGCCCTTCAGGATCAACTTCACTTCGATCTCGTCGTCGTTCTCCCACTGCTCGAAGTGAATGATCGGGGTCCCGGGGCCGAGGTTGTTTCCCGAGTTGTCGCCGGTCAGCGAGTCCACGGAGTTCGGGCGCAGTTTGCCCCGCTTGGTGGCCTCCGCGACAGCCTCACGGATCTGCTTCTTCAGCACGATCTGGTTCACGCCGACCGGCGTCTTCACCTCGAAGGTCGGCATGCCGGTGTCCTGGCAGATCGCTCCCTCGCAGTCAGCGGCAAGGTCGATGTTCTGCGCGATCACGGTGAGCGCCTGCGACGATTGCGTCCCCGCCTGTTCCTGAGCCATGGCAACCTTCATCGCGGCTCGCACATCAGGCGGAAGATCGGTGGAGGTGCGGACAACGAGGGAGAGAACGCTGTCGAAAAACGAGGAAAGCATCCGCTCAGTATAATTTGTGTAATGGGGTCCCGCGTCGAGCACGATCCTCTCGGCGAGCATACGGTTCCCACCGACGCCTATTACGGCATCCAGACGGCGCGCGCCGTCGAAAACTTCCCGATCAGCGGCCTCCGGGCACACCCCGACCTCGTCACGGCGACGGTGCTCATCAAGAAGGCGGCCGCCCGCGCGAACGTCGAGCTCGGGCGCCTCGACCCGCGGATCGGCGAGGCGATTATCAAAGCCGCCGACGAGATTCTGAACGGCGCCCTGCGCGACCAGTTCATCGTGGACGTCTACCAGGCGGGGGCCGGGACGTCCCACAACATGAACGTCAACGAAGTGCTCGCCAACCGCGCCAGCGAGCTTCTGGGCGGCGCCAGGGGCGAATACCGTCTGGTGCATCCCAACGATCACGTGAACATGGGACAGTCCACCAACGACGTGTTCCCGTCGGCGACCCGTCTCGCCCTGCTGCTTGGATACAGACCCCTTGTCGACGCAGCGCGGGCTCTGGCGGCATCCTTGCACCGCAAAGCTAAAGACTTCGCGAATGTCCTCAAAGTCGGGCGCACTCATTTGCAGGACGCCGTGCCGATGACGCTCGGACAGGAGTTCAGCGGCTACGCGGCCTGCATCGACCGGGGCGCGGACGATGTGAGCGCTGCGGCAGAACAGCTGAAGGAACTGAACCTGGGCGCCACGGCCGTGGGTACCGGGCTGAATGCCGGGGACGATTTCACCGCCCGCGCGGTGAAGTATGTTGCCGACAGCGTCGCGATTGACGTCGTACCGGCGGCCAATCGGTTTCGTGTCACGCAGAGCATGGGCGACGTTCTCGCGTACTCGGGCGCGATGCGGCGCCTGGCGATCGAGCTCGGCAAGGTTGCGAGCGACCTGCGGCTTCTGAGCATGGGGCCGCGTGCCGGCCTCTCGGAGATCGCGTTGCCCGCGGTGCAGCCCGGCTCGTCTATCATGCCGGGCAAGGTCAATCCCTCGGTTCCGGAGATGGTGAACCAGGTCTGCTTTCAGGTCGTCGGGTGTGATACGACCGTCTGCATGGCCGCGGAGGCGGGACAGCTCGAGTTGAACGTCATGATGCCGGTCATTGCGTGGAACACGCTGCACGCGTCGACGATCATGCGCAACTCGATTCAGGCACTGCGGACGCGTACCGTCGACGGCATCACCGCTGACGCGCGCGCGCGCGCGTGAACTGCTCGAACGCAGCACCGCGCTCGCCACCGCGCTCAGTCCCTACATCGGCTACGAGAAGACCGCGGAGATCGCGAAAGAATCCGTTGCGACCGGCAAACCAATCCGCACGATCGTGCTCGAGCGTGGCCTCATCGAGCCCAGACGAACTCGATCGAATCCTGTCGGTCGAAGCCATGACGCGTCCCGGCATCGCCGGGCAAAAGCGATGAAGACTCTCCTCTGCGCGTTCGTGTTGCTCACTGCGTTCTCATTGGGGGCGGAGCTTCAGACGCGCGTGAGCGCGCAGCAAGCTCCCGCTGTGCAACCCCAGCGTCGTTTGTTTCCACCGATCGATCTCGGCCTTCTCGAAAGCCCCGACCGCGCGGAATGGCAGAGGCCCGAGCAGATCATGGACCTCCTTCACATCGCCGACGGATCCACCGTCGCGGACATCGGCGCCGGCGCCGGTTGGTTCACGATTCGCCTCGCTCGACGGGTCGGACCGAACGGCATCGTCTACTCGCAGGACGTTCAGCGCGAGATGCTCGAGGCGATCCGGCGTCGCGTCAGTCGCGAAGGGCTGCAGAACGTACGCACTCGCCTCGGCGACGGCAGCGATCCCAATCTGCAAGTGACCGGCCTCGATGCCATCGTCGTTGTCGATGCGTATCAGGAGGTCGAGGATCGCGTCACGTTTCTTCAGAATCTCGCGCGCGCGCTCAAGCCCAACGGGCTCATCGGTGTCGTGAACTGGAATCCCGGACGCGGTGGACCCGGCCCCCCGGAGAACGTCCGTGTGGACAAGGCCTCGGTCGTCTCCGACGTGCGCACCGCCGGCCTCCGCATCGTCGACGAGGAGACGCTGCCCTACCAATACATGCTCGTATTGGCCAAATAGCTCCTCAGCGGCCCCCCCGGGGCTTCGTGAACGGGTGGAGTAGTACAATTCGCGGCGATGGCTGCATCTTCTTCGACCACGCTCGTGAATGCCCTGGCTACGCGCCGCGGCTCCATTGAAACCGCGCGTGGAATCAGAGTCGCGTCGGTGCTGTTCGTCACTGTTCTGACGGCAGCGGCGGCGCAGATCTCGGTGCCGCTGCCATTCACCGCTGTGCCGTTCACACTGCAACCAATGGTCGTCCTGCTCGGAGCGCTCGCACTCGGCTCTCGACTTGGTGCGGCGAGTCAGGTGCTGTACCTCGCGGCCGGCATCGCCGGACTGCCGGTTTTCGCGGCGTCCGGTGTATTGCCACCAGGACCGTTGCGCCTGCTTGGACCCACTGGCGGCTACCTGATGGCGTACCCGTTTGCCGCATTCCTGACCGGCTATCTTGCCGAGCGCGGCTTCGATCGTCGATACCTCACATCCGTCATCGCGATGCTGGCGGGTCTGGTGGTGATCTACACGGTCGGCGTCACCTGGCTGGGAGCTTTGCGCGCACGGCTGAAGGCCCGGCACCGGGCATGAGCGTCGCGCTGCTCACGGGTATCTATCCGTTCATCGTGCCCGATCTGATCAAACTTGCGATCGCCGCCGGACTCGTCCCGGCGCTGTGGCATCTGTTCGGTCGATCAGAGTAAAGCGGGTATCGACTCACGCGGCGCAGAGCGATGCGTGTTGCGTTAACCATCGCGGGCAGCGATTCCGGCGCGGGTGCGGGCATTCAAGCCGATCTGAAGACGTTCGCCGCACACGGCGTGTACGGCACGAGTGCCATCACTGCCGTCACAGCACAGAACTCTGTCGGCGTCACGATGGCCGAAGCGCTGCCTGCGGATCTCGTGACAGCGCAGATCGAAGCCGTCGTCTCGGATTTCGGCGTGCATGCGGCGAAGACCGGCATGCTCGCGAACGCGGCCATCGTCGAAGCCGTGTCAGCGGCGGTGCGTGACCTCGACATCCCGATGCTCGTCGTCGATCCGGTGATGGTCGCCAAGAGCGGCGATCGGCTGCTGGATGAGGAGGCCGTCGGTGCGATGAAGACAGAACTCATCGGTCAGGCATTTCTCGTCACGCCGAACATTCCAGAGGCCGAAGCACTCGCCAACATCGAGATCCGGACTGCGGACGATCGCAAGGAAGCGGCGCGTCGGATCGTCGAAATGGGCGCCAGCGCGGTAGTCATCAAGGGGGGCCATCTTCCCTCGAATGACATCACCGACCTCTTGCTGCACGAAGGCGAGTTCATCGAGTTTCCTCAGGTGCGAGTCGTGGGGCGGCATACACACGGCACGGGATGCACGTTTGCCGCGGCCATTACGTCTCATCTCGCAAAAGGACACGACCTGCACACGGCGATTCGTGGCGCGCAGCACTATGTCGCCGAAGCGATCCGGCACGCGCCGAACCTGGGGCGAGGTCACGGACCGCTGGGGCACTTCTTCAAGTTCAAAGTGTGAGGTCGACACGTGGTCCGCACTCAGAGCGTCGATCGGTAACGTGGGCCCGAATCCGGCCACGGCTGGGTCGATCATGTCGTGACGCCGGCGCCTTCGGTCTCATCGTGGCCGAAGATGCACTCGCTTGGAACCGCGTATACTGAGGTGATGCGCTCCTTGCAGTGACGCCTGACCCACTCGACCTTCAAGCGCTCATTCAGGAGGTTACCGGGTCGCGTGCCGGCGACGGCGCCGTGGCGTCGTTCATCGGCCTGGTTCGCGATCACAACCAGGGTCGGCAGGTGTCTTTTCTCGACTACGAGGCGTACGAGCCGCTCGCCGTGCGTGCCTTGGGCCGCATCGTCGATGAAATCGGGAAGGCCTGGCCCGATACCGGCGTCGGCGTGCACCATCGGACCGGGCGGATCGAGATCGGCGACGCGAGCGTGATCATCGTCGCGGTGTCTCCCCACCGCGCTCACGCCTTCGCGGCGTGCCGTTACACGATCGAACGCATCAAGCAGATCGTCCCCATCTGGAAGCATGAACACTTCGAGGGGGGCGACGTCTGGCTGGAGGGCGCCACCGCGGATCCCGACGATGAGTCGGCCCGTGAGGCGGCGTATCGAATCGCATGCGCGTGACCGTCCGGCTCTTTGCCCGGTTGCGCGACCTGGCAGGGGCCGGAGAGCTCGTCCGGGACGTCGAGGGTCCGGCGACCGTCCAAAGTGTGTGGAAGGGCCTTGTTGCCGAAATGCCTTCCCTCGGGGAATACGAGCGGACGATGTCGGTAGCGGTCAATGCCGACTACTCGCGGATGTCGGCCGCGGTGAGCGACGGCGACGAAGTGGCGTTCCTTCCCCCGGTCTCGGGGGGATAATTGATGGGAACGCAGCGTCTGGCCTTGGCCAGACCCGCAGGGCATCGTAGTGTCAGGCTTTAGCCGGACCTGGATCCAAACACAATGTTCGACAAACTCACCTCAGTGGAATCGCGCTACGACGAGCTGATGACGAAGCTCGGCTCCGTCGAAGTGCAGTCAGATCCCTCCGAGTACAAGAAGGCCGCCAAGGCTCTGGCGGAGCTCGAGCCACTCGTGCAGAAGTTCCGCGAGTTCAAGGGCGTCGAGCTCGACATCGCGGGTGCGGAGGAGTTGTTTCGCAGCGCCGACACCGACATGCGCGAGCTGGCCGACGAGGAGCTGAAATCGCTCGGCGCCCGTCGTGAGTCGCTGCTCCAGGAACTGAAGATCCTGCTCGTGCCGAAGGATCCGAACGACGAGAAGAACGTCATCCTCGAGATTCGAGCCGGCACCGGCGGCGATGAAGCGGCACTCTTCGCGGGCGAGCTGTTTCGGATGTACACGCGCTACGCCGAGCGCCAGGGCTGGAAGCTCGACGTGATGTCGAGCAGCGAGACCGGGGGCGGTGGGCTGAAGGAAGCGATCGTGTCGATCGAAGGGCAGGGGCGTCTACAGCCGGTTGAAGTACGAGAGCGGCGTGCATCGCGTGCAGCGCGTGCCCGCGACCGAAGCCAGCGGCCGCATTCACACCTCGACGGCGACGGTCGCTGTTCTCCCGGAAGCCGAAGAAGTCGACATCCAGATTAACGAGAAGGATCTGCGGATCGACACCTTCTGCTCGAGCGGTCCCGGCGGCCAGAGCGTCAACACGACCTACTCCGCCGTGCGCATCACTCACCTGCCGACCAACCTCGTCGTCTCGCAGCAGGATGAGAAGTCTCAGATCAAGAACCGCGCAAAGGCGATGAAGGTGCTGCGTGCGCGTCTCTACGAGATAGAGATGCAGAAGCAGCAGGACGCGATCGCAAAGGAGCGGCGAGGCCAGGTGGGCACGGGTGAGCGCTCGGAGAAGATTCGCACATATAACTTTCCTCAGAGCCGCATCACCGATCACCGCATCAACTTCACGACGCATCAGTTGCACGGGGTGCTCGACGGCGACCTGCGCGAGCTCGTCGACGAGGTCACGTCGTTCTACAACGCGCAGAAGCTGAAGGAAGTCACGACCGTCGGACCCGAGGACGGTGGATCGACACATTGATCGCTGTCACTGTCCTCAACAAATGACTCCCGACTCGTCTTGCATGAGCACCTCGCGGCTGGGCGGGAGCGTCTGGTCGCGGCGGGCATCGAGCCGAGGGCAGCAGCCATCGACGTCGATCTGTTCGCGCGCACGATCCTTGGCTGGGATCGTGCCCGCGTGCTGACAGCGCGAACCGATCCGGCGCCCGAGGCGCTCGAACCGCGTTTCTCGGAATGGATTCGTCGTCGCGCCGAACGAGAGCCATCCGCCTACATTGTTGGAACGCGGGAGTTCTGGGGGCTCGATTTCCGCGTCAGCCCCGATGTGCTCATTCCCAGGCCCGAGAGTGAGTTCATCGTCGAGGAGGCGCTTGCCATCCTGAAGGAACGCGGACTCGCCTCGCCGCGTCTTGCCGACATTGGCACGGGCAGCGGCTGCCTCGCGATCAGTCTGCTTCACGAGCTCCCGTCGGCCCACATCATCGCGACCGATGTTTCGTCCGCGGCACTCACCGTCGCGCGCGACAACGCCCGGCGGCACGGTGTCCACGAACGCATCGCTTGCATCGAGACGTCCCATCTCGATGGAATCAACGGGCCGTTCGATCTGATCGTCGCCAACCCGCCGTACGTCAAAGCGGGTGACAAGTGCGCACTGACGCGCGACGTCCGGCACGAGCCCGATGTGGCGCTCTTTGGCGGCGAAAACGGTCTGCAGGATGTTGAAGCGGTGCTGGACGCCGCGGTTCGAACACTGGTGACCGGCGGCTGGCTCGTCATGGAGTTCGGTTTCGGGCAGGACGACGACGTCAGGCACCTGGTGACGTCGCGGCCGTCTCTGCGCGTCGAGCGTATCCGCGAGGATCTTCAAGGCATCCCACGCACCGCTGTCATCCAACGATCATGAGCGATTGCCTCTTCTGCAAGATTGTCGCGGGACAGATTCCCGGTCGATTTGTCTTCGAAGACCACGAGCTCGTCGCCATCCGCGACATCAATCCTCAAGCACCGCTTCACGTGCTGATCATTCCCCGGCGTCACATCGCAACGTTGAACGATCTCACCCCGCATGACGATGGACTCGCCGGCTCGATGCAGCGAGCCGCTGCCGCCATCGCAAAAGAGCACGGCTACGCAGATTCCGGATACCGGACGGTGTTCAACTGCAACCGCGAGGCCGGACAAACCGTCTTCCATATCCACCTGCATCTGCTCGCCGGACGCGGATTGGGTTGGCCGCCAGGCTGATCCGGCTCCGGGCGTATGATCGCCTGACTCCACGTCTCGACCCGAGGTGTGGCGTTCGGGAAGGAGCGACAGCCATGGGACTCTTGGACGGCATCCTCAGCAACGTGGCAGGGTCGGTGCTCAGTGGCAGTCAGCAACAGGGTTCGAGTCCACTCGATGTATTGGTCAACAGTCTCGGTGCCGGCAGTCAGACGCGCGGGAACGATTTACTTGGCGCGGTCATGTCGATCGTTCAGCAGAACGGAGGCTTGCCGGGCATTGTCGACACGCTGCGCAATAACGGCCTCGGACAACAGGCTGACTCCTGGGTCGGCACAGGTCCGAACGCCGGCGTATCGCCAGAACAGATGACACAGGTGTTCGGTGGATCGGGGCTGGGGAACCTTGCCTCGCAGCTTGGCACGTCACCCGGGCAGGCGGGATCGATCCTCTCGCAGATCCTGCCGGAACTGGTGAACCAACTCACGCCGAATGGCCAGATTCCAGAGAACCACAGCGATCTGATTCAGCAAGGCCTGTCACTACTGCGACGTTGATCGCGCGGCATGGCTATTAGTCTCACTCCTGAGACGAAGAAGCAGCTACTGGCCTCCATCAAGCGCTACTTCGTCGAGCACATGGACGAGGATATCGGCGACCTCAAAGCCGGTCTCCTGCTGGATTTCTGCCTGCAGGAGATCGGACCCGTCGTCTACAACCGGGCGGTCGCCGACGCACAGGCGTACTTTCAGGAACGCGCAACTGATCTGGAAGGCGTGTGCTACGAGAAGGAGTTCACGTTCTGGGCCCCGAAGTCAGGCGGCCGTTCATCGCGCTGATCGTCGCTCGCACAGCGTAGAGTGCGGCGATTCAGACCGGCCGCTACCCTACTATGGAAAACGCGCTAGTGGATCAGCGCCGGTAACTCCGCCATCGATCGAATCACCGGAACGCCGGCCGCTGGCGCGGGATCGTCAGAGCGGTGCACGAGCACACCGCGCATGCCGATGCGTCGCGCACCGTCGATGTCGTGGGCGACGCTGTCGCCAACCATCAGCGATTCACGCGCTTCGACACCTGCCAGAGTCAACGCAGCTTCGAAGATGCTGGGATGGGGCTTCATGTAGCCGTGCTCGGACGAGGACACAGCCGCGGTGATCAGTCCCTGCAGCTGGAAATGCTCCTGAAACGACGCGAGGCAGCGGTGCGAATTCGAGATGAGCCCGATCTTCAGGCCGCGGCGTGCCAGCTCCTGCAGCACCGGCGCGACATCGTCGTAGAGAAAGAAGTGCTGGCAGGCAGCCCACTCGTTGTAGATCTCGGTCGCGCACTCGTCCAGTCGCGGACCCGAACCACCCATCTCCTCGATGATGCGCCGCGTGTAACAGACGAAGATATCCGCGTCGTAGGCATGATCCTGCGCGGCATCGAGAATGGACGACGCCGCGCGCACGGCATGCCCGAATCGCGAAGGGTCGACCGTCATCCCGTAGCGGGCGCAGAAGGCTGCGTAGCCCTCACCCTGGAACGTCGGGCCCGGATAGATCAGCGTGAAGTCGACGTCGAAAAAGACCGCAGCAATGGCTCGGCGTGTCACGAAAGAGGTCCTTCAAATGGCCCGGCAACGACAACGGTTGCGTTATCGGGGTCGATGGCGCGCCGTGCCGCGTCGTGGACCTGCTCGCGTGTCACCGCCCTCAGCAGATCGGGCATACGGACGTCGTAGTCGAGACCAAGTCCGAAAAACTCGACTGTCTGTAGATACGTCGCAATACCCATGTTGGTTTCGAGCGCTCGCGGCATCGATCCGATCAGATACAGCTTGGACTCCTGAAGCTCCTGTTCGGTCGGACCGGCATCCACCAGGTTTCTCAGCTCGGCATCGATAGACGCCACTGCCTTGCTCACGTTGGCGGGGCTCACGCCAGCTCTGATGCTGAGCGGCCCCGGCATGAGGTTCGCATCCAGGGAGCTGAACACGTAGTAGGCCATCCCTTGCTGCTCCCGGATACTGTCGCCGAGCCGCCCGCCGAGTGAGTACTGACCAAGGATGTTGTTCATCAACCAATACGCGTTGTACGCGGGATCCCGGCGTGCGATGGTGACGAACCCATAGGCAATGTCGGTTTGCGATTTGTTCATCATCGGGACGACACGACTCTGACGACCACTCGAAGACAATGAAGGCGCATTTACCTCAGTGATCGCAGAGTCCGGCTCCGGCCGGACCGACTCGGGGACGCCTGAGCCCGTCCAACCGCCAAAAACAGCCTGGGCTCTGTCGATCGCCCGAGCCGGGTCGATATCACCGACGAGCGCGAGCGATAGTGCGCTCGGAACGCAGTGCGCGGCATGAAACTGCTCGAGCGCGTCTCTGTCCACGCGTTCAACGCTCTCAACCGTTCCACGTGATCGCCGGCCGTACGGATGAGTACCGCCGTACAGCATCGACATCAATGTCTCGACCGCGACCACCGACGGGTTGTCTTCATCCTGGCGGATCAGTGTGACGATCTCTCCACGTCGCCGATCGACTTCCACGACGGGAAACGCAGGCCGCATCAGGATTTCGCCGAGCAGTCCCAGCACGTCGTCAAAGTCCTCGACCAGGCAGGTGCAGGCAAGCGAGACCGTGTGCCGGGTTGTCGAAGAGGTCAGCGTGATACCGCGCGAATCGAGGAGCTCGGCGAGTTCGTCCGCCGAGTACCTGCGCGTACCGCGGTCGATTGTTCGCGATACGAAGTGCGCAAGACCTTCGAGAGGGGCCGGGTCGTACACCGAGCCGGCCCGCACATTGGCGACGAGTGTCACGGCGGGCGTCGTCGACGTTCTCTTCGTCAGGAGAGTGACGCCGTTACCCAGCACCTTACGCGTTGGCGCCAGGCCCGCCATTATCGGATCGGCTCGAAGCGACCGACCGTGCGGCTGGCTGGCTTCAGACGTTCAGATGCCATCCTTCCGACGTCCGCAACGGTGACCGCCTCGATGTGCTGGACGAGAGCCTGACCGAGCTGCCAGGATGCGATCGTCTCGAAGAAACCCAGTTGATGCGCGATGTTCGTGATGCTGTCGTTCTCGAACACCAGCCGCGCGCGCAACTGGTTCTGCGCCTTCTGGAGCTCGTCTGGCGTGATGCCACCTGTGCGAAGGCGTTCCAGTTCAGCGAGCAGCGCGTGCTCGACGCGGTCCAGTGACACACCATCAGTCGCCGTCGCAGAGATCGTGTAGAGGAACGGCTCTTCCGTCGGAAGCAGCGCTCCACTCACCGCCGAAGCCAGTCCGCTGTTGACCAGCGCGTGGTAGAGGCGAGCGCTTCGCTGCGGTGGCGCGGTTCGAAAGCTGGCCCACAGGTTGAGACCCTTGGCGCCACTGAGAACGGCGTCCAGCACCAGCAGCGGCCAGAAGTCCTTGTCACTGACCGCCGGCGAGTGGAATCCCACCTTGAGGTACGCGGTCGTGCCCGCCCTGGCGATGGTCGTGCGGCGTTCACCGAGCTGTTCGGGCTCTGACGTGCATGGCCTGCGGCCGGCATCGCCGGACTCGATGCGGTCGAAGTGCGCGACCACGTTGCGCATCGCATCCGCGCGGTCGACGTCTCCTACGATCACGAGCGTGGCATTGTTAGGCGTATAGAACCGCCGGTAGTGACCGTATAGGTCGGCGCGCGTCATCGTCTGCAGATCCGACAGCCAGCCAATCGTGGGATGACGATAACTGTGCGCGCGGAATGCCGTCGCCGTCAGCTCCTGATCGAGCAGCTGCTCGGGATCGTTCTCGCCCCCTTGGAGCTCCGAGATGATGACCGTGCGCTCTGATTCGCAGTCCGCCGGGTCGTACAGGCAACTGCGCATCCGTTCGGCCTCGATGAACAACATGCGGTCGAGCGCATCACGCGTCGCGGTCTCGGTATAGGTGGTCTGGTCGATCCACGTGTACCCGTTCCAATAGCCGCCGTACTTCTCGATGATGCCCTTGATCTGGTCGCGGGGGATGTTGGTCGTGCCCTTGAAGTTCATGTGCTCGACCCAGTGCGACACGCCGGTCAGGCCCGGCATCTCGTCTCTCGAGCCGACGCGGTACCAGCTCCAGACCGTGGCCAACGGCGCCGTGTGCACGGACTGGATCAACACACGCAATCCGTTGTCGAGTACCTGCTCGTGTACGACGGTGCCGCTCTGCGGTGTGGGTTCGAGGGCGGCCATCCAAGGAATTATAGTAAGTACTACCTGCGTATGCCCGAATGGAAGGACACAGTTAATCTGCCGCGGACGGCCTTTCCCATGAAAGCCAGCCTGCAGACCGCCGAGCCTGAGGCACTGGCCCGGTGGAAAGCCATGGATCTGTACGGGCAGATTCGTGAAAAGCGGCGCAGCGCCGCGAAGTTCGTGCTGCACGATGGCCCGCCTTACGCCAACGGCCAGATTCACCTGGGCACGGCGCTGAACAAGATCCTGAAGGATCTGGTCGTGAAGTCACGCACGATGGCAGGATTCGACGCGCCGTACGTGCCCGGCTACGACTGTCATGGGCTTCCGATCGAGCTCCGTGTCGATCGTGAACTCGGCGCGAAGAAGCGCGAGCTGTCGATGGCCGACTTCCGCCGCGCCTGCCGGGCGTACGCAGAACGCTTCATCGGTGTGATGACAACCGAGTTTCAGCGCCTGATGGTATTCGGTGACTGGGATCACCCGTACGTGACGATGAGTTTTCGGTACCAGGCGGATATCGCACGGGCGCTGGGAAAGCTCGTCGCCGGCGGGCTCGTCTACAAGGGCAAGAAGCCGGTGCACTGGTGCATCCATTGCCGCACGGCACTGGCCGAAGCGGAAGTGGAGTACGACGATCATTCGTCGCCTTCGATCTACGTCGAGTTCCCGCTGAAGCCCGAGAGCGCAGCCGATCTGCGCGCGAAGATTCCCGCGCTCGACGGCCGTGATGTGTCCGTCCTCATCTGGACGACAACACCGTGGACCATTCCGTCGAACCTCGCTGTCGCATTTCATCCTGAGTACGACTACGCGGCGTTTGACGTCGACGGGCGCGCCGTCCTCATCGCGGAGGGCCTGGCTGAATCGGTCGGACGAATCGTCGGCCGTGCGTTCGACAAGCCTGTCGCGCGCATGAAAGGTGCGGAGCTCGAGGGGATCAGGTTTCAGCATCCGCTCTACGATCGTGACTCCCTGGCGGTGCTCGGTGACTACGTCACCCTCGAGCAGGGCACGGGTGCGGTGCACACGGCGCCCGGTCACGGCGCCGACGACTTCCTCACCGGCATCAAGTACGGACTCGAGATCTACGCACCCATCGGACCGGGCGGGCACTTCCTCGACAACGTCCAGCTGTTCGGCGGCCAGCGGGTCTTCGACGCCAATCCCAAGGTTGAACAGGCGCTCGTCGACCGCGGCCGGCTCTGGCATCGCGAGACGTTCTCGCATCAGTACCCGCACTGCTGGCGCTGCCACAACCCGGTGATCTTCCTCGCGACGTCGCAGTGGTTCGTGCGGATGGACGGCGAGCCGTCGGTCAAAGGTGAAGACGGCCAACCGCGCACGTTGCGCGATGCCGCTTGCCACGCGATCGATCACCAGGTGAAGTGGATTCCGTCGTGGGGGCGCGATCGCATCTTCAACATGGTGTCCAATCGCCCGGACTGGTGCATCTCACGCCAGCGCGCCTGGGGGGTCCCGATCCCGGCGGTCGACTGCACCAGCTGCCGCGAAGCCATCCTGACGCCGGCGTTGATCGAGCGGGCGGCAGACATCTTCGAGCAGTACAGCGCCGATGCCTGGTACGAGCGGCCGATCGAAGAGTTCCTCACGCCCGGACTGACCTGCCCATCATGCGGGGGCACGACCTTCGAGCGCGAACGCGACATCCTCGACGTGTGGTTCGACTCGGGATCGAGCCATGAAGCGGTCCTCCCGCGCTACGACCAGCTCACGTGGCCGTCGGACATGTATCTCGAAGGGAGCGATCAGCATCGAGGGTGGTTCCAGAGCTCGCTGCTGGTGGCGTTGTCCACGCGCGGCCGGCCGCCGTTCCGTGAGGTGTTGACGCACGGATTCCTGATCGATCTCGAAGGCCGCAAGATGTCGAAGTCGCTCGGGAACGTGATCGTGCCGCAGGAGGTCATCAAAGAAAGCGGCGCCGAGATCATCCGGCTCTGGGTCGCGATGACCGAGTTCACCGAGGAACTGCGGGTCAGCAAGGAGATCCTCACGCGTGTCGTTGACGTGTATCGAAAGCTGCGGAACACGTGCCGCATTCTCGTGGCAAACCTCTACGACTTCGATCCGGCCACCGACCGTCTGCCGCTCGATCAGCTCGACGCCGTCGATCGGTTCGCGCTCGCACGTTATGGTCAGGCGGCTGAGCGGATGCTTCGCGCCTACGACGAGTACGACTTCTCGACGGTCTCCCAGGCGATGAACACGCTGGCGACGGTCGATCTCAGCGCCTTCTATGTCGACGTGACCAAGGATCGGATGTACACGCTCGGCGTGCGATCGCGCGAGCGCCGCTCCACGCAGACCGCGATGTACGTGATCTGCGAGGGGCTGGCCAGGCTGCTCGCCCCAATCCTCCCCGTGACGGCGGACGATCTCTGGCGTCACATCCCGGGCGAGCGCTCGGCATCGGTCCACCTCGAGGATTTTCCGAACGTCGACGGGCTCGCGGATCAGGCGCTCCTGAAAGAGTGGGAGGATCTGCTCGGCGTCCGCGAACAAGTCAACGGCGCGCTCGAACAGAAGCGCAAGGACAAGGTGATCGGCACATCGCTCGGCGCACGCGTCGTGCTCAGGGCGAGCGGCCCGATCGCGGCATTGCTCGACAGTCACCGGGCCGAACTGCCCATGTTGCTCAACGTATCCGACGTATCACTGACCGTCGTCTCGACAACCGGCGACAGCAGCGTCGAAGTGGAGACCGAGAAGGCACCCGGCGTGAAATGCGCCCGCTGCTGGAGGTTTGTGCCGTCAGTCCGGACAGAGCCCGAGTGGGCAGGCATCTGCGACCGGTGTGTCGAGGCGCTGGGGGGCGACCTCGCCGCGTGAAGTCATTCCGGCCAGTCCACTTCTGGATCGCGCTCGCCGTGGTCATCGTCGATCAGGTTGTGAAGGCCGTGGTGCGGCCACGGATGGGACTGTTCGACAGTGTGACGGTCATCCCGGGATTCTTCAGCCTGACCAGAGTCCACAATACCGGCGCCGCCTTCGGCCTGCTCAACGCGATTGATATCCCGTACAAGACGGCGGTCATGGCCCTGGTGCAGACGGCGGCGCTCGTCGGCCTGGCTGCCTACGCGGCCACACTGGCACCAGGTCAGCGGCTGACCCGGATTGGCTTGTCATTCGTCATCGGTGGAGCCATCGGCAACCTCATCGATCGGGTCTCCGCCGGATACGTGCTGGACTTCTTCGACTTCTACTGGCGCGGCTGGCATTTCTGGGCTTTCAACATTGCCGACGCCTCCATTACGATCGGAGTAGCGCTGATGATTCTCGACCTGATCGGAGTGGGGCAGTCGCGTGTATCCAGAACTGTTTAAGCTCGGCCCGGTAACCGTCTACGCGTACGGCGTCCTGCTCGCCGCGTCCTATCTGCTCGGCCTGCGGCTGGCCATGACGCGCGCCCGGCGATGGGGTCTCGACGCCAACCGCGTCCTCGATCTCGGTATCTACATCATCATTGCCGCGCTCGTCGGGGCGAAGCTGATGCTGCTGCTCGTGGATTTCGAGCAGTTCCGGCAGTCTCCATGGGAGTTGCTCGCACTCGCCCGTTCCGGCGGTGTGTTCTATGGCGGGCTCATCCTCGCGGTCGTCGTGGCGTTCTGGTACATCGCCAAACATCGCATGCCGTTCTGGACGACCTGCGATGTGTTCGCCCCAGGGATCGCTTTGGGACACGTCACGGGTCGACTCGGATGCTTCGCAGCGGGCTGCTGCTATGGCAAGCCGACGGACGTTCCGTGGGCGGTGATCTTCACAAACCCGCTGGCAGCCGCCAACGTCGGCACGCCACTCGGTATCCCGCTCCACCCGACCCAGCTTTACGAAGCTGGTGCCGAGCTTCTGATTCTGGTCCTGCTGCTCGCCACCGAGCGCCGGGGCCGACTCTTCGCAGGACGGACGTTCTGGTCCTACATGTTCCTGTACGCCATCTCGCGCTACATCATCGAGATCTATCGTGGCGATCCACGTGGTGAGCTGCTCGGGTTCTCGACCTCCCAGTTCATCTCCCTGATCCTCGCACCGCTCAGTCTCGTCATGCTGACGTGGCTGGCGAAGACCACGCCAGAGACACCGCGGGAGATGCGCGGGCGCCGGCGCGCAGCGGCGTGAAACTCTAGGCTCTTGGCTTTGGGCTCGTGGCTGCGGGCTTGGCTCGTGGCCTCGAGCTTCCAACATGAACAGTGAACCTGGGGCCCAGAGCCCAGAGACGACAGCCCAGAGCCGCACGTTGTTGGTTACTGCTGAATTCGATGGGCAACGGCTCGACCGAGTCCTCGGTCTCTCCTCGGCGATTACTCGCGTTCGCAGATTCAGCGCCTGATCTCGGACCGTCACGTCGACATTCAGCGAGACGGTCCGAAAGGACCACGGTCGCACGAGGCACGAGCGAATCTGGTCGTCCGTGAGGGCGACCGCGTCAGCATCGCCCTGCCCCAGGCTACTCCTTCAACAGTCTCGAGTGAGGCTCTACCGCTCGACATCCTGTATCAGGATCCCGACCTCGCCGTCCTCAACAAGCCCGCCGGCATGGTGGTCCATCCAAGTGCCGGCCACGCATCCGGCACTGTCGTCAACGCGCTGCTGCATCATCTGAACGACTTGAGCGGCGTCGGCGGCGAGCTCAGGCCGGGCATCGTGCATCGACTCGATCGCGGCACATCCGGGCTCATGGTGGTCGCCAAGAACGACGCGGCCCATCACGAGCTTGCGCGACAGTTCCACGATCACGAAGTCGAGAAGGAATACATTGCCCTTGTGTGGGGCGTCGTGCAGGCCGGCCGGCGAATCGAAGCGGCCATCGGACGGGATCCCTCGGATCGCCTGAAGATGTCGACGCGCGCGAGTCGTGCCCGTCATGCCGTGACCAGGATTACCCGTGCCCATCACATGCCGGGTCTGACGTTGTGCCAGGTCGCGATTCATACCGGTCGCACCCATCAGATCCGAGTCCATCTCAGCGCCATAGGCCACCCCATCGTCGGCGACTCGACCTATGGAGGTGTTCATCGCCGCGTGCCTGGCGATATCCGCGCCGTGCAGCGACTGCAACGGCCGTTTCTCCATGCCGCACGTCTGGCGTTCACGCATCCAGCCGACGGGCGTCGGATGCAGTTCATCGCAGGATTGCCGGACGATCTCACTCGAGTGCTCGAGGATCTCCCTGGGTGGCCGCCCGAAGACAAGGACGCCGAATGAACGAACCGCCGATCGTCCCCAAAGAGATTCGAGCGATTTTTCAAGGTCGCGTCTTCAGCGTGCGCATTGAGACGATTCCGCTCCCGAAAGGGGGCGAGCTGCAGGCTGAGATCATCCGACACCCCGGGTCGGTCGTCATCATTCCCATCACCGCTCGAAACGAAATCATCCTGGTCAGGCAATACCGCCCCGCGATCGGCCGGTGGGCCTGGGAACTTCCTGCCGGCAGCCTCAAGCCGGGAGAGGATGTCGAACGCGCAGCGCGACGCGAATGTCAGGAAGAAACCGGGCAGATACCGGCGAGCATCGAGCGACTGGGCTCGTACTTCCCAACGCCGGGCTACTGCGACGAAGAAATGACGTTCTTCAAAGCGACCGGCCTGCGAACACCTGGTGCCGAAGACGAAGAGGCTCATCAGGACGACGACGAAGACATCGAGGCGTGCCCATTCGCGCACGACGAGCTTCGGCGGATGATCGCGGCGGGAGAAGTGATCGACCTGAAGACGATCGCTGGCCTCAGTCTGATCAACTTCCAACTCCCAACCTCCAACTCCCAAACCTGATCAGAGGTTTTGGAATTTGGAGGTTAGAAGTTGGGAGTTGAAGGCTCTATTGAAGAGCGGGTTGAACCTTCCGGGTCTTGCGATCGCTGCGCGATTTAGCCGCCGGCAACAGGGCCAGCAGCAGGACCTCGTCCACGGTCTGCACGTAGTGAATCGTGAGATCGCGTTTCAGATCCTCGGAGAGATCCTCCTTCACGTTCTTCTCGTTCTGCCTCGGGAGGATCACTTCCCTGATGCCGACACGTCGCGCCGCCAGAACCTTCTCCTTGATTCCACCCACGGGCAACACACGACCAGACAGGGTGACCTCACCGGTCATCGCGATATCGCCACGCACCGACCGCCTGGTCAACTCCGATGCGAGGGCGGTCGCCATGGTCACGCCCGCCGAGGGACCATCCTTGGGAATGGCGCCTGACGGCACGTGCAGGTGTATCTCGGCGTTCTTGAAGAAGTCCGGATCCGCACCGTAGGCGGCAGCGTGCGCACGGAACCACGAAAGCGCCGCGCGAGCCGACTCCTTCATCACGTCGCCAAGCTGACCGGTCAGCGTCAGTGTCCCTGCACCTGGCATCCGTGAGGCCTCGACCAGCAACACATCGCCGCCCGCGGGTGTCCACGCCAGGCCAATGGCCACACCGGGATCCTTCGTACGCTCTTCGATCTCCTCGTCCAGAAACGTCGGCGCACCAAGCATGTCCATGACGACGGCCGGGGTGATCGTCAGCGGCGACTCGTCGCCTTCGGCGCGACGACGAGCGGCCTTGCGGCAGAGTGCGCCCACTTCTCTTTCGAGATTTCGTACACCGGCTTCCCGCGTGTAGCCGCGGATCACCGTGCTCAGCGCACCATCGGTGATGACCAACTGCTCGGATGTCAGGCCGTGGTTCGCGATCTGTTTCTGCACCAGATGTTCGCGCGCGATTGCGAGCTTCTCCTCCTCGGTGTAGCCCGGGATCTCGAGCACCTCCATGCGGTCACGGAGCGCCGGCGGGATCGGGTGCAGCACGTTCGCGGTCGTGATGAACAGGACCTCGGACAGATCGAATGGCACATCCAGGTAGTGATCGCGGAACGAGTTGTTCTGCTCGGGGTCGAGCACCTCCAGCAGCGCCGATGCCGGGTCGCCGCGAAAGTCAGCACCCAGTTTGTCGATCTCGTCGAGGATGAACACCGGGTTGCGGGACTCCGCGCGGCGCAGGCCCTGGATGATCTGTCCTGGCAACGCGCCGATGTAGGTCCGGCGATGACCGCGGATCTCCGCCTCGTCGCGCATGCCGCCGAGCGAGACCCGGACGAACTTGCGGCCGAGCGAGCGGGCGATCGATTTCGCAAGAGACGTCTTGCCGACTCCCGGGGGACCGGCAAAGCAGAGGATCGGCCCCTTGACCTCGGGATTCAACTTGCGGACGGCGAGGTACTCGAGGATGCGATCTTTCGCTTTCTCGAGACCGGAATGATCGGTGTCGAGAACGTCCTTCGTCTTCGGCAGGTCGATGACCTCTTCGGTTCGCTTCTGCCACGGGAGGGTCACCAGCCAGTCCATGTAGGTGCGCGACACCGTGTACTCGGCGGCTGCCACGGGCATGCGAGCGAGTCGATCGAGCTCGCGAAGCGCCTCCTTGCGGACCGCCTCCGGCATGCCTGCCGCCTCGATCTTCTCGTGGAGTTCTTCGATGTCCTTCGTCTGATCGTCACCCTCGCCGAGTTCGTTCTGAATCGCTTTCAGCTGCTCGCGCAGGAAATACTCCCGCTGGTTGCGGCCGACTTCAGACTGCACCTGCGACTGAATCTTCGATCCCAGCTCGAGAACTTCCAGCTCTTTGATGAGGATTCGATTCAGTGCGTCCATGCGCTCGCGGACGTCGAGCTTCTCGAGCACCTCCTGCTTCACCGTCGTGGTGATCGTGGTCAGACTCGAAGCGATGAAATCGGAGAGACGACCGGGCTCGGTAATATTGGCGGCGAGGGTCTGCAAGTCGTCCGAGAGCAGCGGGGAGAGCGAGACGACCTGCTGAAAGCTGGTCTTGATGTTTCTGAGCAGGGCATCGATTTCGAGCCGCTGGTTCTCATCGAGCGACTCGGGAGCGGGCAGGACGCGTCCGCGCAAGTATGGGCGCGTCGATGTGACCTCCTCGAGCGTGAGCCGCGACAGTCCCTGAACGATCAGCCGCAAGCTCCCGTCTGGCAGCTTGAACATCTTGTGCACGTGGCTTGCGGTCCCAACCGCGTGCAGATCACCCTGCAGAGGCTCCTCGACCGACGCGTCCTTCTGGGTGAAAACGCCAATCAGCTTGGCGCCCGACATCGCATCATCGATCAGGCGGACCGATGCCTCGCGTGCCACTGCCAGCGGCATGAAGGAATTCGGGAACAACACCGTGTCCCGCAGCGGCAGGATCGGCAACTCACTCGGCACGGCCAGCGGCCGGTCGGTTGCGGATTCCAGGTCAAGGAGTTCGTCGGCCATTGCGTACCGAAGGCGGCCACGAGGCTATCACAACAAAAAAATGCCCAACTCCCACGATCGTGGGAGTTGGGCACCATGGAATCGAGCGCTCGCAGCCGAAAGCGCGTCAGTTGGACATGTCGTAGAAGAGCGCCGACGATCCGCGCTTCTGCGCGGCCATCCGCTCCCGACGCTCGGCCGTTTCACGAGCCTCTTCGCAGTCCTTGCAACGCACTGCGAACGGCAGCGCCCGCAGTCTCGCTTCCGCGATTTCGTCACCGCACTCGAAGCAGTCACCGTAGGTGCCCTCTTCGAGCCGGCGCAATGCCGCGTCCACCTTGTTCAGGGTCTCGGACTTCATCTGGATGAGCGCGAACTCGATGTCTTCCTGGATGTCGACCTCGGAGCTCTCGCCCTGATCCAAAACGTCCCGCTCCTTGTTGCCCTCCGCCCGGGCGTCGCGAATCTTCTCGTGTACCGAGTTCAGCAACTCCCGACGGCGATCCTCGAGCATTTTTCTCAGCTCGTCATAGCGGCTCGTCTTTGCCGCTACCTTCTTTTTCGTCGTCGTCGCCATGATGCCTCGCTCCCTTCCGCGTGCCTCTCATTGAGGCTCGTATCAGTCCTATGATGCCGCCGGCAATGCAAGCACAGTGCCTAACTGTGAACCACTCGTGTGATATCGACGTCCGCTGAGTCGCCAAGTGGCCCAGTCTTTTACCTGCATAGTCGATGAAGTTGCGTGCTCTCTATGAATTACGAAGATCAACCTGGCGCCGCTCAGGCGCTCGAATCTTTAGACGCCGCCGCGCCCACTGAGGTTTTGGCGCCAGTGTCCACTGACGATCTCGACCTAAAACCACGAAATCGTTAATCAGCACCACCGATTTCGCAGGCCCAGCCGGTGAAGAATCTGCGCCAGGTCGGGCGAACTACAAACGCGCTGAAACCGTAAGATATTGATAATTTTGGTGTTAATAGATTTATCGGCCTTGCAGCCGGGCGGCTGGCGTCGAGTAGACGGGTTGCTCACCACTGCGCGTGGGTGTAGCCAACTCTACAGTTTGAGCCGACAGAACTGTCGATTAATCAGCAATACGTCGATATTTCGTCAGCGCTGGAACTCCGACGGCTGTCATGAAACGGGGTCGGTATGTTGCCACAGGATGTCGGACGGGTGACGTCTCGTTGCCTGGGTCTCGAACGTATGCGAAGCTGACCGTTCATGACGTGCCCTTCCTGTGGTCAGCGGAAAGGACGCCGCGAATGTCCGGCTTTGAGAGCGAGTATTTGCGCCATCTGCTGCGGGACGAAACGCCTCGTCGAGATTCGGTGCCCGGAGACGTGCAGCTACCTTGTGAGCGCTCGCGAGCACCCCGCAGCCGTGGTGAAGAGACAGCAGGAAAGCGACGTCGCTGTCCTGCTGCCGACCATCAGTCACCTGACGGAGCGGCAGTATCAGCTCTTCTTCCTGATTCACTCGGTGATTGCACGCCACAAACCTGAAGCTTTGAGCCGCCTAGTCGACGAAGATGTCGCTGAAGCGGCAGCCGCCGTCGCCGCTACGGTGGAAACAGCTGGCCGCGGAGTGCTCTACGAACATCGGCCAGCGTCACTGCCCGCGCAGCGGCTGGCCAAGGAAATGAGCGCGATGCTCGACGAGGTGCGGGGTCACGGTACGAAGATCTATGACGGCGAGCTTGCGATTTCGCTTCGCGCGATAGAGCGGGGCGCACGCGAGACCCGCAAACAGTCTGGCGACGACACGGCATACATCGCGCTGGTCGCCCGGCTGCTTCACGTCCGGCGGGGACAGACATCGCCAGACGACGCGGCGCAGCCTACAAGTTCGCTGATTCTGCCCTAAGCCTGCTACAATATTGCGTTTGTGCGTCTGGCAGCAGCCGACGCCACCCAACTGGATAACCCACCGGACGCACTGAGCACCGGTGTTTGAGCGAGAACAGCAACATGGCGAAGCGGTGTGAGGTCTGTCATAAGGGGCCGGTCGTCGGCCGGACGGTTTCCCACGCGCACAATGTGGGACCCCGACGGTTTGAACCCAATCTCCAGAGAGTTCGCGCGCTGGTCAACGGGGCGGCCAAGCGCATTCGGGTGTGCACGCGCTGCCTCCGGAACGGCAAGGTGACGAAGGCGGCTTGACGTGAGACAGCTCATCAGTGCGCCCGATGCTCCCAAGGCCATGGGAGCGTACTCGCCGGCGATCAAGGCCGGGAATCTGCTCTTCGTGTCCGGCCAGATCCCGATCGATCCGGCGAGCGGTGCGTTGATCGACGGCGACATCACCGCTCAGACCGAGCAGGTCATGCGCAATCTCGGCGCACTCCTGCGAGCGGCAGGTGTGGGTTTCGAGCACGTCGTTCGCACGACGGTGTTCCTGGCCGACATGGGTGACTTCGCCGCGATGAACGAAGTCTACAGTCGCCATATCGTGGCGCCGCCCCCGGCTCGCGCGACCGTGCAGGTCGCCCGACTGCCACGGGATGTGAAGATCGAGGTCGACGCGATCGCGGTGCTCTCCTAGTTACGCCCGCGCGGTCCTTTCCACGCCCAACACCCCCTGCACGCCCTTGATCGACTTGATCACCTTTTCGAGGTGCTTCACGTCTCGAATCTCGACCGTCATATCGATGCGCGCCTGACGGTCGTCGCCGGTGCGCGCTTCCATGTTGGTGATGTTGGTGTTGATGTCCGACACACGCGCGCTGATCTCGGCGAGCATGCCCTTGCGATCTTCCACCTGCATGGTGAGGCGCACGATGTAGGGCGCCTGGTCGGTGCCGGCACTATCCCACTCGACATCGATCCGTCGCTCCGGATCGAACATCAGGTTGAGAACGTTCGGACAGCCGAGTGAGTGAACCGAGACGCCTTTTCCGCGGGTGATATATCCGACGATCCGTTCGCCACGGATCGGATTGCAGCACTTCGCACGGAACACCATCACATCGTCGGTCCCGCGCACTTTGATCTTGTCAGACGATGAGCCCGGGCGGAGCACCCGCCTCACCACGGACACGACCGACGAGTCCTCGCGAAGCTGACCGTTGGTCGACTTCTGTAAAACTGTTCGCGCGGCGAGCTTTCCGTAGCCGATGTGCGCGAGCAGCTCGTCGGGGGACTTCGCGCCGTATTCAGAGGCGAACTTTGCCAGCTCCGGGCTTTCGAGCAGCGTTGCCGGATTCAGACCAAAGCGTCGGGCTTCCTTGTCGAAGAGACGACGGCCCAGATCGACGCTGCGCGTCCGCTCCTCGGCTTGCAGCACGTGCTTGATCTTGCTGCGCGCTCTCGATGTCACGACAAACGACAACCAGTCGCGACTCGGCTTGTGACCGCTCTGCGTGACGATCTCGACGATGTCGCCGTTCTGGAGACGCGTGCGCAGCGGAACCATCCGCCCATTGATGCGGGCACCGACGCACTGGTTGCCCACGTCGGTGTGAACGACGTACGCGAAGTCCACTGCGGTCGCACCACGTGGCAGCGATCGCACCTCGCCCTTGGGCGTGAAGATGTAGACCTCTTCGGGATAGAGGTCGATCTTCAGATTCTGGAGGAATTCCTGCGGATCCCGGACCTCCTGTTGCACCTCGAGCAGCTGCCGCATCCACTGGAAATAGCGTTCATCGCGGTGATCGCCAACGCGCCCCTCCTTGTACTTCCAATGGGCTGCGATGCCTTCCTCGGCCCGGCGGTGCATCTCCTCCGTGCGAATCTGCACCTCGAACGGGAAGCCATGCTCGCTGATCACCGACGTGTGTAGTGATTGGTAACCGTTCGGCCGCGGCATCGCGATGAAATCCTTGAAGCGACCGGGCACTGGCGACCATGTCTGGTGAATGATGCCGAGGGCAGCGTAGCAGTCCTTGACCGACTGCGTGATGAGACGAACCGCGACGAAGTCGTAGACGCGTTCCAGATCGATCTTCTGCCGCGTGAGCTTCAGATGAATGCTGTACAGGCGCTTGATTCGGCCGTCGAGAGTATTGATCGGGATCGGTGCGTCGTCCAATCGCGTTCGCAGCGCGCGCGTGAGTTCGTCGATCACGCCTTCGGCGTTTTTCCGTCGCGCCTCGACCTTCGAGCGGAGAGACTCGTACGCCTTCGGCTCGAGATACTTGAACGACAGCTCTTCGAGCTCGTTCTTCACTTTGCTCATCCCGAGGCGATTGGCGATCGGAGCGTAGATGTCGAGTGTCTCCTGGGCGATCTTGATGCGACGCTCCTCGGGCAGGTGATGCAGCGTCCGCATGTTGTGGAGCCGATCCGCCAGCTTCACGAGGATGACGCGGATGTCATCCACCATCGCCAGCAGCATCTTGCGGAAGTTCTCGGCTTGCCGTTCCTCGCTCGACGAGAACGGGATCGCGCCGATCTTGGTGACACCCTCGACGACGTGCGCGATCTCCTTGCCGAACAGCTCCTGGATCCGCTCCGGAGTCGTGAGCGTGTCCTCGACGACATCGTGGAGCAGCCCGGCGGCGACAGCGACCACGTCGAGCTTCATGTCGGCCAGCGAGTCCGCGACCTCGAGCGGGTGTACGAGATACGGCTCACCCGAATGGCGCACCTGGCCCTTGTGTTCGAGGGCCGAGAACACATAGGCGCGCCGCAGAAGCTCCAGATCGGCTTCCGGGCTATAGGCGCGCACCTTTTCGAGAAGCGTCTCGAATCGAATCATGAAGAACGGTGTCTAACGTAAGTACGACGCCGGTTGGGACCGCCTGAGAGCACCTGGGCCAGGGGCGGCTATCTTCATGATATCCGGACCCTTGACTGGCTCGAAAACCGATCACTATACTGGCGCGTTTGACGGGCACGGCCGTCCCAGCCGGGCTGTCGGAACCGATTACCGTGGTCGTTGTCAGGGGAGATTTGAGATGCACAAGTTTTCGTCAAAGGCCCTGGTGAGCGCTTTCTGCGCCGCGCTCGGCCTCGCGGCGGCCGGTTGTGGCCAGATCGCAACGCTTCAGGCGACCATGGCTTTCAAGGATGCGAATCAGCTGTACCGAGGTCAGGACTTCCGAGCCGCGGTGACGAAGTACACCGAGACGCTCGATCTCTGCCGGGGGGAGACCCCCGACTGCACGGATCCGAGGCTAAGTCCGGCCTACTTTTTCCTTGGAAACAGCTACGACAACCAGTATCGTCCCGCCCGCCGCGGCGAGCCGGCCAACGACGAACTGCTCACCAAGGCCATTGAAAACTACAAGAAGGCTGCGGAAGTCGTGACGGAGCCCCTGACGAAGCAACGAGCCATGGAGTATCTGGTAGCGGCGTATGGTCCCGACAAGCTGAATGAGCCCGGAGAAGCCGAGCCGATCCTGCGCCGCATGATCGAGCTCGACCCGAGCGAACCAAGCAACTACACGTATCTCTCTCGTATTTACGAAGAGAACGGCGACTACGATCAGGCCGAGCAGCTGTTAGTGAAGGCACGCGACATGAAGCCGACCGATTCCGGCGTGTACGTGACGCTCGCGGCCTTCTACAACCGCCAGGGTGAGTTCGACAAGACGATGGAGGCGCTGCACTCGCGTGCCGAGCGCGAGCCGAACAACCCCGAGGCGTTCTACACGATCGCCACTTACTACTGGGAAAAAGCCTACCGGGACTTCACCACCTCGGAGGCTGACAAGATGAAGTTCGTCCTGGCCGGCAACGAGGCCATCGACAAGGCCATTCAGCTGAAGTCCGACTATCCGGAAGCGCTGACGTACAAGGGCCTCCTCCTGCGCGTGCAGGCAACTCTCGAGAAGGACCCCGCCAAGCAGCAGGAACTTGTGAAGGAAGCCGCCACCTTTAGCGCCAAGGCCACGGAGATCCAGGCGAAGCAGCGCGCGGCCGGCGCCGGCGCCGGCGAGTAGCGGCTCAGACGTCCCGGAAAAGGCCGTTCTTCCGCCGGGAAGCGCGGCCTTTTTAGTTGTACAATTCCTCGCGAGCCACGCCGCTCCATGCGAAAAGTCATTCGGCCGTTATTTACCTTTCCGCAATAGCTGATTGGTACCCTGCAGTCACAGGATTTTTACTACGCTTGTCAGCACGTTCAACACAGAAAGGATTTTGGCAATGACGCACGTGAGCAAGGCTATGTGCGCGATGCTCGTTCTCGCGTTGTCCCTCGTCGTGCCAGGATTGGCCCTCGCACAGTCACAGGCCACCACTGCCGAAATCAACGGCCGTCTTACTGACGCCAACGGCGGTGTGCTTCCCGGCGTTACTGTCACAGCCACCAGCCCCCAGACCGGTTACAGGCGCGAGGTCGTGAGCAACGAGGAAGGCTTTTTCTCGCTGCCCCTGTTGCCGCCAGGGAACTACGACGTGACCGCCGAGTTAGCAGGCTTTGCCACGTTCAGGCAGACGGCGGTACGTGCGACCGTTGGCGCAAACGTCACGCTCAATCCCACTATGACGGTAGCCGGCGTGCAGGAAGTCATCACGGTCGAAGCCGCATCGCCACTCGTCGAGACGAGCTCCTCGATCCGCACGAACACCGTTGACGAGGAAGCGATCCGAAACCTGCCAATTAACGGGCGGCGCTTTCAGGACTTCCTGACGCTGACGCCGACGGCGCAGGTCGATACCAGTCGCGGCCAGATCTCCTTTGTCGGGCAGCGCGGCATCAACTCCAACGTCAGCATCGACGGTGCCGACTACAACCAGCCTTTCTTCGGCGGCATCCGCGGCGGTGAGCGCTCGAACAATGCGTTCACCATCCCGCAGGAAGCCATCCGGGAATTTCAGGTCGTCGCCTCAGGGTACTCAGCCGAGTTCGGCCGTTCGACGGGTGGGATCGTGAACGCGATTACCAAGTCAGGGACCAATTCACCGAACGGCTCGCTCTTCTACCTCAACCGTCACAAGGACTGGGCCGAGCTCAATGCCTTCGGCCAGAATGCCGCGCCGACGCAGCAGCAGTGGGGCGGGTCGATCGGGGGTCCGATCTCGCTGAATCGCCTCTTCTTTTTCGTTGCCGGCGAGATGCAGCGGCAGAAGAACACACGTAACGTCGTCTTCTTGCTGACCGGTATCACGCCGACTGCCGACACCGCGGAGGCGTACAACTTCTTCAAGGGCCTCGAGGAACCATTCGAGACCACCAACGATGCCGAAGCGATCCTTGGCCGTGTCGATTACCAGATGGAGCAGGGGAATCGGCTTGCGGTTCGCTACAGCTTCAGCAACAACAAGGCGCTCAATGCCGCTTCCACAGGGAACAGCCTCTCCGACACAACGCCCTTCGCAGTCTCCAACAACGGCACGGAGCGCGACCGTACCAACACCGTGGTCGGCGAGTTCACGTCGGCCGTGCGCTCGAACATGCTGCTCGAAGTCCGCGGCCAGTACTCGCGCGAGGAGCGTCCGCGCGACGCCAACACGCTGATGCCACTCATCACCGGCACAGTCGGCAACGTCGGCACCGTCAGCTTCCTCGGCGAGAACATCCAGCGCGACTGGCGCGCGCAGGTCGCGACCAACGCTACGTGGGTCAACGGGAACCACTCCGCGAAATTTGGTCTCGAGTACAACCACGTTTTCGCATCGCAGTTGTTTGGCTTCGATCAGTTCAGCACCTATCAGGTTATCGGGACCTCGCAAGCAATGCTGGAGATCCTCTCCGTTGGTGGCCCGACGGCCAACCGCTTCGACTCTCCGCGTTCGGTTGTCCAGCTCCGCCGGCAGATCGGCAACCTCTCGACAGAGCTCGCGACCGACGAAATCGCGCTCTTCGCCCAGGATAACTGGAGGCTGACACCCACCTTCACGTTCAACTACGGGCTGCGCTGGGAAGGGACGTTCAATCCGACGCCGCAGGCAGACAACAGCGCGATCCTGAACCAGTTGAACGGCCTGACGTTCCCGATCGGTAAGGGAATCGACCCGACGCAAATTCCCAATCAGATGAACCAGTTCGGTCCGCGGGTCGGGTTTGCGTGGAATCCCGGTACGGGCAACACCGTCGTCCGCGGCTTCAGCGGGATCTACTACGCACGCTCGCCGATGCTGCTGTTCTCGGATCCGATGAGCGGCTTCCGCGTGCCGCCCGGCAACCTGACGATCACGCTTGCCGTATCAGGTACCCGTGGGCAACCCGAACGATACGCTCTACGAGCAGCTCCTGCTGATCGGCATCAACCTCAATCAGACGCCGTTGAGCAGTGTTCCGCAGCTGACACCGGACCAGCTCACGGCTATCGCCAGCAGACTCGGCATCACGTCCAATCCGTATTTCGGCGTGAACGTCATGGGTGTTGACACGGACTTCAGGAATCCGCGCGCAACGCAGGTCGGTGGCGGCGTCGAACGCGAGGTCGTGACGAACTTCAGCGTGGGAGCCGATGTCGTTTACGTGAAGACCGACTACCTCCAGCGGAACCGCGATCTCAACATCGGGGTGCCGGCACCCCTGCCGACGGACCCGGCGCAGCGCCCCATCTTCCCGGCGCGGCCGCTCTCGACGTTGAACCAGGTACAGATCCGCGAGTCGAGCGCCAGCTCGGAGTACACCGCCCTGACGCTGAGCAGCCGTCTGCGCCGCAACCGGGCGTTGCTCAACGTCAGCTACGTCCTCAGCAGGTCGATGTCAGACGACGACAACGAGCGAGACTCCGGGGGTGTGCAGTACGAGAATACATTCAACCTCGACCCAGAGTGGAGCCCGGCGCGTCTCGACCGGAGGCACCAGTTCAACGGCTACGCTGTTTTCTTCCTTCCTTACGACGTGGACCTGTCCACTGGCTTCCGCTTCATGAGCGGGCTGCCAATCGATGCTGCGATCGGCCGCGACATCAATAACAGCCTGGGCGGCGCCGATCGCCCTTACAGCGCCCCCGGCGTGCCGTTCGAGCGCAATGGCTTCCGGGACGAGTCATTCAAGGAAGTCAATTTCCGCGCGCAGTGGGGACCGCGATTCGGCACGGACAACCGCGTGCTCGTCACCTTCGACGTCTTCAATGTCTTCGACGTCGATAACATCCGGCTGTCGGGCGCAACCGTCACAAACTACTGTGCTGGCACCGCGCCAGTCGACTGCGGCTTCGGTCCACCAACGAACCCGAACTTCTTGCAGGTGAAGGACGCCAACGGGAACTACATCACCACGAACATCCCCGGCGCGCCCAGGCAGATTCAGCTCGGTCTGCGATTCGAGTTCTAAAGCGATCCAACCCTTCCGTCCCGTGGCGGTCTCAGGCTTCAATCCCTGAGACCGCTCCACTGAGGCAACCTTACATTTGAGCCTTTCACGCCCTCCACGCGCCACGTCAGTCGCACCAGGGCGACGAAATCCCCTGAGCGGCCGGCACATTCGCCGCCGGTTCGTTCTGCTTGCGTTTCTGCTCCTATGTGCTGGCGCAGGATGGGCCCAGGCACCGGTCACCGACCTCAAGCCAACGGTCATCCTGATCTCACTTGACGGCTTTCGGTGGGACTACGCGCAGAAATACCCGACGCCGACGATCCGGCAACTCGTCGCGCGCGGCGTGAGCGCCTCGCTCGTCCCGAGTTTTCCATCAAAGACGTTCCCGAACCACTACACGATCGTCACCGGCCTCTATCCCGGTCATCACGGTGTCGTCGGGAACACGGTGAGGGATCTGGACACCGGCCGACGACTGACGATGGCGAACCGTGTCGAGAATCAGGATCCGATGTGGTGGGGCGGAGAGCCGCTCTGGGTCTCCGTACAGCGCGCCGGGGGAACTGCCGCCGCGATGTTCTGGCCAGGTTCCGAAGCGCCCATCCTGGGCCAGCGACCGCGTTTCTGGGAGCCCTTCAGCGAGGCGGTGCCAGCCAACACGAGAGTCGATCGCATCCTGCAGTGGCTCGATCTCCCTGTCGCGGAGAGACCCACATTCCTGACCCTCTACTTCAGCGACGTCGATGGCGCCGGGCACGATAGTGGACCGGATTCAAGGGCCGTTGCAGAGGCAGTGCGCCGAGTCGATCGCTACCTCGATCGCCTGATTGGCGGCCTCACCATGCGCGGCCTCCAGGACCGGGTCAACATCGTCATCGTCTCGGACCACGGGATGGCCGAATCAAACGCCAGCCGAGTGTTGGTCCTGGACGACTATCTCGATCTGAACGGCATCGATGTTGTCGACCTTAACCCGACATTCGGGCTGTTCCCGCCCGCAGGCCGCGAGGAGGCCGTCTACAAGGCGCTGGCGGCAGCCAACCCTCGTCTGAAGGTCTTCCGCAAGGCAGAGAGCCCGTTACACTGGCGCTTTCGCGACCAGCCACGAGTGCCGCCAATTGTGGGCGTCGGTCGACGAAGGCTGGCAGGTGCTCCGCAAAGCCACCGTCGCGTCACAGCTCGCGAGCGGACGGCTTGGGCCCGTTGGCG
Organism: uncultured Acidobacteriota bacterium; assembly: GCA_963723495.1. Lineage (GTDB taxonomy): Bacteria > Acidobacteriota > Vicinamibacteria > Vicinamibacterales > UBA2999 > Gp6-AA40. The sequence continues at coordinate 254,885 of CAVRQR010000011.1, read as the reverse complement.
TGCATGGCTACGACCCGGCGGAGGCCATGAGCATGCGTGGGATCTTCATCGCGACCGGTCCGGCGTTCAAAGCCGGCGCCACGGTTCCGCCGTTCGAGAATGTCAACATCTACGGCGCGCTGGCAGACGTCCTGGGTGTGAAAGCAGGTGCGAACGACGGCGACCCCAACGTCGCGCGCTCCCTGTTGCGCTGACGATTTCAGCGATACCCGTACGCACGAACGGGGTGAAAGTCCAACGCTTTCACCCCGTCGATTCGATCCGAGTTCAGTCTGAATCCTGCGTTCAGAATTGCCGGTATCGGACTCTAGTCGCCGCCAGCCCGGCGCATCCCCTCGGTGACGATACCGACCTTCTCGACACCGGCACCCTTGGCAGCGTCGATCACCTCGACGATTTCACCGTAGCGCAGGGTTCCCGCGCCCATGATGAACATCGTCTTCTCCTTGCGCTCCTCGAAGGTCGTCCTCAGGAACTCGCCGAGCTCGCCGAGAGGGATGTCATGGTTGTTGATGGAGATCTTCTTGTCAGCCGTGTAGTTCAGCACGATCTGGCTGATGGTGGGATCCACCTGCTTGGGTTGCTGCGTCTCAGCCGGCAGGTTGACATCGAGACCGCGCTGGTTGAGCGGCAGAGTCACCATGAAGATAACGAGGAGCACGAGCAGCACGTCGATCATCGGCGTGATGTTCATCTCCGCGTTGGCTTCAAGCTTCTTCCCCTTGAAGACCCTTTCGGCGCCGTGATGCTGGTGGGCAGCCATTACTCGCCTCCCTGCGTCGTGGACGTGCGGCGTGGGTCGGTGATGAGGCCCATGTCCTCGATGCCGGTGGCTCGCAGCTCGTCCATGGCGTCCATCACCGCGCTGTACTCGACGTCCTGATCGGCCTTGATGATGACGATGCGGTCCTTCTTGCCTTCGAGCACCTCTTCGACCTTGCGCCGGAGGTCACCCGCCTGGACCGGCACCGTGTTCAGGTACAGGCGCTTGTTGGAGTCGATCGCGAGGACCGTCTGGTCCTGCGTGTCAGGCTTCTCGCTCGTGTTGGCCGCACCGGCAGCTTCACGCTGACGCCCTGCTGCAGCAGGGGCGCCACGATCATCATGATGATGAGCAGCACCAGCATGACGTCGACGAGAGGCGTGACGTTGATATCGGACTTGACTCCGCCGCTGCCGCCTAGTTGAACTGCCATAGCTCAAACTCCTGGAAATCGCAGCGTTCGTTACGCCGTCTTCTTGATGAAGTAGTCGACGAGCTCCGACGAGGAGTTGTCCATCTCCACGTTGAAGTACTCGAGGCGGCTGGTCAGGTAGTTGTAGAACCAGACCGCCGGAATCGCGACGAACAAACCAAGCGCGGTCTCGACGAGCGCTTCGGCGATACCGGCGGACACGCCGCGCGATACCACCCGAGCCGGTCGACGCGATACCGACGAACGCGTTGATGACGCCGACGACCGTGCCGAGCAGTCCGACGAACGGCGCCGTCGAGCCGATCGTGGCGAGCGTGTTGACGCCCTTCTTCAGGTCGTTGCCGGTCAGGGCCGTGGCGCGCTGAATCGAGCGGCGGACGGTATCCAGAACGTCATCGCGGTTGAGGCTCGAGCCGCTCTCCTGCTGGAACTGGTACTCCTGCAGCCCGGCGAGCACGACCTTGGCCAGGTGGCTGTAGCGGTAGTCCTTCGACGCCGACAGCGCGATCGCTTCCTTCAACCGGCCGTCCTGCAGATGCTTGGCAACCTGCGGCGCGTACATCTTCGACTGCTTGCGCGCCTGGTTGTAGGTGTAGATGCGCTCGATCGCGATACCGACCGACCAGAACGACATGATGAACAGCACGATGGCGACGCCCCAGGCGACCGCGGCCCATCTGCGCAAACATGTCGACGAGGTCGAGACCACCACCCGGCCGCCGCCTCTTCCTGCGCGAACGCTGGCGTGCTCAGCAAGGCAATTGCCGCGGTCCCACACACGATCTGGCCGAACTGACGCATGTTCCGAACTTCCATTACTGCATCCTCCGCATCCTTATTCAGGTTGCCTGTCTTTGACGATGTGGTCCTAGTCGAGCGTGACCCGCACCATTAACTGAGCGTGAACTGCACGGTGACGGTCATGATGACCGGCACGGGAACGTTGTTGAGCAAGGTCGGCGTGAACTCCCACTGCTTCACCGCATCGAGTGCGGCCTGATCAAGAAGGGGAATCGAGCGAAGCACCCGAGCATCCTGCACCTTGCCATTGGGACCGATCACCGCCTCGATGATCACGACGCCCTGCACACGTGCTGACTGCGCGATGGGTGGGTACTGCGGATTGACATGCTTGGTCTTGGTGGGCTGCTTGATCTGTCCACCGACACGAACCGGCTGCGTCGGCGGCGGCGGCGGCGGCGGCGCCTCAGGCAATCCACCGACAACACCACCAACGACGCCGCCCGGTATACCACCCTCGACACCGACATTGCGATCGAAAGTGGTATCGACGGGCTCTGCCTTGATTTCTTCCGGCTCCTCGACCGGCGCCGCGTTCGGGTTCACCACCTCGACCGGCTTCACCTCCACCGGTCTCGGCGGCGGTGGTGGGGGGCGGTGGGGGTGGAGGAGGAGGCGGCGCCGCCACGAATGCCATCATTGACGGCGGGGTCGGCAGGACATCTGCTGCCATCAGCGGGATGATGACCATCGCCGCAATGACAGCCGTCTCGATCAGAATCGTCAACCCTACCGATTTGCCCTGGTTGTTCCCGAGCTTTGCCTGCGGGTTGGCAATATCGCCGAAGATGCGTTCATCACGTGGCACCGGTCTTCACCCTCCTGGGAGTATCCGCGCAGCCGCGCGGAGCGGCCGATTATAGCTAGGCCCGAAAAACAGTGTCAACGAAACCCGCGGCGTACTCCTGGTTGGCCCAGCAGAAACTTAGACACCGGTTCTGCGAAAGTGCTCCGGCCTCCTCAACCGTCAGAGACCGCGCATTCTATCGCGTATCGCGCACATTGCAAGACCGATCCGCGGGCGCAAGAGCCGGGGATTGACCTGTCACAAATCCGACAAATCCGGCCGATCCCCGTTCATTCATCTACGCACGCGCGCGCAGGGTTTCTTGATCCGAATCAATTAGTGGCGCCGATGCGCATTCCGTAAAACGACCGATACACAAACACGACCGACACGAGCAGGAATACTCCCGCGAGGGTATGGCTGAGACCGGTGCCGGCGTCGCGCGTCAGACTCACGGCCAGCTCCACCGCCAGCAAGCCGAACAGTGTCGTGAACTTGATGATGGGGTTCAGCGCTACCGACGAGGTGTCCTTGAACGGGTCGCCGACCGTATCGCCCACGACCGTGGCCGCATGAAGCGGCGTGTTCTTCATCTTCAGCTCAGTCTCCACGATCTTCTTCGCATTGTCCCACGCGCCACCGGCGTTGGCCATGAAGACCGCCTGGTAGAGACCGAAGAGCGCGATCGAGATCAGATAGCCGATGAAGAAGTACGGTTCGATGAAGGCGAACGCGAGCGTCGCGAAGAAGACCGTCAGGAAAATGTTGAACATTCCCTTCTGCGCATACTGGGTGCAGATCTCGACCACTTTCTTGCTGTCGGCCACCGACGCCTTCGTCACGCCTTCCAGCTTGATGTTCGCCTTGATGAACTCGACGGCGCGGTACGCACCGGTCGTCACGGCCTGCGTCGACGCGCCCGTGAACCAGTAGATGATCGCGCCGCCTGTCACCAGCCCGAGCAGGAATGGCGCGTGCAGGATCGACAGTTTGTCGGTGTTCTGGGTCAGCCCCTGTGTCAGGGCGACAATGGTGGAGAAGATCATCGTCGTCGCGCCGACAACCGCCGTCCCGATGAGCACCGGCTTCGCCGTCGCCTTGAACGTGTTGCCCGCACCGTCGTTTTCCTCGAGTAGCGCCTTGGCCTTCTCGAACTGCACGTTGAGGCCGAAGTCACGCTTCAGTTCCTGCTGAATCCCCGGAATCCCCTCGATCACCGACAGCTCGTAGACCGACTGCGCGTTGTCGGTTACGGGGCCATAGGAATCGACGGCGATGGTCACGGGACCCATGCCGAGGAAACCAAACGCGACCAGCCCGAAGGCGAACACCGCCGGCGCCAGCATGAGATCCGACATCGACGTGCTCGTCGCGCTCACGAAGTAGGCAATCGACATGAGCGCGACGATGCTCAGGCCGATCCAGTAGGCGCTGAAGTTTCCGGCCACGAAGCCGGAGAGGATGTTCAACGACGCACCGCCCTCACGAGACGAGATGACCACTTCCTTCACGTGGCTCGACTCCACGGAGGTGAACACCTTGACCAGCTCGGGAATGATCGCGCCGGCGAGCGTGCCGCACGTGATAATCGTCGCCAGCTTCCACCACAATGTTCCATCGCCCAGGTCGGCGATGAGCATGTTCGAGACGATGTAGGTCAGCACGACCGAGATGATGGACGTCAGCCAGACGAGCTGCGTGAGCGGCGCCTCGAAGTTCATGTGGGTGGCCGATCCGTAGCGCGCTTTCGCGATCGCCTCGTTGATCAGGTACGATACACCGCTGGCGACGATCATCATGATGCGCATCACGAAGATCCAGACCAGCAACTTGACCTGCGTCGCCGCCTCCGGCACCGCCAGCGAGATGAACATGATGAGCGCCACGCCGGTGACGCCGTAGGTCTCGAAGCCATCGGCGCTCGGTCCCACCGAGTCGCCCGCGTTGTCGCCCGTGCAGTCGGCGATCACACCCGGGTTCCTGCGCATCGTCCTCCTTGATGTTGAAGACGATCTTCATGAGGTCGGAGCCGATGTCGGCGATCTTGGTGAAGATGCCGCCCGCGATACGGAGCGCCGAGGCGCCGAGCGACTCGCCGATCGCGAAGCCGATGAAGCAGGGGCCGGCGTAGTCACCGGGAATGAACAGGAGGATGACCAGCATGATCAGCAGTTCCACGCTGATCAGCAGCATGCCGATGCTCATGCCCGCCTTGAGCGGGATGGCATACACGGGATACGGCCGGCCCTCGAGGCTTGCGAAGGCCGTCCGCGAGTTCGCGTACGTGTTGACGCGGATTCCGAACCAGGCGACCGCGTAGCTGCCCAGAATGCCGATGACGCTGAAGAGCAGGATGACGATCACGCGGAACGGGTCGAGACCCGACAGGAAGCCGAAATACAGGACGATGATGACGGCGATGAAAATCTCGAGGATCGCGAGGAACCGGCCCTGCGTGAGGAGATACGTCTTACACGTTTCGTAGATGAGGTCGGAGATTTCGCGCCATCGAGCGGTGAACCGGCAGGTTCTTCAACTGGCGGAGGATCAACAGCCCGAACAGAAGACCGCCGATCGACACCAGCACGCCGCCGAGCAGCAGGGTGCGGCCGTTATAGCCACCCACGTCGACCAGATCCAGATCCGGCAGCACGAGGTTGACCTCGCCGCCGGGCCGGTGCTCCCCTGCCTCCTGCTCCGCCGCAGCCGGTTCCGGCTGCGCCTGCGCGCAGGCTGGCGCCGCCAGCATCAGGAACAGCGCCAGGCCCGTGGTCATCAGCGCTGCCATGCGGCCAAATCCGTTCATCACTGTATCTACTCCTCTCATCATCCGAAGCCTTTCGAGCGGCCTCACGACTTGCCTTCAATCCGACCGGGCAGCGACATCCCGCCCGTCAGAAAAATACGAATGCCTTCCTCGACGCTCAGCTCGGGGAAAAGTGCGCGCGCCCGCGGATACATCCGCACGTCACCGAGGTACAAATGATTCGTCGGCACGTACACGGCGATCATCGTCTCCGGTCGCGTCGGCACGAACCACCGTGAACTCCTTCGTCAGAAAACCCATCACCCAGCCGCGGTTCGGATCTTCGACCATCACGACGCGCTTGAAGCCGTACTCGTTGTCGGGCGAGAACGCCACAACGAGCTGCTTCACGGGCGCGTAGATCGTCCTGAACACCGGGATCATCGTCAGCCAACCCTCTGCCCGCGAGAGCAGCCGTCGGCCGATGACGTTGGTGGCCACGGCTCCCACTGACAAGATCACCAGCAGCGTGATGAGCACGCCCAGTCCCGGCAACCTGCGACCCAGAACCCGCGCCGCCACTGGGGCCGTGAAACCATCAATGATACCGAAGATCCACACCAATGCCGCAACGCTGATCACGAGCGGCACGGTGACGAAGAAGCCCGCCAGAAAGGTGCGTCGAAGCCACGACATCACAGCCACCCGCGCCCCACTGCGGCCAGAATCACCAGTCCCACCACGATGCGATACCAGGCGAAGGGGGCAAATCCGGATCGGCTGACGAACCGCAGAAACGGCCTCACGACCACTAAAGCGGCCAGAAACGCCATGACGAATCCAATGGCAATCTCTCCGGCACGCTCGGGGGCCAGATGATCTCGCACTTCCCACAGCTTGTACACGAAGGCGGCCAGCATCGTGGGCATGGCGAGAAAAAATGAGAACTCCGCGGCAGCGGCCCGGTCCAGACGCATCAACAGTCCACCGACGATGGTCGCCCCTGAACGTGACACCCCCGGGATGAGCGCCAGCGTCTGGAACATGCCGATCCCGAAGGCCCGACTCAGTGGCGTGCGATCGACCGCATTGACGACCGGCGTCCGAACCGTCCGCTCCACGATGCAGCATGACGATGCCACCGATGATGAACGCCCAGGCGAACACGATTGGACTCTCGTACAGCACCGAGGACACGAAATCACCGAGCAGAAGCCCCAGGACCACGGCCGGCAGGAACGCGACGAACAGTATGACCGCGAACCGACGTGCCTCCGGCCGCGAGAACAGTCCGAGCACGACGGAGCTGATGCGCTCACGATACAGCCACATCACCGCAAGGATCGCGCCCAGCTGAATCATGACGGTGAACACACCACCGGGATCGTCGTGTCCCAGCAACTGCCCGCCGAGGAGCAGGTGCGCCGTCGACGAGATCGGCAGGAATTCAGTCAGGCCCTGGATCACGCCGAGAATCGCGGCTTGGAGGTATGTCACGTGTAGTGGGTGGTAAGCGGCCGCCGTAGGGCGGGTCCTGCTGTGTGGACCCGCCGGCCGAGCCTGGTCTACAGAGCGAGACCCGGCTACGGGAGCCTCCATGAATGAAATGCCGGTCTACGAGGCGCGAGCGCGCCGTGACTTGCGCCCCGGACGTTCGCTCGCCTCTCCAGACGGCGCAGTTGCCGCCACCTGCGACTTGCCGCTGCCCTTCCGCTGGCTCAGGATGATCGCAATCGCCGACGCGATGAACACCGTGGAATACGTGCCGCTGACGACTCCAACGAGCATCGTGAACGCAAAGCCTTCGAGCACCTCGCCGCCGAACAGGTAGAGCGACAGCACCGACAGGAACATGGTCCCGGCGGTGATCACCGTCCGAGCCCAGCGTCTGATTGACGCTGTGGTTGATGATGTGGCCGATCGGCTCCCGTCGTCGCGATCGCAGGTTCTCTCGCACGCGATCGAAGATCACTATGGTGTCGTTCACCGAGTATCCGGTCATCGTCAGAATCGCGGCGACGACGTTGAGCGAGATGTCGTAGCCGGAAGAACATCAGGAATGCGAGCGTGATGAGCACATCGTGGAGGGTCGCCGCGATGGCGCCCACGCGCGAACGAGAACCGGAATCGCAAGCCGATGTAGATCATGATGGCCGCCAGCGATGTCAGTGTGGCGTAGATACCGCGCCGCTGCAGGTCGGCGCCGATCACCGGACCGACGATTTCGCGGTTGTCGACCTCGAACATGGCAGACCGGCGGAGCGCAGCGCCTCCTCGACGCGCGTCGAGCCTTCCTCGAGGGCAGCCCCCTGCTCGGCTCCTTCTTGCTGCGGGAGCCGGATCAGATCGCGTCGCTCCGACGGATCGCCAAACTGCTGGACCACCTCTTCACCGGGGAGCGAGGCCATCGCGTTGCGGACACGATCGAGCGTGACGTCTTCACTGAAGCGGATGACGAGCGACGTGCCCCCCGAGAAGTCGATGCCGAGCGGAAGCCCGCGCATCACCATGAGCGCCGCACCTGCACCGCCACGACGAGCGACAGATGATGGCGTGCCACCGCCACCGAATGAAGTCGATTGGCGTCGTGCATCGCCATCGCTGTTGGAGGCTCCAGGTGCGTACTGAAAGATTGGCGTCAATCGAGAGCATTGGCGCTATCACCGATCAACGAGCTCCTCATAAATACTCAGCGTCTGCGCGTGCTGCCGACGCGACAGAACGATCTCGAACATCGTGCGCGACACGAACACGGCGGTGAAGACGTTGGACAGCAGCCCGATGATCAGCGTCACCGCGAACCCACGAATCGGGCCCGTGCCGAACTGAAGGAGCAGCAGTGCCGCGATCAACGAGGAGACGTGCGTATCGACGATCGTCCACCACACGCGATCGAAGCCGGCATTGACTGCGGCCCGGACACCTCGCGCCGTCGCCAGCTCCTCCTTGATGCGCTCGAAGATGAGGACGTTGGAATCGACGCCCATGCCGATGGTCAGGATGAAGCCGGCAACGCCGGGCAGCGTCATCGTCACCGGGATCGCGGCCATCAGGCCGAGCAGGATCAGCAGATTGACGACAATCGAGGCCACGGCGTTGATGCCAGTCAGCTTGTAGTAGAAGAGCATGAACAGCACGACCAGCGTCAGACCGCCGAGCGAAGCCGTCACTCCCGCGCGAATCGAGTCCTGGCCGAGTGATGGTCCCACCGTCCGTTCCTCGAGGTAGTCCATTGAGGCGGGAAGCGCGCCAGACTTCAGTGTGATCACCTGATCGAGCATCTCTTCGCGAGAGATGCCGGTGATCTGTCCGCTGTCGGTGATGCGCCCCTGAATCGTGGCGACCGACATCACACGACCGTCGAGGATGATCGCCATCGGCCGGCCGATGTTGGCTTCCGTGAAGCTGCCAAAGCGAACGGCCGCATCCTGCTTCAGCGTGAATGCCACAGCCGGTCGGTTGAACTCGTCGAGCGACTGCTGGGCGTTCGCGAAGGTCATTACCCGCGACGGCGGAGACCTTCTTCACGGCGTAGTAGGCGGTGCCGGCCGTCCCGGCCGTCCCGCCGCCTTCACTCCGTCCGGGAAGCAACTCGGCATCCGGCGGCAGCACGTTATTGAATGCCTGCAGCGCCGCCTCGCGGCTCGGGAACGGCCCCTGATCGACCAGACGCAGCTCCAGCCGTGCGGTCGAGCGGATGATCTCCTTCGCTCGACGAACATCGCTCACGCCTGGCAGCTGCACGAGAATCTGATCCTGCGCGCCGTATCGGGCGACGATCGGTTCGGCCACGCCCGAGCTCGTTCACCCGACGCTCGATCGTCTCGAGCGCCTGCGACACCGTCTCGTCGCGCAGCTGGTTCGCCACGTTCGGCTTCATCCGATAGGAGTAGCCGCCCGCCTCCGAAGTGCGGTCGTAAACGGTCTCGGCATCGACCGCCTGTGCACGAAACGCAGCGTCGTCCTGAATGCCCTCGACGCGAAACTCGGTGGACCCGGTCGCTTCGACCTTGCCGAAGGCGACGCTGTTACGCGTCAGCGAGTCCCGCAGGCGTTCCACGGTGGTGTCCGTTTCGACCTTCAATGCGTCGTCTGTCTTGACGCGCAGCACGAGGTGCACGCCGCCTTTCAGGTCGAGACCGAGTTTGACCTTCTGCTCGGGCGGTACGAACGCCCAGATGGACAGCCCGATCACAACCGCGATCAAGCCGATCCGCCATTTCAGGTTCTTCATCATTGCTGGTTGCCCTCAGGGACGACTGGTTCCTGGCCCTGGTATCCGACGATGGCCGGACGAGAGACTTCGATGCGCACGTTGTTGGCGACCTGCAGCTGGACCGAGTTGTCGCTCACCTTGGTGATCGCGCCAAAGATCCCGCCGGACGTGATCACCTTGTCACCGACCTTCAGCGAGCTCTGAAACTCCTGCACCTTCTGCTGCCGCTTCCGCATGGGCAGAATCATCACGAAGTAGAAGATGCCCAGAATCAGGACGAACGGAATGAGCTGCAGCCACGGGCTCGGCGCAGTCCCCGTAGGAGCGGCGCCCAGGGCTAACAGAACAGGGTCAGCAAACGTCATGAGTCGTGAGCCGGGCGGGACACCGACCGAAGGAATTCCTGCCTGAACGTATCGAAGGTCCCAAACTCAATAGCCTCCCTGATCCGTTTCATGGTGTCAAGGTAAAAGGTCAAATTATGCAACGTGTTAAGAGCAGCTGCGGTCATTTCACCGGACAGATGCAGGTGCCGAAGATACGCGCGCGAATGACGCCGGCACGTGTAGCACCGGCACGCCGGATCCGGCGGTCCGTCGTCGGCGGCGTATCGCGCGTTTCGTATGTTCAGACGTCCCTGGCTGGTGAAGAGCTGTCCGTTCCGGGCGTTCCGCGTCGGGAGAACGCAGTCGAACATGTCGATGCCTCGAGCCACGCTCTCCACGAGGTCCTCTGGCGTGCCGGCGCCCATGAGATATCGGGGTTGGGCGGCCGGCAGGTGGCGGGCGGTGGCGTCGACGATCTCGTACATGACAGCGATGGGCTCTCCGACGCTCAGCCCACCGATCGCATACCCCTCAAAGCCGATGGCCTGCGTCGCCTCGGCGCTCTCGCAGCGCAGGTCGGGGAACACCCCACCCTGCACGATACCGAACTGCGCTTGCCCGGCATTGCTGACGATGACCTCCGTCTGCGCCGACGATCGGAGCAGCTGCAGGCGCTTCCGGCAGCGCTGGGCCCAGCGCACCGAGCGCTGCATCGATTCGGCCGCCTCGTCACGCGTCGCCGGGTAGGCGAGACACTCGTCGAGGACCATCGCCACATCCGATCCGAGTCGCGCCTGGATGTCGACAGCACTTTCCGGTGAGAGGTGATGGCGGGAGCCATCGAGGTGTGACTGGAACTCGGCGCCGTCCTCGCTGATCGTCCTCCGCTCGGCGAGGCTGAACACCTGGTAACCGCCGCTGTCGGTCAGTATGGGTCGGTCCCATCCGATGAACCGGTGAAGGCCTCCGAGGCGCGCTATGAGCTCGGCGCCCGGACGAAGGTGGAGGTGATAGGTGTTGCCGAGGACGATCTCGGCGCCGGCCTCCTCGAGGTCTTTGAAGAGCGTCCCTTTCACCGCACCCTGCGTCCCGACCGGCATGAACGCGGGCGTGTGCACGACGCCGTGCGGCGTCTCGAACTCGCCATGGCGCGCAGCGCCGTCGCTGCCAAGCACTGTGAAGCGAAACCGAGTGCTCAAGCCGTTTATTATGGTTCGCAAGATGAAACTGCGTGTCGGCGTGATCTATGGCGGACGGTCCGGAGAGCACGAAGTCTCCGTTGTCTCGGCCGCGTCCATCTTCAAACACCTCGATCGCAGCCGCTTCCAACCGGTCCCGATCAAGATCGACAAGGACGGCCGATGGGTGCTGGGCGAAAAAGAGCCCACGGCGATCTCCGCCGGCGACGTGCGGGCCGGCGACGCGGGAGGCGCCCTCCAGGTGACCGAGCCGACGGCCGCGATCAGCGGCGGCCTCGACGTGGTCTTTCCCATCCTTCACGGTCCGTACGGGGAAGACGGCACGGTTCAAGGCCTCCTCGAACTGGCCAACGTGCCCTACGTGGGTGCAGGCGTGCTCGGCTCTGCGCTCGGGATGGACAAGGCCGTCTCGAAAAGTGTCTTCGCGGCACATGGCCTGCCGCTCGTTCCATATGTCACGGTCAACGCGCGTGAGTGGCAGACCGTCGCCCAAGGAGGTCACGACCCGGGTAGCTGGCACACTGGGGTATCCCGTCTTCGTCAAGCCGGCCAATCTCGGCTCGAGCGTCGGCATCTCGAGGGCCGCATCCGAGGGAGAGCTCGGCCCAGCGATCAGAACAGCGCTCGAGTACGACCGGAAGATCGTGATCGAAGCGGGCGTGCCCAACGCACGGGAAATCGAGTGCGCTGTGCTGGGAAACGACGAGCCCGAGGCCTCGCTGCCCGGCGAGATCGTCGTGACGCACCGCGACGGCTTCTACTGGTACGAGGCGAAGTATCTCGATCCCAGCGGTGCGACACCGCGCATTCCGGCCGACCTGCCGCCCGATGTGACCGAGCGGGTCCGTCGCCTCAGCGTCGACGCATTCCGGGCGCTCGATCTCGCCGGCATGGCGCGTGTCGACTTCTTCCTCAACGGCCGCGACGGTGCGCTCTACCTGAACGAGGTGAATACCCTCCCAGGCTTCACAGCGATTTCGATGTATCCCAAGATGTGGGAAGCAACCGGCCTCTCCTATGCCGACCTGCTGACTCGCCTCCTCACGCTGGCGATCGAACGTCACGAACAGAAGCAGCAGCTGCGGACGTCGCGAACGTGAGCCGCGGCAATGCGGAATTCAGATGGTCGCAGGATTCAAAGCCCGACGGTGCAATCAGCGTTCAGTCTGCATTCTGATCTCGTGACTCTGCGATGATCGCTGTGTAGCAGTCGCGCGCATCGACCGACACTTGACATCGTGGGTGCGATCGTCGTGGCGTCGGGTATCGCGACGCGCGATCTTTTGACAAGTACAGCGATTTTGTGCTTGACAGCAGAAAAATCTCACCCATAATCTACATCTGGTATGAGGGTGGATGGCTCAGCCCACCAGTTGTGACGGCCAAGTGGTTCGTCGGAGGCTGGGTCGCTAATCCTGAGGAGAAAACAATGGCGAAGAAGGCTGCCAAGGGCGCGAAGAAGAAGGCCGCGAAGAAGCGGTAGTTTCTTCCGCAGCTTCAAGGGGTGCTCGATGGAGCACCCCATTTTTTTTTGGCCGCGAGTTGCTGCTCTCCTGACAATCGCGTCGGGCTGAGCCCCCAAGGCGAAATGGCCAGCATCCGAGCCGACGTGCCAGGCGGCAGAGTGCCTCGGGTGTTGCGGCGAGATCGCAATCCAATCCAGGCGAAGGGGGGGATTCACATGGCAAAGAAGGCTAAGGGCGCGAAGAAGAAGGCGGCGAAGAAGAGATAACCGCCGGAACCTCCGACTCCCAACTTCCAGAACTCTGGGGGTTGGGAGTTGGCGCATCAGTCCGGAGTCACTCCGTCCCGCACTCTCACCCGCCGTATTGCATCTCCCGGCACCAGACGATCCACCACCTCCATTCCGTTCACGACCTGTCCGAAGACGGTGTAACGGCCGTCGAGATGCGGCTGGGGGGAATGTGTGATGAAGAACTGGCTGCCGCCGGTGTCCTGCCAGTCGAGCGCCATGCCGACGGTGCCCCGGAGATATGGCCGCTGATTGATCTCGTCGCGAATCGTATAACCAGGCCCGCCCTCGCCGTCCCCGCGCGGGTCGCCGTCCTGCACGACGAAGTCGGGCACGACGCGATGGATCGGAATGCCGTTGAAGAATCCCTTGCGGGCGAGCGACATGAAATTGGCGACCGTCAACGGCGCGTCGATGATGGCCATCTCGAGCTCCACGGTACCCTTGTCCGTGTCGATGTACACGCGCGGAGAGAATCGTGGAGACACGATCGCCTGCCAATCGGGGCTATCGATCTCCTGGCCGGCGACCGCAGGGCGCATCGCATCGTCGACATCGGTCACGCCTTGTTCGGCCAGCAAGGTGCGGGCACGGACGCGGACCGCCCAGTCACGATCGTCCAGTGCCTCCTGTAGAAGAGGACGGGCCGCCGCGGGGTCCACCTTGGCAAGCGCAGCGAGCGCAGCCGCACGCGCCACATAGGTCACGTCGCCAGCAACGGAGGCCCGATAAGCCTCCGTAAGCGCCTGGGCCGCGCCCTCCGCCTTGATCTCCGCCAGTCCGTTGGCAGCCGCCGCGCGGATGACGAAGTCGTCGGACTTCAGCCGCTCGAGCAGAACCTTGTCCATCCCGGCGGCCTTCGACGCGACCAGGGCATTGAGCACCGCCGGGATGACCCGCAGGTCGCGGTCCTGCAGCATGACCGTCAATCGCGCGACACCCTGCCCGTCTGGCAACGCACCGAGCGACGTGGCGATCGCAATGCGTACTGTCCAGTCCGCGTCCGCCTCCAGGCTCGCGAGCACCGATAGAAAGGTCGCCGGTTCGAGCCTGGCCAGCGCGGTGAAGACGCTGCCACGCACGGCTGGAACCGGGTCGGTTAGGAGATCGAGGAGGAGATCGATGCCACGCGCGTCGATCAGCGCGGCCAGTGCCGCCATCGCTTCCTGCCGGAGCGGACCGGTGATCGCCCGATCGGTCACCAACTTGGTGAGCACCGGCACTGACGCCGGGTCGCCGAGTGCGGACAGCGCACGCAGAGCCTGAATGACGACGGCTGGATCGCGGCGCCGCTCCGTCGCGATCTCGCGCAGATGGGCGGCCGCCTGTGTCGCCTTGACGCCAGCGAGACCTCGCGCGGCAAACGAGGCCGTGTAACGTCCCTCTGTGCCGAGGAGCGTCAGCAGAACCGGAGCTGCGCGCGGATCGCCGACGCGCTGCAACGAGTACGCAATTGGCCACCAGCGCGACACGGGTTGACCCTGTGGGTCGAGGACGGCGGCAGCCAGCGCCTCGTACGCTCTGAGCCGTGTCAGCGCATACAGCCCCAGCCGTGTGGCTTCAACGGCAGGCTCGAGCGGATAGGTGACATCGTCGGGTTCGATCTTCGCGAGAGCGCCGGCAGCGACGTGACGCTGCACCATCGCACTGATGGCGTCGGCATCGGCGCGATCACCGATCGCGCCAAGGGCTTCGGCCGCGCGTCCCTGCACGATCGGTTCGGCATCGTCGAGCGCCTTCAGCAGGTCCGGTCGCGCTGATGGATTGGCCAGCAAGCCGAGCGCGAAGGCGGCCATCTGACGAACCTCGAATTCCTCGTCTGCCAGCAGTCGCGTGAGAGGCTCGACGGCCGCAGGCAACCCGGCCCGGCCCACCGCCAGCGCGGCGCGACGGCGCGTGCGTGCTTCGGAGTCGCCAAGCAGACGGATCAAATCGGACGGCCGCGGTGGCGCAACGATCGCGGGCTCGGTTCTCGTGGCCGGTCGCAGGATCGCGGGAGGCGGCGTGTTGGGGTCACGCAGCAGTCGCTGATCCTCCAGGCGGACCATCCATCCGAGCTTCTCTTCCCAGCTCGCAACCGGGATCTCGGGAGACGGAAGAGGACCCGCGGGTGATGCAGCAGGTGGCGCAGACGCACAGGCCGCGGTCAGCGGGAGGAGGGCGAATGCAAGCTGCAGGAAAGGGTGCGTGCGCCCTTTTTGCTTCTCGCTTCTCGTGAACGACAGCGACATCGCTTGCCGTTAAGATAGCATGCACCAGTCGGTCGAGCCGGCGCCCACCACCCATGCCGTTTCAGTACATCGCGATAGAGGGACCGATTGGCGTCGGCAAGACGTCGCTCGCCGAACGGCTCGCGATGCGGCTGGACGCCGTGACGATCCTCGAGGAGACCGAGAACCCGTTCCTGGCCGACTTCTACTCAGGTCGCGCTGGATCGGCGCTGCAGGCACAACTCTTTTACCTGCTGAATCGTCACCGGCAGCAGCTCTCCATCCGGCAAGGCGACCTGTTCACGCAGTCGACGGTGAGCGATTATCTGTTCGACAAAGACAAGATCTTTGCGTATCTGAATCTCGACGACAACGAACTGTTCATCTACCAGCGGCTGTATGATCTCCTCGCGAGGGACGTATCCTCGCCCGATCTGGTGATTTACCTTCAGGCACCAACGGACGTGCTGGCACGGCGACTCCGCGACCGTGCTGCGCGCACCGACGGCGACGCACTCGAGCCAAGCGAGGAATATCTTCGCGAGTTGAACGAGGCCTACCAGCACTTCTTCTTTCACTACTCCTCCACTCCACTGCTCGTCGTGGAGACGTCACAACTCGACCTCGCCGGCAGCGATGAAGCGCTCGACGACCTGATTCGGCAGATCAACTCGATGGGCCGCGGCACCCAGGTACTACGTTCCGAGAACGTGAGTCACGACCGGCTAACCCATTGATTCCGTACGTCGATTTTGACTTTTGCATTTTGAATTGCGTTAATAGCTCCTGAATGGCCTGGTTCAAGAAGACCCGGAAGCCAATCGCTTCGAAGACGGCCGAAAACCCAAGCCGCGTTCCCGAGGGCCTGTGGGTCAAGTGTCCCGGCTGCTCGCAGCTGATTTACAACAAGGACCTCGAAGCCAGTCTCAACGTCTGTCCCAAGTGCGCCCACCATTTCCGGATCGGCGCGGTCGAACGTCTGACCGCGCTCTTCGATGACGGCCGTTATGAGGAGCACTTCCCCAATCTGACCTCGACCGATCCGCTGGACTTTGCAGACACCAAGCCTTATCGCGACCGACTGCGCAAGACGCGCGAGACCACAGGCCTGAAGGATTCCGTGATCGTGGCCAGCGGCCGACTGGACGGACTCGACGTGGTGGCGGCCGCGATGGAGTACGCGTTCATCGGCGGCAGCCTCGGCGTGGTCGCGGGCGAAAAGATCACCCGTGGGCTCGAACTCGCCCTCGCGCGCCGTCAGCCCGCCATCATCGTGTCCTGTTCCGGTGGTGCGCGAATGATGGAGGGCGCGCTATCGTTGATGCAGATGGCCAAGGTCTCGGCCGCTCTGGCGCGGCTCGATCGCGCAAAGGTGCCGTTCGTTTCGGTGCTCACCGATCCGACGACCGGTGGCGTGACGGCAAGCTTCGCGATGCTCGGCGATCTGAACATCGCCGAGCCCAAGGCGCTCATCGGCTTCGCCGGCCCGCGCGTCATCGAGCAGACGATCAGACAGACGCTTCCTGAAGGCTTTCAGCGAAGCGAGTTCCTGCTGGAGCACGGCATGCTCGACCTCGTGGTCGACCGCCGTGATCTGAAGGCCTCGATCGCCCGAGCCCTTCGCTTCATGCGTGCAACGCCCGCGACGTCCCCCGAGCCGGCGGCGGCGCTCGCCGGCGTCAGCGGTGAGTCGACCTAACCCGCCAGACGCAGCGCAAAGGTCACAGCCGACCTGGGCCTCTTGAGCACCACATTCGATCGTTTGTTCGCGCTCGAGACGTTCGGGATCAAGCTGGGTCTCGACAACATCTCGTTGCTCTGCGAGGCGCTCGGGCACCCGGAGCGCACGTTCCAGTCGCTGCACGTTGCTGGCACGAACGGAAAGGGCTCGGTCACGGCGATGACCCACGCCGCGCTGCGCGCGGCCGGGATCCGGGCCGGCCGCTACACCTCTCCGCACCTGCGCGATCTCGCCGAGCGATTCGTCATTCACGATCGCCCCGTCGAGACCCCTCTGCTCGAGTCGACCGTGGCCGACGTCCTGAGCTGCGCGGACCGTTTGCGCGCCTCTGGCGCCCTGACCGTGCATCCCACCTTCTTCGAGGCAACGACAGCGGCGGCCTTCGAGTTATTCCGCCGTTCGGGCATCGAGATCGGCGTCATCGAAGTCGGACTCGGCGGCCGCTTCGATGCCACCAACGTGATCAGTCCGGTTGCGGGTGCGATCACGACGATTGACTTCGACCACCAACAGCATCTTGGCGACACACTCGCCGCGATCGCTTTCGAAAAGGCCGGCATCATCAAGCCGGGCATGACGCTGGTCATGGGTGATCTGCGCCCCGAAGCGGCGGCGGTGATCCAGCGTTGCGCCTCCGAACGTGGTGCTGCCCTCGTCGAGGCGGCACATGACACCCGGGCCGAAGCGACGATGGTCGCGGGGCGCGCGCGACTCACGCTGCAGACGCCGTCCGGCTCCTACGGACCGGTGACGCTCGGTCTTCGCGGAGAGCATCAGATCGGCAACGCGATCGTCGCCGTGCGTCTGCTCGAAGTGGCGGCCGCCTCTGGTATCGCGGTCTCGCGAGCCGCCATCGAGGAGGGGCTGGTGACGGCGGAATGGCCTGCCCGGCTTGAACTGCTGACGATCGAACGCGGCCGTCATGTGTTGCTCGATGCGGCACACAATCCGGAAGGCGCCCGAGCGCTGGCGGCGTACCTGACGCAGTGGCATCCCGAGCGACCGCCTCTCGTGATCGGCGTGATGCGAGACAAGAACGTGGCCGACATCGCCCACACGTTGCTGCCGGTCGTCTCCTCGGTGATCGCCACCGCAGCGCCGACGCCGCGCGCGATCCCCGCGGGCGATCTCGCTCGCCATCTACGCGCGGCCGGTGCGGACGATGTCCGTGCCGAACCTGATCCGATGCGCGCGATCGACGCCGCGTTCGAGGTTGCCGATACGATCTGCGTCGCAGGATCGATCTTCCTCGCTGGCGCGGTTCGCGATGAGCTTCGGCAGCGTGCTATCCTCCGCTAATCCTTCACGATCATGGTTCGGGTGGTTCTGTTCTCGTGCGTCGTGTGCCTCTTCGGTGTGGCAACTGCCGGCGCTCAAGAGTCCAGCACGCCGCAGGAGAAAACACAGCTTTCTGATCTGCTCGCGCAGCAGACGTCATGGAAGTTCGAGTGTGAGGGTGACCGCTGCGTTCTCAACGGCGACGTCGAGCTGCCGCTGCCCGGCAACCAGGGCAAGTTCTTCGCCGATCAGATCGAGATCTTCGCCGACAAGGATCTTCTCGTTGCGAGCGGTAACGTCGTCTTTGCGAACCAGGAAGGCCGCCTCGCCGCAGAGCGCGCGGAGTTCGACCTCAAGAAACAGACCGGCACGTTCTACGACGCCAGCGGCACCATGCCGCTTGGCACGGCCGCCGATCCACGTCAGTTCGGCAACCAGCAGGCCGACGTGTACTTCTGGGGCAAGACGATCGAGCGGCTGGGTGATCAGAAGTACCGCATCAGCAGCGGCGGGTTCACCACCTGCGTACAGCCAACTCCGCGCTGGGAGTTGTTCACCGACACCGTCACGCTGAACCTCAACGACTACGCGGTCGCAACCAATACCGTCCTGCGCGTGAAGGGTGTACCCGTGTTCTACATGCCATGGGTGTATTACCCGATCCAGGACGACGACCGTGCAACGGGATTCCTGCTGCCGACCTATGGCAGCTCCTCGCTACGAGGATCGGCAATCAGCAACGCCTTCTTCTGGGCAATCGGACGCAGTCATGACGCCACGTTCTTTCACGACTGGTTTACCCAGACCGGGCAGGGCGCGGGCGCAGAGTACCGTTATGTCGCCGCCGCGCAGTCGGCAGGCAACGTTCGGGTGTACCGGATCGATCAGCACGAAACCGAATTCACGGACGACGGCCAGACCTCCGTTCTGCCGGCGACCAAGAGCTTCGAGGTCTCCGGCAACATGAACCACTCGATCTCGCGGAACATTCGCGCGCGCGCCCGGCTCGAGTACTTCTCGAACGTGACCACCCAGCAGCTCTATTACCAGGATGTCTACAAGGCGACGCGGAACAACCGCCTGATCGAAGGTGGCCTGAGCGCGAACGTCGGACCGACCTCGACGAACCTGCTGTACTCGAGGAACGAATATCTCGTCGATGCGAACAACTCGACGGTCTACGGCAGCACGCCGCGCGTCTCGACCAGCGTCGCGCCTCAACGGCTGTTCGGGTCGCCGGTCTATGCGTCGATGAATAGCGAGTACGCCTACCTGCCCAAGCGCACGATCACTGACGGGGAGGTCACCAACGACGACAGCCACGGGCGTTTCGATATGACGCCCACGCTGCGCGTGCCGCTGTCACGACTGACGTTTCTCTCGGTCAACACGAGCGCGAACTATCGCGCCACCTACTATTCACGCAGCGCCGGCCCGACCGGCGGCACCGTCAGCGATCCGTACTTCCGTCAGTACATAGCGCTGCACACCGATGTCGTGGGCCCTGTGTTCACGCGCATCTGGGATCGTCCTGACAGTGTGTTCGCCGAGCGCCTGAAGCACGTTATCGAACCAGCGTTCACCGTCGACCTGACGAGCCGGATCGCCGATTTCGCGAGGACGCCGATCGTCGGCGACGCCTCAGAGTTTGTCGTCGGCGGCGCGGGGCAGTTCACCTACGGATTGACCAACCGCTTCTTCGCGCGCGGGAAGAACGTCGGCGAGGTCCGAGGCCAGACGCGGGAGTTCCTGACGGCCGGCATCCAGCAGACGGCGTACTCGAATCCGGAGTCGGCGCGCTACGACAGCACGTACCAGAGCACGTTCGGATACAGCCGCCCGGTAGCGCGATCGCCGATCGCGCTGACAGCGCGCCTGTCTCCCTCTGGCGTCATCGACGGCAATTTTCGTGCGGAGTACGACACATACGGTTTGGGGTTGCAGTTGCTCTCCGCAGGTGGCGGAGTCAATGGGCAGACTGCATCGGTAGGCGCCAACTACAGTTGGCGAGAGGTGGACGACAGCAACTTCCTGTCGGCGTCGACGACCTTGCGGTGGTTGGAAGGACGAGCGAGCGGGTCATACGCGCTCAGCTGGGATATCGGGCGCGCGTACGTCGTGAGCCAGTCGATCATGGGCTCGTATCTGGCCCAGTGCTGCGGACTTCAGGTCGAGTTTCAGAAGTTCAACTACCCCTCGAGCTCGGAATTTCCTATTTCCTCGGATACGCGCTTCAATTTCGGCTTCATCCTCGCCGGGCTCGGGACATTCTCGAATTTCTTCGGCGCCTTCACCGGCCAGCGATGACTATGACGCTGACACGAAGCGATCGCTGAGCCCTGGAACGAGTGAGCGGCTCTCTCGATTCTCCCGTCCTCATCACCGGCGCCAGCGGCTTTGCGGGCGGACACCTCGTCGAGCATCTGACCGGTTCTCACGAGATCGTCGGCTGGTCACGCTCAGCACCGAGACCGGAACTCGCCCGTCTCGCCGACTGGCACACTATCGATCTCCTCGACCGTGATCGTGTCCGCAAGGCGATCGCGAATCTCCGGCCCGCCGTGGTGTTCCATCTGGCGGGCGCGCCACAGGTCGCCGAGTCATGGCGCGACGGGGCAAAGCCGCTCGAGGAAAACGTGCTGGCGACACAGCACCTGCTCGACGCGATTCGACGCGCGGGTCTAACCTGTCGCGTCCTCGTCACAGGCTCTGCTGCCGTGTACGCGCCTTCGGACTCTCCGATCAAGGAAGGCGACACAATCGCGCCAGCCAATCCGTACGCGGTCAGCAAACTGGCACAGGAACAACTGGCGATGCACGCGTTCCAGGACGACGGCCTCGACGTCGTGATCGTCCGGCCGTTCAATCACACCGGTCCGCGACAGCGTCCAGCCTTTGTCGCACCGAGCATGGCGCGTCAG
This sequence comes from uncultured Acidobacteriota bacterium, assembly GCA_963723495.1. Classification (GTDB taxonomy): domain Bacteria; phylum Acidobacteriota; class Vicinamibacteria; order Vicinamibacterales; family UBA2999; genus Gp6-AA40. The sequence continues at coordinate 233,711 of CAVRQR010000011.1, read as the reverse complement.
ATCGCAATGATCGAACGTGGGCTGAGCGAGCCTGTCATCCACGTCGGAAACCTGGAAACCCGCCGGGACTTCACGGATGTAAGGGATGTGGTTCGTGCCTACTCGGCTCTGATGAAGCTCGGCCAGTCAGGCGAGATCTACAACGTCGGATCCGGGATCGGGCGAAGCATTCGATCACTGCTGGATGCCCTCCTGTCGCGCTCTGAGGTCGAGATCCGGGTAGAAACTGACGTCGCTCGGCTTCGTCCAGCAGAAACCGCGGCGATGGTTGCCGAGACCAGCCGGCTCCGCGCCCGGACGGGCTGGCGCCCGGAGATCTCATTCGAGTCGATGCTCGATCGGTTAGTCGGGTACTGGCGAGCCGAGGTGCAGAGGTCCCCATAGGGGTGCAATCCCGTCCGGCGTCTGGTAGTCTTGGGCGAACATCAGGCGAAGATCCGCCAGGATTGCCATGGAAATCGCCCCACTTCTCTTCGAGCTCGGCCCCTCGAAACCGACCTCACGACAGATCGCGGACTTGGTCAAGGCGGGCGGAGTGGACGCGTTGACGGAGGCCACACGCCGCGCCGACGCCGCACGCTACCAGGAGATCCGCTGCCGGTCGGCCCTGAACGCCGTGAAGGGCATGCCATTCAAATGGACCCTCAATCCCTATCGCGGCTGCACACACGGCTGCCACTACTGCTACGCGCGCCGCTACCACACTCAGTTCGAGCTCGGCGCAGACGATGAGTTCGCATCGGTCATCTTCGTGAAGACCAACGTGGTCGAGACGCTCAGGCGCGAACTGCAACGACCGCAGTGGACCAACGAGGTCGTCGCGCTCGGCACCGCAACGGACTGCTACCAGCCGATCGAAGGGTTCTACAAGCTCACACGCGGCGTGCTGGAAGCCTTCTGCGAGTTCAGCACACCCACTGGCGTCGTGACCAAGGGACCCATGGTAGTCCGCGACAAGGACCTCCTGGTTGATCTCTCAGCCAGGACAGACGTGAACGTGTGCATCAGCGTCCCGTGCGTTGATGAGGATGTCTGGCGTGCACTCGAACCGGGTACGGCTCATCCCCTCCAGCGGCTGCGCGCCGTGAGAGAACTGGTCGACGCCGGGATTCATGCGGGTGTCCTCATGAACCCGATTGTGCCTGGCATCTCGTCGAAGCCCGCTCTCCTCGAGAGAACGGTAAAGGCAATCGCCGGGCACGGCGCCTGTTTCATCGGCTGCAACGTGATGTATTTGCAGGACGGCACGCGGGACCACTTCATGCGCTGGCTGGCGCAGGAATACCCGAATCTCGTGGAAGGGTACGAGCGGCTCTACGCCGCCAAGTATCCGCCGAAGGGATATCGCGACGAGGTCAGTGCCCTTGTGGGAGCACTGAAAACGAAATATGGCGTGACGGGAAGCCGGGCATAAGAAAAACCCCGAACTCCAACTCCCAACTCCCCAAACAGCTTGTCCTTTGGGAATTGGAGGTTGGTATCGGGAGTTGTCAGGTGTTCCTGTTTATACCGCGATGGCCTGATCCGAGCTCGCGATCAGCCGCGGGCCCACCGTTTCAACGGCGACCACGTTGTCTCTCAGCACGGCGCGGAACGTGTTGGCTTCCTTCCAGCGCTGGCTGATGGGCAGCTTGATCTGATCGTCGATCACGCGCTTCAGGAAGCGCGCACCGTAAGCCATGCTGTATCCATCGGCCACCAGCTTGTCGAGCGCGTCGGGCTCGACGTGGAGCATCTTGTTCCAGCGGCGCAGCGATGCGGTGAGCTGCTCGATGTACTTCAGCGCGATCTGCCGCACCTCGTCTATGGTCAGCGGCTCGAACACGACCACTTGATCGATACGGTTGCGGAACTCCGGCGGGAACCGGCGTTCGAGCTCACGGTTAATCTCTGACTGCACCTGGCCCACCGCATCATGCGCGGAGCGGAAGCCAAGCGGGCTTTGCAGCTTCCGGAAATGTTCCGAGCCGGCATTCGAGGTCATGATGACAACGGCGTCCGAGAGGTAGACGCGCTTGCCGCGCCCGTCCGTCAGCCAGCCTTCGTCGAACGCCTGCAGGAACAGATTCAACAGGCTCGGACTGGCTTTCTCGACCTCGTCGAGCAGGACAACGGAGCACGGGGTGTCCTTCAGCTGGTTGGTCAGAATTCCACCGCGCTGACTGCCGACGATGCCCCGCGGCATACCAATCAGCTTGTCGACCGACACGCCACCGTCCTGGTACTCGGACATGTCGATACGGATCATCTTCTTCTCGTCGCCGAACAGGAATTCAGCGGCAGCCTTGGCGAGCTCCGTCTTGCCGACACCGGTCGGCCCGAGGAACAGCAGCACTCCATCGGGACGATCGAAGCCGTCCTTCAAGGGCCCCTTGTTCATGACCAGGCGATGCGCCAGAGCCTCGACCGCCTTCTTCTGGCCGATCACGCGCTTGCCCAACCGATGCTCGATGTCCTTGAAGCGGTCACCCACGTCGCGGAACACCATGTCCTTGGGGATCTGCGCGGCGTTCGAGATGACATCGACGACATCCGCCGCGGTCACCTCCCAGCGGCGGTCGATTTCAGCGCGCACCGCCGCCGTATCGAGCCAGCCGATGACCTTGTCCGGCATGTGAAGGTGCCGCTGGTAGCGAGGTGACATCTCGAGTGCCGTCTCGATCGCTTCGTCCATCAGTCGGACGGAGTAATTGCGTTCCAGGCGCGGCCGGATGTTGTAAAGAATGCGACGCGATTCTTCGACCGTCGGCTCGGCAACGTTCACCGTGCGGAAGCGCCGTGAGAGCGCCTCGTCCTCCTGGATGTATTCCTTGTACTCGCTCAGCGTGGTCGCACCGATGATGCGGACCTCACCGCGCGCGAGTACCGACTTGAACACGTTGGCCGCATCCGATGGGGCGCCCAGCGCCGACCCGGCGCCCACCATGGTGTGGGCTTCGTCGATGAAGAGAATGAGATTCTGCCGCTCTTTGATCTCGCGAATGACGTTCTGAATGCGGTCCTCGAACATCCCGCGGAGCATCGTGCCGGCCACCATCGTGTTCATCTGCAGGTTGACCACCTGGCAGTCGCGCAGCCGCACCGGCACGGAGTCAGGATCGAACTCGAGGCGACGCGCCAGTCCTTCAACGATTGCGGTCTTGCCCACGCCGGGCTCGCCGATGAGCATGACGGAGTTCGAGCGCTCGCGGTGACAAAGGATCTCGAGCACCTGCTGGATCTCGAGATCGCGGCCGTACACCGGGGCAATCTTGTCCTGCCGTGCCAGCAGGTTCAGGTTGGTCGCGAAATTCTTGAGGAACGGCGGCAGCTCGAATCGCTTTCGCAGATGCTCCTCGCGAATCTCGTTCGCGCGCATGTGCGCGGTGATCCGCGACACCAGCACTTCCGGCTCGACGCCATGACGACGAACGATCGCGACCGGAATACCCTGGCTCTCTTCGAAGATGGCAGAGAAGAGATCGCCTGACTCGATCGTCTGACGGCCACCACGGCTCGCCTGGTGGAACGCAAGTTTCAACACCAGCTTTGTCGCCGGCGCCACTCGCAGATCGCGAACGGAGGTCTTGCGCAGCGAGTCGAGGTAACCCTCGAGCGCGTGCATAATCTCGTGAGGATTCAGGTCAAGCTCCGTCATGACCTGCGAAAAGGTGTCCCACTCGACCTGCGCGAATGCCAGGAAGACGTGCTCGTTGGTCACTTGCGCGTGGTCTCGGCGCCGGGATTCTTCAATCGCGCGGTCGACCACTCTCTGCGCTGACTCGCCGATCTTGCTCGGCGCGATGTCGAAGTCTTCCATGACCCGATACCTCCTGCCATCGGATTGGAACCTCAGGCTTGCAAGGTGGCTTCGCAAGATGCGATCCAGCGCGATCGTGCTGAAATCAGCCCATCAACTGGTCCGGGGTGTCGGAATAACGGCCAAGGTGATGCCCCCAAGTCTCAAAACCGACAGAAGGCCGACACGGAATTGCAGTATCTATAAGGGAGGTCCCTATAATGGGTTCAGTGTATCGATCCTGGATGATCACTCTGGCAGTTGTAGGAATGTCTGGGCACCTGTTGGCGCAGACGCCGCAACCATTCCCGCGACCGGGAACGCAGCCTGCACCGAAGCCCACGCAGCCGACGTCGCCGCCTTCGACGCAGCCGCCCTCCGCGCCACCGACGAGTCAGGCTCCTCCCGCGACTCCGCCGCGTGCCGCCACACAGCCACCACAGGATGCGACTGCCCCGCCGGCAAGCGAGATAGGTTTTCCAATTTACCCAGCGGCTCAGTTCCTCGCGTCGTATGACGCGGGTCGCGGCCAGCGCTACTACATCTACGGCGCCACGGCTCCGTTTGCCGACGTCGTCACGTACTACCGCACACAGCTCGACGAACGCGGTTCGCTCGTGTTCAAGGAACCTCCGACGCACATGTTCGAGGTGGGACGCTTCCGCGACGAGGCGATGGCGTTTCCACCAGGGGTGACGGTGAAAGATTGGACGTGGGGTGGTTCCGCCGGTTACCTGAACCCGAAGCCGAAGGGTCAACCAGAACGCTTTCCGACAATCGTCATGATCGTTCCACCCGGCTCGCAGGGACGCTGACTTTCTGAACATCAACGGCTCCGCTTGACGCATCCATGGGTCGTGGCTATATTCACCCTATTGGGTGAATATAAACATGCGGATCGCACAGTCTCGACGACACGCTGCTTGCGCTGGCTGACGGAACGAGACGGGCAATCCTCGCGAGGCTGAGTGAAGGGGACGCACGTGTGACAACGCTGGCCGAGCCCTTCGAAATCTCGCTCAATTCCGTGTCGAAGCACATTCGAATTCTCGAACGCGCACAGCTGGTTCGCCGGCGAGTCGAGGGTCGCGAGCATGTGTTGTCGCTCAACACCACACCGTTGGATGAAGCCGCTGCATGGATCGCTACCCAGCAGCGGTTCTGGAGCGAGCGACTGGCAGCACTCGACCGCGCCCTGACGCGCCGCCGCGAGGCGCGACACCGTACTCACCGTGCGAAAGGAGAACGAGTGAGATGACTCAGACAAACATCGTCAGCGCCCGCGTGAGCCGGCGATTTCACGCACCAGCCGAGGAAGTGTTCGACGCGTGGCTGGATCCGGAGCTTGCACGGGAATGGTTCGCCCCTGGTCTCGGCGAGATGACACGTCTCGAGATCGACGCCCGGGTAGGTGGCACGTTCTGGCTGGTCCAAAACCGTGACGGCAAACTCGCTGAACACACCGGGGAGATACCTCGAGATCGATCGCCCGCGGCGCCTGGTCTTTACGTGGCGAACGCCTCCCCTCACCGACACCTCGCGCGTCATCATCGAGATCCGCCCTCTGGAGGACGGGTGCGAGCTCACGCTGACGCACGAGATGGGATCAGAGTGGGAGCCGTTCGTCGAGCGCGCGGCCAACGCCTGGGCGAAGATGGCGGACACTATCGCCCGCATCCTCGCCCCGGGGCAGTCTCGCGATCCACGCGGCTGAGGGGTCGTCGACCGCGTTCACTCTCCCGCGGTCGAAGAGGCGGCTCCCTCGCGAATCGCTTTCAACGCGAGCCGCTCTTCGCGGTTTGGATCGTTGGCGACTTTGCAGTCGTTGCCGAACACCATCGTCGGATAGGCGCTCGTGTTGAAAGCCGGCCACGTTGGCAAATCGGCGTGGTTGGGATTGCCACTGCGGGCGAAGGCGGCAAACGCAGCGCTCATGCGATGCGCAAGGGCGTAGCGGTCCTGCATCGCCCCCGTCATCGATGCGGCCTGATCGACGTTGTAGAAGGCGAACGGGATATCGAGCGTGTGGTACGCCTTCATCTGACCGTTGTGCACCGGCGAACGCCAGTTGAAGAAATACAGGTAGGCAGGCGCTTTACCCTGCGCCGTCTTGAGCTCACTCAGAAGCTGCGCGTTTGCACGGCGGGTGTTGTCAGCGTTCATGATCAGCCAGACGTCAGTGTTCGTGATGCCCTGATGCGTCTTGCGATACAGAGCGACCAGGTCGCGCGCCTTCGCCTGATCGCCACGCGCGATGCGAGTCACGCGCGTCAGCATCTCGTCCTCCGACATGACAAGCGGCGGCGGCGGATCGCTCCACGCGTCCTCGGTCTCCGTCGATCCCATCATCAACGGCACGTCCGCTGACACTGGCGGCGCGTCGGGAGACCACTGGTCGCGCGGAAGGGAGCCTCCGTCTACGACCGGACCTCCCGCAAGGCCCTGGATGCGCGGCTCGCTGAAGAACGTCTCCTGCAACTGTCGCCACGGCATCTGCTGCAATCGATCGAGCTGTTTCGGTGTCAACCCGAGTTTGGTGACGTATTGTTCGGCAGCCCGTGTCGCCGCACCGCGCTCGGCGCCTCGCACCTGCGCTCCACTCATGGCAATCGCGCGATGAAAGAGACCCTTGGCCGATGGCATCGCCATCAACGTCGTCACTTTGCTGCCGCCGCCGGACTGGCCGAACACGGTGACGTTGCCCGGATTACCACCAAACGCTGCGATGTTGTCTTTGATCCACCCCAACGCGGCGACGACGTCCAGCATGCCCACGTTGCTCGAGCGCGCCCACTTCTCACCCGCGCCGAAGTTGGAGAGGTGGAGGAAGCCGAACAGGTTGAGCCGATGCGTGACGGACACCACGACGACGTCTTCTTTGCGGGCGAGGTTGGTGCCTTCGTACAGCAGCCAGTTGCCCGAACCGCCCGAGAAGCCGCCGCCGTGCAGCCACACCATCACCGGCCGGTTGCCCGTGAGTGCAGGTGTGAAGACGTTGAGATTGAGACAATCTTCGCCCATCGGCTCCTGCCGATCGAGCGCGAAGACCTCTGAGATCGGTCCGTCGGGATCCTGGGGAGCGCGATTGCCCACCTGGAAGCAGTCGCGTGTTCCGGTCCACGGCGCATGGGCCGCAGGCGGCATGAACCTGTTCGCGCCTTCTGTGGAGGCCGCGTACGGCACGCCCCAAAACTGATTGACGCCAAAGCGCACGACGCCACGGACGCGCCCGGCCGTCGTGGCCACGTCCTTCGTGAGCGGCAGTCCGCGCACGTCCTGCGCCCACAGCGGCGTGACCCACCCATCGACCACGACACCGGCTGTCGCCAGCGTGCCGAGACCCAGGAACGTGCGGCGATCGACTTGTCTCATGGCGTGCTCCTCAGGCAAAGGACGACAAAGCGGTGCGTATTGTGACATGGCAGAAGGCCGCTGCCCAGCGGCTACACCACCATGCTGCGCTGGGCGCAGGACGTCGGTCAGCCGGCGTGATGCCGCACGCTATCTCGCTTTTTCCTTGATGAACGTTCCGCGATTGAGCTCATCGAACGCCAACTGAAGTTCGGCGCGGGTATTCATCACAATCGGACCGTACCACGCGACAGGTTCTTCGATCGGCTTCCCCGAGACGAGGAGGAATCTGATCCCCTCGTCACCGGCCTGCACCGTGATCTCGTCGCCGCTGTCGAACAGCACGAGCGATCGGTTTCCGATGCTGTCTGGTGTCGCCGCGCCACTACCGCCGATGATGTCGGTTTCGAACGGGACGAGGCTCCGACGCATCTCGAAAATTTCCGGCGCCTGCGAAGACGTACGCGAAGCCGTGTCTGCCCAACTCCACAGGGAGACGTTTGCGGACGCCCGCCGGGATCGATACATCGAGATAGCGTGGATCAGCGGCGACGCCGTCAACCGGGCCAGTCTTCCCCCAGAAACTTCCACACACCACCCGCACCCGCGTGCCGTCGTCGTCCACCACTTCGGGTACGTCTGTACCGGCGACGTCCTGGTAGCGAGGGGCCGCCATCTTCAGCGATGACGGGAGGTTGGCCCACAACTGAAAGCCGTGCATTCGTCCTTGCGGATCTCCCTGCGGCATTTCCTGATGAAGGATGCCGCTGCCGGCCGTCATCCACTGCACGTCGCCCGCGCCGAGGCTCCCGCGATTACCAAGACTGTCGCCGTGCTCCACGGTACCGGCGAGGACATAGGTGATCGTTTCAATCCCGCGGTGCGGATGCCACGGAAACCCTGCCAGATATTCGTCGGGGTTGTCATTGCGGAAGTCATCGAAGAGGAGAAACGGGTCGTAATCAGTAGTGTCTCCGAACCCAAACGCCCGCCGCAGCTTGACGCCGGCACCCTCGAGAGTCGGTTTGGACTGGGCAACATGCTTGACGGGTCGGATAGACACTGGTGGCTCCTTACTGACGCGATTTTCTTCGAGTATACGCCTCAAGCCCCCTCAGAATGGCTGAGCTCGCGTTCAAACTGAACGTCGTTCATAATATTGAACGATGTTCAGCCAACCCGAAGGTACCCCCGAAGAACGACCGTCTCGTGAAGAGCGCCAGCAGGCCGCTCGATCCACGACCCGGCGAGCAATCCTGGATGCGGCCTTGTCGCTGTTCGTGAGCGACGGCTACGCGCAGGTATCGATCCGCAACATCGCGGCGAAGGTCGAATACAGCCCAGGCGCGATCTACAGCTACTTCGCGTCGAAGGACGAGATCTTCTTCGCGCTCGCCGAAGAAGGCTTCCGCCAGCTCGGCGCCACCACCATCCCGCACTCGCCGAGCGACGACCCGCTCGACGATATTCGATCGGCGGCGTGGCGTCTGTATGAGTTCAGCAAGGTCCAGCCGCAATATTTCGCTCTGGTGTTTCTCGATCGTCGCGTGCCCCGGATTGGCCGCGAGTACGAACGATTTGCGTTCATGTCCGATCTGAAGAGCCGCCTTCGCGCGCAGATGCAGCGCTGCATCGACGCGGGCGTCTTCCCGGCCACAGGTACACGCCGACGTCGCGCTCCGGCTGCTGTGGGCGCCGGTCATGGGCATCGCTGCGTTTCGTCTCTCGGAACGACTCGCACATGACGATGCGGACAGCCTCGTCCTCGATGCGATAGACACGACGATTGCCGGTCTCCGCGCCGGTGCGCCTTCGCGCGCACGACCGTCCGAGCCGCCATCTCATTCCGAAGTCACTCAAGCGAGCTAAGGGGGTCCACGACACAATGCGCGGAACGTTTTACCTGCTCTTGCCCGTCTTCGTCGCGGCCGTGGCCGGCTGCGGAACGGGCGTCAAAGGCGAATCGACACCGGCGGGAGCCGCGGCCCCACCGTTGGCGGTCAGCACGGCTGCCGCCATCGAGCGACCGATTCGGCGATTCCTCGAAGTGACCGGCACGCTGGCGGCTCAGGAAGAGGCCGAAGTCGCTGCCGAAGTACAAGGCCGCGTGATTGCCACTCCGGTTGAACGCGGCACGCGCGTCGGCCAGGGCGATGCGCTCATTCGAATCGCCTCGGCTGAAATGGAGGCGCAGGTCGCCGAGGCCGACGCCAACGCCGCGCAGATTGTCGGCAGGCTCGGATTGGCCGACGGGGCAGAGTTCCAGGTCGACCGCGTGCCCGAAGTCGCCAACGCGCGCGCCAGCCTCACACTTGCGGAAGGAGATTTCGAGCGCGCCCAGATGCTCTTCGATCGCAAGCTGCTGTCGAAGGCGGACTTCGATCAACGCAGCGCACAGGCTGAAGTCGCCAGGCGTCAATACGACATCGCACGCAACGGCGCGCTGCAGCAGTATCAGGCGCTTCTTGCCGCACGGGCGCGCGTCAGCCTGGCGAAGAAGGCGCTCGACGACACCGTCGTGCGATCGCCGTTTGCTGGTGTGGTAGGGCAACGCCTCGTGTCGGTTGGTGACTACGTGGCTCGCGGGACGAAGGTCGTCTCGGTGCTCCGCACCAATCCCCTGCGCGTCAACCTGACCGTTCCGCAGCAGTACTCAACGGAGGTCGCCGTAGGACGGCCGGTCCAGCTCGAGGTCGACGCCGCTCCCGGTCAAAAGTTCGAAGGTCAGGTGCGCTACGTGTCCCCGGCGCTGCAAACCGATTCGCGAACACTCATCGTCGAGGCGCTGGTGGCAAACGATTCAGGCGTGCTGAAGCCGGGCTCGTTCGCCACCGCCCGGATTGAACAGGCCTCGCAACGGCCCGCGGTGCTCGTTCCGGCAGCCGCAGTGCGCACGGTCTCTGGTACGTCCCGCGTGTACGTCATCTCAGGTGACCGGGCCGAGGAACGCATCGTGACGCTGGGACAGCCCGTCGACGGCCTCGTCGAGATCAGTACCGGCCTCAAGGCCGGTGAACAGGTCGCCACGAACAACGTCGAGGCGCTCGTCGACGGCGCGCCGATCACCACGAAGAAATGAAGACCCGAACATGTAGGTGCCGTTATGCAATGGCTCGCTGAGATCTGCGTCCGTCGTCCGGTCTTTGCCTCCGTCCTCATCCTCTCGCTGACGGTCATCGGCATCTTCGCGTTCGGCCAGCTGGGCGTCGATCGTCTGCCGCAGGTCGACTTCCCGACCGTCTCGATTACAACCCGTCTCCCGGGTGCAGCCCCAGAGCAGGTCGAGAGCGAGGTCACCGACAAAATCGAGGAAGCGGTCAACACCATCAGCGGCATCGATCAGCTCAACTCGAACTCGGCAGAGGGCATCTCGCAGGTCATCGTTACGTTCCATCTGGAGAAGAACGCAGACGTCGCCGCGCAGGAAGTCCGCGATCGCATCAACCGGATCCTGCCGCTGCTGCCGCGCACGATTACGCAGCCGACTATCGAGAAGCAGGACCCCGACGCCGCACCAATCCTGACGATCGCCGTGACCGCGCGGAAGCCGATTCGCGACGTGACGGAGTACACGGACAAGGTGCTCCGGCGGCGGCTCGAGAGCACTGACGGCGTCGGGCAGGTATTGGTGCTGGGCGGACGGAAGCGTCAGATCAACGTCTGGGTGGATGCCGCGCGCCTGCACGCCTACAACCTCACGGTCAACGACGTGTCGCGCGCCCTCCAGGCGCAGAACGCCGACATCCCCGGCGGTCGCATCGACCAGGGTCCGCAATCGATCACCATGCGGACACGCGGACGCGTGGAGTCGCCCGAGCAGTTCGGCGGCCTCGTGCTGCGCCAGGTGGACGGTCACCCGGTCCAGGTCGCCGACGTCGCCCGGGTCGAGGACGGCGTTGCCGACCTGACGACACTCGCGAACATCAACGGCGATCCCACCGTGCTCCTGCAGATTCGCAAGCAGTCCGGCACGAACACGGTCGAAGTGGTCAACAACGTCAAGGAGCGGCTGCAGGACATCCAGGCGGTGCTGCCTCCAGGCTACGACCTGCGCATCGTCCGCGATCAGGCCGAGTTCATCGAGGCGTCGTTCCGCAGCGTGCAGGAGCATCTGATCGTCGGTTCGTTCCTGGCCGCCTTCGTCGTGCTGTTGTTCCTCGGTAACCTTCGCTCCACCGTGATTGCAGCGATCTCGATTCCCACGTCGATCATCGCGACTTTCGCGCTCATCTGGTACATGGGTTTCACCCTGAACATGCTGACCATGCTGGCACTGACGCTGGCGGTCGGCATCGTCATCGACGATGCGATCGTCGTACTCGAGAACATCTACCGCTTCATCGAGGAAAAAGGGATGTCGCCGATGCAGGCGGCGGTCGAAGGGACGCGCGAAATCGGGCTCGCCGTGCTGGCGACGACGCTGTCGCTGGTGGCGATCTTCGCGCCGGTCGGCTTCATGAGCGGCATGGTCGGCCGCTTCATGAGGAGCTTCGGGCTGACCATGGCCTTCGCAGTGATGGTGTCGTTGCTCGTGAGCTTCACCCTGACACCAACGATGTGCGCGCGCTGGCTGAAGGTGAAGCCGCGCGAGGAGGATGAGTCGCATCACATTCACGACTCGAAGCACTCCGTGATCTTCGGACCGATCGACCGTGTCTACACCCGCATGCTGGAGTGGTCGATGGCCCATCGCGGGATCATTGCGGTGCTCGCCGTTCTGGTGCTGTTCTCGAGTGTGCCGATCTTCCGCGTCGTCAACGTCAACTTCACCCCGCAGGACGACCAGTCGGAGTTCGACGTGAGCCTGCGCGCGCCCGAAGGCACGAGCCTCGAGGCGACGGAGGTCATGGCCAACCGAGTGGGCACTGCAATCCGCGAGCTCCCGGAAGTGGTCTACACGATGGTGACGGTGGCGGGCGACTCCGCCGGCACCTTGAACACCGCATCGATCTACGTCCGGCTCAAGCCAATCGACGAACGCCAACGGGATCAGTTCGTGCTGATGGACGAGGTGCGCAACAACATCCTGCCGAAGGTCGCGCCCGCCGGTGTGCGGGCGACGCTGCAGGCACCTGGCATCGCCGGCGGCGGTGGCGGTGGTGGCGGCCAGGCGCAGGGGGACGTCTCGTTCGTCATGCAAGGACCCAGCCTCGCCGAGTTGGAACGGGCGAGCAACTCCCTGGCCGAATCAGCGAAAAGCATCACCGGACTTGTTGACGTCGACACATCGCTGCGCGTCGGCAAGCCGGAGATCTCCATGCGACTCGATTGACCCAAGGCGTCCGATCTCGGGGTGCAGGTGGCGGATGCGGCGGAAGCACTCCGACTGCTGGTCGGCGGCGACCAGGTGACGACCTACAACGAAACCGGCGAGCAATACGAGGTCCACCTCCGAGCCGAGGGTCGCGACCGCGAATCAGAAGACGCGATCGGGCAGCTCACGGTGCCGTCGTCCAGGCTGGGCAGCGTGCCGCTCGAGAACATCGCGACGTTCACCAGGGGTGCGGCGCCGGCGGACATCAGGCGGCTCAACCGGCAGCGCCAGGTGACGGTCACGGCCAACATGCTGCCGGGCACCTCACAGGCCGGCGCGCAGGAGCAGTTGATGACGGCCGCGGCGCAACTCGGTCTGGGGCCGGAGTACCGCCTGGGATTTGCGGGACGATCGCGCGAGCTCAATCGCACCGCCTCCGCGTTCCTTCAGGCGCTCGCGCTGTCGCTCATCTTCATGTATCTGGTCCTGGCGGCGCAGTTCGAGTCGTGGCTCCACCCGGTCACGATTCTTCTGTCGCTTCCGTTGACGTTGCCGTTCGCGCTCGTCTCGATCCTGATCTTCGGCCAGTCGCTGAACATCTTCTCGGCTCTCGGCATGCTCGTGCTGTTTGGAGTGGTGAAGAAGAATTCTATTCTGCAGATCGATCACGCCAACCAATTGCGGGAAACCGGGCTCGACCCCCACCAGGCCATCGTGCAGGCGAGCCGCAATCGTCTCCGCCCGATCCTGATGACGACGCTCGCGTTTGTCGCCGGGATGATTCCGCTCGTGGTGACGCAGGGCGTGGGCTCGGCCACCAACCACGCGATCGGCTACGTCGTGATTGGCGGCCAGACACTGGTGCTGGCACTCACGCTCGTGGTCACGCCGGTGACCTATTCGCTCTTCGAGGACGCGCGTGAGAAGCGGATCTTTGGCAAGAGCTTCAGCTGGATTCGGTCGAAGCTCCCGCTTCCGAATCCCGTGACGCCTGTCTAACGTCCAAATTCCAATCTCCAACTCCCAAATCTTTCATCGCGCCTCGAGTGGAATCGACGGTCGATATTGGGAGTTAGAACGTTGGGAGTTGGGAGTTGATCTCTATTGCTTGACGTAGATCTCGCCGGTCTTTCTGAACTCGACCGACTTCTCCTCCATCCCCGCCTGACGGATCTGCTGCGTCAACTCCATTGAGCAGAACTTCGGCCCGCACATCGAGCAGAAGTGCGCGACCTTCGCGCCGTCGGCTGGCAGGCTCTCGTCGTGATACGCGCGAGCGGTCACCGGATCCATCGCCAGGTTGAACTGATCCTCCCAGCGGAACTCGAACCGGGCCTTCGAGAGCGCATCGTCCCAGGCCTGCGCGCGGGGATGACCTTTCGCGAGGTCCGCGGCGTGAGCCGCGATCTTGTACGCAATGACGCCGGCCTTCACGTCGTCGCGATCCGGCAACCCGAGATGTTCCTTGGGTGTGACGTAACACAGCATTGCCGTTCCGTACCAGCCGATCATCGCCGCGCCGATGGCAGACGTGATGTGGTCGTAACCAGGAGCGACGTCAGTGGTCAGTGGTCCGAGTGTGTAGAAGGGCGCCTCGCCGCACCATTCGAGCTGCTTCTCGACGTTCTCCTTGATGAGATGCATCGGAATGTGGCCCGGGCCTTCGTTCATGACCTGAACGTCGTATTCCCACGCGATCTTCGTGAGCTCACCCTGCGTCTTGAGCTCCGCGAACTGCGGCTCGTCGTTCGCATCCGCGATCGATCCGGGACGCAAGCCGTCACCGAGCGAGAACGACACATCGTAGGCGCGCATGATCTCGCAGATCTCGCGGAACCGCGTGTAGAGAAAGTTCTCCTGGTGATGCGCCAGACACCACTTCGCCAGAATCGAACCGCCACGGGAGACGATCCCGGTCACGCGTCTCGCCGTCATCGGTATGTAGCGCAGGAGCACGCCGGCGTGCACCGTGAAGTAATCGACGCCCTGCTCGCACTGCTCGATGAGCGTGTCGCGATAGACCTCCCACGTGAGATCTTCGGGGCGGCCGCCGACCTTCTCGAGCGCCTGGTAGATCGGCACCGTGCCGATCGGCACCGCGGAGTTGCGGATGATCCATTCGCGCGTGGCGTGGATGTTCTTCCCGGTCGAGAGATCCATCACCGTGTCGGCGCCCCACAAGGTCGCCCACTGGAGCTTCTCCACCTCGTCCTCGATCGACGAGCGCACCGCGGAGTTGCCGATGTTCGCGTTGATCTTCACCAGGAAATTGCGTCCGATGATCATCGGCTCGAGCTCGAGGTGATTGATGTTCGATGGAATGATGGCGCGGCCGCGCGCCACCTCGCTGCGGACGAATTCGGCCGGCAATCCCTCGCGTGCCGAGACGAATTCCATCTCGGGTGTGATCTCGCCTCGGCGAGCATAGTAGAGCTGGGTGCCCACATCGCCGGCGGCACGGCGGGCCTCGATCCAGGGCGCGCGCAGCTTGGGCAGTCCGTGACGGACGTCATGTCCCTGAGGTCCGCTCGTGTCGTAAAGCCGGATCGGGGGCTCGCCCCCGCTCAGAGTCACCTCGCGCATCGGCACTTCGAGTGAAACGGATGGTCCGCCTGACAACAGCGTTGCCGTCCTCGAATCAAAGACTTTGCGGGAGTTCGGATAGGCGGAGGCGAAATCGATCATGGACCGCTCCAGTCGTGTGCAGTGGGTCGAGGGGCGAAAGGGGCGGGACGAGAGGGGCCGCACTCCCTACGCCGGTCTCAACCGGGTTCCGCCCTCGCACGATTGCTACGGCGGGACCCCACCATAGCGCGACGCGCGACGGCGGGTCAGGTTCCAAGGGTCTATCTCAATCCCAATTGGGATACCCCTGGCGGACTTCGGAAATTATACTCGCCGCGAACCGTGGATAATGTGCATCATGCGCACGCCCTTTTTGCTCAGCTTCATCTTCATGAGCGTCGTCATGGTGAGTGCCCAGGCGCCCACCGCCCCTGCCAAGCCGCCTGAAGGGGCGCAGCCCAAGCCAGCGCCGACAACGCCGCCTGCTACAACAACTCCTGCACAACCGCGTCGCGCGCCGGCCACGTCAGCCCGCGCTGGAATGGCCATAACCGTCACCGATCCGAGGGGCGCTACCTTAGGCGGTATCCGCATCTCCCTTTCGGGCGCGACGACCCGCAACGGTGAAACAGACCCGAGCGGCAATTTGAACTTCACTGGCTTGATGGCGGGGACGTATCGACTGAGATTCGATGGCGACAACGTGATCTCGTTCGAGCGGGAGGTCACCCTGCGGTCCGGACAGGTTCTGGATGTGGACGTTTCGTTGAATCCCGCCCCGGAGCCGCCAGCGCCCTCGCCACCGCCGCCAGCGCCGGTCGAGACCCCTGAAGAACGGGTTGGCCCGAAAGGCGAGCCGCAGACGATTACGATACCAGACTGGCTGGAGAAGGAATTCGTCGGCCGAGAGCCACGGCGGGAAACGGTCCTCGCGTGCAGCGGCAACGAGCGGACGACGATGATTCAGCTCAATGAGCCGATGCCGCAGCGCTTGTACGAGGACGCGGACATCGTCTACTACGTCGTCGCGGGTGAAGGGAACGCCACGATAGATGGGAAGGTTTCGCGCGTTCCCACGAGCTCGTTGGTTTCCGTTCCGCGGGGCACGCCGCATAGTTTCGAGCGCCGCGGAAACCGCACGCTCATGCTGCTGGCAGTGCTGGGCGGTGAACCGTGCGAACGCGCTCGCTAGGTTACGACGCTCAACGGGTCCGGCCCTGTGAGTCGGCGTCGAAAGGGTATCCGACGAAATCCGGCGACTGATCGGAGCGCAGCAGCAGCGTCGTGAACATGAAGGCCATTGCGTAACGGCCATCAGCGAGCCGAGTGACGCTCAACGGCTGCTGATAGGCAATGTGCCAGTCGTAGACGTTGTCCCACACATCGAGTCCGATTTCGAGGAAGTCAGGATACTTTCGAGTGGCCATCAGCCACGTTCGCTGTTGGTGTCGTACGCGAGTGATGCCTCGCCACTTCCCCGGGTAGACCTGATCGAACTGTCGCTCGAAGGTTTCGCGGAGACGAGCAATTGCGCGTGCCGTCTCCTCGTCCTCGAGCGCAGGGGCGGCTTCCGCGCCAGATGCCATCAACGTCGCGAGCCCTGCTACCAATCCCCCGCTTACGAGATCTCGGCGCTGAACCATCACGGCCTCCTGCGACTCGCGGGGTCGACCCGCCGTCGTGTCCTCTGACTCCTATCGCGTTGCCGTGAGCGTGGCGCGATACTCCTCGGGTGCAATCGTCCGGCTGCTGAATGGATATGGCTGGAGCTCGACGAGGGTGATACGCACTCCTCGATAGATCGCGCTGGCCTGGCTACTGTCTCCCGTATGCAGACCCAGCAGCGAAGAGTCATCACCGTCAGAGGCCAGCACCTGCACCAGTGCGTCACCACCCTGAATGCAAATGGCATCCGCCGGGCATCGTGAATCGCCCGTCACGCGAACGAACTGGATTTTCAGATCGGCGTCCTCGAAGGCGGCAACCTGCCCGGGCGAGAGCGTGAAGCGTTCGTTCAGCGGAACGGTCGGGCCGTTTGGACTCTTTTCGTCACAGCCTGTGACACAGAGGAGACAAATCAGGACGGACGCGGCGCGCATATCGAGCATCACAGCCAATAGCGTGCCACACCGCCATGAATGACCAGAGCCCAGCGCCGAGAGTTCAGAGCCCAATGCCTCACGGTTCGTAGACGAACGACAAAGCCGTGCTGCCGTCCCTCAGTCCCTTGCCGAGATCGAGCCGGAACACGCCATCAAGACCGGGGAACCCGAGCCGCAAACCGCCTCCGACATCGACATCCCCTCGCCCATCCTCGTCAGCGCGGCGCTCGACTCGCACGGCATCGACAAACACGCCGGCACCAAACTGGATGACAGAATCTGAGCGTCCACCATTGCCGAGTCTCGCCAGAGAGGTGCACGATTCCGCGGCCAAGTCGCTCGGACTGCAGCATTCCATCGTCCACGATCGGATGCGCGCGCAGGAGCGCCGGACGCACAGTGCCAGTGTCGCCGGCAAACCACAGGTCGGCAGGCGTCGCGGATGTTGCCGTCGCACCTCCCCCACGGAGGATGAATGTTCGACCTCGCCGCTCGTTGCTCGATCGTAGTCGCACCGAGGCGGCCGCAGAGCTGAATCGATCCTCACCAAACCATCCCGCACCATCGAAACCAACGGATCACTCGATCGCGTGCAGAGGCGAAGCGAAGCTCAGCCCCGGCGACGCCGTAACTGCCCAGACCTTCCCACGAGTCGATCCCACCACGTGCCGACACGCGTGCCCATGGCCTGATCCAATTGGCAACGGTGAGGCCTGCCCCAGCCCGGCGCGACGTGGGAAACGTGTCGTCCGAAAACGGTTGCCGCTCGGCGAACATGTCGACGCCCCAGAGCCCGCCCCACCGAGCAGGTGCCACCACTTCGAGGTTCACGCGCGGCCTGCCCGGCCAGAACCGCCAGCCGGCAGTCACCCGCTCGCCCCCGCCGGTAAGCGCGCCGGTCGATACACCGATCTCGTTGCGCGCAGCAGCGAGCAATCCGATCGCCGCGTAGCTCCACACGTCAGTCGGCATGACGGGACGCTCGACGACGTGGGCGCGCAGTTCCGCCAGCCCTGAAGACCTCGGCACGAACTCGAGCCGCGTGCCCATTGCCGATGGGAGGTCCTTCAATCGCCTCGCACTCAGGTCGAACAGCCCCGGCGTGAGCAATGCCTTAGGCGGAACGGCCAGCAGGCGTTCAACGACGCGCTGTCTGGTGCGTGTGAGGCCGCCGACCGCAACGAGATCGACGTGTGGCTGTTCGATTCGATTCCACGCGCGCAGCGCTCCATCCGGATCGTTTTGTATGAAGCGACTGGTCGCCAGCAGTTGCCACGCATACTTGTCCATCGGATCCGCCGCGAGAGCGGCAGACGCGAGCTCGCTTACCTCGGGCCACCGCCGTTGCAGCAGACGCAATCCGGCGAGCTCCCGCAGCGATGCAGACCCGCCGCACGGCAGCGCCGCCGTCAGAGTCCGCTCGGCGGCGTCCAGCTGCCCTGCCTGCGCCTGCGTGATGCCGGTCGTCATGAGCTCGCTGCACGACGTGCTCTCGGCCAGCTCGGTGACCAACGGTGGCGCGACTGGCGACAACGGCGCGGGTTCTGCCGGCACGACGACAGCCATCCACCGATCGGCCGCGGCCCATCGGCGTGCAAATGGCTCTCGTTCCATCACGCGAAACGGGGCACGCGCCGGATCGTGGAAGACGATGGCCTGAGGCGTTGAAGCCACGATGACCACGTAGTGAAACGTGCCTGGGCGATCCTCGATCAGCGTAAGTACGGGCCGGCCGCGAGCCAACTCCGCGTCGATGAAATCCTCATCACCAGCGACGCCGGTCGCGTTCCAGCCCCGGCCGCGCAGTTCGTCTACGAGCCTGGTGGTGCGGATCCCGCCCGCGCTGCGGTCGACCAGATGGGCGAATGATTCGGCGTCGAGACCGCGCGCGCCCCAGAATCGCAGGATCATCGCCGCGGCTGCGCCGCCGCACAGCGCTTCGGACTGTGAGATGAACGGAACGTCGAGGATCGAAAGGGGTCGCGGTGCTGGCTGCGCACCCGCGACGCCCGGGAACAGCACGCACACGACAGTGACGACAACAAGAGTCGTCCTCGTGTGCGGGCTGCAGTTCACGACTCGGGCGATCGCTAGTCCAGAGCGACGATCAGCAGGATGATGATGAGCAGGGCTATGATGATCACCGTCGTGGAGATCACCACTCGCGACTGCCCTCCGGCCAACGCCTGCTCCACCTGCCGCGCCTGCGAGGCCATCGCTTCGAGTTGGTGACCGTCAACGGTCGCCACCGCACTCGCCGCCCGGCGCAGATCGATCCCGGCGCGCGAGGCAACGTCCTTCACTGCAGGATGCTCGAGAACGCGCAAGACATCAGCGCGGTCGGCCGCCACGCTCGACACGTGCTGCTCGAGCGCTGAATCGATCGCCGACTGCGTCGCGGTGTGCGACGCTTGGGCGTGGACGCGCGGGACCGCGGTGAGTACTGTCAACAGGATCGCAAGAACGGAAACAGGCGTTCGCATGCGTGAGTAGCCTCCTCGGACGAACATTGTAGCGAACCTGCCGTAGGCAACGCGTGCAAAATGACCGATGAAGGGCCCACCGCGCCTGAGATGCCATGCGGAATCACGAACAGGACAAATTGAACGCCTGGATGACCGCAGCTGAGCATCGGTATCTTGCTGACCTGCGCGTTCAAGAGATCACTCGAGCACTCCGCGCGCTGTCGTCGGCCTACGTTGAGCGACGCGCGCAGGGAAACGGCAGGCGCGTCCACGGCGCGCTGGACACGGCGGGAAAACGAGCCGCCTTTGCGCTCTACTATGCGCCACTCCACTTCCTGGCCGTCCGTGAGGCCGTCCGTGCTCTTGGTCTGACTGAACCGGCCCCAGGCGCCATCATCGATCTCGGGTGTGGCACCGGCGCGGCAGGAGCAGCGTGGGCGCTCGCTGCCGGATCGACATCGACGGTCATCGGAATCGATCGACACCCCTGGGCAGTGGCCGAAACTCGCTGGACGCTCTCTCAGCTCGGGCTGCGCGGCCTTGCCAAACAAGGCGACGTCGAGCGACTGCGTCCCGCGCGCACCGGTGAAAGCACGATCGCGGCGTACACCCTCAACGAGCTGCCTGATGCTGCGCGTCAGCGTGTCGAACAGCAATTGTTCGAGCGTGCGAGACGGGGAGGACGCGTATTGATCCTCGAGCCGCTGGCGCGCGCGGTCACGCCCTGGTGGGACGACATGGCACAACGCCTGATCGCACTGGGAGGGCGGGCCGACGAGTGGAAGTTGCCCGCTGACGTTCCGCCAATTGCGCGAGAGCTCGGCGCGGCGGCAGGGCTGAACTACCGGGAGCTTCGGTTTCAGACGCTCTCCCTCTAGCCTCGCGCTCCGAGCAATCAGACCGACTCACAGCGGGCGACCGGCGCCATCCGATGGGACGTGCTATTCTCGGCTCTTCGGATGGAAGCGCACGGCGGCTCGAGCCCCGGTCGATACGGCACGCTGTTACCGCTCACACTCACGGCCCTCGGCGTCGTCTACGGTGACATCGGGACGAGCCCACTCTACGCCATCCGCGAGTGTTTCTTCGGCTCCCACTCGGTTCCTCCCACGCATGACAACGTGCTCGGCGTCCTGTCGCTGGTCCTGTACGCGCTGCTTCTCGTCATCTCCGTCAAGTACACGACGCTGGTCATGCGAGCCGACAATCAGGGTGAGGGTGGCATTCTTTCCCTCACGGCTCTTCTGCCAACCCGAAACGGGAATCGCTTCGGTCATGGCATTTCGATTCTCGTCGGGCTCGGAATCGTCGGCGCTTCGCTGCTCCTTGGCGAGGGCATGATCACGCCCGCGGTCAGCATCCTGGGTGCGATCGAAGGATTGCAGGTCGCAACGCCGGTATTCAGCCCCTGGGTCGTCCCGATCACGGTCGCCATTCTTGTCATCCTCTTCGTGATTCAACGGCATGGGACCCATCGCGTAGGCGGACTGTTCGGCCCGGTGATGGTCGTCTGGTTCGTGACACTCGCCGCGCTTGGATTCCGCTGGATCGCGCAGGCGCCAGAGGTGCTCTCCGCCTTCGATCCGCGGCACGCCGTGAACTTCTTTATCGAGCACGGATGGCACGGGTTCGCCGTCCTGGGCGCCGTGGTGCTCGTCGTGACCGGTGCCGAGGCGTTGTATGCCGACATGGGTCACTTCGGTCGTTTCCCGATCCGCCTCGCGTGGTTCGTCCTGGTGTTGCCCGCGCTGCTGATCAACTACTTCGGCCAGGGAGCGCTGCTGCTCGTCATGGGCGAGTCCGCAACGCAGCCGTTCTTCATGATGGCGCCATCGTGGGGGCTCCTGCCGCTTGTCGGGCTGGCGACCATCGCCGCCATCATCGCGTCGCAGGCGCTCATCTCCGGCGCCTTCTCACTGACCCGGCAGGCCATCCAGCTCGGATTCGCGCCTCGTCTCGACATCCAGCACACATCATCAATGGCCATGGGCCAGGTGTATGTGCCGCAGGTGAACTGGTTCCTCGCAATCAGCACCATTCTGATCACCGTCGGATTCCGGTCGTCGAGCAACCTCGCCGCTGCATACGGAATCGCTGTCACGGGGACGATGATCATCACGACGATCCTGCTGTCTATCGTCGCGAGCGAACGCTGGAAGTGGCCCAAGGCGGCCGTCATCGCAGTGGCCGCGATCTTCCTGGCCATCGATGTGTCCCTTTTCGGCGCGAACCTCGTGAAACTCCTGCACGGCGGATGGCTCCCGCTCGTGATCGGCGCGTTGCTCTTCACGCTGATGACGACGTGGAAGACCGGCAGGCGGCTGGTCGCGGAACGGCTGACGGCGCGCGCGTTCCCGCTCGAGGACTTCATGTCGGCGGTGTCATCGAGTCCGCCAACCCGCGTGTCAGGCACAGCGGTGTTCATGACGGCGCAGCCACGCGGCACTCCGCCGGCACTTGCCCACAACGTTCGCTACAACAAGATTCTTCATGAGCACGTGATCGTGCTCACAGTGACGACGAGCCCTACGCCGTACGTGCCGCTGGACAAGCAGGTCGAAGTGCAGCGGCTGGACATGGGGGTGTACAACGTACGCGTGCAGTATGGATTCATGCAGGATCCCGATGTCCCGAGCGCGCTCCTGACGGCACGCGAGCTGGGCGTCGAACTCGACGTCGAGGATCTGACCTACTTCCTCGGGCGCGAAACGATCATCGTCACGCGACGTCCTGGGATGGCGGTATGGCGCGAGAAACTCTTCGTCGTCATGGCACGGAACGCTGTTCGCGCGACGGCGTTCTTCCACCTGCCCCCTGAGCGAGTCGTCGAACTGGGCGTGCAGGTGGAGATGTAGGCACCGACAGCCCCTCCACCTGCCGCCCGGTAGCAGCTCACAGCTGCGACGTGCAGTGCGGACAACGTGCTGCGCGAATCGGGATCGACGTCGCGCAGAACGGGCAGTCCTTCGTCGCCGGGGCGGCAGCGGGCGCCGGACGATCGGACGCCGCCTTGATCCGATTCACCTGCTTGACCAGCAGAAACACCGCAGCCGCCACGATCAGAAAGCTCACGATGTCGTTGATGAATTGACCGTAGGCGATGACCGGAATTCCTTTGGCTTTCGCGTCGGCAAGCGACACCGGGATGCCTTTGCTGCTGTCGAGCACGAAGAACAGGCCAGAGAAGTCGGTTCGGCCGAGCAGCAGTCCCAGGGGCGGCATGATCACGCTTTCGACCAGCGTCGTGACGATACGCCCAAAGGCGGCGCCCATGATCACGCCGACAGCCAGGTCTATCACGTTGCCTCGGGCAACGAAGTCCCTGAATTCCTTGAGCATGTAGCCTCCAGAGCGAGGTGGGAGGGGGCACAGTGTATCAGCTCGCTCGACCGTGACCGCTCGTATCCCCCGACGTACAGATCGAGCCGCATGCCTCGCACGTGGTTAGTGGCTGCGGCACTCCTGCTCTGCGGCATCGTGGGCACCGGCGGCGCGCAGCAATCGCCTGCCCGCCACGTCATCGTCACCGAGATCGACGGCATCATTCAGCCAATCACTGCTGAGTACTTCACTGACGCCATCGATGAGGCCGACACCTCGGGGGCCGAGGCGATCGTGCTCGTGCTGCGCACACCGGGGGGACTGCTCGATTCGACGCGCAGCATGGTGTCGCGCATGATCACATCGCGTGCGCCCGTGGTGGTCTTTGTCGGCCCCTCGGGTGCACGCGCCGCTTCGGCCGGGTTCATTCTCCTGGTGGCGGCCGATATGGCCGTGATGGCGCCGGCCACACATGCCGGTGCGGCACATCCGGTGTCGGGATCCGGCGAAAAAATGGACGACACCATGTCGCAGAAGGCGGCTTCCGATGCCGCGGCGTATGTGCGGTCTCTCGCCGAAGCTCGCGGGCGCAACGTGGGGCTCGCGGGGAAGCGGTGCTGCAAAGCCGCGCGTTCACCGATCGAGAGTCACTCGACGCGATGCCCCCGCTCATTGATATGAGCGCCAAGGATGTCGACGACCTGTTGCAGCAGCTCGACGGACGGACGATCAAGCGATTCGATGGCCGCTCGACGACCGTGCATACCAAGGACGCAGACGTGCGCCGCATCGAGATGACGCGCCGGCAGCGCTTCTTGAGCGCCATCGCGCATCCGCAGGTGTCGTACATCCTGATGACGCTCGGCCTGCTGGGTCTCACGGTTGAACTCTGGAATCCCGGGCTCATCGCGCCGGGAGTCGTCGGCGCCGTCTGCCTCCTTCTTGCCTTCTTCGCGTTTCAGATCCTTCCGGTCAACATGGCGGGGCTGCTCCTGGTGGTGCTCGGGATCGCATTACTCCTGCTCGAACTGAAAGTGCCCAGCTTCGGTGCGCTGGGCATCGGCGGCGCGCTCAGCCTCGTGATCGGATCGGTGATGGTGACCGAGGTCGTGCCCGGTGTTCGCGTCGGCCTCGGGATCATCGTCCCCACGGCGATCGGTTTCGCACTCGTGTTCCTGTTCCTCGGCAGGCTTGCGCTGCGTGCACAACGGCAGCCGCCGGTGACCGGAGCGGATGCCCTGCTCGGTCAGCTGGCGCGTGTGCGAACGCCGTTGTTGCCCAACGAGCCCGGGCTGGTGGACCTGCGCGGCGAAATCTGGCGTGCGATCAGCCTCGTCCCGTTACCACCCGGTCACCCGGTGCGCGTCTCGCGCGTAGATGGACTCACGCTCACCGTGGAGCCGGCGGATCTCACTGCGCCCAAAGGAGCTGATTGATGGAAGGCCTGGCGATTTCCCCGATGCTGATTTTCCTGGTCCTGCTGGTGCTCTACGTCATCAGCTCGATTCAGATCCTGAACGAGTACGAACGGGCCGTCGTCTTTCGTCTCGGCAAGCTGCTCCCACAGCCCAAGGGTCCCGGTATCGTCCTGGTGTTTCGCCCGATCGATCGATACGTTCGCATCAGCCTGCGTACCGTCGTGCTCGACGTCCCGCCGCAGGACATCATCACGCGCGACAACGTCTCGGTGAAGGTCAACGCGGTGGTCTACTTCCGCGTTCTCGAGCCCAGCAAGGCGGTCGTCGAAGTGGAAAACTATATGTACGCGACGTCGCAGCTTGCCCAGACCACGCTGCGAAGCGTGCTCGGGCAGGCCGAGCTCGATGACCTG
This sequence comes from uncultured Acidobacteriota bacterium, assembly GCA_963723495.1. Taxonomy (GTDB): domain Bacteria; phylum Acidobacteriota; class Vicinamibacteria; order Vicinamibacterales; family UBA2999; genus Gp6-AA40. The sequence continues at coordinate 209,044 of CAVRQR010000011.1, read as the reverse complement.
CTGGCCGAGCGCGAGCGCTTGAATCAGCAGCTGCAGAAAATCCTCGACAGCCAGACCGACCCCTGGGGCATCAAGGTGTCGGCGGTCGAGGTCAAGCATGTCGATCTGCCTCAGGACATGCAACGCGCGATGGCGCGCCAGGCGGAGGCAGAGCGCGAGAAACGCGCGAAGATCATTCACGCCGAGGGCGAGCTGATCGCCTCTGACAAGCTCGCTCAGGCCGCCGGCATCATCGATAGCCAGCCCGCAACCATGACGCTGCGCTACCTGCAGACGCTCACGGAAATCGCCGCTGAACAGAACTCGACGATCATCTTCCCGCTGCCGATTGAACTGATCCGGATGCTCCGAACGGAGAAATGAGCGGACGGGGTCTGACCCCGCTAGTCGCTGTCGGCGGTCCCGAGCACCTCGCGCACCTTGTGCGCAAGGTCTGAGGGGGTGAACGGCTTCGAGAGGAAGTGCTCGCCGGGCGCGACGCCCTGATGGACGACCGCTTCTTCGCTGAAGCCAGACATGTACAGCACGCGAAGCTCGGCGCGCTGCGCACGCAGTCGCGCGACGAGCTGGTCGCCGTTGAGGCCGGGCATCACCACGTCAGTGATCACCAGATCCGGTTCGAAGCTGTCGTCAGCGAATCGCGCAAGCGCTTCTTCACCGCTGCCAGCCGTCGTGACGTGATAGCCACACCCTTCGAGCACGCGAGAAGCAACCGCGCGGACGCCGGCCTCGTCATCCACGAGCAGGACTGACGCCTGACCGCGCGGCAGCCGCTGGGCGGAACCGGCACCCGCTACGCGGGCACGTGGCGCGGTGGCTTCCGGCAGGTAGATCTTGAAGCTCGTGCCTCGTCCGGGCTCGCTGTAGACCCAGATATATCCGCCACTCTGCTTGACGATTCCGTACACCGGTCGAGAGGCCGAGGTCAGTGTTGCCTTGAGCGGCCTTCTTCGTCGTGAAGAAAGGCTCGAACAGCCGCAGCTGTGTATCGACGTCCATGCCTGGACCGGTATCGCTGATTGAAAGCAACACATATACGCCCGGCCGCACGTTGACGCGGTCGGCCACGTACGCTTCGGTCAGGACGACGCGACGGGTTTCCATGACGAGGTGCCCGCCAGTGGGCATCCCTTCGCGCGCATGGATCGCGAGATCGATCACCACGCGCCGCATCTGAGTCAGATCGGCGTGGACCGGCGGAATGCCGTCCTCGGGGATGATCTTCAGTTCGATCTGATCGCCGAGCGTGTCGGTCAGTATGCCGCTGAGGTTCGCGAGGACATCGTTCAGGTTCAGATTCACCGGTCTGAGCATCTGGCGGCGGGAGAACGCCAGCAGCTGATTGGTCAGACCGGCCGCCCGGCTCGCCGCCTCGTGCGTCTCGCGCGCGTGCACCCATCCGGTGCTCCCCTCCGGAAGGTCGCCCATGAGCAACTCCGACGAGACCAGCACCACCGTGAGCAGGTTGTTGAAGTTGTGCGCCACACCGCCGGCGAGCCGACCAAGTGCCTCGATCTGGTGTGCGTTCTTGTGGACCGCGCGCAGTTCAGCCTCGAGGTGGGAGACACGAGCTTCGAGCGCCTGATGTCGCGCATCAGTCTCGCGATCGCGCACGCGACGCTTGGCCAGGGCCGACGCTGTCGCCACGATGACGCCGGGCTCAACCGACGCGTCGACACAGTCTGCGCCCGCCTCGATCGCCTGCGCCAGCTGACGTGAATCACGCCCCTTATCAGCGACCAGCAGGACCGGAACACGAGACAAGGCGGGATCGTGGCGCACCTCAGTGAGGAAGGCGACCGGATCGAAGCCCGGTGCGGACAATGGGGCCACGATGAGGTCCGGCTCGTACTCGCGCACCTGTTCGGCAGCGATCGGGCCATCGCTCTTCATGAGGGCATAACTCGTCGACGCGAGGGCACGCGAAGGGCCCGGCGCGAGATTGCCAAGGATCAGAATGGTTAGTGAAGGCGGCGAGGTGCTCACAACTGGCCGACGATCAGAATACAACAGCGCGGTCGACTGGCTGCATGACGCGAGTCAAACCCTGCGCGATATATTCCGACGGTGGCCGACTACGACATCGTTGCACCGTCTCCACTGACGTTCGTCCTTCTGCCACTGGTGCTGGTCGGACTGCTGGCATGGGGATCGGCGGTTGCGTGGAGTCGCTCAGGAGCCGGAAAGACGGCAGCGCGGCGGGCTGGCATCCTGGCTGCCGCGGCCGGAGGCGCGTGGATGGCGATGACGTGGATGGTCGCTTCCTCCGGCATCCTGCGCGAGTGGCACCGCACTCCGCCACCCTTTATGTTTCTCGTCGCCGCCATACTCGCGCTAGCACTGCATGGCCATCACTTACAGCCATCTCGGCACCCGGATCGTCGCGACCATTCCTCTCTGGGTGCTGGTCCTCGTTCAGGCGTTCAGACTCCCGCTCGAACTCGCCATGCACGACATGTACGAGCGCGGAATCATGCCGGTTCAAATGAGCTATTCCGGTCTGAATTTCGACATCATCACCGGTATCGCCGCAATACCCGTGGTTTTCCTGACCGCGACCCGACGAACGGGGCGGAGCGTTGTGGCGGCGTGGAATCTTCTCGGTCTTGCACTCCTTGTCAACGTGGTCACGGTCGCAATCCTGGCTACGCCGCGCTTCCGCTATTTCGGGGACGACCATCTGAACGTCTGGGTAACCTACCCGCCGTTCGTGTGGCTGCCGGCGGTGATGGTGCTGGCGGCGCTTACCGGCCACCTGCTGATTTTTCGAGCGCTCCTGCGGCCGCAAATCCCACCCGGCACGCTCATCAGAGGCGTTCGACCGAACTGATATCGCAGCGGGTATAATCTGCTGTTCTTCGAGGAAGTATTCACTTTACAAGGCATTTACGGAGCAGGAGTCGCAAGCCGCTATGAGTCAACAGAGCCTGGAGGACGTGCTGCAGGGTGCCGGCAGCCCCGTGCAAATGCTGCGCAATTCGCAGATAGGGCCGTATGCGTTTCCGGTCGTGCCCTCTGAGTTCACCAACTGGAGAGACGAGCAACGCTCGTGGCGCGAGACCTGTGCGCTCTTCGACCAGTCGCACCACATGACGGACCTCTACATCGAGGGTCCTGACGCGCTGAAGCTCCTGTCCGATCTGGGTGTGAACAGCTTCAAGAACTTCAAGGTCAACCAGGCCAAGCAGTTCGTTGCGTGCAATCACGATGGACACGTCATCGGTGATGCCATCCTCTTCTTCCTCTCGGACAACAAGCTCAGTCTCGTAGGCCGCCCTTCTGCGCTCAACTGGGTCGAATACAACCAGGCCACCGGCGGATACCAGGTCAGCGTCGAACGTGACGAGCGATCCTTCGTCAATCGTGGGTCGCGCAAGCTGTTCCGATTTCAGGTGCAGGGGCCCCACGCGTTGAAGGTGATGGAGAAGGTGACCGGCAAACCCGCGCCCGACATCCGATTCTTCAACATGGGAGACATCACCATCGCCGGATCCCAGGTTCGCGCCTTGCGTCACGGCATGGTGGGCCAGCCGGGATGGGAGCTCTTTGGTCCGTGGGCGCAGGCGGAAGCGGTTCGAGCCGCGATCATCGAAGCCGGCCGTGAATACGGGATTCGACAGGTCGGAGCGAGGACGTATCCGACCAGCTGCCTCGAGTCGGGATGGATTCCCTCACCCCTTCCGGCGGTCTACACCGGCGAGAAACTCAAGCCGTACCGTCAGTGGTTGAGCTCGAAGAGCTATGAGGCGATGGCGTCGCTCGGTGGGAGTTACTACTCGGACGACATCAGGGACTACTACCTGACGCCCTACGACCTCGGGTACGGACCCTTCGTCAAATTCGATCACGAGTTCGTCGGCCGTGCGGCGCTCGAGAAAATGGCCTCCAACCCGCCACGGCAGAAGGTCACGCTGGTGTGGAATGGCGATGACGTCGCGCGCGCGTTCCGATCGTTGTTCAATGACGGCGGTGACGTCACCAAGTACATCGATCTGCCTCTCGCCAACTACTCGACGCTGCCGTACGACCGCGTGGCGCTGCAGGGCAAGACGGTTGGCCTCTCGACGTATACCGGCTACATCTACAACGAACGCGCGATGATCTCGCTGGCCATCGTCGACAACGCATATGCGAAACCGGGCACCGAGGTCACGCTGATCTGGGGTGAGACCGGGTCGCGGATCGACCAAGCCGACCGTCGAGCGCCACGGCCAGGCCGAGATCCGTGCGACGGTCGCGCCGGTGCCGATCTCCGAAGTCGCGAGAGTCGCGTATCGGCCGAAGTGAAGGTCTGGTATATCGGCACGACGTCTGTCATCAGTGAGCGGTGTCGCTCCGGCGAAAGAGCTCGTCGGCCGCGGTGAGAATCGTCCACCGCAGCCGCTGCGGATACTGAAGCTCCCCGGCCAGGAAGTCCTGCACGAGCCCTGCGACCACCGGGGAGCTGTGCCCGCCCAGTGTGGCTTCCATCCAACGTGTCGGGAAAAAGATGTCGCCGGTTCGCTGGACATCGCGCAACAAGCCGAGCGCCGGCAGAACGAACCGGCGGGCATGCACTTGTCGAAGTGGATGATTGAGGTACTGAAGCGATTCGAGCACCCACGGCTCGCGGCGCCGATTCTCGACGAACGAGAGTCGCGCAAACGCGCGCTCCCGGACTCCTGGATCCGCTGAGAGCGCCGGCACCACAAACTCGAAGCGCGCTTTGCGATCAGGGTTCTGGGTGCGGCTTGCCTGCAACTGCAGGATCTGCTCCCAGCGCGGCCCTTCGCGTACCGCCAATTCGAGCGCCAGCGTCAGCTCATCAGGTTCTGCGAGCGTCAACCCCGGCACGGTCTCCTCGCGGCGCCACACGCGTTCGAGCCAGGCGAGCCCGTCTGGTGAGAGCGCGGTGTCGCGATACGCGTTGAACCAGGCCGCCTTCTGGCTCTGCGTGCGACCGCGTTCGATGCCCGCGCGCAACACGGCTTCGAGCATCGCCGTCTGCGCCAGACGGACGTCTGCTGGCAGGTAGCGCCAGAAGAGACGCGTCGTGTAGGCGAGCATCCGCTGCGCGTTCTGTTCGTCGAGCTCACGCGGCAGCGCTCGCAACGCCGCTGCGAACAACACGCTCGGCTCGATGCGTCGCTCGATGAAGTTGTCCCAGAGCGTGACCCACGCGGCTCCTCGTGTCAGCGCATCCGGAATGTCCTCGATATGAGCGAGCAGATATTCGCGACTCGCATCATCCAGAAGGAACAGTCCGTAACCCAGACCGTTACCGCTCGGCAGCACGTACAGCGGACGGTCAAGGCCACGCGGCGTACGCACGGACGTACGATCGCGCGTCACGTCAACCGACACGTGCCGTGTTGCCGTCGGATAGCCGAGAACGACCTGAAGGCGTTCAGGCCACACCACTCCGCGATCGAGCGGGTCGTCGGAAATCACGTCGAGACCTTCCAGCTGACCACGGTCGTTGACTCGTACATCGGTCGTAAACGTTGGACGCCCTCGCTCCTCGACCCATGCGCGACTCCACTGCACGAGATCGCGGTTCGTGCGTGCGTCGAGGACACGAACGAGATCGTTCCATGTCGCGTTCCCGTACGCGTATCGCTTCAGGTATTCGCGCAAGCCGTCCCGAAACGTGTTCTCTCCGAGAATCAGCTCCAGCTGCCGCATCACGACTGGCGCTTTCTGGTAGATGATGGCGCCGTACATCTGGCCGGCGTCATCGAGGTTCGCCAGCGGCTGCCGAATGGGATTGGTGCCGGCTGTTCGATCGACCTGGTAGGCGCCGGGATGGTGCGCGAGCAGAAATCGCAGCTCATGATTCAGCTCGGGAAACGACGGGTTCACGATCTTTGCGGCCATGAAGTTGGCAAACACCTCCTTCAGCCACACATCGTCGAACCATCGCATCGTCACGAGATCGCCAAACCACATGTGTGCTGTCTCGTGAGCGATGACACTCGCCCGTTCGAGCAGCTGGTTCTGCGTTGCTGATTCGTCGAGGAGTAAGTCCGCCGCGTCGTAGAAGATCGCGCCGGCGTGCTCCATGCCTCCGAACTGGAACGACGGAATCAGCACGAAGTCAAACTTGCCCCACGGATAGGGAATCGCCGTGTACGGCTCGAGCCAGGCGAGCGCCCTGGCGTGCAGGTCGAACACGGCATCGCGGTTGCGCGCGACCTTTGCCGCATCGGTCTCGCGATGAAACATCCGAAACACGCGGCCATTCCGCGTCGCCGTCTCAATCGAGAACTTCCCGGCAGCAAACGCGAAGATATACGTCGGCAGCGGCGGCGTCTCCTCGAACTCGATTTCGTGTGAGCCCGAACCGCTCTGCTGCGCCCCTTGCGCGGAGCGGCTGGCGCCGTTGGCCACCGCCTGCCAACCGTCGGGAACCGAGAGCCGCAGTCGATATCGCGCCTTCAAATCTGGCTGGTCGAAGCACGGAAATGCCAGGCGCGCGCGTGAGGGAACGAAGAGTGTGTAGAGAAACTCGTCGTTGCGATTGAGCGCCTCGTCGCCGGCGATGAACTCGAGCTCGATCCGATTGAGCCCGGCACGGGTCGCACGTGCGGGAACCACGATGTGACCGTTCACGAAGTCAGCGCCGGCATCGGTGCCATCGATCTTGACGCTGAGCACGTTCTGGCGCGGCTGTGCGAAGTCGAAGACCACACGCGACGGCGACTGGAGCGTCAGCTGCACGACGGCCCGGCCACGAATGCGATCACCCTTCGATGCCGGGACGATGAACGTCAGGTCGTAGCGCAGGTCGCGAATCGTCGACGCCCGCTCGATTGCCAGCGCCTGCGACACGCCTGCATCAACCGGGCGATCGCGCGACACGGAGTTCGCCTGCATTGCCGCCATAACCGCCATCGTCAGGAAGAAACTGATCATGAAGGACGTCCGCTCGGCGTTCTACTCAATTCATGCGCCAACTGGAAAGAACACCCGCTGAACAAACCAGTAGGTGCCGGCGGCAATCACGATAATCGAACCGGCGAACGCGACCCGCGATCCCAGCAACTGGTTGTACCGGCGAATGGCGGCGAGCAGGCTCGCGACGATCAGCACGACTGCCAGCTGGCCGATCTCCACGCCGAAGTTGAACGAGAAGAGCGACCAGCCGAGCGCCTCGCGTGGCAGGCCAAACTCGCGCAGCACGTTGGCGAACCCGAACCCGTGCACGAGGCCGAAGACGAGCGCGACCCAGGCGCGCAGGTCGCGACCGTCACCCCTGACCAGGTTGTCTGCGCCAACAAACACGATGCTGAGCGCGATTGCCGGTTCGATGATGCTGGGTGGCGGATTCAGGACGTCGAGCGCCGCCAGCGACAACGTGATGCTGTGACCGATCGTGAACGCCGTGACGATCTTCACGAGCGCTCCCCACGACCCACCGAGCAGCAGCAGACCGATCAGGAACAGGATGTGATCGGGACCGATCAGGATGTGATGCGTGCCCGAAGGGATGAAGGTCTTCATCACCTCGATGGCGCCCTGGGTCGTGCCGCGATAGTAGACGTGTGCGTCGGATTCGGCGTTGAAGATGACCTGCTGACGCAGCGTACCTTCGTCGTAGACATTGATGAATGTCTGATGCAGCGGGTCGTAGGGAAACAGGTTGGTATCGACGGTCAGGGCGCCGAAATCGGCGTTCGGGATCCGATACCGGAATCGGATGGCCTGCTCCTCCCTCATGAGCTCGTGGCTCTGCCATTCGATCGGGAGGCGGCGATCCCCTTCCAAGTACAGTCGCGGGGCGAGGATCTCGCCAATACGCTTCTCCTGCTCGGCCAGGAACGACGCGTCCATGAGCCGCTCTGGCGGCACGCCCAACTCGTGGGCCACGTCGATGACGTGAACGACGAGCGTGCCTTCGATACCGCCGTCCTTGAAGACGACATCGAGATAGCTGAAGGGTGCGGGATGGGCCCATGCTGGTGAAGCCCACCACAGGATTGCTACTACCGCGAGAGCTCGGAGAGACACGCGCAGCATTTTACTGATTCGACGGGTTGGGCGGGCCTGGGGGCCTACAAGGCCAGTCCCTCCCGGAACGGGTCATCGTCGTCGAGCAGGAATGTGTGTTCAGCGGTAATCCAGGCTGACCCTTCGATCTCGGTGATGATCGCCGTGGTTTCACCGATCAGGGTCCGGCCGGCGACACGGCCACGAAGGAGCGATCCACTCAACCCCTCGTGCACGAACGGCTCGCCTTCCGGCAGAAGGCCCATGGCATCGAGCACGGCCATGACCGCTGATGTCCCCGTGCCGCTCGCGGACAGATCGACCGCGCCTGCGGCGTTCACCGTGACGTTGCGAAGATGCGCCTCCGGGTCTTGCGGTGGTCCAGTGAAGATCACACCTGCAACACCGGCAAGCTTTGGATTGGCGGGATGCTCGGGCACAACAGAGCTGCCCAGTGACAGGCAGATGTCGCTGGCGAGTCGCCGGAGCTCTGGCAGTCGCGCCGCAATGAGGGGAACACCGGTCGCCTCCGTGTCCACGATCGCGTAGAACACACCGCCGAACGCGATGTCCACGCGCAGCTGTCGCGTGCCGATCTTCACCACCTCGGATGCCGCGTGCACGAAGGCAGGGACGTTGATCATCGTGACGGCATCGACGCGGTGCGCGTCGGCGTGCGCAATCAGCCTGGCTCTCGCACGTACCAGGCCCGCATGCGTGTCGAAGACCACTGTCGCTTCAGCGTGATTGAAATCGCGCGAGAAGAGCAACCCGCGTTCGATCGCAATCGTGGTCGCCGCAATGACGGCGTGACCACTCATCGAAGGATAACCGTCCGCGTCCATCAGCAGCAGACCGGCGTGCGCGTGCGGCGAGACCGGTTCCGTCAGTAGCGCGGCTGTCAGGTCCTCGTGACCGCGGGGTGGCAGCACGACGGCCCGCCGGAGCGCGTCCGCATTCCTCTTCGCCCACTCCTGTTGCTGCGTTGCCGTCCGCCCATGTGGCCGCGGGAATCCCTCGACGATGAGCCGGAGGAGCTGGCCACCCGCGTGTGCATCGATCGCCTTGAGGACGCGAATCATCGGCGACCTACGCTAACACGCACCCTTGAGTGGACGATTCAGGGCTCGTCTGGCGACGAATTGCGCGACATACCGCACGGATCGGTGTGGCTTGTCGTTTGCATTTTGACTCTTCAGCCAGCGCCTCGGAGAACGACCATGGGGAATCGGCACCGGAGGCGGCTCGTCGTAGGCGCACTCTGCATCGCGCTCGTGAGTCCGGCATTCGCATTTGCGCAGAGCTTCGGCGGCGGGTATGACCGGGGCTACAGAGAAGGCGTGGAGCAGGGCGAGCGAGACTGGCGCGACGGCCAAGACCCGCGGGCCGAACGCAGCTCCGTCTACCGCGACGGCGACCGCGGGTATCAGAGCCGCGACGGCAGCCGCGACGAGTATCGGGACGAGTTCAGGCGCGGCTTCGCGTCCGGCTATCGCGACGGATACAACAGGTCTCGCGGTGTCTACGCACAGGGGTCGCGTGACAATCGTCGCGATCCGCGGGTCCTTCGTGGATATCAGGATCCGGCGTACGCGCGTGGCTACAGTGATGGCTGGGAACATGGCGCCGACGATTCTCGCGACCGCGACCGATACGAACCGGTCCGCCACGGCGATTATCGCGACGGGGATGAAGGCTACAACCGATCCTACGGCTCGCGCGATGCCTACAAGAACAACTACCGGGCGGGTTTCCGGCAGGGCTACGAAGCAGGCTACCGGAACGGTGCGCGGTACCGGCGCTAAGATGCGCGGTTGCTGGCCCAGGGCCGGACGATCGGAGTAACATATGAAGTTCCTGCTCGGGGCCGGTATCGTCTAGGGGTTAGGACGGGTGGTTCTCAGCCATCAAACCGGGGTTCGAATCCCCGTACCGGTACCAGATTTAAGTCGTGAGATGAACGCGGGCGCATCCGTCGGAACGCTGTCGCATGATCTGATTGCGCCTGGTTTCAGCACCGGGGCCTCAGAGAAAGACGATACGAAGCATTAGGGCCGTCTCGCGGTTAGCATTACGCCCGTTCTCGATCCCGTTCAGCCCGTTCCCTTTTCGACAGTCCATGTAGGTTCAGCACCGCGCCGAGTCTCGCGAGTCTCGTCGCGGCGACGATTACTTCGCGCGCGTCGCGCGTTCCTGATGCGTCCCCTGGAGCACCACGAGCTCCGCGACGTTGCCCGCGCCGTCACGGACGAACTCGACGACGACGTTGATGTCGCGGTTGAAGAAGCGAGTCTCGGACTCGGCCAGGAGCGGCAGCGCGGTGCCGCCCCCCGGCTGCGCGGCGAGCTGTCCGCCCTCGACTCTGATGGTTATCGTCTGGCCGACGGCGACTTGATACACGCCGGCGTACCGCGCGAGCACTGACGGCGCGAGCGTGATCGCCTTCTTCTCCGACATCAACTGCACGGTGTCGCCGTGTGCGAGCGCGCCGAGGTACCCGGCGATCTGCGCCGACGGCGCGACACTGAGGTTGCCGAGCACGACCACCGAGACACCGCGATCGAAGAAATACGTCAAGTTGGCAAACGGCGGCACGCCGCCGCCGTGTGTCGCCGCTCGACGGCCGTCAACGGTTCGGATGTACACACCGAGCCCGTAATCGTCCTTGAACGGCGTCGTCATCTTCTGCAGCGAGGCCTTCGAGATCACCTTGCCGCCGTACAAACCGTTCTGCCACCGCATTAGATCTTCTGTCGTCGAGTAAAGCCCGCCGCCGTGTTCGGAACGATTCGATCGGAAGCATAGGAGGCGTTGACGAGACCGTTGGGCGTCACGGTGTACGACCCGGCGCGGCGCGCGATCACACTGGGGCTGTCGAGCGCCGAGTCTTTCATGCCAAGCGGCGTGAAGATGTTCTCGCGGAGGAATGTCTCGTAGGACTTCCCGGTGAGCTTCTGAATAAGGTGACCGAGGACCAAGTAGCCCGAGCTCGTGTAGTTGAAACGCTCGCCCGGCTGCGACTCGAGTGGCCGCTGCATAAGCGCGGTGACAAATCCCGCGACCGTGCCGTCCGCGCTTTCGACCGGTGCCTGACGACCGGTGGGCGGCGACTGCAGGCCCGGGAATCCGGCGGTGTGCGTCAGCAGGTGAAAGAGCGTCATGCGGTCCCATGTCGCTGGCGCCTCGGGCAGATGCGTCTTGACGAGGTCATCGATCTTCAGTCGCCCGCGCTCTTCGAGGAGGAGGATCGCGGCGGCCGTGAACTGCTTCGTGATCGACGCCACCCTGAACCGTGCGCTCGGACTGCTCGGGACGTTCCACTCGACGTTTGCCAGACCGTAGCCCTTGCTGACGATCACGTCGCTGCCGCGGGCGACGAGCACGGAACCGGCGAAGGTTCCATTGCTGACATAGGACTGCACGACCTGATCCATCCGAGCGACGTCCTGCGCGAAGCAGACAGTGGCCCCACCGAGCCACGCCAGCAGCACGAAGGTGAGCCGATGCCTGTCGACGCGAGGTTGCATGGGACTCCTCTATGCGCGGTAGGGATCCGGGACGACCCGCTCGAGCACCATCACGACTTCGAAAGGCCCCTTGGGTCCGCTGCCTTTGTTCGTGACGGTGAGCGTCTTTCCATCGGCGGACACCTTGTACCGTCCGGCCCCGAGCACCTGACCGTCCACCTCTGAACCGAGCTCGAGGGTTTGGGGATCCGGCCGGCTGCCGAACGTCATCGCGCCTGCAGGCACACCTGGGATCGGACGTCCGCTCAAGTCGAGCAGGGGGCGGCGACGTCCGTCCGCGATGATCATCTGCGGGCGCTCGGCACACGCCTCACCGTTCACCACGCCGTATGCCACCATCAGGTACCCGGTGTCGGTGGGCTCGAACCGCAGATAGGCCTGCTGCGGCGCCGGCCGATCGACCTTCCACTGCGAGGCCTCGCTCTGCCTGGCGCGCCACGTACCTTCGAAGAAATCATCTGCCATGGTTGCCTCCCTCAATCTGTCTGCCCACGTCGAGAAGTGTTCGCATGGCAGACGTAACGCGAGATCCCCAAACAGCCGAATCAACCCGACGACACCCTGCTGCTGCCACACACGCGGCACGAGGTCTTCCCCGAGCTGCTCCAGTCCATCACCGCAGATCGCCCGGGTACTGGTGAGGAAAGGCGCGCGCAATGCGCCGATAGGCGCGACAGCACCTCATCACGAACGTGCTCATGATCGCGCCTCCTGTCGGCGTCTTGCATCGAGCACCCGCACCAGATCCTTGAGCCGCTGACTTTCCAGATCGAGCACCTGCCGGCCGAGCGGCGTGAGCTTGTAATACCGACGACGGGCATCGTCGAGCTCAGGCGCTGGACGCTCGCCGGACTCGGCGATCAGGCCCTTCTCGATCAGCCGTTTCAACGAGCCGTACAACGTTGCTGGCCACAGCCGCACCTTTCCGCCGCTCCGTTCCAGCACGTCCTGCATGATGCCGTAGCCATGCTGCTCGCCCTCGACCAGGCAGATGAGAATGTGGAACCAGTTGCTCTTGAGCGGCAGGAACGCGTCGGGCTTCGGTTTTGGCACGCCAACTGTATATCAAGTGATATATATATGCGTCAAGTACTAGGTGGCCCGGGCTCGCCCGCGAAACTTGACGCCCTCTCGAGCCCTCCAAATGCCCAAGGTTGTTTGAAGGAGATGGGCCGCGTCGGGACTTGGTGTCAGATTGAACCAACGCGATGTGATGCGTTTCCGCAGGTCCTTGGAGTATCACGAGTGCTCAGGCCGTACACTCCGGTTCGACCCGTGAGCAATGCGGTCAAACGGGCGGCAGAGGAGAGCAATCGTTGACCGCTCGTCGCGACGACCCAATCGGTGCGCTTGCCGACCGCTCGGCCGAGGAGTCAGGAGGGCCGCCAGCTTGCGCTGCCGAGAATGAACTCGTGGCTGGCCAGAAAGTCGACGCGAGGGCGAATCATGCTGCAATCCCTTGAAATCCTACATACCAACCTTTCGCAAATCCCCGTACCGGTACCAGAAAATTCCACGCGTTTCGCAAAGGCATTTCAGAATCGGCGCTGGGGCAGGCGCCGACCGTGTTGCGGCTAATGCACGCGCCCGGCGCGCAATTCCGCTTCGGCGGCATCGATGAATGCGCGGTAGCCCTCGGGATCGATGAACGGGTCCACGGGGTTCTTAGCCGTGGTGCTCGCCACGAACTTGCGGTACCTGCCCCACCATCGTGCATGACACGTCACCCAGATGTCAGCCGGGAGGCCGCGGAGCACGCGGATGCTGCGCTCGCGGTCTGCCGCTTGTTCTGGATACCGCGAGGTTGCCAGCACCCCGAGGTCACACGCGCTTACGACGTTCAGCATGCGGTCACCGTCGCGGACGGGAAACGACCACGAGGTGCATCCGCGCGTGTGGCCGCCGGTAACGTGCGCAGTGAGCGCGATCGGCCCCACACGGATAGTGTCGCCATCCTTGAACCGGTGGTCGACGCGCGGGGGCGGGTAGCCGAGGACGCCGATCCAGTTGAGGGCCCTCAATGGCAGGACGGCGTCGGGGTCATCGCCGCCGGAGGCGAGGGAGTCGGCGCTCGCGTCGCTGGCCCACAACTGAGCATCCGACGCCTGCTGGAGCACCGCCAGCCCGCCCCCGTGGTCGGGGTGCGGCTCCGAGTTCAGGAGCACTTTGACGTCCTTGATGTCGAAGCCGAGCTTCGCGATGCTCGCCATGATCAACCGCGCGGTGGTGGGATAGCCGCCATCGAGCACGACGTGGCCTTCGGGCCCGGTGATGAGGAAGGCCGCGACGTCGCTCGCGCCGACATAGTAGAAGTTGCCAGCTATGCGGAACGGTTCGGCGGGCTGCTGTCCGCCGATTTTTGTCGCGTTCAGCCACCTGCCGACGAGCACCAGCGCAACAACGCTCAGGACTGCCAGCAGGACCACCAGCCGACGACGCTTGGTGAAGTTATGCAACATCGGTTCGAGCGCTTCCTCCTCGCCGGTACGACCGGCGCCTGCCGGTGCGGTGTGGAAGGATCGCTTGCCGGACGCCGCTCAGTCTTGATCAGCCGGTGAGCATTACGTGAGATTTCGGTGATCACGCGCGCCGGGCCCGCCTCGCCTTACGCCGCGATGCCAACAAATTCCACGTTCTCGGCGGAACACCCTTTCTCATAACCCCGTACCGGTACCATTTCCTGTTGATTCGTCCCGTATCATGACGCCGTGTTGGCGGCGCGCGCAGCAATCGGTTCGGCAGCCTTGGCGCTCCTGGCTCTGGCACTCGTCCATCTCCTGAAGCGCGACCTCGATCCATCTCGCACCATGATCAGCCGGTACGCGCTCGGACCTTACGGGTGGGTGATGGCACTCTGCTTCGCCGCGTGGGCAGCGGCGAGTGCGCTCCTGTTCGTCGCGCTCGCACCGCGCGCGTCGTCGAGCCTCGATCGCGTAGGCCAGATCCTTCTCCTCGCCGCAAGCGTCGGCCTTGCGATGGCCGCAAGGTTCCCGATGGATCCAGTAGAAACGCCGCGCCGTGACATGTCCTTCTCAGGAAAGATGCACGGCATCGCGTTTCTCGTCGGCGTGCCGGCGCTCGTTCTGGCAGCGTCGATCCTGTCACTATCGCTCGCGAGACACGGCTCTCATGCCGCGATACCGCTGCTGCTCCTCACCGCGGCGATCTGGCTCAGTCTCATCGCCATGATGGCGATCGGCGCGATGGTCGGCCCCGACCACGGACCCAATCCGCAAGTGCCGTGGCTCTTCGGCTGGGTCAACCGTCTGTTGATGGTGGCCTATAGCCTTTGGCTGATGGTCGTCGCGTGGCCGATGGCGCAGTGACACGTCAGCGTCGGCCGCACGTCGCAGGCTCAGGCCACAAGTTTTGCTCCGCCGAGCTCTAGTTTGCAGGAAGCGATGTCCCCGATCGCGGCGGCACTTCGCTTGCTGTAAGACCTCCCCAAACAGCATCGCCGCTGGAGCAGCTCGCTTCGGCATTTCAGTTCTGTACGACACATGTCAATTCTGTTCGACGACGCACGATTGAGCACGCGCCCGCGCGGCCGTTCGACCACCGGCCTGTGGCTCAGTGTCGTGTTGCACGCCATCTTCGCGGTCGTCCTGATCGTCGTCCCGATTCGTGCGTCCGAGAAACCGTCGACGCCGCGCGTGCGATCAATCGGGGTGTTCATCTTGCCGGCGACCGAACTGGTGAAGTTGCCGTCGGCCCCTGTCGTGGCGCTGCGTCTTCCTGCTCCGCCGGCCCCGCCGCGGCCGATGCGCGAACTAGCCAGAGCTGAAGTGCCAAAGCCGCTTCCTGTCGCGCCGATCGTCGCCAAGGCGATCGAGCCGGCCCCGGCACCGCTCGTGCCCGCGGCGGTCCCCGTGTTCGAACGGCCCATCGAAAAGCCAGAGATCCAGCGTCCTCCTGAGACCGGCCTTTTCGAGCGGACAAACGGCGCGCGAACGAGCCAGGCCGCAGCTGCTGTCACGACCGGCGGATTCGGAAGTACGGCGGCCTCGCCGCGAGGCGCCGCAAACGGCGGCGCCGTCACGACAGGTGGATTCAGCAGCGAGGCGCCAGCGCCGCGTGGGGCCGCAAACGGATCCGGCGAGGTGCAGACGGCGGGGTTCGATCTACGGGCGAGTGCGCCCGCCCAGCCTTCCGTGGCAGCGTTGACGAAGCCCATCGATCGGCCGGTCGAGATCGTCTTCAAGCCCACGCCGGAGTACACGGACGAAGCGCGCAGCGCCCGCATCGAAGGCACCGTGTCGCTGGAGCTCGAATTCACCGCCGCCGGCGACGTCCGCGTGGTACGCGTCGTGCGCGGACTCGGCCATGGCCTCGACGAAGCGGCCCAGCGGGCGGCACTCAGCATTCGTTTCAAGCCCGCGCAGTCGGACGGCCGGGCCGTCGATTCCCGCGCCACGGTTCACATCACGTTCCGTTTGTCCTAGCCAGAGGCACCCATGCGACTTGCACGTCTTCCCTTGCTGCTCGCTGCACTGCTCGCGCCCGCCGTTACGGCGTCGATCGCCCATGCGCAGGCAAATGATCAGAAACGTCCAACGGCCCAGACGCCAAGCCGCGCAGGACAGGTCCAAGCCGACGACATCATCGACCGGATGAGCAAGGCGGAACGCGCGGTGATCGAGCGGTTGAGGACTTCCCAACCGTTGATGGAGGTGTACATCCAGAATGTGGCGCCGGACGACGCGCGCGGATGGGTCCCTACTGACGACAACTACTTCCTCGGCCAACTCCAGTTCGATCACGAGCCCACGCTTCGTCCGTTCGGACAAAAGGAAGAAGAGCGCGGGGTGATGCTGCGCATCCTCTCGAAAGCGCCCAGCGTGGGGGACGCCTTCGCCGCGATGGTGGCGCCCGACTGGCGGGTGCTCGATCGAAAGCGATACGAATTCACGTACGTCCGCCGTGAGTTCCTCGGCGAATCGCGCTGCTTCGTCTTCGACGTCAGGCCGCTTCGGGACGGCAAGGATGGCTTCGTCGGCCGGATCTGGATCGAGGATCGCGACTTCAACCTCGTCCGCTTCAACGGTGCCAGCCGCGGATCGGAAAAGATGTTGTCAGGCATGTTCAAGCGGACGCTGTCGTTCCATATGGACGGCTGGCGTGTGAACGTCGCGCCAGGCGTGTGGGTGCCGTCGTACGTCTACTCGGAAGAAACGGATCTGAACAGCGCATCGTCCTCCAAGTCGTCCTCGAAATCGAAGCGACAAGCCCGGTTCAAGAGCCAGACGCGGATCTGGGGATACCAGGCTCAAAACGCCGACCGGACCGGCTCGTTGACGACGATCCGGATCGACGAGCCCAACGTCGCCGACACCACCGAAGGGGCCGCGCAGCTGTCGCCCGTGCTCAGCCAGCGCCGATGGGAACAGGAGGCCGAGGCGAACGTCCTCGAGAGACTCGAGGCGATCGGCCTGCTCGCGCCGGCGGGCGAAGCGGACAAGGTCCTCGAGACCGTCCTCAACAACCTCGTCGTCACCAACAAGTTGAACCTCCAACGGCCGCTGCACTCCCGGATCCTGCTGACCTCGCCGCTCGAGTCGTTCACGGTCGGCCACACGATCGTGTTGAGCCGCGGCCTCATCGACGTGCTGCCCGACGAAGCGAGCCTCGCGACGATGCTCGCGCACGAGTTGAGCCACGTGGCGCTCGGCCACCAGCTGATCGACACGAAGTTCTCGTTCGCCGATCGTCTGATGGTGCCCGACGGCGAGCTGCTGCAGGCGCTGCGATTCCGCCGCACGCCCAAGGAGGAGGCCGCGGCTGACGAGAAGGTCATCGAGCTGCTCGGCAAGTCGCCCTATCGCGACAAGCTGGCCGACGCCGGCCTGTTTCTTCGTACGCTCTCGGAGTGGGCCAAGCAGTTGCCTCGGCTCATCCAGCCGCACATCGGAGACTACATGGCGGCCAACGGGCAGATGACACGGCTTGCCGATCTCATGAAACAGGCCCCGCCGCTGATGCCCGACAGCCTCGAACAGATCGCCGCGCTCCAGCTCGGCGCGCGGCTCGTCGTCGATGCCTGGAGCGGCAGGGTGACGCTCGATCGCTCGCCCGCCGTACCTCTGATGTCGGTTCGCGAGAAGATGCCGTTTGCCGTGACGCCGCTGATGCCCGTGATCAGATATGCGGAGCCTCTGGCCGTCGTCGCGCCCGTCCGCACGGTCGGCGAGTTGCGGTCCAACTAATTAAGGATGCACGGGCGGACGCGCCGGCCGGGCGAGCCGGGCACGGTGTGTTCACTCCGGCCGCAGCACAGACGCAGGCGTCGTGCACGCCGCGCGAATGGCTGGGATCGAGCTCGCGGCAAGTGACGTGACAATGACGACCGCTGCCGCCGACAACAACGTCGGCGGATCGGTAGCCGCAACGCCAAACAGCAGCCCGGTCATGAGCCGGGTGCCGGCAAAGGCACCAACCAGCCCGACGATCACACCGACGACCACATACACCGCGGCCTGGCCGACGATCATCCTGGCGACTTCACTCCGTCGCGCTCCAAGCGTCATGCGTACAGCGATCTCACGCGCGCGCTGACCGACTGTGTATGACATGACGCCGTAGACGCCGACGACAGCCAGCACGAGGGCCACCACCGCGAATCCGCCGAGCAGCATCGTGGTGAAGCGTGGCTGCGCGACGGAATCGGCCAGCAACTCGTCCACCGCTCTGACGCGGTAGACCGGCTGCTGCGGATCGAGCGACTGAACGGCGCCACGAATCGCCTCGGCGGCGGCCGATCGTTCCATCTCACTGCGCACCACAATCGTCATGCCGGTGAACTGGAATTGGCGATAGGGCAGCACCATTTCCGGCCGTGGGTCGCGCGTGAACCCATGGTGCCGCACCGACCCGACAACACCGACGATCTCGCGCGGCCGGCCGTACAGGATCAAGCGCTGGCCGATGGGGTCTTCACCGGCAAACATCTGTCGGGCCAGCGTGTCGTTGATGATCGCCACCGGCGTCGCGCCGGGGCCGTCGAATTCGGTGAATTCGCGTCCTGCGATCAACGGCATGCGCATGGTGCGAAAGTAGTTCACCGTGGCCACCCGAAAATCGGCTTGCAGTTCCTCCCCGGGACGCGCGCGCGGCTTTCCCTCGACGATCACCGGCAGGTCGTAATCCGTGCCCACCGGATTGAGCGGCAACGCCGACACCGCACCGACTGATTCGATCCCTGCTGTCGCTCGCAACCGAGCTTCCAACTGGTTGAAGAAGATGAACGGCCTGGTATCTTCGGCAGGCGTCGCAGCCTTAGCCGGACGAAACTGCGCCGGGTCCGGCGGATATCTCGCCGCCGGCAAGAGGACCTGCGCCGAAACCACTCCTGCCGGCGCGAACCCGAGATCGAGCGCCTGCAGCTGGACCAAGCTGCGAATCATGAGTCCTGCGCCGGCAGCCAGCATCAACGCCAACGCGACTTCGCCGGCCACCAGCCCGAAGCGACCCCCGCTTGCCGCTGTGTAGGTGGGAGTGACCACTTTGGTGGCGTCGCTCAATCGCGGCGTGGCCGCTTGCAACGCCGGGATGATTCCAAACGCGACACCGGTGAGCACCGCGGCACCGGTGACAAACAGCATCACCGTGCCATCGATACCAATCTGATCGACGCGCGGCAGATTCGGCGGGTGAATACGGGCGAGTACCAGGAGCAGCGACCGCGCGATCACGACCCCGGCGGCGGCGCCGATGATCGCGAGCAGCACACTCTCGGTCAGCAACTGGCGCACGAGGCGACCGCGCCCGGCGCCGAGTGCGGCCCGCATGGCTACTTCACGGCGCCGCACCGAGCCGCGTACGAGCAAGAGGCTGGCGACGTTCGCGCACGCGATGAGCAACACGAATCCCACGGCGCCGAACAGGACGATGAGGCCGAGTCGTGCGTCTTCGACCAGCACATCGTGCGCACCGGCAATGGTCACGTCGGGATTGCTGGCGCGATCCGTAGGGAAAATACGCTGCGCGATGGCGCGCACATCGGCGGTCGCCGTGTCCACCGTGACGCCTGGCTTCAACCGGCCGATCACGCTGAGGGTGTGCGATCGACGTCCGGTGAGCTCGTCAGCGGTGAACACGAGCGGCGAATACACATCAACCGCGTTGCCGTCAGGAAACGCAAAGGTCGCGGGCATCACGCCGACAACCGTGAAGGCGGCGCCGTTGAGCGAGAGGCTTCGGCCGATCGCCGAAGGACTTCCACCAAATCGCCGCTGCCACAACGCGTGTGCCAGCACGACGACGCGATCCCCGCGTCGCTCTTCTTCCTCTGTGAACACGCGTCCAGCGCCGGCGCTGACGCCGAGCACCCTGAATACGCTGCTCGACAGCGAAAGCGCCTGGAGCTGCTCAGGGTCTCCGGCGTCGTCCAGCGCGAAGGCGCGGAACCGGTAGGCCCCCAGTTCCTCGAACACCGTGTTCTGGCTCCGCCAATCCTGATAGTTGAGCGGCGCCACGGGATCTCGCTCCTTGCCGATCGCAAGATTGCGCTCCCACGCCAGCACGAGGCGATCGGCCTGCGCATACGGCAGCGGCTTCAGCAGCACGCCGTTGACGACGCTGAAGATTGCCGTATTCGCTCCGATCCCGAGCGCGAGGGTCACGATGGCGACGGCGCTGAAGGTCCAGTCCCTGCGCATCATGCGCAGCGCATATCGCGCGTCGCTTCCCAGTTCGGCGAGGAGGGCACCGGCACGAACACTCCGAGCGTTGTCTTTGATGTGATCCACGCTTCCGATCTCCATCAGCGTCGATCGCCGCGCCGCCTCGGGCGCCAGGCCGGCGGCGATCTTCTCGTCCACGAGCATGTCGACGTACGTGTCAATGTCGGATCGCAGCTCCGCATCGCGGCGGCCACCGCGGAACAGGTTGCGGACCAGCGACGCCAGCCAGCTGAGGGCCGAACCACGCGGCGTCATGACGTCGACCCGAGCGCGTGCTCCATCGCGACGGCGACACGACGCCAGTTCGCTTCCTCCACCTGCATCTGCTTCCTGCCGAGCCGCGTCAGGCGGTAGAACTTGGCTTGACGCTGCGTGTCAGACTCACCCCATTCCGCCGCGAGCAGGCCGCGCTCCTCCAGCCGGTAGAGGGCGGGGAACAGGGAACCCGGCTTGACGTCGAACGATCCCTGCGTCATTTGCGCGATGCGCCGGGCAATGCCGAGACCGTGCAGCGGCGCGGTCATCAGACTGCGAAGAATCAACAGGTCGAGCGTGCCGCGTAGCAGGTCGGTGCGCGCTTCCATGGCCATGGCCGTCTCCTTTAGACTTTCTATAAGACGTCTTCTAGAAAGTCAATAGGTCGACGTCCTGGCGCTGCTTGACGCCGTGATGTCTGCCTGCATATATCTGTTCATGTCAGACATCAACACACGCGCCCTCGACCGCGAACGTGATGTTCCAACCTTCGCTCATGACTCAGGCGAAGGTTGCCCACCGAAGCTCCCGGTGAATTGAGACGAGCGAAGGTGGGCTGTCACTACTTGAAATCTGGGGCTGCCGTCGCCTTTGCCCAACGACACCTCCGATGACCAACGTCCGAGAAAATAGTGCGCGGACGGCCAACCAAGGAATAACGTCACCAGAGAACTTGGCCTCTATGGCGACAGAGTCCATCGACGGATTTCGCCGCTCCAGTCACATGACACGGCGGCGCCCTGGTCACCCGTGTAGACCACCTGCTTCACGCCGGCTCGATGACCTTCGAGCACGCGCAGGCACTCGCCGGTTTCCAGATTCCATGAGCGCACCGTTCGATCGAACGAGGGCGACAGGATCGACTGCTCGTCGCGGCTCCAGGCGACGCGTTCGACCACCTTCGAATGGCCACGCAACACGCGCAGGCAACGACCGCTGTCGAGGTCCCAGAGCCGGATGTCCATCGACGTCGAGAGTGCATGCCGCTGGTCCTTTGCCCAGCTAACCGCAAGGATGTGATAGCCGTGCCCTCGGAGGATCCGAACACAGCGCCCGGTTTCCGAGATCCCACAACCTCACTGTGGCGTCGCGTGAGCCGGAAAGGGCGAACCGCTCGTCAGGACTCAGTGCCACGGCGTAGACCCCGTCGCTGTGTCCCTCCAACACGCGAGTGCACCTGCCCGTACACAGTTCCCACCGCCGAATGGTGCCGTCTCCGCACGCGGCAAGCACGTGCCGCCAGTCGGCGCTGGGCGAGACACCTCGGACGTACGCGCCGTGCGCGTCATACACGCGAAGACACCTGCCGGATCGCACGTCCCACAGACGCATCGTCGCGTCAAAGCTGCCGGAGAGGAACTGCCGCTGATCCGGACTCCAGGCGAGCGCGTACACCCTGTCTGCTTCGAGGCCGAAATTCCTCAGATGTCGGCCCGTTCGTGCATCCCACAGGCTGGATCGGGTTGCCTTCCGAACCGGTCAGTCAAGCCCTGTCGCTCTGAATCAAAACTATTAAAGCTTTCTCCGCAGGACCGACTGCTGAAAGGTGACGGCTTCCTTACGTATCATGGTGCCCCGTCCTGCTCGCGCGCAGGTGTGGCAGCGCTCGCTTCTGATCGAGCAATCCCCGGAGCCGGAATGGACGCGACTCTCCGTCGACGCATGCTCAGGTACTACAACGAGCGGGCTCCCGAGTACGAGGACGCTTATATCCTCGGAACTGGAACTGCGTCGATACCCGATCCCGACGTGTTCGTAACCGAGGCGAAGTCGCTGGCGGGGATCGTTCGCGAGTTCGCCGACGGCCGGCTGATCGACCTCGCGTGCGGCACAGGATACTGGCTGCCGTTCTACGCCGAGCGCTGCTCCCACGTCACGTTGTTCGATCAGTCTGAGAAGATGCTTGCCGAGTGCCGTAAGAAGCTGGATCGACTCAGTCTGGGCGACCGGTCCGTCGTGCTGCAAGGTGATTTTTTCGGTACGGGTTCGGCTTCACCCGATATGACTGCGCACTCGCGGGGTTCTTTCTCAGTCACCTTACCGAATCGCAAGAGCCGCAATTGTTCGACGCGCTCCGCGCCCTGCTTGGTTCATCCGGGCGCTTCCTCCTGCTCGATTCAGCGTGGAGCGATGAACGTGCGCGGTTCAACAAGAAGATCGAGCAACAGAAGCGACAACTGAATGACGGCACGTCCTTCGAGATTTACAAGCGATACTGCGACCGGGGGGACGTGCTTGCCTGGGCGGCCAAGTATGATGCGACGCTGTCCGTGGAACACTTCGGGACGGCCTTCTTCGCGGTATCGGGGCGCTTCAACTCTGTGACGTGACCATGAAGAGCGGTCAAGCGGCGACTGGCGTCCGGGGTCCGAGGATGTCAGGCGGACGCTCACGGAGTATCCGGTGATCTCCGCGACGGAATGGATGGGGGCCCGCAGCCACGTTGAGGGCGGGGATCGCACTGGTTGGGTAACCCTTGAAGACGGTACTCGTCTCAAGTGGCTCCTTCGCCCCGGCGGACTCGCCGTCGTCGTGTATCCCGATGGCGGCGCTGTCTATCTCGACGGCTGCTGCTGGAAACCCGCGCCGCCAATCGTGCGTTGAGCGTGACCCGCACGCACCCTGCGAGGCCCGGCTCACGCCTCGTCACAGGGACAAGCGACAAGATTGGGTAGCCACGCTGGCGAGCATTGTTGGATTCCGACGGCCAGTTGGCAAGCCACGCGCTCACGACTCACGCGAAGGACGTCAGTCGCCGAGCGCGAACACCCACACCGCGCCACCTTCCGGCACCTCGGGAAACTCGCCGGGGCGGATCGCGTTGAGCCGGTTCTGCATCCCACGCGCGTCGATGCCCCACCCCGACTGCACCGCGATGTACCTGACGTCCGTTGAGGGTGAACGACGATGCCTGTCCGATGACACCGGAGTTGGTGGGGTACTCCCACAGCACCTTTCCAGTCCGTGCGTCGAAGGCGCGGAACATGCGATCCGAGGTTCCCCCGCCAAAGACCAGCCCACCTCCGGTCGCGAGCAGCGGTCCCCAGTTCGACGACTTGGCGAAGGTGTGGGTCCACACGCGCGCGCCCGTGTCCACGTTCCACGCCTGCACTTCTCCGATGTGATCGGTACCCGGCACGATCGACATCACGTTCCTCGCACCCGTAAAGGCCGAACCGGGCGAGTACTTCACGGGCAGCCCTTCCATGGACGCGCACAGGTTCTCGTTCGCCGGTACGTAGATCAGACGCGTCTGCGGGCTGTAGGCGATGGGCGGCCAATTCTTCCCTCCCCAGTGCGAGGGGCAGAAGTCCGCGACCTTGCCAGTACCAGGCTTGCGTGCGGGATCCACGTCGGGCCTACCGGTCACGGGATCCAGACTGCGAAACACCGTCTGTCGCACGTGGGGTACGCCCTGGACGAACCGGATGGGTCCGGTCCCGCGCTCCAGGAACCACAGATAGCCGTTGCGGGCCACGTCGATCAGTCCCTTCACTGTCCGGCCGTTTCGCTGGAAGTCCACCAGAATGGGCGGCGACACCTCGTCCCAATCGAACGACTCGTTGGGCGTGTACTGGAAGTGGCCTTTGATCTGCCCCGATGCCAGGTCCACGGCAATTGTCGAAGCGGTATAGAGGTTGTCACCAGGACGCTGATCGCCCATCCATGGTCCGCCGTTGCCCGTGCCCCAATAAGCCAGGTTGGTTTCGGGATCGTAGTTACCGGCGACCCACACTGAGCCGCCACCGGTCTTCCACTGCTCGCCGCCTCTGGGCCATGTCTCGCTCCCGGGCTCGCCCGGCGCCGGAACGGTGTGGGTGCGCCACAGCTCCTTGCCGGTGTCCGGGTCGTAGGCGGCGATGAACCCGCGGATGCCGAGCTCCCCGCCAGATGTACCGACGAGCACTTTGCCATTCGCCACGAGTGGCGCGAGGCTCATATAGTGGCCGCCGCGGTTATCGGCGACAGTGGTGGACCACACCGTGCGGCCCGTGCGCGCGTCCAGCGCCATCAGCACAGCGTCGCTGGCGGCCAGGAACACCTTGTCCCCAAGAAGGCCGACGCCGCGAGTCGTCGGATGCCGATTGATGACCGTCGGCCCGAGCGGGCGACGATAGCGCCACAGCACCGTGCCCGTCGCGGCCTCGATGGCAATGACCTGGCTGCCGGGTGTTGCGACGAACATCACGCCGTCGTGCACGATGGGCGCGGCCTCGTGCCCGTTGAGCGCGCCTGTCGAAAACGACCACACCGGCTTCAGCCGGGCGACGTTGGCAGGCGTGATCTGCGTGAGAGGGCTATAGCCCCACCCGTCGTACGTCCGACGGTTCATCATCCAGTCGCCGTCGTTCGGATTTCGCAGTCGCGCGTCGGTGATCGGCGTGTAGTTGCGGAGCACAGCCGGCATGGGCGTCGGCCCGGACGGCGCTTGCGGTGCAATCAGTGGCGGCGGGGACTCCTGCGCCCACAGCACGGCCGCAGCGACGAGAGCGAGTGCGAATGAAACGGGAGCGAGGATCCTGGCCATGGCGGCCGGATGGTACCACGCAGCCGTGAGCCGTCGGCGATACCACGACAGCACGACAGCTTTGAGGGTGCACCCGCCGAGTGATGACAGTGCTGAGCGTGCGCTAGGACACGCAGCGCACCCGGCGGGAGTTAGACGGGTGTGAACGGTGCTCACGCTTGACATGCCATCGCCGTGAGTCGATCATCCGCGCTGTGAAATAAGGCACGGCGGCAAGACAAGGAAGGTTCGGAGATGCGAAGCTTCTTCGTCATCACCATCATCGCGGCGTTCACGTCGCTCGCGTTGCTTGCCGACTCGTCTTTTGGTCAAAGGGTTTGAAACGCCAGAGGCGATTCAAGTTGGATTGGCCGTGGAGAAGGAAGCGTGCTGATTCGTGGCGGGCAGGCGATGCCGCTCAGCCTTTGGCGCGCACGAAGATGATCAACGCATACCCTGACCCACTCTTTGCCTCGAACGAGGAGGGCCGGCCCTTCTCCACGTTCGGCGCGTTGTCGCAGATTGTGAGCGTGTCGCCGTCCAGGGCATATATCCCTTTCCACGTCTTTCCCTTGTCGGTCCCTTCCGTATGCTCGAAGTCAATGGCCGCTGGCTTGGCACTCGGATTCACCCGAACGGTTCCGGCGTAGACGAGCTTGCCGTCCTTGGCCTGGATTTGGAAACGGCCACCGTTAAACGAGAGTTGATGCCCCACAACGTCATCAGCAGTTTTGCCGTCGCGTTCCGCCTTTATGACAGTCCAGGATCCCTGCAACCTCGTCCCGCCCTCGTCGCCAGGCTGCGCGAGCACGGGAACAAACCCAGTGGCGAGGGTCAACCAGCACAACGCTGACGTCAGTCGAAGTCGGTGCATAAGGTTTCTCCGGTGCAGGACGGAAACGCTCACTACGCTGCCTTCTCCGCAAGATAGCAGTAACGCGAGAGGCGACGCTCGGCCGAGAGGCGGTGCACGCACGCCAGAAACCGCTGCAAGCCAGCAAAATTCGTTTCGCCCTCCCGTGCCACCAGTTCGTCGCGATACTGCTCCCGCGCGGCGTGCCACCGCTGCGCAATCACTTCCGCCGCCACTGTCACATCCTCGCTCGAAAGCAGCGTGAACCCCGCACGGCCGATGAGCCGTTCGTTCTCTCCAGGCGGCACGAAGAGATACCACCCGATCGAACTGCGGACGGCCAGTTCCTCTTGCGACACTAAACCCGTAACGATCATGGCGTCCGTGAACAGCATGCGCCCCCGAGGCCGCAGCACGCGGTGCCATTCGGCGAGGACTTCCAGTCGATTCGAGATGTGGCACATCGCGTCGTTCGAGAGCACGGCATCGAAAGCGGCTGACGAAAAGGGAAGTGGCTTGCTCGCGTCTGCAACGTGAAACGTCACTCGATCTGCGACACCCTTCCCAGCGGCCAGATGCTCCGCATTTCGAACGCCATGTTCATTGATATCGATGCCGGTCACTCGGCAGCCGCGTGCGACAGCGAGGTACACCGCCGGGCCACCAGAGCCGCTTCCGACTTCCAGCACATGAGTGTGCTCGCCCACGTGCACCTGGTTCGCGAATCGAAGCCACTCGGCGGCCGTCAGCCAACTGCTCTGCCCGATGTCTTCACCAAACGCACTGTGGCGCACTGCAGCCTCAGCGCGGCTCTCGAAGTTTGCGTAGACGTTGTCGTAGAGATCCACCGGGTCGGGCATCTTGCTTTCTCCGTTCATCGCGCCAGTGTGATGGCGGCCTGACGCGGCGTCTCAGCCTCAGCTCGGTCGTTCTGGAGCCATCAGACGATGATATCCGCACCGTTAAGGGGGTGGCGGCCGGCGTACTCCTTGGGCCTCGGCACGACAGATCGGGCCTTGACCGTTACTTGTATGCCACGGCCGCGGCGGACGGTCCTGCCAAGGGGATGAGGTCGAAGCGCCTGAATCCCACTTGCCCGCACCACGCTCGGAAATCGGCCCCCGTGTAGTCGGAGGCATCCCCGAACTCGATCAGCATGTTCAGCGACATCAGCAGACCGAATGCGTTCTCGCGCCGGGCATCGTCGATGACGTTCTCGATCGCGATGAGCGCGCCGCCCTCGGGCAACGCATCGTACGCCTTTCGAATGAGCTGCAGCTTCTGCTCCAGATTCCAGTCGTGGAGGACGTTGCCCATCGTGACGACGTCGGCCGGCGGCAACGGATCGACGAAGAAGTCCCCCGAGACGACCTGAATCCGATCAGCAAGACCGGCGCGGTCGATCGCGTTCTGTGCGTGAACTCTCACCGGAGGAAGATCGAACGTCTGAAAGCGGAGATGCGGATGCCGCGCCGCGACCAGGCGCGATAGCAGTGCGAGCGCCCCACCGACGTCGGTCACAGTCCGATACCGCTCGAAGTCGAATCTCTCGGCCAGCAGGCTGAAATTTCCTGCCTGAAGGCCAGTCATCGCCCGAAGAAACTCACCGAGCCTGGCTTCGTCGGCATAGAGCTCGGCGAACATCGGCTTGCCCGTGAGTTTGATCTCGTTCTGCGGCTTGCCTGTTCTCAGCGCTTCCCCCAGGCTGTTCCAGAATCCAAAGAGCCGCGAATTGAACATCTCGGGCATGCCACCGATGTAGGTGGGACTCTGCTTGACGAGAAACGCTGCAGTCTCAGGCGTGTTCCGATACCTGCCCTCGGGTCCATCACCATCGCGGTGCAAGAAGCCGAGCGCGACCAGCGCATCGAAGAAGTCGTATCGGCCTCGAGGATGGAGTCCAAGCGCCGCTCCAAGCTGCTCCGCGGTCATGGAACGGTCGCCGACTGTCGAGAAGAGATCGAATTCGACTGCGGTGAGCAGGACCTTCGAGGCCCAGAAGCCTGTCGCAGTCTGCATGATGTGAGTCGGATCGAGCTGATTCATTGATTCCTATGCGGTGAGACGGGAGGATACCATCTTGACCTCTTCGCCCGTTACCGTGGCTTCCAGTTCAGAAGGATGGTGATCGGGGACGGAGGTTTCGTGATTTCGTTAATCAGAGGCGCGATAGCCCTGCGGGGTCGATGAACGGCGTCCACCGGGTTCATTTGCGGTAGCGCGTGCGACGAACTTGCGGTACCTGCCCCACGTCGTGCATGGCTGAGGATCAGCTCGCAGCGGACTCGACGTCGGATCGCGGAGGCTCCGCAGGACCTTAGCACGCGGTCACCATCGCGGACGGCGAACGACCACGACGTGCAACCGCGCGTGTGGCCGCCGGTGACGTGCGCCGTGAGCGTGACCGGCCCGACACGGATCGTGTCGCCGCCCTCGGCCCAGATGTCAGACCGAGCTCGTTGAAGGAGCCTCGGCGGCCCACGCCTCCTTAGGGCCAGGCACCCTTTTTCGCATAGCCGCAACGAGGTCTTTCGACCCTGAGCCCCAGCGGGAGATGGACTGGATGGCTTGGGTGAAAGGCACGTCGAGGATGTGCACCCGTTCACGGCTGAGGACGTACACCGCTCCGGCGAGCGGTGTCGGTACTGACGGCACGAAGATCGTGAATCGGCCGTCGTCGAGCTCTTCGATTATGAACGCCGGGACGAGCGCATCCTCGATTTCGACCAGTGCCGGCTTCCACGCCTCCTCGTCAGTGTCTCCCGCCAATCGCTGTGTCAGACTGCGGATCAGGCCATAGCCGGGAAGTCTCTCGAAGAACACAACCTCCAGGCGCTCGCGAACCGCGCGCCCTGATCGAGTTCGCACGGCGATTCCGACCAGGAAACAGAGCACCAGCAGCAGAACCAGAGACAACAAGTCCTGAGCAGGGACCCAATCCGGGAGCAGCATTGCGAATGGGCGCACCAGGGTCCCGACCGACGCCATGCCCTTGAGCAGCAGCATACCGCCAGGTAGACGGGGACGACGACGAACAAGCCTCCAACGACCGTGCTCGTGACGAATTCGCGTGCGTATCTCATGCTTCGGTCCTCCCTGGGGCCACTTCACAAGAACGCGAGCGAAGCGCGTCCTTCCTTTACTGAAGACACGAGCTTCGGCTCGGGCCGCCCATCCCGGAACCAGTGCGGTGTTCGACGTCGATGGCATCTCGGCCCCGACGTCTGTGAAGGCCGCGTTATCGCGATGGCAACTGTCACCCCAAGGCACGTCGTGTGCCAGAGCCGCAGCGCACGATCATTGGCGGTATCGATGAAACGCCCCAGACGAGCCCTGCGCTTCTCACCAGTCCAACGGAACCGCTCCGAAATACCGCGGGCCATGCCGGCTCTTTGGTCGCAGCGGCAGGGATATCCTGAGATAGATGCCCGTCATCAAGCCCGCCGACTTTGACGACGATCGGGTGAAGGCGCTGCTCACCCGGCATCTCGAAGGCATGCACGCCAACTCGCCGCCTGGCCACGTGTTCGCACTCGATTGGTCGGGACTTCAGAAGCCAGAGGTCAGCTTCTACGCCTTGTGGGATGGCGAACACCTTCTTGGCTTCGGTGCACTGAAGGAGCTCGAGCCACGAGCTGGCGAAATCAAATCCATGCGCACAGCCGATGCGCATCTACGAAAAGGTGTCGCTGCGACGATTCTCGATCACATCATTGCCGAGGCCCGGCAACGAGGCTACGTCCGCCTCTCGTTGGAGACCGGCTCGGGTCCGGCTTTCGAGCCCGCTCTCAACCTCTATCGCAAGTACGGTTTCTCCGAAGGCGGAGCATTCGACGGCTACGAAAAGAGTCCCTTCAATCAATTCCTCCATCTCGATCTGATCTGACCGACGAAGGCCGCGTGATAGTTCTGGAAGCGCCGTAGCATGACGCCCTGCTCCCGGCGCGCGCAGCGGTCGCGCCCTGAACCGCGTCATATAATCGGCGGCGTGAAGACCACCGTTGCGAGGTCCGTCCTATCGCTCGCCCTGTTCGTGCTCGGGGTGTCGATGCCACTTCCGCTCGTCGCGCAGTGGCCCACGTACCCGACGGCTGGTGTGCCGCGCACGGCTGATGGCAAGCCCGATCTGAACGCACCGGCGCCCCGGACTGCCGACGGCAAGCCGGATCTCTCTGGCATCTGGAATTACGCAGGCATCCTCGGATTTCCCGGGCGCGGACGGCCGCCCGAGCCGCCTCCGGGCACGCCGCCCGAAGCGACCTTCTGGAACATCGAGCTCGGGATGAAAGACGGGCTTCCGCTCAGGCCCTGGGCCGCCGAACTCCGCAAGCAGCGCATGGCGGTCGAGAGCAAGGACAACCCGGACGCCGCATGCCTCCCGCTTGGCCACATGCAGCTGCACACCCACTCGCAGCCACGCAAGATGATTCAGACCAAAGATCTGATCGTCATCCTCTACGAAGCCAATGCTGGCGTGCGCCAGATCTTTCTCGACGGACGACCGGCGCCCACCAACGATCCGCAGCCGTGGTGGTTCGGGTATTCGCGCGGCTGGTGGGAAGGCGATGCGCTGGTTGTCGAGACAACACATTTCAAGGACGGCGGCTGGCTCGACGTCGACGGTGCACCGCTGACGTCGGAAGGCAAGATCATCGAACGATTCCGGCGCCCCGCGTTCGGCCGGCTCGAGATCGATGCCACCATCGACGATCCCAAGGCGTACACGAAACCCTGGACGGTTCGCGTCAACCAACGCCTGCTCGTCGATACCGACCTGATCGAGTTCGTCTGCCTCGAAAACGAAAGGTTCAGCAGCCAGTTCCGCAACTGATCGGTACCCGTTCCTTGTATCGCTGAGGTGCCGAGTATTAAGCGCAAGGTCATCAGCTGCGCGCTATGATTCTGGCATGCGCGCATTCATGAGATTCGTCGTCTTCCTCGTTATCCTCGCCCTCGTCATCGGCGGCGTTGCCTGGTTCTGGGCAGGACGTTCTGCCGGCCCGACGATCACCATCCGTCAGCCGGGCAAGTTCATCGGACAAAACTCGTCGCTCGAGATGATGGTCGAAGCCCCGGAAGGGAAATTCGCCGCGATCGACGTGACCGTCGAGCAGGGCGGCAAGACGTTCCCGGTGTTCACGCTCAACCAGCCAGAAGGCGACATCAAGCAGGATTCGGCCGAGAGGCTTTACATCATGCGGCCCGTCGGCAAGCGCACACTGACCGACCTGCAGTCTGGCCCTGCGCGGATCGTCGTGAACGCGTCTCGGCCAGTGTTCTTCGGCCTTCGTACCGTCAGCACGACAGCGACGCACGATGTGACGGTGCGACTCGACCCGCCGCAGGTTGCGGTGCTCTCGACGTTCCACTACGTCAATCACGGCGGGAGCGAATTCGCGGTGTATCGGGCGACCCCTGCCGACGTTGAGTCCGGGGTTCGCGTCGGCAACATCGAGTATCCGGGCTTCCCGGCCTCGGCAGTCGGGATCACGAGCGACCCCGCGCTGCGCGTGGCGTTCTTTGCGCTGCTCTTCGATCAGGACCTGAACACGCCCTTCCAGGTGTACGCGCGCGACCCGGCCGGCAACGAGTCGCTGGCCACACTCGATCACCAGGTATTCCCCAAGCCGTACTCGAAGAGCCGCATCGAGATCGACGATCGCTTCATGGCGCGCGTGGTGCCCGCCATCGCCGGCAACTCACCTCAGGAAAAAATTCCGACCGACGATCCTCTCGGAGGATTCCTGAAGATCAACGGCGATCTGCGCCGCAAGAACAACCAGTACCTCACCGACCTGGCAAAGAAGTCCGCGCCTCAAATGCTCTTCAAGGGAGCGTTTCAGCAGCTCGGGAATTCGCAGGTCGAGGCACGCTTCGCCGATACGCGGACCTATGTGTACAAGGGCAAGGAAATCGATCGGCAGGTCCACCTCGGCTTCGATCTGGCGGTAACCGCCAATGTCCCGGTGGTCGCAGCCGAACGCGGCACGGTGGTCCATGCCGCGGACCTGGGCATTTACGGAAACTGCGTGGTCATCGATCACGGGCTTGGCGTGCAGTCGCTGTACGGGCACCTCTCATCGATCGGCGTCAAAGTCGGCGATACGGTTGAAAAAGGCGCGGAGATCGGCCGGAGCGGAATGACCGGGCTCGCCGGCGGCGACCACCTGCACTTCACGATGCTGGTTGGAGGACAGCAGGTCACGCCGGTCGATTGGTGGAGCTCGCAGTGGTTCGAGGACCGGGTTCACCGCAAGATCATCGCGGCCGGCGGCGTGTGATAATTGACTGTTGGCTCTGGGGTCCGGCTGAAGCCGGACGCGACGATGCATCCAGCTTCGAGGAGCCAAAAGCCCACAGCCAACATGACTGGATTGCGACGCTTCTCCCTTGCCCTGGTCGCGGCGGGTTCGATCGCCTGCGGCGGCGGTACACCCCAGGAAACCGCATCGACGCCTGCGCCGGTCGTGTCCAACCCGGTCGACCCAGCCACTGCCGGAGGATTGAAAGGATCGATCAAGCTCGAGGGCACACCGCCCGCGTCTCAAACGATCAACCGCCGTTCCGATCCGTACTGCGAGCAACTGGGTGAGGCCCGGACGCAGAACTTCGTCGTCAGCGACGGCGGCCTTCAGAATGTGTTCGTGTACGTGAGGGATGGACTCGGGCAAATGAAGTTCCCCGTTCCCACTGCCCCCGTGGTGATGGATCAGCAGGGCTGCATGTACACTCCCCGAGTCTTCGGTATCCAGGCCGGCCAGCCGCTCGAGATCCTGAACAGCGACGAGACGCTGCACAACATTCATGCCCTGCCGATGAACAACCGCGAGTTCAATCGTGGTCAGCCGCTCAAGGGACTGAAACACACGCATGTGTTCACGACGGCCGAAGTGATGGTGCCGTTCAAGTGCGACGTTCACGGCTGGATGAACGCATGGGTGGGTGTCGTCGATCATCCGTTCTACGCCGTCAGCGGCACGGGCGGTGGCTTTGCCATTGAAAACCTGCCGCCCGGCACCTACACGATCGAGGCGTGGCACGAGAAGCTCGGCACGCAGACGCAAATGGTCACGATTGGACCCAAGGAAACGAAGGAGTTGTCCTTCACGTTCAAGCTGTAGGGGCGAAGCCAACGCTTCGCCATCCGAATCAATGCTCCTCCATCTCTACGCAGTGATCGTCGCCGTCGCAACGGCCGTGCTCATCTTTGCCGGCGGTCTCGTCACGAGCACCGGCTCCGGTCTGTCGGTACCCGACTGGCCGACGACGTACGGCTGGAACATGTTCACGTTTCCGCTCGAGAAGATGGTCGGCGGAATCCGGTTCGAGCACACCCATCGGCTCATCGCGAGCGGCGTCGGCTTTCTGATCGTGGTGCTCGCGGTATGGCTGCGACTTGCCGAACCTCGACGACTCGTACGCCGGCTCGGGTACGTCGCGCTGGCCGCGGTCATTACGCAAGGCATCCTGGGAGGGATCACCGTCCTGTGGTTCCTGCCGGATCCAATCTCCATCGCTCACGCCAGCCTCGCACAACTCGTCTTCTGCCTGACGATATCCATCGCGCTGATGACCTCACCGGGCTGGAAGCGCGCGTACGCGAATTACGGACGTGTCCCTGACGATCGCATCCTGCAAACCATCGCGCTGGCCACCACAGCTCTCGTCTACCTGCAGATCGTCGTGGGCGCAACCATGCGACATACCGACGCGGGCCTTGCGATCCCTGACTTCCCGCTCGCGTTCGGCCAGCTGCTTCCACCGACATGGGATGCAAAGATCGCCGTGCACTTCGCGCATCGTGTCGGCGCACTGGTAGTGACGCTCTTCGTGATCGCGACGACCGGGCACGTGTTCTACCATCACCGGTCACGTCCGGAATGGTGGCGCCCATCTGCGCTTCTTCTCGTGCTGCTCGTCATGCAGATCACGCTCGGCGCACTGACGGTGCTCACCCAGAGGCAGTTCATCATCAACTCCCTGCATGTCGTGACGGGTGCGGCGGTGCTCGCGACATCGCTGGTGCTGGCACTTCGGATACGTCGCGCGAGATTTGAACACATCGACAGGGCCGCTGAACAGGATCGGGCCGGGTCCGAAAAACATGACCGGGCCTACGACGTACGTATGGCGCGAGGGCGTGCATGAAGATGAGCGCGCCGATCATCGGCGGAGCATCGGTTCCAGCTGCCGATCGGACGGGCAGCGCGGCTCGATCAGAGCGCGCTCTGGATTTCCTCGCCCTGACCAAACCTCGTCTCAATCTGCTGGTACTGGTCACGACGCTCGCGGGTCTGTACCTCGCCTCACCTGACGGTG
Organism: uncultured Acidobacteriota bacterium; assembly: GCA_963723495.1. GTDB lineage: Bacteria > Acidobacteriota > Vicinamibacteria > Vicinamibacterales > UBA2999 > Gp6-AA40. Next base: position 174,937 of record CAVRQR010000011.1, on the reverse strand, counting down.
TGGCGCTTGCGCTTGCCGCCCATACGCTCGTCGGGACAGCCCTTGTCGCAGGTGGCGCGGCGGCGCTGAATCAGGTGTGGGAGCGTGAGACCGACAGACTCATGAACCGCACTCGGACGCGGCCCTTGCCACGCGGCCGGCTCCGAGTGGCGGAAGGCACGTGGTTCGGGGTGCTGTTGTCGGCGGCCGGACTCGTGGAGCTGGCTGTCTGGACGACTCCCGCCGCAGCGGCCGTCGCAGCGGTGACGCTCATGAGCTACGTGCTGGTGTACACGCCGCTCAAAACACGCACGTCGCTCGCGACAATCGTCGGCGCGGTGCCCGGTGCTCTTCCACCGGTCATTGGATGGGCCGCCGCAACTGGCGATATCACGATGCCAGCCATCGTTCTCTTCGGCATCGTCTTCTTCTGGCAGATGCCGCACTTCCTCGCGATTGCGTGGATGTACAAGGAGGACTATGCGGCAGCCGGCATTCCGCTTCTGCCGGTAGAAGAGCCGGACGGCCGCAGAACCGGCCGGCAGGCGCTGTTGTACACCGCGACCTTATGGGCCGTCAGTCTCCTGCCGGCTGGAGTCGGTCTCGCCGGTGCGACCTACAGTGCCGTCGCGACATCCCTCGGGATCGTGTTCATCTGGCTGAGCGTGGTGTTCGCTCGCAATCGCTCGACCGAGAACGCACGGCAACTGTTTCTCTTCTCGATTACCTACCTGCCGTTGCTGCTCGGAGCACTCGTCGCAGATCGGCTCTGGATCTGAGTGACCATCTCCGATTTACCCACGCTGAACGCGACGTTGAACGGCATCGCGGCGATTCTGCTGCTTTCGGGGTACGTGCTGATCAAGAGCGGCCGGCCACGACAGCACCAGTGGTGCATGATTGGCGCGCTGGTCACGTCGGCGCTCTTCCTTGTCAGTTATGTCATCTATCACCTGAATGCGGGATCGCGACCGTTCGAGGGGCAAGGGACGATACGACTCGTCTACTTCGCGATCCTGATTACCCATGTCATCCTGGCGGCCGTGATCGTGCCGCTGGCGCTGCTAACCGCGGCGCGCGGCCTGCGGGCGCAGTACGACAGACATGTCCGGATCGCGCGCTGGACCTTCCCAATCTGGCTGTATGTCTCGGTGACCGGGGTGGTGATCTACCTGATGCTGTATCAGCTTTACTGACGCAGGATGCCAGCCTTCTGCGATAGAATTGCCGGCACTCGACCGGCGACGGAGTACCCCGTTTCTGGAGGATTTGTGATGTCAGGCTTTCGGCTTGTTGTCGGCGTCATCCTCGCGGTCGTCCTGTCCTCGACTGCTTTCGCCCAGTCAGCCCGGGCCACCGGTACGGTCAGGGACACGAACGGACGTCCGATCAAGGGCGCCACTGTCCGCGCGAGCAATCGCGACGCCCGCCCCTCGCAGATCACATCAACGACGGATGACAAGGGCCGCTGGGCAATGATCGGTCTGAGAACGGGAACGTGGACGTTCAATGTCGAAGCGCCTGGCTTCGTTCCCGTTGAAGCGCCCGCCCCTGTGCGCGTCGCGAGCACGCCCCCGATGGCCTTCACGCTCGCTCGTGATCCCGGCCCCATCCCTGGTGCGCTCGACAAGAACGTGATCCAACTCGTGACAGCGGCCAATACCTTGCGCGATCGTGGTCAGTTCGAGCAGGCGCTCAGTGCTTATCAACAGATTCGCGATCAGAATCCAAAGTTAACGGCGTTGTCGTTTGTCATGGCGGGCGTCTACCGTCAGCAGGCGGCCAGCGCCAACGACCCCACAACTCGTCGAACGCTGCTCGATCGCGCGATCAACGCCTACACGCCGCTGCTCGAAGACGAGACGACGAGCGCGCGAGCAGAGGCAGAGATCGCATCGACGCGCGCTGAGTTGCAAGCCCTTCCGCGTTAACCATGACACGTCGTGCGCCAGTACGGGCCCGCCGCTGGCTGGCCTCGCTCATCATTGCGCTCTTCTTCGTCGCGGTAGCCGGTGCTGCGGCCATCGGTTGGTGGTACGCCCGCGAATCACCGCCGCATCAGGGACCAATACTGCTCGTATCGATCGATGGCGTGTCGGCTACTACCCTGTCGGTATACGGCGCGCAGCGAAGCGATACGCCGGCCATCGATGCGCTCGCGAACGACTCCGTGGTGTTCGAGCGCGCGTATACGCACTCTCCGCAAAGCCTGCCGGCGCACACGTCTCTGCTCACGGGCCGGCTGCCGATTGAGCACGGCGTCCGCGACGACGCGGGGTTTTCTCTTTCTTCGGACGCGAGCACGCTGGCGGAACTACTGCGAAATCGCGGGTTCGTTACCGGCGCGGCGGTCTCCTCGTTTCTGCTGCAGGCGGGTACAGGAATCGGGCAGGGATTCTCGTTCTTCGACGACGAGATGCCCACCGGCCCATCCGACGAAATCGCAGCCACCGCGCGGGGTGGATCGCAGACGATCGACAGCGCCGAGCGCTGGATCGCCACGCAGGACGGCCAGCGATTTTTCCTGTTCGTACAGGTCCCTGGGCAGGATGCTGATGCCGCCATCATGAGGCTCTCGGGTGCGCTCAAACAGCGTGAGCTGTACAACGACGCGACGATCCTCGTTGTCGGGGATCGCGGTGACGCTGGCTCTGGGTTGACACTTGACGATCGCGCCTTGCGTGTGCCGTTCATGGTCAAGCAGCCGGACAATCAGGGCAGGGGCCGCCGGATCGCTTCACCTGTGCAGAATGTCGACGTTCTGCCGACGATTCTCGATCTGGTTCGAGCGCCGGTTCCGGCGGGCATCTCCGGACGCTCGCTGCGGACGGTGCTCGACGACGCCGATGCCGTCATGCCCTCAGCGCCGATCTACTCGGAAGCGCTGGCAGCCTATTTCAGGTTCGGAGGCGAGCCGGTCTACGCGCTGACCGGCGAACACTTCCGCTTCGTGCGCGGAACCGGAGAAGATCTCATCCCGATCGAGACCGGAGAGGAAGCGGTCGGGGAAGCCAACGAAGCCGCACGGCTGCGGTCGGAGCTCGATGCGCTCGTCGGCACCACGACCATCGCGTCACCCGCGCCGATTCCAGCGCATGAGGAAGATCGTTACGCGCTGCTCGGATACCTGAGCGACAGCGGTCTCACGACCGGCGTCGACATCGCGCTCGACGCCGCCACGCAGCGTGCTCTCGTCCAGGAACATCGTGCCGCGGCTGGACTCATTGGCCAGAAGAAATATACGGCGGGGATACGCGCCCTTCAGGCGATCGTGCGAACGCACCCGACACTGGCGCCGATTCATTTCCAGATCGGCGTGCTGCTGTCCCGCACCGGGCGAGTCGAAGAGGCGATCGTCGAGTTCGGCAAGGTGCGGGAGCTTCGTCCTGATGCCTCCTCGGCAGCGCGCGCGCTGGCTGACGCGTTACTGAAGGCTGGAAAGACGGATGCCGCCACGGAGCAGGCCGCTGTTGCGGTGATGCTCGCTGAGGAAGAAGGTCCGGCAGAAGTGTTCGCTGCACATGAGATGGCGGCACGCGTCGCCCTGGTCAGCGGAGACAAGGATGCTGCGATCCAGCATGCCGAAGCGGCACACAAAGCCGACTCCTCGATGCCTGTTCAGCAGTTCGTGCAGGGTCGCCTTCACTACGACGAGGCGCGCTACGACGAGGCGGCGGCCAGCTTCGAGGAGGCCGTGGAGGCCCTGAGCGAACATCGGCGAACGCTGGCCGATCTGCACTTGTACCTGGGAGAAGCGCTGGCGCGTCTCGATAAGTACGATGAAGCCGAGGCGCAATTCCGCGAGGAACTTCGCGACTTCCCGCGCAACATCCAGGCGTACACCAGCCTCGCGATGCTGTACCGGGCGTCCAACCGGGATTCCGCGGTTGAAGATGTGTTGAACGAGCTGGTCGCGGCGACGCCGACGCCAGAAGGCTACGGCGTCGCGGCCAGGCTGTGGACCATCCTTGGTGACCCGTCGAGGGCGGAAGCGCTCAGGTCCGATGCGCGAACCCGCTTCCGAGGCGACCCGTCCCTGGCCCTGCTTGGCCGGAGTGGCCGTTAACTATTGCGGGTTTGAAGAGATTCGCCTCTCAATTCCCAACGACCAAGATCCAACTCCCAACATCGGGCTGTTGGGGAATTGGGAGTCGAAATTTGGGCGTTGATGCATTAGCTCGGTCGTCGATCTTCGATCTGCTTGAACGTCTCTTCGATCAGCCGCTCGTTGTCCGCTTTCGACACGTTCCGCTCGAGCAGCTTGGACGCAATCGCCACCGACAGGTCAACCGCCTCGGTTCGAATCTGCTGGAGCGCGCGGGCCGTCTCCAGCTCGATCTGACGCTCGGCATTCTTCACGATGCCGGCGGCTTCCGCCTGCGCCTTCTGCTTCAGCTCCTCGCGAAAGCGATTGGCATCGGACCGCGTGCTCGACAGGATCTGTTCTGCGTCGGCGCGTGCCGCTGCCAGAATCCGCTGCGATTCGACACCGAGACGTTCCAGTTCCTGCCTCGCCTTCTGCGCATCGTCGAGTGACTTGCGGATCGACTCCTGCCGGCGATCGAGCGCCTCGAGGAGCGGCCGCCAGGCAAACTTCGCCAGCAGCGCCACGAGCACCAGGAAGGTGGCGATGGTCCAGATGTAAAGCCCGGGATCGGGCTGGACCAGTGTGTTCATGACGAACGTCCTTTCGGAGTCCCGCCTACTTCATCAGCACGATGAGCAGCGCGAACACCTCAGCGAGAATCGCGACGCCTTCGAGCAGGAAGAGCGGAAGGTTCACAGCGCCGGTGATCTGCGCGGTCGCGCTCGGCTGCCGTCCGATGGCTTCAGCGGCCCCGGCAGCGAGTCGACCGATGCCAAGTCCCGCGCCGATCACGGCGAGGCCAAGGCCGATCCCCGCGCCCATGTATGCAAGTGCAAACCCTTCCATTCTTCTCTCCTTCTTAGGCGAGTCCTCGTGGACGCGCTGAAACTGCTCAGTGATGAGCGTGTATGGCCATGCCGATGAACACGGCCGACAAGAGGGTGAACACGTATGCCTGGACGGCCACGATGATGATCTCGAGCGCCGAGAGCAGGGCGGCGAGTACCAGAGAGGGCACGCCAACCCCGATGCCGACGAGCGCCTGGCCGGACAGCTCCGTGAAGATGAACACGAAAGACAGGATCGCGAGGATGGCGATGTGACCGCCTGTCATGTTGGCGGCAAGTCGCATCGTGAGAGCAAACGGGCGGACGAACATGCCCATGATCTCGATGGGAATCAGCATGATGGTGACCGGCAGGGGCAGGCCGTGCGGCACCATGTTCTTCCAGTGCTGAACGAAGCCGTGGGCGCGCGCGCCCGCGATGATGATCGCGAAGAACGTGATCGTCGCCAGTGCCGCCGTCACGTTGTAGTTGCCCGTCGCTGTCGTGCCGCCATGGAGCACCCTGGCCATGAACGATTCTTCCGGCAGGTGCAGCACGGTGTGGTTGATGAGCGACAGCACGTCGAAGATCGGAATGAGACCAATCGCGTTGGCCGCAAGAATGAAGACGCCGAGCGTGAGGAGCAGCGGCGTCCAGGTCTTGACCCACTTGCGACCGACGTTCGGCTCCACGATTCCGTCGCGGACGAACTCCACGACGATCTCGAGCGCGTTCATGAAGCCTGAGGGGACGAGGCGGTCCTGACGCAAATACCGCCGGACGGTCACAGTAACGACCAGGAAGACCAGCGCGGCCACGGCCCACAGCATGAACACGTGCTTGGTGACCGAGAAATCGATTCCGAAGATCGTCGGAAGATGAATCAGCGGGTGATCGATGGGGCTGTTGGAGACATGCTCGATGATGACTTCACCGGCGTTGAACTTCTCTGCAGCCTCCGAAGCCGCACCAGCAGCAGACTCGACGTGCTCGGGCTGAAACATCGCGTGGACCGCTATCCTACTCTACAGCTCGCTTGTGTTCGGTGCTCAGGGCGCACAAGCGATCTGCAGGCTAAACGCGCTCGCCGTTCGCCGAGCGCAGATCGTTCATCAACAAGCGGCGCAGGAACCACGCCTCCATCGCAGTGCAAGGCGATGAAGTACGCCGCGAAACTCACGACGAATGCCACCGGCCGCAGGCTAAGGCCTCTCAGCATCGCCACGACATAGCCGCCGAAGAAGACCATCTTCACGGCCAGCGCGGCAATCATGACGTTCGTCAGTCGTCCCGGCGCCGAGCGATGCGCCCGTTCGTAGGCGACCCAGCTTCCGACGGCAGCCGCCAAGGGGCCGGCCATCCCGAACAGGATTTCCGGATCTCCGCTGCCCGTCCGACGCGACCCTCATCAGGAGCCACGACGTCAGGCTCATTCCGGCCATCCACGCAACCGGCTTCATCGATGCCAGACGATCTTCGCTAACTCGTAAAACCCAACGATCAGACCCAGTGAGAGCCCGACGAACAGTCCCCAGGGCGCCGTCCCTCTCCACTGGTCGACGCCGTACCCGATGCCTCCGAGCAGGAGAATGGCGCCAATCAGCGTGTAGCTGGCGCCTGCTGCAGGTCCCGCGCGTCTGACGTTGTCCTGGAACGACTGTGCCGAGCGCACTGAACGAGAAACCCGACTGCTTCTTCACCATTGAGCCGCTACCGTACATCAATCCGAATGGCTCGGTTGCGGCCGCAGTCAGCGTCGTCGCAGGCTGTACCGCCCATCAGTATACCCTTACTTTGTGAAAAACTTCACCAGCCTTACGGCCGCCACTCACCAGCCATTCGCCGCCGGCCCACGGCCTCTCGCGGCGATCAAGTCCAGCATTTTCAACAGGTTCAGGCATTCTATTGGCCTTGACGCTCAGGGGGGGCGGGCCTATACTGCCCCTACGGGGCCTGCCTCACACACGCCAATGCGCCTCACACCGATTCGATCGCTCGTCGTCATCGCGTCGCCCTGTTCGCGGCCGTCGCAGGTCTGTCAACGGAACCGTACGCGGCCCAGGATGTCCGCGAGGGAACTATGTTCGTCAGCGCCGTCGATCGCGATGGCGAACCCGTCACCGGCCTCGACGTCGACGCATTCCAGATCCGCGAAGACGGTGTCAGGCGCGAGGTGCTGCGTGTCTCGCGCGCGACGGAGCCGATCGACGTCGCCGTCCTCGTCGACAACAGCGCCGCCGCCAGCGATGACATCACCTTCCTGCGGACCGGGCTGGCCAACTTCGTCGCCAGGATGGCGCCAGGCAATCAGATGGCGGTCATCGCATTGGCCGATCGCCCGACGATCCTCGCCGACTACACCAACGACACCAAGCGCCTCTCGGACGCCGTTGGTCGTCTGTTTGCGATGAGCCAGAGCGGGATGACGCTGCTCGACGCCATTTTCGAGACGACGCGCGGCATGGGCAAGCGTGAGACGCCGCGGGCGGTCATCGTCCCGGTCTTCACCGACGGAATCGAATTCACCAACCGTTATTCGAAGGACATCGTCAAGGTTCTCCAGGACGAGGACGTCGCCCTTCACATGGTCACGATCGGCCAGTTTTATCACGCCGAAGACCATTCAACCCGTGAACGCTCTTTCCTGCTGGATACCGGCCCCCGCGGCTCGGGCGGTCAACGTATCTCGCTGCTCAGCCCGCATGGGCTCGACGACGCGCTGCAACGGCTGGCGCGTGAATTGTCCTCGCAGTACAAAGTCGTGTACGGACGCCCGCAGTCGCTCATTACTCCCGAGCGCGCCGAGGTGTCTTCGGCGCGCGCTGGCGTGACGATGCGTGGTGCACGGGCCCGGGGAGAGTCTGGAGCCTGACGTGAGACGGTTATCGTTGGTTGTCGTTGTCGTGTCGCTCTGCCTCATTGCCGGCCTGTCCGGCCAGCAGCCGTCCTTCAAAGCCGGGATCGACATCGTCTCGCTCAACGTCACGGTTACTGACGGATCCAACCACTACATCACCGATCTCGAGCAGCCGGAGTTCCTCGTCTTCGAGGACGGGATCAAACAGAACGTCACGTTCTTTTCGAGGCGTCAGTCGCCGATTGCCTTGTCGCTGCTGCTCGACAGCAGCGCCAGCATGGAAGAGCACCTGACCACGCTGCAGAAGGCGGCGACGAACTTCGTCCATCGCCTCAAGCCCAACGACATTGCCCAGATCATCGATTTCGACAGCCGCGTCGAGATCCGCCAGACCTTTACTGGCAACCAGGGCGAGCTCGATACGGCCATCTCACAACTGGTGGCCGGCGGGTCGACGTCGCTTCACAACGCGATTTACATCGCTCTGAAGGAATTGCGCAAGGTGCGCGCGGTCAACGAAGAGGACGTCCGTCGCCAGGCACTCATCGTGTTCTCTGACGGGGAGGACACGTCGAGCCTGGTGTCGTTCGACGAAGTGCTGGATCTGGCCAAGCGTTCGGAGACGTCGGTCTACACGATCGCGCTCCGCGGCGTCGACGTGCAGGCCAAGGGCTTCCGGGAAGCCGAGTTCGTGATGCGGACGCTCGCGCAGGAAACCGGCGGGCGCGCGTTCTTCCCCGCCAAGATCGAAGATCTCGAAGGCGTGTACACGCAGATCGCGGACGAGCTCGCGAGCCAGTACACGCTGGGCTATACCTCGGCGAATCCGCGTCGCGACGGTGCATGGCGACGGGTCGTGGTCCAGGTATCACGACCGAACATCACCCCGCGGACGAAAAAGGGGTACTGCGCCCCGACAGCCCGTTGAACCTGCTTCCACTCGCTCTCTACGCCGCCGCCGCCGTGGTCTACGCGATTCATTTCGCGAAACGGCAACCGTCCGTCGGACGGGCCGCCACGACGCTCCTCCTGGTTGGCGTGCTTGCCCATACGTTCGTGATTGGGATGCAGACAATGGAGGTCCGGCACGTGCCGTTCTCCAACACGTCCACGGCGGTATCGTCGTTCGTCTGGATGCTTGCGCTGTCCTACCTGTATATCGAGGTGACGACTGACGAACGCGCGATGGGCGTCTTCATCGTCCCCATCCTCGTCGGGCTGCAGACCATTCCGGCGATCAACCCGGGAGTCGACTATCGCGACCCGGTGCTCGACAGCCCGTGGTTCTGGGTGCACGTGACCTCCCTGCTCTTCGCGTACGCCACGTTCGCGCTCGCCGCGATGCTGGGACTGACCTACGTGCTTCAGTTCAAGGAGATCAAGAAGAAGCACCTTGGTTACTTCTACACGCGACTTCCTTCGCTGCACGTGCTCGACGCGATGAACTCGCGCGCCGTTGTCGTTGGCTGGCTGTTCCTGACGATCGGTGTTGTCGTCGGGATCGTCTGGACGGCGCAGGCACTGGTTCAATCGCCGGAGAACTCGAACCTCCAGGCCATGTCGCTGCAGGATCCGAAGGTTTTCATCGCCGTGCTGACCTGGGCCGTCTACTCCTTCGCCATGGTCGCCCGCAAGACCCTTGGGTGGACCGGCAGGCGCGCGGCGTGGCTGTCGGCACTCGGCTTCGTGATCGTGTTGCTCAACTTCCTCCCGGTGAGCTACTTCGTCACCACGAGCCACACGTTTCAATGAAGTGCAAAGCTCAAAGGTCAAAGTTGACCTTCTTACGTTCAGGGTTAAGTAAGATGCAGGTCATCCTTCTCGGTGTAAGTCATCGGACTGCGCCGGTCGAGCTGCGTGAGCGGCTCGATTTCTCGAGTCGCGATCTCGGCGCCGCCGTGCAGGCGCTCGCGCTGCGGCCGTCCGCGGCCGAATCGGTCGTGCTTTCGACGTGCAACCGGTCGGAGATCTACGTCGTGAGCAGCGACCCCGTGCGTGCGCGCGAGGAAGTAGCGGCGTTTCTGAGCGAGTACCACGACCTGCCGCAGTCCGCCTTCACGCCCCATCTGTTTTCGCACGACAACGAAGCCGCGGCCCGGCATCTGTTCAGGGTGGCGGCCGGACTCGACTCGCATCGTCGTGGGCGAACCGCAGATCCTCGGGCAGGTGAAAGACGCCTTCGAGGCGGCCTCGGAACAGCACCGCACCGGCCCGATGCTGAGCAAGTTGTTTCACTGGTCGTTCCTCGTTGGCAAACGTGTCCGAGCCGAAACGGCGCTCGGCGAAGGCGCCGTCTCGATCAGCTTTGCCGCCGTCGCACTGGCGCGAAAGATCTTCGGTCAGCTCAATGGCCGGCGAGTACTGGTCGTGGGAGCGGGTGAGATCAGCACGCTGACGGCCCAGCATCTACGTAGCAATGGGGTCGGCGAGATCGTCGTGACCAGCCGCACTGCAGCGAACGCTGACTCATTGGCCGCCTCAGTGAATGGACGCAGCCTGGCCTGGAATGATCTCGCGCAGGGCGTCGCGTCGGCGGACATCGTTGTCACGGCAACGGGATCCCAGCGACCGATCATTACGCGGGCGCAGATTGAGGCCGTCACCGGAAGGCATCGACGCGATCCGCTGTTCATCATCGACATTGCGGTGCCACGCGATGTTGAGGCGTCGGTTGGGGACATCGAGCAGGTGTTCCTGTACAACGTGGACGATCTGCAGTCCATCGTGCAGGAGAATCTGTCGCGTCGGAGCTCTGAGGTCGCGCGTGCCGAGGCGATCGTCAGCGAGGAACTGGCGAAATTCGCTGCGTGGTTGCGCTCGCGAGGGGCCGTGCCAACGATCGTGGCGCTGCGCGAACGCTTCGAGCGAATCCGGCGTTCCGAGCTCAATCGACTCGACGGCAAACTCGCAGGTCTGCCGCCAGATGGCAGAGCGAAGGTTGACGAGGTGACGCGACTGATTGTCGAGAAGCTGTTGCTCGAACCTACCGAACAGCTCAAGGCGCTCCCGGACGAGGAGACGCAGGTAGCCTACACTGAAGCGATCAACCGGCTCTTCAGGCTCCGCGATTCTGAGTCGCTCACCTCCGGCGACGATACAGCCGCGGAGATCAGGCGGAACGATCGGCGGGGCAAATAGCCACTGCTTCACTCTGGTGCAGGACACGTGAATACGATACCCAGGATTGGCACCCGTGGCAGCCCGCTTGCGCTCTATCAGGCAAATGCAGTCGCCGCGCTCCTTCGAACACAGACCGGCATCGAGTCCGAGATCGTCGTCATCAAGACGTCTGGCGACAGGCTCGGCGAGGCGCCGCTCTCGGAGGTTGGTGGCAAGCGATTGTTCGTGAAGGAAATCGAGGATGCCCTTCTCGACGGAGAAGTCGACCTCGCCGTTCACAGCAGCAAGGACATGCCGGCACTCCTTCCGGATGGACTGGAAATCGGTGGCGTACTGCCACGCGAAGACGCTCGCGACGCTCTCGTGCTGCCGGCGGGCCACCACTCGGAACAGGAACTCGAGTCCGTTCGACGGATACTTGGTAATGCTCCTCGAATCGGCACGAGTAGCGTCCGCCGCATTGCGCAACTCACAAGCTTCACATCAGCCGACAGGTTCCTCCCGATTCGAGGCAACCTCGATACACGCCTCCGGAAACTGGACGGGGGCGACTATGATGCACTCGTGCTCGCGGCTGCGGGCCTGCGACGCCTGGAACGGGGAGCGCGTATAACAGCGCTGCTCCCGGTTGTCGTCTGCGTGCCGGCGCCGGGTCAGGGCATCATTGCCGTGGAGATCCGGCAGAACGATGGGCGCGCCAGCGAACTGGCCACGGCGATCGGCGATGCCACCGCCGCGGTAGCCCTGAGGGCCGAGCGCGCCGTCGTCGATCGACTCGGCGGCGGATGTCAGATGCCCATCGGTGCGTTCTGTCATCTGAACGGCGATGGCGAGCTGGCAATGACGGGCACCGTGGTCTCGTTGGATGGATCACGGGCAGTCCGGGCGCAACGTCACGGATCGGCCCAGGCGCCCGAGCAACTTGGAATACAGGTGGCCGACGAGCTGCTTGCGAAAGGCGCTGACAGCATCCTGAGCGATGCGAGGCGTGCGTCGTCGCCGACGGAAAGTCATTCATGAAGACTCCTGCTGTTTACCTGATTGGGACTGGGCCCGGTGATCCCGGCCTCATCACTGTCCACGGCCTCGAATGCCTGCGCCGTGCCGACGTCGTCATTCACGATCACGAGGTTCCGGTTCGCATCCTCAAGCAGGCACGACAAGGAGCAGAGCTGATCGACGTCGGCAAAGCAGGCCGACAGCCGATGGAGCAGGATGCCATCACGTTTCTGCTCGCGGAAAAGGTGCGCGACGGAAAGCTGGTCGCACGGCTCAAACGCGGCGACCCGTTCGTGTTCGATCGCGGGGGCGAGGAAGCGCTGTTCCTGCACGCGCAGGGCATCCCCTACGAGGTCGTGCCCGGCATTCCACTCGGCATCGGAGTGCCGGCGTATGCCGGTGTGCCGGTAACCTATCCGGGCGGCGGCGACACGATCACGCTCGTGCGCGGCTACGAAGACGACAACCGCGCCCTGCCCGATGTCGACTGGGCGAGCCTGGCAAGACTCGACGGCACTGTCGTCTGTTACGTGGGATCGCAGCAGCTGTCGCGATTGCTCGATGCACTCGTGTCGCACGGCTGGCCCGCCGACGGCCAGGCTGTGATCGTCTACAACGGCACGCTCACGAGCCAGGAGACCTCGACGGGAACGATCGCCGAGCTCGCGGCGCACGCACGCGAGCATCCACGTCGCGATCCAGCGATCGTCGTCGTCGGCCGCGTGGTCGGGTTCCGCAACCATCTGCGATGGTTCGACGAGCGTCCCCTGTTCGGAAAACGAGTGCTGATCACCCGACCACGGGACCAGGCGGCCGAAATGGTCGACCGCTTGTCGATTCTCGGTGCAGAGGCGATCGAAGCGCCGATGATCCGAATCGTGCCGCCGGAGGATCTCGGGCCGCTGCGGCGCGCCGCAGACGTCGTGGAGGCTTTCGACTGGATCGTTTTCACCAGCGCGAACGCCGTCGAAGCGTTCATGTCGGTCCTGCTCGATGGAACCCGCGATGTCCGGTCACTGAAGGGGCCTCGGCTCTGTTGCGTGGGTACTGGCACTGCCGAGCGTTTCGCGCGATATGGCATCAAGGCGGACCTCATCCCCGACGAATTTCGCGGTGAGGCGCTCGTGTACGCCATGGCGGAGACCGGACCGATCGAAGGCCGTCGCATCCTGGTGCCACGCGCGGACATCGGTCGCGACGTCATCGTTGAAGGACTACGCAGTGCCGGAGCGCTGGTCAGTGACGTCGTGGCGTATCGAACGGTCATCGAGGACGCACAACAGGATGATGGGCCGGATGTTTACCGCATGCTCCTGGATGATGAAATCGACGTGGTGACGTTCACGAGCCCATCGGCCGTTCGCAACTTTGCGTCGATCTATGGGAAGGAGCAGACCATCGACCTGCTGTCCCGCACGGTCGTGGCCGCGATTGGTCCCGTCACCACCGACGCCGCGACACAACTGGGGCTGAGCGTGACGGTGCAGCCTGCGGTGTCCACGATCGCCGCTCTGGTCGACGCCATCGCGCTGCACGTGTCGACGCTGACGCTGAAGACTGGCTGATGCGTGTGTTCACGCTTCTGGGTTCTCACTTCTCGGTTCGTGTTCAGGTTCATGTTCGGGCCGGCTTCGTGACAGAATTTCAGTCATGGCGACGACTACTACGGCAAAACTGTCGTTGACCCGGCGGCCGAGGCGCCTGCGGCGCACTGAGGCCATCCGATCACTCGTCCGGGAAACACGCCTCACGCCGGACTGTTTCATCTACCCGTTGTTCATCACGGAAGGCACGGGCGTGCGGCGAGAAGTGCCCTCGATGCCCGGCGTATTCCAGCTCTCGGTCGATCAGGCCGTCCAGGAGGCGGCTGCCGCCAAGGCTGAGGGTGTTCCCGCCGTCCTGCTGTTTGGCTTGCCGGCCGAGAAGGATGCGGTGGGGTCGGCCGCATCGGATCCAGACGCTCCGGTCCAGACTGCCGTTCGCGCGCTGAAGCGCGAGGTCAAGGACCTCATCGTCATCACCGACGTCTGCCTCTGTGAGTACACCTCGCACGGCCACTGCGGGATCGTAGAGGGAGACGACATCCTGAACGACGTTACCGTCATGCACCTCGCACAGACCGCGCTGTCGCACGCGGTCGCCGGCGCTGACATCGTCGCGCCTTCGGACATGATGGACGGACGCGTTGCCGCGATCCGGCGGACGCTCGACGAACGCGGGTACGAGCAGACGCCGATCATGTCGTACGCGGCGAAGTACTGTTCCGGCTTTTTCGGTCCCTTCCGGGAAGCGGCCGATTCAGCGCCGCAGTTTGGCGATCGTCGCAGCCATCAGCTCGATCCCGCCAACGTCGAAGAAGCGCTGCGAGGAGTGGAAATCGACATTGCCGATGGCGCCGACCTCGTCATCGTGAAGCCGGCCCTTCCCTATCTCGACGTGCTCAGCAAGGTGAAGGATCGATTCGGGCTGCCAACGGCCGCCTACCAGGTCAGCGGTGAGTACTCGATGCTCAAGGCTGCCGCGCAGAATGGCTGGCTCGACGAACAGCGAGTGATGTTCGAAACGCTCACCAGTATCCGCCGCGCCGGCGCGGACATGATCATCACCTACTTCGCGCGTGAGGCGGCTCGTTTGCTCGCATGAAGAAGCCGGTCAAATCGCAGAAACTGTTCTCCAGAGCAAGTCAAATACTTCCCGGCGGTGTCGATAGCCCCGTCCGCGCCTTTCAGGCCGTAGGCGGAACGCCGCTGTTCATCAGCCGCGCCTCCGGCGCCACGATCGAGGACGCAGACGGAAACCGCTACATCGACTACGTGATGTCGTGGGGGCCGCTGATTCACGGTCACGCGCCGACATCACTGGTCAAGGCGATCGCGGCAGCCGCGCGCCGCGGCACGAGCTTCGGCGCGCCGAGTGCTCTCGAGCACGAGCTTGGTGAGGCGGTCAAGGCGCTCATGCCGTCGATGGAGCGCGTCAGGTTCGTGAGCTCCGGAACTGAAGCCGCGATGAGCGCGATCCGGCTCGCACGCGCGTTCACGGGGCGCGATCGCATCATCAAATTCGAGGGGTGCTATCACGGGCACGCGGATGCGTTCCTCGTGAAAGCCGGCTCCGGAGCGATGACCCTCGGCATTCCGACGAGCCCTGGCGTTCCCGCCCCGGTTGCTGCCGACACTCTGCTGGCGCGCTACAACGATCTCCCGTCCGTCGACGCCATCATCGCAGAGCATCCCGGCGCAATCGCAGCGATCATCGCCGAACCAATCGCGGGAAACATTGGTGTCGTCCCGCCCGCCACCGGATTCCTGTCTGGCTTGAGGGATCGTTGCCGCGAACACGGCATCCTCCTCGTGTTCGACGAGGTGATCTCCGGCTTTCGAGCGAGCTCAGGCGGTGCTCAGCGGCTCTTCGGCATCGAACCCGACCTCACCTGCCTGGGCAAGATCATCGGCGGCGGTCTGCCGGTCGGAGCCTACGGCGGTCGTGCCGACATCATGAGCAGGATCGCTCCCGCCGGACCGGTGTATCAGGCAGGCACGCTGTCCGGGAATCCCGTAGCGATGACAGCGGGACTCTGGGCGCTGAAGAACCTCAAGCCCTCGCTGTATCGCAACCTCGCGCGGCGCGGGTCTGCACTCGCAGCCGGCCTTGCCGACGCGGCTCGCGACGCTGGCGTGCCCCTTCAGGTCAATGCCTTCGGTTCGCTCGTGACGCCGTTTTTCACGTCAGCGCCGGTCCGCGACTATCAGTCCGCGCTCGCAGCGAACACAAAGGCCTACGCCGCGTTCTTCCACGGCATGTTGAAGCGTGGAATCTATCCGCCACCGTCGCAATTCGAGGCGTGGTTCCTCTCAGCGGCGCACACCGATACGCACATCAGAAAAACGATTGCAGCTGCGAAGGCCGCGATGAAGGATGTGAAGAAGTCGATCTCAGGGGTGCGAAGGTGCGCGATGGCACCTTCGCATCGGTGTCGTTCAGCGGCGGGTCTGCTGATCGATCTGGACGGGTGAGTCGAGGCGAATTCGAAGGATCGACCCCTGCGGCAACTCGACCTCCTTGCCTTCGGTCGCCGCGATCGTGCCGCCGCCACCGATGAGGATTCCAGCAAGCGCACCTTTGAAGCCACCCAGGATGCCGCCGATGATCGCGCCGACGCCCGCGCCGGCAGCGGTTCGGCCCGCCTCACCACGGATGCCTTCACCTTCGATCGCCTGCGTCACCGTTCCGCGAATTGGATACGAGCGGCCGTCGATGGTGACCTGATCGAAGCTGATCGTCATCTTTGCTGTGCGGTTGGTCCTCGTCCCAGGCTCGACCGACGTTACGACGCCGCGGACGAGCGACCCCGCTGGAATCGCCACTCGCCCATCGACGATGACGTCCGCGTTCGTCGTGCCCTCGAAGCGGTCCTCGACCTGCGTCGTGCCGGAGTTGAGCGAGTTCTGGAGGCGCACATCCACTTCAGTTCCAACCGGCACTTCGAGTGCGTCAGTGGATGCGGTCGAGCGTGACGTTGACGTTGTCGCAGCTGGCGGCGTCGTAGACCGAGGTGCGGTCGCAGCGGTGGAAGACGGCGCTGCAGGAGCGGGAGAGGGGGCGGGCGCTGCAGCTGGCGACGCCGGCGCGGCCGACGCCACATCGCCGCGCGCGCGCGAGCGAAGGTCCTCGATGCGATCCCGTACGTCGGCATACTCAGTGCGCGACAACGTCCGTTCCTTCCGCAGTTTCACCTTGAGATACACGACCTCATCGCGCAGATCGTCCAGCTCCGTCACGAGCTGATTGGCGCGCGCCGTATCGCGGCTGCGCAGCTGCGAGATGTCTCGATCTGCCAGGTATACGTTGTCCTGTAAACGTTGCACGTCGGCCTGGGTCACACTCGAACTCTGCTGTGCGTAGAGGGGCAAGACAAGGATCGCCAGCATCACTGCAGCGAGCAGTGCGCTCTGTCTCAGCTTCATCGGTTGCTCCTTCAGCGCGGTTGCGCGGCTTCGCCGGGAATGTCGAGGGCGGAGCCCTCGACTAGTTGCGCCAAGGCATGAGGCGCTCGAGCCAGCTGATTCGGGTGAGGTCGTTGTAAATGACTGTCACCATCAGCATCATCAGCACGACGAACCCGGCCAATAGCATCTTCTCTTTGACCTGCATGCTAAAGTCGCGCCGTGCGATTCCTTCGAGTGCCATGATGAGAATGTGACCGCCGTCCAGAACTGGTACCGGCATCAGATTGAGAATGCCCAGATTGATGCTCAGCATTGCCATGAGCGAAAGCAAGGCGATGAACCCTTGCTGCGCCGACTCACCGGAGAGCTGGGCGATTCCAACCGGACCTTGCAGCTGACGCACCGAGGTCGCGCCGGTGAACAGGCCGCCGAGTGTCCTGAAAATGAGCCCCGAGGACTTGATGTTCTGCTCGACGCTCATTCGAAGCGCTTCGAGCGGTCCCGGCGTGAACGACTTCGTCGGATCTGAAATGTACAGTCCAATCTTGGCGCCGTCGCCGCGATCCTTCGGTGCGGCACGCAGGTCGACCTGCTGATCGCCCCGGCGCACGGTGAACCGGGCCTCACGCTCGCCATTCTTCCCAACGATCTGCTTGAAGTGTTCCGAGGTGACGACGGGCTCGCCATTGATCGCCAGCACCACGTCACCAGCCTTGAAACCCGCGCTCTCCGCAATGTCACCGGGGATGACTGAATCGACGATTGGGTTGCTATCCGGAAGGACGCCGATATCGCCGTATTCGTATCTTCCCTGCCCGACCGGCCGCACGGTGGCGGACACGACCTCGTCGTTGCGAAGCAGTGTCACGCCTACATCGCGATTGGGCCGGCGGGTGCCGATCTCGATCTCGAGATCCGCCCATGAGTGAACTTCGCGCCCGGCCACGGTCAGGACCCGGTCGTGCCGCCGTAGTCCAGCCTGTTCAGCTGGCGAACCTGGTAACACGGCGCCGACGACGGCGGGGCCGTCCATGTACACGAACATGCGGGCGCCCTGTGCGAAGACAAAGGCCAGCACCACCACGGCGAGGATGATGTTCATCGCCGGCCCGGCAAACAGAATCTGAAAGCGCTGCCACTTGGTCTTGGACAGGAACTCGTCGGGCTTCCCTGAGCGCGGATCCTCGGGACTCTCGCCGGCCATCTTGACGTAGCCGCCAAGCGGTATCGCGCTGACGCAGTACTCGGTGTCGCCGCGTGTGACTTTCAGGATCTTCGGGCCGAAACCGAGCGAGAACGTCAGCACACGGACCCCGTGCCGCCGCGCTGCCAGGAAATGTCCCAGCTCGTGCACGAAGATCAGGACGCCGAGAACGAAGAGAAAGGCAATTAACGTCATCAACGGGCGGCAAACCTCAGATCATCAATTCTAACTCGCTGACTCGTTCGCGGGCATACTGGCGGGCCCAGGTATCGATTCGACGCACGATTTCAACAGATTCGACGTTCTCGACCGTATGTCCGTTCATTGTGCGGTCGATTACGGCAGGAATCGCTGCAAAGCCGAGTTTGCCTTCGAGAAACGCGTCGACTGCCACCTCATTCGCGGCGTTGAGGACGACCGGGAGTGTCCCGCCCGTGCGCAGGGCACGATACGCCAGCATCAGACATGGGAATCGATCGAAGGCCGGCGGAAAGAACTCGAGGGAGCCCGCGCGCGTCAGGTCGAGTGAAGGCAGGAACGCATCCCAGCGCTCGGGATACGAGCAGGCGTACTGAATCGGCAGTCGCATGTCGGTGACCCCGAGCTGGGCGATCACCGACCCATCGCCTAGCTCCACGAGCGAATGCACGATGGATTGCGGGTGGATGACGACATCGATCTGGTCTGCCGAGACATCGAAGAGCCAGTGCGCCTCGATGACCTCCAGCCCCTTGTTCATCAGCGTGGCTGAATCGATGGTGATCTTTCGGCCCATCTTCCAGGTTGGATGCTTGAGGGCCTGATCGGGGGTCACGCGCTCGAGATCTTCCCGAGTGAAGCCGCGGAAAGGCCCGCCCGAAGCGGTAAGAATCAGCCTGCGAATCTCGCCCCTCTCGCGACCGTGCAGGCACTGGTGCACGGCGTTGTGCTCGCTGTCGATCGGAAGAATCGACACGCCACGCCGGCGTGCCGCCTCCGTGACGAGCGCCCCTGCCATCACGAGGATTTCCTTGTTGGCAATCGCGATCCGCTTCCCGGCATCGATCGCGGCGAGCACCGCTTCCAGAGCTGCGGTCCCGGCCGAGGCGCAGATCACGATGTCGGCCTCTGGACACGTCGCCACCGCCGTCAAGCCTTCGGCTCCCCCAGCCAACGTGGCTGGACAGTCCGAGCCCGCTGCCGCTTTCAGGCGATCGACGGCATCGGGCGTGGCCATAGCCGCCACGCGCGGTCGATAGCGCCTCACCTGCTCGGCAAGCAGATCAGCGTTATCGCCGGCGGCGAGTGCGACGACGGCAAGGCGGGACGGATGCGCGTCGACTACGGCGAGCGCGCTCTGACCAATCGAACCGGTCGAGCCGAGAATCGCAAGTCGTCTCACGAGATATTTCGAACAAACAGATAGAACGGAGGCACCGCAAAGAGCAGGGCATCGATGCGGTCCAGCACACCGCCGTGTCCTGGAATGAGTGACGAGCTGTCCTTCACACCCGCCGTGCGCTTCAGCCGCGATTCGAACAGGTCACCGCAGATGCCTAACCCGACGACCAGCACACTCAACACGATGAGAGGCTGATACCCGACGAATGGGAGCATCCTCGCGCCGAGGAAAATCATGAAAGCGCTCGCGCAGATGAGACCGCCGATCGCGCCTTCGATTGTTTTCTTCGGGCTGATCGATGGCGCCAGTGGCCGCTTCCCCAACATGCGTCCGACGTAGTATTGGGAGGAATCGCTCACGACAATCGTTCCGAGCAAGAGCAGGGTCGCCGTCCACCCTTGAAGGGCATGTATGGCCACCAGCATCCCGAGCGGCATTCCCACATACACTGCGCCAAACACCCCCGAGGTAGCCTGTGCGATCGAGTGCTCTGCGACCAGCACTTCAGCAGTGACCCAGAGCAGCGCCATCATCAACAGCAACTGCGCCTGCGGCATCGACAGACCCGACGACACCCAGCACAGGCCAACAGCCAGGACGACGGCGCGAATGGGACTCTCGACGATCTCCAGATACTCCCGCGCAGCCAACGCGGCCACGAGGCAAGCCACGAGGCGCAGGGCGGTGATGGGGAGGAAGAGAATCGCCGCAAGCGCAACCGCCACCAGAGCGATCCCGCTGACGAGACGAACCATGCTCAGTCAGCCTGCCCCGTTCTGGCGGGCCTCATTTGGCTCCGATGACTGCCGGTGAGCTGATACCACCGTAGCGGCGCTCGCGCTTCTGGTACGCGAGCACGGCCTCGAGGAGATGTCGGCGCCGAAAGTCCGGCCACAACGTGTCAGTGACGTAGATCTCCGAGTATGCGATCTGCCACAGGAGATAGTTGCTGACGCGCATCTCGCCGCTCGTGCGAATCAGCAGATCGGGATCCGGTTGACCTGCTGTGTACAAGAAGCTCGCAAATCGCTGTTCATCGAGGTCTTCGGGGCGAACGCCGGAGGCCATCGCCCGCCGGGCGGCATCGACGATCTCAGCCCGCCCGCCATAGTTCAACGCGATGTTGAACAGCATGCCGCGGCTGCTCGAGGTGCGCTGAATCGCCGCGTTCAGTTCCTCCTGGATGTCGGGCGCGAGCTCCTCCATCCGGCCGATGACACGAAAGCGGATGTCGTTGCTGAGCAGCGTATCGAGCTCCGACCTCAGGTAGCGCTTCAGCAACTGCATGAGAGTGCCGACTTCGCTGGCCGGGCGCTTCCAGTTCTCCATTGAGAAGGCGTACAGCGTGAGCACCTGTATGCCCAGACGAGCGGCGGTCTCGACCGAATCGCGGACGGCATCGATACCCGCGCGATGCCCCTCTACGCGGGGAAGATGACGCTGCGCCGCCCACCGCCCGTTGCCATCCATGATGATGGCGACATGGACGGGCAGCCGGTCGAAGTGGATCTCGCGGACGAGCGACTCATCCGGATGCCCGGACGGAATCCAAGCCAGGAGATCGTCACGCGACACGGCTCAACCCCAGAACTCGCGTGTATCGGTGATGTTGGCCACTTTCGTCCCTGGTCAGACTGACCGCGTCGTCGGCCTGGTCTTGGCCGGAGCTCGCCAACACAAGCGAGCAGCAGAGTAATTCCTCGTCTGACAACCGGTTAATGATAATCCACACGGAGGAGGTACAAGCCGTGGGCGGGCGCCGTGGCTCCAGCCTCCGAACGCGGCCGCCGCTCGAGCAGCGCGGCCACGTCTTCGGGCTGACGCCAGCCGCGCCCGACGTCGACGAGCGTGCCGACGATCGCTCGCACCATATGCCGCAGGAAGCCATCACCGGTGATCTCATACGCAAGAAGGTCGTCGGTGTCACGCCACGAAGATCTGGTAATGGTACGCGTGGTTCCGCTCGTCTGGCTACCGCGTGCTTTGAAACGCCATGAAATCATGCGTGCCGACCAGGGTCGCGGCCGCACGTTCCATGGCCGCCCGGTCGAGCGCTTCCGGCAGGTGCCAGACATACGCTCGCTCGAAAGGATCGGCGATCGGCGCGTTCCTGATTCGGTATTGATACGTCTTGGAGCGGGCGCTGAACCGGGCATGAAAGTCGCCCTCCACCTCGGCTATCGAGAGCACTCGGATATCGGGTGGAAGCTGTGCATTGAGCGCGCGCTGCAGGGTCGTCACGTCGTGTTCGAAGTTCACGACGACGCTGGCCACCTGACCGAGTGCGTGAACACCAGCATCCGTGCGGCCCGCGCCGTGCACGACGACGCTCGCACCCTCAAATCGGGCGAGCGCCTCCTCGAGCAGTTCCTGCACGGAGTCGCCTTCGGCTTGTCGCTGCCAGCCGACAAAGCGCGTCCCGTCGTACGCGAGGGTCAGCTTGAGGGTTCGCTGTGACACGACCGATCCGAGACACGCAGCGCAGGTCCTGTTCGTCGGACCTGCCGGACACGCTCACGCGCGAGAGCCGGGCTTGACGACAGGTTGACCTGCCGCACACAGAGGGCAGGCCTCGGGCTGATACGTCGGCAATGACACGGTGGCGAGTGCGTGAAAGGGCACGTCGAGATTCTGTTGGCCGCCGCTCCGGTCGATGATGGCCGCCGCGCCGACAACCGTTGCACCGGCCGCTCGCGCAACGTCGATGGTGTCGCGCGTCGAACCGCCGGTCGTGACGACGTCCTCGATGACGAGCACGCGCTCTTCCGGCTCCAGCGAAAAGCCGCGCCGAAGCATGAGCCTGCCGTCCTGACGCTCCGCAAAAATCGCCCTGATACCCAGGGCGCGGCCGACCTCCTGCCCGATAACGATGCCCCCAAGTGCAGGCGAAAGCACGACCTGCGGGTTCAGGTCCCGGACTTTCGCCGCGATCTCAGTGCCACAGACCTCAGCTTCGCGTGGATGCTGCAGCACAAGGGCACATTGCATGAAGCCGGGGCTGTGCAGTCCTGAGGTCAGTCGAAAGTGACCTTCGAGGAGGGCACCCACCCGGCGGAACAGGTCCAGGACCGATTCAGCAGTGACTGGAGGCATTTTGGCCGAGTATACCTTTTGCACAGCCAGAACATCCGGCCGCGGCCGCTCGTCATACAAGAGACTCAAAAACCAGAATTTGGAGTTCGGAGAGATGCGCACGATAGTGACTCGGGTAAACGTTGTGGCGGCGTTGATGGCCGTTTTTGGAACGTCGGCGTCCGTTTTCGCACAGGCGACGCTCACCAGCCAACAGGTGGCCGCCAGTGCCCCTCAGGTCAGGCGGCTGACGGCCGACGAGGCCGTCAAACTGGCGCTGGAGAACAACCTGGGCATCCGGGTCGCCCGCATCGATCCCCAGATCCAGGACCTCAACATCGTCGACGCCCGTACGGGCTGGACGCCGTCGTTGAGCACGTCGCTGCAGACCAACAGCAACGACGCGCCGAATCAGAGCTTCCTGGCGGGCGCGCAGGGGAGCAGAACGAGCAGCGACCAGTTCGCCAGCAGCCTCGGCGTGGTGCAGCTGCTTCCGTGGGGCGGCAATTACGAGGTCGGGTGGGATAGCTCTCGCTTCAACTCGAACAGCTCGTTTTCGACGTTCTCGCCGCAGCTGCGGTCATCCCTCGTGCTCAACTACAACCAGCCGCTGCTGCGCAACTGGGGCATCGACAACGTTCGACAGCAGGTGCTGATCAGCACCAACAATCGCGAGATCTCGGACGTGGCGCTGCGGGAAACGATCGCCGTGACCACGCGAAATGTGCGCAGCGCATTCTGGGACCTCGCGTACACCATCGCATCACTGGGTGTGCAGCAACAGTCGCTGGATCTGGCGGAGGAATCGCTACGCGATACTCGCGCCCGTGTCGAGATCGGCACGACTCCGCCCATTGATATCGTCCAGGCCGAGGCGGAGGTCGCTCGACGTCGTGAGGCCGTCATTGTCGCGCAGGGGCAGATCGGCAATGCCGAGGATGCACTGCGCACCCTGGTGTTCGATCCCAACATGCCCGATTTCTGGACGGTTCGCATCGAACCCAGTGAGCTTCCGGAGTTTCAGCCGATCCCTGTGGACATCGAGGCCGTCGTTCGAAACGCACTCAGTCGTCGCACCGACCTCGAACAGACCCGAAAGACCATCGAGGCTGACGACATCAATATCCGCTTCTTCCGCAATCAGACGCTGCCCGACATCAGTGCGAACCTCAATTATGGCCTGCAGGGGCTGGGCGGAACGCAGATTGAGCGGGGCCTCGGCCCGTTCGGCCCGGGAACGGGGGAGCCTACTGGCAACCTCCAGCAGCGGCGTTTTACGTCGGTCCTCTCCGATCTGTTCGTCAATCAGTACCCGAACTGGACGGCGGCATTGAACATCAGCTATCCGCTCGGCACGAGCACGTCCGAGGCCAACCTCGCACGCGTCAGGCTGGAAAGGACCCAGGCGCAGACACGGCTTCGCAATCAGGAACTGCAGATCGCCCAGCAGGTTCGCATCGCGGCGCGCGAGGTGATGACAAACCAGCAGCGCGTCGAGAGCTCACGGTCCGCGCGCCAGCTGGCCGAGCGCCAACTCGAGGCCGAGCAACGGAAGTTCGAGGCGGGCACATCCACCAGCTTCCTGGTGTTCCAGTCGCAGCGCGATCTCTCACTGGCGCGCAATGTGGAACTGCAGAACGTCCTGAACTTCCACCGCTCTGTCATTGACCTGGAGACGGTGCAAGAGTCGCCACTGCAGGGTGGCGGTGCTCAGAACGTGACCGTGCGATAACATCAGCCCGTGCCGCGTGTCACGGTCACCATCATCACGCTCGACGAAGCCGCACATATCGCCGACGCCATCGACAGCGCCGCCTGGGCCGACGAAATCATCGTCGTCGACTCAGGCAGCGTGGATGACACGCTCGCGATCGCCCGCGCCAGGGGTGCACGTACCGAGACGCGGGCGTGGACCGGCTACGTCGATCAGAAGAACTTCGCGGCGAGCCTCGCCAGCCACGATTGGATCTTTTCCCTCGACGCCGACGAACGAATACCACCCGCGCTTGCGTCCGAGATCCGCGCGCTGCTAGCCACAGAACCACACCGAGGTGGTTATCGTGTGCCTCGCGTCACGTTTCATCTCGGGCGCTGGGTGAGGACAACAGACTTCTATCCCGACTATCAGACCCGGCTCTACGACCGGCGCAAAGGACGATGGCAGGGTCGCTACGTGCACGAGTCGGTCACGGTTGACGGGAACACCGGCCAGCTGACGACCGAGCTGCTGCACTATTCCTATCGCGACCTCACTGATCACCTGGATCGCATCAACGCCTACACGACGCTCGCCGCGCGACAGATGCACGAGAGCGGTCGCCGGGCACGCGCGGTCGATCTCCTGCTTCATCCGCCTGCCGCGTTTCTGCGGAACTACATCCTGCGGCGAGGCTTTCTCGACGGCACCGCAGGGTTGACGCTTTCGCTGGTCAACGCCTACTCCGTCCTCCTGAAGTTCGCGAAGCTCTGGGAACTGCAGCGTTGTTCTCGCTCCACATAGATACGGCGCGAACCTGGCGCGGTGGTCAAGGCCAGGTGATGCACACCATCATGGGTCTGCGCGCGCGACGGTATCGCGCCGCGCTCGTGGCGCATCCCGAAGGAGAACTTTATCGGCGGATGTCCGAGGGGACGGATCTGATTCCGCTGGCGCCGCGAAATGAGATCGACCTGGCGGCGGCGTGGCGGCTGTCCCGCGTGCTCAAGCAACTCAAGCCGGACGTCATCCACGCCCACGATCCTCACGGGGTTGCGATGGCGGCAACCGCCCGTTCGATGGCGTCTCCGTCACCGATGCCACGACTCATCGCGACCCGGCGCATCGAGTTCCGGGTCGCGCGCAACTCTTTCTCGCGGTGGAAGTACGGACAGGTTGACTGCTTCGTCGCCATCAGCGAGGCGGTGCGGGAGCGACTGATCTCGGACGGCATTCGACGAGAGCAGACCACGGTGGTCCACGAGGGTGTGGACGTCGAGCGCATCGTCCACCTGCCCGCCGCGAACGTTCACGCCGCGTTCTTCCTGCCGACACATGCGCCCATCGTCGGCAACATCGGCGCGCTCGTGGCACAAAAGGGTCAGCAACACCTGATCGACGCGGCGGCGATCGTCGTCCGGGCCGTACCGGATTCGCGGTTCGTCATCTGCGGCGACGGTGACCTGCGCCCGGCGCTCGAGGAGCAGATCAAACGCAAGCATCTCGAGCGGCATGTGTTCCTCGCCGGCTTCCGTGCCGACGTCCTGGAGCTTCTGAAAGGGTTCGACCTCTTCGCCCTGAGTTCACTCCACGAGGGTCTGTGCACATCGCTCGTGGATGCGATGGCTGCGTCCAAGGCCGCTGTCGCGACGCAGGTCGGCGGCGTGCCGGAAGTCGTTGCCCCGGGGAAGACCGGCTTCCTCGTACCACCGCGCGATCACGAGGCCATGGCGAACCGAATCATCAAGCTACTGAAGGATGACGCCCTCAGAGCGCGCATGGGCGAGGCAGCCCTCAAGCGTGCACGCGAGCGTTTCACCGTGGATCGGATGGTGGAAGGAACTCTCGCGACGTATGAGCGGCTGTTCGAAGGCTCTCGGCACTAGAGGCTCTCTAGCCTTTGCCCCTTGCCCTTTGCCCTTTGACCTTCGGATGACAGATCCCCTTCAAAGGACACTGAGTGCTGCCCTGCGCCTTCTGAAACCCGCACGCATTCATCATCCCGACGTGGCACAGGGCAAAATCGAAGCGGACCGGATCGTTCGCGTCGAAGCCACGCAGCGCATTCGTGATATCGACCGCCATCTTCCACCCGGGGCTCGTGTAGCGCGTCAACTTCAGGCAGCGTCCGAGGCGAATGACGTGCGTGTCGAGCGGGACGATCAGACGCGCGGGCGAGACGTGTAACCAGACGCCGAGATCGATCGCGTCCTTCCGTACCATCCAGCGCAGGAAGAGATTGAGTCGCTTGCACGCGCTGCCAGCCGACGGCCGCGGAAAGAAATACGAGACGCCACGTTGGCGCGGCACCCGCCGCCCGTAGGCAGCACGCAGATCAGTCGACAAAGCCCGCGTCGAGAACGAGTCGAGCGCCGGACCTATATGTGGGGAGTCCTGGTCATCATCCTGAAGAAAGAACGCCTCGATGGAGCCTGCTTCGGTCAGCATGCGCCGCAGCACGATGAGCAGGGCGATCAGATCGCGGCCGGAAATCCATCGATGCACGAGCGGTTCGAGCCGTGAACGCTCCCGATCCGGATTGAATCCGCGCACGAAGTGAGCGGGCTCCGGTCCCATCACCGCGAGCAACGACTCGATCGACTGCAGCACGCTGGCCACACGACCGAAGGCCAACGCTGCCGCGCAGAATCCGACCACCTCCCTATCGGCCGGTGACGTGTATCGCCTGACGATGTGGACGGGGTCGGTGGCGGACGTGACGTGATCGAACGAGCGGTACAACTCCTCGAGTCGTTCCGCTGCACCGACCGTCGGCCTTCGAATCGCCGCGATGGTCATGCCTTGCCTGCCGCGACCCGCGCCAGACTATCGCCAGTCAACCGACAGAGCTTCCATTCCTTCATGACTCGCGCTCCCATTCGCTCATAGAAGCGCAGCGCCGGCTCGTTCCAATCGAGCACATTCCACTCCATGCGACCACAGCCCCGCTCGACGGCAAGTTCAGCGAGGTGCACGAGCAGACGCTTTCCGATGCCGCGCCCGCGCCATTCGGGAATTACAAAGAGATCTTCGAGATACAGTCCAGGCCTTCCGAGAAACGTCGAGAAGTTGTGGAAGAAGAGCGCGAAGCCAACGACGGTGTCGTCGACAGACGCCAGAACGACTTCGGCCGCCGGGCGCTGTCCAAACAGCCACGCGCGCAACCCTTCCTCGGTCGCGACGATCTCATGAGACAGGCGCTCGTACTCACCAAGCGCTCGTATCAGGGACAGGATGATTGGAACGTCCTCGGCACGGGCCGGCACGATTCGGAGATTGTTCATAGCCAAGGACACCGGGTGTCCCGGTGTCTTCCTAAAACGAATCGACGGGAGTTCCTGCCGCGCACAATGGACAGGCACCGACAGGATAGTTCTCCGGTGCTTTGTACTCGGCGAGGGCGACGTTCGGCACATCGAGATCGACCACCACCTCCAAGCGATCGTAGATTTCGGCAGTGGCCAGCAGCGTGCCGCCTGCGGCTCGCACCGTCGCCGCACAGCGGGACAGCGTGTGCCCGGTATTGCGGACATCGTCCACCAGCAGGACGTGACGTTCCTTGATCTGCTGCTGATAGAAGCGGCTCAACGAGTATCCGCCTGCGGCGTCAGCGGTCAAAGGGGCGAACAACGTCGGGGGATGACTGATATCGCGGCGACTGTCGAGCAAACCCGCAACCGTATGTGCGAGCAGCGCACCCCCGGTCACCGGACCAACCACGACCTCGGTCGCTTCGAGGATCGAGCCCGGCAGCACGTCGAGCAAGTCCTGGGCGAAACGCCAGATCGTCGAGGGATGCCTGAACAGCTGATGCGGGTTCAGATAAAGACGTC
Source organism: uncultured Acidobacteriota bacterium (assembly GCA_963723495.1). GTDB lineage: Bacteria > Acidobacteriota > Vicinamibacteria > Vicinamibacterales > UBA2999 > Gp6-AA40. Next base: position 146,936 of record CAVRQR010000011.1, on the reverse strand, counting down.
CGTGATAGCCGTTGCCGAAATCGAAGTGCCCGTCGAGCATGAGCACCTCATAGCGCTGAAGATCCTTGAGGGCTTTCTGGCGAATCTCGTCTCGTTTGTTCATGCCGTGTGAATTGAGAGTGTCCTCTTTAAACGACCCCCGACCCCATTACTAAATTGAGATCGAGGCCTCGGAGTTCACGTAGACCGTGCGGCCTCCGACGATGGTTGCCGCGACACCTCCTCGCAGCTCCCATCCATCGAAGGGCGTGTTCTTGGAGCGCGACCGCAACTGCGACGCGCGGATTCGAACCTTCAGGTCGGGCGCAAGGATGGTGATATCCGCAGGGCTGCCCGGCGCAAGTGAGCCACCGGGAACCCGAAGGATCCGCGCAGGAGCGGTCGACATCAGCTCCACCAGCCGTGGAAGCCGAATCAGGCCGGCGTGCACCAGGCGATCGAGCGCAAGCGGAACAGCGGTCTCGAGACCAACGATCCCGAACGGCGCGCGGTCGAATTCGACCTTCTTCTCGTCGTAGTGATGCGGTGCGTGATCGGTCGCGATCGCGTCGACCGTACCGTCGGCGATGCCGGCCAGCATCGCGTCGCGATCGGCCGCCTCGCGCAGCGGCGGATTCATCTTGACGTTGGTGTCATACGGAATCGGCGACGCCAACGCCTCGTCGGTCAGCGTGAAATGATGCGGCGCAACCTCACAGGTGACGCGAACGCCTGCGTCCTTCCCCTTACGAACCGCGCGCATCGACTCACGGGCGCTCATATGCGCGACGTGAAAGGCCGACCCGGTCAACTCCGACAACAACACGCCGCGCTCGACTCCGAGCGCCTCGGCCGCGCCGGGAATGCCGCGCAAGCCGAGCGACGAAGCATGGAATCCCTCGTGTGCGACGCCGTCGCCCTTGAGTGTCGGATCCTCGCAATGCTCGATGACCGGCATCCCGAACATCCCGGCGTATTCGAGCGCCCTGCGCATGAGAAGCGCCGTCGCCACCGGGTGGCCATCGTCAGTAATCGCCACACAGCCGGCCTGCTTCAGCTCGGCGATGTCAGCGAGCAGCTCGCCCTTCGAACCCTTCGAGACCGCTCCGATCGGATAGACGCGTGCCAGGTTGGCCTCACTGGCTCTCGCAAGAATCAACGACGTGACGTTGGCGTTGTCGTTGACGGGAGAGGTATTCGGCATGCAGGCTACGGCGGTGAACCCGCCGGCCACCGCGGAAGCCACACCGGTAGCAACGGTCTCTTTGTGTTCCTGCCCGGGTTCACGCAGGTGCACGTGCATGTCGATCAGGCCGGGACACACCACGAGACCGGCGGGAATTTCCACGACCGTCGCGCCTTCGACTGGCAGATCGCGGCCGACGCGCGCGATGCGGCCGTCCTCGATGAGCAGGTCGTGCACGCCATCAATCCCGTTCGCGGGATCGACGACACGCCCGCCTTTAAGCAGCCTCTTCATGTTCCGCTCCGCCGGCCAACAGGTACAGCACTGCCATTCGCACCGCAACGCCGTTGGCCACCTGGTCGAGGATGACTGAGTAAGGACCGTCGGCAACCTCGGACGCGATCTCGACACCCCGGTTCATCGGCCCCGGATGCATGATCATCACGTCTGGCCTGGCGAGTTGCAGGCGCGATTCCGTCATGCCGAACACTCGGAAGTATTCACGCAGGGATGGAAAGTAGGCGCCCTCCATCCGCTCGAGCTGAATCCGCAGCAGCATGATGACGTCGGCGTCTCGGACGGCTTCATCAACGGCGCTCGTCGCCGTCACACCGAAACGGCGGATGTCGGCAGGGAAGAGCGTCGGCGGCCCGCACACCCACACGTCAGCGCCGAGTTTCGTCAGCAGGTGAATGTTCGAGCGCAGCACGCGGCTGTGCAACAGGTCGCCGATGATCGCGACCTTGAGACCCGCCAGTTTCTTCTTGCGCTCGCGAATGGTGAAGGCGTCGAGCAGCGCCTGCGTGGGGTGCTCGTGCATGCCATCACCGGCGTTGATGATGGCCGATCGACAGATGCGGGAGAGCAGGTGGCACGCACCCGACGAGGCGTGCCGCAGCACGATCATGTCTGGTGACATCGCCTCGAGGTTGAGGGCGGTGTCAGCCAGCGTCTCTCCTTTGACGACGCTTGAAGTCCCGATGGCGATGTTGAGTGTGTCCGCGCTCAGCCGCTTCTCGGCTATCTCGAACGACGTCCGCGTCCGCGTGCTCGGCTCATAGAACAGGTTGACGACGGTCTTGCCTCGAAGCGCAGGCACCTTCTTGATCGGCCGCGTCCCGACTTCTTTCATCGCCTCGGCGGTGTCGAGGACAAGTTCGATCTCTTCCGGGCTCAGCTCGGCGATGCCGAGGAGGTCCTTGCGACGGAGGGCTGTGACCGCCTGTTTCTGATCAATTTCCTGGCTGGTCGTATTCATGCCCCACCTCCAGTTTCCAGAACGACCTCGTCTTCACCGTCAATCTCGGTGAGCCGCACCTGCACGCTCTCCTCGGGTGAGGTCGGCAGGTTCTTTCCCACATAATCCGCCTTGATCGGCAGCTCCCTGTGCCCGCGGTCGACCAGCACGATCAGCTGTATTGCCTTCGGCCTTCCGTAGTCGATCAGTGCGTCAAGCGCAGCGCGGGTCGTTCGTCCCGTGTACAGCACGTCATCGACCAGCAGGATCTTCCGGTTGTCGATGGAGAACTGAATGTCGGTCTTTCTGACGAGCGGCTGCGGACCAACGGCGTGACGCATCAGGTCGTCGCGATAGAGCGTGATGTCGAGCGATCCGGTCGGTATGTCGTGACCAGTGATCTCGCGCAAGGTGTGGGCAAGACGCCGGGCGATCGGCACACCGCGGGTGCGCACGCCCACGAGCGCGAGGTCGTCAGTTCCCTTGTTCCGCTCGACGATCTCGTGCGCGATTCTCGTCAGGGTACGACCGATGCGATCCGCATCCATTACAACAGGCATGCGGAGCTCCAGACGTATGTCGTGTGTGTGATATGAAACGCGAGTGCAGGCATGTACACCTCTTCGCGGCCTCTCTGGACCGCCTTTAAAGAAGCGGCTTGATTATATCAGCCCTGAACCAACTCGTGCACCTACTGAACCCCGTACGTCGGGATGAACGTGATTGTTCGCTGCTCGTTGAATGCCGGCGTGAAGAGATCGGTACGCACGAAGCCGTCCATGTCGCGCGCGACCGGCAGTCCCAGGAAGTAGAGCAATGTCGGAGCGACATCGACCACCGCGCCGCGGCCCTGACGCGCGGCGACCACCGGCGTGCCATAGGCCAGGAGGAATCCGTCAGGACCTCGCTCGTGCGTGCCGCTGAACTTCGGGTCCCCTGCCACCCGCTCGAGGACACGCTTGCCCACAGTCAGTGGCTCCATGCCAAATCCGGACACGACCAGCAGCAGATCGCCCCCGTTGAGCGAGGCCATCGCATCGCCCACGAGTGTGTCGACATACGCGTAGTAGTCGTCGAGCACACGCCCGAAGCGTCGTCGCTCATCTTCGGTGACATCGCCAAAGGCCTCCGGTCGCGCGTACCGGAGGTAGTAGTGGCCCACCGCGTCCAGTCCCGCGTAGCGAACCGCGAGCAACTGCACCTCTTCGACGGCGGCGAGCCGCCGGGCGAGCCGGTGGTGCAACCGATCGGCCTCGACGGTCGACCCGCTCTCGCCAGTCCACGGCAATAAGATCGTACCTCGGCGCGCAGCTCGCGCGTCGGCTGTTCCTCGGCAAGCACCCCACGCGCGACATCGTCCAGGCGGCTCAGGTGAGACGGCCGGCTCACTGTCGAGGGTCACGACGCGGTCGGCGCGACGATGAAATCGGTCGCTGACGATGAAGCCGCGGAGCCGCAGGGGCAGGATGCGTCAGCGGCAAACCGATCAGCCCTGTTCGCACACCGTATCCGGCGGCAATGCGCCACAGTGGCTGGACGCCCACGCTCGACGATGAATAGGGCTCTTCAATGAGGAGTCCGAAGCGGACAAGCGCCTGCGAGAAGACGTAGTCCGGTAATACCTCGAGCTCGACGTCGGAATTGAAAAGGTGATACCGGGATGAGCCACGGACACCGTGCCGCGCCGGCCACATGCCAGTCATGATCGACGCCCAGACCGGCTCCGGCTGCGTCGGACGGGTCGTGGCCAGGTGCATCGACGCCCCCGTGTCGAGAATGCGGCTGAAGTTCGGCAGCCGCCCCGCTGCGACCGCCGGCGAGATGACGTCCAGTGAGGCGCCGTCCAGGCACAGCAGGATGACTCGAGGGTGCTCGGCCGGCGTCGCCGTGACCGTCGACTGCGCGCGGAATGGGATCGACGGCCGGAGACCGGCGCCGCGTACCCACAGGGGCGCCGCAATCGACGAGATGGTCGCAATCGTGAACAGGATGGCCACCGCGGCGCGGCTGCGCTGATGTGCCTTGGTCTGCGCAAGTCCAAGGACCAGAAACGCGACTGACGCCGCACCAAGGAGTACGGCCGCCAGTCTGAGCGATGGGAGCGCGCGCGGATCGAGTGCGTTGCGAAGACCAGATGCGTGCAGCCAGGTGATGACCGACGCCGTGCCACTCAGTCCCGCCGCGCTCCACGTAAGAAGGCGCAAACTGATCCAGCCGGGAGGTAACGGCTCAATGACCGTGATCTGGCGAAGCGCATACAACGCGTAGGACACCACGGTGATGTGGAGGCCGTACGACAGCACGATCACCGTCAGCACCGCGCCCGCAGCCGCGAGGGGGACCTCCGGATTCAGCAACAGAAGCAGCAGCGTGAAATAAGCCGCCGCCAGCAGCCCCGCAAACGCGGAGTTGCTCAGCATCCGAAGGTAGCGCATCGACACTCCAAGGTATACTCCCAACAATGCCCCGCGATGTCGAGGCCAGGGTCATTCAGAACACGCGCCTCTCCCCCGATTACAACGTCATCACTCTCGCCGCTCCCGAAATCGCTGCCACGACCAGGCCTGGCCAGTTCGTCATGGTGCGATCGAGCCATGGCAGCGATCCGCTGCTGCGCAGACCATTTTCGGTCTTCGAAATCATCCGATCCGGAGACCGGATCGAAGGACTGTCGCTGTTAAGCAAGCGCATCGGCGTCACCACCCGTCTCTTGTTCGATGCCGTCGAGGGTGACGTCATCTCGTGCCTCGGACCGCTGGGTCGGCCCTTCGAGCCGGTATCGCCTCCGAGCGAAGCGTGGATGGTCGCAGGTGGCGTCGGGCTGGCCCCGTTCGTCACGCTGAGCGAGGCATTGCTGGAACGTGGCACGACGACCACGTTGTTTTACGGGGCGCGAACAGGTGCGGAACTGTTCTATCTGGATTGGTTCGCGTCGCGTGGCGTGCGCCTGGTGCTGAGCACCGAGGACGGATCGAAGGGTGAGCGAGGGCGCGTGACTGTTCCTCTCGAGCAGGCACTCGACGAAACCAGCGGCGAGATCATGATCTACGCCTGCGGGCCGGAAAGGATGCTCGAGGCAGTGTCACACGTGGCAGGCAGGTACAAGCGACCGGCACAAGTCTCGGTCGAGCGAGTCATGGGGTGCGGGATGGGAGGCTGCTACAGTTGCGTCATCCCGGTCCGCGAAGCGGGCGGCGATCATCACTACGTTCGTTCCTGCCTCGCCGGTCCCGTGTTCACGGCATCGGATCTGGTCTGGGACCATGAGTGAGCTTCAAAGCGAGAACTCCCAACTTCCAGTGCCCAACTCCCAAAGCGGCGTTGCCGGATGGAGCTCTTCGAACAGGGGCATTTGACGTTGGGGGTTGGTTCTTGGGAGTTGGGAGTTGACATGGATCTATCCGTAGAGATCGGAACGCTCCGGCTCTCGAATCCCTTGATTGCGGCAAGCGGATGCTATGGCTACGGCGTTGAGTACGCCGACGCTGTGGACCTGTCAACGCTGGGAGCCATCGCCTCCAAGGGTCTTTTTCTGGCGCCCCGTGAAGGCCATCCGCCACCGCGGATCGTTGAGACGCCGTCGGGCATGCTCAACGCCATCGGGTTGCAGGGAATCGGCGTGCATCGGTACATTGCCGAGAAACTCCCCGAGCTGCGACGCCTCGGGGCAACGAACATCATCAACATCTGCGGCAGCACGCTCGACGAGTACGTCGAGGTGGCACGAATCCTCTCCGATGCTGAAGGCGTTCATGCTCTGGAGATCAACATCTCGTGCCCCAACATCAAGGAAGGCGGCATCACGTTTGGCTGCAGTCTTCACGGCACGTTTGATGTCGTCAGCGCGGTGAAGAAAGTGACGCATCTCCCGGTCATCCCGAAGCTGACACCGAACGTGACCGATGTGGCGTCCATCGCGAGGGCAGCGGAGGATGCGGGCGCTGATGCCGTGTCACTGGTGAACACGTTTCTCGCGATGGCCATCGATGTGGAAACACGCCGGCCAAAGCTCTCGAATATCGTCGGTGGCCTGAGCGGGCCCGCTATCCGACCAATCGCCGTGCGGATGGTGTACGAGTGCCGGCGAGCGGTGAAGATTCCCGTCATCGGCATGGGGGGCATCGCGAACGCTGTCGATGTGCTGGAATTCATCATTGCCGGCGCCGCCGCTGTGCAGGTCGGCACCGCGAACTTCGTCGACCCCTTCATCTGGTCCAAGCTGACCGCGGGCATCGAGGATTACATGCAGCGCCACGGAGTGCGGCGCATCGCAGATCTGGTGGGCAGCGTGGACACCAGCACCCGGGAGAAAGAGTGGGTCAGCTCCTAGTCGCACTGGACGTCGAATCCGGCAACCGAGCCATCGAGCTCGCGACCACGCTTCGTGACGTGGTCGACGGCGTCAAAATCGGTAGCCGGCTCTTCACGCTCGAGGGACCTGGCCTCGTCCGGCGGCTGACGGATCAGGGAACTCGCGTCTTCCTGGATTTGAAGTTTCACGACATCCCCAACACGGTGGCTCAGGCCGTCGAGGCAGCAGTCTCCACCGGCGCGTGGATGGTCAACGTGCACGCCTCGGGCGGAGTACCGATGATGCAAGCGGCGGCGAAGGCGGCCGCCGAGACCGCTGCACGATTTGGTCACTCCCGGCCGCTCGTCATCGCTGTCACCGTGCTCACGAGCATGGATGAACACACGCTGCGTGCGGGCGGCGTCGCGCGCCCGCTCTTCGATCACGTGGTCGCGCTTGCGAGGATGGCGCAGCAGGCCGGGCTCGACGGCGTGGTCGCATCGCCGCAGGAAACGGCGGCAATCCGATCGGCGTGCGGATCGGATTTCGCCATTGTCACGCCCGGAATCAGGGGTGCGTCTGCGGGCTCAGAAAAGAACGATCAGGCACGAACCATGGGTCCAGCCGAAGCGGTCAAAGCCGGGGCCAGCCATCTGGTAGTCGGTCGGCCGATCATTGCCGCCTCCGACCCGCGGGGCGCCGCGCAGAGAATCGCCGAAGAAATGAAAGCCGGCGTCTGAAAAGACAATCAGGCGAGCAGGGCCGTCCAGAGCCCCACTCGCCTGACGTGATTCCTCGAACCTCGGTGCCGAAAGCTACTTCGCCGTGATGATGAAGTGCCCGCGGCGATTCCGCGCGAAACAGCCTTCGGTCTCCTCCGTGCAGAGCGGGGACTCCTCACCCTTGCTGATGACGATCATCCGCTCGGCGGCAATGCCGATGCCCGACCAGGTAGTCTCTCACCGCATTTCCTCGGCGTTCGCCGAGCGCGAGGTTGTATTCGTTGGTGCCGCGTGCATCGGCATGGCCCTCGATCGTCACGCGAACCGACGTCCAGCGGCGCAGGTAGTCCGCGTTCTTCTGCAGTATTGCGCGCTGATCGTCCCGAACGATTGACATGTCGTAGTCGAACGACACATCGGCCAGCGGCATCTCCGCGTTCAGCTCCGTCGACCGTCTTCTTGGCAAACACTTCCTCCTCGGTCAGCGCTCGCGGCGGGGCCGGCGCTGGAGCGGGTGGAGGCGGTGGCGGTGGCGGTGGCGGCGGTGGCGCTGGCGCAGCCGGAGGCGCCGGTGGCGGAGGCGGGGGCGGCGGTATCTTCTTTCCACAAGCCGTCACCGTCAGCGCGACGAGCAAGATGATCGTGGTCAACCACACACACCGGCGCAGATTCATTAGCAATCTCCCGCGTTTGCCTGTTGTATGAAGCGACGGGGCCGAGCTTAGCGTTCGATCGATCCCGTGTCAATTAGTGTCGGTCGTTCGCGGACGGAACTTCAGTGCGCACCCGTGAGAAATGAGTGCGACGATGCGAAGTGCGGAGAGCGACGAAAGAAACTAGACCGGATTCAGACGGAGACCTTCGTTGAGGCTGCCTCTCCGATATCCCTGAAGATCGATCGTGACGTGCTGGTAGCCGACGGCCCGGATTTCACGGACGATCCGAGCCCGAAGCTCGGTATCAAGCGCGCGTGCCAGTTCCTCGCTGGCGATTTCGAGTCGTGCCAGCGTCGTCGATCCACTCCCCTCGGGACCGGCCAGCTCGTGATGGCGCACACGAAACACGCGAAAACCCAGCCCGCGAAGTCACGTCTTCGGCGTGCTCGATCGCACGTAGCTTTTCTCGAGTGACCTCTGAGTGATAGGGAATGCGCGAAGAGAGGCACGCCGACGCGGGCTCGTCCCAGGTGCAAAGACCGGCACGACGAGACAGCTCACGGATTTCCGGCTTGGTCAGGCCAGCGTCGTCGAGGGGACTGCGCACGCCGAATTCGCGCGCGGCCTGACGACCGGGCCGGTAGTCACCGCGATCGTCGGCGTTGCTGCCGTCGGCGACCACAGCGAAGCCCCGTTCCGCCGCAATCGCTGACAGCGCGGTGTAGAGCTCGTGTTTGCAGTAGTAACAGCGATTGGTCGGATTCGCGCGGTATTCCACGCGATCGAGCTCGGACGTCTGGATGATTTCGTGACGGAGGTCGGCTTCGCGAGCGACGGCCAGCGCGAGCTGCCGGTGTCGATCGGGATAGCTTGGGCTGTCAGCCGTGACGCACAGGACGGAACGTCCCAGGACGCTGGTAGCGGCCCACGCGAGATACGCGCTATCGGCCCCACCACTGAAGGCAACAATCATCGACTCATAGCTGGCCAGCAGCTCTCGAAGGCGCGCCTCCTTCACCTCGAGGTCCTGCGGCCGCGGCACCGCGTTCTGTTCAGGGTCAGTCCGCGGGGAAGCGGCCGCGCGTGCGTCCGCTTCCTGGATCACTCGTCGTAATCCTCCTCGTCCTCGTCGTCTTCGTCGAGGTCGTCATCATCGTCGTCGTCGTCCTCGTCCTCTTCCTCTTCCTCGTCGAGATCGTCGTCCTCGAGGTCCTCATCGTCATCGTCGGCGACATCGAGTTCGTCGGAGCCCACCATGACGAGGCCTTTGCCGCACTCTGGACAACTCAGGCGGTCGCCTTCCTCGAGGTCCTCGGTGTCAATCTCGTCGAATTCGCACTCTGGGCAGGTCGCCATACGGGCTCCATCAGTCGAACGGGCAACTCGAAGACTCCGGGAACCAAGGGCGCGGCCCAAAATTCCCGGCCAAGATTTCGGATTATATCGAGGACGCACGGATTTGGGCAATGAACCCTAAGGATCACAGTGCTATAAACCGATAGTACATGTTCGATGACGGCCGCGACTAGGCTCGCAGCGCGAACCGTGCTGGTCGCTGACGATACCGCGTTCGTGCGCGACCGGTTCAAGTCGGCTCTCGAGGCGGCGGGCCACACGACGGTAACCGTTCAGACGGGTCACGAACTGCTGGCGCAGGTGCGAGCCAACGTGTCTCGCATCGACTTGATCGTGCTTGATTTGCGCATCCCGCAAGGCAACGGTGTCACGCTGCTGCAGGCAATTCGGAAGCTCGACCATCAAGCGGGCATCGTCATCTTCAGCGGAACAATCGCGAGCGCGGATGAGGTGCGGCAACTCGAATCGCTTGGCGTTGTCGGTTATGTCAACGAATACACGGCGGTCCAGCACATACTGCCGTCTCTCCGTCCGCACCTGGCGCAGGAGATAGCCAATCGACGATCCAGCCCGCGGGTCACCCTGGGCATACCGGTCGCGTACCGATTCGGCAACACAATCGCGGCCGCACTCACCATCAACATCAGCCATGGCGGACTTGCCATCAAGACCACGAGCCCGCTGGCTCTAGATACTCCGGTGAGAGTCCGCTTCCGTTTGCCCGGTGGCAAGAACGAGATCGACGTCGAGACTCGTGTGGCCTGGTCAGATGGCCGGCTGGGTATGGGAGTGCAGTTCAAGAAGATCGGCGTCGCGGATCAGGCCCAGATCGATCAATACGTTCGGTCGCACTTCTTCTCGAATCGAAAAGCGTAATTATCGTGAGCGCAGCAGACGAAGAGCGTTCGCGACGACGATGACCGAGGCGCCGGTGTCGGCAAGAACCGCCATCCACAGCGTCGCCGCGCCGGTCATGGCCGTGACAAGGAAAACGGCCTTGAGCGCGAGCGAGACCACGAGGTTCGTCTTGATGTTGCGAACTGTTGCCCGCGCCAGACGGAGCGCATAGGGCAGCTTCAGCAGCTCACCGGACATCAGGGCAACGTCCGCCGTCTCGAGCGCGGCGTCGGATGCGGCTGCGCCCATGGCTACGCCGACGTCCGCAGCGGCCATCGCCGGCGCGTCGTTGACGCCATCACCCACCATCAGCACTGCACCGTCTGATCGCATCGCCAGGATGCGTTCGTGTTTCTCATCGGGCAGTAGACCGTGATGATCCTCGTCGAGCACCAGACTCGATGCGACGGCACGCGCCGTCAGCGCATGATCGCCGGTCAGCATCGCCACACGACGAATACCATGTGAGCGCAGCATCTCGATCGTCTCGCGCGCCGTCTCGCGCAGCGGATCGGCGATGCCGATGATGCCGTGAACGCAGCCGTCGATGGCCATGCACACGACAGTGTTGCCGGCTCGACGGAGTGATTCGACGGGATTCACAGGCACGGCGATTCCGCGCGATGAAAGCATCAGATCGTTGCCGACAATGACGTGCCTGCCATCGACGCGAGCCTCGGCCCCCCGGCCCGGTGTCGACGTGAATCCTTCTGCCGCTGGAACATCCAACCGAAGCTCGCGCGCACGGTGGGTAATCGCTCTCGCGAGCGCATGCTCAGATCTGGCTTCCACCGCGGCTGCGTAGCGAAGAATCTGAGCCACCGATCCACCTTCGATCGGAATCACCTCGGTGACGCGCGGCTCCCCTCGGGTCAGCGTACCGGTCTTATCGAACGCCACCACGCGGATATCGGCGAGCCGCTCGAGGTGCGCCCCGCCTTTGATCAGCACGCCGTTCCTCGCTGCTGCAGAAAGCGCTGCCACAATCGAAACGGGAGTCGAGATGACCAGCGCACAGGGACACGCGATCACGAGCAGCACGAGCGAGCGGTAAAACCAGGTCGCTGGATCGCCCCACACCAGCGGGGGTACAACAGTCACAACGGCGGCAAGCGCAATGACGGCGGGTGTGTAGACGCGCGCGAACCGATCGATGAAGGATTGAACAGGGGCGCGCCGAGCCTGGGCAGCCTCGACCAGGTGAATGATTCGCGCGAGTCGTGTGTCACGCCCGACTCGAATGACTTCCAAGTCGAGCGAGCTGCGACCGTTGATGGTACCCGCATACACCTCATCACCGGGACTTTTGTCCACGGGGAGGGATTCGCCCGTAATGGGCGCCTCGTTCACGTCACCGTGTCCGGCGAGGACGCGACCGTCGAGGGGAACCTTGTCTCCCGGTCGCACGACGATCTCAGCGCCCACATCAATCGTCTCGACGGGTGCGCGGTGTTCCGCACCGTTGCGCTTGACGATGGCCTCGCGAGGTGAAAGCTCGACCAGCGCGCGGATCGCCTGCCGGGCGCGCTCGAGCGTTCGTGCCTCGAGCCACTGCGCCAAAGCGAAGAGGAAAACGACGCTGGCGCCCTCGAACCACTCACCGAGAACCATCGCCCCGGCCACGGCGATGACCATGAGCACGTTGATATCAACCGTGCGGGTTCTAAGCGCTACAAGCGCACGGCGGGTCGGGAACACCCCACCGGCAATGGTCGCTGCAACAAAGAATGCAACGGAAAGCGGGGGACTCCACGTATTGACGGCAAGCGCAGCCAGAATGGCAGTCCCTGAGGCAACCGTCAGCCAGAATCGCACGCGGACGTCAGGGCCGGACGATCCCGGGCCCTCGTGTTCCAGCCAGACCCGCATGCCGGTCTGCCCGACCGCATCGACGATGGCGGCCGTGGTCAGCTTTGCAGCGTCATATGAGACGTGTAGGCGTTGGCCGACGAGGTCGGCCGAGAGCGCCTCCATGCCGGCCAAAGGACGCAGCCGGCGCTCCAGGATGACGACCTCTTCGTTACAGTCCATTCCCTCGACGCGGAAGACGGCTTCGGCGTGGATCTCACAGTTCGTGCACAGGCGTGGCTCAGCCGCTGGCATCAGTTGTCGGCCCTGCGGCCGCCCTCCTGGACGTGGCGCAATCCCTGCCGGAACAGCAAAAGCACATGCTTGTCATCAAGGGCGTAGAAGATCATTCGACCTTCTCGGCGGGAGCGGACGATGCGGGTATTCCTCAGCAAACGCAGCTGATGGGACACGGCAGACTCGCTCACACCGAGCTGCAACGCCAGATCGCCCACACAGAGTTCAGACCGCGATAACGCGTCGAGGATGCGCACGCGCGTGGGGTCACCAAGCACGCGGAAGATCTCGGTCAGGCCGTCGACGGTGTGCGCATCAAGCTGCGACATATGAATACTTGTTCATATGTTACTGCAATGGGTCTTGCCGTGGCGGCCGCGGTTCGGCTAGGATCGCGCGTTGGGCACTGTTAAGACAAGCCTGCTCTACAAGTTACGCGACGCGAGTAGGGATTTGCGCGGACCTGTTCGGTCCAGCGGAGGAGTTCAACGGTGATTGAAGTTCAGCACCTCACGAAGCGGTACGGCCCGATAACGGCCGTCGACGACGTGAGCTTCAAGGCGGAGCGCGGGGAGATTCTCGGATTCCTTGGGCCCAATGGCGCAGGTAAGACGACGACGATGCGCGTCTTGACCGGCTACATGCCGGCAACTGACGGCAAGGCGCTGGTCGCCGGCTACGATGTCCTCGAGCAACCCATCGAGGCCAAGCGGCGAACCGGATACCTTCCGGAAACCCCACCGCTCTACCCCGACATGACGGTCGTCGACTATCTCGCCTTCTGCGCTCGCATCAAAGGTGTGCCGCGATCGGAGCGCACCTCGCGCGTCAACTCGGTGATGGAACGAACGCAGGTCGCGGATATGGCTGGTCGCCACTGCGCCAAGCTCTCAAAAGGGTACCGGCAGCGGGTCGGGCTTGCGCAGGCGCTCCTGCACAATCCCGAGGTTCTGATTCTGGACGAGCCGACAGCTGGACTGGACCCGAAGCAGATCATTGAAACGCGTCGCCTCATCAAGGGCCTCGGCGGCGATCACACGGTCATCCTGAGTACCCACATCCTTCCGGAAGTCAGCCAGACCTGCAACCGCATCGTGATCATCAACAAAGGCCGGGTCGTCGCCGTCGATACGCCGGACAATCTGACCGCTCGTCTGCGCGGATCAGAGACCATGTACATCCAAGTCGATGCCATGGGCTCGGATGCCGAGGGAACCCTGGCGTCGGTACCGGGCGTCACTCGAGTCACGGTTTCAGATCGACGTGACGGCATCGCCGGTTACGAAGTCGAAAGCCAGAGTGGTCATGACGTACGCCGTCAGTTGGCGGCCACTGTGGTCGGCCGCGGCTGGGGCCTGCTGGAGCTTCGACCGATGCGCATCAGCCTGGAAGAAATCTTCCTGCAGGTCACGACTGAAGAGCAGGTCACGACTGAAGATGTGGCAGCGTCGGACGCCGCAGCGGAGGGCAACCGTGAATAACATTCTCGCCATCGCCCACAAGGAACTGAAGGGGTACTTCGCCTCCCCGATCGCCTACATCGTGATCGGTCTCTACGCGATCATGTTCGGTTACTTCTTCTACGCGCTGCTCCTCTACTTTGACCAACAGAGCATGCAGATGGCCGGCCTCGGCGGATCGCAACCGATCAACGTGAACGAACAGCTGATCCGTCCGGTGTTCCTGAACACGACGGTCATCTTTCTGTTTATCCTGCCGATGGTCACGATGCGCACGTACTCGGAGGAGAAGCGCTCGGGCACGATAGAACTGCTCCTCACGTCGCCGGTCACCGACTTCCAGATCATCGCCGGGAAGTTCCTCGGAGCCATGGGCCTCTACGCTGCCATGCTGGCTGTAACGCTTCCTCACATCGGGCTGCTGTTCTGGCTGGGCAATCCTGAATGGATCCCGATCGTCGTGACGTACTTCGGTCTGCTCCTGATGGGTGGCTGTTTCATCTCGGTCGGTCTCTTCATCTCGAGCCTGACCAAGAATCAGATCGTGGCGGTGATGGCCACGTTCACGGTCTTCCTGATGTTGTGGGTGATCAACTGGATTGCCTCGTTCATGGGACCGACGGCACGAGACATTCTCAACTATCTCTCGATTACCGATCACCTCGACGACTTCACGCGAGGAGTCGTCGACACGAAGCATCTGGTCTACTACATCAGCTTCATCAGCTTCGGGTTGTACCTGACCATGAGGTCGGTCGACACAGAAAGGTGGCGCGGGTAACGCCATGGTCAAGCGACTTCTCGGAATACTCAGCTATGTCGGCATGCTCCTGGTGTTCGGAGCATTGGCGGTCAGGTTTCTCAAGCCGGAGTGGGACCAGTACGCGGTGTATGCGGCATGGACCGGCCTGGCGCTCGTCGTCCTCTACACGCTCGGACAGTGGCGCGAGATCGGGGACCACTTCCGTCAGCGCAATGCCCGATACGGTGCGCTGGCAGGAGTCAGCGTGCTGGTCGTGCTCGGCGTCCTGATCGCGGCGAACTACCTGTCGAACCGCAGGAACACGCGATGGGACTTTACAGAGAACCGGCAGTACAGCCTGTCTGACCAGACAATCAAACTGGTCAGCGAGCTCAAAGCGCCGGTTAAGATCACCGTCTTCGACCAACCCGAGAACTTCGACCGCTTCCGGCCGAGGCTGGAGAGCTACAGGTACGGCTCGAGTCAGTTGCAGGTCGAGTACGTCGATGCGCTGAAGAACCCGATGCTGGCTACGCAGCAGAAGGTAGACACGATCCCCACCATCATCCTCGAGTACATGGGAAGGACCGAGCGTGTCAGCACCGACGCCGAGCAGGATTTGACGAATGCCTTGATCAAGCTGCTCAACCCGACGGCACGGAAGGCGTACTTCCTCAGTGGTCACGGAGAGAAAGATCCGGCCAACTCCGAACGAACGGGATACAGCGCAGTCGGTGATGCGCTGAAGCGCGACAACTACGAATTCGACAAGCTGGTCCTGGCCCAGACCAATGAGATTCCTGCGGACGCGACCATGATCGTGATAGCGGGACCGCGCACCGACCTGCTCGAGCAGGAGGTCCCTCTCTTCCAGGAGTACCTCGCCAACAAGAGCGGGAAACTCCTCGTCATGCTGGACCCAGCCGATGACTTCAAGCAGCCATCCCCGATGCCACGATTGGCCGGCCTGCTGAAGGAGTGGGGAATCAACGCGACTGATTCTGTCGTCGTCGATCTCAGTGGACGAACCTCGGTCGCGACCGTACCGGTCAGCGCACCACCGTATCCCTCTCACGCGATCACAGATGGGTTCGGCCTCGTCACAATGTTCCCGCTCGTGCGGGCGATCACTCCAGCGACCGATGCACCGCCGAATCGCACCGGCGTTCCGTTCGTTCAGACGGCCCCGCGAAGCTGGGCGGAAACAAACCTGCCTTCGCTCGAAGACCCGTCGAAACTGGCGGACGAGCGCGAGAAGGGCGACCTGGCTGGCCCGGTCTCCATAGCGGTTGCGACCGCGGTGAGCCCGCCCACGCCCGAGAAACCCGATGCCACGCCCGCCTCGAATCCACCCGACGGCGCGGCTGATCAGGCACCAAAGCCGGAGACACGTGTCGCAGTATTCGGTGACTCCGATTTTGCGGCAAACGCCTACGTCGGAATCGAAGGCAATCGCGACCTGTTCATGAACACCGTGAACTGGCTGGCGCAGCAACAGAACCTCATCGCGATTCGACCGCGCGACGCAGCCGATCGACGAATCACGCTGACAGCCAACGCAAGAACCGGCATGTTCTGGCTCACGATTGTGGTCATCCCGGCGATCGTTCTTGGTGCCGGCGTCTTCACTTGGTGGCGGAGGCGCTAGCATGGGCAGGATCTGGTCTACCGGCATCATGGTCCTGGTCCTTGCCGGACTGGTCGGATACATCTATTTCGTCGACTCGAAACAGGAACCATCCGGCACAACGACTAAGGAAAAGCTGTTCGGATCGCTGCAGGCCGACGATATCGAGGAGGTTCAGGTCAAGAGCGCCGACGGTGAAACGACGCGGCTGCAGAAGGCCGACGGGAACTGGCAACTGGTCGAGCCGGTCAAGGCGGCCGCGGATACGAGCGAGATCACCACGATCGCCAGCAGCCTGGCCTCGCTCGAGATCCAGCGTGTAGTGGACGAGAACCCGGCCGATCTCAAGCAGTACGGGCTGGAGCCAGCCAGAGTCGAAGTCGCGTTCCGGCCGAAGGGAGAGAAGGAACTCAAGCGAGTGCAGATCGGCGAGAAAACGCCGACCGGCACCGACCTCTACGCACGCCTTCCCGATCAGAAGCGTGTCTTCCTCGTCTCGTCCTTTCTCGACTCGACGTTCAACAAGAACACGTTCGCGCTGCGCGACCGTCGCATCCTCGTCTTCGATCGCAATATGGTCGACGGCCTGGAGCTGACAAGTGGGTCGTCGAAGACTCAGCTCGTGAAGAGCGGCGCCGAATGGAGACTCGCTTCGCCGATCTCGGTGCGCGCGGACTTCGCCGCCGTCGAGGGCGCGCTCGAGCGGTTGTCCTCGACGCAGATGCAGAGCATCGTCGAGCCGGAAGGGAAAGACCTGGCCAAGTTCGGATTGACCAAGCCGACTGGAACGATCGTCATCAAGACCGGAAGCTCCAGCGCGACACTGACTTTGGGGTCTACAGAGAACGCGTTGCTTCACGCCAGGGACTCCTCCAGGCCGATGGTCTTCACCATCGCGCCGATCCTCCGCGAGGACGTGATCAGAAGCGTCAACGAGTTCAGGAGGAAAGACCTGTTCGACGGTCGTGCGTTCACTGCCGCGAAAGTGGAGATCAAGCGCGGTGCGGAAACGATCGCTCTCGAGAAGAGCAAAGGGAAGGACAACGCTGATGTCTGGAAGTCGTCAGGCAAGGACATCGATTCGGCAAAGGCGGATGACCTGCTGACCAAGTTGACAGCGCTTCGAGCGGCGTCGTTCGAAGACCAGCCACATGCGTCGCTCAAGGCGCCGGCGCTGGTCGTCACGGTTCACTTCGGCGAGAACAAGCAGGAGACGGTAACCATCGGCCGATCGGGAACGGACGTCTTTGCCAGCCGTTCCGATGAACCTGGCACTGCAAAAGTGGACGGCACCGGGCTGGACGATGTGATGAAGGCCATCGATGAAGTGAAATAATGCAGAATTCAGAATGCAGAATTCAGACACTGCACTGCGGATCTGGATCGCGGCGTCTGCGTTCTGCATCCTGCTCTCAGGGACATTGGGTTGCGCGGCAAGGAGCTCAGGCTCCGACGCGCGCGCGCTGAATCGCCTCCGCACCGACATCCTCGCTGCAACCAGACAGCCCGGAGTCACCCGCGCCTCCTGGAGCGTCGTGGTCGACTCTCTCGATCGTCATGATCGGCTCGTCGATCTGAATTCCGGCACGCTGTTCGTCCCGGCGTCCGTTGCCAAGCTCGTGAGCGTCGCCACAGCAGCTGACGCCGTTAGCTGGGACTATCGCTTCGAGACCACTCTCCTCACGACGGGTTCTGTTTCCCAGGGCCGGCTCTTTGGTGACCTCGTCATCGTTGGTTCCGGCGACCCCTCGATTGGCGGCCGCGGCGGTGGCGATCTCTCAGCGTTCGTGGCCGCGGTCAAAGCGGCGGGCTTCGAGCGAATCGAGGGGCGGATCGTCGGCGACGATGACGCCCTGGAGGAGCCTCGGCCGCAACTATCGTGGGCTTGGGATGACCTCGGGTACCCAACGGGCGCTCTCTTTGGCGCACTGAACCTTGGAGAAAATCGAACGGCGGTGACACTGTCCCCCGGACCAGAGCCAGGTAAGCCAGCGGTGGTTAGCGTGGACCCGCGTGTCACGCTGCGACCGATTCTCAACAGAACGGTGACTGTGCCTGCGGGCTCTCCGCTGCTCGTCTGGCCGGAGCAGCGACCCGGCGAGCCGTCGTTGACCATCGCGGGGTCGATTCCGATCGGCGCGCAATCGACTCAGCTCGGAGTCTCGGCGGGGAATCCGACGCTCTGGTTCGCCAGCGTCCTCCGCAGCCGCCTGATCGAAGAGGGAATCATCGTCACTGGCGAAGCGGTCGACATAGACGACCTCACGCCTTCGCCAGATCGATCCGACGCCACGACGCTCTTCACCTACCGGTCGCCAACGCTTGCCGAGATCGCGCGCCCACTGCTGAAGGACAGCATCAACCTCTACGGCGAGGCATTCATGCGCCTCAACGCGGATAAGGGGTCGTTTCCGACCAACGACGCAGCCCTCGAGGGATTGCGAAAGCGACTGACCGCGTGGGGCGTTCCGGAGGGCAGCTATCAGCTCGTGGATGGCTCGGGGCTGTCGAGAAGGGATGCGCTCTCGCCCGAGGCGCTCATGACTGTGCTTCGCCGGATGTTCGACGCGTCTGGTGCGTCGCCCTTTCTAGCGGCGCTGCCGGTTGCCGGCGTTGATGGCTCCCTTGCTGGCAGGATGAAGGGGACCGCGGCGGAAGGAAACGTCCGCGCCAAGACCGGGACGATGTCGAACATCCGATCGCTGGCGGGGTACGTCACCACGCGCAGTGGCGAACGCCTGGCCTTCGTGATCGTGATCAACAACTTCGAGGGGACTGGCGCTGAAGCGAATCAGGCGATCGATGCGATCACGGTTCGGCTGGCAGAGTTCACGCGAGATCCGTGACGGTCCGGCTGAAGCCGGACACTACGTGGACGGTCGTAGGGTCCGCCTTTAGGCGGACCCGGGATTCGAGCCGGACCCGAGAAGCTCTCGCGCGAGCGCGAGAATCTCGTCGACTCGTCCGACGAGTCCTGCGCCCTGGGCGAGGTCTGGCCTTCCTCCTCCGCGGCCGCCAAAGCGATCCAGCATCGCCTTGAGGGTCTTGCTCGCGTCGATCCCGACGTTTTGTGAGCGCGCCACGACGATGGCCATCGGATCACCGGAAGACATGAGCGCCGCGGCAACATCACTCTGCTCTGTGAGTGCGGTGGCAATCAATTTGAGTCCGGCAGCGTCCCAGCCCTCGACCACCTGCGTCACGACTCGAACTCCGGCGTGCGTTGCCGGTTCCGACAGCAGTCGTGCGGCCTCGTGACCGGCAAGCATCCCCTGCAGCCTGGTCACTGTCTTGCGCCCCTCCTTGGCTTCGAGCTGCGCCCGCTCGATCGCACCCGGCAGCTCGTGCGGCAGCACCGAGAGCACGCGAACGGCCCCGGCAACGGCGTCCCGATACGCGCGAAACGTCCGTAAGGCACGCGCACCACAGACGAACGTCAATCGTGCCCCGCCCCGAAACCGCTCCGCGTTCGTGACAGCGATCGTCCCAATCGCGCCGGTGCGGGAGACATGGGTCCCGCCACAGGCCGAGAGATCGAAGTCGCTGATCTCGATCAGCCGCAGCGTGCCTTCTCGCACTGGTTCCTTTCGAAGAGGCAGCCGCGCCGCCTCATCGGCAGAGACAAAGCGAACAGATACCTCTCGGTCCTCCCAGACGACACGGTTGGACTCGTCAACCGCACGTTCGATCTCGGCAGGGGTCGCCTCTCGAGCCAGGTCGATCGTCGACGTCTCCGCACCCATGTGAAAGCTGGTCGTTCTGTTCTCGAACAGCCGATCGAACGCCGCGGAGAGCACGTGTTGACCGGTGTGCTGCTGCATGTGATCGAAGCGGCGAGACCAGTCGATTTCGCCACGGACAGCCACGCCAACTGGCAACGATTCGCTCACGACGTGAATGATGTCGTCGCCCTCGTCGATGGTCTCGATGACGCTGACGGAACCCAGCTGACCCGTATCGAACGGCTGTCCTCCTGATGTCGGATAAAAGGCGGTACGGTTCGAGTACCGACCGCGGGGCGCCCGCTATGCTCGGCGAGTCGTGTGATCGCCGCCTCGAACGAGCGGCGCGACGGCTCGGTGTAGTAGATGCGATCGGTCATCGGCGCAAAACCGGATCCTCGACGCCCGCTTCGGCAAATCCGTTCGCGCGAAGAACACAGCTGTCACATCGCCCGCAGGGACCGGATGGGCCCGGATCGTAACAACTGTGGGTCAGTCCATAGTCCAAACCCAGAGCCACACCTTTCTGGATGATCTCGCGCTTGGTCATCATCTGAAGCGGCGCGTGAATTCGAAATCGCTCGCCATGAACGCCCCTCGCCGTCGCCAGCGCCGCCAATTGCTCGAAAGCGGCGATGAATTCCGGCCGGCAGTCGGGGTATCCGGAGTAATCGAGTGCGTTGACGCCAATGACGATGTCGTGAGAGCCGAGTACTTCCGCCCATCCCAGCGCCAGCGCGAGGAACACGGTGTTCCGGGCAGGGACGTAGGTCGATGGAATGTCGGTCGTATCGAGAGGCCTGTCCTTGGGCACCGGGGTGTCGCTCGTCAGTGACGATCCGCCGAACGCACTCAGGCCTACGTCGACTTCGACGTGACGCGCGACGCCAAGCCACGTCGCAACCGCCCGGGCTGCGGCGAGTTCGCTGGCGTGGCGCTGGCCGTATCGAATCGTCAGCGCATTGAGACGGTAGCCTTCGGCGCGCGCGATTGCCGCTGCCGTGTAGGAATCCAAACCGCCGCTGAGAAGGACGACCGCATCCGCCATGTTCAACCTGAGTCGCCGGCAAACAAGGGGCCTGACCCCTTCACACGCCTCGCGTGTCCGGGCTCCAGATGTACTTGTGCAGCTGAAGCTGAACGCGAACCGGCAACCGGTCTGCGAGCACCCATTCGGACAGGGTCTTGGGGTCGAGCACGCCGTGCACCGGAGACACGTGAATCGCCGCCACTCGTCCAGCCAGGGACCGCTGCGCCATCACATCACGTGCGTACTCGTAGTCGGCCCGATCCTTCACGACGAACTTGACCTCGTCGTGCGGACGCATGTGCGAGAGATTCTCCCAGCAATTGCGATGCGATTCCCCGCTGCCAGGACACTTCACGTCGAGAATGGTCACGACATCAGCAGGAACGCGCGCAGTGCTCCGGTGGCCCCCGGTCTCGAGGAGTACTGTCTTCCCTCGGGCCACGAGCGACTCCATCAGGGGATAGACCGCATCCTGCAGGAGGGGCTCGCCGCCGGTCACCTCGACGAGCGGGCAGTCATAACCGTCGACCTCGTGCAGCACATCCTCGAGCGTGCGCT
This sequence comes from uncultured Acidobacteriota bacterium, assembly GCA_963723495.1. Taxonomy (GTDB): domain Bacteria; phylum Acidobacteriota; class Vicinamibacteria; order Vicinamibacterales; family UBA2999; genus Gp6-AA40. The sequence goes on along the minus strand of CAVRQR010000011.1, from coordinate 125,388 downwards.
TGCTCCCCTCGTGGAACGCGTACGGCGTGTCACACCACGAGCACCGCAGATCGCAGGCGGTCAGTCGCACGAAGACACACGGCCGACCTGCATAAGTCGACTCGCCCTGCACCGAGTAGAAGATTTCGTTGATCGTCAACATTTGTAATGGGGTCGTTACGGTATTGTACCGGCATGGGTCTCCGCATCGGCACTTCCGGCTGGAGCTACCCGACCGGCAAGGGGAAGTGGAACGGCATCTTCTATCCCGCCACGCGGTCCAAGCGACGTGGAACCGCGGGCTTCGACGAACTGCGCTTCTACGCTGAGCATTTCGACACGGTGGAAGTGAACTCGACGTTCTACGGTCAGCCGCGCGCCGAGGTCGCCCAGAGTTGGGTCGAGCGAACACCACCGGGATTCGAGTTTTCCCTCAAGCTGTACCAGAAGTTCACGCACCCGAAGATGTTTCGCGAGGCGGCTCTGGTTCGAGCGCCAGGTTCCGAGGGCTCGCTGCTCGACCTGCTGGCACAGGTGACCGAGAGCGACATCGATGAGTTCCGCACGGGGATTGAGCCGCTCGTCAACGCGGGGCGATTCGGCGCACTGCTTGCGCAGTTCCCGGCAAGTTTCAAGAACGACGCGCAATCACAGGACTACCTGGCGAGCCTGCTGCACGCGTTCAGAGACTACCCGACCGCCGTGGAGCTCCGGCACAAAAGCTGGAGCGACGCAATCGGCGACACACTGGCGCTGCTGAACGGGTTCGGCGCAGCTTGGGTGCAGATCGACGAGCCGAAGTTCAGATTCTCGATTCGGCAGAACTACCTGCCCAACGTCACGAGCTTCTACTACATGCGTCTGCACGGCCGAAACGCACAGCAGTGGTGGCGGCACGACAAGACCGAGGATCGTTACAACTACCTGTATTCAAGTGACGAACTGAAGGAGTTCTCGGCGATTGCTGGCGCAGCGAAGACGCTGGTGAAGAAATCGTATCTCTATACGAACAACCACTTCTCGTCGAAGTCGGTTGTGAACGCCGTCATGCTGAAGGCGCAGCTCGGTGAGCCGATCGAGGGTGACTATCCGCCGGAGATGGTCGAACGCTACCCCGAGCTGGCGCGTCTGGTGTCTACTTCGCGGGAGCTTTTATCGTCGCCCGTCGAATCACGTCGGGAACCCTGAGCTGCGTGACGACATTCATGCCGGAAATCACCTGGCCCCACACCGTGTATCCGCGGTTCAGTTGCGGCTGCGGCGACAGCACGATGTAGATCTGGCTGTCGGCCATCCGCGGGTCTCCCGCGTAGGCCGCGGCAACGGCGCCGGTCTGATGCGGCCGTTTCGGACTGACCTCGGAAACACCGATTGCCTTCCCGCTGCCGCCAGTGCCCCAGAGATCTTTCTTCGTCATGTCGCGCGTCTGCGGATCGCCCCACTGGACGACGAAGCCAGGCTCATAACGGTGGATGCGCAGCCCGTTGTAGAAGTTCCGCTTCACCAGCGCGAGGATGTGCTCGACCGTCTTGGGCGCTTCGTTCGGATACGTTTCAATCTCGAAGCTGCCCTTCATGGTCTCGAAAACGATGATCGGCCCCGCACCCGGAGAGCGACGCGGCGCCGCCGGTGTAGCCGGTGCAGTACCCTGGCGCAGGAGGCTTTGCCGTACCCGTCTGAGCCGAGAGGATCTCGGCGGACGCACCCAATACAGCAACTGCGACGACGATCGCGATGGCTCGTTTCATACGCATCTTATAGTCCAATTTTTCGACAATCTCTAGAGATGGCGCAATCGCCACACCGCGGACAGACGGGCCGGCAGACATTCTGGCCCCACGTCACGAGGTAGAGATTGATCAGTGGCCACCATCGCGCGGGTATCCCTCGATAAAGCGACTGCTCGGTCTGCTCGGGATGCTCGGTGTCCACCCAGCCCAGGCGATTCGAGATGCGATGAACGTGGATGTCCACACAGATGTTGCGCAGGCTCTTGAATCCGACGATCAGCACGAGATTCGCCGTCTTGCGTCCAACCCCAGGCAGCGTGACCAGGTCCTCCATGGTCGACGGCACGTGTCCACCGAAATCGGCAACGAGCTTCTCGCAACACGCCTTGATGTGTCGCGCCTTGTTCCGATAAAAACCGACGGGATAGATCAGCTGCTCGATCTCGCGAACTGGAAGCCTGCCGAGCGTTCGAGGCGTGCGCGCCCGATTGAACAGGCGCGTCGATGCCGCATGGGTCGTCGCGTCCTGAGTGCGCGCCGACAAGAGCGTCGCGATGAGAATCTGGAAAGGATTCTCTGCCTGGCTCTCGGAGATCTTCTCGACAGCAGGGAGTTCCATCCCCTTGATGGCTCGCCCGATTGTCCGCATGATCCGGTCGACGGCACGCGGGTCGGGTCTGGATTCCTCCTTCATGTTCATGTTGGAATTCTGATCGCTGGGTTTCCGTCTATTCTCTGCTAATGAGACTGCCCCGAAACGTCCTGGCGCTGCTCGCCGTTTTCACACTTCCTCCCATGCGTGTCGCTGGCGCAGGCACCGGCCGAAGCCGACCCGCGACTGGAGCAGCTTGCATCGGCCGTCTCCGCCGAGAGGCTTCGCGAGCTCGTCAGCAAACTCGCCTCATTCGGTACGCGCAACACGCTGTCAGGCACGACCTCGACGACACGAGGCATCGGCGCGGCGCGGCAGTGGATCTTCGATGAGCTCCGGCGCGCGAGCCCGAAGCTGCAGGTGTCGTTCGATACCTATCGCGTCGGCCAAAGAAGGCCGTATCACCCGTGATGTGGAGCTCAGAAACGTCCTCGCCGTTCTGCCGGGTAGGAGCCCGCGGCGAATCTACCTGACCGCGCACTACGACACCGTGAACATCGGCGGCGCCGGCCAGATCGGCGCGAACACTCGCACCACGGGGCCGACGCCGCCCACTGATCCGCAACTGCGCGCGGATCAGGACTACGACGTCGACGCTCCCGGAGCCAACGACAACGGCAGCGGCACGGCACTGACGATCGAGTTGGCCCGTGTGCTGGCCACAAGCGGGCTCGAGTTCGACGCCACAATCGTCTTCGCGCTCTGGGCAGGAGAAGAACAGGGGCTCGTCGGATCCAGAGCTCACGCGCAACGACTGGACTTCGAGCAGACCGCAGTCGAAGCCAACATCAACAACGACATCGTGGGCAACTCGCTCGGCGGCAATGGTGTGGTCGACAGCGAGTCGGTGCGCGTGTATTCAGAAGGGCCAGAGGACTCTCCCTCTCGCTCGCTGGCACGGTATATCAATCGTGTTGCGTCGCTCTACGTGCCATCGCACCACATTCGATTGATGGCGCGTCCGGATCGATTCAGCCGCGGCAGCGATCACACATCGTTCAACGATCACGGGCACCCGGCTGTTGCTTTTCGAGAGTCCAATGAGAACTTCTCGAAACAGCATTCGGCGCTCGACACCGTTGACGGTGTCGATGTCGACTACCTGGCGCGGAACGCACGGGTGAACGTCGTGAGTCTGGCGGCACTTGCTCTGGCGCCTCCCGCACCAATCGTGACGAACGATCGCGGACAGGCAACCATCGGGCGCCAACCTTCCGGCTATGATGCCAACCTTCAATGGAAAGCGTCGCCCGGCGCCACGGGATATCGAATCTATTGGCGCGACGCGTGGGCCAACGACTGGACGCACTCGCGACTGGTCGGAAACCAGACTCAGTTCGTTCTGCCCGGGTTGTCGATCGACGATCACGTCTTTGGCGTTGCGGCGGTCGGCGCAGACGGGCACGAAAGCCTGATCAGCGCATACGTCGAGCGACGAGCCCAGCGACCGGCGGTGAAACTGCTGCCGTAGCGGCGGGTCTGAAGACCCGCCTCTACGAAAGGGTGAAACTCGTTGGAAACTAAATCGGCGTGATCGGCGGCTTCCCCGATAGGACGGCAATGATGTTGTCCACCGCCAGGTGAATCATCGTCGTCCGGGTTTCAATGGTGGAACTTCCCAGGTGTGGCGAGAGCACGACGTTCTCGAGCGCGAACAGCCCCTTGTGAATCTCAGGCTCTCGCTCATAGACATCCAGCGCCGCTCCGGCGATGAGATGGTTCTCCAGCGCCCACACCAGCGCCGCCTCGTCGACAACCGGCCCACGTGAGGCGTTGACCAGGTACGCGGTGCGCTTCATTCTCGCCAGCGTCGTCTGGTTGATGAGATGACGGGTCTCAGGCGTGAGCGGACAATGCAGCGTGACGACATCGGACGTCGACAGCAGACGATCGAGTGGCATCGCCTCGCCGAGAGGCGACGAGACCGCCGTGCGCGACGAGAAGGCGACGTGCATCCCGAACGCGGCGGCCTTGGCTGCGACCGCCTGTCCGATGCTGCCGAACCCGATGATCCCGAGTTGCTTGCCGCGCAGATCGGTCCCAAGCATGAAGTCCAGCGCGAATCCCTTCCAGGCGCCGCGACGAGTCAGACGATCGCCTTCGACGATGCGGCGGGTCATGCTCAGGATCAACGACCACGTGAGATCCGCCGCAGCTTCCGTGAGGACATCAGGCGTGTTGGTGACCACCACGTTGTGTTCGCGTGCGGCGGCCACATCGATGTTGTTGTGCCCGACAGCGATTGTCGACACCACTTTCAGGTCACGACCGGCCTCGAATACGGCCCGGTCGATCGTGTCCGTCACGACTGAGAGCAGCCCCTGCTTGCCCGCAACCCGCGAGACAAGCTCGTCATGTGGCAGGTCGCCCTGCCCATACATTTCGACCTCGCAGACAGCTTCGAGCTTTTCGAGCACCGCGGATGGAATGCGTCTGGTAACGAGAACGAGTGGTTTCGACAAGGATCAGTGGCCGTAAGACTTGCAGTAGCCGCAGTGATTGCACATGACCGCGGGCTCGATCAGGCAGGGTCCATCGGTATCGGAGCCTTCAGGCAACACGAACATCGCGTGACTGGCATGTCTGCCCGAAAGCGTCGTGACACCGGGGATGCGCTTCCTGCCCTGTCCCCTCGTGACGGACGTGGCGCGCGATGACATCACGAACCAGGGCGCGCAGCTCGGGCTCGGTCATTCGTGTATGTCCACCCGATCGACGATCCCTACGATCGCGGCATCGACCGGCGCTCCCTTTCTGCCCAGCGCTTCCCCTGCGGCGCGACCTTCCATGACGATCAGCACCTTCTCGTGGACGCCGGCACCGACGGAATCAACAGCCAGGAGCGCCGTTCCACGCGGGCGTGTCGTCGGGCGCGACGGGCTGGACGAGCAGCAACTTGGCGCCCCCGAACGCCGCGTGCTTCTGCGTCGCCACGACTGTGCCTACGACACGGGCCAGCTGCACCTTCGGTCTCCCGATCATCGCTCCACGTCCCAGTGGTCCACGATCCCGACGATACCTGCGTCGGCCGGCACCTCAACCGGGTGAAACGGGAAGCTTGCCTCTTTCCCGCGCACGAAAAACACGGTCTCACCAACACCAGCGCCAACCGCGTCAATGGCTACGAGCGTCCTGCCTGTCGACTTGCCATCGGGATCGAGCGGCTGAAGCAACAGAAGCTTGATGCCGTTCAGGTTTGCGTCCTTGACCGTCGTCACGACGTCGCCGATGACCTTCGCAATCTGCATGCAATCACCCGTCGGTCACTTCGACGTGGTCCACGATGCCAACGATCGCGGCGTCCACGGGACAATCCTTCATCCCCGCAGCCATCCGGGCCGAGCTTCCGCTGACGATGAGCACCGTTTCGCCGACGCCGGCGTCAACGGTATCCACCGCGACGAGATAGTTCCCTTCAGCTTTTCCGTGGGGATCCATGGGACGGGCCACGAGCAGCTTGTTGCTGACGAGTCGCGGATCCTTTCGCGTGGCGACCACCGTCCCGACTACGCGGGCCAGAATCATTTACGCAGCCCGAGTCATTGTAGTGAACGAGCCAGAGTCAATGTCACTTCGTGGTCGCGGCCTTGCCGATCGGGAGCGTGTCCTCGAGGTTGGCATGCGGGCGTGGAATGACGTGCACTGACACGAGTTCACCCACGCGACGAGCCGCTGCTGCACCCGCGTCGGTGGCGGCTTTCACGGCAGCGACGTCACCACGAACGATCGCGGTCACGTAGCCGGCGCCGATCTTCTCCCAGCCCACCAGCGTGACTTTCGCGGCTTTGACCATCGCGTCGGCCGCCTCGATCATGGCGACCAGACCCTTGGTCTCCACCATTCCTAACGCCTCACCCATGCTGCCTCTCCATCAACTCAGTCCCGAAGGTTCTTTACGGCGTCAGTGATGAGCGCCGTGAGTTCGCCGTATGTTAGCCGAATTTCCCCGTCTCTGCTCGCCCGGCGCAGCGTCGAGGACACGTCGGGAACGAGCCGCTCCGTGCTCGATTCCGGCGCTTCGAGCACCTGGCACAGCACCTGATCGATCGCGCCCTCGGACGATCCATCGGCGCACAAGGGTGCCGGTGCCGCGATACCGTACATGCCGCGAAGCCCCTGCAATCGCTCCACTTCCTCCCGCGAGATGAGGTGCTCGCGTCCGAGCAGCCGCGCCACGAGGCTGATCTTCGCGAAGTGCTCGATCGTTTCCATCTTGTAGTACGCCGTCATCACGCTGCGACAACACGTGACAGCGCCGTGGTTGGCGAGAAGCAGACCGTCGTGCGCCTTGATGTATTTGCGAACCGCTGCCGGCAATTCCGCCGTCGAGGGTGTGCCGTATTCGGCGATCGGGATGCTCCCGAGCGTTGTCACGACCTCGGCGAGTACGGCTCGTGTCAGAGGGATGCCCGCAACGGCGAAGCCCGTCGCCAGTGGAGGATGCGCATGCACGACCGCATTGACGTCCGGCCGGTTGCGATAAATCTCGAGGTGCATCGGCAATTCGGACGATGGATCACGATCGCCGGCCAGCTTCTTCCCGTCGTAATCGACGATGACCATCATGTCGGGCGTCATGAAACCCTTGGAGACGCTCTTCGGCGTGGTGATCAATCGTGCATCGTCGAGACGCGCACTGATATTGCCGTCATTGCTGGCGACGTATCCGCGTGCGTACAGACGCCGGCCGGCCTCGACGATCTCGGCACGAAGCTGTTCCTCAACGCGGGTACTCATCGGCTCTGGAACTTCTTGCGGCAGTCGTCGGAGCAGAAGTAGTGCGTCGCCTCTCCGACCTGTAGAAACCTGGAGTTGCTCGGAGAGACCCAGGTCCCGCACACCGGATCGCGTACCAGCTTGACGGGCGACGGGCGCCGCTTCCGTTGGGTCCTGTTCGTCGTGCCGCCGAATGTCTCAATCACGCCGTCCACCAGACGCCAGAACGCCCACGCGACCGCCAGCAACAGGAGGGCGAGAAGGACGACCCGTGTCACGGATTGCCCGCGGCCGAACCCCCGTTCGCGTGGGCCGACCGAATCCCTTCAAGTGCGCGGCGCGCCGCCTGGCCCTCGGGGCTGTCGGGCGCCAGATCGACCACCTTCTGCCACTCGGTCGCCGCCGCTTTCAGGTCCTGTTTGCCGAATGCCAGCACGATTCCCTTGTTCAGCAACGTCTTCGTGTGCGTGGGGCTGATGGCGAGAGACTTCTCGAATTGCGCCAGCGCCTCGTCAGGCTTGTTGCTGTAGTAGTAGCTCACACCGAGGTCGGTGCTGGCGTCGGCGTTCCGCGGATCGAGTTCGAGCGCCCGGTTGTACCACTTGATGGCATCGTCCCATCGCTCGGCATCGAAGTAGACATTGCCGAGCTGCACCGTAGCGTTCACGTTCTTCGGATCGCTCTGGAGAATCGTGTTCAACGCCTGCACGCGGCTTTCGTCGAGCACGGGCGCCTGTTGCTGCACGCCGCCGGCTGGCTGGGCCGCCGCGGTAGGCGCCGGCGCAGGACCCGCACGCCGAGCCTGCTGCGTCCCGATCACCCAGCCCAGGATGATGCCAAAGCAGATGCCGGCAACGACGTATGCGATCGATTCAGATTTCATAGCTGTAATGGGGTCGGGAGTCCCGACTCCAATTATCTTCCAGCCAGCACCTCAAGATACTCCCGGACACTGCGATCGAGGCCAACGAACAGGGCGTGACTGACGAGCGCATGGCCAATCGATACCTCGGCCAAATGCGGCAACCGCCGAAACATCTGCAGATTGTCGAGATCCAGATCGTGTCCGGCGTTGATCCCAAGACCCAGCGAGTTCGCCAGCGTGGCGGCGCGAGAGTAGATGGCGTACGACGCTTCGGCAGCGGACGGACCGCGTTCATACGCCCGCGCAAACGGCTCCGTGTAGAGCTCGACGCGGTCGCCTCCCATGTCAGCCGCCCAGCGAATTGCAGTCTCCTCCGGATCCACGAACAAGCTGACGCGAATGCCGAGATCACGCAACCCGCGCACGACAGACCTCATGGTCTCCTTCGGAGTATCGGTGGACCATCCAGCCTGGCTGGTCACCTCGCCGGGCCGCACCGGAACCAGAGTGCACTGCGTCGGCTTGACCTCGTGGACGAGCGCGATCAGATCGGGCCGCGGATCACCCTCGATATTGAACTCGACCGGCCGGTCGAACGTGCGAAGCAATGCCGCGACCTCGACGACATCCTTCGATGTGATGTGGCGAGCATCGGCTCTCGGATGAACGGTGATGCCCGGCACACCAGCGGCGACGCAGACACGCACGGCATCCAGAACGGACGGCACAGTGCCGCCTCGCGAGTTTCGAAGAGTGGCGACCTTATTGACGTTGACTGATAAGTAAACCATGTAATGCAGAATTCAGAATGCAGACACGCCCAGACGCGTCGAGCGAAGCGGACAGTGTCTGGAATTCCGAAATCCGAATTCACAATTACGCGTCGCTAATCGATGTGTCGCTTCACGACATCGATGATCTCCTGTCCCCACCGGCGAATCTCGCCCGAGTCCCGACCTTCGAGCATCACCCTGAGCAGCGGCTCGGTGCCGGAGTATCGCACCAGCAGCCGTCCATGACCCGCGAGCCTCGCCTCGACAGCCGCGATGACCGACGCGATCTCCGGCACTGTCATCAGGTCGACCTTCTCGCGCACGCGCAGGTTCATCAGCACCTGAGGGTAAGTCTTGAGCTGGTCGGCCAGATCCCGCAGCGGGCGTCGTGACGCACTCATCGTTCGAAGCACGTTGAGCGCGGTCGCGAGTCCATCACCGGTGAACAGATACTCGGAGAAGATGATGTGACCGGACTGCTCACCCCCCAGCGACAAATCGCGACGCAGCATTTCTTCCATCACGTACTTGTCGCCGACGGCACAACGAACCATACCGATATCCGCATCTCGCAGCGCCAGCTCGAGGCCGATGTTGCTCATGACGGTCGCGACGATCGCGTTCCCTTTGAGCCGTCCCTCCGCCTTCATCTGCTTCGCGCACATCAGCAGCACGGCGTCACCGTCGACGATGCGGCCTGATCGCATCGACAAAGATGGCCCGATCACCGTCGCCGTCGAACGCGACACCCAGGGCGTGATTGCCCTCGACAACCAGCCGAGCCAGGGTGTCAGGCGCCGTCGATCCACAACCAAGATTGATGTTGCGGCCATCGGGAGACGCACCGATGCTGATCGACTTCGAAACCCATGTCGCGAAACAGACGCGGCGCCACGGTTGCGGTCGCCCCGTTCGCGCAATCGATGGCGATGCGCATGCCGTTCTGCCGATGCGCGTCGGGAAGGATCTCCCGCAGGTGATCGAGATACTCGGGTCGGAGGTCGATCTCCTCGACCGGAGCTGCTGGCTCCGTCGACACCGACCATGACCGGTCAGCAATGATCGACTCCACCTGCTGCTCGAGAATCTCGGTGAACTTCTCGCCCGCGCCGGAGAAGACCTTGATGCCGTTGTCCTCGAATGGATTGTGCGACGCGGAGATCACGACCCCGGCTGAATAGCCCGTTTTCGGTGTGAGGTACGCGAGCGCCGGCGTGGGAATTACGCCGGTACTCGTGAGGCTGCCACCCTGGCTGCGAATGCCAGATGCCAGCTCGCGCTCGATCCATGCGCCAGACGCGCGCGTATCTCGTCCCGCGAGAAATCTGATCGCGCCGGTCGCTTGCGTGCCGTTATCGTGACGCAGCGCTCGAACGAGCGCCGCACCAAGACGCCGGATCGTCGCAACGTCGAGCGGGAACTCGCCTGCCTTCCCTCGAACACCATCAGTACCGAATAGTCGCGCCATCGCCGGGTTAGCGGATCGTGACAATGACTTCGGGAGGATCCACGCCAAGCAGACCAATACCCTCTGGGGGCTCGACGCGAACGAGTCGCATGTGCTTTCCCGCGGCGAGACCGGTGATGTCGACAGCCGCGCTGTAATGCTCTGGATTGGTATCGATTGAATCACGCGGTCCACGGACCTTGACGGCCACATCAGTCGGGGACACCGTAGTGGTTCCGCGACTGTCCTTCACGTGAACTGTGACGCCGTGCACGACCCACTCCTCTGGCGCAGCGCTAATCGAGACGGTCACGCGCGCTGTTTGTGCCTGGCGGAGGCGCACCACAGGATCCGCCACACCGACGGTCACAGTCTCAGTCACCGGGCCCGACGCGCCGGCAACCGAGATCGGTTCGGTAATCGCCTCGGTCAGACCGTTGAGAGCACCTGCCGGACCCACGATAGCAACCGTGGGCGGGTCGATGGTGACGCCTGCTACAGCATAGCCTGAGGCGGGCTCGCCCTCGATCCGGGCCGTGACACCCACGGTCTTCGAGAGCGACTCCTCGAAGGTGAGCGACAAACTCGCCGGCGTGACCTGCACCACGTCCACGCCGAACGGCGCACGCACGTCTTCGGCCGCCAGATGGAACAGCCGATCGCCCCTCCGTGCAGTCCGGACATCGAGCACTGCGGCAAGCTCGCCGGCCGTGACCCGGCTCAACGTCCCCGAGGAGCCACGAACACGGACGTCAACGACGGCAGGTGGCTGGCCGACGAGTTCGAGCTGCGAGGGTAGGTTTGTGAATTCGAGTGGAATTCGCAGGACCCGTCTCGACTGTCTGCTCACCAGCTACCAGCAGCCACAACAAGGCGGCAAGGACAAGCGAGACGATCTTCAGCCCGATGTTCCTGACTCTCAGCACCGGCATCAGACGACCGCGCCTCGTATCGGAGCAGGCTCGACGACACGCTCTCCGGTCAGCAGAACCTTCAGCCGGTCACGCAAACGCTCAGCCGTGAATCCGCGCTCCAGTGCGCCTGCGAGCGCGAGAGAGATCGCACCAGTCTCCTCGGAAACCACGATTGCGACGGCGTCGTTCTCCTCGGTGATGCCGAGAGCGGCACGATGTCTGGTACCCAGCTCCCGGCCGACGCGTGGATTGATGGAGAGGGGCAGGAAGCAGGCCGCAGCGGCCACTCGATCGCCCTGGACGATCACCGCGCCGTCGTGCAGCGGTGACCCGGGCTGAAAGATCGTCGCGACCAGGTCATAGGTGATCGTGGCGTCGAGCGGAATGCCTCCTTCGATGTAGTTGCGCAGTCCGATCTGCCGTTCGATCACGATGATGGCGCCGATGCGGCGCGCGGCCAGTGTCGTGGCGGCCACGACGAGATCCTCGATGGTCTCGTCGGCACCCGTCACACGCTCGAAGTACTTGAAGAACGGCGCCCGGCCGAAGTGCGCGAGCGCGCGCCGGATGTCGGCCTGAAAGAGCACGATGAGGGCAAAGCCGACGTAGGTCGCGAGGTTCCGGATGACCCAGTTCACTGTTTCGAGATCGAACCAGCGGGAGACGAAGAACAGACCGATGAGAAAGCCGGCGCTGAGCGCCATCTGCACGGCGCGTGTGCCGCGGATGAGCAACAGCAGCTCGTAAATGAGCACCGAGACCAGCACGATGTCCACGACGTCCCACCAGGACACGGCGGGGCGACGAAGTAGCAGCGATAACTGGGACAGCCACTCCATCAGTGCTCGCGATGATACTTCCGAATTTCGTCAGCCACCCGCACGACCGGAACCATCTCCCGGACGGCATGCACGCGGACGACATGCGCACCCGCCAGCACGGCGGCAGTGACCGCCGCGGCCGTAGGCCAGTCGCGCTCGGATGCGGAGATCTCCTTGGGTAAAGGCTTCGTCAGGAACCCCTTGCGGGATGGCCCGGCGACGATGGGACGCCCGAGGTCACTGAACTCCCCGAGCCGTCCAAGCACCTCGTAGCTGTGCGTCGGCTCCTTGGCAAACCCAAGTCCGGGATCGACCAGGACCGCTTCCTTGGCAATGCCTGCCCCGCCGGCGAAGGCGATGCTCTCACGCAGCTCGTCGAGGACTTCGTCGACGACCTCGCTGTAGACGGCCTGCTTGTACATGTCTTTGGACCGACCTCGCGTGTGCATCAGGATGATGGCCGCCCGGTACTTGGCCACGACGTCGGCCAGGTCCGGCTCGTACCTGAGACCGCTGATGTCGTTCACCATCGACGCTCCGGCTTCGAGCGCTCCCCGGGCAATCGACGCTTTGTAGGTGTCGACCGAGATCGGGATGCTCAGCTCGCGAGACGAGTTCTTCGATGACCGGCAGGACACGGCGGCGTTCTTCTGACGGCATCCAGCGGCTGGGCGCCAGGTCGGGTCGATTCGCCGCCCACATCCAACAGGTCAGCCCCCTCCGCCACCATCTGAACGCCGGCTTCGATGGCACGGCTGGGATCGAAAAGCACCCCGCCATCTGAGAACGAATCAGGGGTGACGTTGATCACCCCCATGACGAGTGTGCGGCCGCCCAGTTCGAGCGTACGTCCGCCCGGCAGCGGTACAACGAATCGACGACGGGGATGCACGGGGGAACTTATCAGCCTGAAAGTTCAAAGGTCAAAGTGCAAAGTAAGTCTGAAAGTTACTTCCGAACTTACTTTGAACTTTGAACTTTAACTTTGAACTTACTCCTGGGTAACCGGTCGCGGCGGCAGCGCAGGGAACGATCCCGGTCGCAGGGCGATCCTTCGACGGCTTCGCGTCACGCACCGGCGGCGGCGTGGATCCTGCCGCAGGCGTCGGGTCGTCGAGCGGCAGGCCAGCGGCCAGCCGCCTGACCTGTTCGGCGTCGAGCGTTTCGCGCGCGAGCAGCGCATCGGCCATATCGAGCAGATACTGCTTGTTCTCCGCGATGATCGTTTGCGCGCGTGCGTAGTTGTCGGTCACGAAGCGCTTCACTTCCTGGTCGATCTGCAGTGCCGTGTCTTCGCTGTAGTCCTGGTGCTGCGCGATCTCGCGGCCGAGGAAGATCTGCTCTTCCTTCTTGCCGAACGTGAGCGGACCCATCGACCCGCTCATACCCCACTCACACACCATGCGGCGGGCGAGATCGGTGGCGCGCTCCAGATCGTTACCAGCTCCGGTGGTGATGCTGCCGATCGTGATCTCTTCGGCGATGCGGCCGCCGAGCAGGATCGCGATCTGATCTTCGAGATACTCGAGCGAGTAGTTGTGCTTCTCGTCGATCGGCAGCTGCATCGTCAACCCGAGCGCCATGCCGCGCGGGATGATGGTGACCTTGTGGATCGGATCAGCATGCGGCAGCTTCACCGTCAGCAACGCGTGACCGGCCTCGTGAATCGCGGTCACACGCTTCTCGCTCTCGCTGATGATCATCGAGCGGCGCTCGGCGCCCATGAGCACCTTGTCCTTCGCGAACTCGAAGTCGAGCATGCGAACGACCTTCTGGTTGTAGCGCGCCGCGTTGAGCGCGGCCTCGTTGACCAGATTCGCCAGGTCGGCGCCCGAGAAGCCTGATGTCCCGCGCGCAAGCACCGCCACGTCCACATCGTCTGAAAGCGGAATCTTCTTCGTGTGAACGGAGAGGATGCCCTCGCGGCCCTTTACGTCGGGACGATTGACGACGATGCGGCGATCGAAGCGACCTGGACGCAGCAGCGCGGGATCGAGAACGTCGGGGCGATTGGTCGCCGCGACGAGGATCACGCCCTCGTTCGATTCGAAACCATCCATCTCGACGAGCAACTGGTTCAGCGTCTGCTCGCGCTCGTCGTGCCCGCCGCCAAGACCGGCGCCGCGATGACGACCGACCGCGTCGATCTCGTCGATGAAGACAATGCAGGGAGCGTTCTTCTTGCCCTGCTCGAAGAGATCGCGCACGCGGGACGCACCAACGCCGACGAACATCTCGACGAAATCAGAACCGCTGATCGAGAAGAACGGCACGTTTGCTTCCCCGGCAACGGCACGCGCCAGCAGCGTCTTTCCCGTTCCGGGAGGGCCCATGAGAAGGACGCCCTTGGGAATACGGCCACCCAGCTTCTGGAATTTTTGAGGTTCGCGCAGGAAGTCGATGATCTCCTGCAGCTCTTCCTTCGCTTCGTCCACGCCGGCGACGTCCTTGAACGTCACCTTCTTCTGCGCGCTCGAGGAGAGCTTTGCCTTGCTCTTGCCGAATGAGAGCGCCTTGTTACCGCCGCTCTGCATCTGGCGCATGATGAAGACCCAGAATCCGATCATCAGCAGGATCGGCACCCAGGTGGAGAGAAGTGCGGTCCACGGGCTCGCGGTTGGTTCGCGCGCGGTCACGACGACGTTCCGTTCCAGCAAGCGGTTCGCGAGCCCCTCGTACTGCGGCGGGGCAACCGTGCGGAAGGTGTCGTTGGCTTTCGTGGTACCGGAGATCTCGTTGCCGGTCATCGTGACCGAGGCAATCTGGCCGGTATCGACGGCCATCATGAACTCGGTGAAGGTCAGTGACTTGGCGCTCGCCTGGAACTTGGTGGAAAAATTCCAAACCATGACCGCGATGACGGCCATAGCCATCCAGAACACCAAGCTCCGCATTGTCGAGTTCAAGAGCGCCCTCCCGTCCGATTTTCCGACGGCATGAATTTCCGGGAACTACCTTACAAGAGTATCACTTCGAAGCCGCCGATCCGCGCCATCGATTAGCGCCGTCTCTTAGTAAGACCATCTTTCCGCGCCGAAGTTCCACGCGGGCGCCTGGAACGTCACTTCCGGACGATTCTCCCGCCGCTACCTCGAGCGCCGTTTCAACGTGATCCGAACCCGATTTCACGGTTCGGCGCAGCCAACCGGAGTGCCGTCAGAACGATACGCCGCCTGACGGGCGGCGGCTCGGCCATCAAGCCCGAAACGTCGATTTCCAGGCCGGCGTCGCCCCGGACGACCAGAGCATCGAACCGCCGGTCGCCGAGCTCATCGAGCCACTGACCATCTTCTCGGACTATCGCGGCCGCTCGTGCAATGGCCGGGCCCGAGGAACTCGCGGCGGCAAGGTCCAACTCAGGCAAGACCCTGTGGCGAATCCGATTGCGCGGATTCCCCGAGATCCTCGTTGGTCTCGTCCTCCACCCATGTCTGACCGCGCGATTCCAGGTAACGACGAAGATCGGCCGCGCCCGACGTCCAGCAAGGGCCGAACGACTTTGCCGCGCCGCGGATAAATTCCGCCGAGGCCTGTCATTCCGGCCCCGCGAATCAGCTTCAACAGGAAAGTCTCTGCCTGATCGTCGCGGGTGTGACCCACGGCGATCCGATTGGCCGACACGGACTCGGCAACCCTGTGAAGGAAGTCGTATCGCAGCCGACGCGCGGCGTCCTCGACTGACAGCCGCTGCGTCTGCGCGTACGAGGCAACGTCCATCGACTCCACGGCAATCGGAAGCGCGATGCGCGCGGCGAGCTCGCGGCAAAACTGTTCGTCCCGGGCCGCCGTGCAACGGAGTCGATGATTCAAGTGCGCGAGGGAGACGACAGTGAAATCCGTCCTGTTCCGCAAGCTCCTGGAGCAGCAGCACCAGGGCGACGGAGTCCGAGCCACCGGAGAGTCCAATCAGGAGTCGGGTGCCTGCGGACAGAGTCCGTGACGGCGAATCGTGCGGCGGATTTGCTGCTGAAGACGAGCCAAGTCGTCACAGTCCGCCTTCGCAGCTTCGCTGCGTTCGGCGCGACATACCTTCGCGTGAGCCTGCGCAGTCGTAGCTCACGCGCCGACTGGCGAGGCGTGAGCGAAGGTCTGGTGCCGGAGGGCGGACTCGAACCGCCGACCCCGCGCTTATGAGACGCGTGCTCTAACCGACTGAGCTACTCCGGCACGAACTCATTATTGTAATGGGGTCGGGAGTCATTTGATCAGGACAGTCCCGGCGAGTCACGCTGGATGCGAGTGTCCTCATCAAATGACCCCCGACCCCATTCAGTTCCGCTCTCGATCACGGCGGCCGCGATGAGCGGAATCAGGATCTCGTGGTGGCCGACCAGTGAAATCCCTTGCCCTTTGGTGCCGGCAACGGGGCGGCTCACGACGTTGGTATGCGGCCGATACAGCCGCACGAAGTCGATGTTCACCGTCGTCAGGCCATCCAGAGGGACACCCTGATTCCGAGCCAGAGCGACGGCCTTCAGGAACACTTCCGGCAGAACGACCGCAGATCCGCAGTTCAGATAGACGCCGTCCGAGAGTCGGGCGACGCATGACGTGAAATAGCGGAAGTCCCGAAGGCTGGCCGCACCGATCGCGGCGCCAGAGGCATCCGGGTGCATGTGGATGATGTCGGTTCCGATCGCCACATGGACCGTGACCGGAATACCAAGGCGATGGGCAGTCGCCATGAGACTGCGATCGGCCCAGCGGGGATTCGACCCGGCCAGGTACGCGCCGACCGTCTGACCGAGCCCCTGTTGCTTGGTCTCCGCGTTGCGGATCACCTCGTTCAGAATTCGCCCTGTCTCCTCCGCCATCCCGAAACGACCGGGACCAAGCGCTTCGTCAACGTCCTCGGAGGTGGCGCCGGCCAGCGCGATCTCGAAGTCGTGAATCACGCCGGCGCCATTCATGGCGAGCGCGGACACGTAGCCACGCTGCATCAGGTCGATCAGTACCGGCGACACCCCAGTCTTGATGACGTGCGCGCCGATTCCCCAGATGATGCCCGCGCTTCGCGCGCGCGCAGTCAACGATGGCGCGCGACGACGCGGCGAATGTCCTCGCCGCGAGAATGCCGGGCAACGCGTCGAACCATGCCTTGAACGATCCCCCGCGCTCGTGCGGCTTGCCGAAATTCTCGACGCGCGCCTTACTTCGCCTGGAGGCGAGCGGGTATGTGCGCACGCCGGACAGATCGAACTCCTCGTAGCTGAATGGCATGCGCAATACGTTAGCAGAGAGCTCGCGACAGTCGGCTGAAGCGGACGTCGAATCAGGGCACGACTTGAGCGCCGACGAACAGCTGGAACGGCGCCCAGTAGTACGGCTTGGCCGTCGCGGTGCCACCTCGAATCATCTCGAGCTTCGCGGCGCGAAGCGCCTCGCCCGGCGACGCATCCGTGCGGCGAGGCTTCGCGTAGACCCGTCCCATCAACGCGGCCGTCGAACGATCGTCGACATCCCAGAGCCCGGCGATCACTCGACGTGCGCCCGCCCGAAGAAAGCCCAGGCAAATCCGACCAGACCCTCTCCCGCATACGTGCGTTCGCCGGCGCTGCGGCAAGCGGAGATGGTCACGAGATCGGCCGACAACGGCCGGTCCGCGACATCACGCGCGTAGAGCTTGTAGCCGGTGTCATCCCGCGACAGGATCACGGCTGAATCGAGCGGACTCTCGGCGTTGGCTTCCGCATGCGCCGTGAAGTGCACGATGCCGAACTTGCCTGGCTGCGATGCCAGGTATTGAGCGGGCGTGGCCTGATTGGCGCGGTAGACGGCCGCACGACCGGCAAACGCATCCGACACGGCATCATCTCGGCCGAGGCGTAACTGAGCGACGGATACTTCGGGATCGGCCGGCACGGGATCGCCAATCAGCAGCACCGACCGTTCGGCCGCTCGCTCAGGCGGCGGTTTCACCGTCAACGCCGCGAGTGACGGCGCCACGGCGATCTCCACGTCCTCGATCCAGTAATGACGACGCTCGCCCGGTACCGGCAGCGTCTCGAAGTTGAGCGTGTTCAGCGCGCCGTCAGGGACGATGACCACGCGGGCACCCCGGGGTATCGAGCTCGCGACAGGCTGCACCAGGCGTTGAAACAAGCTGTCGCCAGCCGACGTGTTCACTGGCGAGGGGATCGCCCAGCGACGTCACGATCTGGGTTCGATACTGGTTGACGAGCGTCTTGATTTCGCTCGGCGATTCGTCTCGAGCGGGATGAACCGAACTCGGTCGCCTGTCACGACCCAGGCGTATGCCCGCGACGATCCGACCCAATAGAACAGGAGGACGCTTCGCAGTCCGGCGCGCGGCACGGCGGAACACGCTCGCCGTCGGACGGGCCGGCGCCGCAACACCGTGTCGTTCGGCCAGGACTCGCGCGCGGATCGAATCCGCGACCGTCAGCGCCTCGTCGAACTCGCGACGCTCGACGAGCACGTCGATGTACCGCTCGTAGAAACGGATGAGGCGAGTCAGAAACGAGAGCCTGTAATCGGTGTCGAGCAGCTCGGAGCCGAGTGTGCTCGATCACATCGAGTGCCGCTTCGATAGTGCCGTGACGCGCCGTCGAGATCACCCGCTCGCGCTCAAGTTCCCGAGCTCGACGTGGACGTCCCACGCGAGCGCCGGCGGTGTCGTGCGGTGCCGTCGAGCACCTCCTCGTACAGTTGCCTCGCCTCGGCCGTCCTGTCCTTGTCCGGCGGCGATCTCGGCACGATGAAACGTGTTGTAGATGATCCGCCTGAAGGTGCCGGCCGGCGCGTTCGTTGAGACGCCGTGGCCTCCGGGTTCATGCGCTCGGCCTCGTCCCAGTGACCCAGTGAGGCATGCGCGGTCGTGAGATTGTCGGCCCATCGCGCGGCGTCTTCGACGCAATCCTGCCGAGTCGCGACTTCGAGCGCGCGACGCAGGTACGGAACCGCCTTCCGGCATACGAACCATTCAGCCCGTAGCGTCGTGCCGAGAGCACCGAGTGCCTGTGCAAGGTAGATACGCGGACCGCGTTGTTCGTTGACCTCGACGCTTCGTGCGCTGGACGGCGATCGCACGGTCGAAATCGCCGAGACGCGCGTAACAGACACCAGCGTTCCTCAATGCGATCGCATAGACCATGAACGACGACAGATCGGTCATGGACATCACGCGCCTCGAAGAACGGCAGCGCCGCGTCGTAGCGATCCCTGAGGAGGTAGCCGGTCACCGACGATTCAGTGTCGCGCTGCGCTTCGCGAAAACGATCGCCCGCGGCTCGCGCAGCCGCGACCGCGGCTGTCAGCGTGGCATCGCCCTCAGCCGAGCGGCCAAGACGCAGCAAGGCCACTCCTTTGAGAATGTTCGCATCGATGAAGACATCTGGCACTCGATGCCTCCTTCGCCAGCCGCACAGTGTCTTCGAAGCGTGGCAACTGCCTCGCGGCAGGTCACCCTGAACGAGATGATGCTGGCCTTTCAGGTACCGCTGACGGGCGCGAACCCACGCGTAGTCAGCTCGTTTCAGGGACGTCGTTCGGTCGAGCATCGGAAATGGTTCGGACAGCTCTGCGATCGATGAGACGGATTTCGTCGTGCAGCAGTCTGAACTTCCAGGACCAGGGAGACGGAGCCTGGCCGTTCGACATAGCGCAGACCCTGTCCGCGCGCTCGCGCGCGCGGTCCAATTCGCCACTGCAACAGTTCCTTCGTCCCGCTGTCGTACAGCTTCTTGCAAGTTGTGCGGTCCGTGACCAGAGCTACAGGCGGCGAGGATGACCAGTAAGCCTGCGAGACCCGCGAGCTTCCTACGGATAGGAGCTTCCATTCGTGTCAAGGCCGCCGCCGTCCGCCCAACCGCCAATTGGCGAGCCGATATCGAACCGGACCATCGTCAGACCGTCGCTCGGAACTCGCCGACAAGCAGTTCGCCGAAGAAGACTCTTGCCGAATTCGGGGATGGTGACGACGTGACCGTCGATCTTCGAGCCGGGGAACGGCTTTGCCGATCCAGCTGATGCGCTCGACGATGGTCGTGTAGATGATGACCGTTGCGAACGATGAGGCCTGGCTCTGCCGGGTCTGGCCCTTGATCGTGGCGTCGGCAACGAAATGCTGGCCGAACTTTGCGATGACCTTCGGATCGTCGGCGGCCGCGGCGACCTTCGACCGGGTGTCGTACTTCTGAAACAGCGCCGTGTTCAAGGCGACGTCGAGGGCAAAACCGCCGATCTCAACGCCCTGAATCACGAGAACCTTTACCGGGAGCAATCGATGGTTCACCGCTGCCGCGGGGACTGCGGCTCACGAGCGTCGCCGCGAATTCGCTTGGCCGTGAAGAGCGGTTTCTGACCGACGGCAAGCTCACGGATCTCGGCTACGACATTCGTCGTCGCGTTCAGCTTTTCCGGCCGCCGCCTTGTGATCGGTGACCGCCCTCGCCAGCCTCTCATCGTCGTACAGGCCTTCGGCCAACGTCATCGCCGATCCGAAGCGAATGACATCGCCGAAGGAGCGTCCCTCGATCTGCGCCTGCGAGCGCCCACCGGAAACACCCAGCGAGCTGGCGCCAGGCATGTCGACGATGACCGTCTTCGGGCGATAGAATCAGACCGCTGAGAGCGGATGCGTTGCCGCGAAACAGGAACCGTTTCGTGAGTTCCATAGGTGTCTCTTTGAACGCCAAGCGTGTGGCTGAGTGTCAGTACGTAACGTCGAAGCTGTACTCGCCGAACGGCGCGCCCGATGAATCGGAGTCGCGAACGATCAGCGTGTGCCGGCCTTGACGACCAAGCTCATCTGCTGGAATCAGCAGATAAGAGCGGAGCGCCAGAAGGGGGGAGTGGCGTCCGCCCAGATAGTATCGTGCCGCCCGCCTCGTCGAGAAGGTCATATCTCGACTTCCTGATGTGACGACGTCATCACGTCGACACCAAGAGTGACGAAGCGCTGTCCCGGGGACACGTTCACGACAGGAAGAGCCCGCGCGTCGCTTCGCGCAACATGACGGGGGACAACGGCTGAGGGGCCGTCGCCTGTCTGAGACCAGGGACCGTGACGAGCGATTGATAGCCGGCCGTCAGAGCGAGCGTGGCAGCCGCGGCCCATGGAAGGACGACTCGATGCGCGACGCCATACGGGGCGCTTGGCTCGATGACGAGAGACAGACCGGCGTTTCTTCGATGGCTGCGACTCCCGCACGGCGAACTTCCACGACGAATCCGTTCACCGAGGCGCACTTCGTCCGCGCAGTCGTCGCAATCGAAGAAGTGATCTTCGAACGCGTGCTTTTCAATCTCGGTCATCTCGTCGAGGAGATACCGTTCTGCCGCCATCGTGTCGAGTGCCTGCTGATGCGTCATGGTCTTCCTGCAACGATAGTGCGGCGAAAGAAGCTTGACCGTTTCATGACCCGACGTACTCTGCCTTGAAGCGCTGTTTGGCCCGGTGCAAGAGGACCCTCAAGTAGTTGCGATCGATCCCGAGCGTCCGGCAGATCTCATCCTTGTCGCGTTCCTCGAAAAACAGCCAGTCAAGCATTTGTCTCTCCTTCGGGGGCAGCGTGGCCAGGACTTTCCGCACGGGGGCGCGCTCCTCGTCGAGGACAGCGACCGATTCCTCGCGTCGGCGTGCGCGTCACGAATCTGAGCACCGGTGTCGTCGCCCAAAGGGTCTACTCGCGAATGCGACCGGTACAGCTCGAACAGGACGTTGTTGCAGACCGAGTTCACGAAGCTGCCGAAGCCGCCGGGCGACTGGATGCCGCCAGGCTGCCGGACGGCTCGCAACACCCGGAGGAATGTCTCCTGGATGGCGTCGTCGACCAGCGCGGGTGACCGCAGGCGTGAACGCAGCTTGATCACGAGCAGCTCACGGAAGTACCGAGTGAAGTGGGCTTCGGTCTCCGGATCGCCTGACGACAGCCGATCGAGGTAGTTGCGATCGAACTCGTGGCGCGGTTCATTGCGCAAGCGGCGAGATCGTATGTCCGCGCTCGAAAAAGGCGCAACGCAAAACCCGTACGTGCACGACGACGCTCACAAGCTGAGCCATTCACAGCACCGGCTGAGCTCACGCCGCACCTCGTGGCGATCCTGACCATCCGGAACGACTGATACGACACGTGACAACCGTGTGTGCGCAGAAAACTCAGGAATCGTTTGTAGTCGTGCGGCGGCATGTTGAACGCGCGCACGAGCATCTTGTAGTTGCCTCGCGTGTAGGCCAGCCCTGCCTGAACGATCTGCCTGACGTCCTCGCGCGTCAGGTCGCGTTTCATGAACGGCTCGTGAATCTCTGCCCAGAACGAGAGTCCCTCGGTCATCAGACGATTGAGTCTCTGTTCACCCAGGGGCTCAGCGGTTGAGTCGCCGGGTCGCCGGCGGCCGGCGTTCCTGCCCGATCTCCATCGGCAGCGATCCGACATCGATCGCGACCTGTGACCGCCGCCGACGACGAGCGCTCGGCGACGTTCTTGAGCTCGCGGACGTTCCCGGGCCAGTCGTACGTCAGCAGACGCTGCAATGCCTCGGGCAGGATCTCGGGTATCGGCAGCCGATGAACGCCCGAGAAGATCTCGAGGAAATAGCGCAGCAGGCACGAGATGTCGTCCCGGCGCTCGCGCAGTGGCGGCACCTCGATGTGAACGACCTTCAAGCGATAGAAGAGATCCTCACGAAAACTCTGATCGGCCACGCGGGCAACCAGGTCGCGATGTGTCGCAGCGATGACTCGGACATCCAGCGGCGGCAGTGAGCGGTCGGCGCCGACTCGCTGGATCTCGCCGGTCTCCAGAAATCGCAGCAGCATGGCCTGCATGCGGAGGCTCATCTCGCCGATCTCATCCATGAAGATCGTGCCCTTGTGGGCCGATTCGAGCCGGCCCCGCTTGTCACGGTACGCCCGGTGAAGCTGCCTCTGACGTGTCCGAAGAGCTCGGATTCGAGCAGCGCGTCGGGCAGGCCCGCGCAGTTCATCGGGACAAACGGCGCGGATGCCGCGGTGGCCACGCTCGTGGATGAGCCGCGCCACCAGCTCCTTGCCGACACCGCTCTCTCCCGTGATCAAGACCTTCGCACCGCACCCGGCTGCCACTGAAATTTCCCGCTCGACGGCGCGCATCGCCGCACTCGCGCCGAGCATCGTGGTGGACGTCTCCATGTTCACAACCTCCGGTCGAGCCAAATCGCTCTTGCTCCTTGGCAAGTAGTGCAGGAGGGCGCAATTTCGTTACAGGCAGGTCCGCAGGGAAAGGTCTGTAACGCTCAGCCGGTCCGACCACCATCTGCATGAGACGCAGGCTGTGATGAGCATTCTTCGATCTGACGAGCTTCCGGTTCTGGAACGAAGGAGGGACTTACGTCTTCTATGCGGAATCGCTGGATCCGGGGCATCACGCGTCGATCGGACTGCCCGCGAGAACTTCCCCGCGCCACCGGAGCCTGCAACGGGGCGTCGCCCGCACCACCGGAACCGGCGACGGAATCACGACGATCAACATGGCGTCGCCATAGCTGTAGAAGCGATACCTCTGCTCGACGGCTTCGCGATATGCGGCGAGGATGCGCTCACGGCCGGTGAACGCGGCAACCAGCATCAGCAGCGACGAGCGCGGCAGGTGGAAATTCGTGATGAGGCCCTGGACGACGCGAAAGCGATGGCCGGGATGAATGAACAGCGTGGTGCGACCTGCCGAAGGACGCACACGCCGAAGGCATCGAGCGTCAACGATTCGAGCGCGCGAGTCGTGGTCGTGCCGACCGCGATGATGCGGCGTCCATCCTCGAGGGCCCTGGTCAGCGCATCGGCTGTCGATGCTGAGACCGTGTAGATCTCCGGATCGACTTCGTGCTCGTCAACCCGCTCGACACGGACGGGTTTGAACGTCCCGTATCCAACATGCAGCGTGATCGCGGTCTGTTCGACGCCACGCGCCCTCAACTCCTCCAGCAGCGATGTCGTGAAATGAAGTCCGGCTGTCGGCGCAGCGACCGAGCCCGACTGCCCGGCATAAACAGTCTGATATCGCTCGCGATCGGCCGGCATCGTCCGGACGACTGATGTACGGCGGCAACGGGATGTGACCGATCTGCTCGACCGCTTCGCTGACTGATAGTTGATCGTCGTTCCACAACCGAATCGTTCGGCGGCCGTGAAAGTGTCGAGCCAGGACTTCGCCATGGAGTCGCACGGCGTGCGACTCGAATACGACGCGAGCACCCGGCTTGAGCTTCTGACCTGGGTGCATCAGACACTCCCACGCTTCGCTACTTTCATCTCCCAACTGCCAAGGCCCAATTTCCAAACCGCCGTCGTTGGGAGTTGGCGAATTGGGAGTTGGGAGTTGACGAAGCAGCAGGCATTCGACCGCGCCACCGCTCGGAACACGATGGCCGACGAGCCGCGCCGGGAACACCCGCGTATCGTTGAGCACGAGCAGATCGCCCGAGCGCAAATGGTCTCCCAGCTGCGTGAATGAGGTGTGCTCGATCGCTCCGGCCTGGCGTGGGAGAACGAGCAGTCGCGACTGCCCTCGCTCGGCCGGCGGTCGCTGCGCGATCAACTCGCCCGGCAGGTCGAAATCGAAATCGCTGGTTCGGATGACATGTGAGGGACCGTGGAGGGGCCTGACCCCTTCACACTATCGCGCGAAGAAGCGATCGAGGTTCGTGCGGTCCTTCTGCGCCAGCAGTGGCTTCCAGAGATCGCCGAGTTTCGCGATCCGCTGACGCACGTTGTCGATCCTGAAGTCCTCGATCCGAATGCCCTTTTCCACTTCCTTCCAGGTCACAGGCGTCGACACGGGCGCCATGCGGCTTTGGCCGCACCGAGTAGATGCTGGCCAGCGTCTGCCCCCACGCATTCTGCTTGTAGTCCACGACGATACGCCCTTTCGGTCGCGCGGCGACGCGATAGCCAACGGTCATCAGTTTCGGGTTCCGCGAGGTGAGTTCTGTTGCCAGCGCTTTCGCGAACGTGTGTACCACGTCCTGTGTCGGGCCTCGTTTCAGGCCGACATACACATGCAGCCCGCGCGAGCCGGTGGTTTTCACGTACGGCTTCATGCCAAGCGTCGTGAGTGCATCTCGCACGATCAAGCCGCCCTCACACGCCTGCTCGAATGTCGCGCCTTCACCAGGATCGAGATCGAAGTGCAGAAAGTCGGGTCGATGCACGTCGTCACAGCGCGCGTACCACTGGTTGAGGTCGATGCATCCAAGATTGATCAACCAGAGAAGGGACGGCCGATCATCGATCACCGGGAAGTTGACGACTTTCTCGTCGTCGTGATCGATCGCGCAGATACGAATCCAGGGCGGCCGTGGGCTCGGCGCCTCCTTCATGAAGAACGATGCACCGGAAGCGCCGTTGGGATACCGGCGCATGACCATGGCGCGATCGCGAATGTGCGGGAGAAGCACCGGCGCGACGTCGGCGTAGTACCTGAAGCAGCGCGCCCTTGGTGATGCCGAGCTCGGGCCAGAAAAGCTTGCGAAGGTTCGTCAGCCGCACCTCGCGGCCGTCGACCTTCATGATGACGTTATCGACGTTTGTCGGAATCGTAATGGGGTCGGGAGTCATTTGTTGAGGACACCCTCGGCACGAAGTGTCGAGAGTGTCCTGATCAAATGACTCCCGACCCCATTACGTTTTTAGTCCCCACTTGAGCAGCAGGGAGCCGACGGTGAAGCCGGCGCCGACCGACACCATCAGCAGCAGATCGCCACGCTTCAGTCGTTTGTCATCGACTGCATCGCTCAACGCCAATGGAATCGTCGCAGCTGTCGTGTTGCCGAATCGCTCGATGTTGATGACGACCTTCTCTTCCGGCACGCCAAGCTTCTCTGCAGCCGACAGGATGATGCGTCGATTCGCCTGATGCGAAACGAGGAGATCGATGTTCTGAGCGCTCAGCTTATTTCGTTGGAGGATGCGGCGACACGCCTCCTCGGTGTTCCGGACCGCGAACTTGAACACGGCCTGACCATCCTGCTTCACGTAGTGCAGTCGCTGCGCGATCGTTTCCTCGGATGCCGGTCGCAGGCTGCCCCCCGCCGGCATGCACAGCGACTCACCACCGCTTCCATCGACGTAGTTCTCGAAGTCGATGATGCCGATATCGGGATCCCCCGACGCTTCCACCACTGCCGCACCGGCGCCGTCGCCGAAGATCACGCACGTCGTTCGATCGGTGTAGTCGATGATGCTGGACATGACATCGGCGCCAATCACGAGCGCGTGGCGGCTGCCGCCGTTGGACACCATCTGCGCTGCTGTCGTCAGCGCATACGTGAACCCCGAACAGGCCGCAAAGAGGTCGTAGCCCCACGCGCGCGTCGCTCCGATCTTGTGCTGCACGAGGCACGCCGTGCTTGGAAACAGCATGTCAGGCGTGGTCGTACCGACGACGATGAAGTCGATGTCAGAGGGCTTGAGTCCGGCGCGTGCGATCGCTTGTCGGGCAGCCTCGGCTGCCAGGTCCGACGTCGCGACTCCGGGCTCAACGATGTGGCGCTCTCTGATTCCGGTCCGCTGAAGAATCCATTCGTCGCTCGTATCGACCATCTTTTCGAGGTCGGCGTTCGTCAGGACGCGCGGTGGAACGTAGGTGGCCAGGCTGGAGATGCGCGCACGGCACGGGGTGCGCGGCGAAGCGGTTACCACAGTCGACTATCCCTCCCGGGAGCAGTGAGCCCGAAATATTCATACGCACGCGGCGTCGCGACGCGGCCACGCGGCGTCCGATCGAGGAAGCCGGCCTGAATCAGGAACGGCTCGTAGATATCCTCAATGGCATCCCTTTCTTCATTGATGGCGGCGGCCAGGCTGTTCACGCCCACCGGGCCGCCACTGAACTTGTCGATGATCGTACGCAAAAGGCGACGGTCCACTTCATCGAAACCGTTATCGTCCACTTCGAGCAGTGCCATCGCGCTTCTTGCCACGTCGCCGGTGATCCGGCCATCGGCCCGCACCTGTGCATAGTCGCGTACTCGACGGAGCAATCGGTTCGCGATGCGGGGTGTCCCGCGAGCCCGCCGAGCGATCTCTGCCGCGGCATCGTCGTGCAGCGATACACCAAGTATGCGCGCAGAGCGACGGACAATCTCCTCGATGTCCTCGGGCGTGTAGAAGTCGAGCCGGTGCACGATGCCAAAGCGCGCGCGAAGCGGCGACGTCAGCAACCCTGCCCGCGTCGTCGCGCCGATCAGGGTAAATCGCTGCAGCGGCACCTTCACCGAGCGGGCCCCAGGGCCCTGCCCGATGACGATGTCCAGTTCGTAGTCCTCCATCGCCGGATAAAGAATCTCTTCGATGGCCGGAGCCATGCGGTGAATCTCGTCGATGAAGAGCACCGCATGCTCCTGCAGGTCGGTGAGCATCCCCGCAAGATCACCCGGCCGCTCGATGACCGGCCCGGCGGTGGCACGAACGGCAACCCCAAGCTCGTTGCCTATCACGTAGGCCAGCGTCGTCTTGCCTAATCCGGGTGGACCATAGAGCAGCACATGGTCGAGAGCTTCGTTGCGTCCGCGTGCAGCCGTGATTGAGACCTGCAGGTTTTCGCGAAGGCGGTCCTGCCCGATGTACTCGTCGAGCGACCGCGGACGCAGCCCCGCGTCGTACTGCGCATCTTCGTCCACACGACCCGGAGTAATCAGTCGTTCATCCACGTGCTGCTACCGCCTACTGCCTGCCGCCGGACGCTTTCATCAGCTCCCGCAGCGCGCCACGAAGCGCAACGTCGAATGCCACATCGGGAGAGGCCGTGAGAGCGCCGTCGATCGCACGCTCTGCCTGCGGTCGATGATAGCCGAGGTTTTGAAGCGCCGAGAGCAAGTCTGCCCGAAGGCGATCGCCCGAAGACACCTCCGGGACCGCCCCCACGACGGCAGGTGAGGCAAGCTGCATCAGGCGGTCCTTGAGTTCAAGCACGATGCGCTCTGCCGTTTTCTTGCCAATCCCGGGAATCCTGGTCAATCGAGCGACATCCGCCACGCTGGATCGCGGCAATCACCTCACGACTGTCCATACCCGACAGCACGGCGATGGCAAGCTTCGGGCCGATTCCGCTGATACCGATCAGACGCTCGAAGACCTGCCGCTCGAGATCCGTGAGAAACCCGTACAACTGCAGGGCCTCTTCGCGCACGTGCGTATACACGCGCAGTGAGACCTCCGCGCCTGCATCGCCCACCTCGTAGAACGTCGACAGCGGAACGTGGAGTTCATAGCCCACACCGGCCACGTCGACGATGATTCGGTTCGGTTGTTTGTCCAGGACTCGGCCGCGAAGGAAGGCGATCATCAAGCGGGCCGGTAATGGCGCCAGGATTTGAGTGCGGTCTTCGGTGATCGAGTTCCGAGCCCTGATTTCGTACCCGCAAGTCCCAGTTCCCGAGCGGCAAGGCCCGAGTGCACGTGGCAGATGGCCACGGCCAGTGCATCGGCGGCGTCGTGCGGTGTCGGTACGCGATCGAGTCCAAGCAGCAGCTTGATCATCTGCTGGACCTGCCGTTTGTCCGCACGGCCGTATCCCACGACCGCACGTTTAACCTCCGCCGGCGTGTATTCCAAGACTTCGCAGCCGGCCTCGACGGCGGCGAGAATCGCGACTCCTCGCGCGTGCCCGAGCTTGAGCGCGCTGCGCACGTTGCTGGCGTAGAAAAGATTCTCGACCACGACGCAGGTCGGGCGACACTCCGAGAGACGCGCGCACAGTTCACGATGAATTCTGGCGAGACGGCTTGGGAAGGAATCACCTGCGGAGGCGGTGATCGCTCCGCAGGTCACCAGGTGATGTCGGCGACCGTCCGTCTCCACGCATCCGTAACCAGTGCGTTCGGAGCCGGGATCGATGCCGAAGACTCTCACGCGAGGGAGGCCTCGATCTCCTTCTCTTCGATGTCGAAGTTCGCCCAGACGTGCTGCACGTCGTCGTGATCGTCGAGCGCTTCCATCAGCTTCAGCATGACCTGCGCGTCTTTGCCCTGAAGCTTGACGTAGTTCTGCGGAATCATCGCGACCTCGGCGCTGGCCGGCTCGACGCCGAGACCCTTGACCGCGTCGCGCACGCCCTCGAAGCTCTCCGGCGACGACACGATCTCCCACGCGCCACCGTCGTCGCTCATGTCGTCAGCCCCGGCATCGAGTGCGACGTTGAGCAGCTTGTCCTCGTCGGCCTTGCCCTTCTCGACGATGACCTGGCCCTTGCGAGTGAACATCCAGGCCACGCTGTTTTCGGCGGCGAGGTTGCCGTTGTATTTGGCAAGAAGGTGCCGGATTTCGCCGACGGTGCGGTTCTTGTTGTCGGTGAGCGACTGAATCATCAACGCCACGCCACCGGGACCGTAGCCTTCGTAGGTGATCTCCTCGTAGGAGACTCCCGGCTCTTCGCCCGTGCCGCGGCGAATGGCGCGCTCGATGTTCTCGCGCGGCATGTTGTTCGCCTTGGCGTCGGCGATGATCGTGCGCAGGCGCGGGTTGGTGCCTGGATCACCGCCGCCATTGCGGGCAGCGACGGTCAGTTCCTTGATGATGCGCGTGAAGGCCTTACCGCGCTTGGCATCGGCGGCACCCTTCTTATGTTTGATTGTGTGCCACTTGGAATGGCCAGACATACAACAACTCCAATAGATACAACGAGAAGCGACCGTCGATCTTATCACGTCGGCTCTCGATGCGCATGCTCGAGTGGACGTGAATCAGGAACTGGGGCGGTCAACCGGGCGGAGCACCCGGGCCGGATTGCCCACCACGATCATGCCCGCTGGGACGTCGCGGGTCACCACGGCGCCAGCACCAACGATCGCACGCTCGCCGATCGTCAGATTGGCAAGAATCGTCGCTCCGGACCCGATCGATGCGCCCTTCTTGATCAAAGTGGTCTCGACCTTCCAGTCCGAGGCAGTCTGCAACTCACCGCTCTCGGTGGTCGCGCGCGGATACGAATCATTGACGAACACGACGCCGTGGCCGACAAACACATGATCCTCGATCGTCACGCCCTCGCAGATGAACGTATGACTCGAGATCTTGCAGCGGTTCCCGACGCTGGCATTCTTCTGAATTTCGACGAATGCGCCGATCTTGGTCTCGTCGCCGATGGTGCATCCGTACAGATTGATGAACTTTCCGAGCCTCACGTTCCGTCCGAGTTTTACGTCGGGTGTGACGGATGCGTATTGATCTGGCGGGACCGGATCTGTGCTCACAAATCGTTCTCCTTTTCTACGCCTTGTTGGCCAGTATGACCCACACCTCGGCTCGAGGGTCCCAAGCGGCCCCGCGATAGTCACCGAGCGCGGCGGTGACTTCGAACCCGGCTTTCTGGAGGCGGCGAGCCATCTGAGGTACCGACAAGGTTCGAAAGGTCAAGGCGAACCGGTGCGTACGCCGACGGCCACCACGCCGCTCGGTGAACTCCTGATGGAAAATCGTCAGCCGGCGTGCCCGATCCTGACGCACCGTCTCCACCAGCGTCACGTGCGACCCACCGGGTCGATTCCGCCATCCTTTCAAGCTGACTCGCTGTTGGTACTCTTTCCACGACGGAAGATCGGCAACGAGCTCTATACCGAATGTGCCGCCCGGTCGCAGCACTCTGCGCACCTCGGCGAGCGTGGCCGTCAGATCGCGTTCGCGCAACAGTGACTGCAGAAGTCCGTACGGCGCGAGCACCATCGCGAATCCGTCTTCGCCGGCAGTGACAGGCTGCGGGCTACGGCGAGACCGCGTCGCGCCGTTGGTCGAGGCGGAAGTGAACGGCAGAAAGCGGATGTCGCCTCGAATGAGACGAACGCGCGAGGCGAGGCGCGCGCGACGCACCCGGCTTCGAGCGCGCTCGAGCATCGGACCCGATCGATCGATGCCGACGAGTGGTACCCCGGCGCGCCCCAGCGGCAAAGCGATGCGACCTGTGCCGCAACCAAGCTCCAGGACAGAGCCGCCGCAGTGGAGCGCAAGATTCCGCCAGAACGGTACGTCGCGCTTGCCGAGCGTCCGCGCATTCTCCCAGTCGTAGAACGGCGCGTAGTCGTCCCATCCTTCGTAGCCTTCGCTGGCTTTCGGCTTTGGGCTCGCGGCTCGGGGCCTGGTCACGCGATCAATCGAGTTTCTGGCCAACGGTGGCAAAGAGCATGGTGTTCTGGATCTCGACGAACGACGATCCCGCCTTCTTGGCCTCGGCCTCGTAGGTTCTCAGCGTATCGAGATAATCGCGACCGAGCCAGCTCGCAGCATCGGAACCACCCGATGCGAGCGCGCGTTCGACAACGCTTCTGCGCGATTGCCAGACACTTCCGTCCGGCGGTCCGAGCAACGTCTGCGACACGGGAAATAGACGCACTTCGATCGGCTCGAGGCCACGTTCCGAGAAGAGTCGCGGCAGGTTTGGTCCGACGGCAGACGTGCGCCCATCGGACTGCTGGACAGAAAGCGCGTTGAAGAACGAACGGGACAGCTCGAATGCGCGTTGCCCTGCCGGCGTCGAGCTGAAGCCGTATCGTGCGCTGTTGTCCGGTTCAACCGCCACGACGCGACCGCGCGGCGTCGTCACGCGGGCAAACTCCGCGACCGCGCTTTCAACATCGTTGACGTGCTGAAGCACCGCAACTGAAAAGAGTGAATCGAACACGCCGTCACGAAAAGGCAAGCGGCACGCATCGGCCGCGGCGAATTGAACGCGCTGGTTATGAGAGGCTGTCTCCTGGCGCGCCGCCTTGACTTTCGAGAGAACGCGATCGACTCCGGTCAGCCGGACCTGCGAGATGTGCAATCGGCCGATGGCGACGTCGCCGAGCCCTTCGCCACATCCGACGTCGAGAATGCGGTTGCCGGGTCTCGGCTTCAGCGTTTCCGCCAGGAATTCCGTGAACTCATCGTCCCACCACGCCTCCCGGAGATGCTTGAGGGTTGGCGATGTCAGGGCATCGATCGCGGCCGCCATTGTCGGTCAGATTATGACACCGGGTGTCGTAAGCCCGGAGCCGAGAGCCTAGTCAGAGACCGCCCACTCGCCCGGCACGATCGGGCGCGTCCGGGGCAGCCACCCTCGCCTGGCCATGTGGCCAACCGCTGCGAGAATGCCGACAAATGCCAGGAGTTTGATCCCGTCTGCGAACCGTGATTCCGGCAAGACCCTCCACAGGAACCACAGAACCGGCTGCGCGCACGCCACCGCCCAGACCGAACCATAGAAATACCGCCGCTCGTGCCCTTCCCCTTTCGTCGAGGGCTTCACACGCGGAAGGTGCCCCAATGCACCGAGCACCCACATCGTGCCGGCGATGGGAAAATAGGCGGACTCGTACATTTGCTCGAGGCGCCACTCGCCCGTTGCCGTCGCATACGCGAGGCCCGCGATGTTCAGCACCGCAAAGGCGACCACTTCTCCCCACGCCGTCGTGTAACAGATGCGACGGTAGAGCGGATTGGGCCGGTCCTCGGTGAAGCGAATGATGTAGGGCCGCGGCTCGCAGCCTGGCAACTGTCCGAACAGGCCAGCCATGGCAGTACCTGCAAGGACCACCGCGAGCCAGGTCCCCATCCGCGGGTCGAAGCCCTGATCGAACAGATCGAATACGAGCGGCCCTGGCGCGATGAAAAACACGAAGATCCAGATCGGCCAGTGATTAAAGCGGTAGTAGAGCTTGTTACGGTGCCGGATCTTTCTCTCGGTGTCACGTTCGACGAACAGGGAATGTGTCTGGATTGTCGGTTCACTGCCCATTGCAGGCAATCTTACCAACGGTCCAGCCAGCGTCGCTTCTACGCCTAAGTGTGTAAGGAATTTACCGGATGCACACAATTCAGCCACTCACGGGCTTGCCATAAGGGCGCCGATACCGCGAACTCTGCGAAAAAACGGACTTCTGTAGTTTGGCATTACGGTTGCGGTAGGCCCGCCGGCTCAACGGCCCCCCCTTAGAAAGCTCGGGAAGGACTTATATAAAGTGCCTCTTAGAACGCGGCGAGGCGACGTTCGCCTCGCAACAGTAGTGGTGTGCCTCGCGGTAAGTGATCTCGTAGTCAATCCGGCGTCGGCCCAGACTCGCACCAACAAGGCGCCAACAGTGTCGTTGACAAGTCCCGCCAACGGCGCCAGCTTCGCCGCAGGCACGAAAATTACTTTGTCCGCGCACGCCGCAGATTCGGATGGGACAGTCTCGCGTGTGCAATTCTATGCAGGTTCGACATTGATCGGCACGGACACCTCGAGTCCGTACAGCGTGTCGTGGTCGCCCCTCATCGCCGGCTCTTATACGTTGAAGGCTGTGGCGACGGACAACGCCGGTGCGACGGCGGCGTCGGCCACTCGCACAGTGACCGTGACGAAGTCCACGACCTCATCGTCATCAAATCAGTGGCCCTGGGTGACTTTCACCGCTCCATCGGCAGGCGCAATTTTCCCCGCACTGTCAACGATCGTGTTGAAAGCCAGTGCCGGCGACACGGGTGGTTACATCACCCGGGTTGACTTCTACCGGGGGGGCTCGACACTCATCGGGTCGGACACGACCTACCCGTACCAGGTACTCGTGGACGAACGTGTCTGTGGGAAGCTACTCGTTGACCGCCGTCGCCCGCGACAACGCTCGGCGCCTACACCGTCTCCCCCGCTCGCACAGTGACCGTGACGACGTCCACGACCTCATCGTCATCAAATCAGTCGCCCTGGGTGACGTTCACCTCTCCATCGTCTGGCGCAATTTTCACCGCGCCGGCAACGATCGCGTTGAGCGCTACTGCCGGCGACACGGGTGGTTACATCACCCAGGTTGAGTTCTACCGGGGCTCGATACTCATCGGGAAGGACACGAGCAGCCCGTACACCTTCTCGTGGACGAACGTGTCTGTGGGAAGCTACTCGTTGACCGCCGTCGCCCGCGACAACGCCGGCGCCACGACCGTCTCGTCGACACGAGACATCACGGTCAGGTCCGCGACCATGCCCGTTACGGCCGCATTCACGCCGTCGAGCAATCACGCGACTGCCGTCGTCCGTTATCTGCTCGAAATCTTCCCTGCGGGAGCGGATACGCGAGTCGCGAACCCAGTGGCTACCCGCGATCTTGGAAAACCATCGATCTACAACGGTGAGATCCGGGTCGACGTCGCGTCTACGATCCTGGGGCTTTCGCCGGGTAACTACGTCGCGACCGTGACGGCATTCGGCAGTGCCGGAAGCACCCAGAGCGCGGCCTCACCGCAATTCACGCGGTAGCCGGCTTGACCGCGTCGATGCCGCGGATGCGCCCTTCGGCCATCGTAAGCACGCGATGTGCGCACCCGCGCACGAACTCTTCGTCGTGGCTTGCGATGAGAAGGGCGCAACCGTTCTCAGCCAG
Source organism: uncultured Acidobacteriota bacterium (assembly GCA_963723495.1). GTDB lineage: Bacteria > Acidobacteriota > Vicinamibacteria > Vicinamibacterales > UBA2999 > Gp6-AA40. The sequence goes on along the minus strand of CAVRQR010000011.1, from coordinate 91,171 downwards.
TTGACGCAGAATCGCCGCAAGGTCTCCGCGGCGCGCCGGGTCGAGCGACGCTGTTGGTTCATCCATCAATAGCACGTGCGGCCCCATCGCCAGCGCACGAGCGATGGCAACGCGCTGCGCTTCACCGCCTGACAATTCGTGTGGCATGGCGTGTGCCCGAGCCGCGATGCCCATCTGCTCGAGCAGTTCGAATGCTCTCTGTTCTGCAGCCTTTCGTGCCTGGTGCAGCACGTGCACTGGGGCGAGGCAAACGTTCTCGATCGCACTGAGGTGCTCGAAGAGGTGGTGGAACTGAAAAACCATTCCGACCTTTCGGTATAACTCGCGCCGCGTGCGCGCGTCGGGACTCTTGCCAGCCTCGATTGAGACCCCGTCGACGACGATGCGGCCGGCAACGATCGGATCGAGACCAGCAATGGCGCGCAGAACGCTGGTCTTGCCAGAGCCCGACGCCCCCATGATGGTGACGCTCTCGCCACGCTTTACCGAAATCGTGACGCCCTGCGCCACCGGGCGCAAGCCACGGGAGACGGTCACGTCAACAATATCGAGAACGGTCACCGTCAATCTTCACTCCACCTCGGACCAGCACCTTCGGACCGCTCATCTCTGCCATCCTTTCTCGAGTCGCCGGGCCAGCCGCGCCAGCGGCAGCGAAAGAGCGAGGTACATGGCCGCGCACATCGCGCCCGGGAGCAGCCAGCTGCCGATGTTCGCGGCGAAGATCGATGTCTCCTTCGTCAGCTCCACGACCGTGATCACAGAGACGAGCGAGCTGTCCTTGAGGAGCGCAACGAAGTCGTTGGTCATGGGCGCGAGCGCCAGCCTGAACGCCTGTGGCCCGCGGACGAGCACCAGCGTCTGGCGGTCGCTGAGCCCGAGCGTGCGTGCCGCGTCGAGCTGACCCGCCGGTACGGCCTGCAGCGCGCCTCGATAGATCTCGCTCTCGTAGGCAGCGTAGTTCAGTCCGAGTCCAATGAGTGCGGCGACAAACGCCGGGAGCTGCACGACTGCAGCGAGACCGAAGTAGAGCACGAACAGTTGCAGCAGGAGCGGGGTTCCGCGAATCAGTTCGACCCACCCCGTGAGAAATGCTCGAACGGCGGGTGGCCCATAGACACGGCCGCTTGCGATGATCACGCCGATGAAGACGGCGAGTGCCATTGACAGGCAGGACAGCACGAAGGTGATGACGGCCGCACGGAGCAACGCCGGGAAGTAGCGAACGGCAGCCTCCCACCCGGTCGGCGTGACCGGGGCGGCAACAACCTCGGACTGCGGATCGGTCTCGCCGCTCAGCAGCCGTGCGTACAGGCGAGGTTGATCGTCGTTCCACATGTTCCAGCGACGGAAGATGGCTTCGAGGCGGCCGTCACGCATCGCGCGCTGCAGAATCTCGTTCATCTGATCGCGGAGGGTTGCATTTTCTCTCGCAGTGATTCCCACGTAATAGCCGACGCCCACGTCAGTCGGTTGATTCGTGAGCCCTGGATTCCGGCGGACACCGCGCTCTGCAAGGACGTAGTCGAGCAGGACCGCGTCCACCCGGCCCAGAACCAGGTCGGTATACGGGTGAACATCGTCCTCGTAGACGACCGGGACGACGCCAAATTGTGATTGGGCCTCGACGAGGAGGTCGTAAGCTAATGTTGCGCCGAGCGTGGCGACACGTCGTCCGCGCAGATCGGGCAACGCGCGGTACGTGCCAGCGTCTTCGTCGCGGATGGTCAGAACCTCGCGAAACTGATAGTAAGGAATCGTGACCGCAAGGCGGGACTGTCGTGCGGGGCTGTCTTCGATTCCGCTCAGGCCGACGTCGAAGTCACCGCGCGCGGCCGCGGCATCGAGGGTCGTGAACCCTACTTGTATGAACCGCGGCTGACGTCCCAGGCCTTCGGCAAGCAGCTGAGCGACCTCAACCTCGAACCCGACCACTCGTGTCGGATCGCCTGGGTCGGCCTCGACGAACGGCGAGCCGCCCTCTGCATCACCGCCCCAGCGCAGCTCATTCGGTGACTGCGCGCGGACGGGAGACCAGAAGAGCGAGGCCAGAAGTAAGAGGAACCCAACGCGTCTCTTCATGCCTTGGTCGGTATTCTTAAGAGTACAGTGTTCGAGTCATGCGGGAGTGGGACGTCATTGGCGCTTTCTGCGTTCCAACTCCTCCAGCGTGCGTGGCCAGTCCTCGCGCAGCAGTCGTGACAGCGATCGGTCGGCCAACAGTCGCCCGCCGGTCTGGCAGGTAACGCAGTAATTGGCTTCGTTCGAGGCGTACGCAATACGCTGCACTGGCGAGCCACATACCGGGCACGGCTTACCGTAACGACCGTGCACGGCCATCCCTTCGCGAAACGCCGTCACCTTCTCCGGAAATGCATCGCCGGCCTCCTGCTGCAAGCGCTCGACCCAGGCGGCGAGCACCGTCTGAGTGGCCTCGAACAGACGCGCCGTCTCCTCGTCACTCAGGGACGAGGTCTGCTTGAAGGGCGACAGCTTCGCCGCGTGCAGGATTTCGTCCGAGTAGGCGTTTCCGATACCGCTGAAGAGATGCGGATCCGTGAGCGCTCGCTTCAGCGTGTGGTTTTCACGTTGCAGCGCAGCCTGAAAGGACGCGACATCCGTGTTCAGTACCTTCGAGTCCACCAGGGTTGTGACGAGCCAGGGCATCGCGACCCTGGACGACGTAGAGTGACGCCTGACGCTTGGTGCCCGCTTCCGTCATGATGAGCGTGCCAGCGTCGAAGTCGATGGCCAGGAGGCCGACTTTGCCCGGCACAGCCGCTCCTGCGGGCTTCCAGCGAAATCGGCCGGCAATCATCAGATGGAACACGAGGAAGAGATCCCCCTCGAACTCGAAGACGACGCGCTTGCCAAGACGGTGCAGATCGGTGACCAGACGGCCCTCGACCGTCGCGAGCGGTGGCTCGATCGAGCGCAACAGAAACGGTGAGACCAGGCGTACCCCGCTGACGCGACTCCCCACGACACGCGGACGAAGTGCGTGAAGATATAACAGGATGTCAGGTAACTCAGGCATGGCTCCGGCTGTTGTAGTCTGACACCATCATGAGAAAGATCATCCTCATCGTTGCCGCGACGATTGTCGTTCTTCTCCTCGTTGCGACGATCGGTCTGTATTGGTTCTTCTCTGGAGATGGGATGCGGCGCGCCCTCGAGCAACAGGCGACGACGTGGCTGGGACAGCCGGTGAGAATCAAGGCAGCGGCGGGTCAGATTTTTCCACGTCCTGGCATCGGGCTGAGCGGCATCGAGGTTGGCGAGCCGGTTGTGTTGACACTCGCGAGCGTCGACCTCTCGACGGATCTCCGCGCGTTGCTCAACCGGCGCATCGAAGACGCGAGGGTCGTGATCTCCGACAGCCGCATTCAGATGCCGCTGCCCTTCAGCCTGCCCGAGGACAGTGCATCGACGCAGACCGAATCGGCATCGCAAGGTGCCGGCGTGGAAGTGGTTTCAGTCCGCGAAATCTCCCTGCGCGACATTCGCATCGTCAGCCGGGGGCGCGAAGTGACCGTGTCAGCGGATTCATCGTTGGATGGTGACCGACTGACGATTGAAAATTTCACGGCTGAATCCGGCAGCACTGCCCTTCAAGTGGAGGGTGAGGCCGTTCTGGAGCCGGGCGTTGACGCCAAGGTTCAAGTCAAGGCCAACAAGGTCGACGTTGACGAATTGCTCGCATTGGTCGAGGCGTTTACTCCGGAGCGCCGCACGGCCCGACGCGGGGCACCACAGAAACCGATGAAGGTCAGCGCCGAGATTGAGGCTGACAGCGCTACCGCCGCCGGTCTTCAGATCAAGCAGTTCAACGCCCGCATGGCACTCGATGGAGATCGTCTCGTGTTGTCGCCATTGACGTTCTCGCTCTTCGGCGGGAGCTATGACGGGTCGCTGAATGCGCGACTCGCTGACACCATGTCGATGACGCTCAAATCTCGGCTCAAGGGACTGGACGTTGCGCAAATCGCAGCATTCGGAGGCTCCCCAGACACCATCACCGGGACGCTGGATGGCGACGGCACATTCACCGCGCAAGGCGCGGACATGGCGGCCGCTCTGGCAAGCGCAAACGGCAAGGGCGCAACATCGATCGTTGATGGCACCATCAAGCGACTCGATCTTGTCCGAACGGTCGTGCTGTTCTTCGGCCGCCCGGCACCTGATACGGCTGCCGCAAGCGATCAGTTCGAACGAATCGATGCGACGTTCTCGCTTGCCAGGCAGGTTTTTCGAGCCGACATGTTTTCGATGCGCTCACGAGACGCCGACATCACGGGAACGGCGACTCTCGCTCTTGAAACCGGCGCACTCGACGGAACGGTCGACTTGATGCTTTCCGAGGAGCTCTCTGCGCAGGCGGGCACGGATCTGGCCCGTTTCACACGAGAGCAGAACAGAGTGGTGCTGCCGGCCCGGCTCGGCGGCACGTTGCAGCAGCCTCGCATCACCATCAACGCCATTGCCGCCCTTCGACGTGGCATCCAGAACGAGATCGGGGAGCGTCTGAGGCGGTTGTTCGGAAAGTAACCCGCCTTCGCCTTCGGCGTCGGCGGGGCAGCCCCATCCGGCTTCGGTGTGGCCAGCTTTCGAACCTCCGGCCCCTCGGATTGCGTATCAATGATTAGAGAGTCTTTCCGGAGGGTGTGTCGTGACCTGTGCCAAATGCCAGCGGGAAATCGAGCCTGAATCATCGGTACTGTCGCTTTTGCGGAGCGCCCGCGAGAATTCCCGATGCCCCGCGGCGATTTGTGCGACTCCCGGAGGACGGCAAAGTCGCCGGTGTCTGCGCAGGGCTGGCTGCCTATTTCGACGCGGACGTCACAGTCGTCCGGCTCGCATGGGTAACACTCTCCATCATCCCGGGTGTGCTCATCGGCGGAGTCGTGGCCTACATTGCGGCCTGGGTGCTGACGCCTGTTGCTGGCCCACAGGACCACAGAGTGCTGGGCAGGCGTTTGGCCCGTTCTGAGACGGACAAGCAAATTGCCGGTGTGTGCGGCGGGCTGGCGGAGTATTTCGGAGTGGATGCCACGATCGTCCGGCTCGCCGCTGTCGCCCTCGCGATCTATCCCGGTGCGGTGATTGGCGGCATCGTCGCCTATCTCATCGCCTGGTTCATCATGCCCGCGGAGAGCCGTACGCTACAGCCCGCCGCGTCGAACTGAAGTCCGCATCCATAAGGGACTGCGCGTTTGACGTGAAGGTGGACAAGCAGGCGCAAAGCACACCGGGATCACCACTTCAGGATTCCGGCACGCTCGAGATGGTGGGTACTGCCTGCGCGCTCTCCTCGGCGCTGAGACGCGCCGTATCCAGCCGCACGTCGGCATTCTCGGGCGCCTCGTACGGTGAGTCTACCCCCGTGAAGTTCTTGAGCTCCCCGCGGCGTGCCTTTCGGTAGAGTCCTTTCGGGTCACGCGACTCGACGACTTCGAGGGGCGCATCGACGAAGACCTCGATGAACTCTCCTTCCCCAACGAGCGCGCGGGCCATTCGACGCTCGGCCCGGAACGGTGAGATGAACGACGCGAGCACGACCAACCCGGCGTCCACCATTAGGCGGGCCACTTCGGCCACGCGCCGGATGTTCTCCACGCGGTCGGCGTCGGTGAAACCAAGGTCCTTGTTCAGTCCGTGACGCACATTGTCGCCGTCGAGCAGATACGTGTGCCGTCCGAGTGCATGGAGCCGCTTTTCCACCAGATTCGCGATCGTCGACTTCCCGGCGCCAGAGAGTCCGGTGAACCAGACCACGCACGGCCGCTGACCCATCAGAGCCGCCCGAGCGCTCTTGTGGATGTCCAGTTCCTGCCACTGCACATTCTGCGAGCGACGAAGCGCGAAGTGGAGCAAACCGACGCCGACGGTCTCGGTTCCGGAATCGTCGAGCAGCTCGAAACGGCGTCGATTGGCATCGAACGCTATCGCTTGTGTCAGCTCCAGATTACAGACACCGATGTCACCGCAATCAAGAGTCTTGGCAGGAGTAGGCTGAAATGTCCGTGGGTCCACTCGGTATTTGAGGGGCGCCACGGTGGCCGACATTGTCGTCACGCCGATTCTCATCACGTACAATCGACTTTGCAGCAATGGCCGATCGGACAGCCATACGACCGACGCCTCGAATCGATCCGCGGTGAGATCCACGAGCCGAGCTCCCGGCATCGATTCGATGGCCCCTACCGATTCCACATGCTCGAGCAAAGTTGATTTACCATCGCCGCCAGCCGAAACGGGGACCCACGAGACGGCCGTCGAGCCGAAACGAGCCGAGAGGTCGGCCCAGTCGCGCTCGAAGCCTCTCCACGCGGCTTCGGCGTGGGTGACGTCGACATCGCTGATAGCAATCACGACACGACGCGCTCCCAGCGCAAGAAGCAAGTGTGTTTGCCTTCGATTTTCGGGGGTCACGCCTCTCGCCCCGTCGACAGCGATGACTGCGACGTCTGACACCAGCGCCTCCCGAGCGATGTCGTGGGTGCTCCTCTTGGGGTCGGAAGTGTCGACAACGGCGATGCGAAGATGCTCCCCGCCCGGCGTTTCGGCAAGTTGCTCAGCGACAGCCGTCGTACTACTCGCGTCGTCGCCGCACAGGAGGACCCGCAACAAGTTGCTCAACTCTTTTCGCACCTGTCGCGTAACTTACCGTATTCGGCGGATCAGTCGAAACGGATCAAAAGGCGTCGACCGAAGCGTCTTTACGCGAATGGTGGCGGTCCCATTGCCGGGCTGGTGCGGCGCGAGGCGGACATAGGCGCTTCGTTTGCCTCGAACGAGAAATGCGCCTGCACACGCAAGGACGTGAACCATGGAGTCGATCGGAGGTAGACGGCGCTTGGGAGCCGGGCTAGGATCGAGAGTCCCCGATCACTGCAGATGCGAATATCGAACCGTCACCCTCGTCTTCTCAGGGCCGCATTGCTGGCGTGGGCTGCGGGCACCTTCGCGTTCGGAGGCCACGACGGGACGGCTCAGAGCCGCCCGCGCCTCGAATGGGACCAGCTGGCAGCGTCGCTTCCACATGCTCGATCCCTGTCGTTCCGGCTGTTCGTCGATGACGTCAGCTACCCTCTCACCAGCGTCACCTGTATAACAGCCACTGGAGGGGCAGGCTACATCTGCACGGCTTTCTTGCCGGAGCTCGGATCGGGACACCACGTGCTGCACTTGGTGTCTGTGCTGAATGGCATTGAAAGTCCACCCTCGGAACCACTCGTTCTTTCGGGCGATACCGGTCAACTCACCTCTGCTCAAGCATCTGCGTCCCTGATTGCCCCGCTGCCCTCGACGCCCTCGACTGCCTGTCTGACGGGTAGCGCGACGGAATGTTATGCGGTGCGCGCAGTTGCGTCGAGTCTTTCGGGAGTGAGCGCGCTGAGCCCTGCGCCGGACGGCCGTCTGTTCTTTGTCGAAGGCAACACGAGAGTTCGCGTCGTGGCCGACGGCGCGCTGATACCAGAGCCTGTCCTTGCCTTGAATGATGATCAGGCACGAATCGTAGGCCTCGCGGTCGATGTGTGGAGCTTTCCCGAGAACAGGTTCGTGTTCGTTGCCTGGACCGATCAGACACACTCCGGGCAACTCCAGTTGAACGTCACGCGATACCGTGAGGTCGCCAACACGCTGGGCGAGGGAGCGACGATTCTCACTGGTATTCCCGTCCCGCGCGATATCCCGTCATCGATCGCCGTGGACCGCCAGGGGCATGTGTACGTGGCGGTTCCTGCGCTCGATTCCAGGTCCTCATCGGCGGGATCGGGAATCGTTCTGCGAATCACGCGCGATGGGCGTGTGCCTCCTGATAACAGGCTCGGCCTCCCGGCTTTCGCATCTGGATTCTCCACGCCGACATCGCTCTTCCTCGATGCCGATCAGCAACGCATCTGGGTCGCCGGACGAAATGCAGGCAGTCCCTACGCGATCGGCGTCGTACCAACATCGCCGCTGCTGCAGCCACCATCGCCCTACCTGGTGGCACAAGTGGCGTCAGATCAACCCGTCTCGCTCCTGCTGGCGAAGTCAAACGAGTCACAACAGCCTGCGCTGTTTGTTCTTGCGGATGGCCGTTTGTCGAAAACACTTCGGCGTCAGGACGGGAGTGTCGCGGAGTATGTGCCGCTCGACCTCGGCGAGCTACATGTGATGACCGCGGCGGCGACCGAGAGCGGGTTGATGTATGTAGCGACTGAGACATCAATCTTCGAGCTGCTCAGGCGATAGAACCTGCGTCCAGCCACCACTTCTTCCGCTCACGTAGATACGCAAACAATAATTACGACCGGGAGACACAGTTCGAATGAGATTACTCGTCACTGGCGGCGCAGGTTTCATCGGTTCGGCGTTCGTGCGATATGTGCTCGCCCGCGAGTCGGACGCGCACATCGTCACGCTCGATAAGCTGACCTACGCCGGCAATCTGGAAAACCTCGCCTCGGTGAGTGGTGACCCGCGCCATTCCTTCGTCAAGGGCGATATCTGCGATGCGCGGACCGTGGCGTCGATCCTCGAGGGTGGCATCGACGCGATCGTCCATTTCGCGGCTGAATCGCACGTCGACCGCAGCATTCTTTCCCCCGATCCGTTTATCGAGACCAACATCCGCGGCACGGCGACGCTGCTCGACGCGGCGCGTCACGCCAGGATCGGCCGCTTTCTCCTCGTCTCGACCGACGAAGTGTATGGCGACATCGACGCGCCGCGCGAAGCCGACGAGACATTCCCCCTGAAGCCGAGCAGCCCCTACGCGGCGTCGAAGGCAGCTGCCGACTTGCTCGCGCTGTCCTACGTCCGGACGTTCAAGCTGCCGATCGTGGTGACCCGCGCATCGAACAATTACGGGCCATACCAGTTTCCCGAGAAGCTCATCCCGCTGATGATCGCGAACGCAATCGAGGGTATTCCGCTGCCGGTCTACGGCGACGGCATGCAGATCCGCGACTGGCTCTACGTCGACGATCATTGCCGCGGAATCCTGGCGGTCCTCCGCCGTGGGCGCGAAGGCGAGGTCTACAACATCGGTGGCAACCGGGCGCTTCCGAATCGTGACGTCATCAAGCGCGTACTCGAGATCGTCGGTGCACCCGAGTCGCTCATGACGACCGTGACCGATCGCCCGGGCCACGATCGACGGTACGCGCTGTCGAGCGAGAAGCTGGCACGCGAAACGGGGTTCGTACCGGAGATGACGTTCGAGACAGGCCTGGCGCAGACCGTGCAGTGGTATCGCGACAACGTCGATTGGACGCGGCGTGTCCGAACGGGTGAGTACCGCGAATACTACGAGAAGAACTACAGCTGGCGCGACGTTGGAGCGTCAACGCCGGCGGCGCAGTGACCGCGCGTCCGGTCGCGCGGCGGGACATCGCCTTCCGCGGAACTCGCTAGAATTGAACTTCCATGAAGGGAATCATCCTGGCTGGCGGCAGCGCGACGCGGCTGTATCCGTTGACGCGAACGATCAGCAAGCAACTGCTGCCCGTTTACGACAAACCCACGATTCACTACCCGCTGGCCACGCTGATGCTGGCCGGCATCCGCGAGATCCTTGTCATCAGCACGCCGCGGGATCTGCCGATGATTCGCGAACTGCTGGGCGACGGCAGCGAACTTGGCATGCGTCTCAGCTACCGCGAGCAGCCGACGCCGGCAGGCATCGCGCAGGCGTTCGTCATCGGCGCTGAATTCATCGCATCGTCTCCGGTCTGCCTGATCCTCGGGGACAACATCTTCTACGGCAACGATCTGATCAGGCTGCTCGAGGGGTCGAGCGGGTTGACCGAGGGAGCGCGACTCTTCGCGTATCACGTGCACGATCCCGAGCGGTACGGGGTCGTAGAATTCGACAACGAGGGGCGAGCACTCACCCTGGAGGAGAAGCCCAGGACGCCGCGTTCGAACTGGGCGGTCACGGGCCTCTATTTCTATGACGGGACCGTCGTCGACATCGCGTCGCGACTCGAGCCGTCTGCGCGAGGCGAGCTGGAGATCACCGATGTGAATCTCGAGTACCTGCGCCGGGGCCAGTTGTCCGTCGCCAGGCTTGGACGTGGTGTCGCATGGCTTGACAGCGGCACCTATGACTCGCTGCTGGCGGCATCGCAGTTCGTGCAGACACTCGAACTGCGGCAGGGTCTGAAGGTCGCTTGCATCGAGGAAATCGCGTTCGCGAAGGGGTTCATCGATGACCGGCAACTGCTCCGATTAGCTGACCGCTACCCGAACAGCTCGTACGGCGCCTACCTCCGTCAGTGCATGGACCACTACGCGACGTCTTCTTCGACCAGCCCCGCGACCACCATGAGTCGCGAGACTTCGGGAAACAGGCCTGATGATCTCGACCCGGTCGGAAAACCGTGACGGTTGGCGTCGTGGCCCACGCACTGCTCAACCGGCTTGGCTTGGATATTGTTCGGGGACCAGGCAGATTTCTCTGATCGCCTTCGGAGAGACACTCTGGACACAAGTCGTTAAGTTATTGGAAAATATGGTCTTGGATTCATTCGGCTGACTTCGGACCAACGGAAAAGCATTTGCTGGTTTTGGTCTGGACCCATGAGGGATTCATCGCCAATATCGCTCGTCAAACGGCTGGCCATCCCGGGCTTGCTCGTAATGGGTTGGCTGCTCACAACGGCATGCCAGGCGGACCCTTCGGTCCGAAAGCAACGGTACTTGGACAGCGGCAATCAGTCCTTCGCGGAGGGCAAGTACCAACATGCCATCATCGAATACCGAAACGCCGTTGATATCGATGGTTCGTTTGGCGAAGCTCGCAAGCGACTCGCGGAAGCGTACGCCAGAATCGGCGACGCTCCGCGCGCGTTCGAGCAATATGTGCGTGCTGCGGACTTGCTGCCGAATGATGTGCAGCTGCAGTTGACCGCGGGGGCCTACTTACTCGCCGCTCGAAAGCCAGAGGACGCACTCGCGAGAGCGGACCTCGCTCTGAGGCTCGAGCCTGACAATATCCAGGCCCATCTACTCCGTGGCAACGCGCTCGCCGGCCTGACCTCGTTCGACGATGCTCTGAAGGCGATCGAGGAAGCGATCCGTCTGGATCCCGGACGGGGCACGACGTTCACACACCTCGGTCGAGTAGAGTTCGCCCGCGGCCGACGCAATGAGGCCGAGTCGGCCTTCAAGCGCGCGGTGGAACTCGCGCCGAAATCGGTGGACGCGCATCTCGCGCTCGCCAACTTCTATTGGGCAGTCGGGAACGCGAAGGAGACGGAGGCCGTGCTCGTCGCCGCGCTCGCGGTGGAACCGGATAACGGTCAGGCGAATCGCGCAATGGCCGCCTTCACGATCGCAGCGGGACGCTACCGTGACGCCGAACAGTACCTCGTGCGAATCGCTGACGGTTCCGACGACGTCGCAGCCGACTTTGCGCTGGCCGACTATTACATCGTGTCGGGACGCGCGAAGGAGGCGGTCAAGCACCTCGAATCGCTCGGGGCGCAGCAACTCAAGGCCCGCGAAGTGGAAGAGCGGCTCGCGCGTGCGCACGCCGCCGCTGGTGATTTCCAGAAGGCGCAGACGCTGGTCGCGGACGTGCTGGCGAAGAACTCCTCGTCGTTGGATGCCCAGCTGCTCAAGGGTCAACTGCTGTTGAGAGAAGGGCGAAGCGACGATGCCCTGGCAGTGATCAAGTCCGCAGCGGCCGCCAACCCTGGCTCCGCGGAAGCCCAGTTCGATTTGGGCCGCCTGTATCAGGCGCGAGGTGACACAGCCGCAGCCGAGGCCGCGTTTCAGGAGGTATTGCGAATCAATCCGCGCGCGGGCGCGGCGCAGGTGGAGATCGCCAAACTGCAACTTTCGACCGGCAACGCCGCGGCGTCGGTGCGTACGGCCGAGGAAGCTGCAAGGACCCAACCCCGAAGCCTCGCCGCGAGATTGACGCTCGTGCGCAGCCTTCTGGCCAACAGAGATCTCGACCGCGCGGCACGCGAGATCGCCGAGCTGCAGAAGACAAACGGCGACGTTGCCGCCGTCCACACACTGGCCGGCTCGCTTGCGCTTCTGCGTAACGACACGGCAACCGCGCGCAACGCCTTCCAGCGCGCAACCGAGCTCGATGTGCGCTCACCGGATGCGCTGGCGGGACTCATCGCGCTCGATTTCAAGGCCAACGATGCCTCCGCGGCAAAGTCGCGAATCGAGGAACGCCTGAAAGTCGATCGCTCACCCGCGATGTTGCTCCTGGCCGCGCGGACCTACTGGAGCGCACAGGATCTTTCGTCGGCTGAGAAAGTGCTGCGACAGGCGATCGATGCCGAGCCAACCCTGCTCACGTCGTACGGCATGCTCGCACAGCTGTACATCAGCCAGAAGAAACTCGATCAGGCGCGTCTCGAGTTTGAAAATCTAGCCGCCAGGCAGAGCAAGCCGGTCGGCGCGCTTACGATGATTGGCATAATCCTGCAGGCACAGGGCCGAAACGATCTCGCGGCGAAGCGATACGAAGACGCACTCGCCATCGACTCGCGCGCGGCAATCGCGGCCAATAACCTCGCCTGGATCCACGCGGAGTCCGGGGAAGATCTCGACAAGGCTCTCACACTCGCCCAGACGGCAACGTCCGTCCTCCCGGAGAGCCCGGAGATCATGGACACCCTTGGCTGGGTCTACTACAAGAAACAGTTACCGGACCTTGCCATTCCGCTCTTCGAGCGGAGTGTCGAGAAGGCGCCGGACAACGTGTCGTATCGCTATCATTTGGGGCTGGCCTACGTACAGATCCGGGGATACGATACAAGGCCGGGCCGCCCTGCAGCGCGCGCTCTCGGCGAACCCAGATCCCGACACGGCCGCCGAGATCCGCCGCGTCCTCGCAGAAATTCCCGCAACCGACCCCAAGCGCTGAACGGAGCTGTATGTCCAAAGTCTTTGAGGTGTCTCGGCCAGAAGATGCCCCTGCCGATCGTCTACCCGACATCGAGATGCCACAGTGCAGCAAAGGGATCGGGACGGTCATCACGGCTCCGACCAGTCCAGGTCTGATCGACGGCGTCCAGATAGAGCCGCATGCGGTCTGGCCCGACGATCGCGGGCAGTTCATGGAGGTCCTGCGCGTCGGGCACGGTCTGGCCGGCGCCTTTGCTCCTGAGACGACTCAGGTATCTGCGACGTTCACGTATCCAGGTATCGTGAAGGCGTTTCACTACCACCTGCGGCAGTACGACTGCTGGACCGTGGTGAAGGGCATGCTGCAGATCGTTCTCGTCGACGTCCGAAAAGGATCGCCGACGTTCGGCCAGCGCAACACGCTGTATGTCGGCAACTCGCGCACGTGGCAAGTGCTGATCCCTCCCGGCGTGGCGCACGGCTATAAGGTCATCGGCACCGATTCGGCGGTACTGATCTACGTCACCAGCCGGTTCTACGACCCCTCTGACGAATGTCGTCTGGCTTACGACGACCACCATCTGAACTACGACTGGGAAACGCAATTCAAATGAAATCCCTCGTCACGAGGGGTCAGGCTTCATCGGCTCGGCGTTCGAACTCAGCAGCGCCGGCGCCCGATTGAGTCGTACGTGAAACCGAGCGAGCTCATCTTGCTCGCGTCGAACAGATTACGGCCGTCGATGATGACAGGCTGTGCGAAGCGTCGCCTTGATTCGGCCGAAATCCGGATGGCGGTACTCGTTCCAGTCTGTCACGATGACCAGAGCATCGGCTCCGTCGAGCGCGGCATAGTTCGAATCGGCGTAACGAATCGAGTCGCCAAGCCTGCGCCGGGTTTCGGCTATCGCCACCGGATCGTGCGCCGTGACGGTCGCCCCGGCCTCGAGCAGGGCGTCGATGAGCGTCAACGCCGGCGCCTCCCGCATGTCGTCGGTGTTCGGCTTGAACGCAAGCCCCCATATGGCGACATGGGCGCCCTTCAGGGACCCACCCAGCACTCGACTGAGCTTCTCGAACAGACGCCGCTTCTGCCGATCGTTCGCCTCTTCGACTGCGTCCAGCACACCAAGGTTCTCTCCGTACTCCTTCGCCGTTCTGACCAGCGCCTTGACGTCCTTCGGGAAACACGAGCCGCCGTAGCCGGGGCCGGGAAACAGAAAGGAGGGCCCGATTCGGCTGTCGGACCCGATTCCCTTGCGCACGAGATCCACGTCGGCCCCCACCTTCTCGCACAGGTTCGCGACCTCGTTCATGAACGAGATTCGGGTCGCCAGCATCGCATTGGCCGCGTACTTCGTCATCTCGGCGGATGGAACATCCATGAAGATGATGGGGCGTCCCGTGCGCACGAATGGCGCGTACAGCTCCGCCATGACGCTGCGTGCGTGATCCGACTCGACGCCGAGCACAACGCGGTCCGGTTTCATGAAGTCGTCGACGGCAGCGCCCTCCTTCAGAAACTCGGGGTTCGAACATATGTGGAACGGGTACTGCGCGTGCTTCGCGACGGCGTCGCGCACCTTCGCGGCAGTTCCCACCGGAACGGTCGACTTCGTGACGACGACGATTTCACGCCTCATATGGCGGCCAATCGTCTCGGCAACGTTCAACACGTGGCGCAAGTCTGCAGATCCGTCCTCGTCGGGCGGGGTGCCGACCGCGATGAACACGACTTCGCTGCCAGCGATCGCCTGCGGCACATCTGTCGTGAACTCCAGTCGATGCTGCGACCGGTTCCGTTCGACCAGGTCGCCCAGCCCAGGCTCGTAAATAGGAATCTGATTGGCTCGCAGCATGTCGATCTTGCGAGCGTCGACGTCCGCACAGGCGACGTCGTTACCGGTTTCCGCAAGGCAGGCACCTACGACAAGACCGACATAGCCGGTTCCAACAACGCTGATATGCACGATGTCTCCAAAGAAAAAAGGACGCGAAACCGCCTTCGACTACAGTCCCGCTATTTGAAACTGTTGAGGGTAAACTGCGCTCCCCGCTTCAACATCCACTGCAGCTGAAACGGGAGCGCGTGCAGCACTCTGCGTACGCCCTGCATCCCTGCACGCTTGAGGGTGACCTTATCCTTTGGCTTTGGCGGATGTCGGCGGAGTGAATAGCTCAGAGTCTTGACGGTGTTGTAACCGTTGGCGATCAGCCGACTCCGGTAGTCATCGTAGATCGGCTTCAGGTCGGGGCGCTCTGAAAACGAGGCGGTTCTGGACTTCACCCGGGCGGTCACGCGGTCTGGCATGTCCGCGCTGTAACTGCTGTAGTGATAAAGCACCAGGTCGTGAGTGCCGTTGACCACGATGCGTCCGTTCAGGAGGCTCAGGCTGCGCTCGAAGTGGTTCCAATAGCACATGTTGTACCCGGGGTGCTTCTCCACGTACACCTCGAAGTACAGCGGCGCCAGCGTCATCCAGAGCTGGTCGACGAAGATCCCGGTACCGGGTGCGTAGTAGCAGTGCTCCTTCAGTCGGTGCTGCCACCACTGAAGCAGAGAGGTGGTGTTCTCTCCTCTGGCAGTCGCGAGGAACCCGAGGTTGTAGACGCCGGCTCTCAGCATCCCCTGTTCGTAATACATGGCGGTGTCAGAGTCGTCGAAGGTGCAGCTGTGCGGGGTCACGACGATCGAGTGGGATCGAAGCGTATCGGCGAGCGGTGCCAGGCTGGCGTGTACCACGATGTCGGGATCGAGGTAAATCACCGCTTCGACTGAAGGATCGCGCCGGTACAGGTAATCGATGTAGAAGGGCTTGACCGCGGTGTTGAGCTCCACGACGTCATAGCGTTCGATCATGTCGACGAGCCCGTCGATGCCAACGTCTTCGACGGGAACGAGCTGGTGCGGCTGCCACAACGCCGGGATGTCGGCCGGCACGCGATCGACAAGGCCGATGACGAAGTGGTAATCGGGGTTGTGCTGCCTCAGCGAATCGCCTAGGGTCTTCGCGTGCGCGAGATAGTTCGCGGAGCAGAGAGTAAAAACAGTGATCACTTCTGTACGGTTGAGGAGATCGCTGGCTCCCGAACGGAATTCACTTTCTCCTGCTTCCGGCGACGACGGAGCCTTGCCAACGCAAATCTGACCGGGCGCAACAAACCCTTCGCAAGGCGATACTCCAACGACTGCTCAATGATCCAAAGCCTGTGTAGGTCAGCCCGCAGTGGTGCTATGGTGGCGAACTCCATCTTTGAGAACATATATTCATCAATGATGGCGGAGTGCTGGTCTGCCTGTCGTAGCAGCGAACCCGATCTGACACGGTAGTCGAATGCGACCTTAGGCAGGTGCACGAAACGCCACCCTTTCAATGCTGCACGCAGCCAAAAATCCCAGTCCTCCCAGCCAAAAAAAGGCATCCGCTCGTCGTACCCTTCGAGCTGTTCCCACAACTCTTTTCGATAGACCGCGCAACTGTCGATATAGTTGCGTCGGATCAACTGGGGAAGACTGAATTTTTCCACTTCCCAGCGGCCGCTCTTGTCGCCGCAAAATTCCGCGTCTCCATACACAACGCCGACGGAGGTATCCGCATCGAGCAGTTGGACCGCATCAGTCAGATAGGTTTGTCGAATCTTGTTGTCGCTGTCCACGGGCAGGATATATTTGCCAGTTGCCGCACGTATCGCCGTGTTTCTTGCAGCGCTCACCCCTCGATTGGGCTGCCTCATCACACGATATCCATTCGCCTGCAGGTCCTTGGAGTACTTTTATCGTTCCGGGGTCGGTCGAACCGTCATCAACGATGATCACCTCCAGCAGATTCCTAGTACGGGCGGCTTCAATACTGGCGACCGTTTCACCCAGGTATAGGCCGAGGTTATAGCAGGGGATGATGATCGAAACGGTGCCTAGTGAGGACATTGCTTCAACGCGGCAAAATCGACGTAAGCCGATCGCAGAAAAGCTGGACAGGATCTCGCGGCACGAGGGAGGTCACCCGTTGGCGAGCTATCTCGCCTATCGCCGGCCATTCGTGCCTTCGTTGCCAAGCATCATCGAGCGCCCGATCCAGCTCGAGGAGAGACGTCGCGGACGCGACGAAACCGCTTACACCATCTTCCACGAGTTCGGTGTTTCCCGCGACATCCGTTACGATCGACGGTCTCGCACAAAGCATCGCCTCTACCAATGCCAACGGCGTTCCTTCATATCGCGATGGCAAGACGAGCCCGTGGTTGTCGGCCCAGATCTGTTCAACGTCCGCAACATGCCCTCGAAAATCCACATTGGTAAGAGCGAACCGGCTGGCCAGTCGGCGCAGGTTCCGTTCGCACCGACCTGTCCCGTAGAAGCTGACCTTCAAGGCACGAGTTCTCCACTTTTCCAGAGCTAGAACGCGCAACAACAGGTCCTGACCCTTCGCCACCGGATCCAACCGAGCCACGCAGGCCAGACGCCAGTCTGGCGCACTGGCGGGCCACGCCGGCCGAGCGTCATGCCGGACATTGTACGGATTATGGACTACGGTCGCGTTGGGCAACGCCTGGCCGATTTGATCTTCGAGAAGCTCGCGATTCCTCTGCGAGACGAAGTAACAGGCCTGTGCGGAGCTGTAAGCCAAGGCCATCCGCTCGCTCTGCTGATCGTCGGGCCACAACCATTCGGCGTTGGACTGCACAATGGCCGCGTACGGGATCCCAAGGCGCCGGCAGTGAAACATCCATGGCAGGCCGTCGGTGATCCCGCCCTGAGAAATACAGATTAGGCCACCGCGCTGAGCCTTGAGCCAGGAGGCGTCACGCCGGCTCAACAGGCCCGCCACTCGCCGACGTCTCAGCTTGCGCCAGGCGCGCGCCCACACGCTGGCGGCGGCCGGGCCACGTGCGTACAAGTCGATGCCCGCTCCTACCAGCGGCCCTAAGGCAGCTCGCGGCCGATCGCCATGTGGGACCGAGGCGCTCACTTGATACCCTTTTTCAGATAGCCTTAGGGCCGTCTGACTCCAGAGTTCCTCAGACCCTCCCCAGGGGTTTCCCTCCATCGTTGACACGAATGCGAACCGTTGCATGGACTCTTTTAGGCAAAGCGATCGAACGTGTTGCCCGATCGAATGGGCTACCGCCGACCGCCCCGCACAAGAGCGGTGATCACGCTGACAAGGCGCTTAAGTAGGACAGCCTTTGGCAAGCGCTTGCCCACTGACGATTAGGAACCATTTGCGGAAAGCCGCTCCATAACATAGAGCACTCGCTCGGTCCCTGGGATGGGAGCGGCTTCCTGAATCGCGAAGTGCGCCGAGAAGGCTTGCTCAAAAGCCCCTCTCGTGTATCCGTGGAAGATGTCGGCGCGGTTCCGTAACAAGATCTGCGACTGCCGGTCGCTCTTGGGCACAAACTCGATGATGAGCCGTATCCCGCATGCGGCAAAGAAGGCGGCAATGCGGTCCAGCGGCAGGTTGTTGCCGATCGCCAAGTGATGAATGAGTGCGAGGGCGAGCAGACAGTCGGCCGGTCCACGATCGGTCAAGGCCATGCGCTCTTCGTGGGCCCACCCGAGCGCCGGGCTGGGGTTTCCAAGATCCATGACCAGGGGCAACAGGTTGGCGTCGCCGTCTTTGGACGAGACGCGGTAATTGCGCTCGACGGCAGCCGGATCGATGTCGAAACAGATCGTGTACGCGCCGCGCCGTGCTGCCAGCCGGCTGAACACCCCACGGTTGGCCCCAAAGTCCCAAACCGTGCTCCCGGTCGAGACGTTTTCGAGAAACTTCTCCACCAGCGACACCTTGTGCCGCATGCTCTCGTCGGAGTAGTGGTCGATGTGCTCGTAGTAATCGGCCCATTCTGTGCCGACCGGTTTCCACGTGAGCCCCTCGACCATGCCGCGCAGACTGTCGAGGATGCCGAGAAGGGCTCGGCGGCTCAGTTTGCGCTGTGTGAGGTCGACAGCGCGGTCGGAGTAACGTTGCTGGCTCTTCGCATGTAAGTGGAGGTGGATCAGGTACCTGGGGCGAAACCGCGTTGACCAGGGGAGGAGCTTGGCGGCGAGCGGCAAGGGTACGCCGTCGATATGCACGCGCAGCAACTGACTCAGCCCGATGTCGTCGAGGGCCATGAGCGCGAGGGGCGCGAGAAAGTGTCGGCAGAACTGGCCGTAGGCGATCCACGGCCGGCCTTCGGTATACGCCTCGAAAGAGAGCGTATCGATCAAGACGGGCCTTGAACCGATAAACTGCACGTTGTACGCCGACGCGTCCTTGAGCGACATTCCTTTGTCCAAGGCTGCTTGCTGCACGGCCAAGGTGAGCAAGGCGGCCTTCTTGAGCTGACTAAAACTCCACTCATATGGGTATGACACAAACGGGATGCGCGTCGGCTCGAGGATACGAAATGCGTCGGCGGCGCGGGAGGCAACGGAAACTTCCTGGTGCGACACCAGCATCCCGCGCTGCACGAGATGATCGTACGTGCCGGACGAAAGGAGCAGCTCATAGTGCTGCCGGTACTCCGGGTTGACCTGCCGGTAAAGCCGGCCGGCTTCGACGAAGATAAAGCCGGACGGGTCGCGGAACGAGCCCCGTGCTTCGCGTTCGTTCATAGCGCTTCTACGTCCTGCGTTAGGTCGAGGCCGGCACGGCGCCCGCCGGCATCTGCCGCCAGCTCAAGGTCAGTGAGCCCACGTTCCTACCTCTGGAAGAAGAGGTACGCCTATCTCGCGTGAGCGAGTTGCGTCGGCTCCTCTGCGAACCGCATTCATGGGGTCGTTTACCGGGGCGGATTTAAAGACGAGTGTTGAACGTGCTCGGCCGCCCGACGTGAGGGATCACCCATGGCGAGGCCGCTTCTCTAAGTGCGGGTCGGTACGGGATCAAAGTCATCCCGCGCCAGTCTCCTTATCGGGTATCTATATGACTGGGGACCTTACGGAAGCCGCCGACAAAAGTGCGGATGCGGAACCAGTAAACCTTGACGATGTAGACTGCTCCTAGAAAGACTCCCGCCAAGATTTGGAGGATATAGCTGCCTGTAGCCGGATCCAAGTAGGCGTAAGCCGGCGAAACGGAGACAAAGATCGCGGCAACAACCAGCCCGAGCAATGACATCGATTTAGCCATAGAAACTCGCCTCTCACAATTCAGCGGCTATTCTACAGCGATTGTAAACACGACGTAACGTCGCGGAGCCTGGAATGGCGCCCGACACCCCTCAATCGGCATCATCAGGTGGTGCCGAAAGTTCGACTTCTTGCGATTGCCTTAGCAGATCGACAAACGTCTGGGCGGACTTGGTACGATCTAGCTCGACTGTGAGATGAGTATCGAAATTGAAGGTCGACTTTTCGTCTTTAACGACATTCACGTAAATGACGGGGTCTTGTCGAAGGTCGCGCTCGCCAACGAGATTCACTCCAAGGAAGGGGTCGCAGACGGGACCGGCGCCAAGCAACTGGCGGCACATGGTCTTGGAGAGATTGCCCAAAGTAACCCACTCGGATACCACGTCGATCCGGGGCGCCAGACGGCCCCGGTCTTTGACCAGCAAGAGCGGACGGTAACGATTGAGGCCCAAAAACGAGTGCCCGTTTATCTGATAATTGTGCGGCGTCTCGTGATAGTAACGTCGTCGGCTTACCGTGGTCGCTTTTGATGACCAAGAAGGTTTTCTCGTAGATGCCCAGCGCTTGAAGGCGGTCGATGAAGCGGGCCGCCTGCGTAAGTGCGCAGATGGCCTCCCCCTCGATCCCCACTTCGGTTTGGTTTTGGAGATGCCAGGTCTCATCATCGCTGCGGTATTCGCACGTGCTGTCGAGGTCGACGGGGAAGTGCGTGTGGAGAAAATGCATGAATGCTACGTATCTCCCCGACCGGCCCACCCGGACATTTGTGATGAACGCTTCGAGATCGAGCTTTTGCTTGATGAAGCTGATATCCCAGCGAGCCCCCTTATGGTTGAGCAGCCGGAACCACAGTTCATCGCCGTTAGCTGTCGTGAGGGCGGCGATGGCGTGGCTGGTGAGACCCGTTTGTCGCAGCAGCTTCACGGCACGGCCGGTCGCCATGCGGCCTACGGCATACTCGAGAAAGGTGGTCGCATCTTGCAGCACATCTCCCTGATGCCCCCCGTAGATGTCGCCAAAATCAAGCTGTTTCGCATGATCGACGTTGAATGAGTTGTAGAGGCCATAGGTAAAGACGGCGGCGCCTGCCTTGGCTACGCGGTTGAAAGGCAGCGTACTGGGATCCAGATTCTCGAGGACCTGTTCTTGTGTGTCGCCGATGTCACGGTAGTTTCGGTTGCCGAACAGTTCACTGGTAATCGACTCCCTCGTTGCGGGGGCCAGGGCTATCGCCTCGTCGAAAAAGATGAAATCCTTAAAGGCGTTCCTGAGCTCAGGGCGCTGGCTGAAGACTTCGCGGACGATGTTACCGGGCACCTCATCGAAACTGAGCACGATGACGTTCTCATCGCGCGATAGCGACAGGAACTCCGCCCGTGTTGTTGCCATGGAGGCGGGGGCCTTTGACAGCTGATAGAACTGGGGGACCGCGGGGAACAGCGTGAACGGCGTGAGAAACGCAAGAAAGATAAAAGGCAAGGCCAGAAAGTTCTTCGAAACGACCAATCGCGCGAGTGCGATGGTAAAGACCAACGCTAGAACTAGGTTCACGTAGTCCCTGCGCAGATCGACGGCCTCGATCATCCCCGCGCTCCGCGCGACCGGAAAGACAAACGCGGTAATCGAGGTCCAGAACAGGACAAAGAGGGCGAAAGAGTGGGCCCAGGTGTTTCGCATAACGGCGGCGAGCAGGCCGTAGACAAACGTACCCGAGACGCCAAAAAAGAAGGCGATCAACAGGGAAAATGCGGTGAAAGAACCGAGCTCGAAGTAACCGAATTCGGCCGGTTGCAGGCTAATCAGGTAGAGAGGCCCCAGGGTGCTTGCGATGAGGGCTGCCAGCCAGATCAAGCCCAAGTCGTACGCAAACTGTTTTAACTTCTGCATTCCAAGCCTCGACGCGGACGGCGCTCGACTTTGTTTGCGCTCCGAGGAGTTCCGGCTCGGTCGCCGGGATTCGAGTCAAGGGACAGTCCGACGCGAAACAAGGGTTCTCCGAATGTACCGACACCATTGTGAATTGGTGCAGTAAGTTAGGGCGCCATCAGTCTCTCCTGACGTCGCTTTCAGATCTCTAAAAACGCGCGGGCTTCTGTAGAACTACGGCACTCTGGTAGCCTTCCGCAAATGGCTCGAGCGCAACGACATCGAGGTCGGAAATGACTCACGCATGGTACCAGGTGAAGGACGTTCTCAATCCTTGAATCCTGAGCTTTGAGTAACAGGCTCTCAGCATGAATGCAACAGCGCGTGCGCCAAGCTGCAGTGATCGCCGCAGGACTAGGCTCTTCGCGCTACGACCGGCTCGGTTTAGAGGTTGCCAGAGGCCGCGTATCCAGAACGTCAGCGGTATCGTCTCGCCGCAGTACTCGGCGTAGACGCCTTCCAGTTCCTTGAGCATCTTCCGGCGCCCGGTGAAAGCCTTGTTCGCTCCCGTGACGCGATACACGCTCAGCACGTCGCTCACGAACGCCCAATTCGCCCGTTGCGCCACCAGGTAGCACCACAGCTCCCAGTCCATCAGGTAATGCAGGTCGTTGCGGACTGCTGGCGCCCGGCGCAGCAACGTGCGACGAAGGAAACAGCTCGGCTGCACGACCTTGTTCTGCGCGGGCAGAAAGTGAGATCGCCGGCAGTAGGAGTGCTTATGTAATCAGGCTCCGAATGGTCGTCGAACTGATATTTCGCGGCGCCCACCACCACGTCGGCTCCGGGCCGCTCCACAAACGCGCCACCGACTTGCCCCAATGCCCCGGGGAGCAGAATGTCGTCGCTGCAGAGCCAATTCACGATGGTGCCGGTGCATCGGGCAAAACCCTTGTTGATCGCGTCTGATTGCCCTTTGTCGCGCTCGCTGACCCATCCGTCGAGAAAGGCATCGTATCGCCTGAGGATATCTGCGCTGCCATCAGTGCTGCCGCCGTCGAACACGAAATATTCGAGGTTGGGGTAACCCTGCAGAAGGACAGAACGGATGGTCTCCTCGAGGTACTGAGCCTGATTGAAGCTTGGCGTGACGATGCTGATTCGCGGCCATGGCTCTCCGTCCGGCAATGCCGCCGGCAACGGCGGTGATGCCTCCGTCCACGGCCAGCCGGTTCGGCCTGCCTGGGGCGGCGGAAGCTCAGCGAGCGAAAAGATTCTCATCTGCGACGCGCCTTAGCCACAACGAGCTGAACGTGTTCGGATTGTCCTCGATGGACTGATAGAAGGGGATCGCGTTCTTCAGAAAGCGTTCGTCGACGTGACGCAGCAACGGCGTCGAAAGCTCGACGCGAAAGTTCTTATTCATGCAGAGAAAGGCCTGTACGAGCATGGCCTCGTTCCATAGCATCGGCCATTCCTGGCCAAACACCCACAACTCGGCTGGATACGGCACGTTGTAGGGAAACGGCACATCATGTATGTGCACGAAGACGCCGGCAGCAATCGTCGGGAGCACTTCGAGGTATAGGAACGGGACGTCGCCGTCTATCTTCAGGATGTGACTGGAATCGATAAACAAGACGTCATTGCTGTGCAGCTGCTCGAAGAGCGATACAGGCACTTCCTGTACCGGCTTCGCGATGACATCGATGCCAGGAATGGTGTGGAGCTTCTCGAATGGATACGGCTCGATACAGGTGATTGAGAGAGGCTCACCTTCAGCGGCGTTCCTGGCTGCCGCCAGACTGCAGTAATAGGTCGAGAGGCCCGACCCGACCTCGATATACCGCCTCGGCTTCACGTGGCGGATCATCATGTACAGCGTCAATGCGTCCACGGCCGTGTAGCCGGGACCAAAGCCGGCACGCTGTAGCTGCTCGTACGGAGGAATCTCCAGGAACTCCGAGAGATAGCGAGATAACAGATCCGAGAGTGTCTGCTTCATCTGCGCCAGGTCGTATTCAACCCCCCTCAAGGCGCTCGGTCGGTACCAGCGATCGAAGGTCGACTTGAGATCAGAGACGGCGCTGAGCGGCGAGTAGTAGTCGCTCTTGCGAGCCACGACATAGCCGGCCTGGTCGAGAAAGGACTGAACGTTCGCCGGCGACAGGATCTCGGCCTTCGCCCGCTTCAATCGGTTCCAGACGAAGGACGGGAAAAGGTGCCGGGCGGCAGCCTTCATACGCCACACGGACCGCTGGTGCCTAATCGGAGTGGACACCGGTCACCGGACGTAGTCGCGAAACGAAGACAATCACCGCGTCTGACTCACTTCAGCCTTCTCAGAGGCTGAATCGCGACCGCGGAGGATCTCATCGTAAATCCAGCGGTAGGTCTTCTCCATGCCTTCGCGCAGTCTGATACCAGGCGCCCAGCCGAGACGCTGCAGGATCAGCGTATTGTCGCTATTCCTGCCGTTGACGCCCTTGGGTGCGCTCAAGTCGTAGTGGCGCTTGAGCGTGATACCGGCGATCTCCTCCACGATGTCGACGAGTTGATTGATCGTGACCGATTCGTCGCTGCCGAGGTTGAGTGGTTCCTCGATGTCGCTGCCCAGGATCATCTGCGTACCCTTCAGGCAATCATCGATGTACATGAAGCTTCGCGTCTGGGTGCCGGTTCCCCAGATCTCAATCTCGTGTCGGCCCGAGAGCTTCGCCTCGATGACCTTCCGGCAGATTGCCGCCGGCGCCTTCTCGCGCCCACCGGTCCACGTCCCGTGCGGCCCGTACACGTTGTGGTACCGCGCGGCACGCGTGCGAAGGCCGAAGTCCTCCCGGAAATGCCGGCACATGCGCTCACTGAACAGTTTCTCCCAGCCGTATCCGTCTTCGGGCATTGCCGGATACGCGTCGCCTTCCTTGAGCGGCGTGTTCCTCTCGGCTGCCTGCTTGTCGGCCGCGTAGACACACGCCGATGAGGCATAGAAGAACTGTGCGACACGGTACTTGCGGGCGGCCATCAGCAGGTGCGTATTGATCAACACTGACAACATGCACAGCGCGCGATTGTTCTCGATGAATCCCATCCCGCCCATGTCGGCGGCGAGGTTATAGACGGTAACGGCGTCGCGACAAGCCACCTCGCAGGCGTCCTTTTCCTGCAGATCGAGTTGCACATTCTCGGCCTGCGGGAAGAACTGGTACCACTCGTTGAATGGCTTGATATCGACCACGCGGATCCGCTGATGTCCCTGCCGAAGCAGATCCGCCACCAGATGACCGCCAATGAAGCCGCCTCCTCCGCACACGACGATCAGGTCGTTCGCATCCGTTCTCATGTCGTCATTTCCCTCGTAACTACGATGTTGTACCCGCTGGGGCCCAAAATTGAGCGCGACTCGGCACGTTGCCGGTCAGCTCTGCCGTCGATGCACGAACGGCATCACGTAGAACCTGTAGTACAGCAGTTTCACGTGCTGCTCAGCCACTTCCTGAATACCGTGCAGCGTCTGTGTCCACGTGTCCGGACCCTGCTGCGGTGCGAACACGGGGGCACATGTCGCCTCGATTCCCGCCGCACCCAACACGTCGTCGTAAATGAGAGCCGACCGGCGACTTCGGAACGCCGGGCTCACGATCACAACGGAGCGAATCCCGTGCTGGCGTAGATAATCGCGGATCTCGTAGGAAGCGTTCAGTGAGATCGGCTCGATTTCGCTGACCGGAACGAGCTCCGGCGGCGGCAATCGCGCCACGCGCGACATGACCTCGGCGATACCGGCGAACACGCGATTGGGTTCGCTCGATCCGGGCGAGGCGAGCGTCGGCACGATCACTCTCCTGGCAGTGCCGCCGCTCTTCAACTGCTCGGCGCGCTCGAACACCAGATAGTTGACCTCGAAGTTATCGACGAGGATGGCGTCGCTCTGCCGCAGGGACTCATCGCAGACGAGCGCCCGGCCAACGCCGGCGACCCAGAGCCCTCGCGTCGCCCAGAGCCCCACCACGACGATCGCGAGCACAATCGCACGGAACGTCCACGTCGTCCGGACCGTCGTGGTTCGACGAATGACGTACTTCCTCCAACTCGCGGCCATGTCGATCGGGTCGCTTCGCTAGCCAGCCCTGTCGAGAAAGGACTGCCTCACCGCTTCTGCATGACCGCGTCCAGCGTGTGCCGCATGTTCTCCAGTCGGCTCGACGCATTGACGACTCGTTCGTAGCCCATGAACAGGAAAAACAGGGCCTTGTGCGCCATTCCGTAATATGGCGGCTCCTCCGACATGGCGAACGAGACCGGCGACAGGCCGACCTTTCGACCGAGCGCGGTGATGCGCCCTCTCGTGTTGATTCGATAGAACGTCGGATACGGGTCGTGCTCTCCAGACGACATATTGCGCAGCCACCGGACCAGCGGTACCTGCAGCGAGTGCGGCGTGAAATACGCAGCCACGGTCGTGAAGTGGTACAGGTTCGCCGTTCTGAACAGATAGATTCCCCCGGGCTTCAGAACGCGTCCGACCTCGCTGAAGTGCAGGATGGGATCTGGAAGATGCTCGTTCACCCAGCGCGAAATGGCCACATCGAAATGCGCACTCGGGAGCGGAAAACGACCGCCGTCGTAGACGAGCGCATCGTCTACGACATCATTCGTGCGAATCACGGGATCGATGTCGATTCCCACGATCTCAGCTGCCCTGTCACGAATCGCTCTGGCTGTCCACGCCGCCGGGCCACCACCTATCTCGAGCACGTGGGCGCCGGTTGGCGTGTGATCGAGCACCAGGCGGAGCCATCGCTCCTCCGGTTTCATCGCTCCAGAGTAGTAGCGCTCAAGGTACTGCTGGCGCCAGTCCCTGCCCTTCCCTGCTTCCGCCGCGTTCACTGATACCTCGAGGTCGAGTTGGCGACACCGTACCTGGAGGCTCGGTAGTGACGCTCGTCCCACCAGCACTGCACGCGAGTCCGGAGTCGCGGCAGAGCATGACTGGCTGCGACAGCAGCTTCGTGTCCCCACACCCACGCAATCGGCCTGTACTTCCAGCGGATGGACGGCGGGTAAAGCTGTCCGCCCAACTCCGCTGCGAGCCGCTGTGCCTTCTCGACGAGATCCTTGCGGTGCGAGTAGAAGTGACGCTGCCAGTCCTGCAGGAGTCGTAGCGATGCCTCACGCGTGCGGGCGCTATCCTCTAACGACAGCAGGTACCTTATGCACTTGACCTTCGACTCGAAGAGCGCCGTCTGCGCACGGTGCGAGCGCACCTGGCTGACGCCGTTGAGATTGGCGATCCGGTAAAAGGACCGCGCGTCGCCAACGAACTTGACACCCCGGCTCCGCATCACGACGCGACAGAAGTACTCGCCGTCATCGTCCGGAGAGTCAGCATCCGTCCAAGGTCCCGCCGCGTCCGTCAGCTCACGGCTCACCAGCCAGGCATCGGTCTGGAAGTAGGCGTTGTGATTGAACCGCGTCACGAAGTACTCGACCGGGTCGAGATCGCGCCACAGGGCGTTCGGTTTGAAATTCGTTTTTTCGACGCGATAGTAGAACGTGCCGAACGCCCCTGATAGCAGCACGCGTGGATCCGAGAGCTCGCGCGCGACCCGCATCTGCGCCTGTATCTTTCCGGGGTCGAGCAGATCGTCGGCGTCCAGCCACTGAATGTGATCCCCTTGGGCCACACGCAGAGCCGTGTTGCGCGCCGCAACTGCCCCGGCGTTCTGCTGCGTGACGACCTTCACGTTTGCGCTCTCGAACCCCCTGGCGACTTCAAGTGTACGGTCCGTGGAACCATCGTCCACGATGATGACCTCAGTACGAGGCCAGGTCTGAGCGAGCGCCGACCGGACGGTCCCCTCCAGCCATTCGGCGGCGTTGTAAGCGGGGATGAGAATCGAGACGAGTTCAGTCATGGCCGCCATCCACCGCTACACGTGGCGCCATTGGCGCACCAGCAATCTCCAGGTACGATCGACTGACGATTTCCGCGACCCTCGCCCAGGAGTGCTCCTCGCTGACGACGCGACGGATCTGGTGACGCCTGTCGTCGAGGTTTTGATAAAGCTCGCTGCAGAAATATTGCTCCAGCGCCTTCGCCAGAGCTGTGGCATCACGTGGCGCACACACCAGGCCCGTTCGTCCATCGACCACATCCTCCCGCAGCGAGCCGACGTCGGTGGCAATGACGGGGACCCCGAAGCCGTATGCCAAGAAGAGCACACCGCTCTGAAAGATGTAGGTGTATGGCAGCACAGCTACGTCGGCCGCCTTGAAGTACGTCTCGATGTGCTCGTCGGGAATGAACTCGATACGTCGCACGATCAGATCGGTCATCCCCGCGGCCTGGATCCGCCGCTCGATGCCGTTCCAATACTCTAAGTAGCCGGGCTTCACCGGACCGGCAACGACGAGTCGGATGCGATTCCCCCTATCGGCGAGAATCCTCATCGCGTCGACCAGGTACTCCAGCCCTTTATACGGTGCGATCTTTCCAAAAAAGAGCGCAGTGCGGTCACCGCTCGACAGCCCGAGGTGCGCACGCGCCTCCACCGCAGTCAGGTCGGTCTGGGGCACGGCGTTGTTGATGCCGTACGGTATGACCCTCACTACTTCCGGGCGCACGCCGAAATCGTCGACGAGCTCCTGTTTCATCAACTGCGTATGGACGAGAATCAGATCACACAATCGGTATTGCACGCGCAGGGAAGAGCGGTTCAACCAGTTGTCTTTCGAATCTCGGACGGCAGCGTTGACGTTGTGCGCCGTGAAGGCAATCCGCTTTCCAAGGATGCGGTAATACAGCATCAGGAGCGTGCGATCGAATAACTCGAACTTGTTGTTCCAGAGAATGTGCAGGATTCGGCAATCCGACCCGGCGGCGTATCGCAAAAGCCGCGTGTAGTACCTCAGGATTCGGATCACCTTCTGCAGCTTGCCGGCGACCTCGCTCTGGTCGCCGCGGAGATTCAGGAACCTCAACCCCGGAATCCCGCGGACATCCTCGCAGTCGAGCTGGTCGCTGCCGATGAAGTCGAGCCGGACACCCTTCGAACCGAGGGCCGCCGCCAATGGCACTGCGTAATGTTTGTCCCCACCCCCGGTGAGCAACCCGACGCTGATCGAACCGGCTGCTCTCCCAGCGGCGACATCGTTGGGGCCCGTGGTGGCGGCGAGGTGCATGTCACTCAACCTACACTCGGATCGATACGGAGCAGTACGGCACCTATTGACCGCGGATCATGAGACGGTCAACCGCCTCGAACGTGAGCACTGCGTGAATCTCGCGCACGAAGTTGTCCCGTCCATCAGTGTGGTCGCGGGCGACCCGCTCGAGCGTTTTGCGATTCCAGTATGGCAACCCCATCGTCCGAGGATCGGTCAGCACACGATTCACGTGCTCCGACAACTGCTTCCGGAACCAGTGTCGATACGGCAGGTAACGGTGGCGCTTGCCGCGCGCCGCAACGGCGTTGACCAATGGTTCCAACCGGGCCAGGCTGCGAGGGACGCCCTCCTGGTGTAGATAGTCGAACTTCGAGCTCGCTTTGTAGAGCACCCACCTCCCTCGGGAGATTAGTCCGTGCTCGTCACCAATCACTCCCATGCTCGTGGGAATCCGGCTCAACGCCCGGCTGCCATTCTTGATCAGGCGAAGCGCAGAGGCAGCCGAGCGGCGCGCCGACGCGGGAGCACGGAACGCAAGCGCCACGATTCGGTTGTCCAGATACGGTGTACGGAACGTAATCTGGGACCGCGCCGAAGACAGTGTCCCGAAAAGTTTCCACGGTATCTCTTGGAATGCAGCGAACGTCACCGGGTGCTCGATCCGGCTCGGAATTCGGCGCGCCGCGTGCTCGACCTTCGTGGCGAACTCGTGCTCGAACAAGCCGGGCAGAAGGCTGACGGGCTTGAACGTGGAGACGCTCCTGAGGACCTCGCTGCCGAAGTTCCCGGTCATCCGTATTGGTGACAGCTCTCGTGCCAGCGAGTTCAAATACGGCTCGTGAGCGCCGGTCGCCCCAGCGCACCCGTCAGTGGCATACACGGTGCGATCCACCCAGCTGCCGTAGTCCGACAGGAACTCGTCGCCGATGCGCAGGACGCGGTGCTCGAACCCGAAGGCGGCGGCGACCCGTGCCGCCAACACCTCGTCCACCGTCGAGTGACTCTGTGCCGAGAACGTGTAGCAGATCGGTGGGCACGCCGTCTCTGGCAGACACGCCATGATCATCCGCGTGTCGAGCCCACCTGTCAGCGAGATACCGATCCGCGCCCGCGCGTCGAAGTGGCCCGGCAGGATCCGCTTGAACGTGGCTTCGAAGGCCGACTGGAATTCGTCGTTCCCCATCGGCGGCTGGCGCTCCCACGACTCTGGTGTGAAGTACCGCGCCTTGCGAATGACGGCGCCGTCGAATGTCCAGATCGAGCCGCCCTCGAGCAGCCGAATACCGCGGAACAGAGTCCGACTGCCCGTCGTGCAGCCGATCGCCAGATACTCCGCCACGCTCTCATCGTCCAGGGCCCGCAGCTCCGGCGCGACGCGCAACAGGGCCTTCGCCTCGCTGGAGAAGAACGTCGCGTCCGTGGTCTCGTAGTAGTAGATTCGCTCCAGCCCGTAGCGATCGTTGAAGAGGAACGACCGCCCCAGCTGCTTGTCGATCACCACTGCCGAGAACAGGCCGTTCAGTGGATCGACCATTGACGGGCCGCTCGCGCCGTAGAGGGCCGCGAGCATCGCCGCGCCACAGGACGCGCCGCGCTCCGCCTTCGACTCGTCCGTCGGGACGAGCTCGCCGGAGAATACGACGGACACGCCACGCGCGGCGTCGTGGTGCATGCGAGCCGCCGTGTCGGAACCTGCGTGCGCGGTCCACGCGGTGTAGACGCCTTGCTCGGGCACGAAGCAGGTCCCCGATTGGTACTGCGGGTCGTACCGCATCGCTGCGAGCATGTCCACCACCAGCCGCTGGCATTCAGCGGGTGGGCGGCGGCTGAAGATTCCTGCTATTCCTGGCATGTCGCCGGCACGGTCTGCGGCTGCAGAGGTCGGGGCCAGGCCGCCGCCTGACCACGCAGCCAATGCTCGAACATCGCCAGGCTGAAGAGCAGCTTGTGATTGTCGTCTCTGCCCGACCGGTGCGCCTCGAGCAGTTGGCGCACGGGCTCCACCCGGAGCAGATTGAACATGAGCGAATCGCTATCGAGCAACAGCTCCGACAGCACGCTGTCGAGCGCCGAGTGAAACCAGTCGTCCACGACGTTCCCCGCAAATCCGCGCTTCTTCCGCGCCAGGATCGCTTGCGGCAGATACTGCCGCGCCACCTTGCGATGAATCCATTTGCGCTGACCGTTGCGGACCTTCATGCCGGCCCCAAGGCGCTCGGCGAACTCCACGACCGTCCGGTCAAGGTACGGCACTCGCACCTCGAGACCGTGGGCCATGGACAGCTTGTCGCCGAACATGAGCAGTTCGTCGGGGAGCGACGATCGCAGCTCCAGATGTTGCAGCCCGCCAAGGTCGTCGAGGTGCTCCATCTGCGGCAGCAGGTCGCTCCAGTAATCCACGTCGGTCTGCTCGTGGCCGTCCGGCAGCAGGCCATCCTGGAAGAGCCCGACGATCGTCTGAACGGGCGCAAGCGAAAACACATGCTGATATCGGCTCAACCGGTCCTCGATCCCGAGGGAGTAGACGCCTCTCTTGGCGGTCTCGCTGCGCGGGAGCCGACTGACGGCCGCGCCGATCACCTGCCGCAGCGCCGGAGGAAGACTGCGCCACGTCTTGCCGTAATGCAGCCCGAGGTGACGAAGGTATCCGCCGAAGAGCTCGTCCGGTCCCTGCCCGATCAGAGCGACCTTGACATCCTCGCGCGCACGCTGGCACACGAGGTACATCGGCACGATGGACGAGGACGCGATCGGCTCCTCGAGGTGTTCGACGATCGCCGGCAGCAATCGTTCGAACTCCTCGCGATCGAGTTGGACCGGGATGTGGCGCGCCCCCAATATCGTGGCGGTCTCGGCCGCGTCGACGAGCTCGTCGTCCTTGAAGCTCTCGCCGTACCCTACCGTGTAGGCCGGCCAGTCGTCGCCGCATTCGTTCATCAGCGCGAGCAGCAGGCCCGAATCCAACCCGCCGCTCAGGAGGATCCCGACCGGCACGTCGCTCAGCAGGTGGCGCCTGACCGCTCCTTTGTACAAGTCGAGCAGCTCGCGAGCGGCTTCCTCCTCGTCTTTCTCATTCGAGAACGGCACGGGTGTGAAGTCGTACCAGCGCTGCTCACGGCACACGCCGTCCTCGACCACCAGCATCGTGCCAGGAGCGAGCTTGCGGATACCTTGGTAGATAGTGGAAGGGGATGGTGTATAGCGAAACTGCAGGAATCGACTGAGCGCAATCGGATCAACGCCGGGACGAACGTCCTCATTAGCCGCGAGGACCGCGCGAATCTCCGATCCGAACGTAAGACGGCCTTGTGCGATCTGGTAGTAGACCAGCTTGATACCCATCGCGTCACGCGCCACGACGAGCCGCCGCCGCACGGCATCCCAGATGGCCAGACCGAACATGCCGTTCAGGCGTTCGAACACGCCTGTACCCCACTGCTTGTAACCGTGAACAATCACCTCGGTGTCGGATTGCGTGCGGAAGCAGTGCCCCGCCTGCTCGAGGGTCGAACGCAACTCTTTGAAGTTGTAAATCTCCCCGTTGAAGATGACCCACGTCGTCCCGGCATCGTCCGACATCGGCTGGTGACCGCCGGCAAGGTCGATGATCGAGAGACGCCGGAAGCCGAGCCCGACGTGACCCGAGACGAAATAGCCCTCGTCGTCGGGCCCGCGATGGGCGATGGACGAGGCCATGCGCCGAATCACCTCGGGATCGACGGGTTCCTCATGCTGGAAGTTGAACAGTCCTGCGATTCCGCACATGACTAATTCGTTTCTCGATGGCTTTGCGATTCTCGCGAGCCGGTTTGGTTCGGCCGAGTGGCCTCACGAAGATAGAACGCGAGGCTTCGAAACATCTGGGACTGCGCCCACCGGTGCATGGGAACGTTATCCCAGCCGGCCAGCAGCCGCCGCGACCGGAACGACCCGTCCGGTTTCGTCCAGTTCGCCACGATGTCCTTGACGACACGCTCGAGGACCGGCTCCAGCTGCGGGAACCGGTCGCGAAGCAGCACGCAGAGGTTGATGCACTCGGCGCAGTCGTACAGCTCTCGCTTGTAGACGGTCATCCGCGGTGCCCGGGCGAACGGTCGCGGCAGCCCGTCGGCATCGAAGAGGTGCTCCAGGTAGTACGCAACGCCGCGCGTCAACGCTGCCAGGCAGCCGGCGTGGCCAGTCATCGTGTGTATCTTCGCCAGCGCCTTCATCACGAAGCACGTGTGAAAGTGATCGACGAAATCCCGGACGCCGTCCACCGCGTAAGGCCACGAGCCGTCCGGGTTCTGATTTTCCAGCACGAAGTTCAGGTTCCGTTCCGCGGTCAGCCAATGTTCCCTCTGGGACAGAACCTGCGAAGCGCTGGTCAGCAGAAAGGCTCTGTACGCCGCAGCATTGATCACGCCGCCCTTGTCGTCCGGGGTGTACGAACACGTACTGGCGCGCTCGGAGGCTGGAAAATCCTTGATGTCGTTCCGGGCGTGACGGGTAATCGATTCGAGCGCGTGGCGCCACTCTGCCCGCCGGTCCAGCTGCCCGACGTGCAGAAACGCCTCGTAGACGTAAGGAGTCGTCGTGATGAGCGGCGTATCCTGACGGATGACTCCTCCACGCGTAACCCAGTCAAATGGATAGCCCCAGCAGAGATCCTCGAATTGACCGCAGCGTGACGCTGTAAGTGCATTCAGGAAATGAACGGCCCTGTCCAGATGCCTCCGTTCGCCGGTGATCTCGAAGAGAAAGGCGAATCCCATCGCGAAGTGGGCGTCCGCGATGGGGAACCTGAGGCGCCGATGGAACAGGCGCCGTGCCGACGGCACGAATGCCTCGAAGAAGATCAGCGGAGCAACGGCCGCCACTCCGAGGGCGCCACGCCGATAATACATTGCCTTTGCGCGTCCGCCGATGGGGCCCGCGAAGAAGCTCTGATGGTCGAAGGACGTCTCCCCGAAGCGCTCCAGCCACGGCACGAATCCCGTCAGCACGCCAGACACGTCGCGCGCAAGCGGCGGCACGGCGGAGTCCTGCCGCGAGGCGGGTGATTCAGTTGCGGCTCGCATGGGTATCGCGTCCGGACCGGATCGCATCCGTCAGTCGAATCCTTCCGGGGACGAGGTAGTTGTCCCGCGCTTCGGAGAGATAGCGTCGTAGCCCCGTCTTAACCCGCTGCTTCAACGGCGCGGAACCAAGGATCACGCCGGTATGGTCATCGAACTGCACACGGAGGAGTAAGGCGTCGGCGGCCTTGACGTCCACCTCATAATGCAGGCGGCCTTCGCGAGCTTCCCAGGGAATCGAGCGGGCGCCCGCGTGCACCCCCGCGACGCCGGACGGGTCGGGCTCACGTTTCGAGACGCGAAAGCGCATGATCCCAGCACCTGAATTCTGGAGTCTGAGCACGTTGCCGTACATCTCGGCGTCGACGACGTTCGCCCCGGCCGGCTTCCAGCGGTAGCTGTGCCGCACGAGCTCGCCAAGGCTGCGCCAGGTCAACGTCGTCTTCAGCGCGTTGAGCTGCTCGACAAACGCCACGAGCTCGACGCCGCCGTCGCGGCAGAAGTCGTGGTGAATCACAATGATGATCGGTTTGCCGAGGAGCGCGTCGAACGCGAAGTTGGCAACTCCGTCACGAGGATATCGACGGGTAAACAGCGGAAAGCCATAGCTGGTCACTGCCACGTCCCACACGTCCGACACCTTTAACACCGGGCGACCCGCGTCGGTGCTGGCGATCTCAGTATTGACCGCTGCGACGTAGTTGCTGTGCTTCAGCGCTTCCATCGCCGCGGTCGAGAATACGCCCTGCGGGAACACCATCACCTCATCGTGGTGGATACCGGTTGTGGACTCGTGCGATCGCATGCGCTGGAGCGCGAGCGTCGCCTTCGTCTGCAGCACACGCGTGTCGGTCGTCCCGAACTCGCCGCCGGTGTGATCGCAACCGTGGACCGATAGCGAGAAGCGGTGCGGGTTGTCGCGAAACAGCCGGACGGCGTCGGGCCGGCTCCTGCGCCAGTTCCACGGAATGAAGGCGATGCTGCTGAAGAATCGGTGCCGCTCCATGGCCGCCAGCAGCGT
This sequence comes from uncultured Acidobacteriota bacterium, assembly GCA_963723495.1. Lineage (GTDB taxonomy): Bacteria > Acidobacteriota > Vicinamibacteria > Vicinamibacterales > UBA2999 > Gp6-AA40. The sequence goes on along the minus strand of CAVRQR010000011.1, from coordinate 56,073 downwards.
AAGGAAATCGATGCACCCGTACCTGCGCCTCAACAGAGGATCGTCGATAACCAGACACGCGCTCGTCCCGGGCGACGCCCACGCGCTGTCGCGGAACGCCCATTTGATGTACAGGACTGGAGGCACCGAGTCGAGGAAATGCTCTCGCACGTCGAAGTTCCTCGGGCCCACATCGCCATCCACGTCGACCACGTCCGCGCTGGTCGAGATGTACACGGGGACGCCCTCGTGTTCGACCTTCACGAACACCGCGCCTTCGCCCAGGCTCACCAGGTTGCAGGCGGCGCTCCCGAGCGATTTCACGATGGGCAGATCTGCGGCCAATGCTGCCTCGCACTGCACGCCGGACATGACGCCGCAGAAGTCTTCAACCGCCTCCGCAACCGAAATCCTGTTGTCGCTGCTGTTTCGCGGGGCACATCGAGCACCGGTGAAAACTCTGCCCAGCACGCTGTTCAGAGCTTCGTGCTGGGGGGACGCGTACACGAAGGCCGAATGCACGTGATGCCGCCACCAGCGCCAGCCATCGGGCTGACGATCCAGTTCCTCGAGAAGACGCGCAAACAGGTCAGCGTCGGCGAACAACCGGCAGCTCCGCGCCTGAGACTGGCTGACTTCCTCCAGGCTGCGCACGGCGGGCACGGCACGCCATTGCACACCAAAGAACTCCAGCATCCGGGCTAGTCTCCGGCCCGAACTGGACAACTCACCACCGCCGGTGAGTAGAAGCGCCTCAGGATCGGGCATGTTGAAGGACCGATTGAACGACCTCGATCCAATCGGCGACGGTCGTCGCCTTCACGCTCTGGCTTCTGGAGTTCAACTCGTCGACGATGTTCGCGCTCGAGTCGACAGCGGCTGCCAGCTGCTCCTCGAGCGCGGCTACGAAGTTCACGAACCCCATTGAATCAAGCTGTCCGCCCCGTCCGACGAGGACCGTGGCTGGCGCCTTGGCCAGAAGGTTGTCCTCGGGTTGGACCTCGTTCACCTGGTCGATCGCCCGATAAACGATGCTCTCGACGTCAGTCCGATCGATACTCACAAAGCCTCACAATGCCTACGTGTCGTTGCGTGTGCGAGACGCGCCGCTCGTCCGAGCCCGAATCGGCACGAGACCACGTACGAAATCCTCCATGGTCTCTGCCGTCGCGAGAGGCACCCGCACCTTGGCGACGGCTCTGGCGGAATCGTTTGCGACAAACGTGTGCGGTGCCACGTTGCTGTTGACGACCACGCCGGCACCAACCACCGCGCCTTCACCAATCGTCAGAAGCCTTCCTCCCGATGTAATCACCACGGTGTTCGGTCCCACGTACGCGTCCTTGCCAATGACGATACGGCCCACTCCACGGGTGTGCGCCATGATGATGGCGCGAACGCTGATCTGCGCGCCCTCGTGAATCTCGACCGCCTCCGGGTATTCGTTCTCCAGATACACATCGTCGGCAATGAAGACATTCCTTCCGATCGAGACGCCGCGAAGCCGATGTAGAAACGGGCGAACACCGGTTGCCCCGGGGATATTGCGCGCCAGTTGGTGCAGTGCACGATTGGCGAGCCGGCGGAGGACGTTCTTGCTCAAATGCCTGGCTGGGCCTGGACCGGAGCGACGCGGTGGACTGTCGCACCCGCGCCCTGAAGCAACAACCTGAAGGAGCGGCCTTCCCTGGCCAGTGCCGGATGCGCAGCGAGCCACTTCTCACACGGTTGGTTCTTCGCGGTGGGAATCAGCTCGCCAAACACTTCGCTACATCCTGCCTCGCCTGCGTGCTTCGCCACGGTCTGGAGCATGGCATCCTCCACGCCGCGACCCATCACACGACAGCTGAGGACGAAATCGAGGAGGCGGCCCCGTTCACCCTCCAGCACCAGGCTGCTCAGCCCGCACAGGCCGTAATCGCCAAATCGATCCGAGACACGATAGGTCCAAAACGTGCGCCCCTCGGCCCTCGACCACGCGAGCAGTTCCGTCGCGGTGAGGCGGCGTGTGCTCAGATTCATCTGGTTCGTCTTGTTGAGCAGTTGCGCCGCACGTTCCAGATTGCCCTCGTTCAGGAGTTCCGGCGTGACGCGAAGGTCGAGCAGTGACAGCCATTCATCGAGCGAGCCGACGCTCGCTTTCACCGCCGATCGCTCGCGCTCCGCGACATACATCGCCGGGCGAGCGCGGTCCTCCTCGCTGATGAACGGGTCGTCGAAGCATCGCAGGCTGCCAAGGAACGCCGGGTACAGCATCGGGTCGGCCGGCAGGTCGGGCACGAGCACCTGCGGCAATGCCTCCTTCACACGCGCGCGCTCGAACGGGCTGTCGTCCAGGAACACGGCGGAATCGAGGCCGAGATTCAACTCCTTCATGACCTGCGCGATGTTGGCCGCCTTGTCGCCCCAGTTGATCTGCCAGGCGGCGAAGTCCTTCATGCCGAGAACCATTTCAGGGTGTGTCCGAATGGCGTCAAGGGCTACGCCTTCCTCGTTCTTGCTCACGATCGCCAGGAGCACCCCGCGGTTGGTCAACCGCTGCAAGCCTCGCTGGAAGTCGACGAACGCTTCTCCGACCGCATCGTGCCCGCCCAGGCGCAGCCGCTCGACTCCATCGTCGCCGACGACGCCACCCCACAGCGTGTTGTCCAGATCGACGATCACGACTTTCTTGCTTCGACCGTTGATCCCTCCAAGTGTCGAGACAATGTCCTGCGCCGCTTCCTGGAACACGCGATTGTGAAACGGAGTCTTCGACATGTACCACAGCCGCGCGTGGTACGCCGAGGGACCGGCGGCCTGGAGCCACCGTTGCGCGTCGAGCAGCGCGATTCGGCGCTCGCCCCGGCAGTGGTCGGCAAGCCTCAGGTTCATGCGCATCAACGCATTCGTCACGCCGGCATCGCTCATCAAGTCGAGTGGTCCGAGGCCGCGGCCGGGATCGGGAGACACCCACGAAGGCACCAGGACGGTCGGGACGCTCTCGGGGACTCTGCCAAGCATCGCGGCGAATGCGTCGACATCGGCCAGCATCTCCTCGATGGAGAACTCCTGGTGCCGGAGTGTCTTCTGGAAGGCCGGGACGGCGAACTGCGGGAGCGTCCAGACGACAACGGCATCGAGGCCGGCGGACCAGAACTCGGCGGACGGATCGAGCAGCACCGCGCCCGGCTCGCCGGCCGGCCCCTGCACGCATTTCAGGCGGAGGGGACCCGAGGCCTTTTCGAGGCATGCCGCCAGATTGAGCGCATTGAAGTGCGAGAGTAAGCCGATGCAGAGATCTGACGTGGCCACGGCGTTTCCTAACCCTTGTAACCGTAGATCATGCGATGCCAGCCGACGCGCCGTCCGATGCTTCGCTCGACGGACTGCGGGATGAGCCTTCTCACGAACGGCCAGTGGTCGATGTTGAATTCCCACACTTCCTGGCGTACTCGCGCAAAGTCCTTGAACAGCGCGGCCGCCCCGTGTCGATCGGTACACACGCGCCAGGGGGCAGAACGGACCATCGGTGTTCATGCTGACCCACTCGTCGTGCGTCATCCTTCCCTTCTTGATCAATGCCTCCCGGTGCCCCTCGAGCTTCCAGCGATGGAACCCGGTGATCGCCGCGACGATCCGAGGCATCGGACTTGGGAGGAGGAGCCACCTGAACAGCTTCCGCAAGAACATGATCTCGACGTAGTAGTTGATCGACGTCCGGTTGTAGAGCATCACGGTAAAGCTGCCGCCCGGCCTGAGCACGCGTCGAATCTCCCTCACGATCCTCTCGGGCGCCGGGGAGTGGTGAATCACGCCGAAGCTGTACACGTGGTCGAAGGACGCATCCGGAAACGGGATACGCTCCTCGGCGTTCGCGACGCGGAACTGGCCGGACACGCCGAAGAGGCGGAACCGCTCCTCGGCGAGCTCGATCGAGTGAGGCGTCAGGTCGACTCCCACGTAGCGGGCGCCGTTCCTGGCGAATTCCAGACCGTCGGTCGCGATCCCGCAGCCCACTTCGAGCACGTCCTTGTCCCGAAATGCGTGAAAGGCGGCAACATGCGGCACGTGCCACTCGCGACCGCCGAAACGCTTGCGGGAGATTTCCGCGAAGTACTCCTTGCGATCCTCCGCCTCGGACAAGTGTGCCTGACAGGGGCTTTCGTTCCAGAAGTCTTTGACTGTTTCAACACTCGCGTTCATGTCACCGTCACCTTTGCACCTGTATGTGATAACCGGTGCTTCTCCCGGCCAAGTCTCACCAGCCCGAGGGGATCCCTTCAACCGCGCATCTGATCACGCGATAAAAGCCATCAACTCGGGGACGGCGCTTCTACCTGACGGAGAGCAGCCCAGATGTAGGACGTATTTCAGCCGTGCGCTCGGGCGGAGCGCTTCACGACCGGACGGGCGGGCCCACGCCACGCCGGGTTCAAGTTCGGTACTCCAATCACCGGCGAAGCCGGCTCGTGACCGGAGGCCGGACGCGATCGGGCTGACGGCCTCTCCTGCAGCGCGGCCACATGCGCCTCCTGACGCGCCGACTGGCTGACATAGTCGATCGAAATCAGAAAGAACATCGTCCAGATAGGATGCAGTCCCCTGAACGCCGCCTCCGTGTAGTTGTACGCGATCACTGCGAACAGTACGCCCATCTTAAAACGGCCGAAGTCGAAATCCGTCAGCAACGTGCGCCGAATCTTGCGGTACGTGGCGAACAGCATGATTAGTAGCAAAGCGACCCCTACCCACCCGAGGTTGAGATAGGTCTCCAGGTAGCCGTTGTGCGCCTGGTTGGGACGGAAGTCCCATCGCGACCAGATGAACTCCAGTCGCTCTCCCAGCCAGAAGCTCTCGAACCCAGCGCCAAGCAGTGGATTGATCGGCACCGACAGCAGGTCTGGCCACATCTCGGTACGAGTAGTTAGCGTGGGGTCCCGGCCGAGAGCGCGAATTGTCAGGTCGTAAATGCCGAAACCGGCCTCGGCGACGCCGGCGAGGAGCAAGACCGCGATCACGTATGTACCGAAGTAGCGCTTGCTCACGAAAGGCGAACCCAGGATTGCAATCGTGCTGATTCCGATAATGAGGCACACGAGGGCCGTCGCGCTGTTCGACGCGGACACCAGCCACCATGTCATCCAGAGGCAGAACAGGGTGATGCCGATTTCCTCCCGCCTCCGGCGCGAATCCTCGAATCGCCGGGCAACCAGCAGGTTCCAGAAGAAGAACAGGCCGAAGACGAGGCACATGTAACCGAGCGTGTTCTTCGTCAGGGCGACACCGCGGTTCTCAGGCAGCCCGGTCCACGAGTCGAAGGCTCGGCCAAGCTCGGGGTAGTACTTGATGAAGAGAATGGACAGCGGCATCAGGAGAAGAGCCGCTCTCTTCATCACGCGCCGCAGCGCCTCCGCCCGATCCGGCTCTGTCAGAATAATCAGGACCATGACCGGTTGACCGAGGGTCTTGATCCACCGCTTGAACGCCACGAACGGGAAGTCCGACCAGGTGATCGCAAGGGCGCAGTAGACCAGGAACACTGTCAGCGCGATGTTTGCGGTCATGAACGCCGTTGGCGAGAATTGCCGCCGGATCAGCACCAGGACGCCAGTCGCGATCAGCAGCAGGAACACGACGGCATCGAGCGGGCTTCCGTCCTCGAGCGACACGGCGCCACCAACTGGAAGACCGAGAATGCCGAGCCATGACGAGACAGCCCGGGAGCTGATGATAAAAATCCAAATGACCGGAAGCCACAGTGCGGAGCTGACTGCGGGCGCACGGCGAGCGTCGCGCCAGAGCATGAAGCCCGAGAAGACGATGGTGATGAGAAGTGCTAGCGGCGGAGGCATATGCCACCGGCGGCGGGGCGACGGATCACTGACGCGCCCGCCGAATACCTAATCAGCGATGCATTCGAAGAACGCGAACGCCAGCGTGCGATCCGCGCAGACCAGCCTGAAGCGCAACGACGTCTCGCTCATGAACTCGTCGAACGCCTTCGGCTCGTGCTCCACGTGATTCAGCTCGTCGAAATAGATGAACGTACCCGGCCGGATGTGCGGGCGCATCTGCGTCAGCACGAGCCGTGTCGACGAGTATAAGTCGGCGTCCATGACGATGACCAGCACATCGTGCGGCGGGGGCTGATAAGTGGGCAGGACCTCGTCAAACCAGCCTTTGAAGAAAGCCACCCGCGGGTCGTCCACAACCGGAATCCTGCCGCCAGTGGTGAAATGGCCACTGACGTGCGGCCCCCAGGTCTCCGGCAACCCCTCGAAGCTGTCGAACCCGTGCAGCCGAGTGTCGGGGTGGTGGAGCTTCGACGCCCAGTATCTGATGCTGGCGCCCTCGAACACGCCAAACTCGAGGTACAGGACACGCTGATCTCGCACACGCGCGGCAACGGTATCGAATACTTCCCAGCGATCGCGGAGCCGTGATGTGGGCTGGAAATCGTGGTCGCGCATCCAGCGGCCGATTGTCAGGTAATTGGCCGCCGCCTGCGCTTGATAAATCCAGCGCTCCGGCAGGCGGGCCCCGGCGAGGGTCAACAGGTACTTCGTGTTGCTAATCACTCCCTCGAGGACCCGATTTCCCACTCTCGCCCGGCGTTGATCCCGATTCCGCAGAGACTATTCAGACGTGATGCGCAGATTCTGCGGTGCGCTCGGCGCCGCGCCACTCGTCGAATCGCCCGTCGAGGACCGCAGCGGATGGGGATAGCGGTATTTCGTGTAACCCGGCTTCGGCATTCCGACGAAGAAATCGCGCCCGCTCTGCACATGGACGCCTATGTCCACCCCGCCGCCGCACTCGTCGGGGGAGAAGTTCATCAAAGTCGGGTTCGGGCTGCCGCCTCCGGTGTTATTCCAGATATAAACCCCTTCCACAACGTTGCTCGACCCGTTGTGCCCCTGCCCGACTTGATGCGGAGCAGGCCAACCATTCTTCCAACAGGGATAAGGGCCGGCGTTGCGTCGCAGGTTCTGGACTTGAACATCTGGATCTCGGACTTGCCGACGATGTCGGGAAAGACGTTGTCTGCGATCACCCCGGCGCCGCCACGAATCAGGACCCACTGATTGACCAGGATATTGCCGGCCCGGACGAAAGTATTGTTGTAGATTTCGAAGTGCCGTACCCCGTAAGGGCTCGTGTCGGCTCCGTGGGTTCCCGAGATCGCGTCTTGAAATCTGTTGTAGCGAACGACGGCGCGGCAGTTGTCGTCGATATCGATCGCTTCCTGCACATTGATGATCTGGTTGTCCTCGACGTAGATGTTGCTCGTGCCGGTCGTGTCGCTCGCGCCATACGTCGGCGGTGTAGTCCAGGCGTTCCCGCCGCCCACCTTGCACGAGACGAACTGCCGGTTGTTGTACTGGGATGTTGGAGTCTGCGCCTGAGTGATGTTCCTGTAGATCACACCCCGAGACACGAAGAACCGCATTCCCCGGACGCTTCTGTATCCACCAAAAGAGTTGTCGTGGATCAGAACGGGCTTCCCTCCCCCTCCGAAGACAGAAATCACATAGAAGTCGTTCTGCGTCTCGCGGAAGGAGAGCTGACTGACCTCCACGTGATGGGTCGCATCCTCTGTGATTCTCAGGATCGACGCGTTAGTGCCAGCGGCCGTCGTAATGACCACCCCTCCGGCCGTCGCGCCGCGGAGGTGGATCCCCTTCCCGGCGATGGTGACGAAGCTGGAGGCGGTCCAGGTGCAGGAGCCGTTCGGGATCACGACGACATCACCGTCGGCGGCCGCATTCACTTTCGCCTGGACATCGGCGGCGTTGCACGAGTTTGCCGTATGCGTCGCGGCGTCTACCGGCGCGCCGTGCCACAGCAGGATCCCGAGCAGCGCTGCGGCGCGAACCAGGGCTGGCATTCGTGCGGCGGCGTACCTGCGCGCATGGGCGGCAGACGTGAGCGGCCCCCGCCGCGAATTGAGGGAGAAATCGTACGGTCATCGTCATCTTCGTCGATACCTACTTGATTGAAATGTGGGAAACAGTGACTCGACCGTGCAAGAACACTGCCCGCATGGATCCAGGTCACATCGACGCCGAAAAACGTCTATCGGCCCATCCAGCGGTGCGGTCGCAGGACCACGCGACACCGCAAATTTAACGCGGTAGTTTCGATTTTGTACGTAACTTACGAAGTTGAATCCTCGATTCGACTCCTGCCCGGCAACCCTTCCGACGATGGTTGGAGGTCGGTGGGCCGCTACGAGGAGTCGGCCGGCCGGCACACGGTCCGCTCGGCTAGAGCGCCCTGGAGATCTCGTCGGCCACGTAGGCGACCTGGTCTCCCGAGAGTTCCGGGAACATGGGAAGGGACAGAATCTCACCCGACACCTTGAGCGACTGCGGGAAGTCTTCAAGCGTGTGCCCCAGGTGGCGGTAGGCGTTCAAGTAAGGGAGGGGAATCGGGTAATGGATACCGGTGGCGATGCCCGCTGCGCCCAACGCGGCCTGCAGCTTCTCGCGGCGCCCGGCGGGCACGCGAACGACATACAGGTGGTAGACGGCCCGGACGTCCGGTAGCTCGGTGGGCGTCTCCACGCCGACACCCTCGAGGGCGTCGTCGTAAAGACGGGCCGCTGCCCGGCGCTTCTCCGTCCACTCGTCCAGGGAACGCAACTTGACACCCAGGATCGCCGCCTGCAGGCCGTCCAATCGGCTGTTCACACCCTCGAAGTCGTGGTCGTACTTCTGCGTCCGCCCGTGGTTGGCCAGCATCCGCGCCCGGCCGGCCCACTCCTCGTTATCGGTCACGATTGCTCCGCCGTCGCCGTACGCACCCAGGTTCTTTCCCGGGTAGAAGCTGAAACAGGTGATGTCGGCGAGTGTGGCAACGGGCTGCTGCCGGTAGAGCGCACCGTGTGCCTGGGCCGCGTCGCCGACGACGCGTAGGCCGTGCTTGCGCGCCAGCGCCAGGATCGGATCCATATCCGCGGGCTGACCGTAGAGGTGAACCGGAATGATGGCCTTCGTTCTTGGCGTGATCTTCTCCTCGATTCTCGTGACGTCGATGTTGTACGTCGACGGATCGATATCGACGAAGACGACTTGCGCCCCGGCCATGCGGATGGCCTCTGAGGTCGCGATGAAGCTGTTGGCAACCGTGATCACCTCGTCGCCGGGTCCGATGCCGAGCGCTCGCAACGCAATGAAGAGCGCGTCGGTGCCATTGGCCATGCCCACGCAGTGGCGCACGCCGCAGTACCTGGCAAACGCCTGTTCGAACTCCTTCACGAACCGGCCACCAACGAACGCGGTCTCCGCGATCACCGCTGCAATGGCCGCATCGATCTCGGAACGAATGGATTCGTACTGACTCTTCAGGTCTACAAAAGGAATCGTGATGTTTGCGTCGAGTGTGGGCATGCTGAATTTCATCCTCGTTGTGATGTCGCCATGGCGCGCGACTGGGGAGCATAGATCTGGCCGAAAATCTCCTCCATGAGACGGGCCGTCAAAATGATTTCGCGATACGGGATCGGGAGTGGACCGCTGTCACGGATGCTTCGATAGAACTGGTCGATCAACTCCCTGACCCCGAAATCCTGGTGCAGTTCGCGCCTCAAGAACCGGGCGACGTTCATCCGCGCGTTCCGCAGATGCTCGCGCGCAGCGGTGACCGGCGGCACGAAGTAGGTGAGGTAGCTCTTGTGTGCGCGTTTCGGGTAAAGGAGGAGGCTGCCGCTGCGCTGGTCGACGACCAGCGAGTTGACGGGACCACAGATGCGAAACTGGCTCAACCCCGGCGAGATCCCGGACGAGAAGCAGAACAGCGCGGTCGTGCCGTTTCTGTCGCGCACCAACACGCGAAGCTCGTCGAGCACCTCCGCGCCACCGAGAGCGCGCAGCCGGGGGCTCTGGTGCGCCGTCGCGATCACGTGCGTGATCTCATCGTCGAGGAACTCCGCCAGCCGCGCGATGCCGTGACTGATCACGTTGTGCAGCAGTTGCCCGGGCAGCTGCCGCACCCAGTGTGTCCGGCTCGCGAGCACCGGCCCGGCATAGCTCAGATCGTCGAGGTTGTACGACCAGTAGCTCTCGAGGTGCACCGGGCGGCCGCCCAGGTAACCATCCGCGACCCGACGCCTCATGTCCAACATCTCCAGAGTGAACTGGTAGTTGTGACCAGCCGTGATCTTGACGCCGGAGCTCCGGGCGAGCGCGATCAGCGCCTCGGTCTCGGCGGCAGTGACCGTGAACGGTTTCTCCAGATAGACATGGACGCCCGCATTCATGCACTCACGAGCGAGCGAGTAGTGACTCTGAGGAGGCGTCGTGATGTGCACGACATCGGGCGATGACGCCACGAGCATTTCGTGCAGGTCGGCGAACGAGGCAGGGATCCGAAATCGTTCGGCAAGCTGCTGCGCCATGAGGCGCTCTCGATCGCACACGGCGACGATCTCGCAGTCTGGGATCCTGTGGATCGCCTCGACATGCAGGTCGGCAATCTTCCCGCAGCCGACAATCGCGACTCTCAGCATCTACTTGCCGGGGCCTTTCGCAGGCGTGTCGAACTGACCGAGAAATGCCGACATCGCGGCGTCCATTCGAACGCGTGGCGTCCAGCCGAGCCGCTCCTTGAGCTTCTGGTTCGAGAACCGGCAGCGCTTCCACTCGGCTGCACATCGGCGGCGATTGAAGGCGGGAGGGAGCTGGCCCTCGGACCGGCGTGAGTACTCCTCCCACAACGTGCACAGGCCGTAACCCAGCCAGTAAGGAATCCGAATGCACGGAATCCGGCCGGCGCGCCGGCGATACGCCTTCAGGAACTGTCTGGCGGTCAGCAGGTCGTCATCGACAACGTTGAAGACTTCGCCGTCGACGCCCGCGACGAGGCCAGCCAGCACGATCGCTTCGGCGCAGTTGTCCACATACGTGTGTGGTACCAGGTGCGATCCGCCTATCTGGATGAAGAATCCGAAGGTGTCGATTGCGATCCGGCCGCTCAGTTCCTTTTTGCCAGGGCCGAACACCGCGCCGGGTCGGAGAATCACGAAACGAAGACCGCGGTCGCTGTAGGACCTGACGATTTCCTCCTGCTTCAGCTTGCCGAATCCGTACGCGTCATACCGCTCCTGGGGAGCAACCTCCAAGGGGCTGCGTTCGTCTACGAGCGGGACCCCCTTCGACGCGAGGTTGGAGTACACGGCAAACGAGCTGACATTCACGAACCGCTTCGGATGACCGAGCTGCAGGAAGCTCTCAATGAGATTGCGGGTCGCCAGCGCGGAGTTGAGAAAGGCGCCGGCAAACGACTTCTCCATTCCGGCGGCGAGATGATAGACGACGGACACGCCGCGTGCCGCCGCCGCGCAGGAGTCCGGTGACGTGAGATCGCCGGCGACGATCTCCACGCGTCCGTCGCGATCGCACCTGTTCAGCACGCTCTCGAGGCGGCCCAGCCGGCTTGGCGAACGGACGAAGCAGCGAATCTTGGTGAGGCCGCGCCCAAGCAGTGTCTCGACGACCTTGGAGCCGATGAACCCACTGGAACCGGTGACCAGGATCGTGTCGTCCGACGAGAGGATGGAACTGCTGGTGGTCACGACGCCACCCCCAGCCGGCACTTCTTCGGCCGAAACCGGAGCTGTACGTCGTTGTTTGTCTCGATCGACTCGTAGATGGCCGTAATCAGCTCCAGCGACTTTCGCCCCTCGAGCCCGTCAACGAGTGCGGCTTTCTTGGTCTGCAGCGACGTGACCACCCCGCGCAGGTACTCCCCGAGGTTGTAGCCGAAGACAGAGGGATTGCGCCCGAATTGGTCGAACACGATGTCGTCGATCGGCTGCCTGTCCACGAAGCTCCATGTGACGAGCTCGTTCATGAAGAAGCCGCCAATCACTACGCTCCCTTTCTCGCCGAGAATGCTGATCGAGCCTTCCAGGTCTTTCGGCCGGGTCGCCGTCGTGGCCTCGAGCGTGCCAAGGGCGCCCGAGTTGAACCGGATCACGGCGACGCCCGTGTCCTCGCACTCGATCTTCACGAGTCGAGTGGTCGCCATGCTGCGAAGCGACTCCACGCTGCCCATGAACCAGGTGAGCATGTCGATATGGTGCACCGCCTGGTTCATGAACACGCCGCCATCGTGCGCCCAGGTGCCGCGCCACGAGTCCGAGTCGTAATAGGCTTGATCGCGCGTCCAACGTAGGCGCACGGTGCCCATTACCAGGCGCCCGAACCGCCCCTGCTCGAGCGCTTCGCGGGCCTTGACGATTGGGGGGTTGTAGCGGTTCTGGTGCACGACGAAGAGCTTCACGCCATGGGCGTCACACGCCTCGATCATCCTGTCGGCGTCCTCGAGTCGCAGCGCCATCGGCTTCTCGACGACGATAGGCCTGCCGTACTTGACGAGCTCGAGCACGTTCGCACAGTGCGTGCCGCTCGGCGTCAACACCGAGAAGATGTCGATCCGCTCGCCTATCGACTGCATCAGCTCGTCGACGCTACCAAAGGCCGGGGCGCCATATTTCGCGGCGAAGTCCTGCGCGCGCGATAGATCCAGGTCCACGAACCCGCCGATCTCCGCTCCTTCCACGTACTGCTGCAGTGCGCTTGCGTGCTTCCGCGCGATAGTCCCGCAGCCGATCAAGGCAAACCGCAACGTGCTCATGCGCTCAATTCCCCTCCGACCCCAACGCCATCATGTCGGCTCACGTCTATCCGGCAGTCGAGCCGAAGTGCTTGTACAGCACCCGACCGACTGCGGCACGCCAGGAGCGCGGCGCCCGATCGACGCCCCACTCGTGCCATCCGGTGGCGCGCACGCGTTCCGGGGCGCGCTGCGTCGGGGCAACGCCAGTAGCGGAGCGGCGTGCGGCTAGCACCCCAGCGCTCCTTGAAACGTGAAAGGCCGGCACCGTCCATGTCCGTGCGCCCCAGGTCCATGCCGGTGCATCCGCTGGCGCACGCCTCTTCGATTGCTTTCCAGAAGAGCAGATGCATGGCGCCGAGCGGGTGCCCCGCAACGTCGGAACCGCCGTACTTGTAAACGGTCGTCGTGCCATGACGGAGCGTAATCATGCCCGCAAGAGGTCGACCTCGATAGCTCGCGATTCGCACGGTCATCGCCTCGCCGAGGCAATCGGCCAGATTTCCGAACCACTCGAACGGCTGTGGCGGAAGACCGTGGCGACGACGGGTGATGACCAGCAGACGATAAAACTGCCGGAGCAGGTGTGCGTCGCGGCCGGCCTCGCACGAAAGACCCTCCCGCTGCGCCCTGAGAATCTTTCGCTGGGTGGAGCTCTTGTGGAACCGCCGAAACAGCACGTTCGGGTCCCGGTCCAGCGGCAGCACGTGGAACAGGTACTCCGCTGAGACGGCGAACGACGCGCCGGCCAGATCGTCTGCCGCGATCGGCCGCAGCTCGATGTAGCGCCACCTGTTCTGCTGCCGCAGCGCGGCGACGTGGGCGAGAACCTCGCTCACCTGCTGCGGGTCGTCCGCGAGCGGATCGCAGTGATCGGAGAACGGCAGCGATACAAGTCGACATCCGGTCAACCAACTCTGGATCTCGCAGAACACGATGCCCGACTGTAATATCGAATCGGAACGGGATGTCGTGAATGCGATCGGCGTATATCCATACGTGCGCTTCAACGCTGTCAGCCAGGCGCGCGTGTGGAACACGGAAGCGCGCGGGTGGCTTGCCACAAACGCAGACCAGCGCTCGTCGGTCAAAGGGTCGAGCCGGTAAACGGTCGAGCCCACGGTGTCTCCTCATACGGCTCGGGCACGAGACAGCAGGTACGCGGCGCCTCCACGCCCCGCAGGAGCAAGAGAACCGGCGCCATGAGTCCAAGGGCAAGCAAGAAGAACACGAAACCGCCTTCGTGATGCAACTGGCCGGTGAGAAACCCTGGATCCACATGCACTGAGAGCAGCGTGAGCGCGACAATCCGCACCGCGTTCTTCAGAATCGCCAGCGGAAGCACTGCGAGAATCAATAGCGTCCGGGTCCAGCCCTTGTTCAGGAACAGATGTCCGGCCATCAAGCTCGTGAGCAGCAAGCCGATGCTCGACCGAATCCCGCTGCACTCATCGGCAATCTCAATTGCGACTCCCGGCAACGAGAACACGTACCCGTCACGGTGGTAGATGCTCCCGGTCGTGGTGAACAGAAGTGCCACCGCTTCAGTGGTTCCATTCTTCAGCACCTGCACCGCCGCAGAGAGCCAGGCTGCCGGAATCGGAATCGTACAGGCCAGGAAGAAAAGGGGGAACGCCGCACGCCGCGCGGCGCCACGGCCGTAGAAGAGCACGAACGCGCCAATCCACATGACTACCAGCGCTGCGACCGGCGCCGACAGATCTCCCGACGTACCGGCCTGCGTCGGCAAGCCCCGACATCATCAGAACCGCGCCGCACGCGATAAGAGGTGCCCCGAGGAGCACGTCGGTTTGCACCTCGCGGAAAATGGTCTCCCGTTCCTGGTACACGAGCACGAGGGCGACGAGCGGCATCAGCAGGACGTATGAGGCGGTCCCGTTCGACTGTGAGAACTCGAACAGCGCCCATAGAAGCTGCGCCTGGAGCAGCGCCTGCGATCACGCAGCACACCGCAAACAGCCCCGCTCGAACGGCAAACGTCACATGCACCTGTCGATCGCGGATGTATCCGTGGATGTATGGTCCGGTGTGCGGCCGCTACCCGGCAGGCGATACTCGACGTTTGCACCTTCGAGACGGGCGTACGCGATTCGGGCGCGGTCGCTTTCCGGGCCTTCGATCGCCCACGAGGAACCGCTCCGCACCAGCGTCATCTCTCGCCTGGCGCGCCACCAGTCGTTTACCTCCCCGGGAAGAGCCATCCAGAGATGTCGGTCCGATCGGACGCGGGCAAGGTAATCCAGCAACTCCACGTACACCGCGCGCGCCCGCGGCTCGAGCAGGTAGTCGGGATGGGTGATGAAACTGATCAGGCCATTTTTTGCAACGAGCGTTTCCGTCTGCGCCTTCCAGCGGTCGATCGAATACTCCCCGAGGATATGGAACAGCGAATAATCCTGCGTGGTCGTCAATGGCAGCTCGAGGAGGTCCTGGTTGAAATACGGCATGACGGTGCAGCACCCGCCTCTCTGCGGCTCCAGATGCGCCGCATTGGGAACCGACATGTCGTAGTCAAACTCGAATGCATCGAACCAGGTCTGCTCGCGGTACATCGCGCCGGCGCGAAAGCCACGACATTGGAACTGACGAGCGAGCCGGTTGATCTCCGCGGCCCGACGCTCGAAGTTCTCCCGGTCCTGGAACAGCCGGCCGTCGTGCGCGAGGTCGTGCAGGTTGACTTCGAAATCCGTCTCGCCTGAGGTCGTTCACCACCGCCTGTTCCAGCGGATTGCTTGGAATCATCTGGAACGCCGAACGGATGCCGAAGGACTTGTCGAGTTGCGCCAACTCGCGGCAGAACGCACGACCGGCGTCACCTTCCACGTCGTGGGTCATCATGGTGCACGCGGCAGCGCCCTCCGGCCAGAACCAGATGAACGGGATCTCCTCGAGCCCTGACTGCTTGATGAGCAGTCCCAGTGTCGTCCGGAGTATCCGGTCGGCGCTGTCGTCAATCGGCCATCTCGGAAACGCGATCGACTCCCAGTCTCTCAACCGGAGACGTTGCAGGTGCTTTCGAACCCCGACCGGCAGAAGAGGGCGCAGCGCGTAATAGAGCGCGCGCGTCGGAGCGCTGCCCAGCCAGGCCTGGAACCATCCGCTCGCTGCCTGACAGTATCGCTCGTGGCGGAGATTTGTGACCACTTCGGCGAGGTCGAACGGCAGTTGCACTACACCTCTCCGCATCGGCAGCTCCGCCGCGACCTCCGGGAGACTCGAGGAGACGTGAGGCACAGGCAGTTGACGCGAGAGCCGCCCGTAACACGTCGCTCCGCCAAACGCGAAGTAGCCCTGATCGGCTGAAAGGTGTTCCGCCGTCTCGATCATACCGACGTCGTGCGGACACCGGAAGTAGTCGACAAACACGGCCCCACCCGCAGATGTGGCGGACGACACCGCATCAGCAGAACACACTTCGGGGGCATGCGCAGACAACATGGGCCGCATTCAGAACGCGGGTATCAAATGGGGATGGAACGGAGGCCTCCGACAGGAGGCATCTATCTCGTTAGAGGGGGACGATTCGGCCGCGGTCCTTCAGTGAACGTTCGGCGGCGTCCAGCAATCTGACCACGCGAAGCCCGGCGCGGCCGTCGTTGGTGGGATCCTGGTTCGTCATGATGCACTCGATGAAGTACTCGAGCTCGCGCTTCAAGGCTTCCGTACCATCCACCTTCGGCGACCAGACGTCGCCCGAGCGGTAACTCACCAGCAGGTCGTAAACGCCCTGGCCGTTGGAGATGTTGACCCCTTTGTCGTAGACCCGGATCTTCTCGTCGGGCTCGAGATCGTTCCACACGAGCATCTTGTCCTTGCCGCCGATCAAGGTGGTGCGCACCTTCACTGGCGACAACCAGTTGACGTTGATGTGGGCGATCAGGTTGCCTGGAAAGTACACCGTGATGAACGCCATGTCCGCCAGCTCGTTCAAGTGACTGCTGCCGGTCGCGACGACGCCCTCGGGCTTCACACGCAGGATGTCATCCATGATCGAGAGATCGTGGGGCGCAAGGTCCCATATCACACTCACGTCGTGTTGGAAGAGACCGAGATTGACGCGCGTCGAGTCGAAATAGTACAGCGGCCCCAGCGTCCCGTTGTCGACGAGTTCTCGTATCTTCCGTACCGCCCCACCGAAGAGGAAGGTGTGGTCCACCATGATGCGGCGATTTTTTCGCTCGGCGAGCTCGATGAGCTGCTCGGCCTGCTGCGGTGTAGAGGTAAACGGCTTCTCGACGAACACGTGTTTGCCGTTCTCCAAGGCAGCTTTCGCGATGTCGAAGTGGGTCCACACAGGGGTCACGACGGCCACGGCATCGATGTCAGGCGAATTCACCACTTCCGCGACATCCGTCGTGATATGTACCCCGGGATAGAGCCGACCGGCACGTTTCACCGCGTCCGGATTCCGGTCGCAGATGGCGGTGACCAGACACTGTTCGATGCCTGCCAGATTCCGCGTGATGTTCGGGCCCCAGTAGCCATAACCGATCACACCGATCCGAACCAGGTTCGTCGGGTGGTCGACGCGTTGGTCCTGCTGTGTGGTCGAAGCGGCAGACGAATTCAATGCAGGAACACTCATACTGCTCATATGTCCAGTTTAGGTGTGAGCGAGTGTCGAGGAGCGGACGTTCCGGCGGTCAGCAGGCGCCCTTGCCGGAAATCACGGCGCGCGGTGTAGCCAGAAGGATCTTGATGTCAGTCCACGCAGACTGGTTCTGCACGTACCGGAGATCGAGCCGCACCATGTCGTCGAAGCTCGTGCGGCTCCGGCCCGTCACCTGCCACAGGCCCGTGATGCCTGGTTTGGCTTCCAGAACTCGACGATAGTGCCATCGTTTGTACTGTTCCACTTCGTAGGCGAGGGGAGGCCGTGGACCGACGAGCGACATGTCCCCCCGGATCACGTTCCACAACTGTGGCAGCTCGTCAAGGCTGGTCTTCCGAAGAAGACGGCCCATGAACGTGACGCGGGGATCGTCGACGATCTTGAACAGTACGTCGCTATCGGCGGGGGCGGCCACGGTACCGGCGTTGATGAATTCCGTGACGTATTTGCGATGCAGATCGTGATCGGCGTCGACGCGCATCGTCCGGAATTTCAGCATCGTAAAGGGCTTCCCCGACGCGCCGATACGCACCTGACGGAAGAAGACCGCGCCCGACGATGTCAGCTTCACGAGAAGGGCGATGAACGTCAGCAGCGGCAGGAGCAGCAGCAGCAGAACGAAGCTGCCCACGATATCGAGGACACGCTTGGCTACGGCCCTCACGCGTGAATGCCCACGCGCGTCTCGCAGCTCCTCGAACACAGGATCGCCTTGAGATGCTCCCGATCTCGAGCCTGAAAGCGGAACGTGCACGCCGATCGACAGCGACGCGGCCGCACCTGCGTCGAGTCGCTCATCGAGCTCGCGGCGCACACGCTTCTCGAAGTCGTGAACAGCCGGGAGGTTCGTGTGGTCACAGTCCGGCCGCAGCACGCCGAGCACTCGATCACGCACAAACCAGCCGAGAACGTCCGTCTCATGCTTCAAGGTCATCACGGTGTCTGAGACAGCACTCCACGGCGTCGAGGGATCAGCGGGGCCGGCGACAAGGACAAGGGCAAAGCCCTGATCGAACCGCTCTGCGCGTCTCCACTCCCTGATGAGGATGTCGCGAAACAGCGACTCGTCGACCGCTCGAAGCCTTTCGGACCGCGAGTGCGCGCGGGGAACCCGTTCGGTACCGTGGGCGTCAGGCGACGAAGCGGGTACTGAGGAGAGTGGCCGGGGCAGCAGTCGTGTGACCAGCTCCATTTACACCATCCCCCGACTCAGTCGAATCACACGAACGTCGATACGCTGCGAAGCCGCCAAGGGCAGCCGTGTGCTGAGCACCTGCGTCACCCGCTCTACGATCCGCGGCAACGCCTGCCTGCCAGGCGCAGTCGGTCCTAGCGCCAGCACGGCGCCGGCGACGCGCCCTTCCCGGTACCAGCCCACGAAGTCGACTTCCCGGAAGCAGTGACGCAAGCCCGAAAACAGCAACGCCGCAACTGGACGCGGGATTCCCATGGCAGACCCCGACTCCTCCCGGATGCGGACCAGCAGCAGCAGAAACGCCGAGTTTGCAAAGCGAGCTCGCTTCCTCTCGATCGAGAGCACCTGTTGAAAGCTCTCTTCGCTGTATACCTGGTGCATCCGGGCTCTGAGAGCAAAGCCGCTTCTCACGACCTCAGCCATATGGCTGGGCGAGGAAAACAGTTGTGAACTCAAAGCCATCGCGCTCCCATGATTTGAAGGCGCCCAGCCTGTTGCAACGTATCCGAACAGGTGACAACGCGCGTTACGACACCGAACAAAAACTTCGGCGTCCCTCTGTGCAAACAATTCGCCACGCAACTATTGCCACTACGAAATCCGTCGTTCACCATAACACTGGCTGCTACAGTAACTTACTGTTGCTACAAATTCGTGACTGCCGCCCGGAAAGACAGGGAGTTCCAAAAAATGCAGATCTAAAGTCGTCGCACCTAGCGAATTTGGATTTCGGCGACGTTTTGATGGAGCTGACAGAGCTTCGCCCTCTCACTTACAGGCGTCACCTCGCGTGCCCGCTGGAGCCAACTCTTCAGCTCGCTCCATGACGACTCATTGACGGAGCAAGAGGCCTTCCTGTCACATCTCGAAGACCTCTAACACGGCAACTGTCCTGCTTCGAGTGTGTTAGCACGAGTTCCACTCGTTGCCCAGTGGTGCGCGCGGCGCTAGACTTCCGGTTCTCACCGGATTTTCTGCGACGAATCTCACCGCGCCGCGTTTATGCGTCGTCGCGATCGTAGTTGCCGTAGTGCTTGTTGACGGCAGTCGACGCTTCTATCGCGTTCAGGACCGTGCCGACGATTGACTCGCGGCCGATCTGCGCGATGGCTCGCTCCACCACGGCGTGCGGCGTGACGCCGGCGCGAATCACCAGAATGACCGCCCCCGTCAGATGCCCAAGGATCTGGGCGTCTGCCAGGAGTCCCGCTGGCGGCACGTCCAGCAGGACCCAATCGAACCGCGAGGCACAGTCGTCCAGAAGCTGCCGCATGCGATCGGAAGCCAAGCCGGCAAGCGGCGTAGCGTGTGAGCGTCCTGCCGTGAGGACACTCAAATTCGCCGACACAACGACGAGAGGCAGTTCGCGCAAGTCGCCGTGCAGGATCTCGCTCAGACCAGAGCGATTTCTGATCCCGAGCGTGCTATGGACCGAAGGTCGGCGGAGATCGGCGTCTATTAACAGTACACGGAGTGAATAAGATTCGCTCAACGTCAGCGCAAGGTTGACGGACGTCAGCGTCTTGCCGTCACGCGGTGACGGACTCGTGATGGTCACGACTCTCAAACCAGTGGCAAGCTGCGCGTCGTGCAGAGAGGCGGCGAGCCGGCGATATTGCTCCACCCCCACGAAACTCGCGTGGGAGGTCACAAGTTTCGCATCCGTATCCAGCCGAACGCGTTCGGGCTGCTCCTTCAGCGCGCGAAGGAACTGGAAGCGGCGCGGTTCGCCGGAGCGCCGGTCGCTGGGTTCCCGGGCCGGATCAGTGATCAGGGCTGAACCTTCCGACGGGTACGTGTCGATTGGAGCATCGTGGGATGGATTCCTGGTCACCGCGGCGGTATTGCCTGCGCCACTCGATGCCCGTCTCAGCGCCTCGTCTATGCGGCTCATTCTTCTTCGTCGCCTCTGTGTCGTCCCTTGTCAGGTGACTAAAACAACCGGCCAGTTCCGAACGACGCAAACCGGCGAAATCTCGAGACTCTCCCCTCGGAGTTCCGTGGGCCTTCCGCCTCTTCCTGCGTCTCACCAGGACGAAGACCGCCGTCCTGCGCCCGGCTTTCCTCGTGGAATGGCTTCGCGGCCTCGACATCACCGCGCCTGAGCCGGAAGTCTTCGCAGACCTCGAGAACGACCGCGCGGTCGACGGGACGCCGATCCAACGCCATTCCACTCACGAGGGAGTTGTCGCAAATCACGCTGATCGTCCGCGGTATTCCGCGCGAGTACTCGTGAATCAGCGCCACGCTTTCGCGCGTGAAGAGCCGGGAAGGCGTTCCGCCGGCCGTCTTGATTCGGCTGGCGATGTACGCGGTCGTCTCGGGCAGCTGAAGCGGCCGGAGATCGCAGCGAAGGGCGACGCGCTGCTTCAACTGGCGCAAAGCGGGCTGCTCCAGCCTCGCGCTCAACTCGGGCTGTCCGGCCAAAATCAGAGGCAACAGCTTCTCTTCGGACGTTTCGATATTCCCGAGGAGCCGCACTTCCTCTAGCAGCTCGGTCGTCAGGCTCTGGGCTTCGTCCACCACCAGCGCGATGATTTCGCCCAGCTCTCTTCGCTCCCGAAGCACCCGTTCGAGTTCGCCGAGGAGCGACGTCTTCGACATCGAGGCCTCGAGCGCAAGCCCGAAGCGCTGCGCCAGCAGCTGCACGAACTCCTGCCGCGTCAGCGCCGGGTTGTTGATGTAGATGCACCGAACGTGCTTACAGCGTTCCGAGCGCAGCGCCGCCTGGAGCAACGTGGTCTTGCCGGTTCCGACTTCCCCGACGAGCAAGGTGAGCGCCTTGGCCGAGAACAAGCCGTACTCGAGCGTACTCAGCGCCTCGCGGTGATGAGCCGACATGAAGAGGTACCGCGGGTTAGCGGTGAGCTCGAACGGGGGCTCGCGAAGACCGTAATATTCTAGATACATGGTCGAGACGCTAGGGCTGCAGGCCCCACAGCACGACGAACACGACGGAACCGATCACCACCGCCGTCCCCGTCAGGTTTACGACCACTGATCGCAGGCGCCGCGCCCGAACAGCGCGTTCGGATGCCATCACCGGAACCAGCGCAAGCACGGGCAGGTTCAGGGTGCGCAGGACGTCGCTCTCGAGCTTGAAGCTCGAATCGATCAACTCGAAAAACACGACGAGAAGGAAACCAAGGACCAGCCCGCCAGCCGCCGCCGAGTACGTCATGATCAATCGCTGCCGCTGGTTGTCCGGCCGCTCGGGGAAGGAGGCGGGATCGAGAATCCTGAACTGCTCGCCGATCTGACGCCGCTCGAGATTGGCGGCGAGCTTCGAGTCTTCCTGTTTTTCCAGCAGACTCGAGTAAATCTCCTGAAGCGTGTTGTAGTCGCGCGTGAGCTCGACGAGCTCGGTCTCGCGACTGGGTGCGGCCTCGATTCTTGCCTGGTACGACGCGAGCTCGGACTGCAGGCGCGCGGCCTCGTCTTCGTGCCCCATCAACTGCCGGTCGATATCGTCCAGTTGAAAGCGCAGGTCGCGAATCGTTCTTTCACGCGCCAGCTCCTCCGGCGTGAGGCGTGTATCGGTTGGCGGTGGCGGCAATAAGGCCTCCTGCTTGACTCGCTCCTCCAGGTCCCGGATGGTGCGCTCCAACGCGCGAATGTCAGGGTGATTCGGAGTGTACTTGAGTCGGGTCCTCTTTCAGACGGGCCTGCGCCTCGGCGAGGGGCCGTTCGCTCGGGAGTGGCAGCAAGTCAGTCGCAGGTGCCGCGTCGCCATCGGTTTGCCCGATCGTCGATGGAGGGGGCGTGAGTTCCGAAAGCTGCCGCTCGATCAGGAGCCGCCTCTCGCGCGCCCGGTTCATCGCTTCGTTGATGTTTTGCATCTGCATCCGGTTGTTTTGGATCGCTTGAAGGTTCGCTGTCATCTGCGACGGCAGCTCACCCGAGTTCCGCAGCCGGTACTCTTCGAGCTTCTTCTCGTGCTCGATCAGTCGGGTTTTGGCATCCTCGAGCTGCGACTCCAGGAACACGCTGGTGCCCTCGGCCATCCTTTCCCGTTCACGAGTGTTCTCATCGATGAACATGGACGCCAGGCGCGCGGTCACCTTCTGCGCTGTGTTCGGGTCAGTGTTGGTGAAGCTCACGCGGAACGACGGTTCCCTGCCTGGCGGTTGCAGTTCGATGTCGCGGTCACGCATCGTCGTCACCACGTCCTCCATCGGACTGGAGCGTCGCTCGGACGGGTACAAGTCGAACTCGGTGATGATCCGCTCGAGCCGGGATCGACTGAGGATCTGGTCGCTGATGGAGAACAAGCGGTCCTGCACGGTGGCGGTCACCGTGGATTTGACATAGCTGTCCGGGATCCGCTGCGGAATGACCATGAGAACCGTTTCGGATCGGTACAACTCCGGCACGTAGGAAGCAATCACAGGCGCAAGTGCGAGTCCGGCCGCGAACGGCAGCAGGATCCACCATCTGCCGCGCCAGAGAATGCTCTTGATCTCGTCGGGTGTATATGTTTTTCCGGGCAACATGGTTCACCTTCTGAAGGCGGGGACGCGCAGAATCACACCGGCTCTGGCACTGTGTCGCTCCAAGTCGAGCGGAGCCCCTGGAAGAACGGGAATTCCAGGTGTGACGTCTGAAACGCCCGTGTCGTAGCCGTAATAGAGGGTACTCGGCATACGCCTCGAGCCTTCGCGTCAATGGAACCCCTACTCTCCCCCGACCACTGTAGGTGTCGAGCAGATCGCTACCAGTGAATACAGATGTACCGCTCGTGCGACCGAGTCCGGCAGTCACACGAATGCTACCGGCCAGGACACCGTTTATCTCACCGCTGAAGCCGTTCACAAAGAGTGGCTGGTTGACTCCAGCGACGTACTGCAGCCCGCGACTTACACTGCCTCTCAACTGCCACACGCGCGCGAACGGATATACCAAGCCGCCCTGGACCGTTCCCTTCACGGTCTCCGCCTCAAAGCTAGGTGTCTCGAGATCAACTCCGGGGATGAATCCAGGCAGAGTCACGCGCGACCCTCCCACCCGTATGAAAAAGGATGCACGCTGCAACGCCGACAGAGGTCGATCGAAGTCAAGCCTTATATCGACCGCATTCTCGTTGGTCGTCCGTTGGCCGATGCCCAGACTGTAGTTGCCGGTCCCGTAGCGGTAGGTCATGGAGAGGCGATTATTCCGGTTCAGGTCACGCGAAAACCGCGCAGAGAAATTGTAGGTGGTCAGATCTCGCCGCAGGTCAGTCTCGTTCGAGAAGTTGGTGTGATCGAACGTTCCCGTGACGCCAACACTCATGCGCCGGCTCAGGGCGCGTGTGAGATTGACGGAGGTGCTGGAGTAGAACGACGAGGACGCATCAAGGTCGTAATCGTAGTCTGGTGGAATCGTTACCGTCTGGTCCGCGCTCGAGGTAGGAAGCTCGGGAAACAGGCTGTAAAGATATGCTGGGGAATAGGCGCCCAGCTGGTTCACCTGCAGGCCCAGTCGAGCCGGCAGACTTGTATTCAAGCTGAGTGCGCCAGTGTGAGTCGCGCTCGTGAAGCTCCGAGCATCCGGGTAATGCCTGAGAGTTGACGTGGCTGCCGCTCCGAGCTGCCCGTCGGAGAATCGCCGCATGTACAAGAGGGAGCCGATTCCCCAGACAGAATATCCGGGAGGCTGAGGCTGAACGGCGCCGACGCCCCGGCTATCGACTGCGACGCGGCATCGCTGTCATAGGCACCGCTAACTGCCACCTCGACGTCGAGGAGCTCTCTCGCCAGCGCGTCCCTGTCTTCCTGCGCAGAGCTGGGCGCAACTCCTGCCGCGAGGAGCACGAGCACCCTCAGGGCCATAAACGAGCGTCGGTCGAATGGCGACATCAAGTGAGGAGGCTTCACAGCCCGTTAACGAACCAGAACTGTATCGCCCGGTTGCAACACGATGTTCTGTTGAAGGTTCTTGCCCGCGATCACGTCTTTGTAGTTGAAGCGCATTCGGCGTTCGCGCCCGTTCTCGTTACGGAGGATCGTGATGTTGCTCTTGTCCGCATACTCCAGGAGACCTCCCACGGAGGCAATGAGCTGGAGCACCGTCAATTCAGACGTGAGCGGAAAGACTCCGGGCTTGCCCACCTCTCCAAGCACGAACACCTTGCGACTGCGAATCTCCTTGACGATGACGGTGGCGTCCGAATCCATGACGTACTTCACCGCCGCCTTTTCGATGATCTCAGCGAGCTGTTCCGGCGTGTAGCCGGCCGCCTGGATATCGTTCAGCAGCGGCAACGAAATCTTTCCGTCCGGACGTACCACCACATCGGCCGACAGTTCTTTTTCGCGCCAGACCACCACGCTGAGCACGTCCTCGGGACCTATCACGTAACCCTCCGGGAGCACCGGTGGGGTAGCGCTAGCGCCTGCGGGTGTCGGTTGCGGCTGGGAGGACTCCTGCGCCATCAGCGGACTGACCAGCACGCCGAGCAGGGTGCTTGCCGCAAGGAACACGTTTAGAACCCTTCCGGGCATCCTCACTTCACCTCGTCGTAGCACGGTACCTCGAAAACAGGCGGCGCTGACCGCCCAAGGCGAAACAACGCCGTAATCTTCTGCAGTTGCGAGAGGGGCCAGCTCCGAGTTTCTTCTACTCTGCTGTGAGGCGGATTGCAAGGGCTCCGCCATGATCTTTGAGAGCGGGCGAGTCGCAAAGCCGTGCGCTCACATCCATTCGCTCGACGGGCGATTTCGTCGAGACCCGAAGGAACAATGGGACTCTGTCACTCGAAGCCATGTTTGTAGAATCGACAAATTGAAGGTCAGAGCCGCTAATCTCTAGAAATTAATCGGCGTTTGCGCAGACATTCGCGTTTGCAATCTCATGAAAAAAACGTTTAAGCTCATGTGTAATTGAGTGTGGAACCATGCAAGAAATCATTGCGGAATCGACGTTGTTTGCGCTAGGCTTTGTGCCTTGGCTTCGGACCATTGATCGACACGTGGTCGATGGCGGACCTTGTCATGGCGCGATTCATGCTTTTTCGCGCCTTCAGAGGGAGGCACATGGTTGCACAAGTGAGTTGCTTGGCTTTGTGTCTGGCGACGATCTCCATCCTCGTGGTCCCGACAACGGCTCTTGCGTTGCCAATCCGCTTCAGAGTCCAGCAGGTCGAATCATCGTTCGTGTTACGAGACGCTCCAAACGGGATTTCAGACCGCGCCGGCGAGGGCGCCTTTAACGGCCTGATCAGTCTCGCAGAGGGCTCTCGGCAGTGGCTCGCTCGGCGGTGGAATGGCAGGCGCCGGTGGTTCAATGGGCAACGCATATGGTGGTGGAATGGGCGCTCCGTCGGGCGGAACCAGGGCCCAGACACGGTCGACGCCGAGAGCCTGGTCCTCGAATTCGCGCGGACTGTGGAACGGCGGATCGGGGTACGGGTGGCGGCGGATCGTTCGACTCCAATGCGCTTGTGTCGCTGAATATCACCCCGCTGCTCGTGAGTCAACCCACTGTGCGCGTTGTTGAGAAGGTCCCTGAACCAGCTACCGTGCTCATGGGAGCCGCGGCGGCGCTCTTCCTCTTCCGTCGTCGACGACGGAACGACGCTTAGCAAGAGAAGGAATTCGACGGGGAGTTTCGCCGCTCCCCGTCGGCGCAAGGCTCCGTCATTCCGATAGAGTCACACGATGATGTGTGTTTCTGAAACACACATCCGAAGGCGATGCCGCTCGTATTCCCCCCTCGTTTCGCGATAACATCCTGAAGACCGAGATTGTGGTGAGCAGCGAGAACAGCATCCCTGGCGATGCCACGCAATACGCGGGGATTCGCCTGAAGGGGAGAGACGTACAGGTTCCGAGTCTCGAGATCGATGGACGCGTCGTGATCGCAACGGGACGTTGGCTCACGACGGCAACCGTGCGTGACGAAGCGTTCGTTCAAGGGCCCATCGTGCGTGATCCAGGGCGCTTGATTGAAGCCCTGAAACAGTGGGAGGAGCGGCCGGACATCCTGAACTTCGCGCAGAAGATTGGCGAGCCCGAGGCCGCGTTCGGTTTTCATCGCGAATGGGACGACTTCGCGGTGATCAGGATCACGACCTACGAGGACTGGCTGAAGAATCGCGTCAAACGGGACGTCAAGGAGAACCTACGTCGCGCTCGACGAGAAGGGGTGGCCGTCCGCGCCGTCGCGTACACCGACAACTTCGTGCGCGGAATCAAGGAACTCTACGACGAGACACCGGTCCGCCAAGGCAAGCGGTTCTGGCACTACGGCAAGTCGTTCGACTCCCTCAAGGAAATTCACGGCACCTACCAGGACAGGGCCGAATACATCGGCGCCTATCTCGGGGAAGAACTGATCGGCTTTGTGAAGATGGTTTACGTCGACAATTTCGCGAAAACCATGCACGTTATCAGCAAGGAGAGGCATTTCCATAAGCGCCCCACCAACGCGCTGATCGCCAAAGCCGTCGAGATCTGTGCCGACCGCGGACTCTCGCACTTCATTTACGGTGAGTACAACTTCCCGGGCAAGGGCAAGAATTCTCTCACCGATTTCAAGAGGCATCACGGGTTCGAGGAGGTCCGATACCCGCGATACTTTGTCCCGCTGACGGCAAAAGGGGAATTGGCTCTCCGCCTGAACCTGCATCGGGGAGTTCAGCGTCATATGCCGGCCGCCATCACTCACTTCTTGCTGAACGTGCGGTCCTCGTATTATCGACGAGTTCACAGCGTCAAGCCTTCTGCCGCCCGGGCGGCAAACCGTGGTTAGGGCACGGAACGTCCCGGCGATGTCGATTACGCAAACAGACTTGGAATGTCGGATATTAAGGCACGGAAAGGCTGACTGCTCAGTTCACGTCGCGTGTGTTCAAGACATAGCGCGGCTTGGCTATTGGAGCAACCCTTGCTGCCGCGCTGATTTTGATGCGCAGGCTCGCCTGGGGACGGTCGCTCACAGCCAGGCAACCGTTCCCGCGAACGTTCGCTCCCAGAGCATCTGGCATGTCCCCGTACTGGATGTCGTGCTGAAGGAGATTAAATTGCTCAAACGGCTGCCGTTCCTCGTAGCTGCATGGCTCTGGGTCACTCCCGCGCTGGCGGCGCCAATCGTCTTCAGCGATCGCACCGCCTTTGACGCGGCGATTGGTCCCCACACCACGATCACGTTTGACACGCCCCTCTCGTGCAACGAGCTCCGGGTTGAGTTCGGGACGTGCCGCGCCGATGCCGGCGCCGCAACTTTCGAGTTCGAAAGCTTTTTCTACGGATCGACGTTCGTCGACACCGTCCCGATCGTCGATTGGTCTGCGGGGATGCACTTCGACACGCCGGAACGGGCGGTGGGATTCGACTTGATCGGCCTGTCGGACCGCCCCTATTTCATCACCGTGGCGACGGTGAACTCACCGGTTCAATTGACGTCATACGTGTTCTCCGGTAACGCGTTCTTTGGCCTCCTGCTTGACCAGGGAGCGATTCTCGGACTCTCCCTGAACCCGTACGGGCCGCTCTCCGCCGGAGGAACGCCAGCACCTTTCGAGATAGACAACGTGCGGGTGACACCGGTGCCCGAACCGAGCACGGGGCTCCTGCTCGGCGTTGTCATCGTCGGTCTTCTGGCCCGGACGCGCGTGCGGTCCAGGGACTGAGCAGTGTGATTGCCCCCTAGCATGCCCGGAATTGACAACTCGGCGCGATGCCCGGTTGTCCCTCCTCGGCCAGACCCTTACACCACGGACGACGAAATTGAGAATCTGCTCCGTTGTCGGCACGAGACCGAACTTCGTAAAAGAGTATCTCGTCAACCTGGAGTTGCGTCGCCTGGGCATTGAGGAGGTGTTGGTCCACACGGGTCAACACTACGATTACGAGATGTCCCAGGCGTTCTTCGATTGCTTCGACATACCGGAACCCAACTACCACCTTCAGATCGCTAACAACGACAATGTGAGCTTCTCAGCCAACGCGATGACTGAACTGGCGCGTGTGTTCGAGCGCGAGAAACCCGACTGCGTGTTGGCGTACGGTGACGTCAACTCCACAATGTCCGCGGCAGTCACGGCGTCCAAACTTCGCATCCCTTTCGTCCACGTGGAAGGGGGAATCCGGTCCAGCGACCGCTTCAACCCGGAAGAGATCAACCGCCGGGTATCGGACGTGCTCGCCGACGTGATCTTCTGCTGCACGATGACGGACGTCGGAAATCTGAAGGCGGAGGGATACGAGCCGGCTCGCATCGAGTTTTCAGGCGATCTCATGAAGGACGCTCTGTTAACCACCCTGGAGAAATACGACATCAAGCCCTCCCGCGGTGACTATCACGTTCTCACTTTGCATCGCGAGGAGAACCTCACGAATGGTCAGCGACTTCGTGCGATCGTGGACGGACTGATTAGAGCTGAGCGACGGATTGTGTTTCCCGCCCATCCGAGAACGGTGCGATGCCTCGAGCGATGGGGGCTCGTGGATCTGCTCCGCGATTCGCAAATCGAGCTGTGCAAGCCGATGCGATACGTAGATTTCGTACGACTGACGGCGGGTGCCGATAAAATCCTGACCGATTCCGGCGGTGTACGCCGAGAAGCCTACCTGCTGCGCAAGCCTTGTATCGTCCTGATCGAGCTCTCCTGGTTCCCTGAGATCTCCCAAACAGGATGGAAAGTCCTGACCGGGCCAGACTCCGACCGCATCGCCAATCTGATCCAGAACTTCGAACCCACGGGGCCCTACCGAGAGTTGTTTGGAAATGGCGACGCCCACCGCAAGATCGTCGATACATTAATCGCTCGATATGCCGGTTGAGAAAGCGAACTGCGCCTCGGTGGCCATGCTGGCGCACACATGCTACATGAGGGATCCGAGGGTTCGGCGCGAAGCAGAGGCGCTGGCGGCGCACGGCCTTGACGTGCACGTGATCTCTCTCGCGGAACAGCACGGCAATGGCAGCAGAACTCCCGAACCACGTCACGCCGTCGTGAATGGTGTCCACATCCATCGCCTTCCGATCAGACGGCAACGCGGAGGTGCGCTGAGATACTTCTACGAATACGTAATGGTTGCGATCCTGGGCGGCTTGGCACTTGCCCGGCTGCATCTACGGTCGAAGCTTCGCGTCGTCCACGTCCACAACATGCCCGACCTTCTGGTGCTGGCCGCCATCGTTCCTCGACTCGGCGGTAGCATGGTGATTTTGGACGTGCACGACCCGATGCCGGAGCTCTACATCAGCTGGAAGCACAGTCCCACGAGCATGATGGTCAGCCTGCTCCGCATGCAGGAAAAGATCAGCTATGCATTCGCCGATCGAATCATCTCGGTGAATGAGAGCATGCGAGAGAATCTTCAGGCGAAGGGCGTGCCGCCGACGAAGATATCGATTATCAACAACTTTCCGGACGAGACCCTTTTCCCGCTTCGCGAGCCGCCGACCTCGTGGCCTCGGAATCGAGACTGCCTTGTTCTGCTGTATTGCGGCACTGTCAGTGAGCACTACGACCTCGGGTTGGCAGTTCGAGCCATGGCCAGAGTTGCGAACGAGATCCCGGTGAAGCTCAGAATTCTCGGCGAGGGAAACAGGCTCCGTGAAGTACTCGAGCTCGCGGCCACACTCGCTGTCGACTCAGTCGAACACGTCGGATTGGTTCCCGTCGACCAGGTGCGCAGCGAGATGCAGAACGCAGACGTCGGACTCTCGTGCCACCGCGCCGGTATCTTCGGGGACTTGTACTTCTCGACGAAGATCGTCGAGTACCCTGACACAGGGCCTTCCTGTATTGTCGCCGCGGACACACACGATCACGAAGTATCTATCGAATGACTGCCTGTTCTATTACGAGCCGGGCAGCGAAGAGGAACTGGCGGACACACTCCGATTCATGTGGCAGCATCCGCCGGAAGTTCTGCGGCGTTTGCGTCAGGCGCGAGAGCTGTTGCCACGTCTTTCGTGGCAAAAAGAAAAGCAGAAGCTCGTCTCCTTCTACGCTGATTTGTTAACCAATTCCAGCCAGCAATGATTGGTGTCGTTGCGAGGCCCGAGCAGCACGATATCGTCAGTGAGTTCTTCGAGCTGTTCAAGACTCCTTGGGAATTCTGCCGCCAAGGTGCAAGTTACCGAGTCGTGCTCCAATGTGATGCCGACATCACCCCCTGCTCCGCAGAACTGGTGCTGATCTACGGAAGTAGCCGCAGTGCCGTCGACGAGGAAAGGCCTTCAGGTTCGCCACGCCGCGAAGCGATGCTCTCCTGGAAGGATGAACGTATCCCAGTGTATGGCGCGGTCGTCAGCTTTCCGACCGAGCGAAACGTGCTCGACGTTGTCCTCGAAGACACGAAGGAGCCGGTTGCCACAGTCTGTCGCAAAGGGCGTCAGACGGTGGTGCGAGTCGGGTACGACCTCTTTGAGGAAATTCAGCACCTGCTGACAAGAGGGCAGCCATCCGCGCTAGCTCCAATCCCGGCGCTGGATTTGCACATTGCTCTCATGCGGTGCTGTATCGTTCAACACGGCATACCTGTCGTGGAAATTCCACCCGTTCCGCAGGGGCACCGGTTCATCGTCTGCCTGACCCACGACGTGGATCACCCGGCCATTCGTTTTCATGGGCTCGACCATACGATGATGGGATTCCTGTACCGGGCGTTGATCGGTTCAGCGATGAAGGTATGGCGCGGGCGCATGTCGCTTGAAGCGTTGCGGCGTAATGTCGTCGCCGCGATGAAACTACCTTTCGTCCAACTTGGGTGGGCCGACGATTTCTGGCTGTCGTTCGAGCAATACCTTGCGATCGAGCACGGTCTCGGCTCGACATTCTTCGTCATCCCGCACAAGAGCGATTCCGGCCGGACGCTGCAGGGTCTTGCGCCGCGCTTCAGGGCTGCCGCGTACGGCGTTGCCGATATCGCCGATCACATCCGGACGCTCGTGGCCGCCGGAAGCGAAATCGGACTGCACGGAATCGACGCCTGGCTCGACTCTGGTCGTGCGTCGGCGGAGCGCGATGCCGTTTCCCGCGTTGCCAGAGTTCCAACGATGGGCAGCCGCATGCACTGGCTCTATTTCGACGAAAGATCGCCCGAATATCTCGATTCGGCCGGGTTTGCCTATGACTCAACGTTCGGATACACCGACGCCGTCGGGTTCCGCGCCGGAACTCTTCAGGCGTTCAAGCCCTTCACCGCACGTCACCTTCTCGAGTTACCGCTGCACGTGATGGACACCGCGCTCTTTTACCCATCTCGCCTCGATCTCGCCCCCGAGGCGGCGACTGAGGTTGTGCTAGCGCTGGTGGAGAAGGCAGAACGATACGGTGGCGCGCTGACCGTCAACTGGCACGATCGGAGCATCGCTCCCGAGCGGCTGTGGGACGGCTTTTATGCTGACTTGATCGCCACGTTAAAGGAACGGGCAGCGTGGTTTCCCACGGCCGCGGGCGCGGTCTCATGGTTCCGCTCGCGACGCTCCGCGAGATTCGATGACGTGTGTCAGGAAAATGGCGCGTTGCGCGTCAGAGTTTCGAGCGAACAGGGCAAAGACATTCCCGGCTTGACTCTCCGGGTGCATACGCATCAAGAGACCTTCACCGAACTGACGTTCAAGGGTACCTTGGACGCGCTAGTCGCCCTTTAGGTGTATGGCCGAACCGCAAATTCTGCCTTCCGGAATCGTCGATGTCACCTTCGGTGAGAAGGTTCGCATTGTGCCGCCCGTAAACCTCTACGGCTGCACGATCGGTGACAATTCTTTCATCGGCCCGTTCGTCGAGATTCAGCGAAACGTGGTGATTGGCCAGCGCTGTAAGATCCAGTCGCACGTTTTTATCTGCGAACTTGTGACGATTGGCGACGATTGCTTTATTTCGCACGGGGCGATGTTCATCAACGATCTGTTCGCGATCGGCGGACCTGCGGGCGGTCAGAGAGCCCTTTGGCGCCCGACGCAAATTGGCAATCACGTGAGTGTGGGCACGAACGCGACCATCCTTCCAGTTCGCATCTGTGACAACGTGGTAATCGCAGCCGGCGCGGTCTTGACGAAGGACGTGACCGTGCCGGGTATCTACGCGGGCAACCCAGCACGCCTCCTACGTCCGCTGAATCCGGGAGAGGGGGCGAGTCGTGCCCTGTGACGAGGTCATGCTCGCCGAACCCGTGACAGATGCCGTATGAAATACGTCCTGATAACTCCGGCGCGAAACGAAGAGAGGTTCATTCAGAAGACGCTTGAATCCATCTGCTCGCAGACAGTTCTTCCCGAGCGATGGGTCATCGTTGACGATGGCTCGACTGATAGCACAGCGGCGATCGTTGCCGGTTACGCCTCGCGGTTTCCTTGGATCGAACTCGTTCGTCGCCCGCCAAGAGCCGAGCGGAGCTTCGCAGGCAAGGTAGAGGCCTTCAACGCCGGGTTCCGGCGACTCCAGTCCTGCGACTTCAATGTCCTCGGAAATGTCGATGCCGACACGTCTTTTGAGCCAGACTACTTCGAGTATCTACTTGGTAGGTTTCGCGAGAATCCGAGACTCGGCGTCGGCGGAACCGCAGTCCGCGAGCCACACTTCGCGTCGTTGAAGAACAGCTTCTATCACGAGCTTGACGTGCACGGCACATGTCAGCTCTTCCGTCGGGAATGTTTTGACGAGATCGGTGGCTACGTTCCGAACAAGCTTGGCGGCATCGATTGGATTGCGGTTCGCACTGCGCGCCTGAAAGGGTGGGAAACACGATCGTTCACCGACAGGGTCTATGACCATCATCGACAGATGGGTACCGGCGAAAAAAGCATCCTGAGAGGGAGGTTTAATCACGGTCGCGAGGACTACTTCCTTGGTAATCACCCGTTGTGGCAGGTCTTTCGCGTCGCGTATCAGATGATCCAATGGCCATACCTCATCGGCGGACTAGCTTTGCTATCCGGGTATCTGTACGCGTTCGCCTCCAGAATGGAGCGCCCTGTATCCCCAGAACTGTTGCGAATTCACAGGGAAGAGCAGCTCGCAAGACTCCGGCAATTGTTCACACGTCTTGTCCGCACTGGACATCTAAACCCGCGAAGCTGATCCGATTCAGACGATGGCTGGCGGGCACTGGGCACGAGGGCACGTCGGTTCAGTGATTATTTCGCCGTACTAGTTTTGTGGGCGGGTCGACTCCGGCGACTGAGGATCCGTAAGGTGAAGCCGGCTGTCAACTTAAAGATTAAGGAGAATCGAAGTATTAAAGGCCTCCCCGGTTAACTGAAGTGTCCAGCCTCGCGCAGGCCCCTGCGAACCCGACCAGGAGCACGATAGCCAACACCTGTCTCATGGCCGCCGAATCTTATCCGAATCACATGCCTGATCAGTGGGTACCGAACTGCGCACAGTACCGCGGTGCCCTATTAAGTACTGCCCGTAAATTCTTGGTGTGCGTCGCTGCGATTCGTGTCTGCCACGGCGGTGCAATATGTGATAACAACGCTCTCGGGACGCTAGAATTGGGCAACGACATCCACGAGCAGGTGGCTCGGCTATGTGGTGTTCGAACCTACGGGCGAGGCTCGAGGGACCACGATGAACTACAAGTCACTCAGAATGGGCAGACTCTATTCCTATTTTCACCAGCTGTCTTCGACACCCCCGACGAAGAAGATCTTCTTCCTCCACGTCCCCAAGTGCGGCGGCTCGTCAATTGACGACGCCATCCGGAACAGCTTCGGCGCCATTGGCAGCCATCAGTGGTTCCATCTGAATCCGCAGGCCTCACTCAAGGCTTCGCAGGTCGCCAAGCACGACTACGCGGAACTGCTCGAGAGCATCCTTCTCTACTACATGTCCGTCCCGCAGTGCAGATACATCAGCGGTCATTTCGCCTACAGCGAGAAGGCCGCGGAGCGATTCAAGGACGAGTGGAGCCTCGTCACGCTCTTGCGTCATCCCGTTTCCAAGTGGTTCTCCAAATACTTCTACAACCGGTACAAGACCCACTCTACGCACTTCAAACTCGAGTGTGATCTCAACACCTACGTGGCATCCGAGATAGCGATTGCCGATGGCAGCGACTACGTCCGCTGTTTTGCCGGAGCCGGAATGCGGCACAAGTCAACGTCCGACGCGGCGGTGAATGAGGCAATCGCGAATCTCAACAACTTCAACCTCGTAGGCGTGCTCGAGCACGTCGACAGCTTCTCGAACGAGTATCAGTCGCTCTTCGACGTGAAGCTGTCGATCGGCCATGAACGGAGCAACCCGTTGCCGAAGTCACGGCAAGAGGAGCAAATCACGGACGAGATTAGGCAACGAGTCACGGAGATCTGCCAACCGGACCTCAAGGTCTACGAGGCGGCACTCAAACGGGTGAAGAAGACGGTAGACGGTAGGCAACATTAGAGCTGCTACGTGGTCGCTTCATGGTTGAGGGAATCGTCGTTCTGCGACCGATGGGCACCGCTCGGCGGTCGGTGTCGCTCCCGGCCGGCGGACGATAGGAACTATGAAGGGACGATAGGAGACGATAGGAATTATGAAGGCCCTCTGGGGGCTGCGCTGGCGCCGGCAAGGTTAACCGATGTGCCGTTATGCGACCCTGGTCGTGGCTCGATTCTGCACGGGGACGCGGGGTAGGCACAGCCGTCGATCGCTTCCAGAGCGGTCGAATGAACGCGCAGGGAATTGGCGAAACTCGCCGAGGGCATCGTCAGCGAACTGCAGTCTCTGCAGGCCGAGCTCAACGCCCTCGACAACGTCCCTCAGAACACTGGCCCATGATGACGAAAACCTCGGAGTAACTCGCATTGCGGCAAACCAGCTGGCGTCTTCGCGCTGAACGGCTACGCGCCGGACGTCCGCAAACACTTCAGCAAGCTGACATCCCAGGCCGACGGTCAGCATCGTCTGCTGCTGGCGCCGCCTATTATCGGCAAGTCGAAGCTCGACGATGTTCGCCCAGAGCGCTTTCTGCAGGGCGGATCGACCGTCCCGGCAATGATCGTCTCCACGTGCGCGTTCCGGCCCATCCTGAACGCCGATTCCGGCATCCTGAACGCCGATTCCGGCGATGCTGAACACGGATTCCGGTGATCGTGAACGCGGGTTCCGGCTAAGCTGAACACTGATCGATAGCTGAGCGATCCTGAGGATTTCCGAACACCAAAGGAATCCCAGGATGGCAGCCTCGAGGCTACCGATGAGAAACCTTCGCGACGTTCTTCGTCTGAAATATACCGCCGAGCTCCCGCAACGCGCCATCGCGCAGGCGTGCGGCGTGGAAACTCGGCACCGTGACGGCCTACCGCCAGCGCGCCACGGCCGCCGGTCTGACGTGGCCACTCCCCGACGATCTCGATGACGGGGCATTGGAAGCGCGCCTGTTTCGGCGCCCGACCCCTGGCCACCGACCGGGTCGTGCCGAACTGGATCGACCTGCATCAGGAACTGAAACGACTGGGCGTGACGCTCATGCTGCTCTGGCAGCAGTATCGGGCGGCGCATCCGCACGGCTACGCCTTACGCTTCGAGCAGATATGGTTCCCAGAACTGACGGTCGTATCGCGCCCAAGCGTGGCAGCCAAACGGGAGCCGACGACCGTTCAACTCAAAGCATTCACGCGGAGAAGCTTCGAACGCAAATCGCAGCGCCACTGTCCAATCTGGCACGCGAAATTCCGGGACGTATCTCCTCGCGTACCTACTCCAGAAGATGTCGTTCAACACCTGATTGGACTCGGTGGATTCGACGAGACGCCAAACCGACTGCACGGCACGATTCGGGGGGGATTCGGGACTGTGTTGGGCGAACTGTGACAGGTTTCTCGCTGCGAGATCTTTCCAGAAACTCAACGGCTCCACCCGGTATCGCGCGTGCAGCACTTCCAGAACAGTCGCCACTTTCATCAAGGCGAACCCGCCATTGCCGACACTCGGTTCCGTGATCCACGCGTATTCCCGACTGGGTATCCAAGGCGCTCCTATAAAGTCCACCCCTGTTTCACACCAAGCGAGCAACTCGTCGGAGAAGACGAGGCTGTCCAGGTGGTACATCAGGATGTACTCGTAGTCTTGAAACGCCTCGTAGAGCTTCGGCAGGTACATCAGACGGTTGTAGGCCAGCATCGACCCGAAGAACTTCGCCGGGAAGTCGAGCCGCTCGAAGTCCTCGAGTTGCAGCCTCAATCCGCACGGCGCCACGTAGGTACTTGTCGTAACGCCCGAGGAAGTGCCTGAGATGCCGAAGCGAAATCTGCTCTTCTGGCAATAGCGCGTTGCGATTGGACACCGGAACGACGACCGCGACTGTCTTCGAAGGCGTGCGACGAGGCCGACTCCGCGGAATCACCAGCCGCGTCAACGAACGTGCGATTTGCTTGCTGCTCATAGCTACGGCAGGCTCAACTCACTAGCGAGCATGACGTCGGCGGCTCCTCCACCTACGATACAGACGTCGGTATCAATGATCTCGTTGTCATCGATTGCTTTCACATCGACAATCCACGAGGCATCCTCATCATCCGGAGCTCGGGCCGCACAAGGAATCGACGGTCTCGTGAATACGAAGGAGGACAAAGCGATTGCCGTTCGAGCGAGCTTCCGATCAAGAACTAACGGGACGGGAGCAAGGAGCTGGCTCCCACCAACGTCCGCTTCAGCGCAGCAACGGATCCATTGAGGTAGCGGCGATCGAACCGCCTCAACTTTTCCTTGTATCCGATCTTGCCTCGATAACGCGTCAACGCGTGCTCGATGCCTCGTACCAGGTCTCGCCGGCCATGCTGCTTAAGCGGTTCCAGCAAGTCGCGATAGCATGAGGCCACGTAATCGTCGTGAATGTGCACGCGAGACACGAGGTCTTCCGCAACGTCATCCTGCGCAAATGCTTCCGCTCGTTCGAGTGCCTGCAAAGCAAGCAACTCGAGCATGGTACGCACGCACTTTTCACACTGGCCGCAATTCAGCGTTCCTGGCTTATAGAGCTCGGTCCTGTTACACACGCGCATGCGCTTCAACGCCGTCGGCCATTCAAGCAGCAACTTCACCTTCTCAAGTCTTGACATGACAACGGCGTCGTGGACGACCCGCAGATAGCACGTACTGAAGTTCGGATCGAGCAGCGGATGCGAACCCCACGGTGCAAGGTTGGGAATGTCGTAGGTCGCGGCGATAGAGATCACCGACAGCCGATTCGCAAGTGCATGACCGACAGCTGCCAGAATCGCTCCTTGCCACTGGTCTCGATAGAAGACCCAATCCTCGTCAAGATGTCTGATATTCGTGTAGAGCGGTTGCAGAGTGATGTCACTCTCGGCGGCCACTGCCTGGGCCGCCGCTACAGCTAACGCGAACATATCGGGTTGTTCGACTTCCAAACCGTATACGAGAATCCCATCACGAATCGACCCAGGATGCGTGTCTGGAAAGTGCTCACGATTCAAGCGTAGCGTCGCCAATGAGTCCACGCCGCCGCTCAGAAAGAACCCGGCATTCCTTGGCGCGAGCGATTCGATCTTCGTGGCTGGCACGACATCGAGCAAAGTCAAGTCACGCTGATAGTCGGACCACTCGCGCAACCAAGCCATCACCGTGGTCAATCCCTGTATCAACTCCGGACTGACTTGCCCGTCGACCGCGATACGGCGCTCACCGTGTTTGAATGCGGGCAACACCGCTGCAATGAGAAACGCGTCGGCGCGAGAGGTCAGCCCAGACGCAAATTGATCATCAGTTTCAAAGTACAGGTCGAATTGGTCGCGAGTCGTGTCCTCCCACACAACTGGAGCACTTACTCGCGTTCGTCCATCGCGGCGTTCGTGTCGGACCGTGCCAATTCTCATGTGGTTTATGTATGACTGACATGCTGGCCTGGAGCGAGGTGCTGCCCTGGCACAAGATAGGCGACTAACGGCGGCCGGATTCGGTGCCGATGAGCGAGGCCGCCGCCTCGTTGTCATCGGTGTACGACGTCGTCCATTTCAGCAGCGGTCTCACCAGACCGGGGATCGGTCGGGGATAGTCGCCGCGCGCTGTGTCTCTGGCGGGGAGATCGTCGATTACTCTGAAGTAGACGGCATCTCTGATGCTCACCCGATTGATCTCAGGTTCCAATGTCATCACATTCACTGCGATGGAGAGTCCACCCTCAGCGAGGAAATTGCCAGGAATCCATCCCGTGCTGACATATCGGCCGGACGGACGTGGCCGACGTCGCCACGCCGGGTCCACATCTTGCGCGATGAACAAGGTCAGTCCGTTTTCGTTAGAAACACCGAAATGGGGATGGAAGACAAAGCCTGGTCGCATCACTTCGTATTGCAGTTCGATTCCGACGGGGCGACGTATATCGATCGCGTTGACGCATTGGCCGTCTTCAGAACGGACGCGCACGGCCGTCAGACGAACCACGTCGTCGCCAGGGGCTTTTGATAAATCGTGCCACTCGCGGACAGCCGTGATACCGTTGCCCGCGTTCAGGTAGGCACTAGTCACCTGCTGCGCGGGACCATCCAGCACGATCCGTCCCTGTTCCAGCAGCACGCAGCGACTCGACAAGCGGGCCACTGCCTGCATGTTGTGCGAGACAAAGAGCACCGTGCGACCGATCCGGCTGGCGGCGTCCATCTTATCCAGGCATTTCTTCTGGAAGCTCGCATCGCCTACTGCGAGCACTTCATCGACGACGAGGATCTCCGGATCGACGTGCGCCGCGACCGCGAATGCCAGCCGCACGTACATGCCGCTGCTGTAGCGCTTCACTGGCGTATCCAGAAATCGTTCGATATCCGCAAAGCTAACGATCTCGTCGAATTTGCGTTTGATCTCGGCCCGGCTCATGCCCAGAATCGCACCGTTCATGAAAATATTCTCTCGGCCCGTCAGCTCGGGGTGAAAGCCAGTTCCCACTTCGAGCAGGCTTGCCGTCCTTCCGCGAAGACGAACACGCCCTTCGGTCGGTTCACTGATCCGGCTGAGGATTTTCAGCAGCGTCGACTTGCCCGCTCCGTTCCGCCCAATGATGCCGACCACTTCGCCATGCTCGATCTCCAAATTGATGTCGCGAAGCGCCCAGAAATCCTCTTGGGCCCGAGAGCGTCGCTCGCCGATCGAACGAATCCACCGCACTGGGTTGCGAAGTGCTCGTTCGAGTGCGTGCCGGAGGTTATCCCCTTTGCCGATCTCGTGCGTAATCATGTAGCGCTTCGAGAGATGCTCAATCTTGATGATTGGGGTGCTCATGGTATAGGGGCGGCCTTAAGATTAGATGACGTCAGCGAACGTGCGCTCGGTGGCACGGAAATACCGCAGACCGCTTACAAGCAAAAGGCTAATGGCAATGCTGGAGAGCAGCAACCCGGGCCAGTACAGCTCGTGGACGCCTCCCAGAATCGCCCACCGAAACCCATCGATGACGCCCACCACCGGATTGAGCGAGTACAGCAGGCGCCAGTTAGCGGGCACGACGTCACTGCTGAAGCCAACTGGCGAAACGTAAAGCCCCAACTGGACCACGAACGGGACGATGAAGCGGAAATCCCGGTACTTCGCCATCAATGACGAAATCCACAGCCCGGCGCCCAGCGCCGCGGCAAACGCCATAAGGACGAACAACGGGAGCAGAAAGACGCCGAGTCCGGGAACGAATCGATACCAGACCATCACCGCCGCCATGAGCACAACGGCAATGAACAGGTCCACAACACCGGTCACGAGCGTGCTCGCTGGAAGCACCATTCGCGGGAAATACACCTTGGTTACAAGGCCCGCATTTGCAACGAGGCTATTGCCTGCTTCCGACAGGGCAGTCGAGACGAACTGCCACGGGAGCATTCCACACAGGACCAGGAGCGGGTATGGCGCGCCCTCCGAGGGCATCTTGGCCAACTTCCCGAACACCACGGTTAAAACGACCATCGTCAGAAGCGGACGGATCACGCTCCACGAAGCACCTACGATGGTTTGCCTATATCGAACGAGTAGATCTCTCCAGGCGAGAAAAATGAACAATTCCCGAAAACGCCAGAGGTCTCTCCAATACTGCCGTTCAGAACGGCCCGCTTCGAGAACCAACTCCTGCATCGCGAACCTATTTCCTCAAAACGAAACGGCCGATCACCAGCATATCCAGACCTGTCCCATAAAAGACCCGGACGGCGTCACGCGGGCTGCACACGATCGGCTCGTGGAAACCATTGAACGATGTGTTCACCAGAACGCCGGCTCCGGTCGCCTGTCCCATTCTCTTGTGAAGCGCCCAGAATGAGCCCGAATCGGGAGTGACCGTCTGCACACGAATCGAGGTTGCCCCTGGCGGAATCACGTGGCGCAAACGTTCAGGGTCGCGAGGACTGTATTCATACTGCATGAATGGGGACGATGGCCGGCCGCAGAAGAGGTCAGTGCCGGCGTCATCGCACAGGGAAACACCAAACGAACGCCATCGCTCACGTTTCTTGAGAAAGAAGTTGAGGTTGTCGAGCACGTAGGGAGATGTTGGATCAGCCAGAATACTTCGATGACCGAGCGAGCGGTGACCCCATTCCATGCGGCCTTGAAACCATCCGACCAGCTGCCCACGCGCAAGGGCTTCCACAGCCGCGTCGATCGCCTGGCTCTCGCTGACAAAGGCGTAGGAGAGCTTACAACCGTCGAGCACGTCCTTGATTTCGTGGGAGTTGTACTCCGGCCCGAGGAACGGCGACACGGTAAGAGCTTTCGGCGTCTCTCCATTCCCCGCTCCGACCATCAGCGTCCCGCCAACAGCGAGGCCTGCGTTTCCGGGATTGATGGGCACGAACACGTCCGTGAAGATTCCCGACGAGCGAATCAGACTGGTGAAGTAGGTGTTGAAGAAGAGGCCCCCGCCAAGGCAAAGGGTATCGTGCCCGAGGCGGAGTCGAATGTCTTCGACGAGATCCAGCAGTACCTCGCCAAGGCGCCGCTGAACTGCGCTTGCAGCGCTGACAGCCTGGCCATTGCGTCGCTCGTCGCGCTCAATGATGCGAACGATGTGCGCCCGCCAGTCCCGCTCGACCTCCAGCGACCCGTCAGCGTAGCGAAATACACTGCGCAGCTCTTCAGCTCTCTCCCCTTTACCCAGATGCGCCAAGGCTTCCAATCGATGCTCATTGCCGCGCTGTCCAAATTCGAACAGCTCTGCGCACTCGCCGTAGAGCGAGGCAATCCCACGGCCACGCCACGGCCACTGTTCGTCCGTGAGATCGGCGCCCTGGCCGCTCCACACGCTCAGTTCACGATCCGGACTGCTGTCACAGACGAGCACAGCCGCGCGTTGAAATGACGACGTCAAGAATGCTGTCGCAGCATGGGCGCGGTGGTGATCGATCGCGATCGTGGGCAACTCTCTCGGCAACTGAACCTGCGACTCCGCGATCACATACGCGAGCACGTCGTCGGGCCGGCAACGGGCCAGCGAAAGCGTCTGGGTAACGGCCTCGACAGGTAGGCATTTCGGTTGGAGCCCGGCGCCGCGCACGCGTGTCAAGCGCTCCTGCTCGCAAGCAGCCCGGATCTCGCCATCGACACCAATCGCCACGCATGCGTTTCGCTCCGCGCCCGTGATACCGACCAACGCAGGCACTATCCAAACACCTGCGCACGACCACGAGGCACGGACTGCACTCCGGTCACCATCAGCGAAATCGCAAGGACGCCGGTCAGCGACACGAGAATGCCCACAACGAAGTTGACGGCGAGGTTGTCCCAGTCAAAGGGTCGGCCGCTTGCCAGCGTCAGCGTCCCTTCCAGCAAGGGCGCCGTCATGAGCGCCCACAGGAGGCAAGCATTCCGCCGCTGGCTCCGTGCTTTACGGAGCAGACCCACCAGACCTCCGGCGAACAGCGACAGACCGGCAATGTAGGCCAGCTTGTAAGCTCCCAGTACGTCTGCTTGTACAACGCCAGCGGAAAGATTGAAGTACGAGGTCACGACGTCGGACAGTGGAGATGCGACGAGGCTCGAGCCTGGACTCAGCTCCATTCTCGAGACGTGACCCGCCCCGGCGACGGTAGCCAGGAGCACAGCGCCGTCGTAGGTTACGAGAATCTGTCGCGGCTCGTGACTGGAAAACACATCGGGCATCACGAGCTCAGGACGATCCCCATTTGGTCCGGTGTGCGGCGTCCGCAAACGAAAGACCATCGCGTTGCCCGTCTGGCCGAGGGTGAAGTTTCGGTGACCCGTATCACTGGAATTGGAGAGGATGCGCGCAGGTCCGGTCTGGTTCATCTCCCCGGTCGCGCATCGCACAAGAAGCGTGAACGCGTTGGATTGGCGGACGCCTTCGGCGATAGCCGGGGCAGGGCCGGAGGTGCGCAACCAAGCTGCGCCCTTCAGCGTGACACCCTCGCCGCTCAAACTCTCTTGCTTGCCGGTCCATTCGAGGCTCGGCACGAGACCCGCCGCATCGCGGTATGGCGGATCGCCGGCGAAGTCAAACGCCGCGAGCCGTTCTCCGGGAAGCACAAGAGAGCCGCCGGTAGAGAACGCACGCACCGCACCTTGCGGAGTCGCCGCATCCGTCAATTCGAACGCCACGATCCGGCCCCGCCAGGGCCGATCACCGGTTCGTTCGTTGCCGACGAGCAACGGGTACTCGTCGCTCCAATTGCTCAAGCGGGTTTGAAGTTGCAGGAATGCCGATATCACGAGCGCCAGCATGGTATACGCCAGCATGATTCCGGCGAGCACGGCGAGCGACTCCTGTGATCGCATCCAGGCAACAAGTGTCCCCGCCAATCGGTAGCCGATCGCGCCTATCAGTGCACCAGCCGTGTTTGACGCAATATCCACCACCGACGACGCACGACCTGGCAGATACGCTTGGAGATACTCGACGACCGACGAAATCAGCAATCCAAGGAAACCGGCCAAGACCAGAGTGCCGCCGGCCAGAGCCAAACGCCGGCGCAGTTGCTGGGCCTGGACCAGCGCGCCGAGCGGCAGGAAGAGCATCACATTGAAGAGGTTGTCGCCAACGTCCGTCAGCTGCCTCGGATCGACACCAAACGTCGCTCGTCCTGCGGGACCTAGGATGTCGACCGTGAAGTCGAATGGGTAGAGTGTCGCAGCCATCACACACACGAGCCAGACGAAACCGCATAGAGTAGAGCCATCGGTACGGAAGAAAGCTGGCGACCTGCTCATGAGGAAGTGGGGGTAGGGACCTCGGCAGGACGCTGACCGGGCCGGTGCATCCCCTCCGTTGGAGGAAACGCCCGCTCCTGCTCGGCGCGTAAGGTGTCGGCCAATCGTCCTCTGGGAATCTCGACATCCGTGTAGGTTAAGGGCTCGTCCTTCTGCACGTCTCTCTTGACACGACACCCGTCCGATAATCCCATCGGCAGGTAACCACTTCCCTGGAACGAATCGTGATTTTCCAAAACACCGTAGCAGGTAAAACCACCGATCCCATCAAGAGGCTCGCCGGCCCGGAGATCTCGTTTGGCGATCGTCATGACGTCGCACACAGGTCCGCCCAGCGGTGCGATCGTCGCATCGTGGAATAGCGCCGCACGAGCAGCCGTGATCGGCACCTCGAAA
Source organism: uncultured Acidobacteriota bacterium (assembly GCA_963723495.1). Lineage (GTDB taxonomy): Bacteria > Acidobacteriota > Vicinamibacteria > Vicinamibacterales > UBA2999 > Gp6-AA40. The sequence goes on along the minus strand of CAVRQR010000011.1, from coordinate 12,183 downwards.
TTGCAGAGGTGGTACGGCGTGTAGAACGCATAAAGAGGACCGTCCCCCATCTTGTGGTACGTCATGTACCTGCGGGGTACAGGATGCTCGTTGTAACCGAGCACGAAAACCCCCGGACTCGGTTCAGCTCCAAGGATGTAATCCACCAATCCTCCACCGAGCAGCTGATCGAGCGGAAAAAGCGTGAGAGCGTCCTTCACGTGATGGCACGTAGGGCCGTACATTCCACGGCGGCCCGTACGGTGGCCGGTGGCGTTGGCGACGACCGCCATCTCCATCGAGATTTTGGTCCCATCGGCGAAGGAGGTCACCATCCGCGGTTTTTGGTGGTACTTCTCGGCAAACCCGCGCTGCGTTTCCGGCGTGCGATACGGGTCCTGCAACCCCTTGATGTTGCCGGCCAGCACGGGCTGAAATCCGATTGTCCTCACAAATCGGTACAGGTTCATGATCACGCCCGGCTGGTCCCCATCGGCATTGGTGATGACGATCCCGGCACGGTCGGCGTGGAGCTTGAGCAAAGGACCGACGGTGGCATCGAGCTCCGCATTCATCAACACCACGTGCTTGCGATGGGCAATCGCTTCCATTGCCACATGCGCACCGAACTCCACCTCTCCCGTGGCCTCGATCACAACCTCGACCTTTTCGGATCGACACACCGCGTCGGGATTCTCGCTAATCACATACTTACCGTCTTCGATCCCCTGGTCGAGATCACCCGCCGTACTGGCCGTCAGGACTGGCGCGACACCAGCCTCGCGGTACGCACGGGCAGCCTCTGACAGCGTGCGGTTCGTGATCGCGACGAGTCGAATACCGCGCATCCGTGCCATTTGGAACGCGATGCCGCGGCCCATGTACCCCGCGCCGACAAGACCGACCCGCACCGGTCGTCCCTCGCGCTCCCTCTGCTCGAGGGCACTGTCGACAATGATCATGTGTTTTGAATGTGACAGCTACGGATCGACGACAAAGTATCGACCTTTTCCCGACGCTCGACGGTGAAGGCCGGCCAGCTCTGATCTTTGGTCGAGACTACGACTCCGGTGGATTGCGGCCAGTGGATCGAGAATGCCGGATCGTCCCAGCGGATGCCGCGTTCGTAATCCGGCGTGTAGAATTCCGACACGTGATAGAGCACCTCGGCGTCGTCGACGAGAGTCTGATAGCCGTGCGCGAAGTTCTTGGGCACGTAGAGCTGCCGTCGATTATCGGCGCTTAGCTCAACGCCGAACCATTTCATGTATGTCGAGGACTCCCGGCGAAGGTCGACGATTACATCCCAGACTGCTCCCCGGATGCACCGAATGAGCTTCGCCTCGGCAAAGGGCTTGAGCTGAAAGTGCAACCCGCGTATGGTGCCCTTACATTTGTTATGAGACAGATTGGCTTGTACGAACTCGGTACCCAAACCATGCTGCTCGAACTCCTTGCGGCACCATGTTCGCGCAAAGAAGCCACGCTCATCCTCGCGCAACTCCAAGTCGACAATCCAGGCACCGCCGAGCTCTGTTGGATCAAACCTCAGCTTCGACTCCCTTCAGGACGTGATGCGGTACATTGAGGCCGATACCTTCGTAGCGTCGCAGACGCGTCTTCTCGAACGCTCGTCGCCCATCTATGACGACAGGGGGATCCGTCCGGCCGCTGAGCAACTCGGGCAGCTGCAGGAACTCAGGCCAGGCCGTCAACAGAACAATCGCATCGACCAGTTCAATCGCTTCTGCGAGAGACCCGCCGTACTGAACATCCCCGTCCTGAATGTTCTCACCCCGCAACGCGAGCCGCATTCCTGGTATCGCGACCGGATCATATGCGATCACGTGGGCACCTTTATTCGCCAGAGCGGGAATCACGCGCAGCGCCGGCGATTCGCGGATGTCGTCGGTCCCGGCCTTGAAGGCTAGGCCCAATACGCTGACGCGGACCCCTGCGAGATCCGGAAAATGCTTCTTCAGCAACGCCAGCACTTCGACTGCTTGTGCTTCGTTCGTATCCAGCACGGCGGTCAGAACGCGCACCGGCCGCTGGTGCTCCTCACCCCATCGGATCAGCGCCCGAAGGTCCTTCGGAAAGCAGCTTCCACCGAAGCCGCATCCGGCTTTGAGGTAGGCGGTGATCGAGGGTGTGATGCGGCTTCGATCGGGTGCAAACGGGCTGATGCGTTTGTCTAAATGCACCGCGCCCAGAACGTCGACAACGTCCACATTGGTTGCGGCAGAGCACAGATTGGCTATCTCGTTCGAGAATGAGATCAACGTCGCCAGCAGCGCATTGGACGCGTACTTGATCATTTCCGCAGTTTGAGGATTCGTGACGATCTGCCTGGCGCCACCGAAGGGGGCATACAAACGGGCCATTGCCTCATAGGAGCGAGTGTCAACGGCGCCGAGCACGAGACGATCGGGGTCCTGAAAATCCTCCACCGCCTCGCCTTCTCGAAGAAACTCGGGGTTCATCCCGAGTCCTATCTCAACTCCGATCTTCTTCTGAGATGCCCGCTCGAGAATCGGCCCAACGCAGTCCTCCGTCGTCCCCGGAACGACTGTGCTCTTTACGACCACGACGTGATAGTCGGACTTGTCGCTGAGCGCCTGACCGATGGCGTGAGCGGCCGATTCGACGAAGCGAAGGCTGATTGCGCCATCTTCGATCGGCGTACCGACGGCGATCATCGTCAGTTCGGACGCCTGCACGGCGGTTCTCAGCTCGGTCGTGGCAAAGAACCGCTTGCCAAGCTGGCGTTCGAGCAGCGCATCGAGCCCAGGCTCGTACAGCGGCAGAATGCCGTCACACAGCCTTGCAACTTTAGCTGCATCCACATCGACACAGGTCACATGGTGTCCGCGCTCCGCAAGACAAAGTCCGGTCACCAAGCCGACATACCCTGCGCCGACTATCGAGACGTTCATTGAGAGTCTAATCCCTTCAAGAAGCCGCGCCGCGAAACAACATTCGGCGCACCCGCTGACCGCGAACCCACCTCGGCCACAACGTCGACCTCGCCAAGTCCGACAGTGCTGGCTTCCATTCTGCACCCGTGAGCCCTCGTTCCCTTTCGATGGACGCGTAGAGATCGACGAGTGCCCGCGCGACTCGGCGGTGACCGAGGGCGTTCCAGTGACAGTCGTTCGGTTTGTAACACGTCCGGTCGAGGAACTGGCGGCCCGCTACATGTGTGACCCCAAGCTTTCTGCAAGTCGATTCGAGGCTTTTATCTGGCAACTCGGGGTCGAAGTTCTGCCGATTTACGCCGAGCGACTTGAGGTATGCATGACCTTCTTGGCTCAACAGTAACTTATCAGGCACGGTCAGCACGGCCAGAGTCGCCCCCGCACTCGCACAGAGCTGCTGCGCCTCTTGAATCAAGAACTCGCACGCGCCGTATGCGCGCCGGGCAAAGAACGTGTCGGAGCAGAGCTCGGCCAGCTTCGCCTCGTGGATGTGACCTTTCCTCACGCGTTGCACGACCGGCCAGCGTTCAAAGCTCACGTGCGCGGAACATATCTCCCACGCGTCGGTGCCACGTATCTCGCGTACGAATGGTTTTCGGTACCCATTCAACTCGGGTGATAAATTGTCGTACAGGTCGTTGCCGACGTAGATCAGCCACACAACCAGTTTGTGACGCAGGCGTGCGGCAAGCCGCTGCATCCAGAGAAGCTCCTGGACCATGCTGTAGCCGCCGATCCCGATCGGCTTGATGGGTGGTTGCGAAACCAGGTTGGCAAAGAAACCGTCGTCGTCGATGCCATACCCCGCCGCGAATGAATCGCCGAAGACAACAATGTCGCTTTCGTCAAGACTCGACCGTCCGCGCCACCCCTGGGAGTCGGTCGAGATTTGGAACAAGTCAACCGTGAGATGGTGGCTATTCACGTTCGCTCGCGGCTTCCAGCCGATCTCCGGGTCGAATTCGATCAACTCGTCGCGGGTGAGGTACGCTGGTTCGCGCAGGCGCGCAAGGGCGCGTGTGCACATCGACACTAACAAGAACGGAAATGCCAGCAACAGGATGGGAGCAAGCAGTGCCATCCCGAGCGCCGACGCGGCAAAAGCGACTGCAGTACGCATGTCAATCCGCTTGAGGATCAAAACAAGGAGTAGATGTTGGCCTGAACGGCCCCAGGCTCCTCACGGGTGAATAGCTTCAGGGCAGCGAGAAACGGAAGCAATGAGAGAGCCCAGAGATTTCCGCTCTGCCTCGCTGCGTCGAAGAATGGCAAGCACCCAGGCACCACTCGCGCTACGCGACGATGGGGCCGCAGTGAGACTGCGAAACGCATCGGGTGGCAGCGACCTGCGATCCGTCCAACACGAGGGACCAGCCGGAATGTCAAGCCGCATCCTCGAAGCTGACGAACGACCCACGACAAGGACAATGCAGAAACAGATCCCAGTCACGACCTGGGCGGCGATCGCAGCGAACGGTCGGACCAGACGTGGATTCCAGGCCCTGTACACACGCCAGGCAAACGGCTCGTGTACGAAGGGAAGCGACCCCAGCACGATGAGTGTTGCGATTGCAGCGGCCGCAAGGCTCGGCATCTTCGTTCGCCATCCAATAACAAGCCACAGGGTCGCAGGCAACAGGCCGAGCGTGAGCCAGAAGCTTCGCAAGAGGATACGGCGTTCGTCCGAGGGGATTGCAAGCGTCATGGTCGTGATCAATCCAGCGCGTACTGCGCTCTTGTAAGCTTCCGCATCGCGCAGAGATCCCGCCGGCTGATTCTCCTTCAGAAGCACGCAGTTCTCGAGCACCAGCACGTCCATGTCGGTGGCCAGGAAGCACTCGAACGCGTCCGCCGGGTCGCAGACGATCGGCTCACCGCGGATGTTGAAGCTGGTGTTCACGATGACCGGGCAGCCGGTCAACTCATAGAAAGCGCCGCATCAGTCGATAAAAGCGGCCGTGGCGTGCCGCGTCGACGGTCTGGATGCGAGCCGAGTAGTCGACGTGCGTGACCGCAGGGATTCGCGAGCGCGGGACCGCGACCCGAATCCGCAGATCAGGATCCTGCAGGCGCTGGCGCTCCTCGTCGTCAGAGCAGTCCGCCAGCCCTCCCGGCACCGGCGCGACCTGCAGCATGTAAGGGCTGTCCTCGTTCGGCCGCATCTCGAAACACCTGGTCCACGAACTCGCGCAGCACGCACGGCGCAAACGGCCGGAACGACTCCCGATACTTGATCTTGCAGGTTCATCTTCTGCTGCATCTGCGGCGAGCGTGCGTCCCCGATGATGCTGCGGGCACCCGAGGGCGCGAGGGCCGAACTCCATTCGGCCCTGAAACCAGCCCGACGACCTTTTCCTCGGCTCAGCAGCCGCGCCACCCGATCGAGCAAGGCGTCTTCGTCATGCATGAACTCGTATTCGGCGCCGACGGAGTCGAGGAACAGGCGAATGTCGTCGTTATGGAACGCCGGCCCAAGCAACGACCCTTTCTGAGCGTCGGGCGACTGCACCTGGCGCGGCTGCCCGAGCAGGTGATGCCACACCAGCAGCGCCGCCCCGAGCGCGCCCGCCGGCATCGCCCGCCGCCGGCTGAATCCAGATGTTCTCGAACGGCCCCTCGCGGAGCAGCCGTCCGTTGGCCACACAGTTCAGCGCCACGCCACCGGCCATGACCAGATTCGACTCGCCGGTCACATGCGTGGGCGTACCGTCCGGCCCGCAGGACCACCTCTTCGCACACGACCTGGATCGACGCCGCGAGATCCATCTCCTTCTGCGTGATGAAGCTCTCAGGCTGCCGCGGCGGGCCGCCGAACAGCTCGTGGAACCTCTCGGACGTCATCGTCAGACCCTGGCAGTAGTTGAAGTACGACATGTCGAGCCTCAACGAGCCATCCTCGAAGATCGACACGATCTTCTCGCGGATCAGATCGGCGTATCGCGGGATGCCATACGGCGCGAGACCCATGAGCTTGTACTCGCCCGAGTTCACCTTGAAGCCGCGTGTAGTAGGTGAAGGCCGATGTACAGCATTCCGAGCGAGTGCGGAAACCGCATCTCGTGCGTCAGCGAGATGGCTGTTGCCCCGGCCGATCCCGATCGAGCTCGTCGCTCCACTCCCCGACGGCGTCCAGCGTCAGGATCGCCGCCTCCTCGAACGGGTGACGGGAAAAAGGCGCTCGCCGCATGCGACTCGTGATGATCCGCGAAACAGAATCTCGCCGCGAAACGCGGGCCCCAGCGCCTGCGCGAATCGTCGCAGGCAGGTCGCAGCTTGAGCTGCGCCCACAAGCGGCATCGCCTGCCCGAACGACTCGAACCCCGTCGGCGCGTAGGCGAGATACGTCTCGAGCAGCCGCTCGAACTTGACCATCGGCTTCTCGTAGAACACGACGTAGTCGATGTCGCCGGCCTGAAGTCCGCCTTCGGCGCAGGCAATACTGCGACGGCCAACGAGGGAAAGCCCGGATCGTGCTTGCGCCGGGTGAAGCGCTCCTCCTGCGCGGCGGCGACGATCTCGCCGTCTCTGCACCAGGGCTGCCGCAGAATCGTGATAGAACGCCGAAATGCCGAGAATGTTTGTCACGCCGCCATCCGCGATGTGGCGAGAACCTTTTGAGGTGGTCGGCCAGGCGAAGCTAGAGCGCCAGCATCGTCAACGACGGATTCGCGTAGCCTCCCGTCGGAAACACCGACGGTCCGGCGATATAGAGGTTGTCGATTCCATGCACGCGGCAGTCGGGGTCGACGACGCCTTGCCGCGGATCGCGTGCATGCGCGTCGTTCCCATGTGGTGGTAGCCGCCGTGAGTGTCGCGTGGCGGCACCGTCGTCGAGGAGCTCCCGATACAACCGGCCCACTCCCGCTCGCTCTGAGCGCCGACAGCCCATGATCTCCTGGGTTCGGATGACGCTGGAATGTCCTGCGGCGCGATTTTCCAGTCCAGCCGCACGCGCCTTTGACCGAACGCGTCGACGTCTGCGCCCCAGCGTGACGCGGCTCTCCGGATTCGGAATCTGCTCGGTCATGTTGGCGAAGATGTACACGGGTACCTTCGGAACACTGGCGATCGCGGTTCTCGACACAATCCGTCGGCTCCGCCTGAACGCAAATCTAACGATGTCCTCCCTACCCGTAACGATATCTCTGAGCGTGCGGTAACTGATTCTCTCGCGGCCGCGCAGCACGCGCTTCAATGACGCCACGGCTTTCGGATCGACCCTTGGGTATGTGAATGGATTTAGTTCGAGAGCCGGCGCCAGCTGTACGTTTTGGTTGAGCAAATTTTCACGCCTCAGCACCTGCTCCGTCAACGCCAGCTTGCCAACCACCGCAACCCCATTCACCGGACGAAACCCATCGTAGAGCCCGGATGGTTCGATTGCCTTGGGCCGGTAAGGGACGAGAATGCCGGACCAGAAATGCAGATGCTCCATGAAGAACCGGCCGACGAGATCGCGTTCGTTCCCCAATCCGACTGCGTGATACCGGTTTGAGAGCAGCAGCAGTCGGGGGACCTCGATGCCACCGTTTGCCAAAACGAACATCTTGGCTGTCACAAAGAACTCGTTGCCTCGCAAGGTGGACACCCGCAGGCGTGTGACGTGCTCTGCCGATTCATGCACCTCGATCTCCAGAACCGTCGCGTGCAGGCAGGTCGTTATATTGTCGGCGCCTGTGACCTCCGCCGGAATTTCGCATGCAAAACGGTCGCGCAGAGCCAGCTTGTAGATGATCGTCTGGACGGTCCCATCATGAAGCAGAGGGCGCTTTCCGTTGTTCCAAATATCTACGTGATAGGAGGACGGTTCGATGCGGCACACGGCATCCGCGCGCTCGTAAAACGGGGCCAGGTGGCGCTTGTCGAAGGGCCAGCCACTGTACGGCACCCAACTGCGCTGCTCGAAGTCTATCGGATCCAGGGGACGCATTCGGGCACCGACGGAGTCGCTATTCGCAATCGGGACATGCCACCGGGTGCTCGACCCGGCTAGCACTCGCGCCCTCGCGTTGGCCAGCGGATAGTACGGGTAGCCGTCGTCCTCCGCCGGCAGAGAAATCCAGGTACAGCAGGCTCTGGCTCTGACCCACCGCTCTCGAGCACACACACGCGAACTCGAGTACCGACGAATTCGCGCGCCAGGCACAGTCCGGCAACACCCCCACCAACGATGCACACATTGGTTTGCAGAACGGCGCCTGCTGATATTTCGTGAGCGTCAACCTGCATGGGGCAAGGCAGAATTCAACATACCTCTCCTCGTGCACTCGCGAGGAAGGCGCCCAAGGGGTTAGTTAGGACGTCCTATGTTCGGCTTCGACAATCAAGGCATGAAGGCAACTCAGGCCTCCTGGCCGCCGCGATTGTCCGAATACCACAGCAGCGTTCGCCGCAAACCCTCGTCAAGGGTAATCGTGGGGAGGAAGCCAAGTTCGTTCCGCGCCTTGCTGATATCTGGACACCTTCGCTGGGGGTTGTCCGTGAGATACTCGACGTCGGCACTAGTTTCCCACCTGACCTGGCCCGCGTACCCGAACAGTTTGCGTCCCCAGTTCGCCATTCGGTTGGCCAGTTCGGATATCGTGATTTCGGGCGTCTCGCAACCGACGTTGTACGCTTCCCCCACATGCCGCGTACGAGCGCTTTGTAATACCCGATGACGGCATCGGCAACATAGCAGAAGGTGCGGGTTGGGGTTCCGTCCGAGTGCAACACCAGGTCGCGACCAGCGAGCAGATCCCGAGCGAGGTCGGGGATAACGCGACGGTCGGTGATCTTCAATCCCGGACCGTAATTGTTGAACGGCCTCGCGATCCTGATCGGCAAGCTGTACTGCTGTGCGAAATTGACGCACAGCGTCTCGCCATAGCGTTTCGATTCGTCGTAGCAAGCCCGCGGACCGGTGCACGAGACGCGACCCGCGTATGTCTCAGGAGTCGGAATGGCTGCGGCCTCCGGATCACCATATATCTCGCTACTAAAAAAATAGGAACCCGGTGACCTCCCTCCCACTCGCCTGCTGCTCGCGAGCGGTGTCGAGGAGTAACCGGAGACCCATCACGTTGGCATCCATCGTGGCGATCGGGTTCTGCCGATAAAACGTGGGCGACGCAATGGACGCACCATGAATGCAGAAGTCGAACGCGCCCAGATCGGCAGGTATTGGCTTCCTGACGTCATGTGTGCACAAGCGCAATCGGCCAGCATCTATCGTGCCGAGCCAGTCTGGAATGCCGCGAGCGTAGTTATCCAACACCGTTAGGTCGACGGCACGTGCCGACGGCACACGTCGATTCCATTCGAGCAGAACCTGCACCAGATAGTACCCAAGGAACCCGGCGCCCCCCGTCAGCAACAGCCGCGAGCCGGCCATCTGATCGAGTTCATCAGACAGCCGACCACAGCAGTAGTCGAGATCGGTCACGACTACGTCCCGTCCACTAGCAGCGAGTTGGCCCGAGTTCGAGGTGAACGTCATCCGTTGACCTCGCCCGTTTTGGCGCTCGCTGGAACTTGATGCTGGTCTTCGCCGTCGGACCACACCCTCCACGGAGGGTTGCCAGAGGCCCACAGCTCTTCGAGCACGATCTTGTCGCGGAGGGTGTCCATCGGCTGCCAAAAGCCGGTGTGTTTATACGCAGCCAAGGCATCCGTTTTGGCGAGTCGTTGAAGCGGCTCCCGCTCCCAAATCGTCGAGTCGTCTGCAATGTAATCCAACGCGCTTGGCTCCACCACGAAGAAGCCGCCGTTGACCCAGGCACCATCAGCGCCGGGCTTTTCCCGAAAGTCATGAACGTGCGTCTGCGTTGCGGCCAACGTAAGCACACCGAATCGACCGGGTGGTTGCGTAGCGGTAAGCGTCGCCAGAGCCTTCTGCTCACGGTGGAACTCTATTAGGGCACTGATGTTCACGTCGCTCACACCGTCACCGTAAGTGAGACAAAAGGACTCGTCACCGATGTACTGTCGTACTCGCCTCAGGCGCCCGCCCGTCATTGTCCGTTCGCCGGTGTCGATGAGCGTGACGTTCCAGGGTTCCACCCTGTTGCGGAGCACTTCCATGCGGTTGTTTTTCAGATCGAAGCGACAGTCGGAGTGGTAAAGCGAGTAATTCGCGAAATACTCCTTCACCATGTAACCCTTGTATCCGCAACAGATAATGAAGTCACTCAACCCGTGGGCAGCATAAATCTTCATGATATGCCAGAGAATCGGTTTTCCGCCGATCTCAACCATTGGCTTCGGCTTTATCTGCGTCTCCTCGCTCAGCCGCGATCCAAACCCACCAGCAAGTATCACAACCTTCATCCGGGCCCTTCCCTAGTCCTCGGGTCGCGTCCGTGCACGCACATCCACAGTCTTCGCCCTCTCAGACGCATCTACCGAGTTCCCGGGACCGAGGCCGACGTCCCGAATGTGATGGCCGATTCGGGTCCCCATGAGGCGGCTCGATCCTTAGGTAGCAAGAAACCTTCCGATCTTCATGGGGATATTGCGATGTGGCGGGTAAATCACGTTTGATACGTTCCTGGGGGGCGCAGTCACACGTCAGACCCAAGCCGTATTTGCGAAAGTCAGCCAATCTGCGGACTTTACACCTGTCAGAATCGGATCGTTTGACTTGCGCTTCCTGGGCTACGGCGACGTCACACGCACATTGTCCAGCATCAGATCGACGTTCATCGTGGTGGGCGACACATCGCGGAAGGTCAACACGGTCGTCGCGCTGTTGGCGACAGAATGCGGTTTCCTGGCGACATAGTTGGTTCCGGTCCCCGGGAGCGAACACCGACACTGTTCGCGACACGAACGCGCTGCTCCGTTGCACAGTGACCAGCAGGCGCTTCTCATCCTGGGTTGACAAACGAGATCGCGCCCACGTCGAAACGCAACGTGTAGTTCTGCCCGATCGTGGTCGCAAAACTCTGCGACACAACTCCGTTTGGCGTCTTGTCCCCCGTCGAACCACATCGCCTTTACGCCGTCACTCGCGACGTAGGGCGATGCCGACATCACGGCTCGATCGCCCGTTGCCGTCCACCCTGCCTCGCCACTTTCCGAACTTCCGTTCGAGCAGCTCCCGCCCCCCAGCACCACGAGCGTCGCCGTCGCGCTGGCCGTCGAGCCGCCACGTTCAACACCACTACGTCGGAACCGCCCGCGTTGCTCGCCTGCGCACTCGCGATCGTGTAACTGCTCGAGGTCGCCCCGCCGATCAACGTCCCGTTGAAGCGCCATTCATACCATAGCGGAGCCTGCCCCGTCGCTGTTACGCCGAAGCTCACGCCGCTGCCCACCGTCACCGTCGCACTCTGCGGCTGCGCCGTAATTGTCGGACCAGTGCCTGAGGTCACCCGCATGTTGTCGAGGAGCAAGTCGACGTCGAGAGTGGATTGAGAAATGTCTCGGAACGTCAACACCGTCGTCGCGCCGTTGGCGACAAATGCGAAGCTCCCGGGGGCAACATAGTCGGTCCCGTTCCCCGGAGCGAACACCGACACTGTCTGTGACACACCAACGTGCTGCTCCCTTGCACAGTGACCAGCAGTCGCTGCTCATCCTGGTTGACAAACGAGATCGCGCCCACGTCGAAACGCAACGTGTAGTTCTCCCGATCGTGGTGCCGAAAAACTCTGCGACACAACTCCTGTTTCGTTCTTCTGCCCCCCGTTGAACGACATCGCTTTGACGCCGTCACTCGCGACGTAGGGCGATGCCGACACCATGCATCATCGATTGCCCGTTGCCGCTCCACCCCGCCTCGCCACTTTCGAAACTTACCGTTCGAGAATAGTCCGCCCCCGAGCACCACGAGCGTCGCCGTCGCGCTGGTCGTCGAGCCGCGCCACGTTCGACACGACTACGTCGTAACTGCCCGCGTTGCTCGTCTGCGCACTCGCGATCGTGTAACTGCTCGAGGTCGTCCGCCGATCGACGTCCTGTTGAGCGCTGACTCGATACGATAGCGGAGCCTGTCCCGTTGCCGTTACGCTGAAGTTCACGCCGCTGCCCGCCGTCACCGTCGCACTCTGCGGCTGCGCCGTAATTGTCGGACCAGTGCCTGAGGTTACCGGCATGTTGTCGAGGAGCAAGTCGACGTTGAGAGTGGATTGAGAAACGTCTGGAACGTCAGTACAGGTCGCTCCACTGTTGGCGACGAATGCATATGTCTTCAGCGGCGCCGGGCGCCGTTTCCAGGAGCGAAAACGGTAATGTCTTGCGAAAG
>CAVRQR010000010.1:0-396574 GCA_963723495.1 uncultured Acidobacteriota bacterium | reverse complement strand
ATGCGCGGCGTTACGCGCGCACATCCTGGAGGCGGTGCAGGAGACCACCCGATCGCTCTCGCCCCATTTCGATTTCGCCGCGAACCGCGCGCTCTGCCAGGGCTGGATCAACGTCAACCCGCCTGGCGCTTTCAACGCGCCGCATGATCACTCAGGGTTCGCGTTATCCGGCGTCTACTATGCCAGATGCCGCCGGAGGGGCGCAGCGACGCGATCGAGTTCCTCGACCCGCGCGTCAACGCCAACGCCTACACGATCGAAGGCGCCGCCTGCTTCAATCGCAAGTTCATCATCAACCCGAAACCGGGAAATCTTCTGGTGTTCCCGTCCTATCTGACGCACTGGGTGCAGTCGAACGGGGATTCGACGGACCGGGTCACGGTTGCCTTCAACATCCGCTATCTCAAGCAGTCTGATCCCGCGCCTTCATAGATTGAGCAGGAGCAATGTCTAACCTGGTGTGTCGCATCTTGTCGGTCAGCGCGCCTGACGATGGGCCGGGGACACTGGTCGTTTCAACCTCGCGTTCATCTAGGCAACGAAGCGATAAGCCATGAATGTGCTCATTGCTCGACTGTCAATCTTGTCGATCTACGTTTTCGCCATCGCGGCGACGGCGGCGCACGCTCAGTCGCCGACCGTGACGAGTGTGCCGCGCATCGTGCGCGTCACCAGCACGTTCCACCCGGCCGACGGCAAGCCGCCCGCGGCGGTCGAGACGATGACATTGTCAATTTACGCCGAGGAAACCGGCGGCGTGCCGCTCTGGCAGGAAACGCAGATGGTCTCGGTGAATCCCGACGGACGATTTACGCTGCTCCTGGGATCGACGCGACCCGAGGGATTGCCGCTGGATTTGTTCGCCTCCGGCGAGCCGCGGTGGCTCGCGATCCACTCGAGCGTCCCGGAGAAGGCGAGCCGGCCCGCATACGCCTCCTGATCTTGAACGCCGTCACCACCTCGCCGGCCGCGGCAAACACCGCCGATAGTGCTGGGTCCCCTCTGAGTTGGGCCAAGGGAGACTTCAAAATTCAAGTGTTCGGGGCAATCAGACTGGACGCCATGTACAACACCGCGCGTGTCCAGGGTCCAGGTCTTCCGGCTTTTCTGATTCCGAAGTTTGTCGGCGGCTTTACGGAGTCCACCATCGCTATTAACGCTCGGAATTCGTGGTAGGTGTTGCCTTCACTGGACCCGATATCGGGAAATTCCATTCCGGAGGGAGGCTGTCGGCGGTGTTTTTCGACAACACCAATGTTTTTGCCGACCGGAATGGTTTTCTACTGACGAGCGCGTACGGCGAGTTGTTCAACGATAAGTGGAGGTTCGCCGCGGGTCTGCAATTGGATATCCTCGCTCCGCTCTTGCCGACGGTTCTGACTTTCTCCGCCGATGGTGCGCCCATCGGTGACAGCATCAAAGGCCAACTCCGGGTGGAGCGTTACCTGAAGTTGGGCAGCGAATCTCAAGTGACTTTGCAGGGGGGAGTAAGCGAGCCGCTCAATTCCGCCAGCAGTCCGGACATCAATCTGGACGAGGACAATGGTTGGCCGAACGTGGAAGGACGCGTGGTTTTTGGTGTGGGAAAGCCAGCGCCCATCGGCATCGGCCTGCTGACGCCGCGTCCCTTGGAGGTCGCCCTCTCAGGCGTGGTAGGCCAGCTTCGCAGGACCTCCCTCGAGCCTGGACGACGGGTTGTTTCTGACGTGTGGGGCGTCGCCGTCGACACTCAAGGCAACTTCAACGGCCTTGTCGGATTCAAGGGTGAAGCGTACACCGGGCAGGGACTCGGACAAATGACTGGCGGCATTCTTCAATCACTCGATGCCGTGACCTGGAAGGCGATCCGCTCCACGGGCGGCTGGGTCGAGGGATTCGTCTACCTGAAGCCAAACCTGCACAGTCACACCGGTATGTTTATCGACGATGTCAACGACGACGACCTCACCGCCATCCCCCAGAGCCTCTTCGGGCGGACCTACAACAGCGCTATCTGGAGCAATGTGCTCTGGGATGTGACAAAGAATTACCGCATCGCGTTCGAGGCGACCCATCGTAGAACCGAGTACAAGGAACCGACCAACCTGCCCAACCACGGATTCGGTTTCCATACCCAGTTCGCATGGACCTTCTAGGACTTCACCGGTAAACGCTTATGGAGCTGATACAGAAAACAATCTCGATCGCCACGCTGGTCTTTGTCTCTCCAGCATGCTGGCGACGGGTTTGGGTCTCACGGTCAGTGAAATCATCACCCCGCTTCGCAATACCCGGCTGGTCGTGCTATCCCTGCTGGCAAATTTTGTGTTGATGCCGCTTGCCGCCGTTGGTCTCGCAGCCCTCTTGCGGCTCGACCAACCGCTCGGCGTCGGTCTGCTGCTCCTGGGTACGGCAGCCGGAGCACCGTTCCTGCCGAAACTGGCCCAGATCGCCAAGGGCAACCTGGCCTTCGGGGTGGGCTTGATGGTGCTATTGATGGTCGTCACGGTAGGCTATCTGCCGCTCGTCCTGCCGCTATTGCTGCCGGGCGTTTCGGTCAACCCGGCGCAGATTGCCCGGTCATTGTTTCTGCTCATGTTGCTTCCGCTGGCTGGTGCGCTGGTTGTAAGAGCCCGGTTCGCGCTTGCCGCCGCGCGCACAAAACCCGTGCTCGATCGGGTCTCCAACCTGAGCCTCATTCTGCTGATCGTGCTGATCACCGTGACGAACATCAACAACGTGCTCGCCGTGTTCGGCACGCGCGGCATCCTCGCCGCTCTCCTCTTCCTTGCATGGGTTTTGGCGCAGGGTGGTTGCTCGGCGGACCAGGCATGGACACGCGGCGGGTCCTGGCCCTGGGCACTGCGCAACGCAACATTGCCGCCGCGCTCGTGGTGGGCGGTCAGAGTTTTAGTGACCCGAAAGTGGTCGTCATGATCATCGTCGTTGCCATCGTCGGGCTGCTGGTCCTGATGCCGTTATCCAAAGCGCTAGGCAGAGACTCACAGGCCCGCCTTGCAGTGGGTCCGTAGGTGGCTTCGCGGCGACTCATACGGCGGCGATTCATGTGTGCGGGCGTGTCGCGCGGTCCAGAGGCACCCTTCAATGAACACCGTGAATGAGAAGAAGAAGGGTCTGAAGCAGACGATACTTCATGAACTAATACGCTACTGGCTCATCGTTCTCTACATGACCATTTTCTTCGGTGCTTTTGCCAGTTATCGAAGATTGTTACTGGCCCATTATGGAATCAGCTATGAGGACTACGGAATTGCCGTAATCAGGGCGCTGGTGTTAGCCAAAGTCGTGCTCGTAGCAGAAACCTTACGTCTGGGTCGCGGATATGAAGAAAAGCCTTTAATCGTTCCAACCTTATACAAGACGTTTCTGTTTACGGTGTGTGTGGCGGTCTTTGATATTGCCGAGGGCTTGGTCCGCGGCTTGATAGGCGGGTTAGGACCAATGGGAGCCGTTGATGAGGTTATGAGCCGATTCAACTACGAATGGCTTTCCAGGGCCCTGGTCATTTTCTTCGCCTTCCTTCCCCTTTTTGCGGTCAGAGAATTGAGGAGAGTTCTCGGAGAGGGAGTGACAGACATTTTCTTTCAGCGGAGATCAGCCGCGGAGGCCGGCTGTGACCCACCGCTGAAGGCGTTAGGAAAGTAATGAAGGGCCGGCCGAACCGGCGCGTGCGCAGACCTTCTCACCGACCGACTTGCGCGACCGTGCCTCGATTCAAACGGCATAGCTAATCGGCCACGCCGCAGACGCCAGCGGCTTCGTTCAAACGGCTCTATCGGCAGTGAACCGGCTACGGCAGATCCAGGAACACGACTGCCCGGGGAGATGGCAAGTGGCGCATCTAGAAAGCGCGGCGAATGTTTCGCGGACGGCCGCCGAGCCCTTCCTGGTAGTCGGCGAGCACCGCGTCGAAGCGTCCGCAGGCGGGTCAGGTCAGCAAGTTCCATCAGCTTGTCGCGGCAGGCGGCGCAGGCCGCCGCATGGGTTAGAAGCCCCTCGACCTCCTCGACCGGCAGAATCCCGCTAGATAGTCCGCAATGTGCGCCGTGGCGTCTTGGCATTCCATGATTGGTCCCCAGCAAGCCTCTGAACCGACATTTCCGATGTTGCTTTCGCCGATCGGCCACATCGTCACACCCGCGATGACCTCGCGCAGGGTTCCCCGCAGTTTGTTCTTAGCGATCTTGAGTACGTTGATTTGCGCAAGACGCGCTGAAGGATCACGCTTTTCTTCATCGAGGCCGCGCCTGAGCCAGAAGACATGAGTCGCCGCCGTGGCGACTCATGCCCTCGCCACACGTGACTGTTCTACGTGGCCGAGGACCGCAGGATCAGTAGGCGACACTTCGGGGACGTTGTGGAACATGGGGCGCATGTCGTGGCCGCCGCGATGCGGCGGGGCCTCCAGCAGGAAGCGGCCGCGTTGCAGCGACACGAGATTCGCTGACGTCACGCGCGCGACTGCGCGCGACTGGGGTGCGTCGGGTTCGCTCTAACGTTCTTCTGATCCGTGTCACTGCGTTTGAGTTCCACCCAGTGTGCGAGCGTAGGCGCCGATCCATAGCGTCCGACACCAGATGGCCCAACTGCGATGACCGATCCGTTGAGAAGGTTCCCGCGCAGTTTGAGAATGAAGTTCAGGTAATACGAACCGCGGCTGGCATCGTCGGTCGCGAAATCTGCCAGCATCACCCCTGAAGCGCGGCGGTGAATAGCACAAGCCCTCGGCCCAGGCGCTCAAGCGCGGCCGTCGGCCGCCAACACACATCAACGAACAATTGCGTGATACGCAGTCAAGTCAATAGGCTCCTGAATTCGAGATGCCCCCTCGCTGCAGAGCTGTTGATCAGCGCCCTGGCCACTTGCTTGGCCTCGTCGCTCTCTGAGGCGAGCGCTGATTGAAGGATGTTCCTGCACTCGTCGCGCCAGCCATAAAAGGTCCATTGATCTGGATACTCTCCAAAGACCGTCGAGGATTCGTACGGCCGCAAGCGGATCCCTATTCGCCCTCGTTTCGAGGCGTTCGACCACCACGTGATCAGGTTCGAGAACAGATCCGATGCTAAGCACCCAGTTCGCCTGGGCGTCCGCCCATCCTCCGTCGAACCGCTCGGACGCGAACCACCAGCCGAACGCCTCGACTTCCTTGCCGAGAAGGTGACGCGCCCCGCCTTCCTGGCGCCACCACTCCCACAAACTACGGAGACGTACGAGTGGTTCCGCAGGGATCTCCTTCTCGACGTTCATCAAGCTACGCCCAATGAAATCGAAGCCCGCGTGACGCACGCTCTCGCCACCACGCAACAGCAGCTCGCGTGCGAGGCGTTCGGCCCCGTCGACACCTCGCCACATGAACGACATGAGGTGGGTTGTGAGGTGGTACTCGACTGAATCGATGTCGGCCTTTAGACCCGCTTCAGGATCCAGACCGTCAACGGTGCTCCGATAGAGCGGCTCGAGCAGCGGGAACAAGTCGTCGAACGGACGGCAGAACCGAAGATACGTCGCCCAAGCGCCACGCGCCGGAGCTGAATCAGCAGGCAGCATGAAGATGCGCTCGACGTGATCGGTCGCCCATCGAGAGTCCAACCAATGGAGTGCTGGGAACGCTTCGCCCAATCCACCGAACCGCGGGCGACGGTTCCGATCGAAGTCGAGATGTTCGGATAGAGTCCGTTGATCTCTGGCATACCAACCATGCCAGGAGCGTTATTGGTCGTCTCGCGTGCGTGTCGGTCGATCCAGACAGCGTATCGAATCGCGGCGATCATACCTTCACCGCGGACAGAGTTGATCGCGACTTGAAATGGGTCTTCATCGCCGCGATCGGCATCACGCTCGACGGATGGGTCAGAATCCCATGTCACCGGTTCGAGATCGCCAGACCTGCTCACGGGCTTGGATGGAATCCGATTTGATTCGCTGTCCATGCCTTTCGCGGTGAGCGATGCGACGGCCTTCCGGCTCCACGACCATCCCGGGTCGCGATTCCAATCGTTGCGACCACGTTCATCTTCGCGCGGTTGCGCAACGACCGATTCGCACAGAGCCAGTACGCCAGACCATTGGAACCTCTTCTCGCTCTTCAGCGCCCCTTCAAGTCCTCGAAGCAGCGATCGGACGTAGGTTGCCTCGAGACCACGGAACAGTCGCGCTTCTTCGGCAACGTGAATGGGGTCTTTCGTAACCGCCTCGGTCAACACCCGTCCAAGACCTTCTGGCGAGGACTCGCGCCAACCCGACTTGGGACGCCAAGAACGAAGGAACTCCACCAAATCCTCCGGCGCTAGAGCCATCAGTTCGTCGCTGGAGCGTGGGCTAGATGGACCAACCCACGCGAACTCATCGTCGAGGCTGTCGTTCGCGATCCGATTCATCAACTGGTCCGAGACGCTGAAGCCAGCTGTCGTCCAGCTTTCCCTGTAGAGGTCTAAGTCGGGATCGTTGCCAACTCCTCTTGATGGGGGCGAAGTCTCTCTGTCTTCACCTCGTGGTACTTTCGAGGCGGACCTTCCTCAATCCAGCCAAGGACTTCGTCCTTTCCACGAGGCGACAGACCGTCGAATGCGACTTGAAGTAAACGAACGTACTCTGGTTCTCGATGCCAATGCTCGAACGTGTTGCGCTGTCGAAGACGTTCTTCATTGAGCTGCGGCGAAGCCGCGGGGACGGATCCAAGAACATACAAAGCAATCCGTCGAAGATCGCAAGGTCGCGGGCCTCAAGCGAGGCAACGACAGGCGCGGTCTGCTAGCGTCGCCGCGCACAATCCCAGTGCTACGTCCCGGACGGCATCGACGAGCAAGTCAACCACCTCGTCCTGCCGCCAACGTTGAGAGCGTTCGATGGCCCGTCGTCGCACTGACGAGTACGACTCGCCGCCGGATCAGACTCAGCGCTTGGTATCGTCTGCTCCAGCATGTCACCCAACAGACGCAGCGTGTCGTGTGGGCGCCTTCGTGAAAACTCTGGTACAGCATTCGCAACTACCTCGGAATACCAGTACTTCTCGCGCGATCGAGACTGCGTTTTGTCGCCAGCAAGGAACCGTTCTGGATCGAGCACTGAGTGCAGAAGGGAGAACGCTTCCGTCTCGCGATCGCCGACAAGCAGCCGCACAGCGAACTCGCCTGTTTTCTCGGGTAGACGCGTAAACGTGTCGCGCTTCGCCCAAGCCGAGACCCGATCTACTAATCCTGCAGCGTGCTCCGGCGGAAGCTGCAGAAGCACTTCGGTTAACCCTCTGTGCACGAGGCTGTTGTCGACGTCGGGAATCTCGCGAAGAACCGTGGCGACTGCTTCGTGAGTCTGCGGAACGGCTGCCATGCGCTTCAGGTAGTCAAGGACGGGCCAATACGGCATCGAAGTTGTACCGGCCTGGACATCGTGAATGGCGGCCGGCGGATCATCAAAGAAGCCTGCCTCATCGAGCGGGGTCAGCCAGCCTGGGTGCTGTAGGCTGCTGAAAAAGTAATGGCGCGTCACTGGATTGTTCGGGAGGTAGTCCTTCAGATACTTCAGGTCAGCTTTGGACGGCGCGGCCTTCGCGAGAAGACGATCCGCTTCATCGTGCAGGTCGAGGAATCGCGATTCGAAACGCTGGAGTACGGCGTCGAGCACTACCTCCACGTCGCCCCACAGCGCGCCGAACTGCTCGTCGAATGGTCGTGGCCGTTCTAGTGACCGACGATGCGCTAGTTCATGAAGGCCTGTCTGGACAATGTCTAGCCACGCAGCACCAGGGCCCTCGGTGTCGCTCAACCCCAGTTCCGCCAAGATAAGCCGTACCTCGTGTTCGTGGGTCTGGGAACCCTTGGCCTTAATGCGTCCTTCGTAGTGAGCAATCGGCTCGAGGACATCGCGAAGAGCGCTCTCGATCTCTCGAAGCAAGTGGCTCAGCAGGTGAGTTGTGCTCTCAACACAAGGACCGGTCACGAGGCGCAACGCATCTCGGTAAAACGCCTGCGGGCCGGCCCCGACTAAACCGAGGCGGCGATGAATGCGCTCTCGAATCGGGCTATTGAACCTTATGGGCTCTAGTGTGACGCGTTGTGTCATGTGTGTTCAGCGTCTCGATCTCTGCTTGCTCGGTGCGGCGCAGCGACAATGAGCCGACCAGATCACCCGAAGATTCGACTCAGGTAGCATCCGCTCGTAGCTCTCTAAGTGGCGAAACGAATTCACGTGGTCGGCCGGCACCGCGTCGCACCAGTCGCTACATCGAAGCGCAACCTGCCGACCACTGGCGATCAGGAGTGAACGGGTCCCACCACACGCCGTCGTGCTCGAACGAGTCCATGTGTCGCCTGCTTTTGACGAGATGCCTGTTCCTGCGAGGAATGTGAGCGGGGAACGCGGGCACGTTCACAGTTGCTAGCCCGGTGCTAGCCCACCAAAAACGCGCCGAACGATCGATGCACGTAACTCATTGAGCGAATTGGAGCCGGCGACCCGACTTGAACGGGTGACCTGCTGATTACGAATCAGCTGCTCTACCAACTGAGCTACGCCGGCCTGGCTGGATTGAGGCGCTCAAACGACGCACCTCGGAAACACCAGTCTAGCACGGGCGCGACGGGCTATTCTTTGCGCCTCCACGCCGCCTCGGAATGCGCCCTGCGGCTCGACTGACTCAGAATAACGCCACCTGCGTTGACGAACTGACCCACTACTAGTGCTTCAGTAACCGCGTCCTACCTACAACGTTGCGCGCCCCTCGTGCTATGAGTGAGGACATGGCCCGCCGCTCGGTTCACTACGCCTGGGTCGTCGCGGTCGTCACGTTCGTGGTCATTCTCGTCACCGCCGGCGTTCGTGCGACGCCGGGTGTGCTGATGGTCGCGCTGGAGCGCGAGTTCGGCTGGAGCCGCGCGGTCATTTCCTCGGCTGTCGCGATCAACATCGCGCTCTTCGGCATCATCGGACCATTTGCCGCATCGGTGATGGATCGCTGGGGTGTCCGTCGCGTGATCCTCGCCGCCGTGGCTCTGCTCTCTGCGTCGGTGGCGTTGACGACGCAGATGCAGTCGCAGTGGCAGCTGACGCTGCTCTGGGGTGTGCTCGTCGGCACCGGGACTGGTGTGACGTCGATGGTGCTGGCGGCCATCATTGCCAACCGCTGGTTCGACGAACGGCGCGGTCTCGTTCTCGGGATATTGTCAGCAGCCAACGCGACAGGGCAGCTGATCTTCCTGCCCTCGCTGGCGCAACTGGTGGAGTCGCAGGGGTGGCGTGCTGCGGCACTGCTCGTGGCTGGCGCCGCCGCTATCGTGTTCGTGGTCGTGCTGATCTTCATGCGCGATCGGCCAGAGGATCTCGGGCTTCGACCGTACGGCCGCCCGGCTGATGCGGTGGTGTCTCGATCCGCCGCGCTCGCGCCGCTTCCGGCACTGGCGATGGCGTCACGCACACGAGCGTTCTGGCTGCTGGCGGGGACGTTCTTCGTGTGTGGCGCAAGCACGAACGGCCTCATCGGCACGCATCTCATCGCGGCCTGTCATGACTACGGGATCCACGAAGTACCGGTCGGCGCAGCTGCTCGCGATGATGGGCATCTTCGACATCATCGGCACCACGGCGTCAGGGTGGCTGACGGATCGGTACTCGAGCCGTCACCTGCTGTTCGGGTACTACACGCTGCGCGGGATCTCCCTGCTGTTCCTTCCGTTCACGCTGCAGGAAGGCGCGAGCAGCCTGGTCATCTTCGCCGTGTTCTACGGACTCGATTGGATCGCGACGGTGCCGCCCACTGTTCGTCTCACGAGCGAAGCCTTCGGTCGAGAGAATACCGGCGTCATCTATGGATGGATCGGCGCCAGTCATCAGCTCGGCGCATCCGCGGCTGCCTTCGGTGCTGGTGCGATTCGTACAGCACTCGGCGACTATCAGATCGCCTTCTGGACCGCCGGCGTGCTCTGTGTCGTGGCGGGGCTGTCGTTCCTGACCATTGGCCGTTCGCTTCGCCCGGCTCCCATCCCGACTGTCGCGACAGCTGGATAGACAAAGTCCGCTCTCGTGATTTTTCCCCACCGCCCACGTGCGATCTCGCACGTCGGCGCAGGAGAAATCACCGGCCTCCAGTAGGTGTTCGACAGAGCGTGCCTCAGCCGAGGCATGCAACTTGCCCATGCAATGGGCATGACTGCTAGCCCTGAATTCTTCAGCTGTGAAGTTCCGGTGTTCTTTGCCACCACCGAAGGACAGACTCGCCGAATCGCCGAGCGCCTTGCCGCCGCCTTCCACGGTCACGGCATCGACAGTCGAGCGATCGACGTTGCCGGTCCTGACGCGGCTCTGGTGGACTGGACGAAGGTCCGGGGTGCGCTTGTCGGCGCGTCTCTCCATGTCGGCAAGCATCAGAAAACCGCAGACAGGTTCGTCCGCGCATACGCGTCCGATCTCAACGCTGTCCCGTCAGCGTTCTTCTCGGTCAGCCTCAGCGCTGCGTCGAAAAACGAGAAGGAAGTCGACGCCGCGGAGAGTCTAGCCAGAGCATTTCCGGCTGCTCGCGGCTGGACTCCGGAGATGATCGTTGCGCTGGCCGGCCGACTCGCGTATCGCGAATACGGGCTTCTCATTCGATGGGTGATGAAGCGGATCGCCAGAAAGGAGGGTGCGCCTACGGACACGAGCCGTGACTATGAGCTCACGGACTGGATGCAGGTCGAACAGCTCGCGCGCAACATGGCGCAACGGATTCGTGCGCGCGAGGCTGTCGCATAAAACAAAAACGGGCGGGCCTATGAGGGCCCGCCCGAAGATGAACGTCGACGGCGCGTCTCTTAGTGATTCATGGGGACCTTGAGCTCCCCAAGCTTCGCGATCATGTCCTCGGCGGACGTCGCCGGGTTCACTTTCTTCTCGATGTAAGAGATCTTGCCCTGCTTGTCGATGTAGAAGGTCCAGCGATTCGCAAAGCCGGGCGGGTTGGGCATCAACACGCCGTACTTCGCCGCCACTTCCTTGTTCGGATCGGCGAGCATCGGGAAGTCGGCTTCCTTCTTCTCGACGACCTGAGCCGGCGCGCCGCCGCGTCCCTGAAGCGTTACGCTCGTCGCTTTCGCGAACTTGGTCTGGTCTTCCAGATTGTCGACACTGGCCATGAAGTAGGCCACTTCGTACATCCGGATCTTGTCGCCGTTCTCAGCCAGAGACTTGCACTCGATCGTGCAGCCCGTGGTGAACGCTTTCGGGAACCAGGCCACGACCACCGCCCTCTTCCCGCGGAAGTCCGACAGCTTGTAGGTCTTGCCATCGGACGCCTGTAGGCTGAAATCAGGAGCCGTGTCTCCAACCTTCAGCTCAGTACTCTGAGCTTTCACTCCCACCGCCAGGGCCGCTGCCAACCCTATCGCCATCAATGCGCGCATGTACGAATCCTCCTGAGCAATGCCCATCGAGCACCCCTTGGGCCAGAACGGGCTGAGTATACCGCCGAACGGTAAGATTTCGCCTTCTATGACGCATCCGCTTGTGCTCGAGGTTCGCGCGGCGCTAAAAAAGGCGGCCGATCCCGCGAAAGCGCCAAAAATGCAGGCGTACATGAAGTCGGCAATGCCGTATCGCGGTGTCTCCTCGCCTGAGCAAAAGGCGATCTGGAGGCGGGTGTTTCCGGGACACGACTTGTCGTCACGCGCCGAGTGGGAAAACGTGGCGCTGACCTTGTGGCGTGCGGCCACGTTCCGCGAGGAGCGTTACGCCGCGATCGCCCTCACTGATCTTCGGACCTACGCCGCCCACCGGACGATGCCCTCGATCCCGATGTTCGAGGAGATGATCGTTTCGGGTGCCTGGTGGGATCTCGTGGACGCAATCGCCACTCATCAACTCGGCGACGTGCTGCGAGCCGACCGGCCACAGATGTCGAAGCTGATGCGCCGCTGGTCGAGGGACAGCGACATGTGGAAGCGTCGCGCCGCGATTCTGTGTCAGATCCGCTTCCGGCGCGACACGGACCTCGCGCTGTTGTACGACTGCATCGAGCCGAATCTCTCCGACAAGCAGTTCTTCGTGCGCAAGGCCATTGGTTGGGCCCTGCGTCAGTACGCCTGGGTCGATCCGCGAGAGGTCAAACGGTACGTCAAAGAGAATCGCGAGCGGCTCAGTGGCCTCAGTATTCGCGAAGCGCTCAAGAACATTCCTGCTTACGCTCCTTTGCCGTCGAGCGGCATCAATTCCTCGCGCACGCGTGCGCGCTCGCGATCGATCTGATCGGGTGTCGCACCCAGACGACGGAGTACCGCCTCCGTCATCGCCAGCGCGACTTCCGCCTCGCCAGCGAATACCTGTTCGGCCCCTGCATTTCGCAGCGGTGGCACGTCCCGCAGGTACTGGCTGCGCACGAAGATGTGCGCGGTCGGGTTGATCGATCGGGCGCACTGAATGATGTTGGGCGACCCGGTATCAGCACCGCTCACGATGAGCGTGGAGGCGTGCGGAAGACCCGCGGAGACGAGCGTGTCGGTGTGGCTCGCATCGCCGTACACCGCCGAAACACCGTGTTCCCGCAGTTGGCGAACCACGTCGATGTTGAGCTCGACGACGGTCGGCGAGATGCCATTCTCGCGCAGCAGTCGCGTGACCGTGCGTCCGGTCGGTCCATGACCGATCACGATCGCGCGTCCGCCGGGATCGAGCGACGATGATGCGCCAAGGTCCAACGGCTCGAGGTCGTCACGAAACACCCGCAGTCTGGCCGAGCCGCCGCGTGAGCGGCTCGATGGCCTTGAACGCGAGCGGGTTGAGCGTGATGGAGATGATCGCCGTCGCCACGACCACGTCGAGTGCCTCGGGTGGGACCACGTCGAGCGAGCGGCCGATGGTGACGAGCATGAACGAGAACTCGCCGACTTGCGCGAGTGAGACGGACGACACTCGAGCGTCGTGCGAAGCGGATATTTCATCAGCCACGTCACGAGCGCCGCGGTTGCCGGCTTGCCAACCAGCACGATGAAGAGCGCCGTGAGCACGAACGCCGGCTGATCGAGGAGGGCAGCCGGCCGCAGCAACATGCCGACCGAGACGAAGAACAGCACCGCGAAGGCGTCACGCATCGGCAACGCGTCGGTCGCGGCGCGCAGACTGTAGTCGGAGCGGCCGACGATCATGCCGGCCAGAAACGCCCCGAGCGCCATCGAAACGCCGAAGACGAGGGCGGCGCTGACGGCCAGCCCAAGCGCGAGCGCCAGGACCGCCAGTGTGAACAGCTCTCGCGACCGCGTCGCCGCGACATGGTCGAGGATGACCGGGATGACTCGGCTGCCCGACCACGGCCGCGAGGATGCCGAGGCCGACGACCTTGAGAATCGTGACGCCGAGGCTGACCGCGACTGACCGCCGGCGCTGGGCGATCCCGCAAGGGCCGGCAACAGCACGAGAACGAGAACGGTGAAGACATCCTCGACAATGAGCCATCCGACCGCGATGTGCCCGGCGGTGGTGTGAAGCTGGCGGCTGTCTGAGAGCACGCGGATGAGGACGACGGTGCTGGCGACCGAGAGCGACAATCCGAAGACGATGGCGGCGGGCCACTCCCAACCGAAGTCCGCGTGCGGCGAAGGCGCCGAGTCCTGTCGCGACCGAGACTCTGAAGCACCGCACCAGGAATGGCGACCCGGCGAACGGCCAGGAGTTCATCGAGATGGAACTGCAGGCCGACGCCGAACATCAGGAGGATGACGCCGACCTCGGCCAACTGCTCGGCGAGGTGGACATCCGCTGTGTAGCCCGGAGTGTAAGGGCCGACCACGACGCCGGCCATGAGATAGCCGACGATCGGTGAGAGTCCAAGGCGCTGGGTGAGATATCCGCCGATGAGAGCGGCGCCAAGCCCTCCGGCCAATGTGAGAATGAGCCCAGTTTCCGGCATGCCACGGCAATGGTAGTCTGCGCGCTCAGTTGTGACGAACTGTGATGAGGGACAACGCACGTGAACAAGCCCAGAACGTCGCGTTTCGTTGCGGCCAGGGCTTTGCGCAAATCGGCGCACGGTAGTACGATGCCGGTTTACGGATTCTCAGGAATTCGTCACTGTGTCGACTCCAAACCGAACCAGTCACCGAAGGCCCGCAATCCGCTCATCGTTCGCGGAGCGCGGACGCATAACCTCAAGAACGTCGACGTCACGCTGCCCGCAGGAAAGCTGACGATCATCACCGGCGTCAGCGGGTCGGGGAAGTCGTCGCTCGCCTTCGACACGATCTACGCGGAAGGGCAGCGCAGGTACGTCGAGTCGTTGTCGGCCTACGCGCGGCAGTTCCTCGAGCGGATGGAGAAGCCGGATGTCGATCGCATCGAGGGCATCTGCCCGGCGATTGCCATTCGCCAGAAGAACAGCGTTCGCAACCCGCGCTCGACAGTCGGCACCACCACCGAGATTCACGACTACATGCGGCTGCTGTTCGCCCGCGTCGGCCGAACGTTCTGCCGGCAGTGCGGACAGGAAGTCATCCGCGAAACGGCCGAGGTCGTGGCGAAGCGGCTTGGCGAACTGCCGGAGGGCACGCGGCTGCTGATCGGGTTCGAGATTCCGGTCGTGTCGATTCCTGCGACGATCGCCGTCCGCGTCCGATGGCAGAACGGCGACGACGGTGAGACCGAAGAGCTCGAACCGGCCAGGAACGGCGTCGACGGAATCGGCGAAACGATCAATGGGCTCCGGCGCCGAGGATTCGGCCGTCTGCTCATCGACGGCAAGGCGGTCGCGTTCGAGGAAATCGACCCGCCGCGCTCGGCTCGCGAACGACGCTGGAAGTCGTCGTTGACCGCGTGAAACTCGAAGGCGATCTGCGCAGCCGTCTGACTGACTCGATCGAGACGTCTTACCGCGAGGGCGGGGGAGCGGCATTTGCGATTGTTCTTGGCCGGGACCCGAAGGACACGGCCCAAAGCCAGGAGCCTGCAGCCCGGAGCCCTGAGCCTAAGGACCGGAGACTCGTCTTCTCCGAGCGCTTCGAATGCCGCGCCTGCGGGATCGCCTATGAGACGCCGCAGCCACGCTTGTTCTCGTTCAACAATCCGTTCGGCGCTTGTCCGACCTGCCACGGCTTCGGCAACGTCATCGAGCTCGACATGGATCTGGTCGTGCCCGATCCGTCGCTCTCGATCAATCAGGGCGCGATCGAACCGTGGAGCAAGCCGCACTACCGTGCTCAGCTGGCGGAGTTGAAGCGCGCGGCGTCGGAAGGCCAGTATCCGCCTCGACGTCCCCTGGAAGGATCTCTCCGACGATGAGCGGCGGTTCGCTATCGAGGGCGACGGTGATTACGAGGGCATTCGCGGTTTCTTCAGGTGGCTCGAGCGGAAGAAATACAAGGTGCACGTCCGCGTCTTCCTCAGCCGGTATCGCGGCTATCTCGCCTGTCCCGATTGCGGAGGCGCCCGGTTGCGGCGCGAGGCGCGGAATGTCCGAGTCGGTGGGCACACGGTCGATGAAGTGTCCGCGCTCACCGTGGATGCGGCGCAGCAGGTTTTTCGCCGAGCTGCAGCTCAGCGAGAAGGAGTCGGCGGTTGCCGACAAAGTGCTGCGTGAAATTCGTCGCCGGCTCTCGTTCCTGAGCGACGTCGGCCTCGAATACCTGACACTCGATCGGCTGTCGTCGACGCTGTCGGGAGGCGAGTCACAGCGGATCAACCTGGCGACTTCGCTCGGCTCGGCGCTGGTCGGCACGCTCTACGTGCTGGACGAGCCGTCAATTGGGCTGCACTCGCGCGACAACCAGCGGCTGATCGAGATCCTTCGTCAGCTGCGCGATCAGGGCAACACGGTTCTGGTCGTCGAGCACGATGAGGACATGATTCGCGTCGCCGATCACATTGTCGACATGGGTCTCGGTGCAGGAGAGCAGGGCGGCCGCATCGTCTACTCGGGCGATCTGCCTGGTCTTCTTCAGGAGACGCGGTCGCTCACTGCCAAGTACCTGCGAAATGAACTGGCGATTCCGGTGCCGTCCCCCAGGAGGAAGGGCATCGGCCAGAAGATTCGGCTGACAGGTGCGAGCGAGCACAACCTGAAAGACATCGACGTCCAGATTCCGCTGAACACATTGACGTGTGTGACCGGCGTGAGCGGGTCGGGAAAGTCGACGCTGATTCATGATGTGCTCTATGCCGCGATCAAGCGCGCGAAGGGTGACTGGGATCGCCGGGTCGGGACGTTCAGCGAGCTCGAAGGGCTCGAATACATCACCGACGTGGCGCTGGTCGACCAGACACCGATCGGGCGCACGCCGCGCTCGAATCCGGTGACGTACCTCAAGGCGTTCGATCCGATCAGGGAGCTCTTCTCGCTGACCAAGGACGCGCGGGCGCGTGGCCTGACCGCGAGCCACTTCTCGTTCAACGTTCCTGGTGGCCGATGCGAGGCATGCCAGGGAGAAGGCGAGGTGCGCGTCGAGATGCAGTTCCTTGCGGACGTGTTCGTGCCGTGCGACCAGTGCTTCGGCAAACGCTTCAAGCCGCAGGTGCTCGAGGTGCGGTATCGCGGCAAGTCGGTGCATCAGGTGCTGGAGATGACCGTGCGTGAAGCGCTGGCGTTCTTCAGCACGTCGCCGAAGGTGCTTCGCCGGCTGCAGGTGCTCGACGAGATCGGGCTCGGTTATCTGCGTCTCGGTCAGCCGGCAACGACGCTCTCGGGCGGGGAAGCGCAACGGATCAAGATTGCCGCACACCTGTCGTCGTTTGGCGGTGAGCGCGTGCTCTACATCCTCGACGAACCGACGACCGGTCTGCACTTCGACGACATCGCGAAGCTGCTGGCGGCATTTCGAAAGCTCGTCGAAGCAGGGCACACGCTGCTCGTGATCGAGCACAACCTCGACGTGATCAAGACGGCCGACTACGTCATCGATCTCGGTCCAGAGGGAGGGGCGGCGGGTGGAGAGGTGGTCGCGACTGGCACACCGGAACAGATCGTCCAGGTCGAGGCGTCGCATACCGGGCGGGCGCTTCGCGACGTTCTCGCTGCCGGCCGCCCAAATGCCTACGCCGCACGATAAATGTAAGGGGGTCGGGAGTCGACCCCCTTACAAAATCGTTCTACGATCGGCCGACGCTGACCGTCGCCGCCGAGTTGATCGGCAAGGTCCTCGTGCACGAGACGCGCGCGGGCATCGCCGCCGGGATGATCGTCGAGGTCGAGGCCTACATCGGTGAAGACGATCCAGCGTGTCATGCGGCACCGGGACCCACGAAACGCAACGCGCCGCTGTATGGTCCGCCGGGACACGCCTACGTCTATTTGAACTACGGCATTCACAACCTGGTGAACGCCGTCACCGAAGGCTGAAGGATCGCCGGCCGCGGTGCTCATTCGCGCGCTCGAGCCGCTCGACGGGATTGAGTTGATGCAACGACGCCGCTGCGCGCGGCGCCCGCGTCGACGTCGCCGGACTCTGTCGCGGACCGGGCAACCTGACGCAGGCGCTTGGCATCACGTTGAAGCAGAATTGCTCGGACCTCAGTAGCGGTCCGCTCCGGATCGAGGATCGAAGGCTCTCACCCGGCACTCCGTCGTGGAGCAGGAGAATCGGCATTCGCGTCGGCGTCGAACGTCCATGGCGGTGCTCGCTCGTCGGCCACCCCTCGGTCTCGGGACGGAATGAATCTGCTACGATGAAAGTTCACCAACGCTGATGGGCACGACACTGCTCAAGAAAGTCTGGGATCTCCACACCGTTCGGCAGTTACCGACGGGGCAGACGCAGCTCTTCATCGGCTTGCACCTCGTGCACGAGGTCACCTCGCCACAGGCGTTCGACGAGCTGCGTATGCGAGGCTGGAAAGTGGCGCGCCCCGATCGCACCTTCGCCACCGTCGATCACATCGTCCCCACGAAAGTGCGGACGCGCCCATTCCTCGACGTCATGGCCGAGGACATGATGGCCTCGCTCGAGCGCAACGTGCGTGACTTCGGTCTCCGTTTCGCAGGGCTCGACGACGACCGCCAGGGCATCGTGCACGTTATCGGCCCCGAGCTGGGACTGACACAGCCCGGGATGACGATCGCGTGCGGTGACAGTCACACGTCGACCCACGGCGCGTTTGGCGCGGTTGCGTTTGGCATCGGCACCTCGCAGGTGCGAGACGTCCTCGCCTCGCAGTGCCTGGCGCTCGAGCCGCTCAAGGTGCGCCGCATCCGTGTGACCGGCGCGCTGTCGAAGGGCGTCTACGCCAAGGACGTCATTCTCGCGATCATCCAGCGTCTCGGTGTCCAGGGTGGCAACGGATACGCCTACGAGTACGCGGGCGAGGCCGTCGATCGCATGTCGATGGACGAGCGCATGACGATCTGCAACATGTCGATCGAGGGCGGTGCGCGTGTCGGCTACGTGAACCCGGACGAGACGACCTTCGAGTACATGAAGGGGCGACTGTTTGCGCCGGAGGGTGAGGCGTTCAACCGCGCTCGCGCGTGGTGGAAATCGATCGCCTCGGATGCAGACGCGGTCTACGACGACGAGGTCGAGATCCGGGCGGGCGAGCTGACACCGATCGTCACCTGGGGCGTCAACCCTGGGCAGTCGATCGGCGTCCACGATCGCGTGCCCGCGCCCGCCGACGCAAACGATCCCAAGGCGGTCGCCGACGCCCTGAGTTACATGGGCCTCACCGCCGGGCAACCGATCGAAGGCATGAAGGTGGACGTCGCGTTCATCGGCTCCTGCACGAATGCGCGTCTCTCGGATCTCCGCGAAGCCGCACGCATCGTCAAGGGGAAGCAAGTCGCCAAGCACGTCAAGGCGCTGGTCGTGCCGGGGTCGGTTGGCATCGCCAGGGCGGCGGAACGGGAAGGGCTGGACGAGGTGTTCAAAGCCGCCGGGTTC
The DNA here is from genome assembly GCA_963723495.1 of uncultured Acidobacteriota bacterium. GTDB lineage: Bacteria > Acidobacteriota > Vicinamibacteria > Vicinamibacterales > UBA2999 > Gp6-AA40. The sequence goes on along the minus strand of CAVRQR010000010.1, from coordinate 377,753 downwards.
GAGTGGCGCGGCGCCGGTTGCTCGATGTGCCTGGGGATGAATCCGGACAAGCTCGAAGGCGATCAGGTGTGTGCGGCCTCGTCGAATCGCAACTTCAAGGGCCGGCAGGGGAGTCCTACAGGACGGACGCTGCTCATGAGCCCGGCGATGGTTGCCGCGGCGGCCGTGGCGGGAGAAGTGATGGACGTGAGGGAACTGGCCTGATGCAGCGCATCACGAAGATCGCCGGCCGTGCGATTCCGATGCGCGGCAACGACATCGATACCGACCGAATCGTGCCGGCGCGGTTCCTGCGCGCGATCACCTTCGAGGGCATGGAAGCGCATCTCTTCGAGGACGATCGCAAGATGGGCGGGCCCGGACACAACCGCCATCCGTTCGACGTCCCTGCCTATCAGGGGGCATCGATTCTGCTGGTCAACAGTAACTTCGGGTGTGGATCGTCTCGCGAGCACGCCCCGCAGGCGATTCGACGCTGGGGGATCCAGGCGATCGTCGGCGAATCGTTCGCCGAGATCTTCTTCGGCAACTCCGCGATGATCGGCATGCCATGCGTGACCGCGTCGAGTGCCGACGTGAAGGCGCTGCAGGAACTGGTCGAGAGAAACCCGCGCACCGAGCTTCGGATCGATCTCACCCAAGGAACGTGCGAGGCGGGCGACTTTCGTTGCAAGGTCTCGCTGCCGCCCAACGTCCGCGACGCGTTTGCCACAGGCGCCTGGGACACGACCGGGCTGCTCCTCGATCGGTACGACGAGGTCACCGCAAAGTCCGCGCGTCTGCCGTACGTCGCGGGCTTCTGAGTAACAACTCTGTTACAAATTTACGACTTCTTCTTGTCGTCGAGCAGACCGAGAAACGCCGCCGAAGCGTGCGAGCGCTCTCCCGATTTCCGGAACACAAGTCGCACCTGACGGCGCAGCCGAATTTCAGGCATCGCGAGCGCGACCAGCTCCCCGCGCATGATCTCGGACTCCGCACATCGGCGCGGCAGCAGCGCGACACCCAGCTGCATCGCGACCGCACGCTTGATGCCCTCGAGGCTGGGCAGCGAAACGAGGATGTTGGCCGGGATGTGGTGCTGCTCGAACAGCCGCAGCACGCGATCGCGGACATGGGACGGATCGTTGTGGGCGATGACTGTCTGTCGCGCGCACTCCGACAGCGTGACCTCGCGGCTGTGGGCGAGCGCATGCGAGGGATGCACGAGCATGACGAGCTCGTCCTGCCCGAGGACCATCGAGCTGAGCCCCGGTTCGGCCGGCTGAAACGTCAGGACGCCGAAGTCGAGGCTGGCTTGTGCGACCTCGGCGCCGATCTGGCGGGCCGGTATGCGGCGCACGTCAACGTGGACGAGAGGATGGGCTTCGCGGAATCGCGCGATCAGCGGGAGCACCGCGTGCACGGAGGCCTCGTTGGCCCCGATGAGCACACGCCCGCGCCGCAGGTCACGCAGGTCCTTGACCGCACCCTCGGCCTCTTCCGACAGACGCAGCAGCCGTTCGGCGTAGTCGCGCAGCAGACGGCCGGCCTCGGTCAGCGACGCGTCCTTCGTGGCGCGGTCGAATAGCCGTTCGCCGACGCTCTCCTCGAGTCGGCGGACGGCCTGGCTGACGGCGGGCTGGGTGCGGTGCAGCTTCATCGCGGCCCTGGAAAAGCTGCGCTCGGCCGCGACCTTCAAAAATACACGTAATTCGCTTAGTTCCACGAGATCTCCGGAGGGCGTGGGGCGGCCCTCCAAGATAACGGATCATAATCCAAACAGAATAATTATCAGTTTGACATTATCGGGACCAGTCGCGTTTACTGGCTATGAGGGGAGAAGTCCCAATGGCAGATAACCACGTCCGCGTATTCGACACCACGCTCCGAGACGGCGAGCAGGCGCCCGGATTTTCCCTCCGGCCGGCTGAGAAGCTGCAGCTAGCGCGTCAGATCGATGCACTCGGCGTGGACATCATCGAGGCGGGGTTCCCGATCGCCTCACCGGCCGATGCCGAAGCGGTTCGTCAGATTGCGACCGAGATTCGTCGTCCGGTGATCGCGTGCCTCGCCCGTTGCCATCGTGCCGACCTCGAGAAGGCGGCGTGGGCGATCAAGCCGGCCGCGCGCGGACGGATTCACACGTTCATCGCGACCTCGGATCTCCACCTCAAGGTGAAGCTGCGCATGTCGCGGGAGCAGTGCCTGGACGCGGCGGTGGAGTCCGTGCGCTACGCGCGCCAGCAGACCGACGATGTGCAGTTCTCGGCTGAGGACGCGACGCGAAGCGACTTCGACTTTCTCTGCAAGGTCGTCGAGTCGGTGATCGCCGTAGGCGCCACGACCATCAATCTGCCCGACACCGTTGGATACAACACGCCGGACGAGACACGCGACTTCTTCGATCGGATTCGGACGCGCGTGCCGAACTCGGACAAGGTGGTCTTCAGCACGCACTGCCACGATGACCTCGGCCTCGCGGTGGCCAACTCGCTTGCCGCTATTCTGGGTGGTGCACGCCAGGTTGAGTGCACGGTCAATGGGATCGGCGAGCGTGCCGGCAACGCGGCGCTCGAAGAGATCGTCATGACGCTGCACATCCGCTCCGATCGGCTGCCGTTTACGACCGCCGTGAAGACGAAGGAGATCTATCCCGCGAGCGAGATGCTCACGAAGCTGACGGGACAGGGCGTGCAGGTGAACAAGGCGGTCGTCGGTCGCAATGCGTTTGCCCACGAGGCCGGGATCCACCAGGACGGCATGCTGAAAGATCGTCGCACCTACGAGATCATCCGGGCGGAAGACGTCGGGGCGCCGTGGAATCCGCTTGTCCTCGGCAAGCATTCTGGCCGGCACGCCGTGCAGAGTCGCTGCGCCGATCTCGGCTTCCAGCTCGAGGGCGATGAGCTGGTCGAGGTCTATCGCGGCCTGATGGCCATCGCCGACGATCGCAAGGTGCTGACCGATCAGGACATTCGATCCGTCATCGGGCGTCTTCGCGCCGACCAGACCGTGTCTCACGACTCGGTGGATCCGTTCGACACGCCATCGGCTGCGCAGCCTGCGATCCACGAGTCGGGATACGGGCACGGGGTGTGAGCCTGAAAGTCTGAATGCAGAATGCAGAACGCAGAATGGACACTGCCTACGCGCATCGAGCGAAGCGAACAGTGTCTGAATTCTGATTCAGCATTCAGAGTTGAGAGTGCACAGCGACGTACTTCCTTCCCACTTACGAGTCAGCACTCCAGCGTCGACGAGCTCTTCGAGGACGCGTCTGCACACGTCCTTGGGAAGCGCGAACAGGCGAGCGGCCTGATCGGCCGTCAATGACATCCCGGGAAAGTCCTGGTACTCCGAGTGAAAGCGTCGTCGCAGGCGAATCCGTCCGGCTGGATCACGCCGTTCGGTGCCGCTCCACGCCGCGCTTCGGCCCGACATCGCGTCACCAGCAGCCAGCTAGTTCCTGGTCAATCGAACGACGGGAATTCTGAGGTCGACGCGACGTCCGTCGCGAATCACTGTGACAGTGGCGGTGCTGCCAATCGCCGCGTCCGACACCAGGCGAGACAGGTGTCCAGGATCTTCCACTGTCGTTCCGTTGAAGGTCACGACGACGTCGCCGGGACGCATGCCGTTCTCATACGCGGGCGAGTTCCGATACATCCGGTACACGAGCGCGCCACGCGTATCAGGAGTCCCGAGCTCCTCGGCCATGCGCGTGGACAGCGGCGCGTACTGATCCGGACCGATGGTTCCTCGGCGCACTTCCTGGTACTGCTGCAGGTCGTTGACGACACGCCGCGCAAGGTTGCTCGAGACAGCAAACCCGATGCCCTGGTAGCCACCACTCTGGCTGAAGATCACGGTGTTGATGCCGACCAGTTCGCCGCGCGCGTTGACCAGCGCGCCGCCAGAGTTGCCTGGATTGATCGCGGCGTCGGTCTGGATGAAGTCCTCGTAGCTCGAGACCCCGAGGTTCGTTCTTCCGACCGCTGAGACGATGCCGAGCGTGACGGTCTGGCTCAATTGGTATGGGTTGCCGACCGCGAGTACCCACTCGGCGACCTTGAGTCGCGACGAGTCCCCCCACGGGATCGTGGGAAGGTCGCGCGCGCCAATCTTCAGGACAGCCAGATCGGTCGCGGGGTCGACGCCAATGACATCGGCGCGCATCTCGCGCTTGTCGGCGAGTGCGACCGTGACATCGAGTTGCTCGATCGTGACACGACGCGCTTCGCCGGTCACGACGTGGTTGTTGGTCAGGATGTAGCCGTCGCCGCTGACGATGACGCCGGAGCCCAGACTGTTCTCGACCCCGCGGCGTGGACCGAAAAACGCGTCGGGATCGCCGAAGAGCGATCCGAAGAACGGGTCCACCGGCACCTGCCGGCGGACGACTTGTTGCGACGAGATGTTGACGACGGCAGGGATGATCCGCTCGGCAATGCGACTGAAGTCCGTCAGCGTGGCGGCTGGCGACGAGACCGGCGCGGGCGACGTCACAGTTGGACGCCCCTGCGCTGGAGCCTGAGCGCCGGCCTCCGTCACGTCACGGACGCGGTTGGCCAGCAGCAGCCCTGCCACGAAGCTGACGAGGAGAAGAACGACCGCGAAAAAACGTCGAGTCATCGGCAATCAGCTGACGTGAATCCGGAGGGCGGGGCTGTCGTTCGCCTTGGGGCATGTAATGGTGAGCACTCCGTCGCGCAGGTCCGCCGTGATCCGCTCGGCATCGATTGGTACCGGCAATTGAAACGTGCGACTGAAACTGCCGTGGCCGCGCTCGATCCGGTGAAACTGCTCGCAGGGTGACTCCCGTTCGTGGCGGACCCCGGAGATCGTCAGCCGGCCTTCGTGATGCTGCAGCTGCACGTCATCCTGCGTGAGTCCCGGCAGCTCCACCATCACCACGAAGTGATCGTGCGTTTCCAACACGTCAACCGGCGGCGTCCATCCGGACGGGCCCGTCGCCAGCCGGTTCAACCGTTGCGAAGTGGCGAGCAAGTCCTGAAGCGGATCCCAGCGTACGAAAGCCACGCTCGGATCGTACCACCGTCAACTGCCAAGTCCCAAGATCCCGAGCCAAACTCCGGCCGCCACGGGCGTGTGCCGGCAAGTCCTTGCGCAGTAACAGGGACGAGGCGATAGGCTGTGCTACGATCGATAGGTTCTACAGACGGTGCATATGGCTTCTATACAAGCAACACGATTGAAGAAGGGCATGCTGGTCAAGATGGAGCAGGACCTGTTCCGGGTCCTCGAGCTCCAGCACGTCACCCCGGGTAACCTGCGCGGGTTCGTTCGCGTCAAGCTGCGGAACATCCGCAACGGCTCGCTGTCGGACCAGAAGCTGCGGTCGGAGGATTCGGTCGATCGCGCCACCCTGGACGAGCGCCAGATGCAGTACCTGTATCAGGACGGCGACGATTACTACTTCATGGACACGGTCACCTTCGACCAGATTCACATCTCGAGCGAAGCGCTGGGCGAGTCGGTGAACTACCTCAAGCCCGAGATGACGATCTCGGTGGAGTTCTACGGTAGCGAGCCGGTCGGTATCGAGCTGCCGCAAACAGTGGACCTCAAAGTGACCGACACCGTTCCAGGGATCAAAGGAGCGACGGCCAGTGCGCAGGTCAAGCCGGCCACGCTCGAGACCGGACTCGTCGTGCAGGTTCCACCGTTTGTGAACCCCGGTGATTTGATTCGGGTCAGTACCGATACCGGCGAATACTTGTCACGGGCCTGAAGGTCCATCAGCTTCAATCTTTGATTCGATGATCTTTGATTGTTGATTCGTTGTTGATTGTTGAGTGTTGATTGAGTGATTTATTGCTGACTTGTTGATTCGCTCGGTCAATCAACAATCAAGAATCACCAATCACCAAGTAATCAACAATCAAAGATCGAGAAATCACCAATGGATGTCGTGCGTCAGCCCAATCAGGGCTGGATCGAAGTCATCGTCGGCAGCATGTTCAGCGGCAAGAGCGAGGAGCTCATTCGCCGGCTGCGCCGAGCCAGAATCGCGCGACAGCGCGTCCAGGTGTTCAAGCCGCGCATCGACACGCGTTACTCGACCGAAGACATCGTGTCGCACGGTGAGATGCGGATGGAATCGACGGTCGTCGATGACTCCCGGCAGCTGCTCGACCAAATCGCGTCGGACACCGAGGTCGTGGGCATCGACGAAGGGCAGTTCTTCGATGCCGCCCTGCCGGCGGTCTGCAGCACGCTGGCCGATCGCGGCGTCAGGGTGATCATCGCCGGGCTGGACCAGGATTACCTCGGGAAGCCGTTCGAGCCGATGCCGCAGCTGCTGGCCATCGCCGAGTACATCACGAAGACACATGCGATCTGCATGGTCTGCGGCAACCCCGCCAATCACACGCAGCGACTGGTCGCCAGTGGCGACCGCGTTCTCGTGGGCGCTGCCGGCCTGTACGAGAGCGCGCTGCCGGCGCTGCTTCGATCCGCATCTCTCACGTTCGACCGCCGCGTCCGACCTGAACGTCCCCATCACGCCGAAAGAAACGCAGTTGTAAATCGGGGTTGACTCCGACTGCCCGGTTGATTAACAACCGGAGCAATGACTCCTGAGGAGTGGATCGCGTGGCTCACACCCCGGCTGCTCTTGCTGTTCGGCTTCGGGTTTCTCGTGGCCAACATCAAGCTCGGGGCGTCGCTCGTGGCCTACCGGCGCCGCATGCGATCGGCGCTGCTCGTGTGGACGGGCGATAAGCCCAAGTACTACGGGTTCAGCCTTGCGCTAGGGGTCGTTCTGGGCCTGCTGCTCATGGTCGAGGCGTTCGTCCTGCACAGGTCGCCGCGCTCCATCTTCGGCGAAGCGATGATGTTCCTTTATTACGGCTACACGTTTCCGCTGAGCACGCGTATCCGGCGGGGCTTTTACGGCGACGGCGTGTGGTCCGACAGCGGCTTCATGAAGTGGTCGGAGATATCCGCCGTGTCATGGAAGGAGCAGCCAACGGTCACGCTCGTGCTCATTTCCCACGTCCAGAGCATCGCCCGCAGGCTCGAGGTGCCCGGACACCTCTACGGACAGGCCCGGCGGTTGCTGCGGGACCGGATTCAGACGCATGACATTCACATCGGGGGGGCCGGGCTCGACCTGGGGGCCAGGGACGATCGCGACGCAATCTGAACTGTTCGGAAGGCCCCTTTTGAACCGATAATGTCCGGACATATGTCTCCGAGACCGACTTGGAAGGGCTACCTCAAAGTAAGCCTCGTCACCATCCCCGTGAAGGTGTTCCCCGCGACCGAGTCGGCCGCGGCGCTCTCCTTCAACCAGCTCCACGCCGAGTGCCAGACGCGCATCCAGCAAAAGCGCTGGTGCCCCCACTGCGAGCGTGAAGTCGCGAACACCGAGCTCGCCAAGGGCTACGAGTTCGAGAAGGGACGCTACGTCGTCGTCTCCGAGGAGGACATCGAGAAGGTGCGCGTCGAATCGACGCGCGTCATCGACCTTGCCCAGTTCACCGAGGACACGTCGATCGACCCGATCTACGTGGACCGCGCCTACTACCTGGCGCCCGACGGCCCGATGGCCGCGTCGGCTTTCGCGGTGATGCGCGAGGGGATGGCGGGAAAGGCCGGCATCGGCAAGGTGGCACTCTACGGACGCGAGTATCTCGTCGCCGTCAAGCCGCAGAAGAAGGGACTCGTGATGTATACGCTGCATCACGATGCCGAGATTCGCAGCATCGATCAGATCGACGAGCTGGGCTCGCTGCCGGCCAAGGTGAAGCCCGAGGAGATGAAGCTCGCCAAGCAGGTCATCTCGTCCTTCGAGAGCGAGTTGAACCTGAAAGACTACAAGGACGAGTACAAGGAAGGCCTGCGCAAGATCATCGAGGCCAAGATCGCTGGCGAAGAGATCGTCGCACCGGAGATCCAGGAGCCGCCGAAGGTGGTGGATCTCATGGAGGCGCTCCGGCGCAGTCTCGACTCAGTGAGCAGCGACAAGAAGAAGCCCGCCAAGGCCGATATCGCCAAGCCGGTCGCGAAGGCGAAGGCGGCGAATGGGAAGAAGCGCAAGGCGAGCTAAACTGCAGTTCCACGTTCAGGTTCACTGTTCCGTGTTCGTGTTCGAGTTTCGCGGTTCTCGGGTTCTTGGTTTACGACGTTGTCGCCGCTTCTGGCGTCTCTGACGAATGCGCTCGGCGTTTCGCTTCGCCTCTGGCGAATGCAGGTAGTCGAGTAAACGGCCGATCTCGACCAGGAACGGCCGTCAACTCTCAAGCCGTCGTCTCTCTGAGAGGATCAAGTTGTACTCGGCGGTGCGCTTCCACACGCGATTGGACATCTCGGTGAGTTGCACTGCTTTGACGCCGTAGTAGACCAGCCACGCGCCAAAGAGACCGATGAAGAGGTATTGCAGCGCCGAGACTGTGCTGCTCGCCAAGTCCCAGGCTCAACGCGCTGAGCGCGAGGTACACGACGACGCCGGTCGCGGCGAGGAGGGGACCGGTTACCGTGCGCACTCCCCAGGAGGCCACGCGCGACTGCTTTTCCATGAGAGCCGCAATCGCCTGAAGCCGCTCGATCCCTGCCTTGACGCGCGCGACATCCGCGCCGGTCAGCACATCACGCAAGGCGACCTGAGCGCGGCACGCTGCGGCCACGCGCCGATCTCCGCGCCACCATGATGCACGCGCAACCCGGGTTTTGTACTCGGGGAAGCGCTGCGCGAGCAGCGCCAGGAGGCGAGCCTGTGATTCAGGCGAGAACTCTCCCCACGTCGACACGGCATCGACCTCGATACTCTGGTCGGCAGGTGTGAACACCAGTTCGTGAATGTCACCGGATGACCCGTCCTGCGCGTATGCCGCGACGTGCGGCGCCACACCCTCGTGCAACAGCGCTTCATGGTCAAGGCAGGGGAGGAGCGGGACCGCTGGCGGCGGTTCGAGGGTGAGGCGATAGAGCTTCACCGCCAGGACCGGTCCAAAGGTGCTCAGTTCGCGCATGATCCTCGCAGGCTCAGCCGGATCGGCGCCGTGCTTCATCTCGCTGTGATCTATCTGAAGAGTTCCCAGACACCCAGTCCGGACGCTGTGGGATCGCGCAACCAGCCGGGCGGAGTGAGCCAGACGAACGCCAGGATGGCTATCACCCACAGGTCGTAGGGGACACTGGCGCGCTCGTCGCGCCAGAAGAACGCCCGCCAGAAGACGGAGGTGATGAAGTTCGAGCCCGTGGGCATCGGCTTGTTGTTGAGGGCCAGATACGTGTAGTGGATCCGGTTGGCAACGGTCACGATCGACAGAATCAGGATCACCCACATGCACGGCCGCCATCCGGTTGGTGAACGCGCCAATCATGAAGAGGACGATGCGCTCGGGGCGTTCCATGAAGCCGACTTTGCACTTCTCGATGAGCGACTCGGCGCGCGCCCGCGCGTAGCTCGTCATGATCGAGAACATCATGGCGAGGGCGGTCACCATCACGTAGTCAGTCCGGCGCAGCGACGCGTACAGATAAATGAGGCCGAGGAAGAGCGCGATATCGGAGAAGCGATCGAGCGTGGAGTCCCAGAAGGCACCGAAGCGCGAGACGGTGTTCGTGATGTGCGCCACCTTGCCATCGATGAAGTCAAAGATGTTGGCGACGATCATGATCAGACCGGCCAGCAGAAAGTGGTTGCGCCCGAGGTCCCAGGCCGCCCCGACATTGATCAAGACACCGATGAGCGTCAGAACGTTGGGGTGGATGCCGAGTGCCACGCTGGCGCTGATGATGGCGCGCAGCGGGAACATGCAGACAGTGCCGATGAGGCCGGTAACGGTCATTCCTGAGAAGCAGCCGGTAAGTATCGCCCTCGATGAAGGAGCATAACTATCGTTCCTTGGTACAATTAAGGGTTCTTCAACCTCGCGCGAACTCGTCATGGTAGCCCATGCCCGTTCATGACCTCAAGGATCAGCTGACGCGCCTGCCGGAGCAGCCGGGTGTGTACCTGTGGGTCAACTCCGCCGGCGAGACGATCTACGTCGGCAAAGCGCGCTCGCTGCGCGACCGCGTGCGGAGTTATCTGGGTGCATACGGCCTCAGTCCGCGCCACGACGCGTTGCTCGACGAAATCGCACGCGTCGAGGTCATCGTCACTGACTCGGTCATGGAGGCGCTGGTCCTCGAGACGAACCTGATCAAGCAGCGCTCGCCGCGCTACAACATCCTGCTGCGCGACGACAAGAACTACCCATACCTCCGGTTGACAACGAGCGAGGCGTTTCCACGCATTCTCATCGCACGCAGCGTCGAGAAATCGGGCGACGTGTACGCCGGGCCGTTCCTGCCAGCGAAGCTGGCGCGACGGACGATGGCGCTGTCGCATCGCGTGTTCGGCATCCGCTCGTGTAACGAGGTCATCACGGGAATGCGAGGCCGCCCATGCCTCGAGTACGACATCAAACGCTGCCTGGCCCCGTGCGTGGCTGAGATCTGCACCGAAGATCAGTACGGAGTGGCGGTGGCCAACACCAGGCTTCTGCTCGAAGGCAGGAACGACGAGCTCATCGAGCGCTTGCGCGATGGAATGCAGGCGGCGGCGGATCAGGAGCGGTTTGAGGAGGCGGCACAGCTGCGGGATGCGCTCCGGACCGTCCAGACACTTCGCGACCGGCAGCAGAAGGTGGCCAGTGCCGGACTTGGCGATCGAGATGTGTTCGGTCTGAAGCTGGGACCAAGTGGCGGAGCGATTCAGGTGTTTCAGGTGCGGGGCGGCCGAGTCGTCGAGCGGGTGGAGCTGGGCACGGATCCCGGCGCCATCGCGGGCGCGGAAGCCGACGTCCTGCATGCCGCCCTGATGCAGTTCTACGAGCTCCGCGTGCCGGCATCGGAGATCAATCTGCCGGCGGCGATCGAAGACGGCGAAGCGATGGAGGAATGGCTGACATCGCGCGCAGGCCGGCGCGTCCGGATTCTCATCCCGCAGCGTGGCGACAAACGCGCGCTCGTCGAGCTTGCGACCCGAAACGCGGAGCTGGCCTACCGGACCCGATTCAACGAAACCACAGCTGCTCATTTCGATGCGCTCGAGACGCTGCGCAGCCGGCTGAACCTTCCCGCCATCCCACGTCGCATCGACTGCTTCGACATCTCCACGATCCAGGGCAGCGAGACGGTGGCCTCCATGGTCGTTTGTGAAGATGGCCGGATGAAGAAGAGCGAGTATCGAAAGTTTCGCGTGCGCGGGCTGCGGCCTGCTGGCCGACTGCTGCCTCCACCGATTGTCGAACCCTCGGCGTTTGAGTCCAGGGTCCAGGATGACTTCGCGGCGATGCGAGAGGTCGTGCTGCGCCGGTATCGCGCCGTGCTCGAGTCGGGTGGGCCATTTCCGGATTTGATCCTGATCGACGGCGGGAAGGGACAGTTGTCAGCGGCCTACGAAGCGCTCGAGGAGATCGGGCTCGCCAATCTCGTCGCGATCGGCATCGCCAAGAAAGAGGAGTTGCTGTTCACGCGTGATCAGGCAGAGCCGATCGTGCTGGCCGAGCACGATCCCGCGCTCCTGCTGCTGCAGCGCATCCGCGACGAAGCGCACCGCTTTGCGGTCACATTTCACCGGAAAGCGCGCTCGATGCGCGATCTGAAATCGGAGCTCGATCGGATTCCCGGCGTCGGGCCCCGCCGTCGCCGCGCGCTGCTCACCATTTTTGGCAGCCTGGCAGGCGTGCGGCGCGCGACGCGAGAAGAGTTGGAGAAGGTGGTCGGCGCGGCGGCGGCCCGGGCGGTCATCGACTACTTCGCGCAAACGAGTCGATAGCTCTGGTTCGCCGGACCCTGACTCAATTGTTCCGGAATTTATCTGCCTCCCAATACGGGCACTGATCGCACGTCGTCTCTGAGAGACGCCGCCGCTGTCCCGTCCGCACACAGACCCAAATCGTTTCTGGTTGAACGGCCTCTTCGACGCCGGCCAACCGCAACCCGGGGCGGCTCCATTTGCACTCCCATGCCGATTGCTTGATGGCGATTGCAGTCTTGGCCATGATGCCCCCCTACTTCGGCCCCTCGAGGAAGAACGACAGCGTGACGGTGAGAATGAACGGTACTGGCGTTCCGTTCAGGACTATGGGGGAGTAGCGCCATTCACGGAGCGCCTCTTCCGCAGCTCGATCGAGTAATGGATTGGCCGAGCGCAGGAGTTTTACTTCCCGCACATGACCGTCCTCACCGACCGTGGCTTCCAGGATGACCACGCCCTGGATACGCGCCTTGACCGCGAGCGGCGGGTACTCCGGCTCGATTCGTCGAATTAGCTGAGGCTGCTTGATCTGTCCTCCGATGCGGATCGGGACCCGCGGCGTCGGCGGGGGCGGCGGCGAAGGCGGAGGCGGAGGAGGTTCAGGCATCCCGCCAACGACGCCACCCACTACACCACCAGGGATGCCTCCCTCGACACCGCCTGGCACGCCGACATCGAAACCTTCGTCGTCAGGGAGCGCCGCGATAGTCGCGGGCTCTTCGACAGGAGCAACTTGCGTCGTCTGGTGCGTCGTGGGCGTGGCCTTCGGCGCAGCCCGCTTTGGCTTCGCAATCGCCGGCGGCGATGGAGGAGGCGGCGCCGGCGGCGTGGCCACGAACGCCATCATCGTCGGTACCTCTGGTAGCCGGTCGCTGACGAACAGCACAGGGATCAGCGCAATCAGCGCGATCACGGCGGCCTGCACCGCCGTCGACAGCACGATCGGGACTGTGGCGTGGCTCGGGAGATGCTGTTCTCGTCCTGCGATGAGATCGAACATGGCGCCCTCGACGACGTTCTGTGCAAGGGTCCAGCCACTGCGTGACACAAAACGTTGTGTCACGAGATTGGCGGCGCCGCGCGAGACGTGAAGAAGCGTCGGAAAATTCCCTGCCGCCTGCGAAAACTGTCGCGCGGACAGGCAAGCTGTCGCCGGACAGAGGAGCGGGATAACCGTAATGGTTGACAGAGTGGCGAGGTACGACCGTTGCTGAGTCCAGGTTGACGAACGAGGAGGTTCAAGAGTACGCGGAGGTGAACCATGTTGACCAACAAGGAACTTGCTCGAATCGAGCCGGGGCGTTCGTAAACAGCATGCTGCGCGACTTCGATCGATTGTTCGGGGAAGGGTGGGCACCGTTTGTTGCCCCTTCGCGACAGTTCGGGGAGTTCGCCTGGACGCCGACGCTTGAAGTCGTCGAGAAGAACCAGCATCTCGTCGCGAGGTTCGAGCTTCCTGGTCTGAAAAGGAAGAGATTGCGGTAACCGTGACGGATGAAGGTCTGAGGGTCGAGGGTGAACGGAAAGTGGAGGAGAAAGAAAAAGACACAACTGGTACAGGACCGAACGCACATATGGGAAGTTCGTCCGCACGATTCCGCTGCCCGCTGGTGTCAATGCTGGCGACATCAAGGCAATGTTCGAGAACGGGTTTCTGAGGTCGTTGTGCCCGTGCCCCGGCAGCGGTCGCTGCGGCCCCACGTAAGGTCGAGATCGCCAACGCTGAGAAGAAGGCCGCGAAGCCAGCAGCCTAGCTTCAACCGGGGGGCACGCGGCGTATTCAGCGCCGCGTGCCCCCTCCGAAAAATTCCGCGCGCCGGGGAAAAACCCCGCACTCCGCCGCCGCCATCGCGCATCCCCCGAAATTGACTAACTAACAAAACGAGGCTTCTTCTTCGATTCCGAGTGGCCACCCACTTGCACTGCCGATGATCGACTGGAGGTCGGCAGATGATGGAGTTCCTCGCGGCGCTCGAGAACAGTGGGTTCGGCACCTGGCTGCGGGAGTCGCCGTCGATCTGGGCTTATCCCGCAGTGCTCACCCTGCACACGCTTGGCCTCGGCGTCCTCGTCGGGGGGAACGCCGTGCTCGACCTGCGGCTGCTCGGCTGGGGCAGGGCGATCCCGCTCGAACCCCTCGAAAGACTCTTCCCGATCATGTGGGGCGGCTTCTGGGTGAACGCCATCTCCGGTATCGCGCTCTTCGTTGGTGACGCCACCACCAAGGGCACAACCTGGGTCTTCATGACCAAGCTGGTCATCATCGTCGTTGGCGTGGTGCTGCTCGTAGCACTCAGGCGAACCGTGTACGGACGCGGCGCAGCCATGGCCATCGAGACGCCGACGAGCCGGGCCCTTGCGGCCACGTCGCTGGTGTTGTGGTTCCTGGCGATTGTGACAGGGCGATATATGGCGTACGTGTGACGGGAGCGCGCCGATGAACGAGACACTCGAACTCTTTGCCGCGTGGTTGCGCGGGACGTCGATCTCGGAGGCCATTCGAGTGAGCACCTGGCTGTGGCCGCTCTGCGAGATCCTGCACTTCTTCGGTCTCTCGCTGTTGATAGGGATCGCCGGCTTCTTCGATCTCCGGCTGCTCGGGTTCATGAAACGTGTGCCGATCAGCGCGGCCTGGACGCTGATGCCGTGGGCCAAGGCGGGATTTGCGCTGGCGGCTGCTGACTGGCGTGACCTTCTTCGTCGGCGCGCCGGAGCAGTACATCAACAACCCGGCGTTCTACATCAAGGTGTTCTTTCTTCTAGTGGCCAACTTCAACGCCGTGTACCTCGAAGTCATCTATCGCAAGCAGGTCGAAGCCAGGAAGCTGGACGCCGATCGACCCATCAGCGTGAAGGTCATCGCCATCGTGTCGATCGTGTCGTGGCTCTTCGTGGTCTATTGGGGGCGCATGCTCCCGTTCATCGGCAACGCGTTCTAGGAAACTGATCATGTCCCAGGCAACCTTACTGATCGTCGATGATGAAGAACTCGTTCGCTGGTCTCTGCGGGAGCGCCTCGTGCGGGACGGCTACACCGTGCTCGAATCGGGCACTGTTGCCGGAGCCATCGATCAGATCACGCCGGCCGTTGATCTGGTCCTGCTGGATCACCGGCTGCCTGACGGCGACGGCCTGACGCTGCTGCGCAAGATCAAGGAGTTGTCGCCTGACACGCTCGTCATCCTGATGACGGCGTTCTCGACCGTCGAGAACGCCGTCGCGGCGATGAAGCAAGGCGCGTATCACTACCTGAACAAGCCGTTCAATCTGGACGATGTGTCGGCGCTCGTGGAAAAGGCGCTCGAAACCAGCCAACTGCGCCGAGAGGTTCGCTTGCTGCGGGGAAGTCAGAGCGGTGAGTACGCGTTCGACGCGATCATTGGCGCCTCGCCGGCCATGGTGTCGGCAAAGTCGCTGCTCGAACGGATTGCCGTGAGCCCGGCGACCACCGTTTTGCTGACCGGCGAAACGGGCACGGGCAAGGATCTCGCGGCCAAGGCCATTCACTACAACAGCGAACGCGCCGCGAAGCCGTTCGTCAACATCACCTGTTCGGCGCTTCCCGAGCAGCTCCTCGAGAGCGAGCTGTTCGGCCACGAGCGCGGAGCGTTCACCGATGCCAGACAGCAGAAGCGCGGCCTGCTCGAGACGGCCGATGGCGGCACTGTGTTCCTCGACGAGATCGGCGAGATGACGCCGGGCCTGCAGGCCAAGCTGTTGCGCTTCCTGGAAGAGCGCACCTTCAAGCGGGTCGGAGGTCTCAGCGACATCCGCGTGGACGTGCGTGTGATCGCGGCCACCAATCGCGACCTCGAAGACGAGGTCAAGGCCGGCAGATTCCGTGAAGATCTCTTCTATCGATTACAGGTGATGCCGGTGCGTCTGCCGCCTCTCCGTGAACGGGTCGGTGACATCCGCCTGCTCGTTGCCCACTACATCGATCGCTACAACCGCGAGTTCCGGAAGAAGGTTCGCGGCTTGCAGCCGGCCGCGCAGGCCCTGCTAGAGCAGTACCGGCTGGCCGGGCAACGTGCGCGAGCTTCGCAATGCCATCGAACGCGCGATGCTGCTGGCTGACCATGGACTGCTTGGAACCGAGGACTTCGTCACGCTCTCGCGAGGCGCGACGTCGACACCGTTCCGGCTTCCCGCCGAGGGCGTCAACCTCGAAGCCATCGAACGGCAACTCCTGGTGCAAGCGCTCGAGCGGGCAGGTGGCAACCAGACGCACGCGGGCCATCTGCTCGGGATCAATCGGGATCAGGTTCGCTACCGCATCGAGAAGTTCGGCCTCACCAGGCCCAGTCACGACAACGGGATGGCGGCCGCTTCTGCGACGGCAGGAGGATAGCCATGACTGACACCATACTCGAATCGCCGACGGAGATGCACTATCGAATCTGGGGCGAGTTCCACGAGATGCCTGGGCTGCGTATGACACTAGACCAGGTGTGCCGCCTCGTTGGTGGCAACCGAGCTGACGTCGTCGAGGCCCTTACGGGCCTGATCGACGCCGGGGTCCTTCGTCAGGTCGGACCCTACTACATTCGGGCCGACTACGAACGTTACACAGCCTGAGTCACGCCGACTTCGTGCTCGGTTGCGACGGGCCGAATCGGAATCATCAGGGTTGCCACGGTGCCGCCCCCCTCGGGGCAGTCCAGCGTAAGTGACCCACCGTGCAGTTCGGCCGTGCGTTTGGCAATCGGAAGGCCTAGCCCGCCGCCGCGCGCCTTCGTCGTGAAGAACGGTTCGAAGATCTGCTCGCGGACGTCGGCCGGGATCCCTGGGCCGTTGTCGCGCACTTCGATGCTGGCGAAGCTCCCGGATCGTTCCAGTTTCAGCGAAATCCTGCCCCGTCCGGCCATCGCCTGTGCCGCGTTCAACACCAGATTGAGGACGGTTGCTCTGATCATCTCGGCGTCAACCGAGGCTGAGACATCTTGTCCGCCAATCGTGATGTCGATCGACTGCCCGGCCGGATCGCGACGGACGACGGCGACGGCGTCGCTCAGCAGCGGTCGCAGTTCGACACGATTGAAGCGGGGAGGCCGCGGCCTCGCGTACAGCATCAGGTCATTGATCAACTCACTCAGTGAGTCGATACGTCCGACGATGTCGCGCATCACCGGCAACTCCGTGTCGCCGGGCGCGCGGCGAGACATGAGAACCTGCACTGCGCCCTTGATGCCGGCGAGCGGGTTGCGTACCTCGTGCGCGACGACGGCTGCCAGCTGCCCGACGTGAGCCAGCCCAGCCTGCTGCGCGAGCTTCTCCTCGGCCTGCTTCCGTGCCGTGATGTCAGACCGGATGGCGATGTATTGATACGGCTTCCCGCGCTCGTTCAGGAACGGGACGATGGTCGTGTCGACCCAGTAGATGTGACCATCTTTCGCACGGTTACGAAGCTCGCCATGCCAGACCCGCCCTGAAGCGATCGTTCGCCACAGCTCCTTGATGAACTCCTTGGAGTGGTAGCTCGAATTGACGATTCGATGGTCCTGGCCGAGGAGCTCCTCTCGCGAATAGCCGGAGATGCGGCAGAACGTATCGTTGACGTAATTGATGCGGCCGCTGACGTCGGTGATCGCGACGATCGCCGCATGGTCGAGCGCGCGCTTGAAATCGGCGAGCTGAGCGCGAGTGGTGCCTTCGTCGTGCGCCTGGCGGGTGCGCAAACGTCGCCAGCGTTCCAGGAAGCGGGTAAGAGAGACACGGCTGATGGTAACGAGGCTGCTGCGCAAGGTGCAACACGGAGCGGTTCGGAGCCTCGATATACTTGCTGCGTGTCTGCCGCGACCATTCTGATCGTTGACGATGAGTCTCTCCTGAGGTGGTCCCTACGCGAGCGCCTGACCCAGGAGGGATACTCGGCCCTGGAAGCTGGAACCGCTTCGGAGGCGCTGTCCCAAGCGGCGGCAGGTGTCGACCTGATCCTGCTCGACTTCAAGCTCCCGGACGGTGATGGGCTGACCATCCTGCGGCAGGTCAAGGAGCAGACACCGGACACGCTCGTGATCCTCATGACGGCGTTCTCGACGGTTGAGAACGCCGTCGAGGCCATGAAGCTTGGCGCCTACCACTACGTCAACAAGCCGTTCAATCTCGAAGAAGTCGTGCTGCTCGTGGAGAAGGCACTCGAGACGAGCAGCCTCCGCAGGGAAGTTCGTGCGCTGCGGAGCACCCAGGGTCGCGACTACAGCGTCGACGCCATCATCGGCGCCTCGCCCGCGATGGCCGCGATCAAGAAGCTCATCGCGCGCGTCGCCACGAGCCCGGCGTCGACCGTGCTGCTGACGGGGGAGACGGGCACGGGAAAGGACCTGGCGGCCAAGGCGATCCACTACAACAGCGATCGGGCGTCGCGCGCATTCGTCAACATCACGTGCTCGGCGCTGCCGGAGCAGTTGCTCGAGAGCGAACTATTCGGTCACGAGCGCGGCGCGTTCACCGATGCGCGGCAACAGAAGCGAGGGCTGTTCGAAACCGCCGATGGCGGGACCGTCTTTCTCGACGAGATTGGCGAGATGACCCCGGGGCTGCAGGCCAAGCTGCTGCGCTTCCTGGAAGAGAAGACCTTCAAGCGCGTCGGCGGGCTGGCGGACGTTCGCGTCGACGTGCGCGTCGTTGCCGCGACGAACCGCGACCTCGACAGGGAAGTGAAGACCGGGAAATTCCGCGAGGACCTCTTCTACCGGCTGCAGGTCATGCCAATCGCCCTGCCGCCACTGCGCGAGCGGAAGGGCGACGTCGTGCTGCTGGCCAATTTCTACATCGATCAGTTCAACCGCGAGTTTCGAAAGAAGATTCGCGGCCTGTCGCCGCAGCCGTGTCGCTTCTCGAGCAGTACCAGTGGCCGGGCAACGTCAGAGAACTGCGCAATGCGATCGAGCGTGCCATGCTGCTCGTCGATCGGAGCTCTCTCGAGCCGCAGGACTTCACGCTGACGCGTACGGTCTCTCCCGTTGAGTTCGCGCTGCCGCCCGAAGGCGTGAAGCTCGAGGACGTCGAACGCCAGCTTCTCGTCCAGGCCCTCGAGCGGTCGGGTGGCAACCAGACGCATGCCGCCCAGCTGCTCGGCATCAATCGCGATCAGGTCCGCTACCGCATCGAGAAGTTCGGTCTCGCGAAAGCCTGATCGGCTGCGATCAGACACCGGCGACGACAGTGTCCCTCGCGTTCGACGACGGCCTCTGCCGCCTTGGCGGTTCGAACCGTCAACACCGGACAGAAGGCGGTACGGACGACGCGCTCGGCGACGCTGCCGAGCAGCAGATGCGCGACGCCGCCTCGCCCATGCGTGCCCATCACAATCAGATTGAAGCCGTTCTCGTCGGCGTATTCGACGATGGTCCGGGCCGGCGACCCGAACCCACTGCCGCCGTGGCTCGAATCGGTCCCGTTCGGCTCGGGAATCGGCCGCGAGCATGTGCGTTTCGGCCGTCTTTTGCCAGGACTCTTTCAGGCCCGGGGGAATATAGCCGTATACCTCGGCCGCGAGCCGGCCGTCGCGTACGGATCCTCGAGGACGTGAAGCAGATGGATCGACGCCCCGAAACGTACCGCCAGTGCCTTGGCCATGGCCAGGGCTGCGGCAGATGGCGGGCTGAAATCAGTCGGAACGAGAATGCGGGCGAGACCACGAGTCATGGCGTCCTCCCTCACTGAACGTCACGCTACAGAGAGGAGCACCGTTCGTGCCGAATGCCGGATGCCGCCCGCCGCAACGGTGACCGCGACGCGTGCGCGAAGAGTGCGAAGTAGTTCGCGGCGGCGCGAAATCTTTCCCGGCCATGCGCTGCGTCCTGGCGCGGCCGACGGTTCCGGTGTGGTACGCTGGCTCGGCTTGCCTAACATCGATCCCGTTCAAGTCCTACTCCTGTTTGCGATTCTGCTGACATCGCTGTCGGTTCACGAGGCGGCACACGCCTGGTCGGCCGACCGGCTTGGCGACAACACGGCCCGCCTGCTGGGTCGTGTTTCGATCAATCCGCTGGTCCACGTCGATCTGCTGGGCACGATCGTGTTGCCGCTGATCGCGATGGTTTCGAACCTGCCGCTCATCGGCTGGGCCAAACCGGTTCCGGTCAACATCCACAATCTGGGCGGCGACTGGCGGCAGAAGTACATGCTGATCGCGGCGGCGGGCCCGGCGAGCAACCTCGTGCTCGCGACCCTGCGGCGCCATGATCTTTCGCGTGTGCCCTCGGGCGGCTTCGACGGCGAGGCGATCGCGCAGCGGGTCCTGGTCGTGAACTGCTGTTCAGGCCGTGAGCATGAACGTGCTGCTTGCGGTGTTCAACATGCTTCCGGTACCACCGCTCGACGGCGGCAACGTGCTCGCGGGCCTGCTGCAGGGACCGGCGGCCGAGGCGTTCGACCGGATTCGTCCGTACGGCTTCATCATCCTGTACGCTCTGCTTCTGTCGGGCATTTTCTGGATGCTGGTCAATCCGGTCTCGACCTCGTGATCCGATGGCTGCTCTGACGAACCCGAACCTGAATACCTCCGAGAAGCGAGAAGCCAGTCGCGTGAACAGCACAGCTCAGAAACCTCGAGTCGTGTCGGGCATGCGCCCGACCGGCAAGCTCCATCTTGGCCACCTCGTCGGCGCGCTCAGGAACTGGGCGCCGCTGCAGGAGACAGTACGACTGCTTCTACTTCGTGGCCGACTGGCACGCGCTGACCAGCGATTACGCCAACACGGCGGCCATCACGTCGAATGCCATCGACAACGTCGCCGACTGGATCGCCGCCGGAGTCGACCCGGAGCGGAGCACGCTGTTCATCCAGTCGCTCGTGCCCGAGCACGCCGAGCTGGCGCTGCTGCTGTCGATGGTGGTGCCCGATTCCCTGGCTCGAGCGCGTACCGACCTACAAGGAGCAGCAGGAACAGCTGACGGACAAGGACCTGTCGACGCTCGGTTTCCTCGGCTATCCGCTGCTGCAGACGGCCGACATCGCGCTCTACGACGGCCGGTTCGTGCCGGTGGGGGAGGACCAGGTCGCGCACCTGGAGCTGTCGCGCGAAGCGATCCGCCGCTTCCATCAGTTCTACGGCGAAGTGCTCGTCGAGCCGCAGCCGCTGCTCACGCCGGTGCCGCGGCTGCCCGGGCTCGACAATCGCAAGATGAGCAAGAGCTACGGCAACACCATCGACCTCACCGACGATGCCGAGACGGTGACGAAGAAGGTGCGCCAGATGTACACGGATCCGAAGCGCGTTCGTGCCGACGTTCCCGGCACCGTCGAAGGCAATCCGGTCTTCATGTACCATGATGCGTTCAACACCGACGTCGCCGAGGTCGATGACCTGAAGGCGCGCTACCGCGCCGGCAAGGTGGGCGACGTCGAGGTCAAGACGAAGCTCGCGGCGGCGCTGAACGCCGCGCTCGAGCCGATTCGCGAGCGGCGGCGCGACGTGCATGGCCACGGCCCGACCACATCCGCGAGATCCTCGTCGAGGGTTCTCGCAAGGCGCGGGTCATCGCGCAGGCGACGATGGAGCGCGTCAGGGACGCGATGAAGTTGAGATACTAGGCAGTGAACGAACACATCGATTTCGAATCGTCTCCCGACGCCTATCAAGTCAAGCTCGATGCCTTCGAGGGGCCGCTCGACCTGCTCCTTCACCTGATTCGCAAGAACGAGCTGAACATCTACGACATCCCGATCGCGCTCATCACCGAGCAGTACCTCGGCTACATCGCGCTGATGCAGGACCTCAACCTCGACGTGGCCGGTGAGTTCCTGGTGATGGCCTCGACGCTGATCCACATCAAGTCGCGGACGCTGCTGCCGCGTCCCGACCCGGCGCAGGAAGATGGCGGGACCGGAAGAGGATCCGCGCGAAGCGCTGGTCAGGCGCCTGCTGGAGCACCAGAAATACAAGGCGGCGGCCGAACTGCTGCACGAGCGCGAGACGCTGCGCAGCGCGCAGTTCATGCGTCCGGACGAGCGGGTGGCCGATGCGGCAGGCGAGGACTACGAGCCGGAGCTCGAAGTGGACCTGTTCAGCCTGCTCAGCGCGTTCAAGGGCGTGCTCGAACGGGCGAGCCGGCGGCCGATGGTGGTGCTGCCGCCGGCGCAGATGTCGATCGAAGATCGGATCAAGCAGGTGCTCGGCCGGCTGTCGGAGACGGAAGCCTGCGGCTTCGAGGATCTGTTCAGCGACGGCGACGGATCGCGGCCGTTCCTGATCGTCACGTTCCTCGCGCTGCTCGAGATGATCCGGTTGAAGTTGATTCGGGTGTTCCAGTCCGGCGGCGCGGGGCCAATCCGCGTCTACAAGCGCGCGCGGCCGGCGGACGCGCCGCACCCGATTGATGATCCGGTGACGTAATCGTAATGGGGCACCCGACCCCATTACAGAAAGGAAATCGATGTCGAACGAAACACTCAACGAAGAGCCGCAGACGACGGTCACCGCGTCGGCGGAAGTCAAGGCGGTCGTCGAAGCGCTGATCTTCGCGTCGCCTGAGCCGATGACGCCGAAGATGCTGTTCAAGCTGCTCGCCGAAGAGCCGAAGGAAGATGTGCTCGCGGCGATCGAGGCGCTCAAGGCCGACTACGAGAATCGGCCCGGGCTGCAGATGGTCGAGGTGGCCGGCGGCTATCAGATCGTCACGCGTCCCGACCTGCACGAATGGGTGCGGCGGCTGTTCCACGAGCGCTCGTCAGCGAAGCTGACGGTCCAGGGCCTCGAGACGCTCGCGGTGATCGCCTACAAGCAGCCGATCACGGCGCTCGAGATCACCGAGATCCGCGGCGTGAACACGTCCGGCGTGCTCTCGACGCTGCTCGAGCGTCATCTCATCAAGATCGTCGGCCGCAAGAACGTCGTCGGCCGTCCGTTCCTCTACGCGACGACCAAGGAGTTCCTGATCCGGTTCGGGCTGAAGGATCTGCACGACCTGCCCAAGATCGAAGACATGGCCGAAGCGCTCGGCTTCGATCCGCCGGCCGGGCTGATGGAGACCACGCCGCGCGAGGACATGCTGCCGCTCGAGGAGGACGAGAGTGAAAGTTCACAGGCGGAAGGTCAAAGTGAATAAGTAAGTTGGACGTCTGCAGTCGACTTGGAACCTACTTTCCAACTTTGCCCTTTAGACCTTGAACTTCGGCCGTCGTGAGCTCGCGCCACTCTCCCGGCTTCAGCCGCCTGTCTGCGAGCGACCCGAATTTCGTCCGCTTCAGCTGTCTGCACCGGGTGACCGACCGCCTCGCACATCCGGCGGACCTGCCGGTTGCGCCCCTCGCGAATCGTCAGGCGCAGCACGCCCTCGCGGTCGCGACGTCCGTCGTTCAGCAGCACGACGTCGGCAGGAAGCGTGCGGTGGCCGTCGAGGGGAATCCCGGTTCGCAGCCGGTCGAGCGCCTCGCGATCCGGCATGCCCGCGACGCGCGCTTCGTAGGTGCGCGCCACGCCGTGGCGCGGATGCGTGAGTCGCGCGGCGAGGTCGCCGTCGTTGGTCAGCAGCAGCAGCCCTTCGGTGTCGTAGTCGAGGCGGCCGACCGGGTAGACGTACTCGCGCACACCTGCGAGCAGATCCATGACCGTGCGCCGCCGCTGCGGATCCGACCGCGTCGTGACGTAGCCGGTCGGCTTGTAGAGCAGGATGTAGCGCAGCGTGCGCCGCGCCTTGACCCGGCGGCCGTCGACCCGGATGTCGTCCTTCTGCGGATCGACCTTCACGCCCATCGTCAGGATGGTCTTGCCGTTGACGCGTGACGCGGCCGTCGGCAATCAGCTTCTCCGCGGCGCGGCGGGAGGCGACGCCCGCCTGGGAGAGGACCTTCTGAAGACGCGTATCCAGCAGAGTAGTCGTTCACATCTCTATTCTGGCGTAGAGGCGGGTCCTCAGACCCGCCGGCGCAACCAGTTCTAGGCTCTTGAACACCTGCGCCCAGAGGCTGATCAGCTTCCAGACGTCGATGTACGTGGCGGCGCGATTGACCTCGGCGTGGGTGATGAGCCCGCTGAGCAGCACGTGGACGTCGGCGCCCTTGCGCCGGAGGTCTTCGCTGAAGATCGCCGACTCGGCCGCCGGAATCACCGTGTCGTCACTGCCGTGCAGCAGGAACAGAGGCGGCCGAGGCCGGATGCTCGACTTGCTGCGGCGAGAGCGCCGGGATCGTCGGACACCGAGTTGGCTGCAGGTAGGGGACGAGCGCCGGCCCCAGCTTGCTCACCGCGCGATCGTTGACGTAGTTCAGGAAGGTCCGCGACGGCTCGGGCAGCTTCGTGTCGCCATCTCCCGCGCCTTGGCGAACGTGGCGTTCGCCTGGTCCATGCTCACCAGCGTCAGCTGCGACGCCAGCAGAAACGTTTCGATGCCCTTCGCGCAGCGCGGCGACCTGATCGGCCGGCACGACGCCGCGATCGGCCAGTCCATACAGAATCACGGCGACGCCGTAGTCGTGCGGCGGATGCGTTTCGAGGCCGGCACCTGCGGCGCCTCGCCGGTCGTGAGGTAGCGCATCACGCGATCCAGATCGCCGTGGCCGCCGAACGAGACGCACGAACGCGACCTTGTCGCGAATGGCGGGCCGGCTGGCGGCGGAGATCGAAAGCCCGCCGGCGAAGCTGATGCCGACGATGCCGACGCGCCCGTCGGGCGCGAGGTCGGGCCGCGCCGACATCCACGTCACGGCATCCTCGATGACGTCGGTCGCGCGCGGCGTGATGCGGTACGCCTGCAGATCGGGCAGCGCCATCGCCATCACCTTCACGCCGGCGCCGGCGAGATCGTCGGCGAGCGCGGTGAGACGAGGCTCCTCGATGCCCATCGAGTGAATGCCCGGCACGAGCAGCACCGTCCGGCGGGCTGTGCCCTCGGGCACATACAGGCGCGCCGGAACGTCGCCGTATCGCGTGGAGACCTGATGGCGAGGCTGGACGACGACCGTGCGTGCCTGACGATTGGCGATCGCCTCGGCGCGGCCGCCGAGACCGGCGGCGCGCACGATGAACGACGCCGCGCGCGCGTACGGTGCGCCGACGTACGCGAAGACCGACGACGGCAATCGCGAATGCCGTCAGCACGGTGACCAGGCGCCGTCGTCTCATCGCGGTGCATCTTACACCGCGTGCTATTCTCGGAAGGTTGCGTCATCAGGCATGAAGAGACTGATCATCGCCATCGACGGGCCGTCGGGCGCAGGCAAGGGCACGGTCTCGCGCGCCCTGGCGCAGGCGCTTGGCTATCGACACATCGATACCGGCGCGATGTACCGCGCGGTCGGATGGAAAGCGCATCACGACGGCATCCCGCTGAACGACGAAGCCGCAGTCGCGCACCTCGCGCGATCCGCAGACCTGATCGTGGAAGGCGGAGTCGTGGCGATCGACGGTCACGACGTGACGACGTGCGATCCGGACGCCGGAGGTCGACAAGCTCGCGTCCACCGTGGCGCGGCTGCCGCAGGTGCGCGAGGTGCTGGTGTCGCGTCAACGCGCGATGGGCGAGCAGGGCGGTGTCGTCATGGAAGGGCGCGACATCGGCAGCGTCGTCTTTCCGAACGCCGACGTGAAGATTTATCTCGATGCGTCAGCGGAAGAGCGCGCGCGTCGCCGCGCGCACGACGCGGCGCACGCCGGAAGCCAGGCGGGTCAGGCCGCGGTTGCGGAAGCCATCCAGGCGCGCGACCTGTCGGACAAGACGCGCGCGGCCTCTCCGCTCGCCCTCGCGCCGGGCGCCGCGCATATCGACACCACCGATATGCCGATCGACGCCGTCGTGGATCGTGTCCTGGCGCTGGTGCGGGACAAGATCGGACCACTGTGAGCTGCGGCACAAGTCCGACATCATCCATGTCAGTGGAACCCTCGAGCTACCCCTTCGGCCCACAGAAGGATACCCGAACAGCAAGACTCCTGACTCGCGGCGGCGGGTTACGTCGCTTTCTTGCCCTCATCGCCTGTTTGCGGAGTGCCGTCATCGACACCTTGTTGGCCGACGAGATCGATGACTCGTGCGACGTTGCGTCTCGCGCGTCTCAGGTCGCTTGGCGTTGTTCACCATGTGGAGGAACGATCGCTGCGCGCTGGGCGTGTAGGTTGGCCAGTTCTTCTTGGCGTCCGGATTGGCATCGAACGCGCGCTTCAGCTCCGGCGGGATCGTCAGCTTGTCGACGTCCGCATATGTCTTCCAGTGCCCGACTTCTTCGCCACCGCCACGGCCGCCAGGCCGGCCGGCGCCATGACGCCGGCTTTCATCAACTTGGCAAGGCGCGCCTTGTTGGTCGCCGACCACGCGCTCTTCGGCTTGCGCGGCGTGAACATCTGCATGTGAAAGCGATCGTCGATCGACTTCATGAGGCTGTCGATCCATCCGAAGCAGAGCGCTTCCTGGACCGCATCCTCGTAGGAGAGGGTGGGCAGGCCCGTGTGCTTCTTGGCGAACACGAGCCAGATGCCCTGCGACGAGGCGTGGTGCTTCTCGAGCCACTCACGCCACGCCGCTCGCGATTTGCGGTTGAACCTTCTTCAGTTCAGCCATCGATGAATTCGCAACTCCCAACCTCCAACTCCCAAGACTCTCAGTTGGGAGTTGGGAATTGGAAGTTGGGAGTTCCGCGTCAGCGATCTTCCCAGTCGTCCGACGATGCCGGATCGAGCTCCCAGCGGTGCTTGTCGCGTTCGAGGAGCTTCTTCTCGCCCTTGAGCTCCTCGTTGTCCTGATACTGCACGCCCACGGCTTTGCCGATGTCGTCGACGATGTCCTGATCGGGCGTGGGGTTGTCTCCGCCCGGGGCTTCGTCGCCGACGCTGTAGGCAGACTCCCAATCCGCGTCGACGTCACCACCGGTCAGCTCCGGACTTGTCTCGGTATGCTCCTCGTACTTCTCGAGCATCTCGCGGCGCCCCGATCGGGCCGCCGAGGCGGTTCGATTCAAATCGAGCGATGACGGTGGCGACGGCACGCGTTCGTCGTCGGAGATCGTTCGCCGCTCGCGGTTCAGGCCGGGGGCCGTGCGCGCGACCGGGCGAATGTCCTTGGCGCTGCGCGCTTGCGGCGCCGCTGCGCGCTTGCGCGGGGGGTGCGAGCCGAGCTGGCTTC
Organism: uncultured Acidobacteriota bacterium; assembly: GCA_963723495.1. Taxonomy (GTDB): domain Bacteria; phylum Acidobacteriota; class Vicinamibacteria; order Vicinamibacterales; family UBA2999; genus Gp6-AA40. The sequence continues at coordinate 350,932 of CAVRQR010000010.1, read as the reverse complement.
CGTGAGCCGTGGCCTTGGCCGTGACCTTCGCCTTGACCGGCGCGCGCTTCCGAGCTGGCGGCGTCTTTTTCTTCGCCACCACGCGCGGACGTGCGGCTGGCTTCGCTCGTCGAACCGCACGCCTTGCCTTTGTGCGCGAGCGCTGGCCGTGGCCTTGGCCTTTCGGGCGGCCTTCTTGGCGGCTTTGCGCGCAATCTTGCGTGAGGCGGCGGTTTTCTTTGCCGTGGCCCGAGCGCGGCTGCTGCTTCGACCCTTGGCAGCCCTTCCGTCTCGAGCCTCGTACGGCCTTCCGTTTGGCCATTGCGTGGTCCCTCCAACCTTGACAATTGCCGGTAAGTGACGTAAACTCTGTTGCTTATCGGCGACGAAGATTCTCTGCAGGGGCGTGGGCCGCGGCCCGTGGGCTGTCCCACCTGCGCGTGCCAGTACCCTCCACGTTTTTCTCCATCGCCGTTATAGCCGCGGGGGGCCGGTCCCCGCAACAGAAACCGGCGGAGAGCCCTGAGCGAGCCCCACCACACAGGACGAGACGAAGGGCATCCTACGATTGAGGAGGACGCGCACGTAATGGCGAATGTAGACAACGGGTTGGTATCGCCCGAATCCGCTGGCGGTCAGCCCGTGACGCCTGGGCGGACACGCTCAGGCAAACCGGCAGGCCCCGCTTTCAAACCAATGCACCACGATGACATGGACCCGCAGGAGTTCTCGTCCATGCTCGAGGCCTACGACGACAGCTTCCGCAACATGGCGGAGGGGGAGGTCGTCAAGGGCACCGTGCTGAAAGTGACCGAGGCCGCCGTCGTCGTCGACGTCGGTTACAAGTCCGAAGGTCTCATCCCGATTCACGAGTTCCTCGACGAAAACGGCAACGTGACGGTCCAGTCCGGCGACACGGTCGACGTGCTGCTGGAACGGACCGAGGATCGTGAAGGCCACATCGTGCTCTCGCGCGAGAAGGCCGAGAAGATGAAGATCTGGGACGAAGTCGAGAAGGCCTATGCCGATCGCAAGGTCGTCATCGGCCGCGTGATCGAACGCATCAAGGGCGGTCTCGCAGTCGACATCGGCGTCCGCGCATTCCTTCCCGGATCTCAGATCGATGTGCGACCGGTACGGAATCTCGATGCGCTGAAGGGGCAGGAGCTCCGGATGCGCGTGATCAAGGTCAACAAGAAGCGCGGCAACATCGTGCTGTCGCGCAAGGCGCTGCTCGAGGAGGAGAACGCCGAGAAGAAGAAGACGACGCTCGAGACGCTCGCCGAGGGCAAGGTGCTGCGCGGCACGGTGAAGAACATCACCGACTACGGCGCGTTCATCGACCTCGGTGGCATCGACGGTCTGCTGCACATCACCGACATGTCGTGGGGCCGCGTCGGACACCCGTCGGAGATCTTCAAGGTCAACGACGAAGTCGACGTGATCGTGCTGAAGTACGACGCGGCGACCGAGCGCGTCTCGCTCGGCCACAAGCAGCTCGTGCAGGATCCGTGGGCCACGGTCCAGGATCGGTATCCGGTCGGCGCGCGCATGAGCGGGAAGGTCGTCAGCCTGACCGACTACGGCGCGTTCGTCGAGCTCGAGCCCGGTGTCGAAGGCCTGATCCACGTCAGCGAGATGTCGTGGAGCAAGCGCGTCAAGCACCCGTCGAAGATCCTCAACGTGGGCGACTCGGTCGAGGCGATGGTGCTCGGCGTCGATCCGACGGCTCGCCGGATTTCGCTCGGCCTCAAGCAGGTCGAGAGCAACCCGTGGCACGAGCTGGGCGAGAAGTATCCGGTCGGCACGAAGATCAAGGGCAAGGTGCGCAACCTCACCGAGTTCGGCGCGTTCGTCGAAGTCGAAGAGGACATCGACGGCCTGATCCACATCTCCGACATGTCGTGGAGCAAGCGCGTCAAGCATCCGTCCGAAGTGCTGAAGAAGGGTGACGTCGTCGACGCGATGGTGCTCAGCATCGACGCGGAGAATCAGCGGCTGTCGCTCGGCCTCAAGCAGCTTGCGACCGACATCTGGGACGACTTCTTCTCCCGTCACAACGTGAACGACCTCATCGCGGGCAAGGTGACGCGGATGACGAACTTCGGCGCCTTCGTCGAGTTGGACGAAGGGATCGAGGGGCTGATTCACGTCTCGGAGTTCGACGACTCGCACGGCGGCGAGAAGATCGATCTGCAGGTGGGCAACACCTATCAGATGAAGATCATCAAGCTCAGTCCGCAGGAGCGGAAGATCGGCCTGAGCATCCGGGCTCTGAAGAGCGACGAGTACCGATCCGACTGGGAGGCGTACCAGGACAGCGAAGGGACCGGCACGGCGACGCTCGGGGATCACTTCAGGAACCGGTAACGCGATAACAGAGGGAACGCTCCGGGCTGGGCGCGGCATGCGCCGGCAGCCCGGAGTTCCACAGCCAAGGAGCCAAGCTTGAATACGCCTGGCGGCAGCATGACCAAAGCGGAACTCGTGGAGGAAGTCTCCCGGGTCTCCGATCTCACCAAGAAACACTCGGAAGTCATCGTCGACACCGTATTCAAAAGCATCATCGATGCCCTGCATCGCGGGGAGAAGATCGAGTTGCGGGGCTTCGGCAGTTTCCGGCTTCGCAAGCGCGAGCCGCGAAAGGGCCGCAACCCGAAGACCGGCGACAAGGTGGACGTTCCGCCGAAGAAGGTCCCGTACTTCAAGCCGGGCAAGGAACTGAAGGAGCTGATCAATCGGGAGGACGAGTCCGCAGGATCGTCCGCCGAGGAATCGATCGATCAGATCCCCGGCGTCGCATCACAGGCATAGGGGTTGGACCACCTCTGGTCCCCCTGGCGGCTCCACTACGTGACGGCGGAGAAACCTTCGACAGGTTGCGTCTTCTGCAAGCCTGACCCGAACACGGTGTCAGATGGCGAACGTGATCCGCTGATCGTGCATCGACGGATCGCTCGCGTACGTCATCCTCAATCGCTATCCCTACAACAACGGCCACCTGATGGTCGTGCCGCGTCGGCATCGTGCCGACGCTCGTCGATCTGTCGATTGACGAGTTGAACGAGGTCGCGTTGTTGACGCAGCGATCGGAAGCCGCACTGCGCGAAGCGTACAAGCTCGAGGGAATCAATGTCGGTCTCAACCTGGGCAGGCCGGCTGGCGGAGGAATTCCCGGGCATCTGCACGTCCACCTGGTGCCACGATGGACGGGTGACACCAACTTCATGACGGTGCGTTGGTGAGACCCGCGTGTTGCCGGAAGACCTGCCGTCGAGCGCATCCCGCCTGGCGCCGATTTTCGAAAGGCCTCGCCGCCGAAGCTCAGTCAACTCCAGCGTTACGATAACGGCGGGATCTATCGGCAGGCTGTGGTTCAATGGACTTCAATCTCTCTCCGGCGCAACTCGACCGGCAGTCCAAGGCTCACGATCTCGGAAAGAGACTGGCAAGTGACGCTGCGACTACCGACGTCATTCGCGCGACAACTGGTGAAGGCCTCGTCGACGTGCGGCCTGCCTTCGACCTCCTGGCGGCGGTCGTTGCCGTCGAAGCGCTGGCGTATCAATCGTCGGCTGCGGGCGTGTCGCTCGCGCTGCATATCGGTGTCAGCGCGGGGCTCCACTCGGATAACAGGTTCGCGGACCTGATACGAGGAGAGCTCGTCGGCGCGATCGCACTCTCGTCCGATGATGTACCGGTCGAGGCGGGCGGACGGCTCTCCGGTCGGGCTGCATGGGTGGCGCCGCTGACGGCGCTGGGAGTCGCGGTCCTCGGGGTACGCAGTGGCGAAGGCGTCGTGGCCGCAGCGGTCTCTCTGAATGCACCTGGCGTGCAGCAGGAGCCAGTCAACACCGCGGCACTCGGTGGAGTGGTGTGCGGTCACCTGCGTCTCGATGGGGCGGCATTCATTGCGCTCGGTCCGACGATGCCGTTCATGTCGCGGGTTCGAATCCTGCTGGCTGCTGCAGGACTGGGGATGGGACGACGCGCACTGCATGAAGCGCTGACCGCCGCGCACGGACGAACGGGGCATGGCGCGGGCGGAGAACAGACGGTTCAGGGACTCCTGGCCGATGCGGCGACGGAGCTCGATGCCGCGATGCTCCTGACGTGGAAAGCCGCTGCCGTGCGAGAGCTGTCGCTGGCGGATGCATCGATGGCCAAGCTCGCGGCGACCGAGGCGACGCAGCGCGCGGTGTCGCGAGCGACGCAGGTGGTCGGCGCTGATTCATTCCGGCGAGGCCATGTGATCGAGCGCCTCGCACAGGACGTGCGGACGTTGGAGCTCTTCGCGGGAAGAACTGAGGCATTACGGGAAGCGGTCGCAATGGAGACGCTCCCGCGCGCCTGACTCGCACCGTTCCTATCCCTGAACCGCTGCGCTCAGTTTTTCTGCCGGCGACTCGAGTGGCGCGCCGACGATGATGCGCATCATCCGTCGCAGCGGCTCGGCTGCACCCCAGAGCAGCTGGTCGCCGACGGTGAATGCCTGCAGGTAGTCGCCGCCCATTGACAGCTTCTTCAAGCGACCCACGGGTACGGTGAGCGTGCCCGTCACGGCGGTGGGTGTGAGATCGCGCAGCGTGGCGTTCTTCTCGTTCGGGACGACCTTCACCCAGGCGTTTGCGCCGGCGAGCAGTCGCTCGATTTCGGGGAGCGGCACGTCCCTCCGCAGCTTCACCGTGAGCGCCTGGCTATGGCAGCGCATCGATCCGATACGCACGCAGATGCCGTCGATCGGGATCTGTCGCGACGAGCGCCCGAGAATCTTGTTGCCTTCAGCCTGTGCTTTCCATTCCTCGCGGCTCTGACCGTTGCCCAGGTCTGCGTCGATCCAGGCGAGCAGACTGCCGGCGAGCGGGAAGCCGAAGTTCTCGACGGGGAAGTTGCGTCCGCGCTGCGTCGTGATGAGCTCGCGGTCGATGTCCAGGATCGAGGAAGCAGGATCGGCGAGCAGGTCGGCGACCGAGGCGTGGGCGAGTCCCATCTGCGAGACGAGCTCGCGCATGTGCTTGGCGCCGCCACCCGAGGCTGCCTGATAGGTCATGGAGGTCATCCACTCGATCAAGTCGGCGCGGAACAGGCCATCCATGGCCATCAGCATCAGGCTGACGGTGCAGTTGCCGCCGATGAAGTCCTTGAGTCCGCCATCGAGCGCGCGGTCGATGACGTGGCGATTGACCGGGTCCAGGATGATGACCGCGTCATCGGACATCCGCAGTTGTCGTGCCGCATCGATCCAGTACCCCTTCCAACCTTCACGCCGCAGTTTCGGATGAACGTCCGCGGTGTACTCCCCGCCCTGGCAGGAGATGAGCACGTCCATGGCCGCAAGCGCAGTGATGTCGAGCGCGTTCTTGACAGCCGGGACGGTCTTGCCAATCTCAGGTCCGGTTGCCCCCGCCTGAGAGGTGGAAAAGAAAACCGGATCGACCAGATCGAAGTCCCGTTCCTCGCGCATGCGCTGCACGAGCACGGAACCCACCATGCCACGCCAACCGATGATGCCTACTCGCATCTCTGTATTGTAGCGTGTAGCAGTGGGTCTTCGGACCCATGCAGGTCTTCAGATAGAAGCGGGTCTCAAGTCCGCCTCTACGACTGCACTGCCCGCGAGATACGACGGGGAGTTACGACAGGAGCTGTTTGGCGATTGTCTGCAGCTGCAGGTTCGACGTGCCCTCGTAGATCTGGCCGATCTTCGCGTCGCGAAAGAGCTTTTCCACCGGGTAGTCCTTGACGAAGCCGTTGCCGCCAAAAAGGTTCACCGCCAGCGACGTGACTCGCTCGGCCACCTCCGATGCGAAGAGTTTGCACATCGCGGCTTCCTGCAGGAACGGCTGCCCGGCATCACGCAGGCGCGCGGCGTTGAAGACCAACAGCCGCGCTGCCTCGATTTCGGTGGCGGCGCGCGCCAGCTGGAACTGCACTCCCTGGAACGACGCAATGGCGCTGCCGAACTGCTTTCGATCCTTCGTGTACTGGACGGCGTGATCCAGCGCACCTTGCGCGATCCCGATCATCTGCGCGCCGATACCGATGCGACCTTCGTTCAGCGTCTCGATGGCGACCTTGTAGCCCTTGCCTGCCTCGCCAAGCACACGATCGCTGCCCACCGCACAGTCCTCGAAGATCAACTCACAGGTGCTGCTCGCGCGGATACCGAGTTTGTCCTCCTTCTTTCCGACGGTGAAACCGGGCGTGTCGCGATCGATCAGAAAGGCCGTGACCCCGTGATAGCCGGCCTCAGGGTTGATCGTGGCAAAGACGATGAAGAGGTTTGCCTCGTTGCCGTTGGTAATCCAGAGCTTGCGGCCGTTGAGGACGTATCCACCGTCGCGCGCGGTGGCGCGCGTAGTCAGTGCGAACGCATCGCTGCCAGATCCTGCTTCGGACAGCGCGTAGGCACCGACAGTCCCTTGCGCCAGGCGCGGCAGGTGTGCCTGTTTCTGCTGGTCGCTGCTCCAACGCATCAGAGCATTGATGACGAGCGTGTTGTGCACGTCAACCAGTACGCCGACGGACGGGTCGACCCGAGAGAGGGCTTCGACCGCCAGCACCGAGTGGAAGAACGTTCCACCGCTGCCGCCGAATTCGTCGGGGATCTCGATCCCCATCACACCGAGGTCGAAGAGTCGATCGATCAGGTCGTGCGGCATCTTCGCTTCGTCATCCATCCGGCGGACAAGCGGGCGTATGTCCCGATCGGCGAACTCGAACACGCTGTCGCGAAACAACTGTTCGTCCTCTGTGAGAGTCGTCAGTGCAGGCTGCGTCACGGCGTCAACTGTACCTCCGAGGTCGCGAAAGTCGCGAAACCCGCCGCTTCCCAAGGGTGGAGCTCGAGGGGACGCCATGATGAGGCAGTCATAGATCAGATTGGAAATCGGGAGTTGAGGAGGTGCTAAGATCGCCGGAAAGGCGGCGCTTCATGTTCAGCTCCCGCACGAGTCCGGCGTTTCTCCTCTGCCTTGCGTTGCTGTCGCTGACGGTCGTTGCCGGGTCTGCGCAGCAGGAGGCCGGTCGTCCCGCCGGCCAGGAGCCACAGGCACAGCCTCCGCAGGAGCAGGCTCCCCAGGAAGGTCAGGCGCCGCAAGGTCAGGCGCCGCAAGGTCAGGCTCCCGACGGGCAGCAGCCCACCTTCCGTGGCAGCATCAACTTCGTTCGCGTCGACGTGATCGTCGACGATCGGAAGGACCAGCCGGTCACGAATCTGACACAGGCCGACTTCGAGCTCCTCGAGGACGGCAAGCCCGTGTCCGTCGAACAGTTCACACTGGTGAAGGTCGACGGCAATCCGCGGCCGGGTGCTCCGCCGCCGACGGAGATTCGTACTCGTAACGACGAGGAGCTCATCGCCAATCGCGAGGACGTGCGCGTGTTCGTCTTCTTCCTTGACGACTACCACGTGCGACGGGCGAACTCGATGAGCGTCCGCGAGCCGTTGATGAAGTTCGTCCAGGACCAGCTGCGGCCGAACGACGTCGTCGCAATCATGTACCCGCTGTCGCCGGTGTCGGACCTGACGTTTACCCGCAACCACAACTCGGTCCTGAGTGCCATCGAGCGCTTCGAAGGTCGCAAGTTCGACTACACGCCGCTCAATCAGTTCGAGGTGAACTACATGCGCTATCCGACCGAGCAGGTCGAGCGCATCCGCAATGACGTCGTCATGACGGCGATACAGGGACTCTCTGTTCGCCTTGGGTCGCTGCGTGAGGGCCGCAAGTCGGTGATCTTCGTCAGCGAGGGGTTCACGGCGATGCTGCCGCCGCAGATGCGCAGGCAGGATGCATCGCTGCCGGCCAACCCGATCGAGTCTCAGGCCTCGGCTCGGAGTCAGGACAGCTCGCAGCAGATCACGGCGGAATGGTTCGGCCAGACGGACGTGTACTCGCGCATGCGCGAGGTGGTCGACGCGGCGAACCGGAATAACACCTCGTTCTACTCGCTCGACCCACGAGGGCTCGCACCCTTCGAGTACGGGTTCGACGATCTTCCGAGCGGACCACCGCCCAGCTTTGCGACCGATGGGCGGGCCTTGCGCATGACGCAGGACACGCTCAGATCGCTCTCCGAGGAGACGGACGGCAAAGCCATCGTCAATCGGAACACACTTCTACAGGGGCTGGCGCAGGTCACGCGCGACTCGAGCTACTACTACTTGCTCGGCTATACGAGCTCGGCGCCCAACGACGGCAAGTTCCACCAGATCACTGTGCGCGTGAAACGGCGCGACCTCAACGTCCGCGCGCGTCGCGGGTTCTGGGCGGCGAGGCCTGAAGATGCCGTGCGCGTGGCCAACCCGACGCCGGACGTCGCCAAGCCAGTGCAGACGGCGCTCGCCTCCATCGCGCCATCGGTGCAGGCCGGAAAGTACAGTTCGAACCTGGATCGGGAGTGAACGCGGCGAAGGTGGCAACACCCGTGTCACGCTGGTCTGGGAGCCGCTGACGTTCCCGCCGGGCGATCGTCGCGAACCAGCCGGACGCGTTTCGTTGCTCGCCGCTACGTCGGGAGGCAACGTCGTGTATCGCGGCCGGGCACCCGAGCGTCCCATCGTCGCGGCCGTGACCACCGGATCGCTGGGCACGAGTGCAGCATCGGCGGCGCCATCAACGCCGCCACAGCGTCTGACCTTCGACGCTCCGCCGGGAAAGGTCGAACTGCGTATCACCGTTGAAGGCGCAACCGGCGGAACGCTCGACCAGGAGATTCGCGACATCGAGGTGCCGGACTTCACCTCGCCGCAGGTGACCATGAGCACCCCGCGGCTCTATCGGGCGCGCACGCTGCCCGAACTTCGGACGATCACGGCTGATCCGAATGCTGTCCCTGCAGCCGGACGCGAGTTTTCCCGAACGGATCGGGTGCTGATTCGTATCAGCGCCTATGGGCCTGGATCAGAGCGTCCCGAGGCAACAGCCGTGCTGCTCAATCGCGGCGGCACGAAGATATCTGACGTGCCGATCGCGCCGTCTGCCGTGGCTGGAACCACTCACGAGATCACACTGGGCCTGGCGACCATCCCCGCTGGCGAATACCTCGTGGAAGTCACCGCCAAGGGTGCCTCCGGAGAGACGAAGACACTTATTCCTTTTAGAGTGACGTCGTAAGAATGACATTTGCCCTTTGACCTACGCGTACATCCCTCTCATCTTCGTCACCATCCCGACTCGATTAATCGCAACGATGTAGGCGGCAGTACGCATGTCGACCTTGTACTTGAGCGAGGTCTCGAGCACGTCCTCGAAGGCTTCGACCATCTTTTTCTCGAGGCGCGTGTTCACTTCCTCGAGTTCCCAGAAGTAGCCGTGCCGATCCTGGACCCACTCGAAATACGAGGTCGTGACGCCGCCTGAGTTCGCGAGGATATCCGGGATGACGAACACGCCGCGCTCGTGCAGGTAGTTGTGAGCGTCTGGCGTGGTGGGCCCGTTGGCGCCTTCGGTGAGGATCTTGGCCTTGATCTTCGGCGCATTCTCCATCGTGATCTGATTCTCGAGCGCCGCCGGGATCAGGACATCGACGTCGAGACTCCACAGCCCGTCGTTGTCGAGTGGTTCACCGCCCGGGAAGCCGTCTACGGTCTTGTGCGTGGCGGCGTAGGCGAGGAGCTTGGGGATGTCGAGACCGGCTGGATTCATCACGCCACCCTTCCAGTCGGTGACCGCGATGATCTTCGCGCCGATGCCCACCAACAGCTCCGCGGAGACCGAGCCGACGTTTCCGAAGCCCTGCACGGCGACCTTCGCGCCTTTGATGTCCAATCCCAGATGCCTGGCCGCTTCGCGCGTGACGATCATCACGCCACGACCAGTGGCTTCGCGTCGTCCCAGCGATCCGCCCATCTCAATCGGCTTGCCCGTCACGACGGCGGTCTCGGTGTGGCCGACGTGCATGCTGTAGGTGTCCATCACCCAGGCCATCACCTGGTCGTTGGTGTTCACGTCAGGAGCAGGCACGTCTTTCTCCGGCCCGATCGCGTCGACGATCTCGGCGACATAGCGTCGCGTCAGCGCCTCGATCTCGCGCGCAGACATGCGCGTGGGATCGCAGACGATGCCGCCCTTGCCGCCGCCGAACGGCACGTGTGCGACAGCGCATTTCCAGGTCATCCAGGCGGCCAGCGCCGTCACCTCGTCCAGCGAGACGTCGGGGTGATAGCGGATACCGCCCTTGGCCGGGCCAAGCGTGATGTTGTACTGCACGCGATAGCCACGAAAGACTTCGATTTCACCGTTGTCCATCAGCACCGGACACGAGACGACGATCTGTCGCTTGGGGTAGGTGAGGATTCGCCAGATGCCGGGATCGAGCTTCAGGATGCGCGCGGCGCGATCGAACTCCCTCAGCATCGCGCCGAAGATGGGCCCGGTTTCGCTCATGGGCTCAATCTTAGTCCGTCTCCCCTCTTGCGGCCGGGCTCGCGAGAGGCCGGAAATGCGGACGATATAATCAGGTGGTGCCCCGAGATCTCCTCTACACGCCAAAGAGCATCGACTCGCTCGACTACGAGCGGGATCTGGGCGATCCGGGGGAGTTCCCGTATACACGCGGCATCCACGCGACCGGCTATCGCGGCAAGCTCTGGACGATGCGGCAGTTTGCCGGACTTCGGAACACCGGAGGAGACCAACGAGCGATATCGTCGCCTGCTGGCGGCCGGTGGCACCGGCCTGAGCGTTGCCTTCGACCTTCCAACGTTGATGGGCCGCGACCCCGATCACGAGTTGTCTCGCGGCGAAGTGGGGAAGTGCGGTGTCAATGTCACCTCGCTTGCCGACATGGAGGCACTCTTCGCTGGGATCGACCTCGATACGGTCACGACGTCAATGACCATCAATGCGCCGGCGCCGATGCTGCTGGCGATGTATCTGGTTGTCGCGGAACAGCGCGGCACTGATTGGCGTGCCCTGTCGGGGACGATTCAGAACGACATCCTGAAGGAGTTCATCGCCCAGAAGGAATTCATCTATCCGCCACGGCCGTCGATGAGGCTCGTCACCGACGTCTTTGCGTTCTGCGCGGATCAGGTGCCGCGATGGAACACGATCTCGGTGAGCGGTTATCACATTCGCGAGGCGGGAGCGACAGCGGCGCAGGAGTTGGCGTTTACGCTGCGCAACGGCATCGAGTACATCGACCACGCGATCGACGCCGGGCTCGACGTCGATACGTTCGCGCCTCGGATCTCCTTCTTTTTCAATTCGCACAGCGACTTCTTCGAGGAGATTGCCAAGTTCCGTGCGGCACGCCGCATCTGGGCACGCGTGATGCGCGAGCGGTTCAAGGCGGCCAACCCGCGATCGTGGCAGCTGCGATTCCACGCGCAGACGGCGGGTGTGTCGCTGACCGCCCAGCAGCCGTATAACAACGTCGTTCGAACGGCTGTGCAGGCGCTGGCGGCGGCACTGGGTGGCACGCAGTCGCTGCACACCAACGCGCTCGACGAGGCGCTGGCCCTGCCGACGGAGGCCGCGGCGACGCTGGCGTTGCGGACGCAGCAGATCCTCGCGCACGAAACCGGCATCGTCGACGTCGTCGACCCGCTGGGCGGGTCGTATTTCCTCGAGAAATTGACGAAGGAGCTCGAAGACGAGGCGATCGCTTACATTGAGAGGATCGACCGGATGGGCGGCATGATTAGCGCGATCGAGCGCGGGTATCCACAGAAGGAGATCGCCGAGAGCGCCTACCAGTTCCAGCGGGACGTCGAGTCGAAGGCGCAGGTCATCGTCGGGGTCAACGAGTTCGTGAGCTCGGAGCGTGAGGAGATCGGGACTCTCTACATCGACGAGACGGCGGGTGATCGGCAGCTCGGGCGGCTCGAGGAGACTCGCCGCAGCCGGGACTGCGCGCGCATGACGGCAGCCATTGAGCGTCTGCGGACCGCGGCGAGGGGCGACGCCAACCTGATGCCGCCGCTCATCGAGGCCGTCCGTGCGCATGCCACCGTCGGCGAGATGTGCGATGGGTTGCGGGAGGTCTGGGGCGAGTATGTCGAGGATCCGATAATCTGATGGGTCAGAAGATACGTGTCGTCATTGCTAAACCGGGCCTCGACGGGCACGATCGCGGCGCGAAGGTGATCGCCCGGGCGCTGCGCGATGCCGGGATGGAAGTGATTTACACCGGCCTCCGGCAGACGCCGGACCAAATTGTTTCAGCGGCCTTGCAGGAAGACGCCGACGTCATAGGGCTGTCGATACTGTCGGGGGCCCACATGCACATCTGTCCGCGGATCGTGGAACTGCTGCGGGAGCGGCAGATGACCGATGTGCTGGTCGTGGTCGGAGGCATCATCCCCGACGCCGATATACCGAAGTTGAACGAAATCGGCATTCGCGGCATTTTTCAGCCGGGCACGCCGATGCAGGAGATCGTAGACTTCATCACCCGGCACGCCCGGGTTGGTGTCGGATCTGAGAGGCTCTCGTGACGCACAAGCTCCTGCTCGCCGACGACAGCGTGACGATTCAACGCGTCGTCGAGCTGACGTTCTCCGGTGAAGACGTGCACGTCGTGACCGTTGGAGATGGGGAGCAGGCCATCGAACGCATCCCCGTCGAGTTGCCGGACATCGTCCTGGCCGATATCGGGATGCCGAAGCGGAGCGGCTACGACGTCGCCGCCTTCGTGAAGGGGCGCTCCGATCTGTCCCACATTCCGGTGCTGCTTCTGGCTGGTGCGTTTGAACCGGTGGACGAGACCCGCGCGCAGCAGGTCCACAGCGACGGCGTCCTGGTGAAGCCGTTCGAGCCCCAGCATGTGATCTCGCGAGTCCGGGATTTGATCGAGATGTCACGGTCGGCGTCGTCCAGGCCGGCGACTGTGATTCCCGAGCCCCCGAGCTCAGTGCAGCCGTTTCCGAGTGCGCAGACGCGAACGTACGGCGCCGCCCCTAACGCCGAACCGGCAGCGGTGATCGCGTCCAGCAACCGCAACGTCGGCTCGAAACTCGACGACTACTTCGACCGTCTCGATGCGGCGTTTGCGGAGCTTGGCGGCGATGCGAACAAGCACTCGACGACCGCATCGGGCCTCGACGATCTCGATGGACGCGATGTCCCCACGCTCGAAAGCCTGCTCGCCGTGTCTGCCAGTGCCGGCCTGGACGAGAGTCCCGCGGTAGCGGCGCCGATGCCGGTCGAATTGAGTGAATACGAGCCGGTGCTGCAACCGGCACCCGTGTCACGGATTTCCAGCGCTGTTCGGGAGTCGCTCGAGCCGATCGAGCGCCGGAACCTGGTGGCCGACATGTTTGCTGCCCTCTTCGCGGCTGAACAGGGGGAATCGATCGCGCCTGCGCCACCGGCCACGCCGCCACGCCCCGAATCGCCAGCCGTCGTGACCGACGACCTTGTCGACGAAATCACGCGCCGCGTGCTGGCGCGCCTCGCCCCGGATGCAGTCAACGATCTCGTCGCGCAGATCGTGTCCGAAGTGGCGGAGCGCCTGATTCGGGAGGAAATCAACCGGATCAAGGCGGCGGCCGCGGCGCGCCTCTAGCCTCTATTTGGGATCTTTGATTAGTGATTAGAGATTCGTTGATGATTAGGGGATTGAAGACTGGTGATTGTCGAGCGATTGAAAGGTCACGAGGTCGCAACCACCCTTCAGGAATCAAGAATCATCAACGAATCAAAGATCACGAAATCGATAATCACTAATGGATCAGCACCCGATTAATCTTCCGCAGAAGCCGGCACTCGAAGGTCTCGAGGCCAAGTGGACGGCTCGCTGGGAAGCCGACGGTACCTATCGATTCGATCGCAATCGCAGTCGCGACGAGATCTACTCGATCGATACGCCGCCGCCGACCGTCAGTGGCTCTCTGCACGTCGGTCACGTGTTTTCGTACACGCACACCGATGTCATTGCGCGATTTCACCGGATGCGCGGCAAGTCTGTCTTCTACCCGATGGGGTGGGACGACAACGGGCTGCCGACCGAGCGTCGGGTGCAGAACTACTACGGCGTGCGGTGCGATCCGTCCTTGCCATACGACGCGGGATTCCAGCCGCCCGAGAAACCCGGCAAGCAACCGGTGTCGGTGTCTCGTCCCAACTTCATCGAGCTGTGCAATCGTCTCACTGCCGAGGACGAGAAGGCCTTCGAGCACCTCTGGCGTCATCTCGGACTGTCCGTTGACTGGTCACGCACCTACGCGACGATCGATCGCCGCGCGCAGCGGGCATCGCAGACAGCGTTCCTTCGTCTGCTGCAGCGCGGCATCGCCTATCAGCTCGAAGCCCCGACCCTTTGGGACGTTGACTTCCGTACTGCCGTCGCACAAGCCGAGCTCGAGGATCGGGAGCAGCCAGGCGCGTATCATCGCCTCCGGTTTGCCCGGCCGGATGGATCGTATGTGGAGATCGACACCACGCGGCCGGAACTGATACCCGCGTGTGTGGCCCTCGTTGCGCACCCTGACGATGAACGGTATCGACCCTTGCTTGGGTCAGACGGTACTGACGCCCCTCTTCAAGGTGCCGGTCCCGGTCAAGGCACACGCGCTCGCCGACCCTGAGAAGGGAAGCGGCATCGCGATGATCTGCACGTTCGGAGACATTACCGACGTGACCTGGTGGCGCGAGCTCAGGTTGCCGGTGCGTGCCGTCATTCAGCCGAACGGGACGTTTCGACCGCTGACCTGGGGATCGACCGGCTGGGAGTCGCGCGACGTGGCTGCGGCTCAGACGGCCTATGACCAGCTTGCGAATCTCTCCGCCGTGAAAGCGCGGGCGCGAATCGTCGAGTTGCTCAAGGAGTCAGGTGATCTGCTCGGCGATCCGCGGCCTATCACGCACCCGGTGAAGTTCTACGAGAAGGGCGACCGTCCGCTCGAGATCGTGACCAGCCGGCAATGGTTCATCAAGACAATGGAATTCAGGGAGCAGCTGCTGGCCCTTGGTGTCGAGCTTCAGTGGCACCCCGAATACATGCGCCATCGGTACGAGAACTGGGTGAATGGCCTGGCCGGCGACTGGTGCATCAGCCGTCAGCGATTTTTCGGTGTGCCGTTCCCTGTGTGGTATCCGATCGACGGCGACGGCAGGATCGATTACTCGCGACCGATCGTGCCGGATGAATCGAAGCTGCCGATCGATCCCTCGACCGACACGCCGGACGGATATGTGGCCGCTCAGCGCAATCAGCCGAACGGCTTTGCCGGTGATCCCGACATCATGGACACGTGGGCGACGTCGTCGCTCACTCCGCAGATTGCCGGGGATTGGCTTGGTGATCCCGACCTGTTCGCGCGCGTCTTCCCGATGGACCTGCGTCCGCAGAGCCACGAGATCATCCGGACGTGGCTCTTCGATACGGTGTTGCGTTCGCTGCTCGAGCATGGCTCGCTGCCGTGGAGGAACGCGGCGATCTCGGGATGGGTGCTCGATCCCGACCGCAAGAAGATGTCGAAGTCGAAGGGCAACGTCGTCACGCCGATGGGGTTGCTCGAAGAACATGGCTCGGACGGTGTTCGCTACTGGTCTGCGAGCGGAAGGCCAGGGACTGACACCGCTTTCGATCCTGGCCAGATGAAAGTCGGGCGCCGTCTCGCGATCAAGATGTTGAACGCGGCGAAGTTTGCCCTCATGCAGGCGGAGCCGCGCGGACCCATCACCGAGCCGCTCGATCGCGGCATGCTGTCCAGCCTGTCGTCGCTGGTCGCGGAGTCGACGGAGCAGTTCGAGGCCTACGACTACGCACGGGTGCTGGAGCAGTCGGAGCGGTTCTTCTGGTCGTTCTGCGACGATTACCTCGAGCTGGTGAAAGGGCGTCGCTACGGCGATTTCACGCCGGAGGGTGCCGCGTCTGCCAACAGCGCGATGCTCGTCGCGCTATCGACGCTGTTGCGCCTGTTCGCGCCCTTCCTTCCCTTCGTCACGGAGGAAGTATGGTCGTGGTGGCGTCCCGGATCGGTGCACAAGGCGAGCTGGCCGACACCCGAAGAGGTTGTCGCACCGATCGGCGGCTATGATGCCGAGGCGGTCCAGGTGTTCGCGCAGGCGCGCGCTGCTCTCGGCGAGGTTCGCAGGATCAAGGCGCTGGAGAAGAAGCCGGTGAAGGCGGTGATCGAGCGGGCCGTTCTTCCGGCGCGCTACGAGTCGCTGAAGCCGGCGTCGCAGGATCTCCGCGCGGCGGCTCACATCCGGGATCTGTCGTTTGCGCAGGTAGAGGAGCCGCAGCTCACGTTCGCTGCCGAACCGATAGCGGAACCACGAGTGTGAATCACGCGTTTGAGTCGCTTGCGGTCGATGACTATCGCGACCTCGTGCGGCGGGCGCTCGCGGAAGACGTAGGCCGCGGCGATATCACGACAACCGGCACGATCGATGGAAGCCGGCGTGTCCGCGCCATTGTCCTGGCCAAGTCACGTTGCGTCATTGCCGGACTCGATGTGGCCCTCGAAGCGTTTCGGCAACTCGATCCGTCGATCGAGGTCATCATTCATCATCGGGACGGGTCGCTCTGCGCGCCAGGGACTGTCGTCGCGGAAATCAACGGTGGCGCGGACGCGTTGCTCATCGGGGAGCGGACGGCTCTCAACTTCATGCAACGCCTATCTGGGATCGCTACGCTGACGCGGCAGTTCGTCGAGGCCGCTGGTGGCCGCATCGTCGTGCTCGACACTCGCAAGACCACTCCGCTGATGCGCGTGCTCGAGAAGTACGCGGTCAGAGCGGGCGGTGGTACCAACCATCGGTTTGGGCTGCACGATGGGATTCTGATCAAAGACAACCACGTGCGCTTGGCAGGTGGCGTCGGTGTAGCCGTGCGGCGGATGCGCGAGGCCAATCGAAATCTGCCGGTCGAAGTAGAGGCGCAAAGCCTGTGCGAGGTTGATGCCGCACTAGAGGCCGGCGCCGACATCGTGCTGCTCGACAATCTGTCGACGCCGGACATCATCGAGGCGGTCGGCAAGTGTCGTGGCAAGGCACGGACCGAGATCTCCGGCGGCGTGACCCTGAGCAGGATGCCGGAGCTCGCCGCAACCGGTGCTGACTTCGTCTCGGTCGGCGCGCTGACTCACTCGGCCCCGGCCGCCGACCTGAGTTTCGAAATCGAAATGGGGTCGGGAGTCATTTGATGAGGACAGTCCCTCCTGATCGTCCTCATCAAATGACTCCCGACCCCATTCCACTTCCGCAAGAGTTCGCCGACGCCTTGGCGATCGTTCGCGAACGGCTCGGCATCTTCGCGCATCGCATCCTCTGGTATCCGGACGTCGGGTCGACCAACGACATCGCCGCTGCCCTGGCGGACCACGACGACGAAGAAGGCCTCGTGGTCATTGCCGATCGACAGACGGCTGGCCGCGGGCGGCTCGGCCGCAGCTGGGCGTCGCCGCCCGGCGCAGGGATCTACCTCTCTGTCGTCTTGCGGCCGCCATCCACGGTGGCTCCGTTGCTGACGATTGCTGCAGGCGTTGCCGTCGCCGACGGCATCGCGTCGGCGACAGGCCTCTCGACCCACTTGAAGTGGCCGAACGATGTGCAGGTCGGCGAACGCAAGCTGGCCGGCATCCTGGCCGAAGGAGCCGTCAGTCACGTTGTGTTGGGTATCGGAGTCAACGTGCAGCCCGCAGCCTATCCAGCTGACGTCTCGGCGCGCGCAACCTCGATTGAATCCGAGCTCGGACGTTCGGTCGATCGTGGCCTCGTGCTGGCCGAATGTCTTGCAGCGCTTGCGTCGCGCTATCGCGAACTGCTCATTGGCAGTAGGCGGGCCGTGATCGACGCGTGGCGCAAACGCGCCGAGCCGATGCTCGGCCGGCGTGTCGAGTGGGACTCGGCGAGCGGGCGACTCTCCGGTCTAGCCGTGAACATCGACGACGATGGCGCATTGATCGTGACAGGGGCGAGCGGGACGCTCAGGATCAGGTCGGGAGAAGTCAGGTGGCTATAGAGCCCGCCGACCAGTACTGCCGCGCGATCGAGGCGTATCTCTGTCGCAAGAACGACGGCCATCTGATTCGAATCGTGGGGCCTGCGTTCGAGCAGGTGCTCGGCTGGGCCGCGAAGGGCGTCCCGATTCGAATTGCGTATCACGGGATCGATCGCTACTTCGAGCGGTATTACGCGAAAGGGCCGCGACGCCGGCCAGTGCGAATCGAGTTCTGCGAGGCGGATGTGCTCGACGCCTTCGACGAGTGGCGACGCGCGATCGGGATTGCGCACGAGACGCGCAGTGCAGCTCCATCCCAAGGCGGATCCGGCACCGACAGTACGGCGGAGGACGCACCCCGTCGCCATGAGTCGCTGCCGGCGCATCTCGATCGTGTGATCGCCCGTCTCACGACGCTTCGCGCCGGGGATGCCCGCTCGCTCGATGCCACTCTCGAATCGGTGATTCGTGAGCTGGATGCACGCCGTGCCGAGGCCAGAAACCTTCGCGGAGACGCCCGGCGCGAGTTCCTCGATCGACTGAGCGCGATCGACACGGAACTCCTCATCGAGGCGCGCCGCCAGTGCGACGCTGCGACCCTGGCAGAGCTGACCCGCGAGGCAGACGAGGAGCTGGCGCCGTTCAAGGAGCGGCTTTCGAGCGACGCATTCGAGCAGTCACGCCGGGCCGCAGTCGATCGTCTGCTTCGCGAACGCTGCCGTCTGCCGGTGGTCGCTTTCGACTGACGCAGCGGTCTCGCATGGAGGTCCTCACTCTCGATATCGAGAAACCCGCTGCCGGCGGCCGGATGCTGGCGCGTCATCAGGGACAGGTCGTGCTGGTCGCGGGCGCGATCCCGGGCGAACGTGTCTCGGCCCGTCTCGAGCGAGCCGAGCGCGGCGTCCTCTTTGCG
This sequence comes from uncultured Acidobacteriota bacterium, assembly GCA_963723495.1. Classification (GTDB taxonomy): domain Bacteria; phylum Acidobacteriota; class Vicinamibacteria; order Vicinamibacterales; family UBA2999; genus Gp6-AA40. Next base: position 332,142 of record CAVRQR010000010.1, on the reverse strand, counting down.
GAAGCCGTTGAAGTGTTGCACCCCTCCGCCGATCGCCGGCCGGGAACCGCCGATCCCCGGTGCGGCGGAAACGTGTTTTCCCACATCGCGTATCCGCGGCAACTGAGCCTCAAGGCAGACATCATCCAGGATGCGTTTCGCCGCATAGGCCGGCTCCCACTTACCGAGGCTCCCCTCGTTGCCGGATCTCCCGAGCGCGGCTATCGCATGCGAGCGAGGCTGCATGTGAGCGGAGGCCGGATCGGCTTCTACCGCGAGGGCACTCACCAGGTGTGCGATGCCACGTCAACAAGTCAGCTGCTGCCGGAGACATCGGAGTGGATCGAGTCGGCGCAGCGAACACTGGAACGTCAACATCTTCGGGAAGTCGCGGCGATCGAGCTTGCTGAGAACATCCCGGCCGAGCAGCGCGCCTGTCATCTGGAACTGCACGCCACAGCTGACCCGGAGAAATACGTCGCCCTGTCGGAGAGCCTCACTGGACTCTCCGCGCAGCGCGCGGATCGCCCTGGAGTCGTTCATCTGGCAGGAACGATGACCGTCGCCGATTCCATTCGTGTTGGTGGGGAGCCGTCACATGTGGTGGCGCTCTCGCGAGATGTCAGGGCGTTCTTTCAGGGCAACAGATTTCTCGTCGAGCAACTGGTCCAGCGTGTCATCCAGCTCGTGCCGCCTGGTCCGGTGATCGATCTCTACGCAGGCGTTGGATTATTCGGGTTGTCGCTCGCAGTGGCGGGATGGGACACCGTGACAGCCGTTGAAGGCGACCTGATCGCTGGGGCCGACCTGGCGCGCAATGCGGAGCCGTTCGCGGGCCGAGTGAAGATTGTTCGGCGCAGTGTCGAGAGCTACGTAGCCTCGGTGAAAACGCCAGACGTCACAGATGTGACGATCGTGGTCGATCCGCCGCGCACAGGGATCTCGAAGGACGCCATCGCGCATCTCATCCGGCTGCAGCCGGGGCGGATCGTGTACATCTCATGCGACGTCGCGACGCTTGCACGGGACACACGCCTGCTGCACGATGCCGGTTACGGCCTAGTGCACCTCAGCGGCATCGATCTCTTCCCGAACACGGCGCACGTGGAAACCGTGGCCGTGCTGGGCCGCTGATCGCTCAGCGTGCGCGCGTTCCTGCGGTTTGCGTCGTGGGACGTACTGCGGATACGTCCATCAGCTCGCGCTCGGCCCGCAACCAGTGATCGAGATGATGACCGTGGGCGGAGCCTTCCCGAACGAACAACTCGTACGCCCTCAGTGCGATCTGTTCATGCGTGACTTCCGGTGGGCCGGCGGGCTCAACGGGTCGCTTGGGCGCGCTCTTACGTACCAAACGTGGGCCTGTCGGTTCTGGCTCTGGCTTTGACTTACTTGCTCGCGGCATCAGCATTCCTTCCGCGTTCGTAAACGAAGTATGGGGTGAAGAACCGTGACGCTGTGAGCAAGATGGGGGCCATGTCGGTTGCGAAGAATCCCGCGATTGCGGTCGTTTTCGGCGTGACGCCGCGAGATCGTCGAGGGTGTGAACGGGAAATTCCACAGATGTGTCTGTTCAGTGTTTCAAACGCGACAACTCTGTCGAGAAGTTCACGCAAACTTCAGGATCGCCAGGACGTCCACTGCGTACGATGGAAGCAGCGGTGCCGTGAACCGCACCGTCGATCAGGAGACGCCATGTCCAGGAAACACGTCAGTTGTTGTGCCGCCGCAGCGCTTCTCGCCACGATGGCTGCACCAGTGTTTGCTCATCACTCGTTTGCGGCCGAGTTCGACGCGAAGCGACCGGTCAAGCTTCGCGGAACCGTCGTGAAGATGGAGTGGATCAACCCCCACTCGTGGATTCATATAGACGTGAAGGATCCGGCGACCGGGAAGGTCGAGCGCTGGATGGTCGAAGGCGGCGCGCCGAATGCGTTGTTGCGCAGGGGCTGGACGAAGAACTCATTACCGGAGGGCACCGAGATCCTGGTCGAAGGCTTTCAAGCCAAGGACGGTGCCAATCGGGCCAACGGCCGTGACATCACGTTCTCGGACGGCAAGAAGCTCTTCGTCGGATCGTCGGGTACTGGCGCGCCCGACGAACGGCCCGAGAAGTAGCCGGCACTACTTGCTGGCGGCCTCCACGAAACCCTCGAAGATCGGCCTGAACTCGCCGGTCCGGTAGAAGTTTTCCGGATGCCACTGCACGCCGAGGCAGAAACGAAGGCTCGGATCCTCGATGGCTTCGATCACACCATCGGGAGCCGTGCCGCAGACGGCGAGCCCCTTGCCAAGGACCTTCGGCGCCTGATGATGACGGCTGTTCACCTGGCAGGAATCGCCGTTGACATGCTCGTGCATCAGGCGATCGAGGAGGCTGCCTTCGGCGATCCAGACCTCGTGAGCGATCGTCACCGGTGATTCGCGATGGGTGTGGTTAACGGTGACGCCGACTTCTTCCTGGATGTCCTGCACCAGAGAACCGCCGCGCGCGACGTTGAGCACCTGGATGCCGCGGCAGATCGCGAGCAGGGGAAGGTCGGCATCGACCGCACGCCGAGCCAGCTCGAGCTCGTAGTCGTCGCGGCCCGGCTCGGCGGCTGAATACGTCGGGTGTGCGGCCTCGCCGTAGATCGACGGGAGTACATCCCCGCCACCTGGCAGCAGTAAGCCATCCACCGACTCGATAACGTCGGCGGGACGGTCCACCGCGCGATCGAGTACGCGCACATCTGCACCAGCCCTACGGATGGCTTCTTCGTAGTCACGAAGCTTGTCGCATGGCGATATGGCAATGATCGGCATGCTTACATCCTCTGCGGCACTCCAATGCCCATAAGGTCCAGCGCTCGGGTCAGTTGGTTGCGCACGTAGATCACGCCGGCTGCCCGCCACCGGCGCACATTATCGCGCTCTTCGTTCAGGATCGAGGAGCGACTGGGAGGCTGGAGGTTGTAATAGGCATTGAATGCCTGGGCTAGTCCGAACGCATATTTCGCGAGCACGGAGAACTCGAGCGTGGCGATGACCTGCTCGACGATCTCGTCGAGACGAGAGGCCTCGAGTACCAGCGCCCAGAGCTCGTGGCCGTTGTCGCCCGTCAGCTCGCCGGCAGGATGTTGATCCAGTGTGGCGAGAAGCGCCGCTTCGTCGAGACCGTCTCGTTCCTGCACGTTCCTGAAGATGTTGTTGATACGGACGATCGCGTACTGGATGTACGGGCCGGTCTCACCCTGAAAGCTGATCGCCTCTTCGAGGTCGAACGCGATGACCTTGCCGCGCGAGAACTTGATCAGGAAGTATCGCACCGCGGCCACGCCGATCAGCCCGGCGATGTGAGTCACTTCCCCCTCGGGCAGATCGGGATTGCGTTTGGTCACTTCTTCCCGCGCCTTCCGGATGACGATGTCCAGCAGGTCGTCCGCCTTTACGCCGAGCCCTTTGCGACCGGAGACCTCGACGAACGGGCGTCGCGCTTCTTCCGAGTTGGGCGGCGGCGCAAAGCCGAGCTCGCGCGCAGTGGCATGAGAGAGTGCAACCATCTCGTACGAGAAGTGATGCGAGCGCTGTGCGCCTTCCGGGTGGCCAACGGCGATCAGCGCCTGCTTCAGCAGCTTCTGCAGATATGCCTGTCGCACGTCGATGACGTTATACACATACGCAGCTCCGCCGTAGCTGGGATGGTCGGTTACGCCGTCCGTGCTGCACGTCGCCCACAGTGGACCGTTCGGTTTCTCCGCGAAGACCCGATACAGGAAATCGCGGCCAAGCAGACCGAGCTTCCAGAATTGGTAGGCGATGTCTTTCCCGACGTACGTCACCACGCCGTTCGACCGGACGATGACCTTCTCGCGCTCCTCAGCATCGTCGTCGGTTTCGCTGGCGACGGCGGTTGCGGAGTCCGGTGAACCGTTAGGTATCTGCTCGAGTTCTTCCTGAATCGGCATCACCCAGCACCCTGCCAGACGTCCCTCGGTTCGCAGATAGACCGCCCCCTTGGCTTTGAGAACGTCGAACGCCTGCGCCCAGAACTTCAGGCGCAGGATGTCGCCCTCCCAGGTGAGCAGGTCGTAGTCGACATTCATCCGGGCCATGGTCTTCAGGTGGCACCGGACGATGCGATCGGCGACGAGACCAGCGATGTCGGCGCTTTCGTTACCGCCGTGCTCGATGTCGTGGAGAGTTTGAGCTCTGACCTCGAGGCGAGCCTTGTCTTGCCCGTACCAATCCGTCACGCGAGCGTAGAGATCCCAACAGTAGTAATCAAAGCGCGTGGTGTCGGCGACCTTCCTGACGTCTGCCAACGACATCTTTTCGAGCACGCGCAAGCCGACGACGACATCCGCCACCTGGACGCCGGTGTCATCGATGTAGTTCTGGACCTCGACAGGAGTGCCGCTGAATCGCAGGACGCGAACGAGTGTGTCGCCAAGAGCCGAGTTTCGCAGGTGGCCGATATGAGCCGCCTTGTTCGGGTTGATTGCAGTGTGCTCGACGATCGCCTTGCCGGCGCCCTCGCGCGCAGGCGGTGCAGCTGACGACACGCGATCGAGCAGAAAGGCGGGCCGCTCGAGAAAGAAATTGAGATATCCATTGGGAGCAGCCGTGACCTGCCGAATTCCCTCGAGTGTTCCGAACGCCGCAGCAACCTCCTGTGCGATGGCGCGGGGAGGTTTACGGAGTCGTCGCGCCAGTTCGAACGCAGCGGGAGTTCCGAGGTCACCGAGATCCCGGTTGGGCGGATGGTCGAGCACGAGCGAGGGCAGACTCGATCGCTCGAGTGAGTAGAGGCTGGCGATCACCTGCGTGAGGTGCTCGCGGAGACGCGTGTGAACGGGCAGAATCATGCCATCCTGATTTGCGGTTGAGTTCGAGGTGCAGTACGCTCTCAGCGACCGCTGGCGATCGTGTATCCGTGGGGTATGTTCACGTTGAGCGTCTCGTGACAGGACGGCATCGACGTCCGTGGCCTGAGCGCGCAGCCAGGCGAAATATCGCCCCTGTCGAGTCCGTCAAGCCGACTGGCCCTACCTTCGGCCAGTCTTGCTGCCGAGAATGTAATGGGGTCGACTCCCGACCCTCATATTAGCGTATGACCGACGCGGCCGTAGGCCGGCTTCTCGTCGCGAGCCTGCATCAGGGCGATCGCGGACTTACTGCCGATGCGGCTCGAGTTCTACGAGGCATGGCTGCATCCATCGGGGCTCCGGGAGGGGCGCATCGGGCTCGCGCCGCTGGCGGCGGTGCTCAGCTTTCTGCGTCTCGAGGGCGCGCCGTATCACCTCATTGCCGCGCGGGCGGGTGAGTACACGGCGGACTGGACGGTCGCCGAAGTGTCGCCGCTTCGCAAGCGAATCATCCTGGCCATGCCGCCGGCGATCCGCAAGCGGATGGTGGTTGGCGTCGCCCAATGGATGGCGCGCAGCACCTACGGCGACACCGACGTCAAAGATTCGCTGGCGGCAGTGGCGGGGCGCTCTCGACCTGCAGAGCTCGCTCTTCTGCGAGGTCCGCGATCCTGTTGACGCGCCGCTGTGCGAGTTCTATGCCTCTGCCATTCGCCGACTGATGTCGCTCTTCAACCTGGACGCGGACGTCGTCACGGAAGAGTGTCGTGCGACGGGAGCGACTCGTTGCGCGATGTCGGTCACCGTACGACCCGCCACCGGACGCGCCGCATGACGAAACCAGGGACCGCCGCGGCGCTGTCGGCGTTGACTCTCGTTGCTCTGAATAGCGTGTGGATCGGCACTGCGTCGGCAGCACAAGCCCAGGCGCTCATGCCGGCGACCCCAGCGGCATCGCGCGTGCTGGTCATGCCGTTCGAAACCACGACGCGCGACCCGCGCAGCTACTGGCTGGGGGAGGCGTCGTCCGTGATCCTGACCGACAGCCTGCTTGGCCTCGGCTTACCGGTGATGCGGCGCGATGAGCGCCTGCACTCGTTCGAGCTGCTGCGAGTTCCCGTCGTCACAGGGCTCAGTCAAGCCACCATCATCCGCGTGGGGCAGGTGGTTGGCGCCTCTCAGGTCATCGTGGGGTCGTTCTCGCTGAACGGCGGACACGCTTACCGTCCGGGCCCGGCCGATCCAGCTCGATTCCGGCGCGGCAGGACCTGAGATCACCGAGAGCGGGCCTCTCGTCGACCATCTTCGACATCTACGACCGCTTGGCCGTACGTCTCGTGCCCGGCGCGTCTGTGACGGGACTACCTCCGGAGAGCAGTCATCCTCCGCTGGCGGCGTTCGAGCAGTTCATCAAGGGCCTGCTCGCGGAGACGCCGGCGACGCGGCTCACGTTTCTCAATGAGGCTATCCGGCAGGCGCCGTCGCTGCAGCGCGCGCGCATCGCGGCCTGGGAGGTTCACAACGACCTCGCCAGTCATGAAGCCGCGCTGGTCACCGTGAGGGATGTGCCCACCGAACATCGCCTTGTCGAGGCAGGCCCGCTTCCTCGCATCGGTGTCGTTGCTCGAATTGAAACGCTATGACGAGGCCTTCGACGAGTTGACGAGACTGAATGCGGAGGAAAGCGACGCCACGCTCCTCAACAATCTGGGCATCGTGCAACTCGCGACGGCCGTAGGCAGCGCGGGACCGCGTGCCGTCTCGTATTTCAACGAGGCCGCGAGCCTTGACGGTGTCGACTCGTTCTTCAATCTCGGCTACGCCTACTGGCTCGACGGCGACGCATCAGCGGCGGTGTGGTGGCTCCGCGAAGCGGTGCGGCGCGATCCGGCGGATCACGCGGCTCACTTCGTGCTTGGAGTTGCGCTGAGCGCCGTTGGGAGCAGTGCCGAAGCCGCTCGTGAACGGATCTGGCGAAGCGGCTGTCGTCGGTCTACGAGGAGTGGGAGGCCAAGTCTCCTGCTTCACCGGTGCCGCGCGGCCTCGAGCGCCTGCGAATGGACCTGGGGATGCCGACTCGCTTCGCGTCGAGAACGTGATTACCGCGGCAGGCCAGCGCGATCAGCGCCAGCTCGCCGCATTTCATCTGGAGGCGGCGAGGCGGGCCTATCGAGTCTGAGCGCGACGCACAAGCCATCTCCGAGCTGCAGCGAGCCGTCTACCTGTCACCGTACGATCACGAGGCCCACCTGCTCCTTGGGCGCGTCTACCTCGCGGTGGGCGGTTGCCAGGATGCGCATCGATGCCCTCAAGATTTCGATTTGGAGCAACGACACGGACGGCTGCGCGTCTGGTGCTTGCCGAGGCCTATGAGAAAGCCGGGATGCCGACTGAAGCCCTGACCGAGTTGCAGACGGTCCTCACGCGAGACCCGTCACGACGCCGACGCGAAGCAGCGGCTCGAACGGCTCTCGGGCCGATAGCAAGCGCACCCCTCACAATTTCGTTCTCACATCGATCGACGCGTGGTACAATGCGCGCGTTCATTGATGTCCGATCAAGACGTACGCGAGATTCAACTGAACGGCAAACAGCTGGTCTTCATGTTCATGACGGCCACTGTTGCTGCAGTCGTGATTTTCCTGTGCGGCGTGATGGTCGGACGAGGCGTCACCACGACCCGCGTGTCGGCGGCAGCGGCAGCAGTCGCGGCCGAACCCACGGTGGATCCGACATCCACGTCCGAGCCCCCCACGCACGTCCGTCGGATGCCGCTTCCTCGGGTCGAGCCTCTTTCCAAGCAGGAAGACCTGAAGGAACTGACCTACGCCAAGCGGCTCGAGGCGCCAGAGCCGCCGCCCGAACCCGCAATCGAATCGGTGCCGGCTCCCGCTCCTGCGATCGCCGAGACCAAGGTCGAGCGCCCTGCGGCGCCACCGCGCGGCATCAAAAGCTGTGGCGACCGGGGGAGCCGAAGGGCGACGGTTTCGTCGTGCAGGTTGCGTCCCTTCGGTCCCGTGACGAGGCGGACGCCATCGCGCGTCGCCTCTCGTCGAAAGGCTTTGCGTCGTTCGTGACGACGCCAGGCGCGAGCGGTCCACGGGTCTTTCGCGTCCGCGTCGGCAAGTTTGCCGAGCGCGGCGAAGCCGAAACCGTGGCCCGGCGCCTGGAAAAGGAAGAGCAGTTCAAGCCCTGGATCACGCGCTGACGCGCGTCGATCGCATTAGGACTTCTTCAGCGCAACCTTCCGGATCGCATCCCGCCGCGTGCTAGACTGGCCCAACTGCGGTTGGGTCTCAGCTACTTCCTCTCTGTCCTCTCAGGAGCGCTGCTCGCGCTCAGTTTCCCGCGTTACGGTCATCCGGCCTTCGCCTGGGTCGCGCTTGTTCCGCTGCTGGTTGCCCTGAGCGGCTGGCGCGGGCAGCCGGGACGGTTCCCGGGCAGCCGCCACGGCGCGCGTTCTGGTTCGGCTGGTGGCCGGACTGGTGTACTTCGCAGGCACGGTCTATTGGACCAGCAGCGTGCTGGCCGTGTTCGGCGGGATGCCCATGATCCTGGCGATCGTGGCGATGCTGCTGCTCGCTGCATATCTGGCGATCTACCCGGCGATCACGGCCATGGTGCTCGCCAGCCTGATTGCACGTGCGGGCCGGTCGGCGCTCTTCTTTGCGCCGGCGTGTGGGTCGCGACTGAGTATCTGCGCGGATCCTCTTCGGCGGTTTTCCGTGGGTTCCGCTCGGCAACAGCCAGGTGACCGTTCTTGCTGTCGCGCAGGTGGCGAGCGTGATGGGCGTGTACGGCCTCTCTGCGCTCGTGGCGTTCGTCAATGCGGCGATCGTGTACGCGTTGTTGAGCAGGGCGCCGCGAACGGATGGCTGCCGCGGCCTCGGCGCGGCTCTGCTGGTTGCGATCGCCATCTGGGGCTCTGGCGTGTTGCCGAGGGATCGTTGACGCGCGAGGGGACGCCACTTCGTGTCGGGCTGATACAAGGCAATGTCGCGCAGGCCGACAAGATGGCGCCGACGCCGCAGATCAATCGGCGCATCTTCACGACCTACCTGGCCATGACGCGCGATGCCGTCCGCCGGGCGCGCAGTACGTCATCTGGCCCGAGTCGTCCACGCCCTTCACCTTCGGTCACGAACCGGCAGGGGAAGCGGCGCTGCGAGACCTGGCTCGCGAGGTTGGGGTACCGATTCTCTTCGGCAGCGACCAGATCGTGGCCGACCGGAGCGCTGCGTCAGTACAACGCAGCGTTCCTGCTCGGCCCGGACGGCGAGACAACCGCCGTCTATCGGAAGATTCATCTGGTGCCGTTCGGCGAGTTCTTCCCGATGCAGGAGTGGCTCACCTTCGCCGCGCCGCTCGTCAAGCGCTTCCTGCCCATTCACACCTGGAGACTCGGTCGTCATGCTGCCGATCAACGGGCATCCAACCAGCACGGCCATCTGTTACGAGGTCGTGTTCCCGTCGCTGATGCGTGAAGCCGTCCTGCAGGGAAGCCAGCTGCTGACGACGGTCACCAACGACGGCTGGTATGGCGCCTCGTCAGCGCCGTATCAGCACTTCGAGATGGCCTCCATGCGAGCAATCGAGGAGGGGCGCTACATGGCCCGTGCGGCGAACACGGGGATCAGCGGCGTCGTCGATCCCTACGGGCGCATCGTCCAGGCATCAGCTATCTTTGAACAGGTCGGGCTCGTCGATCGAGGCGCGCCTGCTGACCGGCCGGACGATCTACTCCTACGATCGGTGATGTGGTCGCCTACGTGGCGATGGCGCTCACGGTGATTGCGTTGGTCGTCGTTCGATCCCGACCCAGAAGCGTATCCGCGAGCCAGAAAAGAAGAGCCTAGAGCCCAAAGCCCAAGGCCCAAAGCCGAACAGGAGATCCCGTGGCCCTCGATGATGAATTGATCCGACAGCACGACGACCTCAACCGCCGCGCCCTCGAGTTGCGGAGGCATCTTTGAGGCGGCTCGACTCGACGACCAGCTAGCAGAAATCGAAAAGACGATCGCCGATTCGTCGTTCTGGAGCAACCAGGCCGAGGCGCAGAAGGTGATGCAGCGCCGGCGGCGGATCGAAGACGACCTCACGCTGCAACGGTCGCTGCAACGGCGCAGCGACGATCTCTCCGTTCTGCTCGAGTGGGCCGGGAGTGGAGAAGACGTCGCCGCCGACTTCACGCGCGGACTCCAGGAATTGCGGCAGGAGGTTGAAGCGGCCGAGACGAAGAAGATGCTCGGCGGCGAACACGATCGCACCAACGCCATCGTGACCATTCATCCCGGCGCGGGCGGTACCGAGTCGCAGGACTGGGCCGAGATGCTGCTGCGCATGTACCTGAAATGGTCCGAGCGGCGAGGCCTCAAGCGCGACGTTATCGACTATCAGCCCGGCGACGAAGCGGGCATCAAGAGCGCGACGGTGCTGCTTGCCGGTGACTATGCGTACGGCCTGATGTCGGCGGAGGCCGGCGTCCATCGACTGGTGCGGATTTCCCCCTTCGATCAGGCGGCACGGCGGCACACCTCGTTCGCATCGGTTTTCGTGTGGCCCGAGCTGCCAGAAGATGTCGATATCGAGATCGACGAGAAGGACTTGCGGGTCGACACGTACCGGTCGAGTGGCGCCGGCGGACAGCATGTCAACGTCACCGACTCCGCCGTCCGTCTCACGCACCTGCCGACCGGCATCGTGGTGTCGTGTCAGAACGAACGCTCCCAACACAAGAACCGGGCGCAGGCGATGAAGGTGCTCAAGGCTCGCCTCTTTGACCTGAAACAGAAGGAGCAGCAGGCCAAGCTCGATCAGCTCGGTGGTGAAAAGCGCGACATCGCATTTGGCAGCCAGATTCGCAGTTACGTGCTACAGCCCTACCAGATGATCAAGGACCACCGCACGAAGGTGGAAGTGGGCGATGTGCACCGCGTGCTCGACGGCGACCTCGATCAGTTCATCAAGACCTACCTGATGCAGAAGGCGAGTGGCACGCTTGGCACGGCCGCAGCGGCGGATGAAGGTGACTGATGCTGAGCGACCTGAAGCACAGCCTCCGTGCGCTTCGACGGACGCCGATGACGTCGCTCTCGGCCGTCTGCATCCTCGCGGTGGCCATCGGTGCTTCCGCAGCGGTCTTCAGCGTCGTTGACAAAGTGCTCATTCGTCCTTTGCCAATCGATGAACCGCATCGGGTCGTCGTGATCTGGCCGCGCGAACGGGACAACCCGGCGACGATCGGCGAGATCTCGAACTTCACGTTTCGGGCATGGCAGATGGAGGTTCGAAGCTTTCAAAGCCTTGCGGCGACCGGGTCGACAAACTGGAGCCTGATCCTCAGAGAGGGAGAACCGGCCACGATTCCGGTTGCCGGCGTGTCGGCCTCGTTTTTCCCGCTTCTCGGCACTCGGGCCCTGCTCGGTCGCACGTTACGGCCGGAAGACGATGGGCAGGGAAGCGCCCGCGTTGCGGTGATGAGTCACGGCAGCTGGGTTCGTCGCTTCGGCAGCGACCCGACGATCGTCGGGCGCGCCCTCCGCTTCGACGGAGCGCCGTACACCATCGTCGGTGTCATGCCTGAAAGTTTCGATTATCCACGCGGCGTCGAGTTGTGGGTACCAGTTGTTCCTCAACTGGCCGACGCCAACGAGCAATGGAAGGTTGACACCATCAACGATCCGGCATGGGGTGCCCTGTTCGTGCTCGGTCGTCTCAGGGCGGGTGTATCCATCGAAGCGGCAGCTGCCGAACTGCTGCCGCTCATCGAGCGTGGCGCTGGCACGGAATTCCGCCAGGGGATGGAGCCAACCTTGACGCCCCTGGATGAATACATCTTCGGCAGCACGCGGCCAGCCATTCTGGCGCTTGCGATGTGCGTCGGGTTGGTACTCCTCATTGGCTGCGCAAACGTGGCGGTCTCGCTCCTCGTGCGATCGGCTATGCGCGCGCAGGAGACAGCGACCCGACTGGCGATGGGGGCGACCAGGTGGCACCTCGTGCGTCAGTCCCTATCCGACGCGCTGGTTCTGACCGCACTCGGCGGAGTGGTCGGTGTGGGGCTCGCGTACTGGGCAGTCGGTGCTCTCGTCGCACTGGCCCCTGCCGATGTGCCTCGTCTCGACGCGATTCGTGTTGATATCCGCACAGCGGGGTTCACGAGCTTGTTGTGCCTTGCGATTGCCGTCCTCGTCGGACCTGCACCGGGCGTCCGAACCTGGCGCCGATTAGGCGCGATCCTGAACAGCGGCGGTTCGCGCATCGTCGGGACGCATCGACTGCGGCGGGTGTTTGTCGTGGCGCAAGTGGGGTTAGCAGTTGTGCTGCTGGTGTATGCTGGTCTCGTCGGACGAAGCTTTGCGAACCTGCTTCGGATCGACGTTGGGTTCAATGCCGGCAATCTGCTCACGCTCGACGTGAAGCTACCAAACGCATCCAGCGATCGTCACAATCAGTTCTACACGGCACTGCTGACTCGCGTGAGAGCGCTTCCGGGCGTCGAAGCGTCAGGAGCGATCTTCCAGCGACCGCTGGAACACGCCGGGATCGGCATGGATGCTATGTTCGTGATCGAAGGGCAGCGGCCGTTTCCCGAATCCCGGGACTTCGAGCAGAACCCGCCGGCGAATCTCGAATCGGTCACGCCGGGCTACTTCGGCGCCATTGGCATGTCAGTCGTGAGCGGCCGGGATTTCACCGACATGGATACGCTCAACGCGCCGCGAGTGACCATCGTCAGCGAACGACTCGCGCGGCGACTGTGGCCGGGTCAGATTGCGCTGGGCAAGCGAATCCTCCCACCGGGCCAGGGGCTTGATGAGCGCGGCAACCCTCGCTGGGCAACGGTCGTTGGTGTGGTTCGCGACGGACGGTACCGGGGACTTACCGATCTGCGATACGACTTGTACTTACCCTATCTGCAGATCCCGGATCTGGCCGTGAAGCACCTCATGGTGCGATCGAGTGAGCGATCCCCTTGCGCTCGCGGCACCAATTCGCAGCGAAGTGAGGCGACTCGACCCGACTGCCCTTGTCGAGCGCATCGCGGTCATGGAGGATCTCGTCAACCAGTCGACCGCCCTCTGGCGATTCAGCACTTGGGCCCTCGGGCTGCTCGGGGTGATCGCCTTGACGCTGACGTCGTTCGGTGTGTTCGCGACGCTCAGTCAGTCGGTCGTCGAGCGCACACGCGAGATTGGTATCCGGGTCGCGGTTGGGGCACTGCCACGCCAGGTTACCGGGCTTGTGTTTCGGGAAGGCGCCGCGCTGACGATCGCAGGTATCACCCTCGGCTCGGTCGGAGCCATGCTCGTGAGGGGCTTCCTCGAAGCGCCTCTTGTTCGAGGTGAAGGCGATTGACGCTGTTACGCTCGCCGCCGTGGCCACGTTGTTCGGCCTGGTCAGCGCCATCGCCGTCTATGTCCCCGCCTGGCGTGCCGCGCGGCTCGATCCGACGATCGCGCTGCGGCGCCAGTAACTTCGCCCTTCAGTTTTTGCTTGCCAACACGGCCGGCGCGGCCGTATAGTTCGGCTTGAAGAGCGTTGCAGCGTCGCCGTTTACTTCAGCCGGCGCGTCCAGATCTGCCAGCCTGAGGCCAGGCGCCTCACCCTGACACCTCCGAACGAGCCGTACAAGACCGGAGGTCCACGATGATCACACTCCTGCGTCGTTACTGGAACGACCTGGTCAGCCATGAAGGTGGGTTTGCCCTGGTGATGATGGATGGCCTGCTCGCTGTACCGCTCATTTTTGCTGCCTTTTTCTATCCTTTGCAGGTGCTTGCATTCGTCGCGATCCTGGCCGTCGTCAGCCTTAGTGGATACGAGGGCTACGTGCTCTGGCGGAAACGGCACTCTCGACCACCATTGATGGCCGCTGATGTATGACATCCGGCAAATGCCGGACGTTGCGTACGAACTACTCGACAGCAGGTGGTGCCGCGGGTGGCGGTGTGACCGGGTCTTGTTCGTCGACAGGGATCAGCCCCGCCGGCTGCGTGCCGTTGATGAAGGCCTCGGGCAGGCCTGAGTCGAGCGTGACGAAGACGATGTTGCCAGGTGCATCGAAGGTGGGTGGTGACTCTCGATCGCCGTACGCTGCGATGTAGGCGCGCATGAAGTCGATCCAGATCGGCAGGGCCGCCTGCGCGCCTGTCTCTCCGTTGCCGAGCGGCTTCTTCTCGTCGTACCCCACCCAGACTCCGACCGTGATCTTCGGGATCGAATCCAACGAACCACGCGTCGGTGTAGTCGTCCATCGTTCCTGTCTTGCCGGCTAACGGCCAGTCGAGCGCTTTGGCAGCTGCGCCGGTGCCACGATCGATGACGCCGCGCAGCAGGTTCGTCATAACGAACGCCGTGTCAGCGCGGATCGCTTCGTGGCTGTCGGGTCGGAATTCCTCGAGCAGATTCCCCTCGCGATCGGAGACCGACACGATCGAGTAGGGCTCCATGCGTACACCCCGGTTGGGATACGCCGAATACGCGCTGGTGACTTCGAGCAGCGTCGCTTCGGCGGCGCCGAGGGCGAGCGACAGGAACGGTTGATAGTTCCCCTTGAAGCCGAATTGCTTGGCGTAGCGGATGACCTCGGGTCCGCCGATTTCCGCCATGGCTTTGACCGCCGGAATGTTGCGCGAGTCCTCGAGCGCATGCCGCAGCGTTACCGGGCCTTCGAATTTCCTGTCGTAGTTGAGAGGCTCATAGGGAGGCTGATTCGGCCCGGGCTCATAGGACACCGGTTCGTCCACGAAGATCGACACCGGCGTGAAACCGCGATCGATAGCTGCCGTGAACACGATCGGTTTGAACAGCGAGCCCACCTGGCGTTGTGCCTGCGTGGCGCGATTGAACTTGCTGCGATTGAAGTCGAAGCCGCCGACCATCGCGCGCACCTGGCCGGTCTCGTTGTCGAGCGCGATCAACGCACCCTCGACGAGCGGCGCCTGCTCGAGTGCGACCTTTGTCGGGGCATCGCCGTCGAGTTCCTGCACCTCGACTTCGATCAGATCGCCGACCTTGAAGAGAGTCGCCGGTGTCGTGCGCCGCGTCCATTGGAACGCGGCGGGCGGCAGTTCGACTTCGCGATTCCCGATGAGCACCCGCGCGTTGCCACGCTCTTTGGGATTGGGGACGAACGTGACCACGGCGGGAAGGATATCGCCGGCGAGGATCGGCGCCGTCCATCGCTCGTGACGGAACGTGGCGAGATCCTTGCCTTCGGCAATCACATTGCGAGCCGGCTTCCGGTAACCAGTCCGGCGCTTATCGAGTCGCCGCAGACCGCGATCGAGTGCGACATTGGCGGCTTCCTGCAGCGCGACGTCGAGCGTGGTCTGGACTCGAAGTCCCGTCTGGTACAGGGCGTCGGCACCGTATTTGTGCTCGATGACCTTGCGAATCTCCTCGACGAAGTACGGCGCAACTGAACCTGTCGGTGTGGGCTGTCCCTGGACGACGAGCGGCCGCCGAGCGGCCTCGGCGGCCTCCTCTACGGTAATGAAACCCTCAACCGCCATTCGGGGCAGCACATAGTTGTTGCGCCGGGCAAGGGTCTGGTCGGGGTTGACGAACGGACTGAGGCGCGACGGCGTCTGGATGATGGCCGCAATCGTCGCAGCCTCCTCGACCGGCAAATCCTTCGCTGACTTGTCGAAGTACATCTGCGCGGCGGCCTCGACCCCGTACGCGCCATGACCCATCGTCACGTGGTTCGCGTAGAAGGCAAAGATCTCCCGCTTCGTGTACCGCTTCTCGAGTTGAAACGCGAGGATCGCCTCCTTGATCTTTCGTTCGAGCCCCTGCGTGCCGCTTCGTGCGAAGACACCTCCGCGCATGTATTCCTGCAGGAAAAGCATGCGCGCGACCTGCTGGGTGATCGTGCTCGCGCCGCGAAGGCGGCGGCCACTGGCAAGGTCGCGTATGGTCGTCACGATGAGGCGCTGAGGGCTGATGCCGAAGTGGCTCTCGAAGCCGGCGTCCTCGCTGGCCATGATTGCCTGACGCAGCACCGGCGCCATGTCCTCATAGCCGATGACGACGCGGCGTTCGGTGGCGAACTCACCGATCTGTTGCCCGTCCGCCGCCACCAACCTCGTGATCGTGCTCGGCTTGTAGTCGTCGAGCGCGCTGATCGCCGCGACGTCATCGGCGTAAACGAAAAACAGGCCACCTAGGGTGCCGAGCAGGGCAGCCACGATGAACAGCGCGAGAAGGCCCGCCTGGCGCGCGAACCGGATGACGACTCTGGTGCCCGGGCGGAGCGGGGAACTACTGGCTTTGGTCACGTTTCTAGGTATCGGCCTGTGTGAACAGTATACGTAGGAAATTATTGTAATTCAGCCGTTTATCCGGACGTTGGAGCAGAGAACTACGGCCGAAATTGACATTAAGTCACTCAGATTTAATAATGAGTCGAAGCTAAAGCCAGCTTGCGAAAAGGACGCGAGAGACATGAGCAAAATCATCGGTATCGACCTGGGCACCACGAACTCCGTTGTAGCCGTGATGGAGGGCGGTGAGCCCGTAGTGATCACCAATCCGGAAGGCAGTCGCCTCACGCCTTCGGTGGTGGCCTTTACCAAGACGGGCGAACGGCTCGTCGGCCAGGTGGCGAAGCGCCAGGCGGTAACCAATCCCGAGAACACGGTTTTCTCGATCAAGCGCTTCATGGGACGGCGCCACACCGAGGTCACCGAGGAACAGAAGATGGTGCCCTACACCGTGGTCGCTGCGCCGAACGGCGATGTTCGAGTACAGGCTGGTGGCAAGGAGTACGCGCCACCGGAAATCTCCGGGATGATTTTGCAGAAGTTGAAGCAGGCTGCCGAGCAGTACCTCGGACAGCCGGTGATCAAGGCGGTCATCACCGTCCCCGCGTACTTCAACGACGCGCAGCGCCAGGCAACCAAGGAAGCGGGCAAGATTGCCGGGCTCGAGGTCATGCGCATCGTGAACGAACCGACGGCGGCAGCCCTTGCCTACGGCCTCGACAAGAAGAAGGACGAGACCATCGCCGTCTACGACTTCGGTGGCGGCACGTTCGACATCTCCATCCTCGAAGTTGGTGAAGGTGTCGTGGAGGTCAAGGCCACCAACGGCGACACACATCTGGGTGGTGACAACCTCGATCAGCGTGTGATCGAGTGGATCGCCGCGGAGTTCAAGAAGAGCGACGGTATCGACCTCAGCAAGGACCGGATGGCGCTGCAGCGCCTGAAGGAAGCGGCGGAGAAGGCGAAGATGGAGCTCTCCACGGTGATGGAGACCGACATCAACCTGCCCTTTATCACGGCGGACCAGAGCGGCCCGAAGCACCTGCAGCTGAAGCTCACGCGCGCGAAGTTCGAGCAGCTCGTCGAGGACCTCCTGCAGAAGACGGTAGGTCCCACGAAGCAGGCGCTGTCGGATGCGGGGGTCGATCCGAGCAGGATCGACGAGGTCGTGCTCGTGGGTGGATCGACGCGAATTCCGCGCGTCCAGCAGATCGTCAAAGAGCTGTTTGGCAAGGAACCACACCGCGGGGTGAATCCGGACGAAGTCGTGGCGGTCGGCGCGGCGATTCAGGCGGGCGTCCTGGCTGGCGAAGTCAAGGACCTGCTGCTGCTCGACGTGACGCCGCTGTCGCTGGGTATCGAGACCCTGGGCGGCGTGATGACGACGCTCATCACGCGCAACACGACGATCCCGACCCGCAAGAGCGAGACGTTCTCGACCGCGGCCGACAGTCAGACCAGCGTCGAAGTGCACGTGCTGCAAGGTGAGCGGCCGCTGGCGCGCGACAACCGCACGCTGGGGCGCTTCCAGTTGGTCGGCATCCCGCCCGCGCCCCGCGGTGTGCCGCAGATCGAGGTCACGTTCGATATCGACGCCAACGGCATGGTCAACGTCTCGGCGAAGGACAAGGGCACCGGCAAGGAACAGAAGATCACCATCACCGCGTCGAGCGGCCTGAGCAAGGACGAAGTCGAGCGGATGATGAAGGACGCCGAGTCGCATGCCGAGGAAGACAAGAAGCGGCGCGAGGAAATCGAGACGCGCAATCGCGCCGACCAGGCGGTCTACGCCGCCGAGAAGATGCTCCAGGAGATGGGTGACAAGCTGCCGTCCTCAGACAAAGCGGCGGTCGAATCGGCGGTTGAAGCACTCAAGAGCGCGATCTCCGGAGGAGATAGCGCGGCGATGACGCGCGCTATGGAACAGTTGACGCAGGCGCAGCACAGGGCGGCGGAAGCGCTTTACAAGACGGCGGGTCCGCAGGCCGATCCCGGCCCGGAGGGGCAGCCCGGCGCAGGGCCGCAGGGTCCAGCGGGTCCACAGGGCTCAGCGAGTTCGGCCGAAGGCGGTGATGTCATCGATGCGGAAGTCGTGGATGACAAATAAGAGCATTGGTGATTTGGGAAAGAATCAAAGATCGATTAATGGATTTGTACATCGTCTTGGGCGTGCAGCAGGGGGCGAGTGAGTCCGAGATCAAGCGGGCTTACCGTCGCCTTGCGCGTCGGTTTCACCCGGACATCAATCCGGGCGATCAGACTGCCGCAGCGAGATTTCGTCAGATCCTGGAGGCATACGAAACGCTGATCGATCCTGCACGCCGTTCGCGCTACGACGCCGGGAATCCTTCGAGCGCAAACGACGCGCCGCAGGGAAGTGGATTCGAGGGCTTCGATTTTTCGACTCGCGGCGTCGACTACTCGGCGACCTTTGGCGATCTGTTTGCCGAAGTCCTCACCGAGCGCGGGGCCCGGCAGACGCCGCCACAGCGTGGCGCCGACCTGCACGTGGAGATGCACGTCACGTTCGAAGATGCGCTGACGGGTGGCCAGCGGGCGATGACCGTCACACGACGCGACCATTGCCGCGTCTGCGCGGGGACTGGACGAACGAGGTCGACAACCGCGCCGTGTCATGTGTGTCAGGGGACCGGCGCGGTTCGCTCGGTGCGTGGCCACATGATCTTTTCACGCAGTTGCGGAGCGTGCGGCGGCACTGGCCGGCAGCGTCCGCGGCCGTGCGAGCCGTGTACCGGAAGTGGTCAGGAAACACGGAGTGAGACCGTGACGGCGCGCATCCCTCCCGGTGTGGCTGATGGCGATCGGCTGCGCGTGCCGGCAAAGGGGAACGTCGGCTTCGCAGGTGGTCCGGCCGGCGATCTGTACGTGACCGTCAAGGTGGCCGCCCATCCGCAGTTCCGCCGTGAAGGTGACGACCTCCATATGTCGGTGCCGGTGGCCGTACACGAGGCGGCGCTCGGTGCGCGCGTGGAGATTCGTACGCCGGATGGCAGCGCGCGTCTGCGCGTGCCACCCGGCACGCAGACCGGTCAGCGCTTCCGACTGCGCGGGCACGGGGCGCCATCCACCATGAACGGACAGCGCGGCGACCTGATCGTCGAAGTGCGGATCATGCTGCCCAGGTTGCTGGACGAGCGATCGAAGGAGCTGTTGCGCGAGTTCGGTCGGATCAACGTCGAGCCGGTGCGGGAGTAGAGACGATGGCGAAGCGGGGTGAGCGTGGCAAGGCGTACTTCATGATCAGCGCTGTGTCCCAGAAGTACGACATCCACCCGCAGACGTTGCGGCTCTACGAGCGCGAAGGACTGCTGAAGCCGTCGCGCACCGAAGGCAACACTCGCTTGTACTCCGAGGAAGACCTCGAGCAGCTCGAGACGATCCTGACCTTGACGCGCGACCTCGGTGTGAACCTGGCTGGCGTCGAGATCATCCTCAATCTGCGTCGCAAGATCGAACTGATGCAGACCGAGGTGAACGAGTTCATGGGCTACGTGAAGCGCGAGATGGCCAGGGGCATCGACGACTGGGAGCAGCGCCTTGGAACGGCGCTCGTCAAGTCCGCCCCGACCGACCTCGTGCGGCACGCGCCACCGGCCGAAGCCTCAGACGTCGACCAAGACAAGCCGAAGCGAAAGACCAACACCTAGCCGCGCCAGAACTCCCGGCCTTTACGAGGACGGGATGATGCGCAGATTCAGCGGCGCCACTGGCAGCGACGAAATCTGCGGCTGCCATCCGCGTTGAATCACCTCGAAGTCACTGGCCGTCAGCGACCTGAAGGCAGGGTTCAGGATGTCGTTGCTCCAGGGCGTATCGAACGCGCCGCTGATGAACATGTCGGAGCCATTGTCGGCGACGATCAGGCCGTAGCGTTTCATGGCGCGAAAGATCTTCTGAAGCTCCGGAGGATGCGAAGAGATATCACGCTCGCCTTGAGCCGGAGACGCGTCCCGTTATTCTGTGAAGCATGTGGATTGTGGTAGGGCAACGTACGTGCCACGCGCACTTGCCACACATGTGCCGGAATCGTCGACAACAGTCAGATAGTTCTGTCATCCGACCGTACAAATTCCGTTCTCAGTGACGCTTCACCGGTACGCGATCCGAGTTACCATGACGCGTGGCCTGCGCTATCTGTGAAGACACTGGGTGGAAGACGATCATGACCGATGGTGTCGATCGAGTAACCAGGTGCGAGTGTTGGCAACAGCGGCTCTCGCAATCCCTCCTCAAGAACGCTCGTATTCCTCGCGGCTACGCGCACTGCGAGTTCAGTAACTTCGAGATTCATACCGACACACAAAGAGCCGCGCACCGGAAGGCGGCGCGCCTCGTCGAGCAGTTTCCTGTGGTCGACAAAGGGCTGCTGTTCTACGGGGACACTGGCGTGGGGAAGACGCATCTCGCAGTTGCGTTGATGCGAGAGGCGATCGTCAGGAAGAACGCGCGCGCGGTCTTCTACGAAACGCGCGAACTGCTGAAGATGGTTCGCGATACCTATAGCGGAAGCGCCGAGATGACGGAGCTGGCGGTGTTGAGGCCGGTTCTCGAAGCCGAGATCCTCGTCCTGGACGACCTCGGACTGGAGAAGAAGTCGGAATGGGTGGATGAGACGCTCGGTCTCGTCATCAACACGCGCTACAGCGAGCGCCGCCTGACCGTGATCACGACAAACTTGAGGGATCTGGATAGCACCGAGCCGGGCTCGTTTGCCTTCCATCTTGGGCTGCGGACGCGGTCACGTCTGAAAGAGATGTGCGAGTGGCTGCTCATCGACGCCGTCGACACCCGTGACGTCGGTCGCTATCCCACGCCCGAAGACATTGCGAATTGGCAGGAGCGCTCGCCGGCCTCACCCAAGAACCGGCGCGGCTCATCACTGCCGCCCAAGGCCAGCAACCAGGCGAAGGCCCAACTCCGGAAG
Organism: uncultured Acidobacteriota bacterium; assembly: GCA_963723495.1. Classification (GTDB taxonomy): domain Bacteria; phylum Acidobacteriota; class Vicinamibacteria; order Vicinamibacterales; family UBA2999; genus Gp6-AA40. The sequence goes on along the minus strand of CAVRQR010000010.1, from coordinate 311,098 downwards.
CGCGAGAACGACGGAAGGGCTGACTTGAAGTGGCCCGGGGGCCGCGCCGGATCGCGGTAAGGCGAGTGCTTGGCCTATACGTCCACATCCCCTTCTGCTCAGCGATCTGCAATTACTGCAATTTCAACCGCGGTTTGTTCGATGCTGACCTCAAGCAGCGCTACCTCGGCGCACTGATGACGGAGATCGCCAGCAAGGGCGATGGATGCCGATGCCGATACGATTTTCTTCGGCGGAGGCACACCCTCGCTGCTCGAGCCCTCGGAAGTGCAGAGCGTCATCGGCGCCTGCCGCACGTCGTTCAACATCTCGCCGGATGCTGAAGTCACCATTGAAGCCAACCCGGAGACGGTGACCCACGAACGGTTGCGGGCATTTCGCGCGGCTGGCGTCAATCGCCTCAGTTTCGGTGTCCAATCATTTCGCGACGAGGAACTGCGGCGTCTGAGCCGCCTCCACTCGGCGGCGCGGGCCCGCGAAGCCTTTGAAATGGCTCGGGATGCCGGCTTCGACAATGTCTCTCTCGACTTGATGATGTGGCTTCCGCAGCAGTCAGTCGCGCAGTGGCTCTCGTCAGTAGATTCACTGATAGCGCTTGGCCCGGACCATGCATCCCTGTACCTGCTGGAGATTTATCCGAACGCGCCGCTCAGGGATACGATGGCGCGCTCGAAATGGTCGCTGGCGCCCGACGACGACGCGGCGGAAATGTACCTCGGCGCCATGTCTCGCTTGGAAGCCGCTGGTTACGTGCAGTACGAGATCTCGAACGTTTCGAAGCCCGGGCTCGAATCGCGGCATAACCTCAAGTACTGGAGCGATGGAGAGTGGCTTGGGTTCGGATGCGGAGCGCACACGACCAGGCGAGGTGTCCGGGAGAAGAATATCGCCGCGACCGAGGACTACGTCTCGGCCGTGACAGCGGGCAGGGCGGTGGGAACCGAACGTCGCGAGCTCAGTGCGCAGGAGCGTTTCGAGGAGGCGGTGTTCACCGGGTTGCGTCTGGTGCAAGGCGTCAGCGTCGATGCGGTCAGGTTTCGCTATGGGATCGATCTGTGGGACCGGTATGGAGAGGACCTGCGCCCGTTCGTCGACCAGCGCCTGTTGATCTATGATGGCGGCGCCCTCCGCTTGACGCGGGAGGGGATGCTGCTCGCAAACGAAGTGATGTCTGTTTTCATAGGCACGCCGGTACGTTAGGATTGGCAGCCATTTCGAGGAGGATTGAAGATGCGACGATTGTCCGGAGTCATGTTGGCTGGCGCGATTCTCCTTTTGCCGGCATTCTCGCAGAACGCGTCGGCGCAGGCGGCGCCGCAGAAGACGACCTACACGGGTGATGTGGTGATCGCGGCCTACGCCGTGAATCCTGGCAAAGACGCCGACTATGAGAAGGTGATGGCGACGTTGAAGGACGCGCTCGCTAAATCCACAAAGCCCGAGGCCAAGCAGCAGCTTGCCGGTTGGAAGGTGATCAAGAATTCCGCCGCTCAGCCCGACGGCAGCTCTCTTTATCTGCACATCATCACGCCGGTCGTCAAGGACGCGGACTATTCGATCACGAACCTCGTTTACGAGGTCGTCACCGACCCGACGGCACGGACCGACTTCTTCAACCTCTATAAGGGAGCGTTGCAGAAGCCGCTGTTCCTGATCAGGGACCGGTCACCGCCGATTTCTCGAAGTAGACCCGTTCGCGCCGTACAATACGAAGCCACGGGCGGCCCGCGTGCCGTTCGTGGCTTTTTTATTTGATGGAGGCACATTCGATGAGGGTGGTTCTCGCCGCGGTGCTGCTCGTGCTCGCGCCTGCAGCACTTGGGGCCCAGCAAAAGCCGCCGCCGCAACCTGGTGCTCCGGCGACGGCGACGCGCACTGAACCGGCCACGACCGCCGACCACGTCGTCTGCGCGCATCTTCACGACGCCGGCCGGGATGATCATCAACGCCGTGCGGCCGGAGCGTGTGGCCGACTTCGAAAGGTCATCGCGTATCTGCAGGAGGCGCTCGCTGCATCGACCAACGCGACTGTTCGTGCGCAGGCACAGGGCTGGCGCGTGTTGAAGGCGTCGGAGACGGGGCCCAATGGTGCGGTGTTGTACGTGTTCCTGTTCGATCCAGCCGTGCAGGGTGCCGACTACGGGCTGGGTCGCATCCTGGCCGAAGCCTTTCCCGACCAGACGAAGCTGCAGGAGATCTGGAAGCTCTACACCGACTCGCTTGCCGGCGGCGGGAGTCTGCTCAGCCTGACTCCGGTACAACCGTCATCGCCCGCGGCAGCCGCGCCGACCGCCCCGCCGCAACCTTAGAGCGGATTTAGAACTTCAGATTCAGTCCGACGTACAGACGCTGGACCACGTCCTCGAGCGGTGAGCCGCGCAGCGTGAATACCCGGTAGTCGACTCGCGCACGTACGGGGCCGATCAGCGAGATCTTCACGCCGCCGCCGTTGTTGATGCCGAAGTTCGTCTCGCTGCTCAAGTTGCCGAGGCTTTCTCTGTAGACGCCGCCGCCAGTCGTGAAGTACGGCTGCAGTCCAAGTATGGGGAATGGCGTCTGAATGAGCAGGTTCCCCATGCCCGTGCGGAGAGCTGGCGCACCGTCTGTCAGATCTTCGACCGTATCGCTGTACTCGAACTCGAAGCCGATGACGAGCAGCCCGGCGCCCAGCGTGAACCCACGGGCGGTTCGATTGGATGGCGACGTAGCGGTGCCGAGGAAGAGAGTCGCATCGGCCCAGGCAGGCGCACTGATAAACAGCAGTGTGCCGCTGAGCAGCAGCAAGTCGAGCGTGTTGCATGTCGAATGATACGATGGGCCGCGAGAGCCAGTTCGTAGACTCCGATGAACGTGTGCCTCACTGACGAGCAGCAATTACTTCGGCAGACCGTCCGCGAGTTCGCAGAGGCCGAGCTACGCCCGCACGTGATGGAGTGGGATGAGTCGCAGGAGTTCCCGCGCGCGCTCATCGATAAGCTTGCGGGGCTTGGACTGATGGGCATCCAGTTTCCGGAAGAGTACGGCGGCGCGGCGATGTCGGCTGTCGACTACTGCATCTGCATCGAGGAGCTGGCTCGCGTTGACCCGTCGGTGTGTCTCTCGGTCGCGGCGCACAACGGACTTGGGTCCGCGCATATCTTCATGTTCGGGACCGAGGCCCAGAGGAAGCAGTATCTCGTTCCTCTCGCCACCGGCCAGCAACTGGCCGCATGGGCGCTGACCGAGGCGTCGTCGGGAAGTGACGCGGCCGCCATGCGCACGACCGCCACGCGTGATGGCGACAGCTGGGTGCTGAACGGCACGAAGCAGTTCATCACGCATGGACGAACCGGCGATGTCATGGTCGTGATGGCTGTCACCAATCGCGCGAAAGGCAGTCGCGGTATCTCAGCGTTCATCGTCGAGCGTGGCACGAAGGGGCTTCGCGCCGGGAAGAAGGAACACAAGCTTGGGATGAGGGCGAGCGAAACGAGCGAGGTCATCTTCGAGCAGTGCCGGGTGCCAGCGTCGCAGATGCTGGGAGTGGAAGGTCAGGGATTCGTCAATGCACTGCAGGTGCTCGACGCTGGGCGTATCGGCATCGCGGCGCTTGCCGTGGGGTTGGCGCAGGGTTCCTACGAAGCCGCGCGCGGCTATGCCTTCGAGCGGAAGCAGTTTGGTCAGCCGATTGGGGCGTTCCAGAGTGTCCGCGCCAAGCTGGTCGACGCTGCGACTCGAATTGAGGGCGCGCGTCTGTTGACGTATCGCGCGGCCGCCATGAAGGATGAGGGGCGTTGTACGACGCTCGAAGCGGCGATGGCCAAGCTGTATTCGAGCGAAGTCGCTGTCCGCGTCGCCGAGGATGGCGTGCAGATTTACGGTGGATATGGCTTCGTCAAAGACTATCCAGCCGAGAAGTTTTTCCGCGACGTGAAACTCACCACGATCGGCGAGGGCACGAGCGAGATTCAGCGCCTCGTCATCGCCCGTCAGTTGCTCGCCTCCGACTAAATTCGTAAGGGGGTCGGGGGTCATTTGATGAGGACACTCCGCCCGCGATAGTCTGCAACTGTCCACTTCAAATGACCCCCGACCCCCTTACAGATCTGTCTGCGCGCGTGGCTGCGGGTGATGCGAGAGCGATCGCCAGGGCCATTTCACTCGTGGAAGACGATGGGACGGCCGGTCGCGAACTGATTCGCGCAATCTACCCGCGCACCGGCCGCGCGTTTCTTGTCGGCATCACCGGCGCACCAGGAACAGGGAAGAGCACGCTCGTCGATCGCCTCATCGCTGAGATTCGAAGTGCCGGTCTGAAGGTCGGTGTGATCGCCGTCGATCCGACGAGCCCGTTCTCCGGAGGGGCCGTTCTCGGCGATCGCGTCCGGATGAACGCGCACGCGGCCGACTCAGGCGTCTTCATTCGAAGCATGGCGACCCGTGGCCACCTCGGAGGGCTCGCGCGAGCGACCTCCGACGCCGCGCTCGTTCTCGATGCGGCCGGTACCGACGTCGTGATCATCGAGACGGTGGGAGTAGGGCAGGACGAAGTGGACATCGTGTCGACGGCCGACATCTCGATCGTCCTGCTCGTCCCCGGTGCGGGAGACGATCTGCAGGCGATCAAGGCGGGCGTCATGGAGATCGGTGACATCTTCGTCGTGAACAAGGCCGATCGCGAGGGTGCGGATCGCGTGGCCCAAGGGGTGGCCTCGAGCCTCTCGCTCAAGACATACGGCCCGTCGGAGTGGCAACCACCAATCGTGAAGACCGAGGCGACGACGGGCGCGGGCGTCGCTGCGTTGTGGAAGGAAGTTGGCCGGTTCCGTGAGTGGGCGGCGACGCAGCGCCCGGAACATCGCCGGCAGCGATATCGCGCGCGTCTGCGCGAGGTGCTGGCGACCTCTTTCCTGCAGCACGTCGACAATTCGCTTCCGGCAGGGGAGTTCGATCGCCTGGTCGAGGATGTCAGCGAGCGGACGCGCGATCCATACTCGGTAGTTCAGGACATTATGAATCGCGTGCTGACGGAGCCGGCGGCAGTAAATGGCGACAATCGCGTCCCGACGTCCGAGTCCCGAATCCCGGACCGTGAGCGCCGATGAGAGCGATCCTCGATCACGTCGGTATCGCAGTCCAGGACATCGAGAAGGCGCTCGCGTTCTACGGAGAGGCGCTGGGACTCCAGGTCGAGGCGCCCGAAGATGTCGTGACCGAGCGCGTCAGAGCGCGCGCCATCCCCGTGGGCGGTCCGTCGCTGGAGTTACTGGAAGCCACGGCACCGGATTCCCCGATCGCGACCTACATTGGCAAGCGCGGACCCGGCCTCCACCATGTGACGCTGCGCGTGGAAGACATTCGCGCTGCGCTCGCGGACCTCGCCGCCAGAGGCGTGCGCCTGATCAACTCCGAGCCACGACCCGGCGCAGAAGGGTCCCTCGTTGCCTTCATTCACCCATCGTCAGCCCATGGCGTGTTGGTCGAGCTCAAACAGCGCGCGGCTCCCGGCCTCAGTCTGGAAGTGAAGACCGTCGCCTTTGGCGACTTGCAGTTGACGACGCTCCACGACGGGCCGTTCAGGCTCGACGGCGGCGCGATGTTCGGTGTGGTGCCGCGGCCGTTGTGGGAGAAGTTGAGCCCGCCAGACGAGCGCAATCGCATTCAGCTGGCGATGCGCCCGCTTCTGGTCGAAGCGGCATGGGGTCGGATGCTGATCGATTGTGGCGCCGGCGACAAGATGGGCCCCAAGCAAGTGGACATCTACGCACTCAATCGCTCACGAACCCTTGACCATGCGCTGAGCGATGTGGGGCTGACGTCGGACGTCGATCGACTTCGCCTTCGCCACGCACCTCCACTTCGATCACTTTGGCGGCGCAACGACGGAGACCGGGGGTGCGCTGCGCCCGCGCTTTGCGAACGCGCGACACCTGATTCGCGCAGCGGAGTGGGAAGACGCAACGCATCCGCACGAACGCAATCGCGCGAGCTATCTGCAGGAGGATTTCGTCCCGCTGAAATCAGCGGGAGTCGTCGATTTCTTCGCCGACGACGGCGACGATCAAGCCGGGCGTTCGAGTCGAGCGGACTGGCGGGCATACCGGCCAGCATCAGATCGTGTATCTCGAGTCGAGCGGCCGGACGGCTGTGTTCGTGGCCGACATGATTCCGACGACGGCCCACCTGCATGATTCATGGGTCATGGGTTACGACCTCTTCCCGATGGAGACGCTTGCGTTCAAGAAGCGGTTCATTCGCGAAGCCATCGAGCGCGAATACCTGATCTTCTTCGAGCACGATCCGAAATTCGCCGCCGGGTACATTCGCGAGGCCGACGGCAAGCGATTCGTGGAACAAGTACCTGTAGAACCGGGCACGAGACCGGAGACCGGAGATCGATTGGATAACGTTCAGATTGGCATCATTGGCGGCAGCGGCCTTTACGACATGGCCGATGTCACCGATCGTAAAGAAGTCACGCTCAGCACGCCGTTCGGCGATCCGTCGGGTCCGTATCTGCTGGGCACGCTGCGTGGGAAGCGCGTGGCATTTCTGGCTCGACACGGCGCCGGGCACCGGTTGCTCCCTTCGGAGTTGAACTTCCGCGCCAACATCTTCGGCATGAAGTTGCTGGGTGTCGAATACATCCTTTCGGCCAGCGCGGTCGGCAGTCTGAAAGAGGAGTACAAGCCGCTGGACATCGTGATTCCCGACCAGTTCATCGATCGGACCCGGGGCCGCATCAGCACATTCTTCGGCCGTGGCCTGGCCGCGCACGTCGGATTTGCACATCCCTTTTGCAAGACTCTCAGCCGGCTCGTGAGCGAAAGCGGGCAGGAATCCGGGGCGGTCGTGCACACCGGCGGCACGTACGTCTGCATGGAAGGCCCGCAGTTTTCGACGCTCGCCGAGTCGAAATTGTACCGGTCGTGGGGAGCGGATATCATTGGAATGACCAACCTGCAGGAGGCCAAGCTCGCGCGAGAGGCCGAGATCTGTTACTCCACGATCGCGCTCGTCACCGACTATGACTGCTGGCATCCCGACCACGACTCGGTCACGGTGGACCTGGTCATTGCGAACTTGATGCAGAACGCCCGGACTGCCCAACACATCATCGCCAAAGCGGTCGAAGGCCTGCCGTACACGCGGTCGTGCGAATGCGCCTCGGCACTCAAGTACGCCCTCATTACTCGGCCGGATGCGATCCCGCCACAGGTCAGGCAGGACTTGGCACCGCTGGTGGGCAAGTATCTGCAGACGACTTAGAGAAGACTGTGAAGGGGTTTGACCCCGGGAGACAACCGCTGATGAACAACGCCAAGTTCGATGTCACTGCGATCGGCAACGCCATTGTCGACGTGATTGCCCAGGCCGACGACGCCCTGCTCTTCTCGCACAACCTGCCGAAAGGCGCGATGAATCTGATCGACGCCGAGATGGCCGAGAAGCTGTATAGCATCATGGGGCCTGGCAAGGAGGCGTCCGGCGGATCGGCAGGGAACACGATTGCAGGCATCGCGATGCTCGGGGGGAAGACGGCGTACATCGGCAAAGTGGCCGACGATCAGCTCGGCAAGATTTTCACGCACGACATTCGTGCCGCGGGCGTGACCTACGACACGCGGCCGCTGGCAGGTGGGCTTCCGACGGCCCGCAGCCTGATCTTCGTGACGCCGGACGCGCAGCGGACGATGCAGACGTTCCTCGGCGCGTGCACGCAACTGGGCCCTGAGGACATCAACCTGGATCACGTCGGCGCATCGAAGGTGGTCTACATGGAGGGCTATCTGTGGGACCTGCCGCGCGCCAAACAAGCGATGCTCGATGCAGCGATGAAAGCCAAGGAGAACGGGGTCAAGGTGTCGCTCACGCTTTCGGACGCGTTCTGTGTGGCACGCTTCCGCGACGAGTTCCTCGATCTGGCTGAGAAGGTACGTGGACATCCTGTTTGCGAACGAGAGCGAGATCCTGTCGCTCTACCAGACGGAGGACTTCGACGAGGCGTTGCAGCAGGTGCGCCAGCATTGCGAGATCGCGGCGCTAACGCGCAGTGAAAAGGGATCAGTCGTGGTCAATGGGAATGAGGTCCACGTCATCGACGCCGTGAAGGGCGTCAAGGTCGTGGATACGACTGGTGCCGGCGATGCCTATGCTGCCGGGTTCCTCTACGCGTACACGCAGGGTACCGATCTCAAAACGGCCGGCAAGCTCGGTGGTGCGATGGCGGCACAGGTGATAGGCCAGTACGGCCCACGGTCCGAGAAGGCCGAGGTGGTGAAGCTCAAGGCATCGGTGCTGTAGCAGCCGGCGGGTCTAGAGACCCGCCTCTACGTGTACGCGGCGCGTCTTCTGATGCGCCCGATTACCGATCAAACGACTCCCGCCGCGCGGACTGCGAGAGCCGAATCGCGTAGCGACTCGGATCGCGGCGGAACATCTCCTGCAGCTCCGAGAGACTTCCTGCTCCGCCATAACTGATGGCGGAGCAGAGGTGCTTTAGCATGTCGCGCACGATCGGCCGCACCGACCCTCGTGCTGGGACGCTGATCTCGGTCCCCTCGGCGCCAAGAGCCTCGACATCGGCCGATTCGGCATCCTCGACGTCCAGCCGATCGACAATCGCCTGCAGCGACGCCATCCCCCTGAAGACCTTGAACGGAACCTTCACCGTCTTGTGCGATTCGGGGATGACGACCGGTTTCTGCACCGTGTCGCCCGGTGTCTCGATCGTTCCTGCCAGCACACTTCCCAGCATCACGGTATCGCCACCAAAGAGAAGGGCTTGTGCGATCGCACCATCTCTTTTGATCCCGCCGTCGGCGATCAACGGCACCCGGCCTCCTGCAGCTTCGCGGCACGTGACCAGCGCTTCCACTTGCGGCACGCCGAAATTCGTGTTCAGGCGCGTCGTGCATCCGCCGCCGGGACCGATGCCAACTTTGATGCCGTTGATACCGCGATCGATCAGGAATCGGACGCCCTCAGCCGTCGCGACGTTGCCGGCGATCAACTCGACATCACCAAACTTCGCGCGGACGGCATCAATGGCTCGACCCATGACCGCCGAGTGACCATGCGCGATATCGATGACGATGACATCGGCCTCGGCGCGAAGAAGCTCCGCAGCGCGTTCGAGGTAGTCACCCTTGGCCCCGATGGCGGCGCCGACGCGCAGCCGGCCGTGGTCGTCGCGCGTGGCAAACGGGAGGCGCTTCTGCTGGATCAAGTCCTTCGCCGTGACCAGCCCGAGCAGCCGCCCCTGGCTGTCGACGAGCGGAAGCTTCTTGACCTTGTGCGTCCGCATCACCTCTTCGGCGGCCGCGGCATCGATCGCGCCTTCGCGAACGACGAGACGGTCGCGAGGGGTCATGCGGTCTGCAACTGGCTTCGCTCGATCCGCAAAGCGCAAGTCACGCGTCGTCAGCAATCCAACCAGCCGTCGCGCATCGTCGACGACAACGAGTGTCCCGACGCCGGTGCGCTGCATCGTGCTGGCGGCCTCGGTCAGCGGCGCGTCCGGTCCGATGGTGTACGGGTCTCTGATGATCCCATGCTGCCGTCGCTTGACCCTCTCGACTTCGCGGACCTGCGGCTCGATATCCCCTGAGCGGAACCCGCGATCGATGATGCCGATGCCGCCTTCTTCGGCGATGGCAATCGCCATCTCGGCGCGCGTGATGGTGTCCATGTTGGCCGAGACAATCGGCCTTCGCAGCCGGAGTCCCGTGGAGAGCTGACACGACAGATCGATCGCCGCCGGATCGCGCCGTTCAATGACGCTGTACTGCGGGTTGAAGAGAAAGTCGTCGAATGTGCAGCCGCGGACGAGTTGTAGCAAATCGGACATGAACTAGAGCCGAGAGCCTGAAGCCGAGCGCCTTCTATTTCGCCCCGAAGAGCGGCTTGTAGTCCCGGTCATACATGGCGGTCGAGTGATGCGCGAAAGCCTTCCGCGCCGAGCCGAACAGCACGCCAAGTCCCACGGCGAATAGCGCCCGCCGAGTCATCCTGCATCCATAGCCCGAAAGAGTGTAGTCGAAACGTTGAATCAGTTGAATCGGGAGCGCTTTGCGATGAAGTCCCTGGCACAGGAGACTCGGGCACGCGCGCATTGCCGAGTGACGTCCTGGAACTGGCAGGAATCTACTCGTCAATCGCCGACGAACTCGCCAGCCAATACGCGCTTGGCTACACGTCGAAGAACCCCAGGCTGGATGGTTCCTATAGGCGCGTGATCGTGCGGGTCGCGGAGAAGCGCGGCGTGCGGACGAGAACGCGTAACGGGTACCTCTCCGCGCGGAGTCACCAAAGGGTAGGGCTATCATCCAGACGTGATCGCCTTGCTGGCGGTGGTGCTTGCCACAGCCTGGATAGCCCTCCTTGTCTTAGCACCCCTGTTGCCCGGTGGGGCGGGCGCGATTCTCTACGGCCTCGGCTCGCTCATCTGCCATCAGATACCGGAGCGTTCGTTCTACCTCGCTGGTTTTCAGTTGCCAGTGTGTGCCAGATGCCTGGGCATCTACGTCGGTGCGGCGTGCGGTGCGGCCTTTGTGTTGATGCGATTGGGGGCCTTGGCAAATCTATTGCCCACAACGTCGGCGAGATGGCGATGGCTTGCCGTCGCGACGGCCGCTCCGACGATGGTGACGGTGGCGCTCGAGGCAGCCGGAGCGTGGTATCCCTCGAATGTCACACGCGCAGCTGCCGGCTTTCCGCTCGGCGGCATCGTCGCGTTCGTGGTCGTGAGCGCGCTGGCTACGCTACACTACGGTGAATGCGCGCCGCCGCGGCCGACCGCACCCAAACCTCCTCAACGATCTATCTGATTTGCGCGGCTGCCTGGTTCCTGCCGGGGGCGGGACACCTGTGGCTGGGCCGGCGGCAGAAGGGCATCGTGTTCCTGGTGACCTTGACATTGATGTTCGCGTTTGGGCTCTGGCTCGAAGGTCGCTTGTTTCCTTTCGAGGTCTCGCAGCCACTGGTCGCGCTGGCGGCTGTCGCAGACATCGGGATCGGCCTTCCGTACTTCGTTGCCAAGGCCATTGGAGTGGGTGCCGGGCGCGTGGTGGCCATTACCTACGAGTACGGCAACACCTTCGTCATTGCTGCGGGTCTGTTGAACATGCTCGTCGTGCTCGATGCCTTCGACATCGCCAAGGGACGCAAGTGACCAGTCATCTTGGCCTGATGGTGATCTTCTCGTTGTTCGTCTCGGTGGTCTTCTCCGTGCTCACACGAGACGAGCCGAAGGAGCAAATCATTTTCGGTGCGCGGCTGTTTGCTGGCTTCGTTGGCACCGGCATCCTGATTGGCTGGCTGCTGTACCCACTCCCTCTCTAGCCGCGTGTCATCGTTCAATCGAGCCGGACCTGGTCGTCTTTCGCTCTGGGCGCCCGTCGTCTTGTACATGGCGGCGATCTTCTACGTCTCAGGCCTGCAAATTGCGCCGCTCCCGGATGAAGTGTCGGACAAAACGGGACACTTCGTCGCGTATGGCGGACTGGCGCTGCTGTCGCTGCGAGCGGTTGCTGGCGGTTTGCCGAGTCGCGTGACATGGCGTGTTGCATGGCTTGCGCTGGCGATTGCCGGTGGCTACGGCATGTTCGATGAGATCCATCAGACGTTCGTCCCGGGGCGCTCAGGTGACGTCGCCGACTGGTTTGCGGACATGACCGGAGCGGCGATTGGCATTGGGGCCTGCTGGCTGTGGGGTATGATTGCGATTCGGTCTGTTGGAAGACACCGTGTGTAGTTTCCCTCCGAATCATTCGGAAATTACACCCGGTGTCTTCTCTTAGTAGGCGGATGTGAAGGAGTTACAGGGCTCGCGCCAGGCCACAGGTCGCCGCTTCGCACTTGTCGTGTCGAGCTTCAACCAGGAAATCACCGAAGGGTTGGTTCGCGGAGCGTGCGCTGTGCTCGCCGAGGCCGGCGTCAACAGGTACGGATGTGACGCTCGTCCGTGTGCCAGGTGCCTTCGAGATTCCGCTCGCCGCACGACGTCTGGCGCGAAGCGGACGTTATGACGCCGTGGTGTGTCTCGGATGTGTCATCAAGGGAGACACGATGCACTTCGAGTACATCTCATCGGCGGTCTCGCACGGCATCATGACCGTCAGCGCCGACACTGGGGTTCCCGTGACGTTTGGTGTGCTGACGACGTTGACGGAGGAGCAAGCGATTGCCCGCGCCGCTGATGGTCCTGACAACAAGGGACGGGAAGCGGCCTGGGCCGCAGTCGAGATGTCCAGCCTCGTTCATGAACTCGATGATGGGGCCAGGCATGATGGCTGAAACCGAACGTCCTCCAACGACTCAAGCAGGAACCGACTCGAGGCATCGCGCGCGCGAGGCAGCGCTGCAGATGCTTTACCAATGGGAGGTCGGACGGATGCCCATCGACGAGGTCTGCCGGACCTTCTGGACCGGCGGGCCTGCCGGCGCGGCGCCGACGGAGAGCATCCGCCAGTTTGCGACGCTGCTCGCCTCGGGTGTCGCGGCGCGTACCGTGGAGCTTGATCCGCTTATTGTTGAGGCCGCCGAAATTGGCGTCTCGAGCGGATGAATGTCATGGATCGGCTGATTCTCCGGCTTGGCGTGTACGAATTCCTCTACGAGCCCGAGACGCCCACGAAAGTCGTCATCAACGAGGCCATCGAACTCGGGCGTACCTTCAGCGCCGATGAATCGGTGCGTTTCATCAACGGCATACTCGACGCCATCCGGCGCACTCTCAATCGCGAATGAGCACAGAGGAATCCGATCAGGTTGCCCAGCGGCGGACCAACCTCGAATCGCTGAAGCAACTCGGCGTCGAGCCGTACCCGCAACGCTTCGACGATGCCACACCCATCACACGCTTGGTCGCCGACCACGGCGCGAAGCCGGCGGATCAACTCGAAGCAGCCCAGATCGGAACCAGAACAGCAGGTCGCATCCTTGCGATTCGTACGTTCGGCAAGGCCGGCTTCCTTCAACTGTCGGACGGACGGTCGCGCATCCAGGTCTACGTGCGCCAGGATTCGGTGCCGGACCTGGACTTCCGCATCTTCAGGCTGCTCGACATCGGCGACTGGGTTGGCGTGGAAGGACGGCTCTTCCGAACGAAGACGAACGAGTTCAGCGTCCACGTCTCGTCGCTGAAGTTTCTGGCCAAGTGCCTTCTGCCGTTGCCGGAGAAGTGGCACGGCCTCCAGGACGTCGAGACGCGATATCGGCAGCGTTACCTCGATTTGATCGTCAACCCGGATTCACGCCAGGTGTTCGAGGTCCGAAGTCGAGTCGTGGCGACGATTCGGGAGTTTCTGATCACTCGAGGATTCCTGGAGGTCGAGACACCAATGCTGCAGCCGATGGCTGGCGGCGCACTGGCGCGTCCGTTCATGACCCATCATAACGCCCTCGACATGCAGCTCTACATGCGCATCGCGCCCGAGTTGTATCTCAAACGGCTCGTTGTTGGCGGCATCGACAAGGTCTTCGAGATCAACCGGAACTTCAGGAACGAGGGGATCTCCACGCAGCACAACCCCGAGTTCACGATGCTCGAGTTCTACTGGACCTACGCCGACTATCACGACCTCATGGCGCTCACCGAGGAGATGCTGCAACAGGTCGCCATTGCCGCCGCGGGCCGCGACGAGGTGGCGTTTGGCGAGCACACGATCTCACTCAAGCCTCCGTTCCGTCGCGTTTCGTTTCGGGAGGGCGCACGGCAGGCTGCCGCCCGGCGGCTCGGAACGGATGTCTCCGAGGCAGATCTGAGGTCGCGTGATGCTGCCGCGGATTTGGCCACGCGCCTCGGGGATCGAGGTGGCACCAGCGAGCGGAGCAGGGAAAATCACGGCGGCAATCTTCGAGGCGCTGTGCGAGAACGATCTCATGCAGCCGGTGTTCGTCTACGACTTTCCGACCGAGGTGTCGCCGCTCTCGAAGCAGCGAAAGGATGATCCTGATACCGTCGAACGGTTCGAGCTCTACATCGGCGGATTTGAAGTCGCCAACGCTTTCAGTGAGCTGAACGATCCGGTCGAGCAGCGCCGCAGGTTCGAACAACAGTTGCGCGAGCGCACCGGCGGAGACGAAGAAGCGCACGGGATGGACGAGGATTACATCCGCGCGCTCGAGTACGGACTGCCTCCGACCGGTGGTGAAGGGATCGGAATCGACAGGCTGGTGATGGTGCTGACCAACAGCCCGTCGATTCGGGATGTGGTTTTGTTCCCGCTGATGCGTCAGCGGTTGATCTGAATCGTCACGACCTGCTCCGACGGAATCGGCGCGCCGTTTCTGGTCGCCGGCGTGTAGCGCCAGTCGCGCGCCGCGAGCGACACCATCCGGTCGTAGCGCGGATGCGCGGATTCCTTGATCGTCGCGCTCGTAACCCTGCCAGCGACGTCAATCTGGACGACGACAATGAGCCGGGGTGAGCTGCGGGATGCGATATCCAACGGTATCGGCGGAACCTGCTGCACGAGAGCGACTGGCAGCGTCACCTTCGGCGGTGCAGTCGGGATAGCCGCGGGCGCCGGCTCCTCGGCCGGGGGAGGCGGCGCAGTGGCCACGACCGGAACTGCTGCGGCGGTAGCGAGGTCGATGAAACCCTTAGCCAGCGTCTCAAGGTCCTGCCTCGCATTCGCGTCCGTGAACGATGGATCGGCCAGCAGCTTGAGGACTAGCGAGAAGCGGAGGATCGCTTCATCGCTCCGCTTGTCGGCATAGAGCTCGCGACCTTCGCTGAACAGGCGGCGCGCGATGACCGGCAGCATCTTCTGGCGGATCTTCGTCACGAGATCGACGAAACGTGGCGGCGCGTCCTCGGAGGAGGGAATGAAGGTGGGGGCAGCGTTCACGAGCGCTTCGATCGCTGCGCTCGCATCGGCTTGCCGTCCCAGCGCGAGCAGACACAGCGCTTTGTACTGTTGTGCCTCGAGGGTATCGAGGGGTGCGGCCACTGCCAGCGCTTTGTCGTACTCAGCGGCGGCGTAGAGTGATTTGTACTCGACTTCGACTTCGGAGCCTTGCGCCGCGGCTGAGGTAGCGAAACAGACGATCAGAAGCAAGCCGCCGCAGGTCCCAAGTGGCCAGCGGAGCTTTGTCATCATTGCCTCATGTCGACGGAGACGCGAAGGGGTTCGCGCTGAGTCAGTCGCGCCACCTGTCGTTTCTCACCAAGTTGTGGATGACGGAAGACGATCTCATGATCGCCAATCGGCTGCATCACGTTGGCCAGCGGCGTGTCGCCGATCCGGGCCCCGTCGATGTATACCTCCGCCCAGGGCAATGCATTGATGTTCATCGCCATGCGAGGGATTGTAAGCGAGACGGGGTCTCCGCGTCCTGCCGATACGCTCACCCGCGAACTCTGTCGGAACCCCAATTGATCGTTAACGAAATCGAGCTCGTGATTACCGGGCGAGAGCATGATCCGATCGATTTCGCTCGTGCCGACGACGCGCCCATCCTCGAGTACCTGCACCGGAAACGGGGTCTGCAGGGTAATCCAGCCCCAGGACGTCCCGGCAGCCGGGCCGCCGCCGACCACGAGCGACGCCGTGGCCCCGGCGTCAACCTGAACCGAGCGCTGGTACGTGCTGGTGGAACTCCGAACCAGGACATCGTGCCGTCCGGGCGCAAGGTCGCGAATGGTCAAGGGCGTCTGACCGCGCGCCGCGCCGTCCACGATCACCGTGCTTCCTGGAGGGTCGCTGACAACGGAGAGGCTGCCGGTTGCGGCGGCGACCGCCGCCGGTGCCTCCTCGGCCCAGGCGACGTGATAGGACTTTGCGTCGCCCCCTGCGATTTCGACGTTCAACTGCTTGACGTTCGTGCCTCGTCGCACGACGACGGGATGAGTGCCGGTGGGCAGGGTGAGCGTAAGTGGCGTGAGCCCTCGGACCACGGCGTTTATCACGACCTCGGCGCCCGGCGGATCGGATTCGACCACGAGCGAGCCCGTCGCTGGCGCGGGCGCCCGAAGCGTCAGCCCGGCGAAAACGGCCCCGGCGACAGCCAGTAGAGCCAGTGTCACGAGCGCGAGCATCGCAGGCTTCCGGATCGCGAGGACCGGTCTCGCTGCCTTGTTCGGCCGGGCAGTTTCACTGGTGAATTCGAGGGTGACGTCCTCCCGGGTGACGTTCTCCCGCACCGGCGCGGTGGCCTGCGCGGATGGCTTGCTCCGGAACGAGGCGACCGTCTTCACCTTGGCTGAGTCGGTTGTCTCAATCACAAATTTGGTCGTTTAGCGCGATGCATGCCAATCAGCCCGATAAATATTGGGCGAATCTGAACCCGATCGTCTCATAAGTCCGCCAAATGGCGGACTGTTTTCATCATTCTAATGGGACTCTCCGAGTCACGGCGAGTCTAAAGGCTCGCCTCTACCCGATGCCGTTCATAATATAAGTGGTCGCCAGCGTGTCTTTTGAGCTGTTCATCGCCCTCCGATATTTGCTGGCGCGTCGCCAGCAGTCCTCGATCTCGCGGGTCTCCCTGTTCTCAACGATCGGTGTGGCTGTTGGCGTCATGGCCCTCGTTGTGGCGCTCGCCCTTATGACCGGTCTGCAGGGGGAACTGCGGAATCGGATCCTGGGCTCCCAGGCCCACATTTACGTCTGGAAGACGGGTAGTCTGGGGGACTACGAGTCGGAGGTGGCGCGTCTCCGCGCCCTGCCCGGTGTGGCGGGCGCCGGCCCGGCGATCCTCGGCAGAGGGATTGTGTCGTCCGATCGCAGCGATGCCTTCATCACGCTCAAGGGAGTTGACCCGGTTCTCGAAGGGCAGGTCACGGACATCGAACGCACGCTGACGCAGGGCAGTCTCGAAGGGCTGACCGATCAGGGAGAGGACGATCGCCCGGGGATCCTGCTCGGTCATGATCTCGCGCAACAACTGGGCGCTTCCGTCGGCGAAGAGGTCACGCTGATCACTCCGGGCGGTTCGCTGTCGCCCATGGGCCTGATGCCGCGCAATCGCCGCGTGAAGGTTGTGGGCGTGTTTCAACTCGGGCTGTACGAATACGACTCGGCGTTCGGCTTCGTCACGCTCGATTTCGCCCGACGGATGTTCTCGAAAGAGGCGCCCGATCTGATTCAGTTGCGCGTCGATGACATCTGGGCCGCTGCAGGTGTGGCACGGTTGATCCCGGATAAACTGGGTCCCGAGTATGTCGCCGAGGACTGGTCCGAGCTCAATCGATCGCTCTTCTCGGCGCTGTGGCTCGAGAAGATGGCCATCTCGATCACGATCGGGCTGATCGTCATGGTCGGCGCCCTGAACATCATTTCCTCGCTCATCCTGCTCGTGAAGCAGAAGAGCCGTGACATCGCGATCCTGAAGACCATGGGCACATCGTCGGTGCGGGTGATGACGATCTTCATGATGCAGGGTCTGGTCATTGGCGTCGTCGGCACGACGGTGGGAGGTCTGCTGGGACTTGGCCTCTGCTGGGTGCTCGATACCTACGAGCTGATTCAGATCCCGATGGACGTCTATCAGGTGTCGCACGTGCCGTTCATCGTCCAGCCGCTCGACTTCCTCGTCGTCGTCGTGGTGACCATCGCTGATCTGTTTTCTCGCCACGATCTATCCGTCGCGCCAGGCGTCCCGGCTCGATCCGGTCCAGGCGCTCAGGTTCGAGTAGCGTGGCTTTCGTCGACGTTCATGGCCTGAACAAGGTCTATCAGCTGGGTGCGCAGCGCATTCACGTGCTGCGCGATCTCGAACTGCACGTGGCCCACGGAGAGATGGTCGCGATTGTCGGCGCGTCCGGCGTCGGCAAGAGTACCTGCTTCACCTGCTCGGCGGTATCGACCGTGCCGACTCAGGTCACATCGTGGTCGCCGACATCGATCTGCGCGCGCTCGACGATTCGGCGCTGGTGCAGTTCCGGAACCGGAACGTCGGCTTCGTCTTTCAGTTTCATCACCTGATGCCGGAGTTCACGGCGGCGGAAAACGTCGAGATGCCGATGCGCATCGCGCGCCAGAACGGGGCGGAGGCGCGTCGACGCGCGTCCGATCTACTCACGCGCGTTGCGCTCGGAGACCGCATCGCGCATCGCCCGAGCGAGTTGTCGGGCGGCGAACAGCAGCGGGTGGCCGTGGCCCGCGCGCTGGCGATGAAGCCGGCGCTGCTGCTGGCCGACGAGCCGACGGGAGACCTCGACGAGAGTACCGCGGATTCGCTGCATGGCCTTCTCAAGGACATGCACGCTGAGCAAGGCCTCACGTCAGTGATCGCGACCCACAATCCACGACTCGCAGCCGCGTGTGATCGAGTTCTCAGGCTCGAACGAGGACACCTGCATCCCATGTAGACTCTGTAATTCAGAATCAGAATTCAGACAGTGTCCGCTTTGCTCGATGCGATGTTGGCGGTGTCTGCATTCTGCATCCTGATTCAGATAGGGCCGGTCGCTGTTTGCGCGGCCGCGACGGCATACGTCCAGTGACGCGTCGCACGCTGCACGACGTCTTCGACATCTTCTTCGAGCAGAAACCGTTCCTTCACCAGATCTGCTGCCGAGGCGCGGATGCGTTGCAGATAGTCCTCCCGATCCCGATAGCGTTCTTCGATCGATAGACGGGGATCGTGTCGAGCTTCGCGCTCGGTCTTCGTTCGCGCAAACGGCACGTACGACCCGAGCAGCGCGTAGAGCGTCGTCGGATTGCCGATCCGTTCGGCCCTGAAGTTCCAGCCGGTGGTTGTCGCCAGCGGCACGGCCAGTTCAGGCACACGGATGCCGGCGACTTCGTTGCCATCGGCATCGACTCGTGGCACCAGGAAAGGAAGGGCAGTGACGCGTTCGCCATCCATGCGACCTGGGCCTTCGATCGCGAGTGGGTCGCTGAGACCAGGAATAGCAGGGAACCCGATCGCGCTCAGCTTGACCAGGCTCTGATCGCGCAGCGCAGGATAGCGGCTGTCGGGCGGACGTGTGCCGGAACTGGCCCATGCATGTGCCGCGCGAAGCAGCGCTCGCATGACATTGCCCTGCGGCATCGGATTCGCGAGCGCCTGACCGGTTGTGCGCGCCGGTGGAAACGCAGCCTCGCCGTGCTGCGTGCCGGCGAGAAGGTAGATGCGAACGTTGTCCGGCACGGTGCCGTCACGGGTGCCATCGGGCGTCAGATGAGTCAACGCGGCGGAGCGACCGAGCCCCCAGTACTCCACGGAGGTGTTCGTGTAGATCACCTTCGGCGCCTGATCCGGGCGATAGCTCGCCAGGATGCCATCGCGTTTGCCGTCAGCGCCAACCTGCTCCGCATCGGCGTACGGGAATCGCGTCGCTGAGAACGTGTTGTACCCGGGTGCCGCGAACCGCTCGTTGAACGACCCTTGTCCGGCGCCCGCGATGTGCGGCCACACCAGATCGAACGCGCGGCGATCCTGTTCATCCACGTTGAAGCCATCGTGCAGGAACTGACGCAGGAAGCGGCCGCTCTGTGACGCGCCGAAGATGTACGCCGACCGACCGCGAACCGGCATGTCTGCCCGATAGCGGAAGGCCGATGCGGCATCACGAATCGCCGCCATTCCGGCACCGGCCACTTTCGCGCCGGTGGCCGGGTAGTCGACCTCATAGAGGCGTCCCGGCTCGAAACCCTCGTCGAACGTCACTCGGACGCGCGCGTTCTGCAGTGTGAACCGCCACTTCTCGCGTGGCACGCGCGTCGGCGATCCCCAGAAGCGATCGCGAACCGTCAGCGTGGCGGAACGATCGTTGACGTCGACGGGTGGATACGCCGGAAGATCACCAGGTGCGGCCTCCGTCCGCTTCTCGTCGACGATGAACGAGTAGCGAACACGCCCTTGTACGTTCGCGGCAGGAGCATCGATGCTGACCAGCGGACGCTCGACATCGTGCTGCCAGCCAACCCACACCAGCGTGTACCCCGCATTCATCAGGAAGCCATCACCGAAGTCGGCTGCGGAGGTTGGATCCTGACTGCCTCCGGCGCCACGGTTGAATCGTCCCAGTAGTCCCTTGCGCCCGCGATTGGCGATCTCAAACAGCAGGACGCCGTTCCCTCTGGCTTCCTCGACGGGGCGAAGGACGTACAAGTCCGCTGAGAAGTGAACGCGCCCATCGGCTGCTCGCGACGCGTGCTCGAGATCGACGATCCGCGCGTTGTGCTTGTCCTTCGGATCCACGGCGAACTCGATCGTGCCGGTGAGCTTCTCGTACGGACCGACCTGCCCGAACGTCTGACCTCCGGCAACGACGGTGCGATTCGCGATAGTGACCTTGGTGACCTCGGCGCGCGCGCTCGTCGACATCAGCAACGCGCACGCGATGATCCACGGCACGCAACGTTTGAGTGAGAGTCGCATCGGCGTGTTCTCCAGGTCCGGCCGCCGCCTTCGCGGATAGCGCGCTCCAGCGAGCCGGACAAATACGAGGTCTGCGTATCGAGAACCGAAAGACCAGAGCCGAGAGCCCAGAGCCTACTCCAGCCCTGCCAGCTCGAACACCGTTTTCGCCATGATCGAATTGTCGTCCTCGCCTCGTCCGGCGGCCATCGTTGCGTGCAGCAGCTGCTGCACGACGGCGGTGACCGGCGCGGCCGTATCGTTCTCGGCGAGCGTAGCGACGACGTTCCGCATGTCCTTCGCGTAGAGATGCGTCTTGAATCCAGGTTTGTAGGTGCCCTTGAGCGCGCGATCGCCGTGCACTTCGAGCACGCGACTGGCGGCGAAGCCGCCGAGCAACGCTTCCCGAACCTTGCCCGCATCGACTCCGGCCTTGCGCGCCAGTGCGAGCGCCTCCGCGACCACGACGAGCGTGCCGCCGATCACCATCTGGTTGCACAGTTTGCACAGCTGGCCCGCACCTGACTCGCCAATGCGGACGACCTTCTCCGGGTTGCCCATCGCATCGAGCAGCGGCTTGACCGCGTTGAACGCTGCGAGATCGCCACCGACCATGATCGACAGGGTGCCTTCGATAGCGCCGATGTCACCGCCGCTGACCGGTGCGTCGAGCATCGTGGCGCCGAGTGACTTCGCACGCTCCGCGAGGCGCCGCGCCGGGCCCGGGGCGATGCTGCTCATGTCGATGATGATCGTGCCTGGTTGGATGGCGCTGAAGACGCCGTTCGGGCCCTCGAGGACCTGTTCGACGTCTGGGGAGTCAGGCACCATCGTGATGATGCGGGTTGCACGGCGTGCGACATCTGCCGGCGACGACGCGCGCTCGGCCCCGGCCGCGACGAGATCATCGACGGGACCCTGGCTGCGGCTGTTGACGACGAGGGGATACCCCTTCTTGAGAATGTTCTTGGCCATGGGCCGGCCCATGAGTCCGAGCCCAATGAATCCGACAGTTTCTGGCATGCGGGACAGTATATTGGCGAGAAGCCATCAAGTCCCAACGCCCAATGTCCAACTCCCAAGGTTCAAGTTTCGAGCAAGACCTTGGCTCGAGAGCTGTCTTGGGAGTTGGGAGTTGGAGTTTGGGAGTTGTCTATTGGGAATTGGAGGTTGGGATTAACAGCGGGTACGTGGTTCTTGTCCAGGTCACCGTTCGTCGGGAGATGCTCGAGGAGTTCGAGCGCCGCATTTTCTGGCCTACGACGCACTCGCGCGCGACGCGGTGATCGAGAAGTCCGTGGCCCGCTGCGTGGTGAAACACGTAACGTAAACGCCCCGCCCTTCACTATCTACCAGGCAAGGCGAGATGCGCCGATAAGCACGGACATGCGCTCCGGTTGAGACCTGTAGCGGGGCAACAGCGTCGAACAGAGTAGTAAGGATCAGATCGCGAGCTACAGGCATCTGACCGAAGCGAACGCCGAAACCCTAGCAGGTATAGGACTTAGGCGTGCGAGGCCGTTGGTGGGACGCAAGCTTTGCCTTATAATGTTGTTAACGAGGTCATTGTCAACGGCCTCATAACCCCAAGGCGGGCCGGATGTTCGAACGTTACACGGAACGGGCGCGACGAGTACTCTTCTTTGCCCGCTATGAGGCCAGCCAGCTCGGCAGCGTATCGATCGAGACCGAGCACCTCCTTCTTGGATTAATCCGGGAAGGCAAAGGGCTGACGAGCCGGATCTTTGCGCGCTCGCATCTGTCCCTGGAAAACATCCGCAAGGAAATCGAGGGGCGCACGGTCTTTCGCGAGAAGGTCTCGACCTCGGTCGAGATTCCGTTCAGCGCCGAGACCAAGCGTGTCCTCGGATGCGCAGCCGAGGAAGCCGACCGGTTGCTGCACAACTACATCGGGACCGAGCACCTGCTGCTCGGGATCCTCCGTGAAGAGCGCAGCGTCGCCGCCTCCATCCTCATGGAGAAGGGGATGCGCCTCCACACCGTCCGCGAGGACATCGTCCAACTCCTCAATGAGAAGACGACGCTGACGCGCGTGAAGGAGACGCCGCTGCTGGCGGAGTTCAGCCGCGACCTGACCGAAGCGGCGATGAAGAACATACTCGACCCGCTGGTTGGACGCGACTACGAGCTCGAGCGCGTGCAGCAGGTGCTCTGCCGCCGGACGAAGAACAACGCGGTGCTCATCGGGGAGCCCGGTGTCGGAAAGACGGCGATCGTCGAGGGCCTCGCCCAAAAAGTGGTCTACGGCGATGTGCCCCACTTCCTGGCCGACAAGCGCATCCTCGCCCTCGACATCTCGCTCATCGTCGCCGGCACGAAGTACCGCGGTCAGTTCGAGGAGCGCCTGAAAGCGATCATGAAGGAGCTCACCGAGAACCCGAACATCATCGTGTTCATCGACGAGCTGCACACGCTGGTTGGCGCCGGTTCGGCCGAGGGCTCTCTCGACGCGGCCAACATCCTCAAGCCCGCGTTGTCGCGCGGTGAGATCCGCTGCATCGGCGCCACGACGCCGGCCGAGTACCCGGAAGTACATCGAGAAGGATCGCTCGCTCGAGCGCCGCTTCCAGGCGATCAAGGTCGATCCCCCGGCCGAGAAAGAGACGATCGAAATCCTCAAGGGCGTCAAGGATCGGTACGAGCAGTTCCATCGCGTCGAATACACACCCGAGGCGATCGAGGCGGCCGTCTATCAGTCGAGCCGCTACATCACCGACCGCTTCCTGCCCGACAAGGCCATTGACCTCGTCGACGAAGCGGGCGCGCGCGCCAAGCTGAAGGAAGCCGCCTACAGCGATGAGTTCGGCGAGATCAACAAGAGCATTCGCGTCGCCGTCGAGCAGATGGAGACCGCCGTCTCGCAGAAGGATTTCGAGAAGGCGCAGTTCTATCGTGACCAGGAGTCGGCCGCGCGTGAGAACCTCCAGCTGACGCGCGAGCGGTTCGACGGCAAGGTGCGACGTGTCGTGGTCAGCAAGAGTGACATCGACGAAGTCGTGTCGAAGTGGACCGGCGTTCCGATCTCGTCGATCAACCAGGATGAAGGTGACAAGCTGCTGCGCATGGAGGCCGACCTCCACAAGCGCGTGGTCAGCCAGGACAAGGCCATCTCGGCGATCTCGCGAGCGATTCGCCGCTCACGTGCCGGCCTGAAAAACCCGAATCGTCCGGTGGGCAGCTTCATCTTCCTCGGACCGACCGGTGTTGGTAAGACGGAGCTCGCACGTGCACTGGCGAACTTCCTGTTCGGCAGCGACAACGCGCTGATCCGCTTCGACATGTCCGAGTACATGGAAAAGCACTCGGTGTCGAAGTTGATCGGTTCGCCGCCCGGATACGTGGGGCACGAAGAGGGCGGTCAGCTGACGGAGAAGGTGAAACGGAATCCGTACTCCGTTGTGCTGCTCGACGAAATCGAGAAGGCGCACCCGGACATCTTCAACATCCTGCTGCAGGTGTTCGAGGATGGCCACCTGACTGATGGTCTGGGCAACCGGGTGAACTTCAAGAACACCATCATCATCATGACCTCGAACATCGGGGCGCGCTTCATCCAGAAGAAGGCGTCACTCGGGTTCCAGGCCAGCGACACGACGGCGATCGACAAGAACGTCAGCGACATGGTGCTCGGTGAGGTCAAGCGCACGTTCAACCCCGAGTTCATCAACCGCATCGACGAGATCATCGTCTTCGAGGCGCTGTCCGACGACGACCTGCGGCGGATCATGGGGCTGCTGCTCGATCAGCTGAACGCCAATCTCGTCGACCGGCGCATGAAGATCTCCATCAACCGTGATGTTGTCGACTGGATCATCGACGTCACCTGCAAGGATCGCTCGTACGGTGCCCGTCCCCTGCGCCGCGCCATCCAGCGATACGTCGAGGACCCGCTCTCGGAGGAATTGATTCGAGGCAACCTCGGGGACGGCGAGATCGAGGTTTACATGGATGCCGGCCAGATTTCCTATCGCCCGCTGGGCGCCGGGGAACTGGTCGCTGGACGACGGCTCAACTAGCCAGAGCGGGTCAAACAGACCCGCTCTACTCCTTCTTTAGCAACCCCGACCGCCGGTTTCTTGATCGGCGTCAAGCCAATCGGCTGCCAGAGCCGTCTAAAATCCAGTAAACTAAGGTGTTTCACCTGATGCGTCAGCAGATTACCGCCTTTTTGTTTCTGGGAATCCTTGGCGTTTTCGCGACCGGCGCTTCCGCCCAGGTCGCGCCAGCGCCAAGCGGCGCGCCCGCGGCCAATGCCGAAGCTCCCGCGGCTGCGCAGCCGGCTGCGGTCGTCGCCAAGACCGCCTGCGGGACGCCGGTGTCGGCGCCGTTTGCCCTTCCGCCGCCAGGGTCGCCACCCTTTGTGTGGATCCTTCAGCCGTGCTTCAACAGCCAGGGTGGGTTCTCGACGATCGAGAACGAGACCTACATGTATTACATCCAGCTGCGCACGAGTCAGACGCGTCAGAACCAGTTCGTCTGGTACGACGACGCGACCGAGCAGACGATGCTGGCGGACTTCAAGCGGCTGTGGGCGACCAACTTCCTCGACGATCTGTCGATCGAGGTGACCGATCACACCTTCCCGAACGGAACTGTCGGGAAGATGGTCGTCTACCACATGGAGGAGCGCGAGCGGATCAAGATCGTCGACTATCGCGACTCCGACGGCGAAAGCATCAGCATCATCAAGCGCACCGACATCGATGACAAGCTTCGTGAGCGGTCCATCGAGATGCGGCTCGACTCGTTCCGCGACGACGGCACGGTTCGGCGTGTGGAAGGTGTGCTGCGCGAGTTGATGGCGGAGAAAGGCTTCAGCAACGCCGAAGTCGGTCACAAGATCACCCCGGTCGCCGGCGGCCCGAAACTGATCAACATCACGTTCGTCGTCGGCGAAGGACCCAAGCTGAAGATTCGCGATGTCGAGTTCGTCGGTAACGAGGCGGTCGGCGACGGCGCGCTGCAGCGGAAGATCAAGGAGAACAAGCCGAAGAATCCCTTCTACGGATGGATCTCCGGTGGCGGGACCTACAAGGAGGCGCTGTTCGAGGAGGACGCGGCCAAGATCGTCGAGTTCTACCAGAACGAGGGGTACCCGCAGGCTCGCGTTGGGCAGCCCGAAGTGAAGACGCTCGAGGACAGCGGCGACGGCAAGACGCGGTGGATCCAGTTGCGAATCCCTGTGACCGAGGGTTCGCGCTACCGCATGGGCGAACTGCGCTTCGAGGGGAACAAGGTCGTTCGCAGCGACGGTCTCAAGACGCTCTACAAGATCGAGCCGGGCGAGTGGTATAGCCGGAAGAAGCTGCAGGACGGGAACAAGAAGGCGCAGGAGATCTACGGCGGGGCGGGGTACATGGAGTTCACGCCCTTCCCGATGCTCACCTTCAGCGACGATCCGAACCGTCCGGAACGGACGCTGGCCGCGCAGGTGCCCGCGGCGCTCGCTGAGGTCTCAGCGCCGGCTGCTCCGAGCGCGAAGCCGGCAGAACCAACTGTCGATGTGACGATGCGCATCGACGAGGGCCCGCAGTACTTCGTCAATCGCATCACGTTCACCGGCAACACCACGACGCGCGACAACGTGATCCGCCGTGAGATGCGGCTCGTCGAGGGCGGCATCTTCAACACCGAGGCGCTCAAGTACAGTGTCCGCCGCCTGAATCAGCTCGGCTACTTCAAGGAGCTGAAGGGCGACGACCGGGACATGAAGGTCGACAAGACTCCCGGCCAGGAGAACACCGTCGACGTCACGCTCCGCTTCGAGGAGCAGAATCGCAATCAGCTCACCTTCGGTGCCGGTGTCTCGCAGTACGAGGGGTTCTTCGGCCAGCTGGGATTCCAGACCTCGAACTTCCTCGGTCGTGGAGAGAGCCTGACGTTGTCGATCCAGGCGGGCGATCGCGCGCAGAACTACCAGCTTGCCTTCACCGAGCCGTTTCTGTTCGATCGCAACATCACCGGCGGGTTCGACGTCTACAACCGGTCGCTGCAGTACATCGGCTACTACACGCAGAAGTCGCGGGGGATGAACCTGGTCTTCGGCTTCCCGCTCGCCGACTTCACCCGCATGTTCACGAACTACTCGTTCGAGAAGGTCCGGATGACCGACCTGAACGAGGCGCTCTTCGATACGTCGTGCATCCTGCGACCGACGGGATGTCAGACTATCTCGTCGCTCCGCGATCTCTCGCAGTTGACGCCGACCCAGATCGAGGTGCTGCGGCGTAATCCGTTCGTGTACGACTCGCTGCTCATCGGACAGGGCGGCGAGCGCTCGGTCAGCAAGATCACACCGAGCATCGTCCACAACACGGTCGACAACCCGATTTTCCCGAACACAGGGAAACGCCTGACGGCGTCGATCGACCTCGCGGTACTCGGCGGGAACACACAGTTCTACAAACCGCGGGCTGAGGCGATCTTCTTCTTCCGCCACCTGCCGCGGACCTCTGTGGGCTTCCGCGCCCTGGCCGAGTACATCGCGCCGGTCGGGAGGACGGAGTTCCTGCCGGTATTCGAGCGCCTGTTCCTCGGCGGAGAGTACAGCGTGCGCGGCTTCGACATCAGGTCCATCGGCCCGAGCGTGCCGGGATCGTTCGTCGTGCTCGGCGGCAACAAGAGCCTGCTCTTCAACGCCGAGTATCTCGTTTCCATCATGAGCCAGGTGCGCATCGTCGCGTTCTTCGACGCGGGCCAGGTTCGTGATTTCGGTGAGCCGTTCTCGTGGATGGAGCCGTTGCTGGAACTGCGCGTGCCGACGCCGCCAGCCATCACCGACCCGTTCGCGACGTCCTCGCTGCTCGACCCGAGCGGCCCCTCCGGTGTGGAGACGATCGAAGTCGGTAGCACGCACGCCTTCAAGGCGTCGACCGGTCTCGAACTCCGGTTCTTCATGCCGGTCCTGAACGTACCGTTCCGGCTTATCTATTCGTGGAACCCTTCGCGCGGCGGAGTGCTGGACAACAACCTCCAGCCGGCGAAGGAGACCGTCTTCAGGTTTGCAGTTGGAACGACGTTCTGATCGGACTGCTGCAGGGCGGGTCTCGCGTGTTGAGACCCGTACGTTGAGCGGGTCGTCAGACCCGCTTCAGTAGTGCGTCACGTCGATCGTGTAGTCGACGCCAGCGGTGAGTTTGCCTACGTCGTTCAGCCACACGCAGAACTGGCCGGTCGATTGTGCAGTACCAGTGACTGCGGAGTTGAGGACCGCGTCGGTCTTGCTGAGCAGGATCGCGCACGCTGAACCGTTGAACGTGCCGAGGCTGACGCCGATCGTGGCAGCCTGATCGGAGAGCGCTTTGAGTTGAGCCGTCACCGTGCCGGCGCGATCGACCGCGAAGCTGTGGGTACGGGCACCGTTGACGTTCAGATTTCCGCTGAAGCTTTCGGTGATTTGTACCGGGGTGGGTTGGGTTGGAGTTTCAGGTAAATTGTCGTTAGAACTGCATCCAGCCAGCGTTGTCGCGGCAAGCAGCATCAAGAATGGCATGAGGTAGCGCATCAACAGGCAAGTCTCCTGGGCAAGGCGGCGGGCTTGGATCCATCTTACTTGGCGTCGGTTGGTCGAGTAAAATTTTAGAGCTTCGGGATACAGGGACCACTTAGGAAAGGACCGAGAGTAATGAGAGTGTTTGCCTCCGTTGTGGCGTTCAGTGCGATGCTCGCTGCAGGTGCAGCGTATGCCCAGGCTCCGGCGGCCGCCCCGCAGGCTCCCGCGACGCAGAAACCGACTCCCGCACCGGCAACGCCGGGGCAGAAGCCAACGCCGCCACCGCTTGGGCAGAAGCCAGCGCCGCCCGCGCCCGCGCCTGCTGTGGAGTTGAAGCCCCGCTTCCAGGAGGGGATGAAGTACGCCTACGTGAACGTGCAGGCAGTGGCGGCACAGTCGGCCGAAGGCAAAGTTGCGGCCGAGAAGATCAAGGTCCTGCAGGAGCAGAAGTCGCGCGAGCTTCAGGAGAAGAACAAGGCGCTCCAGAGCGATCAGCAGAAGCTCGAGCAGGGAGGCAGCGTGTTGAGCGATTCGGCCCGCGCCCAACTGCAGGCGAACATCGAGCGCCAGCAGCGCGACCTGCAGCGGTTTACAGAAGACGCGCAGCAGGACGTGCAGCAGCTCGCCGAGCAGGTCGAGGGTGAGTTCAACCGCAAGCTGACACCGATCATCGACAGAGTCGCCAAGCAGAAGGGCGTGCACTTCGTCTTCAACGCGGCACAGAGCGGCCTCATCTGGGCGGAACCCGGGATGGACCTGACCGCCGAAGTGATTCAGGCCTTTGATTCGCCCGCAGCCGCGGCGCCGGCTCCGGCCGCAGCACCGGCTCCGGCAACAGCGCCGGCTCCGGCCCCCGCGCCGGCTCCGGCCCCAGCGCCGAAGTAACGGGGCGTCCTCAGGCCAGTCCCTTCTCGGTTTCCGCCTCCGCCATTTGGCTGGGGCGAGACCGCGCGGTGCGGCCCGCGGGTCAGGTCAGTGGCCGCCCTTGCACGGGCGGCCGCGCTGATCTGGGAAGGAACGCTGCAGGCGGAAGGACGAACCTCGAACCGAACGTGAGCACGAACCGGGCAGCTGCAGAACGGAGACGGGTGGACGACAGTTCATCGCACTCGAATCTCGTGAATCAGGGTTTGGACGTACCGGGACTTCTCGGGCGCGTCTATTACCGATACCCGTCCTATCTCCTCGACGCGATCACCGAGCTCGAGTCGGGCCAGCGGATCGTGGCGGTGAAGAACGTCACCGTTGGCGAGGAGTTCTTCCAGGGACATTTTCCAGGCTCGCCATTGATGCCCGCGGTCCTGACGATCGAGGCGTTGACGCAGACCGCGGCCGTCATGCTGCTCGACCGCGCGGAGACGCCGAAGACCGCGCGCGTCTCGCTGCGCGGCGTCGACAGCGCCAAGTTCCGCCGTAGTGTCGTTCCCGGTGATCGTCTTCGACTGGAAGTCACGCTGCGCCGGGCACGGTCTCGTCTCGCGCGCGTCCAGGCGGCGGCATATATCGACGGGCAGGTGGTGGCCGAAGCCGAGTTGCTGCTGGCCATCGAGGTCGGCGCGGCGGCCATCGATCCGACGGCGCACGTCGATCCCGCGGCGCAGATCGGGGAAGGGACCACGATCGGTCCGCACTCGGTGATTGGACCAGAGGTTCGCATCGGGAAGCACTGCCGGATCGGCTCGTCGGTCGTCATCGATGGCCGCACGGAGATCGGAGATGAAACACAGATCTTCCCGATGGCCTCGATAGGACTGGCGCCGCAGGATCTCAAGTACCGCGGCGAGGCGACAGCGCTCCGCATCGGGCGACGCAATATCTTTCGCGAGTTCGTCACCATCAATCGCGGTACGGCGGGTGGCGGCGGCGCAACGACGATCGGCAGCGACAATCTGTTCATGGCCTACGTCCACGTGGCGCATGACTGCCACATTGGAAGCGGGACGATCTTCGGTCCGCATGCCACGCTCGGTGGTCACGTCGGCGTCGAGGACTTCGCCAACGTGAGCGCCGGTTCCGCGGTGCACCAGTTCTGTCGCGTGGGGCGGTATGGATTCATCGGCGGATACTCTGTCGTGACCAAGGATGCGCTGCCATTCGGGCGCACGATTGGCAGCCGTCCCGCTCGCGTGTTTGGCGTCAACTCGATCGGTCTGTCTCGCCGAGGATTCACGCCCGACACGATCGCGCAGCTCAAGCTGGCGTACCGGTATCTTTTGCAATCGAAGCTCAATACCACGCAGGCGCTGGCGCAGATCGAGCAGGACGAGTCGCTCCTGGCGCCTGAGGTCCGCTATCTGGTGGAGTTCATACGCACATCCCAGCGCGGCGTCATCCTCAGGAAACCCACTCGACGGGCCGAGGAACTGGTCGCTGATGAATAGTGCCGTTCGTGGTTCCACGTTCCTGGTTCCACGTCCGTGTTCGGAGTTCGGGTTCCTGGTTCATGGTTCGAGGTTCGGGGTCTGGGACACGTCGAACCACGAACTGGAACGCCGAACACGAACCTGAAACCCGGAACCAGAAACCGGGAACTGTGATGCTCGGTCTCATCGCTGGTAACGGCAGGTTCCCCTTTCTCGTCCTCGATGCCGCTCGCGCGCTCGGCCACGACGTCACCATCGTGGCCGTCAAAGAGGAGGCGTTTTCCGAGCTCAATGACGCTGCCAAACGGCACGGCGCGTCGATTCACTGGATCTCGTTGGGGCAACTGGGTACGTGCGTGCGCCTGCTGCGCGAGGCTGGCGTCACGCGAGCCGTGATGGCCGGGCAGGTGAAGCACACCAAGATATTCGGTGGCATCATCCCTGACCTTACGTTCATCTCGGTGTTGAAGAAGCTCACATCCCGCAACACCGACGGACTGATCGGAGCGGTCGCTGGCGTGATGAACGAGAACGGTATCGAGCTCATCGACTCGACGACGCTGCTGATGCCGCTGCTCGCGCGACCAGGCGTGCTCACGCGGCGGGCGCCGTCCGAAGACGAACTGCGTGATTTCGAGTTTGGGTACCGCATGGCCGATGTCATCGCCGGTCTCGACATCGGTCAGACGATTGCCGTCAAGCACCAGGCGGTCGTGGCGGTCGAGGCGATGGAAGGGACCGATGAAGTGATCGGCCGCGCCGGTCACCTCGCCGGCCCTGGCGTGCGCATCGTCAAGGTCGCGAAGCCGAAGCAGGATATGCGCTTCGATGTGCCTGTGGTCGGCTTTGCCACGATCGAGGCGATGCGAGTCGCTGGTGCCTCTGCGCTTTCGATCGACGCCGGCAAGACTCTCGTGCTCGATGGTGACGCAGTCTTTGCGTCCGCCAACGACGCAGGCATCACGATCATCGGGCGTGAGAAGCCCGCGACGGCATGAGCGCGCCCTTTCGCGTCGCCGTGATTGGCGTTGGTCACCTCGGGCAGCACCACGCTCGGTTGTTGGCGTCCATGGCCGATGTCCAGCTCGCCGGAGTGGTGGACACCAAGCCTGGCAGAGCCAAAGAAGTCGGCTCGAAGTACGGCGTTCCCGGCTTCACGCAACTGTCCGATCTGCCACTCGAGGGGCTCACGGCCGCGACGATAGCCGTGCCGACGATCTCCCATCTGGATGTGGCGCTGCCGTTGATCGATCGTGGGATCTCCGTGCTCGTCGAGAAGCCGCTGGCAGGGTCGATCGCAGAGGCGGATCGGTTGATTGAGGCTGCCGCGCGCCGAGATGTCGTGCTTGCGTCCGGACATACCGAGCGCTTCAATCCTGCGGTCATCGCGGCGCTGCCGCTGGTCTCCAATCCACGATTCATCGAGATTCATCGGCTCGGGACGTTCCCGGAACGAAGTCTCGACATCGACGTCGTGTTCGATGTGATGATTCACGATCTGGATTTGCTGCTCGCAGCGGTGAAGTCGGAGGTCACTGCGATTGAGGCCGTCGGCGTGAACGTTCTTACCGCGCGCACGGACATCGCCAACGTCCGTCTGCGGTTTGCGTCGGGTTGTATCGCGAACGTGACGGCCAGCCGGATCAGCCGCGACAAGGTTCGGAAGGTACGCTTCTTTCAGCAGGCGTCATACCTGTCGATCGATTATGCCTCGCAGGAGGCGGAGATCTACCGGCTGGTTCCGCAGAACGGCCGGCCCGTGATCGAAGGAGGCAAGCTCGACGTGGTGCGCGACGAACCACTGCGTGCCGAACTGGCGGACTTCGTTGCCGCTGTCCGCGATCGCCGGGAGCCAGGTGTGAGCGGGCGAGCCGGGCGCGATGCGCTGGAGTTGGCGACCAGGGTGGCTCAGGCGATGGCAGCGTCGGTGTGATCGTGACGAAGGACCGGTCCGGCTGAAGCTGGATACTACGCTGAGATGAGTACAGTGACTGCGTTCGATGTCTACATGGATCGAATCAATCGGGGTGAGCGACTGACCGCCGACGAGATCCGTGAATTGTCTGTGACTCCGGACATCTTGTCGCTCGGCATGCTGGCCGATACCGTTCGACGCCGGCTGCATGAGTCGCGCGCGACCTTTTTGCGTGTGGCCGAGATCGCATTCGACAACCAAGCGCCGTTGAGCCAGTTGGCGGCCGCTCGCGAAATTCGACTGACTGGATCCCCCGCGGCGTTCGACGCGGGGATCGCGGCCGTTGAGGCGGCAAGAGCGGCCGCAGGCGTTCGGAGGGTCTCGGCCTTCTCGTGGGCCGACATCGATCGGTGGTCGGCCGCGGCGTCTACGGGGCAGGTACTTGCACGGCTCAAGCAGGCAGGCCTGGACGCGATCGCTGATCTGCCCCTCGATGCGATCGACAACCCGCGTGACGCGGTGGAGAGCTTGAAGGACTCCGGCTTCAACCAGCTGCGTCTCACAGTCGGCAAGGCACCAGCCGATGCGCGGACGGTGTTGCTGATTCGGGCCTCGGAGCTGCAAGAGAGCTCCGGAGCCATTCAGTCGCTCAATCCGCTTCCAATGTCGCTGAGCACGTTCAGGCCGACGACCGGGTACGAAGACGTGAAGATGGTCGCGATCGCGCGGCTGGCGGCGCCAAACGTCGCGTCGATTCAAGTCGACTGGCCACGATACGGTCCGAAGCTGGCGCAGGTTGCACTGACCTTCGGCGCTGACGATGTCGATGGTGTGTCGGCCTCGGATGAGGCTCCGGAAGGCAGGCGACGGGCGGCTCGCGCCGAGATCGAGCGCAACATTCAAGCGGCCGGCTTGAATCCCGTCGAGCGCGACGGCTGGTTCAATCCCCTGTGATCATGACAACTCCCAATTTCCAATTCCCAACTCCCAATACAGTTGGGAAGCTGTCCTGCCATCGGCTGGCCGCGGACTTGGAGCTTGAGGTTTGGGGGTTGGAGGTTGGGAGTTAGCTTGAATCAAGTCCGCATTGGCGCGGTGGGATACCTCAACGCGCGTCCCCTGACCTGGGCTCTCGATGCGCATCCGGATCGCTGGTGCGTGAGATACGACGTTCCCTCTGTATGCGCGTCGCTGTTGCACCAGGGCGATGTCGATCTGGGGCTCATCCCGTCGATCGAGTACCTGCACGCCGACAACTACCGGTTCGTACCCGGTGTTGGTATCGGATCCCGTGGGAAAGTGGCATCGGTCGCGCTGTACACCCGTAAGGAAATCGGAGAGGTTCGGAAGATCGCGCTCGACACCAGCTCGCGGACGTCGGTCACGCTGATTCAGGTCCTCTGCCGTCATCAGTTCCGTATCAACCCCGACTTCGTACCACATGGTCCTGATCTCGCCGCGATGACGTCCCTCTGTGATGCCGGGCTTCTGATTGGCGATCCCGCATTCGACGCCGATCATGAGTCGCTGGGTCTGCAGAAGATCGATCTGGGTGAAGCCTGGACGCAGATGACCGGGCTCCCGTTCATCTACGCCGCCTGGACCGGCCGGCCAACAGCCGTCAACGGCAGTGTGGTGCGGGCGCTGCAGCAAGCGCAGGCTGACGGTGTCGCCGCGCGCGAGGCCATTGCCGCCGAGTACGGCGCGGGGGACGCGACCCGCGCGGCGCGAGCGGCGGTATACCTAAGGGATAATGTGAAGTACGGCCTCGGCGCCGACGAAGCCGCCGGACTGCAGTTGTTTCTCGAGTACGCCGCCGACATGGGGTTGGCCCCGCGGCGACGCAGGCTGGAGTTTTTCTGAGCATGATCGATTCGATCGTTGCGAAGGTGAGGGACGGGGGCCGCGTCTCTGCGGCCGAGGCGCTCGCGCTCTATCGAACTGCACCCACGCACGTGCTCGGTCGCCTGGCTGACGGCATCCGGTTGCGCAAGCATCCCGAAGGTGTCGTGACGTACATCATCGACCGCAACGTCAACTACACAAACATCTGCGTCGCGCGCTGCAACTTCTGTGCGTTCTATCGCCCGGTGGGATCGGGTGAGGGCTATGTGCTCGGGTTCGAGGAGATCTTCCAGAAGATCGACGAGACCATCGCGGTCGGTGGCAACCAGCTGTTGCTGCAGGGCGGCCACAATCCGGACCTCCCGATTCAGTGGTACGAGGATCTCTTTCGTGGCGTGAAGGCGCGGTATCCCGACTTCAAGCTGCATGCGCTGTCTCCGCCCGAAGTCCTGCACATCTCCAGGCTGAACCAGATCCCGACCTCGCAAGTCATCGAACGACTGGTGGCCGCGGGGCTGGACAGCATTCCGGGCGGCGGCGCCGAGATCCTCGTTGACCGCGTGCGCAAGCTGCTGAACTGCTACAGCAAGGCGACGTCGGACGAATGGATCGGGATCATGCGGCAGGCGCACCACGCCGGACTGCGCACCACCGCAACGATGATGTACGGTACGGTCGAGACCGACGAGGAGCGCATCGAGCACATGATGCGGTTGCGCGACCTGCAGGACGAGACCGGCGGCTTCACCGCCTTCATCACGTGGAGCTATCAACCCGAACACACCGAGCACGGCGGCTTCGAGGAGACGGGCGTCGACTATCTCCGCACGCTGGGGCTGTCGCGCATCGTGCTCGATAACTTCGACAACCTGCAGGCGTCATGGGTGACGCAGGGTGGAAAGGTTGGACAGCTGAGCCTCGCCTACGGCGCCAACGACATGGGCAGCGTCATGATCGAAGAGAACGTCGTGCGGGCTGCCGGTGCCGCCTACTGCATGGACGAGCTCGAGATCGTCGTCAACATCGAAGACGCGGGGTTCCTGCCCAAGCGGCGGAACATGCACTACGAGATTCTGGGCGATCCGATCTTCCGGGAGCGCGAAGTCCCGCGCATGCTGGCGTTGGCCACCGCGCGCGCCGACGGCGACACCTCGATTCCAGACGAGTTGAAGAACTACGAGGCCAGGAGTCGTCACGGCAGGCAGCTTCGGCTGGGCCAGTGATTCGGTTTTCCGCCGACTGGGTCCTGCCGATCTCGGATGCCCCGATCGGCGGGGGAGCCGTCGCGATTGACGGTGGGCGGATCGTCTCGGTCGGTGCCCGCGACGGCAGTGAGGACATCGCGCTCGGTCGCGTTGCCGTGCTGCCGGGGCTCGTCAACGCCCACACCCATCTCGAGCTCTCCTATCTGCACGGTCGCATTTCTCCTGCGTCCAGCTTTCTCGAGTGGGTCCGCCCGATGCTTGCGGCCCGTCGCGAGCGAGCCGGTATTGACGACCAGGCCGTCCTGAGTGCGGCCGCGGATGCCATCCGACGCGCACGCCTCACGGGGACAGCACTCGTCGGCGACGTGAGCAACACTCTCGCCGTCGTCCCGTTGCTGCGAGACGCCGGGATGCCCGCCTGCGTCTTTCACGAGCTGATCGGGTTTCGAGGAGTCGATGCCGACGAGCAGGTTGCCGCCGCACGGCACGCGATCGATTCGTTGTCATCAGGCGACGACGTTCGATTGAGCCTGGCTCCTCACGCACCGTATTCGGTCTCGCCCGCGCTGTTCTCCGCCATCCGCCGTAATCTCGACGAGGACGACACGCGCCTGGTGTCGACGGTGCACCTTGGCGAGTCGCCGGAAGAAGTCGAGCTGCTGAAGAAGGGCACCGGGCCGTGGCGAGCCCTGCTCGAGGAGATTGGAGTCTGGAACGAGACGTGGCAAGTGCCTGCGTGCTCTCCCGTCGAGTACCTGTCCGACCTGGGCTTCCTGCAGAACTCGGTGCTCGCCGTGCACGGTGTGCAGCTGGAGGGAAGCGATTTGTCGCGGCTGCGAACGCTCGGGGTCACCGTCGTGTCGTGCCCCCGAAGCAATCGCTACGTCGGCGTTGGCTCACCGCCTCTCGAAGCGTTCTACGCGATGGACCTCGATGTCGCGCTTGGTACTGACAGTCTCGCCAGCGTCGAAGACCTGAACATGTTCAACGAACTTGCCGAAGCACGCCGGATTGCGCCCAGGGTCCCCGCGCGTGCGCTCCTGCAGAGCGCAACGCTCACGGGCGCGACCGCGCTCGGGTTCGCCGATGACTACGGCAGCATCGAGCCCGGTAAGCGTGCGGCGCTCATCGCGGTGCGCGTGCCTGAAGGCGTGAACGATGTGGAAGAATACCTGGTGTCCGGAACGGAGCCGGTGCGCCTCTCGTGGCTCGCAGACGCATGCACAAGCTAGCGACCTACCTCTCGTTCGTGCGATTCAGTCACTCGGTGTTCGCGTTGCCGTTTGCGCTGACGGGAGCGTTGCTGGCATGGCGTGAGCAGCCGTTTTCATGGCGGCAGGTGGTCTGGATCGTGGTGTGCATGGTCAGCGCTCGCAGTGCCGCGATGGCCTTCAATCGCCTGGTCGACGCGCGGATGGATGGCCTCAACCCGCGCACCGCGATGCGGGAACTCCCGAGAGGCGTCCTCTCGAAGCCGGAAGCCACGATGTTCGTGATCGTGACGTCGATGCTGTTCATCTTCGCGGCGTCGCGGTTGTCGCCGCTGTGTCTGGCGCTATCGCCGGTCGCTCTCGCGAGTGTGTTCTGGTACTCGCTGGCCAAGCGGTTCACAACCTACACGCAGTTGTTTCTCGGCCTCGCCCTGGCTGTTGCGCCTGTCGGCGGATGGATCGCCGCCGGAGGTGGAGGAGGGGCCGAACCATGGCTCCTCGGCCTGGCCATCGGGCTGTGGGTTGGCGGGTTCGACATCCTTTACGCGTGCCAGGATGTGGATTTCGATCGCGGACACGGTCTGCGCTCGATTCCGGCGACCTTCGGCGTGACCAACGCGATTCGCATCTCACGGCTGATGCACGTGATGACGGTCACGGCCATGACCGCGCTGTGGTGGGCCGCCAACCTTCCGGCGCTGTATCTCGCCGGCGTTGCAATCGTGGGAGCGCTTCTGATCTACGAACAGTCGCTGGTGAGTGCGGACGATCTGTCGCAGGTGAAGAGGGCGTTCGATCTGAATGGGTGGGTGGGGATCGTGTACTTCTGTGCGACAGCCTTGGCTCTCTATATTGGATAAACCGCGAACGGCCACGAAGATCGCGAAGATCGTTGTTGAATTCACTTGGCTAATCTGGCTCCCGACAAGACACCGGACCGCATCGCCGGGATGTTCGATGCGATCGCGCCGCGATACGACCTGCTGAATCATCTCCTCAGCGCCGGCATCGATCGGCGCTGGCGCGCCCGCATGATCGCGTCGCTGCAGCTTACCGGCCGTGAAACGCTCATCGACGTGTGCACGGGAACGGCGGACGTGGCTTTAGAGGCGCGCAGGGGTGCGCGTGGAGGTGTCACGGGTTACGCGGCGCGTGTCCTCGGCGTCGATTTCGCGGGCGCGATGCTGGCACTCGGCCTGCGAAAGGTGCGCGACGCGGGTGAGCAGCGGCACATTGCCCTCGTGCGCGGTGATGCGATGCGAATTCCTGCGCCTGACGGCCTCGCCGACGCAGCCACGGTGGCGTTCGGTGTTCGTAACGTGGCGAAGACCGACGTCGCCTGCCGTGAGCTGGCGCGTGTGCTGCGGCCCGGCGGACGGCTGGCGATTCTCGAATTCAGCGTGCCGCGCATTCCGGGACTCGCCGCCTTGTATCGGTTGTATTTCAGCCAGGTGCTGCCGCGCATCGGCCGCGTAATCTCTGGCCATTCCGGAGCGTATTCGTATCTACCGGCGTCAGTTGGGCGCGTTTCCGCCTCCTGATGAGTTCATGACACTTCTGAGACAATCGGGCTTTGCGGAGGTCCGCGCCGTCCCGCTGACCTTCGGAATCGTCTATCTGTATGCGGCGGTTAGAGAAGAGCCGACAAAGAGGTAAGCGGGAACTGACTGCCGGGGGCTTTAACGGATATTCCGGGCCATCGCGGTTGGTATAATTTGCTCTTAGGTTATTGATACACTTCGACTTCGAGGAACGGTACCAGGATGAGCTGGTAGTCGGTAGCGCCATCTCCATAAGAGATGGCGTGTTGCTGTCGGTCGTCTTCCATGCCCTCTTGATCCTCTGGTTCCAGTTCGGTCCCAATCTCCACCTCTTTGCACCCACCCCCGAAGAACTCGACGCGCGGCGACAGGAACTCCTTCGTCTTCAGGAGCGCGAGCGCGACGATCGACGCTTCGTCTTCGTGCAGCCCAGGGTCGATCTGGAGGCGCTGAAACCGCGGCCACGGGCAGATCTGTCGGATGCCAATCGACAGTCACAGGCGCCGTTACGTCCCAAGGAACCCGAGAACCCACAGCCGTTCTCTCAAGGCAATTCACCGGAACGCGTCGAGGCAGCGCCGCAGGAGCAGGCGCGGGGGCCTGAGACACCCGTGAAGCCGGACACGGAGCCACCCCAGCCAGAGCCGCAGGAGGAGATCGCACGCACGCTCCCGCCGGCCGATACCGGATCGCGGCGTGCACCGACCACGTCGCGTCCCGCGCCAGGTGCACTGGGAGACGCGCTCAAAAATCTCGAGCGCTACGTTCAGAACGAGACGTTCCACAACCCGCAGGGCGGGCTGACCGATCCCGGCGCGACGATTCAGTTCGACACCAAGGGAGTCGAATTCGGACCGTGGCTGCGCCGATTCATCGCGCAGGTGCGTCGCAACTGGTTCGTACCCTATGCCGCCATGACTTTCCGCGGCCGCGTCGTGCTCCAGTTCAACATTCACAAGGACGGGCACATTACCGACATTTCGGTCGTCGCGCCGTCAGATATCAATGCCTTCAACCTGGCGGCCAACAACGCCATCC
This sequence comes from uncultured Acidobacteriota bacterium, assembly GCA_963723495.1. Lineage (GTDB taxonomy): Bacteria > Acidobacteriota > Vicinamibacteria > Vicinamibacterales > UBA2999 > Gp6-AA40. The sequence continues at coordinate 272,172 of CAVRQR010000010.1, read as the reverse complement.
TGGGTTCGAACCCGACGGAGCCGCTGCCACCCGAGTACCCCGAGCCAAAGGCGTTCTTCACGGTCACGTTCTACTACAACGAAAGTCCTCCGAATTAGTCGAAGCGGGACGCGCGTGCCGACCAGGAGTCAGCAGTTTGGCCTCATCGTTCTCCTCGTGGCATTGACGGTCTACGTCTTCGTGAAGATGACGTGAGCCGGGTTCTTGCCGTGCTCGGCCCCACTGCATCGGGAAAGAGCGCCCTCAGTCTGTCGCTTGCCGCATCGTTCGACGGCGAGATCATCAACTGCGACTCAACCGCCGTCTATCGTGGGTTCGATATCGGCACCGACAAGCTCGCGCCCGAAGAGCGGCGAGGCATCCCGCACCACCTGATCGACATCGCCGATTCGGCCGAGGTGTATACAGCCGCTCGCTTCGCCGAGGATGCCGAGCGGGCGATTCGTGACATTCACCGCAGGGGACGATTACCGATTCTGGTCGGGGGTACGGGTTTTTACTACCGTGCGTTGACGCGTGGGCTGTTTCCGGGGCCAGGGGCCGATGAAGGACTGCGAGAACGCCTCGATAGAATCGCCGAACGGAAAGGACCGGAACGCCTGCATCGGCTGTTGCAGTCGGTGGATTCGGAATCTGCGCTCCGGATCATGCCCAGGGATCGGAAGCGTTTGGTGCGCGCGTTAGAGGTGTATTTCTCGACCGGGCAGCCACTCAGCGCGCATTTTGCCGCAACGCGTTCGCTCATTGCCGACTGTGAGGTCGTTGCAATCGGTCTGCGACTGCCGGCAGCACTGACCGCGGAACGCGTGGCGCGCCGGGTCGAGCAACAGTTCGCGCGTGGCATCGTGGATGAGGTGCGCCGGTTGCTGGCGAGTGGTGTTTCCCCCGATGCACGTCCCTTCGGCGGACTGGTCTACCGTCAGGTGATGGAGATGCTGCGCGGACTGCGAGACGAGCATGCGACGCGTGCGCTCATCGTCCAGGAGAATCGTCGATACGCGCGACGACAGTTGATCTGGTTTCGCAAAGAGCCTAACCTTATCTGGTTCGAGGGGCCGGGCGAGCGCCCGGAGACCGTGCAGCGCGTACTCGATACGCTCGCAGCCCGGGGTCTGAGCAGGCAAGGAGACGCTCCCTGATGTCCCAGATCACTGAATCACGCGCCTCGTCCGCAGCGCAGCCGAACATCCAGGACACGTTCCTCAATCAGGCGCGGCGCGAGCGGGCGCTCGTGACGATCCATCTCATGGACGGACGCTACTTCGAGGCCCGTATCAAGAACTTCGACAAGTTCGTCGTCGTCTTCGACGTCGACGGCAGGGATCGTCTGGCGTTCAAGCACGCCATCGCGACGATCGAGACATCGCTCACCTGACTGCCTTTCCACGCGTCGTCCTGATCGTGCTCGATAGCGTCGGCTGCGGCGAGCTGCCGGACGCCGCCGCTTACGGCGATCAGGGCAGCAACACCCTCGGCAACATCGCCCGCCAGGTTCCGCTGCGGATTCCACATCTGAGATCGCTTGGTCTCGGTCGCGTGGTCGATCTCGGCAATGGCGACCGCGGTGAGGGACGGTCGGCGTTCGGGCGGATGGCGGAGTCGTCAGCCGGAAAGGACTCCGTCACGGGTCATTGGGAGATGATGGGGATCGTGCTCGATCGCCCGTTTGCGACGTTTCCCCACGGTTTTCCCGCCGAGATCGTCCAGAAGTTCGAGGAGCGCATCGGTCGCCGATCGATTGGCAACGTGGTGGCGTCCGGCACCGAGATCATCGAGCGGCTCGGCGCCGAGCACGTCCGAACCGGCAGTCCCATCGTGTACACGTCAGCCGACAGCGTGTTCCAGGTCGCCGCTCACGAGGACGTGATTCCGGTGAATGAGCTATACCGGATGTGCGAGATCGCCTTCGAGATCGTCGGGCCGCTGAACATCGGCCGGGTGATCGCGCGGCCATTCGTCGGCTCGGCCGGCGCGTTCATCCGCACCGCGAATCGCCACGACTATGCGTTGACGCCTCCCCGCGACACGCTGCTCGATCTCCTGACGAACCACGGCATCTCTGTGACGTCGATTGGCAAGGTCAGGGATCTGTTCGGCGGCCGCGGCATCACTCGCGCCGTACCCGCCAGAAGTGACCGCGAAGGGCTGGATCAGGTCCTGGATGTCATACGCTCGACGCGCGCAGGCCTTGTGTTCGTGAATCTCGTGGACTTCGACACGCTCTACGGACACCGCAACGACGTCGAGGGGTACGCCCGCAACCTCGAACAGTTCGACGAACGGCTTGGTGAGGTACTGACGGCACTACAGGACTCGGATCTTCTGATCATCACCGCCGATCACGGCAACGATCCCACCACGCCGAGTACGGATCACTCGCGCGAGTATGTGCCGATTCTCCTCGCCGGAGCGGGTGTGCGTGCCGGAGTCGACATCGGAACACGCCGCACCTTCGCGGACCTCGGGCAGACGCTCGCCGCCAACTTCGGCGTCGGTCCGCTGGCCAGCGGCACCAGCTTCCTGGAGGACATCGTTGTCGAGCATCCGTGAGGCCCTCGAACAGCGTGAGCGGGAGACGCTCGCCCCGCAAGCGGCGAAGAGCGCCGAGTCTCGCGGCCGGCTCACCAGCGAACCCGAAGACGATGTCCGGCCGGCGTTCCAGCACGATCGGGATCGCATCATTCACTCCAAGGCGTTCCGGCGGCTGAAACACAAGACGCAGGTCTTTTTTGCGCCCGAGGGCGATCACTACCGCACGCGGCTCACGCACACGCTGGAGGTGTCGCAGATCGCGCGCACGATCGCCAAGGTTCTTCGTCTTCACGAAGAACTGACCGAATCGATCGCGCTCGGTCACGATCTCGGTCATACGCCATTCGGCCACGCCGGCGAGCGGGTGCTCGACTCGCTCGTGCCCGGGGGATTTCGTCACTACGAGCAGAGTCTGCGCATCGTCGACGTCCTCGAGAATGACGGCAAGGGGCTGAACCTCACGTGGGAGGTTCGCGACGGCATCGGACGGCATTCCAAGGGGAAGGAAGGTTCACCGGTCGGTGTCGATCCGGCCAGGCGCGCGGCCACGCTGGAAGGGCAGATCATGCGCGTGGCTGACCTCATTGCCTACGTGAACCACGATATCGACGATGCCGTGCGGGCGGGGGTGATGCACGCGAGCGACTTGCCTGGCGATGCCGTCGAGGTGCTCGGCCGGACCTCGTCAGCCCGTATCGCCAGGATGGTCAAGGACGTCGTGACGGAGACTCAGAACGGCGGCCTGACGGAGATCCGGATGAGCGATGCGGTGCTGTCGGCCACGCTCAGGATGCGCGCGTTTCTCTTCGAGGCCGTGTATGAGAACGAGGTTGCCACGGCCGAATTCAAGAAGGCGACAGGCATCCTCGGCGGGCTCTGGGAGCGAGTGCGGGAGCGCCCTGCAGGCCTCCTCGACGACCGGATCGTCGCGAGCGAGGGGCTCGATGTTGCGGCGCGGGACTTTCTCGCCGGTATGAGTGACCGGTTCGCGGTTTCCCTCTACGAACGGCTCTTCATTCCGAAGCCATGGGTGGGGCCGATGGCCTGGAATCAGCTATAATTGAAGGTCGCCTTTCGCGCGATTTTCGCGAGGGGTGTACCGGTCATGCAGCTAGATCTCACCCGGTATCGCCAGCCCGTCAGCCAGTTCGGCCGGACGTTTCCGCCCAATGAAATGGAGCAGGAAGGCGGGGCGTACCAGGTGGTGGCCCCCGTCCAGGTGGATCTCGAGATTCACAAGGACAAGGACCGCTTTCGTCTCGTGGGCACAGCGCGTACCGAGCTGGAACTGACCTGCAGTCGCTGCCTCGAACCGTTCAGGATGCCCTTCGACGGGGCGATCGACGTCCGCTATCTGCCGGCTTCGGAGATGTCGACGGAGGACGAGCGAGAGGTTGCGGACGAGGATCTCGACACCAGTTACTACCGGGACGATCAGATCGATCTGAACGAAGTGCTGCGGGAACTGTTCTACCTCGCGCTGCCGATGAAGCCGCTGTGCCGGGAAGGGTGCGCCGGGCTGTGTTCGCAGTGCGGGACGAACCTGAATACGGGAACGTGCCAGTGCACGTCGCAATGGGAAGACCCGCGGCTCGCGCCGCTCAAGGAATTGAAGTAATCGGGGAGACCGTTAGCTACCATGCCGAATCCAAAACGCAGACACTCCAAGACGCGCACCGCGAAGCGGCGCACTCATGACGCTTTGCGGGCCGCGACCACGGGCCTCTGTCCGCAGTGCCAGGAGCCCAAGGCCCCGCATCGTATCTGCCCGCACTGCGGGTACTACAACTCGCGACCGGTTCGGGCCGTCGACGAAGAATAGGACGCAGGACGCTGCCGATCCGCATTGCCGTCGACGCCATGGGCGGTGACCATGCGCCGTCTGTCGTCGTCGACGGCGCAGTGGCTGCGGCGCGTCACCTGGACGTCGCGATCGCTCTCGTCGGCCAGACCGGGGAGGTCGAGCGCGCGCTGAGCGCGCATCCCGATTGGCAATCGCTGGGCATCGAGATTGTGGACGCCCCAGACGTCATCGAGATGGCGGAGACCCCGGTTCCGGCGATGCGGCGCAAGCCGCGTTCGTCCGTGCGTGTCGCCGCCGATCTCGTGGCGACGCGGAACGCCGCCGCGCTCGTGAGCGCGGGGCACACAGGTGCAACCGTGGTCTCGGCCCACGCGGCGTTCGGCATGGTCGCGGGGGTTGATCGTCCGGCTCTGGCGACGACGATTCCAACTCGCGGCCGTCCGGCGGTCCTGCTCGACGCGGGCGCCACAGTGGAGTGTCGGCCGCAGCATCTGCTGCAGTTCGCGGTGATGGGTTCGGTGTTTGCCCGCCTCGCGCATGGAGTCGAGGACCCACGGGTCGGTCTCCTGTCGATCGGTGAAGAAGAGAGCAAGGGCAACGAACTCACGCGGGAAGCGCACCAACTGCTCAAGGCGTCGCCGCTGCGCTTCATCGGGAATGTCGAGGGTCGCGAGATCTACAGCGGTGTTGCGGACGTGGTCGTTTGCGACGGCTTCACAGGAAACATCGTGCTCAAGACGAGCGAGGGGCTCGTCGAAACGGTCGAGGGGTTGCTCGAGGATGAGCTCAGTGGCACGTTCTCGAGTCAGGTCGGGTATCTGTTGTCGAAGCGCGCGTTGCGCCGATTCCGGCGTCGTGTGGACTACTCGGAGTACGGTGGTGCGGCGCTGCTGGGCGTGGCGGGCCTCGTCATCGTCGGGCACGGTCGTTCGTCTGCGCGTGCGATACGAAACGCCGTCGCCATGGCGTATCGCTTCGCGGGCAGCGAGTTCATGGCCAGAGTCGAGCAGGGAATTGGCGAAGTCGCTTCAGTCAAGCACTGAGAAATCGATGGTGACAACCGTGGCGACTTTCCAACTCCCAACTCCCAACTCCCAAACTGCAACGGTCGTTTCGAACTGTTTTGGAGTTTGGACGTTGGAAATTGGCAGTTGGGATTTGACAGGATTGGACGCTCGGTGATTGCGTTCATCTTTCCGGGACAGGGTTCGCAGAAAGTCGGCATGGGGCAGGCGCTCGTCGATGCATTTCCCGAAGCTCGCGCCACCTTTGCCGAGGCCGATGCGGCGTTTGTCGACGACGGGCGACCGTCGGAAGCGTTGAGCGCACTGTGCTTCGGGGGTCCCGAGAAGCGATTGGCGCTCACGGAGATTACGCAGCCGGCGATCCTGACGACCAGCATCGCGGCATGCCGGGTGCTCGAATCGAGGGGGGCGCGACCGGCGTTTGTCGCCGGACACAGTCTCGGCGAGTACTCGGCGCACGTGGCAGCCGGCACCGTCCCGTTTGGTGACGCGGTTCGGATCGTGCGTCGCAGAGGACGCTACATGCAGGAGGCTGTTCCGGTTGGGCATGGCGCGATGGCGGCCATCCTGGGAGCAAGCCTCGATGTCGTGCGCCAGGCATGCGAGGAGGCGGCAGAAGGAGAGATCGTCAGCCCGGCCAACATCAACGGTGCGGGGCAGGTGGTCATCGCGGGTCATGCCGGAGCTGTACGGCGCGCCTCTGATCGGGCCATGGCGCTGGGTGCCAAGAGAGCGGTTCCGTTGCCCGTGAGCGCGCCCTTTCACAGCGCGCTGATGAAACCAGCCGAAGAGCGGCTGGCGCCCGAGTTGCGCGCGCTTGCGGTGCAGGACCCTCGCGTTCCCGTCGTTGCCAACGTGGACGGGTTGCCCAAGCGCGATGCCCGGTCGGCCGTCGATGCGCTCGTGCAGCAGGTATCCGCGCCAGTCCAATGGGAGGCCGTGGTGCGTCGCCTTGCGTCCGAGGGCGTCACCACGTATGTTGAGGTAGGTCCGGGGTCGGTGCTCGGAGGTCTCGTCAAGAAGATTCATCCCGACGCGCGCATCACCAATTTCGCGTCACCCGATCAACTCGACGCGGTCATGGCAGCATGTTCGATTTGAGTCAGAAGGTCGTGATCGTCACCGGTGCGTCCCGTGGCATCGGACGCAGCATCGCGCAGGTGCTGGCCACGCGTGGGGCGCATGTCGTCGCCGCGGCCAGAGGTGACAACGCGGCCGCGACGGTTGCTGCCATTCGCGATGCTGGTGGCAGCGCCGAAGCGGCATCGCTGGACGTGACCGACACGGCATCCGTAGAACACCTGATCGAGCGAGTATTGGCGCGTCACGACCGCATCGACATCCTGGTGAACAATGCCGGTATTGTGCGCGACCAGCTCATGCTGCGGATGAAGCGCGAAGAATGGGATGAGGTGATCGCGACGAACCTGACAGCGGCCTTTACCTGCGTTCACGCAGCACTGAGGCCGATGATCAAGCGGCGGGCCGGTCGCATCATCAGCATCAGCTCTGTCGTCGGGCAGATGGGTAATCCGGGCCAGGCCAACTACGCCGCGTCAAAGGCAGGCCTGATCGGGTTCAGCAAGGCGCTGGCGCGCGAAGTTGCTTCACGCAACATCACCGTCAATGTCGTGGCCCCCGGGCTGGTGGACACGGACATGACGAAGACCGTTGCTGAGAAGGCGCAGGCCGACTGGGCATCACTGATCCCGTTGCAACGGCTGGGCACGCCGCAGGACGTTGCATCGGCGGTGTGCTTTCTCGCGTCGGATGAGGCAGCGTATATTACAGGTCACGTATTGGCCGTCAACGGCGGCATGTACATGTAGCTCGGGTTGGTCTGCCAAGCGAACTGGAGGGTTGAATGGCGGTTTCAGACAAGGTGAAGAGCATCATCGTCGAGCAGCTCGGCGTGGACGAAGAAGAGGTGACGCCGGATGCGTCGTTTGTCGACGACCTCGGAGCCGACTCGCTCGATACCGTGGAGCTCGTGATGGCGTTCGAGGAGGAGTTCGGGATCGAGATTCCCGATGAGGACGCCGAGAAGATCACCCGAGTCAAGGAAGCGATCGACTACATCGAGGCGCACGCGAAGAGCAAGAAATAGCGGGCGGAAGCCACGGAGGGGGATTGACCAGGCGGGTCGTTATCACGGGCATCGGTCTGGTGTCGTCGCTTGGCATCGGCACCGACGCCAACTGGAAGGCGCTGGTCGTCGGGACGAGCGGTGTCGACCGGGTTACCAGGTTCGATGTCACCGGGTACGCAGCACAGATCGCAGCCGAGGTACGGGGATTCGACCCGCTCGACTTCATCGAGAAAAAAGACGTCAAGAAGATGGACGTCTTTATTCAGTACGCGATCGCGGCGTCGCAGTTCGCGATGGATGATTCCAGGCTCGCGATTACAGAGTCGAACGCTCCTGATATCGGCGTGTTCATCGGCTCGGGGATCGGTGGCTTCCAGACCATCGAGCGCGAGCACAGCGCGCTCCTGGCCGGCGGCCCCAGGAAGATCTCCCCGTTCTTCATCCCCTCGGCCATCATCAATCTCGCCTCCGGCCAGGTCTCGATTCGGTTCGGGGCCAAGGGGCCGAACCTGGCGACATGCACGGCCTGCTCGGCGTCCGCGCATGCCATCGGCGAATCGTTCGAGATCATCAAGCGCGGCGACGCTGAAGCGATGATTGCCGGCGGGTCGGAAGCGGCGATTACCCCGATGAGCCTGGGCGGGTTCGCCGCGCTACGGGCTCTCTCGACGTGCAACGACAACCCGAGCAAGGCCAGCCGCCCGTTCGATAAAGACCGTGATGGGTTCATCATCGGCGAGGGTGCAGGGATTGTCATCCTCGAGGACCTCGAGTTCGCCCGTCGCCGGGGCGCGCGCATCTACGCCGAGATCGTCGGCTATGGAAGTTCAGCCGACGCGTATCACATCACGGCGCCCTCCGAGGACGGCGATGGCGGGGTGCGTGTCATGAAGATGGCGATCAGGAAGGCGGGCATTCAGCCGGAAGCGGTCGACTACATCAACGCTCACGGCACCTCGACTCCCTACAACGATCGCCTCGAGACGAAGGCCATCAAGCGGTGCTTCGGCGACCACGCCTACAAGATGGCGGTCTCGTCCACCAAGTCAATGACCGGTCACCTGCTCGGCGGGGCCGGCGGGTTGGAGGCCGGCATCTCGGCGCTGGCCATCCATCATCAGGTTGCTCCTCCGACCATCAACCTCGATAACCCTGATCCCGAGTGCGATCTCGACTACGTGCCTCACACCGGGCGTCCGATGCCGATTCGATATGCGTTGTCGAATTCATTTGGTTTCGGCGGCACTAACGCGAGTCTGCTGTTCAAGGCATATGAGCCTTAATGGATCAATTGTTGATTTGAGGGTCTTCGATCTGTGATTCGTTTGTGATTGTTGAATTGTGATTGACGATTTATCTCCTGATTCAGCAGTAGATCAACAATCACCAATCGAAAATCAAAAACGAATCAATAATCAAAGATCGACGAATCAATAATTGGATTAATTGAGCATGAAGATAGCGGTCTGCATCAAGCAGGTCCCGACCCGCGAATGGCATCCTCGCCTGAATGACGCGGGGACGTGGATTCGCGAGCAGGATGCCAGCTACGAGCTGAACGAGCCCGACGCGTACGCGCTGGAAGAAGCGCTGCGGCTGCGCGAAAAGCACAGCGGGGAAGTGGTCGTCTGTGCGGCCGGGCCGGCGCGGGTGCAGCAGGTGATTCGAGAAGCGCTGGCGCGCGGCGCTGATCGCGCGCTCCATGTCGAAGATGACAACCTTGCGAGCGCCGATGCCGCCGTGACGTCGGCGGCGCTCGCCTCGGCGATGGCCGACGAGCGTTTCGATCTGGTGCTCACCGGACTGCAGTCCGACGATCAGGGGCATGCACAGGTGGGCGTTATGCTCGCCGAGCGCCTTCAGATCCCGCACTCGACGATCATCATGGACGTGCAGGTTGCGGATGGCCGTCTTCGCGTCAAACGCGAGCTCGAGGGCGGCTGGTTCCAGTGGATCAGCATGCCGCTGCCGGCGTTGCTGACGATTCAGAGCGGTATCAACCAGCTGCGCTACGCGACGTTGAAAGGCATCATGGCCGCCAAGAAGAAGGAAATCCGCAAGGTGGCGATGCCCGGCGGATTGACCGCGTCGCAGACGATCGTCGCACTGGCCGTGCCGACGCGCAGCAAGCAGACTCAGATGATCGCCGGCCCGACGCCCGAGGCCGCGAAAGAACTGGTCCGGCGTCTTCGCGAAGAGGCGCGAGCCCTGTGATTCTGGTTGTTGCCGAACAGCGCGAGGGCACGCTGAATCGCGCCACGCTCGAGACGATTGTGGCAGCGCAGAAGCTCGCTGGTGCGATGCCGGTCAAGGCCGTGGTGCTGGGGCAATCGAGCGCCACGGTCGCGCAGGAATTGGCCGCAACGGTCAGCGAAGTCCTGCTCGTCGAGCATGCGGCACTCGCGGTGTACACCCCCGACGGCTTTACGCTCGCGCTGCAACAGGTCGTCGCGGGCGTCGCTCCTGCCTACGTGCTGTTTCCGCATACCTACCAGACGCGTGACTTTGCACCGATGGCGGCCGTGCGCATGGGAGCGTCACTCGTTACGGACGTGACCGGAATCAACGGCGCCGGTGCCGCGGCCACATTCCTGCGGCCGATGTTCCAGGGCAAGCTGTCGGCTGAAGTGCGTCCGCAGGGTGAGGGGCCGCGGTGCATTACGATTCAGATCGGCGCCTTTCGTGCGGACGCTGTGAAACGAGGCGAGGCCGGACCGATCACGTCGATCAGCGTCAACATTGATTCGTCGGCGATCCGGCAGACGCCGGAGGCGCCGTTCAAAGAGGCCAAGCAGGCGGTTGACCTGGGTCAGGCGGAGCGGATCGTCGCCGTCGGACGCGGGATCAAGTCGCAGGAGAACATCGCGATAGCCGAGCGCCTGGCCAAAGCCATGTCTGCTGAGATTGCAGCGTCGAGGCCGATCTGCGACAGCGGCTGGCTTCCAATGGATCGTCAGATTGGCAGCTCGGGCCAGACCGTGGCGCCAAAGCTATACATGGCTCTCGGAATTTCCGGTGCCATCCAGCACCTCGTCGGCATGAAGGGCGCGCGCACGATCGTCGCCATCAACAAGGACGCCGACGCTCCCATCTTCGAGGTCGCCGACTACGGTATCGTGGGGGACCTGTTCGAGATCGTTCCGGCGCTCGTCACTGAGCTCGAGAAGGGGTAAGCGCTCTAACGATTTTTCTACTGCATGAGCGAGACCCTCGAAGTCGATGTCCTGATCGTCGGCGGCGGCCCCGCGGGGCTGTCGGCGGCACTTCGTCTCTCGCAGTTGCAGAAGGCGCGCGGCGGCGAGCCGCTCTCGATCGCGGTGCTCGAGAAGGCGCGCGAAGCCGGGGCACACACGCTGTCTGGCGCGGTGTCTCGATCCGTCGGCGCTGCGTGAGCTGATCCCGGACTTCGAATCCAGGGGCGCACCGCTTGCCACTCCTGTTCATCGCGACCACGTCTACTTCCTGACGCAGAAGTCCAAGGTCAGGTTTCCAATCGTCCCGCCCCCGTTACAGAATCACGGAAACTACATCGTCTCGTTGAATCTCTTCGTGCGGTGGTTGACCGAGCAGGTCGACGCTGCGGGCGGTGTCGATGTGTTCACGGGGTTCGCCGGGCGCGAGGTCTTGCTCGATGGCACACGCGTCGTCGGCGTCAGAACGGGAGACCGGGGCATCGCGAAAGACGGGACGAAGAAACCGGAGTTCGAACCGGGCGTCGAGATTCAGGCGAAGGTCACCATCTTCTGCGACGGCGTTCGCGGCAACCTGACGAAGGCACTGGTATGCAGGCTGGGTCTGTCACAGGATCGAGAGCCCGAACAGTATGCGGTCGGGCTCAAGGAACTCTGGGAGATTCCTCCTGAGCGGCTCGAAGCAGGCACCGTGATCCACTCCCTGGGTTACCCGCTGCAGCAGAAGCAGTTTGGCGGCGGGTTCATCTACGCGATGCCCAGGGGCCACATCTCGCTGGGTTTCGTCGTCGGTCTCGATTATCACGATCCGCTGTTCGATCCGCACATGGCGTTCAACCGCTTCAAACAGCATCCGTTCGTCTCGGATCTGCTCAAAGGCGGCGCGCTGATTCGCTACGGCGCGAAGGCGTTGCCGGAGGGGGGCTGGAACACGATCCCGCGGACCTACATGGACGGGGGTCTCATTGCCGGCGACGCCGGCAGCTTCCTGAACTCGATGCGTTTGAAGGGCATCCACCTCGCGATGTGGACCGGCATGCTGGCGGCGGAGGCGGCGTTCGAGGCCCTGCGCGACGGCGACACGTCAGCCAGCAGCCTGAAGCGCTACCAGGACAAGATCGATGCGGGGCCCGTGCGCGCCGAGCTCTATCCAGTGCGCAACGTGCATCAGGCATTCGGCTACGGCCTGTTTGCCGGTCTCGCGTTCGCCGGCGTCGCGCTCGCGACGAGAGGACGATGGTTCGAGAAAATGCACGGCAAACCCGGCCACGAGCGCATGAAGATGCTGGCGTGGTATTACGGGCTCGACGTGCCTGTGTCTCGAACGAGCAATGCCACGACCGTCGACCGCAAACTCACCTTCGACAAGCTGACGAACGTCCACTACTCCGGGACCGCGCACGACGAGGATCAGCCATCGCATCTCCTCGTCCACACTGAGGTCTGCAGCTCGGTCTGCGGACCCGAGTACGGTCATCCTTGCGTTCGTTTCTGTCCTGCCAACGTTTACGAGATCGTTCGCGAGCCCGGTCACCCCGTGCGCCTGCAGATCAACGCGTCCAACTGTGTCCACTGCAAGACGTGCGACATCATGGATCCCTACCAGGTGATTACGTGGGTTCCTCCTGAGGGTGGGGGAGGCCCTCAGTACAATGGGATGTAGTCAACTCCCAACTCACAACGCCCAACTCCCAAGAGGACGCTCCCAGTCGTTATCGACTCGTTGGGAGTTGGTGGTTGGAAGTTGGGAGTTGTCAGGCTCACGCCGTGAGTGACTGGCGTTCGTCGTGGACGAAGAGCGCGCAGGCGGCGACGATTGCCGCCGTCGGCTATCCGCTGATCAACGCGCTCGGGCACACGCTGCGCTGGCGCGTTGAAGGGTTACAGCATCTCGATGCCATCACCGCGTCCGGCCGCCAGCCGGTGATGGCCTTCTGGCACGGACGCATTCTTTCCGCCACCTACTATTTCCGCCGGCGCGGCATCGTCGTCATCACCAGCGAGAACTTCGACGGTGAGTGGATCGCCCGAATCATCGAGCGTTTCGGGTATGGCACAGCGCGGGGCTCAACCAGCCGCGGCGCGCGCAGGGCCATGCTTCAGCTCGTACGTGACATGAAAGCGGGGCGACCGGCCGGCTTCACGCTCGACGGCCCTCGCGGTCCGGCACGAGTGGCACAACCCGGCGCCGTATGGCTTGCTGCCGCAACAGGAAATCCACTGTTGCCGTTTCACCTCGAGGCGTCGTCGTTCTGGAACGTACGAAGTTGGGATCGCACGCAGATTCCGAAGCCATTCAGCACGGTAGCTCTCGTCGTGGGAGAGCCCATCGAAGTTGCAAAGGATTCGCGAGACGATGTTCTCGAGTCCGCCCGGCTTGGTCTCGAGCGTCGCCTCGCCGTAGTCGAAGAGCGCGCGCGGGCACTTCTACGGCAGGCTTGAGCCGCCGCCCTGGTGGGCGTCTCTTTACGACTGCTTGTACGCTGCCGTCATCCTGTGACCTTCGTACTACTCGTATCGCAGCGCCACGACCGGATCTACTCTCATGGCCCGGCGCGCTGGTACATACGACGCCATGACGGCGACAGCGGCAAGGACGATCCCGACAGATACCATCGTCAGCGGATCGCGGGCGCCGACGCCGAAGAGCAGACTCGCCAGTAACCGCGTCAAGCCGATCGCGCCGGCGACGCCAATGGCGAGCCCGATGAGAGTCAGCCGTACGCCGCGGTCCAGGATCAGACGCAGGAGACTTCGCTGTGTTGCTCCCAACGCCGCGCGAATGCCGATCTCACGCGTCCTCTGAGCCACGTTGTAGGAGATGACACCGTAGATGCCGAGCCCGGCCAGCACGAGCGCCACGGTCCCGAACGTGCCGAGCAACACCGATACGAGACGACGTCCGCCCATCGATTGATTCTTGATTTGATCCACCGTACGAACATCGCTGATCGCCTGATCCTTGTTGATACTCCGGATCGCAGCGGTGATGGGCGCCTGGAGGGTCATGGGATTCACGCTCGCCCGAATGCTCATGACCAGGCCGTAGACCGGAGTCTGCTCGTTCGAGACGTAGACACCAGCGGAGCGATCGTCGGTTGGGCCGCCGATCTTTTCGTCGCCAATGACCCCGATGACCTCCCATGAGACGTCGTCTCCCAGTTCGGTTTTGCCCGGTACGATCTTTTGAATCAGGATGCGCTGGCCGATTGGATCTTCGTTGGGGAAATATCGTTTTGCCAGGCGCTCGTTCATGACCAGCACGGCTGGCGAGCTGCTGGTGTCGCGATCGGATAGCAACCGTCCCTTGATTGGCTTGATGCCGAGCGTCGTGAAGTATGACGGGCTGACGACCTTGTAGAATCCGCCGTCACGATTTGCGCGGTCGACGAGCGGCTTGTTGGCCACCTGCATCGGCATCCCGTAGCAGGTTCCCTGCATCGGCGGGGCGCAACTGTACGCGATCTCACGCACCCCCGGAACCGCTTCCACGGCGGTGCGAACCTCACGCAGGTATCGGTTCAACTGCTCGGGATCGGGGAACTGCTCGACCGTCGTCGGCAGCCGCATGGTGAGGAGGTTCGTCGAATCGAAACCGGTATCGACATTCAGGATGCCGAAGAAGCTGCGCATCATCAGCCCCGACACGACGAGCAAGACGAAAGCGAGGGCAACCTCCGCGACGATCAACGAATCGCGCAGCCGCCGCCTGCTGACGCCACCGCTCGACCCACGACTTTCTTCTTTCATTGATGCGGCCAGGTCTGGCTTGGTGGCCTGAAGCGCGGGCGCCATTCCAAAGAGAAGCCCGGTGAAGATCGAGACGACCGCCGCGAACAGCATGACGCGCCCGTCCATCGTTATGACGACTTCGCGCGCAAAGGGAAAGGGCGGCATCATGAGCTTGATACCGTTCATCAGCGCGTAACCGATGATGACGCCGAGCAGTCCGCCGCATATGGAGAGCACCACGTTCTCGGTGAGGAACTGTCGGATCAGATCCCAGCGGCCGGCGCCAAGAGACGCACGCACGATGACCTCGCGCTCGCGGGAGACGCCACGCGCGAGCGCCAGATTGGCAAGGTTGGCGCACCCGATCAGCAGCACGAAGCCGGTCGCCGAGATCATCAGCAGCACGATCGTCCGGTTCTCGGTTCCGACCAGCGTGTCGGCGTAGCGCTCCACGATGACACCCCAGCCCTTGTTGGAAGCGGGGAAGTCCTGCTCGATCCGCTTGCCGATCGTGTCCATGCCCGCCTGCGCCTGTTGCAGTGTCACGCCGTCTTTCAGGCGGGCGAACGACGTGAGCCAATGGAAGTCGCGCGTCATGTTCGACGACTTGAACGCGAGCGGCCTCCAGAGTTGGGGGAAGGCGCGATCGAATGCGCTCCCCTCGGGCAGGACACCGATCACGGTGTGCGGTTCGCCATTGAGCAGGATGCTGCGGTTGACGATGGAAGGGTCAGCGCCGAACTGGGTGGCCCAGAGCGCATGACTGATGACGACCACCTGATGCTTGCCAAGCTGGTCTTCGCCCGGAAGGAACGTCCGGCCCAGCGCTGGCTCGATGGCGAACACCTTGAAGTAGTCGGCCGACACCAGCCCCCCGCGCACCTGCACCGGCTCGGTACCGCCGGTGAGGGTGACGGCGTCGCCCGACTGAGCTGACATGAAATCGAAGACCGTGTTGTCCGTCTGCCAGTCGAGGAAATTGAGCGTCGAGATGCCGTTGCGCTCGCCGCGCGGGGGTTTCTCCATCACGCGGACGATGCGGTCGGCATCCGGGTAGGGAAGCGGTCTCAGTAGCAGCCCGTCAAGGAAGCTGAAGATCGCAGTGTTGGCACCGATGCCGACAGCGAGCGTCAGGACGGCGACGATCGTGAAACCCGGGCTTTGACGAAGACTGCGCACGGCATGACGAAGATCCCTGAGCAAGGACGACATCCAGGCAGCCTCCCCCTTCGATTCGACAGTGTTGGACGGGGCGTGAAGCGATTTGGTTCGTCGGCTGGGAGTATTACGTCCGCTCAGGCCTGTGGTTCACAGGATCGTCAAGGCACCTGGACGCCGTTCGCATCGTGATAGTGCCCGTGTTCGGCGCTCCACACGCGTGTTCCGCTGCGGCTACGCTCGCCGGTAAATGAGGCCACGCCGGCGGCAATGGCCGCAAGCATGGCGGCACCAACCACGACCATCAATATCTGAGAGGTCCGGGCGTTAGCCGTTTTCGATTCGTGACAGTTCTTGTATTTCTTGCCGCTGCCACATGGGCACGGCTCGTTTCGTCCCGGCTTAGCCATAGAGCCCTCCTCTGGGCCGAAAGGAATGTATCGCAGCGTGGGGAAGCCGGCAAGTTGCCGGGACGGCCGTCCCTCGGCTAGCCTAAGGCGGCTCTGGCTCATCCGACTGAAGCTGGACACTACGATGCGAGGGTCGCCATGCGTCGATTGATTGCCTTGCTCATCGCTTCGCTCGGTGCCGTCGTCCTTTCGGCCCAGACCCGGACGACGCTGGACATCTACCTCATCGACGTCGAAGGGGGGAACGCGACGCTGTTTGTCGCTCCCTCAGGGGAATCGCTGCTGATCGATACCGGTAATGGCGGAGCCGCGGCGCCTCGTGACGGCGACCGCATCATGGCTGCCGTCAAGGATGCCGGGCTGACCCGGCTCGATCGCCTGATCACGACCCACTACCACGGCGATCACTTTGGTGCGATGGAGAACGTCGCCGGACGGATCCCCATCGGCGAATTCATCGATCACGGTCCCAACGTGCAGCCGAACCCGGCAACGGATGCGTTTCTCGAGAAGGTCTATCCGACGTTGTACGCGAAGTCCAGACATACGGTGGTCAAGCCGGGTGACCGGATTGCGATGAAAGGACTCGACGTCCGCGTCGTTGCTTCGGCGGGACAGGGCATTACAAGTGCGTTGCCGGGCGCCGGTCAATCGAATCCTTACTGCGGCACACACAAACCCAAGGACGACGATCCATCCGAGAACGCTCAGTCAGTGGGCACGCATTTCACGTTCGGCCGGTTCAAGACGGTCCACCTCGGCGACCTCACCTGGAACAAGGAATACAACCTGGTGTGCCCGAACAATCGGCTCGGGACCGTCGATCTCTTCATCGTGACGCATCACGGTCAGCCGGTGTCGAACGCGCCCGTGCTGGTGCATGCCGTCGCGCCGCGCGTGGGGATCATGAACAACGGGACGCGAAAGGGCGGGCAGCCCGACGCGATGAACGTGT
The DNA here is from genome assembly GCA_963723495.1 of uncultured Acidobacteriota bacterium. GTDB lineage: Bacteria > Acidobacteriota > Vicinamibacteria > Vicinamibacterales > UBA2999 > Gp6-AA40. Next base: position 255,276 of record CAVRQR010000010.1, on the reverse strand, counting down.
TGTTCTCCTCGCCGGGCCTGGAGGATCTCTGGCAAATCCACTTCTCGCTGCTGAGCGGCCAGGAATACACGGTGCCTGGGCTGTTCATTGCCAATGGAGTGGACGAACAGCCGGCCGCAATGCCCATTGCGGCCGCTGTCGCCGCCGGCCCCAGGCCCGGGCGCCACCCCGCCACCGGCGCACAATGGCCCGGCGCATTGGATCAAAGTCGCCGCCAAAGAGGACGGGTCCTTCACCGTCACCAATGCGAGGAATGGGTTCAGCAAGACGTACGCAGCTAGACGCTGAACGCTTCCAGTAAACCTCCAGCCGTCCGTCTCCGTCAAAGAGGCTATTACCAAGAGAGTCTGGGTAATAGCCTGGCGGAGGCCCATGCCTTTCAAGACACCGAACGCGCTGCTCCATGGAACGCTGGACGCCCTGATCCTGAAGACCCTGACCGCGGGTCCCCGCCATGGCTATGCCATCGCGAAATTCATCGAGGACGCCTCCGACGAGTCGGTCATTGTCGAGGAAGGGTCTCTGTATCCGGCGCTGTACCGAATGGAGCGACGGGGGTGGCTCGAAGCCGAGTGGGGTGAGTCCGAGCTTGGCCGGCGGGCCAAGCTCTATCGGCTGACGCGCGAGGGGCGCGCGCAGCTCAATGCCGAAACCGCCGCCTGGCGTCAGTTTGCCGCGGGCGTTTCCAAGATTCTCCTCGCGCAATGAGACGTTCGCTGCGTTCGTGGCTGTGGCGCGTCCCGCTCCATCAGGAAGTCGACGAAGAGATCGCCTTCCATGTCGAGATGCGAACGCGCGAGCTGGTGGAGAAGGGGCTGGACCCACGGATCGCGCGCGAGATGGTGCTCGCGCGACTCGGCGATGCGGGACGACTCAAACGCACCTGTGTGGACCTGGGCAGAAAGAGAGATCGTGAGATGCGATTCACGCAATGGTTCGACGAGCGCCGGCAGGACGTCAGGTTCGCATTGCGGCAACTGAAATCGTCGCCGGCATTCACAGCCGTTGCGGCCATCACGCTTGCGCTCGGCATTGGGGCGAACAGCGCCATGTTCGCGCTCGCCGACGCAACGTTGATCCGCCCGCTTCCATACCCGGACGCGGATCGGCTGGTCATGGTGTGGGAGCGCGCACCGACCTTCCCGCGCGTGCCAATGTCGCCAGTCACGCTTCGGGATCTCGACGAGCAGAATCGGACCTTCGAAACGCTCGGCGGGATCAGCATGGGCATCGGCGGTGGTCCGTTGCTCGAAGCGCCGGACGGCTCGCTGCAGAGCGTCGATCGACAGTTCGTGACCGCGCGTTTCTTCGACGCGCTCGGCGTCCAGCCGATCGCGGGCCGGACGTTCCGGCCGCGCCGAAGCCGAACGCGCCGCGGCGGCGGTCGTCGTGATGAGCGAAGGCCTGTGGCGCACGCGATTCGGCGCCGATCCATCGCTCATTGGTCGAGATGTTCGTCTGAACGGCCAGCCATTCACGGTCATCGGGGTCGTGCCGGACGACGTGCAGCTCCAGCGGCCGGCGCGCATCTGGTCGTTTGGGGAGTCCCGGAGGCCTTGCGCGGGGTGCCTGCTGCTCGCGGGGCACGCTCCCTTCAAGTCGTAGGGCGCCTGAAGCCGGGTGTCACGCTGGAGGCCGCGCGGGCCGATCTCGCCGCGTTCGGCGAGCGGCTCGCGCGCGACTATCCCGAGACTCACAAGGGCTGGCAGCATCACCGTCGAGCCGTTGCGGGCAGGCGTCATGGGCCCCGAGCTGCAGCTGACATCGCTGTTCCTCTTTGGCGTCGTCGGCTTCGTGCTGCTTCTGTGCTGCGCCAACGTCGCCAACCTGCTGCTGGCGCGCGGCAGCGTCCGATCGCGCGAGCTGGCCGTGCGGTCGGCGCTCGGCGCAGGGAAGTCCCGCATCATCGCGCAGCTGCTGACCGAAAGCCTCGTGCTGGCGACGGTGGGTGGTCTGCTCGGCCTCGCTCTCGGGGTGGCGATTCTGAAGGCTGGCGCTCGCGATGATCCCTGCCGGGCTCCTGCCGGCGGCCGTGAACCTCGTCTTCGATAGCCGTGTCATGGCGTTCTGCGCCGCAGCCAGCGTCGTTGCCGGCGTGCTGTTCGGTGTGGTGCCGGCGTGGCAGAGCCACGAGAACCTCGCTGGTGCAGGCGATCGCGTCCGACAGCCGATCGGCCACGCGAAAGGGAGGCCGGTTCCGGAGTCTGGTCGTTGCAGGTGAGGTCGCGGCGGCGGTCCTGTCTGCTGTGCGGCGCCGGGTTGCTGCTGCGGACGCTGCTCGTCCTCGGAAACTCACGACCCGGGGTACCGCGCCGACGGCGATAGCGTGCTGACGCTCGATTTCAGCATGCCGCCGCCAAGTGCCGGAACTCGCTATCCCACGTTGCAGTCGCTGATGCAGTTCTACGACGACACGGCGCAACAGGTCGGTGCACTCCCTGGCGTGATGAAGATCGGCTGGACGACCGGCTTGCCGTATGGCGACAGCGAGCTCCCGCCGCAGCGATTCGAGATCGTCGGCGATCCGCCAGTCGCGCGGGACAACCGTCCGTTCACTGATTTCCAGGCGGCGAACCCAGGATATTTCACGACGCTGGATCTCCCCATCGTCACGGGGCGCTCCTTCACTGAGCGTGATACGCGCGACAGCACTGCCGGTGATGCATCGTCAGCGAAGCCTTCGCGCGCCGCCATCTGGCCGGCAGAGATCCGATTGGCGTTCGGGTCAATATCGAGCCCCTCTTCCCGGGACCGAACGTGCCGGCGATGTGGGAGATCGTCGGCGTTGCACGCCAAGTCAAGGGGCGGCATGAGCGATCGCGGAATGCGCCGGCAGGTGTACGTGCCGCTCGCGCAGTATCCGTGGACGCGACACGTTCCTTGTCGTTCGAGTCTTCGGACGGACCCGTCATGGCGCTTCTCGCACCAATCCGTGAGGTGGTGGCGCGCGTCGATCGGAACGTGCCGGTGCGGCGAGAGAGAACGCTGACCGATCTGGCGAACCCGACGACGGCGCCGCATCGATTCCGGGCGGCCATCGTCGCGACATTCGCGGCGCTCGCGTTGACGCTCGCGCTGGTGGGAATCTTTGGCGTTCTCACCTATTCCGTCGAGCAGCGCATGCGCGAGTTCGGCGTTCGCATCGCCCTCGGGGCCACTGCCACGAATGTCCTGCGACTCGTCCTCGGCAGCGCGGCTCGCGTCATCGCACTTGGCACGGTCGTCGGCCTTGTCGCGGCTGCGGGTCTTGGGCAGGTCATCTCGATGTTCCTGTTCGGTGTGCAGCCTCTCGATCCGATGACGTTCGCGTCGGTCGCAGCCGTGCTCGCGGTAGCCGCTGTCGCCGCGGCCGCTGCGCCGGCACTGCGCGCGGTGCGCGTGGATCCGGTCGAGGCTTTCCGGAGTGAATAGACTGATTTGTGATTGTGATCTTGATTCGTTGTTTATCCTTGAGGCGGATCGTGATTCAGTCGTGGTTCGACAGCCGAGATCACTATCAAAGATCACAAATTGAGATGAAACATTCCCTCGATCGTGGCTCTGGCGCGTCGAGATCGATCCAAGAGGTGGACGAAGAGATCGCCTTCCACATCGAGATGCGGACGCGTGAGCTGGTCGAGAAGGGGCTGGACCCGCGGATCGCGCGCGAGATGGTGCTGGCGCGACTCGGAGATGCCACGCGACTCAAACGCACGTGCGTTGATCTTGGCAGAAAGCGAGATCGAGAAATGCGACTGACACGGTGGTTCGAAGAATTCCAGAGACGACGTGCGGTTCGCGATCCGGCAGTTGAAAGCATCGCCGGGGTTCACGTTGGTCGCCGTCCTTACGCTCGCGCTCGGGATCGGCGCCAACAGCGCGATGTTCGCGCTGGCCGATGCAACGCTGGTACGCCCCCTGCCATTTCCTGAGCCGGAGCGGCTCGTCTCGCTTTCCGAGCTCTGGCAGGGTCAACCTGGCGGCGCAGTCAACCCGGTCGATTTCGTCGATTGGACGGAGCGCACGCACACCTTCGCGGCAATTGCCGCCGTTGTCAGGGGCGGAGGCTCCATCGTCGGGGATGACGGTGTGGCGGAACCAATTCCCGCACAGGCAGTCACCGCACGCTTCTTCGACGTATTGGGTGTGACGCCGATTGCCGGTCGCACCTTTCGGGACGACGACGAGGGTCCCGCGCCTGATGTGGTGGTATTGAGTGAGGGGTTCTGGCGCCGTCGATTCGGCGCCGATCCGACGCTCGTTGGTCGTGCCACTCGATTCGGTGGACAAACGTTCACCGTCATCGGCATCGTGCCTGCGGACTTTCAGTTCGAGCTTCCCGGCACGACAAGCGAAGGCCCGAGCATGATGTGGACGCTACTGAACCCACCTCAGGATCGCACCCCTGCTCAACGCTATCCACATTACCTGCAGGTGATCGGACGACTGAAGCCGGGCGTGACTCTGGACGCGGCACGCGCCGACATAGGGGCGGTCGCTGCCGCGCTCGCGCAGGAGATGCCGGGCTCGAATAAAGGACACGTCGCCACGGCCAGCCCGTTGCGCGACCGAGTCGTCCGCAGTGAGCTGCGGCTTACGGCGATCCTGCTTCTCGGAGTCGTTGGCCTCGTGCTCCTCATGTGCTGCGCCAACGTCGCCAATCTCCTGCTCGCGCGTGCCTCGGCCCGTTCGCGCGAGTTTGCGATTCGCTCGGCACTCGGCGCCGGACGGCGACGGATCGTTCGCCAGGTCCTGACTGAAAGCCTGGTTCTCGCCATCCTGGGCGGTCTTCTGGGCGCCGCCTTCGGTGCAGCGATTCTGAGGGCCGCGCCGTCACTCATTCCGGCAGGGCTGATCCCGCAAACGGTCACGATCGGCTTCGACGGGCGGGTGGTGACGTTCTGCGCTGCTCGCCGCGCTCGTGGTTGCCGTTCTCTACGGTCTGTCGCCGGCGTGGCAAATAGCGCGGATGCCGCCGGTGCAGGCGATGACGAACGACGGGCGCTCTGTAACGGGTGCCAGCGACCGCTTTCGACGGGCGCTCGCCGTCAGTCAGGTTGCCATTGCGGTGTTCCTCTTGTGTGGAGCGGGTTTGCTGCTGCGCTCGCTGCTGGCGCTCGATGGTGTCGACTCGGGCTCTCGCGCAGACGATCTGCTCACCCTGATGGTCGGCGCCGGCGGGCCTGGACCGGGCGGCAGCGACCCCGGATCGATGTGCACGGAAATACCAGGCCTACCAGCGCGAGGTTGAACAGGTTCCCGGAGTGCGTGCGGTTGCTTGGGGGAGCGCGCTGCCGTTCGGGGGCTTGTGGTACGGGCAGGCTTTTCAGATCGACGGCGACCCGCCGCGGCCGCCAGCCGATCGAGACCTGGCCGGCTATCAGATCGTCAGCCCGTCGTATTTTGGTCTGCTCGGAATTCCGGTCCTGCACGGTCGTGGCTTGTCTGAAAGTGATACGGCGAATAGTCCCGAGGTCTGCCTCGTGGACGAGGAGTTCGTGCGTCGCTTCCTGCGTGGCCGCCCAGTGTTAGGGACGCGTATCTCGATCAACGCCATGGTGGTGCCGCCGCGCGCGATATCACGGGAGATCGTTGGAGTGGTCGGCCAGGTGAAAGAAAGGCCCGACGAGCCGGAACCGCAGCCGCACGTTTATGTACCGATCGCGCAAAACCCGTGGTGGAGCGCAACGCTGGTCGTTCAGCCGACCGCCGGGCGAGCAGAAGCTCTTACATCGGGCGTTCGAACTGCGCTGGCGCGTGTCGACAGGGATCGGCCCGCGACGCTGATCCGGACGCTGTCGGCAATCGGCAAATAGGCCACCGCCAGGCCGCGATTTCGCGCCGTGCTCATAGGGACGTTTGCGCTCCTGGCGCTGGTGCTCGCGATGGTCGGCGTGTTTGGCGTGCTGGTGTACTCGGTTCAGCAGCGCACGCGCGAATTCGGCGTCCGCATCGCACTTGGGCGCTGGCGCCATGAACGTGCTCGTGCTCGTGCTGGGGAACGCGGCACGCGTCATCGGATTGGGTGTCGTCATCGGGCTGATGCTGGCCTTCGCGTTTGCGCAGTCGGTGGCGTCATTTCTCTTCGGCGTCCAGCCGCGCGATCCGGTGACGTTCGCGTCAGTCGGGTCTGGTGCTGGTGCTGACGGCGATGGTGGCGTGTGCCGTGCCCGCGCTGCGAGCGGTGCGCGTGGATCCGGTTGAGGCTTTCAGAAATGAATAGAGACTTTGTGATTTGTGATTAGTGATCTTTGATTCGTTGGGATCTTGATTTCTATTGTTGATCTATGCGCGATTCGGCAGGCATTGTGAAGCAAATCATCAATAGATCGTCAATCGCCAATCGACAATCACGAAGGATTGATGAAACGTTCTCTTGCGATCGTGGCTGCTGCGCGTGCTCGATGTCGACACCAGAGAGGTGGACGAAGAGCTCACCTTCCATATCGAGATGCGCACCCGCGAGCTGGTCGAGCAAGGGGCATGGACCCGCGGATCGCCCGTGAGATGGTGCTGGCGCGACTGGGAGACGTCGGTCGGCTCAAGCGTACATGTGTGGACCTTGGCAGAAAGCGAGATCGAGAGATGCGACTGACACAGTGGCTCGAAGAGTTGCGAGACGACCTGCGATTCGCGGTCCGGCAGCTGAAATCGTCACCGGGATTCACGTTCGTCGCCGCGATCACGCTCGCATTGGGCATCGGCGCAAACGGTGCGATCTTCTCGCTCGTCGACGCGGCGTTGTTGCGCCCCTTGCCGTTGCCTGAGCCCGAGCGGCTCGCGATCGCCTGGGAACGAAGCGAGACGGTGCTTCGCGGTCCGGTCTCGCCGCTCAACATGCTCGATTGGAACGATCGGAGTCGGACGTTCGAGAAGCTGGCCGGTTACATACCTGGCGTGGGCAGCATGGTGATGGCCGGCGCGAACGGGGCGGCGGAAGGAGTTCCCCGGCAGTGGGTCACGAGCGGCGTGTTCGACGTCCTCGGAGTCAGGCCGATTGCGGGTCGAACATTTCTTCCGTCCGACGACACACAGGAGATCAGTGCCGTAGTCCTGAGCGAAGGCTTCTGGCGAAACCGGTTTGGCGGCGACGCCGCGGTGATCGGGCAACAGATTCGGCTCGATGGGATGCCGTTCACTGTCGTCGGAGTCGTTCCGCAATCGGCGCAGCTGATCGGAGCGGCCAGCGTATGGGCGCTCATTCAGTTGCGCCGTGACATCGGTGGAATCCCGGGAGGTCCGAGTCCCGAGCGGCTTCGCGCTACGCGCGTGTTCCGTGTCGTTGGACGGACAAAGCCGGGTATCTCGCTCGATGGCGCCACAGCCGACATGACCACGGTCGCAGCGGCTCTGGCCAGCGAGTTTCCGTCGGCGAACAAAGGGCGGAGTGTCCTCCTCGAGCCGCTCCACGACGTGTTGATTGGCGGCGATCTCCGCCTGACCTCGCTCCTGTTCCTTGGGGTCGTCGGTTTCGTCCTGCTCATCTGCTGTGCGAACGTGGCGAATCTGCTCATGGCGCGCGCGGCCGGACGTGCACGAGAGCTGGCGATTCGTTCGGCCCTCGGCGCCGGCCGTCGCCGCATCGTCCGTCAACTGCTCACGGAGAGCCTTGTGCTCGCCGTCCTTGGCGGTGCGCTGGGGATAGCTGTCGGTGCCGCCATTCTCCAGGTCACGCCATCAGTGATTCCCGACGGCTTGCTGCCCAATGCAGTCGTTCCGGCGTTCGACATGCGGGTTGGTGCCTTCTGTGCAGTCGTGGCGCTCGTGCTCGGAGTGCTGTTCGGCATGGCACCGGCGTGGCACACACGCGATCTGGCTTCGTCCGCCCAGGCGATAGCGGGAGGCACCCGGACGACGACCGCGCATGGTGCCGGCATCCGCGCCTTGCTCGTCGTTGGTGAGGTGGCCGCCGCGGTGCTGCTGCTGGTCGGCGCGGGCCTGTTGCTTCGCACGTTGATGGCAGTCGACAACGTTCCACGAGGATACGCAGCGGAAAGCGTTCTGACTGTGTTCGTTGATCCGCTCGGCGGACGGTATCCCAAAAAGGAGTCGCTGTTGCAGTTCTTCGACTCCGTGGAGCGGGAAACATCAGCCGACACCAACGTCCGAAGCACGGCATGGGCGAGCACGTTACCGCTCGGCGAATCGACGTTCGGCTTCGCGTCGTTCGAGATCGTGGGCGACCCTCCGGTGGACGAGAACCGGAGACCGACCGCTAATTACCAGATCGTGAGCCCCAGCTATTTCAGCACGCTGGACCTCCCGGTTGTCGCCGGCCGGGCTTTCACGGCTGCCGATACGGCGAACGGAGCACTGGTGGCTATCGTCAACGAGGCGTTCGTTCGCCGACACCTGGCGGGGCGATCCGCTGTCGGCGCGCGGGTGGCGGTCCGCTCGCCAATGTCAGGTCTCATCCAGGCGCGAGAAGTCGTCGGTGTAGCCCGCCAAGTGAAGGGGCGTCCTGACGAGTCTGAGGACTTCGTCCAACTCTACGTTCCGCTCGCACAGGACCCCTCGGACGACATCTTTCTGCTCGTTCGTCCCAAAGTTGGTTCGGCCGCCGCACTGGCGTCCTCGGTGCGCGGGGCGATCGCACGGGTCGACCAGGAGCAACTCGTGACCGTCGGCTCGCTGATGACGCTGGACGACATCGCGTTCGAGGCGACAGCCCGGCATCGATTCCGCGCGGTGCTGGTGCTCACCTTCGCGGGGTTGGCGCTGATCCTGGCGCTGGTGGGTGTGTTCGGCATCATCGCCTACTCCGTGCAGCAGCGCCTGCGCGAGTTCGGCGTTCGCATTGCGCTCGGCGCGACCACGAGTCAGGTGCTGGGTCTGGTGCTCGGTAGCGCTGTGCGCATGATTGGCATCGGCGGCGCAATCGGGCTCGCGGCTGCGGTGCTCCTGTCTCGTTCGATCTCGGCGTTCCTGTTTGGCGTGCAGCCGCTCGACCCATTGACCTTCGCCACAGTTGCGACGGTGTTGGCCGTGACCGCGATCGCCGCGGCACTTGTGCCCGCACTACGGGCGGCGCGCGTCGACCCGGTGGCGGCGTTTAGAACTGAGTAAGTGCCGTTCCGGGTTCCAGCTTCCGAGTTCCGGGTTCGTGTTCAGGGTTCCGGTTCACCGTTCGAGGTTCGAAGTTCGATGTTCCGAACCGGCAACTGTGAACGTGGAACCGCGAACGCGAACGTTGAACACGAACTCGGAACCTGGACGAGGAACTTGGAACTGCAGAGCTGAATGAAGCGCTCACTTCGATCCTGGCTCTGGCGCATCGATATCACCCATGAGGTGGACGAAGAGATCACCTTCCACATCGAGATGCGCACGCGCGAGCTGGTCGAGCGCGGCATGGATCCGCGTATCGCGCGCGAGGTGGTGCTCGCGCGGGTGGGAGACGTTGGCCGACTGAAACGAACGTGCATCGATCTTGGCCGCAAGAGGGAACGTGAGATGCGACTGATGCAATGGCTCGAGGAATTCGGCAGTGATGTGAAGTACGCGCTGCGCCAGTTGAAAGCGGCGCCCGGCTTCACGTTTGTCGCAACCATCACGCTCGCCCTGGGCATCGGGGCCAACAGCGCGATGTTCGCGCTTGCCGATGCCGCCCTGTTTCGCCCGCTTCCATTTCGTGATCCCGACCGCCTGGTGATCGTCGACGAGTGGGGCCCGCAGCAACAGGCACGCAGCCGGATTGAGTTGCTGAACTTTCGCGAGTGGGCGACGCAGAGCAGAACGTTCGAGTCGATGGCGGCCATCTGGATCCCGGGCTCCGGCGGAGGCGCAACGTTGACCGGCGCCGATGGCACTCCCGAGATCATCCCCGCACAGACGGTCACGGCCGCGTTCTTCGACGTTCTTGGCGTCACGCCGATTGCCGGGCGAACGTTCCTGCCGGCGGACGAAACCACCGACCCTGGTGTCGTCGTGCTGAGTGAAGGATTCTGGCGGCGGCGATTCGCGGCCGATCCCACACTCGTCGGGCGCGAGATCACGTTGAACGGCCGCCCGATCACGGTGATCGGTATCGTGCCCGCCAACTTCCAGTTCACGCCTGGACTTTCGTTCAACTCACAGGGAGTCTCGGTCAGCAGTGCCTGGATGCTCCTGCCGTCGCCAGGCCGCGGCAGCTCCGGTGACGCACGCGGGCAATGCGGCGTGTGCCGCTTCCTGCAGGTGGTCGGCAGGATGAAACCAGGAGCGTCGATCGGGGCGGCCCAGTCGGATCTGACACTCCTGGCGGACAGGATTGCGGCGCAAAACGGAAGCGGCCGCCCCCGGCGCGTGCTCGTGACGCCACTGCGCGATTCAATGATTGGCGGCGATGTTCGTCTGACGTCGATGCTTCTCCTCGGTGTCGTGGGATTGGTGCTCGCGCTGTGCTGCGCGAACGTCGCCAACCTGGTGCTGGCCCGTGGGACCGCGCGGGGCCGTGAACTTGCCGTTCGCTCCGCGCTGGGCGCTGGACGGCGGCGAATCGTTGCGCAGTTGCTCACGGAATGCCTGGTGCTGGCGATGCTTGGCGGCGTGCTCGGGTCAGTCTTCGGCGCTCTTGTTCTGGACGCTGCACGCTCGCTCATCCCATCCAATCTGCTGCCGCCCGCCGTTGTTCTTGGGTTCGGCGGCCGAATCGCGGGGTTCTCGATCTCGACGGCGCTCGCTGTCGGCGCTCTTTTCGGGTTGGTGTCCGCATGGCGTGTGACCGGCGTCTCGGTTACGGAGGCACTAACCGCCGAGAGTCGAAGCTCGACAGGCCGTGGCGGAGGGCTGCGCAGCGCGCTTGTCGCCGGTGAAGTCGCCGTCGCCGTCGTCGTGCTCTGCGGAGCGGGTTTGCTGTTGCGGACGTTGCTGGTGCTCGACGGTTTCGATTCGGGATTCGGAGCCCAGCGCGAGCGTCTTCTGTCCGTCAGTTTGTCAGTACCCGCGTTGACGCCCGGGAGCCGATATCCCACTCGCGAATCGCTGCTGCAGTTTTACGACGAGGTCGATCGCGCGGTACGCGCAATCCCGATGGACGAAGTACTGGCTGGGCAACCACGTTGCCTCTGGGTGGATCGCTCGTCGGACGACAGGCGTTCGATATCGTGGGTGCGCCAGCACCACAGGACGGCCAACGCCCGCAGGCCGACTTTCAGGTCGTCAGCCCAGACTATTTCGACACGCTGGAACTCTCGATCGTCTCCGGTCGAGCCTTTACCGATGATGACAGGATCGGCACCGCACCCGTGTGCATCGTCAACGAGGCGTTCGCGCGGCGGCACATCCCGGGCCGGAATCCCATCGGGCAACGAATTCGGGTTGGCCTCGTCGATGTCGCCGAGCGGGAGATTGTCGGCATCGCCCGACAGGTGAAGGGCCGCCCGGACGAAATTGAGGACTTCGCTCAACTGTACGTTCCGCTGCGTCAGAACGCCTGGCCCAATTCATATGTGGTCATCCGTGCGATGGACGGCGACGCGACGGCACTCGTCCCGGCCGTGCGCGCGGCGATTGCTGAAGTGGCCCCAGGTCAGGCGGTGAACAACGCGATGACGCTCGAGGATGTTGCCGGCACCGCAACGGAACAGTATTGGTTTCGTGCAGTCCTCGTCGGCATGTTCGGCTCACTCGCGTTGGTGCTTGCCATGGTTGGTGTATTTGGCGTGCTCGCGTACGCGGTGCAGCAGCGGACACGCGAACTCGGAGTCCGCATTGCCCTGGGAGCGACGCCTGGCAGAGTGCTGCTCCTGGTGCTGTCGAGTGCGGGAAGGGTCGTCACTCTGGGGGCGGTTGTCGGACTGCTGGCCGCCGCGGGCCTGGGCCAGGCGATCTCATCGTTCCTTTTTGGGTACAGCCACTTGATCTGCCCACTTTCGTCGCAGTCGGTGGAGTGCTGCTGGTCACCGCTGCCGTCGCGATGGCAATGCCGGCGATCCGCGCCACACGCGTCGATCCGGTCATGGCTTTCCGAAATGAGTAGCAACAGGACATTGTTGATCTGTGATTAGAGTGATGAACCGATCTCTCCGATCCTGGCTCTCGCGCGTCGAGATAACCCAAGAGGTGGACGAAGAGATTGCGTTCCACATCGAGATGCGAGTCCGCGAGCTCGTCGAACGCGGACTGGACGAACGGGTCGCGCGCGAGCTGGTGCTCGCGCGTGGCATTCAGGACCGAATAACTCGGTTCCGGGTTTCAGTTCTGGGTTCCGGATTCGTGTTCCCGGGTTCGGGTTCTCGGTTCAGAGTTCATGCTTCACGGTTCAGGGGGGCCGGAACTGTGACCCGACCCCGAACTCTGAACCTTGAACTGGAACGCCGAACACGAACCTGGAACGTGGAACCCGGAACCCGGAACGGGGATCTGTCTGGTGTAGACTGCAGCCCGCGGAGGAAACATGAGAAGGGCTGCAATCGCTGTCGTCGTGATTCTCCTCGGGACGTCGGTCCTTGCGCAGCGCCCATCGGATCCCGCATTGCTCGTCCCGGAGGCGGCGCCCGAACTCGACTATGTCGTTGCTCCAACCGCCGTAACCCTGCCCGACGGGATGACGATGGGGGCGGCGGCGAGTGTGGCGTTCGACCCGAATGGTCAACTGTTCGTGCTGACTCGAGGTGACAAGACCTTCTTCGAGTTCAATCCCGACGGCACGTTCGTGCGTGCGTTCGGCGACAAGCTCTTCACGCGATCGCACGGCCTGCGCATTGACCGCGAGGGTAACCTCTGGGCGACCGATGTCGGCGGCCATGTCGTCGTGAAACTGAATCGCGAAGGGCAGGCGCTGCTGACGATCGGAACGAAGGGTGAAGCTGGCGAGTGGAACGAGGCCGCCGGGTCGCGCAAGTTGAATCAACCCAACGATGTCGTGATCGCCGCCAACGGAGATGTCTTCGTCGCACAGGGACACACGCCCGGCCCCGGTGGCGACGCGAGAGTGTTGAAGTTCGACAAGACGGGGAAGTTCATCAAGTCGTGGGGTGGCAAAGGATCAGGACCGGGTCAGTTCCAGGTTGCTCACGGCATCGCCATCGACGCGAAGGGCCTATTGTGGGTTGCCGATCGAGAGAACCAGCGGATTCAGGTTTTCGATCAGGACGGCACTTTCGTGCGCGAGGTCAAATACAAGGGGCTGCCGTGCAGTATCGATATCGGGCGGCAGTTCATGTACATGGTCAATGGCTTCGCCGGTCAGGTGCTCAAACTGGATCTCAACGGGAAGGTTCTTGCCGCGATGGGGAAGCCGGGCAAGGGACTGGGTGAGTTTGGCGAGGCGCACATGATCGCCGTCAGCCAGAAAGACGAGATCTACGTCGCCGACTCCGTGAATGCTGCGCTCGTGAAGTTCGTGAAGAAGTAGGCCGGGTCTTGCCCTCTTAGACCCGGCGTCAGTTCGCCGAGTACGTGAACTCCAGGATGCTTCCCGGGTTCGCGAGGGGGCGCGGCGAACCGGATGCGTCGCGATTGGGACCCTCCGGATCGGTCGCGAGATAGAAGGTTCGTCCGTCCGGGTTCAGTGCGATGTCGCGGTATCGATTCGCCGTGGCAAACACCTCCACCGGTGCGCCTGTCACCGTCCGTCCGTCAGGCGTCAGCATTATTCGGTAGACCACACCCCTGATGAGGCTCAGCGCGAGCAGCGAGCTTCGCCAGCCTGGAATCGTCGCGGACGTGTAGATGTCGATGCCGCCGGGCGCCATCGTTGCGCTGCCGATGCCCTGTGCCTTGAAGCCGGTGTCGACGGTGAAGAAGGTCCGAAGCGGGGGAGTGAAGCGGTCGTTGTTCCATGCCATCTCGGTCTGAGTGGGGACCGATGCGGGAACGGCATTGCCTGGAGGCAGCGTCTGGCACGGCGCCGGTTTCGACGCTGACCAGTTCGCGTAGACGTACGTCTTGTTGTCGCGATACCCGGCGACGTTCGGCCAGCCGTAGTTGCGACCGCCCTCAATGAGGTTGACCTCGTCGTCCGTGTTTGGCCCGTGCTCCGACTCGTAGACTTCGCCCTTCGGGCCGATGACGAGACCGAGAGGATTTCGGTGGCCATACGAAAAGACATGGCTGCGAACGCCGTTGATTTCCGGGTTGTCGGCGGGGATCGAGCCGTCGAGATTGATTCGAAGAATCTTGCCCTGGTAGTTCGACCAGTCTTTCTTGCTGATCTGGCTCATCGTGGGGAGGTCCTGCGCGTGATTCTCGTTGCAGCGGTTCGCGCCGAAGTTGCTTCCCTGATCACCGATGGTGAGATACAGCTTCAGGTCTCGACCGATGACCAGTCTCCCGCCGACGTGGTCATCGTGCGTCGGGAGTCCCGTGATGACGTCGACAGGTGTCGTCAGCGTCCGCGCGGTCGAATCGTATTGGTAGCGACGAATCCCCAGACGTCGTGCGAGCGCGGGTCCCGGGGCATCGTCATATGTGAACGCGACATAGACGTCGTTGTTGCCCACCAGGCTCTTGAGAAAGTCAGGGTGCAGCGCCAGACCGAGCAAACCATCCTGCGTGACACTCTGATGGACTTCATGCAACGTCAGGAGTGTGCTCCGAGTTCCATCGACGGGATTGACGCGGATGACGCGGCGGCCTCGTCGCTCGGTCACCCACAGCTGCTGGTCAGGACCCCAGATGATCTCCCAGGGACCTTCGAGCCCCGAGGTCACGACACGCATCGCGAATTGTTTCGGGCGGGTTCGTGACGATCGTCGGGTCTTGCATTGCGGCTCCCACCGAAGCCACTGCGAGGGCGGTGCCGAGGACGACAGTCAGTGCGCGCATGGTGCGCTCATTAGAACACGAGCGCGACCAGGAAGATGCCGATCATCAGGAAGGCCATGGCGACCTTCGCGGCCGTGCCGATCGCGAATCCGATCCACGCGGCGACCCCAGCCTTTCCGGCCTTGCCGAAATCGCGATGGGTCGTCAGTTCACCGATGACGGCGCCGACGAACGGACCCACGATGACGCCAGGAAGGCCGAAGAAGAGTCCGGCGAGCGTGCCGAGCGCTGCACCCGTCATGGCGCGCGGGCTGGCACCGAGGTGTTTGGCACCGAGTGCCACGGCAATGAAGTCGACGCCGTAGCTCGCCAGCGCGATGAGGCCGAGGACGGCGAGCGTCCACACCCCGACTCGCATGAAGCCATCGGCCCAGGCGCCGACGATGAGGCCGGCGAGGATCAGCATGTGCCCGGGCAGCGCAGGCATCACCACGCCGACCAGCCCGATGATCACCATCACGACGCACAGCACCCACAGCAATATCGACACGATGTCATTGGAGCACGGAACCCGGAACTGAGAACCCGGAACCAGGAACCCGAACCCTGAACACGAACCCGGAACTTGGAACCTGGAACCATGAACGGCACGGTACAATTCGGTCGTGTCATTGACGCTGTTCACCTCGCCCATCTTCGCGGATCATCTGACACCCCCGGGCCATCCTGAGCGGGTCGAGCGATTCGAGGTCATGCAGGCGGTGGCCGCCGAGTTCCGGCAGAAGGGGATTCCGGTCGTTGCGCCCCGGCCGGCGATTGATGCCGAGATCGGTCGTATCCACGCGCCCGAGTACGTGACGCTCATCAAGGAGACGGCTGGCCGGGCGGTGGCGCTGGATCCGGACACGTTCACGTCGCCTCACACGTGGGAGGCCGCGCAGATGGCGGCTGGCGCGGCTGTCAGCGCAGTGGAACACGTGCTCGATGGTGGCGCTGGCGCACGCGCGTTTGCGCTGGTTCGGCCACCCGGGCATCACGCCGAGCACGGCCGGGCGATGGGCTTCTGTTTCTTCAACAGCATCGCTGTGGCTGCCGCGCATGCCAGGGCGCGAGGGATCTCGCGCGTGGCGATCGTCGACTTCGACGTTCATCACGGCAACGGCACGCAGTGGAGCTTCTACGACGACCCGAGCGTTCTGTTCGTGTCGTCGCATCAGTACCCCTACTACCCCGGAAGCGGGGCCGCCGAGGATGTGGGCAAGGGTGCAGGAGCCGGCTTCACGCTGAACGTGCCACTTTCAGCCGGCGCGACCGACGCCGACTACGAAGTCGCATACTCTCGGCTTGCGTTTCCAGTTCTCAGACAGTTTCGACCGGAGCTCATTCTGGTATCGGCGGGCTTCGATGCCCACATGGACGATCCGCTTGCCGGCATGCGGCTCACCAGCGAGTACTTCGGAAGACTCATGCGCGCCCTCGCGGACGCGGCCGACGAGTTCAGCCAGGGTCGGCTCGTAGCTATCACGGAGGGTGGCTACGATCTGGCCGGGCTGGCGTCGAGCCTGCGTGCGTCGATCAGTGCGCTCGCTGGCGCGTCACCGAAACACGATGCGCCCGGCGGGCCCGCACCGCGTGGCGAGGCTGCGATCAAGGCTGTCACGCCGCATGTGTCGAAATACTGGAAGCTATAATTCAAGGATCACGGCAGTCATCAACACGACAGCGGGTATCACAAGCGATGGCCGACTACCATCCGCAGGAACTCGACAAGAAGTGGCAGAAGCGATGGGCTCAGGCGCGTGCCTTCGAGGTGGCGGTCGATCCCTCACGCCCGAAGTTCTACTGCCTCGAGATGTTCGCCTACCCGTCCGGGCATGCGCATGTCGGCCACGTGCGGAACTACATCATCGGCGACGTCATGGCGCGCACCAAGCGGATGCGCGGCTACAACGTCCTCCATCCATTTGGCTGGGACGCGTTCGGTCTGCCGGCTGAAAACGCCGCGATCAAGAGCGGCATCCATCCTGAGGTTTCCACGCGCGGCAACATCGCGCACATGAAGGGCCAGCTTCAGCGTCTCGGGATCAGCTATGCCTGGGAGCGCGAGATCGCCACGTGCGACCCCGAGTACGACAAGTGGAATCAGTGGCTGTTCATCCGGATGTTCGAGCGCGGGCTGGCGTATCGACGGAAGTCATCCGTGAACTGGTGTCCCGTCGACAACACCGTCCTCGCCAACGAACAGGTCGTCGACGGCGGCTGCTGGCGTTGCGGCACGCCGGTTGAGACGCGCGACCTCGAGCAGTGGTTTTTCCGGATCACCGCGTACGCAGACGAACTGCTTGAGGCAACCGTGCACCTGACGGGCTGGCCCGACAAGGTCCTGACGATGCAGCGGAACTGGATCGGGCGGTCTGAGGGCGCTCGTGTGAAGTTCCCGTTGGAGGTGACCGCCGAGTCCCGGATCCAATCCGAGTCGATCGAAGTGTTCACCACCCGCATCGACACGATCTTCGGCGCAACCTTCGTGCTGCTCGGACCTGAGCATCCGCTTGTGGCACGCTTCGCGGAACTCTCGGCGGATCCCGCGGCCTTCAAGCGAAAGGCCCTGGAATTCCGCATGCAGGACCGGGCGGCGCGCATCAGCGGTGAAATCGAGAAGCAGGGTTTCGACACTGGCTTTCGAGCGATCAATCCGTTCACGAAGCAGCCTGTGCCGATCTGGGTTGCCAACTTCGTGCTTGGTGAGTACGGCACCGGTGCGGTCATGGCGGTGCCCGCGCACGACGAGCGTGACTTCGAGTTCGCCCGCAAGTTCAACTTGCCGGTGCGCGTAGTCGTGACCCCTGACGGCAAGCCGGCCGAGAGCGAGACAATGACGGAAGCCGCGCCCGCCTACGGCACGCTCGTGGACTCCGGTGAATTCAGCGGCCTCAGCTCGGAGGACGCGCAGAAGCGGATGACCGCCTGGGCCAGGGAGCGTGGCATCGGCGAGGGCACGGTCCAGTTCCGGCTCAAGGACTGGGGCATCTCGCGGCAGCGCTACTGGGGCACGCCGATCCCGATGATCTACTGCGAGAAGGACGGGATCGTGCCGGTCCCCGACGATCAGCTCCCAGTGGAGCTGCCGAAGATCGCGCAGTTCACCGGACGCGGCGACTCACCGCTTGCCCAGGTCTCCGAGTTCGTCAACGTCACGTGCCCGAAGTGCGGCGGACCGGCTCGCCGAGAGACGGACACGATGGATACCTTCGTCGACTCGTCCTGGTACTTCTACCGCTTCGCGGATCCCCACAACGACAAGATGCCGTTCGATCCGGCGACGCTCAAGTACTGGTTGCCGGTCGACTTCTACAGCGGGGGCGTCGAGCACGCCATCCTGCACCTGATCTACTCGCGCTTCTTTGCGCGGGTGTTTCGCGATCTCGGGCTGGTCGGCCACGACGAGCCGTTTACGCAGCTGCTCACACAGGGCATGGTGCTCAAAGACGGCAACGTCATGTCCAAATCGAAGGGCAACGTCGTCGATCCGGACACGATGCTGCAGAGGTTCGGCGCCGACGCCCTCAGGCTGTACGTCATGTTTGTGGCGCCGCCGGAAAAGGAGGTCGAGTGGACGGATACCGGCCTCGAGGGAAGCTTCCGTTTTCTCGCGCGGGTGTGGCGGCTTGTGGATCACTGGGCGGGTGTCGTGACGAATGGCCGTGACTCCAACGAGCCCGGAGGATCTCTCGCCTGCCGAACGTGCCGTGCGACGGAAGACCCATGAGACGATCAGACGAGTGACGTCTGACATCGAGTCACGTCAGCAGCTCAACACGGCTGTGTCGGCACTTATGGAGCTCGTCAACGAGCTTTACGCCTTCAGCGAGCAGACCGAAAGCGGAAGCCCGGCCCGGCATACGTCCGGTGCGACGCAAACCAGCGTGCTCGAACGGCCGGGGACGATCGCTGTCGTATCCGAGGCGGTGGACGCGTTGGTGCGTATGCTGGCACCGTTTGCACCGCACACGGGCGAGGAGCTCTGGGAGATGCTCGGCCACAAGGGTGGCTTGTCGGCTTCGACCTGGCCGTCGTTCGACGCCGAGGTCGCAAAGGCCGACGAGATCGTGGTGCCGGTGCAGATCAATGGCAAGGTTCGGAGTCGCCTCACGGTGCCAGCGACGGCGCCTGAGTCGGAGCTCGAATCGCTCGCGCTCGCCGACCCGGCAGTCAAGGCGCACACGCAGGGGAAGACGATCAAGAAGGTCGTCGTCGTGAAAGGGAAACTTGTCTCACTGGTCGTTCAGTAGGTTCACTGTCGTTCTCGGCCTGCTGGTCGCGTTGACCGGGACCGGGTGTGGCTATTCGCTGGCGGGGCGCGGTTCGTTCCTGCCCGACTACATCCAGGTCGTCGGTATCCCGCAGTTCGAGAATCGCAGCAGCTTCTCGCAGGTTGAACAGGTGCTGACCGAGAAAGTGCGCACCGAGTTCATCGGTCGCGGTAAGTACCGCGTCATCCCCGATGCACCCGGATCCGATGCGGTTCTCTCAGGCGAGGTCCTGGCCATTTCCGTGCAGCCGGTGGGGTTCACCGAGCAGCAGTTGGCGTCTCGCTACCTCTTCACCTGGACGATGAAAGTCGCGTTCACGGATTCGCGAACCAACGAGGTGCTGTGGTCAAACGATGCGTTGACGTTCCGTGGTGAGTACGAGCTCTCGACACGTGGTGACACGGCGAACCTGGGATTGACGTTCGTCGATCAGGAGCGAAGCTCGGTGGACCGCATTGCCACGGACGTTGCGCGGTCTGTCGTGACTTCCATTCTCGAAGCCTTCTGATCTGTGCCTCCTCTGGCAACATGCAGCCCTCCGCAAGCAGATCTCCTCCGGCGAGACGGCGCCGCTCTACGCCCTCGAGGGCGGCGACGAGATGGAGAAGTCGGCCGTCGCGACGGAGTTTGCGGAGATGGTGGATGAGGGACTCCGCGCATTCAACGTCGAGCACATGTACGGCGGCGAGATGAGGGTGAGCGATCTCATCGATGCCGCGAACACGCTGCCGATGATGGTCCCTCGCCGTGTCGTCATCGTGCACGAGGCGGAGAAGCTCTTCATCCCGAAGCGCGAAAGCAAGGCGGCGGAAGAGGAGCTGCAGAGACTCGAGGAGTTCCTGCAGTCGCCGGCCGAGACCACGACGGTCGTGTTCATCTGTGGTGCGATCGACAAGCGCCGGCGAGTCGTGAGGAAACTCATGAACGTGGCGCAGGTCATCAACTGCGGCGTCATCGAGAACGAAGCCGACGCGGAGCGCTGGGTGAAGGTTCGCGCGGCGCGCGACGGTATCACACTCGATCCAGCGACCCCGCGAGCGCTAGTGGCACGCGCCGGCCTGGACGTCGTCCGGCTGCGAGCCGGGCTGGAGCGTCTCAGCCTCTACACAATGGGGCAGGCGACGATTACACCTGATGATGTGCACCAGGCAGTGTCACCGGGCCCGGAGGCGCGCACGGACTTCGGAATCGCAAATGCGATTCAGCGGAACGACGTACGCGAGGCGCTCAGAGAAGTGGGACGCTCGCTCGAGTCGGGAATGGTCCCATTCATGATCCTGGGCCAGCTGAGGATCGCGGCGGGCAGGTTGCCGGCGCGACGGGTCAAGTCGGCAGTGGACGCCGTCTTTCGGACCGACATCGCGCTGAAGTCCTCGGGCGGCGACCCGAGGATCCTCATCGAACGGCTGGTTGTCGAGTTATGTGAGAGCCGGCGAGCCTGACCGCCTGTGCCACGACTACGGCGGTCCCGCCGTAGCGTAAGCGAAGGCGTAGCTTCAGGCGTTCGCTTTCTGCAGGCGTGCCGAGAGTCGCGACTTGTAGCGCCCCGCCGTGTTGCGGTGAATGATCCCTTTGGTGGCCATCTTGTCCACCAGCGACACGGTCTGATTGAGCGCCGCCTTCGCAGCCGTGACATCCTTCGCGTCGAGCGAAGCGCGGATCGCCTTCAGTGCCGTGCGGAGCTTGGACCGAAGGGTGCGGTTGTGCTCGCGGCGACGGATGTTCTGTCGATTTGCTTTCAGTGCGGACTTGGTGCGCTTGGCCACGGTTAAGGCGTCCTCTCGATCGTGACGTGGTAGATCCGGTTAACGCCGGGTACTACGCTTGAATATTCGTCAAACTCACAAAGAATCCATTGTACCAGAGTCCGGCTTCAAGCGAAGGCGGACGGCCGGACCCTGGTTATTGTGGCTGCAGGCCGCTTTACTGTGCTGCAGGACGTCCATGGCCAGTTTCCACTGGCCATCTCGCTCGCGGACCCAGACGCGCACGTAAAACCCGTTTTCCGTCGAACCGCGCGCCTTCCTGGCATAGGTGCCCAAGGTGTAGCCCAGATCGCCAGATCGTGCCGCCTCGGTGAACCGGGTGTCGGCCGCCGTGAACGCCGTTTGGGACGCGAGCCACTGGAGGATCGGCTTCTCGCCGACGATCGGCATCGTGTTCTGTCGATGAAGGCGGGCAGACGCAGCCAGGTGCGGTCGATAGGCGCGTACCGGATCCCGTCGGAGCTCCGCGTTCAGCAGGCCATCAGCAGTCCCCAGCGGGGGAGTGGTTTCATCGTAGTCGCCCGTGAACCGATTCTTCTGCGGCGCCCGCGTAAAGCCCTGTGCGAACGGCACGGCACCAGGAGTATCGATACCGACGTCCATCACCACCTTGAAGGAGCCATCGCGCTGCCGCTTCCAGATGCTCGTGTAGTTCGAATAGCGTGGCTTTCCACCGTCGCGTGATGCGCGGACGGTCCGGACTGGCCCGGTGAGGAAGCCGAGATCACCGCTTCCCGACATGTCCCCGAATCGCGGCTCCCAGATCAGCTGAAGGTCCGACGGCGGATCCGGGTTCTTCGAGATTTGATCACGTGCGAGGCCGACCTTGCCTTGATCGAAGCCCATGGCGTCCGGCGCGAAGTATTCGAGGAATGCCTGTTTCCAGCCGACGACGAGCGCGCGGGCGGCAAACGCGCGTTCGGTCTCGATCATCTGGGTGAGTGCCTGCGGTAATGGCTCGGGCGTCTGCGCGGCGATGCTCGTCGCGAGCAAGGCTGCTGCTGCAATCCATGCTGGACAACCGCGTAGAAGCGCAGTCACGGAAGCACTATAGAGCAGGCTGAGGTCGGGTGATTCAGGAATCGGCCGCGGTCATGGCCACTGGCCACGGTCGAAAGGCGTCTGGTCCCTGCGAACTTCAGCGGCTGACGATTTGGAACGTCCCTGAGGATGGCCGCTCAGACGAATACCGCGGCACTGCGCGACCGTCGACGATCTCGATCATCTTGTAGATGATGAGCTTCCGTTTGGGACCGGGTGGAGATTCGCCCGCGGCGGCGCCGACCTTGCGGACGTAGTCGCGTGTTTCGCGATACGGAGGCACGCGGCGGCCGTATTTCGCGACGGCTCCGGACCCGGCGTTGTACGCCGCGAGGGCCAGTTCCTCGTTACCTTCGTACTCATCGAGGAGCTGACGCAGATAGTCGGTTCCGCCGCGGATGTTCTGCGCCGGATCCCATGGGTTGTTGACACCAAGGCTGCGCGCTGTCGCCGGCATGAGCTGCATCAGCCCCATCGCACCCTTGGGCGAGAGCGCGCGCGGATTGAACCCTGATTCGACCTGGATGACGGCACGCACCAACTCCGGCCGCAGCGAGCGCCGGGTGGCGTGTTCCTGAATCAGCGGCTCGAAGCGATCGTGTTCGGACTGATCCTCGACCGGGCGAGTGGTGACGTAGGAGGGGGTTCCCGCCACCTTGTAGACATCGGTCGGCGCGTCGATCGCGCGGTCCGAAAGGACCAGCGTCCCGTTGGCGTCCCGCCAGGCATAGATCTGCGCGTCGGCCTGCGAGGTCCAGGTCGAGATAGCTAGCGCCGTGAATAGAAATGCACGAAATCGCATGCCAGGTCGCAGTTCGAGAGGGTTTCAGTTCTTATCGGTTCCGGCAGCGAATCCCGTGATACCTGTGGGGGGCCATGCTGGTCGGTAACAGCGCCCAGCATGCAAAACGCGGAAAATGTGGTGTACAACTCACGGCGGTGCTAACCGGGAGCGCCGGAGCGGGGGAGACGTGACTTTGTGGCAAGGATGGCTGCGGCAACCGCAGCGTGTGTGGCTGCGGCGGGCCGCCTTTCAGATTCATCTTTGGATTGGCCTGGCCATCGGCCTGTACCTCGTCATGCTGAGCGTGACCGGCAGTGCGCTCGTGTATCGCAACGAATTGGATCGCTACTTTGCGACCCCGCGTCCGGCATACGAAGCGGAGCGCAAAGTTCTCACTACCGACGAACTACGCACAGTTGCCGAGCGTGCGTATCCCGGCTACACGATCACGCGTCTCAGCGATCGGATATCACGCCGGAATCCGACACTAGAGGTCTGGCTCGAACGCGACGGTGAGAAAAAGGAGCGGCTCTTCAACCCGTACACCGGCGAGGATCTCGGCGACTCGGTGACTGACGGTGAACACTTCGTCCTGTGGCTCGCCCGCTTGCACGATGACTTGCTGCTCGACCGCGAGGGGCGATTCTGGAACGGCATACTGAGCGCGGTGGCCACGGTGCTCTTCGTGACGGGCATTGTCGTCTGGTGGCCTGGCGTCAGCCGGTGGAAGCGCAGCCTGACCGTGAAGCGCGGTGTGGGCTGGAAGCGCTTCAACTGGGATCTGCACAATGTTCTGGGCTTCTGGCTGTTTCTGTTCATGCTGATGTGGGGCGTGTCCGGGTTCTATCTCGGTGTTCCCGAGCCGTTCTCCAATTTTGTCGACGCGATCTCCGATCCGGAGGCCTATCTCGGCGAACGCCCTGGTGACATCGCCTTGTCGTGGCTGACCCGCCTTCACTTCGGGCGCTGGCGAGGATTGCCGTGGCTGAAAGCGCTGTGGGCCTTCATTGGTCTCGTTCCGGCGATCATGTTCGTCACCGGCGTCGTGATGTGGTGGAACCGCGTGCTGCGCCGCCGTCCGATCAAAGAGGTTGAGGAAGCCGCCGAGTCCGCCGCCTAAGCCGAGAGCCCAGAGCCGATAGCCCCGAGCCGAGAGCCAACCAGATGCGCGCCTGGATCGTTCCAAAAGGAAGCAAGAGCATCGACGAGCTCCGACTTGTCGAGCAGCCAGACCCGGTCGCAGGACCACATGACGTCCTCGTGGGCGTGCGTGCAACGTCGCTGAACTATCGCGACCAGGCGATCGTTGCAGGGCAGTACTTTGGCGGTGCCGTGACCCGCGACACCGTTCCGCTGTCCGACGGTGCCGGCGACGTCATTGCCGTCGGGCCAGCGGTCTCCCGCTTCAAACCCGGCGATCGTGTGGCGGCTACCTTCTTTCAACCCGGTGCGCAGCCGACCGCGCTTGGTTCACCGCTCGATGGGATGCTGCGAGAGCAGGCCGCTCTGAACGAAGACGGCCTGGTCGCGATTCCCGATCACCTGAGTTACGAAGAAGCGGCATGTTTGCCATGCGCCGCGGTGACAGCCTGGCATGCGCTCTTCCGCGCCGGACGTCCGACGAGGGCAGGCGACACGGTCCTGGTTCTCGGCACCGGCGGCGTGTCGATTGCCGCACTTCAGCTCGCCCGGGCTGCCGGCGCCCGCGTCATCGCCACCTCGTCCAGTGACGACAAGGTTGCGCGCGTGACCGCCCTGGGCGCGTCGGATGTGATCAACTATCGCCGCATCCAGGATTGGGAACAGGAAGTCCGGCGACTCACCGCCGGTCGTGGTGTCGATTGTGTCGTCGAGATTGGCGGCGCGGGTACGCTGGGCCGATCGATGCGGTCGCTCGCGCGGGGCGGCAAGGTCACTCTCATCGGATTCCTTGCCGGACGGGAAGGCGATACCAATCCGACCCCGCTGATGATGACGGGCGGCAGCCTGCACGGCATCTTCGTCGGTGATCGGGAGATGTTCGAGGAGATGAATCGGGCCATAATCGTCAACCACATCACACCAGTGATCGATCGCGTGTTCCCGTTCGAGGCTGCGCCGGCAGCGTACAAGTTCCATGCTTCTGGCGCATTCGTCGGCAAAGTCGTCATCACGGTGTAAGCATCAGAACGTTGTTGTGTCCGCTTTCAGGCGGACGTGATCGCACGAGCGGGCCTTCACCCGCGAATGGAGAGTGGCATGGACTCGAATCGACGTGAATTCATCATCAGATCAACCCTCGCGGTCGCTGGCGGTGCGATCGGCTCCAGGCACCTCTTTGCTCAGCAGCCCGCAGCCGGGGCACCGGCTCCTCCGACCGTTCCTGTCTTCGCGTCGCTGCGCCGGAACGTCGGCACGTTCACCGCTCGCGGCGGGACGATCGGCTGGATGGCCGGGCCCGATGCGGTCGTGGTGATCGACAGCCAGTTCGCGGACACCTCGAAGATGTTCCTGGACGGTTTCAAGCCGATGATCGGCGGCCGCAAGATCGATCTGCTGATCAACTCGCATCATCATGGAGACCACACTGGCGGCAACAAGGTGCTGCAGCCATCGGTCGTCAAGATCGTGGCGCAGGAGAACGCGCCGGGGCTGCAGCGTAAGGCAGCGGCCGCACAGAAGAGCGAGGATGCACAGGCCTACGCGGATACGACCTTCAAGACTGACTGGAAGGTCGACCTGGGTAGTGAGGTCGTATCGGTTCGTCACTACGGGCCGGGCCACACCGGCGGCGACGGCGTGATCTTCTTGCAGAAGGCCAACGTCGTTCACATGGGCGACTTGATGTCGCACCTGCGCCACCCGCGCGTCGATCGTCCCTCGGGTGCTTCGATCCGGAACTGGCTCGTCACCCTCGAGAAGACCGTCAAGGATCACGACGCCGACACGATTTACATCTTCGGGCACTCGAAGGTTGGCGCGTCGGTGACCGGGACGTCGAAGGACCTGCTGGCGCTGCGTGACTACTTCAGCGCGATGTTGTCGTACGTGCAGAAGGGGATCGCGGCAGGCAAGTCGGCGGAGGAGATCGTCAAGGTCGGGCTGCCAGCGTTCGCAGAGCACGAAGGCGCGCCGCAGTTGCAGGTCGCCTACGACGAGCTCAGCGCGAAGGCGTCAACGTAGCCGCCTCGATTGCGGTTGCGTCGCCGGGTAAGACCAGGGACCGACGCCCGCAGGGCATGTCACCTCCGCAGACTGCGCGTTTGTCGCTGTACAAGCACGGTCTGCTCCGGTTGACATACCCTGCTGGCGTGGCGCGCAGCCACGCCACGTTTGCCGAATCGAGTGCAGTTCATCGGTCTGACACAGCACGACCTGTATCACGCCGGGCAGATCGCCATTCTCAAGCGGGCGATGGCAGGACAGTGAACGCTGAGCGATGAAGGTCCAGGAACCGGCCGCGGGCACGATGGTGATTTCCTACGACAGCTGGGCGTTGACGAGGCTCATGTTCGCCTTCGCGGTCCTGTTCCTGGGTATCGCCGGTTACGACGTCTTCATTGGTGCGCGCGGCACAGATCGGCTCATCGGCTTACTGGCGGCAGCCGGCACCTGTCTCGCAGTTGCCATCATCTTCCTGGAGAAAGCGTCGTTTGAATTCGTCAGGACGACACAAACGATCACGTGGCGCCGGCGTTGGGCGCTGCGACAACACTCCGGAACGATCCCGTTCGCGGCAGTTCAATCAGTTCACGCCGAAAGACCTCTGGGCGACGATGGGACGCCCAGCCGGCGGGTCATATTCCGCACGACGGACGGCGCTGAGATTCCTTTGACGGTTGGTTATCAGCCGGATCCGAATGGCGAGGTGCTGAAGATTGCCGAGCGGATTCGCGTCGTCCTGGGACACAGTTCAGAGCAGGCCCCGATGCGGGAAGTCGAGAGGCTGGTTTCCAGTGGAAAGAAGCTCGAGGCGATTCGCGTTCTTCGTGAAGAACAGGACCTGAGCTTGACGGAAGCCAAACAGCGTGTCGATGAGCTGAGCGCGAAGAAAACGTCGTAGTCAGCTGTCACGTCCGCTTGTGCGGCGTGTCTTCTCCAAAAGGGCACAGCCGACGTCATGCGGAAAACGCAGATCATTGCGATGGGCGGTGGGGGGGGCTATCTCGCATCGTCAGCTCTCGGCCGAATGCGCGTGCGTATAGCGTGCGTCGACGGGGCACTGGTGCGGTTGAGACCGCGCTACCAGTCACTCCCTTGCTATCGAGTGAACGCCATGCGCCCGGCAACGGGAACGTTTGATGTCCCCTTGAGCATTGACTCGCCCTGTGCTGTTATCAGAAAGCGCGCTGGCCACCATCTCCGTCACATGCCATGCCCGAGCTGGCATGTGACGGGCGACGCCGCGGGCCGGTGCGATTCATCAACAGCGCAACGATTACGGGGACACCGCCATGCCGAGTGCTTTCGAGAGTGCCCTACTGAACTTGCAACTCTACGATCTTCGTAGGGAGGCTGTACTCCGCGAAGCCAGGGCCTGGTTCTTGCGAGACTTCAATCCGGACAGCCTCACGGAATTGGCCGAGACTGTGAGCGGCGATCGGAACGCGTCTTTTCGAATGGTGGTCGGCTACTGGGATATGGCGGCCTCGATGGTCACAACTGGCGCGATCGACGCCGAAGCCTTTCGTGCCGCACACGGCGAGATCTTCGCAACGTTCAGCAAGATTCATCCGTTTCTCGCTGAGATGCGGAAGGCGACTGGAGAACCCGACTTCTGCAAGCACATGGAAGCTGTCGTGATGTCGGACCCGAACGCCCAAGCGATCCTCACGCGGCGGCGTGAGGCGATCAGATCCGCGGTGAAGCCGACTTCTGCCGGTTGACATCAGCAACTCAGGGAATGTGCAACGCCGTTGTGATTCTCAACCACCAGCGGGAATCGCTGGTGTGTAGGCGATTACTAAAAGGAGTGGCTAGGCGCAGAGGACTCGGACGATCAGGGCGACAGCAGTTTCTCGATCACGCCACGGCTCGCGGCGAGGAGTTCGCCGATCTTCGACGGGTCCTTGCCGCCGGCCTCGGCGAAATCAGGTCTTCCGCCGCCGCCGCCGCCGACGATCGGTGCGAGTTGCTTCACGACTTGTCCTGCCGGGATCTTCTTCGTCAGAGTCGGGCGTGACACCGACGACGATGGAAACCTTGCCCTCGCCGGGAGAGGCAAGCACGACGACGCCGCTCTTGATCTGTCCGCGATGCTGGTCGACGAGCGCGCGCAAGTCCGTCTTTGTCCAGCCCGCTGACCTGCGTGCGACGAGCTTGCACTCACCGGCCACGTCGGCAACGTCGCCATCAGCGCCACCTGCGCCTGCTGGAGAATTAGTGCGGCCTTCATCCTGGCCTGCTGGAGCTCCCGTGCGAGCCGCTTGTTTCTCGTCCTGCAAGGAGCCGACGCGAGCGACAAGCTCGCCGGGCCGCGCGTTGAGGGCGCCGGACAGCGCGCTCAACTCATCACGCTGGCGCTGAAAGGCCGGTCACCGAGTCGAGGCCGGTAATTGCCTCGATGCGGCGCACGCCGGCGGCGACGCCACTTTCAGCGACGATGGCAAAAAGACCGATATCGCCAGTGGCGCGCACGTGTGTGCCACCGCACAACTCGACACTGAAGCCGGGAACCGAGACGACGCGCACGCTGTCGCCATACTTCTCGCCGAAGAGCGCCATCGCGCCTGCCGCAATCGCTTCCTGCGTGTTCTTCACCTCGGTCTGCACCGGGGTGTTCTGCAGGACCTGCTCGTTGACGATGCGCTCGATCTCGAGCAACTGCTCGCGCGTGACCGCGCTGACGTGGACGAAGTCGAAGCGCAGGCGATCGGGCGCGACGAGTGAGCCAGCCTGCTTGACGTGCTGTCCGAGGACCTGGCGCAGCGCGGCGTGGAGCAGGTGAGTCGCGGTGTGGTTGCGCCGAGTCGCGTCGCGAAGGACGGCGTTGACTTCCGCTGTGACGATGTCACGGCGCGAGAGCTCGCCGCTCGAGACCTGGACGCCGTGAAGGCGTGGCCATGAGCCGGTACGCACGACCCCACCGACACGAGCTTCGCCACGCGGTCCGGAAATCGTGCCGACATCGGAAACCTGACCGCCTGCCTCCAGGTAGAACGGGGTCTCCGCCAGCGCGATGAAGCCATTCTGGCCGGCAGCAAGAGAAGCGACCTCTTGTCGATCGCTGTTGAAGAGAGCCAGGACCTGCGTGTTGAGCTTTGTCGTCTCGTATCCGCGGAAGCCACGGTCGCCTGCCGACTCCAGCTCCGCGCGAAGCGCGTCATCGACGCTCCAGGTGGCGTCCTTGGCCTCGGATCCCTTGAAAGAGCTCTTGGCGCGCGCCTTCTCCCGCTGCGCCTCCATTGCGCGCTCGAAGCCTTCCTGATCGAGCCGGAGCTTGCGGTCCTCGACCATGTCCTCGATGAAGTCACGAGGCAACCCGTGCGTGTCGTACAGCTTGAACGCCGCGTCGCCCGGCACGACGCCGGTTCCGGCGGCCGCCTTGTCGAGAATCTCTTCGAGCCGTGGCAGTCCGCTCGTCAGCACGGCATCGAAGCGCTCCTCCTCGCTTCGAATCACCTGCGCGATGATGTCGCGCCCTGTCCTGAGCTCGGGGTAGGCGTCGCCAAACTCCCGGACCAGCGTATCGACCAGCGTGTAGAGGAAGGGCTCCTGCACGCCGAGCCGCTTCCCATGCCGCATCCCCCGCCGCATGATCTTGCGCAGGACGTAGCCGCGCCATTCGTTGGACGGGACCACTCCGTCGGCGATGAGAAACGTCATCGCGCGGACGTGGTCGGCGACCACACGCATCGAGACATCCGATGGTTCCATCGTGCCGCGATGCGTAGTGCCCGCACGTTCGCCAATGGCCGAGAGGATCGGCGTGAAGAGATCGGTGTCGTAGTTGGACAGGTGACCTTGCAGGACGGCGGTGACTCGCTCCAGCCCCATCCCGGTGTCGATCGAGCGGGCAGGCAGCGGGTTCAGCGTGCCATCGGACTGTCGATCGAATTCCATGAAGACGTTGTTCCAGATCTCGACGTAGCGGTCGCAGCTGCACTCGACCCCTCGACAGTTGCGCCCGAGGGTTTCCTCGCCGCACGGCAGGTTGGCGCCGCGCGAGTAGTAGATCTCCGAGCTGCGGCCGCATGGGCCGGTGTCGCCCATCGTCCAGAAGTTGTCGTCCGCGCCGAGCTCGTTGATGCGCTCGCCAGCAAGGAGAGTCCGCCAGATTTCGTATGCCTCCTCGTCGCGAGGGACTGCCGCGTCGCCCTTGAAGATCGTGACGACGAGCCGGTCCTTCGGGATCTGCCACACCTCGGTCAGCAGGCTCCAGGCGAACGGGATCGCCTCGCGCTTGAAATAGTCGCCAAAAGAGAAGTTGCCGAGCATCTCGAAGAACGTGTGATGCCGGAACGAGGGTCCGACGTTATCGAGGTCGTTGTGCTTTCCGCTGACCCGCATGCACTTCTGGGCGGTCGTCGCGCGAGTGTAGCTGCGCTTCTCCTTGCCGAGAAGCACGTCCTTGAACTGGTTCATCCCCGCGTTGGTGAAGAGGAGCGTCGGGTCCTCGTGCGGCACGAGCGGGGAGCTGGGAACGATACGGTGGCCGTGTTTCTCGAAGAAGGCGAGAAACGACGCGCGGATCTCCGTTGAGGTCATTGCTCTCTATTGTAGGTCCGGAGCAGCGCGAGCACCCGATCAGGCTCGAATCCCTGTGCGACGAGATATCGATAGAGGCGGCTGAATTCCTTCTCGTCCTCGAT
This sequence comes from uncultured Acidobacteriota bacterium, assembly GCA_963723495.1. Lineage (GTDB taxonomy): Bacteria > Acidobacteriota > Vicinamibacteria > Vicinamibacterales > UBA2999 > Gp6-AA40. Next base: position 224,915 of record CAVRQR010000010.1, on the reverse strand, counting down.
GCGCGTCTTTCCCCTGAGCCGCCGGCCGAGCGCTTCGGTCAGCAGGCCATCGGCATCGATCGCCGCGAAGGTCTCCTCGACGATCCGTCGGGCGATCGACGGGGCGATGCCAGCTGCTTCAATCTGACGGGTGACGCGGTACCGTCCGCGTTTCTTCAAGCCGGTTTCAGATCGTGCGATCGCGCCCGCAACCCGTTCATCGTCCAGGCTGCGGTCGGCTTTGAGACGGGCGACGGCTGCGTCGATGGCGACTTCGTCGTGCTGGCGGCGCGCCAGCCGCTGACGGAGCTGCGCTTCAGAGAGCTCGCGCCGGGCGAGCATCTTGAGCGCCGCGAGATACGTGTCATCGGACACGAACTCAGTTTATTGCGGGCGAAGGCAAACTAGCCGCCGAAGCGAGTGATCTCCGGCGCTCGTCCACCGCTGCTCTGGCCGACACGCGCCATCTGATCGCGCGCCATGTCGGCGGTGGTGTGAATCCCTTGCACCCTGAGCTTGAATTCGTCCACGTTGGTCGCCCAGCGAAGCGCCTCTTCGTAGGACACGAGGCCCTGCTCGAACAGGCTGAAGATCGACTGATCGAACGTCTGCATGCCGTACTGCGAGGTCCCTTGAGTAATCGCGCCGTGAATGAGGTGCGACTTTTCCTTGTCGAGGATCGCGTCGCGGATGAACGCGGTGCTGATGAGGACTTCGACGGCCGGTACGCGCCCCTTGCCATCGGTTCGCGGCATGAGGCGCTGGGAGATGACCGCCTTGATGACACTCGCCAGCTGAATGCGGATCTGCTTCTGCTGGTGCGGCGGGAAGACCGCGATGATGCGGTTGATCGTCTCCGTCGCATCGAGCGTGTGCAGCGTCGAGAAGACCAGGTGCCCGGTCTCGGCGGCGAGCAGCGCCGTCTGAATCGTTTCAAGGTCGCGCATCTCACCGACGAGGATGACATCGGGATCCTGACGCAGGGCGCTGCGCAGTGCGTCGCCGAAGGAGCGGGTGTCGACACCAATCTCACGCTGGTTGATGACCGAGCGATTGTCCCGATGCAGGTATTCGATCGGGTCCTCGATCGTCATGATGTGCGCGGTCCGCGTCGAGTTGATCTCGTCGATGAGCGCGGCGAGCGTCGTGCTCTTGCCGCTTCCCGTCGTCCCCGTGACCAGCACGAGACCACGTTCTTCCGTTGCGATCTTCTTCAGGACCTTGGGCAGCAGCAGATCCTCGATGGTGGCCACGCGCATCGGGATGACGCGGAAGATCATGCCGATCGTGCCGCGCTGCTGGAACGCGTTGCAGCGAAAACGACCCAGTCCCGCGACGCTGTAGGCCAGGTCGACTTCGTGGTTGTCCCGGAACTTGTCGCGATGACCGGCGGGGAGGACCGCCGCGGCCATGGCGACGACATCCTCGTGTTCGAGGCGCCGCTCCTCGGTCGCGGGAATCAGGGTCCCGCGGACCCGCATCATGGGATAGGTTCCGACCTTGAGGTGAAGGTCCGAGGCGCCGCTTTGAACGGCAATCTTGAGCAGATCGTTGACGTGCATGCTACGGGTGGTCGAATCGGGCCGGTGCGGAAATGCACCGGCCGTTCGGACCTGTTCCCGTAGTTATCGGCTCTTGGAAGCTCCGGAAGTAGCCGCCTCCCGGGCGTTCACCGGTTGCAGCCAGCCGTGTGGATCCGGCGCCTCTCCCTTCACGATCTCGAAGAAGCGCTGCTGGATGGCCTCGGTAATCGGGCCACGACGGCCGCGGCCGACCTTGACTCGGTCAACTGACCGGATGGGTGTGACCTCGACGGCTGTACCGACGAAGAACACCTCGTCCGCCATGTAGAGCGTCTCGCGGGGAAGGGTCTGCTCTCGAACCTCGAAACCGAGTTCGCGGGCAATCGTCATGACCGAATCGCGTGTGATGCCCCACAGCACCGAGTTGCCAATCGGCGGGGTGTAGATGATCCCTTCGCGCACGACGAAGATGTTCTGTCCGCTCCCTTCGCTGAGGTTCCCCTGGGTGTCGAGCGCGATGCCTTCGGCGTAGCCGTCCGCGATCGCTTCCATCTTGATCAACTGCGCGTTGGCGTAGTTGGCTACGCTCTTCGCCATTGCGGGGGTCGTGTTGGGCGCGTTGCGAGCCCAGGTGGAAATCTTGACGTCGAGCCCTTCCTCGATCGCTTCCTTCGTGAAGTAGGCGCCCCATTCCCAGAGCATGATCGCCACGTCGATGGGACAGGGAGCCGGGTTCACACCGAGTGAGTCGTATCCCCGGTAGACGATGGGACGGATGTAGCAGGCCTTGAACCCGTTGACGCGAATCAGATCCAGCGTCGCATTGGTCAGCGTCTGCTGATCGAAGGGGACCTCCATCCGGTAGATCCTGGCGGAATCCATCAGGCGCCGCATGTGCGCGTCCAGCCTGAAGCAGGCAGGGCCCTGACGCGTGTCGTAGCAACGGGCACCTTCGAACACTGCGCTGCCGTAGTGAACGACGTGCGACGCGACGTGGATCTTGGCATCGGCCCAGTCCACGAGCTTGCCGTTCATCCAGATCTTGCCGGTCCCGGGGAAAGACATACGACGCTCCCTTCAATCGCGATTGCCGTCAACTTCCAACTACCAATTCCCAACTCCCAAAACCAAGCCGTCGACAGAGCGCCTTGGGAGTTGGGAGTTGGAGATGGCAGTTCGAATGATCGTAACCCGGGATTCCGGGAAATGCCCAATGTCACGCAGACATTTCGACTTGTAGGTAGGGCGTTGGGGTGGCCGGTTTCAGCGATTGCCAACCCAATGGAGGGGCATGTTGGTCGCGCCTGTCGATTCGCTTGGGGGCGGTGCAGACGCCAGCGGGTCAGGCCAGTCGAGGTACACGCGCTCGCGCGCGCGGATCTCCCGATAGCGGCGGAAGGTGTCACGCGAGCTTTCCAGCCCGACCACCGACCGCCAGGTGGTTCCGCGAAACGTGTGCGCCAGCATGCGCGGCGCGTTTCGCATGACAAATCCCGGATGCAGTCGAAGTGCCGTTGGCATGTGCCGCACCTTCATCCAGCGCTCGGCCTTCCAGCGCATGAATTCGATGTCGTCAGCGTCGAGGTGCGCGCTGCGCGTGACGGCTGACGTGCCGTCGTATTCCTCGACCCGTGTGTTCACGATGAGCCCGCGCTCGCGAAACTCCTTCGTCATCGGCGTCCCGGGATACGGCGTCGGATGCTGGATGTACAGGCCAGTCCACATACCGTCGCGCGTAGGCGAGATTGGTTTCGATTGCCGCAGGTGTGTCGTCAGGATTTCCGACGATGAGGCCGCCGACGATGAGCATCCCGTGTTTATGGAGGATGTCGATGGCGGCTTGCGTCGTGTTCTGGGCACCGCCGGTCTTGCGGCGACTATTCTTCGCGGTGGCTTTCAGGAAGACGAGGTCATCGGCGAGGACATTCTCGATCCCGAGGAAGACGTAGCGAAATCCGGCCTCTCGCATCAGCGGCCCAAGCGTCGCTCCGTGCGTGGCGATTGCTGCCGTCATGCCTTGCACGACGTACTGAACATCTTGCAGGCCGTGGGCGATGATGGCGCGGCACAACGACTCGAAGCGCGGAACGTCGATCGTGATGTTGTCGTCGACGAGGAAGATGGATCGGGCGCCGCGGTGGCGCGCATCGCTGATGTCGGCGATGACGCGATCGATCGTGAAGCGATGAAAGTTGCGCCCGCGCATCTCAATGATCGAGCAGAAGCTGCAGTCGAAGGTGCATCCGCGCGAAGTCTCGACCACATCGATGGGACGTCCCATCATCGTGTAACCCGGCAGCACGCGACCCGCGCGGGCGGGAGGACGCACATCACCCCGATCGAGCGACGCGACCGGGCGCGGCGGGTTCCGCTGAAATCCTTCACCGCTTCGGAACCACAGGCCGGGAATTGCCGAGAGGGAACCGTTGCCTTCGAGCGCACGCAGCAGCTCGCGAAACGTGAGGTCGCCTTCGCCGCGCACGATGAAGTCGACACCGAGCGTTGGATCGATCCAGGCTTCAGGCGCCAGCGACGGGTCGTATCCGCCCACGGCGACGAGCACGTCCGGCTTCATCGCGCGAATCAGCGAGATGATCCGCCTTGCCGTGCCGCGCTGGAACGTCATCACCGAGAGACCGACGAGCCGCGGCTGAAACTGTTCCACGAGCCGGACGACAGTGGCCTGTACGGACGATTGCACGAGCACGAGATCGGCGATGGCGACCTGATGATGGGAATCGATGTTGCCAGCGAGCGACGCGAGCGCGCCGTTGGGCATGCGGATCGCGATCGTTGGCGTGTGCTCCGAGCTGTCGGGCATCGAAAGGAGCAAGATCTGCATTGCAGCCGTTCCAGGATTATGCCGCACCTTGAACCTGAACAATGAACACGAACGCGGAACCGTGAACCCGGAACCAGGAACCCGGAACGTGGAATTGCAGCTATTGGGTCTCGTTACAGAACGGACACCGATCCGACCGCGCATGAAGCGGCTTGCGGCAGTGCCAGCAGAAGCGGGCAGGGGGCGTTTCGCGCGCCTTCAGGCGGGATTGGATCTCGGCGACGGTCGCATCAGCGGTCGCCACGCCGCCTCGGCGGACCACCCGCCGCGGCGCTGGTTCGCGAGCGGCCAGCAGATCGTTCAGCAGCTCCGAGGCCCGTTGATACCGCTTGGTCAGATCCGGCGCCATCGCGCGCAGGACGATGTCGTTGATGGCTTTCGGAATCTTCGGGTTCTTGATCCGAGGGGCAGAGAGAAGCTCGCCGCGCGCCAGTCGCGCGACGTCCGCCGGTGCCGGGGTGTCGTACGGCATCGATCCAGTGAGCATCTGGTACATCGTCACGCCAACGGAGTAGATGTCGCTCGCGAAGACCGCCTTGCCGTGAAACTGCTCGGGCGCCATGTAGGGCGGGCTTCCAATCACCGTGGTGCCATGCGCCGCGATCTCGAGGAAACGGGAGGTCCCGAAATCGGTGACCTTGAGCATTCCGCTCTCCGAGACGAGCATGTTCCCGGGCCGCAGATCGCGGTGAAGGATGCCAACCGTGTGCGCGTGATCGACGGCGTTGCAGATCTGGCAGCTGAAGTCGAGCGCGCGCGCAAGATCCAGTACGCCCTCGCGCATGATCAGATGCTCGAGTGTTTCTCCCGGCACGTACTCCATGACGATGAAGAACACATCGTCCTGCTTCTCGGCGGTCGACACCATGACGATATTCGGGTGGCTCATCGACGCGAGCAGCCGCGGCTCCTTGAGCATCTCGCTGAAGTCGAGGTTCTGCTTGTGGGGAACCTTGAGCGCGACCTTCTTGTCGATCCACGTGTCTTCGGCGAGGTAGACGGTGCCGAAGCCACCACTGCCGAGTGAGGACAGGATGCGGTACTTTCCGAACTGTTGACCGCGAAAGAACATCGAGGGTGAGGGGAGTATAGCAGGGTGCGATTCGTCTCACGCCTGTCGGTGCGAACGTTGACGGGATAGTCGGTGCGATGCGGATGCTTGTCGGTGTAATGCTAGACAGGTTTGTCGGTGCGAGTCGGACCGGTTGCACAGACTATTCGCAGCGCAGCGCGTTCATCGGATCGATTGTTGCCGCCCGTCGCGCTGGCAAGTAACAGGCGATGAGCGCGACGGCCACGAGCAATGCGGCCGCGGCACCGAATGAAATTAGATCGAGAGGAGTGACGCCGAAGAGCAGCCCTTGCAGGTAGCGCGTGACCGCCGCCGACACCGCAATTCCAACGATGACACCGCCGACTGTCATCAGCAACGTGTGCCGCACGGCAAGGCGCACGACGTCACGCCGCTGCGCCCCGAGCGCCATGCGAATGCCGATCTCTGTTCGCCGGCGCTCGACGGTGTACGACGTGACCCCGTGCAATCCGATTGCAGCGAGCAGGAGCGCCAGGGCCCCGAATGATCTGGTCCCAGATCGCGTAGTTCCAGCCGGCGGGAAATCCCTGATCAATCGCGTTGCGGGAGGACACCAGCGCCAGGCGTTCGGGCTCAGTCACGGGAAGCGTGCGAAGCAGCAGGCCGTTCACGACGCTGAAGATCGCCGTGTTGATGCCGATGCCAAGCGCGAGCGTCAGGATCGCGACAGCCGCGAACCCGGGTGAGCGGCGCAGCCCGCGTAACGCGTGACGGAGGTCAAGCCAGAGGCTTTCGAGGTGCGATTCCCAACCGACATCGCGAACCGCGTCCTTGGTCGCTTCGAGGCTGCCCATCGCGATTCGTGCTGCGCGCCGCGCTTCTTCGAGGGTCATCCCTGCAGCGAGGTTCTGCTCGACGGCAGCCTCGAGGTACTCCCGAAGCTCCTCGTGGAGGTCCTGTTCGCCCTCGCTGCGACGCAGAAGGGCACGCAGGCCGGCGGCAACTCTTCGAAGCAGCACTGTCGCAATCCTCTATTCGCAGCGAAGCGCCATGACCGGGTCCATCCGGGCCGCTCGGTACGCTGGAACAAACGCGGCCAGGCCAGCAGCCAGGACAAGCAGACCAGCGGCGGCGATGAAGCTGACAGGATCGAGTGCGTTGATCTCAAAGAGCATCGACGTCGCGTAGCGCGTCACGAGCGCTGCGCCGACCAGCCCGAGCGTGAGGCCGATGGCGATGAAGGCCATCGTTCGGCCCAGGGCGAGCCGAATCACATCGGCGCGCCGCGCGCCGAGCGCCATGCGAACGCCGATCTCGCTCCGGCGCTGGTTGACGATGAAAGAGACGACGCCGAAGACGCCGAGCGCGGCCAGGGTCAGCGCCAGCACTGCGAGCAACACCGACAGCCTCGCGACGAAACGTTCGCGTACAAGCGGCGCGTTGACGTAGTCACTCAAGGGCCGAAACGCGAAGTGGATGTTTGGATCGACGGCCACGAGCGCTGAGGCGACAGCGGGCGCCAACCGACCAGGCGACGGCGCGCTTGAAAGCAGACTGAGACTGATGCGTGTCCGATCCGGAGGGCCCGCTCCCGCCGATTGCGCCAACGGGACATACACGCGAGGTCGCGAGCCCGCCCGTATCGACCCGAACACGGCATCCGCAGTGACACCGACAACGACACGACCGTTGATCTCCCGGCCGAGCGCAGCCCCGCTCGGGTAGTAGCGCCGGACGTAGGCTTCGTTGATGAGCACGACCGGTTGCGCGGTCGCACCATCCTCGGTCGTGATATCGCGGCCGCTGCGAACAGGGATGCCGTAGGTCTGAAACCATCCAGGTGTGACGATGGTCTGCGCCACGATGTTGTCTGGCGCCATGGCGCTGGGGTCGTTCAAGGGAATGTTCGACGAGGCTGACGCACGTGCGACGCCAGGGATGACCGAGACCGCCTCGACCAACCGGTGGAAGAGGGCGATTCGATCAGCCGGCGACACGTTGGCGCGCGATGTCTCCAGAGTGGCGACAAGGACTCGATCGCTTTCGAAACCAAGCGGCGAGGCGGCGAGCCGTCCGAGCGTGCGGACGAAGAGCCCGGCCGCGATCAGCAGTATCAGCGAGAGCGCCACTTCGGCGGTCACCAGTCCGGCGGATGCGCTCCGCCAATGGGGAAGCGTGGGGCTACCGGATCCGCGGTGGCGTTCGTGTCTGAGCGATTCCATTGGGACCAGTCGTGCCGCGCGCCAGACTGGTGCAGTCCCGACGATCAGCACCGTCATGACAGTCACCACCGACGTAAAAGCCAGCACGCGCCAGTCGAGTGGAAGGTCGAGGACGATAGGTACCGACTGAGTCGACAACTGCCTCACGATCGCGTCGCTGGCCCAGAGCGCCATCCCGAGCCCGGCGACAGCCCCGATCAGCGCGACGACACAGCTCTCAGTGAGAAGTTGCTGTGCGAGGCGCCAGCGCGATGAGCCGAGCGCCAGCCTGACGCCGAGCTCACGCTGTCTCGATCTCATGCGAGCCAGCACCAAGTTGGTGAGGTTCACGCACGCGATGAGCAGCACGAGGCCGACTCCTGCCAGCAGCGTCACGAGGGACCGCGCATACTCACGACGCAGCGTGTCGGCGAGGCCAGTGCTTGCAGGGGCCAGCATGATTGGTTCGCGAAGCCATGGCGGCATCCGTGCGAGCTGCTCCGGCGAGAGGCCCATGATCTTCGGCTGCATTTCGCGGAGCATCGCCGTCGCGGCGTCAAGCGATTGCCCGGGGCCGAGCCGCACCATCACCTGCAGCGCCATTGCCTGTGGTGTGTCGAGCAGTGAACGCCGACCGCTGAGCAAAGGCTCGGTGCCGAGCGGCAGGATCAGGTCGAATGTCTGGCCGACGTCGATGCCGAAGAACCCGGGAGGCGTCACCCCCACGATCGTGTACGGGACCCCTTCAACCCGGAGCGGCATGCCGACGACAGTCGCCGTCCCGCCAAAGCGGCGCCGCCACAGCCCATGGCTGATGACAGCGACCGGGCCAGCAGGCCCACCGCCACGCATGTCGTCGGCGGTCGTGAATGTGCGCCCGAGGTGCGCGGACACCCCAAGCGTGGAGAAGAACTCGCCGCTGGCAAACAGCGCCTGAAGCGGCTGCCGATCGACGGCATCGGTGAGGTACACCTCGCGCGACACGCGAGTGAACGAGCCGTCAAAACTGCCGGCGTCTTGACGGAACCGCTCCCACATCGCGAAGTTCCAGCCCAGGCCGCCGTGAAACCCCATGTTGAGCGCGGTCGCAGAAGAAATCGTCGCCAGCCTGTCGGGGTCGGGCACCGGGAGTTTCCGCAGCAGAAGACCGTTGACGATGCTGAAGACGGCGGCGTTGATGCCGATCCCGAGCGCTAACGTCACGACAGCAACCGCGGCGAACCCGGGTGAGCGCCGCAGCCCGCGCAGTGCATGAAAGACGTCCTGCCCGATACTCTCGAGCCGCGACTCCCAACCGACATCGCGAACCGCGTCCTTCGTTGAGGCGATGCTGCCGATGCTCATCCTCGCGGCACGAAGTGCCTCATCCCGGGTCATGCCTGCCGCCATGTACTTATCGGCGGCGATAGCGATATATGAGCGGAGCTCTTCGTCCAGATCCTGTTCCATCGCGTTCCGGCGGAAGAGCGCGCGCAGGCCGTGAAACAGGTGTCCCATCAGATCTCACCGAGAGAGGCACGCATGATTCGAGAAATGGCCGCCGTCTGGGCTTCCCAGTCCTTGGCGGCGCGGGCAAGGCGGGCGCGACCCTGCGGCGTCAGCGCGTAGTACTTGGCGCGACGATTGTTTTCAGTCGCGTGCCACTCGGCCTTGATGAGACCATCGCGCTCGAGACGCCGGAAAGCCGGGAAGAGCGACCCTGCGTTGACCTGAAAAACCCCCTTGCTGATCTGCTCGAGCCGCACGCCGATGCCGTAGCCATGCATCGGTTCGAGCGCCAGCGTCTTCAAGATCAACATGTCCAGCGTGCCCTGGACCAGCCCGCTCTGTTTCTCGGCTGCCATCTCGATTACTCGCTCATCTAGGCAATCTAGAGTAGAAGGATATGTCACTACTCCTCTAGATTGTCAAGAGGGAGCTGAGCTTTATAATCACGGCGTGCACCCGCGTTTCTTTGCTCCCGAGGCGCAGGCCTCTGGTGAACTCGTGACCCTGCCCGAAGAGGAGGGGCAGCATCTGACTCGCGTCCTGCGGCTCGGCGCAGGAGCAGTCGTGCGCGTCTTCAATGGAAGCGGAGACGAGTTCGAGTCGGTCGTCGAAGCTGCCGCGAAAGGTGGCGTGCGAGTGAGGCTCGGGGACGCTCGCCAGCCGGCGCCCGAGGCTAACCTTCAGATCACCCTCGCGCAGGCCGTGCTGAAGGGCGACAAGATGGACGATGTGATCCGCGATGCGGTCATGATCGGCGCCAAGGCAATCCGTCCGATCTTGACGGCGCGGACCGAGACGACTGCCGCCATCCTTGAGAAGGGTCGCCGTCAGGATCGATGGGAGCGCATTGCGATCTCTGCCGCGAAGCAATGCGGCCGGGCTGTCGTTCCAGCCATACTCGAGCCGTTCACATTTGAGGGGCTGATCGATTTTCAGCTGCACAAGTGGCTTTCCGGCCCTTCAATCATGCTGGTAGAACCCGGCGCGTCAAAGACCGCGGTCCCTTTTACAGAGCTCGCGGTCGAACCGCCGAATGCGGTGACGGTTGTTGTCGGTCCTGAAGGAGGGTGGACTCCCGAGGAAATCGAAGCGGCCGGCGTTGTGTGTCGGCTGGTGACGATGGGGGGCAGGACGCTGCGTGCGGACGCGATGGGACTCATCGCGATCTCGGCGGCCTACTCCCGGTGGAAAGAGTTCTAGCCTAGCCCTTACGTCTGCGAAGCGATGACACGGCCGGGTGTGCGCTCGGAACCGGCTTCGGCAGAGCGGAAGAACAACGCAAACAACACGAGCACAGCGCCGGCACTGGCTGCGGGAATCAGCCAGATGCGCTCCCATGCGTGGCCACCACCGGGGAGAACGAACGCGTCGACGATGCGGCCCGAGACCCAGGAGCCGATGAACATCCCAAGTCCGAGAGTCACGAAAGCGATGAGTCCCTGCGCCGCGGCGCGCAGGTCCGCCGGGGCCTTCTGGTCCACGTAGATCTGCCCGGTCACGAAGAAGAAGTCGTAACAGATGCCGTGCAGCAGGATGCCACCGTAGAGCATCCAGACAAGTGGTCCGTTGTTGCCGTACGCAAACAGCAGATACCGCGCTGTCCATGCGGCCATGCCGACGAGCAGCATGTTCTTGACGCCGAGCCGGCGGAAGAATAGCGGCATGACCAGCATGAACCCGATTTCCGACATCTGGCCGAGCGTCATCTTGCCGGCCGCATTGCTCACCCCAATCTCGTTGAGGAACGGATTGGCGAACGCGTAATAGAACTGCAGCGGGATGCAGATCAGGAACGAGCCGAGAACGAAGATCGCGAACGAGCGTTCGCGAAGCAGGCTGAGCGCATCGAGGCCGAGCACATCGGCCATCGATGCCCGGCCGCTTCGCGCCGGCGGCGTGTGAGGCAGAGCCAGGCAAAAGAGTCCGAGCGCCACTGAAGCGCCCGCGGCGAGACGCATCGGCATGGCGGACGCTTCGAGTCCAAGTGTGCCCACCATCAGGCCGGCCACGATCCATCCGATGGTCCCGAGCACGCGAATCGCTGGAAACTCGCGCGCCGGGTCCTTCATCTGATGGAAGGAGAGCGAGTTGCTGAGCGCCAGCGTCGGCATGTAACACAAGGCGTACGCCAGCAGCACTACGTAGAACGGGCCAAACGCGCTCATCGTCGAGCCAAAGAACAGGATCACGCCGCCGATCAGGTGCAGTGCTGCAAGGATCTTTTCGGTGGCGAGGAAACGATCCGCAATCATCCCGACGAAGAACGGGGAGATCATCGCCGCCAATGCCGTTGTGCCCGCGGCCAGCCCGATCTGCTCGCCAGAGAAGCCGAGCGTCTGTCCGAGCCAGGTTCCCATCGTCACCGACCACGCCCCCCAGACGAAGTACTGGAGGAACATCAGCAGCGAGAGTTTGATCCGGACGGTCAGCGGCACTCGACGTTCCTCTTCAGGCCAGAGCGTTGCGGGCGAAATCGAAGCACTTTTTCACCTCGTCGATGGCACCCGCTGTGCCCCTGTACTCGGTACTCGATGTAGGCGCGAATCGGCCAACGCTCGCGTTTCAGCAGCTGCAGGACATCCCGAATCGGCGTATCGCCAGTGCCCCAGGGGGTGTTGTCGCCCTGGCTCTTCTTCCGGTCTTTGATGTGCAGGTTCGTGATGTTCGCGTGGTGCTCGCGAAGGTAGGACACGGCATCGTAGTTGGCTGCCGTGAAGTGGCCGATGTCGAGATTGACCTTGAAGTAGCTCGACATCTTCAACGCTGTGGCGAAACTTTCGGTGGTCGCGAACTCGTTCGGGTCACTCGTATTCGAATGGTTGTGCATCGCCACGACCATCCGGTGTTTGTCGGCAAACGGCGCCATGCGCTGTGCGGCCTCGAGCGTTGCCGAGGCCGTGATAATCTCGGCGCCAAGCGCTTGAGCGATCACGAAGCCGCGATCGATTTCTTCGTTGGTGAAGTTGCCGTTGGGGCTGTAGTTGAACGCGTAGAGCGTGATGCCGGCCGACTCGAACTTCCTTCGAATCGCGCGGAAGTGGTCGAGTGGTGTCTCGAGCCGCCACTTCCGCAGGGCTTCGCGATCTCGCTGCACCTGTTCAGGCGGTGCGCCGCGGCCGCCGGCAAATACTGGCTCGATTTGCGGCGCCCACAGCTCGCACTCTGTGAGCCCGCATGCCTTCATCGCTCCAATGATGGGTTCGACCAGGTCACCGCCAGGCGGACGCATCAACTCACGAAACGAAAACGTCTGGACGCCCAGGCGCACTCCCGAGATTGTCTGGGCGCGGGCGAGGCCGGGCAGCGCCACTGCGGAAAGTGTCAGGGCTCCGAACTCACGTCGAGTCAGCATGGTGATTGCCTCGTCGGCTCAATACAGAGCAAAGGAAAAAAGACGATCGCCGGCAGCGACGAGCACATGCTGACGGCCGTCGACCAGATAGGTCTGCGGTGCATTCGAAACATTTCCCACGCGTGCATGCCACAGGGGGCGGCCTTTGGCCGCATCGAAGGCAATGAAGTTCCCTGAGACATCACCGCCGAACAGCAACTGGCCGGCGGTGACCAAAAGACCCGGGCCGCCGCGGCCTTCGTTCGTTGCCGTGCGGAACTTGTGCCGCCAGACCGTCTTGCCTGTCTTGTAATCGAGCGCAGTAATGTAGTTGCCGACGCCGCCGACCGCCATCTCGTCCTTCCCGCCCAGGCCCATCGCGCCGCGCGGATCGAGCTCGGTCAGGTAGTACATCGCGTAGTTCTCGGCCGTCGGCACGTACAAGAGACCGGTGTCGGGGCTGAACGCCTGCGGCGGCCAGTTCGTGGCGCCGCCGTTGTTCGACGACACGAGCGCGCCGCCGATGTGATGATCCTTGTCTGGGATGCGGACGGGCTGTCCCTTGGCATTCAGCCCGCTGGCCCAGTTCACCGTCTCGGAGAACTTGCTCGTGACCAGACGCTCGCCGGTCAGACGGTCGAGTGTGAAGTAGTAGCCGTTGCGGCTCGCGGTGACGACGAGCTTGCGACGACGTCCGCCGATCTCGCCGTCGACGAGCACCGGTGTCTGCGCCGAATCCCAGTCGTGTGTGTCGTGCGGCGAGGTCTGGAAGTACCAGGCCATCTTCCCGGTGTCGACGTGCACAGCAACAATCGAGCAGGTGAAGAGGTTGTCGCCGTATCCGCGTGGGGCAGAGGTGTAGGCGGGCGTCGGATTGCCGGTGCCAAAGATGTAAAGACGCGTTTCCGGATCGTAGGCGCCTGGCAACCAGGGATGACCGCCGCCATTGCGGGCCGCGTCGAGGTCCTTCCACGTCTCGAGGCCCGGGTCGCCGGGATTCATCGGGACGGTGTAGAAGGTCCATTGCAAGTCGCCCGTCTCGGGATCGAAGGACTGCAAGTACCCGGGCGAGTCGAGGTCGTTGCCCGTACCGACGATCACGTGGTTGTCGACGACAACCGGCGCTGATGTCAGGAAGTACTGCTGGTTGAAATTCGCGATCTCCTTGTGCCAGCGCTTCCGGCCCGTGCGCGCATCGAGCGAGATGAGGTAGTCGTCGGGCGTGACGAAGAACAGGTAGTTGCGCCACATCGCCGCGCCGCGATTGCCGATATGCGTGCCGCCGCGTGTACGCCAGAAGAATCGCCAGAGGAGGTGACCGTCTTGCGCATCGAGTGCCCAGATGTTATCCGGCGCGGTGACATAGAGCACGCCGTTCACGGCCAGCACCGATCCCTTGACTGTCGTTGCGCCCACGAACTCGTTGTCGCCGACACCGTCCTCGACGATCTCCGGCGGAGCAGGCCCGAAGGGTGGAGCGGTTGTCGCACTGCCCGGTCCGGCGGTGAGCGCGGTTGTCCACGCCAGCCCGAGGTTCTTCACGTTCGTCTGGTTGATTTGCTTCAGCGCGCTGTAGCGACGTCCCGAATAGTCGCCTGAGTAGGTGGGCCACGCGTCGGAAAGCGGCTTCAGGATCACTGCCGGATCCAGACCGGTGTGCTGTGCCGAGAGTGCCCCCGACACGAACAAAGCCAGCAGGCAGACGAACCCTCGCAACTTCGTATCGTCACTCCGCGTGGGTTTGCCGTTCATTTGAGCGTGCTCAGATAGGCGGTGACGTTGTGAATGTCTGCGTCCTTGTAGGTCCGCAGCAGCTCACGATGAGGCTGCAACGGATCGGCAACGTTCACCTGGACGCCTCGCGCGACTCGAAACGATCGCCGTGTGCCATCCGCGATCCTGAGCGCGACCGCGAAGTCGTCGATGCGATCGAGTTGTCCTTCGACCTTCTCACCCGACGGCAGTGTCACCGTCACGGTCGGAGGCCGCGGGCGAGCGGGCGGTGGGGCGCCTCGTCCGACGACACTGCCCGGCATCAACCAGCTCTGTTGCAGCAGGCGAGGATCGGCGATGCGAGTGGCCACCCCCTGTAGATCAGCCGTCGCTGAGTGGCACGAGGCGCAGGTCGAGGCAAAGAATTTCTCGCCCGCGGCGGCGTCGCCGACGACGATCGACGCCGGACGGTCGCGCGACGCGTCGTACCCCGCGACGCGGAAGCTGTGCATGAATGCCGCAATGTCCGCGATCTGATCGGGCGTCATCGCGAACGCTGGCATCCCGCGATCGGGACGGCCGGCGCGGATCACAGGACCGATCAGCTCACCGTTCTGGTCATCGAGGACGAGCGACGAGCGCAGCAGACTCGGCCCACCATCTCCGCCGCGAATGTCGGCGCCGTGGCAGAACGCGCAGTTGGCACTGAACGCCGCTCGACCGCGGTCGACGGCCGCTTGATCGTCAACCGTGCGCTGCGGATATGCGCCGATGCCGATGCCACCAATCCGGCCGCGGCCCGACGGGGCTGGAGCCTGTGGCTGCTGCGCGATAGCTGAGGCGGTCAGCAGCGCCAGGAACGCAGCGGCCGCGACCGCGCGTGTCGTCGCTCGCATCGGCGAAAGAGTAACATCAGTCGATGCGTTATCTCGTCACCGCGCGCGTCAAGCCAGGCCGGCGGGAGGCACTCGATCGAGCCATTCGTGAGGAGACGCTCGGCGCGGGTTCCATTGCCGGCGACGAGTACCTCCACGACATGGCTCATGCGCGCCAGCTTCCAGACGAGTCCGTCAAATGGGTCGAGACCTGTTTCTGCGCCACGCCGCTCGAGGAGGAGCGCCCGTACTGGGAGACCTATTTCGACCTGCTGTCAGTGAAGGATGCTCACGCCCGCAGCCGGTGCCGGCACGAGAACGGCACTGAGTACTGGGCATGTTCGACCTGCGATTGCACGGAGAAGCTCGAAGCGAGGTTGAAAGAGAAAGGCGAGCCGTTCTGCAAGTAGGGACGGCTCCTGCTCCTACCGACCGACAACGATCTCGATGTCGCGCATCGTCTCGCCCGGAGCGAGACTGACACGGTTCATCGGAAGCGCTCGACCGCTGCGGGTGACGCGCTTGAGCGCGAGGCCGCGCTGGAGCCCGTCGAGTGCGAACTCGTATTCGCCAATCGCGCCTGACAACGTAAAGCGGCCGTTCGAATCAATCGACGATTGCGGAACCGGATAAAGCGCCGACACCCTGAGGAGTTTCTGCACGGCAACGACTGAGGTCGCGCGCCCAGATGGAGGCACGGTGCCTTCGTACACGACACGACCCGAGATCAGGCCTGGGCGATCGACGACGATCCGTATGTCCTCGACCGAATCGACGGTCACCTCGGTCGATGCGATGCCGAACAACGTTCCTTGATCGGACTCTGCGCGGGCGAGCAGCGTCAGAGGTCCTGGCGGTACGGCACCGAGCGTAAAAAGCCCGCCGGGGTCGGAGACTAGCCAGACGCCCGACCGGGTGCCCGCCGGGTCGCCGTAGTCGATGCTGATGCCTTCTATGGCAACACCGACAGGCCACGACACTCGCCCCGACACCGTAAACCGTTGCGAGGGCGTCAGCCAGATATCGATGCCTTCGGCGTTCACGCCTTCGAGCAGTGTGACTGCTGCGCCCGGTTCGTCGTCTGTTACTCCTGGATACCATGAGAAGTGCGCAACAGCGGCCGCGGCGACAGCGGCATTCCGTGCTTCCTGGCTGGTCGTAATCGCGTCGAATTGCTGCCTGCCAGGCATCGCCACATTCATCGCGCCGACGAGATACTCCCCTGGAGGGAGCCCGCCAATCTCGTAGCGTCCGTCGGATTGACTGGTCGTCTGGATCTCGAACAGTTGCTGGCGTTGCTTCCCTGAGCCGACCGCTGCGACGACACGAACGTTCGCGGCGGCGCTACCGTCGGGGCGGATGATTCGTCCGGCGATACTCGCCGTTCTGCGCACCACGACCTGAATGTCGACTTGCGCGTCTGATGCGATTTCGACGACTGGTCCAATGTCGATCGCTTGTAGAGATCCGGCGGTACCGACGGCCAGCTGCCTGCTCGTGTACCCGTGCTTGGACGCCTGAAGCCTGTATCGGCCAGGGGGCAGCTGCGCGAAACTGAAGGCCCCACCGTTGTCACTTTTGCTTGTTCGAATTGGCACTGGCTCATCGGCTCGCGCCAACGTCACGGTGGCGTCAGCGATAAGGCCGGCATATGCGGTCACGACGTGACCCGTGATGCGTCCGGTATCCGAGCCAGACGGAGATTGCACCTGCGCTGTCGGCGTGACGGAGAGGAGGGCGATGCACAGCAATGCCCGGCGCATCGCAGCGCATTGTAATGCTGCGGAGCCGGGCCGTCAGCTAACGCCCGACACGCGGCAAGAAGAATGGACTGATCTCGGGAGCCGGCGGTAACGCAATGTCGATGTGCTTCGCGTCGATGTCTTCGGGCAGAACTACGCCGGTCGCGAGCGCGGGGTCAGCCACGTCCGGATACCACGTCCAGTCGAGATCCGGAGGCGCACCTCTGGGAAGTGCCGCCACGAGGAATTCGCCAGGCGGCAGCCCCGCGATCCGGTAACGCCCATCGTATCCACTCGAGGTCATCGTCTCGGGCAGGAGCGTAGCGCCATCCGCCGTTCGGTGCGCGACGAGGACCTGCACATCAGGCACACCGCGACCGTCCGGCAGTATGACGCGTCCGGAGATTGCCGCGGTCTGGCGCAGCACGACGTCGAGGTCCGCGTGCGCGCCCGGTCCGAGATCGACCTCAGGTCCGGTGTCGAAGCGTGGTGTGAACTCGAGGCTGCCGGCGCCCACGCGCCTGCTGGTATACCCCCACCTCCACGCGGCAAGTCGATAGCGCCCTTCCCTGAGGTGCTTGAAGACGAAAGCTCCCTCGTGGTCCGTGCTGGTGAACCACGTTTCCACTCTAAGCCCGTCGTGATTGATTCGTCCCAGCATGACGGACGCATACGGGACGAGCTTGGCATACGAGGTGACGACGTGGCCGGCGATGCGGCCGTCCTCGATCGCGGACGGAGAGTACACCTGCGCCGTGGTCGTGATCGCGACCGACAGGAGAGCAGCCAGGACAGCAATCGCCAGGCGCATCCGCCAGCAATTGTAATTGGGGTCAGACCCCTTATATACAGATCCACTCAAGGGGTCTGACCCCGTTGATAATGACCAGGATGCGTGTTCTGTTCGGGCTCCTCATCGTGGCGCTTGCCGTCCTGGCTGCCTTCGCGCCGATCGACGCGCACCTCGTCGAGCGTTGGTACTCGACCGGAATCTATCCGTTCATCCAGCAGGTCATGACGCCGGTCTCGAACCTGGTGCCGTTCGCACTGCTCGACGTCGTCGCGGTGACGGCATTCGGTGCTCTGGTCGTCATGCTGGTGCGAGCCGTTCTTCAGGCACGACGCAAGAGGTCGTGGAAGCCGGTCTTCGCTACGGGGGCGCGACTGGTGATAGCCGGCGCCTTCGTCTACCTGCTGTTCCTTGCGGTCTGGGGCCTCAATTACCGGCGGGTGTCGATGACCGAGCGGCTGGTGCTTGATCGCACCAGCGCTTCGCCGCAGACCATCCTCGAGCTGGGCCGGACGTCCGTTGAGCAGTTGAACAAGCTGCATTCGACGGCTCACTCCGAAGGATGGCGAACATCGCCGTGGCGAGAATACCGGATGCGCAATGCGTTCTCGTCCGTGCTGCTGCGACTCTCGGACGCAACACCAGCCGAACCAGGACGGATGAAGTCCTCCATCTTCGGACCGTACTTCCGGTGGACGAGTGTCGACGGCATGGTCAACCCGTTTGGCCTCGAGGCACTTGCCAACCCCGATCTGTTGCCGTTCGAATTGCCATTCGTGGCCGCCCACGAGTGGGCGCATCTGGCTGGATACGCGGACGAGTCGGAGGCGAGCTTTGTCGGCTTCTTGACCTGTATTCGCGCCGCGACGCCGGCGGCATATAGCGGCTGGCTGTTCCTGTATTGGCAGATCAACTCGGAGGTCAGCGTCGACGAACGGCGTCAGCTCGCGTCCATGCTCGAGGAAGGTCCCCGCCGAGACATAGCGGCCATCGCCGAGCGCATGCGCAGGGGACAGGTGCCATTACTGCGCGATGCGGGCTGGCGCGTGTACGACCACTACCTCAAGGCGAATCGGGTCGAGGAAGGCGTGCGGAACTATGGCATGGTGCTGACGCTTCTGGCTCGTGCGCGGTTCGAAGAAGGCTGGCTTCCGGTCAGACACGTTACGTCTGAATGATCCGTCCGGCCGCAGCGCGGCGAAGTCGATCCTGCACGGCGGCCCAGAGCCCGTGATCCGAAAACCCGCGAACGTAAATCACATCGGCGCCCGCCGCATCGAGCTCGCGCAGAGTGGAGTAGAGACGTGCGGCCACCATGTCTGGCGCATCCTGTCTTCCGATCAGGCGTAAGAGAACACGCGAATCGGACGACAGCGACGCGAGTGCATCGCGATCCTCTTCTGCTGCGATGATGCCGACGCTTTGCCCCGCTGCCAGCGCCGTGGTGGCCGCGGCCACGAGCTTCGGAAGAAGGTTCTGCACGGCACCTTCGAAGAGTGTCAGCGCCGCTCGAGGCGAGTAGTGCTTCTCCAGCATGCCTGGAGACGGCATCGGCGTGTCTGAGGGTCCTCGATCGTGACCACCGAATCCCGCAACGGCAACGCGCTCGAGCACCTCCTGCAGCATCTCGATCGTAACGGCACCCGGCCGCAGAATCGTCGGAGGGTCGGTTGTAAGGTCCAATACCGTTGACTCGACTCCGATCGTCGTCGGCCCGGCGTCGACGATGAGATCGATGCGGCCTTCAAGGTCGGCAAGAACGTGTGAGGCCTGCGTCGGACTGGGCCGCGAGAACAGGTTGGCGCTTGGCGCGGCGATGGGGACCTTGGCGGCACCGATCAGGGCGCGCGCGACAGGGTGGACCGGTACGCGAACGGCGACGCTGGGCAGGCCAGCGGTCACTTCGTCGGGAACCAGCGCCGAGCGCGTCAGTACGAGCGTCAGCGGTCCAGGCCAGAAGTGGCGAGCCAGGACGCGCGCCTGTTCGGGGACGCGCATCACCAGCGGTGCGAGCGAATCGATCGCGCCAACGTGGATGATCAGCGGGTCGTGTGGCGGGCGCTCCTTTGCAGCAAACAGCCGTTGCACAGCCGGTCGGCTGAGCGCGTTCACGCCGAGGCCGTAAACGGTCTCCGTCGGGAACGCCACGAGCCCTCCGTTGCGGAGACAGTCGGCAGCACGGGCGATTGCGGCAGGATCCGGGTTGTCCGCCGCGACGCGGATGACGTCGGTCACCGATACATCGTAGTGCCAGGCGGCGAATCAGTACACTGGACGCCATGTTCGAAGCCGCCGAAGTCGGTCGAAAACTTGCGAAGAGCGACTACAAAGCACAGGTGCCCGAGCTACGGTCGGCGCTGCTCTCCGTGCAGCAGGAGCTCAGGCAGGCCTCGTTCCCGGTCATCGTCCTGTTCGCCGGTGTCGACACGGCCGGCAAGGGGGAAACGGTCAACCTGCTCAACGAGTGGATGGATCCGAGATGGATCGTCACGAGAGGCTATACCGAACCCTCGAGCGAAGAGCGAGAGCGGCCGCGACTGTGGCGCTATTGGCGCGACCTGCCGGCTCAGGGTCGGATTGCGATGTTCCTGAGCGCTTGGTACTCGTCGCCGATCACTCATCGCGTGGCGGGCCGCATCAGCACCTCGGAGTTCGACTCGCTGCTCGATCAGGTGGCCACTTTCGAGCGGGCGTTGACCGACGATGGCGCGGTCATCGTGAAGTTCTGGATGCACCTGAGCAAGGCCGCTCAGAAGAAACGGCTGAAGGAATTCGAGAAAGATCCGCTTCAGCGCTGGCGCGTGACGAAGACGCAGTGGAAGCACTGGGCGATGTTCGACAAATTCGTGTCCGCCGCTGATCGCGCCATTCGTCGAACCAGCACCGACCAGGCGCCATGGCTCATCGTCGAAGGCGAAGACGAACGGTACCGCACGGTGGTCGTCGCGACCGAGCTGCTCAATGCCATTCGACGTGGACTCGAGCGTAGCAATCGGCCGGTGCCGCGGTCGGATGGCAATCGACGGAAGGCGCAAAAAGCAAGCCGCGTGCCCGCCCTCCAGCGCGTGGAGCAGCAGTTCAACGTGCTGGACAATCTCGATCTGAGTCAGAAGCTGAGCGACGATGAGTTCGAGAAGGAGCTGGCGAAACAGCAGTCACGCCTGAACATGCTGCAACGACGGGCAGCCAAACGGGGCGTTTCCACCATCATCGTGTTCGAAGGGTGGGACGCCGCCGGGAAGGGTGGTGCGATTCGCCGGGTAACCGCGAGCCTCGATGCGCGCGACTACCAGGTCATTCCGATTGCCGCCCCGAACGACGAGGAGCGCTCCCGCCACTACCTGTGGCGATTCTGGCGCCATCTGTCACGAGCGGGACGGCTGACCATCTTCGATCGAAGCTGGTACGGCCGCGTGCTGGTGGAACGTGTCGAGGGGTTTGCCACCGAGGCGGAGTACATGCGCGCCTATGGCGAGATCAATCACTTCGAAGAGCAGCTCGTCTCCAACGGGATTCTGGTCGTGAAGTTCTGGATCCACATCAGCAAGGCCGAACAGTTCAGGCGATTTCGCGATCGCAGTCGCACCAGCTACAAGCGATGGAAGATCACCGACGAAGATTGGCGCAACCGAAAGCGGTGGGCGGAATACACCATCGCTGTGAACGACATGGTCGCACGGACCAGTACCAGGATTGCGCCGTGGGCGCTCATTGAAGGGGACGACAAGAACTTTGCGCGAGTCAAGGTGCTCAAGACGCTCGCCGAACGCCTGGCGCACCGGTTGAAGAAGCGATAGCGAACTTCAGCGCGTGATGTGGCGGCTCAGGGTCTGCATCCATTCAGGAACCGGCGTGGACGCCTCGACCGGGCTGTTGTTCAGCACGAGGTCGGCGCCGCTCAAACGCTTCCCGTAGAAACGCTGATTGGCGTCGAGGTCGGCGCGCACGGTGCTGCCGTTGACGGTGACCCCGGCAAAGAGTCCGCGCGACCGTGAGTAGCTCAGGATCTCTGCCCGCAGCTGCAGGTCGGTGCTCGCCTGGGCGTCACGCCCGACCGGTCCTGCTGCGACGGCGGCATCGGCGCCCAACTTGAACTGGTTGCGAACGAACTGTTCCAGCCCTCGCCGTTCCATGATGATGAGGACGAGATCAGCTGCTTCGCCACCAATCTGCAAGCCAATGCTTCCGCCGGTCAACGTCATGAAGGTTGGCGCCGACCAGCCGCCCTCCGCGCGCGCGCTCAGGATGCCGCGCCCCCTCATGCCACCGAAGATAAATCCCGCCTTGAGCGTGCCCGGGAAGACCGCGATGCCCTCCGCCTTGCTGGCGATAGAAGCGGGTATGGCGGTGTCCGACGTTGCCATGACCTCGTTGAGCACCGTGATCGACTCGCGAATTCGACTAGCTTCTGCGGAGGTCGGCCCTTCCTGGGCCGGTGTCGACAATGAGAGCGCGAGGACGGCTATAAGTAACAGCAGCAGCCACGGGCGGGTCATGTGCATGACATCCATGATAACGACGAATTCGCCGCTGAGCCTTTTATGAGCGCCGCCGGTCGGGCTCGCGTGGGCCATCGGCTTCAACTGGCGCAGGTCCGGGTTTCAATGCGGCGTCCGGTAAGATAACTCCGTCCTGATGGCTGACGAGGACCTCTCCAACACCACGATCCGGCGTTTCGACCTCACCCGGCTGATCGCTCGTGGCGGGATGGGCGAGGTCTATCTCGCAAAGGACGCTGTCCTCGGCCGCGATCTGGCCCTCAAGATCCTTCGCCAGGACGTCACCCGCGACTCCGATCGCCTCGAGCGTTTTGTCCTCGAGGCGCGCGCGGCCTCGGCACTGAACCATCCGCATCTCATCGCCATCTACGACATTGGAGAAAGCTCGCCGAAGCGCAACGGATCGCCGGTCGGTCCGCCCGTGCTCTACATCGCGATGGAGCTGGTCGCGGGTGAGACGCTTCGTGCGTCGCTCGAGGCCAAACGGCTGGATCTGAGGCGCACCCTCGAGTTCCTGGCCCAGGTCGCTGATGCGCTGGACGCCGCGCACGCCGCTGGCGTGACACACCGCGATCTCAAGCCCGAGAACCTCATGATCGCGGAAGGCGGTTACGCCAAGGTCCTCGACTTCGGCATCGCGAAGCTTCGCGCCGATGTCATGCAGAGCCGCGCACACGGGAGTGCGGAGCCGACGGCAACCGAAGGCGGACGTCTGCTGGGCACGCTTGGCTATATGTCTCCCGAGCAGGTGCAGGGACAACAGACCGACTACAGGACCGACGTCTTCTCCTTCGGATGCGTTCTCTACGAAGCGATCACCGGGAAGCGTGCCTTCCTGGGGGACAGTGCCTTTGCCACGCTGAAGCAGATCGTCGACCACGATCCACCACCGCTGTTGACCCACGCTGCGGATGTACCGGACGGGCTCGAGCGTATCTGCCGCGGATGTCTGTCCAAGGATCCTGCGAAACGCTACGGATCGATGCGCGAAGTCGCAGCCGACCTGCGCGAAGTCCGTCGGAAGATGGACGAACCGGCCGTTGTCGCGGCACCGCAACGCGGGAATCGCCGGTACATGTGGGCGGCGGCTGCCGCAGTGGCTGCGCTGGCGGCAATCGGACTATGGCGGTCGAGCGGTGAGCGCGAAGCGACCTCGGCAACGTCGCCGCGTGTATCGATCGATCGGCTGACGACGATCGGGTCCGCGATCGATGCGGCGCTCTCGCCAGATGGCCGCCATCTGGCATGGGTCGATTCTGAGGGAGGGATGCAGGGTCTGCGAATTCGACGGCTGGCCGATGGCCAGACAGTCGAACTCGTGCCCGCGGCGGCCGTCGGCTACTGGGGGATTTCGTTTACACCAGACGGGTCTCGCCTGTTCTATGCGACGAAGTCGGCGCAGAATCCTGCCGGTCGATTGTCTGCCGTGAGCATCGACGGCGGAGCGTCCACACCAATCCTCGACTGGATCGACAGCACGACGAGTTTCTCCCGCGACGGCCGGCAAATCACGTTCTATCGAGCCGGATATCCGCAGCCTGGTACCACATCGCTCATGGTCGCGGATAGCAATGGCGAACACCTCCGCGTGCTCGCAAGCCTGAAGGCCCCTGAGTTCTTCGTTCCAGCCTTCTTTGCGGCTCCATCGTGGTCCCCCGATGGCGAGCGAATCTCGACCGCCGTCCACAACGGAAGCACGGGTGACGCGGTGCTCGCGATCTTCGATGCGCAATCGGGGACACGACAGGATTTCTCACGCCGCTTCCGGGACGCCACGTTCACGTCCTGGCTGCCGGATGGGTCCGGCATTCTGTTCATTGCCGATCAGGCAGATCAATTCCGCGAGTACCCACGGAAGGTCTGGTTCCAGCCGTATCCGCGGGGTGAGCCACATCGCGTGACACCCGATCTGCTCGAGTACCCGGAACGTGTCGGTGCGCGCAGACGGCGGCGCGTTCGTGTCAGTCGGGCTCGATGCGGCCTACTCGCTGTGGCGGATTCCGTTGCGCAATGGCGGCAGCCCGCAGCGGCTGGCGTCCGAGCGTTATGACGGACTGCTCGG
Organism: uncultured Acidobacteriota bacterium; assembly: GCA_963723495.1. GTDB lineage: Bacteria > Acidobacteriota > Vicinamibacteria > Vicinamibacterales > UBA2999 > Gp6-AA40. The sequence goes on along the minus strand of CAVRQR010000010.1, from coordinate 200,837 downwards.
CATCGCACCGCTGCCCGATGGTCGGACGATTGTGAGCTCGGGCGAGCGGGGCAACACGCAACTCGCGCTGCTCGATCGCGAGGGCAGCGGTCGCCGGATACTGACCAGGGAGGGCACCAATCTCTGGCCCGCTGTCACACCCGACGGATCCACCGTTGCCTTTGTGTCCAACCGCGATGGCCAGACCGGCATCTGGCGGATGAACGTGGATGGCAGTGGCGCGAAGCTGCTGGCGCACCTGCCGCGACCATCCTGGTTGTCTGTCACACCAAATGGGGCCTTCGTCGTGTGCGCGTCGGTCGGGGAAGCCGGAACGGCCACGGCGACCTGGCGCATCTCCATCGAAGGTGGTGAGCCGACGATGATTGCGCCCGGCATCGACCGCCCGGCGATCTCACCAGACGGCCGCTTTCTCGCGGGCATCAATGTGACACCTGGCGCCAATCGTCTTGCGCTCGTGACGATGCCCCTTGACGGATCGGCGCCGCCTCGCGAGCTCGGGGCGATTGCCCCGGCCACGGCCAATGGCCTGATGGAGTGGACAGCTGACGGCAGCGGGATTCTGTTCTCGACCGTTGAACGGACCAACGTCTGGCTGCAGCCGCTGTCCGGCGAGCCGCCCGTGCGCATCACCGATCTGGCGACACTCGACATCGTGCGTGGACGCCGGACGCACGATGGCAAGAGCCTGATCGTGGCGCGCGGGACGGCACAGACGGACGCGTATCTGGTCTCGAGCTTCCGCTGATCGCGGTCACTTCCGCGGCGCTCAATTCGACCAGCTGTAACTGACCGTCACCCTGATGTTCACTTCGATCGGCGCGCCGTTGAGGAGCGTCGGCGAAAAGGCCCATTGCCGCACGGCTTCGAGAGCCGAGGCGACGTAGGCGGCCCCCTGCGCGTCCGGGTTGACGGCATGGAGATCGGTCAAGAGTCCATCAATCCCGATCCGCCCAGCCAGCCGGACGACCGTCGATTCCGGTACCGCCGTCGAGGGACAGGTCGGATTCACGTGACCGAGCTTACGTGGAACCTGAATCTGTCCACCGATTCCGCCGGTAAAAGTGCCGCCGGGCATTTTCGGCGGGACGCCGCGTTGAACGGTGCCGGCTTGCCGCTGGGCAGGTCCTGGCGATGCCGATCCTGTAGGGGCTGTCGGAGATATCACGCGGTCGGAACTCGCGCAGGTCGCATGCACAGTCTCTTCGATCGTTCCGATTGGCAAGGTGATGTGGCGTCGCGTGCTCTGGCCCTGCTCGGCTCGCACGACGTTCTTCACCGTGATGAAGCCAGGAAGCTCGGTGATCAGTTCGTAATCTCCCGCTGCCAGACCGCGGAACACGAATGCGCCGCCGCGATCGGTGACGCCGCTTTCAGTGCTGCCGCTGCTGATCTGCGTGAGCCTCACCGATGCACCCGGCAGCAACCCTCCGAACTGATCGTACAGGACGCCTTCGATGGCGCCGCCAGCGGGTTGGGTCTGCGCTGCGGGCGCTGCCACTGCGGCGCGCGTTTCAAGCGGGCGACGTGCCTCCTCGACCGGGATGACCGGCAGCGCGCCGGGTGGAGTCAGGCGGACATCGGTTCGAACTGGCTGGTTCGTCTCTCCGGACACAGTCACAATCCCGATCGACACAGTGATGGCCACCAGTGCCGCCACGGTGGTCGCGCAGGCACCAACCGTCAGCGGTTCACGATTGACACGCGTGCTCAGCATGGCTCGTACCCTCCCTTCCAACATTGAGTGATGGGCGATGGCAATCGCCGGGGACCACGGATGGCGATGCGTTACGGACTGGCGCGCGACCGCGAGCAGATGGGTCGCGTATTCCGCACCGCTGACACCAGAGGCGAGCACGAGATCGTCGCACGCCCGTTCACCTTCATGGCGCAGCTGCCGGCAGGCGACCCATAGCAGCGGATTGAACCAGTAGGCGGCCCTGAGGACGTTCGCAGTCAGCGCGACGGCCCAATCACCGCGGCGAATATGGGCCAGCTCGTGACAGAGGACTGCATGAACGCGATCGGTCGGCCAGTCTACTGCGCCCGCCGGCAGGACAATGGTGGGTGTCACCAGTCCCCACGTCGCCAGCATCGTTGGATGCTGACAGCGCAGGATCCGTACTGGTCGTCCCACTCCATAGAGTCGGGAGATTTCGTCGGCCAGTTCGCGCCAGGCGCCAGAGGTTACTGGCACTGAGGCCGCAGCGAGTTTCCGCAGCCGGAGGAGTCCCACGAGAAGAACACCACAGCCGATGACCGTGCCGCCGATCCAGATTGACATCAGCCATGTGGTGGCGCTGAACGCGCCTTCGTACGAGCTGGTGCCCGCGGCGACCGGAACAGTGCGCGCTGATGTTGCCGGTGGAGTGCTGACCAAACGCAGTGACGACCTCGCAGGCGATGTCGACCAGAGAGACGGCAGGGGAACGGGCCATGACGGCATCACTCGTTCCACAGCCGGGACACCCAGCGAACAAAAGAACATCGTGGCCAGCACGAAGTGGCGCACGGCAGCCGAGCGACGGCGCAGCAGGGCAGTGGCGGCGAGCGCGGTGAGCGCCAGGACGGCCACCTTGATCGTGACGCTGAGCAGCATGATCATCGCGCTCAGTCCCTTCTTGCCTTTTGTGCGAGCTCGGCGATCCGAGCCTTGGCGATCAGCTCGGAGATGCGATCGAGTTCCTCGCTGGTGACGCGCGTGGCCTCACCGCCGAGGAGTGCCGCCACCGCTTTCTCCGCCGACCCGTCGAAGAACGTGTCCACGAGGTGCTTGAGCGCCGACTTGCGCGCGGCATGGCGGCGGACCGCGGGCATATAGACGTAACGCACGCCTTCCTCGTCGTGGCGCACGTGCCCCTTCTCCTCGAGCACGCGCAGCTGGGTGCGGACCGTTGAGTAGCTCGGCGAGCCGGGGAGATCGTCCATCACTTCCGCGGCGGTGGCGCGACCGCGCCGGAAGAGGACGTCCATGATCTGGCGCTCGCGTCTGGTGAGCACCGTATGGAGGCTGTCGGCCATGTTATGTACCTCGCACTAGTGCGATAAAAATAACACTAACGGTTCGGGGCCTGTCAAGCCCTTTTCATGGACAGGAGCCGTGCCCGGATGAATCGGGTATCCTGTCGACGTGCAGCTGGGGCTTCCGTTCAGCGCGGCGGAAACGACAGCGCCGGCCCCCGTGGTGGTGACCGGCGTCTCAGCCGCCGTCAGTGCCGTCGCCCCGCTCTACTTCGTCCGCCATCGCCGCGCGCGCCGCTACCTCCTGCGCGTGGAGCACGACGGCCGGCTGCGCATCACGATTCCTCGCGGCGGCTCGCAGCGGGAAGCCGATGCCTTCGCACGTCGTCACGTCGAGTGGGTTCAGCGCCAGCGTGCCGTGCTGCGTCAGGTGCGCTTCTCGGCCGACGATCGACAACGACTCAGGGCACAGGCGCTCGCGGAGCTGCCCGAGCGGCTGCAGGCGCTCGCGGATCTGCATGGTCTTCGCGTGACGAGGATCAGCGTTCGCAATCAACGGACGCGCTGGGGTTCCTGCGGTCGCGATGGACACATCTGCCTGAACTGGAGACTGGTCGCGATGCCGGACTGGGTGTGTGACTATGTGATGATTCACGAGCTCATGCACCTCAGGCGGCTCGATCACGCACCGGCCTACTGGCGATTGGTGGCGGCGGCATGCCCGAGGTTTCGCGAAGCGCGCCAGTGGTTGCGAGCTCATGGGCCGGAGCTGCGTTAACTTCTTGTGAGTCCGCGGCTCGTCGCGCGGCGTCCAAAGACGGAGGGCGTCCATGACTGTTTCCAGGCGGCAGGCTTTGATCGTGCTGGCCGCAGCAGCCACGCTGGGGCCGTTGTCGTTATGGCTCGCGAGCACTGGCGCGTCGCCGGCGGCACATGACAAAGTCTTTCCCGTGCAGAAGAGCGACGACGAGTGGCAGGTTGCCCTGAGCGCTGACCGCTACCGCATTCTTCGAGGCCACGGGACGGAGCGGCCTTTCTCGAGCCCGCTGAATGCCGAGAAGCGGAGCGGAGTGTTTGTGTGTGCCGCCTGCGGCCAGAAGCTGTTCTCGTCGGACACCAAGTTCGAGAGTGGCACCGGCTGGCCCAGCTTCTGGAGCCCGCTGGAGGGCTCTATCGGAACATCGATCGACCGGAGTTGGCTAATGGTGCGGACGGAGGTGCACTGCAGCCGGTGTGGAGGTCACCTCGGTCACGTCTTCAACGACGGACCGAGACCCACTGGACTGCGCTACTGCATCAACGGCCTCGCGCTCAGTTTTGTAATGGGGTCGGGAGTCATTTGAATGACACCCGCGTCTGTCCACTTCAAATGACTCCCGACCCATTTAGGAGTAGCTATGCGCGCGCAGCGTCTCGTCTTGATTGCGGCCGTCGCACTCGCCGTGAGCTACGCATGGCTTCGCGGCGGGCTCGTAGGAATTTATGCAGGCAGTCCGGTCGCGGCGGGCGCCGCGGTCGCACAGGCCGGGCAGCAGAAAGCGACCTTCGCCGGTGGATGCTTCTGGTGCGTCGAGGCAGACTTCGACAAGGTGCGCGGCGTTCTTTCGACCACGTCGGGCTACATAGGCGGTCGCTCGGCCAACCCGACGTACGAGCAGGTCTCACGCGGCGGCACAGGTCACGTCGAAGCGGTCGAGATCGTGTTCGACCCCGCGGTGGTCAGCTACGAGCAGCTGCTCGATCACTTCTGGCGCAACGTCGATCCGTTCGTGGCGCATCGACAGTTCTGCGACGTCGGCGATCAGTACCGGCCTGAAATCTTCGTCCACTCCGACGCGCAGCGCGCCGCCGCCGAGGCCTCGCGCCAGCGCGTTCAGAGCCGCTTCAAGCAGCCCATTGTCGTGAAGGTCACGCCCGCCACCACCTTCTATCAGGCGGAGGCGTACCACCAGGACTACCACAACACGCACTCGGTCCAGTACCGCTTCTACCGCTGGACATGTGGACGTGACGCCCGGCTCCGCGAGATCTGGGGCGACAGCTAACGAGCTCCGCCTCCGACCGACGAACCTACTGGGCTCGACGCGGGACCCGGCTTGGGCGTTGGGAAGTCGACCAGTTACAATGCGGGCATGCCGTATCCAGAGGAATTTATCGCCCCGATGCGGGCCGAGCTGGCCAATGCCGGCGTGCGCGAGCTGCGTTCGCCTTCTGACGTGGAGACCGCGCTCGCGTCGTCGGGCACCGTGATGATTGTCGTGAATTCCATCTGCGGGTGTGCCGCGGGGAAGGCGAGGCCGGGCATCGTGATGGCGCTGCAGCACGAGCGGAAGCCCGACCTGGTGACGACCGTTTTCGCTGGCGCTGATCTCGACGCCACGGCGCGCGCCCGCGAGGCGTTCCTGCCGTATCCGCCCTCGTCGCCATCAGTGGCGCTGCTGCGCGACGGAAAGCTTGTCTACATGCTCGAACGGCGCCAAATCGAGACCCGCGACGCCCGGTCGATCGCCGATATGCTCAAGCAGGCGTTCGACGAGCACTGTCAGATGACGACGGCCTGAAGCCGTTCCCAGTCGTAGGGGCGGGTCTTCAGACCCGCCTTGATCGGACGCGCTATCCCCCTCGGGTATGCATCTCGAGGTGCGGGTCGCGCCGCAGGCGATCCACGGGAATGAGGGGCGATCGATCGCGTGAGGCGAGGCGCTCTTCGGCGCCGCGATCGCTCCGCACCTCCCACGTCGCCCGGATCAGTTGCACCAGGTGATCGACGCTGACCCCCGCGCGCAGCGGCCGGCGCAGGTCGGTGCCGTGTGCGGCATACAGGCAGAGATACCAGAGACCGTCCGCCGTCAGCCGGCTTCGATCGCAGCTCTCGCAGAAGGGTTCGGTCGTCGACGAGATGATCCCGAACGTGGTCCCGTTCGGGAGCGTATAGCGATCGGCCGGAGCAGACGACTCCTCCACAACAGGCGTGATGGGGCCGTAGTGGGCCGCAAGCACATCGAGCATCTCGCGTCGTGACACGACGCGCGGCATCGACCAATGCGTTGCGCCGCCCACGTCCATGTACTCGATGAACCGCACTTCGGCGGCGTGACGCCGACCGAACTCCAGTAGATCGACGAGCTCGTCGTCGTTGACACCACGAATGACGACCGTGTCGATCTTGAGACCCGGGAAGAGGGGAGCGGCGGTCGAGATGCCGTCGAGTACGCGTCCGAGCTCGTCGAATCGAGTCAGGTGCTGGAAGCGTTCGGGACGCAGCGTATCGAGGCTTACGGTCAGGCGATGCAGGCCGGCATCGCGCAACGCCTTTGCCTGAGACGCCAGCAGCACGCCGTTCGTCGTCATCGCCAGGTCGCGGATGGCTGGACGCGCAGCCAGGCGGTGCACGAGCTCCGCAACGTCGCGCCGCAGGAGCGGCTCGCCGCCGGTCAATCGCACCTTGTCCACGCCGAGCGTGGTGAAGATGTCGACGAGCTTCTCGATCTCCTCGAAATGCAGGATGTCTTCGCGCGGAAGCCACACATACTCCGGCTCGGGCATGCAGTAGCTGCAGCGCAGGTTGCAGCGGTCGGTGACCGAGAGACGGAGGTTTCGGAGCGGCCGCTGGTGTCGGTCGAGGATCACTGCATCTATTATGGCGCGGACGCTCAGATCACCGACAAGCGCCTGCGATCGTGGGGGAGGAACGGCATCGACGTGCGCTGACCGCCGAATGCGCGGCCCCAACGGCCGGGGACCGGGGCTCCGCAGCCAGGGCAGCCGCCCTCCGGGGTGAGCGCGTACTTCTGAATCAGGTAGCCGCGACGCGCCACCAACAGCTCACCGCACTGGCTGCAGAAGGTGTGCTCCAGATCTCCCACGTGGCCGGGCAGGTTGCCCGCGTACACGTACCTGAGTCCAGCTTCGTGGCCGATGCGTGCCGCACGCTGCAGCATCGCGGGCGTCGTCGAACCCACGTCGGTCATGCGGTAGTCAGGATGAAACGCAGTGACGTGCCACGGGATGTCCGGCGAGACGCCGGCGAGGAACGTCGTCAATCCACGCAGCTCGTCCTCGCTGTCGTTGAAGCCCGGAATCAGCAACGTCACGATCTCGAGCCAGACGCCTTCGCGTGAGAGCCAGGCGATGGTTTCCAGGATTGGCTGCAGCCTGCCACCGAGTTCCCGGTATCGGCGATCGTTGAAGCTCTTGAGATCGACTTTATAAAGGTCGATGTGCGGTCGGAGGTACTCGAGCACGCGCTGCGTGCCATTGCCATTCGAGACAAAGCCAGTCGAGAGTCCGCGTCGACGTGCTTCCTTGAATATCTCGACCGCCCACTCGACTGTGATGAGCGGCTCGTTGTACGTGGACACGACGACCTTCGCGCCCAGATCGAGTGCCTCCTCGACGAGGGCGACGGGGCTGACGTCTCTGGGCGGGGCGCCGGCGACCGGATCACGAAGCGCCTGCGAGGTTACCCAGTTCTGACAATAGCCGCAGTGCAGATCACAGCCGAGCATGCCGAGGCTGAACGCCAGCGCACCAGGGTAGGCGTGGAAGAACGGTTTCTTCTCAATCGGATCACACTGCACGCCGCCGACGTACCCGAACGGAACGCGCAAACGTCCGCCCACGTTGAAGCGCACCTTGCACACCCCTGAGGCGCCGTCAGGTATCGGACACTGATGTCCGCACGCAAAGCAGCGCAGGCGGCCTTTATCGAGGCGGTCGACGAGTTCCGGGGCTGCCTCCGTTGTTCGTGCGCCGAGAGCGTCTTGCAGGGTCATTGCTCACGTCCAACCGTCCTGTCTCCTTACACTTTGGACTGTGCACTTGCTAAGATCAAGTGCACATGCCCCGCATTCTGGTGACTAATGACGATGGTGTGCATTCCGACGGAATCAAGACTCTGGCTGATGCACTCAAGCACCTTGGCGATATCACCGTGGTCGCCCCGATCCAGGAGGCGAGTGCCATCGGGCATGCGCTGACGTTACGCCGGCCTTTACGAATCGACGCTATCGGTCCAAATGTCTTTGCCGTCGACGGCACGCCCACGGACTGCGTCAACCTGGCGATTACCCAGGTCATCAAAGGTAAGCCCGATCTGATCGTCTCCGGCATCAACAAAGGCTGGAACCTGGGCGACGACGTGACGTATTCAGGGACCGTGTCGGGTGCACTCGAGGGCGCGCTGCTCGAGATTCCCAGCATTGCGGTCTCGACCCAGCGCATCAAGGATCAGTGTGAGTTCGGACCTTCAGCGACGGCGGCCGCGACAGTCGCGCAGGCTGTGCTCGAGCGCGGCCTCCCGAAATTCACGCTGCTCAATATCAATGTCCCGATGGGCCCGACAAAAGGGTTTCGCGTCACGGTGCAGGCCAAGCGGAACCACGTCACCGTCGTTGACGCGCGCCTGGATCCGCGGCACCGAGAGTATTACTGGATTGAAGAAGGGGAGAACGAATGGGAGCCGCACGACCGATCTGACTACCAGGCGGTACGCGACGGCTACATCTCGATCACACCGCTTCAGCCGGACATGACCGCCCACGACGCGCTGGCCTACGTCGAAGGACTGACACTTCAGACGACGCGATAGCTCCTCAGTGCCCTTCTTCGTGGTGTTTTTTCTCGTATTCGGCCTGCGCCACGTCCTTGTCACGCTGGACTAGCTTGGCCCTTGCGCGCGCCTTGTTGAACGAGACCTGACGCGTGTGCTCCGTGCTGACGGAGGTATGCGAGAGCAGGCGCTGAAGGTCCTGTCCGCTGCATGACGGGCACGCGGGAGTATCTCCGGTGCGTACGAGCAGTTCGAACTGGCGTCCGCACCCACGGCACTCGTACTCATAGATCGGCATGGCAATACGGTAATCTTCCTCCAGCGTGGAGCTCAAGGCTATGAAAGAGCCGGCGGCGAAGCTGTTCTGCATGCTACACTAGGCATTCTGTTCGGGGCGTGGCTCAGCCTGGTAGAGCGCTCGGTTCGGGACCGAGAGGCCGCTGGTTCGAATCCAGTCGCCCCGACCACTTTCCTGCAGAGCCTTAGCAATTCCTCACATTCACTGCCGGTAGCTGTCGGCGACTGACCGCCGTTTCGGGGATCTCTTCGGGGATCGTGCGAACCCCGTTCTCTGCTTCAAGCCTAACGGCTGCTTCCTCGGTGACGTTCTCGGCCACGACCATGCGTTTCCGAGAGCCGCCGGTCACAATCGCGCGGCAGTCGAAACACATCCCAGACAAGCAACAAAAGCGCGTAACTTGCCAGCGAGGCATGGTCCACCTCTTGTCTCGCTCGGAACGCCTTGATTTTGGGCGTAGAATCACGCCACCGAATTACCTTCAAAAAAGGGGCGCACATGGACACCGTTCGCAGGTCACTGGTCCTCGGCGTGTTCTTTGTCGTCTGCACCAGCGCGCTCCTCGCTGGTCAGGGAGTCCCGCCGGTCGCAACGCCGCGGCCGACTCAGGAAGAAATGGAGGCCTTCCTGCTGAAGGCTAAGATCAGCAACCGGCGTGACGCCGGAAGCGGCGTGACCGGCTCGAGCCGCATTACGCTCTCGGATGGGCGCTTGACGCATGACGCGCATTTGCAAGCCGTCGATATTGCTCGTGCCGTCTTCCAGGCCGGCAAGGCCTCGGAGGTGAACTTCAAGGACACGTACCGATACAACATCGCCGGCTACCGTCTCGCGCGGCTCATCGGCCTTGACATCGTGCCGATGTCGGTCGAGCGTAACGTCGAGGGCAAGATGGCCGCCGTCACGTGGTGGCTGGACGACGTGATGATGGATGAGGGCGCACGGGTGAAGAAGAAGGTGACTAGCCCGGATCCGCAGCGCTTTGGCAAACAGATTCAGGTCATGAAGATCTGGGATGAGCTGATTCAGAACAAGGACAGGAACGGAGGCAATCTTATCTGGACCAGCGACTGGTCGATGTGGCTGATCGATCACACGCGCGCGTTCCGCGTCGGGAAGGAGCTGGTCGCGCCGAAGCGACCTGACACGCTGCGATCGTCGCTTGCTCGACGGCATGCGCGCGCTGACCGCGGAATCGCTCGCGAAGGCGGTGGGCGATTCTCTGACGAAAGATGAGCAAGAGGCGGTGATCGCGCGACGCGACCTGATCGTGAAGCATTTCGACGACCGGATCGCGAAGCTCGGCGAGGGCATTCTTTTCACGTATTGATTCGAGAGCACGCATCCCATGGAACGCGCGCTCCTCCAACGACTCCTGAAACCAGTCGCCGACGTTCGCCCCGGCGAAGCCGGCACGGCGCTGATGATGTTCGCCTACGCGTTCCTGGCGATGACCTCCTACAACATCATCCAGCCGCTGACACGCTCGAAATTCATCAGCAACCTGGGTGCCGTGAACATCCCGTACGCGATCTTCGGCGCAGGACTGTTCATCGGCGTCCTGATGCTGGGTTACACACGTTTCTACAGCGTGTTGCCCAAGCGTTGGGCGCTGCCGATCACCCAGGCGTGCATGGCGATCGTGATGCTCGCGTTCTGGACATTGTTTCGGACGAGGCCGGCCTGGGCCGACTGGGTGTCGGTCGGCTTCTTTGTGTGGGGCAATCTCCTCGGCGTCCTCGTCATCAGCCAGTTCTGGACGCTCGCCAACGGCATCTACGATCCACGACAGGCCAAGCGACTCTTCGGTTTCATCGGCGGCGGCGTCATGCTCGGCGGCATGACCGGATCGGGCTTGACCTCCTTCATCATCGAATCGGTCGGCGCGAACACGCTGTTGCTGTGGAGCGCGTTGACCCTCGTTGCGTGCCTCGTCCTCGTCTCGGGAATCCTGGGTAAAGAGACGCAGGCCGCGGAATTGGCGCCCGCAGCGGGTGAGGAGAAGGGCGTCACGCTGGCGCGCGCGTTTCAGTTGCTCCGGCAGTCGAAGCAGGTCCAGATCATCGCGCTCGTGATCGGGTTCGGCTCCATTGGCGCGGCACTCATCGACCAGCAGCTCAACATGGCTTCGGAGGGTCTGGGCGGCGAGGACTCGATCGGCAAGTTCCTGGCGCAGGTCAGGTTCGCCGTGTCCGCGGCCGCCCTCGTGATTCAGGTCTGGGTCACACCGCGCATCCACCAGTATCTCGGGATCGGGTTCGCGCTGCTCATGCTGCCGACCAGCGTCGCCGCGACGGCGATTGCCATCGTCCTGACCGGTGTGCCGTGGGCGGCGGCTATCGCTCGAATCACGGATCAGTCGCTGCGCTACTCGGTGGACAAGACCACGCGCGAGGTGCTCTTTCTGCCGCTCCCGTCGGCGCTCCGCCAGGAGGTGAAGCCGCTGGTGGATGTGACGGTCGACCGCATTTCTCGAGGCGCTGCTGCCATTCTGATGCTGATCCTGATTCAGCCATGGGGCCTGCACTTCACGTGGCAGCAGCTCAGTTACGTGAGCCTGGCTCTCATCGTGCTGTGGTACGTCAATGCCTTCCGCGCCAAGCGCGAGTACTTGACGGCGTTTCGCCAGAGCCTCGAACGGCGTGACGTCCAGCCCTCGGGACTCAGAGTCGATGTCGCCGACCTCTCCACGGTCGAAACGCTGATGGAGGAACTGGCGAGCCCTCACGCATCGCGCGTCCTCTATGCGATCGAGATTCTCGAATCGCTCGACAAGCGCAATCTGATCACACCGCTGCTGCTCTACCATCCCTCGGCGGCGGTACGGACGCGTGCTCTCCAGGCGCTTGCCGGAGTCAAGCCCGAGATCGTGGAGCAGTGGCTTCCCTCGATTCAGCGGATGATCGCCGATGAGAGCCCCGAGGTGCGCGCGGCGGCGATCTCGGCGCTCGTGAACATCCGGCAGGAGCACGTGACCGATCTGCTTCGTCCGTTCCTGCAGGACCGGGAGCCCCGGATCGCGACGACCGCGGCCGTCGTGCTCGCGCACAGCGGTCGCGAGAGCGACGTCGCTGCGAGCGAGGAGGTCCTGTCGCGCCTCGCGTCCGACACGCACGACTCGAACGCCGCGGCCAGAAAGGACGTGGCCGCCGCCATCCGGCAGATTGCCGACCCGCGCTTCCGTCCGATGTTGATCCCGCTCGTGCATGATTCGAATCCCGACGTGGCCGCCGAAGCGATGCGCTCCGTCCGTGCGCTCGGCGCGTCGGATCACCTCTTCGTCCCGACACTCGTCTCGCTGCTGCGTAATCGGAGCCTGAAGAGCAGCGCCCGAGACACACTGGTCGGCTACGGTGAAGAAGTCCTTGATGCGCTGGCCTACCTCCTCCGCGATCAGGACGAAGACGTCTGGGTGCGGCGCCATCTCCCCGCGACCATCGCGCGGATTCCAGCGCAGAAGTCGGTGGACATCCTGATCGAGGCCCTGCAGGAGGGCGACGGCTTTCTGCGATACAAAGTCGTGGAGAGCCTCGAGAAGCTGCGGCGCGATGCGCCCGATCTCGTCTTCCCGCGCGAGCCGATCGAGACGTTCGCCCTGAAGGAAGGGCTCCGCTACTACGACTACCTGACACTCCACTACAACCTGTTCGAGCGGGCGAAGCTGTCACACGATTCCCTGCTTGCCATCGTCTTGCAGGAGAAGATGACGCGCAGCGTCAATCGCGTGTATCTCCTCCTGGGCCTCATGTATCCCTGGAGAGAGATCGTCGCGGCCCGATACGCGATCGAACACGGTGACGGCCGGGCGCGTGCCAGCGCCATCGAATACATCGACAACATCCTGAGCGGACCCATTCGCAAGCGCGTGATGCCGATTCTCGAGAATCTGCCCATCGACGAGAAGGTGCGTCAGGCGAACCTCGCGCTCAAGACCCGGCCACGTGATGTCGAGGAAACGCTGCTACAGCTCATCAACGACCCAGATGAGATCGTGGCGGCGGCGGCCATCGATCTCGTCGAGGAGCTGAAGGTCTGGACCTTGGCTGATGATGTGGAGTTCGTGCTCGCGCACCGGGATGTGAAGGACTGGTACGTCTTCGAAGCTGCCTCCTGGGCACTCGCCGCGTACCGGCTGCCCGGCAACAAGCGTCGCAACCTCTGGATCGAGCCGCTGCCGGTCGTGCAGATTGCCTCACGTCTGCGCCACGTTCCGGTGTTCGCGTCGGTGTCCGTTGACGAGCTCATCCGAGTCGCCGCGACTGGGCGACAGATTCGGTACGAGAATGGACGCGTCCTCTGTCAGGAGGGAGCTATTCCAGAACACCTGCAGTTCCTGCTCGACGGCATCGTCACAGCGAAGGCGGGCGACCAGGGTGGACGCGAGATCGTGCCGCCGGCGGCGCTCGGCTTCGAGGAGATCCTCGATGGCAGTCCCATGCATGAGACCTTACGCACGTCCGAGCCGGCAGTGTGTCTGGCGGTCGGTCGCGACGAGTTCCGGGCGCTCCTGTCCGACAATACCGAGCTCGTGCAGGGCCTGTTCCGGGTGTTGGCAGGCGGCGCGCGAGCAGCCGATCGGGCGGTGATGACTACGCCGCCAAGCGGCGATCCTCAAACTCCACGAAGGCCCGCTGACACCAATCGAGAAGGTGCTGATGCTCCAGAACGTACCAGTCGTCGGAGACATCGCCCCCGACGAGATGCTGCATCTGGCGTCGATTGCCAGCGAGGTGCAGGTGACCGAGGGTTCGACGCTGTTTACTGAATTAGACCCTTCGGCCGTCTGGGTGATATTGGCCGGACGCGCCATGCTGGAGTCGGTCGCCGGTGGAGACATCGTGGCGACGGAAGCGGGCGATGTCGTAGGCATCTACGACACACTGGCCGGAACCCCCATCGGGCGTCGCGCTCGCGTCGTCGGCGCCGGCCGTGCGCTGCGCATCGAACGCGAGGACCTGTTCGATCTATTCGGTCAGCGCCCGGAACTGCTGCGGCAGATGTTGAGCGCGCTACTTCGGCCACCTGTCGAAGCCGACCATTCGGCGAGTGCGGGAGCTGCACTGCTCTGAGAACCTTCCCATCCTTTGCTGTGTCATTCGTGAGCAGACTGGTGCGGCTCAGCCCGCGACACCTTCTCCGCTCACTCGATGAGATCGAGCGTCTGCACGGCAAGGTCCACGGGCTGGAAACTCGTGTACGACAGCTCGTCGCCGCTCACGAGAGCACCGAGAAGACGGTGGAGCAGCTGCGCAGGGCGCTGGCCGCCTTCGACCCCAACCGGATCCGGTCTCATGTCACAAGCGCCGTTGCCGCCGCTCCGCTCGCATCGGAGCCATTTCCCCATGTCCTCATCGACAAGCTGTTGCCGGAGGACGCGTACGATCAGCTCGTGAAGGCGATTCCGCCGCGGGTCTTCTTCGAGCATCTCGACCGGAATCATCAGGAGGTGACGGTCCCTTCTGACCTGGCGCCGCTCCTTTCTCGCGAGATCTGGGCGGCGTTTTACGGGCGGGTGGTTACCGAAGCCCTCGTTCCCAGTCTGGTCGACAAATTCCGTGAGCCACTCGATCGACTCGTCTGCCGATACTGGCCCACGCACCAGTCACTGGTAGACGCCAACATCCGGCTCGAGCTCCTGATGTCGCGAATTCTGCTGAGGCGACCCGGTTATCGTGATCAAGCCGCACCGCGATCCCCGTTGGGCGTTTGTGACCTGCCTCGTCTATCTGCCCCCGCGCAAGGCGCAGCAGTTCTTTGGAACGCAGCTGTGCTCGGTGCGTCGCGAACCCGAACACCGTTCGCACGGCGCACTCTGGATGGACGATACCGATGTCGAGGTGGTGAAGTCGGTCCAGGGTCACCCGAACACGGCCCTCGCGTTCGTGAACGGGACCGGCGCCCACCGCGCCTCGATTCCGGACGACGTCGCATCCGACACCGAGCGCTATCTCTACCAGCTTCAGCTCGGTCCCTCGGTAGCAAGCCAGCGACGGCTTCTCGCATCCATGCCGGCGGACGAGGTCGCCCGCTGGAGAAGATAGAACCGCTATCACCGTCACCTTCCCAAAATTTTCGTTCTTACTGCAGACGAGCAGGTCAACGAGGCTTGAGCGCCGTCGCGCGCGGCGTACGTAGTGGTACGTGACCTGCTTCCCGATATTGCGCAAGGCCATAACGCGAGGACTGCGCATGGATACGACACTCGAGTCCATCGAGGATCAGATCAGTTACTCCGAGGTTGAACGGTGGGTGACACTCGCGACCGCCACGGCGCTGATCGCGTACGGGTTCAGCCGGCGCACGATCCCAGGCATGTGCCTCGCTGTCGCAGCCGCACCACTCGCGTTCAAGGGCGTGGCAGGCACATGGCCGCGCATGAACGGCACGATAACGAGCGACGACACACGCGTCGCGTTGTCTGGCGATCGCGGCATTCACGTCCGTGAGTCCATTCGGCTCGAGAAGCCGATTGCAGACGTCTATCGCTTCTGGCGAAAGCTGGAGAACCTGCCTCGCTTCATGACTCATCTGAGACGGGTCACTGACCTTGGCAACGGCCGATCGCACTGGGAAGCGAATGGGCCGGCCCACGTCAAGGTCGAGTGGGATGCCGAGATCATCAACGAGGTGGAGAACTCGGTGATCGGCTGGCGGTCCCTGCCCGGTTCGGATGTGGTCACAGCGGGCTCGGTGAACTTCTCCAGCGTGCGCGCCGGGCGGAGCACGCAGATCGCCGTGCACCTGCAGTACAGCCCGCCGGCCGGTCGAGCTGGTGCGTTGCTGGCCACGATCTTTGGCAGGAATCCGTCGCACATGATTCGGGAAGACCTTCGCCACCTGAAGCAATTGCTCGAGGCGGGCGAGATCCCGCGCGTCCAGGCAGACACGTAGGGGGACGGTGATGAAGGCAGTCTGTTTCTACGGCAAAGAAGATGTTCGCGTCGACTCGGTGCCTGACCCGGTCATCCTGAATCCACGAGACGCCATCGTCCGTATAACCGCGACGGCCATCTGCGGATCGGACCTTCATATCTACGGCGGGTATATCCCCACGATGGAAAAAGGGGATGTGCTCGGGCATGAATTCATGGGAGAGGTTGTCGAGGTCGGTCGCGACAACCAGCATCTCAAAGTGGGCGATCGAGTGGTCGTGCCATTCACGATTGCCTGCGGGCATTGCTTCTTCTGCAAGGAGCAACTCTGGTCGTTGTGCGATAACTCGAACCCGAACGCCTGGATGGCGGAGAAGTTGTACGGCTATTCGGGCTCGGGTCTGTTTGGCTACTCGCACATGTATGGAGGATACGCGGGCGGACAGGCTGAGTTCGCGCGCGTGCCGTTCGCTGACATTGGGCCAATCAAAGTGCCGTCATCACTGACGGACGAACAGGTCCTTTTCCTGTCGGACATCTTCCCGACCGGTTACATGGCGGCGGAGAACTGTCAGATCAAGCCGGGCGACACGATCGCTGTGTGGGGCTGCGGACCGGTAGGGCAGTTTGCGATTCGAAGCGCCTACCTGCTCGGCGCCGAGAAAGTCATTGCCATCGATCGATTTCCGGATCGCCTCGCCCTCGCTGCATCTCATGGCAAGGCCCACGTCCTCAACTACGAAGACGTCGATGTTCCGGACGCGCTGCGTGAACTGACCGGAGGTCAGGGACCGGATGCGTGCATCGATGCGGTCGGGCTGGAGTCGCATGGCACGACGCTCGACGCGTGGTACGACCGGGCGAAGACGAGCGTCTACCTGGCGACCGATCGACCACACGCGCTGCGTCAGGCGATCGCCGCCTGTCGCAAAGGCGGCATTGTTTCGATTCCAGGTGTGTACGGCGGCTGGCTCGACAAGTTTCCGCTGGGCGCGGCGTTTGCCAAGGGGCTGACGCTGAAGATGGGGCAGACCCACATGCACAAATACATGCCCGCGCTGCTCGGGCGGATCGAGCGCGGCGAGATCGACCCTTCTTTCATCATCACGCATCTCGTCACGCTCGACGACGCCCCGGAGATGTATCGAACGTTTCGCGAGAAGGAAGATGCCTGCATCAAAGTGGTGATGCGGCCGGGTCAGAAACAGGAGTACACGCATGGCTGAGACTGGAACATTGCACGATGCCTTTGTGGATGAATTGCGCGATACCTACGATGCCGAGAAGCAGCTGACGAAAGCGCTGCCCAAGCTGGCGAAGGCGGCGACGGCGCCGGAGCTGCGCGCCGCGTTCGAGTCGCACCTCGAGGAGACGCGCGGACACGTCGACCGCCTCGAGCAGGTGTTTGCCAGCCTGGACGAAAAGGTCCGCGGCAAGCATTGCGAAGGCATTGCCGGGATCATCGATGAAGGCAAGGCGATCATGGAGGAAGACTTCGACGAAGCCACCATGGATGCCTGTCTGATCGCAGCGGGCCAGCGCACCGAGCACTATGAAATCGCGGCGTACGGGACGCTCGTGGCGTGGGCACGCGGTATGGGGCATACCGAAGCGGAGCGTTTGCTGCAGGAGACGCTGGACGAAGAGAAGGCCGCGGATGAAAAGCTCACCACGATCGCTGAAGGGGGAGTGAATCAGGAGGCCGCCGACACCGCCCATCCTGGTGAAGATGAGGAGGAGATGGAGGAACCATCGGCGCGCTCGGCACGGGGCGGAAGCGCGTCGGCGGTCGCGAAGCGTCCGCGACGGAGGTAACGAGGGGGACGATAGGCGCGCTGTTCGGTCGCGCTCTCGCGTGCGCCTGAGCAGCGCGCTCCCACGGCTGAGTTCGGTTTCCTGCCACCGCCCGTTTCCTAGGATGTGGGAGCACAGACCGACGCCATCGCCAAAGCAGGAGCCGCCGGAGCCAGCTTGGTGCAGCGAGTCGCAGGGGGATACCATGGGCGTCACGACCATGCAGGAGACAGGATTGCCTGACCGGCCGGTCGGGATGCTGAGCACGATCGACCTGCTTGAGCGCTTCAAGCGGGGAGATGAGGAAGCGGTGAACCTGCTGGTCGAGCGGTCGATTCCGCCGCTCAAGCGCTGGGCGCGCGGCCGGCTCCCGCAATGGGCGCGCGGCCTCGCCGAAACGCAGGATCTGGTGCAGAACGCCGTCCTTCGAGCGATCCCACATCTGAAGACCTTTGAGGCCAAACACCCCGGTGCGCTCCAGGCCTACCTTCGGCAGGCTGTCAACAACCACATTCGAGACGAGATTCGGAAAGTGAAAGTACGACCGCCTGCGAGTGAACTCTCGGACGAACAGCCAGATCAGGGACCATCCCCGCTCGAGCGAGCGATCGGTCAGGAGTCGCTCGAACGGTATGAGGCGGCGCTCAAGACCCTCCGTGAGGTCGACCGCGAAGCCATCATCGCGCGAGTTGAACTGCAGCAAAGTTACGACGAAATTGCGATCGCCCTTGGCAAGCCGAGTGCCGATGCTGCACGTATGGCGGTCGTGAGAGCCCTCCGCAATCTCCTCAAAGCGATGTCCGGCAAGGGTATCGCTCCCCACAAATCCGACCCACGCTGACCACGAGCGCGTAGTATCGTAGGCCTCGCCAACACGCAGACAGCCAAGCTGTGACCGGGGACAGGTCTCGGCCTGCCCGGTGCGGTTCGACGACCCGTCGCGGGCCGGCCGTGCGTGAGTGGAGCGGCGAGGCATGGCCGGAGAGCCTGAAGATCTCGACAAACTATTCGAGTCGGTCGCCGATGGTGAATCGGTCGACTGGGACGCCCTCGAACGCGCCGCCCCGGACGAGGAATCGCGGGCACTGATCCGCCAGCTTCGTCTGATTGCGGAGGTCGCCCAGGTCCATCGCTCGCAGGTTGACGAAGCGCCAGTCGACGAAGCCACCGTCCCTGTTCCCTCCGCGCTTCAAGGTGGGACCTGGCCACCTCCGCGACTGCCGCACGTCGCCACCGCACCAGCGCCCGGTGAAGGCGGTTCCTGGGGCCATCTTTTGATGGTCCGCAAGATCGGCGAGGGTTCCTACGGCGAGGTCTACCACGCACACGACACGTGGCTGGATCATCCTGTCGCCCTCAAGCTGCTGAAGCCCGAGGCCGAGAGTCGCGTGCACCCCTCCGATCTCCTGCACGAAGCGCGCAAGCTCGCCCGCGTTCGTCACGTCAACGTCGTCACCGTTCATGGAGCGGACCGTCACGACGGTCGCGTTGGCTTCTGGATGGACTTCATCGACGGCGAGACGCTGGCAACGAGGGTCGCGAGAGGCCGAATGAGCGCTGGTGAGGCGATCAGCGTCGGCCAGGAGGTGTGTCGAGCACTGGCTGCCGTGCATCAGGCCAAGCTCATTCATCGTGATGTGAAAGCGCAGAACGTGATGCGCGCTCACGATGGGGGGCGGATCATCCTGATGGATTTCGGTGCGGGCGAGTTCCTGGGCGACTCCGTCGGCTCGCGCGCCCAGGGCACGCCGCTCTATCTCGCGCCGGAGCTCCTGCGGGGAGAGAGCGCGAGCGTCCGAACCGACATCTATGCCGCAGGCGTCCTGCTGTATTTCCTGGTGACGGGGAGCTTTCCCGTGGAGGCCGCGTCGCCGGCGGCGCTGGTCGAGGCGCACGAGCGAGGCCAGCGGCGTCGGTTGCGAGATCGAGCGGCCTGATCTGCCCGAATCATTCATTGCGATCGTCGAACGGGCGATCGATCCGGATCCGGTGAGACGCTATGCGTCCGCGGGTGAGATGGAGGCAAAACTCGCGGGTGAGCCCATTACGAAACCGGAGCCGGTATCGCAGCCGCCACGTCCCGTCCCGAAGGCGCCCGCGTCGAGCATCCCCAAGCGCGTGATAACCGTGCTCGTAGGAGCTGCGATAACGACCGCGATTCTGGGGTTTGTTGCATCCCGCTTCTTTGAGGTCGTTCTGCAGGTCGACCGCGACTTCTGGTTCGGATTTGTGGATACGTTTACCATCGGGCTGAACGGCCTGTTTCCCTATATCGTCCTATGGCTGTTCGGCGGCGCAGTCCTTGCCTTGTTGGCCGCTCTGAGGACGCTGCTGCCCAAATCGATCACGTCTCCTCTGGGCAGGTTGAACGACTGGCTGGACGCTGCGGACCCCGTACCAGTGGCCACCGGTATCTGTCTTCTCGGCGTGGTTTCCTGCGCCGTGGTCAATCTGATCGTCTATAGCGATTGGTTTAAAGCACTCTACGCCCTGCGAGAATCGCCGTTCAGCGAATCGATCGACTTCGCGATCCTCGGGCCGGATCGCAACGCCGTTCGCCTAAGTCACCTCCTGATATCCGTTTATCTCAGTATGTTCCTCGGCCTCGCCGTGTGGCAGTGGTTCCCGAGGCTCGAAACACGCAGCGATGCGGCAACGGTGCGCATGATGAAGTGGACGACTCTGGTCGTCGCTTTCATCGTCGTTGGCTGGGATGTCATGCCACGTCGAATCACTTGGGAAACGCACCCCGTAGTGGAGTTCGATGGGCGGACGAGGTTCGTTATAGCAAGTACCGGGAGACGAGCCGGACGATGAACTGCTCTTGTACATGCCGGATCGACCCGATCAGCCTCGCGTGAGAGTTCGCAGGGCGACTCAGGGTCTTAGGTACCTGAACGAGAACCGTTGGCTCTTCGGTAGGGACGGCCAGCAATCGGGGCGTTCCCGCTGAATGTGGAGGCTCCGATGTCACGTCGCTATTGGATCGCCGCTGGTGCGCTCGCGATGTTACTTGCTTTGCCCAGGGCGGGAGCGGCAGGAATCATCGAGATCATCGCCGAGATGAGTGGCCCTCAAATGATCGGGTTTCCCTTCGAATGCCGATTGGGTGTCTCCCGACAAGGCACATCTCTTGAGTTCTGTCATTGGTTCGTGCAGCTCGCTGGAAGCGGCCCCAACCGCGAAACGAAAACGTGGCTCACGCTTGAGGGGGGGCCGTACTTTTCGACGGGCGCTGGGACGAACGCGGATCTCTATGAAACAGGGGACGTGTTCATGCTGACGTTCGATCCCATGATCGAGCGAGTCAGTCTGGGAAGCGCCGCAGGAGGCGTGTATCACGGCGCCGGCATGACGGCGAATTTCCTCTTTGGAAATCGCTTCAGACGCTTCGGAAACGTCGGGTTCAAGTTTCGTCCGGCCGGGTTCATCATCCCGATTGGTTCTCGGGGCACACTCGATCTGTCCTACAACCTACGAATCTATCCGAGACGATTCACGGCCGACGACTTTGACGTTCCCGGCACGCCCGAAGATGGTGTGGAGTTTGTTCACGCGGGCGTCATCGCGTTTCGGTTCTGACCGCCGGTTGGTTCGGAAGAGAAACGCGGTCGGCCTTTGGACTTTCGGCGAGCCGTCGCTTCAGGAAGCGTCGCTCGGTTTCCTGATGCGTGAGTGCCAGGGCCCGCTCGTAGGCGACTCTGGCTTCATCTATTCGTCCGAGTTGGCGGAGTAGCTCGGCGCGCGCTGAGTGCGCGAACTGATAGTCGGCGAGATCCCCGCGAGCGAGGATCCCGTCGATGACTGCAAGGCCGGCCGCGGGACCATCCCGCATCGCGAGAGCAGCAGCACGATTCAGTTCCACCACCGGTGACGGATCGGCCCTGTACCAGCACGTCGTAGATGCCGACGATCTGAGGCCAGTCGGTCACGGCGGCCGTCGCCGCCTCGGCGTGCAGGGCGGCAATGGCCGCCTGAAGCGAGTAGGGCCCAAACCGGTGTGACGACAGCGCTCGCTCGACGAGTGCGAGTCCCTCGGTGATCAATTCGCGATTCCACAGCGACCGGTCCTGGTCCGATAGCAGCACCAGTTCGCCATCCGCTGACGTTCGCGCGGCACGCCGTGACTCCTGTAGAACCATCAACCCCAGCAGGCCAATCACCTCGGCTTCCGGAAGAAGCTCCGCCAGCAGGCGTCCCAGTCGAATGGCTTCTGCGGAGAGGTCGTGGCGTGTAAGCGAGCTGCCAGACGAGGCCGAGTAGCCCTCGTTGAAGACGAGATAGATGACATGCAGCACCGCGTCGAGCCTTCCGGGCAGCTCGGCGCGCTCGGGCACCTGGTAGGGAATGCCGGCGTCGCGAATCTTGGCCTTGGCGCGGACGATGCGCTGGGCCACGGTGCGGGGAGCGGTGAGATAGGCGTGCGCGATCTCTTCGGTCGTCAGGCCGCACACCTCGCGAAGGGTGAGCGCAATCTGGGCGTCGGGCGGAAGTGCCGGGTGACAGCAGGTGAAGACGAGCCGCAGGCGGTCGTCTTCGAGAAGCTGCCCCTCCAGCGGAACAGGGTCGACCGACGTCTCCAGCTGTTTTGCCAGCTCCGCGACGGAGGCGTCGAAGCGGGCGCGCCGCCGCAGGACATCGATCGCCTTGAAGCGACCGGTGGAAACCAGCCACGCGAACGGGTTGCCGGGCAACCCGTCGCGCGGCCAACGCTCGACGGCGGCCGCAAACGCTTCGTGCAGCGCCTCCTCGGCCAGATCGAAATCGCCGACGAGGCGAATGAGCGTGGCCAGAACACGGCGCGAGTCCGAGCGGTAGAACGCCTCGATCTGGCTGGTGACCGTCGTCTCGCTCAGCTGAACACCTCGATCGGCCGCACTTCCACCGATCCGGTGCGTGCCGAGGGGATGCGCGACGCAACCTGGAGCGCGTCGTTCAGGTCCCGCGCCTCGATCAGGTAGTAGCCGCCCAGCTGTTCCTTCGTCTCGGCAAAGGGGCCGTCGGTCGTCGACATCTTGCCGTTCCGCATCCGCACGGTGGTCGCCGTATTGACCGGTTTGAGCGCCTCGCCACCGACGTAATGGCCGCTCTTCTTGATGCCCTCGGTGAAGGCAAGGTACTCGCCCATGAAGGCGTTGGCGTCGGCCTCGGACATGGTCGCCATCTTCGATTCTTCATCGTAAATCAGGCACAGGTACTTCATTCGTGTCCTCCTGTATGGCGGTTCGGTTCCGCCTTTCAGAACGTAGTCGCTCGGCCCCCGTCGAATTCGACAACGGGTTCGCCCGGTGAGCCGGATCGAGTAGATTCAGCAGTCCGGGGAATCGCCATGAAACGTCTTGTCGTTCTGGGTGCGGTTGCGGTTGTGTTCGTCCTGCAGGCGTCATGGTCTGTCTACACCCAGACGGCAAAGCCTCCCGGGCCCCTCCGAACAGAACGGGTGAAGGGCGATTCTGTACATGGTCTCGGGTGAGGGAGGCAACGTCGCTCTCTACGTGACGTCGGAAGGGGTGGTCCTGGTCGACGACATGTTCGATCGCAACCACGCCGATATCCTCGCCCAGGTCAAATCGGTTACCGACCGGCCGTTGCGCTACGTCCTCAACACCCACCAGCACGACGACCACGCCGGCGGCGACTTCAAGATGCTGCCGATTGCCGAGGTCATTGCGCACAAGAACGTCCGCGCCAATCTGGCCAACATCAAGCAGCCGTATTACGAGGACACGCCGGGAACGCCCATCGGCTTGCCGCGCGTCACGTTCTCAACCGAACTGGCCCTCCACCTGGGTGGCAAAGAGGTGCAGGCGCACTACTTCGGTCGCGGCCATACCAACGGCGACGCTGTGATCTTCTTCCCTGGGGAGAAGGTCATTCACACCGGCGATCTATTTCTGGCCTTCCGGGCCGGCGGCAGGGAAGGCACGCCCGCACGCGAGCGGCCGCCTGGCGTTCCGATCTACGTCGACTACGTGCAGGGCGGGAGTTTCCTCGACTGGTCGAAAACGATGGACGAGATGCTCAAGCTCGATTTCGACACGGTGATTCCGGGGCATGGCCCGGTGTCGACCAAGGCCGATCTGGCGAAGTTCAAGGCCGACCTCGAGACGATGCGAACTCGGCTGAGGGGTCTCATCAAGGGCGGTAGCACGGAGGCGGAGCTCGCAAAGATCCTGGAGGACGACTACGGGTGGCGATCGACCGGATGTCCGCCGAGCCCTCCCACTCCGGGCTGCCTCCAGTATCAGCAGCTCGACGCACTCATCCAGGAGCTGGGCTCGAGATAACGTCCACGGGTCTTGAGATGCGACTACGGCAACGCGAAGACGTAGATCGCGCCTCCCTCGGGCACCTCAGGATACTGACCCGGGAACAGACGATTCAGTCCGTTGTTCATACCGCGCGGATCGCCGCCCCACCCGCTGTGCACGGCGAGGTACTGCTTTCCGTCGACGGCAAACGTCGTGGGCGGCGCTACGATTCCCGATGTGGTGACGAACTCCCACAGCAGCTTTCCGCTCGCCGCATCGAACGCGTGAATGTTTCGATCGTTGGTTCCGCCAGTGAAGACGAGCCCGCCGGCGGTTGCGAGCATCGAGCCCCATGTCGGGCTGGTGGGGTAGGGATGCGTCCACACCATCTGCCCGGTGTCCACGTTCCACGCCTGGACCTCGCCGATATGGTTGGTGCCCGGCGCCGTGAACTGGCCGCCGGATTGTGACCCGGCAAACGATCGGCCACGCACGTATTTGATCGGGACCCCGGTCAGGATGCCGCACAGCCCTGAGTTGGCGGGGATGTAGATCATCCTCGTCTGCGGGCTGAACGCGATTGGCGGCCAGTTCTTGCCGCCATGTGGACCAGGGCAGAACTCTGCGCGCTTGCCTGTACCTGGCTTGCGGGCGGGATCGACGTCCGGTCGTCCCGTGACGGGATCGAGTCCTCGGAACACGTTCTGTGTCACGAACGGCTTGCCTTCGACGAACTTGATCGGTCCGCTGCCACGCTCGAGAAACCACAGATAGCCATTACGGGCGACATTCACGAGCCCTCTGATCGTTCGGCCGCCGCGCTGGTAGTCGATGAGGAGGGGTGGCGACACCTCGTCCCAATCCCACGACTCGTTCGGGTTGTACTGGAAGTGCCCCGTGATGCGACCGGTCGCGACATCGATCGCAATCGTCGAAGCCACATAGAGGTTGTCGCCGGGACGCTGATCACCCATCCATGGGCCGCCGTTGCCGGTTCCCCAGTACGCGATGTTGGTCTCGGGATCGTAGTTGCCGGTCACCCAGACCGGTGCGCCGCCGGTTCTCCACTGCTCGCCTTGGGGCCACGTCTCGCTGCCCGGTTCACCAGGCGCCGGTACTGTGAACGTGCGCCACAGTTCCTTGCCGTTGTCGGGATCGAACGCGGCGACGAACCCGCGCACGCCGAATTCGCCGCCCGACGCGCCGACCATGACCTTGCCACCAGCCACAAGCGGCGCCAGCGTGATGTAGTAGGCCGACTTGTTATCCGCGACGGTCGTGGTCCAGACCTCACGACCGGTCCGCGCATCGAGCGCCACGAGCACGGCCTCTGCAGCCGCGTAGAACACCTTGTCGCCGTACAGCGCAACGCCCCGATTGGTGTCGTGGAGGACGAACACGTCCTTCGGGCGGGGTCGACGATATCGCCACAGCAGCTCGCCGGTGACGGCATTCAGCGCCATCACCTGGTTATTGGGTGTCGAGACGAACATCACACCGCCGTTGACGATGGGCGCGGCCTCGTGAACCTTGGGCTCATCGGTTGGCATCCGCCAGACCTGCCGCAGGCGGGTCACGTTCTCGCGGGTGATTTCAGACAGAGGGCTGAAGCCCCAGCCGTCGTACGTCCGCCGGATCATGAGCCAGTTCTGCTCCTCGGGCTCGAGGAGCCGCTCCGCTGTGACGGGGCGATAGTCCCGGAGCAGCGACGGTGCCGTCTCCGGCGCCGAGGCGCGCTGCGCGATGAGCGGTAACACCAGGAGCGCCGATGTCAGCACTCCAAGACCGATCCGTACAAGGGAACTGGACATGGCGGGAGTGTACACTGCAGCGCGCTCGTGCCGGGTGGTCCGCTCGCGTCAGCGCATTCAGCAGCTAGCCTTCGGGTTCCTGCGACAGGACGTGCAGCCTGGGCGCGACATTGACGAAGGCGTCGACGACGGCCGGATCGAAGTGAGTGCCCCTGGACTGCACGATATGCGCGACTGCTTCGTCGTTCGACGTGGGAGTCTGGTAGAGACGACGGGTAGTCATCGCGTCGTAGACGTCGACGACGGCCATGACACGGCCCGGGATCGGGATGGCAGTTCCGCTCAGCCCTTCCGGGTACCCGGACCCGTCCCACCACTCGTGGTGCGTATAGACGATGTCCTTCGCGATCGACAGCGCCACATCGTCCTTGACCCCGGCCGCACGCTCGGCGTTTTCGATGACGTCGCGCCCGTACGTTGGATGTCGTCGCATCTCGGTCAGCTCTTCGGGAGTCAGATGCCCAGGTTTGTTCAACACGCGGTCAGGCACGCCTACCTTGCCGATGTCGTGAAGCGGGGCAAGACTTGCAAGTAGCTCGATGCGTTCCGGCGTCAGGTACTCGCGGTACGACGGGTTCTTGGACAACTCCTCGGCGATCACCTGCGTGTACTTCTGCGTGCGCTTGGAATGACGGCCCGTTTCAAGATCACGAATACCCGTCAGCGACAGCAGGGTCTGCACCATGAGGCGATGCGACTTGGCGGTCTCCTGGCCGGCGTGCTCAGCGCGACGCCGTTCGACGGCGAATGCTGCGACAGTCATGGCCGCGAGACCACTGAGCAGGCCTATCGAGGGATAGAGCGGCGAGAAGTACGCGCCATCGGTCGCCAGCAGCGACCGCGTCCCGGTCCACGCAGCCATGACGAACGAGATCGCGGCGATCGCGCCCCACACGAGGCCGAACCGTGCCACGACCAGCGCGGTGATGGTGCCAAGGCCGATGACCGCCTGCGTCTCTAGCGTCACGCCGTGCTCCGGCCGGTACATGAAGTCTCGCTGCAGCAGGTTGTCGGCCACCGTTGCCTGGACTTCGACGCCGACGAAGAGCGTATCGAGTGGCGTGGCCACCACTTCGCGCGTCCCGAGTGCCGTCGTGCCGACGAAGACGAGGCGGTCGGTGAACTGCTCCGGCGGAACCTTGCCGTTCAGCACATCGACCGCTGAGACGTACGGAAAGGTGCGCTTGCCCCCCCGGTAGCGGAGCAGCAGATTGCTTTTGCCGTCGAGAGGCACATCCTGGCCGTCGAGGCCGAGCGATGAGGTGTTGACGTTGGCGATGCGGAGCACCAGGTGACGTGCGTCGGTGATCGACCGGACAGCGGCGAGCGACAGCGCAGGGTAGACACGATCCCGGTACTGCATGAGCAACGGTGCGCGGCGAAGGATGCCATCAGCATCGGGCGCTGCGTTCATGAATCCGGATGCGGTTGCCGCTGCGGTCAGTGTCGGGATATTACAGACGGCGCTGGTCGCCCGGAAAAAGGGGTCGTCGGTGTGGACCGTGGGGCTGCGCACGATCGGCAGCCCGAGTGCGTGCTGCACACACGGCCTGGGCGCTTCATGTGTCGGCTCGAACAGCAGGCCGTAGCCGAGGATGACTCCACCTCGGCCAATGCTCTCGGAGAGCACAGCATCCGGCGATCGACCGGATCCCTCGTATCGCTCGCTCTCTGCGAACATGATGTCGAGGGCTACCGTGGCGGCACCGCGATCGCGCAGCGCATCGATCAATCGGCTGATGACGTCGCGTCGCCACGGCCATTGTCCGACAGACGCCAGACTCTTCTCGTCGACGTCAACGATCACGACCTTTCCGCTGGGCAGGCGGGTGGGCGTCCAGCGTACGAGCGTGTCGTAGACCGAGTACTCGAGGTTACTGAGAGCCGCCGGTCGCGTGATTGACAGGACAGCTGCGGCCAGGGTGGGAACGACGCCACAGAGCAGCAGGATCCTGCGATAGCGGGGGCTCATCGAACCGTGATTTCGACACGCCGATTCCTCGGCTCTGACACTTCATCTCCCGTCGGGACGAGCGGTGTCGCCTCTCCATGTGACGTCACCGTGATAGCGGGTCCGTCCAGACCAGCCTCGACGAGGCGTGTACGCGCGACGTTGGCTCGCCTGAGTCCGAGCCCGACATTGGCGGTCGCGGCACCCACGGTGTCGGTGTGTCCTATGACCGTCACCTGCGGCGCCGGATAGGCTTTCACCGCGGCTTGAACCGCCGTCACGAGCTTTCCACTTTCGTCGGTGAGCTCGTCGGAATCGAACTGAAAGTACAACGTGAAATGGGCCGGAGCGGGCGGCAGCGCCGCCAGGGCAGGGCCGAAGATTCGCTGGACATCAGCCGCGCTCATCTCGGTGACCGGCGCCGGTGCGCCACCGACGGTGACGCGGGTCATCGCGCGTTCGGTGGCGAGTTCGACTGAACCAGAAGGATTGGAGACGGTGGCGCGCCCGACGGTGCCGTCGGGTTCTGCGAGCAGGACGACCGTGGTTTCTCCCTTGCGCTGCTGCTGAGTCCGTGACCGGAGGCCGCAGGCCACTTGCAGGCCTGCGGCAATGACTACCAGTATCAGGACTCTTCGCGCGAGCGTCATTCGGATGCGACGCGGATCGCTAGAGAGGTTCCCCGAACGCCGACGATCGCCGAGGGCGTTTCGAGACGGATCGAATCGGGTGCGAGCTTAGCGATCTGACCCGACACGTACACCGCAATGCCGCGAAGGAACTGCATGGCGAGCCCGACTGAGCCTTCTGCTGGCGCATATCGGAACGTGTCGAGACGAACTTCGCTGCTCGGACCAAGCGACACCCTCGTGTCGTCATCGAGCGTGACGCCGATCTGGCCGTCCTCCCCAGTTCTCAGGCTATCGGACTCGAACACGGACTGACCGACCTCGGCTCGTAGTGTCGCCCCCGATCGGACGATAAAGGCGGAGCCAGACACCACCTTCACCCGTCCCGCGGGAGACGGCTGTTGAGCAAACACCGGCGCAGCCAACAGAACGAGTCCGATGACCGCGAGCCAGTGCTGACGGGCCTTCATATGACGCTCCACATCCAGGGGGCAGAGTTCTACTGTGCCAGAGACTGCGGCCCAGAACAAGGGACGCGTAGGGGGGTTCCGGAGCGTTCAATTTCGGGCCACCCAATATTGAATGTGGGCCACCGAATCTGTAAGGACCTGTCGTGTAAGGGCAATGCGCTGGCCGGAGCGGTCAGCGACTTGACGGCGGAAGACAGGCGTGAACCGAGGTTCACTCTCCGTCAGAGATAGTCGCGCGTCCGCTGACTCACGCGAAACTGTGGCGCGGGGGCATGGCTCCACAGGTACGCCTCGCCAATGCGCTGCAGAAAGCCCTCAGCGAGCAGTGCCTCGAATACCTGCGTACAGCGCCGTTCATCGAGGGACCAGCGGCTTTGTGCCTGCGTCAGTGTGACCACGATCCCAGGGTGCTCCCGGAACTCGCGGCGGATGATGGCGAGCAGGCGGGCGGTCGACATACAGGCTCCACTCTCCACGCGCCGCGCTCGAGGGAGACGAGCCTCGGGTGTGGGTAGACGCCGCACCGAGCAAAACTGTTTCCAAGTGCAGGAGTGCGCAATGGTCCGGCGTGGACGGCGAATTGCTTTACCGAGCTGCGGTGGATACGCCCGTTCGCCTGCTCGTCGTCGATCTCGACGCCCGTCACCTTGCGGCGATGGCAGACCTCGCCGACGAGGAAGGGATTGACCTGCGTACGGCCTGCGACGCTCGGGGGGCAATACGGCAGTGTCAACTCGAGTATCTCGACCTCGTCATGATCAACGGCGAACGTGACGGAATGTCCGGCGTGAGCCTGCTGCAGACCATCCGTACCTTGCGGCCGACCGTGCGTGCGGTGCTGATGAACGGGGCGCAGGTCCCGATTCGTCAGATGTTGCGCGACCTCCGCAGTGAGCCGCGGCACGTCCCGTGCTGCGACGAGTTCCAGCACGTCACGTCGCAGAGGCTTGCGCACGCCAACGCGTAGCTCGATCGAGCTCAGATCAATCGAAAGGCTGCGGCGGCAATCAAGGTTGGTGCGAGGGCGCCGAGGAAGAGGTGCAGCGGCTGTATAGCGTCATCGAAGTGCCGGGCGAGCAGTGCCTGACCGGCCGGATTCGGCGCGTTGGCAATGACCGTCAGCCCGCCTCCGGTGACGGCACCCTCGACGAGCGCAATCTTCAGTCTGTCGTCGAGATTCGGTACGAGAGTGCCAAGGTAGGTGATGAGCGCGTTGTCATTGAAGGCGGTCAGGAGCGTCGATCCGAGGAACAGGGGTACCTCCGACAATCGCGAGAGGAGCGGTGCGATCCACCAGGCCTGAAGCCCGCCGTGAATGACCAGCCCCGCCAGAAAGAAGCCGACCAGCATCGGTGCCCTCAGATCGGTGCGGCCCTGATACGCCGTGGTGACGGTGCTGAATCCCAGGAAGAAGAGGAAACCTCCAATCAATAGCGTTGGATAGTGAGAGTTCACGACGGTCCATGCCATGAACGCGAGGTGGACGGCGGTGACCCAGACGGGTATCGGCAGCGCAGGTCCGCTGGAAGGATCATCCTCGGCCGATGCTTGCTCGCTCGCTGGCGCTGGCGGGTGTCGTGAGAGGTCCCTGAGTTGTCGGCGAAACAGGATGTAGCCGCCCAACGTCGAGACGACGACAGCAATTACCGCCCGCCAGCCGAAGTGCTCCAGCATGAATGTGGTGTCCCAGTTCCATGGTCTCGCGACCATCAGCACTGGTGGCGCCGCAAAGTGCGTCAGCGTTCCACCAATCGAGACATTGACGAAGAGCAATCCGAGGGTCGCGTATTTCAGGCGATTCGACGGGCCGAGGTCGAAGAACTGCTTCGACAGCAGCAGCGCGCAGATAGTCATCGCAGCGGGCTCGGTGATGAAGGAGCCGAGCACCGGTCCGATCGTCAGGATGGTGAACCACCACGCCGCCGGCGTGCGGCCTCCCAGCGTGGCAATCCGTTCGAGCCCTCTTTCGGCCAGGGTCATGATCGGACTGGTCGACGCCAGCACCATGATGACGACGACGAAGATTGGCTCGGTGTAGTTGACCGTGTCGTTGATGTAGCGCTTGGCATCTTCCCATCCCCTGTAGGAAACGAACACCAGGATGAGCGGGATGACCCACAGACCAAAGACCAGCTCGACCTCGCCGATGAAGTGAAGGCCGTTGGCGAGAATCGACGGTGTGGGGCTGTTGCCGGCAGCGCGAAGCCGATCGTCATGGCGCCGTTGCACGTGATGCGCCATCCTCATGACGCGAGCCGTCAGGAAGGTATGAACGATGGCCAGTACGAAGATGGCTGTCGCCGCCACGTTCAATGGATCAACTGGATTCATATCTGCTGCTGTAAGTTCGACGACCGGAGGTCAGACGTCAGCTAGAATGCCTCGGCGGCCTGGCAGGCCGGGAGGCGGTGGGATGAGTGGCGAGCGGATCGATCTGTCGACCAATGACGGCGTGCTGGATGTGCACGTCTTCACTCCTGAAACGGGAAGCGGTCCCTGGCCGGCCATCGTGCTCTACATGGACGCCTTCGGCATCCGCCCCGCGCTCGCGGCGATGGCGCAACGGCTGGCGTCGAATGGATATATGGTTGCGCTTCCCAACCTCTACTACCGATCGCCGTTCGCCCCGTTCGCGCCAGATGTCGTGGCAACCGAAGGCCCTGAACGGGAGCGGTTCAAGAGCATGATTGCGTCGATCAACCAGAAGATGGTCATGGACGACACGCGGCTGGTCATCGAGCGGATCGACATACATCCGTCCGTGCGACGCGGCGCGTGGGGCACCGTTGGCTACTGCATGGGTGGCGGGTATGCTCTCAGCGCTGCGGGCACGTTTCCCGAGCGAGTCGTTGTCGCCGCATCGTTCCACGGCGGATCGCTTGCCACCGACAAGCCAGACAGCCCTCATCGATTGGCCCCGAAGATGCGCGCGCGCGTGTATATCGGCGCCGCCGAAATCGATGCGAGCTTCCCACCCGAACAGCAGGTTCGACTGGAAAGTGCGCTGACCGATGCGGGCGTTCGGCACACGATGGAGATCTATCCGAAGGCCAGGCACGGCTTTGCGGTGACGGGGCATATCGTGTACGACGATGGGGCCGCTGAGCTCCACTGGCGGCGACTGCTGGATTTGTTGAAGGACACACTGTAAATTTTCTCAGGAGGCTTCATGAAACACGGACTGGTTTGGGTGTTGGGCACGATCGCGATTGTCGCTGTGGCAGCGAACGCAGAGGCGCAGGGACGGGGAGGCGCGCCGGCGTGCACGACGGTGGCGTGCGACGTGCTTGGTGACTGGGGCAGAACCTATGGGCTGCTGATCGGCGAGGCTGAAGTGATGCCGGAAGACAAATACAGCTTCAAGCCGACGCCCGCGCAGCAGAGCTTCGGTGAGCGCTTGATGCACGTGGCCACGATCGACGTGAAGCTCCTCAGCACTCTTGGAGGCAAGACGCCGGCGCCGATGGTCAATCCAAAGGCGACCACGAAGGCCGAGATCGTCGCGGCGCTGCGACAGGTCAACGACTATGGTGCTGCCGTGCTCAAGGAGTTCAACGACATGCAGCTGGCAGAACGCGTCGCGTCGCTGCCGTTCATGGGTCCAACCGCGAGCCGGTTGCGCGTGATCAACTTCTCGATGTCGCACAGTCAGGACATCTATGGTCAGCTCGCGGTGTATCTCCGCCTCAGTGGCATCACGCCGCCCGCGAGCAACAGACCGTAAACGGAAACGCAACAACCAATTTCCAACTCCCAACTCCCAAAGGGTGAAGCGTTGCGAGTTGGGTCTTGGAAGTTGGGATTTGGTGGTTGGAAGTTGGGAGTCTGGTTTATTTCCAGAGTGGCAGGGCGATCACCGCGGGTGCAGCCAGCGGAGGATCGCCTTCATATCGCACCTGTTCCAGGAAGAGACCTGATGCCGGCGCCGTCAACCGCGCCGGCACGTCGGAGTCGCTCGACAGCATCGCCGACGGCTTCGTCCGGCGGTCAGCCCGCCGCGGCCGACCTCGACGATCACGCCGACCAGCCGGCGGACCATCTTCCAGATGAAGTGCGATCCCTCGACGCGAAAGAGGATGAGCGCGCCGTGCTTCGTGGATCTCGAGCGCGTCCAGGCGGACCGTCGTCGACTTCTCGTTCGGGTCGTCGTCGGAAAACGAACGAAAGTCGTGAAAGCCGACGAGCCGCGAGGCGACAGCGCGCATGCGAGTCAGGTCGAGATCGTCCTTGACCCACCAGACGAACGGCTTCGCGAACGCCGTGCGCCGCCGGGCAACCTGGTAGATGTAGCTCCTGCTCCGCGCGCTGTGGCGCGCGTGGAAGGTGTGGCGGACCTTCTGAATGCGAAGGATGTTGATGTCGGCTGGGAGCTCGTCGTTGATGCGGCGCATGAGCGCGTCGGGCGGAATCGCGTCGTCAGATCGAGATGCGCCACCTGCGCGAGCGCATGGACGCCGGCATCGGTGCGGCCGGAACCATACAACTCGAACTCGCGCGCACCGGTCGCGGCAGCGATCGCGCGCTCGATCTCTCCCTGGATCGTTCGCGCGTTCTTTTGCACCTGCCAGCCGCTGTAGCGCGTGCCGGCGTACTCAATCGTCAGCTTGAAGCGCACGACCCGCTAGCCGAGTTCGCTCCATTCGCTCGAGCACCTGTCCGAGCTGCCGCAACTCCTCGCCGTAGGTCGCCCAGTCACCGCTTCGCTGTGCCGCAACGGCACGGTCGTAATGCGGCTCGCGCCTGGGCCGCCAACGAGTTCAGAGCCGGGCTCGCGCCGGACGGTGGTGACACGCCTTCGGCCGGTGGCGCGGGAGCAGGAGCGCTGGTGCTCAGATCGACCAGCAGGTGCCGGTGGCTGCCTTGCCGCTAAACAGCTCCGCGAGCCCGGCCTCGAGCGTCTCCTGCATCACGATGCGGTTTTCGTAGGCGACGATCACGCGGGTCAGCTCGGGAATCCGGCCGCCCGATGCCCGCAGGTAGAGCGGACGCACGTAGATCAGCGACTCTTCGATCGGGATCACCATCAGCGTGCCCCAGATGACCTGCGAGCCCTGCTGATTCCACAGCGTGATCTGCGGTGAGATCACTTGATCCTGTGAGATCCGTGCGACCACCTGGCGCGGACCGAACACGAGCTTCTGCTTCGGGAACTCGAACACGCGCATCTTGCCGTAGTGCTCGCCGTCGCTGCGCGCCACGAGCCACGCGGCCAGGTTGTCGCGCCGTCGCGGCGTGAACGGCAGCATCTGGATGAACTCGGCCTCTGATTCGCCGGGCAGCCGCATGATGGTGTAGTAGGGCTGCATCGCCCGACTCTCGCCGCCATCGTCGACGCTCGGGACCTCCCACTGATCCTCTCGGTTGTAGAACACGGCCGCCTGCGTCATGTGGTAGGTCGCGAAGACCTGCGCCTGCAGCGCGAAGATATCTTCCGGGTAGCGGACGTGCGAGCGGAGGCTCGCCGGCATCTGGTCGAGTGGCTTGAACATGTCGGGAAGATGCGCGCGTAGGTGGCAGCGATCGGGTCATCCGAGTCCGCGAGATACGCCGTCGTCGTACCGTTATAGGCGTCGATGACGAACTTCACGGAGTTGCGGATGTAGTTCACCGGGCCTGATGGCGTCGAATAGGGGTAGAACGTGCTGGCCGTGTAGGCGTCGTAAAGCCAGATACAGTCGTGCCGTCAGCGACGACGAGATACGGATCCTGATCGAGGAACCGCAGGAACGGCGCCAGCGTCGTGATGCGCTCGCGGATGTTGCGATTGAAGAGGATCCGGCTCTCCGGACCGATGTCGTCGCTGAGCACGATCTGATACGAGCCGAAGCGGAGCGCGAAGATGAGCTTTCGCCAGAACGATCCCAGCGAGACGCCACCGGTTCCTTCGTATTGAGCAAATTCATTGTCGTCGCCGCGAGGGTAGTGAAACTCCCGCGTCTGTGTGCGGACGATCACATAGTCGTTGGTCAGCTCTCCGAAGTAGATGCTCGGTTCATCGATCTTCAGATCGACCGTGGATTGCGGCGGCAGATCGCGCACGAAGAGAACCGGAAGACCCTCGCTCGTCACCTGGTTCACGGGTCCGAGCGTCAGCCCGTAGCCGTGAGTGAAGGTCAATCGCTCGTTCACCCAGGTTCGATTCGGCAGGCTGGCCGAGTTCAGCTCGCGCGCCGACAGCATGACCTGACGAAGCGTGCCGTTGATGCGATACCGATCGTTGTCGACCGACGCGAAATCGTAATAGGTGCGGATCTCCTGGATCTGCCCGAACGTCTCGAGCAGCGGCTGGTGATCCCAGAGCCGGACGTTCTCGAGGGTCGCCGCGTTGTTGGTGATGTCGTTGCGCGGGTCAGCAGCGCATCGCCCGAGAGCGGCCGCACCTCGACGGCTTCGAGTGCCGAACGCGCGCCTGGTCGCGGCGATGTTGTGCTCGATGAACGGTGACTCGCGCACCTGCTCGTTGGGCGTGACGATGAAGCGTTGGAGGACGGAACTGTAGACCTCGCCGCCGATCGAGACGACGAGATACAGGCCGACGCGCCAGAGGAATCGGCCAGTTGCGTGTGTCGAACGCCTGCCACGCCGGCGAGTGCGGCGCCGACGAGCGCGACGACCATCAGAAGCAAGCGCCGCCGGCATGCGCCCGTACACGTCGGCGTAGCTGGCGCCGTGAATGAGACCGGATGATTCGATCAGGTGCTCTGCCCGCTGCAGCCATGCGCCCCACGCCAGCAGCGCGAAGAAGGCGGCGCCGAGCAGAATGAGGTGCCGGCGCGCGGACGGGCGACATCGAGAGCTTCGCGGGGAACCCCGAAGTCAGATGTCCCGACACGAGATAGATCGCGCCGGTGCTCAGGGCCGCGAGCACGACCAGCGTCTGCGCCGACGCGATGAACCAGCCGCAGGAAGGGCAGTGAGAAGACGTAAAAGCGACACGTCCCGGCCAAGGATCGGATCCTGAGCGCCGAACGGCACGCCGAAGCGCCACGTCAGCCATTCCTGCCAGCGCCCGGCGAGAAAGAGTCCGATGAGCGCCGCCAGCGAGCAGGGCAGCGCCGAGCGCCAGCGAGCGAAGCTGCCGTCCGCCAGGCAGCGTGACCTGAATGCCTTCACGAGTCGTGAACACCGGCCGCACGTTGCCGATGGCTTTCAGTGCGATGTTCAGATTCGACGGCGAGCCATGCGGTCGCCAGCGACGAACGTGAGCGTGAAGAGCGTGCCCTGACTCTGCAGCATCGTCAGGAAGACCGGTTGGTAGCCGACTTCGCCGAACCAGAGCCAGTCGGTGTAGAAGCGAACGAGCGACGGCCCGGCCAGGAAACAGCAGCACGGCAGAGCACCAGGAGAGCGAAACGAAGAGGTGATCTCATAGGTGTGCGCAGTCGCAGCTTACGAGGACGGCGCCACGTATCGTGTGCCGGCTGCCTCCAGATCGGCGTGGATCTCCTTTGCCAGCCGTGCTGGCGACACCACGCGGGCGAACGGGCCCCAGCTGAGAATCCAGCTTCGCAGCCCCCAATCGTGGCACACGTTCAGTCTTACCGAAATGCCCCATCCCGCGCCTCCTCGACCTGCTGGGACGGATGCCAGACCCGCGCCCGGACGTAGGGAGCCACGCGCGCATCGAATTCAATCTCTACTCGTTCGGGCGGCCCGGTGTTTACACCGAGCGAGTTGGCGAACACGTCATCGCCGACCGCTTGAGTGACGGTGAAAGTCTGTTTTCGAGTGATGCCGAGGCAATGCGGTCAACGGCGAAGGTGCGAACTGCCTTGTATTCCGGGACGTAGGCCAGCAGATACAGTCCACCCTGTGCGAATGCCAGTCGATAGGGGTGGACGAGGTAGTCCTTGATCCGGCCGCTCGACACCGAGTGATAGCGCATCGTGGTCACGCGAAAGTGCAGCGTCGCTTCGAGCAGCCGGGCCACGATGTCGGCGCGACTTGCGCCGCCCGCGTGCGCGGGGCCCGGGCTTGGCGACGAGCACGCTTGGGCAGCCGGTCGAGGAACTGCCGCATCCGCGGCGACAGCAGCTTGGCGAGCCGCTCGAATGCGTTGGTCAGATCGCGCTGGAAAGGGTGTGCCGGCGACGGCCTCCAGGATGTTCCGGCTCAGGTACAGCGCACAGAGTTCCGGCAGCGTGAAGCCGGTGTCGATTCCCTTCAGGACCTGACCGTCGAGACGCCACTTCACGTGGCCGTTGTCATCGCGCTCGTCGTAGAGTGCGAAGCCGGCCTCCTGAAGCGCCGCGAGGTCGCGTCGGATGGTACGCGTGGTGACCTCGAGCTCCTTGGACAACGCGTCGATGGACGCCCCATGTCGCGACGATTCGAGCGCGTGAAGCAGCTTCCACTGTCGGATGACTTCCTGGTTGCGGGGCACGGAGGGATCCTACCGCCTAGCCTCGCGCTCTTTGAATCGTCGAATCTCGCGACGACGGCGGCGATCGGGGGTTCCGGCAGCATGAGCGGCCGCGCGATACGAGCGGTCGAGGCGTCTCATTTCGATCTCCTCAGGCGTTGGTTTGGGCGTGACGTCATCGTAGAGGGCACGCGCCTCGGTCTTCTTGACGTGCTGGTCGATCGCAATGCGAACGATCATGTCCTGAGACCGTCCGAAGCCTCGGCTGATACGAACGCGGTCGCCTTCCTTGATCGATCGGTGAGGCTTGGCGCCGTCGCCATTGACCTGTACCTTGCCGCCCTCGCACGCACGTTTGGCTTCGGAGCGCGTCTTGAACAGGCACGCGACATCGAGCCAGACGTCGAGACGAACGGTGTCTGGGACTCTGTCGTTCACGTTTCGCTGCAAACCTCAGATCAGGATTTCGATCTTGCCCTTTGCTTTGAGTCCGTTCACGAACGCGTCGGTCTGCTGCTGGCGATTGAGCCGCTCGAGGTATTGCTCGACCTGCGGCTTGACCTCTTCGAGCGGGATGGTCCGGCCCTCCTTCTTTTCGACCACTTTGATGATGTGGAAGCCGAAGTCGGTCTCGACCAGATCGCTCGTCGTGCCCGGGGCCAGGGTGAACGCGGCGTCGTTGAAGGGACCGACCATCTGTCCCTGCTGGAAGAATCCGAGGTCGCCTCCATTGGCAGCGCTGCCGGGATCGGCGGAGTGTTGCTTTGGCAAGCGCGGCGAAGTCCTTGCCCGCCTTCACGTCCTTGAGGACCTGCTCGGCCTTCGTGCGCGCCTGGGCCTTGGCCGCCGCATCGGCGCCTTTCGGCACGCCAATCAGAATGTGGCTGGCGCGAACGCTTTCGCCCTGTTTGAACTGGTCGGGGTTCTTGGCGTAGAAGTCGTCGACCTGCGCGGGTTTGACGGCAATCTTCGATGCGATCTCACCATCGATCAACTTCGTGATGGTCATGTCGCGCCGCACGTCTGACTTCACTTGATCGAGCGTCAGCTTTCGCTCGGCCAGCATCTTGGTGAACTCTTCTTCAGAGGGGAACTGGCCGCGGATCTGGGTGATGCGAGCGTCCACGTCGCTATCGGGAACGGATACGTTCCGCGCTCGGCTTTCCTGAACCAGCACGGTGTATCCAATGATTTGATCGAGCACGCCACGCAGGACCTGATCGCGTTGCTCGGCGGGGATGGGACCACCTGCCCGCGCCTCGAGGCTCTGCACTGCGCGATCGAAATCCGTTTTGGTCACGGCTTCGCCATTGACGCGTGCCACGACATCGGGAATCTGCGCAGGCACGGGCTTCGGCGCTGGTGCCGGGGCGGCTTGTCGCCTGCGAGCCGACCGCTGCGCCAGCAGGGCGCCGGACCCGCAGCTTCGGTCGACGACTTGGAGCAACCGCAAATGACCAGCGCGACTATCAAAGTCAGAACTCGCATCAGGGAAATCTCTCTTGGCAAATCGTGCGTGAAGAGGCGTGGAGGTGTCTTCACAGCGTACGACGGCCTTCCTGGTGGGTCAATCGCAGCATGTTATAGTGGAGGTTCGTACGCTCTGCGAAGTGCGCGTCAGAGGCCAGGTAGCTCAGTTGGTAGAGCACGTGACTGAAAATCACGGTGTCGCTGGTTCGATTCCGGCCCTGGCCACCAGTCTGGCCTGACTTCCGGCATTCCCACCGCAGATTCCTGCACCAGTTGCTCATAACGGGCCGCAACGAGTCCAGTCTGTAGCTCAACAATGAAGCTACTCCCGGGCTGGACACAGCGTAAGTAACTCCAGTGAAAAGCCACGCCAAACTGGACAAGTGAAAAAACTACCCGCAAAAATTTTGCGTTCAGTAGTGAATCAAGACATTTTTTCCCTCTCTTGTGTTATCGTTTTTCTGCCGATAGTTGGTGTGCACCGACGTTCCCACCAAACAGGCTCCCCCGAGCATTTTGGTTATGGACGGAAGTCAGAAGGAGCGGTCGACGTCTATGCGTTCACTCGGTCTATTGCGGCTCTCCACTTTCACCCTTCTCATCCTCATGACGCTTGCGTTTGGGACGCCAGGTTCGTCAGCTGCCGAACGCGCAGCCACGCCCGCGGCGATAGTGGAGAAGCTGCAGTTGCTCGTGACTGATCTGAAGGAACGCCTCGACCTCCCCGCTCCCGTTGTTATCTCCGTCGTGCCGAGCAACAAACTGATGATGTCCGTCGAGGCGCCCGCTGATGAGAGTGGTCCTTCATGCTGTCGATCGACGCCAGCTTTCTGGAAACGTTGACCGACGACGAACTCGAGGCGGCGATTGCGCATGAGCTCGGGCATGTCTGGGTCTTCACGCATCATCCTTTCCTTCAGACCGAAGCAGCTTGCCAATCAGATCGCGATGCGTGCCGTGAGTCGCCAAAGCCTCGAGCGCGTGTACGGAAAGGTGTGGGAGCGCGGAGGCGCGAAGGGCGACCTCGTGCGTTTCCTCGGACCAGCTCCCGAAGCTCTTCAGCGGCTGACAGGCTTGCCTCGGACCCACTCGGTGAGTAATTTATATACGACGCGACACTAGTCGTGGAAAAATTACTCGCAGCCTCGTGCTCGAGCTAGCGCACGCTCATCGCCATTCACGGACAAAGAAAACGATCGTCGTTGGCACACTCTTCGCCCTAGGACGCGGACGGAGGGTCTCAATCATGTGCACGACGACTCGAGGAATTGTCACGATGCTTGGCTCACTTGCGTTCGTAGCCGCTATCAGCCTGTCAGCGTTCGCGCAGGCTCCGGCAGGGCAGGAGCCGGGTGCGAAACCGCCGCAGGCTCCGGCGCCAGGAGGAGCTGGCCGCCGCCAGGAGGAGCGCCGCAGGCGAAGCCGCAGGAGGCAAAGGGAGAGCTGAAGTCTGTCGATTCGGCGAAGATGACGCTGACGCTCGCCAACGGGCAGACCTTTCAGTACACCAGCTCGACGAAAGTGACTGGCGCGCAGGGCGGTGTTGCAGGACTCGCGTCCATGTCCGGTCGGGAGGTAATCATCGACTTCGAGACGAAGGGGGCAGACCGCGTCGCCACCGCGATCACGGTCGCGCCGGAAAAGAAATAGCCGGCTTCCACCACACAGCACGGGCGGCCGAGGCCGCCCGGCGTCGACGCCCGTGCTGATCCAGACCGCCTACACCGCAGCCACTTCTGCTTCTCGCACCAATCCGAGATCGCGCCGCACGCGATCCTCGATCGCCTGACGGATCTCGGGGTTCTCCTTCAGGAATTGTTTCGCGTTCTCCCGGCCCTGTCCGAGGCGCTCACCGTTATAGGCGAACCACGCACCGCTCTTCTCGACGATGCGCTTCTCGACGGCCAGGTCGAGCAGATCACCTTCGCGGGAGATACCCTCGCCGTACATGATGTCGAACTCTGCCTCGCGGAACGGAGGCGCCACCTTGTTCTTCACGACCTTCACGCGCGTGCGGCCGCCGACGACCTGATCGCCATCCTTGATGCTGGCGATGCGACGAATGTCGATGCGAACCGACGCGTAGAACTTCAGCGCGCGTCCACCGGTCGTCGTCTCGGGGTTGCCGAACATCACGCCGATCTTCTCGCGCAGCTGGTTGATGAAGATGAGAGTCGTCTTCGATTTCGAGACGACGCCTGTGAGCTTGCGAAGTGCCTGGGACATGAGGCGCGCCTGCAGACCCATCTGCGCTTCGCCCATCTCGCCTTCGATCTCGGCCTTCGGCACGAGCGCTGCGACCGAGTCGACGACGACGACGTCGACGCTGTTCGAGCGGATGAGGACTTCGACGATCTCGAGCGCCTGTTCGCCGTTGTCGGGCTGTGAGACGAGGAGATTCTCCAGATCGACGCCGAGCTTCTGCGCGTACTGCGCGTCGAGCGCGTGCTCGGCGTCGACGAAAGCGGCCATGCCTCCCGTCTTCTGCGCCTCCGCAATCACCTGCAACGCGAGCGTGGTCTTGCCCGAGGACTCCGGTCCGAAAATCTCGATCACGCGGCCGCGGGGCAAGCCCCCGACGCCGAGCGCATAGTCGATGCTGATGGAGCCGGTGGAAATGAACTCGATAGGGGCAATCGCGTTGCGCTGTCCGAGGCGCATGATTGAGCCCTTACCGAATTGCTTTTCTATCTGTCCGACGGCGATGTCGATGGCTTTGGTGCGTTCTTTCAGGTCGTCGAGCGGCATGCGATCTCCTTGGCGTTGGCCGTGTCTGCATAGCGGGTCCCCGCCGCGCACGCCTGCGCGGTGGGGGTGCAAGTAGCGTGGCTTGGTGGTGTGACAGGGAAGGTCACGGCCGGGGTTGATCCTAGGAGCGTGCCGCACGAAAGTCAAGCGAAAATCCGTGCAGTCACGTGGGCATCAGCCCAACAATTTCAATCAGTTACAGGAACTATGGACTTTCGCCTCGAGGGCTCGGAAGTGCACAAACCGCACGGCAAAAAACGCTGCGGTAGTGAGGCTTTGTCAACCTCGAATTCCCAACTCCCGATTCCCAACGGATAGCGGCTGGGCACCTTTGGGAGTTGGCAGTTGGGAGTTGACTCAGAGTCTCTCTACGGCGACTGCCACGCCATTGCCTCCGCCAAGACAGAGCGCTGCGATGCCGCGACGGAGCCCGCGATTGCTGGAGAGCGTAGAGGAGTGTCGTGAGTATGCGGGCGCCGCTTGCCCCGATGGGATGTCCCAGCGCGACGGCACCCCCGTTGACGTTCACGCGCGTCGCGTCGATCCCGAGCTCACCCAGGATCGCCACGATCTGCACCGAGAAGGCCTCGTTGATCTCGAAGAGATCCACATCGTCCAACGACCAGCCAATCTTGGCGACGAGTCGCTTGATGGCCTCGACTGGCGTCATGAGGACGTACTTGGGCGCCAGTCCACTGGTGGCCTGACCGACGATCCTTGCCATCGGACTGCACGTTCAACTCGCGTGCACGTCGCTCCGACATCACGACGAGCGCTGCGGCGCCGTCGTTCACGGGTGGCGCGTTCCCCGCGGTCACCGTGCCATCGGCTTTGAATGCGGGTCGCAGTGCGGCCAACGCATCGAGCGATGTATCGGCGCGAATCGATTCGTCGCGATCGAACACGAAGGCGTCACCCTTCTTCTGAGGGATGCTGATCGGCACGATCTCCGCGCGGAATCGGCCTGCATGCGGTGGCCTCGGCCGCTTTGCGATGGCTGTTCATCGCGAATTCGTCCTGCGCTGCGCGCGTGATGCCGAAGTCCACGGCCACGACTTCACCGGCGTTCCCCATGTGCCAGTCCTCGAACGTGCACCAGAGCCCGTCGTTGATCATCGAATCGATCACCTGCCCGTGGCCCAGTCGAAGACCCTCGCGCGCCCCCGCCAGCGAGATACGGGCAATTGCTCATCGACTCCATGCCCCCGGCAACGACCACGTCGGCATCGCCGACGGCGATTGCCTGAGCCGCCAGCATCACGGCCTTCAGGCCGGACCCACACACCTTGTTGATGGTCAACGCGGCCACGCCGTCGGCCAGTCCTCCCCGCAGGGCGGCCTGGCGGGCGGGCGCCTGGCCGAGACCGGCGGACACGACGTTGCCCATGATGCACTCTTCGACGATGCGCCGGGTCGATGCCCGCGCGCGCGACGGCTTCGCGAAT
Organism: uncultured Acidobacteriota bacterium; assembly: GCA_963723495.1. Lineage (GTDB taxonomy): Bacteria > Acidobacteriota > Vicinamibacteria > Vicinamibacterales > UBA2999 > Gp6-AA40. The sequence goes on along the minus strand of CAVRQR010000010.1, from coordinate 158,224 downwards.
CACGATCGCGCCGAGCTGGGGGGCCGTGAACGACCGCAATGCGCCCAGAAACTTGCCGGTGGCGGTGCGAGTGGCCGAGACGATGACGGCATCCATGCAGAGATGGTAACCCGCGTGTTAACCGGCCGCCGCTCCGCTGTTGTATCGTCAGCGGCCTGAGACGTCGCAGGAGGGCAGAATGGGTTCAGAGGTCATCATCGTCCCGGCGGTGTTCCTGATGGTTGCGTACGTGTTCTACGTGATTGCCAACGCATTCACGCGACGTCAGCAGCTCAGGTCGACGACGGAGTTCCAGACGAGGCTCCTCGACCGCACGGGCAGCATGGGAGAGTTCAGCCAGTTCCTGAACACCGAGGGCGGCCAGAAGTTCCTGGAACACGGTTGGCGGCGATTCGGGCGGTGTGGCGCACCAGCGTGTCCTCCGCGCGTTTCAGTCCGGCATCGTCATGCTGTGCCTCGGCATCGGCATCTTCATGTATCTCAGCGGCGCGCGCGTCGACACGGAGACATACGAGAGCCTCGGATTTGTCGGAACGGTCTCCGCAGCGGTCGGATTGGGCCTCCTTATCTCGGGCTACGTCTCCCTGAAGCTGTCGCGCCGGATGGGGCTGATCAACGGACAGTCACACGCGTCCACCTCGAACGAGATCGCTCGCTCGGTCTAGGAGGCCGTGGTGAAACTCTTGCCACGGGCTGCCAGGGTGCGGCGCTGAATGAGGTCGAGTTTGCGCGGTTCTACGAGCGCACGGCGCGCCCGCTGTGGGCGTACGTCTACCGCGTGACCCGTCATGCGGGCGACGCGGACGATATCGTGCAGGACGCCTTCTGTCGTCTGCTGCGCGCGGACGTGGGTCACCTCGGCGACGAAGACCTGCGCCGCTATGTCTTTCGGATTGCGGGGAACCTCATGACCGATCGGTGGCGACGCGCTGAACGAGAGATGTCATGGCTGGGGCGGCTCCGCCAGGTCCCGCAGCAGGTTGCGGCGTCCGTGCCAGAGGATTCGGTGAGCCGGGAGTTTGCCGAGCTCACGCCGCGGGATCGTGCGCTCTTGTGGCTGGCCTATGTCGAGGAGCACAATCATCAGGAGATCGCCAGCGCGCTCGGGCTCGCCCGCGGGAGCGTGAAAGTCCTGCTTTCGCGCGCCCGGGCGCGCCTGCGGAAACTGCTGGTCACCCGGGGACTGACGGCGAGGGCATGATGCGCGACGTGGTTCGATCGCGACCGCATGCACGACGACGAGCAGGTCGTCGTCGATTACATGAAGAGGCTGGCCAACACCGTCCCGACGCGGACGTCGCAGGTGCCGGATCCCGGTGTGTTGTGGGTCAAGGCGCAGATGCTGCGCCGCTGGGATGCAGAGCGGAAGGCTCAGGCCCCTCTGGACGTCATGGAGCCGTTGCAGATCGCTGCCGGGCTTGCCGCGGCGGCCGTGCTATTCGTCTGGTCGTCTCCCGTCGCTGCTTCAGGCGCTTTTCACCTCGATATAGCGGACCACACGCTCGCCGAGCAGCACATCGAGCCGCGAGCGGATGAGCGCGGCCGAGCGCTCGACTTCCCGCTGCCACGCCCGGTCCTTCGCCTTCACGCGAAGAACCCCGTCGTTCCATTCGACTGTCGTCGCATGATCGATGGCCGGCCCGACGACGCTGCGCCACGCGAACGCGACTTTTTCCGGGCGTCAGCGGCGCCTTGCGGATGATCGCCGCAACGGCGTCCGGGATCACCTGGCGGACGGGAATCACGGGGGGATCTTACGCTTGTCAACTCCCAACGCCCAATTTCCAACGCCCAAGTTCAACTTTCGACTATCAACTTCCAATCTCAAGCACCAATTTCCAGTAGTTGGCAGTTGGGAGTTGGCAGTTGGGAGTTGAGATCGCCCTCCATTCAGTGCTCCAATGCGCTTGATGAAGGCATACGGTCGATGCGGATCGCCTTCGGTCTGGCAGTCGCGCTGATGCTGGTGCTGCTGACCGGTGGCGAACGACCGGTCCGCGCGCAGGCGGCAAAGCCCGGTGCGTCTCCGTGCGACATCCAGACCACCGAGCGCGTGGTGGCCGTCGGCGACGTGCACGGCGCCTTCGACAACTTCGTGGCCATCCTGCGCGCGGCACAGATCATCGACAATCGCAACAGGTGGAGCGGACGACGCACGGTGCTGGTGCAGACCGGTGACATCCTCGATCGCGGGCCCGACTCGAGAAAGGCGATCGACCTGCTTCGCCGGCTGGAACGTGACGCGCAGCGGGCCGGCGGGCGAGTGGTGTCGCTGCTCGGCAACCACGAGCTGATGCGCCTTATCTCCGACTGGCGATACGTCAGCGCGGGAGAGATCGAGGCGTTCAGAAACGGCGACTCCACCCAGCTTCGAGAACAGGTTCTCGCGGCCCTGAGCGAGCAGGCGGAGCAGCGCGCGAAGGCGGAAGGGCGCGAGTACGACCCCGCCGCGTACCGGGAGCAGTTCCTGAAGGAGGTCCCTCTCGGCATGATCGAACTGCGTCAGGCGTTCGGCCCGCAGGGCGAATACGGGAGCTGGATTCGCGAGCGGCCGACGGTCGCGCGGATCAATGGCGTGCTCTTCCTTCATGGTGGCATCAGCCCCGAGATCGCGGCGCTCGGCTGCGAAGGCATCAACGCCGCCATTGCCAAGGAACTCGCGGCGCTGCCACCGCCGGAACAGGCCGCGTCGCTCATGTCGGCAAGCGAGACCGGACCGCTCTGGTATCGTGGATTGGCGCTTCAGACGGAAGAAGAGGTCGCGCCGATTCTTCCGGCGATCCTCGATCAGATGAAGGCGCGTGCGATCGTGATCGGCCACTCGACGGTGCTGCCCGGGCGGATCGTCGCGCGCCTGGATGGACGAGTCATCCTGATCGATACCGGAATGGTGGGCGGGGAGTTCTACAAGGGGGGCGTGCCCTCAGCCCTCGAGTGGCAGGGCGGTACGCTCACGGCGATCTATCTGGATCGGCGCGAGCCGCTCTCAGCGCCCGCGCTGCAGTCGGTCGCGCCCTCGGCGACACGTTAATCGCTCTACAAGGCCTCAGAAGTCGAACAACACTGCTGCCTCGCCGACCCTGGCGACCCGCTCCTCGAACACCTTGACGATCCGGTCGCGCCGGTGGAGCACAGCGTCTCGCTCGGAGTCCAGCAGCGAATCGCCGACTGCTTTCGCGATCGGTTCTTCCGTCAGTCCCTTGAGGCGCGTCAGCAGCCCCCGATCGATACGCGTGAGCTCCTCGGGCTTCAGCAAGTCCTTGCCGAGACGGAATGCACGCGTGTGATCGATCAGCCACATGGTCCAGTCGCTGGTCCAGAGAATGTTGCCCTGATTCCGATCGCGATTCTGAATCAGTTCGTCGAAGATGCGCATCAGTTGAATCTGATTGGACGTGCGCAGAGGGTTGGGCCCCATCGTCTTGCGTTTGAGCCGCTCCTTTTCGTCCATCTGGACATCGTCGATCCACCAGGTGACGGCCGCTGTCTTACCGTTCACACTGCGCTCGACCGACATCGGCACGGTATTGATGCCGAGGAGCCGGGCAAGCCGGTAGCCCGCGATGTTGTACCGGTAGCTGTCTCTGAAATTCAGTTCGGTGTGCTGGCCCGCCTGGAATACCGGTTTCATGATGTCGACGGACTGGATGTGCACGTCGTGTGTAAGCGTCCCGTCCGTCACTTTGGCCCGGAGCGACCCGGTGACACCGCTGCCGGCATCGCGCACGTCGAGGATCTTGCCCTTCAACAGAAAGGCCTCCATCTCGGCCGGCGAGAGGGGAGTCGTGATTGGCTTGCCCTGACCCGCGAAGACGAGAGCGGTTGCGCAGAGCGTGAGCCCCAGAACAACGATTGGCGCGCGACGGAATCGATCCATAGAACGCCCTTCTTTGAAGAGGTGGACGACCGGATTCTACGCGAAAAATGGGTGTTCCGGTTGAACAACCTGGTCGCGCAGCCGCAGCGCCACCCTGAACAGGTTCTGCATTAAGTCAACGTGGTCGGCCATCACAGCGAACAAGTCGTCGCGTTCCAGGCGGAGCGCCTGTCCGTTCGCGGTGGCGACCGCTCGCCACCCGGAAGGGCCGCCGGCCAGGGTGTCGGCGACGCCGAACGTCGCCCTGGGCGACACCAGGATCGGCGGCTGATGAGGCGCCTCGAGCCGGACTTGGCCTTCCATGACCTGGTAGGTCGCCGGAGGCGAACCAAAGTCGAAGAGGACTTGTCCGGCTGTGAGCGGCACCTCGGATGCAAACGCCCGCAATGCAAGCAAATGGGCCGCAGAGGCTCCGGCCAGAAGCGGGTCCTGACCGAACCGCCCACCTGAGGGAAGCGCCGCGGTGGGCGATGCCATCGCGCGCCGTGCCTGCTCGGACGAGGAATGCAGCAGCAGCCGGAACAGACCCTGCGCCATCAGGATGTTGTCCGACACCATCGTGAGGAACACGGCAGCGGGCACCCGGAACCCGATGGTGTGTTCGACGGCTCGTATGGTGCTGCGCAGCGGAATGCCCTGCAGCACTCCTTCGACGTTCACGACCGCTGGCGCCGTCAGTTCCTTCCCTGATCCGTTGTCATCAATGGCCTCGAGCGCACCTTCAAGCAGGAAGAACACATCGTCGGCCGCCTGGCCAGCGCGGCAGACCTCACGGCCTGCCTGGTAACGAATTTCCTGGCCGACCTCGGCGACGCGAAAGAGCTCGTCGATCGACAGCGCGGCGAACACGGGCGTGACCCTGATGCGATCGACCAGCGCGACGACCGGCAATCCATCGCCCGTCGAACCACCTGCACCGGAAGCCCACGTCGCGGCTTCCAGCACGAACGTGTCCTCGGCTGCCCGATGCGTCGCGACATACTCGATGTCGGACGCGAGAGAGGGAAGCTGTTGCCATGCGGCGAAATGAATGGCCGATGCGGCGATGACGGGATCGTCATCGTGTATGAGCTGCGCCATCGTATCTTCGAGGTCGCGCGGTCGACTCCTGAGCACGCCGTTGGCGTAACGCACCTTTTCCGCGAGTGGCGTGTCGTCCAGAATGGGCATGACCCGCCGGCGAACCACACCGCCGAGCAGATTGTCCAGATATTCGACCGCGGCCGCCCGTCGCCGCCGCTCTCCCTGCTCGATGGTGTAACGCGCGGCCGCGACATCCTCCACGTGGTAGAGCAGCCCGAGCAGCCTGTAGACGCGATCGACCGATCGACGCAGCTTGTCCTCCAGGGCACGACCGAGCAATGAGTCGGCGGCGTCGAGAGAATGGCGCAGAAGGTTGTGCTGCAGCGTGAGGCCGTTGTAGTAGCGCGACGTTTCCCTGATGACGGCCTTCTCGAGCGTCTGCCTGGGGCATGGCAGGGAGGGATTCTCCCGGCGTAGCTTTTCGATGGCAATGATCGCCTTATAGCGCAGAAAGCCGTCTGGCTCGTCGAGTGCGGCGATGAGTGCTTCCATCGATCCCGGCGTGCCGATCAGCGCGAGCGTGACCGGAATGTGCCGCCTGATCCACAGCTGCTCGTGTTTGTCGGCGAGCGAGTAGGCGAGTAGCGGAACGATCTCTTCCCCGTATCCGACGAGGGCTTCTCGTGCCTGTGCTTTCAGTGATCGATGACCGAGCAGCGTAAGAAGCGCGGGTACGAAGAGACCGTCGGAGGCTCCGAGCGCCCGGGCACTCTTGATCGCTTTTCCGACGACATCGAGGTCGGAGTCGTTGAGCAGCGGGACGAGCAGCGGGCGGAAGCGTGGATGCTCGATGCGGCCGAGCGCCGTTGCGGCCTCCTCGCGTGCGCTGGCGGCAGAATCGCGGAGGTCGCTCAGAAGACGCAGCAGGGCCGCTTCCGCCGCGTCCACGTCGGCGGGCCGGCCGCTGTTCGCCAACGCGATGGCGGCGGTCACGACGACCCGTGGCTCGATGTCGTCAAGGTGCCGTCGAAGAAGCAGCGCGGCATCTTCATGAGAGAAAGCCGCCAGCGCGTGCAGTGCCGCGGCGCGAACGTCGACGTCTTCATCCTGAACCATGCGCTCGATCGTCGGGATCCAGCGGCCGGCGATGGGCGAGCTCGATGCGGCGATGACGCGCAGCGTGCTGGCGCGCACGCGTGGCGACTCATGTTGCAGGAGCAGCGGCGTCACGAGGTTTCTGCGGTCCAGTGCCTCGAGCAGATCGATGGCGTAGACGACGGCATGCTCGTCTGGACTCGACAACTCCTCGACGAGTGCCTCAATCGTGGCGGCATCGGCGACGTTGGTACGAATGTTCGCGGGCGCGATGTCGCGTGAGACGATGCTGGCGCGGAACGCGCGGCGGTATTCTCGCCACGCGATCAGCGACACCGCGACCCATGCCGCCATGACGAACAGGCCGGCGTAGCTCAGTTGCTGCCAGTCGAGGCCGAGTCCCCTGGGATGAATGAGCACCAGGATCAGGACCGCAGCGACCGCCTTCGCGAACCGGTCCATCGTGACGTCGATGAACGGTTTCGCACGAAAGCGCAGGTCGGCTGGAAGTGGCAGGAAGAGCACCTCCCGGGTGGTCTTGTCCACGGAATATCTGAGCGTGGTATCGATGACTCGCGCGCCGGCCACCGCCCACAATGCGCCGGTGAGCAGAATGAGCGTGGCGCTTGCGCCCAGGCCTATCGGGAGCAGCAGCAGTGCCGCCGCGATGCCGAACGAACGGTGGATGCGGCTGGTGAGCGCGACGCCGACGACGAAGCCTGCCAGCGACAGGTAAACGGTGACCCGCGCGAGCAACGCGGCGATCGCGTCAGCGCCGATGCCGGTGGCCTCGGCGGCCATACTCAGTTGCTGATCGATGAGCGCCGCGCCGACGGCGGCGAATCCAACGACTGCGGCCAGAACCCTCAGGTGGCGGGACTGCGTCAGCAACCGAATCGCTTCGCGTCCACCGACGCCTCGCTCGTCCATCTGCTCGACGGCATGACCGGCGTGCGGAATGCGAACGATGCGCAGCACGAGCACCACGCACACGCTGAGCGTGGCGGCGCTGATCAGCAGGAGATTGTTCGAGCCGAATTCCTGGACGGTGATGGCCGTTATCGACGCACCGAGTGCACCACCGAGACAGGCTCCGCCGCCGATGAGACCAAAGAGGCGCTTCGCCTGACGCGCATCGTAGACCTCGTTGGCCAATGTCCAGAACTGGCTGATGAGCAATACGCCGAGAATCTGGCCGAAGAAATAGAGAGCGACAGTCACCCAGACCGCGCCGGTGCGCAGAAGCCCCCACAGCAGCACGAGCACCACGACCAGCGCTGACTGCGCGATAGGGATCACGTACTGTCGGGGAAGTCGACGAATCCAGCCGCTGTACCCATGCATCACGACCGCGACGAGGACCGACGACGCCATCAGCACGTAGGGGAGGTTGTCGGAGCCGAGCTGATCGATGAACTTTGACTTGGTGACCGGCTTCAGGATGTTGTGCGACATCATCACGAGGAACGAGTAGGCGAACATCAGCAGGGCGACGGTTCGTTCGTCGCTGCGGGTGTTCGTCAGGCGGGCGATGACCCGGTTCGCCAACGATTCCATCTGGGTCGCGAACCTATCTCGGGAAGCCTTACCTCTGCAAGGTAATTGGTGTCAGAATCGCCGGTGCTTGCCGGGCAGCGTCCTCATACTGGCGTCGGCGTCGCCCCGCCGCGCCGAACTCCTGACCGCCGCGGGCATCCCATTCGAAGTCCGTCCGGCGCACATCGACGAACGAATTCACGACGGAGAAGGCGCCGAGGCGTACGCGTGCCGCGTCGCCGCGGAGAAGGCCAGGGTCGTTCACGCGACCGCCAGCGGACGGCCGGTTCTGGCTGCCGACACGGTCGTCGTCGTGGACGGCCAGATCCTGGGTAAGCCTGCGGATGCCGACGATGCGAAACGGATGCTTCAGATGCTGTCGGGACGGGCGCACGAGGTTCTGACGGCCGTGGTACTGATGACAGGCGACGCCGGGTCGGCCGGAGGGAAATCCATCCAGAGTCGCATCGAGGTCACAACAGTCGAGTTCGCGCCGCTCGAAAAGGCCGAGATTGAGTGGTACGTGGCGAGCGGCGAGCCCGCGGACAAGGCGGGTGCTTACGCCATTCAGGGCCGGGCATCCCGGTTCGTGACCCGAATCGAGGGGTCATACTCGAACGTGGTAGGGCTTCCTGTGCCCCTCGTTTACGCGATGTGCAGCCGGGCCGGAATACTGCTATCCTGACGGCTGAATCCCATAATCCAAAGTCCTTATCTATGAGCCACAAAGCCGCAAAGATCGGTGCCACGACGCTGGTGCTTGCCACGGTCTTCGGAATCCTCTTGTACACGACGCTCGGCGAGAGCATGCAGTACCTACAAGTACGTGGACGAGGTCGTGGGCAGCCAGCAGGAATGGACCGGGAAGAAGCTCCAGGTGCACGGTTACGTTGTGCCCGGCTCCATCGGCAAGAAACGTGACCGCCTGGAGTATCGGTTCGAGATTGAGCGCAACGGAAAGACGCTAAAGGCTTTCTACACGGGAATCGTGCCCGACACGTTCAAGGATGAGTCCGAGGTCGTGCTGACCGGGGAGCTGACTCCAGACGGCTTCGTGGCCAACGACATGACGGCAAAGTGCCCGTCGAAGTACGAGGAGTCAAAAGGCCCCTCAGTCTCCAGGTAAGGTAATGTCCTCCCTCGGCTACTACCTTCTGCTGGCCGCCTTCGTCGTCGGCGCCTATGCGGCCGCCATCTCGGTCGCGGGGGCGCGTCGGCGATCGCGGCCGATGATGGAAAGCGGGATCGGCGCCTTCTACATGCTGGCCGCCATCATGACGGCCGCCTCGTCGGTCATCATCTACAGCTTCCTGACCGGCGACTACTCGATTCGATACGTGCAGCGCTATTCAGATTCGACGCTGCCGCTGTTCTACAAGATCACGTCGTACTGGGGCGGTCTCGACGGGTCGATCATGTTCTGGGTGTTCCTGCTGTCGCTCTTCGGCAGCCTCGCCATCTACGTCAACCGCGAGCGCCACCGGGAACTGATCCCGTACGTGGTGGCGGTCATTTCGGTGGTGGAGATGTTCTTTCTCTACCTGATGATCGTCCACAACAACCCGTTCGAGACGTACCTCACTCAGAACCCGGCCGACGGCGCAGGACTCAATCCGCTGCTCCAGAACTTCTACATGGTGATCCACCCGCCGACGATGTACCTCGGCTTCGTGGGTCTGACGATTCCGTACGCGTTCGGGATGGCGGCGCTGATCACCGGTCACCTCGACGACTCGTGGCTGCGAGCGGTTCGCCGCTGGACCATGTTCGCGTGGCTGTTCCTGTCGATCGGTCTCGGCCTCGGGATGATCTGGGCGTACGAAGAGCTCGGTTGGGGCGGCTACTGGATGTGGGATCCGGTCGAGAACGCCGGCCTGCTGCCCTGGTTCACGGCCACCGCCTTCCTGCACTCGGTGATGGTGCAGGAGCGGCGGGGGATGTTGCGCGCGTGGAACGTCTCACTCGTCATCATGACGTTCTTCCTCACGCTTTTCGGCACCTTCATGACCCGGTCGGGCATCGTTCAGTCGGTGCACTCCTTCGGTCAGGATCCGGTGCTGTCGCAGCTCTTCACGATCTTCATGGTCGCGACGCTGGCGATCAGCTTCGGGTTCGTGATCTACCGGATGCCCTTGCTGCGCGCCCGCAACGAGCTCGACTCCTGGATGTCGCGGGAAGCGGCGTTCATGTTCAACAACTGGATCCTGCTGTTCTGCGCCTTCTTCGTGCTGTTTGCGACGATGTTCCCGACGCTCAGCGAGGCGGTCACGGGGGAGCGGATCACCGTCGGGCCTCCGTTCTTCAACCAGTGGATGATCCCCATCGGTCTGACGCTCCTGTTCCTGACCGGCGTTGGCCCGCTGCTGGCGTGGCGGAAATCGACGATCGTCAACCTGCGTGACCAGTTCCTGTTCCCGACTCTGAGTGGGTTGCTCGTCGGCGGCGTTGTCGTCGCGTTGGGCGTGCGCATCTGGAGCTCGGGCCTTTGCTTCGCGTTCAGCGGGTTCGTGCTGGGGACCATTACGCAGGAGTTCTGGCGCGGCGCGCGCGTCCGCCAGCAGACCAGCGGAACCGATCTCGCCACGGCCCTCATCGGTCTCGTGGGACGGAACAAGCGCCGCTACGGTGGCTACATCATTCACGTCGCGATCGTCCTGATGTTCCTCGGATTTGCCGGTGCGGGATTCAAGCAGCACGAGACGGCGCTGATGAAACCGGGCGAGGAGATCCAGGTTGGCGACTACGTCATCCGTCACAACAGCATCGCGGTGACCGACGACGGCCGCAAGCAGATGGTGACGGCGGACATGACCGTCCTGCGGGAGGGCGCCGAGCTGACGAAGATGTATCCAGCGCGCTGGTTCTTCCGCAAGCACGAAGATCAACCCACGACCGAGGTCGCGATCCGGCGCACCTTCGCCGAGGATCTCTACATCGTGATGCCGCAGTTCGACGCGGGCGAGCAGTCAGCCAACGTCGAGATCACCGTCACGCCGCTCGTCAATTGGCTTTGGCTCGGCTTCGGCGTGATGGCGCTGGGCACGCTGATCGCGCTGCTGCCGGAAACGGCGTTCGCGTTCGCCGCGGCGCGGGTTCCTGAAGGCGCCAAGACCGCCACGGCATCGCTGCTGCTCCTCTCGATCGTGTTGCCCGCGGCTGTGCAAGCGCAGGACGGCACGTCGGGCCGTGTGAACAAGACGGCGTTGCAGCGTGATGTCGAGGGCCAGATTATCTGTACGTGTGGATCTTCGGGATGCGTGCGCGCCACGCTCGAGAACTGCCCGATGCGACCGGCCTGCCACGGCCACACCGAGCAGTTGGCCGTTTTGCAGCAGTACATCAGCGAAGGGAAGAACCGCGAGGAGATCCTGACAGCGTTCGTCGAGAAGTACGGCGCGGCGGTGCTCGCGGTACCGAGGAACACGGGCTTCAATTCGCTGGCATGGGTGTTGCCGTATGCACTCGCCGGTTTCGGTCTTCTCGTCATCATCATCACCGCGCGACGCTGGTCGACGCGTCCGGCCGCAGCCGGTGCGGGCGGCGCCAACATGACCGTCGATTCGGCGCTCGATGCCCGCCTGGACGATGAGCTCCGAGACCTCGACTGAACCGCAGCCCACGTTCGAACCCTGGCAGCTCTTCACGCTTGCCGGCCTGATCGGCGCCACGATCGCTGTGTTCATGGCGCGCGGCGAATCGCCTGCCGCCGTGATCATGATCAGCCTCACGATCTTTGCCGCCGCAGCGGTCGGCATCGCTGCGCTACGCACGTTCCTGCCCTTGACGCAGAAATCGTGGAGCGACGGCGCACGAATACTTGGCGGACGCACCCGTGCGGCGCTCGAACGCGAGAAGAGCCTCGTGCTTCGATCGATCAAGGAGCTCGAGTTCGATCGCGCGATGGGGAAGGTGTCCGACAAGGACTTCGCCGAGATGAGCGGACGTCTGCGCGCCCGCGCCGCGAGACTGATGCGGCAGCTCGATGCGGGTGCCGGCTATCGCACGGAAATCGAGCGAGAGATCGTGAAAAGGATCGGTGTCGCCGGGTCTACAGGGCAAGACCCGGCCCACGCTGTTGGTGGACAGACAGCCGAAGACGTACAGCGGGTCTCGCCTTCCAGACCCGCCACCACGTGCCCGTCCTGCAGCACCGCCAATGACGCCGATGCCCGATTCTGTAAACACTGCGGACACGCGCTGGAGGCGCGATGATGAGCCTCCGGTGTAACTCCCAACTTCCAACTGCCAACTCCCAACGCCCAACTTCCAACTTCCAAGGATGCCGTTCTGGCGTGAGCGGAGCGCAGAGTTGGGAGTTGGGAGTTGGAGCTGGGGAGTTGGGATTTGGTTGTTGGGCGTTGTCCTGACTGGTACCGCGTGGGCTCAGGACATGCCCGACCCCTCGCTGATTCATGGCCGTGCGATTCCGGCCCAGGAACTCGCCGACGGCACGGTGACGGTGCGCGTCGTGCGAGAGGCGATCGGGAACAACGTTCCGGGACAGCAGGTTCAGGTTGGCGTCGGTGGCACCACACGAACTGCCACGACCGACGCACAGGGACGCGCCGAATTCACCGAACTGCCGAAAGGGAGCGCCAATGCCGTGGCTGAAGTCACCGTCGACGGCGAGAAGCTCGTGTCGCAGCCGTTTACGGTGCCGACATCCGGCGGCCTTCGCGTGATTCTGGTCGCCGGCATTGCCAAAGCCGCCGAGCGCAGGAAACAGGAAGAAGCTGCGGCCGCCGCCGAGCCACCCACCAAAGGCATCGTCGTCTTCGGCGGCAACACCCGCGTGCTGATGCAGTTCAATGACGATGGTCTGGATGTCTACTACATCCTGGAGATCGTCAACAGCGCGCGCGCGCGCGTGGACATCGGCGGCCCGCTGGTGATCGACCTGCCGCCTGGCGCCACCGGTGCAACCGCACTGGAAGGCTCGTCGCAGGCGGCCACGGTTTCTCCGAACCAGATCACCGTCAATGGACCGTTCGCGTCGGGGACCACGATGGTGCAGGTGGCGTTCCGAATGCCGTACGACAGTTCGGAGTTGACGCTGACGCAGACGTGGCCGGCGGCGCTGTCGCAAGTCATCGTGGGCGTGCAAAAAGTTGGCGAGCTGCGCGTGTCGTCGCCACAGCTGACCGAGACCAGTGACATCCGCACCGACAACGGCGATCTGTTCGTGCTTGGGAACGGTCCGGCATTACCGGCCGGTGGCAGCGTGGCCATCACCCTCTCGGGCTTACCCTTCCATAGCCGGACACCTCGCTCTGTCGCTCTCTCGCTGGCGGGGGCGTTGTTCGCGTTCGGCGCGTGGCTGGCGATTCGCGGCCAATCGCGCAAAGAGGACACACGACAGACACTGATCGCCCGGCGCGACACGCTGCTGGCACAGCTGGCGCAAATCGAATCGAAACGTCGTGCCGGTACGCCCGAGGCAGACGGCCAGGCCAGGCGGCGTACCCGCATCATCAGCGAGCTCGAGCAGATCTACGGCGAGCTCGACGACGCTTACCCCGGACCGCCAGGAGGCGGCGAGGGCGTCGCTGCGTGACGAGCGTCGACTTCGAAGAAGTTTCCGCCGAGGACGTCTCCCGCCACTTCGGTCGCCGGCGCGCGGTGTCGCGCATGACGTTCCGGGCGACGCGCGGGATGATCCTGGGTCTGCTGGGACCCAATGGGGCAGGGAAGTCCACCCTGCTGGGCATGCTGGCCACCGTGCTCCGCCCTTCATCCGGCACTATCCGGTATGGCACGTTCGGCTCGTCCGCAGGGGCCGCGCTGCGCGCGCGTATCGGCGTGCTCGGACACGATCTGTTCCTGTATCCCGAATTGACCGCACGCGAGAACCTCGCGTTCTTTGCCGGGCTCTATGGCATCGCTGACAGCGACGGCCGTGCCCTCCGTGCACTCGAGCGGGCGGGCCTCGACGCACGCCGCGACGATCCGGTCGCGAGCTTCTCGCGGGGTATGCGGCAGCGTGTCGCGCTCGAGCGTGCGTTGATTCACGATCCGCGGTTGGCCCTGCTCGACGAGCCATTCACTGGCCTGGATGACGCATCGACCGAGGCGCTTCTTGGCCGCCTGCGCGCCCTGCGTGAGAGCGGGGCGATCGTGATCCTCGCCACTCACGATCTCGACCTGGCCGAAGGGCTGCTCGATCAGGCGCTGTTTCTGCGTGAAGGCCGGATCGTCGAGACAACCGTTGCGCCCGGCGGATTGCGTTCGACCTACCGAAGCGTGATCGGACGCTGATGCTTCGCGCCATCTGGCTGATCGTGAGAAAGGACATCACCGTCGAGGTGCGCAGTCGCGAGCTCGCCTACACGACGTTGTTCTTCGCGATCTCGTGTGTGCTGGTCTTTGCCTTCTCACTGGTGCAGGAGGGGAGAGCCGCTCAGGGCGTCGGACCAGGCGTGCTCTGGATGGCCATCATGTTCGCAGGCAACCTGGCGCTCGGCCGAACGTTCGAGCGCGAGCGCCAGTCGGAAACGCTGCGTGCGCTCATGCTCGTTCCCGCACCCAGGCCGGCAGTCTATCTGGGGAAATTGACCGCAATCATCGTGCTGTTGACGCTCACCGAAGTGGTGCTCGTGCCGCTCGTGGCGCTACTGTTTCAGGCAGAGCTCCTGGCGCATCCCTTCTGGCTCACCGCCGTCGTCGTGGCAGGAACGGTCGGATTTGCCGCCGTCGGGACGCTCTTTGCCGCGATGCTCGTGCGCGCCCGCAGCCGCGACGTGCTGCTTCCGGTTCTGCTGTATCCGATCACGGTGCCAGTGCTCATTGCCGGCGTGCGGGCAACGGTCGCGATGGCGCAGCCCGATTTCGACGCTGAAGTCGTGCGGTTCTGGTTCGCCCTCCTCGTGGCGTTCGACGTGGTGTTTCTCACGCTCGCGCTATGGACGTTCGAACCGGTCATGACAGACTAGTAGCCATGCCCAAGTGGTTTCATCCTGCGACTCTCGTCTGCGGCGTGATGTTCGCCGCGACGCCCTTTGTCATCGCCAACGCACCCTACGAATCGACGATGGGGCTCGTGCAGAAGGTGTTCTATTACCACATGCCCTCGGCCTGGATGTTCCTGGGGGCGAGCATCGTCTGCGGTATCGCGAGCGTTCGCTTCCTGGCCACTGGAGATGCCCGGCATGACCGTACCGCGCTGGCCGCGGCGGAGATGGCGGTGCTCTTCGGGCTCCTGACGCTCGTGACCGGCCCACTCTGGGCACGGAAAGCATGGGGCACCTGGTGGGTCTGGGATGCGCGGATCACGTCGAGCCTGGTGGGCTGGATGATCGCCTGGGCGTATCTGATCCTCCGGCAGTACCGGCGGACCCGGGTCTGAAAAGCTCGCAGCCGGCCTTGCCCTGTTCGGCATGGCCAACGTGCCGTTCATCTATATTTCCGTCAACTACTGGCGAACGATTCACCCCGCGACCACGGTCGTGCCCAAGCTGCCGTTCTCGATGGGATTCCCGCTGCTGTTCTGCCTGGCAGCCTTCACGTTGCTGCTGGTGCTGCTGATGAAGCTGCGCATGCGGGTGTCCGAACAACAATCGCGCCTCGACTCCCTCTATCTTTCCCTCGACGAGCAACGTTGATGACCACGCTGATCCGCTTCATCGCCGTTCTACTCTTTGTTGTTCTCCCGCTCGGCTGTGCATCGCAGCAGGTGACGGAGGCACGGCAGGCGCAGCAACCCCCACCGCAGCAGGAAGAGTTCATCCCGATCGACCAGCTTCCGCCGGAGGACCAATTGCCGGCCGCGCCGCTGCTCGTCGGCGCGTATGCGTTCGTGCTGTTGATGCTGTTCGGCTACATGTTCATCATGTCGCGGCGTCTTGCCGTCATTCAGCGAGAGGTGGACCGCCTCGACAGCGATCTCAAACGAACCGGCAGGAGCTGATGCCAACCGCCGCCCATTTCATCTACATTCCGGGGATCCTGCTGCTGGGCATCGTGATTGGCTGGATCCTCGGATCGCGCGCCGCCGCCGACGCCTACGCGGCCAAGCTCCGGCGAGAAGAACAACGACGCGACCGCGCACGATGAGGTCCGTGCCGTTCAGCGCCCTGGCCAAAGGACCACGGACAGGGCGGAGAACCCAGGACCAAGAACGGACCCAGGACGAAGAACGGACCAAGCACTAAGGACGAAGGACCAGGGACCAGCAGATCATCGGCCGATCGCCAGCCGCTGCGCGAGCACTTCAGGCAAGCCCGCCGCGATGATCTTGGCCTGCGCGGCGGCCACGTCATATTTGACGCGCAGCACGGTCAACGTCTGGCTCGTGGTATCGAGCATCCCGAATGCAGCCCGTGGATCTCCGTCGCGCGGCTGACCCACGGCACCGCAGTTGACCAGGTACTTCGCCGAGTCATTCAGAAGCAGGCGGAACGTTTCCCCGCGAGGCGGCCCAATGGAGTGAAAGTCGGTGTCGAACTTGTACACGGCCGGCACGTGTGTGTGGCCGAACAGGCAGAGCGTTCGTTCCGACATGAGCAGCGCCCGACGCGCGTCGAGGTCGTCGAAGATGTACACGTCCTCGTCGAAGGGCGCACCGTGACAGATCTCGACCCATGAGTCGATCATGACCGGGCCGGCCGGTAGTTCTGCCAGCCAGGTGCGGTTGCCGGCAGTGAGCGCGGCAGCCGTCCACGTGATCGCGTGCTTGGCGAGATGGTTGAACGCCTCGACGTTCTCGATGCCTGCGCCGACCTTGTCGTGGTTTCCGCGGATGATCGTCGCCGCGCGCAGCTGGCGGATGCGCTCGATGACGGCATTCGGATCGGCGCCGTAGCCGACCAGATCACCCAGCACGAGGACACCGTCGTGCGGGCCGGCCTTGGCCAGCGTCGCTTCGAGCGCCTCGAGATTGGCGTGCACGTCGCTGAGAACGAGGTACTTCATCTGATCAGAAGTCGATCCACTCGAGCAAGTGCCCGACCACTTCGGCTACGGGTCGAGCGGCGTCGATCCGCACGTGCGCGTGCGCGTAGGCGAGTTGCCGTCGCGTGTACAGCGTCTCCATCTGCGCGCGGTCCGAGGCAAGAGGCCGGCGGCCGTCGGCCGGCACCCGCTCGATCACCTGCGTCAATGGCAGATCCAGCCAGGCCACCGCGCCATCGGCGAGCATCAGTGCCCGGTTGTCCGGCTCGACGAACGTACCGCCGCCGGTCGCGACGACCACGTGCCGAATCGGCAATAACTCCCCAAGCGCCATGCGCTCCAGCTGCCGGAAGTATGGCTCTCCCTGGAGGCTGAAGATCGAGGCCACACTCCGGTGCTCCCGGGTCTCGATGCGCTCGTCGATGTCTTCCACCCGCCAGCCGGTGCGCTTGCCCAGAGCCCGGGCCACCGTCGTCTTGCCCGCGCCCATGAAGCCGACAAGATACAGCTTGTCGGCCTTCACGCGCGCAGGGATTCGAGCACGGAGAAGAACTCGGGATAGGACACGGCAGCTGCTCCGGCATCGTGAATGATGGTCGGCCCCGACGCGCCGAGCGCGGCGATGGCAAATGCCATAGCCAGCCGATGATCGTGCCGCGCATCGACTTCGCCGCCCTTCAGGCGTTCGCGCCCGCAGATATGGAAACCGTCGGGGAACTCTTCAACGTTGCCACCCATGTGCCGGAAGCCGTCCGCCAGGGCCGAAATCCGGTCGCTCTCCTTGACTCTCAGTTCCCCGGCACCGGTGACGTGCAGTTCGCCACCGTGTGTGGCAAGCGCCCCGAGAACGGGCAACTCGTCGATGACGCCGGGCACGTCCCGCGGTGCAATTTCGGTCGATGTGAGGCTGCCATGCCGGACCACAATTGTCCCGACCGGCTCGCCCGGACCCTGGTCTTCTCCCTCGATGGAGATGTGTGCGCCCATCCGCCGCAGGATGTCGATGATTCCCGTCCGGCTCGGGTTGAGGCCTACGCCGTCTATAACGATTTCCGAGTCCGAAAGCGACGCGGCCGCCACCATCCAGAACGCGGCGGACGAAATATCACCGGGAACCGTCAGCTGCCGCGCTGTGAGGGGCTGACCGCCCTTGACGCCAATGCCGCTCGCATCCCGAGTGACCTCCACACCGAACGCGGCGAGCGCGCGCTCCGTATGATCTCGCGTGGCTGTCGCTTCGCGCACCCGTGTGACGCCGTCCGAATGGAGTCCGGCAAGCAGGACAGAGCTCTTCACCTGCGCGCTCGGCACTTCAGGCTCGAAGTCGATGGGTGTTGGGCCGGCCAGACCGCTAATGGTCAGGGGCGGTCGGCCGTCGTTGGACGCAATCCTGGCACCCATTCGCTCGAGCGGAACGATGACGCGCCGCATCGGACGGCGGCTCAGCGACTCGTCTCCGGTCATCGTCGACGTGAAGGGGTGGGCGGCCAGGACGCCTGCCATCATCCGCATGGTGCTTCCCGAGTTCCCGGCATCGAGTGCGGTCGCGGGAGCCCGAAGTCCCCCCAGGCCCCGGCCCGCGATGCGGAGGCTCAGTCCGTCTGCTTTGCGCTGGATTTCTTCGATCGACACACCGAGGGCACGCAGGCAGTCGAGCGTGGATCGGCAATCGCCGCCGGTCGAGTATCCGTGGATCGACGATGTCCCGTTGGCGAGGGCCCCGAGCAGTGCATAGCGGTGCGAGATGGACTTGTCGCCCGGCGGCCGCACCCGTCCCCGTACCCGCGAGGCGGGAAGTACTGTGACGCTCAGCGGCGAGGGCATCTTGTTAGTTTAGTCCGTTTAGGCGGCCCCGCAGTGCGTGTCCCGAACCCGATGCAGATCCGCAGAACCGTCTGCCGCTATAATTCTTCTGGCGAGGCGCATGACGCAGCGGAAAACAGTCTGTCTGGAGTTTCACAGCACGTACGAAATGCTCGACTTCGTTCAGGTGGCCAGCGATCACCTCGGACGGCTGGCCGGACTCGATGAGGACGCGCTGCACTGGGTCGGCGTCGCCGTTCGCGAATCGGTGATCAACGCCATCAAGCATGGCAACCGCGACGACGAGCAGAAGCACGTCTACGTCGAGTTCACGCCTTTGAGCAATTCCACTCCGTCTGGCATTGCCATCCGGGTTCGCGACGAGGGACCGGGCTTTGACCCGGAGAGCATTCCTGATCCTCTTGCGCCTGAGAATGTGCTCAAGTCGAGCGGTCGCGGCATCTTCATCATCCGCACCTTCATGGACGAGATGGTGCTGCAGCGGGCACCGGAGGGCGGCATGGAAGTCGTGATGGTCAAGCGGGTCGCCGCTGCCGATCACACGGTCTCCGACTCGCAGTCACCGCGGCTCTAGTTCTTGAATTCTGCATTCTGCAGTCTGAATTGACGAAGCTCTGAAACACGTGAGTGCACCCGATCCGGTTTTTCTCGCCACCGCGGTTGAGATTGTGCTGCGGGCGGGCGAGATCCAGATGTCCCGGCGCCAGTCCGGGTTTCATATCAACAAGAAGGGAACGATCGACCTGGTGACTGAGGTCGATCTCGAATGCGAACGGATGTGCCGCGACGTTCTTGCCGACCGCTTTCCGGACCATGACATCCTGGCGGAAGAACTGGGAGGTGGCCCGACGCAGGCGGCTTCGTCGCGCTACCGGTGGGTCTTCGACCCCTTGGACGGGACGACCAATTACGCACATGGCCTGCCTGTGTTCTGTGCCTCTCTCGCGCTCGAGATCGATGGCCGTGCGGAGGTCGGAGCCATCTACGACCCGACGCGTGAAGAGCTCTTCACCGGTGAACGCGGGCAGGGGGCGTTCCTCAATGGCACGCGACTGCGCGTGTCGGAAACGGGCGGGCTCCTCGATGCGCTGCTCGTGACCGGCTTCCCGTACGATGTGCATCAGAAGCTCGATCCCCTCGTCGCGATGTTCCGTGCGTTCCTGGGCCAGGCGCGCGCGGTTCGACGGCTCGGATCGGCCGCGCTGGATCTCTGCTACGTCGCGGCCGGCCGGTTCGATGGCTTCTGGGAGCAGAGCCTCAGGCCCTGGGACGTCGCGGCCGGCGCGCTCATCGTCGAGGAAGCCGGTGGGCGAGTGACCGGCATGGATGGGACACCGTTCGACCCCGCTGCCGCACACCTTGTCGCATCGAACGGACAAATCCACGGTGCCATGCTCGACGTGATCGAGCGCACACACGCGCAAACGTAAAGGAAAACGCTCCTACGCCGGTGTGGCATCACACCTGCAGTGCGTCCTCCCAAGCTCGCTGTACTTGAGCTTCGGAGAGATCACATGCTGCAGAGAACTGTGACCAGCATCGTGCTGGTGGCCGCCTTCTTGACGTGTGCGCGGCCGGCGCATGCGCAACAGACAGTGAATTTCACGCTCGGCTACTTTGCTCCACAAGACTACGAGTCGCGTACTTCGGGAGACGTGCTCATCGCCAACAGTAGCTTCCTGCTGTTCGACATCGACGAGTTCGGCGGCGCAGCGGTCGGGGGTGAGTGGCTCGTGGGTCTTGGCAACTTCTTCGAAGCGGGCGCCGGCATCAGCTACACCGGACAGTCGGTCCCGAGCGTCTATCGGGACTTCATCGACAGCGACGGAACCGAGGTCGATTCGGATCTGGAGTTGAGGCTCGTGCCGATCGCGTTCACGGTCAGGCTGCTTCCATTCGGACAGCGATCACCGATTCAGCCGTACGTCGGCGGTGGCCTTGGCATCATCAACTGGCGGTACCGGGAGACCGGAGAGTTCATCGACTTCGGCGCCGGTCGGGAGATCATCGTGGACACCTTCGAGGAAAGTGGCAGTTCGACGGGTCCGATCTTTCTGGGAGGCGTTCGTTTCGCTGGCCAGCGCATCACCGCCGGCGGCGAGGTGCGCTTTCACGATGCGGAAGGCGACCTGCCCAATGACTTTGCCGGACCGAAGATCGATCTCGGCGGCTGGACCTACAACTTCACGGTTGGCGTGAGGTTCTGAGGCTTAGGCTTTGGGCTCTGGGCTTTCGACTGCGGTGTTCCGCGTTCGCAGCCACAGTAGGACGCCGGCGCCGACGAGAATGGCGGCCAGCACAATACCCACCGTGCGTCCGTGCGTCCGCATCAACTCGAGCGCCGCGTCACCGTAGTAAATCGCCAGGATGCCGAGGGCGACGTAGCGCAGCCCGCGCGCCAGCGCAATCGCGAGGACGAACTGCAGGGGCCGCACGTTGGCGAGACCGGCAGCAAGGACGAACAGTTTGAATGGTGCCGGGGGTGGAAGCAGCGCCGGCACCATCAGCGCCAGCAGTCCGTGCCTGCGATACAACGCAAGACTGCGTTCGACGTGCCCCGCCTTGAGCCGCTTGCGAACGAACGCCTCTCCGCCCTTGTTCGCCAGGTAGTAGATCACGTAACAGCCAACTACCGACCCAGCGGTCGCCATGAAGGCGTAGGTACAACATCAGCGACTTGTGCTCGGTCACCATGAGCACGACGAGGATGTCGTTGATCTGCGGCAGCGATATGAACGACGAGTCGAGAAACGCGACCGTGAACAACCCCGGCCCGCCGAGAGACAGGGCAAAGGTGTAGATCCAGCTGATGAAGTCACGCACAATCGGATCGAGTCCCGGCTTCAGGGCCTCCGCCAGGCTCGGTGAGGCTGCCGCCCGCAGATTATATCCAAGCCAACGGCCCAGAGCCGAGAGCCCAGAGCCTGTAGACTATTACCCGATGTCTCACCGAAGTCCGCTGGAATCGCGCATCTCCAAGAAGACGACCAAGGCCATCACTGACTTCAATCTGATCGAGGACGGCGATCGGATTATGGTCGGGCTGTCCGGTGGCAAGGACAGCTGGGCGCTGATGCAGACGCTCGACAACCTGCGGAAGCGAGCCCCCATCCGGTTCTCGCTCATCGCGGTCAACGTGGACTCGGGCTACAAGGATTTCAAGCACGGCGCGATCGCCAAGGCCTGCGAGGAGCGCGGCTGGGAGTACCTCATCGAGCACACGTCGATCGGCGAGGTCATGGACGACCTGCTCGAAGCCAACGCCACACCGTGTTCGCTCTGTGCGCGGCTTCGCCGCGGCGTGTTGTACCGCATTGCCACGGAGGTCGGCGCCACGAAGATCGCTCTCGGCCATCATCTCGATGACTTCGTCGAGACCCTGCTGCTCAACCTGTTCTTTGCCGGCGCGCTCAAAGCCATGCCGGCGCGTCTCGTCTCCGACAACGGCGAGCACGTCGTCATACGCCCGTTCGTCTACGTTGGCGAAGACGAGGCTCGCCTGTACTGCAAGGAAGTCGGTCTGCCGATCATCGGTTGCTGCTGCCCGGCGTGCGGTGATCTGAGCCTGCAGCGGCAGCGTGTCAAGCGCCTGATCCTCGATCTCGAGCGCGAGCACTCGGGCGTCAAGCAGTCGATGCTGAAAGCGCTCGGCAACGTCATGCCGCGGCACCTCCTCGACACGCGTCTCAATCCGAGCGGTGAGCTTCGTGACAGCGCCGCTCTCAGACTCGAAGAGGAAACGCCGGGCAACCTGATCCAGATTCAGCATTGATCGTTCCTGCGCGATGAGGGCCGTGATCCAGCGCGTCACGTCGGCACGGGTTCGCGTGGGCGAGCGTACGGTCGGCGAGATCGGCCGCGGCCTCCTCGTCCTCCTCGGTATCGGCCGTGACGATACGGATGCAGACATTCGATACGTCGCGGCCAAGATTCACGATGTCCGCGTGTTCGAGAGCGATGCCGGCAAGCCGATGGATCGTTCGGTTGGTGATGTCGGTGGCGCTGTGCTCGTGGTGTCGCAGTTCACGTTGTACGGCGACGTGCGCAAGGGAAGACGTCCGTCATTCGACGACGCCGCCCCACCTGAAGTGGCGAGGGCGAGCTACGAGGGTGTCGTGAGAGAATTGCGCTCGACCGGCCTCACGGTCGCGACTGGCGAGTTCCAGGCGATGATGCAGGTCGAGTTGGTCAACGATGGGCCCGTCACGGTGCTCATCGACAGCAGGCGACAATTCTGATGAGACTTCGACTCCTGTATGTGGCTACGTTCGTGCTACAGCCAGTGTTAGCCTTCGCTCAACAGCGCCCGCTCGTGACCGAGGATCCCGAAACGATCGGCGCGGGCCGCATGCTCATCGAAGCGGGTCTCGACTACGGCCGCAGCGTGGAGTATCCCGCCTCGGGCCTGGAAGGCCATCTGCTGCGGTTCCCTCTCATCGGAGTCAGTGTCGGCCTGAGCTCGATCGCTGAGATTCAGATCGATGGCGGACTCTACAACCATCTCAGCATCACGTCCCGCGAGCCCGCACCGCTGTCCGACATGGTGACAGCAACCGGTGACTCGACGTCGAGCGTCCAGGACATCGTCATCGGCACGAAGGTGAGAATCGCTGGTGAAACCGCCGAACGCCCGTCGTTCGGCCTTCGCTTTGCCACCAAGCTTCCGAATGCTTCGAATGAGAGCGGAATCGGTCTCGATACCACCGACTTCTTTGCGTCGTTTCTGATCGCCAAGACCGTGCAGTCGGTTCGCATCGTCGGCAACGTTGGCCTCGGTATCCTCGCCGATCCAACCCGAGGTGACCAGCAGAACGACGTGCTGACCTACGGCGTGTCGTTTGCGCGAGCGCTCACGCAGCAGGCAGAGGTGGTAGGAGAGGTCAACGGTCACGTGAGTACGCGAGCCGGTGACCCACCGCCTGGCACCGAATCGCGTGGCATCGCGAGTCTGGGGGCGCGCTACACCATCGGGAGCTGGCGCGCGGATGCAGCCGTCCTGTTCGGCGTCACGTCCAGAGGCCCGAGCTTTGGATTTGCGACCGGCTTCACCTACGTGTTCAACGCGTTCCAGATTCCCTGATGCCGGTCGTCCCCGTCGTCAAGGCTCACGCCTACGGCAACGATTTCGTCTGCGCCCCGGCCGCGGAAGCAGGCACGGATCTGCCGGCGCTGGCACGGGCGATCTGCCATCGGCACCACGGCATTGGCGCGGACGGATTGCTGCTGTACACGACTCGCGACCGCGGTGCGTCGATGAAGCTGCTCAATGCCGATGGCAGCAAATCAGAGCTGTCGGGGAACGGGTTGCGCTGCCTGGCTGCTCTCGTCACTCGCATCCAGAACCTGACGGCAGGAGCGACGGTCACGATCGAGACCGACGCCGGGGTCAAGCCGCTCGAGCTCCTCGCTAGAGAGCGCGAACGCTACACGTTTCGGGCGGCAATGGGGCAGCCTACGAACCTGCGTCAGACCTCGATTGCGGTCATCGGAGAGCAGGTGACGGCATCCGTTCTCGAAGTCGGCAACCCGCAGTGCGTCGTGCTCGGCCGTCTCCCGGATTTGGATCGGTTCAATCGACTGGGGCCCGCGCTGGCCACGCATCCAATGTTTCCTGCCGGGACCAACGTCGAGTTTGCTGAAGTGGAGAGCGCCGATCGTGTGCGCATCCTGATCTGGGAGCGCGGTGTTGGTCCCACCACATCATCAGGAACCGGCTCGTCGGCGTCGGCCGTCGCCGCCGCTGCCCATGGCGGGGCGTCACGATCGGTTGACGTCGTCGCACCAGGCGGCACGCAACGCGTAGAGTGGCGCGAAGACGGTGTGCACCTGACTGGCTGGGCGGAAGTGATCCTCGAGGGTTACTGGACGGGCACGCTCTAATCCAAGGCGTGGCGTCCGGCGTCAGCCGGACCGGGCGTACTGCGTTTCTCCGTACCTTCATTCCCCACGCCCGCGCGAGGATTGCGACGCGCCGCCCCGCGAGAGGGAGGTGGTGATCGACTCGATCTGCTTCCTGACTCCCATTAACAGGCGGTCCGCCTCCATGTACTCCTCCGCCTTGAGCGCTGCGTCCGCTTTTTGCAGGTCTCCTTCCAGTTGCTTCAGCTGCGCCTGCGCGGTGCGGCGTGTGTTGCGAGGGATCTGCGCCGCAGTCGGACCATCCACACGCGCGCGCATCTGAGTGACGAGCGCCTTGGCTTCGGCAATCGATCGCTCGACGTCGCCTCGCAGCTTGGCCTGGGTATCGGCCGCGGTTCGGGCAGCGTTCTGCGCCTGTTCGCGACTCTCGAGCGCGTAATTCAGCGCAAGACGATAGTCGCGACCGGTGACGGCTTCGTTGGCTTGTTTGAGCGCCTGAGTGGCGGCCGCGTACTCAGTGGCGGCGTACCGCTCGGCGCCGGCGGCACGGGCGGCGTCGATCGCGCCCTGTGCCTGATCGATTTCTCGTTGTGGAGGCGACGCACACGAGATCGTTGCGAGGACGATCGCGAGCCACGCGCCACGGGTCAACCCCGTGGAGAGACGCATAAGGAACTGAGTATAGATGAAAGCCGTGGCACCGCATGATCGGCCGCGCGAGAAGTTTGAGCGTCTCGGGTCCGCCGGACTTGGCGACAACGAGTTGCTGGCGCTCGTAATTGGGAGTGGATCGCGCCGCCGCAACGCCCTGGACCTGGCCAACGATCTGCTGGACAGTGTCGGGGGCATGCACGGGCTCACGCGTGTGACCGTTGGCGACCTGCGCCGGGTCGCGGGCATCGGGCGCGCACGCGCAGCCCAGGTACTGGCGGCGGTCGAACTGGGGCGCCGGACGCTTTCACGCAGCGGCGGAGAGCGGCCGAACCTCAAGTCTCCTGCGCAAATGGCCGCCTACCTGTTGCCGCTGTATGGATCGGGCGCTGTCGAGCAGTTCGGCATTGTCATGCTGGACAGCAAGAGCCGCCTGATTCGCCTCCGCATCGTCGCGACCGGCACGGTGGATTCTGCGGTGGTGCATCCGCGCGAGGTCTTTCGGGAAGCCGCAGCGGCCTCTGCGGCGGCCATCGTGCTCTTCCACAACCATCCCTCCGGTGACCCAACGCCGAGCGACGACGATCTGTCGCTGACCAATCGCATGATCAGCGCGGGCCTCGTGATGGGGATCGATGTCGTGGACCACATCATCCTCGGCGAACGGCGGTACTGCTCGCTGCTCGAGATTGGCGTGATGCCGAGGCCGGAGTGAGGTTTGCAGCAAACGACTGCTATAAGATTGAAGATCTTGACTCTTCTCTACTTCGACTGCTTCTCGGGTGCGTCGGGCGACATGATCCTCGGCTCGCTCATCGATGCCGGCGTGCCGCTCTCGGACGTCCGCCGTGCGTTGGGCAGTCTGGCGATCTCACCCGATACCATCTGGACCGAGCCGGTCGTCCGCGCGGGTATCCGTGCGACCAAGTTCAATGTCCGTGGTGAGACCGGGTCAGTTGAGGACCATGACCACGAGCATCAACACGCCGTCGGCTCGCGCCGCCACGAATCAGGATCGCACCGACAGGCGCCAGAAAGCTTGCACCAGCACGCGTTAGAGAGCTCGCATCGACAATCGTCAGAGAGTTCGCACCGACATGCGTCAGGGGAATCCCATCGAACTCTCGCCGAGATCTTCCGCCTGATCGATGGATCCGCACTGAGCGGCACCGCGAAGGATCGGACCAAGCAGCTCTTCACCGTTCTAGGCGAAGCCGAGGCCGCCATTCATGGCACGTCGCTCGAGCGCGTACACCTGCACGAGGTTGGCGCCCTTGATTCAATCATCGACATCGCGGGGACGGTGTTTGCGCTCGAGCAACTGAGCGTCGATCGTATTGTCTCGTCGCCGCTCAATCGTTGGTGGCGGGACGGTTCGCTCGGCGCATGGCCAGTATCCAGTGCCAGCGCCCGCCACGATACGGTTGTTGAAAGGTGCGCCGGTGTATTCAGGCGCCGAACGGGTCGAGCTCGTGACACCGACGGGTGCGCTGCTCATCGCGGGCTATGCCAGCGAGTTCGGGCCGGTTCCCGCGATGCGCGTGGAGCGCGTGGGATATGGTGCCGGGACACGCGACTTTCCGCACTCGCCGAATGTCCTTCGTGTCCTGATCGGCGAGCAGGACAGTGCTGCCCCGAGCCACTCGGTCGTCGTCATCGAAGCCGAGATCGACGACATGAACCCGCAGATCTTTGGCGTGTTGATGGATCGGCTGTTGGCCGAAGGCGCGCTCGACGTGTTCTACACGTCGATCCAGATGAAGAAGAATAGGCCTGGTACGCTGCTGACAGTGGTCGCGCCGCCGGATGAGAGGGATCGTCTGACAGCAATCATCTTTCGCGAAACGACGACCATCGGCGTCCGCTTCCGGGAGATGAGCCGGGAGTGCCTCGACCGGGAATCGATGACAGTCACCACAGAACTGGGTGCCGTCCGCATCAAGGTGGCGCGCCGCCGAGGCGAGCTGCTCAATGCCTCGCCGGAGTTCGATGATTGCGTGCGATTGGCAACCGAGCATCAGGTGCCGACCAAGCATGTCCAGGCGCTCGCCATGAAGGCGTATCTGGAGTCTGCGAAACGGAGACTATGAGCGAGTCGTACCTCACCACGCCGATTTATTACATCAACGCCAAGCCTCATATCGGCCACGCCTATACGACGATGCTCACCGACGCGATTGCGCGGTCGCGTCGTCTCATGGGCGAGAAGGTGTTCTTTTTGACGGGCACCGACGAGCACGGTCAGAAGGTCGAGCGGGCGGCGCAGAAGGCGAACATCTCCACGCCGCTGTTCGCCGATCAGGTCTCGGCGGCGTTCCGGCAGATGTGTCGCGACCTGAAGATCTCGAACGACGACTTCATTCGAACGACCGAACCGCGGCACTACGCTGCGGCCCAGGAGATCTGGCGGCGGGTGCAGCGCGCGGGCGACATCTACAAAGGCGAGTACGAGGGCTGGTACTGCACGGTCGATGAGATCTTCGTCCCCGAGGCGCAGCTCGTCGATGGCAAATGTCCGACGTGCGGTGCGAAGGTGGAGCGGTTGAAGGAGGAAAGCTACTACTTCCGCCTGTCCAAGTACGCACAACCGCTGCTCGACTGGTATCGCGATCACCCGGACTTCATCCAGCCCGAGTTCCGGCTCAACGAGGTTCGCACTTTCGTCGAGGCAGGGCTTCAGGACCTGAGCATCAGCCGGACATCGTTCAAGTGGGGCGTTCCGGTTCCCGACGACCCGAAGCACGTGATGTACGTGTGGTTCGATGCGCTGACGAATTACCTGACTGCGCTCGGCTTTGGATCCGGCGACCCTGCGGCGGACGAGCGCGTCGCCCGTTTGTGGCCCACGGTGACGCATTTCATCGGCAAGGAGATCGTCCGGCAGCACGCGCTGTACTGGCCGGCCTTCCTCATGTCCGCCGGGTTGCCTCCGCCGCGCAGAATCGTTGCACACGGCTTCTGGCTGATGGGCGGTGCCAAGATGTCGAAGTCGCTCGGCAACGTGGCCCGCTACGAGGACTACGTCGAGGTCTTCGGGCTCGACGCGCTGCGTTACTTCGTGATGCGCGAAATGCCGCTCGGTCAGGATGCGAATTTCGCCGACGAGATGATCCTGACCCGCTTCAATGCCGACCTGGCCAACGATCTCGGCAATCTCGTGAGCCGCGCCATCACGATGATCCACCGGTATCGCGAAGGGCGCGTGCCGCCCTGTCCACCTGACGGTCGAGACGCGCTCGATCGAGATCTGATCGCGGCCACCGAATCGACGATCACGTCGGTGCAGGAGAACTTTCGCGCGATTCAGGTCAGTCAGGCCCTCCAGGACACGTGGGGGCTCGTCCGCCAGGTGAACAAGTTCATCGTCGAACGCGCGCCATGGGTCCTGGCTAAGGATGCGGCCAACGAGGGAGTGCTGGATCGGACGTTGTACCACTCGGCCGACACGCTGCGCGTCATTGCGGCGCTCGTCGATCCTGTGATGCCCGATGCGGCAGACCGCATTCGGCGGATGCTCAACATCAACGTCCCCGAACCGTGGACGTCGCTCAAGGCGGGAACACTTGCCGCTGGCGCGCAGCTGAACCCGGTCGAAGCCCTGTTCCCACGAATCGAGAAAACCATCGAGGAACTACGCGGTATGACCACATCGAACGATTCGACCCCGGCACCCGCACCGGCTGCCCCGGCAAGCGCTGCACCACCTGCCGCGCCGGCACCGGCCGCGCCGGCTCCGTCGACCGATTCACGGATCACGATCGACGACTTCATGAAAGTCGAATTGCGTGTCGCGAAGGTGCTCGAAGCCGAGGCGGTACCGAAGTCCAAGAAGCTCGTGAAGCTCAAGGTTGATGTCGGCACCGAACAGCGGACGATCGTCGCCGGCATTGCCGAAGCCTATCCGCCGGATCAACTCGTCGGGCGGACGATCGTGATTGTGGCGAACCTCAAGCCGGCAAAGCTGATGGGAATCGAGTCGAACGGCATGGTGCTGGCTGCCAGCCCCGAGGGTGGACTGCCGAACCTTGTATCTGTCGATCCATCGCTGCCGCCGGGATCACGTGTTCGGTGAAAAGACCTCCAACCTCCAATCCCCAACTCCCAAGATTGCAGTGCGAATCCGACTGGTTGGAGTTTGGAAGTCGGGATTTGGGAGTTGGGAGCCGGCATGATTGATTCCCACTGCCATATCGCCGGCCCGGAGTTCGCGCAGGATCTCGACCAGGTCGTCGACCGCGCGCGCACCGCCGGCGTTACCGGGGCGCTCGTCATCCTGGCGGCAGACGACGACCCCGAACTACGTCAGGCCGCCGCGGTCAGTTCGCACTGGAGTGAGGTGCGATTCTCAATCGGCGTGCACCCGCATGCCGCGGGAAGTTCGCCTCAGATCCCGAGGAGGCCGCCCGGCAGGTGCAGCAGGCCATCGAGGCGCAGCCGCTGGCGCGCGCCGTGGGCGAGATCGGGCTCGATTATCACTACGACTTCGCTCCGCAGGGACGTCCAGCAGCAGGTGTTCCGCGCGCAGATCAGGCTGGCGCAGCGGCTCGAGCGGCCGATCGTGATTCATACACGCGAGGCCGACGACGATACGTTCCGGATCCTCGACGAGGAGCGTGCACAGGATGTCGGAGGGGTGTTTCACTGTTTCACCGGCGATCGAGACATGGCTCGCCGGGCACTCGACATCGGCTTCCATCTCTCGCTCGCCGGCATCGTCACGTTTCCGCGTGCGCTCGAGCTGAAAGAGGTCGCGAAGCATGGTTCCCCTGGACCGCCTGCTGATCGAGACAGACAGCCCGTTTCTGGCGCCTGTTCCCCATCGCGGCACGCGTAACGAGCCGGCGCGAGTCGTGCGGGTTGCGGAGCTGATCGCCGAGTTCGCGGAACACGGCCGTTGGAATCGATCGCGGAGGCCACCCGCGCCAACTTCGCGCAACTGTTCGTCCCGTAACTCCAAGCGAGGACACGAATTAGGCCGTCCTGCTCGTTGACACTCACAGCGTCGATATGGTCTGATCTGACAACTTGAATCCCGCCGCGCAGAAACCTTCAGCCGCCGCCCTCGCGCAGTTGTTCGAGCCGATTCGCGACGACCTTCGTGAGGTCGAACGCGAGTTCGCCCGGCACGTGCAGTCGCAGGTCGCCCTCATCCCGACGATCGGTGACTACATTCGAAACGGCGGCGGCAAACGGATCCGTCCGGCGGTGCTGCTGATGGCCGCTCGCATGGCTGGCTACACGGGCGAACGCGCGGTGCTCTACGCGTCGGTCCTCGAGTTCATTCACACCGCCACGCTGGTTCACGACGACATCATCGACGAGTCGCAGTTACGGCGCGGGCGCGAAGCCGTGCACACGCGCTGGGGGAACCACGTCACGGTCCTGTTCGGCGACTTCCTGTATCTGAAGTCGATGTCGCTGGCGCTGACGCAGGATGACCTCGCGATCATTCGCCTGCTCTGTGACGTGACGCTTCGGATCGTCGAGGGTGAGATCTATCAACTGACGAAGAACGGTGACGTCGATCTGACCGAAGCAGAGCACTTCGAGATCGTCCAGAGCAAGACGGCGTACTTGTTTGCCGGCTGCGCCCGCATCGGCGGCATGCTTGGCCCGATCACGCGCGACCAGCAGGAGGCGCTCTGGCAGTACGGCCTCAACATCGGCATGGCGTTCCAGATCGTCGACGACCTGCTCGACTTCACCGGCGAAGAAGTCGCGCTGGGCAAGCCGGTCGGTGGCGATCTGCGTGAGGGCAAGCTGACGCTGCCGGTGATCCACATGCGCGATCGCGGCGGCCGACGCGCCGCTGCGCTGCTTGCGCAAGGTGGTCGAGGCGCGCGAAGTCACCCTCGACGAGTGGCACGAGATTCGAGCGCTGCTGACCCAGACTCGATCGATTGAGTACGCCAGCCGCGTGGCGTCCGACTACGTCGAGCGCGCGAAGAAGACGCTGTACAGCTTCCCCTCGTCCGATGCGCGTGATGCGCTGATGTTCCTTCCCGATTACGTGGTTTCAAGAGACCGGTAGCCCGTGACGTGTCGCAGGATTCAGACGGAACCGAGTCTCCGGGCGTTTCTGCATTCTGAATTTCGCATTCTGAATTACAGCCTGCATGGATCCCGCCTCCCGCATCGCCGACCTCCGCCGCCAGATTCGCTATCACGAAGAGCGGTATTACGTCGCCAACCAGCCTGAGATCAGCGACGCCGAGTTCGACGCGCTGATGCGGGAGCTGCAGCAGCTCGAGTCCGATCACCCCGATCTGGTGAGCGGCGACTCGCCGACGCAGCGCGTCAGCGGACGAGTGGCGGAAGGATTCCAGACCGTCGCGCACGCCGAGCCGATGCTGAGCCTCGACAACGCCTACGACGAGGACGAGCTGCGCGCCTTCGACGACCGCGTGCGTCGCGGGTTGTCGGACGCGGGCGCCATGCCCGGCAGCTGTCGACTACGTCGCCGAGCTGAAGATCGATGGCGTCAGCATCGCCTTGACCTATGTCGATGGTGTGTTCGTTCGCGGCGCGACTCGAGGCGACGGCTCGCAGGGTGAGGACGTCACGTCCAACGTGCGGACGATTCGCGTCGTGCCCGCTTCAGCTGAACGAGCCGGTGCCGGGGCGGATCGAGATCAGGGGAGAGGTCTACCTGCCGCGTGCCGCGTTCGAGAAGATGAACGAGGAGCGGGCGAACACCGGCGAGGTGCTGTTTGCGAATCCCCGGAACGCTGCAGCCGGCGCTCTTCGCAATCTCGATCCGGGCCTCGTCTCCAGACGCGGCCTGCGCGCGTTTACGTATCAGCTCGTGGCGGGCGCGTCAAGCGACGAGCGCTCTGAAGACGCGCCGCTCTGAACTGGCGTCACACGCCGACACGCTCGAGCAGCTGGGACGATGGGGACTGCCGGTTGAGGCGACATTGGAGACGATGCGCGGGCGTCGACGCGCTGGTCGAGTTCTGCCGCGAGTGGGCCGACAAGCGCCGCAGCCTTGGCTTCGACACCGACGGCGTCGTCATCAAGGTCGATGCACTGGAGCAGCGGCGCAGGCTCGGGACGACGAGCAAGTTCCCGCGCTGGGCGATTGCGTTCAAGTTTCCAGCGGAGCAGAAGACCACGCTGCTCAAGCAGATTGCCGTGAACGTCGGCCGCACGGGCGCCGTGACGCCGTTCGCGGTGCTCGATCCGGTGTTCGTCGGCGGGACGACCGTCTCGATGGCGACGCTCCACAACGCCGACGACATCGCGCGCAAGGACATCCGCGAACGCGACTGGGTGATTGTCGAGAAGGCGGGCGACGTCATCCCGCGCGTCGTCGGCCCCGTGCTCGACGAGGCGGCCGGCCGATTCCGCGCCATGGGTGATGCCGTCCACGTGCCCGGAGTGCGGCAGCCAGCTCCATCGCGAAGAAGAGGAAGCGGTCTGGCGATGCGAAAACGTGTCGTGCCCGGCGCAGGCTCCAACGCGGGCTCGAGCACTTCGCCTCGCGCGGCGCGATGAATATCGAGGGCCTGGGGGAGTCGCTCGTCAAGCAGCTGATCGACGGCGGTCTGGTTCGCGACTACGCCGATCTGTATCACCTCACCGCCGAACAACTCGCGCGTCTGACGCAGCACGTCCGAGCGCGAGGGCAAGACCATCGAGCGCCGGTTCGGCGCGAAGAACGCGGCGAAGGTCATCGAGCAGATCACGCGGAGCAAGACCAACGACTTCTGGAGAGTCATCTACGGTCTCGGGATCCGTCACATCGGGGAACGCGGCGCGCAGGTCCTGGCGCGCGCCTTTGGATCGATGGAGGCTCTCGAGCGGCATCGCTCGAGGCACTTCAGGCCACCAGCGAGATTGGCCCCGTGCTGGCCGCCTCCGCTCGGAGCTGGCTGGATGAGCCGCGCAACCGCGAGCTCGTCGCGCGCCTTCGGGCGGCCGGCGTTCGCATGGAGGTGCCGGAGTCCGAGCGGGTCCAGGCGCCGGGCCGGGTCCGCTGACTGGCCGGACCTACGTCATCACGGGCACACTGGCGTCGATGACCCGCGAGGAGGCGACGGCCGCACTCGAGCGCCTGGGCGCCAAGGTCACGGGCTCGGTCAGCAAGAAGACGACGGCCGTGATCGTGGGAGAAGAGGCGGGCAGCAAGGCCGACAAGGCCAGGGCCCTGGGCGTGACGATGCTGGACGAGGCCGCATTCCGAGGCGCTGATCGGGACCTGAGGAGCCGATATAATGATCGGAATGGCGCGACGATTTCTGGTCGTGACGGTGTGCCTCGTGGCCACTGTCGCGTTCCTGATCGGACTCATCGTCGCCGGCTCGCTGACGCCGGCTCCGGCACAATCGGCGACCAAGCCGAACGTGGCCGCGCCGCGCCCGTCGACGCTGACCACGACCGGACCGGCGGCCGCGTCGTTTGCCGACGTTGCCGAGCAACTGAATCCCGCCGTCGTGAACATCGATGCGACGTCGCGCGCGACCGCTCGTGCCGCGGGCGAGAGCAGCCGGGATGCCGCTGCCCGACAGCCCGGACCTCTTCGGCCGGGCGCCTGAGCGCGAGCGTCAGGGGCCCCGACGCGGGGCCGGGACCGGGTTCATCATCGATCCCGACGGCTACATCCTGACGAACCACCATGTGATCGAGGGCGCAGACCGGATCGACGGTTCGACTGGCCGATGGCCGCAGCCTGCGGGCAGAGCGGATCGGATCCGATCCGGACACCGACATCGCGCTGATCAAGGTGGCCTCACCGCGGCCGCTGCCGCATGCCGTGCTCGGCGACTCCGATACGTTGCGAGTCGGGGAATGGGTGCTGGCCATCGGCAACCCGCTCGCGTACGAGCACACGGTGACGGTGGGCGTGGTGAGCTTCATCGGACGGAAGCTGTTCGATTCCTCCCTCGACCGCTATATCCAGACCGACGCGGCCATCAACTTCGGCAACAGCGGCGGCCCGCTGATCAACTCCAGAGGTGAGGTCATCGGGATCAACGCGGCGATCAGCTCGCGCGCGTCGAACATTGGCTTCGCGGTGCCGATCAACCAGGCGAGTCTCATCCTGCCGCAGCTGCGCGAGATGGGACGCGTGTCGCGCGGCTACATCGGCGTGGCGCTGAGCGACGTCGATCCGGATCTTCAGCGATCGCTCGGACTCAGCTCGTCGAGCGGTGCGCTGGTGCAGGACGTCACGCCAGGGTCACCGGGTGCGCGCGCCGGCCTTCGTCCGTACGACCTCATCGTTGCGGTCGATGGCAAGCAGGTCGTTCGCAACGACGAACTGATTCAACTGGTCTCCGCTCGCCAGCCGGGAACGTCGGCGACACTGCAGATCGTCCGGGACGGTCGGGCGCTCAACGTAGCCGTCAAGCTGGCCGAGCGTCCCGTCCGCGATCCCGAGCCCGATGAGATCGACGAGAGCGCGCGGCCAACCAGCCGCACGGGATCGGTGCTCGGCATGCTGGTGCGAGAGATCGACGTCGAGTTGGCGGCTCGCTTCAACCTGCCGAAGGACATGCAGGGCGTCGTCGTGTCGCGCGTCGATCCGATGGGGCCGGCCTACGATGCCGAGATCGAGCGCGGCAACATCCTGCTGGAGATCAATCGTCAGCCGGTGCATTCGATCGACGATTTCCGTCGCCTGACTGCCAATGCCCGCCCGGGCGAAGTCCTCGCGCTCTATCTCTTCAAGCCTGAAGGTCCCAGGCGCGAGCTGCGCACGGTCAAAGATCGACTGACCCGCTCGATGTTCCGGGTCCCTGGTTCCATGTTCGCGTTCTCGGTTCCCGTTCTGCGTTCGGAGTTCAGGGCTCGATGTCCCAACGCAGAACTCGAACCCGGAACCGTGAACATGGAACCTGGAACGGTACGGTTCTTCGCATGAAATCTCGCGTCCTTGTCATCGACGACGAGGCGGCGATCCGCGATTCGCTGCGGATGATCCTCGAGTACGAGGATTACCAGTTCGTCGGCGCCGCCAGCGGACAGGAAGCGCTCGACGTCGTCCGCCGCGAACGGCCCGACATCGTGCTGCTCGACATCAAGATGCCCGGCATGGACGGCATGGAGGTCTTGCGGAAGCTGCGCGCGCTCGACGAGGGGCTGCCGGTCGTGATGATCTCCGGTCACGGCAATACCGCGACCGCGGTCGAAGCCATCCGATCGGGAGCCATCGACTTCCTCGACAAGCCGCTCAGCAGCGAGCGCGTGATCGTCACGCTGCGAAACGTGCTCGGCAGTCGGAGCTCTCTACCGAGAACCGCGACCTCAAGGTCGCGATGGAATCCAAGTACGAGCTGGTCGGCCAGAGTCCGGCGCTACGCAACGTGCTCGAGGCGGTGACACGTGCGGCACCGACCAACGCCACGGTGCTCCTGCTCGGCGAGAGTGGTGTCGGCAAGGAACTCGTCGCGCGAACGATCCACCGGAACAGCCCGCGCGCGAGTCAGCGGTTCGTCCAGGTCAACTGCGCGGCGATCCCGGAAGAGCTGATCGAGTCAGAGCTGTTCGGTCACGAGAAGGGATCGTTCACCGGCGCCACCGAGAAGCAGGTCGGCAAGTTCGAGCAGGCCGATCGCGGCACGATCTTCCTCGACGAAGTCGGCGACATGAGCCAGAAGACGCAGGCCAAAGTCCTGCGTGTGCTGCAGGAGCAGGAAGTCGAGCGGCTGGGATCGGCCAGGACGATCAAGGTCGACGTCCGTGTCATTGCCGCGACCAACAAGAATCTCGAGGAGGCGATCTCGCGCGGCGAGTTCCGCGAGGACCTGTTCTTCCGGCTCAACGTCATCCCGATCGTCGTGCCGCCGCTGCGCGAGCGGCGTGAAGACATTCCGCGACTGGTCCAGCACTTCGCGAAGCGGACCGCCGAAGAGCACAACCTCAAGCCGAAGCGATTCGATCAATCCGCCATGGAGGCGCTGCAGCGCTACCGGTGGCGCGGCAACATCCGCGAGCTGCGGAACACTGTCGAGCGGCTGCTGATCATGACGCCGACGGAATTCGTGCGCGGCGACGATCTGCCGGCCGAGATTCGCAGCGGCGAACCTCCGCGAGCCGTGCCCGAGTCGGAGCGCGGCGAAGAACAGCGAGACGCCTGCAACCGGGCCCGGCACATTGCGCGAATTCAAGGACGCCGCCGAGCGCGCGTATCTCGTGCAGAAGCTGCGCGAGAACAACTGGAATATCTCGCGCACCGCAGAACTCATCGACACGCCACGCAGCAACCTGTACAAGAAGCTCGAGCAGTACGGGATCAAGCAGGAAGTGGACGGGCTGAGCGCCGTCCTCTCAGTGACGGGCGAGGGTACGCGATAATAGATCAGTCGCAGTCAGCCAGACGATCGCCGGCTTTCGCACCCGGATTGAGACGGGCATGTTCGTTCCCAGATGGGGCGGGCTTGTCCGCCCAGGTCCGAAGGACGAAGGCGGGAGGAAAGTCCGAACTCCGAAGGGCAGTGCGCCGGGTAACGCCCGGGCAGGGCAACCTGACGGAACAGTGGCACAGAAAATATACCGCCCCCGCGTGTCCGGCGGACTCGCGAGGAGTGGCGCGCTCGACTGCTGCAGCGCTGACACCACTCCCTCGCAAGTGCGCCGGACATGCGGAGGTAAGGGTGAAATGGTGCGGTAAGAGCGCACCGCGCCGGCGGTAACGTCGGTGGCAGGCAAAACCCCGCACGGAGCAAGACCAAATAGGGTGGCGGCGGCATCTTTGGCGCGCGAGCGTCGGGATGCCTGACGGACGGCCCGTCCGAGGCCACCGGGTAGGTCGCCGGAGTCAGTGAGCGATCACTGGCCTAGAGGAATGATCGTTTCGCCGTAGCGCCGCAAGGTGCGACGGCGAACAGAATTCGGCTTACCGGCTGGCTGCGACGCTTTCAACTCCCAATCTTCAACTCCGCTCTGACGGGTCTCCTGATTCGCATCTACGAGGGTCAGCGCCCGACTGTCATAGGGGCGGCGGTACAATGACCGCGATGACCGGCAAAGCACTGGTTGTGTTGTTGGCCCTCATTGCCGCGGTGACTGTCACCGTCGGCAAGGGCAGGGACGAGGACAACGCGAACCCGAATCTCCTGCGCCGACCATCCGCGAGTACAGACCGCAATCGACGCTGGTCGTCCCGCGAGCATCCGGTCGCGCGGGCAAAGTTTCCTGCCATTGACTTGCACGGGCATCCGCCGCCGCTCACCTCGCCCGAGGCGGTTGCAGAGCGTGGTCGGCGCCATGGACGCGCTGAATCTCCGCATCATGGTCGTGACCGGGAACCCGGGTCGCATTCCGCGAGAGCAGATGCTGCAGGACCTTCAGGTGCTGCGTGGGTCGCCGCACAAGGATCGCTTTGCGGCTTTCGCGAACATCGCTTTCAGGAACGTCGGGCCGGGCTTCGGTCAAAGGGCGGCGGAGCAGCTGCAAGAAGACATCAAAGCCGGAGCGGTCGGCCTTGGCGAACTCATGAAGGACTTCGGCCTGACGGCAAGGAAGGCCGACGGCAGCCGGGTGACACTCGATGACCCCGAGCTCGATCCGATCTGGGCCACCGCAGCTCGGCTGAACATTCCCGTCATCATGCACGCGGCCGACCCAGCATCGTTCTGGGAACCATTCGACTACTCGAACGAGCGCTGGCTGGAGCTCGCGCTCTTTCGCGATCGTCGGTGTCCCCCTGATCCGGCTTCCCACCATTCGAAGCGCTCATCGCGGAGCGTGACCGGCTATTCAAGAAACACCCGAAAACCAAGTTTGTCACGGCGCATTTCGGCTGGCATGCCAACGACCTTGCACGCCTGGCCGTCTGTTCGACGAGATGCCGAACGTATACATGCGAGATCGGGGCGATCCTCTACGAGCATCGGCCGGCAGCCGCGAGCGGCGCACGACTTCTTCGTGAAGTACCAGGACCGCCTTATGTTCGGCAAGGACAACTATGCACCCGACGAATACCCGTACTTCTGGCGGATCTTTGAAACGAGCGACGAGTACTTCGACTACTACCGCGATTACCACGCTTTCTGGAAGTTGTACGGAATTGCGCTGCCAGACGACGTTCTCAAGAAGCTATATTTCGGAAACGCCTTGAAGATCATTCCAGGCCTGTCCAGAGCAGGCTTCCCGGAGTAGCGTCACTGTGGCCAACTATCTCGTTACCGGGGGGGCCGGGTTCATCGGATCCCACTTATGCGAAGAGCTCGTGCGGCGGGGTGAGCGCGTGCGCGTCGTCGATAGCCTGATCACTGGCAAGCGGGAGAACCTGGCACATCTACCTGAGGTGGAGTTCCTGCAGGGCGATCTCGCCGACATGGACGTCGCCAGGCGTGCCGTGCAAGGCATCGAGTACGTCCTCCATCAGGCGGCGATTCCGTCCGTGCCGCGATCGGTAGAGGACCCAGTGACCTCGAATCGCGCGAACGTCGATGCGTCGCTGAACGTGCTCGTCGCGGCTCGTGATGCGGGCGTGCGCCGCGTCGTGTACGCGGGCTCGTCGTCGGCCTACGGCAACGCACCCACGCTGCCCAAAGTCGAGACGATGGCCACAGCGCCTCTGTCGCCGTATGCGCTGCAGAAGCTGGTAGCGGAACAGTACTGCCAGATGTTCACGCGGCTTTACGGATTGGAGACGGTGACGATCCGGTACTTCAACGTCTTCGGGCCGCGCCAGGATCCGTCGTCGCCCTATTCCGGCGTGATCTCGCTCTTCATCAGTGCGCTGTGCGAGGGTCGCCGTCCCACCATTTATGGCGACGGCGAGCAGACGCGTGACTTCACCTACGTGGCCAACGTCGTTGACGGTGTGCTTCGTGCCTGCATGCGGCCGGAGCGAGTGGGGAAGTGATCAACGTTGCGACGGCGGGCCGTATTTCTCTGAATCAGCTCTTTGCGACGGTGAAACGCGAGGTTGCAAGCACCCTCGAGCCGATGTATGCCGACCCGCGGGCGGGCGACGTTCGTGACTCGCAGGCCGATATCTCGAAAGCGCAGCGGCTGCTCGGCTACACGCCGATCGTCAGTTTCGACGAGGGGCTGGGACGAACGGTGGCGTGGTATCGGGAGTCGATGGTCGCCGGCCGGAAGGCCTGAGATTCGTCCGGCGCCTGATATGGCAGTGGCCCCTCCAACTCCGGTGAACCCTTTCGCCACCTTCTACGTAATATGTGAGAACCGAAACGCAGTGCCAACGTCTCATCACCAAACCCCCTCCAAACCGGCACTCTGACGGAGGTCAGGCATGCGGTCGAAGCTTCTCGTAGTAGTCGCACTGGTGCTGTGCACGTCCGCCCGTGATGTGGGCGCGCAACAGCAGTTCCAGCTTTTTGCCAGCGTCGCGGACGCGACAGGGAAGTCCGTCGCCACCCTGGAGCCAACTGACCTGCGCGTGATGGAGGGCGGCGTCGAGGCGAAGATCATCAAAGTCGAGCCGGTGAATTGGCCGGTCAAGGTTCAGCTTCTCCTCGACAATGGCATCGGCCTGGGATCAGGTAACCTGCAGATCCTGAAGGATGGTGTGAAAGGGCTGATCGAGGCGCTTCCAGCGAATCTCGAGGTCACCATCGTCACGACCGCGCCCGCAGCCTCGTTTTCTGGTCCGTCCCACGACCGACAAGGCCATGATGATCGAGGGGCTGGCACGGCTCGCGCCTGACTCCGGGGCCGGGCGCTTCGTCGAGTCGATGAATGAAGCGACGCAGCGCATCGAGAAGGACAAGTCGGATCACTTCCCGGTCATCATCATGTCGGGCACAAGCTCAGGCGATGCCAACGTCATCGAACGCGACGTCAAGCGCATCTTCGAGCGGATCCAGAAGAGACCGACGACAGTCCATGTGGTGCTGCTGAATTCGACGACGGGATCGGCCAGCGGCGGAGCCAACCAGACGCAGGTTGGCATGGCGGTGACCGAGGCCACGCGCGGTCGCTTACGAAAACATTGCTGCGGCGACGCGTCTGGCCACGCTGCTCCCTGAAATCGGCAAACAGGTGGCGGCCAGCGTCGAGAAGCAGAGCAATCAGTTCCGGATCACGGTCGAGCGTCCGGCCGACGCCAAGGGCGATGTCGGCCAGGTCGGCGCCGGCGCGCGCAGCGGTTTCACGCTCCGAGGACTCTCGATGGACGGGCGGCTGCCGTAGCGTGCGGCGCTTGACTGGCGCCTTGTTTTATATACAATGTATGACTAATGGCTCTTCCCGAGTCCATTGGTCAATTCGAGCACGTCGTCCTGGCTGCTGTTCTCGCGCTGGACGACGGTGCTTATGGCGTGACCATTCACGCCAAGGTCGAGGAATTCATCGCGCCGAGGACGGTCTCCCTCGGCGCCGTCTACGCCACACTGGACCGCCTGGAAGACAAGGGACTTGTCCGGTCCTGGCTCTCTGATCCGACGCCTGAGCGCGGAGGCCGGTCGAAGCGGCACTATCGTCTCGAGCCACATGGCGAGCGGGCGCTTCGAGATACGACGCTGGCGGCCAAGCGCATCTGCGAGAACCTCGAACGCATCTGGGGAGAAGACGTATGGACCGCAGGCCCACGGTGGAAACCCGTCCGCCAGTCCTGATCGACACGATCGTCCGCCTGTCGATCCCTGTGCCGTGCCGCGAGCACGTCATCGGAGATTTGTGGGAACGATACCGCTCTCCGGTACCTTCCTGATCGACGCTATGCGGACGGTGCCGTTCATTGTGGCAAGCCAGATCCGTCGCACGTCGACGATCGGCGCACTGCTGATGCAGGCGTTTCTGCTGGTCGTGGGATTCGCGGTGGGGGCAGGAAATCTTGTGTCGCCAATCGTCCCGGTGACCGCCGCTCTTCTCGGTTTCGCGATGCGGGACGCGTACAAATCGACGATCTCCCTGTCGCCGAGGCAGATACTGCGCGATCTGGCGGTCGTCGCTGGATTTGTCGCGGCGTCTCAGATCGTTGTCGCCGTGGTCTCGCCCGGCCTGTTGTCGTCGGTTCGGGCATTGATTGGTGGGGCCGTGTCGTTCGGCATGATCTTCTTCCTTCGACTGCAGAACCCCGGCCTGGGATCGCAACAACCGCGGCTCGCCCTGGTGCAGGTTCCAGCCTCACTCGATGCGCTCCTCCTTGAGGTTCGCATGCACGAACGTCTTGGGCTGCGCGCCGCTCGCATCGAGATTGGCGCTGGTGTTGTGCTCGCGGCGTTCTTTTTGTTTCCGATGTTCAACACAACGAACTGGGTGCTGCGGGTGGGCTGGGCGCTCGCTTCGGCGTACGGCTTGTACGTGGCGGCCGTCGTCGCGCGGTACCGGCCACGACCGATGCCCGACGGACTGGGGTTCACCGGGTCGCTTGCGTTCTATCGTGCGGCGCTGGAGCGCCAGCACCGCATCATTCGCACGATGTGGTTGTGGTACGTGCTGCCGTTTGCTCCTGCCATTGTCTTCATCATGATCGGCGGAGCGCTCGCCGCCGCCGAGCGGGGCAGGCCGCTCTGGCCGGGTGCGGTTTTCCTGGCGTTGGCGGGAGGCGTAGGACTTCTCGTCCACAGGGGCAGCCAGGACATGGCGCGCAAGCTGCGCGTGCGAATCGACAGCCTGGCCTCAGCGGAGGAGCAATGACTGTCCTGCGCTTGATGCTTACCGTCGTTGTGGGAGCGCTCATATCGAGCGGATCTGTCTTGCGCAGGCGTCGAGCCCGGCTGGTGTAGTTCCCGATGCAGAGATCCAGAAGATCCTCGCGGAGCGGAAGTGTTTGCTTCCGTG
The DNA here is from genome assembly GCA_963723495.1 of uncultured Acidobacteriota bacterium. Lineage (GTDB taxonomy): Bacteria > Acidobacteriota > Vicinamibacteria > Vicinamibacterales > UBA2999 > Gp6-AA40. The sequence goes on along the minus strand of CAVRQR010000010.1, from coordinate 116,772 downwards.
CCCAAGGGATTTCTTCTACAAGGTCGTGAATGCGCAGTTGACGTTCGAGGTTGGCACAGACGGGCGGGCTACCGCCGTCGTCCTGCACCAGTTGGGACGCGACCAGAGAGCCACTCGCGCCAACTGATGAAGAGGCGCCTCGTCAGACCCGATAAAGGGTCTGATGAGGCACGCCGCCGCCGAACTGCCCGGACACGACATAGTCGGGGGAGTGACAAGGGCGCTCGAGATCGTTTCACTCGTCGCCGCCGTCACCCTGCTCGTCGCAAACACTGCCCACGTCTTCACAAAAGGGCTGCTGCTGCACTGGTGGTCGCCTCTCGTGATCATTGGCGCGGCCCTGGCGGCAGATTTGGTCTCCGGCCTCGTGCACTGGACCGCCGACACCTGGTTCAGCGAGACGATACCCGTGCTGGGACGGCGGTTTCTGCGCCCGTTCCGCGTCCATCACATCAATCCCGCAGATTTTCTCAATCGCGACATCGTCGACTGCAACGGCGACGTTGCGATGCTGAATCTCCCGATCCTGGTCATTGCACTCATGCTGCCCGATACGGCGCTCGGAGGGGCCGCGTCAGTCGGCCTTCTGGCGTTTGCTGCGGTGTCGCTGCCTACGAACCAGGTGCACCAGTGGGCGCATATGCCGTCGCCGCCGCGCATGGTGCGCTGGCTGCAGCGACGAGGCGTCATCCTGAGCAGCGAGGCCCACGTCGCAGCATCACGAGGAGCCGCACGTCGCCAACTACTGCATCGCCACCGGATGGTGCAATCGCTGGCTGACGACGATTGGCTTCTTTCCCGCGTGTGAGCGACTGGTCACGCGCACGACTGGTCTCGAGCCACGGGCCGACGAGCAGACGGTCGCGGAACGCCGGTCATGAGTCACTCCTCTCGGGCGTTCGGATCCGGTTGGCTGAGTGGCATCCTGTCGGTTGCGTTGGGCGTCATAGGCCTGGGTGCCGTCTTCTGTTTTCATTTCCCGTCTCTGCTGACTGTCCCCGAGTTGCGCGAGCTCTATCCGGTTCCGTTCATCCGCGCGCTCCTGCATCTGGTTCTCGTCAGCTCCTTCATAGCGGGTGTCATCAGTGTGTGCCTTCGGCGCCGGAAGGTACTCGGCATGGCGGGCATTTCCCTGACGCTCGTAGCGGCGCTGCTTGGTGGATCACGAGTCCCTGTCGATGGCGAGCTGCAGACGGGCCCGTTCCTCGGTCTCGACTGGTTTCTGTTGAACCTGATGGCGTACTCGGCCGTGTTCATCCCGCTGGAACGGCTGTTTGCGCGCCTGCCAGAGCAGGACGTGTTCCGGCGCGAATGGCGAACAGACCTGGTCTACTTCTTCCTGAGCGCGCTACTCGTGCAGGTCACCACGTTGCTGACCATGAAGCCGGCGATGACGCTGTTTGTGTGGGCCATTTCGGGGGATCTGCAAAAGGCCGTGTCAGCCCAGCCGCTCGTCCTGCAGTTCGTCGAGATTCTTGTGCTGACAGACCTGGTTCAGTACCTGGGTGCATCGCGCATTTCATCGGGTGCCCGTGCTGTGGCGGTTCCACCGGGTTCATCACTCGGCCGACGTTATGGACTGGCTCGCCGGTTCGCGGCTGCACCTGGTTGACGTGGCGGTCACGCGTGGATTGACCTATGTGCCTATCTACGTGCTCGGGTTCGCCGAGACCGCGCTCGTGGCGTACGTCGCGTTCGTGAGCATTCAGGCGACGTTCATACACGCCAACGTCCGATTCAACTTCGGCGCGCTCAGGTGGGTCATGGCGACGCCGCAGTTTCACCATTGGCACCACGGCGCGGAGCCCGAAGCCATTGACAAGAACTTCGCCGTCCACTTGCCTCTGCTCGATCGAATCTTCGGTACCTGTTATCTCCCCGGTGATCGATGGCCCGCGTCATACGGGCTGGCGGGCGGCCAACCAGTGCCTCCAGGGTACGTGCGTCAACTTGTCGATCCATTCGTCTCGAAATAGAGGTTACGCGACATTCTGCAACATGCCTCTCTGGGGCAGTTACTTCAAGGCCGGATAGGTGAAGAACAGGATGTGCGTCGTGTTCAGCAGAAAGTGGGCGAGGATCGACCCTTCGATCGCGTTCGTGCGCCAGTAAATCCATCCATAACCGATGCCAGCGATCGTGGCGAGCACGATCGACGACCAGCCGCCGGCAAAGTGGGCAGCGCCGAACACACCACCGGCAATCAGCAGACCGGCGATCTCCCTGGGCGTTGCCTCACCGGTACCCGAGGACGTGCCCTGCAGCCGTCGTTGGATCACGCCACGAAACAGCGCTTCCTCGGCCGTGCAGGTGAAGATGAGATTCGCCCACGCCCAGACCGGGAAGAACTCGGGCCACTTGACGTCGAAGCGCACCTGCCCAATTGCCAGTGCGCACACCAGGACGACGCCGATGACCACGAACAGGCGCGGCAGCAGAGCGTTGAGCATCCTGAGCCAGTGTGCTTTCGAGGCAATCAGTGGAGGTCCAAACGCCAGTAGAAAAAGGCCGATGTGAGCCTTGTCGAAGTTGAGGAAAAGCGTGTACGACACGGCCCCAGGGCTCAGCACGGCATCGCGAACGATCAACACATTCGAGAACCCGGGAGCGATGTGCGCCATGAGTGCCAGGGAGAAGACGATGGTGGCGCCCGTGATGAGTGCGTCCGGCAGCGGAGCCCATCTCTTGCGCGCGTAGCCGTAGCAGAGAAGACCGAATACCAGGATAGCCACTACTGCAATCGGCGAGATGATGCCAGTCCAGTACGCGTGGCCCAGTGCCAGCAAGAGCCAACCAGCGGACACGCTTGCACGTGAGGTCAGACTGCTGGCGGATACCTGAGGGGGGAGCCAGAGCCACACAATCGCGAGAGAGAGCCAGACGTGGAAGCACGCGACAAGTGTACGCAACTGCCGCGCGCTGCCGAGGGCGAGGGCGGGCAATTACGCATCACTCTCGCGCGACCCGAGGACGACGACTACGCGAGCGGGTTTTCGTCTGCGCTTGGGCCGTAGATCGAGGGAACCGGTACATCGAGCTCGCGCAGGTAGACACTGAGCTGCCCGCGGTGGTGATACCAATGATTCAGCATGATCGAACGAAGCATCGCGAGGCGAGGGAGCGCCAGCACTTCTTTGTCGCCGCGCATCATGCGCCACGTCTCAAAGAGCATCGCGTCGTCCATCTTTCGCAGTACGCGATTGGCTGTAGCGATGCTGTCGTTCAACGCCGGGACGAGTTCGGCGGCGCTCTTCGGGCTCGGGTCGGTGAAGTCTGGCGCCTGCACTGGCGAGTGTTCGACGAACTCAGCGACCGCGCCGGGCGTCATCGCGACGTGCAGCGCCAGCTCGCCCAGCGTTCTGGCCTTGCGGTGTGGCTTCCACGTCAGCTTTGCGTCCGGAACGCGCTCGAGCACACGGCGCGTGGTCGCCGCCTCCTCCTCCAACTCCCGCAACAACCCATCGATGAGTGGCATCGCAGCCTCCTGTGAACGGATTCTCTTGTTGTATAGACTGCGCCGGGACGGAGAAATCATCGGTAGCCGGAATTGGAGGGCGGTATGAGCCAGAAGTTGAGTTCCAACAGCGACGATACCAGCACCTCGTTGCTGCACCGGGTGGTGATAACCCATCTGAGCGAAGTGCTCTATGGCCCAGGATCCGATGCCTACTTCCTGAATCCGGGCGACCGCGGACTGATTGCCTCGCTGGATACGTTGTCTGCAGACACGGCCAGCGCTCAACCGGGAGGGCGCTCGTCGGTTGCGGCCCATGTGGAACACCTTCGCTACGGCCTGAGCCTGCTGAATCGTTTCGCGCGCGGCGAGGATCCGTGGGGTGACGCCAACTGGGCGGAGAGCTGGACGCGGCAACAGGTGACCGACGACCAGTGGAAGACGCTTCGCTCCGAGCTCGCCCGCGAGGCGCGCGCATGGATGGACGCGTTGAAGCAGCCCCCGGCATGGGATGAAATCGGACTCGCGAGTGCCGTCGGCAGTATTCCGCACCTCGCATATCACCTTGGCGCGATTCGTCAGCTCGCACAGGCCGCGAGCGGGCCTTCGGCAGCGGCCTGATTCCTGCTGCGATGACCTTTCACAATCCCGAGCTCGCCGAGCTCGTTCCGGACGGGCCGTACAATGCAGACGATCTCGTCCGGGTCGAACGAGCTCTTGCCGATCATCAGACCCTGACGTTCAGTCGCCTGCCGTCCGGCCTGTTTTCGGCCTCGCCCGCAGGCGACTCGATTGCCTCTTCTGGTTACGGGAGTGTCTGGCTCAGAGACAACGTCTACGCTGCACTCGCACATGACGTGTCTGGCAAGACAGACGTGGCCGTCGATGTCGTTCGCGCGCTGGTCACGTTCTTCAGCCGTTATCTGTATCGGTTCGACGGGATCATTTCTGGTGAAGTCGATCCGCAGGACGTCTCTCGCCGCCCCCAGGTTCGCTTCGATGGTGTGTCACTGAGCGAAATCGCTGGTGAGCCGTGGGCACACGCCCAGAACGATGCGCTCGGGTATTTTCTATGGCTGTCGTGCAGGCTGGCTGCCCGCGGCCGTCTGGAGCCAGACCCGGACACAGTGGCGGTGCTGTCACGTCTCATTCGCTACTTCGAGGCGATCAGATTCTGGCAGGACGAGGACAGCGGGCACTGGGAGGAGACGAGGAAGCTGTCGGCGTCGAGCGTCGGCACGGTCGTGGCGGGGCTCCAGGCGTTTCTTGCGCTGGCCAGCACCGCGACAGAGGCAAGCTGGCGGCGCGAAATTGGCTCAGACCTGCCGTCGCTTGCCCATGATCTGATTCAGTTGGGTCGTCAGGCGCTCGCAGCCATTCTGCCGAGCGAGTGCACGCAGATCCATACCACGCGGAATCGGCGTTACGACGCGGCGCTCCTGTTTCTGCTGTGTCCTCTCGAGGTCGTTGACGATCAGGCGGTGGTCGAGCTGGTCCTTCACGACATCGCGACAGACTGCTGGAACGCATTGGCGACGAGGCGCAATGGTGTCTCTTCGATCCGATCCTGTCGGCTCACTACGGGCGACGGGCTCTGAATACCGAGTCGCCCGGCGATCGCAGCAAACAGATCGTGCATTTCAATCGATCGCTCGCCCAGATCACGAAAGAGTGGCGCTGCGCCGAGCTCTACTACCTTCGAGGCGGTACGTACATACCTAATCCTCATATACCGCTGCAGTGGACCCAGGCCAATCTGGTTCTGGCACTGCAGGGCATGCGCGCAACGATTTGCGTGTAGCGGCGAACGGTGTTGACCGAGTACGAACAGATCATCGAGTCTCCAATCGCCAACCTGCGTTCACAGTTTCTGGAGTGTATCGGCGCCGCGATTGAGTCGAGCCCCGCCTAACTGCTTCCTGCTCACTGACCTGCACCAACACATCGTGTGACATCGAGTCGGCGCCGCGATTGCTCTCCGGGTAAATCGTCCCGGCGGGTTTGTGTGGCCATCGTGCACCCAATCCCGAGTTCCGCCAATCCCTGCCGGGACACTTCGCGCGCCGAGGAGCCATGTGGCAGGTCACGGCGCACCGAACCACGTTTCGACACGTCCGCACGTTCCCGCGTTCCTGCGTGATTGCGCCTGCCAAATGCGGACAGGAGGCTGCTCATGATTCGCTTCGTCATCGCGGTTCTATTGGTTGTGGGGCTCGTTGTCGCACCCGCCGCCGCACAGGAGTCCTCGCGGCGGAACACGGCGAGCTCGTCGACGTCCGAGACTGCACCGATCAACCTGAATACAGCGAGCCTCGCACAGCTGGAAACGCTGCCTGGCATAGGCAGGTCGACAGCAGAACGCATCCTCGAATATCGGCAGAAGAACGGATCGTTCAAGAAGGTCGAGGACCTGATGAACGTGCGTGGCGTGGGGGAGAAAAGCTTCCTGAAGCTGAAGCCTCTCGTCACAGTCGCCACCGCGAAGGGGGAGTCGGCGGGGCAGTAGTTACGATGTGCGGCAATGGTCGCGGGCGCTCCCCCCAGCACCCGCGGCCACCCGCTCTTAGCAGCGCGGGCTACGCGTTCCTCGAGATCCTGTTCACCCTGATGCTGCTGTGTATCCTCGCCGGCATCGGCATTCCACGTATTTGAGCGCAGTGGATCAGTCGCGCATGGCTGGTCTCGCCGCCATGCTCTCCAGCGCCGCGCAGACTTCGATGATCTCGATGATCTTTCTGGTTTTTCCTGACGATGAAAGGCGCGGGCTTCAAGTTGACTTTGATTGGTATACCACATACGGTATTCCATTCTGATCGCCAAAAAGCCACTGCTCCGGAGGACACTATGTTAGAGACTGCGGCCTCCACTGCCGATGCCAACGCAGCCGATACCGAGCGGAAGCTGACGGACGGCTTTCACCTCGTCATCGAGGCGCTCACGCTCAACGGCATCAGGACCATCTACGGTGTGCCAGGCATTCCGATCACGGACCTCGGCCGTCTGGCACAGGCCGCAGGCATGCGCGTCATCTCGTTCAGGCACGAGCAGCACGCCGGCAACGCCGCGGCCATCGCCGGCTTTCTTACGAAGAAGCCCGGTATTTGCCTCACGGTGTCAGCTCCCGGCTTCCTCAACGGGCTGACTGCGCTGGCCAATGCGACGACCAACTGCTTTCCGATGATCCTGATCAGCGGCTCGTCCGAGCGCGAGATCGTCGACTTGCAGCAGGGCGACTACGAAGAGATGGACCAACTGGCCATTGCCAAGCCGGTCTGTAAGGCGGCGTTCCGCGTGCTGCATGCCGCGGACATCGGCATCGGCGTGGCGCGCGCAATCCGCGCAGCGGTTTCTGGGCGTCCAGGCGGCGTCTATCTTGATCTGCCGGGCAAACTGTTCTCTCAGGTGATGGACGCGGAGGCTGCTGCCAAGTCACTCGTCAAGGTCATTGACCCGGCACCTGCCCAGCGTCCAGCCGCGGACGCTGTCGCGCGTGCGCTCGATCTGCTGAAAGGTGCCAAGCGCCCCCTGATTATTCTCGGCAAAGGCGCGGCATACGCGCAGGCCGACGACCAGATCCGCGCCCTGGTCGAAAAATGCGGCGTACCTTTCCTGCCGATGAGCATGGCCAAGGGCCTCTTGCCTGACACGCATCCGCAGTCGGCGGGGGCGGCGCGTTCGACGGTGCTGAAAGACGCCGACGTCGTCATGCTGATTGGCGCCCGCCTCAACTGGCTGTTGTCGCACGGCAAGGGCAAGACCTGGGGTGAGCCTGGATCGAAGAAGTTCATCCAGATCGACATCGAGCCCAGGGAAATGGACAGCAACGTCGAGATCGTCGCCCCCCTGGTCGGCGATATCGGCTCCTGCGTGTCGGCTCTTCTCGAGGGCATTGGCGCCCAGTGGCCAGCGCCTTCGGCTGACTGGGTCGCCGACGTCAACGCGCGCAAGGAAGCGAACATCGCCAAGATGTCGTCGAAGCTGACGAGAGATTCGGCGCCGATGGACTTCCACAGTGCGCTCGGTGCACTGCGCACCGTCATCAAAGAGCGGCCGGACGCCATTCTCGTCAACGAAGGCGCCAACACCCTCGATCTCGCGCGCGGTGTCATCGACATGTATCAACCGCGCAAACGCCTGGACGTCGGCACCTGGGGTGTCATGGGCATCGGAATGGGCTTTGCCGTCGCGGCCGCCGTGGAAACCGGTAAACCTGTGCTGGCGGTCGAAGGCGACAGCGCCTTTGGGTTCTCCGGCATGGAAGTGGAAACGATTTGCCGGTACAACCTGCCGGTCTGCATCGTCGTCTTCAACAACAACGGCATCTATCGCGGAACCGACGTCAATCCCACCGGCGGTTCCGACGTTGCGACAACCGTCTTCGTCAAGGACGCCCGCTACGACAAGATGATGGAAGCATTCGGTGGCGTCGGCGTTCATGTGACCACGCCGGCCGAGCTGAGCCAAGCCGTGAACAAGGCCATGGACTCCGGCAGGCCGACCCTCATCAACGCGGTTATCGACCCAGCGGCCGGCACTGAGAGCGGCAGCATCGGCAAACTCAACCCGCAAAGCGCGGTTCGCAAGAAATAACCTGGATCCTTTGAGAGGGCCTCATAGATGGGCAAGGCACTAGACGGCGTTCGCATTCTCGACTTCACTCACGTTCAATCCGGGCCGACGTGCACGCAGCTCCTCGCATGGCTGGGAGCCGACGTCGTCAAGGTTGAACGCGCCGGTGAGGGGGACGTCACGCGCGGCCAGCTGCGCGACATTCCGGGAGTGGACAGCCTGTACTTCACGATGCTCAACTCGAACAAGCGTTCGATCACGGTCGACGCCAAGAACCCGAAAGGTAGAGCAATCCTCGAAGCCCTCGTGAAGAAATGCGATGTGCTCGTGGAGAACTTCGCTCCGGGAGCGCTCGACCGCATGGGTTTCACCTGGGAGCGTATCCGCGAGATCAACCCCCGCATGATTGTCGCGTCGGTCAAGGGTTTCGGCCCCGGACCGTACGAGGACTGCAAAGTCTACGAGAACATCGCGCAGTGTGCCGGTGGTGCGGCGTCCACCACCGGCTTCGATGACGGCCCGCCGCTGGTCACCGGTGCGCAGATCGGCGACAGCGGAACCGGATTGCATCTTGCGCTGGGCATCGTGGCGGCCTTGTACCAGCGCAACACCACGGGCCGCGGTCAGCGCGTACTCGCAGCGATGCAGGATGGCGTGCTCAATCTGTGCCGCGTGAAGCTGCGCGATCAGCAGCGGCTCGCACGGACCCAGGTCCTCGAAGAGTACCCGCAATACCCCAACGGCACGTTCGGTGATGCCGCCCCGCGGTCGGGGAACGCCTCTGGCGGCGGGCAGCCCGGATGGATTCTCAAGTGCAAGGGCTGGGAAACCGACCCCAACGCGTACATCTACTTCATCACGCAGGCTCCCGTCTGGGACGCTATCTGCAAAGTGATAGGTCGTGAGGAATGGTTGACCGATCCGCGGTACGCGACGCCGAAGGCGCGGCTGCCGCATCTGTCGGAAATCTTCGACGGGATTGAGGAATGGACGAAGACGAAGACCAAGTTCGAGGCGATGGACATCCTCAACACCCACGACATCCCGTGCGGACCGATTCTCTCCATGAAAGAGATCGCGGAAGAACCGTCGCTGCGCAAGACCGGCACCGTCGTCGAGGTCGATCACCCGACGCGCGGCAAGTACCTCACGGTGGGCAATCCGATCAAGATGTCTGACAGTCCGGCCGACGTGAAGCGATCGCCACTACTCGGCGAGCACACTGACGAGATCCTGGCAGAACTCGGCTTCGGAGCGAATGAGATCGCAGCTCTGCGCGCCGAGAAAGTCATCTGAAACGGCTACACGGACTCTAGACATGACGATGATCACCAACCCGACCGAAGAAGTCAGACGTGTGCTCGATGCAGTCAAAGCCGAAGGCCGCACCGCGCTCACCGCACCCGAGGGCAAGCTCGTATGCGAGGCGTACGGGATCCCGGTTCCCAAAGAAGGCGTCGCGAAGTCGGCCGCCGAGGCGGCGACGATTGCGACGGGGATGGGCTTTCCGGTGGTGCTCAAGATCGTGTCGCCGGAGATCCTGCACAAGACCGAGGCGGGCGGCGTGCTGGTCGGCGTGAAGAGCGCCGACGAGGCCCAGAAGGGCTACGACACGATCATCGCCAACGCGAAGAAGTACAACGCGAAGGCCACCATCCTCGGCGTCCAGGTGCAACAGATGCTCGCTGGCGGCCAGGAAGTGATCATCGGCGCGGTCACCGATCCTGTCTTCGGCAAACTCGTCGCGTTCGGTCTTGGCGGCGTCCTCGTCGAAGTGCTCAAGGACATCACGTTCCGTCTCGCGCCCGCGACAAAGGACGACGCGCTGTCGATGCTCGACGGCATCGCTGCGGCGCAGATCCTCAAGGGCGTCCGCGGTGGGGATCCGGTCAACCGCGACGCGCTCGCGACAATGATCCAGGGCGTCTCGCAGCTCATCGCCGACAACCCGGAAATCGCGGAGATGGACTTGAACCCTGTGTTCGCGACCAAGGACGGCGCGATCGCGGCCGACGTCCGGATCGTCGTCAACTTCTCGCCGGCGCCGGCGCGGTTCCGCCCGAAGCACGAGGACATCGTGCGCGACATGAACCGCATCATGAAGCCGAAGGCGGTCGCCGTCATCGGCGCCTCCTCGGAGGCGGGCAAGATCGGCAACTCGGTGATGAAGAACCTGATCAACGGCGGGTACAAGGGGCAGATCTATCCGATCAACCCGTCCGCCGACGAGATCATGGGCCTGAAGGCCTACAAGAGCGTCAAGGATGTCCCTGGCGACATCGATGTCGCGGTCTTCGCGATCCCGGCGAAGTTCGTGGCCGTCAGCGGTAGCAGAGTGCGGCGAGAAGAAGATTCCCGGCGCCGTCCTCATTCCTTCGGGTTTTGCCGAGACCGGCAACGTCGAGGGCCAGAAGGAGCTCGTCGCGGTCGCCCAGAAGTACGGCGTCCGCCTGATGGGCCCGAACATCTACGGCTTCTACTACACGTGGAGCAACCTCTGCGCGACGTTCTGCACGGCGTACGACGTCAAAGGCCACGCGGCGTTGTCGTCGCAGTCGGGCGGTATCGGGATGGCCATCATCGGCTTCTCCCGCTCGGCGAAGATGGGCGTCTCGGCCATCGTCGGCTTGGGGAACAAGTCGGATATCGATGAAGACGATCTGCTGACGTTCTTCGAGCAGGACGACAACACGCACATCATCGTGCAGCACTGCGAGGACCTGAAGGACGGCCGCGCGTTCGCCGAAGTAGCGAAGCGCGTGTCGAAGAAAAAGCCTGTCGTCGTGCTGAAGGCCGGACGCACCTCCCTGGGTTCCAAGGCCGCCAGCTCGCACACCGGCGCGCTCGCGGGCAACGACAAGATCTACGACGATGTGCTGAGGCAGTCAGGCGTGATTCGCGCGCGCTCCTTGCGCGAGATGCTCGAATTCGCCCGCGCGCTTCCGATCCTGCCGACACCGAAGGGCGACAACATCGTCATCATCACCGGGGCCGGCGGCTCCGGCGTCCTGTTGTCGGATGCGGTCGTGGACAACGGCCTGTCGCTCATGACGTTTCCGCCGGACCTCGACGCGGCGTTCAAGAAGTTCATTCCTCCCTTCGGCGCATCCGGCAACCCGGTCGACATCACCGGCGGCGAGCCGCCGAAGACCTACCAGAACACCGTCCGTTTCGGGCTCGAGGATCCGCGGATCCACTCGCTCATCCTCGGCTACTGGCACACGATCGTCACGCCGCCGATGGTGTTCGCAAAGCTGCTGGCCGAGATCGTCGAGGAAATGCGAGGGAAGGGCATCGACAAACCGATCGTCGTCTCGCTCGCGGGCGACGTGGAGGTCGAAGAGGCGTCGGAGTACCTCTTCGATCACAAGATTCCGGCCTACCCCTATTCGACGGAGATCCCGGTGGACGTGCTCGGCGCCAAGTACAAGTGGGCGCGCGGTGCCGGATTGCTCTGACATCAGCGAGGAATGACATGGCAGTTGCTGTCGCCATATCGTTCGATGCAGGAATTCTGCTCTACGCCGACGCCACGCACAGCGCTCCTTCGCGAATTCCCATTCAATTTACGAAGATTTTCCCAAAGACGTGCGGAGCAAATCACTGCGGACGATCGATATTCCTGATTGCGGAACCGGACGATCAGACGGCGGCTGCGCTTCACTGCGCGGAACGCATGCTACGTGTCATTGAGCCAGCAGACTGCACCATTGATCGAATGCGGACCACAATCGAGGATTCATTGCTTGAGGTTTCTCAAAGGAACCCTTCTCAAGCGGAACCCATGCAAGGGTGCACCTTGATGGCTGCTCTCTATTCACCTATCGACAGACAATGCGCATTGTTCCGCACAAGTGGAGTCGCGCTCAGAGAGTTTGTCGGTTACGACTGTCAAGGCCCAGCTGCCTATCTCGGGCATCACTTTATCCGTGACAGGTACAGAGCCGCTCAGTCAATGGGTTCACTAAACCTGAGCACGGCATTCGCGATCGGCGCCGACGCATTAGAAGCTGTTAGAACGCGTGTTCACAAGCGCGGCGACTGTATTGAGGTCGTCGTTATGTACAGCAACGGACATGCGTCGGATGTCCAATGCATGCGCCCGAACACACGGAGGGAGCGGACACTCGGGTTGTTAGGAGCCCTGCGGACACGCTAAACGATGACGACGGGCGGCGTTGGTACACGAATCCAGCGACCTGGAGTAAGCAGAGGCGCTGTGACCCTGTGGTTGCCACGGGAAGCCATCGCGACCTGGGAACCCCCGCGCGTTGGCACGCGTGGCGGGCAGGCGAACTACTCCAACCCTGCCATCGAACCCCGTATTGTCCGAGAATTGCGTCGTACTGTTTCGCTGCCGCCGCTATGCGGCACGGTTGTAGTAACGGTGGAGTCCACTGATAGGAGTTCGGGTTTGATCGACATCGTCCATACCGCGCCCATTTCCTTCGACAGTTAACTGGCGGGGTCATCTCAGCCCCCTCCCTCGACGGGCGTACTCGCATCGGCTGATAACGCCTTTCTCGTCAACACGTTAAACCGACGGATTCAACGACATCCAAGCGGCTTCTCGCTTGCTTTCGTCGAGAGCGACGTGGCCGGAATGCACGATCGATTGCTCGTTGCGGCGAGAGACCGATGAAGCCTCGTGCTACGCCGCCGCACGGTAGTGTCGAAAGTGGGTCGTGGCGGGCGCAGCTGGTGGGCGCATCTCGTGTGCACCTGCATCAACACGACGCCAACCATTCTTTGAAATCAGATCGAGGACCTGATGAACGTGCGTGGTGTGGGCGAGAAGAGCTTCTTGAAGCTGAAGCCGCTCATTACCGTGGCTGCGAAGGGGGAGCCGGTCGGGCAGTGAGGGCGTACGGGTGTGGTCGCGGACGCTTCCCCCAGTGTCCGCGGCCGCCCGTCGGGATGGCCAACGGCTACACGCTGCTCGAGACCCTGTTTGTGTCCGTGCTGATCTGCATCCTGGCCGGAATCAGTGTGCCGAGCGTTCTGGCCGCAGTCGATCGTTCGCGAGGGGCAGCCGCCGCACGATACCTCGCCACCCGCATCGCGTGGGCACGCGCGCGCGCCGTGGGTCGGGCGACCTCGGTCGCGCTCCATTTCCAGCTTGACGGACGTGGCACATCGTTCTCGATCGTCGAGGACGGCAATGGCGATGGCGTGCGTACGCCGGACATTGAGCAGCAGATCGATCGCGTCATTGAGGCCCCGACCATCCTGTCCGACCTTTTTCCAGGCACGTCGATTGGGATAGCGCCCGGGATATCCGTTACCGACGCCGTGGCGCTGAGTGGAACGAACATCCTCTCGCTCAGCCCGAACGGAACGGCCACGTCGGGCAGCGTATACGTCGTTGGACGTGACCGCACACAGTGGGTCGTGCGCGTGTTAGGTGTGACGGCACGTACCCGTGTCCTGCGCTTCGATCGAACGACCAGTGCCTGGGTCAATGCCGACTGACATGGAGGAGCGCCGTCGAACCAATCGCCGCATACCGGCCTGCACGGAGGCACTGTCTCGCGTCCGATTGCGAGCGGGACGCGAGCTGGCGGTCATCAACGTGTCGCCCTGGGGAGCTCTCGTCGAGGGTGCAACGCGTTTACTGCCGGGTACGAATGTCGATGTTCACGTGACCGCAGCTCAGGGTCGAGTCCTCGTTCGGGCTCGTGTGATCCGTTGCGCTGTCTGGACGGTTGACGCCGACGTCATCGTGTATCGCGGCGCACTCGCGTTCTCAGCGACTGTCGATCTCCTGCCGATTGAGTGTGCCGCGACGGGGGCCGCTGCAGCGGAGGTGACTAGAGATCCGCAAACTGTCTTGAACCTTCGCCCGGAGGTTGAGCCGATGTGGAGCGGACTCCCGTAAGCTCCTGGGTCAGTCGCACAGGGTCGAGCTCCTTCTCCCATCGCGCGACGACGATGGCCGCGACGCCGTTGCCGATAAAGTTGGTGAGCGACCGTGCCTCGGACATGAAGCGGTCGATGCCGAGGATGAGCGCCAGGCCGGCGACCGGAATCGACGGGACAACCGCGAGTGTTGCCGCAAGCGTGATGAAACCCGCACCGGTCACCCCAGATGCACCCTTGGATGTCAGCATCGCCACGGCGAGCAGTGTCACTTGTTCCCGCATCGAGAGCTCGATGTTCAGCGCCTGGGCCACGAACAACGCTGCCATCGTGAGGTAGATATTGGTGCCATCCAGATTGAATGAATACCCGGAGGGGACGACCAGGCCCACGACTGAGCGCGAGCAGCCAAGCTTCTCCAGTTTCTGCATCAACGGCACCAGCGCCGATTCAGAGGATGACGTGCCGAGCACCGTGAGCAGTTCGTCCTTGATGTAGACGATGAAGCGCAGGATGTTGAAGCCGGTGAAGGCCGCGATGGTCCCGAGCACGATGAGGATGAAGAGCAGGCAAGTCAGATAGAAGCTCCCCATCAACGCAGCGAGCGGGCGGAGAGCATCGATGCCGTACCTGCCGATGGTGAATGCCATCGCCCCGCCAGCGCCGATCGGTGCCAACTTCATCAGCGCGTTCATCATGGAGAAGAAAATGTGCGAGCACGCCTCGATGAACTGGTGCACCGTGGCGCCTCTCGGCCCCATGTGTGTCATGGCGTAACCGAACAGGATTGCCACGAACAGGACCTGCAGCAGGTTGCCGGACCCAGTGAAAGCATCGAGAAACGTCGTCGGGATGATACCCAGGATGAAGTCGGTCGTCGTCTGAGTCGTGGCGCGTTTTGCGTAGTCGGCGACGGCACTCGCATCGAGTGTCGCGGGATCGACGTTGAACCCGGCGCCGGGCCTGATCAGGTTGATGACGACGAGTCCGATGATGAGCGCCACCGTGGAGACGACTTCGAAGTAGATCAGCGCCTTGGCACCCACCCGGCCGACCTTCTTCATGTCACCGGCCCCGGCAATGCCGAGAACCACGGTACAGAAGATGATCGGGCTGATCAGCATCTTGACCAGGGCGATGAATCCGTCGCCGAGCGGTCTGAGACGTACCGCAGCCTCTGGATCCAGGTACCCGTACAGGCCCCCGGCCAGAATCGCGAGCAGAACCCAGAAGTAGAGATGTCCAAGAAGGCTCTTCATTCGTGGTCGCAAGGATAACGCACGCGAGGGGTCAGCTGCCCTGGATTACGGTCGCGGCTCGTGACAGAGGCGTCCGGCGCCACAGCAGTCGGCTCATCATCGGCCCGGCCATGATCTCGCTGAACGCCAGTGCGAAGGCGAGCAGGGTGGCAAGCTGGAGTGCCAGCTTGACGAAGTCCTGTGCAGTCATCCGTCGGCATTCTACCGCCCGGCGCCGGACGACGTTTACGGCGAGCGGTGAACTGGAGGGTATCCAGTTCTCTGGGTCCTGCAGCCGTACTCACGCGCGCGGGGCACCACCTACCCACGCCGAGCACGCATCGAATGCGATCTCGCAGAAAGCCTCGCGCACAGAAGCCTTCATGGAACCCGCAGACGATGGCACTGCATTTGGTTGGCCGTTGGCGGAGGTCCCTGTGAGCGAGACGCGTGCGGTGATGCCAGGTGATAGTGGTGGCGCGATGAGACGCGCTGACGACAACGTTGCGCCTCTGCGACAGGTGCTCGAAGCGCTTGGGACGGCTCTTGCCAGCAACGTTCCTCGCGACGACCTCGGTGCGACGTTCGAGGAGCAGGTGCGCCAGACGCTCGCTCTGCGGGCCGTTCGTCTGCGCGAAGTGCGGGCACGTTATCAGGCACGTCTGGTCACACCGACTCGGACGGCTGACTCGGTCGTCCTCGGCGTGCCCACAGCAGATCCTCGCGTGCAAGCCGTGCTCGAAGCGTCGTACCCGCCGGACCGGCCGCTCGAAGAGCCCGACTACTCGATGCTGGTGGCATTGGCGCATGTCGGAGGACTGGTGCTGGAGATCGGCCGCGGACGAACCGTCGCGGCTGCTTCAATCCTGGGTTCCGCACCGCTGATTGGCTCGACTGAGGTGATGAAGGCGCTGCGCGCGCAGATTGAGCGCGTTGCAGCAACGGACTTCACCATCCTCATCGAAGGCGAGAGCGGCACCGGCAAGGAGCTCGTCGCGCGACAGCTCCACGATCTGGGCCGGCGCAGGCGAGGCCCGTTCGTCGCCGTCAACTGCGCCGCCGTCGTCGAGACGCTGCTCGAGGCGGAGCTATTCGGCATCGAAGAACGGACCGCGACGGGAGTACGAGGGCGTCGAGGGAAGTTCGAGCACGCCGACGGCGGGACGCTCTTCCTCGATGAAGTATCCGACTTGTCGTTGTCGGCCCAGGCAAAGTTCCTTCGCGTGCTCCAGGACCTTGCCATCGAACGCGTTGGCGGCCACGCGACTCGTCGAATCGACACGCGCATCGTCGCAGCAACGAACCGGCCGCTGTCCGATCTCGTCGCGAGAGGACTGTTCCGCGCCGATCTGTATTACCGTCTGAGCGGTGTCGAGATTCACGTGCCGCCGCTGCGCAGCCGCTGCGAGGATGTGCCGGAGCTTGTGCGGTACTTTCTGAGTCGACACCGCAATGCGCGTGACTTGACGCTGTCGACCGAGGCCGAGCAGGCGCTTCGCATGTATCCGTGGCCGGGCAACGTTCGCGAACTGGAACGGCTCGTAGAGCGTGCCCTTGCGCTGATGGAATCGGATCGCATCGAGCTGGACGACCTGCCTGCTCGGATCCGCGGGGAGTTCGCGGAGGTGCTGGCTCCATCGATCGCCCGCGACGAGACGATGCGGGCGTGGGCCTGCCACTATGCGCGCCTGATGTACGAGAAGTGCGGACGCAACAAGCGTCGAGCGTGCCGGAAGCTCAACATCAGCTATCACACGCTCGAGGCGTATCTTCGTGTCGCTGGCCGTCCGGGTCGCGGCCAGGGCAAGCGCCTCCCGCGCTGGGTCAGGGCGATGAGCACGCCACGCGCCGAATCGTAGCGAGGGTGCCATGCGCGACGTCTGGTATCTCACCCGGTTTTTCCGCGTCGTCTCTCCAGTCTCATCGATGATGACCGGCACGTTCGTCGTGTTGACGCTCGTATCGGCCATCGTTATCGGAGCCGACCCAGGTCAATCGTCGAACGCTCTGGTGCCGGTGCTCTTTCTTCAATCGTTTGCAGCGTCGTCGGGCTTCGCGCTTCCGGCCCGACGCGGTCACTACGATCTGTTGTTGACGAGAGGAAGCAGCCGCATATCGATCGCATTGGTGCACTGGGTGTCCTCGATTGTCCCGGGCCTGACCAGTTGGGTCTGTCTTGCGATCTTCGAGCTGGTCGTGAGTGCCGGAGCGAGCAACCACCTGTCGGCGTCAGGGACGTGTGCCGCGATATTCCTGGTCTCCACGCTGCCGTGGGCCATCACCGTTGCTCTGCCGCGCTTCTCCGGAGGGATCGGCTGGATGCTTGTCGCGGTGACCACTGCGACGACACTGTCGAGCGAGGTCTTTGCGCGCTGGACGGTTCTGTCGACGCGCATCGAAGAACTGGCATGGCCAGCCTGGTCGTTTCTCATCTACCCGCCCGGTGCCGTAGGGCGACACCTCGATAGAGCCGAGATGATGGCGGTCACGCCGGCACTCGCGCTTGCCGTTGCCGCGCTGATTGCGGCATGCCGGTGGGTCGCGCAGCGGGACGTCCCACTCGAGGCCGCGCAGTGACGCTGGCGGTATCGATCCGCGGCCTCGCAATGCAATACGGCCGGCGGCTTGTGTTTCAGGACGTGTCGTTCGATCTCGCGTCGGGACAGGCCGCAGGTGTCGTTGGCCCCAACGGCTCGGGAAAGACCACATTGCTGCGAGCGATCACTGGATGCCTCACGCCGCGTTCGGGGGAGATTCGGATCAATGGACTGACGCCTCGCGATGCGCTTGCCCGAACGGGGGTCGGATACTTTGCCGGCGAAGCCACCCTGCCCGGGAGCGTTCGCGCCGCGCAGTGGGGAAGTCTTGGCGCGGGCGACGATGTGACGCGAGAGACACGGCGGCTTCGAACTCTCTCGCGTGGGACGAGGCAGCTCCTGGGCCTGCGCACCGTGCTTGGTCGACATCCGCTGGGTCTGATCGTGCTGGATGAGCCGTGGGAAGGGCTTGACCCGGACGCAGGGCGGTGGCTCTCGACGATGCTCGAGACCAAGCGGGATCGTGGGGCGGCCGTGGTTCTGTCTTCCCATCGGCTTCACGACCTGGCAGGGCTGTGTGACGTTTACGTATTCCTCCAGCCCCACCATGCGACCGTTCTGCGAGCCCACGAAATCGTCTCTGTCGGGTCGGTGACCGCCGAGCATCTGGCCAGTGTGTTCGACCGCCTGCGCGGCGGAGCGATGTCGCTGCGAACGACGCCCTGAGTCCGCCTCCGTCTTGACCCTCTCGTTCTGCGCCTAGTACAGTCTTGCTTTCCCGTCCCGCTTCGTTTTTCATGACCGACACGGCCGCCACCCTCCGGACAACCCCACTACATGCACGTCATCGCGCATCGGGCGCCCGCATGGTGCCGTATGCCGGTTGGGAGATGCCGATTGAATACTCCGGCATTACCAATGAGCATCTGGCGGTGCGCACCCGCGCGGGTCTGTTCGATGTCAGCCATATGGGTGAGATCGAAATCGCCGGCAAGGGAGCCCTCGAAGCGGTGCAGTTGATCTCCAGCAACGACGCGAGCAAGTTGAACATTGGGCAGGCTCAGTACGCGGGGCTGCTGACGCCGGACGGCACGTTTGTCGACGACATGCTCGTCTATCGAATGGCCTCGAGTCACTTCATGCTCGTCGTCAACGCCGCCAACACCGCGAAAGACTTCGCGTGGATCAGCGAGCAGGTCAAGGCCGCCGGTGATGCGGCCGTTGTCGATTCCAGCAGCCGCTACGCCCTGATCGCGATTCAGGGGCCGGCCGCTCGTTCTGTCCTGCAGCCGTTGACCGCTATCGACCTGGGAGAGATTCGCTACTACTGGTTTGCGTACGGCGAAGTTGCCGCGGCGCGGGTCACCATTTCGCGGACCGGCTACACAGGGGAGGATGGCTACGAGATCTTCGTTCCTCCCAATATGGCGGACCGCGTGTGGCAGGCGCTCATCGAGTCGGGCAGAAGCGCCGACGTGATCCCATGCGGGCTGGGCGCGCGCGACACACTTCGACTCGAGGCCGCGATGCGGCTGTACGGAAACGACATCGATGAGTTCACGACCCCGCTTGAAGCGGGGCTGGATTGGACGATCGGCTGGAAGAAGCCGGCTTTCATCGGACGCGAGCGCCTGCTCGAGCAGAAGGCGAAGGGCGTTGCGCGCACGCTGATTGGTTTCGAGATGCTCGATCGTGGTATCGCACGACAGGGGTACACCGTGACGAGTGACGGTGACCCCATTGGCAAGGTCACGAGCGGGACGCAGACACCATTTCTGAAGAAGGCGGTTGGGATGGCGTACGTCCTGGTTTCGTTCTCGACACCCGGCAGCCAGATCGACATCGACATCCGCGGCCGCGCCACGAAGGCCCGCGTGGTGTCGCTGCCGTTTTACAAACGTGTAATAGGGTCGGGAGTCATTTAACGAGGACACTCGCATGTCGTATCCGGCAGACCTGAAGTACACCAAGGACCACGAGTGGATTCGGCTCGGCGGAGAGATCGCCGAGATCGGCATCACCCAGTTCGCGCAGGATCAACTCGGCGATGTCGTCTTTGTCGAACTACCCGACCCGGGACGCAAGGTCCAGGCGGGCGAGTCGTTCGGATCCATCGAGTCCGTCAAGGCGGTCTCAGAGCTGTTTGCGCCGATGAGCGGTGAAGTCGTCGAGGTGAACCCGGCCCTCAAAGATCATCCCGAGACGTTGAACGCCAAGCCGCACGAGACCTGGATGGTGAAGATCCGTCTGTCGGATCCGCAGCCGACAGGATCCCTGCTGGACAGCGCGCAATACGAAGCGTTGACCCGCGCGTAATGAGCTCACTCGACGTCAGCGACAGGTTTGCTCGCCGCCACGTCGGGCCGTCGCCGGACGAGCGCGACGAGATGCTCCAGGCGGTCGGCGCACCAACGCTCGACGCGCTGATGGACGAGGCGATCCCGGCCTCTATCAGGCTCAAGGCTCCGCTCTCGCTGCCGCCCGCCGAGAGCGAACAGCAGTACCTCAACCGCCTCGGACACCTGGCGCATCGAAACCAGGTCTTCAGGTCCTACATCGGCTTGGGCTACTACGACACCTTCACGCCAAGCGTGATTCTGCGAATGGTGCTGGAGAACCCGGGCTGGTATACGCCGTACACGCCGTACCAGGCCGAAATCTCGCAGGGCCGGCTGGAGTCGCTTCTGAATTTTCAGACCATGGTGATGGATCTGACGAGGATGGAGGTGGCGAGCGCCTCTCTGCTCGACGAGGCGACCGCTGCGGGCGAGGCCATGGCGCTGATGCATCGCGCTCGTCCGGGCAATCGGAGCGATCCCGCGCACTCCGTCTGTCTCGTGAGCGACGGCTGCTTCCCGCAGACCATCGACGTTCTGCGCTCGAGAGCGGAACCACTCGGCATCGATCTCCGCATCATGCCGCTCGAGCAGATGACCTTCGAGGGGCCAGTCTTTGGTGCCATCGTGCAGTACCCGGACGTCGGCGGGGCGGTGCACGACCTGAGGGCGCTAATCGACCGAGCGCAGGCGGCGGGCGCGCTCGTGTCGGTGGGCGCGGACCTGCTGTCGCTCGCGACTGCTCGTCCCCCCTGGCGAGATGGGCGCAGATGTCGTCTACGGAAGCGCCCAGAGATTTGGCGTGCCGCTCGGATACGGTGGACCGCACGCGGCGTTCTTCGCGACGCGCAACGCCTTCGTTCGACAGTTGCCCGGGCGTCTGATCGGCGTGTCCGTCGATACTCATGGTCAGCGCGCCTACCGGATGGCGCTGGCGACGCGCGAGCAACACATCCGCCGCGAGAAGGCCACCTCGAACATCTGCACGGCGCAGGCGCTGCTGGCGAATATGGCGGCCATGTATGCCGTGTTTCACGGGCCGCGCGGGATCAAGGCGATCGCCTCACGCGTTCACACGGTTGACCAGGGTGCTGGAGGCCGAGCTCGTCGCGCTTGGATACGAGCAACTCAACACGCACTACTTCGATACGTTGCGCGTGCGAGTCCGTGGCAGCGTCGAGGCGGTGCTGCGGCGTGCTCATGCCGCCGCGATGAATTTCCATCGCATCGACGAAGAGACGCTCTCGATTGCTCTCAACGAGACCGTCAGCTCATCTGACATCCGCGACATCGTCGATGTCTTTGCCGGCGCCACGGAGAAGCGCGCTCACACGATCGACTGCGAATCGACGGCGGCGAGGCTGGAGGCAGCATCAGGCGACGGGCTGCCGGCGGCGCTTCGTCGCAGCACGCCGTTTTTGACCCACCCGGTCTTCAACTCCCATCACTCCGAGCTGGAGATGATGCGCTACATCCGCAGCCTGGAGCGCAAGGACATCGGGCTCGACACCTCGATGATCCCGCTCGGCTCGTGCACGATGAAATTGAACGCGACGACGGAGATGCTGCCAGTCACGTGGACTGCTTTCAGCAAGCTGCACCCGTTTGCGCCGGTGGACCAGGCCGAGGGATACACGCAGGTGTTCCGGGAGCTCGAGGCGGCGTTGTGCGAGATCACGGGGTTTGCGGAGGTCTCACTGCAGCCAAACTCGGGAGCTCAGGGCGAGTTCACCGGGCTCATGGTGATTCGCGCGTACCACCATCATCGCGGCGAACCCGGCCGCAACGTGGTGCTCATCCCCGCCTCGGCCCATGGCACCAACCCGGCCAGCGCTATCACGGCCGGCATGCGTGTCGTCGTCGTTCGCAGCCAGGGAGACGGGAGCGTTGATGTCGAAGACCTGCGGGCGAAGGCCGCGCAGCATCGCGAGCATCTCGCGTGTCTGATGATCACCTACCCGTCCACGCATGGCGTGTTCGAGGACGACATCCGCCGGATCTGCGACATCGTTCACGAGCATGGTGGGCAGGTGTACATGGACGGCGCGAACATGAACGCGCAGGTCGGGTTGACGAGCCCGGCGACCATTGGGGCTGACGTCTGTCACCTGAATCTCCACAAGACGTTCGCGATCCCGCACGGCGGCGGCGGGCCAGGCATGGGCCCGATCGGCGTGGCGCGCCACCTGGCGCCGTTCCTGCCCGGCCATCCACTGGTGAGCGTTGGCGGAGAGAATGCCATTCATGCCGTGTCGGCGGCGCCGTGGGGCAGTGCAAGCATCCTGCTCATCTCCTATGCATATGTGCGGATGCTTGGTGCCGACGGACTGACCGATGCGACACGTCACGCCATCCTGAACGCGAACTACATCAAGGCGCGGCTCGAGCGCCATTACCCGGTGTTGTATTCGCGCGCCAACGGTCGCGTCGCCCATGAACTGATCTTCGATCTACGTGCTTTCAAGGGGGGCGGTGTGGAAGAAATGGACGTGGCGAAGCGGCTGATCGACTTTGGTTTCCATGCGCCAACGGTCTCGTTCCCTGTCGCCGGTACGCTGATGGTCGAGCCAACCGAGAGCGAGGACAAGGCGGAGCTCGATCGATTCTGTGACGCGATGATCGCGATCAGGGCCGAGATCGAGGACGTCATCACTGGCAAGGTCGATTCGCAGGACAACGTCCTCAAGAACGCCCCGCACACGGCGGCGGTGGTGACGGCGACGGAGTGGCGGCATCCGTACACGCGGGAACAGGCGGCCTTTCCGCTTCCATTCGTGCGGGAGCGGAAGTACTGGCCCCCGGTGGGACGCATCGACAACACTTACGGAGATCGAAATCTGTTCTGTTCCTGCCCTCCACTCGATGATCCTGGAAGCACGCAGTAGCGGTAGCCTACTGATTACTGCCGACTGCCCATGCGAATTCTAACCGCGGCGCAGATGCGTGAAGCCGATCGTTACACCATCGAGGAAATCGGGATTCCTTCGCTCGTCCTCATGGAGAACGCCGGACGGCAGGTGGTTGCGGCGATTGAGTCGACCTACGAATCGAAACTCGATGGCCGGGTGGCTGTTCTGTGTGGCCGAGGCAACAACGGCGGCGATGGCTTCGTTGTCGCGCGGACGCTGCTCCAGCACGGGATCGAGACATCGGTGTTCGTCATCGGAGCGTTGGGCGACGTACGCGGTGATGCGCGTACGAACCTCGACATCCTCGGCAGGCTGGGCGTGACGGTCGTGGAAGTGGCCGATGAGCAGAGCTGGGAGCTGCACTTCTCCGAAATCTCGCAGTGTGCGCTCATCGTGGATGCGATATTCGGAACGGGGCTCACGTCGGCGGCCGCGGGGATGATGGAGACGGTCATCGCCGACGTCAACGCGTCGGAGATTCCGATCGTGTCCGTGGACCTGCCGAGTGGCCTGTCAGCCGATACGCCGCATCTCATCGGTGACTGTATCGACGCATCGATGACCGTCACGCTCGCCGCGCCAAAGCTGCCGCTCGTACTGCCCCCAGGAGAGGCGTACGCGGGAGACGTGGTGATCGCCGACATCGGCATTCCCTACGAGGTCATCGATGGCCTCGAGGGGACGCACATCGAGTTGCTCACGCCCGAGCAGCTGCGCAGCAGTGTCGGACCGCGTGCCGCCGATTCGCACAAGGGGGATTTCGGCCGATTGACGATCGTCGCTGGCTCGGTTGGCAAGACCGGGGCGGCGCATCTGGCCGCGATGGGAGCGTTGCGCTCGGGTGCCGGGCTGGTCACAGTCGCCACGCCACGGTCTTGCCTTCCCATGTTGGCAGGCTCGTCGCCAGTGTTCATGACGCTCGAACTCCCCGACGGCTCTCACGGAACGCTGGACGCGAGCGGCGTAGAGACGCTGCTGGAACAGGCGCACGATGTCATCGCCTGCGGCCCAGGCCTTGGCCGCACCCCGGAGGTGGCTCAATTCATCCGAGCGCTGCTCGATAAAGCCACGGTTCCACTGGTTCTCGATGCTGATGCCTTGACCGTGTTGGCCGACGACCCCGCGTGCCTCACCGGCAGTGAGGAACGCGAGCTCATCATCACTCCGCATCCCGGCGAGATGGCGCGGCTCGTCGGCGTGTCAGTTGCGGAGGTGCAGTCCAATCGCATCCAGGTGGCGACCGATTTCGCGACGACCCATCATGCCTACGTCATTCTCAAGGGTCATCGCACGGTGATCGCGACTCCAGAGGGCCGCGTGTATCTGAATCCCACCGGCAATCCAGGCATGGCAACCGGAGGCACTGGCGACGTGCTGACCGGAATGATTGCCGCGTGGCTTGCTCAATTGCTCGATGCGGAGGCCGCATGTCGGCTTGCGGTGTTCCTTCACGGAGCGGCCGGCGACCTGGCAGAGGCCAGTCACGGGCAGGTCGGTATGATCGCGACCGATCTTCTCGATCAACTCGGTGCTGCCTTGAAGGTGCTTCTCGAGCCCGCCGCCAGTGCCTGAGCACGTGACGACCTCAGAAGCGGAGACTACCGCAGTCGCCAAGGACCTCGCGCGCAGCCTCGTGGCAGGAGACGTACTCTTATTGTCCGGAAACCTGGGAGCGGGGAAGACTGCGTTCGTACGGGGACTGGCTGAGGGCCTCGGTGTCGATCCTGAGGAAGTCAGCAGCCCGACCTTCACGCTCGTACATGAATACCGGGGCCGAAAGTTGACGCTCTATCACGCAGACCTTTATCGCCTCGATCGGGCCGCGACAGACGAGTTGGGGCTCGAGGAACTCCAGCGAGGCATCCTTGCCATCGAGTGGCCGGATCGATTGACGCATGCGCTCCCTGGTGCGCGGCACGTGTCGATCGAGATCCTCGACGGCGACGAGCGCCGAATCGTCTGGTAGGTCCGGCTTGGGCCGGACTTATTCCATCCGGTAATTCGGCGCTTCCTTCGTGATCGTCACGTCATGGACGTGACTCTCGCGCACACCAGCGGGCGTGATGCGAATCAGCTTGGCCTTGCGCTGCAGTTCGGGAATCGTGCCGCTGCCGCAATAGCCCATGCCCGCCTGCAGACCACCCATCAGTTGAGTGATGACCGCCTGCGCGCTGCCTTTGTGAGCGACGCGTCCTTCGATGCCCTCCGGCACCAGCTTGCCGGCGGCGCTTCCTCCCTCGAGATCGAACTCGTCCTGGAAGTAGCGGTCGCGGCTGCCGCGACGCATCGCGCCAATCGACCCCATGCCGCGATATTCCTTGTAGGTGCGCCCCTGGAAGAGGATCAGTTCACCCGGGCTTTCGTCGGTCCCGGCAAACAGGTTGCCGAGCATCACGCTGCTGGCGCCGACTGCCAGTGCCTTCACGATGTCCCCCGAGTAGCGCATGCCGCCGTCGGCGACGATCGGCACGTTCCGGGCGTTCGCCGCGCGTGCGCACTCCATGATGGCACTGATCATCGGGACGCCGATGCCGGCCACGATGCGGGTCGTACAGATGGAGCCGGCGCCGATGCCCACCTTGACGGCATCCACGCCCACATCGATGAGCGCCTCCGTGGCTTCCGCGGTCGCGACGTTACCGGCAATCAGGTCGGTGTTCTGAAAATCGCGACGAATGCGCGCGACCATGTCGATGACATCCTGGTTGTGACCGTGCGCGGTATCGACGACGAGCACGTCGACGCCAGCCGCGACGAGCGCATGCGCTCGCTCCAGCGAGTCCTTCGAGGTGCCGATGGCCGCGCCGCAGCGCAGGCGGCCGAGCGCATCCTTGCACGCGTTCGGATACTTGATCCCCTTCTGGATGTCCTTGACGGTGATGAGTCCCTTCAGCCGGAAGTCTTTGTCGACGACCAGCAGCTTCTCGACCTTGTGCTGATGCAGGAACGATCGCGCCTCGTCGAGGGTCGTCCCGACCGGCACGGTAAACAGGGGAGACTTGGTCATCACCTCGTCGATCGGACGATTGACGTTCGTCTCGAAACGCAGGTCGCGATTGGTGAGGATTCCGACGAGCCGCCCTTCCTTGCTGCCGTCCTCCGTAATTGGAACACCGGAAATCCGGTAGTTCTTCATCAGGTTGAGCGCCTCGTAGATGCGATTGGAGGGGGAGAGGGTAATCGGGTTGACGATCATCCCGCTCTCCGACCGCTTGACGCGATCGACTTCGGCCGCCTGCTCGTGGATCTGGAGGTTCTTGTGAATGACGCCGAGCCCGCCCAACTGTGCCATCGCGATCGCGAGGCCGGACTCAGTGACGGTGTCCATGGCGGCGCTCAGGATCGGCACGTTGAGCTTGATGTTCCGGGTAAGCCGGGTGGACACGTCCACCTGTGACGGCTTCACCTTCGAATGCTGGGGCACCAGCAGCACGTCATCGAACGTCAATGCCGTGGTAATCGCCGTGTCCGTGTGTTCGGTGACCGAGAACGGGGCGGTCGTCAGATCCATTGGGTCCTCTAATGCGCAAAAGGCCGACGATTCGTCGGCCTTCTTTCACTCACGCTGCCTGTCCGTGGCACTTCTTGTATTTCTTTCCGCTTCCGCATGGGCACGGATCGTTGCGTCCTACTTTGGGCTCTTCACGCCGGACCGTCTTGACCACATCGTCTCCACCGGTCCGCGCCGGCGTTGGCGTCTGGGCCTGGGCCGAACTCGCACGAGCGCCTGCGAACGCCGGCACAGGTGCTGCTCCCGGATGGTTCAGCGTTATCGACGCCTCGGCTCGTCGGCGCGGAGCGGCAACGGGCGCTCGCGGTGCGGCAACGACCTCGGAGCCCTCCTCCATGGAGACTGGGCGGAGCCAGAAGAGATACCGGACGATCTCCTCTTCGATCCGCGCCTTCATGTCCTGGAAGAGCGCATAGCTCTCCTTTTTGTACTCGACGAGCGGATCACGCTGTCCGTATCCGCGGAGACCGATACCTTCCTTCAGATGATCGAGCGAGTAGAGGTGGTCCTTCCACTGCGCGTCGACGATCTGCAACATGATGTCGCGCTCGAGGCGCCTGAGCAGTTCGACTCCGATCGATTGCTCCTTGCGCTCGTAGCCACCCTTGGCGAGTGCCCAGACGGCATCGGTGATGTCGTCGGTGTCCTTCGACTCGAGGTCGAGCGATTCGAGTTCCTTGGGGTCGATACCGAATACCCGCGATACCTCTCGTATGGCTGCCGGCAGGTCCCATTCCTCGACGTCGAGCTGCTTGCCAGCGTAGCGCTCGATGATGTCTTCGAGAATTTCCTCAGCCAAGGCCAGCAGGTAGTCCCTGGTATTGACGATTTCTTCTTCTGTGAGATGGACCGAACCTTCGAGGACCTCCCGACGCAGCGTGTAGACGCTCTCACGCTGTTTGTTCATCACGTCGTCGTATTCGAGCAGGTGCTTGCGGACCGAGAAGTTTTGCGCCTCGACCTGTTTCTGGGCACGCTCGATGGCCCGCGTCACCATGCCGTGCTCGATCGGGACGCCTTCCTCCATGCCGAGCTTCTGCATCAATCCCGAGATCCGATCCGAGCCGAAGATCCGCATCAGGTCGTCTTCGAGCGACAGATAGAACCGGGAAGAACCTGGATCACCCTGTCGTCCGGCACGACCGCGAAGCTGGTTGTCGATGCGACGCGCCTCGTGACGCTCAGTGCCAAGGATATGCAGGCCGCCGAGGCCGACCACCTCTTCGTGCTCAACGTCCATCTGTCGCCTGAAGTGGGAGAAGGTGCGCTCCCAATCGGGTCGCGGCACGCGATAGAACGAGTCGACATGGAAGAAGTAGACGAACTGCTCGTCGTCAACGAACTTCTCCTCGCCTTTGGCGAGCTTCTCGGCGACTTCTTCAGACAGACATTGCTGTCGCGCTGCGTGCTCGGCGTTGCCACCCAGCAGGATGTCGGTGCCACGGCCGGCCATGTTCGTCGCGATCGTGACGTTGTTCTTGTGACCGGCCTGCGCAACGATCTCTGCTTCCTGGGCGTGGTACTTGGCATTCAGCACGACGTGCCTGATGCCGCGCTTCTTGAGTAGAGACGACAGTCGCTCCGACTTTTCGATCGAGACCGTCCCGACGAGTGTTGGCCGCCCCGACTGCTGCTTCTCGATGATGTCGTTGACGATCGACTCGTACTTCTCGCGCTCGGTCCGGTAAATGAGGTCGGGTTCCTCGATGCGCTTCAACACCCGGTTCGTCGGGACCACGATGACGTCGAGCTTGTAGATCTTCGCGAACTCCGACGCCTCGGTCTCGGCCGTTCCGGTCATTCCGGACAGCTTCTTGTACTTGCGGAAGTAGTTCTGGAAGGTGATGGTGGCGAGCGTCTGGTTCTCTCGCTCGATCTTGACCTTCTCTTTGGCCTCGACGGCCTGGTGCAGGCCGTCGCTCCACCGGCGTCCTGGCATCAGGCGGCCGGTGAACTCGTCGACGATCACGACCTGTCCGTCCTTGATCATGTACTCCACGTCCAGCCGGAACAGCGTATGGGCCCTCAACGCCTGGTTCACGTGGTGGAGCAGCGGCATGTTCGCCGGATCGTAGAGGCCGTTCGAGTCGGGCACGAGGCGGTGGGAGAGCATGTCCTCCGCCTTGGCCATCCCCGACTCGGTGAGCGTCACCGTCTTGTGTTTCTCATCGACGATGTAGTCTCCGGTCAGTTTCGAGCGCTTCGCGGTCTTCGGCCTTTACGTTGCCCTGGGTGACAGCACCTTTCTTCAGCCTCGGGATAATTCGATCGACCTCGTAGTACAGGTCCGTCGATTCCTCAGCCGGGCCGGAAATGATGAGCGGCGTTCGTGCTTCGTCGATGAGGATGCTGTCCACCTCGTCGACGATCGCGAAATGATGTCCGCGCTGCACCATGTAGCCGAGCTCGAACTTCATGTTGTCGCGCAGGTAGTCGAAACCGAACTCGTTGTTGGTGCCGTAGGTGATGTCGGCCCCGTATGCGACCTGACGCTGGTCGTCCTTGAGGTCGTGCTGGATGACGCCGACGCTCATGCCGAGGAAGCGGTACAAGCGACCCATCCACTCCGAGTCACGTCGTGCCAGATAGTCATTGACGGTCACGACGTGAACGCCCTTGCCCTCGAGCGCGTTCAGATAGGCCGGCAGTGTGGCGACGAGTGTCTTGCCTTCACCGGTCTTCATCTCGGCGATCGTGCCGTTGTGCAGCACCATCCCGCCGATCAGCTGCACGTCGAAGTGCCGCATGTTGAGCACGCGGCGGCCGGCCTCACGGACGACGGCAAAAGCCTCGTGCAGGAGATCGTCGACGGTGGCGCCGGCAGCGACCCGCTCCCGGAACTCGACGGTCTTCGCCCGAAGCTGTTCGTCGGTCAGGGACTTGATTGCGGGCTCGAGCGCATTGATCTCGGCTACCCGCGGCCGAAGCCGTTTGATTTCGCGTTCGTTCTGGGTACCGATGACCTTCGCGAGCAGTTGGCCAATCATGCGAATGGAGAGAGCTGACTACGAAGGAATATCTACCGATTGTAGCCAAGCGGCTCCGCAATCGGCAAGGAAACGAAAGACAGGAGGAAGTTACTGAGCGCGGGGCTTTTGCCGTGTGAGGAGCCGGAGCGGATTGAGCAACCGACCGTTCGCCAACACCTCATAGTGGAGGTGGGTGCCGGTCGCGCGGCCGGTGGCACCAAGGCGTCCAATCAAATCGCCGCGCTGGACGCGGTCGCCCTGACGAACCTGGAAGCCTGAGAGATGACCATAGCGGGTTTCGAGACCGAAACCATGGTCGATGGTGATCAGGTTGCCGTAGGCGCCTTGCCGCCCGGCATGCGAGACGACGCCGTCGGCCGTGGCGTACACCGCTTGACCCTTATCGCCGGCAATGTCGAGGCCCGGGTGATAATCGGCCCCTCCCGTCATCGGATCCGTGCGCCTGCCCATCGTCGACGTCAGCCATCCGTGGGCGGGCCATATCGACGGGGTGGCATTGGCGAGGGCGTTCCGACGCTCGACGTTGCGCTGAACAACGCTGAGGCGTGATTCGAGCCCTTCGAGGAGAGTACGCAGAAGGCCGAACGTATCTTCCGGATTGGTCAACGCCGTGAGCGCGTTGGTATAGGACGTGGCTTCCTGCTTCGACGACGTCCCAACGTTACCGCCCATCGCCCGCGATTTCACGAATGCGGGAAGGGTCTCCATCGCACGGGCGAGGCCAGGATCGAGAGCCGCTCGAGCGCCAAGATCGGTGACGGCTGTCTGCAGAGACTGAATCTGTCCGGTAAGCTCCGTGGTCGCGGTCCGGTAACTGGCGTTTTCGAGCTCCAGTGCCCGCTGGCTGGCATAGAGGTCGGCGACGTCGCTCTTGGCTTTCCAAGCGGCCCCGATACCCACCAGCACCGGCAGTGTCACGACCGCGCAGGCGAACACCACGGCCGGCCGTGCCGACACCGTTACCCGGCGGACGACACCAGACGTCCGATCAGCGACGAGAATTGTGTACCGCCGTCGTCTCAAGCCAGATTCACTCGACCAAAAAAATACTCTTCAGACCAGGCACAACTGCCGGTCCGTGGCACGGACCATATATCGGGTGCTAACGCGCCGGTGGGGAGGGGGCCGGACGTCTTTGAGCCTACCACAGGATAATTAAGTCTCCAACGGATCCAATGACGGCGGCGAAGATCGGGCGAATGCATCACAGGGCGACCTCGTGAACACAGGAGCAGCTCGACTGCAGGTCCTTGCCGCCGCCCTTCTCTTTTCGACGGGTGGTGCGGGGATAAAGGTTGAAGCGTTCTCAGCGTTGCAGGTTTCTGCTCTCCGTTCGGGTATTGCCGCACTTGTCCTGTTGCTCTTCCTCCGTGGCCGGCTGGCGTGGTCGCCACAGATTGGAATGGCGGCAGTCGTATACGCAGCAACGGTCACGTTGTTCGTGGTCTCGACGAAGTTGACGACCGCCGCCAACGCCATATTTCTACAGTCGACGGCGCCGCTGTATCTCCTGCTCCTTGGCCCGCTGCTGTTGGGCGAGCACTTCAAGCGGCGAGATCTCGTCTACCTGGTCGTTGTAGCGCTCGGGATGCTTGGCTGCTTTGCCGGACGACCCGTCGCGACCGACACCGCGCCGGATCCTGCACTCGGGAACGCACTTGCCGTCGCGTGCAGCATCACATGGGCGTTCACGCTGATCGCCTTGCGATACGTCGAGCGAGAGCGCTTCGGTGCAGGCGTTGGAGTATCGGCGGCAGTCCTGGGAAACCTTTTCGCGTCGGTCGCCGCCATGCCGTTCGCATGGCCACTTCCCACGGCGTCGGCAGGGGAGTGGGCAACGATCGTGTACCTGGGCGTCTGTCAGATCGCAGTCGCGTACGTATTTCTCACATCGGCTATTCGGCATTTGTCCGCGCTCGAAGTGTCGCTGCTGCTCCTCATCGAGCCCGTACTCAATCCGGTATGGACGTGGATACTTCGAGGAGAACATCCGGGCACATGGACAATCGTCGGCGGTGGAATCATCGTGGCCGCTACCGCGCTACGAGCCGCCAACGAAGCGCGAGCGACGAACACACCTGTTCCATGATCAAAGCCCCCGGGGTGTCACACGCGTCCCGGTTGTCTCTCGCGAATGCCGGAGCCGCCTGGAGGCGAGGCCGGAGAGGACTTCGACACTCATACGTCACCTGAATCCCGCACCCACGTCCCGTGTTCAACCAATCTGAATTGCAGTGCCTCGGCCACGTGCTCCGACGTGACTCCCTCGTCGCCGGCAAGATCCGCGACGGTCCGCGCCACTTTGAGCACACGGTCGTATCCGCGTGCGCTTAACCCCAGTTGCTCGACAGCGCGGCGCAGCAACTGCCGTCCCTTCGAATCCGTGCGACAGAACTTCGCCACGCGCGAGCCTCGCAAGGCCGAGTTGGTCCGCGGTTCGGCGTCTCCGTAGCGCGCCTGCTGAGCGCGCCGCGCAGCGATGACACGATCGCGAACCAGTGCCGAAGCTTCACCCGCCGCCCCATCGACGATTGCTCCCACGGGTACGGCGGGGACATCGACGATCAGATCGATGCGATCGCGCAGCGGACCTGAGAGCCTGGACTGGTACTTCGCGATCTGAGTCGGCGTGCAGCGGCACGGGCGGCGGTCGTCTCCGGCGAACCCGCATGGACACGGATTCATCGCGCCGACCAGCACGAAGCGCGCCGGGAACACCGCCGTGCGTGCCGCACGAGCAATCGTCACGTGCCCTTCTTCGAGAGGTTGGCGCAGGACCTCGAGCACCCGTCGATCGAACTCCGGCATTTCGTCAAGGAAGAGCACGCCATGATGGGCGAGTGAGATCTCGCCGGGCCTGGGGATTGAGCCGCCGCCAACCAGGGCGACCGTGGAGATTGTGTGATGCGGCGCGCGGAAAGGCCGCCCGGACAGCAGCCCTTGACCTGCCTTGAGCGTGCCCGCCACTGAATGAATCGCCGTACACTCCAAGGCTTCGTCGAAGGTCAGAGGCGGGAGGATCGTGCCCAGCCTCCTTGCCAGCATCGTCTTGCCAGCACCCGGAGGACCGGTCATCAACAGGTTGTGCCCACCGGCCGCGGCGACTTCGAGTGCCCGGCGGGCGAAAAATTGCCCGCGCACGTCAGCGAGATCGCTCTCGACCGCTTCGACGCGTGTGCATCGTTATCGACGCCTGTTTCGGCGCGTCTGGCGCGCTCGGGCTCGTTCAATGCTTCGACGGCCTCAGCCAGCGACTGAGCGATACAGATATCCAGCCCGTCAACGACACACGCTTCGGCCGCATTCTGCGGCGGCAGGAGCAGGCGCTTGAGTCCAAGACGACGAGCGCCGACCGCGATCGGCAGTACGCCGCGGATCCCATTGATGGCCCCGTCGAGCGACAGTTCGCCAACGATGACCGTATCGTCTACATAACGGCGCGTAAGCGGACCCGAGCTGGCCAACAGTCCGAGCGCAATCGGCAGGTCGAATGATGACCCTGCTTTGCGGACGTCAGCAGGCGCCAGGTTGACGGTGATCCGATGATGGGGGAACTCGAACCCCGAATTTCGGATGGCTGAACGAACCCGGTCGCGGCTCTCGCGAACCGTCGCATCCGGGAGGCCCACCATCGAGAAGTGGGGAAGGCCGAAGGCGACGTCCACTTCCACATGGACCGGATATGCCTCCACTCCGAACACGGCAGCGCTGCGCAGGCTGGCGAGCACGACGGCACCGAGCAGTGCAAGATCGCGCGCCGTTCGAAATCGCTCCGGATTCTTCGAGTTGTGCGCTGGCGCCGTGGAAAACGGTGGAGTTTCTGCGACGTCATTCGGCCGCGAA
Organism: uncultured Acidobacteriota bacterium; assembly: GCA_963723495.1. Taxonomy (GTDB): domain Bacteria; phylum Acidobacteriota; class Vicinamibacteria; order Vicinamibacterales; family UBA2999; genus Gp6-AA40. The sequence continues at coordinate 83,526 of CAVRQR010000010.1, read as the reverse complement.
CGACGCTGTTTCTGCGGAGCAGGCTAGTTCGTGGCGAGAGTCGACAGAGACTCGATCACGAGGCGCTGTCCGACGCGAATCACGTTGCCGCGAAGGCTGTTCAGCTCTTTGATCAGCGCGACGGTCGTCCCGTAACGCTTCGCGATTGAGAGGAGCGTCTCGCCGCGCGCAACGCGATGTGTGGTCGTCGTCCGCACTGCGGGTTCCTCTGCGGCGGGGGCTCCGGTGTTTTGCTTGCGAGCGTCGCGTCGGAAGGTCTGAGAAGCCGCCGGCTCAGTACGGGCGGCAAGTAGCGTTGGAGCACGCGGAATAATGAGCTGCTGTCCGGTGTTCAGCCGTGCCTTTGCGGAGATGTAGTTCGCTTCCGCGAGATCGGACCGGCTGACGCGAAGTTTCTTGGCAATCGCGAGCCAGCGTCTCGCCCTTCTTCACCGTGTAGTGACTCAGTGGCGCAAGATCGTCCAGGCCTTGCTCGGTCAGTCGCGTATTGATGAGCGTGGCCGCGCCAATCGGAACCTTCAGCTCGTACTCGGTTGCCCGAATTGGCGTCGTCCAGCGGCGCAGCTCCGGATTCAGATCCTGAATATCCTGAACCGGTGCACCAGCCCACTCGGCCACTCGCCGGATATCGACGGCTCCGCTCACCGTCACCGTCTCGAAAAGCGGTGCCTCAAACGGAGACACGTTCATCTCGTACTGCGCAGGGTTCCGCGCAATAACGATAGCCGCGAGGATGAGTGGAACGTAATCCCTGGTCTCGCGCGGCAGGTAGCGAGAGGTGGCGGACAGCTTCCAGAAGTCATTGCGCCCGGATCGCTTGATGGCTCGCTGAACGCGGCCAGGTCCGCCGTTGTACGAGGCGAGCGCCAGGTGCCAGTCGTCGAACATGGCGTAGAGCGTCTTCAAGTACTTGGCGGCTGCCCGTGTGGCCTTCTCCGGATCCGCCCGTTCGTCGATGTACCAGTCATGCTCGAGACCGTTCTCGAGCGCGGTGCCACGCATGAATTGCCACATGCCTTTGGCCTTGGCGCGCGACACCGCGTTCGGCTTGAAGGCGCTCTCGATCAACGGCACGTACGCCAGGTCGAGAGGTAGCCCCTCGGACCGGAACACGTCCTGGATCATCGGGAGGTATTGCGCCCCTCGGCTGAGACCATCCTCCAGGTAGCCCTTGAGGCGACCGGTGAAGAGCTCCACATAAGCCAGGACGCGGGAATTCTGCGGAATCTCGATGTCGTGAACGACGACCTGGAGGTCGTCGGCCACGGCTTTCTTCGTTTCGGGCGTCGGCGTTGGCCTCTCGAACGTCGCGATCGACAGGAGCTCGTCGATAGAGGCCGGTTCCGGCGCCTTCTCGACGAAACCATCAGCCTGCGCCAGCGCCGTCAGCTCGTGGCCGCTGATGCGCTCGATCAAGCGATCGAAGTGGGCGCTCAGTTCCGGAGTAGACCGGGCCCCTCCCGGCGATTCGAGCAGCACGTCGACTGCACGATCGAACGCGATTCGGGCCGCATCCAGATGCCCATTGCGGAGTTCCTGCTCCCCGGACTGGAAGTGCGTCTCCGATAGCGCGATGAGTTCCTTGACGGGATCGAGCTGAGGCTCAGGAGCCGGGACAGGGGTTGGCTCGGTGATCGCCACCGGCGGACCCTGAACAGTGACTGGCTGTGGCGTTCTACCCGCACAGGCGGAAGTCAAGACTCCGACTACGCAGACTACACCGGCGGCACCTCGGCTAAACGACGGCATCGGGTCCAAGTAATCTAGCATCCGCTTGATCCGAGGGTCAAAATTGCGCTGGCTCAACCGGGAATTCCCGAGCAAAACAACGCACTGTTTAAAGAGGCCAGTCGGCTTGGATGAACACCTTGTTCGCGTCGCCAAGTTCTCTCGCCGATGGCGTCACGATCGTCCGCTCCCCGACCAGAAGCCTTTTGCCGCTCTTCAATGCCTCGCGGACGTCATCTTCGCAGATGAAGTCTTGAGGCTTATCGGCAGGAAGGGGCTTGGACTGCGCATTCGTGCGGGCATCCGACTGCGGTGCATCGGTTGGACGGAATCCCCGGGAGGTCAGGAACGCATCCACCCGAGCCGAGAGAGCCTGGGCCGAGATCCCTGAGGCAACAGGCGATGCAGGAGGCTTCGGTAACGGCCGGCTGGCCTTGGTCGCTGACGGCACTGCAGGTCGGACTTCGTAGGCGAGACGCTTGATGTTCAGCAGGTGGCGCGGCGAAATATTGTCCGAGGTGATGTTCCCGCCCCACCCCCCGCACCCGAGCGTCATGGCCGGATCCAGTCCGGTCGTGAGCCCGATAGACCCGTGCGTCGTTGACGTGTTGACGCAAATGCGGAACGCCGGCTTCTTGAGGCCGAACTGCAGGATCACATCGTCGTTCTTCGAATGAATCGACATGGTGTGACCCATACCGCCATACCGGAGGATCTGGATGCAGCGCTCGCATCCCTCTCGCCAGTCCCTGACCACATACCAGGACAGGACGGGGCAGAGCTTCTCGATCGAGAGGGGATAGTCACGACCCACACCCGAGAGCGGTGCGATAAGAACCGTCGTACCCGACGGCGCCGAGATACCGGCCTTGCCCGCGATGAACGACGCCGACTTACCAACCAGGGCAGGATTCGGCAGGCGTTGCGGGCTGACCAGCACCTTGGCGAGGGCGTCCATCTCGGCTTGATTCAGGAAGTACGCTCCACGCGCCTCGAATCGTCGACGAGACTCTTCCGCCACAGATTCGTCGACGACCACTGAATTCGGGGAAGAGCAGAGGACCCCGTAATCAAATGTCTTTCCCAGCACGATGTCGCTGGCCGCTTTGTCCAGATCAGCGCTTCCCTCGATGTAACAGGGCGCGTTCCCCGGCCCCACTCCATAGGCGGGTTTCCCTGCGCTGTAAGCCGCGCGAACCAGGCCCATGCCGCCGGTTGCGAGAATCACCGCGATATCGCGATGCTTCATCAACTCCTGCGTACCCTCGAGGGTGACCGTTTTCATCCACCCGATGCTGCCGGCGGGTGCGCCGCTGTTCTGCGCCGCCTCCGCCATGATTTCGACCGTTCTGGTTATGCAACGTGCAGCGGACGGGTGTGGGCTGATGATGATGGGGCAGCGGGCCTTCAGCGCGATCAGCACCTTATAAATAGCGGTGGAGGTCGGGTTGGTCGATGGAACCACCGCTGCCACCACCCCGAAGGGTTCGGCGATCTCGACCAGCTTACGGTCCTCGATGCGATTCACGACCCCGACGGTCTTCATCGGCCTGATGAACTCGTACACCTGGCGTGACGAAAAGAGGTTCTTTTGAACCTTGTCGGCAACGACGCCATACCCGGTTTCTTCGACGGCAAGCTGCGCCAGAGATTCGGCGTGAGCCGTCGCCGCATCGGCCATCGCGGTGACAATGCGGTCGATCTGATCCTGGGTGAGTTCGGCAAGTGGGGCTTGCGCCTGTCGGGCGGCGCGCGCCAAGGCTCGTGCCTCCGCTATCGACGACAGATCCTTGTCCGTCTGCGGTGTGGTTTCCTGGACAGCCATGATGGGTCCGGGTGGCTCTCCCTGGCTCTATGACTTGGGAAGGATCCGCTCGACCTCGGCGTGCGGTCTTGGAATGACGTGGACCGAAATGAGCTCCCCGACGCGCCGGGCAGCTGCCGCGCCGGCGTCAGTCGCGGCTTTGACCGCTCCCACGTCTCCGCGGACGAGCACGGTGACGTAGCCCGCCCCTATGTACTCCTTACCGACGAGCACGACATTGGCCGTCTTGACCATCGCATCAGCAGCCTCGACGGAGCCAATCAAACCGCGTGTTTCAACCATTCCGAGTGCGTCGGACGTCATGCGGTGGAGATAGTATCATTCCACTCGAGATGCCCAGATGTTCACCATCCTTCCCGGTGATGCTCTTGATCTTATCCGCCGCGTGCTCGAAGCCACCGGTCGATGATGCCAAGGGTGTTGCCTCGGCCACGGTATCAGTCCACCCATCGGTGGTTTCGTCGGGCATGCCTGTCGAGCTGGACGTGAGGTTCGCGATCGCCACGGATGCCCCCCCGTTTCAGGAGGATTACACCGTTTTCGTGCACGTGGTGGATGACGAAGGCCAGATGATTGGCGCAGCTGACCACATGCCGCCCACGTCGACACGCGAGTGGAAGGCTGGTTCCACAGTTCAGTACAAGCAGCCGGTGTATGCGCCGACCTCAGATTACGTCGGTCAGGCGACCTTCGTCGTCGGCCTCTATTCCATGTCGACCGGCGAGCGACTCCCGCTGTCGGGTGAGATGTTCGAGCACCGCGCGGTCAGGGCCGGGTCTTTCGAGATGCGGGAGAGGACCGACCCGTACGTCGTTATTTTCGGTAATGGATGGTACCCCCCAGAGGCGCCAAAAGGGTCGGGACTGGAATGGCGCTGGTCGATGAAGCTGGGACGCCTGACGTTTGCGAACCCAAGACGTGACATTGAATTAATACTCGAGCTGGACCAGCCCAACAAGGTATTTCCGATGACGCAGCACGTGGAAATCCGTCTGGGCGACACGGTCGTAGACGATTTTGACTTGGAACCGGGGCCCTCCCTTGTTCGGAGGATTCCCTTGGCTCAGAGCCAGCTGGGGGACGGGCAGGACATCGACTTGGCTGTGGTATCCGATAAGACCTTTGTGCCAGCCAAGTTCGCAGGGCTTCAAAGCCCTGATACCCGCCAGTTGGGGGTACGGGTATTCCGCGCGCTCGTTCAGCCGAAACTATAGGGAAGCGGGTCTAAAGGTTACGTGGCTGGAAAGTAAATGGAGTTTCGCTGTCGACTCGGCACATCTGCCGGCGAGATCGTCGAGGGGACCTACGTCGCCGACAGTGAGGCACGCCTGCGGCGCGAGCTGGAGGAAAAGGGCATGTATGTGCTGTCCCTCCAGCGCCGGGCAGCCCTATCCCTGTCCACGGGTGGGCGCCGACAGAAGATCAAACGGCAGGAGTTCCTCGTCTTCAACCAGGAGCTCGCCACGCTGCTCAAAGCCGGTATGCCGCTAGTCCAGTCGCTCGATATCCTCCGCCAGCGCGTCCTCAACCCGACGTTCAAGACGGTGCTGGACAGTGTCCATGACCGCGTCAGGAGCGGGACCTCGCTCTCTGATGCGTTCGCCGAGCACCAGTCACTATTTCCCCTAGTGTATTCGGCGTCGTTGCTGGCCGGCGAACGTAGCGGCAACCTGGATGCGGTCATTCGACGCTACGTCACCTACGAGAAGATCGTGGGCGCGGTAAAGCGCCGCACGCTGTCGGCACTGATCTATCCGAGCATACTGGTGACGATGATGATCGTGCTCATCGGGATCATCGTCGTAAAGGTCGTTCCGGCCTTCTCGGACTTCTACGCCAATTTCGACCGCGAGCTGCCCCTTTCTACACGGATCATCGTCGGCGTCTCGAACGCCGTGGTCTCCAACATCGTTTTCATTGTCGCTGGGGTGATTGGCCTGGGCGTTGCGGCCGCTTACTGGTCCCGCCAGCCAGCCTGGCGTCATCGACTGGACAAATGGCTGCTCGACCTCCCGTGGGTCGGCGAGACCGCCCGAAAGTTTTTTACGTCGCAGTTGGCCCGCACGCTAGCCACGTTGCTCGGGGGCGGGATACCGCTCGTCAACGCGCTCGAAATCAGTGTGCGTTCTTTGTCCAACCAGCATCTCGCACGAGACCTGGATCGAGTGCGTGTCCGGGTGCAGGAAGGTCAGGGATTCGCGGCAGCACTGCGTGAGCGCAATGTCTTTCCGGACGTGGCCGTGAAGATGGTGGAGGTTGGCGAGTCGACTGGTGCGCTCCAGGAAATGCTGAACAGCCTGGCGGAGTTCTACGACGAGGAGATCGAGACTGAAGTTGGCCGGTTCATCACGCTCGTGGAGCCAGTGATACTCGTGATCATGGGCATCGTCATCGCTGTCGTTGTACTGGCGCTGTACATGCCGTTGTTTGAATTGACGTCCGTAGTAGGCGCGTAATGGCAACTGCGAAAACAAATCCGCTGCCCGATTCAGAGGACGTCTCCGAAGAAGTCGCACGTGCGCGGGCGCTCGCGACCCGTTACCGCCTGGAATTCGTCGAGATGAGCGAGTTCCGCATCGATCAGGACCTGTTCCGATCGATTCCGGCGGACCTGATGCTGCGGTACGGGTTCGTGCCGCATCGACGCGAAGGTCGATCCCTGGTCATCGTGGTGTCCGATCCCACCGATCTTCCGATGATCGACGAACTCGGCGTGATCCTTCGCACGCCGATTCGCGTCACGGTCGGCGCGCCGTCAGCGATTCAGTCGATTCTCAAGAAGAGCGAGAGTTCCCAGCGCGTTCTCGAGGAAGCTACAGAAGGGTTCGAGCTTCAGGTCCTCAAAGAGGACGAGACCGGTGACGACAACCTCACCGTCGAACGCCTGACGAGCGACATCAGCCCGATCATCAAGCTCGTTGACTCGACGATCTACACGGCGATTCAACGCCGCGCCAGCGACATTCACATCGAAACCGGCGACGACGCCGTGCACGTGAAGTACCGCATCGACGGAGTGCTGCAGCCTGCGATGCGGCCGATCGGCAAGCAGTTCCACAGCTCCATCATCTCGCGTGTGAAGGTGATGGCCGAGCTCGATATCGCCGAGAAGCGCGTACCTCAGGACGGCCGGTTCAAGGTCCGTATGCCAGGAAAGACGATCGACTTCCGCGTGTCGATCATGCCGAGCGTCCACGGCGAAGATGCGGTTATCCGTATCCTCGACAAGGAATCGATCAGCGAGCAGTTCACCGAACTCAAGCTCGACATCCTTGGACTCCCGGATCTGGAGTTGCGCCGCTTCCGGAAATATATCCGCGAACCGTACGGGATGGTGCTGGTCACCGGTCCAACGGGGTCGGGGAAGACCACCACACTCTATGCGGCGCTGTCCGAGATCAAGTCGGTCGAAGACAAGATCGTGACGATCGAGGATCCCGTCGAGTATCAGCTTCGCGGGATCACGCAGATTCCGATCAATGAGAAAAAGGGGCTGACGTTCGCGCGCGGGCTGCGCTCGATCCTCAGGCATGACCCCGACAAGATCATGGTCGGTGAGATCCGCGACCCCGAAACCGCCCAGATCGCGATTCAGTCCGCGCTGACCGGCCACCTCGTCTTCACCACCGTTCACGCCAACAACGTGGTGGACGTGTTGGGACGCTTCCTGAACATGGGCGTCGAGCCCTACCAGTTCGTGTCGGCGTTGAACTGTGTCATGGCGCAGCGGCTGGTGCGCCTCATCTGTACGCACTGTAAGCGACCGACGCTGGTGGAGGCGAAGGCGCTGCAGGAAGCCGGGCTCGCTCCAGAGCTTGCTCATAGCCACCGCTTCTATGAAGGTGCGGGTTGCGTGGAATGCGGTGGAACCGGCTTCAAGGGGCGCACGGCCATCTGCGAGTTGCTGAACCTATCCGATCGGATCCGAGAGATGATCCTCGACCGGCGACCTGCCTCTGAGATCAAGAAGGCAGCGCACGAGGAGGGGATGCGATTCCTCCGCGAGTCGGCCGTCGAAAAGGTCCTGACCGGTTTGACGACCCTGCGCGAAATCAACAAGGTGACATTCGTCGAATGAGTATTCTGGCGTCCTGGCTGGCAAGCCCGCCTCTCGAAGCGGCTCTCGAGATCTCGCCGGCAGCAGTGTCGGTGGCCGTTCTCGGTGGTCGCACCACGAACCCGGTCGTGCAGGGGTACGCCGTCGAGCCCTTGCCTGCCGGCGCGGTGACGCCGTCGCTGACATCGCCGAACATCGCCGATCCCGGTGCGGTCTCGCGCGCGCTCAGCGCCGCGTGTCAGAGTCTGGGTCTCAAGCCGAAGCGCGTTGCGCTCGTGATTCCTGATGTCGCCGCCAAGGTCTCGCTCGTGCGCTTCGAACAGACGCCCAAGAGGCGCGACGACCTGATTCAGTTGATCCGCTGGCAAATCAAGAAGTCGACGCCGTTTCCCGGTCGAGGATGCGTGTCTGACCTCTACCCCGGGGACGCGAAGTGCCACCAGCAGCGAGTTCGTGGTCGTGGCGGCGCGCAGGGAGACGATTCGCGAATACGAGAGCGTGTGCGAAGAGGTCGGCATCGAGGCTGGGCTCGTGGACATCTGCACGTTCGGCGTGATCAATCTGTTTCTCAGTTCCAACCTCGGGACAGCTGGTGACTGGCTGGTCGTCCACATGCGCCCCGAATACACGTCGATCGCCATCCTGCGGCGCGAGGACATGATGTTCTTCCGCAACCGCGCCGAGGGTGATGCGGAAGCCCTCGAGGACGTGGTCCACCAGACCGCCATGTATTACCAGGATCGTCTGGAGGGCCGGGGGTTCAGCAAGATCCTGCTGGGGGGCATCGGCCGTCTGCAGGGTGAGGTCGATCTGGCAAGGCGAAATCTCGAGTCACGAATGGGGACCGTCGTCGAGCCGATCGACCCGACACGAGGTGCCGCGTTGACCGACCGTATTCAAGCCACACCCGAACTGATGGCGACCTTGTCGCCGCTGGTCGGAATGCTTCTGAGGACTCGACGAGAGGCGGCCGCCTGATGCTGCGAACCAACCTCTCCACGCGCCCGTTCTACAACATCCGCGCCGTCCAGTTGGCGCTTGGCGCGCTGGCGCTGCTGGTTGCGGTGTTGACAGTGGTGAACCTGGTGCAGCTCGTGCGGCTCACGGCGAGTGAGCGAGCTCTCGGTGCGCGGGCACAGCAGGCCGAGACTGAAGCGCAGCGGCTTTCGTGACGAGGCCCGACGCATTCGTTCGCAGATCGATGCGAAGGAGCTGAACGAAGTTGCGGCGGCTGCGCAGGAAGCCAACGCCATCATCGACCTGCGCGCCTTCTCGTGGTCGGACCTGTTCGCGCAGCTCGAGGCAACCCTGCCGGAGAGCGTGCGTCTGACCAGCTTTCAGCCCCAGGAAGATGGGGAGGGGAGGCTGGTGATGCACCTCGGCGTTCAGGCGCGGCGAGTGCAGGACCTGGAATCGTTTATCGATGCGCTCGAAAAGACCGGAAGGTTCCACGACGTGCTTGCCGCCCAGGAGGAAACCGATCAGGAGGGCCTGATCAGCGCAGTCGTCGAAGGTGTCTACGTGATACAGCCGCAGGAAGCCGCACCGCAGGCGTCGGCCTCCGCTCCGCGAACGGGAGGCGCTGCCGGTGAGTGACGCAGCCCAGAGCGTGATCCAGCGAGTGGTCGCTGAACACCGTCGCGTGGTGTTCGCGCTCATCGCTGGTGTGATCATCAACCTGCTGGTGTTCGTGTTCGTCGTGTATCCCTTGCAGAGCGACGTCGCGAACGTGGAGCAACGCACCAGAGCCGCCGAGGCTGCACTCGCCGCCGCGCAAGGCGAGTTCAAGAACGCAACCGGAACCCTGACCGGCAAGGATCGCGCCGTCAAGGAGCTCGACACGTTTTACAGCAGTGTCCTCGCGCAGGATCTCACCGGGGCGCGTCGATTGACGTTTTCACGACTGGCGCAGTTGGCGTCGGACTCCAACCTGGACTTCGAACGGCGCAAGTACGAGCCAGTCATCGAGCGCGGCAGCAACCTGACACGGCTCAAAGTCACCATGGATCTCGAGGGAAGTTACGCCGACATTCGTGACTTCATCTATGAGATCGAATCGTCGCCGGAGTTCGTGGTCATCGATGATGTGACGCTGGCAGACAGTGCGGTGGCCGATGCGCTGCGCCTCACACTGCAACTCTCGACGTACTTCCGGACGACAGGACAGTGACGACTTCTCCTCGCCGTCAGCTCTTGCTCCTGATCGCCCTTGTCATTGCGGGCACGGTGATCGTCACGCTGCGTTTACTCCCGAGCTCCAGCGACGACACCGCCGCCGCCGTCCAGGCAACCGGTCGTGTACAGGAAACACGCCAGGGGAATCCAGTAGGCGACATCAGGCTGGAATCGCTCGAGAGTCGTGACGACGCTTCGGCCACGCCTACTCGCGACGTGTTTCAGTTCCAGTCGCGTCGAGCTGAGACGCCCGAGGCGGTGGCGAGCCAGCCTTCCGCGCCGGTTGACACTGGTCCACCCGCACCGGTCGGACCGCCGCCGCCACCGCCGATACCCCTGCGCTACATCGGCTATCTCGATCAGCCGGGGCAGGTACCTCGCGTCGCGGTGCTCAGTGACGGTCGGGGCAACGTTTTCAACGGAAAAGAAGGGGACATCATCGAGGGCCGATATCGCGTGCTGCGAATCGGCACTGATTCAGCGGATCTGATCTACGTCGACGGACGGGGCCGGCAGACTATTCGATTGTCAGGACAATGAAACATTCACACGCTACCATCGCCGCGTTCGTTGTAATGGCCGTCCTGGCGGGAGCCTGCGCTACGGGAGGTGCGTTCAAGCGCGGGGACACCGCCGCTCGAGCGGGCGACTGGGATGCTGCCGTCGTGCACTATCGACAGGCCTTTCAGGACGATCCGGATAACGTTCAGTACAAGATCGCGCTCGAGCGCGCCATGCTCAGCGCATCCGGGATCCATATCGACGCCGCGCGCCTTGCCGAAGCTCGCGGACAGCTCGACGTCGCCTTGCGCGAGTTCCGGATGGCCAGTGAGTACGATCCGCCCAACCGCGCGATCGCGGCAAAGGTGCTCGACATCGAGCGCAAGCTCCGCGACCAGATTGAGGCCTCACGGCCGCGGCCGTCCGCGGCGCAGATTCGCCAGGCCGCGCGTGCGGGTGCCGCGCCGCCGCTCTTCAATTTCAACAGCATCGTCCAGCCAATCAGGTTTCAGCAGGCGAGCCTGCGTGACATCTTCAACTTTATCGGCGAGGCGACGGGGATCAACGTCACCTACGACAGCACATACCAGGACCGCGTGTACACGGTCAATCTCGTCGAGGTCACGCTGGAGCAGGCGGTTCAGCAGATCGTTTCGGCCAACGGGCTCTTCTACAAGGTGATGAATCCGAAGACGATCATGATCATCCCGGACAATGCGCAGAAGCGCGCACAGTACGAAGAGCAGGTCATCGTCAGCTTCCCGTTGTCCTACATCGACTCGCAGGAGCTTGCACAGACGATCAACCAGGTGATCCGCCCGGTGGGGCAGGCGCTGGCACCAGCGGTCACGGCGAACAAGAACACCAACACGGTCACGATTCGGGCGACAACGTCCATGATGCCAATCATCGAGCGGATGATCGAGACGCTCGACAAGCCGCGGGCGGAGATCGTTGTCGATGTGCAGATCCTCGAGGTCAGCCGGACGCGGGCACAGCAGTTCGGGCTGGATCTCGGAACTTACTCGATCAACGCGATATTCTCGCCTGAGCAGGACGTGCGTGTCGCAGCGGGAGGAGGCACGACTGAAAACGGTCAGACCGTGAACCTTCGGCCCTTCAACCTGAACACCGTCTCGCGCGGAATCAACACCAGCGACTTCTATCTCGCTGTCCCGTCGGCGGTGATCAGGTTCCTCGAGACCGACTCCGAAACCAAGGTCATCGCCAAGCCGCAGTTGCGCGGCGCCGAAGGTTCCGAGCTCAAGTTGAATCTCGGCGAGGACATCCCGGTCCCGTCCACCACCTTCACGCCGCTCGCCCAGGGTGGCGCCAACTTCAACCCGCTGACGTCATTCACCTATCGCCCCGTTGGTGTCACGGTGCAGATGACGCCGCGCGTCAGCATCGAGGGCGACATCCAGATCAAGCTGATGATCGAGAGCAGCAATCTGGGCGCCGGGATCACGATCGCGGGCCAGGAGCTGCCCTCATTCGGTTCGAGAAGAGTGGAGACCGACCTGCGACTGCGCGAGGGGGAGTCAACGCTTCTCGCCGGGTTACTGCAGGAGCAGCAGCGCAGGCAGCTCTCGGGGCTGCCCTGGGTCATGCACCTGCCAGTCATCAAGCAGCTGTTCTCCGCTAACGACAACTCGATCCAGCAGTCTGATGTCGTGATGCTGCTGACGCCGCGAATCGTCCGGTCGCGTGAGTTCACCGCCACCGACCTCGGTCCGATCTTCATCGGCACGCAATCGAACCTCGGTCTGAGCGGGCCGCCGCCATTGATTGGCCAACCTGCTGACGTCGCGCCCGAACCGGCGCAGGGCGGAGCCGCTGCGCCGCTCGTGCCCGCGGCACAGACAGGTGTACCGGCCGCTCCGAATGTGGCGGCGGTGCCTCCGGCGGGAGCACCTGCCCCCATGCCAGGGCAAGCCCAGCCGACCGCGGCTGCGACGCTCCCGGCGGGTGCGAACGCTCCTCAGGGAGTGCCTGTACCACCGCCGGGTGCTGCAGTACCTGGGCCCACGTCGACATCGGGCGGACAGATTGTGATGTCGGTGCCCGGCCCCGAGTTCCGGTTGGGAGGAGGTCCGTATCTCGTTCCGGTGTCGATTACCGGAGCCAGCCAGCTATCGGGCGTGACACTGACCGTCACCTACAACCCCGCGGTGCTTCGGCTCGTAAACGTTCAGGAAGGAAGCTTCATGCGGGCGGGAGGAGTCGGCGCGTCATTCAGTCAGCAACCGGACCCGGTCGCAGGTCGAGTCGACATTGCGATCGTTCGCCGCGGTGACCTGACAGGAGTGGCCGGAACCGGGTTGCTTGCCGGACTGCTCTTCGAACCCGTTGCCGCAGGTCCCGCCAACCTGGCAGTCACAGGGTCCGCGAGCGGGCCCAACGGCAGCCCCGTCAGCCTGCAATTCGCTTCAGTAGCGGCCGTGAGGGTGCCGTGAAGACTGAGCGCGGATTCACGTTTATCGAGTTGGTGGTCGTCACGACGATTCTGCTGGTCCTCGCGTCGACGGTGATGCCGCTGGCCCAGGTGACATCACAACGCCAGCGTGAAGCGGAACTGCGGCGCTGCGCTGCGCGAGATGCGCACCGCGCTCGATAAGTTCAAGGACGCCGTGGATCAGGGGCTCATCCCCTCAACCGAGCTCGAGCCGGCCAACGAAGGGTATCCACCTGATCTCGAGACTCTGGTTGACGGTGTCTCCGTCGCCAACGATGCATCGGGTCGAAAGCTGAAGTTCCTGCGACGGATTCCAGTCGATCCCATGACGAAGGACGAATGGGGACTGCGGTCCTATCAAGACGATCCCGATACGACGTCGTGGGGTGGACAGAACGTGTTCGACGTGTACACGAAGAGCGAAGGAACGGCGCTCGACGGAACCAAGTACAAAGACTGGTAATTCCACATGGTGCGATGGTTTCAACTGGCGTCGGTGCGACGTCGCGACGGCTTCACGCTGATCGAGTTGCTGATCGTCATGGTCCTGCTCGTCCTGCTGGCGGGTGTGAGCTTGGCTGTGTACAGCAACAGCGTGACGCGCGGGAGAGAAGCGGCGCTCAAGGAGGATCTCTTCCAGATGCGCAAAGCAATCGATGAGTACTACGCTGACAAAGGCAAGTACCCATCCGATCTGCAGACGCTGGTGACGGAGAAGTACCTGAGAAGCATCCCGCCGGATCCGTTCACAAGGTCGGCAGACACGTGGCAACAGATACAGTCCGATTCCGATCCGGCGAATCCTGCGGCCGAGCCGGGGATCTGGGACGTCAAAAGCGGCGCCGATCAGACGGGATCCGACGGAAAGCTTTACTCTGAATGGGAATGAGCATGGTCACTCGTTTCAGTCTTGTATGCGGCGTCGTGCTGGCACTCGTGGCAGCGGCCTGCGATACGATGCCCTTGACGGCACCGACAGGGTCAGCGCTCACGATCACCGCGGCGACCAGCTTCGTCCCGGTCGGCGGGACTACTGAGGTGACGGCATTCGTGGTCGAGGAGGGCGGCAGCTCCGTCCAGAATGGCACCACAGTGCGCTTTACAACCAACTTGGGGCGGATGGAGCCGGCCGAGGCGCAAACGAGGAATGGGTACGCCGTTGTGACTTTTGTCGCTGGTGATTCGTCAGGCCTCGCGGATGTCACGGCTATCTCTGGTGGCGTGGGCGCGGGGACTGGCAGCGGCAATGGGAATGGGGATGGGAATACCGCGACAAGCAGCAACACCGTGCGGATCACCGTTGGAGCCGCTGCCGTCGAAACCGTTTCGCTCGCTGCGAATCCCGGTTCAGTTCCCTCCAGCGGTGGAACTGTGGACCTGCTGGCCACTGTCGTCGCGGTCAATGGCCGCAGCTTGTCCGGAATTCTCGTGACGTTCGCGTCGACAGAGGGGCAGCTGAGCAGCCCTACCGCGATTACTGACGCGAGCGGTCAGGCTCGGACCACGCTGACGACGAATGGCACTGCGTCGGTGACGGCGTCGGCCGGTGCCAAGACGAGTGCTGCTGTTACTGTCACTCGTCGCGATCCCGCGAGCGTCGCCACCGCAACATTAACGGCGACGCCGGTGACTGCCGTGCCTGGTTCTGGCGGACAGACAGTGAACTTTACAGCCACCGTGACTGTGAATCCCGCCGATGCCTCGATTCAGGCAACCAGGTTCGAGTGGGAGTTCGGCGACGGCTCGTCGGCGACCACAAATGGCCCGACCACCTCTCACGTCTACACGACTGACGAGATGACGGCCAGAACAGTGAGAGGTGACGATCGCTCTCACGAATGGCCAGACGCTGGTTGCATCGACGCAGTTCCTCCTTGGAGATTTCTGATGAGGGATGCGCACTCGCGGCGATCGGAGCGCGGCTATGCGATGGCCGCGCTGCTGGTCGCCATGAGTGTGATGGCGATCATGCTCAGCACCGCGATGCCGGTCTACAAAACCGTTGCCCGTCGCGAGCGGGAGGCCGAACTCGTCTTCCGAGGCGAGCAATACGCGCGGGCAATCGCCTTGTTCCAGCGCAAGTACGCGAACGCGTTGCCGCCTGATGTCGATGTTCTGATCGATCAGCGATTCCTCCGAAAGAAATACAAGGACCCGATCACTGGGGGCGACTTTCAATTCCTCGGTCCAGCCAGTCCCGAACTCGCTGAATCGCTCAGCACGACACCGCAGCAGACGCAGGATGCCCTGCGAGGTCGCGGCGCAGGAGCGCGAGGGGGCGCGTCGCCGTTCGGCCGCGGGCAGACGAGCGGGTCGGGCTCGCAAGGAATGGGACGTGGCACGCAGTCCGACTCTGGCTTCTCTCCGATTAGCCGAGGCAGCACCTTCACGCCGATAGGTCGCGGAGCTCAGACAGCCGCCGGACAAGCCGCCAATGCCCAGGGAGGCGGTAGTGGCGGCATTCTCGCTGTCGCAAGCAAGAGCACTGAGACCTCGATGCGGCTGTACAACGGCAAGGACAAGTACAACCAGTGGGTCTTCATGGCGGTGCAATCCACTCTCGCGGCCGGTGGTCCACCCGGATCGGGTGGGCAGGCGCCTGGCGGCCGGGGAGGACGAGCAGGTGGTCGCGGAGGAACTGGTCCCGGTCGCTCCGGAACCGCTGCGCCGCCTCCGGGCGGCACGCGCGGCCGCAGCGGCTTTTCGCCGATGGGTACTGGCCGCTGACCTGACTTAGTTCTTTCCGAGTTCTTCCATCACAGCGTCGTGCAGCGCAGGACGCACTCTTTTGATCGCGTCGTTGTCGGATGTCGGATGAACCCGGTTGGTCAGCAACACGACGTAGACTCCTGATTCCGGATCGATCCAGAGCGATGTTCCCGTAAACCCCACGTGTCCGAACGCGAGCGGTGAAAGGCGCGTCCCGCACGACGACGTTGGCAGCATTGTGTCCCAGCCAAGTGCGCGCGAACTGCCTGGCACATCCGTACGGCGGGTCACGAAGGTGCGAAGCGTCTGTTGCTGAAAGACGCCCTTCCTGCCTTCAAGAATCTGGAGCAGATGACGCGCGCATTCGCCGACGGCTTGCGCCGTGCCGAAGAGTCCCGCATGACCCGCGGCGCCGCCGAGCGCCCACGCGTTGTCGTCATCGACTTCTCCGATGAGGAGTCGCCCACGCCATGCGTCGCGCCTGGTCGGCGCCATTCTCATTCGCCACGACTTCGGTGGATGAAACTGTAGATCTTGGACGCCACCCATCTGTTGCATCAAGGTGTCGAACTGGACGGGCAGGGGAGCGATGTCCTCGAGAACGAACCCCAGGAGCATGAATCCGATATCGCTGTAGACCGACTTCGAGCGAGGTTCGTAGTCGAGTGACGTACCGCCGATCGCCTGCTCGAATGCGATTCGACCGGCATGCTCGCGAAAGAAGGGCAGGTGCGCCGGTAAACCGCTGCAGTGTGCCAGCAGATCGCGAATGGTTACTGGCGGCCCGGGATGCGTGTCGCGCCAGAATGGCAGATGGGTGGACACCGAATCGTCGAGACCGAGCCCGCCCCGCTCGACGATTCGCATCACGAACGGTGTCGTGGCGAGTACCTTCGTCAGTGATGCCAGGTCGAAGTAGGTGTCGTCTCGCGTCGGAGGTGCGGCGGGCTCGAAAGACAGTTGGCCAAAGGCCTGGCGCCACAGCGGCCGGTGGGGGGTTCCGACTTCAACGACGGCGGCGGGAAAGGATTTGTCGGCGACCGCCCGCTCGAGTAACTCCCGCGCCGCGGTGAATGTCGGCGCCACGGCTCCTATCGTGGGCCACCGGCGCCTGCGGTCTGGACAGTCGGCAGGCGATCAGGCTCGGACGCGAACGCACCGTCCGGAGACAAAAGGACGGTACCGGTCGTTCGGCTTCGATACCCGACCCGGTCGGCCATGCCTTGATCGAGCCACAAACGCCAAGCCTGGAAATGTTCACGAAGCGACGCGTCGGCATCTGCACGAGTCGCAACGGCCACGGAGACAGCAGGGCTCATCGCCTTGAGCGCGTTGCGCAACTGCCCGAGCAGATCCGTGAGTGCCGATTCCCTGAACCGTCGCCATTCGTCGGGAAACTCTTCCGCGTACGCCAAGGGATCGATCGCTTCGATTTCATCGAGACGAGCGCGCTCGGCGAGCGACAGCGCCGCACGCATTCGCGTGCGGAACAGTTCCATGGCTCGCCGGCTGTAGTCGAAGTCCTCGCCGGGGAAGTCGAGTGTCTCCAGATACACACCATCGACTGCGTATCGTCCGACGGCGGCCAGTACCGACTTCACGAGATACGCCGCGGCTGCCGGATCGAGCGGCGATACATAGAGACCGTCCACGCGGTTTGCATTGGTGCGGGTCCAACGTGAGATCTGTCCCAGATACGCGGGGCTTCGCACGTCGGTCTTGAGCAACTCCGGGGCGAGCTGACGAGGGACCATCAGCCATTCAGGATGCTGGTAGATGACGTGATCGCGCGACGGCGGAAGCTCGCCGACGGCAGCGGCAAGGTTGACGGGAATGGAGACGTGCGTCCCAAGGCCGCGCTCGCGCGCGCGACGCACTAACTCAGATCCACCGTCGAACGATTCCGAGTCAACTCGAGCACCGATGAGCGGTGCAACGATACCGTCGAAGCCCGCCGACACTGCCGACGAGATCGTTCGCTCGATGCTGGTCGCAGAGGTCAATGCAGACAGCGGTATCCAGAGCGCGCGCACAGGCGCGTCACCGGCTGCAGAACCGGCGATGTGCACGGTGGCGATCATCAACACTGCCGAAGCGATTCGAAGCGGAATGCCCGCGCGCCGGAGCGGGCGGCAGGATCGGCTTCTGCCGTTCGCCATCAAAGGTGCCGAATGTACCATACTTGACGCATTCACGATGCATGTCCTCGGTATCGATGCTGGTGGCACGAAGACGGTGTGCCTGCTGGCTGACGACAAGGGCCACGTCCTGGCGGAGTCACACGCTGGCGGAGCCAACCTCCAGGCCTCGGGCGAACTCGAGGTCGAGAAGGTGTTACATCGGGTGATGGAAGAGACGATTGGCTCGCGCGATATTCGCCCCGATGCGATTTGTCTGGGAATTGCGGGCGTCGATCGGCCCAGCGATGCGACAGCCGTCGAGGGCATCATGCGGCGGATCGGTTTCAAGACACCAGCTGTCGTGGTCAACGACGCTGTGGTTGCGCTGGTTGCGGGAGCCGGGGAACAGGCTGGTGTGGTGATCGTCGCTGGAACAGGATCGATCGCGTATGGCGTGGACACGACCAGGCGCGCCGCGCGCGCAGGGGGGTGGGGGTATCTGCTCGGCGATGAGGGCGGTGGATTCTGGATCGGCCGTGCTGCTCTTGCGGCAGTGGTTCGAGCCTTCGACGGTCGGGGCCCCGCGACACGCCTTACGGATCTGGTGCTGGCCGAGATGCAGTTGGCCACGCCATCAGAACTGATTCACGCGATCTACGATCGCGGACTGCAACGGCCGCTTGTGGCGGGGCTCGCGGACGTCGTTCAACAGGCGATGCTGGAGGGCGACGCCGTCGCATCGCATATCCTCGCGCGGGCAGGGGAGGAACTCGTTGCTGCAGCGGCCTCTGTAGTGACCAGATTAGGCATGCGTGGAGACGTCTTTCCAACCATCCTGGCCGGCGGAATCTTCCGCGCGATCCCGGCACTCGCCTCGGACGTCTGCGAACGGATGGCTGAAGTTGCGCCGCGAAGCGAGGTACGACCGCTCGAAGTCGAACCGGCACGCGGCGCAGTGACATTGGCCCTGGCGGCTGCGCGCGGAACCCTATCACTTCCGGTCTACCGCTAAGACATTGGACGTCACGATCTTCGAGAACACAGGGGACGCGGGTCGCGCGCTCGCGCGTCGAGTCGCCGACGCGCTGCGACGCGCTCCGGATCTCGTCATTGGACTCCCGGCTGGCCGAACACCGGTTGAGGCATATACAGAGCTGCGTCGTCTCCATTCAGAAGGGGAAGTCGATTTCGCGCGCGCCACGGCGTTTGTGCTCGATGAGTTTCTCGGTCTGGACGGTTCTCAACCCGGAAGCTTCCGCCGCTTCATCACCGAACACCTGCTGTCGGGTATCAACCTTGACCCGCAACGAACGCATAGTCTCAACGGACTGACTTCCGATCCTGATGTCGAGTGCGAGCGCTACGAAGAGACGATCGCCAGCGCCGGCGGATTGGGGCTTCTGCTACTGGGGATCGGCGTGAACGGTCACGTCGGCTTCAACGAACCTGGCGCAATGCTGCAGGCACGCACTCACCGGATCACTCTCCTGGAATCGACACGGGCGGAGAACAGCGGCCCGTTCGGCGGTGTCGCCGCTCGAGTTCCGAAAGAGGCGCTCTCGATTGGCATGGGAACCATCCTGCGCGCCGAGACGATCGTGCTGATCGCAACTGGCGAGCGGAAAGCAAAGGCTGTGCAGGCGATGTTGCGAGGCCCGTTGACGACACGACTGCCAGCGTCTTTCCTTCAGTTGCATCGCCGCGTCGAGGTCTACCTCGATCGCGCGGCGGCGGCGGCGTTATAACCGCGGTCGCTTGCGTGTCGCCGTATCGGCGGGCTTGGTCGTGCTGAATTCGTTGGCAACAGCCGCGGCTTCGGCGTGACCCTGCAGCAATCCCCTGAGGCGTGGCTCGATGTCCTCGCCGAGCGCTTCGCGCATCGAGTCGTGCGCTTTCCGCAAACGAGAGAGAGCCTTCGTGTAGGGCAAGCCGGTCTTCTGCATGACAATGGCTGCCTTGACGTTCCAGTGCGCTACCTTCAATAACCGGTCGGCTTCGTCGTACTCGAGACCCGTGACAATGTTCACGATGCGGCGGGCGCGATCCTTGAGTTTCTCGGAGCCCGTCTGCACGTCGACCATCAAGTTGCCGTAAGTCTTTCCGGTTCGGATCATCGCACCCGTGGTGAGCATGTTGAGTACGAGCTTCGTGGCCGTTCCCGCCTTCAGTCGGGTTGAACCAGCAATCACTTCGGCGCCGACGCCTGGCGCGATCGTCAGGTCGACGAACGTCTGTAGTTCGGTGCCGGGGTCGCACGTTACGAAGATGATCCGCGCGCCGACTTTGCGCGCGATCGTCAGCGCGCCGCGGACGAACTGCGTCATCCCGCTTGCCGAGACGCCGATGACGATGTCCTTCTTCGCCGGACGCAGGCGCGATACGGCACGCGCACCCTCTTCATAGTGATCCTCGACACCTTCTTTCGCCGCGAAGATGGCATCGCGGCCGCCAGCCATCACGGCCTGAATGTTGTCGGGCTCAGTGCCGAACGTGGGTGGCATTTCGGCCGACTCGAGAATTCCCAAGCGGCCGCTGGTGCCGGCGCCGACGAAAACGATCCGTCCACCCTTACGCAATGCGGTCGCGATCATCTCGACGCCAACCGCAATCCGCTCACGCTCGCGCCGAACGGCTTCGAGCATCTTGCGATCTTCGTTGAGCATCAGGTCAACGATGTCGTCGGCGGCCAGTTTATCGATGCCGAGGCTGAAGGCATTGATCGCCTCGGTGGGCAGTGATTGCCACTTTGAACGCACGGGCATACGACTACAATTCTAGCCGAGAGGGTCGCTCGGAGACCCTGCTGCAGGAGCCATGTGACCAACAGTGTGCCGGCGTTGGATGCGTATCTCACGCATCTCACGGTCGAGCGCCGCCTGGCGGCGAACTCGATTGAAAGCTACGCGCGCGACCTGAACGGGCTGGCGGAATTCGCTGCCGGGCGTGGACGGAGTGTCGAGGCATTGACTCTGCACGATCTCGAGGCGCTCGTGCGCGAATTGATGTCACAAGGTCGGTCGCCTCGATCGGTGGCGCGGGCAGTGGCGTGTTATCGAGGATTCTATCGATTCCTCCTGATAGACGGACGGCTGCGGACGAATCCCTCGGAAGACCTTCATCCACCGCGTGCGTGGAAGGTACTGCCACGGTTCCTCTCGGTCGAAGATGTCGATCGCCTGATTGCGCAACCCGACGTTTCAACACCGCGCGGACTGCGCGATCGTGCCGTCATCGAGTTGCTCTACGCGACCGGTATGCGCGTCTCCGAGCTGGTCGCGCTACGCCCAGCGGATGTCAACCTCGAGGCCTCATATCTGACATGTACAGGCAAAGGCGACAAGCAGCGCATCGTCCCGATCGGCGACGAAGCGGCGACGTGGGTCAAACGTTATCTGCAACAGTCGCGTGTCGTGCTGCTCGGACGACGGCGCAGCACGCGTCTGTTCATCAGCGCGCGGGGTGGAGGAATCGGCCTTACGCGTGTCGGGTTCTGGAAGATCCTCAAAGGTTACGCGCGACAGGCCAGCATTACGACGGCATTCAGTCCCCACATGCTGCGCCACTCGTTTGCGACGCATCTGCTCGAGAGGGGAGCAGACCTGCGCGCGATTCAGATGATGTTGGGCCACGCCGACCTGTCGACGACGCAGATCTACACGCACGTACTCGAGCACCGGATGCGCACCATCTACGACCAGTTTCACCCGCGCGCATGAGAAGACGTTGGCTCTCAGTCGCAACTGCCGTGGTGATTGGTGTGATGTGGTATCTGCTGCCCCCGTCACCCGTCGTTCTTACTCAGAACCCAGAAGCCGACCGTCCGATTCGTGGTGCGATTCACGTGCACACACGTCGCTCGGATGGCACCGGTACGGTCGAAGAGATCGCCGCAGCAGCAAGGCGGGCCGGTCTGCAGTTCGTTATCTTCACCGACCATGGAGACGGGACGGGTGGATTCGATACTCCTGTGTATCGAAACGGCGTGCTGTGCATGGACGCCGTCGAGGTGAGCACGAACGATGGGCATGTTGTCGCATTGGGACTGCCACAGACACCATATCCGCTTGGCGGGGAAGCCGCCGACGTGATCGAGGATGTGCGTCGGCTGGGTGGAATCTCGATCGCAGCGCACCCTGATTCGGCGCGGCCCGCGCTGCGCTGGTCGGACTGGGAGATTTCCTTCGATGGCCTGGAGTGGCTCAACGCCGACAGCCAGTGGCGCGATGAGGGCTGGCCCGCCCTTGGGCGCTCGCTCCTGACGTATCCGTTCCGTCGCGCGCCGACACTGGCGACGCTCCTCGATCGACCTGACGAATTGCTGATGCGCTGGGACAGGCTACTGAGAGATGGGCCAGTGGTCGCCGTGGCCGCCGCCGACGCTCACGCACGTCTCGGTCCTGGCGAGGATCCGTATCGTCGCAGTGTGGCCCTCCACGTGCCGTCGTACGAACAGGTATTTCGTACGATGTCGGTCTCGATTCCCGAGCGCACGTTGAGTGGCGAGGCGCTTGTTGACGCGCAGATTGTGCTCGAGGCGATTCGCGGCGGCCATGTGTATTCGTCGATCGACGCGCTGGCAACTCCGGCGCTGATTTCTTTCACGGCCACGAGCGGAGCTCACACGGCCGGTATGGGCGAGCGATTGAAACCGAACGGTCCGGTCATGCTGCGTGTACAAACGAACGCGCCGGAGGGATCGAGCATCACTGTCGTGTCAGATGGCAAGGCGATCGCGAGCGGTGGGCCATCAACCCTGGACTACGAGGCGCCGCCAGTGCCGGGTGTGTATCGCGTTGAGGTCCACGTCCCTCGTGCGCCAGGCACGCCACCAGTCCCGTGGATTGTCTCGAATCCGATCTATGTCGGCACTCCTCCCGGCCTCGATACGTCGCTTAAACCCGTGACCTCGGAAAGTGCCGCGGTGTATAGCGATGGTCCAGCGACCAACTGGCGAATCGAGAAGAGCGTCCGGTCCGACGGCAGCATCGGTGTGGTGCGCAGCGTCGGGGGCACGCAATTGCTCATGCGCTACGGGCTCGGCGGCACGATGTCGGAGTCGCCGTATGTTGCCGCGGTCGTGGAGTCCGGCTCATCTCTCGCGCGATTCAATGGCCTGATGTTTAGCGGCACCGCGATGGGCCCGATGCGTTTGCGGCTGCAATTGCGGGCGCCTGGAGAGGACGATCGTCGTTGGGGGAAGTCCGTTTATCTCGACGAGACGAAGCGAAGCCTTTCAATCAGCTTCGACCAGTTGTCACCGCTCGGCACTGCCACGGGGCCTCCGAAGCTCGAAGAGATTCGTGATTTGCTGTTCGTGATCGACACCGTCAACACGAAGCAGGGTGCGAGCGGACAAGTGTGGCTCGACGATGTCCGGTACTTTCGTTGAAGGCTTGACCGCTCACGTTCTTACAGTGAGGAGCAGGTAGGCAGCGCCGGCGCCGAAAAGAAGATTGGGCGCCCAGGCCGCGAGCATCGGCGCCAGCAAACCACCAGAACCCATCGCGGCGAAGAAAAGGATCGTCGTCCAATAAGCCAGAGCGATCCCGATGCCGACGCCTATACCGGCCATGGCGCCACTGCGTCCGATGGTGACGGCGAAGGGTACCGCAATCAGCGTCATGACCAGCGTCACGAAAGGAAAGGATACCTTCCGGTAAAGCGCGACACGTTGACGGACGACGTCGAATCCGCTCTGGGCCAACTGCTCGGTGTAGGCGCGAAGCTGGGTGAAGCTCATGAACTGAGGGTCCGGTGGCTCGGTCGAGAAATAGTCAGGTGCCTCGAACGACCTGGTGACGCTGGCGAACTCGTTGAACGATGCTGACTCGCCGACCTCATCGAACGCTCGCGTCCACCCACGTTCGACGTTCCAGTTGCTCCCCGCGTATTGCGCCTGCTGGGCGAACGTCCGTTGCGTGATCGAGCGCATGGGCTTGTCGAATTCGTACACCCACAGATTGTCGAAGCGGCGCAGACGCGGATCGAAATAGTTGTAGTGGTAGATCGCGCCATCCTGACCAACGACCCAGCGCCGATTCAGCACGTCGAAGGTTTCCGGAGAGCCGCCAGTGAGCACGTGCCGGATCGCCTGAGCCTTACGATTAGCCGGACCGAGAACTGTTTGTTCGAGTGTGAACAGGAAGGCACCCGCTGCCACGGCGCCCGCCACCATCGGTGCGGCGATGCGGTACAGGCTGATGCCGCACGCCTTCATCACTACGAGCTCGCTGTTCTTGGTCAGGATGGCGACCGTGACCAGGGCCGCGAGCAGCACCGAGAGCGGCACGATGTAATACAGATACTGCGGCGTCGTGTAGACGAAGAACGTCCCAAGCATGCTCCATGTGCCAGTGCCCTTGAAGACGTTTTCTGACAGCTCGATGAACGCCGAGACGTAGAAGATTCCCCCGAGGGCGAGTGCCGACAGTCCCAGCAGGCGCAGATAGGTGAGTGCGACGTAGCGATCGAGGATGCCAAACGGCAGCGCCCCGTGCCCAAACGCCTGGGTGCGTTGCGCGATTCGCCGACGGAGTGCCTCGGGAATCGGAATCCGTCGATCGGCGACGCGGTCGCGCCATCGGAACAACACGACGCCCAATGCCCCCAGCACCAGATTCGGCAGCCAGGCGGCAATGGGCGACGGGATCCGTTGTCCCTTCACGAGCGACTGCCCGAACCACAGGAGCAGGTAATACGCAAAGATGACGCCGATGCCGAGTACGAAACTCGCGAGCTTGGCGTCACGGCGGTTGGTCGCTCCAAGGGCGAGTCCGATCAGGCCAAACACGAGGCAGGCCGCAGGGATCGAGAAGCGCTTGTGGAACTCGAAGACCTCCGTGTGCGGCGAGACGCCGGCCTCGCGCATGGAATCGATCCGAGCCCGAAGCTCGGGAACCGACATCTCACGAAGTCCTTTGGCGACGCCCCCAGATGGAAACATACCGGCCGGGTTGAGATTCAGGACCATGTGGGCGCCGCGAAAGACCCGGTACTCACCACTGGGGTCGGCCTCGTGCCGCGTCCAATCCTCGAGGACCATCTCCACGGTCTTGGCTTCCCGGTTGACGACCGCCCGGCCATGGCGTGCGAGGTACACGGACGATCCTTCACCCGCGCGGTTGTCAGCGATAAAAACGCCGTCCCAGCCACCGGTCGGCGGTAGTTCCCGGGCGTAGATGACGACGTTCGGAAACCCGTCGAAAAAGACCCTCGGTTTGACCTCGTTTTCGGCGCTCGACGCCACGATGTTGAACGTGATCTCCCGGAAGGTCTGATTCCCGACCGGGATCAGGACCATGTAGACGTAAGCCGTCGCCAGGCAGCTCGTGACCGCGACGAGGGCCACGGGTCGAAACAACCGGTACAGGCTCACGCCACAGGCTTGCAGCGCGACGAACTCGCGGTCGGCGGACAGCCGTCCGAACGCGACCAGGAGGGCCAATAGCACCGACATCGGGATGGTGAGCGCCAGGGAGAACGGAAGGAGCGTCACGACCAGCTGGCCGACCACCCAGAGAGGGACACCTTTGGAGATGTAATCTTCGGCGTACTTCATCAGTTCCGGGACGATGAGCAGGAACGTGAAGACGGTCAGGCCGAGGCTGAACGGCCAGGCCAGCTGCCGAAGAATGTAGCGGTCGATCGTTCGCATGAGCGTACGTGCAGTCCCGAAAAAGATCTATCGGCTCGATTATAGAGTCGGCCTCGACATCCGTGGGTTTCCGGCCAGATTTAGCTTACGTCGCATAACATACGTTATGTTAACTAATATTCGACATGTGGGTGGATAGGGCCTCGGGCGGTCGCATTTTCAGGCTGCGCGTTTGGCGAATCGAAACCAGCTCCGCCTTCCTTCTGTTCTGACCGTCGACGATCTCGTGCCTATCGGTCGTATCCCGTGCGGCGAGTTGTCGCGCGGCCGGGGCGAACGAAGGGGTTGTGGAACGGTCAACGCGTCGAACGACTAGTTTAAGTGACGGCTTTGAGCTGTCGAATGATGTCCTCGAGTGCTCTTGCTCTTCTTGAAGCTGAGTCGAAGATCGAAATGCCGGTCCGGCCAGCTTTTGGACGAGGGCCATCATTTTCTGCGGATTAGCCTGCCTAACTAGCTGAAGAAGCGTGGACTTGGCGCTAATGTCGGCCAGCCGACAAAGATTGCGAACCTCCTCAGGCATCGCCGTCAGCGACAGTGACTCTGTGATCGACGTACGCGACTTCCCTAGCTTTCTCGCCAGGTCTTCGTGCGTGTGGCCGCAATTCTCGGCCAACTGCTGGAGCGCCTCGGCCTCTTCAAACGCCGTCAGGTCTTTGCGCTGCAGGTTCTCGACGAGGGCAATCTCCATCACTTCCGCGTCGTCGACTTCGCGGATGACCACGGGGACTTCCCGCAGACCGACCTGCACGGCGGCGTGGTAGCGACGTTCGCCGGCGATGATCTGGTAACGGTTCCCGCGCTGTCGTACGACGAGCGGTTCGATGATTCCCTTTTCGGCGACCGAAGCCATCAGTTCCGAAAGGTCGGTCGTATCCGGTGCGGCGAGTTGCCGCGCGGCCTGGGCGAACGATGGGGTTGTCGAACGGTCGACGCGTCGAACGACTGGTTTAGTGACGGCGCGACGCTTTGAGCTCTCGAATGATGTTCTCGAGTGCTTCGATGATCTCGTTCGGCTCCACCTTGCTCTTCTTGAAGCTGAGTCGAAGATCGAACGCCTTGGTTGGCGGGCGGAACGCAAAGACGTAGGGCTTTGGGCGGCCCGGTTTAGCCTTGGCCGTTTCCTGACGCGCCGACTGCCGCGTGATGGAGCCCTGTCCGGCCAGCTTTTGGACGAGGGCCATCATTTTCTGCGGATTAGCCTGCCTAACTATCTGAAGAAGCGTGGACTTGGCGCTAATGTCGGCCAGCCGACAAAGATTGCGAACCTCCTCAGGCATCGACGTCAGCGACAATGACTCTGTGATCGACGTACGCGACTTCCCTAGCTTTCTCGCCAGGTCTTCGTGCGTGTGGCCGCAATTCTCGGCCAACTGCTGGAGCGCCTCGGCCTCTTCAAACGCCGTCAGGTCTTTGCGCTGCAGGTTCTCGACGAGGGCAATCTCCATCACTTCCGCGTCGTCGACTTCGCGGATGACCACGGGGACTTCCCGCAGACCGACCTGCACGGCGGCGTGGTAGCGACGTTCGCCGGCGATGATCTGGTAACGGTTCCCGCGCTGCCGTACGACGAGCGGTTCGATGATTCCTTTTTCGGCGACCGAAGCCATCAGCTCCGAAAGGTCGCCCATGACCTGGCGTGGCTGATCCGGATTGGGATCGAGCAGGTCGATGGCCACCAAGCGTCCCACGGGCTCCCCCGCCGAAGCCGCCAGAGCTTCGACATAGTGCTCGTCGTGACGCATTCTCAGCGTTTCAGGCAGTCCTCGTTTCGGCACGCTCGATGACCTCCTCGCAGAGACTGTAATAATCCGTGGCGCCGCTGGACTCGGGCGCGAACGTAAAGATCGATTCCTTGTACGCCGGGCTTTCCTCCAGCCGCACGCTCTTGCTGATGACGGTCCGGAACACTTTCCCTCCGAACACCTTTTGTATCTGCTCGCGGATGTCGCGGGCCAGCGCGGTGCGCTTGTCGTGCATCGTGATAACAACCCCCAGAATCCGAAGACCGGGGTTGGGACGCTGTCTCACCTTCTCTATGGTCTCAAGCAGGTCGTCGGTGCCTTCGAGCGCGAAGTACGACGATTGAATCGGAATCAGCAGGTGCGTGGCCGCCACCAGGGCGTTGACCGTGAGCAGGCCTAGCGCCGGCGGACAGTCGATGACGATGTGGGAGTACTCGCTTCCGAGCTTGTCGACCTTGTCCTTCAAACGGAAGTGCGCATCGAGCTCCCCGACCAGCCTCGCCTCCAGCTTGGCCAGTGCGATTCGGGCGGGCGCGACGAACAGGTTCTGGAGCGTGGTCGCCGGCTGAATGATCTGGGCAAGCTCGCACGCGGGATCGGCAATCGCGTCGTACATGCTGCGAGTAATGGCGCCATGGTCCAGGAACGAGATGCTGCTGTTGGCCTGTGGGTCGAGGTCAATCAGTAACGTCTTCCGTCCCCGCATCGCGAGCGCGGCGGCGAGGTTGACCGCCGTCGTCGTCTTTCCAACACCGCCCTTCTGGTTGGCGATCGCAACGATCATCGGGGCGCGGCCCCGGAAAGGCGGTCACCAGGGGCGCTCGCTGCAGAGTGCCACGCGGCTGGCGGGGCTGTCGCGTGTGGCAGAGATTGGGACACTAGGCGCAATTCCGGGAAGAGGTGCGCCCATTGTAGGGACGGGCCGAAGTCGTGTCAACCGACGAGCACGTCGGCCGGCCGACATTCACATTTTGTATTTGCCAAGTTCCTCTGGATCAAGGCTTTCGAGCCACTTCTGCAGGCGCTCATTATCTGCAGGCTCAGTGGTGAAATCGGCCGTCCTGGCGTTTTCGATGACCGACTCCTCTACCAGGATTGGGGACCGTGTCCGCAGGGCCAGGGCAATGGCATCGCTCGGCCGGGCGTCCACGGCGACCCGCTCGCCACGGACGGTCAAGTGGATGATCGCGAAGTAAGTGTTGTCGCGGAGGTCGCTGACCACCACGCGATCGACCCGCCCGTCGAGGTCGGTGATGATGTTGCGAAGCAAGTCGTGCGTCATCGGACGCGGCGTCGAGACATTCTCGATCTGTAGCGCGATGGCGTTCGCTTCCGGTACGCCGACCCAGATTGGGAGTACCCGCTCGCCTTGCTTGTCCTTGAGGATGACTATTGGCGTGCCGGCCATCGGGTCCACCATCAAGCCCTTGATGCTCATTTCAATCAGCATGACCCTGTCTCCATCCGCTGGGTTGCCCACGAGACTGCTTCACCTGAGAGGCTGTGAGGGCCGGACCGGGTGATTCGAACCGTGACCGTTCGACCGATCCAGTCTCCGGCCGCGTCGTTGCTGGAAGTATCGGACGGCACTGGGAGATTCACTACGGTGTTGCCCGATGTCCGTCCTGAGAGTTCTTGATGGCGTCGCCGGCTGACGGAATCGACCAGGACCTCGACGTCGCTTCCGACCGCCTGCTCGTGAAGTCGGGTCTGAATCGAACGCTGCAACTCCTGTAGCGCCACGATGCGCGCGGTCTTGTCGTCCGCGCTCACATCGTCCGGCATGCGCTTCGAGGCGAGCGTGTTCGGTCGCGGCGAGTACTTGAAGGAGAACATGCTGTGGTACTGCGCGGCGTCGGTGAGCGAGAGTGTCGCCTCGAAGTCCGCTGCTGTCTCGCCGGGGAATCCCACGATCACGTCCGTCGAGAGGGTTACACCGGGAACGGTCTCCCGAATTCGTTGAACCAGGTCGAGGTATTCCTCGCGCGTGTGGCGACGTCGCATCGCTTGCAAGACGCGGGACGATCCGGACTGCACGGGCAGGTGCAGGTGTTTGCAGACCCGCGGCAGGTCCCGCACCGCCTCGATCAGGCGCGTGCCCGTATGACGCGGATGCGGACTTGCGAAGCGAATGCGATCAACCCCTGGAATGGCGTCGACGTCAGCCAGGAGCTGCGCGAAGTCGCACGACGGGTCATCGGGCGCCGAGTAGTGGTTCACGATCTGCCCGAGCAACTGGATCTCCCGGCGGCCGCTCGCAACCGCTTCACGGACGTCCTCGAGGATGTCCGCCTTGGGCCGCATGCGTTCGTGTCCGCGTGTGTGCGGGACGACGCAAAAGGCACAGTGATCGTTGCATCCCTCGATGATTGTCACGTATGCCCTGACCGGGTCGAGCCTGCGGGCCACGCCTAGCGGAAAGCTCACGTCGTCGAGCGGGTTGATATCGACGACCGGGAACGGTGACCGAGAGGCACCCTCGACCAGCAGGGGCAGCAATTTCAGGCGCTGAGTACCGACGACGACGTCGATCACTTTGCCGTTGGCATTCGACAGCAGCGAGTCGCCCTCTTGCTGCGCGACGCAGCCGGCCACAGCGACGATTGGATTCCGCCCCGTTTCCTGTTGGAGTACGCGCAGTTCGCCGAGCCGGGTGTAGAGCTTCTCCTCCGCGTGCTCGCGAACGCTGCACGTGTTGATGACGATGACGTCGGCCTCGACATCCTCGGTCGTCGGCTCGTAGCCGGCCTGATCGAGGAGTCCTGCCATACGTTCGGAGTCATGAACGTTCATCTGGCAGCCGAACGTCTCGATGAGATATTTCCTGGCCATGCTAGTGACTTTCGCTTTCGCCTTTCGCTTTCTGTTTACCTTTCGCGGCGACGCCCAGCATTTCACGCGCGCTCGCCCGAACGGGCTCAGTCACCGAACGCCCACCTATCATGCGCCCGATTTCCTCAATACGACCAGACGCATCCAGTCGTTGAACCGACGTCACGGTGCGACGGCCACGAACGGCTTTCTCGATGTGGTAATGCGTCGCTGCCCGTGCGGCGATCTGGGGCAAGTGCGTGATGCACAGCACCTGAAATCGATCGCCCAGCTGACCTAGCTTCTGCCCCACCACTTCGGCAACCCCGCCGCCAATCCCCGCGTCGACCTCGTCGAAGATCAGCGTCTTCCCTGCCCCGTCCGCAACGGCCATGGTCTTGAGCGCGAGCATCATCCGCGAAAGCTCCCCGCCAGAGACGATCCGCGCTAAGGGTCTCAAGTCCTCACCCACGTTCGGAGAGACGAAGAACTCGGCCTGATCGATTCCGCGCTCACCCCAATGGCTTTCGTCGCCGTCTTCACCGAAGCGTACCTCGAACCGTGTTCGCGCCATCGCCAGCTGCGCCAGATGCGCCTCGACCTGCGATGCAAACTGCTTCGCAGCGGCTCGCCGCCGTCGCGAGAGATCGCGGGCTACCTCCAGATACCGCTGCCTCGCCTCGTCGAGGAGGCGGTCGAGGTCTTCGGCAGCCTCGCCCGAACGCGTCAACATCCCCCGCTCGCGCGCAAGCGCTGCCCCTGTGGCGATCACATCCTGCAGCGTCGGACCGTACTTCCGCTTCAGACGCTCGAGCAGGGCAAGCCGATCCTCGACCTGCTGAAGGCGGGCGGGTGAGGCATCGATTTCGTCGGCGTAGCGACGCAACAAGAAGGCCATGTCTTCAAGCTGCGACTTGATGGCATCCCGTGCATCCAGCTGATCGGCGAACTTGGGTTCTATGCTGGCCAGCTCGCCGACGCGCTTCCAGACCTGCGAGAGGCCTGACAGCACGGCGTGGTCGCTCTCGTAGAGCGTCGAGTAAGACTCCTCGCAGAGTCGTTGAATTCGTTCGGCGTTTGCGAGCACTTGCTTGGATGTCGCGAGCTCGTCGTCTTCCCCGGCTCTTGGTGCCGCCTTTTCGATTTCTCCAAGCTGGAACGCGATCAAATCGAGACGAGCGGCCTTCTCACGGCCGTCCATTCGCGCGCGGTCGCGCTGTTCCTGCAGCCGTTGCATCGCGGCCCATGCCGACGACACCGCTTCGAGGTGAGAGGTCAGCCCGCCGGCTTCGTCAACCAGCGGCAAATGCGACTGCGGGTCGAGCAGGGTCTGATGCTCGTGCTGCCCGTGCAACTCGACCAGGCGACCGGAGAGCTCCCGCAGTGATCCCGCCGTCGCGAGCGTGCCGTTGATGAACGACCGACTGCGACCCTGGCTCGTGACATCGCGGCGGATGATCACTTCGCCACGGTCCGCGTCCTCGAAGAGCGCCTCGATCGTGGCTTGAACCTCGCCCGTGCGGACGAGATCGGCTGAAGCTCGTGCACCGAGCAGCAGTCCAACTGCTTCGACGAGGATCGACTTCCCCGCTCCCGTCTCGCCGGTGAGGACGTTGAAGCCTGGTTCGAGCTCGACCTCAACCGCCTCAATCACAGCGAGGTTGCGGATACGAAGCAGGCGCAGCATGTAGACGGAACTTCCATCGTATCATATGTTTGACAGCCCTCAGGCGGCATGTTAGTCTGCGGTGTCTGCGCTGTCCCAGCGGCGCATCCCCGACAAATGGACCGGAGGCTTCGGTGTATACGTTTGGCTCGTCGCTCCTTGCACTACAGGTGCAGGACGCTGCCCCGCCGGCTGGGAGCGGAGGCATGCTGGAGATCCTGCTCGAGTCCAGTCCCCTCAGTCAGGTCGTCCTTGCGATCCTGATCGTGTTTTCAATCGCCTCGTGGGCGATCATTCTCTTCAAGACGCTTTCATACCGCGCCGTCGCACGTCAGACGGCAACGTTCCTCGATGTCTTTCGGCGGAGCCAGAAGTTTTCAGACGTGCAAGCGATCTGTCCCTCCCTTCCGGCGAGTCCCCTGGTCGGGGTGTTTCAGGCGGGCTACGCCGAAATCACAGCTCAGTTCCGACTGACCGGTCAGGGCTCGGGGAGTCCGCCGGGAAGTTCGTCTCGTCCAATTCTCAAGAGCCTCGAGGCAGTGGATCGCGCGTTGATACGAGCGGCGACATCAGAGGTGAACAAGCTCGAGCGGAGGCTGACGTTTCTCGCGACGACGGCCAGTGTGACGCCATTCATCGGGCTCTTTGGAACAGTCGTGGGCATAACTCTGGCGTTTCAGCGAATCGGCGCGACCGGATCCACGAATTTGGCTGTGGTTGGGCCCGGCATCAGCGAAGCGCTCATTGCGACCGCAGCAGGTCTGTTTGCCGCGATCCCGGCCGTTGTCTTTTATAACCACTTCGTCCATCGCGTGAAGGACTTCTCCGCGACGATGGATGATTTCGCGCTCGAATTTCTGAATATTGCCGAGCGCAATTTCACCTGATGCCGAAAGTCATCGCATCTGCGCCGAATGCCGGGGGTCGTCATCAACGCGGTCGACGCGTCGGTCCGACGCTCGCCGAGATCAACGTCATTCCACTCGTAGACGTGATGCTCGTGCTGCTCATCATTTTCATGGTCGCGGCCCCCATGTTGCAGAGGGGCGTCGAGGTGAGCTTGCCTGTCGCGTCACGCGCGCAGGACATTGCTAGCGAGCGGATCTTCGTCGACGTGCCGTTATCGTTCGGCAAAGACCGGCGCGTGTTTCTGGGTAAGGAGTCGATCCCCCTCGACGTCCTGCCAGAGCGAGTACGGCAAGTCATGCTCAACCGTACAGACAAACAGGTGTTTCTACGTATCGATGGCAGACTCAACGTGCAACATCAGCTCGATGTGTTCGATGAGCTCAAGGCTGGCGGCGTCCGCGACGTCGGAATCGTAACGGACGCGCCGAAACAATGACAGCGATGACGCAGACAGTGACCGACATCATCGTGGCGCGATCTCAGCAGTCCGAGAGACTGCAGACGATGGTCGTGTGGTCGACGTTTGGCCACATCGCGCTCATGGCGCTCTTGTTGTTCACAGGCGGAGGGATCGTCGAAGATCGTCAGCAACCCGTGATGACGATTAGTCTCGGTGGAGCGCCCGGTCCGCAGACGGGTGGGCTGACACAGATCGGTGCTCGCGCGGTACAGGCGCCGGCGCCCCCCGACGCCCCGCCGCGTCAGGCCATCACACCACCGGCACCGACACCCCCGAAGATGACATTGCCAGATCCGCAGGCAAAGCCACGCCCCCAAACGAAGCCGCGCCAGGCCCCACCGGAGGCCAGCGCGAGACGCGAGAACACGGGTCCCCAGCCGACCGACGGCAACGCGCGCGCGGAGACTCCAGTCGTTCGTGGTCAGGGCTTTGGCTTGAGCAGCGCGGGAGGTGCCGGCGGTCCCGTGCAGGTTGATGCCGTCAACTTTTGCTGCCCTGATTACCTGGTGCAGCTCGTGACCGTCATCCAGCGAACGTGGGACAACAATCAGGGGGTCGTGGGCTCGACGACGGTGAGGTTCACGATCGCGCGCGATGGAACGATTCTCACTCCGCAGGTTGAGTTGCCCAGCGGGTTCATCGCGCTCGACAGCTCCGCGCTGCGCGCGGTGCAGATCACTCGAGCTCCCCCATTGCCGGCGGCATTTCAGAATTCTACGCTCACAGTACACATGCGATTCGATTATCAACGGTGACCATGAACAACAATCAACGCGGTATACGGCGGCGATTCAGAAGTTGGCAGCTGGGCGCGCTCGGCTGCGCGTTAGGGCTGCTCGCGGCGGCGGTCGTCATAGCCGAGCCACGTCAGCAGCAGGCTCCTCCGGGCACACCACCCGCATCGCAACAGCCGTCGGAGGTGGCTCTTGTGATCACTGGAGACCCGGGCACGCCACCCCGGTACGCCGTGCCTGATTTCGTCGCCCTTTCACCCGATGCCGCGGAGGTGGCCAAGACGATCAGCCAGGTCTTGTGGGACGACCTCAACTTCGAGCGCGAGTTCTACATGATCCCGCGAGACACGTACGCCACGATTCCGGCAGCCAAGCGCCCAGACGATGTCCCGTTCAACGCGTGGCGCGAGCTTGGTGCTGACGCCGTCTTCTTTGGAACGGTCCAGCAGTCGGGCGGCAAGACGACCGTGCAGGTGCGCTTGATGAACGTGCGCTCCCGCCAGACGGTCTTCGCCAAGGAGTACTTCAACGCGACCAATCCGCGCGCCTACGCGCACACCATTGCTGACGAGATTCATCAGCAGCAGCGTCAGTTGCGAGGGGTTGCGAGAACAAAGATTGCGTTCGTGTCCGATCGGAACCGCGACAGCCTGGCCAACACCGTCGAGAAGCGCGAGGTCAAAGAGGTCTACATCGCTGACTACGATGGTGAGAACCAGCGGCGTATCACGGTGAGCAGGCAGCTGAATCTGACGCCGTCGTGGTCTCCTGACGCGCGGGCCATCGCCTACACATCGTACCGTCCTCTGCCCGACGTCGTCGTCTCGTTCATCTACCAGGGCTTGCTGCAGAATCCGACCAAAGGCGTGGGCACCAACTACGTGCCGGTCTATTCACCTGACGGTACGCGCATCGCGTTCATGTCGGGGCGCGATGGCAACCCGGAAATCTACGTGATGAATACCGATGGATCGAATCAGCGCCGCCTGACGAATCATCCCGCAGGCGATGGGACGCCGACCTGGTCGCCCAACAGCCAGCAGATCGCGTTCGTGTCGGATCGCACAGGCACCCCGCAGATCTACATCATGGGACTCGATGGTTCGAACGTCCGCCGCATCACGATGAACGAGTCATGGGCCGATCAGCCGACCTGGTCGTCGGCCTTCAACGAGATCGCGTACGCGGGGCGGACCGGCTCGGGCTACGACATCAAGATTTTCGACATCGCCTCTGGCGAAGCACGGCAGATTACATTCTCAGAGGGTTCCAACGAGCGCCCGGCATACTCCCCTAACGGGAGACACCTTGCGTTTACTTCGACACGTAGTGGAGGCACGCAGGTGTTCACGGTCGGCCGCGACGGCAAGGATCTGCGGCAGATCACTCGAACGGGGAATAATCAGATGCCGGCGTGGTCGAACTAAAGGAGGGGCAGGTTGGTGAAGATAGCTATGAGCAGAACCAGTCAGATCAGCGTTGGCGTCATGCTGGTGGCAGCGCTATTCGCTACCAGTTGCGGCCGTCGTAAACCAGCCGTCCCGCAGCCAGGACCGACGCCTCGGAGCACCACCGCGCCGCCGCCGGTCACGGAGGCTCCGCCGGCGCCACCGACACGCGTGGATGATGCGTTGCCGGTGCCACCCCAGCCCCTGGCAGAGGATGCTGTTGCCAATCGATCACTCGATGACTTGAACCGTGATTCACCGCTCAAGCCAGTCTTCTTCGGGCTCGACAGTGCTGACCTCGACGATATGGGGCGCGCCGCGGCGATGGCAAACGGAGACGTCCTCAAAAAGTACCCGAGCTGGGTCATCACCATCGAGGGACACTGTGACGAGCGTGGTACGGCCGAATACAACCTGGCTCTCGGTGAACGTCGATCGACGGCCATCAAGACGTACCTCACCTCGCTGGGCATCTCGCCGGAGCGAATCCGGACGGTGAGTTACGGCAAAGAATTTCCATTCAATCCTGGCCACACCGAAGACGCATGGGCGCAGAACCGGCGCGGTCATTTCGTGATCACGTCTCGCTGAGGAACGAGGATGCGCAAGATCAACACAACTGCCGCCGTGTGGTCGGTGCTGTTTTTCTCGATGGCGGCGCCTGCTGCGGCACAGAACCGTGAGCACCTTCAGCTGGCCGCCGAACTACGGATGCTGCAGGAACAGAATCAGCAACTCAGTCTCGCGCTTTCCCAGTTGGCCGATACCCTCAAGGCGGTCAACTCCAGACTGGATGCCACGGAGGAGTTCCAGCGGCGTCGTTTCGCCGATCAGGAAGTGCTCGTCAAGAATCTCGGATCGGATCTCGGGACCATTCGCGAGCGAACGCAGGACACGGACACACGACTGCGAACGTTGAAAGACGAGATCGATGCGCTGCGGCAGACGTTCCTGTCACTGCCCGCGCTCATCGCTCAATCGCAGATACCGTCCGCGCCCCAGACGGATCCGAACAATCCGAATGCGACGCTCACTCCTGCGCCGGGAGGCGTGTCGGCTGCGACTCCACCACCGACGCCCGCGCCGATCTTGACGCTGCCGCCAGAGGCCGGGCTTTCACCCAATCGCCTGTTCGACACCGCGTTCAGTGACTACACCTCGTCTCAGTACGCGTCTGCGATCACGGGATTCCAGCAGTTGGTCAAGACCTACCCAACGGCAGAACGTGCCGATGACGCGCAGTTCTTCATCGGCGAGTCGCTGGCCAACATGAATAGATACCCTGAAGCGATCGACGCATACAATCAGGTGATCCAGAAGTACCCGACCGGTGATCAGGTCGACATGGCGTTCTACCGCCGCGGATTCGTGGAGTCACAGAGTGGACGAAGCGAGGCCGCGCGAGAGACGTGGGAGGAGCTCGTCAAGCGGTTCCCGAACAGCCAGGGTGCCCAATTGGCGAAGCAACGGCTGGCCGGACTAAGTCGCGCGCCTGCCCCCCCCGCAAAGCCCTGACCTGGGCTGTCACTCATCGATCGGTACACTTCTGACCTAGAGTCCGGCTTCCAGCCTCCGCCAAAGGCTGCGGTGAGGCTCGCTGAAGCGCCTTTGGGCACGCGAAGGCGGCAGACGGACGTGTGACGCTGGCACGGCAGCAGCTATTGCAGCCGTAGGGGCGGACGGCCGCCCGAAAGGAAACGACATGGGAAGTGTGAACAAGGTGATCCTCGTCGGCAACCTGGGTCGCGACGCGGAATTGCGCTACACGCCAGGCGGTGCGGCGGTTGCCACGCTGAATCTGGCGACGACGGAGGTCTGGAACGACCGGAACAACCAGCGACAGGAAAAAACCGAGTGGCACCGGATCGTTCTCTGGGGCAAGACCGCGGAGAGCCTGCAGGAATACCTCACGAAGGGGAAACAGATCTACGTGGAGGGCCGCCTGCAGACGCGTCAGTGGGACGACAAGGACGGCAACAAGCGCTACACGACTGAGATCAAGGCCGATCGGGTCACGCTGCTTGGCGGCGGAGGCAGTGGGCGTGGCGGAGGTATGGATCGCGGCGGCAGCCCACCCACCCGGTGGCGCCGACGAGCCGCCGATGGAGCCGATCACCGACGACGATATTCCCTTCTGATCCCGATTGATGGATGAACTCCCGGCTCCCAACGATTACTGAACGGGTGGGAGTCGGGGCCCTACGTCCCTTCGCGCCCGTACCGATCCTCTAATCTGACGACATCGTCCAGTTCTGGCGTCGACGCCTCGAGGACATCGCAATCCTCGATGGCGGTCATTCGGTGCACCGTCTTGGGTACGACATGGATCGAGTCACCGGGCTTCATCTCAATCTTCCTCAGCTTCCCGTCAACCTCGATCTCGTACAGTAGTCTCCCTGAATGGAGATAGATGGTTTCTTCCTTGCGGTTGTGATACTGCAGGCTAAGTGCATGACCAGCGTTGATATGCAGGATCTTGCCGACGTAGCGCTCAGTCTTGGCCCAATGCAGCTCGTACCCCCACGGCTTCTCTACGCGCGTGACGACGTTCTCCACTCGCTATCCCTCACTCCCCACTTCGTTCTTCGCGATTTCGTCTTCCAGGTACCGTTCGATCTCCTCGACCGTTCCCAGCGTCAGGACACGGGCGGCGACGCGGACCATCTGCCGTGCGCTCGTCTCCCTGACGACACGACGAGCCATTGGAATCGCACCCGGAGTCATGCTGAACTCCCGAAGCCCGAATCCGATCAGCAACTTCAGCAGCAACGGGTCTGACGCCATCTCGCCGCAGACCGAGACCGGAATGCCTTCGCGTGTTGCCGCCCTTCGAACCTGACGCAGCAGCCGGAGCACGGCCGGGTGAAGAGGTTCGTAGCGGTTCGATACACGATCGTCGGTGCGGTCGACCGCGAGCGTGTACTGAATCAGATCGTTGGTGCCGATGGTGAAGAAGTCCGCCTCCCTTGCCAGCAGCGACGCCGTGAACGCTGCGGAGGGAACCTCAATCATGATCCCGACTGACACTTCAGGAAGAGTGATGCCACGCGAGGTCAGCTCCTGTTGCGCCTCGAGCAGCAGCGTCCTGGCGTCCCTCACCTCCTGCACCGACGAGACGAAGGGGAACATGATCCGCAGCGGACCATGGACCGCGGCGCGCAGCAGCGCCCGGAGCTGCGTCTTGAAGATGCGCGGCTGTGCCAAGCCAAAGCGGACACCGCGCAGTCCGGCATGCCCGCTTCGCTCCGGCTCGGGAAACCACCGCGCGTCGAGCGCAGCATCGACCAGCGGCCGCGCCAGTTGCCGCTCATCGACGTCGAACGTGCGGATGGTAACCGGCCTTCCCTCCATTCGCTCCACGAGCTGGCGGTACACGTGATACTGCTCGTCTTCGGCGGCCATGTCGGGAGGTCCGCCAACGAGCATGAACTCCGAACGGTACAGACCAATCCCTTGGGCGCCGGCTCCGAGCGCGCTCGGCACATCGTCTGATCGTTCGATGTTGGCGTGAAGCACGATCGATTCCCCGTCGGTCGTCTGAAGCGGACCGGACTCTTCCGGTGTGACGATCGCGAAGCGACTGACCGTTGCGCGCCCCTCCGCTTCCTGCCACAGCGCCGGACTCGGGTCGATGACCACCTCACCGGTTTCACCATCGATGATGACGGAAGCGCCTGGTGGAACTCGACGGCTCACATCGTGGAGTCCGACGACAGCAGGAACACCAAGCGACCGAGCCAGGATGGCGGTGTGGTAGGTGCGGCTGCCCGCATCCGTGGCGAACCCCTTGATCCGGGTCCAGTCCAGTTGTGCGACCACTGACGGCGTGAGTTCGTCGGCAATGAGCACGCAGGGGGCGTCGAGGTCCTGCAATCTGTCGCGCGCCCCACCCTTGTCCTCACGCAGGTTCATCCGCAGGCGTCCCGCCACGTCATGCAGGTCTCCCTTGCGTTCGTGCAGGTACGGGTCGTCGATGTCATCGAAGACGGCTGCCGCCTCATCGAGGGCGCGCTGCACCGCCCACTCGGCATTGACCCGTTCATTCCGCACGACCGCCGCTGCCCGTCCAACCAGGATCGGGTCATCGAGCATCAACAACTGGGCATCGAAGATGGCGGCGAGGTCGGCTCCACGTGCCGCGGCTATGCGGCGCCGGATCTGCTCGAGTTGACTATGCGAGCGCTGGCGCGCGCGTTCGAGCGCAGAGAGCTCGCGCGCGACGCCGTCGGGACCCACCGGGAAACGAAGCACCTGCGTGCGCTGGATCGCGACGAGCGCAGGGCCGACCGCGACACCCGGTGACACGCCGATGCCGGTCAGTCGCTCCACGATTCTTCTCCGAATCCAGATTCCACGAGCTCGACCAGCGCATCGACGGCGCGAGCCTCGTCCGGTCCCTCGGCGAACACCGTCAGCGTTGTGCCACGTGAGGCGGCCAACAACAGAATACCCATGATGCTCTTTCCATCCATGACCTTCGAGTCGCGACCGACGCGCACCCGCGACTCGAAACGCGTCGCGAGGTGGACGAACTTCGCTGCGGCACGCGCGTGCAATCCGAGCTGATTCACGACGGTCACGGAACGCGTGGTCACTTACGTC
This sequence comes from uncultured Acidobacteriota bacterium, assembly GCA_963723495.1. Taxonomy (GTDB): domain Bacteria; phylum Acidobacteriota; class Vicinamibacteria; order Vicinamibacterales; family UBA2999; genus Gp6-AA40. Next base: position 43,927 of record CAVRQR010000010.1, on the reverse strand, counting down.
TTCTCTCCCCGCAACAGGTCGGAGGCCACCCAGATCGCGTTGCGGCCCTGCTCCCGAATCTCGCGCGCCGCCGCCAACAGGTCAGCCTGATCGGACACGTTCGCCAGTTTGATCAGCATCGGAAGATTGACGCCGGTGATGACTTCGACTTTACCCGAGGCCAGGAACGACATCGCAAGATTCGACGGTGTGCCACCGAACATGTCCGTCAGAATCAGGACACCTGCGTCGTTGCTGACACGTGCGACCGCCTGTTCAATCTCGCGGCGGGCGTCCTCGGCATCCTCGTGCCATCCGATCGACACCGCCGCAAAGGCCGGCAAGTCGCCGACGATCGTTTCGGCCGCGTTGACCAACTCGGTCGCCAGCTGACCGTGCGTGACCACTACAACACCAATCATACGAGCTCTACGGCTCCGGATGTCCGGTTCCGGCCAACTCTATCCATCCCGATGTTTGACGCGCAGCTTGACGCCGGGCGTGTGCTCTAACGAGCGTTTGAGCGCCTCCGCAATCATCACTGAGCGGTGCTGCCCTCCGGTACATCCAATCGCGACTGTCAGATAGCTCTTGCCTTCCGTGACGTAGTGCGGAAGTGCAAATTTCAGAAACGAGGCCAGGCGGTCGATGAAGTCCTGCGTGACCTCGTGCTTTCGCATGAAGCGCACCACTTTGGGATCGCGACCTGTAAGGTGCCGGAGGCGGTCGACGAAATGCGGATTGGGAAGACACCGCACATCGAAGACCAGGTCGGCCTCGGCAGGGGCGCCGTGTTTGAAGCCGAAACTGAGCAGGTTCACGACCATGTCGGCGTGCGCACCTTCATCGCGGGTGATGCGTCCGAACACATCCCGGAGCTCATGGACGGTGAAGTTCGAGGTGTCGAGAATCACGTCCGCCATGGCTCTACTGGCGAGCATCTTCTTGCGCTCTTCGTCGATTCCTTCGGCAACCGATCGATCGGGCGCCAACGGATGTGGCCGTCGTGTCTCGCTGAACCGTCGCACCAGCGCAGAGCGGGTGGCCTCGAGGAAGATCAGCGTCGCGTCCACATCGGGTAGACTGCGCAGCTTCCGATAGATGGGCGGAAACTGACTCAGGAATCCGCGCTCTCGCACATCGACCACGATCGCGACGCGTTCCAGCCGTGCTTCGCTTTGCGTGCAGAGTTCCGCGAATGTCGGGATGAGCTGCGTCGGTAGATTATCGACACAGAAGTACCCGAGATCTTCGAGCGCGTGAATCGCGTGCGTCTTACCCGAGCCGGACAATCCGGTGACGACCATGAACCGGGTAGCCCCCTGCTTGCGGATCCTTCTCGTCCTGCGCGTCGATCGAGTGGGTCGAACGCGGCTCATCCCGGCTCTCCTGACGGGGGATCGTCTTCAGAATCGGGATCGGCCTCCTCTTGCTGAAGTTGCTGCTCGAGCCGCTCCACGAGATCGCGTGCGGCGTTCAGGCCACGCGAGCGCAGCAACTGGTTTCGCGCGGCGACCTCGACGAGTGTGGCCAGGTTGCGCCCGGGTGCCACCGGCATGCAGATGAACGGCACGCGTACACCGACCAATTCGTATACGTGCTCGTCGAGACCGAGGCGATCGTACTCGCGGTGCTCATCCCAGCGCTCGAGTTGCACCACGAGCTCGATTCGCTTGGACGCGCGGGTCGCCGCCACGCCAAACAGATCCCGGACATTGATGATCCCGAGACCGCGCAACTCCATGTGATAGCGCGTTGGCTCGGGACACGCGCCAAGGACCGTCGAGTCGCCGCGGCGTCTGATCTGGACGGTGTCGTCGGCGACCAGGCGATGCCCGCGGACGACGAGGTCTAACGCACACTCACTCTTGCCGATGCCACTGTCCCCGATGAGGAGCACGCCAAGACCGAGAACGTCCATGAGCACGCCGTGAATGATCTCTCGAACCGCCAGCGCATCGTCCAGCAGCGCGCTGATTCGGGAAATGGCGACGGGAGTCGAGACGGATGTGCGCAGCAGCGGCACCTGATGGCGCTCTGCCGCCGATCGCAGATCGTTGTGAGCGTCCCATCCCCCGGTAATCAACACGCAGGGGATATCGTGCGTGAAGGTGGTGTCCAGTACGTCCATGCGTACGTCCGGCGCGAGGCTTTCAAGATAGCGAATCTCGCTCTCGCCGTAGACAACGATGCGTCCAGGACGAAGGTATTCGTGAAACCCGGCCAGCGCGAGGCCGGTCTTTTGGATGTAGGGACTCCCGATGCGGCGTTCGAGCCCGCGGCGCCCGCTCAACAGTTCGAGCGAGAGACTCATCGGGCCGGAACCCCGCTCGATCAGGCCCGCAACCGTCAACACGGGCTCCGCCATCGTGAGCGCGCTCAGGCCTCCGGCTCGATCAGACCGAGATTCCCATCGGGTCTGCGAAAGAGCACCGTGACGGCATCGGTCGCTGAATTCCGAAACACGATGAGACCGTCTGTGGCGTCGTCGATCTCGACCGCCGCGTCTTCAACCGACATTGGCTTGACCGCGTATTGCCGGGCGCGGATGATTCGGCGGCGAGGCCGGCCTGCTGCTCGCGGTGCGGGTGTTTCCGGCACACCGGTGCCGGCTTTGACTGCGGATGGCCCACGGCGCTTTCGGCCATCGCGCTTCCCTTTCAGCTTCTGCGCCTGGTGATCGATCTTGTCAGCCGCCGCGTTGAGCGCCAGTTCGACGCTCTGCCCGGTCGCTTCGCTGTGAAGAAAGCGCTCGCGCCGCGCGTGCAGTGTCACTTCCGCGCGAATCCTCGCCTTCTCGCGGGTCAGCACGACGTGCGCCGACACGGCACTGTCGTTCAGCAATCGCAGCGTGTAATCGAGCCGATCCGCGACCAGGGCACGTATGGCTGGGGTGATGGCGAGATGTCGTCCAGTGAGTTCGAGACGCATAGAGCGACGCAATCAACTCAGGGCCGCCGCCCTGAGGTCTCAGGTACAGAACCTTGCGTTGGTTGGAAGTGGGGATCTTGAGCTCTTCTCTATACTTCGCGATCGTCCGGCGTGCCAGTTCGAGCCCCTCCCGCTGCAGGATGCTGACGATCTTGGAGTCGCTCAATGGCTTTCTCGGATCTTCCTGTTCGATGATCTTTCGAATGCGCTGCTTGATGGTGACCGAAGAAACCGCCTCGCCGTACGAGCTCGAGATGCCGCTGTGGAAGAAGTACTTCATCTCGAACACGCCCTGTGGCGTGTGCATGTACTTGTTCGTCACCACGCGACTGACGGTCGATTCGTGCATCCCGATGTCATTGGCGACGTCGCGCAGAACCAGCGGTCGCAGGTACTCGATGCCGTGATCGAGGAAGTCGCGCTGGAAGTTGATGATGCTCGATGCCACCTTGTGAATGGTCTTCTGCCGCTGCTCGACGGACTTGATCAGCCAGAGTGCAGACCGAAACTTGTCCTTGACGTACGCACGCGTCTCGTCTGTGTTTTCGACCGCGTTCTTGTCCAGAAGTCGTCGGTACACCGGGCTGATCCTGAGTTGAGGAAGCCCCTCTTCATTGAGCAACGCGACGTACTGGTCCTCGATCTTGACGATGTAGACGTCGGGGATGACGTACTGCGACTGCGACGGGTTATAGCGGCTGCCTGGCTTCGGATCGAGATGCCGAATCAGCTCGATGTGCTGCTTCAGATCGTCGATGGTGAGCCCAAGCTTGCGCGCCAGCTCCGGGACCTGATGGTTCTGCAGGAGCCGCATGTGCTCGGTCACGATCTGGTCGGCGGGCGTGCCGGTCATGCCCAGATGGCGCAACTGCAGCAGCAGGCACTCCTGCAGATCGCGCGCCGCGACACCGATCGGATCGAATCCCTGCACCAGTTTCAGCGCGCGCTCGACTTCCTCGAGCGCCCACGGACCCATCGCAGCCAACTCTTCGACCGTCGCCACGAGGTAGCCGTCGTCGTCAAGGTTGCCGATGATGGCTTCGCCGATTTCGCGAATGAGCGGCTCGTCAGTCTGCATCGACAACTGCCAAAGCAGGTGATCCGACAAGGACTGACCGGTCGACAGCGTGTTCTCGATCGGAGGCAGTTCCTTGACCTCCGTCGGGGTGCGCGGCCGATAACCATCATCGAGGTAATCGCCGAAGAAATACTCGTAGTCCTGGTCATCCCACGAATCGGTCTTCTTCTCGGACGGCTTCTCTTCCTGCTTTTCGGGGGGCGCCTCGACCGGCTGAAGCTCCTCTGTTGGAACCTCCTCGAGCATCGGATTCTCGACCATCTCCTGGTTCAGCAGTTCCGACAGCTCGAGCGTCGACATCGGCAGGAGCTTGATCGCCTGCTGCAGCGAGGGCGTCAGAATGAGCTTCTGAACGAGCTTGGTGTGTAGCTTCTGCGAGATGGCCATCAGCCAGCGAACCTGTAATCCATCTTAGTCCAACCGGAACTCGGTCCCCAGATAAATCCGGCGTACATCCTCATCAGCGGCAAGCGATTCCGGTGTTCCACTGCGAAAAATCACGCCGTCATGAACGATATACGCGCGGTCTGTGATCCTGAGCGTTTCACGCACGTTGTGGTCCGTGATCAGAACACCGATACCGCGCTCCTTCAGGTGGAAGACGATGTTCTGGATGTCGCTGACGGCGATCGGGTCGATGCCTGCAAACGGCTCATCCAGGAGGATGAAGCGGGGCGACATCACAAGCGCCCGCGTGATCTCTGCCCTGCGCCGCTCGCCGCCCGACAGCGTATGAGCGGGCGCGGACCTCAGCGGCGTCAGGTGGAGCTCGGCCAGTAACTCGTGCAGACGCTCACGTCGCGTCTGTGCATCGAGGCCGAGCGTCTCGAGAATTGCCAGGATGTTTTGCTCGACGGTGAGCCCGCGAAAGATCGACGGCTCCTGCGGCAAATAGCCGATCCCCTTTCGTGCGCGCGCGTACATCGGGAAATCGGTGACGTCCTCGCCGTCGAGCAGCACGCGACCTGAATCAGGCCCGGTCAAGCCAACGGTCATGTAGAACGTGGTCGTCTTCCCGGCGCCATTCGGTCCAAGCAGACCGACGATCTCACCTGAGCCGACCTCGATGCTCACACCACGGACGACGGTGCGTCCACGGTACGACTTGGTCAACTCTTTCGTCTGCAGCGTTGACGTCATCATCGCGTGGCGGGCGATGGCGCCTGGGGCTGGCCGGTCAATGGCGCTGTGCACGGTCTGGTCTCGGTGCGGCGTGTCTCATTTCCGTCGACGATAATCCTGTCTGTCGACTTGAAAAACGTCAGCGTTCGCCCGGTTGTCTCCTGGCACGACTCCCGGATCGACACCGGGGTCACACCAGCTCCGGACATGACGTAGCGCTCTTCCCGCGCGTGATAGGTCAGGCGCTCGCCGTTGGCCGTCCGCGCTCCGACCACCATCGTCACCCGGTTATAGGCCTCCAGGCGCTCGACTGCGTTGTCCCCGCTGGCGAGGACAACCTCGATCCGCTCGCCCCTAAGGTCCCCATCGGGACCACTGACCTGGGCAAGCGTCGCACTGCCGGCCTGTCCGTTTTTCGGTGCGACGGCGGCCGAACTGTAGGCGACCGTCCGTTTCGCCTCGTCGTAGCGAATCTCGTTGGCGCGCCCGTCCGTGCGTCCCTTGTCGAGGGACAGGCTCGAGCGGGCCGATCCGGACGCCACCAGGTCACCCTTCTCCTGATCCAGAACGATCAGGTCGCCGCGAATTGCCGTGTCGCCCTGAACCAGCGTCGCATCACCCGAATACTCCGCGCGCCCATTGCCGCCGCTGTAGTTGAGACGCCCGGCGTTGATACTGGCCGGCTGCCCTTCCTTGAGCAGTCCGGGCAGGCGTCCACCGCCATCTCGGTCCTTCGACTCCGAAGAGCGGCCGCTGAGCGTGGTACGCACGTTCCCCGACGCCGCCATTCCATGGCCTTCGAGCGTGACGTCGATTACCCGAGCGTCCACATGGATCTGATCGTCGGTGACGATCGATCTCTGGCGGCCCTCGCTCGTGAGATTGAGCGTGTTCTTCACCGGCTGATACTGAGCTGCGCTGGCTTCAGCCTCGAAGCCTCGCTCCTTAAAGGTCACGCCGCCGTCGAAGAATGCGTTCCTCAGCGTGTCACCATCGAAGGAGGCTTGTAACGACGTGGCACGTACCTCCCGGCCCGACGCACCGGCTGCGCCACTCTCCTGGAACACGACGTCGTTTCGAAAACGAACCGCGGTGATTCCTCGTCCCGCCTCGCCGGTGGCGTCCAGCGTGCGCGCACGAATGTTTCGAGGCGGTGCCCCGTCAGCCTTCGGGATGTCGAGCTGAACCCCGTCGCGACCTGTTACTCTGGCGAGGCCGCCGTCCGGGCCCATCTCGACGTCCAGTCCCTCGCCGCTCATTTGACGAGAAGACGCGTGCTCATCGGCTGCCGTGGTCACACTCGCCTTTCCGTTCAGCAGCACTCGTTCGAGCACCTCGCCGTCATCGGTGTAGTCCAGATCGATGGCATTGGCTTTCATGGTGTCGAGCGCACCGTCGCCGCCCTGGACACTCGCGTTGCCGCGCAGCTCGAGGAAGGTGATGATGTCTTCGTTGGCCGACAGCCTCGCCATGACCTCGTCTGCGTCGATGACCTGTGTACCACGAAGCACGTGCACACTGGACTTCATGAAGAGCACGTTCTGCGTGCGATCGAGCGTCGCGCTTCCGGCGCTGCCATCGAGCGAGATGCGGCCATCCTGCTCGGTCACCACAACCTTGGCCCGGTTGCTGAGCGTCAGTACGTCGCTCCGCTGATCGTACGTCGCGCCTAGCCCGGACCCGGACATGAGCCCCTTCTTGAACGTCACTTCGTTCAGCACCCGAGCGATGCTTTCCGATTGGTTGAAGGTGGCCCTCTCGGTCATCAGCTCGAAGCCGTCGCTCACCGAGACCTTCACTCCACCGGACAGCTCGAGGTCGATCTGTTTTGGGCCGGCCTGGGCCTCTTTGGCCGTGATGACGAACACCCGCCCCTCGGTCCTGCGGGTGATCACCACGTCGATGTGCTTCGCGGAACCATCCTCGTAGGACAGGGTGCGACTGGACTTGATCTCGAACTCACGTTCGTTCCCGCGCACCTGTTCGACGACTGTTTGCCTGGTTTCGAGGAGCGCTTTCTTGTCCAGTCGCTCGGGCGGCTCAGGCGGCGTGACCGCCGGCCGCTCCCCGATCGATCGGTACACCAGTCCGGCGAAGACGATGCCGAAGATCGCGAGGCCGATCCGAAGGCGCTTTTGCCAGGAAGTCATTCAGCACGTACAGGATAGCACCTGAGGAACGGCCAACCTGGCCATCGGCGCGGTCAAACGAGCTTAGCTCTCGGGTGCCTTGAAATCGGCGATGGACAGCTGCAGGTAGCGTTCCCCATTCCAGGTGTCCTGCTCCAGGGAGAACGCCAGGTCGATTGACGAACGATGTTCAGTGACGAATGCCTCGCGCTCGATGGCGCGCCAGGCGACCCCGCGCAGGATGCGGCCGTCCTGTTTGAACGCCATCTTGAGATGTCGGTCCTTGATACGACGTGGGCCATCCACGATCTCGACGCGGCTGGCGCGAAAGACTGGCCTCGGATTGCCGGCTCCAAATGGCGCCAGGGTCGTCATCTCCGCAGCGACCTGCTCGCTGATCGATCGGAATTCCAGGGCGCCGTCGATCCAAATCCGGGGACGGAGGTCGTCCGGCTGCAACCGCTCCTCGGCGTAATCGTTCACCCGCGCTCGCAGTTCGCGGATTCGTGAGGACTCGATCGTCAGGCCGGCCGCTTGTTTATGGCCGCCGAACTTGATCATGCTGTCCCCGCACGACTCGAGCGCGGACAGCATGTCGAACGATGGAATGCTGCGGCACGAACCGTGCGCTACATCACCATCAATGGAGATCACGATCGCCGGCCGATGGAAGGTGTCGACGAGTTTCGATGCCACGATCCCGATGACGCCGCGGTGCCACCCTTCGCCTCCGACGACAATGACCGTTCGCGACCCGACCTCCAGATCCGTCTCCACCAGCTTGCGCGCCTGCGCAACGATGTCGGCTTCTTCCTGCTGACGCCGGAGATTCTCAGTGTTGAGTTGCTCGGCCAACTGACGCGCCTCGTCAGCCATGGCATCGTCGGATGCCAGCAGCAGGCGGGCCGCGATGTCCGGCGTGCTCATGCGACCTGCGGCGTTCACACGCGGTGCGAGCACGAACCCGATGTGATAGCTGTCGATCTCCTTGCCAGTGAGACCGCACACTTCGAGCAGCGCACGCAGGCCGATCTTGTGTGGTCCCTTGGAAAGCATGCCGAGACCGAGCTTGGCAATCACGCGGTTCTCACCAGTCAGGGGAACAACGTCTGCCAGCGTTCCGATCGCTGCCACTTTGACGAACGCGGGCACCCAGTGATTTCGAGCTGACCGCGCGCACAGCGCCTGTACGAGCTTGAGTGCAACACCCACACCGGCGAGGTTCTTCTCCGGGTACGAGCAGTCATGGCGCTTGGGGTTGATCACGGCAAGCGCGGCCGGCAGTTCCTTGTCAGGCTCGTGGTGGTCGGTGATGATGAGATCGAGCCCCAGTTCTCTCGCGCGGGCGGCCGCTTCTACTCCGCGGATGCCGCAATCAACGGAGATGACCACCCGAACACGCTCCGCGGCAAGCCGGTCGAGCGAGGCAGGCTGAAGCCCGTAGCCGTCACGCAGGCGTTCCGGGATGAAGTGAGTGACGTCCGCGCCGAGCAGTTCCAACGCGCGCCGAAGAATCACGGTCGATGTGATTCCGTCGACATCGTAATCGCCATGGATAGCGATGCGCTCGCCGCTGGCGATGGCCGCCAGGATGCGATCCACGGCAACCGGCATGTCGGCAAGAGCAAACGGATCGAGCAAGTCGTCCAGTGAGGGCGAAAGAAACCGGCGGGCCGCGTCGAGATCGGAGATACCGCGGATGCACAGCAGTCGCGCCGTGACCGGAGCGATACCCAACTCCTGGACGAGCGCCTGGACCTGCCCGTCGTCGCAGGCGAGTGGTTGCCACAGACGCTGAATCACTCTGCGATCCCCACGTTACCCATCTTTCGCCACTTCTGGTACCGCGCCTCGAGGCGCGCCGACGACGGGATGGCTGACACATCGGCCAGCGCAAGTCCGAGTGCGTTATCGAGAAGCGTTGCGGCCAGGTCGTGGTTGGTGTGTGAGCCGCCAGCGGGCTCCGAGACAATCTCGTCGATGAGCCCCAGGCGCAGCAGATCGGGGGCGGTCAGCTTCAATGCTTCGGCCGCTTCGACCTTTCGTCCCGAATCGCGCCACAGAATGGCCGCACACCCTTCAGGAGGGATCACGCTGTAGATCGCAAACTCGTGCATGAGGATTCGATCGCCAACTGCCAAGCCAAGTGCGCCGCCACTGCCACCCTCGCCGTGGACAACAACGATGATTGGCGTATCGAGTGCCGCCATCTCACGCAGATTGACGGCAATTGCTTCGGAGATTCCACGCTCTTCGGATTCGATGCCGGGATACGCGGCCGGCGTGTCGATGAACGCGATGACAGCGCGTTGATACTTCTCCGCCAGTTTCATTGCGCGCAAGGCCTTGCGGTAGCCCTCCGGCCGCGCGTATCCGAAGTTTCGATAAATCTTCTGCTTGGTGTCGCCGCCGCCCTTGTGATGGCCGGCGATGAGGACCGGTTCGTCGCGGTAACGGGCGAAGCCGGTCACGATGGCATGGTCGTCTGCGAAGCGCCGGTCGCCGCTGATTTCGATGAAGTCGGTAAACAGACGGCTGACGTAATCCAGCACCGTGGGGCGATTCGGATGTCGCGCCACCAGCACCCGCTGCCACGGCGTGAGAGTCTTGTAGATCTCGGCGCGAATCGAGTCGACCCTGGCATACAGGCTGTCAATCGACCGTTGCCGTTCGGCCGTGGACGGCAGCATCGACAGGGCCTCGATCTCCTTCAACAGGACGGCAATCGGCTCCTCAAACTCGAGCGTATCGGGTGGCATCGGGCTCCTACGTTAGCTATCGCTCGTTCCCGTGACAGCGCAGGTCACAGCCTCACCGGAGGCTGACCGACCCGACCCCGCAAATCTTCTCGACCTCGGAGACCAGACGCTCAGAGGGGCGCACGCGAATCCCGCTGACGTCGGCGGTTACCCGGAGATGGCGGTCGTTCTCGAGGATCACAAACGCCACGCGGCGGTCGCCTTTGTGTTGCGCGAGGAGCTCCAGCAGTTGCTCGCAGGTCGCGCGGCCGTGAGGCGGCATCGACAGTCGGATGGCGACCGATTTGGCGAGCCGCTCGCGGACCATTTCAATGGGCGCAATCTCGGTGGCCAGCACGCGCACCGACTCATCGTCGCGCTCAAACCGCCCATGGACGATGACGCTGCAGCCGTTCTCGGCGTAGTGCCCGTGTTGCTTGAAGGTTTCCGGGAATACGACGACCTCGATGCTGCCGGCGGCATCGTCCAGCGTGAAGACGCACATGCGATCGCCTTTGCGTGTCTTCAGCGGACGAAGGCCCGAGATGATTCCGCCGATTGAGATGTCCTCCGAGACCCGGCCCGTGCCATTGCCGCTGCCGTTTCCGTTCGCCTGTTCGGGTCTGGCTGCCGCTTCGCTCGTTCCCTCATCGGTCTCGTCGGTAACCGCGACGGAGGGCGAGTCTTTCCTGGGCACAAGGTCGGCTGTCGTTCTGGCGCCGTACTCGCGCAAGTCGCCGGCGTAGCGATCGATCGGGTGACCGGTCCAGTAGAGTCCGAGTGTTTCCTTTTGTACGTCAGCTGTTCGATCTCTGACCACGGTGGCACGTCAGGAAGGGGAACGACTGTGGGACCAGAACTATCGCCATCGCCGCCGAACAGATCGACCTGTCCGAGATCCTTGTTCCGCTGGAGCCGATTGCCATGCTCGCAGGCGCCGTCGATCGCGGCGAATAGCCGGGCACGAGTGACGTCTGAGCGGGTCGCGCAGCGGCGGATGCTTGCCGCTTCCCACCAGCGAGTCGCACGCCCCCGCTTTCACGAGAGCTTCGAACACGCGCTTGTTCGCGATCCGAAGGTCGAGCTCCTCGCACAGGGCGTGGAGCGACGGGATGCGACCTCCGAGCCTCGCACGTGCATCGAGGATGGCGCGAATCGCGCCCTCGCCGAGCCCCTTGATGGCTGTCAGCCCGAAGCGGACGCCCTTTCCCGGCTCGACAGAGAAGTGCAGCTGGCTTTCGTTGATGTCCGGAGGAAGAACGGGAATTCCACGGTCCCGGCTCTCCGCCAGATATATGGCGAGCTTGTCGGTATTCTGCGCCTCGATCGTCAGCAGTGCGGCAGCGAAGTGCCACGGATAGTTCGCCTTCAGGTAGGCGGTCTGATACGCGAGGAACGCGTAGGCCGTCGAGTGCGACTTGTTGAACCCGTATCCCGCGAAGTACTCCATCAGGTCGAAGATCTTGGTCGCCTTCTTCTCGTTGATCCCCTTGGCGCGCGCGCCTGCCATGAAGGCCTCGCGCTGCTTGGCCATGACCTTGGGATCCTTCTTGCCCATGGCCTTGCGCAGGACGTCGGCTTGTCCGAGGCTGAATCCCGCCAGGGCCTGGGCGATGCGCATGACCTGTTCCTGGTAGGCGATGACGCCGTAGGTGTCGGACAGGATCGGCTCGAGCTGGGGCAGCTCGTACTTCACCTCGGTCCTGCCCTGCTTGCGGGCAACCCAGTCGTCCACCATTCCCGACTTGAGCGGGCCGGGGCGATACAGCGCGTTCAGTGCAATCAGGTCATCAAGACGCTCGGGCTTGGCTTTCCGGAGAAGCTCGCGCATGCCCGAGCTCTCGAACTGGAAGATCCCAAATGCGGCGCCTTCGCCAAAGACCTTGTAGGTCTTGGGATCGTCGAGCGGGACCGCATCGATGTCGAGGTCGATGCCTTCGGTGCGCTTGATCTCCTCGAGACAATCGCGGATGAGCGTCAGCGTGCTCAATCCGAGAAAGTCCATCTTGAGGAGGCCGATGCGCTCGACCTCCTTCATGTTCCACTGCGTCGTGATTTCGTCCCGTGCCCCCTTGTAGAGCGGCGCGTAGTCGGTGATAGGACCGGGCGCTATCACGACGCCCGCGGCGTGTACCGAGGCATGCCGCGACATCCCCTCGAGGCGCTTGCCGATGTCGATGACCTCCTTGACCTTGGCGTCCTTCGACACCATGTCCTTGAGGATCGGGTTCTCGGCGAGCGCCTTGTCCAGCGTCATGTCCAGCGCCGGCGGGATCTGCTTTGCGATGCGATCGACATCGGCATACGGCATGTCGAGCGCGCGACCCACGTCACGGACGACCGCCTTCGCCTTCATCGTCCCGAAGGTGATGATCTGCGCCACGTTCTCGCGGCCGTACTTCCGCGTCACGTAGTCGATGACCTCGCCGCGCCGACGCTCGCAGAAGTCGACGTCGATATCGGGAAGCGACACGCGCTCGGGGTTCAGGAAGCGCTCGAAGATGAGATCGAAGTCGAGGGGATCGACGTCGGTGATGCGCATGCACCAGGCGACGAGTGAACCAGCGGCCGATCCTCGGCCTGGTCCCACCGGGATGCCCTCCTCGCGGGCGTAGCGGATGAAGTCCCAGACGATCAGGAAGTAGCCCGAATAGCCCATCTTCCGGATCATCGCGATCTCGTAATCGAGACGGCGAACGTACTCGTCGATCGACTGCCGGAGGCGCCCGGATGCCGCCAGTTGCTGAAGCCGCGTCAATCGTTGAGCGAAGCCTTCGCGCGCAACGTGCTCGAAGTACTCGTCGAGCGTGAAACCGTCCGGTACGCCAAACGACGGTAGATGGTTCTGCCCCTTCGGGATCGTGACGTTGCACCGCTCGGCCACGAGCATTGTGTTGCGAAGCGCTTCGGGAAAATCCTTGAAGACGGCGGCCATCTGTTCGGCCGTCTTGAGAAAGAACTGATCGCCGGTGTAGCGAAGACGCTGCGCGTCGTTGACCGTTTTGCCGGTTCCAATGCAGAGAAGGATGTCGTGCGGCTGGTAGTCGCCCTGCCGCAGGTAGTGCACGTCGTTGGTGGCAACGAGCGGAAGCCCGAGATCGCGCGCGAGCGGGACGATGCCGCGATTGACGACCTTCTGCTCCTCGATGCCCTGGTACTGCATCTCGAGGAAGAAGTTGTCCTTCCCCAGGATGTCGCGCAATCGCGCGGCAGCCTCGAGCGCCGGTCGTGCCTGTTCCACCTTGAGTGCGCTGGCGACTTCGCCCTTGAGGCAGCTGCTCAAGCCGATCAGCCCCGTGGCATGCTGCGCCAGCAGCTCTTTGTCGATGCGCGGGCGGTAGTAGAACCCTTCGGTGTAACCAGCCGACACCAGCTTGATCAGGTTCTTGTAGCCCTCGTCGGTCTCGGCCAGCAGCACGAGGTGGTTGGTTTCAGTCTGCGGGCCGCTCTTCTCGAACCGGCTGCCCTGGGCGACGTACACCTCGCAACCGAGGATGGGCTTCAGCCCACGCTCGCGTGCGTGGTCATGAAAGACCACTGACGAGAACATGTTGCCGTGCTCGGTCACAGCGAGCGCCGGCATCTTCAGCTTCACAGCTTCATCGAGCAGCTCATCGATCCGGCAGGCGCCGTCGAGGAGCGAGAACTCGGTATGCAGGTGAAGATGGGTGAATTCAGGCATTTACCGATCTTTGATCTTCGACTGTCGATTCCTTGTTCGACTTTCGATTCCTTGATTTCTGATTGCTTCATCTGACCTCGAGCCTGAACGAAATCAACAATCACCATTCATCAATCAACAACGAATCAAGAATCAAAGATCAGGAAATCACCAATTGGTTGATGCCACAACTACTCCCACTCGATCGTCGAGGGTGGTTTCGATGAGATGTCGTAGACCACGCGATTGATGCCGCGAACCTCGTTGACGATACGCGAAGAGATCGCAGCGAGCAGATCATGCGGAAGACGGGCCCAATCGGCGGTCATACCATCGAGGCTCTCGACCGCTCTGATCGCAATGGTGTATTCGTACGTCCGCGTATCGCCCATCACGCCAACGCTCTGGACCGGCAGCAGCACCGCAAAACTTTGCCACAGGCGCTCGTCCCAGCCCGCCCGGCGGATTTCGTCCGCGACGATGCGATCTGCGGCACGCAACAGGTCCAACCGTGACCTGGTGATCTCGCCAACGATCCGCACAGCCAGGCCGGGCCCCGGGAACGGCTGACGCACGACGAACTCTCGCTCGAGACCGAGGTCGGTGCCGACGCGCCTCACTTCGTCCTTGAACAGATCGCGGAGCGGTTCCACGAGCCTGAAGTTCATGCGCTCGGGCAGCCCTCCAACGTTGTGATGGCTCTTGATGACGACGGCCGGACCATGGACGGAGGCCGACTCGATGACGTCGGGATACAGGGTGCCCTGCCCGAGAAAGCCGAAGCCTCCAAGTTCCGTCGCTCGCTTCTCGAAGACGTCGATGAACGTGCCGCCGATGATCTTGCGCTTCTGCTCGGGATCGGTCACACCTGCGAGCCGTTCGAGGAACAGGTCGGTCGCGTCAACGAAGTCGAGCGGCAAATGAAGCTTGTCGCGGAAGCGCTTCTGTACCTGGTTGGCCTCGTCGTGTCTCAGGAGCCCGTTATCGACGAAGATGCAGGTCAATCGATCGCCGATCGCCCGATGGATCAACATTGCGGCAACGGTGGAATCCACACCGCCCGACAGACCACACACGACTTTGCCGGTGCCGACCTGCTGTCGAATCCTTTCCGTCGACTCCTCGATGAACGAGCTGATCGTCCAGTCGCCGGTGCAGCCACATTCCCCGTAGGCAAAGTTTCGGAGGATCTCGGCACCGTGCTCGGTGTGCACCACTTCCGGGTGAAACAGGAGTGCGTACAACTGCCGATCGGGTGCTTCCATTGCCACAATCGGTGCCGTAGTACTCGTTGCGACCACGGCAAACCCCGGCGGCGCGGCTCCGACATCGTCACCATGACTGGCCCATACGCGCAGCTCGCTCGGAACCTGTTGGAAGAGGCGAGGCTCGCGGTGCGTCCCGCCTCCGCCGTTCCGCGTCACCCGCACGTGCGCATGGCCGAACTCACGATGGCCCGAGCGACGCACTTCCCCACCCAATGTGCGCGTCATCAACTGCATGCCGTAGCAGATGCCGAGGACCGGGATCCCCAGATCGAACAAGCCGGCATCGCACATTGGCGCACCCTCGTCCGATACGCTGCTTGGCCCACCGGAAAGAATCAGCCCAACCGGGCCGTTTTCCCGCAGCTTGCTCAACGGGGTGTTGAAGGGGACGATCTCTGAATAGACCGACAGTTCACGCAGCCTGCGAGCGATGAGCTGCGTGTACTGCGAACCGAAGTCGAGAACGAGAATGGTCTGGTGTGACACGATGGAGTGCCTTGCAGTCCGCTTCCGTCACGGCATCGTGAGGACCTCGTCGAAGCGCTACGCGCGCTGGCGGGTCCGGCGCGGCCGAGCAACGGACGCGGTATTATCCCACAACATATAGTGGCTCAATCGCGCTCGACGTACGTCTTATTGCTGTGCCTATGGTTGGGCGCATGCCCTCACACGGTCTCGGCGGCGCAGCGCGAGCCCGATCGGAAGCCGTTGCCTGCCCCTCTCCTCCCTGCCGAGCAGGCATGGACGATATCGCTTCCGTCACCTCCTGCGGCTCAAGGGACTCTCGATGAGTCGCGCGCCTACATCCCGCTCCAATCGGGGGAGCTTCTGGCGATCGATCGAGAGACAGGCGCAACCGCGTGGTCGATCACTCTGGCCACCTCCTGGGAGCCTGTCGTCGGCGACGATGTTCTGTATGCCGCGGGCAAGGGTGAGCTTCAGGCTGTGCGCGCAAGCACGGGGGATCTCATCTGGCGCTCCGGTCTCGACGCCGAGCTGATCGCCGCACCAATCCTGCAGGACGACACGATCGTTCTGCTGGTCAAACCAGATCAATTGCGAGCGCTGCGCAAGGCCGACGGCTCAGAAATGTGGCGCCGAGATATTGGTGGACAACTAAGTTCTCCCATCGTTACTGCCGACTCGAGTGCCGTAGTCGTGGCGAGCGGTAATCGTTTGAATCGCTTTGCGCTGATCGATGGTCGTCCGCAGTGGGAACGCGAGTTGTCAGGCGTGCTCGGGCGCCCGACGCTCGCCGGCGATCGCATCTTCGTCGGATCGACCGACAACCACCTGTATGCCCTCGATGCCGCGAATGGCCGATTGGCGTGGCCACGATGGCGTGCCGGAGGAGACGTGATCGGTGCGGCTGCCGACGACCGCCTGGTGTTCGTGGCGTCGCTCGATAACCTGCTTCGTGCGCTGCGTCGCAACAGCGGCAATCAGGTCTGGAAACGCGACCTCTCGACTCGAACGATCGCGTTACCATCGGCTTTCGGTGGCATCGTGCTCGTCACCGGAAACTCTCCCACGCTGTCGACCTTCGACGCCACTTCTGGAGAACCGATTGGAAGTTTTTCTGTAGCAGCGGACCTCCAGGGTGTGCCACTGGTCGACTCGACGCCCGAGCCGTTTCGGGTCGCGATGATTGCCGTGACGCGCGATGCCCGCGCGATCGGTCTTCGGCCGACGGGCATGATGTTTCGAGAACTCCCGCTGACGCCGCTCCAGACGCTTCCTGGCCGATCGCTCAACCGGGAGCCTCTCACGCTCCCCAAGGTGCATTCGTCAACGCCAGGCTCAGAGGCGCCCAAGTAACTCCACTGCTGCACGGGCGGGCGGCCAATTACATCAGTGAAGGGCGTCCGCGAGACGCCGTGCCCCTTCTTCAATGCGTTCGGGGGACGGTGCAGAGAATGACAGCCTGATCGTGTTGTGCCCGCTGCCATCGACGTGGAAGGCGCTGCCAACGACGAAGATCACGCCACGCTGCAGCGCACGTTCCAGCAGCATCGTGTCGGTGCACCCCTCAGGGATCGTTGCCCAGAGAAAGAACCCGCCCTTTGGCGTCGCCCAGGTGAGTCTGGATCCAAGCCGGGTACGAAGGGCCTGCGACATGACGTCACGCTTGCCGCGGTACAGCTCGCGCAGCTGCGGAGCCAGACGGTCGGCAACTCCAAGACGGAGCGCTTCGTGGACGATGTGCTGATCGAGGATTCCCGACGTCAGATCTGTCGACTGCTTCGCGGTCTCGAATCGTTCAATCAGCACTTGCGGCGCCTTCATCCAGCCGACGCGGAAGCCAGGCGCCAGCATCTTCGACACCGTGCTCAGGTATAGCACGCGGCCGGATCGGTCGTCGGAGGAAATCGGTCTCGTCTCGGCTTCCGAGGCGACATCATCGAAATACAACAACCCGTACGGATCGTCCTCGACGATCAGCAGGTCGCGACGCTCCGCCCACTCGAGCACACGTGCGCGCTTGTCGAGGCTGAGGAGTGAGCCGGTCGGGTTCTGAAAGTTCGGCACGAGGTAGAGCAGCTTGACCACCTTGCCGGCGCGTGTGGCCCGCTGCCACGCCTCGTCAAGGTGGTCGAGATTGATCCCGTCACTCTCCAGCTCGATTCCGACCAGTTCCGCCTGGGCGTTTCTGAACGCGGCAATTGCCCCGGTGAACGTAGGAAGCTCGACCAGCACCACATCGCCCGGGCTGACCAGAACGCGCGCGATGAGGTCAATACCCTGCTGCGATCCGCTCGTCACAATGAGTTGCTCGAGCGTGGCGTGCACTGAGCGGGATTGAGTACGTCCAACGCGGACTCGAGCAGCGGCTTGTATCCACGCGTTGGTCCGTACTGCAACGTGTCGGCGTCGTGTCCGTCGAGCAGCCCGGTGCTGATCTCGCGGAGCTCCTTCCACGGGAACAGCGATGCGTCGGGATACCCGGGCGCGAACGAGACCATGTCTCCCGTCTGCGCCACGACCGTGCCCATGCGGCGGATCGCGGACTCAGTCAGCTGGCGTCCTGTGGCTGACAGAAATCTCGTGTAATCGGTCATGAAACTCCACACACCGCCATTGACCGCTGTTCACCGGCGGGCCAAGGGTTCTTACGAGGATACAAGGGCTGAGCCCTTGGCTGGTTGCCCGACCGTCCCGGTTGACTCCGTGCGGTAGATCTTCAGATAGGCGCCGACCGAGGCGAGCGCGATGAACTGAAAGACCAGTCCGCGAAGCACCCAGGCCACCAGCTGCAACGGAAGCACGGTCAGCCCGATGAACGGAACAAAGCCAACCAGCCAGAGGGCGGCGGTCGCGAGAACCGAGGCGCCGGTCGCGAGCACGACGAGGCCAAGGACGACGAGGAAGACGCCGCCGACAGCGCGCGACCGTCGCTTGAGGAACGTCGCGACGCGCACTGCTGCGGTCCCGACGGAACAGTCGTCAGCCGCAATCACGATCTGTGTCAGCAAGTAAAACAGGTTGACGAGGGTAATCCAGGAGACGAACGCGGCAGTGAGAAGCGCGGCTGCTCCCCAGTTGTTCCCTGCCAACCGCGCGAGCATGGTCAGGTAGACGCTTCCCGAGATCAGATAAACCGTCATGAGAGCGAACCCGAGACGCGCGTACCTCGGGAACAGGCTCTGCGCACACTCGATGAACAGGTCCACCGAGAATGCCGACGCCCGCGCAAGCGAGTCGGCCATCAGAGGTGGGCGCTCTATGGGACCGGCGTGCCGTTCGCCTCTGGCCATCGTTCCCACGGTCCCGCCCTTGACGAGGAAGACGAAGAGCGAACCTCCGATGAGCACGACGGCCAGGGCCGCGAGCCAGGCAGCCAGTACCGCGGGGCGCACCAACAGCGTCGAGGCAATCGTCGTGGCGAGCTGCCGCCATTCGAGCGACATGAGCTCGATCGGCTCAGCACCTACGACCAGTGCAACGAGAAACACCCCCCCGATGAGCGGCGCTGCGACCAGAAGCTTGAACAATGAGTCGGCAGTCGCCTGCACGATAGCGATTGGCCAGTTGGCTGCCGCTACCAGCGCACCACGCTTGAGTACATCCTTAATCGTGAGGGCGAAGGACACGGGGGTGTCTCAATGGTACTCCCGAACCAACTCGTCACTCCCACTCTCAGGTTTCAAACCGCATTCAATCACCAATCAGCAAGGGGCAATCACAAACTAATCAACAATCACCGACCTGAAATCTACAATGGTGCTCATGCTCTGGCGTTCGCTACTGCGCATCGCCATCGGCGGCGTCATCGTTGCCCTGCTCATCCTGGCGGCCGGCTCGCTCGCGCGCCGCTCGGTGCTCGGCGTCGATGATGCCGGCATGCGAATGAAGGTCGAGACGGAAGTCCGTACCTCATTCGATCGCATGGCGAGGCGACTGCGTGAGATGGCACTCGCCGCAGGTGACACCGCGACGGTTCATGCCGCGATTGAGGGCGACACTGCCGCAGTCAGACGGTTGCTGACCAGCACAGCTGCCGTCGTTTCCGAAGACACTCCCTTCGACACGGCGCTCACCATCTACGACAGCGATGGCGAGCCGGTCGCATGGGCGGGTCGGCCCACTGACCTGCCGGCCGATCGGCTGCAGGGAGCAGAAGCATGGTTCGCGGCTCCCGTCGCCACGGGCCTGCGCCTGATGTATGTGCGCCCCGTCATGGAGAACGGCGCCCGTCTTGGGACGATCGCCGTCGAGCGGCCAGTCACACTCGACAACGAGACGAGCGACCGGCGGGTCGGTGGACTGCAGGGGCAGGACATCGACGCATTTCGCTTCCCCACGTGGATAGCCGACGTTTCCCTGCAGCTTCGCTACGAGGGTGAACCGAGCACCAACGGCGACACGACGTTTGCCATCGACGATCCCGCGGGCAATCGATTGATGACGGCAACCGTCGAGTCCGAGGATCTCGCAGCAACACGCATTCGCTGGCAAGCGGCGGCGCGATCGGCGGCGATGATCGTGCTCGCCCTCACCGTGCTTCTCTTTACCGGGCCGCTGCTCGACTGGCGCAATCGCGCCCGCTCGGTGCGTCCCTATGTAACGGCGATGGCCTCGATTGCCGGGGTGATCGTGATCGCGCGGATCACGTTGCGTGCGGCTTCGCCGGCAGACTGGTCGGATGCCACCGTGTTTTCGGGTGCGGACTACGCCTCGGCGCTTCTGCCGCCGCTGCTGACTTCGCCGTTCGACTTCCTGTTGACGGCGGGCGCTGCTTTTGCGCTGGTCACCCTCCTTCTGTTTGCCGTCGAGTCTCTTCGGTTGCACACGCGTCATCAGCGTCGGGGTATCGCGGAGGCGCCGGTTCCGTTTCTCATCACCCAGTTGTTGGCGGGTCTGGCCGTAGCCGGTGTATTCCTCTTACACGTGTTGTTGCTGCGCAACACAATCACCTACTCCAGCCTCGACCTTCTTCACTTCTCGCTCCACCCGTGGGAGATCTCGCGTCTGACGCTGCAGGTCGGGCTGCTCATGGCACACGCCGCTGCCATCGGGATTGCCGTCCTGGTCTTTCGTGCGGCACTCCATCACTGGCGGATTGCCAGGACGGACTGGCGGATCTGGATCGCAATCCTGACTGCCTGGGCCGCACCCTCGCTCGCCTTGCAGTTGACCGCTGGGCTCTCCGGAACCCGCGCCGTGCCGTTGCTCGCGGCGATTCTGGTGGCCATGGGTCTCGCCGCCGCCGCCGGCCGTCTGGCAGCCCGCTATCGGCACAGCTCGCAGGCATTCCGCCTGACGCTATTGATGCTGCCGATGATCGCGCCCGCCTTCGCCTTCTATCCGACCATCGTCCAGCTGGCACGCGACGCCAAAGAAGAGTTCGTTGAAACGAGGTATGCGCCCCAGGTGCGGAATCTGCGCCAGAACATTCAGATGCAGGTTCAGCAGAGTCTCGCTCAGATCGACGCTGTTCCCGAACCTGGTGGAACTGATCACGCCCGGCACCGAGGTGCTGACCGACCCTGCGTTTCAGGTCTGGCAGAACACCGCCCTCGCCACCTACCCCATCACATCGTCGATTGAACTGTACGGACCTGACGGGAAACTCGTCAGCCGGTTCGCCTTCAACCTACCTGAGGACCTCACGGCGCCACCCACCTCTGACGAACGGTCGTGCGACTGGGATCTGTATGACGAGGTAGCACCGTTCTTTGCTGAAGAGCGTCGCGTACTGCATGCTGGCCGTGCGTTCTGTTCGAGCGATCCTCAGGCACCGTCGCTTGGCTCGATCGTCGTCCACGCGCTGCCCGACGACTACGGCAATCTGCCGTTCATCTCTTCGCGGAATCCATACGTCGAGTTGTTGTTGCCATCCGATCGACTGCAAAGGGAAGGCCTGACGGGGCGCGACGTCGAGTTTGCTGTGTACGGCTGGAGCCGCTCGCTCCTCTATTCGGATGCGACGACTGCCTGGTCACTGCCTGACGAGGTCTTCGAGGAGGTCGAGAGTTCCCGCGCCGAAGTCTGGGCTCGCCTCACGCGCGGCCAGCAGGAGTACGACGTCTACCTGCTGAACGATCGCGGCGGGATTTATGCGCTCGGATTTCCCGTCATCGCCCCGCTTGATCACCTGGTCAACCTCGCCGAGGTCACCGTCCTGGCGCTGCTGGTCTTCGTCCTGCTGCTTGCCGTCAACACGATCTTCAAGTGGCTCAGCCGACGCCAGCTGCACGGCGCGGCTCTGCTGCGTGAACTGAGAGCCAGCTTTTATCGAAAGCTGTTTCTCGCATTCGTCGCGGCGGTGTTCGTGCCGGTCGTGGCGCTGGTTCTCGTGACCCGCAATTACGTTGCGGCGCAAACGGAAGCCAGCATCGAGCAGGAGGCCATCCGCACAGCATCTGCGGCCGGCCGGGTGGTGGAGGACCTGGCTGCTCCTCGCGCCGAACAACTGGGCGTCGGTGTGGACGACAACCTGATGGTGTGGGTCAGCCGGCTGATCGATCAGGACGTGAACATGTTCGTCGGTGCCCGGGTGCTGGCGACGAGCGAGCGCAATCTCTTTGCATCTGGAGTGCTGCCCACCCGGGTCGATGCAGATGTGTATCACGCGCTTGTTCTGCGGAACGAGGCGGCGTCGGTGACCCGCGAGCGTATTGGCGACTTCGAATACCTGGTTGCCGCCACGTCACTTGCCGTTCGCCAGCTCGGCATCCTCACCGTGCCGCTGACCTCACGTCAGCGCGAAATCGACGAGCAACTCGACACGCTGGATCGCCGGGCCCTGCTCGCGGCCCTGCTCTTCATTCTTGGAGGTGCCGGGCTCGGGTATCGAATGGCGGAGCGAATCTCGGATCCAGTCAACCGGCTGACCCGTGCGACCAGCCGCATCGCGCGTGGTGACCTCGATGCGCGTATTGCTGCCACATCGTCCGACGAGCTACGCCGTCTCGTTGAGGCATTCAACAATATGGCCGCCGATCTTCAGCGGCAGCGAGGGGAACTGGAGCGCACACACCGGCTCGAAGCCTGGGCCGAGATGGCGCGACAGGTGGCTCACGAGATCAAGAATCCGCTCACGCCGATCCAGCTCAATGCCGAGCATCTTCGCCGCGTCCACGCCGACCGGGGCGAGCCGCTCAGCCCGGTGCTTCAGGAGTGCGTGGCGACGATCCTCACGCAGGTAAAGCTTCTGCGGCAGATTGCCTCAGAGTTCTCGAGTTTTGCCTCGTCGCCGACCGCGAAGCCTGCCGAGGTCGACCTCGCGGCGCTGCTTCACGAGATCGTCGATCCGTACCGGGCGGGGCTCGATGGGCGGATTCGGCTCGATCTCGAGATTCCGTCCGCGCTGCCGCCGGTGTTTGTCGATCGAAATCTCATCTCCCGTTCGCTCACCAACATCGTGGAGAACGCCCTCCACGCTATGCCCGGTGCCGGAAGCGCTTGCCGTGGCTGCCAGCGTCGACAACGGCTGGGTCCGGATTCGCGTCTCGGACACAGGCGTTGGCATGGATGAAGAGGCACTGGCACGTGCGTTCGAACCGGTACTTCTCGACCAAGGCTAGCGGTACGGGGTTGGGCTTACCGATCGCCAAGCGCAATGTGGAACTGAGCGGCGGAACGATCGCTGTGCACAGCGTTCGCGATGAGGGCACGACCGTGGAGATCTCGTTGCCGGCGCTGCGGCCGTAGAGCCAAGTACGAAGAACTCAGAGAGCGACGTCTTTGGGCTTCTCGGTCTCTCCCGTCTGACTGACCGGCCGGCGTCGAAGCCGGTACCACGCGAGACCGATGAAGCCCGAGGCCAGATAGGTGTAGGCCATTGCCAGCAGCACGAATCGTGGAGAGGAGGCCAGCGCGGCAAGTCCCAGCGCAAACAGGAAGAGCACCGGATAGCTGCGGCGCGCCTGCAGATCCAGCGACTTGAAGCTGCGATAGCGGATCGTGCTGACCATGAGCAGCGCAGGCACAATGACCATGCTCAGCACCGGCCACGCTTCCGCGTATCCCTGAAAGCCGGTTGGATACGCAAAGACGGTTGCTGCCGGAACGACTGCCGCGGCCGGGCTCGGCAAGCCGACGAAGTAGCGCTTGTCCTGTGTAGCCGACTGGATGTTGAACCGCGCCAGCCGCACCGCGGCGGCCGATACAAAGATGAATCCGGCGGCCCACCCAATCTGACCGAGCGGCTCGAGTCCCCATTTGAACGACAGGATCGCCGGTGCCACGCCGAAGGAGATCACGTCGGCGAGCGAATCGAACTCCAGACCGAAGGCGCTCGTCGTGCCGGTCATTCGCGCGATCCGGCCGTCGAGCATATCGAGCACGAACGCGAAACCAATGAACAGCGCCGCCGTAGCCAGCTCGCCGCGCATCGCGTGGACGATGCAGGCATAGCCGCAGAACATGTTCGCCATTGTGAACATGCTTGGCAGCAGGTAGACACCGCGACGGAAGCGTCGCGCGCGGTCGGGACGAGGCGTGAGTGGGCGCAGCCTCAGGATCGTGCGCCGGTGGGGACGGTCATCGTCAGCGTGCATGCTGAGTCTCCAGGCCACTGCGCGCCTCCCTCTGCCTCGACGGCGGTAAGGTGGCAATCACTGTCACCCCACCGACGACCATGTCGCCGACGCGCACGTGAAGCGTCGCGTTGATCGGAACGAAGACGTCCATGCGCGAGCCGAACTTCATCACGCCGAAGCGCTCACCGGCCTTCACGTCAAGCCCTTCTCTCGTCCGGCAAACAACTCTTCGTGCGAGAACACCCACGATCTGGCGAAAGACGATCGGCTGTCCGGCGTGATCGATGGTGATTTCGCAGCGCTCGTTCAGATCTCCTGATTCCTTCCGGTACGCCGGCAGGAACCGACCGGGATGATACTCCACACGCATCACGCGGCCACTGGCCGGAATGCGGTTCACGTGAACGTCCAGCGGGGACAGAAAAATGCTCATCTGCTGCCACTCCCCTGGCGGTGTCGACTCTCCGGTCGGAGGACCCGCGACCATGACACGTCCGTCTGCGGGGGACAGCACCGCGTCGGGGGAAGCGTTGTGAACCCGTTCGGGATCCCGGAAGAAGAAGAGGAGAAAGCCGGAGACCACCAACAGGGGTGCCCCAATGATTGGCCCGGTCAGCAGCCAAACCACGAGGGCAATGAAGGCAGACCCGATCACGAAGGGCCAGCCGGCAGGGTCAAATCGCATAAGGTCGGATCCGGCCGTGACAACACCGGAGGAAACAGAAACCGGGTTTAATCTCCAAGCAATACCACAGGAAATCAAACCCGGTTTCGCAGCGAGGGTCAGGAGGCTCTGAAGTGGGACTTGGCGTACTCGAGCGCCATCTGCTCCATCTGATCTTTAAGGGCCAGTTTCCGTTTTTTGAGGGTAACTTCTTCGACTTGCTCTGAGGCGGTGAGGTAAGGAAGATGGGTAAGTTCGTTCAACCGATCGTCCAGCTGGTGATGTCGTTCTGAAAGCTGGCGGAATTGATCGTTGCTCCGCATCAAGAGGTCTTTTACCTCCTGTGCTTCGGCTGCGCTCATAGGCGGCACCCTCCTTTCAGGAAGAAGGACGTTGTTGACATCACTGTTACCGATGCCAGTGACATCACGGTAACATACGCCCGCTCCGCGCTCAATCCGGAAAATACACTAGGGCTAAACCCCTGTGTGTCAAGCAGTTGAAGCAGTCACGACTGATCGCGCGCCTATCCGCCTGTTCAACAGTCACGCCACAGAATGAGAGCATCCTCGACTGGGTTCGTGTAGTACTGGCGGCGCGTCCCAGCCGCATAAAACCCGAGCCGTTCGTAGAGCCGGCGGGCCCCGTCATTCGACGCACGCACCTCGAGCGTTGCCCGCCGCGCCCCAAGCCGGCGGGCTTCGGCGATGACGCGGGTCATCAATGCCGTGCCGATGCCCTGCCTGCGGAGCTGCGGCAGGATCGCGACGTTGTTGATGTGGATCTCGTCGACGACGAGCCAGAACGCACAGAAGCCGACGACGGGACGCTCGGCAGTTCGAACGACCAGAATGTGGCAGACGGCGCGGTTCTGCAGCTCCCACGCGTACATCTCACGCGTCCAGGGGTTGGTAAACGACTCCGACTCTACGAAGATGACGCCGTCGAGATCCTGATCGCCGTCGAGGAGATCGATCCAGTACTCAGGCTTGGGATCTGGTTGCACGCAAGTCCCTGACGAGTTCAGCATCGGTTCGGCGCACGTACAGCGGCCGAATCGCATGGGGCGGCGCATACGCACCTTCCGATGCCAGAGCGCCACCAAGAAGAGCGATGGCACCGGCCAGCAATGGTGTCGGCAGCGAGGCAAAGCGACCGGCATCTCCGAGCGCTCCGCGAATCTTCTCCTGATATGTCCGCGCGCCATCGCCGATGAATAACGTTGGCGCACGCCCAAGGCCGGTCAGGATCTGGTCAGGAGGTGCGACAACGGGGGCTTCGATCTCACGCTCGCCATCGTAGAGCGCCGCGTAAACCTCACCGCGCCAGGCATCGACCCAGGTTGCGATCCGCCGCCCTTCCGCTTCGGGTTGGCCAGCGCGTGCCAGCGCATCGAGAGCCGATACCCCGACCAACGGCTTCCCCGCCGCAAAGGCCAGTCCCTGCATCGTGGCAATCCCAATGCGAAGCCCGGTGAATGACCCCGGGCCGATCGCGACAGCAAAGCCGTCGATGTCAGCGAGCTTCAATCTGCCATGGTCGAGCAGTGTCATGAGGTCCTGTGGCAGTCGCGTCGCCGGTGGAAGCGAGGGATCGCTGGCCTCTTCTCGCACGACGGCGCCGTCGACGGCCAGCGCACAGCTGCCCGTTGGTGTCGTGGTATCGAGGGCCAGAATGACCATGGATGGATAATAGTGCCTCTCGGCTTTCGGCTTTGGGCTCTCGGCCCGAAACCATCTCCCCAGAGTCTGGAGACGAGAGCCCGAGCCAATGCCTCCAACCGCCACCGCCACGCCCGCGATGCGTCAGTACCTCGACGCCAAACGTCAGGTACAAGGACGCGATCGTGTTTTTCCGAATGGGCGACTTTTACGAAATGTTCTACGAGGACGCCCTGGTCGCGGCGCGCGCCCTCGAGCTGACGCTGACGTCGAGGTCGAAGGATGCCGGTGGCAACGGTATTCCCATGTGCGGCGTGCCGTTCCATGCCGCCGACGGCTACATTGCCCGGCTCGTCAAGAAGGGCTTTCGAGTGGCCATTTGCGAGCAGGTCGAGGACCCGAAGAAGGCCAAGGGGCTCGTGCGGCGCGAAGTCGTTCGCGTCGTGTCGCCGGGAACGCTCACCGACACCAGTTACCTCGAAGCGCGTGAGCCGGCATTTCTCATGGCAATTGCCGCGACCGGTACGCGCGACGCAGTGTTCGGCGCTGCGTTGGTGGACCTCTCCACCGGCGAGTTCAGTGCCGCGGAGTATCAGGGATCGGCAGGGTTCGCGGCACTCGCTGACGAGGTCGCTGTGCTGCGTCCGCGAGAGATCGTCGTCTCGACCGACCAGCAGCCATCGATCGTCGAGAAAATCGTCGCCCTGACCCGCGTCGAGCCGGCAGTGACGTCCGCTGACAGCTGGAGTTTCGAGCCGGAGGCCGCGCGGCGTGCCCTTCTCGACCAGCTGAAGACGCACGGCCTTGAAGGTTTCGGGCTCGAAGGTCGCACGGCCGCGGTTCAGGCAGCCGGTGCCCTCGTGACCTATCTGCGAGATACGCAGAAAGCCGACCTTGCACACGTCCGCGCCATCACGTACCGCACGAGCGGCGACAGCCTCGTCATCGATCCGATCACGTTGAAGCACCTGGAGGTGGTGACCGGCAGCGAGGGCGGCGCCCAGGGATCGCTGCTGCACGAGATCGATCGCACGATCACATCGATGGGCGGTCGGGCGCTGCGCGGGTGGCTGCTGCGTCCCCTCTGTGCGCTCGAGCGCATTCGCGACCGGCTGGATGCCGTCGAGGAGATGGCCTTCCGTTCTACCGAACGCGGCAAGTTCCGTGACTCGCTCAAGAACGTGCATGACCTTGAGCGGCTGATCGGACGTATCGCACTCGGCACGGCTGGGCCGCGCGAGCTGGTGTCGCTGCGGCAATCGCTGGACGCGGTCCCGCGCATCAGGCTGCTCCTCGATCAGTGTCAGGCAGCCTTGATCACAAGCCTGCTGGCCGAGCTCGACGATCTCGCCGACGTGCGCAATCTGATCGAGCGGACTCTGATCGATGAACCGCCTGTGATCGTTCGTGAAGGAGGCTTCACTCGTGACGGAGTGGACCCTGCGCTGGACGAGCTCAAAGCGATCAGCCGATCGGGCCGGCAGGTCATCGCGGAGATGGAAGAGGCTGAGCGTTCGCGTACCGGCATCACTTCGCTCAAGGTCCGTTTCAACAGAGTCTTTGGCTACTACATCGAGATCTCGAAGGCCAACCTGCACCTCGTGCCCGGCGACTATCTGCGCAAGCAGACGATCGCCGGAGGCGAGCGCTTCACGACCCCCGCGCTCAAGGAGTACGAAGAGAAAGTGTTGGGTGCCGACGAGCGCATTCTCGCTCGCGAACTCGAGATCTTCGAGGCTCTGCGCGCCGGCGTCGCAGCGGAAGCGGCCCGGATCCAGGACACGGCCCGGGCCCTTGCTGTTCTCGATGTATTAGCGGGCCTCGCCGAGACCGCCGCGATCGCCAACTACACGAAGCCTCATCTGCACGACGGCGACGAGTATGTGGTCGTGGACGGACGGCATCCGGTCGTCGAGCGATTCACGGACTCCTTTGTCCCGAACGATATCGATCTCAACGGGGCGACGCGTCAGCTCGTGGTGCTGACGGGACCGAACATGGGCGGCAAGTCCACGTATCTCCGGCAGACCGCGCTCATCCCGTTGATGGCGCAGATCGGCTCGTTCGTGCCGGCTCGCCAGGCGAAGCTTCCGATCGTCGACCGCATCTTCGCGCGCGTCGGCGCGTCCGACAACATCGCGCGCGGCCAGTCGACGTTCATGGTCGAAATGCAGGAGACGGCCAACATCCTGCACACGGCCACATCGCGCAGTCTGGTCGTGCTCGATGAGATCGGCCGCGGAACGTCGACATTCGACGGCCTCAGCATCGCGTGGGCCGTTGCCGAGTACCTGGCGACCAACCCACGCGCGCGCCCGAAGACGCTCTTCGCCACGCACTACCACGAGCTCACCGACCTGGCCGATGCGCTCCCGGGCGTCGTGAACGCGCACGTTTCTGCCCGTGAGTGGAAGGATCAGATCATCTTCCTGCGGAAGATCGTCAGCGGCCGTTCGGATCGGAGCTACGGAATCCAGGTTGCCAGGCTCGCCGGGCTGCCGCCGAGCGTGCTGACGCGAGCGCAGGAGATCCTCGCGGGGCTCGAGCGGGATGAAGCCTCGCGCGGCGGCCGGCCCACGCTGTCGACGGCCGCGGGCGGACCATCGACTGCGCAGTTGGGGCTGTTCGCGACACCGCTCGAGAGTGGAGGCACGCGTGGCACGGACGTCCTGGCGCGACTCGAGGCGGTCGATGTGGACAACACGACACCGAGACAAGCGCTGGAACTGCTTGCGGAGCTGAAGAAGCTGTCAGAAGGCGCGTAATTCAGAATGCGGAATTCAGAATTCAGAAGGGCCAAGCTGCAACGCAGGATGTCTTCCGCATTCGGCGTTCTGAGTTCTGCATTGCTGTCTTTGGTTTCGATAAGCGCCGGTTGCTCAGCTACCGAGACACCTCGCGATCCCGATGTCATCACCATCGCGGTCCGTTCGGGTCCGAATGCGCTGGATCCACGGCTCAGCAATGACGAGGCGACGCAGCGGTTGTCGCAACTGGTCTACAGCCCGCTGCTGCAGCACGGCGACGACCTGCGAATCGCCCCGGCGCTGGCCCAGCGGCTCGACAACCCCGACCCACTGACCTACATCGTTCACCTGCGTCACGGCGTCAAGTTTCACGACGGGCACGAGCTCACGTCGCGAGATGTCGTCTACACGTTCAAGAGCATTCTCGATCCGGCGATGGTGTCGCCATTCAGAGGCTCGTTCCGGGCGCTGGAGGACGTGACCGCGCCGGACGATTACACGGTCGTCTTCACGTTGAGCGAGCCGTTTGCGGCCTTTCCGATCCAGTTGACCGGCGTGCCCCCGGTTGTTCCGGCGGATGCCGGCGACTCGCTTCGAACCTTTCCGATTGGTACGGGTCCGTATCGATTCGTGCGCTACGACGCGGACGATACGTTGGTGCTTTCGGCGTTCGAGGGATATTGGGACGGTCTTCCCAACAACGCCGGGATCATCGTGAAGGTTGTTCCCGACGACACGATGCGAGGTCTCGAGCTCCGCAAAGGCTCGACCGACCTCGTCGTCAACGACCTCCCGCCTGACATCGTCTACCAACTCGAGAAGAGCGACCAATTCTCGATAGAGCGCTCACCTGGGCTCGACTTCTCCTACCTTGGATTCAATCTTCGGGATCCTGTACTTGCCGATGTTCGCGTGCGCCACGCCATCGGCTATGCGACCAATCGCGAGGCGATCATCACCCATCTGCGCCGCGGCCTTGGCCGTCCCGCGGTCGGCCTGATCCCGGACCTCGCCTGGGCGTTCGAGCCGGACGTGTTCCGCTTTACGTCACGATCCCTACCGTGCCAGGCGTTTGTTGGATGAGGCTGGCTTGCAGGATCCAGATGGCGATGGACCGGAGCCACGACTGACGCTTTCGCTGAAGATCTCAACGAACGAAGAGACGCGCCTCCAGGCGACTGCGATTCAGCACGGCCTGCGCGTCGTGGGCATCGAGCTGGACGTCAGATCCTACGAGTTCGCCACGTTCTATGCCGATGTCGTGAAGGGCAACTTTCAGCTCTTCGCGCTGCAGTGGGTTGGCGGCGCGATGATCGATCCGGACATGCTGCGACGTGTCTTCCATTCACGGGAAGTACCACCGGGAGGGTTCAATCGCGGCTACTACCGGAACACGCAGGTCGATCAGTTGCTCGAGCTCGCAACCACGTCGCTCGATGAGGTCACGCGCAAGCGCTACTACAGCGCCGCCCAGAAGCTCATTGCGACCGATGCTCCCTACATTCCGATCTGGAGCAAGACGAACGTCATCGTGGCGCAAAAGGGGTTAGACGGGTTGCATCTGAACCCTGCGGGGGATTTCACCGCGCTCCGTGATGTGCGACGTGTTTCTACGCCGCCTTCGGCAGCCACGTCCGTAGCGCGCGACTAATCGGCAGGCGGCGAAGGGGGTCAGCTCTTCAGGTTTTCGAGCTCGGCTCGTGCTTCCGAGGTGTACGGAGAATTCGGGTGCTGATCGATCAGCTGCGTGAACGTTTTTCGCGCTTCTTCCGTGTCGCCCTTTTGTGCGTACGCGCGCGCCAGCTCCATCAGGATTGCGTCGACAGGGAACTCACCGCTCGTTGAGGACGCCATCTCCTTCCACGTGGCAATTGCGGCGTCGACCTGCCCGGCGCGAGCTTGCGTATCCGCCTTTCCGAGGCGCGCCATACGCCCATAGATCTGCCCGCTTCCGGCCCTTCTGATCACCTCGTCGAACTGCTTGACCGCCTCGTCATGACGGCCAAGCGCGGCGAGCGCACCTGCCAGGTGATAGCGGGCCGTGATCCCCGCGGTGCTGTCAGGGTAAGCATCAGCGGCGGCCTGCAGCTTCGGCAATGCTGCATTCAGCTTCGCAGACTCGGTGGCGAAGCTCCCGGTCGCTCCGAGTGAAGCTGCGGCTGGGATGTCCTCACCACCTGCCTGAGCCCCAGCGCCGGCGGGAACGACGCGCGCGTTCAGCGCGACCATCGCTTCGGCCAGCAGCTCCACGCCACGCGACTGGCTACTCTGCCGATACAACATCACGCCGACGCCGACGGCGGCGATGACGAGCACCGCGATAACGCCGATGCCGATCTCGCGCTTCCGCGTTTCCATGAAATCGCGAGTGGCGGCGATCGAGTGAATCAGCTCGTTCTCTTTCAGGTGGTGACGTTCCTGGCGCTTCATGTCGTATCTCTTCTCTGGCTGTCTACTGCCCCCGGCGTGCGCTCGCTGGAGACCCGAATCTGTGTAGCGTCCCCGGGCGGAACCGGGGGAAGGGACCACGGCACCATGGCGCATCCCGGTTGCCGATGAGATCATGATAGCAGCGTAAGGAGGGCCGCAAATCGAGGCGGTAGCCGCCCGACTACTCTGAGGCTTACGTCAAGCGTGGAGCCCTTCGCGCCGAGCAGGGCGACTTCGAAGGGGGTGGCCTACCCACCGACCGTTTCTTCAGTCTCATTGATGACGAGCAGCAGTCGGCCGTTTACATCTCGCTTGAACACCTGCCGCTCTGTGACCCATCGCCCGGTACCGATTTGGCGGACGGTCGTCACGGTCCGGCGGACCACTCGCATGGGATCATTGGGGGCAACGCGACTTCGACCTTCCACCTCTTCGACCGTGTAGCTGCCGCCATCGGCGGTCGCCCTCGTCGTGCGGTGCACGCGCTGGCTCAGTGCCAGCCGGCTGTCGGAGCGAGGCAATCCATACGCGGACGCGGCATATGTCTCGATCACCACGTGATCCTGTTCGTTCGCCTTGGAGCGGCGGGTGATGGTCCTTTCATCGACGGCCAGGTTCCCGCTTATGTCTCGACGTTGAATCGTCTCTTCCTCCATGTGCTCCGAAGCTCCGTTCTCCCGAACTTCGCCACCTCGCGTTTCGATTGGTTGCCATCGCCCATTGACGTCGCGAACCAGGTGCGTGCTCTCACGCCGGACCACTCCGGGGTTGATCTGGCGTTCTGTGTACTCGGTGCGCTCGGTTTCTCGGAGCGTTTCATTGAAGCGCGGCACCAGGCGAGTCGTGTCGGTCTGGCGCACATCAGGTGCGGGCCGTCTTGTCTGTTCTATCTGCCGGGATGTCAAATCAAGACGGCCGTTGAGGTCCGGAACCCAGGTGTTGTGAACGGCGCTGGTGTCTCTGTTTGCCAGCGTTTCATGCAGCGATTCACTCGTCTCCAATAGCCTTCGCCGGCGGTCCGGGGCGAATCCGAACACATCACGTTTGGTCTGCGCAGTATTCGGTGCCGTACGGATCGTCTCCGTAACGATTTCTTGAATTGGCGCCAACCTGCCGTCAACGTCGGGCACGTCGGAGGTTTCGACAACGACTTCCCGGCTGCCGGATTCGTTTCGTGTTTGCACGCGTCGCCAGGGCGCGAGGTGACCGGCGGCATAGGTGCGCTCAATAACACTGCTGGCCGGCTTCTGCGGCCCCTGGTCGGTTGCGGCGCTCCGTTGTTGGCCGGTCGCGACCGCAGCTCCTCGCGGATGCCCTTGACCGCCTGGGCGAGCGTCGGCCGCGGCGTGACGTAGTGCGAGTTGGCGTAGACGCGCACCTGCGGCAGCAGCTCGGTCCTCGCCCCGGTCAGCGGAATAGAACTCGTCGATTGAATTTCGAGATCGTCGCCGAAGAAGCTGAGCGCCCGGCCCGGTCCTCCAGATGCGCCGGCCAAATCTCGAGCGAGTCGCCCCTGACGCGGAAGTTGCCGCGCTGGAAGCCGGCGTCGGAGCGGCGGTACTGCTGGGTGACGAGGTCGCTGATCACCTCGCGCTGGCGGTAGGCGCGGCCGGCGACGAGGTCCTGGGTCATCGCCCCGTAGGTCTCGGCCGAGCCCGATACCGTAGATGCAGGAGACCGAGGCGACGATGATGACGTCGTCGCGTTCGAGCAATGCCCCAGGTAGCCCAGTGGCGCACCCGGTCGATCTGCTCGTTAATCTGGCTCTCCTTCTCAATGTAGGTGTCGGTGCGCGCGACATAGGCCTCCGGCTGGTAGTAGTCGTAGTAGGAGACGAAGTACTCGACCGCGTTCTCCGGGAAGAACCCCTTGAATTCGCCGTACAATTGCGCGGCGAGGGTTTTGTTCGGCGCGAGGATGATTGCCGGCCGCTGCGTCGCCTCGATCACCTTGGCGGCGGTGAAGGTCTTGCCGGTGCCGGTGGCGCCGAGCAGCACCTGGCTGCGCTCGCCGGCGACGAGGCCCTCGACGAGCTCGGCGATCGCCGTCGGCTGGTCGCCGGCCGGCTGGAACTCGGAGACGAGCCGGAACGGCTTGCCGCCCTCGAGCTTGGCCCGGCGCGGGTCCTGGGCGACGGTGGTCAGCATGTCGACGAGGGGCATGGCGAACTCGCGGCAACGACATCCTCAGATGGGCGATCCCCGGCCGGTTGGCAAGCGCGCGCGGGCGGGCGGATTGCCCGGCAGGTGAGTCGACTTTTAACGAACTAAACCCTTGCGTGTGGCGGGCGGTTCGCAGTAGGTTAATCGTGCAAGCAGCAAAGGTGTCGTCGGCCGGTTGCGTACACCCACCCCACCCCTCGCTCCCTCGCAACCGACCGACGACCCGCTTGCACCTCCCCCCGAAATAGGCCGCGCGCCCCGGTTGACTTGCCGCGATCGCGTCGCTAGAGACGCCGCCTGACCTACGACCTCGAGTAACCGGAACCCGATCGACATGGCCAATTCGCCGTCATCGAAGAAGCGCGCGCTGCAGGCCGAACGCCGCGCCGAGATCAACAAGGCCCGCCGTTCGCGCATGCGCACCTTCATCCGCAAGGTCGAGGAGGCGATCGCCGGCGGCGATCAGGCCGCCGCCGGCGAAGCGCTGAAGGCCGCCCAGCCCGAGATCATGCGCAACGTCTCGAAGGGCGTCGTCCACAAGAACACCGCGAGCCGCAAGATTTCGCGCCTCGCCGGGCGGGTGAAGGCGCTCGGCGCCTGAGCCCGCCGGCCCTTCCGCCAACCGCGCGCGCCCTGCGGGGCGCGCTTTGCTTTTCGGCCGCCGCCGGCGTGTTCACCTTCGGTCCCGTTGTCCGCCGTTGAGGGCTTCGGTATTGTCGGTGTCACGGAGCGATTCCTGACTGCCGCACCCCAGAGTTGAATTGTAATACCCGAGTAGTCGTCAAGGATTGACTGTAGCCCGCCTGTTACAGTTCAATCCGGATCCGTGTGGCTGATGGCGATCCGGCAGCGATAGAAAAAGAAGCCTGACGGGAAGGGTGGACCCTAGTTGAGATCAGCTGACGACGACACCGGCGTGTGCTCGCGCGCCGAGCGGCTTAGTGTTGCGGGACTTGCCGGGGGTGCGACTGGCGTTCTGCCGCGGCTTGCCAGCGGGGAGGAGATGACCGGGGTTATTCGGCGGCCCGCACCGGCGTGAGGCCGGACGGGCCGACCAGTAGATGACCCTTCTCCGACAGTGTGGCGGCGAGCCGAAATGAAGAACTCCAGGCGATGAGCGACCAGACACCGACGTCCGGCGAGACGTGGGCACGCGTGCGCAGCGCGCTCCGAAACCAGCTCGGGACCGATGCCTTCCAGAACTGGATCGATCCGCTGGTCTACGTCGGCTCCGATCAGGGCGTCGTGCATCTCGCGGCGCCGACCAGCTTCTTCGGCAACTGGGTGCTGCGTAACTACGGCGACGCCATCCGCGCGCTCATGTGCAAGGACGGGATGCCGGTCAGCCGGCTCGAGTTCGCGGTGGCGCCGTCCAACGCGGCCGCCCCGGCCCCGGCCCCGGCGCCGCGGCCGGCGGCGCGATCGTTGCGGATCTCGAGCTGCCGGCCTCGCCGATCGACGGGCGCTGCACCTTCGAGAACTTCGTCGTCGGCAAGCCGAATGAGCTCGCCCACGCCGCGGCCCGCCGGGTGGCCGAGGGCGTCGCCGAGCGCGGCCAGGTCGCCTTCAACCCGCTGTTCCTCTAC
The DNA here is from genome assembly GCA_963723495.1 of uncultured Acidobacteriota bacterium. GTDB lineage: Bacteria > Acidobacteriota > Vicinamibacteria > Vicinamibacterales > UBA2999 > Gp6-AA40. The sequence continues at coordinate 8,787 of CAVRQR010000010.1, read as the reverse complement.
GGCGGCGTCGGCTTGGGCAAGACCCACCTGATGCACGCGATCGCCTGGGAGGTGAAGCAGAGCAACCACGAGGCGCGGGTCCTCTACCTCTCGGCCGAGCAGTTCATGTACCGCTTCGTCTCGGCGCTGCGGCAGAAGGACATGCAGGGCTTCAAGGAGATGTTCCGCTCGGTCGACATGCTGATGGTCGACGACGTGCAGTTCATCTCCGGCAAGGACTCGACCCAGGAGGAGTTCTTCCACACCTTCAATGCGCTCGTCGAGAGCAGAAGCAGATCGTCATCTCCGCCGACCGGGCGCCGGGCGAGATCGACGGGCTCGAGGACCGCATCAAGTCGCGGCTGCAGTGGGGCCTCGTCGTCGACCTGCATCCGACCGACTACGAGCTCCGGCTCGGCATCCTGCAGGCCAAGGCCGAGGCGCAGCTCGAGCGGAACCCGAGCGTGCGCATCGGGCACGGGGTCATGGAGTTCCTCGCACACCGGATCAGCTCGAACGTCCGGGTGCTCGAGGGCGCGCTCAACCGGCTGTTCGCCTACGCCGAGCTGGTCGGGCACGAGATCGACCTCGACATGACCCAGGAGTGCCTGACCGACCTGCTGCGCGTCTCCGAGCGCAAGGTCACGATCGACGAGATCATCCGCAAGGTGGCCGACCACTACAACCTGCGGATGTCCGACCTGCTGTCAGCGCGGCGCGCCCGGCAGGTGGCGCGGCCGCGGCAGGTGGCGATGTACCTGGCCAAGACCCTGACCTCGCGCTCGCTGCCCGACATCGGCCGGCGCTTCGGTGGCCGCGACCACACCACGGTCATCCACGCGGTCCGCAGATCGAGGAGCTGCGCGCCACCGACGCGCAGATCGCCGAGGACGTCGAGCTGCTGCGGCGGATGCTGGAGGCCTGAACCGTAACCAAGCTCTGCTGCGAGATCAAAGCGGGATGAAGTCGCGTCGTTTCAAGGCCTTGTCTGGAAATGCGCGTGCGAAATCCACCGCCTTCGCATTCGCTTGCCTCTCCCCGCAAATCGGTAACGTCACGGTCCGCGCAACCGCAAGGCGGCCGGATTGTCGGACCCAGGCGAACGGTGACAGCATGAAACTCAGCGTGGAGCGCAGCGCCCTTCTCGGGCCATGAGCCGGGCGCAGTCCGTGGTCGAGCGGGCAACACCATCCCGATCCTCGCCAACGTGCTGATCGAGGCCGAGGGCGACCAGGTCAGTTTCCGCGCGACCGACCTCGACATCGAGGTGATCGACCGGGCGCCGGCGATGGTCAGCCGGGCCGGGGCGACCACGGTCGCCGCCCACACGCTGCACGAGATCGCCCGCAAGCTGCCGGACGGGGCGATGGTCGAGCTGGTCGACGACGGCATCGCCGGCCGGCTCGAGGTGCGCGCCGGACGCTCGCACTTCAGCCTCGCGACGCTGCCGCGCGAGGACTTCCCGATCATGGCGAGCGCGGAGTACCAGACCAACTTCGCCTGCCCGGCCCCGGTGCTGCGGCGGCTGTTCGACAAGGCCAAGTTCGCGATCTCGACCGAGGAGACCCGCTACTACCTGAACGGCGTCTACATGCACGCCGCCCCGGCCCCGACGGTCCGGTGCTGCGCTGCGTGGCGACCGACGGCCACCGGCTCGCGCGCATCGACGCGGCGCTGCCGCCGGAAGCCGAGGGCCTGCCGGGTGTCATCGTGCCGCGCAAGACCGTCGGCGAGCTCCGCAAGCTCCTCGACGACGACGAGGCGACGATCGCGGTCTCGGTCAGCGAGACCAAGATCCGCTTCGCGACGCCGGAGGTGACGCTGACCTCGAAGGTGATCGACGGGACTTCCCCGACTACGCGCGGGTGATCCCGCTCGGCAACACCAAGCGGCTCGAGGTCGACGCCGCCGAGTTCGCCCAGGCCGTGGACCGGGTGGCGACGGTCTCCTCGGAGCGGTCGCGGGCGGTGAAGTTGGCGCTCGAGGACGACCGGCTGGTGCTGTCGGTCAACGCGCCGACTTCGGGCGCCGCCGACGAGGAGCTCGCGGTCGCCTACGGCGACGAGCGGCTGGAGATCGGCTTCAACGCCAAGTACCTGCTGGAGATCGCCGGGCAGGTCGACCGCGAGAACGCGGTCTTCCTGTTCAACTCGGCCGGCGACCCGACGCTGATGCGCGAGGGCAACGACGAGACCGCGGTCTACGTCGTGATGCCGATGCGGGTCTGAAGTCGCGTCGGGCGCGCGTGCGAGGTCCGACTCTGCGCATCCCTCTCGGTAGTCGCAACTTTTGCGCGTATACTGACCGTCCCCGCGTCTCGCCTCCGTGAAAAGGGCGACGGCATGAAGATCAACGTCCTCGCAGGCGGAATGACCGCCGTGATCAAGGCTCGGCACCTGGCCGAGGGCAGCCGGAGCGTTCCCGGTCGCCCGGTCGAGGTCATCTGCAACCCGTCCGAATGAACCGGAGGAAGCCATGAAGCACATGGACCAGGCGTCGCTGGACGCCGAACAGCAGCGGGAGGCGCGCGACCTGCATCGCGGCCTGAAGGATCGTCACGTCCAGCTGATCGCCCTCGGCGGCGCGATCGGCGTCGGGCTGTTACTCGGCTCCGGCCGGGCGATCAGCCAGGCCGGCCCCGGCCTTGTCTTCGCCTATGCCGCCGGCGGCATCGTCATCTTCTTCATCATGCGCGCCCTCGTTCGAGCTGCTGCTGCAGCGGCCGGTGGCCGGCTCCTTCGCGACCTACGCCGAGGAGTACGTCAGCCCGTTCGCGGGCTTCGCCACCGGCTGGTCGTACTGGTTCATGTGGGTGGTGACCGGCATGGCCGAGATCACCGCGGTCGCCATCTACACCACCTACTGGTTCCCCGACACGCCGCGTGGATCCCGGCGCTGGTCACGCTCGGCGTGCTCTTCGGCGTCAACCTGATCGCGGTCGGGCTGTTCGGCGAGCTCGAGTTCTGGTTCGCGCTGATCAAGATCGTCGCGATCGTCTTGCTCCTGTCGCCGGTCCCGTGGTGATGCTCTTTAACCTGGGCCCGGCGGGGAAGACAGCCACCGTCGCGAACCTCTGGCAGCATGGCGGGATCTTCCCGACCGGCGTGCTCGGGGTGGTGCTATCGTTGCAGATCGTCATGTTCGCCTTCCAAGGCGTCGAGCTGATCGGCGTCACCGCAGGCGAGGTCGAGGACCCCGAGAAGTCGCTGCCAAGGGCCACCAACGCGGTCGTCTACCGTATACGTCTTCTACATCGGCGCGCTGATCGTGATCATGTCGGTGATGCCGTGGACCGAGCTGCACGCCGGCGAGAGCCCGTTCGTCATGGTCTTCGCGGCGATGGGCATGCCGGCGGCGGCGGGGATCATCAACTTCGTCGTCATCACCGCCGCGGCCTCGTCTTGCAACGGCGGCCTATTCTCGACCGGGCGCATGCTCTACACCCTCGCCCAGTTCGGCCAAGCGCCGCGTGCTTTCGGCAAGGTGAGCGGCAACCACGTGCCGGCCATCGCGATCACCGCCTCGGCCGCGTGCATGCTGATCGGCGTCGTGCTCAACTACTTCATCCCCGAGCGGGTCTTCGTCTACGTCACCGCGTCGCCCTCGTCGGCTCGCTCTGGACCTGGGCGCTGATCGTCATCGCACACCTCGGCTACCGGGCCGCCGTCGCGCGCGGCGAGGCGACGCCGGTCAGCTTCCGGATGCCGGGCGCGCCCTACACCAACTGGCTGGTGCTGATCTTCCTCGGTATGGTCGCGATCTTTCTCGGCCTCGACGAGAGCACCCGGTCGCGATCTACGTGGCGCCGATCTGGTTCGCGCATGCTCGGGGTCGGCTCTCTCTCCCGCCGACCGGACCTTCAGGCCGGCATGCGATGGCCGGCGCCGGGCCGATCGGCCGGCCCCGCCGGCGGCGCCGGCCTGCTGGGCTGCGGGCGAAGGCGCGAGGTGATTCAGACGGAGCTTCTCATCGCGGGCTTCTGCTTGTTATGCCCGCGGATGCCGGCTGTCGGCCGCCCTCACGAGGAGCCGCCGCCGTAGCCGCCCCGCCCGAAGCCACGCTCGCGGTCACGTCGCTCGGGCTCGCGCGGTTCCGCTCGCACCTGCGCGCGCGGCTGGAGCTCGACGCGCGGCCGGTGGCGGTGTTCGGGCCGAACGGCGCCGGCAAGACCAACCTGATAGAGGCGGTGTCGCTGCTCTCGCCCGGGCCGTGGCCTGCGCGGGGCGGTGAGGGAGGAGCTGGCGCGGGTGCCGGAGCCGGCGGGGTGGAAGGTGACTGCGGAGCTCGCGTCGCCGGACGGGCGGCACGAGGTCGCGACCTGGTCCGAGGGACCGGGGCGGCGGGTCGAGATCGACGGCAAGCCGGCGAGCCAGACCGCGCTCGGGGCGGTGGCGCGGGTGCTCTGGCTGACGCCGGCGATGGACCGGCTCTGGCTCGAGGGCGCGAGCCGAGCGGCGGCGGTTCCTCGACCGGGTGACGCTGAGCCTCGTCTCCGAGCACGGCGAGGTGGCGGTCGGTTACGACCGCAGCTTGCGGGAGCGCAACCGGCTGATCCGCGACGGGGTGCGCGACCCCGGCTGGTTCGACGCGCTCGAGGGCGCAGATGGCGGGGCTCGGGGCGCGGCTGTCGGCGAACCGGGAGGTGGCGCTGGCGCGGCTCGCGGCGGTGCCGGCGGTGGGGGACTTCCCGCGGGCCGAGCTGGCGCTCGAGGGCGAGGGGCCGCGCGACGAGGCGGGGCTGTGGCGGCGCTGCGCGAGGGGCGCGGGCGCGACCTGGCGGCGGGGCGGAGCCTCGTCGGGCCGCACCGGGACGACCTCGGGGCGGTCTATGCGGCGAAGGGGATGCCGGCGCGGCTCGCGTCGACCGGCGAGCAGAAGGCGCTGTTGGTCAGCCTGGTGCTGGCCAACGCGCGGGCGGTGGCGCAGGGGTTCGGGGCGCCGCCGCTGCTGCTGCTCGACGAGGTGGCGGCGCATCTCGACGACGGCCGGCGGGCGGCGCTCTTCGACGCGGTGCTCGGGCTCGGGGCGCAGGCCTGGATGACCGGGACCGAGCCCGGGCTGTTCGACGGGCTCGGCGACCGGGTCCAGCGGCTGCGGGTGGCGGAGGCGGGGGAGAATCGCGGGTGGAGCGGGTGTGATGCGCTCTCCGGGGGTGGAGGCGAATTCCATTCGCGTTAACAACCACTTGGACGGTATGGAACGCGTATGGAAAGCGCCCATAAAGCGGCCATACGAAACGACGGTCGGGACCGAAGGTTAACGCGGGATCGCGCGGGCGGAGGACGGAACCATTCACCCCCGACGCGCGGAATTGGCGCTCTGAGCGCCGTTTGCCCGCATTCGCGGGCTCGGTCCCGGCGGCCGTCGGCCTGCGCCCTTGCGCTTCCATGTCGGAGCGGCGCGCGAGCGGCCCGAGGGGGGCCCTCGCCGGCCCCCCTCGACCCCCCCGGCACTGCCCGATAGGAGCAGGGGGCTTCAACCGGCCAGCCACTCGCGGCGGCCGGTGCCGACCGCCTCGGCGACGGTGGCGAAGCCGTCGCGGGCGAGCAGGCGGTCGAGGCCGGCGAGGAGGCGCGGGACGAGGCCGAGGCCCTGGTAGACGAGGGCGGTGTAGAGCTGGACGGCCGAGGCGCCGGCGCGGATCTTGGCGTAGGCCTGCTCGGGGTGGCGACGCCGCCGACGCCGATCAGCGGCAGCCGGCCGTCGGTCATCGCGTGGAGCTTGGCGAGCACGACGGTCGAGGGGACGAAGAGCGGCTGTCCGGAGAGGCCGCCGGCCTCGCGGCGTGGCGGCTGGTGAGGCGGTCGCGGGCCAGCGTGGTGTTGGTGGCGACGATGCCGGCGACGCCGCCGTCGAGCGCCGCCTCGGTGAGCTCGGCGAGGGCGCGGTCCTCGAGGTCGGGGGCGATCTTCAGGAACACCGGCACCGGCCGGGCGAGGCCGGCGTTGGCCGCCATGACGCCTGCGAGCAGCGCGGCGAGGGCGGCGCGGCCCTGAAGCTCGCGCAGGCGCTCGGTGTTCGGCGAGGAGACGTTGACCGTGGCGAAGTCGACGAAGGGGCCGGCGACGCCGAGCACCTCGGCGAAGTCGGCGGCACGGTCGGGGCTGTCCTTGTTGGCGCCGAGGTTGAGGCCGACGATGCCGCCGGGCGGCCGGGCGGCGAGGCGGGCGGCGATGGCGGCGGCGCCGTCGTTGTTGAAGCCGAAGCGGTTGATGACGGCGCGGTCCCGCGACAGGCGGAACAGGCGCGGGCGCGGGTTGCCGGGCTGCGGGTGCGGGGTGGCGGCGCCGACCTCGACGAAGCCGAAGCCGGCGCGGCCGAGGGCGGCGACGACGCGGGCGTTCTTGTCGAGGCCGGCGGCGAGTCCGAGCGGGTTCGGCAGGTCGACGCCGGCGAGGCGGGTGGCGAGCCGCGGGGTGGTGTCGGGCCCGGGCCGGGGGCGAGGCCGGCGCGGAGCCCGGCGATGGCGAGCCAGTGCGCGGTCTCGGGATCGAGGCAGCGCAGGAGCGGCAGGCCGAGATCGGCGAGGCTCACGGCAGGCCGTCCTCGACTGGGCGCGACCAGAGGACGTCGGTCCTGGCGAGCGGCCGGTAGAGATGCGGGAACAGCGCGCCGCCGCGCGAGGGCTCCCAGCGCAGCGACGGCCCCGCGGCGTCGGCGTCGACGGCGAGCAGCATGAGGCCGGCATCGCCGTCGAAATGGCGGTCGAGGGTGCCGGGGAGCTGCTCGGCGGTCGAGAAGTGCACGTAGCCGTCGGCGCGGTCGGCCGGCGAGCCGGGGGTCTCGCCGAGCGCTTCGAACTCGGCCCATTCGGAGAGGCGGAACACCTTGTAGATCAGCATGTGCACTATCCCTGCGGGGTCTGACCTTTGCGGACGTTGGCGCGCTGAGCCCGAGCTTGCGCTCGCGCCAGAGGATGAAGAGGCCGGCGGCGACGATCAGCGCGGCGCCGGCGAGCATCCCCCGGTCGGCACCTCGTCGAAGAGCGACGTAGCCGAGGACGAGCGCGAAGATCATCGAGACGTACTCGAAGGAGGCGATGGTGCCGGCCTCGGCGTGGCGGTAGCTCTCGGTCAGCAGGATTGGCCGACCCCGCCGAGCAGTCCGGCGGCGACGAGGAGGATCGCCTCGCGGCCGCCGGGACCGCCCAGCCGAACGGCAGGGTGACGAGCGAGAGCAGGTGGCGGTCAGCGAGAAGTAGAAGACGATCGCCGAGGTCACCTCGGTGTTGATGAGCTTGCGGACGAAGACCTGGGCGAGGGCGGCGCAGACCGCGCCGAGCAGCGCCGCCATCGCGCCGAGGGCCTCGGGGGCGGCGGCTCCGCCGAGATCGACGGTCAGCGGCGGCCAGAGCACGATCATGACGCCGACAAGGCCGATGGCGACGGCCGAGAGGCGGAAGATGCGGACCTGCTCGCCGAGGAACATCGCCGCGAAGATCACGACGAGGAGCCGCGCCGCGTAGCCGAGCGCGGTCGCCTCGGGCAGCGGCAGCAGGCCGAGGGCGGTGAAGCCGAGGCCCATGGCGAAGGTGCCGACTAGGCCGCGCCAGAGGTGGCCCATCGGGTAGAGGGTGTCGAGGCCGTGGCGCAGCTCGCCGCTCCAGGCGAGCCAGGCGAGGATGACCGGGATCGCGAAGAACGAGCGGAAGAACACCGGCTCACCGGGGGGACGTGAGGGGCCGAGGCCTTGATGCAGACCGCCATCCCCACGAAGAGAAGCACCGCGAGCACCTTCAGACCGATGCCGCGCAGCGGGTTGGTGGGATGCGCGCCCGGGGGGCGCGGCCTCGCTCAACCGAGATGTCCCTCGGCCTTCGCCAACCCGCCGTGGCGTCGAGCGCCGCCTCGACGGGCGCCAGCATCTCGTCGATCTCGGCCTCGGTGATCGTCATCGGCGGGCAGAAGCCGAGGGTGTCGCCGATGGCGCGGCAGATGACCCCGCGCTCGATCAGCTCCTGCGCGGCGCGGGCGCCGACCTTGCCCGGTTGGGCGAAGCCGGCCTTCGAGCGATGCGGGCGCGAGCTCGAGCCCGCCGATCAGCCCGAGATGGCGGGCCTCGCCGACGAGCGGGTGGCCGGCGAGCCGTCGAGGTGATCCGCGAAGCGCGGGGCGATGGCGCGGACGCGCGCGGGCATGTCCTCGCGCTGGTAAATCTCGATCGCCTTGACCCCGACGGCGCAGGCGACCGGGTGGCCGCCGTAGGTGTAGCCGTGGCCGAAGGTGCCGATCCGGCCGGTGTTGGCCTCGATCGCCTCGGCCATGCTTGCGTCGATCGCCACGGCCGAGAGCGGCAGGAAGCCGGCAGTGAGCTGCTTGGCGATCGAGACGGCGTTCGGGGCGAAGCCGAGCGCCTGGGCGCCGAACCATTCGCCGGTGCGGCCGAAGCCGGTGATCACCTCGTCGGAGATGGCGAGCACGTCGTGTTTGAGCACCGCGCCGATCGCCTCGAAGTAGCCTTCGGGCGGGACGATGACCCCGCCCGCGCCGATCACCGGCTCAGCGATGAAGGCGGCGACGGTGTCGGGGCCTTCCTCGACGATCAGGTCCTCGAGCTCGTCGGCGAGGCGGGGCGAGAAGTTGCGCTCGCTCTCGCCGTCCTCGGCGCCCTTCCAGAAGTGCGGGGTGGCGGTGTGGCGCACGACCTCGATCGGCAGGTCGAAGTCGCGGTGGTTGTTCGGCAGCCCGGTCAAGGAGGCCGCGACGATGGTGACGCCGTGGTAGCCCTTGATCAGGCCGATGATCTTCTTCTTCGCCGGGCGGCCGAGGGCGTTGTTCATGTACCAGGCGAGCTTGACCTGGGTGTCGT
>CAVRQR010000009.1:0-779669 GCA_963723495.1 uncultured Acidobacteriota bacterium | reverse complement strand
CCGAAGAGGAGTTGTTGACCTACCGGCGTTTTGGCAGCCGGCTCGAGGGCCATCCGACACCGCGCTTCCCCTACGTCGAGGCCGCGACGGGATTGCTCGGCCAAGGTCTCGGCATCGGCCTCGGCATGGCCTTGAACGCGAGCCGCCTCGATCGCCTTCCGTATCGCACCTATGTGTTGCTGGGCGACAGCGAGATGAGCGAAGGTTCGCAGTGGGAGGCCATCCAGCTCGCGGCGTACTACCGGGCCTCGAATCTCATCGGCATCATCGACGTGAACCGGCTGGGTCAGCGCGGCCCAACGATGTTCGGACACGACATCGACGCATATGCCCGGCGTGTGGCTGCATTCGGTTGGAAGACGCTCGTGATCGATGGTCACGACATGCAGCAGGCGGTTGACGCGTTTCGCGAGACGGCAATGGAGCAATCGCAGCCGGTGATGATTGTCGCGCGCACCGTGAAAGGGAAAGGCATCTCCTTCCTCGAGGATGCCGACGGCTGGCACGGCAAGGCGCTCGATGAAGACCAGAGGAAGCGGGCGTTGCGCGAACTGTCCGACGTCGACCGTAATGTGCGTGGCACGATTGCAGCCCCGGAAGACCGGCGTCCGCGCGTGCCTCGGCGCAGCAGGCTCCCCTCCCCCACTATGACCTCGGCGCGTCCGTGTCGACGCGCAAGGCGTACGGCGCAGCCCTGGTGCGCCTCGAAGCGCAGTTCCCGCAACTCGTGAGTCTCGATGCCGAAGTCAGCAACTCCACGATGGCGGAGCTGTTTGCCAAAAAGGTCCCGGATCGCTTCTTCGAGATGTTCATCGCCGAGCAGAACATGGTGGAAGTCGCGCTCGGCCTCTCACGACGCGGGAAGATTCCATTCGTGTCGACGTTCGCCGCGTTTCTGACTCGCGCGTTCGATCAGATCCGGATGAGCCAATACTCGCAGGCCAACATCAAATTCGTCGGTTCCCACGCCGGCGTATCTATTGGCGAAGACGGCCCCTCGCAGATGGCACTCGAGGACATCGCCATGTTCCGATCGATTCTCACCTCGACGGTGTTGCATCCGTGTGACGCGGTCTCGACCGAAAGACTGGTCGAAGCAGCGGCCGCACACCCGGGCATCGTTTATCTGCGAACCATGCGGCAGGACACTCCCGTGATCTACGACGTCAAGGAGAACTTTCCAATTGCTGGCAGCAAGGTGTTACGGCACAGCCGCGGCGACCGCCTTACGCTCGTTGCCGCCGGTGCCACCGTCCACGAGGCGCTTGAAGCCTACGAGCAACTGCAGCGTGACGGCATTCCGGTACGCGTCATTGACGCGTACAGCATCAAGCCCATCGACGAAGTGACGTTGCGCAACGCTGCCGACACTACGTCCGCGATCGTCACTGTCGAGGATCACTATCCCGAAGGAGGGCTCGGTGACGCAGTTCTCCACGCCCTGACGGACCGCCGTGTTCCGGTGACCGTGCTTGCCGTCCAGAAGACGCCTATGAGCGGCACAGGCGATGAGCTTCGTCACTTCGAAGGCATTTCTGCTCTCGCCATTGTCGACACGGTGAAACGGCTGCTCAGGAGCGAGCGGGCCGGGCCCGTCATGGCGGGCCCGCAACCGACGAAGACGTGAGCTGTGCGACGAGCAAGCCGTCCCGAATCGGAACGATGCTGGCGGCCCAATCCGGATCGGACGTCACCCGCCTGGTGAACTCGCGTATGCCCGCAGTGCTGGCTGACGTATCCGACTCGTTGAAGATGCGCCCGCTCCAAAGCACGTTGTCGACGATGAGCACACCGCCGGTGCGCAGGCGAGACTTGATCACCGGAAGCGAGGCCACATAACCGTCTTTTTCGATATCGTTGAAGACGAGATCGAATGGCCCCTCGGCCTCGCGAAGGACCCCGACCGCCTCACCCACGCGAAACGTGACGAGATCGCTCAAGCCGAGAGCCGCGAGATGTCCGCGCGCGCGGCGTGACAGATCCTCATCCCAGACCGTGTGATGGACGATGCCGCCGCCGTTTTCGCGCACGGCGCGAGCGAACCATGCCGTCGAGTAACCGAAGCCGGATCCCAGTTCGAAAACCGAGCGGGCGCCAATCAGCCGCGTGATCAGGTAACAGAAGTAGCCGGCCGCAGGACCGATGATGGGGAAGTTCGTGCGTTCCGCCTCGGCCTCCATCGCCATCAGTTCCGAAGGCCTCGATGGGACAAGCCCATCGAGGTAGGGCGACAGCTCAGGATGGAAAAGGGGAATCGCCATTCATCTAAGCCTACGTGCCACCGGTGGAACAGTGTCAGGACTCTTTGGCTGATGGCAGAGAAATCAGAATACCTGCCCGAGGCTCACGTGAATTCGCCAACGTCGACCCTGAGGTTCTCCATCGACGCGCAAGTCTTGAATGGGTGTCAGCTGATACCCGGCGTCGACCCGCACGAGTCCGAATGGACGTGGCGACTCGCGCGCCCGCGCCGATATTCGATCGCAGATTGCCGAGATGAAGCTCCCACGTGTTCGCCCACACGTTTCCCGCGTCGACGAAGAGGACCGACGAGACTGCCCGAACACGGGGAATCGGATCTCACTGTTGACCACGAATAGGGTAGCGCCCCCCGATGGGTACTCCGGCAGGCGAGAGCGGGCTGACCTCGAAACGTCCCCAGCCTCGAAGCGTCTCCGCCCCACCGAGAAAGTAGCGTCGGGAGAACGGGATGTCGCTTTCCTGGCCGCACCGATGGTGCCGAACTGAACACGGCCCGCAAGCGTCAGGGGACCCACGGCATGATAGTAGCTATCGTCTGTGAAGAAGTTGCGATACGCGAAGACTCCCGGCAGCCATCCACCCGCCTTCTCCAGGCGAACCCGCGTGCGATAACCCGCACGGGGCTCTGTGCATCGGTCGTGGTGTCACGGTCCGCGTCGAGGCGGAGCGCCGCGAGGACTCCGTCCTGCTGTCCGTCGAACGGGCTGAGTCCGAGTCCTGCGAGAAGAGCGCGCGAAGGATCATCGGCGAGCGGCTTCGTCGCGGACGCGATTGTGCTCGAACTGGTGCAGATAGGTCGTCGACACCCGATTGATCGCTCCCGAGCGAGGTAGCTCAGGCTCGCCGTTCCACCGCGCCGACAACAGGGTGTATCACGGGCTCGTCCACATGCCACGCGCCGCCACCGAATTGCAGCGACAGGCGCGGAGTGAACAGATACGGCTGATGGAACAGCGCCTTCGCCTCCGCGATCGATCGAAGACCATCGGCCGCGAATGGTGGTGCTGCGGCCGCCGCCGAGGAAATTGAGATGGCGCCATTGAGCGTCGCCGTACACCTGCTTCTCGCTGTCGTAGCCAAACGAATAGGTGAACTGGTTGAGATCTCCCTCAATGACCGTGATTCTCGTCGAGACTTCCGGATGGGCGGCTCTGGCACGACCACTTCGATTGCCACCGACTGGAACATTCCGAGCTGCGAGAGTCGCCGCTCGCTCTCGCGCAGCGCGGACACCCGAAACGCTGACCCGGCAGATAGGCCAACTGTCGGCGGATGACCTCGTCTTCCACGCTGCGGTTGCCGACGATCTCTATCGGACCGAAGTACCCCACCTCGCCAGGTTCAGCGCGGAATTCCACCGCCACGTGTTCCGGCTCGAGCCGGGCTCTGACGTATCTCGATGCGCCCGTATGCGTAGCCGGCTTCGCCGAGCGTATCTGCAGCCATCTGCGCTGTCTGTCGCAGCGCCTCCGTGGCAAGCGGATCTCCTGGCTTCAGCGGCGCACGCTCGCGGATCGCCTGAATGCGGCTCGGCGCGATCGCCTCGAAGCCCTCGAACTCCAGCGACCCCACGCGCAGCGGGTTTCCTTCCTCGACGACGATCCGAACAGAGACCTCATCGTCCGTCCGTTGGACGTCACTCTGGACGACGCGTGCGCCCGGATAGCCACGCTCCCGATAGAACTCCGCGATTCGTTTGAGATCGGCCTCGAAGACCTCGCGTTCGAAGTACCTCTTCTCTCCCCAGGGCCACCACGACCGCGCGCCGCGTCTGGAGCGCTGCCCGCAGTTGCGACTCATCTACTGCCCGGACACCTTCGATCTGGAGATCGGCGATCTCGAGGCGTCGACTCCCGCGTCGATGTCCTGCCCTACTGCCTCTGACGCCCACAACGCGAGCAGCGTCATGGCCAGAGCGGTCATGCGTACCTGTGCGTTCGTCCTCTGCCCTGGTGGACCCCTGACGAGGTGACACGCGCACTGTGAGAGGATCGACGGTATCGCCCCTTATTGGAGACATGAGGGAACTCGAAGGAATTATTGGCCTGCTCCTCGCGGCCGTGCTCCTGGCAGCTGCGGCGCGCCGGGTGGGCGCACCCTATCCCGTCTTCCTGGCACTCGGCGGCGCACTTCTCGCCTTTCTTCCTGGCGCGCCTTCCTTTACCGTACCGCCCGAGCTTGCGCTGGCCCTCTTCGTCGCGCCCGTACTGCTCGACGCGGCGTACGACGCATCGCCGAGAGACCTCAAAGACAACTGGGCGCCGGTTACAGGCCTCGTCGTTTTCGCAGTCGGCCTCACGACCGCCCGCGGTCGCCGTGGTCGCACGCACACTTGATACCGGGATGTCCTGGGCACCGGCAATCGCGCTCGGCGCCGTCGTCGCTCCACCGGACGCCGCAGCCGCCACGGCCGTGCTCCGCGGGCTGCGACCTCCCCATCGTCTTTTGACGATCCTCGAGGGGGAAAGCCTGTTGAATGATGCGACCGCGCTCCTGATTTATCGCCTTGCCGTTGGCGCCGTGGCCACATGAACGGCTTTTCCATCGCGGCGGTCGCACCAACGTTTCTATTCGCCGTTGCCGGCAGCGTTGTCATCGGTCCCGGCTTGGCGTGGATCTTCTTGAAGGTGATCGACCGTGTGCGGCACGTGCCAACCGCGATCATTCTTCAGTTTGCCACGCACGTTCGGTGTCTGGATCCTGGCCGACGAGCTCGGTCTTTCGGCCGTGCTCACGATGGTGTGCTATGCCATCACCGTGGCACGAACGGCGCCTGAGCAGACTCCCGCGCGGATACGTATACCCTCCTACGCCGTGTGGGAAACGGCCGTCTTCGTGCTCAACATCCTGGCGTTCATCTTCATCGGTCTGCAGATTCGCCCAATCCTCGACAGCCTGGAGCCCGCGGTTCGGGGCCAGTACTTCATCGTCGCCGCTGCAGTCCTCGTCACGGTCATCGTCGTGCGCCTCGGATGGCACATGTCGTTCAATGCCGTCATCAGATGGCGGGATCGCCGGCTTGGCTTTCGTCCGCCACGCCCGATGCTTCGACCGACGGTCGGCAGCGGCCTGGTCATCTCATGGGCCGGCATGCGCGGCATTGTCTCGCTGGCGGCGGCACTGGCATTACCAGTGGCGTTTCCCTTTCGCGACCTGATCGTGCTGACAGCGTTCTCTGTCGTGCTCGGAACGCTCGTGATCCAGGGACTCACACTCAAACCGCTGTTACGCGCGCTCGATCTGCAAGACGATGATCCGGTTGGCCGTGAGCTCGCCGCGGCGCGTGAACGCGCTCTGCATGCCGGGCTCGACAGGTTCTCCCGGGACCAATCGCCGGTTGCCAAGGCTGTGCGGCAGGAGTTCACAGCACATCTCAGATCCGCAGCGGCGCACACGAGTCGTCCGATCCGGGAGACGCCGCTCATGGAGATCTTCATCGCGAAGCCGTGCAAGCGGCACGTGAGGCCGTCCTCGCCATGCGCGCCAACGACGAGATTGGCGACGATGCGTTTCATCAGATGGAGGAGGAACTGGACTGGCTGGAAATGGCTGGCGGCACCCGGGAGACTCCTGAGCACGGATAGTAGTTCATGGCTGAGGTTCACGGATTCAACGGATACCTTGATATTCCGTAAGGGGTAAGCCACGATGCCTTCATGGATGAGCGTACGAGGTCCGAGGGCAGGGGGTGGCGTCAACAGCTGCTGGTCACGCTGATCCATTGGTCGACCCTCTTTGGCGGCGTCATCGCGATTGGCGTCACCATCCGCGCCGTCTTCTTCGACTTCGTAGACGTGAGACATCCGGCGTTCATCGCCATGTTCGTCGGCTATGGCGGAGTCGCGGCGCTGAGGTTTCTCCACGGGCTCTCTTACCGAGTGCAGGCAGTCGCACTGTCGACCGCCAGCTTCATCGCCGCCAGTAGCGCCGTGTTCCTGCGCGGCCTCGCCGCCGCCCCGGTCCTTCTGCTCGGACTCAATGTATTGATCGCGGGTCTGTTCCTCGGTCGCACCGGCATGCTCAGCATCCTGGGCCTCGTCGGAGTTGTCGTCGCGATCGCCGGCCGCCCTGAACCGATCGCCAGCTTCAGCCCATGGTCGAGCGCGGTCGATGTCATGTGCGTGGCCGGGGTGCTCACCGTCCTCGTGCAGTTCGTCGTGCGACGCCTCGAGGGATCGCTCGAGCACAGCGCGCAGGCACTCGAACGTCTGCGCGCCGAACAGGCGCTCCGCGAACGCGCGCAGGAGGAGCTCACGCGCGCGCAGGCCACCCTTCAGCAGACACAGAAGCTCGACGCCGTCGGACGGCTGGCGGGCGGTGTCGCGCACGACTTCAACAACACGTTGCAGGTGGTGCTCGGGTGGACCGAGCTCTTGCGCAGCGAGCAAGAACCCCAGCACATGCACGACGGGATCGAGCAGATTCGCGCCGCTGCCGAACGAAGCCGCGGACTCACACGCCAGCTGCTCACGTTCAGCCGGCCGGAGATGTGTGCGCCAACACGCGTGGAGCTCCACGATTTCCTGCCGGCGCTGGTCAAGTCGTACCGCCGAATCCTTCCAGACGACATCTCGATTGTCGCGCGCACGGTTCCAGGTCTCGCCATCCTCATGGATGAAGGCCACCTCAGTCAGGTTCTGCTCAACATCGTCCTCAACGCGCGAGATGCCATGCCGACCGGCGGAACCGTCGCGGTGATCGCGAAATTCGCGTCGCGTGAGGAACTGCCACCTGCCACCGATGGATTCGAGGACGGCGCCGTCGAGATCGAAGTGACCGACACCGGAACGGGCATGGACGACGAGACGAAGAGTCGGGTCTTCGAACCGTTCTTCACCACCAAGGGCAAGCGCGGAACCGGCCTCGGGCTCGCGACGGTGTATGGCGTCGTTCAACAGGCGCACGGCGCGATCGACATTCAGAGCTCACCCGGGAAAGGAACGTCGGTGAAGTTGTTCTTCCCGCTGTCGCACGCTGTGGATACGACTCCAGCTCAGGAACCACGCGCTTCACGCACCGGTGCCGGGCAGGCTGTGCTGCTGGCGGAGGACGATCGAGACGTGCGCACTACCCTGGCCCGCGCTCTCCGGCAGGCTGGCCATCGCGTCGTCGAGGTTGGCGACGTCGAAACCGGACGTGTCGTGGTTCGCGAGCGTGGCGTGGAGTTCGCCGTGCTGGTGACCGACGGCATCATGCCAGGCGGCAGTACGCGTCGGCTGATCGACGATTACCTGGCCGCTCGTCCGGACGGTCGCGTCGTCGTCTGTTCGGGGTATATCGACGATGAGCTGTCGATGCGCGACCTCAGCGCGCGAAGCTTCGAGTTCGTTCCAAAGCCGTTCGCGCCGTCGGAACTCGTTTCCAGGCTGGAAACTGTCGACGCTTCGTCGCGTTGAGACTCGCAAGGTCCGGCGGGCCTGGCAGTCCGGCTTCAGCCGGACTTCGCGGGTACATGAAGAAAGGGCGGGCCACATGGGACCCGCCCCTTTTTCGCGTCCTTCGCGATCCTTCGTGTTCTTCGTGCTTTAGAAGTCGATGGTCGCGTTGAAGCGCACGAACCGCGCGTTGAGGATCGACGTCGGACGCAGCCACGTCGTGCTGTTCACCGTGCCGTTCGGCTGCATCGTGCCGAACACCTGGTTGAACGCCGTCCCCGTGTTGGAGTTGAACAGGTTGTAGAGGTCGATGCCGACGTTGCTGCGAGTCCGGCCGAAGCGCAGGATCTTCGAGACGCGCATGTCAACGGTGTTGAGCCGCTCGGGATACACATCACCCGGCAGCGCAAGGTTCACCGTCACGTTCTGCGCGCCACCGGCCAACGGCCGCCCGAGCGCCGCCTGCACGACGCTGTTCGGCACGACCAGGTTGGCACCCGCCGATGCGCCATTCGATGCCGGGTCGTTGGTGGCAGCGATGTTCTCCATCGAGCGCAGAATGCCGCTCACCTGGACGTCGATCTTCGGCACCGTGTAGTTGACCAGCCCGCGCCATGCCCACAGCCACGGCTCTTCGACGTGACACGACGAGATCGCCTGCTGCACGCCGAGCACCGTCAGGAGTTCGGGCTGCTGCGCCGTTACCTCGCAGTTGTCGCGGGTGCCGCCGCCGGTCGTGAATCCGCCCTGCAGCGTCAGACCGTTGTTCGGCCGCGCGTTGACCGTCAGCTCGAGCCCCTGCCAGTAGGACGTGACATCGCCGTAGTCGCTGGCGCGCGTGAGGTAGTTATCCTGCCTGCCGAAGGCCGCAGGTTTCAGCAGCGGGAACGAAATCGTCTCGCCGCTGTTCGGCAGTCTGGAATCGGTCGGCACCGTCATCGTGAAGGTGTCGAAGTCGTCCGCAGTGATGGCGCGGTTGTCGGTGAAGTTGAACCCGGCCCAGGTCGTGAAGTTCCCCCATGACCGGCGGCTGTAACCGAACTCCGCCGAGACACGCGGCACGATCTGCTGCTGCACCGACGCGGCGAACTGCCAGTCGTAGGGACGCACGTTCCAGCCGCTCAGGAGCGACGGGCTCACGGCCGTTGCGGTACCGAGCGAGTGAGTCTGTGCGAACTGGAAGAAGCTGAGCGGATCCGATTGGCCGCAGAAATCGCCGCCGGTTGCCCGGTTGTCCTGCGCGGCCGGACTCTTGAGGTCGCAATCAGGGATGAAGTTGCCGTTGTCCGTCCACGCGCGAGTGGCCGTCTGCGCAAACGTCGAGGCCTTGTTGGTGCCGATGTAGACACCGTCGTTGGCCGCCGACTGGAAGTACTTCGACAGGTTCACCTTGACCGCGGTCTTGCCGTCGCCGAACACGTCATAGGCCAGGCCCATACGGGGTGCGATGTCGTGGTAGCCCTCGACGCCCTTCGCTTCCGGCAGCGTAAAGGCCGGTCCGCCGAACACGCTGTCAGCCAGAAGGCCGTTCTTGCCCTCCGGGAAGTAGCTCCACGCGTGCTCGTAGCGGAGCGCGCCCTGCAACGTGAGCCGGCTGACCGTCCACTGATCCTGCACGTAGAACGCGTCGTAGCGCGTGCGATTGGCCTGCTGCCATGGCGTGATGCGCTGTGTGATCAGGTTGGGCACCATCAGGCCGGTCGCAGCGTTGCTGAAGCGGTACTGCAGACCGTGCGAGGCGTAGTTGCCGAAGATGTCGGTCACTTCGTACGCGGCCTGGTAACCGACCTTCATGCTGTGAGCGCCCGTGACGTAGGACACTGCTCCGCGCCAGACGTTGTGCGTCTGGTGGTTGTTATTGAGACCGCCAAAGCCGTGGTACACCATCGTGGTCACGGGCACACCGATCTGAACGCCATCGGGTGTCACCGTTCCGATGCTCTGTGCCGTCACCGGGACGAAGGGCAACTGATCGAGCGCGCCGGACGGGGTCTGGCCACCCCAGTTGCTGAAGAACTGCGAGAACGCCGCCTCGAGCAGCAGCTTGCTCGTCACCGTCGAGGTGTACGTGAACTGCGTGATCTTCTCGGAGTTGTCGCGCGAGTGCGTGGCCTCCGGAGACCATGTACCGAATCCGCCAACGCCAATCCAGTCGTCGCCGCGCACCCGGCACTGCTCGGCGTCCTTCGCGTAAGAGCTGCCTTCGCAGATCTTCTGATAGTCGATGTAGCCGCCCACCTTGTTCCGCGGCGTGAGCTGGCCCGTGACGCGTACGCCACCGATCTTGCGGCTCGACGCCGACCGCTGCGTGACGCCCGGATCGGAGACGTAGTCCCAGCGATTGGCGTCACCGGCATTGGCGTTTGCGAAGCGGCCGGCGATATCCGTGTATGCGCCGAAGGTCCGCGTCATGCCGTAGAACCAGACGCGGTCCCGCACGATCGGGCCGCCCAGTGAGAAGCTCGTGTCCCAGCTGCGGATGAGCGCGGCCGCCGTCGGAATCCCGAACGATCGCAGCTCATCGTCGACGTTGTCGCCCTGCGACCACTCGCCCGCGATGTTGCCGAAGAAGGTGCCGCTGAACGTGTTGCCACCGGTCTTCGGCACGAGATTGAAGGCCGGACCACCGCGATCGGCTTCACCGAGTCCGCCAGCCACTGTCAGCTGCACTTCCTGAGCGCCCGATGTGTCGTAGCCGTACCCGGCCACTCCGCCACCATTGAAGGCCGAGCCGACGTTCATGCCGTCGATCTGGACCGTGCCTTCATTGCTACGGCCGCCACGCGACGTAAAGAAGATCATGTCGGGCGCGATACCGCTGTTCTGGATACCGTTGGCCTGGATACCCGAGGCGACTGCCAGGAGGTTTCCATAGCCTCGTGACGCCGGCAAGGCCGCCACGACCTCGTCGCTCAGCACGCGCTGGTTACGGGTGCTGTTCTGTACGTCAACGACTGGCGTCTCACCGGTCACGGTCAGTGTTTCCTGCAGACCGCCGACGCGCATCTCTGCGTTGAGGGTCACAGTGACACCGGTCTGCAACTCGACATCCGTGCGCTGCACGGTTGTGAACCCCGGTAGCGTGTAGGTCACCGTGTAAACACCGGCCGATAAGTTCTCGAGTCGGTACTGGCCGGTTCCGTCACTGACTGTAGTACGAACCTTTTCGATGAGGGCGGGACTGGCCGCCTCCACTGTGACGCCGGGCAATATTGCCCCGGATGTATCCCGGACGACGCCGGCGATAGACTGTGCGGCCGCGACCTGCGGCAGCATCAGGCACATGAGAGCGAGAACCCCGCGCGACAGCGATGTTCGGCGGGTAATACACGAGGACACCACGCTACGAATCATTCAGCTCCATCTCCGTTCGTGTTGTCACACTGACCTGTCAGTGTGATATTCCAGAAAGGCCTTGGGATATTACACTAATTACCTCGGCCCCCTGGTGCCGCAGCTGGTGCAGGCGGATTGATCACCGCTCCATCCCAATGCTCGGTGAGCTTCCCGTTGCGAACGCGGAAGGTGTCGAAGGTGAAGACTTCGTAGAAGTTCCCGGGCGCCGCCGTGGGATCCTGACGGAAGTTCTTGTGGATGATCGTCACGAGATCGCACTCGGCCATGACGATCTCGAGCGGATTCCCCGCGGGAGGCTGAGGTCCTTCAGCCGCGCCACGACCACCAGCTGCTCCACCACCGGGGCCGCCGGCGCGTGGTCCACCAAATCGCGATTTGAAGTACTCGAAGTCACTGAGCTTGGCTTCACGCCCGCCCTTCACGAATGCCGGATTGTGCTGCTTGTAGCTCGGATCCGCCAGGGCTACGCGATCGGCGTCCGGACGGAAGAACTCCATTGCCACCTTCTTATTGGCCTCGAGCTGGGCGGGCGTGGCGGTGCACCCGGGAGTCAACGCAGGTGTCTGCGCCAGGGCCGGCGCCGCCAGCAGCACGAGTGCGATGGTCACGACTGCAGAAATGGTTTTCATCGCCATGCCTCCTCCAAAGGGTTCTGACATTACAGAACAGAACCACGTAGGTCAAAGCTCAAACGTCAAAGGTCAACAGCGAGGCGAGGTTGACACCTATTTTGTCCTATGTGATTATAGGACAAATGGACATTGAGGTTCACGTCAACGCCCCCGAGCCCGTCTACGAGCAGATCGTGCGGCAGATACACGACGCGGTGAAGTCGGGAAAGCTCAAGCCCGATGCGCCGCTGCCGACCGTGCGTCAGCTCGCCGGTGACCTCAGGCTCAATCGCAACACCGTCGCGCGCGCGTACAAGCTGCTCGAAGACCAGGGCGTGATCCTCACCGCCGGGCGCAAGGGCACGTTCGTCCGCTACGAGGCGGCACGCGAGATCGAGAAGGTCAAGGCCGGTCGCGCCGAACGCCTGATGCGGCGCCTGATCAAGACATTGATGCTCGAGGGCATGAGCCGCCGCGAGATCACCGACATCTTCAACACCGCGCTGAGCGGAGAAGCTCGCAAAGGATGACGCCGATGAGTGAATGGATTGATGTTTCCATCTACGCTGCGATGATCGTGTCGTACTGGTTCGTCTTCGCAGGCTGGGCTCAGGCGATGACGCTGGAAATGGTTACCGATCGCAACGCCGACTGGCTGGCAGCCAACCACGAGCGGGCTGCGACGCTCCTGCGTGGCCGCTGGATGGTCGGCAGCACCTGGTTCCTGTGGTCCTGTTACGCGTGGGGCGCGTTGAGCGTCGCCCTGTTCTGCTGGCGGCCCAGCTCGGCGCGTGGCCCCAGCTCCTGTCGACATCGTCGCGTGGAAGCCAGCCGTGGGAGCTCCTGAAGGACACCCATTCACTGCTCCTCATCGTCGGGCTCCTCTACTACCTCGGCGTCGTTGTCGTCTCCTCGAGGCGCGTGCGGACAGACGTGCCGCTCGCGGAACGCCGACACGCCTCTCTCAAGCCGCGCACGCTCGACGATTTTTCACCTCGATGGCTGTCGATGGGGACCTACGCGCTCATCGGTGTCCACCTGACTGCGTGGGTCGTTGTCGGAGCTCTGGAACTCTACTCGACTCAAGGTTTCTGGGTTCGATTCGCCGCGCCCGTCTTCTTTTCCGCCGTCCTGCTCGTCATCGCTCATGCGAACGTCAATCGCCGGTTCAGTGACTTCTTCGGCTTCCACGACCGCCGCCTGGGTGTGCGATTCACGTTCATGTCGCTGATCTACGTGCAGGTCATGTTCGCGCTGCGGCTCTATGGCGAGATGGTGGGACCGTCCTTTGAGGTCGCCCGCGCGATGCATCTGGCGCTGGTGCTCTTGCTTACCCTGACGATGCTGGTGCTTGCCGTCCTGTGGAGACACGGTCCGCGCCGGCTGAATGCGCTCTCCTTAGAGCGGGTCTGACATCTATGGGGTGATATAGTTCGCGGCGTCGAGCGTAGCAGAAGGAGGCCGCGACGATGCGTGCACGAGCACTCCGCGCCGCGAGGCTGGCGGGCCTCGCATGTGGTCTCTCCTCCGCCCTCGGCATTCTCGCAACGCATGCGCCGATCGTCGCTCAGGGCGCCGTCCCGAAGGGCGAGTGGCGCTACATCGGCGGCGACGCGGGGCATACGCGCTATCTGCCGCTCGACCAGATCAACGCCGGCAATTTCGAGAAGCTTCAGGTCGCGTGGGTCTGGCGTGGCGACAATTTCGGCCCCGCCGTGGACTACGTTTTCCGTTCGACTCCCATCTACGCCGACGGAATCCTGTACACCGTTGCAGGGCAGCGCCGTACGGTCGCCGCGATCGATCCGGCAACGGGAGAAACGCTGTGGGCGTACCGTGAACCGAACACGACCCGGTACGAGCGCGGCATGCGCAACAACTACGGCAAAGGCGTTGCCTACGGCGAGGTGAACGGCCGGGCCGTGATCTACTACACCTCACCCGCCTTCTTCCTGCACGCAATCGACGCCAAGACCGGCGAGCACCTGGAGAACTGGGGCAGTCATGTGCCGATACGTGGGTTCCCCCGGAGCGGCGTCATCGACCTGCTTCCGGATCTCGTCAGGGATTGGGAACCATGGACCACATCGGGTCTCCAGTACGACCCGGAAAAGGGGATCCCGCGTGAGCTTGGCAACCTGTCGACCTCATCGCCGCCCATCGTCGTGAACGGTGTCGTGGTCGTCGGCAACGTGCACGAGCAGGGCTACTACCAGACACGCATCGAGAACATCCCCGGCGACATCCTCGCCTACGACGCCGGGAGCGGGAAACACCTGTGGAAGTTCCACGTCATCCCGCGGCCAGGTGAGTTCGGTCACGACACGTGGGAGAACGATGCCTGGAAGCGCACGGGGGACGTGTCGTCGTGGGCGCCGATGTCCGCCGATCCTGAGCGGGGTCTCGTGTACATTCCGACCAACCCGCCGACGATCGATTTCTTTGGCGGCTTCCGCCCGGGCAACAACCTGTTCGGGACCAGCATCCTCGCGCTCGACGTCAGGACGGGCAAGCGTGTGTGGCACTTCCAGACCGTTCACCACGACATCTGGAACTTCGACAACCCGACGGCACCGGTCCTGCTGAATGTGAACGTGAGCGGACGGCAGACGCCGATTCTGGTTCAGACCACGAAACAGGGTTTCGCATACACCTTCAACCGGGTCACCGGGGAGCCGGTCTGGCCGATCGTGGAACGTCCTGTCGCGCAGTCGGATCTGCCCGGGGAGAAACTGTCGCCCACGCAGCCGTTCCCGACCAGGCCGGCCGCGTTCGAGATCCAGGAACTTACCGAGGATCGCCTTATCGACTTCACGCCCGAACTCCGACAGGAAGCCCTGACGATCATCAAGAACTACAAGGTTGGACCGTTGTTCAATCCACCGATACACGTGGGGCATCCGTCAGGGCTGCGGTCGTTCGTGAGTTGTCCCTCGGGAGCGAGCAACATCTACGGACCGACCGTCGCCGATCCCGGGACGGGCATCGTTTACGTCGCCAGTGAACGCGCGTGCAGGGCGGAAAACATTGTCCCCGGCTCCCAGATGGACAAACCGAATGACCCGAAGACCACGGGCAAGACGCTGTCGCAATGGGTGGTCTCCAATCGCGGAGATCTCCGCGGGCCGCAAGGGCTGCCGATCTGGAAGCCACCCTACGGCTCGATCACCGCGATCGACATGAACACCGGCGAGCACCTGTGGCAGATTCCAAACGGCGATACGCCTGAGCACATCAAGAACCATCCCGCTCTCAAAGGGGTGACGTTGCCGAACACCGGCCAGCAAAGCCACGCCGTTATGATGGTGACGCCGACGTTGCTGATGACGGCGCCCGGCGGCACAGATGCGCTGCTGTATGCGGTCGACAAGGCAACCGGAAAACGTCTGAGCACCGTCAAGCTGCCGGCGCCCGCCCAGTACGGAATGATGGGTTACCTGCACGAGGGCAAGCAGTACGTCGTGCTGCAGATCATGGGCGCGAGGTATCCCGGCTCGCTCGTCGCACTTCGGTTGCCTTAGCGATGCTGCACCGACGATCGAGAGAGGGGCTGACCCTTGACCTGTCTATTTCTTCCCCGCTTCGGCCTGCGCCTTCGAGCTGAAGCCAGCATCCAGCCACTTCTTCCAGTTCGCTTCATTCGCGCGACAGCCGCCGTCAGCGGGGTTGTACCAGGTGCCGTCCTTGGTGACGATGAATCCGATCGCCCCGCCCGAGCGTCCGTCGCGCAGCGGGCAATGAATCATCGTGATGCGGTCGCCGGGCTTGAACGTGAACCCGTCGATTTTCGGACTGCGCGCCACGAGCGCGGGTGGTGCAGCGCCCTCGAAGCCCCACGTCGTTCCCTTGGCGTCCTTGATGTACATCAGCGTGTGCGGACTGTTGAATCCCCAGCGCACGACGTCGCCAACGACGACCTCTTCCCTGCCATTGTCGAACATGCTGAAGCTGTGGTGGGCGTCGACGGCCGCCGTCGCGGCGGCCAGGGTGAGTACGGCACACAACAACATGCGAGGTCTCGTCATCGTTGTTCTCCTATTTCACCTTCACCGCATCGTCGAAGATCGGGTTCTTGGCCTGCCCGGGCAGGTCGGGCGGCAGATCGGGATTCCGTCGCGGGTCAGCACCACGCACATCATCGAATCCGGGATCGCCAGGCAGACGCAGCTGTGTCTTGGGATTGCCCTTGTCATCGGTCACGAGGAAGGAATTCTCGTTGCTCTCGCATTCCCAGTGGCGCAGACGATAGCCGCCGGCTTCGAGCTCGGTGTTCCGGCGGAACGTATAGGTGGCCGTGACCGGCCGCGTCAGGGAGATCTTGTCGTAGAAGGTGACGTTCACGCTGATCCGTCGCTCACCGTTGGCCAGCGGAATCATGCGCCAGACCTCGACGCTCTCGAACTGATTGCTGGTGGGCGGCTGGCCGCGGAAGTAGTCACCGGGATAGATGTGAATGGTGTGAACGATCAGCATGTCATCCACCCAGAAGCCGACGCTGTCACCTTCAGGTGAATGCGTGCCATCGATGTTCTTGTGCTCCTGATCGATGTAGATGCGGCGCGTATCGTTGCCGAGATCGTTCAGCCACCACGACTGCGATGGCGTGTTGACGAACTCGCGAACGTAGGGCTCGAGCAGCCACCGCGGATAGCCTGCGGGCTCACACGTCGTCAACCGGTCGTAATCGGCGCCGAGCGCTCGCCGCTTCTTGAACGCCTCCTCGTACGCGGGCGTGAGCACGCCGGGAATGAGCTCGCCCGACACCCCTGCGCCGCCCGTTCCTCCCTTTACGAAGAGCGACGAAGACGTGTTGCCCGCGGCGGACCACAAGCCTTCCCATTTCGGGATCGACTCGTAGGTATGACGCGTGCCGCCCTTGTGCAGGCGATAGAGGAAGTCGTAATGCTCCTTCGACGTCGCGAAGTTCTGCGGCGGCGGCACCGGTTCGGGGACGAAGTTTCCGCGTCCGCCTGCAGGCGGCGCGGTGGGAGGCGCTGGTTGCGCACCCTCAGCACCGGCGCCCTGCTGGGCAGCCGTCTCGAACGACGAGACCCACGCCATGAGGCACAGCGTGGCAACGCACGCGAGCATCTGTTTCCGAAGGTTCATCGTGTTCTCCTGAAATCGACCGGAATGATACAGCGTCCCGGGCGAACAGACGGCGCACACCGGTGCGACATTTCCAGCGGCCTGTGCGAAAGAACCCTCGGTGCGCGCCTCCGATGCATGGCTGGATGTCGATCCGGTGGCGCGATCAGGGCCCATCGGCGTTGGCACTCTTGATGCGTGCTGAGCTGTCAATCGGAGGCGTTATGACCGCCCTGCGAAAGACATCCTTCCTCCTGCTGTTCATTCTCACGACCGGACCTGGCCAGGCGGCTGAAAGGACACAGACAGACCCGACAGTTCCCGCGGAATTCGTCGACTACGTGAACTACTACGCCGCCCTTCAACGCACGGTCATCACGTCACTCGGTCCACCGCTCATGTGGCCAGACGCCGAGCCAATGCTCCGCCAGCAACGGCGTTTCGCCAACGCGATGCGCGAGGTCAGGCCCGTTGCGCGTGTCGGCGACGTCTTCACCCCGGCCGTGGCGAGATATTTCCGCGCTCGCATTGACGC
Organism: uncultured Acidobacteriota bacterium; assembly: GCA_963723495.1. GTDB lineage: Bacteria > Acidobacteriota > Vicinamibacteria > Vicinamibacterales > UBA2999 > Gp6-AA40. The sequence continues at coordinate 762,441 of CAVRQR010000009.1, read as the reverse complement.
GCTCGTGCGGAAAACGGGGCTCGATGTGACGACAGCGTTCGAGCCGCCCGACGAGGACGAAGTCGTGATTGCGGCGGCGCCATGCGTAGCCGAACCGGTCCCGTGGAATGCTGGGCCAGTGATGTGGCCATCCATGCTGGCGGGACTGCCTGAATTACCGGGGGAACTCGAATACCGGTTCCTCGGTCGGGACTTGCTGATCATCGACGTGCTCGCAAATCTTGTCGTCGACGTGCTGCACGACGCTCTGCCCGAACCCGAATCCAGTTCTTCGTAGGCCGTCACGGCTCGAGCCGAGCGCCATCAGAAGGCCGGTGATATAGTTCGCGGCGTCGATCCTGAACGGGGAGGACGCCATGAAGCGAGCGATATTTATCGGATTGGTCCTGGCTGCTGCCGGTGCCCTTCACGCACAGTCGGGCAAGCCGGCTGCGCAGGCGCCGATCTTCGAAGTCGATCCGTTCTGGCCGAAGCCGCTGCCGAATCACTGGGTCACGGGCTCGACGATCGGCCTCTCGATCGACGCCCAGGACCGCGTGTGGACGATCCATCGCCCGGGTACCGTCGAAGCGAACTTCAAGGCGGCGGATCTCACGGTTGCTGAGGCGGTAGACGACGAGGTGCAGCCGGGCGCGAAAGGAAGTGCGCCCGCCAAAGATCCCATCGGCAAGTGCTGCAAGGTTGCACCGCCCGTACTCGTCTACGACCAGGCCGGTAACCTCGTGAAGTCCTGGGGCGGGCCCGGTGCGGGATACGAGTGGCCGGACAGCAACCACGGCATCACCGTCGACCACAACGGCAACGTCTGGATCGCCGGCAACGGCCAAAAGGACACACAGGTCCTGAAGTTCTCGGACGCCGGAAAGTTCCTGCTGCAAATCGGCAAGCACGGCGTGCACAACGGCAGCAACGACACGGCCAACTTCTGGCAGCCGACGAAGATCTTTCACGATCGCGCTGCCAATGAGGTCTACGTCTCCGACGGTTACGGCAATCGCCGCGTCATCGTCTTCGACGCGAACACCGGCGCCTACAAGCGCCACTGGGGCGCGTACGGCAACAAGCCGGACGACGTGAAGATGCCGCCGTACAACCCGTCGGCGCCACCCTCGAAGCAGTTCAGCACCGTGCACTGCGTCATCGTGTCGAACGACGGGCTGGTCTACGTCTGCGATCGCGTCAACGATCGCATCCAGGTGTTCCGCAAGGACGGGACCTTCGTCAAGGAAGCGTTCATCGACCCCAAGACGTATCGCTCCGGATCGGTGTGGGACATGACGTTCTCCCGCGATCCGCAGCAGACGTATATCTACGCCGCCAACGGCGTGGACCAGAAGGTCAACATCCTGCTGCGCAGCTCGCTCGAGGTGCTCACGTCGTTCGGTGACGGCGGCCGCCAGCCGGGTCAGTTCTTCGGCGTGCACAACCTGGATACCGATTCAAAGGGAAACCTCTACACGGCGGAAACCTATACCGGCGCGCGCGTGCAGCGTTTCATCTACAAGGGCGTCGGCCCCGTCTCGAAAGCAGAACAGGGCCCGCCCTGGCCCCAGAATCGATAACGAACATGAAACAGATTCTTCTCGGACTTGCCGGCGTCGCATGCTGCGTCGCCTCGATCGCGGCGCAGGTCAAGATCAACCCGACCGATCCGCAGCCAACGTGCAGCATGTGCCCGGGCTACTACGTCCCGGTCAGTGAGCTGGAGGCGTACACGAAGAAAGCGGTTGCTGAAAAGCTGACGGACCAGCAGGTGCGCGACATCGAGATCGGCAAGGCGCACATCGGCATCGGCATGGTGCATCGCACGAAACTGGACAAGCCGGCTCCGGACTCGGTCGCCGAACACGACCTGGTCAGCGAGGTCTACCACATCATCAGCGGCTCGGCGACACTCGTCCTGGGACCGGACATCACCAATCGACAGCGACGTCCTTCAACGCTGCTCACTGTCCGTGAGTTCAACGGCCCCGGCAACAACGGGTCGGACATTCGCAACGGCGTGGCGCACAACATCAAGGCCGGCGACGTCGTGGTCATTCCCGCGGGAACGGGTCACTGGTTCACGAAGATCGATGACCACATCACGTACCTGATGGTGCGGATCGATCCGGACAAGGTGACACCGCTCAAGGACGAGGCCGCGTCGAAGGCGTATCTTTCAAAGCCCGCCGCCCGATAGCCAGGGGCGCAACTCCCAACTTCCAATTCCCAACTCCCAAACAGCTGGAAACTTGGGAGTTGGAGGTTGGGAGTTGGTAGTTGCGATACTCCTGCTGCGACGCCGGCGGGATCGTCTGCTCATCTGACGATGATCGAAGTGGGAAAAATCGCGCTGGAAGCTTACCACGCAACGACGGCGTTGCCACTAGCTGGAAAGATAAACCGTGTGCCACCGATCAGCGGCTGGAAGCGCTGTCTTTTCACGCGCCGCCTCGCGGGCGCGCCGGCGTCACCCTCGATGCCCGCCCGGGGACGGTCCTATCTTCTAAACCACGCCGTTACGCGGCCAATACGATCGTAGGGCCGGCTGATGTGCATCCCGCCAGTGACCGCGTCGGGCTTGCCATCACCGTCGAGGTCGCCCACGGCTAGCGTCAGCAGATGCGTCGGTGAGGTGGCGATTGGGCGCATCGTGAACTGCATCTTCCCGTCGTTCTCCAGCCACAACAGGCTGGGCGCCTCAGGGTTGTCCCAGTCGTTGTTCGCGTTTACCAGCAGCACGTCGAGATCGCCATCGTCATCCAGATCGACCGCCTCGGGACTGGTCACGCCCTGCTGATCGATCATGCGATGCAACTCGAACTTGAGATCGCCGCGATTCTCCAGCCACTGCACGCCCTGCCACGGCCGGCTGTTCGGTGGTGCGTACTCGAACGCATCACCGTTGGCGTAGAGGATGTCGGGATCGCCATCGCGATCCATGTCGACCAGCGTCATCCAGCTCGAGCCGAAGTCGGCGTTGGTCGAGCCCCAGAGCATCCGCGGTGCGAGCGTTCCCTTGCCGTCGTTGATGAACGCCCAGATCTCTTCCCACTCCTGGCTGACGAGCGCAACGATGTCCGGGAGCTTGTCGCCGTTGATGTCGGCGGGAATGGCATTGATCGGCCCGGACAGCCGCTGCAGCACGTGCTGTCTGAATGTCCAGCCACCCTGGTTCTCCAACCAGCTGGTCTCCCCATCGTCGTAGCCGAAGCCGGCGACGCTGATGTCCAGATCGCCATCGCCGTCGAGATCCGCGGCACGGGCATCGGCAACCCTGGCGATCCGATCGGCGACGTACCGCGATCGGAATTTCTGCTGCCCGTCGTTCTCCATCACGATCACCGAGCCGACACGGTTGTTGTTGGGAAACAAGAAGCCAAGCGCCGCGACAACCAGGTCGAGGTCGCCATCGCGGTCGAAGTCGATGGCTTCGACGTGCGCGGGCGCCGAGACGCCGGCAACGACGGTCTCGGTGAACGTGCCGCGTGGTGCCTGCCGAACCCAGGTCACCACGTTGCGGAAAGAGTCAGAGACCAGGACATCGTTGAGGCCGTCGCGATCGAGGTCGACGATCGCGACGTGCGCAATCTGCGGCCGTTCCTCGCCCTTGGGTGGATCGCCAATCGCGCGTGCGGCGAAGAGCGCGCTCGCGGAACTGCTCGCAGGGGCGGCTGCTGTGGAAGCGCCGGAATCCGACTCCTGCCCGCCCGGAACCAGCCGATCGCGAAACAGCCACACCAGCGCGACCAGCGCGATGACGATCACCAGGATCGATGCGAGCGCGCGTCGAGTCATGCCTGAACCGGTGAGGTACGGTATCCGCGGATGAAGAGCACGGTCATCCACGCCGCGACAAGGATCAGCCCGCTCGCCTCACGCGCCTGCTCTACTGACGGCGATTTCATCTCCCACGCGTCGAACATGTGACGGTATTCGGATGCGGCGGGGCCGCCCAACGCAATCCAAGCCGCCCACCCGAGCGCGACCAGACCGACCGCGATTGCCGCGGCTGGTGGCACCCGACGCCTGAAACCAGCAACCAGCGACAACACGCAGGCAGAGCCGTAAACGGCAATCCATCGAATCGGGTCGGGATCGTTGTATTGGAGGGCTGCGGCGAAGGCGAACAACAACGCCATCGTCAGGTCGGCGAATCGCACCGGATCAGGTCCGGCTACAGCCGGACACTACGCAGACGAGAGCCGGACACTACGCGCCCTTCTTTGTTTCCATCAGCTCGCGAAGAAGCGCCGCGGTGCTCTCGCGCACGACACCGGCACCACGTCCACCGCGGCCGCCGGCCTTTCCAAGCGCGACATCGAGCGGCGTGAACCCGGCCTTGTTCTTCAGATTCAGCGACGCACCGCGCGAGGCGAGAAACTTGACGACGTCATCACCACGTCCCACGGCCGCGTGAAGAGCGGTGTTCCCGGCGTTGTTGAAGGCGTCCACGTCCATGCCGCGATCGAGAAGCAGGGTCAGGGCTTCAATCGCGCCTTCGGCTGTCGGTATGACGATGCGAATGCCTTCGCCGCGCAGACCGCCGTAGCCCTGACCGGCGGCGATCATGAGCGCAGTGGTGCGATCGGGAAGGGTCAGGAAGGGATCGGCACCGCTGTCGAGCAGCGCTTTCATCACGGCCACGTCGTTCGTCCTGGCTGCACGAATGAGCGGTGTGGTGCCTTCACCAAAGTTCAGCGTCGACCCGGCATCGTGATGCCGCTTCAGCGGACGGCCCGTCAATCGCGCGTTGGGATTCGCGCCCTTGGCGAGGAGCCGCTTCACGAGATCGGCGCCGTCGAGCTGATCTTCCAGAATCGGCGCCGGCCGCCCCTGCACCCACTGCAGGCTGTTCATGTCGACCGCGGCGTACAACGCGCCCATGCCGGCGCCGTCGACGACGTTGGGATCGGCGCCCTTGTCGAGGAGCATCGCGGCCAGGTCGTAGTGGACGTTGATGATGGCGAACACCAGGGCCGAGGTGCCGATGTTCTTCGCCTGCGCCGCCGCGATCTCTTCCGGCTTGAGCGGAACGTCAGTCTGCGGCAGCGCCGTCGCGTTCAGATTCGCACCGAGATCGGCGATGGTTCGAGCCGCATCGATTCCGCCATCGCGCGCCGCGAACATCAGCGCCGTCCAGCCGCCGCGCGGCAATGGAGAGTTGGGACCGCCGCTGCGCGGGAACTCCAGGACGGGAGCTTCCTGCACCTCTGACTTGGCGTCGATGTCCGCGCCCGCCTCGACGAGCACGCGGATGGCGTCCGAGTGATTCTCACTGGCGGCCCACATCAGCGCCGTTTCGCCAAACCACTTCTCACGCGCGTTGACGTTGGCGCCGCGCGCGATCAGAGCCTTGAGCGCGTCGACCGTGCCCGTGCGCGCCGCAGTCATGATCACCGGCTCGCCTTCGGGCGTCGTCGTATTCGCATCGGCCCCGGCCGCAAGCAGCGCCTCGATCGCCTTCGCGCTGCCGTTGGTCGCGGCCAGCGTGATGGGCTGCATCCCGTAGCGATTCGTGGCTTTCGCGTTGGCGCCGGCCCGCAACAGCACCGTCACGAGCTCGAGGTCGTCGCCCTGCACCGCCCAGTGCAGCGCTGTCGTTCCGTCGGCGGCCGGTGCGTTCACGTCGACTTTTCCGCGCAGCTGCGCACGCACGGCGTTGTGATCGCCGCGCCTGACGGCGTCAATGAGCGGGTTATCACCTTCAAATGCCGTAAGTCCAGCTGCCAGGACGAGAAGCAGGAGGGCAATGAACCGTCGTTCACGCTTCTCGCTTCTCACTGCTCGGTTCGTGTTCACGTTCATGTTCGGTTCCATGTTCGTGGTTCAGTGTGCAGCGTTCGACAGGGACTCGCTGTGCGAATTCACCCACCCGAACCTGAACACGAACCGAGAAGCGAGAAGACTGAAGTGTGAACGACAGCCCTCATTCTCGAGTCGCGCGAGGCTTAGAGCTCAAACGCTCCTGTACTCACACCGAAGCGATCGATCTCGACCCCGTACTTCTGCGCGATGGTCAGCATCACGTCGGCCAGCTGCGTTCCCTTCGGCGCGGCATGGTGACGGTTGCCGGTGAACGACCCGGCGCCGTTGCCGACCATGAGGAACGGCACGTCGAGCGGCGAGTGCGAGTTGCTGTCGCTCATGCCGCTGCCCCACACGAGCGCCGAGTGATCGAGCAGTGTGCCGTCGCCGTCGGGCGTCGCACGCAGGCGCTCGAGGAACTTCCCGAAGAGGCTGATCTGCCACGTGTTCAACTTCACGAGCAGCTCGAGCTTGTAGGCCTCGTTGCCGTGATGGGAGACGTGGTGCCACGGCTCGTTGAATCCGAGGTCCGGGAACACGAGCTGGCTGGCTTCGCGGTTCAGCATGAACGAGAAGACCCGCGTGATGTCGGCCTCGAACGCAAGCGCCATGATGTCGAACATCACCGTGGCGTGCTCTTCCCATGAGTCGGGGATGCCGACCGGCGCCACCGGCAGCGTGATCTCCGAGGTCGCCTGCTTCTCGGCGCGCTGGATGCGCTGCTCGATCTCGCGCACGTGCTCGAGATACTGATCGAGTCTCACTTTGTCGCGTGCGCCCAGTCCGCGTTCGAGGCTCGAGACGTCGCCCTTCACCGAGTCGAGGATGCTGCGGTTCTGCTGCATGCGCCGCACGCGCTCCTCAGTCGATCCCGGACGGCCGAACATGCGCTCGAAGATGACGCGCGGGTTCGTCTCCATCGGCATCGGCGTCGTCGGCGTCTTCCACGAGATCGTGTTCATGTAGGCGCAGCTGTACCCGACGTCGCATGCACCCACATAACCCGTGAAGTCTTCAGTGCCGATCTCGAGCGACGGGAACACGGTGTCGCCGCCGATCTTTCCCGCGATGATCTGATCGAGCGACGTGCCGGCGACGAAGTCCTCGGCCTCGGTGCGCTTGGGCGCGCTTCCGGTCAGCCACGTTCCGGTGCTGACGGCGTGCGTTCCCTGCAGCGGGCGGTCGATGTTCGAGACGACGACGACGTGGTCGCGGAAGGATTCAATCGGCTTGAGGATCGGGCTGAACTCGAAGTTGACGCCGGTGGTGGCGGGCGTCCAGTGGCTCGGCCGCTCACCCATCGGCACGAAGACCGCGCCGAAGCGCTTGGTCGGCGCCGCAGCGGTCCTCGCCGTCGCGGTCATGGCGGGCACCATGGCTTCGAGCAGCGGCAGAGAGAGAGTCGCTCCGAGACCTCGCAGAACAGTTCGACGCGACAAGGACGTCTTCGTTATGAACATCGCGGGCTCCTACTGGTTCAACCTCGCCGAACTCCCAACTGCTTCTCCTGCGGGCGACTTTGTGCGCATCTGGAACGGCACACTCCGTACAATCCCAAGAATAACCGACGAGAAGCGGTATTGATCCTTCGCCGAATCACGCACAATCGTGCGAATTGCGGGCATATCCGTGGCGGTCAGACCGCGCCCAACCGCATACGTCATAAGCTTTTCGGTCATTGTCCGGACGAACGTCTCGGGTTCCCGCAGCAGAGCGGCGCGCAGCTCGACGACACCATTGATCTGCGTCCCGTCCACCAGCTGCCCCGAGGCATCGACCGGGGTCCCGCGCGTGCCGCCGTCCCGCGTGCGCCAGGCGCCAACGGCGTCAAAGTTCTCCAGCGCCAGGCCGGCGGGATCGATCATGCGATGGCAGCTCGCACATGCCGGATTCCGTCGATGCTGCTCCATACGCTCGCGCACTGACTTCGGTTTAGCCGCACCGGCGTCCTCTTCAAACGGCGGCACGACATCGGGCGGAGGCGGCGGCGGGGCTCCCAGCACGTTCTCGAGGATCCACTTCCCGCGCAGAACCGGCGAGGTGCGATGCGGGTGAGACGTCACCATCAGCACGGCGCCCTTCCCGAGCAGTCCGCGCCGCACATCGTCCTTGAGGGTCACCCGCCTGAAATGGGTGCCATAGATATTCGGGATGCCGTAATGCCGGGCGAGACGCTCGTTGACGAACGTGTAGTCGGCCGTCATCAAATCGAGGACGCTGCGATCCTCGCGCATCACCGACGCGAAGAACATCTCGACCTCGGTCGCCAGGGCACGACGCAGGTTGTCGTCGAAGTCGGGGAACTCGTGCGAGTTCGGCTGCTTGGTGATCAGGTTCCGCAATTGCAGCCACTGTGCGAGGAAATTGTCGACGAGCGCCTGCGACTTCGGGTCAGCGAGCATTCGACGAACTTGCTGCTCCAGTTGTGCAGGAGTCTTCAACCCGCCCTTGCTTGCGACGTCGAGGAGCGTGTCGTCAGGGATGCTGCTCCAGAGAAAGAACGACAGCCGCGACGCGATCTCGAGATCCGAAAGACGATAGGCCGCACCGGCGGAGACAGTCACCGGATCGCGCTCGACGCGGACGAGGAACTTCGGGCTGGCCAGCAGGCGGCGCAACGCGAGATCGATTCCAGTATCGAAGGTCCCGCCGTCGCGACGGCCACGCTGGTAGAACTCCATCAGCGTCGGCACATCCTCTCGTGCGACGTCACCTCGATACGCACGGCGCGCCAACGTCGTGAGGATCCTCCTGGCGCATGCCTCTTCTTCTGCCGCCGCCTTGGGCTGGCAGACGAAGATGCGACGACGGCTCGGCGTGTCGCCGACACCGGTCGCTTTGAACGGCCCGGTCAGAATCACCTCGTCGATGTGCGGATAGCCGGAGAAGTCGATCGTGTCCGACGAGCTCCGCACGTACGACTGGAGACGCCGCGTGTTCAGCGCGTGGGTCTTCTCGAGAAATGCGACGCCGATCTTCGCAGGACCGGCCTTGAGCGGCACGCGCACCGTGAACCGCCCATCGACATCGTCTCCCGTGATCGTCGGGTTGTCGCTCGACGCGGCGATCTCTTTGTCGCCGCCAAATGCCGCGAGATGCACCCGCTCGCCATTCACGCTGATCTCGAGCTGGTGTGCGTACTCGAGCCCGCGCATCGTCCCGAGGTTGGTCCGGAACAACCTGACCTGAAATTGATACTCACCGTCGAGCGGAAGCGTCGTCTCGATGAGGAGCCCGCCCATCGTCCCGAGCGGCAATCCGTCGATCTGGCGATCCTGCGAAGCGTCCTGGCGAACGCGAAAGAGCTCGCCCATCGGCGGCGTCTTCGGATCACCAATGGCCAAAGCACTGATGCGCTCCGCCGCGGTCAGATAGCTCTCGAGCAGCACCGGCGACAGACCGAGAACGTCAGCATTGTTGTCGAAGCCGGCGCTCGAGTCATCCGGCGGCAACAGCGACGAGACGTCGATGTCGAGTGCCAGAAGGTCGCGTACCGCGTTGCCGTACTCGGCGCGGTTGAGCCGATGCACGAGCGGACGTCCTGGACTTGGTCGAGCCGTGGCGGCCCGATCGAGGACGCCCTGCAGGCGCGTGACGAAGGCTCGCCTGGTCGCCTCGTCGGGTCGCGGGACACCGGCCGGAGGCATCATGCCGGCCTCGACCTTGCGGATCACTTTCTCCCACACGTCCGGGTGCGCCGCAATGTCATTGAGGTTCGAGGCATCGAGCTCGAGATTCGCCGTTTTCAGCCGCTGGTTGTGACACGTCACGCAGTACCTGTCGATCACCGCGCGATCGGCAGCCGTCACGATCGACGTATCAGCCGGGGTTGCCTGGGGGGGCGCCCACGCACGTGGCACAGCCACGCTCAGAGAAGCGATCCAGATGACGCACGCCGCAAGGAGTCCTCGAGTCATTCGACTGGCCTGAAAAGACCTTGATTTTAGCCGATTTTCGCAGGTCGAACCAAAGTTCGCGCCTGAGTTGGGACCACGGAGGCCACGATGTTCACGAGATCGTCGAGACTTCGCGATCTTCGTGGTTCAGGCGAGCCCGACCGTGAACGTGGTTGACTCGTCGACGAAACAGAGCGGGTTACCGGAGGGATCCTTCATGTAGAAGGAGCGCTCACCCCACGGGCGGCGGGCGATTTCGCCCATCGGAAGGTTACCGTCGCCCATCGCCGTCGACAGTCCTCCCGCACGCTCGGCTCGTTGATACGCGTCTTCTATGTCCGCAACGGCAAAATAGACGTGCTCGAAATTAGGTCGCGGCTCGGTTGGATCGCCGTCAGCCTTCGGGTTGTACAGCGCCAGGACGACGTTGCCGCACCCGAAGTAATGGCGGCCGGGCGAAACGCGATGCCCTTCCTGGTCGAGCAGGGTTCGGTAGAACCGCACCGCCTCCTCCAGATCGGTCACCGGCATGATGATTCGATAGATGCGCGCTCCCGCCATCTGAACCTCCGCGCCGAACTCTAGTCAGGCGGCAACGGCCAGACAAGTCGGGTCCTTCGAAGTACCCTGCTTCGGCGAGGTCGAAGGTGAGCAACCCAGTGGACATCTACGAGGAACGCGCCGCGTGTCCGTTGTACACGGCAATTGCGGTGATAGACGGACGGTGGAAGCCGATGATCTTTCAGCGCCTCGCGGAGCGGCCGCGCGCCTTCGGCGAACTTCGCCGAGCGATGCCGCGAGTGACCACGAAGGTGCTGCGCGCACAGTTGCGCGAGATGGTTGCCGACGATCTCATCGCCCGCGAGGAACTGGTACCTGCGAGACTCGGCGTGAGATACCGAGTCACGCCATACGGACGCTCACTGGAACCGGTGTTCGAGACCCTCTGGCGCTGGGGTAAATGCCATCTGGCACGTCGGGCCGCTTCCCGCGGCACCCTCGTGGCAGCACCGGTGTCGCGCCAATAGCTAGCGTGGCGGCCGGTCCACAGAGCAGACCCGCCATGCTGCTGTGGATTAATATCATTTCGCAATACGAACCAAAGTTCGCATGAGACGCAGTACCGATCGCATTCTGACCACACACGTCGGCAGCCTGATCCGCCCCGCCAACCTCCTCGAACAGGCAGCGGCAGCGCGGAAAGACCAGCAGCATCAGGCAGGCTACGAAACCGCATTGCGTCAGGCCACTGTTGACGTCGTTCAACAGCAGCGCGGCGCTGGCATCGACATCGTCAACGACGGGGAGTACGGCAAATCGAGCTGGGCGAACTACGTGCTCGATCGCATGACCGGGTTCGAACCGCGCCCCGACACGATCTACGAAGCGGTGTGGCTCGGACGCGACCGGTTTCGCTTTGCTGAATTCATGAAGGCGCAGTTCCCGCGCGGAGCGACGGGCGCGCCCGGGCACGCCTGCGTCGGGCCGATCACGTACACGGGCCACGCGGCTGTACGCCGCAACATCAGCGATCTCAAGTCTGCGCTCGCTGCCGCAGGTGTCGAAGAAGGCTTTCTGACAGCCGTGGCTCCCGCGAGCACCGGCTACGACGCGTCCAACGAGTACTACAAGGACGAGCGCGACTACGTGTTCGCCATCGCCGGAGCACTGCGTGAGGAGTATCTGGAGATTGTCAACTCCGGGCTGGTCCTCCAGATCGACGATGCGGTGCTGGCGAACATGTACGACGAGCTCACGCAGGACAGTCCCGCGCGCTACCGCCAATGGGCCGAGCTCCGCGTCGAGGCGCTCAACCACGCGCTGCGCGGGATCCCCGAAGATCGCGTTCGCTATCACGTCTGCTTCGGAAGCTGGCACGTCCCTCACGTCGCCGACGCATCGCTCGATGCCATCGTCGATCTCATGTTGCGCGTGCGTGCCGGCGCGTATTCCATCGAGGCAGCCAATGTCCGGCACGAGCACGAGTGGCGTGTGTGGCAATCGGTGAAGTTGCCGCCCGGGAAGATCCTGATTCCCGGCGTGGTCACACACCACACCACGAGCGTCGAACATCCCCGCCTGGTGGCCGATCGCATCGTGCGGTTTGCGACACTGGTCGGCCGTGAGAATGTGATCGCGAGCACGGATTGCGGCTTTGCCCAGCTCGAGGCCTATCAGCGAGTGCACCCGCAGGTGATGTGGGCGAAATTGCAGGTGCTGGCCGAGGGCGCACAGATTGCCTCACAGGAGCTGTGGGGAGCCGCTGCTGGAGTTGCTTGATTCCAATGCGCGTCAATTCCCAACCTCCAACTCCCAACTCCCAAGAGAACGTTTGGAAGTTGGGTGTTGGAAATTGGGAGTTGACGGATTTTTTGACAGGAGAAGGAATGAGTCACAAGAGCTTCGAGGACGTGCTGAACGCCGCCGGCAATCCCGTCCAGCTGCTGCGCAATTCGCAGACCGGACCCTACATCTACCCAGTCGTCCCCCCTGAGTTCACGAACTGGCGGGATGAACAGCGCGCGTGGCGGGAGACCTGCATCCTCTTCAATCAGTCGTACCACATGACCGACATGTACGTGGAGGGGCCCGACGCGCTCAAGGTCCTCACCATGCTCGGCGTGAACAGCTTCAAGAACTTCGGCCCGAGCAAGGCGAAGCAGTTCGTCGCCTGCAACCACGACGGCTTCGTCATTGGCGACGTCATCCTCTTCCACCTCGAAGAGAACCGGTTCAATCTCGTCGGCCGACCGTCGATCCACAACTGGGTCCAGTATCACTGTGAGACCGGCAAGTACGACGTCAAGATCGAACGCGACGAGCGCACGGTCGCCAGGCCCGGCCCGATCGTACGGAAGGCGTACCGCTACCAGGTTCAGGGGCCGAACGCGCTGAAGGTCATGGAGAAGGTCACGGGCAAGCCGGTGCCTGACGTGAAGTTCTTCAACATGACTGACTTTCAGATCGCCGGACGAAGAGTGCGCGCGTTGCGTCACGGCATGGTTGGCCAGCCGGGCTTCGAGCTGTTTGGGCCGTGGGACGACGGCGAGGCGGTCAAGGCGGCGATCGTCGAAGCCGGTCAGGAATTCGGCCTCCGGCAGTCGGGCGCCAGAACGTATTCGAGCAACACGCTCGAATCAGGCTGGATCCCGTCGCCCCTCCCGGCGGTCTACACGGGCGACAAGATGAAGCCGTACCGCCAGTGGCTGCCGGCAAACACCTACGAAGCCATTGCCTCGCTCGGCGGCAGCTTCTACTCCAACGACATCCGCGACTACTACCTGACGCCGTGGGATCTGGGGTACGGTCCCTCCGTCAAGTTCGATCACGACTTCATCGGGCGCGAGGCGCTCGAGAAGATTGCGGAGAAGCCGCGGCGCAAGAAGGTCACGCTCGTACTGAACGGCGACGACGTGACGCGGGGCATCTCGACGATGTTCCAGCAGGGCAAGCGCAACGAAGTACTTCGACTTCCCGTCAGCGGTGTACTCGACGCTGCCGTACGACAAGGTCGTCAAGGACGGCAAGGTCATCGGCGTCTCGACGTGGTGCGGATACAGCGCGAACGAGGGCGCGATGCTCACGCTGGCGATCCTCGACGTCGAGCACAGCGAGCCGGGCACGCAGGTGACGTTCGTGTGGGGTGAAGAAGGCGGCGGGTCGTCGAAGCCGACCGTCGAGCGCCACGAGCAGCTCGAGATCCGCGCGACCGTCGCGCCGGTCCCGTACGCGCGATCCAGCACGAACCGCGTATCGCGTCGGGTAATCACGTCGCCCGCAGAGCCGTCTCGAGCCGGTGCGGTGGGCCGGACACAAGCTGCTCTGCGAACCGCTCGACGGCGCGGGAAAACGCTTCTTCGGGCTCGCGAGCACGTAACCGGCCAGGTCCATGACCTGGCCGGAATTCACCCCTGCGAAGCGTTTTCCCGTCTCTCGCGTGCGACGCGCCGCTCGCAAGGTTCGCTGCCGCAGCCTGTGTCCGGCCTGCACATACCGAAGCTCAGTTGTGTTCCCCGAGAGGCGCGACTGTGAGCGCCGTGACAGATGAAAAGGGTAAAACGGGGCCCGTTTTCCACGGCGTCGAACCGGAGCGCCGGTTCGGAACGCAACTGAGGTTCGGTGTCCCGCCGGCTATTCGACAGGCTCTATGCGCAGCAGCGCCGCGTCGTCTTCTTCCGTGACGACGTAGAGGAGTCCATCGGGTCCCTGGCGGACATCACGAATGCGCTGGTGCAGGTCACGCAGCAGTGACTCGCGGCGCAACTCCTCCCACTTGTCATTGAACACGATGCGTTCGAGCTTGCCGGTCGGCGACATCTCGCCCTCACGCATCCCGCCAACGAACAGATTCCGCCGCCAGTTCGGGAAGCGATCGCCGTTGTAGAAGGTCATGCCCGAAACGGCAATCGACGGCACCCAGTACACGGTCGGCTCTTCGAACCCCTGCGCGGTGTGCTGCGCGTTGAAGCGCGGGCCCAGGTAATCGCGCCCGTAGCTGGCCAACGGCCATCCGTAGTTGCGACCAGGAAGGATGACGTTGACCTCATCTCCACCGTTCGGTCCCTGCTCGGCGGCCCAGACTTCACCGTTGTACGGATTGATCGTCAGCCCCAGCTGATTGCGGAAGCCCATCGCGTAGATGTACGGCTTGTAGCCGGACTTCCCCGCGAACGGATTGTCGGAAGGCAGGCTGCCATCGTCGCGCATCCGCAACAGCTTGCCGGCGTAGTCGTTGCCGTTCTGCGGCCGGTTGAGGCTCGGCGCGGGACCGGTGCCGGGTCCGCCAATCGTCATGTAGAGCATGCCGTCACGACCGAACGCGATCCGGCTGACCTCGGTGTCGACGTCATCGGAGAGGAAGATCTCCTTCACATCCGTGAGCGCCTTGCCGTCCCAGGTGCCGCGTCCCACGGCGTTGCTCGCCAGGTTGTTGCCAATCGGCTTGTGGTAGGTGAAGTAGACCCACCGGTTCTTTTCGAACCCGGGATGCAGCACGACGTCCATCAGGCCGGCTTCGGTTCCCCGGTAAATGACCTTCGGCACGCCGGCGACAGGATTCGGATCGATGACACCATTGCGCACGACGCGCAGCGCACCCGCGCGTTCGGTGATCAGGATCGTGGTTCCGTCGGGAAGAAAGGTGAAACCGTAGGGATGGGAGAACCCCTTCGTCACCACCGACACACGGATCTTTGCCTCCGTTGTTTGGGAGGTCCACGGGCCGGCGCCAAGTGGCGGCGATGGAAGCGGTCGTGGACCGGGTGGAATCACGCCCTTGAGATCGCGCACCACCGGATATGGATACTTCTGCGGTACGGGTTTGGGCGCCTGCTGACCCGAATTTCCCTGTCCGTCAGCGATGGCTGCCCCGACGGCAAGCAAAGCACCGACGATCCCAACTCCCACGCGCACACGCTGTCCATCGAACATCCCGTTCCTCCATCAACCCACAGAGCTCTTGTCGCACGTTGCGCGCCGTGCGGAACTCAGCGGCCGTCCACTGAGAACGCGAGGATCACGTTGCCCGGGATTCCGCCGTCGACGGTGTATCCCGAGTTCACGAACATCATCCCTCCGGCGATGACCGGACCGGGCCCGTCGAGCGACCCGCCGCGCGCCGGCACACCGTTGACGGTCTCGTACTCCCGCACGGTGTCGAAGTCCCAGACGACCTTTCCGGTGTCGCTTGCGTACGCGCGGACGTGACCGTCGAGCGAACCCGCGAACGCGGCCCCGGGAACGGCACTGACCGCACCCGACTGCGCCGGACTGCAGCGTGGTCGCGAGTCGCAGGGGATCGGAGGCGTGTGCCACACGCGCGTGCCGTCGGCCAGCCGCAGTGCGAACATCCCGCCGCCGCGCTTGCCGATCCGCATCGGTGAACTGCGTGTAGGTGAGCATCACGCGACCAAGATCGGACAGCGCAACGTAGACGTTCTGCTGATCGGCGGCGGATCCCCACTGCACACCGCCCATCGAGCCACCCTCGCCGACGCGCGTCTCCCACAAGCGTGCGCCCTGCTGATCCGGATCGACGGCGTACACGTTGCCTGACTTGTGACCGGCGACGAGCGCTCGCTTGCCGTTCGGGCAGCGAAACGAGAATCGGCGAAGCCGCGAAGTCGAAGTCCGGGCCGTTGACCTGCGGACAATTCGTCTTGTCAGTCAGGCGACAGGCCGAGACATAGGCGTCGTTCGGCGGTGACCTGGTGTGACCAGAGGATCTTCCCGCTATCGAGATCCATTGCCAGGAACGCGTCGCTCGTCGCCGTCGCAGGATCGCTGTAGTTGTTGCCGGTCGTGACATACAGCGCGTTGCGTGACTCATCGATGACCGGACTGGACCAGATCGCGCCACCCGAGGGGCCCCAGAGCTGAGTGCCGCGCGCGTTCTTTCGAGACGGTCTCGGCTCTTCGGGAATCGTGTAGCTCTTCCAGATCTGACGACCCGTCGCCGCGTCGAGCGCGACGACGCTCCCGCGGAAGCGGCAGCATTCGTAGTCCGGCAGAGAGCCGGCACCTTCCTCGCTCGACGAAACAGGGATGTACAGGCGGCCACGATGCAACACGGCCGATCCGGTCAGGCGAGCTGACGGGTACTTGTCGACGCTGACCTTCCACAGTAGACGGCCGGTGACTGCATCGACGGCGTATGCGTTGCCGCGCGCGTCACCGAAGAACGCGCCGTATCGTGCCGGTTCGTCGCTGCCGATGCGGCCGACGTTGACCGCGGTTCGCACGATGCCACCGGCATCGAAGGCCCAGTGCACGCAGCCGGTCCTCGCATCGAGCGAGTACACGTTGCCCGCGATGCTGCCGACGAACACACGCTCGCCGACGACGGTGATCGCGGCCCACGACTGCACGTCGCCCGGAAGACCAAACGCCCATTTCAACTTCAGCCGCGGGACATCGGCCGCCGACAGACCTGTGCTCGATGATTGGAACCGCGTGTTCGAAAGGTTCTGGCCGAAGCCGTTCCAGACGGGCTGCGAGGGATTCGATCGAGAACGGCGTCTTCGTCCGACACATCGCCTTCTGTGCCGGCTCGATCGTGAAGCGCTCGCCGAGCGACTTGCCGCTGGCGAACTCCGCCAGCGCGCGCCTCTCGGCCGTCGTCCGGCCGTGGGTCATCGACACCATCGATCCGAACTCGAGCACCTCCAGGATTCGCTGCGGCGTCATCGCCCGGAGCACCTCGAGGCTCGGCGCCCGATCGATGCTCCCGTTGTGACAGCTGGCGCAGTGCTCCTTGTAGAGCGCGCCACCGTCCTGTGCCAGCGCGGGAGCGGCGATCCACAAGAGCAGGACTACCGTCAGGACCCCAACCGGACGATCTGGGCGTAAAGTCTTCATTTGCGTAACGAGGATCATATTTCGAGATCCAGCGTTGAATCGCTCGGCTGCTACTCCCCGCCGCAGCGTACCTTCTGCCCCGCGCTCCGGTTCGACGCCGTGGAAAAACTGGCTCTCCACATCACATCAACGTAACCGCACAGCTCCGTGAGCTGCGCGGCCATCACGTTTCGAGCCCGTTTTACCCCGCTTCGCGTCTGTCACGGCGCTCACAGTCGCGCTCTCAGAAGGCACGCTGCGGCGATTTCTCAACGCGGAGAGGCATACCGGGCAGCGGCCGCGTACGCCAGGCCGAGCGCATGGCGAAGCTGGAAAGTGGCCGGCGCGATTCAGCCGCGCGTCTTCCGCTCCCGCGTTCGAGTTGCAACGAAATAGCTGCGAAGTTTTGAGCCGTGCAACGGATGCCGGAACGAGTCACCACCTAGACGCGCGGGCAGTTAGAATGCACGAGCGCCGGCGACTTTCCCGGACGCAGCGTCCGCGGCCCGCGGACCGGTATGCCTCTCCGCCGCTGGCACCGAAAGCCAGTGCTAAAAGGGACTCTCAGTTCTGAGGGGCCAACCTGAGGATTCGACCCTCTGGTCCGTCCGTCATGACGTAGAGCGCGCCATCGGGACCCTGGCGCACGTCACGCATCCGCGTATCGAGCGCGGTCAACAAGCGTTCCTCGCCCACCACGCGCTCGCCTTCGAGCACGAGTCGCGAGACGTGCTTGCCGGCAAGCGTCGCCACGAACAGGTTCCCCTGCCAGGCCGGGAACAGACGGCCGCTGTAGAAGGTCATCCCTGATGGCGCGACTGACGGCGTCCAGAAATACACCGGCTGCTGCATCCCCGCTTCAGTCGTCCGATCGCCGTTGATCGGTTTGCCGCTGTACTCGTGACCGTAGCTGATGATTGGAAACCCGTAGTTTCTTCCCGCCTCGATGACGTTGATCTCGTCGCCGCCCCTCGGACCGTTCTCGCTCGTCCACAGTTTTCTGGTCTGGGGATGGAGTGCCACGCCCTGGTCGTCGCGAAGTCCGAGGGCATAGATTTCCGGAAGCGCGTCAGTTCGACCCGCGAACGGGTTGTCACGAGGGATGGAACCGTCCGTGTTGATGCGCAGCACCTTGCCCATGCGGCTGGTCAACTGCTGCGGCTGCGGCCAGTCCGGCGAGTGGATCCCGACGCCCGCGGGAATGCCGGACGTGATGAGGAGCGTGCCGTCCGGCGCTTGAATCATCCGGCCGTTGATCCCTTCAGCGTTCATCAGCACACGCACGTTCTCGAGGCGCTTGTCGTCCGCCGAGAGACGAGCACTCGCGATCATCAGCAGGCCGGCCAGACGAGGGAGCACCGCTGGCCGCGGTCCTGCCGGCAGCGCCGTGTAGCCGAAGTAGATCTGCCGGTTCTTCGCGAAGTCGCGATCGGGAATCACTTCGAAGAGCCCCTGCGGTCCACTCGCGTAGAGCTCGGGCAGCCCGCCGATCGGCTCGGACAGCGTGCCGTCCTTCGCGGCAATCCTCATTCGACCCGGCCGCTCGGAAATCAGAATTCGACCGTCGGGCAGGAAGTGGAAGGAGAAGCCGCCGGTGATGCCAGACACCGCGGTTTGTACGGTGAAGGCTTCCGATTTGGCCACGCGCGCGGCGCGCGTCTGGCCCAACCACTGAGGAATCGGCGAGTAACCGTCTGGCGCCGCGCTCCCGTCGGCGGGCGCATTGGACTCACGAGCCGGAGGACGGGGAATCACACGATCGGACACACCGGCGGTTGGCGGTGCCGGGTTCTGAGCGCCGAGCACTATTGGCAACGACAGCGCAACGACCGTGAGGACCGTTCGCGAGAGCCGCATGTCTATTTGTTTCGTGGCTGCCCGACTTTACCTCTCTGAAAGTTCAAAGGGCAAAGGTCAAAGTAGGAACAGTAAGTGGGAAGTCCATCCGGGCGTAGTCTCGTCGAACACTTGACTTTTGACGCTTTGAACTGTCGTTCCTGATCCCCTATGTCGTGCGGATCAACGAGAACTTCGGATCCGCCCCGAGGCTCTCCGTCACCGGCAGCCCCAGTTCTTTCTTCACCAGGTTCGTCCCCTGCACCAGCGACACCATCTTGTAGAAGGCATGCCGCCGGCTCATCCCCTCGCGTCCCATCCCGCAGTCCGAGCTCAGGACCAGCCGCTCGGCCGGGATCACCGTCAGGGCCTGCCGAATCAGGTCCGCGACCTCCGTCGGCGCCTCCACCTGCAGCGTGTGATGGTCAATCGCCCCGATGCACACCTTCATGTCCGTGATCGCCGCCCCGATCTCCTGCAGGTCCATCATGTTCGAGCTCTTCATCTCGAACGTGATCACATCCGCATCGACCTGGTTCAGCAGCTCCAGCGCCGGCTTGTAGCTCTGCACGCTGCCAAACATCCGCTGCTGCGAGGGGTTGCCCCAGCACGTGTGGCACCAGACTTCCGTCTTCGCGCGCAGGCCCTTGACCGTGTTGTTGAATACTTTCAGCATGAACTCCGGGTTGATGACCTTGTCCACATACCCGCGGGCCGCCAGCAGGTGAATCTGGGGCTCCTCCATCTGGATGACCTGACACCCGGCATCCGCCAGGTCGTGCAGCTCTTCGTTGAACGCATCGCGAGACGCCATGATGCGGTCCGGCAGCGTCGTGTAGTGCTCGTCCTGCACCGCGAACGCCACCAGTTCCGGCGTCACCGTCCCGAACTTCACCGGCGTGTGCGTCAGCCGCTGCGCCGCCTTGAACAGCTCCGCATACTGCATTTCCCCGCGCCCCACCGGCCCCACCAGCGTCGGCATCACCCGCGCCTCGAGGTAGTCGTGCAGGATGTGCCCGCGCGGAAACGCGATCCCCCCGCCCCCACCTTCGCCAGCTTCGGATGCGTCGTCTCGAACCCGCTCATGTGGTGCGGCGGATAACTCGTCCAGCTCTGCCCGCCGATGTCCTGGTCGAACCGGCAGTCCCCATCCGTCACGATGTCCAGCCCCGCGACCTCCTGTTCCCGCAGATACGCCGACAGCGCGTCGACATACTGCTCCCGGAACCGCGACGTCACCATCGCATCCAGGAACGACCGCGTCCCCAGGTTCTCGGTATACCAGCTTGGCCGCGGCAACGACCCCGTAATCGTCGTCGGCAGCATCTTCCCCGCAGTGGCTTTCAACATGACGGAGCAATCCTCACTCTTGATGGAATTCCCAAGCGGAATGCCTTTTGGGAGTTGGTGATTGGGAGTTGGGAGTTGAAATATCCGGGTGTCGCAAATTTTCCGCTATGCGAAAAAACGTTCGCACAGTACACAAAAATTCTAGTTCGCGGCTGGGGTCAATGAAAAGTGCCGGGGAATTCGTCTTCAATAGGCGCCGGTCAATAGTGCTTCAACCTGTTCGCGACTGACGGCCCGTTCGCTGATCGGCGCCTTGTCCAGGATGTCGTGCACGAGACCGGCGACCTCGCGAACTTCGTCTTGCGGTACCTGCACATCCCGCAGCCGTTGCGGCAAGTCGAATCGGGAGATGAAGAGCGCCATCCGATCCGCGCTCTCGAGCGCGGCCTTGCCAGGATTTTCGTCGTCGAACGCAAGATCGAACGCGCGGGCGATCGGGCCAAAACGCTCGGGGGCCACACGTGCCATCAGACGCATCGCGTGCGGAAGCGTGATGCACGACGTCACACCGTGCGGGACATTCCAGCGCGGCCCGATCTGATGGCCGAGCGCGTGCGAGAGCCCAAGCCCCGCATTCGGGAGGCCGAAGATCGACAGCCATGCGCCTATCTGACACTGCAGGCGATGCTCCAGCTGCTCTGCTCCCGTAGCAGACAGGCTGGCCGGCAGATGCTGCAGCAGCATCGAGAGCCCACGCGACGCTAGCGCATCGCCCATCGGATGATGACGCGGCGAGTACATCGTCTCTACCGCGTGGTCCAGAGCGCGCACGCCACTGGCAGCCCACAACCAGGCTGGCGTTTCGAGCGTCACGGTCGGATCGATGAACACCGTGCGCGGAACGAGCCTCGCATCTGAGACAGCGCGTTTCACTCGTGTGGCGTCATCGGTAATTCCGACGACGCCGGTGAATTCGCCAGCGGAAAGCGTCGTCGGAATCGCAATGTGGGTGGGCCCATCATCGGTCGATGCAGAACGTCCAGTTGTCGTGATCAGGGTGTGAATCGCTGCCTTGACGGTGTCAATCGGGCTGCCGCCGCCAAAGCTGATCACGCAGTCGGCATCGTGCTCGCGAATGGCTCGCGCAAGGTTGGTCACCGAGCTCGACGGGACGTGCTGCCTGGACTCCTTGAAGACGAACACACATCGATCGCCAAGCGGGTGCGTGATTCGACTCAGGATCGAGGACGCACCGAGGGTTCGGCCGGTGACGATGATGGCGCGGGTCAGGCCCCGACGATCGAGTTCGGAGGCCAGAGAGTCGATCGTGCCTGCGCCGGACACGACCCGCTCCAGCCGTGGGAACTGGAACTCGACGATCCCACTGATCTGGAGTTCTGTTTTGCCAGCGCGCAGGTCGGGAAACACCTCCATCCCGCCGGCATCATAGCTGCCGAGCCGGTCGCGCCGCAAAATCCGGAAGGGCTACTTCGCCGAGCAGAGTGTGGGATTCCAGCCGGTCGCGTCCGTCTGCTTCTTGTACTGGTAGGTCTTGATGTACGGCTGCGCCAGATACTGCGGATCATCCACGATCATCGTGACCGCCAGGTACTCCTGCTCCTCGTCGACGAGCTTGATGAAGTATTCCGTGAGCGTCGCATTCGCGCTGTAAGGAACGCCGTTCTTGCGCAGATATCCCGGACGCATCCGCGTTGGTGATCACCACGAGCTGTCCCGTCTGTGGAGGAGCTCCGCGGCCACGTCCGGCCGGAGGGAACATCCAGCGCGCCGTCGATGTGCCCTGCCACGAGGGCTCGCCTGCCGGAGGCGCCGTGCCAAACACGAAACGGCGCGACTGCGTCCCCGCGTCGAGATCCATCTTGAGCGTGTTGTCACCGTCCCAGGTGATGTGCAGGCGGCCAGGCAGGCGCATGACGCCCGCGGCACCATACGCGCGACATGCTTCGCCACTGGCTTCATCCTTGGCGGGATCCCACATGTCCATCACGCGTCTCGCCTCGGCATTCACCGGTATGTAGTCGGCGTTCCCCTTGGGCGGTGTGAGCATGCGATAACGCCAGTCATCGGTCACGAGCGCGACCCAGTAACCGGTGATGTCGTATGGCGCCTGAGTGCGACCGGTCGCTGCTGCGGCCGGCGCCTGGCCCGCACCGCGACCGGCTGGCGCGGCCGGTTGCTGGCCTTGCTGCGCGTGGAGTGCAGACGTCGCCATGATGAGAGCAAGGGCCAGTAGGGCGGGTCCTGCGTTCTGGACCCGCCGGCGGACGCGTGGATGAATGAACGACATCGCTACGTTTTGGGATTGAGACTGCGGTAGATCGCCTCGACGAACATGTCAGGCGTCCACGACGGGCTCTTGCCGAATCGGCCGTCGTAGTCTCGCGTGAGCCGCGCGCCTTTGATCTGCTCCAGGGTCATCCCGCGTGAGGTCATCTCGCGCACGCGATCGCGCATGATCGTGACCATGTCGCGGTAGTAGGCCACATCGGCCGCATCGGTCATCCGGCCATGCCCCGGCACGACCAGCGTGCCGCCTTCCATCATGTGCTCGACGACCGTGACGTCGAGAATCCAGTTCAGCGCGTCGACGACACCCTGAATGCTTCCACCTCGCGCGAGGTCGATGACTGGATACTTCGTCATGTCGAGCAGGTCGCCGGCCACGATCACATCCGACCCGCGAAAGTACACGATGCTGTCACCGTCGGTGTGCGCGGACTCGGGATGCGTGACGACGACACCTTCGCCATTGACGAAGTTCAGCTTCTTCTCGCTGCCAAAATAGGTCTCGCTCGCGATGAGCGCCGTCTGCCCCGCCTTGCTCAGACGCAGCGTCACGTTCTCGTGCGCGACGATGTAGGCACCTGGCAACGTGTTGTCGATATTTCGAACGCCGTAGGCGCGGCCGGCAGCAGACAATACGGCGTTACCGCCGAGGTGATCGGGATCGTCGCTCGTGTTGATGATCCCGATGATCGGCCGCGGCGCACGCGGGCCGGCTGTGGTCGGCAGCAACTCCGAGCTCGACCACCACTGGCACCCCTGCGCCACCCCGACGCACGACTTCATGGGTGTCGGTGATGCCGTGACCATACGCGACAGCGCGCGCACGGTCTCGAGCACCGTGTCCGCCATCTGCGCACCGCCCGTATCGACGAGCAGCACGCCATCCTTCCCGACCGAGGCGACAACGTTGGCGCCAGCGCCCGCGAGGAGATAGATATTGCCGCGTATTGGGAGCACCCTGAGGTCGCCCGAGGACGGCTTCGCCTGCGCCTGTGCGAGCACATCGCGTTCGGCTGCCCATGACAGGCAGACGAGAACGGCGCCTGCCAGTGCCCCGAGTGCGCGCGTCGGTCTCATCGCCGGCCCTCCGTCGCCGGTGCGTTTGCTCTGCGATCGCCGGCGGTCCACTCACTCGGCTGTAACGTCTTCTGGTACTCCGGGTACATCGTCTGCACGCCCCCGGTCGGCAGGTTCGGCGCGAGGCCATACCGCGCTCGGATGTTCTTCAGGAACGGGTTCTCACCCGGCAGATGGTGGGGTACGTTGCCCTTCTCGAGGCCTTCGAAGGCTGATGTGCACGGGTGTGCCGGTACCTGTGAGTTCACATTAAGCCGGTACTCGGAACTGCGAATCAGCGGCTCAGACAGGTAGACCGGATCGTGAATGATGTTGATCCAGGTCAGGATGTCACCGCGCCGGATCCAGTACGACGTCACGGTCGCCTGATCGCTGACCATGGCGCCGTTGCGGCGGATGTAATCCTCCTTCAGGTGCGTCGTCTTGATGCGGAGTACATCGCCTTCCCACGTCGCGGTCGAGAACCCTCCCCATGTATGGTTTGCCTCGGGAGGCGGTGCCTGCCGGCCGTCGAGGTACACCGGCATGTTGGTCGACTGGTGCCACTCCGGCTGGTAGGCGACGACCTCACGGGAGAAGGGATCGACTTCCTTTGTGATCCGCAGCGCCGTCGGGCCGCGATAGATGTACGCCCACCCGTGCGGTCGGCACTGATACTCGGGCAGGCTGAGGATCGACGCATCCCAGCTCTCGGCGCGGACCAGTCCGTCGGGGCTGAGCGGCAGGCCGACGAAATCGCCCACCCATGGATTCTCGGTGTTATCCATGGAGCGGACGACCGTCCATTCACCCGAGAAATCGGTTTGCGCCGCGGCCCAGCTGCTTCCGGTCAACAGCAGCAGCGACGCCGCCAGGGCTCGCGTAAGAGTGATCTTCATGGAACCTTTCCGCCCCAACGCGCAGGCGTGGCGTCGGGGACCCTGCTTACTTCGCTGCCTCAGCGGCCGCCCGTTCCTCCGCGCGTTGCGCGCTGAGGATGTTGCGCATGGCCAGATTGCCCTCATGACAGGCGTACTCGAACATCTGCTGTGTTCGATCGACCTTCGTGAGAGGCATGGAGAACGTCCACGGACGCGTCCAGGTGTTCGGGTCCTCGAAGGTCACGCGCCACTCGACGATCTCAGCTGATTTCGCGGTGAAGCGCTCGATCATGCGGACATGCTCGGTCGAGCCCTGCGGTGCGGTCTCGGGCAGGAAGTTCGTCGTCTCGACGACGAGCGTATCGCCTTCCCACCAGCCGCGAGCGTCACCCAGGTACTTGCGGGTCCCCTGCGCCGCACGGCTGCGACCGTCCAGCGGAATGACCCGCGCTTCATGGATCATCTCGTAGCGGATGACCACGCTATCCGGGCTCTGTGTGATGTCGTAGCGGCTGCCGTAGCCGGCGGGCATCATCGAGGCCGGGATGCCGCGGGTGATGCAGCGATCGTACAGCCCCATGTCCAGCCAGCTGTTGAACGGACCCTTCGGGTTGGCGTTCGTGCTGATTCCGCCGCGCGGCCGGCGCGGTTGTACGTCGGTGCGTCGCGGAATGCGTCCATCCGGCGGATCGACGACGAGCCACGCCTGCTTGTTCTTGCGATCGAAGGTATCGAAAATCAGATGCGCCGGTGGCCGGAGGCCGCCCGCGAACTCCTCGCCGCTGACGCCCTCGACGAAGCGCTCGTTGCGCTCCTTGACGATCTTCTGCAGTTCCTCCGGCGTGATGTCGGTCAGCGTCTTTCCCTCGAGCTCGCGCGGGCGCTCCATCGGCGTGCCGGTCTCGTCGTCGTTGGAATACGTGCCCTGCAGATCCGGGTGTCCCCATGGCGTGCGCGGCGCCGACCACGATCGACTGCGCCTGGGCATCCACCGGCGTTTCGAGCCGGTATGACAGGCCAATGACGCCAACGACTACCGCGGCAACGACAAGACTGCGACGTATCACGATCGGTGTCCCCTGGCCGGCTTGACCGGCTCGACTGCTGACAAAACGAATCAAGTTTACCGAGCGCAGCCTCGCTAGCGCTGATATCGCGCAAAGTCGGGGTTGCTCCGCGAGAGTGGAATGTTCGTTGTCGAAGCGCCCACGGGTGTCGCGCCCGCGAAAGGTCGATGTGTGCGCTCGGGTCGATTCTCGTCCGGCACGGTCACCGGCTCGAGCATCGCGAGGATCTCGGAACGCTGGCTCTCGTACCACGGCGGCAGCGTGAGCTTCGTGCCCAGTTCCTCCACCGACTCGTCCTGATAGAAACCACCCGGCACATTGGCGGTGCACTCCACGAGAATGCCACCAGGGGATCGCACGTACATCGAGTGAAAGTAATAGCGATCCTTCACTTCCGAGGCATCCGTATAGCCCAGTTCTTCGTAGTGCGCTTTCTGGGCGAACAGTGCCTCGTCGTTCTCGACGCTGAACGCGATGTGGTGAAACGTGCCGGCGCCGAAGCCCCAGGTCCCCGGCGGAAGATCAGGCTCGTGGTGCAGATCGATGATGCTGCCCGGCCCTCCCCCAGCGGCCTCGAACCGGTGATATGGGCCATCGACGCCAAGCTTGCGGAAGCCCAGGGCATCGACGAAGAAGAGCTCCTGCTCTTCGATGCTGCGCACCGACATCACGGCGCCGAAGAAACCACGGGTGGCGACGTCCGCGCTGATGCACTTCGTCGTCCAGGGCCGGCGCGAGTCATCGGCTTCGACGACCTCGTACTGCATGCCGGCGGGATGCCACATCCGGAGGTACTTCCTCGCGAACCGTTCCTCGATCCCGCTGTGCTCGACCGAGTGTCGATCGAGGTGATCCTTCCAGAACGCCATCGTGCCCTTCGGCACGGCGTAGCTCAAACGGGAAATCTGTCCTGACCCGCGGCGGCCGGGCTTGCGACTGTATGGAAACGAGGTCGCAATCGATCCGGGTTCGGCGTCGGCGTTGCCGTAATAGAAGTGATAGATCGGGATGCTGCCGTCCATCAGCACGGTCTGCTTGACGAGACGCTGCCCCAGCACCTGCGTGCAGAAGTCGAGATCCTGCTGTGCCGGTCCCGGACACTGCGTGATGTGATGGATGCCCCTGACCAGCGTGCTCATGCCTTTAGCCTGGTCCGGCTGTTGCCGGACACTCTACCTACCTGGTCCTTCGCGCGTCGCGACACGACTCTCCCTTCGGCCTGCGAAACGGCCGGCAGATGGTCGTTTTCGGATCATAAGCGACAGGTCGGGTGGAGTCGAGATCCGTAGCGAGGCTCCTCCATCGGCTTGACGGAACTTTGACCGCCGTTTCACGGGCGGATCCGTTCAATTCCACGTAATAGTGGCGAAAATTCGACTCCCAGCCTGAAACCATCGACGTGCAGTTCAGCAAGGCGAGCCGATCGTGATAGGCCGGAAACGGGTCGAGGTCCTGCGGAGTGGGCGGGCGGAATCGCAGTACTGACGATGTCTTTCGACATCGAAGAACCCGGGATCCGCACGCAGCGGATCCCGGGGCGGAAGGATTACCAGGTGAATTCGCCGTTCAGCCGGAAGACGCGCGGATTCATGTAGGTCGTCGGCGTCAGCCAGCCAGTCGTGGTCGGAGAGAACGCCTGGTTGAACGCGAGTGTCACGTTGTTGTTCAGCAGGTTCAACATGTCCAGTCCAACCGTCACGCGCTGACCACCGAAGCGCATGATCTTCTTGACCGACATATCGAGTTGACGGACGCGGTCACCGTATTCCTCACCCGGCGCGATCAGGTTGGCCTGGAGCAGTCCACCCACAGTCAGCGGACGGCCGATCTGCGCGGCCGCTGCCGCCTGGTCAGCTGGCGTAAACACGTAGTTGGCCTGCAGCGACATGATCTGGTCGGTGCCGACGTTGATCTTGTCCTGGAACACCGTGCTCACCAGCACGTCGATGCGCGGGATCGTGTAGGACGCCAACCCGCGGAACGACGTCTGGAACGGCGACTCGGTGTGGCAGTACGGGTTCAGCTGGTACTGCCCGAACTCCGGAACCGCCGCGCGGATCTCGCACCAGTCGTTTTCCACTTTACCGGTGCTGGTGCCACCCGAGAACGTCAGGCTGTTCCTCAGCCGCACGTTGAAGTTGACGTCGACACCGTTGAACACGCGCGTGTCGTCGCCGACATCCTTCGTCGACTTGAGCAGCAGATTCGACTGACCGAACACGTTCGGGTTGACGTTATAGAGCGGGCCAACCGTGTAGCCTCCGCCATTGGGCAGACGCGGATCGCTTGGCGCCGTGATCGTGTACGCGGCGACGTCGTTCGGCGATATCGCAAGGTTGTCGGTCACCGTGCCGCCGGTGAAAAACTGAGTGAACGAGCGCCGGTAGTAGCCGACCTCCACGGACGCGCGCGGGATGATCTCCTGCTGCACTGAAACGCCGAACGACCAGTCGGACGGACGAACGCCCCATCCAGACAGTAGCCCCGGATCGAAGTTGGTCGTCGGCACGAGCTGGGTTGTGCCGAACTGGAGATTGCTGATCTGGCCGCAGTTGTCGACGCTGCCGGTGGTTGCCGGACCCTGCGCCAGCGGATTGTTCAGGTCGCAGTCCGGAACGAAGTCGCGGTCGTTGTCCGTCCAGCTGCGGTTCGTCGATCGGGGCGAACGTACCGCCGAACGTCGTGTCGCCGCCGGGGATCCGCAACGCCGGGTTCGCGCCATAGGCGAGGTTGCTCACGCTGGCGCCCTGGAGGTACTTCCCGAGGTTCACCTTCAGCGAGGTCTTGCCGTTTCCGAACAGATCGTAGGCGGCACCCATGCGCGGCGTGATGTCGTGGTAGCCGGTCACGCCGTCAGCCTTCGAAAAGGTGGCACCCTCGAAGAAACGGCTTCCCGGCACCGTCGTTTCGGGGAACCAGCTCCACGGATTGTCGTATCGGAGCGCGCCCTGCAACGTCAGGCGGCCGAGCGTCCACTGGTCCTGCACGTAGAACGACGTGGACATCGCGCGCGCGTTCACCTTGTACCCGTTGAGGTACTGAGCGATGAGGTTTGGCACGCCGCTGTTGAACGTGTACTGCAGGCTCTGGCTGTTGACGAACATCTGGCGGTCGTCCTTCCACCAGTAGCCCTGATAGCCGAACTTCATGCTGTGCGAACCGGTCACGTACGTGCCCGACGCGGTCCAGTTCACCCCGGCGGTTCTGTTCTCGTACCAGTTCTGCGAGCGATACGTCATGTTGCCGACAACGGCAGGCGTCGTCGCGGAAGCCGGCACGAAAATCTGCCCGTTGTTCACCACTCGGACGAGGTCATGGGTCGGGTTGGGATCGCGTTCCTTACCGGCCCACTGGTAGGCGCTGGTGCCGAGGCCCGCTTCGAGGAGCAGCTTGCTCGTCATCGGCGAGGTCCACTTCGCCTGCTGGACGCGCTGCGGGTTGAAGTCGCCAAGCCCGTCCGCCTCGGGTGAGGTCGTCGGTGAGGGCGAGCCGCTGAACGAGGTGGTCCCGGTGCACTTGCGGCAGATCGGCTGCTCATCCCACACGAACGTGAACCGGTTCTTCTGCGATGCCTGCCACGTGATGCGAGGGGTGTAGTTCTCCCACGTGCGATCCGAGAACGCCGGCGTGTCGTAGTCGCCCACCCAGGTCCATGCGTTCGGATTGCCGGCGTTCTGGTTGGCATACAGGTTCAGCGTGTTCTGCCGCTGCCCCTGCCAGCGGACGCTCATGTAGTACCAGAGCTTGTCCCTGACGATCGGCCCACCCACTGCGGTGTTGAAGTCGTAGACGTGGTACACGGGATTCGGCTGGAGCACGCCGCGCGCTGCCAGCTCGGGATCGTAGTTGCTCGACTGCATCCCCTTCGAGAACCCGGAGTAGAACACCATCCCCGACATCGTGTTGCCACCCTGCCTGGGCACGATGTTGACCGTCAGGCCGGCTGTCTCCGACTCGCCGAGGCCGCCTGACGTGGTCATCGTCACTTCCGATGCGTTGCCGACGTCGGCGACGTAGTTCGACGGCTGGTTGCCGCCGGGCGGGTTGCTGATGTTGAGTCCGTCCACCGTCAGGCGCGATTCGACGCCGCGGCCGCCATGGATCGGGAAAATCGCGAACACCGGACCGGTGTTGACGTTGTTGTTGTTGGTCTGCAGCCCGGGAACGGTGGTGAGCAGGTAGCTGTAGCTGCGCGTGCTCGGAAGATTTCGAATGGTCTCGTTGTCGAGCGTGATCTCACGCCTGGTGCTCTGGACGTCGACGATCGGGGTCTCACCGGTCACGGTGATCGTTTCCGCCACACCGCCGACACGCAGTTCACCGTTCACCGTCGTGACGGCCGTGCCGCTGACGATGAGGCCTTCGCTGCTTCACGGTCACGAAGCCGGGGAGCGTGAACGTCACGGTGTAGGTGCCGGGCCGGAGATCCTCGATTCGATAGCGACCCGTGCCGTCGGTAATCGCCGTGCGAACCTTTTCAATCAACACCGGGCTGGCGGCTTCAACCGTCACGCCTGGCAGGACGGCACCGGAGGAGTCCCGGACCGCGCCAGCGATCGTGGCCTGCGCCCACGCGGCCGCGGGGGCGGCGATCATACAAACCAGCACAAGAAGCGTTCGTACACTTGCGCGCATTCTCTTACCTCTCATCCTGCCTCTGTCCCCTTGGTGAAGTGTTAATAACGGCTCGCCTAACCTCGAGCCACGGCACGAGTTTCGCTATGCGAAGTGCATTTCTCAGATCGAACTAACCTTTTTACGCTACCCAAAATATGGTGTCAAGACGGCGGAGGGAACAAGGCGGGTGAAATGGAAGAAGCGGTGAAGAGGTGGCGCGCGACACAGAATGTGCCGCGCGCCTTGCACGAATGTGCCACGGAGTGAAGTTCAGCCGATCAGAAGTCCCAACGCGCGGAGAACTTCACGAATCGCGGCTGGATCACCGTCAGCGGCGTTCTGCCATGTCGCGCCGTAGGCGTTCTGCTGCGTCAGGATCGCGTCCGAGTTGAACGCGTTGTAGAGGTCCACGTTCAGATCGAGCCGCCCCTGCCCCAGGTTGAACAGCTTCGAGAACCGCAAGTCGACCTGGTTCAACCGGTCGCCATACGACGTGCCCGGCTCGACGACGTTCACCGTGGACTGGCCGGCGAAGAAAGGCCGGCCGAGAGAGGGCGGCACCGCCGTGTAGATGTTGTTGGCGGCGACTGACGGGACCAGGCACGCTCTGGAATGTGCCGCTGATGCGCATGCCGTACGGCAGCGTGTACGCGCCAACCGCTTTGTACTGCGTGAGGAACGGCGTCTCCTGGTGACAGAATCCCGCTGGCGTCCACGCCGCCGCCGGTGCGCCAATTCCGACCAGCAGAACCCCTGTCGGGGCGGCAGCCGACGAAAGCACCTCGGGCACTTCGTCGATGATGTCGCAGTAATCGTTCACGTGTCTTGCCGGTGCTGATACCACCCTGCAGCAGCACCCCGTTCTGGAGCCGCGTATCGATCGAGAAGTCCACTCCGTTCCAGTGCGATTTCACGTCGCCGAAATCGGATGCAGGCTTGATGACGTTGCGGTTCGCGACGGCACGGTTCTGGTCGTAGATGCCGCCGACTCGTCTGTCCCGCAGAGCTCCAGACGCGCGTCGGTCGGCGCGACGACGCTGTACTCGCGTGAAGTCTGAGGCGCTCAGCGCCTCGTTGTCCAGGACGTTGAAGTTTCCGTAGATGCGCCGGAAGTAGCGCCGACGCTCGCCGAGAGCCGCGGGATGATCTCGTGCTGCACGCCGGCCGAGAACTCCCAGTTATACCCCCGCACGCCCCACCCTTCCAGCATGCGGGGATCGTAGAAGGTGCTCACCCTGGAGCTGCCGAAGCCGAGATCCTGCCACACGAGACACTCACCGTTCGGCTGGGAATTGCAGGAGGTCGCAGTCGCGGCTGTGAAGTTGATTGTTCGTGTCGTTCCACGTCGCGGCTGACCTGAGTGACCGAGCGTGTTGGCGGGATTGTTGGCGGCCGCATAGCGGATCGAGTCCTGCTCCACGCCCCGGCTCGCGCTCGCCTTGATCGCCGTCTTGCCAGTGCCGAACAGATCGTAGGCCACGGAGACGCGCGGGTTGATGTCCTTCCAGTTCGGGACGTTCTCGACCGCGGGGTAGAACTCATTGCGGGTGGGCAACCAGCGGTGCGGCTGCGACGTGAAGTCGGACGTAGACTCGTTCTGCATGTCGAGCCTGATGCCGCCGCTCACCGTCAGGCGATTCATCGTCCAGCGGTCCTGCGCGTAGATGCCGAGGTTGTAGTTGAGATTGTTCTGCCAACCTGCATTCGGCGCCTGAATCGTGACCAGGTTCGGGCACGTACTTCGCGTGTGCGGTACCAGATGCCGCCAGTCGACTCGTTGTTGTCACCGCGCCAGAAGTAACCGCGCTGCATGTCGAACCCGACCTTCACGCTGTGGCTGCCGGTGACGTAGCTCGACGACGCGGCGAAGCTCTGAGACGGAAGCCGGTCGTCGAAGTCGAAGCCCTGCGGCGCACGATAGATCAGCGGTCTGATGCCCAGCGTGCTGCCCGCAGGACTCCCCTGGTCCTGAATGGAGATGCCATTGATGCGGTCGGGCTCGGCGATGATCGTGTCGGGGCTCGCGCCCGGTGCAACGCCCGCCTCGAAGAGCAGACGGTTCGTGGCCGTGTACGTCCACTTGAAGGTGGACAGCTGCGTGTGCCACGTCGTGACGCGCACCGCCTCAGGCGCAGTGGTTGCCGCGGCGATCGTCCAGTGCGGGTCGACCTTGTACTGATACGCGTACCAACCGGTGAACTTCTGCTTGTCGTTGATGCCCCAGGTGACGCGCCCGTTGTTGTCGTAGGTATAGGTGCCGCCAAATGCCTGGTTGCCTGGGTCCTCGGCGCGGCGAATCGCCGTCGGGTCCTGCGCGTAGTACAGGCCCGCCAGGTAGAACTCGTTCGTGAAATAGCGCGAGGTGAAGTAGAACCAGAGCTTGTCCTGCTTGATCGGTCCGCCAACGGCGCCGTTGATGTCGAACAGCTTCTTGAGCGTCGTGGACGCGCCCGCCACACCACGAGCCTCCAGCCTGTCGGTGATGTTGCTGCCCTGCAGGCTCGGGCGCGGAGCCGCTGACCAGCGCCGACCCCTGGAACCGTGTTGCCGCCCGACCGCGGGATGGCATTCATGATGACGCCGTTGGTGCCCGTCTCGCCGCTCTGTCCGGAGAGCTGCACGTCGACCTGATCGAACAGCAGCGGCGACAGGCTCATGTTCGTCAGGTTCGAGCTGATGTACATGTTGCCGATGCGCAGACCGTCGAAGAGCGACACGCCGTCGCCGTTCAGGCTGCCGTGCGCCTGCACCTGCGCGCCGACCTGATCGCCGAGCACGCCGCCGACGTCCGTGACGCTCGGCGCGGATGGCGGGCACGCTCGCGGCCATCTGAATCCACGAGCCGCCGCCGGGAAGCTGCTTGATGATGTCCTGAGTCACCGAACGGGTTTGCGCGGCCGACTGGATATCGACGATCGGGCTCTCACCGGTGACCGTGATGGTTTCCTCGACCGCGCCGACGCGCATCTCGGCGTTGATGGTCGACGTGAAGTTCACCGACACCTCGACGCCGTCGCGCTTGAAGGTACTGAATCCGGGCAGCGTGAAGCGTGACGGCGTACGGTGCCGGGAGGGAGATTCACGATCTGGTACTGACCGCTTCCATCGGTCACCACCGTTCGAACTTTTTCGATGAGCGCCGGGCTGGACGCTTCGACGGTCACGCCAGGCAGCACGGCTCCGGATGCATCTCTCACGGCCCCGGCGATAGTGCCGAGCGCCTGCGCATACGTCACCGACGGAAGTGCCAGGACCCCCAGGGTCAGGAGCAGGGCTATTGCTCGCTCTCGCATGCTTGTCCTCCGCGAACGCTCAGGAAATCTTCGTGGATTTTCGCTATACGAATCTCTTTTCCTGGAGCGGAGGAAGATATACGCTTCGACTCACGCGGTGTCAAGGATTACAAGCCCCAAAAGCAGGGTAGGCAGGGATTTAGGCCTGAGAGCAGGCTATAATCTGGACTCTTCGCATGGCGAAAAACTCAAAGGCTGAATTCGTCGCGTCCCTGGAGCGCGGGCTGAGGGTGCTTCAGACGTTCTCCGGCGAGTATCCCCAGCTCACGCTGAGCGAAGTGGCGGCGCTGACCGGTTTGACGCCGGCGACCGCACGGCGATCGCTTCATACGCTCGAAGAGCTTGGATATGTCGGCAGAACCGGTCGGCGGTTTCTCCTGCGGCCCAAGGTGCTGGCCATCGGTACTGGATATCTGAGCGCCATCAACGCCGAGGTCGTTCTGCAGCCCTTCCTTCAGGAAGTGGTCAACGAGGTCGGCGGCAGCTCGTCAGTGACGGTCCTCGACGAAATCGACATTGTTTATATCGCGCACGCCTCGCTGAATCGCGCGATCCGCCTGACGGCGGGAGCAGGCTCGCGGTATCCGGCGTATCCGACCTCGATGGGTCGGGTCCTGCTGGCGTTCCAGCCGGAATCGGCCGTCGACGCGTACTTCGAGCGCGCAACGTTGCGACGATTGACCGAGCAGACGGAGACCAATCCCGCTGCGCTGCGCCGCATTCTCAAAGATGTGCGCACCAAGGGGTACGCAGCGATCCAGGATGAGCTCGACTACGGCATCGTGTCCGTGGCGCTGCCGATCTTCGGTCCGCATGGCCGGATCGTCGCGGCTGCGAACTGCTCCGACGTCACCAATCGGCTGGACCGCGACACGATGATCAAGAAGCGGCTGCCCGTACTTCGACAGGCGGTGCGTCGTATCGAGGGCATGCTCACACAGCACCCGGAGCTGACCAACTCGGTCGAGTCGGTCGCGTCCGACTACGGGCGGTCGCGCGGGGTCGCGCGCGTGGGTCAGCCGGCACAGAAGGTCGAGCGACCGGCGACGCCACGACCGGCCAGACGATAGGGCGCTCAATTGTTGATTTGACGAATCAAGAATCCCGACCTTATCGAGACAACGGGGAACGGCTCGTCACGCCCTGCCCCTCGGTGATCGTGACGATCTGGTTTGCGGCTACATCGCGAATCGTATCCGTTTTTCCCGCCGGCCAGCGCACGTCGATCCGGTCGACGCGCGTCGATTCACCAAGGCCGACGTGCACACGCAGATCGTTCTGACCAAGATAGCTCGATCCCGACTTCACCTCTCGCACCTGCGTGCGCCCGCCGGCGGCAACGGTTACCCGCGCGCCCAGCCCGTCACGATTGCTGGTCGACCCGGCGACGCGAATCAGAATCGAAGTGACGCGCGTTGCCACCGCCGTTGCGGAGCACGTCAGGCGCACCACCGTTGTTGGTGACGACCAGATCGATATCGCCATCGTTGTCGATGTCGCCTCCAATCAGCGTGCGGCCGACGGCGTCTCGCGTGAATCCAGTGCCAGAGGTCCGGCCGACTTCAGCAAACCGGCGCCCGTTGGTGTTCTGGAACAGCAGCTTCCGCTGCGCATGGGTCGATCCGGCTCGAAACATCGCGGTGTTGTCGATGACGTGCCCGTTGACGATCGACAGATCCAGGTCGGCGTCGTTGTCGACATCGAAGAAGCCACGCCAAAGCCGACGAACGGCAGCGTGGGCGCGCTGATGCCTGCATTCGAGCGTCGCATCCGCGAATACCCCGCCGCCATCGTTGCGGAAGAGACTGGTCGTCTCGAACTCGTGATTGGTGACGACCAGATCGAGCCGGCCGTCCCCGTTGTAATCCGCGAACTCGGTGCCCATGCCCGCTCTCGGCTTGCCATCCCGGGCCACGGCCACGCCGGCGAGAAGACCCACTTCGCTGAAGCGCCCGCCACCCTCGTTGTGAAACAGGAAATTGGGCACCCCGTCGTTGGCCACAAACACATCGGGCCGGCCGTCATCGTCGTAATCCCCCACGGCGACGCCGAGACCGTTGCCGATGTACTTCGCCGAGCCCAGCCTGCGCGCTCACATCGGTAAATGTGCCCTTGCCATCGTTGAGATACAGGACGTTCGGCAGCCCTTGATACACGAGCGGATGGCAGTAGACGCGGATGCGACGCTGCGCGTCACCGCAGAAGCGGTTGTTCGCCTTCGTGCGCATCGAGGTAGTTCGTGACGAAGAGATCGAGATCGCCGTCGACATCGACGTCGAGGAAGGCACAACTGGTGCTCCATCCACTCAGACCGACACCAGCCGCGCGCGTGACATCAGTGAAGGCGCCCTTGCCCGATATTTCGATACAGCATGTTCGGCCCATAGTTCGTGACGTACAGATCGACTCGCCCGTCGTTGTCGATATCGCCGGCACATGCACCCATGCCGTAGTCGCGGTGCGTGATGCCCGACGCCGTCCGTCACATCCTTGAAGATGCCGTTGCCCGCATTGCGAAAGCAATCGATGCCGCGCGCGAGCGTTCACTGTGGTATCGGCGATCGAACCACCATCGACGAGAAAGAGATCGATCCAACCGTCGTTGTCGTAGTCGAAGAACAGCCCTCCCGACCCCATCGTCTCGACGAGATACTTGTCGGGGCTGGCACCATTGATATTCGCGAATGTCACGCCGGCGGTGGCGGCGATGTTCTCGAACGTGACCCATCGCGGAGCGGACGCTCCACTTGATTTCGGTTGCCATCGCGCATCAGCGCGATCGTCGTTGGCGATGACAATCACCAACGCTGTCGTCAGCGCAGCGGCCAGACACCTCATCGGCCCGGCTCCCGCCGCGTGCCGCCTTCAACGTCTCTTCGATCTTGATCTGGTTCTCCTGAAAGCGTCGCCTCTCGTCCTGCATCGCCTTCTGCTGAAGCTGCTCGAACACCTGCAGCTCGCGCCGTCCCTCCTCCATCTGGCCCAAGACGCATCAGCGCGCGACCGAGCGCGTAACGCGCCTCGAGATGTGCCGAGTCCAGCGTGACGGCCCGACGCAGCAGCCGGACCGCCGCATCATCGCGACCGGCGGAGGCATGAATCTGCGCCGCGGTGGCGAGCGCCCTGACGTTGGCCGGATCGAGAAGCGAGGCGATCAGATACTCGGCGAGCGCGTCATCCAGTCGGTCCTGCGCGCGATACACGTCCCCCAGATCGAGATGCGCCAACGCGTCGTTCGGCGTGAGCTCGACCCTGCGTCCGTAAGCCGAGATCGCGGCGTCGAGATCGAGTTGGTTGTGTTGAATCCGCCCGATCGCGCGCGTACACGTTGGCCGCTCCACCGAGAGACGGCAGCGAGACTGCCGCTCTGGAATGACTTCAGCGCCGCTGCATCGTCCCCGAGTCGCTCTGAAGCCGTCCCAGCTTCCAGTGCGACCGTCCCGACTTGGGGAATGCCCGTACCGCTCCTCCAAGCGCGGCACGCGCCGCGGAGGATCTCCTGATTCGATCGCGCGCATCGGCCGCCGCCAGGCGCGTACGTTCGTCTCGTGCGGCAGCAAGAGACTTGCTCGGCCCTCTTTCGCAGCGAGGCGATGGCCTCGTCGTACTTCGCCTTGCATGAGAAGCGCGGCCGCATCGCTATATAGCAGCAGGCACGAACACGGGCGCAGCCACCGACGCCTCGTCGAGAAAGTCGAGGACCATGAACTGCGGACGGTTTGCAGAGGGTCGCGCTCTCCACTGCCTCCGAGAGCGTCTTCATCGCGGCGTTCGTCTCACCAGCTTCGGCACGCTGTGATGACGCGCGAAGAAACAGGTAGGCGGTCGTGACATTTCGCGGGCTCCTGCTGCAACGCGGCGCGAAAGGCTACCAGCTTCGTTCGGCCGGTTCGCACGCACGTACAGGAGTCCACGCAGATAGCTGAACATCATCGACCTGAGGGTCGAGGCCACGGCGGCATCGAACTGCTTCGAGTGCCGCATCCAGCGCCCGCGCTCCAGATAAACGGCGCCAAGCGCCGCGCGCATACGGGCGGCGACGGAGGCGGAGCCTCCCCGATCTCAGCGGTGAGTCCTGCCTCGACCTTCGCCACGGCAGCGTCCCACTGCGCCAGACCAGCAGCCATGGCGTCGATGGCGGCCGTCAGCAGCGGGACCTTCGTCGCCGCTCATATCCGTTGGCGGCGTTGACGAAGTCAGCCACACCCTGAATGAATGCGTCCTTGACCTGCGCAGTCGAGTGCACAGGACCACACAGAACGAATGCAATGCAGAAGAGGATGGCGGAAAGGCGGGACATCCCGAGGGGATCGTAACAAATCCCCGCATGGTGCGGGGTGGGAGTCAACTCCCGGAACCTCCAACTCCCGAACTACCAAGCCGATACTTGGGATTCGGAAGTCCGGAGTTCGGGAGTTGAGCAGATGACCTTAGAAGTCGAACTGCGCGCTCAGACGGAAGAGCCTGGCAGTGAGCACGCTCGTCGGTGTTGGCCACGTCGGGCTGAACGTCGTGCTGTACCCGAGATTGTCGTTCGAGTTCAGCGCGTTGACGATGTCCACGTTGAGGTTGGTTCTCGTCCGGCCGAATCGGAGGATCTTGCCGAAGCGGAGGTCGAGCTGATCGATTCTGTCGCCGAACTCGGTTTGCGGCTCGACCAGATTGACGGTGACGGTCGCCACCTGTGCCAGTGGACGCCCGAGCGTCGAGAACGCCGGGTTAGCGATCTGCGCGCTGGTGTAGACCTGATTCGCCGTCAGGCTGACACCGGGACGGCTCGAGAAGGTACCCGCAACCTGCACATCCACCTTCGGGATCAGATAGCTGAACAGCCCCTTGAAGGTTGTGAGCAGCGGTTCGGACTGCCGACACTACGGATTGGTCGGACTCGCCAGAACTCCCCCCGCACCGGCCGACAACTCCGGAACCTGCGTGCGCACGTCGCAGATGTCCTCGACGAGTCGGCCACTGCTCGTTCCACCCTGGAGCGTCAGCCCGTTGCGAAGCGTGCCTGCGCCGTGATGTCGAAGCCATCCCAGTATCGTTTGTAATTGCCGAAGTCGTTCGCCGCTGACTGAACGTTCTCAGCACCGCGCAACGCTGCTCCGGGCGTGATGTTGTAGATACCAGGGACTGAGTATCCGCCGCCATTTGGCAGCTTGGAGTCGGATGGAGCTACAACACTGAACTGGCTGTAGTCGGATGCGCTGGTCAGTACGTTGTCGGTGACGTCGTGCCCGCCGAAGATGGGCCACCACCGACGGTAGTACCCGACTTCGACGGAGACGCGAGGCATGACTTCCTGCTGTACCGAGACGCCGAACTGCCAGTCGTAAGGCCGCGCTCCCCAGCCTCCGAGGATGGACTCATCGAGCGTGGTACTCGGACGTTCTCGCCCGAAATTCGGATCTGCCCAGACGCCGCACGTGTCGATCGAACCCGTTGTCGCGGGGCTTTGCGGTCGGCCGTCGAGGATATTGCAGTCGGGCCAGTAGTTGCCGTTAGCGTCGGTCCACGCACGTCCCGTGATCGTCGAGACGAGCTCGGAAGGGTTGGCGTTGATGTAGCGCCCCTGGTTCGAGGCCGGATGCAGGTAACGTCCGACGTTTGCCTTGAGCGATGTCTTCCCGTTACCGAACACATCGTACGCGCCACCAATGCGCGGGCTGATGTCGTTGTAGCCGGTAATGCCGTCCTGCGGTGGAAGCACGATCGCTGTCGGTAATCCGTGACGGACGGACCGATGACCTGCTCTGGGAAAGAGCTCCACGCACGATCGAATCGCAGCGCGCCCTGCAACGTCAGGCGATCCTTCGTCCATGTTTCCTGTGCGAAGAACGCGTAGTACTCGGTGCGTACCTTCCTTGTGAACGCGCCGGACTGAATCGTGAAGTTGTTCGGCACACCGTTGTTGACGGTCAACTGCATCAGGTGATCATTGCTGATCGTCGGGAACAGGTTGTCATCGTCACGGTGGAACGCACCCTGATACCCGAACTTCATGTTGTGGGCACCGGTGACGTAGCTCGCGGACGCGTTCCAGGTGTGCGCGAAGATGTAGCCTGTCGGCCAGTTCGAGGAGCGATACTTCAGGTTGCCGCCCACGGTCAGACAGTCCGCGCACGCCGTCGCGACCTTGTTTCCGTTGCGGTCGAAGATCTGGGCCGACTGCTCCTGCACGCGGACAAGGTCCTTGGTCGGGTTGCCCGGCCGCTCCATGTAGCCCCACTGCGAGATATAGGTCCCGAAGCCCGCCTCGAGCAGCAACCGGTTGGTGGCTGGCGCCGTGTACTTCACCTGCTGCACCTTCTGATGGGTGTCGCCGTAGTCGCCGGTTTCCGGCGAGTTCGGACCGGGACCGAAGAAGCCGTTGATCTGGCTGCCGCCATAGATCCAGCCGTCCTTGTTCGACATGCAGCCATCGTCGGAGGAGCTGCCGGGCCAGGCGGCGCCGCTGCACTGCGGCTGCTCGTCCCAGAACAGCATCAACTTGTTCTTGGGCGTCAGCTGCGTGGTCAGTCGCAGGGAGTAGATCTTGCGGCTCTGATCGATTCGGCCCTGTTGAGTGAAGTCCGGCACATAGGTCCACTTGGAGGGATCGCCAGCGTTCTTGTTTGCGAAGATGCCGGGCTGGGCATCGGCCGCATCGATGCGCCGATGATTGAAGAAGAACCACATCCGGTCCTGCAGGACCGGTCCACCGACGGAAACCTGGTAGTCACGGAGCAA
This sequence comes from uncultured Acidobacteriota bacterium, assembly GCA_963723495.1. Lineage (GTDB taxonomy): Bacteria > Acidobacteriota > Vicinamibacteria > Vicinamibacterales > UBA2999 > Gp6-AA40. The sequence continues at coordinate 722,344 of CAVRQR010000009.1, read as the reverse complement.
AAGCGACTTTGCAGGAGAACCGCCAACACGCTCAGCTGCTGCGCGTCGAAGTTGTCGCCCTGCATGCTGTCGTTCAGTCCCGAGATGAAGAAGGAGCCATTGAACGTGTTGCTGCCCGACCTCGGCACGACCGTCATCTGGGGTCCGCCTGTTTCGGCCTCGCCAAGATTGCCCGAAATCGTGAACGTGACCTCAGCGGCGTTCTGCATGTCGGGAATGTACCCAGACACGCCGGCGCCACCGCGGGACGCGCCAGTGTTGATGCCATCGAGAGTCAGCCGACCGTCTTCGGTGCTGCCCCCGTGGGCCGTGAACAACAACATTGTCGGGCGAAGCTGGACCTGCCCGTCGCCTGCGACGACGCCGGGCACGAGCTGGAGGACGTTGTTATAGGAACGCGAGGTCGGAATCGTCTGAAGGACGTCTCCGTCGATAATCTGCTGGCGTCGCGCGCTCTGCACGTCGACGATGGGTGACTCACCCGTCACGGTGACGGTTTCTTCGAGCGAGCCGACGCGCAGTTCGACATCGATATTTGCGGTCAGGGCTCCCGTCAGCACGACGCCTTCGCGCTTGACGAGGTTGAATCCAGGAAGGGAGAAGGTGACGGCGTATGTGCCGGGAGGCAGTTCGACGATTCGATACTGCCCTGTACCGTCGCTGACGACCGACCGGACCTTTTCCGTCAAGGCCGGGCTTGTAGCTTCCACTGAGACACCCGGCAACACTGCACCGGATGCGTCTTTGATGACTCCTGATATCGACGCCTGCTGCGCACTCGCGACAACTGGCGCCAGGAGAACTGCGGAGAGAACAGCCAGGGTTCTCACCAAACCTCGCATGCCTGCCTCCATCTAATGCCGTCCGGACTTGGTCACCTGCCCGCGTCCGGTCGATATCAAGACCGATCCACGCGCACGAATCCCGATACACACTTTTCGCATACCGAAAGTGTGTTCTCAGGCCGGAACACGTATACGCTTGTCACGGATACCTGTCAAGATTTTGGTAATCGATTTCGGTTATGGATAAGACCATGAGACTCGCTGCGCCCGTTCTGGTTCTCCTGTTCGTCATGAGTTCTGCGCCTTCATTCGCACAACAACCCGCACAGGGGGGACAGGGAGGACAGGGAGTCGTCGGCGGCGTCGGCACTGCCCGCGCGACAACGCCGCCACAGCCCGCGCCGCGAAATGCAGAGGGCAGAGTGACCCTCACCGGCGCGACGCCCACGCAGAAAGGACTCTGGCTCCCGGTCTTCGGTATCACGGATCCGATCGCACCGCTGCCGACCGTGTCGTTCAAGCCGTGGGCGCGCGCGGTGTACGACGATCGCCAGGGACATGAGCTCGAGCCGCACACGCGATGCAAGCCATCCGGTGTCGCACGTCAGTTCCTGACGCCGTACGGTGTCGAGTTCGTCGAGCTGCCTGAGCTGCAGCGTCTCTATATCTTCGACGTCGGTGGCCCGCACACCTACCGGACGGTCTACATGGACGGCCGCTCACATCCCGCGAAATTGACGCCGAGCTTCTACGGTCATTCGATCGGCTGGTGGGAGGGCGACACGCTCGTCATCGACACCACCGGTTTCAACGAAGGCTTCTGGCTCGACCGCCGCGGGCTGCCGCACACCGAAGCGCTTCACACAGTCGAGCGTTTCACACGCGTTGACTCGGGAGCGATTCGCTATGAGGTCACGGTCGACGATTCAGGCGCCTACACCGCGCCGTGGACGGCTCGATTCAACCTGCGCTGGGAGAACGGCACCGAGCTCTTCGAGTATGTGTGCCAGCAGGCGAACTACGCGATCACGTTGATGGTCGGAGATCAGGAGCAGGTGGATCGGACGAGCCCGATTATTCCTTGACGCTCGGCTCTCGACATCGCCTTAGAGCCCAGCGCCTAAGCTCCCTCAGCGCTTCCGCGGCTGGTGTGAGCTGCGGATTCAGCCTGAGCGCTTCTTCCAGTTGTGTTCTCGCCTGCTCGCGGTGGCCCTGCTGGAGCAGGACCAATCCCAGGTTCGTCCGTGCACCGGCGTTCTCAGGATCGTGTTCGACTAGTCGACGCAGCTCCGCGGCGGCGCGATCGAGCCGCCCCTGACGCGCCAGAGCCGCGGCCAGATTCGACCGCGCATCGCTGTGCATCGGATCGCGCTCCAGCGCCTTCTCGTACTCCTTGACCGCTTCGCTGAGACGGCCGGTGAGCGCCAGCAGCAGCCCCATGTTGTAGTGCGTCACCGGATCGTCGAGCCCTTTCAACGCCTGGCGGAAATATGACTCGGCTTCGCCGAGGCGGCCCATTGCGCTGAGACAGCTCCCGATGTGCGCGAGCACCTGATAATCGCCGGGCACCATCGCCTGGTATCGCTCGAACAGCACCAGCGCCTCTTCGTTGCGCTCGACGGTGCGAAGGATCCTTGCGAGCTTCAGCACCACCTCGGGATTGTTCGGATCGAACTCGAGTGCACGCCTGGTGAGGTATTCGCTCCACTCGGCGTTGATCGAGAGATTGGCTTCCGAGGCCAGCCGCAGAAGGAAGATGCTGTTGCGCGACTCGCGCGCGAGCTCGTCGATCACCGGATCGGCGTAGGGCGTGTACGGTGGCAACCTTCCTGCTCGATACACGAGGCGAGTCGCCTCGTCCTCGCGCCCGAGCCGGCGATAGCTGTCGGCAAGAAGACGCAGCGCAGGGCCGAAGTTCGGCGTAGCGGCGTTGACCTGTTCGAGAGTCGTGCGAGCGGCATCGAACTCTCCCCGGACCAGCGCGATACGCGCGAGGCCAAGTGACGCATATGCCGACAGCGGGACCTCGGTGACGTGGCGCGGCGAGCTCGTCTCTGCCGCGGCAGCGGGAAGATCGCGGGCCCTCTGCCACGCCTTCGCCGCCTCGTCGTATCGACCTGCCTTGAACTCTGCCTCTCCCAGTCGCAACCACGCTGGACCGAGCTGCGGTGCACGTTCGACGACGGTGCGCAGGTTGGCGAGCAGTGCCTCCCCGCCACCGCGCTCCGACTGGATGACGGCGCGGTAGTAGATCCATCGCCAGTCGTCAGGCGCGAGCGACGCCGCCACGTCGTAACAGCGTTCGGCCTGATCGAAAAACATGTCTGCGTGATACGCGATGCAGAGGGTCCCGACTGATTCAATCGAGGAGGGATCTTCGACCGCGGCGTCGTAGCGCTCGCGCAGATGATCCTCAATGACTTTCTGCTGGGCCGACAGACGGGGCGGCTGCGGCAGACGATCGGGATCGCCGCCGCTGGTCAGACGGAAAACAACGAACAGAGCGACACCGGCCGCGAGAACGGCGCCCGCAAGGCCGATCCAACGCGCGCCGGGATTCTCGATGCGAGACTCCGGACTGGCGACCGGGGGCTCAGGGGTGGACGGAGGTCGCGCTGATGGCGGTTGCGGCGCCTCGGGACGCTTCCTGGATCGACGGCTCACGCCCCGTGATACGTCGGGCACCCGCGCGACGTCAAGCTGCGGGACAACACCCACAGGCCAGAGCCGAGACCAGAGCCCAGAGGCTGCGCCCAACTCCTACCAAACTTCCACCGTCAGCCGGAGTTGGAATGCGATGGACGGACGCGTTTTTCCGCCCTGCTGAGCCCAGAGCCCTACTTCATCACCGGCTCGAACTTCTGGATCCGCTTCGCGTGTTCGACTTCGCCGGTGTAGATGTTGCCCTTCGAGTCCATCGCGATCGCGTTGATCCAGTGCAACTGGCCGGCGTAACGGCCATTGCCGCCAAATGAACCGAGCGTCTTGCCGCTCTGGCGATCGAGGATCCACACGCGGTTGTTGGTGCCATCAGCGACGTAGAGGTACTTCTCCGACTGGTCGCGCGAGATCGCCAGCTTGTAGGTCGTTCCGCAGGGAGGCAGCTTCGTGTTGTTGAGGCCGCCGCACCCCTCGCCGCGCGCGGGTGTGTTGGGCGCCACATGGAAGTCCTGCAGCCACTTACCGTCGGTGGTGAACACCTGGATTCGGTTCTGCCCGCGTTCGCCGATGTAGACGCGCCTGTCGCGGGAAATCTCGAGGAAGTGAAGGTCAGGCACGAAGTTCTTCTCCGCCGGAGGCGGAGCCCCGGTCCACTTGTACGGCGGAATCGGATCGTTCGAGATCTCGCTCAACGGCATGCCGTGGCCGCCCCAGCCGCGCTTGAAGGCGCCGGTGTCCATGTCGTACACGAGCACGCGCTTCCAGTTGATGATGTAGATCTCGCGCGCGACCTCGTCGAGCTGAAAGCGGCCTTTCGAGACGAGGACATCGGTCTGCTCGTTGTTCTCGGCCAGCTGCGCACCCGGCGGCGGACGATGGCCGAAGTCCCAGACGAATTTGCCGTCTCGCGTGAACTTGAGGATGCTGTCCTGCGGCGCCGTGCCCCCTACCCACACGAATCCCTGACGATCGGCGATCACGGTCTGGAGTGCGGTCGGCCAGAGCGGGTGGTAGCCAGGGCCGCCCCATGCGTGGACTACCTTGCCATCCTGATCGAGCTCCATGACCTCGGGCCCGCGCACGCAGCAATCGATCCGGGGCGGCGTGCCATCTCCTCCGACCTCATCGCCTTCGGCCGCGGCGGCGCGATTCAGGAACCAGATGTGATCGTCGTGGTCCACGTGAATGCCGGTGACCTGCTGCATGCTCCATCGGTTGGGCAGCGGCTTCGGCCAGAACGGATCCACTTTGAAGACCGGCGCGCCGTTCTCGTCGAGTATCTGAGTGCGAGACTGTCGGGCGCCAACGGTGGACGAGGACGCCCATGCCAGGGTGCACGCTCCCACGAGGACGAACGACCACCACCTCTTCATGGCACTCTTGCGGCGCGACGCAACTGAAGTTCGCGGCGTCGTCGATGCTGCCCTGCCCCTTGTAGCGCGCGACCTGCGGGTACGGGCACAACGGACGCGTGCGGACGACTTTTCCGTCCGTCACCTTCGAGGCGAGCAATGAGTCCGGCGCCTTTCCCTTCTCGACCCAGTCGATGACCGCCGTGACCGCATCGTGACGATCGGGCCCGACGCCGCCGCCACAGTGAGCCACACCCGGCATCATGAACAGTCGCGCGAAGTCACCGGTGCTGGACCCATGCGTCGCGACGACCTTCTCGTAGTAATCGACGCCCATCATGGGTTGAAGGATCGCGTCCGCCCAGCCGTAGGTCATGATCAGCTTGCCCCCGCTCTCGCGGAACGCGGAGAGATCCGGATTGTTCGCGTTCGCCAGCTTGCCCCAGCGCTCGAGCAACGCGGGATCGCGATCGAAGTCGAACGTCATGTAGTCGTATTCCGGCCGTGGCGGATCGAACACCAGATAGCGCATCGTCCCCTCGGCCAGGTTGAAATCGGCGGGCTTGGCACCCGGCTTCGTGGCGACGATCAGATTGGCCCAGCCGCTCGACAGCGTCCCATTCGGGGCAGAGGAGACCACTTCGCTGCCAATCATGAAGCCCGGGAAGAACTTCTGCCCGTTGCTCGAGACCCCGTCATAGATCTTCTTGAGCGTTCCAGCCTGGGCTGGGGTGAGGCAATCGGCGGCATCCGCCCCTTCCTTGCACGCCGGGACGTCGTGCAGCGGGATCGAAACGACAGGCACGCGGATCGTCGATGAGGCCGTCTGTCAGTCCGTCGACCGCATCGCACTTCGCGATCACTTGGTCGGACACGAGCCGCAGCTTGTCCGGCGGCACCGGTGCCTCCGTCAGGGCGCGCTGATTCCACATCGCGCCAATCGTGAACCCGGTCTGGTCGACCCATGGCGCGTTGGCCACGATCCCATCGAAATCGTCGGGATAGCGCTGTGCCTCGATGAGACCCTGGCGTCCGCCGTTCGAGCACGAGTTCCAGTACGAATAGGACACCGGCTTCGCGTAGTAGTCGGTGGCGATTCGTTTGGCCGTGTCGGCCGTGAGATGGACCGCGCGGTAGGCGTAGTCGACGGCCTTCTGCGGGTTGCTCATCACGAACGAGGCACCGGGCTCTTTTCGCGAGTCGTGCCCGGTATTCGTCTGCGCCATCACGAAGCCGTTGGCGAGCGCCTCGGACCGCTGCGATACACGTCCCGCAGCGTCGAGCGCTTCACCGGCATGCCCGCCATTGCCGATCATGTAGAACCGCTGATTCCAGTGGTCCGGCAGGTTGACCTCAAAGGCAATCTCGGGCGCGATGACCCCACTGACACGGCAGTGCTGCGGGGCGTCGGCGCTTGCCGGGACGACCTGCGCCTGAATCGTGTCAATTCCCTCGCCTTTGAAGGTCGCCAGCGACTCGCACGCCTTCTGCGGTGTGGACTGGGCGACGGTATAGTCCGCCAGGGAACTCTTCGCATTCGCGAACGGCTGCGCGTCCGCGGCAGAGGCGGTCACGCAAAGGGTGATGAGGGCGACAACCAGCACACGCATACAGATGTCTCCGGCTTAGCGTCATCTCACCGCGATCGTCCCGACCGGTCTGAGCGCGGCGGCGGCATCATCTTATGCCCACGGCGCCGGGACCAGCCTCTCGAACTGCTGGGGTTGTGAACCATCGGCGGGCCGGCGCCGTCCAACACGACGTGAAACCTACCACTGCTGGGTCCGCGGAATCGCTTGACGGGCGAAAGCGTGGGATGTTCTTATTGAGAAACAAATTTCGTACTGCGAACGATCGTACCGCTGGAGCAACGGCGGTCCCGGACGGGCGCGGGCAAAACAACCGTATGCGTGACTCGCAACGAGCAGCCACCCTGGGATTGCGGGTGTATCAGAACGTGCGCCGTCAGATCCTGAGCGGCGTGCTGCAACCCGGGCAGCCGATGTCTCGCCGTCGCATCGCATTGGAAATGAGCACGAGCCTGCTGCCCGCGGCGCAGGCACTCCAGCGCCTCGAGTTCGAAGGCCTGCTCGAAAGCCGGCCGCGCGCCGGCACGCGCGTGCGGACACCCTCACCTGAAGATGTGACCGGCCACTTCGTGGTCCGGGAAGCGCTCGAGACGCAGGCCGCCGTGCGAACCGCGATCATGGCCAGCGCGCAGGAACTGCAGCACCTCGAGACGCTCGCGCAGGAACTGGATGAACGCGGCGCCCGACTGGACGTCAAGCAGTACTCGGCGCTGCATCGGAAGTTCCATCGCCAGATCGCCGCGTACAGCCGATGCGGGCCGCTTTGCGACGCCGTCGATCAGTGCCATGCGTTTGCCGCGCTCTGGCTCTCACAGATCGCGCGGCCCTCCGGCGATCACGCCACCCATCAGGAACTGGTGCGGGCCATCGTGTCCAGAGACCCCATCAAGGCGGCAGAGGCTGTGGCACTCCATCTCTCGGCCGGCAGTGCCCGAGCCATGGCGGCTCTTGCGCTGTTCCCGAACACGCCCGCCCGGTCACGCTCCTTCCGTGCCCGCCGGCGAAGAACGTCGACAGACTCCAGCAGTCGTCAGGAGGCCTGATGCTCCGCGTGCTGCTGGTCGAGCGCTCCGCTCTGCTGCGGAGTGCGTTCCGACGTCTACTCCAGGAGGAGACGGACATCGCCGTCGTCGCGGAGGCTTCGAACGCGGGTGACGCGGCAGCGATGCTGTCTTGTCAGGATGTGGACGTCGTCGTGATGTGCGCGACGACCGATCGGGACGCGACACGGGTCTCGGAGATCGCGACGCTTCGAATGGCGGCAGACGTCAGAATCGTCTGTGTGGCCCACTGGTCTACCCCGCGGGTTGCTGACGCCATATTGACTGCAGGTGCACTCGGGTGCGTCGAGCTCGATGACGCGTCGGACATGGACTTGAGGCGAGCCGTCCACCTCGCCCATCGCGGCGACCGCTATCTGAGTCCAGGCCTGTCGAGTGCGACTCAAATAAGAGAATCTGGCTGGGAGACCGGCTACGAGCGGCTGACCGCCCGCGAGAAGGAAGTGCTGCTGCGCGTCGCTCAGAGCAAGTCGAATCGCGAGATCGCCCGCGAGCTCAACCTCAGCATGAACACGGTGGCGGTGCACCGTAACAAGATGATGAAGAAAATCGGCGTGCGCAAGGCGACCGCGCTTGCCGTGTTCGCAGCAGAGCGCGGCCTTCTGATCAGGGGGTAACCCGCGCTTACTTGGCGCGCCCTCGGTACCCCTGAGCAATCATCGGGATCGACCAGACCTGTGCCGCGTTGGCCACCTCGGTTCCATCGTTATCCGTCGCGCCGCGAGCCAGGATGAAGAACGTCTTCTTGTCCGGTCCCCCGAACGCCCCGGTGATGATGCCGCGCGGTGTCGGGATGGTACCGAGATTCTTGCCCTCAGGGCTCAACACGACGACGCCCAGGTTGGTCGTGACGTAAGACGCGCCCCATCGAATCGATCGAGAGGCCATCACCATTGCCTTCGTATTTCCCGAATGCGCGCTGATTGGTCAACGAACCGTCCGCCTGGACATCGAACACCGCCAGTTCGGGCCCGTCAGTGACGTAGAGCGTCTTTTCGTCCGCGCTCAGCACGATCCCGTTAGGGGTCACATCCTGCCCGTACTTCGTGACCACGCCCTTCGGATCCGCGTAGTACACGCCGCCCATCGTGAAATAGGCGCCACCCCTGCTGTCGGCGGTCAGATCGTTGATGACGCCGCCGATGCAGTCGAGCGGATCACCCTGATAGCTGTTGGCCAGCACTCTGCGCTGCGGCGCCAGCTGCGTCACCGTCGCGCGGAGGCCGCGCTGCACGATGAAGATCGCGCCCTTCTTGTTGATCGACAGCGCACCGCCGGTATGCGTATCCGAATACGCGACCGTCGGTCGGCCATCTTTGTCGAGTTTGACGACCCTGCTGTTGTCGTTCTGCGCGAGGAGGAGCCCGCCGTCATCGGTCCCAACGATGCCGTCGCCGTTGTTGCCCGCTTCCTGCCAGAGGAACTTCCACTTCTGGCCCGCGGCGATGACTCCTGGGATCTCCGTCACCGTGTAGTCGCGGATGCCCTGCGCAGGGGCCGCACCCCCACCACGCCCTCCGGCACCTCGCCCTCTCCCAGGAGGCGGTGGAGTCTTGCACATCTTGATCAACGCCTCGTAACCGGGGTCGGCAGGCGCCTGCACCGATGCCGGCGGTGTCGTCGTCGCACCGGCTGGCAGACGCGGAGGCTGCCCTTGCGCCACCGCGAGAACCGGAAACAGGACTGACACAACGCTCGCGAGGATGCCTCTTGAAGTCATCGGACGCCGCCCTCCATCGGCGAAGCATATCGCACGTTCGCGCCCGTACCTTCGGGTGCTCAACTGACGCTGACGATCTCCACCGGCCCTTCGCGACGAAGGACCGTGACACCCACGCCGTGCGGATGGCGCTCGAGACGGATGTCGACATGTGCATCTCCGATCGCCAGATCGGTCAGCCTGACCCAGTCGATCGTCTCGGGGAGGCGTCCACGGGAGACGGTGATGCGGCGCCGCGGCGCGTCGATGTCCACGCCAAGCGTCGCCGCGAGCAGCAGGAACACCGCGCCCGCCGCCCAGGCCTGCGGCGCACACGCAACGGGATAGAGCGTGGGGTATTCGCGACCACGTCTCGGGAAACCGCAAATCAACTCGGGCAGACGATGGAGATCGACGGCTTCGCTCAGATCGGCCATCGCCGTCAGAATCCGCCGCGCACGCACCGGTGAAGCCATACCGCGCCATCCCCGCGGCAATGATTGCGTTGTCGTGCGGCCAGATCGAGCCGTTGTGATAGGACTGCGGGTTGTATCGTCGCTCGGTCGCGGTCACAGTGCGCACGCCCCACCCGGCGAACGAGGTGTCATCCATCAACGTCGCGCATACACGTTCGGCCCGCTCGGGCGAGACGATGCCGGCAAACAGACAATGTCCCGGGTTGGACGTCCGCACGCGGCAGGGCCGCTTGACGCCGTCGAGCGCCAGCGCGTAGGTCCCAAGGTCTTCGCACCAGAACGCCCGCTCGAACTGCACACGCAGGCGCTCGGCTCGAGCCAGCCACTCCTTCGACATTTTCCGTCACCGCGGAGCAAGGCCAGCTGCCCAGCGCCTTTCCATGCGGCGTAGGCATAGCCCTGCACCTCACAGAGCGCGATCGGCGGCTCAGCAAAGGAGCCGTCGGCGTGAAAGACAGAGTCGTACGAATCCTTCCACCCCTGTTGCACCAGACCCGTTTCAGACTGCCGCGCGTACTCGATGAAGCCGTCACCATCGAGATCGCCGCTTCCATCCATCCACTCGAGCGCGTGAACCAGGCTGGGCCAGAGTTGATCGATGAAGGCCAGATCCCCCGTGCGATGGTAGTACGCGTCGGCGAGCATGACGAACAGCGGTGTGACATCGCAGCTGCCATAGTAGCGGCCGAATGGCACCTCGCCGAGCGCTGCCATCTCTCCGCCGCGCATCTCGTGCAGAATCTTTCCTGGCTGCGCATCGCGCGCATCGTCAGTCGTGGTGGCCTGCGTCTTCGCCAGAAACGACAACACCCCGCGCGCGACTTCCGGATTCAGCCAGAGCATCTCGAAGGCCGTGATCACTCCGTCGCGTCCGAATGGCGTGCTGAACCACGGAATACCCGCATACGGGTACCTCCCGTGCGGCGTGTCGGTGATCATGATCTGCAAATCCGCAGACGACCGTTCCAGCCAGCGGTTGAAGATGGTGCTGGAACTCGCCAGGTTGCAGCAGAACGCGTGAGGTGTGTGGCCTCGCGTGGCCTTCTTCATTGCCAGCGCGTTGTCGAACGACACATCTGACGGCGATGCCGCCACCAACCCGTCCGCTTTGTATTCGACACGCTGACGTCGATAGCCGCCGTGGCCATCGGCTCGAGGGTGAGCATCCACATCACGCGATTCTGGCCACGTCGATCGGGACGGCGATTCCACTGCAGCGTGCGCGCGTCGCTCGCGACCGTCCAGACCGCGATAGCGCATCAGGTATCCCTCTTCCGCTTCGTCCGGAAGCCGCTCGCCGCGCCGCGCTCGCCGCGTGCCGCGCACTTCGAAGACGTCGGCGAAGTCGGCGTCGAAGTAGAGCGAGATCGGCACCTCGAGGCGATCGAGGCGATAGTTCGTCACCTGGATCCGCTCGACGCACAGCGCATTCCAGAGCATCCGCGTGCGGCAGATGTTGATCTCGCCGCGCGCGACGGCCACGACGCCGTCGCGGCGCAGATCTGGGTTGGTCAGATCGGCTTCGAAGAACGGTTGTCGGCGCTGACCGTCGAGCTGAGCAGCAACGGTTGATGTCCGTAAAGCCGCAGCTCGATAGCGCGACAGAAAACGGGTGCCGTCGTGGTAGAGGCCTTCCTCGCTCGCCTCGCTCGGCACGATGTCGCCGCGCGCGTCGAACACGGCGAACGAATCGCCGTGCTTCAGCACACGAAGCGGCGTAATCGGCCGATCCGAGTCGGCGATGATCGGGAACCCCTGCTCGAATTGCTCGAGGGATCGCGTCTCGGAAGCCTTCAGGCGACGATACCGGCATCTGCCGCGCTGGAAGTGAGCTGTCGATAGAGTCGAACATACGACGACGCCATACGCGCGCCGCTGAAGCGACGCGTGAATGCGTCGCGGCAGGCGCGACGATCCAGTGTATGCGTACGCGTGGTCGCGTCAATCGCCTCCATCAGATCGTCCACGACAAACCCCGTGACGCCGTCATCGATAACCTCATCCACTGACCCGCCACGAAACGCGACGATCGGCGTGCCGCAGGCGAGCGACTCGATCATGACCAGGCCGAACGGCTCCGGCCAATCGATCGGGAACAAGCATGCGCGCGCGCCTGTCCGAGGAACGCGCTCTTCTGCTCAGTCCGGGATCTCGCCGATGAACTCGATCAGCGGGTGCTCCATGCAGCGGTGCGATCTCGTTCTTGAAATAGAGCACGTCGCTCGGGTCGACCTTCGCAGCGATCTTGAGCGGCCAGCCGCATGCCTTGGCGATCTCGATTGCCCGATCCACTCGCTTCTCATGCGCGATGCGGCCGAGAAACGCCAGGTACTCCCCGGGCTCGCGATGGAACTGGAAATCACGCTCGGGAAACCCGTGATGCACGGTGCCGACCCAGTTCTGATCCGGCAACGGAACGCGTTGCGCGTCGGAGATCGACACCAGCGGCAGTTCGCTGAACTCCTCGTAGAGTGGCACGAGATCGGGCAGATCGAGACGGCCGTGCATGCGTAGTCAGATGCGGCGTCGACATCCGCCGCGCCAACGGAAAGTGCAACGGCGCGATGTGGAAGTGAATGATGTCGAACTCGTCGGCGCGCTGCACGACCTGCTCAATCATGAGCATGTGCGCGGCAAGCGGATCCACGCATCCCATCAACCGCTGCGCCCGATCGCAAGCGGCCACGAGTGTCGCTGAAGTGCGCGAATCGCCGCTCGCGAACAGCGTGACCGTCGTGGCCCTGACGAACGAGCTCATCGGTCAACACGGCAACGACACGTTCCGTTCCGCCGTAGAGCTTTGGTGGAACACTTTCACTCAGCGGTGCAACCTGCGCAATGCGCAACTTCCCTAGTGGACCCAAACGCATATTCGTGTGTTCTTGGCACCCTCGCTTGCAAGGGATGCGCCAGTGCCCTCACCTGGAATCTGCAGGCTCATCTGAGCCGTTGAGCCTAGCGCTTCTTCGACGACGAACGACGCGCGGGTACCTTGGCGCCTTTCTCACGCGCCTCACTCAAACCGATCGCAATCGCCTGCTTCCGGCTCTTGACCTTGCGGCCCGATCCGCTTTTGAGCGTGCCCTTCTTTCGACGACGCATCGCCGACCCTACTCGCTTCGATGCCGACCGGCCGTACTTTGCCATACATCCCTCGTGACCGGGGATGTGCATGGTCTGTTCCACGCTGCGAGGAGAAGTCAGGGAAAGCTCGTGCGACGGGAGTGCACGACGGGGTTCGCGATGTGAGAGGCGGTTAGGGAACGCGCTCTCGTGTCATCTCGACCATGGTTCGACGGAAGCCGAGGCGCTCGAACAGCCGTTGCGCGCCTTCGTTCCGCTGAGCGGTCCAGAGCATCACTCGCGGAGCGCCACGGCCTTGGAGCCACTCGGTTGCCGCCGCGATGAGCGCGGTAGCGATACCGGCTCGGCGCCCGCCCTCATCGACGACCACGTCATGAATGAACCCGCACGCCTCGCGCAGTTCCTTCCAGGACTGCGGCTCGAGGCCGGCATACACGTACCCCACGACCGTGCCGTTCTGCTCCGCGACCAGCACCACGACGTCGGGGTCGCGTAACTGCGTACCAAGAAACCAGGCGTAACCTTCGTCCGAGCGCTCGCCCGGTGCCATGAAACGTTGCCGATCGAACTCGTAGTGCGTTTTGAGCAGCAAGGCGCCCAGCTTGCCGAGCACCGGCAGATCGCTCGTGGTGGCTGGCCGGATCGCGATGGCGTCCGGCATGACTAGCGAGGCTCCCCCTCTGACCGACTCATTCTTCAACACTCCAGGCGGTCGAGCCAGCTAGACGCCCACGCCGCCGGGCGTCGAAGCGTCGCGACGAAATCAACGCAGCGCGCCCGGTCTTCTCCACGGGCGGCTCGGTTGCGGTCACGGCGCTCACCACCACGACGCCGGTCGGCCCGGTGATCACGGCAAGCTTGTCTGTCTGCGTGCGATTGAGAATGACGTCGACCAGTGTCGTCGTATTCGGATAGAGCAGATCCGGTTCGCCCTTCGACGGAGCGAGCGGATCGTACGCGACAAAGGTGCTCTTCATGTACCGCACGTCCGGCAGCGCGCTGACACCAGTCACTTCGAGAATCAGCTTCGCCCCTTCGGCCTTCAGCGCCTGATGAAACTCAGCCAGCTTGCTGCAGTTCATCATGATCACGCGGTGCGACCTGGTCGTCGAATGCACCGTCACCTGCGACTCGAAATCCTCATCGAACTGAAGCGTCAGCTTCTCGTGCGGCTTGTTGTCTTGCCCGAGCACGTAGAAGTCGATGAAGTAATCGTCGACCAGATGATCGACGTCGTCGCGGACGCGGAAGAAGAACTGCTGGTAGCGCGTCTTCCGCTCGGCCGGCATTCGTGCGTAGTTTCGTTCTGACACCTCGTCGAACGTGCGCGCGAACTGCCGGTACTCATCGAGCGTCGTGGTGGTCTTGCCCTTGAGGATGGCGAGCGCCATCGTTCCAGGGCCATCGGGTTCCATGAATCCCGGCGTGGCTGGATTGATGATGCTGCCGTGATTGAAACCCGCAAAAACCGCGAACGGAATGCGATCGAACTTGGTGTCCTGCCACCAGAGCAGCGCGGGCCCGGCCGTTCGGAAATCGAGCGAGCATCCGCGCGTGTTCAGCGAAGTGCCGGCAATCCGCACGGTGCCATCGGTCCCCGGCATCGCACGTTGCTTCACCAGCTTCGCTTCGACACCACTGTACGCTTCGCCGGCGGCAAAAACGAAGGGATAGCAACGTTGAGACTCGTTACGCTTCTCGCTGAAATAGGACGCGCCGCCGTGCAGGTCGTAGTTGAACGAGAGTTCCCACTGAAAGGGACTCGCCGGCTCGAGCCCGCGCAGAACGACCTTGCCCGACTCCAGGAAGTCCTCTTTGCGGGAGTTGGAGTTGAAGAACGTCGTTCTGAACTTGCCGAGGAAGGATTGGCCGAGACCGGCCAGATCCGAGCCGAAATTCGCCGGCGCGAAACAGAGCAGACGATCGACCGGACAGTCCTCGTCCAGCCGCCGGCGACGGTTGCGTTCGGCATGCAGCGCCAGCCAGGCACGCACGACCAGTGATCCGGTGCTGTGACAGATGACATCCACGCGCTGACCGCCGAGCCGAAGCCGATGGTCGGTGTCGAGCTTGTCGGCGAAATCATGGAACGTCGCCTCATCGTCCATGCTGCTGTAATCGAGGTAGTACACGTCGCTCTCGGCGTAGACACCCTGCTTGATGAGGAAGTTGCCCAGCGCGGTGAAGCTGGTCGATCCGTCCGAGTAGCCGTGCACGATGAGAAGCTTGGTGGCCATGGCGGGCTATCTTACGCGGTCTCCCGTGATCGCGTCTTGTCAGAGACCATCGTCTCGTGTCGAGTGAATTCCGGGATTGAGGTCGTCGGTCCGACTCAGGAATGCACTCCGGGCGCCTCGCGCCCGGTACGGGCGACATAGTCCACGTACGACCCGGGGTAGAGGTGCGGCTCCCTCTCCGTCCCACTCTCTCCACCCAGTTCGACAACCCGGTTGCTCAGCGCACGCAGGAAGGCGCGATCGTGCGAGACGAACAGCATCGCGCCATCGTAGTCGTCCAGCGCGTCGATGAGCATTTCCTTCGTGAAGAGATCGAGGTGATTGGTCGGTTCATCGAGCACCAGGAAATTCGGCGGGTCGAGCAGCATGCGCGCGATCACCAGGCGCGTCTTCTCGCCACCCGAAAGCGACCGAACCTTCTTGTCGATGTCGTCGCCTGAGAACTGGAACGCACCGGCCAGGTTCCGCAACACGCCGATCGACTCGCCGGGAAAGTCGCGCTGCAGCTGTTCCTCGATGGTCAGATCCGGATCCGAGGAGATCAAGCGCCTGCTGCGCGAAGTAGCCCATTTTGAGGCTCGCACCGAGCGCAACCTCGCCAGAGTCCGGCGACAGCACACCGGCAACCATTCGCAGCAGCGTGGTCTTTCCTGCTCCGTTTCTGCCCATGACGCACCAGCGCTCACCGCGCCGGATGGTCATCGTCAGACCGTCGTGAACGACGCGGTCGCCGTACGCCTTGGACACACCCGTGAGCACGGCGACCTGGTCGCCCGAACGCGGAGGCTGACGGAAATCGAAGTGAACGACCTTCCGCTTCCTGGGCAACTCGATCTTCTCGATCTTCTCGAGTGCCTTGACCCGGCTCTGCACCTGCGCAGCCTTGGCGGCGTGTGCCGAGAAGCGTTCGATGAAGCGCTGCTCCTTGGCCAGCATCGCCTGCTGCCGTGCGTAGGCCGCTTCCCGGTTGGCTTCGCGAATCGCGCGCTCGCGCTCGTAGAAATCGTAGTTGCCCGAATACGCCGTGATCTCCCCGTCATCGATCTCGGCGATCTTCGTCACGACGCGGTTCATGAACTCGCGGTCGTGCGACGTCATCAGCAGCGCACCGGGTCGCGACTTCAGGTAGACCTCGAGCCAGACGATCGATTCGATGTCGAGATGATTGGTCGGCTCGTCCATGAGCAGGACGTCGGGTGACCCGAGCAGCACGCGGGCCATCGCCACGCGCATCTTCCAGCCGCCGGAGAGCAGTCCCACGTCGCCATCGATGCGCGAGTCGTCAAAGCCGAGTCCATGAAGTACCTCGCGCGCCTGCGCCTCCAATCCGTAGCCGCCCAGGTGCTCGTACTCCTCCTGCACTTCGCCAAAGCGCGCCAGGATGCGATCCATGTCGTCGGCCCTGGCCGGATCGGTCATGTCGTGCTGCAGCGCCTCGAGCTGGTGATGCAGGACGCCGAGACGCCCGCTGCCAGCGATCGCCTCATCGAGCACGGAGCGGCCCGACATCTCCTCGACGTCCTGCCGGAAGTAGCCGATGGTGATCTTCTTCGGGACCGAGACTTCGCCCTCGTCGGAAGACTCCTCGCCAACGATCATGCGGAACAGTGTTGTCTTGCCGGCGCCGTTGGGCCCGACCAACCCGACTTTCTCCCCAGGGTTCAGTTGGAATGAGGCGTCGACGAACAGGACCTGCCGGCCGTACTGCTTGCTGACGCGCGAGAGCGAGATCACACCAGCATCTCCCCTTTCCCGACGAGGATCGCCTCGCCCCCTACTCGGACCCGGCTGATGTTGTCACTGCTACCGTCGATGTGAATGTGAATGCGACTGCTGCGTCCCATGGCTACGCCCTGAAGGCTGATCATGCGCTGCGCGGCATCGCCGGTCACGACGCCGTGGCGGACCAGGTAGCAACCGAGCGGCCCGCTGGCACTTCCGGTTGCCGGATCCTCGATGATGCCGAACTCGGGGGCAAACATCCGGCTGTAGGCGGTCTCGGCGGAGCCGGTCGGCTCGACGGAGAAGAGGAAGATCGCGAGGTCGAGCCCGGCGGCAGCCATGAATCGGCGGAAGGCCGCTGTATCACTGACCGCGCGGTCGACCGTCTGTCGATCGCGAAGCGGCACGAGAAGATACGGGACGCCGCACGAGACCTCCTGCACGGGAAGACCTTCCGCCAAATCATCGCTGCTCAGCCCAAGCGTCGCCGCCACCGCAGCTCGATCGTCGAGGATTCGTCCGAATGTGGGAGTCGACTGCGTCATCCACGCAAAGCGAAGCGCGTCTCCCTTCCACTCGAGATCCACGGGCACGGGTCCGATGTTCAGACCAAACACGAATCGAGATGAGCCAGGACGGATGACGCCTGTGTGCGCGAGCGCGAACGTGCTGCCAATCGTCGGGTGACCCGCCATCGGCATCTCGTTCATTGGCGTGAAGATGCGCATGCGAATGTCGGTTCCCGACTGTTCCGCCGGCAGGATGAACGTGCTCTCGGAGAAATTCATCTCACGCGCCAGGCGCTGCATCGCGGCGGTATCCAGGCCGCGCGCGTCGGTGAACACGGCGAGTTGGTTCCCGAGGAGCGGGCTGCCGGTGAACACGTCGTAGTGAAGATATGGAAGCGGCCATAGCCCAAGGATATGGCGACCCAACCATGGGGTTGTGAGCAGGACATCGTTCCGGGCGGGCTAACATAGGCTTCTCTATGCCGACTTCAGAAGAACTCCTTGAACTTGCCACCCGCTGTGCGGAGAAGCTGGAAGAAGAAGGGTACCTTCGGCACGTGCCCTCCTTTTCAGATGCCGAAGAGCAGTGCGAGACCGAATACGAGAACCTTCTGCAGGCCATCCACGAGGATGAGCTGTTCGCGCCGGTTGACATCCAGCGACAGGAGCACCTCGTTGAGCAGATCGCTTCGGCGCTGCCCGAAGAGAAGCGCATGTTGATCGTGGAACTGGCCGACAACCACGCGCGTCACGTCTGGCTCCAACAGGAAGGCGCGTATCATCTCGGGCTCGCGGTCGGACGAAGGCTTCGCAAGCTCACGTGATGACGCGCGCGAAACGTTCTGCGTTCCGGAGTCCGGCAAATCAACGAAGTTGTAGGGTTCTTTCCCCCAACGTACGCGAGTTGTAGCAAGCACGCTCGCGCATCGACGTCCGCAGAATAGAATTCCTCGGGTTTCACGCGCACATTTCGATGCGTACGCGGCGTGTCTTTTGCACCCGCACGCCGCATGGATCGCAGTGTCTCCAAACGACCGGAAGACCTTGGCAGGATCGTCGAACGCGTTCGTGGCGAGTTCAATGAGATGCCCGGCATGCAACTCACAGAAGCGCAGGCGGCGCGACTGTGGGGACTCGAACCCACGGCATGTCGCGGGGTCGTTGAGCAGCTCGTGGGCGACGCGTTCCTTCGTCGAACACCGAACGGACGCATCGTGAGAGCAGGTCAGTAGACCCTAGTGGCCAGCGCGCTTCGCTTTCAACAGCTCGCCCGCACGTTCGGAGGCTTCCCGCACCAGCAATCCCATCTTGGGGTGCGACGGCTCCATGTCGGGGACTGTACCGTGTTCTCTCAGCTCCTCTGACGTCGTCGGCCCGATCGACGCGACGACAGTCTTTCGAAGTCCTTCTAATACCCCCGTCAGCAAGTCCCATCGTCTCCGCAACTTTGAGCAGGTGAACGACCTGTGTTGCCGTGGTGAAGAGCACCACGTCCACGCCGTCACTCACGAGCGCGCGACAGGCAGCTCGCAGCGGCTCGAGGTCCTCCGGCAACGCCCACTGGTAAACCGGGACCGGGACCACGCGAGCCCCTCGTTCACTGAGAGCAGCGAGCAGATCCGGATTGGAGACGCCGTACTCCTGCACTGCCACGCGAAGACCAGTCAGTGAAAGTTCGGATTGACGGCTGTCGAGGGCAGCAATCACCTCGCGCCATGTGTTCGGCTCCGGCGCCGTCAGCCAGGCCTGAGCACCTATCTCACGCAGCACCGCCAGCGGCTTCGGGCCGCGGGCCACGACCTTCGATTGCCGGAGCGCGTGAACGAAGCTCTCGCGTGTGCCACGCACGTGCTCGACCGTTGCGAGCAGCGCACGTGTGCCGACGCCAGTCAGCAGGATAACCAGATCGAATTCGCCGCGCTCGAGCCCGTCAGCAAATGCCAGCGCCTCGGTGTTCGACTCGAGCGGCACCTCGCGCATCGAGGGAGCCGAGATCGGTTGCCCTCCATAGGTTGTGACCAGCGTCGCCATCTCCCTTGAGCGGCGGCTTTCAAGAACGAGAACGCGAAGACCGTCGAATGGCACGATCAATCCCGGATTTCACTCGCGGCTCGACGCGAGCACGACACCCGAGGCACCCTTGGTGGCGCCTCGGTGTCGGAGAGGTAAGTATAGGTCGCCGCTACTCGCCGGCTCCGTGCAGATACGCTTCCTCACCGTGCATCGTCACGTCGAGGCCGGTGGCCTCGTCAGCCACCGTCGCGCGGAGCGGAATAAACAACGAAATGACCTTGAGCAGGATGAAGCTCATCGCGCCGCTGTAGACGATCGCCGTCAGAACCGCGACTGCCTGGATGCCGACCTGTCCGGGATTGCCGGCAATGGCGCCATCGAATACGCCGTTCAGGCTTTTCTCGGCGAAGACTCCCGTCAGGATGGCTCCGACCGTTCCACCAACACCGTGCGCGGCTACGACGTCGAGTGAATCGTCGAGCGAGGTCTTGGACCGGATGATCAGCCCAAGATAGCTCGGCACTGCCGCGATGGCGCCGAGGAAGATGGCGTTCATCGGGCTGATGAAGCCAGCCGCGGGCGTGATCGCCACCAACCCGACGACAATCGCCGTCGCGGCAGCCCACTGCCGTCGGCTTGCCGGAACGCATGATGTCGAGGAACGTCCAGACCACCAGTGTCGCGGCCGGCGCCAGCATCGTCGTTCGACGAAGGCGAGACCGGCAATCGGGCTGGCGGCAAGCGCGCTACCGGCATTGAAGCCGAACCACCCGAACCAGAGCAGACCCGCACCAAGCAAAACGGTCGGAATGTTGTGCGGAAGGATCGACGCGTGCCCGTAGTCGGAGCGCTTGCCGACGACGAGCGCAGCAACCAGGGCCGCCACACCCGCGTTCACGTGCACGACGGTTCCACCTGCGAAATCCCACGCGCCCATGTCCGCGAGCCAGCCACCGCCCCAGACCCAGTGCGCGAGCGGCGCATAGACGACGAGCGACCAGAGGCAAATGAACACGAGGTACGCCGAGAACCGCATCCGCTCGACGATCGCTCCGGAGATCAGCGCGGCGGTGATGATGCAGAACGTCGCCTGGTAGGCCATGTAGAGCGCGTGCGGAATGGTGATCGGCAGCACGGCGCCGGTTGGCTCGAGACCGACGCCATTGAGGAACGCGAGCGACAGATCTCCAAGCCAGTTGTTGCCCGTCGTCAACGCGAGCGAATAACCGACCAACGCCCACAACACGCCGACGAACCCTAATGAGATGAAACTCATCATCATCGTGTTCAGCGCGTTCTTGCTGCGGACGAGCCCGCCATAGAAAAAGGCCAGGGCTGGCGTCATCAGCAGGACCAGGGCCGTTGAGATCAACATCCACGCGGTGTCAGCTTGATTCATCACTCACCTCTCTGGGGGCGTCCTCGCGACCGGAGGAACGCTCGAGCCGGGTTCATTCTAGATAGAGGAAAAATGAAAAGGATCATCGAACGAACAGACACAAATGTCTGATCGACCCTATTCGGCAAACAATAATGTTCGATTCAGAGTGAGCAGTGCGCCCGAGAGGCGGGCTATCCGGACTATGGCGCAGCCGACCGTCGGCGCCGAGGAGAGCAGATCAGGGTCAACGGGTGGTCCCGGCGAGTGGATCGGGTCGTCTGGGGTCCATGGCATGCGGCACGGCTGACCACGCTCGTAGCGCAGAAGATTCGCGGCCATGCGTTTGGTGACCGCGTCGAGACCTTGTCGACTCGACGCCTCCATCAGCTGACGCTGGATTGCGACGGCTTCTGCGAACTGCCCTCGTTCGGCCAGCGCCATCGCCATCGTCTCGCCAAGGTCGATCGTCTTGTTCGCTCTGCACCAGGCGCTCGATGATCGCCTGCGCTCGCTGACCATCGCGCACGCGATCGTCGGGCGCCGCAGCCAGCAGCCGCGCGAGCGCGTACGGGAAATCCGGGCGGTCGGGATGGAGTCGTGAAGCCTCGTCGAACCAGTCACGCGCCTCGCGATACCGTCCCAGTCGGACGAGCGCCATGCCGTATCCGAATCGCGCGTCGGCTGCTTTCGGATTGACCCTGAGCGCCTCGGCATACTGCGTCATCGACTGCTCGACTCGACCGCTTCGCCGCAGCGCGTCGGCGAGCGCCTGATACGCCTCGACATAGTTCGGGCTGAAACGCACAGCCGCCGACAGATGGCGTGATGGCCTCCGGGCTGCGCCCGCTCGACGCCATCAGCACGCCAAGGCTGTAATGCGCCTTGGCCGCGGTTTCGTCGAGTCCCTCGTCGGGGGCCATCCGCAGCGTTTCATCGAACCACTTCACCGCCCCGGGTACGTCGCCGCTCATGTAGAGCGCCGTCCCGAGCTTGTGACGCAGCGACCGTCCGAGCGCGGACGTCCCTGGCGTGATGTCGACTCCTTTCTTGAAGAAGTCGGCGGCGGCCTTGTAGTCGTTCTGTTCGAGCGCGCGCACGCCGCGCAGCTCGTACGACAGGCCGCTCTCGAGCGCGAGATCGAGTTCGCTGGCGGAATGGATCCGGCACGAGGACCTCGGTGTTCTTCCACAGCTTGAGATGCTCCTCGGCCTTCGCCGTATCACCGAGGCCGCGATAGGCCATCGCGAGCGGTGAATGAACGCTCTGCAGACTGGGATCGAGAGTGAGTGCTTCTTCGAGTGTCGACGCCGCCCGGCCGAAGTCGCGCCGCGCAAGCGCGGCCTGTCCGAGGCCGACGAGTACTGAGGGCACCTGCGGCGCCAGTTGACGCGCTCGCTCGAACACCGGTTCCGCCTTGTCCGCCTGCCCTTGATCCAGATACGCCCGGCCCAGCCAGATCAACGTCGGCACGTCGTTCGGAGAGATCTCGAGGACCCGGTTGAAGGCGGCAATCGACTTCAGCTGTGTCGCCCCCGCTCTTATGCAGATGCGCGAGGAAGTACGGCCATCGCGGCTCGCGCGGCATCAACGCCTGCGCATTGAGGTAGGCGGGCTCGGCCGCATCGTAGTACTCGCCGGCCTGCAGCACCATGCCGATGTTCCCGTACGCTTTTCCGCGCTCCTCGTCGGTCGACGCCCGGCTTTTGATGCGTGTCGAGCATCGACTGGTACCGCTGCCGCACCTGCTCCTGCACTGACGGATCCATGCGCGACAGATCCGGCAGGGTTACGTCGAGCATCTTCGGAGCCGCGGACGGCGAGTTCGAAGGTTGACTGGACGAACTGCAGCCGGCGACCAGCATCAACGCGATGACAACTCCCAAGCCCCAACTCCCAACTTCCAACTGCCGCTGATGTTTCCCGCGCGGGAAGTTCGACGTTGGGAATTGGGAATTGGGAGTTGGGAGTTGGGAGTTGAGAAGTTTCACTTCCCACTCCCCTGCTTCAGCGTGGCCCAACGGTCGATGGGCTGGTTGCCGCACTCCTCCATTTTGCCGTCCGGCCATTGCACGCGCACGGTGACCGGCTCGGTGGACGTCCCAAGCCCGACCAGCACGCGAGGATCGTTGGCGGACGCATAGCTGCCATCGGAACGCGACCGCCGCCAGAGCGTCGGACCCGCGCTCCGTGGCACCACCGCACGCGCGCGCCGATCATGTCGCGTCCACCGACTCCCGTCAGTCGCAGGCCGAGCCAATGGTTCCTGATTGCCGACGTTGTTCACGAACAGACGGGTGGGACCGCTGGCCGTGCCGACGACCACGTCGACGTCGCCATCGTTGTCGATGTCCCCGAACGCCGCGCCCCTGCTCACGTCGAGCAGCTTGAACGGCTCACCGCCGCGAGCCGACACGTCCTCGAACCGCCCGTCACCCTGGTTCCGAAACAGCTGGTTGAGCATCTTCAGCGGAAACGGATCCTTGGCGCGGCCTGCGCCTCGATCATCGAGACGCTGCCATTGAGTGTGATGAGGTCGAGCAAGGAGTCGTTGTCGAAGTCGAACCACGCCGTGCCAAAGCCGGTCTTCGCCAGGCTCGGGGCGCCCAGCCCTGACGCCGCCTTGCGATCCTCGAAGACGCCGCTGCCGGTGTTCAGATACAGGATGTTCATCTGAGCCAGCCAGTTGGTGATGAAGAGGTCTTCGTCGCCATCGTTGTCGAAGTCACCCGCATCGATGCCCATGCTGGCTTCGGCATTGCCCTGGCCGTTGACGGCGGCGCCGTTGAGAAAGGCCATGTCCCTGAACCGGCCGTTCTTCTGGTTCATCCAGAGCTGGTTGGCCGTGCCGTCGTTGCCGACGTAGATGTCGAGCCATCCGTCGTTGTCGAAGTCGGCCGTCGACACACCGAGTGCCGGCCCGTATGCGCCACCCTCGAGCGCCGCACGCGTGACATCGACAAAGGTGCCATCGCCACGATTGCGATACAGCTTGCTCGGCTGCGGCCGGTAGCTGTTCGGCGGGCAGTAGTCGTGCTGACCGGTGACCGACAGGCAGTCGATGTCGGCTTCGATGCTGTAGAGCAGATAATTGCCAACGAAGAGATCGAGCCAGCCGTCGCGATCGAAGTCGACGAACGAAGAGGACACACCCCAGCCGCCCTTGTTCATCGTGCCGCTCTTCGCCGTCACGTCACTGAAAGTCGCCGTTCCCGTTGTTGCGGAGCATGACGCTCTCGGTAAGGCCGGTGCGGTAGACGTCGATGAAGCCGTCGTTGTCGATGTCCGCAGCGGCGACACCCATGCCGTAGGTCTCGATGTTGATACCAGTCTGATCCGTGACATCCGTGAAGCGCAGCGTTCGTTTGCCATCGGCGACCGACGGTCAGATCGTTACGGTAGAAGCGGTCCTTCAACGGGCTCTTCGGTGGAGACAGCGCGTCCTTGACGGTCTTGCCCTTCCCGAGCATCTGGCTCTGCACCAGGTACAGGTCCAGGTCGCCGTCGTTGTCGTAATCGAGCAGACCGACGCCGGGCGCCATGATCTCGGGGTAGTAGTACTCGCCCGACATCCCGTTGAAATGTACGAAGTCGATACCGGCGGCCGCCGCACGCTCCGCGAACCATGGCGCGTCCGGGGCGGCTGGCGCGCTGGTCGGCGTCGCGGCACGCCACACGCAGCCCCGGACAGGGCAACCAGGACAACGAGCGTCGAGCGCGCTGAGCATCCGAAAGAAGCGTACAGGAAAAAGGGCGGACCCTCAAAGGAAGGTCCGCCCTCTTGTGGTCTTCGTCTTCTTCGTGATCTTCGTGCTTTAAAAGTCGGTCGTGATGTTGAACCGCACGAAGCGCGGCATCAGCAGCGTTTGCGGGTTGTACCACGTCGTTGACGTCGTTGCTCCGGTGGCACCACGAAACCCTCCTGGTAAGTCAGGCCAGGGTTCGAGTTGAACAGGTTGTAGACGTCGATCGCCACCAGCGTGCGGGTACGTCCGAAGCGCAGAATCTTGCCGGCGCGGAGGTCCACCTGGCGGACGTAGTCGCCATACACCTCACCCGGCAGCAGCAGGTTCACCGTCTGCTGGTTGTTGAGGAGCGGAATGCCGGCAACCGCGTTCGTGACGACGTAACGGGCCGTCGACAGAATTGCCATTGGACGCGGAGTCGTTTCCGCCGAGACCGAGCGTGCCCGGCTTGAACTGGAAGCTCGCCGCAAGCTGCACGTCGATCTTCGGAATGACGTAGGTCGTCAGGCCTCGGATCTGCGTCAGCCACGGCTCGGCGACGTGACAGGACGAGATCTGCTCCCATCGCTGGGTTGGCCCAGCCGCAGTAAGGAGCGACTCGGGAACCATTGCCGTGACCTCGCAGTTGTCCCGGACGCCGCGACCAGTGCTGGTGCCGCCCTGAACGACAAGGCCGTTGGTCAGGCGAGCGTTCACGTTGACGTCGACGCCGTGCCAGGTACCTGGTACTGGTCGCCGTAGTCGCTGGCGAACGTCGTGTAGTTGGTCGCGGCCGAGAAGTTCGTGCGGGGGTTGAATGAGGTCACGCTGGTAGCCACCGCCCCCGGGAAGCGACGGATGCGACGGTGCCGTGAACGTGTACTGCACGTAGTCGGCCGGTGTCGAGGCCAGGTTGTCGGTCACCGAGGAAGCCCTGGAACCAGCGGCGATGATAGCCGACTTCAACCGAGGTCCGCGGCAGGACTTCGTGCTGAACCGATGCGCCGAACTGCCAGTCGGACGGCCGGACGCCCCAGCCCTCGAGGATCTCGGGGTTGATGGGCGCTGCCGACAGCGCCTGCCCGAACGCCGGCTGCTGCCACGGTCCGCACTCGCCGTTGGCCGCCGGATTCATCAACTCGCACTGCGGGACGAAGTCGCCGTTGACGCCGAGTCCGCCGCGATCGTTCCAGGTCCGGTTCGTCGTGCGCGCAAAGCGCGTGTTGCACCGGCCGGGTTCATCAGCGTGTACCGATCCTGGTTGTTCGCCGGCTGCAGATAACGGCCCAGGTTGACCTTCAGTGAGGTCTTGCCGGTGCCGAAGACATCGTACGCAGCGCCCATGCGCGGCGATGATGTCGTTGTATCCGGGCACACCGACGGTGTCCGGGAAGGAGACCGGCAGCCGGACCGGAACCTGTCCGTGCCCTCGCACCCTGTCCCTCCGGCGACCAGCTCCACGCACGGTCGTAGCGGACTGCGCCCTGCAGCGTCAGGCGGTTGAACGTCCACTGATCCTGCACGTAGAATCGCGTGATACTGGCTCCGGTCCGCCATGATCATGAAGTCACCGAGCTGCATCGTCGAAGCTGGATTCGGCACGCCACCGGCGAACCGGTAGTTGAGTACCCGTGTGCTGTTGTAGTGGTTCAGGTTGTCGGTGCGGTTGTAGGCCGCAACATACCCGACCTTCATGCTGTGCGCGCCGGTGACGTAGGACGCCGCAGCCCGCCACGTCGTCGGGTTCTGCATGTTGTTGAAGTTCCAGTCGAGCGCGCGATAGGTGAGGTTGGCAGGCATGACCACGGTGTGCCGTCGCAAAGACTCCGCTCATCGCCGCCTGCTCCTGAACCTGATTCAGATTCAGGATCGCGCCCGGCTGCTCCATCCATCCCCACTTGCTGATGTAGGTCGAGGCGCCCGCTTCGAGCAACAAGCGGCTGGTCACCGGCGAGCTCCAGGTGGCCTGCATGACGCGCTGCCAGGAGTCGGCGTACCCGAATGCGCCACCGGCCGTGCCCTGCGCGCCGCTGGCCGCTTCCGGCGCGATCGTGGTCGTTCCACTCGCAACCCAGTCGTCGCCACGCGGGGCGGCAGTCGTCCGACGTCGTAACGCATGCGACGAGCCGTCGCACGCGAGCTGGTTGTCGAAGAAGAAGCCGACCTTGTTGCGCGGCGTGACCTGCGCCGTCAGACGCATTGCGGTGACTGTCCGCGAAACGGCATTGCGCGCCTTGAGATTCTGATCCGGCAGGTAGCTCCAGGCGTTCGGGTTGCCGGCGATTCAGGTTGGCGTACATCCCGAGGATGTCGTCGTGAGAACCGAAGTCGCGGTAGTTGCCGAAGAACCAGAGCTTGTCGCGCATGATGGGACCGCCAACCGAAGCCTGCACGTCCCAGTTCTTGTAGAGCGCAGCCGTCTGGCTCAGTCCCATGGCGCGAAGGCGATCGTCGATGTTGTTTCCCTGCGACCACTCGCCCGCCGTGCTGAAGAAGCCCTGGCCCGAGAAGCTGTTGCCGCCCGTCTTCGGGATGAAATTGACGCTGGTGCCGCCCATCTCGGTCTCGCCCAGGCCACCCGAGAGCGTCAGCTGCATTTCCTGCGAGTTGGCCGTGTCGATGATGTAGCCCGGAGGCGCCGCCACCGTTGAATGCGGACCCGGTGCTGAGACCGTCGACGTAGGTGCGCCCCTCGTTGCCACGCCCGCCGTGGCTGTAGAAGATGCGCATCGCGGGCATCAGATCGATCTGATTGCTGCCGCCGGTCACCGAGGGCACGAGGAAGATGAGCGCGTTGTAGCCGCGCGTTGCCGGCAGCGCGTTAATCGTCTCGTCGCTGATGACCTGCTGCCGCCGCGTGCTCTGCACATCGACGATCGGCGTCTCGCCGGTAACCGTGATGGTTTCCTGCAGCTCGCCGACCTTCAGGTCCTGGTTGATGGTCATGACGCCGGCGCCGGTAATCTCCACGCCGTCGCGCTTCACGGTGGCTGAACCCCGGCAGCGTGAAGGTGAGCTGTAGGTGCCCGGAAGGAGCTCAGTGAGCCGGTACTGCCCCGTCCCGTCGCTGACGGTCGAGCGGACCTTCTCGATGAGCACTGGACTGGCGGCCTCAACGGTCACGCCCGGCAGAACTGCGCCAGAGGCGTCCCGAATCGTGCCCGTGATGGACGACTGAGCGTGAGCAATTGATGGCAGCACGGCCATCAGCGCCATTACGGCAAGACAGCGAACGAGACTAACTCGCATGCACCTTTCCTCCCGCGCTTTGAGGGGTCACCGTGACAGGTCCCGGACTACATCGCCCGGGCAGGTCGGCATAAGGCTGGCAAACAATGTGCCCGAATAGTAGTTTCGGAGTATCAGCAGATCAAGGGATTCCTCAGTGAAAATACCGGCAAATTCGGGCGTTTGAATCGGTGAGATACGGCTGGATGGATTTGGGCTCCGGGCTCCAGGCGGTCGGTGGGCTCGGCTTTGGGCTCTGCCGAGAGCCCAAAGCCGAGACCCGGAGCGTCAGAAGTCCATCGTCACGTTGAACCGGACGAATCGCGGGTTGAGGATCTGCGTCGGGCGCAGGTACTGCGACCCGTCCCCGTAGTTCTGCTCGAACGCCGTACCGGTGTTGGCGTTGAACAGGTTCAGGAGATCGATCGCCACGTTCGTGCGCGTGCCGCCGATGTTGAAGATCTTGCCGACTCGGAGGTCCACCTGATTGATGCGGTCGGCATATTCAGTGCCGGGCAACAATAGGTTGACCTGCTGGCCCGTCGGCAACACGTAGTTGGCTGACAGACCTGTGCTGTTCCCCTCCGGCGTCGCACCGACACCGAACGTTGCATTCGGCTGGAAACGCATGATGCTGCTCACGAGCACATCAATCTTGGGAATGATGTAAGAGGCAAAGCCACGCACCTGCGTCTGCCACGACTCGACCTTGTGGCACGAGTCGGTCTGCTGGTAGACGCTCGCCGTGAACGGCGAGGGGTTCGTGAGGGCTGGGTTGAAGACTTCCGGCACCAGCGCGGCGACCTCGCAGTTGTCGGTCACGGCTCGTCCCGTGCTCGACCCGATCTGGAGCGTGAGGCCGTTGCGCAGACGCGTGTTCACCGTCACGTCAACGCCATGCCAGTAGTTGGTCCACTCGCCGTAGTCGCTCGCGAAGGTATAGCTGTTCTGGATGGCCGGGCTCGCGCCTGGTCTCAGCAACTGGTACGTCGCAGGGAAGCCGCCACCGTCGGGAAGCTTTGCGTTGGTCGGCGCCGTGATTGTCGTCTCGATGAAGTCCGACGGCCCGATGTTGATGTTGTCATTCACGAAGAAGTTGTTGAACCACCGTCGCGCATAGCCGACCTCGAGTGAGGTGCGCGGCAGGATCTCCTGCTGCACCGAGGCGCCCCACTGCCAGTCGTACGGGCGCACTCCCCAGCCCTGCAACACGTCAGGATTCACGATCGTCAACGCGTTCGGATTCGCGAAGTTCCCGAGCGGTGTGATGCACTCGCCGTTCGGGTTCGGGTCGAGCATATTGCAGTCCGGATCGTGGTCGCCGTCGAAGTCGATGAAGTTCCGTGTCGCCGTCGTCTGGAAGTTCGGCCCTCGTCGTCCATTGCGACCATCGAGCGCAGGGTTGCTGATGGTGTAGTTCTCCTGGTTGTTCGCGCTCTGCAGGTACTTTCCGACGTTCACCTTCAGCGAGGTCTTGCCGTTTCCAAACACGTCGAAGGCCAGACCGCCCCGTGGCGTGATGTCGTTGTATCCGGTAACGCCATCCGTCTTGGGGAACGTGATCGGCGCGGCGTTCCACCTTGACGCCTCAGGCGCGCCGTTGTGATCAGAGGGGAACCAGCTCCAGGCACGGTCATATCTGAGCGCACCCTGCAGCGTCATCCGCCCCAGCGTCCACTGATCCTGAGCATAGAAGGCGTGATATTGCGTGCGGTTGCTCTGCTGCCAGGGCGCGATGCGCATCTCGGCCGAGTACATGCCCGGGGACAATGAACGTCAGATCGGTTAACGCCAGCTGCGCGTCGTTGGCGAGATCCATCGTCTCTTCGACGTGATACGCACCCTGGTACCCGAACTTCATGTTGTGCGCACCGGTCACGTACGTCGCCGAGGCACGCCAGGTATTCGGGTTCTGCGAGTTGTCGATGATGTTGTAGGCGCCGCGGTACACGCGGAAGGTCGGCACGACCGTCGTCATCTGGACCAGGTTCGTGATCATGCCGGGCTGTGGCTGCCAGCCCCAGCGGCTGACGAACGTGGCGTAGCCGGCTTCGAGGAGGAGCTTGTTGGTCACCGGCGACGACCAGGTTGCCTGCGAGATGATCTCGCGCGCATCCCAATAGTTGGTGTTTCCCTCGGATGAGAAACCCGAACCGAAGACGGTGCCGAAGTTATAGTCGTCACCCTTCGTCCGGCAGCCGTCCTCCAGACTTTGCGAACCCTGATCGCAGTCCCACTGATAGTCGTAGTAGAAGCTGAACTTGTTGCGCGGCGTTGCCTGCGTGGTCAGGCGAAACGAGACCACGGTTTTGGCAGTCGCCGTGCGCGTCTTGATCGCATTGTTCGGCGCGTAATCCCAACGCGACGCATCGCCCTCGTACAAGTTTCCGTAAAGCCCCGGGATATCGGTGTGGTTGCCGACGTCACGGTAGTTCGCAAAGAACCACAGCTTGTCCCGCTTGATTGGCCCACCGAGCGCAAAGCTCACGTCCCACAGCTTGATCAACGCGGCCGCTTCGGTGATCCCGAATGCGCGCAGCTCGTCGTCGATGTTGCTCCCCTGCGCCCACTCACCAGCACCGCTTCCGAACACGGTGCCGGAGAAGATGTTGCCACCGGTCTTGGGCACGATGTTGAGCATCGGGCCGCCAATTTCCGCCTCACCAAGCGATCCGGAGATCGAAATCTGCATTTCCTGCGCGTTGGCTGTGTCGTACGCATTGCCGGACACACCGCCGCCGTTGAACGCGGCACCGACGCTCAGACCGTCGAGCATCACACGTCCCTCGTTGCCCGGTCCGCCGTGCGCGCTGAAGAAACTCGGGTTGACTGAGGACGACGAGTTCGCACCGGCACCCTGCAGGGTCGGTATCGCAGCCAGGATCGCGCCGTAGCCGCGAGCGGCGGGCAACTCGGAGATCGTCTTGTTCTCGAGCACTGCCTGACGCCGAACGGTCTGTGTTTCAACGACCGGCGTCTCTCCGGTCACGGTGATCGTCTCCTGGACGCCGCCGACACTCAGCTCGGCGTTGATCGTGATGACACCGGCACCGCTGATCTCGACGCCCTCGCGTCGCACGGTGCGGAACCCCGAGAGTGAGAACGTAACGATGTAGGACCCGGGTCGCAGATCGACAATCTGATACTGTCCGCTACTGTCTGTCGTGGCCGTGCGAACCTTTTCGATCAGCGCGGCGCTGGAAGTCTCCACGGTGACGCCAGGCAGGAACGCACCTGACGAGTCGCGAACTGCGCCGGCGAGCGTCGCCTGGGCGTAGCTGGTAGTCGGGAGGAGCAAGGCGAGCGCGACGAGCGCACAGACGCTCCCCACCCGCCATAAGGTCTTAAACGAGGTGTCTTCCTCGGACGCCTTCACACTCATACCGTCCCTCCAGGCCCGAGCGACTGGGCGTGAGCGAGGCTGGGAATCACAACGACGACGGCCGCAACGAGCACGGCCTTCGCGACATGGCGCATACGATGTCCTCCACTCACTTGGTTGGGGATTTCGCGGCTGAGGTCAAATTCCGGTCAAAGTTCGCGTGGCACTCTAGCATTTCAATCTGGAAGCAACCCCACTTTTAGATTCGCACCAGCAATACGTGGATGGCATGAAACGCCACGGTCTCTACTGGGGCCAGCTAGCTTAAAGCAATTACCCAGCCGATGGGATGAGACGGTCCGTACGTGTCGCTTCAATAACTTACGACGACCCCGTGCACTCGAGTTCAAAACGGCGAAACGCTTCACTTCGGATAGTTGGATCACGGGTTCCGCGCTCTGACATGTCACTGCGCCGAATGGCAGCGGACTGAGCGGGGGAAGATCGGGCAGGTCTCACGATGGCGGGTCAAAAAAAGAGGGCGGGTCTGAAGAACAGACCCGCCCTCTCAGGTGCCGGTGTTCCTCCTGGCTACGCCCAGCGGAAGCCGAGCTTCGTGAGCGGCAGCGACCGCACTCGCGTACCCGTGACCGCGAAGATCGCGTTGGCCACGGCCGGGAGCGCCGGCGGCAGTGACGGTTCGCCCAGACCGGTCGGCGGGTTGTTGGACTTGATCCAGTGCAACTCGACCGCCGGTGCCTGCGCCATGCGCACCAGCGGCACGTTATTGAAGTTGCCTTCCACCGCCGCGCCGCCCTTGAACGTGACCTCCTGCATCATGTGGCTGATGCCCTCGACCACGCCGCCCTGCACCAGGTTCTCCGCGTGCATCGGGTTGATGATCTGACTCCCGATGTCGGCCACGACCCAGACCTTGTTGACCTTCAACCGTTTGAGGTTGTCGACGGTCACCTCCGCCACCTCCGCGAAGTAGCCGCGGTGGCTGTACTGGAAGGCCACACCAAGCCCGGTCCCCTGTGGCCGCTTCCGCGTCCATTCCGCTTTCTCGGCCACCATCTTGAGGCAGGCCGCCATGCGAGCGCCGTCAAAGCCGTCCCCACCCTTCTCGGGTGCGGGATACGCCTGGGACGCGAGCATATCGAGGCGGAACTGCACCTGATCCTTCCCCGCCGCGTGTGCCAGTTCGTCGATGAACCCCTGGAACACGAACGAGTAGGCGTGGCTGCCGGGCGCGCGCAGTGCACCAGTCGGCACACCGAGCGGCATTTTCGTATCGCCGAAGTCGAAGTTCTGAACGTAGAGCGCAGGGAACTGGATGCCCGGAATGTTCGCGGCCGGCGCGTACCTGTCTCCTTCACCAAAGGTGACGAAGTGATTGCGCCACGCGATGAGCTTCCCGTTCGCGTCGAGCCCGCCTTTCAGGTAGTGATAGCCGCCGGGACGATACATCTCGTGCTTCATATCGTCTTCGCGCGTCCACAACAACTTGATCGGAACGCCCGGGACTTCCTTCGCGATCGCCGCGGCTTCGGCAACGTAATCGTTCGTCAGTCGACGGCCGAATCCGCCGCCGACCTTCATCATGTGCAGCGTGACGTCGGGATCCTTGAGCCCCGCGGCACGCGCAGCCACACCGACGCCGGCCTGCGGTGTCTGACTCGGTGCCCAGACCTCGAGCTTTCCGTCCTTGAACTGCGCGACGCAATTCTCGGGCTCGAGCGGAGAGTGCGGAATGAACGGATACATGTAGGCCGCCTCGACGACTTTGGCCGATCCGGCAAACGCCTTCTCGACATCGCCGTCAGTGCGCAGCTTCGTCGTGTACGCGCCCTTCCCGAGTTCATCCGCCCTGGTCTGGAATCCAACAGTGCTCTGCGATGACGTCGGGTGAGCCGCCCACGTGACCTTGAGCTGTCTCCTCGCGGACTGTGCGAGCCACCAGCTGTCGGCAACGATGGCAACGCCGCCGACCAGCTCCTGCAGGTTGGTTCCGCCTTCGACCACGAAGGCGTGCTTCACACCGGGGAGCTTTTTGATGTCATCGACATTGGACGTGGCGACTTTCGCGCCGAACACCGGCGCCTTCTCGTACACGGCGTACAACATCCCCGGCAGCGTGAAGTCGATGCTGAACACCGGCTTGCCCATCGTGATGGCGGCGGTATCAACACCCTTCTGACGCGTTCCGATGATGCGATAGTCCTTGGGGTCCTTGAGCTTCACCGTGCTCAACACCGGCACCGGCATCTTCGCGGCATCGGCGGCGAACTCACCATAGCCCGCCGAGCGATTGCTCCCGCTGTGCATGACGCGGCCCGAGCGAGTGGTCAACTCATCAGCAGGAACGCTCCAGCGCTGCGCCGCCGCGGCGAGCACCATCTGCCGGCATGCCGCACCGACCTGGCGGAGCGGATCCCAGTTCATCGGTGTCGACAAGCTGCCACCGGCGAACTGCGCGCCGAACTTGCTGCCATCGACGGCGGCCTGTTCGATCGTGACGCTGCTCCAATCCACGTCGAGTTCGTCGGCAATGATCATCGGGAGCATGTTCTTCACGCCCTGCCCGATCTCAGGGTTCTTGTTCATGATGGTGACGGTGCCATCGGCGCCGATCTTCACGAACGCGAGCGCATCGAAGCTCCCCGGTGGCGGCCCCTGGGCGAGCAGTTCCGCCGGGTCGAGATGCAGCGCCAGCATCACGCCGCCGCCAGCGACGGCGCTGACGCGCAGGAATGAACGTCGGTCGAGGAGTATCGCGGTCACAGCGTCCTTCCTTTACTGCGCACCGGCGCCCTGCGCCGTCGACGTCGAGCGCTGCGTACCCAGTGTCGCAGCTCGGTGGATGGCCTCGCGGATCCGCACGTAGGTTCCGCATCGACAGAGGTTGCCGTTCATCGCGGTGTTGATCTCCGCGTCGGTCGGGACCGGCTTCTGCGCAAGGAGCGCTGCCGCCGACATGATCTGGCCGGCCTGGCAATAGCCGCACTGCGGCACATCCATCTCCTGCCACGCGATCTGCACCGGATGCGAACCGTCCGGAGAGAGACCCTCAATGGTCGTGATCCGGCCGGACGCCTTCGACACTACGGTCTGGCAGGACCGGACGGCGCGACCGTCGACCTGCACGGTGCAGGCGCCGCACTGGCCGATGCCGCAACCAAACTTGGTCCCTTTGAAGTTCAGGACATCTCTGAGAACCCACAGCAGGGGCATGTCGCCCGGGACATCGACCGTCGAGGTCTTCCCGTTGACGTTCAGTGTGAAAGGCATGTCTTTACTCCACGATCTCGCTTGTGTCGGTTATCTTGCGCGCCGCTTGTCCTGATGCGGACCACCGTCGTGTCAGCCCTGACCGTCCCGGAGCCCGCCAACACAAGCGAGCAGCAGTGTAAATCTCTCGAAAGTAAGGGAGATCGGTCAGTACAAAGCTCGGTGGGTTATTAGACAGGGAGTATCGGCAGAAATGCAAGCCGGATTGAGTCGATTTCCACGGCCGTGCACAGCCACGGCCGTACAATGCCGATAACCCTAAAGTCATGCGCCGGTTGACGATACTCGTCTCGCTCCTGATTCTCACGTTGACCCCGGCTGGACGCAGCCAGACACAGGAGCCTACGCCGGCACCGCCTCCGCCCTTTACCGACTGGCTCGCCGATCTGACCCGGGAAGCCCGCGAGCGCGGGTTCAGCGAGGCGCTCGTTCAGCAGACGCTCTCCGGCCTCGAACCGCTCCATCGCGTCGTCGAGAGCGATCGCTCGCAGGCAGAACTGAATCCGGGCTTCAGCCGGTATCTGTCCACACGCCTCACCCGCACGATGGTGAAAAGGGGGCAGGACCTCGGTCGCGAGCACCGCGCGCTACTGGGACGCATCGAACGCGACTTCGACGTGCAGCGGCGATTCCTGCTGGCTATATGGGGACTCGAGACGCGGTATGGGCGCGTGACCGGCAACATCCCGGTCTTCCAGGCGCTGGCAACACTGGCGTGGGAACCGAGGCGCTCGACGATGTTCCGCGGCGAGCTGTTCAACGCGCTCACCATGGTGCAGCGCGGGCATATCGAGCCAGCCTCGATGACCGGATCGTGGGCGGGTGCGATGGGACAGCCGCAGTTCATGCCGTCGAGCTATCTGAGCTACGCGGTGGACTTCGACGACGATGGCCGGCGCGATATCTGGAAGTCGACCGCCGACGCGCTGGCCTCGATCGCAAATTACATGAAGGGATTCGGCTGGAACGGCGACGAGACGTGGGGTCGCGAAGTGCGCGTGTCGGCGGCGCTGCGTGAGGAGATCGAGCGCACGATTCCAAACCGAACCGAAGGCTGCTACGCGCGCCGCAACATGACCGAGCGGCGTCCGCTCCGCGAGTGGCAGAAGATGGGCGTCCGATTGGTCAACGGCGCGCCGCTTCCCAAGGCCGATCTCCCGGCCGGGCTCGTGGACGTCGGTGAACGGAAGTTTCTCGTCTACGAGAACTACGACGCCATCCTCGGCTACAACTGCGCGCACTACTACGCGCTCACGGTGGCCCTGTTGTCCGACAGACTTCGCTGACCTCTCTGCAAGTTCAAAGGTTAAAGGTCAAAGTACGTAAGTAAGTCTTTCCACTTTCGAGGTTCAGCCCCATGCCCAGCACACCGTATGAAAGCGCGACGTTACTGATCCGGCTGTACGAGCTTCGCCGTGAGCCAACGATGCGTGAGGCGCGCAACTGGTTCGCGCTCGAGTTCAATCCCTCATCGATCGACGACGTCGTGCAAGCGGTGATGGGACCCAACAGCGGTTACTTCCGCATGGTGGCGAGCTACTGGGACATGGCGGCCTCGTTCGTGCTGAATGGCGCGATCGACGAACAGATGTTCAACGATGCCACCGGCGAGCAGATCGGTGTGTTCGCGAAGATGGAGCCCTTCCTGAGTGATTACCGCACTCGTTTGGGCAACCCCAAGTACCTTTCTCAACTCGAGCAGGTCGTCATGCGCAGGCCGGGTGCACAGGAGTCGCTTGCCGCAATGCGCGAGTGGTTCAAGACGAGGGCCGCAGCAACAGCGCGAACCTGATCTCAGCGCACGGGCACCGGTGATGCCTCTGGCGCGCCCCGAGACGGCGCGGCAAAAACGCGCCTCCGGCCGCTGATCGGAGGCACACGTTTATCTTTCTTGCTAGTGGCACCAGCCTCGCCAAATGGTTCGCCTCCGCCGCGTTTTTGGTACATCGCTGATCGCGCCGTCTCGAGGGCGCGCCGTCGTCACCACCGATGCCCGTGAGGAGGTGAAGGAATCCTGTCTCTCGATCATGTGTCCCGAGCTCAGATGAGTGGCGACTCGAGAAGCCCTGTGGAGGTGACCGACTCCGATCGCCTGACCGCGCGAGAAGGCTGGGGGGATCCGCGAGGTTGAGCGCGTTGGAATCGCGGCTCGTTGAGCGAGCATTACCCGCGCGACCCGAGCGTCACGCGGTCGGCGACGCCATCGCAGCGCGGGTCCGGGCACCGTAACGGGCTTCGGGGGCGCCACTTATCTGAGCTCGGGCTGCGTGAGTTCACCCATTGACCACCGGGTTTCCGGACGCCTCCCACGCCGCCAGCCCGCCCGCAAGCTCGCTGACGTTCGTGAATCCCTCTCGCTGAAGGAGGCTCGCGGCCGTCGAGGACCGGTAGCCACCGGCGCAGTGGACGAGCAGCGGCGTGTCTTTCGGCAGATACCGGACGTCCTCAACCAGGCGTTGCAGTGGAATGTGGACGCTGCGCTCGATGGACGTCGCCGCGCGCTCGCCCGCGGCGCGGACATCGATCAGTTTGATCGTGGCATTCGACGCGAGTTGTTCCGCCGCACGTTCGGGACTGACCCGCGTCGTTTCCGACACGACATCCAATCTGGCCGCGGCACTGGCCATGCCGCCGTCGAGATATCCGATCACGTGATCGAAACCGATCCGGCCCAGGCGAAGCGCGGATTCCCGTTCCGCACCGGGGTCGGCAACGATGACGATCGGTCGTTCCCGGTCGAGGATACTGCCCGCCCACGTCGCGTACGAGCCGCGCAGCCCGATGTTGATCGCTCCTCTCAGGTGCGCCGCGGCGAACTCGCTCGCGTCACGCGTGTCGAGGAGCTGCACGCCGCGCTTCTGCAGCTCGAGGCAGTCATCGAGCGACAACGGTTGCAGTTCCCAGGTAAGGGCTTCGCTCAGCGTCGGCCGCTTGCGGCTGTTGAGCACGGCATCGTAGGTGAAATACGAAGGCGCGTCGGGCTGGTCAGCCGTCACCAGCGAGATGAAGGCTTCCTTGCTCAGCGGCTGCAGCGCGTAGTTCGTCCTGCGCTGCTCGCCGATGGTCGAAACCGTCTCCTTGGAGAGTGCCTTGCCACACAGTGAGCCGGCACCATGCGCGGGATAGACCAGGCTCGAATCGGGCAACGCGAGCAGCTTGTTGTGCAGCGAGTCGTACAACAGGCTGCCGAGATCGTTCGCCGACCAACCCAGCGCCGCGCGCAGATCCGGCCTTCCCACGTCGCCGACGAACAGCGTGTCCCCGGTCAGCACCGCATGAGGCACTGTGTTACTGACCGTGCGGTCATACACGAGAATCGAGATCGATTCGGGAGTGTGTCCCGGCGTCTCGATCGCAGCCAGGCGCACCTTCGCGAACTCGATGCTGTCGCCGTCGCCAAATGGCGTGAAGGCGTATTCGGCTTGCGCGGAGCGACCCAGGTGAATCGTCGCGCCTGTCTGCTCCTGCAACTCGAGATGGCCGGCGATGAAGTCGGCGTGGAAGTGCGTGAGGATGACGTGACGGATCGTCAGACCGTGCGCGGCCGCGAACGACAGATACTGATCGACGTCACGCTGCGGATCGACGACGGCAGCGGTTGCAGACTGCTCGTCGCCGATGAGATACGACGCGTGGGCAAGGCAATTCAGGTAGAACTGGTGAAGGATCATTGAGTAGTCACTCGACTACACGCTATCTCAATCGCCCCCCAATCCGATAGCCGCTCCGACGCGAATAGTCGCCGGAAGCGACGGGAAGCCGTACGATGCCGAGTAATCCTGGTTCAGCAGGTTGTCGATCGTCGTGTACACCCGCAGGCGCGGATGCAGGCGATAGGACGCACTCAGGTCGATCTTCTGATACGCAGGATCGAGATCCTGATTCGGCAGCAGCATGGAATTGCCGAAGAAGCCGTCGGTCACGAACGTGCTGTCGTCGCGCTTCCCGACGAAATACCCGGACAGCGCGACGTCGATCGGGCCGTTCGCATACCCGACGAACAGCGTCCCCGAGTTGGCCGGCCGCCGGAAAGGGCGCTCACCCACGAGCGGCGAGTACACGCCGATCGGAATGTCGGGAAACGCCGGATTGAACGCGGCACTCCGTCCGAACGCCTCGGTGACCTCGGCATCAAGATAGGTGTACGACGCGCTCATGCGGAATCCCATACCAAGCGCTGCGTCGGCAGACAGCTCGACGCCTTGCGCATCGAACGAGGCAGAGTTGATGTACGCGCCGAAGGCCGTCGTCGCGGCCACGGCAGGGGGCACGCCAGCGGCTACCAGCTGGGTCCGGCTCAGGATACTCCAGCAGGTCCTCGAACGTGTTGTTGAAGTAACCCACACGTGCGCGGAAACGTCCTGCCGAGAACGCCTGCTCCAGGCCGACGTCGAAACCTCTGCTCCGTTCGGGGCCAATCGGCTCGACACCTGCACCGGCCGGCGTCCCGGTCACGAGCTCGTACAGCGAGTTGTCACCCTGGTACACGCTCGGCGCCTTGATGCCCTCGCCGATGTTCATCGTCACCTTGGTCTCGCCGATCTGCTCCGAGGAGGGATTGCGGAGATACGCGGCCACCGACAGACGCGGCGTGTACGCCGTCTCGAACACCTCGTTGTGTTCGACGCCGATACCGGCGCTGATGTAGACGCGGCTGGCCAGCGTGGCACGCCCTTCAACGAACCCGCCACCGTTGTTGCGGGTCGCGGACGGATCGAGATCGGGATCGTCGTAGTTGGCCTCGTGTTCGAAGCGGCCGCCGCCCGATATCGCAAGATTCTGCGTCGCCTGGAACGTCACCTGCCCGAACAGCGCGTTCCGGCTGGTGCGCCCGGGGTAGACCTGCGGATACACGCCGCCGTAGTCAAGGATGCCCTGTCCCGTCACGGTGCGACCGTCCGCGCCTTCGAGCGTGACGGTGCGTCCGAGATAGTTCTCACCAAAGCCGAACGGATCGAACGGTTCACCGGTCGGCGATGGATTCGTATAGAAGCGATCCTGAATGGTCGATCCGAACCTGACGGTCGTCTGCCACCGTGGACTGATCTGGGAATCGGCGGCCACACTCATGAAGAGCTGCTCGACATCCGATACCGAATCGTCGGCGATCTGGTAGAGGTCGAATCCGTTGGCGCTGCCATAGCGGCCGTCGAGGTAGCGCACGGTTCCGTACACGTTCGTGCCATTGCTGACGGCCACACCAAAGCGTCCGGCGTATGTGCCGTTGCGGTAACCGTTGTTCGGGATGTCGTTGTCAGTCGTGTAGTACCAGGTACTGCGAAAAATAGTCGAAGCGCTTGTACGCTCCACCGAACGAGAGCGCGTTATTGAACGTGCCCAGATTGCCGCCGTCGATCATGTACTCGAGCGCCGGCACGCGCGACGTCCCCCGCCGCGTGCTGATGTCGACGACGCCCGTCAGCGCATCGCTGCCGTAAATCACGCTGTTGGTCTGGCGCAGCACTTCGATACGCTCGACGCTCGCCAGCGTCAACTGTGAGAAGTCGAATCCACCGCCGATGTCGTTGGCGGGGATGCCGTCGATCAGAACCTTCGTGAAGTTCGATTCGCCGCCACGCAGGAAGAGCGACGTCGCTCCTCCGCGCTGGCCGACCTGGACGATCTGCGCGGCAGGCACGAGCCGCAGCGCCTCGAGTACGTCCAGTTTGTTGATGGCCTCGAGCGTCTCTTCGTCAATCACCGTCACCGGTGCACCGGTGCGCGCCTGCAGTTGCTCCGTCGCCCCTGCAGTCACGACGACGTCCTGCTGCAGCGGGCCGATCTCGAGCGTGACCTCGATGATGACGCGGCCACTCTGACCGACGAACACCGCCTCGCTCGTCTTCGACTGGAAGCCCGGCATGCTCGCCTGTACCTGGTAGCGGTCCGGCGAGAGACCGGAAAACGAGAACGCCCCCTCTCTGTCGCTCTTGCCGTCCTCGACCTTCTGGCCGTCGCGCAGGAGCGTGACAGTCGCGCCGGCCAGGCGCGAGCCCAGCGTGTCGACTACGGTACCGGACAATACCGGTTGGGTCTGCGCCGCGGGATACATTTGCGCAAAGGACAACACGCCCACGACCACGAACATCACTCGAATGACTCGCAACACTGAACCTCCCATTGGACCGCTCGCGAGTGGCTGGGTGGGCATTAGAACTTGGGCGCACCATGGACTCACCTGAAGAGTTCCTGAATTCTTCTTCAGGCTCGCGAAGTCGCCGGACATCTCACAAGCGCGATTGTGTGCCTGACGGCAAATTCAGAATCGCGTTAGTCGACCACCGTGAAGGCCACTTGACCGGTGCCGTCGTGCATCTCCCCGGAAGCCGGCGTGTATTCGGTCCACGCCAGCGCGAATCCTTTGCGCCATGGGCGAATTACCGGGACGAGCGACCACGCGCCGGATTGCGTGAGACGCCTGACGGACTCCAGCGGCATTCCGTCACCATCGAATGACTGGAAGTAGATCTCATGCGCGCCCGGCGTCTTGTCGGACCACGCAAGCCCCACGCGTCCGTCGCTCCAGGTGA
Source organism: uncultured Acidobacteriota bacterium (assembly GCA_963723495.1). Lineage (GTDB taxonomy): Bacteria > Acidobacteriota > Vicinamibacteria > Vicinamibacterales > UBA2999 > Gp6-AA40. The sequence goes on along the minus strand of CAVRQR010000009.1, from coordinate 681,682 downwards.
CGTAGGCCCCGACCGACTCCCCTTCCGTCGTCGTGATACGACGCGCGCGATCGTCGATCTCTCCGCGCAGATCGGCAGCCCGACCAACATAGAGATAGACCTCGTCGTTGCCGTCGCGCATGTCGTACCACGTCAGCGCCACTCGCCCCTCGCCGTCCATCGTCAGATCCGGATACTTCGAGGCAGCGCCGTCATCGCGCGTCAGACGCTCGAGGCTGACACCGGCTGACCCGACGCGGCCGATGAACAACTCGCTCGTCCGGGTTGACGTCGCCGCATCGAACACGACCCACGCGTCCGATCCGCGCACATCGAGATTGACGTTCCACGTATTCCTCGAGGCCCGACCCACGCGAACCGGCGCCCGCGACCGCTGTCCGTTCTCGTCCCAGGCGCCCACCCACACCGCTTCATGCCCATCGTCCTCGGCCTGAATCCAGGCGCCCACGATGGTCTTGCCATCGGTTCGGATCACAGGATTTCTCGCATCATCGGCCACTGTCGTGACCCACTTTCGATTGCCGTCGCGATTCCATGCGCCGAGCATCGCCGTCGGCCGGCCACTCGCTGCCTGTTCGTACCAGGCGACGACGAAGGTGTCACCGAGACGTTCGATGCTTGGTTCGTACGAGGCATCGGGGCTTTCCGTCAATCTGCGCTCGACACCTGCGGGACGGCCCTTGTCATCAAGAAGCCGAAGATAGATTTCGGCATTGCCATCACGCGTGTCGTACCAGGCAACGGCAAAGCCGGCCTCGTCGGTCGCGAGCGCGGCTTCGTACGCCCCGGTCGTATTCTGGCTGACTTGAATCGGCGTGGGAGCCGTGCCGCACGAGGCGACCAACGCGCTACTCAGAATGCAGAACGCGATTCCCCAAAGCGTTCGTCGCCGACCCGCTGCATTCTGCATTCTGAATTCTGCATTCTGCATTACGAGTGCGTCCCCCGCCTCTTCCATCTCCAGACGAGGAGCATCCCGAGCACGGGCAGAACGGCAAGAACCGGGGCGTACCCGTTCGGGCGCACGTCCTGTCGAGCCTCGTTGTTCAGGATCCGGTAGTGACTCTGGACTCGGTAGTCGGAACTCCGGTCCGAAGCCGCTGAGTCTCAGGTGAGGAATCCCGAATCGCCGACCCCGGCTGCTTCGGGACCGTGATGCGGAAAGTGCTGCCGTCCGGACCGGACTGCTCCAGCGTCAGCCGTCCCCCGATCGCTTCGACTCCGCCCCTGGCCAGCGACAACCCGAGTCCCGTCCCGACGGCTTCGTTCCCGTCGCTGCGATAGAAGCGGTCGAAGATGTGGTCGCGCGCCTCGTGCCGGCACACCCGGCCCGGTGTCGATCACGTCGACGACGGCCAGCGACGGGGTCTCCGACAGACGAAGCCGGACCCGTCCCGCTGCCGGCGTGAACTTGATCGCGTTGTCGACGAGATTGATCAGCGCCTGCCTCAGCAACAGACGATCGGCACGCGCCCGCGGCGACACCGTCTTCTCGATCGACAGCGTCTGCCCTTTCTCTTCGGCCAGGACTCCCAGGTGCGACACGACGTCCTCGGCCAGCGCGGCCAGATCCACCGCGTCGAGCGAGAAGGATGCGAGCTGCGTTCCGGCACGCGAGAGCGTCGAGCAGGCGATCGACCAGTTGCGAGAGGCGATCGACCTCCTCCAGCATGCTGCCGATGATGCCGCGATACGAGGCCTCCGTTGCGATGGCCTCGCAACCCGACCTCGCCGACGCTGCGAATGGCCGTCAGTGGCGTCCTCAACTCGTGCGAGACGTCGGTCGTGAAATGCCGCATCTGGTCGAAGGATCCCTTCGAGCCGGCTCGAGCGTTTCGTTGAAGACCGACGCCAGCCTGCCCATTTCATCCTCCGGGTTTGCCACCGGGAGCCGATCGCTCAGTCGCTCCGCGGTGATGGTGCGGGCGCGGTCCGTCATCTGCTCGATCGGCGCCAGCGCGCGGCGCGCCAGTGTGTAGCCACCCAGCCCGGCAATGACCACGCCCACGGGCAATCCGAACATGAGGATCAACGACAGCTCGCGAAGCTCCCGCCGCATCGCTGCTTCGGACCGCGCCACCTGAATCGTCACCGGCCGGTCCACGATGTAGCTGCGGCGGCTGAGCACGCGAATCGGGACGCCGCTGGTCGGGAGCGACACGATCATGTCCTCACCCTGCGCCGCGAGTGCCTGGCTCTCGGGAATCGGCCGGCGCTTGGCTTCGTCGTTGCTCAGGAGAAGCTGAGCCCCGTCGGCGCTCCAGACCTGCACCCACGGCGATTCCTCTTCGAGCAGGAGATCGATTTGCGGGAACGGCATGATCAGGCCGTCGGGCCCCTCGTCTACGGTCGCCGCGGCCCAGTAGAAGTCGGCGCGCAGCCGTTCGTCGAGCGACTCGGAGACGTTCCGGCTGACGAAGGTGTAGACGCCGAAGACGTACACGCCGAGCGCCGACCATCATCGCGGCGACGTACCACAGCGTCAGCCGCAGGCGCACGCTGTGCGATCGCCACCAGCGGCGCGGCGCCGGGCCGGCTCGTCTCCGTCACGGCTCACCCTCGCGCAGCATGAACCCAACGCCGCGCACCGTGTGTATCAGCTTCACCGCGTGATCGAGGTCCACCTTCCGGCGCAGACGCGCGATGTGCACGTCGATCACGTTATCGAGTGGCGTCGTCCGCGCCGTCTCCTTCCAGACGTCTCTCGCCAGCGTCTCGCGCGACACGACCTGGCCCTGGTATCGCATCAGGAATTCGAGCAGCTCGAACTCGCGCACGGTCAGATCGACCGGCCGTCCACTTCGGAGCACTTTGCGGGTGACCAGGTCCATCTCCAGATCGCCCACCGACAGCCTCGGCGCATCGGCCACGCGGCCGCGCCGGACGAGCGCGCGGATGCGAGCGAGCAGCTCGGCGAACGCAAACGGTTTGACGAGATAGTCGTCAGCGCCGGCGTCGAGGCCGGTCACGCGGTCCTCCAGCGAGTCGCGCGCCGTCAGGACGAGCACCGGCGTCTCCATGCGGCGCTGGCGCAGCGCGCGCAGGATCTCGAGGCCGTCGCGCCCCGGCAACGTCAGATCCAGCAGCACCACGTCGAACGTCTCGGTGTTGACGCGAAAGAACGCCCCTTCGCCGGTGCGTTCGACCACCACGTCATACCGTTCATCTTCGAGGCCTTCGCGCAGGGCATCGGCCACCTTCTGTTCGTCCTCGACGACGAGGATTCGCATCGCTCCCAGGAGCCTCTCAACTCCCAACTTCCAACTCCCGACTCCTAACTTCCCAACTCCGATAGCCAAAGACCAGATGCCAAGACATTGGGAGTTGGACACGCGACAGCCGTTGGGCGTCGGGAGTTGACTCGTGTCACTCGCTTAAATTGTCCTTCAGAATAGAAGCGTATGGATAGCGCGCCGCCTCCCCACGGAGAGCCGTTTTCCCTGCTCGAGACCATGCGTCTCGAGCAGGGACGCGTGGAGCGGCTCGAGCGCCACATGGCACGGATGGCGCGAGGGAGCTCGCTTCTTCAGATACGTGTGGAACGAGACGGCGGTGCGCGGGACGCGCTCAAGGCGGTCGCCGCATGAGCATCCTCGACGGCTGCTGGCGCCTGCGCCTCCTGCTCTCGAGCGATGGGCAGCCCAGCGATCGAATGCACGCCGCACGCGCGAGGAGACGCGCCGCTGGCGACTCGACTTCGCGAACGAACCGGTAGACGCCACGCGATCCGTTCGTCCTTCACAAGACGACCCATCGCGCAGTCTACGAGACCGCCCGCGCTTCGAGAACGGATGTCGACGATGTGCTGCTGTGGAATCCGCGTGGTGAAGTCACCGAGTCCACGATCGCCAACGTCGTGGCCGAGATCGACGGCGTCCGCTACACACCCCCGCTCGATGCGGGCTGCTGGCTGGCACGTTCCGGGCCGAGCAACTCGACCTCGGGCACGATCCGCGAACGCGTGCTGACGAAAGCGGATGTCGCATCGGCATCGCGCTTGTGGTTGATCAACAGCGTACGGGGATGGGTCGAGGCGAAGTTTGATATCGTTCAGCTCATGACTGATTACGCACAGATTGAGCGACGGTTGACCGACGTTCTCCGCCTGTCCCGTCGCCCTGTGGCCATCGCCTTCCGCGACACCCCGCCAGCCGGAGTGTCGAAGCTGGCCGGGTTCGCAGCCATCGGGTTGCAGCTTCTGGCGTCTTCGCGGCGGGCGGGCAGGTTTTCTATACCGTCCCCTCGGATCACTACAACTGCCCGGTCGGCAGCTACACGCACAACATCCCGCTGCCGCCGGAGCGCGAAGCCGAACTCACCGGCACGCTCGGACTGATGGTCAACATCGGCTACATCAAGATGGAGGAAGTGCCGGGCGTGCCGAGGCTGCCGAAGACGCCGGCAGTCGCCGTCTATGCGCCGCTCTCGCAGACGCCGGTTGACCCCGACGTCGTTCTCGTTGCCGGCACACCGGCGAAGCTGATGCTGCTGCACGAGGCCGCGACGCGCGCCGCGAAAAACGTGCTGCCGCTGCTCGGCCGGCCGACGTGCATGGCGATTCCCGCGGCGCTCTGCGGAGGCGTCGCGTCGAGCCTCGGCTGCATCGGCAACCGTGTCTACACCGGCATCGCCGACGATCAGTTCTACACCGTCGATCGCCGGCTCCGACCTGAACGCCATCGTCGACGAACTCGACACCATCGTGACGGCAAACGCACAACTGGCGGAGTATCACCAGGGACGACGAGCGGCGCTGGCAACGATGTAGCGGTCTCCGCCTGGCCGCATCACGCTTTCGCGTTCGAGTCGCGAGTCCCGTCGTCTGCACGCGGGAATCCCGAATCCCGGGTGAGATCGGCATCTTCAGCCGCTCGAGCAACTCGAGATATCTCGGATCGTCTCGCAGCGGAGCGAATCGCGGCTCGACCGTGATCGTCGCCAGCGCCGGATCGCGATCGAGCCAGGCCTGCTCCAGCGCCTCGAACGCGCGATCGTGATCGTCCGAGCCCGACGTAGCCGAGCGCGAGATGAAACGCGGGCACGTAGCCGCGGCTTGTGGAGAGCAACGCGCACGCACCATCAATTCGCATGCTTCGGCGCGTGCCCCGCTCCACCGCCCGCACGTGCGCCAGCCAGGCCAGTGCGACCGCATCCGTCGGATCGATCGCCAGGACCGACTCCAGAGCTCGATCGCGCCCGCGCACGATCCCCGCCGGCCAGGTATGCGGCCCCGAGCAATCGCCGCGCGGGACGGAACTCGGGAAACAGGTCGAGCGCGTGCTGACAGCGTTCGATCGCCCGATCGATGTCTCCAGCCACATAGCGCGTCCACGCCGCCATGGTATTGGCCATGAGGCACAACGGATCGATCTCGCACGCCCGATCGACGTGCGACGCCGCCTCTTCCCAGCGCGCGCGCAAGGGCCAGCATCACGCCAGAGAGCGCGCAGTGCGCACTCGTTGCTCGGGTTGAGCGCGAGCGCCGTGCAGGTAGCCGGTCTCGGCGGCCGCCCAGTCCATGATCGAGCATCCGCTTGCGTATCGGCGAGTACAGCCATGCGCTTCGGACACGGTCGGATCGAGCTCGAGCGCGCGCAGCGCCGATCTCGCGCGCGGCAACGAGCGCCTGTCGCGGCACCGTCGTGGTAATACTCCGCGCTGCCGAGCCTGACGCGGGCCAGTCCGCCATGCGCCGCGGCAAAGTCGGGCGCCAGGCGCGTCGCTTCTTCGAACGCGAGCAGCGATTCCACCAACCCGCTGTCGCCCGGCTTGGCCCAGTGATAACGGCCTCGCAGGTACGCCTGATACGCGGCCGGATGCGCGTCGGCCCGTCTTCCCTGAGGCACGCCCGGGCACGAGCTCCTGCATCAGCGAACGCGCGACGAGCCCGGCCACGTCCGCCTGCACGTCCAGCCAATCACACGCCGTCCGTTCGTAGGTCCTGGACCAGAGCTCCGCCTCACTGGCGGTTTCAATCGAGGCGGGCCGTGATGCGGACGCGAGAGCCATCGCTTGCGCACGCTGCCTTCGAGCAAATAATCCGCGCGCAGCGCTTCGCCGATCTCGCGGGCGCGCTGCAGGCTGCCTTTGAAGACCATCGACGACCACCGCGCGATGACGCCCACCTTGCCGCGGCACAGCGGGCCGAGCTGCGCGATCAGCTCCTCGGTCGAGTCCGTCGGCGAAGTACTCCTGGCCGCTGTCGTCGCTCAGGTTGCTGAACGGCAGCACGACGAGACGCGCGACGGCAGCGGCTGTCGCCGCCAGCGCCTGGTCGCGATGGACCGGCGCGATGAAACGGTAGCCGCGCCGCGGCACGGTCTCGACGAATCGCGGGTCGATCGGCATCATCACCGAGCGCGGCACGCAGGCGCTTGATGGCCGCGTTCAGGCTGTGCTCGAAGTCGACGAACGTGCCCTCCGGCCACAGACGCTGCCGCAGCTCTTCCCGCGTCACGACCTCGCCCGGGTGCTCGAGCATGAGGCGAAGAATCTCGAACGGCTGGTCCTGCAGGCGCACACGCCGCGCGCCCTCGCGCAGCTCGCGCGACCGGCAGTCGAGCTCGAATGATGCGAACCGAAGAACCTCGCTGCTCCATAGGTCAAGCCTGAACCTGGAACCCGGACCTGGAACTCGGAACCGGCAGACTCCCTTATGCCGTACCCGCGGACGATTGAGAAGCGATCGTTCACCATGTCGCAGTGACAAGTCACCAACATGTCACCTCGGGTCACCCGCTGATGCATTGAGGCACCTGCGCCGGACGTCACAGTGGGGCCTCGTGAGCACACCGCTCACCCGCATCACGGGAGCCGGTCATGTCCTCTCGCCACGTTCTCTCGATTACCGCAGCGTTACTTCTGCCGCTGGCGTTTACCGGCGCGTTACTTCTTCCGCTGCCCGCTCTCGCGGCCGAAACGCTCTGGACCGAAATCACGGTTCGCGTCTATGACGGCACCGGCGCGGTGCCGGATGAACGCAACGCAGCGCTGAAGATCGCCGGCTCGATCGTTTCGGTGCGTCGGTCGAGGTGGTCTGGCGGGCCTGCAGCGGGTCTTCCACCCCGGGTCCATCGCCGGACTCACGTCGCATCGATCCGTGCCGGGCACCACTCGCCGCCGGCGAGCTGGCGCTCCGCATCGTCCGATCGGGAGAGGCCATCGACGACGACCACCGTGCGCTGCCGCTGGGCGAGGCGCTGATCGATTCACGAGCGCGCACCGGCGTGCTCGCAACGGTGTATGCCGACCGCGTCGACTGGATGGCCAAACGGACGGGCGTTCCGCCGCATGAGCTGCTTGGACGAGCCATCGCCCACGAGCTCGGGCATCTGCTGATGGCCACGAGCGCTCACGCGACGCATGGGCTGATGCGCCCGGTGTGGTCGCAGTCGGAGGTCCGCCGGCACGCACCAGCGACTGGAGCCTTCAAGCCGAGAGAGATCGCCGCCATCAAGGCGCGTGCGCGCACCCGCCAGGCAACTGCGCTCACGGAGCTGCGCTCTTACGCTAGCGAGCTTGTGATGCATGTCGGTGCAATCTCGCTTCGCTGGTCGGTGCGAGCTCATCTCATTCGTTGGTGCGAACGGGATTCTTCTCGGTGCGTAGCTACTTCTGCGATGCGCCGGCCGCCTCCTCCGCTCGCGCCGCACTCAGGATGTTGCGCATCGCGTAGTTGCCCTCGTGACAGGCGTACTCGAACAGCGGCTGCTCGGGATCCGCCGTCAGTGTCATCCCGAACGTCCACGGCCTGGTCCAGGTCTCGGGATCATCGACGGTCATCGACCATTCGATCTTGTTCGCCGCCGCCGGCTTGAATCGTTCGGTGAGCTTCATCTTCGACGAGCCGTTCCGGTATGCCGTGCGCGGATCGAAATCGATCGTCTCGACCACGAGCGTGTCGCCCTTCGAAATGGCCTCGTGCCTCACCCATGTGCGAGCGGAGGCCCGTTCGCGGCGCTCGAGTCCAGGCGAATGATCCGCGTCTCGTGGATCATCTCGTAGCGGATTGCCACGATGCCGGGCGCCTGAGTGATGTCGTAGGCGTTGCCGTAGATCGCCGGCATCATCGATCCGGGAAGTCCGCGGGTGATGCAGCGATCGTAGAAGCTGCGATCGAGCCACGAATCGGCGCGACCACCTTCAGGCGCACCGCCTGCGCGCCCCACGTCCACCGGCGCGCCCGCCGATGCGCGCCACCGCTGCCGGCGTCTGCGGCGGGATTCGGCCATCCGGCGGATCGATCACCATCCACGCGCGGCTGTTCTTGGCGCCGTAGTGCTCGTACCAATGCACTGGACCGGCGCCGGTGTCACGTCCGCCGATCGCCGCCGCGCCCTTCACTCGCGCCTCGTCGCGCTACTTCACCAGCTCGGCCAGCTCAGAGTCGTCCACCGCCTCGAGTTGCTTGCCCGCGAGCGCGTCGGGCCGCTCGAAGGGAATGCCGTTCTCGTTGACGTTGGTCCAGCCGCCCTGCAAATCCGGGTCGCCCCACGGCGTCTTGGGAGCCGTATAGGCTTAGCCGTTGCCGCCTGCGCGTTCGCGGTCCGGCCGCTGCCCTCCTGCGAATCCACACTGCCGTTGTCCCAGCCACGACAGCCGCCACGACGACGCCGACAGCAAGTCCGAACCTGGCCATGACGAGCCCTCCTTCGAACAAGGGAGTCTACACCAGCACCGACAATGACTCAGCTCGTCGGTGCGAGTCCGATGCTCGTCGGTGCGATCTCGATATCGTCGGTGCGACCGATCAGTCGCACGCGACGTCGAAGGAAGCTCGCACCGACACGAATCGTTAACGTTGTTGCCTTCCCGCGCCGCAGTTCATCCGTGAGGATGATCGCCTCCGCGATCTCCTTCTTGGTCTTGCGCCGCTGGCGGCTCTGTCGCTGGATGGTGAGATAGGCCTCCTCCTCGGTCAGCCCCAGGTCGCGCTGCAGGATGCCCTTGGCGCGATCGAGCACCTTCCGGGTCTCGAGCCGCTCCGAAAGCTGCGAGTTCTCGATCTCGAGCCGCGCCGTTTCGATCTCGGCGCCAACCAGGAATCCAATCGTGGAGATCAGCTGAATCTCCCGCTGCGTGTGGCTGTGCGGCTGGCGATGCTGGAGGTTGATCACGCCGACGAGCTTCCCGCGCGACAACACCGGCACCGACAGGAAGGCTTCATAGCGATCCTCCGGCAACTCGTTGAACGTCTTGAAGCGGGGATCGTCGAACGCATGGCTGCCGACGGCAACCGGAGTGCGATGCTCCGCGACCCAGCCGGTGATGCCCTGACCGACACGCAGCTTGAGGCGATCGACGACGTCCGGATGCGGCGTCTTCGACGCGCGCAGCACGAGGTCGTCGTCCTCGAGCACGTACACGAAACACGAGTCACACTGCACGATGGTCGAGACGAAGTCGACAACGCGAGAGAGGACGGCGTGGAATGGATCGGCGGCCGCGAGCCGGCTGCCGATCTCGTGGAGAAGATCGATATCGGACTTTGGGCTCACGTCGCCCTCGTCATCAATTCGCACAGAAGTGCTGACACGCATGCTCTACCGACGATACACACGCACCGCGTCACTAACAAGGGGGTCAGGGCAGACGTTTGTGTTGTTTTGGCAACAAACCAAGACAATTTTGAATGAGCAGCCCTTAATCAGGCGGGGCTTTCATCGTCCGCGCTGGCCAGCGCCGCGCGATACGAGTAGACGCCGGCTCGTTGCACGGCCGTCACGTCCCACCGTTGTGACCACCGCGCGCCGAGTTCGAGCAGGACGAAGACGCCACTGAGAAACACCGCCGCGCAGGCAAAGAGGCCCGGCGAGTACGAGCCGGTCTGATCGCGGATCGCGCCAAGCAATGATGGCAGCAGGAATCCACCGAGTCCGCCGGCGGCGCCGACAACACCGGTGACGAGGCCGATGCGTTCGGGGAAGCGCTGCGGCACGAGTTGGAAGACCGCGCCGTTGCCCATACCGAGCAGCGCCATCGCCACAAAGAGCAGACCGACAGCGACACGCACGGACGGCATCGTGCCGACGAGTGCGACGCAGACACCAACACCCGCAAGCAACCCGACGAGCACGCGGTAGCCACCGACTCGATCTGACAGCCATCCACCGACGGGACGCAGAAAGCTTCCCGCCACGACGACGATCGTCGTCAGATCACCGGCGTCTACGCGCGAGACGTGGTAGCCATCGTGGAAGAACGTTGTGAGGAAGCTCGCGAACCCAACGAAGCCGCCGAAGGTCAGCGCGTAGAGGAACGAGAGCGACAGCGTATCGGGCTCACGCAGGATCCCCGCGTAATCGGCCATCGTGGCCGGCGCGACCCGGCGCGGGCTCTCGCGTGCCATGAGCACGAACAACACGAACACCGCGACGAGCGGCACGAGCGCGATCCAAACGTCGCTGGCCATCCGAACGACTCGGCCAAGCGCGGCGCGAACAGCGTGGCCAGCAAGGTGCCGGAGTTGCCGGCACCGGCAATCCCCATCGCCAGGCCCTGATATTCCGGTGGGTACCAGCGGCTCGCCAGCGGGAGCGCAACCGCGAAGCTGGCGCCGGCAATGCCGAGAAAGAAGCCGAGCACGTAGAAGTGCCAGGTCGCGTGAGCCAACTGCCAGCCCGCGGTCAGCGTCAGCAGCGTCAGCGTGAGACCGAGGATCCCGGTGCGCTTTCCCCCGATGCGCTCACCGAGCATGCCGAGCAACGGGCGGAACAACGAGCCGCCAAGCAGCGGAATCGCCGTAATGAGGCCCTGTTCGGTCGCTGTCAACCCGAGGTCTTCTCGCAGAAATGGTGCGAGCGGCCCGAGCAGGACCCAGGCCATGAAGCTCACATCGAAGTAGAGCAGAGCGGCAACGAGCGTTGGTGTGTGCCCTGCGCGAAGGAAACCCCTCATGCCACCTGTCCTTCCGCCACGTGGCACGGGAGCGCCACCTCGATCATGCCGTCCTCGACCCGGACGGGATAGGTCGCAACCGAAGTGCTGACGGCTGTCGGCCGGACGCTCGACACAGCCGTCGATGAGATTGATCTTCCAGGCGTGAAGCGGACACACGACCGACGTGCCGGTGACAATGCCGTCGCAGAGCGGACCGGCCTTGTGCGGGCACTGGTTGTCAGTCGCCAGAAATTGATCACCCAGATTGAAGATCGCCATCTCGCGTCCGGCAATCGAGACCGCGCGCCCTTCGCGCAGCGGCACGTTGTCGCACGTCGTCACTCGAACCCAGCGGTGCTCGTTCATGTGGTCACCTGTTACCACGGCCTGAAGCGGAATGAGTTGCGTGGGGTGCTTCGGCGTCTGCCCCTCGAGCCACGCGTCGCGCGCGCGACCCTTCGACTTCTGGAGCCGATCGAGCAAGGCCTGCTTCACCGCATCAGGCGCGTACACCGTTTCCTTTCGCACTCTCTCGATGCCGAGACGATCGACGAAGTCGTAGGTGCGCTCCAGGTAGTTGGCGTTCTCGCGGGGTACCGGAAGAAAAGCTCTGACGCCTCGAGCGCCGCTTCGGTCGTCTCGACGGTCGTCAGCAGATCGGCCTTGCGCACGCTCTTGCCCGCGGCGCCTCCGACGACCACCTGCCATCCGCCCTCGACACCGATGAGGCCGATGTCCTTGACGGTCGCTTCCGCGCAGTTGCGCGGACAGCCGACGGCGGCCATCTTCACCTTGTGCGGCGTGTAGAGCTGCTCGAAGCGCCGCTCCATCTCGATGCCCGCGGACGTCGAGTCCTGCGTTCCGAACCGGCAGAAGTCGGTGCCGACGCACGTCTTCACCATGCGCACGCCCTTGGTGTACGCCTGCCCCGAGGGCATGCCGAGATCCGCCCAGACCTTCGGCAGATCCGCCTTCTTGATGCCAAGCAGATCGATGCGCTGGCTGCCGGTGATCTTCACCATCGGCACGCGGTACTTGTCGGCGACGTCGGCAATGCGCCTCAGCTCATCGGGACTGGTGACACCGCCACGGATGCGCGGCACGACGGAGAACGTGCTGTCCTTCTGGATGTTGGAGCTTCGTTGGTCGGTGCGATCACCCCTGGATTCGAACCGACAACCGCCAGCGAGCTATCAGTTCGTCGACCTCGTGCTGCCGCTCATGTACCGGCCGACCAGGTGCGCTGGATTCGCGCCCTTCTTCGGTCTGAACTTCTGCGGCCGTCCGACGTGGACATCGGCGGTGTAGAGATTCCCCTCGCTGTCAGTGTGGAACTGGTGCACGCCCCAGAAGCCACCGGGGAAGGCGCCGAACGTGCCCCACGCATGCAGAAGCTTGCCAGTCAGATCGAACTTGAGGAACTTCTGCGTCGTGCCATCCGCCACCCAGAGATGCTGGTCCTCGGTCAGCATGACCGAATACGGACGACGGACGTTCGGCCACGCATCCAGGAACTTGCCGCTCTCATCGAACACCTGGATGCGGGAGTTGGCGCGGTCGCTGATGTATACGCGCCGGTTCTTGTCGATCGCGATCGCGTGGACCGTGTTCATGTAGCCAGGACGCGTTTCGTTGGGCTCGTTCCCGCGCTGTCCCCACGTCATCAGGAACTTCCCGTTCTTGTCGAACTTCACCACTCGACTATTCGTGTAGCCGTCGCTGACGAAAAAGGTTCCATCGGGGAGCCAGGCGATGTCGGTGGGCCGCCCGAAATGCTTCTCGTCGTTACCAGCCACTCTGAACTCACCGAGCTGCATCACCAGCTTCTTGCCGTCGCGCGTGAACTTGTAAATCATCTGCGCGCCGTCGTCGACGAGCCAGATGTGCCGCTCCGGATCGTATGGATCGACGAGCACGCGATGCGGCCGGTACGAACAGCTTGTTGTGCTGCTCCCACGATTCGATCAGCTTGCCGTTGCGATCCACAAAGTTGACGATGTGGTCCCAACGCGGCTGACGTGAAGGATCCTTCTGCGACAGGTCGTATCCCGAGGCGTTGCGGGCCGGGATGAAGTTTTCCGCTGGTCCCCGATCGTCCTTGAGTTCCGGCAGGCAGCCCCGGCTGAAAATGAGCACGCGATCCGGGCTCTCCGCCCAGATTCCTGCCGTGGACCCAATCACATGACCCGGGCCGCAGTAGTTTTGAGGCCAGCCGGCGACGACGTCATAGGGGCCGGTCTCATCACCGCCGCCTTTATCCGGAGACTGTGCAGAGCTGCCCGCGGTCAACGCGAGCGCCAGGACCGCCACCGCCGCGACAAAGTACCTTCTTCACGACGTCCTCCTTCTAAACCGCACCGACAATCGAAAGTGAGCTCGCACCGACGAGCGCCATAGAGATCGCACCGACAAGCGATAGTGAACTCGCACAGACAAGCGATAGAAAGATCGCACCTACTTGAGCGTCGCCACCCCGGCCGCCGCCGTAACACCGTCCTGCTGCGACGCTCCACCGGATGCGCCAATCGCGCCGACGATCTTTCCACCGACGATCAGCGGCAACCCGCCTTCGACGGCCACGGCACCCTCGAGCGAGAGGATGCGCCACCCTTCGCCGCCGGCAGCCAGCGCGTCCTGAAACGCCTTGGTCGGCCGCTTGAACCGCGCCGAGGCGCGAGCCTTCTCAATCGCCACGTTGATACTGCCGACCTGCGTGTTGTCCATCTTCTCGAAGTACACGAGGTCGCCCGCGGTGTCGACAATGGCAACCGCCATCGTCCATTGATTCTTGCGCGCTTCAGCCACGGCGGCCGCCGCTACCGTCTTGGCCTGGTCGGCCGTTATCGAGGTTCCGTACATGTTGGGTTGCCCCTGAGCGGCCATCCTCGCGGGAAGGAGCGCGGCAGCCGCGAGAAGAACGCACACGGTGATCGAAGTGTGTTTCATGGTCGCGGGAATTATACGCGCCGCGTGCTAGATTCAATGACAGTGCGGCTCGCTTGTGTTGGCGGACTCCAGCCAACATCCGGCTGACACGGCGCCCGGTCCACGAAACGCGAAACGTTGCGAACACCAAGGACACAAGGGAGTTTGGGAGTACATGAGCGCGCACGCCATCCTTGTCACCGCCTTCGATCGGCCGGGCATGATGTCGGCTCTGACGAAAGTCCTCGCCGATCACGACGCCAACATCACCCATGTGGACATCCACCCTGGAAGCCCGACCTCGGACATCTACTTCGAGGTGACCGTCCCCGATGGCCGGGCGCAGTCGGTGATCGACGGCCTCGAGACTGTTTCCGGCGTCGAGCACGTCGAGGAGACGCCCTCCTCCGCCAAGATCTACGGCAAGCGGATCATCGTCATGGGCGGCGGCGCCCAGGTCGGACAGGTGGCAATGGGAGCGATCAGCGAGGCCGACCGCCACAACATCCGCGGCGAGCGCATCTCGATTGACACGATCCCCCTCGTCGGCGAGCACGAGCTGGCTGCCGCCGTGCGCGCTGTCATGCGACTGCCGCGCGTCAAGATGCTGGTGCTGGCGGGCGCGCTCATGGGCGGCGAGATCACGGCGGCCGTCGAAGAGGTCCGGGCCCACGGTCTTCGCGTCATCTCACTCAACATGGCGGGCAGCGTTCCCGACGCAGCCGATCTCGTCGTGAGCGACCCCGTCCAGGCAGGCGTCATGGCGGTCATGGCCGTCGCTGACACTGCGAAATTCGATCTGCTTCGCCAACTGAAAAAGCGGTACTGAACAGAAGAGTTCAGGATCTTTGATCAGTGATTCTGTGGACCGAGTGGCCTGCGAAGAACGGGAAGAGCGTGAGCAGCGCGTCGAGCGAGATCGCAAGAAGACCGACTCGCCAGTCGATATTGAACCAATCCATGGCGAGCAGGATCAGGATTGCTATCGCAACGAATGCCAGGCCGCGTGGATAGATAGTCACCATCCGCGCTGCCTATGATATTCCACGACGAGTGCCTCCAGGCGCTCGCGGGTCAGTGACGCGGCGGGATCGCTCGCGAGCGGCGCACCGAGAAAACGTTCCGGCAGGGTGTCTTCATCGGACGTCCACCCGGCGAGAAGGTTGACCTCGCGCTTCGTCGCCACGATGCGTCGCGCCGTCTCGCGCAACTCTTCGGCGGTGACGTCCCACCCGGTCACCGCCTGCAGCATGCCGGCAGCCTCGCCGTAGAAGTCAGTGAAGACGCCACGGAGAAACTTGCAGAGGATCAACGAGTCCATCAGCGCGGCCCTGTCCTCGGTGTCGATGGCATGACGCACCGAATCGAGAGTGGCATTTCTGCGATCGACCTTCTCGGAGAAGTCCACTTCGTACGCGCCGCTGCGATTGTGATCGGCGCCGCGCGCCCCCACGGCAAAGCCAAGCGCCATCGTCTGCAGTGCACGCGGCTCGTAGCCAGGGATCTCGAGCCCTTTCACCTGCGGCGCAAACGCGATGCTGTCCTGACCGATCGCGCGGGCGGCCCGCCGGCTGCCTTCCGCGAGCAGCTGCCCGATGCCTTCACGTTGACCGATCAGATCGATCGCTTTCAGAACTGCGTCGCCGCTGCCGAAGACGAGCCACGGCTCATCGAGCAATCCGCGCTCGACGCACTCCATCGCAAAGGCGATCGTGCCGCCGGCGCTGATCGTGTCGATGCCGAGCTCATCGCACCGTCGTGATGCGCGCAACACGGCATCGCCGTCGCCAACGCCGCACAAGGAGCCGAGCGCGAACAGGCTCTCGTACTCCAGGCGGACTGCGCCCTTACCGATCGAGTAGATATGTTCGCAGCCGATGGTGCAGGCCACGCAGCTCGCGCGCGTGCGCGTATGCTCCACCTGCAGCTGCTCGGGCGAAATGCTCGCTGCCTCCTCGAACGTTCCGCTCTGAAAGTTGCGGGTTGGCAGCGTGCCGAGGCGATTGAAGGTCAGGAGGTTGGTCGCCGTGCCGAGCTCGCGGTACTTCGCTGTCGCCGGCCCGAACGATCGCTTCGATAGATCGCGGCTCAGATCGGTCAGCTCGCGCGGACGTGCCCAGTCACAGCGCTGAGTACCACGGACGGCAATCGCCTTGATCTTCTTGCTGCCGAGCACCGCGCCGCTGCCGCCGCGCCCGGCATGCCGCCCGTCGTGCGAGATCGTCGCGTAGCGCACGGCGCGCTCCCCCGCCGGGCCGATCGATGCAATGCGGTAGTCGCTCCCTAACCGAGCGCGCAGCTTCTCCTCTGCCACCTGGCACGGATCCCCGAGAACGTCTTCCGCCGACTCGAGTCGAACCGCTCCGTCGTCGATGACGAGCACAGACCAGTTGCGCGCGCGCCCAACGATCACGATCGCGTCGCAACCACAGCGCTTGCCGGCAAGGGCAAACCCGCTGCTCGCGAGCGAATCGTTGAAGCGCTCCGTCAGAGGACTGCGACTGACGACGGCGAACTTGGCGGAGGTGGTGAGAGGGCTGCCGACGAGCGGACTGAACGCGAAGACGAGCGGTGCCTCGGGCGAGAGGGGATCGGCCAAAGCGCCACCCTGCCCTGAGCGAAGTCGAAGGGCTTCGTCGAGGAGCAGACGTGCACCAAGGCCGCTGCCGCCGAGATACTGGCGGAGCACGGTGTCAGGCAGCGGTACACGTTCAGCCGACCCGCTCTCAACGTCTATGCGAAGGTAGCAGCCGTGGTAACCGTAAAGCATGATGTCAATGCTGAATTCAGAATGCAGAATGCAGGCGAATGCTGCATCGGGCTGCATTCTGAATTTCAAGGACCGCGGTTATCCCCCCACGTCCGCCGAGAGGATCAGAAGCCGATCGTTCTCAGCCAGCGGCGTTGCGAGATCGCTGACGAAGGTGTCGCCGTTCAGGTTGGCCGCAAGCGATGGATGCAAGCCCTCGGGCGTTATCAGCTCGCCGAGGGCAGGGCACCGCAGGGTCAGCGTTCCGAGGAGCTGGCCAAGGGTCCGGGCGTCGACTTGCAGTTCCGAGATGCCGGCCCGTTCGCGGGGAATACCAAGAAATTCAACGTACATCACGCTCTGCGGCAACCAATTGCGCGCGTAACACGATGATAACATGGGGGTTTAGCTAAAGGCGGACCGTCGAGCATGACCGTCAGGACAGAAACCAAGGGCAAGCGCGCGCGGGTGCGCGGGACACCCAAGGGTCGAGCCGTCGATACGCAGGCGCGCGAGCAGGTGCGCGCCTTGCTGGGCGATGAACCTCGTCGGCGCGACCTGCTGATCGAGCATCTGCACAAGATTCAGGATCGCTACGGCTGCCTCTCGGCGGCCCATCTCGTCGCGCTTGCCGCAGAGATGAAGATGGCGATGGCCGAGGTGTACGAGGTCGCCACCTTTTACCATCATTTCGATGTGGTGAAGGAAGGCGACACAGCGCCACCGGCGCTCACCGTCCGGGTCTGCGACTCGATCGCGTGCGAGCTCGCCGGATCCGACGCGCTGTTGAAGCTGTTGCCCGGCTTACTGGGCAAGGACGTGCGCGTGCTCCACGCGCCCTGTGTCGGTCGCTGCGAGACAGCGCCCGTCGCTGTTGTTGGACAGAACCCGGTGCCGTACGCCACGGCAGAGAAGGTGCTCTCGCTGGTGAAGGCGGGCGAGGTCACGCATTCGACGACAGATTCCGCGATTACCCCGGGGCACATCGATTACGCCGCGTATCGGGCAGCCGGCGGGTACGCGCTCGCGGCGTCGTGCGTCAGCGGCGAGCGAAAGCCGGCAGACGTGATTGCGTTGATGGAGAACTCCGGGCTGCGCGGTCTCGGCGGTGCAGGGTTCCCGGCGGGCCGCAAGTGGAAGCTGGTGTCAGCGGAGCCGGCTCCTCGCCTGATGGCGATCAACATCGACGAAGGCGAGCCCGGTACATTCAAGGACCGCTATTACCTCGAACGCGACCCGCATCGTTTCCTCGAGGGCGCGATCATCGCTGCCTGGGCCGTAGGCATCGACGCTGTCTATGTCTACCTGCGCGACGAGTACCACGGCTGCCGCGCCATCCTCGAACGCGAGGTCGCGGCCCTCAAAGCCGATCGGCCATGCGCGCTGCCCGAGTTTCATCTCCGGCGCGGAGCCGGCGCCTACATCTGCGGTGAAGAGTCCGCGATGATCGAGTCGATCGAAGGCAAGCGTGGTGAGCCGCGTCTGCGTCCACCGTATGTCGCACAGGTCGGGTTGTTCGGGCGCCCCACCCTCGAGCACAACATGGAGACGCTGCACTGGGTGCGCGAGATCATCGAGCGCGGGCCAGAGTGGTTTGGCAGCCACGGACGGAACGGTCGCAAGGGGCTGCGCTCGTTCTCGGTGAGCGGACGGGTGAAAAAGCCGGGCGTGCACGTCGCACCCGCGGGCATCACGTTGCAGGAGCTCATCGATGAGCACTGCGGCGGCATGCTGGACGGTCACACCCTCTACGGCTATCTTCCGGGCGGCGCGTCAGGAGGGCTCCTGCCGGCGTCGATGGCGAATGTGCCGCTCGATTTCGACACGCTCAATCGATACGGTTGCTTCATCGGGTCCGCCGCCGTCGTGGTGTTGTCGGACAAGGACACGGCAACCGCCGCGGCGCGGAACGTGATGAAGTTTTTCGCGGATGAGTCGTGCGGGCAGTGCACACCGTGCCGTGTCGGCACCGAGAAGGCGCTGCACCTGATGAAGTCGCGACGATGGGATCAACCGCTGCTGCAGGAGCTGTCGCAGGCGATGATGGACGCCTCGATTTGCGGGCTCGGCCAGGCGGCGCCCAACCCGATGCTGTCTGTGATGAAGTATTTCCCGAAGGAAGTCGAGTAGGACGGAAGGACGATTCTCTCGTGCATCAGACCAACACCGCTCTCGAGGCGCCGCTCGTCACCTTCACCCTCAACGGGAAGACGGTGGTCGGACGCGCCGATCAGACGATTCTCCAGGCCGCCGACGAGCACGGCGCCGAAGTGCCGCGCCTCTGTTACATGGAGGGCATGCGTGCGGATGGCAACTGCCGCACGTGCATGGTCGAGATCAAAGGCGAGCGCGTGCTTGCGGCTTCCTGCTGCCGGTATCCCAAAGACGGGATGGAGGTCACCACGAACAGCGCCCGGGCGATCGCCAGCCAGAAGATGTCGCTCGAGCTGCTGCTCGCCGACATCCCCGAGACGTCCTACACGCTCGACTCGGAGCTCGACCTCTGGGCGAAGAAGATGAGCGTGGGCAAACCGCGGTTCGCATCACGTGAGCAACCGGTCGAGGACCTCTCGCATCCGGCAATGGCGGTGCACCTCGATGCGTGCATTCAGTGCAAGCGCTGCGTCCGCGCCTGCCGCGAAGAGCAGGTGAACGACGTCATCGGTTACGCATTCCGTGGCGGCCATTCGAAGATCGTGTTCGACCTCGACGATCCGATGGGCAACTCGACCTGCGTCGCCTGCGGCGAGTGCGTCCAGGCCTGCCCGACCGGCGCACTGATGCCGGCGCGTGATGTGGCGATGGTCGTGCCCGACAAGACCGTCGATTCCGTATGCCCGTACTGCGGCGTCGGCTGCCAGCTGACCTACAACATCAAGGACAACCGAATCCTGTTCGTGCAGGGCAAGGACGGCCCGGCCAACTCGAGCCGGCTGTGCGTGAAGGGGCGCTACGGCTTCGACTACGTGCAGCACCGGCACCGCCTCACCAAGCCGCTCATCCGCAGGAACGGCGTCCCGAAGCACAAGGACTTCACCGTCGATCCGGACAAGTGGCACGACGTATTCCGCGAGGCAACGTGGGAGGAAGCGCTCGAGCGTCGCGGCCAAAGGGCTGCGCGACATCCGTGACACGCATGGCAAGCGTGCGCTCGCCGGCTTTGGATCGGCAAAAGGCACCAACGAAGAGGCGTATCTCTTCCAGAAGCTCGTACGCACCGGGTTCGGATCCAACAACGTCGACCACTGCACACGCCTCTGTCACGCATCGAGCGTGGCGGCGCTCATGGAAGGCATCAACTCCGGCGCGGTTTCCAATCAAGTCCGCGACGTCGCCAGGGCCGAAGTCATCTTCATCATTGGTGCGAACCCGACCGTCAACCACCCCGTTGCCGCGACCTGGATCAAGAACGCCGCCAAGTCGGGCGCCAAGCTGATCGTGGCCGACCCGCGGCGGAGCGATCTCGCGCGGCACGCCACCTACTTCCTGCAGTTCAACCCGGATACCGATGTCGCCCTTCTCAACGCGATGCTCCACGTTATCGTCGAAGAGGGGCTCGTGAACGAGGCGTTCGTCCGCGACCGCACGTCAGGATATGAAGCGCTCGCCGAGAACGTGAAGAAGTTCTCGCCGGAGGCAATGGCTCCCATCTGCGGCATCGACGCGCAGACGATTCGCGAAATCGCGCGTCTCTACGCCACGTCGAAGGGGTCGATGATCCTGTGGGGCATGGGGATCTCGCAGCACGTGCACGGGACCGACAACGCCCGCTGCCTGATTGCCCTCGCACTCTCGACCGGCCAGATTGGCAAGCCGGGCTCGGGACTGCATCCGCTGCGCGGTCAGAACAACGTGCAGGGCGCGTCCGATTCGGGTCTGATCCCGATGTTCTACCCCGACTATCAGCGTGTGAACACGCCGGAGGCGCGCGCCCGTTTCGAGAAGCTATGGAAGACCGAGCTCGATCCCCAGCCCGGGCTCACCGTCGTCGAGATCATGAACGCGGCGAAGAAGCGCGAGATCCGAGGGATGTACATCATGGGCGAGAACCCCGCGATGTCGGACCCGGATGTCGATCACGCGCGCGAGGCGATGGCCGCACTCGAGCATGTCGTCGTGCAGGACATCTTCCTCACCGAGACCGCATACCTCGCCGATGTCGTTTTGCCCGCGACAGCGTGGCCGGAGAAAGTCGGCACGGTGACGAATACCGATCGCATGGTGCAGCTCGGACGCAAGGCGATCGAACCGCCTGGTGATGCCAGGGAGGATTTCTGGCTGATCGTTCAAATCGCCCGGCGCATGGGGCTCGACTGGCAGTACACGCATCCGCGCGACGTGTTCAACGAGATGCGGCTGTGCATGGACTCCATTGCCGGCATCACATGGGAGCGGCTCGAACAGCAGTCCTCGGTCACTTATCCCTGCGTGAATGAGGGCGACCCCGGTGATCCCGTTGTGTTCATCGATCGCTTCCCGACGCAGAGTGGTCGCGGCAAGTTCGTTCCGGCTGACCTCATCTCAGCCGCCGAACGGCCTGACGCCGACTACCCGATGGTGCTCATCACCGGCCGTCAACTCGAGCACTGGCATACCGGGTCGATGACTCGTCGCACTTCAGCACTCGACTACATCGAGCCGGAACCCGTCGCGTCGTTGCATCCGCTGGACCTCGAGAATCTCGGCGTCGCCCCCGGCGATGTCCTGACGGTCGCCTCGCGCCGCGGCAGCATCTCGCTCTACGCGCGGGCCGACGATGGCACGCCGCGCGGAGCGGTGTTCGTGCCGTTCTGCTTCTACGAGGCGGCGGCGAACATGCTGACCAACCCGGTGCTCGATCCCTTCGGCAAGATCCCGGAGTTCAAGTACTGCGCGGTCAAGGTCACCGCCGGTGGCAGCGTGCCTGAGCGTATGAGCTTCGGTGGGGGCAGCATCCTGGCCGAGACGATGAGTGCCAATCAGTAGTTCTGAAGTCAGAATGCAGAATGCAGACACAGTGTGGCAACCGTTTCAGCATTCTGAATTCTGCATTCTGAATTACGCCCTGTGACCGATATCAAGTCCCACGTGCCTCCCGATGTCCGGATGCACGGCTTCACACGCCGGCACACGGTGGAGCAAGCGCTGTCATGGCTCGACGCTCAGCTCCAGCAACTCCCTTCGGAAGACGTGCCGCTGCGCGAGGCCGCCGGTCGCGTCCTCGCGACGGCGGTGGTCAGCGACATCGACGTTCCCGGCTTCGACCGCGCCACCATGGACGGCTACGCCGTGGTGGCCGACTCCACAGAGGGCGCAACCGCGTACAACCGGGTGTCGCTGAAAACCGTCGGCGATGCGTTGCCCGGTTCTCCGTGGGGTCGAACGCTCGCGTCCGGCGAGGCGGTTCGCATCATGACCGGTGCACCCATCCCGGCCGGGAGCAACGCGGTGCTGCCGGCCGAATCGGTCGAAGCGAGCGATGACGTGCCAGGGCTGATCTACGCGATCGCGACGGTCTCGCCTGGCAAGAACATCGGCCTGCGTGGCGAGGACATCGAGCACGGCACGACGCTCCTCGACGCGGGTCGCGTCCTGCGTCCGCAGGATCTCGGCGTGATGAGCTCGATTGGACTGCCCAGCGCGAGCATCGTGAGGCAACCCCGTGTCCGGCTGGTCGTCACTGGCAACGAGTTACTCCCATCGGGCACGCGGCCGCACGGCGTCCACATCACCGATGCGAATGGCCCGATGCTCGAGGCGCTCGCCAGGCGCGACGGCGCAGTTGTAGACTTCCCTGGACTGGTGCGCGACGAGTCCGACGATATCCTCGTGGGCCTGCAGGCCGACGCCGATGTCGTCATCGTGTCGGGCGGCTCGAGTGTCGGCATCGAGGATCTGGCGCCAATGCTGGTGGCAACCCATGGCGAGCTCGCCGTGCACGGCGTCGCCATGCGGCCAAGCAGCCCGACTGGCATGGGCCGGATTGGTCGACGCGCTGGTTTTTCTCCTGCCCGGTAATCCCGTCTCGGCGCTGTGCGCCTATGACTTCTTCGCCGGCCGAGCGATCCGCGCTCTCGGTGGGCGCCCGAAAGCCTGGCCGTACAGATCGGTGCGAGGGACGCTGACGCGGAAGATCAGCTCACCAATCGGACGGCTCGACTACGCTCGCGTGCGGTTCACGAATGGACACGTGGAACCGCTCTCGGTCTCCGGAGCCTCACTGCTGTCGTCGACCACCCGAGCCGATGGCTTCGTGATCGTGGACCAGGACAGCGAAGGCTTCCCTGCCGGCACCGAGATCGACGTCTGGCTTTATGCGTGAGCAGGAACAGTTCCTCCACGTCCTCGATCGGGATGAAGCCGAGCGGCGCTTCCGCGCAGCAGTCGACCTCGCCCCGCGTGGCGTAGAGACGGTGGCACTCGAAGCCGCCCTCGGGCGAGTCCTCGCCACCGATGTGACATCGCCGGTCGACGTGCCGTCCTTCGATCGTTCGAACGTCGATGGCTTTGCCGTGGTTGCGAAGGACACCTTCGGCGCGTCTGAAGAAGTCCCGCGCTCTACCCTTCTCGCCGACGAGATCATTCACACCGGCATCGTGCCGACCACGATCGTTCGACCTGGCGTGGCTGTTGCTATCGCGACCGGCGGCATGATGCCGCGCGGCGCCGACGCTGTCGTCATGATCGAGCATGCCGATGTCGTCCAGGGTCCGGTCGGCGCAATCCAAGGTCCGGCTGAAGCCGGACCCTACGACAGAACCGGCACACTTCGAATCGAACGCGCGGTCACCGCCGGCTCCGGCGTCTCCTTCGCCGGTACGGACATCACGGCCGGCGAGACCGTGCTGCGGCGCGGTCAGATCCTCACCAGCCGCGACACCGGTGTGCTCGCGGCAATTGGTGTGGCTCGTGTCGATGTCTGGCGCAAGCCTGTCGTTGCCATTCTGTCGACGGGAGACGAGATCATCGCTCCGGGTCAGCCGATGCAGCCGGCGCGGATCTACGACTCGAATGCGCAGGTACTCGCCGACGCGGTGCGCGAACTCGGCGGCGAGCCACATCGCCTCGGCATCACGCCGGACGATGCAGATGCGCTCCGCGCGAAGGTGCAGGAGGCGCTCGACGCCGCCGACATCGTGCTGCTCTCAGGAGGCACGAGCAAGGGCGCAGGCGACATTTCTTATCGCGTCGTCGCCGAACTGACCGACCCGGGCATCGTGGCTCACGGTGTTGCGCTCAAACCAGGAAAGCCGATTTGCCTCGCGGCGACGCGCGGACGTCCGGTCGTCGTCCTGCCAGGATTCCCAACGTCGGCAATCTTCACGTTTCACGAGTTCGTCGCGCCGGTTCTCTCCGCCATGGCGGGACGCACGCACGAAGTGCACACGAGCGTGAAGGCGCGACTGGCCGTGCGCGTGAACAGCGAGATCGGGCGCACCGATACCTCCTGGTAGGACTGGTGGAAGCCACCGATCCGTGGCACCCTTGCCGCATACCCAATGGGGCAGGGCTCGGGCAGCGTCACCACGTTCAGCCGCGCGGATGGCTTCACGACGATCGATCGTCACGAAGAGATCGTCCCGGCAGGGACGATGGTCAATGTCCAGTTGCTCGGACGCGAGTTGCAGCTAGCCGATCTCGTCGTCATCGGAAGCCACTGCATCGGCCTCGACTACCTGCTTGGAGAGTTGGAGAAGCAGGGCGTGCGGCCGAAGTTCATGGCCGTCGGCAGCCTCGCGGGGCTCGAAGCAGCCAGGCGCGGCGAATGCGATGTCGCGGGGATTCACCTGCTGGATTCGGAGACGCGGCGAGTACAACGTGCCCTTTCTCACGCCGGCCCTCGACTTGATTCCCGGCTATGGGCGGCTGCAGGGTATCGTCTTTCGAAAGGGCGACCCGAGATTCGAGGGACGTTCAGCTGAAGACGCAATCGTGGCGGCCATCGCCGACGACTCGTGTGTGATGGTGAACCGCAATCCGGGCAGTGGCACGCGCGCGTTGATCGATCGGCTGCTCGAGGGTACGAAGCCGCCAGGATACGCGGTTCAACCGCGCAATCACAACGCGGTCGCCGCGGCCGTCGCGCAGGGCCGAGCCGACTGGGGCGTCACACTCGACCGAGTGGCGCGCAATGCCGGACTCGGCTTCATCCCGGTGCAGCACGAGCAGTACGACTTCGTGGCACCGATCGCACGCGTGCAGAGGCCCGGCGTCAGGGCGCTCCGCGCGCGGCTCAGCGATAGAGGACGCGCGAAGCGCTCCACGCCTGGGAATGAAGGCTGTAGGAGGTCTCACTCCTTCGCCGGAGCAACCGTCAGCTGATTGGTAATCGTGTAGCCTTCGGCGTTGTCGCGTGCGATGGCTTCCGCTGTCGTCCGCTGCTGCGCGGTCGGAACAGTTCCCTTCAGGACGACGGTCTTGGTGCTCGCCGAGGTGTCGACGTTGATGTTGCTGGCATCAACACGACTGTCGGCAATGAGCGCAGACTTCACGTCCGCGGTGTTGGTCGCGGCAGAAGTCTTCTCGACGATCTTCTCTGTATCCTGTTCCACACCCTGCACCGTGTTGGCGCATGCGCCGCTCAGCGCTGCAACAACGATCAAGGCACTGAGGCCGGTAGCTTTTCTGCTCACGTTCGTTCTCCTGTATCGCGACGCGTATTCGCCGCGGTTCGTGACGGGCCTTTAAACCCGCCGTCACCAATGAGTGCACGTGAGGTGCCAGCTCTTTCATGAACCGTTAAGTGCGATCTGACGAGGTTTCGCACTCGTCTGGCGGTGAATCGCCAGACGAGTTGTCCAAATTACAATGCCTCAGGTGGGCCTTCCTTCAATGCGCACGGCGGGTATCGTCCTGTGTGGCGGCAAGTCGACGCGCATGGGCACGTCGAAAGCGCTCCTGCCATTTGGCTCCGAAACGATGCTGCAGCGCGTCGTGCGAGTCCTTGGCGGCGTCGTCTCACCGATGGTCGTTGTTGCGGCCGGGGATCAGGAACTCCCAGCGCTGCCGCACGACGTCATCGTGACACGCGATGAGAACGAAGGTCGTGGGCCACTCGAAGGACTTCGCGCAGGGCTGAAAGCGTTACCAGCCGACGTCGATGCTGCTTATGTCACCAGCTGCGACGTCCCGCTGCTCGTTCCCGGCTTCGTGCATCAGATACTCGACCTTGCGGAGGGCTACGACATCGCGGTCATGGAGATAGACGGTTTCACACACCCGCTCTCGGCGGTCTATCGTCGATCAGCACTGCCGCATGTCGAGCGCCTGCTGGCGGAGAATCGCCTGCGACCAGTGTTTCTCTTCGAGGCCGTGAAGACGCGACGCGTTCGCCCCGACGAGATGACGGCCGATCCCGATCTGCGAACGCTGCGCAATCTCAACACTCGTGAGGACTATGAACGCGCCCTTGCAGAGGCAGGCATTTAGGCCTGCCTGCCTTAGGCTTGCCTACCTGCCCCTCATAGGCTCACGCCTACTCTGAAATAGGTATGCGTATCGGCCTCTCCTGACGCGTTCCAGGGAGGACCTCGGCGAGACGGAATCGCTATAATTCGCACGGGGTTACCACCCTTTGAAGTACGCGATAGCGCTGATCGTCGCCGCAGCAATTGCAATCACCGCGGGAACGACGGGGGCCCGTGCGCAATCCTCTCGAGCCGCGGATAGCAGTCGCGAGCTTTCCGAGTACAAGGCAGTTCTGCAGCAGTACCTGTGTCGGCTGCCACAACAGTCGCAACAGGAGCGCCGACCTTGCACTGGATGCAGTCGATCTGGCGAATGCTGCGGCCCACCCTGAAATCTGGGAGAAGGTCGTGCGCAAGCTGCGCGCCGGCGCGATGCCGCCCGCAGGGATGCCGCGCCCGGACGAAGCCACCTACGACGCACTGGCAGCGCGGCTCGAAGCCGCGCTGGACGCGGCGGCGCCACGTCGACCGCAACCTGGTGCGCCGTGGCTGCACCGCCTCAATCGGACTGAGTACGCGAACGCGATTCGCGATCTGCTGGCCATCGAGATTGACGCCAGCTCGCTTCTACCAGCCGAGGATTCCGCCGGCGGTTTCGATAACAACGCGGGGCTGCTGGGCGTTTCACCAACGCTGCTCGAGCGGTATCTGTCGGCGGCGGCACGAATCAGCGCCCTCGCCGTTGGCGACGCGACGCTGATTGGTCCGACCTCGCAGACCTATATGGTCCGCGGCGACGTGTCACAAGACGCGCACATCGAAGGTCTCCCGCTCGGCACGCGTGGCGGCCTGCTCGCACGCCACACGTTCTCGATGGACGGCCAGTACGTCCTCAAAGCCGATCTCCTGCAGACCAACCTGGGTGCGGTCCGCGGGCTGATCGAGCCACACGAAATCGAGTTCTCCGTG
This sequence comes from uncultured Acidobacteriota bacterium, assembly GCA_963723495.1. GTDB lineage: Bacteria > Acidobacteriota > Vicinamibacteria > Vicinamibacterales > UBA2999 > Gp6-AA40. The sequence continues at coordinate 654,775 of CAVRQR010000009.1, read as the reverse complement.
GATGGCAAGCGTGTTTTCCAGGCGACGGTTGGTGGTGATGCAGACAATGCCATGTCCGCGGCGAACGCCGCCGACATCATCAAGGCGCTCGACACGCGACTGACGACGCGCGTGACGATCGGCGCCGGCCTGCACGACGTGGCGGTGGCATTCGTCAAACGAACGTCGGCCGCCGGTGGCTCGAGGCTGCAACCTTTCCTGCGAACGACGATCGACGCGGGCGATCACACGGGCCTTCCCCACATCGCCAGCGTCACCATCACCGGCCCGTTCAACGCGACCGGTCATGGCGAGACGCCAAGCCGGCGCAGGATCTTCACCTGTCGTCCTACCGCCGCCGACGAGATGACATGTGCGAAGACGATTCTCACGACGCTTGGCTCGAGAGCCTATCGTCGCCCGATTACGAGGGCTGAGTCCGATCGTCTGATGACCTTGTATCGGACCGGTCGCGAGCAAGGGGGCTTCGAAAAGGGGATCGAGTTCGGCCTGCGCGGGATCCTGGCCAATCCGAAATTCGTGTATCGGGCCGAGCGCGATCCCGGCACCGTGACACCCGGATCGACCTACCGCATCCACGACTACGAACTGGCATCGCGGCTGTCGTTCTTCCTGTGGAGCAGCATCCCGGACGACGAGTTGATGTCGGTTGCGAGCCGTGGTCGGCTGCACGATGCCACCGTTCTCGAAGCGCAGGTCCGGCGCATGCTGAAGGACCCTCGCGCCGGGTCCCTCGTCGGCAATTTCGCCGGGCAATGGCTTCAGCTTCGGAACCTCCGGAGCTCGTTACCCGACAAAGAGACGTTTCCCGACTTCGACGATAACCTGCGCCGGTCGTTTCAACGAGAGACGGAGTTGTTCTTCGACAGCGTCATGCGCGAAGACCGCAGCGTGGTGGATCTGCTGACTGCCGACTACACGTTCGTCGACGAACGTCTCGCGAAGCACTACGGCATCGCGGGTGTCTATGGCAGTCATTTCCGTCGTGTGAAGCTGGTGGACGACGCCCGTCGCGGCCTGCTCGGTCAGGGCAGTGTGCTCACCATCACGTCGCACGGCAATCGAACGTCGCCCGTGGTACGCGGCAAATGGGTCCTCGATAATCTTCTCGGCACGCCACCACCCCCGCCACCGCCCAATGTACCGCCATTGGATGAAGGCGACGGCGCGGTGCCGAAAGCCATGCGCGAACGCATGGAGCAGCATCGTCGGAGCCCGGCCTGCGCAAACTGCCACAAGATCATGGACCCGATCGGTCTGGCGCTGGAGAATTTCGACGCGGTCGGCGCGTGGCGAACCGTCGATGGCGTAACGCCAATCGACGCCTCGGGGCAGCTCTCGGACGGCACTCCCATCGATGGGCCGGTATCGTTGCGCAATGCGCTTCTGCGCCGTCGAGAGGTGTTCGTCCGCACCATGACCGAAAAGCTTCTCACCTACGCGCTCGGCCGCAGCGTTGACTTCTCCGACATGCCGACCGTTCGCAGAATCGTCCGTGAGGCTGGCCGAAACGAGTATCGATGGTCGTCAATCGTGCTCGGCGTGGTGACGAGCGCGCCGTTTCAGATGCGCACGGCTCCCACCGGACCATCGCACGCTCCGGACCGGACCGTCGCACTTCGCACGTCGCCCCCCTCGGACCGGAGACGAGTGAAATGATGTTCATCACGAAACGCTCGCTGCCTCGTCGAACGTTCCTGCGCGGTCTCGGAACCACGATGGCGCTGCCGCTGCTGGACGCGATGGTGCCCGCCCTGACGGACACCGCCCGGACGGCTGCGCGACCGACCGCGCGTGCCGGGTTCGTCTACGTCCCGCACGGCGTGATCCTGAACCAGTGGACGCCGACATCGACGACCCCCGGCTTCGAGCTGCCAACGATCCTTCGACCACTCGAGCCGTTTCGTGACGTGCTGACGATCGTCAGCAATCTCGCGAGGCCGGAGGAACTGCTCCAGGACCATGCGTGCACCGGTTCATGGTTGACCGGTGTCCCTCCCAAGCGAACGGAAGGCAGCGACTTTCTCGCCGCACGCAGCATCGATCAGATGATTGCAGGCGCGGTCGGCCGCGACACGATGTTTCCCTCGCTGGAGGTCGCCACTGAAGACTTCGGAGCGTTGCTCGGCGCATGCATGAGCGGGTACAGCTGCGCCTACATGAACACGCTCAGTTGGGAGACGCCCACCAAGCCATTGCCGATGGAGATCAATCCGCGGGTGGTCTTCGAGCGCATGTTCGGGTGGGAGAGCACCACCGACCAGCGGATCGCCCGCATGCGAGCCGACCGCAGCGTGCTCGATGTCGTGACCGAAGACCTGTCCGAGCTCACGCGGACCGTGGGACGGCGGGACCGAACGCAGCTCGACGAGTACCTCACCAACGTCCGCGAAACGGAGCGTCGCATTCAGCAGGCGGAAAAGCGATCCAGCCGTGAGCTGACCGTGCCGACTGCGCCTATTGGTGTACCGGAATCATTCGAGGATCATGCTTCGCTGATGTTCGATCTGATGGCGCTCGCGTTCCAGACCGATCAGACGCGGGTCTTCACGTTCATGATGTGCCGCGAATTCAGCGTGAGGACCTATCCGAACCTCGGCGTCACCGATCCGCATCACACCGTTTCACATACGCAGAATCGGCCGGCGCTGATCGCGGCGCACACGAAGGTCAACACCTACCACGTCCAGCTCTTCGGCCGGTTCCTGGAACGGTTGCGTTCGACGCCGGACGGCGACGGCACGTTGCTCGATCATTCAACGATTCTCTACGGCAGTGGCATGGGCGATGGAAACATCCACGCGCCTTCTCCACTTCCGATTGCGATCGCTGGTGGCCATCGCGTTGCTGGAGGCCGTCACATCCTGACGCCGGAGAAAACACCCCTGCCGAACCTTCTGTTGGCGCTGGCGCATCGGTTCGACGTCGATATTCCGAGCTTTGGCACGAGCTCCGGAGTGGTCTCGCTGTGACCTCCTTCCTCCGACGATCGACGGGGGGATTGCTGCCTGCCGTCATCGTCACGATGGCGGCAGCCGCTATTCCCGACCCGGCGTTTGCAGACGAACGACTCATCGCCGCGGTGAAACGACGGGATGTCGCGGCGGTGCGATCGCTGGTGCAAGCGCGGGTCAACGTAAACGCTCCCGAAGGTGATGGCACGACGGCCCTTCACTGGGCCGTTCAAGCCGATGACATCGAGATGACGATGGCGCTCATCGAGAGCGGCGCGAACGTGTCACTGGCGAATCGCCTCGGTGTGACGCCGCTCGCGTTGGCCGCTACCAACGGGAGCGCCCGGCTGATCGATGCGCTGCTCAAGGCGGGCGCCAATCCCAATGAGGCGTCGCCCGAAGGTGAGACCGTGCTGATGACCGCGTCCCGCTCGGGTAGTGCGAGCGCGGTCGCACTGCTCATCGAAGCGGGGTCGACCGTGAACGCCGCGGAGTCCTGGCGTGGCGAGACGGCGCTGATGTGGGCCGCAGCACAGAATCACGCCGACATCGTCAGGCTGCTGGTTGGTCATGGCGCCGCAACGGATGTGCGTTCGCGCACGCTGACGTTTCCAAACGTCCGCTACAACCTCGCGACCCATGCGACGCTTCCACCACCACAAGGCGGATTTACTGCGTTGATGTTCGCCGCGCGGCAGGGGGCGCTGGAGGCGGCACAGGCCCTGGCCGATGCGCGCGCCGACCTGAACGTGCAGGACCCCGACGGCACGCCAGCGCTGACGGTGGCCATCGTCAATGGTCATCACGATGTCGCTCGATTGCTGCTGGAGCGGGGCGCCAATCCGAACATCGCAGACGCTGCCGGCATGACGCCGCTGTATGCGGCTGTCGAACTGCACACGACCGAGATGTATCCGGAGCGCAAGGCGCTGCGACCGTCCTTCGGTCCACCCAGCACGATCGACCTGATCAGACTGCTGCTGACCCAAAAAGCCGAGCCCGACCTGCCCCTCAAAGCGGTGACGCTACGCTGGGGCCGGAGGCGGGGCCCCGGCGATGCGGCGCTGGCCGAGGGAGCGACGCCGCTGATGCGCGCCGCGCGCTTCGCTGACGTCGAGGTCATGCGGGTCCTGCTGGACGGCGGCGCCAATCCAGCGCTGAAACAGAAGGATCAGACCTCCGTGCTCATGCTGGCGGCCGGGGCTGGCTGGCGGACGGGGGAAACCATCCTCGGCGGTCTCGACTACGGGCCTGAATCGGACGCGATTGACGCCGTCAGACTGTGCATCGAGCGCGGAGCGGACGTGAACGCCACCGACGAGGATGGGCTCACGGCGTTGCATCACGCCGTCCCTCGAGGCGCAGGTGTCGTTCAACTGCTGGTTGACCACGGCGCGTCGGTCGAAACGAAGGACAAGCGCGGACGCACACCGCTCGATGTTGCCGAAGGTGTGCGTCTTCCCGGAGAGGCCACGCGGATGAAAACCAGTGCGCTCCGGGAAGCCTCAGCCAAGCTCCTGCGCCAGTTGACGCCAGCACGCTCGACGGCCACGGTGCCGTAACAGCTCGCTTTCTGAGCGGAGCAGGACGAGTCAGCCGCGTGACATGTTCGGGACGTCCTCGCCGAGGGCCGTCGCCAAATCGATCTGATGCTCCTGCTCCTGGCGCAGGATCTCCCGGATGTCTTCCGCGATGGCGTACTCGTGAAGCGCTTCACACTGAACCACACGCTCGCGGTAGGCGCGAATCGTCGCGCTCTCGTTTTCGAGGTCCGCACGCAGCATCTCCCGCGCATCGTCGGACTGCTTGACTGGCAACGCGCTGGTGGTCGGTGTTCCGCCGAGATAGTCGATCTGCTTGGCAATCGTCAGCGCGTGCTGCAACTCCTCACCCGCATGGACCTCCAGCTCCGCGGCGATGGCCATGTACTCAGCGCCCTTCAGCACCTGTGAATAAACGGTGTAAGCGATGATCGCCTGGTACTCTCGGGCCAGGTCCTCGTTGAGCTTCTCGATCAACTGCTCACGCGTGGTCTTGGTGGTGGTCTTGTCGTCGGTAGCGGTAGCCATAAACAGCTTCTCCAAACACGGAAGAGTCGCAGTGACTCGGTTCTCCGGTGCGCATACGCAAAGCTCGTGCTAACGTGGTCGAGCGGCGGCATTCTCATCACTGGCGCGAGCAATGCATTCAGCGCAGCCATGAAGCTCTTCACGTGTCCGAGTTGCAACCAGGTCGTGTACTTCGAAAACACGCGGTGCGAGGGATGCGGGCGACGACTTGCCTATGTGCCGGAACTGAATGCGATGAGCTCGCTCGAGCCTGTGGACGGCGCGGAGCCTGGCGCGCCCTGCGAATTCGTCGCCCTGGCGTCTGAGGCCGGCGGGCAACGGGTTCGCCTGTGCCGCAACTACGAGGAACACGAGGCTTGCAACTGGGCGGTTCCTGCTGAAAGTGGCGGCGCGTTCTGCCCGTCGTGCGCGCTCAACGAGTTCATCCCGAACCTCGAGAATGTCGAGGCGCGTCGGGCCTGGTTGCGGCTCGAACCGGCAAAGCGCCGTCTCATCTACAGCCTCTCCGTCCTGGGCCTTCGCATCGAGCCGCGAGCGACGGCCGGTGGCCTGGGGTTTTCTTTCAAGGCGAGCACGACCGAAGAGGCGGTATTCACCGGTCACAATAACGGCCTGATCACCATCAATATCGCGGAAGCGTCGGACGCTGTTCGCGAGAAAACGCGCGAGCAACTGAACGAGCCCTATCGAACGGTACTCGGTCACTTCCGCCACGAAGTCGGTCACTACTACTGGGATCGACTGATCAAGGACAGCCGGTGGCTCGAGCCGTTCCGGGCACTCTTCGGCGACGAAACACAGGATTACGCGGAGGCGCAGACGCGGCACTACGAACAGGGGGCGCCGAGTGACTGGGTCGTGCGATTCGTCAGCACCTACGCCTCGATGCATCCGTGGGAGGACTGGGCCGAAACGTTTGCGCACTACCTGCACATGGTGGACACGCTGGAGACCGCGCGTGTGTATGGGCTTTCACTTGCGCCACGCGCCGTCTCCGGCGCGCCGATCTCGAACGTGGCGACGCGCCGCCTTCACTTCGACAACTTCGACAATCTCATCACGGCATGGTTCCCGCTGACCGACGCGCTGAACAGCCTCAATCGCAGCATGGGCCTGCCCGATCTCTACCCGTTCGTGTTGAGCGATCCAGCGATCGCGAAGCTCCGATTCGTGCACGACGTGATCGCTGCGCAGTCTGAAGGAGCCGCTGAGACGTATCAGGTCGAATCAGCTTCTTGAACCGTCGCCCGCGGAATAACGTGCGTGGGTTCCAGTTGCGCAAAGATGGCGGCCGACGTCAGCGTGACGAGCCCGAGACAGGCAAAGCTCCAGCGGAAGGCGTTCAGAGTTTCGAGACTCTCTGGTCCGACAACACCGCCACCAAAGGCTCCGAGCAGCCCACCTGCGACGGCCACTCCAAGGCTCATCGTCAGCATCATCACCATCGAGAGCAGACTGTTCCCGCTGCTCGCCAGTTCGCCATCGAGGTCACGCAACGCGAGCGTGTTCATGGCGGTGAACTGCAGCGAGTTGACGGCGCCGAAACAGGCGAACTGCACGATGTGGACCCAGAGCGGGAGACCGGGTTTCACGAGTGCAAAGCTCGCCATTGCAAGGCCCACCAGCACCGTGTTGCCAACCAGCACGCGTCGATACCCGAGCACGCGCACGAGCGGGACCACAATCCGCTTGGAGAACATGCCCGCCAGTGCGGCTGGAATCATCATCATGCCGGCGCGGACCGGTGAGTAGCCAAGGGCCACCTGCATCATCAACGGAATCAGGTACGGCATACCGCCGCTGCCGACGCGCGAGAACAGGTTGCCCAGCACGCCCACGCTGAAGGTGTGCACTCTGAAGAGGTCGAGCGGAAACAGCGGACGGTCGGTGCGAGCGGCGTGGAGCCAGTACGCGACGAGGCTCGCCAGTCCGGCCACGGCCAGCACGAAGCCGGTCCCATGTTCCGGCTGACGCTGGGACAGCGCATCGAGCGCGATCGACACAGCCACCATGCCGAAAGCGAGCAACACGTAGCCGAGCATGTCGAAGCGGGTCACCGGTTGACGCAGATCCGGCATCACACGCAGCGCTGCCAGACCACCCACGACGCCAAGCGGAATGTTGATGAGGAAGATCCAGTGCCACGACGCCACCTGGACGAGCCACCCGCCGAGGGTTGGTCCCACGAGTGGTCCGATCAGGCCGGGTATCGTCACGAAGCTCATGGCGGCGAGGAAGTCCTGCCGCGGCACCACGCGGAGCACCGCCAGCCGGCCAATCGGAAGGAGCATGGCGCCGCCGATCCCCTGCAGGACACGCGCGGCCACGAGCTGGGTCAGCTCACGTGACATCGCGCACGCCAGCGAGCCGAGACTGAACAGCACGACGGCGGCCAGGAACACGCCTCGAGTTCCAAACTTATCCGCCAGCCATCCTGATGCCGGGATCACCATCGCCACGGCGAGCGCATACGAGGCGACGACGGCCTGCATGCGGAGCGGCGATTCGCCAAGGTTCGTGGCCATCGACGGCAGCGCGGTGTTGACGATCGTGGTGTCCAGCATCTGCATGAACGCCGCGGTCGCTACCAGCCACAGCATCGGGCGGAGTGATGTTGATGACGATTCGCGGCTGTCGCTCTCTCGCAGCATCTTGGCGGTGCGGGGCGCGTGCTAGGATGGCGTCGCGGCAGAACCTCACAAGTTCTTCCGCCGCGCGCCTACTTGTTTCGGAACGTCTTCCTGTCCTTGAACTCGACGATGATGAATTCGGCGGCGGCCTCGAGATTCTCGGCCGCGTGGACGTTCCCGTCACCGCATCCGAGTGAGCCGGCTTCGACAGACTCACGCCCCGATGTCCCGTCCGGGACGGTGAAGTTGAATGTCTGGTCGGTGAGATAGACGACGCAACCGGGAAGATGGCGATGCATCGGTGACTTCTCGCCGGGGCCGTAGTTCACACGGAGAAAGCGCACGACGTCGTTCTCGAACGACACCCTGTAGTGCTTTGGGTCCGCAGTCACAGCGTCGGGATAGGAGTCCGCGGCCCGCTGCGCGACCAACTTCGAGGACGCTGCGCCGATCAGTGCGCCAAGGATCAGTCCGATCATCAGATTGCGCATCTACTTTCTCCTGACGCGATCTTGACACAAGCGGCAGGAGTAGAGCGATGCGCGAGCAGCGATGCCCACGAGCTCAACCTCGCGGATTCCCAGGGCCTTCTCGCGCGGTCAGGCGAAGCCTATCGGTCGCCTCCACAGGGATTCGCTCCTTCAATGCGAGTGATCGCCGGCCTGGCCAAGAGCAGGCACCGACAAGCATCAAGCTCGCACCGACCACGACGTGATCGGACCGACAATTCTCGGCTAACGCCGTCGCTCACTCGCATTGCGTCCGCGAATCCCGTTCCGGCGACCGGACCGCACTGCGATGGCGCCCACGACCGTGTGACGCTCGGGTCGCGCGAGTGCGATCCGAGCAGCGAGCTACGACGCCAACGCGCTCAACCTCGCGGATCCCCAGGGCCTTCTCGCGCGGTCAGGCGAAGCCTGTCGGTCGCCTCCACAGGGATTCGCTCCCTCAATGCGAGTGATCGCCGGCCTGGCCGAGAGCACGCACCGACAAGCAGCAAGCCGGACCGCACCAACAACTTGTTCAGAATCGCACCGACCAGCGTTAGAGAGCTCGCACCGACAACACCAAAGAATCGACAATCGCACCGACAATTCTCGGCTAACGCCGTCGCTCACTCGCATTGCGTCCGCGAATCCCGTTCCGGCGACCGGACCGCACTGCGATGGCGCCCACGACCGTGTGACGCTCGGGTCGCGCGAGTGCGATCCGAGCAGCGAGCTACGACGCCAACGCGCTCAACCTCGCGGATCCCCAGGGCCTTCTCGCGCGGTCAGGCGAAGCCTGTCGGTCGCCTCCACAGGGATTCGCTCCCTCAATATGAGTGATCGCCGGCCTGGCCAAGAGCAGGCACCGACAAGCATCAAGCTCGCACCGACACGCGAAGCCGGACCGCACCAACAACTTGTTCAGAATCGCACCGACCAGCGTTAGAGAACTCGCACCGACACGCGACAGTGTGATCGCACCGACGACGAAGCGAGCTCGACAAGCGTCGAAGATCGCACCGACAAGAATCGAAGATCGCACCGACAACCGAAGCCGGATCAGAACAGCACCCGCGTCTTCACATAGAACGTCCGCCCAGGTTGTGGATAGCCCCACGCCAGCTCGAAGTTGTCGTCGAGCAGGTTCTTGAACCCGACACTCACGTCGAGCCCGCGCGGGAGCTCGTAGGTCGCGTCGAGATCGAGCAGGGCGTACGAGCCGGTCTTGACGTATGGAAAAGCGGGCGCTGGATTCATGTCGCTCCAGCGGTCATCCGCGAGCTCGAGACTTGGTGTGATCCGCAACGGAATCGTCGGCTGCCAGGTCGCGTACAGAAAGGCCTTGTTCGTCGGGACACCGGTAGGACGCAGATCGGGCTGCAAGGCATCCGTGATCTCGCGGTGGGTATACGTGTAGTTCCCCCCGGCGCGCATCTCGGTCCCAAGCGGAAAATCGACTGACAACTCGAAGCCGGCGAAGTTACCGTTGCCGACGTTCTGCGTCTGCGTCGTGGTATCGGGCAGCACGACGGTCTGAATCAGATCACGGACGTCGCTGTAGAACACGGCGGCCGCGACGTTCGCGCGTCCGGCGACGTCGCCGGTCCACCCGAGTTCGAGATTGGTCGCACGCTCGGGCCCGAGGCCCGGGTTCGGCGTCGCGAAGCCGAAACGCGTGCTGTACAGCTCGAAAATTACAGGGAAGCGCGCACGATCCGACACGCTGGCATGCCATTCTCCGCTCCGCGCATGCCGCCAGAGCACCGCGGCCTGCCAGTTCACGGCATCCGCGCCCCCCTTCGGGTACTCGAAGCTGCCGGCCGCGGCCGTGTACTCCTCGGCGTTCGTGATCTCGTACTTGTCGAAGCTGAGACCGCCAACGATATCGACTGAAGGCGTCACGCGGAGCGTGTCCTCGATCGCCAGCGACCATGTGTATTGCGATTGCTCCTGCAACGGCTCCGTCGTGCTCAGCGTCGGGTGCGTCGGCCGGCTGGTTTGCTGCTCGGTGTGGACGTCGGTCCGATAGTGAAACGCGCCCTTGAGTGTGTACCTTTCGACCGGTGTCGTGCCGAATTCCACCGACGTCCCGTACGCGTGATCGTCGTAGGGACTGTGAAAGCGCCCGGCCGCTGACTGTGTCGTGTAGGTGCTGTCATCGAAGGCATCGAGCCCGTTCGAGAACGTGTTGTAGTACGCCTTCGCCTTCAGGTAGGACGTGGGCCCGAGCTGCGTCGTGGTCAGCACCGATGTGTTCTGCACATCCCACCACGGCCAGCGCCAGTAGCTGTTCGGCGGCACAGGAGGATTGTTGTAGATGTTCAGCGGCGCGCCCTTCTCGCCGGCCTGCTTCGTGTAGTTGAACGTGTACTCGTTGGTCGTATTCGGTGTGTAGCCGAACTTGAAGTTCACGCGCCAGTCCTCGGTGTCCGAGCTGAGTCGCTCGCCGCTCTGCTGCAGTGAATTGCCGGTCGGCTCATAGTTCCCCGAGAGCGACCACGAGTCGCGATCCGAGAGGGCAAAGCTGCTTTGCACGAAGTACTGCGGCTGACGCGCCCCGACGATCGCGTGAGCCGTCCAGCCTTCGACGCCGCGGCCACCGACGGACAATCCACCCTCGGCCGCGAACTCCTGTGTGGGCTCCATCGTGACGAGGTTGATTGCGCCGCCCATCGCACCGGGGCCATCGAGTACTGAGGCGTAACCCTTCTGGATCTGAATCGCGGCGATGTCAGCCGTGAGGAATCGACCGAAGTCAAGGCGGTTGTCCGCGGGCAGGTAGATGCGGACGCCATCGACCATGAGCGGTACCTGCTGCCGGCCGAAGCCGCGCACGAAGATGTCCGATTCGTTGCGACGGCCGTTCGCATCGAAGGTGCTGACGACGCCAGGCACCATGTTCACGGCCTGGTCGAGGCGCGTTCGCTCGAATGTCTGGAGCTGCTCGCGTGTGACCACGCGAGCCACCAATGCCGGGGGCACCGGGATCCTGGCCCAGCACATAGACGATCTCTCCCAGCTTGAACACGCTCTCGTCAGTTTGCGTGGGTGCGGGATCCGGCGCGGGAGGCGGCGTCGGTGTCTGCGCGTGGGTGCGCGCTCCCACGATGAATGTCAGTACGAAGCACACCACACAGAAAGGCATCCCGCGCGAAGATCGCGATCGGTGAGCGGTACCGCTCTCACATCGGAGATATTGCAACTGAGGGATGTCCATCGGAGCAGTGGCCTTGCCGCGTTAGACGTCAGGTTCCCGGATCAGTATTTCGCCGCGGCCGACCGTCACATGGTCGCCGTGATACACACCGTAGTTCGCATTCCAGCAGTCGCTCGGAACGGTAAACCCGAGTGATTGCAGACGGCGGAAGATCAGACGCAGGAACGTCGGCTGGCACACGCAGCTCTTGCGGAACGAAACGAGAAGGTTGGGAGGATTGCCGCCCAGCAGGCCGACTGTTCCACGGCGCATACCCGCGGCGGGGCGATTGCCGCACGCGCCGAAGACGAGCACCGTCCCCGCGATCATGTTGGCGCCAACGAAGTCACCACAGGCGCCGCCGACCGCCAGCACGCCGCGACGAAGCGTCAGGCCCACTTCGTTGCCGACGGAGCCATCGACAAGGATCGTCCCGGCCGTCATACCGGTCGCGCTGCCGCGATAGGCGCTGCCCACGAGGTGGCCGGCATTGCCGTGGATGTGAATGAGACCGCCGTGCATCTCGCCGCCGACCCAGTCGCTGGCGTTGCCGTACACGTGGATGGTGCCGCCCGTCATCTCACTGCCGACATGGCGGCCGGCGGCACCACGCACATGAATCTCTCCTTCGGTCATGTGCGCGCCGATCCAGTGCACGCCCGCCAGGTTGCCCTCGAACTCGAGCCTGGCGTCGCCTGGGTCTCCGCTCACCTCGAAGAACTCGGCGAGCGGCACCTTCCGATTTCCGTGAAAAATCTCGAGGCGCTGGATCTCCGCGAGCGACAGGGTACGGACGGCCGATGGTGTGAGGCCCTCGACTTCGACCGGGATCGACGTGTCAGCTTTATAGCGGAGCGAGAGCATCGAGGCGTCACCAGGTCCGGCTACGGCCGGACAGTCTGTACCTCCTCGGCCTCGTGCAGGTAGTCGAGGGGAACAGGATAGTTGCGGAATCGGATCGAGTAGTACTTCTCGAACCAGTCGGCGATGTCCTTCTCGATGCTGGAATCGTATTCCGGCAAGACGTACAACAACTTCCCGGTCAGCGGCTCGCGGATCTCACCCTGCTCGACGATGACCGTGCCGTTCTTGATGACCATGCGGGGCAGCTCGAACATCTTCGTTTTGTCGTCGTTCGGCGTGTAGACGGTGATGTCGGCGTCTGCGCCCGGGCCCAGATGTCCCTTGTTGGTGAGGCCGAGAATCCTGGCCGGACCGCTGCGCGTGATGATGCAGATCTCACTCAGGCTGTACTCTCTCGTGAGATCGGCGAGCGTCGAACGCTCCAGAACCGCCGGGTGCACCAGCTTGAGCATGTCCTGACGGTAGGTCCGATCCATCAGGAGCTGGATGATCTGCGGATACGCGAGGAACGAGCCGCCATTGGGATGGTCGGTGCTCATCGCCACACGCCACGGATCTTTCGCCAGCAGATACCACTCCAGACCGATCGCCCACTGAAGCGAGTGAACCAGGCTCGTGTTCTTGTACTCGACCGGCGCGATGCCGCAGCCGGACTCCATCTCCGTATCCGACGAGAACCACTTGCTCTTGAACGCGTTGCTCAAGTAGTAACCGAGCGGTCCGTCCGCGGTCATCGTCGTCGTTTCGCCGAACAGCACTTGACCCACGTCAACGGTCAGGTTGGGGTGGGTGTTCACATACTCGGCGAGCTCCACGACTTTGCTGTTGAACGTGTTCTCGTCCCCTTCGCCGCCGCCGTAGCTGTGAAACTGGATGTGCGCCAGGTGTCCGCGCGAGTCGCCGAGCGTCTTCATCGTCTCGAGCGTCGTCCGCCAGTTCCCCGGCATGCCGAGATTGTTGGCGTGAATATGAACCGAGTGCGGCAGCCGGAGCGCGTCGACGGCGCGCGCAACCCCTTCGATGATCTGACGCGGGGTCACGCCGAAGTGCGCGACGTTTTCGTCGAGACCGTGAACGTTCCCACTTGGCAGCTGTTTCCAGTTCTCGACCCCGCCCGGGTTGACGACCTTGGGAGTGAAGCCTTTCGCCGCACCCAGCAACCACGCGATGAACGAACGCAACCGTTCGGGCTCGTTGCGCTGGATCGATTCCATGACGAAGTGGTTGTTGCCCATGAGCACGAAGAAGCCCTTGTCGATGCAGGGCGTGTCCTCGAATTCCTCATGGACGTGGCGCGCGGCAAGCGGTGGGATGGCAGCGTCGAAGGCGGTGGTATAGCCAAGACCTGCGTACTTGTATCCGGTGGCAAACGTGCTCGGCACGCTGCCCATCGTTCCGCTGCGCGTGTTCGGCGTGCGGATGACTTTCTCGGCCTTGCGCTTCTGTTCGGGCCGCATCTTGCGAGCGGCGTTTACCTTCGGGCCGGCGATGTGGCAGTGCATGTCGACGCCGCCGGGCATGACGACAAGGCCGGTCGCATCGAATGTCCTGTCCGGGCGGACGTCGGGCTCAGATGGTGGAGCGACGATCTTGCCGTCCCGAATCCAGATGTCGCGCTGCTCACCGTCGACGCCGTGGATCGGGTCGTAGACAGTGCCCCCTGCAATCTTGAAATAGCCGCTGCTCATGAAGGCCGGACTGGTGGCTCGCTACCGTTTCAGCTCCATCACACGGCGATGGATCGCAGACAGCACCTCGAAATCGCTCGGATGGGATGTGGTCAGCGCGGGCCGCAGATAGATCGGAACATCGTCCATGCGGTACACGGTGCCCGGCACGTTGATGCCGTAGGTCGCCGTCGTGAACACCACCGCCGCCGAACGAGTCGTGGGTGTGTCCTTGGGATCGAGGGCGACGTACGGGATCGACTTCAGTCGCTCGCGGGCGGGCTGGCTGAAGTTCGCCATCGGATCGCACGCCACCAGCAGCGCCGCATCGGCTTCCCCGCGCGCCAGTGTGTCAGACGAGGTGTATTCACCAGGATTGAACCGCGGGTAGCCGCGCGTCATGTTCACACCGAACGGATATCCAGTCTGCCATGTGACGACGTTGTCAGCCCCGGTCACATTCCCGTGGCCACGCATCGGCTTGACGACGAAGCGCGTGTAGGCGTTCATGTCGCGCGCCAGAGACAGCAGCGCTTCGCTATTGAGATGCTTGCCGCGCGTCATCGTCAGGCCCATGCCGAACAGGATGACGCCGAACTTGGCGGCCTTCATCCGATCCATCAGGTCCTGCCAGCGTGACAGCTCGATGCCGGTGTCGTTCTTCACCTGCTCCGGATCGACCTCGATCCCCTTGGCGAGCGCGCGCAACGTCCACAGCGCCTCGAAATCGCTGCGTGGCTTGATCTGGAAGAACAGATCCATCGCCTTGGCCGTCTTCGTCTTGCGAACATCCACGCCGACAGCCGTGCGATCCTTGCGGCCGTTGGGAACGAACATGCCCTTCGGCATGAGGCTGTACTTCGAGAAGTGGCGGGGATGACTCTCGGCCGGGTTGCCACCCCAGAAAATGATCAGGTCACCCCGATTGGCAATTTCGCCGAGCGTGCACGTGACTTCCCCCACTCCCTGAAAGGCCATGCCCGACGGGCCGTGACACACGCTGGTGGTCGTATCGACCGTGCCCGCGATGGCATCGCCAATCGCCACAGCCACGCGTTGCGCTTCCGAGGTCGTGTCGCTCAGACCGTAGACAATCGGATACTTCGCGTCCGTCAGGATTCGCGCGGCACGCTCGACACCTTCGGCGACGGATGCCGGGCGGCCATCGATCAGGCAACTGGGACGATCGTCAGCGTGATGCCCGTAGAACCACGCCTTGCCGAGCACGCAGGCGCGCTTGGCGTCGGTGATGTGGTTGTCTTTGACGGTGATGTCGATGTCATCACACACGCACCCGCAGAACGTGCACGTGGAATCCGGGATCAAGGTCACGGACGAATCAACCGGCGCTGTCTTGGTGAGCGGAGGGGTGGCCATACTGCTTAACCCAGTTTCTCCATGGTGACGTCGAGTCCCTTGCTCGTCGGCATCCCCGAACCGTGCGTTTCGCCGTCCATCAAACGGCTCGACAGATCGCCGTAGGCAATGAACAACAACCCCGGCGGCAATTCATCGCCAGTGGCGGCGGCCACGGCAACCTCAACGTGTCTTCCACTATCGGTCGTCACGCGCACACGGTCGCCGTTGGCCAGCCCCATCCGTTTCATGTCCGCTGGCGCGACCTGCAAGGTCGTGATTTCCTGCTGATATGCCTGGTCGAACTTGCCTTCACTGACCCCGCAACCCTGTTTGCTGGTTCGCCCTGGAATGAGGATAAACCTCTCTGGCATAGGCACTTTTGAGCCGACCTGCGTTCGATGCTATCTGAAAACGGCGAGCCGTGCCAGCGGCCGTGACGGGAGTCGTGGGGGGACGAAGCGCAACTCTCATCGGACCTCGCTGGCCTGGTTCGCATGGATGAGCACCCGCTCGCCGGGCTTCGGCGTGTCGCTCGCAGCCGGCAAGCGAACGCGCACGATCGCGTCACCCACCCTGCCGGCTATCTCCCGGTGGTCCACGAGATCCAGAACGCTGTCGACGATCATCGAGAACTCGGTCCGGCCCGGTCCCATCAGCAATCCACCCGGAGGGACCGCGAGCCGCCGGCCGTTGACCCCGAGCACGGTATGACCGAGTACCTCCGCGACCTCAGTCACCCGTGGATTCGTCACCACGTCGCGCTTGTCGCCTGCAGCGTGCACTCGCCCTTCGACGAGCACGACCAGATCCTCTGCCAGCCGCAAGGCCTCGTCACGGTTGTGCGTCACGAGCAGTGTCGTCGCGGCGAACGCGGCCAGGAGCTGAGGCAACTCATCGAGCAGACGCACATAGGTGCGCTCGTCCAGTCCCTCGAGCGGCTCGTCCAGCAGGACGAGCGACGCCTGCAGGCACAGCGCCCGCGCAAGGCTGACCCGTCGTCCTTCACCACCTGAGAGCTGGTCGGCCCGTCGGTCGAGCAGATGTGCCACGCCGAGCCGATCGGCGGCTTCCTCGATTCTGTGACGTCTTCGTTCTTTCTCGATGCCGCGTAACCGCAGCCCGAGCTCGAGGTTCTCGCGAACGGATCGCCTGAGAAAGACCTGCTCTTGAAAAACGTACGCGATGGATTGGCTTGACTGGTCCGGGACGATGCAGTCGCTTGATTGGTCCGGCTGAAGCCGGGCACTACGGTTCACACGTCCGGCGTGCGGCCGCTCGAGCCCCGCGATCAGCCGCAACAACGTGGTCTTCCCCGATCCATTCGGACCGAGGATCGCGGTCGTCCGTCCACCTCGGATCCGTAGTGACGGGATGCCGAGGACGAGCCGCTCCCCGCGCTCGACGCGCACGCCGTCGAAATCGAGGTCCATCAGCGGCGCTGCTGAATCACGGTGAGCGTGAGGTTTACGAGGAATGAGAGAGCCAGCAGCACCACCCCGAGCGACAGCGCCCGCTCAACCTCCCCGCGACTGGTCTCGGTCACAATCGCGGTCGTCAGCACGCGCGTGCTGCGTTCCAGATTGCCGCCGACGATCATCGACGCGCCCACTTCAGACACGATCGCGCCAAACGCCGCCATGATCGCGACGAGCAGCCCGAGCTTTGCTTCGCGCGCCAGCAGCCACAGCGTTCGCATGCGCCCGGCGCCAAGAACAGTCAGCAGATCCGGTAGACGCGGCGGCAACGCCTGGAACGATGCGGTCGTGAACCCGACGACGATCGGAGTCGCGATCAGGAACTGGGCCAGCACCATCGCGGTGCGCGTGTAAATGAGGTCGAAGCCACCGAACGGCCCGCTCCGCACGAGCAGCAGCCACACAATGAGGCCGACGACCACCGGTGGCATCCCCATGCCGGTGTTGATGAGTCCGAGCAGGATGGTGCGCCCGCGAAAGCTCCTGTGCGCGATCGCATACCCGATGGGGACGCCAACAACGACGGCCAACGCCGTCGCTATTCCGGACACGACGACGGTCCGCAGTGCGATCGCCGCGAACTCACTCACGGCTCCACCTTCTCAAACTCCAACTCCCAACCTCCAACTCCCAACGACCGATGGGCCATTGGCTGTTATTTTGGGAGTTGGGCCTTTGGAAGTTGGGAGTTCTGTCACTCCGGAATCGCATCGGGAAAGAAGAGCGATTCACCGTACTCATCACGCTTGAAGGCGGCGATGGCTCGCTGAATCGGACTGGATACCAGGAAGTTGATGAACGAACGAGCCGCGTCGTGCTTGACCCGCGGATGCTTCGCCGGGTTGACGGCGTAGACGTGATACACGTTGCGAAGGCTCGTGTCACCCTGGAAGAGGATCGTCAGGCCAAGCCGTCTACGCAGCGACAGAAACGTGCCGCGATCGGCGAGCGTATACGCACGCTTCTGGTCGGCAATGTTCAACGTCGCGCCCATCCCCTGACCCGTTTCCTCACGGCGTGTGATCGATCGGGGATCGATCCCCGCCGCCACCCACAGCGCCATCTCCTGTGAGTGCGTCCCTGAATCGTCGCCTCGCGACACGAACGTGCCGCGCGCCGCGATCGCGCGCATCACCTCAGTCATGGACGTCATGCGCCGAACACCGGCTTGATCGGCGGACGGACCCACGATGACGAAGTCGTTGTGCATCACGCCGCGGCCGTCGATCAGATCTCCCGCATCGACATAGGGCCGCTCAGCGGTGGGCGCATGTACCAGAACCGCGTCGGCGTCCCCCCTCGACGCCATCCGAAGCGCAGCACCGGTGCCGACCGCGATCACCTTGACCTCGATCCCGCTCTCCTTCTCGAACCTCGGAACGAGAACGTCCAGCAACCCACTGTCCTGCGTGCTGGTGGTCGTCGCCAGAATGAGGGACCGATTGGACTGCGCCTCGACTGGCAGGCGCGTCAGCGCGACCAGGACGAGAATCGCAACGGATAGAACAACAGTGCAGCGCGTCAACGAATTGCGATCCTATCAGCCGCCAAAGGCGTAACAGCCACTCCAGGTCATCTTCACACTGCTGCGCTCTCCGTCAAGAACGCGATCCGAATTTCCGTCAGCGATGCACCAAAGTCGTCAGCGTCTCCAGACGTCAGCGACTCCCCTCCCTCTTTACTACGGCCACAAGATCGGCCTGTTTGGAAACTTAGAAGACCCCGGCATCACCCTACAGTCGTGGCACATCAATTGCGATTCTGTCGATCTTGCCAAAGGGTGAACTCTGACATGGGCCGGGTCCTAGCCATCGAGCCGGAAGCTACCAAAGCGGAAGCTCTGCGCCAACTCATACGAAACGACGTGGGCGCGGAATTCGTCTTGGTGACGTCCGCCTACGCCGCCGTCGTCGCAATCAACCGCCAGCTGCCTGACCTGGTTCTCTTCAGTGAGTCCATTTCCGACCGCCACCGTGAACGGGTGGTCGACCACCTCAAGTCCGTCAGTCGAAGCGGAACCCCGCCCACCCTCTCGATTCCTGCACTCCTCAATGGCGATCGCGCGGCGTATGCCTCGCAAATCGGCGCATCCCTTGGCAAAGCGAAAGGCAAGACCAACGGCGCAGCCACGGCCGCGGCGAGTTCAGTCGTGGCAGCCGCGGCACGACCGACGGCTCCCGTAGCCGCCAAGCCGTCTCCTGCGCCGGCTCCTCAACGTCCGGCTGTCGAAGCCGCTGCACCGGAAGATCCAGTCGAGCTCGAACTGCTTTCACAGGCATCTGCCCTCGAAACCGTGGACGATGACGATCCGACGGTCGTCAGCGAGGCTCGCGCCGGCGCAGCGACGGTCGCTGAGAACGATCTGACCGCGTTGACCGCATCGATGCTCAACGAGCTCACCGTCGATCCCATGGCCGTCGAAGTCTCGACGTATCCCGGGCTGGTAGACACGCCAGCGGAGACCGAAGACGAACACGAGTCGGAGCTCGATATTTCGATCGATGAACTCACGCGATCGCGCCGTTCCGTGGACGGAACCGAGCCGGTCAAGGAAGGCGTCGATCCCGAAGTCCACGCTGCAGAGATCGCGCTGATCCAGGCACAGGCCGATGCCCGGATGGCGGCCGAAGTCGAGCGTGTTCGGGCCGAAGCAGCCGAACAGCGCGCGACCGAAATGGCGCGCATGGAAGCCGAAGCTGCCGCGCAGCGCGAGGCCGCGGCCAAGATGGCCGCCGAGGTCGAGCGCATTCGCGCAGAAGCGGCGCAGCAACGCGCGGCCGAAGTGGCGCGCGTCGAAGCCGAAGTCGCTACTCAGCGTGAAGCGGCCGCCAAAATGGCGGCTGAACTCGAACGCGTCCGCGCGGAAGCCGCGGAACAGCGCACGGTCGAACTCGCGAGGATCGAAGCCGAATCGACGGCCCAGCGTGAGGCCGCCGTTGCGCAGGCGCGAGCAGCCGCGGAAGCCGCAACGCGTGAAGCGCTCACCGCCGAACTCCAGCAGGTCCGCGACGAGGCCGAGAGCAAACTGGCCGATGAATTGGCGCGCGTGCGCACGAGCGCAGACAAAGCTCTCGCCGAGCAGTTGCAGCGTACGCAGGAAGCCGCCGAGCGTGCGAAGGCGGAGCACGTGGCCCGTGTACAGGCGGAAGCCGCGGCGATGCGCGAAAGCGAACTGCAGGAGGCGAAGGCTGCCGCCGAAGAGTCCGCTGCCCGCGCCCTTGCTGAAGAAGTCGCGCGCGTCAAAGCCGAGACCGAGTCACGTCTCGCCGAGGAGCTTGCGCGTGTCCAGGCTGACGCGGACCGTCAGCTGCAGGGGGTGATCGATCGCGTCCGCGAGGAAGCCGAGAGTGCGCGGCGCGCTCACGAGAAAAAGGTTTCTGAAGAAGCTCGGCGATCCGCGCAAGAAACCGCGGCGCTGGCGCTCGCCGATGAAGTCGCCCGCGCCCGCGCCGAGGCGGAAGCACAAATCCAGGCAGAGGTCGAGCGGCTGCGCATCGAAGCGGCGGCCGCACGCGCGGTACACGAGCAGGCGCAGCGCGAGGCCGAGAAGGCCCACGGGGAAGCCATCATCGAGGCTCGCAAAGCCGCGGAACGCACGACCGCCCAGGCGCTCGAGTCCGAAGTGGCCCGCCTGCGGAGTGAGGCCGATGAGCGGCTCAAGGCGGAGCTCGAGTCCGCGCGCCAGGAGGCCGAGCGTACGCGCCTGGCACAGGAACAGGCGCAGCGCGAGGCCGAAGAACGTCGTGAAGCCGCAGCACGTGCGGCGCGTAAGGCGGCCGAAGAGGCGGCCAGCCTGGCAGTGCAGGCCGAAGTTGCGCGGGTGAAGGCCGAGGCCGACGCGCGCCTGCAGAAAGAGCTCGAACACCTCCGCGAGGAAGCTGCCCAGGCGCAGGCGCAGACCGAGATCGAAACCAACGCCATCCGTGCCGCCGCCGCAGTCGAGGCGCAGCGTGCGGCGCAGGAATCAGCCGCACGCGCAGTCGAAGCCGAGGTCGCGCGCGTGCAGTCCGAGGCTGACGCGCGGCTGGGCGCCGAGCTCGAACGTCTGCGCGTCGAAGCCGAGCAGGCTCAACGGGCGCAGGAGGACGCGCAGCGCGAGGCCGACAAACGCCGCGACGAGGCGGCGCAGAACGCGAGGCGAGCTGCGCACGAGGCTACCGCCCGCGCGCTCGAGGCCGAAGTGGCACGCGTGCGCGAGGAAGCCGAAGCGGGACTGCGCGCGGACCTCGAGCGCCTCCGCAAGGAAGCCGCAGAAGCCCGCCTGGCCCAGGCGCAATCGAAGCTCGAAACCGAAACGCTCCGCGAACTCGCCGCACAGGAAGCCCGGATGGTGGCGCAGGAAGCGGCCGCGCGCGAGCTCGAGGCCGAGATCGCACGCGTCCGCGCCGACGCCGATGCGCAGCTCAATGCCGAGCTCGCCCGTGTTCGCGCCGAAGCCGAAGAAGCGCGTCAACGCAACGAACGCGAGAACCTCTCGCGCGATCTCGGAGGGACGCCGAGGCGCGCAAGGCTGCCGAGGAATCGGCGGCGCGTGCGCTCGAAAGCGAAGTGTTGCGCGTCAAGGCGGACGCCGACACCGTCCTCCTGGCCGAACTCGAACGCCTGCGGAAGGAAGCCACCGAGGCGCGTCTCGCGCAGGAGAAGACGCAGCAGGAAGTCGAATGGCTGCGCGAGGTCGCCGCCGAGGAAGCACGCATATCGGCAGAGGACGCTGCCGCACGAGCGCTGGAAGCCGAAGTCGCGCGCGTCAAGGCCGAGGCCGACGCACAGCTGCAGGCCGAGGTCGAGCGCGTTCGAATGGAGGCCGAAGAAGCACGGCATCTCCATGCGCAGTCTCAGCGCGACACCGAAGCGCTTCGTGACGCCGCCGCACAGGAGGCGCGCGAGGCCGCCGAGCAATCAGCGGCGCGCGCCCTCGAGGCTGCCGTCGAAAAACTGCGCGCCGAGGCCGACGCCCGCGTCGAGTCCGAGCTCATTCGCGTGCGGAAGGAAGCAGACGAGGCGCGGCGTGCGCTCGAACAGGCGCAGCGCGAAGCCGCCTCGCGGCGTGAACAGGAAGCACGCGAGCTGCGTGCCGCCGCCGAAGAAGAAGCCGCGCGCGCGATCGAGGCCGAAGCGGCCCTCGTCCGCGACGACGCAGAGGCCCGCTTGCGCGAAGAGACCGAGCGGGCACGCCGGGAGGCCAACGCGCGACTGGAGACGGAAGTCGCCGCGATCAAGTGGGAAGCCGATCAGCGCCGCGTCGCGGAACTCGAAGAAGTTCGCGCGCAGATGCTCCGCCTTCGCGCTGCCTCCGCCGACCAGGCACGCGTGGCGGCCGAAGAGGCGGTCGCGAAGGAAGTGGCCCGCGCCAAGGCGATGGCGCCTGTGGCGGCGCCCGCGGCCAACACTCAGCTTGCGGTACGCGAATGGCCTGCCGATGACTTCTTCGCCGATCAGCACCAGATAGTCCCGGGGCTCCAGGCCCGCCTAGGGTTCCTCGAAGGCAGAATGTGGATGGTCGCGGCCGCCGCGGTTGTCCTGTTGGCGGGTGGCGCGCTTGCGTTCTTCATGTTCGGCGGCAAGTCGACGACAACGAAGACGGCCGTGACGGCACCCGCCCCAGCCGCCGTTCCGGAGCTGGCCGAAAAGAGCCCTGCCGGCGGCGGAACCGGGGAGTTGCGTGTCGAATCGGTCCCCGATGGCGCGCGTGTCGTCCTCGACGGGCGCGAGGTCGGGTTCACGCCGCTGACGCTCAAGGACGTTGCGGCGGGACGTCACGCGCTCATTCTCGAAGGTGACTCCGGCACGCTGCGCCGGACCGTGAGGGTCCAGGCTGACGAGCGCACCGTCGCGCGCTATGAGATCACCGCGGGATTCCTCGCCATCGTCTCGCGAATCCCTGTCGAGATCTTCGACGGCAACCGCAAGCTCGGCGCAAGCGACGGCGGTCACATCCTCCTCGCCCCGGGGCAGCACAAGGTGAGACTCGTGAATAAACAGTACGGTTATCGCGAGGAGGTCGAGTTCAGCATCAAGCCCGGAGAGGTCTCGACGCACACGGTGACATTACCGGAGGGCTCACTGCACATCACTACAGAACCGGGAGCCGAGATTTTCGTCGAGGGTGAACTTATGGGAGTCGCGCCACTCGCGGCGTTCCGGGTACCGATTGGCGCACGCGAAGTGCTCGTCCGGCACCCCGATCTCGGCGAACGCCGGCAGTCGGTTGATGTCGTCCAGGGGCAGCCCGTCGAATTGAGCGTGATCTTCAGGGAAACGTCGCCGCAGCCTTCACAGGCACCACCCCGGCTCGCCCCGCTCAGCATGCCGCCGGAACGGCGGTCGCTCGCCAGATAAGAGCGCGGCGGGTCGCACGACCCGCGACTCACCGGGCACTGGTCAACGCGCGATAGGTGCCCGCGACATTCGCTGGACGCTGCTGCGCGTAAAACTCCCAATCCTTGTAGTTGTCCATCGTGACGCTGGCCTGCGCCTGCTCGAGCGTCTGGCCTGCAGCGATTGCCTTGGCAACCGCCTCACGAAGCTCCTCGCGATACCGAATGTTCGCGCTGACGTCCGCCTTCCGCCCCAGCATGCCGTGGCTGCAGATGAAATGATCGAAGTCGAGCGTCTCCACTGATTTCACCAGCGCCAGCTCCGGCGTCGTCGCCACATCACCACCAAAGGGCACACGCTTCACAGTGATCCAGTCGGAGGCAAAGAGCACGCCGGTCCCGTCAACGAACCGCACGATAGTGTTGTCGTCGGCATGGGCCGTGGGCCGAGGAAGAACCTCGACTCGCTTGCCGCCAAGCGTGATCGTGATCGGATCGCGGTACGTCAGATCAGGCGGACGTACGAACGCGAGCGGACCACGTGTCACCTCCGCGCCGCTCAGGCTGCCGTTGCGATCGTCGTCGTAGAGCGCGAACTGATTCTGCAGGTTGCCTTGCGCTTCGTCGCGCTCGATCGCACCGTTGCCGTTGCGATCCTGTGCGCGCGCGTTCTGCGGCAAGGGCGTGTTCGCCGGTGGCATGGCCAGCCTCGCCATCATCGCCTCGTGGCCGATGATTCGCGCGGTGTCAGCGTAGACCGATGCGCCAGACCCGTGATCCCAGTGATGATGGCTGTAGATCACGTACTTCACCGGTACCTTGAACCGGCTCGCCAGCTCACCCTTCAGCCAGGTCGCGAACTCGGTGCCGATCGGCTCGACGAGGACGATGCCATCGGGCGTGACCATGAAGACGGACAGGTAGTCGTCCATGCGGGCGTAGTAGACGTCACCCGTGAGCTTGCCGATCTCCTGGCCCTTGTAGGCCGTCTGCTGGTAGATGCCGCGCGGTTGCGCCGTGGCCGCCGAAGCCATCCCGGCGAAGACCATTGCGAAGGCGATCACCCGGACGCCAGTGACATTCACAGCTTCACCTCGCTGATTTGAATCGTTGGCTGCGCGTTGGTGTAGTTCGGGATGTCAGCCAGGATCGCCGCGCTGTGTTGCGCAAATGCCGCCTGGAACGCGTCGACCGAGTCGAAAAGCAGATGTCCGAGCGCGATGTACGGAGCCGGGACTCCAGGCTGCCCGCTGGCCAGGCCCTGCTCGACGTTCATGCCCTTGAGTGCGCCACTCATCAGGTCTCGCACCATCGGCATGTGTCGATCGAGGTAGTAGGCCATGTCGAAGCGCACGCCCGACGTGTTCGGATACAGCACGGTGACTTTGATCATGTCGTTCTCCATACGCGAGCACCTTCCGATCGAAGGGGCCCGGCGAATACCCGGCCTGACGCACCAAGCGCGCCTCTCACGCGATCGACGAGGCGGGCAGCCGCGCCGTCGCCCTCCACAATCCCATAGAGCGTAGGTCCCCACGAGCTTTGACCGACACCGGCCGCGCCCCATTCGGCAAGCTGCGTGATCAGACCGCGACTCGGACCGGACGCGAACGTGCCACCCTGGGCGGGCGCGAACCAGCGTCCGGTCACTTCTTGAATCTCACTCAGCGCGCGACCGAACGACTCGAGATCGGCGTCGGCCAGCGCTGGCAGCAACACCATGAGCACCAGATGCGAGACGTGCTCGACATCGTGCTCGGACGGCCGGGGCAAGCGAGCAAACGCCGCAGCTTCCTCGGCGCCACTCATCCCGGGCGGTCCTTCGGGAACGACGACGACACATCGCCACGTGGCGGGAAACGGGAGCCGGGCAATGAGTGGACCGCAGTCATCGTGCATCGCACGACGTCCGCCTTCGACGACGAGACCGCCGTGGGCGAACGTCCACGTGCCAATGGCGGAGCGCTGCGCCCGCCCCATCGCTCGTGCGAGCGCACGCGGGTCCGTCTCGATGTCGTGGAGCTCGGCCAGGGCACGAGCAATCGAAAGGGCGAGCTGCGTGCCCGAGCCAAGTCCGGCATGGGATGGCAATGACCGAAGGACCTCAACGTGGACACCGGACCGAATGCCGTGATGATTCAGGAACTGCTGTGCGAACGCCTTCGCTCGGCTGGCGTCCTCCCCTTCCACGGTGAGCCTGTCGGCTCCAGTCGCTGACACCAGCAGCGACGGCGCCGACGCGGCCGCGCCGATCCCTCCAAACCATCGTCCAGCCGACCCGCGAAGATCGAGGACACCGAAGTGAAGGCGTGCGTACGCCTCGACACACACCGTGTCGCCTGTGCGCATGGACCCGTCGCGACTCAGGAACGTCTCCTGAACACTTTGCCCGCGACGACCGAAGCATGGGCGAACGAGCTTCGACTGGCCCTTTCGCGGCGTGTTGGCGTTGTCCATGAATTCGAACTCGCCGTTCCGCAACTCGAGGACGGTGATGTCCGCCGGTGCACCAACTCGAAGCGTGCCCAGATCCCCGAAGTCAGGAAAGACGTGAGCGGCGTTGATCGTCGCCCGCTCGATGACCTGATCGAGGGGCATGCCGAGCATCAGGAACTTCGACAGGACGTTCGGGAAATCGAAGACCTGATCTTTACGGCCGGCATCGTTCAAATCCGAAGAGATCGTGTCAGGCAGGAATTTCTGCCGAATCC
Source organism: uncultured Acidobacteriota bacterium (assembly GCA_963723495.1). GTDB lineage: Bacteria > Acidobacteriota > Vicinamibacteria > Vicinamibacterales > UBA2999 > Gp6-AA40. The sequence goes on along the minus strand of CAVRQR010000009.1, from coordinate 629,045 downwards.
CCTGCTCGGCCGTTTCCCACGTGATGTGACCGACACGGCCGTGACCGATGTCGAAACGAACCCCGCGGCGCCGCGCCGCCGCGACCTCCGGCAGCACTTGCCCGTTGTCATCGAAGATGCCGTGGGGCGGCGGAGCATAGACGTGCGTCACGATGTCGCCGGGCTTGAGCAGCGCGAGGATCGCGGGCATCGACGACGCCGTGTCGCCAACATGGACCATCACGCGCAGACGGAAGGGCTCCACCATCATCTGCGCCCGGCGAAGCACTTCGAGATCGTTGCTGCCCGCCACCGACGCGTGAGATGCGCGCCTTCACGCCGACGATGACGTCGCGATGACGCTCGATCGCCTTGCGCGCGGCGGCCACGTCCACGCGGCTGATGTCCAGCGCCTCGCCTTCCGGGAGGATGCCTGTCCGCGCGACGTTGAGCAGAACCCGGACGCGGTTAGGCGCCCCCTTGGCGAACCCGACCACGTCATCGATCTGATCGGCGCCGCGCGAACCGCCATCGACCATCGACGTCACGCCATCGGCCAGACAGAGTGACGGCATCTCCTTCGAGCGGACGTGCGTGTGGATGTCGATGAGCCCTGGGACAACCACCTTGCCGGTCGCGTCGAGGATCTCGGCGGTATCCGTGGCCGATCCCGAAGGCAGGATCTGTGCAATCCGTCCTTGCGACACCGCCACGTCCATGACCGCGTCCAGCCGCCGAGCGGGATCGATGACGCGACCTCCTCGAATCACGAGGTCGTACTTGGCGGCACGCGGATCGGTCACGCCGGCAAAGGCGGCGGCGGCGGTTGCGGCGCTCGTCCGCAGGAATGCCCGGCGTGTCTGCATGCGCGAATTATAGCTAGGAGGCGAGTACGAGGCGGTCGGCGGTAGACTTCCTTCGCATGGCTCTGCGGTCCGCGTTGCTCGCGCTCCTCGTTTTCACATCGATCAGCAGCGGTCGCGCACAACAGGCGCCTGCGACACCGCTGCTGTCGCGCCTCGACCATCTGGTGTACGCCACGCCCGATCTCGGCGTTGGCATCGCGGCCATCGACAAGCTCCTTGGCGTCAGAGCGACACCAGGCGGGCAACATCCGGGCCTCGGCACTCGCAACGCCCTCGTTGCGCTCGGGCCATCGAGTTACCTGGAAATCATCGGACCGGATCCAGAACAGTCCAAACCGCCAGGCCCTCTCCGCTTTGGCATCGACGACCTCAAGGCACCGCGCATCGTGACCTGGGTCGCCAAGGGAACGGAACTCGAACAGGTCACTCGAGCGGCGGCAGAGCAAGGTGTGACGCTCGGAGCCGTGATTCCCGGAAGCCGGCGCCGGCCCGACGGCGTCGTGCTGGCGTGGCGTTATACGGATCCCAACACCGTGGTGGCGGATCGCATCGTGCCCTTCCTGATCGACTGGGGCACGTCGCCACATCCATCCGCGACTGCCGCTCGCGGCGCGACGCTGGTCGATGTGCGCGCGGAACATCCGGACGCGGACCGCGTGCAGAAGATGCTGGACGCCCTTGGGCTTGGCCTGCGCGTGCAGAAGGGTCCCGCGCCCGCCATCATCGCGACGATCGACAGCCCGCGCGGCCGGGTCGAGTTGCGCTGAGTCAGGCCCGCCGGGAGCGAATGTGCTCGGCCAGTAGCGCCATCGCTTCCTGCTCGTCCGGTCCGGCCGTCTTGTCCACGATGACCTGAAGACGGGCCATCTCGCTGTCGATGAACTCGCGCGAGAGCAGGTGCAACCGGGTGGCATAGATCGCCGCTTCGAGCACGGCGTGCCGCGCGCGATTGAAGCCAATGAACTCGCGCGTCACACCGCGATGCACCACCGTCATCTCGATGCGCGACCGTGGCGGCGTACTGTCGATCGATCGGACCTTCAACTCGCGCCAGGAGCAGCCGTTCGTCAGCACCACGCCGCGCACCGTGACTGCCGGCCTGGTCGGATACTCGGGATTGGAAATCGCCGCGCGCGCGAACACCCGCGCGTCGTCGATGAGATTCACGACCGCCGCCTCAGTGGCCACGACGTTGCGATAGGTGGCGGTATCGAGGAACGGCTTCAGCACGATGATCTCGTCGCCCCACTCGACGCCCATCGGCGCGCAATTCACCCGCCCGTCCGCATCGAGCGTTGTCACGATGCTCTCGACAATCATCGCGAGCGCACCCAGGGGGTCGCCACCACGTACTCCGGTGCCGACGTGGGCGAGCTCTGTCGCGAGTGCACGAGCCGGCGCCGCTTCAACGTTCGAATCGCCTGCTGAACGGCGCTCTTCGAGAGACCGGTGTCGGAGGCCATTTGCTGCAAGCTGGCGGTGGCCACGCGCGCGACACGGCCGTTGGCGTGGCGATACAAGTACAGATACACGAGAAACGCGGACGGCTGTCGATCGTGACCAACCAGATCCGGCATCAGCGAGTCGAGGATGTACGGATCGAGCGTGACGCGCGCTGGCATAGTGTTAAACACTATAGTGGTAATTCTTCCCGCTTTACAGCGTCTCGGCGCGATGTGTAGCATCCGGCCATGATCGTGCACGTGAAATTCGTCAGCATCCCGACGACAGATCAGGATCGCGCTCTCGCGTTCTACACCGAGAAGCTCGGATTCAAGCTGGTGACCGACCAGCCATTCGACGGCACGCAACGATGGATCGAGCTCCGCATCGGCAACGCCGAGACGAGGTTCGTTCTGTTCAGGAGTGACAAGGGGGCATCTCCCGGCTCGCCTTTCAATGGCGCGCTCGCCTGTGACAACGTCCAGAAAACCTACGATGAACTGAAGGCGCGCGGCGTCGAATTCGATTCGCCGCCCCAGGAACAACCTTGGGGCACGTTCGCGATCATGAGAGACCCCGACGGCAATCAGTTCGTGCTCTCGTCCCGGGCGTGAGCATCACGTCCAACTCCGAGGAGCCCTTCATGAGCGCTGCACGCGCAGCATTGACGGTCGCCGCGGCGTTTGTCGTATCGCAGGTCCTCGCCGTGGCGATACATGGCTTCATTCTGTCCGCCGACTACGAGCCGTTCGAAGGAACGCTGTTGCGCTCGCCGGCGGCGATCAGCTACCATGGCAGATGATCTTCCTGCCCGTGGCGCACCTGGCCTACACGGCGACGATGGTGTGGTTTCACGCCCGCCTGCGCCTCGAGGGTTCGCTCCTCACGCGCGGGCTGACGCTCGGCATCGTGGGCTGGCTGATGTCGCAGGTGCCGCTCTGGGTGATCTGGTACGCGCAGCAACCGTGGCCAGGGCTGCTCGTTGTGAAACAACTCGGCCTCGAGCTGGTCGCAATGATCGTGATCGGCACCGTGATCGCAAACTGTGGCTCACGCCGGGGCTAAAGTCCCAACGCAGCAACTAACAACCAGTCGCTCCTAGCGAACGCCGAACCGAACCTGAACCTGAACACGAACTCAGAAGCGAGAACCCTGAAGTGTGAACACACGTATCACTACGCTTTGAGCACCTCGCCTCGCCGCAGGCGCCGGTAGAAATCGAGCGCGTTGCGGATGATGTCGACAGCCTCCGCGGGACCGAGGAGATCCTCGACCACGACCTGCTTGTTTTCGAGCGCCTTGTAGTCCTCGAAGAACCGGCGCAGCTCCCGCAGGACGTGCTCGGGCAGCTGCGCCTTGTCGAGGATGTGCGCGTAGGCCGGATCGTGCACGCTGACGGCAACGATCTTGTCGTCGATGCCTTTCTCATCCCGCATGCGCATGACCCCGATGGCACGCGCCGAGACGATGGTGAGCGGATAGACCGGCTCTTGCGCCAGCACCAGCGCATCGAGCGGATCACCATCGTCGCAAAACGTACGCGGGATGAAGCCGTAGTCAGCCGGGTAGTGGACCGCGCTGTAGAGCACGCGATCGAGCCGCAACAGCCCGGTCTCCTTGTCCAGCTCGTACTTGTTCTTGCTTCCGTTCGGAATCTCGACGATGACCGGGAAGGCTTTGTCGACGACGGTGTCGTCGACGTAAGTGTCGTGCCAGGGATGCATGCGTTATCTCACCAGTTCGACCGGAGGCGGAACGAAAGGTTCGTCGGAGTCTCCACGGGTCGCAGCCCATGGCATGAACAGGTCCGGGCTCCCCTCCGCGCCGTCGGCGCGCTGCGGCAGCGACTCGAAGCGAGCGCGCGCACCGTGGAGGAACCGATCGATCAACGCGTAGCCGTATTCGCTCGCCGCCGACTCGGGATGAAACTGCACGCCGATGATCGGAAACGAGCGATGCTCGACCGCCATGACCGCACCGTCGTCCAGTGAGGTCGCGAGCACCCGCAGTTCAGCCGGGACCGTCTCCCGCGCGACGACCAGCGAGTGATAGCGGGCAACACGAATCGGCGACGGCAGGCCGGCGAAGATCGAAGAGCCGTCGTGGGTGATGAGCGACGTTTTGCCGTGTACCGGGTAGCCCGCGCGCACGACCTCGCCGCCGAAGGCGGCACCGATGCACTGGTGGCCCAGGCACACACCGAGAATCGGCGTCGTCGATCCGAAACGCCGGACCACCTCGGTAGAAATACCCGCTTCCGCTGGCGTGCACGGGCCGGGCGAGATCACGATGTGGCTTGGCGCCAGGCGTTCGACTTCGACTAACTCCATCTCGTCGCTCCTGCGAACGATCGCCTCTTCGCCCAGCTCGCGGACGTAACGGGCGAGGTTGTGGACGAACGAGTCGCGGTTGTCGAGAAGGAGGATCATTGGCGATCTTTGATTCTTGATTATGGATTACTTGTTGACTGCTGATTGTTTGAATCCCTGATTCATATCAGCAAGGTACGCAGATGCGCCTCGAGAAGGCCGGCTTCTTCGACTTTCGCCTTGAACGCGATGTAACCGTCCGGTCGGACGAGGAACAGACGGCCGTCGCTCGCGCCGTAGCGCTTCGAGAGCGCCTCCGATTGCGGAAGGATCTCTACCTTCACGACCGATCCGAAGCGTTCGACTGCGGAGGTGACATTCCGGCCGTCAGGCATGGCCAGCAGTGTGAAGTATTCGTGCCGGAGCCGATCGAACAGCGTGCCGCCGCCCTCGAAGTCGACGTCGGGTGCGCGATCGCCGATCGTCGGACCGTCGAAGTCACTGAGCTGGCCAGGCTTCTGGATGACATCGCGGTATGTGTAGGACACACCCGAACAGTAATTCACGACTTTCTCGGTATAGCCGGACTCGAACATCGTCTGCTTCCGCTGCGCGATGTCCTTGCCGTGCGTCATGAAGATGTCGTGCAGCGACGACGCCGCCCAGATCACCTGTTCAGCGACCGGACGACGCTCGGCCTCGTAGGTGTCCAGCAGCTCCGGCCTGGCATGTCCCTTCAGAACCAGCGCGAGCTTCCATCCCAGGTTGAATGCGTCCTGCATGCAGCAGTTCATCCCCTGTCCGCCGGTCGTCGAATGGACGTGCGCGGAATCACCAGCCAGGAACACGTTGCCCTCGCGGAAGGTATCGGCGAGGCGAACCCACGTTTCCCACCTCGAATGCCAGACGACCTCACCCATGGTGATGCCGTCGTAGTGGCGTTCGAGCAGGCGCATGAATGCCTGCTGCGGCGTCAGGTTCGGGTCGGCGGCTTCCCCGCGATCGCTGAGCAGCAGCCGGAAGTGACCACCCGGCAGCGGCGCCACCATCAGGAAGTGATCCGTGCCCACACAGTAGTGGAAGTGATCCTTCCAATCGGTGAAGCCGTGCAGATGGATGTCGAGGTTCTGGAAGAAGCTTCCGGTGTAGTCCTTGCCCTTTACCGACAACCCGAGGCCGCGGCGCACGCGCGAGTTGATGCCATCGGCTGCAATCAGATACTGGCAGCGGATCAGCTCCTCCTCGTCGCCACGATCGGTATGGGTCACACGCGCCGTGATGCCGCTGGCATCCTGCGTGAGGTCCTGAAACGTCGTGTTGTACTCGATGCCGCGGCCGAAGCGCGAGTTGGTGTAGTCGCGGACGAAACCCTCGGTCTCGCTCTGATTGTGCGAGAGGATGCAGTTGTAGCGGGAGTCGACGACCGTGTAGTCGAGTCCCGGGCGCACTTCGGTCCGCTCGCCATCGCGGAGGAAGTGCATCACGTAGCCGCGGCACCACAGGTCGCGATCGAGCATGCGCCGGCTCAAATCCTTGTCGACGAGATCCATCAGCTCGATGGTGCGGGCGTGCAGGGCGATCGCGCGCGATTCACGACCGGGTCCCGGCATGCGATCGATGCAGCGATACTCGACGCCCCGTCTGGCGAGCTCCATCGAGAGCACGCAGCCCACCGCGCCACCACCGACGATAAGGACCGGGATCTCTGTAGTCATGGATTTCGCAATCACACAATAAATCACCAATCGTCAATCGCCAATCAACAACGAATCAACAATCACAGATCGGTAAATCTTCAATGATTTCTGGATTGACGAAGACCTTCGTTGACAATGACGAAGATCCACGCTCACACCTATCTCCCTGGCGGCTCACAACCAATCCCGATTGCGTTCGCACAGACGGTGGAGCGCGGGGAGTTTCGTTTCGGCGACGTCACGCCGGGTAAGTATTACGTCCGTGCGTACGCCGACCCGGGCGATCGAGCCCACGCGCAAGGAGGGTGCGTCACGCTCATACGCCGCAACATTCTTCCCCGAGACGACCGACATCTCGTTCGCCCAACCGCTCTCCCTCGCCAGCGGCCAGGAGCTTGCCGGCGTTGATTTCGCGCTGATGACCGCGAAGGTGAGCGTGGTCAGCGGCCGGCTCGTTGATCCCAACGGCGCCTCGCTGGCCACGGCAATGGTCCACCTGATCCCGTTTCCTATGGGCGTCGATGAAGTGCGGAGGGCGACCGCCACAGCGGACGGCAGGTTCCGCTTCGACAACGTGGCAGCGTCCAGCTACATGCTTACCGTCTCAGACACTGTTGATGGACGCAGCTGGAACACGGCGGTACACGACGTCACCGTACCTGGTGACGTGACCGACCTGCTCCTGGTGGCGGGTCCTTCGGTATGGCTGGAGGGACAGGTGTCGCGCGACGATGGCCGCCCCCTGCCCTTCGATCCATCCGAACTGCGGATCAATACGGTGCAGCGCACCAGTTCGGCCGGTTTCCACGGCGCCGGGTCCACGAAAGTCGAAAGCAACGGCAGATTCCTGATGCGCAGCGGCACGGGCCTGATGAATCTGGGGATCGGCGGGTTGCCGCCGCGATGGTTCGTGAAATCGGCGCAGCTGGACGGCGTCGACGTCACCGATGCGTCGTTCGATCTGGCGCAGGGCGGCCAGCGGCGACTGGAGATCACGCTGTCCGATCGCGTCAGCCGGCTTACGGGGACGGTGACGGATCGCTCAGCGCGTCCGGTGTCGAACGCGCTCGTGATCATCTTTCCCGACAACCGCGCACGATGGACGAACACGAGCTCGATCCACACGACATTCTCGCGACCGCAGGGCGGCTACGAGATCGATGGACTGCCAATCGCCAACTATCGCGTCGTCGCCGTAACGTCACTGCCAAACAGAGCGTGGACGGACCCCGATGTGCTCCAGCGTCTGTGGTCATCAGCAGCGCCTCTGTCGCTCGACGGACTCGGCGAGAGCGCACTGCACCTGAAAGTCGTCGCGCCGCCGGCGGACCTGCTGCGATGAGCAACTGCGGATTCTTGATCGTTGATCTTTGATCTTTGATTCGTTGGTGGTTGTTGATTCTTGATTGAAGAATTGTTGGAAATCGCGATCAATCGGAATCAACGATAAATCGCCAATCACCAATCGCCAATCAGCAACGAATCAACAATCAAAGATCGACCAATCTCAAATGTGCCGTAGAGAGCGCATCGATCATCGCCCGCGCCTTGTCGAGCGTTTCGCGGTACTCCTGTTCCGGGTCGGAGTCGGCCACGATGCCACCGCCGGCACTGAAGTAGACACGGCCGTCCTGAAGTACGGCCGTCCTGATGGCGATGCTGGTATCGAACTCGCCGGTCACGCTCCAGTAGCCGATCGACCCGCAGTAGACGCCACGTCTCGAGGGCTCGAGCTCCGCGATGATCTCCATGGCCCTGAGCTTGGGAGCGCCGGTGATCGATCCACCTGGGAACGCTGCGCGGAACAGATCGATCGCGTCCATGCCAGGTCCAAGCTTTCCGACGACGGTCGAGACCAGGTGATAGACGGTGGCATAGCGTTCGAGCGCGAAGAGCTCTGACACGCGAACCGAGTGCGGCGCGCAGACGCGCGACAGGTCGTTACGCATCAGATCGACGATCATCAGGTTCTCGGCGCGATCCTTCGCGCTCTCCGCGAGTGCCTGCCCGAGCGCCGCGTCGTGCTCGGGGCCAAAACCGCGTGGTCGCGTCCCCTTGATCGGGCGCGTCTCGACCAGGCCGTGGCTGTCCACGAGGAGGAAGCGTTCCGGCGAGGCGCTCACGACGACCGCTTCGGGAAAATCGAGAAACGCGGCAAACGGCGCCGCATTGCGTTCGCGGAGCCGCGTGTAGAACGACCACGCCGACTCCTCGAGAGGCGCCTCGAACCGCTGCGACAGGTTCGCCTGAAAAATATCGCCGGCGAAGATGTACTCGCGAACCCGGGCAACGGCGTCGAGGTAGCCCGCCCGCGTGAACGACGATCTCAACCTGAACGAACCGGGCCACCACAGGGGATCGACGGGATGCGACGGTGCGACGGGGCGAAGGTGCGGAGATGCGAGGGTCCGGTCCGAAGGTCCGAGGGTCTGGTCCGAGAGTCCGAGGATCCGGCTCCCAAGGTGCGCCGGCGCGGCCCTCTCAATTCGTTGTCTCACCAGTGCCGCGCGAGACACTGCCCGTGTGCGGCGCGCTCCCTCCGACATCTCCGGCATCCCGGTCGAGATCAGCCACGCCCGCGACGACGCGTGATCCCACGCGATTACCCAGTCGTAAATGCCCATGACCAGATCCGGCAGCCCCAGGTCGTCGAATCGCGGCGCCGGCAGGCGCTCGAGCGTCAGGCCCCAGTCATACGCAACATACCCGGCGGCACCACCCTGGAATGGCGGTAGATCGGGCACGGGCTCCACCGCATGCGGCGACACGAGCTCGCGCAGAGTGGCAAGCGGGTCACCGCCGGCCGTGCGGCGCGAACCGGTGAGCAGGTCAATGCACTCGGTCTCTCGTCCTCTGCTGCGCACGATCGCAACCGGATCGGCGGTGAGAAACGAATAGCGTCCGAATCGGCTGCCAGTGCTGGCGCTGTCGAGAAACAACCGGTACGGCAGCCCTTCGAGCGACGCGCAACACGACACCGGATCGGGTGCCGGCAGGATCTCTTCGACCAGCGGCCGGGTCATTTGTGCTTCCGTTCCGTGTGCGTCAGCCGAACGTGACGGGACCGCTCCTCGGCGGGTGTCAGATAGCCCCACGCCAGTGAGCCCTCCTGGCGGTAGGTCTTCCCGAGCGTCATGGCCATACTCGCCTTCGCCAGCTCCTTGCCGAGATAGAAGGCATGGTTCGGTTCGTCAACACCGAGCGCCGCGAAGATCTCGTGAATATCCCTGCCGCGCACGAAGCGCTCGCTGTTGAAGACGGTGATGGCCTCGCTGTCGGCGAAGATGCGGTAGTTGGGATCGGTGATGGCGGCCTGCAGGGCGCGGAGTTCGGCTTCCGAATAGGTCAGCACCTCGGGGTCCTTGACCGTGACCAATCGATCGTCGACACCTTTGGGAACCGTTCGTTTCGTGACGGCGTAGTGCATCAGCCGCCGCGCGACGTCGATCTCGCGCACAGCCCCACGCGCCCACGGAATCACCTCGGTGGTCAGCACGGCGCGAATCCCAAGCTCCTGGCAGATCGCGATCAACAACGCGTTGACGCCGGTCGAATCCGCTGATGTCAGCTCGGTGAGGTTCCCAATCCCCATCAGCATCTCGGCGTCGGGCCATCGGCGACGCGCATTCGCGTATCGCTCGAGTGAGGCCATGAAGCCCATCCCGATCGGCTCGAGGATCGGATCGATCAGATAGGACACGCCCCACGCCTCGAGCTTTTCGATCGTCGGATCGAGCGTGTCAATCGAGGCGCCCAGATCCGGAATGGCCACCCACCTTACGGGGCTCGCCGACAGCTCGCGCGCGATCTCGACATTCGAGCCGTTGACGCTGAGGACGGCACTCGCCCCGGCCTGAACAGCCGTTCGGATCTCATCGACGTCGAAGGTGTCCACGCTGACGCGCATCCCGGCATCGACGAGTTCCCGCACGACGTCGCCAAGCTCGGGAAACGCCCGGCCCGGCGTGCAGCCGATGTCGATGATGTCCGCGCCCGAGGTGCGATATCGCTCGGCCTCCTGCCGCACGGCCTCGCGCGTCATCCTCGGGGCGTTGTTGATCTCAGCGAGGATCTCGATGTCCCATGCGCCGTAGTCGCGCGCCGCGGTCGCCCGGCCGAAGTAGCGTGGAATCTCGCGCAGGTCGGCTGGCCCCTTGGCCACGGGCACCCCGACCTTGTCCTGAATCACGGCCGGATCACCTTCGCAGAGTCCGGGAATCAGCACCAGGTCCGTACCCTCACTGACGGTCAGGTGGCGCGCGATCCATGTGGTCGTCATCAGCGCCGCGACCGTGATTCGCAGTGCAGCGACATCGCACGCGAATGGCACTCCCATTCCGGCGAGTGTGTTCCGCAGTGCCGGCTCGGCGAGCAGGCCGGTCACGAACAGGACACGTTGCGGTCCGGACGTCATCGGCTGCGGCTGTCAGTCAGAATGCTGAATGCAGAATGCAGTGTGGGTTCGCGTGTCTTCTGAGTTCTGAATTCTGAATTCTGCATTGCGGTCAACGCGGATCGCCGCCGCGGACGAACTTGTTGGGAGTCCCTTCAAGCGCCTCTCCGGCAGCCGGCCTCCACAACACGACGTCCTCGATCCGTCGCGCGAGCGCAAAGTCCTTGTCGGTGATCCCGCCAGCGCTGTGCGTCGACAGCTTCACTGTGATGCGGCCCCAGGTCACAGACAGATCGGGATGGTGATACGCCGCTTCGGACAAGTAGCCGATCGCGTTCACGAGCATCAGCGTCGTCGGCCATCCGTCGGTCTTGTAGACGCGCCGAATCCACCCATCCTCGAGATACCACCCGGGCAGCTCCTTCAGCCGCTCGTTAATCTGTGCCTCGTCGTATGTCGTCTCTTTCTTCGGCATATCAGCGCTCCGAACCTCGAACCTTGTGCCAGTTGGGAATTGAAGGTCGGCACTCGCGGTCACATGACGACTCCGCCCCCGACCAGAATCGTCTGACCGGTGATGAACGCGGCGGCCGGTGACGCCAGAAACACCGCCGCACCGGCCACATCGTCAGGTGTTCCCCATCGCGCGAGCGGTGTCGATTCGGCGACGGCCTCACGTCGCCCTGCGTCCAGGTCAGTGGCAAATGAGGTCTCAATCCAACCCGGCGCCAGCACGTTGACGCGCACCCGCGGCGCAACCGACCGTGCGAGAGACTTGCTGAACGCGAGCACGCCTCCCTTCACCGCGGCAAAGAGCTGCGGATTGGTGCCGGCCATACCGGTCAGCACGTGGTCCCAACTCATGTTGATAATCACGCCGCCGCCGCGTTGAGCAGCGAGGATCTCCGCGGCGCGCCACGAGGCGAGCATCGTACCTCGCAAGTCGACAGCCAGAAGTCGATCGAGCTTCTCGATGTCGGAGAGCGAGGCGCCATCGCCGGTCAGGATGTCCGCCCCCGCGTTGTTGATCCACACGTCGATTCGTCCGAACCGATCGCGTACGGAGGGGCCAATCGAGACCAGTCCTGCCTCACTCGTCAGGTCGAGCTGATGCACGTCGACCTGGCGCCCCAGCCGGCGGACCTCTGCCGCCGTTTCCTGTGCTCCGTTCACGTTCGCTCTATACGTCAGCGCCACATCGGCGCCCGATCGCGCGACGCCAACGGCGATCGCGCGTCCGATACCGCTCGACGCGCCGGTCACCAGCACGACGCGACCGGCAAGCGGCATCCCATCCGACTCTGACATCGTGAGTCGATCATAGTTCGGGAAACTGAGGAAACGGAGAGGTCGGAGACACGGTTGCCGCGGAGACACAGAGACGCGGAGAAGGGCGTGCTGGGATGAAGGCCCGCATCATTTGGGGAAGGTCAGCGCGCTGAACGGTGGGTCGACGGCCCTTGGCCGTCGACTCGGATCGAGCCGAAGCCGGCCGCACAAACACGGGATCTGAGTCGGTGTGTTTGTTGCGGCTCGGTTTCGGCTCGATCCGTGCCGCGCGTAGCGCAGCCCACCGTTCAGCGCAGCCTCCGCGTCTTCGCGCCTCCGCGGCGATCCGTGATCTCCGGAAACTCCGCTATCTCTCCTCGCCGAGGATCGGCCCAAACAGAGGCTGCCCCGCGCGCGACGCGTAGAAGCCGAAAGCGTGAGGCCGGCGAGAAGAGCCAGTGTCCAGTTCGAAGCGTCAGCGCGCCAGTGGGAGAACTCCAGCGTCATCGGAACGGCGGTGACCAGGCGATACCGACAGAGAGAATGGCGCCGGGGCGAAGTGGATCAGGGCGGCCAGGGCGACCGGCGCACCCATGGTGACAGCGCTGGTGAGCAGCGGATCGTCGACGATGCGCTGACCCGGCCGTGGATCAGACGCGTCCATCGTCGGCAGATCTTCCGGGCGACTCAGCTCGTACCTCCGCGGCGAGAGCTTATCAGAGGGCTCGGAACGATGAGCTGACATGGCTTATTGACATGCCAGTGATCGGGTCCTAGAATCCGTCCACTTTCGTCGGGCAAGTCGGCGCTTTTTCCACGGGATCATCCCGCGACAGTCGTTCGTCGGCGAGCCGATTCATCGCGTCGAGATGAGGCTTCAACTACGGCGATTACGAACTGACCGAAACGAGTCCGAATTTCGGAAAGCCGATTGCGAGCCCGAATCTTTCGTATGCGGCACGCACGGTGCAGTTGGGGTTCAGACTGCAGTTCTGACCCGGCAGATTGATTCGCTATGCGGCTCCTTGCGGAGATCTCTCACCGGTCGCCGCACCCGCATAGCGGTCGGGCGCGTGTGAAGCGCGTCACGCGGACAGCAGACCCGGCAGCGGCCCCGCCGAGCCAGGACCGCGGCCGCTGGCTGGTCTATCTCGCGTTCCTCGCATCCGGGGTGAGCGGACTCATCTACCAGGTCGTGTGGGTTCGCGCGTTCGGCAACGTCTTCGGAAACACCATCTACTCGGCCGCGCTGGTCATCGCCGTGTTCATGCTCGGACTCGGCGTGGGCAGCCACATGGTCGGCGTCTGGGCGGACCGGCGCTATCTTCAGGAGCCGGGATCGCCGCTCCGCGCGTACGCGCACGCGGAGTTCGCCATTGCGCTCCTCGGGTTCGCAGTCTCGATGACGCTGCCTCACCTCGGCCCGATCAGCGCACTGGTGTCTTCATACTCGCTGGACCCGCAGGGCTGGTATGTCCCCTCACTCACCTCGTATCTGACCCGCTTTGGGATAGCGGTCGTATTGCTCCTGCCCATCACGTTCCTTATGGGCGGGACGCTGACGCTGCTGATTCGTCATCTGGTAAGGCAAGACATCTCGATCGCATCGAGCCGCATCGCGGCACTGTACGCCGTCAATACCGCTGGCGCGGCCCTCGGTTGTTTTCTCACCGACTTCGCGCTCATCCCGGCGGGCGGCCTTCTCCGCACGCAGATGATCGCTGTCGCTCTCAACGTGATCGCCGGCGCTGGCGCGCTGATCATGGCCTCGCGGTCCGCCGATCGGGAGAGCGGCGGTCAATCGGCAGCGGCCCACCGGGTACTTCGCGGTGAGCGTCTCAAGTTACGTGTGGAAAGACTCTCGCGCACGAGGGTCGTGCTGGCGAGCATCGCGCTCGGCCTCATAGGATTTGCGGCGCTTGGGATGGAGATCCTGTGGCTCCGACACGCGACCATCCTGCTCGGTGGATTTCGCGCGGTGTTCGCGCTGCTGCTGACGGTCGTGCTCACTGGCATCGGCGTTGGCGCGCTCGCCGGAGGTCTGATCGCCCGTCGGACAACTCACGCGGCATCGTGGCTGATAGCCACGCAAACGATGTTCGTCATCACCGCCCTGGCGGGCACCATGCTTGCCAGCGCCGCACCGATCGAAGCTGCCGTGCGCGCTGCGGCCGGACCGGTGCCGCCGTCGACGGAGCTCCTGTTCAACATCGCACCGCTGCTCGTCCTCGCCGGTGTTCCATCGATCCTGATGGGCCTCAGCTTCCCGCTCGCCAACGCACTCGTGCAGCAAGCCGAACACGTCGTCGCGCGCCGGGCGGGCGTCTTGTATCTCGCCAACACGGTTGGCGCCGTCAGCGGTTCTCTCGCGACCGGCTTCCTGCTCCTGCCCTGGTTCGGCATCCAGGCGAGCGCGACCATGCTGGCGAGCGCTTCGGCGCTGGCAGTCGTGCCGCTCTATCTCTGCTCGCCGAAAGAGTCGCGCCGACGGAGTGTGGGGGTTCTCGCCGGGTCACTGATCGCAACGGGAGCCGCGATCGCGGTCAGCGTGAATCTGCCTGCGGATTTCGTCATTCGCCGCGCGCTCGGTAGCGGCAGCGACACCGGAAGGGTCATGGCACAGCACGAAGGGCTGACCGAGGTCATCACCATCACGGAGAGACGTGAGGGCGCCTGCTCATGACCAACGGTCACGCCATGTCCTCAACGGCGAGGCTGTCGCAGCGCTACATGCGGGCGCTCGCGCACGTTCCACTGCTGATGATGGACGAGCCGGCGTCAGTGCTCGTGATCGGATTCGGCGTTGGCAACACCACACATGCCGCCACGCTCCACCCGTCGGTGCACGTCATCGACGTGGCCGACGTGTCCCGCGGCATCCTCGAGCACGCGGCGTACTTCGAGCAGGCGAATCATGGCGTGCTGGCGAATCCAGGAGTCAGCGTGTTCGTCAACGACGGACGGCAGCACCTGCAGCGGCAGGTCGATGCCACCTACGACCTGATCACGCTCGAGCCGCCGCCGATCTCGTATGCCGGCGTCTCCGCGCTCTATTCAAAGGAGTTTTACGATCTGGCGCGCTCGCGGCTCACACCGCGTGGATACATCAGTCAGTGGCTTCCCACGTACCAGGTGCCTACGGCGACGACGCTGTCGATGATTCGGGCGTTCATCGACGTCTTTCCGCAGGCGGTCCTCCTGTCAGGGGCGCAGGCTGACCTTCTCCTCCTCGGTACCACTGGACCGACCATGGAGCTCGATCCGACACGCATGCTCGCCGCACTGACCGATCGGCCGGCGGTGCGAGACGATCTCTCCCGGCTGGATCTCGGAACTGTTCGGGAAATTGCCGGGGCATTCGTCGCGTCCGCGTCGACGCTGCAGAGCGCCGCAGGCAGCACGCGTCCGGTGACCGACGACTGGCCGCTCATGGAACACAGCGTGATCTCGGCGCTCAATCCCGGCGAGGACGTGCCGACCGCGATTGTCAGCCTCGATCGACTGCCGGAGTGGTGTCCGCGCTGCTTCGAGAACGGCGTGCCGGTCCCAGCCGTCGCCGGACTGGATCTGTACCTGCGGCTACTCGACCTCGCGTACCGCGCAACGCCGGCCGAGGGTGCTCACTTGCAGGACATGGCCAGGACCGCGACGAGTGACCGTCTCGTGGCCGGAAGTGCGTACCTTGGGGCCATCGTTCCCGAGCGCGCGGATGTGTACAACACGCTTGGTGTGGAAAGAGCGGCGAATGGATCGATGGACGAGGCGGTCGTGCTGTTTCAACGGGCGCTGCGACTCAATCCCGACTCGGCGGCATCGCACTGGCACCTCGGGGCGGCGCTGGCGCAGACCGGCGCGCGCGACGAAGCCATACGCCATCTGCAGCGTTCGATCGAGCTCGATCCGACGAACGAGTACGCACAGAACGACCTCGCCGCCCTGACCGCCGCATCCGGACCTTGAGCGACGGAGCGGGCGGAAGCCCGACTGAGGGAACGAAGGGAGCGAAGGGCACGGGTCGACACGAAGGCACGGTGGCACGGAGAGGTGGGGTGGGTCCGCGCGTAGCGCGGATGGGGATTGAGCGGAGCCCTGCACGCAAGCACTCTCGAGCGATAAGATGTGTTTGCGCGCTGGGCGCCGCTCGATCCCAGTCGCCGGCCAAACGCCGGCGACCCCACCCCACCTTCTTGCCTCCGCGTCTCCGTGCCTCCGCGGCGATCCGTGTCTTCGGCAGCTCCGTTAACTCGTCGAGCGACGAGTGTTGAGCAGCCGCTTCACCCCATCCATCAACCTCGGCTCATTGAAGTTGAGCAGCAGACCGACAGGACATCCTGTCAATTTCAGATATGTCAGGAGCTGCGCCTGATGGACAGGCAGTATCTCTTTCACTGATTTCACTTCGACGATTACGCAATCCTCGACAATCAAGTCCACTCGATAGCTCGAGTCGAGCGGTATGCCCTTGTACACAATGGGGATTGAGTGCTGGCTCACATATCGAAGCTTGCGCGCTGACAACTCGAATCGCAGGCAGGACCGAATAGGTCGACTCCAGCAAACCCGGTCCAAGTGTCTTGTGCACCTCGATCGCCGCTGCCAGGATTTCGTGTGTCGTGGCAGCAAAAGCTCCTTCAACCAACATGCAATCCTCAATGCAAACGTCGCACCCCTCACATGGGTCGAGGAATCATGTCGGGCTCGCTCCTGATGATGAAGCTAATGCGCTACGAAATCAGCACGGAGTACGACTAAACCGAAACGCGCCGACTGAGGGAACGAAGGGAGCGAAGGGCACGGGTCGACACGAAGGCACGGTGGCACGGAGAGGTGGGGTGGGTCCGCGCGTAGCGCGGATGGGGATTGAGCGGAGCCCTGCGCGCAAGCACTCTCGAGCGATAAGATGTGTTTGCGCGCTGGGCGCCGCTCGATCCAGTCGCCGGCCAAACGCCGGCGACCCCACCCCACCCTCTTGCCTCCGCGTCTCCGTGCCTCCGCGGCGATTCGTGTCTTCGCAACCTCCAGTGAGGACTAGCCGCTCAACGCAACGTACGATAGGCAGCATGGTGTCCGATGTGGTCATTGCCGGCGCCGGGATTGGCGGCCTGACGCTCGCCGTCGCGCTGCGCCGTCGTGGTATCAGGGTGAGAGTGTTCGAACGAGCGCGCACGTTCGCAGCGGTGGGTGCCGGCATTGCGCTGCCCGCCAACGGCGTAAAGGCGCTTCAGACGCTTCGACTTGGCGGCGCGGTTACCGACGGCGGCATGGTGGTCGCCCGAACCGCCATTCTTGACTCACGAGGGCGGCAGCTGGGTGCCGAAGTCGATCTGACCGAGGTGTACCAGGCGATGGGTGCATCGCTCGTAGCCCTGCATCGAGCCCGCCTTCATCAGATTCTGCTCGACGCCGTCGGGCCGGGCGTCGTCACGGCCGGCGCGGAGGTGACCTCGTTCGAGCGGGACGACTCCTCGGTGCACGTGACCCTGGCGGACGGTCAGCGCGTGGCGGCCGAACTCCTTGTTGGTGCTGACGGCCTGCACTCGAACGTCCGAGCTCAACTCCTCGGGAGGCAGGCTCCCGTATATTCGGGCTACACGAGTTGGCGCGGTGTGACACCGACCGGCTCGGTCGCGGTGCCCGATCGCACGACCGAGAGTTGGGGCCGTGGCGAGCGATTCGGTATCGTTCCGATAGGCTTCGGGGAGATTTACTGGTTCGCTGTGGCCGATGCAGCGCCCAACGGTCGAGACGTGGACATGTACGTCGTGAGCTCCACTCGCGGTTCGGATCGTGGCACGCGCCGATCGCGGCGATCATCGAGGCCACGCCGCCTGATCGCATCGTAACTGTACAGACATCTGTGACCGCGACCCGATCACTCGGTGGCATTCGGGACGCGTGGTGTTGCTCGGCGACGCCGCTCACCCGATGACGCCCAATCTCGGACAAGGCGCCGGTCAGGCGATTGAAGATGCGGTCGTGCTCGACGCATGCCTGGCGTCGTCCGCGCCAACACTCGAAGACGCGCTCGCGCGCTACGAGGAGCGCCGCGTCGCACGCGCCAACGGCATCGTCCGCGCATCACGGTGGTTTGGAGCCGTCGCGCAGTGGAGCCATCCCGTTGTGGCCTGGATCCGCAATCGCGCGATGAGCCTGATGCCCGCATCGATGGCAATCAACCAGGCAAAGACGTTGATGCAGTCGTGACAGCGTCGTAGAGGGTCGGGTCTTCAGACCCGACGCTACGCGCCTGTTTACGCGATGTGAGCCCCGACCGTCTCCACGTAAACGCTATAGAGAGACTGGCTCGCGGTCATGAAGAGGCGATTCCGCCTCGCGCCGCCGAAGCAGACGTTCGCGCACGTTTCGGGAAGGCGAATCATGCCAATGCGGTCGCCATTGGGCGCAAAGACCTGCACGCCGGGCCGTGCGCCCGCCCAGATGTTGCCATCGGCATCGCAACGAATCCCGTCCGCAGCCGAGGGCGCACTTGTCCCGGGGATATCGAACTGCACGAAGCGCCGGCCGTTGCGCAGCCGGCCGCCATCGACGTCCCACACTTTGATCTCTCGAGGCATCCCGGTATCGGCGACATAGAGCTGCTTGTAGTCGGGCGAGAAGCACAAGCCATTCGGCTGACCGACTTCGTCGGTGACCTTGGCGATCTGGCCGGTTTGCCCATCGACGCGATACACGGACTCCTTCGACTCCTGCTGCGCCTTGAACCCCTCGTAGTTGCCACGAATGCCGTAGAACGGATCGGTGAACCAGATGCTGCGGTCGGGATTGACGACAACGTCGTTCGGAGAGTTGAGGCGTTTGCCGTCGAAGCGTTCGGCGATCGTGGTGACGGTCCCGTTCGGCTGGTACCGCACCACCCGCCGGCCGCCGTGCTCGCACGAAAGCTGCCGGCCCTCGTAGTCGAACGTGTTTCCGTTGCTGTACCCGGCCGGATTCCTGAACGTCGTCACATGGCCGTCTTCTTCGATCCAGCGCATCTGAACGTTGTTGGGGATGTCGCTCCACACGAGGTACCGACCGACGCCGTTCCACGCGGGCCCCTCGGCCCACTGCGTGCCGATGTGGTGTCGCTTGATTGACGTGTTGAAGATTATGTATTGGCGGAAACGTGGGTCGAGCGCCACGATGTCCGGATCGGGGTATGCAATCGGCTCGAGTCTGGACCAGTCGCGTGGCGTCGGCACCGGCGACACCTGTTGCGGAGCCTGCGCATGTGTCACGGCACGCGCTGCCGCCGCTCCAATCGTCGCTGCCAGGAACGTCCGCCGATCACACCCCATACGTCCTCTCTTTCTTTGCCGTGAAATCTACACCAGATCTGAGACAGACTACGGTGTGGGTCGTACGGTTCCATGTTCCAAGTTCCGGGTTCCGAGTTCGTGTTCAACGTTCGTGTTCAAGGTTCGCGGTCCGGAACTCCGAACACGAACGTGGAACCTGGAACCCGGAACGCGGAACTGGTGGAAAAGGACGCCGTCGCTCGCCTGTCTCGTCGTGACGCTTGTCGTGACGGGCGTCCACGCGCAGCAGACCTCGACAAACCGCCCGGCGCCGCAACCTGGAAGATTCGCGGAGGCAGAAAAGGCCGCCAGCGAATTGCCCCGTCTTCATAGCATGCTCGTGAGCTGGCGTGGCGAGGTTGTCCTCGAGCGCTACTTCAATGGCACGCGCGCGGCTCGAGCTGCCAACGTCAAATCCGTCTCCAAGAGCATCATCTCGGCCCTCGTCGGCGTGGCCATCGAGCGCGGACTGGTGCCGGGCACAGAAACGCCGATCCGCACCTACTTCCCGGAGATCGAAAAGGACCACGACGAGCGCAAGCAGCGCATCACGATCGAAGACCTGCTCACGATGCGTTCGGGGCTCGAGTCGACGAGCAACCGCAACTACGGCAGGTGGGTGCAGAGCGGCAACTGGGTGCAGCATGCGCTGGCGAAACCGCTCTTCGCCATGCCCGGCGCCGAGATGGAGTACAGCACCGGCAACACGCACCTGTTGTCCGCGATCCTCACGAAGGCGACCAAGACGAGCACCTGGCAGTTCGCGCAGGACGCATTGGCGAAGCCGCTCGGCTTCACCCTGCCCCGCTGGCCTCAGGATCCGCAGGGGATCTATTTCGGCGGGAACGACATGCTGATGACGCCGCGGCAGATGCTGACGTTCGGCGAGCTGTACCTCCGAGACGGACGCATCAACGATCGTCAGGTGATCTCGGAGAAATGGATCGAGCGGTCATTCGTGCCGCGCGGGTTCTCCAGGATCAGCGGTCAGCGATACGGCTACGGATGGTGGATGCGTGAGCTTGCCGGACATCAGGCTTACTTTGCCTGGGGCTTCGGTGGCCAGTACATCATCCTCGTACCAGACCTCGACCTGGTCGTCGTCACCACATCGGCGCCGACCGTGGCGGAAGATCGCCGCACGCATCGACGAACGCTCTTCGAGCTCGTCGAGGATCTCATCATTGCACCCCTGTCGGTCGCGGCGTCGGCGGAATGAGCAGGCCGATACAGCTGCTGGTCAGTGTGGCCAACGCCACCGAGGCTCGAGACGCCATCAATGGCGGCGCCGACCTGATCGACGCCAAGGATCCCGAGCAGGGCCCGCTTGGTGCGGTGTCGCTGTCGACACTCCGTCAGATACACATGGCCGTTGCCGGTTGCCGACCGGTGTCCGCGGCTCTTGGTGATGCTGACGACGAGGCCACCGTCGAGCGCGTGGCACACGAGTACGCGGCAACGGGTGTCGGCTTCGTGAAGATCGGATTTGCGGGTATTACCTGCGCGGCGCGCGTCGGACGACTCATCACGGCCGCTGTTCGCGGAGTGCGAGCCACCAATTCCACGCGCTGTGGCGTGGTGGCCGTGGCCTACGCCGACACCGGCGGCACGACGTCCCTGAAGAAATCGGCACTGGTCGACGCTGCCGCCGACGCCGGCGCGAGCGGCGTCCTGCTGGACACGGCGGACAAGGAAGGTCCGGGTCTGTCCCGGCTTGTTTCGCTCGAGAAGCTTGCGGCGTGGGTCGCGATGGCGCACGACCGGGCCTTGACCGTCGCTCTCGCCGGCAAGGTGACCGTGGACGATCTCCCGTTTGTCTCTGCTACGGGTGCAGACATCGTCGGCGTCCGCGGCGCGGCCTGTGATGACGGTCGAACGAGCCGAGTTGTCGAAGCAAAGGTGCGAGCGCTCATACAGCACTCACGACTTTCCGTAATTCCCCGATCCGATCAGCGGGAAGGATGACGTGCGCGACGCCGGCCGGTAAGGCACGTGAGAAATAGGGATCCACGAGATTCAGCCCAGAGGCACTGTGCGGTTTGATGAGGACAAGAAGCCTGACTCCCAGCTGGCCGGCGAGCCACGCCGCGATGCTATCGCTGGTCACATCCCATGAGTGCGGGAGGGGGTCGGCTTCGCGCAACCATCGATACGGCGCGAGAACAGGAATACGTCGTTCGTTCAGCGCCGCTTCGATGTCGTTGGATCGCATAACCAGCCTGCTGGCTGGCAAACGCGAGGCGATGAGATGCGCGTACTGGTCCATTGCCAGCACCGCCATCCAATGCGTGGCTTCGTCCGGAAGGCTGAGAAGGTCATCGACTTCGCGCACGGCATCGGCGAACGGCCCGCCGCCCGGAACGACGAGCAGCGGGACACGTCGGCTTGCTTCAGAGATCTCAGCCAGCACGGCCTCGAAGTGTTCGACCCCTGCCAGTAATCCACCGCCGACTCGCACAACGACCGCAACAGGCATCCCGTTCGTGTCCCTGAATGAATCCTCGTGTCCCTGGTGCTACCGGCGTTCTCTCCCTGTCAGCTTGAGGAACATCTGGTTCTCATGACAGATGAACTCGATCAGCTCTTCACCGTTTGCCGAGATCTGCTGCTCGACTCGAACGGTAAACGGCTTCGTGTACGCCTTCGGGTCGTCGATCGTCACTTCGATTTCCAGCTGCCCGTAGTTGATGCGCCGGAATCGCTCCGTCAGCTTCAGTGATTCCGTGTACGGGCTGCCGCGGCTATCGAGCCATCCATCGTCGTGAAAGTTGTTCGACTCGACGACCAGGGTGTCGCCCTCCCATCGTCCGACGGAGTACCCATGCCAGAAGGGCTGCGGCTCACCCTGCGGTGGCAGCCTTCGGCCGTCGAGATAAATCGTGCGAAGGCCGTAGTTCGACTCGAAAATGAGGAGAATCTGTGTCGGCGTCTGAACGACCTTTCGCGGCTGTGGGTCGAGGTGATACTGCAACGGGCCCTGCGGCTTGCAGAGCCCGTCAGGGTTGTTCAGGCCATCTTCGGCTCTCCGCTTCCGCTGGAGCTCGGCCGCCCACGGCTGAAAGGGCGGGCCCTCCGGGAAGCCGGCACCGATGTTGCCGAACGTCGCGAGCGGAGGCCGGCCAGGTTCTGACCTCCCCGCTCCGGCCGTCGCATACCAGATCCCTGAAAAATCCGGCTTGCCATCAGCGGTGCGCGGGGCAGGTGCGCTCAGGTTCGGCTTCCCATCTGGACCCTTCGGGATTCCAAACGGGTGGAGCGGCCACTGGGCAAACAGCGACTGCGACAGCACAAGGGTGATGGCCGACACCGCCGCGACAGACGACCATTTCATGTCCGCCTCCTCTTGAGCGAGGCTCCGCCCCTGACCGAAAGCATGTGGCTCCGCCTCGCTAATCGCAGCGTCTCTTTGCCCCGCTTCGCGGGGCGAGCCGGCTTGACCGGGGAAACGTACCTCATTCGTCAACAACCCAGGCGGTCAAGCCGGCTCGGGACCTGACCGCTTCCCATCTAACCGGCACGGGCGGATAATACGCCGAAGTCGACCGTTCCACCGGAGCACTGCGCCAATTTCCACGTCAGGAGGAATGGTGTGAAGAAGATTCTCGTCGCCATGTGGTGTCTTGTCCTCTCCGGCCCCCTCCTCGCGCATCACGGCGCCGCCAACGTGTACGACATGGCCAAGCCGGTGATGCTCAAGGGCACGATCACGAAGTTCGAGTGGACCAATCCCCACAATCAGATCTATTTCGATGTGACAGACGAAAAAGGAACCGTCTCCCATTGGATCGCCGCCACGGAGCCGCCGCAGGTCATGCTCGAGCGGGGCTGGACCAGGCGATCGCTGAAAGAGGGAGACGAGGTCACCCTCTACGTCTTCGCCGCCAAGAATGGAGCCAAGGTTGGTAACGTGCAGAGAATCGTGCTGGCTGACGGCAAGGAGCTGACCGCTGCCGGCCCGGCGCCAGCACCCGCTGCGCCCGCGAAATAAACGTCAAGCACGAGGAGTCGTCCCATGCGAAATCGGCTGCTGGTCCCGGGGACTCTGTCACTCGGCGTCCTCTCGTTATCGCTTGCTCTTCAGGCGCAGGGGCCGCCGCGCGGCGCGACGCCCCCGGCCGTCAGCTCGAAGCCTGCCGACCTGTCCGGCGACTGGGCGCCCGATCCAAAGCGCGGAGGCATCGGGCAGAGCCTCAGCCTGTCGGACATCCGCGGCACGAAGCGTGGACAGGAGGAAGACATCCCTTACCTGCCGTGGGCTCGCGAGCGAACCATGTCCGAGAGGCCGTCAACCGGACCGGAGCCCAACTTCGGCAACACGACCGACCCGCAGGTGCTGTACTGCGAGCCGCCGGGTGTGCCGCACATCTACTTGTGGCCGATCAAGACCAAGTTCATTCAGACGCCGGAGGCGGTGTACATCCTCCATGAGCTCGGTCCGTTCTATCGAATCGTGCGATTGAACAGCAAGCATCCCGAGGATCCGGATCCGCAGTGGTGGGGACACTCGATTGGGTGGTACGAGAATGGCGACACGCTCGTCGTGGACACGATCGCGTTTACCGACAAGACGTGGCTCGATCAGATGGGCCATCCGCACACCGAGCAACTCCATCTGACTGAACGCTACAAGCGCGTCGACGCTGCGACGCTCGAGCTCGACATGGTGATCGACGATCCGGGTGCCTACTCGAAGCCGTGGAATGCGCGCAGGAACTTCACCCGCTCGAGCACAGGCTTCCTGCGCTATCAGCAGATCTGTTCGGTGCGCGAGAACAAGCGGTTCGAGGACAACCTCGCGAAGCCGGCGCTGACGAAGTAGGCCGGGTCTTGTTCGTGAGACCCGGCGGGTCGCGCAAGGCAGGACCCGCCCTATTTCCGTCGATACACGACGAACCACTTGTCGCTGAACAACTGCACGTCGTCGGACGGCACGAAGCCGGCGTCGGCCATCCACGCCGCCGCCTGCTCCTTGCTCACGACCAGCTGAGGCTCGGCTTTGTGCGGGCTGTCGCCCGGATTGAATTCGATCACAACGATCCGGCCGCCTGGTTTGACGTAGCCTGCGACGCTCTTGAGATACGCCGAACGATTCTCGACGTGATGCAGCACGTCGTGGAAGAACGCGACATCCACATCACGCCCGGGCAACGCCGGGTCGGTGAATTTGCCGAGCACCGGCATGACGTTCGTCACGTTCCCGGCCTTCGCCTTGCCGCGGATCTGTGTGAGAAATTCTTCGTCCAGTTCAACGGCATAGACGCGCCCGGACGGCACCGCTTTCGCGAGCGGAACGGCGAACAGACCGGTACCTGCACCGAGGTCGGCTACGACGTCCGCCGGCTTGAGATTCAGTCGGGCGATCACCTCGTCGATTTTCAGACTGGCGATTCGCTCCGCACTCTCGAGCGTCTTCGTCCATTCCGCGGCAGGACGCGACGCCAGTTGCGCATCAGCGCCTTGTGGAAGGGCGCACACGACGACGATCGCTGTGGCAATGACAGTTACACAACGCATCAGGTCACCTCCGAACATGCTTCTCATGAATTCTCCCAATTCTGTTCCAGCAGCAGTGCCACCGCGACCGCCGGCGCGCACCGCGCCCCTGCCTCGCCCAGTTCCTGAGAGAGGGGGACCACATCGAGGTTGAGCGCACGGGCCGCGACGACGCCGAGAAACGCACCCAGGCCAGTGACGACAGCAACGCGAATCGACGGGTGGGGTTCGAGCACGCGCTGAATGGCCGCCCGAATACTTCGTGTCTGGGCACGCGCGAGCGCATCAGCCAATCTGGTGATGGCGGCCTCGTCGAGCATCTCGCGGTCGGCGCAGACCACACGCGCCAGACGCTCGCCGGCGAACTCGCGGGTCGTCGGCCGGCCATCCGGGGTCGGACATGTGTAATCGGCGGGATCGAGATCGCCACGCCACACGTGAACGTCGCCAGCGAGTGCAAAGCCTTCCGCCGACACACTGGCCAGAGCATCGCCCAACGGTACGTAGCTGGCGATCGCCTCTGCCGGCGTTCGCAGTGCACCCGTGTAGACCAATTCGGCCGACATCAGTCGCTCGGGATCCGTTTGCCTACGGCGACGACCTCACCGCCGACGATCGGCACGAGGTCGGTCGTCGTCGTGCCGATGTCCACGAGCAGCGCATTCGGGTGATGGACGGCGATGGCGCGGGCAGTGGCGGCCCAATTGGCGGCTGCGACGGCCAGAGGACGTTGACGCGCATCAGCGGGCGACAGAAAACGGCCATCGACGGTGTAGACGTTGATGCTGGCCGTGGAGAATGCGGTTTCAAGCGCGTGGAGCACGAAGTGGACGCCCTCGCGCTTGGTCCGGAAGATCTGCGACAGTTCCGCGGTCATCGTGACCGCGTGCGGCATGGCATCGGCCGCCGCCGACTTCACGCAACATCTGCCGCAGCAGGGGCACCAACGCGTGCGGATCGCGCTGGATCTCGTACGGACGTCCAAGAACCGATACCACACGGCGGTCGCGGACGTAGGCCACCTTGGTGTTCACACCGCCGATATCCCAGCCAACCACCGGCACGCATAAAATCTATCGCAAGGCGACCCACTTTCAGGCCGAAAGCGCAGTGCGCATGGTGCCATCGAGCGTCCGGCCCAGGCGAACCACGATTTCGGGAATCGCCTCGACATCCGCCCGGTGGTGTGAAAATTCACGATGCAGGCACGCAGCACGTAGCGGCCGGCGACCACGGCGTTGGAGACGAACGCCTCCCCGCCACGCTGAATGGCATCGAGCAGTGCCTCGTTGAGTTGGTTCAGGTAACTCTCAATGCGCGGATCGCCAACGAGCCGCCGCAGGTCGGCGGGCACGAACCGGAATGTCGCGATACTCAACGCCTGCGTCACGAATTCCAGATCGGGATCGCGCCTGACCGCGTCGGCCATCGCGCGCGACAGCGCCATGTCGTCGGCGATCATCCGGCGGTAGCCCTCGGCGCCCACCTGCTTCAGCGCCAGCCACACCTTGAGGGCCCGGAAGCCACGCGAGTTCTGCGGTCCGTAGTCGACGTAGTTCGTTCCCGTGTTCATCGAAGTGGTAGTAGGCCGGGTGATACGAGAACGCATCACGGAGCGCGGTCCGGTCGCGCACGAGCGCGCAGCCAGCCTCGATCGGCGCGTACAGCCACTTGTGCGGGTCGACGGCAATCGAATCCGCCAGCTGCAGCGCATGGAGATCATCCGGGACATCCGGGGCTGCGGCCGCGACACCGCCGTACGCGCCATCCACGTGAAACCAAATCGCGCGGTCACGGCATACGCGAGCGATCTCGGCCAGCGGGTCCACGGCTCCGGTGCTCACCGACCCTGCCGTGCCGATCACCATGAGCGGCACGTGGCCCTCTGCCTCGTCGGCATCGATGCGCCGTTCGAGCTGGGTGACATCCATTCGAAGGTCACCATCCGTGGGGATCCAGCGGATCGACCCGGTGCCGAGCCCGGCGAGATCGGTGGCCTTCTGAATCCACGTGTGAGTTTCAGCCGAGGCGTACACCACGAGTTGCCGGCTCGATGCTGAAAGACCGTCGCGTCGAACATCCCATCCGGCACGCGCCGCGCGAGCCGCAAGGAAGCAGACGAAGTTCGCCATGTTGCCGCCGCTGACGAGGATGCCGCCGCAGTCCGTCGGATACCTGATGAGCTCCGCAATCCAGCGGACGACCTGGCCTTCGATCTCACTCGCTGCCGGTGACAGCTTCCAGGCGCCGACGTTCGGGTTGATCGCCGACGCGAGAAAGTCGCCGAGTATCCCGATCGGCGCCGGCGACGAGGTGATGTAGCCGAAGAACCGCGGATGACCGTTGAAAAGCGAATGCTCCAGCAACCCTCGGGCGGTCGAGGTCAGCAGCGTCGCGGCATCGGTGCCCTCGGCAGGCAGCCCGCCGTTCAACCCGAGTGCCGCGCGCACATCCGCAGGTGACTCATCATGTGTCACCGGACGGCGCGGCACTGACTCGAGCAGCGACGCGATCTGATCGACGAGGGTGTGCCCCAATGCCCTGAACTGCTCGGCGTCCATGGCAAGCGGCGCGTGTCGTCCGCGGTCCTGAGGTGCGGGTGAATCCATGGCTTCATCTTGTGATGAAGTCCATCGAGATTCAAAAGTCGCCACATTTTCCGAATCCGCGCGCTTGAGGGAAAATGCGCCAGCGAGTCAGATTCGTTCCTTCAGCTGCCATGGCGGATTTCACTTTTGGTCCTTTTACCTTCGATGCGACAGGCGCCCGCCTGGTACGCGACAACGCCGAGGTACGGCTGCGGCCGCAGGCGCTGCAGGCACTTCGGGTCCTGCTGCAGCACGGCGGCCGCCCGATTGGCTATGACCAGATGATCTCGGAGGCGTGGCACGGCACGTTCGTCTCGCGCCACACAGTCGATGTCACCGTCGGAGAAGTCAAGAAGGCGCTGGGCGAATATGGGCGTTGGATCACACACCGGCCCAAGGTCGGGTACAGCCTTCAGGTGCCGACCTCCGAGGAACTGGTCCGCAAGGGCTGGCATTTCGCGAGCCGTCGCACCCGGGAAGGCGCTGAACGTGCGATCGACTGCTTCCAGCAGGCTGCCGCGCAATGCCCTGGCGACTTCCGGGCCTACGAAGGCTTATCGACCTGCTATCTCATGCAGGCGACATTTGGAATCTGTGCGCCGACCGATGTGTACCCGCGCTTCCTCGAGTCACACGAACGCGCCGTCGCGCAGGGAGGGTTCACGCCGGAGTTGCGTTGTAACCGCGCGCATGGGTTGCACATGTTCGAGCACCGCTCGCAGGAAGCCGAAGGCGAATTCCTGCGGGCGCTCGAAGAGAAACCGTCGTTTGCGACCGTGCACGTGCGGATGGCGCTGTTGTGCGCGACGCTCAGGCAACTCGATCGCGCGCTGGAGTTGGTGACCCAGGGGTACCAAGCCGACCCGCTGCTGCCGACCCTGCCGCCGGCCGAAGTCAACGTGCGAGTCTGGCGACGCGAGTACGACAAGGCAGTCATCATCGGGAGCAAGGCCGTCGAGCTGCACCCGTACTTGCCGATCGGCCGGGCCAACTACGCGCAGGCGCTCGAATTCTCCGGACAACTCCAGGACGCGCTGGCGCAATATCAGCTCGGATCGGTCATGTCAGGCGATCTGCCGTGGATGCGTGCGCTCGAGGGAACCTGCCTGGCCAAGCTCGGACGTACCGCAGAGGCCGGTGCGATCCTCGACGAGCTCGAGCATCGTCGTGAAACCGACTACGCGGATGCGCTGTACATGGCAGTCCTGCGCAACGCTCTTGGCCAACAGGTCGAGGCTCTCAAGGAAATCGAGCGGGCCGTGGATGAGAACTCCGCGTTCCTGTATTCGATCGATGTCGACCCCAAGATGGACGTGTTTCGGAGTGATCGCCGATTTACCCTCATTCGTGATGCGCTGAAGATTTGACTGCATTTCCTCGTTTCGACAGAGGTGTGTCATGACCAGGACGACAATATTCGCGTCCGTCGCCGCGTGCGTGATCCTGCAGGCGTTGTCGGTGTCTGGGCAGGGAAACGCGACGCCGCGCACGCCATGGGGCGATCCCGACTTGCAGGGGACGTGGTCCGCCGAAGCCGAGTTGAGTGTGCCCTTCGAGCGGCCGCGCGAGTACGGCACGCGTCAGCTCTTGACCGACGCGGAATACACGCAACGACTGTCGCAATCCGAGCAACAACTCGAAAGCGACAACTCGGACTTCGATCTCGAGACCGCCGATCGATCGAACGCTGGCCAGGTTGGGTCGGCGACATCTCCGCCGCCACACTGGCTCGAGCGACGAAAAATCTCGCGACGTACGTCCATCGTCATCGATCCGCCTGATGGACGCGTGCCACCGCTCACACCCGCGGCACAAGAGCGCGCCAAGGCGCGAGGACCGGTGTCCGGTGAGACCGGCGCCGACCGGCCGCAGGATCTCAGTCTGTGGGTGCGCTGCATCACACGTGGGATGCCGGGCGCGATCTTCCCCACCGTCTACAACGCCAACGTGCAGATCGTGCAGGCCCCCGGTGTGGTGGCCATTACCTACGAGATGATTCACGACACGCGCATCATCCGCACGGACGGCGCCGCGCACGTCGGCCCTGGCGTCCGTGGATACTTCGGCGACTCGAAGGGGCGCTGGGAAGGCGACACACTCGTCGTTGACGTCACCAACTTCAGCGACAAGACCAACTACCGCGGATCGCGCGAGACGCTGCGCCTGGTCGAACGGTTCCGGCGTGTCGGCAACGGCCTGCGCTACGAGGTCACGGCCAGCGACTCGCAGACATGGACCGCGCCGTGGACCGCCGCGCTGGAACTGGAGCCGCAGCCCGACGGCATCTTCGAGTACGCCTGCCACGAGGGGAACAACTCGATGCGGAACATCCTCAGCGGCGCCGGAGCGGCGTTGAGCGGAGCGCTCAGGTCGAGAAGAGTGAAAGTGCCGTAGTGTCCCGTGCCTCGGTTCACTTACTTTCCGCGAACTTTCAGCTTCGAACTCCACCCCTGCTAAGGTATCGCCACTGGGGGCCTGTCATGGACCAGCGCTGGACTGCGTGTCTTGCCGCCTCGGCCGCGATCCTTGCGGCATCAGTCGCGCTGCGCGCCGGCGAACCGCAGCAGACGCCTGCCTCCCCTGCAACCACCCCGTCACCGCATCGCGCCACACTCGATCGCTACTGTGTGAGCTGTCATAACGGCAGGGTCAAGGCCGGTGGCCTGGCGCTCGACGCACTCGATGTCTCGCGGGTGACCGGTGATCCGGCTTCGTGGGAAAAGGTGGTTCGGAAACTGCGGGGACGAATGATGCCTCCGGCCGGCATACCACGTCCCGATGAAGCGACCTACGACTCCCTGGCCAGTAGCCTCGAATCCGCACTCGATGCCGCGTCGGCCGCGCGTCCGAATCCCGGCCGGACCGACACGTTCCGGCGATTGAGCCGCGTCGAGTATCAGAATGCCATCCGCGACATCCTTGGCCTCGATGTCGACGTGGCGTCGCTCCTGCCCAAGGATGATGCGAGCCACGGGTTCGACAACGTGGCCAACGGCGAGTTGTCTCCGACGCTGCTCGAGCGCTACCTCGCGGCCGCACAGAAAGTCAGCCGCGCCGTCGTCGGCGGACAGCTGTCGTCACCGGCGAGCCACGTCGTGATCCTGCCGTCGGATCTGACGCAGGAGGACCATCTCGAGGGTCTTCCCTTCGGTACGCGCGGCGGGACCATCGTTCGTCATACGTTCCCGCTCGATGGCACGTACGAGATCCAGGTGCGGCTGTCGCGCGACCGCAACGAGAACGTCGAGGGCCTCACCGAGCCACAGCAAGTCGAGCTGACGCTCGATGGGCAGCGCGTGCAGGTGTTCGGCGTGAAGCCGAACCGGAACCAGATGGGGATCTATTACGCCGACGAAGCGGTCGACAAGGACCTGAAGATCCGCATCCAGGTGACCGCAGGTCCGCACGAGGTTGGCGTCGTGTTCCCGCGACGGACCTTTGCGCTCGAGGAAACGGAACGGCAACCGAGCCTCGCCCACTTCAACATGGATCGGCATCCGCGAGTGCAGATTGCGCTGTACTCCGTGTCGATCGCCGGTCCGTTCGAGCCCGGCGCGCTGACCGACACCCCCAGCCGGCGTCGCCTCTTCGTGTGCAGACCTACGAGCGCCGCCGCTGAAGACGCCTGCGCGAAGCGGATCGTGTCGACAGTCGCGCGCCGTGCATTCAGGCGAGCGGTGACCGACGCCGACATCGAGGCGCCACTCAGGTTCTACAAAGAGGCGCGCGCCGACGGCAGCTTTGACGATGGCATCGAGATGGCGCTCCGCGCTGTGCTGGCCAGCACCGAGTTCCTGTTCCGAATCGAACGGGATCCGAGGAACGCCGCGCCACAGACGCCGTATCGCATCAACGACGTCGAGCTCGCCACGCGGCTGTCGTTCTTCCTCTGGAGCAGCGTGCCCGACGATGAGCTGCTGGACCTGGCGATTGCCGGCACGCTCAGTCGGCCGGCCACGCTGGAACGGCAGGTGAAGCGGATGCTCGCCGACGCGCGGGCTGAGGCGCTGGTCACCAACTTCGCCGGCCAGTGGCTGTATTTGCGGAACCTCGCGGCCACGAGCCCGGATGCGCGGACGTTCCCTGACTTCGACGACAACCTGCGTCAGGCGTTTCGCCGTGAGACCGAGTTGTTCGTCGAGAGCATCATGAGAGAGGACCGCAGTGCGCTCGATCTGCTGCGCGCCAACTACACGTTCGTGAACGAGCGGCTCGCGAAGCACTACGGGATCCCCAACGTCTATGGAAGCCGCTTCAGGCGGGTCGCCGCTCGCCGAAAACAGCGCGCGCGGCGGACTGCTCGGTCACGGCAGCGTCCTGACGGTGACCTCATACGCCAACCGGACATCGCCGGTGCTTCGCGGCAAGTGGATCCTCGAGAACATCGTTGGCACACCACCACCGCCCCCGCCGCAGAACGTTCCGCCGCTCAAGGACACCGACTCCGCCGGGACGAGTGCTGTCGATGCGCGAGCGCATGACGCAGCACCGCGCGAACCCGGCCTGCGCGAGCTGTCATCAGCTGATGGATCCGGCCGGCTTGTCGCTGGAGAACTTTGACGCGATCGGTCGTTGGAGGATTCGCACTGAGTCGGGCAGCGACGTCGACGCGTCGGGCGGCCTCCCCGATGGATCGACGTTCACGGGCATGAGCGGCCTGCGTTCGGCGCTCCTCCGCAAGCCGGAGCTGTTCGTCGGCACGCTGACCGAGAAGCTCATGACCTACGCACTTGGGCCGTGGGCTCGAGTATTACGACGCTCCCTCGGTACGCGAGATCGTTCACAACGCGCGCGCGCAGGACCATCGATTCTCTTCCCTCGTTCTCGGCATCGTCTCGAGTGATCCCTTCATGATGAGGATGTCGCAATGATTGTCACCAAGAGGACGCTCCCACGTCGCACGTTCCTCCGTGGCCTTGGCACGGCTCTGTCTTTGCCGTTGCTCGACGCGATGGTGCCGGCGTTTGCTCCGGCTCGTGCGCAGTCGATCGCCAGCTCGATCCGCCGCCTTGGGTACGTGTACATCCCGATGGGCATGAATGCCGCCGCCTGGACGCCCGCAACGGTGGGAACGCTGACGGAGCTGTCGCCGTCGCTGCTTGCGTTGACGCCGCGTGCTGGATCACATCACTGTGGTCAGCAATCTCGAGCTGCGCAACGCCTATACGACCGGCAATCACGCCTCGTCCAACTGCGCGTTCCTCAGTTGCTCGCGCGCCAAGCGGACCGAAGGCAGCGACTACGAACTCGGCACCACCGTCGATCAGATCGCGGCGCGCGCCCTCGGGACCGAGACGCAGATTCCCTCGCTCGAGATCGGCACCGACCTGATCGCGCAGGTCGGCAACTGCGACAACGGCTACGCGTGCGCCTATCAGAACAATCTGTCGTGGTCATCGCCGACGACGCCGCTGCCGACGGAGGCCGATCCGCGCGTGGTGTTCGAGCGGCTGTTCGGCGACGGCGGCAGCCCGGAGCAGCGCCGTGCCGAGCTGAAGAAGAGCGGCAGCATCCTCGACTGGATGACGAACGATCTGGCTCGTCTGAGGCGCGAGCTGGGCGCGAACGATCGTGTGCGCGTCGGTCAGTATCTCGATTCGGTGCGAGAGGTGGAACGCCGCATCCAGCGGGCGGAGCAAAGCGACGCGGCGACATTGCCGGACCTCGACCGGCCGGCAAGCGTTCCCGCGGTATGGGAAGACCACGTTCGGCTGATGTTCGACCTGCAGGTGCTGGCGCTCCAGGCCGACGTCACTCGCGTCGTCACCTTCCAGATGGCGCGCGAGACGAGCACGCGGACCTACCCGCACATCGGCGTGCCTGAGCCGCATCACCCGGTCTCGCATCACACGAACGATCCCGAGAAGCTGGTCAAGCTCGCCAAGATCAACGCGCATCACGTGTCGCTCTTCGCTTATCTCGTCGAAAAGCTGCAGGCGACGCCAGATGGCGACGGATCGCTGCTCGATCACACGCTGTACCTACTTGGCAGCGGCATGGGCAATCCCGACGTCCACGACCACTCCAACCTGCCGATCGTAGTGGCCGGCGGGCGCGGGGCGCGCTTCAAGGGTGGGCGCCACATCAGATTCGAGAAGCCGACGCCGTTGGCCAATCTCCATCTGACGCTGCTCGACAAAGTCGGCGTGCGTCTCGATACGTTCGTCGACAGCACAGGACGAGTCAACGATCTGGAGCCGTTGAACGTGTGAGCACGAGCATGCGCGCTACAGCGTCGTTCCTTCCGATCGTGTCGCTCTGTGTTGCCGTCAGCGCGGCGCAGGCGCAGAGTCGACTCATGGACGCGATAAAGGCGAACGACGCGTCCGCCGTTCGCGCGCTTCTCGATACGCGGGTCGATGTGAACGCGGTGCAGGCGGACGGCACCACCGCGCTGCACTGGGCCGTGGATCGTGATGCCGCTGAGATCGTTCAGCTGCTCATTCGTGCTGGCGCCAACGTCAAGGCAATCAATCGTTACGGCGTTACGCCGTTATGGCTCGCGTCATTGAACGGCAACGCCACAACCATCGGAATGCTGCTCGAGGCAGGTGCCGATGCGAGTGCTGCATCCGAGGAGGGGGAGACCGCGCTGATGGTGGCGGCGCGCACGGGAAAGCTCGATGCCGTCAACGCGCTTCTTGCGCGGGGTGCCGATCCCAACGCGACGGAACACTGGCGGGGCCAGACGGCATTGATGTGGGCCGCGGCCGAGGGGTATCCGGCGGTAATCGATGCCCTGGTGGCGCGCGGAGCGAAGGTCGACGCGAGATCGAACGGCGGGTTCACCCCACTGCTGTTCGCGGCGCGTGAGGGCCGGATCGCCGCCGTTGAGGCGCTGATGAAGGCCGGCGCCGACATGAACGACTGGTTGCCCGTGCGACGACGGCCGGCACAGAACGCCGCCGCGACCCCGGCCGCACCCGAGCCGGGTCTGAATGCGTTTCTGCTCGCGGCTGCCAACGCGCACTACGAGCTGGCGGCGTGGCTGCTCGACCGCGGCGCCGATCCCAATGCGGCTCCCCAGGGTTACACCGCGCTGCATCAGGTGTCCTGGGTGCGGAAAGCCGGCATCGCCGGCAGCAACAACCCCGCACCGCAGGGATCGGGCACGATGGACAGCCTGACGTTCGTGCGGAAGCTGGTGGCGAAAGGGGCGGCTCTCGATACCCGCGTCACCAAGCGTCCCAGCATGGGCGTCACGACGCTCAACTCGATCGGCGCGACGCCGTTCCTGCTGGCGGCCCGCACGGCTGACGCGCCACTCATGAAACTGTTGGCCGACCTTGGCGCCAATCCTCTTCTCACCAATGAGGACGGATCGACTCCGCTGATGGTGGCCGCGGGGCTGGGCACCAACGCACCCGGCGAGGATCCGGGCACGGAGCCCGAAGTGCTCGAAGCCGTCAAGGTGGCACTCGATCTGGGCAACGACCTCGATGCCGTCGACAAGAACGGCGAGACGGCGATGCATGGCGCCGCTTACAAGCACGTGCCGACGGTCGTTCAATACCTGGCCCAGAAAGGCGCGCGTCAAGACGTGTGGAATCGCCCAAACAGCAAAGGATGGACGCCGCTCAAGATTACCGAAGGCGTCCAGCGCGGCATGAATATCGTCAGTTCCCCGGCAACCGCGGCAGTCATCCGTCAGGTACTAGCGGAATCACGATAGGTCTAGCGACTACTTTCGCGCGTAGCGCGCCCGCCGAAGCCTTAGGCCAAGGCGGACCACATCGGAGCGTGAGATGCGAACCACTCTGCGTTCCTCGATCGTTGCGACCTGCTGTCTGTTGTTCATCGCCTGGCCCGCGTCCGCCGATGACGGCCCCACTCTCTACAAGCAGCTATGCGCCTCGTGTCATGACACCGGCGCGGCCCGCGCGCCAACGCGGGATGTCCTGCAGGCGATGACGCCGGAACGCGTGCTCACCGCGATGGAGAGCGGGCCCATGCTGTCGATGGCCAGCGGCCGCACCGGCGTCGAGCGTCGCGCGATTGCCGAGTATCGTGACGGGAAAGATGTTCGCCACCGCGTTCAGCACGAAACCCAATCCCGAGTCGATGTGCCGCCCCGTGGCCGGCGAATTCGCCAACCCGCTGGATAGCCCGCGCTGGAACGGGTGGGGAGGCAACACGCAGAACACCAGATTCCAGGAAGGCACGATGGCAGGACTCAGCGCCAGCGACGTGCCCAAGCTGAAGCTGAAGTGGGCCTTTGGATTCCCGGGCGAGCTCAGCGCCGATGGACAGCCTTCGATTGCAGGCGGCCGGGTGTTCGTCGGCACGCAGAGCGGAGCGGTGTACGCGCTGAGTGCCGCGACAGGATGCGTGCATTGGACGTTCCAGGCCGATGCCGCCGTGCGTGCCGCGATCACGATCGCGCGCATCGAGGGCAGCGATCGGTATCTGGCATTCGTGGGCGATCGAGCCGCGAACGTTTATGCGCTCGACGCGTCGACCGGTGTGCTGATCTGGAAGTCGCACGTCGACGATCACCCGTTCGCTCGCGTGACCGCGTCACCGACGTTCCACAACGGCCGCCTCTACGTGGGCGTCGCATCTGGTGAGGAGACTGCCGGTGCGGTTGCCGAGTACGAGTGCTGCACCTTCCGCGGCAGCCTCGTCGTGCTCGATGCCTGGACGGGATCGGACGTCTGGAAGACGTACACGATCGAGGAACCCCGAAGACAGGCGAAGAATCGCATCGGAACGCAGTTGTGGGGCCCGTCGGGCGCGCCGATCTGGTCGAGCCCGGCCATCGATGTGCAGAAGAACGCGGTCTATGTCACGACCGGGAACAACTACAGCGGCCCGGCGACGGATCGCAGCGATGCCTTCGTCGCGTTCGATCTCGCGTCGGGGAAGATCCTCTGGTCCCGTCAGATGACGGCGTCTGATGACTGGAATACCTCGTGCCGGCTGAGCGACCAGGTGAACTGCACGAACAAGGACGCCCCCGATTTCGACTTCGCCTCCCCGCCGATCCTGGTATCACTGCCCAACGGCCGTCGCGCGATCGTTGCCGGCCAGAAGTCCGGCGTCGTCCATGCCCTCGATCCCGATCGCGATGGCGAGATCCTCTGGCAGGAGCGCGTGGGCAAGGGCGGCATCAACGGCGGCGTGCAGTGGGGCTCGGCCGCCGACGGATCCAACATCTACGTCGCGCTTTCCGATCTGGGCCGCATCCCCGTTCCAAACAGTCAAGCCACGATGCCCGATCCCGAAGAAGGCGGCGGCATGTTCGCGATCAGTCTCGATGGCGGCAAGCGCGTCTGGGCTACGCCGCCGCCGCGCGCGTGCCGCACGCGAGAACGGTGCAGCCCCGCTCAATCCGCCGCGGTGAGCGCCATCCCTGGTGTCGTGTTCTCCGGCGCGATCGATGGACACCTTCGCGCCTACTCCACCAGCAACGGATCGATTCTGTGGGACGTTGATACCGTCCAGACGTACAAGACCACGAACGGCGTGCCGGGACGCGGCGGTTCATTGAACGTGGCAGGGCCGGCTATCAGCGGCGGAACCGTAATCATCAACTCCGGCTATGTGCAGAACGGCATGCCGGGCAACGTGTTGCTGGCCTATTCAGTGGACGGAAAGTAAGAGCAAGGCCGTCGTTCACCCGGACGCACTTGTCGCCGAACCGTCATTTTTCTGTCGAATCGTGCGGCTGCACGCCGATCCACCGACAAGCGACATCGCCGGCAGGCCATGGCCTGGCTCTTGCTACGCGTCATCATGGCGTCACCGGAAATTCGCGGCGAGAGAGTTAAAGGAGTTTCACTTGCTGAGAGCTGCCCTCGTCGGTCTCGTCACACTCACCTCGCTCGGTCCTGTGCACGCGGCCCAGGGTCAGGCTCCGGAAAACAAACTCGAAGGTATCTACACGTGCGCGGGAACCAATCCCGATGGTGCGACCTACGCCGGCGTCGTCGAGATCATCAAGCACAAGGAAACGTACCTTGTGAGATGGACGATGCCCGATGAAAGCCAGGTGGTTGGCGTCGGCATCTTCAGTGGAAACCAACTGGCCGTGAGCTACTTTGGCGGAACCCCGGCGTTGATCGTGTACTCGCTCGCCGAGAACGGGACGTTGAACGGAAAGTGGACCGCTGGTGGCGCTGATGGTGCGGTGTTCCAGGAAACACTGACCAAGCTGCCAGAGGGCGCAACGCCTCCCAAGCCAACCAAGCGCGAGTCGCGCCC
Organism: uncultured Acidobacteriota bacterium; assembly: GCA_963723495.1. GTDB lineage: Bacteria > Acidobacteriota > Vicinamibacteria > Vicinamibacterales > UBA2999 > Gp6-AA40. The sequence goes on along the minus strand of CAVRQR010000009.1, from coordinate 591,507 downwards.
GCGCTCACGCATTACGGTCTAAGAAACGCAATTACACGTAATCCGAAAGACCCGCCTCCGGCGACTTCTCGCTCACAGCCAGGAGAAATCTGGAGGCGAATCACTTCCGTGCGTCCGCCATCCGGAACTTCTGAACGCGCTGACCGGTATTGACCTCGGTCGTATAGACATTGCCCTGCGCGTCAACCGCGACATTGTGCACAACGTGGAACTGGCCTGCAAATCGACCGGGCCGACCGACGCGGCCGACGACTGCATTCGTCGTGCGATCGACGATGCGCATCTCGTTGTTGACGCCGTCGACCATATAGATCAACGACTGCGCCCGATCGGGTGAGAACGCCAGCTCCGAGACCGACCCGTTGAGACGCGTCTCCTTCTCGAAGAACGATTCGGACACGAACGTCCCGTCCTTGCGGAACACCTGAAAACGATTGTTCGTGCGATCGCAGACGTAGACGAGCCCGTCGCTCGCCAACCGGACACAGTGAACAGGCTGACCAAATTGCTGTGACGGCGGCCGCGCCGGATCGTAGGGCGGCGTCGCAGCGTCACTCGGCGGTTTGCCGTACGCGCCCCAGTGCCGCTTGTAATTGCCCGTCTCGGAATCGAAGACGATGACACGCCGATTGCGATATCCGTCGGCCACGTAGACTTCGCGCGCGGCGACATCGACATTGATATCCGCCGGGCTGCCAAGATTCGCGGTGTCGTTGCTGCCCTTCGACTGGCCGCTCGTGCCAATCTGCAGCAGGAACCTGCCCTCGAGCGAGAACTTGAGAAGCTGCGAATCCTTGTTGCCGTTGCCGGCCAGCCACACGGAGTCGGTGTCGTCGACGAAGACGCCGTGCTCGCTCTCGGGCCACTCATAGCCGGCGCCGGGCCCGCCCCACGCCCTGACGACGTTGCCTTCCTGATCGAACACGATCACTGGTGGCGCCGCCTTGCAGCACTTGCTCCACGGCGGGTTCTGCTGTGCGCCGAGCTCGCGATCGCTGAGGGAGCGTGGCCGCTGCACAATCCACACGTGTCCCCGCTTGTCGACGGCAACACCCGACACCTGACCGAGAATCCAGTCGTTAGGGAGTGGCTTCGGCCAGAACGGATCGACCTGCAGCTGCGGAACCGCCGTCGTCGTACGCGACGCGGGCCCCTGCGCCGACAAAGCCGCCGCACCGGCAACGACAACCGCCACAACGACCCACCTCGCGAGTAGTGCGACTTTCATCTCGTCACCGGATCGCGATCGGGGCGACGCTGGATCCCGTGCCACCCTCGATCTTGAGCGGCTCGACGATGAGCGCGAACTCGTGGGCGCGTTGCGCAGCGAGCTCGTCGAGGCGGAGATTCTCGAGCAGGTGGATGCCGTTGACCACCAGCATGATCTGGTGCACCGGACCGGCGAGGTTCTTGTCCGGGTTGGGAGCGACCTCGACGCCGCCGTTGTCGGCGCCAACGAGCATCGGGTCCTGCTTCGCGAGCCATTCCGCCGCGGCAATACCAAGCCCTGGGCTCGCGCGTTGGTAGCGCGCGTTCTCTTTCCCCCAGAGCGTGCCCCACCCGGTATGAATGAGCACGGCGTCGCCGGGTTGCAGTGCAAGCTTCTGCTCAGCGAGCGCCTGCTGGAGATCCTGTGGCGTGATCTCGTACGACTCGGCCAGCATGGGCGTGCGCTTGAGCGCCGCAACGTCGATGAGGACGCCACGGGTGACGAGCGCGCCCACCTTGTGTACCCCGAGCTTGTTGAAGCCGGTGCGAGTTGCCGTCTCATCGAGCTTGAAGCAGTTGTACATGCTCGAATTGATCATCTGATGGCTGAAGGTGTCGAACTGCGTGCCCACCTGGCCGATTTCCGACACGACCAGTTCCTCGTTCGACCCGCGTCGATTCGTGCCCGGATCCTGGCGGCTCCGCTTGGTGTGAATCTCGAATCGACGGCCGGCCGGAAGCGGCATCGACTCTGACAGGACACGGCCAAGCTCGAAGACCTGGCCGGTCTTGATCAACTTCGCCGCGCGTAACACCGTCTCGGGCTTCATGTGGTTGCCCGAGCCGCGCTCGTCGCCCGCCCCCCACTTCGACGGACATCGCTGGCTCTCGCTCGGCGGCTGCCACGATTGCGCCGCGGCGCGGCCTTCGCTGACAAGCAGGATCCCAACGGCCAGTATCACGATTACGCGCATGTATCTCTCCACCGAATATCGATCTGTGACGTCAATTTTGTCTGGGGGCAGAGTTGCGGATGGCCTCGATCTTCCAGGCTTCGCCTTGTCGCGACAGGACGAGCGTCGTCCACAGGCGCTGCTCCCCAATCCCGTACTCTCCGTCGGCGATCGCAAAACCAGGTGCTGGAAATCGCACTGCCTTGAGCGTGATGTTGCGCGATCCGCTGTTGCGCTGTGATGACTGCAGCGTTCCTTTCACGATTGCGTCACGGCCGCGCCGCCACTCACCGCCCGAATTGAACTGATCTGCGTTGTCGGTAAAGAGCGCTCCGATTGCCGCGGGATCCTTGGTCTCACGAGCCTCGACGTACTTGGCCACGACAGCGCGCACGGCGGCTTCATCGGACGCAGTGCTCACTGCTTCCTCCGTGCGAATCGGACCTTTCACCGTGCGGTGCGAGAGCTGCTGCCACTGCCCGTTTCGTTTGGCGTACACGCGCTCGAACCACACGTGCGAATGATTGGGAGCGCCAGTCGACGTCGGCAAATAGAAGTAGCGCCCGATCGTGATGGCCACATCGCCGTGCAACTCGACGCGAACGCTATCGAGCTCACGATAGATGTACGGCGCCGGCTGCTTCTTCACCCATTCGATCCAGCTGGCCTTGGTGTCGACCTTGAGCGGCGCTCCGCCGTCGACCCAGCCGTCGCCATGTGTGAACAGGAACGTCGGGGCCAACGCACGTTCGAGTGCTGTCGTGTCACCGCGAACGACCGCTGCCTCGGTGGCCTTCTCGAAGGCGAGCACTTCGGCAACCGTCGCCTGATCGGCGGCGCTCTGGGCAGGCGTTCCCGGTGGAACGGAGCTCGGTGCAGTCGACGTGTTCGGTCGCCACGACGCGTCGCGAGAAGATTGCGCCGGCAGGCCCGCCACCGCCGCCAGGATGAGAGCGATCGACATCAGACGCGTGCGCACCATTTCAACCTCGATTCATCCACGACACGGTCCGGCTGAAGCCGGACACTACGCCAGAAACGCCTGGCTGGAGGCGGCTTTCGTGGCCGGCGGGCGTAGGATACACCTGCAATCCGCCCTCCCCGTTACCTGGTACAAGGTATTTGATTTCCGGCGGTTTTCCTTCAGACTTTGAGCGTCCGGGACGGGGGTTCGAGCCACGATGCTGAAGCCCAACGCGGCGTGGATAATCGTGTGCGGCGCGGTGATCGTCACTGTTGGCTATTGGTCTGCCCGACCCACAGCCGCACCGCTCGGCCAGAGACCGGCAACGTCGGCCGCCCAGGCGCAGACAGCATCGGCTACGCAGGCGAAAACAGCATCGGCTGCAGAAGCACTCCGACCTGTTATCGATCGCTACTGCGTCACCTGCCACAACGCGAGGCTGAAGACCGCCGGGCTCGCGCTCGAGGAGACTCGATCTCAGCACGCATCGGCCATGACGCCGACACCTGGGAACGCGTCGCGCGCAAACTCCGCACGCACGAGATGCCGCCGCCCGGCCTGCCCAGACCGGATAAGGACACCTATGATCGCGCCGCCCTCTTGCTCGAAGCTGAACTCGAAGCTGCGGCCGCGGCCAATCCCAATCCGGGGCGGGTCATCGTCCATCGGCTGAATCGCACGGAGTACACGAACGCGGTTCGCGATCTGCTGGCTCTGGACATCGATGGGCGTTCGCTGCTGCCGGCTGACGAACCGGATCAACAGGGCTTCGACAATCTGGCGGGCGTGCTCTCGGTGTCGCCGCGTCTGCTCGAGAACTACCTCGCCGCAGCCGGGACGGTGAGCCGGCTCGCGATCGGTGATCGCTCGCTGAGCACAGTCGAGAACACGTTCAAGATACCGACGGCGCTGGTGCAGGACGATCGCACGAGCGACGACCTGCCATTCGGTTCGCGAGGCGGCATCTCGATTCCGTACCACTTCCCGCTCGACGGTGAATACCGGATCAAGGTGGTGCTCAGGCGACAGCTCTATCTCTATCTGATTGGCATGGGCGAACCGCACCAGATCGACATCCGGCTGGACGGTGCGCTGATCAAGCGGTTCACGATCGGCGGTGAAGGCAAAGGGTTGACGGCACCGGAGAGCTTCGCGGGCAACACGCAGGGCGACCCCGGGTGGGAAGTCTACATGCACACCGCCGACGAGGGGCTCACTGTCACGCTGCCGGTCAGTGCCGGTCCGCACGACGTGGGCGTGTCGTTCGTGCGTCGTCACTGGGAATCCGAAGGCGTCTTGCAGCCGCCGCAGCGTGGGTTCGCCCGCACGACCAACGAGCTGTACTTCGGCAACCCGGCCGTCGATGTCGTCTCGATCGCAGGGCCCCATTCGGCCAAGGCGCCAACCGATACGCCGAGCCGCCGCGCGGTCTTCTCGTGCCGTCCGAGTTCGGGCAACGACGAACGGTGCGCGCGCGCCATCCTCTCGCGTCTCGCCCGGCGCGCCTATCGCCGGCCAGTCACCGACCAGGATCTCGAAACACTGCTTGGCTTCTACAGGACGGGATACGCGGAGGAAGGATTCGAGGCGGGCATTCAGCGGGGGCTACGGCGAATTCTCGCGTCTCCGAGTTTCGTGTTCCGCGTCGAACGGGAGCCGGCCAACGCGCAGCCAGGCGGAGTCTATCGCATCAACGATATCGATCTGGCATCGCGGCTCTCGTTCTTCTTGTGGAGCAGCATTCCGGATGACGAGTTGCTCGATGTCGCCGAGCGCGGAACGCTCAGCACTCCGGCGGTTCTGGAACAGCAGGTGCGCCGGATGCTGCGCGACCCGCGATCGGATGCGCTGGTCGACAACTTCGCTACCCAGTGGCTCACGATCGGCAAGCTCTCCGGCGTGGTCCCGGACGTCGACGCATACCCGGAATTCGACGAGAACCTGCGTGACGCGTTTCGACAGGAGACGCGCCTCTTCATCAGCTCACAGTTGCGCGAGGATCGCAGCGTCGGTGAGTTGCTGACGGCCAACTACACCTACGTGAACGAACGGCTCGCGCGCCACTATCAGATCCCTAACGTCTTCGGCAGCCACTTCCGACGCGTGACGTTCGGGGACGGCCGGCGCGGAGGCCTCCTCGGACAGGGCAGCATCCTCACCGTCACCTCGTATCCCAATCGCACCTCGCCGGTTCTGCGCGGGAGATGGCTGCTCGAAAACATCCTGGGCGCGCCGCCACCTCCACCACCGCCCGACGTGCCCTCCCTCCCGGAAGGTGGCCCCGACGGCCGGCCTCGCTCCGTTCGCGAGCAGATGGAAGCTCACCGGAAGAATCCGGCGTGCGCGGTATGCCACGTGCGCATGGATCCGCTCGGCTTCTCACTCGAGAATTTCGACGCCCTTGGCAAATGGCGGACGACGGTGGACGACCTGCCGATTGATGCATCGGCCGCGCTTCCGGATGGAACGAAGTTCGATGGCGTATTGGGGCTGCGTCAGTTGATGGCCAGTCACCAGGAAGACTTCGCGCGAACCTTCACGCAGAAACTTCTCGGGTACTCGCTCGGACGAAGCATCGAGGCGACGGATCTTCCGACCATCCGTCAGATCACCAAGCAGTCTGCCTCAGGCGGATACCGCTGGTCATCGCTCATCATGGGGGTCGTCAGGAGCACGCCGTTCACGATGAGCATCAAGCAGGGGGCGCCGGATCAGGCGCCGGTTTCGACGGCAGCAGCACAATAGGAGCAGGGCATGTTCATCACGAGGAAAGCGATTCCGCGGCGTGCGATGTTGCGAGGTCTGGGTGCATCGCTGGCGCTCCCGCTGCTCGATGCCATGGTGCCACCGCTCACCGCACTGCAGAAGACACCGGCCAAGCCACTCACCAGGTTCGGCGTCATGTACGTGCCGAACGGCATGATCATGGAGCAGTGGACACCGGTCGCCGAAGGCGCCAGCTTCGAGCTGACGTCGACGCTCGCGCCGCTCGCGCAATATCGAGAGAACCTGATCGTCCTCAGCAACCTGGCCTGTGTGCCGTCGCCGGGCCGGCCAGGAGGCGCACACGCCAAGGCGAGTACCCGGTTCCTCACCGACGTGTCGCCGCCAACCAGCGAAACCTGGCTCGACGCCGGCATCTCGATGGATCAGATCGCGGCCAGAGAGATGGGCGCCTCAACGCAACTGGCATCGCTCGAGCTGTCGGTGGAGTCGGGTGAAACGGCCGGTGCCTGTGACGTGGGGTTCGCCTGCGCGTACACCAACACGATCTCCTGGCTTGGTCCCAGCACGCCGCTGCCGACGGAGAACAATCCGCGCACCGTGTTCGAGCGTCTCTTCGGCGACAGCGGCAGCACCGATCAGCGCACCCGCCTCGCACGCATTCGTCAGGACAGAAGCGTTCTCGATTCGGTTCGCGACGAAGTGGCGCACCTGCAGGGCACGCTGGGCGCCAGCGACCGCACCAAGCTGCTCGAGTACCTCGAGGCCATTCGCGACGTCGAGCGCCGCATTCAGAAGGCCGAAGAGCAGAGCGACAAGGAGCTCCCGCTCGTCGAACACCCGGCGGGCATTCCGTCAACCTACGACGAGCACGTCAAGCTGATGTGCGATCTCCAGGTGCTCGCGTATCAGACCGACCTCACGCGCATTGTCACGTTCATGCTGGGGCGCGAATTCAGCGGCGTGACCTATCCGCAGATCGACGTACCGGATGCGCACCACCCGATCACGCACCATCAGCAGGAAGTCGAGAAGATCGCCAAGGTGGTGAAGATCAATCACTACCACGTGACGCAGTTCGCCTACCTGCTGGAGAAGCTGCACGCGACGCCAGACGGAGACGGCTCACTGCTCGACCACACCATCATGATGTACGGGACGGGGATGGGCGACTGCAACGCGCACGATCCGCGCAACATCCCGTTGCTCCTGGCTGGTGGACGTTCGGCGCAGCTCACCGGCGGACGCCACATCCGTTACCCGAAGGAGACACCGCTCGCCAACCTGCACCTGACGTTGCTCGACAAGCTCGGTGTCCATCTGGATCGCATTGGCGATAGCACGGGACGGCTTGACGATCGCGCGCTCGCCGGCATCTAGTCGAAGGCAATTCGTGACTGCGCACGCTTACGTCGTATCGTCGTTCATCATCTCAATCGCGGTGGTCGCGGCGACCACGGTCGCGGCGGCTGGCGATTCACGGCTGATCGACGCGGTGAAAAGCCGAAACATCGAGGCTGTTCGGTCTCTTCTGAAGCAACGCGTTGACGTCAACGCTCGTCAGGGCGATGGCGCGACGGCGCTTCACTGGGCCGTCCATCGCCACGACGACAGCGTCGTGGATCTCCTGCTGCGAGCCGGCGCCAAACCCGACCTCGCCGACGACACCGGCGCGACGCCACTCTATCTCGCCTGTCTGAATCGCAGCGCCGGCACGATCGAGCGCCTGCTTCAGGCGCGCGCCAACCCGAACGCGACACTGGTGACCGGTGAGACAGTCCTGATGACATGCGCGCGAACGGGAGAGGCGGCTGGCGTGCGGGCACTCCTGGCCCGCGGCGCGAACGTCAACGCTATAGAACCCGGACACGATCAGACGGCGCTGATGTGGGCCGCCGCGCAATCACATCCGGAGGCGGTCGAGGCGCTGCTCGAGGGCGGTGCTGACGTGCGCGCGCGATCGCGCAGCTACACGCAGACCGTCACGAGCGAAGTGACCCAGCGTGCCGGGCGCGAGGAACTGAATTACACCGTCCCCCGCGGCGGCAGCACCCCGCTCCTTTTCGCGGCACGTTCCGGCGATGCCGAGACTGTCAGGCTGATCGTCGACGCGGGGGCAGACGTGAACGAGACGCTGGCCGATGGCGCGAGCGCTCTCGTCATCGCCGCACACAGCGGCCACACCCGCGCCGCGACAACGCTGCTCGATAAAGGGGCGGACCCGAATGCCGCAGGCATCGGGTACACGGCGCTCCATGCTGCCGTCCTGCGCAGCGATCTGGAGCTGGTCAAGACACTGCTCGCCCACAAGGCCAATCCCAACGCGCAGATCACCAAGGGTACTGCCGGTCAGACGCACCAGCCAGGACTTCGAGCTGCCGAAGATACTCATGGGCGCCACACCATATCTGCTCGCCGCCAGGTTCCTCGAAGCCGACATCATGCGCGCGCTCGCCGGCGGCGGAGCCGACACTCGCCTGCCGATGAACGATGGCGCGACGCCGCTGCTGGCCGCCGCTGGTATGGGGATCGTGGCACCCGCCCAGGATGAACGGCGAGGGACGAATCGCCGCGGACTTGCCATCGTCGACGGGGGGAAGATTGAACCCGAGACCCAGGTTCTCGAGACGGTTTCGACCGCCCTGAGCCTTGGCAGCGACATCAACGGCACGAACCCCGCGGGTGAAACGGCCCTCCACGTCGCCTCGACGCAGGGGTATGACTCGGTCGTGAAGCTGCTGGTCGAACGTGGGGCCGATCTCAATGCGCGGAACGCCAAGGGACTGACACCGCTCGGCGCCTTAGAGGCGCGTGCGGGTGCACGCACCTCCCGCAAGAGCACGATCGAACTGCTGCGCTCCCTGGGCGCCAGCGAGTAGCATGGCCGACCTCGGGCGTCGGCACCTCGTTGGCTTGCTCACGTCCGCGGGACTGGCAGTCGGCACTGGCGCGACGAGGCTGATCGCGCTTGCCCAGTTAGCGCCGGGTGCGAAGCCACACCGCATCGATATCCACCACCACTTTGCACCGCCGGCCTGGGTGAGCGCTGTGAAAGGCCGGCCGCTGCTGCAGCCGGCGAACACGACATGGACGCCCGCCAAGTCGATCGAGGACATGGATCGCGGCGGCGTCGCCGCGTCGATCGTCTCGATCACGAATCCGGGGCTCTGGTTCGGCGATGCCCCAATGACACGTCAGCTGGCGCGGGCCTGCAATGAGTACGGCGCGAAGCTCGTGCAGGATCACCAGACGCGCTTCGGCCTCTTCGCCGCCATGCCGTTGCCTGACGTCGATGCCACACTCGCCGAGATCGCCTACGCGTACGACACGTTGAATGTTGACGGCGTCGGCCTCTTCACCAGTTACGGTGACATGTGGCTTGGGAACGCGAAGTTTCGCCCGGTCATGGAGGAACTGAACCGGCGCAGGGCCGTCGTTCACGTGCATCCGACCGCGGCCAATTGCTGTCGCAACCTTGACTACGCGCCCGGTGTCGCGCCGGGCAGCATCGAGTACGGCACGGACACGACGCGCGCGATCATGGGCATCGCGTTCAGCGGTGATGCCGTGCGTTTCCCGGATATTCGCTTCATCTGGTCGCACGCCGGCGGCTCGGTGCCGTTCCTCGCAGGACGCATCGAAGGTGCCTCCGGTAACGCGAAGGATCGCCTGCCGAACGGGTTCATCGCCGAGATCCGGAAGTTCTACTACGACCTGGCGGGTGCTTCGAACCGCGGTGCGGTCGCGTCGCTCCTCGAGCTGGTCAAGCCATCGCAGGTGCTGTTTGGCACTGACTTCCCGCCTGGCGGGACGAGCGCCGAGTACGTCAAGGCGCTGGCCGAGATGAAGATGTTCAGCCCGGCGGATCTGCGTGCGATCGATCGAGACAACGCGCTGCGTCTGCTACCGCGCCTCGGACGATCCTGAATTACCAGGCGGTCTGAAGACCCGCCGTGATCATCAATCGTAAAACGCCGGCGACTTCTTCAGCTTCGCATTCGCCACGAAGTCGTGCTCGATCCAGAGCGCGGTCTTGGTACGTTGCAGATACTCCTCGATCATCACGCGCGATGCGGCCGACTGCTGGACGTTGAACTCCGTGTCCGGCGGCGGTCGCCGAAGTGTCCGCTCCTGCGGGTAGTGATAGAGGTCACCGCCAAGCATGATGCGTCCCGTCGCGGTCAGGTTGAGCACCAGCACCTGATGGCCCGGCGAGTGGCCGGGAGCAGCCTTGATGATGACTGTTCCGTCTCCGAAGACATCGTGTTCGTCGCGGTCGAGGCTGATCGACATGGTGTCTCGAATCTTGTCGAAGAACGTGCGGTTGACGCGCGTGTTGCCTTCTTCCCACATGAAGGCGCGTTCAGCCGGCCTCGCCAGCCACGTCGATCCCGTGAACAGATTGGCGTTCGCGTTGTGGTCCACGTGCGCGTGTGAGAACGCGTAGTAGGTGATGTCCTCCGGGCGATAACCCAGTTCGGCAAGCGCACTCCTCAATGTGCGCGGTACCGTGGTGACCGACGCCGCGGTCGCCGTGGGGTTCCCCTGCTCGCCCCGCGCGCGCGCCTCGACCGTGTCATCGGGAAGGATGCCGAGTTCCCACATCAAGGTGCCTTTCGGGTGAGCCACGAGGAAACACGGCACCGAGAAGCGTGTCTCACCGACTTCCTCAGGCGTGACCTTGTATCGTTCGGTCCCCGCTCGATTGACGTTGATGAGCCCGCAGTCGATGACATGGAGGCGCACGGACTTCGGCGGCTGCGGCTTTGCAGATGGCTGTCCTGCACTGATACTCGGGCCTACCAAACAGACAAGCACTGCCAACGCGCTGAGCCACACCCGCAACATCATCAGGCTCCCGTGACCGACTTCACTCCCGACGTCACACCGAGGCGGTGAGGCACAGAGACCTGACATCGGTTAGTTGATGATCGCCTGCCGGATCGCGTTCTCCACGTCGCCGCGCATCTGACCACCAGAGCCGCCCTGCACGAAGTAGATCGACACCATCTGCTCCGCCGGCTCGACCCAGAAGCTCACACCTGTTCCGCCCGCCCAGCCGTACGCACCCTTCGAGACGCGAAGACCGGCGGCCACCGGATCCATCACGACCTGCATGCTCAGTCCGAACCCCATGCCTTGCGCCGGACGGCCGAACTGACCGTTCACCATTTCCCCCGTGTGATTCGACGTCATCAGCGCCATCGTCTGCGGACTGAGGTAGCGACGGTCATTCAGCTCTCCGCCGTTCAGCATCATCTGCGCGAACTGCAAGTAGTCTTCAGCCGTGCTCATCATGCCGCCGGCGCCGGAGAAGTACACCGTTGAGTCCGTGCGCGCGACCGAGCGCAGCCCGTTCGGCGTCGACTCCGACATGGTGACCACCCTCGCTGCCTTTGCCGCTGGCGCGAAGAAGCCGGTATCGGGCATCCCGAGCGGCCCCAACAGCCGATCCTGCAGGAACTTGTCGAACGTCTGGCCTGATGCGACTTCGACGACTCGACTCAGCACATCGAAGCCCGCGCCACCGCTGTAGCGCCACAACGTTCCCGGCTGGAAGTCGAGCGGCACGGCAGCGAGCTTGGGAATGTACGTGGCCAGCGTATCCGTCGGTGCGCGCGGTGCGAGGCGCTGCGCGTCCGCAGCGCCAAGACCACCACTCACCAGACCCGATCCGTGCTTCAGCATGTCGGCAATCGTGACCTGGCGAGCAGCGGAGACGATGTCGTACTGCGGCGGCGCTGCGCCACCCTGTCGCCCCTGCTGACCCGCCTGCGGCGCGCCGCCTGGAGACGCCGGCCGCGGCACGGCCACTTTGTTCAGATCGGCGAACTCGGGAATGAAGCGCGAGACAGGATCGTTGAGCCGAACCTTGCCTTCCTCGACGAGCATCATGATCGCCACGCCGGTGATCGGCTTGGACATCGACGCCAGGCGGAACAGATTGTCCTTGGCCATCGGCTTCTTCGTGTCGACGTCCATGACGCCTTGCGCTTCGAAGTGCGCGATCTTCCCCCGCCGCGCCACGAGCGTCACGGCACCTGCCACGTTGCCGGCGGCAATGTGGCGCTGAACTGCCTCGCCAATGCGTTTCAGTCGCTCGGTCGACAGGCCGACGTCTTCTGCCTTACCGGTCGGGACCGATCCTGCCGTGAGAGTCAATTGTGCGGTGACGGCGAGTATGACGACCAATCCGAGTCCCATCACTCTCTTCATTGCGGTTACCTCTGAAATGATGCCGGCCGATGCCGATGAGCCGCTCTTTCCTGCGATGCGTGCAAGTCTACTCCTGCCTGACACACGGTTGACGGCTGCAGCCTGGCGAAAGATTATGGTGGGCGAGCGGTAACTCTCACTCACCATTACACGTGCGGATCATCGGCGTCATCGACATGCTCCGTGGCCGCGCTGTACACGCGCGAGCCGGATCCCGCGATCGGTACGCCCCGGTGCAAACGGCCGCCGGCTGGCCCATCGATCCCGGCAATGCGAAGACGCTGGCGGAGGTCTACACCGACGTTCTCGGCGTCTCCGAGATCTATGCCGCCGATCTCGACGCGATTCTCAACCAGCCACCGCAGGATGAGGTGACCAGGAGACTCGCCTCGCTGACGGCCCCGCTCTGGCTCGACGCGGGTGTCCGGTCGGTCGACGACGCCCAGCGCGCGATCGGACTGGGAGCCAGTCGCGTGATCGTCGGGCTCGAAACGCTGCCCTCTTTCACCCTGCTTTCCGACATCTGCGCGGCAATCGGGCGCGAGCGCGTGGCCTTCAGCCTCGATCTTCGCAACGGTCAGCCGGTTGTCACCAGTGGAACACGCGTTGAGGGCGCCGGCTCGCCCGAGGAGATCGCCAACCTGGCGGTCATCTCAGGAGCGAACACGATCATCGTGATCGATCTAGCGCGGGTCGGGACGGGACGTGGTCTCGATGTCGATCTCCTGCGCCGGATTCATTCGGCCGCTTCCGGACCGACACTTGTGGCCGGCGGCGGCGTGCGCAACTGGGACGATCTCGTGCAAGTGGCGAAGGCTGGATGCAGCGCCGCACTCGTGGCGACGGCATTGCAGAACGGCCGCCTGGGAGCGAATGAAATAGCAGCGGCGCAGAAACTCTGAGTCAACTGCCAACCTCCAACCCCCAACTCCCAAAACACATTCGAATTGATGCGAACAGTGGGAGTTGGAAGTTGGGAATTGGGAGTTCGGGCTCTACTTCCCGTCGACGGAGAACGCGAGCAGCACGTTGCCTGGCATGAAGCCGATCGTGCTGTAGCCCGAGTTGACGAAGACCATCCCGCCGGCAATCGTCGCGCCCGGGCCGTTGATCGATCCGCCGCGAGCGGGAATGCCGTTGACCGTGTCGTACTCGTCGGTCGTGTTCACGTCGAGCAGCACCTTTCCGTTGCTGCTGTCGTACGCCCTGAAGTGGCCGTCGAGGCTACCGGAGAAGATCGCGCCGGGAATCGATGACACGGCCGCAGGCTGTGCCGTGTTGCATCCCTGGCGTCCTGCGCATGTGTTCGTAGCTGGTGGGGCCGACCAGCGCTTCGATCCGTCGGCGACGTCGATCGCGACAAGACCGCCGGCCTCGCCAGGCTTCCTCTCCATCGCGCTCGAAAGCGATGCGTAAGCGACGGTGCCGTCGGTCGAGAAGCCCCATTCGATTCCACCGAGCACGCCGCCATCGCCCGCCTGCGTCTTCCACAGCACATCACCCGTGTCCGGGTTGATGCCGAACATCGCGCCCGACTTCTGCCCCGCGAGCAAGACACGCTGCCCGCCCTGCAGGGTCACCAGCGCCGGAGAACTGCCGAAGTCGTAGTCCGGGCCCGCGTTGGAAGGGCAGTTCACTTTCTCCGTCGGGTTGCTGCCGAAACACCCGGTGTTCCAGGCATCGCCCGGCAGCGTCTGCCGCGTCCACAAGACGCGCCCGTTGTCCATAGCAAGCGCCATGATCGCGTCACTTTCTGGTGCCGCGGGGCTGGAGTAGCTGTCTCCCGTCGTGACATACAGACGGTTGCGTTCAGGATCGAGAGCCGGGGCCGACCACACCGCTGCTCCCGACGGCGCGTGCAGTTGAGTGCCAGCGCTGTTCTTCCCCACTGGCTGCGCAGGCCGCGGAATCTGTGTACGTCTTCCACAGTTGCTTACCGCTGCCGGCATCGAGTGCGAGCACACTGCCGCGGAACGTGCAGCATTCGTACGACGCCATCGCCGCCGTTCCCTCTTCTAGCGACGAGACAGGGACGTAGAGCCGACCATTGTGGAAGACCACCCCGCCGGTAATCATCGCGTCCGGGTGTTCCTCGACCTTGACCTTCCACTTGAGGGCGCCCGTTCCTGCATCGAGCGCGTACACCTGCGCGTGTGAATCACCGAAATACACCGTGGCCGCATTCCCGGCCTGGACAACCACCGGAGTGGATCGAGTCCCGGCATCGGCTTCGAATGCCCACACGAGGCAGCCGGTCTGCCGGTCGAGCGAATACATCACGCCATTGCGGCTACCGACGAAGATCCGGTTACCAACAACGGTGACCTGCGAGCCCGAAGCAGATGCACCGGCAAATCCGAACGACCATTTGAGCTTCAGTCGCGGGATATCGGCAGCCGTCAGCCCGGCTGCCGCTGCGCTCTGATGTCGCGTGTTCTGTAAGTTGATCCCCCAGCCGTTCCACGAAGCACCGCTGAGCGGATCGCCGGTCGTTGAAGCGGCCGTGCAGTACGCGCTCTTGGGAATCAGCGCAATTGGAGCGCGATACGATCCAGCCGGACGTCCGGTCAGGAATTCAGCGACCGCGCGCCGATCTGCCGGACTGAGCTTCGCCCCCTGCCGCCGCATGCTGAACGAGGCCAATTCGCTTTCGATATGCTCGGGCGACATCTTCCCCAGGGCAGCACGGTTGGGCATGCGCGGGATCGTTCCCTCGTGGCAGCCCGCACAACTCTGCTTGTAGACCGCGGCTCCCGACGGCGCGGCCTGCTGCGCAGTAGCCGCACACGGAAGCACGAGCACGACCACGAACGAAGCGGCCCAGATGCGAGCAGTCCTCATACGTCTCCTCACAGAACGCGCTGCGAGCAATTCAGAATGCAGAAGCTGTAGACGTTGGAGAGTGGACATTGTCTGCATTCTGCATTTTGCATTCAGCATTACAGATTGTTTCATCACGTCAGAGTCACTCGAAAGACCGCCGACTGCCCGAAGTTCTCTTCCACTTCCATCTCGATAGCCGTCAGGTCACGCGCACCCATCGTCTGCAGCTCGTGATGCAGGCGCTCGGTGAGCAACTGGGCCAGCATCTCGACGGTCGTGTTCGGAATGGGCAGCAGTGCACAGTCCTTACGCGGAAACACGTATCGTGGTTTACCGTCCACGGACACCGACACCGTTTCCCCTTGCTCGACGACACCAACGCGATCGCTTCTGAGCGGCAGAAGCACGAGGTGATCGATCTCGTCGCAGAGACGCTTCATTATCCGCTTGAGCTCGACGAAGTCGAAGACGAACCAGCTCTCCTTGTTGAGGGCGCCCTCGACCGTCACACACGCCCGGTAATTGTGCCCGTGCAGTCCTTCACACCGGTGTCCGGCGAAGGTGATGAAGTGCGCCGACGCGAACACCAGGTAATCCTTGGTGACCGACACGCGGAACTCACCGCGCCCCTGCATAGAACCCTCACTCACGTTTCACCTGTGACCCTTTGTCCTGATGCCAAGCCCCGCCCAACAACAGTACAAAAATCGCGGCAGCCGTGAGGTCCGCGGTCGTGCCAGGGTTGCCGCTGTTTCTCTCGTCGCGCAGGGCGCGGTCCATATCTTCGAGCGCTCGTCGCCCTGCATCAGACCGGACGCCGCCCTCGGCAAGCACACGCTGCGCGTGGGCGGTCACTTCGTCAGCCAGCTTGTGCCCGCTCCGGCGTGCGATGTGCGTGTCGGGCACCGCTGCGAGCAGCGTGAGAAACGTCTCCACAACCGCCTTGTCCCACGGCAAACCCTCGTGACGCGCGCGCTCGAGCGCCGGAACAGCCGTTCCGAACGTGATCTCGAATCCAGTCGCGTACTCAGACGCGATCGTGTCCCGGTGCGCCGCCAGCCCCATGACCTCGACCAGCGTCATCGTCGGCTCGGTGGAGACGTCCTGTGTTTCGGCGCGACCCAGTCCGCCCGGCCGTGCGATGCTGATCGCGGCGTAGACCTCCCTGGCGTCGTCAATCGTCGTGGCATCGAGCACGTGCCGCACCGCATCCTGCAGCGTCAGACCCCTTACGTCTGCCGCTATCAAGGGGTCTGACCCCATGACAGACGCGGCGCGCGCCAGCGGCGCGAACAGGAGAACGATGCCAAGGTTGGTGTTGGAAGGTGACCACTGTGCCGTAGCTTCGATCGACTTTCTGATCGTGGCGCCGACGCTCTGTTCACCAGCAGTGGCCATCGGTTCACCGATCGCGAGCGCACTGGCGAGAAAGTCCTCGTACCTGAGATCCGAGAAATGACGCCCGGGCGACACATTGCCTGGCTTCGGCGCACTGGCTTCGAGGAGACACGCGAGCTGGGCCGCGAGACCGACGTTCACCGGCCGGTGATCGCGATCCACCGCCAGCAGCGCCGCCGCGAGGTCGCGATAGACACCGCTCATGCGGGAAGAGGCTCCTCCGGACGTTCCGACGAGGTACGCGGCCGGACACACCGCTCGACATGCTCAACGATGGAGGCAGCCACGTCGACGCCGGTCGCCTGCTGCAAGCCCTGCCAGCCAGGGATGCCGTTCACCTCGAGCACGTACATCGACCCATCGCGCGCCGGTAACAGGTCCACGCCAGCGTAGTCGGCACCAACCGCGGCTGCTGCCGCGATCGCCGTGCGCTCGATCTCGGGGGACACATCGACGGCGGTCGCAGAGCCACCGATCGCCACATTCGTGCGCCATTCCCCTTTCGGGGCGCGACGTTCGATCGCCGCAAGTACACGTCCGCCGACAACAAAGACTCGAAGATCACGACCGCCATGGTCGATCGCGCGCTGTACGTAGAACACCGACTTGATCTGATCCAGGGCGCGGACGACGCGGAGAGCCGTTTCCGGATCGCTCACTCTCACCATCCCGTGACCAAGCGAGCCGAAGATCGGCTTGATCACGACGTCTCTCATCGCCCGGACGGTGGCCATCGCCTCCTCCACGCGCTCGCAAACCACCGTCTCAGGCACGAGGAGGCCCGCCTCGTGCAGCAGTGTCGTCGTGTAGAACTTGTCCACCGATCGTTCGATGGCGCGCGGCGAGTTCACCACGCGCACGCCGCGATTCTCAATCCAGTGCAGCGCATCGACGCGATAAATGAGCTGCTCGAGCGATCCGCCAGGAATGATCCGCGCGAGCACGACGTCGGCATCGAGAAGAGAAATCTGCTCGCTGGTCAGGCGGGTCTGAAGACCCGAGTCTACGAGTCGGGGACCCGCGTCGACGACTCTGGCGATGAGGCCCTCGTACGGGACAACGGCCGCAAGGTGGCCACGCGCCGTCAACGCGCGCGTCAATTCATCGGTATGCCAGCCGGTGCGCGCACTCAGAATCACGACGCGCATCATCAGCCCTCGAAGAGAGACGTCCGCAGCACGCCGGCATTCAGGCGTCCGGCGTGAAACGTCCGCCCACTGGTGGCGCTGGTCAACCAGACCTCTGCCGGGCTGAACAGCATCGGATCGATCTTATAGAAGTCGTTGTCGTAGCGCTTGAAGATGTCGTAGAAGGGCGTGCCGTAGTCAGGCGACGTGGACGAGGGCAGCCGCTCGGCCAACTGGGCCAGCTCGTCGTCTTCACCCAGAAGCGTGTAGCGCACCTGTCCGCCGTAGAGCACGCAGTCGTTCGTTCGCCCGATCGCACGCAGATCGTTCTTGGCGACTGGCGGCATTGGAGCAGTCCCGATGGCGCTCACGACCCTGGTCACATCGAAACCGAGCGTATCCATCTTATGAAGGCCGGTCTCGATCGAGCGCGCCACGATCTGGACACCGCCGGCCAGGCTCGCCGTGGGCGCAACGGCGAACGTAATTCCGTCTGGCGAGACCTTCGCCTTGCCCGCAACCCATGCGGCCACGTCGTCGGTCGGCAAGGTCCGCCCTTCCAGAACCAGTACCCCGCGAAACGTCTGCTCCTCGTAACCGAGTTTCGCGAACAGTTCCTTCTCCACGCGAGCCCTCGCGCGGAGGGGACCGGATCCCATCGCGAAGTAGCCGTCAGGATTGATTGCCCAGCCGGCGTATTGCGATGCCATGCAGGCTACGGCGGGATGATCGGTCCACACCTGCACACCCGGCCAGTTCTCGCCATCTATCGTCAGGGGCACATAAGAAATGTGTCCAAGACCTCCCATGCACAACTGGGCCAGCATCAATCCCGCTTCGAGTCCACCGGGAACCTCGACACCGGCGTCAATCACGCGCGCGCCCGATGCAAGTACACGGACACCCATGCGCAGGTCGTATGCCCGCGCCATATATCGATCGGCGAGCCCCCACGCCCGCTCGTTCATCCCTAGATCGGCCATCGCAATAGCCTACTCGCAGCTCTGCCGACCCATGCAACCGGCCGGTCCTCGGTGTCACGCCGCACTATACTGAACGCCCTTCGCTGCTTGCCGCATGGAGGACTCGTCGTGACCCACCATCATCGCGCGCTGGTCGCCGTGACGCTCGTGACGACAGCGCTGGCGCTCGTCCACAGCCAGGGCCAGCAAGAAGCTCCGAGTCTCTACTTCCAGGGGGCGACGCTCATTACCGGCGAGCCGGGGGAACCAATCCGCGATGGCGTCTTCGTTGTCGAAGGCGGCAGCGTGACACGCGTGGGGCCTGCCGCATCGCTACCGGCGCCAGCGGGTGCGACCGTCGTCGATCTTCGGGGCAAGACCGTTATCCCCGCCCTCATCGATGCACACAGCCACCTCGGTTACACCGACGTGCGAACTGGCGACACCGCCTCGACGCACTACACGCGCGACAACCTCATCGATCACCTTCGCCGCTACGCCTACTACGGCATCGCCGCGACGCTGAGCCTGGGCCTCGACCGCGGCGAGCTGCCCTATGAACTGCGTGCGGAACCTGTCGATGGCGCGGCGCTCTTCTTCACGGCCGGCCGCGGACTCGCCATGCCAAACGCCGGCCCCAACGCGCAGTACTGGCGGGATGCGGCACAGGGCGTGACAACGGAGACCGAGGCGCGTCAAGTGGTGCGCGAGCTCGCGGCAAAGAAAGTCGACATCGTCAAGATCTGGGTCGACGACCGGAATAAAACCGTCACGCCGCTGCCGCCATCGCTCTATCGACCGATCATCGAGGAGGCGCACGCGCGCGGTCTCCGCGTCGTTGCCCATGTGTTCTATCTGGCCGACGCGAAGGAATTGCTGCGCGCTGGCGTCGACGGGTTCGCACACGGCATCCGCGATCTCGAAGTGGACGACGAGATCATGGGGCTATTCAAAGCGCGGCCACAAGTGTTCGTGATTCCGAACCTACCGGACACACCGCCGTCGGCCGGTGATCTGGTGTGGCTGAGCGAGACGCTGCCTGCATCTCAGATCGCGGCATTGAAACGAACCGCGGCGACCACGCCGGTCAGACCGCGACTCTTCGAAGTGCAGGCGCGTAGCCTGAAGAAGCTCGCTGCTGCCGGTGTGCCGATCGCCTTCGGCACCGATGCCGGTGTCGGTGCTCCCTATGGATGGTCCGCGCACGCGGAGATGGCGGACATGGTTGCTGCCGGATTGACTCCTGCCCAGGTCATCGTTGCGGCAACACGCACATCGGCTGACGTCATGCGGCTCAATCGACTGGGCGCGCTTGCACCTGGCAAGAGCGCCGACTTCGTCGTGCTCGACGCCAATCCGCTCGACGACATCACGAACACGCGGCGCATCGCACGAGTCTACCTGCGCGGTCGCGAAGTCGATCGGGCGTCGCTGAGTCGAAATTGGACTGGCCGATAGCTGGCGACGATGTTATCGTCGTCGTCCTCCCGGAGTACGAGGACTTGGTCGCACGCCTCGACAGGCGACAGGAAAGCGCTGATCTTGCGTGCTCTACGCCTCTGCGCCGTGTTGGTGATTGTCGCGACTTCTGCCGTTGTAGTCGCGTCGCCGCAACCGGCGCAGCCAGACAGTCCGCCAGCTCGCCGCGAGTTGGCGTCGCTTCCCGGCGTCCGCCTCTGGTTCACCGATACAGGCGGAAACGGCGAGCCAGTGGTCCTGCTGCACGCGAACACGGGCACGAGCGAGATCTGGGAGCCGCAGATCGACGCGTTCAGCAAGGCCGGGTTACCGCGTGATCGCGTTCGATCGGCGCGGATGGGGCCGCAGCCAGGCCGACCCCGCGTCCGGGCCGCAACCAGGACATGCGTCGGACGATCTGCACGCACTCGCCGATTTCCTGTCGCTTGGTCGATTTCATCTGCTGGGCGTCGCAGGCGGCGGCTTCATCGCGCTCGACTACGCGGCGTGGCACCCGGAGCGGCTCTCGAGCCTGATCGTCGGCGCGAGCACGGGCGCGGTCGGCGACAAGGAGATTCAGGATGTGATCGCGAGGATCGAGATTCCCGGAATCCGGTCGCAGCCTGCGCACTTCCGCGAAGTGGGCGCCTCGTATCGCGGCGTCAATCCCGAAGGCACCGCACGATGGCTCGCGATCGAGGAGCACGCGCGTCAGCCGAATGCCCCAGCGCAGCCGCTGCGCTCACCGAATACATTCGCGAAGCTCGCCACGATTACGACGCGAACGCTCGTCGTGGCTGCCGATGCCGACCTGCTTGCACCGCCCGCTCTCATGAAGTTGTGGGCCCGGCACGTGAAGGGCGCTCAGTGGGCGGCAGTCCCAGACGCCGGCCATGCCATCGCGTGGGAGCAGCCCGCCGCCTTCAACGAGATCGTGCTGAAGTTCTTGAAAGGCGGCCGTCCTTTCGGCGACGTCCCGCGATAGTCGGACTATTTCGCGAATCGCTGCGTCGACTTCTCGTTCTCCGCACAGACGAACTCAATCAGCTCATCGTCGGGCAGCAGCCGCTGGCGAATGGTTACCGCCGTCCATGGCTTCGTGTAGGCCTTGGGGTCGTCGACCGTCACGTCGATCTCGAGACTTCCGTAGTTCGGTCTTCGAATCCGCTCGATCATCTTTGCCGCGTCAGTGAGCGGCGCGCCATTCACGTCGAGCCAGCCACCATCTCTGAAGCCGGTCGTCTCGACGACGAGCGTGTCGCCTTCCCATTTACCGATCGAATACCCGTACCACCACGGCTGCGGGTCGTTGTTCGGCAGCGGCCGGCCGTCGGTGAAGATCTGCCGGATGCCGCCGTTAGCCTCGTACAGGATGACGATCACTGACGGCGTGTGGATGATCTTCCGTGGCTGTGGATGGTTGTGAAGCTGCGTGATCCCGATCGGCAGGCAATGCGCATCCGGGTTGTCCTTGCTGTTGTCCGCAACGCGCTTGGCTCGCAACTCGGCCGCCCACGGCTGGAGCGGGAGATCGCCGTTCAATCCCGCACCGATATTCCAGAACTGACTCGTTCGCTGGAGGGGCGGCACGTCGACGCCGGTGATGACCTGACCGGCGCCGGTGCGAATGGTCTCCCACACGCCTGAGAGATCCGGTTTGCCATCCGGAGTCTTCGGTGTCGGAGCGTCGAGCCTTACTTGCCCATCGGGTGTTCGTGGCGCTCCTGCCTGAGGATGGCGAGGCCACTGCGCCGAGAGCGACCCGGAGGCCAGTGCACTCATCACGACAATCACCGCCATCGCAGTCCGAAACCTCATCCTCTCCTCCCTTACGGACCTCGGAATTCGCCGCTGAAGTCTAACACCCGGGCAGACAGTGATTTCCTCATATAATCCGTCGCGCAAGCCACGCGGAGACGATGATGAAAAGAACGTATGTAGCGTGCGCGGTCGTTGCGGCCCTGCTGCAGACGACGGCCGCCACCGCCGAGGAGATCCGGGTGCTGTCGTCCGTCGGCATCAAGGCAGTGGTCGACGAGCTCGCGCCCCAGTTCGAGAAGGCCACGAAGCACAAGGTCACGACGACCTTCGATCTCGCCAGCACGCTGAAGACGAAGATCGAAGGAGGGGCGCCGTTCGACGTGGCGATCCTGACACCTCCCCTGCTCGACGATCTCATTGCCAAGGGTCTCGTCACACCTGCGTCGCGTACCGCCGTGGCGCGGGTCGGACTCGGCCTGATGATCAAGTCGGGCGCGAAGAAGCCCGACGTCCGCACGACCGAAGCATTCAGACGGACGCTGCTCGACGCGAAGTCGATCACCTACGCCTCGGCAGGCGCGAGCGGCGTGGCATTCCTGGCCATCGTCGACAAGATGGGCATCGCACCTCAGATCAAGGTCAAGGCCAAACCAGTGGCGTCAGGTGAAGACGTCAACGCGAACATCACCAGCGGAGCGGCCGATCTGGCGGTGCTGCCGGTGAGCGAAATTCTCCCGGTGAAGGGCGCCGAGCTCGGAGGCGTATTCCCCGCTGAGGTGCAGACCTACGTCGTCATGGCGGCGGGCGTCAGCGCGAAGGCACAGGGGAACGCCGCGAACGAGTTCGTCAGCTTCCTGATGTCGCCTGCCAACGACGCGGTGGTCAAAGTAAAGGGCATGGAACGATTGCCATGAAACATCTCTCGTTTGTTCTGGTCGCCAGCCTCTCACTGTTGACGACGGCCACGGCCGCCAATACCTATAGTGTGGTTCCCGATTGGTTGAAGTTGCCGCAAGGGCGCGAGCAGCTGGGCAACCAGCATGGCGACGTCGCCGTCAGCTCGGCGGGAGAGGTGTACGTCAGCGTGCAGGATCCCACCGCCGGTCTGCAGGTGTTCTCGCCGGACGGGACATTCCTGCGCAACGTGTCTGCCGCACCAAGCGATTTTCACGGCTTCGTCATCCGCAAGCAGGCCGACGGCGAGTTCATCTACGGCGCCACGCTGCGCGGCCAGACCATCGTGAAGATGACACTCGAAGGCACGATCGTCATGACGATCGGCTCGTCGGCGATCCCCGATCAGTACAAAGTTCGAAACGCGAGAAGCAACCAGCTGGCCCTGCTCCTCACGGGTCTCGACGTCGCGCCCAACGGTGACCTTTACGTCAGCGATGGCTACGCCAGCGACTACATCCACCGGTTCGACAAGAGCGGGAAGTACATCGCCTCTTTCGGCGGTAAACAGGCGCCCTACAGCTTCAACACGCTCCACAAACTCGCCATCGATACGCGGTTCCAACCGGCCCGCATCATCGCCTGCGATCGCGCCAACAATCGCGTCGTGCATCTCTCGCTCGATGGCGCGTTCCTTGGCGTCGTGGCCACGGATCTCCTGTTGCCGGCAGCCATTACCATCGACGGCGACAACGCCATCGTCGGCGAGCTGAGCGGCCGCGTGACGGTGCTCGACAAGACCGGCGCGGTCGTCACACGGATCGGCGCCAATACGGAGCAGGGGATCGGCACCAACAAGATTCCGCCTGCGCAGTGGCGACCCGGCTTCGTGCTCTCGCCGCACGGCGTCGCGCTCAATGCCAGTGGGGATTTGTTCGTGTCCGAGTTCAGCGCCTTCGGCCGCGTGCATCGCTTCAACCGGGAGTGACCTCGACATCGTAGTGATCTCGACATCCCTGGGGCTGGTCTTGCTGAGTAGACCCGCCTGGGATTGCCGGGTCTGGAGAACAAGACCCGGCCTACGGAGCCCGACTATGAATCTGAAAATATGCGCACTCATCGGCGTATTCCTGACTGCTTGCTTCTCCCCCAGTGCTGCGGCCGCGACCTGTGAATCGCTGAAGTCGGTCTCAATTGCGAACGTCACAATCGCGAGCGCCGAAAGCGTCGCAACGGGGCCATTCGTTCAGCCGGGCGGTCAGGGCGGCGCACCGACACAGGCCGCCCAGCCGATTCCAGCTCACTGCCGAGTGAAGCTGGTGCTGAAGCCGTCGAGCGATTCGCACATCAACGCGGAACTGTGGATGCCGGCGACCGACTGGAACGGCAAGTTCATGGCGGTCGGCAACGGCGGCTTCGGTGGCTCTATTCAAGGCTACGGTGAGATGCAGGTCGCGTTGCGCCGCGGCTATGCGACCGCAGGCAACGACACGGGCCACACCACCGCCGACGGCCCCGGCGGGATGTTCGGCCTTGGCCATCCCGAAAAGATCGTCGACTTCTCGCATCGCGCGATGCACGAGATGACGGTCACCGCCAAGCGCCTCATCGACCAGTTCTACGGCAAGGCGCCGGAGTTCTCCTACTACAAGGGCTGTTCGACCGGCGGCCGGCAGGGTGTGATGGCCGCACAGCGATTCCCCGACGACTTCGATGGCATCATCGCCGGTGCGCTGGCGAACAGACACATTCACCAGCACACAGCCGGCGTCGCGCGCAGCATCCAGCTCGCCCGCCACCCTGAGGGGGCGATTCCACCGGCTAAAGCGGAGATGGTGTCGAAGGCCGTGATGAATGCCTGCGACACCTACAAGGAAGGCTTCGTGAACAACCCGCGCGCGTGCAGCTTCGATTTCAAGAAACTTGCCTGCGCGGGTGAAGACACGGAGAGCTGCCTGACCGCGGCGCAGCTCAAGACCGTGGAAACCTTCTACGGCGGTGTGAAGAACACCAAAGGTGAGTTGATCTTCTCGGGCCAGGCGCTGAGCAATCCGCTCCCGCCACTCAGTCCTCCGAAGGATGTGCCGAGCGGCGGATACGACACCGTTCGGATCTGGGGCTTCCAGAACGAGCACTACGACTGGCGCACATTCGACCTCGATCGCGACATGCCGATCATCGACGCGAAGGTCGGCTTCGTCGATGCCGTCGATCCGGATCTGACTCGCTTCAGGGCGCGCGGCGGCAAGCTCCTGCTCTACGCCGGCTGGGGCGACACCGGGATCACGCCCGAGAACACCGTCGCGTACTACGAAAGCGTCGCGAGCAAAATGGGCACGTCGCACACCGACTTCGCCCGCCTGTTCATGGTGCCCGGCATGGGTCACTGCCGCGGCGGTGTCGGCCCGAACACGTTCGATACGATCGGCACACTCGAGGCCTGGCGCGAGAAGGGCACAGCGCCGGCGGAGATCACGGCCTTCAATTCGGAGCGCGGGTTGAGCCGACCACTGTGTCCGTATCCCCAGTTTGCGAAGTACCAACGGGAGCGGGAACATGAAGGACGCCGCCAACTGGAAGTGCACTGCACCGTAGTTGACGGGCCCAACTTCACCAACCATGAAGCCATGCAGTCGAATCCCATGAAAACGTCATTCCTCGTAGGTGCGATTCTCTCGGGGACATTTCTCGCGGCCGTTGCCGCGCAATCGCCCGAACCGAAGCCCGCGTTCGCGGGTCAGACCGACGCCCCGAAGCCAGCGAAGCCATCGTCGCCGTTCACGACGCAGACGATCGCCACTGGCCTGACAGGCGCGTGGGCGATCGCCTTCCTGCCGGACGGTAATCTCCTCGTCACGCAGAACGCCGGGACGATGAGGATCGTCAGGCCGGACGGCGTCGTTTCGGCGCCGCTGGCCGGCGTACCGGGAGTGAAGTCGGTGGCCGCGCAGGGACTGCACGACGTCGTCCTCGATACCGACTTCGCGAAGAACCGGACTTTGTATTTCACCTACTTTGCGCCGCCAAAAGGGGAAGCGCCCGCGACGTGGCCGATCGAGTTCTTCTACGAGCGCGTGTGGACCAAGCCGTTCACCGAACGCCGGACCATGCAGCTCGGCGCCGAGCGCGTGGCGCGCGCGAAGTTGGCCGCGGACAACTCGGGTCTCGAAGAGGTCGAGGTGCTCGCCGAAGGCGTCGAACGTCGCATCGTGATCGCGCGCGACGGCACGCTGCTCGTCGGTGGCGCCGACCGCTTCCGGTTCTACGATTCCGATCTCGACGGCGTGGAACGCACCTTCGCCGACAACCCCGACATCCGTCGCAACTTTACCGGCCGCGTCATTCGCATCAACCGTGACGGCTCGATTCCCAAGGACAACCCCTGGCTGAGCCGCGCGACAGTACCTGGCCGAGACCTACGCGCACGGATTCAAGGATCCGGAAGGCGCAGCGCTTCATCCGCAAACCGGCGAGCTCTGGCAGATCGATCACGGGCCCCAGGGCGGTGATGAGATCAATATCGTCAGGGCAGGCAAGGACTACGGCTGGCCGGACGTCTGGTACGGAAAGCAGTACCGACGCGCGTCAATCGGACGGCCGCAAGAACGTTCGCGTTGGCGATGGTGCGACGTCGAGATCCGACGTCGAGGAGCCGATCTATTACTGGGTGCCCTCGATCGCCCCGTCAGGGATGATGTTCTACACGGGCAACATGTTCCCCGAGTGGAAGGGGAATCTCTTCATCGGGGCGATGGCAGGCCAGCATCTCGTGCGCCTTGTGTTGAACGGCGAGCGAGTCGTGTCCGAGGAACAGCTGCTCGCCGATCGCAAGGAGCGTATCCGCGAAGTACGGCAAGCGCCGGATGGATCGATCTACATACTGCAGGGTGCGTCGATTGTGAGACTCACTCCGAAGAAGTAGGCCTACTGCCTATACGAGCGTGCATCGTCAATGGCGCACGACGCACGTGAAAGGGCGGCACAGACCGCTTATCCCGCGCGCAACGTGTTTTCAGAGCTGCTCGAGAGCAATCCGTTGATGGTGGGCTGCGCGGCGATCGCTGCGGGTGCCACGATTGGACTCGCACTGCCGGAAACCGAACGGGAGAATGAGTGGCTGGGCGAGACCAAGGGTCGAGCGCGCTCACGACGTCGCACGCAGCACGGCGACCCAGGTGCGCAAGGCCGCCGGCGACATCGCCGGGCAGGTTACCAGCGATGTCGTAGGCGGCGAGAACAACTCGTACAGAGCACGAAGATCGGAACGTTGAACCTTCGTAATCTTCGTACTTTTTCGTGTGCTTCGTGACTAAAAATCGAACTGCGCGCTAATCTTTGCGAGCCGCGCCGCCATGATCGACGCCGGATTCAAGTACGTGGGACCGTAGACCGTCTGGTACACGTCGGTCGTGTTCGTGTTGAATGCGTTGAAGAGATCCAGTGCCACCAGCGTCCGCGTGCCGCTGAACCGCAGCAGTTTGCCGAAGCGGAGATCGACTTGATTGAGACGGTCGCCGTACTGGTCTCCCGGTTTGACGAGCCCCAGGACTGTGACGGGCACTCCCCCGGCAAGCGGCCGCCCAAGACTTGGCGCAATCACGGCGTTCGGTGTTACCGAATTTGCGGGAATGCTCTGCGACGCGACATTGGGAAAGTTCGCTCCCACGTACGGCTTACTCTGAAACGTCCCGCTGATCAGCACGTCGACCTTTGGGATTGTGTACGTCGCCAATCCCTTGACGTGCGTGAGATACCCCGACTCACGATGGCAATAGGTCCGGGACCATTGGGCAGTCGATTGCACGGCCGGGAGCGTGCCGCCGCCGCCGCCTGGTGGAATGTAGATTTCCGGAACTCTCTCGCCGACCTCACAATCGTCTTCCGTCATGTTGCCGGTGCTGAAGCCGCCCTGTAGCGTCAGCGCGAAAGGGAACCGGGCATTCACGTTCAGGTCGATGCCGTTGAAGTGATAGATCTGCTTGCCGTAGTTGTCCGAGAACGTGATGAAGTTGTCGAACTGTCCGAACTTCGTCGGCTTGATGTCGTAGAACTGAAGCGAATAGCCGCCGCCGTTCGGCAACCGCTGATCCTGGGGCGCGACGATCGTGAACGGGTCGAAGTCCGCCGGCCCGACGGCGCGGTTGTCCGTCACCTGGAAGTTGCCCCACACGCGGCGCGCATAGCTCAGCTCGACTGAGACCCGTGGCGCCAGTTGTTGGCTGACTGTCGTGGTCAAATCCCAGCTGTACTCGCGCTTGTTCCAGCCGGTGAGAAGATGCGGGATCGTAGGTGGTGGCGAAGACCTCCTTCCCAAAGTTCTGATTCGACCAGGGTCCACACTCGCCATTCAGCGCCGGATTCAACAGATCGCAGTCGGGCACGAAATTGCGGTTGCTATCGGTCCACGCCCGGTTCGTCATCGTCACCACGCGGTTGATTGGATTCTGACCACCGGCGTACGCTTCGCCCGAGTTCGTGGGCGTGACGTAGCGGCCTATGAACACCTTGACTGCCGTCCTCCCGTTGCCAAACAGATCGTAGGCAGCGCCCACGCGCGGCATGATGTCCTTGACGCCGACTCCGCTGTCCCGAGCGGGGAACCTGATGGCGGTTGGTATGAACAGGTTCGGACCGATCTGTTGATCGGGGAACTCGGCACTCAGGTGTTCGAAACGCACACCGCCCTGGAGAGTCAGACGCCCCCGCGTCCACTGATCCTGGGCGTACAAGGAGGCCATCCCCTGCGTCACGAGCTGCCGCACGTCATGGTTGCCGAACATCGTCAACTGCGTGGGCGACCCGTTCAAGAACGTGTAGGACAGCTGGCTGTCGTTGTAGAAGTTCACACCTAACGAATCGTTGTAGTGGTATCGCCCGCCGAACTTCGCATTGTGCGAGCCGGTCACATACGACAGCGATCCCTGCGCGACGCGAGTGAGTCCTCGCGGACGCGACCAGAACGCCGCTCGATACGCCAGGTTCGGAATCAGGCCGCCCTGGTCCGTGACCCGAATCAGGGTCTTGTCGTAGGAGTTCTTCTGCAGACCTCCGAACTGGATGTCCGGCCCGAGTCCGAGACTGGCCTCGAGCAACAGACGATTCGAGGCGGGCGAGGACCATGTCGCCTGGGCCATTCGCGCCGGGAAGCCCTCGGTCCGGCCGTGCGCTTCGGGCGATTGAATACCGCCGGCGAACACCAGGCCCGTTCGTGAGCCGCCGCGACGCAGTGCTGACAGACGGTCTGCTCGTCCCACCAGACGTTGACCTTGTTGCGCGGCGTTGCCTGCCAGGTGAGACGCAGCGACCCGTTCTTCCACGTACCGTCGTCGATGGCCTGACGACTGGAATCGGGATCGTAGGTCCACTTCGTGGGATCCCCCGCGTTCCTGTTCTCGAACATGCCGGCGACGAGCTGCCGATTGCCCTGGTGACGGAACGTCCCATAGAACCAGAGACGATCCCGCCTGATCGGACCTCCGAGCGCTGGGTTGACCTCCCACAACTTCTTCAACTCGTTGCGCCCGGTGAGGCCAGCGTCCCGGATCTCTTGTGTGATGTTGTCTCCCTGCAGCGCTCCGTTTGCGCCAGTCACGAACAGACTGCCGCTGAACACGTTGCCGCCCGCACGCGGGACGATATTCATCTGTGGACCACCGGTGGGCGCCTCGCCGAGGCCGCCCGACAGACTGAACGTGACCTCCTGCGCGGTGCCTACCTCCGGCACATAGAAGGACACGCCCATGCCCTGGAACCCCATGCTCAGTCCATCGACGAGAACCTGTCCCTCGTTGCGCCGGCCACCATGGATCTGGAACACGCTGAAGATCGGCCCTGATGCGCCGCCGATGTCATTCCCCTGGATGTTGAGTGCTGGTACCAACGTGGTCAGGCCGAAGTACTGACGGCTCGATGGAATCGCGGCGATCACGTCGCCGCTGATCGTCTGCTGCCTCCTCGAGTTCGTCACGTCTACGATGGGCGCCTCACCGCTCACAGTGACGGTTTCGGCAACGGCTCCAACACGCATCTCGACGCTCACGCTTGCGACGAAATTGCCCGTCAGCTCGATCCCCTCTCGCCTGACGGTGTTGAAGCCGGGCAAGGCGAAGGTCACGGTGTAGGTGCCCGGCCTCAAGTCGACGATCGCGTATTGACCCGTTCCACCGGTGACGACCGAGCGCGTCTTCTCGATGAGCGCCGGGCTCGACGCCTCTACCGTGACGCCGGGCAACACCGCTCCCGACGTATCTCGTGCAACGCCCGTGATGGACGCCTGGGCGTGGGCTGCCGTCGCCGTAGAGAGAATCACCACGAGTACCGTGCCGATCCGGACGAGTAGACGCATGCGCAACTCCTTTCTCACCCATGAAGGGCTCGAAGATCACGAAGGGCACGAAGACCACCAGGGGCCAGGACAACCTGGACAGGATCGGTTCGAACGCCGATACGAACGAGCGCCGCGGTTATGCCGGAAGACGACTAGGGGAGAAGAATCAAGCCGCCGCGATCTTCGACTTGCGGAGGGTGGGTGTCAAGTCATCGCGGTGGGCTGAACGCCCACCGCGACATGTAGGAGACACGATCAGAAGTCGAACTGCACGCTCAGTTTGGCGAATCGCGCGCCGATGATCGAGCTTCGGCTGCAACCAGTTCGCCGGTGTGAGCGGCTTAAGCTCTGGTTATACTGCTAGCGGCGCTCGTGTTGAAGAGGTTGAACATCGACTCCGACGTTGGTGCGCGTGCGCCCGTATCGCAGGACCTTCGCCACGCGGAAGTCGACCTGTGTGATCCGCTCGCCGTAGAGAGTGCCCGGCTCGACCACGTTCACGAAGGTCACCTGACTGCTCCTCCGGACATGGGGCGGCCAAGCTCAGGAACGATCGAGTTGTTGAACACGAGCCAGTTCGCAACCAGGCTCTGCGAGGCGATTCCCGGGAAGTTGGTGCCCGCGAAGGGCCGGCTCTGGAACGTTGTGGCGAGCTGCACGTCCCATCCTCGGCACGATGTAGCTCGCCAGACCCCCGAAACCCGTCAACCACCCCGACGCGATGATCGCAGAACTGCTCGGGAGTCCGGAAGCACGCCGAATGCCGTCAGCGACTCCGGAACCTGCTGCCGTGACATCGCAGTCGTTCCGGGCACTCTGCCCGATGTTGAGGCCTCCCTGCATCTGCACCCCGCCTCTGACTCGCGCGTTCACGTTGAAATCCACGCCGTTATAGGTTTCGGATATGCCATCGCCGAAGTTCTTCGGCGTGGGTCACGAAGTTGTCGACGCGCCCGAAGGGCCTGTCTGCCTTCAGCTCGTAGATTCCCTCCACGCGGTAGCCACCACCGTTGGGCAGTCGCGGGTCTGAATGGCGCTGTGAGCGCCAAACCGATCGTAGTCGGCTACGCGTATACGCGCGATTGTCGGTCACCGTCTGGTTGCCCCAGCTGCGCCGGACGTAAGTGACCTCGAGCGAGACGCGTGGCGCGAGCTCCTGCTGCACGCCAATGCTCATGTCCCAGCTGTACTCGCCGGATGTTCCACCCGCTCAGCACGTTCGGGTCGGTGGTCGAGGACACAGCGTACTTGCCCGAAGTTCGGGTTACCGGGACCGCACTCGCCGTTGCCGGCCTGGTCCATCAGGACGCAGTCGGGCGTGTAATTGCCCCGCCGCGGATCGCCGACCGGATAGAGCAGGTCGTTCCAGTTGCGATGTCGTGTCTCGTGGCGACGCGGAAGGCGGGCTGCTGTAAGGCAATCCGTACGTCTCGTACGAATTGGTCGGCGTCGGATACCGACCCAGACTTGCCTTGAGGGACGTCTTGCCGTTGCCAAACAAGTCGTAGGCCGCGCCCACTCGCGGGTTGATGTCGTTGGGGCTAACGCCGGCATCCTGCGCCGGGAACGTCAACTCCTGCGGGATGTAGAGGTCCTGCGAACCGCGCCTCGGGGTAGAAGCTGCGTGATGCGTTCGAAGCGCAGCCCCGCCTTGCAGCGTCAGGCGCCCAGCAGTCCAGACGTCCTGCGCATAGAGCGCGGTGGTGTTCATCTGCGAAGGGGTTGTTCGCGGCATGGTTCCCGTACATCGTCAACTGCACCGGAATGCCGCCGGTGAAGATGTAAGTGCAGACGGTAGTTGTTGTAATAGCTGATGAAGGCCGCTTCTGTCTGCTGCAGCTGGCCACCGACCTTGAAGCGATGGGCTCCTGTGACGTACGAGAGCTGACCCCCGGTAGGTGCCCATGTAGCCATAGTTCCGCGCCGCGTCCTGCCCTCGATATGAGAGTCCCGGGATGACGCCCGCGTTTTCCTGGACCTCGATCAGCTCGGGGTTGTAGCCCTCCTTCCTCTGCTTGTCGCCGAACCACGCGTTGGGACCGAGCCCGTACCGAGGCCTCGAGAAGCAGTCGGTTCGACACCGGAGAATTCCATTCGAGCTGCGCCATCCGAATGGGGTTGTGGTTACTACCGTCCGCTTCCTGTGACAGCGACCCCGTTGCCAACGCTCGCTGCCGCGCCGCCCGGAGAAGCCGCCACCAGTGCACGATTGACAGGTCTTCTGTTCGTCCCACCAGACGGCGACTTTGTTGCGCGGCGACGCCTGCCACGTCAAGCGGATGCTCGAGTTGTTCGTCGTGTTGTCGTCGATGGACTGATCGTTGCTGTCGGGGTCGTAGGTCCATTTCGTGATATCACCCGCATTCTTGTTGCGGAAGATCCCCGCGACGTAGTTTCGGGTCCCCATGGACCGGCCGGTCCAGAAGAACCACAGCTTGTCACGGGCGATAGGGCCACCGACGGTCCCGTTGACGTCCCACAGCTTGACCAGCTTGCCGATCTCTTGCAGGCCGGCGGCTTTCTGTTCCTCAGAGAGGTTGCTGCCCTGCCACCCCTCACCCGCCCAACTCGTGAAGACGGAGCCGCTCATCACGTTTCCGCCTGTACGCGGGACGAGATTCATCTGCGGGCCCGCCCGTCGCTGCCTCACCCAGCCCGCCGGTGATCTGGAACGTGACCTCCTGGGCGCTCCCGACTTCTGGCACGTAGCCCGAGACTCCCATGCCCTGCCACCCGGCGCTCAAGCCATTGACCTGCACCTGACCCTCGTTGCGCCGGCCGCCGTGGGCTTGAAACACGCTAAAGAGCGCGCCGGTCACGCCGCCGACGTCGGCGCCCTGGACATTGAGTCCCGGCTGGAGCACGGTGAAGGACTGGTAACCCCGGCTGGAAGGGATGGCCGCGATGAGCTCGTTATCGATCGTCGCGTACGGCCTGAGAGCTCTGAACGTCCACGGTCGGCGATTCACCGCTGACCGTGATGGTTTCTGTAAGTGCTCCGACCCGCAGCTCCGCGTTGACCGTCGCCACGAATGACCCCTCGAGCTGGATCCCATCACGCTTGAACGTGTTGAAGCCGCTCAAGCCGAACGTCACGGAATAGGTGCCAGGGCGAAGATCGACGACGCGGTACTGACCGGTCCCGTCGGTGACGACGGTTCGGACTTTCTCGATGAGCGCCGGACTCGACGCTTCGACTGTGACGCCCGGCAACACCGCGCCGGACGTATCCCTCACAACTCCAGTGATGGATGCCTGAGCGTAGGCCGCCGTCGCCGTAGACAGAATCACCGCCAATACCGTACAGATCCGGAACGAGTACACGCATGCGCAACTCCTTTTTCGTGACACGAAGACCACGAAGTGCTCGAAGACCACGAAGAGCCCGAACACCACGAAGAGCCCCGAAAAAACACGAAGAGCGCGAGGGTCCGCCGTTATGAAAGCGTGCGCCGAGGAGCAGCCGGGGATGAGACCACTAGCGGGTAAGCCGCGGCAATATTCGACCCCCGCCAAGGGGGATGTCAAGGGAGAACCACGAAGAACGCGAAGTTCACCAAGCATGAACCTTCGTTCGCGATCTTCGTGGACTTGCGTGTCGGGTCGTGGACTCGTGTCGTATCAGTCATATCAGAAGCTGAACGTCACGTTGAACCGCGCGAATCGTGGCGGCACGATTGCCGTCGGTTGCAGCCACGTCGCGCCGTTTGTCGCATAGGCAAAATTCGCATCGAACGTGGTCGTATCGTTGGTGTTGAACAGGTTGTAGAGATCGACACCAACGTCGGCCCGTGTCGATCCGAACCTCAGGATCTTGGCGAACCGCATGTCCACCTGGTTGAGGCGATCGTCCGGGTAGAGCTCACCGGGCAGGAGCAGGTTGACGGTCGTCGTGCCGTTGATCAGCGAACCGGCCGGCAGTTGACCGAGTATCTGCTGCACGACGCTGTTCGGCAGCTGGTAGTTGGCGTTCAGTGACGCGCCGTTGGTCGCGGAATTACCGCCGACGCCGCCGATGTTGTTCGGGTTGAGTGATCTCACCTGTGCGCTGACGAGCACATCGATCTTGGGTACGGTGTACGCGGCAAGGGCCCTGAAGGACGTCATCACCGGCTCGGTCACATGGCACGCGGCAGCCTGTGTCAATTGCGACGTAGCCGTGCCCGTTCCGAGGATTGTCTCCGGCAGGTTCTTGCTCGTGTCACACGTATCTCGCACGCCGCGGCCCGTGCTCGTCCCGCCCTGGAACGTCATCCCGTTGGCGAGCCGCGCGTTGACGGACACGTTGACGCCATGCCAGTACTGCGTGCGTGCATCGCCGAAGTCCGTCTCGAACGTCCGGTGGGTCTGGGCGCCGATCGCTCGAAGGCGGGAATAGACCGTGACCGGGTAACCGCCGCCGCCAGGCAGATCCGGATGCTGCGGCGCCGTGAAGGTCCACGGCGTGTAGTCGGACGGCCCGACAAGCTGGTTGTCGTCGACGAAGAAGTTCTTGAACCAGCGCCGGTTGTAGCTGGCATCGAGCGACACGCGCGGGAGCAGTTCCTGCTGAACCGACACGCCGAGCTGCCCGTCGGCTGGACGCACGCCCCACCCCTGCAGGATGTCCGGGTTGACAACCGTGAGGTTGGGATTGGCATTGCCAAAATTCGCGTTGTCGCCGGTCAGCGCGCCGCAGTTGTCACCGCCCGTGGCCAGGTTGTTCTGTGCCGCCGGGCTCCTCAGATCGCAATCCACAACGAAGTTCCCGTTGTCCTGCCACGCGCGCGCAGGCGTCAACACGTTCCTCTGGATTCGGGCCGCCGGGTTGTTGGCGGTGTAGTTCTCGTCGTTGGTGGCGTTCTGCAGGTATTTTCCCCAGTTGGCCTTGAGCGCGGTCCTGCCGTTTCCGAAGACGTCCCAGGCGGCGCCCAACCGCGTCGTGATGTCGTTGTAGCCGGCCACGCTCTCCGTACGTGGGAAGGTGATCGGTGCGGGATTGAAGCGCGAGATCTCCGTGGTGCCATTGCCCTCGGCCGGTGCCCAGCTCGATGCCCGGTCGTAGCGCACCGCACCCTGAAGCGTGACGCGCCCCATCGTCCACTGATCCTGAACGTAGAGCGCGGAGGTCGCGGTCCGGTCGTTCTGCTCCCACCTCGTGGCGAGGGTATAACTGACACCGTTCAACTGACGGTTGTTCATCGTGTAGCGCAGCAGCGTGGAATTGGCGTCCCGCGCCTGCAGCGATCGTTGATACGAGCCCTGATACCCGATCTTCACGTTGTGCGCACCTGTGACGTACGACATCGAAGCGCGCCAGTTGTTCGGGTTGGCATCGTTGTTGGCCCATCCGAAACCGAGCGGATCGAACGTGCCGCGATACGTGAAGTTCGCACGATGGTCGTCGATCGCCTGTGATTCGGTCACCGGAATCATGCTTGTCAGCGAGTCGGGCGGCGCGATGCCAAAACCCGCCCACAGGTACTGGAAGCGCGAGAAGCCGGCCTCGAGCAGCACCCTGTTCGACAGCGGCGATGACCACGTCGCCTGCGTCACGTGGTATGGAAAATCGTGGTACCCCGGCCACGTCTCGGGTGAGGCCGTGAGGGTGCCGAGGCCGATCCAGTCGTCGCCGCGCCCGCGGCAGCCTCCGCCGGCCGCAGTGATGGTCCCTCCCGAGCAACGGTGCTGATACTCGTGCGAGAACGTGACGCGGTTCCGCGGGCTCACCTGTGCGGTCAGTTTGATCGAGAAGATGTCCCGGCGATTCGTGCCGCGCCCTTCGACGGACTCATCTCGTTCGTAGTCCCAACGGCTCGCATCGCCGGCGTAGAGGTTCGCGAAGACGCCTTCGGTGTACGTGGTGCTTCCAAAGTCGCGCACCGAGCCGAAAAACCACAGACGGTCGCGCACGATGGGGCCGCCCAGCGCACCGCTGACATCGTATTGGTTGAGCAATGCCGGCCGGCCGCGTCAAGCCGATGCTGCTCAGGTATTCGTCGATGTTGTCCGACCGCATGCCGTCGCCAGTGCCACTGTAGAACGCGGTCCCGTTGAATGAGTTGCCGCCCGATCGCGGGATCAGGTTGACACTCGGCCCGCCGGCTTCGCTCTCGCCAAGCCCTCCCGACACGAGGACCTGCATCTCGTCCGTGTTCACCACGTCGTAGATGAACGTCGATACGCCGCCGCCGTTGAACGACGCCGCGACGGGAAGGCCATTGATCAACATGCGCCCCTCGTTTGCGCGACCCCCGTTCGACGTGAAGAACGTCATGAACGGTTCGGTCATCGCGCCGCGCGAGGTGTTGTCGGTCGTAATCCCGGGAATGGCGGCCAGCAGCGTTCCATAGCTGCGCGTCACGGGAAGCGTGGCGAGCGATTCAGCGCTGATGACCATCTCACGCCTCGTCGACTGCGTGTCGACGATGGGTGTCTCGCCGGTGACCGTGACTGTTTCCTGGAGGGCGCCAAGACGCATCTCGACGTTGATTGGGATCACGCCAGACCCGGTCACCTGCACGCCCTGCCGCTGAACCGCGCTGAACCCGGCCAGAGAGAAGTTGAGGTTATAGATGCCGGGAGGCAGATCGGTGATGCGGTACTGCCCGGTGCCATCACTGACGGCCGTCCGGGATTTTTCAATCAGCGCCGAGCTCGATGCTTCGACTGTGGCGCCAGGCAGCACGGCGCCTGACGGGTCGCGAACCACACCGGCCAGCGTCGCCTGGGCGTGGACGAGGGAAGGTACCAGCGCCTGCGCCAGGACGACACAGGCCAACACCACCACGATTCTGCCGATTGAACGCATGAACAGACTCCTCCTTTAGAGTTGCAAGACCGCCGGAGGTTCCCATACGAGTGCGTCGCCGACCGATTATGTGAGGGTCCGAATCAGGGGCACCTAACTGATATATGATGTCCACGTAAGTCACAGAGTGCGCGGATCTTGCTCCCGCCTTCTGACGATGTCAATACAGGGGACACAGTAGGAACACAATGCCCCGTCCTGCTTTTCAGGATCGGCGGGTCCGAAGACCAGGACCGCCCTACGCCGTGAGAATCCCGCTAGCGCGGGTTGTCGTGGTGTGAGCCGTCCTGGATGAGATCGAGGTCGCGGTCCTCACAACGCGGCGACTCTTCAATCTCGCGATCAGTCAGCCACAGCGTCTGCGTGCGTTCCTGCCACGGCTCGACCAGCACGGCTGGATCGTGGGCGACGGCTTCGTACACGATCGTGTCGCCGACTCTGCGCAGGCGCTCGATGACTTTCAGATCCTTGGTGTGGAACGCACCATTGTCGGTCAACCACGTTTCCTCGTTGAAGTTGACGCTCTCGACGATGAGTGTGCCGCCCTCGTAGCGTCCGATCGAATCGCCGAGATAACTCGCTGGCAGATCCTTCCGATGCGGCCGGCCATCGGTCGGGATGATCCGGAAGAACGACCCATTCACGTCGTCGTAGAGAAACACGACCTCGCGCGCCGTTTGTACGATCTTCACCGGCGGACCAATGCGCGGGACTCCGGGTGGCTGGCACTGAAGAGCGGTATCGACCTCGACCTGGCGCTTACTCAGGTCTGCGACCTTCGCAAGGAACTCTGGCTTGTACTTGGGGAAGTTCGGTGCAGGCGGCGCCGCGGGCGGCCCCCCGGCGCGGCCGGCTCCGCCGGTCCGTCCGGCGGCTCCCGCAGGCGGACATCCAACCACGCATACAGAGCCGCCCTCGAGCGACTGCGGGCGGACGAACTCGATCCCGCCCAGGTGATCCCAAGTCCCGTTGAGATCCAGCTTGCCGTCGGCGAGACGTGGCGTTGGTTTCTTCGCCAGCTCGGCGAGACGATCGGCCGTCATCCGCGGCCCCTGAGCGGCAAGAGGCCAGCCCACAACGGTCACGAAGGCGACGAGACACCCGGCGAAGAGTCGGTGCGACATGTGGCGTCTCCTCAATCTCTGCCCAACTGAATGTGATGTCCATCGGCGTAGGTGATCTTCGAGATCCAACCCAATCGCTTCGTCTCGTCTCTGGCGGCGATGGCGTTGATCGTCACGATCTCACCGGGCTTTCCCTGCAACGCCTCCCTGGTCAGCCCCGCGCGACGCATCATCGCGGTTGGCAGCGTAGAGAGCGTCCAGTTGGTGACGGCGCCATCCTTGTCCTTGACGTCGAGATACAGGTAGATGTGCGGGTTGATCCAGTCGACCTTCGAGATCACGCCTGTCAGCGTCAGCGGCTTGGCTGAGTCGTACTGGCCGGAGACCGAATGATGGGCGGCAGCGGACGCGGCCATCACCGCGAAGCCTGCTGTGAGGAGTACGACGACGAATCGATGTCGCATCGGGGGCCTCCGGTGCCTGAATGCTGGAGGAAGGGTATGCCTGCCCCTTGTCCGGGTCAAGGACCTCGAACCTGAGGTAAGAGGCCAGCCTTCGTGCCCTCGATCACTCTGAACTGCAGGGCGGCGCGTATACACTCCCACCTGGATGAAGCCCCTCCGTCTGCTTTGCCTTGTCTTGCTCTCGAGCACTCTCGCCGCGCCGGCACAAGCCCAGCGCTACTCCGCCGTTCGTGACGGCGACATCGTCAGGCTCGCCGATCGCACGACGGATACCGTCGTTTCAATCATGCCGTCGGTCGGCAACATCGCGTTCGAAATGCAGGTGAAGGGACACAACATCCTGCGCTTCCCGCATGCCACGCTCGCAGACTTCAAGGCTCGCCCCAACGCAACCGGAATCCCGTTCATGGGCCCATGGGCGAACCGTCTCGACGAGCAGGCGTTCTACGCCAACGGCCGGCGCTACGCATTCGACATGAGCCTGGGCAACGTCCGCGGCGCGATTCCGATTCACGGCTTTCTGACGACGACCGACCAGTGGCACGTCACCGCAATGGCCGCGAATCGCGAGAGCGCCTGGGTGACGAGCCGGCTCGAGTTCTTCCGTCAACCGTCATGGATGAAACAGTGGCCGTTCGCACATATCATCGACATGACATACCGGCTCGCGAACGGACACCTCGAGGTGCAGACGATCATCACCAATACGAGCGCGGAGCCGATGCCGGTGGCGATCGGATTCCATCCGTACTTCCAGCTCACGGACTCGCCACGCGATGAATGGACCATCGCAATCGGCGCCCGAAGGCGCTGGGTGCTCGACGCGAACAAGGTGCCGACTGGAGAGACCGTCCCAGTCGAACAACTCTTCCCCGATCCGGGCTCATCACCACTTCGCGACTATAGCCTTGACGACGTCTTCAGCGATCTCGTGCGCGATTCGGAGGGCCGCGCCACGATGTCGGTATGGGGGCGGAAGCAGCGTGTCGATGTGATCGTCGGTGCCTCCTATCGCTCGGTGGTCGTCTGGGCGCCGAGCCCGTCTGGCACGGGTCGCGGCGGACAGGGTCCTTCGTCGCCGGCCGAGCGCAACTTCATCTGCTTCGAGCCGATGGCAGGAATCACCAACGCCGTAAACATGGCGCATCGTGGGACGTATCGCGAGTTGCAGACCATTGCCCCTGGTGCCACCTGGCGCGAGCGCTTCTGGATTCGGCCATCAGGCTTCGTTCGAGTCGACGGTCAGCCAGCGCGATAGACTGGGGTCGCTCACGGCGGAGCGATCAGTGTGTCGGGCGCCGTGGTCGTCGACGGAATGGTCTTCACACTCAGCGTCTTTGAAGGAGGTCTGCGATGCTCAGTATTCTCGGCCTCGCGCTTCTCAGTGCGGCGGCAGCTCCACAGACATGTGAGAGCCTCACCGGGTTCCGCCTTCAGCAGGCGACGGTGACCAGTGCCGCCGTGGTTCCGGCAGGGCCGTTCGTTCAGCCCGCAGCGGCGCGTGGACGACAGGGCGCCGCGCCTGAACCCGTCGAGCCGATCCCGGAACACTGTCGCGTGAAGATGGTCCTCAAGCCGTCGTCCGATTCCAACATCAACGTCGAGCTCTGGATGCCCACGGCGAATTGGAACGGACGGTTTCTCGCCGTCGGCAACGGTGGTTTCGCCGGATCGATTCAGGGCTACGGCGAAATGCAGATCGCACTGCGTCGTGGCTACGCCACCGCAGGTACCGACACCGGCCACTCCGAGGCTGACGGGCCGGGTGGGGTGTTCGGTCTTGGACATCCGGAGAAGATCGTGGATTTCGCGTACAGAGCGGTCCACGAGATGACCGTCAAGTCAAAGCAGGTGATCAACGCCTTCTACGAGCGCGCTCCGCGATTCTCCTACTTCAAGGGGTGCTCGACAGGTGGACGACAGGCGGCCATGGCTGCGCAGCGCTTCCCCGAGGACTTCGACGGCATCATCGGCGGTGCATTGGCCAATCGCCACATCCAGATGCATACAGCCGGCGTGGCCCGAAGCATCGATCTCGCACGTCATCCCGAGCGCACGATTCCCGAGGACAAAGCCAGACTCGTGAACGAGATGGTGATGAACTCGTGCGATACGCTGAAGGAAGGCTTCCTGAACAACCCGCGGGAGTGCAAGGTGGACGTCTCGAAGCTCGCCTGCACGGGAGGCGAATCACCCTCATGTCTGACCGCATCGCAGTTGCAGACGGTCGAGACCTTTTACGGCGGACTCAAGAACAGCAAGGGTGAGTTGATCTTCTCAGGCCAGGCAATGGGCAACCCGCTGCCCGCGTTACGCGGCGCGACCGGTACACCTGGCGGAGGCTACGACACGGTCCGCATCTGGGGCTTTCAGGATGCCAACTACGATTGGCGGGCGTTCGATCTCGATCGCGACATGCCGATCATCAACAAGAAAGTCGGCTTCGTCGACGCCGTCAGCCCCGATCTTCGGAAATTCAAGGCGCACGGCGGCAAGCTTCTTCTCTACGCAGGCTGGAGAGACACGACCATCACACCGGAGAATACGGTGCTCTATTACGAGAACCTCGTGAAGGAAATGGGTGAACAGAAGGACTTTGCGCGTCTGTTCATGGTGCCCGGCATGGCGCATTGTCGCGGCGGAGACGGTCCCAACACGTTCGACACGCTGACTGCGATGGAACAATGGCGGGAGCAGGGCGTGATACCGGTCCAGATGATGGGGTCGAACCCGCAGTCCGGGCTGACACGCCCGTTGTGCCCATATCCGGAGTACGCGAAATACAAGGGCTCGGGCGATCTGAAGGATGCAAAGAACTGGGCCTGCACGCAGTAGCAGCGAGCCAGGATTGGGTCGGGATACATGAGTGGTCAAACAGAGGTAGCGATGGAGCGCGGCGGAGTCCGGATCGTCGATACGTTTGCCGAAGCGTTCGGCATGCGCGGTGCGAGGGTGGTCATAACGGCGCAGTCTGCTGGATGGGCGCGCACGGCGGCGCAGTCGATGACCGGCTTCGCGACCTCCGTAATCGGATGCAAGGTCGAAGCAGGTATCGAGACGGAGATCGCACCGGATGACACGCCGGACGGGCGGCCCGGCATCAGCGTCCTGATGTTCGCATTCGATGCCGAAGGCCTGGGCCGGCAACTCGTCGATCGGGTCGGCCAGACGATCCTCACGTGCCCGACGACGGCGTGCTTCGACGGTTTGCCGCACGCCACCGACCGCGTGACGGTCGGTGGAGCGTTGCGGCACTTCGGCGATAAGTTTCAGTCGAGCAAGGTTCTCGACGGCCAGCGCTACTGGCGCATTCCGGTCATGGAGGGCGAGTTTCTCGTTCAGGAGACGTTCGGGATCCAGAAAGCAATCGGCGGGGGCAACTTCCTGATCATGGCCAGGGATCAAACGTCTGCACTCGCTGCTGCGGAGGCCGCAGTCGAGGCGATGCGCGGCGTCCGCGGCGTCATTCTCCCCTTCCCCGGGGGAATCGTGCGCGCGGGCAGCAAGGTCGGCGCGAAGAAATACAAGAACATGATCGCGTCGACCAACGACGCCTACTGTCCG
This sequence comes from uncultured Acidobacteriota bacterium, assembly GCA_963723495.1. Taxonomy (GTDB): domain Bacteria; phylum Acidobacteriota; class Vicinamibacteria; order Vicinamibacterales; family UBA2999; genus Gp6-AA40. Next base: position 549,809 of record CAVRQR010000009.1, on the reverse strand, counting down.
ACGCTGCGCGGGCGCAACGGTGTCGACAGTCAGGTACCGGGGAGCGCGAACTCGGTCCTCGAGATCGTGATCGATGGCCTCGATCGCGCGTCAATCGAAGAGGCCATGCGCGTGGGGCTCGCCGCCGCGTGTCGTCCCGGGGTGGTCGAGATCACGGCGGGCAACTACGGCGGGAAGCTCGGAAAGCATCACTTCCGCTTGCACGAGTTGGCTGGCTGACGCCGGCTAGTTCAGGTTCTCCTTCAGAAACGCGACAGCCTGCGGCCACACCTTACCGGCGACTTCAGCGTTGAAGGTTCCGAGTGCGTTGTGTGGTCCCATGAACGCATGCCCGGTTCCCGCGTGAACGGTGAGCGTGACGTTCTTGCCCATCGCGCGGAGCTTCGCTTCGAGTGCGCGCGCGGCTTCAGGAGAAAAGAAGCTGTCGTGTTCGGCCATGTGTCCGCTGATCGCGGCGGTGAGCTTCGACCAGTCTGGCTCACTGGCCCCCTGCGGAAATCCATAGAATGGGACGACCGCCTTCACCTTCTCGGGTCGATTCGCCGCGATGATGAACGACAGCATGCCCCCCATACAGAACCCGACGACGCCGATGCCCTTGCTCGTCACGGCCGGGTGACCGGCGAGGTAGTCGATCGCACCGCTCATGTCGCGAGCCGCGCGGTCTGGCGGCAGGGTTTGCATCAGGTGTGACGCCTTGTCCATCTCGTCGTGCGCGGCGAGCTCGCCGTGATACAGATCGGGCGCCAGTGCAACGAAGCCAGCCTGCCCGAGGCGGTTGGCCATCTCCTTGATGCCAGAATCGAGGCCCCACCACTCTTGGATCACGAGCACGCCCGGCCCCGAGCCCTTGGGCGGGGTGACCAGATAGCCAGATGCCATGCTTCCGTTGCTGCGAAACTCTACGGTCTCAGCCATGTGCGTAAGGATAATCTGATTGCCATGAAACCAGTCCTGACCACCTCGTCAGATTCGCTGCTCTCGCTAAAACTGTTACCCGTGGTGCTGGTGTTCGCATCGCTGAGCCTGGCCATGAGGATCACCACACAGGCGCAATCGGCAGCGCAACCGGCGGACCGCTTTCTCGAGGTCAATGGTCTTCGCCTCCACTACGTCGACTGGGGTGGAGAGGGAAAGCAGCCGCTCGTGATGGTGCACGGCCTCGACCGTGTGGCACGTACCTTCGACCACGTCGCGACGCAGTTCACCACGAGATATCGCGTGCTCGCCATCGACATGCGCGGCCACGGTGACTCGGGCTGGGATCCGCAGGGACGCTACCTGGTCGAGGACCACGTCGGCGATGTCGAGGGGATCGTCGCGCAGCTCAAGCTTCGCGACATGGTGCTCTGGGGTAATTCCACCGGTGGTCGCGTCGTTCAGGTCTTCGCCGGGAAGCACCCCGAGCTCGTGTCGCGCGTGATCTCCGAGGATGTCGGACCGGAGCGTCCACGTCAGATCGCTGACGGCTACGCGAAGCGCGTCGAGCAGGAGCGAGCCGGATGGGCATCTACCGAGGAGCTCCTCGCGCAGCTCAGGAAGGCGAATCCGCGAATGTCGTCAGCGGTGCTCGAACCTTACGTGCGCTACGGCACACGAAAGCGGGCAGACGGACGCATCGAGTGGAAACGCGATCCGCAGCTGGTCAAGGGCTTCGTCGCGACCGACCTCTGGCGCTTCGTACGCGACATCAAGGCGCCCATCCTCTACATCCTCGGAAGCCGCAGCACGATCGTCCCGCCGGAGACGCAGGCCGAGTTGAGAAAGACACTCCCGAACGCGCAACTGATTACCATCGCTGATGTCGGGCACTACCCGAGCGACGAGAAGCCAGACGAGGTCGTTCGCATCGTGAATCGCTTCCTTGCAGGAGAGAACGTCGGAACCCGTTAGCGTGGGCATGGTATGTAGGGTCAGGCTTCAGCCGGCCGTGGTCCGTCAGCTCATCGACCGCTCGACACGTCGGCGTAAATCCGCTCAGCACGATCGACGAGCCCGTCATGACAACTGGCATCGTCGGGGGCAACTGCGAAGACCGTGCAGATCGGTTGACCGGCAGCGATGTGCTCGCCCGCACGGGGAACGTCCCGCACATTGGGGTCCGTGAGCCAGCCCTGCGTGTCGCCAACCACGATGTCCTCGCGCGCGAAGACGATCGCTTTGCCATGAACCTTCGCTCCCGCGGGCCAGCGCGTGAGATCGAATGACGGGAGCACCGCTCGTGCACAGGCGTCGGCGTGCATGCCGAACATCGAGATGTTCAGCGCCCGCTCGACGAGTTCCATGGATGCGGTCCACCGCGGGTTCACCTCCACTGGGTAAAGGCCGGCATCCGTGGACATGAAATCGATGCTGCCCACGCCAACCAGCGGAAACGCCCCGGTGAGCGTCTCGACGAGTGCAGGAGCAGGTGCGAACAGATCTTCTCGCACGCTGAGAATGTTTCCGCAATAGCGGAATCCTGAAACGCCAAACGCGCTCTCGCCGATCAGCTGTCGTGAAATGCCGAGGGCAACGCCAACGCCAGCGGCGGCAACGAACACGACAGAGCCTGGGCCACCTTCCATGAATTCCTGCAGGTAGTGACCGCGTGTCAATGGTTCATCCCGCGACCAGAACCTCACGCCATGACCACCACCAGACACGCGGGGTTTGATGAGCCATCGAGTGCTGGCGCTCTGTTGCGCGTGGGGCGTGGAAGCGAGGACTCGAGGGAAGCGAACCCCACGCTCTGCGAAAGCTGTAGAGAGGGTGTTGGGATCCCTCACACGTCGCAGCACGTCTGGAGTGTTGCCCCACAGTGCGCGCGCTGAGGCAAGCGTCTCGACAGCCGTTGGATGGTTCTCGAGGTTCGAGAGGTACACGACCGCGTCGCTCGAGATCTGGCTCGCTGCGCTCGCTATCGCTTCTGCGGAGAATGCCATCCCGAAGTCTCGCGACAACGAGAGAGCGCGGACCGAGGGGTGCTGGTCGAGGTCGGCGTAGGCGTCCAGCGCGGTCACCTCGAACCCGGCTCTCGCCGCCGACTCCGCTGCCGCACGCGTCGACACCCCGACGATCAAGACGTGCACGTCAACTACTCGAGTCCTAACCGGCGGCGCGCGGTCTCCTGTGAGATCACGTAGAGATGGTCGAGCACGGTGCCTTTCGCGTCACGCAAACCAAGCGCGTCGACAAGAGGGGCGGCGCTTCCGCCGGCAAGACCATCAGCGAGAAGAGCGGCGCCCTGCGCGGCGTGCTTGGCGACCGATGCCAGCCCTGACAGCAGTTCGATGGTGACTCCAGGGATCACGCGCGACAGTCGGCTCACCAGCCCACCGCGGATCGTCGCCACTTTTGCCAGTCGTCCCGACAGCACCACCACGCGCGCGGAAGGTGCGGACACGGCCAGCGCCGCGACGGCTTTCACGATGCTCTCGAGATACGCTTCGAGCGCTTTCTGACGCGCCGGGGTCGTGACCTCGGCGATCGCTTCAGCGCGCGCCTCGGGTATGCCCGCGACTGCGAGCGCTCCTCCTGAAAAGAGCATCTGCTTGCTCACTTGACCCGCGAGGAAAGCGACCTCGCCATCGAGCGCTCCGCACGAGGCGGCGCCGAGCGGTCCCGACGAACCGCCGAGCCCATCGACAATGCAACCCTCTTCCACCGCGAGAGCTGCGCTGAACGCCCCGCCAAGCTCGAGGAGGATGAACGAGACCTCCCGCTCAGGGCAGCCACGCCGGCGCGCCTGCTCGTGAACGGCGAGCGCGACCGCGCAGACCTTGTCGGCTGTGCCCATGTCCACGCGGTTGACCTTCCGGTGGGCAGGCACAGAAGGAAGATGGACAACGCCTGGTGTGATCATGACCGGAACCGCCGCGGTTCCCATCGCGCGCATCAGCGACGCCAGCCCTCCGATGCCGCCGCTGTCGCCGCGCGGGGCCAGGCACGCCAACCGAATGTCCGACTCGGTGAGTTCACTTGCCTTGGCGAGCGGAAGACCATAGCCAGAGGGTCCGACCACGAGATCGAGCGGGGATGCTCGCTCGATGATGCCGAGAACTAACGAAGGATCGGCGGTCGCGTCCTCGGTTGGAATCGACTGATCGAAAAACACTCGACCGTCTTCGAGGCCGCACAAGTCGAGGCTGACGGTTCCGGGATCGATGCCAATGACGCGGGGCATTGCAGTGGCATCGTATTACAAGGTTTCAGCCAACTCGGCGATCGCCTCGGCATCGAGGATGAACTCGTTCTTCTCGAACAGCCGTGCGATGCACGCCTTGTGGACCTTCATCTTCAAGCCGCCGATCCCGAGCGCGCCGAATGCCGTCACGCTCTCCCGCGTCGCGCCATCGTCAGTGACTTCGATCCCCTCGACGCCAAGTGGCGGAACGGCATTGACGTCGGCGACCACGCGGAGGCCTGAACGACCGACCCAGGCTGAGCGAGGAATCAGGCATACACCAGCGGGCCCGGCATTGAGGGCCATCTCGGCGCCCTCGAGAGCCTGTGATGCACCGGAGCCGTCCGCCATCGCGACCTCGCGAATCGAGCCACCAAACCGCTGGCGTATGGTTTCAGACAACTTGCCATCGCCGGCACGTCGCGATGTGACCGTGACGTGCGCGCCGGCTTTCGCGAAGAGTCCCGCCGCGCGGAGACCGACTGGACCCGAGCCGGCCGTGACAACGACCGAGCGTCCTTCGAGCGAACCCACCGCCTGTCGCATCTTCGCCACTGCCGCAACCGCTGTCGTATTGGACCCATTGGAATCCAGCATGACTGATACGCGAAGCGGTCCGAAGAAGGCCTTCTTGACAGCGGAGAGCAGCCGCTCACCTTGTGCCATGTCGCTGCCGCCGATGAAGATGGCAGTGTTGTTGAGATGCTTGGGGCCGCGCGTGAAGATCGCTCCGTGCACCAGGTCACGGACGGTGTCCGGCGTCACGCCCCCGTAGCTCATGACTTCGTCGGCGCCGGCATCGAAGGCGACGACGCGATCGAACACGCTGGGGTGTGGAGAGGAATCGAGTTGCAACAGAAGTTTCTTCACGGGAACTCATCGATAACTACCAACCTCCAACTCCCAACTCCCAAGTATCCGCGTTTCAGGCTCGAGATGGGAGTTGGTCGTTGGAAGTTGGGAGTTTGAAGAGTTACTTCGGGCTGAAGGGGTGCTTCGCGGTCTTCGCGCCCGCCAGTACCTCGCTCACTGACGGCTTGCTCGCCAGCGCGCGCTGAATCGATTCCTTCGTCGCCTGGTAGTTGTAGTCGTAGATCTTCTTGTCGTCCGCGGCTTCCCAGTGAATGAACACGCCGACCAGCACGCACAGATCGTCGGCCTTGTTCTGCGGGATCACTCCACTCTCCACCGAGTCCACCACCGCCCGCGCCACCGCCGCCTGCGCCGGCCCGAACATCTGCACCGCCTGCTTCGCTCCCTTGATCGTCACCTTGTTGAACAGGAGCGTATCCGGCTTGGCCGGCAGGTTCGGCGCCACCACCGCCAGCAGCGTCGTGAACCCGTCCTTGTTGTTCGTCAGCGCGTTGCAGAAGGCTGCCCCCGCCGGGCCGCTCTTCGAGCCAATGATCAAGTCGATGTGAGCGACCTCATTCCCCTCGCCCACCAGTGACTCGCCCAGAAAAAAGTCCGCTGCCATGTCGACACACTCCTGTCTGGAAGTGAGCTATCGGCCACGCCGGGACTGGCCTGGCCCCAATCCGTGCGCGCGCGTGAACTTCGGGCGCGCAAACCTGAGAACTATACCGAGGGAGGGCCGGATCACTCAACTCCCAAACGGCCAACTCCCAACTCCCAAATCCGGAGGTTCCGGGTTCCGGTTCCGTCTTGGGAGTTGGTGGTTGGGAGTTGGGAGTTTGAAGAGTTACTTCGGGCTGAAGGGATGCTTGGCGGTCTTCGCGCCCGCCAGCACTTCGCTCACTGACGGCTTGCTCGCCAGCGCGCGCTGAATCGATTCCTTCGTCGCCTGGTAGTTGTAGTCGTAGATCTTCTTGTCGTCCGCGGCTTCCCAGTGAATGAACACGCCGACCAGCACGCACAGATCGTCGGCCTTGTTCTGCGGGATCACTCCACTCTCTACCGAGTCCACCACCGCCCGCGCCACCGCCGCCTGCGCCGGCCCGAACATCTGCACCGCCTGCTTCGCTCCCTTGATCGTCACCTTGTTGAACAGGAGCGTATCCGGCTTGGCCGGCAGGTTCGGCGCCACCACCGCCAGCAGCGTCGTGAACCCGTCCTTGTTGTTCGTCAGCGCGTTGCAGAAGGCTGCCCCCGCCGGGCCGCTCTTCGAGCCAATGATCAAGTCGATGTGAGCGACCTCATTCCCCTCGCCCACCAGTGACTCGCCCAGAAAAAAGTCCGCTGCCATGTCGACACACTCCTACGTCAGAAAAGATGTTGGGGTAAAGCCAAAGGAGTCTATCACTCAGAAGACGGTCATCGAAGCCGCTCTCGAACGGCGTCGCCGGCAGCCGATGTGCCGAGATTTCCGCCGACGTCACGTGTGACAGCGCCGTCTCCGACGGCCGACTCAACCGCGCGGTTGATCCGGTCGGCGTCCTCCCGGCGTCCCAGCGTCTCGAGCAACAGCGCCGCAGACAGAATCGCCCCGATTGGATTCGCTGCGTCCCGCCCCGCCAGTGGCGGCGCCGAGCCATGGACGGGTTCGAACATCGAGGTGCGCCCGGGGTGAAGATTCGCGGACGCGGCCATGCCCAGGCCGCCCTGCAGCGCGCCACCGATGTCGGTGATGATGTCGCCAAAGAGATTATTCGTCACGATGACATCGAACTGACCCGGATCCTGGACGAGCATCATCGCCAACGCATCTATGTACAGGTGACGGCTCGACACATCCGCATACTCAGCACCGACCTCGCGAAACACGCGTTGCCACAACGCGTGCCCCTCTTGCATCGCGTTGCTCTTGTCGGCCATGCAGACGGTACGGCGAGGACGCGTGCGCGCGACCTCGAACGCGTGGCGGATGATCCGGTGAACACCCTTGTAGGTATTGATCTCTTCCTGGACCGCGATCTCGTCGCTGGTGCCGGCTTTGAATCGACCTCCGACACCCACATACAGACCTTCCGTGTTTTCGCGCAGCACCACGAAGTCGACGTCGGCGGGTGTGCGGTGTTTGAGCGGACACAGGCGCGTGTCGAGTAACCGCACCGGGCGATAGTTGACGTAGAGATCGAGCTCGAAGCGCGTGCCGAGCAGGATCGCGCGCGCATGCCGGTTGTCCGCAACGCGCGGGTCACCGAGCGCGCCGATCAGGATCGCGTCGAACGACCGCAGCAGATCGTAGCCACCGGGCGGAACCGTTTCACCCGTCGCGAGGTAGTGATCGGCGCCCCACGGCAAGTGGTGCATCTCCACACCGCCGAGTGCCTCCAGCACCTTCACGGCCTGCGCGGTTACCTCGGGACCGATGCCATCACCCGGAATGACCGCAACGCGATGAGACACGAGGGGTATTGAATCACGGCTCTCGACGTTCGGCTCTCGGCTCTGCGCTTGGCTGTCGGCTTCAGGCTCTCGGCCCAGACCCAGAGCCGAGAGCCCAGAGCCAAATGGGTATACTCCCCTGACATGATGCGTTTGATACTCGTCCCGCTCGTCCTCATCGGCAGCGTCGTTGTGGCGGCGCAGTCGACCCAGCGCAGCCCGGCGCCCGGCGACTGGCCTCTCTACAGCCGAACACTGTCTGGCACGCGTTACTCTCCATTGACAGACATCAACACGACCAACGTCGCCAGGCTGGCGCCTGCGTGGTCAATGCGTCTGACGCAACCCGCCGGTCGCCGTGGCGGAGGCCCGCCGCCTGACGGCGAAGCCGCGCCCGCGGGTCGTGCCGCTGGCGCCGCAGGAAATCCGGCTGCCGGTCAGGCGCGCGGAAGTGCCGACCCATTCGATGCGACCGGGAGCAACCCGCAGGCAACGCCGATCGTGGTCGGCGGCGTCATGTATCTGCCGGCACGAGGTAACCAGGTGCTGGCCATCGAGGCGCACACAGGTAAAGAACTATGGCGATACCTGATGCCGCTCGGCATGGAGACGACCGCACGCGGTGTCGCCTACTGGCCCGGTGATGGGAAGCTCGCTCCGCGCATTCTGCTGACTGCCGGCCCCCGCCTGGTTGCGCTCGACGCCGCGACCGGTGCGCCCGTCGCCGGCTTCGGACGCAACGGCATCGTCGAGATCGCCGTGCCCTGGAATGGGGTGCCGACGATCTACAGGAACATCGCGATCCTGGGTGCGACCACAGGTGAGGTCGCGCTCTCCGCGCCAGGTGACACCCGCGCGTTCGACATCAGGACGGGCAAGCATCTGTGGGATTTCCACACGGTGCCGTTGCCCGGGGAAGTCGGACACGAGACATGGCTGGATCGCGGATGGCGCAATCGATCGGGTGTCAACGTGTGGGCGTGGTACATGACGCTCGACGACGAGCGCGGAATCCTCTACATGCCCGTAGCAGGGCCGGCTGGTAATTACTGGGGCGGCGATCGTCCCGGCAACAACCTCTTCGCCAACTCGATCGTCGCGGTCAATGCCGAGACCGGAAAGTATCTGTGGCACTTCCAGACCGTCCATCACGATCTCTGGGATTCGGACATGCCGAATCCACCTGCGCTCGTGGACATTGTCCAGAATGGCCGCCGCATCCCTGCGCTCGCGTCGATTGGCAAGACCGGTTACATGTTCATCCTCGATCGCGTGACCGGTAAGCCAATCTTCGGCGTTGAAGAACGTCCGGTGCCTCAGGGCAACGTCCCCGGCGAGTGGTACTCCCCGACGCAACCATTTCCGATCAAGCCGTCACGCCCGTTGTCGCGAGTCGAGTTCAAGAAGGATCGCGACATGGTGCGACCGGAGGACACGTCAGCGCAACACGTCGCGGAGTGTCAGGCGCTCTGGGACAAGAGCGGCGGCTTCGCGAATGCAGGGCCGTTCACGCCGTTCGGCTTTCAGGTCGCTGGTGAACCGCCGAAGAGCACGATCCAGTTTCCGGGTGGAACAGGAGGCGTGAATTGGGGCGGTGCGGCTGTCGACCCCAACACCGGATTTGTATTCGTGAACGCTCACGACACCTCGCTCGTGGGTTGGATCGAAGAGAAGCGGCCCGGTCAGAACTACGGTCGCGGCACAGAGGGTTCGACCATTCCCTACGATCGCGGCAGCGTGAACGGCGCCGGCCCGTACTTCACCTTCAGCGCACCATATAGGGATGAGAGTGGCCGAACACTCGCCAACCTGCCCTGCCAGCGGCCACCATGGGGTCGCCTTGTGGCAGTGAACGCCAATACCGGGGAGATAGCGTGGGAAACACCACTCGGCCTGACTGAGGCTCTTCCCGAGGGCAAGCAACAGACAGGAAACAGTGGCAGCGCGGGCCCAACGGTCACTGCCGGAGGGCTCGTGTTCGTTGGCGCAACCACCGATCGGCGGTTCCGGGCCTTCGACTCGAAGACCGGCAAGGAACTCTGGGTGACCCGCCTGGAAGGCCAGGTCAACGCTAACCCTATGACCTACCAAGGCAAGGACGGCAGACAATATGTCGCGCTCGTGGCGACTGATAGCCTGGTCGCCTATGCAGTTCCGCAGTAAAGACTCAGCCAACCTGGCCCGGGGGCGCCACGCCCCTGGACCGGACCCTGTCCGGCCAGCCCTTCCGATCTCCCCTAATTCTTAGCGGTTCGTCCCCTTATCCCCGCTTTACCAACCCTCGTACCTCATTAGGGTTGGTCCCAATTGACTGTGCAAAGTGATGAAGCGTTATGCTTGCATTACGAGTGGCGGCTGATCCATGATTTTGGTTCGTAATGTTGCTCCTCATGGATCTATTCGCCACGTTCGCAGGCATCCGAGCAACAAATCACCGAAAATCCACCGGCTTGATGGCAGGGCCAGTTGGTACACGTTTTTCGTAAGCGGTTCAGGTAACTGAAGAGAGCAACCACAGCTTCTTAAGGAGAGAGAAGTGATGTACGCACGCATAAGTGCTCTTCTTGTGGCGTTTGCGCTGGCTGTAAGCGTCCTCGCATCCGCCCAGGAACGATTTGGCACACTGACGGGCACAGTGACGGACGCGCAGGGTGGCGCAGTCCCTGGAGTATCCGTCCTCGCCGCAAACGTTCAGACAGGCGAAACTCGCGAGTTCGTCACGGACGCGAACGGTCAATACAGAGCGGCTGATCTTGTTCCTGGTCGCTACACGGTTCGGTTCTCCTTGACCGGATTTGCACCTGTGGAGCGAACCGACGTCATCGTCCTGCTGGGCCGCGCATTCGAGGTGAACGCGGAGCTGCGTGTCGGTGGCGTGACGGAGACCGTGCAGGTCATCGCCCAGTCACCACTCGTCGACACCGCCAGCACGCTCATCGCGCACAACGTGTCGGCTGAAGAATTCGACCGTCTGCCGAAAGGTCGATCCTTCCAGTCGATCGCGCTGACCGCGCCGTCGGTGAACTCGGGTGAAATCGAAGGCGGCATGCAGGTCAACGGCGCGAGCGGCGCCGAGAACGCCTTCACCGTGGACGGCATCGTGACCAACTCGCTGGTCAACGGTCAGTCGCGGCAGAACACGGTCTTTGAATACCTGCAGGAAGTGCAGGTGAAGACGAGCGGTATCACGGCGGAGTACGGCGGCGCACTTGGCGGCGTCGTGAGCGCCGTGACCAAGAGCGGCGGCAACACGTTCCGCGGCGAGGGACATTACTACTACGAAGGCAGCGCGATCAGCGCGCAACCGGTGAAGCGTCTCGTCCTGGATCCGATCGACGATCGAACCGTGTCTGTACGTCCAGGATAACGAACAGCCGAATCACCACGCAGGAGTTCGGTGGGTCCATCGGCGGCCCCATCGTTCGTGACCGCCTGTTCTTCTACGGTGCGTTTTCGCCCCGCAATGAGAATCGGGACAACACCTACAACTACACCGACGCCAGCAACAGACATCGAGCGCGACATCTGGCGTCAGCAGACGTTCGGCAAGGTGACCTATTCGGCACGCCGGCTGACCGCCAGCTGGTCCACGCTGTGGACGCCGACTGAGGCCGACGGGACCCAGGCGGCGTACAACGGCACGACGCCGAACAGCTATATCGGCACTGCAGGCGTCCCTGGCGGCGAACATCAACCGCGGGTACGAGATCAACCAGGTCAACACGAGCGGAACGGTCGACATCACGCTGACGGACAGATCGTTCCTCAGTGCACGCGGCGGTCTCTTCCACGACCGATATAGCGACACCGGCATTCCGTTGACGACTCGTACACCTACCGGACCCCCACGGCCGGTGTTACGCCGGGCTTCGAGAACCAGATTCCAACGTCGCTGCGCGGCGGAACGAACACGGCGAACACGCCGCGGGCACAGATCACGGAGTACGACACGACCAAGCGCGCGACCTTCAACCTGGACTACAACCGCGCGTTCAACGGCGGGTGGCCTCCACTCGTTGAAAGGTGGCTACGGCTTCCAGCGCGTACGCAACGACATCAACTCGTTCTACCCCGGCGGCTACGTGTTCATCTTCTGGGACCGGAGCTTCACAGTTCAGCGGCGAGACGCGGTCGCGGCCGGACTACGGCTACTACGAGGTGAACGATCGCCGCATCGCGAACGAAGCGGGCAGCAACATCCACTCGCTGTACATTCAGGATCAGTGGTCGATCGGCAACCGCCTGACGCTGAACCTCGGCATCCGTACCGAGAATGAGAAGGTTCCGACGTTCCGGCCGGACTACTCGGAGACAGCCATCCACTTCAACTTGGCCGACAAGTTGGCTCCTCGCTTCGGCGCCGCCTACGACGTGTTCGCGGACGGACGACTGAAGGTGTTCGGCAGCTGGGGCCTGTACTACGACTGGACGAAGTACGAGCTGCCGCGCGGCTCCTTCGGCGCCGAGACCTGGTGCATCGATTACCGCGGTCTGGATACGCTCGACCTCGGCAGCCTGAACCTGAGCAACATGCCGGGGCCGGGACTTGTGGGTGACCCCGGGCAGCTGCCGCGACCGTCGCGTGCCCTCGTTCGCTCGACCATCGATCCGGACATCGAGCCGATGAGGCAGTCGAGCGCCAGCGGCGGCATCGAGTTCCAGATGAACCGGAACAGCGTGCTCACGGTGCACTACATCCACAACGAGCTGCTCGAGACGATCGAGGACATCGGCTTCCTGAACGACGAGGGCGACGAGGGATATCTGATTGGCAATCCTGGCAAGGCGCCAGGCGGCCATCCAGTTCTCCGACCGGCTGACGCCGCCAGGCTCAGCCGATCCCGCGCCCGAAGCGCCAGTACGACGCGCTCGAGTTCGGCTTCAACCGCCGTTTCTGCCAACTACTTTCTTCAGCGCGAACTACACCCTAGCCGCCTGTACGGCAACTACGCGGGTATCGCTTCCTCGGACGAGGTGTCGACGCCGACGACCGGCGGCACCTCGTCGGCGACCGCACAGCAGCAGGCGGGCAGCATCGCTCGGCCGGGCGGCAACGTGAACCGCGCCTGGGACCTGGACGAACTGATGTGTGACTCCCGCGGCAATCTCGACGTCCGCGGGCGCCTGGCGACCGATCGCCCGCATGTCGTGAAGCTCTACGGCGCCTACACCTCCCGTTCGGCACGCCAGATCGGCGCGTCCTTCTACGGTGCCAGCGGCACGCCGATCTCGACCTACGTGACGTCGACCCACGGCGCGGACGTGTTCGTCAACGGCCGTGGAGACATGGGCCGCACGCCGATCGCTCACCCGCACCGACCTCCTCTTTCGCACGAGTTGGCGATGGCGGCTGCGAAGCGTATGCGGTTCGAGCTGAACGTGCTCAACCTCTTCAACCAGAAGACGGTCAGGCACCTGTCACAACTTCCTGAACCGTGGATACGGCATCGAATCGTAGCTCGTCGCTCATCGACTTGAGCACCACGGACTTGACCCAGGGATACGACTACAACGCGCTCATCCGGTCTACGCCGGATGGTGCGACGCGTACGACCCGCGCTACGGCATGGACGACCTGTTCGAGGACGGAACTCGAGGTCAGTTCACCGTCAAGTTCCTGTTCTAACCACGTGAGGCCGGCTTCGGCCGGCCTCGCTTCTTCGCTGGCGGGTCTCACACACAACACGCCAGGAAAAGGGCCGGCCACAAGCCGGCTCTGTCTTTTTTTCCGCTCCCCCGCTCACTCGAGCTTTCCTTCCGGAAGAGCCTTCCAGCCCAACCTTTCACACTATGTGCGACCTGCTGGTCCCAATGGGATTCAGCTGTGATAAAAAGCGCGCGAAGCGTGACGAATCGACTGTTGGAAGGAGCGAACTAGGTTCGTCACATCAATCCCGCGTGAACGGCCTCCCAGCCCCCGTTGGTTCGGCAGGCCGCCACTTCGTTCGTGGGGCAGCTGTTCGCCTTTTTCGGTAGCGGGTCTACGCAAGAGTCACCTCGGAAACGCAAGGGCTTTGCGGAATATGGAGGAACTACTGTGAGGACACGTCGTCTCGAATGCTTACTCGCACTCATGATCGCCCTGATACTGGTGCTGCCAGAGCGGGCCGAGACTCAAGGATTACAAACCGGCGTGCTCTCGGGCGTCGTTCGCGACCCGCAGGGCCTGCCGTTACCAGGCGCCACGGTGACCGCCACTTCACCTGCGCTTCAGGGCGAGCGCTCGGCAATCACAGACGCCATCGGCGCCTATATCATCCGCGGCTTGCCGCCCGGGACCTACACCGTGAGGTTCCAGTTTGCCGGCACCGCTGACGTTCAGCAGACCATTGTCGTCCCACTCGGTGGACTCGCGGAGTTGGACGTCACGCTGCAACTCGGCGCCGTCCAGGAGACGGTCAACGTCGTCGCGGATTCGACGCCACCGCCGCTGGCCACGACGCAAGTCTCCACCAACTTCAGCGCGGATACTATCAATGCGCTCCCGGTCGGGCGCCGGCCGTTCGAGATTGCCGAACTGGCGCCCGGCGTTACGGACAACACGCCCAACGTCGGCCAGGTGGCCATTGGAGGGGCGTTCGCATTCGACAGCCTTTACCTGATTGACGGCGTCGATACCAACGACAACCTGTTCGGTACCTCGAACGCGCTCTTCATCGAAGACGCCATCGAGGAGACGCAGGTGCTCACGTCAGGGATCTCGGCCGAGTACGGCCGGTTCGGCGGTGGCGTGGTCAACGTCATTACCAAGAGCGGCGGCAACAGTTTCTCGGGCTCGTTTCGCTCGAACTTCTCGAGGCCGTCGTGGACGTCGGAGACTCCGTTCGAGCGCTCTCGCGACCAGCAGCGAAGCGAGGTGCTCGCCAAGTACTACGAAGGCACGATCGGCGGTCCAGTCGTGCGTGACCGGTTGTGGTTCTTCAACGCAGATCGTTACGAGAACTCGGAGACGGGACGCGTGTTCGCCGAGGTCGGCGGCGCCTATGCCACTGGCACCAACAACAAGCGCATCGAGCTGAAGTTCACCGGAACGCCGATCGTGAATCACACGTTCACCGGCAGCTTCCTGCGCAACCAGACGGAGTCCACGAATCTGCCGACGATCAACGACGTGATGTCCATGACGGCGTCCACGCTCGTCGATCGGCAGAACCCCAACAAGCTCTGGGTCGTGAATTACAACGGCGTCCTGACCAACACGCTGTTTGCAACCTTCCAGTGGTCCAGGAAGGACTTCGGCTTCCGCAACACCGGGGGAACCAGTACGGCGCTCGTCGACTCGCCCTTCATCACGCGGGGAAACGCGGGCGTCCCTGTGAATCGTCACTATAACGCGCCGTACTTCAGCTCCGCCGATCCCGAGGACCGCAACAACAAACAATTCGCCGGCAGCCTGTCCCACTTCTTCACCAGCTCCGCCACCGGGCGCCACGATCTGAAGGCCGGCTTCGAGCACTTCACCTCGTTCCGTAACGGCGGCAACTCGCAGTCGGCCACCGGTTACGTGTTCCGCACCGACTACCTCCTCGGCCCCGATGGTCGCCCCCTTATCGTGGACGACGAGCCAGTTCCGATCTGGGGAGGCAATGCTGTCACGCCGGGGTCCGCCATCACCCGCCTCGAGAACTGGGTTTCCGTTCCCGGCGCCACGATCGAGATCAAGACATTCTCGATATACGCGCAGGATCGCTGGTCGGCGGGCGACCGTCTGACGTTCGACCTCGGCGTGCGCTACGAGAAGGTACGGACCGACGCGACAGGCGGCATCGTGGGCGCCGACACCGATACCGTGGTTCCGCGGCTCGGCCTCAGCTACGACGTCGAGGGGAACGGGAGGACGATCGCGCAGGCGACATTCGCGCAGTACTCGGGTCGCTATACCGAGCGCGCCTTCGGCCGCAACACGAACGTCGGCACGCCGAGCCTCGTGAGCCTCGCCTACGTCGGCCCCAACGGTACGGGCATGAACTTCGGGCCCGCCTTCAATCTGGCGAACTACGCCGTCATCGGCGGCAACGTTCCCACGGCCAACGTGTTCTTCGACGAAAACCTGTCATCGCCGAAGACGAACGAGCTCACACTGGCGCTCGGGCGCGAGCTTCCCAACGCCGGCCACGTCAAAGGTGTCTACACCTACAGAACGACCAGCGCGTTCATCGAGGACGTGATTGCCGACCCGACCGCAGCGGGCAAGGTCACCGTCCCGCAGACCGGCGGCATACTCGATCGCGTGATCTGGCAGAACACCGACGAGCAGAAACGCGAGTACCAGGCGCTGCAGTTCATGGCCCGCGTCCGCATCATCGATCAGATCGTGGCGGACGGCCACTGGACGATTCAGCTCACGAACCACGGCAGCTTCGAAGGAGAAGCCGCCAACCAGCCGGGGAACGGTTCGATCTGGTTCGACTACCCCGAGCTCTTCAACGAGGCGCGCTACTACCCGTACGGCCCTTTGGACGAATTCCAGCGCCACAAGGTGCGGCTCTGGACAACGTACAGCCAAGGCCTCGGGCGCTTCGGCAGCGTTGACTTCTCGCCGCTCTGGCGCATCAACTCGGGACAGACCTACAGCCTCTTCACGAACAACGTCGCGCTATCGCCGGTACAGGCTGCGCGCAATCCCGGCTACGTGCGAACCGCCGGCACCGGCACGGCCGCAACGCTGTTCTACGGCGAGCGCGGGAGCGAAAGCTTCGCCGGGTACGCTGTGGTCGACTTGGCGATCAGGTACACCATTCCAGTCTGGAAAACGCTCAGACCGTGGGTCCAGCTCCAGACCTACAACGTCTTCAACAACCAGAAGCTCATTCAGTGGGATACAACCGTGACGCCGGATCCGAACAGCCCGCTGGACGAGCTCGGACAACGCACGGGATACATCCGCGGCGCGAACTTCGGCACCGCCACCTCCGCCGCGCACTACCCGCGCTGGTCCAGCGGTGAGACCGGCGGCCGTACGTTCCGCTTCGCGTTCGGCGTGAGATTCTGAACTGGTTGAACATGACTCCTTGAGTTGATGATCACGACACACAGAGGCACTGAGGCACCGAGGTCAGAATTTTGGGGCTTCTCGGTGTCTCGGCGCCTCGGCGTGACGTGCAACCCAAGCGGGCTCTATCGGCTTCCGGGACTACGTGTCGATCTGCGCGCGCTGCAACCTGCCGCTGAAGTCGACGTAGATCGACTTCCACTCCGAGAACACGTCGAGCGCGGCGGTCCCCGCCTCACGATGACCGTTGCCCGTTGACTTCGTACCACCGAATGGCAAGTGAACCTCGGCACCGATAGTCGGCGCGTTCACGTAGAAGATCCCTGTGTACATATCGCGCATGGCGGCGAACGCCTTGTTCACGTCGCGCGTGTAAATCGACGCCGACAGGCCGTAGGCCACACCGTTACCGATCTCAATCGCCTGCTCGAGCGATCGGCATCGCAGCACTGAGACAACCGGGCCGAAGATCTCTTCCTGCGCGATCCGCATCGACGGTTCGACCTCGGCAAACACGGTCGGCTCGTGAAACCACCCGCGCGCGTACGCCCCTGACGTCAGGCGATGCCCACCGGTCACAAGACGGGCACCTTCGGTGCGACCGATCTCCACGTACTTCATCACCGTCTCGAGTTGCGACTCGCTGACCGATGGTCCCATCTGCGCGCGATCATCCAACCCGTTGCCGACACGCAGCGCGCTCGCACGTGCGGTGAACTCCCTCAGGAACTGGTCGTACACTCTCTCATGGACGACCACGCGACTCGCCGCGGTACATCGTTGTCCGGTCGTTCCGAAGCCGCCCCACAGGCAGCCTTCCACCGCCAGCTCCAGCTGCGCATCGTCCAAGACCATGACGACGTTCTTGCCGCCCATTTCCAGATGCGTCTTCTTGAACGTCGAGGCGGCATGCTGATTCACGGCACGTCCGACCGTCGTCGAGCCGGTGAACGACACGACCTTCACCTCGTCGTGCGTGGTCATCAACTCGCCCACGTCGGGCCCGCCCGTCACGAGGTTGACGACCCCTGGAGGAATGCCCGCCTCCTCCAGGACTTTGACGAAGTTGAGGGCGGATAACGGCGTCAGCGTCGCCGGCTTGAAGACAACCGTATTGCCACAGACCAGCGCTGGCGCAATCTTCCACGACGGGATCGCCATTGGAAAATTCCATGGCGTGATGATCGAACACACGCCGAGCGGCTGACGCACGGACATCGCGAACTTGTCGCGCAACTCGGATGGCACTGTCTGACCGTACTGGCGGCGGCCTTCGCCGGCCATGAAGTAGGTCATGTCGATCGCTTCCTGCACGTCGCCGCGCGTCTCTTCGAGCACTTTGCCCATCTCGCGCGTCATGTCGCGCGCCAGGGTTTCTTTTCGCGCGGCGATGATTTGTGCGGCGGCGAAGAGCAGCTCGGCGCGCTTCGGTGCGGGCACAAGCCGCCACGAACAGTACGCACGCGCTGCAGCCTCCACAGCAGTTTCAACGTCTTCCCTGCTCGAGTCCTGAAACAGCCCGACCAGGTCGTCCCGATCAGCAGGGTTTCGGTTCTCAAATGTGCGGCCAGAACGCGCGGGAACCCACGCCCCATCGATGAAGTTGAGAAAGGTCAAGTCGCCCCTCCGTTCACAGACTGACGCAATCTCGTCACAGCGACAAGCCGTTCGACACCTCGACCTGAAAATCCCGGTAGAAGTTCGCGTTGCATGCGACTTGAGGTCAATCGTGGTCCGAGCCACTAAACAGCTGTCCCTGAGACCTTTATGCCGTGTTTTCTCGATTGTGCCCGTCCGTCGGCTATATGGAATGTAGCGAAACGGACGATAAGACGGGTAAGCCTGGCAGTCTTTACGAGCCCGCCCTTGTGGCACGGATCCTGTATGAGATGGCGCCCAGAAGGGCGGGTTACACGATGACTGAGCCGAACCTATTCGCCGCCACGCCAGTTCAGAAGGTTGTCGTCGTCAACGGCAACACCGACGTACTCGGCATGCTGGAATCGGTGCTCGATGCCGGTCGCTATGACATGGTGTTCGTGGAACCCGGAGAGCGGGCGTACTCGCAAATCAAGAAGGTACTTCCCAACCTCGTGATTCTCTGCACGCGCATCGAGCGTCTCGATGGATTCCAGATCTTGACGATGCTCAAACTGGATCCGGACACATGCAACATTCCGGTGCTGACCTACACCACGGAGTCCGAAGGACAGGACTTCAGTGCGGTGCTATCGCAGTGGACTGACGAAGACGAGACCAACGTCTTCTCGAATCGCGCAGCACCGCGAATGAACTAGGTTATATTTCCGACCGATGTCTGAGGAAAAACGCGACGGCGCGCGCGTCGCCATGATCAGCCGACTCGAGGGCGAGGTCATGGTGTTTCAACCGATGGTGATCAAGGAGGTCAGCCTTCGGGGTGCACTCGTCGAGACCCGTTTTTCCCTCAACCTCAACTCACTTCACGATCTCAGAATCGAGCTCGGAGACAGATCCGTCGTCGTCAAGGGGCGTGTCGTGCATTCCCAGATTGCCGACGTCGACGACGATGTGCTGGTCTACTGGAGCGGGATCGAATTCGTCGAACCCTCCGAACACGTCTCGCACGCGATCGAGGAATTCCTCGACTCGCTTCGCGCTGAACGCCGCTAGGGCGCACTCTGATTTCTTAGTTCCCCAGTTCTTCGTTCCCAGTCCGCCAGGATGTCAGCGCCCGATCAGGTGCTCCAGGTAGTCCCCTGAGGCGATCCGCTCCGCGCGGCCGAGCGGAGCGTTATAAAAGTATGCAGAGGCGTAAACAATCGACCCGTCTTCCATGGTCACAGGGGTGAGGCGGCGCGTGTAGAGACTGGCCTCCGGCTCAGTGGGCCGGTATCCCTCGAGCTCATCGAGCGCCCTCAGTACAACTACTGGCTGGGTCATCTCGTAGACCTCGCCCCAGACCTGTCCGTCGGGGTCGGGCACGGCAGCCGGATAGATACCAAGATCGAAGAGCGCAGCCGTGATAGTGCCACGACCCTTGTACACGAGATGTTGGTCGATCTGCAGGCGCCCGGTGCGGTTGAAGGGCGTCATCAGCGTGCCGTAAAAGAAGACCAGCTTCGGCATTGGATGGTAGAGGCCTGACGTCTACCAACTACGAGCCGAATGTACGGGACATTTACCGACGCGTTTACGGCGGAACGCGTCGGTGGGGAGAGTGAGAAAAAGCCGGGGGCTTACAGCGTCGGGGCCGCGTCGGGTCGCGGGGCGGGTGCCGGCCTGGGCCTGGAGCGCTCGGCCCTGAGAGCGCCGAGAAGGTCGATCATTTCCGAGGGCAGCGAAAACGACAGCGAGACGGTCTTGCCATCGCCCGCGAGCTGAACGGAGTTCAGGAAGTCAGCAAACTCGGGGTGCTGTGCGGTCTGTAGTCGCCCGAGCGCCATGAATCCGCGAATCACCTCCTGGAGATTCGTCGCGGAAGCCTCGTCCCGGGTTTCGACGCGCAGCTGACCCTCGAGGCCAGTTCCGATGAATCCCCTTGCGGAGAACCAGTTGATCGGCGGAAGCTGACTTGCCACCTCGGCTGGGAGTCTGTCGCCGCCAGTGAGCGCATCGAATCGCGCGACAACCCAGGCATCGCCATCGTCGATTTCTCGCACGAGACGCATCACCTCGTCGTTGCCAGTCACGTTGGATCCGGCCGCCTTCGTGTCGATTGCCCGGCGAACCGCCGCGGGGCCACCGAACGCTGCGAGACCGGGTTCCAGGAAGACGATAGCAAGTTTATGGGCGTCCTGAAGGAGCAGTCGGGACCCCTTGTAGTCTTCCACCGTGCCACCCTGCTCCCGGATCAGTCCCTCAATCCGGACCTGGTCGAAGCGACCGCGTGCGAGCACGAGAGGAGGCTCGCCCTCGGTCGAGCCACCAGCCGTTCCAGTGAAGCTCGCGACGACGTGATCGATGTCGGTCTCGAGATCGATGCCGGTCTGTTCCTTGAAATGCTGCGGGCCGGCGTTTGCTCCCGGCTCAACGTCCGTCAGCTTGCGCCGCACCTCGGAGTCCATGACGTCGCGCACGTTGGCATACGCGACAAAATGGGCGTCTGCGGGCACGTAGGCGAGTTCAGCTGGGCCGTCCCCACCAACAATCGTGAGGTTCTGGAATCCGCCGACATAGGCAGCCAGAAGACCCGTGCCCAGGCCGACCATCAGGATTCCCGATGCAACCGAGAGAAACAGCCGAGTTCGCTTGGTCATCTACACCGGCCCCCACGGTCAGTATACGAGTTTGGCCCGAGGCCTGTTCCCGGACCGCATTTTCCTGCGGAAACAGGGCATCCTCCCCTCACTGCTCGAGGATGTACTCGCGTTGTTCGACCACCCGGACGGCCAGCGTGAGAGATACGGCGATGGCAACCGCGAGCCAGCCCAGGCTCGCCGCGACCGACGGTGGATCTCTGAACACAGCGCCCTGAAGCAGGGACACCGTGTCGGCCCCTGCGGGCATCGAGTGCGGCACTAGCGGCTGAAGGTAGTAGGCCAACGTGAAGCGCTTCAGATAACCTGGGATGACGAGGGTGACCAGCTCCCAGCCGAAGACGAACACAAGACCCACAACCAACGGGCGCTTGAGCGCTGCCCCGATGAGAGCGAAAAGGGCGCCGTACGCGGCCAGCCCGAGACCAAGCACCCCGAGATCGATGACGAGAGACATGAAGGTGCCCGGAATCTGATTGAAGGGCACCATCAGGAAGTACACGATCATCACCGAGGGCAACACCACCAGCGAGGTGCACAGCAGGTACGCGATGTACTTCCCGACGACGATCGCACCGCGACGTACTGGCCTCGTGAACAGATAGGTGATCGTCTTGTCGTCGACTTCATCAGCGATGAGCGACGTGCCATAGAAGACGCCAAGCACGGGGACGATGAACCAGAGGAAGAGGATCCAGATCATCGCGCCGAACATGGTCATGGCATCGACCTGGACACCGTTGACCCTGAGCGGCGCAGTCCCCATCGACTGGACGATCCGCGCAACGAGCGCCACGATTACCGGGCTTCCGACAACCAGCACCATGAAGATCGTCCGACGTGACCACAGCATCTCGCCGACCGACATGCCGAACACGCGGAAGGCGCTGGTCAGAAACGACTCGGAGCGGGGAGCCGTCGTGGTCATTGCTTCACCAGATACTTGAAGACCGCCTGCAGGTTGTCGTCAGGCGATGTCACTTCATCGATGACACCGGCTTCGCCGGATGCGGCCATGTCGGTCAATCGCGCGTAGAAGGCGTCGGGCCGCCCGGTCTCAACGACGACTGCCCCTTGCTCGAAGCGGAGACTGATGACCCCATCTTCCGCCAGGAGCTCGCGTGCCAGCCGCTTTGGATCGTCAGCGCGAATGAAGACCGTGTGAGGGTGCTCGTCTATCAAGTCTCGAATCTGGTGGACGTTCCCCTCGGCGACGATGCGTCCGTTGTTGATGAGCAGAATGTTCGACGTCATCGACTCGACTTCGTGCAGGATGTGACTCGAGACCAGCACACTCTTTCCCGATCGCCCCCACTCTTTGATCAATCGGATCGTGCGCCGTCGCATGATCGGATCCATGCCGCTCAATGGCTCATCGAGAATGAGCAGTTCGGGATCGTGCGCAATGGCCTGCGCGAGCTTCACGCGCTGACGCATACCCTTGCTGTAGCCGCCAATCTTGCGGTCTGCCGCATCGAGCAGATCGACGATACCGAGCGCTCGTCGTGTTGCCTCCGCCGCGTCCTTCTCGGAGAAGCCATTCAAACCAACGAGGGCCGTCACCCACTCAGCCCCGGTCATGCGATCGTAAAAGGCGTCCTGCTCGGGACAGAAGCCCATGCGCCGATAGAGCTCGTGATTGCCCCAGATGGGCTCGTTCAGCACCCTTATGGATCCCTTGCTCGGCCTCAGCTGCCCGGTTACGAGCTTCATGAAGGTCGACTTGCCGGCGCCGTTCGGACCGAGCAGCCCGGTGATGCCGGGAGGTACCGACACCGTGACGTCGTTCAGCCCGGAGACCTGACCGTACCACTTCGACAGGTGCTCTGTCGCGATGGCACTCACGCGACGACCTCCACGGCGCGGATTCGCCGCTCGAGTACCCAGAACGATGCCGCGATGAGCAGCACAATCACGAGTGCTGCAACGTAGGGCGGCACGGGCGGGTTCCCTCGAACACGGAAGATCGCGTCAGCCACGACGTCGAGCATGTCGCCAGGAGAAATCGCGGCCCAGGCGCGGCTGCCGGTGATCGTTCGCAGCACCTGATACATCGCCGTCGTGAAAAAGATCAAACCCGCATACATGATGGACACGAACCGGCGGCTCTTGGACAACGAGGAGAGCGCCAGGATGGTGGACGACGAGAGGATCGCCTGCGTGAACGAGACGAGCGTGATCGCAGGCAGCAGGAACAGGTTCTGCCCGATGAATGCCGTGCTGCCGGAAAACGCAATCTGCAGCAGGATGAGGAGCATCGCCGGCACGAAGGTCACACCGAGAAGAACCCCGAGCGCCGGCACGAGACGTCCGATGATGTACTCCGTGCGCGTCAGCGGCTTCGAGAGGTATAGCTGCAGCGCGTTAGCCCGGCGATCGTCGGCAATCGCCCCGCCCAGCGAGATCGTCACCAGGAACACGAAGAGACCCTGCTGATCGAGGAAGTCACGGAATGTCTGGGCGGTTGCGGCCAGCATCGACACCTGCTGGAAGCTCGACGACAGGTATATCTGAACACCGCGGCCGATGAACGGCACCCACGACACCAGCAGCAGTATGACGAACGGGCGGTATTTCAACGCCGCAAAGAACTGTGTCCGCGCGATGACCCACCAGGCACGGCCATGCGGAACGCGCTTGCCCTCGTAACGTCGATAGCCCTGGTCGTGTATGGGCACTACGCGGATCCTCGTAACTCTGAACTATTCGCCTACAGCTTTCGCGAATACATCCTCTAACGTTGGTACGCTGGCGCGCAGGTGCCTGACCTGCACCCGCTGCTCCGAGGCGAGCCGGAACAACAACGGGGCACCGCTCTCGCCCGGCACGAAGACCCGCATCACATCCTCTTCGGTCGCGTGACACTCGAGGCCGGCCGCGCGCAGCACACCAATGAACTCCTGCGCGTCTCCCTTGATCCTCAGCTCGAAGACGCGACCGCCGGGGCCTTTCAGGCCGGCAATCGGACCGGCGGTGGCAATCGTGCCCTTGTCCAACACCACAACGTGGTCGCACGTGAACTCCACGTCCGGCAGCAGATGCGACGACAGGATCAGATTCAGACCTTTGTTGTGCGCGATGTCGCGAATCAGCTCGAGCATCTCGTCGCGACCCTTCGGGTCCATGCCGTTGGTCGGCTCGTCCAGAAACAGCAGATCGGGATCGTGCACGAGCGCCTGCGCCAGCTTGATGCGCTGCTTCATGCCGGTCGAGTACCTGATCGATCATCCGGTAGCGTGCTTCGCCGAGGCCGACGTAGTAGAGCACTTCGTGGGCACGCTGCATGGCGTCCGCGGGTGGAAGCCCGGAGAGCTCGCCGCAGTACGCGACGAACGACACGGCGTTCATCTGTGGAAAGTGCGTATCGCTTTCCGGCATGTAGCCGATGCGCGAGCGAATCTGCAGAGGTGCGCGCCGCACGTCGAGACCAAGCACCCGCATCTGCCCGCCGTCGGGAGCCAGCAGGCCCAGGACCGCCTTGATCAGCGTGCTCTTGCCGGCACCGTTGGGCCCGAGCAGGCCAACAGCCCCAGCTGGAAACGATGCACTGACCTCCCTGAGTGCCCAGTTCTTCGCGTAATGAACGTTGACGTTTTCGAGCTCGACGACACTGGTCACGGGGTCAGAGGGTCCTGGCTCACGAGGTTGAATACGTTCGGCAAGGCTCAAAAGGTTCCCCGCAGTCCCAGGACGTCGGCTTTCTCCCGCATGAACCGGATGACGTTGCCGGCATGTTCCTCGAGCGGGATTCCCAGTCCCGCAGCGCCGTTGCGCAGATCGTCCCGCGACACGGCGCGCGCGAATGCCTTGTCTTTCATTCGCTTGACCACGGATCCGGCCTCCAGATCCAGCACGCTCTTCGAGGGTCGCACCAGAGCCGCCGCCGTGACGAAGCCGGCCATCTCGTCGCACGCAAACAGCGTTTTCTCCAGCAGGCTTTCACGGGTCACCCCGGAGTAATCGGCGTGCGAGAGAATCGCCCGCGTGACCCACTCGGGGTAACCGCGGCGCCGCAGTTCCTCACAGCCACGAAACGGATGATCGGCGGGCGTCGGATATCGCTCGTAGTCGAAGTCGTGAAGCAAAGCGACGAGTCCCCACTCCTCCTCATTCTCCCGGTACGTGCGTGCGTACCCGCGAACGGCTGCCTCCACGGCAAGCGCGTGCTTGCGAAGACTCTCGCTCTGGGTCCACTCAACCAGCAGCGCCCACGCGTCGTCTCGAGACGGTGTCATGACCGGAGACCCTGCGTCTGGCGATCGAGTTCGAGTGCGCGTTCCACGACAGACGTCGCCTTCGTCGTCAAATCGTACTGAAACAGGTCGCGTGGATCGGCAAAGCGCACCTCGGCAACGTCCGAACTGGCACACAACGTACCACCCGTAGGCCAGCACAGATAATCCACCAGCACGAAGTGATACATGACGCGACCCTCAGCGTCGTGCGTGATCCGATCGAATACCTCGATCACCGGGCCCACGCGAACCTCGAGCCCGGTCTCCTCGAGCATCTCGCGAACGAGGCACGCTTCGAGCGTCTCGCCGACTTCCAC
The DNA here is from genome assembly GCA_963723495.1 of uncultured Acidobacteriota bacterium. Taxonomy (GTDB): domain Bacteria; phylum Acidobacteriota; class Vicinamibacteria; order Vicinamibacterales; family UBA2999; genus Gp6-AA40. Next base: position 524,574 of record CAVRQR010000009.1, on the reverse strand, counting down.
GGCGCCACCTGGCAGGCTCCATTGACCGGCCAGCGGCTCGTACTTCCGCTTGACGAGGAGCACCTTCCCATCCTGCACGATCACGGCGCCAACGCCGACGAACGGGCGATCTGGATACCGACGCGTGTCCGCCGCCTGAACGCTGTCGGTCACTCGCCCATCACCTTGATGACGACACGCTTCTTCCGCTGTCCGTCGAACTCGGCGTAGAACACCTGTTCCCATGGACCGAGATCCAGCTTGCCGGCGGTGATCGGAAGAATGACTTGATGCCCCATCAACGTACGCTTGAGATGGGCATCCGCATTGTCTTCACCGGTCTGATGGTGTCGATAGTCGAGCCCCGACGGCGCCAGCTTCTCGAGCCAGACTTGAAAGTCGTCGATGAGCCCGCCTTCCCAATCGTTCACGTACACGGCCGCGGTAATGTGCATCGCAGACACGAGGACCATCCCCTCTTTCACGCCGCTCTTCCTGACGACGGACGCGACCTCGTCGGTGATGCGGATGAACTCCTGCCGCTTCTTCGTGTTGAACCAGAGATACTCCGTTGCCGTCGTCATGACGTCCCCAGCTTGAGCGCCGCCTCGGCATTGAGGTCCCAGCTGGCCGTCGTGCCTGCGCGATAAGCCCGCAGCCCTGCGGCAGCAATCATCGCCGCATTGTCCGTCGAGAGGGCCGGGCTTGGGATGAACACCGGCAGTTCACTCGCCTCACCGCGTGAGCGCGCGTCTGCCCGCAAACGGCTATTCGCCGACACGCCTCCCGCGATCCCGACGCTGCGGGCACCGTACCATCTGGCTGCGTCGAACAGGCGATCGAGAAGGGCCTCGACGACAACGCGTTGGAAACTCGCGCTGATATCGTTGATTTCCTGCGGCGGGAGCGGACCGTCCTCACGTAAGCCGAGCGCACTTCGCCTCGACGAGACGTAACGCAGTACCGCGGTCTTGAGCCCGCTGAAACTGAAGTCGCGCCGGCCTGGAAGATCCGGCGCATTGCGATCGGCGTGCGTCAGCCGCGTCTTCGGAAAGCTCACGGCGCGATCGTTTCCCTCGCTGGCCAGCCGATCGATGACCGGACCGCCTGGATATCCCAGGCCGAGCAGCTTCGCTACCTTGTCATACGCCTCGCCCGCTGCATCATCACGGGTCCGCCCAATCAACTCCGGGGCACCCGGCACGCGCACCAGGTACAAGCTGGTGTGACCGCCCGAGACGACGAGCACGACAGCAGGCACTGGCATCTCGCCGCTCTCGAGCACCAACGATTCGACGTGGCCAGCGACGTGATGCACTGGAATGAGCGGGACGCTGCTCGCCCAGGCGAGCGACTTCGCGAATGCCACGCCTACGAGCAGCGAGCCGACCAGGCCTGGCCCCTGCGTAACAGCGACGGCATCGTAGCGAGCGTTCCCGCCATCGAGCAGTGCACGCTCGACGACGCCGCAAATGTCGCGGATGTGCTGTCTCGCGGACAGCTCCGGCACGACACCGCCCCACTCTCTGTGGATCGCGACCTGTGAGGCCACGACGCTCGACCTCAGTCGCCAAGGACGTGCGGCATCGCCGGTCTCTTCGACCAGTGCCGCCGCGGTCTCGTCGCACGACGTTTCAATGCCTAGAACGACCATTCAGTCAGTCTGCGGTTGCTAGACCGGGTCCTCCCTTTTGGACCCGGCAGATGGCGGGTCTGCAAATCAAGACCCGCCCTACGTCACGCCCTGCTTGTGATCGAACAGCAGCGGCAGCGACTCGCTGTATGGGGCGCGGGCGATGCCACGCTCGGTGATGATCGCGGTGACGTACTTCGCCGGCGTCACGTCGAAGGCCGGATTGCGAATCTGCGCCCCTTCAGGCGTCAGGCGCGCGGCGCCGACGTGCGTGACCTCTCGACTATTGCGTTCCTCGATTGGAATGCCGTTACCGTCCGCCGTCTGCAAATCGATCGTCGACAGGGGAGCCGCAACGTAGAACGGAATTGCATGCTCCCTGGCAAGCACGGCAACAGTGTAGGTGCCAATCTTGTTGGCGACGTCGCCATTGGCGGCAATGCGATCGGCGCCGACCACCACCAAATCCACACGGCCGAGCCGCATCATGGCGCCAGCCATGTTGTCGGTGATTACAGTCGTATCGATGCCGTCCCTGACCAGTTCCCAGGCGGTCAACCTGGCGCCTTGGAGAAAGGGTCGCGTCTCGTCAGCAAGGACGGCGATCTTCTTCCCCTGCTCCGATGCCGCCCGGATCACACCGAGTGCGGTTCCATACCCGGCCGTCGCCAGCGCACCGGCGTTGCAGTGCGTCAGGATTCTCGCCTCATCGGGCACGAGCGACGCGCCGTGCGCGCCCATGGCCTTGCAGCTTCCCACGTCTTCATCGTGAATCGCGCGCGCCTCGGCTTCGAGCTGCTGCGCGATCTCGGCGACCGAGCCGCCGCGCTGCGCCGCTGCGGCAAACGTGCGCTTCATGCGCTCGATAGCCCAGAACAGATTCACCGCCGTGGGCCGCGTTGCCGCCATCAGGTCGCATGTCTTCTGAAACTCGGTCGTGAACCGCTTGGTGCCGGTTGCACTGCTGCGGCGCATCCCGAGCGCAATCCCCATGGCGGCGGCAACGCCGATCGCCGGTGCGCCCCGTATGACCATCGTCGTGATCGCCTTCGCGACCTCCTTGGCCGTCTTGCATGTCACGTAGACCTCGAAAGCCGGCAGCTTCCGCTGGTCGATCATCACAACCGTATCGTCTTTCCACTCGATCGTTGGCAGCATCTGTTCTGGATGATATCAGCGGTGCGCATCCTGACGGGCGCGGGGGATGCGGGGGTGCAGGGCTTTTTCAACGCAGGGATCGCGGCGATCCGCGGAATGCTTGTCTACTCGAGCAGCCGCGCATCGAACGGGAGTGGGAACAGATCCTTGAGCTGATGACGGCCGGTCTCGCGCCGGAGGTTGGCGAGGATCACCTCGAGGTCGCCACCAAACTCCCAGAGGATTTGACGGCACGCGCCGCAGGGGGGCGTCGGTACCTCGGTGTCAGCGACGACCGCAACACGCCGGAACTTCTGGTGCCCCTCTGACAGCGCCTTGAACATCGCAACGCGCTCGGCACAGATCGTGAGCCCGTAGGTTGCGTTCTCGATGTTGCAGCCGGTGATGATGGTTCCATCGCTCGCTTCGAGGGCAGCGCCGACCTTGAACGACGAGTAGGCGGCCTGCGCGTGGCGGCGTGCGCGGCGAGCGGCCGCAACGAGCTTAGAGGCGCTCAATGATCCCCTCGAGCAATGAAATGAACGAGCCGCGAACGCGCCGTGCTGTCTCCATGACTTCATCGTGCACGAGCGGTTGCGGCAGTACGCCCGCCGCCATGTTGGTGATGCAGGAGATGCCGAGCACCTCCATCCCCATGTGGCGTGCCGCAATCGCCTCGGGCACGGTGGACATCCCAACCGCATCCGCACCGATCGTTCGAAAGTAACGAATCTCCGCCGGTGTCTCGTAGCTCGGCCCGTGCACGGCAACATACACGCCGTGAGTCATGGCGATTCCCCTCGCCCGCGCGGCTTCATCGGCCACTTGTCGCAGCCGTCGGGAGTACACCTCGCTCATGTCCGGGAAACGCACGCCGAGACGTTCGTCATTCCGTCCGATGAGCGGATTGCTCCCCATCATGTTGATGTGGTCGTCGATGATCATCAGCGCGCCCTGGACAAACCCGGTGTTGATGCCACCGGCAGCATTCGTCAGGATCATCTGCTTCACGCCGAGCCGGCCCATCACCCGCGTCGCAAAGACGACGGTAGCCATGTCATGGCCTTCGTAGAAATGCGCTCGGCCAGACAGCGCCGCTACCCGTTTCCCAGCGATCTGGCCAACGACCAACCGGCCGGCATGGCCAACCACGTTCGTCATGGGCCAGTACGGCAGCTGGTCGTATGGCATCACGGTGGGTTCGCGCAGGGTGTCGGCGAAGTCGCCGAGCCCCGAACCCAGTACGACCGCCACTTCGGGCGGCGATTGGCAGCGGCCGCGGACCGCTGCGGCCGTTTCCTCGATTTGCTCGAATGCTCCCCCCACGGGCGATCCTGGCGGCTTGTGCACACTCACAACAACATCGAGGCGACGCAGGCGTTAATCAACGTCGCCAGGAATCCTGCCAGCAACGCGCGGCCACCGAGGCGCGCAAGGTCTGCCCGACGTCCGGGCGCCATGCCACCGATCCCTCCCAGCTGGATACCAATCGACGCGATGTTCGCAAAGCCGGTCAGGGTGTACGTCGCCAGGATGTAGGAACGGTCGCTGATCACGCCGCGATACTCTCCAGTCAGCTTGACGAACGCCACGAACTCGTTGGCGACCAGCTTGGTTCCGAGCAAATCCGCGAGCGGACCGACATCGGCGGGAGGAACACCCATCAGGAACGCGACGGGTGCGAACACGAATGCAAAGACGCGGGACAGCGTCAGTCCCTCGTAGAGCGTGCCCAGCAGAAAGTCGAACAGCGCGATGAAAGCGAGAAACGCGATGAGCATCGCCCCCACGTTCAATGCCAGTTGGAGCCCGTCGGACGCACCCGAGGCGGCCGCGTCAACGGCGTTGACGTGAACCTTCTCGACGTTGATTGGCGCAGTTCCGCTCGTATCCGGCTGCTCGAGCTCCGGCAGGAGGAGCTTCGAGAGATAGAGACCGCACGGCGCGGCCATGATGCTCGTCGTCAGGATGGCGATCGGGTCGGCTCCCAGGGCAATGTAGACCGCCATCACGCCGCCGGAGATCGTCGCCATGCCCCCCACCATCATCGCCAGCAGCTCCGACATCGTCATGCGCGGCACGAACGGCTTCACGATGATTGGCGCTTCGGTCTGACCCATGAAGACGTTCGCGGCAGCTGAGAGTGTCTCGGCCCCGCTCGTCCGCATCAGGTACATCATGGCCCTCGCCATCACCCTCACGACGAACTGCAGGATGCCGAAGTAATACAGGACCGTGAAGAACGACGAGATGAAGATGATGGTCGGCAGCGCGCGGAACGCGAAGACCAGCCCGTTCTCCACGCCGAAGACCTCGCCCATCTTCGGCTGATTGGCCAGCACACCGAAGACAAACATGGAACCCGCATCTGTGAACTCGAGGAATCGTCCAACCCCGCGGCCGATGGCCGCAAACAGCTCGTAACCCGGGCGTCGCCCACCGATCTCGAGCTTCAGAATCAGCAGCGCGAACCCGAGCTGGAGACCGATGCCCCAGAGGATGGTTCGCCAATTGACACGCCGCAAATCGGGCGAGCACGCGGCAACGATGGCGATGAAGCACAGGGCACCGGCCGCCGCTCGACCGCGAAAGCCGATGACGTCTCTCGTTAGCCAGGCCAGCGCCGGCAGGAGAATCGCCGCGGCGATCGCGATCCCCCGCAATCGTTGTGCAGACAGCCCGGTCTCGGGCGTGCTTTCCGTTGCCATGCGCCTCCGTCAGTTGATCAGCCCGAGGACCAGCGGCCGAGACGCCGGTGGCTCGTCTTCGATCACGATCGCCCGCGCACAGAGCGCCAGCGCCGTGTCGACACCATGTCCTGCACGATGATGCAGCTCGAACACCGTGTCGCCGGCCCTCACCCTGTCGCCCGGACTGGCTTTCGCCACGATGCCGACACCGTAATCGATCGACTCATCGATACGACTGCGACCGGCGCCCAAGGCATGCGTCGCACGCCCGACGGCTTCGGCATGCATCGCGGTCACATATCCGGAACGAGTCGCTCGCACCGGCTCGCAGTCTGGGGCAGACGGCAACAGGGAGTAGTCGTCAACGATGCGTGGATTACCGCCTTGCCGTTCGATCAGCAAGGTGAAGATCTCGAGCGCTCGCCCTGATGACAGGACATCGTCCACTCGGCGCGTGGCGTCCTCTGTGTCTCGATCCAATCCGGCCAACATCACCATTCGTGTCGCCAGCACACGGACGACCGCTGTCAACTGCTCGGGGCCGGATCCCTTGAGCGTCTCCAGGCACTCGATTATCTCCAGCGCGTTTCCTATCGAATGGCCGAGAGGAGCGTCCATACTCGTGATCACGGCTTCGGTCCGCACTCCCGCCTGCGTCCCGATTGCCACCATCGATGTCGCCAGCGCGCGGGCGTCCTTCAGATCCTTCATGAAGGCACCATCGCCGCACTTGACGTCGAGGACCAGGGCACTGCTCCCCTCGGCGAGCTTCTTGCTCATGATCGACGCCGAGATGAGGGGAATGCTTGGAACGGTTGCCGTGACGTCGCGCAGCGCGTAGAGCTGCTTGTCGGCCGGGGCCAGCGCGGATGTCTGACCAATGATGCTCGTGCCCACCTCACGGAGGACCTGCTTGAATTCCTGGATGCTGAGGTCGATCCGGTAACCGGGAATGGATTCGAGCTTGTCGAGCGTTCCGCCCGTGTGGCCAAGGCCACGGCCCGACATCTTCGGGACGATCACCCCACACGCGGCCGCTACGGGCGCCAGAACAATCGAGACCTTGTCGCCCACGCCTCCGGTGCTGTGTTTGCCGACCTTGATACCGGGAACGTCTGAAAGGTCTATCCGATCGCCCGACCGGGCCATGGCGCCGGCAAGCCATGCGGTCTCCTCGGCATTCATGCCCCTGATGACGATCGCCATCAGCAGCGCTGAGGCCTGATAGTCCGGAATCGCCCCGCTGGTGACGCCGCTCACGAAGATGTCGATGTCCTCGCGCGAGAGAGCCTGCCCGTCTCGCTTGCGGGCAATGACGTCGACGAAGGGCATCCGGCGCAGTATACGAGAGGTAGCTTAGTAGTACGCAGCGGCCGGCGCTGTAGGCAGTGACTGCCTTCATCTCAGTAAAATCGATTCGAATGCGCCCGGCCACCGAACCGGCCAAGGGGCTCCGCCCCCTTGATATCCCCGGAGCCCTCGGTTGCCGTTTGGCAGTATCTCTTTGGCGCCGGCCGACTACGGGATCGATCCGTTGATTCATCTGTGAGCTCACGCGTGAACGACACGTCATCGAAATCCTTCAAGCACCGCGTCCTGGCAGCCGTGCGTCGAATCCCACCCGGTCGTGTGTCGACCTATGGAGACATTGCGGCACTTGCGGGTTCGCCGCGGGCCTGGCGGGCGGTCGGCACCGTCATGCGCGAGTGTCGTGACCCGGGCACGCCATGCCACCGGGTAATCGGCTCCGGCGGCGCACTCGGGGGCTATGGGGGCAGTCTCCAGCTGAAACGGGAGCTCTTGCGTGCCGAGGCCATCGAGGTGGGCGTCAACCGGGTGCGCAATTTTTCGTCGATTCGGTGGCAAGGCCGGCGAACCTGACGCGTATTTCCCCCGTCTTCACACTGTGTGCCCGGGACTAGAGCGGCGACTTCTGACGAACGTGACCAGCCCGTCATGAACAGGGCGATTCCGGGGCAACCCGCCCCGACCACCCGCCCGTCTAACCCTTCAGGAGATGTGAGAGCAGTCGACCTCGAGCTGGCGCAGCGCTGCCGGCACGGCGACGCGGCAGCGTTCGAGGAGCTGTATCGCGCACACGCCGGACGCCTGTATAACCTGGTTTTCCGGATGGTAGGGTCGGCACAGGAGGCCGAAGACCTCCTTCAGGAAGTGTTTCTGAACGCCTACCGGAAACTGGGAAGCTTTCGGGGTGACTCGAGCCTCGGCACCTGGCTCTATCGTCTGGCCGTCAATCAGTGCCTCGACGTCCTGCGCGGCCGGCACTCGAAGATGGCGCGAATCACTGATTCGCTCGACGATGAGGGAGCAGATGAGCCAGTGGCGGTGGCTCCGGTCGTGCCGACGGCGGTCAGCCGTCTCGACCTCGATCGGGCGATTGCGAAACTGCCGCAGGGTTGCCGCGCCGCTTTCATCCTTCATGATGTAGAAGGATTCGAGCACAACGAGGTGGCGAAGCTCCTCGGCGTATCGGAGGGCACGTCGAAGTCGCAGGTGCATAAGGCACGAATGAAATTGCGTTTGATGTTGAGCGGGACCGGGGCATGAGCTGCAAGGACTACGAGATCGCGCTCGGTGATTACGTTGATGGGACGCTCGACGAGCATGCTCGAGTCGAGTTCGAGGCCCATCTCGCCTCGTGCGAGCGTTGCCGCGCGCTGGTCGTCGATTTCGGCATGATTCGCCAGGCCACGCTCGCACTCGAGCCCGAACTGCCATCCCCGCAGGTGTGGACCCGGCTGTCGGCCGCGGTCGAGGCCGAGCGCGGCTCGACGATGCGCGGGTGGAGTTTCGCGTGGCAGAGGCTGGCGGCATCGGTTGTAGCAATTGCGCTCATCGGCAGTCTCACCTGGATCGGAAGTGGTCTCTCTCGCATCGACGGAACGTCCGGCCGTCTCGCCCCCACGGCGGTGAGTCAGCCGGCGCCCATCTCCGTCAAAGCGGAGTTCGACCTTGCCGAGGCGCAGTACACCACCGCGATCGCGGGGCTCGAGTCGATCACGAAGAGCGAGCAGTCGGCGCTCGACATGGAAACCGCCGACGTGCTGCAGGCGAACCTGACGGTCATCGACGGCGCGATCAACGAGAGCCGCGCCGCCCTGCAGACCGAACCGGATAATCCGACGGCTCAGGAGAGTCTCTTCGAGGCGCTGCGGAGCAAACTCGAGCTGCTGCAGGACGTCGTTGCACTCATCAACGAAATGCGGAAAGGCAACCCTGAAGGCGCCGCACGCATTGTGTCGGGATTGAATCAACCAGGGGCTCAATAAAAACATGGTCCAGAGAATCGCCGTCCTTGCTCTCGTTCTCGTCGTGGTGCCGCGACCGGCAGCAGCACAGTCGGCTGACTGGGAAAACCTGGCTGACGACATTGCCCGGCGAGTCGAGCGTCAGGCCGAACAGTTCGCGCGCCAGGTGGAGCGTCACGCCGATACGATCGCGCGTTATTTCGATCAGCGGTTCGAGGCGCAGGGGCGCGGCCGGCGCGGGTTCGACCGAGGTCCGGATACACCGAGTCGTTTTCGAGAACGGTACGACTGGGACGCACTGGTACGTTCGACCTTCAGAACGTCAGTGGCGACATCGCGGTCACCGGTGGTGGGGGCGACGATGTGCGCATCGAGGCGATCAAGCGCGTGCGGCATCCCAACGAAGCGGAAGGCAAGGCGCTGCTGTCCGAGATCACCATCGATGTGCAGGAACGCAGCGGCCGTGTCGACGTTCGCACCGAATATCCTCGCCGCCGCAACTGGGCGGGCGGTGTCGACTTCACGGTGTCGGTGCCGCGTGATGCGAGCGTGACGCTGAGAAGCGTGTCAGGCACGGTCAAGGTGTCGAACATCAACGGCGAACTGCGAGCTGACACCGTCAGCGGCGATGTGATCACCACGTCGACGCGGCGCCTGCGCACCCTGAAGACGGTCTCCGGCGATGTCGAGATCTCTGATGCCGAGGCCGAAGAACTGAGCGCCAGCAGCGTCAGCGGTGATGTCACCGTCAACCGCCTCAAGGCGAGCGGCTTCGATGCGCAGACGGTGAGCGCTGACTTGCGGCTCACCGATATCGAAGTCGAGCGCGCGTCGCTGCGATCGGTATCAGGAGACGTCGACTACTCGGGAAGGCTCCAACGCAACGGCCGCTATCAGTTCCAATCGCATTCCGGCGACATACGAGTGACTCCAGTCGACGAGAGGGGATTCACCATCGAGGGTTCAACGTTCAGCGGTGATATTCGATCGGATTACCCGCTGACATTACAGACCGGGCCCGGCAACTCCCTCACTGGCCCTGGGCGGAACCGCTCCGTTCGAGGATCGTTCGGCGACGGCGGCGCCACGCTCTCGCTTCAGTCGTTCAGCGGTGACATCGTCATCGTGAAGCGCTAAGTGACGTGGATGGTGGTTCGAGGATCGTCTCCTAAGTCATAGACCCGAAATTGATGAGGGATCAGAGACGATCCAAACGGAACCATCATCCACGAAACGACATCCACCACTCACCAGCCAGCTAGCATCGATCATGCTACTCTCGCGTGCATGACGCGAATGAGACGACTCCTCTGTATCAGTGCAGTACTCAACTGTCTGTTTCTACTTCCTGCCTCAGCGCAAACGCCGGATACGGGGCTGATTGGTGTTGGAGCAGACATCGGCGTGTTCTTTCCCGACGAGGCTTTCGAGAAGACATTCACCTTTGATGGGTTCGGAGAGTTCTACTGGACGCCTCGCATGAGCCTGCGCGGAATGTTCAGCTATGCAAGCCCCGGGTTCGAGAACCGGACCGAGGATCATTTCCGTCAGTCGCGGCTGCTGTTCAATGGCGTCTACAACTGGGAGATGGGTTTATGGCACCCCTTTGCAACGGCCGGCGCTGGAATCTACTGGGTGCGGGAGTTGCTCGACGGCGCCAACGATCCCGACTCTGACACCCGTGGAGGCTTGAACTTCGGCGGCGGTCTCGAGTACTTCGTGGGAGAGAGGTCCAGCGTCAAGGGCGAAGCCCGCTTTGACATCGTCAGTCAGCCGGCGGGTTTTCCCGACGCCACCGGCTTCACGATGACGGTCGGGTACAAGGCCTATTTCTGAGTCACTGATCGCACGCCAGAACCTCACCGAGGGCGGTTGATGGTGGTTGCGATGGTCCTGCTGAAGCCGGACACTACGCCGACGACGTACGATGACGTCTACCCGATCGCCATCAGGTCGAACTGCTCGTGATGAAGCTGCGCATCCGGGCGCAGCGCGATGTCGCGACCGAGTGACTGCTTGAGATCCTTGAAGACCGCTCGCTCCTCGTCGCGAAAGGCGCGCGCGATGTCGGGGTTGACGCGCAGCACCAGGCTCTGCCCGTTGAGATCGCCGCTGATCTTTTTCACCTCGGAGAGAATCTCGTAGCAGATCGTCGAGGCCGACTTGATCACTGCGCTCCCGGCGCAGTACGGACACGGCTCGGTGAGCACGCGCTCCAGGCTCTGCTTGACGCGCTTGCGCGTGATGATCACGAGGCCGAAGTCGGACACCTGCAGCGCTTTCGACGGTGAGCGATCCTTGCGCAGCTCCTGCTCGACCGTCTGGAAGACCTTCTGCCGGTTTTTCTTCTCCTCCATGTCGATGAAGTCGAGGACGATGATGCCGCCCAGATCGCGCACGCGAATCTGACGCACGATCTCCTTCACCGCTTCGAGGTTGGTCTTCAGAATCGTGTCTTCCAGACGCCCCGCCGTCTTCTTCCCGACATAACGCCCGGTGTTCACGTCGATGGCGACGAGCGCCTCGGTCTGGTTGATGACGATCGAGCCGCCCGACTTCAGCCAGACCTTGCTGCGCAGCGCGCGATCGATCTCCGCCTGAACGCCGTACTCCTCGAAGATGGGATATTCCTTCTCGTACAGCCTCACCTTCGAGGCGAGCGACGGCATGATCCGCTCGATGAGCTCGAGCACCCGCCGGTATTCGAGCTCGTTGTCGATCCGGATCGCCGAGTAGTCGTCGGTGAGGAGATCGCGCAGCAGCTTGGACACCAGGCTCTGCTCCTGGTAGACGACTGCGGGGGCGCGTGAGGTCTCGGCCTTCTGGCGAATCTCCGTCCACACCTTATGGAAGTAGCTCAGGTCGGAGACGATGTCTTCCTTGGGTCGCCCCGCGGCTGCGGTGCGGATGATGAGTCCCCCGCCAAAGCCGGTTTGCTCGCGAAACTCTCGCACGATCCCGCGCAGGCGAGAGCGCTCTTCGCGCGACTCGATCTTTCGCGACACGCCGACATGGTCCACGGTCGGCATGAACACGAGGAAGCGTCCGGGCATCGTGGCGTGGGACGTCAGGCGGGCGCCCTTCGTACCCAGGGGCTCTTTGGCCACCTGGACGATGATCTCCTGCCCCTCTTTGAGGAGATCCTCAATCTTCGGCTCGGGCCCCTTGTCGCGATCTCGATCGCGTCGTCCGCCCTGTCCCGAAGGACGCTCGCGACGCTGGCCGCCGGTTGAGGAACCGGGATGAACGCCGTTGCCAGCGTTCTGACCGTTTGGTGAGAGCTGTTCGTCCTCTTCGGTCTCGAAGCGGTCGAGCTCCTCGAAGGACGCGACGACGTCGGTTACATATAGGAAGCCGTCACGTTCGAGCCCAAGATCGACGAAGGCCGACTGCATGCCCGGGAGGACCTTCGAGACCCGTCCCTTGTAGACGTTTCCAACCACTCCACGCGACCGTTCGCGCTCGATGAAGATTTCCGCGACCTGGTCGTCCTCGAGTATCGCAACCCGTGTTTCGTGGGCGCTCGAGGAGATGATCATCTCCTTGCTCATGCCCGTCACTCCGGTGGGCTGATTCGATCTCCAACTGGATATCATCCGTCTCCCCGCTCCGCCACACAGCGGCGGTGAGGCACACGAGCAGCGCAACGAGGTGGCGCAGCGCGAGCACGGGGATGGTCAGTGGCACTTCGAACAACCCTGCATCTGGCTCTCGACTCTGGGCTCTCGGCTCTGGCTCACGCGAGCCGAATGCCCAGAGCCTGAAGCCCATAGCCGTTCTAGTTGGTGAATCGTCGCATCCGCACGTTGAGAATGAGGCCGAATCCTGCCAGTGTGGCGATCATGGAGGACCCGCCGTAGCTCATGAGCGGAAGCGTGAGACCTTTGACCGGCGCCAGGCCGGCCGACATCGTAATGTTGTACAGCACCTGGAACGTGAAGCTGGCCAGCACTCCCAGCACCAGGTACGCGCCGAGCCGGTCCTTCGCCAGTCGGGCCGACTCGATGGATCTGAGAATCACAAACAGATACAACCCCAGCGCCAGGAGGACGCCGGCAAACCCATGCTCCTCGGCGAACGCCGAAAAGATGAAGTCATTATGTGCCACAGGCAGGAAACGCAGCTGACCCTGTGTTCCCTGCTGAAATCCCTTTCCCCACGGCCCGCCTGACCCGGTGGTAATGCGGGCTTGAAGCTGCTGATACCCCGCCCCGCGAGCGTCCGCCTCGGGGTCGAGGAACGTTGACACGCGCTCTTTCTGGTAGTCCTTGAGCGCGAATTTCCAGGCCACCGGCGCGGCAAGCACGGCGGCGAGCGCCAGGACGCCGAAGATCCGCATCGGCATGCCGGCGGCAAACGCGACGATGAAGAGAATGGGCAACAGCGTGGCCGCCGTGCCGAGGTCGGGTTGCTGGTAAATCACCAGGAAGGGCACCGCCGTGATCGCCCCGGCGACGAGCAAGTCGCTCGGAATCACGGAGCCGCGCCGGCTCTCGCCGAAGAACTTGGCGAGCACCAGCGCCACTGCGGCCTTGGCAAATTCCGACGGCTGCAGGTTGAGCGGTCCAAGATCGATCCAGCGTCGCGAACCGCCCCGCACGACGCCAAAGAAGAGCACGTACACCAGGAGCACGAGAATCCCCAGGTAGATGAAATGCGACTTGTCAGCGAGTGAGCGGTAATCGAGCGTGAGGCACACGACGAGCGCAACCATCCCGATGGCGATGGCGTACATCTGCGTCACGTACAGGCTGGATCCGCCGGTGGCGCTGTAAATCTGCACCAGGCCGATCAGGCAGAGCGCGAGGACCGCGCCCAGCAGGGCCCAATCGACGTGGTAGTAAAGGCGGCGTTCGAACACGTTTGGCTCTAGACTCTCGGCTCTCGGCCCAGGTTCATGGCTGTTTACTGCGCTGCAATTGCCGCCACGACCGCGGGCGGCAACGCCTGATTGTCGGCAACGATCACCGGCGGCAGCGCGGGCGGTGAATCAGGATCCTCTTCGTTCCTTGACGGAGGCGTCTGCTCGGGCAGCAACGGCAGCGGACGCCCTTCCTTCTTCGCGAAGTAGGTCTCGATCACGTGCTTCGCGATTGGTGCACCAAGGTAACCGTGCTCGTTGTGCTCGCCAAAGATCACGCCGGCGATCTCGGGATTGTCCCTCGGCGCGAAGAACACGAACCAGCCGTGGTCGCGCAGGTCCCGATCGGTGCCGCGCGCGCGGGCCCTCCCTTCGTTGGAGATGACCTGCGCCGTACCGGTCTTGCCTGAGACATCCCGGCCAACGATCCTGGCGCGGCCACCAGTACCAGCGGCGTTGACCACCATCCACAGACCTTCACGCAGAGCCGCCAGCGTGTCAGGCTTGAACGCGACCTTGTCGGCCACGGCAGGAACCGGGGTCGGCTGCCATCCGTTGCCCTCGTCGATCGCCTTGATCACATGCGGCGTGACGCGCGTACCGCCGTTGGCCACGGTGGAGATCATGACGGCAAGCGCCGCCGGCGTGACCGAGACCTGCCCCTGTCCGATCGCCACGGAAATCGTCTCACCGGGGTACCAGCGCTCGCCTGTGCGCTTCATCTTCCACTCGGTGTTCGGAATCAGGCTCTCCTGCTCGTTGGGCAGATCGATTCCGGTCTTGCCGGCCATACCCAGCCTCTCCGCCCACTTGTAGATCTTGTCGACCCCGAGCATGTTGCCGAGCGTGTAGAAGTACACGTTGCACGACTTCTCCATCGCGTGCCGCATGTCGACGGAGCCGTGACCACCTTTGAGATGGCAGCGGTAGTAGCGGCCAAAGAAATTCGCGCCGCCGCCGCAGGTCACGCGGAAGTCGGGCGTCGCGAGTCCTTCCTCGAGCGCCGCGGTCGCGATCACGATCTTGAAGGTTGAGCCGGGCGAGTAACGACCCTGAATCACGCGGTTCTGCAACGGCCGCAGCTTGTCCGCGTTGAGCGCCGCCCAGGTCACACGATCGATCCCGGCGGCGAAGTCGTTGGGGTCGTACGACGGCAGGCTCGTGTAGGTGAGGACCTCGCCGTTGCGCGGATCCATGATGAGCGCGGCGCCGTTGAAACCGGCATGCCTGAAACCGGCTTCCGCTGCTATCTGCAGGTCGTAGTCGATGGTGAGCTGCACGCGGCGCCCTTCGCGCGGCCGAATCTCTTCGAGCGTGCTGATCTCGCGTCCGACGCTGTTGACCACCACGCGCCTGGCGCCGTCCTCTCCCATCAGGACCTTGTTGTAGACGCGTTCGACACCCTGCTGTCCGACGATGGCACCCTGGATGATGCCGTCACCAAGCTGCGCTTCGCTCGCCTGACTGACATAGCCGAACAAGTGCGCAGCGAGCGCGTCGGCGGGGTACTTGCGCGTCGGCACCTTTTCCACGACGACGTCGGGAAGCTCGAAGTCCAGCCGCCTCGCGGTGATCGCCGCCACCTGCGCCAGCGGCGCATCCTCGACCACCACGATCGGGCGATACGACGGCTCGCCGCGATGACGCTCGATGGTCTGCAGCACCTGCTTCAGATCGAGGCCCGCGACCTGAGAGAGCAGACGCGCCGTGCGATCGAGGTCCTTGGAGTGTTCGCGGAGGATCGAAATGGTGAACGAGTGCCGATTCTCGACGAGGACCTTCCCGTTGCGATCGAACAGCACGCCGCGCGGCGCGCGCAGAGCGAGCGTCCGCTGGTGGTTGTTCTCCGCCATCTCCTCGTACTTGTCGTGCTGAACGATCTGGAGGACCCAGAAACAGATCCCGAGCGCGGCGAACACCACGATCACGGCGAACTGGAGCACCACCAGCCGCTCACCGACTCGCCTGCGATTTTCACCCTGAGACATCTGATTCCTGCTCTCTAATTTCTCACCCTTCCGCGTGGCCGGGTCCTGTTATTTGGACCCGGTGTCAGGCGGGTCTATAAAGCAAGACCCGCCCTACCCCCGCGGCCTGCGTCCCGCACGCCGGCGCTCGATCGCGCCCGGGAGCGCCTCCATGATCGCGAACGCAATCATGCCGACGATCGCATTCCCGAGCGCCTGACTGGCCACTGCCTTCCACGGCGACGGAAACGTCCGCAGCCCGAGCCCGACGTTCAACCCCATGAAGAGCGCCGCATGCGCGACCGTCGCTCCTACGAACATGAGGAACCGCGGCAGCGCGGACGTCAGGATGAACTGCTGACTGATCGCGCCCGCCACGAACCCGATCACCGACTTCGACAACCCTCCGATGCCCAGCACGCCGGTCGACAGCGAATCCTGAATCAGTCCGGCCACGCTGCCAGCCAACATCCCGCTCACCGGCCCCGTCGTCAGCGCAACTGCCACCACGGCGACGAGCACCAGGTCGATCGCCGCCGTCCCGCCAACGAGCAACTGCGCCAACGTGGTCTGCAGCGCAAGCGCCAGCGCGACTGCAATCAGGACCCCGATGGCTTTCACGGCGCCTCGCTGGCTCGCGGAGTCAACACCACGAGGATGGTCTCGAGTGCTGAAAACTCCACTGCCGGGCGAACCACCACGTTCGTGAATTCCCCGCTTTGCTGGTCGGCCGATTCTATCTGACCGATAAGGAACCCCTTGGGGTAAATCCCTTCGATTCCAGAGGTCACGACGCGGTCTCCGACCTTGATGTCAGCAGTGCCAGGCACATGGTCGAGGCGGAAGCGATCCGTCCCGGTGCCAACGACAACACCCTGGGCCCGCGAGCGCTCGACAATTGCTCCGGCCGCTGCGTCACGGTCGATGAGCAGCTGTACCTTGGAGGCTCGCGCCGTCGGCATGACGATGCGACCGACGACGCCAGCCGGCGCAAGCACGGCCATGTCGGACAGGACTCCATCTCCAGTGCCCTTGTCGATCGTCATCGTGCGGAACGCTGGACTCGCTCCACCAGCGATCACCGAAGCCGCAGTCGTCTCGATAGGCACGGCCGACTTCAAGTCGAGCAGGCCCTGCAGTGTGCGCGACTGCCGGGCCAGCGCCTGCTCCTGCTGAAGACCGATTTGAAGGGCGGCAACCTCGTCCTTGAGCTTTGCGTTCTCGGCGCGCACGTCCTGCAAGGCGACGTAGTTCGTCCAGTTATCGCGCACCGTGGCAATAGCCGAGGTCGCGCCACGCTGCACCTCGGCGAAGGTGCCAAACGTCACCTCTTCAAGCACGGGAACGCCGCGACGCGTGTTCACCTGTGCCGAGATCAGGAGGATGTGGCCGACCATCACGGCCATGAACAACCAGCCGGTGCGCTGTCGGATATCGAGTACTGCCATACCTTCGGTTAACTCCCAACCTCCAACCACGCCAACTCCCAAACACGTTGGGAGTTGGAAGTTGGGAATTGGGCGTTGTCAGTCAATTGAGATCTTCCGAAGCAGGTTGAAATCCGAGAGCATCTTGCCCGCCCCGAGTACCACCGACGACAGCGGGTCCTCGGCCATCGCCAGCGGCAGACCCGTCTCCTCGCGAAGCCGCTTGTCGAGATTCTTGAGGAGCGATCCCCCGCCTGTCAGCACGATACCGCGATCGACGATGTCGGCCGACAACTCGGGCGGCGTACGCTCGAGCGCGACACGCACGGCGTCGACGATCACATTCACCGTCTCGGTCAGCGCCTCGCGGATCTCTTCGTCGCTGATGGTGATCGTCTTGGGCACTCCTTCGATCAGATGGCGCCCCTTGATCTCCATCGTCATCTTCTCGTCGAGCGGGAAGGCAGAGCCGATTTCCATCTTGATCTGTTCCGCGGTGCGCTCGCCGATCAGCAAGTTGTACGCCTTCTTGATGTACTGGATGATGGCCTCGTCCATCTCGTTCCCAGCCACACGCACGGCCTTGCTATAGACGATTCCTGCCAGTGAGATCACAGCGATGTCAGTGGTGCCGCCGCCGATATCGACGATCATGTTGCCGGACGGCTCGGTGATCGGCATGCCGGCACCGATTGCCGCAGCCATCGCTTCCTCGACGAGATGCACTTCGCTCGCCTTGGCGCGATAGGCGCTGTCCTTCACCGCGCGTTTCTCGACCTGGGTGATCTCGGATGGCACACCGATGACGATCCGCGGGCGCACCCAGACGTTGCGGTTGTGTGCCTTCTTGATGAAGTAGGTCAGCATCTTCTCGGTGACCTCGAAGTCGGCGATGACTCCGTCCTTCATCGGTTTGATCGCCACGATGTTCCCGGGCGTGCGGCCGAGCATGTCCTTGGCCTCCTTGCCGACCGCTTCGACACGACCGTTCACTTTGTTAATGGCCACGATTGACGGCTCGTTGACCACGATGCCCTTGCCACGCGCGTAGACACACGTGTTGGCGGTACCGAGATCGATGGCGAGGTCACTCGAAAACAACGAGAAAAACGAGCCGAGTGGCAATGCTACGAGCCCTCCTGGGCGAGGCCGGCGGTGTCTGGACCACCGGCGAAATCCGGCAACAACGAAAAAGAGGAGCCGGGATGCAACGCGCTACGAACCTTCCTCAGCGACGTAGATCCCGTCCTTGCCCGCGGCCTTGACGCGGTACATGGCCATGTCAGCCGCTTTCATCAGTTCGTCAGCGGTACGGGGTTTATCTGAGTTGAGCGTCGCAACACCAATCGACACCGTCTGCCGGACAGACAGGCCGTCAGAAGCGAGAAATCGGGAAGCGCGCAGTCGGTCCCTGATGCGCTCCGCGACCTGCACCGCGCCTTCCGTGTTGGTGTCCGGAAGCAGCAGTGTGAACTCGTCGCCACCGAACCGCGCGACGACGTCGGTCTCACGAGCGCAGCCGCGAATGACCGCCGCAGCCTCCATCAGGACTTTGCTCCCGGCGAGGTGGCCGTGCTGATCGTTCACCTGCTTGAAGCTGTCGAGATCGAGGAAGAGCAGCGACAGCGGACTGGCGTTGCGGATCGACCGCTTCGTTTCGCGGCGCAGTACCTGATTGAGGTAGCGCGAGTTCGACAGTCGCGTCAGTTCGTCAGTGACCGACAGTGCTTCCGCGCGCTGCAGCGCGAGCGCGTTGTCGAGCGCAATTGCCGACGGCTCGAGCAGCAGTCGCAGCGACACGACGAGTGAAGGTCCTATCGTCGGCGTCGAGCGTGAGGGATGAGGATCGAGACACACGAGCGCGCCAACGCCGCGATTGCGACAGGTCAGCGGCAAGGCGATCGCCGAGCCCACCGCACCGGGACCACCGCGAGAATCCCTCGCCAGATCGCCCGAGAAGAACTCGGCGTTGTGACGCATGACCCAGTTGGCGGCCGACCACAACGACGGACCCAGATTCGGAACCAGGCCGGCATCGGCGAGCACGTTCAGATGTCCGTTGACGTCGTGTGCGATCACGACCCAGCACGGAGCGGGAAGCCACCCCTGCGCCTGACGCACCATCCACTCGGCGACTTTCCGAGGGTCCTGGCTGGCGTTGGCCTCGCGGACGGCCTCGATGAATGCGTCGCGCCGCTCAACGCGAGCCCTTAGCGTACGGGCGCGTGCCTTCAGCCGGGCGGTCAGATCCAACCGCCGGTTTCCTCTCGCATTCCGGGGCGAGGCCACACGTTTGCTTGAGATTGGTCTCAGCGCTCGCCGAGGAGACGCGGGCATCGAAGTGTGTCAGAAACGGCCACAAAAGCCGCTAAGTCCTTCTAAATGTACTAAATAATATCACGGCCCTCAGCGAGGACCGGCCTGTGACTTTCCTTCTTTTCATCGGTTCCTGCAGTTCGGGACTGTAGGGAGTCCGGCGACGGTAAACGATTGCCGTGGTGTCACTTCCTAGCGTACGATCAACGTTTACAGCGTTGATTTTCCAAGACTCTCCTGAGCGGATGCTTCTATGACGATGCTCGACCGGATGCGGCGCCACAAGAACTGGCTCAAATGGAGTCTGGCAGTGGTGGTGCTGACTTTCGTGGCGTTTTACATTCCAGATTTTGTCCAGACCACGCCGACCGGCACGGGCGCAGGGCCGCGCGAAGTGGTCGCCGAGGTCAACGGCCGGACGTTGACCGCTGGTGACTTCCAGCAGCGTTATGTCTCGCAGATGCAGGCGTACCGCCAGCAGTTCGGCGGCAGCATGAACGATCAACTGCTGCGACAGCTTGGCATCGACCAGCAGATTCTGTCGCAGATGATCGAGGAACAGGTCGCGATCATCGAGGCCGAGCAGAACGGTATCGCGGTCAGCGACGACGAACTGGCCCAGCAGATCTTCTCGATTCCTGCCCTGCAGGAGAACGGTCGCTTCATCGGCGAGCAGCGCTACGAGCAACTGCTCCTGAGTCAGAACCCACCGATGACGAAGTCGCAGTTCGAAGAGAGCCTGCGCCGCAGCATGGTCCTCGACAAGCTGCGCGCGGCACTGACCGACTGGATGGCGGTCTCCGACAGCGACGTGCAGCGTGAATACAACGAGCGCAATCAGAAAGTGAAACTGCAGGTCGTTGCGCTCACGGCGGCGAACTTCCGCAGCAATGTCAACGTCACGGACGCCGATGTCGCGGCACACTTCGAGGTCCACAAAGCGGAGTACCGCATCGGCGAACAGCGGAAGATCAGGTACATCCTGCTCGATCGCGAGCAGGCGCGACTGAAGATCGCGGTTCCGCCGACAGATATTCAGCGGTTCTACAACGACAACATCCAACAGTACCAGACGCCGGAACAGGTGAAGGCGAGCCACATCCTGCTCAAGACCGAGGGCAAGGACGACGCGACGGTCAAGAAGCAGGCTGAAGAGCTCCTGAAAGAGGTGAAAAGCGGCGGCGACTTCGCAGCGCTCGCGAAGAAGTACTCGGAGGACGAGGGGTCGAAAGCCAACGGCGGCGATCTCGATTACTTCGGCCGCGGCCGCATGGTCCCGGAGTTCGAGAACGTTGCGTTCACGATGCAGCCCGGGCAGATCAGCGATCCCGTGAAATCGCAGTTCGGGTACCACATCATCAAAGTGATCGACAAACGCGCCGCGTCCACGACCCCGCTCGATCAGGTACGGGCGCAGATCCAGGACCAGGTCGCGCTGCAGCTTGCCGATCAGCGGATCACCGATCAGGCCGCGCAAGTCGCCAGCCGCATCAAGGACCTCTCCGATCTCGAGCCGGTGGCGCGCGAGCTTCAGCTCACCGTGCAGGAGTCGGGCTTCTTCCAGCGTGAAGATCCGGTCCCCGGCCTGGGCGCGGCGCCGCAGGTTGCCGCGACGGCATTCACGCTCCAGGGCACGGCCGCCAGCCAGCCCATTGGCACGGCGCGAGGACCGGTGTTCTTTGCCGTCTCGGAGCGGAAGGATCCGTATGTCCCGATGCTCGACGAGGTCAAGGAGCGCGTGCGCGAGGATCTCATCCGGACACGGGCCACCGAGCTCAGTCGTCAGCGCGCCAACAGCATCGCGGCCGCGCTCAAGTCGTCGGGTGATTTCGCCGCAGCAGCCAAGGCGCAGAACCTGACAGTGAAAGACACGGAGCTCATCACGCGAGGATCGGCGCTGCCCGATATTGGCGTGAGCCCGGAAGTCGAACGTGTGGTGTTCGCGCTGCCGGCCGGCTCGGTGAGCGATCCGATTCAAACGACCGATGGCACCGTCATCGTGCGCGTGGTCGAGCGCGACGACGTGACGCCGGACGAGTTGAAGCAGGCGCAGGAAGCGTTTCGCGCCGAGCTGCTCAGCGAGCGGCGAGCGCGATTCTTCTCGGCGTACATGGGGAAAGCCAAGGAACGGATGACGGTCGAGATCAACAACGACGTCGTCCGCCGCGTGCTCGCGGTCTATCGCGCCAGCTAGGTCACGGCTTCTTGTTCGGATCGTACGTCGGCTTGACGGTCCCCTTGGCCTTCGCGACCGCGAAAAGCTCCGGATAGAACTGCACGAAGGTGTTGTCGACCGCCGTGTTCGCCGCATGACAGGCGTAACACGTCGCGGTCGGCGGCAGCGCCGCTGCGCTGTCGACGAGTCCGGTGCGACTGTCGAAGCTGAAATATCCCCACCCTCCGGTGTTCGCAAAGCGGCTCGTATCCTTCACGGCCGCTTCCATGAACGCGATGTCACCCTGCGTGTGACCGCCGTTGTTGATTGACACGTTGGCCTGCGCCTGTCGCCCCTCGAGGATGAACATTGTCTTGTCAGGCCAGGTGCCGGTGCGGAGAAACGCCTCGTAGGATTGCCGTGTGACGAAGACATTGTCGAACAGTGGTGGCCGATCCGCGGCCGGCTTCGCCGGGCCGTAGGTCATGCCGAGTCCACTGGTCAGAAACACCCAGGACCGGTAGTCGAGCGGACGAACCAGCTGTCCGGCGCTCGTGAACGCCGGCGCCACGGGCTGCTGGCCCGCCACTTCAGGCTGAAACGTGACGAGGGTGGCCCAGACACACAATGCGGTACACAGGATCGTCTTCATGGCGCCTCGATGTTAACTGCCAACTCCCTATTCCCAATTCCCAACTTCCAAGGTCCAACTCCCAAACGATCTTGGGAGTTGGGAGTTGGAAGTTGACAGCGGTTTCACCTGACGAACGTGAACGGCATCAGCGCCAGCGGCTCTCCGCGCCGGAACAAACGCGTCGGCGCCGACAGTGCCGCCACTGCACGACGCTCGGTCGTCCCCGCCAGCATGCTCCAGAGTCCCGCGGTCCCACCGCCGAACTGCTCCGAGAGCACGTCGTACAGACCGCGACGCTCGGGGTAGACGACGAGCTGCACATCTTCGTCGGCTGGAATCTTCGCCTTCTCCTTGGCAAGCGCCACTGCCGTGTCGAGTCCACCCAGCGCATCGACCAATCCGTGTGAGAGTGCCTGACGTCCGGTCCAGACGCGCCCCTGCGCGACTTTGTGAATCGCATCGGGCGTGGACTTGCGGGAGTCGGCCACTTTGCCAATGAAGTTCTGGTAGAAGCCCTCCATGAACGTCTCGACCTTCTCGCGCTGCGCCGGCGTGAACGGCGCGAACGGCGAATAGATGTCCGCATTCGCTCCCGACGTGATCACCTCTGTCGTGACACCGGCCTTGCCCAGAGTCCCTCCGATGACAATCTTTCCGCCGTAGATGCCGATCGAGCCGGTCAACGTCCCCGGCTGCGCGACGATGACCTCGCTCGGCATGGCTACGTAGTAGCCGCCGGAAGCCGCGAGATCACCCATCGACGTTACGAGCGGCCGGTCCGGATCGTCGTCGCGGGTAATCTTCAGCTCGCGCCAGATGACATCAGAGGCTACCGACGACCCGCCCGGGCTGTCGATGCGCACTACGATCGCCTTGATCGAGCTGTCGTCGCGGATCTTTCGAATCTGCTCGACGATGGTGTCCGATCCGACGACCGACCCGTTCACTCCATCGAAGCCACTCCTGCCCGAGACGATCGTGCCGACGATGTAGAGGACGGCAATGCGCGATCCCGGCCGGACGCCGACCGATTGCGGCCTGATGCGCTGATAGCTCCCGCCATCGATTCGCCGCGACGCGCCGTCATCGGCGAGCGCCGGGACGTGATCGTCGAGCTCGTCCTCGTAGGCCAGTTCGTCAACGAGCCCTGCCTCGAGTGCCTTGCTCGCGATGAACGGCCCCTGATCCAGCAGGTCACGGACCTCGGCCTCGCTCTTCTTGCGGCCTTCGGCAATCCCCGCAACGAGCTGCTGGTACATATCGCGGTTGAGCGACTGCGCCATCTCTCGATGCGCGGGCGTGAACCCCCTCTCGGTGAGCTGATTCGGAGCGGTCTTGTAGTTGCCGATGTGGACGAAGTCGGGGACCGCACCCAGCCTGTCGAAGGTCCCGCGCAGGAACATTTCGTAGGAGGCAACACCGGTCAGATCGAGCGAACTGGTCGGCATCAGGAACACGCGGTCGGCGGCACTGGCGAGGTAGTACTCGCGATCGCCGCCGTATTCGAGAAAGGCCGTCACGCTCTTGCCGGACTTGCGGAACGCCATCACGGCGTCGCGCATTTCCTGAACCTTGCCCCAGTACCGGCAATTCGAGCGTGGACGGCATCAGCACCACGGCGCGCACTCGGTCGTCGCGACTCGCTTTCTGCAGCGCTTCGACGAAACCACGTACCGTGGTCACATCACGGCCAAAGACCTGACCGACCACATCGTCAGGCATGACTTCCGGCAGATCGCCGCCTGGCTTGAGCACAAGCGTGGCCGAGGATGGCACTGATGGTCCTCGGGAAGCGGCGAAGAACATCAACACGACAGCGGCCATCGAGGCGACCACGGCCAGGCTGATGAGCGACAGAACCAGACGAACACCTCGGCGTGGAGCCACGACGACCCTCCTGTTAAGTGGAACTCATTGTACGGCTCTCTGTTAGGAGATAATCACTGCCGTGTCGAAGCGAACAACCGCACTGTTAATGGCCCTTCTTGTCGCGGCCTACGGGTGTGCATCAGAAAACGGGGAGCCAGAGACCATGGGCCAGGCCAACATTACCGAACTAATCATCGCGGACGACCTCGCGGGCGGCGGAAATGAAGCCGTTGCCGGACGTCAAGTGACCGTGCACTACACCGGCTGGCTCTACGACCAGGGCCGTCCCGATCACAAGGGACAGAAGTTCGACAGCTCACGGGATCGCAACGAACCGTTCGCGTTTCGGCTTGGCGCCCGGCAGGTCATCGAGGGCTGGGACACGGGCGTTGCGGGGATGAAGGTCGGAGGGCGGCGCACGCTGACGATCCCACCGCAGATGGGTTATGGCAGCCAGGGCGCCGGCGGCGTGATTCCGCCGAACGCCACACTGTTGTTCGAAGTGGAACTACTGGATGTCCGATAGCCGTTCACGTCTGCTCGAGTCACGTGAACCGTGGCTGACCTCGCCGACGTCGAGATCGAATCGCTCAACCTGACCGGAGACGGCGTCGCCCGCCACGGGCGACAGCCGTTGACCGTCCCCTTCACCATTCCCGGCGAGCGCGTCCGCGTGCGTCTCGGCACGACACGCGGCGCCATTACGCCGGCGTCGGTCGTTGAGATCCTGCGGGCGTCACCCGACCGCGTGGACCCTGGCTGCCGCCACTTCGGTCCGCGAGCTGAACATGGGCGCATCTGTGGCGGCTGTTCGTGGCAACACATCGCCTATCCGGCGCAACTCGCGCTCAAGGCGAACACCGTGACACGCCTCGTGCGCGACAAGGTTCCCACCGCACCTGTGGCACGTCCGATGCTTGCGGCGACGCCGCGCGAGTCACCCTGGCACTATCGCAACAAGGTTCACTTCGTCGTCGAACGCGGAGAGGCCGGCACTCTCGTCATGGGCCACTTCGCGCGATTCTCGCGTCGGATCGTGGCCGTGCAGGAATGCCCGGTACACGACGAACGCGGCAATTCCGTCGCGTTCGCCCTTCGCGACGCGTGTCGAGCGGCGGACACGCGTGAGGTCAAGAGCATCGCGGTGCGATCCAGCCTCGCCAGGTCGGAGACGATGGCCACAATCGTTGTCACGAGCGAGCGAGACAAGCGCGTGCGTGTGGCCTCACGGCAAACACTCGCCGGACCCGCGGCGCCGACGTCTCTTCACGTCAACATCCACCCTCGCGGCGATGCCTTCATCTTCGGCAGAGAGACGAGACACATCACCGGCCCCGAGCGGCTGCGCGAAGAAGTGGGCGGCGCGTCTTTCCTGATATCGCCCACGGCCTTTTTCCAGACCAACGTCCGCGCAGCCGAACTCCTCGTCCAGCAGGTCGTCGCGTCAGTCCCCTCGGGTGCTGTCGTTCTGGATCTGTACGCGGGAGCGGGCCTCTTCGCCCTTCCGCTCGCGCTGCGCGGCCACACGGTCGTCGCGGTCGAGGAGAATCGCGCGGCTGTAGCTGATGGCGAAGCCAGCCGGCGCCTGAGCCGCATCCCCGAGGCGCGATGTCGATTCATTGCGACGCCGGTCGAAGTCGCCCTCGGTCCGGGACGACGCTCCTTCGCACACACATTCGATGTGGTCGTTCTCGATCCGCCGCGCGAAGGCTGCCGGCCATCGACCATCGACCGCCTGCTCGCTCACCGCGAGCCGTCGAAAATGATCTACGTCTCCTGCGACCCGGAGTCGCTCGCGCGCGACCTTCTTCGCATCACAGCCAACGGTTACATGATTGACTCGATGCAGCCGGTGGACATGTTCCCGCACACGCCACACATCGAAACGGTGGTCGTCCTCAACCGCTCGTAGAGGACGAGCGTCCGGCCCCGGCCGAACAGTCTTTTCACTTGGCTGCAGTGGCGAGTGGCTTCCCTTTCTCGACGATGTAAGTCGCCAGCACCCGCGTACGGCCCGAGCCTTTATTGGTGGCGTTGTGCACCGTGCCGGCCGGAACGAAGAAGGTCTCGCCCGCTTTCAGCGTGACCGTCGGCTTGCCCGCCTGCTCGAACACCAAGGTCCCCTCGAGCAGGTATCCCGCCTCTTCACCAGGGTGGGTGTGCGGACCGACGGTGGCGCCTGGTTGAAACTCGGCGAGGGCGCTGACGACTTCACGTCCTGGCGTCGAGAGATCGCCCCGTTGAATCACAGTCCGCGAGAAACCAGGCTGCTGCGCGCTGAGGGTTCCAATCACGACAAACATGACAACGAGAACGAGCGATCTCATAGAAGCTCCTCTGTCGAGTCAAAGGTCCAGGGCACGGCGACGGCCAAAGGTACACGAATCCCGGGTTGCGGTATTAGAGGTAGGATCCGCGCCATGAATCTGTCGACTCGATTCCCGTGTCTTGCTCTCGCTGCGGTTTTCGCTGGCGCGTCACCGTCGTCGCGCCATCGTCGCGCCCGATGCGACGCTCGAGGAGCTGGCCAGTGGCTTTGCGTTGACAGAAGGCCCTGTATGGGTCGGGGAGGGACAGCAAGGTCACCTGCTCTTCAGCGACAATGCCGGGAACGTCATCTACAAGTACGAGCCTGGCAAGCCGATCACCGCGTTTCTCGAGAAGAGCGGCTTCACCGGCACGGACAACACGAAGGTTGGCGCCCAAACGGTCATGGGCCGCGTCGCGATCCTCCTCATCGGATCGAACGGACTTGCGCTCGACGCGCAGGCGCGCCTCGTCGTCACCGCGATGAACGATCGGACCGTGTATCGCCTCGAGCAAGACGGCTCGCGCACGGTCCTCGCAGATCGGTATGACGGTAAGCGCTTCAACGGCCCCAACGACATCGTCATCAAGTCGAACGGTGCGATCTACTTCACTGACAGCGTGTGGGGATTGCGGGGCGCCGCCAACGACCCGGCACGGGAACTCCCGTACAGCGGGTTCTTCCTGGTAAAGGACGGCAAGGTCACGTTGCTCGGCGGCGACAAGGATGCACCCGGGATGTTTCCCAACGGCATCACGCTGTCGCCGGACGAGAAGTATCTCTACGTGACGGCAGGCGGCGGACGCACGATGCGATATGACATCCTGCCGGACGACACGATCGCCAACGGCCGGCTCTTCGTGCAGCACGGATCCGACGGGATGCGGGTCGATCAGAAGGGCAATCTCTACACGACCAGCGGCGGCGGACCCGGCGTGATCCAGATCACATCGCCAGAGGGCAAGCCGCTCGGCCGGTTGCACCTGCCCCAGCCGACGTCCGAACCTCGGGTGAGGATTTGCGCAACCAATGTGGCGTTTGGCGATGCCGACAATCGCGGGCTCTACATCACCGCCTGCACCCATCTCTTCAAAATCCGGGTGAATCAGCCCGGTGTACGGCCAGGACGACGATAGGAATTCCCCGGACTGACGAGGTATTCCTTGCCAAAAATTTGCTGAAATCCGGGTCGAATGGATTGTCTAATGGAGTTGTATGGGTGAGATATCCATGAGGGGGAAGCGTGTCTCGCACGGCCGACGCTGTCTGGCGGGATTGATGCTGCTGGTAGCAGCGGGATCCACCGCGGCGGCCGACCGCGATACGCGGCTGGCCGATGCGGCCATGCGGCAGGATGTCACGGCGGTTCGCACCCTTGTCGCTCAGAAGGTGGACGTCAACATCCCTGGCCAGGACGGTACGCCCGCTCTGCATTGGGCGGTTCGAGTGGACGACATCGATACCACAAAGCTGCTGCTCGCGGCCGGGGCGCAGGCGACGTTGGCCAACCGTTATGGGCTCACGCCGCTCGCAATCGCCGCCGGCAATGGCAACGCCGCCATGATTAGCGTGCTGGCCGACGCCGGCGCCGACGTGAATGCTCCCGATCCCGCCGGCGATACGCCGCTGATGAACGCAGCGCGCGTCGGGCGGATCGACGCGGTCACCGCGCTGCTCGATCGAGGTGCCACGATTAACGCCACCGATGCGACCTTTCAGCAGACTGCCCTGATGGTGGCCGTCCGCGAGAACCATGCCGATGTCGTGAAGCTGCTAATCGCTCGTGGTGCGTCGGTGAATGCGAAAACGAGAACCGGTCGTACGCCGCCGTGGGTGCTGCCGAACTCGGTGCCTGGCTTCGGGCATGGCATCGGCATCGTGCGCGGCGGATTGCCCGCGCGCGGCTCGCGCCCACCGATCCCGGGAGGGATGACGCCGCTGCTCTACGCCGCACGCGACGGACGTCTGGACGTCGTCCGCATGCTGCTCGATGCCGGGGCCAACATCAACGAGCGCGACGCCAACGACATTCCTCCGCTCATCACCGCCATCACGAACAACCATCCTGACGTTGCCCGTTTTCTGATCGATCGTGGCGCCGACATCAAGGCCGTGGACTGGTACGGCCGAACGCCGTTGTGGGCCGCGGTTGAAACGCGCAACATGGACGTCGATAACGCCACGTTCGTGAACAGCATCGACCGCGCGCCGTACCTCGAACTGATCCAGGTGCTGCTCGAGCGAGGCGCTGATGTAAACGCACGGACGAAGGAGGTGCCTCCGATTCGGCGGGACTTCCTGCGCATCACCGGTTCGCTGTCGTGGGTTGACTTCACCGGGCAGACGCCGTTCCTCACGGCAGCGCTCGCCGGCGATCTCACCGTGATGAAGCTGCTCCTCAAGCACGGCGCCGATCCGCACATTCCAACGTTCTCCGGCACGACAGCGCTGATGGCCGCGGCCGGCGTCAACTGGGTCTTCGACCAGACCTTCGACGAAGGTCAAGCCGCGCTGCTCGACACCGTCAAGTTCTGCGTCGAACTCGGCATGGACGTCAATGCCGTGAACTCCATGGGGCTGACCGCGCTGCACGGCGCGGCGAACAGAGGGTCTGACGACATCATTCGCTACCTCGTGCAGCAGGGCGCACGGCTCGACGTCAAGGATGCCGAGGGACGTACACCGATGGCCTGGGCAGAGGGTGTCTTCCTGGCCACGCATCCTGCGCGCCCGAAGCCAAGCTCGATCGAGTTGCTGAAGCAGGTGGCAGCGAACCCGGCACCGGCGAAGCCATGACCTATCGGAAACGAACCCTGTTTGGCGCTATCCCGATTGCCGCCTGCGGGTGGGCGGCTGCGCTCGCACTGGCGTCGAGTGCCGTGGAGCCACTTGATGCACAGCGGCCGCAGGCTGCCGTTGCCGCGAGCGATCCCTCTCCGGAAGCCGCGTTCCTGACGCAGGTCCTGCATCGGCTGCCACAACCAGCGCGCGAAGATCGCAGGCCTGGCGCTCGACACACTAGACGTCGCGCGCGTGGGGCCGGACACCGAGACCTGGGAAAAGGTCGTCAAGAAGATTCGCACCGGCATGATGCCTCCAAGCGGCGCTCGTCGTCCCGAGCGCACCGTGCTCGATGGCTTCGCGGCGGAGCTCGAGACGCGACTCGACCGCGCCGGGGACCCGATCGCGGCACTCGCCACTCCGTCGCTCCATCGGCTGAACCGCACGGAGTACGCCAACGCGATTCGTGATCTGTTGGCGCTCGACGTTGATGTCAACGTGTTGCTGCCGGTTGATGGGTCGAGTCAGGGCTTCGACAATCTCGCCGAGGCGCTCGCCGTCTCACCCGCGCTCATTCAGGGTTACGTCTCTGCGGCGATGAAGATCAGCCGGCTCGCGGTTGGCGACAAGAGCATGGCGCCATCGCAGGTGACGTTCACGCCGCCACCGGGGCTCGCACAGGATCGCCACATCGATGGCCTCCCGCTCGGCACGCGCGGCGGCATGCTGATTCAGCACACCTTCCCGCTCGACGCCGAGTACGAGTTCGCGCTGGGCGGCCGTGGCGGCGGCCCCAACGTCGACATCACCATCGATGGCGAACAGGTGAAAGTAGACAACCCGCGCAACTTCCGATTGAAGGTGGCAGCGGGTCCCCACACGATCGGTCTGTCGCTGCCGGACCGTCAACGCGGCGCAGGCGTCGACGAAATCTACTCTGACTTCCGCACGAATGCCGTCTTCACGAACCCAGGTGGTGTGCCGAGCCTCGTGGTCACCGGCCCCCACAACGTCACCGGTGTGGGCGACACGCCAAGCCGCCGCCGGATCTTCACGTGCCGGCCGGCTTCCGCCAACGAGGAAACCTCGTGTGCGCGTTCGATCCTGACAACGCTCGCGCGACGCGCGTATCGTGGTCCGGTGAGCGCTGCCGAGATCGACACGCTCATGGAGTTCTATCGAAAGGGACGTCAGGCCGGCGACTTCGAGGCCGGCATCCAGGAAGCGCTGGCTCGCGTACTCGTCGCGCCGCGGTTCACGTATCGCGCGGAAGAGGAGCCATCGAACGTCGCATCGGGCCAGGTCTACCGGGTCAGCGACGTCGAGCTGGCCTCGCGACTCTCGTTCTTCCTCTGGAGCAGCATTCCCGACGACGAACTGCTGGACGTCGCGGCAAAGAGCCGGCTGCGCGACCCCAAGGTCCTCAGCCAGCAGGTCAAGCGCATGCTCGCGGACGAGAAGGCCGACGCGCTGGTCGAAAATTTCGCGGGCCAGTGGCTCTATCTGCGTGAGCTCGAACACCTGCAGACGGAAGCCAGGAATTTCGACGAGAACCTGCGCAAGTCACTCCGTCGTGAGACCGAGCTGCTGTTCAGAACCATCGTGCGCGACGATCGCAGCCTCATCGATCTCATCGATGCCGACTACACGTTCGTCGACGAGCGACTGGCGCGTCACTACGGGATTCCGAACGTTCGCGGCAGCCATTTCCGCCGCGTGCAGCTCGCACCGGATAGTCCGCGCCGAGGACTGCTCGGCCACGGCAGCATGCTGACCGTGACGTCGATTGCCACGCGGACATCGCCGGTCGCGCGCGGCAAGTGGGTACTGGAGAACCTGCTGGGAACGCCGGCCCCGGTGCCGCCACCAGGCGTCGAGACCAACCTCGGAGGCGAGGAAGGCGCCAAGACGAGCTCTCTCAGACAGCGTCTGGAGGCACATCGTGCCAGCCCGGTGTGCGCGTCCTGCCACCGCATCATGGACCCGATGGGTTTCGCGCTCGAGAACTTCGATCTCATCGGACAATGGCGCGAGTTCGACGGACCGACGAAGATCGACTCCACCGGTCAGCTCGCCGATGGCACCCCGGTCAACGGCCCGGCGGACCTGCGACAATCGGTGCTGAACCGGTCCGACGCGTTCATGACCATCGCAACGGAAAAGCTGTTCACGTACGCATTGGGACGTCCCGTGCATTCGTATGACATGCCGACGGTACGGGGGATTGTGCGGCGGGCCGCGGCGAATGACAATCGATTCTCGTCACTCGTGACGGGCATCATCGAGAGCGACGCGTTCCAGAAGCGTGTGAAAAAGTAGGGGAGGGTCTGTAGATCCGCCCGGAGAGCAACGATGGCATTCCTCAGCAAGACTCACCTGTCGCGACGGACGTTCCTGCACGGTGTAGGCGTTTCGATGGCGCTGCCGCTCCTGGAATCGATGGTTCCCGCTGCCACGGCTTTCGGTCAGACTGTCGCACGGCCACGCACGCGACTGGGGTGCATCTACTTCCCGCACGGCGCCATCATGCCGAAGTGGACGCCGGCCACGGAAGGTTCCGGGTACGAGCTCACGGAGATCCTGCAGCCGATCAAGCCGTTCTACGACCAGGTCAGTGTCATAAGCGACCTGCGTCACGCGATGGCGTACGGCAGCGGGGCAACGGCCAATCACAATCGGTCCGCTGCCGCGTTCCTGAGCGGTTCATTCGCAGAGGTCGGAGCGCAACCCTCACTCGGCATCACAGTCGATCAGATCGCCGCGCAGAAGATCGGGCAGGACACGCCGCTTCCTTCGATCGAGCTGACCATCGAGGAACCAAGCCTGAACTGCGGTGACGGCCTGAGCTGCTCCTACCGCGACACCATCTCCTGGCAGGGGCCGCACGCACCGCTGCCGATGCAGAACAACCCGCAGGTCGTCTTCGAGCGCCTGTTCGGCGACGGCAACACGGCTGCGCTGCGAAAAGCCCGGCGCGATCAGTCGATCAGCCTGCTCGATTCAGTGCTCGATGAGGCATCGGCGCTTCAGCGCAGACTGCCGGCAACCGATCGCTCTCGTCTCGACCAGTATCTGACCGACGTCCGCGAAATCGAGCGGCGCGTGCAGAAGGCGGGACAGCAACTCTCCGACGATCTGCCGATTCCGGCCGCACCAACCGGCGTGCCGCGAGACATCGAGGAACACATCAAGCTGATGTACGACCTGCAGGTGCTCGCCTGGCAGGCCGAGATCACGCGGATCTCGACGTTCCTGATGTGCAAGGAGCTCAGCACGGCCGTATACCCGAAGAGCGGCGTGCGTGATGCCTTCCATACGCTGTCGCATCACTCCAACGTCCCGGACAACATCAACCGCTTCACGGTACTGAACATGTACCACGTGGCGCTCTTCGCCTACTTCCTCGACAAACTGAAGTCGACACCCGATGGCGACGGCACGCTGCTCGATCACTCGCTGGTGATGTATGGCAGCGGCATGAGCGACGGCAACCAGCACAATCACACCGATCTGCCGATCCTGCTCGCCGGCGGCGCATCAGGGCGGCTCAAGGGCGGCCGCCACCTCCGTCATCCGAAGAACACGCCCATGGCGAACCTGCTGGTGGCAATGCTCGACAAGCTGGAGGTCGCGACCGACAAGCTTGGCGACAGCACCGGGCCGATCAGTCTCTAGAGACTGCCGGCCAGGCGCTCGTTCGGAGTCGGGTACTATCCGGACTCCGCTTCCCACTTCCATGCTCGAGTCAATTCGATCGGCACGTCTGCTGCTGCGCTGCTGGCGTGCCGAAGACGCTGTGCCGCTGAAGGAGGCACTCGACGCGAGCTTGCCCGAGTTGCAGGAGTGGGTACCGTGGGCCATGCACGAACCTTCATCTCTCGAAGCGCTCGAGGCGCGCCTGTCGGACATGCGGAACAACTTCATGTCCGGCGAGGACTGGCCGTTCGCGATCTTTGATGCCACTGAGTCGCGGCTTCTCGGAGGCGCCGGCCTGCATCCTCGCGGGAGCGCCGACCACCTGGAGATTGGTTATTGGCTTCGGACCGACGCGACCGGTAACGGCTTCGCCCTCGAAGCCGCGCGGGCGTTGTGCGACGCGGCGTTTGTCAACACGACCGTCGATCGTCTCGAAATCCACTGCGATGCCGAGAACCGCCGCAGTGCTGCAGTCGCCACGCGCCTCGGTTTCCAACTGACCAGGACGATCCTCGAGGACGTCGTCACCGCCAGGGGCGACCGGCGCAACACACTCGTGTGGACGATGAACCGCGGTGGCGCGCTACGTTGATCGCGCGGTCGCTGACGCGGGCGGCCTCGCATTGAGCATGGCCGGCAACGGCACGAGCGCGCTGACCCGGCGACGGTACTCGGCGTAGTCGTCCGGGAACGCTTGCGTCAGGATCGCTTCCTCATACCGCATTCGAAGGCGGATGCACACGGCCCAGCCGGCGAGCGCAAGCGCAAGCGGCCACGTCGGATACGACAAGATCAGTCCCAGGTACGAAAGGCACCCGCCGGTGTAGATCGGATGCCTCGCGAGACGATACGGTCCCGTCGTGACGAGCCGGCGCGCCGCTGGTTCGGTCGCAAACGCGAACCGGAGATGCCACACTGCCCAGATCTCGATGAAGATGCCGAGGAGGCCCAACGCAAAAGCGGTCAAGCCAAGGCCGACATTGGTCGTGAGTACCAGCCATTCAGGCCGGAAGAGCGACGCATACTGCACGAAGCCGTAGACACCGAACCCGCCGGCATAGGACACAACCCGCCCGATTGGATTTGTCTCGCGTCGCCGCGCTTGGTCGCGCACGAGAAATGAGCCCGCTGCAAACAGCATATGAATGATGCCGGGCAGAAGAAACACTGTGAGTGCTGGCGCGCGTACGACGGTGAGCACCGCCACCGAGGCGTGCGCGAAGAAACCGACCCAGTCACTGGCTCGCCGCCGACGGGGAGATGCACCGCTGCGGGAATGGGAATCCAAAGCAGCAGAAAGAAAGCACACCGAGTACCAGGACACCGAAACGCGCATCTTCAGCGAAGTGGCGAATCTCGAGACACATCCGCGTGGCGCGCGGATAGACAAAATCGTCAGTGGATCACGAAAGTCGTCAGACGATGCTCGCGAGGAGGAGTACGACGGCCGCTGCGCCGGCCGCCTGCCACGCCAGCTCCGTTCGCTTGCGGAGGAACGCCGTGCCGACAATCAGAACAGCGGCAGCGGCCATGAGGAAGCGACCATAGAGCTCGTCGAAGCTCTCGACCTCCTTCACGACGTCGGCGCGGCGTCGCAGTCGATCAACGATCCTGAACGCCACGATCCGATCCGGCTCGTCGCCGATCTCGAAGTACTCACCACCGCCGGCGACAGCGAGCTGCACGAGCGACGCGCGATCGAGCACGGAACGAATCACCGGTGGCGGCCTCGTTCCGTCCGGTCGTGCCGGCTCCGGAATCATGCCACCCGTGGACGTTCCTATGCCGACCACATGCACCGGAATCTGCATGGCGCGAGCGTTCTGAATCGCCGTGGCCACGGTGCCGCTCCAGGCCTGGCCATCGGAGATCACGAGAAAGGCTTTCGGGTTGCCGTTCTTCCCGAAGACTTCTTCATCCTTCTCGACGAGCCGAAGACCCCAGCGGATACCCTCTTCGATATTGGTGTCCCAGGTCGTCGCGTTCTCGAGCGTGAACGGCGATTTGTCGCCGAGGTGATCGATGAAGAAAAAGAGGGCGTTGGGGTCTTTCGTGAGCCGAACCTGAGGCGCCGCGAGCTGCGCGAACAGGGCGAGCGCCACCCGGTCACCCTGCCAGCTGAGCGTCTCCGCAAACGTCCGCAGGAACTGCACCGACCGTCGCCAGCGATCGGGTCGGACATCGGACACGTACATCGACGCCGACGCGTCCTGCAGGACCACGACGTCGGCACTGGCTTTCCGTACAGTCGAGACGAGCGCCTGCGGTCGCGCGAGTGCGACGATGCAGAGCGCAGTGGCCACGAGCACCGCGGCCCAGAAGGCAAGGTCGCCAACCGCGCCGAGACGCTCGCGCACCGGCAACGCGCGTCTCGCTCTCATTCGCTTCAGGTCACCGCGCCGACGAACGAGCCGCCAGGTCCACACCACGAACAAGACACCCGGCAGCACCAGCAGCCAGAGGTACAGCGGCTCGGCGAACCTGAACGAGTCGAGCGCGATGCGCGGGAGGTTGAACATCAGCCCTTGCGTTCCTTGGCCGAGGCCTTGCCTGCTTCGCCGCCGGTCGGGTTCTTTTCTCCCTGCTCGAGCGGGATGTAAATCTGGAAGCCCTCCTGGCTCGTTGCCGGCGTCGGCGCTCCCGACTCGCCGTTGTCGGATTCTTCCTCGTTCTCCTTCGGCGGCGGCGGCTGGCTGCCTTTCGCAGCCGCGTCACGCAGGCGGATGATGTACTCGTAGTTGAATGCGGCATCGGGATGCCACGTGTTGTTCTTCAGCACGGTGAGGTATCCGGCGGCAGACGCCTCGAGCGCTTTGACGGTTGACCCCTTGTCCTTGAACTGCCGCTGGTTCACTCGGTGCGCCGAGTTGGCGACGACGAGCTGCAGCTCGACGTTCTCTTCGTCAACGGCCGCGACAGGCTCGGCCCCGGCGGGCAACACCACGTCGTACTGACGCTGCCAGTACTGGATCGCCGCCTGGCGAGCGCGAATCTCCTGACGCGCGTCGCTGCCGAGGAATGGCACGAACCGCGCCTGGTTCGCGTATTGCTCGGCCTCGGTCAGGCTCTCCTGCGCGAGGTCGTACTGCAGCGTCGACAGCCGCTGTCCGGCGTCGGCCATGTAGCCGTCGAGTCGCGCCACGCCGAGGAAGGCGACCCCGAACAGCCCCAACACAATCGCAGCAACCGCAAGTCCCATGGTGCTTCGCATGTTTCTCTCTCCGCCTCGCAGGCAGGTCTTGTTCTTAAGACCTGCCGGTCTTCTTCGTCAGACCCGCCGCTACGGAAACGTCCGGAAAATCCCGAAATTCAACTTCAACATCGCCGCCGTGAACCACAGTCCAACGGCGATGAGCGCCCATCCTGCAAATCGCGGACGACGGATGCTGTACTCGCGCGTTTCGATTCGGCCCGGTGACAACCGATCGATCTCGCGCAGTGCGCGTGCGATCGATTCATCGTCGTACGCCGCATAGAAGCGGCCACCGGTTCGCTCGACGGTCGACTTCCAGATCTTGTCCTGCAGGATCTCGCCCTCGCGCCGGTTGTACGCCGTGCGCATCATGTAGACGGGAATCTTCCAGGTGCGCGCCTCGTTGACGACACGCTCGAGGTCGGCCTTTTGTTGATTGAGCTGCGAGTCGCGTCCGTCGGTGAAGACGATCATCAGATTGCCGGAGGCGTTGGTGAAGTCGAACGTCCTGAACAACTGCGTCGCCTGATCGATACCCTCGATGATCGTCGTGCCCCAGTCCGGAAACCGTCCCCACTCGGCGGGGTCACCCACGAGACGCGTGCTCAGCAGGACGTTCTCGTAGTCGTTGGTGAAGGGCGTGACGACGTAGGCGAAGTTGCCGAACTGGATCAGCGCGACGAGATCTCGATACGGCCCGTTCATCCGTCGTCGAATGAACTGCTCTGCTGCGGCGACAGCGGTAAAGAAGGTCGACTCTCCCGGCCGCTTGGCCTTCGACTCGAACCGGATGACCATGCTCGTGGATCCATCGACGAGCAGCGCGATGCGCCGGCCCGGGTAGGACACTTCCTCGCGGGCGAACCCGGTGAGCGGATCGGCCAGTGCGATTGCGAAGAACGGCACACCCGCCACGAACAGCAGGAGCGGTAGATGCCGCACGAGGCTGAGCGGCGACCGGCGCATCACCGGCAGCACGGCAGGCAGTGCGATCTTCCCGCGCAGCGATCCGCGCCGCATGAAGCTGACGAGCAAGACCAGCAGCGCGACTCCGAGGAGTACGACAAACACGAGCAGCGCGTCGCGCACGCCGCCGAACTCGAGGTCGGTCCACCGCGTACGGGCCCACTCGTCCCACGTGGTGCGCAGCGCGATCAGAAGGTCTTGCAGGCGCGGCATCATGATGACGCTCGATCAATCGAGACGATGCGGCGAAATGAAGTTCGCATCACACGCCCGTAAATGACTTCACCAGCGCGCTGGCCGTTCGCATTGGCCACCGCGCGCTCGCTCGCAGGCTGCGGATGGCGTCCTTGCTCGATTCAGCTGCCGCGTCCAGTGCGGACCCGTCCGCCTTGCCATTGCGTCCGTAGCTCGCGGCACTGAAGGCACCGAGCGCGTCGGAGATCGACTCGAGCCGCGCGCGTGTGTTGGCGCGCAACCCACGACCGTTGCCGAGGTGACTCGCGATCGACTTCGACGTCACCGAGGCTGACAGGAGGACGCGTCGCGGCCTGATCCAGCCCTTGCGAACCGTGACCTGCCCTTCGCGTTCGACCGCGTCGCGGCCCACGAAGTTCTGTGCGACCGGACGGTCGAGTGCGACGGCACCGGCGATGCGCATCGCGGCGCCGGCGCGCCGCGCCAGGCCCGGCGTCCATCCGGTTCGCGAGGCATCTGCCGCGACCTCGTTGATCATGTCCAGACAGCCGCCGAGCATTGACGGCACCGGCAGCTTGCGAACGGTGACGGCGCTCTTGGATCTGAGGTGCCCGACGGCGCGGACGATCGCAAAGATGGCGAGCACGCCGGCGAAGGCAAATGAGCCCCATGCGAGCACTCGCGCCAGCGACGAGCGAAAGCGGCGTGACGCGATGCTTGCGAAGGTCTGTCCCGAGGCGTCCCTGATGTCTGAGGCGCTCCTGGGCACGAGCGACAGGATCCGCATCGGCAGTGCCGGGAGCATGTACGTCTGGTCGCGTCCCTGGGTGCCTCCCGCGGTCTGCAGGTTATACGTCACTGTCACGCCAGGAATCATCACGTCCTGGCCGAAGAACCCGTCGCTCAGCAATCGCACCGAGTAGTCGAACTGGACGTATCGCCAGGGCGGCGCCACCATGTCGTCGCCGCGCGCGCCGCTGACGACCTCGAATGGTGTGATCGATAACGCTCCGGGCTCGAGCTGATTGAGGACCGGCACGACGGTAATGGGACCTGCCTCGATCACCGCGCACGTGAGGAC
The DNA here is from genome assembly GCA_963723495.1 of uncultured Acidobacteriota bacterium. Taxonomy (GTDB): domain Bacteria; phylum Acidobacteriota; class Vicinamibacteria; order Vicinamibacterales; family UBA2999; genus Gp6-AA40. Next base: position 486,417 of record CAVRQR010000009.1, on the reverse strand, counting down.
CAGACCGAAGCGCTCGCCTACGCGAACGGCCGTGCGGTCGGCCTTCCACCAGCATCTGATCGGATCGGATTGCACTTCGCCTTCCCGCGGCTTGGCCGGCGTCTGAGCTGCGGCCGCGGAAGGCAGGGTGCCGAGGATGGCGCCGAACGCCGCAAGGACGCGTGCGAAATACCAGATTCTCCTCATCACATTTTCCGGAGTCGTCGCTCGGCGGTGAACTCCACGAGCGCCGTCTCCATCTCCCATCTGTCTAGTCCGACGCGAACGACGTCGAGATCGGCGTCCTTCGCCATCCGCACGACTTCATCCTGCCACGCGCTGGCGCGCTCGGCCAGCCGGCCCACTTCCCGCCTGGACAGCACACGGGTCCGCCCGGATTCGATGTCGAAGACGTCAACCCAGCCGTCGGAAACCCTCGGAATCTGATAGGCAAACCGCGTGTCGGCCATCAGCAGGAACACGTCATGAATCGCGTTCAGCTTCGAGAGCTCGCCCAGGATGCGCTCGACGTCCGGGAACAGGAAATCAGAGATGACCGGCACGAGCGCCGCCTTGCGAACCTGGCCCTCAATGCCGACGATGACATCCCGTTCGCCTGACTCGGTGGTGCCGAGCACCGATTGGCGATAAAGCTCGAGGCAGTACCAGCAGGTGCGAGCGGCCGATTCGCGGCCGGACAGCGGCAACCTGCTCGAAGCGATCGTTGAAGGTCACCAGGCCGAAGCGGTCCTGGAAGAAGGTCGCCGACAGGCCTGCCGCGGCGACCGCGCGCGCGATGGCGGTGGCGATCAGGTCGCCCTCGATGCCACACCTCGTCGAGAGTGACGCGTCGGCAACGGCGACGATGGCCGCGTTGCTGTCCTGCTCGAACTCGCGGATGATCATCGGGCTGAAGTTGTTGAGCGATGACTGCGCCCAGTCGATGTTCGACATCCGGTCACCCGGTTCCCAGTCGCGGATGCCGACGAAGTTGAAGCCGGAGCCCTTGAACACGCTCGCATGGTCGCCGAGCGTGTATTCCTTCATCCGCTTCAGGATGAAGAGCTCGATCTCGGCGACCTCGTGGAGGTTGATCTCTTCCATCGTCAATGGGGCAAGTTTGTGATGGGGTCGGGAGTCATTTGATCAGGACAGTCCACGTGACGGGCTCTGGTCATAGGAGTGTCCACAACAAATGACTCCCGACCCCCTTACAGCTTTCGTCATGGCACGGGCACCGTGGCGATGATGTCGTCGATGACCATTTCGACGCTCACGCCGTGGCTGGCCGCGTGCGGTCCGAGCCACACGCGATGGCTCAGGATGTACCTTGCCAGATCCTGGATGTCTTCGGGGAACACCTCCGATCGACGGTGCAGGAGCAGCGCCCACACCTTCACCAGTCGACCCCAGCAGATCGTCGCGCGCGGCGACGCGCCAAGGTCCACGCACTTCTCGACCAGCGACGAGGGCGAGCGGTGGTGCCACTCGGTCTCCGCATTGTAGGGTCGAGTCGCGCCTACGAGACGACGGATGTACTTGGCCAGCGCGTCATGCAGGAAGACCTCGCGCGTAATCACCGAGCGCAGCTCGATGATGCGCTCCTTGGGCACGAGCGGCTTCAGTCGAACCTGTTTGAAGTCGAAGTTGACGAGCTTCTCTTCCTCCTGCGGTTGCAAATATGCGATGTTGATCATGATCGCGAACCGATCGGTAGCCGCTTCGGACAGCGGGAACGTTCCCTGCCCCAGTTCGACCGGGTTCATCGTCGCGATCGCAAAGCTGAAGGGCGCCATCTCGTAGGTGGTCTTGCCGACAGTCACGGTACGGTCCTGCAGACCCTCGAGAAATGCGCTCTGCGACTTGAGCGGAATACGGTTGATCTCGTCGAGGAGGATGACCTCTGCTGAGGCGAGCGGGCCGAACTCGGTGATGAACTCCCCGGTCGCGGGGTTGATCATCTGAAAGCCGACGATCTCGGTCGGCTGCAGGTCCGCCCGTCCCTGGAGCCTGGCGAACTTCGCGTTGCTGATCGCCGCGAGGATCACCCCGAAAAATGTCTTGCCGACGCCCGGAACGCCCCTGAGGAGCAGGTTGCCGGCGTTGACCTGCCGTTTCTGGTCCTTGTCGTAGGTGGTCGGAATTTCCGAGAGCAGAACGACGTTGGCGAGCGCCTTTTCCGTCTCGTAGCCGACGAGCGCGTTTCCTGCCTCGGCTACGATGGATTCGTGCAGGTCGATGGCTTCCTGTAGCTCCGTGTGCATGGACTGTGAATCATACTTGAACCTTCCACTCTGACCCTTGCCCTCCGCCCTTTGCCCTTGTGGTACCTTGCAGGGCCGATGACGCAGACCGCGCGCGCACCTCGAAGCCTGAGCACTGAACACCCTTCTCCGGAAAACTCCGTTCGTCTCGTCGCGGTGGCGAGTTTCATCGGGACCACGATCGAGTGGTACGACTTCTTCCTCTACGGCACCGCAGCGGCGCTGGTCTTCAACCGCCTCTTCTTCCCGACGTTCGACCCGCTCATGGGGACGCTCGCCGCGTTCGGCACTTACGCGGTCGGATTCTTCGCCAGACCGGTCGGCGGCATCGTGATCGGCCACTACGGCGACAAGATCGGCCGCAAGTCGATGCTCGTGCTCACGCTGGTGATCATGGGCGTCGCCACGTTCCTGATTGGACTGCTGCCGACATACGAGCAGATCGGACCGTGGGCAGCGGTCGGGCTCGTGCTTCTGCGTGTCGCGCAGGGCTTCGGCGTCGGTGGTGAATGGGGAGGCGCGGTGCTGATGGCGGTCGAGCACGCACCGCCAGGGAAGCGCGGCTTCTACGGCAGCTGGCCACAGGTAGGCGTGCCGGCCGGACTGGTGCTGTCGACAGCTGTCTTCGCCGTGTTCTCGTGGCTGCCCGAGGCACAGTTCCTCAGCTGGGGATGGCGAGTGCCGTTCCTCCTGAGCGCTCTGCTCGTCATCGTCGGGCTGATGATTCGCGTGCGCGATTCTCGAGACGCCAGCGTTCACCAAGGTCAAAGAGGAGGCGCGCGAGGCGCGTCAGCCGATCCTCGAGGTGCTCGCGACGTATCCGCGAGCAGGTGCTGCTCGCCATGGGCGCGCGCTTCGCGGAGAACGGCGCTTTCTACATCTACAGCGTCTTCGTCCTCACCTATGCCACGCAGCAGGTGAAGATGTCGCAACAGATCGTCCTCAACGGGATGCTGATCGGCGCGAGCCTCGAGTTGCTGGCGATACCGTTCTTCGGCGCGCTATCCGATCGGATCGGACGACGGCCGGTGTACCTGTTCGGCGCCGTGATGACCGCGCTGTGGGCGTACCCACTCTTCCGGCTGCTCGATACGGCATCGCCGCCGCTCGTGTGGCTGGCGTTGATCGTCGCGTTCGTGTTTTCCCACGCGGCGATGTACGGCCCTCAGGCGGCGTTTCTCTCGGAGCTGTTCGGCACGCGCGTGCGCTATAGCGGCGCATCGCTCGGCGCACAACTGGCCGCAGTGCTGGCCGGTGGCACTTCACCGTTCATTGCCACGCTTCTCCTCGCCAACTACGGCACCAGCGCGCTCTCGCTGTACGTCATCGCCATGGCGCTCGTAACGATCGTCGCCGTCATCCTTGCGTCGGAAACGCACCAGCGGGACATCTCATAAACTAGGCTGTGGGCTCTGGGCTTCCGCCTCTGGGCCAGAACGAGAACCCGAGCCAAGCGGAGAAGCCGAGAGCCGAGAGCCGCATGCAGATGATGAAAGCCGCCATCCTCGAGTCCGCCCCTGGCGGCGTGCACGTGGAAGAAATTCCGGTTCCAGAGCCAGGCGCGGGCGAAGTCCTGGTCAAAGTCAGCGCCTGCGGCGTGTGTCACACCGACCTGCACGTGATGAAGGCCGAGGTCGCCTTCCCAACGCCGGCGGTGATGGGCCACGAAATCTCGGGCACGGTGGCAGCGCTCGGCGCCGGCGTGAAGGGTCCCGCCATCGGGTCGAAAGTGGTGTCGGCCTTCATCATGCCGTGCGGGTTCTGCACGCCGTGCGGGGCTGGTCGAGACGACCTGTGCGACAGCTTCTTCGCGATGAACCGGCTGAAGGGGACGCTCTACGACGGCACCTCGCGGTTGAAGCGGCGCGACGGCTCACCCATCGCGATGTACTCGATGGCCGGACTGGCCGAGTACGCCGTCGTGCCGGCAACCGACGTTTTTCCACTCGTCGATGGATTGCCGCTCGAGGAATCTGCGGTGCTCGGATGCGCGGTGTTCACCGCCTATGGCGCAGTTCGTCACGGCGCAGGACTGCTGGGTGGTGAGCGGATTGCCGTGGTGGCCGTCGGCGGCGTCGGCATCAACGTGATTCAGATTGCGCACGCCTTTGGCGCATCACAAATCATTGCGGTCGACGTCAAGGACGACAAGCTCGAGGCCGCGCGACGCCTCGGCGCAACCGATGTCGTCAACGCTACTACGACGGACGCGACCGCGCGCGTGCGCGAGCTGACCGACGGCCGTGGCGTCGACGTCGCCTTCGAGGTCCTCGGACTTCCGCAGACCTTCACGCAGGCGTTCGAGATGATTCGCGACGGCGGCCGAATGGTCGCCGTTGGCATCGCACCCGGAAGGACCGCGGCGCCGGTCGAGATCACCAGGCTCGTGCGCCGCGAACTGCGCATCGTCGGGTCGTACGGCGCCAGAACCCGAAGCGACATGCCGGAGATCATCCGACTGGCGGCCAAGGGCATCTTCCGGCCGGAGACGATGGTGACGCAGCGATTTTCGCTGGCCGATGCGGATGCGGCCTACAAGGCGCTGGCTCGAGGAGAAATCGTGGGCCGCGCCATCGTAGTGCCATAGTTGTAAGGGGTCGGGAGTCATTTCTTGAAGGAGCAGCAATGATCGGGCAAGAAACGTTGTTGAAAAATTTCGTCGGCGGACATTGGGAGACTGCCTCGTCGGCTCAGGCGATCCCCGTGCGGAACCCGGCGACAGGCGAAGTACTTGCCGAAGCACCGCTGTCGGGTGGCACCGACGTGGCCAAGGCAGTGGAGGCGGCGTCGAAGGCGCTGCACGCGTGGCGACGAACCCCCGCAGGCGATCGCATCCAGCCACTCTTCCGGTTGAAGGCGCTCCTCGACTCGAAGTTCAGCGAGATTGCAGCGCTCGTCACCCAGGAATGCGGCAAGACACTCGCCGAATCGGAAGGCGAACTGAAACGCGGCATCGAGAACGTCGAGGTCGCGACCGGCATTCCATCTCTCATGATGGGCAGCAACCTCGAAGACATCGCCTCCGGCATCGACGAACTGATGATCCGTCAGCCGGTCGGCGTCGTCGCCGTCATCACGCCGTTCAACTTCCCCGGCATGATCCCGCTATGGTTTCTGCCGTATGCCGTCGCGTGCGGGAATACCGTCGTGCTCAAACCCTCCGAAAAGACGCCGCTCACGATGGCGCGCGTGCTGCAACTCTGCGAGCAGGCAGGATTCCCGCCCGGAGTCATCAACCTCGTTCACGGCGGCAAGGACGCCGTCGATGCATTGATCGATCACCCGGACGTGCGGGCCATCTCATTCGTCGGCTCGACACCGGTCGCGCGCTACGTCTACAGCCGCGCCGCGGCAAACGGCAAGCGCGTGCAGTGTCAGGGCGGCGCCAAGAACCCGATCGTGGTGCTGCCGGACGCGGACATGGATATGACGACGAAGATCGTTGCGGACTCTGCGTTCGGGTGTGCCGGGCAGCGCTGCCTGGCATCGTCGGTCGTGATCACGGTGGCCGACGCCGAGAAGACGTTCACGCAGCAGATCAGCGACGCCGCTTCGTCACGAAAGGTCGGCTACGGACTGGACAAGGGCACCGAGATGGGTCCCGTCATCTCTGCCGAGAGCAAGACCCGCATCGAGGGGCTCATCGCACAGGGCGTTGCCGCCGGTGCCAAACCGCTCGTCGATGGACGCAACGCGCGAATCGATGGGTATGCCAGTGGAAACTTCGTGCGGCCAACGGTGCTGGCGAATGTCGACCCCACCAGCGAGTTGGCGCGCACGGAAGTGTTCGGCCCGGTGCTCAGCGTGATGCGTGCCGACAACGTCGAAGCGGCGATCGAGATAATCAACCGGTCGCCGTTCGGCAACATGGCATGCCTCTTTACGACGAGCGGTGCCGCTGCACGTCAGTTCCGCTACGAAGCTCGCGTCGGGAACGTGGGCATCAACGTCGGTGTCGCGGCACCGATGGCGTATTTCCCGTTCTCCGGCTGGAAGGACAGCTTCTTCGGAGACCTCCACGCGCAGGGCCGTGACGCAATCGACTTCTACACGGAGAAGAAAGTGGTCGTCGAACGCTGGCCCACTTCGTGGTCGAGGAAATTCTAGACCACGGCAAGAGCCAAGCGCCCATTGCCGAGTCCTGCGCCGAGAGCCGAACCGCCGAGAGTGAGTGTCTAATCCACCGTGCAGCGGTCGACGTGGATCATCAGCGCGCTCATTCTGGCCATAGCGGGTCTCACGATTCCGGTCGTGCGGCACCTCCGTGAGGTGCCGCCTCCTCCTCCACCAACCCTCTCCCTGACTTTCGGCGCTCCTCAAGGGAGCGAGCTCGGCTCAGGTGACGAGCCACTCGATGCGGCCATCTCCCCCGACCAACGGCAAGTCGTCTTTGTCGCCACGCGTGCCGGCACGACCACGTTGTGGCGCCGGACCCTCGAATCAGATCGCACAGAGCCACTGGCCGGAACTCTCGGAGCGCGGCTTCCTGCCTGGAGTCCGACGGGCGACGCAGTGCTGTTCTTCTCGGGCACACAACTGCGACGTCTCACGCTCGCAGACGGAAACGTCAGCGACCTCGCGGATTCACCATTACCTTCTGGCGCGACATGGCTTCCTGACGGTTCGATTCTCTTTGCGCCGCAGACGACAGGCACGATCCGGCGGCTCCGCGACGGCACGACAAACGACGCGACGACCCTGCGCCCCGGCGACCGCGCTCACATGTTCCCTGTCAGCACCGGGAACGGGATGGACTTCGTCTACACGGCAGTAGGCGAGAACGGGCGTCGCACCGTGCGCCTCGTCCACGATGGCGAAGAACGCGACCTGACGGCAACCTCGGGACACGGCCAGATCGTGGCCGGGCATCTGCTCGTCGTGCGCGATGAAGCGCTGCTCGCGTACAGGGTGAACGACTCGGCCGGTCCGCTCCGAGGACCAGCCGCCACGCTCGCAACCGGCGTTGGCACCACGCCGAGTGGACGAAGCTTGTTTACCGCTTCGGCCCGGCTGGTGCTTTCATCCGGGTCATCGCCACGGGCTCGCGAGCTCGCATGGTTCGACCTGAATGGCACCCGCACGGGCACCATGGGACAGCCGGGAGATCTCTGGCAGGTGCGACTCTCACCAGACGATCAGTTCGCAGCGGTCACCCAGGTAGCGCCACTTCTTCGCACGCTCGACATCGCACTGGTCCCGGCCACATCGACGCGAATCAGTCAGCCCCTGACGTTTGCGCTCGACGCTGACAGCGATCCGGTCTGGGCACCGGATGGGCGCCGCATCACGTTCCGATCGCTGCAGAAGGGGCGTCCGGCTCTGTTCTGGAAGCGGGTGCACGACGACGACGCCGAAGATGAGAGCTTCGTCGAGGCAGATGCGACGCCAACAGACTGGCGGGGTGCAGACGTCATGGCCCACACCGCCGACGCATCATCGAGTTACGAGATCGTCGCCATTGACGAGGCGAGACGCACGCGAGCAACGATCGTCAAGAATGGTTTCAACAACACCGATGCACGCTGGTCCCCTGATGGACAGTGGCTCGCCTATGTGTCCGATGAGTCAGGGCAAACGGACACTTACGCCAACCGCCGCCAAGGCAATCGCGCGCGGGTGTCGTTCGGTGGAGGCACTCGCCCGCGCTGGAGCCGGGACGGCCGTTCACTCTACTTTCTGAGAGGCTCGGCGATCATGCGCGCGACGATCACGAGCAGTTCGCCCCCGAACTTCTGCCCCGGCAGTGCAGGTAGCCGACATCCCTGGCATCCGCGACTTCGACGTCGCCCATCGCCGTGATGCGCTGCTCGCCCTCGTACCGATCGGCACATCGGTCACGGTCCCGGTGTCGGTGATCGTGGACTGGCAATCGACGATCCCTGCGACACCCTAACCACCAAGAAAGCGTTTATGCGAACCAATCGACAACGGTATCGCGATGACCACCAACCACGGGTGACACCTCGTGAATCGTGTCGGCTGGGAACGCGACCAGCGTCCCGCGACGCGGGATGATCTCGATGGGCTCAGCCCCGACTGGAAACAGCCGCAGGACGCCACCTGTGAAACCACCTGCGGGATCCGCGTCTCGTGAGCTCTCGAGAAACAGAACGACGGTGAGTGCCCTTCGGGCTGCCGGTGGCCACGCCGGCAAGTGGCCCCGGTCAACGTGAGGTTTGTAAAAGCCGCCTGCATCGTAGCGAAGCAGGTTGACACCCTCACGTCCTTCGAGCGGCAACTCGAAGAACGCGCCGAGCGCTTCTCGCTGCGCATCCAGGTGGGCATCAACCAGCTCGAAGATCGCTGGCGGCACCTCGATATGGGACGCGTGACGGACGTCCTCGGCGACGGTCATCTCGCCTTCGATGATCTCAGTCGGCTCGCGGACGCCAATATCCATCGCCGCCTGGACCCGGCGGCACGTCGCGTCGTCCATGGCACGTTCGGTGATGAAGATTCGCATAGCGTCCTGTCACCCTTGTCCGTTTCTCATCGTTACACGTCGCCCGACGCTCGTTAGCCGATTCCCCTCGAAACGTCGCATTGGGTAGTAACCGGGGCGGATTCACCCGCTCCCGGGGATGGAGACCCCAAGTTGACGTTGACGCAAGTCGAGCTCGTACAGATCACTTTTGCAATCATCGCGCCCATTGCCGATGATGCAGCCGCCCTCTTCTATCGCCGGCTCTTCGAGATCGATCCGAGCCTGCAGAAGATGTGCAAGGACGACATGGCTGACCAGCGCCGGAAGCTGATGCACATGCTGACGGCGGCCGTCATACACTTCCGGCAGCATTTCGCCGGAGTTCCCGGGGCGGTCGAGATCACGAGGAGCGGCTTTTTCAGGGGAGACCGGGAGTGCCTGATGGCCGTCGCGGTGGACGTCGGCACGAGGCCATGAGCGACGGCTACTTCATCGGGGTGAACGCGGCGGAGATTGACCGTCTTCGTACGCAACATGAGGCGTGGCGTCCAGAGACGGAGCTTCTGTGGGAAGAGGCGGGCTTTGGCTCGATGACGTCGATCGCCGACTTTGGATGCGGCCCCGGGTTCACCAGCCTCGATCTGGCGCGAATGGTCAAAGACCCTGGAGAAATTTGCGCGATCGACAAGGCGCGCGGCTATCTCGACTATCTGGCCGATCAGGCACGCGCACAATCAATCGTCAACGTCAGCGCGCTGAACGCAGACGCCACGAAACCTGGTTCGATTCCCGGCCGTTTCGATGGGGCATTCTGCCGGTGGTTTCTCGCGTTTCTCATCGATGACCTCGACGTGGTTCTTCGGAACGTTCGTGACTGCCTGCGCCCCGGCGGCCGGTTCGCGGCCATGGAGTACCTCACGTTGCGCAGCGTGACATCTTCTCCATCCAGCGCGCCATTCGATGCGCATACGAGAGCGTGGATCGAGTTCTACGCCCGACACGGCGGTGACACGTCGGTCGGCGCCTCGCTGGCGCAGCGATTGAGAAACGCGGGGTTCAAGGTACGGTCGCTCAAGTGCGTTGGTGGAATGGCCAACCCGAATCATCGTTGGTGGGAATGGTGGGGACGGCTGATTCGTGACTTCGGACCGAAGTTCGTCGAGACCGATCTTCTTTCGTCCACCGAATGGGTAATGCTGCAGCGAGATTGGGCTGCGCTCTCGCAGCAGCCGCACGCATTCATCTACACCCCGGTGTTGCTCCAGGTGATTGCCGAGCGGGAATGATCCGCTCGACAGAAGCTGTTGCTAGGCAACCGGGCTCTGCCTGGGCTGCATCATGATCTGGGTTATCGGGGACGAGACCTGCCGAGGAACCGCGAGAGGATCGACCGCTGCGTTCGGACCAGCGGCTTCAGGTCGAGCTCCTGGGCCGCGGCGGCAACCAGGTCCTCCTCGATGCGCGTCGTCTGTGCGGAGCAGCCGCCAACCAGGGCGCGATCGCAAAGCAGGTTGATCAATCGCGGGATCCCTCCGGTGTACTCGTGCACGTCGCGGAGCGCCGCCGGGGTGAAGACCACGCTCTGCGTGGCCCTGGCCACGGCCAGGCGATGCGTGACGTAGCCGCCGACTTCCTCCTCGCTCAGCGGCTTGAGCTGATACCGGATGGAGACGCGCTGATCGAGCTGTCGCAGCTCCGGCGACCGCAGCAGCGGCACCAGACTGAGCTGCCCGATGAGGAAGATCTGCAGCAGCTTGTCCTTGTCGGTCTCGAAGTTCGACAGGATGCGAACCTGCTCGAGGATCGGCAGTGCCAGATTCTGCGCCTCGTCGATGATGAGCACCGCACGGGCACCCAGCGGCACAAGTGACAGCAGGAAGTCGTGGAGCGTATTCACCATCTCCTGCTTCGTCGGCTGCCGCGCTCCCGGCTGTTCCTCTCCGCTCGAAACGAGCCCAAGTTCCTGAAGGATTGCGCGCAGCAGGTCCTCTTCGGAGCCGAAGTGGTTGAGAAGCAGCGCCGTGAACGTCTTCCGATCCACCTTCTGTAGCAGCGTGCGACAGAGCGTCGTTTTGCCCATGCCGGTGTCACCGGTCATGACGACAAAGCCTTCTCGCCGCTGGATCGCATATTGGAGGAGCTCGATCGCATTGGTGTGCGATTCGCTCCGGAAGAGAAACTTCGGATCAGGCGTGGGGCCGAAGGGCTTCTCGGAGAAACCGTAGTACCGACTCGTAGGCGACCGCCGCCTCACTCTGGGTCACAGGTACCAGAGTATCAGTCTGCCTTGTCGCCAAACTTCGGCCGTATTGACGAGTTATGGTTTCAATATGATATCGTTTCAGACATCGCGTTAGGGACCTTCGTCCCTTCAGGAGGTCGTCGATGGTTCGCGAACGCTCGCGTGATGGGCTCCCCGGTCTCGCAGTGCTTATCCTGTGGCTCGTGGCGGTCGTTGCAACGATTCTGCTGTTCGTCAGCGGCGTTGAGGCGGCGGACCGCAGGGAACCAAACGCCTTTCTGCCACTGGGGGGAGCGATACTGCTCGGTCTGACCGAGCTGCTGATGCTGGGCGGCTTCTTCATGGTGGCGCCCAACGAGGCCAAGGTCCTGCAGCTCTTTGGCGACTACGTCGGCACCGCAAAAACAACGGGGCTACACTTCGTGAACCCGTTCTATTCGAAGAAGAAGATCTCGCTTCGGGTCCGCAACTTCGAGAGCTCACACCTGAAAGTGAACGATGCCGACGGCAACCCCATCGAGATCGGGGCGGTTGTGGTCTGGCGCGTGGTGGAGACGGCGGAAGCCATGTTCGAAGTGGAGAACTACGAGAACTACGTCACTGTCCAGAGCGAAGCGGCCCTGCGCAACGCCGCAACGAGCTATCCCTACGATTCGCATCTCGAGGGCGAGACGTCGTTGCGAGGATCGACCGCCGCGGTCGCCGATCACCTGAAACAGGAAGTGCAGCAGCGGCTCCAGAAGGCCGGCGTCGAAGTACTCGAAGCGCGCATCAGCCACCTGGCGTATGCGCCAGAAATCGCCGCAGCCATGCTGCAACGTCAACAGGCCGGCGCCATCATCGCGGCGCGGGAAAAGATCGTTCAAGGCGCGGTGGGCATGGTCGAAATGGCGCTCGAGATGCTGTCCCGCAAGGGCATCGTGCAACTCGACGAGGAACGGAAGGCGGCGATGGTCAGTAATCTCCTGGTGGTGCTGTGCGGCGAGAAGGCCGCCCAGCCGATCGTCAACACGGGGACGATTCATCAGTAAGACGGGACCCGTGCCAGATCGGAAGCCCTTCCTCCTCCGGATCGATACGGCCGTACTCGACGGCGTTCAGCGCTGGGCGAACGACGACCTCCGCAGCCTGAACGCCCAGATCGAGTACCTGCTGCGCGAAGCGTTGCGGCGCGCGGGTCGCGCGCCGCGCAGCAGCTCCGAGCCGCCGCAGACTCCATCCGACCCGCCAGATCAGGGTCAGACCCCTTGATATAGCGTTGCTCAAGGGTCTGACCCCAACTCCCTATCGATCGCTCGAAAAACACCGATAATCAAAACCGTGCAAGCACAGGCAACTGTGTCCCCGGTCAAGCCGCTGCTCAAATGGGCGGGTGGCAAGCGCCAATTGCTCCCGGTCCTCGCGGAGCATTACCCGTCGACGTTTTCGCGCTACATCGAACCGTTCGTCGGCAGCGGCGCCGTCTTTTTCGACCTCCTGAACACGGGGCGGCTGGCGCGCCGCGAGATCGTGCTGTGCGACGTCAATCCCGATCTGATCGGCTGCTACTGGACGGTCCGCGACCGCGCCGACGATGTGATCCGATCGCTGAACGCGCTGGCCCGGGAGTACCGGAAGTGCGGGAGCGAGTGCTACTACGACGTCCGCGATCGACGGTTCAATCCGGAGCGCGCCGCGCTGCAGGCGCAGGTATCCAACCCGATCGAGGTGGCCTCGCGCTACACCCCCGAACTGACCGCGATGCTCATCTTTCTGAATCGGACCGGCTTCAACGGTTTGTTTCGACTGAATCGGCGTGGCGCCTTCAACGTACCAGCGGGCCGATACTCGGAGCCACGGATCTGCGACGAGCGGCACATTCACGCCGTGGCGGCCGCACTCGGCCAGCCGCACGTCTCGATCACGCTGTCGCCATTCGAAGAGACACTGGCGGATTCCGGGCGCGGCGACTTCGTCTACTGCGATCCGCCGTATGCACCGCTCAGCCGCACGTCGAGCTTTGCCCACTACACGGCCGGCGGCTTCTCGTCGTTCGACCAGTGGCGCCTTCAGCAGGCAGTAATTGACGCGTGCAAACGTGGCGCACGCGTGGTCGTGTCGAACTCGAGCGCCACCGAAATCATGAAGGCCTACACCACGCTGGAGGCCCAGAGGGCGCTGCTCGAAATCAGGCCGGTGCCGGCACGGCGGGCGATCAACTCACGCGCGTCCGCCCGCGGGCCGGTCGATGAGCTCATCATCTCGAACGTCAAGCGCGCTGCGCTGGAATCGATCCCGACGCGGATGCTTCGCGCACGCGCACGTCCGAAGCTGCGGCAAAGGAGTGCCTGACCCTCGGACCGTTGGCCGTGATAGGCTGAATCAGACGCGAAAGTGGCGGAACTGGCAGACGCGCCAGACTTAGGATCTGGTACCCGAAAGGGTATGGGGGTTCGAGTCCCTCCTTTCGCATTCCGGAACCCGGAACTTGGAACCTGGAATAGGGCTGCAGTTCCGTGTTCCACGTTCCAAGTTCCCGGTTCGTGTTCCAGTTCTGGTTCCTGGTTTCAGGTTCTAACTTCCAGGTTCTGGGTTCCCGTCCCAGCCAAGATTACGCAACCCGAAGCCCGTAGCCTGTAGCCCGTAGCCCAATGAAGACCGAATTCACCGACGTGAGCGAAACCCAGAAGACCGTCACCATCGAGATCGACAGCTCCGTCGTCGACGCCGAGATCAATCGCATCGCCCAGGGCTACCGCAAGGTGCGCGTGCCCGGGTTCCGCCCCGGCAAGGTCCCTGCGACGATTATCAAGCGGCGGTTTCGCGAACAGATCCTGCACGAGGTGATGCACGGGCTCATTCCGCGCGCCGTCGAGGAGGCGCTTCAGGAGCGCGGCATCGAGCCGATCGACACGCCGAACGTCCGGGACGTCGCGCTGGAGGAAGGACAGCCGCTGCGATTTACGGCGGCGGTCGAGACGGTTCCGCCATTCGATCCGGGCGATCTCTCGACGCTCACGGCTACTCGGACGCCTGTGGCGATCACCGAAGACGCCATCGAACAGACGCTGCAGCGCCTGCGCGAACGGGCCGGCAAGTCCGAACCGGTCGAAGGGCGCCCGGCGACCGACGGCGATACCGTGGTTGTCGATCTCGTTCGTCAGGACGCGTCGGGACCCGATCGTCACGAGGGAGTGAGCATCGAGATTGGCTCGAAGGCGAACCCTCCAGGCTTCGATGAGCAGCTGATCGGTGTGAACCCGGGCGACGAGAAGACGTTCCCGATTCATTTTCCGGAGGACTACACCGTCGCCGAAATGGCCGACACCGACGTCACGTACTCTGTGGCGGTCAAAGAGGTTCGGCGCCGCGTGCTGCCTGAGCTCGACGACGAGTTCGCGAAAGATGTGGGCGAGTTCGAATCACTGAGCGCGTTGCGCGATCGCGTTCGGACCGACCTGCAGGCCGAGGCCGACGAGAACGCCACGCGACAGCTTCGCGGAGACGTGCTGAAGCAACTCGCGGAGCGGATCACGTTCGAGCTGCCCACGTCGCTCATCGACCGCGAGATCGACCGACGACTCGAGGAGTTCGCTCGTCAGTTGATGCAGCAGAACGTCGATCCCCGTCAGGCCGGGATCGACTGGGGACAGTTCCGCGAGGCCCAGCGCGAGCCTGCTCGAGCCGGGGTGGCCAGCGCGCTGGTGCTGGACGCGATCGCACGGCGCGAGGGGCTGGTCGTGACCGAGCAGGAGATCGACCAGGAAATCGAGCGTTTCGCCACGCGGGCGGGGCGAACCCCGGCCGCATTTCGAGCACAGTTCGAGAAAGAGGGCGCAATCGGCCGGCTGGTTGCCGGGCTGCGGCGGGAGAAGGCGGTTGACTTGGCCCTGTCGCGTGCTAGGATTTCGTAGCGAGTGCCCTTCATTCACAGATCGCCCACCGCCAACACGAATCCCAAATGAGCCGTGCACAGTTAGTACCGATGGTGGTCGAACAGACTAACCGCGGTGAGCGCGCCTACGACATCTTCTCCCGGCTGCTGAAGGACAGCATCATCTTCATCGGCACGCCGATCGACGACACGATCGCCAACCTGGCCATTGCCCAGATGCTCTTCCTCGAGGCGGAGGATCCGGACAAGGACATCCAGCTGTACATCAACAGCCCGGGTGGCTCGATTACGGCGGGGCTGGCTATCTACGACACGATGCAGTTCATCAAGCCGGACGTCCAGACGATCTGCATCGGGCAGGCGGCCTCCATGGCTGCGGTTTTGCTAGGCGGAGGGGCCAAAGGCAAGCGATATTCGCTGCCAAACGCCCGGATCGTCATCCATCAGCCGCTCATGCAGGGGCTGGCTGGACAGGCGACCGATATCGACATCCATGCGCGTGAAATTCTGCGCATGCGGGAGCGGCTCAACGAAATCCTGGTGTTACACACGGGGCAGACGACCAAGCGGATCCAGGACGATACCGAGCGGGACTACATCATGTCGGCCGACCAGGGGAAGGAGTACGGGATAATCGATGACGTCATCCGAAAACGGGTGTAACATCGACTGAGGCTCGGCTTTGGGCGGCAAATCTGGGCTGCCCGGGGGGTTTCCTCTAGCCTCCAGCCGGATTGAGACCGAAATACCAATCAGACCCTGACTTCAAACCGAGACACCATCGTCAGACGCCAAGAGCCCTTGAGCCCATACACATGGTGAAGAAGAACGGCGAGACTGAGATTCTCCGTTGCTCGTTCTGTAACAAAGATCAGAACGACGTCCGCAAGCTCATCGCCGGCCCCACGGTATTCATCTGCGACGAGTGCGTCGAGGTCTGCAACGACATCATCGCCGATGACAACCGGTTCGAAAACCGGGGCGTCCGGTCCTCGCTTCCTTCGCCACCCGAGATCAAGAAGTTCCTCGACGAGTATGTGATTGGACAGGAGCGGACCAAGCGGAAGCTGGCGGTCGCCGTCTACAACCATTACAAGCGGATCGAGATCCAGAAGCAGCCGCGCAGCCGCAACGACGTCGAACTGACCAAGTCGAACATTCTGCTCATCGGCCCCACGGGTACGGGCAAGACGCTGCTCGCGCAGACGCTCGCCAAGCTCCTGTCGGTCCCCTTCACGATCGTCGACGCGACGACGCTCACCGAAGCAGGCTACGTTGGTGAAGACGTCGAGAACATCATCCTGAAGCTGCTGCAGGCCGCCGGTGGTGACATCGAGAAGTGCCAGCAGGGCATCATCTACATCGACGAAGTCGACAAGATCTGCCGGAAGGACGAGAACCCCTCGATCACGCGCGACGTCTCGGGCGAGGGTGTGCAGCAGGCGCTGCTCAAGATCCTGGAAGGTACCGTCGCGAACGTGCCGCCGCAGGGAGGCCGCAAGCATCCCCACCAGGAATTCTTCCAGATCGACACGACCAACATCCTCTTCATCTGCGGTGGCGCCTTCGTCGGCCTCGACAAGGTCATCGACCGCCGCGTCGGCAAGAAGACGCTGGGCTTCAAGGCCGACGTCAAGTCGGTCACCAAGCGCGAGGTTGGCGCCACGCTCGAGCAGGTCGAGCCGGAAGATCTGATCAAGTACGGCCTCATTCCCGAGTTCGTCGGTCGTCTCCCGGTGGTAGGCACGCTGCACGAGCTCGACAAGCCAGCCCTCGTGCAGATCCTGACGCAACCTCGCAATGCGATCACGCGTCAGTACCAGAAGCTGTTCGAGTACCGAGAACGTCAAGCTGCGGTTCACGGATGACGCACTCGAGGCCATCGCAGAGTCAGCACTGTCGCGCAAGATCGGCGCACGCGGCCTGCGGATGATCATCGAGGACCTGATGCTCGACCTCGATGTACTCGGTGCCAGGTCAAAAGAAGCTGCGCGAAGTCGTCGTCACACGCGAGGTCGTGGAGGCGAAGGACAAGTCGATTACTCTGATTGAAAAGGCCGGTTAACCAGGGCTCTAGACTCTTGACTCTTGACTCTGGGCCGTGCGCGGCCGAGAGGCGAGAGCCCGAGAGCCAAAGGGCGAGGATCTGAATGGAAGTCTACGAGACACTCCCCATCGTTCCCCTGCGGGACGTCGTCGTTTTCCCCCACATGATGATGCCGTTCGTGATTGGACGGCCGTCCTCCACGCGCGCACTCGATCACGCGCTCATGAAGGACAAGCGCATCTTCCTGGCGGCGCAGCACGACGCCTCCATCGACGATCCGCGCCCCGACGACATCTACACCATGGGGTGTGTCGCCAACGTCGTTCAGAACCTGAAGTTGCCCGACGGCAACATCAAGGTGCTCGTCGAGGGTGTCGACCGCGCCCGCGCCGTCGAGTGGAAGGAAGATAAGGGCTTCTACCGCGTCGTCGTCAAGGTGCTCCCCAAGCAGAAGGAGACCTCGGGCGAGATCGAAGCAACCATGGGGCGCGTCGTGTCGCTGTTCGAGCAGTACGTGAAGCTCTCGAACAACCTGCAGTACGACGCGATGATTGCCGCCGTCCGCGTGGACGACCCCGGCAAGCTGGCGGATACCATCGCCGCGCACCTGCTCGTCGGCGTCGACGAGAAGCAGAATCTGCTCGAGATCATCTCCCCGGTCGAGCGCCTCAATCGCATCGCCGGCATTCTCGAAATCGAGGTCGATAAGCTCCAGGTCGATCGCCGCATCCAGTCTCGCGTCAAGAAGCAGATGGAAAAGGCGCAGAAGGAGTACTACCTCAACGAGAAAATGAAGGCGATCCAGAAGGAGTTGGGTCGCAAGGACGAGAAGGGCAGCGAGATCGACGAACTGAAGAAGAAGATCGAACAGTCGAAGATGCCGAAGGACGTCGAGGAGAAGGCCGTCCAGGAGTTGAAGCGCCTCGAGGCCATGCCGCCGATGTCGGCCGAAGCCACGGTCTCGCGCAACTACCTTGACTGGCTGATCGCCGTCCCCTGGCACAAGAAGACGCGGGAGAACCGCGACCTCAAGCACGCCGAAAAGGTCCTGAACGAAGACCACTACGGGCTCGAAAAGATCAAGGACCGCATCCTCGAGTTCCTTGCCGTGCGCTCGCTCGTCAAGAAGCCGAAGGCGACCATCCTCACGTTCTCCGGACCTCCCGGAGTCGGCAAGACCTCGCTGGCCAAGTCGATCGCGCGCGCGATGAACCGCAAGTTCGTCCGCCTGTCGCTCGGCGGCGTCCGCGACGAAGCTGAGGTCCGCGGCCACCGCAGGACGTATATCGGCGCGTTCCCCGGCCAGATCATCCAGATGATGAAGAAGGCCGGCACGCAGAACCCGGTGTTCCTGCTCGACGAGATCGACAAGATGTCGATGGACTTCCGCGGCGACCCGTCGGCAGCGCTGCTGGAGGTGCTCGACCCCGAGCAGAACAGCACGTTCCTCGATCACTACCTCGACGTCGAGTACGACCTGTCGAACGTGATGTTCATCTGCACGGCCAACGTACTGCACACCATTCCTCAGGCGCTTCGAGACCGCATGGAAGTGTTGCAACTGGCCGGGTATACCGAGCAGGAGAAACTAGAGATCGCCAAGCGCTTCCTGGTACTGAAGGCGGTCGAAGGCGCGGGTCTCACCTCCGAGAACATCGTTTTCCAGGACGAATCGATCCAGACGATTATCCAGCGCTACACGCGTGAAGCCGGCGTGCGCAACCTCGAGCGCGAGATCTCCTCGATCTGCCGCAAAGTTGCTCGCAAGGTCGTCGTTGAGGGCAAGTCCTTCAAGGAGGACGTCTCGGCCGAGAAGGTCACCGAGTACCTCGGTGTTCCCCGCTTCCGACCGAGCCTCGCCGAGGAGCGGAACGAGGTGGGTATCGCCACCGGCCTGGCCTGGACCGAAGTTGGCGGCGAGTTACTCGTGAGCGAGGCCACGCTGATGCCGGGCAAGGGCAAGCTGACGCTCACCGGCAAGCTCGGTGACGTCATGCAGGAGTCGGCCCAGGCCGCCCTCAGCTACGTCAGATCCAAGGCGGCTGATTTGAACCTTGCCGAGGACTTCCATTCCAAGATGGACATCCACGTGCACGTGCCCGAGGGTGCGATTCCGAAGGACGGTCCGTCCGCCGGCATTACCATGGCCACCGCTCTCGCGTCGGCGCTCACCAAGATCGCGACTCGACGGGACGTCGCGATGACTGGGGAGATCACGCTGCGCGGGAAGGTGCTGCCAATCGGCGGAGTGAAGGAGAAGGTACTGGCTGCTCATCGCGCCGGCGTCACCAACATCATCTTGCCGCGCGACAACGAAAAGGACCTGGCCGACATCCCCAAGAACGTCATGGACACGCTCGACGTGCACATGGTGTCGACGATGGATGAAGTGCTGAAGATTGCGCTGGCCGAGCCGTTGCCGTCGCGCATTCCGGCCGCTCCCGTCGTCACCGACGTCACTGAGCCCACAGGAGACACGCGTCCACACTGACGGCTTTCGGCTCTGGGCTCCAGGCCCTGGGCCGTGCAATTGCATGCGAGAGCCCAGAGCCCTTAGCCCAGAGCTGCGGTGAGGTGCAGATAGTCGCGGAGTTCGTGACGAGCGCTGCCGGCGCTGCTGATTTCCCGCGTGACCGGCTACCGGAAGTGGCCCTGGTCGGACGGTCGAATGTTGGCAAGTCGAGCCTGATCAACGCACTCGTTCGCCAGCAGTTGGCGCGCACCAGCGTCACGCCGGGCAAGACGAGATTGATCAACATCTACCGCGTTCGACGCGGTTCGATGCCGGAATGCTACCTGGTTGATCTCCCAGGGTATGGATATGCTCGGCCCGCTCGACCCGGTGAAGGGGCGGCGACGGAGTTCAGCAAGCTGACAGACGCCTATTTCGATCGGCCGGGACAACGCGGCGCGCTGCTCCTCGTGGACGCACGCCACCCGGGCCTGTCATCGGATCTGGACGCGTGGGCATGGCTCGGTTCCCAGCCATGTGCCCGCGCCGTCGTGGGAACAAAAGTGGACAAGCTGACGCAGGCCGAACGGGTGCGTCACGCTCGAGAGATGAGAAACGTATTCGAAATGCCGGTGGCGCTGGTTTCAGCGCGCACCGGCGAAGGACTGGACGAACTGTGGAAGATGATCGCAAGCCTACCAAACAGAACGGCGGCGTAGGCACCGCCACCGCCCCCCCACCCGAAAAAGAGAAAGAGAAGGAGAAGGCCGGCGCGCAGGCCGCCGCGCCACCTCCGGCTCAAGGCGCCCCAGCGCAGACGATTTCGCTCTCGGCGATGAAGGAGATGAGCATTGCCGCTCTCACCAAGATCGCCAAAGAGCTGGAGATCGCCGGCGCGACCGGGATGCGCAAGCAGGAGCTGATCTTCGAGATCCTTCGCGTGCGCGCCGAGAAGAGCGGCAACGTTTTCTCGGAAGGCGTGCTCGAGACGCTGCCCGACGGGTTCGGGTTCCTGCGGGCACCCGACTACAACTACCTGCCCGGCCCGGACGATATCTACGTCTCGCCTTCGCAGATTCGGAAGTTCGATCTTCATACCGGTGACACCGTCTCCGGCGTCATCCGGCCACCGAAGGACGGCGAGCGCTACTTCGCGCTGATCAAGGTCGAAGCGATTAACTTCGAGCCGCCCGAGAAGACCAAGGAGAAGATTTTCTTCGAGAATCTGACGCCGCTCTACCCGGCCCAGAAGATCGGCCTCGAGACCGACTCCGAGAACCTCTCCGGCCGCGTGATGGACCTGCTGACGCCGCTCGGCAAAGGGCAGCGCGGGCTCATCGTCGCGCCGCCGCGCACCGGTAAGACGATGCTGCTCCAGAGCATCGCCAACAGCATCACGAAGAACCACCCCGAGGTGTACCTGATCGTGCTGCTCATCGACGAGCGGCCCGAAGAAGTCACCGACATGCAACGCTCCGTGCGGGGCGAGGTCATTTCATCGACCTTCGATGAACCGGCCCAGCGCCACGTGCAGGTTGCCGAGATGGTGATCGAAAAGGCCAAGCGGCTGGTCGAGCACAAGAAGGACGTCGTCATCCTGCTCGACTCGATTACGCGGCTGGCGCGTGCCTACAACACCATTGTCCCGGCGTCGGGCAAGGTGCTCTCGGGCGGCGTGGACAGCAACGCGCTGCAGCGGCCGAAGCGGTTCTTCGGCGCCGCGCGCAACATCGAGGAAGGCGGCTCGCTGACGATCGTGGCCACGGCCCTCGTCGACACCGGCTCGCGCATGGACGAAGTCATCTTCGAGGAATTCAAGGGCACCGGTAACTCGGAAATCCATCTCGATCGCAAGCTCACCGACCGCCGCGTGTTTCCCTCGATCGACATCACGAAGAGCGGCACGCGGAAGGAAGAGCTGCTGCTCCAGAAAGAAGAACTCAATCGAGTCTGGGTACTGCGCAAGGTCCTGACTCCCCTCTCGCCCAGCGAGGCCATGGAGCTCCTGCTGTCGAAAATGGGGAAGACGAAGACCAACGGCGAGTTCCTGGCTGCCATGGCTTCAGGCAAGTCCTAGCGAGGCTGCGCCTCCCACTGCCGTATGCGGCTTCGCCTCGCTAGGATGGCTGTATCTTCTGCCCGCGCTCCGCGCGGGAGGGCACGCATCGTCCGTGGACGACACGGGTGAAGGACTCGAGCCAGCAACCACGCCGTCGGCACGGGATGAGGACGGTCATGGAGTCACCGCTCCTCTCCGTAGTCATGCCCGTCTACAACGAGCGTGAGACGATTGAGGAGATTGTCTCGCGGGTGCTCGCCATCCCGATGCGCGTCGAGCTCGTGGTCGTGGACGATTGCTCGACCGATGGCACGCGCGCACAACTCGAAGAGCTGCAGAAGCAGTTCGGCTTCACGCTCCTGTTGCAGCCGCGCAACCAGGGCAAAGGCGCTGCCCTCCGGCGCGGTTTCACCGCCGTCAAGGGCGATATCGTCGCGATCCAGGACGCCGATCTCGAATACTCCCCGGAGGAATTTCCGAGCCTGGCTCAGCTCATCATCGAGGGGCGCGCCGACGTCGTGTACGGCTCGCGTTTCCTGGGACGCCACCGCGTGTTCCTGTTCACCCACTACCTGGGAAACCGGGTGCTGACGCTCATCACCAATGTCCTCTACAACACGATGCTCTCGGACATGGAGACCTGCTACAAGGTGATGCGGCGGGAGGTCCTCAACGGCCTCGATCTGCAGTCCAACGGGTTCGGTATCGAGCCGGAAATCACGGCCAAGATTTTCAGACGGGGCTACCGGGTCTACGAAGTCCCCATCTCCTACGACGGTCGCAGCTACGACGAAGGCAAGAAAATCACCTGGAAAGACGGCATCGTCGCTCTCTGGGTCCTGCTGCGGCACCGCGTCGGCTGACAAGGCGTCAAGGCTCTTCAGATGGAGCGGCCGGTCCAAATGCGTTCGAGATACGCGGCCAGGGTCACGCGCAGTTCCCCGCTGGATTGGTAGCGCCGATCGGGATCAGCATCGACCGCAGTGAACAGTATCTCCCTGAGCTCCGGAGCGAGCCCGGCATCAGCGTCGACGCAGCGGCCGACATCCGTGGCCCACGTCCATTCAAAGCCAGCGAGCATCGTGTAGAGCACCGCGCCCACTGAGAACAGATCCGATCGCGCATCAGGTGCCTGACGAGACAGCTCGGGCGCCGAGTATCCGGTCGTGGTCGGCGGATTGTAGGAGACCCCTCTCGAGTGCCGGGCGACCTCGTACGACGACTCGAAGTCGACAATCCTGATCACCGGATGACCGCGTTCCCACCGGCAGAGGATGTTCATGGGATTGAGATCGACGTGCCAGATCCTCAGACCATGAAGCTCGACCAACGCTTTGGCCACCTCGATCGCGATTCTGAGATGAGCGACCTGCCTGGCCGGAATTCGTTCCGCGACGATGGTCGTCGCCAGGGGCCACTCGTCAAAGCACGACATGGTCAGATAGACGCGCCCGTCGCTCAGGCGTCCGTGTTCTCCCAGCACTGGAAAGTATCGCGAGTCGGGCAACTCCCGGTTGATGGTCGAAAGGCTGGCGATTTCGTTGGTGAGGTCCTGCTCGTAGACCACTCCCGGCTTCGAGGTCACTTTGATGAGCATGTTCGCCTGACTCCGCTTGTCGCGCGCGACGTAGAGTCGATGGCGGGCGTGTTCTTCGGACGCATGCCCGCTGCGCGCGGCCGCAAGCCGATGGATGCTCCTGAACTGATCGAAGGGCGGGGATTTGCAGTCGATATCGATCGGGGCGTTGTGAGACATGACGGCCCTTACTCCCGTGTGCGTCTCCTCGACACCTTCGACGAGCCAGGCTTTCGCCGGCGGAGTCTCGCGAGACGTCTTCAAGACCGCCTGCGCCCGCGCGTTGAGTGCGGGTTTCCCGGTCAAGACGGCCTGCACTGCGAAGCGAGGCCGGAAGACGCCACACTAGCGCGCCGGTCTGAGGCGAACGCCTCGCTAGTTGTCGTAGTACAGCGAGAACTCGTGGGGATGCGGGCGCAGCCGGATCGGATCGAGCTCCTTGGACCGCTTCCAGTCGATCCAGGTCTCGATCAGATCCTTGGTGAAGACGTCGCCGCGCAGCAGGAACGCGTGATCGGCCTCGAGCGCGTTGACGGCCTCTTCGAGCGAGCCGGGGGTGGTCCGAATCCCCATCTCCTTCATCTCGTTGCGCGTCATCTCGTAGATGTCGCGATCGAGTGGCTTGCCGTGGTCCATCTTGTTCTGAATGCCGTCCATCATCGCCATCAGCATCGCCGACCACGCCAGGTAGCCGTTGCAGCTCGGGTCCGGGCAGCGGAACTCGAGGCGCTTGGCCTTCGGGCTCTTCGAGTACATCGGAATACGGATGGCGGCTGACCGGTTGCGCGCCGAGAGCGCCAGGTTGACGGGCGCCTCGAACCCGGGCACCAGTCGGCGGTACGAGTTGGTGGTCGGAGCAGCGAACGCGAGAATCGTGGGGGCGTGCTTGAGCAGGCCGCCTGCGGCCCACAGGCCAAGCTGGCTGAGCCCGGCGTAGCCATCACCGGCGAACAGCGGCGTCCCGCCCTTCCACAGCGAGGTGTGCGTATGCATCCCGCTGCCGTTGTCCTCGAAGATCGGCTTCGGCATGAACGTCACCGTCTTGCCGTGGCGCTTCGCGACGTTCTTGCAGATGTACTTGTACCACATGAACTGATCAGCCATCCTGACCAGCGGCTGGAACCTCATGTCGATTTCCGACTGGCCGGCCGTGGCGACCTCATGATGGTGCGCCTCGACGATGATCCCCACGTTTCGCATCTCGTAGACCATCTCGCCGCGCAAGTCGTGAAAGGTGTCGGTTGGGCTGACCGGAAAGTAGCCTCCCTTGAAGCTCGGTTTGTAACCAAGGTTCGGCTCCTCGATGCGAGCCGTGTTCCACGCGCCTTCGATCGAGTCAATCTGGTAGTAGCCGCGGTGCTGGTTCTGTTCGTAGCGGACCTCGTCGAAGATGAAGAACTCCGGCTCGGGCCCGATGAAGCAGGTGTCCGCAATCCCCGATTGCCTCAGGTACTCCTCGGCTTTGCGCGCGACGTGGCGCGGGTCGCGCGTGAAATCCTTACGCGTGACGGGATCGACCACGTTGGCGATCACGCTAACCGTCGGCTTCGCAAAGAACGGATCGAGGCGTGCCGTTGCAGGGTCCGGGAGGGCCATCATGTCGGACTCATGGATGCCCATCCAGCCGCGAATTGACGAGCCGTCGAACCCGAGGCCCTCCTCGAAGGTGCCTTCATCCAGCGTGTCGATCGGAAACGAGCAGTGCTGCCAGCTCCCGAGCAAGTCCACGAACTTCAGGTCCAGCATCTCCGCCTGGTTCTTCTTGGCGTAGGCAAAGAGTTCTTTGGCGTTCTTGGGGAAGTCGTCTGGCGTCATAGGTGCTCCTCGCGAATTCTCCGAGTCCGGAAGCGCGCCCGGACAGGCGCGCTTCACGGTGACCATTAAGGAAAATGAGCCAGGGAGAGCGGCCGTTGCCGGCACGCCCCGCCGAGAGGCGAAGCATACCCTAGGCGGACCAGCGATCTGCTAGAATGGAAGTTTCCAGCTGTTCGGAAGGAGTGGCAGTGAAGGAAGGCATCCATCCCAAGTACCAGGTGGTCGAGGTCCGCTGCGCGTGCGGAAACACGTTCAAGACGCGGTCGACCAAGCCCGAATTGCACCTGGAAATCTGCTCCGCGTGCCACCCGTTCTTCACTGGTCGGCAGAAGCTCATCGACACCGAAGGCCGAGTCGAGCGGTTCACCAAGAAGTTCGGGGCACAGACGTCCGAGCAGCGGAAGACCGCTGCCAAGGCCGTGAAAGCCACTAAAGCCGCTGGCGCGACAGGGAAGAAGAAGACGACCAAGTCTGCCAAGGCCTCGGCGTCAGCGTAGTCGGCGTCACGTCGGTGTCTAAAGGCCCGCCGCTACCTGCAATCGCAGACGCATCTGCAATCGTAGAGGCGGGTCTTTAGACCCGCCTCATCACTCGCACAACATCAAAATAGTGCCGGCATTGCAGGCTCCGCGCGGGCCAGCTTGCGGTCGAGCCGCGCGAGCCGGTACTCGGTCGCCAGCCGGCGCGTGGTCGTGCCGTCGAATTGCAGCGACTGCATCGCCAGGCGCCTGGCGGACAACAGACTTCGCAGCCTGTGCTCGTGATGCACGGCCAGCGCTTCGGCAGCCTCACGCTGAAGGCGCGGCGAACAGTCGGGAAGGTCGAGCAGGCGCTGCCAAGCCTCTGCTGCCACCTCGTAGCGACGCAATCGACGTAACAACACGGCGTGCGCGTAGAGCGCCTCCGCGCACACACCCGGACCCATATCCGCGGCTCTCGCATAACAGGTCAGAGCGTCCGCGATCATCCCCGACCGCTCGTACAGGCGACCGATCCCGAGCGCTTCGCGTGCGCTGGTCGTAGCCGCCACTCCCTCGTCGAGCAGCTGCGCGGCTCGCGCCGTCAGCAGCGCAAGCGACAGGAGGTCGCGACGGTTGTGCTCGAGCACGGCACCGAGCGGGCGCGCGTCGCCGGTACGCACGTAGTGGAAGTAGCGCGAGGGGATCTCGAATCCAGGAACATCGCCTTCCCTATCGTGCCCGAGCAGGCTCGATTCGAGACTGCTGAGACGATGGCCGTCGTCGTGACCGTGCCAGAGTCGCCTGGCGTGATGGAGCATGTCGACGTGCGGCATCCCGTCGAACGGTGTCGGCAATCGGTTCAGGGCGAACCGCGTTTCGATGAGCGGAAGGTCGAATGACTTTCCGTTGTAGGTGACGAGGGCGTCGACCGCGCTTGCAACTTCTCGCACGGCGTCCAGCAACGCGCGCTCGGAAGCAAAGCTCGAGAGCAGGAATTGCCGGACTCGAAAACGGCCTCGCTCGAACCAGCCACACCCCACGAGAAATGCGTAGCTGCCCGCACCACCGGCAAGCCCCGTGGTCTCGAGGTCCACGAACAGGAGATTTCCCCCACAGGGGACACCGGCAAGCAACGCGAGGCGCGACCAGCCCTCTTCCGGCGGAAGGCCGTCAGCAACACAGATCGAGCCGTGACGATGGCCGGGAGCATAGCTGCGCTCCACGATCAGGAATCGATGCGATCCGGATTGCTTCCACTCGCCATCGAGTATCTCCGCCGGGTCCACAGGACCCGGCCTACGCTGCCGTGAAGGGTCGTTTATCTCTGCACCGTAGGGCGGCTCTTGTTCTTGAGACCCGCCAGGAGTCGACCCGCCGGGGCGGAGAATCCCACGCAGCCGGTCGGCAATCGAACTCACGCCGGCAACTCCCGAGCGGTGGCCTCGATAAGATCGAGGATCCGCAGCGCAACTGTCTTGGCCATCGGGCCGGTGTTTCCAATCGGCCCTACACACGTCGGGCAACCGCTCTGACACTCGCAGCCGGCAATGAGGTCACGGGTGCGGCGGCGTAGGTCCTCGTCGAGCGCAAACAGAGGCTCACTGAAGCCGATCCCACCCGGATAGTTGTCGTAGATGAAAATGCGAGGCTCATCGGACAACGTCACCGGTTCTCCCGTGCGGGTTAGTTCGGGGCTGTCGCCTTCGTTGCCGCTGCCAATCGATATGCCGATGTCCTGACGGTCGCACATCAACAGCAGCTGCGCGATCTGCCGCATCGCGAACGACAACCCGACGACGCCATCGCGGCGATCGTCGGAAGCGAACGGCAAGGCGGCTATCACGGTCGCGGGGACCGTCAGCCAGTAGGCCGTCGTGTGCATCTGCTGCTCGGGCAGATCGAGCTCGCCCGATCCGACGTTCTCGTTCGTATAGAACTTGATCTTCTTGAATCCGACGACGCGGGAGGAGACGTGAACCTCGCCGTGCGATCGCGTCGCCTCGCTGGCGAACGTCTCGAGAACGGTGATCTTGGTGTAGGTGATCGCATCCGTGTAGTAGTCGCAGTCGATCCGGCGCACGTACGCCTTGCGTCCCTCGAAGTCGAGCTTCTCCACCTGGTACAAGACACCCTCGACCAGGTAAATCGCCTTCTCGTGCAGCGTTGCCGGACCACTGGTGAAACTCGTCTCACCGATCACATCCGAGCCGTGGGTCGTATCGATCACCACGAAGTTATCTGAAGACACCGCTCGGAGACTGACCGCGTCGGCCGGATAGGATTCATTCGTCCACTGCCAGATCCCGTCGCCACCATCCTCGGCATCGGTCCGATGAACGAAGCCACTCTCCTCGAGTACAGCCAGCACCTCCTGGAGGTTGTGCCTGCCGTACTGCTCCGAGGTGGTGAACGGCAATTCGAAGGCCGCGCACTTCACGTGGTCGACGAGGATGTGCAGGTTGTCCGGGTTGATGAGGGCGTGCTCGGGCGCCGCGTCAAAGAAGTAAGACGGGTTGCGGACGACGAACTGATCGAGCGGCGCGCTGCTCGCCACCAGGACCGCGGCCGAACGGCCACTGCGCCGGCCTGCGCGGCCCGCCCGCTGCCATGTCGCGGCGATCGTGCCTGGATAGCCCGCCATCACGCAGGCGTCGAGCGCGCCGATGTCGATCCCGAGCTCCAGGGCATTCGTCGACACCACTGCGCGAACGCTGCCTTCGCGCAGACCTTTTTCAATTTCACGTCGACGCTGCGGTAGATACCCACCGCGGTAGCCACGGATCTGATCGTGCGTCCCCGGCGGACCTTCAAAGTCATCTTTCAGGTACGTGGTGAGAATCTCAGTGGACAGACGACTCTGCGCGAACACGATGACCTGAAGCCTGCGCTTCAGGAACTCCGCCGCAAGACGACGTGTTTCGGCCAGGTACGACCGACGGATACCAAGCTGCTGATTGACAACCGGCGGATTCACGAACAGGAACCACTTCTCGCCGCGTGGCGCCCCACTCTCGGACACCAGCTCGAATGGCTGCTCGACCAGCGCTTCCGCCAGCTCGCGCGGGTTTGCGATTGTCGCCGATGAACAGACGAACGTGGGGTTCGAACCGTAATGCCGGCAGATTCGACGCAGGCGCCTGAGCACGTTCGTGAGATGGCTGCCGAACACGCCACGATAGGCGTGCAGTTCGTCGATGATCACGAACTGCAGGTTCTCGAACAGCTTCGCCCATCTCGGATGGTGCGGGAGGATCCCCGAGTGCACCATGTCGGGGTTGCTGAGCACGATGTGCGCGCGACCGCGGATCGCGCGCCGGGCATCCTGCGGCGTATCCCCGTCATAGGTGAACACACCAATCTCGAGGTCGCTTCGACGTGAAAGCTGATCGGAGAGCCCATGCAGTTCGGCCAGCTGATCCTGGGCGAGTGCCTTGGTGGGGAAGAGGTAAAGCGCCCTGGTCGATGGATCGCGCAGAACCGTGCTCAGGACGGGCGCGTTGTAGCACAACGTCTTTCCCGACGCGGTCGGCGTGGTGATGACGACGTTGCGGCGACCCAACGCATGCTCGATTGCGGCGGCCTGATGGGTGTAGAGGCCCTCTATCCCGCGCTCCCGCAGGACGTCCCTGAGCCGTTGGTCGACGCCGCCAACCTCGGATCCGAACTGCGCCGAACGGGCTGGAAGACGGCGCACGGCGGTGACCCAGGCATCTGGCGCATCGGGCCGCTCGACGGCACCTCCGGTCAGACGGTCGAGGACCAGCGACAGCGCCCGGTCGCCGCCTTTTGGAGCAGCTTCGGTAAATGACCGGTCAACCAGTGGCGAGTACGGGGCCTCGGTCGGTTCCGGCATGACGCACGATCATAAGGCGAAAGCATCAGAGGTTCCAAGTTCCGAGTTCGTGATCGCTCGTGGTACCGTGGCGGGACGCATGCAGGACTTTTCGCACACCGATCGACGATTCAACCAGACCCAGGAGCGCTACGCCGCCGACGACCTCGAAACGATGCAGGAGGCCCGCCGGTACGCCGAGCATGTCTTCGGCCTGGTTCGCCCCTTCATTGGCCGGCGAGTGCTGGAGGTGGGCTCGGGAATCGGCACCATGACCACCCGTCTGGTCGACACCGCGGACTTCGTCCTCGGTATCGAGCCCAACCCGAACTGTGTAGGGCGGATTCAGGAGGCGATGCGCAGCCATCCACGGTTCACACTCCGCACCTGCCACTTCGAGGAGTGCGACAGCAGCGAACTCGCCAGCCTGCGGTTCGATTCCGTGCTCTGTGTCAACGTGCTGGAGCACATCGCCGACGATGCGGGCGCGCTGAGGGCGTTCAAGGAAATCCTGGCGCCCGGAGGGCGCGTGCTGGTGTTTGTTCCGGCGGTCCAAGCGGCATACGGTCCACTCGATGCCGAGCTGGGTCATCATCGGCGCTATTCGAAGCGCTCGCTGCGCGGCGCATTCGAGGCAGCCGGTCTCGAGCTGATTCGGCTTCGCTACACCAACCCCATTGGTCTGGCGGGCTGGATGTACAACGCGCACATCAGCAAGTCCACGGCGCACAGACTGTCGCAGGTGAAGTTGTTCGAGGGGCTGGTAGCGCCGTGGGCGTTGCCACTCGAACGATTACTGCCACCACCGATTGGTTTGTCTCTCGTGGCGGTAGGAGTGAAATCACACCATTAGTGGTTATTGATTTTTGATTTTGATTCGTTGGTGATTTGTGATTTTCGATTGTTGATTGAAGGCGGCGTCACCGCGCCACGAGCCACAATTCATCAATCAACGATTGATCCAGCATCTCCAGAGCTCCAATAGAGGTTCAACTGCGGTCTGACCGGATCAAAGTCCCTGTCGCGCTGGAGCCGCCACTTGGTGAACGCGGGCAGGCGGCGAAGGGGCAACGCCAGATGTTCGCGCGTGCGTTCGACGTCGCCGCGCCCGGCGTAGAGGGCAGCCATGTAGTACCGCGTGGCGGGATCGTCACCTCCGCTGGCGACGCGACGCGCGTGAGCCGCGATGGCCAGGTCGCCGAATCGATCCGCGGCCTCTCGATCGCCACGGGCGCGAAGCAGGGCACTGAGCTTCTGGTGCAGCTCGATCAGCGTCCGCTCGCGCAGCGCGTGATCGCTCGTCGTGACGAATTCCAGCTCGCGCCGGTACTCGATGTAGGCGGCGTCGTAGTCGCCACGCAAATAGTGCACGTAGCCCAGACGCGCGTGCGCGCCGACGATCAGCAACCCTTCGGTGCCCGACATCGCGCGCTCCTGCAGCTCGATGGCCTGACGTGCCGAGGCCTCTGCCTCATCGAGATGACCGCTCAAGGCCTCGAGCATCGCGAGCTGGAGGTGCGAGTAGCCGCCCTCGGGGTTGAGCGCAATCGCCCGGCGCAGTTCGGCAATGCCCTCGGGGACCATGCCGCGGAACAACCAGAACGCACGGGCAAGCGTCTGGTGCACATCGGCGTTGTCAGGGTCGAGACGTCCGGCTGTTTCGAGCGCCGCGATTCCCTGGTCCACTTCGCCCAGCTGTAACAGCGCGCTCCCCAGCCAGACGTGCGCGTTGGCCAATGCAGGATTGAGAGCGACTGCGCGGCGCAACTGCTCCATCGCCTTGTGGTGCAGATCGGGAAGACCGAGGAACAGACCTTTCAAGTAATACGCTCCGCCGAGTGCAGACCACGCCGTCGCGTACGAGGGATCGAGGGTGACGGCGCGCTCGAAGAGACCGATGGCCCGATCCATCGCCTCACGTCCTGCCGAACGCAGGTTCAGCACGCCGCGGGAATAGGCTTCGAAGGCTTCGACCGATCGCGTCTCGTCGCGTTCGATCGCCTCGGCGTCCTCGCGTCCCAGCTTCACGTCGAGGCCACGGCTCACGTTGAAGACGATGCGATCCTGCAGCTCGAAGATTTCGTCGACGCGCCCGTCGACCTTCACGGTTCGAATGAGCTTGCCCGTCAGTACCTCGACGAGCTGCGCGGTCACACGGATGCGCTCTCCCAGCCGCTGATACGCGCCCGACACGACCCACCACGCACCCAGGCGTCGTCCGATCTCGACCGCCAGATGCTCGCTCGCCGTCTCGGAGGGCCGCATCGCATTCAGCAGCTCCGAGATCTGCCCGCGACTGATGACCGCCAGGTCCGGCACGTTCTTGAGATCGGAGGTCACTGTTTCGGCGATGCCCGTGCCGATCCAATCGTCGGAGGATCGCGCGTCACGTTGGTGAACGTCAGCACGGCGATGCTCCGCTGACCCGTTTCGATCTTCGGTGCCCGCAGCCCCTGGGTCGATTCATTCGACTTCGAGCCGGCGTGCGACCTGGCGCAGATCGATGTGCAGCTCGCGGGCCGACTGATAGCGATCGTCGGCCGACTTCTGCAGTGCCTTGCGCAGGATGCGTTCGAGTTCAGCGGGGACGTCCGGAATGAAACGAGAGACCGGCTCCGGCTCCGCGTGAAAGATCCGATCGAATGTGTCGGCGAGGGAGACGCCCCTGAACGGCAGACGCGCCGTGAGCAGTTCGTAGAGCACGACGCCAAGCGCGAAGAGGTCGACGCGATGATCCACAGGATCGGCACGCAACTGCTCGGGGGCCATGTAGGCGATCGTGCCGAGCACCATGCCTGGTGACGTCACGAGCAGCTCCGACGTCGAGCGCAGCGCCTTCTCCGTCGATTGCGGCACCTCCATCTTGGCAAGGCCGAAATCCAGCACCTTCACGAGGCCGCGCCTGGTCTGAATCAGATTGCCGCTCTTGATGTCGCGATGCACGATGTTGCGCCCGTGCGCCTCGTCGAGGGCATCCGCCACCTGGGCGGCGATGTCGACGGCTTCGCTGATCGGGACCGGGCCACGCGCAATCCGATCGGATAGCACTTCGCCTTCGACGTACTCCATGGCGATGAACAGCTGGTCGTCATGCTCGACGAACTCGTAGGTCACCGCGATGTGGGGCGATCGCAGCAGGGACGCGGCACGCGCTTCGCGCAGCAACCGGGCCCGGCTGTCCGCATCGCGCCGGCGATCGGCGTTCAGGAACTTCAACGCCACCTGGCGGCCGAGCCGTGTGTCGTCGGCAACGTAGACTTCACCCGTGCCGCCGGCACCAAGCCGTTCGCGGATGTTGTAGTGCAGGATGGACTGCCCTGTCAGAGAAGGCGCTGGCACCTGATCCCTTGAGACGCGACTATCGCCACAGAAGGATCCATTGTAGCCGTGCAGCTGATACGTCCATTGTGGTGCTACAGTTCATCAAATGCCTACGTCCTTTCGTGCGAGATTGAGATCGGGCGAACGTCTGATAGCGCCGCTGCTCACGTTGAATTCGCCGGCCGTGGTCGAAATGCTCGCCGAGGTGGGATTCGACTGGCTGTTCATCGATGCCGAGCATTCACCGCTCGACACAGCCCAGATGCAGGCCCTGATGCAGGCCGCCGGCGCCACCCCCTGCGTCGTCCGGCTGTCCGCAAGCGATGACCTGCACGTCAAGCGCGCACTCGACATCGGCGCAGCCGGGATCATCGCGCCGCAGGTGAACTCCGTCGAGCACGCACAACGGATCGTCCAGGCGGCGAAATACGCACCCGGCGGGCCAGCGCGGGCTCGGCATCGCACGGGCCCATCGTTACGGGCTGCGTGTCCGCGAATACATGCGGAGCGCCAACGACGACACCGCCGTCATCGTGCAGGCCGAA
Organism: uncultured Acidobacteriota bacterium; assembly: GCA_963723495.1. Taxonomy (GTDB): domain Bacteria; phylum Acidobacteriota; class Vicinamibacteria; order Vicinamibacterales; family UBA2999; genus Gp6-AA40. The sequence continues at coordinate 453,526 of CAVRQR010000009.1, read as the reverse complement.
CACCGCGACGCCATCGCCCACATCCGTCAGATCGTGCGCGTAGAGGGCGTCGACGGCGTGTTGATCGGTCCATACGATCTGTCGGCCAGCCTTGGCCGCCCGGGGGCGGTCGATCACCCCGATGTGCGCGAGGCGATCGGACGAGTGCGGGATGCGTGTCTGGAAGCGAACCTCCCCATCGGAATCTTTGGCGTGACCGCCGATGCCGTGAAGCCGTACATCGAGCAGGGATTCACGATGATCGTCGCGGGTGTCGACACCGTGCTCCTGGCCAACGCCTCCAGTGCGCTGTTGACCGCGGTTCGGCAGATCCAGCGGCATGCCGCCATGGAGACACGCTGATATGGCCGCAGCCGAGCCCCGAGTCCGGCGGCACACGACCCCGTGCGCTCAACTCCTCAACCAGGTCGCACTCGGATACGTGTTGTCCGCGGCGCTGAACGTCGCACTGGAACTTGGCATCGCCGATCGACTTGCGGATGGTCCACGATCGTCGGCCGACCTGGCCAAGGACGCAGGTGTGACCGAGGATGGTTTGTACCGTGTGCTGAGGGCTCTGGCGAGCGCGGGGATATTCGAGGAACAGCGACCCGCACGTTCGCACTCAACACGCCGGCAGAAATGCTGAAGCATGGACCAGCATCGCTGCACGACCTTGGTCTCTGGATGACCGACCCGTTCCATTTCCGTGTGTATGCGGAGATGCTGCACTCGGTCATCACCGGACAGCCGGCTGTCGAAAAGGTCACCGGCATGGCGGTGTTCGAGTACTTCGCGCGCGAACCGCGGCTGTCGACCGTGTTCAACAACGCGATGACGTCGTGGAGCGCACCAACGGTCGCTGCCGCGCTCAAGGCGTACGACTTCAGCGGCATAGGAGTGCTCGTGGATGTCGCAGGCGGGCACGGGCATGTGCTGACCTCGGTTCTGCGGCAGTATCCGGCGATGCGGGGCGTGCTCTTCGAGCTCGATCATGTCATCGCGGGCGCCGCTCCGCTGATCAAGACCGCCGGCGTGGCCGATCGTGTCGAGACGGTCTCGGGTGATTTCTTCTCGGCCGTCCCGCCTGGTGGCGACGCCTACATCATGAAGAACATCATTCATGATTGGGACGACGACCGGGCGATCACGATCCTGAAGAACATCAGGACAGCGCTCGGGGATCGGCGCGACGGCAGAGTCATCCTGCTCGAGGCCGTCATCCCGCCCGGTAATCAGCCTGACTTTGGAAAACTCATCGACATCGAGATGTTGCTGATGCCAGGCGGGCGCGAACGCACGTGCGGATGAGTTCGCCTCGCTCTTTGCGGCGCTGGCTTCGAGTTGGCGCGCATCGTGCCTACAGAATCGCCCCTGAGCGTCATTGAAGCTCGACACCAAGGGATCCGGCTGAAGCCGGACACTAGTCGTAACACCACCTTCGGAGGCCGCCCATGACTGTCGACCGTTACACGAAGCTGCTGTTGACCATCATTGCGCTGGAGCTCGGCTGGATCGCGGTGAGCAGCGTCGGCGTCCAGGTGTCGGCTCAGCGAAACGAGCCCACACCCGTGATCATTCGCGGCGTCGAAGGCGCCCCTGGCAAAGAGGTCTTCATTCCAGTCGCCGTCGTGGGATCCACCGTCATGCAGGGTCGAGTCGGCGCGTCCGCTCGAGATCGTGGCGCCGCAACCAGTCAAGATCGAGGCGGACCGCCCGATTCCCGGTCGAGACGGGCAACGAACCGCTGCTCATCCGCACGGTGTCGGACCCGCCCGCCATTCGACCTGGAGTCGCGCCCGACGCGTTCAGACCATGACCGCTTCGAGCGTCGGGTAGTCGATGTACCCCTTCTCCTCGCCGGCGTAGAAGTGTTCGAGCTGCGGCGCGTTGAGAGGCGCTCCCCGCCTCCAACGCTCGGGCAGATCCGGGTTGGCCAGGAACGGCACGCCAAAGGCAACGAGATCGGCTTCGCCCGCTGCGATCGCCGCGTTCGCCGAATCGATGTTGTATCCGCCATTGACAATCACCGGTCCGCTGAAAAGGCGTCGCAACACCGGTGTGGCACGCATGGTCCCTTCGGGAGCGACGAACGGGCCGGCCACGGCTTCGGCGATGTGCAGGTAGGCCATACGTCGCGAAGCAAGTTCCCGCGCCAGATACGAGAACGTGTCGATGGGCGCTGAGTCGGACATCCCCAGCATCGAGAAGTACGGGGAGATCTTGTAACCAACACGTGACGGCCCCCAGACGCCGATCACCGCGTCAGTGACCTCGAGCGGAAGGCGCGCGCGATTCTGGATGCTGCCGCCGTAGCGGTCGGTGCGATGATTGGCGCCGTCGCGCAGGAACTGATCGAGCAGGTAGCCGTTGGCGCCATGCAGTTCGACGCCATCGAAGCCGGCCGCCTTTGCGTTCATCGCAGCCCGCCGGAACTGCTCGACCACGTCCAGAATCTCGGACAGCGTCAGCGCCCGGGGCGTTTCCAGCTTCTGTCGGCCATTGATCGTGAATGCCTCGCCAACCGCCGCGATCGCCGACGGCGCAACGGGCAACGCACCGCCATGAAAGTCCGGGTGCGACACGCGCCCGACGTGCCAGAGCTGCGCGAAAATCCGTCCGCCAGCCTTGTGCACGGCCTCGGTGATCACCTTCCAGCCGGCGACCTGCTCCGGTGCGTGCATTCCCGGCGTGCGAATGTAGCCGACGCCCTGCGGACTGACTTGTGTGCCTTCAGTGATCAGGAGACCGGCCGTGGCTCGCTGCGCGTAGTAGATCGCCGCGAGCGGATTGGGGACATTGCCCGCGAGCGCGCGGCTGCGCGTCATGGGAGCCATCACGAAGCGATTGGGCAGCGCAAGCGCGCCCAGGAGATAGTCTGAGAATACGTTCATACATCAACTATATAAAATATAGTTGATGTACAGTCAACTAGTTGATTGTGACTCGGAATTACAGTGATATCCTTGATATTGGATTCTGGGTTCCATGTTCCCGGTTCCGGACTATGAAGGAACGAGCGGCACATCCACGTCCGCTGTGCTCGAAGTTCCATCGCGCCAGCGAGCTCATCGGCAAGCGATGGACGGGCGCCATCATCTTCATGCTGATGGAATCGCGCTGCCGTTTCGCGACGCTGCGCAAGGAGATCCCGGAGATCACCGACCGCATGCTCAGTGAGCGGCTCTCCGAGCTCGAGCAGGAAGGTATCGTTGAGCGGACGGTGATTCCCGAGACCCCGGTTCGTGTCGAGTACGCGCTCACCAGGAAAGGCCGCGAGCTTGCCGCGGCCATCGACGCCATTGGCGACTGGGCGAAGAAGTGGATTGCGACCGAGCCCGCGCCCGCAGCTGCGACCAAGCTCAAGCGACGCGCCTGAGCTCGCTAGACGCTCCCCCCAGAATCCGAACAGAATTGGAATATATGCCCTCGATACCTCGCGCTATGACGCGCGCACTCATCTATCTCTTACCCGCAGCGCTCTTCGTCGCAGTCGTCAACGCACAGTCACCTGCGGGCCCGCCGAGTGAAGCCAACCATTTCATCGGGACACCTGCAGGATGGACGCAACCGAAAACACCATGGGGCGATCCCGACATCCAGGGGATGTGGCCCATTTCCTTCGTGGGCAGTGTGCCGCTCGAGCGCTGCCAAGGCGGCCGCGGACGGAGCGGTGCACCGCCGCCCCCGTGCGATCAGAACAAGGCGTTCCTGACCGAGGCCGAGTATCAAGGAACGCGTCGACGCTGCGACCAAACAGGTCGATCGTCATGCCCAGGCGATCGCCTCCGGCAACTTCGGACAGGCGCTGCAGAGTCGGTGTCACCGATCCCACGTTTCCCCAGCGGCAGACCTCGCTCATCGTCGATCCGCCGAACGGCAGAGCTCCCCGAGATGACCGCCGAAGGCAAGCGGCTGGTCGGCACTGATGAAGAGCAGCTGGGCGCTTCCCGGTGAGACACCGACCTGGGATCACTGGTTCGACTTCGACTCGTGGGATCGCTGCATTACGCGCGGCATGCCCTCGTCGATGATGCCGTATCGCTACAACAACGGCGTGCGCATCATGCAGGTGCCGGGCTACGTCATTCTCGACCTCGAGATGGTGCACGAGACGCGCATCGTTCCCGTCGATGGCCGGCCGCCACTGTCATCCGCCTTCAAGAACTGGATGGGTGAATCGCGCGGCCGCTGGGAAGGAAACACGCTCGTCATCGAGACGACGAACTTCAAGTCCGGACCATCGGCCACCAACATCGGCGTGATGGGATCGCCGCAGGGAAACCGGTTCCCGGTCAGCGAGCAGATGAAGACGACCGAACGGATCACGCGACTCAACGACGACTTCCTGCTCTACGAAATCACCACCGAGGATCCCGTCATCCTCACGCGCCCGTGGACCGCACGCTATCCATTGAAGCTGGATAACTCGTACGAGTGGTGGGAGTACGCGTGCCACGAGGGCAACCGCACGATCCGTGATTACATCAACGCCTCGCGTGCGGAACGTGCCGGACAGTCGGAGGCCAAGTGACACGCGTGTCCGGTCGGATTGCACTGACCATCACGGCTGCTGTCGTTGCGGCATCTACCGTCACCACGCCGGCGGCGATTTCCGATCCTGTGACGATATCCACGGGACGGATTTCAGGCGTCACGCTGCCCTCGGGCGTCAGGGCCTTCAAGGGCATTCCGTTCGGCGGCGCCACCGGTTGGCGAGCTGCGCTGGAAGGACCCGCAGCCGCCGGCGACGTGGGAGGGCGTCCGCAAGGCCGAACAGTTCGGCAACGTGTGCGTGCAGCCATCGCAGCCGAACCGATCTCCGAATAACGTCACGGTCGACCTGCCTGACTCACCGAAGACGAGCGAGGACTGCCTGTACCTGAACGTCTGGACATCCGCCAATCGAGCCGGCGACCGTCAGCCGGTCATGGTGTGGATCTTCGGCGGCGCGTATACGGAGGGCGGCGGATCGAGCAAGCACAACGACGGGGAGAATCTCGCCAGGAAGGGCGTCGTCCTCGTCACCTTCAACTACCGCCTGGGTCCGTTCGGCTTCTTCACGCATCCGGAGCTGACGAAGGAGTCGGGCAGGAATGCATCCGGCAATCAGGCCCTTGCTGACAGCATCGCCGTGCTTCAGTGGGTGAAGACGAACATCGCCGCGTTCGGTGGTGACCCCAACAACGTGACGATCTTCGGCGAGTCTGCCGGTGCCGCGATGGTTGGAGGTCTCGTCGGGTTCGCCGGTCGCCAGGGGACTCTTTCAACGTGCGATCAGCCAGAGTGGTGCATGGATGGGACTCTTCATGGGCCCGATGACACCACGCGCGCAGGCCGAACGACAGCAGCTGCCAGGCCCGGGCCGTGGCGGCCGCGGTCGCGGCGGCGAGGCCAGTGAGCCGGCGACGACGACCGCCTGCGCTTCCGCCACTCGCCGAGCTGCGGGCACGCTCGACTGAGGAAGTCGTGAAGACGCTGCGCGGGTCAGGGATGATCATCGACGGATGGATCGTGCCCGAGGATCTGTCGATCACCTTCGCGAACGGCAGGCAGAATGCGGTCGACGTCATAGCCGGTTCGAACAAGGACGAGCACTCGTCGCTCGGCGGAAACGTCGCCCTCCGCGACACGATGATGTGGGCGATGCGCCTGTTCGCCGAGCGCCAGACGAAGATTGGCAAACGCGCGTACTGGTACTTCTTCACGCACGAGCCACCGGTCGAGCCCGGCGGCAAGGACCTCAAGGCCACGCATGCGGCGGAAATCGTCTACGCCCTCAACAATCTGTGGGCACCGCGCGTCTTCCCAGATGCGAGTTCACCGAAGCTGGCTATGGAATCCGAGCGGGATCGCAAGATGGCCGACGAGATGTCGTCCTACTGGGTGAACTTCGCGAAGAACGGCGACCCGAATGGGCGCGGGCTTCCGAACTGGCCGCGGTTCAAGGATCGGAATGCGGCCCCGCACATCCTCGGCGAGATCAAAGAGCATCCCGCTGCCGACGTGCTGAACGCTTACGACGCGAAGTACGCGGAGCTCCTGAAGACGCTGCAGAAGGTCTGTAGGGTCCGGCTTTCAGCCGAACCCTACTCCAGCTCGATCGGAAGGACCGCGCGAGCACCGTCCTTCTCGATGACGAGACTGTAGACGCCCTCATCCCATCTCCCGGTTGGCGACTCGAAGAACAGATCGCCCACGGCAACATGGTGTTCATCGGTGACGAAGTTGGTGAGCACCGGGCCGCTGTTCAGCGCGAACAGCCGCATCCTCTCCCCGTCCGCTTCGCTGATTGAAGTATGAGAGGACGTTGTGCCTCGTCACCGACGCATTCTGCAGAAGCGTCTTCACTCGATTGACGTCCTGAGCAAACCGCTCCTGAGACGCCAGCGTCACGACTCTGCCCCCACCTGGCGTCACGAGCGTGATGTTCTTCCGATCGATGGTCATGTTCCGGGTCGTGGATATCGCCGACTCGATCAGCAGCCAGCGTGAATCGTGGTTCCGCTGCGAGTACACATACGCAGCAACGACATGGATCTCGGCGTCGCGATACTCCACGACAGCCCGCCCTTGCCGCTTCGTGTTGGGAAAGACGCCGTCCTCCTGCGCGGAGGCTGGACGGACGATTCCACAGACCAGAGCGGTAGCGATCACGACCGTCGCGACAGGAATGGCCATAGCGTGCCGGCCTCTCATGATGCTTCTCCAGTGTAACGCCGAGGCGTCCGGCTGAAGCCGTCACGCTAATTACGACTAGAATCTCGCCAAATACGACGCCTTGAAGAAAAATGCCCGTGCTACCGGCCGATACGGGTCGATGTCGAGGCGCTCCCACAGCGACCCATAGCCCGCATGGACAACGGTGCCCGGCACCAGCTCGTAGGACGCGAGGAAATCACCGAGCACCCGCCGTCGCGAGCTGTCGTGCTGCAGGATCGCGCGAATCAGGAACTGCGGCGTGAACTGATAGGTGTTTCGCAGGTTGACGACGTGGACGTCGAAGACCTTCTCGCCCGTCTCCTGCCGCTCGAAGTGCACGAACGTGTACGAAAGGTTGTAATTCAACTTCGCGTTCGGCTGCAGCCCGACGCGCGCATTGATCGAACGCCTGTCGCCCTGAAAGGGATCCACCGCGTCGTAGTACACCGCCGGTCCCGCGTTGACGTTGCCTCCGACATTCAGCCATCTCGTAATCTGGGCGCCGCCATCGGCGAACACGCGACCCACCTCGAAACGCTCGTGCGCGAAGGTCTCGTGCCCGCGCAGGACGTCCAGCCGCAGGTAGCCCTGGCGCGTGAAGTTGAAACGTATCGCGGGAATCACCTGGAGTTCGCTGCCGCCCTGGATGCGATCGTCGGCTGCCGTCACCCAGACAAACGGGTTCACCCGTTTCAACCACGGATAACGCTTCTCGTCGGGATAGAAACTGAGCCCCTGATACTGCCATCCACGTGTGATGCCGACGCGATTGATGAACGCCGTATCCATGCGGAAATCGCTGCTGTAGTGCTCGAGCTGACCGGATACGGTGACGCGTCTCGTATCGTACGAATACGAGAGTTGACCGCCGAATCCCGTCGCCGAGTCCGAGAGCTCGGTTGCCGACTCGCTGACGATCATGTTTCCGTTCCAGCGAAACCGATCGCCATGCTTCAGTGAGATATCCGCGGCGATCACGCGATTGAAGTCGCCCTGAAACTCGGTGTCGGTCACCAGCAGACCCGCGTATTGCCCATCGCCGAAGTTGCGGAGCCCGCGGCCAATGGCGAACATCTTGCGACCATCAGGCCCAACCGATTCGTCCGGCGCCAGCAGCGTCGCGAACGTGTACCGGCCGGCCGTTCCCGTCAGCTTCACCCCGGCGCTGGGATCGACGATGCGGCGCGTGTGCACCGCCGTGCGCATCGTCGAGTCAAAGCCAGTTCCGGCCAGATTGAACAGACCGAGTCCTTCCATGAAGAACGGGCGCTTTTCGCTGAAGAAGATCGGATACCGCTGGTTGACTTCCACCTCGAACGCGTCGCTCTCCACCTGGCTGAAGTCAGGATTGACCGTCGCGTCGAGGGTCATCGTCGAGGTGATGCCGTACTTGAAGCTGGCGCCGAGGTCTCCCTTCGAGAGCGCATCCTGCCACGCCTGTCCGGTGCGTACCTGGTTGCGTGAGACTGTGGCGCTCGGAAGCACTTCCAGCAGCAGCGGCTGTTTCAGTTCGCCGAAAGCGACAGGGGCGTGAGCCTCGAAGACCCATTCCCCCGGCTTCATTTCTGGCCATGACCACGAAACACCTAGACGGCTGTTCTTCCGAAAGAACAGCATTCCCATCCGCACGTCGTTGCCACCCTTGAACCTGATGCTCTGAAGCGGCAGTCGGATCTCGACGACATAACCCTCGGCATCGACGCGGCCAGCGCTCTGCCAGAGCCAGTCGGGGGAGGTGTCTTCGTTGGCGCTCTGGAGGGCGTCCATCTGGATGCCGCTCGGGTTGACGAACATGTGGTAGGCGATCTGGCCCGCACGGCTCGAGTCGAGACTGACGCCGACCCAGTCGTCGTTCCAGACGTTGTCGCGTCGGCTGATGGTCGACCGGATCTTGTCTGGCTCCGTGTCGTAGCAGCGAAAAGCGAAGTAAATCGCCTCGTCGTCGAAACCGATCCAGACCTTGGTCTGCTGCTGTTCAGGTTCTCCCCGAAGCGGGTTGTACGACATCCACACATCGAGTTGCAGCGGTTCGGTCGACCACAGCTCGTCATCGAGCAGTCCGTCGATCTTCGGAGGAACCGTGGCGCGCCGGGCGCGGAGTTCCTCACGAGCTGGGTCTGGGCGAACGCCACCACGGGCAAGAGCGTGGAAATAAGCAGGATCGCTACGGGCAAACGCACGAATTCTCGGAGAGCACGAACGGGCACGAAATCTTTGACGGTAGCCGGGTGCAATCGGTTGCGTTGGGGTGATCGGCGACCGGTGGTGTCGGAACGTGGGGGACGACAACTCCATGTTGACCGCCACCGTCCAAGGTGATAAGCATACCTAACTAGTTAGGCCTAACTAGCTAGGCTTCGAGCGTATCGCGTATGAGCACATCAAAGAACGACATCCTGCAAGGCACGTTGACGTTGCTCGTCCTCAAGACTCTCGCGTCGAACAAGCGGATGCACGGGTATGCGATCACGACGCACGTGCAGCGCGTGTCAGCCGACCTCCTGCGCGTCGAGGAAGGCTCGCTCTACCCGGCGCTTCACCGGATGGAGCAACAGGGCTGGCTGAAGTCCGAGTGGGGTGTGACGGAGAAGAACCGTGAAGCGCGCTTCTACTCGCTCACGACGCAGGGGCGCAAGCAGCTGGCGCTGGAAGAGGAGAGCTGGGCCCGCTTCACAGAAGGTGTCGGACGCGTGCTTCGTTATGCGTAGTGTCCGGCTTGAGCCGGACCTGTAAGGGAACACAAAGATGTCTTGGCTGCATCGTCTGATCAACGCTGTCCGACCTGGACAAGTCGAACGCGACATCGAGCGCGAGATCACTTTCCATCTCGCCGAGCGCGCCGATCATCTCGAGCGCGAAGGCGCCGGTGCTGCCGAGGCGCGCCGACGGGCGCGCCTTCAGTTCGGCAATCCCGTCGTGCAACGCGAGCGAACGCGTGACGTCGATGTCGCAGGCTGGGTGGATGCCACCGTGCGGAACATCCGTTACGCCGTCCGCACGCTTGCGTCACACTCCCGGCTTCACGGTGACCGTCGTGCTGACGCTCGCGCTTGGCATCGGCGCCAACACCGCGGTCTTCTCCGCCATCGATGCCGTGCTGTTGCGGCCCTGCCCTTTCCCGATGGCGATCGGCTCGTCCTCGTGACGCAGAGTCCAGGAAGGCTCCGGCGAAACACGCATCGCGCCTGTGCGCCTGCAGGACTGGAACCGCTTGAACACGACGTTCGAAGGGATCGCTGGCTACTACGTGGACGATGTCGTCGATACGAGCGGCGAACTGCCGGAGCGATTCCGTCGCGCCTTTGTCACGCGTGGATTCTTCGAAGTCCTGGGGTCACGCCAGCAGCATGGGCCGGGCTTTCGTGGCTCCGAGCATTCGCTCGGCGGACCGATTGCGATGGTCATCAGCGATCGCCGCTGGCGCAGCCTCGGTGCCGACCCGCTGATGGTCGGGCGAACTGATCAAGACCGCCATACGTCTCTCTCACGACCGTCGGGGTGATGCCCGCCGACTTTTCAGTTTCCCGCCAAAGATGTGGACGTGTGGAGCGCGGACGACGCCGACGCACCGTGGGCGCAATCGACGAGCGCTCACCTGGTTCACCGGCATCGGCCGACTCCGTCCAGGTGTCACGCTCGCGCAGGCGCAGGCAGATCTGGACCGCGTCCAGGCGCAGCTGGCGCGACAGTATCCTGGCACGGATCGCGGCATCGGCGTGCAGGTCGCTCCGCTCAAGGACACGGTGGTCGGCGACAGCCGCGCATCGCTCTGGTTGCTCTTTGGTTCGCGTGTCGGTGCTGCTGTTGATTGCGTGCACGAACATCGCGGCGCTGCTGCTGTCGCGCGCGGCAAAGCGCGAGCCGGAGATCGCGGTTCGCTATTCGCTCGGCGGCTCGCGCACGGCCGTCGCCGGCGCAACTCCTGACCGAGGCGGGCGTCCTCGCGTTGAGCGGAGCGACTGCTCGGGCTCTGCTCGTGGCGGTCCGTCGCCTCGCAGGGCGTTTCGCTCGCTCGCGCCCGAACTGCCACGGGTCGAACGAGATTGCGATCGACGGACGAATCCTGCTCTACACCGTCGCTGTCGACTGTCATCGTCGCGCTGCTCTGCGGTCTGTTACCCGCGATGGCGCGGACGCGCGTGGGGTCAGACCCCTTCCCAGTCCTGCACGCACGCCAGGTCTCGACAGCGGCACTCGATCCAGTGGCTGCTGGTCGGCGTGCAGGTGTCGCTCTCGGTCACGCTCCTCGCTGGCGCTGGATTGTTCGCTGCGTAGTGTCGACGCGCTCTCGCGCGTGGATCCCGGGTTCGACTCGAGTCGCGTGCTCACGTTCCGCGTCAGCGGCACTGTATGGAGTGGGAGACGACCGATCGGCACGTGCAGCGAATCAACCGCGTCATCGACGGGATTCGCGCGCTCCCGGGCGTCGAATCCGTGGCCATCACGTCGGCGTTGCCCGGTGTGCGCGATGAGCAGCAAGTCGAATTCGTAGCTCGTCGAAGGGCGTGCCGGCTCGGCGCCGCGCCACTTGTCGCCGAGATCCGCGTCGTGTCTCCGGGGTATTTCGAGACCTTGCGAATCCCACTTCTCGCCGGCGAACTCTGCCGGCGCCCAGCGGACGCAGGAGGCAAGACAGGCGTAGTCACGGAAGCCCTGGTGAACCGTCGTTTCGCCGAGCTGTACTTGGCCGACCGCAGAGACCATCGGTCTTCATCTCGCTGGCGGACTCGATTCGTTCGTCAAGAACGGTCATCTGTCCGGTGCTCCTCCATGCTCGCATCGTCGGCGTCGTGGGCAACGCGCGCGAACGTGGCGCCGACCGCGATCCCGCGCCGACCGTGTACACCTGCTTCAGTGCTCCCAACCCCGCGCCGTGGCACCTCGTCCGGACGAGCGGCGATCCGATGGCGATGGCGGAAGCCGATTCGCCGGAAGATTCACGAGCTCGAGCCGCATCGATCGGTCTACGACGTCGCTCCCCTCGAGACTCGCATCGGTGACGCGTTCGCGCAAAACCGCCTGCGCACGTGGCTTGCTGACACTATTCGCTATCACGGCTCTCAGCCTGTGTGCTGCTGGTGTCTACGGCACATTGAGCTACGCCGTCAGCCTGCCGCCGGCGGGAGTGGCGCTTCGCCTTGCGCTCGGCGCGCTTCGACGCGAGCGTCGTGCATCAGCTCATGACGACGAGCGTTCGCATCGTCGGTACGGCAGCGGCCTGCGGCCTGGTCCTCGCGCTGCTCTTCACGCAGAGCCTCTCGACGATGCTCTACGGCGTCTCCCGACCGACCCGGTCACGCTCACTGGCGTCCTCGTCGTCGTCGTGGCGGTCGCACGTCTCGCCGCGCTGTTCCGGCCGTGCGCGCGACGTTCATTCAGCCGATGCGGGCCCTACGCGAGGAGTAGTAGCGATGTCCTGGCTTCGACGCCTTCGAACTACGCTCCGGCCAGCGCGGCATCACCGCGACATCGATCGCGAGCTCGCGTTCCATATCGCCGAACGCGTCGATCAGCTGCGCGCAGAGGGGCTGACCGAGAGCGAGGCCCAACGCCGGGCGCGGCTCCAGTTCGGCAATCCCGTCGTGCAGCGCGAACGGACGCGCGACGTCGACATCGCACACGGCATGGACACGTTGCTCCGCCATGTCCGCTATGCGCGTTCGCACTCTCCGTCCGCACGCCTGGATTCACAGCTCACCGTTGTCCTCACGCTTGCACTCGGCATCGGCGCCAACAGCGCGGTGTTCTCCGCGATGGATGCCGTCCTTCTGCGGCCCCTTCCCTTTCCCGACTCCGATCGGCTGATGCGCCTGCGTCAGGTTCAGGAGACCGAATCGATCGATCGCTCCGCCTCGCCTGGAGGATTGGAACCGCCTGAGCTCGTCCTTCGAAGCGATCTCCGGCTATCTACGTCGAGGAGGTATCGGACACGACCGGCGACCTTCCGCAACGGCTCAGAAGGGCCGTCGTGGCTCCGCGCTTCTTCGAGGTCCTGGGCGTCACGCCAGCACTGGGACGTCGTTCAACGACGACGAGTATCGAGTCGGAGGGCCGCCTCCGTCCTGATCAGTGACCGCTACTGGAAGACTCGCCTGGCCTCAGACCCTCAAGCGCTTGGCACCGTCATTCGCATCGAGGATCGCTCGTATTCGATCGTTGGCGTCCTCCCGGCGGACTTCACGTTTCCCGACCGCGACGTGGACCTGTGGTGGCCCTATCCGACCGACGGGCCGCTCGCGCAAGACAACGCCGGACAACAGGCGGCTTCAGTGGTACACGGGCATTGGCCGGCTCAGAGCCTGGCGCAAGTCTCGAACAGGCACATGCCGACCTGGCCCTTGTTCAGGGTCAACTCGGCACGGCAGTTCCCCGATACTGACGCCAGCCGTCGCGGTCCGCATCGTGCCGCTGAAAGACATCGTCGGCAGCCGGCATACGCGGCTCGTTGTGGCTCCTGTTCGGCGCGGTGTCGCTGTTACTGCTCATCGCGTGCACCAACATCGCGGCCCTGCTGCTGTCGCGCACCGCGAGACGCGAGAACGAGATCGCGGTCCGATTCTCGCTTGGCGCCTCACGGGCGGCCATCGCCGGTCAGCTCTTCACCGAGACGGCGCTGCTCGTCCTTCGCCGGTGCAGCTGCAGGTCTGCTCTTGCGGCAGGAGCCTCGCAGGCGTTCCAGGTCTTTGCGCCACGTCTGCCGCGTCTCGAACGAAATCGGAATCGAGCCTCGAATGCTGATCTACACGATGGCTGCGCCTTCGTGCGTGGCGCTGCTGTGCGGTCTTCTGCCGGCGATTCGCAGCGTGCGCAATGTCGCTTCGGCGACGCGCGAAAGCAGTGCGCGATGCTCCTCGGCACACCGTCCAGTGGCTGCTGGTTGGTGTGCAAGTCGCGCTGTCCGTCACGCTGCTGTCGGGCGCCGGGCTCCTCGTGCGCAGCCTCGAGGCGCTGTCCCGCGTCGATCCCGGCTTCGATGCCGCGCGCACTGCTGGCCTTCCGGTTGAGCGGTAACTGGAACGAGAACTACGAGGACCCTGCCGGCCTGGTCAGCCGGATCGACTCCACACTCGACGAACTGGCCGCACTGCCGAATGTCGATGCAGTGGCGACGTCGTGGACGCTGCCCGGCGCACCCGGTCCGTACCAAATCGAGTTCGCGGTCGGTGCAGGACGGTCCAGCGACTGAGCCACCGGTGATTGCCGCGTGGCGCACGGTCTCTCCCGGATATTTCAACGCCATGGGGATCCGACTGCTGGGTGGCGAGCTCTGCCGTTCGCTGCTGGCAGGGATTCACCGACCGGGAGCGACTCCTCGACGTGATGGTGAATCGCAGTTTCGCGGACCGCTATTTCCGAGGCAGATCGCCCATCGGCATTCACGTGTCGTGGGACAGCGGCTCTCTTGCCGGCAGGATCGTCCGGCATCGTGGGCGATGCGCGAGAGCTCGGCATCGATCACCCGGCAGCTGCCGACCGTGTACGCGTGTGACAGCGCTCCCAATCCGTTTCCCGTGGTTCGTCGCCCGCACGAACGGCGAGCCGGCCCCGATGGAGTCGCCGTTCGTCAGCGTCTCGCCCAACTCGAACCTCTTCGATCGGTCTACGACATGGCGCCGCTCGAGGAGCGCATCGGCGATGCGTATGCGCAGAACCGGCTGCGCACGTGGCTGCTGACGCTCTTCGCAGTGACCGCTCTTGGCCTGGTGTGCGCCGGCATCTACGGAACACTGAGCTACGCCGTCAGCCTGCGGCGTCGGGAAGTTGCGCTGCGCCTTGCGCTGGGCGCGCTCCGTGGCAGCGTGGTTCATCAGCTCATGACGACGAGCATCCGCATCGTCGGCACGGCAGCCGCCTGCGGCCTGGTCCTCGCACTGCTCTTCACGCAGACCCTCTCGACGATGCTCTACGGCGTGACGCCCGACCGACCCGGCCACGCTCACCGGCGTCCTCGTCGTGGTCGTCGCCGTCGCATTCGATCGCCGCGCTGATTCCCGCGGCGCGCGCCACGTTCGTGCAACCCATGCGCGCTCTGCGCGAGGACTGAGCCATGTCCTGGCTACGACGTCTCTCGAACTCGCTTCGCCGCGCGCGCATCGATCGCGACCTCGATCGCGAGCTCGCTTTCCATATCGCCGAACGCATCGATCACCTCCGCGCCGAAGGCATGTCGCTCGACGAGGCACGTCTGGCGCGCACGACAGCAGTTCGGCAATGCATTGCGCATTCGCGAGGACGCGCACGAGATGAACAGCATTGGTGGCTCGAACGATTGACGCAGCGACCTGCGCGTGACGCTGCGGATGATCCGCACGAGCCCTGGCTTCGCGCTCGCGGCCGTCGCTGACGCTGGCGCTCGGGCATCGGCGCGACGACAGCCGTCTTCAGCGTCGTCAATGGCGTCCTGCTCCGGCCGCTGCCGTATCCCGAGCCTGAGCGGCTTGTCGGCGTGTGGCACTCGGCACAGTTTCAGGGAGTCACGTCCAACAACGTGCGCCTGTCCTCGACGATGTACCTCACCTACCGTGAGCACGCCGAGACGTTCGCGGACTTCGGCGTGTGGCACGTCGCTCAGCGAGCGTGACCGGGCTGGGAGAACCAGAGCAAGTCCCGGCTCTCGTCGTGACTTACGGGACGCTTCCCGCCGTCGGCGTGCCGCCGCGATCGGGCGCTGGTTCTCGGCCGCCGATGACACGCCTGGAACGCCCGAAACGGTGATCCTCAGTTACGGCTACTGGCAACGGCGATTCGCCGGCAGTGCGGCGTCATCGGCACCACCGTGACGATCGACTCGCGCCCTCGCGAGGTGATCGGTGTCATGCCGCAGACGTTCCGGTTTCTGAACGCCGAATCGTCAGTCATCCTGCCGCAGCGATTCGCAGGGCGCCCAGCTCCTGCCCAACGATGTTCATGCCTACGTCGGAATCGCCCGACTGAAACCTGGCGTGTCGCTCGCGCAGGCCAACGCAGACGTCGGTCGCATGCTGCCGATCTGGATCCAGGAGCGCGGCACCAACGCGAAGCGTGCTGACTGCTGCCCGCTTCGGTCCGGCTGCTGCGGCCGGTCAAGCAGGACGTGATCGGCGACGTCGGGCCGGTGCTGTGGCTGCTGATGGGGACCATCGGCATCGTCCTGCGTGATCGCGTGCGCCAACGTCGCCAACCTGCTGCTCGTGCGGGCCGAGGGCCGACGTCATGAGCTCGCGGTGCGCGCGGCCCTGGGCGCGGGCTGGAGTCACATCGCGCGTCACCTGCTCGTCGAAAGCCTCGCGCTCGCCCTGTTGGGAGGCGCCCTGGCGATCGGGCTCGCGTACGCGGGACTCCGATCTCCTGGTTTCGATCGGGCCGGCAACGCTCCCGCGGCTCTCCGAGATCTCGATCGACCCTCTCGTCCTCGCATTCTCGCTTGCGGTGTCGCTCCTCTCTGCCCTGCTCTTCGGACTTCTGCCGGTCGTGAAATTCGCCGGGACCGAAGGGAGCGGGGGCCCTCCATGGAGCTGCGCGTGGCGACCGCCGCACGCTCGAGCCCGGGTCGCGGGCAACACCGCTCGCAGAACGCCCTCGTGTTCGTGCAGGTTGCGCTGGCGGTCGTCCTGCTCGTGGCCTGCCGGCCTCATGATTCGAAGCTTTCAGGCATTGAGAAGCGTCGAGCCTGGATTCATCGAGCCCGACCAGATCCAGACGATGCGCATCTCGATCCCTGAGGGACAGGTCGCGCAAGCCCGAGCGTGTCGCGCGAATGCAGCAGGACATCCTGACGGAGATCGCGAAGATCTCCGGGCGTGACGTCGGCTGCTTTCGCAACCGCGCTGCCGATGGAGATGGAATACGAGAACAACATGGTGGTGACGGCTGCGGACAAGACCTACGCCGAAGGCATTCCCCCACTGCGACGATCCAAAGTCAGTCGCGCCAGGCTTCTTCAAGACGCTGGGAATTCCGTTGATTGCTGGGCGCGATTTCACGTGGACCGACGTCGAGGACCGCCGCAGGGTGGTCGATCGTCTCGAACAACCTGGCGCGTGAGCTGTGGGGCCAGCCGTCGGCGGCCCTCGGCAAGCGGATTCGCATCGGACGCGGCGGACCGTTGAATGAGATCGTCGGTGTCGTTGGAGACGTCTACGACAGCGGCGTCGATCAGCCGCCGCCCGCGATCGTGTATTGGCGAGCGGGAGTCCAGGATGGCTTCGGACCGATGCCAACGCTCATCCCGCGCGATATGACGTTTGCCATCCGCAGCGATCAAGCCGGCACCGAGGATCTGATCAGACAAGTGGGCCGCGCGGTGTGGGCCGTCAACCCGAATCTTCCGCTCGCGCGCGTGCAGACGCTTGGCGAGACGTACGCGCAGTCGATGTCGCGCACATCGTTCACGCTCGTGATGCTGGCGATCGCCGGCGTTCATGGCGCTGGCGCTTGGCATCGTCGGCATCTACGGCGTGATCTCGTACGCGGTGACCGAGCAGCGTCGGGCGATCGGCATCCGCCTGGCGCTGGGCGCGGCGCGAGGCTCGATTCTCGGCCGGTTCCTTGCGCAAGGGCTGCGAGTCGCGGCGATCGCGTGCGCGACTGGCCTCGTCCTCTCACTGGCCGTCAGGGGCGCGCTCTCTCGGTTGCTCTTCGGGGTATCGCCCTTCGATCCGGTGACGCTGCTCGGCGTCCTGGTGTCGTCCTCACCGTCGCGACGCTCGCCGCGCTGATCCCGGCGGCGCGCGCGGCCTTCATGCAACCGATGCGCACGTTGCGCGAGGAGTAGATCGCGATTCAAGGGCTCGACACCGAGGAACGGAGGTTCCCGTTTCTGGGTGCTCGGTTCGTGTTCAGGCTCGGTTCTGCGTCCGACGTTCCGGTTCGGGATTCCGGGCCGAAATTGCGGTGGTAGCGATGACGGACATGTGTAGAGCGCCAGCGAGGCGGACGAGTACAATGCACTCCGGTCGTCCTGACTCGTCGTGTCATGAACGCCAAGGCTCCGCAGCAGATCGGGCGTTACCGAGTCATCGACAGGCTCGGTGCCGGGGGCATGGGAATCGTCTACCACGCCTACGACGAGAAGCTCCGGCGCGACGTCGCGATCAAGCTCCTCCATGTCGCCGACCACACCGCGGCAACGCAGGTGCTGCACGAGGCGCGCACGTCATCGGCTCTCAATCACCCCGGCATCTGTACGGTCTATGAAGTCGAACACGAGGGCGATCAGGCTTTCATCGTGATGGAGCTCGTCGATGGGCGACCGCTGAGCGAGCTCGGTACCACCCGACGGGCTGCCGTCCGAGGCCGTGCACGCGTACGGCCTTCAGGTTGCCGATGCCATGGCTTACGCGCACACGAGGAACGTCATCCATCGTGATGTGAAGCCGGCGAACATCCTCATCTCACTTCAGGGACGCACCAAGGTCCTCGATTTCGGATTGGCACAACGCGTTGAACCTCACGTCGTCGACCGAACGACGCAGTCATTCGAGCCATTGTCAGAGAGCGGAGCCTTAGCCGGAACTTTGGCCTACATGGCCCCCGAACAGTTGCGTGGCCAGCCGGCTACTGCGCGCAGCGATGTGTGGTCGCTCGGCGTCCTTCTCTACGAGCTGTCTTCTGGCCGACGTCCATACGGCGGCGAAACGCCTTTTACTTTGACCGCGAGCATTCTGGGGATGAACCGCACCCGCTGCCCGATCGAGTGCGGCCCGGCCTTAGGAAAGTGATCCTGCGCTGCCTCGCCAAGGACCCCTCGAAGCGTTATCAGGACGCGGGACAGGTTCACGCGGCGCTCGATGCGCTCGAGCCAGCTCGGCGACCGCATATCAGCCGAGCGACGGGGCCGAGCTCACTGCGCGCGCGGGTTCGATCGCTGGCGGTCCTGCCACTCGAGAACCTCTCAGTCGAACCAGACGAGGAGTTTTTCGCAGACGGCATGACGGATGCCCTCATCACGACACTCGCACAGATTGGCGCCCTTCGGCTGATTTCACGCACGTCGGTCATGCGCTACAAGGGCGCTCGGCGACCGTTGCCGGAGATTGCCAAGGAACTGAACGTTGACGCCATCGTCGAGGGCACGGTAGTCCGCTCACGAGGCCGCATTCAAATCGCCACACAGCTAATTCACGCCGCCACGGACACGCACCTGTGGGCGCGGCAGTACGAAACCGACTTGTCCGACGTGCTCAGCCTGCAAAGTGATCTCGCACGCGCCATCGCAGACGAGATTCGCGTCCAGCTGTCTCCACGAGAAAAGTCGCAACTGGCCAGAGCCGCCCGGTCGATCCAGTGGCGTACAAACGTTCCTCAGAGGCCGCCACCTCTGGTACAAGCGCAGTCCTGACAGCCTGACGAGGGCCGTCGACATGCTCCAGCGGGCAACGACGCTGGATCCCAGTTACGCACTCGCCCATGCCGGCCTGGCCGACGCCTATGTGTCGACCGCTTGGGATATCTTCGGGCTCGTGGCTCCGTCCGAAGCCTATCCAAAGGCCAAACAAGCAGCGCAACGAGCGCTCGAACTCGATTCGAACTGCGCCGAAGCCCACGCAGCACTGGGCTGGATAGCCGGAGGATTCGACTGGAACTGGACCGAGGCGGAGCGAGGCTTTCGTCGCGCCATCGAACTCAAGCCGCAATACGGTCCGGTCCATATCTGGTACTCACATTTCCTACGGGCGATGGGATCGAACCGGGGAATCGTTGTCGGAGAGTCGGCGCGCGCTCGACTGCGATCCTCTTGGACTCGTTCTCAACATGCACCTGGGATGGCATCATCTGTACCTCGAGGCAATACGAGAAGGCGATCGAACAGTGCCTGAAAACACTCGAACTCGACTCGACGTTCATCCTCGCGCACATGTTCCTGGGCCAGGGCTACGAGCAGCTCGGGAGATTCTCGGACGCAATTGCGTCGTTCGAACGAATCGTCGAACTGTCGCAGCGTTATCCCGTCTACCTGGCCGAGCTGGGTCACGCATACGCTGCCGCAGGGCGACGAGCAGATGCTCTGAAGATCGTGGATGAATTGATCGCCATGTCCGCGAGCCGCTATGTCGGCGCGCGCGGCATCGCGGAAATTCACATAGCCTTGGACAATCCCGACCAGGCGTTCGCCTGGCTGGACAAGGCCTTCGCCCAGCGGAACGGATGGCTCATTCACACCAGGGAGAATCCCCGCTACGACAGCCTGCGGAGCGATCCGAGGTATCTGGATCTTGTCCGTCGCATGAACTTCCCGTGAGGGTCAGAACGCCCGACTCTGGCAGCCGTCGACGACGATCGATGTACCGCTGATCCAGCTGGCACGCGACGAAGCAAGGAAGGCGACGACGTCCCCAACTTCCTCAGGACGGCCGAAGCGGCCGAACGGCAGCTCGCGCTTGACGAACTCGGCAATGGCAGCGGGATCGTCCTGCTGGCGCTTCCACCACGATCCCCCCTCGAACAGGATCGAGCCGGGCGAGACGCTGTTGACGCGGATGTTCATCGGCGCCAGTTGCTGCGCCATCGACTTCGCGAGGCTGATCTCAGCGGCCTTGACCGCGTTGTAGGTCATGCGGCCGCCGGCCTCGCGCCCGTAGATCGACGCGATGATGACGATCGACCCGCCGCCGCGCCGCTGCATGTGCGGCACGGCCAGACGCGACGCCCGGACGGCCGGCATCAGCGTGGAGTCGAACGCCTCGCGCCACAGCTCGTCTGTCGTGTCGAGAAGGCCGCCTCCCCGCGCCAGCCCGACGTTATTGACCAGGACGTCGATGCCACCGAATGTCGCGACCGTCCGGTCGATCAGTTCCTGTATTCCGCTCTCACGGCTCACGTCGGCGACGACCGCCAGCACGCGATCATCGCCTGCAATCTCAGCCAGACGACGGCGCGCTTCCTGCAAGGGGTCCGGCGTGCGCGCACAGATGACGACCCGGCATCCTTCGGAGACCAGCGCCCGGGCGCTGAAGAAGCCGAGCCCCTTACTCGAGCCGGTTACGATCGCCACGCGATCTTTCAGTCCAAGGTCCATGGCCGAGCATAATATGCTTGCCGAGATTCCGCCTCTGTCTCGCGACGACTGGAGCGTGCTGCCATGAAGTGGAGAGGTCGCGCCGGAAGTCAGAACATCGAAGATCGCCGTGGGATGTCGGGCGGCGGAATGGCCATTGGCGGCGGCCTGGGAGGCTTGGTTCTCGTCCTGCTCCTCTCTGCGCTGACGGGGCAGAATCCCGCCGATCTCATCAGCACCGTCAGTCCCGATTCGAGCGTCGCTCCAGGCGGGGCTCCCGCCGACGATCCTCAAGCCGAATTCGTAGGCGTCGTGCTCGCCGACACCGAGATGGCGTGGAGCCGATTGTTCGCGCAGAGCGGCAGTCGGTACGAGCCACCCATCCTGGTGCTCTTCACCGGCTCGACGCAGTCTGCCTGCGGGCTTGGTCAGGCGGCGATGGGACCGTTCTATTGCCCCGCCGACCGCAAGGTGTATCTCGACCTGTCCTTCTTCCGGGAGCTCGATGAACAATTTGGCGCACCGGGCGACTTCGCGCAGGCCTACGTCGTGGCACACGAGGTCGGTCATCACGTTCAGACGCTGACCGGCGTTTCGGCCCGGGTGCAGGCGGCCAGACAACGCGCCGGCGAGCGCGAAGGCAACGAACTGTCGGTGCGTCAGGAATTGCAGGCCGACTGCTATGCCGGCGTCTGGGGCCACTACGCCGCACAGGGCGGACTGCTCGAACCCGGAGATGCCGAGGAGGGTCTCAGGGCCGCGGCCGCGATCGGAGACGATCGCCTGCAGCGGCAGTCACAAGGAACCGTGGTTCCCGAGTCGTTCACGCACGGGTCCTCGGAACAGCGAGTCGAGTGGCTCCGCCGAGGCCTCGAGTCTGGGAATGTCGATGTGTGCAACACCTTCGGAACAGGCGGATCCTTCTGAGATCCGAACGCTTGCACGAACCCGGCGTCTGACTTGAGGCCGGCCCTGCAGAGATCCGTATAAAATTGGACGCGCAACACGCAGCCGGTCCGAGCAAGTCTGGGAGGTAGATCCGGGTGCGACCGGAGGCGTTCAACTGATGCGCATCGGCATTCCAGCCGAAGTCTACCCTGGCGAAACACGTGTGGCCGCCACACCCGAGACGGTGAAGAAGCTCACCACCGGCGGCCGTCACAGCGTCATCATCGAAACCAACGCAGGTGCGGGTGCCAGCATTCCCGACGCCAGTTTTGCGGCGGCAGGGGCTTCGCTGGGATGTGCGGCCGACATCTACAAGCGCCGACATCATCCTCAAAGTGCGGCGGCCGGTGGATTCAGAGCTGCCGGCGCTCCGCCGCGGCACCATTCTCGTGGGTCTGCTCTCGCCACACGAGGGTGTCGATGCGCTGGCTGCGACGGGCGTGACCGCCTTCGCGATGGAGCGGCTGCCGCGTATCACGCGAGCGCAGAACATGGACGTGCTCTCCTCGCAGGCCAACATCGCCGGCTACAAGGCGGTACTCATTGCGGCGTACGAGTACGGGCGCTTCATGCCGATGCTGATGACCGCCGCCGGCACGGTCAAGGCGGCGCGGGTGCTCGTGCTCGGTGCCGGCGTGGCCGGCCTGCAGGCGGTCGCCACGGCCAAGCGACTCGGTGCGGTAATCGAAGCGTTCGACGTCCGGCCCGCGGTCAAGAACGAGGTCGAGTCGCTTGGCGCGAAGTTCATCGAGGTCGCACTCTCCGAGGCGGAACGGAACGCACAGGCGACGGCGGGTGGCTACGCCCGCGAGATGAGCGACGACTACAAGCGCCGGCAGGCGATGCTCATCGCCGAACGGGCAAAGGCCGCGGACATCGTCATCACCACCGCGCTGATTCCGGGGCGACCGGCTCCGGTTTTACTGCCAGAGGAGACCGTCGCGGGCATGAAACCGGGGTCGGTCATCGTCGACATGGCCGTGACTCAGGGTGGCAACTGCCCTCTCAGCAGGAAGGACGAGGTCGTCGAGCACAACGGGGTCAAGATCGTCGCCCCCTCGAACATCCCCGCCACCCTCGCCGCCGACTCGAGCGCGCTCTACGCGCGCAACCTGCTGAACTTCACCACGCTACTGCTCGATCCCAAGACCGGCGGGCTCACACTCAATCGATCGGACGAAATCCTCGCGGCGACGCTCGTCTGCATCGACGGCGCGCCGGTCAGGAGCTGACGTGCACGGAGTCGCAGTCGACCCAATCGTGACCAATCTCATGGTGTTCGTGCTGGCGATCTTCGTCGGCTATCACGTCGTGTGGAACGTGACCCCGGCGCTGCACACACCGCTCATGAGCGTCACCAACGCGATCAGCTCGGTCATCGTGGTCGGCGCCATCCTCGCCGCCGGACCTGGCCCGCTCGACCGCGGCGCCATCCTTGGCGCCATCGCGGTTGCGCTCGTCGCCATCAATACCTTCGGCGGGTTCCTGGTCACGGAGCGCATGCTCGAGATGTTCAAGAAGAAAGATCAAAAGGGACAGCGGTGACGGAGGCCATGTCCCCAAACCAGGTTGCCCTGTCCTATCTCACGGCGAGCGTGCTTTTCATCCTCGCCCTCAAAGGTCTTTCCAACCCACTGACAGCGCGTCGCGGCAACCGCTTCGGCATTGCGGGCATGACGCTCGCCGTGCTCACGACGCTCGCCATCACCAGGCGAATCGATCTCACCATCGGCGCTCTGGCCCTTGGCGGCATCGTCGGATGGCTCGTCGCGAAACGGGTGCAGATGACACAGATGCCGGAGCTGGTGGCTGCGATGCACTCGCTGGTCGGCCTGGCCGCCGTGCTCATCGCAATCGCGGTCGTGAACAACCCGGCAGCGTTCAGCGTGCCCGATCCGATTCCAGCTGGCAACCGCGTCGAGCTCTTCATCGGGACGTTCGTCGGCGCCATGACCTTCTCGGGATCGGTAATCGCCTTTGGCAAGCTGGCCGGCCTCGGCAAGGTCTCCAGGCTGTTCTCGAGCGCGCCCGTTGTCTTCAAGGGTCAGCACATCGTCAACCTGGTGCTGGCGATCGTGATGTTTGGCTTCGGCATCGCCTTCTTCTTCGCTGCACCCGGCACGCACTGGCCTCCATTCATCGTGATGACGACGATCGCGTTCGTCCTGGGCGTGCTGATCATCATCCCGATCGGTGGCGCGGACATGCCCGTCGTGATCTCGATGCTGAACAGCTACTCGGGCTGGGCGGCCTCGGGCATCGGCTTCTCGCTCAATAACCCGCTGCTCATCGTCGCGGGATCGCTGGTTGGCTCCTCGGGCGCGATCCTGTCCTACATCATGTGCAAGGCGATGAACCGCTCGTTCTTCAGCGTGATCCTGGGCGGCTTCGGAAGCGCGGAAGGCGTCGCCTCAGCGGAGACGCAGCAAAAGACGGTCAAGTCCGGTTCGCCCGAAGACGTCGCGTTCCTGCTGGGCAACGCCGAGAGTGTCATCATCATTCCCGGCTACGGTCTGGCGGTCGCGAGAGCGCAGCACGCCGTCAAGGAAATGGCCCACAAGCTGGCAGCCAAGGGCGTCAACGTTCGGTACGCGATTCATCCCGTCGCTGGCCGCATGCCCGGGCACATGAACGTGCTGCTTGCGGAAGCCGAGGTCCCCTACGATCAGGTCCAGGAGATGGAGGACATCAACGGCGACTTCGGGGGCACCGACATCGCATTCGTGCTGGGCGCCAACGACGTCGTGAATCCGCTCGCCGAAGAGAAGGGCAGCCCGATCTACGGCATGCCGATCCTCGAGGCGCACAAGGCGCGCACGGTGATCGTCAACAAGCGTTCGATGGCCTCGGGATACGCCGGCATCGACAACCCTCTCTTCTACATGGACCGCACCATGATGGTCTTTGGCGACGCCAAGAAGGTCGTCGAGGACATCGTCAAAGCGATCGAGTGAGCGCGGACTCTGGACTCGGCGGGGCTATTCGTATCGAAGAACGATTGCCGGATCCGCTCTCGTCGCGCGCCTCGTCGGCGGCCACGTGGCGATCGCTCGCAGAAGAGCCATGAGCGCTGCCGCTCCGATGAGCGTGATCGGATCACGCGGCTCGACGCTGTAGAGCAGAGCCGCAACGACCCGAGCGTCATTCGAATCGCAATCGCGATTTCCATCCTCGGATCTGATTCGGCGTGAGGTACTGGTCTCGATAACGCCGTAGTGAAGTCGGGTCGACTGGAGGGCGGCAACCATTGAGCTCGGATTCCCGTCTCAGCTGGCGGCCAGCCATGAATACCCTCCTGCAAGATCTTCGTTACGCTCGCCGCTCGCTTTCCAGCAATCCCGGGTTCGCGGCCGTCGTCATCCTGACGCTCGCACTCGGTGTGGGGGCGAACAGCGCCATCTTCAGCGTGCTCCAGGCGGTCGTCCTGCGCGACCTGCCGTACCACGAGCCCGACCGCATCACCGTGATGTGGACCTGGAACCTTCAGCAGAACCTTCCGGATGGATCGTCCTATCTGAACTTTCGCGACTGGAAGGACCAGAGCCGCCAGTTCGAGCAGATGGCCGCTTACCTGCGGCCGGAGTTCACGCGCGGCACGCTGACGGGGGATGGCGATTCGGTGCGGGTCAACGTCGGCCTCGTTGGCCCGGGATTCTTCGAGCTTCTGGGTGCATCGCCCGTCGCCGGCCGGACCCTTGTCACGGAGGACTTCAGGGACCGCGCCACCGCGGTCGTCATCAGCCACGCACTCTGGCAACAGCGCTTCGCAGGCGCCCCGCAGACAATCGGGCGCACGATCGAGCTGGATGGAACCAACGCGGAAGTGGTCGGCGTCATGCCAGCCGGGTTCGAGTTGCCGACCGCCGACGTTCAGCTCTGGCGCCCGCTCTGGTTCGGGCCGAACTGGCAGCAGGAAAACAGCCGGCGCGCCGACGCGCTGATCGTGCTGGGCCGGCTCGCACCCACGGCAACGATCGAGTCCGCGCGTGCCGAGATGGACACGATTGCCGCGCGTCTCCGCACGCAATACCCCGAGAGCAACGCCAGCTTCGGTGTGACCACCGACCCACTCGTCGAGCGTGTCATCGGGTCGACCACCGAGCGATCGCTCTGGCTGCTGTTCGGCTCCGTTGGCTTCGTCCTGCTCATCGCCTGCGCCAACGTAGCGAACCTGATGCTCGCGCGCGTGACGGTACGCAGTCGCGAGTTCTCACTACGGACGGCACTCGGCGCGAGCCGCATACGCCTGATAAGGCAAGCACTGACCGAGAACCTCGTCGTGTCGCTGCTGGCAGGGACGGTCGGCGCACTGATCGCATGGTTGGGCGTGCTCGCGCTCCGGGCCTGGGCAGCAGGCGTGCTGCCGCGCGCCAACACGATCGATCTCGATAACCGGGTCCTGCTGTTTGCGATGGCCGCCTCGCTCGGCTGCGGTCTGGTCGCGGGGCTGCTGCCGGCCCTACAGCTGTCGATTGGGACCACCGCTACCGCGCTTCGCGACGCCGGACCGCGGCTGCTGGGCGGACCCGCCGGGCGGCGACTGCACCAGGGGCTGGTCGTCGCGGAGATCGCCCTCGCGGTGATCTTGCTCGCCGGATCGGGTCTGTTGATTCGCAGCTTCGTCCGCGTCCAGACGACGGGGCGTGGGTTCGATTCGCAGAACGTCCTGCTGCTGCAGATCGACTTGCCCCAGAGCTACGACAATCGCACCAAGGTGGCGGCGTTCTTCACCGAGGCGTTGCAGCGCATTCGCGCACTGCCCAGCGTCGTCGAAGCCGGTGCGATCAGCGACTTCTTCATTCACCGGCAGCCCGACTTTCGCATCGCGCTCGAGGGCCAACCGCCCCGGCGCCCGACTGATGCCGCGCCTCCGCTGACGGGAGACAATCGTGCTGCCCGGCTACTTCGAGGCGATGCGCATCCCGCTCCTGCGCGGCAGACTGCTCGAGGAGCGCGATCTCGTTCCGGGCGCGCCGCAGGTCGTGGTGATCAACGAGGAGATGGCGCGAAGGTTCTGGCCTGGCGAGGATGCGATCGGCAAGCGCTTCAAGGGCGGGCTGGATCCCGCGGCCAGCTTCCCGTGGGTGACAGTCGTGGGCGTGGTGGCCGACATGCGAAGGCAGCGCCTGGACGAACCGGCGATTCCGTACATGTTCCAAGCCGGTGCGATCTCACAGATGGACATCGCAGTCCGCACGACCGGCGACCCCGAGACGCTGCGCAGCACCATTCGGGCGCAAGTACAGGAACTGGATCCGGCGGCGCCGCCCTACGGCATCATGACCGTCGAGCAGCGCATGGGACAGACGGTCGCCCTGCGGCGCTTTCAGACGCTGCTGCTGCTCGCACTGGCGGCGGTGGCCCTGATGCTGGCGGTCGTCGGTGCGTACGGCATCATCCATCGATCGGTGGCTGCGCGTACGCAGGAGATCGGCATCCGCACCGCACTTGGGGCGAGTTCATCGACAGGTACTACGAATGGTCCTCGCGAGCGGCTTGTGGCTCGCGTTGATCGGGCTCGCACTTGGCCTCCTGGGCTCGGCAGCCCTGAGCCGCACGATCGCGTCCTTCCTCTACGAGACCAGCCCGATCGACCCACTGATCTACGCAGCTGTCTCGATGGTGCTGTTAGGCGTCACCACGATCGCAACGCTCACCCCGGCGCGCCGTGCCGCACGCATCGATCCGATGGCTGCGCTGCGCGAGCAGTAGCGCCGATCGTTGTCTAGATCAACACGCGGATGACGTCTGAACGCGTGATGATGAACGTCTTGTCCGTCTTGAAGTCACGGATGAGCACCGCCGGGTTGCCTGGAGTGATCATCGTGGAGAGCAGCTCGACCGGCGTCGAGATGTCGACGAACGGGAAGGCCGGCTGCATGATCGTCTCGACCGGCTCTTTCTTCACCGCGGCGTTCCGCACGATCTCCTCGTAAAGATGCGTCTCGTTCAGGGAGCCGATGATGCGGCCCTCCTTGGTGATCGAGACCTGCGAGAAGTCGTGGCGGCTCATCAGCTTCGCCGCCTCCTCGACGCTGCGCGCGGCTTCCACTGTAAAGAGCTCACCCGAGACACCGGCCGCAACCAAATCCCGGGCCGTGGTGCCAGTGACTTCGAGGAACCCTTTCGCTCCCATCCACTCGTCGTTGTACATCTTGCCCATGTAGCGCGAGCCGTGGTCGTGAAAGACGACGACCACGACGTCGGCCTTCTTGAAATGCTCGGCGAGCTGGATCACGCCGGCCATCGCCGCGCCGGCTGAATTCCCCGCGAAGATGCCCTCTTCTCGCGCCAGCCGCCTGGTCATGATCGCGGCATCCTTATCGGTCACTTTCTCGAAGTGGTCGATGATGCGGAAGTCGACGTTGCCGGGAATGAAGTCCTCGCCGATGCCTTCGGTGATGTAGGGGTAGATCTCGTTCTTGTCGAAGATCCCGGTCTCCTTGTACTTCTTGAACACCGAGCCGTAGGTATCGATGCCCCACACCTTCACGGCGGGGTTGCGCTCCTTCAGGTAGCGCCCGATACCGCTGATCGTTCCCCCGGTTCCCACACCGACGACAAGGTGAGTCACCGCACCGCTCGTCTGCTCCCAGATCTCCGGTGCGGTCTGCTCGTAGTGCGCGGCGGTGTTCGAAGGGTTGTCGTACTGGTTGGCCTTCCAGGCGTCGGGGATCTCACTCTGCAAACGTGATGACACCGAGTAATAGGAGCGCGGATCCTCGGGATCGACATCGGTCGGGCACACGATCACTTCGGCGCCGAACGCCTTCAGCGCATCGATCTTTTCCTTCGACTGCTTGTCGGTGGTCGTGAAGATGCAGCGGTACCCCTTGATCGCGGCGACGATAGCCAGGCCCATCCCGGTGTTGCCGGACGTCCCCTCGACGATCGTGCCACCCGGCTTGAGCAGACCACTGCGCTCGGCATCCTCGATCATCCGCAACGCAATGCGGTCCTTGAGGGAGTTGCCAGGATTGAATGTCTCAACCTTGGCGAGCACGGTCGCCTCGGTCACTCCCCGGGTGAGCGGCATTGATGCGAACCATCGGCGTGTTGCCGATGGCATCGAGAATCGTGTCGCAGATCTTGCCGGAAGGTTGTCCCACGCTGTTGATTGTATCTGCTAGCCACGGCTCCGCCCGTGACTCGACGAGCGCGCAGCTCCGCCTTGTTACTGCGCTTCAAGACGTCCGGCGGCTCGCCTGTTCCGCCTGCCAGAGGTGCCGATGCTGGTGGCGAGGCAAGATGGACAGGGCCGAAAACACGTTGTAGCGAACGCTGGCGTTGAATGGCGAGACGATCTTCACGCGGTCGATGGGCAGACCTTCTGCCTGTCGGGTGACGCCGATCTGGTCGGCCTGCAGACGATCGAACTCGGCCATGATCTCCTCAACCGGCCGATCGCCAGAGGGCACGAATGCGGGTATCGTCTTGGTCTTGAATCGGCCTGGTGTGCTGATGCTGCGCCACAACAACCAGCCCATGATGTCGCGTCGATAACGGGCTCCTGAGGAACGCTGCAACCGTCGCGCCTCTTCGAGCCCTTGTCGAATCAGCGGCAGCATCGCCATCGCCGTGAGGTTGAGGTGAGCCACGCACTCCGCTGGCGACCAGCTTTCCGGCGCCGGTCTCCTGTTCCACCCACCGGGCGCAAGCTTGCGATAAAACTCCCCGAGTCTCACCGACGCCGACTCGAATTCAGCCACGATCTCTTCGAGCTGCTGTTGCACGATCGTGCTTCGTTCCCTATTTGCGCTAGTGCGTCATCGCATAGACGTAGTAGTTCACGCCCAGTCGATAGGCGTTGCTGGTGGGGTCTGGATTGTAGAGTCCCTCTGCCGACCACTCCCAGGTACTCGGCGATGTCGTTGTTGTGATTGGCGAGCGCGATCATCCGGCCGGATGGATCGTTGTCCTCGAACATCGCCCAGTACCCTGGCGGCACGTCCATGCTGGGATGTGGCACGTCCAGCTTGCGGATGTCGTAGAAGGAATGAAATATCGGGTGACGTTCGTCAATGCGGATGAACTGATGTTCGGGCAGCGCCTGACGCATCTGCGCCACCATGTTGTCCCAATGGTCAGGACCCTCGAAGTCGTCGAAGATGACGAATCCACCCTTCAGCAGGTACTCGCGCAGCTGTTTGGCCTCGCTCGGCTGAATCGTCCAGAAGCCAGGCTCCCAGACGTAGAGCACCGGGTTCTGGAAGATCTCTGGATCGTCGAGGTCGAGCACGTTGGTACCGTCGAGGCGCACCCGGATGTGGGTGATGTAGTCGATGATGGCGCTGAGATTCTTGTCCGCGGCGGGGTAGTCGTGTGACCAGGCAGCGCCGCCGAACCCGAAGCCGCGCAGGCTCGAGCCGTAGAACAGCCGAGTGAAGGTGAGATTACCGTCGGTACTCGACCGCCTGCCTGAAACGAGATGACGATGACCGGACCTGAGCGCTGAGCGCCAGCGGAACCAGCAGCAGGAGCAGGACCGACGCACGGACGGGTGTACCTTCGCAGCATCGAACCCGCGCCTTCGCACTCTCGCACCTTCGCCCCTCCGGAAGGACTAGTGAGTCATGGCGTAGAGGACCGCGTTGATCCCGACCGCGTAGCCACGCGGCGAGAACTGATAGAAGTAGCGCGGATCCTCGCCTTCGCGTTCCCACGCGTCCGAGATGTCGGTGTTGTGCGTCATGAGCACCATGATGTTGCCGCGCGCATCGAAGATGGCGCGGAAGTGCGGCTCGGCGCTGTCATCACCGCGCTCCGAGGTCTCGTGCGGATTGCCCCGCCACGACTGGATCGACGGGATCTGCGGAAGCTCCGCGATCTGAAACTGCGTTCGATAGATTGGATGAGCAGGCGTCAGGTCCTGGATCGGATACTCGCCAGCTGGAAGCACGCGGCTGATCTCAGCCACCCAGTCGGCCCAGGCATAGCTTCCCCAGAAATCGTCGACCCAGAGAAATCCACCCTTGAGGAGGTACGCGCGGAGTGCCTCGATCTCGCGCTCATTGAACGTCGCGGTACCAACGTCCTCCATGTGCAGATAGGGACACTGGAACAGTGCATCGTCGGTGAGGCGCACCGTGACGAAGTCCGGCCGTCCATCGTCGTTGAACTTCACCCGCGTGCGAGTGAGCTCTGACAGACGTATCGAGAAGTTCAGATCGGCGTCAGGATAGTCGGTAGACCAACCCTGCCCGCCCGCTTCACCACGCGTGCTCGTGTAGATGCCGCGGCAAAAGTTGAACCCGACACCGAACGTATCCGCCTTGGGGTATCGAGGAGGGTAGCGGCTGCGGAAGCCAAAGCCGAACCCGCGGCCGAATTGTGCGAACGCCGCGCTCGCCAG
Source organism: uncultured Acidobacteriota bacterium (assembly GCA_963723495.1). GTDB lineage: Bacteria > Acidobacteriota > Vicinamibacteria > Vicinamibacterales > UBA2999 > Gp6-AA40. The sequence continues at coordinate 422,570 of CAVRQR010000009.1, read as the reverse complement.
GCACATGACGAGCGCGAGCGCCACGAGGACCCGGAATCTCACCGCGGTGCTTGTCCGAGAGACCGGTAGTACTGCTCGACCAGCTTGCGGAACTCTTCCGGGACCTCATCAGAGCCGGAGAGCACGATCGCGCCGGTGTTCGCGTCGAGTTGTCGTCGCAAACCGAACTCGAACCGCTTCAGACTGTCAGCCACGAAGGCCTGCAGCCGGGCCAGCTCCTCGACGTTCTGATAGACGCGGTCGTCCTGGAGCTGGCGCAAGGCGCTGACGATTTCGTTCAGCTCGCGGGGATCGATGTTCTCACCGCGGAGCAGACCGCGCAGATCCTGCGCCTCGTTCGCATACTGGCGCGCCTCGCTGCGCAGCTGACGGATATCCTCTGGTGTCAGACGAACCGGGCCGCCGTCCCACCATCCGCCCCACGTGGATCCACCTCGCCACGCTCCACCACGGTCGTAGCCGCCGGCGGCGAACCGGCCGCCATCACGCCCATCGCCGCGCTGCCCGCCGCCCTCGCCAGCCTGCTGACCATCGCTCTGGCCTTGACCCTGGCCTTGGCCCTCGCCCTGACCCTGACCTTCTCCCTGGCTCTGGCCTTGGCCCTGCTGACCTTCTTGCCCCTGTCCCTGCTGGCCGCGCGCCTGCTGGTTGTCGCCCTGCTGACGACCGTTCTGCTGCGCCCGCTCGCGCGTCCGCTCCTGCAGCGATTCCGCCGCACGAGCCAGTCGCTCGGCACGACGCTGAGCATCCTCACGTTTATCGCCAGGTGCACCCTGACCGAGCGCGGCCTGTGCCTCGTCGAGGCGCTGGCGCATTTCCTCGATCCCGCGCGAGATGTCAGCTTCGGCGGCATTCGCCTGCTGGTTGGAGCCACGGCTGACGAGCGCCTTCGAATAGCGCACCGCATCGCGGAGGCGGTTGTCTCGAATCGCGCCGGCTGCTTCGGCCATCTTGCGTGATGCCGGACGTTCCTCGCGACTCGCATCGCGCGCGGCCTCGTCGAGATCGGACTCGAGCTTTCCGAGTCTCTCTTCGAGCTGATCTTTCTTCTCGTTGATCTGGCGCGCGGTCTGCGCCCGCGCAGACGGATTGGCCGCCAGCTGACGAACCTGATCGGCGATTTCCTGCTGCTGCCGTGCGATCTCTTCGGCGTCGCGGCGCGCGTCAGCGATGTCGCGTTCGGCACGCTGCGTCAGCGACCGCTGCAACCGCTTCTCCGTTTCGCGGAGCCGTTCGAGCGCGGCCTGTGCCTGCGCCTCGGCACCCGCGCCACCACCAGCCGCCGCGCGGCGCATCGCGTCGGCCGCTTCGCGCGCCTGACGCGCCGCTTCCTGCAACTCGGGCCGCTGCTCTTCGCGCGCAAGCCGCTCGAGCCGTCGTGCGGCTTCTTCCGCCTGCTCGGCAAGCGCACGCTGCTGTGCACTGCCACTGCTGCTGCCACCCTGACCCTGCAGCGCCCGCCGCCGCTGACGCTCGGCTTCCTGCTCCTGACGACGCGCGAGCTCCTTCAGCTTCTCGAGCAACTCGTCGACCTCGCGGTCGTTCTGCTGCTCCGACGCCTGGTTGGCCGTCTCATAACGATTGGCCATCTGGTCGAGTTCCTGCTCGAAGATCTCGGCCAGCTCCTGCTGCATCGCACCGCCGCCGCCACCGCCACCGCCACCCTGCTGACGGTTCACGCTGATCTGCGTCTCGTATTCCTCTTCAGCCTTCTGGAGGACCTGGAGCGCCTTGTTCTCCGGTGGCAGAGCCTGATCGGGCGCCGCTGCACTCAGCTTTCCTTCAGCCTCCTTCATCGCGGCAACCGCCTGCGGAAGCAACTCGGCGATCTTCGCAAACGCCGGATCGCGCTCGACCAGCTGGCTGTTCATTCGCGTGAGGAGTCCCTCGACCTGTTCGCGCAGGCGAGACTGCGAGAGCGACACCACCGTCGAGTTCTCCTTGAACTTCGTCGCGCTCAGCGAACGTCGATCCCGCTGAACGTTGAACGTCGCTGAGATGATCTGGCGTTGCTGTTCGGAGAGCGCCTCGACCTGCCCGGCTCCGCCGCCACCACCACCGCCGCCGCCACCCTGAGACTGCGCCTGCTTGAAGTCCTTCTTGAACGGCCGGATGCGCAGGAAATACAGGTTGCTCGATGCCGTCTTCGCGCCGGTTGAGTCGTTGTCCGTCGCGCGTGCGTAGTAGGAGACGGAGTCACCGGTCTCCACACCGAGTTCTTCAAGATAGAAGGTGTGCCCAGCCGTCACCTCGGGCAATCGCGACGTGCCTGAGAACAGCTTGAGCACCTTCTCCGGCCCGCCATTGACCGAGTACACCAGCTCGAGGTTGCGAACCCCGAAGTCGTCCTCGGCGGCCGCCTCGACGAACACCTCTTCGATCGAGGAGGCGGATGTGTCGCGGCCTGGTCGATTGAACGATACCGAGGGCGCCTGATCGTCGAGCACGTCGATCGTGTACTGGGGTGATGCGGCGGCAAGCTCACCCGACGGCGCTTTCAGGTCCACGCGATACGAGCCATCGCGCTCGACCTTGAAGGCGGCCGTGAGCGAACCGTCCGCCTGCGGGGCCAGCTCGAGTGCGTCCTTCTCGTTCAGCGTGATCCGCCCTGCCGACGTCTTCATCGTCGGGAACACACGCAGGCGCACTTCGGTTCCGCGCAGCACCGCGATGTCGCCGCCATCCTCAACCTTCTGAGGCTCGAGGCCTGTGTATGCGGGGAAGTGGTACTCGATCTCCAGCCGCTGCACGTACGGCACATCGACGACCTGCAGCGTGTGGACCTGAGACTGAACGCCGTCGGCCACGACCTGGTACCACGTCGGCGCGTTCACGTCGAACACCGCACCCTCGGTACTTGCCGTCGTCATTCCGCACGAGCGGCAGCGGCTCGAACTCTCCCGTGGGCGTGCGTCGCACCATCAGCACCACGTCCTCGGATGCGAACCCGACGAGTGCCGCGGTAATCGTCTGGTCAGCGCCCTTGGGAACGGTGACGTTGCCCGGCGTGACCTCGATGCGGTACGGCGACGCTGCCTGCACGCTTGCCACGCGCAGCATTGCCGAGAGCGCATGGCGAAGGAACGCGGGGCCAACCGCGACGGCCAGCAGGGCTACCAGGGCCACCCCGCCCAACGCCATGGCGTTGCGCTGCAGCGGCCGCATCTCGACGCGATGCGCGGCGTTGAGCCTGGCGCACGCCTCGATGGCCTGCTCGATCACTCGTTTGACGAGAGCCTCGGATTCGGCCGCGTTGCCCGAGCGGTTCGACTCCACCGCGCTCAGCAACGTCGCCTGCAGCGCCGGTTCGTGCTCCTCGAGATACAGGGCGACCTGTTCATCGGTGACGCGCCTGCGCAGAGGTCGAAAGAGGAAGACATACAACGAGGCCAGCAGCGTAACCGCCAGCAACACCCGGGCGAGCACGATGGATACCGGGCTGAACCTGTCCCACTGCATCAGGACGGCAGCGACCAGGAAGAAGGCCAAGAGGATGGCGAGGACGCGAACGAAGCCGCGGAGCGCGAGTTTCAGACGCCAGCGCCGCCGCACTTCCGCGATGATGCCGAGAAGATCCGTCGGCATAGAGGCACGTCGCAGATACTCGAGCATGAGGGACCCTCCAGGCTGGCTCGTAGCCGGTAGCTCGTAGTTTACGCCTTCGCCATACGGTTGGACAGGAGCGTATCTGCGCCGAGGACCAGAATTCCGGCGACCAGCAGATACCACCACAGCCGCTGGTTCTTTTCCCGGGCCTCGGGAGTCAGCGGAACACCGCTCGGACCACCTTGCTCCTCGGCCCCCGCCCCGACCGCGGCCGCCGTGATTTCACGCGGATCCATCGGCGTCAGGTCGGCTTCCGCCGGATCGACGTTGGCGGCAACGATCGTCTCGGCCTGATTGGCCTCGCCGCGAATCTCGTAGAACCCCTGCTCGGTCAGCTCGAGAACGTCGGCCCCCTCATCGTCGAGCGGAAGGCGACGCCCGGACGGGGTCAGCAGAACACGTGGCGAATCGGATACCCGGGCGGTGCCGGCGGATGCGTTCAATACCTGCCCCACGGTCAGCCAGGGCTCTGGTTCCGTGTACCCGCCCAGATGACGTACGGCTTGATGGATGAACGGGAGGAACACGGGCTTGGTCGGGAGGTCACTCCACGAGACATCGAGCGTCGACGCCCACAGCAGCACACGCCCTCGTCCCAGCCGCCGCTCGAGCACGGCCGGCGTACCCGCGTCGAAGCGCGCGAGCACCTGGGCATCCTTGGCCGCGGTCACGTTCCGATATCCGTAAACCGGGATCGACGAGAAGTCACCACTGCGCGGTGCGCGGAACGGCTCGAAGACCGGATGCCCGAACTCCAGGGCGCCGACACGGGCTGCGTCCCCGCGCGTGCGATCGACCGGCGGCCCCACCGTGCCCGGCAGCACATCCACTTCCTGCGGCCAGCGCGCCCGCGATCCGGTGGCCACGAACAGACCTCCGCCCTGCTCGACGTAGCGCGCGAGCCGTCGCGCCAGCGGCACGCCAACTTCCACATCATTCAACACGATGACCGCGCTGCGTCGCAGATCGTCATCGGAGAGTGCGTCTCCCTGACGGAACACGGCCTCGAACTTCGGGGACTCGCCGATTGACAGGACGCGAGTGAGGTAAAGCGCCGATGCGGCGCTGCCTCGATCCACGACCGTGATGTGAACCGGCTCGATTGGCGACACGACGAAGTTGAACGAGTTGTCTGCGGCAAGCGCATCCTCGGACAGTCGAACACTTGCACGCGTGTTGCGCCCGCTGACGGTGAACGCATCGAACACCACGGACGCGCTCATGCCCGGGTCGACGGCAACAGGCTTCGTTCCGATCGAGATTCCGCCGACCTCGAGCGTCAGCGTGCTTGCCGTCACCCGCTGCTCAGTCCGATTCGAGACGCCCGCGGTCACCACGAGGCGCTGCTGACCGGAGAACGACGAGCGGGTGAATGTCACGCCGGTGACGCTCAGGTTCGGCTTGTCCGCCGGACTCTGAATCTGAACCGGCGTCAACGTCGTCGCCCTCGGGGAGTTTCGCTCCCTCCTCGCCGCGCCACCCGCCGCGCTGGAAGTCGCTGATGATCACGACCTCGCGCTTTGGCAACGTCGATTCGGCCAGGATGCTGCCGGCCACTTTCAGCGCCGGCGAGAATCTCGTGGACGAGGGACTCGGCGTGGCGGAATCGACGGTGGCCTGTCAGGCGGGAGCGCTCGGACGTTGAACGGAGCTGGATATCGGCGCCGGATCCGAAGAGCACGACCGATCCACGATCGGACGCGCGTGAGCCCGGCGATTCGCTCACGGGCCGCGGCCTGCGCCTGCGACCAGTGATCGCCGTATCCCATGCTGTAACTCGTATCGAGCAGGATCACCACTTCGCGCGCGTCGGCGCCCGCCGTTGGGACATCGGCGCGATCGATTAACGGCCGCGTGAACGCCAGGATGATCAGCGCGAGCGCCGCCATCCGCACCATCAGCAGCAGCCAGTTCTGAATCTTGCGACGCCGCACTGACTGATACGGAATCCGCCTGACGAACATCAGCGACGGGAAGCGGACGATCTGCTTCTTCTCGCGCTGCGTCAGGTGCAGCAGCACGGGAATGGCCAGCCCGGCGAGGGCAGCGAAGAATAGCGGGGCTAGAAAGTTCACGTCAGTCCATTTACCGATCCTTGATTGACGACATTTGCTCTACCTGATCCTCATCATCTTGGACCGGCTGCCCAGATATCGGTACAGCGCGTGGTCCAGCGGCTTGGACGTGTCGAGCATCGCATAGTCGACGCGCACGCCTGCGAAGCTCTTCGTCAGCGCGTCGATGTGGGCACGCACGAGAGACCGATACTCCTCGCGGAACGCCTCCGGCACCACGGGCATCTGCTCGCCGCTCTCCAGATCTTCGAACGGCTGCGCATCGGTGAACCCGAACTCCAACTCGCTCGGGTCGAGCACGTGGAACATGATCAGATCGTTCCCGCGGAACCGGAGCGGCGATACCGCATCCAGAATCGCATCGGGATCGTCATAGAAGTCCGAGATGACGACGAGAACGCCGCGACGCCCGAAGTGCTCCGCCAGCTTATGGAGCGGACCCTTCAGATTGCCGGGCCGCCCGGGCTTCAAGCGGTCCAACACGTGCAACACCGTCTCCATGTGCTTGGCCGACGGCGGTACATGCTCGACGACGGCGTCGTCGAAGGCCACAAACCCGACGCGATCGCGCTGATGGTGCACGAGGTTCGTCAGACAGGCGGTCAGGATGCGCGCGTACTCGAACTTCGTGATGCCGCGACTGCCGTAGTCCATCGACTTCGACACGTCCATCAGCACCGAGAAGTTCATGTTCGTCTCGGCTTCGTACTCCTTGATGTAATACCGGTCCGTGCGCGCCCACAGCTTCCAGTCCATCCGGCGGATGTCGTCGCCCGGCACGTAGCCGCGGTGCTCCGCGAAATCGACGGAGGCGCCGAAATACGGCGCCTTGTGCAGCCCGTTGATGAACCCATCGGCGACCGAGCGCGAGACGAGCTCGAGGTTCCCGATGCGCGCGAGCACAACGGGATCCATGAACCGAGCGCCCGGGACGCCGTGAACTTCTGCGGCCATCACATGCCCGATCGCGGCAGAGGAACGGACTCCAGCAGGCGATCGACGATCGCATCGGTCGTCACGCCTTCCGACTGGGCATGGAAGTTCGTGATGATGCGGTGCCGCAGGACCGGGTGCACGAGGGCCCGGATGTCCTCGAAGCTCACGTGATACCGACCGCTCGTCAGTGCGCGGGCCTTGCCACCCAGCACGAGGTACTGCGCTGCGCGCACGCTGGCGCCGAACGCCACCCATTTCTGGATGTACTCCTTCGCGTCGGGGTTGTTCTTGGAGCGAGTCGCGCGCACGATGTCCAGTGCGTGGCGCATCACCGGCTCGGCCACGGGCACACGGCGCACCAGCTGCTGAAACGCAACCAGGTCCTCTCCGCTGATTGGCCGTTCCAGCTGTGGATTCTGGATGGCCGTGGTGGTCCGCACGACACCAAGCTCTTCGTCGTACGGCGGGTGCTCGATGATGATGTGGTACATGAATCGATCGAGCTGGGCTTCCGGCAGCGGATAGGTGCCTTCGAGCTCGATCGGGTTCTGCGTGGCGAACACGTAGAACGGCTCGGCCAGCTGGTACGTCTTGCCCTGGACGGTGACGCGATGCTCCTGCATCGCTTCGAGCAGCGCCGACTGCGTCTTCGGCGGCGTGCGGTTGATCTCGTCGGCGAGCACGATGTTCGCGAAAATCGGCCCGGGCGCAAACACCATCTGCCGGCGCCCGGTGACGGCGTCTTCCTGAACGAGGTCGGTGCCGGTGATGTCGGACGGCATCAGGTCGGGGGTGAACTGGATGCGCGAGAACTTCAGGTCCAGCACACGGGCCATCGTGTGAATCAGCAGCGTCTTGGCCAGTCCGGGCGCGCCCACGATCAGGCTGTTCCCGCCGACGAACAGCGTGTTCAGCACCTGCGCGATCACTTCGTCCTGGCCGACGATGACCTTCTTCAGCTCGGTGACGATCTGCTGGCGTCCCGCATTCATGCGGTCTGCGAGCGCGATGTCATCCGGCGACTGCAAATCAACCGTGTCACTGACCATCGGGTTCATCGAGTCCTTCCTTCGTGTTAACTCAAACTCCCAATTCCCAACTCCCAAATCCCAAACTTCAACTGCCTGACCGCCCCCGGAAGCTTGATTGGGAGTTGGGAGTTGGCGTTTGGGAGTTCGGAGTTTACTTCCCTTCGGCCGCGCGGATCTCGCGCGTCTTCAGCGCAACCGCAGTCACCAGCTTCTCCAGCTCGGAGGTGTACCGGGCCGGATCCATGCTGTCCTTCAGCAGGCGCAGCGACTCGACACGCCGCTCGAGCTCTCGCCGTTCGAGATGCAACTCACGCAACTTGGGATCGGTGGGGAGCCCGTCATCGCTGGCATCCCCCAGAGAGAGCACCGCGGCAACCTTACCGTCCGCTCCGGTCGGCGTGGGATCGCCGCTTCCCTTGCGGTCGCCGTCGTCATCGAGCAGCGGATGCTCGGTCGCGAGCAGGCCCTCGCGCTCGTACGCGCGTGTGACCTCGGCCTTGGCGAACTGAAACGCTTCGAGCACGCTGATTCGCTTGTTCTTGTCGCCGTCCGCGGTCGGCGAATTCAGGGCGTCCACGAAAAAGCCGCCGAACAACGTCGTGTAGTGCTCAGCGCCGCTGCGCGTGGCCGACACGAGCGTGCGCCCGGGAGCGGAGAGCGCCTCGACGAACGGGCCACTCGAGCTCGCGGTGTTCACCAGCACGATCTGCTTGCTTCGAATCTTCTTCAACAGCGGCGCGAACTCCTCAGGCCCCATGTCGGGCCCAGGCATGTTGAATTTCGCCGCGCGACCGTCCCACTGTCCATGCCCAATCAGGGTAATGAACACGAGGTCCTCGGGTCCGGCCTCGGCCGCAAACTTCGTCAACGCCTTCGTCACTTCCTCGCGCGTCGATCGCCCCGACACCTGCACATCACCTTCGACTGGCTCGCCGACGAGGTGCACGAGCCGCTCCGGAGGCACGCCCAGGCGCTGCGACGATTCGACGAGGGTGTTGCCCCATCGATGAAACGTCTTGGCGGTCTCAGGGTCCCCGCCAAGACCCACCACGATAAGGAGGAAGACCTTCAGCATCTCGACAATCTCAGGCCAGTCCGACCAGGCGCCGGTAACCCCACTCGGCGCAGACCAGCCCCATGAGCGTGATGAGGATGATCGGCATGTTCCAGAGCTCGCGCTCCTCGACCGACGTCACGCCGCGCCCGGCGTAGCGAATGTCTTCCGCCAGACCCTGCGCAGCATCGGCGGTGTAGAACCGGCCGCCCGTCTCATCGGCGATTCGCTGCATCGGCGCTCGGTGCATAGTCGGATCGAAGAACTCCGCTTCGCCCGGACCTGCGCGCACGAACCCCGCTCCACTGCCCACCACCTGGCCACCCGAACGCGTCGCATCGACGGTGACTTCGTAGGCACCGGGTTCGGCGCTGACGAACGTACCCCGATATTCACCATCCTGCTCACCGGTCCACTGCAGCGGAATCGTCATGGTGGTGCCGCCTGGCCTGGTCACCTGCGCCATGACCGTCGCATCGTTGAGCTCGACGAACTGCTTGTCCACCACGGTCGTCTCGATGGTGACCGCGTCACCAGGTTCGACGCGGTCGGGCACGCGCACGTCAACCGTGTTCGGGACACCTTCCACGAGCCACCGCATCATCTGACGCCAGTAGTTCTCGTGCGTCTGATCCTCGAGCGGAATCGAGACGTGCATCTGCCACTGCCACGTGTCCTGCAGAGTCAGTGCCATGGCCTTGCCACGACCAAACCGCTGAGACGCGAGCACGACACGCTCCCGGCCGCGCTCATCCTCGCCATTCAGCAGCACCGTCGCACCAGGCTTCACCGGGAGGTCCTCATTAATAGACGTCACGGGAGGCAACTCTGGCCATCGCGCCGCCGACGCCGACTCCGACGCTGCAATCTGCGTGACGGCATGGGCCTGGCCGGCGCGCGTCGGCGAGATCTTCAGACGCACGAGAGGGGCCGGGTCCGAAGCGCGTCGGCGTGGATCGATCAGCAGCGGAAGTGCGTCGGCAATCGGAGTTCCACCGTAACCACCTTCGCCGAACGATCGAGCACCGCCGAGCATCAGCAGGCCGCCGCCGCGACGATCGACGAAGTCCGCGATCATCTGCAGCTGGTCTCCTGAAAATGCGCCGGCCTCGACGCTGCCGAGGATGAGACCGCGATATGCGAACAACTCCTCGCGTGTCTTCGGGAACCCGCCGACGAGCTCCTCGGGATCGGGATTGGCGCCAAGGATCCGCATGAACTTGTTATCCGCGGTTCGCTGCAGTGCCACCACCTCGAGGTTCTTGTCGTCGGCAACCGCGCGCCGCAGGAACTTCATCTCGAAGCGAGGCTCGCCCTCGAAATAGAGGATCCGCTCCTTGACGTCACGAACGTCGATGAGCGCCTCCCGGACGTTGTTCTGCGGAACCAGCTCGCCCTCTACCGGCGCAACGCGGAAAGTAAAGAGGCGCGGACCCGACTCGGAGGCCGTCGCCCGCACGCGCACCGAGGCGGGCGATCCGTCGTTGGGTAACTGCACCTTCTCCGACCCGACGATGCGCCCCTCGTCTTCGACGTCCACCGTGACCGTGCGTCCGTTGTACCCGGTCTGCCTGACGACGACGTCGAGCAGCAGCGACGCATCCTTCAATACCGTTCGCGGCGTGCTCACCCGATCGATCTGGATGTCCTGAGGAAGCGATTCGCTGCCGACGCCAACAGTGAAGACGGGAAGCTTCTCCGCCTTGAGAGCCAGGAGCGCGTCGTTCAACGCGGCGTCACCCGTATCGGCTCCATCGGACACGAGCACGACACCGGCCACGGGAAGACCCGCGAGTTCATCCCGGACACCGTCGAGGGCCGCGCCAAGCTTGGTCTGAGAGCCGCCGAAGGTCAGCGCATTACCCGAGCTTATGCGTGTGGCGGTCGAGGAGAACCGGAACGTCCGGACGAGGAAGCGATCCGACAGCGCCTTCATGATCGGGCTCTCGGGAGCGCCGAACTGCTCTTTGAGGAACGTCCCGCGCGCCTGTCCGCCAAGGTCGGGAATCTGCATGCTGCGGGAGTCGTCCAGCAGGACAGCGACGACGTTCTGTTGATTGACGGCTGCCCTGACTACGAGCGTCGGGCGAAACAGGCAGAAGAGAACAAGACCCAGGGCAGCGACGCGAAGAGCCGTCAGGATGACCCGGTCGCGCACCCGTCCATCGGTGACCTGCACTCGCCGGTACGTGAAGATCGCCGCGGCCACCACGACGCCGACGACCAGCGCAGAAACGAAGGAGGCGGTCGTGACGTCAAAGCGGAAGTCGCCCTCGCGAAAGACGACCGGCCGATACGAGAACAGCGCCTCGAACAGGGCGTCGAACATCAGGGCCTCGCGAAGTAAGAAGCAGAGATTGTACTAGAGAAGCTGGATCACCAGCAGCGCCGCCACCCCGGCCGTGATCCACTGCGACAGGCGCGGACTCGCGTGTTTCAGCCAGTGCCAGGACCATCCCAGGGCAGCCATGGACGCCAGTACCAGCAGAACGCACAGAAGTGTCGCCATCGGCCCCAGTGAGGCGGCGTAGTGCACGGCCAACCCGTTGTTCCAGATCGAACCATACACGATGCACAGGTGGACGAAGTAGATCAGCAATGTTTCCTGAGCAACGGCGGCAAAAAATCGAGGCAGCCGGGTCAGACGCTGGCTCGCCGCGGCTATGGCCGCGAGGAGGATCAGGCAGGCGCCAATCCGAATCGCCAGCTGGATCGGCATGAAGTTCCACGCGTCAGGACCCCAGGGCGCGTTCTCCACCGCGGCAAGTCCCCAACCGAGGCACGACACGACGACACCAGGAACAAACAGCCCAAACGTGGCAAAGCGCCCCAGGCGGGCCGCGCCCCAACCGACGTAGATTTGTCCCAATCCCGCCCCAAACAGCACATATGTCGCCCACGGAAAGAGGGGGAACAGCGATCCGCCCTCGGGTGACACGTACGCAGCGAGCCACCCTGGCAACAGCTGCCACCAGTCAATCGCCCAGACAGGGTGGGTCAAGGCAAGCACGGCAGCTCCGAGGACGAACACTACCGCCGTGAACATCCGTCGCGACGGCACGACGAGAACGAGCAGCTGGATGATGAGAAACGTGGCGCCGATCAACTGCAGCACGTCGACCTGAAAAAACGAACGCCACTGCTCGTCGGTAAGCGTGGCCAGTTGGCTGAAACGGCTCACGGGAAAGTGGATCGCGTATCCGAGCAGCAAGAACAAGCCAAAGCGGCGGACCCGTTTGAAGAACGCGGGCGACAACCCCTGGTGGGCTCCCCAACGACGGCTGGTCGCCACGCTGAACGCAAAGCCCGACAGCAGCAGGAACAGGCTCGAGGTGAGACCGCGCTGAAAATTCCACACGTCGAACCAGGTGCCCTGAAGGTATTGCGGCGCCAGAAGCGCGCTCACCGTGTGGCCGTACAGCATGAACACCAGCGCCAGGAAACGGCCGAGGTCGATGAAGATGACGCGATGCGCGTGGGCGCCACCCGTCCCGCTGTGGGGAATTGTTGTAGCTGCCACTATTGACTATGAAGCGAAAGTGGAAAGTTCAAAGGTCAAAGTGGCCAACTTTGAACCTTTGAACTTCCATTAGTGCGTCATCGCGTGGAGGAGCACGTTGACGCCAACGGCATACCCGTCAGGCGAGAACTGGTAGAAGAACGCCGGATCCTCTCCCTCACGCTCCCATGAATCGGCGATGTCCGTATTGTGGGTCATCACCACCATGATGCGATGGTGACTGTCGCGGACCGCGCGAAAATGCGGGACCGCGCTGTCCGGCCCGCGCTCGGAGGTCTCCTGGCCACGCGTCGCGCGCCAGAACTGAATGTTGGTGATCTGGGGAACCCTTTCCACGATGAACTGGGACTGAAAGATCGGATCGCCGAGCGGGACGTCCTCGATGGGAAACTCCTCGGGGGGCAGAACCTTGCTGAATTCGTGCGTCCACTGCTCCCACGCCAGCGGACCCCAGAAATCGTCGACCCAGAGGAATCCACCCTTGAGCAGATAGAGTCGCAGGCGCTGGGCCTCTTCGAGCGTCAGCCCGATCGTCCCCACATCCGAAGCGATCGTGAACGGGCATTGAAACAACTCGTCGTCGGTCAACCGGACGACGTAGTGATTGGGTTCGCCTTCACCTGACCAGCTGACCGGTGTTCGCGTGAGTTCCGAGAAACGGATGGTCAGATTGATCTCGCCATACGGATAGTCGGTGCGCCAGCCGCCACCAGACGGCTCACGGCGCACCGATGTGTACATCAGGCGGCACACGACGAAGTTGCGATCGGGGAATGCACTGGGTGCAGGGCGAGGTGGGCTGTTGAAGAACCCGCCCCTCCCGAACTGCGCGAACGTATAGCCAGCCGACATCAGCACCAACGCGGCGGCCACGAGCCCCGTGGAGGCGCCCGTACGACGCGTCCGCATCGCCATGTGTACCTGCTGCCTCCTACCCCCTACTATTTCATGGGCGAGTAGTCAGTCGCATCCAGGAAAACCGATTCGACCTTCGCGACGATCTTGCCATTGACCTGCGACTCCTGCGCCACCTTCTGCCACTCGGGATCCTTGGCAAATGCCGCCCAGTTCTGCTTGGCCGCCTCACGGCTGGGGTGCGCGATCAGATAGATCAACGTGTTCTGCGACAACGGCGCATCCTCGGGCGCGAAGTAGATGACGTTCTCGATGCCGTGCTTCTTGAAGATGCGCATCGTGTGGTTGCGGAAGCGCGCGTGCAACTCGGCGAGCTTGCCTTCTGGCGCCGTATAGGTCCTCAGCTCGAATACGCGTGCGCCCTGCGCGTGTGCCACCGGCTCGCCGGGAACCACGCCACGAGCCAGAAAACCCAGAACAAACGCGGCGCCAATGGCCGCCACACCGTATAGCTTCTTCATGAGAGGCTCCTTCGCAGCGGCGTGGTCCGGCTCACCAGACCCGCCTCACTCGTCACAGATTCGCAGGAAGCGGATTCTCGGCCTCGGGGCCGACGACCGTCGTCCATTCACGAACACGCCATCTGGTCACGATCCCGTTGCGCACATACGGGTCCGATTTCGCGAACGCCTCGGCTGCGGCTGGGGAACTGCCGCGGAACAGGAGGACGACGCCATCGGCTGGCTGCGCCAGGGCGCCCCCGAGCACCAGTTCACCGCGGGCCACGGCCTCCCGCGCGAGCGTGATGTGCTCGCGGCGAAACGCGGCCCGTCGTTCCACGTAGTCGTCGACGACGTCGTACATGAGCAGGAAATGCATCGGCCGCGGATGGTACCACGCCGAGTGGCGTCCGGGCTAAGCTAGGACTGTAGGCGAGGCTCATGAGATTCAGACTGCTTTCATACACGTTCGTCCTGGCAATCCTGGCAACCACCACGGCGTGCTCCGGCCGCGGCGAGGAGGCACCCCCTCCGGCTGCAGCGTCACCTGCGGCGGAAAGCAGTCGCAAGTACCTGCTCGAGCAGATCGATGACGCGGCGGTGATTCAACTGTACGCCGATCAGTTCGCCGCGCTGCCGTTGCGCGAGAAAACGTTGATCTGGCATCTGTCGCAGGCGGCGCTCGCCGGCCGCGACATCTTCTACGACCAGAAGCACCTGAACGCGCTCGAGATGCGGCGCGTCCTCGAGGCGATCGTCTCGCATCCGACCGGCGTGGACCCGGCGACGCTGGCGGAGATCCAGCGGTACACCAAACTGTTCTGGATCAACACGGGCCCGTATAACAACCTGACCGCGCGAAAGTTCGTGCTGAAGCTCACGCCGCAGGCGCTCGCGGCCGCGGCCAAAGCGTCGGGAGCGGCTGGTGCAGCATTCCCGACGCAGCCCAATGAGTCGGTCGAGCAGTTGCTCACGCGGCTCGGTCCGATGTTCTTCGATCCGAATGTCGATCCGATCGTGACGAACAAGACGCCGGGACCCGGAAAGGACATCCTCAGCGCCAGCGCCAACAACCTGTACTCGGGCGTGAGCATGGCCGAACTGCGCGGCTTCACCGAGAAGTACGGTCTCAACTCACGTCTGGTGAAGACGAACGGGCGACTGGTCGAAGAGGTATACCGCGTCGGCGGTCGCTACGACAAGGAGATCCGCCAGATCATCACGCATCTCGAGGCCGCGATTCCCTTTGCGACCGAACCGATGGCCAACGCCCTGCGCGCGCTCGTTCAGTGGTATCGCACCGGGGAGACAGCCGACCGGGTGAAGTACGACATCGCCTGGGTTGCTGACCGGAACTCACCCGTCGACACCATCAATGGATTCATCGAGGTCTACATGGATCCGCGCGGCATCAAGGGATCGTGGGAAGCGCTGGTCTTCTACGTGAACAAAGAGAAGACCGAGCGCATTCAGAAGTTCGCGGACAACGCGCAGTGGTTCGAGAACCAGATGCCGTACGACGCGAAGTACCGCAAGGCCAACGTCAAGGGGATCGTCGCCAACGCGATCGACGTGGTGATGGAAACCGGCGATTCCGGTCCGGTGACGCCGATCGGCATCAACCTGCCGAACGACCAGCGCATCCGCGAAGAACACGGGAGCAAGTCGGTGTCGCTCTCCAATGTCCGGGAATCGTCGGACAACGCACAACCCGCCTCGATGCGGACCGAGTTCGCGTGGACACCTGAGGAGGTGCAGCGCACCGAGCGGTTCGGAGCACTGGCGGCCGAGATGCTCACGGACATGCACGAGGTGATCGGCCACGCCTCGGGCCAGCAGGCAGCCGGCTTCAAGGGCACACCGCAGGAAGCGATCAAGGAACACTTCTCGGCACTCGAGGAAGGACGCGCAGACCTGATCGGCCTGTATTTCATTGCCGATCCTAAACTCGTCGAGCTGGGCATTCTCCCCGCCGCCGACCAGGACGCGATCATGCGCGCCATGTACGAGGCGTACACGCGAAACGCGATCGTGCAGCTGCGTCGAGTGCGCGAGGGCACGCAAATCGAAGAAGACCACATGCGCAACCGCCAGATGATCGTCAGATGGCTGATGGCCAACACGAAGGCGATCGAGCAGCGGACGCGCGACAACAAGACCTACCTCGTGATGACCGACCCCAAGGCTTTCCGTGAGGGTGTCGGCAAGCTGCTCGCCGAGGTCCAGCGCATCAAGTCAGAGGGCGACTACGCCGCGGCGAAAGCGTTGTTCGAGACCCACGGCATCCACTTCGATGCGTCACTGCGTGACGAGATCGTCAAGCGCGTGGACAGCCTGAAGCTGCCGTCGTACTCCGGCTTTGTGATGCCCAAGCTGACGACCGTCACGGGATCTGACGGCGCAATCACCGACGTGCAGATTTCCTATCCGATGGACCTCACGAAGCAGATGCTGGAGTACGCCGCCGCTTCGAAGTAAGCGGTTCCGCGCTCGCACGCGCCCTCCGCCGCTGGGCCGATCGTCAACCCCTTCAAAGGTTGTCGATCGGGAACGGCGCGATTTGGTCCGCCGGTGTGAAACCAAACACCCGTCCGTAGAAGAGCAACTCGGCTTCGAGGCAGCGCACGATGGTCGAAGCTCTCCTGAACCCGTGCTGCTCACCTTCGAATGCCAGATACGCCACCGGAAGACCCTTTGCACGGACGGCGGCCGCCATCATCTCGGACTGGTTCGGCGGGACGACTTTGTCCTCCAGTCCCTGAAACAGGATCAGCGAACACGACAACCGATCGACGAAATGGATCGGCGAGCGCGCACGATAGACGTCGCGGGCCGCGGGATACGGACCGATGAGCGTGTCGAGGTAGCGCGACTCGAACTTATGCGTGTCGCGCGCCAGCACCTCGATGTCGCTGACCCCATAGTAGCTGGCACCTGCCTGGAACACGCCGGGACGAAAGGTCAACGCGGCAAGCGTCGTGTAACCGCCCGCGCTGCCACCATGAATCGCCAGGCGATTCGGATCGGCTTTGCCTGCCGCTACCAGGAACCGCGCCGCTGCAACCATGTCGTCGACATCGACGATGCCCCACTGCCCGTTGAGACGCTGACGGGAGGCGCGGCCAAATCCGGAGCTGCCGCCGTAGTTCACGTCAGCCACAGCGAATCCACGACTCGTCCAGAACTGCACCCTCAGATCGAGCATCGCGCTGGTGGCCGTCGTGGGCCCGCCGTGGCTGATGAGGAGGAGAGGCGGACGCTCTCCATCAGGCGCGGCGTAGTCGCCACTGCGCGGCGGATAGTAGAAGGCATGCGAAGTATGCCCATCTGGCGAGGGGAACTCCACAGACTCGGGAGTCGAGAGAAACGAATCCGCAATATCGACCGCAGACGATGACTTGATCGTTTCAATCGCGCCGGTTGCGAGCTCGATACGCACGACCGCATCGGGCGTTGACGCGGAACCAGCCACGACCACGGCGTGAATATCTGTCGCCGCCAGCCACTCTCTGGGTTCGAGCGCATGGGCGAGCGCCGTCAGCGCACCGCTCGTTGTATCGAGCAGACCAAGGTGCCAGCGCCCCGCACTGGTATAGGAGACGAGCAGGCGCCCCGTCTCCTGCCGGAGCCCACGATGCCGTACCGAACACCCACTGCGGTCGGCCGAACTCGGCGCCAGGCGGCGCGTTCGCGACGACGACTGACGACGCCTTGTCCAGTCGATAGAGCTTCCACCAGCCGTCGCGATCGCTGACGAAGTACAGCTGCCCATCCGGCGTCCAGCCCGGTTGGTAGATCGACTCAGCGTCCCCGCCGGCAACGCGTGTCGCGTCGACGAGCGTTCCCTGCTCGGTGATATCCGCAACCCAGAGTTCGGTCCCGTCCCACGGCATCTGCGGGTGGCGCCAGGCGAGCCACGCCAGGCGCGATGCATCGGGGCTCAAGCGGGGCGTCGAGTAGAAGTCGAAGCCGGATGCGATCACCTCACCCGCGCTGGCGGGACCGTCGATCGAGATGCTCACGAGCGTATTGACTGGCTCGCGGTTGGGATCGGAGTGGTCCTCGCGGACGGCGATCAACCGTCGACGCCGCTCATCCAGCGTCGCATCCGCGTAGAACCAACGGCCGTCAGGCGTGAGTGGGATCGGCTTATGCGATCCGGCGGAGTCGAGGCGATAGATCCGCTGATCGGCGAAGTTCGAAGCGTAGATGACACCGCCGGACACTATGCATGCGCCGCCGCCGTACTCGTGAACGCGCGTCCGGACGTTGAAGTCGGCGGGCGTGACGTCTTCTATGCTTCCGTCAGTGCGTCGCCGCACGAGGACGTTGCGACCGCTTTCCTGCGGACGCCCTTCAATCCAGTAGATGTCCTCGCCGTCAATCACGACACTCGACAGGCGAATGCCCTGCGAGGCGACGACGTCAGCGGTGATTGGAGATGGCCAGGTGCCGAAAGCCTTTTGCACGTCAGCGTCGACGTTTCGGTGGACGCAGCCGGCGTGATGTCGTTGCTCGCGACGTGGGCCTGGACTGCGAATCAATGAACTGATCGAGTTTGCGCTCGAGGCGCGAGAGCCCCTCGGTCAGCTGCTGCTCGTAGTACCGCTCGCTGTCGCCGATGCGCCGCTCCAGCGCGGTAAAGCCGTCCGACATTCGCCGGTCCAGACGATCGTACGCAAATTCGATGTACTCGCGTTGTTCGACGAAATGATCTCGCACCTCGACGAACTGCTTGTCGATTTCGTTGAACCGTCGGTCGACCTGCTCGAAGCGAGCATCCACGGACGCCGAGAGCGTACCCACCGTCGCCGAGAGCGTATCCACGGTCGCCGAGAGCGTATCGAGCTTCTGCTCGATGCGATCGACACGTTCTGACATTCCGTTCGCCGGCATCGTCCACCTCCAAGCCTACCATCGTCGGCAACAGGAGCACGACGTGTACCGCGCCGTATGTGTCAGTGTTCAGAGGTGTGGACCAGAAATTGTCCGATGTTGTTCGCAAAAAGTGCGATGCCGAATGTTCGCGCGGGCGTGATTTCCTGCGATGTCGACAGTGCGAAGGGCGAACGATCAGCTGCCGTCGCGCATGATGCGACACGACTCGATGTCGAACGTGGCCTCTCCGATCGCGAGCCGCGACTGATCGCGAAGCGACATCGCGAACTGCACGAATCGCTCGACGTCCGCGAAGTTGCTGGCCAGGCCGAACGACACGCGAATAGCGCCGGCACTCTTGCCGCCGCGCGCGGTGACGATCTCCAGGAAGCGTGCGAGGGTGAGATCCTCGCGGATCGCCAGCGCCGCCGTCACGTCTTCTTCGGTGATGCCCTCGGCGGTCTCACCGGCACCAGGATTACAGAAGCAGCCAGTGCGAAGCGAAATGCGCTGCTCCCCCGCCAACTCCTCGACACGCCGGTAGTCGAGCAGGTGTCCGGCCGGATCGTAGAAGTTCATCGTGACGATCCCGCCTCTCATCCTCGTCGTCAGCGGTCCGTAGATGCGGACCATCGGCCGGCCGTTCGAGTGGCGCAGATCGACGAGCGCTTCCAGCAGCCATTCCGTCAGGCACCGTACTCGCGTCTGGATGACCTCGATGCCAACCGACGCGAGGTGTCGCAGGCCGATCTCGACCGCGGCTATCGAGAGGTAGTTCAGTGTGCCATCCTCAAACCCGGCCTCGCCCGGAGCCAGGAGATGACGCGTCCCGCCAACTGTGGCGAAGTTGACCGTGCCACCCGCGAACCACGGACGTCGCAGCGTGCCAAGCGCACTGTTGCGGACGAGCAGGCACCCGACGCCCGTCGGATAGCCAAACATCTTGTAGAACGACACGCACACGAACTCAGGACTCACTGTCTGGAGATCGAGCCGGTTGGTTGGAACGAACGCCGCGGCATCGAGCAGCACATCCCAGCCGCGCGCATGCGCGCGCTCGACGAGTTCCAGAGGATGCTTGACGCCAGTGAAGTTGGACTGCGCCGGGAAGGCAAACAGGTTGTTGGCATCCCGGTCGGAGGCGGCCAGCAGATGATCGAGGTGTGGCTCGTCGATCCGAAGCTCCGGTGTCGTCAGCGGCGCATAGGCCAGGGATGCTCCGCGAGCCAGGGCGAACTCACGGATGCCGTTGACCGAGTTGTGATTGTCGACCGACAGCAGCAGCCGTCCGCCTGGAGAAAACGGGTAGGACTCGCCGACGTGTTTCAGGGCACCGGTGGCGTTGAGCGTGAAGATCGCGGTGTAGTCGTCTCCGGCATTGAACCAGTCGAGCACCGCTCGACGCGTGCGCTCGACGAGGTGCGTCGCGCTCAGTGAGGCCGGGCTTGCCGAATGCGGGTTGCCGAGCAGGCTCGATGCGAGCAGCTCACCGTGTTCCCGGACCTGCGACGCTGCGTAGAGGCCCGCGCCTGTGTAGTCGAGATACGCGTCACCAGCGGCATCCAGCCGCGCGTACTCGGTGGCCCGGATCTCGTCGAGACGCGTGGTTGCGCTGTACTCCGGGTGCTTTCGAACGAACTCCCGCAGTCGATCATCAGACACGAGTCATCCGATGCCAGCGAGCCTGACGTGGTAGTACTCGCCGCTTCGCTCGACGTGCATCGGTGCGCCGAAGACGGACGTGAGTCGCTCCGGCGTCAGCGCTTCCGCCGGCTCCCCGGCAAACGCCACGCGACCGGCCCGCAGCAAGATCACCCGCTTGATCTCGGGCACGATCTCCTCGACATGGTGCGTCACGAGAATGATCGTCGTGCCGTCACGCGCCAGGCGACGAATGGATTCCATGAACCGGTAGCGCGCGACGAAGTCGAGGCCGGTGGTCGGTTCGTCGAGCACGAGCGCCTCGGGGCGTGTCACGAGCGCACGGGCGATCAGCACACGCCGGCGTTCCCCCGCTGACATCTCGTTCAGCGGCTTGCCGGCCAGCGATGAGGCATCCACGCGCGCCAGAGCATCGCGGGCCCGGGCTCGCATGGCATCGGTGACCTCGTGATGGGAGAAGACGCCGTGGCTTCCCAGCAGTCCCGACGTCGCCACGTCGAGGCCGGAGACGCGGCCGCTCGACGTCTCGATGCCGAAGCCAGCATCGAGTTCCCCGGTCACGACGCCGAAGCGAGTTCGCAGCGCGGAGACATCCCAGCGCTCCTGGCCGAAGATGCGCATGGGGGGCGTGCCGTTTTCCCCGACATGCGGACGGTCGTCGAACGTCAGCAGGCGGATGAGCGATGACTTGCCAGCGCCATTGGGGCCGAGAATGACCGTGTGCTCGCCATGATGGATGGTCAGCGACAGGCCATCGAGTGCGCGGGTGCCTCCACGCAGCAGCGTGGCGTCTCGCAGTTCCAGGACGGGTTCCACGGGACTATTGTCCCAGCTTACGGTTCAAGGTTCCATGTTCAGGGTTCCGGGTTCGTGTTCCAGGTTCCGGTTCCGAGTTCTGGGTTCTTGGTTCTGGGTTCTGGGTTCTGGGTTCTGGTGATGCCCAAACCCGGAACCCCGAACCGTGAACTCTAAACCCCGAACCCCGAACGTGAACGATGAACACGAACCTGGAACGTGGAACCGGGAACCCGGAACCGATCCGGTCTTAGAACCCCCTCATATCGCTGCTCGTACCTCCAGCGGCGGGGATGTAGGCCTTCAGCACGTAATCCATCACCATGCGTTCGGCGCTGAAACGCCAGCCGAGGGTCCGGATGCCGCGCTTCACCCGCGCAATCCACTCGCGCGGCAGGCCGTCCCGGTCCCGATCGTAGTAGAGAGGCACGACGTCGTCGCGCAGGACCTCGACCAGATCGCGGCCGTCCCGCAGATCGTGAACCGAAGTGGATGTGTGGGTATCACCGTCGCCGATCGCAAAGCCATTCAGGCCGTCGTAGGCCTCCGCAAACCATCCATCCAGCACCGAGAGATTCAGGGCGCCGTTGAGGACCACCTTCTGACCGCTCGTCCCGCACGCCTCGAGCGGCCGCCTCGGGTTGTTCAACCAGACGTCCACGCCCTGCACGAGGTCGCGGCCAACGCTGATGTCGTAGTCCTCGATGAAGACGATCTTGCCGACGAATCTCGGATCGCGCCCGAGGCGAGCCACCTCCTGCAGCACCGACTTCCCCGGACCATCGAGCGGATGCGCCTTACCCGCGAAGATCAGCTGCACCGGCCGATGCGGATGATTCAGCAGCCCCTCGAGCTCGGCGAGGTCCTGCAGCAGCAGGTTGGCGCGCTTATACGTGGCAAAGCGCCGAGCGAACCCGATCGTCAGCGCATCGCGACTGAGCACGCGCCGCAGTTGCGCCACGACACTCGAAGGCTGACCCTGACGCTCGGCCTGCAGCATCAGACGGCGGCGCGCTTCGGCAATCAATCGCGCCTTGAGCGTCAGATGCGCCTCCCACAACTCTCCGTCATCGATGTTGTCGATCGCCTCCCAGAGCGCGGGGTCGCCGCTGCGCGCAAGCCAATCCGCGCCGAGATGCCGTTCGTAGACGAGCCGCATCTGCGGCGCCAGCCACGAGTTCACGTGCACACCGTTGGTGACATGGCCGATTGGAATGTGCTCTTCACGCACGCCCGGAAAGAGCCCGGTCCACATCGCGCGTGACACATGACCGTGCAGCGATGACACGGCGTTGGCCCGATGACTGGTCTTGAGCGCGAGCACCGTCATGCAGAACTCTTCGCGCCAGTCGTGCGGGTTGACACGGCCAAGCGCGAGGAGCGCCTCGTGCGACAGGCCGAGGGCGTCCCGAATCGGTCCGAGGTGCTCTTCGATCAGCTCTGCCCCGAAGCGGTCGTGGCCCGCCGGCACCGGCGTGTGCGTCGTGAACACCACGTGCGAGGCGACCCGGCGCATGGCCTCGTCGAAATTGATCCCCTCGATCTCCATTCGTCGACGGACCAGCTCCAGCGACGCAAACGCGCTGTGGCCTTCGTTGAGATGCACGACACCGGGAGAAATACCAAGAGCGGCCAGCGCCTTCACGCCTCCGATCCCGAGGAGCAACTCCTGCCGGATGCGCACGCGCTGATCGCCGCCATACAGCCGCGCCGTCAGCTCGCGATCCTCAGGGCTGTTCCCTTCGACGTTGGAATCGAGCAGCAGCAGCGTGTTGCGGCCGACGGCCGTTTTCCAGACACGCGCCCCGATCCGTCCGGTGCGTGTATCGATGTCTACGGTGACCGGCGCACCGGCGGCCATCGCCGGCTCCATCGGCAGCACGCGGTGATCGGTGTCGATGTACTCCTCTTGCTGCCAGAGCTGGGCGTCGAGCCGCTGGCGGAAATAGCCCTGATCGTAGAACAGGCCGATCCCGACGAGCGGGATCCCGAGGTCAGAGGCGCTCTTGAGATGATCGCCGGCGAGGATGCCAAGACCACCCGAGTAGATCGGCATCGATTCGTGCAATCCGAATTCGGCCGAGAAGTACGCCACGGGACGTGCCCCGAGCACACTGGCATGCCGGGCGCCCCACGTGTGCCTCGACCTCATGTACTCCTGCATGCGCCGATAGGCATGGTTGATGCGGCCGTGCAGCGCGAGTTGGGTGGCGCGCACCTCGAGCTGGTGCACATCGATCTGCTGCAGCAACGCAATCGGATTGTGATCGCACCACTGCCAGAGCACCGGATCGAGATCGCGAAAGAGCCCCGTGCTCTCGCTGTCCCAGCTCCACCAGAGATTGCGCGCCAACGCGGCCAGCCGCTGGTGCACCGGCGCCACGAACTGACCCTCGGTCCGGACCTCGCTGACGATCGGCGCCAGCTGCACGCCGGCACCAGCGAGCGTCCGCACTTCGTCTTCGCTGAAGACGCGCGCTTCGGTCGTCTGGACCACGAGCACGCCCTGCAGCACGCCGCGGTCCATGACCGGCACGCCAAGAAACGTTCGGTACGCGTCTTCGCCGATGTCGCTGAAGTACTTGAAGCGCGGATGCGCACTCGCGTCGGGCACGACGACCGGTTTCGCCTGCTCGGCCACCAGACCGGCAAGCCCCTCGGTGATGCGCATGCGGACCTGCCCGACGCTTTCGGGTCGCAGACCAACGGTTGCCACCAGCACGAGGTTGGCGCGATCCTGTTCGAGCACGTACACGGAGCAGACGTCGGTCGTAAACCGCTGCCTGATGACGTTGACGATGGTGGTGAGTGTCTCTGTGGAATTGCCGCTGTGCGAGACGAGCTGACCGATATCCTCGATGACTGCTTCCTCAGCTTTCACACCAACGTCTTTCACGCCGACCTCCAGGGATAGGTAGGAACGCGCGGGGCGAAGCAAGAACGCTGCCTCGACCGCTCGGGATAGATTTGCGCCTCGATTCGGGCGATTCGCTGTATCCGATTGAACATTTCAGTATCAAAGATTCCGTGTTCCTACACTCTTGTCGATTTCGAACCAGCGATCGCAGGTGCCTGGGACGCGATAAAATGCGAGGAAACCGGCGGAGTCTGCCGATTGAACGCGCGATCTCCGCCCGTGGCCCGGAGGTTGCTCTCTGAGGTGTCCATGAGCTTCGCCACCATCGTGGATCGCGTGCGCATGGACTTCACCGAGACGCCCGAGTTGGAATTGACGCTGCCACAGGCCGTGCGGCTGTGGACCCTGGGCATGGACGACTGCCGATACGTCATCGATTCGCTCGTGGACGCCGGGTTTCTCGCCTGGACTCCCCGACGGACGGTCGTCAGACGAGGCCGCGATCCCCTTGATCGACACGACGCCCAGACAGCAGACATTTCTGTCCGAGCATCGAAGCGTTACGACAAATCCGTCTCGAATAAGTAAACGGCGTGAAGTCGCAGGCCTCATCCCTCAAGCTCGTGCCGCCTGTGCAGCCGGCGCGCCCCGGGTCGCCCGTGGAGTCGGCCCTGTTCTCGAAATACGGCCTGGATGCGGCGTACGACGAGATGTTTGACGCCAACCGGGGGGGCCCGGCCGCACTACCGCCCCCTCATCGAAGAACTGCTGGTCGCATCGACCGAGGAGCTACGGCAGCGTCAGCTCGAAGCCGATCGTGCGTTCCTGACGCAGGGCATCACCTTCACCGTCTACGGCGACGATCAGGGCACCGAGCGGATCTTTCCCTTCGATTTGCTGCCCCGGATCCTGACGTCGCGCGAGTGGGAGACGCTCGAACGTGGTCTCGCCCAGCGGCTGACCGCGATCAACCTGTTCCTCAAGGACATCTACCACGAGGGCCGCATCCTCGCTGAGCGCGTCGTGCCGCCGGAGCTCGTGTTCAGCTGCCGTCACTACCGGCGTGAAATGCGCGGTGTCCGTGTTCACAAGGACATCTACGTGTCGATCGCCGGCACGGACCTCATCCGCCTCGAAGACGGCAGCTTCGTGGTGCTCGAAGACAACCTGCGCGTGCCGAGCGGCGTGTCCTACATGCTCGCCAACCGCGAGGTGACCAAGCGCGTCTTCCCCGGGCTGTTCACGCGCTACAACGTCAAGCCGATTGCCCACTACGGGCAGTCGCTGCTCGCCACGTTGCGCGCGCTGGCGCCGGCCAACCGGGCCGAGCCGACGATCGTGGTCCTCACCCCTGGCGTCGGGAACTCCGCCTACTTCGAGCACGCGTTCCTCGCGCGCGAGATGGGTCTGCCGCTCGTCGAAGGCCGCGACCTGCTGGTCCACGACAACGTCGTCTACATGCGGACGACGTCGGGCCTGCGACGAGTCGACGTGATCTACCGGCGCGTGGATGATGACTTCCTGGATCCCCTCGCATTCCGCGCCGATTCGTATCTCGGCGTGGCCGGACTGCTGAACGCCTATCGGGCCGGGCAGGTCTCGCTGGCCAATGCCATTGGAACCGGCATTGCCGACGACAAGGCGGTTTATGCCTATCTGCCGGCGATCATTCGCTTCTATCTCTCGGAAGAACCGATCCTGTCGAACGTGCAGACGTATCTGCTCGACGACCCGTCCGATCGCGCGTACGTGCTCGATCACCTGGATTCGCTCGTGGTGAAGGCGGTCGGCGAATCAGGCGGCTACGGCATGCTGATCGGCCCGCACAGCACGCGCAAGCAGCGCGACGAGTTCCGCGATCAGATCCTGGCCTCGCCGCGCAACTACATCGCACAGCCCACGCTCTCGTTCTCCCGCGCCGCCTGCTTCCTGGAAAGCGGCATCGAGCCGCGCCACATCGACCTGCGTCCGTACGTGCTCTTCGGCGATCGCGTGACGATGGTCCCTGGTGGTCTGACACGGGTCGCGCTCCGCAAGGGCTCGCTCGTCGTCAACTCGTCACAGGGCGGCGGCAGCAAGGACACGTGGGTGCTCGCGGATTAGGCCTCACCGGTGACGGAGTAATCTCACATGTTGCTGTCGCGCGTCGCCGATTCTCTTTATTGGATCAGCCGCTACCTCGAACGCGCCGAACACACCGCGCGGCTCGTCGATGTGGCCGTTGACAGCGGGCTCGGTCGCGCCACCTCCACTGGTTCCGCCGTCGAGCGCTTGTACACGAGCATCGGGCTGAAGTCAGCCTCGGACGGGCTGCCGGCGATGGCGGGTGGCGCGTTGTTCGACCTCACGAACCGGAGCTCCGTGGTCTCGTGTGTCACGGCTGCACGTGAAAACGCCCGCCAGGTTCGCGAAGAGATCAGCTCTGCCATGTGGCAGCAGCTCAACGAGCTCTTCCTGCTGGTGAAGCAGATGCGCGAAGAAGGATCGTGGGGCGCTCGGATCCATCACGTCTCTCGCGCCGTCATCGATGGTGTTCGCTTGTTCAAAGGCATCACCGACGGAACGATGGGACACGGCGAGGGCTGGCAGTACCTTCAGGTCGGCAAGTTCCTGGAACGGTCGAGCGCCACGGCTTCACTCCTGACGCTGTTCGTGCCCGAGGGAACTGGTCCCGACGGCATGTCTGAGCCGCGCGACCAGGTGGAATGGGTCACGTTGTTGAACGCGTGCTCCGCCCTCGAGGCGTACTGCCGCTACTACACGGCCGATGTTCGGGCCGGACGCGTCACCGAGTTCCTCCTGCTCAACCCGGAGTTTCCGCGCTCGGTTCGTTTCTCTGCTGTGCGGCTCGAAGCGGGGCTCCGCACGCTGGCTGGATACAGCACTCGCACCGCGGGCCGTGCCGAACGGCTTGCCGGACGGTTGCGCGCTTCGCTCGAGTACGCACAAGTGGACGAGATCCTGAGCGAAGATCCACAGGCCTACCTGCTGAGCATCAACAGGCAGTGCAACCAGATCCACGCCGCGGTTCATCAGAGTTACGTCTCCTATCCGATCGAATCGGCGTTGCCAGCGTGAAGTTGCACCGGAGGTCGGCAGCCCAGAGCCCAGAGACTATGCGCTACTCCATCCGACACGTCACGCGCTTCACCTACGAGTCGCCGATCACCGAGAGCGTGATGGAGGCGCGCATGCAGCCACGCACGGACAACGTGCAGCGGTGCCTGCAATTCTCCCTGCTGACCAATCCGTCGTCGCGCGTCATGACCTACCGGGATCACGACAACAACGTGGTCCATCACTTCAACATACCGGGCCGCCACTCCCGGCTCACGGTGACCGCCGAAGCGCTGGTCGAAAGTCAATCGATGCGCCCGATGCCGCATCGCCTCGGACCAGCCGCGTGGACTCGCGTCGATGCGATGGCAACGGCCGGGCAGTGGTGGGAGTACCTGTCGCCGACAGCGTTCGCGAGAGAAACGCCGGCGCTGGATGCTCTGCGCCGCGAATTCGGCGTGGAGCGCGGCAACGATCCACTCGTCGCCGTGCGCCGCCTGATGGGCGAGATGTACGCCCGCTTCGAATACAGTCCTCGCAGCACGCGCGTCGATTCGCCGATCGACGAGGCGCTCGAGACGCGCAAGGGAGTGTGTCAGGACTTCGCGCACATTTTCCTCAGCCTCGTGCGTCCACTCGGCATCCCGGCGCGTTACGTCAGTGGGTATCTCTTTCAGACGACGGAGAGCCGCGAGCGCTCGACCGATGGCGCCACTCACGCGTGGGTCGAGGTGCTCCTGCCCGATCTTGGTTGGGTTGGTCTCGACCCGACGAACAATCTGATCGCGGACGACCGCCACATCCGCGTGGCAATTGGACGGGACTACGCGGACGTGCCGCCGACGCGCGGCGTGTTCAAGGGAGTGACGTCGGTTCGCAGCGAACTCAGCGTGTCGGTCGCGGTCGGACCGGTGGCCTCACCACTCTCCAATGATCTGCCGCCATTCACGTCCTGGACGTCTCGCGAGCCATCCGAGTCTGCTGGGGATGACGATGGCGAGCTTGCGCGACAGCAGCAGCAACAGTGACCTGGGGATTTGAGAACGTTCACCCCAGCGATCATCACTTGGTGAGTTGGTCGAGCACGTGTGCCAGCTCGTTGATCAGAGCGACCTCGCGCGTCAGCGCGTCAGCCACGCGCGTGACCTCGCGCTCGGCTTCGGCGTAGTTCTTTTCCTCGATCGCCTCACGCACCCCAGGCATGGTCTTCACGGCGTAGCCCGTGTAGTAGCCGGGAGCGTAGAGGAGATGCCGATACCAGGGCCGCCGTGGCAGACCGGCGACATCGGTCAGCTGCCGCTCGCTCTGAATGAGACGCGTGTTGATCGTTTGTATGACGTCTGGCGTGAGCCGCGAAAGCGAACCCTCCAGTGATCTCCGATAGCGTTCTGCCGCCTGTGTGAGCTGCGCGGCGGCGTTCTCGAGCGGCGCAAAATTGATGGATGGTGGCACGCTTTCAATCCCAGGGTGCCTGAAAGGGCGCCGCGTATCGCTGAGAGCAGTGAAGACGCCTTCCTCAATCTGCCGGTTGATCTCCCTGATCTCGGTCTGCCTGTCCTTGAGCAGCGACTGCAGCTCTGTGACATAGGTCTGCACCGTGTCGGCCAGATTCGTGAACTGGAAGGGGAGCACGTCAGCGTCCGCGAACCGAATCACCAGGCTGCCAACTGTCTGTGCGAGTGCGCGCCCATACGCGAAGTCCGTATCGAGGAACTTCGTGAAGTGATAGTAGTCGTCGTAGATCGAGTGATAGACGCCATCGCTCGGATCGAGGCCGCTGAACGAGAGGTTCAGGGTAGGAATGCCCGCGTGCTGAAGGAAGGCTGAATAGTCAGACCCGGAGCCCAGCGCACTGATCCGGAGATCGGGCCTCGTGCGCGCCTCATTGCGCGCCGGCGCCGGACCGCGCCGAATCTCCAGCGCCTGCATGCGCTTCCAGACGGTGGTCTTCGTCTGCGGATCCTCGACGTCCCTCGCCACGGCGTTCGCCACGGCTTCGAGCGCGTGCGAGCCACCGACGTTCAGAAATCCCCGGCCGTTGCCATCGGTGTTGATGTAGACGACCGCCTTCTCGCGCAGCTCGGCCTGATGATGTTCGACCCACTCGGTCGATCCGATCAGCCCCTGTTCCTCGCCGTCCCACGCGGCGTAGACGATGGTGCGACGAGGGCGCCAGCCCTGTTTGACGAGCTCACCGAGCGCGCGCGCCTCCTCCAGCTCCGCTGACATGCCACTGGCCGGATCCTGTGCGCCGTTCACCCACGCATCGTGATGATTGCCGCGGACAACCCACTCGTCGGGATACTCCGACCCATGAAGCCGCGCGATCACGTTGTGTACGCGTTTCAGGCTCCAGTCGAAGGCGAGCTTCAGATGCACGCGCGCAGGACCAGGACCGATGCGATATGTCAGGGGAAGCCCGCCACGCCAGTCCATCGGCGCCACGTCACCACCGAGCGCTGCAAGCAGAGGCTGGGCATCACCGTAGGAGATGGGCAGCACGGGTATGCGGGTCAGGGTTGTCGT
Source organism: uncultured Acidobacteriota bacterium (assembly GCA_963723495.1). Lineage (GTDB taxonomy): Bacteria > Acidobacteriota > Vicinamibacteria > Vicinamibacterales > UBA2999 > Gp6-AA40. The sequence goes on along the minus strand of CAVRQR010000009.1, from coordinate 393,218 downwards.
GTCCTTGAGATCGAGGCGCTCAGCGCCGGGAGTCGAACCGCGGCCCGGTGTTGTGGGATCCCCGGGATAGGTCGGCATGTCCATGACACTGCCGCGCTGTACGCCGTCCTTGTTCCGCATGGGACCATCAGGGAAGACACCGTCGACGAAATAGCCGTCGTCACGAGGGTCGGAGTAGATCAGGCAGCCGATAGCTCCGCGCTCAGCCGCAACCTTGGGCTTGATCCCACGCCACGACGCTCCGTACCGCGCGATGACGATGGCGCCTTTGACCGAGATGCCGCGCCGCTCGAGCTCCTCGTAGTCGACCGGGCGCCCGTAGTTCACGTACACGAGCGGCCCCGTCACATCGCCGTCAACGGAGTACGCATTGAACGAGGGGAGCTGCTCGGCCTTCTGCGATGACGTCGGATCCACGCTGACAGCAGGCTCTTCCAGGGACAGGCGCACTCGGGTCGGCGCAACCATCTCGACGAGCCGCTCTGTCGGCGTGGGAAAGAGCACATCGTAGTTCTCGATACGCGCATCCCATCCCCACTCCTTGAACTTCGCGAGCATCCACTCGGCGTTTTTCCTGCCGTAGGGTGAGCCGAGATGATGTGGTCGCGCAGACATGATCCGCACGTACTCGCCGATGTTGCGAGCCTCGGGAATCGCGCGGAAGGTGACATCCCACGCCGGACTCCGTTGCGCGTTCAGATCGAGCGGCGCGAACACGAAGACGAGCATCAGCAGTTTTTTCACGGGAGTACCTGTAACACCGAGCCTCGTTACGTCAACCCTTCACGTAAGAACACTTCTCGGCCACTTTGCCGTCGCGGACGCGGAAGACGTCGACGCCCCTCACGTGGCCGGTTTTGCCGTCGCGGACCCAGTGGTAGGTCCAGCGGACGACGCAGCGATCGGCCGCCGCGAACAGCTCTTCAGTCTCGAATCGAGCCTGGGGGGACCGCGCGAAGAACTCCTCCCAGATAGGCGCGCACCGCTGCCTGGCCGACGAGCCTCGTCCCGTCAGGCGCCGGACGGGTGTTCTCGAAGACGCAGTCGGCGGTCATGCACTCGCATGATCGCGTCGACGTCGTGGCGGTTGAAAGCCGCATTGAAGCGCTCGACGGCTGCCTGAGTTTGCACAGAAACCGTCCCGATTCCTGCTCCCGAAGAGCCCGAGTCGATCATCGCGCGAGAGTTTACCTGACCGGGCGTTCGACTCCCCGGGCTCATTTGGCGTTAAAGTGTTGTAGCAGCAACGACCGACAACAGGAGGTAGCCAGCAAAACCACTCGTAGGAACAACCATGCCCTATCGCCGCGCGACCCTGGTTCTCGTTTTCGCGCTGCTTGCGGGTTCCTCCCACGTTCGGCCATGGGTCAGCTGGATCAGCCGCAGGCGACCTTCAAATCGAGCGTCGACCTCGTCTCGGTCACCGCTGTCGTCCGCGACAAAAAAGGTCGTGTCGTCCGCACGTTGACACCAAACGATATCGTCGTCACCGATGCCGGTCATCCGCGAACGATCGTGGACATGCAGTCCGACGATCAGTCGCCTGCCAGCGTCGCCCTGCTGGTCGATGGCAGCGGCAGCATGCGGCTCGGCTCGGCCACGGTGTCGTCTCAACAGATCTGCGAGATGATCCTCGCCAATCTGCGCCGCGATCACGACCTGGCGGCGCTCATGAGCTTCGATACCCGTCTTCTGACGCTGCGGGAGTTCACACAGGAGTTCGATCGGATCCGGTCCGGCCTCGGAGAGGTGGAAGCGTTCGGATCGACCTCGATTTACGATGCCATCGCCGGCACGGCGGCCGTCGTGGCCAATCGAACGAAGAACCGGCGTGCCGTGGTCGTGATCACTGACGGCGCCGACAACGCCAGCTGCGTACTCGCCTGAAGAAGTCGCCTCGATTTCGAGCACGATCGACGTGCCGGTCTACGTGTTTGCCGTGGGCGAATTGAATCCCGCTGCCCGTGAGCGGAACGCCGACCGGTGCCGAACAGCGCAATGCCTTGTTCGAGCTCGCACGCGCCACAGGCGGCGACTACTTCTACGCGTCGAGTCCTTCGCTGGTCAGTCAATCGACCAGCAAGCTGCTCGAAGAGCTGCGCCATCAGTACCTGATTGCCTTCGAACCGGGCACGACGTCAGGACTGCGCCGTATCGAGATTCGCGCGCGCAACACCGACTTCAAGGTTCGCACGCGGAAATGGTATTCGTCGATTGGCGGAGACTAGACGTCCGCTGCTGAGCGAGTCAGGAGCCGCTTATTCATCCCCGTCCGTCGAGATCGGCGTAATCCTGCGCTGTCGCCGCGCCGCGCTCCCTGATGTTCTGGCACGGCTGCAATTACCCGTGGTCGACCGATGGCAGCACGGTCTACTACGGCATGGACTTCGGCGCCAACGTCTGGGGCTCCCACCTCGGCGTGTCGACGCGACGGCACGACATCACGCGCGACTTCGTCGACATGGCCGCGCTCGGCTTCACGGTGGTTCGCTGGTTCGTCTTTGCTGACGGTCGATCGGGCATCGAGTACGACGGGCGCGGGCTGCCGGCCGGCCCCGACGCACACCTGTTCACCGATATTGACGCGGCGCTCGAGATCGCGCGCGATGTCGACATCCAGCTCGTGCTGGTGCTGCTCGACCATCGATGGATGTTCGAAGGCATTCCCGACATGATTGCGGACCCGGCCAGCGGTCTGTTGCTCGAAGCGAAGCTGCCGGAGGGACGCGCACAGATGCTTTACGCACAAGCCGGGCGCGAGGCGCTGCTGAGATCGGTCGTCGAGCCTCTGGTACGCCGATACGGTCACGACGGTGAACGTGCCGATCTCGGTTCGGCGATACTCGCATTCGAGTTCATGAACGAACCCGACTTCGTCGTCGAAGAATGGGAGCGCGACCTGAGCAGGCACGTCGCGCGTCCGCTCCGCTTCGAGATCCTCGCAGACCTCGTGTCAGAACTCAGCGCGCATCGTGCACCGGCATACGCGCGCGTTCAGCACGATGGCCGCCGCTCGTCTGCACAATCTGTGGGCATGGAATGACGAACAGCTCGGGCTGGACTTCGTCCAGGTGCACAGCTACCCGGACACGAGACACACCGAGCGCGATGCTCGATGTCTTTGGAATGCCTGTTGCCTCCCTGGGGATGTCAAAGCCGGTCGTGCTGGGCGAGTTCCCTGGCAACGCGCCGCAGTCAGCACCCGGCTGGCGCCTTTCCGCCGCCAACGACCCTCCACGACTATCTCGAGTTCGCCGTGAAGGAGGGGTATGCCGGCGCCTGGCCCTGGAGCTACAGCGGGACTGACGGCTACGGGCGAATCCCCGTGGCGCCGTTACAGGCGTTCGCGCGGCGGCATCCCGCGCTCGTGAACGCGCGGACCCGCTGAATGGAACCAGCGCCGCAGGCTGTCGTCAAACTACGTAGCCGATGGACCTCATCACACTTGGACGCACGCTGGGCTTCTCGTTCGCGGCCGGCGTGAACCTGTACGCCACGGTGGCCATCCTCGGACTGGCCGCTCGCTATGGATGGGTCGAGCTTCCACCGCAATTCCAGATGTTCAACCACGATGTGGTGATCGGCGCCGCGATCGTCATGTATCTGATCGAGTTCTTTGCCGACAAGATTCCGTATCTCGATTCGCTCTGGGATCTGATTCATACCGCGATCCGCCCGGTGGGTGGCGCGCTCATCGCCGTCGCCACGCTCGGCGAGGCGTCCGCGCCCATGGAGGGGCTGATTGCGCTGCTCGGTGGCACTGTGGCGGCGAGCAGTCACCTCACCAAGACCAGCACCCGCGCCGTGGCCAACGCAAGCCCGGAACCGCTATCCAACTGGGCCCTCAGTTTCGGCGAGGACCTCTTCGTAGTCGGCCTCGCATACCTCGCGCTTCAGCATCCGATTGCGGCGCTCGTCATCGCCTCGATCCTGCTTGGCTTGATCATCTCTTTCGCGGCCGTCATCATCCGCACGGTGCGCCGCTGGTTCACGCGACGTAGTAACATCAGCCACCCACTTTCAGCTGGAGATGCCTGATGAAGACGCGTGTCGCCCTTGTCGCGCTGCTGTCGCTTGCCTTGCTTGGTGCGTACGTCCACGCACAATTCGGTCAAGAGGCTGCCAAGCTGGATCTCGTGAAAGTGAAGGACGACCTGTTCGTCATCCATAACGAATTCGTTCCTGGCAACACCACCGCGCTCATCACCAACGAGGGCGTCGTCATCGTCGACGACAAGTTCGAGATCGATCACGACAACATCATGGCGCAGCTGAAGAAGGTGACCAGCCAGCCGGTGAAGTACGTGATCAACACGCACTATCACGGCGACCACAGCGGCGGGAACGCGAAGCTCCAGGCACTCAACGCACAGGTCGTCGCGTCAGAGGCCGCGCGTCAGAAGATGGTCGAGACGAAGATGCCAGGCTTGCCGAACGTCACGCTCGAGAATCGACTCCGACTCTATGTCGGCGGCAAGAGGATCGAGGTGCACTACCTCGGACGCGCCCACACCAACGGCGACGTCGTCGCGCTGTTCCCCGATCATCGCGTGCTGGCAATGGGAGACATGTTCACGTTCGGCGATGCCACGCCGCAGCTCGTCGACTACCCGGGCGGTGGAAGTGCGGTCGAATGGACGAAGACCGTCGAGGGCGCGCTGCAGCTCGAGTTCGACACCGTCGTCCCGGGGCACGGCGCGGTGACGACCAAGCAGGAGTTGCGGAAGTTCCGCGACAGCACGATGTCGCTGCGCACCCGCGTGCACGACATGGTGGTGCAGAAACGGAGCCGGGCCGAGATCGAGAAGATGCTGCGAAGCGAGTTCCACTTCGCCGATCTCCACATCAAGTTCAGCCTCGACGGGTTGATCAAAGAACTGCAGTAAAGGGTCCGGCGAACGCCGACGCTACGTACGAGCTCCCGTCGCGTCCGGCTTAGCCGGACCTCCGTACACGGCGCAATACCAACAGGTATACGCACACGTTCACCGCTACGACGAACGCGCCGAGCATCCACTGGATGTCACGCGACAGCCCGACCGGGTAGAGCACGGGTACCAGGTACCTGATCGACGAACGTGGCCGTGTAGCCAGTCTGGCCCCCTCGCTGCCGAAGCCAGTTCTCCATTGGCGTGAGAGGGCATACCCTTCCAGCGATCTCGACCCAGGCGCCCCAGGCTACTGCCGGAAGATGGACCCACACGAGGCGAGGCCACCGCAGGACCAGCAGGCCGCCCGCCACCACGAACAGCACGAACGCGAGATGCAGGACGACGGTCGCGTCAGCGAGGAGCCGGAAGATCATCGTGCCGCACGGTGAGGTCCGCCTGAAGGCGGACGCTACGACTCAGCGCGCCTGTTCGTCCGCCCGCGAACCCGAGAGGATGTTCCGCATCGCGTGGTTCCCCTCGTGACACGCGTACTCGAAGATTTGGTACTCGGAATCGCGCTTGAGCGGAAACGCCACCTTCCACGGTGCGGTCCAGGTCTTCGGGTCGTCGATAGTGACTTCGTACTCGAGCACATCAGGCGAGATGGGCGTGAAGCGCTCCTCCAGTACAAGCGACTCGCTCGGCATGAGCATCATCCCGTTGCCCTGCATCCCGGTCTTCCCGTTGAGATTCGTCGTGCGGACAACGAGTGTGTTCCCTTCCCAGCGGCCGCTCGATGACCCCATGTACGACTGCATGCCGGCGGGCAGCGGGCCACGTCCGTCGAGCGGAATGATCCGAACCTCGTGAATCATCTCGTTGCGGAAAGCCACGAACCCGGGACTCTGGATGATCTCGTTGCCGTTGTTGTAGACGACCGGCATCATCGAGCCGACGACGCCGCGCGAGATGCAGCGGTCGTACGGTCCGAGCTCCGACGCGCTCCGCAAAGCCCGTCTGTTTGACGTAGGTGCCGCCCGCGGTTTTCTGACGAGCCGCACCTTCCGGCGTCATCGCAGGCATGCGCCCGTTGGCTGGCTGGACAATGAGCGACGATTGTCGTGACGGGACGCCACGCTCGAGCCAGTGCGGCGGCGGCGACGTCACTCCTCCCACGTCGCCGAGCGCAACAATCTCAGCCGGAGGCTTCTGCAGATCGAAGTCGAGAACATCGAGCTCCTGCTGCTTCTGCGCCTGCTGTTCACGATCCTTGAGTTCCGCATCGGTGAGATAGAGACGCGTGCCGAATCGTTCGGGCCGTTCGAACGGCACGCCGACCATGTCCGTGCCTGGCCAGATTCCCTGCAGATCCGGATCACCCCACGGAGTCCGGGGTGGCGAGTACGAACTCTGCGCCCGATCTGGCTGCGAACCCTGCGCCGACACCAGCACCGCGGGCGCGACGAAGAGAAAGGCGATCAGCGACGTCTGTCCAAGTCTCATGAGGCTCTCCGACCTGCGGCTACGCAGGATGCGCAACGCACAGTCCATGATAACTGCCTCCGCCCCATATCCAGGCGGACAGGGCCGACTTCCTGATGTCGTTGTAGTGGGCACCGGTGGAGCGCGTGACTAGTTCTTCAGCACGCACCAGGTGGTCATGCACCGTTTGCCCTGAACGTTCGTCGTCTTGATCGGATCGGCCAGACGGCCACCAAGACGACCCGTCAGCCGGACGAGCATCGGCTCGTCGACAATGAAACGGTCGGTCCCGTCGGGCAGGCGCGCCTGCCGGCCGGCGGGACCGACCGTCTCTTCGAGTCCGATGTTCGAGGCGAGCCTCGTGAACAGCAGGCCCCCGCGCGCCAGCACGCGCCAGAGCTCGCCAACCATCGCGTTGAAGTGGGCCTCGTCGTGAGCGAAGTGCAGCACCGCGCTGCAGAGGACGGCGTGCATGCGCCCGTCGGGATACGGAAGCTGTGTGAGATCGGCGACGACGAAGTTCGTGGACGGGAGGTGGGGCGCGAAACGCGCAGCCGTCTGGCGGATCGACGTCGACGGCTGTCGGTTCGCTATCGACGCCGTAGCACTCGACGCCGCGCTGCAACAAATAGATCAGGTTACGGCCATCACCACAGCCGGCATCGAGCACGCGCTGCCGCGCATCGAAGCGGCCACGCAGGATCTGGTCGAACAGGTAGATGTCGATGTCGCCGAACTGGTGGCGCAGTTCGTCGCCATGAGTCAGCACACCTACGCCTAATTGCTCTGCGCCGCCGGGGCGGCTGTCTGCGCCGGAGCGCCCGGGCGTCTCGGCATCTGCTCCGTCGTGAACCGTGGCAGCAGCTCGTCGCGCATCGCCACGTGGTACACCGCCGCCGCCATCACAATCGCCGACCGCTTGACGTCGTCTTCGACGACTCGCTCGTAGGTATCGAGATTCGTGTGCCAGGTGTAGGACTGATACTCGATTGGATCCTGCAGCGCATTGATGCCCGGAAGTCCCGCCGCGGCAAACGAGAACGCATCGGTACTGCTCGCCTGCCGGCTGCGAGTCGTGGTCACGCCGAGCAGTCCCAGGTCCGCGAACGACGCCAGGGCCTCGCGCAGGATCGTTGCCGCTTCCGGCGGCCCGAACATCGTCAAACCACGAGCGCGCCCGGTTCCGCTGTCGATGTTGAAGTACGCGGAGAGCTTCGAGAACGTGGGCTTGGGATCTTCAAAGGTCCCGAAGTGTTCGCGGATGTACGACTGTGAACCGAGCAGCCCCTGCTCTTCGCCGCTCCACAACGCGATACGAATCGTGCGCCGCGGCTTGACGCCGATCGCCGACAGGATCCGCGCCGCTTCCATCATCACCGAGCAGCCAATGGCGTTGTCGGTCGAGCCGGTCGCCGCGTGCCATGAATCGAGATGGCCTCCCAGCATCACGATCTCGTCAGCCTTGTCCGTTCCGGGAATCTCCGCGATGACGTTGTAGCTGGTCCGCCCCTCCGGGAAGGAGCGGTTGACGATATCGAACTCGAGCTCGACCTGACGTTTGTCGTCGAGCAGTCGCCAGATCCGTCCGTAGTCCTCGTTGCGCATGACGACGATCGGAGGCGCCTTGGTCTCGTCGAAGGTGCGGTTGTGGAACGCGCGAATCTGGCCATGGTCGCGACCGGCATCCGCAATTCGAACGAGTACACCGTTGGCCGCGAAGAAGGCGTTCAGCTGCTCATCGACCTGATTGGCCGTGAGAGGACGGCGCGCCGGGGCGGCCTGTCCCGCCGCGGGCGCGGCTGCTGCTGGCGGGCCCCCGGCTCGGCCTGCAGCAGCCGGGGCATCCATCTGGGCAATGACGTCACTGTCTTCGCGCCGAAGCGGAGCAGGATTGAAGGACACAAGCACCTGCTGTGGCGCGTTCACGAGGACCATCTTTCCTGTGACGTCCGTCTTTCAACGAGTCGAGATAACGCGGTAAGTTCCTCTCGGGTCGGCTGCCGTGGCAGCGTGATCTGCATCGCCGCGCCCTTCACCAGGCCCTTGGTCCCAGGAGTCCATGCGAGCGCCTCGGCGACCAGCGTGTCTTTGACCGGTGAAACGATATACGCGGCAAGCCGCTCGTTCGCCCATCCCGGGTAACCGAAATTCCACGGGTCGAGGTGTCCGTTCTTGAGCCCCCAGGCGTGCAGCTGCTGGATCGCCCAGTCGCCGGCGGCCTTGAGATTCGGCGAGCCGGTCAGCCGCGGACCGTGGACGTCGGTCAGCATGTGCAGCGTCCGCATGATCTGCGAGTTGCCGGTCCCTTCCTGACGAATCTTCCAGAAGACCGACTGATCGGGGCGCTCCTCCGCGACGACGAGCGCACTGAGCAGCGCGACCAACGCAATGATGGAAACGGGCAGCAGTTTTCGCATGTAGCCCTCACGAGGACCCCGAATCGACGCATGTGAAGAGTGACACGGGAGGTCGTGCCGGATCCAGTGCAGCGGTACCCCGACACGTCGCTCGCGCTGGTCCTGTGATCAGCGCACGTGCTGATACACGAGACGTTCGACGCCCTGAAGAATCTGGAGCGCCGCATCGTCGTAGAACGGGAGCACCTGCATCAGGACGATCACACCGATCTCGCTCTGCGGGTCGATCCAGAAGAAGGTGTTGTTGATGCCAGCCCAGTTCATGCTTCCCGGCCGACGCATGTCGGCGGCCGGCTTTGCCGGCGCCGCCAACTGGAAGCCCAATCCCCAGACGTCCTCGCCCGCGCCGAGTGGATAGGGTCGCGAACGCAGCGGCTCCGCGGTCGGCTGGAGCCGGACTTTCACGTGACCCGTCTGGTTCTTCGCCATCTCACGAACCGTCTGCTCCTTGAGCAACCGCACATTGCCGAGCTTCCCGTGATTCAGGATCATCTGAATGAATCGGGAGTAGTCGGTGGCCGTCGAGTAGAGCCCGCCGTCGCCGCGAATCGTCGCCGGGATTTCGGCAGGGTTGGGGATCTCGGTGATCTTGCCATCCGCCTTCTGATTTCGATTGACGACGCGCGGAGTCTTGGCGGCGGGAACGGCGTAGGTCGTATCGCGCATCCCAAGCGGACCGAGGATGCGCGCTTCGAGGAATGCGTCGATGCGCTGGCCGGAGATTTTCTCGATCACCATGCCCAGCACACGCGTGCTGGCACCATAGGTCCACTTCTCGCCCGGCTCGTGAACCAGTGGGAGATCGAGGTCGGCGGCACCGGTCTTCTTCTGAATGAGCGCCAGGCCCGGATCCGACCATGAGTATCCGATGCCCGAGGTGTGCGTGAGCAGCTGACGAATCGTGATCGGTCGGGTCGCTGGCCGCGTTTCATATGTGCCGGCAGCCACATCGACCTTGCTGATGACCTTCGGGCTCTTGAACTCAGGCAAGTACTTCGACACCTCGTCATCCAGGCTCAGCTTGCCTTCGTCGATGAGCATCATCACGCCAGCTGACGTAACGGCCTTGGTCATCGACGCGATGTTGAAGATCGTGTCCTTCTGCATGTCGATGCCCTTGGCAACGTTCATCTTGCCGAAGGCCTCGTGATAGAGGACTCGATCGGGTCCCGTCACGAGCACGACCACGCCCGGGACATCGCCGCGCGCGATGGCCCCTTCCAGAAACGTCCCGATAGCCGCACTGCCTTGTGAATCCAACGCAGGCGGGGCCGCGGCTGGAAGGCTGACGGCCAACACGAGAAACGCGAAGAGGACAGCAAATCGCTTCATGGGGGCCTCACAGCTCCCTGCTTCGCAGGGCGGGTCTTGTTCTTCAGACCGCCGGAACTGTGCCGGGTCCCAAGCAGGACCCGGCCTTCGGCGTCTTTTTACACCAGTTTCTGTCGCGACAGCGGGAATTCCCTCACTCGTCGTCCCGTCGCCGCATGGATCGCATTGCCAAACGCCGCGAGAACCGGCGGCAGCCCCGGCTCACCAACACCGGTCGGCAAGGCGTCGCTCTCCACGAAGTGGACGTTGACCTGGTACGGCGCATCCCCCATGCGCGCCACCTGGAAGTCGTGGAAGTTGCTCTGCCTGATGCGACCGGCCGCCGCGGTGATCTCACCGGTCCGCGCAAGACCCACCGCCATCACTGCCGCGCCCTCCATCTGCGAGCGAACGCGATCGGGATTGACGATGACCCCGGCGTCGACGACCTGATCGATGCGCGGCACCTTCACGACGCCCTTCGCATCGACCTCGACTTCGACGACCGATGCGACGTAGGTGTTGAAGCTCCGGTGGGCGGCGATGCCCATGCCCCAGCCGTTGCCCGGCTTCCGTTTCCCCCACCCCGAGCGCTCGCCGGCGATTTCGAGCACACGGCGAAGCCGGCGCGTGTCGATGGGGTACTTGTCGTACGGCGCCCCGTAGTTCGAGTACTCGACGCCTTGCGCCTTCAGATCGAGGACCTTCCCCGGACCAAGCAGATCGAGGAGGTACTCCAGCGAGTCACGACCCGCCGCCCTCGCCATCTCGTCGGCGAAGCTGTGCGCGGCAAACGCGTGGAAGTTGTTGCTCACGGCGCGGAACCAACCGATGCGCACGTGCGCGTCGGCAGGACCGTTCTCCGCACGGATGTTCGGCACGTCGAACGGCAGATCCGTCAGGCCGAGATCGAGTTCGAAGCTGAGAGGCTCGCGCGCGCCCGGCGCGAACGTCGATGCGATGGGCGGGAACGCCGAGCGATGCAGCCACGCCGTCGGCCGCCCACGGCCGTCGACCGTCGCCTTGTGATAGACCGCCGCAGTCGTGTGGTAGTAGTCGAAGCGGATGTCGTCTTCACGCGTCCACACGACCTTCACCGGCTTCTGCAGCCGGCGCGAGAGCACGGCCGCTTCCGCGGCGTAATCCGGCTTCGACTTCCGGCCAAAGCCACCGCCAAGCAATGTCACGTGGCAGATGACGTCCTTCTTGTCGATGCCGAGCACGGCGGATACGGCATCCTGCACCGCCTGTGGATTCTGCGTCGGCGCCCAGATCGTCGCCTTTCCGTCTCGTACCTCGGCAACCGCTGCCGGCGGCTCCATCGACGCGTGCGCGGCAAGCGGCGTGAAGTACGTGGCTTCGAGTACCTTGCCACCTTTCGCGAACTCGGCATCCACGTTGCCGACGTTCCGCGCCACCTTCGCCGGCTGGCTCACCGTCTGGAGCAGCTGCTTCTTGAACGCGTCCGACTCGAACGACGCATGTGCGCCGTCGTTCCAATCGACCTTCAGCTTCCGTCGGCCCTGCAGCGCCGCCCACGTGTTGTCCGCGATCACCGCCACACCACCGAGCGGTTGGAAGAGATGCGGTGGCTTGAACGTGTCGAGCGTCACCGTCTGCTGCACCCCTTTAACCGCACGCGCATCCGCGTCGTTCACGCTCTTCACCGTGCCGCCGAGCACCGGCGGATGCTCGATGGAGGCGTAGACCATGCCGTCGCGAAACACGTCGAGACCGAACTGCGCTTTCCCGGTGTAGATGTCCTGCTGATCGTAGGTCGAGGTCTCCTGACCGATCAGGCGCCACGCGGCCTTGGGCTTGAACTGGAGACTCTCGGCTGCCGGCACCGGAAGCTTCGCCGCCGCCGGAACGAGCGCGCCATACGCCAGCCGTCGTCCGCTGGCCTGATGCACGACCTCGTGATTCGACGTCGTGCACTGTGATGCCGGAACGTTCCACTGCGCCGCGGCCGCGCTCACCAGCATCGCTCTTGCAGACGCCCCTGCCTGCCGGAACGCGACGTAAAAGTCTCGAATCGAACGTGAGCCATCGGTGTTCTGGTCACCGTATCGCGCATCCCCAATGCCCTGCTCGATGCGAACGCGACTCCAGTCGGCATCGAGCTCGTCGGCGGCAACCATCGGCAACGTGGTTCGAATGCCGGTGCCCATCTCGGACCGGTGCGTCACGATGAAGACAGTGCCATCGGGCTGGATCCCGAGATAGACACTTGGATTGAGCGCGGCCGCGTCCGCATTCGTGCGGAATGCGGGCCCGGCTGTCTGCGCCCAGGCGGATTCGGGCAGCACGCGGGCCGCAAGGACGAATGCGCCCGTGGAGAAGACGCCCTCCGATGAAGCGGCGGCGGCTGATGTTTTCGATGACGCTCATGCCCGCTCCTTTGCCGCCGTCTTGATGGCGGCTCGGATGCGCTGGTAGGTGCCACATCGACAGATGTTGCCGGTCATCGCGCGATCGATGTCCTGATCGGTCGGGTTCGGTGTGCGCACCAGCAGCGAGGCGGCCTGCATGATCTGCCCTGATTGGCAATACCCGCATTGCGCCACGTCGTGTGTCGCCCAGGCCCGCTGCACCGGGTGACGCCCGTCGGGACTGAGCCCCTCGATCGTGACGACGCGCTTGTTCTGCAACGTGCGGAGTGGCGTCTGGCACGACCGCACCGCGGTTCCGTCCAGATGCACCGTGCACGCGCCGCACAGGCCAGCGCCACACCCAAACCTCGTCCCCGTCAACCGCAGATCGTCGCGGAGATACCAGAGCAACGGCATGTCTTCATCGCCGTCGAAAGTACGTGCCGTTCCATTCACCGTGAACTTGACCATTCGCTATCCTCGATCTCCTGGAACCTGGAACCCGGAACATGGAACTACGATTGACCGGGTGCCTTGTAGTCCACCGTCTTCTTGCTCGCTGCGTCCATTTCTTCCGGCGTGATCAGCGGAGTCGTTGCCAGCCGTACAGCTCCTGTCGCGTTGACCGCCAGGCTTATCGCCAGCCCACTTGCGGCATCCGGCAGATCCGTGATGATCACCGCATCGTCTTCCCCATACGCGTAGTAGAACGCTTCGAGTTTCCCGCCCATGCCCTCGACAATCTTTTGAACCGCCGCGCGCCGTTTGGATCCGCCTTCCTTGATGAGCCCGCGCACGCCATCTGCGCTGTACGACGCCTTAATCAGAAACTTCGGCATGACTACCTCCTCGCGCGACGCATGGTACCACTCACCGTTGAATTGCTAACAGCGAACCTGCCGCACGGTGAGCGCCGTGCGTGTGCCTGTGGCGCCGACCTCGTATAACGTGAACCAGCTGCTCGAGCCGGACTGCCCCTTCATCACCCAGACAGAGCGATCGCCGTAACTCACAATACCGAGCGGCATGAGATCGGGCCGAGTGGGACCGGCCGGCAGACCGTCCTGCTCCCAGCGAAGCTCGCTCTTGGTCCCGAGCGGCGTCAGGCGGCCAGCAGTGTCGTGCAGAAAGCCGGCCACCGCGATGCGCACCGTGCCCGGAGGATCGGTATCGTGATCGACATCGGGGGACGTGCTGGCCACGCGCCGCGACGCCTCGAAGTAGTAGGTGCGGGGATCGCTGCCGCCTTCGCTCGCATAGATCCAGTCGACGGCACGCGGTGCGTCAGAGGCGCGATCGGACAACCGCTGCTCGCGTTCGCGCCGCTCGAATAACCCGACGATCGTGGGCACGAGCCGCAGCCATTCCGGCGTACCCGCGGCGACAGCTCGAACCTCGAGCAACTGCATCGCGCCCTCGGCTCTGAGGCGCTCTCGCGATACCTGACCGTCCTTCGGGCTCGCCGGCACACACTTGCCGTCCGCGACCCAGCGCCCGTCAACCAGGCGCGCAACCGGCCGCGTCCGAATCCCATCGTCCACGCTGAGCACAGAGGCGCCGCTCTGGGCATCGGCGGCCACGCTGAGGAAGTTCGTCGCCAACAGAAAGACACACGAAAGGAGTGGATCGCATCACGGTCATCGAAGTGTAGCACGCGGCGCTCGGCGGTCGGCACGGCCTCGCTCGCACAGTTACGAATTCGCAATCCAAGAAGATGAGATCGCGATCCATCACAACGTCGATTCTCGACGACGGCCAAACAGATTCCTCTGGTGTCTAAAGCCAATGTCGGGGTCATGTGAGGCACGAGCTTTGCGAAGTGCCTCGTGCCATCGCCGATCCGGATCGACGACTACTGCCTGCCTGGGAGGTGAAGCCATGCGTACGCGCATCTGGGCTTCTGTTGTCGTCGCTGCGTTCGTCGTGCCTCTGATTGCCTTGCAAGTCGAATTCGGTGCAATCAACGGAGTCGTCACTGACTCCAGTGGCGCTGTACTTCCCGGTGTGACGGTCACGATCACCGGGCCCGAAAAGCACACCGCTGTCACCGATGGGCGCGGTGCGTTCTCGTTCATTCGACTTCGCGCCGGAGAGTACGACATTGAAGCTGTCTTGGAGGGGTTCCATTCCGCCCGCAGCAAACTGACGCTGGTCTCGGGCAGAACCGAGCGCATCACCCTCAGCATGAGCGTCAGTGCGGTGGCCGAAACGATCACAGTCACGGCAGCGTCGCCGGTCATCAACGCGCAGATGGCGCGTCTAGCAGAAGGGGTCGGCGTTGCAGGCGGGATTGCCGCCGGCATGCCGGCCGGCCTTATCGGCGGCGTGCATGACAGACAAACTGGCCGCTTCAACACGGAAGCGTACGATCACATCGACGAGAACCGATTCCGTCGCGTGGATGCCGAACCGCTGTCGACGTTCTCAATCGACGTGGACACTGCTTCGTATGCCAACGTCCGGCGGTTCATCACCAATGACGAATTGCCACCGCCGGGCGCCGTCCGCATCGAGGAACTCATCAACTATTTCCGTTTCGACTACCCGCAGCCGATCCGATGGTGCGCCGTTCTCAATCACGACGGAACTCACGGCGTGTCCCTGGAATCCCCGCCACAAGCTGGCACTGATCGGCCTGCAGGGGCGCGAGCTTCGCGATCGAGAACCGACGCCTCGCAACCTTGTGTTTCTGCTCGATGTCTCCGGCTCGATGATGCCGTCGGACAAGTTGCCGCTGGTGCGAACCGCCATGCGGATGCTCACCGACGTCCTCGCCGACCGTGATCGTGTCGCCATCGTTGTCTACGCGGGCGCCAGCGGACTGGTGTTGCCGTCCACGCCAGGCAGTCAGCGCGCCCGCATCCACGAAGCGCTCGAGCGCCTGGAGGCGGGAGGATCCACCAACGGCGCCGAGGGCATCACCCTCGCGTATCGGGTCGCCCGCGACAACTTCATCCCCGGTGGCGTGAATCGTGTCGTGCTCGCCACCGACGGCGACTTCAACGTCGGTGTCACGAACCAGAGCGAGCTCGTGCAGCTGATCGAACGGGAGCGCGAAAGCGGCATTTTCCTGTCCGTCCTCGGCGTCGGCACCGGCAACCTGAAGGACTCGACGATGGAAAAGCTGGCCGATAAGGGGAACGGAAACTATTCGTACCTGGATTCGTTGCACGAGGCACGCAAAGTGCTCGTCAAGGAAGCGGGCGGCACGCTCGACACGATCGCCAAGGACGTGAAGATTCAGGTGGAATTCAATCCGCGTGAAGTCGCCGCGTACCGGCTGATTGGATACGAGAATCGTCTCCTGCAGAACGAGGACTTCAACGATGACCGGAAGGATGCCGGCGAGATCGGAGCCGGTCATTCTGTGACCGCCCTCTACGAAATCGTGCCGCAGGGGGTGGAGGTCGACACCTCCACGGTTGATGCTCTCGGGTACCAACGCGGCCTGCAGCCAACGCGAGCCGCGTCATCCGGCGAGTTACTGACGGTGAAGGTGCGCTACAAGGCGCCTGATGGCGACACGAGCCAGTTGCTCAGCAGAGCGGTGAGGAATCGAACGTCCGGGATGACGGCGAACGTCGGGTTCGCGTCGGCGGTCGCCGAGTTCGGGATGGTGCTGCGCGAGTCACCCGATCGCGGCAGCGCCAGCTTCCGCGCAGCGGCTGAACGAGCACGTCGGTTCCGTGGAACCGATGGAGAAAGCTATCGGGCCGAGTTCATCCAATTGACCGAGCGTGCCACCGGCCTGCGTGCCCGTGATGGGTGGAAGGAGTCGCGGCGTTAGAAGCCCGCGCACACCGATCGTCCCAGCTCACTTGTCCTGTCCGGACGTGGGCTGGGACTGCGTCCGTTTGGCGGCACGCTGCCTGCGCTCTTCTTCAATCGCGCTCAAACGCTGCGCCGCGCCCTGATCGAGCTCCGTTCCGTCGGCGCGTACCAGCTTCACAAAAGCCATCCGCTGAGGACTGGTCCATGCTGGATTGCCCGTGACCTTGACGCGCTCGCCCGGCTTGATCGAGTTCGCAGTCCAGCCACTCTCTTCGAGGTTCAGCCGTCCCGCGAACTCAACGTTCCACTTCACCACTTTGCCGCTCTTGTCCGTGACGTCCATCAGCATCATCGCGTGCGGATTGACGAACCGGAATTGCGTCACGACACCGTCGACGGTGATCGTGCGCTTGGCGTCGTAGACAGGGGAGAATGCATGATGAGAGGCAACACGAGCGACGGGGACGACCAGCATGGACAGGATCAACATCAACAAGCGCAGGAGCTTCATCGCTCACTCAACCCTTTCCCCTCGAGAACTCAGTCGCCGGCTCGCAGGCGTCATACGGCGTGATCTTCTGCTCCGGTGCCCATCGCCAGATCTTCTTGACGACCACCGGCTCTCGCAGACTCCAGCCGTCTTCGATCGTTGCCGTGAGCAGGAGCGTATTGTCTTCGTCAGAACGCGTAAAGCGTTCGACGACTCGAAGCTGGTCGCTGTGCTGCGCGCTCCACCAGGTGATGTTCGCCGCAACGCCCGATGTTTCGACGACCAGGGTCTCGCCTTCCCAATGTCCCACTGAGAAACCCAGGCGGCTGGGCGCCAGACTGGCTGGTGGCTTGCGGCCGTCAAGGTAAACCGTGCGAACGGCTTCCCACTCGCCGTACCGCAATTCAATCTGGTCGGCACCGAGCTGCCGTATCTCGAGCTGGTGCGGCGCAAACATCTGCTTCGCAAGCCCCCACGGCTCACAGCGGAGGAACCCGGGATCGTCTGCGGGATCGAGCGGATACGTCTTCATCGCGGCCTCGGTCAATCGAGGACGGAAGTAGTTGTCCTTCGCGTGTTTCTCGGCCTCGGCCCGCAGTTCCTGGTAGGGACGCGTATCGTTGGCCGGGTCGTCGAGCAGCGCATTCAAACGCTCGATACCGGCGTCAGTGCAGGAAATGAAACAAAGCACGCCGACGGAGGTGGACGGCGGATCGCTCCACATACCGGCCAGCTTCGTGGGCATTGGCTGCGCTGCCGGCGGGGCGGTGGACGTACACGCCACCGAGACAAACAGCAGCAGGGCCCAGCCGTATCTCAACGCCATGGAGACTCCGTTGTGTCCTTGCGGCGACTGGATCATATGTTCCGGTTTGTCGAACGGCAAGGCAATGCGTCAGCGCAAGGGGGGACTCGGAGGCTCCGGCGCCGGCTCCACGACGCGGTGCGTCATCGTGCGATCGTGACTGTCACAGAATGCCTCGACCAGTTCGGTGTCGGGGAGGAGCGTCAATGGCGCGGTGAAGGTCCACGGCTTCAGAAACGCTTTCGGATCGTCGATGGTGATCGTCAGATCCATGTGACCGAGATCGATGCGGCGGAACCGCTCTGTGACGCGGAGGGCGTCGCTGTGCGGACGCCCCTTGAGTGTGTCGAGCCACCCGCCATCCCTGAACCCTGTGGTCTCGACGACGAACGTGTCGCCGTCCCATCGTCCGATCGAGTAGCCGAGCCACGTTGGCTCGGTCATGTCCGGCAATGAGCGTCCGTCCGTAAACACCTGGCGGAAGGTCATGCCGACGAGCGTTTCATACAAGAGTGCGGTGACCTGTGGCGTCTGCAGAAGTCTGAACGGTCCACCGCCAAAGTTGATGCGCGGAGTCCCTGGCGGCAGGCAGTAGCCGTACGGGTCGTCAACGTGATTGCGGCTCTCGCGCTGCGCCTGGATCTGTGCCGCCCACGGCGTCATCTGCACGTCTTCGGGTTTCAGACCCTTGGCGAGATCGAAGAAGAGACTCTTCGTGAAGCAAGAGTCTTTTCCGTAGATGGCGCATTCGGCCGCCCAGATGCCGGACAGGTCCGGCCGCCCGTCGCTTGTCCGCGGGGCCGGCGCGGTCAGGTTCGGCTTGCCATCGGCCAGCCTCGGAATTCCAGGGGTTGGATGGTTCAACCACTGAGCCTGCACGGCAGGCACGAGCAATCCCAGCATGACGGCGACAATCGACGCGGCATGGCGTGCTGCCATCTCGCCTCCAGTGCCGCTCATCATACGGCTCTTACTCCGGATCGCGATGAACCGTGTCCGGTGAGAAGGCAGGAATGCACACGGCGATGTATTCAGCACCGTCGGCCTCAGGACTGCTGTAGCGAATCCACTCCCCCGGTGCTGCGACCACGGCCTGCCCGGCGCGGACGTCGATGACACCGCCTTCGTGCTCGACGCGCACCATCCCGCGCAGCACGACGGTGATCTCCTCGAACTGCGGTCGCTGGCCTGGCTCCCGCCATCCAGCCGGTGACACCATGCGGGCCACGCTGACCCCACTGTGCCCCGAGTTCACGCGCCCGGCGAATTCCTGAATCTGTTTCGGCTTGTTGCCTGCGGCCTGCACGATCGTTGGTCGTTCGATGAGTCTCGGCATGTGGTCTCAGATTTACAGAGTTCGTTCTTCGTCCTGAGTTCAGTACCGTCTGAACGTCAGATTGAACCGGCCTGCGATGCCGAGCGCCGCCGGCGCCGTGTCGGGGATGATCCGCGACACACCGTGATAGCGAAGGCGGGCCGCGCCGCCAAACACGAATGCATCTCCCGATTCGAGGAAGATCGTCTCGATCGGATCGCGCCGCCGCAACCCGCCAAACAGGAATCGCGCCGTGTCGCCCACCGACAATGAGACGACCGGAACGCCTGCCTCGAGCGACGCGGTACTTTCATCCTTGTCCTGATGCAGCCCCATGCGCCCGCCAGCGTCATAGAAGTTGATCAGACAGATGTCGGGTCGCACGCTGAGACCAGCTGCGCTCGCAGCGGCTGACGCGAGATCCACCCAGTCATCCGGCACCGGTCCGACCGGCAAATCATCACGGTCGGCGCGAGTAGTCCCGTACGTGTAGGTCAACGGATTCCAGTGCCGTCCAAGACACATCATCTGCACGTGCATCTTGCCGCCACCGCGAACGGTCGGTGTGTACCCACCGCCTGGCCCCGCCATCAGCGCGCGGCAGCGTTCGACGAGTCTCACCTGCTCCTCGAGAGAGAGCCAGTTCTTCAGCCACACCGCACCGGGCGCCACCTGCAACTGTTCACGTTCGCGAGGCACTCCGGTGAAGAGACCTGGCATGAGCTGATTATGACGGCTTCGTGCGAAACGTAACCTGGCTTCTGAGGGAACGGAGGAGACGGAGCAAACGGATCACCACAGAGGCACGATGACACGGAGGGGCGCGGCGAGCGGCGCTGAGGCGCGGACCCATCCCCGCCCTTCTTGTCTCCGCGGCTCCGTGTCTCCGCGGCGACCCGTGTCTCCGGAATCTTCGTCGCTCTGAGTGTTGCTAGGCGGCAGCAACACGTCGACGCTTCCAGATGAGCGCGTCGACGATGTAGTGATGGAAGTTGATGCCCATGTAGAGGCCGACGGTCAGCGCCATTCCACCGCCCAGCGCGGCCACGAATCGGCCGAGGATGAGGTAGATCACCGTCGAAATCGCGATGCAGCTGAAGAAATATCGCGCCACGCGTCCGGGCTGACTGATACGCGCGATGAAACTCGTGATGGGTTCGACACCGGCGTACTTCTTCGTGTTCATCATCCAGACCACGAGCACGTACTGGAAGTTGTGCCAGATGTTGATCGCCAGCCAGCCAGTGTCTGCGTTCTCGGTGGCGATGTAGCCGACGAGGAAGATTGCGACGTGGGACAGGACGAAGCTCGCGTACAGCCCATCGAGCGTGCCGCGTGCGAAGGCGACCGCACTCCGGAGCGCCCACATCGCGCCCGCAACGGCGGCCGCGAATCCAAGTGCGGTGATCGCCTCGCTCGGCAGCAGCAGCGTCTTCACCGGCAGGTCGAGGAACTTCTCACCCATCGTCGCTGAACGCGCGGCAATGGCGTAGATGGGAACGAGGTAGATCAGCAGGTCCGTGACGATGTCACGGCTTCCGGCGACCTGACCCTCGGGCGATGCCCGGAAGTACATGCGCGAAAGGCCGTAGCCCTGACGCATGTAGTGGAACCACTGCAGGTAGAGAAATGCCGTGGCCACGACCCACGCGCCTGCCGTGAACGCCAGCGCCAGCGTTGCGGCAATGACGAGCACCAGCAGATCGAACGCGAGGAACCGGTTCGTGCGGAACGTCTCTGCCGTGAATGCCAGCCTCGTATACGTGGCTACGACGTGGTGGTAGCCAAGGAGCCACAGGTCGGCGATGAGCAGCGCCGTAAATAGACCGGGGTTCGCGAGAACCGCCGCCGCAGCAGTCAGTGCGGTCGCAAGCGGCACGATTACCAGTGCGGCGTCGAACGCCTCACTCTTGATGCACACGGGGGGCGCGGCAGCAAGCGACACCCTGGGGGCCGGAATGGTGGTGTCGAGATAGAGCGCCATCTGCTGACACCATGTGCAAGACAGGTACTCAGCGCGAAGCGGCCGTTCCGTAAAGCCCTATGCAGGCACCGAGGAAACCTCGAACAGATTTGCAAGCCACATCACAATCCTGATGTGCATGGCTCTCTACTCCCAGCGGAATACCCGGCTGGCGATCGCCGTGACGATGAGAAAGAAGAGCGTGAGCGCAGCGATGTCGCCGAGATGTGACCACCAGGTCTCGCCCCTCCAGATGCCATCGAGCAACGACACGGCATAGCCAAGCGGCAGCAGCCGCGCCACCAGCCTGAGCCACTGTGGAAGGGTCTCGATCGGAAAGAACAACCCGGACAACGCTACCATCGGATACAGAACTACGGCCGCGATCGGCTGTGCGAAACGCGCCGTCGGGACGACGCTGGCGATCAGGAATCCGACCGAGAGGATGGCGCCGGTGGTGAAGATCAGCGCGACGCCGTAAGAAAACACTGGCACCGCTGTCCCCGCCGGGAAATACTGCCGGCCCGCCAGCACCATGATCACGAGCGTGAGAGCCGTGAACGCCAGCTTCACGATGACGTGCGCCGAGAGGATCACCGTTGGTGACAGCGGTGTGGCACGCAACCGCTTCAGGATTCCACCTTCCCGGTAGATCGAGACAATCGTCACGAGCGATGAGATGGCGCTCAGGGCCATCAGCACCGACGCGAGCACCGGCATGAAGGCCGACACGACGCCGCCGGGCTGCATCGCCGCTCGCGCCACGCGCGGCCCGGCGATCTGACTGGCAATGAGGAAGACCGCCACCGGAATGCCGACGGTTCCGATCACACCCATCGGTTCGCGTATGAAGATCTTGGTCTCCAGCCAGGCCAGCGTGGCGAGTGCCCGTATCATCGGCGCCACTCGTCAACCTCCAACTCCCAACCTCCAACTCCCAGACACGGGTGGGAAAGAAGATTGGGAGTTGGGAGTTGGCAGTTGGAAGTCGACACGGTCCTACTCACGGATTGAGTGCCCGGTCAGCGTGAGGAACACATCTTCCAGATTCGGAAGCTCGGTCCTGAAGTCCGTGACGCGAATGCGATGCTCGGCCAGGCACTGGATGACGTGCGTGACCAGGTCGCCTCCGCTTCCCCGAATCGTGCAGCGGCTGTCCTCCCAGGAGATCGATTCGACTCCCGGAATCGATTGAAAGTGTTCGGCGGCTCCCGCCTCGGTCGTCTCGAGGAGAACTGTCTGCGTGGGGCAGTGTTTGCGAACGAGCCCGGCCGGTGTGCCGATGTCGATGACACGTCCCCGCTCGACGATCGCCACACGGTCGCAGAGGCGCTCGGCCTCCTCCATGAGGTGCGTCGTCAGGAGCACTGTCTTGCCGCGAGTGCGGATCTCGCGCACCAGGTCCCAGATCGCACGGCGGGCCTGTGGATCGAGGCCTGTGGTCAGCTCGTCGAGGAGCACGACGTCAGGGTCGTGGATGAGCGCGAGCGCGATGAAGAGCCGCTGTTTCTGACCGCCCGACAGCGTCATGAACCACGCCTGCCGCTTGTCCGAGAGTCCGAGACGTTCGAGCAGCGCATCCCCGTCGACCGGGTGTGGATAGAGCGACGCCCACAGGTCCACGGCTTCCCTGACCTTGATTCGCTTCTGGAGCTGAGCCTGCTGCAACTGCACGCCGACTTTCTGCTGAAGGGTGCGCGCGTCGCGAATCGGGTCGAGCGACAACACTGAGATCGTGCCGCGGTCCGGGCGCCGCAGTCCTTCGACGCACTCCATCGTGGTCGTCTTGCCCGCCCCATTCGGGCCGATCAGCCCGAAGATCTCGCCCTCCTCCACCGCAAACGACACCTCGTCGACAGCGACGGTCTTCCCGTACGCCTTGCGAATCTTCGAGACCTCGATGATCGGCGTCACGCTACAAGCGGAATACCCGCTCCGCGTTGGTCTGGAACAACCTCTTCTTGTCTGCGTCGCTGATAGGCAGGTCGTCGGTGGCCGTCACTTCGTCCGGCTCGAACTGGTAGGGGTAATCCATCGCGTATAACACCCGGTCCATTCCGAGCACCGACTGCACGAAGGTGATGACCGGTGGCCACGCCATGCCACTGGTCGTGACATAGACGTTCTCGCGCATGTACTCGCTGAGCGTTCGCTTCAACCGGTCTGCGCCATTTCGAATGGCCGGACGAGCAGTCTTATTCATGTAGTCGAGGCGATACAGCCAGAACGGCAGCGCTTCACCTGCATGACCCACCACAATACGCAAGCCTGGAAAGCGATCGAGCGCGCCGCTGCGCAGGATCGCGAGCAGGTGGAGACCGGTCTCGGCGGCAAACCCCCACAATGCGCCTTCAAGTCCCTTCTCGACATAGGGCGCGGACATTTGCGGTGGCGGCGCCTGCGGATGGATGTAGATCGGCACCTGCAGCGCCTCGGCCGCCTCGAAGATGTCCCAGAACTTCGGGTCGTCGAGGAACTCGCCGCGGGTATGCGAGTTGATGATGATGCCCTTCAGGCCCAGGTTTCGAACCGCGCGCCCGGCTTCACGCGCGGCCGCTTTCGGGTCCTGCGGTGCGACAGCGCCAAGTGCGGCAAACCGCGTGGGATACTTTCGTACGGCCTCCGCGACCTGATCGTTGGAGCTGGCGGCAAGCGAAGTCGCGGTTGCGGCGTCGAAGACCTGCACGCCGGGTGAGGTCAGCGACAGGATCTGCAGATCGATCCCCGAGCTGTCCATATCGGCGATGCGGCGCTCACCAATGTCGGCCAGCCGCTCTGACAACTGGCCTCTGGCGCCGAGCCTGGACCAGAGCGCGATGAAGCCGGGATCGTCGATCGACTTTTTCGCGGCCATCGCTCGATAGGTATCGAGCAACTCCGCCGGCGCCCAGGCTTCCTCGGTCGCGATTCGCTTGTATCCCGCCGCCATCAGCAAACGTGGAATCCTGAAACGTGGACGGAACCGTGAGCCCAGAACCGAACCGTGAACATGGAACACGAACCAGGAACATGAAACCCGGAACGTGGAACTCCAGTGATGTCCTCGTTCCAGGTTCCGTGGTTCCCGGACTACTTCAGGTGCTTCCCTACAAGCCTCGTCATCTCGAACATGTTCACAGAGGACTTCCCGCCGAAGACCGGCTTGAGCGTGGCGTCGGCGTTGATCATCCGCCTGTTCTTCGTATCCTGCAGCTTGTTCTTCTTGATGTAGGCCCAGAGGCGTTTGGTGACCTCCGTCCGCGGAACCGCCTTGGACCCGATGACTGCCGCCAGCGCGGGACTCGGCGAGACGGGCCTCATGAAAGCAGCGCTTGGCTTGCGCGCGGACTTCTTCTTCTTTGCTGTCTTGGTGGTCTTCGCCTTCTTCGTGCTCTTCGACTTCTTCGCCATCTGGCCTCCTCGGAAACGTTCGTAGCAGCGTGCAGGGATGGGCCGGATGGTAGCACGGCAGGGACCGCTCTGCGCCCCTCAGGTGCAGCGACTGGACACGCACGTGGCAGTCGACGCACGCTTGGACAGAGATGTCGACACCGCTGTTTCAGATCCGCGACCTCGCCAAGGTCTACCGCATGGGCGAAGTGGAGGTGCACGCGCTGCGACAGGTCAACCTCGCACTCGACGAGGGGCAATTCGTCGTGCTGCTCGGGCCGTCGGGTTCAGGCAAGTCGACGCTCCTCAACATCATCGGCGGCCTGGACGTTCCGACGAGCGGGCAGGTGCTCTATCGGGATACCGACCTGACCGAGGCCGACGAGGGAGCGTTGACCGCCTACCGGCGCCAGCACGTCGGCTTCGTCTTTCAGTTCTACAACCTCATTCCCAGCCTCACCGCCGTCGAAAACGTCGCGCTCGTCACCGAGATCTCCACGCGCCCGATGGCGCCGGAGGAGGCGCTGGGTCTCGTGAAGCTCGAGGCGCGGCTCGACCACTTTCCGGCGCAGCTCTCGGGCGGCGAACAGCAGCGCGTCGCCATTGCCCGAGCCATCGCCAAACGCCCCTCCGTCCTGCTCTGCGACGAGCCGACCGGCGCCCTCGACATCTCCACCGGCATCGTCGTCCTCGAAGCGCTGCAGCGCGTCAACGCGGAGCTCGGCACGACGACGGTCGTCATCACGCACAACTCGGCGATCGCCTTGATGGCCGATCGCGTCGTCCGGCTTGCCGACGGACGCGTGACGACGGTCGAAAACAGAACGGAGAAGCTCTCACCGCAGGAGTTGGCCTGGTGAAGGTGAGACTCTCCGCCCTGAACCGCAAGCTGTTCCGCGATCTGTGGGGCATGAAAGGGCAGGCGTTTGCCATCGCCATGGTCGTGGCGGCCGGCGTGGCGATGTACGTGATGTACCAGTCGACGTTTGCCTCGCTGAGCGAAACGCGTCGCGCCTACTACGAACGGCAGCGGTTCGGGCACGTCTTCGCGTCGCTGAAGCGGGCACCGCAGCGGGTGGCCGCAGAGATCGCCTCCATCCCGGGCGTGTCAGCGATGGAGACGCGCGTCGTCTCCGGCGTCACGCTCGATCTCGAGAATCTCGACGAGCCAGCGGGGGCGCAGCTCGTGTCGATCCCCGCCGATCGCAGGCCGAGTGTCAACGACCTCTTCCTGCGACGTGGCCGCTGGATCGAGCCGAACCGCCCGGACGAAATCGCTGGCGAGCGAAGGCTTCGTCATCGCGAACAAGCTGGAACTGGGCGACCAGGTGCCGGCGGTCATCAATGGCCGCCTGCGACGGCTCACCATTGTCGGCGTGGCGCTGTCGCCCGAATACATCTACAGCATCAGGCCGGGTGAGCTCGTGCCCGACGATCAGCGATACGGCATCTTCTGGATGGACGAGAAGGCGCTGGCCGCCGCCTTCGACATGGAAGGCGGGTTCAACGACGTCGTGCTCATGCTGTCACCTGGTGCATCCAGCGAGGAGGTCATCTCCAGGCTCGATCGCATCCTCGAACCGTACGGCGGACGAGGCGCGATCCCGCGTGCGCTGCAGCTGTCGCACTGGACCGTCGAGAACGAGATGGCCCAGCTCCAGAGCTTCGGGTTCATGCTGCCGCTGATCTTTCTCATCGTTGCCGCGTTCATCCTGAACGTCGCGCTGACCCGCGCGCTCGCGCTGCAGCGGCCGCAGATCGCCTCGCTGAAGGCGCTGGGATACGACAACGTCGCTATCGGCTGGCACTACCTGAAGTGGGGATTCGTGATCGGGCCGATCGGGATCGCCATCGGTGTCATTGGCGGCGCGTGGCTCGGGACGATGATCATCGATCTCTACAACGTCTACTTCCGCTTTCCCGAGCTGACGTTCGGCGTGCCGCCGCGGGTGGTGGTCGGCGCGTCCACGCTGACCTTCGTGGCCGCCGGAGCCGGCGCGTTTGGCGCCGTCGTCCGCGCCGTCAGGATTCCGCCTGCGGAAGCGATGCGGCCGGAGACACCGGCACGCTATCGGCGCACGTTGCTCGAGACGCCGTTCATCTCGAGATACCTCGGCACGGCGGGGAGGATGGTGCTGCGAAACATTGCGCGACATCCGTTCCGTGCGGCCGCTTCGATTTTCGGTATCTCCTTTGCCGTTGCCATTCTCATGATCGGCTTCGTTTTCACCGACGCGACCGAACGGCTGATCCAGACGCAGTTCTGGGAGGCCGAGCGGCAGGACGTCACGGTGAACTTCGTGGAGCCGCGCAGCAGCGCCGCCAGACACGCGCTCGCGCGACTGCCCGGGGTCATCGCGGTCGAGCCGCAACGGACTGTCGCTGTGCGAGTACGTGCCGGCTATCGCGAGCGCTACCTGGCGATTACCGGTGTCGCCCCCACCGCCGCGCTTCAAGCGCATCGTCGATCGGAATGGCGAGCCGGTCCGCCTGCCGCCCGGCGGAGTCGTGCTGTCGCAGACGCTGGCAAACGCACTGGACATCTCGATCGGCGACGTCGTGACGATGGAGGTACTGGAGGGCCATCGTCCGACACGGCGGGTCGAGGTCTCCGGCCTCGTCGACGATCTGCTCGGGCTGTCGGCCTACATGGATATCGATGCGCTGCATCGGTTGATGCAGGAAGGCGACGTGACAACCGGCGCACTCATGCTGGTCGATCAGGCGCAGGAGGCGCGAGCTGGCAACGACGTTGAAGGACATCCCGACAGTGGCAGGGACCGGGTTCAAGCGGTCCGTGCTCGACGGTTCAGGGAAGTGCTGGCCGCAAATCTGGGGCTCTCCATTTTGATCAACCTCGTGTTCGCCAGCGTGATTGCCTTCGGGGTCGTCTACAACGCAGCGCGGATCTCGCTCTCGGAGCGCAGCCGCGAACTGGCGAGCCTGCGCGTGCTGGGCTTCACACGAGCGGAGATCTCGCTCATCCTGATGGGAGAGCTGGCGCTGCTGACGCTGGTGTCGCTGCCGGTCGGCGGCGCGTTCGGGTACAGTCTTTCTGCAGTCATCGTCGGTTCGATCGACAGCGAGGTCTACCGCTTCCCGCTCTACGTGTCTCGCCAGGCAGTCGCCTGGTCATTCCTTGGAATCATCGGCGGGGCGCTGGTGTCGGGGCTCATCGTCCGGCGAAAGCTGGACGCGCTCGACCTGGTGGCGGTGCTGAAAATACGGGAGTGAGAGGAAGCGGAGCTAATCCGATCGGCATGCGTTTTCTCAAGAACAAGAAACTGATTGCCGTCGGTGCTCTGGTGGCGGCCATCGTGGCCGCGGCGTTGTGGCCGGAGGCGATGGAAGTCTCCGTCGTCCGCGCCGAGCGCGGCCCGATGCAGGTCACCGTCGACGAAGACGGGGAAACGCGCGTGCGCGACAGGTTCCTCGTGACTGCGCCTGTCTCCGGCCGCGTGCACCGAATCGAGATCGAGCCTGGCGATCCGGTCGTCCGTGGCAAGACCCTCCTCGCACGGATTACGCCGGCCGAATCTCCGTTGCTCGATTCCCGCACACGAGGTGAGCTCCAGGCCGCGGTCGATGCTGCGACGGCGGCGGTCGGCCAGGCGCGAGCCGAGCGCCAACGCGCCGCGACGGCACTCGAGCGCGCGCGTTCGACCCTCCGCCGCCAGCAGGAACTGATGAAAGCAGGTGCCATCTCGAGCGACGATCTCGAGGCCGCTGAGACCGCGCTGGCATCAGCCGAGGACGCCCTTCGCGCCGCCGAGTTCACCGAACGGCGCGCCGAGTCCGAGCTGCAACTCGCACGCGCCCGTCTGTCGGCGCCGAGCGCATCGGGCCGCTCGGTCGATGTGTCTCCCCTGTCGACGGCACCGTGCTCAAGCGGTTGCGCGAGAGCGAAGGCATCGTACCTGTGGCGAACCGCTCCTCGAGATCGGCGAGCCGGGCCGGATGGAGATCGTCGCCGACCTGTTGTCGACCGACGCCGTGCGCGTGTCGCCCGGGGCCGCGGTCCTGATCGAACAATGGGGCGGCGGACACACGCTGCACGGTCGCGTGCGCCGGGTCGAGCCGTCGGGATTCATGAAGGTCTCGGCGCTGGGCGTCGAAGAACAGCGCGTCAACGTCATCATCGATTTCACCAACCCCGCTGAGGCGTCCCGGCTCGGTGACGGATACCGCGTCGAGGTCCGGATCGTGCTGTGGCAGGAAGACGACGTGCTCAAGGTGCCGGTCGGCGCATTGTTCCGGCAGGGCGACGGATGGGCGGTGTTCGTCGTCGAAGAAGGGCGCGTGCGTCGACAGATGGTACAGCTCGGTCAGCGGAACGAGAACGAAGGCCAAATCACGGGCGGGCTCGAAGCAGGCGCCACGATCGTGCTGCACCCGCCGGATACGCTCACTGACGGCGCGCGCGTGATCGTTTCCGAGAGCTGAGTCAACTTCCAACCACCAACTTCCAACTCCCAAACCGTCGTCGAACCGTCAACAAGCTTTTTGGGTCATTGGGAGTTGGGAGTTGCGAGTTTAGGAGGGCCAGATTCCCAACATCCGCCGTGACGAGCACGAGCTGGCCGAGGTGATACGCCGCGTGATCCGCCACGAGCAGCACCGCGCGAAGGTAGGTCTGGTGTGGGCTGCTCCCATGCGGGATCCGCGCGAACAGGTCGGGCTGATTGCGCACCAGCTCCTTCATCTTGTCGTTGTCTCGACGATACGCGGCGACGCTCTCGTCCCACGCCGCGGCAGTCGGCGGCGCGCTCGCCGGCCAGTAGTCGTCCGGCCATTTCATCTCGCTGGTAGTTCGGGTTCACGCAGAAATCGTGGATGTCCTCCTGTGCGATTCGCAGGTGCTCGATGAGCTGCCATGGCGAGTGCGGAAAGCCTGGCGGCGTCATGCCACGCTTATCCGGCGGGATGCCCTTGATCGCGCCATCGAAGTCGACGTGCGCCTCGTTCCAATCGAGGAAGCGAACCAGTTGGTCGCGAAGCGGATCTGATTTGCTCATGCAGACGCGTCCTTCGGTCAGTGAACGTTACGTTCAGCGCGGTTGCGACTCGCGCGCCAGCGTCTCGCGGAAATCTCGCTCCGAGGTGGCCACGAAACGCTGCAGCTCGCCGGAATCGACGAACGGATTCGCGGCGCCGGGTGACATCTGCTTCCTCTTCTGCTCCATCCGGAAGAAGCCCGGATGATTCGAGAGAAAGACATCGGCCGACATCGTGCGGAACCGTGCGAAGGTGCGCTCGTAGTCACCGACGATCTGGGGATAGCCCGCATTCCCGACCAGCCGATCGACGACAGACGTGCTGCAGTAAAACAGCACGCGATACGGCTTGACCCCATCACTCGTCGTCATCGTCCAGGTTGTGCAGCCCTTCGTGTGACCCGGGGTAATATGCGCCGTCAGTGTCGCGCTGGCGAGATCAACCGTGCCTCCGTCAGCCACGACACGATCGACGACAATCGGCGGCATGTCCTCGGCGCCGGCGCTCAGAGCCGATGCATCCGGTCCGCTGGCGATCATTGGCGCCCCGGTCAACCGTTTGAGCTCGGCAAGGCCGCCAGCATGATCGAAGTGAGCGTGGCTGTTAAGCAGGTACTTCACGTCCCTCAGCCGAAAGCCCAGCGCCTCGATGTTGCGCACAATCAGTGGCGCCGTCTCCGGTAGGCCGCCGTCGAGCAGAATCGACCCTTCCGTCGTGACGATGAGGAAGGCACTGACGCCAGCGGCGCCAACGTAGTGCACGTTGCCGATGATATGAAACGGCGCGAATGGCGCGTTCCATGCCTTGCGCTCGGCGTCGTTCTGCTGCCCGCGCAACTCCGAGGATGCCAGGAAGGCGATAAGGACCACGGCGAATGCTCTGATGTGTGTGGATGTCATTTCAGCAAGTCCGTGACCTTGGCAAGGCCCGCTTTCGCACAGGCATCATCCTGTGTCTGACTCGATCCAGAGCTACCAACGCCGCCAATCACCTCGTTGCCGACGAGAATCGGCACGCCACCACCAAGCGCGAGGATGTCGCTCACATCGCGTTGTGGCAGGAGCGTCGGATCTTCGGCGGTGCGCTTCTGAAAGTCGAGGGTCGAGGTCCGAAACATCCGCGCTGTGTACGCCTTTCGCCGTGACATCTCGACCGTCTGCGCGGTCGCCTGCTCGTCGCGGAGGATGACGAGCACCTGCCCGGCACGATCGACGACGGCCGCCGATGTATTGAAGCCTTTAGATTTGCACTCGGCGATGGTCGCCTCGGCGATCGTTCGCGCCATCGCCAGCGACAGGTTGCGCTGGGTGACCAGGCCCTGCGCGCGTGCGTCTCCACCCAGAATGGCCAGGAACCCAAGCGCGACCCATCCGGCCCTCCGTCGTGCCATGTGCCACCTCCAGGGGAGTAAGACTAACTCGTTCATCACACCCGCGCGCTCCGCTGGCTCTCTGCGACCGGCGGGAGCTCTCGGACTTCGACCTCACTGCTCCAGAGTTGTGCGATCACGGCTCGAACGCGATCGACCGAACCCGTCGTCCAGAAGGTTTCCGATCCACGACGATCGTCTGGCGCAAGCAGGTGACCGCCCTGCAGGCGACGGCGCAGCTCCCGCGCAACTGGCACCGCCGAATCGATCACAACGACGTCGGAACCTGCAACATCCCGAATGAGATCATCCAGGAAGGGATAGTGCGTGCATCCCAGGACGATCGTGTCCGCGCCCTTCTCGAGCATCGGTCGGAGATAGCGTTCGACGAGTGAGCGCGTAGACGGCGTGTTCAGCTGTCCGGCCTCGACCTGATCGACGAGCCCCGGCGCCGCCTGCGTCAACACCTCGACGTCCCCCGCGTAAGTGCTCACCAGCTTCGCGAACTTCTGACCGGCCAGCGTTTGTGTCGTCGCGAGGACGCCAACGACGCGCGATCGAGAGCGTGCAGCGGCAGGTTTCACGGCCGGTTCGATGGCCACGATCGGCAGGTCGTAGCGCGCGCGCAACGCATCGACGGCTACGCCGGTTGCCGTGTTGCACGCGACAACGACGGCCTTCGCATCCTTCGTGCGCAGGAACTCCATGATGGCGACGGCACGTCCGCGCACGTACTCTTCGGGGCGATCACCATAGGGCGCGTAGCCGGAATCGGCCACGTAGATCAGGTCCTCGGCCGGTAGCGCGCGACGAATCTCACGCAGCACGGACAGACCACCAACGCCGGAATCGAATACGCCGATAGGAGCGTCGGAGTTCGTTGTGCTCATTCCTGCGGGCCGGCCACGAGCTTGGCGACCCTGGAATCCCTGCGGCGGCAAAAGGAACAGAACAGCAGCCGGAACATAGGATCTCCCTCCATGGAGAAGTCTACGCTCTCCAGCCGCGCCCGCCGCGACGGCAACGCGGGCTATCGCGTGCTACCGACCGTTGAGGCGACGCACGCGAAGTTGGCGGCGTCGTCGGTGCTGCCACTGCCGTTCCAGCGAGCCACCTGCCCCAGCGGACAAAGCGGCCGCGTTTTGTCGACGACTCCCTTGGTCATATGGGCGGCGTCGATTCGGGCGGGCGCAGAGCCAGTCTTGATCCATTCTTCGAGCGCCCCGACCTTGTCGAAGATGTCCGTTCCTGGACCACCCTGGCAATGGTTCATCCCGGGCACCATGTACAACTGAATCGACGTCCCCACGCCGGCTCCGCCTGTCGTCTCCAGGACCCTGTGAAAGAAATTGATGGTGTTGTACGGCGTGACCTGCGGGTCCGACCATCCGTGGTACATCAGCAGCTTCCCTCCGCGTGCGAAGAACGGCCGCAGATCTGCGTTCGTCGAGCCCAGCGTATCGTCCGGATCAGAAGCCATGGCCACATCGATGTCGATAGCCGGGTTGAACCGCGAGGGCTCCCAGGATCGATCCTTCATGAACACATACTTGAACGTATCGATGGCGAGGCTGAGCGGCTGCGGGCCACCGAGCACGTTCCAGGCCAGCTCAGCGCCAGGCGCGAGACCCGGCAGCACCGCGGCGTTCGTCGTCGGATGCTTCGCGCCTGCGTACATGCGGGACGCGGACTCGACCTGCGCCGGCGTCAGGCATCCATTGTCGGATTCACCGGTACACTGCAGCACCTTTGGATCGAACGCGCAGGCGCCCGGGTTCTCGAGCACGCCGTCGGTCACACCGTCTTTCGAATCGCACGCCGCAAGCACCGCCTGGTTGATGAATGGATATTTCGACGCCGGGATGGCGTTGGCTGACGTCACGTTGACGGAGCGATTCAACGCCACGCGGCCGGCGTGGAGGTGGACGAAGTTTACGGCTGGAGCGCCCGCCACGACACCGTCGAAGTCGGTGGGATAACGGACGGCGGCTGTGATTCCCTGCCGGCCGCCTTGAGAGCATCCGTTCCAGATCGAGAGCGTCGGCGCGGTGCCGTAGAACGCGTCGATGATCGATTTGGCCTTCACCGTCATCTCGTGCACGGCGCGATAGCCGAAGTCGATCAGCTTCTCGGGGTGACCAAGCGCGAACGCTGCCGTGTTGCCAACGTGACCGGTATCGGTCGCAGCCGTTGCATATCCACCGATCACGGCATTGGCGAGCGCAGCGTACGGGATGTTGCCATTCCAGCCGCCGTTGCCGACCGCCTGGAACTTTCCGTTCCAGCCGGACGCCGGCAGCCACACTTCCACCTTGATGTCAGAGTCGCTGGATGGCGTGAGCGTCGCGGTGACCCGACAGAACTGCGGGACCCTCGTGAAGACAGTCGGCTGTCCCGCAGGCGGCGGCGAGCCTGGAATTGTGAACACACCTGGCGCCACCACCTGCGCCATCGTCACCTTGGCGTTCGGCAGGCTCAGTGCCGCGATCGATTCGCAGGAAGCAGCCGACGCCGATGCCGTGGGCCAGAGAGAAATAATCGCCAGCGCCGGGAGGAGACAGGCCCTGTGATTCATATGGCACCCTGGTCCGGCTGAAGCCGGACACTACTTCTTAACCAAACTCGAGGCGTACGTAATAGACGCGTACGCAGTGTCCGGCGTTGGCCGGACCGTCGTTTACTTACACACGAAATTTGCTGCGTCGTCGATGCTGCCGCTTCCCTTGTAGCTCGCCACCTGTGGAAACGGGCACAACGGCCGCGTCCGATCGACCTTCCCGTTGGTCGAATGCGTCGCAGGAATCATGTCCGGCGCCTTACCCTGTTCCACCCACTGCTCGAGCGCGATCAGCTCGTCGAAGTCGTTCGGGCCCGCACCACCACCGCAGTGCCCCATGCCGGGCGCCATGAACAACCGGTATGATGCGTGCACCTTCGAAGCGCCACCATTGGCCGCTGCAACTCGATTGAAGTAGGCCACGCTGGCGAGCGGCGTGATCTGCGGATCAGCCCAACCGTGGTACTGGATCAACTTGCCGCCGCGGTCGAAGAACGGCTTGAGATTCGGATCGGACGCATCGATCGCGCCACTGGGACCTTCTCTGAGGCGCGCCACGTCGGCGGCGACACTGAACTTCTGAACATCCCACTGAGGATCCGAGAAGACCAGATACCGGAAGTGATCGAGACCGGTCGCGCGCGCCGATGCGGACCATCCCATGTCGGTCCATCCGAGTTCACTTCCGGGCGCCAGGCCAGGAATCTCCTGCTTGGTTTTGGGATCGACGATGGGTGAGTAGATCAGGCGTGCCGTATCGACCTGCGCCTGCGTGAGGCAGGCTGGTTCCTCGCCACCCTTGCAGACCAACACACCTGGATCGAACTTGCACGCCAGCGGATTCTCGATGAGACCGTCCTTGACGCCGTCGAGCTCGTCGCATGCGGCCATGACTGCGCTGTGCAACACCTGTGTCTTCGCGGGCGTCAGCCGTGCCTGCTCGTTCTGCAGCGACTGGGCGATTCGAACCGCCTGCGCTGTGCGGCCTGACCAGTCCAGACCCGGTGACCCGGCAATGATGCCGTTGAAATCGTCCGGGAACATCTGCGCTTCTTTCATGGCCTGACGACCGCCCGCAGAGCAACCGTTCCAATACGAGAACTTCGGCGCGCTGCCGTAGTAGGCGTTGATGACTGCCTTCGACGTGACCGCCATCTCGTGCTCGGAGCGGTACGCGAAATCGATCACCTTCTCGGGGTGACCCATCCCGAAGCTCGCGCTGCCGCCAACGTGCCCGGTGTCCGTCGAACTCGTCGCATAGCCTCGACGTAAGGCTTCAGCCATTGCCGCGTACCCAATCGAGCCCTGCCATGCGCCGTTTCCTACCGCCTGATACTTCCCATTCCAGCCGGTCACGGGAAGCCACACTTCGACCTTGATGTCGGAGTCGCTCGTCGGCGTGAGCGTGACAGCCACGCGGCAGAACGCCGGCAGCGACGCAAACGCTGCACCCGGGCCACCGCCACGAGCAGGCGGGCCGGGCGGCGCGAACGCACCGGGCGCAACTTCGGCGGCGGAGGTCACCTTTGTATTGGGAAGGTTCAATGCAGCCACGCTTTCGCAGGTGGCCGCGTATAGGTTGGCCGCCTGGAACAGACAGATGACCGTGAGCACCGACGCAAGAGAAGTCGTTCGCTTCATACGGTTTATTACTCCATTGCTCCGGATTGATCCGGCCGAAGTGTGGCACCGGCGCGGAAAACGGTCAACATGGCTCTCGGTTCTGGGCTCTCGGCTCTGAAGCTCTCGGCTCTGGGCTCTGTTCTGAGCTCTAGCTTTCGGGTGCTACTGAAATGCCAATCACACCACTACGTTCGATCGACTTCCGAAGGAATCCCGACTTCCGCACGTCGTCGATGAACTTGTTCGCGGCGTCCTGCGCATCGCGACGTCCACCAGGTACGATGACCGTCTGCTCAACGCCGTAGAGATCGTCGGGGAGAATCCGGAATCCCGGCGACACCACGCGTAATGTCCGTGAGACGTTGTCGGTTCGCGCCGAAGGCGTCGATTGTGCCCTCGCGCAGCATGCTGAAAACGGCATCGGGACTCGACTGGTCGAGCTGCACCAGCTGTCCTTGCTTGAGGGTCCGCCCGAGATACAACGCGATCGAATCCGCTCGCGTCGCGCCCAGCTTTCGGCCCTGCTTGTCGATGTCGGCAATCGTTCGAATCGGCGAGTCGTCCCTGACGATGAATGTCTGATTCACGAGCAGGTAGGGCTTCGAGAACTCCACGGGGCCTGCGCGTTCGGGGTTGTAGGCAACGAAACCGATCTCGGCCTCACCCTTTCGAACGGCATCGATGACTGCCGCAGGGTTCGGCAACGGGATGGCTGTGACCTTCACCGCGTGCACGCGGCCCAGTTCCTGAACGAGGTCGATCACCACGCCGCGAGCCTCACCCGTCTTCGAATCCTTCACTGCATGAGCGGGATTCGTCGCAAGGTACGCAGCGCGGATCATGCCGTCCTTCGCGAACGGTGTGCTTTGCGCTGTCATTGGCGATGTCATGACGAGCGAGACGAAGGCCACAACGAATAGGAAACGCATATTGACCACCTGGTGGCGCAACGACCACCGAAGCCGACAGCCCAGAGCCTATTCGGCGCCAAACGCCAGCAGCACGTTGCCCGGCGCGCCGCCGAATCGCATGTAACCGGAATTGACGAAGACCATGCCGTTGACGACCACCGGGCCGGGCCCGTCGATGGCGCCGCCGCTTCCCTTCACGCCGTTCACGGTCTTGTACTCCTGCACCGTGTCGAACGCCCACAGGATTGATCCGTCGCGCGTCGAGTACGCGCGCAGGTGACCGTCCTGCGACCCGGAGAACACGACTCCGGGGATTGCTGTCACCGCCGCCAGTTGCGCAGGGCTGCAGTTCGGCCTCGTCCCGCACGGCGGGGCGGTCGTGTGCCATGCTTTGCTCCCGTCAGCGATCTTCAACGCGGTCAGTCCACCACCTTGTCGCGGATCGAGTTGTCGTGCGGTCGGCGTTCGAATGACCACGACATCAGAGGTCGCGGCGTAGACCTGCTCGCCGTCGGCCGCCATACCCCACTGTACGCCGCCGTTGATGCCGCCCTGCGCGACGCGTGTTTCCCACATGACCTCGCCGTTCTTCTCGGGGTCGATGGCCCACACGATCCCGGACTTCTGCCCGGCAAGCAACAACTCACGCCCACCCGTCGTCGACACGAGGATGGTGGGTGATCCGAAGTCGTAGTCCGGCCCGCTTCCCGGTGGACACCCAGCTCCCTTCGGCTCGGTCGAGCACGCCGAGTTGTACACATCGTCAGGATGCAACTGCTTCGTCCAGGCAATGCGACCCGTGTCGAGATCGAGCGCCATCACGGCATCGCTGGTTGGCGTGGCCGGCATCGAGTAGTTGTTGCCGGTCGTCACGTACAACCGGCGGCGCTTCAGGTCGAGCGTGGGCGAGGACCAGACTCCAACGCCGGACGGCCCCAACATCGCAACGCCTGTCGATGTCGCACCCGTACGTTCGGCCACGCGCGGCACCGTGTACGTCTTCCAGACGACGCTGCCATCGCGAACACGCAGCGCCGTGACACTGCCGCGGAACGTGCAGCAGGGGTACTCCGGATTGAGCGCTCGCGACTCTTCCCACGACGATGCCGGGATGTACGCGACGCCATCGACCACGACCGGAGGCGCACTCAACCGGACCGCCTCGTGCTCCTCGGGTCGCTTGCGCCAGATCTCCTTGCCCGTGGCCGCATCGAGTGCGTAGAACCAACCGGTGAGGTCGCCAAACAGCAGAACGTGGCGGCCGTCGACCTGTGTGGCCACGATCGCCGATCGAATCGAACCC
Source organism: uncultured Acidobacteriota bacterium (assembly GCA_963723495.1). GTDB lineage: Bacteria > Acidobacteriota > Vicinamibacteria > Vicinamibacterales > UBA2999 > Gp6-AA40. The sequence continues at coordinate 356,294 of CAVRQR010000009.1, read as the reverse complement.
GCAGCCTGAAACGTCCACTGCAGGCATCCAGTGTCAGCGCGCAGGGCATGCACGAGGCCGCCAGCACTGCCAATGAACGCTTGATTGCCAATCACCGTGGGCTGAGAGAAGGCAGAGATGTCACCCTCGAACCCGAATGCCCATTTCAGCTTCAGCTTCGGCACCTGCTCCGCGGTCAGCTTCGCCAGCGCGGCGGGGGCGAAGCGCGAGTTGTTCGGCGAGGGACTCCATCCGTTCCAGATCGGAGACGTGCTGGTGTTGAGCGCCACGGAACGATCGGTACAGAACGCCTCAGGACGCGGCGCCGGATCGCCTCCCGGTTTACCGAGGTATCGCGCCACCTCGTCCCGTTCGGCGCGATTCAGCTGGTAGGCGATGGTCATCATCGCGCCGAAGTCGAGCGTACGCAGGATGCGCGAGCTCGGCATGTTCTGGATCGCTTCGATGCCGGGAGTGCGTCCGTCCGCGGGCCGTTCGTGACACGCGGCACAACGCCGCTTGTAGATTGCCTCGCCAGAGAGGGTCTGAGCGGATGCCGGAAGCGAGAAACCGACGATAAGCAGAGAAACAATCAACTCCCAACTTCCAATTCCCAATTTCCAAGAAGCGCAAGCTGACAGCGACGACACGCAGCTTTGGGAGTTGGGCGTTGGGAGTTGGAGGTTGACGCGCCGGACGCTCATTTTCTTCCGCCCGCCGGTGTACTGGGCGTCGCTCACTTCCTCCATCCAGTTCGTCACACCAAAGCTCAGTGACACCTGCGTGAGCCCGTCGCCGGGAATGGCTCCGTGCCAATGCTTCACGCCTGGCGCCGTGACGAACGACTCGCGCGGACCGATCTCGCGCACGGCACCGCCCGCCTCCTGCACGCGCATGCGCCCTTTCTCAATGAGGATCACCTGGCCTCCCTCATGGCTATGCCAGTCGGTGCGAGCGCCGGGCTCGAAGCTGTATCGCAGCATCCGAATGTCTGTCGTCGGATGTCCCGCGACCTTACCAGTGAAGTTTTCCGGATTCGGCTGTGGCGGCGGGGCAGGTTGTTGCGCGGCCTGACTCCACACGACCGAGGAGAGACCAATGAGCACCAGGACCGAGAGCGTCAACACGCGAGTCATGCGAGCACCACCTTAGAAGGCCGACGTATCCGGCATCACGTGCACGTGGGAGTCAAAGTATACGTCGGCGGGTGCTATGCTCTGCCCCGACAGACGTCAGCACAGGAGACTCAACCGTGATCAGACACGCGCGACATCGGCCAGCGCCATCTGCTTTCTTCTTGCTGGATACTGCGTGGCTGCCGCTCGATGCCGCCGCGCAGCAAACCGGCAGCATCGCCGGCCTGGTGACCGACGCCAGCGGCAGCGTGCTGCCGGGCGTCACGGTCGAAGCCAGCAGCCCGGCCCTGATCGAGAAAGTCAGGGTGGTGGTCACCGACGGCACCGGCCAGTACCGCATCGTCGATCTGCGCCCGGGCGTCTACACGCGTGACCTTTCAGCTCCCGAGCTTCTCCACGGTTCGGCGCGACGGCATCGAGCTCACGATCGGATTCACCGCGACGGTGAACGCCGAGTTGCGCGTGGGCGCAGTCGAAGAGACGATCACCGTCCAAGGCAACAGCCCCGATCGTCGACATCCAGAACGTCAACCAGATCAAGGTGTCACGCGCGAGCTCATCGACACGATTCCGACCGGACGCGGGATTCGCCAACTTCGCCACGCTCATCCCGGGCGTGAACGATGAGCAACTCGAGCCTGAACATCTCGCAGGACGTCGGCGGAGGCACGGGCTACAACTTCGCGTTCGCGGCCATCCATGGCGGACGGGCGATGGACCAGCAGGTGATGGTGAACGGGATGTCGGTGACCTCGCTCACCGGCACGGGCGGCACCCGCACCAACTGGTCCGATGGCACGGCCCAGGAGTACGGACTGCAATTGGCGGCGCACTCGGCGGAGATCGCGTATGGTGGCGTCTTCGCCAACATCCTGCCGCGCGACGGCGGCAACAGGATGAGCGGCGACATGTTCGCGAACTTCGCCAACGAGGACTTTCAGGCCGACAACCTCGATGACGAGCTGAGAAGCCAGGGGCTGACGGTCGTGAACCAGACCAAGAAGATGGTGGACGTCAACCCATCGATCGGCGGGCCGCTCCGTCCGCGACAAGCTGTGGTTCCACACCGCGTTCCGCTACGTCGTCACCGACAACTACGTCGGCGGCCTCTACTACAACGCGACGCCGACGGCGTGGACGTTCACACCGGACCTGTCGCGCCCCGCGATCAGCGATCAGGTCACCTACAACACCACGCTCAATCTGACGTGGCAGATGTCGCCCAATAATCGCCTCTCGATCTTCGGGACGTACGACAACCTGTGTCTCTGCCACTTCTCGATCAGCCCGACCGTGGCGCCGGAGGCCGCGACCTACAATCCGGGCGACAGCAGCATCGTGCAGGGCCGGTGGACGTCGACGCTGTCGAACAAGCTGCTCGTCGAGGCGGGCGCGTCACACTACCTGAGCTCGTTTCCGCGGAGGCCTCAGCCCGACGCCACGGAACCATCGATTCTCGAGCAGTCCACCAATCTCCGATTCCGGTCGGGCGCGACCTACTTTCCCACGCCACAGACGGTCGACGACTATCGCGCGTCGATCTCGTATGTCACCGGCGCGCACAGCCTCAAGGCTGGTTTCACCTACCAGTGGGAGTTCGCCAAGGATCCCGTCGTCTTCACGATCGGCGACGTCAACTACCGCACGCTCAACGGCGTACCGAACCAGGTCACGTATTACACGACGCCCTACGCCGCGCCGCTCTACCTGAAGCCGTTTGGGCTGTTCGTCCAGGACCAGTTGAAGATTCGCCGCTGGACGATCAATGCGGGGCTGCGCTACGACCAGTTCCGGACCTCCTACGATGCGATTCACCTCGAGCCGGTGCGCTGGCTGCCCGTCGCGCGCGACTATCCCGGAGCGGAAGTCCTCAACTGGAAGGATCTCTCGCCTCGCTTCGGTGTCGCGTACGACCTGTTCGGCACCGGCCGCACGGCGCTGAAGTTCTCACTGAGCCGCTACGTGCTGCAGGAAGGCAAGAACAACACGAACAACATCCATCCGGTCATCGCGGCGACCAACAGCGTCAGCCGGACGTGGACCGACTGCAACCGGGACTTCGTCGTGCAGGGGGATCCGCTCAATCCAGCCCTCAACGGCGAGCTCGGCCCCTCGCCGAACGCCAACTTCGGCAAGCCCCAGACGACGCTCCGCTTCGATCCGGACTGGGCCACTGGCTTCAACGCGCGCCCCTACAACTGGGAGATGCTGGTCAGCGTGCAGCACGAGCTCGTGCCGCGCATGGGGATCGAGGTCTCGTATAACCGGCGCTCGTACGGCAACTTCATCGTCAACGACAACACGCTGGTAAGCCCGAGCGACTACGACCCGTATTGCATCACGTCGCCACGCGACGATCGCTTTCCTGACGGAGGCGGTCAGCAGATCTGCGGCCTCTTCGATTTGAAGCCGTCCAAGGTCGGACAGGTCGATACGTTGCGCACCTACGCAGGGAAGTACGGCGATCAGACGGAGACCTGGAACGGTGCTCGACGCGACGACGCAGATTCGATTCCAGGGTGGCGCCACGATTCAGGGCGGGCTGAGCCTCGGCCGTCAGACCACCGACAACTGCGACATCGTCGGCAAGCTGGATAACCCGAGCCCGTACCAGTGCCATCGTGAGTCGGAGCTCCTGCCGCAAGTGAAGCTGCTCGGCAGCTACCAGCTTCCATGGTGGGATCTCCTGTTGAGCGGCACGTTCCAGAGCCAGGTGCCCGATCCGGTCGGCGGCGCCAACTTCGACTACAACTACTTCGGGCTGCCCGCCAACTATGTGGCCGGCAACGCGCAGATCGCGCCGTCGCTCGGGCGTCCGCTCTCGTCGGGAGGCAACGTCACGGTCAACGTCGTCGAGGCAGGCACGCTGTACCCGGGACGCACCAACCAGTTCGACATGCGGGTCGCCAAGCGCGTTCACACTGGATCGGCGCGACTGCAGGGGATGGTGGATCTCTACAACCTGTTCAACTCGAACAACGTGCTCAGAATGAACGGGGCGTATGGCACCGATGGCGCCGCGTGGGCGCGCCCGCAGGCGATCGTTCCAGGCAGGCTGCTGAAGCTGGGAGCGCAGGTGTCGTTCTAGAAAAGCGCTGTCAGCTCCGCTGATATTGATGCGCCTCTCAGCCGACCGTTCAATCGCGCAGCGCGAATGTGATGAGCGAGTTGCCTGAGATCACCGAGACGTACTGCTTCCCTCAATCGCATAGGTGATGGGACCGTTGGCGATCTGACCGCCCAGGCTCGCCTTCCACAACTCGGCGCCGGTCCGCGCGTCGAGCGCATAGAAGTATCCCTTCGCGCCCGCCGGTGAACAGCAGATCGGTGGCGGTCGTGAGATTGCCGCTGTCGGTCACGTCGAATTGCTTGAAGGTCCACTTCTTCTGGCCGGTCAGCGGGTCGATGGCGATGACGGCGCCGTTGCCGGCCGCATCGGTCCATGTGTTGATGGGCGTTGCGCGACCAACCCGCACACCAGGCGCGCCCTGTCACCCCTGTGTACGGCGTTCCGCCGCCGCCGAGGAAATTGCGCCCGGCACGTACTCCGGCCTTCTCTTTCCTGAAGACCGACGCATAGCCTTCCCAGGCGGAGAGGTAGAACAGCCCCGTCCGCGGACTGAATGACGGCGAGTACCAGTTGGTGCCGCCCTGGATCACCCGGCCAGGTTGGCTGCCCTTCCGGTTGCGGTGTCGGGATCGGCCTGCCCTTGTCGTCGATGCCGCTCGCCCAGTTGACCTTCACGAACGGCGTGCCCATGAGGAATCGCCCGTTCGTCCGGTCGAGCACGTAGAAGAAGCCGTTTCGATTGCCCAGAGGATGGCCTTCGTCGGCGTCCCTCTCCAGTTGAGATCGGCGAGCACACCAATCTGGACGGAGTCGTAGTCATAGGGATCGTTCGGCGTGAACTGGAAGTGCCACTTGAACGCGCCGGTGTCGGGGTCGAGCGCCATGACCGAGTCCGTGTACAGGTTGTCGCCCGGCCGCTGATCGGGATTCCAGTCAGGGCCGGGATTGCCGACGCCCCAGTAGGTGAGGTTGAGCGCCGGATCGTAGGAGGGCGTCACCCAGATCGATCCGCCACCAGTCTTCCAGGAATCGCCTGCCCCACGTTTCGTTTCCTTTCTCGCCCGGGCCCGGAATCGTGTAGAAGCGCCACAGTTCCTTGCCGGTCTTTGCGTCGAACGCCGCAATGAAGCCGCGAATACCGTATTCCCCGCCGCCCGACCCCACGAGGACCTTGTCCTTGACGATGAGCGGAGCCATCGTGATCGAGTAGCCGAGCTTGGGATCGCCGACAGGAACGTCCCACAGCGAGCGCCCGGTCGTGCGGTCGATCGCGACGAGGTGCGCATCGAGCGTGCCCATGTACAGCGTGTCGCCGAGAATCGCGACGCCGCGGTTGTTGGCGCCGCAGCACACGCGCGCGTCTGGCGAGTTGGTGTAGCGGTACTGCCAGAACACGCGACCGGTCTTCGCGTCCACGGCAAGCACGTCGTTCGGGACGCTGCGTGACGTACATCATCCCGTCCACGACGATCGGCGATGACTGCCAGGCCCCGAACACCTGGTTGGGCAGGATCCACTTCAACTCGAGATTCTTGACGTTGCCGGGAGTGATCTGCGTCAGGAGGCTGTGGCGCTGACCCGCGTAGCCGCCGGAGTAGGTGATCCAGTTCTGTGGCTCATCCGCCGCGCGCAGTAGACGATCGTAGGTGACCTGCGCGTCGATGGCGCCGGACAACGCAACCAGTATCAGTACAGATGCGTGAGCGCAACACGTCGTGTCATGCGTAATCCTGCCTGCGTGAACGATGAACCATGAACAATGGAACTCCGAACCTGAACGATGAACACGAACCGTGAACTCTGAACTTTGAACCGTGAACTGCTTATTGCCTGCGCAGCGTCAACAGATACGCGACGACATCAGCAATCTCGTCGTCGGTCAGCTTCCCGGCGTACGCCGGCATCGCCGACTCCTTGACGACGTCGAAGGATCCGCAGTCCTTCTTCGCGAATGGACAGCAGGCGCTCGCTGATCGTCGATGATCTGCACGGTGTGCGTGTCCTCGTTGAGGCGGCGGCCGCGGATGGTGCTGGCCGTCGGCATCACGATGCGCACGGGACGGTTGATTGGCTGCAGCGCCGACGAGGGATCGCGGACCGATCGCTCGAGCATCGGCCGGAGCACGGGCAAGCCCGATGTCACTCAGATCCGGCGCCGAACGTGGACCGCGTCCGGCCACACGGTGGCACGATGAGCACTCACCCTTCCCCTCGAACAGCGTCCGCCCACGCGCCGCGTCGCCGACCCTGACCGATGCGCTCGTGTCGAACCCGGCGCGAATGAAGGCGATGATGCCCGTGAGCTCGGCAGGATCGAGCTTGAATGGCGGCATCCCGCCCGGGGTGCCGCGCGTGATCGTCTGCGCCAAATCCTCGTCGGACTGCGCGCGGCGAAAGAGCCCGCGCCGAAGATCGACGCCGGAGATCTGATCCCCGTCCCGGCCGTGGCACGCGAAGCACTGCGCGTTGTAGAGCAGGCTCCCTCTGGCAATGTCTTCCTGGGTGTACTGCCCGGGGTGATCGACGGTCAGGAGCTGGGCGCCCGCGGGCGCGACAGACACAGTGAGGCCGACGGAGCGAGCAAGAGGGCTCGAAGCAGCATGTCGGCACCTTGTACACGACGGCGGCGAGGAAGTCTACTCTCGAGGACTGGGCCGCGAGTCACCCTTAGCGGGGTGCGAAGAGATACTTACGGACGTCCTCGTTGTCCCGCCGCCAGATGACGTTATCGATGAAGTAGTGGTGGATGTTGATCCACACGATGACGATGAAGACGAACACCGAGGGCCCCCAGACCGTCTCGTCCGGAGACAGACTGACGTGGAACAGCGCTGGCAGCCCAACGAAGCCAACCCAGCCGAGCGCGATCCCGCTCACAACGAATTTCGCGAATCGAACGCCAATCGACCGGGACGGGCGCGGCGCCGCTTCTTCCTCCACCGCTTCAGACGACACCTTGTTCAACTGATAGCGCCAGGTGAAGAGCAGGTACTGGATCGAGTGAAACGCGGGAATGAAGATCGTGAAGATCAGGTCGTAGTGAAAGGCGAGCAGCCATAGATAGAGCGCGCAGCTATAACCGACAACGCCGTTCCAGGAGACCGGCTGCTTTCGCGAGACCCGCAATACGAATGCCGCGACAACGGCCACTGTGGTCAGTGTCGCGGCGACGGCACCCATCGTCAGCAGCATCGGCGGCAGATCGAAGGTGAAGTACGTGATGCCGTACACTTTCTTCTGATACAGCGTCTTGTTCAGTGCCATCCACGAGTAGATCCAGACGACATACCCATTGAGCAGCAGCAGCCGCTTCTCGATCTCCGAGTAGTAGATCCGCGAATCGCGGAGAGCACCGCGATCACACCATAACCCTGCTTGACGTAGTGCCAGCCCGAGGTGAATGCCATGGCATTCGCCATATAGCTCAGAATCCGCACGTCACCGACGTAGTAGGCACCGAACAGTGTGGCGGCAATGAGCGGCGGCGCGACGAATCCCGCCCAGAGGTAGCGAAGACGGACCTTGAGCGTCGAGGTCGCCGCGGAGAGGCGCGTGCCAATGCCGGTGTAGAGCAGTTGATAGGAATGCGCGAAGTGCGGGAAGTTGATGACGTTCGAGAGCGCAAAGCCCCACCAGATCGCCGTCGCTTCAACCGCCGGTTTATCGCGAATCAGCAGGATAGACCGGGAACGCGGCGAGAATCGACCCGCCGCCGGCGAGCAGGAAATCGACGACCGGATGAAAGAGGTAGCCCGCATGTCGAGTCGGGGCGCCGGAGGGAAACGCCTGCGCGACCGTGTTGTCAGTTCGAAGTGCGGTGGCCATCGGACTCCTCGCCGGGGGGCGGGTCACCTGTCGTTATCGGTGGCCGGCAAAGGCATCTTCAGGCCCTGCTCGATTCTGCACGTAGTGTCCGGCTTTAGCCGGCCGTGCGGCGGGTGTCCGGGCGTCAGCCGGACTCTTACCTCCCGTTCGCGATCGCAAACAGCACTCGAAGCCCCGCGCACGAACATGACGCCTTCCGACAGCGCGGGTGTGGCCATCAGCAGTTCGCCAATCGAGTTCGTCGCGATGTGCTCGAACGTCGATCCGGCACGGACGACGAGCATGTCGCCGTCCTCGTTCGAGAGATAAATCTTCCCGTCGGCGGCCACGGGCGAGGCGCTGAAACCACTCCCGACGAGAGGAAGGCGCTGGCGGTAGATCTCCGTGCCTGTTTTCAGATCGTACGCATCGAGCACGCCGTTGTTCGCGAGCACGTACAGCAAACCCCGGTACGCGAGCGGCGTCGGCATGTAGGAACCGCGACCGGTGCGGCTCCACGCGATGGCGTCGCTGCTCGTCCTGTCTTTCGCGAGCGTCAGGTCACCGCGCGCGCCCGGCTTCACCGCAAAGATCGGCCGCTCCGGTGCGCGGCCGCTCGCCACGACGATGAGACCGTCAGCGAAGATCGGCGTCGGCGCCGTGATCTTCGAGGATCCCGCCAGTTGCCAGAGCTCTCGCCCGGTGCGCGCGTCGTAGCCGCGAATGAAGTTGGAGGCGTTGGTCACGAGCTCAGGCCCTGCCGCCGTCTCCGCCACGGTCGGTGTGCCCCAGGACGGCAACTCCTTGCGCGACGTCTTCCACACCGTCTCGCCCGTCTCGACATCGAGTGCCAGCACGAAAGAGTCGGCCTGCGTGTCGCACTGCAGGATCACGAGACCGTTCCAGATGATCGGCGAGCTGGCCGGACCCCATTCGTAACTCGGGATGTCGTAGGCGCCCATGTCGACGCGCCCGAGGTCGACCTGCCACAACGGCGCACCATTCACGTCGAACGCGTACACGCCCTCGGAGCCGAACCACGCGACGACGATGCGTCCGTCGGTGACCGGCGTAGCGCTGGCGTAGGTGGACTTGATGTGGCGTTTGTTGCGAGGAGCTCCCTCGCGTGCCAGCCGCTCCCAACGGATGCGCCCAGTCCTCTTGTCGATCGCGTAGATCACCCACTTGTGGACCGAGCGATCGTCCGACGCATCGCCATCACCGTACAACCCGGGCTTGAACGACGCGTCCTTGCGGCTGCTGATCGCCGTTGTCACAAAGACGGTGTCGCCCCACACGATCGGGCTGGAGTGTGCGAGACCTGGAATTGGCGTTCGCCAGAGAACGTTTCGCCGTGTCGGACCATCCCAGCGATCGGGCAGACGTTGTCCCTCGGCTACACCCGACGCATACGGTCCACGGAACGACGGCCATTGTCCTGTCGACGATGAGGCGCGCGGCAGCGGACCCTTTCGTGGTGCAGCCGCACGGGTGATGCGCCGCTCCTGCACCGCGGGAACCTCGCCTGTCTGTCTGGCCTCGACAACGAAGGATGCCAGGGCGAGGGCGCAAGCGAGCCGTGCGATACGAGAAGTCATGAACATGTATATAGTGGCGCAAGTCGAGGGACTTCGATGAAGACCAGCAACGGCTCGCTCTCTCGTCGCCGGCTGTTCAAGAAAGGCGCAGCTGCGGCGGCCAGCGCGACACTCATCGCTCAGGGCAGCTCGCTCTTTGGACAGGCGCCAGCGGTCGTGACCGCGCGGACGTTCCGAGCATGGATCTCGCGGGGCACGGGCCGTGGCCGCACGACGCTGCAGGAGGTACGGCTGCGGCCGGTCACCGGGCGGCAGGTCGTCGTCCGGACCGAGTCGTGCAATCTCTGCTACTCCAACGTCGGCGCGGTCCTGGGCATTCAGCCGGCGCCGCCATCCGGCGGTGCGGCCACACCCGTGAACGCGGGCCTCACCGGTGCCAACACCAACGACATGGCGCTCATCCAGGGCCACGGCGGCGTGGGCGTCGTCGAGGCGGTCGGCCCCGAAGTACGGCGCGTCCAGGTCGGCGATCGTGTCTGCGTGTCGGGCACGCCGCAATGTGGCTCCTGTTATCACTGCCTGCGCGGACGCGCGGACGTGTGCCAATTGCTCGGGCGGAACCTCGCCGGTGATCTTGCGCCGGTGGCCGACCTGCCTGATGGCACTCCCGTGTACTCGAACTCGCATATCGGCGGGCTTGCCGAGCTGATGATCACCCCGGAAGAGTGGGTGGTGCCGGTCGTCACGAAGGCCAGCGCCGTGGACCTGGGCATGGTCCTCAGTTGCGTGAGCGTGGCAGGACTCGGCGCGACCACATCGGGAACGCTTGGTGTGGTGGCGCCGGGATCGACTGTCGCCGTCGTCGGGTGCGGTCCGCTCGGCCTCAGCGCGGTCCAGGGAGCGAAAATCGCCGGCGCATCGACGATCATCGCCATCGATCCAATCAGAGTCCGCCGCGAGCTGGCCATGAAGGTCGGCGCGACGCACGTGCTCGATCCCAACGTCGAAGGCGACACGATCATCGAGCGCGTGCGCAGCCTCTCCAGTGGACCGACGAATCGTCCGTGGAGCGGTGGACGCGACTCGGGAGGGCGGCGGAGCGGCGCAGGCGCCGATTTCGTCGTCGAGGCTGCGGGCGCCGAGTTCGTTCGGCCCAAGCTCGAGGCCAGCCCGGATCCGTCAGGCATCCTGCCGATGCAGCAGGCGTATCAAATGTGCAACGCCGGCGGCCACGTCGTCACGACAGGGCTCGTCCGCGGCACCATCGCGCTGCCAGCTTTCTTGTTTGCGATTGGCGGCATCACACACTCCGGCGGTCAGGCCGGCGGCGCCAACCCGATGCGCGACATCCCTCGATTCGTGGCGATGCTCGACAGCGGCCAGTACGACGCCAAGGCGCTGGTTACGCGCGTCGTGCCGCTACAGGACATGCTTGGCGCCTACGAAGAAGTCGCCTATCGCACGACGGTGACAGCGATCATGACAGCGTAGTTCTCACTTCTCGGTTCTCGCTTCTCGGTTCGTGTTCACGTTCAGGTTCGGTGCTGGGTTCGGGTTCGGGGTGCGGGTTCGGTCATTGACGTGACACGCGCGCGATCGCGTGCAGCGACCACGCCAGGCCAACAATCGATGCGACCGTGCCACACACGACGAAGCACATCTCGGCCGCTCCGAGCTCGAGGCTGCCACCTTCGGCCAGTAGATCGAATCGATCGGCGGTCGCCCTCCATCCGTTCGCGCCCAGCCAGCCCCACCCGCCAGCCAGAAAACCGAGCGCGGCCAACGCGTGTCCCTGACGCGATCGCACGACGCCAACTGTGAGCAACACCATGGCGATGAAGTCGACGAGATAGTAGGGCGAGTACAGTTCCGGCCACGACGCCCACGTCTCGATCGGCGCGTAGAAGACGAGGACCCAGAACGTGAAGGCGGCTACTCGCTGGTCCGGTCTGGACATGTCACTCGATTGGTGCCGCCGATCGTATCCGAACGTCTCCGCGCGCCGGGTCCTGTTTGGACCCGGCAGTGATATCCTTCCCCCTCTCCACAGCGCACACACGGCTGCAGCAGAGAGGACGCCATGCGCAAGGTGACCTGGTTGGCGGCGGCGCTCGTCGTTGTCCTGGCTTCAGGTGTGTCACTTGCGCAGCAAGGTGAGCCCACCAATCCTCTCCAGGGCAACGCGCAAGCGATCGACCAGGGCCAGCAACTCTTCCGACTCTCCTGCGCCAGCTGCCACGGTCTCAACGCAAAGGGGCTGCGAGGGCCTGATCTCACAACCGGTCAATGGACCCGCGGCGGCGGCGATGGGCAGCTGTTCCGGACCATCATGCAGGGCATTCCCGGAACGGATATGCCCGGTGCGCAGTTCGCGGACGCGACCCCGGATCAGGTCTGGGCCGTCATCGCGTATCTCCGGACCCTGAGCGGGCCAGCCTCGGAGGAGGACGCCCGCGGCAACGCCGCGAACGGCGAGACGCTGTTCTGGGGAAAGGCCACGTGCGGGCAGTGCCACATGGTTCGTGGCCGTGGCGGACGATTGGGCCCCGACCTCTCGCGGATCGGCACGACACGTTCGCGAACGGCATTGATCAAGGAGATCCGCACCCCGAGCGGCTCCTTCACCGACGGATACTGGCCCGTCACCGTCGTCGCGCGCGACGGTCGCCGCACCAGGGGCGTGCGCAAGAACGAGGACCCGTTCTCGCTGCAGATCATGGACACGAACGAGCGAATTCTCTCCTTCGACCATAGCGACCTGCGAGAGGTCGTCCGTGAACCTCAGTCACTCATGCCCGACTACGGTCCCGACCGCTTGACCGACGCCGAGCTCGACGATGTGATTCGCTATCTCAGGTCTTTGTAGTCATGAGACGCACAATTTCTCGCGCAGTGTTCTGTGCCGTGCTCGCCTGTCTGATGAGCGCCGGTCTCTCCGGCGTCATAGCGCAGCAACGGCCGGACGGGAACCAGTGGACCACCTATTCTGGCGATGACAGCGCGCAGCGTCACAGCCCGCTGACGCAAATCACGCCGGCCAACGTCGGACGGCTCGCCGTGCAGTGGATGTTTCAGACCGGCGTTCCGGGCCGGCTCGAAGCGACGCCGCTCGTCGTCGACGGCATCATGTATCTCACCGGCCCCGACAACTACGCCTGGGCCCTCGACGCGAGAACGGGTCGTCAAATCTGGCGCTACCGCCGGCAGTTGCCCGAGCGTCTGAACATCTGCTGCGGGCGCGTCAACCGCGGCTTCGCCATCCGCGGCGATCGCCTCTACATGACGACGCTCGACGCGCATCTCGTCGCCCTCGACGCCAGAACTGGAAACGTGCTGTTCGATGTGGAGATCGACGATCACACCAAGAGCTACACCGCCACCGTCGCGCCGCTCATCGTCAAGGACAAGGTGATCGTCGGGATTGCTGGGGCCGAGTACGGCATCCGCGGCTTCATCGACGCGTTCGACGCGACCACCGGTAAGAAGGCCTGGCGGTTCTGGACCGTACCCGAGCCCGGGCAGCCCGGTGGCAACACATGGTCGGGCGACTCGTGGCAGCGCGGCGGCGGCTCGACATGGGTGACCGGAGCCTACGATCCGTCGCTCAACCTCGTGTACTGGGGAACCGGCAACCCCGCGCCCGACTCGTTCGGCGACGTTCGCCTCGGAGACAACCTGTACACCGATTCGGTCGTCGCGCTCGACGTCGACACCGGCACATTGCGCTGGCACTATCAGTTCACCCCGCACGATGTGCACGACTGGGATGCGGTGCAGGTGCCGATCCTCGCGGACCTGACGATCAACGGCGCGCCGCGCAAGGTGCTGATGACGGCGAACCGGAACGGCTTCTTCTACACGCTCGACCGCACCAACGGCGAGCTCCTTCGTGCCCGTCCATTTGTCAAAACGACGTGGGCGCAGGAAGTCGGACGGGACGGCAAGCCCATTCTGCTCGAGGCCAACCGCATCGGCCCGGAAGGAACCATCACCTGTCCCGACGTCGGTGGCGGCACCAACTGGATGTCACCTTCCTTCAACCCGGGCACCGGGCTGTTCTACGTCACGACCCGCGAGGTGTGTGCGAAGTTCTATGCGTTTCCCCAGCAGTTCCTGCCGGGACACGTCTATTGGGGCGGCGCCGTCGAGACCATTCCAGGCGAACCCGGCTACGGCGCCCTGCGTGCGATCGACCCGGTATCGGGACTCGTCCGCTGGGAGTTCAAGTACCCGAAGCCTTCCATGGGTGGGACCTTGAGCACGGCGTCGGGCCTTGTGTTCGCTGGTGAAGAGGACGGCAATGTGATGGCATTCGACGCCGCGAGCGGCAAGAATCTGTGGCGACTGCAAACCGGGGCGGGTCTGCGCGCCGGTCCAATGACCTTCATGCACAACGGCAAGCAGTACGTCGTGGTCGCCTCGGGTGGGGCCGTCATTGCGTTCGCGCTGCCGGACGGACGCTGATCTAAGAGCCTGTAACAAAACCCGGATCGGACGAACCGTTGCAGTTCGTCGCCCAGTCGAATAGTGCGCTTGCGCTTAGGATTGCCGTCATAGCAGTCGTCAATGGCTGCGAAAGCGGTGCTGACGGCTACTCCAAGAGTAGTTAGCCACTCATGCCTGGTCGACGGACTCAGGAGAAACCTATGAAACTTGACCGCAGGCATTTCATGACTGCCTCGGCGGCCACCTTCGGAGCGCAATTCGCCGCTCAGTTTCGGGAGGTCACTGCGCAGATCGGAACGCGTGCGCTTCCGCCCGATGCTGGCTTGTTCGACGGATTTGAAGGTAGGTGGGTTCGCACCCGCGGCGCAGACATCTTCCTCAGGCACGGGGGAGACGGTCCGCCGCTCCTGTTGTTGCATGGCAACCCGCTCACACACGCCTCTTGGCACAAAGTGGCCGGCCGCTTAGCGAAGCGATTCCACGTCGTCGCGGCGGACCTCCGAGGTTATGGCGACAGCATCGGTCCCGTTGATGGGGGGGCCAACCACGTCAACTACTCATTCCGGGCTATGGCCCAGGATCAGGTCGAGGTCATGGCCGCACTCGGCCACGACCGGTTCTTTCTGGCCGGTCACGACCGAGGCGCGCGGACGGCCCATCGACTGGCGCTAGACCACCCTGATCGCGTTCGCAAGGTGGCGTTGCTCGACATTGTCCCTACCCGCCACGTGTGGGAACACACGTCGCGCGAATGGGCACTCAGCGCGTGGCACTGGTCCTTCATGGCCCAACCGGACGATCTGTTCGAGCGCATGATCGCCGCGATACCGCCCCGCGAGTTCGTGCTGCGGCATCTGAGCCGCACCGGCAAGCCCGCATTTTTTGATGACCGGGCCCTCGCCGAGTACGTCCGCTGCTTCACACCCAAGACGATCCATGGGTCATGCGAAGACTACCGAGCAGCAGCGGGTATCGACCTCGAACACGACGAAGCCGATCACCGGGCTGGCCGAAAGATTGGTCCGCCGACCTTGGTGCTGTGGGGGCGCCGTAGCAACGTTGGGCAACTGTACGGGGATGTACTGACGATCTGGCGCGAGGCTGCGAGCATTGTGACGGGAGGCGCGGTCGAGAGTGGTCACTATCCGGCGGAGGAGGCCCCTGACGTGATTCTCGAAGCGTTCGAGCGTTTTCTCGTGTGAGCGAATTACAAGACAAGGAATTGCGGGCGCCAAACATCGGCTTGAGCCGTTGCGCCAGACGTCCTCTGCCAAATGCACGCCGCGAGATCCTCCCTGCCCGCCCACGTCAAGCAGAGGCTTGCGACGCTGGCCGGCGGCCGAATGACGGGCCGTGGCGTGCTGGTGATCGACAGCCGCGAGCACAGGACGCAGTCGGCCAACCGTGACGCCGCGCGCGAGCGGCTGCGCCAACTGCTCGCGGAGGCCTCGGTGCGTCCGAAGAGGCGGCGCAAGACAACGCCGACGACTGGGTCGAACTAGCGGCGGCTAACCTAAAGGTGAAGCTCGATGCGATCCCGAGAGAGACTGAAATCATGGCGTCTCGCCAACGTAGCGATACACGCCGCAGGGACTTCCCGGTTAGAAACGCGCGGTGAAAATCCCCGGCGGGCACGCTAACAACCGACACCGGACGGGCAATGGGTCTGGTCCGGGAAATGCCGTATCATCCGCAGCACGACGACATCCAGACGGACGTGCCTATGAAGAGACTGACGCTCATTGCGCTCGTGTTGGTCTATCTGCTTGGCCCGACGGCACTCGCTCAGGGTCCAAGAACCATCTCCCTGGACTCGGCAACAGTGGTGGACGTGAACGCAGCTTTCGACGCGGGATCGCTGACATCCGAACAGCTCGTCGAAATGTGCCTGGCACGCATCCGGGCGTATGATCGTCAAGGCCCGTCACTGCGCGCTCTCATCACGATAAATCCCAAGGCCCTCGACACGGCCCGCCAACTGGACGCCGAGCGCAAGAGCAAGGGCCGTCGATCGCCGCTGCATGGCATCCCGGTGGTGTTGAAAGACAACATCAATACCGCCGATATGCCGACGACTGCCGGATCGATCGTGCTCGAGGGTTCGATCCCGTCAAGCGATGCTTTCGTGGTGAAACGGCTACGGCAAGCCGGCGCGATCATCTTGGGCAAGGCGAACATGTCGGAGTTTGCGTCAGGAATTGCCCGAAGCTCGCTCGGCGGTCAAATGAAGAACCCGCACGACCTGGCACGCACGCCACTTGGGTCATCTGGTGGCAGCGGGATCTCCGTAGCTGCTGCGTATGCGGTCATTGGCCTGGGCACCGACACGGGTGGATCGATTCGAAATCCCGCCGCGGCAACCGGAATAGTCGGACTCAAGCCGACGCACGGACTCATCAGCCGAGACGGCATCGTTCCGCTCGCGCTCACCTTCGATACCGTCGGTCCGTTTGCGCGGAACGTTCACGACGTGGCGGTCGCTCTCGGGATATTGACCGGCGTCGACGCCGCAGACGGCGCAACGCAAAAGAGTGAGGGGCGGGTCGAGACCGACTACACCCGGCATCTGAGAGGTGACGCGCTCAATGGAGCGCGTATCGGCGTGGTGCGCGACTTTACCGGTCAGGATCCGGACGTGGACTGGGCCATCGAGGCCAGTCTCACCACGATGCGGCGAGCAGGCGCAACGGCCGTGGATGTCCGTTTGCCAAGGTGGCTGCTCGACGCGAAGGGAGAGTTCTACAACGCCATTCGATACCCAGAGTTCACCGCACAGATTGCACAGTATTTGAAGACCCTCGGTCCCGGTTATCCGAAGGACATCGACCAGCTACTCGCGCGCGCGGCGGAGTTCAACGGGCTCCGACCCGACG
Source organism: uncultured Acidobacteriota bacterium (assembly GCA_963723495.1). GTDB lineage: Bacteria > Acidobacteriota > Vicinamibacteria > Vicinamibacterales > UBA2999 > Gp6-AA40. Next base: position 339,448 of record CAVRQR010000009.1, on the reverse strand, counting down.
GGGCTGGCCCGAATCCGAACCGCTGGATGTTATTCAAGCGAGAAGCGGAATCCGGCGGTCTCGACGACTATCGCTACACGTCGGTTCGGGACCACGCGCTTCCGATGGTCCGCGCGATCATCGAGGGACTACTGGTGTCTCAGAAACTCGACGCTCTCGTGTATCCGACGCTTCCGACCCGTCCGCCGCTCACCACAGCGCCACCGAATCCTCCAGGTGGCACCGCTGCGACACCGGTGAATCTCGCAAATCTTACCGGCTTTCCTGATCTCATCGTTCCTGCGGGCTTCACTGGAGATGAGCTGCCGGTAGCGCTGTCTTTCCTGGGACCGGCATTCAGTGAAGCCAGGCTGCTGGCGCTAGGTTATAGCTTCGAGCAGGCTACGCACGCGCGCCGTTTGCCAGTCCACACTCCCAAGCTGCCAGGCGAGGCTATCCGCGTCCCATGAACTCGTCCGTGTCCGTGGATCCACGAGCATGCTTATTAACGCGACTCGCCGGCCTACGATGCGCTGCGGCAGACGGGCGGCTGCTTCGTAAACGCTTCGGTAACGATCAGTTGACCCAACCGGGCCGGGACGGATTGCTCGGTGCGAGCAGCGAGGACTATCGCGCACGGGCTCCTGAGCTACACTGCGCAGCCAGGTCGACGCTCCCGTCCCTTGAAGAATCGTGTCGGCTCGCATTTGAGGGCCTTATGAAAGCACCGTCGCTCGCTCGATGGTCTGCCACGCTTGGCCTGCTCGCTCTGCTGCTCCCGGGCTCGGCGTCTGCCGACGACGTGCACGTCATGATCTCGGCTGGCTTCTACGGAGTCTATGCCGAGGTGGGCCCGGCGTTCGAGCGCGCGAGCGGCCACCGCCTGATTACGACGCGCGGCCCATCGATGGGCGACTCTCCGGAGGCGATTCCCACTCGCCTCGCGCGCGGCGAGACCGCGGACGTCGTGATCCTGGATGGAGGCGCCGCCGACGAGCTCGCCACGCGGGGAGTCGTGCGCGCCGACAGCAAGGTCGATCTGGCCCGGTCGCGGATCGGCATGGTGGTGCGCGCCGGGGCGGCGATACCGAACATCGGCAGCGTCGAGGAGTTCCGCAGGACGCTCCTGGCCGCGAAGTCCATCGGCTACTCGGACAGCGGCAGCGGCACCTATCTTTCCACCACGCTCTTCGCGAAGCTTGGCGTCGCCGACCAGGTGGCACGCAAGAGCCGAAAGGTACGTGGGCCGCCGTCCGGCGAACCAGTGGCCGCGGTCGTCGCGCGTGGCGAGGTGGAGATTGGCTTTCAGCAGGTCAGCGAGCTCATACACGTGCCTGGTGTGACCTTCGTCGGTGCGATTCCGGCCGAACTCCAGCCCGGATTCACGTTCGCCGGAGCGATCACCAGTGCCGCCAGACAGCCTGATGCGGCTCGCGCGCTGCTCCGCTTCCTCGCCTCGCCCGAGGTGGCTTCGACGATCGTCAAGGCCGGGCTGACACTCCCTGCAGGTCGGTAGCCGGCGCAGACGGTGACGTGGACCTCACAAGTGGTCAGGGTTCGATGCGGAGAATCGCACCATCATCCTCGTCGGTGAGGACGTACAGCAGACCATCGGGCCCCTGGCGGACGTTGCGAATCCGCTGCCGCAGGTCGATGAAGAACGCTTCGCGTCGCAGCTCTTCCCAGTTCTCGTTGAAGACGATCCTATGCATCTGGCCGGTGCCCGGAATCCGACCGAACTGCAGCCCACCGATGAAGAGATTGTTCTTCCACTTGGGGAAGCGATCGCCGGTGTAGAAGGTCATTCCCGAGATCGCGATCGATGGATTCCAGATGAGGACTGGATCCTCGAGTCCTGCGCGGGTCACTTCGCCCGAGACGCGCGCGCCGCTGTACTGCCTTCCATAGCTCACGAGCGGCCAGCCGTAATTGGCTCCCTTTTTGAGGATATTGACCTCATCGCCACCGAGCGGTCCGTTCTCGTTCTCCCAGACCTCTTTCGTCTCGGGATGGACGGTGAGGCCCAGCATGTTGCGATGGCCATACGAGAAGATCTCGGGCTTGTGATTCGGCTTGCCGACGAACGGATTGTCAGGAGGCACGCTGCCGTCGTCGCGAAGCCGGATGATCTTCCCGAAGTGGCTGTCCAGATTCTGTGCGATCTCGTCATTGGCGCCGCCGACCGCCATGTACAGCAGTCCATCGGGTCCGAATGTCATCCCGTTGCCTGCCGCCGGCCCTTTGCCGACGGCATCGGCGACGAACAGCTCCTTCACGTCGACGAGGGCCATCCCTTCGAGACGGCCGCGAAGGAGCGCCGACGTATGACCGCGCTCGCCCATTGGCTTCGTGAAACTCAAATACACGAGACGCGTCTCGGCGAAGCGGGGATGCAACGCGATGTCCATCAGCCCGCCCAGGCTCTGCGTGTAGACCGGCGGAATACCGGAGATCGGCTGCGGATCGAGCACGAAGTCTCGAACGATACGCAGTCGACCCGGTCGCTCAGTCACGAGCGCGTTGCCATCGGGCATGAAGGCCAGGCTCCACGGATGCGAGAGACCCTTCAGCACTCGCACCTTGACCTGGCCTTGTTCGGCCGTATCGATCGTCAGCGGGCCTGCGGGCAGCGCACGCGGCGACATCGCCGGCGCGGGAGTTCCTGTCTGACCCGAGAGCGTAACCAGCGTCAGGGCGAACACGACCGCGACAAGGGCGACATGATGTCTCATGAGAGAGTCCCTCTGGATCAGAACTCACAGTCCCCAACTTCCACTCCCAACCACCACTTGGGAATGGGGAGTTGGCATTTGGGAGTTAACGGTCGCGAAGCGGAAACGCTCAGCGACCGGCCGGAGCTGACTGTGTCTCTTTGACCGACTCCGCGAGCCGGCGTACACCGTCGTCGATCTCCGCTGGCGACAGCGCGCAGAACGGCAGCCGAACGAAGCGCTCGCCACCACCTTCCGGGAAGAACGCAAGGCCGTCGGCCAGATTCAGTCCCTTGCCGGCTGCCTGTGCCCGAACAGCCGTGGTGCTGACACCCTCCGGAAGCGTCAACGAAATGAAGAACCCGCCATCGGGCTTGGTTGCCTTCGCATCCGGCATGTACTTCTCGATGCCGCCCAGGCACGCATCGAGACGCGGAGCGTACAGCTTTTTGAGACGCTCGATCTGCGGCGGGAGCAGCCCGCGCCGGCACCACTCGTACGTGATCGCCTGGGCGACGTATCCGGGCGAGATATACGTGTCCTCGGCCACCTTCGCCAGCTTGCCGAGAATCGCCGCGTCACCAAGCATGAAACCGGTGCGAACGCCCGGTGCAATGAGCTTCGTGAACGAGCTCATGTGCAGCGTGCGATCGGGCGCCATCTCGAAGAGCGTCGGCTCTTCTTTCCCACGGTAGCGGAGCATCCGATAGGGCGCATCTTCGACCAGCAGCACACCGTACTTCTGCGCGAGCTCCACGATCTGACGGCGCTTGCCGCCCGAGCAGGTCGCTCCGGCCGGATTCTGGAAGTCAGGAATCAGGTAAAAGAACTTCGGCACGGCCTTCTTCAATGCGCTCTCGAGCGCATCGATGTTCGGACCATCCGGCTCCATCTGAATGCCGACGACCCGTGCGCCATGACGACGTAGCAGACCGAGCGTGCGGTCGTAGCTGGGTGACTCGGTGAACACGAGGTCTCCCGGCTTGATCGTGTGCAGGCAGAGAAACTCGATCAGCTGCAGCGAGCCGTTGGCGGTGATCACACGGTCGACGTCGACGTGCTGCCACTCGGCGAGCCACTGACGCAGTGGTTCGAAGCCGCGCGACGGTCCGTATTGAAGCATCTGGCTCCCGTGCGACTTGAAGACAGCCGTCGAGGCGTCAATCAATTCAGCGGTCGGGAACGATTCGTTGGCGGGCACCCCGCGAGTGAAGTTGATTGTTTCCATCCCTCTAGTATTTCACTGGTTGGCATCAGGCAGTATGCGGGACACATCGCCGCGCAGGCCGGACAAATCCAGCGTCGCGATATTTCGCGGAAGCGAGCGGTCCCGGACAGAAAGAACAGAACGGCGAGCCGCGCCATGACCGATGTCACCAGTCGACGGGCCTGTAGTCCTTCAGGAACTGTCCCCACATGTGCGTGCCGGTATTGAAACCGCTGATGATGGGGTCGACGATTCGCGCAGCGCCGTCGACGAGGTCGAGCGGCGGATGAAATCGCTGCTCTTCCCTTTTTCGTGACGCGATCTCGACCGGATCCTCGTCGGTCACCCAGCCGGTGTCCACACTGTTCATGTGAATGCCGTCATGGTGGTAGTCGGCGGCGGCCGTCCGCGTCATCATGTTCAGCGCCGCCTTCGCCATATTCGTGTGCGGGTGGCGCGTGGTCTTGAAGTTCCGATAAAACTGCCCCTCGACTGCGGAGACGTTGACGATGTGCTTGTCGCGCTCGGGGGCGCGGAGCATCAGCTGCTTGAGTCGTGCGTTGAACACGAACGGTGCGACAGCGTTGACGAGCTGTACTTCGAGCAGTTCGACCGTCGACACCTCTGCCAGCAGCAGGCGCCACGAGTTGCGTCCACGCAAGTCCACCTGCTGCAGGTCCTGATCGAGCTGCCCTTCCGGAAACAGATCTTTCTGCGCCGTGAGCTCCTCGGGAAGCAGCGCGACCTGTGACAATGCCGCCGCGTGCGTGATGCCGTACGCCGTCCTGGAGGCCGGGTCCGCCTCCGCTCGCCTTTGGCGAGCTTCGGCGGGGCCGGCGAGCAAGTGATACCCGCGCAGTCCTTCGTAATTTCCAACCAGCCTGCGCACATGCTCCGGCATGTCGTTGAGCGCGGCCGTTTCGCTCGCCATCATGTGGACATAGAAATCCGGCGGCCGCCGCACCGTCTGGCACGCGTTGTTGATGATGAAGTCCAGGCGATCCCGGCTGTCCAGCAGCTCCTTACAGAACGCTTCAACGCTCGGCGTATGACGCAGGTCGAGCCCGAAGATCTCGAGCCGATGCCCCCACTCGCCGAAGTCAGGTTCGCTCGCGTACCGCTTCGCCGCGTCGCGCGGAAAGCGCGTCGTGACGATGAGGCGAGCGCCCGAGCGAAGGAGCTTGAGCCCCGCCTGGTAGCCAATCTTGACGCGACCTCCGGTCAGCAGAGCCACCCGGCCACGGAGGTCGGCGCGCTCGGTGCGCTTGGTGAAATTCAACTCTGCGCAGGTCGGACACAGCTGATCGTAGAAGGCGTGTATCGTCGAGTATTTCTGCTTGCAGACGTAGCAATGCTGGGGCTCTCGGCTTTCGACTCTCGGCCCTCGGGCTCTCAGTTCGTTCACGATCTTCGTGTACGTCCTGTGGTTCGAAGCCATCGGCCACCGACACTGTCGGGAACACATTCGGTGTGTGGAAGACCGGCTTGCGACGGAGCGCACGGATGCCGGTGTCGTGCAGGACGCCCTGGTCGCTCTGGATGCGGGCGGCCTTGCGTTCACGCGCGACGACCTTCGACATCCGACGCCGTTCGACACGGTCGGGGCTGTAGACGTTGGCAACCGCCTGGAGCAGCCGCTTACGCTCATCGTCAGGCACGCCAGACAGAACCGTACGGTCGGCCGCAATCGATTCGAGCAGCTCGATCGTCTCGCGCAGGCGCGCCAGTAGCTCGGTCTGTTCCTTCTCAATCAATTTTTATCAGCTTCCGGAACTGCTGGTTCTCGTTGCAGATGAACTCGATCAGCTCTTCGTCAACCGAGATCTGCTGATTCACCCTCACCGTGAACGGCTTCGTATACGCCATCGGGTCCTCGACGGTGATGTCGATCTCCAGCTTACCGAAGCTCGGGCGATGGAAGCGCTCGGTAATCTTCGCCTGCTCGGTGTACGGACTTCCGCGCACGTCCAGCCAGCCATCGCCGCGAAGGTTGTTCGTCTCCACCACCAGCGTATCGCCCTCCCACTTTCCGACCGAGTAGCCGTACCACCAGGGCTGCGGATCGCCCTGCGGAGGCAGCGACCGGCCGTCCGTGAAGATGTAACGCAGGCCGTAGTTGGCCTCGTAGATGATCACGATCATCTCTGGAGTCTGAATCACCTTTCTGGGCTGGCCATGCGTGTGGAACTGCATGAAGCCCATTGGCAGACAAAGCGCATCGGGATTGTCTTTCTGCTGGACGGCCATCCGCTGCTTCTTCAGCTCCGCGGCCCATGGCGTGAAGGGCAACCCATCGGGGAATCCGGTGCCAACCTCGCCGAACGTCGCCACGGGCGGCGTGCCCGGAGGCGGCGGCGGAGGCGGTGCGCCACGCCCGCCTGGATTCGGAAACCTCACCCAGTTACCCGACAGATCGGGTTTGCCGTCCGCGGTACGCGGCGCCGGCGCGCTCAGGTTTACCGCTCCGTCAGCTGTCCGTGGAACGCCCCTGGTGGGATATGTCGGCCACTGTGCCGACAGCGATGATGACAACGCGATGACGATGGCCAGCACAGTTACGGTATGAATCAGCTTCCTCATTCGGAACCCTCCCGCCGCGAAGGCGAACATACCACGGCGCGAATTCTACGCCGGGCTACTGCTGGTCGAGGGCAATCAGTACGATCGCAACCAGCACAGCCAGGAGGATGAGCAACGCGATCTTCCAGAAGCTGAAGGGATGCTTGCCCGCGATCGCACCGGTGTACCCGTTGACGATCACCTGATAGGGCTTCGAGCCGAAGTCGTACTTCAGGAGCCACACCGGCACGAGGACGTGCTTGAAAGTCCGGCCCGAGAACTCCGGGAAGATTTGCAGGTTGCGATGCGTGTCGCCGGGAATCTGTCGCGCGCAGAGCACGAACAGCTTGGCTTGCATCTGCTCGAGCGAACGCTGTGCGGCATCGAGCAGCACGACCTGGTAGTGCTCGACCACATGCCCGGAGAGAAAAGCCGTGTCGTACGACACGACTTCGTGCGTGGGAAACGGCTCGACCTTGCGCAGCAGGTCGAGCGGCAGCCCCTGCGTCCCGGGCACGGCTTCATCGTCGAAAAACGTGTCGACCACGCCTGAGGCTGGTTCCCACCGCGTCCGGCGCTCCCTCCGCATGACTGGCCGGCCCTTCGCATCGATGCCCGGAACGTTGACGTAGTAGTAGTAGCCGGCTTCGGCGGTCCATGGACAATGGACCTTCGCGTCGAACGTCCAGTACGGGATGTAAAGGCTCTTGATCGTGTCGACGAGGGACGAGATCGCCAGCTTCCCTGGCGCAAACCACCTGCTCCTCCACCATCGACGGATGTCGTCGCGAACGCGGCTGGCATCGATTCGAAACGGCAGCACACCCTGAGGGCGGATCGGCGATCGGATTTCCTGGTAATCCACCAGCGCGGGCGATCCGCAGAACTCGCAGTTCTGCCCCACGCGAGCGGGATCGAAGACCATGACCGCGCGACACGACTGACACTGAACGCTGCGTCGCGCGGTCTGCCACCCTCGCTCTTCTTCGGGAAGCTCGCGCAGCGCCTTCACCAGATCGAGCTCGACGACCTTCCCGTGCTCACGATCGATCTGATACGGCGACTCGGTGCCGCAGAACGGGCAGATCAGCTTCTGCGTGGCCGGATTCCACTCCGCCTGAGCACCACACGCGGGGCACTCATGTTTTTCGAGGGCTGTAATCTGCGCGACCATCTGTAATTCAGAATTCAGAATTCAGAATGCAGAATGCAGAAAGCCTACGGCGTCATGAAGCGAGGGCGTGGTCTGAATTCTGCGCGAGAGGTCCTTCTGAAATCTGCATTCTGCATTTCTGAATTACAGAGATCACGACATGTAGCTCGTGAGCGCTGCGCGCGGAATGCGCCAGGTCGCGCCGATCTTGCGACCCTTGAGCTCACCGGACTCGAGCACCATCATCACGTCCGCCTCGGCGACACCGAGGGCCTGTGCCGCTTCGGCCGGGCTCAGGAGCTCCGGCAGGCCGGGCGCCTGCGATGCCGGTTGACCGCCAGGCACCGCGACCGTCGGCGTGGCGTGGCCGCTCATGAAGCCATCCTTCATCATCTGCTGCGCCAGGCCGAAGCCCATCGCCAGTTCCGCCGCGGTTCCCGCCGCGCCGCCACCTCCCGGCACCTCGAAGCCCTTGGCCATTTGATATTTCACGAAGTCGTTCAGGTTCCCCACCGCGGCCATGCTCGAACGCTTGTCGATCGCCTGCTCCACTTCCGGTGGAACGGAGACGTTCTCGACGATGAAGCTTCCGATTTCGATCCCGTACTTCGTGGTGATCGCCGGGTTGATGAGCGGCAGCAACGCCTCGCCAAGCTCCGTGTAGCGCGATGCGACGTCGAGCACAGGAATCTTCGCCGTCGCAATCGCGTCGGTGAAAATGCTCACGATGCGGGAGCGCATGGTGTCGCTGAACTCGTCGAGCCGGAAGTTGTGATCCGACCCGGCCACCTCTTTCAGGAAGGTCTTGGGCTCGACGACCTTGAAGTTGTACGTCCCGAACGCACGCAGCCGGACGATGCCGAAGTCGTTGTCGCGGAGCATGACGGGATTCGAGGTGCCCCACTTGTTGCCCGTGAAGAGACGTGTGGTGACGAAGTAGACGTCCGCCTTGAACGGTGAGTTGAAACCGAAAGGCCAGGACTTGAGCTTCGTCAGGACCGGGATGTTGTCCGTCGTGAGCGAATGCTTTCCCGGCTTGAACGTGTCGCCGAATTCACCGAGGTAGACGAACTGCGCGACTTGCGACTCGCGAACGATCAGCTGGGCGCCGTTCTTGATCGCCTTGTCCTCATCGGGAAACTGATACGAGAGCGTGTCCCTCGAATCGTCGGTCCACTCGATGATCTCGAGCAGTTCGCCCTTGATGAAGTCCATGATTCCCATCGGTCGCTATCGCTCCCTTCGTTCGTAATTCAGAATGCTGAATTCAGAATTCAGACACTGTCTGCATTCGGCATTCTGAATTTTGCATTACGAGCGCGTCTTGAACCAGCGCGCTATCGTGGTGAGTCCCGCACCGACGAGATCTGTTGACGCAACGTCCCGGAACCACACCTGTTCGTCGGGAATACCGGCGAACGCACGCTCGGTTTCACGTCGTACCCGCAGCAGCTCTATCGGCAGAGCGGGGTCGACCGGCTGGTTCGCGCGGTCTTCAGCCTTCTGCAGCTGCGTGACGAGCTTCTCGGCCTGTTTCATGTCGAGCATGGACAGCGGTGTTCCGCAGTGCGAGCAGGCCGCGCCCTGAGCGAGATCGACCGGACTGCCGCAGTTGGCGCAATTCACCGATCCCACGTTCTGCCGGAGCTCGGCGATCTGCTGCGGCGTCAGCGGCCGGATGAAGTCCTTTTCGCGCAGGAAGTCGAAGAAGCTGATGAGACGTCCATGCCCATTCGGACAATTCAGGTACTCGAATCGCGTCGAGCGCTGCATGTCCTGCGTGCGTCGGAGCCGGCTCTTGCAGCGTGGGCACTTCGCAAGGTCGGTGTTGGTGTGCGCCGGGCGTGTCAGCCTCTCGCCGATGAGGCGAAACAGCGCCAGCGTCGACCCCGGCGTGAGCGCCACGCTCTCACGCGTGTCGAACCAGAACGACTGACAGGCATGACAGATGTCGATGGCCACCGATCGTCCCAGATGACCGTCGAATGTCTCCTCCTGCGTCGCGGCACCGCAGCGCGGACACTCCACGAGCAAGCATTGTCTCATCTCTGCCCTTCGTTTCGGCGTGAACATGTTGTCAACCTTCGCGATCTTTCGCGGCCTTCGTGGCCTTGGTGGCGATAAAATCGCCACCCATGACGCGAATCATTCCGTCGGTCGCCGCTGTGTTGATCGTCGTCGCCGTGGTGAGCGCGCCAGGTGGGTCCGGGCGCTGAGACGCCAACGTTCAAGGTCGACCCCTCGTGGCCGAAGATCCCGAACAACTGGCAGTTCGGCCAGGTGGCAAGCGTCTCGATCGATGCACAGGACCACGTGTGGGTGCTGCAGCGCCCCGGCACGTTGAGCCCTGAGGAAAAGGGACGGGCGGCGCCGCCGGTTCTGGAATTCGATGCGGCAGGCAATGTGCTCCAGGCCTGGGGCGGGCCGGGCCAGGGATACGAGTGGCCCAACTCCGAGCATGGCGTCTACGTCGATCCGAAAGGGTTCGTCTGGATCGGTGGCAACGGCGACAAGGACCACCAGATCCTCAAGTTCACGACGGCAGGGAAAGTTCGTCCTGCAGATCGGCCGCGCCGGCCAGAGCAAGGGCAACGCCGACACCAACAACCTGAATCAGCCCGCGGACGCATTCGTGTTCGCCAAGACGAACGAGTTGATCGTGGCCGACGGCTACGGCAATCGGCGCGTGATCGTGTTCGACGCCGACACCGGCATGTTCAAACGGATGTGGGGTGCGTTCGGCAACGTCCCGACCGATGCTCCGCCCAATCCCGCGCCGGCCGACTCCGACCCGCGCGGCGCCTCGCAGTTCGTCCAGCCGGTCCACGCTGCGCGTGTTTCGAATGACGGGATGGTGTACGTGTCAGACCGCGGCGGCAAGCGCGTGCAGGTCTTCACGCTCGACGGAAAGTACGTCAACCAGGTGTTCATCGGCCGGGAGTGCAAGGCGCCAGACTGTGGCAACGGAACAACGGCGGCGAGCACGGCGTTCTCATCGGACCCGCAGCAGCGCTTCCTCTACGTTGGCAATCGCAGCCAGGCCAAGGTGATGGTCTTCGACCGCAGGATGCTGTCGCTCCTCCACTCCTTTGGACAGTGGGGCTCGGCGCCGGGGGAGTTCGGCACCCTGCATCACATGGCCGCCGACTCGAAGGGCAACCTGTACGTGACGGAAGTCACGCCACTCAAGCCGGAGAACCGACGGATCCAGAAATTTACGTTCACGGGATTGTCACGAGCGAACTGACGCGTCAAGGGCGCGTTTCGCGGCTTCGTCCACCACTGACCCAGATGTCCCTGAATCGCGCGACGTCGCCGTCAGACAACCACGAGGTGCGCGGGATGTCATCTCTGGTCTGCAGGCGATGGCGATAACGCTCGTACACCGGCAAGGTCACTCCGTTGTTGCCCGGCCACATCACGTCGCGAGGGTTGTCGCTGTGGCTCAGGCCGAGCGCGTGACCGATCTCGTGCAGGCAGACGTAGTAGAGCACCACATCGCGCATGAGGGGATCCTCTCGGACGCTGCGCCGGATGCTCGGCCGGAATCGACTCTCGTCCGGCCGCACAGCAATCGACGCAGCCGGATGACCATTGATGACCGATGCCTCCATGCGTCCGAGCGCGGCGTCTTCGGCCCACGGAAGCCACTCGAATCGAAGAAGCGCGGCCTCTGTCGCGTTCGGTGCGCTCGAAGTGCACGATGCCGCCCACCGTTCGCTGCCACTCTTCGAGAGCCCACGTCGCCAGCTGACGGTCGCCGGGTCTGAACTGTGATCGATCGGCGGCTTCAGCGATGAAGTACGGAATCACGCCGCTGGCGTCGAGCGGCTTCAGCCTGAAGCGCGGCTCGGCAGCCGTGAGCGCTGTGGCAAGACATAGCGCGCCCAGCAACACGAGTGACGGAACGCCGAACAGAGAACCGCGAACCATGAACCTGAACACGAACAGGGAACGCGGAACCTGGAACAGGAACGGCTAACGTCCAGATCCTGGTGTCCAGCCATTGCCCAACCCGTACGGAAGCGTGACGAACGGCGCCGCCTCGACGTGACGAATCAATCCGCCCCGGACCGAGAACGTCTCCATCGTCACCAGGTTCTGGAGCATTCCCGGAGGCGCGTCAGCCGCAGCACCACGCCGCGTGCCATCGTGAACGAAGAGCGGAAACGTGCCGACCGTCTGCTTCTGCTCATCGAGAATGAGCGCACGCCGCGGCCGGATGTGCTTCATGTAGGCAAAGATCTTCGAATCGATCTGCTGCGCGCACGTGAGCATGCTGAAGGCGAGCTGCGACTTCCCTTGCTCTGTGTTCGGGTCTGGGAGCTGCGGGCCGGGCATCATGCGGCCACCCGGCGGTGGGTTGTTGACCGTCCGGTAGCCGTTCTCATGGCGCACACAGTCATCGGCGAACGCGCCGATCTTGCCGCTGTCGCCTTCGAGCGCATCGAAGTACGAGTTGGCGGCGCGGAACATCACCTCGCGTGACACACGCTGGTTGACGGGTACGTCCTCCGTCAGCAACGCGCGAGGAGTGGTGAGCAGCTCGATCGCCTGCGGAGCGATATTGCCGGCGTGCAGTTGTTCGATCTCGAGGATCTTGCCGCGATCGACTTTGAGACGGATGGCCACGAGCGTATCGCGACCCTGGACTTTGAGGCGTCCCTGAAACGCCACTTCGCCGTTCACGGGATCGGCAACGTCAATCCGGAAGCTGGTCGGCTCGGTCTTCGAGCGCCACAGCACGCCTTCCCCGACATCCATCTGGCCAGTGTTCTCTGTCATCCGCACGTCTTTCGACAACGGTGGCACGGCCTTCGGATCGCGCTTGAAGATCGCGTTCATGTACCCGTCGAGGATGGCGACGAGGCAGGCGCGATCGCACTCCTTGATTGCCGGGTTCCACGCCGGCTCTTGCGCGACCGCTGTCGTCACGGCCAGGCATAGTCAGCAGGCCACTCATCAGCTTCAGCATCGCGTCGTCTCTCCTCGATCCCTGCTTTGCGTGGACGGACAGGAGCTTAGCCGAATCACCCGCGCGTCGGCTACACTACGCCCCAATGCTCGCAGGTGCCATGACCATACTGACCCGTCTCTTCATTCTCATCGCCGTACTCGCCATCATTCCGGCTGCACCATCGGCCCAATGGCCAGATCACAAAGACCCGCGAGCGCCGCGGGGATCCGACGGCAAAGTCGATCCGAACGGACCAACTCCGCGAACGCCTGACGGAAAGCCCGACCTCTCCGGTACGTGGAGAAACGTCGGCCGCGGACCCAAAGAGCCACGCGAGGCGCTCAGCCTCGACGAGAAACCGCTGGCCACCTTCCGCGACATCGGCGCCGGCTTCAAGGACGGACTGCCGCTCAGGTCGTGGGCCAAGGAACTGCTCGACAAGCGCGTCGCGGACAACAGCAAGGACAACCCCGACGTCTGGTGCCTGCCGCTCGGGAATCAGCAGTTCAACGTGCATACCTTTCCACGAAAGGTGATTCAGACTCCCGGTGTCGTCCTGCTGCTCTACGAAACGCACCAGGGAATTCGGCAGGTGTTCACCGACGGACGGCCCTTGCCGAAGGACGATCCGCAGCCCTGGTTTTACGGTTACTCGGTCGGCCGCTGGGAAGGCGACACATTGGTCGTGGAAACAAGCGGCTTCAGAGACGGTGCCTGGCTCGATATCAACGGCAGCCCGCTGACCGATCAGGGACGTACGATCGAGCGATTTCGGCGACCGAATTTCGGAACGATCGAAATCGAACAGACCATCGACGATCCCAAAGCCTACACGCGGCCATTCACGACGCGCCTGACGTGGCAGCTCATGCCGGACACCGAGATCATGGAGATGGTCTGTCTGGAGAACAACCAGTCCATTCACCATCTCGTCGGGAAAGACGGGCCGGCACAGCCGGTCATGAACGGAGCACCGCGCGCGGAGCCGCAAGGCAGCACGAAGTGACGCGGGTTTCAGGTTCCTGACGCGACGCGATCAGATCGCCGTCAACACGAGATCCCGTCCAACCCGTAACTTCCACGCTGACGCGTCGGATGCCGGTCGCTGGTTCGATCTCGCCGAATTGCGTCACTCATCCCTGACCCGATTTCGAAGGCTGTCGAGAAGTGCCATACCGCGCGGAGACAAACGATAGCCGACCTCCAGGCTTTCAGTCAGCCCGAGAGCTTTCAACTTGCGGACATTGAGTTTGAATGGCAGCTTCTCCTGACCCACCATCGCGCAAAGGTCACCGGCGTGTACGGCCGGGTGCGCCTCGATGATCTCCAGCACGCGGCGGGTCCATGGCGCATCCGATCGGGCGTCGAGCCTGTCCAGGCGAACGATCAGTGCCTGCAGTTCAGACGTGTCTGCACGTCGTTCGCGCAGCGCCACACGTGGATCGGGCTCGAGCGGGCCGAACTCGATGCGATAGATCTCTCCTTCTTTTCGCTCGTTCAGCTCGGCCACGAGCGCCTCTCGGCTCTCATATCCGGCGCGCCGCGCGTCAGTGTTTGAGATATCCGCCAGTGTGACGATCTCGATGTCACCGATGTGAAGCAGGCCCGCTGCGGTCAGCAACGTGCCGCCCGGCTTGACCGATGGCCGGCGCCAGCGCCGAAAGGCGAGGCTCACGGTGCCCTTCTGAATTCCGTCCAGGAAGTGCCGACGAATGATCACGGATCGCCTTGCGTGCCTAGCGCTGACAGACCGGGCAGAAGAACGTCGACCGTCCTGTCTGCACGATGCGCTTGATCGTGCCCGAGCACCCGCGACGCGGGCAACGTTGACCTTCGCGATCGTAGACCCTGAAGCGGTCCTCGCCACCTGGCCGATGGCGCTTCGCAATGGCATCCCTCAGCACCGCTTGAATGGCATCAGCCAGCGCCGCAGCTGACGGCCGTGGCGCGCCAGCCGGCGTGACAAGGGTCGAGGCTCGCCGCTTTGGCGACAGCTTCGCGACGTGAAGCGCTTCGCACACGTAGATGTTGCCGAGACCGGCGACGACACGCTGATCCGAAAGCGCCGCCTTGAGAGTGGTTTTCTTGCCCCTCAGCATGCGAGCCAATGCCGAGGCGTTGAAACCGCGTTCGAGCGGCTCGGGCCCGAGCGCCCGCAGCGCGGGATAACTGTCTCGCGCCTCGACGCCGACGATCGACATCACACCAAATCGCCGTGGATCGTTGAAGACCACCGTCGCCCCCGACGACATCGTGAAGAGGACATGATCGTGCGCGTCGAGACGGCTGCGCTCGAAGTAAAAGCCTCCCTGAACGTCATCGCGCTGCCCCTTCACGACGCGGAACGAACCGGACATGCCGAGGTGCATCAACAGCGTCTCGCCTGATTCGAGGTCGGCAAGCAGGTACTTGGCGCGGCGCCTCAGCATCGTCACGCGCTGGCCAGTCAGACGTGCGGCGAAGTCCGCGGGAAACGGCGATCGCAGATCGGCACGCCGTGTTTCGACACGCTCGATGCGCGCGCCTTCCATCACGCGGCGCAGTTGACGACGGACAGTTTCGACTTCGGGAAGTTCGGGCAAGGGCTGGCTCTCGAAGAAGGCTACTTTGCTGACGCACAGGTGTCTACTTGGGTGCTAATGTCCGGTTCGCCCCATTTGCAGACCGTTCGGAGCACCAGTCTTACAGCTGTTCACCTCGTGCCATAATCCCCGCGATGGCCCTCGCTCCAGGCACCCGTATCGGCGTGTACCAGATACGGTTGCAGCTTGGCACGGGGGGAATGGGCGAGGTCTATCGTGCGCACGACACGAAGCTGGGTCGCGATGTTGCGATCGAGATCCTTCCCGACGACTTCGCTGACGACCCTGAACGCGTTGCGCGGTTTCAGCGTGAAGCACAGGTCCTCGCAGCGCTGAACCATCCACACATCGCGCAACTGTACGGCTTTGAGGAAGGTCCCACCGAAGGCGGACACCGGGTACGTGCGCTCGTCATGGAGCTCGTCGATTTCGAGTCAGGGTGGATTCGGCCCCGCCTGGCGGCGGGACGGTGAGGAACTGTTTTTCGTCGCTGGCGACGGGCGCCTCACGGCCGTACCGGTGACGATCCGCGGTTCCAACGTGGAACTGGGGCGCGCGCAGAGTCTGTTTCCGGTAACTGCCGACCGAGGCCACCGGGGTTACCACCCGTCCTTAGACGGACAGCGCTTCCTGGTGACGTACCTGAAGCCGCCGGCGGGGCGGCGATTACGGTGCTGCTCAACTGGCGTCGAATCGTGGAGAAGTGAAGGACCTACGCAGACCAATCGATGACTGCCGGGGCGGCCCGGAATTCTGCGTTCGTCTCGCCGCCGCTACCAGTTCCCTAACGGCGAGGCATGGCGGCCGGCCAGTTGAGGATCATGGTGACCGGCGACGCAGTGGTTTCTTCGACGACGACGTTGACGAGAAACCTGTGGCCGCCGTGGCTGGGCGCATACACTGGCCGGAAGATCTGCGCGCCAAACTCGCCGAAGCGGGCCGTGAAGAGCGGTCGTGGCGCGGCCGGCAGCACCGACTGCTGGTTGAACTGCAGCGTCACGGCCATCAGCGTGCCGTCCGGAGAAACGTAGAAGAGCTCCTTGCCGTCCGGCCGCCATCGTGGCTCGACACCACCACCGGCGAGATTTGCCAGCGGCCGCCTCCGCCCGGAAACTCGCCGACGTACACTTCCCATCGCCCGGACTCGTCGGATGCGTACGCCATCCAGCGTCCATCCGGCGACAGATGACCATGGTGCTCGTTGAATGGCGTCTGGAGGTAAATGGCCGGCTTCCGGTCCGCGCCACCGGCATTCGCCGGCACCACCCAGACGTCCCATTGTGTCTTCGAATCGCGTCGTCCGTAGACGACGAAACGTCCATCGCGAGACCAGTCGGTCGGCTGGAGGATGAGATCGGATCCGAAGAACGGCGTCTCGGTTGCGCCGTTGGTCATCTTCTCGAACAGCCTCGGCGGACGTCCGTCACGCGGCGATGAGAAGACGAGGCGTGTTCCATCCGGCGACCAGAGCGGCATACGTTCCGCGCTGGGCTCGGACGTGAATCGCGACATGACCCCGCGCGACGCGTCAACGAGCCAGATGTCCGGCGTTTCGATATGAGGATCGATCACCTCGACGGCGACAGTCTTTTCATCCGGCGACAGCGCGGCACGCTCGTAGCGGCCAGGGCTGGTGGCGGTGCCGACCTTGCGGCCATCGCGATCGAGCCAGACCAGCTGCGTGACTTGATGACGGGAGGTCCCGTACATCACCGTACCTGTATCCGAAGTCGAAAACACTCCGCGCGCGAACTGCGGCCGAATCGCGACCGACTCCGCCAGCGGCGCCGCCTCGCCGGCCAGCCGCAGACTGGTGGTGTCGAAGGCCTGCGCCATCAACGTGCCCGACGTCTGCGATTGTGTGCCTCCAGTCAGGAGGAGGAGATGCCCCGACGCGTACCTCAGCCGAGATGTAATCGGTGGCGAGGAGGCGCGTCTCCGGCGAGTCGAGCGTGCCGAGATAAATCCCCGGCTTCTGGCGGCGTCCGTGATAGATGAAATGCCGCCCGTCTGGCAGGAAGTCGGGCCAGTGACTTTCGCCGTTGACCTGATTGAGGTCGACGCGAGTCACCGGGCCACCCGCCGACGGGACCCGATAGAACTGCTCGCCGGCGTTGACCGCAAAGAGGATGACGCCTTCTGCGTTCCACGTGCCTCCGCGCGGCAGCACCGCGTCAGCGAGGATCTGCACGGGTCCGCCTGCGGAAGCGATCTTTTTGAGCGCCGCTGCGCGAAGAACGCGACGAATTCGCTGTCGGGCGACCAGAACGGATTCGCCGCTCCCTCGGTTTCGGCCAGCGGCACGGCGGCGAGCGAGTCGAGCGGCCGAATCCACAGCTGGCGTGTGCCATCCGCTGCCGCGGCGACGAACGCCAGTCGGCGGCCGTCGGGCGAAATGCTGAAGTCGCCACCCGTTGCCGCATCGGCGAGGATCAGCGGGTGAGGGACTGAAAGGGAACGCGCACCGCACCGGTGTCGGGCGGCGACACCCGAAGGTAGGTGACCGCCACCAGGCCGCCGGACATCACCACCGCCGCTGCGATTGCGAGAGAAATGCTTGTGCCCGGCCAGGCACGACCCTGCGGCTCCACGGCCACCGGTTCGGTGTTTCGCCGCCCTTCCAGCCACCCGTCGAGTTCCGCGGGGAAGGCGTCCCGAGTCGCGCCTCTCGTGCAGCTGGCGTTGGACCGGCGGCCTTCCGGTTTTGCCCATCGCCGCACCTGGTGACGTCGCGTTTAGTTGGCGGCGATCTCCTTCCAGGTGGAGCGTTCGCTCGACGCAGGGGCCTGCGGATCCATCTCGGGTTTCTCGGGTGGTGAACTATACCCCCTTTCGAGGCGGCCATTCCCGCCTCACGGCATCAATAGGCATTAGCGGGTGCACCTTGATGCACGTTGTCACGTCGGCACGAGGCCGCCATGGTTGGAGCCACGCGAACAAGGAGGTTCCGATGCGTGGCGAGACTTGGCGTTCTTCGATCTTTGTGTGCGTACTGACGCTTTTAGGGGCGTGGTCCGCGGCGGCGCAAACGACACGGACCCCGAAATGGGAAGTGGAATTCCATGGCGGTGGGCTGTTCTCGACGAACCCGACGGGTGGCACGATCAGTCTCCCCGCGCCTGGCCAGCCGTTCATGACCGTCGCCGCCACCCCCACCACGTCGCCGCTGCCGTCACGCTACGAGCCGTCGTGGTCTTCGGCGACGGAACGCTCCTGTTCAATCAAGCGGCGACGGCGCTTGGACAGCTGCCCGATCAGATCGTGCCGCTCGATCCCGTGCTTGCGAGACCGCTTGGCGAGCACCGCGGCGGAGGGAGTGTCGGCGTTCGCGTCAGCCGCGTGCTGACGCCGGCGTCACGGCCGAATTCAGCGTCACTACGGTTGGCGATCTACGAATCACGCCGGCGAACGGCGAGGCGATCGAGACCCGCGAGCGAGCTTCTCGAGGCCTGGAGGGCGTCATCTTGTTCAACAGAACGTGTGCTGAACAGCCTGACGTCCACGGCCACGCTCGCGGACGGCAGCGCCCGCCAGCTGTTCACGAGTGGCGCGGTCAACATCAATCTGACGACGAGTGGCGCGCTCATCCCGTCGTCACGGTCGGCGCTGGCGTCGCCAGCATGACCGGGGATTTGCCCAGCGCCACGCTGACCGGGAACTACCAGTTCCTGGGGGGCAGCGCCGTCCCCCGGTTGACGGCCACAATCCCGTGCACGATGCCCGCTCCGCCACACGCTCGCGGGTGTGCTGGGCGGCGGCGTCAAGTTCACATCTCGAGCCGCTGGGGTCTGCGGTTCGACGCCCGTGTCGCCCTGAGCAAGGCCGCCGCGAACACGGATCTGGACGCGACGCCGAACGTGGCGCGGCTCACGCCGGCTGGCCGCGGCGCCCTTGGTGGAACTCCGTCGATTCAATTCAGCAACAACTCCACCGATCCGGTGACCTCGATGGGCGTGACCGCGGTCGCCGCCTCGTCGCTGACCGGACCATCGCTGAGCGGCCATCGGACGTTTACGGGCAGCGGCGATGTCACAGGCGAACGTGACTATCGGGGTGTTCTGGCGGTTCTGATCGGAGCCAGAATGCCATGCGGCGACCATTGCCCAACCGCACTGCTGCACGTGTTCATGCTGTTGAGTCACGGCCGGGACAAGGTCTGGCCAGGATGTCGTGAAGGTGTCTCCGACGAAACGGTGAAGGCGATTCTGTATGAGCAGCCGCGTTGAGAGCGCAGTCGAAGCTCCCGACGGCACGCGGTTGTGACGGAAGTAAGGCCGGCGATGTCGCGTGTCGCGAGCCGCTCACGCATTCAGCGGATGTCGGCACATCACCGGCCAGCCGCTCTGCTCGAGTTCAAGTCCGTGAAGAAACCGTAGCCCGTGGACGAGCCTCGCAGCGGAACGTCGCATCCGCGGTGCCGGGCACTCCCAAACGAGACGGAGTAACTGGCTCACGCAGACGAGCTACT
Organism: uncultured Acidobacteriota bacterium; assembly: GCA_963723495.1. GTDB lineage: Bacteria > Acidobacteriota > Vicinamibacteria > Vicinamibacterales > UBA2999 > Gp6-AA40. Next base: position 319,832 of record CAVRQR010000009.1, on the reverse strand, counting down.
CGATTCGCCGATTGGTAAGCGATCGGTCATGTGCTTCTTCAGCATCTGTGCGTAACGATCGCGCAGCTCCGCGGCGCTCGACGGCTTGTGTTCGAGCAACGTATCGACAACGATCTCGCATGGCCGAGCCAACCACTGTCACACGCCTGTTTCTCGTTCGCCACGGCGCCACGGCAGCCACGGAGGAAGACCGATTCTCCGGTTCGACGGGTGGTGCCGAGCTGTCGGAGCAGGGCCGCTGGCAGGCGGCACGCCTGGGCGAACGCCTGTCCCGTCAGCACATCACTGCCATCTATTCCAGCCCGCTCTCGCGCGCGCTGGAAACGGCGCGGATTGTCGCGGGCCTCTGCGGGCTCGAGCCCATCGCGCGCGACGGTCTGCGCGAAATCGGCCACGGGCATTGGGAGGGAATGAAGCGCGACGAGGTCGAACGGGAGTTCGGACCAGAGTACGGGGCGTGGGAAGCTGACCCGTTTACTTTTGCGCCCGTTGGTGGAGAATCCGGTGTCGCGGTTCTCGCGCGCGCGCTGCCGGTGATACGCGAGCTTGTCACCGCGCATTCCGGTGGGCAGGTGCTGGTTGTTTCACACAAAGCGACGCTGCGGCTGGTGTTGAGCAGTCTCCTCGCATTTGATCCCCGTGGCTACCGTGATCGCCTGGACCAGTCGCCGGCGTGCCTGAACGTCGTCGACTTCAGAGATCCCGTGCGGGTCCGGCTCATGCTGTTCAACGACACTTCGCATTATGCTGACCGGCCTCGCGTCGCGGATCAGAGTCTGTCCAAGTGGTGGGATCGGCCTTAAGCGAGGCCTGCTGGGCAGAGGATCCGCGCTACGGCTGCCCTTGAACTCGCATCATCCTGCGCTCGTTCCGGGCATTCAATGTGTCGCTGGTCCGCCATGAGCTGTCGAATCGTGAGCCGTATTTTCGCGGGTTGGAACCAGCTCGACGGGTGGCTGCGGCAGGTTGAGGCATTGCGGTGGGCAGCGTGATCCGGGCGCACGCAGTCTGTCAGCGGCGCGCCGCCACGCCCCATCGCCGGTTGCGCCGGGTTCAGACAGCTACCGCACGAACGCCGAGTACAGGTTATTGAAGAAGTGGACGGTCACGCTCGCCCACGTCGAGTTCGAGCGGCGCTTGGCATAACCCGCGACCATACCGACGATGACGACGCTCAGTCCGAGGACGACCTGAGACGCACCGAGTGTGCCCATGAAGTGCCAGCCGGGCAGGTGCAGCCCGAGGAAGAGGACCGCGGCGATCGTGTTGGCTGGCCAGAAACGGTAACCGGAGTCCTCGAGCGCCTTCAGCGCGAAGCCCCTGAACATGACTTCCTCGAACAGAGGCGCCACCGTCAAGGCGTTGAACATTCCCCAACTCGGACCCGGCAGTGCGTGCGTTCGTGTGACTACATCGACAATGGCCGATAGCAAAACGAACGTCGCGCCGACCACGGAGCCGACACGAATGCCCCGTGCGAACCCCGTCAAGCCCAGATATGCGACCGCGGGGCGCTTCAGGACGCACGTAACGATCAGCAGGATCGGCGCGATCCAGACAATCAGTTTCGCAACCGTCCAGTACGCGACCGTGGCACCGGGACCGAGATCCCTGACGAACGTCAGATCGTGCAGATACCAAGCTGCAACCCACGCCGCGATCAGGAACACGAAGTAACCGGTCAGGTAGAACATCGGGTGTGCTCTTCGACTGTGAGTCGCCTGCTCAGGTGAGTCTCGCCTGCAGCTGGCGAAGCCAGCTGGAGCTCCCCGAAGGCGAGCGAAGGCTGGTGAGCCGCGGAGGAATCGAACCGATCACGCCCTGATTACATTCAGGGCTCGTTTCTGCGATAGCCGGGTCTGAAAAAAGACCCGGCAAACGGACATATTGCGCAGGGCGGTTCTGACCACCTTCGCTCTTCGAGCTACGGTGGTTCGCCGTAGCCTTGGCGAAGGCGGAAGACCCGCCTCTACGTTGAAGCTACTCGCCCCAGATGATCAGTGTCATGCGCGTTATCTCCAGTGGGCGCTCTACGCGCATCCTGATGTCGTGCCGCAGTTGCCGCACTTGTAGCAACTGCCGCTGCGGATCATGATCGACCCGCACGTACTGCACGGCGGTGCGTCTTCCTGATTCCGCATCGCGCCGAATTCAGACTTCCGGCTGGCCTCGATCTTCACTTCCGTACGGCTCGCGCTTGACGGCGGCGCCGTCGCTGCCGGAGCCGCGCTCGCGGGCGCCCGCTCCTCGGCCGGATCCTCCGTTGGTTCCTCACGCAGGTTCACGCCAGCGCGAAACTGCGCCTCCGGTGACAGGAACTTCGTCGCCATCCAGCGGAAGATGTAGTCGACGATCGACTTCGCGAAACGCACCTCGGGGTTCTTGGTCATTCCCGACGGCTCGAATCGGGCATGGCTGAACTTGTCGACCAACGCCTGCAGCGGCACGCCGTACTGGAGCGCGTAGGAGATCGCCTGTGCGAACGCGTCAGCGAAGCCCGAGATCGTCGATCCCTCCTTCGCCATCACGAGGAAGATTTCACCCGGGGTCCCGTCTTCGAACATGCCGACCGTGATGTAGCCCTCGTGGCCAGCCACATCGAACTTGTGGGTGATCGCGCGGCGCTCGTCCGGGAGTTTCCTCCGCTTCGGCGTCTCGACGACCTTGACCACTTCCTTGACGACCTCGCGCACGTCGCCGCCGATGTTCCGGGTGTCAGAGACCTGCGCCTTCGACGTGTTCAGCGGCTGCGTGCGCTTGCTGCCATCGCGGTAGATCGAGATGGCCTTGGCGCCGAGCCGCCATGACTCGAGGTACGCCTTCTCGATGTCCTCGATCGTCGCCTCGCGCGGGACGTTCACGGTCTTGCTGATCGCACCGGAGATGAACGGCTGCGTCGCACCCATCATCCGGATGTGACCCATGTACTGGATCGAACGCTCGCCATTTGCCGGCTTGAACGCGCAATCGAACACCGGCAGATGCTCGTCCTTGAGGAACGGCGCCCGTTCGATCGTCTCCTGCTCGTCGATGTGATGAACGATCGCCTCGATTTCGGGCTTCGTGTAGCCGAGCTTCTCGAGCGCCATCGGCACGGTCGTGTTGACGATCTTCATCAACCCGCCGCCAACGAGCTTCTTGTATTTCACCAGCGCGATGTCGGGCTCGACACCGGTGGTGTCGCAATCCATCATGAAGCCGATGGTGCCTGTCGGCGCCAGCACCGTGGCCTGGGCGTTGCGATACCCGAAGTCCTCGCCCAGCTCCACCGCCTCGTCCCACGCCTGCTTCGCACCGGCATACAGATCCGCGGGCACCTGCTTGGCATTGATCTCGGTGACCGCGTCGCGATGCTTGCGCATCACGCGCAGGAACGGCTCACGGTTCACCTCGAACCCGGAGAACGGACCGCCGTGGTCGCGCGCGATCTTCGCCGACTGCGCGTAGGCCTCACCGGTCATGACGGCGGTGATTGCCGCGGCATACGCTCTGCCCTCATCGCTGTCGTAAGGCAGGCCGCGCGACATGAGCAGCGCTCCGAGGTTCGCGTAGCCGAGACCGAGCGGACGATATTCGTGCGAGTTCTTCTCGATCGCCTTCGTCGGATAGCTCGAGTTGGGAACGATGATCTCCTGGGCGGTGATGAGCGCGCGGCAGGCTGCCTTGAACGCCGGCACGTCGAACTCGCCGTCCTCCTTGACGAACTTCATCAGGTTGATCGACGCCAGGTTGCAGGCTGAGTCATCGAGGAACATGTACTCCGAGCACGGGTTGCTGGCGTTGATGCGCGCCGTGTTCGGGCAGGTATGCCACTCGTTGACTGTCGTATCGAACTGCATGCCGGGATCGCCGCAGATCCACGTGCCTTCGGCGATGCCCCGCATCAGGTCGCGTGCCTTGTAGGTATCAGCGACCAGACCGTCGGTCACTCTCTTCGTCTTCCACTCGCCATCGTCGAGGACAGCGCGCATGAAGTCGTCGGTCACGCGAACACTGTTGTTCGAGTTCTGGAAGAACACCGACGTGTATGCGGTCCCGGTGAACGAGCCGTCGTAACCGGCGTCGATGAGCGCCCAGGCCTTCTTCTCTTCCTCGACCTTGCAGTTGATGAACTCCATCACGTCGGGATGGTCGGCGTTGAGAATGACCATCTTCGCCGCGCGGCGCGTCTTGCCGCCCGACTTGATGACGCCGGCAAACGCGTCGTACCCCTTCATGAAGGAAACAGGCCCTGACGCCGTGCCGCCGCCGGCGAGCAGCTCCCTCGCCGAACGGATCGACGACAGATTGCTGCCGGTCCCCGAGCCGAACTTGAAGAGCATCCCCTCGGTCCTGGCCAGCGACAGGATCGAGTCCATCGTGTCCTGCACCGAGTTGATGAAGCAGGCCGAGCACTGGGGCGCTTTCTCGAACCCGCAGTTGAACCAGACCGGGCTGTTGAATGCGGCCTTCTGGTAGACCAGCAGATGCTTCAGCTCATGGCTGAACGACATCAGCGCGTCCTCGCTGGCAAAGTATTTTTGCGCGCGCGCCCATCCGGTGATCGTGTCGACCACGCGGCCGATCAGTTGCCTGACGCTGCGCTCCCGCTCCGGCGTCCCGATCTGACCGCGGAAGTATTTCGAGACGACGATGTTGGTCGCCTGCTGGGACCAGTTCCTGGGAATCTCGACGTCGCGCTGCTCGAAGACGACCTTGCCCTTTTCATTCCCGATCACTGCCGAGCGGACTTCCCATTCGACCTCGTCGAAGGGATCGACGCCGGGCAGGGTGAAATAGCGCGGGAACTCCAGACCGGGCACAAGCGGTGCCTTCGACTCGGTTCTCTTCGTCCGGGTCGCGGGGTCGAGAGCTCCACTCTGAGTTACCTGCTGACCAGCGGCGGCAGCTTCGCGGGCAGGGCCTCTTTCCATGCTCTCCTCCGAATAACGCCGGGCACGCGAACCCGGACTACCTTAGGGACGCACCTACCCCTTCGGTGGCGTCCAGAATTCTGTTTGTGGTTGGCGCGCGAGACGTCCTGTGGGCTTTCCCGACCAGCTGGAGGCTGGGAGCATCCTGCCTTGTTCCACCTCGTTGAGCGCCCGGCAATAGTGCGCCCGGTTTACGACTTTGTCAAGACACAAACCACAACATATTGCGCTTTTCTTTTAGGGCAGGCGCAATATGTTGGTTTTATTTTAACTCAGATTACGGCCCGCAGGCCACGCCCTACTGACTTGAGGACGTTGAAGTTAGAGGCGTTCTGAGTGGCGGAGGGACTGGCTGACTAGCGTCCGCCCAGTAGTTCACTGGCGAGCTTGGCGGCCTTGTCGGCAAGCGTCTCGGCAAAGACATAGTTGCGCTGCGTCAACGCCTCGCCCGCCTGCTCCCCGAAGCTCTTCGCCTGCTCGTATTGCTCACGTCCCGCGATCGAGAGCTTCTGATAGTCCACTTGTCCGAGGTTTCGCGACGCGACCTGCAGGAGCGCGCGTATTTTCTTGTCCGCCTCAGCATCTGCCGGCGTCGATGCGGCCCTCAGCTCGCGCGGAGGCTCAGGCGCTGGCGGCGCCGGTTGAGGCGCTCGCTCTGGCTTCTCGGGTTCGGGCGCTGATGTCGGACGCCGGACCGGCCGAGCCGGAACTAGAGGCGCTTCTGCCGTCGGAGTCTCGGCTACCGCTGGCTCGGCCGCGAGCGGCTGTTCCGGGTCCGCCGGGGCAAACACACGTGGCGGTGGCAGGGGCATCGCCAGAGGCGGGCCATCGGGAACGGTTTCAGCACGCGCCTTGGCACATCCCGTCGCCAGCACGGCGCAACTCACAATGCAAAATGCAAAATGGAAAAACCTTCGTTGCATATTAAGCCCCGTTTGCTCTGGGCAACAGCACACGGAAGGTGGTTCCTCGCCCCGGCGTGGACTGCACATCGACTTCACCGTCGTGCATCTGAATGATCCGGTAGACCATCGAGAGCCCGATTCCCGTTCCTCGCTCCTTCGTCGTGAAATACAAATCGAAGATTCGGCTCAAATGTTCCGGCTTTATGCCAACGCCCGTATCCTCGATACGAATTTCCACGCGCTGACGCGAGGCTGGCCGTGCAACCAGATGGAGGCTACCACCCTGGGGCATCGCTTGGCACGCATTGATCGCAAGGTTGAGAAACGCCTGCCGCAGCATCGCTGCGTCACCGTTGACGTTCAAGGTAGAAACCGATACGTCCGCTGCAATCCGTACGCCGTGCTTGCTCGCCTCGGTCTCGATAACCGGCAGGATTTCCTCGAACAGACCGGCTACCCGGACCGGCTGAAGTCTGAGGTCTTCCGGACGGGTGAACTTAAGGAACCCCTGGACGACCTCATCCAACCGGCGAATTTCGCTCTCGATGATTTCGACGTGCTCGAGCGCTCCCTGGACGGATGCCGGCAACGCGGCAGCTCGAGAGGGTCCCAACCCCAGGGTGCCTCCCGCGGCCGCCACGGGTTCGGGCTGCACGGCCGCCGCCGCAAGCGTCCCGCGGATCTTGGTCCGCAGTAACTCGAGGTGAATGATCATCGCGTTCAGCGGATTCTTGACCTCGTGCGCGATGCCGGCCGTGAGACGACCCAGTGCGACCAGCTTCCGTGAGTAGGCGATGGTCGACTGCATGCGCGACAGGTGTGCGAGGTTGCGCGAGACGAGCAGGACGCCCACGAGTTCACCGCGCATGCCCGCAATCGCGTGCGTCACCACGAGCTCGTCATCCGTTCCCGCCTTGGTCTCCTGCTTGTGCGGCGCCAATGCCGTGACCCAGTTACGCGCTGTCGAACCTGCATCGCGACCGGGCGCAGGGACCGGTTCAGTCGGGTGCCCTTGAATCTGAATCGGGCCTCGAGATTTCCGCGTGGCGAGCGTTTCCTCGACGAGCGTTCTGTAGGGATGCCCATTCGGGAGCAGCCCATCCAGGACGCGACCGATGCAGTCGGCCGGCAACGTGTGCTGCATCGCCGGGTTGCTGAACAGCAGCTCCCCAGACGGATTGAACAGCGCCACGGCATCCTCGAGGTGCTCGACCGCCGACTGCAAGTTGGCCTTCTGCCCGGCCAGCAGCGTGCGATCCGCTGACAGCTGCTGGCTGACAGTGTTGAAGAAGTCACCGAGCTCGCCAAATTCGTCGCCCCCGGGCAGGTCGAGCGTGACGCCGAATTCGCCTTTCCCGAGGCGCGTGAGGCCGCTTCGAAGAACGTGAATGGGCCGCAACAGGAGCTGCGCAAAGATGCCAGCCACAAACACCGAGATGGCCAGCGCTGCCAAACCTGTGAAAGCAGCGTCCTTCAAGAGCTCCCGCAACTGGCCTCGCATCAGCAGCGTGGAGAGGCCGATACGAATCGACCCGAAAGATTCGTCGCCGCGTTTGAGCGTTTCGCGCACTTCGAGCGTCTGTCCGTCCCCGGCGAAAATCATCCGGAGTTTGTTCATCGGCGTGTCTTTGATGACCGCCTCGAGGTCGGCGCGTTCAGCCAGCGTGCGCCCCACCATCGCGCGATTGTTGTGCACGATCACCGTGCCGTTGGTATCAACAATGGCAGCAAAGCTGACGGTATCGCCGTAGATGCTGGATTCGAGGATCGACCGGAGACCCTGATCTTCGCGGAGCGCGGTATTCGGCTCGATGTCACCCGTGACGATACCGCCGGCACTATGGAGGATGGCGTTTGCCATCATCTTCCCGCGCGACAGGCTCTCCTGCAGCACCACGTTCGCAAGCCGATTCGTGAACAGCGCACTGAGGGCCACGACCACCAGTCCGACGATGGCGGTCACGCCGACAATCTGCTTGACGCGAATGCTTAGACGCATTGATCAACGGCCAGAGTTCAAGTTCAAGGTTCAGAAGTTCAAAGGTCACAGTACGAGCGATACCGGATGAACGAACGCACCACTACTGCGGTACCGATTCCTCCTCCGCCCGCTTGCCGCGGCCGCGCAGCTTGTTGAGCTTGTTGTGCAAGGTCTTCAGGCTGATGCCCAGGATTTCGGCCGCCCGCGTCTTGTTGTCGCGGGTGTGTTCGAGCGTCATCAGGATCAGCCGTGTCTCAGCCTCTTCAACAGTTGTACCAGGGGTCAGCGACAAGGTCGGTTTCACGACGTCGGGCGATTCGGTCACGAGAGGCGGCAACAGTTTCGCGTCGATGAACTCTCCTGAACTGAGAATCACCGCTCGCTCGATGACGTTGCGAAGTTCACGGATATTCCCAGGCCAGTTGTACTGCTCCAGGATGCGCATGGCCGCCTGATCGAGCGCCGACACCTTTTTGTTGTTGCGCGCGTTGAAGTCGGCCAGGAACGACTGCACGAGGAGCGGCAGATCTTCCTTCCTCTGACGCAGCGGAGGCAGCTCCATGGCAAAGACATTCAGCCGGTAGAACAAGTCCTCACGCAGCTTGCCGTTCTTCACCGCATCGGCGGGGTTCACGTTCGTTGCCGCGATCACCCGGACGTCTACCGTCTCCTCGTTGCGTCCACCCAGCCTCCGGAACCGGCGCTCCTGAAGGACGCGCAGCAACTTGACCTGCGTGGACGGTGTCATTTCCGCGATCTCGTCGAGGAAGAGCGTTCCGTGATCGGCCAGCTCGAAGCAGCCTGCCCGCCGGTCGACGGCGCCTGTGAACGAGCCCTTCTCGTGTCCGAAGATCTCGCTCTCGAGGAGTGTTTCCGGGATGGCCGCGCAGTTGATAGGGACAAACGGCATCTGCGCGCGGGGACTGAGCTGGTGAATGGTCTGCGCGACCAGCTCCTTGCCCGTCCCCGATTCGCCTGAGATCAACACTGACGCGGAAGTCGGTGCAGCCTGCTCGATGACCTGATAGACCTTCCGCATCTGCGGGCTGCTGCCAATCATCTTCCCGTAGGTGCCGTGCTCGCGCAGTTGCTTGCGGAGCACCTTGACTTCCCGGAGTGTGTCCTGGCGCTCGACGATCTTGTCCAGGAGGATCTTGAGACGTTGCGGTTCGATCGGCTTCGTGAGGTAGTCGTATGCACCCTCTTTCATCGCCTCGACAGCCGTCTCAACCGTTCCTTGAGCGGTCAGGATAACTACGGTGTAGTCGCTGCCATCTTCCTTAAGCGCTCGCAGGAGATCCAGGCCGTCTCGGCGCGGCATCACCAGGTCGCTGATGATGATCGACGGGCGGAACACGGTGATGCGTTGAAGTGCCTCCTCGCCGTCGCCGGCGGAGTCCGCCGTGAACCCCCACGTACGCACAAGTTCCGTCAGGCCGATCCTCGTACTGGGCTCGTCCTCGACGATGAGGACCCGTTCGCTCGTTGTTAGGGACATTCCTGTTGCCTCGCACTGATTCCAAATCTGCTGAACGGTCATTTTTACACGGTTCTGCTGTCTGCCGTAGACTGAAACCTTGGCTGACGAGACAATCCCCGAAATTCGGGCCGATTCTCCGGTTGAGCTTGCGCCAGTGAGCCCGCCGGCCACGGTGTGGCAGCAACGCATGCAGGCTGTCCTCGAAGTACTGCTGTGCTCGAGCCTGCCGACGCAGATTCTGATTGCGTGGATCCTCGGAGCACTCGGCGTCCCGGCGCGCACGACGGACGAACAACTTTCCCTGACGTTCGTCTTGGTGCTCTCTCTTGCTGACAGCGCCCTGCTCATCCTTCTGATGGTTGCGCTGACCCGGGCTCACGGCGACAGCCCATGGCTGCTGTGGCGTGGCCAGCGTCCGCTGATCGGCGAGAGCGTCCTTGGTCTCCTCTTTGTACCCGTCGCCGTTCTGCTGGTGGGTATCCTGATCGGATCGATCCGCCAGTTCGCGCCCTGGTTGCACAACGTCCCCGAGAATCCTCTCGAAACGCTCGCCACCGGCGGCCTGGCAGCGGCCGCCATGTTCGGTGTCGTGGCCATCGTCGCCGGCGGGATACGCGAGGAATTGCAGCGCGCTTTCCTGCTGCAACGTTTCGAGCGCCATCTGGGTGGTGCAACGGCCGGCGTGATCGTGCTCAGCACGGCGTTCGGCCTCGGACACGTCATGCAGGGGTGGGACGCCGCGATCGCGACGGGAGCGTTGGGTGCGTTCTGGGCTGTCCTCTACCTGCGTCGGCGCAGCAGCATCGCGCCGATCATCAGCCACGCGGGATTCAACTCGATAGAAGTGCTGCGTGTCGCTATCGGGGGTTCGTAGACAGAGGAGCGTTGCTGCCGCCCGCTCCGACGATGACGACCTCGGATCTCGAGCGCAGATCGCGGACCCATTTCTCGATCGTCGAACGCAGACGTTCAGCCGATGCGCGTTGGCGGGCCACAGGTTCGGCCTCTTCGAACGCGATTCGCACGCCATCGCGTGTGAACTCGGCAGGATGCTCTTCGTAATATTTCCGCGCCTCGTCCTCGGTGACCTGGCCACTCGAGCCGAATCGCTGTGCGATGTAGGCACGAATGCGAAGTGTTTCACGTGCGAGCTGGCGAAGCCTCGCCTCGTCGAGCCCTGTGGCGATGACGAGCGCATCGAAACCAGAACCCGCTCGCGACCTCATCGCCGCGACCTCCTCGGTGACCGCAGCCTCACCGGGCTCCGGCGGTGAGAATCGCGCCACTTCATCGAGCATCAGCTGACGCTCGATCGTCCGTTCCAGAGCAACCGCCGCCGGGTCCTCGCCCGGCTTGGTCTCGATGAGCCCCAGTTCACGTGCGGTGCGAACGTCGGTCATCGTGACCGCGTTCGTACCGACTCTTGCGAGCACGCGATCGATCAGCTGCCAGGCCTGCGCTGTCGCACCGTAATTCAGAATGCAGAATGCAGAATGCAGACAGAGTGCTCGTCGCAACCATAATCGAACGGTGCCCGTCTTGAGACGGCACGGTCCTATTGGTTCAGTGTCGGCGTTCCGCATTCTCTATTCTGCGTTCCGAATTGTGCATCGTGCATTCTGAATTCTGCATTCTGAATTCAGAATTACGAGAGTCAGAAAGGCTGGCCCAGAAGGATGTGCAGCACCCGGCTGCGCTCCTGCACCCCAGGCACGAGCTCTCGCGGGTTGAGGTTGAAGCCGAGATCGACCCGGATCGGCCCGACTGGTGATCGGTACATTACGCCAAAGCCGGCCGTCGGACGGATGTCCGTGAAGGCGAGGTCGCTGGCCTTGGGGAACACGTTGCCGGCGTCCACGAAGCCCGTGGCCTGCAGCGGCCCCGCGACAGCGATGCGCAGCTCGGAGTTCAGGATGACCACACTGTTCCCGCCTGTCGGGAATCCGGTTGACGTAATCGTCTCCTCGTTGCCGAGACGGTCGAGAGTGAAGCCACGCACAGTCGTGTCACCGCCAGCGAAAAAGCGCTCGCTCGCGGGCAGGTCCTGAACGGTCACGCCCTCGAGCTCGCGCGCAAAGCCGTGTGCGAGGCCCACGCGCGCTCCCAGGGCAAGTACGATGCGGCGCTGCGCGGGCAGCCGGTGATAGTAGAACCCCTGAAGGTACGTCTGCACGAACCCGACCTCGGAGCCGATCGCGCGCGCCGCGATCTCACCATCCACGATCATCATCGTCCCGGTAGACGGATCGAGCGGGTCATCGCGCTTGTCGCGAATGAGGGATGCCGAGACCTTGGACAGCCGCACCTCGGGGAACAGGCGATCGATGAGTGGCGGCGGCGCATCCGGGGTGTAGCGTTCGTCGAACAGCCTCGTTCGCTGGAACGAATACAGCCCGATGGCGGTGTAGATGGGCGAGAGCCGGAACCCTGCTTCGACGCGAGCCTCTCTCCGGTCGAAGTTGAAGCTCGAGCGACGAGCCTGCTCCACCAGACCAGTCACGACCACGTCGGCAGGTGAGTCGAAGGCTCTCGGCTCGCGGAACTGGCCGAGCACACGATACTCGTAGAAACGGCTTCCGAACTCTTCCAGCGCCTCTTCCTCCAACATCGGTACAGGGCCCGGGACCGGGACTGCCGGCGGATCACGAGGCCTGACAGCGAGCCGGGTAAACAGATCGACCCGGCGATTCTTCCCCCATAGATTCCGGCGGCCGATTTGAAAGAAGCCGCGCGGCGCCACTTCGAAGCGTTCCTCTGCGAGGCCAGTGTCACCAGTTGTGAGAAAGGAACCACCTTCCAGACCACCGCCGAATCCCAGCTCGGTCGGTGGCGACTCTTCGACCTCGACGAGCACGTCGCGTCGTGCCTCACCACCCTTGCCGAGAACCTCGACCTGGGCGCGGCGGAACATGCCGAGCGCGGACAACCGCCGGCGGCTTTCGACCAGCGCCGAGAAGCTGAGGGGTTCTCCCTCACGCAACAGCAGCTCGCGTTCGATGGTTCGTGTGCTGATCCGACGGTTCCCAACGATGATGATGTGGTCCACCACCACCTGCGGTCCCTCTGCGATCCTGAAGACGACGTCCGCGCGCGTGTCGCTCTCGGCGAACGCTGGTTCCGACGTGACGACCACGCCTTCGTATCCACGATTGCGATACTCGAGATCGATTCGCTCGCGCGCTGCCAGGATCTCGGCCTCCGAGAATGCCTGTCCCTCGGACACCATCGCCAGATTTCGCAGTGTCGACTCGCCGATCGCGGCGTTGCCCGTGAAACTCACCATGCCGATCAAGGTTCGCGGTCCCTCGCCGATCGCCACCCGCAGGTCGGTCTCACGATCCGGGTCGGCCGGATTCTCGGGCACGATCACGCTTTCGTCGGCCTTGACCTGTGCGCTCGTGAAGCCGCGCATTCGGTACAGACGTTCAATCGCACTGAGCCCGGCCGCGACCGTCGCCCTTACGAACGGTTCTCCTGCTTTCAGCGCGATGAGCGGCAGGAGCTCCAGCTCGGAGATCGCCATGTTGCCGGTGAACGAGACGTTGCGGACGAGATATCGCGGGCCGCGATCGACATCGAACGTGATGACGAGCTCCTCTTTCTGTTCCTGGCTCGTGTAAACGGCGTTGGCGTCTCGATAGCCGCGTGAATGCAGGAAGTCCTCGATCGCGCGGCTCGAATCCTCAAGCAGGTCTTCGTCCGCTGAGCCCTCCGTCCGAATCGGCACCAGTCGTTCGCGATCGTCGGCGTCCAACGGATCACCGGTAAATCTGACGACCACACGGGGCCCTCGTGTGAGGTTCACCGAGACGATGGCGCCGTCCTCGGTAATCTCGCTCCCGTGGCTGGCGCGCGCTTCGTAGAAGCCGCGGGAGTGCATCCTGTCCTCCCACGCCCGCAACTCACGTTCGATCTCATCATCGTCAAACGGCTGCCCGGGCTTGATGTCGGGCAGCTCCGTCACTGTGCCCTGGACGTCGGCATCGCGTTGAGTGAAACGCCGGTCCGCGATGACCAACCGCCGGCCGGCCTCGATCTCGAACACGAGCGTGGCACGATCCGGATCGTGCGTCTCCACGAGACGGGAGGTGATGCGTGCGTTGGCGTAGCCGCGCCGCCGGTATTCCGTGCGCAGCGCTTCGACCATCTCGGGTGCGCGAGCCGCGCGTGGTGAGTTCCCGAATCGGTCGACCACGACACGGAGCACGGCGTCCTCAGGCAAGCCGAGCGAGCCCTCGAACTCGATGAGATCGATCGGGTGCAGCGGCGTCAGGACGTAGCGTACACGGATGCCGCCGCCCGCCTCTTCAGCCGACACCTGCACATCGTCGAACCGATTGAGGCTCATGACGTGCGCGATCGTCTCGCGCACGTCCCTCGCATCAAGAGGCGTCCCGGCGCGCGTCTCGATCAGACCGGTGATAACCGGATCGGTTACGGGCCTGCCTTCCTGCTCGAGGACAACCTCTGTGATCTGACGGCCGAACTGCGCATGAGCTGGTGCTGCAAGACAGATGCAGAACACCAGAGGCAACGTGATAGCGCGCATTTAGAACGTCCGCCTGACCCTGAGCTCGATAGCGTAGGTCTTGTCTTCATTCCGCGACAGCAGCCACGAATAGCGATCCGATTGATCGTATTCGAGCAGGATGATCTGGTCACGTGTGGACGACGAGAGGCTTCGTGAGTAAGTCAGATAGACGCGATCGGAAATGCGCTTGCCGATGGTGACGCGCGCGGCCAGGTCCAGCCGCGACGACTGCGTGTTGGGGTCGATGATCGACGGCGTGATCTGGAACGTATCGACGCCGAAGGTCTGCTCCACGACGCGACCGACCTCCGAAGAGACCGGGCTCGTCAATGCACGAGCCGCCCGGTCGCGCACTAACTGTTCCTGAGGTGTCACGTTCCCCTGGTACTGGCGGAACTCGACGTCCTGACCCGGCGCGACGTCACTGAGCAGCAGCGCCAGCAGCTCAGGCTCCGGCAATGGAGGATCCGCCGAGAACTCCAGCGAGGGGATCCAGGGCCCTGTGGCCCGCACGGTGACCCGGTAGGTCTCGCCCGGCACACGCACGCGCGTCTCGGTTTCGAGATCGAAGAATGGTTCGATCTTCGCCGGATTGTTGAACTCGACGCTCCCTCGCGTCAGCACGTACCGTCGCCCCTCGAAGATGAACTCGCCGCGCGAGGCCTCCGCCCGCCCGAAGAGCAGCGGCCGGTCGAATGTGCCTTGCAACTGAAGGTCGGCGCTGGCTGTCAGCCGCACGCTGCTGTTGCGGACCTGCAACGTCTGCGGTGCCGTGATCTGAATGTCGTACCGCAGTGGAATGGTTGGCTCTGCCGGCGCGGTCGGAGGCGTCGCCTCGCCCGCCGCGATATCGAGCAGCCCGCCACTGGATCGAACGGCCGCAGGTACACCGCGTCGTTGACCGTGACACGACCCGACAGCGTCGCCGCCTCCATCGTGCCCTGAAGCGAGAGCTGCGCGTCCACCAGGGACTGCATGCCCTCGCTGAGCCTGAGACGCATGCCCGTCCCGGTCATCGTGAGGTCAACCTGACCAGGCAGGTAGCCCTGCTTGTCGATGCGTCCTCCGAAAGTCACATCGCCGCGTGCGAGCCTGGCGGTCAAGCCATCGAGCGTGACCCCGCGTGTGTCGAACTGCAGCGTGCCACTGATGTTCTCGAGCGCATGCGGCAGCGCGAAATGCCGGATGCGGCCATCGGTGATATCGAGTGTGCCGTTCACCGCTGGGTCCTCGAGCGGTCCTTCGAGCGTGGCCGACAGCTGTGCCATCCCGGAACTGCGGACGTTGGCGACGAAGCCCTGAAGCACGGCGAGGTTGGCATCACCCGTCATGCGAATGGCGATGCGCGAATCGTGGAGGTTGGCCACGCCCGACACGTCGAGCTGAGTGTCCTGTCCCACGATTCGCATGTCCGTCACGCGCACCGCGTGACGATCCAACGCCAGATGGATCGGCCTGGCGTTGCGAAGGGCGTAGTCGAAGAGCCGGACGTCCAGCCGATCGACCGTGGCATCGACGAGTAGATGATCGATGTTGGCGAGCTCACCGACGACGCGAATCGATCCGCTCGCGACAGCAGTCGTATACGGCGACAGCTGCGGCTGGAAGGCGCGAACATACGGATCGAGCGAGGTATCGCTGACGCTGATCGTCAGCTCGGCGTCGAGTTCCGGTGTGAGCGCGACACGCCCCGATGCGGACACGGCCAGACGGGGCGAAGCAGCCTCGAGCCGCACCGTCATCAGTTTGTCGTCGATGCTCAGGTTGCCGACGATTTCACCGATCCCTTCATCGGCGACGAAGAGATCCCGAACCGTTCCACGCACGTCGTAACGCGGCGCATCGAAGGTTCCGCTGCCACCGGCAGTGAAGTCCAATAGCCCGGCAATCGGGAGTGTCGACGTCCTGGCCGCCGCGATCGATTCAACGGGGATCGAACGGCCGTCGAAGTTAAACGAGTAGGTACCGTTCCAACCGACAAATGCGGCGCCGGTCCCGCGACCACCACCCTTGATCACCTGGATGTTCTCGAGACGTGTCCCTTCCCCCTCGAGGCGGACGCCGGCCGTGGCCGATTCGAACGGCTCGCCGTACGCCACGCCATTGGCGATCTCCATCTTTCCGAAGCCGAACGGTGTGAGGTACCTGCCGTTGACATGGAACTCGCCGTCGAGCGTTCCATCGACGTCGTACTCGTCGAGCGTGAACGCATGCCGCAAGTCCGCGACCGGGCGCCCGGTGATCGCAATCTGAGCATCGATCTCGGTGCCACCATCGCTACGCGGAAATCCAATCGAGAATCGTCCGGTCGTCCGGATGCGCGACTCGCCCGACGCGATGACGACATCGGAGACATCGACGTAGTTGTTCTGGATGACGGCCGCGCCGGTGATCGATCCCCAGACGACGTCCCACGCGCGCATCTGCTCACCCGCGAAATCCCCTTCGATTCGCGGACGCCTGAATGTCTCCGTCATCACACCGTCGAACGTGCCGTACCCTCCGATCGGAATCGCCCGCGTTCGAACGCCAAAGGCCGTGAGCAAACCAGCGAACACACGATCGCTCTCCTGCCAGTCGGCGCTCGACACGTGAAAGGGAATGCGCGACTGGCCACCGTAGGCGGTCTGCCCTTCGAACTCGACCAGCGTCGACTCCGTGGCCACTCGACTCGGCGAGAGATCGATCTGTTCGGGCCCAAACGCATATATGAGATCGCCACCAATCGGCACTGGATCGACGGGGGTCAGAGGGCTGAACGGTCCGGCCGGTCGTCCCCGCTTCTCGGCCTCACGTATCCGGTCGAGCGGCATCTCGCGCGTCATCAGCGTGACACCCTCGGGCGGAACGAAATGCAATTTGCCCCTGCCGGTGCGCGCCGAGAAACGACGCACGGGCCACTCGAGCCGATTCTGGCCTGACAGGCGGCCCGCCAACCGGATACCTTCGAGCTGACGATCGTTGCTGAACTCCGTGAGATCGATGTTGTCCCACGCCGCATCGAAAGTGGCCTTGGGCGTGACTCCCGGAACACCGAGCGGTGCCATGAGGTAGCTGAACCGGGCATCGCCGCCGTACACCTTCGTCGCCGCTTCACTGATCCTCAGAACCTCCGGAGTCCAGCGAACCGTGCCTCGAAGATCGGCGAACTGAAAATCGTTCACGCCGGCCGACCCGCTGTGGAACGTACCCTTGAGTTCGCGACCAGTCCGGGTGGTTCCGTCCGCCCGAGGCTCCTTGAACAAATGGAAGGTACCCAGGAATTCGCTCGTCCCGTTGAGCGTAAACGTGTCGCCGGCAAAAAAGAGTTCCCGCATCCTCGGGAGGTCGATCGTCGACTTCACCTGGAACATCAGTTCCGGGAAGTGCAACAGGTTGACGTCGCCATTGAGGACCGACTGGGTGCCCTCGGTCTCGAGGTTGATGCGGTCGAAAATCACCCGTCCGCCGTCGATCTTGAACGTCGACGACATGTCGGTGCGGAAGGGCACGTAGCCCTGAATCGCGGTCACCCCGTCGGAGAACTTCGCCTGGCCGACGTATTCGCTGCCGGGGCGTGCGACGGTGACGTTCAAATTGCGTGCGACGATTCCCCACGGCGTATTGTGGTCCTGATAGGTGAACTCACCCTGACCTGCGTGCACGTACCGCAAGGTTGTCGTCCAGGAGCTTGGCCCACGCGGCCCGCGCGGTGTCAGTTTCGGAAGGCTCTGAGTGCCGTCGCGGTTCACCTCGACGTGCATCCGCCAGTCGGTCAGCTCGATGGTGTCGAAGACGAGGCGCCGGTTGAACAGCGGGCTCCATGACATGGACACCACGATCCGCTTTGCCGTGAAGAAGGGAATCGAGTCGGGCTTGAGGCCGTCAATGCGCAGGTCTTCGAAGATGTAGCTGCCGTCCCACAACCTGACCTGCATGTTGCCGATGTGCAGCGGCCGCTCCATGTACTTCGTACCCTGGTCCTCGGCCTGCTTGCGAAGCGCGGGCCCGAGATCTGCCGAGATTGTGGTCACGAAGGTCACCGCGAGAATGACGGCGCAGACCATGACCGTGCGGCGCACGAACGTGCGCGCAGTGCGGGTGACCGGATGCGAGAGGATCTGAGAGTACTTCACGTGATTACGACGAGCACGGCATTCGCGTCCACGGGCACGCCTTCACGGACGCGGACCTCGGCGACCGTTCCAGCGCGTGGAGCACGAAGCTCGTTCTCCATTTTCATTGCCTCGATCACGACCAAACCCTGCCGCGCGACAACCGCGGCTCCCGGTGTCACAAGCACCTTGACCACTCGACCAGGCATCGGCGCCACGAGAACGACTGGACCCGCCGAGTCTGTCGCGCCGCCGCCCGAGCGCGAATGCCGTCGACCGGGGGCGAGCAATGTGACCGGGACCAGGTGGCCATCCACATGAACGACGCGGGTACCCTGGGCTCGCAACTCGATCGCGACCTCATGACTCACACCGTGCAGGTCTGTTACACGGGGGCGTGACCCTTCATCGGCTTCAGCCTTCCGCACCAGCATCGACCACCGATCGCCGGCTTGCACGAAGTCGACGAACAGAGGACGCCCGTCCACTGTTACAGCCCAGCCGCTTCCGGACTGCGTGACTTCGATCGTACGTCGACGCCGCCCCGTTTCGACTTCGAACCTCACTCGCGCAGATTCTCCCTTCGACCGCGCGCCTTCCAGCTTCGGCCGGCTCGGGTCACCTCAGGATGTTCCCGAAAGGAACCCGGCGCGACCCCGATTGACAGACTTGTCTTGCCTGCCCCTGCCGCAGGCGCGAACCGCTCCGCCGTCTTTTTCGCGGCCTCAGCCAGACACGCGGCCACAGCGGCGACCTCTTCGAGGGACGGATCGGACTCATCGAAGGGCTCTCCAGAGCGTTGTTGCAAGAGCTCGTCCAGATAGCCGGTATGAAATCGAGCCTCGGCAAACTCGGGACGGGCGAGCAACCATCTGGAAAATGCGAGAGTGGAGCGGACCCCCTGAATCTCGTACTCAGCCAGCGCCCGCCGCATCCGGGCCGTAGCCTGCCGGCGATCCTCACCCCACGTAATCACCTTCGACAGCAGTGAGTCGTAAAAGATGGGGACCTCGGTGCCCGATTCGACCCAGCCGTCGTCGCGGATGCCGGGCCCGCTCGGGACTCGCAACGCGGCGATGCGACCCGGTGATGGCAGGAAACCCAGATCGGCGTCTTCGGCATAGACCCGACATTCAATGGCGTGACCTCTTGGCGCCAGCGTGTCGCGCGAGGACAGGGTGAGGGGCGCACCACCAGCGATCTGAATCTGCCAGCGCACGAGGTCGACTTCCGCCACCGCCTCGGTTACGGGATGCTCGACCTGCAGCCGCGCATTCACTTCGAGGAAGTAGAACCGTCCATCCTCGTCCAGCAGGAACTCGACAGTTCCGGCGTTGGTGTATCCGGCCGCTCTCGCCACGGCAACGGCTGCCTCGGCCAGTTGTGCGCGCAGCTTCGAATCGACGGCGGCCGACGGTGATTCCTCCAGCACCTTCTGGTGCCGTCGTTGGATAGAGCACTCGCGCTCCACGAACGGAACGATGTGGCCGTGACGGTCGGCGAGGATCTGAATCTCGACGTGACGCGGGCGCTGGACGCACCGCTCGAGATACACCGATGGGTCGCCAAACGCCGTGGCAGCTTCGGAGCGAGCGAGTCGAACAGCGCTCTGCACGTCGTCGGGCTGCGATACGACACGCATGCCCTTGCCACCGCCACCGGCAACGGCCTTGATCAGTACCGGATATCCGATCACTGCGGCCGCCCTGGTGATCGCTTCGTCGGAAGCCTCAGGGCCGAATGGCGATTCCGTGCCCGGCACGACCGGCACACCAGCAGAGGCGGCAATCGAGCGTGCAGTGGTCTTGTTGCCAACGCGAGCGACAGATTCCGGCGTGGGACCGATGAAGATCAACCCGGCGGTTCGGCAGGCTTCCGCGAACTCTTCGTTCTCGGAGAGGAACCCGTAGCCAGGATGGATGGCGTCAGCACCTGTCGCTCGGGCCGCATCGATGATGCGATCGATGCGAAGGTAGCTGTCAGACGGGGAATTGCCACCAATCGCGACCGCCTCGTCGGCCATGCGCACGTGACGGGCCGTGCGATCGCATTCGGAAAACACCGCCACTGACCCGAGGCCGAGATCGCGGCACGCGCGAATGACGCGTACCGCGATCTCTCCGCGGTTGGCGATGAGGATCTTGTGCAAAATCCTCGTGATTCTACCCTAGGCACTTGCGACAACCGGTGAACGATTGTCGAAGAGCAGGGCTGAATCATCCTCGACGAGCTGGTCGACGATCCCGGCAATGTCGAGTGGGTTGTGCACGTGGATCGACGCTCCCGCGTCCTCACCACTCCGCTCGCGATCGAGCCACACGTGACGCAGCCCGAGCGCACGCGCCGGTGCGATGTCGTGGTACCAGCTGTTGGCCACGTGCACCCAGCGCCGTCTGCTGACGCCGGTCAGCAGTTCGAAGCCGCGGAAGTGCCACCGCTCCGGCTTGTACCCCCGAATACGCTCGGACGTCAGGCACAAATCGAAGGGCTTTGCGAACAGACGATGAGTCAGCGCAAAGAGGTCTTCGTCGCAGTTGGTCAACACTGCGAGGCGATAGCCTTTCGAACGTAGCTCCGCCAGCATCGCTTCGACGTCGTCGAACAGCCGCATCACGCCCCATGCCTCGACCAGCATGGCTCGCGCGTCCTGGTGCGACAGGCGCACTCCCGCCTCGGCGCTCGCGCGTATGAGCGCCGTGACGAGCACGTTTTTATAGGACCGCTGCGGCACCTCACGCTCGACGAGACGCTCCTGTGCGTGATACGCGCGCACCACGGACCGAAGGGCAGGACCTCCGAGCGGGCCGAGAACCTCGGTAAACCACGCCTGCCAGTCCACAAGCGTACCGAAGCAATCAAAACTGACCCACCGATTACTCGCTAGCACGACAACCTCCTCGCTCAAATCACTCGATGTGTGCACCACAAAGCAAAAGGGCCATCACCCTGTTCGGATGACGGCCCTTTGGATACTTCGCAGAAGGTCTTGGTCCTACATCATCCGAACGAACCTGGCGACGCCAGATCCACCCAATCGTCCCCCTTGGCAATGCGCATGACGACCGGGCTGGTGTACAGCGCGGTGGCAGTTTGTGCGCACGCAGGGTTGTAAAGGGCCAGATGCACGGTTCGCTCCGAAAGATGCGTTGCCCATGATAACGCCAGCGCCGGCGAAACCGAACAAAGAATTTGAATGTAAGACAACAGCCCCGAACCCCGAGCCGAGAGCCGGGACCCTAGAGTGGGATATTGCCGTGCTTCTTGGGGGGATTACGGTCCCGCTTGGTGTCGAGCGCGGTCAAGGCAGCGATCAGCTTCCGGCGAGTCTGCCTGGGCAGGATCACCTCGTCGATGAACCCCCGCTGTGCGGCGACATATGGGTTCGCGAACTTCTCGCGGTATTCCGCCGCTCGTGCGGCGCGCAGGGCGTTAACGTCGCTCGCGGCGTCGAGCTCGCGCTTGTAAAGGATGTTCACCGCGCCCTCGGCACCCATCACAGCGATTTCGGCGCTGGGCCACGCGAAATTCGCGTCCGCCCGAATGTGTTTGCTCGACATCACGCAGTAGGCGCCGCCGTACGCCTTGCGCGTGATGACGGTCAACTTCGGCACGGTCGCTTCGGCAAATGCGAACAGCAGCTTGGCGCCATGTCGGATGATCCCGCCCCACTCCTGAACTGTACCGGGCAGGAACCCTGGCACGTCTTCAAAGGTGACGAGCGGGATGTTGAACGCGTCACAGAAGCGTACGAAGCGCGCGGCCTTCACGGACGCATCGATGTCGAGTGTGCCCGCCAGATGCGCCGGCTGATTGGCCACGATGCCGACAGGGCGGCCAGCGAGCCGCGCGAAACCGACGACGATGTTTCGCGCAAAGTGTTCGTGGACTTCGAGCATGGCACCATCGTCGACGATTCCACGGATCACGTCGACCATGTTGTACGCCTGGTTTGGTGACTTCGGCACCACCGTGTCGAGCGCCTCGTCCTCGCGATCGGATGGATCCGACGTGACGCGGCGGGGTGGATCGTCGACGTTGTTGCCAGGCATGAACGAGAGCAGCTCGCGAATCAACTGAATCGCCCCCGCATCGTCGTCGGCAGCGAAGTGCGCGACGCCGCTCTTCTCGTTATGCGTCATCGCTCCGCCGAGCTGCTCCTTGGTGACTTGTTCGTGAGTGACGGTTCGAAGCACGTCCGGGCCGGTCACGAACATGTAGCTGGTGTCCTTCACCATGATGGTGAAGTCCGTGATCGCCGGCGAATACACGGCTCCGCCTGCGCATGGGCCCATGATGGCCGAGATTTGCGGCACGACACCCGACGCGAGCGTGTTGCGAAGGAAGATCTCGGCGTAGCCCGCCAGAGAGAGGACACCCTCCTGGATGCGCGCGCCACCCGAGTCGTTCAGGCCGACGACCGGCGCGCCCATCTTGAGCGCGAGGTCCATGATCTTGACGATCTTCGCCGCGTTGGTTTCCGACAGCGATCCGCCAAAGACGGTGAAGTCCTGCGCGAAGGCGTAGACGAGACGACCGTCGACCCGGCCATGACCCGCGACGACACCGTCGCCGGGCACGATCTGATCCGCCATACCGAAGTCGCGGCAGCGGTGGGTGACAAACGCATCGGTTTCTTCGAAGGTATCGGGATCGAACAGGAGGGTGATGCGTTCGCGGGCAGTCAGTTTTCCAGCGTCGCGCTGGCGGCGAAGCCGTTCTTCACCGCCACCGGACTCAGCCTGGCGCCGCATGTCTGCCAGCTGCGCCAGCGGATCCACCACCGGGTTCACGACGTTGACGGAAGAGTCACTGTCGCTCACACTTTGGCGGCCTGGGCCTTCTCCCAATCCTTCAGGAATCGCTCGAGCCCGATATCGGTCAGCGGATGCTTGAAACACTGCTCGATCACCGCAGCCGGTGCGGTGACAACGTCAGCGCCCATCCGCGCCGCGTCCACGACGTGAATCGGATTCCGGACGCTGGCTACCAGTACTTCAGTCGAGAACTCGTAGTTGTCGAAGATGTCCACGATCTCGCGAATCAGGTTCATGCCGGTGGTACCGACGTCATCGAGCCGGCCGACGAACGGGCTGACATAGCTGGCTCCAACCTTCGCGGCCAGCCACGCCTGCGTCGCTGAGAAGATCAAGGTCACGTTCACGCGATGACCTTCTGACGCGAGCGTCTTGCACGCCTTGACGCCCTCCTTGGTGAACGGCACCTTGACGACGATGTGCTCGTCGATGCCAGCGAGGTCGCGTCCTTCGCGAATCATGCCGGCGGCATCGGTCGCGACCACTTCAGCGCTGACCGGGCCCTGAACGGTGCGGCAGATCTGCTTGAGGATCTGGCGATAGTCGCCGGATTCCTTGGCCAGCAGCGTCGGATTGGTGGTGACACCGTCGAGAATTCCGAGTGCTGCCAGCGCTTCAATTTCCTTGAGGCTGCCTGTGTCGACGAAAAGCTTCATACCAGTGCTCCGCGCGCGGGGGGCCGCGCTCTACACAACATCGGCCGGGTACAAGGTCAGTGTGTCATCGGCGGCTTCGCGGTGCAAGGCCGGCAGAACTGGAGGCTGAATTGGTACTGGCAACTCCCAACTCCCAAGCTCCAACTCCCAAGCGCGGCCCGCCTGGTCTTGGGAGTTGGAAGTTGGAAATTGGCAGTTGGGTTCGTCTAGGTCGTGGCTCGAACGTACTTGTTGAACCAGGCGACGGTGCGCTTCCATGCCTCGTCGGCAGCCGCTTTGTTGTAGCGCTGTGGCGTCGCGTCGTTGTTGAAGCCGTGAACGGCGTTCGGATAGATATAGCCCTCGTACCTGACGCCGGCGGCTTTCATCGCCTGCTCGTATGCCGGCCATGCATCGACGAGTCTCTTGTCCTCGCTGCCGTGATGCACCAGGACGGCCGCTTTGATCTTCGGCACCTCCTCGAGTGGAGGCGCACCACCGTAGAACGGCACAGCGGCTGCGAGGTCGGAGCCCATGCGAACCGCCAGGGCGTTCGAGATGCCACCGCCAAAGCAGAAGCCCGTGACACCGAGCCGGCCCGTGCTATCGGGTCGCGACTTCAGCCACACGCCCGCAGAGAACAGGTCCTCTGACATCTTCGCTCTGTCGACTTTCTGGAACAGCTCCCCGCCCTTCACATCGTCTCCGGGATAGCCACCAACCGACGTCAAGCCATCGGGCGCAAAGGCCATGAAATTCTCGAGGGCGAGGCGGCGAGCGATGTCTTCGATGTGCGGATTGAGGCCACGATTCTCATGGACGACGAGGATCGCTGGCAGCTTGTTGGTGCCGGCACTGGCCGGCCGCGCGAGGTACCCCTTGATGCTGCCGTTGCCATTCGGTGATGGCACGGTGGCGTACTCAGTCTTGAGACGCGAATCCGACGGAGAGACCTGCTGCGCGGCAGCATAGTTGGGCATCAACTGGTCCACGATGGCCGCGGCCGCGACAGTCGATACTGCCACTTTGTTCACGCGGCTCATGAAGGACCTGCGATCGATCTCGCCGTGGATGTACTGGGTATAGGCTTCCACCGCTTCGGCTGGTATCTGTATCTTCGTCTGCTCCATGGCCTCTGGCTCCTTTCGCAGATTCCTCGTATTTGAAGACGGATGAACGCGGCGAAGAATATCACTCCGTGGCGGCCGCCGTCTTGCACTCTACGGCTGAGAAGCCCGCCTGGCAAGGCTCCAGGATTCCGCTTTTGTGGTTGCGGTATCAAGGCTGTAACCCGATACCTGTCTGTCATGTCGATTCTGCGACGTCTGCACTGGCCACGATCGGCGCGGCAAGCAAAGGGACACGCCATTGCCCTGGCCGTCATTCTCTGGATCATGGCGGCGGTCGTCGGATTTGCGGGCACCAGCGACCGCGGCGTTGGCGGTCCGCTGAAGGGCGCGGACTTCGTGCAGTTCTACACCCTCGGTCACCTTGCCAGCTCGCAGCGAATCGCGGCGATGTACGACGGCGCGCTGCTGCACGAGGCGCAGGTCGAGCTCATCCCTGAATCGAAGCGGGAGATCTATCCTCCGGTCTACCCGCCGCAGGCGGCGGTCCTTTTTGCGCCGGTGACAGGACTCTCCTATCAGCGCGCACTGCTCATCTGGTGTCTCATCACGATCGCGGGATACGGGGTGATCGTGTGGAGCGCGTGGAAGCCGGCCTCAGAACTGCTGCCAGATCGCGCCTTCGTCCTCGCGGCCGCGGCGGCCTTCCCACCCTTCTGGAGCCTGGTGCTCCACGGTCAGGTCACACTCATTCTGCTCGCGGCATTCTGGGCGGGGTGGCTCGCGCTCGAGCGACGACGGCATTGGCTCGCGGGCTTCGCGTTCGGTCTCCTCGCACTGAAGCCACAGTTCGGGATCCCACTCGCCATCATCGTTCTGGTGTGTGGAGAGTGGGCCATGCTTCTCGGTGCTCTCTCGTCGGTGGTGGCGCAGGCAGCCGCTGTCTGGCTGGTCCTTGGAACCGGCGCCTTCACGGCGTTTGCGGAGAGCATTCCGACCACGCTGGCATATGCCGATCTGCTCGAAGCCAAACCCTTCCTGAGCCACTCATTGCGGGCGGTCACACGCTTGACGCCTGGCTGGATCGGCGTGCCCGCATGGGCGGCTCTGTCAGCGATCGTGTTGTGGTACACCGTGCGGGTGTGGAAGAGCCATGCACCCGTGCGCGTGCGGCTCGGGGCCGTGATCCTGGCCTCGGCGCTCGTCAACCCACACATGATCGTTTACGACCTCACTGTGCTGGCGCTACCGCTGCTCTGGTTCGGTGCGTATCTTCAGGAACGTGCCAGGCGAGAACAGGCCGAACGGTACTGGATCGCGGTCTACTGGCTGTTCGTGCTGACGTTCATGCCGACGGCGGTGGTGATTGGCGTTCAGTTCTCCGTGTTGGTGATGGTCTGGCTGCTGGTGCTGGTCGTTCGTGCCGTCGAGGCCGACTCGCCGACTCTCGTCCCTCAGGTCGATATCGACGCTCCTATCACGGCCCGCGCATAGCCCACCGCGAGGCCGTCCAATCAGTCGCGAACCTCGTCCAAAGGACCGTGATCTGTGGAACTTTTCCGCGCCTGGCTGCAATCACGCGGCAGATGCGACGAGCGGAGCGCGCGACCTCCGGGGATCCAGCCGACGCCGACCTGATGCGCCGAACGGCACAGGGCGACCGCGAGGCATTCGCCCTGCTGTATCGCCGGCATCACGCCATCGTGTATCGCTTCGCGCGCCTGATGACGGGATCGACCAGCGCCGCTGAGGACATCGTGCAGGAGGTCTTCCTGGTGGTGATGCGCGATGCCGGACGCTACGACGCCACACGCGCGGCGCTGCCAACCTATCTGTATGGCGTGGCGCGCCACCAGACCCGCCGGCGACTCGCGCGGGATCGACACTTCGTGGCGTTCGAGAGTGACGCCAGCGATGCGTATTCGCACAGCACGGACGACGATCCGTCCGCAACGATCGAGCGACGCGAGTCGCTGCAGCGGCTGCGCCGTGCCATCGTGTCGCTTCCGCGACGATACCGGGAGGTCATCGTCCTGTGCGACCTGCAGGATGTGACCTATGCTGATGCCGCGGCGGTACTTGGATGCGCCATCGGGACGATTCGTTCACGTCTCTCTCGTGCCAGGCACCTGCTGGGACAGAAGATGGCCTGTGCCGCGGCCAGCGAAGAGGATCGGCAACGGCTCGCAATGAGGTGCGCCGTATGACGTCAACGCACTGGGATCCCCATCTGACTTCCGCGCTCGACAGTCTGCGCCAGATTGAAGGGCACATCGAGGCACCGCCTCACGTCGAGGCGGCAGTGCTGGCCGCGTTCGATCAAGCGCATGCGCAGCGCATGGTGTCTCCGGCGCGCCATTGGCGGCAGCGCGTAGCGGCCGTCGCGGCGGCCGTGACGTTGGCAGTCGGGCTCGCGCAACTGGGTCGTGCGTTGCAACAGGCCGTGCGCATGCCCACAACAGCAGCGGGCAACAGTGACACGCTGCTGCTGGTCGGCGAGCCCATTCTGCAGGGTGAACCCGTGCGCGTGGTCCGGATGCGCATTCCCGCATCGACATTGTGGGACTGGGCGTCCGCGCAGGCGACCGACGTCGCGCAGGTCGATGTCGATGTCATCGTCGGAGAAGACGGCGTCGCGCGGGCCATCCGCGTAGGCATGTAACTGATTCTTCGGAGACTGACGGTATGACTTCCCGATTGTTCATCACGCTCCTGATCGTGCTCGGATTGGCATCCGTGAGCAGCGCGCAGCAGGTGGACACGCAGCTCACGCTCCAGACCGGCATAGCGATGGCCTCTCCTGTCGGCGTCATCGAGTCAGTACCGCTCGAGTCGGTGACGAGTGTGCCCAACGCTCCGTTCACGGCCGACGCCGAAACCGAATTCACACAGGTCCTTGGCGACGGCAACCGCATCGAGCGACGCTATTCGTCGATGATCGCGCGCGACAGTCAGGGACGGACCCGGCGCGAAGAGGAAATCGCGCTGATCGGACCGCTTGCCGTCGACGGTCCATCGCCGCGCCTCGTGACCATTCTCGACAACGTCACCGGCCACTCATACACACTGGATGAACGGCAGCGGATTGCATTCCGCAATCCGATGGCCATGACGAAGCTGCGTGACGGACACGCGTTCGCCTATGCCTACCACGCCGAGCAAAAGGGCACGGCGACCTGGGTGCGTGAATCAGACGGGAGCGCGACGTGGACGGCGGCAGTCAAACCGAGCGTCGCGATCAACGCGGTTCCGGGTCAACGGGTGATTCTTGGTGACGCGGCGGCGTCGAAAGTGACGACCGAGTCACTCGGCACCAGATCGATCGAGGGCGTCATGGCGGACGGAACACGCACGACGTCGACGATTCCCGCCGGGGCGATCGGCAATGTGATGCCGATTGAGGTCGTCAGCGAGCGCTGGTACTCGCGCGAGCTGCAGATGGCGGTGTTGATTACGCGCAAGGATCCTCGTAGCGGCGATTCCGTCTATCGATTGCGCAACATCGTGCGGACTGAACCTCCAGCCGATCTCTTCACGGTGCCCGCCGACTACGAAGTGCGCGGTGGTCAGCTCGGTGGAATCAGGCTTCTGCGCAAGCTCGAAGAAGAGAAGGTGCTGCGCCGACCCAAGGAGTAGGCGCTCGGCGCCGCTTATCGCGCCGTCACTTCGACCCGTTCCGATTCGGGGCTGACGTTGGGTTCCGGGCTCCGGTTGTCCACGGCAGTGACGGCGTAGACGTAGCGAACACCAGGTTTCACAGTCTGGTCCGTGTAGCGCGTTTCTTTCACCACTTCGTCCGTCATCCGCGTCAGCGTCTCACTTCCCTCTTCTCCGCGCCACACCAGGTACCCCTGCAGATCGCGCTCGTTGTTGGCTTCCCACACGAGGCTGATCGCGCCCTCGACGGCGATGGGCGAAACACCGGTAGGCGCGGACGGGGGAAAAATGTCGAGCGGCGTCACGCACGCCGGCTTCGACGCATGACCTTCAACCGCTCGCTCGCTGCTGCCGCGAACAGCTGACACCGCGTAGCAACGACGACGGCCGTCGCTCTCCAGCGGATCGATGAAGCTGAAGCCATCGACGGGCGTCGTATTCACGGGTGGCAGAGGACCCGTCTTCGATGGCTGTTCTTTCGCTTCGGAGTCAGGAAGCGGCGGGATCTCCCGATAGACGTTGTAACGAGTGGGCCCTGTCAGAATCGCGCCGGCGTCCGCAGACGGTGGCACATCGTCGATGGGCGAGGCCGACGGCAGCGGAGCACGCTCAAAAAGGAAGCCGAGGATCCCACCCGAGGGGTCCCACGTCAGCGTGACAGCCTCGGCGTCGTACGTCACACGGAGATCGGGCGGCGCATCGGGTAACGGCGCCAGCAGGACGTCCACCACACTGCTCGGTGGGCCGGCACGGCCGCGATCGCTGAGCGCAATTGCCATGTAGTAGCGCCGGAGAGGCGCACGTGATTCATCGCGGACCGGGTTCGCGCTTATGGTCGATGAACCCGGAGGGCGAGGCAGTGGAGGTCCCTCGACGAACTCGTCCTGCGTCAACGTGTCGCGCAACGTCGTGGCCAGAGTGCCCTCCGCCGTGCGCTCGATGGTCCCGATCCGTCTGGCGACTTCAGGGAACCGCGGTGCCGGGGGTGCGGTGCGCCCTGTATAGGCATACACATCCACTCGCCCCAGGTTGACCGGCGTCGACTCGTCGACGTTCAGTGTCGGCAGCGCCAGCGTGAGAATCACATCGCCGCCAACGCGGCGCGCGGAGAGCTGGTTTACCGCAGCCGGAATGTCCACGAATGGTGGGAGCGGAGGCCCCTTCTTGCCACAGCCTGCCAAAGCCAGGATCAACGCCCAAATGCCGACCCCCAACTTCCAACGTGCTCTTGGGAGTTGGGAGGTGGGAGTTGGATTTCGACCTAGCAACGCTCATTTAGGAAGCAGCGAGCGGCGCCTCTCGAACCAAATCGCGTGCCGCAAGGTCGCTCGAGTTGCGCCGCGAGACATCCGGGGTCTTGAAGCGCCTCACGTCTATACCGTACCCGCGCACCTTGTAGTTGAGGATCCGCTCGGTCGTGTCGAGCAGGCGTGCGGCCTTGGCCCGATTGCCGCGCGTCGTCTTCAGCGCATCGATGATCAAATCCCGCTCATAGCCGGCGACGGCGTCCTTGAGCGTCACGCGGGTGACGGTGCCAGAGGAATCGGCAGTCTGCAGCGACGGGGGCAGATGATGCCCGTGCACCACCGCGCCGTCGCACACGAGCACCGCGCGTTCGAGGGCGTTCTCGAGCTCACGAACATTTCCCGGCCAGTGATACGCCGTGAGCATGTCGATGGCGGGCGTGGAAATGCGCTTGATCACCTTGCCATGCTCGCGCGAGAACTTCTCGAGGAAGTGATCGGCAAGGAGCAGCAAGTCGGCCTTTCGCTCGCGCAGTGGCGGCACGAAGATGGTGAAGACGTTGAGTCGATAGGTACAAGTCCTCGCGGAACGTCCCGTCGACGATCGCCTTCTCCATGTCCTTGTTGGTGGCCACGATCAGCCGCACGTTGACCTTGACGGTCTCGGTTCCGCCGAGTCGCTCGAACTCGCGCTCCTGCAGCACGCGCAGCAGCTTGACCTGCGTACCGAGATTCACGTCGCCAATCTCGTCGAGGAAGAGCGTGCCGCTCTCCGCCATCTCGAAGCGCCCCTTCTTGCGGGTATTGGCGCCGGTGAACGCACCCTTCTCGTAGCCGAACAGCTCGGACTCGATGAGCGTGTCGGGCAGCGCCGCGCAGCTCACTTTGACGAACGGTTTCTTGGCGCGCAGCGAGTTGTAGTGGATGGCGTGCGCGATGAGCTCCTTGCCGGTGCCCGATTCGCCGCGGATCAGCACCGTCGTGTTGGTCTGGGCCACCTGCGCCACCTGCTCGTACATCTGGCGCGTCGGACCGCTCGTGCCGATGATGTTCGAGAAGTCGTAGCGCTCTTTCAACTCCTGTCGCAGGTGCGTATTCTCGTCGACCAGCCGCCGTCGCTCTTCCTCGACGATGCGTTGGATGTTCAGCGCCTGGGCGATCATCGAGCTCACGATACCGACGAACTTCACGCTGCTGTCGTAGTCGCGATCCGGCTGGAAACGCAGGTCGACGGCGAGGGCGCCGACGGCCGCGCGGTTCAACATGATCGGCACGCAGATGTAGCTCAATTCCTGCTTGGTGCTCTCAGGACGGCGCGGCGCGAGGTTGAGAAACGCCGGCTCCTTGCTGATGCGCGGCACGACGATCGGCTTTCCGCTCTCGACCACCTTGCCGGTGATGCCTTCGCCGAGTCGAATGCGAATGGTGCGGGCGCGGTCCTCGAAGCCTTCGACCGCCTCCACATGCAGCTCGCCGTCGCGCAGCAGCGTGACCATGCCGCGCGCGACGCTGTGATGGCGCATGAGCGTGATCAGGACACGCTGCAGCGCCGACTTGAAATTGAGTGTGCCCGAAAGGGCCTGGCTTATTTCGAGCAGCGTCGAGAGCCGTCGCGCATCGCGCGTTCCGGCAGTGTCCGATCCAGGTCTGGCGGCAGGCATAAGCGTCTCCTACATTTCTGCGCGGTGATTCGACGTTCGAACCAAAGCTGTCGTCGCTCGGTGCGAGGAGCAACTCGATTACCCGCCAGCGCGTCTTGGGGCCTGCGGCCGGGGAACTGAACGTTCCGCCGATGGTGACTTTTTTGTAGTAACGAAAAGGTCACAGCACGATTCTGTGGCTTTTCTCGATCTCTTTCAGTCCCTGCATTCTACCGGATTTCCAGCGAAAAGCCAGTGATCGGCCGGTTTTCGAGCGTTTTCGCGCGTGGCGCGTGCTTTGCCACTACCCGGGTGAAGATGACTTCGCTTCCGGTCCGTATCGTTCTTCTGTTCTTCGTTGTGCTGATCTCGTCGCGTGCGCTCTCGGCCGAAACGATCCCCGAAGACCGTCGCCGTCACATTCGCACCACCGATCCCCGGTTGATTCGTCTCGTGCGTGACGGCGTGCGCACGTCTGAGACATTTCGTCGGCTCGTTGATCGACTCAATCGATCGGATGTGGTCGTGTATCTCGATTGCGGCGGCAGCACCGCATCGTCAGATGGTCGACTCACGTTCATCTCCGCGGTCGGCGGCTATCGCTACGTGCACGTGCGGGTGGCCCGCCTGGCGGCGGCGGACGTCCAGACTGCGTTGATCGGACACGAGCTGCAGCATGCCGTCGAGATCGCTGACGCGCCCGACGTCGTCGACTCGCCCTCACTCGCGCGTGAGTATCAGCGCATCGGCTTTCTCAGCCCGCGACTCACACCGGGCGTGTCGTTCGACAGCGACGCCGCGGTGGAAGCGGGGCAGCGCGTACTCCGCGAGCTGTCAGGACAAGAGAGCCGCCAGCCGCCGGCGCTGAGCGAACACGCAACCGCGAGGTACTGACCTGGTCGGAGAAGCCAGGTCGAGGGTTCACAGAATGTAGCGCGAGAGATCTTCGTTCTTCACGATGTCGGCCAGCATGCGATCGACGTAGGGTGCATCGATGGTGATCGACTTGTCCTGAAGCTCCGGGGCACTGAACGACAACTCGTCGAGCAGTCGCTCCATCACCGTATGCAGACGCCGGGCGCCGATGTTCTCGGTCGTGTCGTTGACGCGGGCGGCAAAGTCGGCGATGCGATCGATGGCGTCCGGCGTGAAGGTGAGCGACAGTTCCTCTGTGCCGAGGAGCGCCGTGTACTGCTTGACCAGCGCGTTGCGTGGCTCGGTCAGGATGCGCACGAAGTCGTCGCGGGTCAGCGGCTCGAGCTCCACTCTGATCGGAAACCGCCCTTGCAGCTCGGGAATGAGGTCCGAGGGCTTCGCCACGTGAAAGGCGCCGGCCGCGATGAACAGGATGTGGTCGGTCTTGACCATGCCATGCTTGGTGTTGACGGTCGTCCCCTCGACGATCGGCAGGATGTCACGCTGAACGCCTTCGCGACTGACGTCCGGTCCGCGGCCGCCGCCGCCACCGCCACCGTCACGGCTGGCGATCTTGTCGATCTCATCGACGAAGATGATTCCGGTCTGTTCGACACGTTGCACGGCTGTACGGGTGACCGAGTCCATGTCGACCAGCTTGGATTGTTCCTCTGCCAGAAGGTGTTCGAACGCGGCCGGCACCTTGAGCCGCCTGGTCTTCGCGCGTCCTCCGAACATGTTGCCCATCATGTCCTTGAGGTTGACGCCGATTTCTTCCACGGATGATCCCGCGATGATCTCGAACGACGGCATGGCCGTGGTCTGAACGTCGATCTCCACGACCCGCTCATCCAGCCGCCCCTCGCGGAGCTGGTCGCGCATGCGATCACGGGAACGACCTGACTGCTCCCGCACGACCGCCGGATCCTCGCCAGGCGCGGGCGGACGCGGCGGCGGCAGCAGCAGATCGAGCAGACGATCCTCGGCGGCGGCGCGCGCCTTCTCGCGCACCTCTTCGCCTTTCTCGCCACGCACCATGTCGACCGCGAGCTCCACCAGGTCGCGGACCATCGACTCGACGTCACGACCGACGTAACCGACCTCGGTGAACTTCGATGCCTCGACCTTGATGAAGGGCGAGTGCGCCAGACGCGCCAGGCGCCGCGCGATCTCGGTCTTCCCCACTCCCGTCGGCCCGATCATCAGGATGTTCTTTGGCGTGACCTCGTCGGCGATATCGGCAGCCAGCCGCTGCCGGCGCAGGCGATTCCGCAGGGCGATGGCCACGGCGCGCTTCGCCTTGGCTTGTCCGATCACGTATTTATCGAGCTCGGCGACGATCTCGCGCGGTGTCAGCGAGCCCACTGCGGTCGTCTGTACGTTCTGGAAGGGAGATAGCCATAGATCGTGGAACGGAGCGTTGACCCACCTCATTCAGAGTTCTTCGATCGTGAGATTCGGGTTCGTGTAGATGCAGATGTCGGCAGCGATCCGCATGGACTCTTCCGCGATCTGCCTCGCCGAGAGCGGGCTGTGCCTCACGAGCGCACGCGCGGCCGCCATCGCGTAGGCGCCTCCTGAGCCAACCGCCACCACACCGTCATCGGGCTCAATGAGGTCGCCGGTGCCGGACAGGAGAAACGTCGACTTGCGATCCGCGACGATCAGCATGGCCTCGAGACGACGGAGATATCGATCGGTGCGCCAATCACGCGCCAACTCGACGGCTGCCCGCTCGAGATTGCCACGATACTGCTCGAGCTTCGATTCGAAACGGGAAAAGAGCGCAAACGAATCGGCCGCCGACCCGGCAAAGCCCGCGAGAATCGTCTCGTTGTAGAGCCGCCGGATCTTGCGGGCGCTTTGCTTGACGACGGTAGCGCCCAATGTGACCTGGCCGTCGCCCGCAAGTACGGTCTGTTCCTTGTGACGCAGTGCCAGGATCGTCGTCGCATGCATTCCCTGCCAGTATATAGACTCGGAACTCGGGACTCTGGATTCGATGGTCGGTGGTCGCGACCTGAGGGTTCGGATCTCTCCACCTCGGTTCGGCGTCGGTCGGTGGGGTTCGAGCGGGATGACCTTCTGAGTGTCCTCTTGGTCTGCCGGAGAGAGGACACCGGCAGCCGGAGCGTGGTGGAATCCGCTTGTTCTGGCTGAAATCCGGCTCAGCGGACTGGCAACGGTGTTGCTCGAAACCAGAGTATGCGCGCCAAATCCCTCGCCGTCGCAGCCGTGGTCGCCACCCTGTCGGCAGCCCTCGCGTCCCCAGTCGAGAGCGCTCAGCGGCAACGCTCGCCAGGCGGACAGTCGCGGAGTGGCGACGGCAACGGCGGAGGCGGGAACGGCGGAGGCGGGAACGGTGGAGGCGGGAACGGTGGAGGCGGCGGGCAGCGACAGGCCGCAGGCGGCGGGGCGAGCGAACGTCGTGCGCAACCTCGAAGCGGAGGTGAACGCAGAGAGTCCGGCGGCGGGACCGAGTCCGGACCATCATCTCAGGGACGCCAGGCACGAGGTGAAAGACAGCAGCCCGCGTTCCGTCAACAGCCGGAGACCGGCCAGCAGCCGGAGACGAGCCGCCGGGCCGCGTCACGCCAGCCGCCGCCACGAGCCACCACGATGTCGCCGTCAGAGGTCCGCGAGCGCGAACAACGCGCGGACAATCAGCGCGTCGCACGCGAACGGTGGAGCAACAACATTGCGGGCAGCGGTGGCGGCGGGCAGCCTCGCGTCGCGGTTCCTCGCCCGAGAACTCCCGCGCACAACGGCTACTACGATCGCGACTGGAACAAGAACGGCTACCGGGTCTACGCGCCGTACGGCCGGAACTACAAGTCATACGGGTACTACAACTACTATCCACGGCCGTACTACCACTATCCGTACGCCTTCGGTTACGGTCCGCACGGCCGGGGATATTTCTACTTCGACCTTCACTACGACTCGTACGTCTTCTATCCCAGCACGGTAATCCGCTACGACAACTACGGCTCTTACTACGGCACCTACGGCTACCCCACCGGAGAGCTCCGGCTTCGGGTGCGTCCGTACAACGCGCAGGTCTTCATCGATGGTTCCTACGCCGGAACCGTCGACGAATTCGACGGCACGTTCCAGTCACTCCGGTTGGAAGAAGGCGAGTACCAGGTAGAAATCGTGTCGCCTGGGTTCGAGCCGCTCACCTTCGACGTTCGCATCGTCCCCGGCGAGAAGGTCACGTACAAAGGCGATCTGCTGCCCGAGCAGCCCTGAGGTCGGTCGAACCGCGCGCCGCTTACCTGATCGAGCTCTGCTTCTTCGACGCGATGAGCAGTACCGGTAGCCCCGCCGCGACGATCGCCACGCCGATCGCGGCGCCGGGACCAGTGAAGGTCAGGCTCGAATACAGCATATAGGCGCAGGTGCCGCAAAAGACCAGCGGCGTGATCGGATAGAGCGGCACGCGAAACGGCTGCGGCGGTCGCAGGCGGCTGCCGGCGCAGGATGAAAAGGGCGATGCCCGTCAGCAGGAAGAAGAACCAGAACACCGGCGCCGTGTAATCCACCATGGTCTGAATGCCACCGCGCGCCAGGGTGGTACCGAGCGCGACCAGCGCCAATGCGATCACTCCCTGGACGAGGAGTGCATTTGCTGGTGTATCACCACGCAGTCGCCAGCGCCCGAGATAACTGAACAACGCGAAATCGCGGCCCAGTGCGTAGTTGGTCCGTGCCCCGGTGAAGATTGTGGCATTCACCGTACTGAGTGCGGCTGCCGACACGAGCACGCTGAGCACGATTGCGCTCCACTCGCCCAGTGTCATACGCATCAGATCGGCGCCGACAGCCTCGCTCTTTCGAACCCCCTCGAGCCCAAGGGTCCTGACATAAGCGTAGTTGACGGCGACATAGATGACCGTGACGATCCCGAGCCCGAAGAGCAGCGCACGAACCATGTTGCGTCGCACGTCCCGGATCTCGCCCGACAGATACGCCGCTTCGTTCCAGCCGCCATACGTCAGCAGAACGAGGATCATCGCCGCGCCGACCGCCACCGTGCCACCGCCTTCGCTCGGCGGACTCGGCGGCCGTCCGAGAGACAACGCGACGACAGCAAGCAGGCCCACTGCGATCAGACTGGTCAGAAAGTTCTGCGCCGTCTTGCCCTGCCACGTACCAAACATGTTCAGCACCGTGAGCACAACGATGGCCGCAGCGGCGTAAATCGATGCGCCGAACGGACCCAGCCCCATCAGCTGGCCGGCGTAATCACCGAAGACGAACGCGACGAGCGCGATCGAGCCGGTCTGCATGACGGTCATCCGCGCCCATGCGAAAAGGAAGGCAACGGGCCGGCCGTACGCTCGCATCAGGAAGTGATAATCACCGCCGGCGCTCGGAAACGACGACGCAAGCTCCGAGTACACCAGCGCACCGACAAATGAGATCGCACCACCGGCGACCCACAGCAGGAGGAACAGCGTCGAGCTGTCGACGTTGCCGGCAACGAACGACGGCAGCCGGAAGATGCCGGAGCCGATGACGATGCCGACGACCATGGCAACCGCATCCCACAGACTGAGCGATTGGCCTGGACCCGCCGAGTTGGATTGGTTTGACGGACGTGAGAACGCTTGCTCAGATGCTGCGGGCATCATATCTCCCGGTGGAGGTGGCAGGGGCATGCACGCGGGAGATTATATGGGCGGACCGAACCACAGGACATGCTGAAGTGCGCCCTGGCTCGAAGTCAGAGAAGCGCGGTAGCCGTGGCTCTACTCGGTGAGGAGCTGGCGATCGATGGTGTACTCGCCGATCTTCACCCAGTTCCGTGAGCCGTGCTTGCCGAAGATCTCGACGCGGGCGTCCACGAACTCCTTGTTCTGCAGCATCTGCAGGCGTGATTGCGAACCGGTGTATCCGCGCTCGGATCGCAGCACGAGCTCCCCGCCTTTTGCACCCGGTTCGAGCCCCTCCGGTCCGATCCCGCGCACGAAGTGCGCGTCCCACTCCTCGGCTTCCCCTACCCGGCGGAAGACGGCATTGATCTGGACCCTGGCAATGGGCTCGGTGGAGACGTTCTGGAGCCGGAGCGTGACGCTCGGGACGAGCTTGTTCTGGCCGTCGACGACACCGAGGTCGTACCAACCGGTGTGAATGTCAGTGAGGGTGAGGTCCTTCTCGACTTCACGCGAGCGACATCCCGCAACGAGAAACAGGATGCCCAGGCAGACAGTCAGACGAGTCAGCATGGCGGAATTGTACATGGGCACTCAATGAGACACCGCCGTGCTGACCGGGTTCCCGCCCTAGTATTCGCGGACCTCGACCTTCTGCCGCGCTTCCTCGAGTGTCAACCGACCGGCGCGGAATGCCGCGAGGTCGCTCGACTTCACCCTGAAGATGATCGTGCTGAAATCGGCCATGTCGCCTGGAGCCAGTGGATCACGCGGCACGTTGTCGCGCGCGGCGACGGTCAGCCATTCATCGGGGCCGAGACCCAGCGGCCCGCTGTTCTCGATCATCGCGTCAATGAGCGCAGCCTTGACCTCACGCGTGTAGCCTTCGGCAGGGTTGTCGATCACGCGTGCAGTGGCGGCCGGCGGCGGCGCAACCCCGACCTGGCTGGCCGCGATCGTGCTGGGGATTCCCAGTGCACCCTGTGCCTGCGCCCGTGTCTCGAGCCTTCGCACCGCCTGTGCGAACTGCGGCTGATATCGGGCGTCCATCTGGGTTATCAGCTGTTTCAGCTCGGCGGCCAGCACCTCGAGGTCCCGGTTGTCGTTGCTGATCATGTACCGCAACGGCCACGTCACCGGTAGTCGCAACATCGGCACACCGACATCGAAAAAGATGCCGTATCCGTCGAGGCGGAAGCCATGCACCTCCGGTGCGCCGGTCAGCATCGGCGGATCCGGCACGACGGCCTTCATCTGCCGCAACAGGTTGTCCGCGCCGATCTTCACGGCACTCTCCAGCGTCCCTTCCATCATGGCGATGCGCTGCCTCGCCCTGACTTGTACGTCATCCGTCTGTTGTGCCGCCACCGCGGTTCCCGCCAGCACCACTGCGATCCCGAACGTCGTGATTTTCACCATAGCCACTCACCACCAGACATCGGCTTGCTCGTCTACCGACCCTGTCCCTGCTGCGAGACCCTGATCAAGTTGTTGATTCGATCGATGGCCTCACGCTGCTGCCGGATCTCCGTGCCCGTCACACCCTGAAATTGACCGACGGCCTCGCGCACTGAGGCCATGTCGATGCGCCGTTGCGTCTCGATGTCGCGCGCCAGTTCGACCGAGCGGAGCGTGAACTCCCGTCGCTGCCGTTCCTCGCTTTGCGTCACGATCGCCTCAATCTTCTTCATGATCTCGTCCTCGGCGAGCGCTCTCTGAGGAGCGGGCGTCGAGACCGCCGCACGCATCTGGGACATCTCGGCTTTCAGGCGCTGTTCCAGTTGCGCGAGATCCGGTACGTGACGCGTCGTCGCTGACGGGAGCGGCTGCCGGCTGTGTCTGTGTCGGCGCCGGCTGGGTCACCGATGTGGCTGCCCCACGCGTCAAACCGATCGAGAGACCGGCGCCAAATATGAGAAGCGCCGCAGCAGCCTGTGCCCATGCCGGCAACGGCGCTCGCCACCACGGCAATGTCTGCTCCACCACCGGCACCGGCAGCTGGAATCCAAGCTCCGGCACATGCGGCGTCCAGGTTTTCAGCCGTTTACGAGTCCAGCTGAGACCGTCGACGTCGCTCGCGCACGTCTCGCATCGCGTGAGATGGCTCGCGATCACCGCGCGCACATCCGCCTCGCACTCTTCGTACAGGTAGGCGACCAGCGCGCCCTTGTCTCCGCACTCGAATGTCTCGCTCATGTCTTTTTCACCAGTTCGGGTACGCCATGTCCACGTCGTTCAAGCTGCCGCCGCAGTTGCGACAGCCCCTGATACAGACGCGTCTTGACCGTGCTCAGCGGACATCCCTGCATGTCCGCAATCTCCTGGAACGTCATCCCGTGGTACTCCTTCAGGATGATTGCCGTTCGCTGCTCCTCCGTGAGCGACTTCATGGCGTCGGCCACGAGCGCGCTCATCTCGCGGCGGGCGACCAGATCTTCGATCGACTCGGCCGGCTCGGTTGCCGCCAGCAACTCCGCTGGATCGACGTCCTCCGGCATCTGCGAGACCGGCGCCCGCTGCTGACGGCGGATCCAATCGCGGCAGAGGTTCAGCGCGATCCGGTACAGCCATGACGAGAACTTCGCCTGTCCCTTGAAGCCGGGCAGTGCGCGATACGCGCGGAGGAACGTGTCCTGGCAGACGTCCCGCGCGTCCTCCTCCCGGCCGAGGACGCGATACGCCAAGGCATAAATCGGCCGTTCCCATCTCACGATGAGCTGATTGAAGCTCTCGACGTCACCCGACTTGGATCGGGCAACGAGCTCCTCGTCGGTGCGCGTCATCAGCAAGGACGGACGGTCCGTTCGTTAGGTAAGACGGCGGCGGCCGTCGTACGGTCGTTCTCCTGATCATACGGCGGTGCGCTCCGACGGACTCCGGTTGAATTGGCACGTCTCCTCCGCTCTAAGTCTTTACGGAGAGACGGTTTAGCCCTGCGAAGGAGCGCAGGGCAGTGTACAATGACAAAACGCGCGAGGACGTGCAGCAGTGGCCCTCAACGTTCCGACAGACGACACCTTTCTGACGACCGAGGAGGTTCTCGAATACCTCAACGT
Organism: uncultured Acidobacteriota bacterium; assembly: GCA_963723495.1. GTDB lineage: Bacteria > Acidobacteriota > Vicinamibacteria > Vicinamibacterales > UBA2999 > Gp6-AA40. The sequence continues at coordinate 280,242 of CAVRQR010000009.1, read as the reverse complement.
CAACCTGCGTACCGTCTACCGACTCATAAAGGCAGGAAACATTCCCGCGATCCGTGTCGGCCGCCAGTGGCGCTTTCGAAAAAGGGACCTCGACAAATGGCTCGACAGCCAACGCATTAGCGACGCCAAGGCGGTCGGGACGACGCCAGCGCGAGCTCGAGTCCTGCTGGTCGACGACGAGGAAAGCATTCGGCAGTTGTTGTCGAGGATGCTGGAGTCTGCATACGACGTGGAGGTCGCCTCTGACGGCGAAACGGCGATGCGCCTCCTCCGTGAACCAGACGCTCATTACGATCTATTGATCTCCGACTTGAACATGCCGGGGATCGATGGACTGATGCTCATCCGCGAAGTGCAGCGCATTAATCCGGCTCTACCGGCTATCGTCATCACTGGTTACTCCAGCGAATCGAGCGCCATCGCGGCGCTCAACCTGGGCGTGGCCGGATACCTGACGAAACCGTTCGCCACGTCCCAGGTTCTGGCCGCAGCCGCGAAGGCCCTGGGCGCACGACCTGCGTGATCCAACTCTCAGATCTCACGAAGTCCTTCGGCGATCGCATCCTGTTCGATCACGTCACGTGGCAGATCGGCGACGGTGAACGTGTGGGCCTGTGCGGTCCGAACGGCGCGGGAAAGACCACGTTGCTCAAGATTCTGGGCGGCATGGAGGAGTCGGATTCAGGCGCGGTCGTCAAGCCGGCCGGGTTGACGATTGGGTATCTTCCTCAGGATGGCCTCGAGCACTCGGGCCGCACGGTTTTCGAGGAAGCGAGCAGTGCGTTTCAGCCGCTGCTCGACATCAAGGCGGAGATGCACGACATCGAGCACAAGCTCGCGGATACGTCCATCCCCCAGGACGAGCACGACGCGATGCTGTCGCGCTACGCCGAACTCCAGGATCGATTCCGGCTCGACGAAGGCTACAGCATGGACCTGCGCATCGCCACCGTGCTGCGCGGTCTCGGGTTCAGTAGCGACGACAGCACCCGGCCATGCGAGACGTTCTCGGGCGGTTGGCAGATGCGAATCGCGCTCGCCAAGCTTCTGCTCGGACGTCCAAACCTGCTGCTGCTCGACGAGCCGACCAACCATCTCGACCTCGAAGCGCGCAACTGGCTCGAGGAGTATCTCGGCACCTATCCCTATGCGGTGATTCTCGTCTCGCACGACCGTTACTTCCTCGATGCCGTTGTCACGCGCATCACCGACGTTCACCTGCGCAAGCTGACCGACTACGTCGGCAACTACAGCAAGTACGTCGAACAGCGTGATGCCATGCTCGAGCGCCTGCGGCAGGCCAAGCGTGAGCAGGACGAGGAAGTCGCGCGCGTGAAGATGTTCATCGACCGCTTCCGCTACAAAGCGACGAAGGCAGCGCAGGTTCAGAGCCGCATCAAAATGCTCGAAAAGGTGTTGCCCATCGAGGTGCCGCCCGAGCGGAAGCGGATCCACTTCCGCTTCCCCGCGTGCGCCAAGAGCGGACGCACGGTGATCGAGGTGAAGCACGCGTCAAAGGCGTACGGTCCGCTGCAGGTGTTCGAGAAGGTCGACCTCCACATCGAACGTGGCGATCGCATCGCGCTGGTCGGACCCAATGGCGCGGGCAAATCGACGCTGATGCGGATGCTCTCGGGGGAAGAAGCACCAGACACCGGGCAACGCATCGTGGGCCATCAGGTCGTGATGGAGTACTTCGCCCAGGACGAAGCCGTACGCCTCGACCCCACGCTCACCGTTTACGAAACGCTGGAGACGGGATCGCCCAACGACATGGTGCCTGCGATCAGGAACCTGCTCGGTGGCTTTCTCTTCACCGGCGACGACATCTACAAGAAGGCCGGAGTGTTGTCGGGCGGGGAACGCACGCGCCTCGCGGTTGCGCGAATGCTGTTGCGACCGTCCAACACACTGCTGCTCGACGAGCCCACGAATCACCTGGATCTGGATTCGAAGGACGTGCTCCTCGACGCATTGGAAGACTACGGTGGCACGCTGATCATCGTTTCGCACGACCGCTACTTCGTCGAGAAACTGGCGACCAAGATCATCGAGATCGGTCACGGACAGGCGCTCGTCTATCCCGGGACCTACAAGGAGTTTCTCTGGCACAAAGAAGGCTCTGGGCTCTCGGCTCAAGGCTCCGGGCTCTCGGCTCAAGGCTCACGGCTTTCGGCACAAGGCTCTGGGAAGCCACCGGAAAACCCGAAGTCCAGAGTCCAAAGCCCACAGCTCAAAGTCCAGAGCCGAGAGGCCAAAGCTCCGAGCCCAGAGCCCAATGTCCAGCTCTTCGAGCCGCTGTCTCGCGAGGCCCGCAAACAGCAGGAGGCCGAGCGCCGGAAGAGAGACCGGGCGAACCAGGCGCTTCAAAAGCGGATCACCGACCTCGAGAGTCGGATTGCCGAACGCGAGGCAATGGTCAAGGAGCTCGAGGCCATGATGGCTACAGCGGGTTTCTACGACGACCGACAAGGAGCAAAGCAGGTCGTCGATCGTCATCAGGCGTTGATGTGGGAAGTGGGTGACCTGATGGCGCAGTGGGAGGCACTGCAGGAACACGCGCAGGAAGCCCAAAGTTCCTAACTACTTGCAGCGTCGGAGAGGCTCCGAATCGTAAGTCTCACCCTTCCCTCCGAACGGAAAGCGCAGTACACTTACAGTTCTGTAATCCCAAATCGAATCGACTGCGGCTGGATCGGTCCATAACTGCCGATTGGTTGTGTAGATACCAAAGTTCGGCGCTGGGCATGCGCTTTGCCTTTTCCAGACCGGCTTGAGGTCTGTTTCCGTGGAGCCCCGTCTGATGACCAAACCGCGTCCTCGTCTAGCGCCACCGGCGTCGTCCGGGCGGTCGGGGACCGGTTCCGTCCGCGAGAAGGAAGGCACGCCCGTGACCCACGCGCAGGGCACCAGCGACGCGTTTTTCAGACACATTGTGTCGGGGATGCGCAACGGCGTGCTGGCGATCACACGCGACGCACAGCTCGCGCTGATCAACGACGAGGCGTATCGCATCTTCGGGGTCGCCGCGAACGGCGATGATGTGGGACGGCCGATTGCGGTGGTGCTGAAAGAGCACCCCGACGTCGTTCGCGTGCTGACGGGTGCATTCGACCTGCACCTGTTGCCGAACCGCGTCGAGATGCGGTTGAAGCCGTCGAACAAGGTGATCGGCTACACGGTCACGTTCGTACCCGACGACAGCGGGAACGTGGTCGGCGCCGCGATGTTCTTCAAGGATCTGACCAGAGTCGAACAACTGGAAGAACGCGAGCGGCTTCGCGACCGGCTGGCAGCCGTTGGCGAGATGGCCGCGGTCATCGCTCACGAGGTGAAGAATCCCCTCGCCGGGATCGAGGTGATGGCCGGCCTGCTTCGCCGGAAGATTGCGGACGCACCCGATGCGCAGGCGGTGCTGACCGACATCATCAACGAAGCCAAGATGGCCAACGCAATCGTGCAGGAAGTGCTTGACTTCGTCCGGCCCATCAGGCTGCAGGTCGAACACACAGCGGTCGCCGATGCGGTGCAGGGAGCGATTCAGCTGGCGGATACCAAGGCCCGGCGCGGCGGGGTTCAGGTCTCGGTCGGCATCCCCGACGGATTGCCGCAGATTCAGGCGGATCAACATCAGCTGACGCAGGTATTCACGAACCTCCTGATGAATGCGTACGAGGCGATGGGCGGTTCGGGTCACGTGAGTATCACGGCGAGCCGGCTGCGGGCGGAGGACAGTGCCGACCCGCGCGAGGCGGTGCTCGTGCAGGTCAGTGACGATGGCCCGGGCATTCCTCCCGATGTGGCGGAGAAGGTGTTCGACCCGTTCTTCACGACCAAGCCTCAGGGATCAGGGCTGGGACTGGCAATCGTGCGGAAGATCGTGGACGCACATGATGGACGGATCGATCTGCGGACCAGCGTGGGTCAGGGGACGACGATTCGCGTGACGCTGCCGGTATCGGGCGGCGACGAGGACTAGAAGTATGGGACGGATACTGATCGCTGACGACCACGACTCGCTCCGCCGGGGCCTTGCCCAGGCAGTCGCCGAAGCCGGCCACGACGTCGAGGAGGCCCCGAACGGAAACGCTGCCATCGAGAAGCTCCACGAAGGGTTCTTCGATGTCGTCGTCAGCGACCTGAAGATGGGTGGCAGCACCGGTATCGAGGTGCTCAAGACGGCGAAGACGCTGCACCCCTCGTCTGCCATCATCCTGATGACGGCATTCGGCTCGGTGTCGACGGCGGTCGAGGCGATGAAGTCGGGCGCGTTCGACTACGTGCAGAAGCCGTTCGAGATCGAGGAGATGGAGGTCAAGATCGAGAAGGCGCTCGAGATGCGCCGGATGCAGAATCAGATCGACTACCTCCGTCACGCTCAGGGCGACATCTACGATTTCGATCGCATCATCGGGTCGAGCGGTGCGCTCGAGAAAGTGCTCTCCGTCGTCCGCAAGGTCGCGAAGACCAACACAACGGTGCTCGTGCGCGGCGAGACCGGCACCGGCAAGGAGCTCATCGCTGGTGCGGTGCACCACAACTCCCTGCGCGCCGCGCGAAACTTCGTCAAGGTGAACTGCGCCGCGTTGCAGGAGAACCTCCTCGAATCGGAGCTCTTCGGACATGAGAAGGGCGCCTTCACCGGCGCGGACAAGCAGCGCATCGGTCGGTTCGAGCAGGCGGACGGCGGTACGCTGTTCCTCGATGAAATTGGCGACATGAGCGCGAACACGCAGGCCAAGATCCTGCGCGTGCTGCAGGAGCACGAGTTCGAACGACTCGGCGGCACGCGGACGATCAAGGTGGACGTTCGGCTGGTTGCCGCGACCAACCGCGATCTGCCGACGATGGTCGAGGCCGGTCAGTTTCGCGAGGACCTTTACTATCGGCTGAACGTCGTGACAATGGAGATGCCGCCGCTGCGCGAGCGGAAGGATGACGTCTCCGAGCTGGCCAACTTCTTCATCCGTCGATTCTCGGGTGAGCTCAAGAAGAAGATCGTCGGGCTCGAGCCGGACGCGCTGAAGCTCCTCATGCGCTATCAGTGGCCCGGCAACATCCGTGAGCTCGAGAACGCGATCGAGCGCGCCATGCTGCTGGCCGAGGGCACTCACATCGCCGTCGACGACCTGCGGCTTGGTGATTTCGGAACGAGCGGCACTCCGCGTGAAGGTGCATCGGTTGTCAAGATTCCTCCGACCGGCATCCCGCTCGAGGAAGTCGAGCGCATCGCGCTGATCGAGGCGCTCAAGATGTCGAACTGGGTCCAGAAGGACGCCGCGGAGCTGCTGTCGATCAGCCCGCGGGTCATGAACTACAAGATCAAGACTCTCGGCATCGACTTCCCGCGCAGCCGCAGGGCGTCGCTGCAGCACCATGAGGCCAACGCGCTCAGTGCATAAAGTGGACAGTTGAGGTTCTTGCGCTGGCGGTACGCCTCGAACGGGGCGGGCGCTCACGAGCGCCTGAATCTGACGGGCTGAGCGACATCATCATCAGCCTCGATTGCTCACCGGTCACGACTGCGACCAGACGTTCCTCATGACCTCTCGAGCAACACAGCACACAGGCGCGACATCTCCACGCGCGGGTGTCCCGCGACGTTGATCGCACGGAGAAAGGCGGCGTAGCGAATCACGTTCGCTTCGCGCGCGGATGCGCCTTGCGGTAGACGTCGAGCAACTGGGCAGCGTTGACGTGCGTGTAGCGCTGCGTCGTGGAGAGCTGTACGTGGCCGAGCAGCTCCTGGATGGCGCGCAGATCCGCACCTCGCTGCAGGAGATGGGTAGCGAACGAGTGTCGCAAAGCGTGTGGGCTGATACCGAACCGAGTGCTGCACAACGAGACATAACGCGCGACCAGACGCTGCACGCTCCGGCCGGTGAGGCGGGCGCCGCGGAAGTTCAGGAACAGCGGCTCACGGCTTTGCGCTCTCGATCTCAGGCTCTGGGCTTTTGGCTCTCGGCCCTGGGTACGTTGTTCCGGATTACCCCGTAGGACGGCACGCGCCTTCAACCATTCGCGGAGTGACTGCTCGGTTGCGGAATTGAATGGCACCAGCCGTTCCTTCGCACCCTTGCCCATCACACGCACCATGCGGGCGCGCAGGTTGACATCATCCAGATCCAGTCCCACGAGCTCGCTCAAACGCAGTCCCGACGCGTAGAACAGCTCGAGGATCGCTCGATCCCGGCAACCCAGTGGATCCGCTGCGTCGGGCATTTCGAGGAGCCGCGTCATCTCGTCGATCGAAAGGTGTGCCGGGACTTTCCGCTCACGCTTGGGTGACGCGGCCAGCGACGCAGGGTCGGCGTCAATCAATCCCTCGCGTCGCAGATAGCGGCCGAACGCTCGAAGCGCGGAGAGCTTTCGGGCAACCGACGCGCGGGCGTGTCCCTGCCGATACAGTTCCGCCATGAACGCACGGACGGTTCCAAGCTGCAGGTGCCCCGGTTCCAGACTGGCTGTCTCGTGATGCTGCGCGGCGAAACCGAGATACTGCGTGAGGTCGCTCTCGTAGGCGGCCGCGGTGTGGGCCGACGCGTTGCGATTCAGCCGAAGGTATTCGAGGAACGCCGTGAGCTGGAGCTTCACGCAGCCTGCAGTATGCACCGGGTCCGGCTCAAAGCCTGATACGACATTCCGCCGGCTACAGCCGGACGCCACGCTCCTCGAGCCAGTCATCAAGCGCGGCGAGGGCGCGCGCCGATGTGGCGGTCTTTCGCTCGTCTCGCTTCAACCGGCGCCCGTGCAGCGCTTCCGGTGCCGGCATGATGCCGAAGGTGATGTTCGTCGGCTGATAGCCACGAGGGTCGGCATGGGACACGTAGTACGCCAGCGCGCCGATCGCCGTCGTCCGCGGCGGGACGCGAGGTTCTTCTCCGCGAACCAGGGCTGCAGCCGTTCGGCCCGCCATGAGTCCGGACGCCGCAGATTCGACGTACCCTTCGACTCCTGAGATCTGCCCGGCGAACAGCAGGTCCGGCCGCATCTTCGTCTGCCACGTCTCGCGCAGCACGCGCGGACCATTGATGTAGGTGTTGCGATGGACCATGCCGAAGCGCACGAATTCCGCCTGCTCGAGGCCCGGGATTAACTTGAGCACGCGCGCCTGCTCGCCCCACTTCAACTGCGTCTGAAACCCTACGAGGCTGAAGTGATCGCCGGCCAGGTTGTCCTGCCGCAACTGGACGACTGCATACGGAGTCCGGCCGGTTCGCGGATCCACAAGGCCAACCGGCTTCATCGGCCCGAACCGCAAGGTGTCGCGCCCGCGATGCGCCATCACCTCGATGGGAAGACACCCTTCGAAGAACTTCTCCTTGTCGAGATCGTGCACGGTGGCGGACTCGGCCGTCGTGAGCGCGTCGTAGAACCTGCCGTACCCCTCCTCGGTCAAAGGACAGTTCAGATAGTCACCTTCACCATCGTCCATACCGCAGGCGACAGCAGGCGCGTTCAGCGCGACAGCAGGCGCATCTAGAGCTCCGCCTCCACCTTGGAGCGGCGTGCCTTCAGACGCACAGTCATTTTCGCGCCCGCGAAGGCTGCGCCCCCAGCGGGACGCGCGAAACACCTTGCTCATGTCCAGCGTCTCAGCCAGGACGATCGGGCTGATGGCGTCGTAGAAGTACAGGTGCTCCTCACCGACGAGTGCCGCAACGTTCGCCGACAGGGCCGGCGACGTCAGCGGACCCGTTGCCACGATGAGCGGAAACATCGCGGCGTCAGTGGGAATCGACGTAACCTCTTCGCGGACGACCGTGATGAGCGGGTGGGCATGGACCGCGCGCGTGACTGCTTCCGAGAAACGCTCGCGATCGACGGCAAGAGCCGCACCCGCGGGGACGCGGTTCTCATCGGCCGCACGCATCACGAGCGAGCCGAGACGCCGCATCTCTTCCTTGAGCAACCCGACCGCGTTATCGAGCTTGTCGCCGCGGAAGGAGTTCGAACACACCAATTCGCTGAGCCGGTCCGTCTTGTGCACGGCGGTCGGACGCACGGGACGCATCTCGTGCAGGACGACAGACACGCCGGCGGATGCCGCTTGCCATGCGGCCTCGCTGCCGGCGAGTCCGCCGCCGATGATGTGAATCTGCACGGGTCTGGGCTCTGGACGCTCAGCTCTGGAGAGCCCAGAGCCATCTTACGCCCCTACAGCCTTTCGTCGAGGACGAGCAGTCGACGTCGATGCCTTGACCGCTCGCGGCCGGGCACGACCCCGTCGCGGAGCCGGCGCCGCATCTCTCCTCGCCGCAAGCAGCTCGACCGCCTGCGCGTAGGTCAACGTCTCGGGAGCGGTCGTTTTGGGAATCGAGGCGTTGGTCGTGCCGTCCGTGACGTACGGACCATATCGCCCGGCAAGGATCTTCAGTGTCGTGCCGTTCTCCGTCAGCTCGCGCAGAACCTTTTTCTGAGCGGTCGGCCGGCGGCGCGACTGCTTTGGTGCACGAAGCAGCGCCAGCGCGGCATCGAACGAGATGTTGAACACATCATCTTCCGACTCGAGCGATCTGAAATCGTCGCCGTGCTTCACGTACGGACCGAAGCGACCGAAGTTGGTCGTGATCGGCTCGTTGTCGTCAGGATGAATGCCCACCACTCGCGGCAGCGAGAGCAGCTTGAGGGCTTCCTCGAGCGTGACAGTGGCGTCGGTCATCCCTGCCTGCAGCGATGCTCGCTTCGGCTTCTCCGCCGCACTCTGTCCTTTGACCTTTGAACTTCGCACTTTCTCGGGGGTCTCCCCGAGCTGAACGTAGGCGCCGTATCGGCCGTTCATCACGTAGACGTTCTGGCCCGTCGCCGTATCGACGCCCAGGGTCCGTGGGCCCTCGGCTTTCGCGCGTACGAGTTCGAGCGCCTTGTCGACGGTCAGATCGGCGGGCGCGACATCCTCGGGGAGCGAGGCGGTACGGCCCGGGCCGCCTTCTGCCACCTGAACGAACGGCCCGAAGCGACCGATGCGAACGCGCACGGCTTCTCCACTCTCGGGATCAACACCGAGATCGAGCACGGGGTAATCGGCCTTCTCCGCGCCGTGCTCGACGGCCGGCAGCAGGCCGCGATGCTTACGATCACCGTAGTAGAACTGCTTCAGGAAGGCGACCCATTCGCGCTCGCCGCGCGAGATCTCGTCGAGATCGTCCTCCATCTCCGCGGTGAAGTCGCTTTCGACGAAGTCCCCGAAGTGTTCGCGCAGCAGCTTGGTGACGGCAAACGCCGTGAAGCTCGGAACGAGCGCTTTCCCCTGCCGGAAGACGTAGCCACGCCGCACGATCGTCGCGATCGTTGGCGCGTAGGTCGAGGGACGTCCGATGCCGAGGCGTTCGAGTTCCTTGATGAGCGAGGCTTCAGTAAACCGCGCCGGCGGGACGGTCTCGTGCCGCTTCGGCTCGGCAGCCACGAGTGTGACCGGTGTCGAGCCGTCACGATGAATGCGGTCGCCGACCTTGCACTGCGGCAGGATCGCTTCCTGTTCCTCCAATTCCGCGGCGGGATCGTCGCTGCCCTCGACGTAGGCACGACGGAAGCCCGCAAACTCGATCGCTTTCCCGCTTGCCGTGAAGACCGCCGTTTCACCGGCCGGGCCCTGCGCTGAGATCTCGAGGGAAGTGCGCAGCACACGGGCATCAACCATCTGCGAAGCCATCGTGCGCTTCCAGATCAGCTCGTAGACACGCAGTTCATCGGGATCGAGGGCACCCTCGAGCTGACTTGGCGCGAGCCGGAAGTCGGTAGGACGAATGGCTTCGTGCGCCTCCTGGGCGTTCTTCACGCGCGTCTGGTAGCGACGCGGGGCATCGTAGTACTCGCTACCGAACATCTCGCCGATCACGCGCGCCGACTCGTTGATCGCCTTGTCGGACAGCGTCGTGGAGTCGGTTCGATGGTAGGTGATGAGACCCTCCATCTGACCGTTACCGATGTCGACGCCCTGAAACAACCGCTGCGCCACCTGCATCGTCCGCTCGGTGGAGAACCCGAGCTTGCGGCTTGCTTCCTGCGTCAGCGTTGACGTCGTGAACGGCGGCGCCGGACGCTCCACGCCTGGCTTCTGTTCGACGCCGGTGACATCCAGGGCACGTTGGCGCGAACCGCCTCGACGAACTGCTGCGTCGTCGGCCCGTCGAGCAGGCGAACGTTCTGGTTCTTGAGAACGCCGGTCTGTGCATCGAAGTCCTTGCCACTCGCGATGCGCTGCTCGTTGATTCGAGCGAGTGTCGCGACGAACTCGCGCCCCTCGCCCTTCATCGCGGCTTCGATGTCCCAGGTACTCCGCGGAACGGAATGCGCGGCGCTCTTCCTCACGTTCGACGATCAACCGGACGGCGACGCTCTGCACGCGTCCGGCGCTGAGCCCGGTCTGCACCTTCTTCCACAACACCGGCGAGAGCGTGTAGCCGTACAACCGATCGAGAATGCGCCGGCTCTCCTGCGCGCGAACGAGATTCTCGTTGACGTCGGACGGATTGTCGAGCGCTTCCTTGACCGCGTTCTCGGTGATCTCGTGGAAGACGATCCGGTGCACCGGAATTCTTGGCTTGAGCACTTGCGTCAGGTGCCAGCTGATGGACTCACCTTCACGATCGGGGTCGGTGGCCAGCAACAACTCCGACGCTTCTTTCATTGCAGTCTTGAGGTGGGCAACCTGTTTGCGCTTGTCGCTCGGCACGACGTAGTACGGCGTGAAGTCCTGGTCGACATCGACACCAAGCCGCCCCCAGTCCTTCCCTTTGATCTCCTTCGGCACGTCTGACGCTGACTCGGGGAGATCGCGAATGTGACCGTAGCTCGCCTCGACCCGGTACTTGTTTCCCAGGAAGCGGCCGAGCGTCTTGGCCTTTGCGGGCGACTCGACAATAACGAGCGGTTTGGCTGCCATTTCCTCAGCGTGCCTGTTAGACCGATGTGTGCGGCCCCGATCCAGTCCTTGCCGATGACACTAACACGTTCAGAACGAGCGAACGAAGCGACCCCCACCTGCGCGCCGTACTAACCCACGCAGCTCGAGATCGAGCAGACGAGGCAAAAGACGCCTGGTTTCGAGGCCGGTCAATGACGTCAGCTCGTCCAGATCGTAGGGCTGCCCAGGTGCCATCGCCACAATCAGTGGATCACCAGAAGCTACACCAGAACAGCCACTTATCTGCTCCCTCCGCCCAGAGTTGGTGGAATTCAGCCAGCCCAGCTCCCTAACGATATCGTCCGCAGTCTCCACGATCTTTGCGCCATCTCGCAGCAGAGCGTGTCCGCCCTTATTCCGGCCACTGAGCACATTGCCCGGAACAGCCATGACCTCTCGCCCCTGCTCCAGCGCGCATGAGGCGGTGATGAGCGACCCCGACTTCTCGGACGCCTCGATGACCACGACACCCAGCGACAAGCCGCTGATGAGACGATTGCGCATCGGAAAGTGATACGGGAGAGGTGGGGTGCCGGGCGGAAACTCACTGACCACGAATCCCTCCAGCGCGATCTCCTTCGCCAGCTCGAGATGCTCTGCTGGATAGACGCGGTCGAGACCCGAGCCAAGCACGGCGATGGTGCGGCCCGTTTGGAGCGCACCACGGTGGGCCGCGGAATCCACGCCACGCGCGAGGCCGCTGACGACGGTGATGCCGGCTGCGGCGACATCAGCGGCAAGCCTGGATGCGGTTTCAATCGCGACAGAGGACGCAGCGCGCGAACCCACGATCGCAATCGCGGGCGATTCAGCAACAGCGAGCTGCCCCTGGTACCACAGCACAGGAGGAAGGTCCGTCAGCGTGGCGAGAGAAGTCGGGAAATTACGGTCATTCCAGGCGATGACCTGAATTGCCTGACGCTGGGCGCACTCGCGCACGACGCGCGCATGCTCGAGCAGAGGCGTCGCTTGTTCGAGCAAGGCCGGGTCACTCCTGAGCCGCTCGGTGAGGTTGACCCTGGGAAGATTCTCGAGGAGGGATAACGCGACGGCGTGATCGAGTGTCATGCACAGCTTCTCCCGGCCGCTGCGGCCGAAGGCGTGCACCCAACCCGATGTCACGAATTATAGGCGGTGCCCTCCTGAGATCGCAACGAAGGTGGCCAAAAACCGTGGACAGTGCGGAAGGCGCGGTCGGATTTGCCCGCAAAAGCTCGCCCTTTTCGTGGTACGTGCCTTGCTCCGTCCACCTAAGCCCTTGATCGGTAAACTACTTGCACCTTGCAAGACCGAGTGACTATATTGAGGCCACCTCCAATGCGTATTCGCGCCGCCTCGATCGCCCTGCTTCTCCTCGCACTCGCGACTGTCCCGCTGCAGGCGGACGCGCGCTCCGACGCGAAGAAGCAGGTTGAATTCGGGATCGCGGTTGCGCAACGCGGACTCTGGCGCGAAGCGATCTATCGCTGGGAACGGGCGGCGCAGATCGATCCGAGCTACGCGCCCGCACACAACAACCTGGCCATTGCCTATGAGCACGAAGGCGATCTCGCGAAAGCGCGCGCGGCGTATGAACGGGCGCTCGAGCTCGAGCCCGGTAACGCCCTGATCAAGCAGAACTACGAGCTGTTCAGAGAAATCAATGATCGCACGACCCGTCAGAGCGCTCAGTAGTCTCGTCGTAGTTCTGCTGGCGGCGGCCTGCACGAACTCCTTCGAGATCCCGATCGAAACGCCCATTCGTCCCAAGCTGGATGTGGCGGCCTTTCAGCGCGTACTCGTTGCCGGGTTCATCGCCGGTGGCACCGAGGACGTGGACGGTAACCTCGAAACCACGCGCCTGCTGCGCAGTCAGTTGCGAACGAAGTCACAGCTCCGCGTGATCGATTCCGATGTTCTGCCGCTCGCCGACGTCGCTTCGGAAGGGCGTGATTCGGGCGGTGCGGCCGCGGCGCCTCCACCGATCAAGGAAGAGAAGGATCTCGAAGCGTACGAGCACGTGTTCGCGAACGTGGAGTACTGGAAAAAGATCGGCGAGGAGTATCAGCAGCCGCTGATCGTGACGGGCACGGTGATGTTCACGCCGCTGCAGCGGAACAGCATCGTCCAGCGCGAGCAGGAAGTGTACGACTCGTTCGGCCGGCGTCGCGTGGTGCCGGTGCGCACGTACATGGAGCGCAAGGGCTTCAGCCTCGATGGCCGGTTCATCTTCATCGACGGGCGGAGCGGTGCCACGCTGCACTCGGAAAGCTTCGGCGAGCAGATCCTCTACAACGCGAATCAGACGACCCCCGCGTTGTCGTCGTACTTCGAGTTGATGGATCGGCTCATTCCGACCTTCCTCAGCACGCTCAGCAGCCAGACGATCAAGGGCACTCGTATCCTGCTGCAGTAAGGCTGTCACCGGCGGGTCTGAAAGCCCGCCGCTACGAAAACGGGGCACAGGACAGCGAGTCGGACCCGCCTGACTGCTTCGAAACTTGCCGACTGCGCGGACGATCTGCTAACCTCAATAGGTTGTGCCGATGGAGGAGATGCCCGTGTATGCGATCGTTCAGGCCCGTGGGCGGCAGGTCAAGGTCACACCGGGAGCAGTCATCGAAGTCGATGGCGCACCGGGAGAAGCAGGATCGCCGTTCACCTTCGAACAGGTCCTGCTCGTCGAGAAAGATGCGGGCGACATCGTCGCCGGCGCACCCTACGTTGCCGGCGCCAAGGTGGTCGGTGTCGTGGATGGTGAAGCACGCGGGCCGAAGATTCGCGTGTTCAAGAAGAAGCGGCGCAAGGGCTTCCGCAAGACGCGCGGTCATCGCAGTGTCTTCACGCGCGTACGGATCACCGAGATCGTCGCGTAAGGAATCTTCCGGTACTCCATGCGCGGGGCGGGCGATCTGACTCGACTCGCCAAGGATTAGATCAATGGCTCATAAAAAAGGTCAGGGCAGCTCACGCAACGGCCGCGACAGCAATTCGCAGCGGCTCGGTGTGAAGCGGCACGACGGCAATCTCGTCACGGGCGGATCCATCCTCGTGCGGCAAAAAGGTCGTCGCTTCGAGCCTGGTCTGAACGTCGGGCTGGGCAAGGACCACACGCTCTACGCGAAGGTGGCCGGCAAAGTCCGCTTCGAGGATCACGGTCAGCACGGCCGCAAGATCTCGATCATCCCTGTCGAATAACAACTAGCCGCGCCGCGCTCCTCGCCTGCAGGGCAGTTGGCGTTAGGAGAGTTGACGCCAGACAGGCCTATGTTCGTCGACGAAGTCGACATTCACGTCATCGCCGGATCCGGTGGCAACGGCTGTCTGAGTTTTCGCCGAGAGAAGTTCGTCCCGCGCGGGGGACCGGACGGTGGTGATGGCGGCGGCGGCGGCTCGGTTTACGTCACCGCCATCGCAACCAAGAACACACTCGTCGACTTCCGCTTTCACCCCGAATTCAAGGCACGCCGCGGTCAGCACGGCCAGGGCTCCAATCGCACAGGACAGACTGCGCCGGATCTCGACGTCACCGTTCCCATCGGCACGTTCGTCTACGAGAAGAGCGACGGCGATCTGCGTCTGCTCTCGGATCTCGCCGAAGAGGGTCAGCGCGTCCTGGTCGCGCGCGGAGGGCGAGGTGGACGTGGGAACGCGCGCTTCGTCAGCTCCACCAACCGCGCGCCGCGGCGCACCGAGCCGGGCGAAGAGGGCGAGGAGAAGTTCCTTCGTCTCGAGTTGAAACTGCTCGCCGACGTGGGACTGATCGGGTTTCCCAACGCCGGGAAGTCCACGCTGATCTCGCGAATCTCCGCGGCGCGTCCCAAGATCGCCGACTATCCGTTCACGACGCTCGCCCCCAACCTCGGGGTCGTGAGCCTGAGCGGCGATCGCAGTTTCGTCGTCGCCGACGTTCCCGGGTTGATCAAGGGCGCTCACGAAGGGCACGGGCTCGGTGACAGGTTCCTGCGCCACGTCGAGCGCACCAAGGTTCTGCTGCACCTCGTGGACGTGTCCGGCGCTTCCGGGCGGGATCCCGTCGAAGACTTCGATACGATCCAGGAGGAACTGAAGCTCTTCGATCGACGTCTTGCAGAGAAGCCGCAGATTGTCGCGGCCAACAAGATCGACGCGCTCGATGATCCGGACGCGCTCGAGCGGTTGACCAGACACGTTCGAGCGCGGAAGCTGCCGATGATGCACATCTCAGGCGTGCGAGGAGATGGTCTTCCCGAGCTGCTGGAAGCAGCGTGGCGTGAGATTGCGCGCGCCCGCGCGACGGAGGACGACCGGGAACGAGCACAGCCAGAGTCAGACGTGATCGACTTGATCACACCGTCGCGCACGCGACGCGATGCATGACGGCCGCAGGAAGGATCGGGATACTCGGCGGGACGTTCGATCCGATCCATCTTGGCCATCTCGACGCAGCGGAAGCTGCCCGCACGGCGCTGCAGCTCGATGAAGTCTGTCTGCTGCCCTCTCACGATCCACCGCACCGAAGCGCGAGCCCGATGGCCAGCGCGTTTCATCGCTTCGCCCTCGCGGCGCTCGCTATTCAAGGATCTGCCCGGCTATCGCGTCTCGGACATGGAGCTGACGCGATCCGGTCACTCCTACACCGCAGACTCACTGCGGACGCTGCATGCGGCGGGGTGGAAGCCGTTGCAGATTTTCTTCATTCTCGGCGCGGATGCCTTCGCAGAAATTGCGACGTGGCGCGAGTTTCCCGCCGTGCTGGACGGCGCGAATTTCGTGGTGGTCGCGCGTCCCGGCACCGGTCTCGAGGAGGCTGCTGCGCGTACACCGGCGCTCTACGCAACCGGCTGCACCGCGCCGGACAGGTCCTGCCTCAGGACGGGAAAACCCGGGTCATTCTCGTCGAGGCGCGCACGCGTGATATTTCGTCCACGACGATCCGGGCGCGACTGCAAGCGCGCCAGCCGATCGATGACCTGGTGCCGACCGCCGTCGCCAGGCACATCGTGATTCATCATCTCTACGGGGCGGTAGGCGAGTTGCATGGCAGACTAAGGCGCGCAAAACCAAAACCAGTCGTGCGGGCGATTCCAAAAAGCCGCGCCTGCCGAAAGATGTTGCGACCGCGGTTGCGGCCGTGTGCGACAAGAAAGCGGAGGACGTTGTCGTTCTCGACCTGCGCAAGACCGGTGGCTTCACGGACTACTTCGTCATTTGCACAGGCGCGAATGCGCGGCAAATGACGGCCATCGCCGATTCGGTGCAGGACATGCTGAGGCAGTCGCTCGACCAGCGACCGGCGCTCGCTGAAGGTGTCGACAAATCGGAATGGATCCTGCTCGACTACTTCAACTTCGTCGTGCACATCTTCAGCCGCGAGTGCCGGGCGTTCTACGGTCTCGAACGCCTCTGGGGCAATGCGGAGCGACAGGAGATCAGCGACGAGAAACCCTAGCCGCTGACGGCAGTCGCTCTGCCGCACACCTGTCCAGGCGTTGCGCGTGAATCGACCTCTCGCGTATGCCGTCGATGCGCTCGTCGCCGTGGTCCTCGCCCCTCGGTGTGCGGCTTGCGCCACACCGCTCGAATTTCCAACGCGCGGCCCCGTGTGCGATACCTGCTGGACCGAGGTCGCATGCCTACCGCCACCACCGCTCCATGGCAGTCAATCAGGTGCGATCGACAGATCGAAGTCCGCTGGCCGGTACGAAGGCGCTCTGCGCCACATCATTCATGCCTTCAAGTACCGAGGGACGCCGTACGCTTGCGATCAGGCTGGGAGCCATGATGCGCCTGGCGGGATCGGACCTGCTGTCGGATGCCGACTGCGTGGTACCGGTGCCCCTCCATCCGTGGCGCCGCCTGATGAGAGGTTTCAACCAGGCCGCTGATCTCGCTGCGCGTTTAGAACGACCCGTGGTCCCTGCGCTCTGGCGAACGCGTGCAACAGCCCCGCAGACAGGCCTCACGGCCGCTGGACGACGGCGCAACGTGCGGGGAGCCTTCTCACTCTCGCCATTGTTCTCGCAGCGCGTGCGTGACGCCATGCTGGTCGATCGTGTCGTCGTGCTCGTGGATGATGTGAGAACAACCGGTGCGACGCTGGAGGCGTGTGCGCGGGTCCTGAAAGATGCAGGGGCTCGCGAGGTACGGGCGCTGACCACTGCCCTCGCAGACGCACGCGACCACACGTCGTGAGATCGCGACAGGCTATTTCCGCGACACGACCTGGATCTCGAACAGCCGCGGCCACAGCTTGCCGGTCACGAACAGGCGATCGCCGGTCGTGTCGTGCGCGATACCGTTCAGCACGGCTTCCGGATCGAGGCGATATCCCGCCGACATCAGACCGCGCAGGTCGATCCACCGGGTGACCCGTCCCGTCTGCGGTGAGATCCTGGCAATTCGGTCGGTGTGCCACACGTTGGCGTACACCTCGCCGCGAATGTATTCGAGCTCGTTCAGATCGGGAATCGCTTTTCCGGCGTCAGTCACCGTGACGCGTCCGATCTCCCGAAACGTCTCGGGATCGAGGAACCGCAACTGCTCCGTTCCATCGCTCAGGATGAACCTTCGTTCGTCACGTGTGAGACCCCAGCCTTCTCCTGAGTACGAGAAGGTCCGGCGCGGTGCAAAGCTGGTGCGATCGTAGACAAACGCCACGTTGGACTGCCACGTCAGCTGCACGAGCTGATCTTTCCAATCGGCCAGCCCCTCGGCAAAATGCGCCTGATCGACGCGTCGTTGCTGGACCACTTCTCCAGTTTCAAGCCTGACCTTCCGCAGGCTCGAGCTGCCTCGGAGCCCGGTGCTTTCGTACAGGAAGCCATCGCGATAGATCAGGCCTTGCGTGTAAGCGGCCGGATCGTGCGGGTAGGCGTTGACGACACGGTAGCTATCGATGGGCGCTGCACCCTGCGCCGCCACTTCGTGAACACGCGCGGGCACCAGCAACCAGGACAGGCTGGCAATGGCACAGCCGAGCGCGATCAGTCGCAGTGCAGAGAACATCGACACCAGATTAGCCTGCGACTGGACGGAGCGTCTCCCGCCACGCGATGTAGTGGCCCTCGGCGTTGGTTGAGCTCGATCCAAAGACCGAGAGCCCCTCATCACGGTCAGATACGTCACCTCGACGAACTTGTCCCCGAACTTCATGTGATAGTGACAGATGTCTCCGAACATGTAGCCATTGCCAACGGGCGCACCTGAGATATCAACGCGGAACAAATGCGGCACGAGCCAGGTCAGGCTGAAGGTCGCTTCCACGACCGAGCCATCGTCGAAATCGTGTTTGAAGGCGACGTCGAGTCCCACCGCCGTCGTCTGATTGGTCTGTTGAATCCGGTAACCCGCAGACTTCCCGGCGGCGTCATGCCACATCCCGGTACCGCTGAACGTTCCAACGAAACCCGGACTATCCATCAGCCCTATCCACTACAGAAGCGGCTTGACCGCTGCGAACACCTCCGAGGCGACCAGATCGCGGTCGCGGTCGGCGTCGAGCCGAACCCAGCCGCCGCCGTCTGCGGCCTGCCGCAGATAGTTCTCCCGCACTCGCGCGAGGAGCGCGAGGTCGCGTTCGTACTTGTCTCGATTCGATGTCTTGCGTCGAGCTGAGACCTCTGGTGCGATGTCGAGCAGGAACGTCAGATCGGGCTTCGGCAGATGACGCTGGACATCGCGAAGCCAGGACGCATCGAGCCCCTGCGTTTCTCCGTATGCGATGCTCGAGGCCACGTATCGGTCGCACACCAGGATCACGCCCTGCGCCAACTCGCGTTCGATCAGCGGCCTCACCTCGTAGCGATTGGCGATGTAGAGGAGCTGCATGACGTCGGCGCCCCACTCGCGTCCGCCCTCCAGCGCCCGGCGAATCTCGGCACCGATCGGCGTCTCATACGCGGGAAACGACAGCAGCCGTACCTGACGGCCCGCTTCGACCAGCCGATCGCGCAACCGTTCGGTCTGTGTCTGCTTGCCGCTCTGGTCGAGACCCTCGAACGCTATCAGGAGACCGTGCATGGTGATCCGTGTCGTGCCATGTTCCTGGTTCCGGGTTCCGGGTTCGTGTTCCAGGTTCGCGTTCGAGGTTCGGTTGTTCAACCTGGAACGCGGAACCTGGAACGTGTCGTTTTAGCTCTCCAGAGCGAGCACATCGTCGAGCGTTTGCCGTCGCCGGATGATCTCCCACCGGTCGTCGTCGACGAGCACTTCCGGCGCGAGGAAGCGCCGGTTGTAGTTCGACGCCATTACCGCGCCATACGCGCCGGTGTCGAGGACGGCGACCAGATCGTCGACGCGCAGTTCCGGCAGCGATCGCTCGCGCGCGAACACGTCGCTGCTTTCGCAGATCGGGCCGACGACGTCCCACGCGCTTTCATCGCCGCCGCGGGGACGACCGGCACGATGCGATGAAACGACCCGTACAGCGCCGGGCGCATCAGCTCGGTCATGCCCGCGTCGAGAACAGCGAACTGCCGTCCGTCCGGAAACCGCTTGACGTCGACCACACGTGAGATGAGCGCGCCGGCATGCCCGACGATGGCGCGACCGGGCTCGAGCACGACCGGGATGCCGATGTGTCGTAACTCCGGCAGCACGGCCGCCGCGTACTCCTGTGGCGTCAGCAGCGGACGTCCTTCATATCCAATCCCCAGGCCGCCACCGAGATCGACGTGTTCGAGCGCGAAACCATCCGTACACAGCTCACGCGCCAGTGACACGAGGACGCGTGCGGCGCGGGCGAGCGGCTCGGCGGTTGTGATTTGGGACCCGATGTGCACGTGCACGCCCACGAACTTGAGGCTCGAGACCGCGCGTCGCTCCGCGTAGATCGCGCGCGCTTCCTCAATCGGCACACCGAACTTGTTGGACTTCAGTCCGGTCGAGATGTTGGGATGGCTACGCGCGTCGATGTCGGGATTGACGCGCAGCGCCACCCGCGCCACGCGCCCGAGCCGCGCGGCCGTGGTCGCCAGGCGGTCGAGTTCGCCAGCCGACTCGGCGTTGATCGTGCCGATGTCGGCAGCAATCGCCGCCTCGAGCTCTTCGCGCGTCTTGCCAACGCCGGTGAACACGACGTCGCTCGGGTCGAACCCGGCGCGCAGCGCAACCTGAATCTCACCCCAGGAGTTGGCGTCGACGCGGCTGCCGAGCGAGCGCAGCAGCCGCAGCAGCGCCAGCGTCGAATTGGCCTTGAGCGCATAGTGAATCGCGTGCGGATACTCGGCAAAAGCCGTGTCGATCTCTGTGAATGCGGCACGGATCGCTCGCGCGCTGTACACGTAAGCAGGCGTGCCGACGGCCTCGACGATGGAGTGCACGCTGACGCGGTCGCAGAGAAGACCCGCTGGAGAGGGCTGGAACGGTAGGTACACGAGCCTTCGCATGTTATCATGCGCGCATTTCCTGCATTTCAGGCTCGAACACCGTACCTCGCATCGACCACGACTGCCGGTCTTGCGATTTCTTCGTTTCGCGCGCGATCACACGCGCGACCTCCTGCCAGTGATGTCTGCTGACGCGCCATCGCCCGAAACTGCCACCGACGAGATCATCGAGCGGTGCCTGAACGGCGATCAGGCGGCGTGGGAATCGATCGTGCGCCTGTATCGACGCAAGGTCTTCAACGTCGCGTACAAGTTCGTCGGCCGTCACGATCAGGCCGAGGACCTCACGCAGGACGTCTTCCTCAAGTTGTACAAGTCGCTCGATACGTTCGACCGCCGCGCCAACTTCCAGACGTGGCTCATCAGCGTGAGCCGCAACCTGTGCATCGATCACTACCGCGCCGTACGCAAGGAACGTGAAACGATCAACCGCGACGTCGACCCGACTGACTTCGCACCGGCGGCGCCCGACACGCGCGCGGACGCACAACTCGAGCAGCGCGATCGCGTCAAGCTGCTGCGGCGTGCCCTCGACAAGCTGGCGCCCACGCTGCGCACGGCGGTGATGCTGAGAGACATCCAGGAACTGACCTACCAGGAGATCGCCGACCGCCTGCGCTTGCCCGAGGGGACGGTCAAGTCGCGCATCAATCGAGGCCGGACTGAACTTGCCCGCCAGATCCAACGTCTGCGTGAAGAGCAGGACGCTGTGCCGAAAACCGGAGTATCAGGATGA
Organism: uncultured Acidobacteriota bacterium; assembly: GCA_963723495.1. Lineage (GTDB taxonomy): Bacteria > Acidobacteriota > Vicinamibacteria > Vicinamibacterales > UBA2999 > Gp6-AA40. The sequence continues at coordinate 259,253 of CAVRQR010000009.1, read as the reverse complement.
ATCTGACCACCGACCGCAGCCAGAACGTGTCCATAGTCCGCGTCAACGAGACCCGGCTGATGTATCCCATCCTCTCCGAGTTCGCGAGCACGATTACCTCGCTCATCGGGGGCGGCGACAAGAAGCTGCTTCTGGATCTGTCGACGGTCACCTACGTCGACAGCGCCACCATCGGCTGCCTCATGGACCTGTACCGCCAGGCCAATGCCGCGGGCGGCTCGTTGAAGCTGTCAGGCGTGCAGAAGCGCGTCGAAACCATGCTCTCGATGACGGGAGCACAGAACTTCCTCGAAATTCATCCCGACGAGGCGTCGGCGATCAGGAGCTTCGGGGTATGAGCACTCGAACCATCAAGACGACAACCGGAGCCGAGATCCCGCTCGACGGCGACCTCCTCGCGATCATGGAAGCGCTCTACCGCGAGGTCACCGCACGGCGCGAGCTCGAACGCTCCTTCGAGGACATGGTCAGGGAAATCAACTACCTGATCGAACAGATGGACGATGGTGAACGTCGCGCCTACCTCCTGGAAAGCCTCTTCCTCAACACCGTGAAGTACGAGAACGACAAGCTCGAAGCCTATATGCGACGGATCGCCCGGTAGGCGCACCACTTCATCGCGCCATCACCGGATTCCTTTATTGATAGTGAAGCGACAGACCCACCGCGTGCGGTCGTGTCAGTTGGCCTGGATCGGATCCGGCGTCGTCAGCGGCGCCGGCACCACATGGCCCGCATCCCCCCGGCCGTCGACCAGCATCCAGGCATCGGACTCTTCGAGAACCCTGGCCGCAAACGCGGTGTGCAGGGCGTGCCCGCCGCGATGCGCCACGAGATGCCCGATCATCGGATAGCCGACGAGCGCCATGTCGCCAATCACATCCAGGATCTTGTGACGCACGAATTCATCGTCGAAGCGCAACCCGTTGTTCAGCACACCGGTGTCCGAGATGACGATCGCGTTCTCGAGCGACCCGCCAAGGGCCAGTCCCTGCTGGCGCAGCATCTCGACTTCCTTGAGGAACGTGAAAGTGCGCGCCGGCGCGATCTCGTCGACGAAGGCATCCGAGGTCAGCCGGATGGTCCGCGACTGATGACGCAGCAACGGATGATCGAAGGCGATGCTGTAGGTGACCTTGAAATGGTCGGACGGATAGATCGCGATGCGCTTGTCGCCGCGCGTCAGCGAGATCGGCCTGAGGATCTTCAGATACCGCCGCGGCGCCTCGAGCGTCTTCACCCCGGCTTCCTGAATCAGGTAGACGAACGGCGCCGCGCTGCCGTCCATGATGGGAACTTCCGGCGAGTTCAGCTCGACGGTGACGTTGTCGATGCCCAGGCTGACGAGCGCAGCCAGCAGGTGCTCAACCGTGTCGACCTGGACGGCGTCCCGCATCAGGCCGGTGGCGTAGTTGATCGCACCGACGTGATTGACTTGCGCCGGCACCTCGAGCCCGCCAAGGTCCGAGCGGCGAAAGCGAATCCCCGAGCCTGCCGCGGCAGGTCGGAGAGAGAGGGTCACCTTTCGACCCGAATGAAGGCCAATGCCCGCGCAGGAAATGCCGCGGCGAAGCGTTCGTTGCGCGTAGAAGCTGGTCACGTGATTATCCGGCGTTCGGTTCGGAAGCAAGCCAGATACCAGTGAGCATCGAGCGGTTATGATTGACGAATAACCGCTTGAGGATCAGCCCGTTACTGGTTCAGAGGGCTCAGACGACACTGACTGTAAAATAACCAATTGTGGCCGTTGTGACACAAGTCTGGACGATAAGCCCTGTGGTCCATAGACCACATCACGCGGAATGGCCGTTGAAGGAGCGTCGTCAGGAATTGACCGGTGGCCGACGTCGATAGCGCCGCGATCGCCTCGGGGGAGCCGAAGCCACCACCTGACCGCCTGCCGCGCCTCCCTCTGGACCGAGATCGATGACATGGTCCGCGCACCGGATGACGTCGAGGTTGTGCTCGATCACCACGACCGTGTTGCCCTGGTCGACCAGCTTGTTGAGCACGTCGAGCAGCTTGCGCGTGTCCTCGAAGTGCAAGCCCGGTTGTCGGCTCGTCGAGGATGTAGACGGTGCGCCCGGTGCTGCGGCGCGACAACTCGCGCGCAAGCTTCACGCGTTGCGCCTCCCCGCCGCTGAGCGTCACCGCTGACTGCCCAAGCTCGATGTAGCCGAGCCCGACATCCTGCAGCGTGCGCAGCTTGTTGGCGATCGGAGGAAAGTTCTCGAGCAGCGGCAGCGCCTGGTCCACGGTCAGGTCGAGCACCTCGGCGATCGACTTGCCGCGGTACTGGATATCGAGCGTCTCCCGGTTGTATCGCCGCCCCTTGCACTGCTCGCACGTCACGTACACATCGGGCAGGAAGTGCATCTCGATCGCAATCACCCGTCGCCCTGACACGCCTCACATCGCCCGCCCTTGACGTTGAAAGAGAAGCGTCCGGGCCTGAACCCGCGCGCCTTGGCCTCGGGCATCATCGCGAACAACTCGCGGATGAACGTGAACATGCCGGTATAGGTCGCGGGATTCGACCGCGGCGTTCGTCCGATCGGGCGACTGATCGATCTCGATGACCTTGTCGATGAGCGAAATGCCGTCGATGCGATCGTGCGCGCCAGGTTCGGCCGCCGCCCGATAGATCGTCTTCGCCAGCGAGCGATACAGGATGTCGTTGACGAGTGTCGACTTGCCAGAACCGCTCACACCAGTCACCGCGGTCAGCGTAGCGAGCGGAATCGCCACGTCGATGTTCTTCAGATTGTTCGCGCGCGCGCCGCGGATGACGATCTCGCCCTTCGATGGCGGGACGCCGGGCTGCCGGCGTCGGAATCGAGCGTTCGCCGCGAAGATACGCGCCGGTGAGCGACCCGTGCCCGTCCGCGAGCAGTTGCGCCGGCTCACCCTGGAAGATGACGTGTCCGCCATGCTCTCCGGCGCCCGGCCCCAGGTCCACGACGTAGTCGGCGGTCCGGATCGTCTCTTCGTCGTGCTCCACGACAACGACTGTGTTTCCCAGGTCGCGAAGGCGCGACAGCGTCGTCAGCAGGCGCCGATTGTCGCGTTGATGCAGCCCGATCGACGGCTCGTCGAGCACGTAGAGCACGCCGGTGAGGTTGGCGCCGATCTGCGTCGCCAGCCGGATGCGCTGTCCTTCACCGCCGGACAGCGTGGCGGCGCTGCGATTGAGCGTCAGGTAACCGACGCCGACGTCATCGAGGAATCGCAGACGCTCGCGAATCTCGCGCAGCACACGCCCGGCCACGAGCGCTTCGCGCTCGCTCAAGCTCGAAGGACTCGAACACCGCCAACGCGTCGCTGATCGGCAGATTGACGTACTCGGCGATTCCGCGACCCTTGACCTTGACCGCGAGGCTCTGGGGCTTCAGCCGCTGGCCATGACACACGGGGCACTCGCGGAGCGTGCGATACGGCTCGAGGTCCTCCTGCACGGCCCACGATCCCTCTTCGTACCGCCGCCGCAGGTTGGGAATCACTCCCTCGAAGTTGCGACCGAACGGATCGGAATCGGCACCGGACTTCCCTGATGATCGGCGACGCGGAAGCTCGAACTCCTCGTCCTCCTCGTCCTCATCGTCATCGACGACGACCTTGCGCGGCTTTCGCAGCGACCTTTTCCTGCTTGGCGGCTCCCGCCGGGCCGAACAGCACGAGCTCACGATGCTTCCGCGGCAACTTGCCGAAGGGCGCGTCGGGGTCGAGGCCGTAAGTGCGCGCCAGCGTCGTCACCGCTTCTCTCACGAGCTTGCGATCCCCGCGGACCCACGGCGCAATCGCGCCGCCGAGCAGCGACAGCGACTCGTCCGGCACGACGAGCCGGGCGTCGAAGTCGTAGGTGGCGCCAAGACCCTGGCACGCCGGGCACGCGCCGTGCGGCGAGTTGAACGAGAACGCCCGCGGCGTCATCTCCGGCATCGAGATGCCGCAGCGGACGCAGGCCAGCCGGCGGGAGAAGAGCTGGTCGCCTCCATCGAAGGTGTTCACGACGACGATCTCGTCGGCAAGCGAGAGGGCCGTCTCGAGCGATTCGGACAAGCGTCGCTCGATGCCCGACTTGACGATCAGCCGATCGACGACGACCTCGATCGTGTGGTTGCGGCGGCGATCGAGCTTGAGGTCTTCGTCGAGCGATCGGAACTGGCCATCGATGCGGGCCTTGCTGTAGCCGCGCTGTCGCAGCGCCTGCAGCTCCTTCTTGAACTCGCCTTTCCGGCCGCGCACGATGGGCGCCATGATGTTGATGCGCGCATCGGTCGGGTACAGCATGACGAGATCGAGAATCCGCTCGAGCGACTGCGACGAGATCTCGCGCCCGCAGTTGTAGCAGTGCGGGGTGCCGGTATTGGCGAACAGCAGCCGGAGGTAGTCGTAGATTTCGGTGACGGTGCCGACCGTGGATCGCGGATTCGGAGCCGGTGGTCTTCTGTTCGATCGAGATGGCTGGCGACAGGCCGTCGATCAGATCGACGTCGGGCTTCTCCATCTGCTCGAGGAACTGACGCGCGTAGGCCGAGAGCGACTCGACATAGCGCCGCTGTCCTTCGGCGTAGATCGTGTCGAAGGCGAGCGACGACTTGCCGGAGCCGGACAGCCCCGTGATGACGACCAGCCGGTCGCGGGGCAGATCGACGTCGATATTCTTGAGGTTGTGGACGCGAGCGCCGCGCACCGCAATCCAGTCGTGTGCCATAGCACCCAGTGGGGAATTTCCCGGGATCCCGAAACGACCATTGTACTCTGATGGCGGCCGGAGTTGCGAATGCCGGTAGCCGTAGAACGCGTAGATCAGCCCGCCCAGCAGCAGCCAGATTCCAAATCGCTCCCACGCCGTTCGCGGCAACCCCAGCATCGTGTAGAAACACGCGAAGGCCCCGAGCAGGCTGACCCCCCAGACGAACGGCACCCGGAACGGTCGAGGGCGATCGGGCTCTGTGTATCTGAGCACCAGCACGCCGATGCAAACGATGGCGAACGCCGACAGCGTGCCGATGTTGGTGAGGTCGTAGATCTCGTTCTCGTCGGCGACGAGCGCACCGAGCGCCACGACGATGCCCGTGACCCATGTCGTGATGTGCGGCACGCGCCGCTTCTCGCTCACCTTCGCCGCCCACGCGGGAAGAAGCCCGTCGCGCGCCATCGCGAAGAAGATGCGCGGCTGGCCGTACTGAAACACCAGCAGCACCGCCGAAATCGAGACCACGGCGCCAAACGACACGATCCAGCCGGCGGTCTTGAGCCCGGCGACTTCCAGTGCTCTGGCGAGCGGGTCGGCCGCGCGAAGCTCCATGTACGGCACGAGGCCGGTGGCGACGACACCGACGATCACGTAGATCAGCGTGCAGACGGCCAGACCGCCGAGAATTCCGATGGGCAGGTTACGCTGCGGATTCTTTGTCTCTTCGGCCGCCGTCGAGATGGCGTCGAAGCCGATGTAGGCGAAGAAGACGATGGCCGCGCCCTGGTGGATGCCGGTCCAGCCGTTCGGGCGCAAAGGGCACGTAGTTGGCCGTGTCGATGTGCATCGCGCCAACGGCAACGAACAGTCCCAGCACCAGCAGCTTGACGACGACCATGATGTTGTTGGCGCGCGAGCTCTCTCTCACGCCGAGCAACAGCACCCACGTCACGAGCATGACGATCGCGAACGCGGGGACATTGAGAAGAATCGGGAATGCCGCCCAGTCGTGGCGCGGTGTCGAGCAGCGCGCGCACAGCCGGATCGGCGCTCAACGTGACGGCTCGATAGCCGTGTGTGAGCCAGTCGGGAAAGGTCACACCGAAGCCGCTCATGAACGAAGTGAAGTAACCGCCCCATGCCACGGCGACAGCGATGTTCCCCACGGCGTACTCGAGGATCAGATCCCAGCCAATGATCCAGGCAACCAATTCGCCCAGGGTGGCGTAGGAATAGGCGTAGGCGCTGCCGGCCTGCGGAATCATAGCGGCCAGTTCCGCGTAGCAGAGGGCAGCCAGCCCGCACACCACTCCCAGCAGAACGAACGAGAGGATCAGTGCGGGCCCGGCCGCGGCGCGGACGATCGTTCCGTCGGGCCGAATCTCGCCGGCGGCAGCGGTACCGATCGACGAGAAGATGCCGGCGCCGATGACCGCACCGATCGCCAGCATGATGAGATCGCCGGCGCCCAGGACGCGCCTGAGCGAATGCGCGCCCTCGACAGGCTGAAAATCGGAGATAGGTTTTCGAGCGAAAAGACTCATGCGGGTTGGGAGTTCATACTATCAACTCCCAACTCTCTGGGCTCCAGGCTCTCGGCTCCCGGGTCGCTACTGGGGTGGCAGCGAAGCCAGGTAAGCAGAGAGATTCAGGATGTCCTCGTCGGTCAGATTGCGCCACTGGCTTCTTCATCAGCGCCGCGTCCGTTCCGTTCCGGCCGCCGTCCTTGAAGAGATACAGCTGGCGGGCAAGGTAGATCGGGTGCACACCCGCCAGACGCGGGATATTCGCCGAGCCCTTTCATGCCGTCGCCGTGACAGATGTTGCACGCGATCGTCTTGCCGCCGCCGCCGGTCTCGGCAAGCGCCTTGCCTTTGGCAAGGCTGCCGGGAGGCACGTAGGAAACGAAGCCTGACCTCGGATCACGCAGCCGTGCTTTCTCCTGATCCTCGGGCACGGTGATGATGCGATTACCGATCGGCTCCATCCCGGTCTGCTTCGGATCGACGAAGCGCATACGTCCCTGACCGACGAACGTCTTCGGCACCATCGCAGCTTCGACGACTCTGACAAACTTCTGCCGCGGCAACGACGCAAACCAATCCGCAGCCTGCCGCGCCTCCTCGTCCGAGACCTCCTTGGAGATGCCGTTCATGCGCGCGTAGTCCTTCCGCACGCCGGTCTTGAAGTCCTGCATCTGCTGGACGATGTATGTCGGCCGTGATACCCGGTGAGATCGGCAGACTCGGGATGCCCGAGGCCCGACATCAGATGACACGACCCACAGGCCAGCGCCGCGCCGTGACCCTTCACGACAATCGAGGGCGCGGGTTTGTGCGCCTCGGGTAACCAGTCGGGTGGATTGAGGAGGTCGTCGATCTCCTTGGGCGTGTATTTCTTCGTGCTTCCCTCGACTGATTTCGGTTCCGGGCTCTCAGGGGGCAGGGATCCCGCCTGGACCGGAAACGCCCATCCCGGCTCCCGCACCGGCGGCGAAGGGAGCGCGCTGGCCGGGGCCGAGGGCTGCTGCTGCGAGTGAAGACCCACTGACGTCGCAGCCACCACGGCAATAACAAGCAGGAATAGACGTGTCTTCATCCGCGTATTCCTCCGCGCCGAGTCTAATCGGGTCGTGACGTCCCGCTCAAGATCAAACCGCGGATGCACAGAGGGACGGGCTTCCGCCGGATCAGGTCCCATCGATCGAGAAGAACGGCGGCATCCTGGAGAACGTCGTCACCGGGTCAGACCTCGACAAACCGAAACGCCGGTACTGGATTGACGCTCGATCCGGCGCGGCGTAACAAACGCTGGGCAGAGCCGACTTCCCTAACGGCCGGCACTCGCGGTGCGGTCAGGCTCTGCCAGGTACCGATGCTGGCAATCCACTCGGAAATCACGCCTGCGACTTGTGCTTCCTCACCGGTATACATGTGGTCAGCGTTCTGAATCATGACCGTGTTCACGTGGCGAGGGCCATGCTGTTGCCGCTCGATCGATGACTTGAGCAGTTGCAGGTCCTCCTCCGTTCCCACATCCGATTCTCGTGTCCCAAAAAACGCAAGGATCGGACACCGCACACGGGTAACTGCAGCGTTTGCAGTCTGCACTCCGAAGAAATCACCGATCTCCGGAGGGGTACTGAAGTCGTCAAGAAACGTCGCTGCGCTGATGAAGGACGGAAACGACCGATTCGGAAGTCGTAGCAGGTCATCGCCACGGCCATCTTGCAGAAACCGAGTCGCCTGTGCGACCAGCTCCTGATCGGCGGCGCCAGAAGCGGGCCGAATCTGGCCTGACGCCAAGACGAGTCCAACGACACGCGGGTCCTGTCTTTCGGCCTGATACGCACGCACAGCGGCCCAACCTGCGCTATGGCCGACGATCACCGTCCGTGTGAATCCTTCCTTCTCGGCAAAGTCCATCCAAGCCGCGATGTCTCGCACTTGTTCGCTGGGAACGCCCCAATAGCCACCGCCGCGAATCCGCCTCCCAAACTTGTAGTGTTGGACGTTCGCGATGTCGTGCATGCGGGTATTGGCGCTGATGCTCGTCAGCCCACGTTCAGCCAAGGCGCGTCCGATCATCACGTTACGTGGGCGAGTAGAAGTTGGCTCCCCATCCGTGGATCCACAGGACCGCGATCTGGTTCGCCGATTCCTCGGGCGGTGCGAACATCGCACCGCCGTTCACGACGTCATCGTCCGAGCGCACGTAGACGAACTGTTCGGGAAACTTCCCGACACTCACGGTCACGGGACGCGGACCAAGCTGTTGAAAAACCAGGATCGCGATTCCGAGGACCGCGAGTGCCGCCGTTGCTCCGATCAGTGCCGAGCGAAGTGTCGAATTCTTCACACGCATGGCCGCCCTCATCGTTGACGTGGCTCGACAGGTCCCGCCGGTCACGGCGATTCGACGGAAGGCATCTTACGCCCGGCCGGATCCTGATATCGCACCTATTTCCTCGACATCACACGTCCGCGGCTCAGATGTAACGCATCCACCAGCCCGGACGGGCGGCCTTTCGATCGGCATACCAGCGACACGCAACGTACAACAGCGCTACATCGATCGCGAACACCAGGTAGAGGAGAGGCAGGCTCCACTGCTCAGGCGGGGGAATGAACACGTACGGCGCCGTCGCGAAGCGCTCCGCGCCTGCCGCGCCGTCTCGCAGATACCAGGCGAGTAGTGCTGTCGCATGGATCAGGGGGATGTGAAGCAGATAGTAGAACAGCGGCACACGCCCGAAGACGGTGAGCGCATCCTTGATAGGTCTCCGCATCCGCTCCGCGAGTGGCAGAAGGGCGATCGACGGACCGAGTGTCATCAACAGGAAGAGCACCGACGCCGGATACTTTCGTTGGTTCAACAACTGGAAGATGGCGGGCATCCCGTCATCGGAGCCGGGTCCGCGAAACACCATCGCACCGCCAACGACGAGGAAGAGTGCAGTCGCGGCCGTCCCGACCGCCAGCAACAGGCGATTCCGCGCTGCGCTCTCCATGACGACGATCGCGCCGCAGGCATACCCGAGTGCCATCACGCCAATCCAGGGAACGATCGTGTACAGCACTGTGATCGTCGGGCCACTCTCACCGAACCGGATTTCGCCGCCAAGATAATGAATTGCCATAGCCACTGCGTCCCCGCTCCGGTCGATTGGGCAATCGCAGGCAACGCGGACTGTCCCACGACCAGCAGAAGGCCAACCGCTCCCACGATCCATGTTGGCAACCAGATGAGCGCAGCCAGCAACACCATGCACCAGCCAAGCATCCAGATGACGCCAGCCAGGATGAGCCCGCTGTAGTCGACGTTGAACGTCCACGCGGTGCGAATCAGCGTGAGCTCCAGCACGACGAGCATGAGCCCGCGCGTGACGAGAAAGCGCGCGAGCGCGCTCTTGTCGCGCAGCGTGCGCAGGTGCAGAAATGCGGACGTCCCCGCCAGGAAGACGAAGACCGGCGCGCAGAAGTGAGTGACCCAGCGCGTCAGGAACACACCGGCCGTCGGGCCGCCCGCCGGCACACCCGAGTACACACGCACGTGGTCGATCGCCATCAGCACCATGACGGCGCCGCGCAGGATGTCGAGAGAAACCACCCGCGAGCGAGTGGCCGTGCCTTCGACGGCAGTGACGGTCGGGCTTGCGGCCATCCTGAGGCCGACGAGGATACCCGGGACGACGCATGTCGATCCATCCCGTTCTCGTTCGACGATTCAATAGAGGCGACTTGTCGAGGAGCCTTGAGGGAGCAGGTATGATCGAAGGCCTCGTGCCGGAGAAGCCAGTCGAGAACGCCACGCGGGGACGACTGCGCGCCCTCTATCAGTGGATCACGGGAGCTCCCTCATCGTCGAATTCCTCTGACAGCGGCGCGGCAACTCCCGTGCGGGAAACAGCCGTCCCCGGGCGTATTGGACATTACGCGATCACGCGCAAGCTCGGGGCGGGCGCGATGGGTGTGGTGTATGCAGCGCGAGACGAGCGCCTCGAGCGTACGGTTGCGCTCAAGACGATGTCATCGCTGGCCAGTGGCGACACAGCCCGGAAGCGCTTCTGGCGGGAGGCCCGCGCTGCGGCGAGCGTCAATCATCCGAACGTCTGCCAGATTTACGAGATCGGAGAGGACCGCGGCGAGCTCTTCATCGCAATGGAGCTGCTCGAGGGAGAGGCCCTGGCCGAACGGTTGAAGCAAGGGCGCCATGAGTGTGGCCCAGGCCGTCCCGCTCGGGCTCGAGATGCTGGCTGCACTGTCGGCCTTGCACTCCCGCGGCATCGTCCATCGTGACCTCAAGCCGTCGAACGTCTTCCTGACTCCGCATGGCGTGAAGCTGCTCGACTTCGGCCTCGCGCGGCCGGAACCCGATCTGACGATCGGCTCCGACGCGGCGCTGACGCAAGCCGGGTACGTCATGGGCACGCCACGGTACATGTCGCCGGAACAGATCATCGGCGAGCCCGTCGATGCGCGTGGCTGATCTGTTCGCGGCAGGCGCCATCCTGTTCGAGATGCTCGCGGGCAGGGCCGCCTTCGGCGGACGCACCGTCGGCGAGGTGCTGCACGCAACACTGTCCGAACAACCGCCGGCGTTGACCGGTTCGGCCGGCATCGCAGCGGTCGATCGCGTGATCCGGCGTGCCCTGGCCAAACGGCCCGCCGAAAGGCACCCGTCAGCGGACACGATGGCCGACGAGCTCCGCGGCGTTCACGGCATCGACAGCGATGGCACGCGAGCACTCGCCCAGACCCTGACCCGCATCGTCGTGCTGCCGTTCCGCGTCCTGCGTCCGGACCCCGAGACCGACTTCCTGGCGTTCAGCCTGCCGGATGCGATCGCCACATCGTTGTCGGGCACCGGCTCGCTGATCGTCCGCTCGAGTGCAACCGCCGCACGTTTCCAGGCTGATGTACCGGATCTCAAGGCGTTGGCGGCCGAAGCGGACGTGGACCGTGTCGTCATGGGCACGCTCCTTCGATCGGGCGACCAGTTGCGCGCCGTGGCCCAGCTCGTCGAGGCGCCAAGCGGAACGTTGATCACGTCGCACACCGTGCAAGCTTCGCTCGGCGATCTGTTCCGGCTGCAGGACGATATTGCGCGACGAGTCGTCGAAGCCCTGTCGCTGCCTCTCACGGGAGCGGTTGCGCCGTCGACCGATGCACCGCAGAATGCACGCGCGTACGAGCTCTATCTGAGAGGAAACGAACTGGCGCGTTCCTACGATGGACTGGCTCGCGCACGAGACTTCTATCAGCAGTCGCTGGACCTCGATTCACGATTTGCTCCGGCATGGGCTCACATCGGCCGCTGTCACCGCGTGATCGGCAAGTACGTGACACCATCGCCGGACAGCGAAGAACGCGCCGAAGCCGCTTTCCGGCGCGCGCTCGAGCTCAATCCGCACCTGTCGGTGGCGCACAAGTTCTACGCGAACCTCGAAGCCGACATCGGTCACGCGCCACAGGCGCTCGTTCGGCTGTTAAAGGAGGCCAATCGGCATGGCAACGACCCGGAACTGTTTGCCGGTCTCGTCCATGCCTGCCGCTACTGCGGACTCTTTGACGAGTCGATCGCCGCGCACGTCGAGGCGAAGCGTCTGGATCCGAACGTGCCGACGAGCGTCGAGCAGACATGGCTCATGACCGGCGACGTCGACACACTGCTGTCCTTTGAACCGCCGGCGCTCGTTGCAGGCGCCGACGAAGGCATTCGTGTCATCGCGCTTGGGCTCGCTCGACGTCGTGACGAGGCGAAGCGGTCCCTGCTTCGCATGCGCCGCGCCCACATCCCCGCATTCCAGTCATGGACGGAATTCCTGATGGCCTGGCTCGAGGGTCGTACGGCAGACATGATTGCGCGTATATCGGCCTTCGATGGGTTGAAGGTCCGCGACGACCCGGAAGCGATTTTCCAGGAGGGACGCTTCCTCTGCGACGTCGGTGAGCATCGCAGGGGAATGGAATATCTCAATCGAGCAGTGAACAAGGGCTACTCCGTGCTGTCGACCCTGCAGCACAGCCGCGAATTCGATGCGATTCGAAGCGACGCGGCCTTTCAAGCGCTGCTGGCAGACGCGGCCGCGCGACGCGACAACGCGCTGACAGCGTTCCGGGAAGCTGGTGGCCATCGCCTCCTTGGGTCCGGACCGGCCACCCGTGATCTGGACACTGGAGAGTGGGCTTCCGGATCCGGCCCCCCAAGTTCCCGATTATGAAGACGATGTCGCGAGCGCAGGACAAGGCGGAGATCGTTCGCCGCCTGAAGACTGGTGCGACCGGACTGTGCCCGGCGATGGGGAAAGATGTCGGCGCACCAGATGGTGTGCCACCTCAGCGACGCATTCCGCCTCGTGACGCATCAGAAGCCGGCCAGCCCCGCAACCGGGTTCATGCAGTCGACGATCATCAAGTGGATCGCTCTTTACATTCCGTTTCCGTGGCCGCAGGGAGTGCCGACGCGACCCGAGATGGATCAGGAAGTGGGTGGCACGAAGCCGGGCGACTTCGCGGCCGACGTCGCTGAACTCGAGGCCCTTCTCGAAACGATCACAACAGCGGCCGGTGACTACGAGTGGCCGGCGCATCCAATCTTCGGAGAGATGTCACAGGGGGCGTGGATGCGGTGGGCGTACCTCCACGTGGACCATCATCTGCGTCAATTCGGTCTGTGAGCAGGAAGACGACGAGGGTCCTCGAAGGGCGCGGAAGAAAAATCTTCGCGCCCTTCGAGGTGGTCCTTCGTGGTCTCGACCCTATTTGCCCTCGAGGACGAACTCGGCGCGACGATTGAGCGCGCGCCCTTCTTCCTTCGAGTTGTCGTACTTCGGACTCTCCTCTCCCTTGCTCAGCGTAGAGAGAGTAGCAGCCGAAATGCCGCGGCTCACGAGGTACTCGCGAACCCTCTGCGCACGCCGCTCACCGAGCGTCAGGTTGTACTCCGAGGTCCCCTCGAAACTCGCGTGACCCTCGATGCGCACGCGCGCGCCGGGGTTCTGCTTGAGTCCGTCCACGACGCGATCGAGCACCGCGATGGCATCCGGACGTAGCGCGTCCATATCGAAGTCGAAGCGCACTTCGTCGAACGTCACCACCTTCGCTGCCGCGGGGGGAGGTGCTGGCTTCGGCGCAGCCGCTGCGGCCGGAGGTGGGCGGCGGTGCCGGTTTCGGCGCGGGCGCCGGCGGTGCAGCAGCCGGCGGCGGAGCAGCCTCGGCAATCTTCGGCGGGGCCGGCGGCACATACATCCGGACACCGTTGTGGAATCCGATTCGGAACTGCAAACCCCACGCACGCCCGCTTTCGCTCTCGGTCGGGGGCGGTGTCTTCATCCAGTCCAAACTGATACGTGGCACCCACACCCAATGACACGCCGCTCGAGTGCTGCCATGTCAGCCCCAATGCTGTGGTCACCCCCGTGTCCACATCCGAGAGGATCGGGTTCGTCGATCCATCGGTACCTGTCACGATGCCCGGCGCGCCGATCACGGCCTCGTTGGATGCCAACTCGCCGAATACTTCCGTTGTGAGCCGTAGATTGGAGCGCGCACCGAAGGCCGCACCGAGGCCCCATCGGAAACCATCCGAGAGGCTCACGCCAGTGGGGTCGCCGCGGAACGCGTAGCCACCGAAGCCGCTCAACTCGACGCGCCGGCTGATCTCCTTGCTGACGACCGCATCGGCAAAGTAGTCCCATTCTCCGGTTCCTGCACCCGAGTCCGAATCGGCCGTCGGCAGCTTCATTGTGCCGCGCAGCGCCATTGCAAACGGCTGCTGACGATGCTCGGTGAGCACGTTGAATTTGCCGCCCAGGAACAGGTCGCCCAGGTCGTTGCCCGTCCACGTCTCGCTCACGAACGGGCGGTCGTTGATCAGGCCGCCTTCTTCGACGCTGCCCGGCGTGAAGAGCGGTCGCAGGTCGCGGTCGATACGCGTCACGACGCGCAGTGCCCCGAAGATCTCGGTCCGTGGGCCAGCGCCAACGGATGCGGTCAAAGGCCAATCTGAAACGTCAGAGAGGCCCTGCTTGAAGTCGAACTCAGTACCGATAGAGGCTAAACGACCAGCCGCCGGGTTTTACGGTTTCGGCCGTGGGAACGAACCACAACCCCGTGTCTCCCCAGTAGGAAGCAGTCGCCGGACGCTCGGTTCGAGTCCCTGAGTCTGAGTCTCCCTGCGCCCAGGCAGGGACGGCTGTCAGCGTTGACGACAGCACCATCATCATTATCAGGCGTCTCATGTGTCTCTCCTGAAAGCAGCTTCTTGGTCTTCACGATGAAGCGAGTGATCTCATGAGACTGCAAAGGGCGGTGCCGATTTGGCGACACACCCTCATGCGGAAAACAGGCCTGAATTCATGGAATGGTTTGCGGGAGACACTTGTCCGACCCGCGGTCAGACTTGGCTTGCCACGTCTGGCCGTGGGTCGAAACGACGGACCCCGGCTGTGATGGAGGCCGTGGCAGATGTAAAGGAGTGAGGGCGCTCAGCGTAGCGCGTTGTTCGAGACGTACGCGGCTCACAAAGTGGGAACGGCGGTCGCTTCCACTTTGTGAAGAGCCGCGTACTTCTCGACGAGTGCATCGAAAGCAGTCGGCACGACACTGCGTCGAAGGGGTCGAGGCTGCGCGTTGCGAAACGCGATGGTCCCGCCCTATTACCTATGCGCCGACGGCTTCAGCGAGGACTGGCGCTCCGATCAGGGTCGATAGCTGTGCGGCCAGGATCGTTGCCGCGACGCGCACGCATTCGAGCCGTTCGCCGCCAGGCTGCAGTTCGAGCGCGAGCACGCCTGCGCATCCGCCCGGCGTCAGCAACGGGATCACCACTGCGCCCGTCGCCACATCGCCGCCATCGACCACCCCCGCTTCGGCGGTCCTGAAGGCGTGTGCAATGGCGTTGTCGGAGTCTCTGGATACCGGTCCGAGGTGCGCGGTCAGTTCGGTCGAGTATCCATGGGCAAACACCGGCATCAGCTCGTAGCCGAATTGATCCCGAACCCACAGCGTCAGCCCGAGCGCGTGAAGAACGCCTGCGGCATCCTCGAGCACCGGCGTCACCTCACAGACGTCCACGGCACTGGCCAGCCTCGTACAAAGGTGAGCGACCTTTGCGAAGTCCACCCTCGTTTTCTCATGCGTCTCGTTCCCGGTCGTTCCGTGGTTGAGAGACGGACGTTCCGCCAATGGCACGTTGGTCTCCGGCTGGGGTGCCAGTGGTTTTACGGATCTCTCGGTCACTGACTCCGGCCTGAAACTCGTCTGGAGGTGAAGCGCAGGCAGCGCGTTCACCGCCGAGTCGATGAGGCAACGAAGTCTGGTCGGGGGCCGTTTCGAGTGGACGTTGAGTTGGCGATTCTCTGCCATGACTCGAGCGACGTCCTCAGGGGCGTCGGGATCGGGAAATAGCGCCTGAAACTCATTGAGCACGCGATCGGGCTCGAGCCCGATGGCGTGTGCGTACGCCCGGAAATATGAGCGACGGAAGATCCCTGTGGGCCAGCGAGAGAGATCGTCGCGCTCCAGCCCTTCGAGCAGTGACAGCTTGATCTTCGTCTGCTCCGCGATCGCAGCGAGCGAAATCTGCTGTTCCTCGCGCTGGAGCCGTAGCCTTGTTCCGAACGTTGAATCCATTGCGCACCCCGCCGGCCGAGCACACGACCGGCAACAGTCGTTTTTGATACCGGGAGTAATGAAGCAGACGTGGGTTCGTGGCCGATGTGAGATGGGTGCCGCACAACCTCGAGCTGGACGAGGCGCCCCCGTGCGGGAAGGGCCACGAATTTCGTCAGAGTAGCAAGTGCGACGTGTCGTCGCAAGTACTTCTCCGCAGGACCTCACGTCAGCGGACAGCTCCCGACATCGCCCGCAGTGATTCGGACGCTCGCAGTCTCATCATTGGGCACTCTTCTGAGTGATCCGTGTTCTGTCTGAGCTTCGACATCGTTACTATCGATGCGGCGCGCACGGAGCCGGGGCCACGATGACGTCCGTCGCACAGGAGCCACTTCCATGGCAGCACGTTTCAATGGGCAGGTCTTCACGTTCCTCCAACCCGACGGAACACCGATCCAGTTGCGCGGTTGGGGAGATCAGGTACTACGCGGTGTTCGAGACGATGGACGGTTATACCGTCACGAAGAACCCCGCCACCGGTTACTGGGAAGTGGCCCGCCTCGCTCCAGACGGGAACGCCCTCGAACCCGCGCCCACGTTGGGAGAT
The DNA here is from genome assembly GCA_963723495.1 of uncultured Acidobacteriota bacterium. GTDB lineage: Bacteria > Acidobacteriota > Vicinamibacteria > Vicinamibacterales > UBA2999 > Gp6-AA40. The sequence goes on along the minus strand of CAVRQR010000009.1, from coordinate 242,830 downwards.
CGCCTCGATGGTCTGCGGGCGGGAGTGCCCCGGGGGCTACGGGTGCGACGGGAGAGCGCCATGGCCGCCGCTCGCGAATCCGCCCGTCGTGTGTCGGGGCGCCGATGCGACCAACGTCGTCGCGAACGGCGCGAGGAACTGCGCGCGATCCGCGCGGTGGCAGCCGCTGGCGGCCCGATGCTCGCGCCGCCCCAGCGCCAGACGGTCGGCGACTTCAAAGGACTCTGCCTGCTGATCGATTTCAGTGACGCGCCGGCCACGATCGCCCGCGAGGAAGTCGAGCGCTTCTGCAATCAGCCGGGATACTCCGGCTTTGGGAATCACGGGTCGGTATTCGACTTCTTCCTCGAAAACTCGATCGGCCGCTGCCGCTACACCAACATCGTCGCGCCGTATTATCGAGCGCAGCATCCCAAGACCTATTACACGGACCGCGCGATCCCCCAGCCTCAGCGTGCGTACGAACTGATCAACGAAGCGCTGGCGTCCCACAAGGCGCACGGATTCGACTTCTCGCCGCTCACCGTCGACAACCAGGGATTCGTGTACGCCCTGAACGTCTACTACTCGGGTCCGGTCACGAATAACTGGGCCGAGGGGCTGTGGCCGCACGCCCATCACCTGGGAACCGCTGTGCGGTTGCGTCCCGGCATGTCGGCGTTCGATTACCAGTTCACCGCCATGGGATCGGAGCTCCAGTTGGGAACGTTCTGCCACGAGAACGGTCACATGCTGTGTGATTACCCGGACCTGTACGACTACGGCTACGAATCGAGCGGTGTGGGCGGCTACTGCCTGATGTGCGCGGGAAACAACGTCAGCGAGAAGAACCCGATTGCCGTCAGTGCGTATCTCAAGCGCCTGTCCGGCTGGGCCAGGAATGTGACCCCGATTACCCATGGCAGCCAGGTCACCCTGGACGCGGGGACGAACGACTTCGCCATCTATTCACGCAGTGGCCGCGAGTATTTCCTCATCGAGAACCGCAGCAGGACGGGCCGCGATGCGGCCCTGCCCGATGAGGGGCTGGCGATCTGGCACATCGATGAAGACGGCGACAACAGCCACGAGCACATGACCCTTGGCAGCCATTACGAGTTGTCGCTCGAACAGGCCGACGGGCAGTTCCAACTGGAGCGCCAGCGAAATCAGTATGGCGACACGGGTGACCTGTACTCGGGATCCACGGCGCGCTTTGCCGACAACACCGTGCCCGACAGCAAATGGTGGAACGGCACCTCGTCGAATCTGACCATCGACGAGGTCTCTGCCGCGGGACCTTCGATCACCTTCCGGTGCCTGCTGTCGGATGCGGTCACACCGCCTGTGACGCTCAAGCGAGTGTCATCGCCGAACCGCGCGATCCCCGAGAACAATCAGGCGGGCATCACTGATTCGATCGACATCCCCGAAGCGTTGACGATTTCGAGCATCAAGGTCGGCGTCGATATCACGCACACGTATCGCGGCGACCTGAACGCCACGCTGACGACGCCATGGGGCACGGTGATCGAACTGCACCCGAAGGGTCGCGGCGGCAACGCGGACGATCTGAAGCAGGTCTACGACGAGACGTCGTTGCCGGCGCTGTCTACGCTGCGCGGACGAAACGCGCAGGGCACGTGGCGGTTGATGGTGCGGGACCTCGCCCCGGGCGATACCGGGCGCCTGAACCAGTGGTCGCTCGAGTTCTCGACCGCCGTCGCGGCGCTTGCACCCATCGAGCTGAAGGAGTCACCAGGCACGAAGATCCCGGATGCGCCGAGCGGCGGCATGGTGCGCTCGCTCGTGACGACGAGCGCGGCCACGATCGGGAGTGTTGAAGTGTCCATCGACATTTCCCACACATGGATTGGAGACCTTCGGGTCAGCCTGCGGGCACCGTCCGGTACCGAAGCGATCCTGCACGACGGGACCGGCGGGTCCGCCGACAGCGTCGTTCGTACGTTCACGTCTGCCAACGCGCCGCCCCTCGCGGCGCTCGCCGGGCAGCCTGCGGGCGGCACGTGGCAGTTGAACGTCGTCGACCGCGCGGCTCAGGACGTCGGAAAACTCAATGAGTGGAAAGTCCTGATCAAGCCATCGGCTGCCTGAGCACGGTCGAGCTCACCGAGATTCCCTTCTTGACAACGGGGTTGAGTGCGCGGTATCCACTGCGTGCACTCGGCCGTTTCCCTCGTCATTCGTCGTCCCCACGGCATTCACAGATCGCAGGCATCGGCAACTCGGCGCCAGAAGACCAGGCAGAAGGAGGAGCCAATGGTTCGAGCCATCGCAGGTTTGGGCGTGTGGGTGATCCTGTACGCGCTGCTGCCATCCGTCGCGTCGGCACAGCAGGCATCGGCAAGCGGAATTGCGGGTGTCGTGAGAGACACGTCAGGCGCGGTGCTGCCTGGCGTGACCGTCGAAGCCTCGAGCCCGGCCCTCATCGAAAAGACGCGCAATGTCGTCACTGACAGTGAAGGTCGCTACAACATCATCGATCTGCGTCCCGGCATGTATCTGGTCACGTTCTCGCTCGCCGGTTTCAACGTGTTCCGGCGCGACGGCATCGAGCTCACGTCGGGATTTACGGCGACGGTGAATGCCGACATGCAGGTCGGGGCGCTCACCGAGACGATCACCGTGACCGGGGAATCGCCGCTGGTCGACACCCGCAACGCCCGCAAGCAGATAACCGTGACCGATGACCTGCTCAACGTGCTGCCGAGCAGCGTGAAGAATCTGAACAACCTCGTGACGCTGACGCCGGGATTTCGCGGCAACGAGGGGTTCGACGTGACCGGTGCGTACAGCGGCCAGATCGGCGGGACGTTCCACGGTAAAGGCGCGACCAACGTCCAGTTCGACGGCATGGGCATCCAGCACGCATCGGGCAATCAGGGATACAACGCGAACGCCGAGACCGTGCAGGAACTGGTGATGTACACGACCGGCATTTCGGCCGACAGCAACGCGGACGGGGCCATCGTGAACATGATTCCCAAGGAAGGGGGCAACACGTTCTCGGGCAGCGTCTCCGGCCTCTATTCCAACGACAACCTGATGAGCGACAACCTGAGCGACGACCTGATCGCCCGGGGGCTGAAAAGCGTGAACCGACTCAACTACATCTACGATGCGGGCTTTACGCTCGGTGGTCCGATCAAGAAAGACCGGCTCTGGTTCTACGGCTCGTTTCGCGAGTGGGGCAACGAGCGGCAGGCGGCCAACAAGTTCTACAACGCCACGCAGGGCACACCGTTCTACACAGCGGACCCTTCGCGAGCAGCGTTCGCGAAGGAGTGGTACGAATCGAAAGCCATCCGGGTGACGTGGCGGGCAACGGAAAAGAACAAGTTCAATTTCTTCGCCGATCCGCAGCGCGACTGCCATTGCCCCGCACTGACGGCGAGCGGATCGCTAAATGCGCCGGAGGCGTTCTTCAGCTACAAACTGAAGCCGGCCGGGCTCTATCAGGCCACCTGGAACAATCCGATCACGAACAAGCTCCTGCTCGAAGCCGGCGTCGGGCGCGCCGATGGCAGCTGGCCGACTTACCGCCAGCCGGAGGTCACACGCGACGATGTGTCGATCGTGGAGCAGTCCACTGGCATGCGATACAACTCGGGGACACCCACCGCCGGTCCGCTCTACAACACGCAACAGCACGTGCCGCGCTTCAGCCAGCGCTTCTCCGCCTCGTATGTCAGCGGCGGCCACAACATCAAAGCTGGCTTCCAGCTCGAAGAAAGTTACTTGGAGCTCGAGCAAGAGAATGGCACCCACAATCTGGAATACGCGTTCAACAACCAGGTGCCGGTCAGCGTGACGCAATGGGCCACTCCGTACCTGCTCAAGGCGCAGAACAAGGACTTCGGATTCTTCGTGCAGGATCAGTGGACGCTGCGACGGCTGACACTCACCTACGGTGTGCGGTACGAGTACTTCAACGGTTACGTTCCGCCGCAGCACGTGGACGGGACGCCAAATGGGTGGGTGCCCGAGCGCAACTTCGACGAGGTCAAGAACATCCCATTGTGGAAAGACGTCGATCCGCGCTTTGGCGCCGCGTACGACGTGTTCGGCAATGGCCGTACCGCTGTGAAGGTCGCGATCGGCCGATACGTCGGGAAGACGGCTATCGGAATCACGCAGCAAAACAACCCGATCCAGGCCTCGATCAATTCAGTCAGCCGAAACTGGAATGACAGCACGTATCCGGTGGGCGATCCGCGCCGCGGCAACTACGTCCCCGACTGCGACCTCGCCAACCGCGCCCAGAATGGCGAGTGCGGCGCGATGGCGAATCAGAATTTCGGCGGGCTCAACGTCACCACCCGGTACGCCGACGACGCCCTCCTTGGTTACGACTCGCGCAGCTACAACTGGGACTTCACGACCGAAGTGCAGCACGAGCTCCGCCCGGGCGTTTCGATGACGGCCGGCTACTATCGCAACTGGTTCGGCAACCATCTGGTCACCGACAACGTCCTCGTGACACCCGCCGACTTCAGTCCGTTCTGCATTACGGCGCCCAACGATTCGCGCCTGCCTGGTGGCGGAGGGTACGAGGTCTGCGGTCTGTACGACGTCGCGCCGGCGAGGTTCGGGCAGGTCAACAGCGTGATCCAGCAGGCCGAAAACTTCGGAAAGCTGTCACGAGTGAATGACTTCTTCAATGTCACCGTGACGGCCCGGCTCGCCGCGGACGTATTGCTCGGCGGGGGTGTCGATACCGGCCGCAGCGTCAACGACGCCTGCTTCGACGTCGACTCGCCGGGCGCAGTAGCGACGTCACTGCCCGGCAATATCGCCCCCGGCGGCGCCGGAGTGCTCGGCGCGCCAACGCCGTTCACGGGCACGACGATCGACGGCCAGAGCATCTGCCGAATCGTCACACCGTTCAAAGGACAGACGCAGCTGAAAGGCTTCCTCACCTATCCGCTGCCATGGGACGTCCTGGTGAGCGCGGTATTTCAGAACATCTCGGGGCCGACAATCACCGCCAGCTACGCGGCAAGCAACTCCCAGATTCGCCCGTCGCTCGGTCGCGACCTGGCGGCGTGCAGGGGCGCGGCTGTGTGCACGGCGACGGCGACGGTTCCGTTGATCGCGCCGCAGACGATGTACGACGACCGGCTGACGCGGCTCGATCTGCGGATCGCCAAGCGGATTGCCGTGACCCAGCGCATGCGGGTTCAGGCGAACTTCAACATCTACAACGTATTCAACGGCAGCGCCAGCTCGGTGCTGAACGGCAACTACGGGCCGTTGTGGATGCAGCCGTCTTTACTGCAGGATGGGCGCATGGTGCAGTTCAGCGGAACGCTGACATTCTGATCACAACACCGTAGAGGCGGGTCTTCCAGACCCGCCTCGGTCGATCCGCGCGGGCCAGCGGCCTAATAGGGCATTTGGGCGAAATGACGGCGGGCATCGTGTGGCGATCTCGTATCATCACGCGATCGATTTTTGCTATTATCCGTACAATTCCCGATGCAGCAGGACGATCCCGGTCTTGAGCAGCGCTTCTCTCGCTTCGAGGCGCAGCTGGACCGTTTCAGTCTGGCCTTTCATCAGTGGCGCGAAACCCAGGGGCAAGCGCACCCGGCGGGCCCGTCCGATCTCGACCAGAGGATGCGCGCCCTGGAAGAATCGGTCACGCGTGAAGTTCATGCGTTGAGGCAGATTCACGAGGAACCGCTCAAACTGCTCCAGGCACAGGCCGAAAGCCTCGGCGAGCTGTCGCGTAGCCTCCAGGCTCTGGTCGCCGATCTGCGCCTCACCGCCGCGCCGTCGGTTCCGGGGCAGAATTCTGCGGTCAGCTGGCCGCTGGAACGAGTGGTTCATCTTCACGACGAGCTCCGACGCACTAGTGTCGAGAGCGGCGCCCCGCTCGCACAGACGCTCACGGGCGACACCACCGAACCGTCCTCCCGTCGTGTTCATCTGCTACCACCCGAGTCAGATCCCACGATCGTTCCAGCAGCGGAGAGTGTCCGCCGCACAGCTCCACGATGGTGGTTCGTTTCGGGTGCACTCGCAGTCACGGTCGTGATTTTCCTGACCATCGTCGCCGTCGGACGCATGGAGGGCAGACTGAACGATGCTGCGGCCCGCGTGGCTGTCGCCGAGCAGCAGGTCATGGCAACCACGCAGCAGGCCAATCGCGAAGTGGCCGTCGCCCGGCAGGATGCCGACCGCCAGATTGCCGAAGCACGCCAGCTGGCTCAGCGCGCTGAAACAGTCGGTGCGATCCTGACCGCTCCCGACCTCAGGCGATTCAATTTGACCAGTGCTGAGAGCGTTGGTCCTTCGGCGCAAGTGCTCTGGAGCCGGACGCGCGGGCTCGTGCTCAGCGGCTCACGCCTGCCCGCCGCGCCGCCTGAAAGCACGTATCAGCTCTGGCTGGTGACCGGTACACAGTCGGTGGGTGCCGGGTTATTCGTACCAGACGATGCCGGTCGCGCCACACTCGTGGTCGACGCGCCACCACGAGTGCCGGGCCCCGTCGTCGGCGCCGCAGTAACCGTGGAGCCGAGTGGCGGACGGCCAACTCCATCAGGGCGGACCCTGCTCGCACGCTTTCCCTGAACGTCTCTCAACGTCACCGTTGCATGTTCACGGCGACTCGTCCTGGCACATCGGGACGCACGATGGTCGCTTTCGCGACGTTCGCCCAGTTGTGGATGACGGAAGACGATCTCGTGCTCTCCCGGCACGATCGACAGATTTCCAAGCGGCGTTTCTCCGTAGGGCTTGCCATCAATCCACACAGTGGCCCAGGGCGTCGCGTTGACGTTCAACGTGCCGTTCGGGATGGCGATTGACAGCGATGCAATCTGCCCTGGCCTGATGTCGACTTGTCGTCGGACCCGGAAGCCAATCACGCTGTTGACGAACTCGAACTCGTGCCGGCCTGCTCGCGCGATGATTGGGCCGTTTCCACTCGACCCGAGCAGACGCTCGCCGTCGAGCACGTGGAGCTCGATTGGCGCCGAGACTCGGAATCCACCACTGCGCGGCGCCACCTGATCCGGCTGTGGATCGGGAGGTAGAACAGGAACCTCACGACCTCCCGGCTCTGCGTTCAGCGCGGCGACCGCCGGCAACACGCGAGTCGCCCGTACCTCTGGCTCCGCTTGTACCGGAAGTGGCGTGCCCGGCGCGGGGACATCGCTGGCAAGAACTTCACCGCGCGGCTGCGGCGATGCGACAGCGGCGGTCGTGCTTGCTGCCGGTTCATCGGGCGATCCGATATAGAGCATCCGGCCTATGAAGGCCGCTTCCCCCACAGCCACCAACCCCGCTGCGAGAGCCACCCAACGGAGTGCTCGCGCGACCGGACGCCCGGCTGCCGCAACCGGAACGACATCGGCTGCTGGAGGCGGGTCCTCACGCTCGATCGCCCGCGGCGGCAGGACCATCGGACGTGTGTCCTGACTGGCAGCTGCCGGTGCCGCCAGGCGCAGCGTGGCATCGAAGCCGTCCTCGTCGCGCCGCTGGTGATGCGACTCGGCCAACGCCTCGTTGGCGTCATGGACGGACTCGAACGCGTGGTCGGTGAGAAGGAGCGCTCGCTTCAGCCACTGCCGGAGAAACTCGAACCGCACGATCGTATCGAGCAGCTCGGCGATGGCATCAGGATAGTCGTCCGGCGTCAGGCGACGACCGGCGATCAATGAGAGAGCAACCAGCGCCAGCTGATAGACGTCGCTCCGGCCGTCGAGCAACGGTGAACCCGCCCGCGCAGGCGGGGTCGGAATGGCGAACTCGGCCCACAGTTGCGCCGGCGTCAACTGAAGACTGGCGATCGCCGATTCCAGCGTGTGCTCGCGAATCATCAGTCGGCCATCGGCGGTGAGGACAACCCGATCGAGCGTCAGCGCTCCGTGAGCGGCGCCCGGCGCATGCTCGTGAAGAGCGACGAGTGCCGGCATCAGCTGCCGAATCAGCTGACTGGCGAATTCCGCACTCCGAGGTTTCTTCAGTGCGTCCGACAGACGCACGCCCGAGATGTAGGTCGAGACGACGGCGAGGCCATGGTCGTGTCCGAGTTCCTTGATCGATCGGACCAGCGGAAACACGGGATGCTGAAACGAGCTGAGTCGATCCAGCCGCTGTCGCAACGCCGCTTCGAATTTCTGGTCGCGGGCGAGTGCCGGCTTGAACCGGAGTATCTCCCACGATGGCGCACTCGTGTTGTCGAACATCAGCAGGCGGTCGCCAAAGCCGTCCGTGTGACCTTGTGCGTACCAGGTGGCCAGGCGATTGCCGCTTTCGATTTCGACCATCGGGGCGAACTGGTCGACGCTCAGATCTCGGGCGGTGGTCATGGCGCCAGCATCCTCTGCATGCGGTGCCGAACTGTCGGACGGTGTGATTTCAGTCGGGTGCGAACGCCCCCATTGTGCACGAACCCACGGTTGAGTTGAAGCGAAGAGTTAGCGCGCCGACGCCAGAGTGCGGGCCGCGCCGACAATCGAACCCTCGAACGGCGTGTCCGGAGTGCGGGTGGTCATGCCGATCGCGGGATGGACAAACGCGCCGCTGCTGTCATCGGACTGGAACATCCGCATCAATCGCGCCGATACCACTGATGCGTGCGCCGCCGACGCGCCGCACAGCAGCACCGCGATCTCCCTTTCGCTCAGGAGACCGGCGTAATCTCCTGCGCGAAGCTGCGCCCTGATCCTGCCGACCCACCCGGGCAGGATGCCCGGACGCAATCCGGCTCCATCGAGCGCCACCACAATGACCGAGGCATGGCGGCCCGTCGCAATCGCAGCAGCGGCAAGTTGATCGAATACGGCGTCCACTGGCCGGGCCTGGCGGCGACGTTCAACGGCGGTGGATTGTTCGGCAGACTGCATCCAGCGATGTACCACCGCCACTCCCGCAAAGGCCATCTCCCGATCGAACGCCGTAAACGGAGGCCGTTCGCGCTCGAACGCCACAGTCAACACGCTACCGGCTTCGGACGACTTCACCGTCATCCGATCCGGCCGCCCCTCTTCGGGCGACAGCAGATCGCTGTCGCCGACGGCCAGCGCGTGCCGTCCGCTCGATGTCGTCAAAGCCAGCGCTCCGCGTTGGCTGCTCATCGCGTTCGTCAGCTGGTCCAGCACGGTCTGTGCCTGGGACTCACGTGGCTCGTTCGTCGATCGAGTGGAGCGGGATACCTCCGCAACGAGACGGCTCGTCGTCACCATCACGACGTTGCTCAGCGACTCGCGCAGGATGTCGGAGTACAACCTCAATCGAACCTGTTCACCGTCATCGATCATTCCAGAGAACACGAGCAGCCACGGGATGTCGCTCACCAGCATCCGGAGAATGATCGTGTCGCCGGGCTCGGCCACCAGGCGGAAACGGTCGGTCTCGACACGGGAGAGACGGATCATCCGTCCGTGCTGAGGGACGACGGCCTCGTCGGGCCCACCGTCAGCGAGGGGCGACGACTCCAGCGGTGAGCCGGTACTCGACCAGTCCGCCATTGGCCCCGGTGATGTAACAGCGGACCCGTACGTCGTCCCAGACACTCAACGCCTCAACGAACGCGCCGATGACCCTGCGAATCGAACCGCGAGACGCCGCCTCGCGCAAAATGCGCCGGAACGAGATGATCCGGTAGGGCTCCACGCTGATCGAGCTGGCCTGCCTGAGGCTCTCTTCAATGGCACCGGTGAGCCAGTTACCGATCGCCTCGAGATCCTCACGGCATTCACCAACCGACTCGGCACCCGTGAGATTGCGCGCCAGGAGCAGCGCACTCCCGGTCGTCAGGCCGCAGCAGAGCGCCTGAAAGCTCTCAACAGAAACGAAGATCCGCTTGTTCGAGCCGCGCACATCTGACACTGCGGCGCGGATGGTCGCCTCTCCTCCCGTGAGCAGCGTCCGAAACGCCGCAGCATCCTGCGAGGAACCTGCCGGAATGACGGGCGCATCCTCAGCGTCGAGCATCTCGACGATGATGTCGAGTCGTGGAGCCAGATCCGCAAGCCACTCCCACGACTGACGATTGATCGCACCCTCGAGATCTGTGTGCCGCATGCAGACACCGAGCTTACCGCCGTGAACTCAAGTGCCAGTTTAGTGCAGAACCGGTAAAGAAGTCAGATGACCGCGACGGCTTCGATCTCGATCATCCAGTCCGGGTGTGCCAGCGCGGAAATCTCGATCAATGTCGAGGCAGGCCCTTTCTTCCCGAAGAACTCCTCGCGAATCGGCGCCAGATCGACACGGTAGCGCATGTCGGTCACGTAGGTGGTGATCTTGATGACATTCGCCATGGTCCCGCCCTGCGATTCAACGAGCGCCTTGATCGCTTCGTAGGCGCCGCGCGCCTGGCCCTTGAAATCACCACGGCAGGCAACACCGCCGTCAGCGGTGTAGGCCACCTGGCCCGACAGAAAAAGAATGGTCTGGGCCTGAGTGACCTTGATCCCCTGGCTGTAAGTCGCCGGGTCGAACACTCCCGGTGCGCTGAACTTCTGGATAGTGGCCATGTGCTAACGCTCTCGCAAGCCGAAGGTGAATAGCGAGCTGCCGGCCATCACGCTCACGTACTGCTTGCCGTTGATCGCATAGCTGATCGGCCCGGAAGCGACTGAGGGGCCGAGGTTCGTCTGCCACAACAGCCTGCCGCTGCGCGCATCGAGTGCGAAGAACGCCCCGTCGCGTCCCCCGCTGAAAAGAACATCCGACGCAGTGGTCAGCACACCGGTCTCTGTTGACGGCGCTGCCAGCCGGTGGCTCCATCGCTTCTGGCCGGTCTTCGGATCGATCGCCTGGATGGCGCTATGGACATCATCAGTCGTGGAACCGGGCCGCGGAAATATTCCGGTGAAGCCTTGTCCCTCGCGGAACTCCGGCGGATTGTCGCCTTTCACGTACGTCGTGGATGTGTTCTCCCACGTCGGGACGTAGAACAAGCCGGTGCGAGGGCTATAGGAAGGGCTGTACCAGTTCGTGCCGCCCTGATTGCCCGGATAGATGAGCGTCCCTTCTTTCGTGGGAACCATGCCGGGAACAGGAATCGGCCTTCCCTTCGGGTCGAAACCGTCGACCCAGTTCACCTTCACGAACGGCTGTCCTTTCAGGAATTCACCAGTCGTGCGATCGAGCACGTAGAAGATGCCGTTGCGATTGGCCCACATCATCGTCTTGCGCGGCTTTCCCTGCCACTCGAGATCAGCGAGTACGGGGATCTGGGTGGAGTCCCAGTCGAACTCGTTGTGGGGGGAGGCCTGGTAGTGCCACTTGAGCGTACCCGTATCGGGATCGAGCGCGATCACGGAACAGCTGTACAGGTTGTCACCCAGGCGACCTGCGCCGTCCCAGTCTGGCCCCGGGTTACCGGTACCCCAATACGTCAGATTCGTGTCAGGGTCGTATGAACCGGTCACCCAGATCGGCGCGCCACCGTTCATCCATGAATCACCGCTCCAGGTTTCGTTGCCCGGCTCACCGGGACCTGGCACAGTGTGGAACCGCCATACTTCCTTTCCTGTCTTCACATCCCACGCGGCGATGAAGCCGCGGACACCGAACTCTCCACCCGCGGTTCCCGCGATGATTTTGTCCTTGACGATGAGCGGAGCATGCGTGAACGCATAGCCCTGCTTCGGTTCGCCGGCCGGCGGTGTCTTCCACAGTTCCCTTCCGGTTCTGGCGTCGATGGCGATGATCCGGGCATCGAACGACGCCAGAAAGACCGTGTCACCCGAGATCGCCACGCCACGCGAGAATCGCCCGCAACAGTTCCGGGCCGCGGGATCAGGAGTATGCGAGTAGATCCAGATTTGTTTTCCCGTCGCCGCATTCAAGGCGACGACATCATTCGGGCTTTGAATCGTGTACATCGTCCCGTCGACGACGAGCGGCGTCACCTGGTGTCGATCGAGGGAGCGCGACTGAAAGACCCATTTCAGCTCGAGGTCGCGGGCATTCCCCGGTTGTATCTCGGTCAGCAGGCTGTGTCGTTGGCTCGACAGCGAGCCCGAGTACGTCAGCCAATTCTGCGGTTCCTTGCTGGCCTGCCGTATGCGTTCGAACGACAGGTTGGGTGCGGGCGCCTCTTTGTTGGGGGGCGGTCCGAAAGGCGACGGCTCCTGGGCCAGGACCGTCGCGGACAGAAGGATGAATACCAACGCGCGCACCGTCATCACGCCACCTTTGTATGGGTTAGCGGTCATCTTAATACGGCAGCGCTTTGACACCGTGCGCACCCCTAACCTCTCCACACCACCGAGCCGAGAAAGTAACGGGGGGGAATTCAGCATGTGGACGCAAGACGACCGAGATAACAAATTCAAGCCAGCTGAGGCGGGCGCGCCAGGAAACAGCAAGTCAAACGATGGAATCGACATGCGCGCGGCGCAGTTTGGGCGATCGCTCTATGTCAAGGGAGAGGTCACGGGGGCCGAGGACCTGACGATTGACGGGCAGCTGGAAGGACGCATCGACCTGCCCGACCACGTGCTGACAGTGGGCCCCAACGCGACGATCCTGGCGGACGTTACGGCCAAGGTGGTCACCATTTTTGGATCGGTCATCGGTACCGTCACCGCCAAGGAGAAGGTCGACATTCGCAAAAGCGGGTCGGTCGAAGGCAGCGTGATATGCGCACGTCTGGCCGTGCAGGAAGGTGCGATTCTGACCGGCAAATTCGAAACGCAGGACGCCCGTTCATCTCGCGCCCGTACGACCGCCATCAGCAACGCGGCGTAACGCGTCCCTGATGTCCCGCTGACCCCTTGCGGGTTGCACAGCATTTCCCGGGCGCGTTCGCGCGCCCGGGCGCCGCCTCTTCAGACCGAACGCGTCTGCTTCATGATCACGTGACGACGTCGCCGCTGGGCGAACTCTGAACGATGATGCGGGAAGACGGCCTCGCGCGCGGACTGACCCAAAATGCGCGCCAGCGTGGCTTTCAACGTCACCGGATCATCGTCGAAGTCGCCATGCGTGGTCGCCCTCGCTGATCCGGGACGGCCCTCGGGAGCGTTGTTCGGCGAGAGCACCATCTCCTTCGGACGGTCGCGCGGGGGCAGCGCGTTGACGAACTTCTCCATCCCGAGCAGTGGTTCACCATCAGCGTCGCGGAACCAGGGCTTGCGCAGTACCTTCTCAAACGCATTCGACACGAGGTAGAGCAGCGACTTGTTGTAAATGTTCACGCAGTTGTCGTCTTGCTCTGCGCGATCGGTAAGGTTGAAGATCGCGAACTGCTTGATGCTGCCGCCACGAATCGCGGGCAGATACTGCTCGCGGTAGAAGTCCATCGTGCATGCCGGCGCCCACATCGTGCACGTCTCGAACTGCACGGGGCTGCCAGTCGCCTGATTCGCGCCCGCGAGTCCCCCGAGCAGAATCGAACCGGCACTGTGACCCACCAGGTGCACGCGCAGGCCAGAATGCCTGCGAATAAGCTTCTTGACTTCGTTCAACACCACCATGAGACCACCGTTCTTCTGGCTGGCGAGCAGCGCGTTCTGCTGCATCTCCGCCCACACACGACGGCCTCCGGCCCCTCTCGCAACCGGCTCGATACCATCGTCGAGCCGGTCCAGCATGAAGTCCTTCGTGTTATCCAGGAACCCTTCAGGACGACGTCTGGTGAGGGCGTCCTGGAGGATGTTGGTAATCGTGGTCCAGAGATCGGTTCGCCAGATGAACGAGAGCGGGAAGACGCCAGTCTCGAGCAGCGCCGGACGCAGGTCCGCCACTTTCTGGATGGCCGAGTCCTCCGCCGTCAAGCCGCCGTGCGCGTAGAGCAGCAGGTGCTTGATTGGCTTGGATTCACTCGCTTCGACCTGACTCGAGATGTGGGTGAAGATCTCCTTCACATCCTCTTCCGAGGTGCCATAGGTGCCATCGGTCTTCAACTGGCCGTTGTTCCCCAGGCTGATGATGTGAGGGCGAAGATCGCAGAAGACGTAGCTGCGCGAGCCCTGTGCCGCAACACCAACCGAACGCGACACCGACTCACGCTCGCGCAGGATGACCGGTGCACCCAGGCGCGCAACCCAGATGTCGCTGCCGTTGGCGAGCCAATCGTCGTACGAGATTTGCGCGAATCCATCCATGCCCCAGTCGTCCGCCCATGAGTTCTGGATCCAGAATCCGCGGTGGTCGTAGGCAACCATGGCAAAGGCATGGCCGCCGATGATCTGCGCTCCCGGTTCCCAGTTGATGACACCGTCGGTGCCGACGTTCTGCCAGCCTTCATGGACCTGCGCCGTCGCATAGAGAATGCCGACTTCGGTCATCGCGGCATGCATCGCGACGAGGTCCTTGTGATTGACGCGGAAGTAGGCGCCGAGCGGGCGACGAAGCGCCTCCTCGTAGCGCTTGGTGAACAGCTTGTCGTCCTGATCTTCGAGCTTGCGGTCGTACACCCAGTAACGGCGTGAGCAGACCCCGTGTTTGTGCCAGCCTTTCATCGCGCCGCGCGCGCTCGAACCGCTGTACTTCTCGCCCGGCCACTCGTCGTAACGCCGTGCCATGTTGTAGAGCATGCGCGGGCTCACTTCGTGCGTCATCACGAATGATGTCGCGGGTGCGAAGCAGATAGTGCACGACGGTGGCGAGGCCGAAGCCGGTGCAGGCACCTTCGGTGCCCTGATCGAGTATTGGCACTTTGGCCTCGCGATACTGATCGAGCGGCCGTTCCGTTTGCACTTCGATCAGCGTCGACTCGAACATTCGATCGCGGAAGTCGAGCGTGTCGGGTCGCGCATCCAGGATTCGCGTCTGGGCCGAACGTGGACGCGAGCCTTGCGATCGGATCGCGGGAACAGCGGCTTCTCTCTCAGCTGATGAGGTGGATTTGCTGGCAGGCCTCCGCCTGCTCGATGTGCGTGCACGCTTGGTTTTTGCCATGGAGCGCAAGGTGCGGTATGCGCACCGCCAATGTCAAGCGATCTCGAAAGACGTGAGCCTCCGAACCAGCGTGGAGAGTTAGGATCGCACTGTGAAACGCTCAGGCGTCGCCGATCTCCCGCTGCACGGCGGTCGTGTTCCACCGTGGCTGGCGGTGCGCATGGTCACGCTCGGCACGGCGATCGCCGAGAGCGTGCTGTACCACTACGGCCGATCTGCGCTGCTGGGTCGATTGAGCGATCCATTCTGGTTCCAGGCGCTCGGCTCGGTGATGGGGATGGACTGGCACTCCTCAGGGATCACCACATCCGTGATGGGCGCCCTGAAGAAGGGACTCAATCCACGGGCGCACGAACTCGGCGTCTTCGTCTGCGGCGGGCGTGGTCGGCAGTCACGCCACACGCCTCGCGAGCTCCAGGAGATCGCGCAGCGCACAAGCCTCGATGGTGACGCGCTCGTCCGGACCAGCCGATTGACGGCGCGCATCGACAACAACGCGGTCGCCGACGGCTTTCAGATCTATCTGCACTCGTTCGTTCTAACCGCGGACGGCGAGTGGGCGATCGTCCAGCAGGGAATGAACGAGGCCAGCCGCCTGGCGCGGCGCTATCACTGGCACTCAGCGACCGTTCGTGATTTCACGGCCGATCCCCACACGGCCATCGTCGGTCAGCATACCGGCACGATCATGAATCTCGTCGATCGACAGGCGCGACCGGCGCAGGATGCGCTGCTCACGATCGCTCGCGACGATCCATCGCGGACACTCACCGAGGTCCGCCGTCTGCGGATGCCGGCCCATCATGACGTGCGTCGCGAGGACGTGAACGAGAAACGCCTCGGTGCGGTCCTGGCGCTCGCGCACGAGCGCGACCTGCGTGACTTCGCCTCGTTCCTCCTGCTGGAGCAACTCGGTCCACGTACGTTGCAGTCGCTGGCGCTCGTGGCCGAAGTGGTGCACGGCACGCCAACGCGCTTCGACGATCCGGCACGCTTCGCGTTCGCGCATGGCGGAAAGGATGGCCACCCATTCCCGGTGCCGCTCAACGTGTACGACGAATCGATCGCCGTGTTGCGACGTTCGCTCGATGCAGCAAAGCTTGGGCGCTCTGACAAGCTCGATGGGATGTCACGCCTCGATGCATTCGTCCGTGCCATCGAAGATCGTCGTCGGCCTGAGGCAGCTGTGGCGGCAACCATCGCGCACGAACGTCAGATCTCGCGACCGCTCGGCGGGCGGACGGTATTCGACGATCGCCGGGAGGCGACACAGCCGCGCCGAGGTCAGCTGGAGCTATTCGAATCGTAAACTTCTGCGATCTGACTCCTTGATGCGCGCATTCGACAACGAGTGGATTTTTCAGCCCTTCGAGAACCACTCGAGCTTCTTCACCAAGAGGATGTTCGGTGGACTGGCGGCCTACCTGTTCGGCCGCCTGATGATGATCCTGGTGGAACCGACCAAGACCGGCCGGTGGAAGTGGCATGGTGTCCTGATTGCCACTGAATATGCCCATCACCCCGCGATCATCGACGAGTTCCCGCAACTGGCGCCGCACGGCTTCCTGAAGAAGTGGCTCTACATCGACTCGCGTCATGACGACTTCGAGCCGACGATGGAGCGGATGGCGCAGGCCGTGGCACGGGACGATCAGAGATTCGGGATTCAGCCTCGCCTGAGGAAGGACCGGACGAAGGCACGCAGCCGACGTCAGACGACCGCGCGAAAACCCGTGCGACGGCCGTAACGTGCCGAAGGCATCCGATACTCGCCGGGCTCATTGCGCATACCCAGAAATGGGTAGCCGCTGAGCTGGCATCACCCGAATCGGCATCTCTGCTATCGTTCGCTTCGTGGTCCGCGTCCGACCAGCGCTCGTGTTGAGCTTACTCCTCGGCATAGCGGCTCCTGCCGCGGCAACCACCGGGGACGGCATTCTTTCCGGCTACTCGCTGACCTCGTGGCACGACGCCGCGGGGCGACCACTCGGCTCCGTCTACGGCATCGCACAAACCGACGATGGCTACCTGTGGTTGGGGGCGGATGCAGGCCTTCTGCGTTTCGACGGCTGGCGGTTCGTCGTCTGGGACAGCCTCAGCACCACACCTATTCGCGGATCGATCAAGACGCTGACCGTCGCACGAAGCGGCGGACTGTGGGTCGGCTCGGCCAACCCTGCAAGCGTCGGACGACTCCAGAACGGCAAGCTGCAGCCGTATAACGAAGGCCTCGATGGTCTCGAGGAAGTCACCGCGCTCGTCGAGGATGGACGTGGCAGGCTCTGGGCGATCATCGACTGGGATCTGTATGAGTGGGACGGCACCACGTGGCACAAAGTGGGGCTTCCCTGGAAGACGCGCGCCGGTCAGGTCCGACACGTGTTCGTGGATCGCAGCGGCACGCTCTGGGTGGGAACGCGCTGGGGCGTCTTCGAGCAGATCCCCGGCACCACACAGTTCCGTCTCGCCTCGGACGAGCATGTGTGGGGGATCGACGAAGATCGCACGGGACGGATCTGGACGACCGATGTCGCCGCTGGCTTCCGTCAACTCGGCGCACCGCGGCCTCCGAGTCACACCCTCGAAGCCGCCGGCTACCGCCTTCTCCACGATCGTCTTGGTGCACTCTGGGTCGGCACGTTCGGCGATGGCTTGTGGCGCGTGGGCAACACCGGTGGTCCAACCGTGTCGATCGAGCGCGCGGCGTTGCGCACCGGACTATCGAGCGACTCTGTGTTGTCGATCATGGAGGACCGTGACGGCAGTGTGTGGGTCGGCACCACAGTCGGTCTGCATCGATTGACCAGACGTGCGCTGACACCGCTCGAGGATGTCGGCTTCGTCTTGACGGTTCAGCCGTGGCAGCCGGACGGCGTTTTGGCGGGCACGACACGAGGTCTCGTCCACTTGAAGCCGGACTCCGTGGGATGGCAACAGGTTCATATCGGATCGGCCGCACCGGAGATTCGAACCTTCTTTCGCGACAAGCAGGGAACGTTGTGGATCGGATCCGCAGACGGCCTCTGGCGTCTGGTGGGCGATCAGGTCGTTCATCAGCAGCTCGGCAAACAGTCAGAGATGCTGGTGCTCTCGATTTCAGAGGCCGCCGGTGGCGGACTATGGCTTGGCGACGGGCAGTGGGTGTATCGCTGGACTGGCGGAACGCCGGTTCCGCTGACACTTCCCTCAGAAGCCGGCTTCGCGCGGGTGACGTTCGCGCATGCGGATCGCAAGCAGCGCCTCTGGGTTGGATCGGGTACCAGGATTGGTGTCGTCGAAGCCGATGGGACGTTCCGCGTGCTTGGTGCAGCCGATGGCCTTGGCGGCGACCACCACCTGACTCTCTACGACGTCTTCGAGGACGTTGAAGGCGTGCTCTGGCTCGCCACCAGCGAGGGCGTGAGCCGGTTCGCAGACGGCCGCATCCTTTCGGTTGGTTCCGCTCAAGGCCTTCCTGGAAATCGCGTGTGGTCGATTGTCGAAGACCTGGTGGGTGATCTGTGGCTCACGCTCGATTTCGGCGTCGTGCGCGTCTCCCGACGCGACATCGCACAGGCCTTAGCCACTCCTTCCTATCGGATGCCGTATCAGATGTACGGTCCGAAAGACGGACTGGCAGGGGCTCCGCTGGGCATTATCAATTCAGCTCGTGAAACTAACGGCAGGTTGTGGTTCGTCCGCGGCGGCGGCGTCACCGAAGTGAATCCAACCGAGCTGATGCCGCGAACGAAACCGCCGGTGATCCGGATCGAAGAAGCGATCGCCAACGATCGCCGTCTGGACCTGAGCGAGCACTCACTACCGGCCGGCACTCGTCGGCTCGAACTCAGCTTCACGGTGCTGGCACTTACCGGCTCCGACAGCGTTCGGTTTCGGTATCGGCTCGACGGCTTCGACACTGACTGGGTGGACGCCGGTCCGCGCCGCACGGTGTTCTACACGAATCTCTCCCCACGCGACTACCGGTTCCGCGTGGAAGCACACGCCGGGGACGGCACGTGGAGTACATCGGCTGCAGACTGGGCGTTCGCAATCCAGCCGGCGATTTATCAGACCCGCTGGTTCTACGCTCTCGTCGCAACCTTGATCGTCGCGTGCATCGTGCTCGGGTGGCGGTTCCGCCTGGCGCTCATGAAGCGTCAGTTCTCCCTTGCCCTTGCCGAACGCGCGCGGCTGAGCCGCGAGATTCACGACACGCTGCTGCAAAGCCTGGTTGGTGTGGCGCTGCAGTTCGACGGCATCGCGAACGCGCTCGGGCCCTCCTCGGTGAGTGCGCGCGAACAGCTCACCCGCATTCGTCGTCAGGTCGAGGCGTACATTCGTGAGGCGCGGCAGTCGATCTGGGATCTGCGCTCGCCAGTTCTCGAAACTCACGATCTGGCGGCCGCTCTCAGAGCATTCGCCAGGGAATTGATCGGGGACACGCCAGTGCGCTTCACCTCAGCGGTCGTCGGCACCGACGTCACTCGACCTCCGAAGATCGACAACCAGCTTCTTCGCATCGGTCAGGAAGCGATTACCAACGCCGTGCGCCACGCGCATGCGCGACGCATTCATCTCGAGATCACGTACAGTCCCGACTCCGTCACGCTGCGGGTCGACGATGACGGCTGCGGCTTCGAAGGTGACCGGAACGCTGTGCACGAAACCAACCACTACGGCCTCACAACGATGAAGGAGCGGGCCGAGGAACTGGGGGGCACCTTCACGATCACCACTGGCGCTGGGCGAGGCACTTCCGTTGAGGCCGTCATCCCGCTTTCCGGTGCGGTGAGGAACAGCCTCCCGGCGGCCATATGAGCGATCCTCTCCGGATTCTCTGCGTCGACGACCATCGAATCGTGCGGGAAGGGATTGCCCTCATTCTTTCGCGCGAACCCGACATCACCGTCGTCGCTACCGCCGCCACGGCGAAGGAGGCGGTGAGCGAGTTCAAGCGCCATCTGCCGGACGTCACGCTGATGGACCTTCGGCTCGGCGACTCGAGCGGCATCGACGCGATCAAGGAGATTCGCCGCGAGTACCCAACCGCTCGCATCGTCGTGCTGACGATGTATCAGGGAGACGAGGATATTCACCGCGCGCTGTCAGCGGGCGCGACGACCTACCTCTTGAAGGATGCCTTGTCCGACGATCTCATTCGCGTCGTGCGGGACGTGCATGCCGGCGGCCATCCGATGGACGCCGACGTCAGGGCACAGCTCGACAAGCGGGCCGCGCAGCCGACGCTGACGCCGCGGGAGATCCAGGTCCTGCAACTCGTGTCGCAGGGAAAGCGGAACAAGGAAATCGCCGCGATCCTCGGACTCAGCGAAGACACCGTCCCCGTCCACGTGAAGAACATCTTCGCCAAGCTCCGGGTCAACGAGCGGACCGCCGCCGTGAATGTGGCGCTGCGCAGAGGCATCATCCACATCGAGTGAACCCGACTGAGCATTTAGAGCAGCGCTCCCATCCACGATCCAGTATTCGCTACCCGATTTTGGGTATTGAGGCATCGGGTAGTCGAGGTCAACGTTACGCCCAAATACGGAGGTGTTCTGATGGTTTCCTCTCTCCGGGTCGTGGCGTTGCTGTGCTGCGCGGCGCTTCTCACACCCTCGGCGCTCTATGCACAGGCACAGGCCTCTATTACGGGCACTGTCCGCGATACCTCAGGCGCCGTGCTCCCAGGCGTGACCATCGAGGCGTCCAGTCCCGAACTGATCGAAAAAATCCGCACCGCCGTGACCGACGCCACGGGTCAGTATCGAATCGAGAACCTGCGTCCCGGTCTCTACACCATAACGTTCACGCTGACCGGGTTCAGCACCGTCCGCCGAGAAGGCATCGAGGTGGCTGGATCGGCGACCTTCGCGATCAACGCCGAGTTGCGCGTCGGCACGCTCGAAGAGACCATCACGGTCACCGGTGAATCGCCAATCGTCGACGTCCAGACGGCGCGTCGAGAGTCCGTGGTGGCAAGGGACGTCATCACCTCGCTCCCGACCGCGGGTGGGTATTCGTCGATCCTCTCGCTGGCGCCCGGCATCGTCGGCGGTTCGCAGGACATCGCAACAGGTCCATGCGCGTGCACGTTCAGCTCGCACGGCGCACTCCTCGCCGGCCGCGCCAACGAGGAAGGCCGCCTGCTGCTCGATGGCCTGTTGATTTCGGTTCCTCAGGGGAGCTCGTCGAACTACTTCTCCGACTCGAGAAACTCGCAGGAGATCTCTGTCACGGTGGCCGGCGCTCTCGGGGAAACAGAGACCGGCGGCCCGGTGTTGAACATGGTCCCGAGGGCCGGCGGCAACGCGATGACCGGCAGCTTCTACGCCGGGTGGGGGCCCGAAGCGCTGCAGGGCACTAATCTCACCGACGAACTCAAAGCGGCGGGCGCAGTGGCGCCGACGCCGCTCATCACGAACTACGACCTGAGCGCCGCCGTTGGTGGCCCGATCAAGCAGGATCGTCTGTGGTTCTTCGGATCCACGAGACGTCAGGGCACTGCGCAGCTCTTCGACATGTTCTACAACAAGAACGAGGGCCTCGCGAACGTCTGGACGTACGAGCCGGACTTCGACCACCAGGCGATCATCGATCGCGAGAACCACAACTTCGGGCTCCGTCTCACCGCGCAGGTGACGCCACGCAACAAGTTGAACATCTTCTGGGACGAGCAGTTCATCTGCAAGAGCTGCGAGAACGGCAGCCAGCAGGCGTTGTCCTCGCCGGAGTCGAGAGCAGCAGGCGACCAGTGGCCGGTGCAGGTGGGGCAGATCGCGTGGACCTCACCCGTCAACAACCAGGTGCTGGTTGACGTGGCGTTCGGTTTGTATCGCGCCGACTGGGGCGGTCGAGCCAAGGACGATCCCTACACCGGCGATCTCATCCGGATGCAGGAGCAGTGCACGGCTGGCTGCCCCGCAAACGGCAACATCGCCGGATTGATCTATCGCTCGCAGAGCGTCGACCTCTTCATCAGCGGCCGCAACAAGAACCGTATCTACAACTGGCGCGCAAACGTGGCGAGGGTCACCGGCGCGCTGTCGTTCAAGGCCGGGTACCAGGGCAACCTCCTCGGCGATATTCGCAGCACCAACCGGGCGCCGAACAACCTGCAGTATCGGGTCAACAACGGTGTGCCGAACCAGCTCACCATGTTCATCAACGACTACCCCAACGACCTCTGGATGCGCACCGACAGCCTCTACGTGCAGGGGCAGTGGACCCGCAATCGACTGACGGTGCAGGGGGCCTTGCGCTACGACAAGGCGTGGAGCTGGAGTCCCGGAGCAGCAGGTTGGTCCGGCCCAGTTCTTCCCGAATCCAGTGACCTTCCCGAAGACGCCGCTCGTCGATTCCTTCCACGACATCGGTCCACGTGTCTCGGTGGTCTACGACCTGTTCGGCAACGGCAAGACCGCGGTCAAGGGAACCTTCGGGCGCTACCTCGAGGCGGCGTTCACGGGAAGGCGGTATGCCTTCGCGAATCCGACGAGCCGGATTCCGTCGAATGTGGCGCGCGCGTGGACGGACGTGGACCGCGATTTCGTCGCGGACTGCGATCTGCTGAACCCCAACGCGCAGGACCTTCGGCCGGTTGGCGGTGACGTCTGCGGGGCGTACGCGAACCGGAATTTCGGCAGCGCGAACGTTTTCAGCAACACCGTCGATCCGGACATCCAGAAGGGATGGGGCGTGCGACCGTCGGATTGGAACTACGGCATCTCCGTTCAGCACGAGGTGATACCGCGCGTGTCCATCGACGTCGGCTACGTGCGACGGGTGTTCCACGGATTCAACGTGACGGACAATCTGGCGGTTGGACCAAACGACTTCACCGAGTTCTCCATCACAGCTCCCCAGGACTCGCGTCTGCCCGGCGGTGGTGGATACCAGGTCGGCGGACTCTACGACGTCAACCCGGCGTTCTTCGGCCAGACCAACAACTTCATCACGACATCGGAGAAGTACGGCAATCAGTACGTGTTCTTCAACGGCGTCGACTTCAGCGCAAACGCCCGGCTGTCACAGCTCACGGTCCAGGGCGGCTTCAACTTCGGCCGTACCACGTCCGACAGCTGTGAGATCCGCGCGCAGGTTCCGGAAACCGCGCCACTGGATCCGTACTGCCACGTGGTCACCGGGTACTTGCCGTACTACAAGGGCCTCGCGAGCTACACCATCCCGAAAGTCGAAATGCAGTTGGGAGTGACGTTCCTGAGCAAGCCGGGCATGGTCGTGAGCTTCGCGGGCACGCCGACCAACGGCGGTCACCTGCGCGCCAATTACACCGTGTCCAATGCCGCCATTGCGCCGATCCTCGGCCGTCCACTCTCAGGTGGAGTAGCCAACGCCACGGTGAACCTGATCGAGCCAGGCACCAAGTACGGCGAGCGGGTCAACGAGCTGCACCTGAGAGTAGCCAAGATCCTGCGCTTTGGCGGCATGCGAGCCAACGTCGGCATGGACATCTTCAACATCATCAATGCCGCTCCCGGTCTGAGCTACAACGAGAACTTCATCGCGAACGGCCCGTGGCTCACACCAACGACGGTGATGACAGCACGCTTTGCTAAGCTGAGTGCGCAGATAGACTTTTAAACGCACGTATCGCACGACGCCTGGAGAGAGATACCGGCGCGTGTGATGCGACGCGATCAAAAGCCTGTCGCCGGCCGAAGTTCCCGGAGCAAACATGACTCGATTCGTCCTTTCATATCTCGCCCTGACGTTAGTCGCTGGCCTCACCATCACAGCCCAGAGCAGCCGGCCCACGGCTACCAACGGCAGCCATCCCTATGTGCCGGTGACGGACGAAATGCTTTGGAAGCCAGACCCGGCGAACTGGCTGTCGTGGCGACGCACGCTCGACGGCTGGGGCTACAGCCCGCTCGACCAGATCGATCGCAACAACGTGTCGCGACTCAAGATGGTCTGGACGCGGGGCCTTGGCACGGGCACCGTTGAAGCGACTCCCCTCGTCTACGACGGGGTCATGTACGTGCCCGGCCCAGGCGATGTGATCGCAGCCATCAACGCAAAGACCGGAGACCTGGTCTGGGAACACCGGCGCAAGCTGCCTGAGGGCGTCAATGGCGGCACCAATCGCAACATCGCGATGTGGGGCAGCACGCTGATCGACGGCAGCGCCGACAACCAGATCTATGCCGTTGATGTCCACACCGGCAACATGGTGTGGGAAACCGCGGTGATGGAAGCCAAGAAGCGCGCGCGCGCGAGCGCGGGTCCCATCATCGCCAACGGCAAGGTGATCACTGGCCGGCAGTGCCAGCCCGATGCGGGCAACGATGCGTGCATCATCACCGCGCACGACGCCGCCACCGGCAAGGAAGTCTGGAGAACGCGGACGATTCCGCTGCCGGGCGAGCCGGGCTACGAGACGTGGGGTGACGTGCCGATGGCCGAACGCTGGCACGTCGGCACCTGGATGGTGCCGAGCTACGACCCTGAGCTCAATCGCATCTTCGTGGGGACATCAGTGACGATCCCCGCGCCGAAGTTCACGCTCGCGGGCAACAACTTCACGTACCTCTACCACAACTCCACGCTGGCCATCGACGCCGACACCGGAAAGATCGTCTGGCACTACCAGCACGTCGTCGATCACTGGGACCTCGATCATCCCTTCGAGCGCCTGCTCGTCGAAACCGCCATTGCTCCCGATCCGAAGGAAGTGACCTGGATCAACCCGAAGGTGAAGCCGGGTGAGCGGCGCAAGGTGGTCACGGGAATTCCCGGCAAGACGGGTGTCGTCTACACGCTCGATCGCGCGACCGGCGAATTCCTGTGGGCACGCCCGACGATCATGCAGAACGTGATCAAGAGCATCGACGGCGCCACCGGTGCGGTCACGGTGAACCCGGACGCTGTCTTCTCGAAGCTTGGAGAGACGAAGCTGATTTGCCCGGGCGCGCAGGGTGGCAAGAACTGGCCGGCCGGTGCGTACAACCCGCGCACGAACGTGATGTACATGCCGATGCAGAACCTGTGCGGCAACTTCACGACCAACACCGACAAGCGTGATCCCTCGAAGGTCTACGGGCTCGACTTCCCCACCATCATCGCGCCAGGCACCGACAAGGTCGGTGCGGTGTGGGCAATCTCGGTCGAGACTGGCAGAACGCTCTGGAAGTACGAGCAACGTGCGGGCGTGTTCTCCCTCGTGTCAACCGGCGGAGGTCTCGTGTTTGGCGGCGACGCCAGCGGCCGGTTCCGCGCGTTCGACGAACGCAGCGGAAAGATCCTGTGGGAGACGAACCTTGGCGCGCCGGTAAGCGGCTATCCGATTACATTCGCGGTGGACGGCAAGCAGTACGTGTCGGTCGCCACAGGTCCGTCCGGGGTGGCCAACTCGACGCTGCGAGTGACGCCGGAAATCAAGCCGAGCACGACCGGACAGGTTTTCGTGTTCGCCTTGCCATAAGCGCCCGTCAACTCCCAACTTGGAGGTTGACTCGCATCCTAAGCCGACGGACAGATCGTCCCGAACTCGAAGCCCTTCTCACGCAGCTTCGGAATGACCAGATCGACCGTCTCGATCGCGTAACGGCGATCCGATCGGGGATCTTCGTGGTGTCCGTCGTGGATCACGATGATGTCGCCGTTTGACGCATGGTCGGCAAGTCGCGGGACCAGATCACCCGCGTTCCGTTTCTTGAACCAGTTGAAGTCCCACAGCATCCACCCCCAGCCGACGACGAGGTAACCGGCTTCGCCGGCGCCCTTGATCATGGGAATGCTGCGATTGCCACCATGTGGACGGAATGCACGGCACGCCACATGGCCGGTCAGCACCTCCATCCGGGCGGCAGCCTCCTGAAGGGTGCTGGCCACGTACACCGGTCCGCGAAACATCAGCTCACGCGAGTGCCAGTGAAGCGCGACAGCGTGCCCTTCTTCGAAGGTCCGGCGTACGATGGGTGCGGTTTCGTGTGTGAGGTGCTTATCGATGACGAAGAACGTCGCTCGGACCCCATGGCGCGCGAGCACATCGAGCAGTTGAGGCGTTGCGTCGGGGTTGGGGCCGTCGTCGAACGTGAGATACACCGTTGGCGTGGCGGTGCGCGGCATCCTCCAGACCGTCTCGTCCGTGATATCGAGCAGGAATGGGAACGGCGCGACATGCGCAAGCACGACCACACCGATTGCTACGAAGAGCCCCAGCATGGTGAGTAAGATAGACGCAAACTGCCTGCGAGGTCTCTGCCTTGGCCAATCTCTTCATCACACCGGAAGCGCTGCTCGAACACTGGCAGGGTCATCGCCGCCTGACACGGCGGGTCATCGCCGCCTATCCCGAGGATAAGCTCTTTGCCTTTTCCATTGGCGGCATGCGCCCCTTCGGCGCCCTGGCGCTCGAGATGCTGGCGATCGCCGTCCCGATGCTCCGCGGCATCGCCGGGGGCGCGTGGGACACGGATTTCAGTCGCGACCCGCGGCCCAAGTCAGAGATTCTGCGGACGTGGGACGAGCACACCGAGGAGATGAACGCACTCTGGGCCAGGATCCCGCCGCAGCGTTTCCAGGAAACGATGAAGGCGTTTGGCCAGTACGAGGGCAGGGTCCACGATCTGATCCTCTATGCCATCGACAACGAGATTCATCACCGCGGCCAGGGCTTTGTCTATCTGCGGGCGCTCGGCATCGAGCCGCCGCCGTTCTACGAGCGGAACTGAACGCCCTCTCCGTTCACTTCCGGGTTCCAGCGTGATTGCGCGCGGTCGACGGCCGTCGCAGGTCGTTGTAGTCAGGTACGTGCGCTTTCAGCCCGCGATCGGGTGTGACCTTCGAGTAACCGGCCACGAGTTGATCGTTCCATCGTTCGACTGAGAAGTCGAAGGGATCGCTCGGGTCCTCATCGATCAGCTCGAGATCAGTTGCGCTCATCGTCAGCTTGCCGAACGTCAGGTACCCTCCGCGCCAATAGATGTAGTTCTTCGCCGTCGCTGGCGGAGACAACCGTTGACGCGTGCCAGGCCCGAAGACCTGCACGATCCCATCGCGCTCGATTTGTACGGCCGTCACTTTTCCGTTCATCGCCGGAGGAGGTAAGAGCGTTGCGGGATCGAGCAGCAGGTCGTTTCCATCGACGCTGACGCCGCGACCTGGCTCGATCTTCACGAGATCGCCGATTCCAGTACCGAACACGCGCAACAACGGACCCACCGGGAGACCGAACCCCTTCACGGATTCAGGGTGGATACGAATCTGGCCGCCCGGCGTCGCGCTCGCGGTGGCCTTCAGCTCGAATGGCATCCTGATCGCTTTCGTCACGACGCCCTTCTGTCGTAGCTGCCGCTCATCGTCGATTGAGATCTGCACACGCTGCACGTTCGAGTGGCCGTGCAGAGCGCGCGTCATGATCGCGTTCAACGAGTCGAGATCGACCGTGACTTCTCCGGTGTCGATCGTGACGCTGTAGCTGCGTGGTTCATCGAGAAACGGCGCTTGCCGCCCCTGGCCGGCCACGAAACGGCCGCGGAGATGGCGGACATGGACGATGATGTCTGGCGTCAGATGCAGGTCCACATTCTGCATCTCCACCTCGACGGGCAAGTTGCTGGTGTGAAGGGTCGCGGGCGCTGCGGAGATCAGGGCGAGGAGGACGAAACAGAGACCTCGCATGACACTGGCCGATGCACGATGCAGGCCACGTGTGCAGCTGTGCTTCCGCCCGTCAGAGGGAATAGCAGATCGGGAAGAGCTCTACCGCGGCATGCAACGGTTCGCCTTGTTCGAGGGATCAGTCGGGTCCGGCGCGCGGCCGCCCCTCGCGTGTCTCGCGATAGGCCTGATGACAGGCAGCACAGGCATCGGACAGATCCCCGGTCGCCTCGGCAACAAGCTCCTGCTTTCGCGTCTGCGACGCCTGGTAGGTTTTTTTTGCGACGGCGATCATCTGCTCGGTGAATTTGATCCAGTCGGGATCGGTCACCGGTGCCAGCCGTCCGTTCTCGCATCGGATGCCGGGCGTAAGCATCAGCGGTGACGCGTCGGCCAGGGCAATCGCAGCGTTGTCGATCAGTTCCCAGCCGCCGTAGATGCCGGCTCCCCACTCGACGAATGAAAACCCGCCAGTCTGCCCACCGCCGGCGGCAGGTTCGGGCTTCGCTCCAGGATCGCGCGTCTGCACCGTGAAGATCAGATTCGAATTCGGAAAGAAGATGCCGCGCATCAACTGCGCCATGTTTCCCAGCGGCGGGAAGACCCGACCGGTTGCCGGAGCCGCGGCAGCGGCCACCAGCCCTTTCGGCCAGGTGATTCGACTCAACGCGGCATCATCAGATGTGAGTTCCGCGGCGCTCGCGGGAAAGCCGCCGGCCTTGAGGATGTGCGCGACGAGGTCGGCCGACTGCTGGCGCGTCAGACTCCCCTGGCGATTGGCAGGCATCGTGTTCTGAATCTTGTTGACCAGACTCGAGAGCGGCTCGTTCTGCCAGCGGCTGATGAATCCATCGGCCTTGAGCGGTGGGGCTTGCGCACCCTCCAACGCGTTGCCATGACACGACGCGCACTGCTGACCATAGATGCCCTGACCGCGTGCGGCCTGCGCATCGCTGAAGACGCCGTCCTGGACGGTTCGCGAGGCTTGCGCACTGGCCACAACAGACAGCCATCCGAGAAGGCTTACACCGAGAAGCGCCGCGCCCAGCACGTGACCACTTCGTCCTGACCTCATCGTCTGCAGCCGCGGTGACATGATCCCTCCCCTTCTCGAAGACCGTTGGGCAGGATACACCGGAGTTGCCTTCAACAGTGCCTGGCGACCAACAAAACCGATTACGATCTGGGCTGATTGGACACTCCAACTCTGAGCCGCATCCACCTCGTGGACGGCACATACGAATTGTTTCGCGCCTACTTTGGCGCACCCAAAGCCACGACACGAGACGGCCGGGAGGTCGGTGCCACGCGTGGCATCCTGCGCTCTCTATTTGCGCTACTGCGCGAGCCCGGTGTCACCCACATGGCGTGTGCGTTCGATCACGTCATCGAATCCTTCCGTAACGATCTGTACCCCGGCTACAAGACCAGTGAGGGCGTGCCCGAGGATCTCCTGGCCCAGTTTTCGCTGGCCGAGCGGGCGACCGACGCGCTGGGAGTCGTGGTCTGGCCGATGGTGGAGTTCGAGGCTGATGATGCCATCGCTGCCGCAGCTGACCGATGGCGCGATGCTCCGGAGCTTGAACAGATCGTCCTGTGCACACCCGACAAGGACATGGCTCAATGCGTCCGCGGAACACGAATCGTCTGCCTCGACCGGCTTCGCCGCCGCACCCTCGACGATGCTGGAGTGATCGGGAAGTTTGGTGTGCCACCAGCCTCGATCCCCGACTGGCTGGCGCTCGTCGGTGACTCGGCTGACGGCTACCCGGGCGTGCCACGCTGGGGCAGCAAGTCGGCTGCCGCCATCCTCGCCTTTTACGGGCACCTCGAGTCGATCCCCGATCGCGAATCGGAATGGCGCGTACCAGTCCGCGGCGCCGCTGCACTCGCGGCGAGCTTGCGCGAGCATCGAGATGAGGCGTACCTGTATCGCCGGCTCGCCACGCTGCGCGTCGACGTCCCTTTGACGGAGCAGATCGACTGACCTTCGGTGGCGCGGCGCCAGGCGCGATCAATTGACGACGCTTTGCCAGGAGATCGAAGACGAAGGCTTCCTCGAACGGGTCACGATCTGGCGGGACGTCGTCGCGTGCTGAGTGGCCTCCTCATCGTTCACGGCATTGGCGAACAGCGCCGCGGTGAAACGACTGCCAAGCTGTTGGTTGGCTTGCAGGCCGCCTATGGCGATGCCATTCAGGTGGAACACGAAGATGAAGGCTGTCCAGTCTCCGTGACGGCGAACGGGCAGACGGTACGACTGTACGAGGTGCACTGGGCAGAGATTCTGTCCTCGGAAAAGTCGCGCGGCACGTTCACCTGGCGTACTCCGAACACGGTCGTGTGGCATCCGATGTGGTGCCGTCGACTTGGTTTGCTGCCGACGCTCGAGTATTCAGGGGCGCTGGTCTGGTGCCGCGTGCTGACGCTCGTCCCACTCGTGCCAGCTGGCTACCTCGCGTATCTCGGAACGCGATTCCTCGCCCGCCTGTTCGACAGGACACGGCGAGAGGCGTTCGAGAAAAGGATGCGCGAGGAGAATCTCCCGCTCATCGAGCGGTCGATTGCGTACGCCAACTTCACGTCAACCGACGCGACGGGCGTCGATGAGATGCTGGACTCGGTCGTCGCTGACGTGCCGAACTACATGCAATCGATCGTGGCCGGCGAGGGGCCGGCGTTCGAGATTCTGAAGCGTTTTCACGCCCAGGTCGAGCGCGCACGGCAAGACGGCTGCGATGTCGTGCACGTGCTCGCACATAGCCTGGGAACCGTAGTGGCGTTTCACGCGTTGAGCGGCCTGGGGCTCGCCGAAGGACAACAAAGACCCGCGCCCTCTCGCCTGTTTACGATCGGCAGCCCGCTCGAGAAGATCCGGTTCTTCTGGCCCTGGACCGTGCACATGGAAGCGGCGCTCGATCCAGACTTCCGGTGGGTGAACTTCCATCACCGGGCTGATCGCGTGTCGGGTTCTCTCAAGCGGTTCGCCACGAGCTTCAAGCTTCAGAATGTACGGCTCAAAGGTGGCGGGGGGTTGCTGCGCTCACACGTGGTGTACGAGCGATCGCCGGAATTCCTGAGCGTGCTCACCGCCACGCTCTTCGGTGCGCCGGCGACCCCGCACGTTGGCCGTCTAGAGCGAGTGAAGGACCGTGTGCTGGCCTGGGGCGAGAACCTGCTCGGCCCCGTCGCCTTGATCCTGGCGATCGTGATTGGACTGTCGTTCGTGGCGATGACCGTCCTGTTGCCTGCCTACCTCGTTGCCTGGCCATTTCGGCTCGCGGGGGCGGAGACAATCGGCCTGCGTGTGCAGAACGGGGTGGCCGTGTTCACGCTGTTCGGACTGACAGCGTCGATGCTGACGCGCGCCTGGGGCCGCTGCAAGGACGCGCAGCACGTGTGTGAGCGCGCGTGCGGACGCTCTCGATGAGCGAAGTGGTTCAGTGAAGGACTTCTTCGCCCGTGGTCTCGTCGAAATACTCGATGTGAGGGATCTCCAGCGAGCGCACCGCCTGGATGGCCGCCGTCAGCGCTGTATCCGCCGGACTGGCGCGTCCGCGGCGCGGTAGCTTTCGCCTGGCTTCTCTCAGCGCTCGAAGGACCTGCGCCCTGTCGAATCGCTGCCCCGCACAATGCTCGCAAAAACCCATCGGTCCACCTGCCTCGTCTGAGGGATGTGTCTGGCTAATATTAGCGTTTCCCGGCGTGTAGCCGCGACCAATAGGCGGCGTGTCACACTTTCTCTGCCGCGTTGTCTTCTCAGTAACGAGTCGAGGGCTCTGCCCTTGATACCGGGCGAATCATCATGGAATCCCTCAGTCGGCTGGTCGAGGCAGCTCAGGCGGGTAACGTCGAGGCGTATGGCGTCCTCGTCGAGTCCACGCAAACGATGGCGCATGCCGTCGCCGTGGGTGTGCTGCGAGATCCGGTTGTCGCACAGGACGCCGTCCAGCAAGCCTACCTGCGGGCGTTCCGGCGGCTGTCGGATCTGCAGGAGCCGGCTGCGTTTCCCGGGTGGCTTCGCCGTGTCGTGATTACCGTTGCGCTCAACATGCGACGAGCGAAGCGGGTGACGCTGCTGCGCCTGGACGACATCCCCGACGTGCCGGTGCTCGACGAAGCGGAGACGCGATGGTCGGACCTGCAGCGCCATCGGCTCGCGTCGGCGCTGCTCACGCTGACACCTGAGGAGCGTCAGTGGTGCGACCGGCGATATCACGGGCAATGGAGCGTAGGTCGCCTGGCCCGACACGCCGGCGTGGACGAGGCCACCATGCGCAAGCGCCTGCAGCGCGTCAGGGACAAGTTACGCAAGGAGATTGAAATGGCAGAACAGCGTGGCATTCGAGCGGAAGACATCAGCGCCGATCTCCCTGCCAAGATCGTCGAGCTGCTCGCGCGGCCGCAGCTCACCGACCTTCCGGAGAATCCCGTGGGCCGGATTGTCGAAGGGCTGCGTCAGGCGTTTCCGGAGTTCGTGGCGCAGGACCTTCCCGAGATCGTCGATCTCACCGCAGCGCGTACGTCCATCGCCAACGACGCGATGTACGTCGAGCCGACGGAGCTTCATCGCATCGATGAAGGACGCATTCTGCGATACGACCTCACATTGCCGCTGCTCCTGACGGTTCGCTATGCAGGCGAGCCACTCCGGCTGTGGGCGTCGGGGAAGGCGTATCGCCAGTGTCAGGTCGATGCGATGCACCTCGAGGCGTTTCACCAGGCCGAGGTCCTGTGGCTCGACGACCGCGATCGCCTGAACCAGTGGCTGATGAGCGCGCGCGTGCTCCAGTCGATGGACCGTGTTCTACCAGGACGCACGGTGAAGATCGTGCCGACCGAGTACACGATGTGCACCCAGTCCTGGGAGCTCGAAGTCGAGACGGACGGTCACTGGTCGGAGGTGCTCGCCTGGGGCGTGTTCACCGATCGGATCGTGAGTCATCTGGGCGGCGATCCCAAGCGTCACACGGCGATCGGCGTCGGTTACGGACTCGAGCGGCTCGCCATGCTGCGATACGGCATCGACGACATCAGGAAGCTCGATGTCGCGAACGTAGCCTGAGAGCACTGCAGTTCAGTGTTCCACGTTCCGGGTTCCGGGTTCGTGTTCAGCGTTCCCGTTCAGCGTTCCCGTTCAGCGTTCAGGGTGCAGGGGTTCCAGGTTCCACGTGCACGGTTCCGGGTTCTGTGTTCCGATGAGTGGAACATTGAACCCGGAACCTTGAACCACGAACTTGAACCGGAACACGAACCCGGACCCTGGAACCGGGAACCTGGAACGTTCGAATTCAGGAACTATGGACGAGCCGAAGACATCGCCGCCGCAGTTCGCGATCTCTCCACCGGTTGAGCCGATGCTGGCGAAACTTGCGGACTCGCTGCCGGAGGGCGGCGGCTTTCTTTACGAGCCGAAGTGGGACGGATTCCGCGCGATCGTCTTCCGTCATGACTCCGACCTTTTCATTCAGAGCCGCGATCTGCGGCCGCTCGATCGTTACTTCCCTGAGTTGCGCGAGGCGCTGCTGGCCAACATTCCCACCGACTGCGTGCTGGACGGGGAAATCGTGATCCCCACTCCTCATGGGCTCGACTTCGATGCACTCCAGCTCAGACTCCATCCCGCTGCGTCTCGCGTTGCGAAATTGGCAAAAGACATACCGGCATCCTTCGTTGCATTTGATGTGCTGGCCTTCGAGGGACGCGATGTGCGGCCGCTGTCTCAAAGTGACCGACGCGCGCTGCTCGAACGGGCACTCGAGGGCGCGGCATCACCCATTCATGTGACGCCGATGACGCGCGACCGCGGTGAGGCGTCCGATTGGCTCGCGCGATTCGAGGGAGCCGGACTCGATGGTGTCATGGCCAAGCCAGAGCTTGGGACGTATGAGCCCGGCAAACGCGCGATGATCAAGGTGAAACACTCGCGCACGGCAGACTGCGTGGTCGCCGGTTTCCGCTGGCACAAGAACGGACGCGGGGCACTCGTGGGATCGTTGCTCCTCGGGTTGTACGATGACCGCGGCAACCTGCATCACGTCGGCGTCACGTCGGCATTCAGCATGGCGAGGCGCGGCGAGCTTGCCCACGAACTGGAACCGCTTCGCGATCGTGCACTCGAGGGTCACCCGTGGCGCGAATGGGCCACGGCCATGGGAGATGGAACGACCAGGCTGCCTGGTGGGCAGAGCCGATGGAGCGCCGGGAAAGACTTGTCGTGGGAAGCACTCCGCGTCGAGCGCGTGTGCGAGGTCAAATACGATCACATGCAGGGAGATCGTTTTCGTCACGCCGCGATCTTTCTGCGGTGGCGGCTCGATAAGCAGCCACAGGACTGCCGGTACGATCAGTTGGAAGTCACGACGCCATTCGAGCTCGAGAGGGTCTTCAGCGCCGGCCTTCGCGCTGGGCGGATCTTTAGCAAATAGACCCCGGCAACGCATCGCTCAATGCATGAGTCAGGCTGAACGGTTGGCAAACCGTTCAAACGTGGACGATCATTCCGCTTCGATATGCCGCAGTGTTCAGTTGGTGCAAGACTTGCGACCTGCAGGACCCATGACCAATAACCTGACCGGGATGAGAGTGGCCGCACTTGTCGAACACGGCTTCGAACAGACTGAGCTGCTGGAGCCGCGCAAGGCGCTGGAAGACGCGGGCGCACGCGTCGACGTGGTCTCACCCGTCGAAGGGGCCGTCAAGGCGTGGTACCACGGAACGTGGGGGCAGGAGGTTACCGTGGACCAGCCGCTCGCTGACGCGCATCCCGACGACTACGATGCCCTGCTGCTGCCGGGCGGTGTGTTCAACCCTGATCGGTTGCGCATCAACGAGAAGGCGGTTCAATTCGTCAAGGCGTTCACGATGTCGAATCGCCCCGTGGCGGCGATCTGCCACGGACCATGGACGCTCATCGAGGCAGATGCGGTTCGCGACCGACGCGTGACATCGTGGCCTTCGCTCAAGACCGACTTGAGGAACGCCGGCGCCATATGGGTGGACGGCGAGGTCATCGAAGATCGCGGGCTCGTGACCTCGCGCAACCCCGGTGACATCCCGGCATTCAACCAGAAGATGATCGAGGTCTTCGCTGATGCGATGAGACTGCGATCGGGACGCCAGGCGTCGGATGTGTCCGGCCAGGCAACCGAGCACCCTTCTCGGACTTGATTTGCGCCGCGCTCTGCGCCCCTGGGCTCAGTCGGATGAGACGTCAGCGGTTGCGGTTCAGCCGAGTCTGCCGACGTACCCGCTGAACACCGGCACAGGACGGCCGGCCGCAGCGGCCGCGACATCAGCAGCGATCGAAGGATCGACGTCTCCGAAGGTTCGAAGCATGTCTCCCTCGAGTGCCGCGACCGGCACTCCGTTGCGGTAGACGATCCGGTTGCCAGCAGCGGTACGAAGACGCTCGGCGCCGGTGATGATTCCCGTCAGGTTCAGCGGATCGGCGGCGCTGATCGTGATCAACGTCCCATCCGGACCGGATCGACGGAGCTCGCGCAGCCGATCGACGGCGTCAGGCAGCGCAAACTGCTCTCCCGACATACCAGAGACAAACCGGCCACCGCGGATCTCGCCGCGCGCCTCGAGGATTCGATACAGCCGCACCAGATCGCGCCACGGCACACCGCTCGTCTCGCGGGCCAGCACACGGCGAAAGACAACGCCGTAGCGGGCGAGCAGTGTCCACGCCAGCTCGCGCACAGCGTCCTCGCGCGCGAGCGTTCGATGTGCGGCGCAGCACGGACCAGCGTCCGGACGTGTCCGCGCCACCGCGACGCGCCGGAGCCTGGCCGACGATCGCTCGAACACCCGCGAACCCGTCGGAGGCAACGAGGCCCGCCGCCACGACTTCGCCGAGCGCCTCGCGGCATCGATCGTGTGTCAGGTCGCATGCGACCCTCAGTTCGTGTGCGAACGATGCACCGTAGACGTACAGACGATCGAGAACTCGACGAGCGTCTTCGCTCAATGTCGTGTCCAGGTTTCTTGCCCCGCCGAAGCTCGACACGGGCGAAGGCGGGAGCCGGATCGGCTCCGCGACCGTCGCATCAGCGACCGTAGCGTCCGGCTTCAGCCGGACCCACGCCTCAGCGTGCTCTCGTGCAAACAGTGCGATCGGGGTGGCGCCGACGACCTGTGTCGGGCCGCTCGACAGCCGCGCCCAGCCGATCTCGCCACTGAGACACAGCATGTCGAGCATGGAAGACTCGTAACGCTCGACCCGGGCGGGCAGGACGTCGCGCTCCCACGAGCGCGCCGGAAGCTCGAGGCCGTCGAGCTGCGCGAGAATCGCTCGCAGCCCCTCCGCGCCCGACAGCCGGCTCGACGACTCCACGTGCTGCCACGCAAACAGGAAGCGCATGAACTCGGCCGGGCTGACCGGAGCGATCTCGGCGCGCAGCCGATTCAGCGTGTAGCGATGGATGCGCGCGAGCAGACGACGGTCGCACCATTCGAGCGCACGTGAGCCCGGCGTGAACGTGCCGCGCAGGATCGCGCCCTCTGATTCGAGCGCCAGCAGCGCCGCGTCGATATCAGCGGGCGCGAGTCCACAGCTTTCAGCCAACGTCTGCGCCGTCGTCGGCCCGACGAGCGACATGCGGCCGCGCATGAGCTCGACGAGCGCTTCGTCGCGCGTCCATGCACGCGAGGTTCGTGACGCGGGTGGCACGACGTTCGGCTCGAATGCGAGGTCTGGCTGGACCGCCAGCAGCTCCGGGACACGTTCGGTGGCAACCCACACGGCGACTCCAGATCCAAACCGCGCGCGAGTTGCTCGCCCCACACCGATAAGCGTCGCGCACATGTCGCGATCGACTTCGGCATCGAGCAGGAAGCCGGAGGTCAGCAAGGCGTCGTGCAGCTCATCGGCATCTCGCGGATCGGGACAAACCTCTTCGCGAACGCGATCGATGGCCGACCCATCCAGCGCACCGATATCGTTCGCTCCCGTTCCCGCCCGTCTCGTTTGCACCGCCTGGGTTCGACGCTCTTCGAGCGGGGCGTCGTCGACGAAGGCGTAGGGTCGCGCGTTGATGATGTCGTGTGAAAAAACAGAGGGCTCTGGTGTGTCGCGTGACACGCACGTCAACTCGCCGCGGTGAATGCGGCCGAGGACATCCTGGAGCTGGGACAAATCCATCGCCTCTTCGAGGCAGTCGCGTACGGTCTGGTTGACCAGCGGATGATCCGGAATCTGACGATCGCCAGGAATGTTCTCGAGGCAGGCCGCGGCATCGGGAAACACGGCCGCCATCAGATCGTCGGCCTGCATGCGCTGCAGCTGTGGCGCGACCTTTCGGCCGCCCCGGTTGCGTGGCACGGCGAGCGAGATCGTCGCGTTCCAGCGCCATCTGGTCTGAAAGACCGGCGCATCGAGGAAGGCCTGCACCAGGATGTCGCGAACACTGGCCGGATGGAGGTATCGAAACACGTCGGCCAGTGGGAACGAGTGCTGCGGCCCGAGCGACAGCAGCAGGGCATCTTCTGTGGCTGCCGCCTGCAGCTCGAAATTGAACTGACGGCAGAACCGCTTGCGCAGGGCGAGTGCCCATGCCTTGTTGACGCGGCTGCCAAAGGGAGCGTGCAGCACGAGCTGCATTCCGCCGGACTCGTCGAAGAACCGCTCGAGCACGAGCGTCTCCTGCGTGGGGATGACACCGAGCACCCGTTTACCGGCCTCGAGGTACGCGATCGCCTGCTCGGATCCACCGCCGCTCAATCCGGTTTCAGCAGTCAGCCACTCCGCCGCCATCGTTCGGGCAGCCGCGTCGTCAGCGGCCGCAGGAAGCTGTCGATCGATATCTCCCCGAAGCTCGGACACGGCACGGGAGAGCTCGTCGCTCCTGGCCGGCGCCTCGCCCAGCCAGAATGGAATGGTGGGTGGCGCGCCATGGGCGTCGCGAACGCGCACGGTGCCCGCCACGACCTGCGTGATCTGCCACGCGGCGTTGCCGAGCTGAAAGATGTCACCCGCCATGCTCTCGATGGCGAAGTCCTCGTTGAGCGTGCCGATGAAGGTATCTTCCGGCTCGAGCACCACTCGATAGTCCGCCACTTCAGGGATGGCGCCACCTGAGGTCAGCGACAGGAGTCTCGACCCACGTCGCCCGCGCAGGACGCGGTTGACTTCATCACGATGTACCAACGCCGCCCGGCGGCCACGCGGCGTGGCGAATCCGTCGGCCACCATCGACACGACGGCGTCGAACTCGGCACGCGGCAGATCGCGATAGGGCCACGCACGTCTGACCAGTGCGTGCAGCTCGTCCTCTTCATACGGATGGCAGGACGTCTCCGCGGTGATTTGCTGCGCCAGCACGTCGAGCGGCGAATCGTAAGTGACGATGGCATCGAGATCACCGCGGCGTGAGGCCCGCAGCAAGGCGGCACACTCGATCAGGTCATCGAGCGAGACTGGCAACATCCGTCCCTTGGGCGTGCCGCTGATCGTGTGCCCCGATCGACCGACGCGTTGCAACAGCGTCGCAATGCGGTGCGGCGAGCCTATCTGACAGACGAGATCGACATGCCCGATGTCGATGCCGAGCTCGAGCGACGCGGTCGCCACGAGCGCCTTGAGCGCGCCGGTCTTGAGACGATGTTCGGCATCGAGGCGCCGCTCCTTCGACAGGCTCCCGTGATGAGCCGTCACCGCGTCTTCGCCGAGCCGATCGCTCAGATGGCGCGCCACGCGCTCGGCCATTCGGCGAGTGTTGACGAACACGAGAGTCGTCCGGTGTTCCCCAATCAATGCGGCCAGCCGCTCGTAGTACTCCTCCCACACCTCGTGCGACATGACCGCATCGAGCGGTGACTGCGGAATCTCGACGGCGAGGTCGAGCGCGCGGCGATGACCTTCGTCGATGATGGCGCACCCGCCGCGATTCTCCCCGGCGCCAACCAGGAAGCGCGCGACCTCGTCGATCGGCTTCTGTGTCGCGGACAAACCGATACGCTGAAGGGGGGTGCGGGCACCGTCGGCCGCACAGAGCGCCTCGAGTCGCTCCAAGGTCAGAGCCAGGTGCGCCCCACGTCGCGTCCCGATTACGGCGTGAATCTCATCGACGATCACAGTTCGTGTGGTGCGCAGCATCTGCCGGCTGCGCTCCGCGGTCAGCAGGAGGTACAGCGACTCGGGGGTCGTCACCAGGATGTGCGGTGGTGTTCGCAGCATCGCGGCGCGTTCCGAAGAGGTCGTATCGCCCGTTCTCACGGCAGCGGTAATGCGCGGGATGTCCGCACCGGTCTCTTCCGCGAGTCGCCGCAGCGCACGCCTGGGCTCGGCCAGGTTCTTGTGAATGTCCGCGCTCAGCGCCTTGAGCGGCGACACGTACACCACGCGCACGGCATCTGGCAGAGCGGATTGCGTCCCCTCACGGACGAGATCGTCGATCGTTGTCAGGAACGCGGCGAGCGTCTTACCTGAGCCGGTGGGTGCAGCGATGAGCGTGTGCTGACCCGAACGGATGGCCTCCCAACCACGGTGCTGCGCCGAGGTCGGTTCGCCAATGGCATCGAGGAACCAGCGCGAAACCAGCGGATGAAACCCGGTCATCATGTGCTGGAGGAGCCCTGCGGGAAAACTTCTCCGATCATATCCAAATTGCGATCGGTGTGGCCGCGTGCGCCGAGGTCAAGGGAGCGCGAGAAGCTCGTCTTCGCGAGCCCGGCCGTCAGTCTTCGGGAACCACTCGGAGCGGCAGCGGAGACCCGCGATTCGTCCATCGAGCTGCAGGTACTGGCGGTACATCGTCAGCTTCCCGGATCGAATGGCGTTCAGCAAATCGTCATGGGTCCGAATTCGTTCCGATGAGACGATGCCGGTATCGAGTGTGCCGGTGAGGACAGCACCATCCCAGATGCGGACGAGCTGCGCGAGCGCACGCACCGAGTTCATGTACTCGGCGTAGTCGGCGATGAGCATCTCGGCGGAGTCGCGCGGCTGCAGCACACCTTCGCGAGGCACGGGCATAAGCGCCTTCAGGCTCTCGTTGAGGTCGAGCGTCTCGCGATAAACGGTCGCGACTCTGGTGAATAGGTCCGCGCGCAACCGTTCTTGATCGGCCCCCGTGCCAAGCGCGAGCCATCCCGCCAGGTTGACCAGGACGATGGCCGCGACGGCCACGAGCACGTCGATGCCGTGGCGTGGCCGTTTGCGCCAGACGAGCGCCGCCGCGACCACACTGAGAACCGCCAGACCTCCCAGGAGCAGGGCGAGCGTCCGTGTCACCCTCGCGGTGCTCAACGGCTGCGAATCCAGCTGATCGAGGTCGTAGCCATCGAACTGTTCGCCGACCACTCGCGCGCCCATTTGTTCCGCCTGCAGACGCTCTTGCAGCCTGACCATCGCATCTGTGAGCGCAGGTGCGGAAGATGTCGCGGGGCACTCGAGTGCTTCCGCACGTTTTTCCCAGCGCGCGTGGTGCACCTGCACGTCATTCAGCCCCCACGTGATCTTGTAGAGCAACGCCGGCTCGTTCCATGCTCCGCGTCGATGGAACTCCCATTCGGCCTGCACGAGGTTTTCGATTGACGCTTCGTGACCGTCGTACTTCGTTTGAACAGCGGTGAGCTCCGGTGACGGTTCAGCAGCAGCGCGAACGTCCTCGAGTGCCGCACGGGTCTGGACGCTCGCCGCCACCAGCCGGAGGAGCGGAGCGTGAACCTTGAGCAGTTGGCCTTGCTGGCTGAGACTCGTGGCGTAAGTCAGAGCCCAGGTCGAGGCAGCGGCAAGAGCGAGCGCGGTAGCGAGAACCCCCGAGACGAAGGCACCCGTCGCGCTCTTGATGGTGTAGAGCGCAAGTGCCCAGAGAACAAGGAGAGCCGCCAGCCCCACGCCAAGCAGGCCGCCGTACCAGAGCACAGACGGCAGAAGAGTGTTCATAGGACCGCCATGCGCCTCATGCGGAGTCCCTGCGGCGCGTCAGCCTCGCCGTGTCCACGACAGTGAGCCGCCGTCGAACGACGGCAGCCGTATGTCCCTCATCGTCCGCAGGCCGGGAGCAGCCGAGAGCACGGCCGCGATCGAGTTCACGGCAATCGACGCGGTCGCGATGTCCCCGTGCACGCCGCCGTCGATCTTCGAGTAGATGCGCGGCGTGCCCTCGATGAGCACCGAATCGTACGATTCGGGTGCACCCAGATATGCCTCGAGACGGAGCGTCACCTTTGGCTGCCCTTTCACGAACCCCACACCGTCCTGAACGATGCCACAGACCTGGCCAGGCGCCACAGACAGCCACTCGCTCGACACCGCCTTCTCGGCGATCCTCGAGGAGACCTCGTCCGTGATCTCGTCCAGCTTCCATCCCATTGCATCGCCAATCATCTGGATCGACTCGGTGAAGCCGACGTGCCGTACGCGGCCGTTCTCGACGCGGCGCTGAAACTCCTCCGGCGTGAGCCCCGCGCCGATTTTCTGTTGAAACGGCAGGCGCCGGATTCGCGCGTCCTGCACTCGCCATACCTCGACGCGATCGACGCGCTCGCACACGGCGCTCAAGGCAATCGGCAGCGCATCCATCGTGAAACCGGGATTCACCCCGGTACCCAGAACGGCCACGTTGGCCTTCTTCGCGGCCGCGTCGATCCGCTTGGCGATTGTGCGATTCGCCTTTCGGGGGTAGGCAGCTTCCTCGGTCGTCGTGACGACTGGCACACGGTGCTTGAGGACTTCCATCAGCTCGGGAAGCACACCCTTGAGCGATGAACTCGTGCAGAGCACCGCAACATCGGGGTTCGATGCTTCGATCGCCTTGCCGATGTCCACGCCAACTTTCACGCGCAGCGCGCGATCGGCGCCAATGACCGCGCCGACGTCCTGGCCGATCTTCAGCGGATCGATATCGACGGCTCCCACGATCCGGAGGCCCTTGCGCGCGGCAATCTGCCTTGCCACCGCGGCCCCGATCGGTCCGAGACCGACGTGAAGGACGCGAACCATGAAAGGATTATAGGCAATGGATACCCTGCGGTCCTTCGCAGCCGCCCTCGGCCTGTGTGGCGCGATCGTCGTCGCAGTCACGGCGCGTCAGGCGGCACCAATCGCACAATCAGGCGTCGCCGCTTCTGACGTCAGTCGCGTGGCCGCCGACGCGCGTTCCCCGCGCAACGCCAACTACGACATCGATGCGAGGCTGGACGAGGACGCGAAGACCATCCGCGGGCGCCAAACGATTCGCTGGCGCAACATCACGGACCAGCCAACCTCGGAGCTGCAGTTTCATCTTTATTGGAACGCCTGGCGCGATGCCGAATCCACGTGGCTTCGCGAACGACGGATGGCTGGTCTCTACCAGGCTCCACCAGACGATGCCTGGAGCTCGATGGACGTGACGTCCCTCCACTTGCGCGAGCCGTCCGGCGAACGGCGTGACGTCACGAGCGCGATGCGGTTCATCGCGCCCGACGATGGGAACGCGCGCGACAGGACGGTGATGAGTGTCCCGGTTGGCCGCAGCGTGGGACCAAACGAGGGCGTTGAAGTGGAGCTGGAATGGACCGCAAAGATCCCTCGCCCCTTCGCGCGGACCGGGTGGGTGGGCGACTACTACTTCATCGCGCAGTGGTTTCCCAAGCTCGGTGTGCTGGAATCGGATGGGTGGAACACGCATCAGTTCCACGCGGCCACTGAGTTCTATTCGGACTTCGGTGTCTACGATGTGCGCCTTACCGTACCGCGCCGCTTCGTCGTCGGCGCATCGGGCCGGCAATCGGCGCGCACCGACAACGCCGACGGCACGACGACCCACCGTTACCAGGCCGAAGACATTCACGACTTCGCGTGGACGGCCAGCCCGGACTTCGTGGATCTGTCACAACGATTCGAGCATGCGACGCTGCCACCGGTAGACATCCGCCTCCTGTTGCAGTCGGAGCGGAGCGGACAAGCCGAACGGTATTTCGCGATTATCAGCGCCACCCTGAAGCGATACGGCGAGTGGTTTGGTGCCTACCCCTACGGATATATTACGGTCGTCGACCCGGCCTTCCAGAGCGACAGCGACG
This sequence comes from uncultured Acidobacteriota bacterium, assembly GCA_963723495.1. GTDB lineage: Bacteria > Acidobacteriota > Vicinamibacteria > Vicinamibacterales > UBA2999 > Gp6-AA40. The sequence goes on along the minus strand of CAVRQR010000009.1, from coordinate 200,338 downwards.
GCATGGAGTATCCGACGTTCCTGACCGGTCGATCGCGATGGCTGACGCCGGATGCGACGCAGGTACCGGAAAGCACGACGGCACACGAAGTCGGCCACCAATGGTGGTACGGCATCGTCGCCACCAATGAATTCGAGCACGCGTGGATGGACGAAGGGATCAATACCTACGCCACAGCTCGAGTTCTCGCGGAGGCCAAGAATCCCAATCGCGTCGAGACGCGCTACTTCGGGACCTTTATCCCGTGGTCATTTCGCGACATTGCCGTCACGCGCGTCGACAACGATCGCTTGCCCGGCTATCGGCGCAATAGTGAGGCCGACGCTCCTTTTACTCCGACGTACCAGTCACTGGCCGTCGACGGCTGCCATCATCAGTTACAACAAGACGGCGCTCTGGCTGCACACGCTCGAACAGAGGCTCGGGTGGCCGATGGTGCAGCGCATCCTCACCACCTATTTCGAGCGCTGGAAGTTCAAACACCCAAAGCCGTCGGACTTCTTCGACGTCGTGCGCGAGGTGAGTGGAGAGGAGCACGTCTGGTTTTTCGACGAGGTGTACCGCAGCTCCAACACGTTCGATTACGGCATTCAGGAGTTCCGCAGCGATCGGCTTGACGACCAGAGCTATCGCACGACCGTTGTCGTCCGCCGGCACGGCGAGGCGACCTTTCCTGTCGATGTGATCACGACCTTCGAGAACGGAGACCAGATCAAGGAGACGTGGGATGGCCGTGATCGGCGCATCGTGTATGTGTACGAACGCCCATCCCGGGGCGCGACCGTCCATGTGGACCCGGATCGCGTACTCCTCCTCGACATTGCGGAAACGAACAACAGCCGCACACTGACGCCGCGCCGTGGCGAGGCCAGTCTCAAATGGAGCCTGAAATGGATGGTCTGGCTCCAGGATCTGATGCTGACGTATGCGTTCTTTGTCTAGCTGGCGTGACGGGTGGAAGCGCGTCGTCGCCGCGCCGGCGATTGTTGCCGGCGTGTTCGCGATGACGTTCCTTCTCGCGCTGCCGCTGGCGATGACCCTTCGCGGCATGCTCGGCGCGCATCTCGGCAATAGTCTCGCCGCCGAGACCGCTGCGACTGGTGTCAATTACGACTGGTGGCAGGAGTTCACTGCGCAGGCGACCGGCCTGGGGACGACGTTCACGCCCAGCGTCATCGGCTTCGCGATGGTGCTCGACAACGTGAGCAGCGTGCTCGACGGCAGGCGCACCATCCTTCCGATCGCAGCTGCTATCGGTTCGTATCTGGCCGGGTGGGCTTTTCTTGCGGGCGGCATCCTGGATCGATACGCGCGACAGCGGCCAATTCGGGTCTTCGGCTTCTTCGGCGCCTCGGGCGTGGTACTTCTTCCGCTTCGTGCGGCTGGCGGTGATTGCCGGGCTGGCGTACTGGTGGCTCTTTGCCTACGTGCACCCGTGGCTCTTCGAAGAACAGTTCGTGAACCTCACACGAGGCATGAGCGTGGAGCGCACGGCAATTCTGGTGCGCGCGTTGTTCTACGTGCTCTTCGGCGCTCTTCTTCTCGCAACGAATCTCGTCGTCGACTACACGAAGGTACGAATCGTCGTCGAGGACCGGCGCAGCGTGCTCGGCGCACTCGTGGCGGCCCTGCGATTCATCCGCAGCCACACCGGTCAGGTCATCGCGCTCTACGCATTGAACACCCTGTCGTTCCTCGCCGTGGCTGCGGTGTGGGCGCTCGTGGCTCCGGGTGCTGGAGGCGGTGGAGTGACGATATGGCTCGCATTCGTCCTGTCACAGCTGTACGTCTTCGCCCGGTTGCTGGTGAAACTGCAATTCACGGCCTCGTCCGTAGCGCTCTTCCAGGCCGATCTGGCCCACGCGTCATATATTTCGGCGCCGGTGCCCACCTGGCCCGACTCCCCCGCTGCAGAGGCCATCGGACCGCCACGTTTAACAAGCTCCGCCGTGAGCTCGTTCGGTGATAGGGTAGACAGAGGCACACGGGAATGGGGATCCGCTTCTCGTCCTGGCTGTCGCGCCCTTTGAGTCTGCGGCTGCTTCTCGGGCAGGCGCGGCTGGCGACCAGGCTCTTCCGCGAGCCGAAGGTACCAGTGTCGCTCAAGGTGCTCCCAATCCTCGCGGGGCTCTACGTCATCTCGCCATTCGATCTCGTTCCTGATTTTTTTCCCGGCCTTGGACAACTCGACGATCTCGGCGTCATTCTCGCAGCGCTGGAAATCTTTGTGCGGCTGTGTCCGTCCGGCGTGCAGGGATTTCATCGAGAAGCGATTACTCAACGGCGTCCGTACACACCGATGTCATCGACTGACGACATCATCGAAGCAGAGTGGCGCCACGGATAAAGGAGGCAACTCATGCATAAGCGCTTTTCTCTCTGGATGATCGCGGCTGCGCTCGTCGCGATGACACTTCCGGCTTCGGCACATCACGGGTGGGCCGGGCAAGGTGAGGAAGAGTTCCAGCTTTCCGGCACGCTCGCCGCGCCGGTAAGTCTTGCCGGTCCGCACGGAACGATGAAAGTGAAGGACGAGGCGGGCCAGGTATGGGACATCACGCTGGCGCCGGGTGCCCGCGTCGAGCGCGCCGGATTGACGGAAGGCGTGATTCCGGTTGGTGCGCAGGTGACGATTCAGGGTCATCGCAGCCGCGACCCGAAGAAGTTCGAGGTCAAGACCGAACGGGTGATGTGGAACGGCAAGACGTTTAACGTCTACCCCGATCGCAAGTAGACGGGTGTCTACTCCGATCGCAAGTCGCGCAGTCTGACCGAACGTGGCCGACCTGCTGGCGTGGCTCGAGGGTTCTCCCCTTGGTCACGCCATGCGCAATGCCGGTGTCTGGTCCTACGGCATCGTCAATCTCATTCACATCCTCGGCGTCGGATCGTTGTTCGGTGCCGTGCTCGTCCTCGATCTTCGACTGCTCGGCGCCTGGCGGAGTGTTCCGCTGGCGTCAATCACCCGGCCGACCGTGCCTATCGCCGCAACCGGTTTCGTGATTGCGGCCACCAGCGGCCTCTGCCTGATTTCCACGAACGCCACCGAGTACATCGGCAATCCATTCCTGTTGATCAAGTTCCCTGCGATCGCTGTAGGGTTCGTCAATGCTGCGTTGGTGCGTCAGCTGGCGAGCTGGAAGGCGCGCGAGTCACGGGAACTGACCACACGCGAGCAGCGCCAGCTGTCCATCTTCGGCGCCGTTTCTCTGGCGTCGTGGGTGACCGCGATAAGCGCGGGGCGGCTCATCGGATACTGGTAGACTTCGCGCGGAGGTCCGCATGAAGAAGGTCCTTTATGGTGTCCTGATGCTGGGCTGGATTCCAACGCTCGCCGTCGCCACCGGCGTCCCGCGGTCGGCCCCTGCCGTCCAGGCGCCTGGGCGAACACCCGTGAAAGTGACGCGGATCTACACCGGACCCGACGGCAAGACGAAAGTCGAGGAGCTGGAGCTTCCGTTGAAGCCTCGCGACAGCGGAAGTGAAGTGTCCGCATCGTTGGGTGTCACGAGCCTGCAGTTCCGGCGGACGACTCCAGCCTACTCGCTCGACTGGCATCCGGCGCCACGCCGGCAGCTGGTCGTGACGCTGGCGGGAGAGAGTGAGATCGAACTCGAGGGTGGACGGACACTTCGCTTCGGTCCCGGTCATATTCTGCTGGCCGAAGACACGACCGGCCAGGGACACAAGTCGCGAGCCGTCCCTGGAACCGATCGGATCGCCCTCGACATCGTGCTGGCGGATGGAGCTGCACTGCCGAAGTAACGAACGCTTCACCATCACCTGTTAACCGTTCGAATCCACGTGCGTTATTGGTGGCATGGACAGCCACCGCGCGCCTCGACATGTCCTCGGCCTGACTCTCGGTGCCGTCGCCTGCGTCGTCACGCTGCATGCGCAGGCGCCCGGCGCCCCTGCCTTCGAGGTGGCGTCGATTCGCGAAAACGTATCCACGAGCGACAACGCCTCGGTCCGCGCGCAGCCCGGCGGGCGTGTCAGTGTGACCAACAACTCGCTGCGCAACATCATCAGGAACGCCTACAACGTCCAGAACTACCAGATCATCGGCGGCCCTGACTGGATCAACACGGCCCGCTGGGACATCACGGCGAAAGCTCCTGACGATGCCCCGCCGCCGCAGCTGCTCCTGATGTTGCGGACGCTTCTGGCCGACCGGTTCAAGCTCGTCATCCGCAATGAGACCCGGGAGATGCCGATCTACGCGTTGATTCGTGCGCGCGCCGACGGCCGGCTGGGCCCGCAGCTCCGTCCGTCGAACGTGGACTGCGCTGCGCTCTTTGCCGCGGCCAAAGCGAAGGGCGAGGTGCCCTCGCCCACCACGAACGGCCGGCCTACGTGCGGCACGCGCACGACGCGCGGCAGCATGATGACCACTGGCGTGGCGATGGCGGACTTCGCACGCAATCTCGGGCCATTCACCGGACGGCCGGTGGTGGACAAGACCAGCCTCACCGGCGTGTACGACCTCGACCTGACGTGGACACCGGAAGAGGCACCACCAGGTCCTGGCGGAACATCGGCTCAGCCTCCACCGTCAACTGACAGCGGGTCGCTCTACACCGCCGTTCAGGAGCAACTGGGGCTGAAGCTCGACGCGCAGCGCGGCCCGGTTGATGTGCTCGTCATCGAGTCCGTCGAGCGCCCCGTTCAGGACTGAGACCAATGAGCATCCTCGAGGACATTCGCTTCGCCGCGCGCCTGCTCATCAAGGGCCGATGGATGACGGTGGTCGCGGTAGTCGCACTCGCACTTGGCATCGGCGCCAACAGTGCGGTGTTCACGTTCGTGAATGCCGTCATCATTCGCGGTGTGCCGTTCCCTGATGCCGAGCGTGTCGTCGCGATCGGCACACAGGACGCGCGCAACCGCCAGATGGGCGTGTCGTATTACGACTTCCTCGACTGGCGCGAGGCGGCGCGGAGCTTCTCCGATGTCGCGCTCATGGCCCAGCCGTCGTTCAACGTCAGCGAGCCGGGCACGGCCCCCGAACGCTACAGCGGCGCGTATGTCTCCGGAAACACGTTCCGGTTGATCGGCGAGCGGGCCCTCCTCGGCCGCGGATTCATCCCGGAGGACGATCTCGACGGCGCCAGGCCTGTCGTCGTGCTGGGCTACAGCATCTGGCAGTCGCGTTACGCCGGCGACCCTGCCGGTACTGGGAAAGACGATCAAGGTCAACGACCTGCTGGCGACCGTCGTCGGCGTGATGCCGCAAGGCATGCAGTTTCCGCCCAACACGGATCTCTGGCTGCCGTTCGGTACAGCGACGATTAATCGCGGCCAGAGCCGGCAGGCGCGCAACTATCAGGTCATGGCGCGCCTGGCCGACGGCGTCACCATTCCTCAGGCGCGCAGCGAGCTCGCCACGATCACCGCGCGGCTGGCACGCGACTACCCGCAGACCAACCAGGGCATCGAGCCGACGATCATCACGTTCAACGAGCGCGTCAACGGGCGCCAGATCAGGCTCGTGTTCTGGTCGCTGATGGGCGCGGTGGGCTTCGTCCTGCTCATCGCCTGCAGCAACGTCGCCAACCTGCTGCTGGCGCGATCGGCCGAACGCGCCAAGGAGGTCGGCCTTCGCCTGTCGCTCGGGGCGACGCGCGGGCGCGTCATCCGCCAGCTGCTCGTCGAAAGCGTCATGCTCTCGCTGCTCGGTGGACTCGTCGGGACCCCGCTCGCCTATGCCGGCGTGCGTATCTTCGATTCCATGACGCAGGACGTCGGCAAGCCGTACTTCATGGTGTTCTCGATCGATCCCATCGTCCTGCTGTTCCTCTTCACGATCTGCTTCGTCACCGGCGTCGTGTTCGGGCTCGCTCCGGCGTTGCACGTGTCGAGGACGAGCCTCAACGAGGTGCTGAAGGAAGGCGGCCGTTCCGGATCGACCGGCATCAGGGCGCGACGCTGGACAAACGGACTCCTCGTCGTGCAGGTGGCGCTCACGCTGGTGCTGCTGGCCGGCGCCGGGTTCATGATGCGGAGCTTTTTCGTGCTCTATCGTCGCGACCTCGGCTTCGAGACCCCGCACCTGCTGACCATGCAAGTCAACCTGAGCGATCGGAAGTACCCGACACCCGCTGAACGGAACAACTTCGCGCGCCGGCTCCGTGAGCGCCTGGAGGGGATTGGAGCGATCGGCGCGGCGACGACCGCGAGCAACTTCCCTCTCAGCGGTGGATGGGCGCTCGAGCTCACGATTGACGGCCGTACCGATCCGAACTCCAGGCGCCCGTTAGTCACGATGGTGGGCGCAGATGCCAAGTACTTCGATACCGTTGGCATTCGGATCGCGCGCGGTCGCGGCTTCAACACGTCCGACGAGACCCCGGGGCGAGGCGGCGTGATCGTGAACCAGCGGTTCGTTGAGATGTATTTCAAGGGTGAAGACCCGCTCGGCCGGCAGATCAGTCTGAAGGAGGACGCCGCGGACGGCATCGACCTCCGATCGCAGACCATCGTCGGCGTCTCCGCGACGGTGCGGCAGCGTGAGGTTCAGAACATCGACCCGGATCCGGTCGTCTACGTCCCCTATTTCCTAGGGCCCAGCATGGGGCGCACGGCCGCCGTGATCGTCCGCACGTCTGGTGAGGCTGCGGCGGCAGTGCCGCTGATCCGGCAGGCCGTGCTCGCGCTCGATGCCGACATTCCGGTATTCAACGTCCGTACGATGGACGAGCTGATGGCGCGGGGCCGCTGGCAGTATCAAGTCTTCGGCGGCATGTTCGCCGTCTTCGCCGGGATCGCGCTGCTGCTGGCCGCGGTCGGACTCTACGCGGTGATGGCGTACTCGGTGACCCAGCGCAGGCAGGAAATTGGCGTACGCATGGTCCTCGGCGCGCAGCCGAAGGAAGTCATCTGGCTCTTTCTGCGCCGCGCGCTCGTGCTGGTCGCGGTCGGTTTGACGATCGGCATGAGCGGTGCGTTCGGTGTCGGCCGGCTTCTGCAAAGCATCCTCGTGCAGTCCTCGGGCCGCGACGTCCCTGTGCTCCTTTCCATCGCGCTGATGATGATCGCCGTCGCGGTGACGGCGTGCGTATGGCCCGCCCGCCGCGCCACGCGTCTCAATCCGGTGGCGGCGCTTCGGTACGAATAACCCGCATTGCACATTGCTCGTACGTCTGGCGCGTTCCTCCGCCGCGGGTCCTGCGACATCCGCGCCGACCCACACGTATTTCCTCGAACATTCCGCGCGGCAGGGATCTGGCTATGACGATGCTAAGATGCCATGCGACGAAACCAAGCGATGTTCGAGAGCACACGTCTGGTCACCGCGGAGGAATTGGCTCGGTTGCCCGACGACGGCTACCGCTACGAATTGGTGGAAGGCCGGCTCGTTCGCACGAGCCCGGTCACGTTCGACCACGGCAGAGTCGTGCTGCGCATGGGGTTCCTTCTGAGCCGCCATCTGGAGCAACACCCTTCCGGTGTCGTTGGCACAGAGATCGGTTTCAAGCTGACCTCGAACCCTGACACCGTAAGAGGACCCGACATCGCCTTCCTCAAGAACGAACGTGTGCCCTCGCGTGGTGAACGGGGATATTTCAAAGGCTCACCCGATCTGGTGATCGAGGTGCTGTCGCCCGAAGATCGACCGCGCGAAACGCGACAGAAGATCGACGGGTACATTGAACGCGGAGTTTCTTTGGTCGTGGTAATCGATCCGGGTGACAAGACCGCGACGATTTTCCGGCCGACAACTGCCAAGGTCACACTCACGTCGGAAACTGATGTCGTCGACCTGGGCGATGTCATCCCCGGCTTCCGCTGTCAGCTCCGCGAAATCTTCCAATAGCCGCGCTGGTCATTCTCACGGCGCGCACAACTGGAACACAATCCAGTCGTGCGCGCATCCTTCCCCGAGTGGGTCGTCCCCATGGCGGCGACCCTCACCGACAAGCGCTTCACCGGCCCCGAGTGGATCTTCGAGCGCAAGCTCGACGGAATCCGCCTGCTCGCGTTCAAGAAGGGACAGAACGTCCAGCTGTTTTCGCGCAACCAGCTGGAACAGCGCAATCCGGCAATCGCCGAGGCGATCGCAGACCTGCCACACCGTGAGCTGATTCTCGACGGTGAAGTCACGGGGATCTGGGGCCCGGCATCGACGCGTGAAGCCGACAAGCCGCGCGGCTACGCGTATCACGTCTTCGACATCGTGTGGATTGACGGCCGCGACGTCACGTCGCTTCCGCTCGACGAACGCCGGGCGCTGCTGAAAGCGCTCCCCCTGCGAGCTCCCCTTCGCCGCGTCACGGCGCTCGACGACGAGAAGCCGTGGGAGCGCGCCTGCACCGAAGGCTGGGAGGGTGTCATCGCCAAGCGTCGTGACTCGGTCTACGAGCATCGTCGATCGCCGCACTGGCTCAAGATGAAGTGCGAGGCCAGCCAGGAGCTGGTCGTGGGCGGCTTCACCGATCCACAAGGCGGGCGTGTCGGACTTGGAGCGCTGCTCGTGGGTTACTTCGAGAAGGACGATTTCGTGTTTGCCGGCAAGGTCGGCACCGGCTTCGACACCAAGCTGCTGCTCGACCTCCGCGCGAAGCTCGATCGTCTCGAGATCGACAAGCCTCCGTTCACCAGGGCAACCGGCCTGCCGCGCCTGCGCGCGCACTGGGCGCGTCCCGAGATCGTCGTACAGGTCGCCTTCACCGAGTGGACCGTGCACGACAAGCTCCGCCACCCGCGTCTGCTGGGGGTGCGCACGGATAAGTCGCCGCGCGAGGTCGTGAGGGAACGCCCGTGATCACCCATCCCGAGAAGGTGCTCTTCCCTGACGATGGGATCACCAAGGGAGCACTTGCAGCCTACTACGAGGCGATCGCAGAGACGATGGTGCCGCACATCAAGGCTCGCCCAATCACCATGGAGCGGTTCCCTTCTGGCATCGGTCGCAAGGGCTTCATACAGAAGGACGTGTCGAAGGGATTTCCGGCATGGCTGGAACGTGTCGAGGTACCGAAGAAAGACGGCGTCGTCCACCATCCGATCGTGAAAGACGCTCGCTCGCTGCTCTGGCTCGCCAACCAGAACTGCATCACGCCACACGTGTGGACGTCACGAGCGCCGGATCTGTTCAACCCGGATATCTGCGTTTTCGACCTCGACCCGTCACGAGACGATCCGAAGGCCCTTCGGGAAGCAGCACTTGCGCTCCGCGATCTGCTGGACGAACTCGGTCTTCAGAGCTGGGTCAAGACCTCCGGCTCGAAAGGCTTCCACATCGTCGTTCCGCTCGACGGCAAGGCCGACTTTGGCGCCGTCCACGGCTTCGCACACACGGTCGGCACAGTACCTCGTCGCACGTGACCCGAAGCGACTGACGCAGGAGTTCAGCAAGGCCGACCGCGGCGGCCGGATTCTCGTCGATACCGGACGCAACGGCTACAGCGCCACGTTCGCGGCGCCCTACGCCGTGCGGGCAAGACCCGGCGCACCCGTTTCTGCTCCGTGCACCTGGCAGGAGATTGAGAAGGGCGAGGTCGAACCGCAGACGTTCACGCTGAAAACGATCGCCGACCGGGTCGAGAGCGTCGGCGATCTCTGGGCAGACATGCGCAAGCACCGCTATTCGCTGCGCAGCAAGGTCAAGCGAATCGAAGCCGAAGCGACTACTCCACGATCGTCTTGAATCCGCCGTAGACCATGCGTTTCGTATCGAAAGGCATGTCCTTCGAGCCGCCCATGTCGGTCATTTCCTTCATCACCTTCTTGTTGACCCGGTCGCGATGCGCACGCGACTTGAACACGACATAGGCGAAGACGACCGTCTCCCCCGGCTTCAATTTCATCATGCGAGTGAACGCGGTTCCCCATTTGGCGACCAGATCGTCGCCGACGCTCTCCTTGTAGTCGAGCGCTCCGTGCTTCATCCACGCGTCGCGTCCCATTTCCGCCATGCGACGGTAGGTGTTCACTTTCTTCTTGGGCACTGGCAGGATGTATCCATCGACGTAGCTCATCGCAGTTCTCCCGTTACGAAAGATTCGAACATTGTCTCCCGGACACTTCTGGAACCCGGCTCAACACGAGATAGGCTAGTGCAGAGGTCACCATGGCACCTTTCGACGACATCCTGACGACTGAGCAGGAACTGCGGGCCTTGATCGGCGTGCCGGGCGCGCGATCGGTTCAGAAGGAGCGTCGCGCGCTCGATGAGCACGACCGGGCGTTCATCGCGCATTCACCGTTCCTTCTGCTGGCGACGTCAGACGCCAGCGGACGATGCGACGTGTCGCCGAAGGGAGACGCACCCGGCTTCGTCCAGATCGTCGATGACCGGCGACTCGTCATTCCCGAGCGTCCAGGCAACAAACGGCTGGACGGCATGCTCAATCTGCTGGCGAACCCGCATGTCGGCCTGATCTTCATGGTGCCCGGCCGCCAAGAGACGCTGCGCGTCAACGGGAAAGCATGGATTACGCGCGACCGGCAACTGCTCGAACGCTGTACGGCGCAGGGCAAGGTTCCGCTCGTCGCCATCGGCGTCGAGGTCGAGCAGTGCTTCCTCCACTGCCCGAAGGCCTTCATCCGCTCGCGCCTCTGGCATCACCAGTCCTGGCCGGCGGCCGACGCGCTGCCATCAATGGCATGCGTGTTGTTCGATCAGATCCGGCCGGGTGATGTGACGCTCCAGGACTACGAGCGCGACATCGAAGAGGGCAACACCAAGCGATTGTATTGAGCTCCTGTAGGCAACACACAGGAGCCTTTCCGCGCGACCGGTGTCCAACCGATGAGGGCCCTGCGGGTATGACCGTGCGCATGCTGGCGCTGCTCGCACTGCTGATGATCGCAACGGGATGTGCGGCGCGCGCTCCGGTGTCTCCAACCACGTCACCACCGGCATTCGATGAAGCCATCAACGCGCTGATTCGCCGTGGGTGCTATGTGTGCCTCGAGCAGGCCTACGACCAGGCGCAGAGTCAGGGGATTCGACTCCAGGCGTTCGAGGCCGCGACGCTCCTGACCCTGCGATCGAAGGAGCTGGGCCTGCCGAGCGAGGTCTGGCTTGAACGGGCGCGAACGCTTGCGGGAGACGACGCCTCGCTGTCGCCCTACCTCGAGATGGTCGATGTGATTCCGCCGGACCGCCTGAGCGAGAACCGCGACGCGTTGTTCGATGTCCGCCGGCGCACTCGCGCGAAGGGCTCGCTCGAGATGTGGCGCGCTCAGCTGCGCGACGGCATCGGGTCCGACGCGTTCCGTGCCTACCTCGACGTGTCGTTGATCTGCACGTTTGGCACGCTGAAGGAGACGCCTGAGAGCTACTCGGACACCCTCGATCCGGTCGCCGCAGCACCCTTATTTCAGTACGCCGTCGGCGCCTGCGATGCCGTTCACGGACGGCGGCTGGCAGCGGTACGGACATCAGAGCCGGATTTCGTCGATGCGGACTACGCCCTCGGCCGCTACGCACTCGAGGATCCCGTCAACCCCAATGCCGAGGAAAGCCTGAGGCGGTGGGAGTCGGCCGCAAAGGCGTTTCCACGGTCACCCGCTATCGCGACCCGCATCGGCAATCTGTTCCGGATGTGGGAGGACTGGCCTCTGGCACTTGCCGCCTTCGATGCGGCGTTGGCTGTGGCACCCACCCACCCCGAAGCCACCATTGGGCGAGCCGTCAGCCTGTCGCGTCTCGAACGCTCGGAAGAGGCCATTGAAACGGCAACCCGCCTGATCGATGGCGGGCAATGGCTACTCGGCGAGGCGTACTATTGGCGTGCCTGGAATTACTTACGCCTGGGCGACTTTCAACAGGCAAGGTCAGACGCCGACCGCGCTCGCACCCTGATGTCGAACTCCGGCGTCATGGTGCTCTCGGGCGTGATCGAGTGGCGGCTCGGACGCCTCGAGAGCGCCGAGAAGGACTTCGAAGGTGCGCTTGCCATCGATTTCGGTGAGTGCGAAGCCGCCTTCGACCTTGGTGTCGTTCGCGAACAGCTCCGGAAACTGACCGACGCGCGTGCGGCCTTCAAGCAGGCCGGGCAGTGCTACGACCTCTCGATCGCGGTGCGACGCGAAGCCATCGACAAGATTCACCAGGGAACGGGCAGCGAAACGCTGAAAGCCCGCGACTCTGCGCGACACGAGCGCGTCCTCGCCGATCTGACCGAGCAACGACGCGAGGTCACGCGCATCCTGGACACGCTGGAAAAAACGAGCCGTCCTTCGTCTGTGCCCTGACAGGCCCCATCATCGATCCGTCAACTGCCACTCGCGACGGGCGCGCGCATCGAGACGAGAGCCGGCGTCTTTAATGACGCGGGCACGAAGAAGGCCGCGCGCAACCGTTGCAAGGCACTGGACCTCACCCACGACCATTGCGATCACGGTCGCCCCTTGCGCGCCCAACACCGCGCCCGCAATCGCGCTCGCCGTCCAGATGAAGCCTGCCGCGGCCCACGCCACCTGAAAGCGTGTCACCTTGTCGTTCCACCCGCGGCCCTCTCTTCGGATCCATGCGTCGCTGCCCACAGACGGCCGATGGCGCGGCCACCGAGCATGAGGCTCATTGCAGGCACCCCGACCTGACACAGCAACCAGGCTCGCGATCCAAGTCCCGGCAGCCGCAGTGCGTGAGCGTTGCTGTGCGGCCCGTATCCACACCAGGAAGGCGCACCATGCCGGAAGCGACGCGACCGCCAGGTACAGAGAGAGCCCAAGCGGGCGCTTCACCTGGGAATGCCTCCGGCACGAACGCGACTCCGAGGGCGATGATTCCGAGAAAGGACCGCCGCTGCAACCTGCACGATCGCCAGTGCTCTTGCCGTCGCACGTACGCCGTCGTGCCGGCCGGTAATGAGCCGCGTCTACAGCGGCGACCTGCAAGCGCAAAAACATTCCGTCTGCGACTGGTGTCATCGTGACGGCTGCCGCACCGGCACCGGCTCGAGTCGAGCTGAGCGCCGTGCGCACCGCTCCGACCGCAACGCATCAGGGCCTGCAGCGCCATCGATCCAGTGGAGCGAACGTATGTAGTGGCCGAGCGTGCTTCCGCTTGGCGGCGGATCGACGACGAACGGGATGACTGGTGCCGCACCTGCGAAGGCGCTTCGAACCAGTTCGGCTATCACGTCCGAGGCATGACTTGCGCGCGACACGACACGACCAGACCGCGAAACCCCGCCAGGTCGCTCGCAGCCGAGTGTCGATGTCTTTGACGCCGCGTTAGCGTCCAGCATCGGCACTGATACTCCTCAAGTCCCCTGGCCACACTTGCAACGATCGTTTCGTCGCCCGCTGCGGAGAAAACGAGCACCTCGCGACCGATCGACGGCGTTCCGTCGGCTGCCGAATTGGCACCCGGTGGCGGACGTCGACGACTGTGGAATGTGACGGGAACGGCGCCTTACCCGACGCCGTCGAGGACCGTGAGACAGGACGACATACGTCAGCAATGTGGTTACGATCTGAAAGACATCGAGCACCGCGCTCACGCCAAGATTGCAGCCGAATGCTGCGGCGCCATCCTGAGCAGGGCGTCGCGGATGCCAACGAGTAAATACGCACCCAGGAACGTCAGGCCCCAGTAGCGCGCCAGCGGCCAGTTGTCGCTATCCCTGATTCCGCCGGCATCGCTGGCGGCCCTCAGATCGCGCGCAATTCTCGGCAGCCAGACTGCGTTCGCGATCGGGACGATCGGCCGCCACACGATCTCTCTGCTGGTGGTCTGGACGCCCCTGAAGAACGACAACAGATTCAGTCGTGCGCGACCGAACACCAGGATCGCGCTGACGATCACTGCCCATACGGCCAACGAGGACGCGGTCGCCATCCAGCCCAGATGGTCTCTGCGCGGTGACGGCCGGCGTGCTCTGTTCTCCCCGCAGCCGCTCAACAGGAAGCCCGCGTCGCGATAGAACGCGTACACGTTCACACACGGCCGAAATCACCAGCAGAATACCGACGCCGATCTGAAGCCCGCGGGCGTCCGCATATGACGCTCTCGAATAGCGCGTTCCGTGAGAGGCTGACCGCGCCGGCGTTGCGACGGACGCTGTCAGCGCACGCTTGACGGCCTCCACCAGACTGGCACGCATCCGTTGACGGTCACCAGACCATGCCGGGATGGGAGGAACAGTCGCCGTGAAATACGCAATGGATGGCGAGGGGCTGACGTCTTCGGTCGCGTAAGGGATGATGGGGATTCCTCTCGCGGCCGCGCGCTCGAGTTCACGGACGACATCAGGTGCGGCATTGGCGGCGGCAGACAGCACGAGGACGACTGAGCGAGCTGTTTCAAGCGCGGTCAGCTCTTCTGACGACGAGCGATCCGACGCGCCGGACAAAACACGTGATCCCGCTGGTGGCCAGCGCGTCAGCCAGCTCCCTGGATGCCGCGGCATCTTCTCGGCTGCGGAGAGAAAGACGTCCACGGCAGCGCTCATACACTGCTGACTCGAGTCGCCGGCGCCCGTCGCGATCCGGACACGATGTCAGCTCTCACGGCGTCTCAGCCGCTTCTCAATGACTTTCAGGCTATAGAGGCACAGCACGCCTGCAGCGATCCAGAGAAGGTCGGTCACGATCGCCAGCGCCGAGGTTGATTGCTGCACTCTCCTCCTCGGCGTCGGCCACGACCGCAGTTCCAAGTGACATCGCTATCAGCAGCGCCGGGAGAACCCAGAGGAGCACGAGCCATCGGGGAGCACCGGCGCCGGCAGTCGGACTGGGCGTCGAAGACTGATGGAGACGGTTGCTCGCTGCCCAGAGCGCCGCGATGACTGCCGAGCCTCCATCGAGTCTGATACCTGGCCACATGAATCGGCCAGGAACGCGCGGGGCACTGAAGCGAAGACCTTCCATGCCGGCGGCCTCGAGAGTGAGGAATGAAGCCGTCAGCCAGATCAACCAGACGAAGGTGGATGGGACAAGGAGGATCAGCCGGAGCACCGCTAACGACAGCACCCGCTCGAACACGTCCTCTTCCGCAAAGATCGATCGCGAATACGCCACGTTCGCAAACGCATCAACGCTGCGGACAAGGTCCAATGCCGCCATCCCGAGGGAGATCCAGAGCAGAACGCTCATCCACGTGGCCGTCAAACGCCTGACCACAAACGACGGACCGCGCCAGGCTTTCCCCGCGTCCTGGCGCGGCTCGTCCTGGCCTGTGCATGCGTGCCTGGACGAGCTCGGCAAAGATCCCGACCTGCGTTGCGAGATCGACCGAAGAAGGCGCCAGCCAGTCCATCGCTCCAGACGTTGAACTGCAGACTGCCGGCAGGAACCGTATCGTCGATGCGAAAGGGAATGATCGGATCGCCGTCGCGAGCGGCACGCTCCACCTCGCGCCGCACCTGCGGTGAACGATTCGAGTACTGCGAGAATACGAGCACCAGCGAGGTGCACTCACCGATCGCGTCGTATAGCGCCTCGGCGTAGTCCTTGCCCGGTGTGATGTCACGCGGAGCGATCCAGCACGGCATGCCCCGCCCCTCGATCGCTTCACAGACCGCCTCAGCTATTGCGTGGTCCTCGCTTGCGTGACTGATGAAGACGCGACCGGGCATGACCCATCCATTCTATGTCGGCAGCACAAAGCTCGCGCCATCGTAGCGAGCATAGTAGGTTTCCCTTCCTCAACGACAGAGGTAGAACGCTGCCACCGCGACGATGATGCCCAGAAGCGAGTCGACGAGGTAGTGGTAGCGACCGAGCACGGTCGCAGCCACGATGCAGGCCGCGAGGAATAGGAAGACTGCTCCTGCTGCCGGCATCACATCCGTCACCGCCAGTGCCGTCGCCACGGCACCGGCAGCATGGCCGCTCGGCACGGTATTGGCCTGGATGCTTCCGCGATCGAGGATGGCGGCGTTGAACCGTCGGATAGCGGACCGCGACTGAATGGACCACACAGTCGATTCGAGGGCGCGCGGCGGACGCGTCTGCAGCCACGGCATCACTCCGTAGCTGAGGAACTCGGCGAGCAGGACGATGGCCCAGAAGCGAGGGATGGCATCGGCATGTCCGCCCATGGCGAGTGTGGCGACTCCGGCAGGGATAACGAGATAGACAAGCACGTACGCCATCTCGAAGAACTCGTGAACGGCCTGCGGGCTTGCGCGGTAGGCTGCCAGGACTCCGCCCCGGTTTAGCAGCCGTTCGTCTGTCTTCATCAGCCGTTGTTCGATCGCCTGCATGGGGCTCACGAAGAACAGTCCAGAAAGCCAGTACCCGCCAAGCAGCACTGCCAGAGGAACGACGAGGGTGAAGGCTGGTGAGTCCTCTCGAAGCCAGAACAGCGAAGAGGATTGGGCAACGAATGCGAGACCACTGCACGCCATCCCGACGAGGGCACCAATGCGCGCCCGGGCGAAGCGGCGGCTGGCCATTGCGACGATCAGCAGGTTACTGAAGTACCCGATGGCGATCCATTCCCAACGCAGGTCAATCACGACACATTCCCGGTACTCGGAATATCCGCGGGCGTCTCCAACGCCGGCGTAGGTCGGAAGATCAACCGATCATTGATCCAGAAGTTCACGAGAGAACCAATGGCGACAGCGATGATGTTGGCGGGCAGCACCGAAAGACCCGTGACGTTCATTACAGTCAAGGTGACGCCGACGTTGGTCAGCACGGAGACCACGCCCGGTTGAACCATGAAAGGACAGCCATCGCTTCAACCGGTGCTCACGAGGGAGGTCGCGCCACGTGAAGCGTTCGTGCCACACAAAGTTGTGCGAGACGGCGGCCAGCACCGCGACGGTGACGGCGATGCTGGTCGACGCGCCTGCCCACTGCACCAGCACCCACAGCGTCACGGTCTGGAGCGTGAATCCCATCACGCCGACCAGGTTGAAGCGCATCCAGCGCCGTCGCGTGCTCACGAGAGTCTTCGTCGGAGGGCGGTCGGGATCGTGTGCTGAATGACGCAAGCCATCCGTTTCGGCTCCCCGCTCACCTTCGGCAGTGGTTCGGCTCGATGAAGCGCGGCGGTCGTCCGACTCGCTGACGTCACGAACGCGGTGAGCATGCCGATCACGGCCACGACACCTCCGACATCGAAGAGCAGGAACGTCCCGATGCCGAATGGCCGGACGACCGGATGCGTGAACAGCGTCAACGCACCGATCGAAAGGATGATGCGCAGCTCCGTCGGGCCCACGCTGAGAAACGACATGCGGAACTTGCCTTGGACCGCTGTCGCCAGGAACACCTCCGCAGACACCAGCAGGTAGGCCACCAGCACTGCCAGCCCCACGACCGGGCTCATGAAGCCCGACAGCGACATCCCAGCGAGCAACAGACAGGCTCCGGTGATGTCGAGCACGTGGTCGACGTAGAACCCATAACGCGGTCGTTCGTGTTTGCGGACGCGCGCCAGCGTTCCATCGAGACTGTCGCCGAACCAGTTGATGGCGAGCGAGACGACGACGAACACGAGCGCGGGAGGCCAGGTTCGCAGCCGCCCAGAACGAGGCACCCGCGCCCGCCATCGCGACGAGCGCGAGCAACGTGAGATGGTCGGAGTTCACCCACGCCGGCAGGCGGCGCGCGATCCAGATGAGGAGCTGCTTTTCGCGGGCGGCCAGAACACCGGTATTTATACGGGTATGAGTCGAAATCGGACGGACACGTCATCCTCCTTGTCGTGAGCTCGCACGCGCCGTTGAGCGGCGGCGGGCGCATCACTCAGAAAGGTGTCAAACGCGCGAAAATCGGCTCAGCTCGTGGCGTCCGGGTTTAGGCGGACTTAGCGACAGGAGATCCTCGACGGCGTTAGCCGTGGCAAACCAAGTCGAGTGCGGCCTCGGGCAGATCGGCGGGCAGGTCCGGAGCCGACCCGCCCTGCGCCCTATGCCTCCGGACGATACGTGCTGAATCCCCAGAGAAAATTCTCCGGGTCGCGCACCCAGCAGCATCGTGCGCCGTAATGCGTCGTCACCGGCGCCTGCACAACGACCGCACCCTCCGCGGTCGCTCGCGTAAAGGCAGCATCCGGATCGTCCACTCTCACGCTGATCGCCTGACGGGACCCGTCACTCGAACCGCTTCGAGGTTCAGCATGATGGTCGAATCTCCACCCGCATCTCGGCGTGGAGCGGTTTGCCGTCGGGGCCCGGTAACTGCACGGCCACCGTGAACCCGAACGCGCGCTCGAGCCAATTCACGGCCTCGGCGCCACGGCGGTAAACGACTTCCGGATAAATATTCGGCTCGCCTTCCGGTGAACCCATCGGGTAGGTGCCGAATCCCCACAGATGCCCTTCGAGATCCCATGCCGAGTACTCGCGCGAGCCGTAGTGTGTGTCGTACGGCTGTATCGCGATCCTGGCGCCAGCCGACTGCGCGCGCTTGCAGTGCGCATCCACATCGGCGACGGTCACGTACACGCCCTGGCGCACGGACGTCCAGGGATTGGCTTCACTGGTCGGAGCGACTGAACTGATCCCGATCACACCCGCGTCCCGCCGGAGTTCAGCATGCACGATGGTCCCGTCGGGTCCCGGGTAAGCGACTTGTTTCTCGAAAGAGAACGCGCGGCCAAGCCACTCGATGGCGGCCGGTGCGTTCTGGTAGCTGAGGACTGGAAAGATGGTTGGCTTTGTCATGACCGCAGCGTAGCCGCGGGCCGCTGCCACCGTCTTGGACGAATCTTACCTGGTCGCGTCCGAGAACCCCCCGGACGCTCCGAGCGTCCGCAACAGGTCGGTTGGCGTGACGCCCGCGAAGGTTCGGAAGTCACGGTCGAAATGGGACTGATCGTAGTAGCCGCAGTCGAGCGCCAGCTCGGTCAGACTCGCGTGTTCGCGACGACGCAGCCGATCCACGGCGCGGCCAAACCGCATGACCCGCGCGAAGATCTTGGGTCCAAGACCGATGTGTTCCCTGAACTGGCTGATGAGATGCTTCTGACTCCAGCCAGTTTCGTCGACGAGTGCACCGATCGTCACGAGTCCGCCACTCTCGACGATCCTTTTCCACGTGCACAACACTTCAGAGGTCGGCTTCTTCGCCGCCGCGATACGTGCGCCAATCTCCCGGTCGAGCAGGTCGAACCGTGCCTGCCATGTCGGCGCGTCGTGCAGCTCCATCGTCACGCGACGGCCTTCCGCGCCGAAGATGTCTTCGAGCGCCACGCCCCGGTTCGTCAGGTCGGCGAGCGGCCGGTTGAGAAACAGCCGCATGCCGAGAATCGTGAAATCGATCTGCATGCCGCCCTGTGACCCGTTGGCCTCGACGATGACGTGCGAGTCGTAGGCACCGGCGGCGAAGCTGCCAAGCGCGGTCGATCGCGTCCGATCGGCGACGTCGAACAGGCGGATGGGAGCACCGAAGTTGATGATCAGCGGGACTTCGGCGGTCGGCAGTTCCCGCCGGTAGAGCGGCGTCGTTCGGTGTTCCCACCAGCCAATGTAGCGTCGGACGTGCGCCCTCAGCGACGCGTGCGGCGCCGCAGTCACCATCCCCCATCGGTGGAACTCTCGGTCCTCGAGCACCGTCATCGGCCGCGGCACGAGGTGATCATACGCCCAGGCTTCGGCTCGGCGCGCTCTCCTTGACAACTTAGGAGAGAGACGGCTAGTCTCACCTAAGCGATATAGGAGAGAGTCGATGGCCGAAGAGGCTGCCCTGTTACCGGGAACGCTGGACCTGCTCATTCTGAAGGCCGTGTCGCTGGCACCTGAACATGGTTACGGCGTTCTGCTCCGTATCGAGCAGATCAGGGCGGCGCGCTGCTCATCGAGCAGGGTGCGCTCTATCCCGCCCTCGCGCGGCTGGAGCATCAGGGGCTGCTCGAGAGTGAATGGGGAACCTCGGACAACAATCGGCGCGCCAAGTTTTACCGGCTGACGGCAACGGGCCGGCGACGGCTGAAATCGGAGACCGATCGATGGAGCCGGCTGGCCGTTGCCATGTCCCGCGCGCTGAGCGCCCAGGGAGTGTGAGCCGTGAGCTGGGCTACGCTTCGCTCCTTTCTCGCCGGGCTCGTGCGCCGCGGTCGCGTCGAGCACGAACTGTCTGACGAAATCGCATTCCACCTCGAGGCGCGCGTCAGCGACCTGACGCGACGCGGCATGTCACCAGGCGAGGCGCGTCGACAAGCGCGACAGGAGTTCGGATCGCTCGAGCGCTACAAGGAGGAAGTGCGCAGTGCCAGAGGACTGGGGCTGGTCGACGAGCTGAGATCGGACCTCGCTGTACGGATGGCGAGCGTTGCGCCGATCGCCGGGTTTCACCGTTGTGGCTGCGGCGTCTCTGGCACTCGGTGTCGGCGCCAATACGCTGGTGTTCAGCCTGCTTGATTCCACACTGCTCCGACCGCTCGATCTGCCGGACTCGAATCGTCTCGTCGCCATCTGGACGGTGCCGACCGAGAATCCCGATCAACTCGGAACGTCGAGCATCCCTCGTTATTTCGCGCTGCGCGATCAGGCGCAGTCGTTCGAGTCGGTCGCGGCCTTCAACGGGATCGCCTGCGGCGTGAAGACACTCGGCTTCGATCGCGACGGCGCCGCAGCCGAGCGCATCCTGGGTCAGACCGTTTCGCCGTCGATGTTCCGGACGCTCGGTGTGCAACCGATCATGGGGCGGACGTTCACCGACGCAGAGGATCAGGTCGATCAGCTCGCACCGGTCGTGCTTCTGACCTACCGATCGTGGCAGCGGCGATTTGCCGGCGACCCGGCCATCGTGGGCAAAACGATCACGCTGGACCGCGCCGCCGACTACGGTGATCGGCGTCCTCCCTGAACGGTTCGAGTTCTTCGGCACCGACCGGGAGTTCTTCGCACCGCTCTGTCTGACGCGGGCGCAGGTGGAAAGCCGCGTGGGCGGCAACTCGATCGTCGGGCGCCTCAAGCCGGGCGTGTCGATCGAACAGGCCCAGGCCGAAGCTCGACTGCGCTGGCGCTTCGGTTCGCAGCGGACGATCCCGCGCGCCATCGTAGTCTCGGCCTGCGCATCGAGTCGTTGAAGCGTTCGGCGGCGCGTCTGTTCGATGGGATCGGACAGCCATCGGGGGACTACGCGCCTTCGCTGGTGATTCTGCAAGGGGCCGTGGCGTTCGTCCTGCTCATTGCCTGCGCCAACGTGGCGGGTCTGCTGCTGGCACGGGGCACGACCCGGCAGACGGAGCTGGCGCTGCGCATGACGCTCGGCGCCGGCCGCCGGCGCATCGTGCGGCAGGTGATGACTGAGAGCCTTCCGCTCGCGCTACTGGGCGCAGCGCTTGGCGTCTGCCTGGCCTGGCTTGGGCTGAAGCTGTTCCTGACGCTCGCCCCGGCCGGATTTCCACATCTCGAGGACGTGTCGCTCGACCTTCGTGTGCTCGGATTCACCGCGATTGTCGCGCTGACCACCAGCATCGTGTTCGCCGTCGTCCCTGCGATGCAGGTCTTCGCGGATTACGCTCGTCGAGGCGTTCGTTCAGTCGAACCGGACGGCAACCGGGGGGGCCACAGCGGCAACGGACGCGCAGCGTGCTGGTGGCCGGCCAGGTCGCGCTCGCGCTGGTGCTATTGGTGGGCGCCGGCCTGATGATTCACAGCTTCCTTCGGGTGCTCGAGAACGAGCTCGGTGCCGACCCGCGCAATCTGCTGGCGTTCGACTTCCGTCTTCCCGCGCGAGAGTCGTTCAAGGGCAATCGGCATATACCGAGGATCCGGGTTGTTCGAGGTGAGCCCGGTCCCGGCGCAGACCGTTGAGCGCGTCGCTCGAACGCCTGCAGACCGTGCCCGCCGTGGACGGGCGTGGCAGCCGTCAGCTCGCCACCGTTCGGCGGTCGAGCATTCGCGATACCGTTTCTGATCGACGGACGCCCGCTTCCGCCCACCGCCACGCCGGGCGCGGGGCCGACCGATCAGCAGACGGCGGACTACTTCGCAATCACGCCGGGCTTCTTCGCGGTGATGAGCACTCCCGCTGATTCGGGGACGCGACTTCAGCGCTCACGATCGCGCTGATACGGCGCCGGTCGTCATCATCAGCAAGACGATGGCCGACCGGTTCTTTCCAGGCGAGGACCCGGTCGGCCAGTACATCCGATTCGATTTCGTTCCCAACGAGCAGACGCGCCAGATCGTCGGCGTCGTCGGCGATACACTCCTCGGCCCGCTCGACACGACGCACACCCCGGCGGTCTACTTGCCCCATGTTCAACAGGGTCCGATGTTCGTGGGCCCGTTCGTCTACTCTGCGCATCGGCATGACATTCGTGGTTCGCACGGTAGGCAATCCACTGACCGCCCTGCCTCAGAGTCAAACGTGCCGTTGCCGAGATCGACCGTGCGACGCCGGTGGCCGATGTTCGAACCGTCGAACAGACGCTCGACGGATCACCTGCAGCAGCTCCGGCTGTCGATGTGGCTCCTCGGGATGTTCGGTGCGGTCGCGGCCTTGCTCGCCGGTACTGGTCTCTACGGGGTGATTGCGTACTCGGTGGCTCAACGGACACGCGAGTTCGGCTTGCGCATGGCGCTCGGCGCAACCGCGTCGCGGGTTCTCACGATGGTGTTGCGGCACGCCATGGGCATCATCGGCTCGGGCGTGATCGTCGGGCTCTTTGCCGCGCTGCTCCTGAGCCACTTGATCCAGGCGTCGCTCTTCCAGGTCACGCGCACCGATCCGGCCACCTATGCGTCCGTTGCGCTGCTTCTGCTGGTGATCGCGGCCATCGCCTGCCTGATTCCCGTCCGCCGGGCTACGGCGGTGAGCCCGATAGTTGCCCTCAGGCACGACTGAATCCCGGAGACCGGTCCTCTCGAAAGGCGAGTCGAAGACTCGCCGAAACCGCCAATTTTCGCCAGCCAACCGGCCGCGTTGGTTACCGTCTAAGTTCTCAGGATGCACGAGAGCGACGAAACGGCCGTCGCCATGGCCAGAAACGGCGACCGAGACGCCTTTCGTGCGCTCGTGGAGCGGCACAGCCGCTATCTGTTCCGCATCGTCGTATCGGTTGACGCGGAACGTTGAGGATGCACAGGACGTGGTCCAGGACACATGGCTCAAGGCGCACGCGCAGCTCGGCCGATTCGAGGCTCGAGCCAACGTGCGAACGTGGTTGACGCGAATTGCCATCAATTGCGCCATCGATCACCTCCGGACCGCGCGTCGTCGGGAACCAGCCTACGACCCGAGCACCTTCGATCAGGAAGCGACCAGCGGCTGGATCGAGTCGACCGATGCCGAACCGGATCGCCAGGTGCTGGCGGGTGAGATCGGTACATCGAATCGATCAGACATTGCGGCGTCTGACGACGCTCGAGCGGTCAGCGTTCATGCTCCGACATATCGAGGGCATGTCGATCAGCGAGATCGGTGTCGCGCTCGGTCTCAACACCAGCGCGACCAAGCACAGCGTCTTTCGCGCCGTCCGGAAGATGCGCGCGGCGCTGGCGCCATTCAAGGAAGGAGTCGGCTGTTGCCGGAGCCGATGATGCGTCACCTGACGGACGAAGAACTGCTGCTCGACTTCTACGGGGAGGGCTCTGATGACGACCGCTCGCGCACGCGGATCCACCTCGAGCAGTGCGAGGAATGCCGCGCCCTCGATCGGGAACTGCGCGCCGTGCTGACAGCCGTTGACAGTGACGCCGATCAACGAGCCACCGAGCGGGTTCGAACGCGAGATGTGGGCACGGATCGAACCGCTCCTGCCCGTCCAGCAGACGTGGCGCGCGGGCTGGAACGCGATGATGCCGCGGCTGGCGGTGGCCGCGAGCATCGGCGTTCTTCTCGTCGCGGCGTTCGCGGCCGGTCGGGTCTGGGATCGCCCAGCGCAGGAATCGTCGACAGCGGAGGTCGACGACCCGATGTTGACCGAGCGACTGCTGCGTGCGGAGGTCGAGGATCACCTCGAGCGTTCACAGCGCATGCTCGTGGAACTGGTGAATGCCGACGTCGAGGTCGGCGCACCGGCGGTCGGGGACCGGGCACGTGCAGCCGATCTCGTCGCCGCCGGCCGGTTGTATCGGCGGTCGGCATTGCAGGTTGGAGACGCTGAGATCGGCATGTTGCTCGAGGACCTCGAACGCGTCCTCGTGGAAGTGGCCAATGGCCCGGCGGATATCGCACCCGAGGAGCTGAACCGGCTGCGTCGGCGCATCGACGATCAGGACCTCATGTTCCGGGTGCGCGTCGTGGCGGCAGAGATCAGGGAACGAGGATGGTAATGACGATGAAGAGGCAGATGGTCGAATGGATCGTCGCGACGGCAGTGGCTGTGGCGCTCGTCATGCCGGCGGCTGCGGCTGCGGAGCAGGCGCTCGTGCTCGAAGAGCAGGTAGGACAGAACACCCGCGAGCGTGCGGACCGTCAGCGCGAGCAGGCCGAGCAGCAACGCGAGCGATGCCGAACAGGCGCGCGAACGAGCGGAACAGGCGCGCGAGCGCTACGAGCAGATGTACGAGCAGGGTCAGGACGCCATCGAGCGCGCGCAGTGGACGCGAGCGGTCGAGCGCTTCACGACCCTGGTCTCGGCAAAGGCGCCGCGAGCCGATGCGGCGCTGTACTGGCGCGCGTATTCACTCGACAAGTTGAACCGGCAGACTGAGGCACTGACGTCGGTCGCCGAACTGCTCAAGGGGTATCCGGCGAGCCGCTGGCTCGGCGATGCGCGTGCACTCGAAATCCAGGTGCGACAGCGAGCAGGTCAACCGGTGTCCCCCGACGTGCAGACAGACGAGGAACTCAAACTGCTGGCCATTCAGGGACTCCAGCATCAGGACCCGGACCAGGCCATCCCGATGCTCGAGAAGCTGCTGCAGGGCGCGAGCTCGCCGCGCCTCAAGGAGCGCGCGCTGTTCGTGCTGGCGCAGAGCAACGCTCCACGAGCGCGTCAGGTGCTCACGAACGTGGCTCGCGGCGGCTCCAACCCGGACCTGCAGATGAAGGCCGTTCAATATCTCGGCATATACGGTTCTCAGGCCAATCGTCAGCTGCTCGGCGAGATCTACTCGGCCTCGACCGACATCGAGGTCAAGCGGCAGATCCTTCGGAGCTACATGATCAGCGGCGATCGCGAGCGCGTGCTCGCGGCCGCTACGGGCGAGAAGTCGCCGGAGCTGCGCGCGGAGGCCGTTCGACAGCTCGGGATCATGGGTGCACGAGACGAGGTGTGGCAGCTCTATTCGAAGGAGACCGACGCCGACGTCAAGGAACAGATGATTCAGGCGCTCTTCCTGGCTGGTGACTCGGCGCGTCTCATCGAGGTCGCCAACAACGATCTCGAATATGGAGCTGCGCCGGCGGGCGATCCATCAGCTCGGCTTGCTGGGACGTGAACGGACTGCCGACGCGATCCTGAACGTCTACAACCGCCAGACCAACACCGAGCTCAAGGAGGCGGCCATCGACGCGCTGTTCATACAGCAGAACGCCGAAACGCTCGTGGCGCTCGCGCGCAAGGAAACCGACCGTGAGCTCAAAGGCCGGATCGTCCAGAAGCTGTCATTGATGCGTTCACCGGCAGCGAGAGACTACCTGATGGAGCTGCTCAAGTAGGTGGGCGTTTCACGCTGCTCGAATTGAGGTTCGTGATGACAAGACTCGTGGCCACCGTCTTCATGCTCATCGCGGCGCCCGTGCTTGCGCAGGCACCGGCGGTCGTCAACGGAACTCTCGAGACACGAGCAGCGACACAATCGATCGATCGCGAGATCAATGCACTCATGGCGCGCACTCCCGGGCCGGCGTGGGTCGGCTACGCCGTTGCCGTCAATGGGAGCGACCGCGAAGCCGGGTGCTGGGCCGCGGATGGCATGACGGGGCGCACTCGCGTCGGACCGCTGAAGCTCGAAGGTCCGGACACGATCATGGTGCTCTATCGGTTCACCGGCCGCGACGTGCAGCAGATTCGCCTGGCCTCACCGGAGTGCCCGCTCGACGCCGGCGGACTCACCCTCCACTGGCTGACTGGCGTGCGCGCGGCCGACAGCGTCGACTATCTGGAGACGCTCGCGGCAGATGGCTCGCGTCGAGTGGGGAACACGGCCATCACGGCGATCGCCCTGCACGCCGACGCGCGCGCCACCGAGCGCCTGATTGCGCTCGCTCGTGACAGCCGCAACAGCAACGTTCGCGGCACCGCGCTTTTCTGGGTTGCGCAACGGGCGGGTGACAAGGCGGTCGGTACGATCACGCTCGGGCTCGAAGATCCGGAGACCGACGTGAGGAAGAAAGCCGTGTTCGCGTTGAGTCAGCTGCCGAAAGACGAGGGCGTACCGAAGCTCATTGAAGTCGCCCGCAGTCATCGCGACGCGGCCGTGCGCAAACAGGCGATGTTCTGGTTGGGCCAGTCGCGCGATCCGCGCGCGCTCGCCTTCTTCGAACAGGTCCTGCGCTAGTAGCGCGGCGGATCTTCAGACCCGCCCTGGCTATGAACCAGACGTCGCCGGAGCGCGCTTCTCGATCCGCCCCGACATCAACCCGCCAACCTTGCCGTGCTGCCATGAGCCGGCATAGCGATCGCCGTAGAAGAAAAGCCTGACGGTGAACGTGCCGATCCCCGGAATGCTGGTGTCGGTCATCATGATGACCGGCGTGTCACCAATGAACCGCATCGGGATGACCATCGGGATGGTGCCGTTGACGCCGCAGCACGACATGCCGGCGTTGAACCGCCATAGGTCATCGCCGACCTTCTCGACGCTTTCGATGTCGTAGCGATCCTCCCGCGGCGGGCCCTCGCGTCCATCGACCGTGAAGGAGCCGCGGAGCGTCACGTTCCGCATGCGCTCAGTGAACTGCCGCTCGAGATCGCTGAGCGACGACGGCTCGACGGCCGCATCACCGATGCCGAAGCGTCCGGTCACCCAGCCGCCGCCAAATACCAGGATCAGCACGACAACGGCAGCCACGAAACCCACGAGACGTCGAACCTGGGCCATCGGTACACCTCTGCGTGGCTCCTTATTTATCAGATTTCGGGAAGTTGCACATGAGAGAATCGCGCACCGGAGTCTGAACCACCGATACGCGCGAGGGAGACGTCATGATGAGGGTCTTTGCCGTTCTCGCCGCCGTCATGCTGACGGGTGCCGTCGTCGCAACGCAGCGGCAACTGCCGCCCGGGTACCTCGACCCTGCACCGATCCTGTCTGCGGCACGCCAGGCCATCGGCACCGACAACCTGCGGTGCGTCACCATCGGCGGAACAGCCTATTCAGGCGCACTCGGTCAGGCCCGAGAGTCGGCGCGCAACGTCGACTGGCCGCGCATCGATTCGATGGCCAACTACACGCGGACGATGAACTGGGACACCTGGTCGATGAAGGAAGAGTTCGATCGGAAGCCGGGCCTCAACCCGGCGGGTTGGAAGTACGGCATCGGCTGGGAAGACGGCCCACTGCAGAAGAACGCGCACCAGACGTTCATGCTGAATGGCACGCACGCGTGGTACATGGACGGAGCCGGATCGCCGCCAGTCGCACTCCCGCCGGACATCGCCGAGATCTTCCCCGTCGAACTCGTGCTGAACCCGCACGGTTTCCTGAAGGCCGCGGCGCTTCCCGGCGCGAACCCGAAGGCCGTGTGGCGCTGGGAGCTTGGCGAGATGGGCCGCGACGGGCCTGAGGTCTCCCCCGAGCGCATGCGCGTCGTGTCGATTACCTGGGGCAAGTACCGCATCGACGCGACGATCAACAAGGAGAACCTGCTGCAGCGAATTCACACCTGGGTCCCGAGCGAGACGCTCGGCGACATGAACTACGAACATGAGTTCACCAACGCCAGCTACGTGACCCTCGGCAACGGCATCAGGTTCCCCACCGGCTGGCACTCGCATCAGGGGTGGGACGACAACTTCGGGGCGCAGGCCATCACCGCCGGACACAACGCGTTCGGCGGGACGCTCAAGGATGTGCAGCGCCAACGTCTGTCCGGACCCGGTGGCTGTTCCGGAGTCAGTGCGATCGGCAGGCGTTCCCGATGCGCGTCGAGATGGAGAAGCTGGCCGACGGCGTGTACCTGCTGGCCGGCGGTACGCACAACAGCGTCGCCGTCGAATTCGCCACCTTTATCGCCGTCTTCGATGCGCCGCTCAGCGAAGCGCGCAGCCTCGCCGTCATCGAGGAAGTCGTCGCGGCTGATTCCCGACAAGCCGATCCGCTTCGTGGTCAACTCGCATCAGCACTTCGACCACACCGGCGGGCTGCGCGCGTACAACCACATCGGCGCAACCGTCGTCACACACTGGAAGAACTTCGACTTTCTCAACCGCGACGTCATCAACTACGTTCCGCGCACGCTGCGGCCCGACATGGTGTCGCTCTGGCCGCCGACCGAGCTGGCCGAAGGCTACTACTTCGAGACGGTCAGAGAGAACTACGTCATCACCGACGGCACCCGAACGATGCAGATCCACTATGTGAATCCGCTTCAGCACGTCGAAGGGATGCTGATGGCGTACCTGCCTGCGAACGGATGCTGCTCGAAGCGGATCTCGTCAACACGCTGGATCCCATGCCCGCCACGATCTCAGGAGATCAGCGCAGCTTCTTCAACGCCGTCCGCAAGCTGAAGCTCGATGTCGCGCAGCTTGGTGCCGATGCACGGACGCCCCATTCCGTGGGCCACGTTCGAGGCCGCCGCATCCCGTCCTTGACAACTAGTCTGCAAGTACTATACGACTAGTAGACATGGTGGTCCGGCCGAAGCCGGACGACTAACGGACAAGACATGATTCGCAATCTGCCCAATCTCGGCGCGCAGGAACTCGACCATCATGAAAGTCGTGTGGCGGCAGAAAGACGCCTCTGTCCGCGAGGTCTACGAGACGCTCCGCGAGCGCCGTCCCGTCGCCTATACGACCGTGATGACGATGATGAATACGCTCGAAGGCAAGGGCTATCTGAAGAAGGCGCTCGACGGGCGCGCCTACCGGTATCGGGCAGCCATTCCCGAGCGCCGGGTCGTGACCGCCATGGTCCGGGAGTTCGTCGAGCGCGTGTTCGACGGATCATCCGCGCCTCTGCTGGCGCACCTGGTCACCTCCACCGACCTATCCGAGAGCGAACGCGAAGAGCTGCGCCGGCTCATCGACGACGCCGAGTGATGCAGATGCATCCCGCAGCTCACGCCCTCGCCATCTACAGCGCGCAGATCCTGCTCGTCGTGTCCGTCGCAGCGGTGGCGGCGACGCTCCTGTTTCGCGGGACCGCTCCGGCGCTGCGCTTTGCCTACTGGCGCGGCGTCGGGCTCCTGTGCCTCCTCCTTCCTGTCCTCGCGCCAGCACAGCGCGAGCCGATCGCTTTGTCCGTTGCGTTCGTTTCCGCGAGCATCGCGCACCAACAGGCGGTAATCGTCAACCCCGCGCCGGCGGCGATGAATGTCGGGATCCTGTGGATCTGGTGTGCCGGCCTCTGTCTCGGGCTCACGAGGCTGCTGGCAGCCGCGTGGGGCCTGCGGCAGCAGCGGCATCGGAGCACACCCGCAACGCTCGGGGTGGAAGTCGAAGCGCTCAGGACATCGCTGGCGCCACGCGCCGAGTTTCGATGGTCGCAGGCGCTCGAGCAGCCGGTCACCTTTGGCCTCCTGCGCCCGGTGATCCTGTTGCCGCAGCGATTCCGCGAACTCGGCACTGAGGCCCAGTGTGCCGTCGCCCATCACGAACTGCTCCACGTGGCCCGACGCGACTGGATGTGGATCGTGCTCGAGGAGCATCTTCGGGTGTTGTTCTGGTTTCATCCCGCTGTCTGGTGGCTCGTCGAGCAGGTACAGCTCGCGCGCGAACACGTGATCGATCGACTCGTCGTCTCGAGTGCAGTGTCGAAGCGCACCTACATGAACACGTTGCTGACATTTGCCGATCGCGGCATCAGCGCCTCGATGTCGATCGCCTTCCTGCGGCGACGGCACCTGAAATCGCGGTTCCAGGAACTCTCGAAGGAGACTCACATGTCATTTCGACGACTCGCGTGGACGATTTCGGTGCTGGCTATCGTGACGGGCAGCGCGGCGCTCGGTGCCACACGAGCACTACCGCTCGATCTTGACTCACTCGCTGCAGTTGGCGCAGTCGGGAGCACGGCTCGAGATCAGGCTGGCCGAAACCGCGCCGGCAACCGGCTTGAAAGGTTCGTCCGTGCCGGGTTCGGACCGCCAGGTCTACCTGCACACGACGACGCTCGCCACCGATGCCGACGTGACGAGCACGCGCGTCATCGACATGGGTGGACACTTCGGGATTGATGTGCGGTTCAGCAGTCAAGCGTCAACGCGGATACGAACAGCGACAACCGCACATCTCGGCAAGCCAGTGGCCATCGTGCTCAACGGCAACGTCATCTCGGCACCGACGCTCAAGTCGCCGATCGGCGACAACGCCTTTATCACCGGGAATTTCACGGCCGCCTCAGCACAAGAGCTCGCGGCCAGGCTGGCACCCGTCAGATCGCAGCAGAATGGATCCACGCACCTCACGATGCCGATCCCCGTGTACGAAGAACGTCCGCAGTACACACCGGCCGCGATGGATGCCAAGGTTCAGGGCGATGTGCTTCTCGAGGCGGTCGTGCTGACCGATGGCTCGGTCGGCGATGTCAGCATCATGCAGTCGCTCGATGCGACGTACGGTCTCGATCAGCAGGCCGTCGATGCGATGAAGCGGTGGACGTTTCAGCCCGGCACGCGCAACGGCGAGCCAGTCCGCGTCGCTGTCCAGGTGCAGATGACGTTCAC
The DNA here is from genome assembly GCA_963723495.1 of uncultured Acidobacteriota bacterium. GTDB lineage: Bacteria > Acidobacteriota > Vicinamibacteria > Vicinamibacterales > UBA2999 > Gp6-AA40. Next base: position 169,693 of record CAVRQR010000009.1, on the reverse strand, counting down.
GCTGAAATAGGTCACTCCACCGTCCACAGCGTCAGCGCCGTCGCTGTCGCGCCGATCTTGAACGTCGCTCGCGAGTCCGCTAGGGTTGTGCATGGTCAGTTCTCTCTCGTCGGTCGTCGCGAGCGCACTCCCTCGCCTGCACGCCATCCCCGAAGACATCGCCGCGCAGAAGCCGGCTGCCAACAAGTGGTCGAAGAAGGAAATCCTTGGGCACCTCATCGACTCGGCTGCGAACAATCACCAGCGCTTCATGCGGCTTCAACTGCAATCGGAGCTCAGCTTCCCGGGATACGAGCAGGACAACTGGGTCCGTCTGAATCGCTACCAGCAGACACCGTGGAGCGAGATCATCATCTTGTGGTCCGCGTACAACCGTCACCTTGCGACGGTGATCGAGTCACTCGACGACGCCGCACTTGGTCACGTGTGGCACTCACCTGATGGTGATGTCACGCTGGAATTCATCGCGACCGACTACGTGCGACACCTGAAGCACCACCTGAAACAGATCGGCATCGACGCCTGATGTCAGCGTGCGACGATGGCGTGCTCGCGCCGTCGCTGCTGCATCGAGATCGCCAGCACAGACTCGCGTCATCATCGCCGGCACTTCATTTGCTCGCCCATGTCACGCCGCGACTCACGCGGAGGACCGCCTGATAGAAGGCAGCTGCCGCTTCTGTTCCCTTTGGCGTCAGACGCACCATGCGCTTCGGACGCCCGCCGCGCTGTGGCGTCGGATCGCCCATCGATGTCTTGATGAGACCTTTCGTCTCCAGTCGATCGATGGTGGTGTAGAGCGCACCGAGGGAGCAGGGGCGGCCCGTGGCGTCCTCGATCTCCTGGCGGATGGCGACGCCGTAGGCGCCCTCTCCGAGCCGCGCCACGGCGGTCAACATGAGGTATTCGAATTCCCCGAGCTGCATTACTACCACATTGTAGTTGTAATCTGGCTGTCACAACCCCACGATCCAGGCGCTCCGCCTGCGCCTGCGCGCCGCCGGCAAACCGCCGATGGTCATTGTCGGTGCGGCCATGCGCAAACTCATTCACATTGCCTACGGTGTTCTCAAAACAGGGAGAGCGTATGAACCGACAGGCGCCCACCCTTGACTCTCAACACGGTATCTCCGCGGCATTCCGTGACCTCCGTCGCCTCCGAGACCTCCCGTTCGGAGGTTGAACCGCAGCCGAGCCACGGCCCATAATTCCTGCGCATTCCTCTACGGCCATGTTCGTCGACAGGAGACCGTCCATGAAGACTGCTGCCCTGTGCGCACTCCTCCTCACCGTACTCACCATACCGGCATCGACCGCCTCGTCGCCCACTGCCAAGCCTGAAGACGTCGGGATGTCCACTGAACGTCTCCAGCGAATCACGCAGATGATCGACCGGCGCATCGCGGCCGGCGACCTCGCCGGTGCCGTCACCATCGTGGCGCGCAAGGGTAAGGTCGTGCATCACTCCGCGCGCGGCGTGATGGATCTGCAGTCGAAGCAGCCGATGTCGACAGGCTCGATGTTTCGCATCGCCTCGATGACCAAGCCCGTCATCGGCGTCGCGGTGATGATGCTGGTCGAGGAAGGCAAGCTGCATTTGAACGATCCGGTCAGTCGATACATCCCGGAATTCCGTGACATGAAGGTCGCAGTCGCCCAACCGGTAACGGCTGGTGGCCGTGGCGCCGGCGCAGGTAACGGCGAGCCGCATTTCTATGCGGTTCCGGCCACGCGTGCCGTCACGGTGAAGGATCTGTTGACGCACGTCTCCGGTCTGGGCAGCGGGCCAATGGGCAACAGCGAGATCGCCAAGGTCGCGCGCAAAGATGGGGAGACCTTGTCTGACTACATCCCCCGTCTCGGTTCGACGGCGCTCGAGTTCCAGCCTGGATCGCGATGGACCTACAGCCCCGGCGCCGGTTTCGAAACGCTCGGCCGGATCATCGAGGTCGCATCCGGCACGCGCCTCGATCAGTTCTTCCGCACGCGGATCTTCGACCCGCTCGGCATGACGGACATCACTTTCTGGCCTACCGACACGCAGATGCCGCGCGTGGCTACCGTCTATCAGCGCAGCGAGAAAGGTCTGACCAAGGCGGTGATGCCGAACGACACGATGTCGCGGAACGTGTACTTCCGCGGGTCCGGCGGACTCTACAGCACCGCCGAGGACTACATCCCGCTCGGGATGATGCTCGCCAACGGTGGCGAACTGGATGGCAAGCGGCTGCTGGGGCGCAAGACCGTCGAGATGCTCAGCGCCGTGCACGTGCCAGACACGCTTCCGGGACGCCCGGCGGGCGAGGGTTACGGGCTCAGCGTACGAGTCGTGACCGACCATGCTGCGCGCGGCACGATGTTGTCGAACGGCACGTTCGGCTGGTCCGGCGCACAAGGCACACACTTCTTCGTCGATCCGAAGGAAGAACTGGTCGGCGTGCTGATGGTGCAGACCTCGATTGGAGAAGTCCAGCGCGAGTTCGAGGATCTGATCGCGCAGGCTGTGGTTGATTAGCAGTTTTGCGAAGCGGGTGGACTGTTTGCCAGGCGGGTCTGAAGACCCGCCTCTCTTGTCTGTCGTCTACTCGTCTGCGGAGCCAACGCATGTTTTTCAGAACGTGGAAGACCTCGTCTGTCCTCATTGCCTCGTGCTTCTTGATCCTGACTGTTGCGTCATCCGCTCAACAGGGGCAACCGCAGATCGGCATTGCGCCGGTCACACTGAGCGACACGCCCTACACGTTCGATACTGCCGAACAGCACAAGATTCGCGTGGTCGTCGTGGCACGGGGGCTGGCGCATCCCTTCAGCCTGGCCTTCCTGCCGAACGGTGACGCGCTCGTCACCGAGCGCGGCGCGCGTCTGCGGATCGTCCGCGGCGCCACGGGCAGCCAGGCGAAGCTCGAGGCGGAACCGGTCGCGGGCCTTCCCGAGCAACCGGCGTTCCGGGGCGGAGGCGTGCAGGAGATCGCGCTGCACCCGAAGTTCGCCACCAACCAGTTCGTGTACTTCACCTATAACAAGGCGGGCGCCGTCGGCCAGAACCCGAATCAACGTCAGAGCGCCGTGACGCTGGCGCGCGGACGTTTCGACGGCAAGGCACTCACGGACGTGCAGGATGTCTTCACGGGAGACTGGAGCAACGGCGCCAGCGGATCGCGCCTCGCATTCGGTCGTGACGGGCTGATCTACATGACGACCGGCGCTCCGTTTGGCGATCAGGCGCAGAAGATGGACACGGTGTACGGCAAGGTCCTTCGGCTGAGAGAAGACGGCAGCGTGCCGAACGACAACCCGTTCGTCGGAAAGTCAGGGCTGCGTCCCGAGGTGTTCTCGCTTGGACATCGCGATCAACTCGGCCTCACGGTCCACGAGGCAACGGGCACTGTCATCGCGGCGGAACACGGACCGAATGGCGGCGACGAAGTCAACGTGATCCTGCCCGGGCGCAACTACGGATGGCCCACATTCACGTTCGGACGTAGCTATGAGGGCGCACGTATCGGCGACAACCCGCTTGGCCCGGGCATCGAAGCCCCGCTCGTCATCTGGATCCCTTCGATCGCACCCACAGGGCTGACCTTCTACACCGGCGATCGCTATCCCTCCTGGAAAGGCAATCTGTTCGTCGGCAGCGCACGTCGAGGCGAGGTCCCGCGCACTGGTGGGCTCGAACGCGTCGTCGTCAACGACAAGCTGGAGGAGTTGCGTCGCGAGACGCTGCTCACCGCGTTGCACCAGCGCATTCGCGACGTGCGGCAGGGACCTGACGGATTGCTCTACGTCATCACGGATGAAGACGACGGAGCATTGCTGCGCATCGAGCCGGCGCAGTAACTCACGGTCTTGCTACGAACGCGCGTGAGCGGACCTAGGTCCAGCGGCCGGACCTTGGCGCCTCTGAGGACAGCCGATCCTGGATGAGAAGACCGGGTGAAACGCTCGTAGGCATCCGGACGCCTCGCGCGACGGCATGCTTCTTCAGCGTTCGTCTGAGCTTGGCCTTAGAAGAAGACCTGCAGGCAGCCGTGAAATCGTAACGGCGTTCGCGTTCCCCGTTGGGGGTATAAACCGAGGAAATCGCCGATGTGCGTGCCTTCGAGTGTGATGACACTCGCCACGCTGCCGCCATCGATGATGAGGTGGTCGGTGGTGACGGTCAGATCCAGGAATGCGCTGAAAATGGCTCGAAGCGCCTTCTCCGCCGCCTCACCGCCCTGGTGCACGCCGGCAGTGGGGCTGTCGATCACGGCATCATCGGCGTAGTCCGTCGCCAATGCGGCAGCGTCGAGATCCTCGTACGCCTCCTCTCGCCGCTTGAACAAGTCGAGGACTTGCTGACGGGTCATGCTGCCCTGAGCTGCCCCAGTGCCGGTGGCGGTTACGCGATCGCTCGTCATTTCATGCCTCCGCACACGACTCAGCGGATGACGCGCGGATTATAGCGGAAGCATCCACAGCCCGAACGGAGTTGCCGGCTTGATCCTGAGCAAACCGTGCAACTCAACTGGGCAGTTGCTAAAATCTGCGAGAGCGATGGCCAATCAGGGTCCTCTGGCACTTGCCCGCGAGATTGACGCGTTCCGTCAGCAGTTCGAACGGATCTCTGCCGATGCCGACGCGCTGGTCACACCACTGGACGAACAGCAGTTCGTGTGGAAGGCCGGCCCGAATCTTTGGTCGATCGCCGAGTGCCTCGAGCATATGAACGCGTCCGCCCGCTCCTACCTGCCAGCGATCGATGAGGGCATCGCCGATGCGATCAAGCACGGCGCGTACGCGGAGGGCCCGTTTCACTACAACCTGATCGGCCGCCTCTTCTCACATCTCATGGAACCGCCCGCTCGACTGCGGTTGCGGACGTCACCCGACAAGCAGCCAGGTCCGCACCGTCCCAAACGGGAAACGCTGGCCGGATTCCGCGCCTACCAGGTGCAATACGTCGATCGATTGCGACAGGCAAACGGGATCGATCTCTCACGGTCATGCGTGCGATCGCCGCTCGCGTCCTGGATCCGGATCCCGCTCGGCTCGGCGTTCGCGTCAATGGCGGCGCACGAGCGGCGGCACTTGTGGCAAGCACGCAGGATCACGCAGCTGGAGAGGTTCCCCGGGAAGTAACTCAGGGCTGCTCGCTCGACGTCGATCCCGCGTCGAGACCGGATGCGGCGTGCGACCGTCGTGGATCAGCGCCGGCTTCGACCAGACCACGCTCCTCGTCAATCAGCACGCCAGACGCAAACCCGTAGCGCAGCTCGCCCTTGCGTCCGATCTTCTGGAACCGGTGGCCTCGCGCCGTCAGTTCCTGAAGCACCGATCGCGGGAATCGATCTTCAATCTCGACTCGCGCACCGCGCCCGCTGAGGTCGGTCGGATCTCGAGTCACCAGGAAGCGCGGCGCTTCGATCGCCTGCTGCATCGACATCCCGCCATCGATCACGCCGGTGACGATGGAATAGGTGGACGCGGGAATCCAGGCATTGCCGGCTGACGCGACGGCGAACCGCGGCGTCACAGTGCCGCCGCTCTCCTTGAAGACGACCATCGGGACGTTGGCGGTGTTGGATCGCGTGAGCGGCTTCAGCTGTCCGTATGCGCCGGGCGCAGTCCGATTCGACCTGAGATGGTTGTTGTAGAGGAAGCCCAGTCCACGCGACACGTAGAAGGATCCTCCCCAGGTGCTCAACGTCTGCGTCACCGCAATGACGTTGCCCTCGACGTCGGCGACGACAAAACCGCTCGTACCGCTGCCGATCCTTTCCGGTCCGCCACTGATCTCGTCTGAATCTTCGGGGAAGAGCTGCGCCGCTCGCGGATTGATCCGATTGAACAGAGCCATGGCGTGACCGGCGTCGAGATGCTCCTCGAAGTCAACGGGCCACTGTGCCGGATCCGCGATCCGCGCGACGCGGTCACGCATCTTCCAAGACTCGATCAGGTAGTGCCAGTAATCGGGATCCGCGGACGGGGTGGCAGTCGCGGGCGGCCTGTAGTTGGCGAGCACCTGAAACGCCTCGAGCAGCGAGACGCCGGCCCCCACTGGAGGTCCGCCGGTAAAGAGGATATGTCGGCGGTAGTGCGCCTTGACCGGCTTACGCTCGATGGCGCGATATTGAGCGAGATCGTCGTACGTGATCAGGCCATCGTTGGCCTGCATGTCAGCCGCAATACGCCGCGCCAGTGAGCCTTGGTAGAACGATTCGGCTCCCTCGGAAGCAATCGTGCGAAGCGTGGCCGCGTAGTCGCGATTGACGAAGCGCTCCCCCGCCCTGGGCACGCGTCCGTTCGGCAGGTAGATCCGCGACGACGCAGTGTACTTCTGAAGGTACCTGGCGCCCCTCCGCGATGCTCGACGGCAGCGTCTGATCGAGCACGAACCCCTGTTCCGCATACGCAACGGCAGGGGTAATCAGCTCGGACCAGGAAATCCGCCCGCTGCCATACTTCGAATGCAAGTAGTCCATCCCGGCGACGACGCCCGGAATGTTGGCAGCCAGAGGGCCGTCACCGACAAGTCGTGCGCCTCTGAAAATGCGCGGGTTGTCCAGCGTCGCGGCGCTGGGCGTCTGGTCCTTGAAGTCGATCACCGACGGCTCAGGCATCCCGTTCAGGAACAACACCGCCTGCCCGTCACCACCGATGCCAGATGCATCAGGCTCCACCACGCCCAGCACGAAGGACACGGCGATCGCCGCATCCACGATGTTTCCCCCGCGCGCGAGGACGGCGCGGCCCGCTTCCGAGGCGAGCGGATGGGCCGAAACGACGACCGCTCGTGACGAGGTCACGCGCGGCTTCACCAGCGGCTGCCGCGCCACCATCTGATCGACCACGTCCTCGAATGCACTCTCGGAGCGAGCCTGCTCCGCGCGCGGCTCGAGCTCGGCGCGAAGGCGATCCCACGCCCGGGCACCCTCACCCGACTGGTAGTAGACGCGCTTGAGCGACATCCACACGTTGTCGAACGCTCGTTTGTAGGGAGCCGTCGTCGGCGATGACGGGGCGGCCAGCGCGCGCGCACCTTCGTCCACTGCGCGTGGAGCCGGTACGATCCACAGCCGATACGTGCGGCCATCGCTGAAGAGCGCCGGAGGATCGTCCAGATCGCGGCGGGGGTTTCCGTTGTATCCGGGATCGGGCTCCGGAATCTCACCAATGGCGAGCAGGCGGCCGTCCGGCGACCAGGTCAGCGTGCCACCGTGCCTCGACACCAGCACAGAGGGCGACACCGGACGCCCGGGTGACAACGCGTCTCCATCACTCAGCGAGTTGACCGCGGTGACCCACGTCGACCCGATGCCGTCACGGACCGAGTAGTACGCCAGGCGTGCCCCATCGGGCGACCACGCAGCGAAGCCGTCGAAGCCAGTTTGCCGCGCGAGTCGAACAGCCGGTCCTCGACCGGCATTCGAGCCACTCGCGGCCGAATCGAACAGACGCATCATCCAGATGTCGAAATCGCCATCGTCGCTGTTGCGATTCGAAGTGAACGCGACACGGCGGCCATCGGGTGACACGCGCGGGTGGAGCTCGTCGTCGGGAGACTGCGTCAGTCGCTGCGCCACACGCTTCGACTGAGCAACCGACGGGTCCACAACAAACAGGTCCCACTGCAACTCGTCCGCAGCGCGATGCGAGAACACGATGCGACCCTCGGGTGTCCATGACGGCGTGCGCTCGTCGCCGTCGAGGTGCAGCACGCGCTCGGGTGCACCGCCGCGTGAGTCGACGGTGTAGAGATCGAACCCCTCACCGCGGTTTGCCACGAAGGCGATCCGTTTGCCGTCTTCGGACCAGGCGGGCTCCCGCTCCGACGCGGCCAGTCGTGTCAGCTCACGTCCATCGCGCCCATCCGGAGAGGTCGTCCAGATCCGGTCGAGGATGACGACAGCCAGACGCTTGCCATCGGGAGACCACGCCGGATCGCGCATACCGGAAGGACCGGTCTGCGCGCGCGGGGACAGCGCCAGCACGCAGAGAAGAATCGCGACAGCGAGCAGGCGCGCCGAACTGGTCAGGATGGAAGGCCGCGGTCGGGACATCGGGGATCGAGGTGCTCATTATAATGAGCGGGTGCTCGCGTTGCGGTATGTCTATGTCCTCGCGCTGGCAGTGTGGCTGGGCGGGATGGTCATACTGGGCGCGGTCGTTGCACCGACCACGTTTCAGGTCCTGCAAGCGAGCGAACCGACCACCGGTCGTCTCCTCGGCGGCGCGGTTTTTGGCGCCGTGCTCGCCCGTTTTCACATTTTTGCATACGGCGCGGGAGCGCTGGCCCTGCTGGCGCTGACCGCAATGGCCCTGCTCGGGCCGCGGCCGCGTGGTTTTGCGGTGCGCTCGGGAATCGTTGCGCTGATGCTGCTGGTCGCGCTGTATTCGGGCTTCGTCGTGCTGCGCGAAGTGGATGCGATCCAGCAGGAAGTCGGGGGGCTCCCCTCGACCTTACCGGCACACGACGCACGGCGAATTCGATTTGACGAGCTTCATCAGCTCTCGACGCAGTTGATGATGATCAACATCGTTGGTGCCCTTGTCCTGCTCTATTGGGAGGCGAGGGAGACGTAGGCAGGCAGTGAGCGGTCAGGCGGCGGGTTCACTGTGAAACACACGATCACGCTCATACCCGGTGACGGCATTGGCCCCGAGGTGACCAACGCCGTCGTCAGGATTCTCGAGACAGCTGGACTTCAAGTCGACTGGGAACTGCACGCGGCCGGCATTCTCGCGGTGGAACAATCCGGCGACCCGCTGCCACCGGCGCTGATCGAGTCGATCGTTCGCAACAAGGTCGCCCTCAAAGGTCCAGTCACCACACCTGTCGGCGGCGGCTTCACGAGCGTGAACGTCGGACTTCGGAAGGCGCTCGGGCTCTACGCGAATCTTCGGCCCGTGTGGAACATCCCCTCGGTGCCCTCGCGCTATACCGGTGTCGATCTCGTGATCGTCCGCGAGAACACCGAGGACCTCTACTCGGGTCTCGAGCACGAAGTGGTGCCTGGCGTCGTCGAGAGCCTGAAGATCATCACGGAGGAGGCATCCGAACGGATCGCAACGTTCGCCTTCGAGTACGCGCGGAAGCATGGCCGGAAGCGCGTCACCGCTATCCACAAAGCGAACATCATGAAGATGGCCGACGGACTGTTCCTCAGGAGCGTCCAGAACATCGCCAAACGCTATCCCGAGATCACCTGCGACGAGCGCATCGTGGACGCCGTCTGTATGCACCTCGTCATGAACCCCACGCAGTTCGACGTCCTGCTGTTGCCGAATCTGTACGGCGACATCGTTTCTGACCTGTGCGCGGGTCTCGTCGGCGGGCTCGGCGTGGTACCCGCCGCCAACCTGGGTACCGAGATCGGCGTTTTCGAAGCGGTGCACGGCAGCGCCCCTGACATCGCCGGCAAAGACCGTGCAAACCCCACGGCCCTGCTGCTGTCGGCTGTGCTGATGCTGCAGCATATTGGTGAAGCGGCGATCGCCAGCAGCATCGTGAAAGCTCACGGCGACGTGCTCGCCGAAGCGAAGGTGCGAACACGAGACCTCGGGGGCACCGCGGGTACACGGGAGTTTGCCGATGCAATTTGCGCGAAACTGCCGGCCGGGCCGGCCGGCGGCCGTGTGGCCGGATAAATGGACGGACCTCATCGCCGAGTAGCGAGGTAGCTGTCTAGCTGATATAGTGCATCGCAGCCGATGATCGACGAGATCACACGTGCCGTGCTCTCGAGGGAGGAGGTCGCTCGGTACCTGCAAGGCGGCCACGGTGAGAGCGGTCGAGCCGCACGCGAGCGCATCGAAGCGTACCTCGACGAGCTCAAGACGACGCAGCGGTATTCCATTTACCGCGCGCTCAAACACCCCCTTTATCCGATCCTGCGAAAAGTCGAGCGCATCGGCGAACGGTTCGAGCCGGTCAAGGCTGCGACACGGGGCGGGCGCCTCGTCTACGCTTCGAATCACCGGAGCCACACCGACTACCTGGTCGAGCCGCTCGTGCTGGATGACAACGGAATCCGGCCGCCGATCATCGCGGCAGGCATCAACCTCTTCGGCGGTCCGCTCGGGTTAATTCATCGACACGTCACCGGGGCGATCCCGATCCGACGCAACACGAAAGATCCGGCCTACCTGATCACGCTGAAAGCCTACGTGGCCGAACAGCTCCGCTCGCACGACTTCTTCTTCTATCCCGAGGGCGGGCGAAGCTACAGCGGGGAGCTCAAGATCCCGAAGACCGGGCTCATGCACGCGGCGCTGCAATCCGACCATCCCGGCCTCGTCGTTGTGCCGACTTCCGTCTCCTACGATCTGGTGCTCGAGGATCACGTGCTGGCGCGTCAGGGGGTGAAGCGCTCCCAGCGGCCGTTCAGTCACGAGCTGGCCGAAATGGTTCGCTACGCCGTCGGATACCGGTCTCGTGCATTCGTCACCTTCGGAACACCCATCGACGTGAGCGGCGTGGATCCCAGCTCGCGCCGGGCCGTCCTCGATTTGACACATGCGGTCATGCAGACGATCGGGCACCTCTACAAGGTATTGCCTCCGACGGTTGTCGCCGCGGCGATGCGACCGTCGATTACCCGCCGCGAGCTCGAGCAGCGTGCCGACGCGCTGATCGACACACTCGCGACCGTCGGTGCCAACATGGGCGTGCGCAGCGGTGAAGAGGCGGTGGACGCTGCACTGGAACCACTGGAGGCGCGCGGAATTCTCGTCGTCAATCGGGGACGCGTGCGGGTGCGCAACCGGAACGTGCTGCGCTACTACGCTCGCTCGCTCGAGCATCTGCTCAAGTCACCCTCCAGAACCCACTGACGCAGGACGGCTGCGTCGAGCCGATGTTCACCCTTCTGTCGCGAAGCCACACTCTCAAGCGTTTGGCGTCGTCGTACGGCATGGCCACGCCGCGCAGCTTCGCGCGACGGTTCATCGCTGGCGAACAGACTGAGGACGCCATCGCCGCGGCGCGCGTGCTGCAGGCCAAGAGGCTCCTGCTGACGCTCGACTACCTGGGCGAGAGCGTCACCACCACCGCCCAGGCGACCGCGGCGACACATGAATACGTTCGACTGATCGACGACATCGTCGCTGCGAACATCGAACGCAACATCTCATTGAAGCTGTCGCAACTGGGGCTGGCGATCGACCGCGCCACCTGCGTCGACAACATGCGCCGGATCCTCGAACCGGCGCGGCGTCATGACTTCTTCGTCCGCATCGATATGGAGCAGTCGGACTACACGGAGGTGACGCTCGAGGTATTCGAGACGTTGTGGAACCTCGAGTACCGGAACATTGGCGTCGTGCTGCAGTCGTGTTTGTATCGCAGCGAACGCGACCTGCGCCGGATGAACGAGCTTGGCGCGCGCGTCCGGCTGGTCAAGGGAGCGTACAAGGAACCGGCGTCAGTCGCTTACCAGCAGAAGGCGGATGTCGATGCTGCCTACCTTCGACAGATGCGACTGCTGCTCGATCATGGCACCTATCCCGCGTTTGCAACCCACGATGTGGCTATCCTGAACGAGATCAAAGCCTACGCGACGGAGCGCAACGTTGCTCGCGACCGCTACGAGTTCCAGATGCTGTACGGCATCCGTCGCGACCTGCAGTCGGCATTCGTCGCCGACGGATACTGGATGCGGATCTACGTGCCGTTCGGCCGCGAGTGGTTCCCCTATTTCATGCGGCGGCTGGGCGAGCGGCCAGCCAACGTGCTCTTCGTGCTTCGCGCGATATTGGGGGAGAAAACGTAGGCCGGTCTTGCGTTGTCGACGCGGCGTGGCGGGCGCAACCACCTTCGCCAAGGCGACGGTGGTCCGCCGAAGCTTCATGCGCGGGCGGAAGAACAGGACCCGCCCTACGTGAACGATCGGGCGAGTTCGACCAGGGCGTCGCGACACCGGCACACATCGGCCAGCAGCACGTACTCCTCGGTGCTGTGTAGTCCCGCGCCTCCGGGTCCAAACAGGACGCTGGGAACTCCGGCAGCGCCAAGTATCGCCGCATCCGTCCAGAACGTCATGCCGACGCGGTTCGTGGTGCACCCGACCGACGTCGCAGCCTTGATCAACGCGTCCGGCAACGGGCTCGATGAATCGATCTCATACGGTTCGCGGCCAAACACCAGCTGCGCGTCGCCCTCGAACTCCCGGTCCTCGGCCCGAAGCTCGTCGAGAATCGCGAGCGTCTCCGTGTGCGCCACGTCGGCGGCCTCTCCCGGCAGCGTGCGGCGCTCGAACTGCAGTGATGCACGGGCGGGATAACTGCTCAACTCCTGACCACCCTCGATGATCGAAGCATGAAGCGAAGCGTTCCCCAGGAGGTCGTGACTCCTGCCGGATCGCAGCCTCTGCTCCAGCCGCTCGAGGCGTGACAGCACGCGACCCATGCGCATGATGGCGTCTCGACCGTCACGTGGTCTGCTGCCGTGAGCGGCGCGACCCCGCGTCTCGACCACGATCCACTGAAATCCCTTGTGGGCAACGGCCACATCGAGCGAGGTCGGCTCGGTCACGACCGCCGCGTCCGTGCGCCACGTTCTGACGAGTGCGTCCGCACCGAGACTCGAGTGCTCCTCGTCTGCAACAGCCGCAATCACGAGACGGCCGCGATCCAGTCCGCCGCTCTCGACGAGTGCACGTGCGGCCCCCACCATGGCCGCAACGCCACCCTTCATGTCCTGAGACCCGCGACCAAACAACTTGCCGTTACGGATATCCGGATCGAACGGCTTCGGCATGCCCGCAACGCCAACCGTGTCGGTGTGCCCGCAGAGCATCAGCGATCGCCCGCTGCTTCGACCTTCGAGCACACCGACAACGTTCGGCCGGCCTGGGGCAACCTCGGTGATGTCAACGGCAAGGCCGAGACCGCGAAGTTCGTCCGCCAATCGTCTGGCAATCTCGGCCTCACCTCGTGCTCCGGGCACAAGCGTGGGGTTGACCGAGTCAATCGCGACGAGATCCCGAAGTAAGGTGATGGCCGGATCAGTTCCGAGTTCCATGTTCCGCAGATAATCGAGGTCGTGCACGGTACTACACCTCCGGCCCTCGTCGGAGCAATCGCCACCGGCGTCCGCGAAGCCGGCGGCCGTGCTCTCGTCGTCGGCGGCTGGGTACGGGATCGATTGCGCGCCTCGCGCCCGAATCACGACGCCGGGACGCAGCACCCCACTTCGAAGGACGTCGACATGGAGGTCTTCGGGATCCCCAGCGAGGTCTTGCCTGGGCTTTTGACGGCCTTCGGGCGCGTGGAGGCCGTTGGTCAAAGCTTCCCGGTTTTCAAGGTCATCAGCTCTGACGGCATCGCGATCGACGCCGCTATTCCGAGGCGTGAGTCGAAACAGGGACGCGGCCACAAGGGATTCGAGGTGCGCGGTGACCCGTTCATGTCGATCGAAGAGGCTGCACATCGCCGTGATTTCACGATCAACGCCATCTCGTGGGATCCGCTGACGAACGAGTACGTCGATCCGGTCGGTGGCCGGGCCGACCTCGAACGCGGCCTGCTTCGCGCCATCGACTCTCGAACGTTCGCCGACGACAGCCTTCGCGCGCTCCGCGCCGTGCAGTTTGCCGCGCGTTTCGACTTCACTCTCGACGATGAGACGGCTGCACTGTGCAGGAGTATTCGACTCGACGATCTGCCGTCGGAGCGAATCTGGGGCGAGTTGGAAAAACTATTACTGCAGGCGGAACGTCCCTCGATCGGGTTCGCGCTCGCCCGCGATCTCGGCATCATCGACCAGGTCCTGACGGAGATGGTTCCGCTCATCGGCTGCGAGCAGGAACCCGAGTGGCATCCGGAAGGTGACGTATGGATCCACACACTCATGGTCATCGACCGCGCGCGCGAACTGAACAGCGATCTCAGTCGCCCACAGCTCATCACCGTCATGCTGGGTGCCATCTGCCACGACCTTGGTAAACCGGCGACGACGGCATTCATCGACGGTCGCATTCGATCGCTCGATCACGAACAGGCCGGCGTCACGCCGACGACCAGCCTGCTCGATCGCCTGAACGTTCATACCATCGACGGCTTCGACGTGCGGCAACAGGTCGTCGGGCTGGTGGCGCACCACCTGAAACCAGGGATGCTGCACAAGGCGGCGAACGTTGGGGACGGCGCCTTTCGACGGCTCGCACAGAAAGTCGACCTCGAGTTGCTGGCGCGGCTGGCACGCGCCGACTGTCTCGGGCGCACCGGCACATTCGACTGCTCCGCCATGGACTGGTTCCTGGCGCGGGCGCGCAGTCTCGGCGTCGAACATCGCGCTCCAGCGCCGCTCCTCCTCGGCCGCCACCTGCTTGCCCTCGGCCTGACTCCTGGCCCGCACGTGGGCGACGTGCTCAAGCAGATTTACGAGAAGCAACTCGATGGAGAGATCACGACCGTCGACGAAGGCATCGAAGAAGCGAAGCGGATCCTCAGAGGGATGAGTTAATAGAGAGCGCGCGAAAGTCCGCAGCAGCGAGCGCAAGGCCGGCCCGTGGCGAGAGCCCGAGCGGCGGGTATCCAAGGTCTCGTGCGGCAACGTCGCCAAACAGCGCAGCGAACACCGTCGCGCGATCGGTTGCCGCGGAGTACTCGCGAAGCACCTCTCTCGTATACGCCAAATCGTCATCGTCGAGACGAGGTCTGCTCGCGCCGGCATGCCGCATCGCGTAGCTTTCCTGCGCGAGCATGTCTCCGAGCGTCCGTGGCGCACCATGACGCTGCACGTACGCGACGCGGTAGACACATTGCAACAGTTCCTCTCGAACCGTCGCCGTGTCGTAGGCTTCACTGGTCCAGAGGATCGCGGCAAGCCAGGCCCGCCGATGATACGCACGTTGCTCGAAGCGGTAGCTGTACTCGCTCGTATACCGGTTGGTCCAGCCGCCCTTCAAATCGTCGCTGACCACGAGACAGGCGCGGTAAGCGCCCGGATCGTCGCGCAGCTCCGATTCGGCTTCGGCAAGCGCCCGGGCGCCGACTCGGTCGGCATCGATCGCGAGCAGGTGATCGAGAAAGGGCGGCAGGTGCTCCTTCCCCATCGGATTCATCGCCACGAGAGGGAACTTCAGGTCTCCGCCCTCCGGATCGGTCATCGTCCGCAGGTACTCCTTGAACCGCTCGAATCCGCGCGGAATGTCGTAGAGGTCGCGCTGAATCTTCAGAAGGGGGACGTATTCGAGCTTCATAAAGACACCAGTGGCCGGTTCCGAAAGGTATGTCCGGAAATTGCGCCCGGTGTCTTATCAGCGCTGCTGTCGGCTCATATACGCCGCCAGGCCCGCCAGGCCGCCGACGATCACGAGCGCACGAACGACCCGGATCAGGCTGAAGAACCAGGCAATACCGATCCCAAGCGCGGGCCACTGCACCCACCAGTGTCCCGGCGAGGTCATCAGGTTGATGAGGAAGAGGAACGCCAGGATGAGCGGTCCCTTCACGAGAAAGCCGAGCGCGTGCAGTGTTCTCATGGTCTTCAGCTCAATTCGACGAACCAGGGTGGCTGGGGGTTCCGTGACCGGAACGCCTTACGGCTCTGGGCTTTAGGCTCTGGACCTCGCACGAGCCCAGAGTCGAGAGCCTAGCAGCCGGATGTAGTCTGCAAAGGCATCCGGGTCGACGTTGCCCCCGGATACTACCGCAACCGTCTCCGGTGCGAGCGCCCGGCGGGCGGCGGCGACCGCTGCGGCACCACTCGGTTCCGCGACGATGCGGGCTTCGTGAAACAACCACTTCACCGCCGCGGCGATTTCTTCGTCATCGACGGTGACGATGTCATCGACAAACGCCTGCACGTGCGCGAACGTGAGATCGCCTGGGCGAAGTGTGAGCAGACCATCCGCGATGCTGGCCGTCGACTCGAGGGTCACGGGTTGACCCGCTGCCACTGACGCGGACATTCTGGCGGCACGTGTCGGCTCGACGCCAATCACGCGAACCGACGATCGCATCCGCTTGACCGCAGCGCTGACACCAGCAATCTGACCACCGCCACCGACGGGCACGTAGATGGCTCGCACCTGTGAGTGCTGCTCCAGGATCTCAAGGCCAGTCGTCCCCTGCCCCGCGATGATCCATGGGTGATCGAACGGCGGCACGATCGTGAGCCCACGCCTTCGTGCCAGTTCCTCCGCGCACACCTTGCGATCCGTGGACGTAACTCCCGCGAAGACCACCTCGGCACCGTGCCGCAAAACGCCGTCGACCTTCACGCGC
This sequence comes from uncultured Acidobacteriota bacterium, assembly GCA_963723495.1. Lineage (GTDB taxonomy): Bacteria > Acidobacteriota > Vicinamibacteria > Vicinamibacterales > UBA2999 > Gp6-AA40. The sequence goes on along the minus strand of CAVRQR010000009.1, from coordinate 153,481 downwards.
GGTGTCGTCTCGGGCATGACGATGACAGCGGGCACTCCATAGGATGCGGCCACGAGCGCAACGGCTCTGCCATGATTGCCGGATGAGTACGTGATAACGCCGGCTGATCTCGCCTCCTGGGGAAGCTGGGCGATCATGTTGCACGCGCCACGGATCTTGAAGGCACCGCCCGGCTGAAAACACTCGCACTTCAACATCAGGCTGATCTGACCCGTGTCGGCTGCTGTCTCCGCAGCCGGCGCACTCACCTCGATCAGCGGCGTTCTGCGGACCAGCGCGCGGATCCTGCCCGCCGCCAACCTGATGTCATCGAGCGAGACGAGCTGAACACCACCTTCCGCCACGAAGCCAGTATAGTGTGCAGAATGCCGACGCTGAGGTCAGTCGCCGCGTGCACGCTCGTCCTGTCAATCGCCTGGGCCGCCTGTAGTTCACCCTCGTCTGAGACGGGTGGTTCGAAACGACGGCTGTCGATCGCGACCGGAGGAACTGGCGGTGTCTTCTACCCCTACGGAGGCGGCGTCGCGAAGGTGATCACGGAGCAACTCGACAACGTGGAAGCGACGGCGGAGGTGACCGCCGCATCGGTGGACAACCTGAAGTTTCTCGAGCAGGGCACGTCCGACCTGGCGTTCACGATGGCCGACATGGCGCAGGACGCACTCCTCGGGCGCGATGTATTCTCGGACTTCGGCACTGTCAAGGTCCGCACTCTCGCGGTTCTCTACTCGAGCTATTCACATCTCGTGGCCAGGGGCGATGCGGGAATCTCGTCGCTGGCAGACCTGCGTGGACGCGTTGTCTCGACTGGCGCTGCTGGTTCGGGAACGACGGTCATCGCACATCGCATGCTGCGTGCGGCTGGACTCGAGCCGGGCCGTGATGTCCGCGAGCAGAGCCTCGGCGTCGCGCAGTCGGTCGATGCGCTCAAGGACGGAAAGATCGACGCCTTCTTCTTCAACGGCGGTCTGCCGACAGCGTCCATTCTCGACCTCGTGAACTCGCCGGGCGTGACAGCTCGATTCGTTCCGACCGACGGTCCGCTTCCAAAGCTCGAGCAACAGTTCGGTCCCGCGCTCTACTACCGCGAGATCATCCCGAAGGCGATCTACAGCACCGAGGTCGACGTCCCGGTCACGGCGGTAGCCAATCTCCTCGTCGCCTCAGAGGCGATGCCAGAAGATCTGGCACACGACATCACGCAGATCCTCTTCGACAAGCAGACTGAGCTCGCGGCCATTCATCCCCAGGCGCGCACACTCTCGCTCGCGACGGCATTGACCGGTTCGCCCATTCCCTTCCATCCCGGAGCCATTCGCTTCTATCGCGAACGGAACGTGTGGACGGGGCAGTAAGCGATACCGCCCCGGGAGAGACTCAGCGCGCGGAACCGGGCGGTCGCGTCGCCGCCGTGCTCGGTTTTGCGTTGGCGGCCTACGCGCTGTACTGGGTCGTCGGCATCGTCGACCCTCACATCTACCGCGTCAGCTTTCTGCTCATCGCGATCGTGTTGACGATCGTGGCGTATCCGTCAGGAACAAGACGGATGCACACCGTGTGGGACGGGCTGTGGATCGCGCTCACACTCGCCGCATTCGCGTGGCCCCTGCTCGATATCGATGCCTTCGTCAACCGCGCCGCGACCCCGAACGCCATCGACGTCATCGCCGGGATCGTCGCGCTCCTCGTCATACTGGAATCGACGCGACGGACGACGGGCTGGGTTCTTCCGATCACGGCAGTCGCATTCCTCGTCTACGCCGTGACCGGTCCGCTGCTCGACCGTGTTGGCCTCGATCTCATTGCGCATCGAGGCTATGGCGTGGCTCGTCTCATCGGCACGGCTTACATGACACTCGAGGGAATCTTCGGCGTTCCCCTCGACGTAGCCACCACCTACATCGTGTTGTTCACGATCTACGGCGCGATCCTCGAGCACAGTGGCGCGGGGCGTTTTTTCGTGGATTGGACCACGGCTGCGATCGGGCGCTCCGGGCGTGGCGCCGGCCCTGGTCGAACGGTCACTGCGGCGGGCTATCTGCTGGGCGCGGTCTCAGGGAGCGGTGTTGCGAACACGGTGATGCTCGGTGCGGTCACCTGGCCGCTGATGCGACGCGCGGGCTATCCTGCCGACACCGCAGGTGCCGTCCTGGCCGCCGCTGGAATCGGCGCGATTCTGGCGCCTCCCGTCATGGGAGCGGCAGCCTTTCTGCTCGCCGAGTTCCTCAACATCTCCTATCTCGAGGTGATCGTCACTGCAGCGATTCCGGCTGCTCTCTACTACCTGTCCATCTTCCTGATGGTCGAAGCCGACTCACGTCGGCTCGGCCTTCGGCCGATCGACACAGAACTTCCAACACTTGGTGTGTTGACCAGGCGCGGGTGGTACCACTTTGCATCGATTGCGTCGATCGTGGTGCTCATGCTGCAAGGCTTCACGACCTTCCGTTCAGTGTTCTGGGCGATGGTGCTCGCCGTCGCCCTGAGCTTCCTGAATCGCGACGCCGCGCTCACACCTCGCCGGCTTGCGGCCGCACTCTCCGCCGGCGGCCGCGGCGTATTGCCAATCGCAGCGACCACGGCTGCAGCCGGCATCATCGTTGGCGTCGTCACGCTGACGGGACTGGGACTCAAGATCGCCGGATTGATCGTCGCGCTCGCCGGCGGCAACTTGCTGTTGACCATCGTGTACGCAGGCTTTGCCGTGTGGCTGCTCGGCCTGGCCGTTCCCGTTACGGCGTCCTACATCATCTCGGCGGTGATGGTCGTGCCCGCGCTCGTGCAGGTCGGCGTGGCGGATATCGCCGCCCACATGTTCGTCTTCTACTACGCTGTCCTGTCGGAGGTCAGTCCTCCGACCGCGCTCTCACCGTTCGCCGCAGCCGCGATCACAGGCGGCAACCCGTTTCGAACGACGATGCTGTCGTGGAAGTACACGGCCCCGGCATTCGTCGTGCCGTTCGCGTTCACGATCGATCCGAGGGGCCTGGGTTTGTTGCTTCACTCCACGCCAGTGAACGTGGCATGGGCGACTGTGTCCGCGGTGTTGGCCCTTGTTGCACTGGCGGCAGCGGCAACGGGCTGGATGCGCAATGCCGTTTCGCCAGTCGAGCGTGTCCTCGCCACAACGTCGGCCGTGTTGCTCTTCATTCCGCGAGGAACGTTCTCCGTTGCGGGAGCGTTGCTGCTGGCCGTCGTCATCGCTCGACAGCTGAGAAGGTGATAGCTTGTCCTATGGCCCGTTACACTCTCGTTTACGGCATCCGGATCGTTCCAGAGGGCACACTCGTCGGCGCGAATGAGGCACGGCTCACGCTGAGTGATGGCGAAACCGCCGGTCTGACCCTGCACACGATCGACGGCACGATTCCGCAGTTGCGGCGTGCACTCGACCGCAGCCTGGATGCGTTTTTCGACTTTCTGCCGGGCGTGAGTGAAGAGGATAAGCTGGACTTCGACGATTCCTAGTGGCGGCCCCGGTCTACGCTGCCGCCTCCTTACGTGAGCGGAATTCCTCAATCAAGCCTGCGACGTTACCGGCGACCGAGTGTAGCGTCGGCGCCCAGCCGAGCGCGCGGGCGCGCGGGCTGCGGACGATCTGATCGAGGGCAAGCGCATCGGCGTACTGCCCCATCTTGGCGCGCGCTTCTTCGATCGGCACGTGGCGAACGTCCGGATGCACCATCACATGACGCGCAATCGCCTCGACGATGTCAACGACACGTTCGTCGGCTTCGTCGTTGGCATGAAAGACTCCCGAGGCGTCAGGATTCGTCGCGATCCGTACGTAGAGATCGGCGAGATCGCGGTCGTAGACACACGGCCAGTGGTTGCTCCCATCGCCTACGACACGAACCAGCCCGTTCTTCGCGTTCTTCAGCAGGTCGCTGATGATTCCGCGAGCCCCGCCATAGACGACGCCCGGTCGAACGATGGCCGTACGAATCTGACCTTCACGCGACAGACTGCGCACGAGCCCCTCGTGCTCTGGCCGCCACGCGACCAGTGGAGTCGGATTGAGTGGTGAGTCTTCGGCGGCAGGCGCGTCCGTATCACCCAACACCCAGACACCCGACGTGTAAATGAACGCGGCGGCATGACCGCGATCGATGCGGCGGCCGGCCGCTCCGAACAGAGTTTCGATCGCGAGGCGATCGATTTCGATCACTCGCTTCGAGCGCTCGGATGCCGCGTGCACGATCACGTCGGCATCCTCGGCGGCGGGGACATAGCCCGCGGGCCTTCCGAGTTCGCCAACGATGGGACGGCCTCCGCGAAGCGAAACCTGATCGGCCTTCTCCGGGTCCCGGACGAGCGCCGTGACGTGGTGTCCCGCCCGCAGGGACGCTTCAAGAATCGCCGAGCCGATGTAGCCGGTCGCGCCAGTAAGAAAGATGCGCATGACGGAGCCGTTTATTCTAGCCGGTCTTCGCCCGCGCGGAGCGCGGGCAGAAGATACTGCCACTAGCGAGGCGGAGCCACATTCTTGTCGGTTCAGATGCCGCAGCCTCGCTAGATATCCCAGACGCGCTCGCCATCGAAGAACGTGATGACGCCGTCTTCGCTGACCTTGAGCACAGGCCCGAACCGGCTGGCCGCAAGCGCGGCGGTCGTCCGCGCCCCTTCGACCTCACCGTCCTCCTCGGATTCCTCGGCCGGGGGATGACGAAGGATTGCACCGGCGGCGAGCAACCGTCCGTGGCGGTCCATCACAACGGCCCCGTCAAGCGAGGCAAGCGCCTCGAACACGTTGGGATCCAGATCCGTCGCCGAACGTCCCTCGAGCAGGTGCAGCAGGTCGCGGCGCGACGGGGCTTTACTGGCTGAAGGACGGGCTTGTGAGCTATCGAGCCGGTCGGCCGGCGCGACCAGTTGCGACACCGCGGTTTGAGCGTCGCGAGCGACGACGAAAAGTGCGCCTTCGCGGGCATCTGCCAAATCGAGTGCACTCTGGAAAATGCGCATCGCCAGGGCGTCCTCGCCAACCGCCTCGGCCCACTGGCGGTACTTCGCCTGCAGATCGAGCAGATGCCAGCGGGCGCCACGAAACGTGAAGAGCTCGGCCCCCTCCGCGAAGACCTTGATTTCCCGCGATGGGCTCAGCACCGCACAGATGTGACCGTGCTGAAGCGTGGCTCGCGCGTGAGACTGATACGCCTTCGCGCACGGCACCTGCAACGTCTGGTTCCGGCAGGCCTGATTGCCCCATCGCTCGATGTCGATCAGATCGAGCAGGCGGCCTTCTGAATTGGCCAGGAACACCGTACGAATGCCGTCTGCGAGCCGGTAGAAGCTTTTGATGGTCGTCAGCGACTCGGTGTACGCGGGCGCATAGTCGGGTAATGGCACGCCGGGACGATACGGATCCTCTGGCGTACTCAGTAGCAGGACGCCCGTGGTAATTGGCCGGTTTTCATAGGAAGAGAGCGCTGCAACGCGCAGCAGCTCGATGATCGACGCAATGCGATCGGCGCGTGCCTCACGCGCCTCGATGGCATAGGCGCGTGGATCCAGGAACCCACCGATGTAGCGATCTTCGATCGCGCCGCGAAACAGGTCGCCGCGCTCCGCGATGATGCGCGGGTTCAGGATTGCGCTGAATCGCGCCGCCAGCACCGCCCCGATCGCCTGGGCAAGCCTGACTTCGTGCGCCGTAAAGACCCACCGGCCCGGGACGCGCAGCGTGTACCGGGTCCCGAACCACCGGACGATCAACGCCGCCGGGTTTGCGGATGGCTCGATGGCAAGACGTCCGTCTGATGACAGCGAGGGGGTCATCTCGGTGTCGAGCGTGGCGCGCTCGAAGAACTGGCGCAGCGCCGACTGCAGGAGACTGTCGTAGGCCGCGCCGACGGCCAGGGTTGGCGGTGGTGATGACATCGCTTGGTAACCAGCCGTCGTTCAACGGCCGATCCGATCGGTTCTCCGGATCATAATTCACAGGTGCGCCGGGACACCCTCATCGACTTCTTTCACGATCTGGTCCAGCTCAAGGGAACCTTTCTCGTCTTCGATGATGGGTACCGCCGGCGTGAGTACACCTACGACGATGCGGGACGTGGAGCACGCGGTTTCGCAGCCCGGCTGGCCCAGGCCGGGCTGTCAAAGGGCGACAAGGTGGTGTTCTGGGGCGAGAACAGGCCTGAGTGGGTCGTCTGTTACTGGGGCTGCCTGCTGGCCGGGATCGTCGTCGTGCCGATCGACTACCGATCGTCGGCCGACTTCGTCGCGAGAGTGCAGGGGCTCGTCAACGCCCACGTGCTGCTGCTCGGTGATGACGTCGAGTCGGGACTCGAGTCCGGAAGCAGCGACCAACCGGGATTCGGCTTTGTCTGGAAGTTCGCAGACCTCGATTGGACCGCCGACGGGCCGAATCCGGCCACATCGATCTCGCGTGACGACATCATCCAGATCATCTTCACGTCCGGGGCAACTGCCGAACCGAAGGGTGTCGTCATTCGGCATCGAAACGTGTTGGCCAACATCGTCCCGGTCGAACGTGAAGTCACGAAGTACAGAAGGTACGCGCGTCCGTTCCACCCTCTCCGGTTCCTGAACCTGCTGCCGCTCAGCCACATGTTCGGGCAGTCCATGGCGAGCAACATCCCGCCCATGGTGAACGGCACCGTCATCTTCACGCGCAGCTTCAACCCACACGACGTCACTCAGCTTGATCCACCGGCGTCGCATTTCCGTGCTGGTGTGTGTTCCCAAGATTCTGGGTGTGCTCCGGGACCACGTCGTAGGCACATTTCCGGAGGCCGCTGACCCGCCGGCCGCGGGGATGTCCATCGCCGCCCGCTGGTGGAAGTATCGAAGGGTCCATCGGGCGTTCGGGTTGAAGTTCTGGGCGTTTGTTGTCGGTGCCGCACCCCTTCCTGCCGACCTGGAGGAATTCTGGCGACGTCTGGGGTTCGCCGTGATCCAGGGCTACGGGCTCACCGAAACCGCACCCATCGTCACGTTGAACCATCCGTTCAGGACGAGCAAAGGCTCGGTCGGCAAACCGATCGAGGGCGTCGAGGTTCGCATCGCCGATGACGGCGAGATCCTGGTGCGAGGGGAAAACGTCACGAGTGGCTATTACGCCGCGAGTACCGACTCACCACTCTCGAATCCCGAATCCCGGACGCTCGATAGCGATGGCTGGCTGCATACCGGCGACATCGGCGAGCGCGACGAGCAGGGCCGGCTGTTCATCAAAGGTCGCAAGAAGGAAATGATCGTGAGGCCTGACGGGCTGAACGTGTTTCCCGAGGACGTCGAGCGCGTGCTGAACGCTCAGGCGGGCGTTCGTGAGTCAGCGGTTGTCGGCGTCGTCGAAGGCGCCGAAGAGCGGGTGCACGCAGTGCTGGTGCTCGAGCCCAATGTGGATGCCAGCACCGTGATCCGGCAGGCCAATGCCCGGCTCCAGGACCATCAACGTGTGCGGACATCGTCGGTGTGGCCAACAGCGGAACTGCCGCGCACAGAAGGTACGAAGAAGCTGAAGCGGCGCGCCATTCGCGAATGGGCGGAGTCCGGCGGCTCGACGGCCCCGGCTGCAACGGGTGACACGTTCGAGCAGTTGCTCGGACGATTCGCGCACGGTCGCACGCTCGGCGGATCGACGACGCTGGACGAACTCGGCCTGAGCTCACTCGAGCGGGTCGAGCTGATGGTCGCGCTGGAGGATCGCTTTCAGACCCGGATCGATGAAGGACGCTTTTCGGAGGTTTCGAGCATTGGCGACCTGAAACAGCTCATCGAGCGCGGCGGTACGACAGAGACACTCGACGAGCCAGTAGATTTTCCGAGGTGGAATAGCAGCTGGCCCGTTTCTTTGATTCGTCGTCTGTCGCAGGCGACCTGGATCCTTCCACTCGCGCGGGCGTTCGCGTATGCGCGGGTCGAGGGACTCGAGCACCTGCGGGATCTGACCGGACCGGTCGTGTTCGCAGCGAACCATCAGAGCCATTTGGACGTCCCGGTGATCCTCTCCGCACTGCCCGGCCGATGGAGAGCGCGGGTCGCGCCGGCCATGGCCAAGGAGTTCTTCAAGGCGCACTTCTTTCCGGACAGCTTCACGTGGCGAGAGTGGTTCACCAATACCGTCAATTACTACCTGGCCGCCTTCTACTTCAACGCGTTCCCTCTTCCACAGCGGGAGGCAGGCGCACGGCAGACGCTGCAGTACATCGGCGAGCTGACGGGCAACGGCTGGTCTATCCTGATTTTTCCGGAGGGCGTGCGCTCGCCAACCGGTGACATCAAGCCGTTCCGCGGGGGCATCGGGATGATCGCCTCACGCCTCGACGTCCCGATTGTGCCCGTTCGTATCGACGACGTGGACAAGCTGCTGCCAGTCGGTAGCTCATTCGTGCGGCCCGGGCGGGTGCGAGTGGCATTTGGTGCGCCACTTCGGCTGCACGGCGCCGACTACGCCGCGCTCGCATCGACGGTGGAGCAGGCGGTTCGAAACCTTTAACACCCTCGTTGGGGCCATCACTCTCCTCACGATCGTTGACTTTTAACCCATGAAAATAAGGCACTTGCAAGCAACTTGTGTATGTGGCACTCTACTTGCTAATCTCTTGGTCACTAAGGACCCTCATTGAGCAAAGATGATCTGATTGACATGCAGGGAACCGTAGTAGCGGTTCACTCCGGTGGGTTATACCGCGTGCAATGCGACGCGGGGCACGAAGTGCTGGCGCAGTTGAGCGGTCGGATGCGCCGCTTCCGAATCAAAGTTGTTCCAGGTGACCGCGTTACGGTCGGCGTATCGCCGTACGACCCGGTTCGCGGCATCATCACCTTCCGGGCTCGATGACTCAGGTAATTGAGCAGCACCGGAAATCATTCAGTTGAGTAAAAGCGGTATCCCTTCACCACTGAGACATCGTGGCCGCCGGCAGCCGCCACATCGCCGGTCGGCGCGCCCGAACAAGGCGTCCACGCCCGAGCCGGCCGTGCTTGCCTACGAGCCGGTGCCATTCGATCCGGCACCGATCCCGTTCGACAAACTGTCGCTCGACGCTCGACTGTTGAGCGGAATCCGGGACCTCGGTTGGGCAGAAACGTGGCCCGTGCAGAGCGGTGTTATTCCTCTGGCGCTGGAAAGCGGCGACGTGATCGCCTGCGCTGAAACCGGAACGGGTAAGACGGCGGCGTTTCTGGTCCCGATTCTCCAGCGGTTTCTCAACGAACCCTCGCCTCAACCGCCGCGCAGCCGCGCGCTCGTGCTCGCACCGACGCGCGAACTCGCCGTTCAGATTGAGGATCAGGTACAGGGACTGACGTACCACACGACGGTGTCGAGCGTGGCCGTGTTTGGCGGAGTGCCGATGGATATCCAGGAGCGCGCGCTGCGCGCCGGAGTGGACATCGTCGTGGCCACGCCAGGGCGACTCATGGATCACATGCGGCACGAGTCGACCGACTTCGGCGCGCTGGAAGTGCTCGTCCTCGATGAAGCCGATCGCATGCTCGACATGGGCTTCTGGCCCGACGTGCAGCGCATTCTCACGGCGCTGCCGGTCTCACGACAGACACTGCTCTTCTCGGCGACGATGCCGGCCGAAGTGCTCAAGCTGACACAGGAGTTTCTGCGGTCACCGAAGTACGTCCAGGTCGGTCGTCGAGGAGGCCCGGCGCAAACGATCTCGCACGCCGTGCAGACGATGGCTTCCGGAGAAAAGACGCAGTGGCTGGGCCGCTGGCTGCGCGAGGAAGCGAGCGGCCCGGTGCTCATCTTCTGCCGGACCAAGATTGGCGCCGAGCGGTTGGCTCAACGTCTGAGCGGCATGGGCATCCGCGCTGCGTCACTGCACGCCGATCGCACGCAACAGCAGCGGATGGCTGCGGTTGAAGGATTCAGAACCGGTACCTACCCGGTCCTTGTCGCAACCGACGTGGCCGCACGTGGCCTCGATATCGATGGCATCGCCCACGTCGTCAACTACGAAGTGCCCGACACGCCGGAGGCTTACGTGCATCGCGTTGGCCGAACCGGACGTGCCGAGGCGACGGGCCGCGCCCTGACGCTGGTTGCGCCCGAAGAACTGCGCGCCCTTCGCGCGTTGGAGAAAGCAGTTGGAGTCCAACTTCAGTAACGGTCCGATGGACCCGCCCGCCGGCGATCCACCTGGCAGTGGTGAATCGCCCGGGCAACCTGCCGCTCCCCAATCCACGGGCGCGGTGCGATTCAACTCCTGTCGATGGCAGCAGCCTGCCGAAGATGGCAATGCGGCGTTCTGCACGCATCGCGAGGTGAAGCCCTACGCCGGGACGACCGGGTTCGACCCTGACGCCTGGTGCGTGGACTGCCAGCACTACAAACTCCGTCGTGCGCCGAAGAAGCGCGATCCTGACGAGTATCGCTATTAGCTGGTTTCCTTTTAAACTCCCAACCTCCAACTTCCGACTCCCAACGACCGACTTCGATTCCTGATTGGGAGTTGGGAGGAGTTGAGAGCTGGGAATTGTCTCCCTCTCTCAGTCCGAAAACTCTCGCGCCAGGTGCACCCACTCGCCGTTGGGCGCCAGTTCCTGGTACGCACGCCAGTGCAGGCGCGCTTCCTGCGACAGACCGCTCTTCTCGAGTGAGACCGCCAGGTAGAAGTGCGCATCCGCGTAGGTTGGATTGAGGCGGAGCGCATCGCGATAGCACGCCTGCGCCTCGGCATAGAGGCAGAGGTCGTGAAAGATGTTTCCCAGATTGAAATGTGATTCGAAGACGCCGGGCTCGAGAATGATGGCCCGCTCGTAGAGCGCTTGCGCTTCGGCCATCTGGTTGCGCGCGTAATGGATGTTGGCGAGATTGATCAGCGCCGGAACCAGGTTCGGATCGATTTCGAGCGTTCGTCGATACGCCTCGAGCGCCTCATCGAAGTGAGCCGGGTCGCCATCGTCGAGCGCGGAGGCGGCGGCGAATTCCTGCTCGGCGACGAGCGACTCGTCCACGACCAGCCCACCCAGGAGCGCTGCCAGCGGCGGAGGTTCCGGTCGTTTGAGCTGAAGAATCTTTGCCGGGCGCGCCTCGAGACGGAAGTCGAACGTCAGCTGCCCATGGCGTGATGCCAGCAGGTTTCGAAGCACCGCCCGGAAGCTCGCCCCCTCAGCCAGTTCGGCATCGGCTTGCCGGATCGTCGCCAGATCCGCGAAGGCGTAGAAGACCTCCCCATGCGCGCGATGGGTCGGCTGGATCAACCCCCATTTCTGCATATAGCGGAGGTGATCGTCGCGCAGGTGCGTGTGTCGCTCGAGTACTTGCCGACGCGAGACCGCACTTGGACCAGGAGTGGCCACTACGTCACTCACTATAATCCAGTCATGGTGCTTGCGGGCGATGTTGGCGGAACCAAAACGTTGCTGGGTCTGTTCGAGCGGAGCGAGCGCCGGCCGATCTCGCGTACGACGAGGAGCTACGAGACGACCTCCTTTTCCTCGTTCGTCGAGATGCTCGACGCGTTCGTTCGTGACGTTCAACCGCCGGGTCCCGTGCGGGCCGCGGCGCTCGGCGTCGCTGGACCGGTCGTCCAGGACCATGCACGACTGACCAACGTCGGCTGGCACATCGCCGTCGCGGACATCCGCTCGCACCTCGAGACACCTCACGTGCACTTGCTGAACGATCTCGAAGCGATGGCGTATTCGATCGAGGTCCTTACGCCAGAGGAACTCCTGGTGCTCCAGGAAGGCACTCCCGACAACGAGGCGGGCGCCGCCGTCATCGCCGCCGGCACCGGGCTGGGACAGGCATACCTGCACCGCCGGAACGGGCGGCTGGTTCCTGCCCCCTCCGAGGGAGGGCACGCGGATTTCGCCGCCCGGACCGATCGTGAAATGGAACTCGTGCGCATGTTGCGCGAGCGCTTCGGGCGCGCAGAAGTGGAGCAGGTGCTGAGCGGGCAGGGGCTGCTCAACCTCCATCGGCTGACCCATCGCGGTGGCGAATGTGCGGTGATCGACAACCTCGACGCTCCCGATGCTCCGGCCGCCGTTTCCCGGGCAGGGCTTGGCGGCCGCTGCCAGGGGTGCGCCGAAGCGCTGCGGATGTTCGTGAGCGCGTACGGCGCGGAAGCGGGCAACCTTGCTCTGCGGGGCCTGGCGCTCGCCGGCATCTACGTCGGGGGCGGCATTGCCCCGAAGATTCTGCCGGCGATCGAAACCGGCGCGTTCATGGAAGCCTTTCTCGACAAGGCGCCGATGACCGACATGCTCACCAGAGTCCCTGTGAAAGTCATCCTGAACTCAGAGGCGGGGCTGATTGGGGCAGCCACGTTCGCCAATGAGCTCGTGCGATGAAAGCCGCCGCGGCTCGACGCTTCTCGAAGCGCCGTCTCGCAACGCTTGATCAGACGAAGATGGTCGGCATCCGATCTGGCCGGACACATCGATTCACGTTCGTCTGGATTGTCGTGGTCGACGATCGTGTGTTCATCCGCTCGTGGAACGACAAGCCAACCGGGTGGTTCCGTGCATTCGCTGAGGAGCCTGCGGGCACCATGAAGCTGGGCGACCGCGAGGTCGCGATTCGTGCACGAAAGGCGCGCGGCCCACGGCTGATGAAGGCGATTGAGAGTGCGTACGCCGCGAAGTACGTCACGCCTGCCTCGCTCCATTACGTGCGCGGCTTCAAGACGGCGCGGAGACGAAACGCGACGGCGGAGATTACGCCGCGCTAGGCACCATTGTCAGGACGTCTGCCACGACCGCCCCGGCCAGATTCCTTCCAGATACGCGGACAGTGCGGCGTGAAACTCCCGAACGGATGGATACCGCCGGTCCGGATTGGGATCGACAGCGGTGAGCAGGATCTCTTTGAGATCCCCATCGATCTCCCGATCCGCCTTGACTGACGCGCTGACCTCAGCGTCCCACGTCCACTGATAACTGGCCAGCGCCGTATACAGCACCGCGCCCAGCGAGAAGAGATCCGAGCGCGCATCGGGCGACTGGTGCGCCACTTCGGGCGCGCAGTATCCGAGCGTGGTCGGAGGATTGTAGAAGTCGCCAGCCGAATGCCGGGCGTGCTCATACGACGACTCGAAATCGACAATCCTGATCACCGGCCTGGCTTGCTCGGTCCGGTACAGGATGTTCATCGGATTCAGATCGACATGGTAGATCCGGAGGTCATGCAGCTCCATCAACGCCTTCGCGACCTCGATCGTCATCCTGAGGTTGGCAACCATCCTCGCGGGCATTCGCTCCGCACCGATTGCCGTGGCCAGAGGAAACTCGTCGAAGAGGGACGTGATCAGATAAACACGGCCGTCACGGAGTTTCCCGTGTTCCAGGACCACTGGAAAATACCGCGAGGTCGGCAGTTCGCGGTTGATCGTCGATAGAGTGGCGATTTCGTTGTTCAGATTGGATTGGTAGACGAGCCCCGGCTTGGATGTCAGTTTGACGAGCGCATTCGCCCGCGTCTTCCGGTCGCGCCCGACATAGAGGTGATGCCGTGCATGCTCACCGTGGCCGCTGCGATCGCTCGCGAGCCGCTGAACGCTCGTGAACTGATCGAAAGGCGGCAACTTGCAATCGATATCGAGCGACATGGTGGCGAGGTCGCGAAATGAATCGCGGCAGTTATTTCCTCATCTCATCGAGAGCCTTCACTCCCGATCTCATGGCCAGCCACCATGTTGCCATGCACAGCGCCGCTGCCGCCGAGAAACTTGCCGCGATCATCGCCTGCCGCTCGGGCGTCAGGCGGTAGCGGAACCGTCCGGTCAACGACATCAGGTACATCGACGAGGGCCATCCGACCAGCACGATCGTCACGATGATCAGCGCAACAGCGGCGATCATGAACATGACACCACCGTAGGAGCCTGCCGCCTGCGTCGCATCGGCATTGAAGCGAGGGTATCGCGCACCGAGGCCTGACGCCAGCCCCACGAGCGCAAACGTGAGGAACAGAATCGCCGCCGGCGATACGAGCTTCAGGAAGGGATCGACACCCAGTAACTGATTCGCGGCAATCGTCAATGCTTCGGTGAAAAGAAGAACCGGGACCACCGCGGTCCAGAACTTCGACCACAGAAAGTCGTGCATCGAGATCGGCGACGTTCTGATGATCCAGAAGGCCTGCCCCTCGGCCGACACCGCTGGAAATACGAATCGCACCGCGACCGTCGCCATCACGAAGCCTGCCATCCCGAGATTGATGAAGGCGTAGACATTCTTGATGAAGCCGCTCATGTACGGGATGCGGTCGAGATCCAGCACGCGGAAGTTGTAGAGGTAGAGCAGCACGAGCGCCAGCAGCGGGAGCAACTGCACCCACTGGCTGACATCGCGCAGAAAGATCTTGACGTCCTTCACGAGCAGCTGGCGGCGCACTGGTGACAGCGGCAGTACCGAGGCGACGAGGTCGAGCGTCCGGAAGCGGGCGAAGCGTGTCTTCGGCGCCTCTTGCGACCGGCTGTACCCGGTGAAGTGCCACCGTCGATGAGCCGCACCCAGGAGCACCGTCAAGGCGCCTGCGGTCGTCCAGAGCGCACTCTGATGCAGCCAATCAAAGCCACCCTGCATCGCCGCAAATAGCGACTCGCCCGCCCAGAACGAGGGGAGCAACGGCGTGATCGGCGATTGCAGCGTCGCGAAGAAGTCCGTGATATCGGGCAGTGATTCGACGCGCAGCAACCGCTCCGGCTGAATGAATCTGAGGAGCAGGACGACGGCCGCGGCGAAGACCAAACCCATCAGCATCAGCAGGTCGCGAGCGCGCCGCGCCGGAAACACGTTGACCACGAACAGCGTGCAGGCTGAGCCGAGCGCGACCGGGATGATCGAGAAGGGAACGACCGTCGCGATCGTCGTCGCGTAGTAGCCGTACGACGCGCATCGCCCGACCCCAACGCCGATCAGCACCGGCGCCATGAAGATCACCACCATCCACGAGGCCGACCCGACGGTGCGAGTAAAGCGCGCCAGAAACAGACGTGAGGCCGAGACAGGGCCCGCCATGATCAGGCGCAGGTCGTCCGAGAGGAAAAACGTCGAGAGCGCGGTGACGACGCCGCTGAACGCCAGGAATGCCAGAAAGGACAGGAAGAGCCACGACAGACCCAGCCGGAGGAGGTAGTCGCCGAACTCCTCGTATGCAGTCAGCTGTGATGTGACCCAGTAGGCGCCATAGAACAGCGCGCCCGACACGAGAATACCGATCGAGCCGAAGACGAGTCCCCGAAGACCGTCGCCTTTCTCGCCTCTGCGCACGCGATTGCGCGAGGCCCAGGCATGCGGGAGCAACAGGAAGGGGAACGGCTGGGTCATCTAGCGGACCGTATGCGCTGATGGAGTGTCAGTCACAACCAGCCTCTTACCGCGAGTTCCCGGCCGCGACAACGGAGCGGCCGGCATTGGATTCACGGGGGACATACCGCTAGACCTCGTCGATCTCCTGCAGCGCGCTGCCGCCGGTCAGCTTCAGGAAGACCGACGTCAGGTGTTCGCCGGCGCTGCTTCCAGCCATCTGCTTGACCTCGTCAACCGTCCCGTGCGCGATGATGCGTCCCTTCTGGATGATGCTGACGCGGTGACACATCTCCTGCGCGACCTCGAGCGTGTGCGTGCTCATCAGAATCGCGACGCCCCGTTCGCTCATGCGTCTGAATACGTCCTTGATGAGACGTGCGCCGCGTGGATCGAGACCGACCATCGGCTCGTCTACGGCCACGGCCTGCGGCCGATGCAGAAAGGCGGCGCTCATGACGAGACGCTGCTTCATGCCGTGCGAGAAGCTTTCGACCAGCTGGTGTTCCCACTGACGCAGCTCGAACAGATCGAGCATCTCGTGCACGCGGCCGGCCACATGGCCGTTGCCGAACCCGTACAGCCCCGCATGGAACGTCAGGAATTCACCGGCAGTGAGCTTGTCGTAGATGAAGGGACGATCGGGGATGAAGCCGAGCGCCCGCTTCGCCGCTTCAGGCTCGCGTTCGAGATCGTGGTTGTCGACGAGAATGCGGCCCGATGTCGGCTTCAACAGTCCGGCTATCATCCGCATCGTCGTCGTCTTGCCGGCGCCATTAGGCCCGAGGAAGCCATGAATCTCACCCGGCTTTACGTCGAGCGTGACACCATCGACGGCCCGGAACCGGCCGTACTCCTTCACCAGATCCTGAACCGCAATCATCGAGTACTCCGCGTCTCTCCGGACTCGGTTGTTCGACCGCATCGACACCCGCTCGCGGCACGAGGGAGATCGATTGGCAACGCGGCGGCAGCATCGACAACAGGCTGGGCCGGCCGGCCGACGATCACCCGGTCGGTTCCAGGCGCGAGTTCGAGTTCGACAATCGTCATCTTCAATCGCCCGATGAGAGGGAGGATCGCCGCCTGACGATCGAGACCACCGCGCGCGAGACGAAGGTGCGTGGCATCGGCTGGGAACTGGTTGAGCGTGGGATCAACGGGCAGCCAGAGCCCGCGCCCATCGGGTTCCGTGGTGTACACCTCGGGCCAGGCGTGGTAGTAAAACGCGCCGTGCATGAAGACCAGACCCACGGCAATGCGCGCGGGGATACCGAGCGAGCGCGCCATTGCCACGAACAGCGCCGTGTGCTCGTTGCAATCACCAACCTTGGTGCGCAGCACCTCGCGGGCGGACGGCAGGCTGACGGTCGGTTTCTTGTCGAGCAGTCCGTTCACGTAGCGGGTCAGCCGCTCGACGCGAGCACGATCGCCTTCGATCCCTTTGACCGCGACCTCGGCCTCGGCGCGAATCAGCGGATCGTCGCTCTCGAGCAGCGGCTCGGCGGCAAGGTACGCGCGCGCGCCCGGATCGGGAGCACCCGGCTGCAGCAATCGCGCATCCCTCAGCTCGATGACGTTGCCACTGACCGTCTGACCTACGCCGTCGATGTCGGCGGCCGACAATTCCGCTCCTTCGAGTCGCAGCTTCAGGCGACGCACATCGCGAGGCTCATCGATGCGCTCGGTGGTTGTGGGCACCACGGCGGCCGCCTGCAGCAGATCGGCCTGAATCCGGCCTGGCACCGACAGACCCTGCGCGCGTTCGGCCGGCTCGCGCACGGTGATCAGGCCGAGCGGACTCTCCTCGCGAACGACTTCGCCAGTGTCGGTCACCCACGATGTCGTCTGCAGCCCACGAAAATCCATGTCCACGCGAAACGCCGGCACGAGCGTGTCATTGGCTCTCACGATCGCGCGGTCGCCGACGAGAATGGACACCTTCGCGATTTGCAGGGTCGCTGGATCGAGCACGGTCCACTCGTGGCGCGTGCCTGGCGAGAGGCGCTTGTCGGCGAGCAGACGCGAGAGGTTCTGGGTGACAACCGGTGCCTCTGGCAGATCGCGCGTCTCCGTGCGCGTCGCACCTCCAGACGTAATCTCGAGGTTCACACGCCAGGTCGATGCGGCAGAGGGACCATCGACGGTGCCCTTGACCACGACCGGCCCCGTGCCGGGATCGAGAGAGAACTCGAAACTGCGCAATGTGAAACTGGAATCGACGCGGGCCGTTGTGCGCAGCCGCGCGGCGGTGTCCTGCCCGAGCAGGAGCATCTGCAGCCGACCATCCTCCTGCAGCTCGAAGCCGTCTTCAGTGCGCGTGGTCTGACTGACGGTGAAGCCGATCTTCTCGCCGCGGTAGTAGACGCCGCGCCAGACCGCCGTGGATCCGTAGCGCGCCAGATCGGTCGCGAGATTCCTGGCGGAGGAAGGCCCGTACAGACCTCGCAACCAGTGTGGCCATCGTCGCGACCCAGGCGATCAGGACGAGGAACGCGATAGGGCGGGTGACAGCATGCGGCAGAGGTCGGAAAAACGGCATCGACACGGATATCCAGTCGGAGTATCGGTGTGGTCGAGGAGCAGCTGTAGACGAAACGGCCGCAGCGTCCCAGAAAACGCCGTAGTGTCCGGCTTCAGCCGGACCGGTATGCGAAGCTGTGAACCTAGACCCTGAAGAGCGTCAGCGCAAACCTGGCGGCCTCGTCAATCCATTGCTCGCCGCCACTGAACCCCGCCATTCGACCTTCCGCCAGCACCTGCTCAGGTTCGTATTTGTACGAGCTCTCGGTCCAGATCGATTCGTCCTTCTCGAATTCGATTTCGAGGTCAGCCGCCGCGATGCGCACCAGCTGCCGTCGCGTGCTCACCAGATGCATCTCGATCCGACTTTCCTGCGGGTTCCAGAGGGCGCGATGCGCGAAGCTCTCGAGGTCGAATGTTCCACCAAGCTCGTCATTGATCCGCCGGAGCAGGTTGCGGTTGAACGCCGCGGTCACCTGCAGGGGATCGTCGTACGCGAGCTGAAGGGCCCTTTGACACTTGACGAGATCCGTCCCGAGCAGCAGGGCGTCGTCCTTGGTGAGCGACGCACGGATCTGGCGCAGCAGCTCACGCGCCGCGGGTGGATCGAAGTTGCCGATGTTCGAGCCGAGGAACAGCACCAGCCACGCGCCATGACCGCGATGCGTCGCGAGCCGAGACAACCCTTGCTCGTACGTGCCCTGAAACGTGGTGACCGGTATCGCCGGGAGCACCGCCAGGCGCGCACGCGCGCCGCGGAGCGCGGCCGGCGAGATGTCGATCAGATGGACGCGCCGGAAACGCTCTCCGCCGTTCTCGAGCAGCACGGCGAGCTTCTCGCCGTTGCCACACCCCAGCTCGGTGATGTTCAACGGCCGTGGCAGCGGCTCGAATATTTCGCGCCCGTGGCGCGCGAGCAGCGCTGTCTCCGCGCGGGTTACGCGATACCACGGCAGCCGGCAGATGGCATCGAACAGAGCCGACCCCAGCGCGTCGTAGAAGTAGCGGGACGGCAACTGGCGCGGTGTCCGCTGCAGGTACTCGGCGACGTCGGTCACGAAATCCGTTGCGGTGGAGGGTGCAAGTCTTTCCGACGGCAGCAGCATCACGCCTCCCCTGCGCAGCGGAACGTCGCGTAGACGTAGGGATAGCGTGGCCGGAACCAGTTTCGGAATCCGCGTCGCACGAGCGTGCGAGCCGTGAGCGGCGAGGCGCCCTTCATCACGAAGTGATTGCCGTCAAAAAACTCCGCCGAGTACTCTGGATACGTTGGCAGCGGCGTGAACCCATCGAATGGCGCGAACGCCGTCGAGGTCCATTCCCACCCGTTGCCGATCAGATCGTGAACGCCGAATGCGCTTGCGCCCTCGGGATGAGCGCCCACCGGCTCCGGGTCCCATCGCCCGAAGTCGAAGTTTAGGGGAACCGGGTTGCTCATGCTCTGCCCCCACGGATAGCGACGTTCGAGCCCCTCGGGTGTCCCGAACGCGGCCCGGTGATATTCGGGTTCCGTCGGGAGCCGCATTCTCCGCCAGCGCGCGAACGCGTTGGCTTCGGCCCAGGTCACATACACAGGCCACGTCTCGGGCAGCGCGACGCGCTCGAACATGCCGCGCCAGAACCAGCGATCGCCATCACGCTCCCAGAAGAAGGGATGGCGTATGCCGTTCGACGCGATCCAGTCCCAGTCTTCCCGACGCCACCACTGCGGCGCATCGTAGCCATGTGCCCTGACGAACTCCATGAACTGTCCGTTGGTCACGTTGTACACATCGATGCCGAATGCCTTCACGTGAACGCGGTGCTCGGGAGACTCGTTGTCCCACGCAAAAGGGGTCTCCCCAAGGTTCGTACCGAGAGTGACTATACCCGCCGGAATCTGCGCGTGACGCGACACGTCAGCTCGCACGTGCGATGCCGCCTCGATCCGGTAGCCGTCCGGTTTGTGTTTGCACGAGTGCGGAACCTGATGCCAGATGTATCCAAGCGTCTCCTGATGCATCTCCTCGTGTTCGAGAATCGTCCAGAACGCTCGCGCCTGGTCGAGCATCGGATCCCCGGGCCGATCGAGATCGGCGGATGAAATCGCCTTCTCGATCAAGCGGTCGGCCGCGTCGACGTATTGATGCACCTCGGTGCGGGACGGCCACGCCGGGTTTCCTCGCGCGACCGAACGCGCTTCGCTTTCGGGATCGATTCCGCGTGCGAAGATCGTTTCGAGGTGTTCGTCGATGCCCCGCCATCCGAGCGCCTTCTTGATCAGGGTATTCACGGCAAACGCCGGGATGTGCCCTTCGTAGAAGACAACAGGATTGCGCAGTGAGATCGGGCGCTCGTAGTACATCGATCCGTCGAGCAGATCGAACAGCTCGCGGGTGCGGTGCCGGTTCAACGCGTAACGCGCCAGCACTTCGGCTCGATCGATAACGGTGGGTGGTTCAAGCTGAGGCATCACGATTCACCCCGTTCCATTCCGAGCTTACCTTGACTTGCCGGATTCTCGGGCAGTACGCTGAGATACGCAGAGATTCCGCTCATTCGACGCCTTTCCAGTCGGGCCTGGTTACAGTGACGATCACACTCAACGGCGAACGCTTCGAGCTCGACAGTGCGATGTCAGTCGCCGCGCTGCTGGCGCAGCTCGACATCGATCCGAGACGCGTGGCGGTTGAACACAACCTGAACATCATCAAGCGGCAGACGTATTCGGACACGCTCATCGACGAAGGCGACACCTTGGAGATCGTCAATTTCGTTGGAGGCGGATAGTTGACTGATACGCCGTTTGTCATCGCCGGCCGTACGTTCAAATCACGCCTCATCGTCGGCACAGGCAAGTACCCTTCTCATGCAGTGATGGCGCAGGCACATGCTGCGTCCGGTGCCGAGATGGTGACCGTCGCCGTGCGGCGCGTGAACATCTCCGATCGATCGAAGGAGTCGCTCCTCGACTACATCGACAGCTCGATCTTCATCCTGCCGAATACCGCAGGCTGCTACACCGCCGACGATGCGATTCGGACGGCACGGCTGGGACGTGAAGCCGGTCTGTCGAACTGGGTGAAGCTCGAAGTCATCGGCGACGAACGGACGCTCTTTCCTGACAACGAGGCCCTCATCGAAGCGACACGTGTCCTGGTCAAGGAAGGCTTCATCGTTCTCCCCTACACGAATGATGACCCGGTCACGTGCCGCAAGCTCGAAGACGCAGGCGCGTCAGCCGTGATGCCGCTCGGAGCGCCGATCGGCTCGGGTCTCGGCATTCAGAACGCGAACAACATCCGCATCATCCGCGAGTTCTCCAAGGTCCCCGTGATCGTGGACGCCGGCGTCGGCACCGCCTCGGATGCCGCACTGGCAATGGAGCTGGGTGCCGACGGCGTGCTGATGAATACAGCGATCGCCGGGGCGGAGCAGCCGGTGGCCATGGCCGAAGCGATGAAGCATGCCGTCATCGCCGGGCGTCTCGCCTTTCTCTCTGGACGAATCCCTCGGAAGATGTACGCGACGGCCAGCAGCCCGCTCGAGGGCGTCATCGGACGGTAGCGCCGCGTCAACGCTTCCCGCACATCGCCTCCGTCCTCTTGGTTACGCGAACGAGGAGCGCCTCGTCAGCTTTACGAGGATGTCCCCGCGGCCGTTTCGCGGGATTCGGTCAGACGCTGCAGTTGGATCGTCAGCGGTCTTTAGACCCGCCGATTACGGCAGCCCCAGCAGCTTCGCCGGGTTCTGCTTAGACATCGTGTCCAGGTCACGATCGCTGAAGCCACGCGACCGGAGCGCCTGGATGAAGGTACCGAAGCCGTCCGGCGGCAGGGGATTTCCCTGCTGACCGAGGTCGGATGACAGGATCGATGAGGCCGCGCCGACCTCTCTGATCGCCCTCGCGATTCCATCCAGACGGGCGGCCGCTCCCTGCCCCTCCGGCGCGCCGCCCACGAACTCGATGAAGGCTCCGAGCGACGCAGCTTCCTTCAATTGAGCGGTGTTCATCTGCACGGGCGAATTGATCGCGTGCGTGACGATCATCTGCCGGACGCCTTGCTGACGTGCCTCGCGCAGGAGCATGAGCCCCTCGGCCGGAGTGGAGTGGCCAGTCGCCAGCACCAGGCCGTGCTTGGCGATGAGCGCAATCACGGACTTCACTTCGGGGAGCAACTCACCGTTCCGTGAGACGGACACATACGGGCGGTTCTCCTTCGACGTGCGAACCTGGTTCTCCGCGTCGAAGGTCGGCATCCAGACCACCCGCCCCCAGCTGCCCGACATACGGCTCATGTGCTCAACCGCCGCAGGGTTGATGCCTCCAACTGTCAGGTTCAGCGCGATGCCACCGAATACCTCGATGTCGGGTACCACCTGTCGCACGAGATACGCAGTACCGGCAGTCGATTCGTAGTGGTTCTTGAGGACGATCGCGCGCATACCGCGTGTGCGCGCCAGCTTGGCCACGTCGATGGCATGAATGGACCTGGGCCGATCGTCGGGGTAGCTGTGGACGTGGACATCAATCGCACCGGCGAGCGGTTCCGCCGCTGTCGCAGGTGTGACGCTCTGCGCGAGTCCGACGCCACGGCCAGGCGACCATGTGGATGCGGTCACCAGCGCCGCCAGAACTAAAACCGCAGCTGCCGAACCGCGCATCATGACACCTCTTTATGGCCCCGGCTGAGGCCGGACACGACGACGCACGTCAGCGAGGAGTCCACGCCGATGCGGTGTTGCGAGACGATCCTGACAGAGCCTTGATATCGGCATCGACCATCATCGCGACCAACTGCTCGAAGGACACCGACGGCTCCCAACCGAACACTCGCTTCGCCTTGGAAGCATCGCCAATCAGGTGATCGACCTCCGCCGGGCGAAGGAACGCCGGATCGATCCGCACGTACTTCTGCCAATCGAGACCCGCATGTGCGAATGCCGTCTCGACCAACTGTCGGACCGAATGCGTAACGCCGGTCGCGATGACATAGTCGTCGGCCCGATCCTGTTGCAGCATCATCCACATGGCGCGCACGTAGTCGCCGGCAAATCCCCAATCGCGGCACGCGTCGAGGTTGCCAAGCGGCAGGTGGTCGGACAACCCGAGCTTGATGCGCGCCACACCGTCGGTGACCTTTCGCGTCACGAACTCCAGACCGCGACGGGGCGACTCGTGATTGAAGAGGATGCCGGACACGGCGAACATGTTGTAGCTCTCGCGGTAGTTCACCGTGATGTAGTGACCGAACACCTTCGACACACCGTACGGACTGCGCGGGTAGAACGGTGTCAACTCGGTCTGCGGCACCTCGCGCACCCGGCCGTACATCTCGCTGGAAGATGCCTGATACAACTTGATCGACGTGTCGACGTGTCGGATCGCCTCGAGGAGACGTGTGACTCCCATCGAGTTGTAGTCACCCGTCAGCAGCGGCTGGTCCCACGATGCTGGCACGAACGACATTGCCGCCAGGTTGTAGATCTCGTGCGGTTTGACGTCCTGGATGAGGCGCAGCAGTGAGAGCTGGTCGAGCAGGTCGGCGGGCCTCAGCGATACGCGATCGAGGAGATGCTCGATTCGCCACAGGTTGGGCGCGCTCGAGCGCCGAACCACGCCAATGACTTTGTACCCTTTCTCGAGAAGCAATTCCGCGAGGTACGAGCCATCCTGGCCCGTGACCCCGGTAATGATCGCTCGTCTACGCATGAATGCCCTTCATTCTACGTTCTCAACGCGCCCGCGCCGGCGAGCCACCGGCGCAGCGCGTCCTGCCACGTCGGCATCGTGAAGCCTGTGGCGGTCAACTTGTCGATGGACAGCGCACAGTACCGCGGGCGCTGGCGCCTTCAGCTTCACCTGGTCCATGGTCGCGGGGACGAGATTGGGCTGCGGCTTGCCGATGATCGTCGCCACTTCGCGGGCGACTTCGTACCAGGTCGCGTGACCTGCGTTCACGCAGTGGTAGAGCCCGGGCGCAGCATTCGACATGGCCAAGTGACGGGTCGCCTGGGCAATGTCGGCAACGTAGCCGGGTGAGACTACGCGATCCGTGAGCGCTCGCACTTCGCGACCCTGCTCCAGGTTGGCGACGATGCCGTCGAGCGTGCCGCGGCGGCCGGTCCAGTTGGCGGGAGACCCAAAAAGGCTCTCGACGCGCAGGACGTACGCGCCGGGTGCTTCAAGCGCGAACCATTCGCCCAACAGCTTCGATGCGGCATACGTGCCACGGGGTGATGGGCGCGCAGTCTCGCTGTAGGGAGTGTTCGCCGAACCATCGAAGACGAAGTCGGTGCTGTAGTGAACCAGCACGGCGCCGATATCGTCAGCGGCGCGGGCAAGATTGCGCACCGCGAACGCATTGACCGCCAGTGCCTCCGCCGCGCGATCCTCCGCGCCGTCCACATCGTTGAACGCGGCGCAGTTCACGATCAGATGCGGGGCAGCGCTCCTGACGGCCTGGTCGACCGCTACCGCCTCGGTCACATCAAGGGTTGATCGGGTGTGCGCAGTGACTTCAAGATCCGCAAATGCACGA
This sequence comes from uncultured Acidobacteriota bacterium, assembly GCA_963723495.1. Taxonomy (GTDB): domain Bacteria; phylum Acidobacteriota; class Vicinamibacteria; order Vicinamibacterales; family UBA2999; genus Gp6-AA40. Next base: position 129,191 of record CAVRQR010000009.1, on the reverse strand, counting down.
ACCATCGTTGCGCCCAGTTGCCCATGAGTGCCAGTGATGAGCACCCGACTGATCGGAGTGGAACCCGCGACTGGTACACTGGGAGCCGGCGGCGGCGAGAGCATCCTCTCATCGGTACTCCAGCCAGCAGGGGCTCGTCCTCGCAATCCCGAAAACCCTGGGCTGGCTGTCAGTCTCTTCGGCATCGCCACAGACACACGGATGGAACAGATCGATACTGCAGTCATTGGCGCGGGCGTGGTAGGCCTGGCCGCGGCCCTGGCCGTCGCGAACCGCGGACGAAGCGTCTGCGTACTGGAACGCGAACCGCGTCCGGGCCTGGGCACGAGCACGCACAACAGTCAGGTGATTCACGCCGGACTTTACTACCCGCAGGAAAGCCTCAAGGCACGACACTGCGTGAATGGCGCACGAATGCTCTATGACTTCTGCGCCCGCCACAACGTCCCTCATCGCCGAACCGGCAAGTTGATCGTCGCGCACGACGAACACGAGGTTCAGGGGCTTGAGGCGCTCCTGGCGCGGGCGATCGACAACGGCGTGGAAGACATGGAAATCGTCGAGCAGGCGTTCATACGGAAACGTGAGCCGCATCTCAAGGTGAGAGTGGCGCTCTTCTCACCGAACACGGGCATGGTCGAGGCCGAAGCGCTGATCCATACGCTGGCCAGACTTTGCGCCGAACAGGACGCCTTCGTGCTTCCGGGATCGCCGCTGGTAGGCGCGGAGGTCATTTCCGATGGCGTAGTCCTTCGCACACCGGCTGAATCGATCTCGGCACGTTCTGTCGTGAACGCAGCTGGCCTGTACGCGGACGATGTGTCGGCACTGCTCGGAGGCCGACGCTTCCAGATCTATCCGTGCCGTGGTGAGTACGCGGAACTGGTGCCATCCAAGCGCGACATGGTGAACGGGCTGGTCTATCCCCTGCCTCACACACACGGACTTGGGGTGCACATCACCAAGACGATCGGCGGCAACGTCACGCTCGGACCGACGGCTCGCTACCAGGATCGGAAGGACGACTACGAGAACGACCGTATCCCGGTCGAGGAGTTCCTCGAACCAGCGAAGAAGCTGCTGCCGGAGATCACGCTCGACGACCTCCGGCTTGGCGGAAGCGGCATTCGCCCAAAGCTCCACCCTCCTGACGTGTCGTACTCGGATTTCATGATCGAGAGGGACGCAGAGAACCCGCGACTGGTTCATGCGGCAGGCATCGAGTCACCGGGCCTGACGGCGTGTCTGTCGATTGCGGAGCAGGTGGCGGATCTGGTGGACGAGACTCTCTAGCGGGGGGTGCTGAAACACGCGTCAACGCCCAATCGCCAACTCCCAACCCCCAAAAGGCCCGATTCGTTGGGAATTGGAGTTTGACAGTTGGGAGTGGACGGGCGCAGCTCTCGAGAGGCTGTGGGCTCTGGGGCTAGCTTGCCCCGACGAACTCCAGCGCGACCACTCCCTCTCCTGGCAGGGCGTCGATCGACGGATAGATCTGAAAGTGGCGGCCCATCATGTACCCCTCACGCCAGAAGGGGTAAGGGAGCCCCCGCATCTTCTGTTGTGCGTTACGTCCGAAGAATCCGGGCTCACTTTCCCCGTATACCGTCATCTGGCGTGGCTCGCCGAGGACGGAGAACACACGGGAGCGAAGTGAGGACCCATCGTAGAAGCGCTGGAAGAAGTAGCGCCCCTCCGAATCAGGTGTGCTGAGGTTGTATTCGTCGTAGTCGCGGTACTGGTCGTAGCCGGAAGCCGCGCACGGCAGCGTTATCAACAGCGACCCTCCGGGCGCGAGCAGACGCCTGACGTTCTCGAGCGCCGGTTTCTCGTCGGCAATGTGCTCGAAGACCGATATCGACGTGATGGCATCGAAACGCTCATCGCCGAGTGCAGTGGATTCGATGGGCGCGGGGATGAAGCGGCATCGGTGCGATAGCGACAACGCCGCCGCCCATCGCTCGGTGTTCGCGAGATCGGCCTTGTCAGGATTCACGAAGCAGGCGTGCTCAACGCCGGAGCGCCGCACGTAGGTCAGCGGCAGGAATCGGGGCGACGAGACGTCGAGATACCTGCGCAGGTGCCCCAGTCGCTGGAGCCGCGACCAGATCCAATCGAACTCGAAGTAGCGCGTCGAGTCCATCGGATACAGAGCGAGCCGTCCCGCCTGCGCCGCCAGCCCAGCACCGCCGCGCGCGACGAGACGAAGCGCGACCCCCACAGCGTCCAGATGAAATCGCACACCAGGTGTGCCAATCGCTGCAGCCGCCAGTGCGTATGAGGGCACGAGCACGACGCTGGCCAGACCGTGCGTGACCATCGTCAGCAGCCTCGGCTTGCGGTGGTCGATCCGGCGAACCAGCACGCGCGGCTCGTACTTCGTTTGGGGCATCAAAGTGGAAGAGTTTACCGAGCCACAACGAAGTCACGGTTCGCCGCCGAGACGCGGAGACGACGTGCCGCCCGCGTCACCTCCGTGCACGGCTTCGTGTCTTCGTGCCTTCGCGGCGATCCGTATTCTCCGACAACTCCGTCAACCTCTTTCAGCACGCAGCTGCCACCAGCAACGCGCACCGAGCAACGCCTTCGCGAGGAGCCGTCGCGGATTCAGGGCGCCTGGGGCGACGTGCGTGGCGTAGTACAGATACGCGCTCGCATGAAATGCGCGAATGGACGACCGCCGCGCGGTCCGACTCGATCGACCGACTCTGATGAACCGCAGAGGCACCCGGCACGTACCGAACGTGATGGCCGCGTGCCCGAAGCCTCCGGCACAGGTCGGCATCCTCCCAATACAGGAAGAAACGCTCGTCGAATCCGCCCGTCTCCATGAACGCGTCTCGACGGACGAGCATGCACGCGCCAGAGAGCCAATCCACGACGATGCTCGAGGCGCCGGTGCGAACGGCGTCCTCCACCACCACATTGCGCCGAGCCACTGGAAGAAACGGCAGCAGGACACGAAGCGCGCCGGTACGGCCAAAGAGTCCTGTCAGCATGTCCGGGTCACCGCGCGCACTCCCCTGCACCTTGCCGTCGGGATCGAGAATCCCCGGCCCGACAACCGCACAGGACGCCTCGGTATCGAGCACGGAACGCAACGTCGATATCGCACCTGGCATCAACCGGCAGTCCGGATTGATCAACAGGAGCAGCGGTGACTTCGCGACAGCAGCCGCCTGGTTGACGGCCCGGCCGAACCCGACGTTGGCCGCGTTTCGAATCGAGCCTCGCGTACGGAAAGCTTTCCACCACGCCGGCGCTGCCATCAGCGGAGGCATTGTCGACGACTACCGCTTCCCAGGGGATCTGCGCACAGTCAGCCCGGATCGACTCGAGCGCAAGAGCCAGTTCGGCCCCGGCGTTGTAGTTCACCAGAATCGCCGAAACCTCCGGCGTCATCGGCGGCCTCCCGCCAGTTCGGCGTCGAACCGCTTTTCGCGCAGCTTGGTGGACAGCCAACGCGTTTCGAGCAATGGGCGCAACGCAGCGGCGCCTACGCGGCGAGTCTGCTGCACACGCCGACGCTTCCGCAACGCCCTGGGCATTCCGGCAACCGCCGCGAGTTTTGCCCGGATAAAGGGAACAAGTGCGCCACTGCGAGCGAAGTGCACACAGGCCGCAGCCGTGTAAAGCAGGTGGCTGGGCAACGTCGTGAGCAGGAGCGTGAACGGCGTGTTCTTGATGTACAACCACTCGAGGTTCCGCTGCCCCTGGAAGACCGCGAACCCGCTGACCCGGCCGATCGTCACGCTCCCGTGATGACGGACGACGGCGTTGGCCACATACCGGCAGCGATAGCCGAGCAGTCGGGCGCGATACGAAAGGTCCACGTCTTCGTGCGAGACGAAGAAGTCCTCGTCGAGCCCGCCCAGCTCATCGAAGACGCGCCGTGGCATCAGGCACGCCGCGCCGCACACACCAAACACTTCGATCGACTCGCGCGCGAGCTCGACACTCGCACCGTGGTGACGCTTGAACGCCCCTCCCGACGCGAGCATGCCGTCGCCGGCGCTGTCGATTAGTCCTGGGTCGTGCATGTAGACGATGCGGGACGTGACCAGGGCGAATCCCGCATCTTCGCTCAGTCCCGCGAGCAGTGCCTGCAGCCAACCAGGTTCAGGCACCGCATCATTGTTCAGCAGCGCAATGTAGCGGCCGCGCGCCGCGCGGACCCCGGCGTTATTACCTCCGGCGAACCCACGGTTCTCCGGCAATGCGATCACATGTATCGACGGGAATCGTTCTCGCACGTAGGCGACGGTTCCGTCGTTCGACCCGTTGTCGACAAGGATCGTCTCCGTGGAGACTCCATGCTGCGCGGCAACCGCCTCGAGGCACGCGTCGAGGTACTGCCGTCCATTCCACGTGACGATGACGACCGAGACGAGAGGATCAGGAGAACCCGGCATCAGGCCACGCCGTTCGCGACACGTTCATACACGGCAAACGTGATTCGCGCGGTCCTCTCCCATGTGAACATCGCGGCGCGCGCCAGACCGTCCGAGCGCAACCGCGCTCTCAGCTTGGCGTCGCTCATCACGTCGACGATCGCATCGGCCCAACGTCCGGAGTTGTCTGGATCGAGCAGCACGCCCGACTCTCCAACGACCTCAGGGATGGATGCCGCACGGGACGCGAGAACCGGTGTACCGCTCGCCATCGCTTCAACGAGCGGCAGTCCGAATCCCTCGTAGCGAGAGGGATACACCAGCGCGGCAGCATGGTGATAAAGCGCGCGCAGTACCGGCTCGGATACCGCACCGAGCCGCACCACCGCGTCGGGTGCGCCACGATCCGTCGCAAACGAAATGAGACGGTCGCCGATTCCGCGATCGATGCCCGCCAGCACGAGAGACAAGGAGGGCATGTCCAGTCGTCGCCTCGCGTCGATGAGCGCCTGGGCTACGACCATGAGGTTCCGTCGCTCGTGAAGGTCGCCGACGTGCAGGAGATAGGGGACGACTGTCCCCTCCGGTAACGTCGTCTGTGTAGCCTCGCCAAATCCCGTCGACGCCCCAAGCGGCGCGACGGTAATTCGATCGAGTGGGACGTCGTACGCCGCAGCGATCTCACCGCGCGAGAACTCCGAATCGGTCACGACGTGAGCAGCCGCGCGAGCACTGCGCCGGTAAAAGGCGCGCCTCAGCCAGTCCCGGCGATAGGGATACCATTCCGGGTGGCGTTCGTAGCTGACGTCGTGAATCGTCACGACGATAGGCACGGGGGCACTGAGCGGCGCCGTGTAAGCGGGGGCGTGAATCAGATCGACGGCGGCGCGCCGAGCGGCGCGCGGAAGGCCAACCGCCGCCCATCCGAGGTTGGTGGGAGGATGCCAGGATTCAGGAACCTGTTGAACCCCTGCGGGCACCGATTCCGGACGGCCTCCAAGCGCAATCAGATCGAGGGGCGCTCCGATGGCCCGAAGAGCCGCGACCAGTTCCGACACATAGCGGCGAACGCCGGCGGCGGGAGAGGTAAATGCCCGGCCATCAATTCCAACTCTGATCGTGCGCACGTAACTCAGGATGAAGGGTTACGTGATCTTCATATCGAGTCTTCTGACCGGACGCTGAAGACGGGCACAGACCTCCTTGATGCGATGCTCGACTTTTCCGTTGATCGCAGGGCTGCTCAACACCACTTCGTCGACGGAATAGCGGCGCAGGGTACTCTCGAGGTACTTCAATCGAGCCGCGCACGGGCACACCCCCAATCCAGCGATGCGCTTTCATCGGGTCGTCGTCGATGAACCCCACCGGGTTCATCTTCCACGCCGGGTTGGCCCGCATTTCGCGGACGAGCAGCCGGCCGTATCCGCCGGCCCCGTACACGAGCACCCGACGATGGCGCCTGTTGCGCGCCGAGGCCACCAGGTTCATCGTTCGGAACGATGCGCGGGTGGCGAAAATCGCCAACAACAATAGCAGCCCGTCGAGCACGAGGACAACGCGCGAAAAGCCTTCACCGCGGTAGAGATAGTAGGCGACGGCAACCGTCAACAGTGACCCCATGCCGACACCGCGTGCCACCGCTGCGAGATCGCGAAAGCCGAATGTTTCCCACGACCGCCGGTACAGACCCGAGCTGTAAAGCGAGGCGATCTTGACGCCGAGCACGATCGGTAGTGATGCCGTGAAGTAGGGCAGAAACGCCAGGAGCTCGTCGCCCTCGAAACGGAGCCGGAACGCCGCGTAGTAGCACGCCGTGATGAGGACGAGATCGAGCAGCACTTCGCCCGACGTGCCACTTGAAGGCAAGGTCCTTGAGAAACGGAGCGAAGGACGATTTCTGCAGCGCCTTGAAGTCCTCGGCGTTGTAGGCAGGAACACGTGCGAGATAGATGCCGGTCAGGATGACGAGGACACCAAAGACGGCAACCACGAGCATCGGCTCGATCGTGTTCCACCGAACGAGCACCCACGCCGTCAGGCCACCCGCCAGGCCGAGAAGATACAAAATCCTGGTGGCTGAACGCTCCGAGAAGCCGAGCGAGACCAGGCGATGAGAGACGTGATCGGTCCCGCCGCGCGTCGCGCTGCGTCCGGCCAGCCTGCGCAACACGAGCACGAAGGCGGTATCGAAGAGTGGAACGATCAGGATGAGAACGGCGAGGAATGTGGGACTGATGAATGCGATCTGCGGATCGAACAGCGGGACGAGCGTTACACCAGCGAGGATCGCGCCAATGAACAGGCTGCCGCAGTCGCCCATGAACAATCGCGCGCGCGGCCTGTTCCAGTAGAGGAAGCCGGCCAGTGCTCCCACCAGCGCCAGGAGCAGCGTCGAGAGACCGAATCCGATCGAGGGTCCCAGCAGTGCGGCCAGGAAGGCGGTCGCAATGAGCGCCACGCCAGCAGCCAGGCCGTCCATGTTGTCGAGAAGATTGAAGGCGTGGCTGAGACCCGCGAACCAGATTGTGCCGATCAGCGTGTAGCTCGTGGGACGAGAGGCCCCCGGCTCAAAACCCGCCAGCGCAAAGACGAGAAACGCACCGACCGCGAGCGACGACACGAGCTTCGCCACCGGGGACAATTGCAACCGGTCGTCGAAGACGCCAACCGTGAACATGGAGAGGCCGGCCACGAGCACCGCCGACCACTCGATTATGTCGGTCTCGCGTAATGGCCCGGCCAACCCGACGCTGAAGCCGACGACGGTGGCCGCGGCAATCGCAATCCCACCCATCGTCGGCGTGGGGGCACTGTGCCAGCGATCGGGGCGGGGCGGCACGACCGCCCCAATGGCGGGCGCAAGCCGCCGCACGCCCGCCCCTATGACAACGGCGGCGATGGTCGAAACGATGATCGTAAAAGCCGCGATCACAGGAACCGGCAATCCATCATCGACTTACCAACTCGGACCGACGCGAAGACGTCATGTGGCCGAGGACAAACGGCGTCCGGCCGAGAATTCCGTTGCAGATGGTATCCAATCCTGCGGACTGACCGGGAAGAAGATGGCGCACGCTGTTCAGCTTCAGCTGGTAGATCGAGTTGCCGGCATGCGGCTCGATGAACGGCAACGGGATCATGCGGTTGAAGAAGAAGTGATAGGCGTAGCGCCGGGCGCGGGCGATCATCCCGGCATCGAGCCTCGCCGGGAACGGCAAGCCGTCGAGAATCCGGAAGTACTCCTCCGGAGAGCTGGCATCGCAGGTCAGTCCCTTGTTGCGAATCCACGCCTCGCCCGCCACGATGACCGGAATACCGCGGCTGGTGAGCTCGACGCCGGTCTTGGTGCCGTAAATGATCGCGCTGTTGCAGAGCGACATCAGCGCATAGGTGCTCAGGTCGCTCTCCGGCGGCACGACGACGATATTCGGGGGAAGCTGGGCGATCGCCTTTCGCAGCTCACCAAGGATCGGCTGGCGCGACGGCGGGAAACCGCTGATCTCGGCCGGGTGGACGCGAATCAACAGCTGCAGGTCCTGTCGCTTTTCGAAATAGCGGCACGTCTGCACGAGCCAGTCCAGCATGCTGTCGAACGCATTGGCCGGGTAATGCAGCTGCGCATCCCATGACACGTTGGTCAGCAGACCGATGACCGGCTTCGCCGGGTCCAGCCCCAGCAGCGACGGGAGTTCCTTCGGGTCGTCGGTCTTCGGCCGATGAAACACGATCCAGTCGAACAGCCCGTCGCGGCGGCTCGAGAGGTACTGCATCAGGTCCTGTTCCTGCTGCTCGGAGAGCGCCAGGTTCTCCCAATGCTCGCGCGGCTCGTTCATCAGTGTGTGATGGTACGTATTGTCGTGGCTGAATATGAATCGGCGCTTGCGATAAGCCACGTTCCACGTCGAGACGTGCACACCTTCCTGGCGGGCGACCTCGCCCACGATGCCCCAGGGGACGTAGATGCCATGCGTGAACACGGCGGACGAGAATTGAATGGATCGCAGCAGACGGCGCGTCGCAAACGCCACCCGTAGTGCAGACTCGAGGTAGCGGCGGGCGATCGCTTCGGCCATCGGCTCTCCGTCGAGCGATCCGGTCGCGAAAAATCTGAGCGCGCCAGCATGCGCGTGCTCGCCGATCACCAGCCCATCGAGAGTGAACTGCGGAATCGCGCCGACCGGCATCGTGGTCGCGATGCGCCGGGCTTGGGCGCGATCCTCAGCGGTCAGCCAGTCACTGAACTTGTGCACGGTGATACCGAGCTCTCGGTACACGCGTTCGGCCGGCGAGAAGCAGTTCCGGCACAGGTCACGAGCGGGACCGTGCTGGGCGAACTGCGTCAGATCGGGATAGAGCGACGCATCACACTCGGCGCAGGCCGTCATCGCTCCGTCACAGAGCAGCGCATGCACCTCCGCGCCACGAAGGGTCAACGCTGCCGACAAGGCGCTTTCGACTGTGACGGCGTGAGCGTATGAACCGATAGAGGTCGCCATCAGGACACGCGGACCACCCTCGCTGCCGGCGCGCGCAGACTGCCACAGCTCGGCGTCGCCAGCGATCAGCTCGCGCCAGTCCGGGTACGCACCGGCTCGCGCGTAGTACCAGCGCCGGACGAGCCGCGTCGCCCGCCACAGGCGTGGGAAGCGCCGGATGCCTCGCTTCATGCGCGCAGCGTGTCCTCGGATCGACGGGCGCGAGCTTCGTCGATCAACTGTATGAATTCGCCGGCCGGCGGCAGCTCGGCAAAGACGCGCCAGGGACGATGCGACTCGAGCTCGTCGAGCGAGTACCCACCCGTTGCGACCGCCACGGTGCGGGCGCCGATGGCGTTGGCGCAATGGATATCGTGCGGCGTGTCGCCAACGACGAACACGCCATGATCGAGGACCGGGCCCGCGCGCTTCGCCAATTCGAGCGCGCGCGCAGCGATGGCGGAGCGTTCGCTTGCGTCTTCGGCAAAAGCGCCGTCGGGAAAGTACTTGAACAGGTCGTAATGTGTCAGCTTCGCACGCGCTCCGCCGCGCGTGTTGCCGGTGAGCAGATACGAGCGGACGTCGGTACGACCTTCGAGTGTGTCGAGAATCTCTCGCACGTTCGGGAGGACGTAGCCCTTCTTCGTTGGCAACGACTCCGGCAACAGCTCTTCGTACCGCCGGACCATGCGGCCAATCGTCTCGTCATTGGCCTCGACGCCGAGCATCTCGAACGTCCGCACGGCAATCTGGTAGTCGGTGAGACCGGCAATGCGAAACCGTGACAACTGAAAATCGTGTCCGACGACTTCCCTGACCGCCTTTTCCCAGGCAGGTACGCCAGCCATGCCGGTGGTCAGCAGCGTGCCATCGATATCCCAGAACAGGACGGTCATGCGATCTGCGGGACGACGTAACGCATGCTCTTCACGAGGCTGGCCACATCGAGTTTGTGGTGAGCGAGCACTTCGTCGTTGGTGCCACACTCGGGAAGCGAGGTCACGCCAACGCGAAGGATTCGCGGCGTCGGTTCGAGCGCAAGCTCCGCGATGGCCGTGGCGAGCATCTCGCCCTGGCCGCCCTTCAGATAGTGATTGTCGAGCGTGAGGATGTAACGGCGACCGCCGATCACCTCTCTTAGCCAGCGCGGATCGACGCGGTTCAACCAGGGCAGATTGACGAGCCGGATGCTCGCGCCGCTGCTCTGCTCCACTTCGTCGGCCGCCTCGAATGCATTCGCCAGCAGCCACGGACCGTAGCCGAATACGACCGCATCGTTGCCATCACGGACGACCCAGCCTCGTCCCGGCTCGACCTTGTGATGATGCGGGTACGAGAACGGCACCGGCCACTTCACCGACACGAGCCGCAGATACATGCTGTCGGGCGCCGTGTTGACGGCGTAGTCGAGCAGGGCCTGCACCTCGGCCTCGAGGCACGGCTCGACAAGCGACAGGTTCGCCACCCCCCTCAGCGCGGAGATGTCGCGCACCGATTGGTGGGAGTGCCCGGGTCCACCCGGAATCAGCCCTGCCAGCGATCCGACGTAGATGACCTTCGTTCCCTCGCTGCACTGGTTGGAGATCTGCTCGTTGGGTCGCGCCGACAGAAAGCACGCAAAGGAATGGACGATCGGCAACGCGCCGCGTCGCGCCATCCCACCCGCCATTGACGCCATGTCCTGCTCGGCGATGCCGCACTCGATGAATCGATCGGGAAAGCGTTTCGCAAACGAGACGAGCCCGCAGTCCTTGATCAGGTCGGCGTCGAGCGCCACCAGGTTCGGATGGCGATCGCCTTGCCGGACGAGCGCCTGTTCGTAGGCGGCAATGAGGTTTTCCGTCGTCCGCGGCTCACGCCGTGGATTTCGAGTGGTGACCTCGGTCTTCACGGAGCCAAGGCCCAGCTCGGCAAACAGTCGATTCGCCGTCTCGAGCAACTCGGTCACGCCCGCCGTATACGCCTCTTCTTTGGGCGCGCCCGAGTGATAGGCGTAGAGCTCGCCGATCTTCAGGGCGGGGCCCTCCATGAACGACACGCCTTTCCCCTTCACCGTGTCCGCGATGATGACTTTCGGCATCTGCGGCACAGCGTCGAGGGCTCGGAACGTGCGCGAGAGCGCGGCGACGTCATGGCCGTCGCAGCGCTCGACGTGCCAGTCGAATGCGCGAAGCTTGGCCTCGAGGTCGCCCAGCGGGCTGACGTCCTGAACCCAGGTATCCGACTGAATCTTGTTGTGGTCGATGATCGCGACGATTTCACCCAGCTGACGCGTGGCGGCGGTTCCAAGCGATTCCCAGAACTGCCCTTCCTGAAGTTCGCCGTCACCGGTGAGGACGAACACGCGTCGCTCGATGCCCGCCAGTCTGTTGGCGAGCACCATGCCCTTCGCTTTCGAGACTCCCATCCCGAGCGACCCGGTATTCGCCTGAACGTACGGCGTCTCGATGTGGGGATGACCAGGCAGTCCGCGCAGACGGCGCAACTGATGCAACATCGCTTCGTCGAGCAGGCCGAGCCCGATCAGCACGCTATAAAGCGCCGGCGCGTCGTGACCCTTCGACGAGAAGAACACATCGCAGGCATCGTCGCCCGTGTCGAGATCGCGAATCTCGTTGAGGAACAGCCAGCTCATGATCTCGAGCGAGCTGAAGCTGGTGCCGATGTGCCCGGACCACGCGCCCGTGATCATGTAGAGCGTGTTGATCCGCGCGAGCGCCGCGAATGCCGCAACGGCGGTTGTGGTGAGACCCCTTGAGCCGATGCGTGTCAAGGGGTCTGACCCCAGGAGCCGGTGGAACTCACTCACCGGCACGTACTGCAGCTCGAGGGATTCGCCCTGGTCAGTCTGTAGATCGCCCATGCGTGCTCGTCTGTTACTACGGTTGCGTACTTACCGCCAACTGCGGGAGTTGCACCATGCCCTCGGCAAGCAACCGCTCGGCCACAATCCAATCGTAGGCGTCGTTGATGTCGAAGCCTTCGTATCCTTCGGTGAGAAAGGGCACCAGCACATCCCCGGCAATCGATCGCCGCTCGCGCACCACGCGCGTCCATGCCATCTCCAGTGACGCGTTCTGCACGTAGATGAGCGGCAGCGCCTGATACGGTGTACTGTGCCACGGTTGCGTCTCGGGCCCGAAGGGCAGAAGCGGGAACATTCGCTCACCGCGCACGATCCACATTTTGCCGGGATGCTGCGCGCACTTCTCCACCGCCCGCAGTGAATCGACCCCTGTTTGCGACGTAAAGAGCGCCCACGCCCGCCGAATCGTCTCAGCCGTTCGGAACGGGCTGGTCGGCCGCAACAGGCTGAAGCAGTCCCACCTTCTTCCCCGCAACTCGAGCGTTGCGATGGTGTGCTCGAGCCATTCGATGTCCGGCGAGGTATCGCCAGCGAACTCCGCCGGCCTGAGAAACGGGACCTCGGCGCCATATTGCCGCGCGGTGGTGGCGATATCTTCCGAGTCGGTCGAGACGATCACCGATTCGAACACACCACTGTCACGCGCGGCGGCAATCGTGTACGCAAGCATCGGGTGGCCGCCCAGCAATCGTACATTCTTCCCGGTGACGCGCTTCGAACCACTGCGCGCGGGAATGAGGGCGACACATGACCGCGCAGTTCCGGGTTCCAGGTTCCGGGTTCCGGGTTCGTATTCGGGGTTCGCGTTCACGGTTCGAGGTTCACTGTTCCGGGTCCGGGATTCCGCTGGGGGCCATCACGATTGACCTGGAACACGGAACACGGACCAGTTCATCTTCAGACAGCGTTCGGATTGTGATTGATGTAGATGGTCTTGAGATCGGAGTAGACGTCGAGCGCCTGCGTCCCGGCCTCGCGCCAGCCGTTTCCAGATTGACGCAGCCCGCCAAAGGGCAGATGCGGCTCGCTGCCGTAGGTGCCGCCGTTGACCACGGCCACACCGGACTGAATACGTGAGAGGAACGTCATCGCACGATTCAGGCTCTGGGTGTGGATCGACGCTGTCAACCCGAATGGCGAGTCGTTCGCCAGCGCGATCGCCTCCTCGAAGCTCGACACGCGATACAAGCACGTGATCGGCCCGAACAGCTCGCTTCTCGAGATCTCATCGTTTGGCCGGACGTCTTCGATGAGCGTCGGCGCCACGAAAAAGCCGCCACCGTACCCGCCGCCGGTCAGGCGCTGCCCACCGGTCAGGATCGATGCGCCGGACGCCTTCGCCCGTCCCACGGCGGCGAGCATATTGCTCATCTGCTCTTCATTGATCACCGGACCGAAGTCGTCGGTGTCCGCCGTTCCAACCTTCAGCCGCCCCACGGCCTCCACCAGCATTGCTTTGAAGCGATCGTAGACAGTATCGAACACGATGATTCGACTGCCCGCCGCACAGCGCTGACCGGCATTGCTGAATGCCGACCCCAGCGTCCACGTCACCGCATTCGCCAGATCTGCGTCATCACACACGATGAGCGGGTTCTTGCCCCCCAGCTCGAGACACGTCTTCGCCAGACGCCGACCGGCCGTCTCGGCGATGTAGCGGCCGACTTCGCAGGAGCCGGTGAAGCTGACGATGGCCACGTCCGGGTGTTCGACGAGCGGCGCGCCGGCTTCTTCACCGAAGCCGTGCACCGTGGCGTAGACACCTTCAGGCACGCCGGCCTCCCTGGCCAGGACACCGAACGCCCACGCCGAGAGCGGCGTGTCCTCGGCGGCTTTCAGAATCGCCGCATTGCCGCACAGCAGTGCCGGAAACGCCTTCCATGCCACGTTGGCGATCGGCGTATTGGCGGCGATGATGAGACCCGCGACGCCCAGTGGCTGCCGCACGATCATCGCGCTCTTGTTCGGCACCGCGCTCGTCGTCGTCTGACCGTAAAAGCGACGCCCTTCCCCCGCGACGAAGAAGCCCATTTCGATCGCGGCATCGGTCTCTCCAAGAGCGTCCTTGCGCGACTTGCCCGTCTCCCGCGCCACGAGATCCGCAATCGCGGGGCGATGCTCCTGCATCAGGATCGCGATGCGCCGGAGGATCTCTCCCCGCTTCACGACGGTCGTGGCCGCCCACGCCGACTGCGCCTGACGAGCATGCTCGACGGCGGCACGAATATCGGCCGCCGTGGAGCGGGCGACCTTGCAGATCTCTTTGCCGGTCGCAGGATCGATCTTCGCGAAGACGCGGCCTTCCGCAGGCAAGGCATCCTTGCCGGCGATCAGATTCGGAATGGTAGACGGGATCGACGCGAGGTCGATCCTGGCTCGCTCAGAAGTTGTAGACAGCACTTAGAGTCGTACCACCGGTCGCAGCTGCGTCACGAGCTGCTCCCATCCATATTCCGCGTGTGCGATCTCACGAGCCGCACGCCCGATTCGCTCGGCGTCCGCCTGATCGGGCAGCCTCTCGCACCGGTTGATATCGATGACGTTCTTGAGGTGCACGAGGCCGGCGGGGGAATGCTCGTCGAGGTTGGTGATGACCGCGCAACCGCATTCCATCGCCGCATTGACGGTCGTGTTGTTCGCGCGCAGTCCCTTCTCGAAGAACGCCGCCAGGAACGTGCAATCGACGAGCTGGTTGAACACCGCCGTATCGGACAGGTAGCCCATGAAGTACACCTGGCCGTTGAAGAGCGTCTGAAGCTCCTCGAAACGCACGACGAAGGATCCGTCGAAGCTCGTGTTCTCGTGCAGAGCGGTCGACACGTATACCGAGTAGCTCCTGCCGGTCGCTTCGAGCAGATCGCGAAGGCGCCGGTACAGCGGCACGCGAATCTTATGGGCCATGCCGAACGTGAACACCGACAGCTCGGTCCGCTGGAACCGCTGCGGGTTGAGCAACGTGCCCGGACAGAACAACTCGACGATGTCTGGCCGCGCGGGCGCGAGGTCGTGTGACAGCTCACGGTTGCCGCAGTACACCTTCGCCGCCGACGCCATCAGCGTCTGCTCGATTTCGGTGCCGTCGAAGGCGTGGAGAAACAACTCGTAACGGCCGGTGTGCGCGATCACCCATTCGTGAAGGGCACGCGCGTCATCGGGCGTGAACTCCGACAGCTTGAGTGACAGCAAGGGGCGAGCGTATTCCTTCAGATCGACCGAGCCGATACCGACGACCGGCAAACTCAAATGGCGGGCAAGGATGGCGTTGAACTTGGCGATACCACAGGTCCATGGATTCAGGTGGTACCCGGCGATGCAGTCGATCATCAGTCTCTAACCTCAACGGGGGCGGGCACTATTCTACTGTCTCCGGTGGCGGCCGCCGCGGAACGAACTGCGCTCGTCCGTGTCACGGCTTCGAGAGAGTACAGCGGCCGCTTTCGTGCTTCATCCAGCGCGCGCGTCATGTAGTGACCCATCATCCCGAGGGCGACAAGCAGCAACCCGCTCAGGCCGATGACGAGAGCCGCCAGAAGCCAGAGCGCCGCGCCGATCCCTGGATACGCGGCAACGGCGGCGAACGCCGGAAAGAGCGCGAGGAGCATCGCGCCACCACCGCCGTACATGCACCACCAGATCGGAAAGTCGGAGAACCCAACGATCGAATCGATCACCAGCTGCACTTTCCGGGCGAGCGTCCACCCGGAGCTGCCGCGTGTGCGTGGCTGCTTGTCGTACTCGATGAACTCGCGCCGGAAGCCGAGCCACATGAGCAACGCGAACACGCTGACATGACGATCGGCGGCGGCCAGGAACGCATCGATCACCACACGATCGATCAGGAAAAAGTCTGCGCCGGTGGCGGGCATGTCGGTCATCCCCACCAGGCGTCTCATGATCCAGTAGTAAAGCGACGCGAACCAGGTGTGGTGAGCCTCGCCCGGTCGCACACGTCGAACGGCCCACACGACCTGCACGCCCTTGCGCCACCGTTCCAGCATCCGGGACAACAACTCCGGTGGATCCTGGAGGTCCGATACGACGAGCGCGGCAGCGTCGCCCTTCGCGTGCTGCAAACCACATGTGATGGCGAGATGCGATCCGGAATTGCGGGCCAGGCGCAAGCCGCGGACCCGCGGGTCGGTGGACGCGAGACGTTCGATCACGGTGAATGTCGCGTCGCGCGAATGATCGTCGACGATGATCCATTCCCATTCGACCTGCTGCAGGATCGGCACGAGCCGGTCGTAGAGCGCGGGCAGGTTCGACTCTTCATTGAACGCCGGGGTGACGATCGAGATCAGGATCGGCCTCCGACGACCCGCCTGACCTCGGCGATCACTCTGTCCTGATCCGACTCTGTCAGCTGATGGAAGAGCGGCAGGACAATCGCGGTGTCCTGTGCCTCCTCGCTCCGGCGGAGCGGGCCCGGAGACTGCCAGATGTCCGGCGGATAGGCCTGTTCGCGATGTGCATTCATTGCCCCTCGACGGGTCGCAATCCCCGCGTCGAGAAGCGCCTGCATGATCTGACGCTGACGCCCGGCTTCGACTCGCACCGCATAGCTCTGCCAGTTCGTGCGTGCCCACTCGGGCTCAGCCGGAACGTGCAATCCGTCAACGTCGCCCAGTCCATCGTGATAGCGGGCGGCAAGGGCGCGCCGACGGGACACGATCGCCGGCAGCCGCTTCAACTGCTCACGCCCGATCGCGGCCTGAATGTCCGTCATCCGGTAGTTGTAACCCAACACCGGATACTCCTCGTGGATCACCTTTGATGCGGTATGTCTCACAGTATCGGAGACGTTCATGCCGTGGTGACGAAGGAGGCGGAACTTCTGATCGAGCGCCGAATCGGCCGTGGTCAGCATCCCGCCATCACCGGTCGACAGCAGTTTGCGAGGATGAAACGAAAAGCACGCGACCAGCCCATGCGGACGGCCAATTCGTTCCCAGCGTCCGCTCCAGCGGATCTCGCTCCCGACTGCGCACGCCGCGTCCTCGACCACTGGAATCGCCCGTCGGTGACCAATCTCCAGAATGGCCGAGAGGTCGCATGGCATCCCGAACTGGTGGACCGCCAGGATCGCTTTCGTGCGCGAACCAATCGCAGCCTCGACGAGCGCCGGATCGATATTGAAGGTCTCCGGCTGCACGTCGACGAACACCGGCGTCGCGCCGCAGTAGCGCACCACGTTGGCGGTGGCGATGAAGGAGTGACTGACCGTCACGACCTCATCGCCTGACGCGACGCCGCAGGCGACGAGCGCCAGATGCAAGGCGGTCGTGCAGCTCGAGACCGCGCACGCGTGTGGCGCGTCCATCGACGCCGCGAACTCCTGCTCGAACGCAGCGACCTCGGGACCCTGCGTCACCCATCCGGACAGAATCGCGCGCCGCGCGGCGTCGGCCTCCTGCTCGTCGAGCCAGGGGCGCGCGACCGGGATCATGCTGAGCGTGTCGCTCACGCTACGCCGGATGTCGACACCCAGTTGTGCAGGACCTCCTGCTCCAGCAACTGCTCGGGCGGCACGCGCATATCGCGATACCACTGCAACAAGCGCTGCAACCCTTCCGGCAGCGTCACGCGCGGCTCGTACCCCAGCATCGTCTTTGCACGAGACACATCGGCAACGAGTCGCGGCACATCGCCCGGGCGAGGACGATCGTGGATCACCTCGGTGTCCGGCCGGCCCACTTCGAGAGCCACCTGTCGTGCGAGCTCGTTGATCGTCACTTCCTGGCCGCTGCCCACGTTGATCGTTTCGCCGACGGCCTGTGGTTGCTCGCCGGCAAGCAGAATGCCGTGCGCCGTGTCAGTGACATACGTGAAGTCGCGCGACTGTGTGCCGTCACCAAAGATCACCATCGGCCGCCCCGCGAGACAGCGAAGCAGGAACTTTGGAATCACTTCGCCGCTGTCACCCTCGTGATGAGACCGTGGGCCGTAGGCGTTGAACGGCCGGACGACGACAGTGGGGTACCCGTAGGTGCGATAGTACGCACGCGCGTAACATTCGCCGGCCAGCTTCGATCCGCCGTAAACCGTGCACGGAAACGCTGGATGGTCCTCGGTCATCTGCTCCCAGCGAATGGTGGGCGCCCAGCGCACGCCACCGTAGACCTCGGAACTGGATATGTACACGAACCTCGGCACGTCGGCGTGCCGGCACGCCGCAAGCAGACTCAGGGTCGCGGTGGCGTTCACGTCGTGATTCTCGTGCGGCGAATGCACCGAGTGGCGCACACCGAGACAGGCGAGGTGATACACGGTGCGGGTCGTCCGCAGATGCGGCATCAAGTCATCGATATCCCGGATGTCCACCGCCATCAACTTGACGTGTGGCGACAGACAGTCGGCGACGTTCTCGCGCTTGCCGTTGACCAGGTTGTCGACGATGACGACTCGGTCACCCCTGCCCGCAAGTTGCCTGACCAACTCGGAGCCTATGAAGCCGGCGCCGCCGGTAACCATGACTGTCGAGCGTTCGCTAGACACGGAATCCCCTCACGTCCCTCATTGGAAAACTCTCCTAACGGCTTTCGCCGTAGCCCTCACGCCAACGCAGCAACTTCGCTGGAACACCGGCCACCACGGCGAACGCAGGTACATCTTGTGACACCACAGCCCCCGCGCCAACTATCGCGCCCTTGCCAACCGTGACCCCGGGAAGAATGACGGCATTGACTCCGATATCAGCCCAGGCGCCAATCCTCACCGGCCGGATTTCCAGATCGGTCTGAATGATGGGCACGTCTGCGGGCACACCGGTGTGAGTGGAACCCAATACTTTCGCGCCCGGTCCCCACCCGACGTACTCCTCGATGACGAGATCCCGGGCGTCGAAGTAGCTTTGCGGACCGATCCAGGAGTGGTCGCCGATCACACAGCGACCGTCAAACCGGCCTTGGATGAAGACCTGCTCGCCAATAAAAACGCCGCTGCCAATTTCGAAGGTTTCAGGATGGGTCGCGATCGCTGCGCGACCGATCCGGATGCCATCGCCGAATCGCCGCGCCAGCGCCCGCCACACCGCGCGACGCATCCGTACATCATCATCGCTCAATCCGTGCGCGTGCTGTGCGGCGAGAGCCAGGAGCTCAGCATGCGAGCGCTCGCGACGCAGGCGTTCCGACAGGGCGACCTCATCCGGGGGGTCCGGGGCGACCTCCCGCCGGCCGTGCACCGCGGGCACGATCCGCGAGCTGTGCGCTAAGTCCATCGTCGTGAGACCGTCAGCCTCGGACTTCTGCGACAACACCTGCCCGGAACAGGGCGGCAATGCTGTCGATCTGCTCATCCGTCAGCTCGGGAAAGATCGGCAGCGACAACACCTCCGTTGCCGCGCGTTCTGCGACAGGAAATGCGCCGACGTCGTAGCCGAGGTCACGGTAGGCCGGTTGAAGATGCACGGGAATCGGGTAGTGCACGCCGGTCTGCACACCCGCCTCGCCAAGCCGCGATCGCCACGCGTCGCGATCGGTGAGCCTGACAACGTACGCATGGTACACGTGGCGCGCCCCGGCCCTTTCGACCGGCAACTTGGCGGGGCTGTCGCCGAGACGGCTTGCGTAGACCGAGGCCCGGCCTCGACGCGCGGTCGTCCAGGCCTCGAGGTGTTTCAGCTTGACGCCCAGCACCGCCCCCTGGACGCCGTCCATCCGGTAGTTGAAGGCCCGGTAACTTGTGCTCGTAGCGGGTTTCCTCACCCCAGGCACGCAGAAGCCGAATCTTCGCCGCCAGGGCTGAATCGCTGGTGACGACGGCACCGCCTTCGCCGTACGCCCCGAGATTCTTCCCAGGGTAAAAGCTGAAACATGCCATTCGGCCCAACGATCCGCAACGACGCCCTTTGTACTCCGATCCATGTGCCTGACAGGCGTCTTCGATCACCGTCAGACCATGTTTCTCCGCGATCGCGAGAATCGGGTCCATGTCCGCGGGTTGTCCGTAGAGATGAACCGGGACGATGGCCTTGGTTCGCGGTGTAATTGCCGCCTCGATTCGTGCCGGATCCATCGTCCAGTAGTCGGGCTCGACGTCGACGAGCACTGGCTTTGCGCCGGCGTACTCGATCGATGCGACCGTGGCGACAAAGGTGAACGGTACCGTGATCACCTCATCTCCCGGACCGACGCCAGCTGCCAGGAGTGCCAGGTGAAGGGCGCTCGTGCCGCTGTTCACACCAATGGCTTCAGTCGTGGCGCAGAACGCCGCGAAGTCACGTTCGAACGCCGACACGGCAGGACCGAGTATGTACGTCGACTCGTCGAGCACCTGTTGAATCGCTCGATCGATCTCGGGCTTCAGCGCCCGGTACTGCGCCTTCAAATCTACGTATGGAATCATGTCATCACTGCACGATTGAGACTCACGAGCCGCCCGCGTTCCGCCACTGACTCGGTCGCCGCCTCAAGGATCACGCCGGTCGCCCCTGTCCGAGACGTCCTTAGCGATCGGCATCAGCCGCACTCCGCGGAACGGTGCCGCCACCCCATGAGGTCTTTGTCACTGGTAACCACCATCTCGCTCGGCTGCCCAGGACGGGCGGGCGGCGTCGGACACACCGGCGATCAGCCGCTGCTTCGTCTCTTCATCAACGCCAAACTGCACCTGGAAGAGATATCGCTCGATGTCCGCCGGCGCCTGGGACGGGATGGATGCACCGTGGGCACCAGTTGAATTCAGAAACACCAGTGCGGTGTTGCGCCGGGCCGGGACGTCCTTGACCAGTTGGCACTCCGACCGATCCACCCACAACGGGGAGCTGTGTGTCACCTCTGGCTCGCGGTGCAGGCGGTACAACTGCGTTCCGTAGACCTCGTGATCGGAGGAACGCGGGAGATACACGAGACATGTGAGGAACGCCCATCGCGGATCCCGATGCGGCTTGATCACATAGCCCGGCCGCCGTAGCAGCAACCTCGAATTCGAGACGCGGAGGGCAATGCCCGCCGTGGCCAACGGCCCCAGCTCGGGCCAGTGAGCGTGCAGGAACTCGTCGAGCGCCGGCCTGAATTTCTCCGTCAACGCCGGCACCATCGTCTCGGTGATCACTTTGTTGAAGAACAGCCCCCACACAACACGGCTGTACTCCGGTGCGAATACGAAGGGTACTTCCAGCTCCTGACGCTTCATGTTCTCGGTCTTGAAGAAGGCGCTGGACGGGACCGCGCGCAGCAGCTCGGAGGCAATGTCATCGGGAAGGAGGTTCTCGATAAGGATGTGGGGAAACGGATCGCGCTCGAGCCGGGACGCGGACACGGCGGCTGCCGCATGTGCGGCGATTCTCTCTCCGTCCCCCAACCGGACTCGAAGTGCTGGCAGCCACTCGGCCTGACGAGCATCCTTCGTGTACGCCGTCACGCACCGTCGCACCTGCGCCTGCAGCTCCGGCACACCGGCCAGAATCTTCTCCTGGCGAATCAACGTCTGCTCGAGCTGTTCGAGCTGCCGCGTGATTGTCCGTAACTGACGCGACATCGTCTTCTGCTCCTCGCGCACCTTCTCCGCGAGATTCTGCAAGTGGGGTACGGTGTCCACCGTGCGGACGATTCGAAGAGGATTCAAACGCTCGAAGATGGACATATGGGGCTCACGTCAAGCACGGCCACTGCTGTTCTCCATAGGGCCGTGTGACCTGCTCATTCCTCCTGAGCAGAACCTGGTACGTCTGCCCGTCGTCGTTCAACGTGCCCGCCGTCTCGTACTCGCGGTGAATGTAATCCACGACGGCCGGGTACATCTGACGGGTAAACGTATCGAGGTTTCCCGTGGCGAGAACCACCGGGGGCGCGACGCGCTGAATCTTCTCCAGTGTTCTCTGCTGCTCCGGCGGGAGGCGTTCGTAGCCGGACTCGTAGAACAAGTGCCGCGAGGCCATCAGCCGGTCGGCATAGTAGTACACCTGTGGCGCGAACCAAAGCACGAGCAGACGCCTGGAGTGCGGGACGCATTCGGCCACGTAGCGAGCCAACTGAAGGTCCACAGGTGCAGGCATGCCTTCCCAGTAGGTCAAGGGAGGCTGGGCAGTCAACCGGTCGCGGACTTCTCGCCACGCCCCCTGCATCCGCGATATGGAGCGGCCTTCGCCGCTCAGCCAGCTGACACGATCCCCGAACTGTCCCGCGACGGCCACGCTCTTGACCACGAACAACGAGAACAGGACCACGGTCACGGTTAGGGCACCACGGGTCATTCTCCGGCTCGCGCGGGCGGTACGCCACAACGCGCTGACACAAAGCCCAAAGAGAACCGCCGGAACAACCGCGTTGTCGACGGCGCGTACGTGGTATGGCGATCGCATCAACCCAATCGCGGTGACGACACCGAACAGCGCAAAGGCAACCAACCGGAATCCGGTCGCATCGGCCGACAGGTATCGCTGCAGCCACGGGAACGCGACGACGGCCACGACCAGCGGCAGCACGTAGAACAGCGCGGCGACGGCTTCTGCTGCCGCGCTCTGCTCGTCGACTCCCCCGAACAACCTGACGCGCAGCCACCACTGAGAGAACCGCAGACGCTCCCAGATCGGCCACGTCGACCATGGGATCGCCGATCGGCTCCGGTCGATTCCAGTCGTGTCGGCGACAATCGGCTCGTTGATGAGGTCGCGCACCGTTTTGGGAGCCTGGTTCGCCATGCGGACTGTCTGCACCGAAGGGTCATCGCTGGCGACCGGCGTCAGCCCATAGCGAGCAAGAATGGTCGCACGCGCCTCGGCAGAACTGTCGTCCGTCCAGCGCAGACCGACTGTCGGCGCGAACTCCTCAGCCCTGTCTAGACGAATGATGTCGCCCGCTCCCCGCACTGGCCACTTCGGCCAGGTGTGCGTATTGCTCGTGGTGTGCTGCGTGTTCCACATCGTCAGACCACTCTCGATGTAGGAGCGCAGTCCCATCGTGGCGGACGCCAACAGCAGATTTGGCGAGATCGCCACGACTGCCACAGCCGCGGCATGCGCGAGCCTGACTGCGGCAAGCCGGCTCAGGCCATGAGCCGCGACCACCGCGAGTGTGACACCCATCGCGACATATACGCCGTGATCCGCACGCCAGTAGAAAGCAGCGGCAACCCATGCACCCATCGCCACGATCTTCGGCCGCGTCGGCGCGCTGACATACCGCCACCAGAGCATCGCCGCCACCGCGTAGATGAACATCTTGGGATACGAGTACCCTCGTGGTCCTGCAACGATCAGCAGTAGAGCAGACAGCACGCCAGCAACGGCAAATCCAGTAAGCGATCGAACGAGACTGAACACCAGGTACGCACTGACGGCCAGCGCAACACCAACGACGACGGCCTCTGACAGGAGCCGGTACCCGAACAGCAGCTGCGCGAACGCGCTGATCCCGTACATCAGGATGCCGTAGGCATCGAAGAAGTCACGCAGCGGCAGATCGCCGGCAAGCAGCTGATTCGCAATCGCCAGATGCATGAAATCGTCGTTGGTCGGTAGGCTGGCAATGACCGCCTGGTGGATACCCGCAACGCCTGCGAGCACCATTCCGATTACACGCGAACGCCCCACGTCCGTCAGGAATGCGTTTCGGTTACGGCTGGAAGACGCTTACGTGCCGTCGCCTGGGCGAACTCTTCGATCGCCTGCACCATGAAAGGCGTGGCAGGCCGGTCGAGACCCTTGGGCCGGAGGAAGCGCTCGACGAAGTCACGGATGACGGCTGGATCGTAGCGGCCGGCGACAGCACCGGCCAACTGACGCCGATGAGTCTCGAAGTCCGGCGCGACATCGACGAATCCGCCGTGCTCCTTCAACAGGTAAGAGAAGTGCAGCGTCCCCTGCTGGCCGTCGGCAAACTCAGGCACGAGAATCGTGAGAACCGGCCGGCCGAGAATCGCCGCCTCGAGCTGCGCGCTCGTGTTCAACCCGACAACCGCGGCACTGTGATGCACCGTGTCGAAGAGCGT
Organism: uncultured Acidobacteriota bacterium; assembly: GCA_963723495.1. Taxonomy (GTDB): domain Bacteria; phylum Acidobacteriota; class Vicinamibacteria; order Vicinamibacterales; family UBA2999; genus Gp6-AA40. Next base: position 105,525 of record CAVRQR010000009.1, on the reverse strand, counting down.
TGGATCAGCGTTCATCGCCTGAGGCAGCGCGAGGGCCACTCGCGCATCGGGCACCTCAAAACCCTTCCAGGGCTTCTGCTGCCGGGGATGTGGCCGAACCAGGATGTTGCACGAACGCAGTGAGGGCTCACGCCGCACTTCATCGATCCAGCGGCGCACAAAGTCGACCTCGCCTCCCGCAACGAACTCGGACGAGCACAGATAGACGACGATCGGCTGACGCGCGTCGAGTCCGTGAATGGCACAGAACTGTTCGCGAGTCGTCTCGGGTGTCATCGCGAAGAACTCGTCGAAACGCGGCGCCCCAGTCACTGCAATGCGATCGGGCGACACGCCGTGCATGTCGACAGCCTCGCTACGCTGGCGTTCGTTCCAGACGATCACGCCGTCAGGCTCAACATGGATCAACCCTTTCGTGGAGAGGTTGTCCCAACTGAAGACGGGATAGACCACTGGTATGTGAAGCGCCTTCGCGCTCTTCACGAAATCTGCCTGGTACGATCCGAGGTTGACGAGCGGCGAGACGAGAAGCAGGTCGGGTTGTTCCGCTTTCAGGAAATCCTCGAGAACGGTGGCGCTCGGGATCGTGCGTTCCATCAACGCCAGCAGCTTGTCGAGATTCTTGACTCCCTGCTTCCCGAATCCTCGCAGCATCTGACCAACGTCGTCGTCCACCAGGCGCGCGTCGCACTGGGGACAGCGATGCACGAGGTGCGTACGCTCGTCGTGCGTGACCGCCTTGACTGCCGTGCGCAGAGCGCGTGCGCGCAGCTTGGTCGCCGACTTAAAGCGCCCGTCGAGATAGCGAATGTAGTCACGCAGAGCCCGCAGCTCGTGAATGGGCGTGGTCCACTCATCACCACGACGACCCGGGCTGGTGACGAAAGCAATGCGTGGATGTGCGACCAGTGCGGCTGGCGGCGCGAGCTCGGGACTGCGATGGGACGCGATGCGAATGACGTGACCGCGGTCCGCCAACGCGAGCAGCACGCTCTCGAAGTGCCGCAGCATCGTGGTGAGCGTGACGTGAAACAGAATGCGCATCGGCGCGGGACGCGTGACCGGTGATCGTGTCATGTCTCGGAACTGGCACGCCGTTATCGTCCCGCCTGCGTCGCCGTGCTGAGCCATCGGCGAACGGCTGACGACGGCTTCGCCGGCGCCATGTCGGTAATCGCGCTGGCCAGAATCGGCGTGGCCGGCCGATGCCAGCCCTCGGGCCGGATAAATCTTTCGACCGCACGCTGAATCTCGCCGTCGTCGTAGCCTCCGGTGATGGCGCGCGCGAGGTGTGTCTTGTGCTGGTTGAGATCGTTGGCAAGCTCCACGAATCCACCTTCTTCGCGGAGCAGGTACCGGAAGTGCAGCGTACCGCTCTGGCCCTTCTCGAAGCCCGGCGCGAGCAGCGTCAGGACGGGTTTCCCGAGAATGCCTGCTTCGATCTGAGCGCTCGTGTTGAGACCGACCACCGCGGCGCTGTGGTAGAGCACATCGTAGAGAGACTGATCGGCGTTGAGGATCCGTGACAGCGACAGACCGACGCGGCCGTGCCGGGCCAGATCGACTTCGTTCCACTGGCGAACCGAACGCGGATGCGGCCGGACAATCACGTTGCACGACGTCAGCCGCGGATCCTTTCGAATCTCCTCGATCCACTGCTCGACGAACGCGACTTCATGACCCGCAACGAACTCCGATGAGCAGAGATAGGTGGCGATCGGCGCAGCGGGATCGAGATTGAGCGACCGACAGTACGTGTCGCGATCGACCGAGGGACGCAGCTCCATGAAGGAGTCGAACCGCGGTGCGCCTGTGATGACCACTTTCTCGGGCGGGATGCCGTAGTACTCGGTCGCCTCGCGCTTCTGCACGGCGTTCCAGACGAACACGCGATCCGGCTCGACGTGAATCACGCCCTTCGTCGTCAGATTGTCCCAGCTGAACACCGGGAACCCGACCGGAATGCCGAGTGCCTTGGCACTCTTCACCCAATCCGACTGCTCCGAGCCAAAGCGCACGAGTGGACTCACGAGGACGACGTCAGGGGCTTCTTCCTGAAGGAATCGCTCGCGGCCAGGGTCGCTTGGGATGGCAGCTTCAATCAATCGCGCCAGGTTGTGGAAGCGCTCTGCCGCGGCATCGCCGAGCGACGGCCGCAGCTTTCCGAAGTCACCGTCGACGAACTTGGTGTTGCACGTTGGACAACGCGCCGTCAGATGGCGAGCCTTGTCGCCCGTCATCGCCTGCGCGACCACACGAAACGCGCGGCTGCGCAGCTTCTCCGCCTCGAAGAACGGGCTCTCAAGGTAGTGGCCACAATCAACGAGCGTGCGGAAGTCGGTGGCCGCATCCTTCCACTCGTCGTCGCGAGTTTCCGGACACACTCGCGAGGCGATCCGCGGGTGCGATGTCACGGCCTGCGGCAGCGGAAAGTCATTCGACTTCCCCGGTGTTGCGATCGTGACGTCATGTCCGCCGTCTGCCAGCGCCAGCACGACGCTGTCGAAGTGGCGGAGGATGTTCGTCCGTGGAAGTTGAAAAAGAATTCTCACACGACGCCGGTGGCGTCCGGCTTCAGACCGAACGGAATCCGCATCTCGACCCTTTGTCTCATGCGTCGCCGCAAGCGCTTCAATCGCATCGGCCACGCGCGGAGCAACTGGCACGTTGAGCCCGTGCGGCCGTACGAACTGCTGCACGAATGTGTCGATGGTGGTGCGCTCGTAACGACCGGCCAGGGCCTCTGACAACTGGGCGCGGTGCTGATCGAAGTTCTCGGCCAGCTCGACGTGCCCACCCTGCTGCCGGAGCAGGTAGTGAAAGTGCAAGGTGCCCTTCTGCCCTTTGGCGTTGCTGTCGACGATGGTAAAGACAGGGCGGCCGACAATTGCCGCCTCGATCTCTGCGCTGGTGTTGAGACCGACAATGGCCGCACTGTGGTACACCGTGTCGTAAAGCACGACATCGGCGTTCCGCATCGGGGAGTTCATCACGATCGTCCGGTCATCTCCGAACGGCCGCGACACGGTCGCTTTCTCTGCCACTTTGGGCCAACGAAACTCGCTCGTATCCTCGGCATGCCAGTTCTTTTCGCCGGCCGGATGCGGACGTATCAACAGACTGCACCCAGCCACAGCGGGATCAGAGCTGCGACGGAGTTCCGCGATCCACCGCTCGACGAATGCCTGCTCGGCCGCGGCAACGAACTTCGACGAACCCAGATACGTGATGATGGGCCGCGAAGGGTCGAGGCCAGCCATCTCGCAAAACTGCTCGCGCGTCGTCGCCGGCCGCATCTCGAAGAACTCATCGAATCGCGGTGCGCCCGTGATCACCACCCGTTCTCGCGGGCATTTGTGAAGCTTGACGGCTTCCTGCGACTGCGTCTGGTTCCAGACGAGGACGCGATCGGGTAACTCGTGAATCAGTCCCTTGTTGCTCAGGTTGTCCCAACTGAAGACGAGCATTGCCGACGGGACACCAAGGGCCCTCGCGCTCTTCACGAAGTCGGCCTGAGTAAAGCCGATGCCGACCATCGGTGATAGCACGAGTGCGTCAGGGCGCTCCTTTGCGAGGAATGCCTGAATGTGGGGATCACAGGGAATGGCCGTCTCGAGTTTGGCGAGCAAGACGTCAAGACGCTTCTGTTCGGACTTCGGCATGCGGAGGAGCAACTCACTCCATTCCGCATCCATCGTCTCGGCACGGTCGGAGATCGACCCGACCATCTTCTCGAACGCCCGGCCTCTCAGCAGACTCGCCGACGCATAGCGCGGGTGCAGATAACGAAGGTAATCGCGCGTCCGGCGGACCATCGTGGCCGGTGCGCCCCAATCGTCGCCGCGGTTTCGTGGCGCCGCACCGGCGCGGATGCGGGCGTGGCCCGCGATCACGCCCCACAACTCCACATCGTCGTCCTGTGACGCCAGGCACACCTCGTGTCCGCGATCGGCGAGCAGACGGACAGCGCGATCGAAGTGGCGCACGTGCGCCAGGCGATTGACGACGAACATGATGCGCAAGGAAATCAGTTATCCATCTGGTGCGGCGCAGAGACCTCGCCGCCGGCAGATGCGACGCTGTGTTGCACGGCGAACTGGCGCACGGGGTCGCCCTTGTATCGTTCGATGTCGAACGCGTTGCCGCGCTCGCGCGTGGTGCAGTACTGGATGTAGAGGCAGAGCCGGAACGAACCAGGACGGACGCGGCTGCCCATGTGGAGGCACCGTGAGGTATCGACGGCGACGCCCGATCCCGCCGATCCCATGACGCGGACGATCGCGTCATTCGCTCCGACCGCTGTGATCTCTTCATCGAGATAGCGACCCTGGTGCGGCTTTCCCTGCTGCTGCCGAAGCACGTTGACGTCGCGAATGATCCGGGCGGTGTCGTCGGCCGGGATAAAAGTAAATGGCCCTTCGCCTTCACCGACGTCGAACACGTTGATGAAGAACTTGACCTGGGTCAGTCCTTCGGGATCGACGTGAAACAACTGGCTCGACACCTTGTCGTCACTCTCTCTCGCAATCGAGTACAGGAGATCGACTCGATTGAGATGGGGGATCGTGCCGAGGTAGCTCGTCGCCATTCCCATCGCTGCGTCGCTCACTGCGAAATCCACTAGCCGCGGGTAGCGGCGGAGATCGTCGTTGCTCAGAAGGTTGCGGAGGTAGTCGCCCTTCATCCGCCGGCCTCCGAGGTGGCTGTCGGCGGTCGGAGTCGCACCATCGTCTCCAACACGTCCGCCCTTGTCTTCGAAGACCTGCCGGCACGTGGCGAGAACATCGGGCATGTCGGCGAAGTGATTCGGCGGCATCAGCAGGCAGCCGCGATCACGCGACATCTCGGCGTGCGCGACGCGTTCGCTGAATTGCTTCGCCAAACGGCTTCGCTCGCGCGTCTCGCGCGGCGACGCCACAAAGGCGCTCGCCTTCCACATCGAGACGCCCCAGCCCGTCCACCGACTTCGATAACGGAGGCCCTTCCAGGCTTGACGCCGCCGCTGAACGGCGTGCCGCACGACCTTCGAGGCCCGATGAAGGAGCCGTTCGCCGCGACGGAGATGGCTTCGAACCTTCATCCCCTGCCGCAGGACTTTCAGTGATCGGTTGACCACACCCTTGACTGCCCTTGCTGGCAAGGACGGTCGGGCTGGACTCACCACGCCGTGAAGCCTCCATCGACGCGGAGTTCGGCACCCGTCACATAGGCGGAGGCGTCCGAGGCGAGAAACTGGAGCGGACCGATGAGGTCTTCGTACACCGCCATGCGGCCGAGCGGCACTCGATCGCAGAACTTGCGCTTGAACTGCTCGTCCTGTTGTCCGAGCACACCACCAGGTGACAGCGTGTTGACCCGCACGCCGTATGGGCCCCACGCTGTGGCCAGATACTTCGTCAGATTGACGACGGCAGCCTTGGATGCGCCGTAGGCAGGAGGTTTCAGAAACGGCGGATCGCTCTCGATGTGATCGTAAAAGCGTGGGTCGGGTGACACTGAGGCGTACAGCGACCCGATGTTGATCACCGATCCTCGGCCGGCCTTCACCATTTCGGTCCCGAAGATCTGCACGACCTGGAACAACCCCAGGGTGTTGACGTCGAAGATCCGGCGATTGAGGTCGAACGGAATCTCATCGAGCCGATATCCGCCTCCGGACGGATTGGGAGGCGCATCAATGCCGGCGTTGTTCACGAGCACATGCGGGATACCGAATCCTGATGTCACGCGCGCGCGCGCCGACAGCAGCGCGTGACGGTCGGTGACGCTGGCGCCGATGAGCATGAGCCTCGACTCACCGTAGGTCGACTGGAGCTGACTGAATGCGCTGTTCGGCGTGGCCGACGGAAGATCGAGGCCGATAACGACAGCCCCGGCCTCGAGAAGGCCCTCGGCCCACACGGGGCCGAGATTGCCCAGTGCACCAGTGACGACCGCGACGCGGCCATCGAGCCCGAAACGAGCGCTCACACGCCTGCCGCGGCGCGATCGCCGGCCGAGGCCGGCGGCCTGACCGATTCGAGCGTGATCGCTTCGTCCGTGCGAAGGTCTCGCGCCAGCGTCTGCCCGACGAGCTGATCGAGGTAGTACGGAGGCAAGCCGTCACCCGGGCTCTTGATCGCCACGTCAGCCACGCTGAGCACGTGCCCTTCGCGCAAATCGCGCGCGGCCACCAGCTTCTTGCCCATCTTCAGCACCGGGCTGGCCTCGCTTGCGTACACCTTCTTGCGACCGTCACCGAGAGCCATGCGCGTTCGCTGCAGATCGCGAATCATCTTCTTCATCCCGACCGGCTCGAGCGAGAAGCGATGGTCGGTCCCGCGCATCGCGCGATTGAGGGTGAAGTGCTTCTCGATGACGCGCGCTCCGAGCATGTAGGCGGCCAGCGGCATGGCAATGCCGTTGTCGTGCCCCGAATAGCCGATCACCACATCGGGGAACTTCTCGCGATAGGTCGTGATGACGCGGAGGTCGAGCTCGGCGAACTCGGCGGGATATCCGCAAGTGCACTGGAGCAGGCACAGCCGCGGATTGATCGGCATGATCGTGTCGTACGCCCGCTGCACATCGTCGAGCGTTCCGCCACCGGTGCTGACGATCATCGGCTTGCCGAGTTTCGCGACGTGCCTGAGAAGCGGCGTGTTGCGAAGGTCACCTGAGGCAATCTTGTAGGCCTGGGCTCCCAGTGCGGCGAGAAAGTCGGCGCTCCGCATATCGAAGGCCGTCGAGAAAAACGCCATGCCGAGCCGATCGGCCTCGGCCTGCAGCTCCGCGTATTCCGCTTGGCCGAACTCGAGCGCCTCGCGATGCTCGCCGTAGGTGGCTCCGAAACTGTTCTCGTTGTCGTACGGCTTGTCGAACATCTCGCGCGTATACAGCGAACGGTTGTCGCGCTTCTGCAGCTTGGCTGCTACCACGCCGCATTCGGCCGCCGCCTGGAACAGCTCCTTAGCCGTCTTCAGGCTGCCCTGGTGGTTGTGGCCGATCTCCGCAATGACGTATGCCTCGCTGTCGTCGCTGATGACCCGATTCGCGATAATGAGCTGCCTCATTTCAACTCCCAATCTCCTTGTTTCGAACGTTACCGCGCGACCTTCTCGTAGACGAGCACACGCCCCTTGCCCATCCAGTCGATGCGGTCTTCGAGATCCTTTCGCTGCCTGAAACCCTCGAGCACGAAGAATAGCCGCAACAGGTCCTTGTTGAGCATCGTGATGTGCGAAGGGTCCAGCTCATCCTGCGTGTTCACGTCGAGCAGCGTGTGTGGATTCTGGTGGAAGCGCGTCGTCGCGTATGCGAACCGCGAGGACATGCGGCAGATATTGCGCACCGCTTCACGCACTTCGAGCACGGTCATGTGCTCGAACACTTCCCGGCACAACACGAGGTCGTAGGACCGAGAGGGAATATCGGACGTCCAGGCGTCGCCCGTGATGATCCGGTCCCTTACTTCCGGCGGCGCCATCTCGCGCATGCCGGGCGCAGGATCGACGCCGTCAGCAGTCACGCCGACCTCGTGCAGCAGGTACATCAGGATGCCGGGACCGCACCCGACGTCGAGGACACGGGTCGGGTTGAACACTTCCTTGATGACCAGTGGATGACGTCCCTCGATCTCGCGACGCTTCTCGATCGTGTAGACGTTGCCGGCCTGACGCCACTCGGCGGTCCAGTACTCCTCGTCGTAGTGCGTGGCCTCGACGCGCTTCTGGGAGAACACCAGGTTCTCGAATGCGGTGACATCGGCCTTGCCGTTACGCCCGGTCTGGAACGCCTTCAGCAGTTGAGTCGATGAATCGCGGACGGTATCGAGGTAGACGATCTTGATGCCTTCCTTCTCGCAGATGCGAACCTGCTCCGGTGGCAGACGGCCTTCCCAATCTTTGCCCTTGATGTAGTGGGTGGGCTGGAGTTCGCGCAACACGGTCTCGGTGTCCACCGGGCTCACGTGCGTGAAGTCAATCGGCTTGAGCGCATCGAGCACTTCTGCCCGCTGCTTCGCCGGGAGCAGCGGCTGATGCTTCGCGGCGGTGTAGGAATCAGGCGCGATGTTGACCAGCAGCGTTCCGCCGACCGCTTTGGCCCGATTGAAGTACTCGATGTGTCCGTGATGAAGCGGGTCGAAGGCGCCGTCCACCATGGCCACCTGCTTCCGGTACTGCTTCAGATCCTTGTATCCAATGATCATGCGTTTTTGTGGGCCGCAATTCTCAAGTTTATCGCGGTCCGGCTGAGGCTGCAGGCAGCCCCTCGAAATGCGGTACGGCATTCTCCCCGGGGCCCGACAGGCCGAGCAACATTCGCAACGTGTCGGCGCTTTTGACATGAAGCGGGGTCAGCGGCGCAGCCATCGCTCGCCCCAGCCGCCACCCGGCATCGAGATGTGCCGGGATGAGCTCCGATTCGTTCGAGTAGAAGCCGATCGACGGCACACCGTAGCACGGACCGAGATACGTCAGACCCCCGTAGGTTCCGACGAAGGCGCGAGCGTGACTGATCACCCTGGTCTGAATCTCGAGATTCCGTTGCGGCGTCATCAGGTGATCGACGCGGTACACGCCTTTGCTGCCCGCGACGTCGACGTCGTGGTGATCGTCGATGTTCAAGCCGGTGTTGAGCAGCACCACCGGAAGCTCACGGCTCAGGGAACGGATGATGTCGGCGGCGATGCGCCGGTTCTCAGGTGTCTCGGGAAATGACGGACGGAAGTAGAAGCGTACTGCCACATACTCCTTCGGCAGCCCCGCCAGCGTCTCATCGTCGCCGCCCGGCGGCAGCCGGCGATAGTCGGCGTGCTCGGTGAGCAGTCGCACGCTCGCTTTGCCGAACCAGAAAAACTGGAGCAGCTTGTACATGACCGATGGGTGCAGCAGCTGCATCTCGGTCACGCCCAGCTTCTGTTTCGCGCGCTCGACGACCTCGCGCTCCATGTCCGTCACGGCAAACTGTTTCTGGTTACCGCCATCCGACCAGCGCTCTTCGTTGCGCGCCCGGTACTCCTCGACGGTGAACAGGTCGAACACGTCGACGTATTCGGTTGTCAGGTGCTGATACCAGAGACTTGCCCCGCCGCGAGAGACGACAATCAACCGCCGCTCCGTGAGACCGAACTCCTTCAGGGCCCAGTTGAGAAAGGGAATCCAGTAGAGGACCTCGAACCCCACTTCCGAGATCCATGGACCGATCAGAATCGGACGCGACGACTTGGCGAGTCGTTCGAGGTCACGTGTCATCGCCGCTACGATCGGTGCCGCGGGGACCTGATCGAGCTCGTGTTTCAGCAGCGAAGGCACGACACGCTTCCGGACCACAGGGACACTGCGCACCAGTTTCAGGAGCGCGAGTCCGGGGCCACGTACCGCCTGTGTGGAGGCCTGTCGAGCGCGCTTCTTGATCCTCTGCACCGTCTTCTTGCGTGCTTTGGCGCCGACATACGGCTTGAGGTGATTCGCCGTCCAGTCAACAACGCCTTGCCGGTGGACTTCTCGAGCGGCCAGACGCAGTCGTCGCTCGTAGGGCCGCAGGCGTCCGAGACGTTCGAGCAGATCGATCCTGAGCGCTCTGCAGCTGCTGCCACACATGGAACAAGCCGCTCGAGACGAGGTACTTCAGCCCGAGCACGGCGCCGTCGGTCCGGGTGACGGCGGGAAGTCCCTGCTGCTCAACACCAAAGGTCCAGAACAGGCTGACGCCGTGACTCATCCACCACGGCGCATACATGTAGAGCGGGCGTCCACCAGGGAAGAAGCTCCTGCGCTGACGACCGAGGCTGAAGATTCGTCCGTACCAGCGCCTGAACCAGAGCACCTGCGGTACCTGCTTGAACTGGCCGTAGACTGCCAGCTCGGTCATCAGCAGGCGATCCGGCACGAGCACTCGGCGATAAACGCCCGCCCGAGCGAGCAATGGCACACGGTAGAGACCGTAGACCATGTTGCCGGCCGACATCTGACGGATGCTGATGCTCAGACGTTTCCACGAATCGGTGACGCCGAAGGTGTCGAACGCCCACGGCTTGCGTGCGAGCAGTTCACCCGACGGGCCGATGCGCCGGTTCAATGGATACGCGAGCACGACCTCGGGGTGACAATCGAGTGCGTCCACGAGCTCCTGCAACCAGCGCGGATGCCAGAGGTCGTGGTCGCTCGCCCAGGCAAAGTACTCGGCCTCGGGATAGCGCTCGCGCGCGAGGTCGAACGAGCGCCGCGCGTTATCGACTAGTCCAAGACGCTCGGCATTCACGACGTAGCTCACCCGCGAATCCACGGCGACGTACTCGCGGGCAATCACGGGCGTTTCGTCGGTCGAACAATCGTCGACGAGTACCAGCGCAAAGTCCGTATACGTCTGTCCGAGGATTGACTCGATCGCCTCGCGAAAATCGTTCGCGTGGTTGAACAGCGGAGAGCCGATGATGACGCGGGGCATTACTCGTCGAGCTCGCTCGTGCTCACACCTTCACCCGTCTCCACCCGATGATGTTCTTGTAGTCGCTGTTCGAGGGGCGCTCGTCCATCATCTTCGTGTATGGGACGGGCAGCACGGAGATCTCATGAGGCCAGTAGTAGCGCTCGAGGATCTCGCTGACGCTGTTGATCTCCGGGTTGTACGACGACTTGTCGCGGTTCAGGCTGTAGACGAACGGGCAGTTCAGCGCATGCGCCCGCTCGATGTAGGCGACGACCTGCGCCTCGGTCATTTCCTGGAACGACACCATGTTGACCGTGAGGTCCAGGCGCGGCAGCGTCATCTCCGCGAGCGAGGTGTTCGGGAGAAAAATGAAATCGAGTTGGCGCCACTTCTCGAGCAGACGATCGATCGGTTCCTCACCCCAGAAGCCCACCTTCGCCTCGGGGAACGCGGTCATCAGATAGGTGGCCGAGTACAAAAACAGTTCGGGAAAGTCGCTGATGACATACGTCACGTTGGGGCACAGCGTCTTGAACTGGTACGCGAATCCACCCCACCCGGCGCCGATCTCCCACACCAGTCGGCGATCGGTGTTGCCACGGAACTCCTGCAGCACTGAACCTTTCTGAAGCGCGATGAGCACCTCGAAGAACTTCAGCGTGTCGATGTTGAAGAGCTGACCGTCGATCTCGAAACCGAAACCACCCAGCGGTCGCCACTCCGGCACCAGCAGGTCGCGAGAGCCCACGTCCACCAGTGCGCCCAGCTTCTCGACGAACCTCGACTTCGCGCGCGCCTTGTGACTCCGGTAGTCGTACGCGCGCAGCCCGGTGAGGCAATGCGTATGATGCCGCAGCTTCTCGATCACGAGCGGTGGGGCGTCGAGCATGTACTCGAAGGTCGACAACTCCTCTTCCCAGTACGCACTCGGGCGATACTCGGGTGCTGCCATCACCTGCTGGCGCATGTCGAGCACCCGATCGCGCGCCAACTCGTAGTTCTTGAATGCCGCGCCGGCCGCAAGCGCCGACACGCGCTCCTGCAGCGCGCGCGCTGCAGGTGACGAGTTGATCAGCCCACTTTCCATCGCCTATCCAACTTTCCGACGTGGCGCATCCGAGTCCTCTCGAGCGTCAATCCGCGGAGGCGGCGTACGCCTGAGACGCTTCCGCGCGTTGTGCGTCTTCTTCTCCGCGATTCGCCACTGCTTCCGCGCCAGGTTCCAGATGCGCTGCGGGTAGTACAACAACAGGCCACTGATCCAGAGGAACGCGCACAGCGGATAGAGCACCACCGGCATCCGCGCTCGCGGCCGCGGGTTCGCAGCCAGCCGCTCCAATGCTTCGGCCAGGATCGGCGTCGTCGAGACGTCAATCCCGTGAGGACGCACGAACGTTCGCACAAACCGGTCGCAGGCCGCTCGACCGATCGCCGGCGCGGCCAGCGTTTCGGCGACCTGCGCAGCATGTTCCTGAAGACTGCCGGCTACGCGCAGGAATCCACCGTTCTCAGACAGCAGATACCGGAAGTGCAGCGTGCCGCCTTGCGTGTCCCTGAACTCATCGGCCAGCACCGAATGGACCGTTCGTCCGACGATGGCCGCTTCGATCATCGCCGTGGTGTTGATCCCGACGACGGCCTCGCTGTGATAGAGCGAGTCGAAGTAGTCCTGTCGATCTGACTCGTTCACCGGATTGGCCCAGTGCGGATACACGGCGACGTTAGGCAGATCACCGACGTCGGCATCACTCCAGTGACGAGCGTTGAACGGATGCGGCCGCATCAGGATGCTGATGTCGGCGAGCGACGGATGCGCACGAAGCGCCGCGATCCACCGGCGCACGAACGTCAATTCCGCGTCGGGCGCTGAGATCGAAGCGGTCGAACCGACGAAGAGCACATACGGCCGATCCGACGGCAGACCGACCTTGCGACAGAAGTCGACGCGCGCTGTGGGCCGTCGCTCGAACCACCGATCGAATGGCTGTGCGCCCGTGACCACGAGCGATGACGTTTGAACGTCGTGGTACGCCAGGGCCTCCGCCTTCTGCTCCTCGTTCCAGACCGACACCAGGTCGGGCTTCACTCGAATGAGCCCCTTGGTCGTAAGGTGATCCCAGCTGGCGACGCACAAGACCGCGGGAATACCGAGCGCCTGAGCGGCTTTGACGACGTCGACCTGCGGTGAACAGTCGGTGACGAGCGGCGTAACCAGGACAGCATCGGGCTTTCGCGAGCGAATCAGCCGCTCGACGACCGAGCTGCTCGGAATCGCGCGCTCGCATGTGGCGAACAGCCGCGTCAGCCGCTGAACGAATCCGACGCTCCTCGTCTTGCGAGCGCTGAGGAAACTGAACATCTCGGGCAATGCCGTCCGCATCCGGTCGCGCAGATACGGTGTATCGGCGAAGTCCGGGTGCAGATACCGTCCGTAGTCCATCGTGCCGCGAACCGATCGCGCGACGATCGCCCAGATGTCGCCGCGGGTCGGCATGCGGCCGAGCACCTCGACCGAGCCCTCCATGTCGCTGAGCGCCTCGGTGCCCTCCGACTGTTTGTCGGGATTATCGAAGATCAGATCGACGTGATGCCCGCGGGCGGCGAGCCACCGGACGGTCGAGTCGAAGTACCGCAAGTAGCCCGGGTAGTGCATCACGAAGAGGAAACGTCGTGGTGTCACCTCAGAGCCCCTACCGGCCTTTCCTGACCTGACTTCTGCGCACGCCCCGTCGAACCGGCACGGCGACGAACGACCGGCCGATCGGTCTTCATTCGAGCCGCAATCGGATACAACACCAGCCGCAACAACCGCGCGCCGACTGATGCGGGCGCCGCTGCTCGAGCAGGCGATCGACCCAGGTCTTCAATCGCGCTTGCCAGCACGGGTGTGGCTGCGACGTCGAGACCACGTGGCCGCACGAATCCTTCCACGAAGTCGCGCAGGCGCTGTTCGTCAGCCGCGGTTCGGTCGAGTGCCATCGTCAGCGCGCGCGTGTGCTCCTCGAACGTGGACGCCATCTGGAGCAGCCCGCCATGTTCGTTGAGCAGGTAGTGGAAGTGCAGCGTACCCTCTTGCGTCGTCACGTACTCCGGCGCGCGGATGGAATAGACCGGCCGGCCGACGATGCCAGCCTCGATCTGGGCGCTGGTGTTGATGCCAACGGCGGCAACCGAGTGATGCAAGGAATCGAAGTAGTCGTTCTTCGAGTCTGCATCGACGGGGTTGGCGCCATCCGGCGGCCACACCACGACATCTCGGTAGCGCTTCAATTCCGGTCCGTCGAGGCCGCGCATGTCGCCGCGCGGATGTGGCCGCACCAGCACACCGGCCTCACGCACCCTCGCGTCGGGCGCTGAGCGCAAGGCGGCGATCCATCGGGTGATGAATTCAGCCTCACGAGGCGCGATGAATTTCGACGAGCAGAGATACAGAAAGAACGGGCGCTCCGCCGGCAGTCCAACCTTCTGGCAGAACTCATCACGCGTCGTGCTCGGACGACGCGTGAACCACTGATCGTAGGTGGGCGCGCCGGTGACAACGACGTTCGAAGCCGGTACGGCGTGCATGTCCGCGGCTTCCTTGCGCTGAGCCTCGTTCCACACGAACACGGCGTCGGGAACGACATGAATCAGACCCTTGTTCGTGAGGTTGTCCCAGCTGTGTACACAGAAGCCGCAGGGAATGCCGAGAGCCTGCGCCGCTTTGATGAACTCCACCTGGTCCGAACCGAGCTCGATGAGCGGCGTGACCAGCACGACATCGGGCGTCTGATTTGCCACGAGCCGGACGATTGCAGGATCGGCTGGGATGGTCCGCTCGACACCGTGCAGGACGCGAGTGAAGAACCGCAGGCCGCCAGCGGTGCGGACGATCGGAAACCGGGAGAACGCCTGTACGGCCGGCGACACGCGATCTGCCGCTCGTTCGTAGAGCGCCGTAGCGTCGCGGTACTCCGGGGCGCGATATCGCAGGTAGTCTGCGGTCGATCGAACCGCGCGCGCCATTCCAAGCCACGCTCGTCGCGAGACCTCCGACCAGTCGTGCGTGATCTCGGGGTAGCTTGCGGTGAGCGTTTCGAGCAGGCGTGGGTCGGCGAGCTTGTCGCGCATCAGGAACGTCAGATGAATCTGGTGTCCTCGCCGCGCCAGCTCTTCCACCGTCGAGGCGTAGTTGCGCAGCGCGCCCGGGTGGCGCATCGAGAACAGAATCTTCATCGCGGGGCGTTCACGCCATCACTCCGCCGGCGTCGATGGTCACCAGGCTTAGGCCCGCGTGCTGGATCTTGTCGAACACATCCTGGACGTCTGCTCCCTTGGGCGCGCGAAAGGCGCGCGCCACGTCGATGGGCGGCATGGCTGGAGTGACATCGTTTCGCACGAAGAAGGCGTTCACGCGCTCGGACGCGATCAGCCGATAGCCCTTCCGATGCGACAGATGCGCGAGAGCGGCCAGCGAGGCGCCGCGGTAGGCACGCGTCGCCGATTCAGACAGACGGAACTCCGGATCGTAAGGAATGGTCACGGCCTTGTCCGGCCCGAAGTTCCAGTTGTATTCGAGCGCAACGACTCGCGGCGAGCACGCGGTCAGCGCTTCCCATACCCAGTAGTCGTTGCCATCGATGTCGAGGCTGAGAAAGTCGAGCTCACCGGTGAAGCCATAGGTCGCGAGCAGTGAATTCACGTCCTCGCGCGTGACGCGATGCTTGACGGCGGTCAGGGCATGGCCGGAAAAGCGGTTCTTGATCGATGCGATCTTGCGTCGATCGGCATCGACCATGAGTCCCGTCCAGCCGCATTCCTGCACGAGGAACCCCGAGTTGCCGCCGTTCAGGCCACAGCCGATCTCGACGCACCGGCGATCGGTCGCCCCGATGCGCTTGAAGAGCGCCAGCAGCAGACCGTCCTCCTCGTTCTGGGACCGGTAGTGAAACCTTTCGCTGAGCAGGTCGTACGGATGCGGGAGGTCGGCGTCCTCGAGGTACAGCTTGCGGACGACGGCTGGCAACATTCTGATGTTCGGCTCGAGGCCGGCAATCGAGTCTTCGAGCTTCGAAAGCCGATCGGCGATCTCCTTCAGCCGCTTCTCGACGTTCGAGTCGTCGCTTCCTGTCAGGGCGCGCCGCACGCGCCCGAGCAGCGTCACGCCCTTACCTCCGCCCGCCCGGAATTCGGGGACGGAGCGTCCTCGGTCTGCCCCGCTGTCGGGCGCGCACTCCATCGGCTGACGGCCGGATCCACCAGTGCCGCTGCGCGGCGATCGATCGCAAGAAAGCCGCCCGGCAGCAGTCGATCGAAGACGCGATGAGCAAGGTCGAGGTGATGGGGCTCGAATCCGAACCGGCGCGAGAAGAACGAAAGGGACGGCACACCGTAAAAGGGCGCGAGGTACGAGAACCCGCCGTAGGTGCCGATGAAGCCGCGAGCCATGGCGATGAGTTCGGTCTGCCGCTGGAGGTTCTGCTCCGGCCTCTCGTGCGTGTCCACCACGAACAGACCCGAACTCGACGTCCCGTGATAGTCCTGATGCTCGTCCAGCCGAACCGCGGTGCTCAACAGCACGACCGGGACCTGGCGGCTGACGGTGCGCACCATGTCGGCCACGAACGCGCGGTTCGCTGAGTTTTCGGGAAAGGCCTTGCTGAAGTAGAACTTGGCCACGACGTAGTCGGCTGGGAGCCCGGACGGCCTCTCGATCGACGCCGGTCGCGTCAGCGGCCGGAACGAGGTGAACGACTCGACGAGATCGACGCCAGCGCGCCTCCGCCACAACCCCGAAAACAATCTGAACATCACAGACGGGTGTACGACGGGACCGTCACCGAGGCCGAGCCGCTCCCTGGTCTTCTCTACCAACTCGACGTCGAGATCGCGGCGATGGTCGTACTGTTTCTTCTTCCCGGCGGTTCGTTCGCGAAATTCCTCTGGCGTCATCAGGTCGAGGATATCGACGTATCGCGACGTCAGATGGCGGTACCAGAGACCCGCTCCGCCCCTCGACACGACCACGACCCGCTCGCCGCTCAACCCCTGGCCGGCAAGCCACCCGAGGAACGGAATCCAGTACATCAACTCGAACCCGACCTCACCGGTCCACGGACCGACGATGACATCGCCGCCGGCTCGGACCGCCTCGAGCGCCCGCTGTAACGCCTTCTGCTCCACACCATCCCCACCGTCCTCCACATGGGCGCGGCGTAGAGCCTCGAGGGCGACGTCGCGGGCGCTGCTCATCGTTCGAGTACCGCCTCCGTGCGATCGAGCGCGCGGGTCAGCTGACCGCGCTCGCCGAAGGCGAGACCGAGCACGTCGATGTCGCTCGTGTCGAGGACCACGTACGAGCCGCGCTTGAAGTTGCCAAACACCCGGCGAGCGAGCTCGAGGTGCTGTGGTGAGAACTTCTCCCGGTGGGAGAAGAAGGCCAGTGACGTGACCCCGTACATCGGGGCCAGGTACGACAGGCCGCCATACGTGCCCACGAACGCACGCGCACGACTGATGACCTTTGTCTGGATCTCGAGATTGTTGCGCGGCGTCATCAGATGGTCGACGCTGTGGATACGCGGGTTCTTGCCGATGACCATCTCCCAGTGATCGTCGATGTGCAGATCGGGATTGAGCAGCACCACGTCGCCGGCGTCGGTCAACGTCTGCAGAAGGCGTGTGACGAACAGCTTGTTCTCTTCCGTGTCGGGGAACGACTCGTTGAAATAGAAGCGCACCGCCGTGTAGTCACGCGGCAACTCGCCGGCCACGTCGCTCGTGTCGAGTGTCGGCAGCCGCTCGAACGAGGCGAACGTATCAACGAGGCTGATGGACATCTGGCTCTTCCAGTACGGGTAGAACAGCCGGTACATGTACATCGGGTGCAGCATCTCGACCTGCTTGCTTCCAAGATGCTGATACGCGAGCTTGACGATCTCGCGGTCGAAATCGGTGAGCGCGAGATGCTTCTGCTTGTTCTCTTTCAGCCGATTTTCGTTCTTGGTTCGAAACTGCTCGGGCGTGAAGAAGTCGAACAGGTCGACGTAATTGGGCGTGATGTTCTTGTACCAGATGCCCGCGCCGCCGCGGGAAATCACCACCATCCGCTCGGGGTCGAACGGGCGATAGGTCTTCACCCAATTCAGGAAGGGGATCCAGTAAAGCAACTCGAATCCCACCTCGCTCAGCCACGGGCCGACGACGATGTGCTTGGGGCTGTTGGCCATGCGCTGCAGGATCTTCGGAACGGCCTGCATCTCCTGCGTCGGCATGTCGCCGGTCATCATCTGCGGCAGCACGCGCGGCACGATGTAGCGACGCGCGAATCTCTTGGCCGGGCCCCAGCGGAAGAAGTGAGCCGGGATCGCGGCAAAGCGTTTCTGCACGAAGGTGCCGACCGTCAGTGGTCGCAACTGGCGCTCACGCTTGCGCGTGAGCCGCGTCACGTAGCGCACGACCTTCATGACCAAGC
The DNA here is from genome assembly GCA_963723495.1 of uncultured Acidobacteriota bacterium. GTDB lineage: Bacteria > Acidobacteriota > Vicinamibacteria > Vicinamibacterales > UBA2999 > Gp6-AA40. Next base: position 87,662 of record CAVRQR010000009.1, on the reverse strand, counting down.
CGATCGGATAGAGCACGAGCCTGAGCAGTAGAACTCCGAGCCCGGCACGCTCGGGCACCGGTTTGGGCATGCTCGCCAGCTCCACGATCGCGTCAGCCAGAATCGGTGTCGCGGGCTTGTCGAGACCTCCAGGCCGAACGAAACCCTCGACGAAACCGCGCAGGCGGCGATCGTCCTCTTCCGTTCGATCGACCGCCTTTGTCAGATCGCGAACGTGGTCGTCGAGCGTGCCGGCCATGTGCAACAGGCCACCGTTCTCGCTCAGCAGGTAGTGAAAATGCAGAGTGCCTTCCTGCGTGCCGGCATACTCGGGCACGCGCACCGAGAACACCGGGTGCCCGACGATCCCTGACTCGATCTGCGCGCTGGTGTTGATGCCGACCGCGGCCGCCGAGTGGTACATCGAGTCGAAGTAGTCGTTCTTCGATGCCTGATCGACCGGATTGGCGCCGCCCCGCGGCCACAACACCGTGTCCGTGAGCTCGGAGAAATCAAAGCGCTGCCACGGCTGCACGTTCTCCGGATGTGGACGAATGAGAATGCCGAGCTGACGGACGCGAGGATCGGGCGCGGACCGCACCGCGCGGATCCACTTCTCGATGAACTGCGATTCGTCAGGTGCGATGAACTGCGATGAACAGAGATACAGGAGGAAGGGCTTGTCGGCCGCCAGGCCCACCTTGCGACAGAACTCGTCGCGCGTCGTGCTCGGCCGGCGCGCGAACCACTGATCGTAGACCGGGGCGCCGGTCGCGACAGCCTGTTCTGGTCGCACGCCGTGCATGGTGATCGCTTCGCGCCGCTGCGTCTCGTTCCAGACGAACACCCGATCGGGAATGACCCTGATGAGTCCCTTGTTGGTCAGGTTGTCCCAGCTGTGCACGCACAGCGCGCTGCGAATCCCAAGGGACTTGCACGCCTTGATGTACTCGACCTGATCGGATCCGATATCGACGAGCGGCGTCACGAGCACGGCGTCGGGCTTCTGCCCCGCGATGAGATCGGCAATCCAGCGGTCGGTCGGAATCGCCCGTTCGATCAGGTTCAACACGCCTGACACGAACGCAAGGCCAGCGCGCGATCGAACGATCGGCAGCCGCAGGAACCCTCGGAAGATCGCCGGGACGCGCTCGCCCGCCCGTTCGCGCAGGGCGTGCGCATCCTTGAACTCGGGCGTCCCGTAACGCACGTAGTCGAGGGACGATCGCACGCCACGCGCCAGCCCCAGCCAGAATCGCCACGGCGTCTTCTTGCCGAGCTCGCTGTAGGTCACGTTCGCGTGGTCGTTGGACAGCTCCCACAGCAGCCGGCCATCACCGAGCTTGTCCTGCATCATGAACACGAGATGCACGTGATGACCGCGGCGCGCCAGCTCGCTGATCGTCGAGGAGTAGTTTCGGAGCGCCCCGGAGTGGCGCATGGAGAACAGGATCTTCATCTACAACTTATCGACAGAAGCCGCTTCCTCACGGTTGAAAAACCACAGGCCGGTGACCAGCGTCAGCGCGATGAGCGACAGGGACGACGCGATGCTGGCGAAACTCAGATGGCCGACACCGAGGGTGCCCCACTTGAACGCCTCCACCACGGCCGCCATGGGGTTCAGCGAGAGGAGCCACCGCCACTGTTCCGGCACGATCGTCACCGGGTAGATGATGGGAGTGAAGTACATCCAGAACGGCATGAAGTAGCGGAGTCCCTGGCGCACGTCCTTGTAGCGAGCCTGCAGCACCGAGGTCCACAGACCGACGGCGAGCGTGAAGACCAGACACATTACGACGGCCGCCACCGACACCAACAGCTCAGGACGGAGAGTGATGTACCAGATGCCTTCTTGACGCCGGTGGTAGAAGACCGTCACGACCATCACGATCAGGAGGACGGCCAGATAGAGGAGACCCGGCGCCACCGACGACATGGGAAGGAGGAGGCGCGGAAAATACACCTTCGTGACGAGGTTCCTGTTCGTCTCGAGGCTGCGCGTGACCACGAGGAGCGAGCGCTCGAACAGGATCCAGGTCGCGAAGCCACATACGAAAAACAGGAAATACGGCGGGCCGCTCGACTGCACCCCGAGCAGGCCGCCGAAGATCAGGGCGCTGAAACCCACCGGGGCAGTCACGCGCATGAAGAGCCAAATCCACCCGAGCTTGGTCCGCCGCCACATCGCGGCCACCGACTGCGACGCGAAATACCACCAGAGGTATCGGTACTGCCAGATTTCGCGGACGCGATAGACCACGCCATACCGGCGGGGTTCGATGACCCAGAAATCAGCGAGCGCATCCGCGGGCAGCGACGCGTCAGGCCCTGATGGCATACGGTTTCATCTCCATGCTCCAGTCGAGCGTGGGATCGACGAGGCCCGTGCGATGGAGGGTGCCGGAGCCCTCCCCCCCTTCCTCGCGATACACCATGAATGCCAGCGCCTTGTTGACGACCAGCGCGTGCTCCTCGCCCTCTCCACGGATCAGCGTGATGCCGACGCTGATGGTGTAGGTCGTTTCCGACAGCAGGTTGGCAGGTATGCGCGCGACGGCCTCGTACGCCTGGTCGGGACCAACGGGCGTCAACTGCGGTTGCGCCGATCGAAAAACCAGCACGCCCTTCGAGAACAGATCGAAGGCGCAGCGCACACGGCTCTTCGCACGGTAGGTGCGGAACCGGATGCGCACGTAGATGTCTTCAGAGCGAGGAGGCGACCCGATCTCGCGCCCGTCTGACGAGAGGAGCTTGACGTCGAGAATCTCGCCATAGCGCCCGGCGTGACTGCTGCCCTTGGCTTCGGGCTTTTCCCCCGTCGTGAGCAGATCCCACGTGGCGTTCTGATACGCGGTCACCACGTCCTCGGAGTTGCCGGCCTGGTGCAACCTGCCGTCCTTCACCCAGATGACTCGATCGCAGATGCGTGAGACGGCTTCCATGTCGTGTGACACGAACAGCACGGTCAGACCCGTCTCGCGCGCCAGCTCGCGGACGCGCAGCAGGCACCGCTCCTGAAACGACATGTCGCCGACGGCGAGAATTTCGTCTGCGAGCAGGATGGACGGCTCCATGTTGATGGCCACCGAGAAGGCCAGACGCAGGTACATGCCGCTCGAGAAATACTGCAGCGGAGTATCCACAAACTCCTGAATCTCGGCGAAGTCGACGATGTCGGCGAAGCGTTGAAGGGCAACCGCCCTCGGGATGCCGTTGAGCGCGGCATTCATGAAGATGTTCTCCCGCGCCGTGGCTTCATCGTCAAAGCCGGCGCCCAACTCGAGCAGGGAGATGACCCGGCCACGACCCCGCACGCGGCCACTGGTGGGCGCAATGACCCTGGCAATGACCTTGAGCAGAGTTGTCTTGCCGGCGCCGTTGCCCCCGATCACGCCCAGGACCGTGCCGTGCTCGACGTCGAAAGACATGTCCTTGAGCGCCCAGACCTCGTGCGCGCCCATGAGGTCGCGCGCCAGCGGCACCGAAAAGAAGCTCCGAATCCGATCGAGACGGGTCTCGGTCGGCGCGGACTTCTGCGCTTTCGGGACGCGATACAGTTTGCTGACGTCTTCGACGATGAGGCTATTCATTCGAGCGATGTGGACTCGTGGGACCCTGTCTGCGAGGGTTTCGGCCGCGAGATGGAGACAGCTTCGCCCCCTCAGTCACACGTCGGGACGTGAGACCGCACTGATGCAGACGACCCGCACACGACGCATTCAGCTGCGCGCGGTGTCCCTCACGACCACCTTCTCAGCTCCAAGGCTTCTTTCGATGCGTGGACCACACGACTGCCTTGGCAGGAGGCTGCCGGACAACCGTCGGAGGAGAAGGCAGGCGGGTTGGGATTTGGGCACCGCTCATCAGTTGGCCGTTGGGCGCCGTCGTACCGGCGCCAGACGGTCACTGGACGCGTACAAACGCTGCACAGTGTACAGCATACGGGAAGATAGCCGCAATGACGCGGAGCCGGTTATACGGACTCCGGCGCGGCAACGTCCCCGGTCTGGATAAACACCGTTGTGTGGGGTGTGCGGTCATCGTCGGCCGGCGCTTCGACGGTGTAGTAGTAGAGCGCAAGAGACTTCCGCGATCGCTCCTCGGGACACTGCAGCGGCCGCGGATGACCGTGATAGCTGAAATTGGACGTATCGAAGATGACGGCGCGGTTGAAATCTGGCGCTATGCGCTGAACGCACTGCTTGCCGGCACGATCCCAGAGCTCGAGATCGCCGCCCCATGCCTCCGACCAGTCCTCGTTCAAATAGATGAGGAGGTTCAGGCGACGATACAGATTCAGCCGTGGATAGAAGTTGAAATCGGCGTGCACACCGAGAGCACCCCCGCGCTTGATCTCGTGGAGCCCGCCACCGCGCAGATGGGGGTCGGGAATCAGCCCCGCAATGCCCGTGATCTGCTCCAGGAACCAGAGAAACGGCGCTGCGTTCAGTTGACTGAAAACGGCCCTCGTGATCGGTCCGAAATGCTGAAAGTCCTCGGTTGAGTATTTGCGCTCGGTATTCCGCTCGGTGTAGTGCCAAGGGGCACGATCCATGGCATCGAACTCGGCCAGCACTTGCTTCAGGAGGCCGGGATCGAGAAAGTTGTCCATCACCGCATGCGGGAACGGGTCGGCAGAACGGTAAGACTCGGTGTGCGCGTTCGCAATCTCCTTCATGCGTCCGCGCGACAGCAGGTGAGCGTTGACCTTCCGTGCGAGGTCCCGCTCGTCACGCATGCGCCCAAGTTTGTCCCTCGTCGAAGCGAGCTGCTCTTCGGCCGCGCGAAGCGCCGCGTAAGTGCGAATCACCGGCAATCGCCGGCTCCAGCTGGGCCACATGCGCTGCGAATTGTACACCTCAGGACCTGGCTCCCCGGCTCGCGGTAGCGGTCCACGCATTACGACTCAGCCGCAACCTCTATACTGACCGGAGCCCGTGAACAACCGACTCGCACTTGGAATTCACTTCGGTCATGACGCCTCGGTCAGCGTGTGCTCGCCGGACGGGATTCTCTTTGCGCTCCAGGAAGAGCGCGTCTCGCGGATCAAGCATCACTTCGGATTTCCCCGCCAGTCGCTCGAGCTCGCGTTCGCCCATTGCGGTCTCAGCGGTCGCGACATCGACGTCGTGGCGTTCTCGACGTCGCAGACGCTCTTTCCCGAGCGCTCGAACGCATGGGTCATCCCGGCGGAGGGAGATCGGCAGCCCGCCAATGTGGCGCAGAAAGCTACCTCACGCGACCGGCTCGCGCCCGCCGAGCGACTTGCGCAGATGCGCGAGAAGGTCCGCAGGACGTGGAACGAGTTCGCCGAGTCGCCACTGGTGCGAACACGTCGATTTCCTGGAGGACGTCGGGCCTTCTTCGCGAGGGCGCTTGCGCATTATCACGTCTCGCATCATCGAGCTCACGCTGCATCGGCATTCAGACTGTCAGGTCTGTCGGAGCCGGCAGCGGTCCTGACTTGCGACGGGAAAGGCGATGGACTATCGGCGACGATCTACCGCGGGGAACGAGATGGACGCCTGACGTATCTCCGGGGGTCACAGCCTGGCGACAGTGTCGGTATGTTCTACCAGGCCGTCACTGAAGCACTCGGCTTCGTCCCCGTCGACGGTGAATACAAGACGATGGGGCTGGCGGCATTCGGGCAGATCCGCGGTCGCGCGAATCCTTTTGACGGCATCGTGTCGGTGCGCGACGGGGTACTGGCATCCACTCAGCAGTGGCAGGCGGCCAACTACAACGAGCGGCATCCCGATCGCAAAGTGAACAATCCGCTGTCTTCGGTCACACAAGCCGACGAGTTTCAGCGCCTGCTCGACCAGTTCGCCAATCACGACGTCGCCGCTTTCGCGCAGGCCCACTTCGAGGACGCCATGATGGCGCTCGCCGCCGATACGATGCGGCTCTCCGGGAGCCGCAGACTCGTCGCCGCCGGCGGCGTGATGTTGAACGTCAAGGCCAACGCTCTTATCCGCGATCAGTTGAAACCCGCGTCGTTCTTCGTGTTTCCTGATTCGGCAGATGGCGGGCTCGCGGCAGGTGCTGCACTCGAGGCGCTGTTTTTCGAGGGGCACGTGTCCGTTCCTACGACGTTCCGCGAACCATACCTCGGACACGAATTCTCAGACGATGCGGTGAGGAAGGCGCTCGACAGCTGGAAAACACGACACGCGCTCGAGATCGAGATCGCCACGCCGGACATGGTGGCTGCGCGAATCATCGAGGGCAAGGTCATCGGCCGCTTTCACGGTCGTCTCGAGGTCGGCCCGCGCGCGCTCGGCAACCGATCGGTCCTCGCGGACCCACGTCGACCGGAAGTGAAGGACCGCATCAACCTTCTGCTCAAAGGTCGCGAACCCTTCGTTCCCTTTGCGCCGTCGATCCTCGTGGAGGACGCCGAGCAGTACTGGGAGGGTCCGACGGACTATCCGTACATGACATTTGCGGTGCGCGCCTCAGACTACGCGAGGCGCGAGGTCCCGGCGGTGGTTCACGTGGACGGCACGCTGCGCCCACAGGTGGTCGTTGCCGACATGAATCCCGGCTATGCGGAGCTGATTCGAGCGTTCAAGCGAGCGACCGGCATTGGCGTGCTGCTCAACACGTCTTTCAATCGACACGGACATCCGATCGTCGGCTCACCCGACGACGCGCTCATGCATTTGACCAATCGATGGGTGGACGGATTGTCGATCGGGCCGTACTACGTCGAGTGCCGGGGAGATTGAAGCCCACCCAACGCACCGCGCAGGAGTCCAGCCATCTTTGTGTGGAGGGTCGTAACCGAGACACCCATGGTCCGTCCAAGCCGCCAGCTGACGTCGAGGTGTGCGGGAACGAGTTCCTCTTCAGTCGAATAGAACGAGACGGAAGGAACACCGTAAAACGGACCCAGGTATGCCAGCCCTCCGTACGTCCCAACGAATGCGCGGGCGTGGCTGATGATCTCGGTCTGGATTTCCAGGTTTTGTTCGAGCCGCATCAGGTCGTCGACGCGGTAGATATTCTTGCCCGGCACATCCATGTCTTCGTGGTCATCCAGCCTGAGCCCGGTGTTCAGCAGCACGACCGGAATCTCCTCGCTGAGAGAACGAATCACGTGTGCCGCAAAGCGCTGATTCTCCGGCGTGTCGGGGAACGATGGCCGGAAATAGAAGCGCACGGCAACATAGTCGGCCGGGAGATCCTTCAGCGCAGCTGTGCGCTCGATGGGAGCGAGCCGACAGAACTCTGTGTGACGGTCGAGCAGGCCTATCCCTGCCTTCTCGAACCAGTAGAAGCGGAGTATCCGGTACATCAACGATGGATGCAGCAACTCCGCCTGCTGAAGGCCAGCCTTCTCCTTCGCACGATCGAAAATGTCGCGGTCCATCTGCTCGACGCGATACTGCTTCTGATGACCGGCCTTGTCCCAGCGCGCTTCGTTGGCCTGGCGATACTCGTCGAGCGTAAAGAGACTGAACACATCCAGATACTCACTGGTGAGATGGCGGTACCATCGCCCGGCACCGCCGCGTGAGACAACGATCAGGCGGCGTCGATCCAGTTCGTACTCACGGAGCGCCCAGTTAAGAAAAGGGATCCAGTACAAGAGCTCGAAACCGACTTCGCCGACCCACGGGCCGATGACGATCGGCCCGGTCGTCTTCTGCAATCGCCGCAGCTCCTGCCGAACGGTATCGACCGCCTGAGATGCGGGGATTCCGGCCAGTTCCTCCTTGAGGAGCGCTGGAATCATGTGATTGCGGACGGCCGGTATCGCGCGCATCGATCTGAGAAACATCAGCCCCGGGCGCCTGACCGCTTCGAATCCCAGGCGCGCCATGCCCCGGCGGATCTGCGCTACACGTGTTTTCGCCATGCGTCGGCCGTTCCAAGCTCCTTGAGATGCACGATGATCCAACTGACCAGGCCTTGCCGGGCGATCGAGCGCCGAACGAGGTAGAGCCGTCGCCGCAGCGCGGACGCCGAGGCCACGACCCACGCGCGCAGCTCCCGCATCCGTTGTCGCGCGTGTATCGCGCCGGCGAGCAACAGATACTGCGCGCCAACAAGGAGCCCCGTGCCGCGTGACAGCTCCGGTCGGCCATCACCGCGAACGGTCAACGTGTGAATGAGACTGACGGTGTGGGCCATCCACCACGGACAATACGAATACAGCGGACGGCGACCCGGGAAGAAGCTGGCACGTTGCCGGTCCAGGCTGAATACACGCCCGTACCAGCGACGAAACCACAGCACTTCCGGAACCTGCTTGAACTGACCGTACAAGGACAGTTCCGCGATCAGCAGCCGGTCCGGAATCACGATCCGTCGATACACTCCGGCTCGCGCCAGCACTTCCACCCGATACAACCCATACACCATGTTGCCGGCTCGCATCCGGCGGATGCCTTCGCGCAGGCGAGTCCATCGACTGTTCATGCCGAAGGTGTCGAAGACCCACGGCTTGCGCTTCAACAGTTCGCCACCGGGGTCGATCCGCCTGTTCAATGGATATGCGAGCACCACGTCCCGGTCGGCATCCAGCGCATCGACCAACTGCTGCAACCAGCGCGGATGCCACAGATCGTGATCGCTGGTCCATGCAAAATATTCCGCCTCGGGGTGGCGCTGCCGGGCGAGCTCAAATGCGCGCCGCGAGTTCCCGACCAGACCGAGCCGCCCTGTATTTCGTGAGTAAGTCACACGCCGATCCCGGGCCGTGTACTCGCGCGCGATCTCAGGTGTCGCATCACTCGAGACATCGTCGACCAGCACCAGCGCGAAATCGCTGAATGTCTGCCCCAGGATGGATTCGATGGCCTCCCGAACGTGATCGGCGTGATTGAAGAGAAGCGAACCGATGATGACTCGCGGCATCAGGGATGATGCAGATCATACTTCGGTGAATCGTCCGGCTTGGGTATGCTGTAGATCGTGGGCACGGGACAAAGCTCCCTCGCCGGCCGCGCGTACGGGCTGATTCTCCGGCGCGTCAAGACGGCGAGAAAGCAGAGCAAGCGCGGCGTCAAGCTCGCGCAGAATGTGTTTCGGCGGGTCAGGCAGGCCGAGAAAAGTCTGTTCTTCCGCCTGAGAGACTCAGAAACAGGCAGGAAGCTGCTGAAGGCTGCCGGGCTCGCGGGTTCACAGCGAGACATACGCCTTCGCGCCCAGGCGGCCGCACCCTACGTCGCGAGACTGGACAACCACCGCGCAATCGAACCCGCAAAGGGATATGCCCTCCTGTCGCCTGAAGCGCTCGGCGGTTTCAGCGACGTGCTCGCATCCTGCCGGCAGCTCTTCGCCGCCAAGAAAGCAGAAATCGACGCTCAGTTGACCGGCTTCGAGAGCTGGACTCCGGAGCAGCAACAGAAGTTCATGACGCGGAAACAATCGTTTCTGCGTTATCTGCTCGACGATGACGATCTGCGCCGGCATCCCGAGCTCGTGACCTTCGCTCTCAGTGACGCGATGCTCGGCGCAGCCACGCGTTATCTCGGGATGGTCCCCTATCTGACACGCATCGACTTGATGTATTCGTTGCCGCGCAGCGGCGGCGGGAAGAACATCGAAAGCCAGCTGTTCCACCTCGATCACGAGGGTCTCACCCAGATCAAGCACTTCATCCATCTGTTCGACGTTGGCGAGCACGAAGGGCCCTTCACGTTCATTCCGGCCGACGCCACGGCGCGTATCGTGCGCGACGTGCGGGCGCTCCGCAAACGGCAGAAGTCCGGGCAGAACATCGAACTGCGACGCTATTCGGACGAAGAGATCGCCGCGGTCGGTGGCACCGAGGACATCGTCACCGTCACGGGACCGGTAGGCAGTGGCGTTGCCGTCGACACCTCGCGCTGCCTGCATCTGGGCAGCCGTGTGGATCCGGGATCATTCCGCTTGTGCTTGTACACGCGGTCCTGCACCACGCACGAGATCACCAACGTCTACGACGTCGATCGATTCAAGGACGATCCCGTCAAGTTCCTCGCGGTCAAGGACAGCGTCATTCCCGGCCGTCCGCGGGCCACCGCCTACTACGACGAGATCACGAACTAGGCAGGGACGTCGACCAGCGTCAGCCCGGACTGCTCGATGTAGCGGTAGACATCGTTCCCCTGCTGCATCAACACGTCGTACTTCTCGAGCAGACGATACGCGCGTGCCGGCTCACAGGCCGGGATGTGCGGTGCCAGATCGTTGCGCAGGAAAAATGCGTTGACGCCGTTCGGCTCAACGGCAACGAGACGGTACCCCTTACGCGCGCTCAGCCGGGTAAGAGCCGTAAGCGAGGCGCCATAGTAGGCAGTGTGATGGCGATGGCGGTCGAACTTGGGATCGTACGGAACAGTGACTGCTCGATCTGGACCGAACATCGAGTTGTATTCGAGGATGACGATCCGCGGTGAGCACGCAGTCATCGCTTCCCAGATCCAGTAGTCGCATCCATCCAGATCCAGGCTGAACAGATCGACTTCGCCTGTGCATCCGTTGCCGGTAATCAGGTCGTTGATGTTCTCGCGCGTCACCCAGGCGGCCACGGCCTTCACGGTCGGAAAGCGGCGGCCGACCTGGGCCATGTGACCGGCATGACCGTCGACCATCAGGCCCGACCAGCCACACTCGCGAGCCAGGAATCCCGAATTGCCGCCACTCAATCCGGAGCCGATCTCGACGAAGCGGTGACAGCTCGCCCCAACCTCGTTCAACAGCGCGAGCGTGAGCCCGTCCTCCTGGTTCTGCGAGCTGAGACGGAAACGGCGTGCAGTCAGCCGCTCGGGATACGGCAGATTCGCGGCATCGAGAAAGCGTTCTCTCAGAAGCGCCTGCACCGCCGGCTCGACGTGTCGCGTGCGCTGCCAGATCTTCTCGACCGCGTCGAGCTGACGCTCGATGCGGGCAAGACGGCGACCGAGATCGGCCAGCGCCTCGTCCTGGCGTGCGCCGCCAAGGGCAGCTCGCACCCAGCGGGCCAACGCGTGGAACGGGTTCTGCGAGGGATCAGCCATTCCGTAACTACCGGAGGATCTCGAAACGCTGCTGATCGATACGCGCTGTGTCCTCGACAGCCGCGTGCAGGAGAATCATGCGGATGCGGTCGGGCGTGGGCGTGCGCAGGCGATATTCCCACGTCCGTCCCCTCGGATCTCGCGCGACCTGCTGCGCGTCGGCAAGGCCCAACTCGGCCTCGACCTGGCGGCGTCGCGTCTCGTCCACCTCGGGCTTCCAGCGAATGTCGAACGGAGACGAGAGCGGTGCGACGGCGTTGTCGGCCGCTTCATCGGCCGGCCGCCGCCCCTCGCCGTCCCGCGCGTACCGTCGTTCGAACAGCGCGAAGGTCCACGCCGGATCCCGTCGCGGATCGTCTGGTGTCTTGCCGATCGCCGCCGCTCGCACGGACGTCCACAGCTCGGTTTGCGGCTGTAGGTTGCCGCCAAGATCTTCGAGGCGCTCCGTCCACTCGGAGCGATAGTCCCACGCCGTGTCGCGAAGCTGAACGTAGGTCTCGGCGGTTCGCGTGGTCCAGGCGATGGCCAGGACGCTGACCACCCCGATAGTCGCGACGCGCGTCAACCCCGACCTGGGCATCCGCTCCAGCAGCGTCGCCACCGCGACGAACACGAGCAGGGCATAACCAGTGCCGGCCCACAGACCAATGCGGTCGCGCGTATAGAGGAACCCGATCCCGCTCCCGAACAGGACCAGGGTAAGCCCGGCTGCGACGAGCAGACGGTCGCGCTCTGACGTCTGGCGATACAGCGCGAGGGCGGCAATCACGACGACGGTCGTCGCCAGTGAGGAGAGGACGTGCAGCCACTGCCAGGGCGAGGCGGCCCCGCGAAGGAGCGCTTCGATGAATCGATAGGCGCCCGCACGTGGCTCCGACAAGACAATGGTGAGAAAACTCGCGGAGACGTTGTACACCCAGAAGAGCCAGGGCGCATGCTCGAAGATATTCCGCAGCGTCTCGGGCGTGGCATCGGACAGGCCCAAGCCTGATCCGACGTAGCTGGATCCCAAGGCGACAGGCGCGCCGAGTCCGAGACGAATGGTCAGATATGCGACCAGTGCGACAACCGCATATGCGACGCCGCGTCGGCTGATGCCGGGCGCGTCCCGCCACCACAAGACGACCAGCATCGGGACCATGAGCAGGCCCGATTCGAGGGTGAACAACATCGCCGCAGTCAGCGGAAAGAAGACCCAGTCGAAGGGGCGCGTGCGCGGATGGAGGGCGAGGGCGAGCGCCACCAACATCAGCACGAGCGTGGCCGAGTACGAATTCAGCGGAACGAACAGGAACAGGATTCGGGTGGTGTGCAGGCCAACGAGGCAACTGAGCGCCACGACAGCGGCAGCAGCCCGGGCAGGTCCGATCGGCCGAAACAGCCACAGCAGCAGGGCGAGCACGGCACCCAACTGTGCGAGCACCATGCCCTGGTAGATCCAGAGATTGAGACCGACGATCTGATACGCCGCCTTCGCCGCCAGCCAGAACGCCGGCCGGTATTCGAGGCTCCCGCTGAAGGCGTAGCGAATCAACTGCGGCCAGTTCCAAGTGGTGAGCTCACGCAGATTCCTGTAGGTATCGACATACGACCACGAGATCGCCAAGAACGCGTGACCGAGCACCACCACGCAGGTAGCGGCCCACGCCATCGGAACCCATGAAAATCGGGATGTGGAACCAGTGGTCATCAGCGGTAACAGGGCCAGCGATCGACCCCGTAGTCGCGCACGGGAAGGCGGTCATTTCTCACGAGCAATGAGTACCGGTCACCATCGTCAATCCATCCGGCGACGTGATACTCGCGACTGACCAGATCCATGACCTGCGGGAACGCGAGGCGCGCGGCCCCCTCGGATCCGGACTTCGTGAAGACGATCGCGGGCGGCGCACGCTTGACCTTCTCGATTTCCATGTCACGCTCGTGCGACAGGCGGCGGAATTCTGCGAGAAAGAACGCGTGACGGCTCGCCATCAGGCGATCGGCATAGTAGTAAATCTCCGGCGCGAACCACAACACGGCGATCCGATCCGTTGCGGGAACACACTCGCGTGCGTACGCCGCAAGGCGAAGCGTGGCCTCTGGACGACGGTTGCGCCAATAGTCGATCGGTGGATTCGAGGTGAGCCGTCCGACGACCTCCTCCCAGGCGCCGCGCGAACGATTCAGAGACTCCCACTCGCCAGCAAGCCATGTGACCCGTTCACCTGACAGACCAGCTACGGCAAGGCTCTTCGTCAAAAGCACGAGAGCAATGACACCGACCAGAGTGGTGACCCGCCGCACGAGAGGACGCAACTCGCCTCGTGCCTGCACGAACGTGGCGCAGAGTATTCCCAGAACGATGCCGGGCAACACGATGCCATCGCCGGCACGCACGTGGAACGGAGCCCGCAGCAGACCGAAATTGACCAGCAACGCGAATATGCCGAAGCACATCAGGTGAATCGGTTTCACCCGCGCGGGCAGATATCGCTTCAGGGGGACAGCAACGGCAATCGCGAGCAGCGGCAGCGTGTACAGAAGAATCGTCGCTGACTCTCCCGCCTGGACCTGATCATCGAGGCCGGGAAGCAGACGGAGTCGCAACCACCAATTCTCGAAACGGCGACGCTGCGCCGGTGGCCAGGAGGACCGGGAAATCTCAGCGGCGCCCCGGTCAATGCCGTCGGTATCCTCGACGATTGGCTCGGCGACCAGCGCGCGCATTGCGTCGACGGCGCGCTCGGATGCACGCACGGTCTGCGACACAGCATCTCGAGTCGATACAACCGTCAAGCCGTAACGCTCGATGACCTGCTGTCGCGAATCGGGCGAACTGTCGCGTGTCCACCGTAGACCGAACGACGGCGCGTAGGGTTCAGGCTCATCGACGTCGATCACATCGGATAGCGCGACAACGGGCCATCGGGGCATCGTCTGTCCGGCGCTGTGCTCCTGAACGGCGGCCATCATGCCGCTCCGGATGAAGGCACCGAGGCCGTTCATCTGGATGGCTGCGAACGTCAGCCACGGTGCCACCAGGGCAATGGCGACAATGCCAGCTCGGGCAGACTCGCCCAGCGCTTTCACGCTGATGCCGTGAGCCGCCATCGTCGCCAGCGTGACCCCTGCAGCGACATAGGCGCCGTGGTCCGGACGCCAATAGAACGCAACCGCGGCCCACACACCAAGTACGACAGCTCGCGCCGGTGACGGCTTCGAAACGTATCGCCACCACAGGACGGCGGCCACGGCGTAGACGATCAACTTGGGGTAGCCGTACCCGCGCGGCATGGCCACCAGGAACAACGTCGCGGAGAGCAAGGCCGCGGCATTCACATCGGTGAGCCGTCGAACGAGTTCGAACACCAGGAAGGAGCTGACACCAACCGTGAGGCCGATCACGAGCGCTTCAGCGAGCAGACGATACCCGAACAGCATCTGCGCCACGGCACTGGTCAGGTACATCAGCACCATGCCGTAGTCGAAGAAGTCACGAATCGGCCATTCGCCGCTCAGAAGTTGAAGCGCATATGCGCGGTGCATGAAATCGTCGTTCACCAGCACCGAGGCATACAGGATTTTGTGCAGCGCACCGAGAAGGGCAATGACGGCGGCGAGACAGTACGCATGCGGCGTTCGAAACATCACTCGGCGGAGTCTCCAGGCACTGTCGAATACTACTTTGCCTTCCGACCAGGACCAATGCCCGCGGGTGCCGCGGTGTAGGATTGCGCGGAGATGACTGTGAGTCCGGGAAGTTCCATCCAGGGATCCGCCGATGTGATGCGTCGGCCGTGGGCGACGAACCTGTGGATTGTCGCGCTCGGGCTGGTGCTCTTTGCCGGTCTCAACGCGCGATCAGGTCGTGTCGAAGCGAACGCCGGCCTCGGATGGGACGGCCGTCAATACGCGCACATGGTCACTGACCGGGTGCTGGACGGAACGGTCGCGACACAGACCCGACCGCTGCTGCCGTTGTTGACACGCATCCCCTACTACGCCGGACTCGACGTCATCTCCGCATTTCAGGTCATGAACTTCCTGTATGCGGCAGCTTTGTATTTCTTCCTGTGCCTGATCCTCGATCTCTACGACGTCGCGCCGGTCTACAAGGCGTATTTCGTCGTGACGGTCGCGCTGTGTATTGCCACGGCGAAGGTGTTCGCGTTCTATCCCACGTTGATCGATCTCGGCGCGCTGGCGGCGCTGAGTGCCGCAACCTACGTCGTGCTGACACGCGATGGATGGGCCGCAGGTGCCGCTGCGCTGCTTGCCGTGTTCGCCCGGGAGTTAGGCATCGCGCTCGCCTTCCTGGGGGTTCATCGGGAGCTGCGACAGGGCCGCGGTGTGGCCCGTGCACTCCTGACGTACGCACCCGCGCTGATCGCGATGTTCCTGATTCGTCAATGGGCAAACGCTACCAATCTCGGCGACCGTGATCGAGCCTTGCTCACCACTCGCGATTTCATCGACAACCTCGCTCTTTGGCGAGACCCCGGCTTTGTCGCTTTCTTTTTCTATTTTCTGCTCACGCTGATTGGCGGGGTCACACTGCTACTGGCCCTCAGGGCAGGATGGTGTGCGCGCCGGTTGGTCGCAACACCGGAGCTGGCGACATTTGCCGCTGTGATCCTGGCGGCCACTGCAGTGGGCAACGCCGACATCTGGCGCTATCTGGCGTTTCTGCTGCCGGTGATCACGATCCTTTACGCCGGGTACGTTCGCGACCACCGCCCGGGGGTGGTCGTGTTGGCAGCCGCGTTTCTCTTCACGCTGGCCACTCAACAACCGTTCACGCAAATGGACATGACCCGCTACTTCCGGGATTGGTTTCCCGTGTATGTGGCGAGAACTGTCGATGCGACGCCGGCGTTCTGGTCGATGTGGACACTTCGACTGGTCATCACAGCTGCCGCCGCCGTGACGCTGGGTATCGTCCAGTGGAAGTTGCTGCGGCGGAGCAATCCCGGCCCGACCCAGGCGCCAAGCCCATTGAACAGTTGAAGGCTCATTCAGTCGTCTGCCCGGTCACGACCGCAACAACCTTCCTCTTCACCGTTGAACCGGTCCTTCGGATGACCTTCACGATTCGCGTCGGGCTCCGGTAGACCGCGACCAGGCCGCACAGCCACAGGAAGAGCCGCAAGGGATAGGTGGACACCTCCGGCCGAACGATCGGACGCGGGCCTGACGCCGCCAGACCTTCAAGAACATCTGCAAGAACCGGTGTGGCCTGGACGCCGATCCCATGTGGACGGATGAACGTGCCGACAAACCGTGCGCAGGCCTCACGCCCGACAGCAGGGTTGGCCAGTGTTTCTGCGAGTTGCGCGGCATGTTCGGGCAGACTCTTCGCCACGCGCAGGAACCCCCCGTTCTCGGACAAAAGGTATTGGAAGTGCAGCGTGCCCCCCTGCGTATCCTGGAACTCGTCGGCCAGTACTGCATGGACCGTGCGTCCCACGATCGCCGCCTCAATCATGGCCGTCGTGTTCACACCGACGACGGCCTCGCTGTGAAACAGCGAATCGAAGTAGTCCTGCCGATCTGCCTCGTTGACGGGATTCGCCGACCGTGGGTAGACCTCGACACCAGCCAGAGCGGTCAGATTGATGTCACGCCAGTGCCCGGCGTTGTACGGGTGTGGCCGGACGAGCACGCCGACTCGCGAGAGCGCCGGAAGGACGCGCAGCGCCTCGATCCATCGACGCACGAACGCGACTTCGGCCTCAGGCGCCGAGATGGACGCCGTCGATCCCACGAACAGGATGAAGGGTCTTGCTGGATCGAGACCCACTTTGCGGCAGAACGCGACTCGATCGGTGGCCTGTCGTTCAAACCAGCGATCGAACGGTTGCGCTCCGGTGACCGCGATTTTCTCGCGAGCGGCACCGTGGAACTCGACGGCCTCGGCGAGCTGCTGCTGGTTCCACACGGAAACCAGGTCCGGCTCCACTCGCATCAAACCCTTCGTCGTCAAATGATCCCAGCTCGCAACACAGAGGGCGACCGGAACCCCGAGCGCCTGCGCGCTCTTCACCACATCGACCTGAGTGGACCGATCCGTGACCAGCGGCGAGACCAGGACGGCGTCGGGCCGGCGCGAGTGAATGAACTTCTCGAGAATCGGGCTGCTTGGAATGGCACGCTCGCAAGCGAGAAATGGTGCGATCGCTCGCCTGGTCGCATCGGCGCTCGCCGAGTTCCACCTTCCCAGAAATGAAAATACAGGCGGCAGTACGTCGCGCATCCGATTGCGCAGGTAATGTGCTTCCGTGAACTTCGGATGCAGGTAGCGAAGGTAGTCGACTGCCGCGCGGATCGCCTTCCCTACCACGCTCCACACATCGTCTCGACGTGGTGTCTGGCCGACCCAGGTGAGACCGCCGAGGCCCTCGAGCGCCTCGCGACCTTCTGGCTGTTTGTGCGGGCTGTCGAACACGAGCTCGACGTTATGGCCGCGTTCGACCAACAAGCGCACGGCCGAGTCGAAGTACCTCGAAGTAGCCCGGATACTGCATCACGAAGAGAAAACGCCGACCCTGCCCACCGCCTCGTTGAGATGGCATCATCGGCCGCGCCTTCTTCGCCACGACGCTCCGGCCCACACCAGCAGCGTGAGCACCGAGATACCGACGCCCAGACGGAAGCTGCTGGGCACGTAGCGCAATTCCAACCGGTGGGTCCCGGCGGGGACCGGTATCGCTGTGAATGCCAGGTTCGCCTTCAGGGCAGCAACGGGCTGGTCATCGATGAACGCCCTCCGCTCGGGATAATAAGGCTCGCTGAGAAACACGTATCCGGCAACGGTGGCGTGGACCACAGCATCAAGTCGTCCGTCCAGTCGGTTCTGGGTGGTGACGTCAACGGTCCCCGAGGCGGCACAGGGCCTGCTACCGGTCACCAATTGCCGATCGGCAACATCACTATCGCCTCGACTCGGCGCGGGCGGCTGCACTACCCGCCCGGTGCCGCGATCGATGCCCTGGGTATCTTCGATGGCAGGATCCTGGATCAGCGCCATCACACTGGCGACGGACGAATCTCCGAGCGCATACCGCCACGTGCGGCCATCGAGTGCGACTCCATCCTGAAGGCTGTGGTGATTTTCGAGACTGCGCCGACGATCGGCAACAACGTCGGGCGCCCAACGTACGTTGACGTAAGTGCGCGGTCCTAATCGTCCCTCGTGATCGAAGCGCGAGGCCAGGATCTGCGCTGTCGCCTCCCCTTTCGTCATCATCAGGCCATCGCACGTCCAGAAGGCACGGGGCCTTGCCCACTCGTTCCGGTAAACGTAAATCTCCTCGACGCGTGAGATGAGGGTGAGAGACGGGGCATCGAGTGGCGCGCACGAGTAGATGACCGACACGTTGGCGGCATCCACGAGGTCGCGCCGTGCCGGTAGCGGTCCTTCGCTGTCGATCCCGTGGAACTGGCCGTCGCGAGGCAATGGATCCCCGGACGCCGTCACGTGCGCCCAGTCTGTATAGTCCGCGAGGATGATCCCGGCAAGACCGTCGAGTCCGGCCTGTCCGTTCCGAAGCATTTCTCCCGAGCTGATGCGATGCTCGCACGTGGAGATTCCACGGCCTGGCATGACCGGACCCATCCATTGGCGGACGCGCTCGATTGGCTCGACTGTCACGAGTCTCTCAGCGCCAGCAGTAAACGCACTGATATCCACCGTCACCAGCGCCAATGCCATGGTCAAAGCCGTCACGTGCCAGGCACGTCCCGCCAGCACACCGACGACGAGCAGACCCGCCAGAGCCATAACGGGAAGCCATGGCCACCATGGTGTGGGAGGTCGCAGCTCGATCGCGTCTCCAGGTAACACGACCAGCGTGGATGCGACGATGACCGCAACACTCGGAGCGAGTCCCATCGCCAGGACACCCCAACGCCGGGCACGCGAGAGCGCAATGAATCTCTCCAGTCCCAGCCCACCGAGTACTGCCAAACTCAGGGTGGCCAGAAACAACACACGACCTGGATAGCGGAAGCCGGGAAGGATCGCGTGGTGCACGCGATACACCGGAAGGTCGACGCACACGGTGGCCACAGCTACTGCGGCAAGGACGCTGAAGAAGATCGCGATTCGACGACGGCGATCGTCGAAGAGCGCCAATGGAACGAGCGCCATCAGTACCCAGCCCACATACGCGACGGCCTCTGCCAGATCGCGGTGTGGCGTCTCAGCGGAGACCCCGAAGAACGGAAAGAAGAACGTCACCAGACTGCGAAACGACCAGCCACCTTCAATCGCGTCTTCGTACGGAATCCCCGAGCGGCGACCGGCCTCGACAACGAGTTGCGCCGTCGGGAGCAGCTGAAAGGCGGCCGCCCCGAGCGACACCACGCCGAGAACCACGAATTGAATGAGCGCACGACGTCGGGACGAAGGTTGGCCGGGTTCAGGCCATATCGCGCTGTACCAGGTAGTACAGGCACAGAGCTCCGACCAGGTAGACGCTGCCCTGGATATATCCCGCAAGAAACTGCAGCACGAGCACCAGCACGAGCGCCGGATGCGGCCATACCGTCGCTCGACGGAGGGACACGATCGCGACGGCCGAGCGACCACGGCAGCCATGTCGAGCAATACAGGAGCAGCAGGTGCCCGTTGTGGAGTCGGGCGCCAGCCGCGCCCCCGAGCATGCCGGCGACGGAAACAGCCGTCGATGACATCCATCCGAGCCCGATGACACGGCACAGGAACAGGACACCAGCGCCGGCGAGCCAGATGTGCAGCGCCGCCATCCATGTCAGGAAGGTTTCCGGAGGCAGCCACCGGAGAAGGATCGCCGGCGGATACAGTACGGTGGTCTGGGGATCGGCCAGATGCGGCGTGCCGGCGAAGTGGAAGGGATTCCAGAACGGAAGCGCACCGGTTGCCAGGACGGATCGCGTGTAGATCTCCCAGATGAACAAATTTACCGAATCGCGACCGGGCAGTTGGTTCTCGCCGGCGGTGAGCATGCCACGCAGCGTGTAGAGGACGAGCAGTGCAAGCCCGCAAAGGATCGCTGCCGCTGGCCACCTGTGTTCGCGAATGAAGGCTGTCGGCCTCGATCGATCCACCATCGCGAATCATATCGCGCGCCACTCGGTGCACGAGCAGGCACGGCTACTGCGAGATCTCGAGTCGATCGACGTCGATGCCAGCGGTATCTTCAACCGCGCGGTGTTCGAGCAGTGCGCGCACACGGTCCGGCGTTGGCGAGCGCAGGCTGTACGACCACGTTCTCCGACTCGCATCGCTTTCAACCGGCTCCAGCGCAGTCAGGCCAAGTTCAGCCTCGAACTCCTGGCGGGTTCCGTCGGAAACGTCGGGCCGCCATCGAATGTTGAATGCAGGCGAGGGTGGCAACTCGTCGACGGCGGACTGACTCACGTAAGCGACGGCCAGGCCGACCGGGCTGACCAGCAGTACGTAACGCGGCCGCCAGCGCGAGCGCACCGGCCTGCGTACGCCACACGCGCTGGACGGCCAACGCCGGCAGCGGACTGAAATCACCTCGTACCCGAGCCCTTACCCGGTCAAATGGACGTTCGACCACGCGGTACGTCACATACGCGAGCGCCGTCGATCCAAGTAAGACGGCACAACCGAAGGTCATCGTTCCGGGCAAGCCTAGGTAGGGAACCATGCCCGCGCGCAGCAACAGACCCGCGACGAAGAAGTGATTGAGGTAGATCCCGTAGCAGAGATTGCCGGCAGCGGTATCGAGGGTGCGCAGCTTCTTGACCTGGGACAGCGCCACAAGCCCGGCAAGCAGCATCGTCAGCCACAGGGTACTCGGTGAAGACACGGGCAGACCGCGACGGTCCGTCTCCCAGATGGAGCGCCGGGATCGTCACCAGCGCCAGCCACGCCAGCAACGGGATGGCTGCGGCTGCAAATGGGAGCGGTTGGCCCCATCGACGGCGCATGTAGTAGAAGGCTCCGCCCACGAAGAACACGAACGCACTGGCCACGGCGTTCTTGTAGACGACGGTCTGAAACAGGTCGAGATCGGTGGCCGCGGTCCGCACACCCCAGAGAAAGAACAGCAGCCCTGCGCCGATCCAGGCGCCGATGAGCCACGTTCGTCGCCTCGTCGTGAGAACGACGAGCGGCGCCATCAGATAAAAAGCAACCTCCACACCGATGGACCAGCCCTGTGGGATGAGGTCCGGTGTGAACTCGAGCACCGGCATCGACGACACCATGTGCGCTGCCGGATCGAAGGTGGCGCTCTCGACAAGGAGCGCGAGGCTCTCCCCATCGACGCCCTGCAGAATGCGTCGCCCCGCGGGGTCGACTATCGCCGTCGGTCCCAGCCATCGCACCATGGCGAGCGTCAGCAGCGTGTAGAGCATGTACAGCGGAATGAGGCGCACAAACCGGTTCAGGAAGAAACGCGGGACGCCGCGCGGCTCGTCCAGATAGACGCGGTCCAGCACCTGGAAGATCAGGAACCCGCTGATGCAATAGAAGGCGAAGACCGCAATCCGTCCGACGATCCAGCCCAGCTCCCCGAAGTGAAACAGCACGACGAGGGCGGCGAGCAGGAACCGGTAGATACCCATGGCTCGGCGGTTCGGATGTTACCGGGTTGCGGTGAAGGGGTCCAGCGCGGGCGACCGCTCGTTCATCAAAAGCACGGCAGCGACGTATCTGCGTAAGTCCGGACGGGTGGCCGATCGCGGCGCACCCAGACCGAATAGCCACCGGTCCCGACTTCTCGAACGCCAAAGTCGGAAGTCCCGGCAAGCTCGTAGTGCTTTTCGAGATACATCGCGATATTCGGATAGTCGTCCGCGAACTGTTTGTCACCGGTCCGCGTCAGGACGATGGGAACGGATTGCCCTGCAAGCGCGTCGATACTTCGACGTTCGAAGCGTGGCTCGGACCAATGGCCCCCGAACAGCGCCACGGTGCGCGCCGCGAATCCGCGCTGCGCGTAGTAGTAGAGATCCGGGACAAACCAGGTCGCCAGCACGCGGTCGGTTGGTGCAGTGCACTCGCGAAGGTATCTCACGAGCCCCACGATGCCAGGATTCGAAATGGCCTCCTGTCGCGCAGGCGACGTGCTCAGCGCCCGAAACAGGCCCACGAGATGCGCTGGGCGGATGTTTTCCGCCTGGATTCGCTGAGTCCAGCCTGCGGACGCCGAGACGCCCCACACCGTCAGGATCGTCACAAAGACGACACCCGCTCGAGGTAGTGGCGACGAGGTGTGCGCTTCACGCCATGTCCGATGGCCGATCCAGGTTGACAGGATCGCGAGCGGACCAGCCATGCCACCAAATCTGGCGCCGACTGGATCTCTGAGGATGAACACGTTCAGGCACAGGCACAGTGCGATCAGGCTCGCAAGCTGTGCGGCCCGCTCCCGCGATGTGCGAGCTGCCCGGGCGTCGAGCACCAGCCAGAACACGCCAGCGAGTGGCAGCAGGCGCACCAGGTAACTCAGGAAGACGTCCGCGTTGGTGGAAGAGACGATGCTCGCAAACGACTCGAACGCGAATTGCTGCGTGGGAAGACGGGTGCGTGCCGCCTCGCGACGCCCGTACGTGATCATTTGATCGACAGCATCCGCGAGGCCTCCCTGGTATTGAATGAACAACAGGAACGGCCCGGCAAGGCAGGCGACCGCGAGCACCAGGTGAATCATGCGGGACCGCAAGAGCCGCCACTGACCAGCGTGGACGACGGCCACAGCCACGACCATGCCGGCCATGAGGTACACGCCGTTGTCGTAACGAAAGAGCGCGGCCGCGACCACGCTCGCAGAAAACGCCCATATCCGGGTGAGTCGTGGTCGATCCACATAACGCCAGCAGAGCAGGATTCCCAACGGATAGAAGAGGACCTTGTCGTAGTCGTAGGCGCGCGGCAGCAGCAGCAGCGCAACGACAGACGCCATCAGCGAGACGGCGGTCGATCCGGTCAGACGGTGCGCCAGCAGGAACACCAACAGCGTGCCGGTGGCGATGAAGCTCGTCGTCAGCAGCGCCTCACCAAGCAGGTTGTCGCCGAAGAGATACATCAAGCCGGCGGTGCTCAGTTCTGTCAGAAAATACCCGGGGTCGAAGTAATCGCGGAACGGCAACTCGCCGTAAACGGCGATCTGGCGCGCTGGTGAAATGCGTCCGAAGTGATCGTTAGTGAAGGCGAACGTAACGAGCGACAGCCAGAACGCGCCGAGCCACAGCAGCGCGCCGATCACGCGCACACGCAGCGAGCCGCTGCCCGGAAGCCTCACCCGACCTCGACGAGTTCACGACCCGACTCACGGGCCCACTTGAACACGTCCAGCTGTTTCTCGCGTATGAGCTCGTTGTATTTGTCGGGAATCCGGTACACGCGCGCCGGGTCGCACGCGGGAATCTCAGGTGCCACGTCGTTGCGAAGGAAGAAAGCGTTCACGCCGGTCGGCTCCACCGCCACGAGCCGGTAGCCTTTGCTCGCCGACAACTGGGTCATCGCCGCGAGCGACGCGCCGTAGTAGCAGAACCGGTGGTCGCGCCGGTTGAACTTTGGATCATAGGGCACGGTCACGGCCTTGTCGGCACCGAACATCGAGTTGTACTCGAGCATCACCAGGCGCGCACTGCAAACGGTTATGGCTTTCCACACCCAGTAATCGACTCCATCGACGTCGACGCTCAGGAGGTCCACCTCGCGCGCAAAGCCGTGTTGCGTCAGCAGGTCGTTCACGGTCTCGGGCGTGATCCATGCGCAGACGGCTGTCGCTCGCGGGAAGCGTCTGCCTGCGTACTCGACCTTGCCCTGGTCTCCCTCGACCAGTAGACCTGTCCACCCGAACTCACCAGCGAGCATGGCGGCATTGCCACCGGTCGCGCCACTTCCGAGCTCCACGAAGGTCTTCGACGTCGTCCCGATCTGCTGGAACAGCGACCACAATATGCCGTCTTCCTGGTTCTGCGACAGCAGCCGAAACCGACCTGCCGTGAGACGTTCCGGATACGGCAGGCTTGACGGATCGATGTAGGCGGCCCGGACGAGCCCATCGATCCCTGATTGCAAGTGACGGAGCTTGCGAAACACTTCTTCGTGCTGCTCGGTGAGCGCGTGGAGATCCTTTTCGATCCCGACGATCCCTGACTGCAGATGGCGGAACTGGCGGAACGCGTCTTCGTGCTGTTTCGTGAGCGCGTGCAGGTCCTTTTCGACGCGATGGATGCGCTTACCGATCGCCGGGTCGGCCGTCGGCTGCATCCACCGGGCAAGGCCGGCTCTCAAGCGCTGAAACATGCCGACTAGTATCCCCCTTTCTCACAGTCACCCCGATGTCGGGCCTTTCAGCCCATGCTACCGTTAGGCCCGTGCCCGAATCGTTCTCCGTCGTCATTCCGGTGTACAACGGCGCGGCCACGGTACCAGCCCTGATCGATCGCCTGCAGGCAGTCATGCAGACACTGGCGGTGCCGTATGAGATCATTCTGGTCAACGACGGCAGCCGCGACCACAGTTGGGTGACCATCGAGTCGCTGGCGCTTCGCCACCCGGAAATCGTTGGCATCGACCTGATGCGGAACTACGGGCAGCATAATGCGCTGCTCTGTGGCATCCGCCGCAGCCGATTCGACATCATTGTGACCCTGGACGACGATCTCCAGCAGCCGCCGGAAGAAATTCCACGCCTGGTGGCCAAACTCAACGAGGGTTTCGACGTGGTGTACGGCACACCCGAACGTGAGCAGCATGGTGTGTTTCGGAACCTGAGCTCCCGTGTCACCAAGGCCGCCCTGGGTACGGCGACGAGCGCGACTGTGGCGCCGATGGTCAGCGCCTTTCGCGCCTTCAGGGCATCGGTCAAACCTGCCTTCGCCGAGTATCGCAGCCCTCTCCTCTCGATCGACGTTCTGCTCACCTGGGCCACCACGAGCTTCGGCTCGGTGACGGTGCGACGCGATCCCCGGCACGCGGGCAAGTCGAACTATCGCATCCGATCGCTGGTACGGCACACGATGAACATGATGACCGGCTACAGCCTGCTGCCTTTGCAGCTGGCGACGCTGATCGGTTTCGCGTTCACATTGTTCGGCCTGCTCGTCCTGGCTTTCGTGATCGGTCGTTATCTCATCGTCGGCACGAGCGCCGCCGGCTTTCCCTTTCTGGCATCAATCATCGCAATTTTCTCTGGTGCGCAGCTGTTCGCGTTGGGGATCATCGGGGAGTATCTGGGTCGAATGCATCTTCGGACCATGGAACGTCCGCCGTACATCGTGAGAGCCGCCACGTCGACCGGAAGGACATGAGCGACGTTGCGCTCTGCGAGCGCCTCGATTGGGATTCGACCTTCTTCGGTATTTCCATCGCCCGGGCCGTACCGACGCAGGTCGACAAGACGACCTGCCACGCGATACTCGACTGGTGTCACACGCACCAGATCGACTGTCTGTATTTCCTGACGGACGAGGACAACCACGAAAGCAGACGTGTGCTCGAGGACGCCGCATTCGTGCACGTTGACGACCGGGTCACGCTCACGCTGGACCCAGTGCCAGCGGTGACCGCTCCACCACCCGATACCCGTGCCGCTGTGCCCGAGGATCTGCCGGCATTGCGCGCGATCGCTGCCATGTCGCACCATGATTCCCGCTTCTACAATGATGGTCACTTCGATCGAGCGCGATGCGACGAGCTCTACCGCGTCTGGATTGCAAACAGTTGTGCGGGATGGGCAGACCACGTGGTGGTCGTCGAACAGGAAGGAGGGGCGATCGGCTACGTGACGGTGCATCTCCGCAAACCCGAGGCCGCCGCGATCGGCCTATTCGGCGTCGATCCGGCATTCAGGCGTCAGGGAATCGGTGGGCGCCTGCTGAGTGGCGCCTGCGCATGGATCTCGAGCCAATCGGTCAGGCGTGTGTCGGTCGTGACGCAGGGGCGGAATGCTGCTTCGCAGGCGTTCTATCAAGACGCCGGATTCCGCCCGACCGGTCGGTCTAGTCTGGTATCACCGCTGGTTCCTGCCACGACGTCGTTTCGAGTCATGACGTATCGCATCCCGTTCAACCGACCGACGCTCGTCCCAGAAGCGATCGGATGCGTGACGCAAGCGCTCCAGAGCGGAAGGCTGTCCGGCAACGGACCCTACACGCATGGTTGCGAGTCGCGCCTCAAAGAGATCACCGGGGCACACACGGCGCTCCTGACCAACTCGTGCACGTCCGCGCTCGAGATGTCGGCACTGCTGCTGGAGGGAAAGCCGGGTGATGAGGTCATCGTTCCTTCTTTCACCTTCGTCTCCACCGCGAATGCATTCGTGATGCACGGCTTCAGGCCGGTATTCGCCGACTGCCGGCGCGACACCCTCAACGTCGACGAAGCCACAGTGGTCCCGCTGATCGGCCCCAGGACCAGGGCCATCCTGGTCATGCACTACGGCGGAGTTGCGTGCGAGATGGACGGCATTCTGTCGGCCGCACGGCGTCATGGGCTCACGGTGATCGAGGACAACGCCCACGGCCTGTTCGCCCGTTACAAGGGCCGTCCACTGGGAAGTTTCGGAGCCCTCGCTACCCAGAGCTTCCACGAGACGAAGAACGTCACCTCGGGCGAGGGTGGTGCGCTGCTCATCAACGAGTCGTCA
The DNA here is from genome assembly GCA_963723495.1 of uncultured Acidobacteriota bacterium. GTDB lineage: Bacteria > Acidobacteriota > Vicinamibacteria > Vicinamibacterales > UBA2999 > Gp6-AA40. Next base: position 61,090 of record CAVRQR010000009.1, on the reverse strand, counting down.
CTCGTCGAGCGGGCAGAGGTGCTGCGCGAGAAAGGCACCAACCGCGCGCGGTTCTTCAGGGGCGAAGTCGACAAGTACACGTGGGTCGATCTCGGATCGAACTACCTGCTCTCCGAGCTTCAGGCGGCGTATCTGCTGACGCAGCTGCATTCGTGCGACGCCGTGCAGGCCAAGCGCGCGGCGATCTGGCAACGCTACGATGCCGGCCTGACTGATTGGGCGAGGGCCAATGACACCGCGCGCCCAACCGTGCCGACGTACTGCGAGCATCCCTCGCACTTGTACTATCTGCTCTTGCCGACCGCATCAGCGCGCTCTCGTCTCATCGAGCATCTCAAGCAACAAGGGATTCTGGCCGTCTTCCACTACGTTCCGCTGCATCTGTCGCCGATGGGACGCCAGTTCGGCGGAAACACGGGAGGCTGCCCGGTTGCTGAGGACGTCGCGGAACGCCTCATCCGACTTCCCTTTTTCACCGACCTGACGCCCGAGGACCAGACCACGGTCATCGAGGCAGTTCGCTGCTTCACGGTGTGACGCCAGGCCCTCCGCTGGAACGCTTCCGCTGCCTTCACTGCGGCGGCGAGGTCCCTCTCGCTTCCAGCGGTGAGTCTGCCGTGCAGTGTGCAGCGTGCGAAGCAACCTACCCCAGTGAGGGCCGTATCGTTACCGTGGCTCCATCGGTCGACGATCGCGACTATCCGGCGCCCATCGTCGATCTGGTTGCCGAAGTCGAGCAGGAGCATTTCTGGTTCGCGGCCCGGAACGAAGTCATCGTCTCGACGATGCGCCGCGTCGTCGGTCCGCTGGAAGGACTGCGGCTACTCGACATCGGATGCGGCACTGGTTTCGTCGCAGCGGCACTGGAAGCTGCAGGCCTGGAGGTGACAGGCATCGACATGCACCGCGCGGCGCTGGCCCACGCCCGCGCGCGAGTGCGCGGCCGGCTGTTCTCGAGCAGCACGACCGCGCTGCCGTTTTTTCGGGACTTCGATATCGCGTCGCTCTTCGACGTGATCGAGCACATCGATGACGACGTGGGCGTGCTGCAGCAGGCGGGCGCGGTGCTCAGGGCGAATGGACTGGTCGCGATCACGGTCCCGGCAGGCCCCGAACTCTGGACCACTTACGATGAGGTTATCGGTCATAAACGTCGATATGACCGAGACAGCCTTGCCGACGTGCTGCGCAAGGGCGGCTTCGAGATCTGTTACATCGGATATTTCAGTTGTTTGCCCCTCCTCGTGCAGATCGCACAGCGCTGGCTCACCCCTGAATTGCGCTCCGCCTCGCGCGATTCGACTGCCATCGTCAGACAAGCTCTCAGGCTACCGCCGGAACCGCTCAATACGCTCCTGCGGTGGTCGATTCGTGTCGAGACTCCGTTACGGTCTTTGCGTTGGGTACGTGGTGGTTCCCTGCTCGCTATAGCGCGTCTACGGGGCTGATTCCGGTAGCTTTGTACAGGGCGGTGTCTGGTTGGCGATTGCCACAGGCTGCAGTATACGGTCAGTGCGAACGACACGTCCTCCGCCTCGAACCGCCGGTCTTTGATCTCGCGGAGCGGGCGACCCAGCCCTGCGAAATGCGCTTTCATCTGCTCCTGCAGGCGACCCTGACTTTCGGCCATCGAGAGGATTCCAATGCAGGCGCCTCGATCGAGATCGGCGAGCGTGAGCTGATCGATTCTTGGACTCGGGGTCTTCCGGCCAAGCAGGTTCGTCAGCCAAGCCCGCGTGGCGACGAAACTATCGAAGATGTGTCGTGAAGGGATCTCGCCAGCCGTCGTCCTGACGGTCTCCTCGGACATCCAGTATTTGATGCCAATCAGCGTCGGATCGATCTCGGTCGTGACGCGGTCGGCCTCGCGGAACGTCAGCAGCATTGCCTGCTGATACCCCGGCGTCCCGATTCCGTAGGACGTCGTCACAGGTGCAATCCAGGCGTTGACGATCGAAAACCACACCCCGAACACGATCAGGCGCGCAGACGATCGCACGGTCTGCATCGCCAGAATGCCGAGCAGGCAGACGGCGAGCGGCGCGATGACCCACCCGGGCCGCGCGAATCCCATGATGTTCGGGAGCGCGTCCATCACCGCGGGGAGTGGCCGGGGAAGCAGAAAGAGCAGGGTGCCAAGAATTGCAGCGCTGGCCACTCCCGCACCGATTGCGGCCTCGCGCGTGCTGCGCCGAGGCTCCGCCAGTACGGCGCTGAGACATAGAAAGGCATGGGGATAAAGCGCGAATGCCATGTAGCTGTAGTCGAGCGTCGTCTGCCGGCGGCCGAACTGGAAGTAGCACATGAGGCCGAACGCGGCCCAGGCCGACCCGATCAGCGTGAGCGACAACCGTCGATTCGGGTCGGATCGGTTGCGGAAAGCCACTGCGAGCCCGGCGATCATGATCGCGAGCGGCAGCACAAGGTAGCGTGCAAATGGCAACCACTGTGAAGCGTTGCCATTCCACCAGTGATCGTAGGCAGGGTCCGTCAGTTTCAAGGCCTGCTCGATCTGCGGCATGAAGAATTGCCATGCACCGCCTGTTCCGGCATTGATCGCGGCGAGGAGTGCCGTAAGCAGGAGCCCCCCGGCGCCGAATAGAAGAGCGGAGCCGGCACCGCGCGACAGCCAATTCGTCTGCACGGGCAGGGCGGCTATGTAAAGCGCAACCACCAGCGGCGCGAAGATCACCAGGAACAGATGCGTGTGGACGCTGGCGGCGAGAAACGCCCCAGCCGTCAAGGCTGCCAATCGCGACGATGTCCGTGCCGCGCCCACGACCAGCCAGCATCCCATCAGGTAGTAGCCCGTGGCGATGAGCACGTGATAATTCCAGCCGCCGTTTCCGTGCGCCCACGAGCAACATGCCCACGCGACGCCGACAGCGGCGGCGCTCCCCGCGTCGCGGAAGCACTCCCTCGTGACGAGGTAGAGCGCAACCGCTCCAATCGTCATCGACACATAAGCAAGCAGGTAGGAGGCGACGATCGGTCCGGTCAAGGCGTGAAGCACGTACCCCGGAAGAATCCAGGGAAGACGCGAAATCTTGTAGTTGCTGTTGTCGTCGAAAACCCAGAGATGTTCCGGGTAGTGCCAGAAATAGCCGACGTAGGTAAACGGGTCGAGATAGCCGGCCGAGTCGAACCCGAACCCGTTGTTGCCCGCGGCCAGCAGGACAAGCGGCGCCAGCAGCGGCAACAGTAGAAAACGATCCACTACCTCGATCTCTCTTTGACCGCCGCTCGCGTTTCGCGATCCACCTCGCGGCGGCGAATCGTCTCGCGCTTGTCGTGCGCCTGTTTGCCCTTCACGAGTGCGAGCGCCACTTTCACACGTCCCTTGTTCAGGTACATCCGCAGCGGCACGATCGTCAATCCCTTCTCGACGACACGGCCCGTGAGCTTCTGGATCTCGTGACGGTGCAACAGCAGCTTCCGCTGCCGGCGTTCGTCGTGGCGGGCATAGCCGGTGTGACTGTACGGGCTGATGTGCACGTTCATCAGCCAGACTTCCCCGTTCTCGAGGCGGGCGTAGCTGTCGCGCAGATTCACCGAGCCTTCGCGAATGGCCTTCACCTCGGTGCCGAGCAGAGCGATGCCGGCCTCCCAGGTATCGAGCACGTGGTAGTCGTGAAATGCCTTCCGGTTGTCGGCGATCGTCCGCTGGGCCTTCTCGCGGTCCGTCTTGTCAATTGCCACGGCGTCGCGCGAATCGTACCACGTGCAAGGGTACGGGCCGACGGCATCGCGTCGGCTCAGCGCTTTCTGACATAGTGGCCGGGCGGCGGGCCGCCGGGCCGAGCGACCGGCAGCACGATCCGCTGGAGATCCACCAGCGGCGGAATGGCCGCCCACGAAAAATCCAGATACCAGACGCGTTCGCTGATCTCTCGCACCGGCGCCTCAGACAACCCCCAGATCGGCGGATTGACGTAACTGACGCCACCTGAATGCCAGCGGCGATCTCCCCAGGGTGCCTCGGTCTCACGGCCGGCGTAGGCCGTGGGGTTCAGCCGATAGCTGCCCTCGTGATTCTCGTGGTAGACGGGGCCGCCGATATCCGCGATCCGAAAGCCGATCGACAGCGCTTTCACGAGGACGTTCCGATCGACACCGATGCGTGCCACACGGTAGACCTCGTTGAAGCCACCGATCTCATGGAACGACTCACGATCGAGCAGAACGAAGTCACCGGTGGCACTCCCCATGTACGGCGGTTTCAGCACGTGTGCCGGCCCGGCCAGGTTGGATGGGTTCTCGAGTAGGCTCCAATCGACTGCCGGTCGCTCGCGCGGCAACGTCAGGTCATGCCGCGGAGCGCGATAGAGAACACGTGGCTCGAGTGAGCCGTCGGCAAGGACGTCGAAGATACGGCGGCCGAAGTACACGTCGCAGTTCGAGGTCAGCACGAAACGGCCGCGCGCACGACGGACACCTACGTTCTTTGCCGGGAACTCGAGATACTCGAGCCTCGGGTTCAGCGAAAGCATCTCCTGGTAGCGAGGATCCACGACGTACCAGGAGCACGCTGACACATCGAGCTCCGGGATTGCGTCGAAAATCTGATCGCGAATCAGGGGTGCGTTGTTCGGAGGCGCCCACTCGACGAATACGAGCTCGTAAGCGATTCCGCGTGCAGTGAACTGTTGATGGTTGAAGCGAAGCGAGCGAAAGAAGCGCGCGATGAAGTCGCCACCATACCCATCATTCCGACCGGTGAGCACGAGGCTCACCACCGGCGGCGTCACCATCGTGGATGCGAAGCCCGAGCCTCCATCAGGCACGGGCACCAGTTTCGTGCTGATCCTTTGCGGCGGTGCTGCGCGTGCGTCGGTCAAGGACGTTGGCGGCACCTTCGAGAATATCGAGCTTGACCTCGATCGCCATCAGGTGATCGCGGGCGACCATCAGTTCCCGCTCGGTATCTGCGAGGCGGGCGCGCAGCTTCTTGATGTCGTCGTGACGTTGCTTCCACTTTTCGATCGAGCTTCGCAGCTTCGCGACGAGGTGTGATTGCCGCCTCAGCTCCCCCTCGACCGATCGCTGATGAGTCGCAGCCTCGGCGGCCTTCTTCTTCGACTCCGCTCCGGCAGCCTTCAGGCTCTCGAGCGAACGCGACAGCGCCTCGTATCGGCGTGCCGTCACGAGTCCGAAGGCAGCGAGCAATGCAGCGAAGAGTCGTCTCATGAACGGAGAAGTGGCGAGTATACTACAGGGGTTTTTGCGGACTTTCTGCTCGGAGACCCTCGTTGAGCATTCCTTCCAGTGCGCACGACCGACTGAGAGAAATCGAACGAATCATCGCGCAGACCACGTACGTCGTCGCGTCGAACCTGAGCGCCGATGATCCGGTCGCGGTCCACCTTGCCGACGTGCCGAGCGCGCGAATTCGCGAGCTCACGCGAATTCTGCAGCAGCCGCCGATGGCGGGGAACGACGACATCGACGCTCTTGCCATGAGACTTCTCCTGAATGACTACATGGCGGCGATCGCTCATCTCCGTGCAGTGGCCCGGGCAGCCGCATCGCTTGTCGATGGGGCCGCAGCGCCAGTCAAGCAGACCCAACGGTTTCTTCGTCACGATGACCGACAACTGGAGAGGCAGTCGGCGGAAACAGCATCGCCGCGCGAGGGAGATCAACGCACCTAGTCGACCGGCGCTGCGGCGGTCTCACTTCGCGCGTGCACGACGCGACGGAGATCCACGATAGGACCGACCGCACGCCAGTCGAAATCGATCGCCGTGATGTTCGCGTCGAGAGGCCGCTGCGGTGCGAGGGCGAGACCCCATTCCGGACCGTTCAGATAGATCACGTCGCTCTTCCAGCGCCGGTCACCCCACGGTGCCTCTCCCGGCTGGTTCCTGTAGAGTCCGGCCTGAGCATGGAAGGTTCCACGTCCGACGTGGTAGACCGGATATCCAATATCGAGGAGGGGCACCACAGACGCGAACGCTTTCAGACAGAAGTTGCCATCGATGTGGATCTTCGCGACGCGGTAGACCTCGTTGAATCCGCGAAGACGATGATAGCTGTCTTGATCGAGCAGAAGAAAGTCACCGGAGGCATTGGTGAACAACGGTGGCTGAATGACGTTGACCGCATCGTAGTTGCGGTCGTCTTCGAGCATCGCCCAATCCACGCGGGTAACGTCGCTATACGACTTCAAGTCGTATCGCGCGGCGCGGTACAGAATCCCGCGCTCGAGCGAGCGGGACGCGAGTCGCGCAATGACTCCTCGACTGAGAAAAATATCTGTATTCGTCGTGAGCAGAAACGACCCGCGAGCACGTCGGATGCCCACGTTCTTGGCGATGAACTCCTGAAACTGCAGACGCGGGTTCAGGCTGAGCGCGTCATGATACGCCGGATCGACGATAAAGCAACGAAGCTGGTCGGCGTCCAAATCGGGAAAGGCGGCTGTGACAAGCGTGGAGAGGTACGGTGCATTCTGAATCGGGCGCCACTCGACGAGGATGAACTCATGGGAGACGCCAGCTTCGGAGAGCCGCTCGTGGTTGAAGCGGAGCGATCGGAAGAACCGGCCGTTGAAGTCGCCACCGAAATCGTCGTTGCGCCCTGTCACAACGATGCTGAGATAGGGCGGCGCCGCGTTCATCGGTCCCGGGCGGGTCCTTCAGCAAGGCGGGATGTCACACAAAGATGCCATCCGAGACGTTGCTCCAACGCCCGCATCGCCGGATCGGGCAACACGTTGAACGGGAACGCCTTCACGTATCGGTACTTCACGTAGTCGGGAACGCGATAAGGAAAGATGTGGTCGACGAATACATTCTCGACCGCGAAACCGGAGTGCTCCAGCAACTCGCGAACGGATCGGCGCGTGTAGGTGTAGGTCACAGGACATCCGGTTTGTGCCTCGGAGTTCCGGGCGACCGCCTCGTCCAGCTTCCAGAATGCGCCGTGAGCCTCGCGAACCAGGATGGCGAGCACCTTCCACGCCCACCGGTAGTACACCATCATCTTGAACGTCGTGTTGGGTCCGACGAAGTGCCGCCGAATCTGCTCCAGCGCGCGGCCGGGGTGAGGGGTGTGGTGAATCACGCCGAACGATACACGAAATCGGTCCTCGGATGGCTCCACGAAGTCCGCCAGTCGCTCGGCATCAGCCTCGACGAACGTGATGCGATCCTGAAGGCCGAACACGTCGGCACGTTGCCGGGCCAGTTCCAGCGAGCGGCTCGAAAGGTCGACCGCTGTCACGCGGGCGCCCGCACGGGCGAAGTTCATGGTGTCCGTGCCCATGCCGCATCCAATCTCGAGGACCCGTCGGCCAGCCCAGCGGGGATAGTCAGCAAAGCCTGGGATGTGAGGCTCGACGAGGTACTTTCGCGCCTCAACCTGATCGAAATACTCTCGCGATCCCACTGGTGCAGGCGAGTGTCGCAGATTGCAGGGACGGCTGTTCCAGTATTCGCGGACGCGATCGATCGAGGTCTCGCTGAACGTGGCGCTGCCGCCAAACGTGGTACTCATCGTTGGTCTCTATGGTACACGGTCCCCTGAGGCGCGGCCGGCAACAGCGTGACGTAATAGTCGGGGATCGTCCGCCTATCCGGGAGCTCGACGCTCTCTCGACGGCAACTTCCTTGATCGGACCACCAGCCAAAATCGTTTCGCGGCGCAGAGTCCGCCAATGCGTCAAGTCCGTCATATGTCAAATTGACCCCTCAGGTGTCGGCCGCCTATACTCTTTCTGTTTTCCTGAGTGTTTTTCAATTATTCAATGAAGATTTCTGTCGTTGGTCTGGGTAAGCTCGGTGCTCCCCTCGCGGCGGTGCTCGCCAGCAAGGGATTCGACGTCATCGGTGTCGATCTGAACCAGAGCTTCGTCGACGCGCTGAACGCGGGCAAGGCGCCAGTCGAGGAACCCCGGCTGCAGGAACTCATCGACGCCAATCGCGCCAGGTTGAGGGCCACGACGAACGTCGACGACGCCGTCGTCGCGACCGACGTGACGTTTGTAATCGTTCCGACGCCGAGCGATTCGAGCGGTCGTTTCAGCAACGCGGCGGTATTGGACTCGATGAGATCGATCGGGCTCGCGCTCCGTCGCAAGGACGCCTATCACCTCGTCGTCATCACCAGCACCGTGATGCCCGGCTCGACCGGCGGCGAAATCCGGCAGGCGCTGGAACAGCATTCCGGGCGTCGCGTCGGGTCGCAGCTTGGCCTCTGCTACAACCCGGAGTTCATCGCGCTCGGCAGCGTGGTGCGCGACATGCTGCGGCCGGACATGATCCTGATCGGCGAATCGGACGGGACGGCCGGCGAACTCCTCGAGAGCATCTACGCGAAGAGCTGTGACAACACGCCGGTCATCCGCCGCATGAACTTCGTCAACGCCGAACTAACCAAGATCGCGGTGAACACGTTCGTGACGACCAAGATCTCGTACGCGAACATGCTGGCGGATATCTGTGACAGGTTGCCTGGCGCAGACGTTGACGTCGTCACTCAGGCCGTCGGCACCGACTCACGCATTGGCACCAAGTACTTGAAGGGCGCCATCGGCTATGGAGGCCCCTGCTTCCCGCGGGACAATGTCGCACTCGCGACCCTGGCGCGTGGGCTTGGAGCGCGGGCGGAATTAGCCGAAGCCACTGATGTGATGAACCGGTATCAGGTGGAGCGTGTGCTCAGTGTGGTGGACGCGCGCCTCAGAGAGGGTGGAACGGTCGGCGTTCTGGGGCTCTCGTACAAGCCCGATACGGCAGTCGTAGAGGAGAGTCAGGGCGTTGCACTCGTGCAGCGGCTGCTGGACCTCGGCCGATGCGTCATCGCCTACGATCCGCTGGCCCTTCCGACAGCGCAGGAGATGCTTCGCCGGCCGTTCGAGGTCGCCGCGTCGTCGGCCGACTGTGTGCAGCGTTCGTCGCTCGTGGTGGTCATGACGCCATGGCCCGAGTTCAGCCGTATCCCGCTGGAGGCATATCGGCGGCAGGGGCCTCGGCTCATCGTGGTCGACTGCTGGCGGATGACGCCAGAGTCTGTCGCCGGGGCGGCTGATATCGTCTATCTTGGGCAGGGAGCTGCCGCGACCAGCACCTCGCTCGTGGGGTAGTCCAGCCGACGAGTGGATTCATCGCAGATGACAACACGGGCGCCAGGCGCGTCTTCGCGTAGCGACACATCCAGTCCCGCCGCCCACGGTCTCTATCTCGGTAGAGCCACGATGTTCTGCTCTTCGCTGCCGGCGAGGCGGGGCAACGGCTCGATGGCCGCTGTCTCTGGGTGAATCGAGAACACATCGTATCCCGCACGTTGCAGCAGATTCTCAACGTCAACGACGGTCCATTTATTGGCGACAAGGGCTCGCGGGAAAACTTCGAGAACGAGCGCAGGTCTGTGCTCGTGTAACAGGCGCGAACCGCCGGCCAGGACCGCCCCCTCCGCTCCTTCGACGTCCAGCTTCACGACTGACACTCGTTCGATGCGCTCCGCTCGGATGAAATCGTCGAGTGTCGTGACCTCGACCTGTTCGAGCGACGCAGTGTCCACACCGTCGTACGCGATCGAATCCCCCAGCGTGTTCAACCCGCCGTGGCCAGACGCCGCGACGCGCAACGTCGCAGTGCCTGCGCGATCGGACAACGCAGCGTGAATCGGCGTGACGTTGAGGATGTGGTTGATCTCGAGATTGTGAGTGAGAGTGCGATACTCCCGCTCGCTCGGCTCGAAGCTGTAGACGTGGCCGCGCGGACCGACCCAACGCGAGGCCGTCAGCGACATGATGCCGGCATTCGCACCAACATCGATGAAGACATCATCAGGCTGAAGCAGGTGCCGGATGGCGCACAGCGTGTTCGGTTCGTAGGTGCCGGAGACGAACAGCGCCCTCGACAACTGTTCGTGCGGGAGAATGCGAACTGACAACCCGTCAATCCACCGAATTACTGTCGGCTGGTCCAGCGCGCGAAAAGCCTGCACACGCAGCTTCTCCTCGATGGTTTCGCCGTAGGTTCCGTAATAGCGGTTCCATCCATGCCGTGGACGAGGATCGGAAAGGCCTGGTGACCTGTCTCCATGGGCCTGTGCATCCAGCGCGAAGCACTGGATCTCGAGCAATCGAGCCTCACTCCGACCCACTGGTGACACGTTACGGACTATCAGTGGTCCCGCCGTCGCCGGATCCAGCAGGACCAGATCCACGCGCACAGCAGACCCTGCATCGATGCGCTCTTCATCGAGAAAATCGGTCTTGCTGGCATTGAGGCACCCCACGCCGATCGCACCGGACTTCACCTCGATGACGACGCGCACCAGAACGGATCCGATGAGAGGTTCGCCGGTTGCCAGGCGCTCGAATTTTGCGGCGTAGGCCCACTGTGCGTCCGGCGTTGTGAGGCTGATGGGCCACTCCGCTGGCGGCGCTGAGGCCTTGCGCGCCGGCGCGGCCTGAAACAGAGAAGGTATCGGGCGCACGTGCTGGAATTCTGACGTGGTTACGCTCACGACTCCAGCAGCGGAACCAACGATGGCTGATCGAGGCGAGTCCGGCTTGCCACGACCACGCACCGCAACGGATTACCGTTGCGCGACGTGTCGAGGTTGTCACGCCAGTCGAACTGAAAGTCGGGATGCACGGGCGGTTGAGCCGCTCCGTAGACATAGGCAGAAGCCGACACGATTGAGGGCCAACGTGAGGAAGGATGGGGACGGCCTGCAGCCCATTCCCTCCAGTGCCTGACTCGCCGCCAATGTTTCATCCGCAAGGATGGAGAGCGGCCTTGACGAGTCGCACACCATCGTCTCCAGAATCAGCAGACCGCGACACATCGACTCGAAGATACGCAGTGCAGCAATCGGGCTGTCGAGGTGATACAGCAATCCAAAACAGTGGATGACGTCGAATGATCCCAACGTTCGAGGATCCAGGGTCTGCGCGTCAGCCACGCGCGCGTCAACCTCGGGATAGCGACGACGCAGCTCCGCAATGTTGTCCTCTCGGCCATCGATTGCCACGACCGTGCACCCGCGACTTTCATAGAAGCGAACGAAATGGCCGACCCCACACCCTGCATCGAGCACTCGGGTGCCATCGATCGGGAGGCACGCCTCCCGCAACCACGACACTCGTGCCGCGTTGATGGCAATCGCCGCATCTGTGTCGAAGACGGTTAACGTTCCGCCATCGCGAGGGGAGGATTCGTCGCCGAGATCCCGGGCAGATATCGAGACGGGATATTGACGCTCGGTATCGGCGATGCCCTCGACTCGCGCGCTGCTCACGATGAAAACAGAGGGTGCCCCCGTCGTATCGGCGTTGCGAAACACCAAACGTCCGACTCGCACGCCCGCCTGGAGGCTGAACGTAACACGGCCATCAGGACGGGACGTGAATCGCTCGTTGACGTAGGAGGCGCCGTCGGCGGCGGTCCAACCAACGCCGATTCGACCCTGGACCACTGAGAGATCGAATACGAACCGCAGGCTCTTTACGAGCGCACCATCAGGGTCCACCGCTGGTGGCCGAAGCGTGTAGGACAACGCGTACGCCCACGGTTGCGCAGGCGTGGATATCGTGAGCGGCTCGTCCGTGACGACCACCGCGCCCCGATGCAACGCCTGCTTCGCAAGCGAATCGGGCAATATCGGCAACTTCACGAGGATAGAGAATATCTTGGATTTCCCGGGCGACGGAGCGCAGGACTCTGGTCACTGCGTTGCCGCACTAAGATCGGCTCCGGGGCCACGTCAGCCATCGCTGTGCGAACCGGATCGGCCACGAGCGCGTTCGCTTCTGGGCGCGCAGCTGCGCATCGCGGGCGCGGTTGCGCTCGCGAAGCTCGGCGTTCTGATGTCTCAATGCGCGGTTTCGTTCCTGCAGGTGCTTCAGCCGAGAGCGTAACCGTTGCAGCAGCTTCCCGTAGTCGATTGTTGGCGCCGGTCGTGTCTTCTTTCGTTCGGGCGCGGGTGCGATGACGGCAGCAGACATGGCAGGGTTCACCCATGTTTGAACACCGTCACCGAATTGAATCGCACCGTACGGAGTCTGCGTGGTCGACTGGCCAGGGTAGTCGTTGATCTTCTGCCAGTTGTGCGCGCTCAAGAGCTCACGCAGTTGCTGTTCGATCTGGGGTGAATGAGTGCCGATGTGAAGTCGGCGAACGCGCGTGTTGACCAGATCGATGGCGGAAGCCAACACCTCGTATTCCGCACCCTGTACGTCGAGATCGATCAAATCGACTCGCGGATACGGCGCCAGGACGTCCGCCAGAGTAACGGAGGGAATCCAGGTCACGGAGCGGTCGCCGTTCGAGACAACGGGCGGACGGCCAAGGGCCGATCGCGCCTTCAGTCGACGACGAGTGCCCACGTCGGGCAGCGGAGGTGCCTGACCGACGGCAATCGCCTGACCGTACCAGCCGTCTGGCGCGCCGACCCAGAACGGCACGAAACCAGGCTGCGGACCCACAGCAGCCCAGATCAATTCATGCTCGTCGGGATCGATGTCGTTGTCGCGAAAATGGTCGCGAATCCATCGGAAGTGCACTGGTTCCGCTTCGACCGCCACAAATCGGCACCGACAATCGCTCTTCCTCCGTACTGCAGCGGCTGCGCGGGCGCACCACCGACCGTAACCGGCGCCGAGCTCGATCATCACGAACGTCTCGGCGGCCTGATCGACCGCTTCGAGAATATCGACCCACTCAAAATACTCCTCGTCGAACCGAGGGTAGGGTTCACGTGGAGCGGGAAGGGAGTCGCCCATCATGCCTGAATAAAAGGCACGTCGCGTTCTCACCCCCAGGAAGTCGCAGTCGAAGTCATCCGGGCACGGGACCGCAACAGAGTCATGCAAAGCGATCAGCGGATGGTGGCGTACCCCTCCGGCGTCGCTATAGGGTGTACTCGCTTGTTCGAGCATCGATGACCAGGCTGCATGGCTCGGCTCGCGAAGAATGTGTCACGCATAGTCGAGCCCACATCGCGTACGTATGATAGTGCGATTGAATGCAGCCAGGACGAAGCGGAGTCGACCATCTACTGGCGGCCGGAGCACGCCAGTAGATCGTTCAGTGTCCTACGGTAGGCGAGGCGATGCTTCATTTCACGATGTACGTCGTCTGGGCCATTGCCTGGCTCGCATCAGTCTTCACGCCGTCGTTCCTCGCCCAGACGGCCACCATATACGTCCCGCCCTTGGTGGGACGCCAGTTGAACGTGGCGTTCGTGCTCCAATTCTGCCCGACCTGCCACGTCGTACCGTCGAAGACCCACCATTTGAATTGATACGGGGCCCAGCCGCCGGCTGCTACTGCCGAGAAGGTCACCGTGCTCCCGGCCGCCTGTGGGCTTGCCAGGTTGCTCGTGAAACTGCTGATCGATAGTGGTGTGCTCGATCCCGTCCCGTTCCCGTCACCGTATAGAACACCTGCGCCATCGCCTGGCTGGCATTCGAGTTGACTCCATTGTTCCGCGCCCAGACTGCGACCATGTAGTCCCCGGCCGCTGTCGGTCGCCAGTTGAATGTGGCGCTCGGGCTCCAGTCCTGCCCGACCTTCCATGCGGAACCGTCGAATACCCACCACTTGAATTGGTATGGTGCGACACCGCCCGATGCCGCAGCCGAAAACGTGACCGACGTCCCGAGCCTCGTGGGGCTTGCAACGTTGCTGGTCAGGCTGGTCATCGCCAGCGGCGCTTGCGTTGCCGCACCCGTGATGGTGTAGAACGCTTGCGCCATCACCTGACTGGCGTCGATGGTCACGTTGTTGTTCCGCACCCAGACCGCCACCATGTAGTCGCCTGCCGTTGTCGGCCGCCATGCGAGTGTGGCGCTCGAATTCCAGTTCTGTGCCACTCGCCACGCCGAACCGTCGTACACCCACCACTTGAATTGATAGGGTGCCTCGCCACCAGTGGCCACCGCCTGGAATGTAATCGTCGTCCCGGTCACCTGCGGGCTTGCCAGGTTGCTGGTGAAACTCGTGATCGACAACGGTGCTGTCGACGCCGTGCCGGTAACCTTGTAGGACACCTGGGCAAGCGCCTCGCTGGCATTGGCTTTCACGCCCTTGTTCCGAGCCCAGACGGCCACCATGTAGTCGCCTGCCGTCGTCGGCCGCCAGTTGAACGTGGCGCTCGTGCCCCAGTCCTGCCCGACCTTCCATGTGGAACCTTCTAATACCCACCACTTGAATTGGTACGGAGCCAGACCGCCCGACGCCACGGCCGAGAACGTCACCGTTGTTCCTGCCACCTGAGGACTGGCGACATTGCTCGTGAGAGACGTAATCGACAGCGGCCCGGACGCCGCAGTGACCGAGTAATTCAGCTGCGCCGCGGCCTGCGCCGCATCGGTCGTGACACCCGCGCTCCGTGCCCACACCGTCACCGTGTAGCTGGCGGCGATTGCTCGGCGTCCACGTGTAGGTCGCCGTCGTGCTCCAGCTCTGCGCCACCTCATAGCTGCCACTACCCTGGCGCACGAAGAACTTGTATTCGCGCCGGATCGACGCCACCGGCCGCGCCGGCCGTGAAGGTCACAGCCGTGCCCGTGTTCTGCGGGCTCGCGAGATTGGACGTCAGCGTCGCGCTCGTCACCGCCGCCGGCGGCGGTGTGGTGATCACATACGCCATGCTGCGCCGCGGCCTGCGCCGCATCGGTCGTGACACCCGCGCTGCGCGCCCACACCTTCACCGACGTTGCTGGCCTGCGGTCGACGGCGTCCACGTCTTGGTCGCCGTCGTGCCTCCAGCGTCCAAATGCCCCACCTCATAGCCGCCACTACCCTGGTCGTACGAAGAACTTGTATTGGCGCGGGCCGACGCCACCGGCCGCCGCCGGCCGTGAAGCTCACCGCCGTGCCCGTGTTCTGCGGGCTCGCGACATTGGACGTCAGCGTCGCGCTCGTCACCGCCGCCGGCGGCGGGGTGGTGATCACATACGCCAGCTGCGCCGCGGCCTGCGCCGCATCGGTCGTGACACCCGCGCTGCGCGCCCACACCTTGACCGTGAGTTGGCGGCCGTGCGGCGGCGTCCACGTGTACTGCGCCGTCGTGCTCCAACGCGCTCCATCTGCGCTAGCGCCGACCGCCCTCGGCGCACGAAAAACTTGTACTCGCACGGGCCGACGCCACCCGCCGCCGCCGCCGTGAACGTCATAGCCGTGCCCGTGTTCTGCGGGCTCGCGACATTGGACGTCAGCGTCGCGCTCGTCACCGCCGCCGGCGGCGGTGTGGTGATCACATACGCCAGCTGCGCCTCGGCCTGCGCCGCATCGGTCGTGACACCCGCGCTGCGCGCCCACACCTTGACGCGACAGTTGCAGGCCTGCGGCGGGGTCCAGGTCTTGACGCCTGAGGCCTCCCACGCGGTCCAAATGCCCCACGTCAGACCGCCGTCGGTCGAGAGGTAATACTTGAACTGGTACGGGGCGACGCCACCCTGCGCCGTCGCCGTGAGCGTGATCGTCGTGCCCGTGTTCTGCGGGCTCGCGACATTGGACGTCAGCGTCGCGCTCGTCACCGCCGCCGGCGGCGGTGTGGTGATCACATACGCCAGCTGCGCCGAGGCCTGCGCCGCATCGGTCGTGACACCCGCGCTGCGCGCCCACACCGTCACCGTGTAGCTGGCCGCCGTGCTCGGCGTCCAGGCGTAGAGTCGCCGTCGTGCTCCAGTCGCGCACCATCTGCGCTACGCCGCCGCCCTGCTGCACGAAGAACTTGTACTGCACCGGATCGACGCCGCCGGCCGCGCCGGCCGTGAAGGTCACAGCCGTGCCCGTGTTCTGCGGGCTGGCCAGACTGGCGCCAAGGGTCGCGCTCGTCACCGCCGCGGGCGGCGGTGTGTTGATCACATACGCCATCTGCGCCTCGGCCTGCGCCGCATCGGTCGTGACACCCGCGCTGCGCGCCCACACCTTGACGCGACAGTCGCAGGCCTGCGGCGGGGTCCAGGTCTTGACGCCTGAGGCCTGCCACGCGGTCCAAATGCCCCACGTCAGACCGCCGTCGGTCGAGAGGTAATACTTGAACTGGTACGGGGCGACGCCACCCTGCGCCGTCGCCGTGAGCGTGATCGTCGTGCCCGTGTTCTGCGGGCTCGCGACATTGGACGTCAGCGTCGCGCTCGTCACCGCCGCCGGCGGCGGTGTGTTGATCACATACGCCAGCTGCGCCGCGGCCTGCGCCGCATCGGTCGTGACACCCGCGCTGCGCGCCCACACCTTCACCGTGTAGCTGGCCGCCGTGCTCGGCGTCCAGGCGTAGATCGCCGTCGCGCTCCAGTCGCGCACCATCTGCGCTACGCCGCCGCCGTCTGCACGAAGTAACTTGTACTGCACCGGATTGACGCCGCCGGCCGCGCCGGCCGTGAAGGTCATAGCCGTGCCCGTGTTCTGCGGGCTCGCGACATTGGACGTCAGCGTCGCGCTCGTCACCGCCGCGGGCGGCGGTGTGTTGATCACATACGCCAGCTGCGCCTCGGCCTGCGCCGCATCGGTCGTGACACCCGCGCTGCGCGCCCACACCTTGACGCGACAGTCGCAGGCCTGCGGCGGGGTCCAGGTCTTGACGCCTGAGGCCTGCCACGCGGTCCAAATGCCCCACGTCAGACCGCCGTCGGTCGAGAGGTAGATACTTGAACTGGTACGGGGCGACGCCACCCTGCGCCGTCGCCGTGAGCGTGATCGTCGTGCCCGTGTTCTGCGGGCTCGCGACATTGGACGTCAGCGTCGCGCTCGTCACCGCCGCCGGCGGCGGTGTGTTGATCACATACGCCAGCTGCGCCGTGGCCTGCGCCGCATCGGTCGTGACACCCGCGCTGCGCGCCCACACCGTCACCGTGTAGCTGGCCGCCGTGCTCGGCGTCCAGGCGTAGGTCGCCGTCGCGCTCCAGTCGCGCACCATCTGCGCTACGCCGCCGCCCTGCTGCACGAAGAACTTGTACTGCACCGGATTGACGCCGCCGGCCGCGCCGGCCGTGAAGGTCACACCCGTGCCCGTGTTCTGCGGGCTGGCCAGACTGGCGCCAAGGGTCGCGCTCGTCACCGCCGCGGGCGGCGGTGTGTTGATCACATACGCCAGCTGCGCCTCGGCCTGCGCCGCATCGGTCGTGACACCCGCGCTGCGCGCCCACACCTTGACGCGACAGTTGCAGGCCTGCGGCGGGGTCCAGGTCTTGACGCCTGAGGCCTCCACGCGGTCCAAATGCCCCACGTCAGACCGCCGTCGGTCGAGAGGTAATACTTGAACTGGTACGGGGCGACGCCGCCCTGCGCCGTCG
Organism: uncultured Acidobacteriota bacterium; assembly: GCA_963723495.1. Classification (GTDB taxonomy): domain Bacteria; phylum Acidobacteriota; class Vicinamibacteria; order Vicinamibacterales; family UBA2999; genus Gp6-AA40. Next base: position 43,836 of record CAVRQR010000009.1, on the reverse strand, counting down.
CCGTGAGCGTGATCGTCGTGCCCGTGTTCTGCGGGCTCGCGACATTGGACGTCAGCGTCGCGCTCGTCACCGCCGCCGGCGGCGGTGTGGTGATCACATACGCCAGCTGCGCCGAGGCCTGCGCCGCATCGGTCGTAACACCTGCGCTCCGCGCCCACACCGTCACCGTGTAGCTGGCGGCGATTGCTCGGCGTCCAGCGTAGACGTCGCGTGGCGCTCCAGTCGCGCACCACCTGCGCGAGCTCCCGTCCCTGCTGGACCAGGAACTTGTATTGCCCTGGGGCCACGCCACCAGCGCCACCGGCGGTGAAGGTCATTGCCGTACCTGTGTTTTGCGGGCTGGCCAGACTGGCGCCAAGGGTGGCGCTCGTCACTGCCGCCGCGATCGTGTAGTGATCAGCGTGATCTGCTGCGATGTGACGTTCCCTCAGCTGTCGGTACGCCTGCACTCGCGATCATATTGGCACCTGATGACAGGGATTGACCGGGCTGCTCCACGCTCGCTGTCGCGCTGTTCCACTCGCCGTACCGTTGGTTGCGGCCTGACCATTCACCTTGACACTTGCAACATCGTTCCCACCCCGACCGCTGTCGGTCGCCGCGCCCGTCACCGTCACGGTCGAGGCGGTGACCGTCTGGCCTTGGTGTGGCTCATGATGGCGCCAAGGGCTGGCGCCTGCGTGACTCGGCCGATCGGGATTCGTGATCGTCCACGTGAACGATCGCGATATCGTCACCAACGCGTCGGTCACGAAGAGGGTGACGTTGTAGGTGCCAGCGGCCGACGGCGTGCCGGTGATTCGACGGTTTGCTGAGTCGATCGTCAGGCCTGTCGGCAACCCCGTGTGTGCGAACGTCAGCGTGTTGCCATCTGGATCGATGACCGACAGGTTCAGCGGAGTGATCGCGACGCCGACCTGATTGCTCTGATTCGCCGGTTGCGTAAGCGAGGGAATCGAGAAAGTCGTCTCACTCGAGTACCAGCCCGCTCCCGAAGCATTGACGGCTCTGACGGCAACGCGCTGGAGCACGCCGGCGGTTGGAGTAAACGTGTGTGACGTCTCATCGTTGCCGACGCTTGCGAGTTGGACGTTGCACGACAACGACGACGTGCCGACGCACACCTGGTAGCCAGTGACCTGATCTGCTGGTGGACTTGGGTCCCACATCGCCGTGACCGCCTGAGCGTAGGTCACGACGGGAAAGCAGATCAGGAAGACGGCGATGAATGAGGCAACACGAGGCCTCACACACGAATTACGCGTCGGCACCTCTTGCATGCCGACCTCAAGTGCAAGGCCGCGGCCAAGCTCTTCAGGAGCACTAACTATCTGTTCTAGAGAGACTTAGTCGGTAGGAGATGAATCGAATCGCACTCGGCGAAATACGGTCACGAGAGCCGATTTACTATCTTGTATTTGAGCCTCTTGAACAAACCCCAAAACCGCAACACAACGACGAGATCGTCCACGCGAGGGCCGCGAGAACATCATCGAGCGCGAGCTCCGGTCGCTCCGCCACGAAAATGCAAAGTTGAAAGAAGAGGGAGGACTCTGATTCCAGGGCGTAGCGGATGGCGGGGGCAGGTCATCTCGGCTGATGAATGACAAACCGGTAGGGTCTGCACTGGATTGCACTGTTTCGATCCAGAGCGAGTAGGGGTTAACTTACAGGGTCGCAAATGCGACCGAGTAATACACGTTGCCGACGTTGGCAGTGGTGGTTGAATCGCGAACCCAGACACCAACGAAATAGTTCGAGCCACGCGGCAGTGCCGTCCACGTGTATGCGTTTGACGTACTCCAGTCACGTGCGACGATCCACTCGGTTCCGTTGAACACCCACCACTTGTATTGGTAGGCCGGTCGCCCCCCGCTCGCCCTTGCCGTAAATGTGACGGACGTGCCAGCTCTTTGCGGGCTCGGAAGGTTGCTCGTAATCGTCGTCATCAGCGGCCCGATCGGTCGTTGACGTGCCGGACACAGCAAATGGCAACGACCTGACGTAGGTCCCGACGTTGGAATTCATCGTCGAATCACGCACCCAGACGCCAATCTGATACGCGCTCCCGGCTCGTGTAGGTGTCCAGGTGTACGTTGCGCTCGAGTTCCAGTCCCGCGCAATGGTCCATACCGTGCCGTCGAACAGCCACCATTTGTACTGGTAGGGGGCGCGGCCGCCCGATGCTGACGCCGTGAAGGTTATGGCCGTGCCGACCGGCTGTGGGCTGACGCGATTTGCGCCCAGCGCGGTGACGGCGAGCTGGGATGGGGCCGGCAACGACGACCCGGAAACCGCAAACGACATCGATCGGTGGTAGGTGCCGACGTTGGATCTCATCGTTGAATCCCGAACCCAGACGCCGATCTGATACGCACTCCCGGCCTGCGTTGGTGTCCATGTGTACGTTGAGTCCGCGCTCCAGTCGCGCACCATGGTCCAGGCAGTCCCGTCGAACAACCACCATTTGTACTGATAGGGACTGCTGCCTCCGGATACCGACGCCGTGAACCTTATCGGCGTGCCAGCGGGTTGTGGGCTGACACGATTGGCGTTCAAACCGGTAACGCTCAGCGCCGACAAAGCGGCCGCCTTGCCAGAAATCGTGAACGGCATCGATCGGACTGTACGTTCCGATGTTGGATCTCATCGTCGAATCACGTACCCACACGCCAATCTGATAGCCACTCCCAGCCTGCGTTGGAGTCCACGTCCGGATAGCGTTCGCGCTCCAGTCCTGCAGCACGATCCACGTGGTGCCGTCAAACAACCACCACTTGTACTGATACGGACTGCGACCGCCGGTCGCGACTGCCTTAAACGTGATGGCCGTGCCCGCAGCTTGCGGACTGGTGCGGTCACTGGTAAGCGCCGTAAGCGCGAGTGGACCGGCAGCCTGCAGTGGCGGCGGCGCGGGGGCCGGCAGAGACAGCATCACGGTGATTTGATACATCTGCGTATTGCCGGAGCCGTCTGTCGCTTCGACGGTGATCGTGTTGTTGCCGGAGCTCAATGTAAGCGCCTTGCTCCAGTTCGCTGTGTTGTTGCCCGATGCCGTTGCACCACTGGCGAGCTGACCATTGACACGAACAGAGGCGATGCCGTTACCGCCGCGTCCACTATCGGTCGCCGTCCCGCGTATCGTCTGGCTTGCTGACGTGACGACAAGCCCAGACGCATGGCTGGTGATTGTGAGCGTCGGTGAGCTCGTGTCCAGAGTGGACGGCCCGGTAATGGTCCAGACAAACGACCGCGATACGGTGACGAGACCATCGTTCACGAAGACCGTCACGCTGTACGTGCCGGCAGTTGTCGGAGTGCCGGAAATCCGTCCGGTTGATTGGCTGAGCGTGAGCCCGAGCGGCAGGCCAGTATGGGTGAAGGTCAGCGAAGACCCGTCCGGATCGGTGACACCAACCGTGAAAGGTGAGATCGCAACGCTGACGCTCGTGCTCCGGTTCGTCAGCTGTGAGATGCTCGGAATCGAGAACGACTGTTCCGCCGTGTAGGAGCTCCGGCTGGAGCCGCTTACCGCTCTGACGGCGACGTATTGCCGGATACCGGGAGTCGGAGAAAACGGAAACGACGTCTCGCTGGCGCTGACAGTCGCGAGCCGCACGTTGCACGATAACGACGATGTACCGATGCAGACCTCGTACGACGACACTCCGCCCGATGTGGGGCCCGGATCCCACATAGCTCTGACGGTTTGGGCGTGCGCAAATGTCGGGGAGAGAGTCAGCAGCGAGCAGGCGAGAATTACGTCTCGTCGCCTGACGCATGGTGCTTTACACCACACGTCCAGCATCCAGCTGCTGCGCAAACGAACTGCTGTCGCACAAAAGCAAATGAGCGCTTGCAAAACATCGAATCAGGCGATTCAGTTCAGGCGACAAAGTGTGTTGGATCCTGACAATGCACTATGGCGGATTCACTCACAGCCTCTTCAAAGAGGCGCCCGCTGCCATAAGTCAGAATCGGTTCGAGATGATGGTTTCGATAGTGATGACGCGGATAAATTCGTCGCCGTGAGACGCCCGCGCTCGATCGCCGAATCCTTCATCGTGCCGCAGGACCAACGCTGCTGGTGACCCTTCCCTGACGGCACACGCTCGACACCTGCCGGTAATTCAGGACGCGGTGGCGCTGACACGATGGTCCCGAACAGACGGCGCGCTCCACTGTGAAGGGAAAGAAGAGATGCCGGCCTCCTCGATTACGTCGTGAAGAACCGATCAACCTGATGCAGACTCGGGATAGAGCCCTGAGGTTTGACGCCGATAACGGTCAGCGATCTGTAGCGGGTTTCACCGATGTTCCGGGAGTCGGCGACGAGAGTCCGTGCGAGTCCAGGCGAAAGACTTCGACGGCCTGCAGTTCGACCTCTGTGTGTGCGCTTCCTCTTTCCCCGTTCTCGACCGTCAAAGATCCCGGGTTGAGTTCAGCGGCCAGAAACAGGGTGATGGTCACGACTTCATCGGAAGACTCGCGAAAGGCTCGGGCGAGAAAACCGCGGTCGTCCGGAGGAACAATCCCGAACGCAGCATCACCGCCCTGGATGCGTGCACGAACCCTGACGATCATGTCCGACGATCGTTCCCGGTCAAATCGCAGCGGTAGCGTCGCGCCGCGACCCCATGGGCGTGCAGGCGGTTTGACGACAATCGGCAGTTCGGTGCGTTCCTGAGAGGAGGACACTGCGTGGATCGATGCACGCTCCCAGGCAATGGTCGTCTCAACACGGTGTGCAGACGGCGGCTCACCCGGTCGTTCGAGGTGGCGCGACATGGCAATCGCATCGGAGAACGTTTGAGCGATTCGAGTCGACTGATCCTGCTGCCGCAACGAGGACAGGAGAGTTGTGGCGTCGACGAAGGTGACGCGACCGCGGACGACGTCCCTGGGTTGGCAGCCGAGTCCGTCGGCTTCCTGCTGAATGGACGGCAGGCTAGCCCACTCGCTGCCGACGACGACGATAGTAGGAGACATCGGCCCCGGCTCAGCGTTGTAGTGAAATCCCATGCGATAGAACGATCCCGCGAAGCTGCCCTCGGCGACAGGCCCGGGACATTTCCAGGTGGAAACGGCTGTCGTACCGTCCTGTGACTCCTCGAAGAGGCTCCCGCCAGAAGCAGACAGGAAATAGCCGCGAACCAGTGCTGGAGGATGACGGGATGCGAACAGCGTGATCTGATTCCGGCCGCTGTGCGAAGTAGGCAGTACGAACCCGAACAACGACAATCTGCCATCCAGGTACCACGATCCCAATGGCGCCAGTTCCGGCAGTGCGTGCCACCAGTCTTTGTCGATGGCAAACGCTTTCACGCTCCGTAGATATGGTTCGATATTGCCGGCACGCTGCGCCAGCGTCAGATCGTTTGCAGCGATCCACGCGTACCGCGCGCCCGCGATGTACCAGGGTTCGAGCGAGATCATTCCCACCAACGCGTCCGAACCGAGAACATCGAATCCCGCCGCCCGCGACAGTTCGAGATTGTGCAGTGACCTGGTCCAGCGCCACTCACTGCCTGCCGCGGATGGCACCTGCACCAGCGATCCGACTCCCAATGCTCCTGCGGCGATCATTGCCAGTCGTCCGACAGGTCGGGGTGTGTTCGCGATCACCCACTGCACCAGACAGAAACAGCACGCAAACGCACCCGTCAGATACAGCGTCATTTCCGGGGTGTAGTACACAGTGAGGCCGGTCGGCTTTCCCTGGCTGTAGAGCAGGACGAACGCCGGAACTCAGGCTTCCAGCCACCGCGAATGTATAGCGCCGGCCGGCCATGAGCGTCAGCAACGCGACGATCACCGCGGGAATCCGCAGTGCCACCAACGGGTAGAGAAAGGCCGTCACGACGGGTCGAGGCCCCCAGCCCGTCGCCGATCGTTGCAACATGCTGGAGTAGGCGTCGAGATGCCGCTCGACAGCGGCGCTCAATCCGCCTTCACCCTGGACACCTCCGGCGACAGCGATGATGCTCTCCCACCGTGGCACAACGAACCAAATCAAAAACGGCAGCCCGACGGCAAGACCCCCAGCAGCCACCGACGCCAGGCGACCGGCGAGAAATCGTGGGTCATGTCGGTGCGTGAACGCTGCACTGCCCGCATAGACCAGGGGCATCGCGCATGCAGGGATTCCCCAGTAGTGCAGTGTCGCGGCGTACACGCTGAGGACCGATCCCAGTGCGAGGCGCCATCGCGACCAGTTCCGGTTCCGTGCCGCTTCGAGTGTCACCAGGCCGGCAAACCAGGCGAGCGTGAGATGCAGGTCGGGGCGAACGGTCAGGTAGTCCGCCCAGATGACATTCGCCGAAAAGCCGGCAAGGAGCAGTGCGACGGCTATCGCGAAAGGGAATCCGCCGGTTGCAACGACGATCGCAATGACAGTTGTCAGCACCACCAAAGGCACCGCCGCTGCGGCGAACAGGGAGAGTCCCAGTTTCATCAGCAACCCGAGAACCAGGGAGTGAGTCGGCGGATGGACCGTCATGAACTCGGGCTGTCCGTGGAGCGGGTAGGCGATCCGACCAGTCTCTACGAACGTGTAGATCGCGTTGTAGAGGCCCGGCTCATCGGCGACGATCTCGCGCTCGATGTAGAACGAATAGGCAAACGTGAGCGCACACACCGCGATGGCGACAAAGCCAAAGATGTGCCGTTGCGCCCGGGACCAGTGCTCCATGACCGGTGACAGGATCTCACACCGAATGCGGCGACCGAAATGCCTGCCGCTTGCGCCTGCGCTCCGCTCGTGCAAAGCTCTCCGATCGAGGAGAAAACGTGAACGGCGATGAAGGCGGTCGCGTATGCATTCTGCTCCCCGTGCTCAACGAGGTCGAGCACGTGCGTACACTCTGGACTCGTATTGGATCAGTCATGGGCAAGCGACCCTTTCTCATTTGCTTCGTTGACGACGGGAGTCGCGATGGCACGCAAGAGGTGCTTCGCGACCTGGAGCGAAGCGATTCGCGCGTGCACGTCATCGCGCGGGCAAAGGAGCGGCGTGGCTCGCAGCGCGGGAGCGCCTTGTTCGCAGCGATGACTTGGGGCCTCGAGGACACCCACAACACGATATTCGTAGAGATGGACGGTGACCTCTCGCATCAGCCGGAGGAACTGGCCTCGGGCCTGGCGCTCGTTGATTCCGGGACGTGCGACGTCGCCGTCGCTTCCAAGTACCCTGCCGGGAAGTCGAGTCACGAACCGTCCACCCGGGCGCCTCGCTGTCAGCTTCGTGTGTAACCTTGCGGTCCGCGCGCTACTCGCGCCGCGGGTGAACGACTACAGCAATGGCTACCGGTTCTATAGCCGTCGTGCGGCCGCCCTGGTTGCCGGCACTCGAATTCGCTACAGCAGTCCGATTTATCTCGCCGAAGTCATGGCGATTTGGCTCGCAGCGGGGCTTCGGATCGGCGAGTTCCCCACCGTTTATGTTGGACGTAACGAAGGACTCTCCAAGCTGCGGAAGAGAGACTTGGCGAAAGCGCTGATCGCGATCTTCGAGATCGCAGTCAGGTATCGTTTCGGCTTTCAGCCTTCACTTGCCGCTCCCCATGTCGCGGCCACGACTGCACGAGGCTCCGACGTCCAGACGCTCTGATACGCAAACGATGCATGACACCGTGAGCCGAGTCACGTGTGTCGCATGTCACGGGCACGACCTGATGTCGTTCGTGAGTACGCGGCAAGTCAGTCTCTATCGCTGTTCTTCCTGCAGTAGTCTCACCGCGCTGCCAAGATGTAGCCAGGCCTCACTCGCCACGTATCACGACGACTCTGCATACTTCGACCATCCGTACTTCGAACGTCGTCGGCGTGATGTTGAGCGCGTGGACGCGCGCTGCCGCGACCTTTTCGAGCGACTGCGGCGAGTACATCCGAACCTCTCTCTGGTCGGGAAGCGTCACCTCGACGTAGGGTGCGACACCGGGATGCTCGTCGAACGCATGGCGCACCTCTACCAGACAATGGGGTACGGCATTGACGTCAACGCACGGGCCGTGGCCCTGGCGCGTGCTCGCGGCATTTCCGCCGAGCATACCGACCTGGCACACGCGCCTCAACTATCAGGCTTTGACCTCATCACCCTCGTCGACGTCATAGAACATGTCGCGGATCCGATTGAATTGCTGCGTGACGTGAGAAGTCGGCTGCGAGCCGATGGTCTCTGCTACGTCGAGACGCCGAACATCGCGTCAGTCATTTATGCGATCGGGGGTTGGCTTTCTCACCTGACCGACGGCCGACCAACGTGGATCTGCGAGCGGCTCTTTCTTCCCGAGCATGTCCAGTACTTGTCTGCGAGAGGCCTGGAAACGGCCGCGCACGCAGCGGGATTCCAGACCGTAGCGCTGACCCGTCGAACCCTGTCTGCGAGTGACATCAACACGACTCCTGTCGTGAATGCCGGCCTGGTGGCGCTGCAGGCGGTCGATCGTCTCTTGCAGCGGCAGATCCTTCATTGTGCGGTGCTGGCGCTGTAACCGCCCGAGGTGTGTCCACGTCCGGACGCGCCCATGGCACAATCGGTTCGATGCCGCCTCACGATAGCCATCGCCCAGGTCAACCCGGTCGTCGGTGACGTCAGCCGGCAACCTCGCGACTCGTTCGACGAGACGCGCGACGAAGCCGCCGCGCTCGGCGCCGATCTGGTCGTGTTCCCGGAACTGGTGCTCGTTGGTTATCCGCCCGAGGACCTGGTGCTTCGCCCGGCTCTCGTCGAAGCCGCGGCCAGCGCCCTTGATGCGCTCGTGCGCGAAAGCACCTCAGGACCAGCGCTGCTCGTGACCCTTCCCTGGCGGGAAGGAGGATGCCTCCACAACGCGGTGGCGCTCGTCGCGGACGGGCAGCATGTGCTTCGATTCAAGTACGAGCTCCCCAATTACGGCGTGTTCGACGAGAAGCGCGTGTTCTCTCCTGGCCCGCTGCCGCAACCAGTGACCTTCCGCGATCTGCGGCTCGGGCTTCCGATCTGCGAAGACATCTGGTTCCCGACCGTGTCCGCACACCTTGCGCGCCAGGGCGCCGAGTTGTTGCTCGTCCCGAACGGTTCGCCATACGAGGTCGGCAAACTCGATCAGCGCCTGGCGCTCGCCCGCGATCGGACGAGCGAGACACGGCTCCCGCTCGTGTACGTGAATCAGGTCGGGGGCCAGGACGAACTGGTGTTCGACGGCGGGTCGTTCGTCATCAACGCAGACGGCACACTCGCTCGACACCTGCCGGTCTTTCAGGAAGCGGTGGTGCTGACGCGATGGTCCCGAACAGACGGCGCGCTCCACTGCGAAGGGACCGAAGAGTGGAGTGAGCCGCCGCGCTCGAGTGCGAATTACAGCGCCATGATGCTCGGCCTGCGCGATTACGTCGTGAAGAACCGGTTCCCGGGCGTCGTGCTGGGCATGTCAGGCGGGATTGATTCGGCGCTGACGGCGGCCGTCGCAGTCGATGCCCTTGGCCACGAGCGGGTCCGCGGCGTGCGGCTGCCGTCCCGGTTCACGAGCCGCGAGAGTCAGGACGATGCGGCCGAGTCCGCCCAACTGCTCGGCATGCGCACTCGACACGATCGAGATCGGATCGACGGTCACGGCCGCCGAGGCTGCACTGGCCGATGCGTTCAGTGGCCGGGCGCGCGACGTGACCGAAGAGAACCTGCAGGCGCGCGTTCGCGGGCTGTTGCTGATGGGACTGTCCAACAAGTTCGGGGAGATGCTGGTCACCACCGGCAACAAATCAGAGATGTCGGTCGGATACGCCACGCTCTACGGCGACATGTGCGGCGGCTACTCGGTGCTCAAAGACATCTACAAGACCGAGGTCTATGCGCTCGCGCGCTGGCGCAACGAGAACATGCCGGAGGGTGCACGTGGGCCCGCGGGACGGGTGATCCCGGAATCGTCGATCACGAAGGCACCGACAGCCGAACTGCGCCCGAACCAGACCGATCAGGACTCCCTGCCTCCGTACGATGTGCTCGATGCGATTCTGACCGGCCTGGTCGAAGAGGAGTTGAGCGTCGATGAGATCGTCGCGCGCGGCTTCCCGCGCGATACGGTCGTGCGCATTCAACACCTGCTCTACCTGGCGGAGTACAAGCGCCGGCAGGCACCTCCCGGCGTCAAGATCACGCGCAAGAGTTTCGGCCGCGACCGCCGCTATCCGATTACCAACGGCTTCCGCGAGAGCAATCGCTGAATCGAGATCGACACGGTCGCTTAGAACCTGGTGCCCGCCGCCAGACGCGCGGCCAGCAGCGTCGCCTCGATCATGCTCGACGGATCGGCGACGTTCTTGCCTGCGATGTCGAACGCGGTGCCGTGGTCGACTGACGTGCGGATGATCGGCAAGCCCGAGCGTCACGTTCACCGCTCGCCCGAACGCCAGCAGCTTCACCGGAATCAACCCCTGATCGTGATAACAGGCGATCACGGCGTCGAACTCGCCGCGCACCGCTCGTCCGAACACCGTGTCTCCCGGGAACGGCCCGTCGATGCGAATGCCTCGCTTCTGTGCCGCCTCGATCGCCGGACGCAGGACCTTGCGCTCCTCGTGGCCGAGCAGGCCGTCTTCGCCGGCGTGGGGATTGAGTCCGGCAACCGCGAGCCGCGGCTGCGCGAATGCCGAAGCGAGGCAGCTCGCGCGACGAGAGGTCGATGATTCCGTCGATGACGCTCGCGCGTGAGCGCGCTCGCCACCGACGCCAGCGGAATGTGAATCGTCGCCAGCACCACCTTGAGCGGTTCTGACCAGAACATCATCGCGACCCGCGAGCTGCCGGTCAGGTGCGCCAGCAGATCGGTATGCCCCTTCCACGGCAGTCCGGCGCGGGCGAAGGCCAGCTTGTTGACCGGCGCCGTCGCCACCGCCGCCACGACGCCCGCCTGCGCATCCTTGACAGCGCGGCAGAGCGGCTCGTACGCGGCGCGGCCGGCCTCGGCCGACAGCTCGCCCGGCGCTGAAACGAGAACCGGCCGGCGGACCGTACACCACCGGCTCGCAGACCTCCCGGACTCGCGGATCGTCGGCCGCCTTCTGCGCGATCTCCGGACCGATCCCGGCGGGATCGCCGGACCGTGATCGCGATGCGCGGCTTCATCGTCGACCATTATGCGATCACTCCTGACGTCAGTGAAAGCGGGGCGGGTCTGAAGACCCGGCCTCTACCAGCCTGTGGCCCGTAGCCTGAAGCCCGTGGCCCGCTTACAGCTGCAGCACCAGCCAGTCGGCCACGACCTTCGGGCTGGCGTTGCGCTCGAGCGCGGCCAGCGCCTCATCGACCGCGGCGTAGGCGCGCAGACTTCGCTTGTGATCGAAGGTGCCCGGTCAACTTCTCGAGCTGCGACTCGAGATCGCCATTGGCCAGCATGCGACGGTCAGCGCGCGTCGCGACGATCCCGAAGATCGCGCAGCAGCGACGCCAGCGCACGCAGGCACGCCGCCATCTGCTCGCGGTCGCTGCCGTCGTGCCCTTGGTGCCGCTCAGATCCTTGGCGACTCGAGCCGACGGACGGGATCGTCGGTTCTGCGCAGCCTGCTCCAGCAGGCGGCGCGCATCCTCCCGGGCTTCCGTCAGATCCGCCGAATCAGCGGCCAGCGCGCGACCGACGCTGCCGTCGGCATCGGCGGCAGCGGCGCGCGCGTCGGCCTCCGAGTAGCGGTGATCGCGCACCAGCGCCTGTGCGACTTCGGCCGGCCGAGAGCGGCCCGAATCTGAGACGCGGGCAGCGCGATCGCACCGTCGGCAGCAGCGCGTCCGGCATCGACGACACGAGCACGAAGATCGACGCCGACGGCATCTCCTCCAGCGTCTTCAGCAGCGCGTTCTGCGCCGGCGTCCACGAGCGCATCGGCCTCGTCGATGATGACCACGCGGCGACGCCCCTCGAACGGCCGATATCCGGCGCGATCGACGACGTCGCGGACCGCCTCGATCTTGATCGTGCCGGTGTCGCCGGGCTCGATCACGATGACGTCGGGATGCACGCCGCGCTCGATCCGGCGGCACGCCGCACACTTCCCGCACGCGTCGCGCTCGAACTCGCTCGTCGACTGCGGCTCGAGACAATTCACCGCGCGGGCGATCGCCATCGCAACGCGACGCTTGCCGACGCCAGAAGGACCGGCCAGCAGCAGCGCCGGCGGCAGCGTGTCGCGCGCGATCGCACGCGACAGCAGCGACAGCAGACGGCGATGGCCGATGACCTGGGTGAACATCGCGATCGCGGTCATCGGGTCCGGCTTAAGCCAAGGCTAAAGCCGGCTGAACCTGACACTACGAGTTCGGCCGGATCGCTACGAGTTCGCAGTTTACTTCTTGCCGAACAGTCTTCCCCAGAACCCGCGTTTGCGCGGCTCTTCCGGTCTGTGGAGCTGGCTGCGGCGGTGGTGCCGGGGCCTGCGGCCTCGCGCGGCGGATGCGGCGGTTGTGGTGCCGCTGATTCGGGCGAGGAGGAGACCTCGACCCGGCGAGAATGAGCTGCAGCGAGCGCTCTCAACGGCGATGGTGATGATCCGGCGATGAATCGGGCACGACTCGGTGGGTTCCGTGCCCTGCGACGAAGTACTCGGTGTAGACCATCGGACCTGACCGGTCTCGCCGTCCTCTCGCGTCCGTCACGTGCTCGTGACAGGAGTCGGTCGCGAGCTTTCCGCTCAAGCGGCAGATCGTCGCCGACGTCACCGTGGCCGGCGTGCTGAACCACTCCGGGCGGTCCTTGCTGCGTGGCCGCCGCCATGAAGCGTCCCCACACCGGCACCGCCAGCACCGACGCGTAGCCGCCACCGATGATCGTGCGCGGCTGGTCGTACCCGATCCAGACGCCGGTCGCGAGCTTGCGGCGTGAAGCCGACGAACCACGCGTCGTGGTAGTCGTTGGTCGTGCCGGTCTTCCCTGCAGCAGGCAGGCGGAACCCGACACTGCGGCGCGGCTGCACCGGTGCCGGCATTGATGACGTCGGCCATCATGTTCGACATCAGGAAGGCCGTTTCCTCGCTGACGCCGCGCTGCGGTTCCTGCTTCGCCGTGAACAGCACCTCGCCGTCCGTCGTCTCGACGCGCCGAACCAGTATCGGCGCCTGCACCATGCCGGCATTGGCAAACGCCGCGTAGGCCGCAGTCATCGACGACAGCGTCACTTCGCCGGACCCAAGCGCGAGCGACGGCACGCTCGGAACCGAACCGACGCCCAGCCGCTTCGCGTACTGCACGGTCACCGGGATGCCCACATCCTCGAGCATGCGGACGGCGGCTCGATTGCTCGACGTCTTCAGCGCCGCGCGCATCGTCATCGACGAGCCCTCGCTGTGCTCGTCTTCAGGCACCCACGCGCCCTGCAGCGTCATGATCGGCTCGTCGAGGTTGGCGATCACGGTGCCCGGCGAGTAATCCCTGCTCGAGCGCCGCCGCGTAGACGAAGGGCTTGAACGCCGAGCCCGGCTGCCGCTTGGCCTGCGTCGCGCGGTTGAAGTTGCTCTTCTCGAAGTCACGGCCGCCGACCATCGCGCGGACTTCGCCGGTCGCAGGATCCATCGCGACGAGAGCGGCCTGCAGCGGATTGGATTCGTCTTCGTTCTTGCGACGCTGACGCTTCTCGATCTCGGCGATGCCGCGCGCGACCTCGGCTTCCGCAGCTTTCTGCATCTCGAGGTCGACGGTCGTGTAGACCTTCAGGCCGCCCTGATACACGCGCTCCCATCCGAAGCGCTGCACCAGGAAGCGCCGGACCTCTTCCTTGAAATACTGCCCGTAGGCCTCGCCGCGCCTGAGCGCATCGTCCAGCTTCACTGGTTCCTTGACGCGCCGAGTCGTAGGCGGCCGATCGATCATCTCCGCGTCGAGCATCGCGCGAAGCGCGACGTTGCGACGCGCGGTGGCTTTCTCGAGGCTGACGGTCGGCGCGTAGCTCGAGGGCGACTTCACCAGCCCGGCGAGCAGCGCCGCTTCCGAGACGTCACCGCCGACGCAGGCTTGCCGAGGTATCCCAGCGACGCGGCCTCGACGCCGTAGAGCCCGTCGCCGAAGTACACCTTGTTGAGATAGAGCTCGAGAATCTCGTCCTTCGTGAACTGCCCTTCAAGACGGGCCGCGACGACGATCTCGGTCAGCTTGCGCCGGTAGGTCTTCTCCGGCGTCAGAAAGCTCTGCCTGGCAAGCTGCTGCGTGATGGTGCTGCCACCCTGCGCGGCCGACCCTCGCGAAGATTGCTCAGCGCCGCGCCGGCGACGCGAACGACGTCGATCCCGTTGTGATCGTAGAAGCGCTGATCCTCGACGGCGAGGATCGCATTCACCAGGTGCGGCGACACGCGCGCGAGCGGCACATCGATCCGCTGTTCCTTGAAGATCGTGAACGCCGGCCTGTCGGCACGATCGAACAGCGTCGTCGCCTGGTCCATCGAGCCGATGCCACGCAGTTCCTCGGCCGCCGGGACCGCGACGATGATGTCGCGGGCGTACCAGATCGAGCCGATGACCACCGCCCACAGCCCCAGCGACAGCACGACCGACTCCCAGCAAGGAACAAAGAGGGATGACGGCGAAAGACGGCCGGCAATTCAGGAGAAAGCTTGATTCGGAGCTTCATCTGCGTTCAGACAGACTGGCAACGACCATGCCACGAGAGTTGCCGAGCCGCCTAACGGCTCAGAATACGAGACCAGATCTAAGGATACTCGACTCCGCCCCGTACGATCTGTGTCAGCTTTTCACAGTCGGGGTAGTTTCGCGTACGCAGTTTCGCCTATTCGGCCTCTGAGCGCGACAACGCTATTGGCGCGCGTCGCCCGGAGGGCCGGTACACAACTGGCTGTGGCCGCCGCGAGGCAGAGCGCAAGGGTGGTCAGGGCGTAGGTGAGCGGATCGAGCGGGTTGACGCCGAAGAGCACGAGCGCGATCGCGCGGCTCATAAGCGCACTGAGCACCAGGCCCAAGGCCAGGCCGACCAGCGCAGGACGAAGCGCCTGACGCAAAAGCATCGCGACGATCGACGAACGAGATCCGCCGAGCGCGACGCGAATGGCGATCTCGCGCCGCCGGCGGGCGACGGCAAATGCGACGACGGAGTACACGCCGGAGATCGCCAGCAGGACAGCGATCAGCTGCGTTCACCCTGCAGCGACTTCCGACCGAGTTCAACTCCCGACAGCGCAATGGCCATGGACTTCGGTCATCGTCTGCAGGTTGAGTACCGGGAAGTCCGGGTCGACGTCGCGAACCGCGAGTCGCACGTCCTGCAGACGGCCGAGCGGTGTGTCGCGCGTCGCGACGAAATAGACGAGCGCGCGTCCTGATGACTGAGCGAACGGCAGATACATCTGGCGGACCTGTGGAGAGTTGGGATCGAAGGGGCGGACATCTTCCACGACGCCGATGACGGTCAGCCACGGCGCGGTCGTGTCTCCTCCCGCCAGCCTCAGTCGACGACCAACAGGATCGGCGTCGGGCCAGTACGCTCGCGCCATCGATCGACTGATGACCGCAACCGGCTGGGCTCGCGGCCGAATCTCGAGACTCAAACAGCTCGCCCCTGGAGCAGCGGAATGCTGAGCGCCTCGAAGTACCCGGGCATCACCGACCGCCGTGACTGCCCACGGGCTCTGTTCGCGCGAAATCTCAGGACGGTCCTCGAGCGCGATGGCCTCGGTCGGAAGGCCGGCGCCCATGTTCAACGGCAGTCGAGTACCAGCACCCACGGCCTTGACAGACGGGAAGCCGCTGCGAGCCGCTGGTGCACGTCCGTCAGCACGCGAGCCGCCGCATCCACCTCGCGGTACTTGTACTCCGGCACGTCGAGTCGAAACGTGACGACGTTCTCCGACTCGAAGCCAAATGGAATCGCGAAGACGTTGTCGCCGGCGCGCGTGTAGAGGACCGTCACGATCAACGCGACGGTAGCCACCGCCACCTCGAGGCCGATGAGCGCGCTTGCCAACGGACGCTTTCGACGATTCGCTCATCGGGCCTCCAGGAGGCTGCTTCATCGCATCGCCGGCAGTGACCGACGACAGTCGAAGCGCAGGCGCCAGGCCGAACAGCGCGCTCGCCAACAGATCAATCCACGCGGTCATCGCCGAGTGCGGCACCATCAAGCGACAGGTCCGAGAGGTACGGCGTCCGCGGTCCCAGCACCATCCGAATCTGCGCAATGATGGGAAGCGCCACGAGCAAGCTGCACACACCACCCACGATCGACAGCGCCACGCTCTCGACGAACAACTGGCGAATGATCCGGCCGCGACGTGCGCCGAGCGCAGCACGAATCGCGATCTCACCTCGTCGCTCCATGCCACGCGCGAGCAGGAGGTTCGCGATGTGTGCGCACGCGGCTGCGAGCAGCAGCGAGGTCAGCGTCGTGACCAGGCCGAAGAACACCTTCTCGCCTGGCCCGAATGGAAGCAGTCCGGTCACGAGGATGTCCCATCCCGCGTTGGTCTGCGGGTGCTCGCGCGCGAGGCGCTGCGCCACTGCCTGCATGTCGGCCTGCGCGGTCTGCATGCTGGCGCCGGATCGCAATCGCGCGACGGCCATCAGTGTCCTGGCGTCTCGCGCGCCCTCGGATCGCGCGGAGCTGATCGCGGAAGCCAGACCTCGACCTCCTTCGAATCGAACCAGAAGTCCTCCGGCATCACACCGACGATCGTGTGCGGGCGTCCGTTGAGGACGATGTCTCGACCGACGACCGCAGGGTCGCTCGCCGAATCGATTCTTCCAGGCGCGATCGCTCAGGATCGCGACAGGACTGGCGTCATTCGTCGCATCCTGCGGCTGAAAGGCACGGCCCACTGCCGGAGACACGCGCAGCAGCGCGAAGAGATTCGTTGTCGCCCGCAGCGCGGGAATCCGCTCGGCTTCACGCCTCCGGTCAGCGTGACGGGCTCGACTGGCGTAGGCCGCCACGTCCTCGAACGACCGACTCGCGGCAATCGAGATCCGCGACGTCGCCTTCCGAGAGCGGCTGCACGAAGATGCCGCGCGCCATGTTCTGCGACCACATCGCGCGCCAGGCTCGGCGGGTCGTCGATCGGGAGCGACGGGAACAGCAGCGCCTTGTTGAAGCTGAACACCGTCGTGTTGAAGCCGATACCCAGCGCGAGAATCAGCGCCGCACCGACAGTGAATCCGGGATTCTTGGTCAACTCCGCGAGACGCCGTCGCGGACGTCCTGCGACAGCGCGTCGAGCGCCTCGCGCCGCGTCGCCGCGCGCACCGATCCTTCGTCAACGTCCACGCACTCCGATCGAACGCGTGCCACGTTGCCAAAGCGGCGCGACGCTTCGAGCCCGCGCCTGTTCGGCGTCATGCCACGCGCGACGAAATGTCGGACGAGCTCGTCGAGATGAAAGTCGATCTCGGCGTCGACATCAGCAGGCGGATCAGCGCCCCAGAACCGCAGGTACCGTCGCCACATCGGCGTTTTTCCTGAACCCGGAACCTGGAACATGGAACGGCCCCTCTACTTCCGCCCGCCAGCGCCTGGCCTCTTACGTCGTCTGCAGAACCTTGAAGACGGCGGTGGCGAACTCGGTCCAGCCGGAGCTTTCGCGCTGCAGGTACTCGCGACCGCGACGCGTCAGCCGGTAGTACTTCACCTGTCGATTGTTGTCGGAGACGCCCCACTCCGCCTCGAGCCAGCCGCGCCGTTCCATGCGATGAAGTGCCGGATAGAGCGACCCCTCTTCCAGCCGCAGCACGTCGCTCGTCACGTCCTCGAGCCAGCGCGCGATGCCGAAGCCGTGCTGCCGTCCGTGCGTGAGCGCCTTGAGGATGAGCAACTCGACGGTGCCCCGAGCAAATCGGGGTTGCGAGCGGCGGAGTCTCCCATAGACAGTTTATGTGAGCGGGAACTGTATCGCTGTTCCCATAGACTGTCAATGGGAACAAGCCGAGGTGGTCGGCGTCAGGGTCCGGCTTTAGCCGGACCTCAATCGTTCAAGGCAATCAGGGGATCGATCTTCGTCGCCCGGCGCGCCGGCACAGCACACGCCGCAAGGGCAACAACCGTGAGCATGGCAGTGACGAGGACCAGAACGACAGGATTCGAGGCGGTCACGCCGAACAGCTGGCCCTCGAGGGCACGACGGAGCATGAAGGAGCCCAGCCCGCCAACGAGCAGGCCGATCCCGACGAGCAACACGCCTTCACGCAGCACCAGCTTGAAAACGGCGGAAGCACTGCTGCCAAGCGCGACTCGGATGCCGATCTCCTTCGTGCGCTGCGTCACGAGGTACGCCAACACGCCGTAGATGACCGATCGCCGACAGAAACAACGCGACGAACCCGAAGACGATCGAAAGAGAGCCGGTGAGCGGCGGCTCGCCAGCGACCGGTTCGTCCAGTACGACATCGGCCGCATCTCGAATACCGGAAGCTGGGCATCGATGGCCACGACCTCTCGTCGCAAGGCGCCCGACAGCGCGGCGGGATCACCATCGACCCTCAGCACGAACGTCAGATCGCCTTGGGGTTCCTGCGCGAGCGGAATGAAATACGCGCCGACGCGATTGTCTCCGTCAGTGAGACTGCGCAGCTTCATCTCCGCGACCACGCCGACGACCGTCAGGAACTCCGTCTTTTCCGTGACCGCCGTCAGGTTATCTCCATCGTCGCTCGGTCGATACATCCGCCGGCCGAGAGGATTCTGATTCGGCCAGAAGCGCCGGGCCAGGCGATCGTCGACCATGATGACGCGTGGACCCTTCGCGGCATCACGCTCGTTGAAGAATCGTCCAGCGACGAGTCTCGCACCGATGGCTTCGAAATAGCCCTGCGACACGCGGACCTCGGCCGGCGCGAGCAACGATTCGCCGGGCTGCGCCTGTGTAGCCCTCCGCGAGAATCGCTGACGCACTCGCGCTGTTGCCAAGCGGAAGGCTGTCGGTCGCGCCGGCTGCCTGCACGCCTGGCAACATCCGCACGCGTCGCAGCGCTTCGTCGGTGAAGCGCCTCCGCGCGTCGGCACCGTCATATCGCGACTCGGGGAGCGATACGGCACCCGTGAGCACTTCTCCAGTCCTGAACCCTGGATCGACGGCGAGCACCTTCTGGAAACTGGCGAAGAGCAAACCCGCACCCACCAGCAGCACGAACGCGGACGCCGACTTGAGCAACGACCAATCGCACGCCGGAACGATTGCGTACCGCGGCCAGTGGTCGCGGATCGGCCTTCCTCACGCAGGACGCCGATGACGTTGGCGGAAATCGTCGCCACCACCGGAATC
The DNA here is from genome assembly GCA_963723495.1 of uncultured Acidobacteriota bacterium. GTDB lineage: Bacteria > Acidobacteriota > Vicinamibacteria > Vicinamibacterales > UBA2999 > Gp6-AA40. The sequence goes on along the minus strand of CAVRQR010000009.1, from coordinate 24,615 downwards.
AAACCGAGCACCAGACCGATCGCCACGGCGGCCGCAAGCGTATACATCACGACGACCCGGTCCAGTGCGATGTCCTCCGCCCGCGGCAATTCCTGCAGACTGATCGCGTTCATCGAGAGCAGCGCGACGTTGCCGATCGCAATACCGGCAATGCCGCTGCCGCAGCCAACAACAGATGCTCGACTGCGAGCTGACGGGCGATTTGCCACCTGCCGGCTCCGAGCGCGAGGCGCGTGGCCAGTTCCTTCAACCGGCTGCGCGTCCGCACGAGCGCCAGATTGGCGATGTTGACGCACCCGATGAGCAGCACGAACAGCGCGCCGCCCCACATCAGGTACAGCGTCGCCCTCACGTCCTTGACCATCTGGTCCTGGAGCCGATTGACGACAGTCCGGAAGCCCGCATTGACGATGACGTCCTTGAACTGCGGGAAACGATCGAGGTTCGCCGCGTTCAACGCATCGATTTGCGCTTGCGCCTGCTGCAGCGTGGCCCCCGGCTTCAGCCGCGCAATGTAGGCAGCGTTGTTGCTGTGCCGCGAATCGTCCGACGTCTGCTCAGCCGTGAACGTCATCGGCGTCCACAGCTCCATGTCGTCGTCTGTGGGCCGGAACCTGGGAGGCATGACACCGACGACAGTGTAGGCGCGGCCGTCGAGGCGGAGTTCGCGACCCACCGCCGAGGGCTCGCCGGCAAACCGCGATCTCCAGAACGAGTCGCTGAGGACGACCACGAACTCGTTTCCAATCTCGCTCTCCTGTTCGTTGAAGGTTCGGCCCACCTGGGGCTTCACGCCTGCGACCCTGAAGAAAGACGGCGTGACCGTCATCGCTTCAACACGCACCGGCGTCCCGCCCTCGTCGACGCTGCGATCGTCTCGCCTGAGCAACGCCTGCTCCGCGAAGACCGTCACGTCGCGAAGGCGGTCGAAGTAATCCGGAACCGCCGCTCCGATCGGCTCGTGGACACCCGCGCCCGGGTACATGTTTCCCGCCATCACGACGCGGTCGGCGTCTGGCATCCCAAGCGGTTTCAGCAGGACCCCGCGAACCACGGAAAAGAGAGCAGCGTTCGCGCCGATGCAGACCGCGAGTGTCAGGACAGCGGTGGCCGTGAACACCTTGTCTCTCCACAACAGCCTGAGGCCGACGCGCAGGTCCGTGACCACTGTATTCATGTGCGTATTCGACGGCTACTCAAGAGAGGACGTTCCTGAACAACCTCTACAATCAGCAAAAGGTACCCTGAACCGGCACGCTTCGTGATTGGGATCCTTGAGATGCCGATCAGGCGCGTCGCCCGTGTCGTCATTCCGATCCTGGTGCTGATCGCACCCGGGTGTGCTGCCCGTTCGAAAACAACGGCGACGACAACCGGTTCCGCTGCGATTCTCGAGGTTCGTGAAGGCCTGGCGTCGTATTACGGGCCGGGATTCGATGGAAAACTGACGGCCAGCGGTACCCGTTTCGACATGAAATCGATGGTCGCGGCACACCCTTCTTACCCTTTCGGGACCGTTGTTCGAGTTACGAATGTGAAGAATGGGCGTGCGGTCGAGCTTCGTGTCGTCGATCGGGGGCCGGCGCGGGGTCCTCGGGCCGAGGGCGTCATCATCGACGTGTCCCAAGGCGCGGCAACCAGCCTCAACTTCGTCCGTTCCGGCCGCACCCCGGTGCGAGTCGAAGTGCTACGCTGGGGAAACTGACGCTCGGCACGGAACAGCGTCTCACCGCGCTGCGTCGAAGTGCGCATGAGACTGATCGCCGCCGGCCTGGGACTGCTCGGAGTCGCCCTGGCGGCGCAATCGCGGCCGGAGCGGATCACTCCTGACACTGTCAACCGACTTGCGGTTGCGTGGTCCTACGACACGCGAGAGTCGACTGAACCCCTTCGTCCCGGCGCCGATCCGCCATCGTTCGAGGCGACGCCCGTCTATGCGGATGGTCGACTGTACCTATCCACACCTGGCGGTCTCGTGATCGCTCTCGATGCGGAAACAGGGAAAGAGATCTGGCGTGTCGATTTGAAGATCCGGCGAGACAGCAACTACAGCGATTTCGCCAGTCGCGGCGTGGCTGTCGTCGACGACGTAGTCTACGCGGCGACTGTCGATGCGCGCCTTGTCTGTCTGAATCGTCGCGACGGCAGCTTCTGCGATCGTTTCGGTTCACGCGGCCAGATCGATTTGACGGCCGGCCTGCGACGGAAACCTGCCTTTGCCGGCGAGTACGGTGTCACGTCGCCGCCTGCCGTGTATCGCGATCTCGTGATCGTCGGTTCGTCTGTCGCAGACAACAGCCGCGCTCGCATGGCCTCCGGCGAGGTGCGCGCGTTCGATCGCCGTTCGGGAACGCTGCGATGGACATTTCACCCTCTGCCGGAGAACGTTGACGCTGGCGGCGCCAACACCTGGGCTCCGATCACGGTCGACGACACGAACGGACTCGTGTTTCTGTCAACCGGCAGTCCGAGCCCTGACTACTACGGCGGGCTCCGGCCTGGTGACAATCGACACGCCAACGCTATCGTCGTCCTGCGCGCGACCACGGGCGAGGTCGTGTGGTCCTTTCAGACCGTGCATCACGATCTCTGGGACTATGACGTTGCCTCGCCGCCGCTCCTCTTCCCGAGCACCAAAGGGGCGGCAGTGGCTGTCGGGTCGAAGACCGGCCACCTCTTTCTTTTCGATCGCCTCACCGGACAACCGACCTTCTCCATTCGCGAGCGTCCGGTTCCAGCAAGCGACGTGGCCGGTGAGAGTGCTGCCGCGACACAACCATTCCCCGACCGGCCGGCGACCCTCGCTCCACAGCAGATCAGCGAGGCCGACATCTGGGGCGCGACGCCGCAGGATCGGGATGCCTGTCTCGCGACGTTCCGCGCGCTGCGTCACGAAGGCGCGTTCACGCCACCCAGCGTCCGCGGCAGTCTCGTTGCTCCCGGGAATATTGGCGGGTTGCATTGGGGAGGGATGGCGTGGGATCCCGACCACGCGCACGATCATCGCGCCCGTCAATCGTGTTCCGGCGATCGTCCGGCTGATCCCGAGCGCAGACTTCGAGCGAACGAGGAGAGCCAATCCCGGCGTTGAGATCACCGAACAACGGGGCACGCCGTTCGCCATGTCGCGACAGTTCTTTCTGGCGCCGTCCGGGGTCCCTTGCGTGGCGCCGCCATGGGGAGAGCTGGTCGCGATCAACGCAGACACCGGCGAGACGGCATGGCGAACGACACTGGGAGACTTGCGCTCCGCCTTCGGACTGTCGACTGTCCCGCCAACCGGGGCACTCAATTTGGGCGGCCCAGTCACCACGACCACAGGTCTCGTCTTCATTGGTGCGACGATTGATCCGCATCTGCGAGCCTTCGAGACGAAGAGCGGGCGCCAGGTCTGGGAAGCGCAACTCCCCACGGCCGCACGTGCAACACCGCTCTTGTTCACAACCGAAAGCGGGCGAGAGATGATCGCGATCGCGGCCGGTGGCTTCGATTCCCCGCTCTCGAAACTGGGCTCGACGCTCGTCGTCTTCGGTCTGCGTGATCAGTGACGATCAGTCGTAAAACGCGGGCGACTTCTTCAACTTCTCGATCGTCGCGAAGTCGTGCTCGATCCAGATCGTCGTTTTTGTCTTCGTCAGGTAGTCCTCGATCATCGCTCGAGAGGCGGCCGACTGCTGGACGTTGAACTCGTTGTCTGGCGGCGCGCGACGCAACGTGCGCTCGGGCGGATAGTGATAGAGGTCGCCGCCGAGCATCACGCGGCCGGTGGATGCCAGACGAAGGACCAGCACCTGGTGTCCCGGCGTGTGACCGGGCGCCGCTTTGATGACAACAGTGCCGTCGCCGAACACGTCATGCTCGTCCTTGTTGATCGCGACCCACTTGCTGCGCTCGAGTGAGTTATAGAAGCTGGGCTCAACACGCTCGTTTCCCGGCTTCCACATGAACTCGCGCTCGGCTGGCGTCACGAGCCACGTCGAGGACGCAAAGAGATTCAGGTTCGCCGAGTGGTCCTTGTGGGCGTGGGAAATGGAGACATAGGTGATGTCGGCTGGCGAGTAACCGACCTCGGCGAGCTGGCTCTGTGAGCGTCCGTTTGACCAGGGCCGCAGCCGTGGGATTGACGTCGTAGCGCGCACCGCCCGATGACGCCTGCTTCTCCACAATCGCGTCCGGGATGACACCGACATCCCACATCAACGTCCCTTTCGGGTGCGCCACCAGGAAGCACGGGACCGGCATTCGCGTCTCGCCAACTTCGTTCGGCGTCACGTGATACCGCGTGACGCCCTCCGTGGTCATCGTGAGCATCCCGCAGTCGAACACGTACAACCTGACCGTGGTCGGAGGCGACGGCTTCCGTGGGGTTGGAGTCTGTGCGGCCAGCACGCCGCCGGCGCTGAGCAACAGGGCGATGAGCGCGCGCAACATCACGGCACCTCCTCGAGAGCGCCGATTATAGCGGCACTGAGCAGTCGGTATTTTCTGCTCACGTGCGTGTGAACTCTCATCGCAGAAAGTGCGACGAGATCAGGGCATGCGCTCGTGGGCGCACCCAATCTCCGAACAAAACCGCAGCGTCGCCGGGTGGCATCGCGACTGCACCGTGAGAGGCCGGAGCGGCACATGTTGATCAAGGTCTATAGCGGCACCGTCTCGCACTCGGGTCGCAGCCTGTGCGAGACCTGTCGAAACGCCACCATTACACGCGGTCAGCGGCTCGAGGATGAGATCGTCCGGTGCGAGGCGCAGCCGATGAGTCACCCGGTTCTGATCCGGTTCAAAGTGACTGAGTGCTCGGCCTACATCGACGCCAGGCTGCCCAGCTACGCCCAGTTGCTGGAGCAGGCATGGATTCTCCGACCGACCAGTGGCCGTCGGCCCGCGGGGTTCGTGCGCAGCAGCGACCTTCGCGACGACGAACTCCGCGAACTGATGGCGGAGTTGCGCGACTGCGAGTAGGTGCGCCTGAAGGCCTGGACGCGAGTGCGCGATGAGCTTCGCCTGCGCGGCCACCACGCTCGCCCGGGTGGGTATACTACTGGGACTTCAGGGCTCCCGGGTTCGGGGAAGTCATGGAACCGCGGCCGCTGTTCCGATCCACGACGCCTTGATCTCCTGCTGAAGGCCATCACTGTTCCACTGCAGGCTTTCTCGATGGACTCGGACAGGCCGTATCTCAGCATCGTCATCGCCTCCCGCAACGACGGATATGCCAACGGCATGCTTCACCGCATCCAGGTCTGCGTCGATTCGTTCATCGAGCAGCTCGAACGATTCGATCACCCCTCCGAGCTGATTCTGGTCGACTGGAATCCGCCCGAGGGTCGCGGATTGTGGAACGCGCTCCGATGGCCCAAGTTGGTACGGCGATGTACGGTCCGTTTGATCACCGTCCCACCGAAGCTGCACGCCAGGCTGCCGTTCGCGGACCGTCTCCCGATCCTCATCCACCGCGCTCGTAATGTCGGGATCCGGCGGGCGCGCGGTGAGTTCGTCCTGCCGACCTCTCCCGACATCTTCCTCTCCGATGAGCTCGCGGAGTGGTTCGGCACACGGCAGATGGATCCCGGGCACATGTATCGTCTGCCGCGCCGCGACGTTCCGGAGAAGGCCCTCGAGTACCGATTCGCACGAGCAGCGGCTGCTCTACTGCCGCGAACATGTGCACCACGTGAACGATCGCGCGGACTCGTACCGTTTCAAGGGTTTGCCTGAGCTCTTTACCAACGCGTCGGGTGACTTCACGCTCCTCTCTCGCGACATGTACCTCAGGCTGCACGGCATCCCCGAGGAACGCGAGTTCCATTCGATGCACTTCGACAGCGTGTTCTGCTTCATGGCACACGCGGCCGGTGCCACGGAGGTAGAGCTTACCGACCCGCTGCGCATCTACCACGTCGATCACGGCGCGCCGTCGTGGCGGGCTCGAGCCAGTTGGCTCGAACGGGCCGTCACGCGGGTGGTGCCGAAGGGACGCTGGTCGGATCGACTGATTGGTGTGACGCGCCGAATCGCGCCTGAGCGGAGCGCGATGGACCGCCTCGGCGTGCCCCACCTCGATTGTTCGACCAGGGACGGCAAGGCGCAATGCGAAGCGCTGATTCGACGCCTGGTGAAGAAACCACGCTACAACGATGCCGACTGGGGCCTCGGACGGTACTCGCTCGAAGAGCGAGTGCTCGGACCAGCGCCCGCTAAATCCTGACCTTGCCCGAAACGAACGCGTGGTTCTTGATGCGCTGCAGCGCGACCAGCGGTGGTATCGCACGGTCGTCGTACTCGAGCCTCACATGATTCGCTCCGCGACGCTCCAGCGGGGCGTCGCCAAGACCCCAGCTCTCCGGGTTCTCGTACAGGATCTGCTTGTACCAGTCGCCGCACGTGGGCGCTGCGTCCGGGTGGCACTGGTCAGCATCCCGCTGGGCGGCGAATCTACCTTCCCCAAAGCGAAAGACGTGCATACGGGTATCCACCAGCGCCATTCCGTGCGCGGCGGCGTGGTAACAGAAGTTGGCGTCCACGTGAATCCTGGCCACGCGAAACACTTCGTTGAATCCGCGCAGTGCGCAAAAGCTGAAGCGATCGAGCAGCAGAAAGTCACCGGAGGCATCGGCCAGAAATGGCGGCTCCAGACTGTTGACCGTCGTCCAGTTGCGTGGATCGGACAGCGCCGACTCGTCGACACTCGTTCGATCCAGGTGCGATTGCAAATCGACACGGGTCGCCCGATACACCGTCATCGGACGGAGCATGCGGCGGGCGATCAGGTTGACGATCTCGCCGCTGAGGTAAACGTCGGTATTCGTCGTCAGGATGTAGCTGCCGGCGGCACGCCGGATGCCGACGTTCTTCGCAATGAACTCGTGGAGCTCGAGCCGCGGGTGCTGGCTGAAGGCCGCGTGATAGCGCTCGTCGACCTCATAGGTCGTCAGCCGCGGCGCGATCTCAGGCAGCTCGGTTCGCAGCAATTCGCCGAGAAGCTCCTGGCCGGGCACCGGCCGCCACTCGACGAACACGAGCTCGTAGTCGACTCCGGCGGCGGCGAGGAGCCGGTGGTTGTAGGACGTCGCAGCGAAGAGACGCTCGTTGAAGTCACCGCCGACGTTGTCGTTGCGCCCGGTCAGGATAATGGAAAGGTACGGAACGACAGGCCAATCGAGCGCGCGCCGATGGCTGACCTCGCTCGTCCGGCGTGGGACCGGTTCCATGAGGTGTTCACGATAGTGTGTCGCGATCCACAGCCGCTTTGCGCGAGCCTCGAGTTCGCTATGCCAGCCCTCCGCGAGCTCTTGCGGCAGACTCCTGGCGATGTCGAGCACCTCGAGTTGTCGCGCCGAGGATGATGCCAGCCGTTGCAGATGCGCAGCGGCCTCCTGGTGGTCCCCAGGCTCTCCTCGACTGACTAGCAGTCTGCAGGTACCTGAATCACGTACTCCGCGAACTCCGGATCGAGCCGCACTGCCGCGGCCGCGTACTCGACGTCGGTACGCTCCCCGACGATCTCGGCGGTGTACTTCGATCGGTAGTGATTGAGCGAGGCCAGGATGACCGCGATCAATGTTTCGATGCGGGGGCTCGAACTGCCCAAGGATTGCGTCACGGCGTCGAAGTAGCGTCGGTAGTTGAAGAGCGAAGAACAGAAGTCCCACGGCAGCACGTCGTCGAGCAGATCGATCTGCCACTGATCCGCGGACCGTCTCAAGCGTGTCGTCCAACAGCCCGACTCCCTGACGGACCTGCGCGGCGTCGCCGAAATGCACGAGCACTCGAACAAGATTGAAGCGTGGAACGAGCGCCGATGGAAATCGACTGATTGCGCGCTCGAGGGGCACGACGACGTCAGCTAGCCACGACGGTCCCCCGCCGGCACTGTCGTGGTAGTGCGCAAGCAGCCGCTCGCGGGCGAGATCGTTCAGCAGGCCGACCGATTCTTCGACCAGCAATCGCTCCTCGATGCGAGCGGCCGACTCGGTCGCCCAGTCCATCAACAGCGCTCCACCGAACTGGTTAGAGGGCAGCCAGCCCTTCTCCACTGCGGGTCGCTTCTGCAGCATTCGATCCGGTGGCGGCCCGGGGCGCGCGACGCGTGGGCGAGCCGCGAGAAAGGTCAGGAACCGGAGATACTGCGACGCAACGCGCTCGAGGGCGAACTCGCGCCTGACGAACTCTGCACCACGGCGCGCCCGCGCCAGAAAGTCATCCGACCGCGCGAGCACGTCCCGGATGACCGACGCGAGGCTGCCTCTGTCAGATCCGTACGACACCAGGCCCGCCTGATCTGGCACGAAGAGGCGGAGGACGCTTTCGTCCTGCACGGCGACCACGCAGCCCATTCCGAGCGCTTCAAGGCCGCGGGTGGGCATCGCGCCTGCGTGGCGGATGAACGTGCAGCACAGCTTCGACCTCGAGAGATTTCGGTAGTAGACGTCACTGCCGTCGAATCCCTGCACCATCAGTGCGTGTATGTCCGCGACGCCAAGGACGTCGAGGACGATGGCTTCCTTGTCGATGTGGTACGGATGCGTGACGGCTCCGGAAAGAAACACGTCGATGTCTCGCTGGCCTTCCGGAAACGCCCGGCAGGTCCGCTGGCACACCGAACACTTTTGGGAACACTGAAACCGGCACCGTCACAGCACCGTTCAGGGCGCGCCACTCCGTATGGTCGAGGACGACGAGCTCATCGAACAGTTCGAGCCACGGGGCAACGGTTTGAATGTGCAGATCGAAGTCGCTCGAGTGACCGAGCACAGGGCAGCCGAGCGTCCGCACGTTTGGCGGAATCAGATGCCATTCGAGCATCTCGGCCACGAACAGGTCAGGTTCCAGACCACTGGGAACGAGCGTCCGCGCGTCGGCGTATGGCCGGTTCTGGATATCGTCGGGATGGAAGCTCACGTTCAGAACGCGGAAGGCAGGATCGTTGAGCCGCGTCAGCATGTCCCATGGTCCGCGCCGATTCCATGGAAGCTGCGCGAGCACGGTAATCGGCCGCTTCGCAATCAGGTCCAGCAGACCTCGCGCATGCTCGCCCGGACAACGTGCCAGAAGATGACGTGCGCGGTCGTCGTCGCCCGCAATCCAGGAAGAAACGCCGGCGAAGAACAGCGCATCAGGATCGGAAAATCGCTGCAGCGCTTCGGCGGCGTTGACCGGATGTCCGATCAGGCCAAGGCTCGCCCAATACTGCCAGGAGTCAGAAGGAAGACCACGCGCGGCGGATAAATAGTCTCCGCCGGAAAAGGCGTCGAGGGCACTGTGCATCCGGGCTAGGCGAGTTCGAGCGGCGCTTCGCGGTCTCCTGAAAGGCCTCAACGGGACTCGCCAGTCGCAACTGTCGCCTGGCGGCCGTAGTCCTGCTCCGGGATCGAAGACGACGATGCGACTACCGCCGCGCTCGAATCGGAATGGCACGTGTACCAGTCCTCGCAGACGCTCGCGTATGCGGGCGTGATCCGAGGGAGCGGCGAACAGCAGCATGAAACCACCGCCGCCGGCTCCGAGGAGCTTGCCGCCGATCGCACCGGCCCCGCGCGCCGCCGGTAGATGTCGTCGATGGTCGAGTTCGACACGTGCCGGCTCAAGCTCCGCTTCGCCTCCCACGCTTCATGGAGGAGCCGCCCGAATGCCGTGAGGTCCGATCCTCCAGCGAGGATCTGGATTGCGTCGTCCACCATAGCCACCAATAGTGCGTAGCTGCTGCTCCACGCTCGACACGTTACGGGCGTAACTCTCGGCGACATTGGTCCTGCGCCGTGCGCTTGATCCGGTAAAGAACAGCATCAGGTGCGAGTTCAGTGTCTCCAGCCGATCGGGATGCAGCGTCAGCGGCGTGACGCGTATCTCGCCGTCCGATCAGAAACTCGACCCGTTGAAAGCCGCCATGTGCGCCATCACCTGGTCCTGGGAACCGACGGTTTCGCGAAGCTTGATCTGTTCCATGTGGATGGCTTCGTGCGCAAGGCGTTCCTTGGTCGGAATCGTTCCCTTCAGCGCATGCAGCGCATGGAGAAGACCGACCACGAACGACGAACTCGATCCGAGCCCGCTGCGTGCCGGTAGATCTCCGTCGTGATGGATTTCCAGCCCCTGCTCGATCTCGAGAAATCGCAGGCACTCACGAACGGCCGGGATGCTTGATGTCGTCGATCGTCTGCCGATTCTCGATGCGCGAGTAGACGACGCGGAAGTTGTGATCGAAAAACGGCGGCAGGTAGCGCGCCGAGATGTAGCAGTACTTGTCGATGGTGGTCGCGATGATCTGTCCGCCATTGGTGCGATACCACGACGGATAGTCCGTTCCGCCACCGAAGAACGAAATGCGGAAAGGTGTGCGACTGACGATCATCACGCCGGAATGCGCCGAGTGTAGCACGTGAAATCGACGTGATCTCGTAGCGTTTTTGTATCACACGCTCACGTCGTGGGCGCGAGCTCAGCCAAGCAGCACGAGTGTCACGTAGCTCAATACTCCCATCTCGGTGAATCGCGATGGCGTCCGGAGTTCCTCAGGCGCGAAGTGCATGAGCTCCATCTCCTCGAGGTCGCCCGAATCCGGATCGCGCTCGCTGTCGGCAGCCATCAATTCGGAACAGGTGCGCGTGTTGCAGCCCTGGTTTGCGTTCGTGACGAAGGAGCCCAGTGCCACGAGCCGGGACCCGCGGTAACCAGTCTCCTCGAGCAGTTCACGCTCAGCCGCAATCAGCCGGATCCTCTCCCGGCGCAACGTAACCGCCGGGAAACGTCAGGCACACCCGCCCGACTCCGTGTTTGTACTGCTTGAGGATCAGCACACGGTTCTCGTCGGTCACCGCATACACGAGGGCATAGTCGCCCATTCGCGCGGTGTAGAAGTCGGGTATAATCGGCCGTCGGGAAGCACCACCGTTTCCTCTGACGATCTCGCGGATCGGGCCGCCAGAGAACTCCACGCGGCGGTTCAGCGTCATCCAAGGCTTCAGGATTGTCATATGTTGTGTATAGTCTCAGATACCCTTCCGCCAGGAGTGGCTCGATTCATGATGCGAACCGGGGACATCGATCTCGTCCTGGTCAATCCCGGGTGCCCGCACGGCTATCTACCAGTCGCTCGGCAAGAGACTGACCGCTGTCGAGAATCCAATCTGGGCCGGGCTGATCGCCACCTTCGTCCGGCGGCGTGGCTACTAGCGTCGAGATCGTCGATGCCGAGGCCGACGAGCTCGCCCCGTCGCAGATCGCCGAGCGCGTCGAAGCGATGCAGCCGCGGCTCGTGGCGATCGTCGTGTACGGCCATCAGCCGTCCGCGTCCACGCAGAACATGACCGGGGCGAGCCTGGCGTGCACGGCGATTCGCGAGCGTGTTCCCGACGCACGAATCCTCATGCTTGGCGGACATGTCGCTGCCCTTCCCGAGCGCACGCTCGCCGAAGAAGCGTGTGACTTCGTCGCGCACGACGAAGGCCTGCACACGATCGTCGACCTGCTCGAGGCGGATCGGCAAGGTGACACGATCGCTGGACAAGATTCGCGGGCTCGACGTACTGGCAGGGCGGCGCGTTGCGCCAGCTCCGTTCGAACGCGGCGGCGCCGCTCGTGAAGGATCTCGAGAACGACATGCCGGGCGTGGCGTGGGACCTGCTGCCGATGGACGAAGTACAGGGCCCACAACTGGCACTGCTTCGGTCAACCGGAGCGCGAGCCGTACGCCGCCATCTACACCACGCTCGGGTGCCCGTACAAGTGCTCGTTCTGCTGCATCCAGGCGCCGTTCAAGGCCGGCGAGAAGGAGCTGGGGCTGAAGGACACCGTGAATTCGTACCGTTTCTGGAATCCACAGCGCGTCATCGCAGGAGATCGATCTGCTCGTCAACAAGTACGGCGTGCGGAACATCAAGTTCGCCGACGAGATGTTCGTCCTGAACGTCCGCCACGTGTCGGGCATCTGCGATCTGATCATCGAGCGGGGATACGACCTGAACATCTGGGCCTACGCGCGGGTGGACACGGTCAAGGACGGCATGCTCGACAAGCTGAAACGGGCAGGCTTCAACTGGCTCGCGTTCGGCATTGAAGCGGCCAGCGATCGCGTGCTTGAGCGACGTGGACAAGCGCTATGAGATCGAGCAGGTCTACGACACGATCGCACGCGTCAAGGACGCCGGGATCAACATCATCGGCAACTACATCTTCGGTCTGCCGGAGGACGATCTCGACAGCATGCAGGAGACGCTCGATCTCGCGATCGAGCTGAAGACCGAGTTCGCCAACTTCTATTCGGCCATGGCCTATCCCGGCTCGCCGCTGTATCGGCAGGCGATCGCCAATGGCTGGCGCGCTCCCCGAGACCTGGAGCGGCTACTCCCAGCATGCCGTGGACACCCTGCCACTGCCGACCAAGCACCTGCCCGCAAGCGAGGTGCTCAAGTTCCGCGATCATGCCTTCAGCGACTACTTCGCGGACCAGCCCTATCTCGGACTACGTCGAGCGCCGGTTCGGCGCCGACACGGTCGCGCATATCCGCGAGATGTCCTCGCACCAGCTCGAACGCAAGTTCGCCGCTGCCTGAACATCCGTGGAACGCTCGACACGCGTCTACGTCGCCGGCGCCGACACGCTGATCGGCGCCGCGATCATCACTGCCCTTCGTCGCGACGGATACGACGTGCTCGACGGTGCCGGCGACAGTCGAGATGGACCGGCCCGCGAGCGTCAGGCAGTTCTTCGAGCGCCACCGCCCGCGAGCACGTCATCGTCGCGGCCGGAAAATCGGCGGGCATCACCGGCAACCAGCACTTCCCGCCGACCTGATGCACGACAACCTGCTCGTCGTCACGCACGTCATTCATGAGGCGTGGCGAGTCCGGCACCCGGCGGCTGATGTTCCTCGCCAGCTCGTGCAGCTATCCGAAGCTCGCGCCGCAGCCGATGCGCCCCGACTCCCTGCTCACGGGCCCGCTCGAACCCACGAGCCAGTCCTACGCGGTGGCGAAGCTGGCTGGCATTCAGATGTGCGCGGCCTACCGACTACAGCACGGCGTGGAATTCTTCGCCGCTGTTCCAGCCGACGTATTCGGACCGGGCGACGATTTCAGCCCGGAGGATTCCCACGTCGTCGCCGGCCTGATGCGCCGTATGCACGAGGCCAAGGTCGCACGAGCCCCGTTCATCGATATCTGGGGAAGCGGCCGGCAGCGGCGTGAATTCGTCTACGCAGACGATCTGGCGAGCGCCTGCGTGTTTGCGATGCGGCACTACGGCGGTTCCGGTCCGCTGAACCTGGGCGGCGGGCGCGACACATCGATCGCCGAGCTCGCCCATGCGATCCGGGAGGTCGTCGGCTTCGAAGGAGAGCTCCGATTCGATACTTCGAAACCTGATGGAATGCCCTTCAAGGCACTCGACTCATCGGAACTTCGAGCGCTCGGCTGGCAACCCAGCGTGGCGTTTCACGACGCGCTCGAACGGACGTATCGCTGGTTCCTCAACCATGAGGCACAGTTGAACGAATCCTTGGTGCGTGACCGCTCCGCCGTTCAGGAGCCGGCAGAGACGATACCGGTTCAGGACTCGCCGAGCGCCCAGCGAGAATTGGCGAGTATCCAGCAACAGTTGTCTCACACTCAGGAAAAGTTGGCAGACACACGGCAGGAGCTGATCGGCGTGCGATCGCGGCAGAAGAGTCTGGTGAGCGAGTTGTCTTCGGCAATCAGCTCCCTTCAACAACTGAGAGATCAATTGCACGAGCGCGATCGATCTCTTACAGCGATGAATCAGAAGTTAGACAGCACTAAAAACAAGCTGAAGAGCCTTCGCGAGGGTGAGGGCGTGGCGAGGGACAGGCTTCGACACGTGAAAGAGAGACTGTCCGCGCGCGATCAAGAGCTTGCTGACTTACGGGAACGGAAACTGGTTCGAATCGCCATCAGAGTCGGAAGTCTGTTTCACCGATGGACGGGTGCTTCTGCGTTGTGGCAACGCTACGGCTTGCCCAGGCGGTAGGGATCAAGGGCCTTGTCTCGAGCGAGCGAGCTCTATTGCTTTCTTCACTTTCTTGATGGAGGTTGCGACATGAGCGCGCTCGTAGCCGCCGGCAGCGAACTTCTCGGGGGAATAGGCGCCATCACTTTGCAAGAGGGCGAGGAACTTGTTCTCGCCAATCTGCAGGATGTCGTACCCTTCATAGCCCTCCTCGACTAGCCTGACGGGAAATACCTCGCGGGGAATCCGGGCCTTGACCTCATCGTGCGAGGCTCCCACGTAGGCGCGCGAGTAGCCACCAGTTGCCAACTTCTCCGGAGAGTACGCGCCCTCGGTTTTCGCGAGAGCGAGGAACTTGTCGGTATCTATCTGGAGGATGTTGTAGCCTTCGTAGCCTGCCTCGATCACCCGAAAGGGATACAGCATCAACTGCGCATCGCCACCAAGCCTGGCTTCGGTTCGAGAAAACTCAAACGCTCGAGGATGCACGATGTCGAGCATGCAGGCGCGACGCGTCGAGGGCAAGCGACTCAACAAATCCTCACGAAACTCGGACACAAACACCAGCATGTTCTGCGCATAGCACCAATCGACTCGTTGGTCGTACCAGAGCCTCTCGCGCAGGATGTCGAAGCACGCGAACCGGCAGTCGGCGAACAGGGCACTCCAGTAACTCGGCCACCGCTCATGGAGCGTCTGATGCTTCGATTGACCGGGCACGGCGGCGCTGAAAACGACCAGGTCGCTCATGCTGGTGAGGCCAGTCACGAATTGCTGCGCCGCTTCGCTCGGGAGACAGTCCCCGACTTCGAGCGATATGGCGAGGTCGAAGCGGCCCAACGGTGGTAATGGTTGACAGAAGTCGAGTTGCCGGAATTCGGAAACATCGATTTGCAGTATTCGAGGAGGAATGTCTGCGCCATCCACTCCCAGGACTCGCGAGATCCCGTGCAACTGAAATTCGTGAAGCCAGGCACCCGCGCTGCAGCCCGCATCCACGACTGACGTGACCCACGGGAAAAGTTCGAGTAGCAATGGGACTACGACAGCGGCCGATCTCGCGGCGCCTTCGAGTCGCGCCGCATGATATTTCTCATCGTACGACGCCACGCCTCACTGGCCCTTTTCACGGCGGGCATCGGCCAGTTCGCTTGAACTCGAGGTCCGATGCTTGTCCCGCCTCTGCCTGTCACCGAGAATTGTCGCGAGCCTGTCGAGGACGGCACCGGGGTCGATTTCCGACCGATACTTGTCGTACGAAGGCGTCGGCTTCCACCCGCGTCGGTGCATGTGCAGTGCGCATGTCAGCGCGTGTGCTACTGCTTGCGGGGTTTCCTCTTCCACCACGATGCCCAGGTCACTTCGCGCTACCGTGCGGCCGATGACACTGTCTGCGAACGCAACGATCGGCTTGAATCCCCACACGTAATTTGGTGCCACGCCGCTCATGCAGTGGCGCTGCTCGTGCTGGTACAAGGCCAGGCCGATGTCGCTGGCACAGACATACTCGCCGAACTCGCGTTCGCTGAGGACAGCATAGTTCAGCGGATGATCCGAGGAACGCACGTCGACGTGGTGATGGACCCTCTTCTCCCGGAAAGAACTCGAGAGTGACATCGCCATCGAAACCCTGCGAGCGGCCGGCAATCAGGAAGAACATGTTTTGCAGATCGTCGCGCTGAACATGATCCAAGGCCTGCAGCAGCACGTCGATGCCTTTGCCCCTGCGCGCCTCGCCGAGTATCGAAAATACGACGTGTCCCGCAGGCACGCCGATTGTCGCGCGAATCCTTGCCGCATCTCGCGTGGCGTACTTGGCGAACGGCGGATGGAGCGGGAGGTACGAAACGTTGTCAAGTTGAAATCGCTGCTGCAATTCCTCGGCGAGCGCCTCTGCGAGAACAAGAATGCCCGCGAAATGAGGCGCAATCTCTCGAAAGGCATCTGCCTGTTGAGCAGTTTCGGGGAGCCGATGAAGGATACCGAAACATGCCAAGTCAGACGCCCGAATCAGCTTCGTGAAAGCTGGTCTGCTCTGACCGTAAACGAGTGGCTCGACTGTCACAAACGTGAGCGTTTCCACCGCTGGTGTAATAGAGCGTTGGACGTAAGCCAAAGGCCCATCGAAGTTGTGCGACATTGGTTGCGGAAACACCAGGAGCTGACTGTCCGCCAACTGTCCGTAAAGAGCGTAAAGAAAAGAATGCGCGGGCTGTCCCTCCACGATGAGGTGTCTGGTGGTAGGCAGAATGGGAGCATTCGGCTGGTACGGCAGATCTGCGTATCGAGACGGCCGGTACGGTCGTTCCATCGTTGGCATGTCACTCGAGGCGGCGAACATACCCTCCACTGACAGATCGTCCAGGTCCTTCGACTCCAGGAGAATCGCGAACAGGTGGTAGATGAAGTCGAGCTGTGCGGAGAATGTCTGCGCATCGCCGTCTGTCATCAGTTTGGAAATCAATTCGCGCAAGCCCAGCTTGTCCGCCGCCGTTCTGATCTCCCGTTGCGACCAATCGGAATGCTGCAATGGTGGGTCGCGCAAGAGCGCGGAAACCGCCTGCCAGGCCATCCTGGCTCGGAAATAGTTCCGCGTTAACCGGTTGGGGTGCACCGCGTGATCGACGCCCGCCGCCGCCGCATAGAAGGTGCGGTGCCCGCGCTGGCGCAGCGCCAACTGCGCCTCGACTTCCTCCTCGCTCAGCAGGCTGTGCGCACCCCTGCGCCCGAGGCCGACGTTGAATCCTCCGACCTCGCGGAGCACGTCGGCCTTGAAAGCCATGTTGGTGCCGAAGGCGACTTCGTTCCCCGACAGCCAGCGATCGTTCTCGATGTGATCGAGAATCGTAAGGCAGCCGACGTATTTGTGGGGCAGCCATTCCGGCTGAGCGTGCGGCCAGATCGGATAAATCGGCCCGGCCACGACGGCTGGATCATGCGTTGTGAACGCGCGCAGGATGGCACTGAGCCATTCCGGCTTTGGAGACGCGTCATCGTCGAGATAGACGATGTAGCGTGTCGCACATGCTTCGAGCGCTACGTTGCGTGCGCGGGAAAGGCCGGGAGGCGATGACTCGATGATCGAAACACTGGAGAGCTCCGAGAACTGTCTCGAGAAGCTTTGCCGCGCCTGCCTCTCATCGCTATTGTCGACGATGATGATCCGGTAGAGATCCTCGGACAGCGTCTGATTGGAGAGAAGGAGCCGCAGAAGCTTCTTCAAATGCTCGTGCCGGTTGTAGGTGCAGATTGCAACCGTAATCAGAGCCTCGGTGTGCATAGATGCTAACGACAGCGTTTCGTAAAGGATATCTCGGGCGTTCGCTCGACAGCGATGTTTCTCGCTGAACGTGCTACGTCGCCGACTACGGTGACGCCCGGTGTTTCCTCGCCGGCCGCGAATGTACACTGTTCCGCATGCCCGGTAACGATTGTTCCACTGGCGAGCAAATTGGCCAGATCCTTCTCCGGTTGCACTATCGAGATCTCGCGAGACGGCCTGACGCCCTCCCTGATTTTCGCGACGTGGAATTCCGATGCTATTCACAGAACGGCGAGGATGGGATCTTGTTGTATCTGTTCTCGGTCCTCGGGACGACCAATCGAAAGGTCGTCGAGATTTGTGCAGGCGACGGGATCGAGTGCAACGCTGCAAATCTGATCGTCAATCATGGATGGCACGGGCTTCTGCTGGACGGAAACGCGGATCACGTTGCTCAAGGCAGTCAGTCTTACGCGACGGGCAAAAACACGTGGATAGCGCCACCCAAGTTCGTTCACGCCTGGGTGACGGCGGACAATGTGAACTCGCTGGTGAAGGACCACGGATTCGCTGGGGAGATCGATTTGCTGTCGCTCGACATGGACGGCAATGATTACTGGATCTTGAACAGCCTTCTCGATTGCATCCAGCCACGAGTCGTGGTCCTGGAGTTCAATCCCCACTTCGGACCGGATCGCAGCGTGACCATTTCCTACCAGCCCGATTTTCGTCCGGACTTTTCGGTCCAACCGTATCGGTGGGGAGCGTCGCTGTCAGCATTCGTCAAACTCGGACAACGCAAGGGCTACCGCCTCGTCGGTGTTCAGTCGCTTGGATTCAATGCATTCTTCGTTCGCCATGGTCTTGGCGAGCAACTCGTGCCAACTCGGTCGGCGCGTGACTGCTTCGAGCGCAACGAGCGGTTGCAGGCGTGGAGCCCGGCGTGGCTCGACGCCATGTTCTCCGGCAATCAGGCATGGCAAGAGGTGTAGCGGTCGTCGGAACGAACGCATCAGTCCCGGTACTCGAAGGCAGCCTCGATGCCGAACTCCTTCATGATGGTCCACAATTCGTGCTTCGGATTGATTCCGAGCGAGCGCATGAACGTGTAGAAGTTGCCGTTGCGGTCGTCGATTGGCTTCTCGTGCACGGCGACCACCGTGCCGATGACACCGGCCTTGCCACCCAGCCGGTCGACGATTTCATGGCCAAGAAGGAGGTCCACGCCGTAGCCACTGATTGCCCGGCCGAACGTCCACCCGGCTCGCTCGAGGGTGAAGCGCGTCGCTGCTGGCATCATGATCTCGACAGCGTTGATGAGGCGCACGCCCGGGCCAACCGCGGGCTGCTTGAGGACCGGCCACACGCAGCTCGAGTCCGCCGTCAAGGACGGCTGTGCCAGATCGAGACCGGACCGCTCCATCTCGGAGAAGAAGCGGCTCAAGGCAGGCGACGACAGGACGACATCGTCGTCCAGGAAGAGCACGGCGTCGTAGCGCAAGAGAAGATCCGGTCGCGCCTCGAGCAGCTTGGCGATGGCAGTTGATTTCGTGCCCCGTTGGCTGACCAGGTGTTCGACTCCTGGCCAATCCGCGACCGGTGGACCATCGTAGAAGTTGAGCAGGATGTCGAAATCGCGCTCTTCGTACAGAAAATCGCGCGCGATCGCACGGCTGGCCTGGACAAAAACAAGGAATCGCCGCGACCCACGAGGGCTTTCCCGGTGAACTTTAAGGTCGATACTGTTTTTGAATGCGTCCTGGGCTCGCCGGAGATCCTCAGTCGAGTAGAGCGAGAAGGATGGGTCGAAGCGACCCCGGCGCGTCACCTGACCGTACAAGTGGCGCATCGGGTCTCCGCTCGAAGGAGGGACGTCTCGCAGGAACTTCCAGATGTCGATGCCGGGCGCCGGGTCCCGCCCCTGCGTCAGCCCTTCGAAGTAAAAGTGGAGGAAGGGGTGCTCGTGGTTCCGGCACCAGTCGGGATTCTGCCATGTATACCAGCTGTGCTCGAACTCTCGGGAGGGGGACACATCTCCGGCCGCGTAATGGTCCAGATATTCAAGGAGTGAGCGGTGCGCCCCGCCAGTGGCCTTAGCGAAATGACGCGGATCGAAGAATGGATTCGGACGGTACCCGAGGCGCTCTCCGATCGTGAGGTAGTGCGGCACGGAGAGCCGGGCCAGCTTCGCGGATCCCAGATAACACGCCGCATAGTCGGCCTCGAGAACGAGACCCGAACTCCTTAGACGCGCATAGTCGGGCCAAAGCGACGCTATGGACACAGCTTCCCCTGGCTGGAGCGCTCAGGTCTCGGCGGCGGTTCGCCGGAGCCGATCCCGCTCATCATCAGTGACCAGTTCCGCTTGTAGCGCCGAGTGCTGCCAGCACAAAGTCTCGTAATCGTACAGGAGAACTGCGTTCGGCTGACGGTCGCGTACCACGCTGCCGACGCGTTCGAGGTTATGTGGGCGACTGACGATCACGGCTTCGAATTGCTCATCCAGAGGGCAATGCGTCGATCAGCCCTTGCGCCAATGCACCCCGGTCAAGTCGATGGTAACCATCGACTCTGTAATGGCGTGTGCGTGCCGGAAGTCTTCGACGGCCCGACGACAATTCGGCAGCGCGCCGTAGTCGTCCACAATCAAGAATCCGCCCGAACTCAGTTTCGGATACAAGTGTGTCAACGCGAGCTGCGTGGATTCATACATGTCGCCGTCGAGCCGCAGGACAGCCATCCGCTCGACCGGTGCAACCGGTAGCGTGTCGCGGAACCAGCCGGGCAGGAACTTGACTCGATCATCCAGCAGTCCATAGCGGCGGAAGTTCGCTTGCACCGTATCGAGGGATACGCCGAGATAGGAGATCAACGTTGCGTGCGGATCACCCGCATCCTGGGGATACTCTGCAGGGGACGGCGCCGGGAGCCCCTGGAACGAATCGGCGAGCCACACTGATCGTTCAGTATCTTCGTAGGCTTCCAGGACGGCTCGCATCAGGATGGCGCATCCACCACGCCAGACTCCTGTCTCGACGAGATCCCCGGGAACGCCCTCAAGCAGGACCGTCCGAGTGCATTGATGAAGGTGGTCGAGGCGGCGCATCCCGACCATTGTTTCCGCTTCGGTGGGCCAGTCCTGTCCCTCCCTCCGAACATCGGGATCGAACGGCCGCTTGTTCGCGAACTCCCAGTCTCCCCAACACATGTCGGGAAAGAGCATTCGCGTAAGGCAACCTTTGAGGAGGTTGAGATACAGCGTTGCCGCCTGCGATTCGTCGTGGGTCATATCAGAAGGTCATCTCTAAGTGGGCGGAATCAAAATCCGACGTTAGCCGAGCATGAGCTCATGTAGCGCGGGTACTCCTGACGTGATCCACATCGACTTGACGAATTACGGGCCCGAGATTTATGACATCGCGATATTGTAGCGAAGTCGGTCAACGCTGCGACGGGCCGGCACACCTGCGAAGCAAAGCTGATGTCTCGACTCGTATTTCCCTCTGTGGAGCGACCACGCGCGTCGATCATTCTGCTGGCATGGAAGCGAGTTGACTTGTTGCTGACTTGCTTGCGCTCTCTCTCCGACTCCATAGGCCGTCGAGTCGAGTACGAAGTGGTGGTCGTGTCTAACGACGCACCTCAGTCGTGCAGGGATGCGCTGAGGAGCCAGACGGAGGGAGTGCGTCTGGTTGAAGCGCAGGCCAACCTGGGCTTCGGTGGTGGGTGCAACCTGGGCGCCAGCGTTGCTCGAGGCGAATACCTCGTGTTCCTGAACGACGACTGCATTGTGGCGCCCGGATGGCTGGAATGGTTGGTCTCTACGGCCGATGCAAACCCTCAGGCAGCTGCGGTCGGCAGTCTGGTGTTGTTCCCCAACGGGCGCATTCAGGAAGCCGGGTCTGTTATCTGGGCGGACGGATCGACCATACAAGTAGGCCGCAAACTTCCAGGTGACTCGCTGGAATGGCACTTCGTGCGCCAGGTCGATCACGTCTCCGCCTGCTCGCTGCTCGTGACCCGCCGTGCGTGGGAGCAGGTTGGTGGGTTCGACATCGACTACCATCCAGCCTATTACGAGGATGTCGACTTGTGTCTCGCGCTGCGCGAATCGGGCTATCAAATACTCCTGGAGCCCCGGTCACGTGTGTGGCATCACGAGTCGGCCAGCTCGGACGGACTCGTCAGACGCTTCTTGTTCAAGCGCAATCAGGATCGACTCCAGCGTAAATGGGCGGACACTCTTCGATGGCAGGAGCCTGCTCGGCCGACCGAGCCTGGAGCACTGGTACGCGCTGCGTGGCGCGCACGTGGCGCTCCCAGGCGGGTCCTGATAGTCGATGACAGAGTTCCGGATCCCTCTCTCGGCGCGGGATATGGCCGAATGTTCACGGCCGTATTGGACCTCGCCGCGAGTGGCTATGCTGTGGCGCTCGCTCCGACCGTGGGTTTTCAGGGCGTTCCGCCGGACGCCTTGACATCTGCCGGCGTGGCGATTGTCCCCGGTGATCTCCAACGTCATCTATCGTGCTCATGGATCAACTACGACGCCGTGATCGTCAGTCGGCCACACAACTTCGAACGCGTGGGCAACGTAGTGCGCACATGCCAGCCGAACGCCGTCCTGCTGTACGATTGCGAGGCTCTGTTCTGGCGGCGCCTGACACTGCAAGCGAAACTCGTTACTGATCATGCTGAGCGTGACGGCCTCCTGGAGGATGCCGCCGACATGCGAGCGCTCGAAGAACGCATCGTCATCACAATGTGACGCAGCGGTCACGGTATCGAAGGAAGAAGCGACGTTGCTGGCCGGCGTGGAAGGCTGTTGTCCGATTCGCACGCTTCTTCCGGCGGAGCCGGCGGTTTCCCTTGGAACGCGGACCTTCGACGAGCGATTCGGAGTGGCTTACGTAGCCGGGTGGCAGGGGGGAAGCGGATCGCCGAACGCTGACGGCCTTCGCTGGTTCGTGGCGAACGTACTACCGCTTGTGCGGTTGTCGATTCCATGGGTGCGTGTGCACGTCACCGGTGCCAACCCACCTGCTGATTTGCTCGAACTCGCGGATCCGAACCTGCTCTTCGAGGGGCTCGTCACCGACCTCCCGGCGCTCTACGACAGGACGCGAGTGGTGATTTCACCGATCAGGTTCGGAGCTGGCGTCAAGGTCAAGACGGTGCAGGCCCTGCAATACGGAGTCCCTGTCGTGTCTACTTCCTGCGGATCGGAGGGGATTGATACGTATGGACTGGATGCGATTGCAGTAGCCGATGATCCAAAGGACTTCGCACGTTCATTAGTAACATTGCTCAGCGACAGATCGCAGTGGGAGGCGCGTCGCACGGCCATCGCTGAGTTGATGAGTCGGTGGCAGAAGAACACCGATTTCGGATCGTGGCCCGACGTCATTGCAGAAGCGTTAGCGAGGAAACATCGTGGCAGGCTCGCGCTACTCACAGATCGTTGATCTCGACAACTGGAATTCGTCTCATTCGTTGGCAGTACTGTCTGTGCCGCCTGGAAGCCGAGTTTTGGATCTGGGCGCCGCCGACGGGTCGGTCGCCCGCGCGCTGAAGAAGCGTGGCTGCACCGTGTGGGGCATCGAGCAGGACCGACAAGCAGCCGAAGCCGCTTCACAGGTCTGCGATCGCGTCATCGTCGCCGATCTCGAAGCCAAAGAAGCGTTCGAGGCGCTTGGTAGCGAGACCTTCGACGTCGTCCTTGCGCTCGATGTGCTCGAACACTTGCGCGACCCGGCACCGGTCCTGAAGTGTGCAGCGAGTTATCTGACGCCTGGGGGCATCGCGGTTGTGTCGATCCCCAATGTCACCCATGGCGCACTTCGCTTGAGCCTGCTCGAGGGGCGATTCAACTACACGGAACAAGGACTCCTCGATCGGACGCACCTGCGATTCTTCGACCGGCACGCAGCCGAACAGCTGATCAGTGAGGCAGGCCTGACGATATCGCAGCGTCTTCGCGTCAGGAGAGAGCTGGAGGAGACTGAAATCGCCGTCAACAAGGACGGCCTGCCAATCGAACTTCTGCAAAGCCTTGCATCCGATCCGGATGCGACGACCTATCAGTTCGTGTTCGTGGCTGGACGAACGAATCTCTCTGCCGTAACACATTCGGGCGGAATGCTCTCGGAACGCCTCCTCGCCGAAAACGAGGGGTTGCGTGCGCAGTTCAAGGAGTTGGAGACGTACACAAAGAACCTGGAAGCCGATCTCGCAGCCAGACTGGAGGGTGCTGCCCGAGAACTCAAAGAGTGTCAGGATGAGCTCGCCCAAGCCCGATCCATGCAGGCTCGCGCGACCGCTGAATCTCTCGAAGTTCAACGAGAGCGCGACGAACTACGCCAGGAACTCATCCGACGCACGCAAGAGGCCCATCAGATGCACCGGGACCTTAGACACTCCAGAGCGGATGTAGTCGTCAAGGATGCCTTCATTTCTGACCTTCGCCAACAGTTGCTCGTGATCGACCCATTGGTTTCGCAGCGGGATCAGTTAGCGGGAGGACACAAGCGACTGTCGGCAAAGTGCGAGCAGTTGGTGGCAAGGCGCCATCAGTTGGTGGAAGAACGGCGCCGGTTGTTAGCACGGCAGGAAGCCCTGGAAACGAAACTGCGGGCTCTGCAAACCTACGTGAACTCCGCTGGTTTTCGTATTGTTGAGAGCGTGACCCGTCATCTGCGCCGCTTTCCGACGGCATTCAGAACGACCAGGACGATTGCTCGAAAAGTTGTCGGGCGAAGTGCCGCCGCTGATTGAAGGTCTCAGGTCAAAGCGCGGCGACAAGCGCTGACGGGCGGCGTCTGTCATCCGTCGAATCGGCCGGCGCGGATGATCCGATCGGAACGCGCGTCTCGGGCGTCACATACTTCTCGACTGGCTGCGCGAGGCAGGCCTGGAACAGCACTAGCTGCTGCGGTGTTGTGGCTATAATCCTGACGGCGCTCTCACCATAACCGATACATGTCGACCGTTTTTTCAGCCAGCGAGCTTCTGCTGCGGCCGATTGTGTTCACGCGGCCGCTACGATTGGTCGAGCCCACCAGCTGGGTGCCGCACATTCATTTCCGGTTCTGGCTTATCGAGGCCTTGCGTCCTCGCACCGTCGTCGAGCTCGGCACGATGTCCGGCAACAGCTTCTCCGCCTTCCTCAGCCGTCCAGATCCTGGAACTGGAAGCCTCGTGCTACGCGATTGATACGTGGAAAGGCGACCCGCACACCAGCTTCTACGGTGACGACGTGTTTCACGAGTGGTCGACATTTCATGACCCGCATTTCGGCGCGTTCTCACGCCTGGTCCGTTCGACCTTTGACGATGCGCTGACGAAGTTCGCAGACGGCGGTATCGATCTCCTACACATCGACGGGTATCAC
>CAVRQR010000008.1:0-199405 GCA_963723495.1 uncultured Acidobacteriota bacterium | reverse complement strand
GGTATGACCTCGCCCAGGTTCTAAGGAGTCGAGACAGGTGAAAGGCAGCGCCATGAACGCCCTCGAAGTTGCACAGCAGTATTTTGACGCCTGGAATCGCCGCGATCCCGCGGCGGTGCTGGCCACGCTTGCCCCGGGGGGAACCTACAGCGACCCGAGCACGGGCGGTCCTCTCAGTGGTGATGCGTTTGTCACCTACATGAAGGGGCTGTTCGCCGCCTTTCCCGACGTCTCGTTCGAGATCGCCAGCGTCGGCCTCGCCGCTCCGGATCTGGTGGCCGCACAGTGGGTGATGCGCGGAACCAACACCGGATCGATGTCCGGGCTGCCGCCTACGGGCAAGCCGGTCAAGGTCCCTGGGGCCGACTTCATTCGTGTGGCGGAGGGAAAGATCAGGGCGGTCGAGGGGTATTTCGATTCCGGCGCGGTTCCGAAGCAGCTCGGGTTGCAGGTGGTCGTCCAGCCCGACTCACTTGGGCCTTTCAGTTTCGGAACGTCGGTTCGGGCGTCAGCCGGCAGCACCGCCAGGCCGGGTGCGTTCAGCGTCACGGTGCTCAAGTCGCGAAGTCTCGAGGACACGAACGGTGTGAGGGAGTTCACTCGCCAGATCGCGGTGGAGATGCTCTCCATGAAGGGCTTCATCGGATGGGTGGGCGCGACGGTCGGCGATCGGATGATGACCATCACCGCGTGGGAAAACGTCGCAGATCCGGGCCAGCTGGCCGAGGGCGGCCGCCACGCCGAGGCGATGACGAAGTTCTTTGGCCCTGAGCTTGGCGGCGGAGGGTACACGGCTGTCTTCGGCGCCGATCACGTCAACACGTTGTGGGTGCGTTGCCCGTCGTGTCAGACCATGATTGATTACGCGGCTCGCCAGGGCAGCTGTCCGTGTGGCGCAACGCTTCCCGCGCCGATCGCGTATTGGTAACGTATCGGGCCAACCGAGATGATGATCACGAACTTACGCCGGACTCCAGTAGATTCGATGACCGGCTGATTGCACTGACGAAGCGATCTCGCCTCGCCGCTGCTTCTGAGGGGAGCGGTAGGTCATCTTTTGTGGATCTGTTACGGCCGCTTCGGGCGAGGACCTGAGGTCTGATCGCGCCGGCCGCCGTCGGCTGCCAAGCCGATGTTGGGCGGCCCGTCAAGTTAGCCCGTACGCCCCGATTGAAACGCTCAGCGAAGCGCCGTGGTAGCTCGCCGCCTTGATCGCGTGAACGCCTCCTGCGTGGCCGCCAGCTCGTACACGCCGAGCGCTTCGAGCCGCGCCACGGCCGCGCGATTCGAGGTTCGCCAATCAGGACCATAGCTCGGGTATCGATCGACGTCGTAGCCTCCATCCCAGTCGGGCGCGAAGATGCTCGCAAAGTACGACTTCGTGCGCGTCTCGGCCTCGGCCCCATTGGGGGCATTGACGTAGTCCACCCTCCACTGCCGGCGAATCCCACCCCCGAAGCTCGCGTGGAAAAGATGCTCATCGAGCAGGATTATGTCGCCGGGCTCGGTCGCGACGACATGGTCGGGCAGTGCCAGAGCTGCCATGCCGGCGGCCCCAAGCGCGCGGATTGCGTCCCCGAGCTGTGGATGATGGGAACCAGGGAGCACGCGAAGGGCACCGCTTTCGGCTCCCACAGGTTCGAGGTAGGCCAGAAAGCCCACACTCGTGAGTGGAGAGTCGGAATCCGTGTGCCACTGCGTGTCACCGATGTACCGTACGCCCTTGGCCCGTGTTGGGAGCACGGGACCACCGAGCAAGGCGGCTGCCACCGTCTCGGCTCGATCAAGCACCGACAAGCTGACCGGCGTCTCGGCAGTCATCATCGGCACGTACTGGAACTGGATGTCGCCGTTGCCTGCCACGTCCGCGCCAAGCCCCTCGGCCATGACGTCGTCAATCTCCGCCGCGAGTGGCGCAGGCTCAAAGAATTGGCGAAGCACGACGAATCCGAACGTCCGAAAAGCATCGGCCGACTGACGTGTCAGATTGAATGTCAAATCAGATACTCCAATTGCAAGTGCTCGGTCTGCTGATCCGCCCAACGTTGTATGAGTGGATAACGTCAATCCGTGGTCATCGGGCCGCACGCGTGTCCACTGTCAGCCGCCCACCGCATGCCTTGAGCGAGATTATCCGTCCAGATTGCCTCGCGGCGAAGCCCCGTGAACACAGGAACTTTCGAGGATTCCTTCGGGCAAACCGACGAATTGCCGCTGGCGACATAAAGCGGGAAATTCCAAGATTTGACCGCGGGCGCCAATTGCTGGTCCCGTTTGACAAGTGGCGTTCTCTGATTACTCCCTAATAGTCGGCAAGGGTATTTCGACAGGTGTCGGCAGCGGGTGAAAAGCCACTGCGCGCCGTTACCCGTGATTTGTCTGCAACTCCTTCCCGCCGTTGAGCGGCCCCGACTAGGGAGCAGGCTCCGCGCTTCTTGTTCCGTAGAACGCGCGCACCCTGCGTCAGAGTTCAATGGAAAGGTGCTCGGGATCGACGCTGGTGGAACCCGCGCACCGTAACTCCAAGTTTCCTCTCCAACACGTTTTCAACGCTGCCACGGTTGCCGTGTCGCCTGTATACTGCATCCCGATATGAACAATCCTGCAGAAGACCTCTTACGAATCTCGATGGGCCACGCCTTGCCGCGTTGTCTTCACGCAGTGGCGGAACTCAACGTTGCCGACGCATTAGAGGACTCGCCGCGTACCGCAGCGGATCTCGCCAAAGAGACCGACACGGATCCGGATGCATTGGGGCGTGTGCTCCGTGTGCTTTCGGCGGAGGGAATCTTTGAGGCTCGAGACGGTTCATGGGCGCACACGCCGGCCTCGCGCCTCCTGCGATCGGATCATCCGCAGTCGATGAAGTCTTTTGTTCGGATGATCGGGCTGCCCGTGTACTGGCGAGGATTTGAATACATGGAAGATTCCATCCGCACAGGCAAGTCCATACAAGAAAAAGTCGTGCCCGGTGGCTATTGGAAGTATCTCAGCGAGCATCCGGAGGCAGCGCGACTCTTCGACGAAGCCATGATGGGCAAGGCGTATGGCCAGATCGCAGGGGTTTTGAGGGCTTACGACTTTTCAGGTTTTGACACCATCGTCGACGTCGGTGGCGGACGCGGCCATCTGCTCTCAGCCGTGTTGGGAGCTGCTCCGAAGACTCGTGGAGTGCTGTTCGACTTGCCGCACGTTACGGCGAGCGCCCAAGCCGCGGGCATGGAGTCAGAGCGGTTGCGGACGCATCCCGGCAGTTTCTTCACGGATCCGCTGCCCGCAGGCGATTGTTACCTCATCATGCAGGTAATCCACGACTGGAGCGACGAAGAAGCCGCTCGCATCCTCGCAGCTATACGTAAAGCGGCGCGGCCCGGAGCGAAGCTGTTAATGATCGAGTGTGTTGTTCAGGAAGACTCGAAGCCAAGTTGGACGAAAATGCTCGATCTGCAAATGCTCACGCTGTTGTCGGGTAAGGAGCGAACCGAGAAGGAATATCGGGAATTGCTGCGAAGGGCCGGCTTCCGCCTGGATCGCCTGATTGATGTCGGGATGTCCACCTCGATACTCGAGTCGATCGCCGTATAGACCGTACCCGATCGCGACCGCGCGAAGACTTCACCGTGACACAAGCGCGCGCAGCGGAAGCGCGCGCAGCCACCGGCCAGCCAGCCGCACCGCAGAAATGCCCGGAACTCCTCCTCCACGAACCCTGGCGTCGTAGTGTCCCACCGATCGATCCGCGTAACAGCGTAGACTTCGCCTGTGTTCCCGTTTGAATTGTTGATCACGGCGGTGTGTGGGTGGCTTCATCGTGGCCAGGCGGATCTGATCGCATTTCTTCGCGAAGAGAATCGAGTCCTCAAGGCGCGGCTTCGAGGTCGGCGGTTGCGCCTCGCCGACGACGAGCGGCGCGGCTGGGCGAGCTGGGACACCGACTGAGGCGCCGGCTGCTCGCGCAGGTGGCGACGGTCGTCACGCCAGATACGATTTTGCGCTGGCACCGTGAACTGGTCGACAGATGCGGTTGACGTAATACACAAATATAAATAATATTCATATCTAACGCCGATGCGCGCGAAGCCCACGAGCCAGCAACGATCGCAAGACAAGCGCGATCGGATCCTCAACGCGATGGATGCGCTATTGCAACGCAAGTCATTCGCTGAGATTAGCGTGGCCGATCTCGCCGCGAAGGCGAAGGTGGCTCAGGCAACGATCTATCAGCGCTTCAGCAACGCAGACGCGACGGCGTCGGTACTCATGGAGCTCTACTTCCGGCATGTCGAGGCGTGGGCACAGCGCAGGCGTCAGCCACCGCGCCGCGGCGAGTCGCTCTTCGAAGCCCTGGTGACCCTTGCTAGCGATGCTCATGACCAAGTGGCCGCGCTCGGTTACGTCATGCGCCCGGCGTATCTGTACTCGCGGCACCGGCCCGACCGTGCGGGCGCGGAGTGGGCTCGGCTCGAACAGGTGGCACTCGACGGCTTCAAGACGTTTCTCCAGCAATGGTCGGCGCAGATCCGGGTTCGCGATATCGATCAGGCCGCCGCGCTGATCTGCTATTTGTTCAACTTCATGCTGCTTGGGCCTTTGCTGCACGGCGAGGATATGCGGCGTTCACGATTGGGCAGTCGCAAACGGTTCGCGGATGCGCTCGCCTCGCTCGCGCATCGCTACCTGACGTGCGGCGCGCACACCGCCGGAACCAGAGCCGGTGGCAATTCCTAAGCCCAGCGGTCCACACCGTGTCGGCTCGATCACGCATGAGCTCGTCGATGCGGGCCGTGTCGCGCATGTGGCGAGCGAGGCGTTGGGACGGCGCCTCCTCCTCAAGGTCTGGTATCCCGCTGCGAGTGCGACGACTCGGCCAGAGCTGCTCTGGGCCGAGCTGCGCCGCGATACTCGAACGCCGCTGCCGATGCGGCTGCTCCTCCGATGCGTGCGAGTACGCACGGCAACCGTGCCGCGTGCGGCGATCAGCCCGCTCGTGAGGGCATCACCGCTGGTGATCTACAACCACGGCCTGATCTCCTTCACAGCGGAGAACACGTCCCTGATGGAGGAGTTGGCGAGTCACGGCTACACCGTGCTTGCGATACAGCACGCCGATCAGTTGGCCGAGCGTCGGCGTTGACTCGCGGTGGAGATGCCGGCAAACGACGCGCTCGAGAAGAGCTCGAGCGGCAGCTGAAAGTCGCGTCAGCGCAGGAGAGGGCCACGCTGGCGCCGCAGTACGACGACGGTGCCGACAACACGAATCGCATCGTGATCGAGAGGTCCGCCGACACGTCTTTCGTCATGGACAATGCGAGTACGGCACTTGCCGCGATTCCCGGCCTGCGGCCTGATTCCGTCGATACATCGGCCGCGCACCTCGTCGGCTTCTCGCTGGGCGGTGCCGTCGCCACGGTGACGGCAGAGCGGGATCCGCGTGCCCGCAGTGTCGCGAATCTCGATGGGGGCCTGTATGGGAGCCGCAACGCCCGCGAAATCCGCGTGCCGTATTTGATGATGTACAGCGCGGCGAACAGACGGCAGCAACGATGGGCTCCTGCCTGGTCATGCGCAGCGCGTGGCTCCCGCTGGCACCACTCATCTGAACTATCACGACGCGGCCGCGTTGCTGCCGGTCTTGCGCTACTTGCGTGCCACCGGCTCGACGAACGCCGAGATGTTCGTGGCCCAGCGAAACTTGACCGTTCGGGAATTCCTTTCCGCGGCAACGTTCTCAAGCTCTGACCGTTTCCTGGGCGCGGGTTTTACCCCTGGGCAAGGGCCGGCTGAGCGACTCCGCAATCGTCCCGACGACGGCCAGGAGGGTCCTGATACGACCGCGCATTGGTGCCTCCAGTCAGGAATGCGCAACGGGCGCAGCCGGGGCTCACGAGCTTCGGAAGGATGTACACTCGTTCCATGACTGCTCGGACGATTGGACGACCGGGGCGCAACGAGCCCTGCCCATGCGGTTCGGGCCGCAAATACAAACACTGCTGCCTCGAGAAGGACGACGCCCTGGCCAGTGCCGCACGGGCCGCAGCCGCGGTAGAAGGGACTGCGCAGTCGGCGGTGGCGGCGGCTCCCACCCGAGCCCCGAAGCACCACACTCAACAACCCTGGAAGACGACCACGTCGCGTGGCTTTGTCGGACGCTCGCGCACGCCACGCAAGGTCGGCGGCGGCTAGCGAAGCCGTCCCGTCGATCCCGGATCGTGCTGACGCCTTCCTTACGACACCGGCGGTGCGTAGAGGATGCCAATGGCGGCGGCAACCGCCAGCGAGAACGCCCATCCCAATAGGCATACGCCGATTGCGCGTGCGGTGCAGCCAAATGCCCGACGATGCCGCCCGCATCCTGTGGCTATCGAGAAGTCGATACAGCCGCAAATCGACACGCGTTCA
The DNA here is from genome assembly GCA_963723495.1 of uncultured Acidobacteriota bacterium. GTDB lineage: Bacteria > Acidobacteriota > Vicinamibacteria > Vicinamibacterales > UBA2999 > Gp6-AA40. The sequence goes on along the minus strand of CAVRQR010000008.1, from coordinate 193,006 downwards.
ACGACCTGCGACGCTCGACGGGCCTCTCCGGGAGGCCATAGTCCATCAGGAATTGCAAAGCCGGCGGTTCAAACTCATTACAGAGCAACAGACTTCAACCCGTAGACAGGATGAAGCGGCTGGTCTCCTCAGCGAGGTGCTAGCTTCGCTCCACATTGCTGAAACGCGCTCTTGAGGCGCAAGGAGAAGACCAGCCATGGAGTATGGTGCCATCCACCTTCACAAGAAAGAAAGCCAGATTCGGATCCTGAGGGAAGGCGGTGACATTATCGACCGACGGATTGCGACGACGCGCGATTGGTTGACGGCCGTGTTTTGGGGACGGCCGCGCATGCGCATTCTGCTCGAGGCGGCGACCGAGAGTGAGTGGGTGGCGCAGCACCTGGAGACGCTCGGACACGAGGTGATCGTGGCCGATCCCAATTTCACGGCGATGTATGGTCACCGCAGCCGGCGCATTAAGACCGATCGGCGGGACGTCGCGGCATTGGCGGAGGCGTGTCAGCGCGGGATGTATCGCGCCGCGCACCGGCTATCGGCCGCGCAGCACGCGGTGCAGTGCCGACTGAACATTCGTCGAGCACTGACGGACGGTCGGACGCGCGCCATTTCACTCGCCCGCGCCATCATCCGCGGCGCAGGATTTCGCATGCGGAGTGGCGCCACGCACAGCTTCCTGCGCCGAGTCACCGCACTCGACCTTCCCGTGTCGATTACCGAGACGCTCTCGCCACTTCGACGTGTCATCGAAGTACTGGACGAGGAGCTCGCCCAGGCGGATGAGACATTTGCCACCTACGTGGTCGAGGACCGCGTCGTCAGCCGCCTGACGACGCTGCCGGGCATCGGTCCGATTACTGCCAGCGCGTATGTCGCCGCGCTGGATGACGTGACGCGCTTCGGTGGGGCGGCGCAGGTAGCGAAAGTATCTTGGTCTGGTCCCGCGCGAGTACAGCTCGGGCGAGCAGCAACGGCGCGGGCACGTGATGCGCAGTGCGCATCCGTATGCGCAAGCCTTGCTGGTGCAAGCGGCCTGGCGCATCGTGCGAGTGAAGGACCCGCGTACGGCCGCGCTCCGCACGTGGGCTGACGCTATTGCGCGACGGCGGGAAAGAAGATCGCCATGGTCGCCTTGGCGCGACGCCTGGCGCGGATGCTCTTTGCCATGTGGCGCGACGAGGTCGCGTATTACCCCGCACGGATTCGGTTGTCGCCGCGGACGTCAGCGCCGCGAGTGGTCACGGTGTGACGCGATCAGCCGTGAACGGCTAACGAGTGGGAGGTCGTCAAGCTGGAGGAGTCAGCGCGCTCGGACAGGTGGCCGCTCCTGAGAGCTGTCCCGTACACTGGCGCGACTCCTCCGTCGGATTCTTCTTGTGCGCCCGGCACGGACCGTGCCGTACAGAGCGCGCATAAAAGGGTGAGCCACCTCGCCACGGCGGGGTGAAGAACAACGCTTGACGACGAGGCTGACGACGTGTGACCCATTCGCGCGCCCATCCCTCTTAGCTGGGTGAGAGGGCTGTGCGCGCTCACTGGAGGTCTGTACCACAAAGATCCGTGCTGCTTCGACCAACCGGGTAACTTGACAGAGCCGCTTTATAAAAGTGTCCGAAAACTGCAGCGGGATCCGTGTGGCGGAGATTCGTCGAACGCGCTCACGACAGGGTCTGAACGATCAGCCACGCGCCGCCGATAGCGATGGCGTCTTCGAGGAAAGCGGCGGGCGGATCCTTCTTGAACGCCGCGGCCAAGCGCAGGCGGAACGCATGTCCGCCGAGGGTGCCGATGCCCGCGCCCACCACGCCAGCGAGGAGCCCACCGAGCATGGCGCCGTGCGGCGTCCCGATCGCCGCACCGCAGATCGCGCCGCTCAGCAGTCGGGCGCCGAATTGTATCGGCACGGTGCGACTCGGCGTCGACGGTAACTGATCGCCGACGAACTCGCCGAGGGCGAGGAGCATGAAGATCCACGGCGTCCAGGGATACCCGAGAAAGGCGAGCCAGCTGCCCTCCAAGGCCAGTCGCCCCGACCAGGCGGCCAAGCTGATTGCGGTCGGCGCGGTCAGGGACGGAGACCAGCGACAACGCCGATCAGAAGCGCGAACGCGTACATGTGAGAAGGATATCCCGCAATGTCCGGCCCACGCCGCGTCCCTCGAGATTTGTTCCCTGCCACGTGAAGTAAGTTGCGATGGGCATCCGACACGACGGCCGCAATGGATCTGAGCGTAGTGTCCGAGAACTCAGCCGGCGGCTCGGCGGCGACGGAGCGAACTCCAGATCGACCCTGCGGCGTTTATGGGGGTAACGTTTCGGTTTCAGCCGCGGCCGCTCACGATCACACCGGCCGCCGCCGACTGCCAACCGGTGTTGGGGCGCACTACCAGTAACATTTCTTCGCAAAATATGCGCCTACCCGGTCAACACGAAAAAGGCGATAGTTAGTCCACTATGCGTGGATACTTCAGCAACGCCAATGGCTGCACCGCTATTCAGAGCCTGGAATAGCGTTTTGAGCAAGCCGTAACCTGCTGATGCCGAAAAAATGGCAGCGAACGATAAGAACACGAACGCCATTAGCTTAAGCGTTCCCCTGTATAGAACGTTGGTCGGATATAGAGCAGAAAAACTCATAGCAGCTCCTGACGTTACGTACGAATGCCCGGGTTCTCCAGTGCAACGTTTATGGGTATACGGGCCAATTGCTGGTTCTTGCCACAAAGGGCTCGCTCCAGCGCCGCCCCCCTCGAACCCGACGGCCGTCATTGTCCTGGGCGGGTGATCGGCGGTCAACTTCTTTCCGCAGGCTCGCTTGCAAGACGCTACCGAGTCACGTCGCACGAATTGGTTCTGGCGACTGCGCAGTCACGCGGCGATGTCGCCGTCGACGAAGGTGTCGGGGACTCCCACTCGTGCACATCCCCGTCGGGAGGCCTCGATCTCAAACGGATTCTCGATGGGGCTGAGCCGGAGGGTCTCATCGTCGTCGGCACCCAGACCGATACACGAAACACTCTCGGATCGTCGGCGCGATGGTCGGTCTCCTGCCGAATCCCACGCCGACTAAGATTAGACCCCGACATGAATCAAGCCGCCAACACAGCCGGAGGACAAATTGGCAGATGGCAAATCAAGGGCACATGCAACGGACAAGTGCGCCAAGTGACGCGCTTGAGCTGATCGTCGTCTATAGAGAAACGGTCCAGCACCACCAGCGGACACGGTTCTCCCCGGGCAACGGCGGTCTGTAGCTCCCTCATCATCTGGCCGATACAGACTGCGACAGGTCAGGTCAAAGACTGCGCGCCAACGCACACGGAGATGACCATGGTACGAATCCAGACATTAGTTCTCGGGCTGCTGTTCGCCCTCGCCATATGGCTACCAATCTCTGCTCAGCAGCACGTGGCGGACCAGGCGACCCTCGATCAAGTGGTTGCCGACCACGTCCGCCAAAAGGCCGACGACCGGGAGGCCATACGCCGCGTGCTCGAAATCGAGAAGGTGCGCGAGGTTGTGGAAGGCGCTGGTCTTGACCTGAGACGGGTGGAGACAGCAGTCGCAGCGCTAGACGATGACGAAGTGGGCCTCATTGCGGCTCAGGCCCGGGCAGTGAACGATAGTCTGGCGGGAGGCCAGTCGACAGTCACGATCTCGACAACCGTTATCATCATCGGCCTTCTCGTCCTGATTCTGCTCATCGTCGCCATCTGATTCGAGAAGCAAAGGCCATCACGGAAGCGCGGGCGACAGCTTACTTGTCACTTTCGCCACGCCTTCCGCCGTTCTGCCTGGTACCGCCGCTTCCGCGCCGAGACTGCCTTCCGCGCTGCGGCGGAAGCGCGTTCAGGCTTGCTACCCAGCCAGCCAGGTCGCAAACTCGCGCCACGCGACGGACGGCACCACCGCGACCCCAATCACAATCTCCCACGCAAAGATCAGAATGGGCGCCCACATCGACACCGGATGAATGCGACCCTGCGACACCTTGTCATACACCGCGCTGGCAGAGAGAAGAAGGATTCCGATGGCCTGACCGATGAGACTAAACAAGCCCGCTTGAGCAGGCCAATGTCCGAGCAAGTAGCCGGTCAAATGAGTGAGAGGCACGCCCGCCAATCCGAGCACCGCGAACAGCATGAGGCGCTTGTGGATCTCGGGGCGATGTCGATACCACAACCCCGCCGCAACCAACAGGGGGAAAGCCAGGAACCCAAGGAGCGGGGACAAGATCCCCGCCGCGCTGTCAGCCGGGGAAGATCCGGAGGAGCAGGAAACACTCGTGCCACATCGAGGCTCAGGTCGTAGCCTCGACGCCCCATCTCTACAGTCGTGAGGAGGACCAGAACGATCATCACGACGGCGAGCACAGGACCGACGCTTCCCAGGCGTCGATGAACCGCTACCCGTCCGGTTGCGACGAGAGTCGCCTGCGCGAGAAACAGAAGGAGCCATGCACTGGCGACGATACCGTGCGCAATCATCAGCGGCGTGGGTAGTGCGTTCCGCCTGGATTGGTCGATGATCGATGGTCCGAACCCAGCGACACTGACGAGAATCATGAACAGCCCAGCGCTGATATAGAACCAGCGTTCGACTCGGCGCCGACTGCCCGTCTCTGCGGGAGCCATAACGATGGTCGCCTGGGCCATAAGCTGGTGACTCCCAAAAGGACCGAGCCGCCGCCCAATGTTCTTCGGCCCGTAGGCCTTTCCGACGCTCTCTGTTGCGGGGAAGTGTCCCACAAATCATCTGATTCTTGGACCCGGGATCGGCGCTCAACCACACCAACCAATCCGAGGCGAAAGTGCAGCGCTCTGCCGAGGGGGTTTTTCTGGATGGCGAGCCCTTCTCATGACGCCGGGCGAGGTGAAGACGGGCCCCAGACCAAGGTGGAGTTAGCAACCTCACGACGTTCGGAGTGTCGTAATCCGACAGACACGCACGCGATGTTTACGGTAAAAGCCTTTCGCGTAGACCGGAACGAATTCCTCCACATGGCTTCCGCACGGATTCAGCCCCAGAGTGTTACGGTCCCAACGGCGTGGACAACTTCATTCATGACGACCTCCAACACGTCGGAGCCGTTAGAAGTCTGTTGGCGGGTGTTCGAGGCTTCGAGCACTCGCATCTTAACGTGCGCGATGTTCGATGCCTCCAGTCCCGGGGTAGAACTGCGCGTCGGTTACTTCGGTGATTCGCCTCTCCAGTCGCAGATGATGCCTGACATCGAATCGGCGCGAGTGTTGGCGCAGAGTTGGCTGGACGCTGCGCGAGCCGCGGCGAAGGGCAGTTAAGGGTGAACTCCGCGATGACATTCCGGTGCCTCGACTGCAACTTGCCGATAGAAGGCGACCCGTGGTGGTTCGACCCGTCCGCCCGCGGGGTGGACCCTGGTCCGCCGGTTACTCGGCTCACGGCAGTCTGCCAACGACCTTATCCGCCAACGTCGGTAGCAGAGCCATTCCATAAGGCATGCTTAGAAAAGCAAATGGGTCGTAGCGTCGATTCCCCGAACCCTGGCGAAGAACGATGATCAGAAAGGCCGGTCGGCAAGCTCGAAATCATTCGCACGGTCTCCCAGCGGTGCCCCACGCCGAGAATGAATAGGCCAAGGAGGGTCATCGAGACCACCGAAAGCCAGAAGGCCAGCGGCTGGGTCGCCCGGTCGAGCGGACCGTCATCTGAGTCGTAGAACGTTCCTCGCACTATTGCGACTCCCGCATAGACAATGAACCCGCCTCCGACGAGCGTGGCAACACCGGCAAGCAGATTTGCACTTCCCATGTTTCAGAATCTCGTGCGAGAGGCGAGCGAGCAATAGACGCGATGCGCCGTAATCGCACACACGTGGGGTCACGCCGGGGCGCTATCACCCCAGGGGCCCGCGCCTCGGTCGCTGGGGCACGTGTCCCTCGGCTCACGTGGCGCGAACCGCTGATGTGCCCGCGTTCTTCCGTCGTTCGGGAGGTTCGCTACTCGACCGTCAAGAGATACGTGACGTCGATTGCGTCTGCGCCGAACTCGACGCGGATATGAATCGTGTGCTCACCGGGTGGCTCATGGTTCGTCAAGCAAGGGTTGATAATCCCGTCGATAGAGTCTCGTCCCCCCGATTTTCAGCGCGAGATTGCGAAGGGGAGCGGGCAGCGTTCTCACACGATCCCTGCGGTGCGTTCGCTGTTGCACCCAACGGATGCGAGCACGCCGCCGCTCGCTGAACGCTGACACAGACTCTTCCGGCGAACCGCGCGTTCTCAGCATCCGTGCCAGCACCAGCGCATCCTCGAGGGCCATGGACGCGCCCTCCGCCATGTTGGGCGACGTTGCGTGCGCCGCATCGCCAAGGAGCAGAACACGGCCACGCGCCCAGGAGTCCAGGGCTATTTCCTCGATCGGGGCGAAATGGATCGCAGCGAAGCCGTCGAGCTCACCGAGGATGCTCGGCACCGGTTCGGCGAAGTCTCCAAAGAGCGCCCGGAACCGAACAAGATCTCCCTCGGTGGGATCCTCGGTGGCGAAGGTTGCGAGATCCGCGTAGCAGTACAGACGATTCGGACCGACCGGCATCGCCAGGAATGCCCGCCGCGGGCCGAGCATGACCGTCCAGGTGTCAATCGCGCCGGAGAAATCGACAAGGAATCGCCAGCTCACCTGGCCAAGATGCCGCGGAGGGATGTGGCCAACGAGGAGCCGTCGAACCCACGAATGGATCCCGTCGGCGCCGATGACGAGGTCATACGTGCCCGTCGAACCGTCTGTGAACACAACGTGGACCTTGTCATCGTGCTGATTCAGCCCGGTCACGGACGTGCCGAGGCGCACCGGGACGCCGGCGGTGCTCTCCAGGAGAACACGATGAAGCTCACCACGAGCGATGCCAACGCACGGACCGACTCCGCCCCACATCTGCGCTAGTTCGATTTCCGCCAGCTGTCGTCCGGTGTGATCCAGGATTCGCTGGTGCGACATGCAGACGGCTCGAGCCAGCACCTGGTCTGCCAGACCAAGCGCCTCCAGCGCGCGAACGCCGTTTCCAGGAATGTACAGGCCGGTACCGCCCGACGGCCACGATGCGACCCGCTCGATGATGTCCGGAACGACGTCCTGTTGTTGCAGCGCCCGACAGAGTCCAAGACCCGCGATGCCACCACCGACAATCAGAATCCGTAAGGCCGCCGGCATCTGGGTTCTGACAGCATCACCGGCGCTGCGCGCCTTTTAGCAAGGGTTGGGTGTGCTCGCGTTCCGGATGACCAGTTTGATGAATGCGCCGGGGTAGGGAACAAATCCGGCATGCCCACCGGGCAGATCACCAACCGTCTCGCCTCCGTCCGATCCGTCGTCTGAGCGATTTGCATCGGCGGTTCTGCTCCTCATTCAAAACGGCTCTGGCTCGCTATTTCTTTCGTGGGTCGTCGGCGGGATTCACGTAACGAATCACCAACGGCCCGATGCCGTGGATCTGCACAATCGTTTCCTCGCCGGTCCAGGAGAAGTGGTTCGTGTTCGGCGGTATCACGGCCACGCTTCCAGCTGGCAAGCGTTGGGTTTTCGAGCGGTCCAATCTGTCGCCCTGGCGCATCTGCTCAGATCCTCTCGACGGAGACTTGGTTGCGCCGTTGGCCTATTGCTGGACCTGCGCGAGCGTCACGGAGTCCTTTTCCATTTCTAGTTCGATCCTGCGGGCATACACAGTTCCGCTCGGTTGACGTTGGCCGGCGAGATCTATTTCCATCCCATTACTCACGCGTTTGCATGGTCCCTTGGTGAACTGGGTGTTGCTATCGGTTACGACGCGGTAGCCTCCCGCCGTGAACGTCAGCGCGGGACACGTGCCCGAAAGACCAGATACGGTTCCTCTGAACTCGACGCTCGCCGGTGGTGCTGGTGGCGGCGCCGGTGGTGGCGGCACAGGTGAGGCGGCGCAGGTGATGGCGGCGCAGGTGACGGCGGCGCAGGTGGCGGCGGCGCAGGTGACGGCGGCGCAGGTGGCGGCGGTGCAGGTGACGGCGGCGCAGGTGGCGGCGGTGCAGGTGACGGCGGCGCAGGTGGTGGCGACGGTGGTGTCGGTGTGGGTGGCGAAGGCCGTGGGGCAGGTGTCGGTGTCGGCTCTGGCTCCGGGGCTGGCGGCGGCGGCGCTGGCGGCGGCGGGGCTGCCGCCTGGATCACTGACATCCGCACGCCGTTCAGGTCGACTTCTCCCGTGCGGCTGTTCGAAATCTGATTCGCGTCTACCTGCACCGTCAGTACGCCTTCACCTTGCCCGCTGGAAGGCTGAACGTGTAGCCAGGAGGCGTTGGCCGTTACCGACCACGCACAGTCCGCCGTCGTGACCACGCGCGCAGACACCTGCCCACCTGACGCGCTCATCGTCGCGGGGAGTCCCGTCACGGTCGGCTGGCACTTCACGGGGGAGGGGCCTACGGCGTTCTGCGACACATTGGCGCCAGTGCATCCGGTCACGCCGATGGCGAGCGCGAGCACGACGACGCCCGTCATCGAACCTTCGTAAGGGTAGTTCCAGTGTCGGATGGAATCACGAGGCAGCGTCCGCGTGCGCAGGGCCATGGACTTTCTAAATGGCACAAATGACGGCGATGCAGACCGCATGCAATCGGTTCGCCGTCAAGTAGCGACTGCTTCGACTGTCACGGAGCTTGGCAGGAGGTGAGACGATCACGCCGTTTCCCCACGCCATCTTATAGCGCGAGTGGCGAATACCCAGCAATCACCGCCGGATCGACCTTTCAGCAGAACGGACGCTGAACCAGCGCGGGGTTCCGACATGACTGAAGGCCGTGGAGATTCTTACAAAGACCCTCTACGGCCTGCAACGCGGGTCGAAGCCTCGTGAGCTATACCTACTCGACCCGTCTCAATCGGAGCCTAGACACGCGGCTGTTTGCCAAGCAATCCATCGAGCAGCTGATAGCTCTGCTCCATACCGTCGGTCATGCCAGTCGCTACTGCCGCATCCCGGGCCTCCTTCGACCCGAAGTCGATCAGCGTCGTGACTGTGGTGAAACCGTCGTCATCCGAAAACGTCACCGTCACGAGCGCTTCGTTCTGAGGGAACCCGTCCGCGAGGGACCCTGGGTCGTACGCCTCGGTATGCACAAGCCTCAGCGGGGGTTGCACCTCGCGAAACGTGCCTACGAAGCCGAACTCGCTTGCGTCCTTGTCGCTCCGCCAGCGCCACCTGTAGCTGCCACCAACGCGCACGTCCATCTCGCACACTGGCATCGACCACCCGGGCGGCCCCAGCAGCCAGCGCTGCACCAGCGCCGGTTCCGTGTACGCCCGATATACCAGCGGCCGGGCCGCCTTGAACGATCGTGTGACCTGCACTTCCCGGTCGCTAGGCAGTGTGACCTGGGCCTTTTCCAACGTCATTGGCATTTCGCTCTCCTCCGTGGCACTCACCACGTCTCCGCGCTACCGATTCGTCCGCCTCCGTGCGCGCGTGGACGCGGACGGCCTGCGTTGCAACTCCTTCAGAACACCGTCGAGCCGCTCGAAGTTCGCTTCCCAGATCGCGCGATATCGCTCGAGCCACGCACTTGCCTCGGCCAGCGGCTTACCTTCGAGTCGGCGGGGCCGCCGTTGAGCATCCTGACCGATCGTGATCAACCCGGCCCGCTCCAGGACCTTCAGGTGTTTCGAGATCGCGGGCTGACTGATCGCGAACGGTTCGGCGAGTTCCGTCACCGACGCTTCGCCTCGCGCAAGGCGAGCCAGAATGGCGCGCCGCGTCGGATCAGCAAGCGCGAGGAACGTGGCGTCGAGGCGTTCGGAAGGCATGCTATTCATAACAGGTCGGTTCAATAACCATATGGTTATGTATATGGCGCGCGACTGTCAACCCGCTTTCTCTACAGAGGCTTCGATTACTGTTGAGCCTGGGCGAGCGCCGCAAACGGCAAACGTACATCTCGCTCTCGCCGTCGGACCGGCCCGGCTGTAACTGCGCCCGGGATGTCAGTGCCCAGCCGGACCATCACGATGAGGTCAGACAGCAACGGACGTGCACAGCGGGTCGGGGAAGATCGACGGCTCGACATGGAACCCGTATCGTCGCTGCACCGCAACAGGCCTCAGCTTGTAGCCACGGCTGCGACATCCGTACTCATGTGAGTCGCCGTACGTTCCGACCGCGTCATGGCGTGAGCGTATTCGCGACAATCCACGGCTCGATGCGACCTGTTTGGTTTTCGAACTCGTCAGCTTTCGGCACCTTTCTGCAACTGATCCACAGCGATAAGCAGAAAAAAGATCCACCTAGCGTCGCTTGACTCGGTCTCATCGGGCGCACCGAGTTTTGCACGTGCCTTCCTGCAACGTCGGGCTGCGAGTCGTCGGCGTAACGAGGTACCTATGATTCATGCGGATGAGATTGCAATCAATGTATTGGAGAAGTTGAGATTGCGAAGACCCTTGAGCCGCCTGCTCCGCGGCGCACCGGATTGGTTGACAGGACGCGGAGCGAGGCGCATTCGGAACCGAAGCCTGCTTGTCCAACCCGCCGAGCTGGAGGAAAAGTTTGCGCGCTCGATTTCACTGCTACGCGAGCTCGGCGAGGAAATCCACGACTATCTCGAATTTGGCGTCTATAACGGCACCTCCCTCGCGTGCATGTTCCGCGCACTCAAGGCCTCCGGCAATCAGCACTCTCGTCTCATCGGCTTTGACTCGTTCGAGGGATTACCGGCGGTGGCAGCAACCGACTCCGGAGGTCATTGGCGTGCTGGCGATTTCAAATCGACCCTCGATTTCACGCGCGAGTGTCTCCGATACCAGAGTGTCGACGAGAGTCGCGTGATCCTCCAGCAGGGCTTTTTCGATGAGACCTTGACGGATGAGCGGCGCCAGGCTCTTCAGATCGACCGCGCCAGCATCATCATGATTGACTGCGATCTCTACGCGTCGACAAAAGACGCGTTACGGTTCTGCTCTCCCGCGATCCAAGGATCGTGCGTCATATTCTTCGATGACTGGTACCCGCTGGCCGAGCGGAACCTCGGGGAGAAGAGAGCTTTCGACGAGTGGCTTGCTGCAGACCCGACCCTCTTCGCGCGTGAGCTCTTCGACTTTCCGCAGTATGGCAAGGCGTTTCTCGCCATGCGCGGCCGGCAACGGCCAGACATGCTCCAGCTGTCGAGTTTTCTGAGCGCATTCCTCCCCGAGCTTCCATTGGGCTAGCAGGTGCTGAAAAGCGATGGTTCAGCACCCTTGTGCTGCGCAGAATTGATGCGACCATCATGCGGCCTCTGACACCCAGCGATACTCGTGATGCAGTCCACTGAGAATGGGCGTCGCGACCACTCGGCATCGCGCAGGGCAGTGATGGCCGGCGGCAACCAGCCAGTTCTGTGCGGCTGATGCCTCGGGGATTCCCGGACCCAAGCTGGCATGCGGACGGCCCGGTTGTAGTGGGTGACCCACTCGTGAAGGTTTCGTCGGAGGTGGCGTTCGTTGAGCGGATCAGCCAGTCGAGACACTCCCGGCGGATCGTCCCGACCAGGCGCTCGCAGAATGTGTTGGCTTGCGGCGTTCGCACGGGCGTCTTGACGACCCGCAGCTCCATCGACGCCACGGTACGTCGACCGCGGGTGCGTAGATGGCATCGCGGTTGTGGATCAGAGCGATGCGTCGCCTCGCCCGTGATCGCGGTGCGGAACTGCTCAGGCGGAGCGAGTCAAGCGAGAATACTTGAGGCAGTTACTCGCCGGGCACTATCACCGCGCAGTAATCAGTTTCGTTAGGCCGTCATCTCGACAACACGCGAAGTGATCGGTGCATCGCTCAAGATTGAACTTGCGGGACCGTCTTCGGCTTTTGGAACTTGCCAAAACAGATTGCAATCAGCGCATCGGAAGAAGTCGAGATTCGGAGAAAACAGAATCCCGTCCAGCGGCACCACCTGGTCACCGTCACAACGTGGACATTGTGTTCGTGCAGACATAAACCAACCCTTGCATTTCCGTGCAACGCTACGTCGATGTCTATTTCGGTCGTTTGAGGGCAAAACAGTAGGCCTGATAGGTCCCTCCCCCGAAGCGGAGGAGGTGAAGCAGGACCATCACAGCCCCGGCTCATCAGGAGTCGTCGGAATCGCTGTTCGCGGATGGTGTGGTGGCGGTCAAGGTTTTTGCGAAGGCAGGATGGTGGGCTGGGGGAGTCAGAGAGGTATCGATAGGGGTTCAACTCGTGTTTGTTTGCTACCTTCCGCTGTGGTTCGAGTTCACTTTGGTGGAGAGAGGGTGTTGAGCAGGTGAGCAGCGCCAACGCGAAGGCTTGTGAGGCTCTGGTGATTCGTCCACTTGGTTCGTCTGGGTCAGTCGAGAACTACGCTCCCGACCGCGGCAACTCTACCTGGCGATCGCAAACGAAGTGGTCGCCCCGAATCAGACGACGAGCAATACAACGCTTTACCTGATTGAATCGGCACACTCAAGAAGATAGCGACACCCCGAGACGGTGCACGGGTGGGCGCAGTTTCAGTTGACTCCCAACGCCTTTCGGATGATCGCCGCAGCCGCCGGGAACTCCTTCTTCGCGTTGCAGCAGAAGACGCCTTCAGCAACGTTTAGCGGCGTCCAGCCAAGCGTCGTCTTGACGTTCACATCGGCGCCCTGATCGACCAGGTACTGCACGATTGATGGCTGGTTCGACATGATCGCGCCGATGAGCGGCGTGCTGCCGTTCCACCGCGGATCGCCCACGCCGAGGTCGACCAGCTTGTCGATGTTGTGCGGGTAGTAGAGCAGGGTGTACGCCACGTCGCCGTCCATCGGGTAGTCGCCGAAGTGCGCGCGCGCGTTGACGTCGGCGCCCAGCGACACGGCGAACTTCACCGCCTCGAGCCGCTCCGCTTCGGGTACCCCCGTAAACGGACCTGGCGTCTCACCCTCCCACGTATCCAGACCCGCGGCCACCATCAAGGGCGTGATGCCGGTCAGCGTCGTGATCGTCGGGTCCGCCTTGAACTCGACCAGCAGTCGCATCAACTCGATATCGCCGTTCTTCGCGGCGACGTAGAACGGCGTCGCGCCCCGGTAGCTGAGAAGGTGGCGCCCCAGCCGGATGTTCGGCGGGTTGCGCGCGGTGCCGCCCTCCTTGCCGAAGCGCGGCTCGTTCCATTCGACGCGGGTATTGGGATTGGCGCCGTGGGCGAGGAGTTTTCGTGCGAGCTCGATGGCGGTGACCGTGCCGGTCTGCTGCGGCGTACCCACCGGCGTGTTCCCGACGCCGGCGGCGCCGTCAGCGCCGGGCTTGCGCAGCCACGCCACGGTATGGAGCGGCGACCCGCGCGGGTCGGGCAGGTTCGGGTTGGCGCCGTGATCGAGGAGCACCGATGCCAGCTCGAAGAAGGCGTTCACGCTCGCGATGCTCAGCGCGCTCGAGCCATCCGGCGCAACGTCGTTGACGTTGGCGCCGCGCTTCAGCAACGCGACCGTCGTCTCGATGTGCGCGTTGCGCACGGCGAAGAGCAGCGGCGTCAAGCCACCGTTCGACTTCAACTTCAGGTCGGCGCCCGCCTCGAGCAGCACGTCAACCGCGGCGGTGTTGCCTTCGGCCGCCGCCCACATCAGCGCCGTCTGACCTCGATACGGTTCCTTCGTGTCGACCGTCGCCCCGCGCGTCAGCAGCAGCCGTACGGCGTCCGCCTTCCCCGACAGCGCCGCCGTCATCAGCATCGTCTGACCTTCCTGCGCGATCGCGTTCGGGTCAGCGCCAGCCTTCAACAGGCGCTCCATGATCGCGGCGTTGCCGTTCACGGCGGCGAGATAGAGCGGTGTGATGTTGTAGCGACTGGAGGCCTTGGCGTTCGCGCCGGCGCCGACGAGCAGCTCGACGAGCTGGAGATCGTTCCGCTGCGCGGCCCAGTGGAGAGCGGTGAAACCATCCGCCTCGGTGGCGTTGATGTTGACCTTTTCTTTGAGGAGGGTTTGGACCGCCGGGACGTCCTGCTTCTTGACGGCGTCGATCAGCGGTGACCCGGAGGCTGCAAGGGACACAACGCCCGCCAGGCACCCCGCGATCAGGAGCCAAAGGCAGCTATGGAACTCTCATCTGCGGCCGTCCTTCTTCGTGTCCTTCAGTCTCTTCTTGTGCCCTTCGTGGTACCCGGCGGTAATATACCCCCGTATTCGAATGTCCTACAGAGGTTTGCTCGGGGTTGCCGCGCTTAGCTTTGCGCTCGCCGTTGCCACTGCCAGGCCCGTGGCACAGGCGCCAGCCGCGTCACCGGCTGTCACCGCGGCCACGTCGTCTGCCGCTGTCCTGAAGCAGTATTGCGCCGGCTGCCACAGCGAGCGGATGAAGAGCGGCGGCCTGGTCATCGATCCGGCTGGGGTGACGAACGTGAGTTCGGGCGCGGATCGTTGGGAGAAGGTCGTTCGCAAGCTGCGGACGCAATCGATGCCGCCACCGGGTGCGCCGCGTCCGGATGCCGCGAGTTATGGCCGCGTGGCCACGTTTCTCGAAACCGAGTTGGACCGCGCCGAAGCCGCGCGTCCACATCTCGGCAAGCTGCCGCTGACGCATCGCCTCAGCCGTACTGAATATCGAAACGCCGTCCGCGATCTCCTCGCCCTCGAATCGCTGCCGCGTGAGGTCAGCATCGATTACCTGCTGCCCCCGGACAACATCAGCAGCGGCTTCGACAACATCGCCGACCTGCTGTTCATGTCGCCAAGCAACATGGAGCGGTATCTCGACGCAGCGCGGAAAATCAGCCGCCTGGCGATTGGCGATCCGGCGATGCCGGTGATGGTGAACATCCATCGCCTCGACCCTGAACATCCGCAGGACGAGCGCGTTGACGAACTGCCATTCGGGACCCGCGGCGGCATCGCGGTACGGAGCGAGTTCCCCGTAGACGGCACGTACATCGTCAGGGTGGATGTGGGCGCCGCGCAGGGCCACGACCTGGAGATCCTGGTTGATGGCGAACGCGTCGCACTGCGATCGCTCGGCGGCGGCGAACGCGGCGCTCCTGCCGTAGATGCGCCGCCCGGTCAGCCCGATCCGGCAGATCCCGATCCCACGCCTCCCTCGGTTGATCGACCGGCAGTGCCGGGCAGAGGCGCGGGGCCGGTGGACGCAGGTTCAGTGGGCGCAGCAGGTGCAGGCGGCGGACGCGCAGGTGGTCGGGGTCGAGGCGCCGCGCCAAGCCCGCTGGAGTTTCCGCTCACGCTGAAGGCCGGCCCCAAGCTGATTGGCGTCGCGTTCGTGCAGCGCACCGAAGCGCGTGACGAGGCGACGCTGCGGCCGCGGATGCGGAGCCGCGGCACGCAGCCGGCGATCAACAGCGTCACGATCAGCGGACCGTACAACGCCACCGGCGGCGGCGATTCGCCGAGCCGGCGCCGCATCTTCGTCTGTCGGCCCGCCTACCGCGGCGGAGGAACTGTCCGTGCGCGCGCCGCATTCTCTCCACGCTCGCGCGCCGGGCGTATCGCCGCCCGTCGAATGAGACGGACGTCAGGGACCTCCTGCCGTTTTACGAACGAGGTCGTAAAGAGGGCAGCTTCGATCTCGGGATCCAGAAGGCGCTCGAGCGGCTGCTGGTGAGCTCACAATTCCTGTTCCGCATCGAGCGCGAGCCTGCGAACGTCGTGGCCGGCACGGCGTATCGCGTCTCCGACCTCGAGCTCGCCTCGCGGCTTTCGTTCTTTATCTGGAGCAGCATCCCAGACGACGAGCTGCTCGACGCGGCGGCGGCCGGGCGGCTGAAAGATCCGAAGGTGCTGGAGCAGCAGGTGCGCCGCATGCTGGCGGATCCGCGCTCTGAATCGCTGGTCACCAATTTCGCGGCGCAGTGGTTGTACCTGCGGGACATCGCGACGAAGCAGCCCGACGAGATCCTGTTCGCCGACTTCGACGAAACACTCCGTACCGCGATGCAGCGCGAGACGGAGCTGTTCATCGGCAGCGTGTTCAGGGAGAACCGCAGCGTCCTCGACCTGTTGCGCGCGAACTACACCTTCCTGAACGAACGGCTGGCGCGGCACTACGGCGTGCCGAACATCAAGGGAAGCTACTTCCGTCGCGTCACGTTCCCGGACGGGAGCGTTCGCGGCGGATTGCTGGGGCAGGGGAGCGTGCTGACGATCACCTCGTACTCGACGCGCACCTCGCCGGTTCTTCGCGGCAAGTGGGTGCTGGAGAACCTGCTGTCGGCGGCGCCGCCGCCTCCGCCCGCCGACGTGCCATCACTGAAAACGGAGACTGCCCCGGGCAAGCCGCTGACGCTCCGCGAGGCGATGATCCAGCACCGCGCGGCCCCGGCGTGCGCCGGCTGCCACGCGCGGATGGACCCGATTGGCTTCGCGATGGAAAACTTCGACGCCGTCGGGCGATGGCGCGAGCGCGACGGCCAGCAGCCGATCGACGCCTCCGGCGTTTTCCCGGAAGGAACGAAATTCGAGGGAATTCCTGGCTTGAAAAAGGAACTGCTGCGCCAGCCCGAGCAGTTCGTCGGCACGGTCGCGGAGCGGCTGCTGATGTACGCGATCGGCCGCAACCTGCAATACTATGACGCGCCCACCGTGCGCGCCGTGATGCGCGACGCAGAGCCGGCGAACCATACACTGGCGTCGCTGGTGCTCGGGATCGTGAAGAGCCGTCCGTTCCAGATGCGAGAGGCCGGAGGCGAGTGATGTTCGTCACCAAGAAGACGCTGCCGCGGCGGACGTTCCTGCGTGCCATGGGCACGACGATCGCACTGCCATTTCTCGACGCGATGGTCCCGGCGCTCTCGGCGCGCGCCCTCAAACCGACGCCGCGCTTCGGCTTCGTGTACATCGCCAACGGCGTCATCCAGAACCTGTGGACGCCGGCGACGACGGGATCCGGATTCGAGCTGACGCCGACGCTGTCGCCGTTCGCGAGCCTGCGCGACAAGATCACGGTCCTCAGCGGCCTCTCGCACCTGCAGGCCGATACCTTCGGCGACGGCACAGGCGATCATCCGCGCGCGTCGGCGGTGTGGCTGACCGGCGTGCACGCCTACGACCGCACACGACCGGACGTCGAAGTGAAGCTGGCGACGACCGTCGATCAGCTGCTGGTGCGCGAGATCGGCAAGACGTCGCGCATTCCGTCGATCGAGATGTCGGTCGATTTCCCGACGCAGGGCTCGTGTGACTCAGGCGACTGTTTCTATGTGAACACCGTCTCGTGGCGCAACGAGACGACGCCCAACAACACCGAGTCGCATCCGCGGATCCTGTTTGAACGTCTGTTCGGCGACGGCGGCAGCGCGGAAGCGCGCCAGTTGCGCAGTCAGTCGGAGGGGAGCATCCTCGACTCCGTCCGCGAGGAAGCGAACCGCGTGGCGAACAGTCTCGGGCGGGGCGACAAGGCCAAGCTGCACGAGTATCTCGACTCCGTGCGCGAGGTCGAGCAGCGCATCCAGAACTCCGAATCGCAGCCGGTGGACATCGAGCTGCCGGAGCGGCCCACCGATATTCCGTCCTCGTTCGACGCGCACACCAAGCTGATGTTCGACCTGCAGGCGCTGGCTTTCCAGGCCGACATCACGCGCGTGTTCAGCATGATCATGTCGCGCGAGCTGAGCACGATGACGTTCCCGAGCATCGGCGTGCCCGAGCAGCATCACGGCGTGTCGCACCATCGCAACGACCCGCAGCTGATTGCGAAGAAGGCACGCATCGATCTGTATCAGTCTCAGCTCTTCGCCTACTTCCTCGAGAAGCTGCAGTCGATGAAAGAGGGCGACGGCTCCGTCCTCGACCAGTCGCTGCTGCTCTACGGCGGCGGCATGGGCGACGGCAACATGCACCGCCACTCGGATCTGCCGACGTTGATGGCTGGCGGCCTCGGCGGCACGTTCAAGATGGGGCGCCACCTCCAGTACAAGCTCGACACGCCGATGGCCAACCTGCTCTTGACGATCATGGATGCCGGCGGCGTCCGACTCGAGAAGTTCGGCGACAGCAACGGGCGAATTCTGGAGCCGCTCTCACTCTCCTAATCACCCATCACCCCGTCTTTGCTGACGCTGTGCGCCGGGCGGAGCCCGGCCGCCATGCGGCAAATGCTGCGATCTCGGCGCCGATCGCCGTACGCAGGACCAGCACTGATCAGGGCTCGCCAAAGGCGGATCGTGTGGATTCCTGTGCCACTCGCGTTGTGTCGCCACTGGCGCGCGGTTCGCGACGACGGGGCACGTGGCGGGTCGTCCCTCGTCTGCGTATTCGCCGAGAGATCAGGGCGTGCTCTACCAGGTGGTGCGCGATCACTTCGAGACGTTCCGGGCGGAGGCGGCTCACGTTTACGAACGAGACGGCCTGCCGGAGGGGAAGGGCGGCCCGTCGCATAACCGATCTTCTGAAAACGACCCTAATCGTTCCTATCGTCTTTGCAATAGGACAATCTCTACGAGCCCACCTCTATGAGACTAGAGGCTTTGGTGCGGCGCAATCGCACCACACGCACGAAGTAGAGCAGTATCGAAATCGCAAGAATCAATGCCATGCCGATCGCGTCGCTACGCGTGGCAGTGGAATAGATCAACCAAACATTGGTAATCACGGCCGCAACTGGGATAAGCGGTCCGCCGGGAATGAGAAACGGTTCTTCAGTACCCGTGTACGTTGCGCCTGCGCAATTGCCAGACTGCAATGGCGCAGAGAATGTACAGAACAAACGCGGTGAGATTTGCAAACACCGCTAGTTGCTGAAAAATACCCGACAGTGCCAGCGCCCCAAGTATCACACCGTGCAAGATAATGGCGACATGAGGCGTGCGGTACTCGCTATGTACGGAGCTTACTTGTCGCGGCAAAAAGCCGTCGCGACCCAATGTGTACCAAGATCGCGGCACGGAAAGAACATTTGCACTTAGATATCCCAGCATCGAAATCGTCGCGCCCACGATCATGACGGTACGGCCAAGCGGGCCAGCGACGGAGTGTGCCGCAGCGGCAAGCGGTGTGACCTTCTCGTTTCCGAGTGCCAGCCCTTCGATGCCCAGCGCGACCCATTGAATTGCCAAATACAGTGCGGTGGCAGCACCCAGCGCAATAAACGAAGCGAGAGGAATGGTACGCGACGGATTGCGAACCTCGCCACTTGGCGCAAGCGCCGATTCAATACCGGAGAAAGCAAAAATCACGATGCCAGCAGTGCTCATCACCGCCCCAATGGCAGGCGTTGTGTCCCAATTCAAATTACTGGGCGTGATGAAAGCAACGCCGATGACCACAAAGGCAATCAATGGAAGAACCTTTGCTAGCGTAATGCCTTCGAGTAAGCGAGCGCTTCTTTGTACGCCGCGCAAATTGGCAATCATCAGCAACGCAATTGTCACGACAATGATGATGGGAGACAGCCAAGTGGGCGCGGCAGGTATGAGGGCCGTCACTGACTTGGCAAACACCGACGCCACGGCAGCGCCCGCAGAAATTCCCGTCAGTAACAACATAACGCCAGCGACAAAGCCAGCAAACGGGCCCAACGCTGTTTCCACGTAGGCATACGGGCCGCCGGTTTGTGCGACACGGCTACCGGCTTCAGCAAAGCATAGCAAGACCAATATCATCACTACCATGCACACGAGATAGGCAAGAGGAGCGGCGGTGCCAAGTTGTGCCACCGCTACCGCGGGCAAGACAAAAATTCCGCTCCCTACGGTGTAGTTGAATATCGAAGCGGCGAGTTGTCGTACGCCTAGTTTTTACGCAGGTCTTTCACGCAGATGATGATGCCCCGCGCCTTCTCATCGCGCTCGATCTTGGAGAACCAGGTTCTACTTGATTTAGCCAATACTAATACATCATCTTTTATTATATATATACATACTATTTCTCCACCAATAATCTTTCATACCTTCTTCTTTTTTTTTTCCTATATATTTTCCACTATTATTTTCATCTCTCACCTTCTTATCTTCTTCTCGAAAAACATCTACAAAAAACTAACTAATTACGCACTGGTGTGACGCGCGGCGATGCGGCGTACGACTTCGCCCGTCTGCGTATTGAGCGCCGCATAGATCGACAACGTCCCGTGCCGACGTACTCGAAACCGTGCCGTTCGGCGCGTCCTGTCGACAACTATATCACCTGGTCTAACCGTTCGAGCGCTCGAATCGCCGTCTTCTCGTCGATACAAAACAACACGGCAAGCTGCAACATATCGAATAACAAACCAATCACAACCACAACCTACAACCGCTCGAACTAACTGCGATTCAGGATTATTGTTCATCGTGCTCAGAGCCCGCTGGGTTCGTTGTGGCAACGATACCAGGAAATTCAAATAACCTAGTGCACGCGTGACGGTTTCAATACGCGTGTTCCTAAACTCTCGCGATGTCAGTACATTAGACCCATGGCAAAACAATATTACGTAGTATGGTCCGGACGGCAAACGGGAGTGTTTACCGACTGTCCCACCGCACATCAATCGATTGATAAACACCCGGGGGCGCGCTACAAGTCCTTTCTAACAAGAGCGGAAGCGGAGCAGGCATTCCGTGCGGGGAGCGGCCCGATCAGTGTGCGCAAAAAAAGACAACGCTGTGCCGGAGGGGAAGGGCGGCCCGTCGCATAACCGATCTTCTGAAAACGACCCTAATCGTTCCTATCGTCATGAACGCCGATGAAGACACCTTCGACCTGCATCCGTCCGACGACTCACGCACGATCAAGTCCGTGCTGGCGTCGCTCCACCTGAAGGACGGCATGCCGTCGGTGCTCCTGCACCACAGTCCGGCAGGCGCTCAGTATGCAGCCGCGAACGGAATCGATTTGATGATTGCGGGCCACACACACGGCGGGCAGTTCTTCCCCAGGCACGCTCGTCGCCACGGCGATTTTTCCCTTCACTCACGGCCTGCATCACCGAGGCCCTCTGCAGGTCTTCGTGTCGCAAGGGGCCGGGACATTCATGTCTCGCGTTCGACTAGGCACCTCAAACGAGCTGAACATCCTGCGATTGAGGCCGACACGATAGAGCCGAGACAACCATCGATAACGTAGCGGGAGAGCCGTTGTCATCACCGCAGCGAGCAAGTGGACTGAGAAGCTTCCAGTCAGGGCTCCTCGCGTCGCCTCGACGCAGGTCGACAACGACCGGGCGGATATCGTACGGCTCCCTGAGGCAGTGGCGCGCAGAAGTTGAAACCGATCTGCCGTCCCGAGCACGTGCCAGCACAATCTGGATGGGAAAATCCTTGGGGGCGCGTGGTATCATCAGCGCGCCGCACGCGGAACGTCTCGAGAGGGGCTGAAGATCAATCAAATCGGCAGTGAGTGACCTCGACATCACGATAGAACGTTTGCCCGGGATCATCACCGTCCACGCAGCGGGCGCCGTGGACGGCCACACAGCGGTATCCCTCCAAGAGCCGCTGCTTGCGGCGGCTTCGGACCCGGGCGCTAGAGTCTGCCTCGATCTCGCCAACGTTCCCTTCATGAGCAGCGCCGGGCTGCGAGTCCTGCTGCTGGCTGCCAAGGCGCTCCGAACACGCGGTGAACGGCTGCAGCTCGCGCACGTCCCGCCTCATATCCAAAACGTGTTGAGCATCGCGGGCTTCACGTTGTTCATCGACGTAGTCGCGTGACTGTCCGCCGGGTCGAAGGCAGCGGGGCTGGCGAATGCTGCTGAATGCCAACTCCTGGCAGAAGGTGCCTGGAAGCCGCGCGCTCGAGATCTTTCCGATTCTTGCCAAACCCAGCATCGTCTCGTCCAACTGCTTCATCGTGTCTGCGCCGGCTGCCATCCTGGTGGTGGATCCCGGCGCGAGTGCCGAGCAGACCCGGCAAATCAGCGAGGTCGTGACCGCCGGACTGGCCGTAACCGATCGCCCGGTTCTTCTCTTCCTCACCCATTGCCATCAGGACCACTCTCAAGAGGCGGACCGGCTGGCGCTCCCACCTGGCACGGAGGTCCGAAGGCTGGCGCACGATGCGGCGGCTCACGCACTGGAGCGTGGCGATCGCGCACTGACCGTTGCCTATCTCTACCCGTGGCGTCCAGACGTGTGCAGCGCGCCAATCCACGGCCGCTTGTTTGCCGCTGACGCCGCACGCGAGGCGCGCGAATTGGTGTTCTCACGAGGTGGGCGCCTCGAGATTGCCGGTGCGCCCGTGTCGTCGTCAAAGGATACGGGACTCGCGCACCGATCGATTCCACTGGGCGATGGTGAGTGTCTCGACATCTATCACACTCCGGGTCACACGGCGTGCAGCATCTCCCTCCGACTCGGGACGCTGCTGATCCTCGGTGATCTCCCTTTTGCCGCGAATCCCGGTCTCTGTGGCCTCGACGGCTGGAATCACGAAGAGCTCATTCGCACGCTTCACGGCGTGGATGATTTGCTCGACGGGAGCGACATTGCGATCTGCTGTCCGGGACACGGCTATGGTGTGTCGGCGAGCGTAATGCGCCAGAGGCTTCGATTGATGCGGAACGAAGCCCGCGATCTCACGGCCGTCGACTCGATGAATGCGAGCCGGATCACCGGCCTCAAGCAGTACACCGATGAGCTCCTCGAGGAGGCGTCGGCACTCTTCACGATCCTGTCCGGGCGGCTGTACACGGCCTCGTACTACTTGGTCGACGAGGGAGAGGGGGCGGAACGAGCGCCGGTCGCGTTCGACGTGGAGGGTATCGACCGCACGCTCACGGAGTTCCGGAGATTCGCCGAGGCATTCAATGACAGCGCGGTTCCCGAGCTGACCGTCGTTCTGAAGGGCGTCCAGGCGGCAAGATCGTTACAACAGGCGCTCGCCAATGACGATGTGCAGCGGATACTCGATCGGTCGCTCGTCGGCCGCGCCGAGCGCCGCCTGACGGACTTCCTCAGCGTGGTGCGCGGGCTGCAGTTCTTGAGCGCTGAATCACCGAGCTCCGTGAACAGCGTCGTTCGGCAGCTCGTGGCGCGTGTCGGACCACAGGCAGATGTCGACGTCGCCGAGGTATTGGCCTTGGCCGATGATCAGCGCTCGTTTCTCGACGTGCTGACACGTCGTCTCGCCGCGCATTCGCCGCTCAGCCACGTGACCATGGATGTGACGGTCACGCCCGAACCCACCGACGCCGGCATCGCGGCCGAACGCCTCGATGACATTGTCACGAGCCTGATCGAAGGCATGGCTGCGGCGGGCGTCACGCGCATTCGGCTTGGCACCGAGGCGACAACCGACCACGTCCTCCTTCGGCTTTCAGCCGACACGAATGTCAGTCCGGAAGCGTTTGGGCGGCGACGTCTGGCGCTTTACGGGCGGACTCTCGGATGGCTGGGCGGGAGCCTCGAGCGCGAGCACGACGACCGGTCGACATTCCTGTTGCGCCTTCCCGCAGTCAATCAAGCCGTGCTTCGCGCGTAACGAAGATGCCCCACGCTCCCCTCGGCGCGTTGCCCGCCGGCGTCTCGCAATCGCGGCGACGCTTCGTTCGGTCGACTCTCGGCCTCCTGCTGCCGCAACGCCAACCTCACGCGGACATTGTGGTCGGCATGTCCGCGCCCTTCACCGGGCCTTCGCGCGCGCTCGGGATCGAGCTGTATCGGGGGGCCGCGGCATACCTGGAGAGCATCAACAAGACCGCCACTTCCGGAAGGCGGATTGTCATCAAGGCATACGACGACGGCTACGAGCCCGCACCGGCGATTCGCAACAGCATCACGCTCATCGAAAAGGACGCCGTCCTCCTGCTCTTCGGGTACGTCGGGGCGCCGACCGTGACAAGGGTCCTGCCTCTGATCAAGCGCTATTCCGACCATCATGTGTGCTTGTTCTGCCCCCTCAGCGGCGCACAGCCGCATCGTCAGGCACCGTACTCGGACAGCGTCTTCAATCTGCGCAGCTCATACCAGGAGGAAACGGCGGGATTGATCCGCAACCTGCTGGCGATAGGCCGGCGAAGAATTGGCGTGTTCTACCAGGCGGACGCGTACGGCCGGAGTGGATGGGATGGCGTCCGACGCGCGCTTGCCGCCAACGGCGGCCATCGCATTGTCGCAGAGGCAACCTACCGCAGAGGCACGACCTTCGACGAGACACTCCTGGATCAGGTGAACATTCTCAGGCAGGCTCGTGTCGACGCGGTCGTATCGGTAGGCGCGTATGCGGCGTGTGCGGCATTCATCAGGGATGCGCGCGATGTCGGTTGGCAGCCGCCGATCGCCAACCTGTCGTTCGTGGGCAGCGAGAACCTGACAGCGCTTCTCATCAAGGCGGGGCAGACGTCGGGGAAGGACTACACCAGGGACTTGATCAATTCACAGGTGGTTCCGAGCTACGAGGACACCTCGTTGCCCGCGGTGAGAGAGTATCGGGACCTGATGGCCGACGGCCGATCTCATCTTCCAGACACGCCGACGCGGAGCGACTATGTGCCGCTCACCCACAGCTTCGTTGGCTTTGAAGGGTTCCTGAACGCCAAGCTCCTCGTAGAAGTCGTGAGGCGGATGGGCGGGACGCCGACGCGGCGCGCCGTCAGGGATGCGGCCGAAGGCATCAGGAACCTCGATCTGGGCATCGGCACGACGCTCTCGTTCGGGCCTCAGCAACACGACGGTCTCACGGCGGTCTATTACACGACACTTCGCGATGGGCGGTTCGTTCCGCTCACGAGCTGGGACCACTGGAAAGCGTAGATGTCCCGCCTGTTCAAGAAGACACTGGTCGTCATGATCGTGCTCTTCGGCGCCATCGCCACTGCGACATCTGCCGTGTCCGGCTGGAACCTATACACGCAGGCGACCCGCGATTACGAGAGCAAAGGCGCGGCGATCGCGCGCAGCATCGCCGGGTCCAGCGCCGAGCTGCTGCATCGTGACGTCGCGACCATTCAGTCACTGATCGACGAGTTCGCCACCATCGATGGCGTGGCGTACATATTCGTCGCCGACGAGTCCGGAGATGTCGTGTCGCATACGTTCGTGCCGGGCATCCCTGAGCCGGTGCTGCGAGCGCAGCGCGACATTCAGCGGGAGGGATTGCGGGACGACCTCATCACCATCACGTGGCTCGAGGCTGGAGCGAGCCTGGACGCCGTGGATATCGCTGCGCCGATCCTGGCCGGTGCCGCCGGGTACGCTCACGTCGGCATGGATCGCCGCCTTCTTCGGGCCCGCGCGCGCTCGGCAATCCTTGGCCAGCAGGGCGCGGTGTTCGCCGTCTTTCTCGCGACAATCGGCGTGTCCTGGGTGCTGGTGAACCGCATTTCGCAGCCGCTCAACCTGTTGGCCCGACACGCCCGGACGCTGGCCGCGAAGGACTTTACGTCCGAACCTCACGTGTCGGGCGAGGTGGTGGCGCTTTCGGAGCGATCCCACGACGAGATCGGCCACCTCGCCTCGTCGTTCATCCACATGGAGCGCGCGCTGCAGCAGTACATCGTCAATTTGAGGGACACGACCGCGGCAAAGGAGCGGATCGAAAGCGAGCTCAAGGTCGCGCATGACATTCAGATGGCGATGGTCCCGAAGACATTTGCGCTGTTCCGGGAGCGGCAGGACTGCGACCTGTTCGCAGCGCTCGTGCCCGCGAAGGAAGTTGGAGGCGACTTCTACGATTTTGGCTTCCTGGACGAAGCGCATCTGTTTATGGCGATTGGCGACGTCGCGGGGAAAGGCGTTCCGGCTGCCCTGTTCATGGCGATGACGACGACGCTACTGAGGTCGTTGCAGCGGCATCTTCAAGATCCTGGGCAAATGCTCACACGGCTGAACGACGAGCTCTGTCGTGACAACGCGATGGCCATGTTCGTGACGCTGTTCGTCGCCGTGCTCGACGTGCTGACCGGACGGCTGCAGTTTAGCAACGGCGGGCACAACCTTCCGTACGTCATGTCCCATGGAGGTATCCGCACTCTCGCGAACCCAACCAACGGCCTCGCGCTGGGTGCCTTCGACGATGTGACGTACCAGACGAGCGAGGTCATCCTTCACGCCGGCGATGGGCTGCTTCTGTACACCGACGGTGTCACCGAGGCGATGGATTCGAGTCAGCACCTCTTGTCTGAAGAGCGCCTGATGGAATTCCTGAGGACCGCCGGCGAGAGTGCGCCAGACCTGCTGACACAGCGTCTGATTGACGAAGTACATCGGTTTGCGGGAGGAGCGGAACAATCCGACGACATCACGGTTCTGGCACTGCGATATCGTGGACGCTGACGCCATGCCTCGACACATCGCACGCGTTGACGTGAAGACCAGTCTTTCGGAGCTGGCGCACGTACGGACCGCGCTGGCCAAGTTCGTCGCCCCCCATCATATTCCCTCAGACGTGCTGCTCGATGTGACCCTGGCGGTCGAGGAGATCGTCACGAATGTGATCAGCTACGGGCCCGCTGGTGACCACAACCAGCTCATTGCAGTTCGCCTCTCGTTCGAGGCCGGTGTGATCACGGTCGAAGTTGAGGACGAGGGACAGCCCTTCGATCCATTGCGAGTCGCTGCACCCGACATCACTCGCCCTCTGGACGAGCGTGGGGCCGGCGGCCTTGGCATTCACCTCGTCCGGAGCGTCATGGACGAAGTGGCGTACGCCCGCCGCGATGGTCGCAATGTCGTGCTGATGAAGAAGGCGGTCCCGTAGGTCTGGGCGCACGAATCTGACCGCGCTTTATCACTAGTTCCACCCGCTGCAGCAGCGCAGAAGACGATAGGAAGGATGAAGGCCCGGTCGGGCGAAAATTAACCGATCGGGGATTATGCGACCTGCCCCCCCGAAGCCCCCCCAACACATGTACGCCCGACCGCACCATGCCCAACACTTGCTGTTTGGTGACGAACTGATTCAGCGGGACCGAGAGCCAGCCAGACACACCAACTCTGTATGCGCATCGCGCCCTCCCCAACGAGCGGCAGCAGTCTACAGAAGTCGGGGGGCGGCAGCGCGCTTACCGGCGAGGACTGGTCAGATCGAGATCCGATCGTTCGAGCGCGTTGTCGGGTCCGCCGACACGGCACCAGCGCCACGCATGGCCGTCCATCGGGAAGCGATGCTGGCCATCGTTGTGAGCTTTGCCGTGATGGCCGTCGAATACGTCGACGAAGAGCCCGTCGTTCCTCGAGTCCACGTTGACCTTCATCGTCTGCTTCAGCGCTGCTGAGGTTGTGCAGCGTCAGGACTGAGGTGTTGCGCCAGTCTCGGGCGACTGCTTCGACGTGAACACCGTCTCGTGGCGCAACGAGACGACGCCCAACAACACCGAGTCGCATCCGCGGATCCTGTTTGAACGTCTGTTCGGCGACGGCGGCAGCGCGGAAGCGCGCCAGTTGCGCAGTCAGTCGGAGGGGAGCATCCTCGACTCCGTCCGCGAGGAAGCGAACCGCGTGGCGAACAGTCTCGGGCGGGGCGACAAGGCCACGAGTCTCGATCCAGCGGCAGCGCATGCTCCGAATCGCAGCCGGTAGACATCGAGCTGCCGGACGGCTCCGTCCTCGTTCGACGCCACACCAAGCTGATGTTCGACCTGCAGGCGCTGGCCTTCCAGGCCGACATCACGCGCGTGTTCAGCATGATCATGTCGCGCGAGCTGAGCACGATGACCTTCCCGAGCATCGGCGTGCCCGAGCAGCATGATGAAGGCCCGGTCGGGCGAAAATTAACCGATCGGGGATTATGCGACCTGCCCCCCCGAAGCCCCCCCAACACATGTACTCCCCGACCGCACCATGCCCAACACTTGCTGTTTGGTGACGAACTGATTCAGCGGGACCGAGAGCCAGCCAGACACACCAACTCTGTATGCGCATCCCGCCCTCCCCAACGAGCGGCAGCAGTCTACAGAAGTCGGGGGGCGGCAGCGCGCTTACCGGCGAGGACTGGTCAGATCGAGATCCGATCGTTCGAGCGCGTTGTCGGGTCCGCCGACACGGAACCAGCGCCACGCATGGCCGTCCATCGGGAAGCGAGCTGGCCATCGTTGTGAGCTTTGCCGTGATGGCCGTCGAATACGTCGACGAAGAGCCCGTCGTTCCTCGAGTCCACGTTGACCTTCATCGTCTGCTTCAGCGCTGCTGAGGTTGTGCAGCGTCAGGACTGAGGTGTTGCGCCAGTCTCGGGCGACTGCTTCGACGTGAACACCGTCTCGTGGCGCAACGAGACGACGCCCAACAACACCGAGTCGCATCCGTGGATCCTGTTTGAACGCCTGTTCGGCGACGGCGGCAGCGCGGAAGCGCGCCAGTTGCGCAGTCAGTCGGAGGGGAGCATCCTCGACTCCGTCCGCGAGGAAGCGAACCGCGTGGCGAACAGTCTCGGGCGGGGCGACAAGGCCAAGCTGCACGAGTACCTCGACTCCGTGCGTGGTCGGCCGCTCCAGCTCCGTCGCAGCCGTGGACATCGAGCTGCCGGAGCGGCCCACCGATATTCCGTCCTCGTTCGACCGCACACCAAGCTGATGTTCGACCTGCAGGCGCTGGCCTTCCAGGCCGACATCACGCGCGTGTTCAGCATGATCATGTCGCGCGAGCTGAGCACGATGACGTTCCCGAGCATCGGCGTGCCCGAGCAGCATCACGGCGTGTCGCACCATCGCAACGACCCGCAGCTGATTGCGAAGAAGGCACGCATCGACCTGTATCAGTCTCAGCTCTTCGCCTACTTCCTCGAGAAGCTGCAGTCGATGAAAGAGGGCGACGGCTCCGTCCTCGACCAGTCGCTGCTGCTCTACGGCGGCGGCATGGGCGACGGCAACATGCACCGCCACTCGGATCTGCCGACGTTGATGGCTGGCGGCCTCGGCGGCAAGTTCAAGATGGGGCGCCATCTCCAGTACAAGCTGGACACGCCGATGGCCAACCTGCTGTTGACGATCATGGGCGGCGGCGGCCTTCACCTCGAGAAGTTTGGCGACAGCAACGGCAGGCTGATCGAGCCGCTTTCAATCTCCTGACCTCTCGGTTCGCACGAGCGTCTCAGTTCACGAGGGCCTTGAGGCTCTTCAGCGGCAGCACGCGAACCTTCTTCGAGGCCGGCTTCGCCTTGAACATCATCTTTTCCTTGGTGAAGGGATTGATGCCTTGACGCGCCTTCGTGGCCGGCTTCTTGACGACTTTCATCTTCAGCAGGCCAGGCAACGTGAACATGCCGTGACCACGCAGGCTCTTCTTGATGATGCCATTGAGTGACTCGAACACTGCGGCGACCTGCTTACGGGACAGCTCGGCGTCCTTGCAGATCTGAGCCACGACGTCCGACTTGGTGGGAGCGCCAATTTTCTTTGCCATTCACACGACTCCTGTTGAAGACAACATGAAAGACTAACCGAGACCGGCCATGAGCAGATTCACCTGCCGAAGCATGGTACACGCGGTCGCAGTCGCTGCCCATACTAAATGCTAGCGAAGTCGCCTGTCGTTGTGGAGACTCCATCCGCGGAGGCGCTGACGGACCACGCGATTCCGTGAGTGTGTCGCCCTGGTTGTGGCGATGTGGGGACGACAAGCTCAGCTGCGATCTGTGCCTACAATCATCAACCGACACGCTTGCCTATCATGTAGAGCGAGGGCAGAAGTCAGACCGAACGCCGGCGGGGCTGTGGGTCGATCATGTTCACGGAACCTGACAGACATTTCCCAACGGGCCTTCTGTGGTGGGTGGTCGCGTTCGCGACGGCGGTGGCTCTCATCGAACTGTCGACGGGTGACTACGGGGACGCCGCCTTCCAAGCAACGGTCGCGCTATTGCTGGTGGTTCAAGCGATGACTCAGGGCCGACCCGTCGGATGGTTCCGTGTCGCGCAATGGTCGCTCGTCATCCTGATGGCATCGTTGCTTGTAGTGCGTGTGATGCGCTGGACGGGGTTCCTGTCATGATACCGACGCCGCGAATACGCAGGACGACGTCTACTTCTTGGCTTTTAGCTTCAGCTTCGTGATCGCCCTGCTCAACTCGGTCGTGAGTCGTTGAAGAGTCTGGACATCAGCAGGAGCCACGTCGTATTTGTCTCGCTCCACGACGCGAGCCCAGAGTCGCTCAGAAGCTCTGTGTATGCTTCTGGCGACTTCTGCAAGCTTTCTGTCTCTCGCCATAGATTTACCTCGCTTGATAGACATCCCGTTCGCAACCCGATCCTTGCCCTGCGGGCTGACAGCGCCAGTTCGTTTCACGGCTGGCCTCTGCACGGTGGCAGAATAATCGCACGAACTTGGACCGGCTGAAGCCTCCATGGCCCTGACCCAGCTGTCGGCAAGGCGAACCGTTCTCAGACTGCGCCGGCTCGCCTCTAGTGGTGACCGACGCCAAGGCCCGTAAAGTGCAGGATGATGACCAATAACGCAAGACCCAGCGCGACCCGTGCTCCGCCCACGTGCCGCAGGCTCGGTCACGCGCTTCTCGAGCGCTTCCCGATTCGATCGGCGGAGTCATTTTCTCAGTATGCTGTTCGCATGTGCGCGCGGGCCTTTGCGGTGGCACTGAGTCTGGTAACGCTCGGCTGTGATGAGCCAAACGGCTCGTCGTCTCCGACGACTCCATCTGGTTCTACGACAGCAACCGTCCGCATCGTGTTCATGGGTGCGACAGCGCGCCGAACCGATCTCCCGACGTCAGCGCAAGCGTGCGTCAGCGGTGTCGGCGCGACACACACGCATCCGAGCTGGCGCAGCTTCGCGACCATCCCGATGCAGCCAGTCCCTCCGGACCGATACGAGATCTCATTCACGGATGTCCCCGTCAACACGCGCGTATCCTTCAGAGTGAACGATCAGAACGCGTGCGACGAGAATCCGACGGGTGCAGTGACGCGAAATGTTTTAGCGAATGACGTCCGGTTGATCCAAAACACCACCACGCCCGGTAACGGCGACGAACCGGGTTTCGCTTTCAGCATCGCTCCGAACGGCGCGATCAGTCAGTGATGAGAAGTTAGTTCGTCGAGGACGGGATTGCGTCGAGCATGCCGAACCTTCAGCAAACGCGCCCGGCGACGCCGATCATGTCAGTGGCCGCCCGTCCCGTACCGATAGTTTCTGCCAGGGACAGCACCGGCGCACAGCCGGAACCGCACCTTTCAGGACGAATCGCTGCCGGGCTTCGTGATAGGCGGGATCGGGGCCGAAGAAGTTCTCCGACATGCGGGCGAGCTCTTCGGCGCGGTACGCGGCGAGCGGCTTGCGGCGCTCGTCGGCCCGCCTCCGCTCCCACTTGGCCGCGAGCATCGCCGTGAAGTCGCGGTGGTGCACCAGCTCTTCCGCCCGGCGAACGACACCCGCCTCGAACTCCCGGGCGTCGTGGCCGAAGGCCTCGTCGACGAAGTTGAGCTCTCGGGCGTAGCGCGCGCTGATGGCCATCAGTCGGTCGGTGAGCTCGAGCGCCGTCCGCATGCCGACACGTCGAGGGAGCGTGTAGGTCCAGGTACTCCGAGCCGTAGAGTCCGCCCATGCCCTTGTAATGAGGGTTCAGCACGACGCCGTCGCGGGCGTACACCCGGTCGGCAGCCAGCGCCATCATGGCGCCGCCCGCTCCGGCGTTGCCGCGGAGCGCCGACACGACCAGGTGCGAGCACGTCTCGAGGAGGTCGAGCACCAGATCGTCGATCGCGTTGATGTTCGCCCACGACTCGGCGGCGGGGTCGGGGGCCGCCTCGATCGTGTTGAGATGAATGCCGTTCGAGAAGTAGTGACGGCCCCCCAGCAGCACGATGACCTTCGTGTCCGCGCCGCGTGCGCGTCGAAAGGCATCGCGCAACCGGCGGCACTGCCGGGTGCTCATCGCACCGTTGTAGAAGTCGAAGGCGAGATAGCCGACGCCGTTTCGTTCCGAATACACGATGTCGCGGAGGGTCCGATAGTCGTCGGCGTCGGTCGGCGCGATCGGACGTTCGGGAACGCCCTCGAGCCGCGGGCCCAGTACCTGCGCCGCCGGGAGCTTGATGCCGGCATACGGGCCGAGGCTCTTCGCCTTCAGGTGGCTGACCCAGAGCGCGCCGTCCACCGTGCCGATGCAGACGGCGCCCTCGCGCTGCGCGAGGAAATGGCCGGGAGCGCCGCGCAGACGCTGCTCTTCGTGCGCACCGTACAGGTAGATCTCCTCGCCGAACAGCGTCGCATCGAGGACGCCGGGACTGCTGTCGGCCGCGCGGATCCTCCGGACGATCCGCGCCGTCGGGTCGCTGGACCAGTCGATGGCGCGGTCGGCCTGTTTCATGGCCGGCCTGAGCGTGCCCCTGACATCGGGACGGCGGTAGTCGAGGGCTTCCGGCTCGAAACCGCCGCGCTCGTATCGCGCGAGCGCCGCCAGCACCCCGGCCACGGCGGCCTCGGTAACGGCGCCGCGATAGACGTCGCTCTTGGTGGCGGGCCTCTTCGGCAGCGGAAACTCCTCCGCGGCCCAGATCGGCCCCGCATCCATCTTCGCGACTGCCTGCAGGATCGTCACACCCCACGAGGGCTCGCCGAGCTCGATCGCCCAGTCGAGCGACGATGGCCCCCGGTCGCCCTTGATGCCCGGGTGCACGATGAGGCAGATGTGTCGCTGCCAAATCGCCCGTGGAATCGCTTTCTTGAGCATCGGCGCGACGATGAGGTCCGGCTGCTGGGTGTTGACCGCCGTGCCCATCGCCTCGTCGCTGGTCGCCAGATGGACCGCGACCGTATGGCCGCGGTCGGCCAACTCGATCTGCAGGCGCTGGCTCAGGCTGTTGTGAGCGCTCGTGATGAACAGAATGCGCACGTCCCGGTGTCTCCTCTTCGTGAGAGCACTACGGGAAGGCGCGGCGGAACCGGACATGGCTCCGGCGACCGCCGGACGGGGAGCGGGGTTACCAAGTCAAGGAACAGGGACTTCGGGCTCATGTTGATTAAAGTCTTGCAGGCGCGGCACAACTGCCATGTCACGCTGATCGCCGGAAGCTGACCGCCTCTGCACGAGCGTGCTTCTCACTGGAATAGCTCTTGCTCAACGCTGCACGGACGGCGCGGTTTGACCAGCGAACGGCGAAATTCCGAAATGATACTGAGGGTTGCGTCAAACCTCGTCCGTGCGAGTCGCTGCCCATCGCGGGTGGCCGCCGTTGTCCTGGTAGCGGCGGCGGTAAACGCAGGCTGCAGCGCATCCTCCACAACCGTCACGCCAACCGGTCCAGACTCCGTTAAGTGCCAGGTGTCACTGGCCAACCCGTCGGTCGTCGATGCAAGTGGTGGCGCGGCCAGATTCTCGGTTGCGACACAACCGGAGTGCGCGTGGGCGGTCTCGAGTGCCGCGAATTGGATCTCCGGGTTGTCCCCTGCGTCCGGACAAGGCAACGGCGACGTGGAGTTTCGCGTCGCGGCCAACGATGGATCATCGGCGCGCGAGGGTGAGATCGTCGTCAACGATAGCCGCGTGCGCGTGTCACAACGCGCCCCCTGCCGCTACAACGTCGGACCTCAGAATCAGAGCGTGAACGCGGGCGCCGATGCAGGCAGCGTCACCGTGGCGACGGAGAGCGAATGCACGTGGACGGCGACCACCGATGTCGGCTGGATCAGCCTGTCGCCGCCGCTGGCGGGCAACGGAAATGGCACCGTGGGTTTCACGGTTGCGTCCAATGGTGGCGCGCAGCGAACTGGCAGCGTCATCATCGCAGGCCAGCAATCAGTCATCACGCAGGCAGCTGCGGCAGCTGCTGCAGCGTCCTGTACGTTCACGATCTCGCCCACGAGTCAGAGCATTGCTGTCGCTGGCGGAGAAGGGACGGCTGTGACCGTGTCGACTCAGGCGGGATGCCGATGGACCGCGGCGAGCAATGCTGCCTGGATCACCGTCACGTCCGGCTCGAGTGGAACCGGAAATGGCGCAGTCGGATTCACCGTCGGTGCCAATACTGGGGCGTCACGGACGGGAACGCTCACGATTGGCAGTCGCGCGTTCACCGTGACGCAAGCAGCGGCAGCGGCTCCACCATCGCCCTCGCCATCACCGTCACCATCACCCTCGCCATCACCCTCGCCATCCCCTTCCTGCACATACTCGATTTCACCAAACAACGTGAAAGTCGAGGCCGATGGGGGTACGAGAGCCATCAATGTGTCGACTGCCAGCGGCTGCTCGTGGACGGCGCGCTCTCACGATTCGTGGATCACCATCACCGCTGCTGCGAGCGGCAGCGGCAACGACGAAGTGAGATTCACCGTCGCGCGGAACAACGGCAAGAAGCGTAACGGCTCGCTGACAATTGCCGGACACAACGTGAAGGTCGAGCAGGAAGAAGGCGATGACGATGATGATGACGACGATGACGATTAGGTATCACCCGCCCGCCTCATTCTGCCTTTTCGAGTTGACCGGATACCTGCTCGGCTTCTTTGAGGTGAGCTCTGATCTGCGGCAGCGTCATGGCGGCCCACTGATTGACCTTCGCCGCTAACGCCGCACCGTCGGCCTGCCCATCGACCGTCGGGCGTGCGGTACCGGAGCCCTCGTTTGCGCGCGTAGCGAGCATCTGTTCGAAGTTGCGATGCTGCTCGATGGTCGCCTTCATGTATTCGCGATCGAATTGCTCGTCGCTCGACCTCGACAAACGTTCCTGGACTTGTCGGTACTTGTCATCCAACTTGGTCGGCCATCGAACGCCGGCACCATAGGCGGCGTCGGCGAGTTGCTGCTGCGCCTTCAGGCGATCATCGATCGTCGACTGCGCGAATTTCTTTACGTCGGCATGCTGCGCCTTCTTTGTCGCAAGGTGCCCGAGCTGAACGGCGGCCATGTTGGACATCGCCAATTGCGAAACGAACTCGCGCTCGTTGACAGGCTTGGACGGGACACTCTGCTGCGCGGCGGCGATCCCGAATCCCAGAACCACCGTGGAGACTAGTGTTGCGCTCCAGATTCTCCTCATTGTCGCCTCCTCGGCTCTTCGACGAACTGAGCCGCACCGAAGATGCGTGCAAGCGGCGGTCCAGTGCGGTAACTCGTGTATAGATTGGTGTTTCCTAGCGCTCAGCCGGCCTCGAGCTTCACGAACTGATTCTCACGGTCGCGTCTTTACGACGCCTCAGTCGTGATTGAATCAGTAGCCCCATGAACAAGGCGTTCACGAAGGAATCGGACGACGAGGACGACGAGCGCGACGACGCCGCGGAAGAGCCCGCACGCGCCCAACCCGGAGTCAAGAACTACATCACCCCGAGTGGCTTGCAGCGCCTCAGAGACGAGCTACGGTTCTTGCTCACCAGGGAACGGCCGGCGGTGACCAACGTGGTGGCCTGGGCGGCGGGCAACGGCGATCGCAGCGAGAACGCCGACTATCAGTACGGCAAACGGCGACTGCGCGAGATCGATCGGCGGATTCGCTTTCTCACGAAACGAATCGATGCAGCGGAAGTGGTGGACCCGGAAGCGCCGAGAGCCGGGCGAGCGGCGACGCACGTCTTCTTCGGGGCGACTGTTCGCTACGCCAATGCTGCCGGAACAGAGCGGGTCGTGCGCATCGTCGGCCTCGATGAGATCGATCTGGATAGAAGCCACATCAGCTGGATGTCGCCACTGGCGCGCGCGCTGATGAAGTCTGGGCCAGGCGACACCGTGGTCCTTCGCGCGCCGGGAAGTACGGAGCCACTGGAGATCCTCGAGGTGCGTTACGAGCGCATCCACATCGAACCGTTCAGCGAACCACATGGTGCCGAGGCCGCATCGAAGGCTCGTTGATTCCGTGCGCCTCGCGGTGCTCGGGCATAGCCTTCTGCCGTGCCGCGTCCGGTGCTTTCACACTCTTTGGGGGTTCGACAACGACATCTCAGGCGAGCCGATCGTCGTTTCTCAGAACGTCCGCCACGTGAAGGTGGTCATCGTCGGATTGCCAGCCGTGAGTGTGGAATTCCGGAGCCGGCGATCGTAGGTACAGGTTGAACCCGCCGGTTGACGTCACCTTGTTGGTGACGATGGCGCCGTAGAAATGTGTGCTGTCGCCGGCCAGCTGGGCACTGGCGTTCGGCGCGTAAACCAGCGCCGCGGTGTCGGTGCCGCCAGTGACCTTGATGTTGTTGTTCCCTGCGTAGATGAACTGCAACTTGGTTGGATCCATAGACGGATTCGAGACGCCGCCACCAGACAGATCTAGAGGAGTGTTCATGGCGGCCCTGCCCGGCGATCTTTATGATCACGGGACCGGAATCAATGACAATCCTGGCGCTGCCAGCCAGCGTGAGGCTGTTGAGCTGGTACACACCGGCATGCAGGTGTACCACGGCGCCCCCGTTCAGTGCCACGTCCCCCATCGAGACGACAGAGCTGGCCGAGGGTGGTGTGATGGTGCGGACACCCCCGCTGCCCGTGCAGTAGAGTGCAGCAGCCGGGCAGCCACCGCTGCTGTTGAAGGTCACGTTGCCGCCCCCCGGCGGCGGAAACGGGGGAGGCGTGGGAAGCGTGATGGCCTGAGGCAGCGTGACGAGACCCTCCTCGACGGTTGCCCACCCTTCAATCGTTGAAGCGGTGACGTTATTGGTGGTGCAGTCGCCGACACCTGCGCGTGGCGTCGACAACGTCCCGTTGATTGTCGTCGTGTCACCGTCGCCGGCGAGGTTTCCGTTTGTGCCGACGTTGCCGTCGTAAAGATCGATGACCGGCGAGCCGCCGACCAGCGGGAGACCCGAGTCGTAGCTCTTAGTCTCTGCG
Source organism: uncultured Acidobacteriota bacterium (assembly GCA_963723495.1). Classification (GTDB taxonomy): domain Bacteria; phylum Acidobacteriota; class Vicinamibacteria; order Vicinamibacterales; family UBA2999; genus Gp6-AA40. The sequence continues at coordinate 156,416 of CAVRQR010000008.1, read as the reverse complement.
CCTCCTACGAACGAGAGCGCGTCACAGCCGTGATGCGTCGCAAACGCGGCATAGCTGAAAACGGGGACAGCCTGACGCTCGATGACCGAGGAGACTTCCACCATCGCCGCTCCAGCACCTCTCACGCGGCTGACGCCGATCACTTCCCAGGTCTGGAGTGTCACCGGAAGACTCGTGAAGTAGTCGGTCAGGACCCGCATCGACGTCAGCGTCGCTCTCGCCGAGTACTCAACCGAGGCGTTGTTCAGGTTCAGGGTGCCTCGCGAGTCGGCGACGAACGCGTTGATTGCAGCACCGGATGGGTAATTGGAAGGCACCGCAGGATCGCTCGACAGCACGACCGGCTGGCCGTTGAACGTGACCGGCGATACGGTCATGTCGTAGTTCGCGATCGGATCGCTCGCACTGACCGCGTTGGGCGGGCGTATGAGAAGAGCAGATGATTCCCCGCCGCATGGATCCCCGATTCTGCGCCATAGCGGACCTGCGTCATCGAGGTATAGCTGAGACTCGAAATCGCTTCACTGTTCGCCACGAACGCGAGGGCCGAGGTCAGGACCGAGACGACCAGGACCATGAGCAGCGCCATGACCAGAGCAATGCCTCGTTCGTCGGACCGAATATGTCTGGGAGTGATCGGATTCACGGTCTTATGCTTCCTGTGCTTCTATGGGAGCAGTGCGAGCACGGTTGGTGGAATCGGCTGAATGCGGTTGCGATAGTCCAGGCTCGCCAATTGCCAGACGTTCACGACATTACGCGGCGATACGTTCAGCAGCGCCTTGGTCACTCGCTGAAATGCGTTGGTATGGACATCCCGTTGCTCTGTGCGAACGGTCGTCATGACGGCCACGCCGATCACGAACGTCGTTCCGCTGAATGTGCGTTGATCGTAGAGGAAGCACGGTGGAACGGTGCCGTCGGGATCCGGTGGATTGGGCAGAAGATTGTCCAGCAGGACGTTCTCGACGGTGACTGGCGGCTTGACCAGTTCGTCGAAATCCATGACGTTGCGGAACAAGCGCCCACCCACAAGGTCGCAACGGTATTCCACGTACACCATGCGGCCGTTGGCGTTGATGTCGCCCAGAATCTTGAGCGTCATGCCGTCCGAGCCGTTGGGGATCGTCGTGGGAATGACTCCTCCGGAGAACCCACCGGTTGCGGCCACGCGCGCACCGGCAATGTGATCGAGGGTGAACCTCGCTTCTATGCTATTCATGTCCGGGTCGAGAGTCGTTACCGTCACCGTCTCCTCGTTCACGCCAGTGCCGATGATCAGCCTCTCGCCGACGAACATGCCTTCAGTGGAGCTGACCTGAACCGTCGCGACACCCACTCCCACGTCCGCCTGCAACGTCACGGGACCGGGCAGCGATACACGCCCGGCCTGGCCAACCTCCTGCTGCAGAAGCGCCGTTGCGTTTCGTACACCAGCGTGCATGTCCGAACGGTTGGTCATTGTGCCGCTGAGTCGCGTCAAATCCATGGTTGCACCGAGGACGATGCCGGACACGACCAGCAGCAGACACATCGAGATGAGCAGTTCGATCAGCGTAAAGCCGCCCTCGTCGTTCATCACTTGCCGCCGAGCAGATTCCATATCGGATGTGGACCTTTCAGAACGGTGATGTCTTGAGCGCGGCGACGGTCGCACGAGGTCTGAGCATCCAGGCACCTTGTGACCGCTGGACTATGGCAGTGACCGTGATCTGCTTCAGGTTCGCGCGCGGACTCGTAATCTGCCAGACGCGCTGGTAGTACCAGCCCGCTGGTGGTGCGCCGCTGGGCGAAGGAATCAGCGCCCCTTCGGGGTCCAGGTAATCAACATAAAGCTGAACTGGGTTCGCAGGATTGCTGCTGCCGCCAACCGTCAGGCCGCTCCCCCCGAGTTCAGGAGCGGGAAACACGCGCGTGTCGGACGTGGAGTCACCATAGGAGAGCGCGAGCAACTGTTCGAGCTTGTCCTGGGCGTATTCCGCCGCCCGCGACGAAAGGTGCCCCTGGTTCTCGCTCGTCGAAACCGCCAGCACGCCGAGCGGAAGTACGCCTGCGGCGACGACGAGCACCAACGCCAGCGCGACCATCGTCTCAATCAGGCTGAATCCCCGTTCGGTCATTCCTTTGTTCACCTTCGTGTCCACACGGCGTAGTTGTTCGGCGACGACCACAAGCGGATCAGCGGGGTCGCCGTGACCGTCGTCCCGTACACGCCGAAGTCGCCGCGCAAGTAAAGGGCATGTCGCGGGAACAGAACCCCGTCTGCGTCCACCGGAAGCCCACGCGAATTGAAGGTGATGCACGCAGTGTTGGCGATGGCATTCGCGGCGGTCAACCCCGCGGTGCACGGTGGCGACATGACGATCGGCAGTTGCGGGTCCAGTGGTGAGGTCGCGAGTCCACCAAAGCCGAAGCTGACGCCAGTCGCCAGCGGCCTCACGCCGTTTTGAGTGACCCAGGTATTCGTGGTCCTGTCCCACACCTCGAGCGCGAAAGTGTTGGCGCCCAGATCGGCATAGACTCGAGCACGCGTTGATTGCGACGATGCACGCATTTTCGCGAGGCCGACGAGATTCCTCAGCGCAGTGGCGTCACCCTTCAGACGATTGACATCGAGCGAGGCGCCGGTAATCGGGATCACGATAGCCGTCACGACAGCTATCAATCCGACCGTCATCATCAGCTCGATGAGAGTGAATCCGCGCTGGGTGTGAACCATACCCTGACCCGGAGCAAGCCACATGCCAGCGGACACGAAGACACCTAAGAGACTATTGAGCCGACGATTGCGCTGGTGGTGAAGCCGACGATTGCGCTGGTGGTGAGATGTCCTGCATGTTCCGTTATGAAACCCGGGGGACAAAACTGGCATCACGAGGAGGTGTCCCTCCCTTAACGCGACCCACGTCGCGTATCGCGATCGATATCATTCGGCGAGAGTCGTGGATGCGCCGCGTGTGTACTTCAAATAGAGCGTTGGCACGATGAACAGGTTGAGGAGTGTCGATGTCACCAGGCCGCCAAGAATCACCACGGCCAGGGGATGCTCGATCTCGTACCCGGCCCGGCTTCCACCCAGCACAATCGGAACCAGTGCCAGACCCGTAGCCAGAGCGGTCATGAGGATGGGTGCCAACCGCTCCTCCGATCCGCGGATCACCAGGTCGCGGCCGAACGGAACGGCCTCGAACTGCTCGAGGTGCCGATAGTGGCTGACCAGCATGATGCCGTTTCGCGCGGAGATGCCGATGACGGTCACGAGTCCAACGAGCGATCCCAACGAGAGGACGCCGCCGGTCAGAAACGCTGCGACGATCGCGCCGACCAGCGCGAAAGGCAGCGTCAGGAAGACGAGCGTTGCGAGTCGACCCGACCCGAAGTCCGCGAACAGAATGAGGAAGATGAAAGCCACGGCGCCAATCCCAAGCAGCGTCAGACGGGTCGACGAAGCCTGCCGTTCCGCGTACTCGCCGAGGATCTCCGCGTAGTACCCCTGTTCAAACGGAAGTGACGCGAGGCGAGCCTGGATGTCGCGCGCGACCGCACCGAGATCACGTCCTCGCACGTTCGACGTGACGTCGATGCGGCGTGACCCGTTTTCTCGCGTGATCTCGTTCGGCGTCGGAATCACCTCGACGTGCGCCACGCTGCCAAGCGGCACGAGTCCGCCGTTGGCCACGGGCACCTGCAGCGCGCGAACGGCGTCCAAATTTCGGCGCACTTCCGGAGCACCCCAGACGACGACATCGAACAGTCGCTGGTCTTCGTAAAACTCCCCGACCTTGGTGCCTTGCACGAGCGTGGCGGCGGCGGACCGAACCTGACCTGGTGTCAGCCCGAAGACCGCCGCACGATCAGGGTCGAGGCGGACCTCGACTTTTGGCACGACCACCTGCGCCTGCACAGTGAGATCGGCAACGCCCTCAACGTCCGCGATCGCCGCCCGCACTGTCTGAGCTTGTCCCTGAAGCCGGTCCAGCTCGGGGCCGTAGACGCGGATGACGATCGTGGCGCTCGCTCCGGTCAACACTTCCTTGATGCGCTCGCGCAGATAGGTGAGGAGGTCGCGATACAAGCCGGGGTAGCCATCGACGATGGACTGGACCTTTGCAATGGTCGCTTCGTAATCCACCGACGGGTCGAGGCTGATCCACAGCTCCGTGAAGTTGGGTCCGACGACTTCGTCAGCGACCTCGGCACGACCGATATGTGCGCCGAAGTTCCTCACCCCGGGCACTGCCATCAGTTCGCGGCTTGCCCGCACGGTGATGCGCCGCATCGCATCGATCGACGTGCCTGGTTTCTCGACCCAATGCATGAGGAAGTCGGTACTCGCGGAAACTGGGGAGGAACTCCTCGCCCAGGAATGGCACTGTCAACGTGGTCACCAGCAGCAGCACCGCGAGCGAGCCGAGCGCTGTCTTCGGACGATCCACGAAGGCTGGCAGCATCTGCCGGTATCGCGCCTTGAGCCCGCCGACGAGCCGCGACTCGCGCGTGTCAAGGTGCTTAGGCAGGAGGAGGAGTGCCAGAGCGGGTGTGACCGTCAGTGCAACCGCCAGCGACGCGAGGATCGCGAGCACGTAAGAAAGCGCCAAGGGTCGGAAAAAGGCTCCCGCCAGTCCGTCGAGCATGAAGACCGGCACGAACACCACCACCACGATCAGGCTGCCGTACAGGACGGCGCTCCGTACTTCCATCGACGCGTCGAGGACGACTCTGATCGCCGGCAGCGGGTCCGCCGATTCACGGTTGAGGCGCAACCGTCTGACGATGTTCTCGACGTCGATGATGGCGTCATCGACGACTTCTCCCAGAGCAATGACCAGTCCGGCCAGGACCATTGTGTCGAGCGTGCCGCCGCGGTAGTGGAGAAGCAGGCCTGCGGCCAGCAGCGACAGCGGGATCGCGGTGCTGCTGATCAGCGCCGTCCGCCAGTCGGAGAGGAAGACGAGCAGCACGGCCACGACGAGTGCGCAGCCGATGAGCAGCGCGCGCGAGAGGTTTCGCAGCGACATCTCGATGAACGTCGCCGGCCGGAAAATCGCGGGATCGACGGCGACGCCGGCCAGCGCCGGCTTGAGATCCTCGAGCGCCGCTTCGACATCGCGTGTGACCTGTAGGGTGTTGGCCCCGAGTTGCTTCTCGACGATCAGGAGCAGGCCGGGTCCGTTGTTGATGACGGCATCGCCGATCGGCTGCGGAAATCCCTCGACCACGGTTGCGACATCACCTATTCGCAGCGTGGCACCATTTCTCGATGAGACCACGATGCCTTCGAGATCGCGTGCGGCCCGCACCGACGCGGCGTGTGTGATGGCGAGCCGCTGATTCGGGGTGTCGAGGAATCCGCCTGACTCGAGTGAGACCGCCTCTCCGGTCGCCCTCACCACGTCGTCCACGGTGACACCGTGCGCCTGCAGACGATTGGGATCGACGAGGACCTGGATCTGACGGTCGCGTTGACCCCAGATCGCCACGTTCGCCACGCCGGAAATCGCCATCAGGCGCGGGCGGATCGTCCACCTGGCGAGCGTGCTCATCTCGACCTGTGAGAGCTCGCTCGACGTCATGCCGATCTTCATCACACGACTGAGCGATGACAGCGGCGACAACATCACCGGCGGGCGTGCGACGGCCGGCAGGGTCGTTGCGGCCCGCGACAGCCGCTCCTGCACCATCTGTCGTGATGTCATCACGTCCGTCGACGGATCGAGAATCAGGACGACCGATGACAGGCCGAGCACTGATTTCGATCGGAGGGTGCGGAGCCCGGGGACGCCATTGAGCGCCGCTTCGAGGGGAACGGTCACCAGCGCCTCGACGTCGTTCGCCGACAGCCCCGGGGCCTCGGTCTGCACCTCGACGAGCGGCGGCGCGAATTCCGGAAACACGTCGAGGGGCGTCGTGCGCAGCGTTCTGACGGCGCCGATCACCAACAGCACCGCCAGCGCCGCGACGACGATTCGATTCCGCAGCGAGAGATCGACCAGCCAGCGCATCAGTGTCCAGCTCCGAATTCGGTCCCAAAGAGTTCGGCGGCGCCTGCCGTCACGACCTTCGCGCCCTCGGCTATGCCGCGTGCAATCACGGCGCGATCGCCGGCATGTCGGGCGATCTGCACGCGTCGGCGAGCGTACGCGTGGCCCCCGAGGTCCTCGGTACACCCAGGCGTCGCCGTGAATGTCGTAGAGCACTGCGGCTTCGGGCACGACGAGCCCTCGTTCCATGCCTGTGAGCGGCACCTCTGCCATCACGCGCTCTCCAGGTTGCAGCGTCGGCCCCGTTCCGGACAGCTCGTAATACAGGTCTACTGAAGCCGCGGACGGGTCTGCCTTCAGCGGCGCCATGACGCGTCTGGCTGCCCGTGGCGCGTCGCTGCGCCCGAGCCTCCTCACCGCGATCGGCTGCGCTGCGTCGATCTGATCGACATCGCCGGCGAATACTGGAACGCGCACCCAGAGCGTGCTGACCTGTGCGATTTGCAGGAGCGCCGCCGACGCGGATACGGTCTGCCCGGGTGCGGCCGAAACCGACTGGATGAGGCCATCAAGTGGGGCCGTAATCGCGATCTCACCCTGCGGCCCGACTGGCCCTTGACGGACCCCACTAAGTCGCTCCCGCGCGGCATTCAACGCCGCCTCATTGACTTGTAGCTGGGCGCGTGCCTCCTCCACGCTGCGCACGCTTGCGGCTCCGTCTTTCAGCAATTGCTCGAGACGCTGGAGGCGCAGCCGGGAGGCCTCCGCCTCAGCCTGCGCTGCCTCTACCGCCCGTCGCGCTTCGATGCTCTGATCGCGGTCGGAGGACACGAGCGGCGCCAGCGTCATCAATCGCGTGCCACGGGTCACGCGAGCCCCCGGCTGCAGGCCGGACTCGATCGACAGAGTGCCGGCAACTGGTGCCGTCACGGTGACCAGCCGGCCCTCTGGCACGACGACTTCGCCACCAAGCGAACGCGTGGCGGCGGCAGTGTCGATCCTGGCCGTCGCAGTTTCGACTCCCAGGCGCTTAACAGCCTCCGGCGACAGCTTCACCGTCGTCAACTCGGCTTCCGGTCGAGGCGCATCGACGTGTGCTGCGGTTTCGGCTGACGCCGGCGGCTCTTCGCTCGTCGAGCAGCCCGACACAAGAATCAGAAGCGATGACACCAGACACAGAGAGAGTCGCATGCAGGGCCTCATGAGGACATTCGTCTAGCGGCAGTAGCGACCGATAGCACGTTCGAGCGCGATGCGCGAGCGAAAGAGGTCGGCTTCCGCATCGAGCTGTCGCATGCGCCCGTCGACCAGTCGGCGACTGACGTCCAACACGTTGAACAGCGGGATTTCACCGGCCTTGTAGGCGCTCTCGGCCTGGCGTTGTTCGGTCTCGAGCGACGGGACGATGTCCGTGGTCCAGGCATCGAGAGCTTGCTGCGCCTGGGTCTCACGAACGCCGGCCGAGCGCACATCAGTGATGACTTGTGCGCGAGCCGAGGCGTAGAGGCGACTCGCGCGCTCGATCTCGACGGTGGCACGCGCGATTCCACCCTGATTCCGATCGAAGATCGGCAGGTCGGTGTTGATGCCGGGACCGATCTCGAACCTTTCACCCTGTCCGTTGGTATCGAGGATTCCGATGAGGGTGAGGACACGCGAGCGCTCCCATCGTGCGCGCGCGGTTGCGGCCTCGATGGTGAGTTCTGCGGCGCGTACATCGGGCCGCGACGCCAGTGCCTCCGTGAGGCGCCCGTCATCGATCGGGCACGGCGCGGCATCATAGGCAGCCGATGTTTGTGGCGTGAGTTGTTCAGGGACTCGATCGAGACCGAGCAGCGCCGCCAGCATGACCCTCGCCAGATCGCGATCGTGCTCTGTCGCACGGCGAACGACTTCGGAGCGGGACGCATCGCTTCTTGGGGCCCGTGCTTCGAGCTCACTGATATCGCCGGCGCGCAAGCGCGCGTCGGTAATGTCGGCGAGCCGCCGTATCAGTTCTGCATTCTGTGTGGCCAGCGCCAGGCGACGGTCAGCGGTGACCGCATCGGCGTGCGCGCTGCGGACCTGTGCGACCAGCGAGAGCGCATCCCAGACGAGCCGTTCGCCGACCGCTTGCGCATTGAAGCGAGCGGCCTCGACACGGGCTGGACGCTGCCACAGCACCTCGAACGGATACTGCAGCGTGAACTCCAATTGCTTGGGTCCGATCGGGAAGAGCAACGAGAAGATCGGGTTTCGAAGCAGCCCTGCTGTGGCGAGGTCGGCGCGGGCAATACCCAGATCAGTGAGCGTGGCCTGGAAGGACGGGCTGTTCCAGAGCGCAACAGCGACTGCCTCTTCCTGCGTGAGGCCGTCGGTCAGGTCGACATCGGGAGGCAGTGGCTCTTGCCGCTCGAGACGGATACCCATTGCCGCGGTGCGTGCGCGAATCGCCCCATCCAGGTCAGGCTGCGTGGGAGCACCGTTCGTGGATGCGCATCCCAGGTTGAGGGCCACCACGATTGTCGCGACGACGCATAAGACCGGACGCGCTGTAATCATCTGCCTGCGCCGCCTCCTTGAGCGGCGTAAGGCACACCGCACCTGCCGCTCATGATTCCAGCGTCTTCATGAACGCACGATGACAAAGCTGTGCTGGGCGCAAGATGCCGGACGAGTTCATCGGTCGTTCATGGGCGAGTACATACGATTCCGGAATGAAGAGCATGTACTGGCTGCTTCCGTCTGCGTGCGATAGGACTGATCCTCCTAATCAACTGCGAGTTCGGCGGCAGCTCAAACCCCTGAGGCAACACCTTCGGTTCAGGAGCGCGTCTGCTCACTCATCGCTGCTCCTCGTGATCGCCGCCCGTCCCTCGCGACGGTTCCGTCCCTCGATACACCACGGTCGCTAGCAGACGAGCGCAGGGTCAGGCGTGCTGAGGCTCTCCGGGACTCTCGCAGTTAATCAGCCACGGGACGCCGAAGCGATCAACAAGCTGGCCGAAGCGCTCCGCCCAGAATGTTTTCTCGAGCGGCATCACGATCCGGCCGTCACGAGCAAGCTCGCGAAAGACGCGCTCGGCATCATCGATGCTCGTGATCTGAATCGAGAGCGCAAAGCCCTTAGGCTCTCGTATTGTTCGGGCGCCACGTCGCCGCCCATCAGGACCAGGTCACCGAGCTTCACACTGCCGTGCATGATCTTGTCCTGCCAGCCCGCGGGCACGTTGTTGGCCATCGGAGCCGGCGTACCGCAAATCGGGCCAGGCTCGGCACCCAGGCACTGCTCGTAGAACTTGAACGCCGCCTCACACTGCCCCTTGAAGCCCAGATTTATGGTTATCTGCATGGCAAACCTTCTGTCGAAAGCCGGTGTCCGCCGCCGCGCCAATTTACTCGGCGCATCCGGCCGACGGCATCTATTGGGATGCCGGTCACAAGGGATCTCAGAGCTCTATGGTCGTTCTCAGCATCTGTGCCACGCGCTGGCGAAGCACGGAGGGTGTGAACGGCTTGCGTATCAGATGCTCGCCCATCGGCAGCGCGCCGCTCGCCACGATCTCCTCTGGCGCATAGCCCGACATGAACAGGACGCGAAGTCCGGGTCTCAGAGCGCAGATGCGGCGCGCGAGTTCGCTCCCATTGATGCCTGGAAGCACGACATCCGTCAGCAACAGATCGATCGGCTGTGACTGACAGGAGGCGATTGCCATCGCGCCGGCTGGATCGTCCGCTTCGAGTGCGGTCCATCCAGCATCGCGCAGCACCTTCGCCGTGAACTTCCGTACTCCGATGTCGTCTTCCACGATGAGCACGCTCCCGACGTTGGGCATCACCGCCGCCGTTTCGGCATCGTGCTTCCGTTCCGTGAATGTTTCCGTGGATGTGACCGTGCGTGTCACCGCCGGCAACAGTCACGGTGAACGTCGTCCCCTCCCCGGGAACGCTACGCACCTGGATGTCGCCCTTGCTCTGCTTGACGACCCCGTAGACCGTCGCGAGACCCAGTCCGCTGCCGCGGCCGAACGCTTTCGTCGTGAAGAAGGGCTCGAAGATGCGACCGAGCACGGACGGGTGGATACCTTCCCCGGTGTCCTCGACAATCAGCGCGGCATAGTTGCCGGCCGCGGTGCCTGGCACTGTGGTGGACGGTTTCGCCTCCACCACGACATTCTCGGTACGGATCGTGAGCTGTCCACCACGAGGCATCGCGTCGCGTGCGTTGACGGCGAGGTTGACGATCACCTGTTCCACCTGCGACCGATCGGCCCGCACCGGGCTGAGATCGCGCGCGAGTTGCACGATGAGCTCGACGTCCTCGCCGATGAGGCGTCGCAGCATCTTCTGCGTATCGTCGACGACGTGATTCAGATCGAGATCGACCGGGGAAAGCATTTGCCGGCGGCCAAACGCCAGCAGTTGCCGGGTGAGCGCCGCCGCTTGTTCGCCTGACCGTCGAATCTGGGCGAGATAGTCATGCAGCGGCGAGCCCTCTTTCTGCTCCGCTTCCGCCAGCGCGGCGAACCCGAGGATCGCGGTCAACAGGTTGTTGAAGTCATGCGCGACGCCACCGGCCAGCTTACCCACCGCCTCCATTCGTTGCGCCTGTCGCAATTCATCTTCGAGACGCCGCCGTTCGGTCACGTCGCGGCCAATGGCCTGGACGGCGATCGGGATACCGGACCGCCGCTGTAACCAGCAGGCCAGCTCGAGGACCACTCGTTGTCCGCCGCTCCCGATCAAGACGATCTCGGTCCTGCTGGACAGCAGATCGGTTTGCGTCCCTATGAAGAGGGCGGTGGCGGCCTCGCGTGACTCGGGCACCACGAGGTCAAGGAGTGGACGGCCGACCAGCGCATCGCTCGTGTAACCGGTGAGGTCGAGCCCCGCCTGATTGATGGACAGGATGCGACCTTCGAGGTCGCACGTGCAGATCAGGTCGCGCGCATTTTCGACGAGCTCGCGATAGCGCAGCTCGCTGTCGCGCAGCGCTGCCTCCGCGTGCCGCCGTTCGGTGACATCGCGAAGCAGCACGACGTATCCGGTGAGCTGTTCACCCTGCGCCTGAATCGGGGTGATGCGCACGTCATAGATGCGTTCACCACTCGAACCGGAGAGTGTAAGGTCCTGCCGCACCTCGAGACCAATGTGTGACGGCCAGTCTGGCAACAGCTGCTCGATCGGCTCACCCGCGGCGTTCGCGCGGCCGCGGCCGATGATCGTTTCGGCGGCGTGATTCAGATCGGCGATGCGGCGCGAGCGGTCCAGGATCAGAAGGCCATCGCCAATCACCTGAATCCGCGCGTCGCGCAGCGTCGGGATCGGTTCGAGCACCTGGTAGCGGAAGACGGCCACCGCCGAGATCAGTGCGGTGCACGTAAACAGAAACGGCGTGAGGTCGATCGTGCCAGGCCCCTCAGCTCGAGCCACGAAGATCAGGTTGCCGATCCACGGCAGCACGGTGGCGAGTACCAGAATCACCGTGCGCTTGCGATACAGGTATGGCGACTGAATGGCCTGGCCGACGAGGATCGCCAGGCCGACGAGGAGCACGGTGTAGGTATAGGAGACGTTCAGCCAGAAGCCCGGTCCGCGGCCCGTGAGCGTGTAGAGCGTGCCCACCGGATCGACGGCCATCTGGCCCCAGAAGAGGTGATGCCAGTCGTTGGTCCACGCCGCGATCAGCATCAGGACAGCGATCGCGATCATGCGGTGGCCCACGCGTCGAACAAACGCCGGCTCGCGGCCGACGAACTCGAGGACGAAGCCAAGCCATGCCGCCGGCAGCGCGACCACGCCGATGTATTTGAGCTTGAGCGCGATCATCTTGTGATCGGGATCGGGGATGGCGAGCTCCAACGCGTAGAGCGCACTCCATAGCGCGATCGCCACCAGCAGGACGCAATACCAGGCCGCGCCTCGAACTCGGCGGCGCCGGAAGGCATAAACAGCCAGTGGGAGCAGGATCGCGGGCCCGAGGACGAGGGGGAGCAGGCGAAGCAGCATGCCCTCAGCCATCATGCTGAGCCGTTCTTCACTGCGCAAGGGAATTGTCCGGCTGAGCTTCGCTCGACTGGCTACCAGCGGAACGTTGTGTGTGCCGCCTTCGTCGAGAGGTGCTCGTAGAGCGCGCGCGCCGTGTCGCGTGCGAGATAGGGAATGGCCACGCTGTGAGCGAGCTCGCGGCCACCAGCTGTATCGACTCGCACTCGCGCCATCATCGTGCGCCGGTCGAACGGCGACTCGGTGCACTCGACTGTTTGGATCTTCACGACGGGAGCAATCGTGAGGTTCTGCCACAACCATCCGCTGCGAAAGGCGACCGCATCTTCGGTTGACGCCCACCGCATGTGTCGGACGTGCTGCCATGTCGCGAGTGCCATCCACGCGAATGCGACGGGCACCACCGGAAACGCACGCCAACCGAAGATGAAGACATTGGGGAGCGCGATCGCGGCGGCGAGTAACAAGGCCGGCTTCACCGCTCGCCGAAACGCACGCGCATGCAGCGGCTGCCAGTCGAGCGCGTCGATCGCGAAACCGGGAAGCACCTCGCGCACGAGTGCAGGTACCGCTGACGTTCGGATGATCGGTGCCAGCCACTCGCGCGGCCGCTTCGGTCCATCCTCCGGAGCGCCCTCGCCGCCCGCTGTTTCGACTTTCACCGATTGCCGATGTAGGAGACGCTGCAGTGGTGTCTGACGGATCGTGACCGTCTGGACGCGTCGCAGCGGGATGGTCGCCGTCACGCGCGTCAGCAGACCGTACTCCGTGCGCAGGTCTTCACCGACGCGTGAGAGCCTGAACTCGTACAAACGAAGGCCGGACCAGATCATCGAGAGAACACGAACCAGCACGAGCAGGCCCACGATGCCAACGAGCAGGACAGCGATTTGTCCCCATGGCAACGGTTCGCCAATCGCGACCCGGCGGAAAGTGTCGCGCACGAGTCCCGGCCCGTACCATCCGTTGGCAACTCGATCCCAGACGGCCCGGAACAGCCCGGCCTCCCAGAGCAGGCCGTATCCCGCGGCGACGAGCAGCATGCCGCGGTTCTCGAGGACACCGTGGAGAAAGAGCTCGCGCAGCGGCAGATAGAGCAGTGTTCGCGACTCGAGGGCCGGCTCGTCGCGCGCCGCCTCGTCAACGTCCGGCGCGCCGGTTCCAGCGATCGCCGCACGGCCCTCGAAGATGCGGCGTCGCATCTCCTCGAAGACCGTTTCGTGGAGGACGCTGATCGTCGCCTCAGGCGCCTGGCCACCACCCGTCTCGACGCGAACCTCCGTGACGCCGAGCAGACGATGCACGACGTTTCTGACCGCATCGAGGTTCTGGATACGGGCGTACGGCACGTGACGTTCGTTACGGAAGAAGATGCCGGACCTGATGACGAGTTCCGTCCCTTCGTAGCGCAGGCGGAAGGAGAGATAGCGCACGATCGCCGCGATGGTGGCCGGTATGAGGAAGAGGAGCAGCCAGAATTGCCAGTTGGCGATCTCGAAATCCCCGGGCATCCAGCGGTTCATCCAAGCCGCCGGTCCCCGCCCCGGTGGCCCGATTTCAGGTTCCGGAGACGACCGCCCGCTCGTCACGAGCACCAGGAGTGCCGGGAGCGCGAACGCCTTGAGGCTTCCTGCGAGGGCAAAGAGGATCGACGAAGGATGAAGACGATGTTCAGATGGCATCGGTCTGATCATCCGGCAGGAGATGCGCTCGAATGCGGCGCGCGACGTTGAAGTCGAGCCCGGACAGACTCACTTTGGAGTGCGCGGTCCCGGCGGTGTAAATCACCAGCGTGCCAAGGCCGAAACGGCGTTCGATCGGACCTTGCGACACGTCGGTATGCTGCACCCGCGACCGCGGCACGTTGGTGATCGTCCGCCAGTAGACGCCTTGCCGGATTTGGATGCCGGCTTCATCGATCCGGTATGAGGAAAACTTGTAGGCAACGGCGGGCCAACGTTGCAGCTGCCAGACGAATGCCGCCATCAACACCACCCACACCGGCAGCAGCAGGAGTCCGAGCAGCAGAATGCCGCTGCTGGCCCAGACGAACAACACGAACAGAAACGACGCTCCCGCGACAATAAACGTCGGGATCAAGGCGATGAGACGCTGACAAGGAATCCATCTGGGATCGAGCTGGCGCTCGATCCCGTCCGCGACCGTCTCAACTGTGGTCTGATCCATCCTGCGAATACGTACCGGAATGACGTTCAGCCGGAACTGTCTGTTCCGTCGTCATTGGCAACATAGCATTTGTTCATGTTGTTGTTTCTGACGATCTGGGTGGCGCTGGCGCTCTTTGTGATCGCCGAGGCCGGTAAGGGCCCGCTCGCGACCGACGGTCGTCCGCCGCGCTGGGCCCGTCCCGCCTTCGTAACCGGCGCGCTGCTCGCCATCATTCACGCCGCGATCGCATTCGCGGGCCGTTATGGCTGGGATCACGAGCTCGCCGTGACCGCGACGGCCGCGCAGAGTGCCCAGATTTATGGATTCGCCTGGCGGGGCAGCATTTACGTGAACTATGCCTTCCTGGCGCTGTGGCTGCTCGTGGCGTGGTCATGGCGCCACTGGGCGTGGCGGGCGTTCGTGCTGACGATGATCGTCAATGGCGCCATCGTGTTCGCGAGGCCCGCATGGCGCCCTCTCGGGGCTGTGCTCGTCGTGGCGCTGTGCTGGGCGTGGTGGCCGCGCAGATGGCGAGTGAGCCGGCGTGCGATGACGACAGGCTGACTCGTTACTCGGAGCGCAACGCGACGGTCGGATCGACTCTTGTTGCGCGAAGTGCCGGAATCAACGAGGCGAGGAGCGACGCGGCGAGCAGAATGAGCGGGGCTGTTATCAGCACTACTGGCTCGACGCTGTTCACTCCGTACAGGAAACCTTGGAGGAGCCGTCCGGCGCCAACGGCCAGAACCAGGCCGATCCCAATCCCGATCAGCGTGATGCGGCCACCCTCTCGCAGCAACTGAAACAGCAGGACACGGGGATGCGCGCCGGTCGCGATCCGAATGCCGAACTCCCGCGTCCGTCGCGAGACGACGTACGACTTGACGCCGTAGACACCGATGACCGCAAGGAGCAACGCGACCGCTCCGAATCCGGAAAACACCCTGGCGCCGGCTCGATAGAGCCAGACGTCCAGGCTCGAATCGAGGTGATCTCGCCACGTCGAGAGGCGGAGGATCGGCACGCGCTCGTCCACGCTCCGGACGACGCGGGCGATCGATGCCAGCATAGTTCCTTCAGTCTCATCGGCCACTCGAAGCTGCAGCGTCATCGCACTCTCGTAGTGCTGTCCAAGCGGCACGTACACGTGCGGAAAGGGGATGGGGTTACTGAGCGAGTGCTTCACGGCTGGGACGATGCCGACTACGCGCATGGGACGACCGGAGACCGGTCCCTCTTCCTCGACGAATTGAATCAACCGGCCCAGCGCGCTCTCGCCCGGCCACAACCGCCGTGCGAGCGCGTCGTCGACGATCGCGACGTGCTCCGAGGTGCCGGGGGTGAGTTCGGCGTCGATGAAGTCGCGACCACCCAGCATCGGAAGCCCGAGAGCACGAGCGAAGTCGCGACCGACAACGGTGAATACCGCGTCAACAGCGCTCGCTCGATCCGTGGCAACACCAGCGGGGGCGACGTTGCGACTGTCACCAAATGACGTAAAGGGAAGGCTGGATCCGATCGTGACGGTTTCCACGCCCGGAATGGTTCGCAGCCGATCCACCAGCGCGAGATGGAACTGTCTCCCTCGCGTTTCGTCGTATCCGGCCAGGCTCGGATCGACCTCTACCAGCAGCCCATCGTCGAGGCGAAAGCCAGGGTCCGCTGTCGCGGCCGAGACGGCGCTCCCCAGAAACAGTCCACCAGACGCAAGCAGAAGAAGCGACAAGGCCACCTGGCCGATCACCAGGGCGTTGCCAATCCGGATCCCGCGCGGACGATGGCCATCTTCGCCGACACGGCGTTTGAGGTCAGTGACGACGGCGCGACCGGTCAAGTCCCAGGCCGGCCACGCGCCGAACACCAACGATGCCGCCAGACTGACTCCCATCGTTCCGAGGAGCACTCGCCAGTCGAGATCGAGCTCGGGAAGACTCAGGCCAACAGGCAGCACCGGCCGGATCGATGCCAGCAACGCGCCAGAGGCCCACGTAGACAACATCAATCCCACAGCGCCTCCAACGAGCGCCAGGATCAGACCTTCGGTGAGCAGTTGCCGGACGAGCCGCCCTCGACCGCCGCCGAGCGACGCCCTGATGGCGAGTTCGTGCCGGCGTGTCTGTCCTCGCGCCAGCAGGAGATCGGCGAGGTTGAGGCATGACACGAGTAAGACGATCGCCGGCATGACCATCAGGAACAGGGCAATGCTCGTCATCATCGCTCCGCCGCCGGGTCCTGGCATGAACGCGAGGCGTGAGGGCACCGACATCTGGAGGGTGTAGCCGGAGTTCTCCACGGGAAACGTCTGCTCGAGTCGACGGGATACAGTGGTCAGTAGCGGCGCGCCGGTCTCGACCGAGATACCCGATCGAAGCCGACCGATCACGCTCAGCTCGTGCGCATCTCGCGTCTTCAGTTGCTGCACGGTGGCACCGCTTACCGCGCTGATCGCGTCGTGCACGCCAAGGGGCAGCCACACATCCGGTCCAGGGATGCTCGTCCCAGTGAATCCTTCCGGCGCCACTCCGACAACCGTGAACGGCTCGCCGTTGACTCGCACCGTCCGGCCGACAATGTTCGGGTCAGCGCCACGTTGCTGCCACAGTGGATAGCTGATGATCGCGACGCGGAAGTCGACGCCGAGCCGTGCTTCATCAGGGGTAAACGTGCGCCCCAGAGCCATCGGCAGCTCGAAGATCGGGAAGTAGTTGGCCGTCACCGCCGAGGCCAGCGTGCGCCGCGCGCCCTCGCCCACGTCCAGACCGATGAACACCGTGGAGAAGGCCGCGAGGTCTTCGAAGATGTCGGCCGTGCCTTGCTGGAGGTCGACGTAGTTCGGATAGGAAATGCCTCGAAACCCTCCGGAAGGAGAGGTGTTGCGGCCATAGACGGCAACCACTTCGTGTGGTCGCTCGTACAGCGGACGCAATAACAGGCTGTTCACGAGGCTGAACATGCCGATGTTCGCGCCGATGCCGAGCGCTAACGTGACGATCGCGGTGATGGTGAACCCAGGCGTGTGCCACAACGTTCGCACCGCGAGGCGCGAGTCGTGCACCAGGTCGTCAAACCATCCCCATCCCCAGGCATCCCGAGCTTCCTCCCGCAGGCGCAACGTGTTGCCGAAGGCCGGCGGCTCCTCCATCAGCGCGCGATGCGCCTCCATCTCACGGCGTAACTCGTCGTCGACGGCACGTCGTCGCAGCAGGTAACCGAGCCGCCGGATCCACCGACCGACAATTGCCACGGGAGACGTAGGCATAGTGTGACTATGCCTATAGTAGGTCGCGACCCGGCTGAACCGTCAAGCATGATCTTTTCAACGGACGATGGCGAGAATCGCGGCCCCGACGCTGATGATCGTGGCTGCTATCGCAAGGGTGAGCGTGATCCGTCCTCGTCGTGCGGCTTCCTGCTGGGCCATCGCGAGTGCCTGCGTCTGCTGTGCGATGTCATGAAGAAGTCGCGCCGATTCCGCCGACGCTTTCTGCAGTTCGTTCAGCCGCGTGTCGAGCGCCTGGTGCCTCTCGCGGATGTCACTGGCATCGGTTGTTGCCAGCAGTCGTTTTGCCGACGCGACAATCGCGGGGCCGTGCGTCAGGATCGTGGACCACGGAATGGGCATACCCGGATTGTGTCACGTGGTTAAGCGCTTCACGACTCGACCATACTGCGCTAACGACTCCCGATGGTGAAGCTGCCCGAGGTCTGTGTCAGCTCCGGCCGCGCGACGCTGGTGACGCGGATCCGAGCGCGTGCGGTCAGTTCGCCGGCGCCGGTCCAGTCGTAGAAGCCGACGTTATCGGCCTGGTCGATCAATCTCGTCCACGTCTGTCCGTTATCGCGCGACAGATCGATGGCAACGCCGCCCGTTACACCGCGCAGCACCCATTGAATCGTGTTGTTGCGCGCCAGCCAGAACGTTGTGCCTGCAGCAGGCCTGCGCAGCGTGAGGGACGGTGCATGCCTGACGCCACGCGTTGTCGTCAGTGCCGACGCTTCACGCGCCGAGCCATCGTCGGCTCTTGCGCTGGCAATGGCGGTGCTGACGAAATCACGCTCAGCGAGTCCCGTCGCACGGGTGGTGACGATCACGTGGGCCCGCGATCCTGGTGCGAGACTTCCCAGGTCGCATGTGGCGATTGCGCTAATGGAGCACTGCCCTTGCGATGGCCGCGCCGACAGAAGTTGCACGTCCGATGGCGGCGTCTCGAGCACGCGCGCCTGCGACAGACGACCGGGACCATGGTTGGCGACCGTCACGACGAATGACCAGTCTGATTCGGTGCCGGCATTGCCGGGCCCGGCGAGGGAAACGTCGAGGCCGGCGGGCTGGCCCAGAGGTGTCACGCGTGGGCTGAGCACGAACAAGCCTTGCTCGATGCCGTTCACCGCGACGGAGCCGCTCGCGAAAAACGGGTAAGACGTCCAGGCACCGTTGTACGAAGGCAGGTCGTCGGAAGGATAGATGTCAAAGAAGCCGACTTCGCGCAGTACGCCAGCGGCCACATCGCTCGCGTCGAGCACACGCAGACCGCTGCGGTAGTTCGATTCGTAGACGAGGTTCCCGCGAATATAGAGGTTGTGATCGACGGAGGAGGTCGTGCCGTCATAACGGCTGACGAGCACCGGTGCATCGAGGTCCGAGACATCCCAGATCCAGGTTCGGGTTGGATGCCTGAAGGCCACTTCGTCGCCCTCATCGTTGACGAGGAAGAAGCGCTGATCTTCGGTGAGCCATCCCTGATGCGTGTACGCACTGCCTCCGTACCCGGTTCGCGAGAGCTGGATCGGCTCGAGCTTGTCGGTGGCGTCCACGACCGTCAGCGTGTCTTCGTTGGAGTTGAAACAGACTTCACGTTCGCGATAGGTGGTGTCCGGCCCGTTGTAAACCACACACTGTGTTTCGTGCGTGTAGCCGTCGAGGCTGAAGCAGCCGGCCGTGCGCGGTGCCGCGGGCGTGCGCACGTCAACTACATGCAGGCCGCCTTCGCAGGTGCGAGTGCCGACGGCATACGCGAATCCCGTCCGTTCGTTCAGGGCGAGCGTATGCGTCGAACCAAAGCCCGGATAATGTGCGGTCTCTGCAAAGGTCACCGGGGGCGACGTCACCGTTCGCAGTTGTGTCAGGTCGAAGACCTGCATGCCGTGGTCGACCGCTTCACTGACGATGAAGGCGTGGTCCGCAAACACTTTGATGCCGCGCCAGCCCGATGCGACGGTCCGCGTAGGCAGGTTGCCGAGATACACCGGCGCGCTCGGATTCGAGATGTCGACAAACGCTGTTCCCGTTGATCTGCCCACCAATGCGTACTCGCGTCCGGTGACGGGATCGGTCCAACCCCAGATGTCGTTTCCGGATCCACCGCCGATCTCACCGTGCGGCAGAAAGGCCAACAGGTCGATGTCGCGGCACGGGAATGAGCCGGCTCTGCCGTCGCTGCATGTGACGCCGCCTGCCGAGTTGAGCCGCTGCACAGGTTGCGCGTCGGCTCGCTTCGCGCACCCGCACGAGCAGCGGCGACCGTTCGCGTCGAGAGGGCAGATGCCGCGGTCGCAGGCGCAGTGCGACCCGAGAGGCGGATCGGAGGCAGTTGGCGATTGCGCCACCAGCAGCGCGACGGTCAGCGCGGACGTTGCAATCGCGGCGATGCCGAGCGCGAGAGTCTGTACGGGAAGCAGCCATGGCGGCATCGAAGAACGTGGCGGATCCTACCAGTCAAGGGCTCGGTCTTGAAATCCCCCGCAGCCCTCGACTGGTGGACAGCGTCTTTTTGCCGCGCTTCGCGCGGCTAGGACCGCTATGCGGTCGGCACAACGAGTACGAAATTCACGTTTCGGCCGCATAGCGGTCCCAAGTTCGGCTGTTCTGCTGAGCCGCAAAAAGTTGTTGCGCCCTCCGGCGAGGCGCGTAGACTGTCCCCGAGCGGAACTCTGCCGGGAGTTCAGGCTCGGGTAATCACAGGAGACCTCGGCCCGGGGTTGCCGGGACCGCATCGCGCGGTCACGTTCGTTGTTCGGTCGTCGCGCGGTCATCCCAGGGAAGTAAGGAGGGAGAGACGTGGACGCCAGCGGCAGCTTCAAGAACCAGCCCGCGCCATGCGGGCGAATCGTCGACGGCGAAAATTTTCGCGACGAGGACTCCGACGTGGTCGTCACGCTGGAGACCGAGTTCGCGTGCGGCTGTCGCAGCATCCAACACGATACCACGATGGATCGGTGAGCCGTACGGTGACTCGCCATGACGGTCGCGTGCTGATCGACGAGCTACTCGCCGCCGAGTAAGGTCCGGCTAAAGCCGGACCCTACGCGGAACGCGGAGGTGATGGTAGGGTGACACCTTCTCACGACGTCGTGCTCGTCGGAGGCGGAGGTGCAGGTCTGCGCGCGGCCATCGCGATCGCAGAGACGAACCCGCGCCTGAACGTCGCCGTCGTGTCGAAGGTGTATCCGATGCGGAGCCACACCGTCTCGGCAGAAGGGGGCGCTGCCGGCACGATTGCCGCCGACGATAGCCTCGACGAACACGCCTACGACACCATCTCCGGGGGCGACTGGCTCTGCGACCAGGACGCGGTCGAAGCCTTCGTCAAAGAGGCGCCGCAGGAGCTGCTCCGGCTCGAACACTGGGGCTGTCCCTGGAGCCGCCAGCCGGATGGCCACATCGCCGTGCGGCCCTTTGGCGGCATGAAGAAGATGCGCACGTGGTTTGCCGCGGACAAGACCGGCTTCCACATGCTGCACACCCTGTTTCAGACCT
Source organism: uncultured Acidobacteriota bacterium (assembly GCA_963723495.1). GTDB lineage: Bacteria > Acidobacteriota > Vicinamibacteria > Vicinamibacterales > UBA2999 > Gp6-AA40. Next base: position 135,524 of record CAVRQR010000008.1, on the reverse strand, counting down.
CACTCAAGTACACGTCGGTTGTTCGCTACGACGAGTGGTTCGTCACGAAGCTGCTGGTCGACGATGGCCGTGTGCAGGGCGTGGTCGCGCTGGAGCTGATGTCCGGGCGCATCGAGGCAATTACGGCACGCGCCGTCATCCTGTGCACCGGCGGCTGCGGCCGCGTGTTTCCGTTCACGACCAACGGCAGCATCAAGACCGGCGACGGAATGGCGCTCGCGTATCGCGCGGGCGCTCCGCTCAAGGACATGGAGTTCGTCCAGTACCATCCAACCGGTCTTCCGTTCACCGGCATCCTCATCACCGAGGCGGCGCGGGCGGAAGGCGGCTACCTGCTCAACAAGGATGGCTACCGCTACCTGCAGGACTACCAGCTCGGCACGCCTCAACCCAAACCAGTGCTGCGGACCATGGAACTCGGTCCGCGCGACCGGCTCTCGCAAGCCTTCATGAAGGAGCTCGAGAAGGGGAGAACGATCGAGACGCCGTACGGGCCGGTCGTGCACCTCGATCTGCGTCACCTCGGGCGCGAAGGTCATCGACACGAAGATCCCGTTCGTGCGTGAGCTGTGCCAGAAGTACCAGAACCTCGATCCGGTGTCGGATCTCATCCCGGTGCGTCCGGTCGTGCACTACATGATGGGTGGCGTGCACACCGATATCAACGGTGCAACACCGCTGCCGGGACTCTACGCGGCAGGCGAAGTCGCCTGCGTCAGCATCAACGGTGCGAACCGCCTCGGGTCGAACTCGCTGCCCGAACTCCTCGTGTTCGGCTCGCGCGCTGGGCGTGCCGCAGCTGATTACGCGTCGCGTGCAGCTTTGACCGACAGGCACGTCGCGGCGCAGGTGCAGGATGAACGACAACGTCTGGAGAGGGACGTCCTCGGCAAGACCGGAGGGCGGGAGCGCATCGCCGACATTCGTGATCAGATGCAGAAGACGCTCGAAGAAAGCGCCGGCATCTATCGCGACGGTTCGAAGCTGACGTGGGCAGTGGGGCGGCTCGCTGAGCTGCAGGAGCGCATGGCCGATGTTGCGATCGAGGATCACAGCCGCACGTTCAACACCGAGCGCGTGGCGGCGCTGGAGTTGTCCTGCATGCTCGATGTCGCCGAGGCGATTGTGCGCTCGGCGCTCCGTCGCGAGGAATCACGTGGCGCGCATCAGCGCACTGATTTTCCCGCGCGGGACGATCGCCGCTTCCTCGCGCACTCGCTGATCTCACGCACAGCAGACGGTTCCGTCCACGTCGAGTACCTGCCGGTGCGCATCACGCGGTGGCCACCGGCTGAGCGTGTTTACGGGGAGGTGCCCCCCCATGCAGAAACAGATCACACTGCAGGTCGCCCGGTATCGGCCGGAGCAAGAGTCTGAACCGGTCTTCGACGAGTACCAGGTGCCCTGTCCGAGCGACTGGGTCGTGCTCGACGGCCTCAACCACATCAAAGACCAGCTGGACGGCACGCTCTCGTACCGCTGGTCGTGCCGGATGGGAATCTGCGGCAGCTGCGGGATGACCGTGAATGGCGAGCCGAAGCTGACCTGTGCCACGTTCCTCACGGACTACGCGCCGGGTCCGGTTCGCGTCGAGCCGCTGCGCAACTTCCCCGTGATCAGAGATCTCATCGTCGATCTCGGCGACTTCATGCAGAAGCTGGTGCGGGTCAAACCCTGGATCGTCAGGGCGGCGGAGAAGCCGCTGTCGAGCGGAGAGTATCTGCAGTCGCCGGAAGAAATGGACGAGTACAAGCAGTACAGCATGTGCATCAACTGCATGCTGTGTTACGCCGCGTGTCCGATCTACGGCCTCGATCCCAAGTTCATCGGACCGGCCGCGATCGCCCTCGCGCAGCGCTACAACCTCGATTCACGGGATGAGGGCGCGGAGGAACGGCTCGAGGTGCTCTCCGACCATGAAGGCATCTGGGGCTGCACGTTCGTCGGTGAGTGCACGAAGGTGTGTCCGAAGAACGTCAATCCGGCCGGAGCCATCCAGCGCTACAAGCTGAATGCGGCACTCGAGTCCGTGAAATCGTTCTTTCTGCCGAGGGGGGCGTGATGGCTCACATCGTCGAGCACTACACGGAGTACCACCCGCGCTGGCTCAGACAGCATGTCTCGACCTACTGGTGGCTGCGCAAGTGGTCGTATTTTGCGTTCATCCTCCGTGAGATCAGCAGCCTGTTCGTCGCGTGGGCTGTGGTCTATCTGCTCCTGATGGTCTACGCGGTGGGCGAAGGGCCCGTCGAGTACAACCAGTTTCTCGAGTGGAGCCGGCAGCCGTGGGTGATGGCGGTGAACGTGTGCAGCCTGCTGCTCCTCGTTTTCCATGCGGTGACCTGGTTCAACCTGGCGCCACAGGCGCTTGTCGTCCATCTCGGCCACAGGCACGTGCCGGGTTCCGTGATTGCCGCATCCAACTACGCGGCGTGGGTCGTGGTGTCGGCGATCGTCGCGTGGCTCATTATTGGGGGCTGAGATGATCAAGCGATCGGCGGAACCGCTCCTCTGGATGATGTTCAGCGCCGGAGGTGTCGTGGCAGCGCTGGTACTGCCGATGTTGCTGTTCCTCTTCGGCGTCGCCTTCCCCCTTGGCTGGCTTACGCCGCCGCCGGTCGCGCGCCTGGCGGCTGTCATCGCTCATCCACTCACACGCCTCGCGCTCGTCGTCGTCTGCACCGTCTCGCTCTTCCACGCGGCGCACCGCTTCCGCTACACGCTCTACGATGGTCTTCAGATCAAGCATCTCAACGAGCTGATCGCGATCCTCTGCTACGGGAGCGCCATCGCTGGATCACTGGCGTCTGTGTATCTACTCGTGATGTTTTAACGTTTAGGGAACGAAGGAGACGGAGACACGGTTTGCCGCGGAGACGCGGAGACACTGAGTCCGTCCTTGCCCACCGCCACGGGGCGCCAGCTTCGTCCGTGCGTGCTCCGTGCCTTCGTGGCTCCGTGGCGATCCGTTTCTTCGTCAACTCCGGCGCTCGATGAACATCGGCATGCCGTAGCGCGGACGCAGCGTGATGAGCGGCCATGGCTCGACCTTGTGCCGCGGCACGAGCTGAAGGCGATAGCGCTGCGCGAGCGTCGCGATGACGAGGTGTGCCTCGATGAGTGCGAACTGATTGCCGATGCATTGCCGCGGTCCGGCGCCGAACGGCAGGTACACGAACTTGGGCCGCGCGGCGATCTGCTCGGTCGAGAACCGCTCGGGATCGAACACTTCAGGGTCTCGCCAGTATGCAGAAAGCCGATGCAGCACGAACGGCACGACGAGCGCCAGCCATCCGCGCGGCAGATGGAACCCACCCAGCTTGTCATCGGCGAGCGCCTGCCTGGAGAACGCCCATGCCGGAGGATAGAGGCGCATCGCTTCATCGATCACCATGCGCGTGTACGGCAGATTCACGAGATCGCAATGTCCTGGAGGCCGTCCGCTCAGTACCGAATCAATCTCCTCTTCGAGCCGGCGTTGAGCGTTCACGTGCTGCGACAGCAGATACCAGGTCCAGGTGAGTGCCAGTGACGTAGTCTCCTGACCCGCCAGCAGGAACGTCGTCACCTCAACTCGGAGCTGCTCGTCGGTCATCGACTCGCCAGTGTCCTCGTCGCGCGCTGACATCAACATCGACAGCAGGTCGGCTCGCTCTGATGGGTTGCGCCGGCGTTGACTGATGACGTGATCGACGGCGCCCTGCAACACGGCGCGTGCCGCCTGGAATCGCCGGTGCTTCGAAGGCGGGAACCAGTCGGTGAAGCCGAGGGACCAGAAACTCTCGCCGATGTACTCGTTGAGGATGGTCCACGCCTCGTCGATCTTGTCGGTGAACGGTCCGAGATCGGCACCCAACAGGGTGCGAAGGACGACCGTGCGCGTCAGACGCATCATTTCCTCGGCGACGTCCACGGGCTGTCCACGCGCGGCGATCGTGTGCCACCGGTCGGCCGTGTCTCGTGCGGCGTCGGCCATCATGCCGGTCAGCGCTTCAATCCGCTGGCGGTGAAAGGCTGGTTGCGCGATGCGTCGCTGACGCAGCCAGAATTCGTCTTCGCTGGTGAGCAGTCCGTTGCCGATCGAGGTCCGCAGCTTCTGATACAGCGGGCTCTTGTGATAGTTGCGCGCGTTGTCCTGCAGGACGTGACGGATGTCGGACGGATTGGTGATCAGATAGCCGCGTCTCGAGGCAATCCTGAAGTAGGCGACGTCACCGAAACGGTGAGCCGCGTTCAGGAAGACACCCGTCGGGTCCCGCCTGATGGCTGGCAACATGCCCAGAAGCGGAAGTCCACGAGGTCCCGGCGGAAGCACCAGCCGACTATAACGCCGGCGGAACACGTGCAGCTCAGCGGGGTGTTGCAATCAGGTGAGCGTCGTCGATTCTTTACAGGATCGACGACGGCCGCTGTCGCTTGGGGCGACGGGGCACACTCCGAGCCAACTGTGAACCCTTCTCCGACGTCAAACGTATTGAATTTCATTGAGCCTGGGCAGGGGAGGGCGCTTGATGTCATTTCTGAAACGATTGCTGGGCCGGGAAGAGCCACCGAAGCAGCGCGTTCGAGTCTGTGTCGAATGCGGGATGCCCGTGGCCGAACACAAGGAATGGTGCTCCATTCTGCGCGGTCAGAACGAGATGAAGCGCCGGTCCGAGGACACCTCCGCCTCACAACTGACCTGAATCGAACGGGTCGGGCACACACGCGCTCACACTTTGGCTCCGTCCTCGCGGCGCTGACGGCCGCCGTTTCGCGTTCGGGCATTCCGGAGCGCGCGACGGATTCGCCCGCCGGGCCGCGTGGGCGTCCCCAGGAACCAGTCTTCCGATCGATTCCTGATTTCAGCCGCTCTACCGTCAAAAGGTAGAATCCCTTCCACTCGACTCGGCATGTGCCGTGGACTGGAAGGGCTCGCAGGCTGATGCGCAAGATCGACGTCTTTACCCACATATCGCCACCGGGCTACTCGGAAGCTGTCGAGCGAATCGCCGGCGGCCTCAAGGACATCGGCAAGCGCACCCGCGGCGTGCCGATGCTGCACGATCTGGACGTCCGGTTCCGCGTGATGGAGACGTTCCCGGAGTATCAGCAGGTGCTGTCGCTGCCGACGCCACCGATCGAGCTCTTCGCCACGCCGGATCAGGCGATCGAGCTGGCGCGCATTGCCAACGACAGCATGGCCGAGCTGGTCGAGAAGTATCCTGACCACTTCGTCGCCTTTGCTGCGGCCCTTCCAATGAACGCGCCGGAAGCGGCACTCACTGAAGCGCATCGCGCGGTGACGGAGCTTGGGGCGAAGGGCATTCAGATTTACTCGAACGTGCTGGGCAAGCCGCTCGTCTCGCCGGAGTTCCTGCCGCTCTTCGAGGCCATGGCCGAATACGACCTGCCGATATGGCTGCACCCGTATCGCGGGGCGGACTTCCCGGACTACCTGAACGAGCAGGCTTCCGAGTTCGAGATCTGGTGGACCTTTGGATGGCCGTACGACACGAGTGCGGCCATGGCGCGCATCGTCTTTGCCGGTCTGTTCGATCGCTGGCCGTCGCTCAAGATCATCGCGCATCACATGGGGGCGATGGTGCCGTATTTCGCCGGGCGCGTCGGTCCCGGATGGGATCAACTGGGTGCGCGCACGTCGGATCGGGATCTTTCGCTGGTCCTGAAGCTGCTCAAGAAGCGGCCGCTCGACTACTTCAAGATGTTCTACGCCGACACGGCACTGTTCGGGGCGTACGAGGCTACGGTCTGTGGCCTCGATTTCTACGGTGTGCCCAATGTGCTCTTTGCGTCGGACGCCCCGTTCGATCCCGAGAAGGGCCCGATGTATATCCGCGAGACGATCGCGATCGTCGACAGGCTGCCGATCTCCGAGGACGACCGGGAGCGGATCTACTGGCGGAATGCCGCCGCGATAATGAAACTGGATGACTGAAACTCCCAGCTTCCAAGATCAAACTCCCGAGGGTCCCAGGCAGTTCGGGATTTGGGAGTTGGGAGTGGGGATTGGAAATTGACGCAAGTATTTGTAGTTTCGCGTTCCGGGTCGGAGGTTCTGCATGGTCATCGATTCACACGGACACGTCACCGCGCCTGACAGCCTCTACGTCTACAAGGCGCAGATCCTCGCGCATCGCGGCGCGCATGGCCGCGGCGGCAATCTGGCGGTCGAGGAGGACGTCAGGGAAGCGCTCAACTCGCCCGTCTTTGGCGGCAGCTCGCATCTCGATCAGCTCAAAGAGGTCGGCACCGACGTGCAGCTGATCTCGCCGCGCCCGTATCAGATGATGACGAGCGAGAACCCCAGGCTCGTGCAGTGGTTCGTCGAAGAGACCAATAACATCATCGCGAAGCAGGTGGAGCTGTATCCCGACACCTTCCGCGGCGTCTGCGGTCTGCCGCTGACCCCTGGTGTCAGCCCAAAGGCCGTGCTGCCGTACCTCGAGAAGTGCATCAAGGAGCGCGGCTTCGTCGGCTTCCTGCTCAACCCCGATCCTGGTGAATGCAGCGGCGTCGAAACGCCACCGCTCGGCGATCGATTCTGGTATCCGCTCTACGAGAAAATGGTGGAGCTCGACATTCCCGGGCACATCCATTCAACAGGCTGCCGATCGGAGCGCCTGCCGTACTCGCTGCACTTCATCAACGAGGAGAGCGTGGCCGTCGTATCGCTCCTCAACTCGGACGTCTTCAAGGACTTTCCCGCGCTGAAGATCCTGGTGTCGCACGGCGGCGGCGCCATCCCGTATCAGTTCGCCCGGTTCGAGGCCGGCTCGTTGCGGCGCAAAGGCGGACCGCGATTCTCGGACCAGATGCGGCATCTGTACTACGACACGGTGCTGTACTCGAAGGACGCGCTCGAGCTGCTCTTCAAGACCGTTGGCGTCGATCGATGCCTGTTCGGGACCGAGCGGCCGGGTGTCGGCACCGTGCTCGATCCGCGCACGGGACGATGGCTGGACGAGACGCGGTTTACGATTGAGGCGATCGACTGGCTGAGCGCAGCCGACAAGAAGATGATCTTCGAGGACAACGCGAAGAAGCTGTTCAACCTGAAGGTGCCCGAGAAGGCGACTGTATGAAAAAGAGCACTGCAGCTGTTCTCGTCGTTGCCGTGGCTGCGGCGATCGTCAGCCTGGTGGGCAGTCCCGGAGCGCAGGGCCTGCAGAAGGTCACCATCAACTACCCGACGCGCAGCGGCGCCTCCTGGCATCTCTATATTGCCCGGGAAGGCGGCTACTACAAGAAGTACGGGCTCGACGTCGACCTGCAGTTCGGCGTGCACCCCACCGGCGTGGCGATGCTCACGAGCGGTCAGGCGGTGATGGTGAATCACTCGCTCGAGCAGGGCATGATTGCCGGCACCCGCGATGCGAATGCGTTCACGCTCATGGGGAGTTCCTCCAACAAAGGTCTCTTCGCCCTGGTCGCCCAGAAGGGACTGACGACGAAAGATCTCAAGGGCAAGCGCTTCGCGGTGGGGCAGATTGGTGACGCCCCGTACAACTATTCCATTGCCCTGCTCGGTACGCTCGGGCTCGGCGCCCGCGATGTGCAATGGATTCCGGTCGGCACTGACGTGAGTGGACGTGCGGCGGCGCTGCAGACCAACCGTGCTGACGCGACGCTGCTGACGGCACCGAACTACTTCCGTCTCGAAGAAGCCGGCTTCCCGGTGCTCGCCAACCTCGCCGATCACCCGTCGGTCTTCCTGTCGACTGTGTACCTGTTTGCGCGCAAGGCGACGACCGACAATCCGAAGCTCACCGAATCGATCATCAAGGCGCACGCCGAGGCCATCAAGCGCTTCTACGACGACAAGCCATTCGCCATGAAGGCGTACATCGCGTTCGACAAGCAGCCTGAGGCCGATGTCTCGCGCATCTACGACCTGTACAAGAAGGGCGACATCTTCGAGCGCGTCCCGTACGTGATGGCGGGCGCCGTCAAGGCGACGCTCTCGCAGCAGGTGGACCCGCGGATCGCCGCCGACCTCAAGGGGTTCGACTTCCACAAGGTCGTGGACAACAGCGTCATCGACAGGCTGGTGAAGGAAGGATTCTTCCAGCAGGTCTTCGGCCCCGGCGTGAAGGCCGAGGAGCAGAGCAAGGCAAAGCTCGCCTTCAGATAACACGCCGGATGAACAAGCTGGAGATCAGAGGCCTCACCAAACACTACGACGTCGAGCGGGAACGCCGGCAGGTGGTGGCCCTGTCGGACATCTCGCTCTCGGTGGCCGACGGTGAGTTCATGGCGATCGTCGGGCCGAGCGGCTGCGGCAAGACGTCGCTCCTCAACATCGTTGCGGGCCTGCTTCGCTACGACGCCGGCAGCGTCATCATCGACGGCAAGAAGGTCGAGGGGCCCGGCGTCGAGCGGGCGGTCGTCTTTCAGCAGGCGAGCCTGCTGCCGTGGCGCACGGTGGCGGGCAACGTCCGTTACGGGATGGAGATGCAGCGCCGCTTCGATCGCGAGGTCATGCGCACCCGGACCGAGCATTTCATCCAACTCGTGGGGTTGAATGGGTTCGAGCGTCACTATCCGTCGGAACTCTCTGGAGGCATGCAGCAGCGAGTCAACCTGGCGAGAGCACTGGCGGCCGACCCGGTCGTGCTGCTGATGGATGAGCCCTTTGCCGCACTCGATGCCCAGACCCGGGAATTCATGCAGGCCGAACTGTTGAAGATCTGGAGCGAGGCCAGGAAGACCGTGCTCTTCATCACGCACCAGATCAACGAGGCCGTCTATCTGGCCGATCGCGTCACGGTGATGAGCGCCCGTCCCGGACGGGTCAAGGGAATCGTCGAGGTCCCGTTCGAGCGGCCACGCGGGCTCGCGCTGAAGCGGGATGCTCGCTTCGTCGAGATCGAGGAGAAGATCTGGCAGATGGTCGAGGAGTCGCCGGAACGGATCGGCATGACAAAGGCGGCAGGCTAGTGGACCGCACCTTCTACCAGAAGAACGAGCGGCTGATCCTCGGTGGCATTGCCGTCATTGTGGCCCTCATCGCGTGGCAGGCGCTGTGGTCGGCGGGGAAGATTTCACCGTTGTTCTTCACCGGACCCTCGTCTGTCGTGACGCGCTTCGTCGACGAATGGACGAACGGGCGGTTGAAGCAGGACATGGCCTACAGCGGCCTCAACTTCGCGATCGGCGTCGGGATGGCGATCGCGGTCGGTGTCGTCTTCGGCGTGCTGATCGGTTGGTACAAGCGGCTGGCGATGATCGTCGATCCGTTCGTGACCACGCTGTATTCGACACCGCGCGTGGCGCTCGTTCCGCTGGTGTTGATCTGGTTCGGGATTGGCATGTGGTCGAAGGTCTTCATCGTGTTCATTAACGCCGTGTTCCCGGTACTGATCAACACGATCGGCGGTGTCAGAGCGATCGACGTCGACCTGCTGCGGGCCGCGCGCGCCTACTGTGCATCAGACTGGCAGATTTTCAAGACCGTCGTCGTGCCCGGCGCCGTGCCGTTCATCCTGACGGGCGTCCGTCAGGCCGTCTCACTCGGGCTGATCGGCGTTGTCGTGGGCGAGATGTTCGGCGGCAGCGAAGGCATCGGCTTCATGGTCAACTACGGCGGTCAGACGTTTCAGACCGACACCGTGTTCCTGGGCGTGGCGATTATCGCGATTGCCGGAATCACGCTCACGTGGCTGGCCGAACAGCTGGAGAAACGGTTCTCGAGATGGAGACCTGAGAGGTGATTACTGCAATTCTGAATTCAGAATTGCAGAATGCAGAAGCGATGGTGCTTACACGAACGGTCTACGTTCTGAAGGTGGATTGGATTCTGAATTCTGAATTCTCAATTCAGAATTACAAGGAGCAGCGTAAATGGCAGAGATCGTCCTGGGGATCGGCTCATCGCATGGGCCCTTGCTGTCGACACCGCCGGAGCAGTGGGACCTGCGCGCCAAGGCCGACCGCGAGAACAAGAACCACTGGTTCCGCGGCAAGACCTACGACTACGAGGCGCTGCTGAAGTCGCGTGCGCCCGGGTTCGCGCACGAGATCACGGTCGAGAAACGACGGGAGCGCTTCCTGCAGTGCCGCGCGGCGCTCGAGTCGCTCGGCAAGAAGTTCAATGAGGTCGCTCCCGACGCGGTGGTGATTCTCGGCAACGATCAGCGTGAGTTCTTCAATGCTGGTCTGACCCCGGCGATCACCATCTACCGCGGCGCCAGGATCAGCAACGTTCAACATCTGAACGAAGATGCGCCGGGACTGAACATCGCTGAACCAGCCAACTCTCCGGCCGAGGGCGCGACCTATCCGGGGGCCACGGCGCTCGCCGACCACATCCTGCGATCGTTGGGCGACGAGAACTTCGACCTGGCGCAATCCGATGACACGCCGAGCGGAGCACCGCGCGGCGGAATCCCCCACGCCTACGGCTTCTTCTACCACACGATTCTGCAGGACCAGACGCCGCCGAGTGTGCCGATCATTCTGAACGTGCACTTCCCGCACAACACGCCCAAGGTGCAACGCTGTCTCGACCTGGGGCGGGCGCTCGCCCGGGCGATCAAGACGTTCGATGGATTCAAGCGCGTGGCACTGATGGCATCGGGCGGCTTGACGCACTTCGTGATCGACGAGGACTTCGATCAGAAGGTGATCGCGGCCATGAAGAGCGGCGACGAGGCTGCGCTCGCGTCGCTGCCCGAGAATTTCTTCAAGGTTGGAACCGCGGAGATCAAGAACTGGGTCCCAGTCATCGCCGCGATGAATGCAGCCGGCCTCAGGTATCACCAGGTGGACTACGTTCCCTGCTACCGCTCGGAGGCGGGGACCGGCAACGCGATGTGCTTTGCTTACTGGCAATAAGAACATTGCTGATCTGGTGACCGTTGATTGTTGATTCGTTGTTGATTGCAGATTGTTGATTGTTGATTTATTGAGGGATTCTGGGCTGCGATGATCGAACTAACGACCCGCCTGGCACAACTCGATTCCTGTGCAGTCTCAGACGCGCTGGACAAGCTCGGGCTGAAAGGCGTCGCCTCCGGGATTGAGCGGCTCGCGACCGACCGCCGCATTTCCGGGCGAGTCGTCACGGTCAAGCTCGAGGCAGACGATGGCCGTCCGGCCGCGTCGCGCCACCTCGGAACGACGGCTGTCGAAGCCGCCCAGCCAGGTGATGTCATCGTGATCGAGCAGCGCACGGGAATCGACGCGGCGAGCTGGGGTGGCAACCTGTCGTGTGCCGCGCAGTTGCGTGGAGTCGCCGGCGTGATCGTCGATGGCCCGGCGCGCGACGTCGACGAGGCTCAGGGCTACGGGTTTCCCCTCTTTGCGCGCAGCCGTACGCCACACACCGCGCGCGGACGAATCGTGGAGACCGGTACCAACGTGCCGATCATCGTCTCGGACGTTGCGGTGTCGCCAGGGGACTACGTCGTTGCCGATGGCACCGGGATTGTCTTTGTCGCGGCGCGCGAGATTGAAGCGGTACTCGAAGCCGCCGAGGCGGTGGCCGCGCGCGAACGCGCGATGGTCGCGGCGCTGCGCGATGGCGTCCCGGTGACCCAGGTGATGGGGAAGAGCTACGAGACGATGTTGAAGAAGTGATGTGGAGAGACGTGAGGGCATAGTCGCGTGAACGACTCCAATCTCGATCGTGCCTCGAAGCTCGATACGACCTCGATCAGCGATGCCCTCGATCGCCTCGGTATCGCCGGCCAGTGCCTGAACATCAAGCCGCTGGATCCCCGCTTCAGGCTGACCGGCCGCGCGTACACGATTCTGTATGGTCCCGCGGGCAATCCTCCCGGAACGGTGGGTGATTACATCGACGATGTGCTGCCCGGCAGCGTCGTGGTGCTGGACAACGGTGGACGCGAGAATGCGACCGTGTGGGGCGACATCCTCACCTGGGTCGCACACCAGCGCGGCGTTGCAGGGACGGTGATCGACGGCGCCTGCCGCGATACCCACCTGGCGCGGGAGCTCGGGTATCCCGTCTTCAGTCGCAGTTACTCCATGCGGACTGGGAAAGACCGTGTCCAGGTCGAAGTCGTCAATGCGGTCGTCAACATCGGCGATGCCCGTGTGGCTCCTGGTGACCTGCTGCGCGGCGATGCAGACGGTGTCGTCGTCCTGCCGCGCGCCCATGAAGAGGCCATCCTGGCGGCCGCTGAGGAGATCGACGAGGTCGAACAGAAGATTCGCGCCGCCGTCGCCGAGGGCAAGAGTCTGGCTGAAGCGCGCAGACAACTCGGTTATCACCGGTTGCAGGCGCGAAAGCCCTAGTGCGCGCAGTTCTTGCGATCCTCGTGGCCGCGGCAACGGCTGTCCTGCTGCCGCGACTCGCCCTCGCCTTTTTCGCCTATCCATCCGCGGACGACTACTGCATCGTTGTCGAGACTCGCCAGGACGGCTTCTGGTACATGCAGGTGCATTCGTATCTGACTTGGACAGGGCGCTACAGCGCCGTCTTCCTGGAAAGCATCGTGAGTCAGTTCGACATCGCCGCCATCTATCCGTGGTTCGCCGCTCTCACCATCGTCGCGACACTCGTTTCCGTTCGAATGCTGGTCGCGGCACTCCTGGAGAAGGCTGTGTCCGGTGTTCGCATCACTGCGATCGCGACCATCGTTGCCGCGGTCGTCGTCGGCGGGCTCCCCTCCGGCGTCGAAGCCTTCTACTGGATGCCGGGCGCGGCGTCGTATCAGTGGGGAGTGATCACTTACCTGGTGTGGCTGTCACTGCTCATTCGCGTGGCCAGGCGCGACAAGGCCGGCAGAGGAGAGACGTGGCGATACACCGCGCTGGTGACACTGACTGTCCTCGTTCCAGGCTTCAATGAAGTCATGGCGCCAATCAACCTGGCGACGATCGTCGCCTTTGTGGCTGTCAATCGTTCGCAGCCCTTTGCAAGCGATCGCTTTATGCTGACGCTTCTGGGTATCGTCATCATCTGCACGGTGATTGCTTTTGTGGCACCGGGGAACATGATGCGAAGCAGTGTCTATCCCGAGCTGCCTTCACGCCACAATCTCGAGTACGCGTTGGTCGAGACGGCGCAGCAGACCGGGCGATTCATCGTTCGCTTCGGGGCCTATCCCCCTCTGTGGTTCGGTGCACTCGCGGCCTGGTGGTGGGCAGCTCGAGTCCGGCCGGCTGAACTTGCGCTGCAGCGATGCGTGGCGTCCATGGCGGCGACGCTGGTTGGCTTGATCTCGATCACCTATCTCACGCTGTTTCCTGTGTACTGGGAATACGGCGAGGTGAACTACAGCGGGGAGGGCCGCACGTACAACGTGACCTACCTGGTCCTGATTGCGATCGTGATGTTGGTGGCCGGGCTTGCCATTCGTCCAGTCGTGGGCCGACTCGGCCAGCGCTGGCGGGAGAGGGGAGCCCTTCGGACCAGGATCGATGTCGCGCTTGCTGCGGCGCTCGCCATCGTCCTGGTCGCCTCTCCATCGACTCGCGGTGCCTACGAAGCCTTGCGGGTGGCGCCACGATATCTCGAGGAGGAGCAGAAGCGGGCGGAGGTCCTGCGGCGATCAGCGAAGACAGGTCTGGTGTTCGTGGACAAGATCACGGTCAGACCGTCGGGCCTGTTCTGGGGGGACGTCGAGCCGGACGAGTCTCATTGGATCAATATCTGCGTCGCGAACTATTACGGTCTTCGCGGGGTGCGGTCGCGTCTGTGAGGATGGTTTGCGATGGTGGAGACGACGAGACATCGAGTGGATACGACGGGGCAGGGGGACGTGCGTGATATAACCGCGCTCGTTTCACATGCTCTGAAAACCTCGTCACTCGAGGCTGGACTTGCGACCATCTCCGTCGTGGGTTCCACGGCTGGCATCACCACGATCGAGTTCGAGCCGGGCGCCGTCGCGGATCTCAATCGGGTCTGGGAGCATCTCGCGCCGCGCAACGGTCACTACGAGCATCACCTGCAATGGGGTGACGACAACGGTTCGAGCCACGTGCGAGCCGCTATGCTTGGCCCTTCAATCTCGCTTCCCTTTGATGACGGTCAGCTGTGCGTCGGGACGTGGCAGCAGGTCGTCCTGATCGAGTTCGACACACGCGGCCGGAACCGGGAAGTGATCGTCCAACTGATCGGCTGACGCTCACGTAAGATTGTGAACGGTGTGCGAGTGGTTGCTCTGATTCAGGTCGCCGCCTATTTGGCCATGATGCTCGCTGTGCCCGCCACGGTGCGCTCCCAGGTCTCGTCTACTCAGCGTACCGAGGAGCCCGCCTTCGAAGTCGCGTCGATCCGTCGAAATACTTCCACGAGCGGGCGCGTGATGATGGACGGCGCGGGCGATCGCTTCCGTATCACCAATGCCTCACTGCGGATCCTGATTGTGCAGGCGTACGAATTGCTCGACGAGCAGCTCGTGGGCGGCCCGGGGTGGATGAACAATGACCGGTTCGATATCGTGGCCGTGCGTGGTGGTGCACCGTTTGACCAGGTCCCGGCGATGCTGCGAACGCTTCTGGCGGAGCGCTTCAAGCTGCAGGCACATGTCGAGGCGCGCGAGATGTCGATGTACACGCTCGAGCTGGTACGACGTGACGGCGCCACTGGTTCCCAGTTGAAGGCGGCGGACTGCTCGGCGCGAAGCGATCTGGAGGGACTCGGGGGGCCAGCGGATCGAGTGCTGCCGTGCAACACTCGCTTCAGTGCGCCCGGCCGTATACGCGCTGGCGGTGTGCGGTTGCGCGATCTGGCCGCCGTGCTCACGCCCATCGTGGGCCGTATCGTCATCGACAGGACCGGGCTGACGGACAGGTACGATCTCGAGTTGGCCTGGACACCAGATCAGCCGCGTCAGGCGACCGACCTGCTGGCGCCCGATCCGAGCGGCGTGTCGCTGTTCACCGCATTACAGGAGCAGCTTGGCCTGAGATTGAGCGGTGGACGTGGTCCGGTAGATGTGCTCGTCATCGACAGCGTGTCACCGCCTACCGATAATTGATCCCATGCTCGAATCCTGGTTCCACGACGTTCGTCTGGCGGGGCGCGGATTGCGCCGGGCCAAAGGATTCACGGCGGCTGCCGTGTTGACGCTCGCCGTGGGGATGGCGGGCGTGACGGCGATGTTCGCCCTCATCCAGGGCGTTCTGTTGCGCCCGTTGCCGATGCCCGAGGCGGACCGGCTCGTGACGGTCCGGAAGGAGCATCCATCGACCGGGTCCGCGCATTGGCGGTTTAGCTCGGCCGAGGTCACGTTGATTCGCGATGCCTCGACGCGTGTCTTCGCCGGCGTGGCCGCGCTCGGATACAGCGAGCCGTCACAGCTGGAGATTGTCGAGGAGTCGTCAGCCGCCTACATCAATGGCGCGCGAGTCAGCGGCGACTTCTTCGATGTTCTCGGCCCACGTGCCTTGCTCGGGCGTACGCTCGATCCAGCCGACGACACCGTTGGCTCTGAGCGCGTACTCGTCATCACACACGGCCTGTGGCAGCGACGATACGGCGGCGCCGTCGACGTGATCGGCCGGCGTCTCACCATCAGCGATCAGCGATTCGTCATTGTCGGCGTGATGCCTCCCGACGTCGAATATCCGCGAGGTGTCGACGCGTGGATGACGGTCGAAGCGCGGGCGACATTGACCAGCAACCCGACGTTTCAGCAGGCCACGCGCGACGAACTCGATGTGATTGCGCGTCTGCAGCCGGGCGTCACCGTGGCGCAGGCAGTTAGCGCTCTTGGCGCGCTCGCGCCGCAACTCGCGCAGACGGCACCAGCCGGCGCCGTTGCGACGCCGCCTGTCTCAGTCGTTCGACCGATCACCGAGGACATCGTCGGTGACGTTCGCGGCGCGATGCTCGTCCTCTTCGGTGCGGTTGCGCTCGTGCTGCTCGTGGCCAGTGCGAACGTGGCGAACCTGTTGCTCGTGCGCGGTGAGATCAGGCGTCCGGACCTGGCCGTGCGCACGGCGTTGGGGGCAACACGTTTTCGTCTCGCACGGCAGATCGTCAGTGAGAGTCTTGTGCTGGCGGTCCTCGGCGGCATCATCGGGTTTGCGGCCGCCTGGGTGTCCCTGCGCGCGCTTGTGGCGATCGCGCCTGGCGGGTTGCCGAGAGTGGATGCGATTCGGGTCGACGGCGGCGTGGCGCTGTTCGTGATGACGCTGGCACTCGTGACGACCATCCTCGCGGCGCTCGTTCCTGCCCTTGCCGCCGGACGCATCGATCTCGTCTCTCACGTGCAGAGCGGTGGCCGGGCAGTGACGCGCGGCACCAAACGAGGGCGGGCGGCGCTCGTAGCGGCGCAGGTGGCATTGGCTGTCACCGTTATCGCGGCGGCCGGGCTCGTCACCCGGAGCCTGGTGCGGCTGCAGTCCACCGGCACGGAGCTCGGCGCCGATCGCCTGGTGCATGTGTCGCTGGCGTTGCCACAGGATCGGTATGCCGACCGGACACGTCATCTCCAGTTCCTCGAAGAGGTCGTGAGGCGGCTCGACGCGACACCAACGATTGCCTCGGCAACGCCGATCAACGCCGAGCCGTTCTCAGGCGTCGGATGGGATGTACCGGTCGTGACGGCAGAGGGGCAGAGCGCGGCGCAAGTCGCGACCAATGGTTCCCTCAACCTCGAGGCGATCCAACCCGGCTACTTCGACACCTTCGGCGTCACGCTCGTCAGAGGCCGTTCCTTCGATGAGCGGGATCGCGACGATGCCCCTGACGTGGCGATCGTGAGCGAGGACGTCGCGTCGAGGCTGTGGCCTGGGCAGAATCCAATCGGCAAGCGACTGAAGATGGGCGATCTGGTGTCCAAGGACAATTGGCGCACCGTCGTTGGCGTCGCGTCGCGGACACGCTATCGCGATCTGCGGGCGTCGCAGGCGACACTCTATGTTCCGGACACCCAACTCATCGTGACCGCGCAGTCGCTCGTCGTGCGATCGACGGCGCCGCTGTCTCAGATCGCGCGTGTTGTTCGTGAACAGGTGAGCGCCGTCGATCCCTCTGTCCGGGTGCCGCGCATTGCGCCCTTTGATGAGCTGCTTCGCCAGCCGCTCGCGCGCCCGCGGTTCTATACGTTCGTGCTCGGAGTGTTCGGTATCTCGGCTCTGCTGCTTTCCGCGGTCGGACTGTATGCGGTCATCGCCGCATCGGTGCGGCAACGCTACGCAGAGATTGGCGTGCGTCTGGCACTTGGCGCCGGCCCGGCAGATGTGCGTCGCATGGTGCTGCGTGAAGGAATGCTGCTGGCTTCTGGTGGCGCGGTCATCGGGCTGGCTTTGTCTCTCGTCGTGACGCAGTTCCTGCGCGGCCTCCTCTACGAAGTGGATCCGCTTGATCCTGCGGCATTGCTGATGGCGACGGTGCTCCTGCTTGGCGCGGCCGGCGTGGCGTGTTATCTGCCGGCACGCGCCGCAGCGCACATGGATCCACTCGTGGCGCTTCGCGACACGTAGTCAGGACGCGCCGGGCGTGAAGAGCGGAATCTCCTTCGCCGCGCTACTCTTCGCGCAAGACGGTCATTAGAGTCTCTTCATTAGACGCGCCAATGGAATAACACGTGTCACATTAGAGCGTCAAAAATGGAGGAGGCCGGGCTTGAGGTGGGAAGCCGGGGTTCGGGACCGCGAGTCCCGAACCCCGTGCGACAGATCAGAAGATGAACTTCACGCTGAACTGCCCCTGCAGTCCGGGGGTGAAGAGATCGTCCAGGCGGTAGCGCGGATCGAACGCCGCGGCACCTTCCTGCGTCGCCAGGATCAGCGCGTTGTAGTCGTAGCCAGCCGCGAGGTCGACGTCCGAGAAGTCGATCGCATCGGCTGCGCGTGTCTGACCGCCCGCCGGGGCCCCCTTGTTCAGGAAGTTGAAGATGTGTGTTGCCGTCTTCTGGTTGAACAGGTTCTGGATGTTCAGTTCGAACCGCACCCGCTTCCGGTCCGCAAACGACAACTCGTGCGACACGAGCAGATCGGTTCGCGTGAGAACCGGCGTGCGTCCCATGTCGCCGCGCCCATTGACCATCGGCGCGTACTGATCCGCACCGACGACCTGCGTGGTGATCGGCGTCCCGCTGCCGCCGTAGAAGAAGGCGCCCACCTGCGTGCCGATGTTGAATTGATACGCGCCATACAGCTTCACGACGTGTGGACGGTCGGTCGCCAGGCGGCCACGCGGATCGAGGTTGCCGTTCGCGTCCCAGAGGACCTGGTCGATGTCCCAACCGGTGTGCGCGTTGCTCCCGGGCCGGGCGATCGTGCCCACCTGCTGCTGCGCGTTGTTCGACAGGACACCGGTCGTCGGCGTGTTGATCTCGTCGGAGTTGGCCGTGCCGGAGTAGTTGCCGTACAGGCGGCTCCAGGTGTAATTCGCGCTGCCGAACCAGTTGTTGGCAAACCGCCGTTCGAGTGTGACCTCGACCGCATCGAATTGCCGCTTGGCTTTCGGCGTGGCGAACGGCGCCGTGTTGGAGTACGCAGGCGGCGTAATGGTGTTCCGCCCTTCGCCCGGGTTACCGATCACGTACACGCTGTCACCGTCGACGATCGAGCCCATGTCTTCGATGGTTCGACCGAGATTGTTGTGGACGTAGTGAATGCCGAGCGCCATGGTGCCGCTCAACTGAAGGTCCACGCCGCCGTTGAAGCTGTCCTGGTACATCGGCTTGATGTCGGGATCGGTATTGCGAATGAAGGTCTGACGCAGATCCCTGAAGCCGGTGGCGCTGCCCCAGAGATCGCGCCCAGGCATGTTGCTCAGATTGAGGCTGGCGATATCGAGCGTGTCGAGCGAGCGGTAGTAGGTGTGCCAGAGATCACCGCCAAACGACCCGCGTGCGATCTCGTACTTCGTCCAGTCGTAATACCGGCCCCAGCTCGCAAACGCCTTCACGCGTCCGTCACCGCGCACGTCATACGTGGCGCCGAGACGAGGTGCCAGCTTGTCGCCGAAGCCGAACTGGAAGGCGTATTCGGCGATGTCGGGCCGGAAGGTCGGAATCTTCTCGTTCTCCGTGCGGATGCCGAGATTCAGCGTGAGCCGTGAACCGACCTGCCAGGTATCCTGCACGTACAGGTTCTGGATGTTGGCGTTGACTGCGCCGCGCGTGCCCTGGTCGTTGACCGTGTAGTAGCCGTACGTGCCCGTTCCGGTTTGCCCCGTGACGGTGCTGCGGAACGACTGACCCCAGTACAGGTAGACATAGCCGCCCGGGTACGCCACGTCGACGTCGTTGACCGATCGCCGGATGCCCCAGCCTCCCTTGAGGAGGTGAGAGCCCGCCTTTCTGAACGCGTGGTTGTAATCGAGCTGGACGAACCCCTGCGTGGTCTTGTCGGAGTTGGTGATCAGGATGCGCGGGGTATTGACGGTGTTGGACGGTCCCTGAAGGCTGGGGGGAACACCTGGTACGTTGAAGTTGGGCGTCTGATACGTGTAGCTCGTGGTGAGCGGCACGCCAGTGTCCTTGTAGTTGTCGTAGAAGTAACCGCCTCGCACGCTGACGTACGCGCTGTTGGTCAGCGACACATCGACGTTGCCCCCGACATTGTTCTGATCGGTTTCGAATCCCCGCGTCCGGTTGGCTTCGTTCGCGGCCGAGGATGAGGTGATGTAGCTCGGGCCGGTGTAGTCATATGCCGGCAGCCGGCCGGTCGAACGGGTCGGCGTCATCAGCAGGCTGGCATTGGCCGTCACGCGTCCGGATGAATACGTCACCTTCCCGAAGCCCTGCCAGGCCGTCTGGTCCTGATCGATCGTGCCCGGCTCGGTGCCAGACGAGAACATGTAGTCGCTGGTCCTGCGCACGACGCGCGGCGAGATTGATCCGAAGAAGAACAGTCGATTCCGTACGATCGGACCTCCAATCGAGCCGCCGAACTCGCTCTGGTTGTCCACCTGCTTCTCGTCCTGGAAGTAGCCAACCGTGGTCAGATCGTCAGGGCTGAGCACGAGACGCTTGACCGGCCCCGCGCTGAGGGCGTTGCCGATGTAGTAGTAGTGACCTTCACCCGTGTACAGGTTGCCGCCCGACTTGGTCACGGCACTGATCACCCCGCCGAGCGCGCCGCCGTATTCCGCGTCGATACCGCCGGTCTTGACCTGGACCTCCTGCAGGTACTCGAACACGGTGTTCTGCCGCGAACTCCCGTAGATCAGACTGTTCGTCGCCACGCCGTCGATGGTGAAGACGTTTTCGGCGCTGCTGGCACCGTTGACCTGGAAGCCGCCTTCGATCTCTCCCGCGTTCACGCCGGGTGCGGCCAATGCGATGCTCTGGAAGCTACGGCCCTTCGGCAGGCGGTCGATCTCTTCGGAGGTGACGTTATGCGCCAGCGTCACGCTTGCCAGATCGAGCTGCTTCGTTGCCTCGGCCGTCACGTTCACCACTTCCGTCAGCACACCGGGCTGCAGCCGGGCGTCGGCGGTCAGTGTTCTGCCGAGCAGGACAATGAGATCGTCGACGACGACTCTCTGGAAGCCTTGCAGCTCGATCGCGATCGAGTAACGACCCGGATTGAGATCGGGAATGCGGTACGTCCCAATTGAGTCGGTCACGACGACTCGCTCAGCGCCGGTCTCCTTGTTGGTGACCGTGACGGTTGCGCCGGGTACGGCCGCTTCCGAGGTATCGGTGACGGTGCCGGTCACGCTGCCGAATCGTTCCTGCGCATCGAGCGTGCAGGCCATCAACACCAACAGCAGCGCCGCGACACGTCCGGTGATGCGTCTCGCCATTGTTCACACTCCTCCCTCGGCCTCGCGTGCGCCGGGTTGAACGGGCTCTATTCCGAAGAGACGTGATAGGAGAGAAACGTGCCGTTGTGACGAGTGACGAGGATGCCGTGGCGGGGGATGAGCCGTCCTCTCAGTGTGGTCAACGCGTGGACGAATAACAGCGTCGTACAGACATTTGGACGGAATTCAGAAAACTGAATCCATCGGGATGCATCCGACCCCTGGAATCAGCGCTCCGACCACATATCACGTGTGACTGGTCGCCGCGTCACCGACTCAGAAATCGCTAGTACCCAAACTCTGTTCGAGCGACATCAGGTGGTGCGCGATCCGATCTTGTTGCCGGCCGATCGAAGGACCTGCAGGTAGGTGCCGAGCAGGATGAGACCAGAGAGTCCGTCGTAGATCCCCATGGGTACGAAGCCATCACCCTGGCTGAAGAAGAAGAGCGCAAAGCCGATGCGAATCCCGATGCCGCACCAGTTCGGCCATCGGTGCGTCAGCGGATCTCGATAGCCTGGCATGTACAGGAAGTTGATCGCCCACAGTTGAGCGCCCCAGTGACGCGGCCACGTGCTGGGTACCGCAGCCGGCTGCCCCAGCAGACCGGTGAATGTCTCAGGAGACACGAAGATCCACAGCCCGACCACGAGGTTCAGGACGATGCTGAGCATCAGGCAGAGTCGATATCGCGTGAGAGCGCTCATATTGTGAAAGCGGGAGGCCGGGGACTCGTGGCCGCGCCTGCATTGTGGGCACCCTCATTGCCGAGTGTCAAACCAGCCAGCACTCCGCCCTCGATATCTGGCAGATCGCTGGGGACGTCCGCTGCCCTCAGGGCTCGTCTGAGGTCTGGGGAATCCTGCGAGATGGAGTGAGCGGCTCGGGATACAGGATTACGTTGCGGGGCGGTGCACAGGGATTGCTGCGCGCCCCGGGCCGTAGTGCGTTGAGAGCCTCGGCGCTGACTCCGGGACGAGTAAAGGCTTCTGCGCCTACACCGGCGCGCTTGAACTGTGAAGCGCTCACTCCAGGGTGAGAAGTCGCCGGCGGCGGCGATGGTGTGGGGCACGAAAGGGGCCGATCGGCTGGTGGTGACGCGTTGTTCGAGGGACCTGGCAGCTGTCGCGGAACAGTCGTCGGATCGATTCCCGTGTTCGTGTTGGTGGATGATGCTGGCGGCGTCGATGGACCGAAGAGTTGTTCCGGCGTGTACGTCGGCGGCCTCGGCGGCGGAGCCGATTGCACATCGGGCTGAGCGGATTGTTGGCGCATCGCGCTGAGCCGATGGCGCATCGCGCTGAGCCGATGGCACTTCGCGCTGAGCCGGCGGCACGTCGCGCTGAGCCGATGGCACGTCGCGCTAGCTGATGATGCTCCGTCATTGCTGACCTGCGCGAACGCGGTAGCGCCGATACAGACGAGCACCGTAACGACGAGTAAACCCGAACCCTTCATAGATCACCTTCTGGGTTGTCTGAAAGTGAGCTGCAACGGTTGGACCAGCGGGTGCGCACACTATAATCGCGTGCATGGAGCGCTCAGCTTGATCAGGTGTGCAGCAGCGGTGGTCACTGTTGCCGTGACCTGCGCGTCGGTGGTGACAACCATCAGCTGCCGGGCTGGTGCGCCACAGGATTCAGCGACTATGGACGTCGAGGCCGCGACCAGGGAGAGCGAGGCATGGCGTGCGAAGCATGAGGCCGACTACCGGCGCGACTGGGTCACGATCGCGGGCCTGCACTTCCTCGAGCCCGGGTCCCACACCGCTGGCAGCGCTCGCTCCAACGATATCGTGCTTCCCGCCTCCGCGCCGCCGGTGCTCGGGCGATTCATGCTCGCCAATGGCATCGTTCGTTTCGAGCCCGAACCAGGAGTGGCGGTTTCGCTGGACAGCCAATTGGTGACCACCCCGATCAACCTGGCCGATGATGGTGAGCCCAAGCCAGATGTCCTTTCTGTCGGGGACGTTCGCATCGTTGTCCACCGCAGTGGCGAACGTCAGTCGCTGCGGGTGTGGGATCCTGACGGTGAGCTGGCGCGTGGGTTCCTTGGTTTCACGTGGTTCCCGATCCAGATGGACTACCGTGTCACGGGCCGTTTCATTCCCGATGCGGCGCCACGCGACATGCAGGTGGTGAACACGTTTGGCGACCTCGACACCTTCAAGACCGAGGGTGTGGTCGAGTTCACGCTTCGCGGGCAGACGGTTCGCCTGCGACCGTTCACGACGCGGCCGAAGCGCTTCTACTTCGTATTCCGCGATGCGTCCGCCGGGCAGGAGACCTACGAGGCGGCGCGCTTCCTCTATGCCGATCTTCGTGAGGATGGGACGGCGATTCTCGACTTCAACCAGGCGTACAACCCGCCGTGCGCCTTCAACCCGTACACGACCTGCCCGATTCCGCTGCCTGAGAATCGTCTTGGTGTGAAGATCCTCGCAGGTGAGCGCGCATATCCGGTTCACCCGGTCCTGCCGCAGTCGTAGTCGTCTCGCCGAACCTACCGGCTCTTGAAGCGATCGCCGTAGACGAGCGGCTGGTTCGACTCCCACGGCCGATAGTCGTTGCTGAAGTCGATGCGGTCACCGAGCGTTGGGTGGCTGGCGCGCCACCACGTGTAGAGAGGTCCCGGGCGAGGCACTGCGAGATTTTCCTGCTGCAGTTTCACGAACGCCGTTGCGGCGGCGTAATTGTCCTGCGTGATCTCCAGGCCGAAGCGATCCGCTTCGTGTTCGAAGTGACGCTGTATCGCGAGCGCGACCGGCGTGACGACGAGCGAGGCCATGCCGAAGAGCACGATGATGAGCGGTAGCGACGCCACATCGGACAGCTCACTGAATCCGAACCGGTCTCGATAACGGGCGATCAACCAGCCAGCGGTCCGGTGCACGGCGTAGAGCGCGAGGATGATGAGTGCGGACAGGCTCAGGATCAGTTTCCAGATATGTCCGAGCACGTAGTGCCCCATCTCGTGCCCCATCACGACGAGCAACTGCTCCCGGTTCAACTTTGCGAGGATCGTGTCCCACAGCACGATCCGCTTGGTCGCTCCGACGCCGGCGACATAGGCATTGACGGCGTTGGTGTCCTCGCTCTTCGCGACCTCGTACACGCGGCTGCCCTCGATGCCCGCGCGCTCGGCGAGCCGCAGGATGTCGGCTTCGAGCGCCTTGTCTTTCATCGGCCCAAACGTATTGAAGAGCGGATCGATCCAGATCGGCGCGACGAGGGAGACCAGGACGATGAACGGGATGGCGAGGAGCCCGGTGTACAGCCACCATCGTCGCGGGCTTTTCTTCAGGAGCAGATAAGGCACCCATAGGAACAACACGCCACCCACGAGTCCGACGACCAGTCCTGTGACCTCGTCTTGCGCCCACTTGCCGAAGGTCTGATTCGACAGACCGTAGGCGTGCTGACGCATGTAACCCTGGTAGTAGGACAACGGGAGATCGATGAGGAACACGATGACCGTGAAGGCGATGAAGTACAGACCGATCGTGAAGAACCACTTCCGGCCAAGGCGCTGAGCCCAGTCACGGATGCGCGCCGAGAGCCCGGCAAACAGAATCAGCACCGGGATCAAGAGGCCCCAGATGTTGTTGACCACCCACAGCACGTTGCCGCTGCGGTAGTAGCTGAGAGCCTCTGGTGTTGGCTCCGGGACAGGGACTCGTTCGGTTCGAGTGTCGGATACGGTGGTGGACGACTGGCTGCTCGAGGTCTGCGCATCCGTGACGGCGCCAAGCGACAGCAGCAGGATGCCGGCGAACAGAATGACGCGCACGTTGGGATGAGTCGCTACTCGATCAGTGCGATCGCGGCCAGGCCTGACAGGTACCCGACGACGAAGTATCCGGCAACGAGCAGAACGCGGAACGACCGTGCCTTCGACTGCCACGCCGCGATCGGGTGGACACAGGCGGCCATCGAGCGCCCGATCAGGACCTCATGCCACTGGCTCGACGATCTGGGGGGATGTGATGTCATCGCGCCCGACATTCGAGCAAATAAGCGGCCAAGAGACAACAGTAATCTCGGCTGCCGGCCTCCACGACGGGAGCGAAAAGGGATCCGGTTGTCGGACCCTTGTCGCCGCCTCGAAGGATATTGGCCGCTACGGGGTCAGTGTGTGACAGCGGAGTCCGGTCGCCGCTCGCCCCTCCCGATCAGGTTCGAGACGACTTCCTTACCCTCGGTCGCGACCTCGATCCCCTGCGCCGCAACGAGCGCTGCTTTCTGAACGGCGCCGCGCAGTTGCTGGAGTGAACTGCCGAAGTCATCCAGTGCGTCTTCGAATCGCTGCAGCGACTGCCGGCCACGCTGCGTGTAGAGAAGGGCGGTAATCGCGCCGCCGACGAGCGCCATCAGAGTGACGCTGGTCCATATGTGGGTTCGTTCCTCCATGGGGTCCTCCTTGAGGGCGCACCGCCCTCGCTACGCCGACACAGCGCTAGCCTGCTCTTCAAGACAACTGCCAACGCCACGAGAAGATGGCTCCGCAAGCGCTGGTCCCGCCTTTGCTCGAACGACGGGTCAGAGCGGAACCTTCGCGGAGGCACGTCATGTTACATCTGGCTCACAAGATCATTGGCGCCACTGTGAAAGGGACTGATGGCGATATCGGGGCGCTCGAAGACTTCTACTTCGAGGAGGACCGATGGACCGTTCGGTATCTGCTCGTCGACACCGGCAAATGGTTCAGCGGCAAGCGCGTGCTCATTTCGCCGATGTCGGTTCGAAACGGGTGGGGAAGGACCGGCATCCGCCTTGGCTTGACCAAAGATCAAGTGTGGAACAGCCCGGAATTCGAAGATGGAGAACCGCTGTCACACACCGGGGAATCTCACGTCCTGGCCTACTACGGATATCCGGACTATTGGGGAGCCGCCAGCATCTGGGGCAACTTTGACAGTCCGGCGGCCCTCATCGAAGCGGCACCTCGAGAGAAGGCTGCCAGCAAGGGTATCGATCCCGAGGCGCGTCACCTGCGAAGCATCAAGAAGAGCACGGGGTACCACCTTCATGCTCGCAATGGTGAGATCGGTCACGTTGACGACTTCCTCATCGGTGAAGAGAGCTGGCGTATCCGCTATTTGCTGGTCGATACCAGCAACTGGATTGGCGGTCGATCGGTCATCGTGTCGCCAGAGACGGTCGAACGCATCGACAAGGAAGAAAGTCTGTTGTATGTGGGCAGTCGAGCGCGACACCATCAAGCAAGGCGCCGGAGATTGATTCGATCCAGTCTGCGCTCGACCTGACTGAGACCGGCCCGCCCTTCACGATCATCTGACGCGAACATTTCTCAGGGGCCGTTTGCGAACGCAAGGGCCGCGCGCGCGGCCCCTGCTCGTAGCGTTGACAGCTGCAGTCGTCGTGTCCGGCTTCAGCCGGACTTCAACGGGCCACCGCCGGAGCTCGCGGGACATGGCGCGCCAGAGGCTTCACGAATCGAGGTCCCTTCGATGTTGGGCAGGTTCTCGAAGTTCGCCGGTTTCTCCCCTGGCCGCACATCGTCGTCCGGCTTGACCGTGCCAGAGATCTCCACGCGTTTTCCTTTCATCGCTTTCAGTCGTTCGTCGTCGACCTTCGTGACTTTGTACATGCGACCGGTTGCCAACCCGGCTGATGCTCCCGCGGGTGGCTGACCATCCGCGGCGGCCGGTCGATCCGGTGTGCGATTGGGATCACGTGCGGCCGTGGCATCAGCGAGGATGTAATCTTCGAGGACATCCGCCTTTTCGGCCGCATTCGGCGTTCGTCCCGGAATCGAGTCCTCGCGGTAGAGACAGCCAGTGAGTGTCGTCAGAGGTCCTGCGCTTGCCGTTGGTCGCGGTTGCTGCGTGGTCGGCTGTGGTGGTCGGCCTCCCTGTGGTGTGATCTGTGCCGAGCTGATGACACCCGCACAGAGAAACGCAGCAGCTCCCGACAAGATCAGACGAGTTCTCATGGTGTTCCTCCTCGCCCAGGGCATCGCCGTCACCTGCTGAGCCGGGCCTAGGTCCGCCTGCTGAGGGAGCAAGCCACATGCCCCGTCGGCATGCGCGGATGGAAGGCGAATCGGTCTGCGATGCACACCCGAGCTATCGCCCAGAAGTTGCAAGCGGCCTCTGTAATTCCTGCAGGTGCCCGATCACATCGCTGCCGTGCTTCGGCACGCGAGAGAGCTGTCATCACGCGCCTCAGACAGCGATTCACGGTCGAGTATTGAGATCGCTGGCAATGTGATTGCACGCGTCAGGTCTGGCCACGCTGGACTCGAGGATTACCTGGCCACAGAGGTCTCAACCATGGCATCTCATAACGAGTCCATTCCTGATCTCATACGCGGCACCATCCGTGACGGCATCGGGCTGCTGCGCGACGAGGTCGTTCTCGTCCGCACGGAGCTGCGCGAAGAGTTCACCCGGATCAAGAGTGGCGTGATGACCGCGGCGGCCGCCGTTATCGTGGGTGTGCTCGCAGTGATCATGCTTCTCAACACGATGGCGTGGGGCCTTGCATACGCGTTCGATTGGCCACCCTGGGCAGGGTTCGCGATCGTCGCGTTACCGCTGACGGTGGCCGCTGTCGTCCTCGCGATGATGGGCCGCACCCGACTGGCGCGCGACCGTTATCTTCCGAAGAGCGTGGAAACGTTGAAGGAGAACGCAGAATGGATCCGAGCACGGACGCAGTCGTAGCAGACGTGCGCGACAAGCGGCTGGCGATCGACAGACGGATCGAGCTACTGCGCGGACGAATAGAGCGGTTCAACCCAAAACGGATGCCCTGGCAGGCGTGGTCCGCACGTGCCTGGCCTTTCATCGCAACGGGCCTGGTCGCGTGGATCTGGCGACGGCACCGCTATCACCATCGTTTCATGCGGCTGCCCTAGCTAGGCCGCCGCATGACCCTTGCGCCGCTGCTTGCGGGCACGGGCCGTCTTCCGAGTCGTCGCGGTCCGTGCCGTCTTTTTCGCGCCCCGGCCACCTGACTTGTCGAGGCTCTGTCGCAGCCGTTCCATCAGATCGATCACGTTCGCGGCGCGAGGCCGTTCGTCGACGACGAGTTTGGGTTCCTTGCCTTTCATTTTCGCCTTGATGACACGCATCAGGTTCTCGCGATAGTCGTCCTCGTACTTGGATGGCTCCCACTCCGACGCCAGATTCTCAACGAGCATCTTGGCCATATTGAGTTCGGCCTTCTTGATGTTCTTGCTGCTTGGAAAGTTGAGCGACGACGGTTCGACCAGTTCGTCAGCAAACCGCAGGGTGGAGAGCACGAGGGCGTCGCCGATTCCTTCGACGGCAAACAGGTGCTGTGTTTCGCGCAGGATGAATTTCGCGATCCCGATGCGGCCCACTTCGTTCATGGCCTCACGCAGCAGCGCGTAAGCCGTCTCTCCGCCCTTCATGGCCGTGAGGTAATAGGGCTTGTCGAAGAAACGATCGTCAATCGCATCGGCTTCGACGAAATCGAGGACGTCGATACGCTTGGTCTTCTCGAGCGCCGCGGCGGCGAAGTCTTCCTTGGTCAACACCACGAAGCGGCCCTTCTCGTACTCATACCCGCGAACGAGATCTTCCCAGGCGACGGTCTTCCCGTCCTTCTGGCACACGCGTTCGAAGTTGATCGGGGAGCGATCCTTGGCGTGCAGCATTCGAAAATGCGGACGGTGATCGCGGACCGCCGTGTGCACTTCGACGGGAATGTTGACGAGACCGAAAGAAAGAGAGCCGCTCCAGATCGCTCGCGCCATCATTCACCTTCACTCTGGTTCCTTGCCGAATGCGCCTTGCACCTTCGCAGCCGCGGGCGCCGTGTCCTCAGTATGTCGCGTCGTGTCCCGCTTCTGGGCGGAGGCCTTGGTGCCGCTTTTCGTGGAGCTCTGCCAGTCGTGTGTTGCTGGCCGGTCATCCTGCGGCTGGGTCTCGCCGCCTTCCAGCTCCGGCGGGTTTGCCTGACGTTCGCGCGCCTCTTCCTCTGGTGCTTCGCGGTTGCTGATTCCGACTTGTGAACGTGGCTCGGCCATGTCGCCCTCCTCGTCTGCAGAGGAGGTGGCAAGAGGCCTGCCAGTGGCGATGCGTTTGCAGCCGACCTCTATCGGATCCGATGGCGAAAACGTCTGCTCCTTCATCGCCCGGCTCGGCCGCGCCATTCGTTCCGCCGAGACCAACGTTGCGCACGGCCCGGCTCGCTGCAGCTGGCTGCCGGGGATGTGACCTCTGGCGTCGTGCGACCCAGACCGTGTTCGGTGAAGGGCGGGCGTGCTGCGTGCGCAGACTGATGAAGACCGGCGTCGTGCGATGGAGGATTTCGTCGCCGATCTCAGAGTGCTTGCGGAGAAGCTGTCGACATGACGTGGACTCTAACCACGAAGGGCCACGAAGACCGCGAAGGGCACGAAATGCCACGCCCGGCGTGGCGACTGATGTTCCGTTGCCATTCGTGAACTTCGAGTCCTTCCGGAACTTCGTGGTTCAAGTCGATCTCGCCGAGGCCCTTCTGACCCTCGTCGCGGCGATGAACATCCCGCCGACGATGGCGAACGCCAGGATGCCGACGATCGTGACCCAGCCGCCAACATCGGTTGGATTGGAGAGCCGCCACAGAGCGGCGCCGACATCAAAGGCCGCGGGCGGCGTCGCGCGCATGGCCTGCATCGCGTCGAGGGTTGCAACAAGCACGGTACCCCCGATCGCCAACACGACGGCGGCAATGACGCCGGGGACGAGCAGGCCTGACGTTGGCGCAGGCGCAGACCGCGCGCCCTGATCGTCGAAATCGGGCTCGCGAACACCAAGCGGCACAAATCGTCCGAGCATCACGAGCCCTGGAATTCCAACCACGATCGTCGACAGGAAGAA
Organism: uncultured Acidobacteriota bacterium; assembly: GCA_963723495.1. Taxonomy (GTDB): domain Bacteria; phylum Acidobacteriota; class Vicinamibacteria; order Vicinamibacterales; family UBA2999; genus Gp6-AA40. Next base: position 105,987 of record CAVRQR010000008.1, on the reverse strand, counting down.
GATCGACCAGCCGGCCGCATCGACCATGAACCCGGTGATCGGTCCCGCGATGACACGCGGCAACGCGAAGAGGCTCGAGAAGAGCGCGTACTGCGTTGCCGAGAATCGCTTCTCGGTCAGTCGCAGCAGCAGAACAGAGAAGGCGCCGGTTCCCATGCCCGACGTCAGCAGCTCGAAGCCAGTTGCCGCGTACATCGCCGCGGCATTCGGCTCGTCGAGGATCGAGAGCAGGTAGTACCCGACGTTCGAGAAGAGCTGGAGGAAACCGAAAATCCACAGCGCGTGTCCGAGACCAGCGAGCGTGGTGACCCAGCCGCCGATGAACGAACCGACCACCGTTCCCGCGACGCCAATCGTCGCGAGCGCGATGCCGCGCTGGTCGGCGTTGTAGCCCATGTCGATGAGAAACGGACGCGTCAGCGACTGATAGAGCTGATCGGCAAATTTATAGAGGACCACGAAAGCCAGGATCTCGAGTGCCCGCGGACGCGTGAGGAAGCTCAGGAACGGCTGCCACACGGCGTCGCGCAGCGACTGAGGTGGCGGGGCCTGGACCTCAGGCTCCGGCGACTTCCACGTGATCAGCAGCATTGGCAGGTAGACCAGGGCCAGCAGGACGTTGACCGCCGGCCACCCGATGCGCGCCGCCAGGCTGATCGCGGCTCCGCCTGATATGAGAAGTGCCGCTCGATACATCGCCGTCCGCGCTCCAGCCGCCGCGCCCTGCTCGTCCTTGTGCAGCACTTCTACCGCGTAGGCATCGATGGCGACGTCCTGGGACGCCGAAGACAGCGCCACGGCCATTGCCAACGCGCCAACGACCCACACCGCTTCGGGCCGTTCACCCACACCGGCCAGCAGCAGGCTGAAGGCGAACAGCCCAACCTGCGTGACCGCCATCCACCCGCGCCGCCGTCCCCAGAACGGAGGGACGTAGCGATCCATCAGTGGCGCCCACAGCACTTTGAAGGTCCAGGGTGCCTGGGCCAGCGTGATCAGGCCGACGACGCGGATGTCGACGCCGATGTCCCGCATCCAGTCAGGAATGGCGTACCAGACGAGCCCGAGCGGAAGACCGGAGGCAAAAGACTGCAGAACGACAAAGGCTGTGCGGCGCGAACGCATCGCGAGGGCGAGGCTGGCAAGGGCACCGCCTCCGCGCTTCGGTGGGTTTGGATTCATTACGCTGACTATAATCCTGCTTCTCGGGAGGACCGGATGCGTTCAACATCCCTGGGGAGACGGGAGACGCTATGACACCAACGAACAGTGTGACGAGCGCCGATCTGACCGAGCGCGCGCGAGCGGTCGCGCTGGTCGCCGATCAGCATGCGGAGTTTGGCGACAAAGAGGGGCGACTGGCCGATCCCGTCGTGGACGCGCTTCATCGTGAGGGACTCTTCGGCATGTGGGTACCGAAGTCTGTGCCCGGCGGCGCCGAACTCGATCCGGTGTCATCGCTTCAGGTGATTGAAAACCTGACCTACGGCGACCCGTCCGCCGGGTGGGTCCTGATGGCCGCAGCACTGGCCGTTGGCACCGGTGCGGCGTATCTGAGCGACGCGGCGGTGGCCGAGTTGTTCGGGAAAGTACGTCTCCCGGTCATTGCGGGTCAGGGCACGCGGCCCGGAACCGCCGTGCCCAAGGGGGACGGCTTTCTCCTGAGTGGGTCGTGGAGTTTTGCGTCCGGCATCAAGCATGGGACGCACATCCACACCCTCGGCGTGATCGAGGGCACGGGCGAGGCCCGCATCTTCGTGCTGCCGGTCGAGAAGGCAACGCTGATCGACAACTGGGACGTTCTCGGACTGCGCGCGACGGGAAGCATCGACTACAGGATCGACTCGGTCTTCGTGCCGGAGGGTTATACACATCCAGCGTTAACCGATACGGCGAGGCGTGGCGGCAATCTCTACAAGATCGGCGTCATCGGCTTCGCCATCATGTGCCACTCGGCATGGGCGTGCGGCATTGGCCGGCGCGTCCTCGATGAGCTGGCCAGGAACGTGAGAGGCAAGATGGGCCGAGCCGGGACGCTCGCGACCAGTGAGGCCTTTCAGCAGAGCTACGCCAAGACCGAAGGCGTATATCGCGCGGCTCGGGCGCTCGTCTACGAGGCATGGGGAGACGCGGGTGCCACACTCGCGCGAGGTGACCGGCTGTCTGCCCGTCAACACACGCTGATTCGCCTGGCCATGGCGCACGCGACCTGGTCGGCGCACGAAGTCGCGATGTTCGCGTACGCGTCGGCCGGTACCGTTGCCCTCCGTTCCGGCCCGCTCCAGCGGCTGTTTCGCGACATGCACGCCGGCATCCAGCACGTCACCTCGTCGCCACCGGTGTTCCAGGCAATCGGCCGTGATCTGGCGGGACTGGCACCGGGCTCCCAGTGGAAGTTCCTGGATCTGGTGCCGGCGGGATAGGCCAGTAGTTTTTCGGGCGACCCGTGTTCGGTCGCGGGCGGAGGCTCGTTGAGTCTTATGAGAGCGTCCGCTATGGACCTGATCGAACAAATTCTCTCCGAAGTCGTCGTCCTGCAGCCTCGCGAGCGCGTCACGGTGGAGAACGAAGCCGACCTGAAGACCGTCTTCAACCGCCACCTTCAGGCCGGCCGAGTGCGCCTCGTGCTGGACCTGGCCAACGTGCCGTATATCGATAGCTGCGGCCTCGGTACGATTGCGCAAATGCACCTGAACGCGCAGCGGGCGAGTGGCTGGCTCAAACTACAGAACGTGACGGGCCGCAATCTCCAGTTGCTCTCGGTGACGCGCCTTCTTGGTGTGATTGGTGTGTACGGTCCCGAGCATCACTCCGCAATTGCCTGACGCATCACATCCGGAGGTTCAGACGCGATACGTATCAGCTCGCCAGTTCCTGACCGCCTGCTTGATGTCCTTGGGTGAGAGCCCCTGATCGGCTGCGCGCTGCGCCAGTGCAACGAACTCCTCGTTCGAGGCAAAGCGTAGACCGACGATCTGCTTCACGGTGAGTCGCGGATCGAGCAGCTTGCCCGTCATCGCGTAGTGCCGCAGTTGCTCCTCCGCGCGGATCGCGCGATCCTGCGCCTTGAGTGCAAAGGTGCGCGCGTAAAGTGCGACCAGCGTCGTGGCAAATGTCAGCGTCACGAGCAGCGACGCGCTGTACAGCCGCTGATGGTCGCCCCACGACTGATACAGGTTGACGCACGCGCCGATGAACGTGAGCTGGAGGAGGCCCAGCGCCACGTAGTGATACATCGGAACGATCTGCGCGTGATTGGAATAGCTCTGCTCCTTGTCGGCCATCGGCCCTCCTACGGCGCCGGTTCGATTCGCAGCACCGCTCCGTTGTCCTCGTCGGTCAGCAGGTAGAGCAGTCCGTCGGGACCCTGCCTGACGTCGCGGATGCGTTGACGGAGCGGCTGAAGCAGCGACTCCCGGCGCAATTCCTCCATCTGCTCGTTGAACAGGATCCGCTCGAGGTGACCGGTCCCGGGAATCTCACCTTCACGCAGCGCGCCCACGAACACGTCGCCCTTCCATTTCGGCAGCTGATCGCCCGTATAAAAGGTCATTCCAGACACCGCGATTGACGGCGTCCAGTACACGACCGGCCACTCGAAGCCTTCGCGCCAGAACTGTGTCGACTGCCACGGTCCCGGATAGGTCCGTCCGAGGCTCACCAGTGGCCATCCGTAGTTGGCGCCCGGCTTGAGGATGTTGATCTCGTCACCACCGTTCGGGCCGTTCTCGTTCTGCCAGACTTCGCCGGTACCAGGGTGCACCGCGAGCCCGAGCGAGTTGCGATGTCCCATTGTGTAGATCTCGGGACGATGGCCCGATCGACCGACGAACGGATTGTCGCTGGGTATCGTGCCGTCGTCTTTGAGGCGCAGAACCTTGCCGCTCAGGCCATTCGGATCCTGCGGGGCGTTCCCGCCACCACCGCCGGTTGTCACATACAGCGACCCGTCACGGCCAAAGGCCATGCGCGCGCCACCGCCGACGCCCGCCGGAGCTACCCACACATCGCGGACATCGGTGAGTGTCGTGCCGTTCCAGCGGCCGCGTGCGATCGCCGTGGCGTTCTCCTTCTCGTTGAGCGGCTTCGAGTACGAGATGTAGACGAACTTGTTGGTGGCGAACTGGGGATGCAGCGCAAGGTCCATCAGGCCGGCAAGCCCCGCACGCCTGATGGCCGGCAGGCCCTCCACTGGTTTCGGGTCGAGGACGCCGTTGCGAATGAGACGCAGGAGACCATCGCGCTCCGTCACCAACATGACGCCATCAGGGAGGAATGCCAGGCTCCACGGATGCGAGAGCCCGCTCGCGTGCACCACGACTCGAATGCGCTGGCCCTCGGCGGTGTCATAGACCATGGGTTCTGTGGGCAGCGGGATCCGGGGAATTCCGGAGGGAGCGATCGGCGTGTTCCCGCGAAACGGAACTTTCTGCTGCGCCGTTCCGGCGCTCGAGAGCAGCACGACGAGCAGTGCGGCGAATGCCAGCGTGATGGGCGGCAGATGCATCCTCTTAATCACGGGACCTCCTTGCGGGACGCTCAGTATAGGTCGAGGCGGTCACCTACAGTACCATCGTGCGGCCCGCAATGGGACCAATCGCCTACGTCAATATCGCCATCGGAGGAATGATGGCGTTCGCCGCGCTCCACTACTTTCTCATGTGGTGGTGGTCGCGGCGCGAGCGCGTGCTGCTGATCTTCTCTGCCTATTCGACGACTGTCGGCATCACTGCGGTGATCCTCATCGGCGTGATGACGGCCGATTCAGTGCCCTCAGCACAGGTCACGCTCAATCTGCGGACCACGTTTGCCCTTCTCACGTATCCGCTGCTGCTATCGGTCGTCTCCGAGATTGCAGCGATCGGCTCGGACCGGATACGCACGTTCGTGACGGTTGCGTGTCTGTCGGTCTCCGCGCTCAGCGCGCTTGCTGTTCCGATCACCGGAACCGTGATCGGGGTGCGTCCGACTCAGTTTGCCTGGGGTGAAACGCTGACGATCCTCGAGCGGGCTCCGGGCTGGCCGTGGGCCGCGCCTGTCTACGCGCTGGTGTTCTTCATTCAGGCGTACGTCGTGCACTTGGGATGGCGGACGTCACGCCGCGACCGACTCGCTGGCGCTGTCATCGTGACGACTGGAGTGACGGCGATTGTTGCCACCATCATGCCGTTCCTGGCCGATGTCGCGCGCCTGCCTCTCCCGTACACCGGCACCTTTCAGTTTGCAGTCTGGGTACCAGTCTTGTCGCTGCTGCTGTCACGCGAGTCCGCACATCGCGACGAGCGCCTCGCGGCCAGTCAGGAGCGGTATCGCACCCTCATCGAATCGGCGCCCGACGCGATCGTCGTCCTCGATCTCGGGGCGGGCGGCTTCGTCGAGTTCAACCAGAAAGCCGTTGACATGTTCGGATGGCCAGCGTCTGAGCTGGCCTCGAAAACGCCCGTCGATGTGAGCCCTGAGTTTCAACCCGACGGACGCCGATCCACCGATGCGGCCGCCAGCTATATCCGGCAGGCGGTCGGGGGAGCCACCCCATTCTTCGAGTGGAGGCATCGTGCGCGCGATGGACGCGAGATCCCGTGTGAGGTGCGTCTCGTCCGCCTGCCAGATCCCAGCCGCATCCTGATTCGCGGCAGCATGACCGACATCAGCCAACGTCTTCAATTGGAAGCGCAACTCCGGCAGGCGCAGAAGATGGAGGCCATCGGGCAGCTCGCCGGTGGCGTCGCGCATGACTTCAACAATCTGTTGACGGTCATCGAAGGTTACTGCGGGATGCTGCTCGACAAGCTGCCACCGGAGGATCCGCTCCGCGGCGATGTGCGCGCGATCGCCGATGCCGGACATCGCGCAGCCTCCCTCACGCAACGTCTGCTGGCGTTCAGCCGGCGAGCCGTCCTCACGCCGAAGGTGGTGGACATCAACGGCATCGTCCGGGAGACCGAACACATCCTGCGCCGCCTGATTGGCGAAGACATCCTGTTGACTGTCACGCTCCACCCGACTGGCGGACATGTCAAGGTCGACCCCGGCCACCTCGGACAGGTCCTGATCAACCTTGCGCTGAACGCCCGCGATGCGCTTCCTGCTGGCGGAAAGCTGACGATTTGCACGGAGCAGGCCGACCTTGCCGGCGTCGTGTCCGCCGACGGCCAGGACATGGCGCCCGGGCGATATGTCCGCCTGGTGGTGAGCGACACTGGCCACGGCATGTCCCCCGATGTGAAGGCGCACATCTTCGAACCGTTCTTCACGACCAAGGGAGTCGGCCTCGGAACAGGTCTGGGTCTTGCCGTCGTACACGGCTTCGTGCAGCAGAGTGGTGGCTACATCGATGTCGAGAGTGAGGAAGGTCAAGGAACGACGTTTTCGATCGCTCTTCCGCTCGTCGATGACATCCCTGTCGTGCAGCAACAGGCGCCAACGCCGATCGAGATGGTCGCGCGCGGGACTGAAACCGTCCTGATCGTGGAAGACGAGGAGGCCGTTCGACACCTGCTGGCGCAAGGCCTGCGCAACTACGGGTTCACGGTGATGACTGCCCGGGACGGTGCCGAGGCATTGCACCTCGTCCGGGAACGCGCTGCGAAAATCGATTTGCTGGTGACCGATGTCGTCATGCCCAATATGAGCGGCCGTGATCTGGCTGACCGACTTCGCACCGAACTTGCCGGCCTCAAGGTGCTGTTCATGAGCGGCTACACCGACGACACGCTGCTGCGGCACGGAGTATACGAGGCGCGCGAGTCGTTCCTGCAGAAGCCGTTCGTTCTCCGGACGCTCGCAGCAAAGGCGCGCGAAACGCTGGACCGGAACTAGTCAAGGACTCCGCTCTTGACATCCCGGCGGAGCCCTCGACTAGTTCCAGTTGAGGTCGCATGACGGGCCGGGTCAGGCGGACATAGGATCGGGGCGGCGTGTACCATATCGGCCGTTCAGAGGAGGAGAAACGACGTGGCGATGGAATTGGGACTTTCAGGCAGAACCGCGGTCATCACCGGAGGGAGCAAGGGCATCGGTCGCGCAATCGCGCGCGGCTTGGCCGCAGAGGGAGTCAGGCTGGTGCTGATCGCCCGCAATGCGGAGGCGCTCGACAAGACCGCTGAAGACATCAGGAAAGCGAGTGGCGTCGATGTGGTCGCGGCTCGTGCCGACATCACGAGCGCCGAGCAGGTCGATGCCGCGGCCAGGCTGGCCAAGGACGCATTCGGCACGGTGAACATCGTGGTGAACAACGCCGGTGGCCCGATGCGCCGCATGGACCGGCAAATCCTGTGGCCGGACAGCGATTGGATCGGAGATCTCGACAACAAGATCCTCGGCGCCTTGCGCGTGACGCGCGCATTCCTTCCTCTGATGCCTGGCGATGGCACCGGCCGCATCATCAACATCAGCGGGACGGCTTCCACGATCGTGTGGGCGCCGGCCCTCACGCACGGGCTGAACAACGCCGCGATGAATCAAGCCACGGGCTACCTCGCGACTGATCTTGCCAGCCAGCAGATCACGGTGAACACGGTGGTCCCGGGCCTGGTGGGTACCGAAGGCCGGGACGCGTGGGCGGAGAACATGGCCAAGCAGCAGAACGTCACCACGGCCGAATTCGTCGCCAGCTTCTGCAAGCGAATGGGCATCCTCGCCGGGCGGTGGGCGACGATGGATGAAGTGGCCGACACGGTGGTGTTTCTGGTGTCCGATCGCGCACGCTATTACAACGGCGCCAAAATCATTCTCGACGGCGGCCTGAACGTGAACGCCCGCCCCGCATAGTGCCTGCACTCAGCGCGCCAAACGCACTACGAAAACCGCACTCCGGACGACGATTCTGTAAGCGTCGTCCGGTCCCCGACGTCACGAAGGTGTCGTCGCCGCCCTGGTAGGCGATGCCAGATCTCTCAGCATTTCCACCAATTCTGAGATCAGGGCGGCCTCACCGTCGGCGTTGTACAACTTGGCACGGTTCACGCCGACAGTCTTACCGTGGACTCTGTGATCGCCCGCGTTTCGTCCCCGAGCGAGGCGGTGTTCGAGGACGGTTTTGGTCAGCGCCGGTTGGCCGTCGGTATCAACGGTAATCAGCTGGAAGTGCTGACGCTGCGCGACGAGCTGACAGCGGCGGCCGTCGTGGAGGCAGCTGTCGCTGATCGTGTAGGGCGCCTTGCGGACTTTCAGTCAGAACACTTTGGTCGCGTGCGCAGCCTGGAGAGGTCGGGCAAGTCAGTACCCAGACTGGCCGTCGTGTCCGACCATGTCCCTGGCATCAGGCTGTCGACGATTCTCGCAGCCGCCGAGCGTCATCTCCTTCCTGTCGAGATCAACGCGGCGCTATGCCTCCTGCGGCAGCTCGTTCATGCAATAGCGGTGCTGCACGACAAAGCGCCAGATATCTGTCACGGTGCGATCGGGCCTGAGCGACTGATCCTGACGCCGCACGCGCGTCTCGTGGTCGTCGAATACGTGTTCGGTTCGGCGATTGAACGTCTTCGTTACTCGAACAAACAGTATTGGCAGGATCTGCGCGTCCCGATCCCGCGATCGTTCGGCATGCCGCACTTCGATCGGCGAACCGACGTGATGCAGGTGGGCGCCACGGCACTGGCGCTGGTCATCGGACGTCCGATGGCCGAGGATGAATTCCCCGGACAGATCAGCGAGATGACGGCCAACGCGCTCGCGTTGTCGTCGGATGGGGCACTCGAGCCGCTGCCACTTCCGTTGCGTGTGTGGTTGCAGCGCGCGCTGCAGATCGATTCGAAGACGCCCTTCGGTTCGGCACCCGAGGCGTGGGCCGAACTCGATCGCGTGCTCCATTACAGCGATCCGATCGCTGAGATGGACGCCCTGAAGCGATTCATATCGCGATATCACGCGGCGGTGGGAATTGAGGAGTCGCCGCAGCAGGCTGTACCCCAGCCGACCCAGGCGCCTGCTGCCTCGATTCAGACGCCAGTCAAGCCGTCGAAACCTGTTGTCGTTCCGTCCACCTCCAATCAGGCTTCGCCTGTGTCACACGCCTATGCCGAACACGAATCCCACACCGTCGTCTGCCCCGCAGGCATCTCAGGGATCCGCTTCGCGCGCGTCTGCTTCGCACACGCCTGCGCCGGCCGCGGCTTCGGCGGCGACGCAGCCACCGGTCAAGCCGGCAGCGGCGAATCCGTCGTCAGGGTTCTGGAACAAGTCGACGCAGGCCAATGTCGAGGCCCCGCCGCAACCGGTGGAGCAGGTTCGACAGTCGGTGGCGCTCCCGCTTTCCCGCTTCAAGCTCGCGGCGGCCGCGGCTCTTCTGATTGCGCTCACGTCGGTCATCACGCTCGCCGCGCTTCGCTACATGGCTGCTCCCGTGGCGGCCGACGGAATGGGGACGCTGCTGGTCGAGACCAACCCCAGCGGCGCCACCGTTGAAATCGATGGTCAGCCGCGTGGCGTCACACCACTCAGCCTCGACCTCTCACCAGGCCGACACACGCTGAAGCTGGCCAACGAAGGAAACGTTCGATCGATGCCGGTCACGATCGCCGCCGGTGGTCAGGTCTCGCAGTTGGTCGAGCTGCCACGTGCTTCGTCCCTGCTCGGCGAATTGCAGGTGCGCACTGAACCCGCAGGTGCGCAGGTGACTGTCGATGGCCATGTGTACGGCAGGGCCCCGTTGACGGTGGAAGGTTTGGCCCCGGGGACGCACTCGGTCATCCTCGAGAACGAACTGGGCTCGATCACGCAGGAAGTCAAGATCGAAGCCGGCACGACCGCGTCGCTCGTGGTGCCATTGGGTACGCCGAAGAACGCGCCGCTCTCGGGATGGATCGCCGTGACGGCGCCCGCGCAGCTGCAGATCTTCGAGGAAGGACGCCTGCTCGGCACGAGCCAGAGCGACCGCATCATGGTGGGCGTCGGCCGTCACGAGCTGACGATGATCAACGAATCGTTCGGGTTCAGCGAGAGCCTGGTCGTGAACGTGACACCAGGTCGCGTGTCGGCGATCAAGCCGCCGTGGCCGAGCGGAACGATGTCATTCAACGCGACCCCCTGGGCCGAGGTCTGGGTGGATGGCCGCCAGGTGGGCGAGACGCCGCTCGGCAACATCTCGGTGCCGATTGGATCGCACGAGGTGCTGTTCCGTCATCCCGAGCTCGGTGAGAAGCATGTCCGCGCGCTCGTTACGGCCAACGCACCCGCCAAGGTGAGCGTCGACATGAGACAGAGGTGAGGATCATGCGAGTCAAGACGACCACCATCGCTGCCGCATTTCTGTTCCTCGTCACGGTCAACGTCCAGGCCCAGGTATCGCTCGACGCCGCCAAGGAGCTCTACGCGTCGGCTGAATACGAAAGAGCCCTCGCCATGCTCGATGGACTGCGTGCGACGGAGCGGCCACGCGAGGAACACCTGACGATCGAGCTCTATCGCGTCCTGTGCATGGTGGCGACTGGCAAGGAGGCGGATGCGAAGGGCGTCATGGAGGGACTGGTTACTCGTGACCCCTTGTATCGTCCCTCGAACGATCTGCCGCCGCGCGTACGCTCGACCTACAGCGAGACGCGCAAGCGCATGCTGCCGGCAGCGGTGCAAAGTGCGTATCAGGAAGCCAAGGCTGCCTTCGATTTCAAGGACTACACCGCTGCCCAACGTGGCTTCGCGCTGGTGCTCGCTGTGCTCGACGACCCCGATGTGCAGATGCAGGCGACCAAGTCACCTCTGTCTGACATCCGCACGCTCGCAACCGGTTTCCATGAGTTGAGCGCGAAGGCGGCCACTCCGCCGGCGCCGGTCGCGAGGGCGCTTCCGCAGGCCCCGGTCGTTCCGGAACTGCCGCCCACGTCCCGGGGAGTCCCCGGGTCACCGTCGCGCGCCGTCGCGACCAGGAGGGTCTACAGCGCGAGCGACACGAACGTCGTACCGCCGATCCCACAGATCCAGCAGATTCCGCCGTTCCCAGGTCAGATTCGCGTTCCTCAGACGGGTGTGATTGAAGTTGTGATCGACACGACGGGTAGAGTGGAGTCGGCGTCCATGATTGCGCCCATCACCCCTCAGTACGACAGGCTCGCTGTCAGTGCCGCACGCCTCTGGCAGTACCAGCCGGCAAGCGTTGACGGCGTGCCCGTGAAGTTCCTCAAGCGGATCCAGGTGAATCTGGTTCCGAGTAACTGACGAGCGCCCTCGTAGACACTGTCACGGTAGAACGAACGACGGTCAGCGCACGATGCCCGGGCGGTGGGATCTACGCGGCCTGGGCGTAGTCCTCGGCGAGGGCCGGCACGGATCGAGCGGCCGGAGTGTTGTCGGTCACGGCGCGCCCGTGACATGTGCCGAGAACCTGTTCGAGCGCAGCGTAGCACTCCGGATCGATGCCAGTTCCGACTTCGCGACGCATGATCTCGAGCACACGCTCGGGCGGCATGCCGTCGCGGTACGGCCGTGACGCGCTCAGCGCATCGCAGATATCGGCAGTGCACAGGATGCGGGCAAGTACCGGCGGCTCGGCCACGGCCCGATCGTAACCACGTCCATCGAGACGTTCGTGATGCGACGAAGCGATGTCCGCGAGATGGCTGAAACAGCCGGTGCGACTCAGGATCGCCCGCGTCTTGAGCGGGTGTTCGCGCATGACCGCGAATTCGGCAGCGGTCAGTTTCTCCGGCTTGTCGAGAATCAGGCTCGAGACGCCGAGCTTCCCGATGTCGTGTAGCAACGCGGCCCGTCGCACGTCACCCAGCGTCTTCTCGGCAATGCCCATGGCACGCGCGATCGCGACGCTGAGATCAGCGACGCCCTTGGAATGCCGGAAGGTCCACGGCGACTTGGCGTCGATGACCAGCGCAAACGCCTCGGCAATGAGGTCGAGCCGGCCATCATCGACGATCTGAACTTCATTCGCCGGCTCGGCGGCTGCCACCCGCGCGAGGAGGTTCTCGTCCGACAGCGATTGCCAGAACTTGCTGTCCTTGCGGAGAGTCAGAAACGCCTCGACGATCGCTGGGTCGAACCAGCGTCCTCGGCGCGCGATGGCCATCTCGAATGCGGCGTCCGGACCATGTGCGCTGAAGAACACTTCAGCGGTCTGGGCGAGGCCGAGTATGCGCGCCAGCAGCGGGATGCTATCGCCCTTGAGATTGTACGGTTGCCCCCGCCCATCCCAGTGCTCGTCGAGCGCACGAATGGCGCACCCTGTCTCCTCAGGAAGACCAAGCATGCATGCGATGTCGGCGCCGCGCTCGCATCGCGTGACCACGACTTCGCGTGCGCCCTCCGGGCCGCGCGACAACACGCCGAGCAACTGCCAGACGCGACGAAGCCAGAACTGTCCGGGGGCCACGTTTCTTGCGACGAAGCGGAACGAGTCGAGCGCGTGCGACCAGTTGGTGAGCTTGAGATCGGCCTTGACGTCGTGATCGTCGGCGCGAAACAGCGCAGCGAACCGGGCAGCGTTGCTGGAGCAGCCCAGGTCCTTCATGAGTAGTGCGTAGAAGAGGGGCGAACGCAGTTCTCGATCGAGCCGTAGCACGTCGGCGATTCGCATCCCGAGGAGGCAAGTCCGCACGGCGTGCCCCTCCCGTTGTCCCTCGGTCAGGTCGAGAGCATGAGAGAGGCCCGCCAGTACGTCCGACAGGCGTAGCGCTGATGGCTGCGAACGGGGCGTCACCAATTCTGAAATTGGAGGCAACAGATTTGCCCGCGCACGGAATGCACATCCTTGCATAGCGGTTCGAGTGAATCTCGTTGTCGCGCAACGACTTCGCGCTGGAAGACAGAATTGTGAGTACTTGAGTCCCGCTGGATTTAAGGGCATCCCCGCCCAGAAATCCGACGGATCCGGAACTAGTTGTGAAGGCCGACCGGAACGCCTACCATTTTCGACATCGTGATGCGCCGCTCCTTTCGGAATCGCGTGGAGACATCGATGAAGTCATTTCTGTTTGCGTGCATGCTCGTCCTGGCGGCACTTCCTGCCGCCGCGCAGTCCGGCGAAGCTGTATCCCTGGCGTCGCTGTCGACGCAGCCGTCGATGAACGTGTTCCGGCGCTTCGCCGTCGAACCGGCCAGGATGGCGAGCTTCTACAGCGAAGTGCTCGGTCTGAAGCAGTTGCCGTCGCTGAATATGCCTGGCGGTGGACAGATGATGCTGTTCGAGATCGGATCCGGGCAGGTCAAACTGCAGTTCACTGCCGCGGCCGGCGAGTACAAGACCGGACCGGTACGCGACGTCACCGGGTTACGTGTCTTCACGTTCTTCTATCCGGATGAAGCCGCCGTCACGGCCAGATTCGTTCAGCACGGGTACACGGCACCGGTGTTTCGTGCGGGCCGCGGGAACAAACGAGTGGCGATGGTGCTCGATCCGGCGAACCAGTGGGTCGAGCTCGTCATCGCACCCGGCGCGTCCGCCGACGTGTATCAGTCGTATGAGGTCGGCCTGACCGTGTCCGATCTCGAGAAGAGCCGCGCGTTCTATCGCGACTTCGTCGGACTCGAAGAGCTCCCGCCGGTGGAGGATGCCCTGCTCGGGACGACCCGATACCCGTATCGCCACGGGACCACGACGGTCAACGTGTGGTCGTTCGGAAAGGGACTGCCGGCGAACACACGGAGCGCCGGTATTCAGTACGTGGTCTCGGATGTGGAAGCCGTCGACGCGAAGGCCAAGGCGCACGGCGTGAAGATCGATACGCCACTTGGGAACTTCAGCGCGGGCCTGCGTACGATCTGGCTGTCGGATCCAGACGGCGTCACGAACTACTTCGCGCAGATCGTTCGCCGGACCGAGTCGACGGCGAGCCGGTAGGACTCTGAAGAACTCCCAACTCCAGCAACTCCCAAAGGGCCAACTCCCGATGCCTCGAGCATCGAGGATTTGGAAGTTGGAGGTTGGAAGTCGGGGAATTTGGAGTTGTTATCGCGTCGCGCGGAAGGACGACTTCGCGCTTCCGTTCACGATCGTGCCGTCGATCTGATTTCCCTGGACGCGGCCCGTGATCGAACGGTCGCCCGCCTTGAGTGTGAGATCCGTGCCGCGCAGAGATCCGGACACGGGCGTCGACTGGCCGCCGGAGGTCAACGTTCCGGAGAGCATCTGGAACTCCTGTTTCAGCTCGAGCACGTCGGAGCCAGCGCGCCACGTCCCGCCGATCTTCGCCGGGACGATGTAGAGCATGGCGGTGCACCACTGCTGACAATCGTCAATCGTCACCGTCTCGTCGGCCTGCCAGTCCTGGATGCTGAACGTGTTGGACACGATGCGCGTGCCTGGACGCAGCTCGACGAATTTGTCTCGCAGACGAAGCAGGTTGCTGGGCAACAGGAACAGCGCCATGACGCTCGCCTTCGAGATGTCGGCGACGAACATGTCTCCCTCGACGAACTGTGCCTTGTCAGCCACGCCGGCCTCCTTCGCCAGCTGCCGCGACAGTTCGACCATGTTGGGGTTGTATTCGACACCGAGTGCCGACGCACCGCGCTTGGCAGCGCCGATGACGTTGCGTCCGTCTCCGGAGCCCAGGTCGATGACGAAGTCCTGCGGTGTCACCTTTGCCAGGTCGAGCATTCGTTCGACCATGACTTCCGGGGTCGGGACCCACACGACGTCCTTGCCCGCTTGTCCGACTTCAGGCTTGAACGGGGTCTGCTGAGCGGACGCCGGAGTTGCGAGTGCGAGAACAAGTAAGAGAGCGAACGGTGCTTTCGATGGTTGTCGTCGTTTGCGCATGCGAATCCACCATGTGCCGAGGCTGCATCCTCGGAGCGATGTACCTACCGTGTGATAAGCGACTGCCATCAGGCTGAAGGCCACCCACAGATCTACCTGCGCCAGTTGCGCGATGGCAACAGCACCCGCGAGGACCATCACCAGATCGATACCAGCGGCGACGGCGTACATGGGTGAGAGCTGGCGCCAAAACGGTGGTGCCAGTGTCAGCCGCAGCGGTCCTGGGGCGAGTACCTCGGAGGGCGCACTCTCGAGCTCCTCGGGAAAGAGTCGAACGAATTCGACGACGGTCGATTCTGCCGGCAGGCCCACAGCGGCCGCGTATTCGCGGATGAACGCCCTTCGGTACAGCCCTGTGGGCCAGCGCGAGAGGTTGCATCGCTCGAGTTCGGCGAAAAGCCCTTCGTTGACCTTCGTGCTTTCAGCAATCAGCTGAAGGCTGATGCCCTTCCGCTCGCGTGACGCCTTCAGTTGCGCGCAGAAGGCATGGCGCAATTCGAAAGCGGCCGCCTCGCGTTCTGCTCGCTGGGAATCGGCCGGCAGCTCGCGTGCTGTCGAGGTCAACGTCTCATCGTGATGGTGGACGAATTCTGATACCGCTGGCATGTCGTCGTTCGTTTCAAAAGTGCGAAGGGCGATCTTACCTTTGACTCGCCGTCGTGCAAGTACGATTTTGGCGGATCACCGCAGTGTCCGTGACACATCCGAGCGCGGCAGAGATCTTCCTGGCGCGAGACGATAGAATGAGCGGCCACCAGACCGCTGTCGTGTGCCATCGAGTGCGCCACTCGCAGTAGCTCATCCAAGGTGGACATCCGTAATAATGGGGAGATGGGACCCGGTCCACAGGAGGATCAATGAGGAAGGCATCGATCGGATGTGCGCTGGTCGTGATGCTGGCGGGAATCGCTCCCGCTCTTGCGCATCACTCGCCGGCCCCATTCGACCGTACGAGGGAGGTCACCCTAAAAGGTACGGTGAAGGAGTTCCGGTGGCAGAACCCGCACACCTGGATTGAAGTCAATGTGCCGGATGCCAATGGCAAAGTGGTGCTGTGGGGCGTCGAGCTGACCAGCCCGACCTACTTGATTCGTGCCGGCTGGAAGTCGAACACGATCAAGCCCGGCGACCAGGTGACGGTCATTGTCAATCCCATCCGTACGGGGGAGCCGGCAGGGATTTTCCGAAAGCTGATTCTCGCGGACGGTCGTGAGCTGACTGAACGGCCCGCGCGTCTTGGCACGCCCGACTCGAAGTAGCGCGTAGAGTTTCGGAGGCAGACAGCCATCATGAGCGTGAGATTGAGCCGAACGGCCGTGGCCATTGCGACGGCTGCGAGCATGACCATCTCGGCATGTAACACTGCGCCCGCTCCTGCTCCGGCGCCGGCGCCCGCGCCCGAATCTGGGACGGCGGCTGCTGCCGAGCCGGGAGTACAGCTGAGTGCCCTTGCACCTGCAAACATCAAGAAGCCTCGTCCGGCCGCTCCGTTCGACCTGACCGGGAACTGGTTCATCGATGTCAGTGAAAGTCCGGATGCGTGGCGGTTCGGTCCGCCGTATCCCAAGCTGACACCGGCCGCACAAGTGCATTTCGACGCGTCGCAGAAAGCCGCGAAGGAGGGCAAGGTCTATCGCGACGATATCGGGCAGTGCTGGCCGGCGGGCCTTCCGCTCATCATGACGCGCTACTGGCCCATGGCGATGATCCAGATCCCGACCGCGATCTACATGGTCAGCGGATTCATGAACAGCCTGCGGATCGTGTATCTCGACGGCCGACCTCATACCGAGCCGGACATCATCGTTCGTACCTTCAACGGCGAATCGATCGGTCATTGGGAAGGCGACACTCTGGTGGTGGACACGATCGGTTTCCGCCCCGACCACCACTGGATGGATCAGGGTGGCGCGTCGATTCCTGCCGGCGAGCAGCTGCATGTCGTCGAACGCATTCGTCTGATCAACGACGGCAAGCAGCTCGAGATCGAGTACACCATGACCGACCCGGAGTACTGGGAAGGCGAATGGAAGAGCACCAAGCGTTTCAATCGCGTCGACGATGTGGATATCCAGGAGGTGTCATGCCTTCCGGATTTGAACGAGCACCTGCAGAGCACGACGTCGAAGGCGCAAGTACGATGACGAATTTCATCAACCGGCGCGTCGTGATGACGGCCTGGGCGTTGGCCGTGCTGGCGGCCGGGCCAGTGTTTGCGCAAATCAACTTCGTGGGCGAGTGGAACGGCCGTTATCACGAAGACCAGCCGGATCGTGTTCCCGGTGAAGAGCCCGGAGATTTCAGCGGGGTGCCGATCAACGACGCCGCTCGTCTGTTCGGAGACAGCTGGGACGTGGCGCGTCACTCCGTTCTCGAGCACCAGTGCGCGCCCTACACGCTGCCCTACATGTTCTTCGGGCCGAATCAGTTCCGAATCTGGCAGGAGCACAACCTCGATACGCAGGAGCTCATCGCGATCCGGATGCACCTGGGCACGTATCAGCAACAGCGGACGATCTGGATGGATGGCCGTCCGCACCCTCCCGAGTACGCGCCGCACACGTTCATGGGGTTCTCGACCGGCGTGTGGAACGGCGACACCCTGACCATCACGACCACGCACATCAAGGCGGGCTACTTCCGACGCACCGGGATTCCGGCGAGCGACCGCATTACCGTGGTGGAGCACTGGATGCGCCACGGCAATGTCCTGTCGCAGGTGACGATCGCCACGGATCCGGTCTACCTGACCGAGCCGTACATTCGCAGCCAGGAGTTCGTGCTCATGGAGCGCGGAAACACGAACTGGCTCTACAACTGCGAGTACGTGATGGAGGTGCCGAAGGACAAGAACGAGGTCCCGCACTACCTGCCGGGCGCCAATCCGTGGATTGGCGAGTTTTCAGCGAAGCACGCGATGCCCGAAGCCGGTGTGCGCGGCGGTGCCGAAACATTGCTGCCTGAGTGGAAGCCGGGTGCGAAGCTGGCGGCCCCACGTCCAGGTGCCAACGGCGGTTTCGCGCCGGAAGTTCTGCCGCAGCGCCTCGCCCAGGGCGAGGTCAAGGCGGTTCACGTGCAGGGCAACGTGCACATGATCGTGGGCGCTGGCGCGAACATTGCCGTCCAGGTGGGACAGGATGGCGTGCTCGTCGTCGACACCGGAGAGGCCGGCACGAGTGACAAGGTCCTCGCGGCAATCAAGGAACTCGCACCCGGTAAGGAAATCCGGTGGGTCGTGAACACCGGGATGAACGCCAATCACACCGGCGGCAACGAGGCGATCTCAAAGGCCGGCCGCACGGTGAACGGCAACATCGCGGCGATCGTGGCGCACGAAAACGCAGCGGCACGGATGATCAAGGGCGGCGTTCCCGATGCGGCGCGCCCGTTCAACACCTACTTCGAGGGTAGCCGCGACTTTCCCTTCAACGGCGAGCCCGTCCTGTTGTTCCACGACGAAGCCACATCGGATGACACAGGCACGGTGGTCATGTTCAGGCGATCCGACGTCATCGCCGCGGGCGATTTGTTTCGGACCGACACCTACCCGGTCATTGACCTCGCCAACGCCGGCAGCATTGACGGCACGATCGCAGGCTTGAACCGGATCCTGGATCTGGCCGTGCCGAGCAAGATGCTCGAAGAAGCTGGCACCTACGTCATCCCGGGTCACGGACGAATCAGCGATCAGAACGACGTCCTGATGTACCGCGACATGCTCGTGATCATCCGCGACCGCATTCGCAGCATGGTTGAAAAGAAAATGACACTCGAGCAGGTCAGGGCTGCCCGGCCGACGCTCGACTACGACGGCCGCTACGGCACGGACACGGGACCATGGACGACGGCGATGTTTATCGAGGCCATTTATCGCGAGTTGAGCGCGTCGGCAGGTTCTGCCGGGCCGAGGAGCGCGCGATGAGGATGCGTGCTGTTGTCCTCGGAGCCTTCTCGCTCTGCCTCGCGATCGCTCTCGCAAGCATCGACGCTGCTGGCCAGGGGCGTGGACGTGGTCAGGCTGGTCCTCCTGGTCCACCGCAGACCGCGCGTCAGGCTGCACCGGCTGATCTCACCGGCACCTGGGTGTCTGTCGTCAGCGAGGATTGGCGCTGGCGCATGGTGACACCGCCGACGGGCGATGTGGCGAGCATCCCCGTCAGTCCTGAAGGCCGCAAGGCCGCTCAGAGCTGGGATCTCAATGCCGACAATGCGAGCGGCAATCAGTGCAAGGCGTTCGGCGTCGGCGGGATCATGCGTCAACCGACGCGCCTCCGGATTTCATGGCAGGACGATCAGACGCTCAAGCTCGAGTTCGATGCCGGCACGCAGACACGGCTGCTGAACTTCGATCGCGCGGCCGCAGCGCCCGCAGAGAAGACGTGGCAGGGGCTCTCGATCGCGCAGTGGGAAGGCCCCGGTGTGGGCCGAGGCGCACCTGCGACGGATCCGCGTGCGACTGGTGGCGGCATCCTGTCGCGCGGTGTGCCGGGCGGAGGAGGCCAGGGGCTTCGCGGCGGACCGCCGCCACGCGGGCAGGCGGCCATCAACAGCGGTGGCAGTCTCAAGGTCGTGACGACGAATTTTCGCGAGGGGTACCTGCGCAAGAACGGGGTGCCGTACAGCGAGCAGGCGTCGATTACCGAATACATTCAGCGGCTGCCCGCACATCCGAATGGGGATGTTTGGCTCCATGTGATGACAATCGTCGAGGATCCGAGATACCTGAACGGCGCGTTCTACACGAGCACCAACTTCAGGCTGGAACCGGATGGATCGAAGTTCAGTCCGTCAGGGTGCAAGACTGATCCGCCGCTCCCGGTCAAAGGCGCCAAGTAGGAGCTCGAAATGCGCCGGGTCCACAAAGCAGGACCGGCCTACTATTGCAGCGAGAGCAGTTGATCCCCACCGAGGCGGCGGAATTCCGCTTCGGCGTCCTGCGATCGTTCCCGTGCGCGTGCGACGATCGTGTTGAAGCGCCGCTCGCCACGGACCGGATCCAGCCATGGATCGCGGAGCAGGATCTGCGGACAGAAGAAGCCCGCTTCGACGACGTGCGCGAAGAGATCCAGTGCCGAGGCGTGCTCGCCGATGAGCACCAGCGCACGGGCCACCAGATAGACCCCTTCCGGATCGAACGGGCGCGAGTTGAACTCACGGATGGTTTCGATCGCGTCAGCGCGCCGGCCTTCGAGCACCTGCCACGCGGCCGTCGTCATCAGCACCATCGTGCGGGGAAGTCGCTGCTGTGAGATTCGCCGGTAGTTGACGATCGCTTCGTCAATGCGTCCGATGAGCGGGAGCGTCCAGTTGGTGATCCAGCGGAGATCGTCGGTGTCGGTCTCGATCGCGCGCTCCCAGTCGCCGCGCATGAAGTGCGTATACATGACGCTCGTGCGAATGGTCGGGTCGAGTCGCCGGGCGTGCCGATCTGCCGCGAGCGACGCGTCCAGCAGGCCGCAGAAGCGGCACGCCGTGACCAGGCCGGCGAAGAACTCGGGGTCGGCTGCCTGCGACCGCACGCGTCCGAGCAGGCGGACGATCGCTTCCTTGGCGCGGCCGAGCGATTCGATCTCGAAGTTCGTGTACAGGTTGTGCGCGACGCTGAGATCGGGGTTGATGTCGAGCGCCCGCTTGAACGCCTCATCGGCCTTCCTGAGGTGATCGTCCGCGCCTTCGGCGCCATACTTCGCCAGAATCCGGTGAACGCGTCCGAGCTTGGCCCACGCCGGCGCGAAGTCGGGGTCTTCATCGAGGGCGGAGCGGTACATTTCGCCGGCGACCGACAGCATCGAGCTGTCGTAGGCGAGCTGATTGCCGCGCAGGTAGAACTCGTAGGCGCGCGCGCTGGCCGGCAGGTCGCGCCGCAGGCGGCGCTGGTCTCCCGACGACAGCGGAATGGAGAGTGACTCGACGATCGCCCGTGCCAGTTGATCCTGCACCTCGAAGACGTCCTTCAGTTCGAGCTGCACCGTCTTGGACCAGAGAATCGTGCCGGAAGACGCTTCGAGCAGCTGGGCGTTCACGCGCACCTGTCCGCCGGCTCTGAGCAGTGTTCCGCACAGCACGGCATCGACGCCCGCTTCCGCACCGATCTTCTTCAGATCGACGCCCTCATCGGTGGCATATCCGGCGCCGGCCAGCGTGGATCGCACGACGAGCGACTGGATGCCCGCCAGTGAGCTCAGGATCGCGTCCGGAAGACTGTAAGCGAGAAAGTCCACGTCCGGGTCTGGACGCAGCATGCGGAAGGGGAGCGCGATGAGCCGTGTGGTGGGCCGTACCGTGACGGTTGACGTGTCAGTGGTGAGCGTCAACGTCAGCGCCGCCCTGAGCGCTTGCGCCATCGCATCGGCAGACTGATAGCGATCTTCAGGACGCTTTTCGAGGGCGCGATGGATCACGCCGTCGATGGCGGTCACCGACGCCGAGCCGGTGAGTGCGGCCGGCTGCCCCGACATCACCGCGTGATACACCTGCATCAAATCGTTGCCGGCGAACGCAGGTTGACCGGACAACATCTCGAAGAGGATGGCGCCGGCCGCAAACAGATCGGACCGCGGATCGAGCGCACCCTCCGACCACTGCTCGGGCGCCATGTATCGCGGCGTGCCGACGACCATGCCGGTCTGCGTGAGGGTCTGTTCTGCGCCGGTCATCGCCTGGCGCGACCGTGCCAGCCCGAAGTCGAGCAGCTTGACGCCGTCGTTGGTGAGAAACACGTTCGACGGTTTCAGATCGCGATGCACGATGTGGCGTGCGTGCAGGGCGCCGAGCGCACTGAGGATTCCGAGGGTCGTGGTGACGGCGTCGTCAGGCTTGAGCGCACCGTCCTTCAGGCGGCTGGACAGTGACTGTCCGGTGAGCAGCTCCATGACGATAAAGAGCTGGTCATCCGATTCGCCGACATCGTAGATCTGGCAGACACCGGGATGGCTCACGCTCGCCGCCGCGCGTGCTTCACGCCACAGGCGCGCTTGTGCCTCAGTATTCGAGGAGAGCGAGCGGATGACTTTGATGGCGACCTCACGCTCGAGGCGTGGGTCAAGCGCGCGATAGACCTCGCCCATTCCGCCCGAACCAAGACTGGCGACGATTTCGTACTTGCCTAGGCGATCCCCCCGGGCCAACGGCATGCGCGAGAGAAATTATACGGGTTGGATGGGTGTTCACTCACCATGGCTCGCCATCCAGTACGAGGGCAGGTCCTTCTTCGTATCTCGCAGAATCTCAATGATGGCCGTTCGATCGTCGGACGTGAGGGTCCGGTAGCGTTCGTCAGTCACCTGCCCGTTCAGCACGTCCCACAGGCGCTGATATACGGCAGCCTTCGCCGCTGCAGGGAGTCCATCGAACGATGCTGAGTAGATCAGATAGCTGCACGGGTACTTCAGCAGCCGCCGCGTCAAATCGAGTTCGCGCAGCGAACGGCCCTTGGCATCTCGTGGTCCGCTGCTGCTGAACGTCCTGCTGAATGTCGTCGGACCGGCGATCGGGCCTGGCAGCGGCGACTCGTCGATGAACAGGAGATAGTCGACGAACTCCTCGACCGTCGTGTTGAAGGTTCGTTGCGCGTCGGTTCCGACACGCGCCTCCCATCCGACGCGCGTGATGAGATTCAGCATCTGCGCCTGATGCTCCAGCACGAGCAACGCCACGATGTCGCTGTGAGGGGAGAGGTAGTCCGTCAGGTCGAAGCGACCGTCGAGGCTCGTCACATGAACCGTCTCGGGCTTCACCATGGCCGCCAGGTCGGAGGGATCGGTGGCGATGGCATTACCCATGTGCCGGGTTGCGTGGTGAGTACCCGTGACGAACCAACCGCCCCATCGCAGCTCGAACGGACTGCGATGGTCCGTGGTGTACGCGGGCCCGTACATCGTGATTCCCTCGGGGCTGGGAAACACGCTGCCAACGAACAGGCCGGGCACGTTGTGGGTTGCGTCGGAAACGTGGCACATCACGCAGGTGTCATTGCGCTCGAACCGAGGTCCGCCCGATTCCGACTGTTCCAGCGTGTAGAAGATCGCGCCCTGCCGGGAATCGTGCGCGACGAATTCCAGGACGGGCCCGCCACGGACCCAACCAAC
This sequence comes from uncultured Acidobacteriota bacterium, assembly GCA_963723495.1. Classification (GTDB taxonomy): domain Bacteria; phylum Acidobacteriota; class Vicinamibacteria; order Vicinamibacterales; family UBA2999; genus Gp6-AA40. The sequence continues at coordinate 83,196 of CAVRQR010000008.1, read as the reverse complement.
GGACACCGTATCGTTGAAGAAGATCGCGCGCGGATTCGTTGGGTTGATTCGCGGTGCCTGGAAGCTGGTCTTGGAGAACACGAGCACTTGGGAATCGATCGGCACCTCGAGCGCCGTAAGCACCGACGACAGGTAGCCTGACGGCCCGTGCTTCTCCAGAGTGACCTCACCGCGCTTCAGCCTGTCGTTCAACCGCGCGATCGGATCCGAGACGGGCGCGGTGGCGTACGCGATAGCGGGATGGTTACGGATGAGCGAGGGATGGACCTTCTGAGCCGACACGAACGCGACGCTGGCGATCCAGGCAAGCGCGACGATCACGATACGCGATGTATTCATCTGGGATTGAATCATTGCAAATACCCGTCCGGGTGGAAATCAACGGAAAAGGCAGATGACTGGAGTTTCTGGCACGGCAGCGTCGGGCGATATTCCGCGTCGCTGCGAAAAAATCCCCGAACCTTGCACCCGTAAACCACGCGGAACCGGAGTTGAACGCGAACGCGGAACCCTGAAGCATCATCCCGTGCGAGCCGGTTTCCAGCGCAGGCCGAGCGCGATCAGCCGGTCAAGGAGGCGTTCGTACGCGACGCCGTGCGCTTCGGCAGATTCCGAGAAGTCCTCGCCGTACGCCATGTTGGGATTGGGATTCGCTTCGAGCACATATATCCGGCCTTCCTCATCCATTCGCAGGTCAATACGCGCGTATCCGCTCAGGTCGAGCGCGCGGTAGGCGCGCCTGGCGATCCGCTGCAGCCGCTCCTCAGTGGTGGCATCGAGCTTTGCCCGATCGGTCATGATGCCGTGCTTCTTCTGGTACTGCGTGCTCCACTTGACGCGCTCGGTCGCAATCTTCCAGCGGTTCTCCGGCATCTGCGCGAACGACATCTCCCACGGCGGCAGCACGTCGAGACGCTCGTTGCCAATCACGCCGACATAGAGCTCTCGCCCATCGATGAACTGCTCCACGATCGCTGCTGTTCCCAGCTTTTCGTGAATGAACGTGACACGGCGCGCCAGCTGCTCGTGATTCTCGACCACCGATGCCTGAGAGATTCCCGTCGACGCCTCGAAGAAGAGGGATTTGACGATCAGCGGGAATGTCAGTCGCTTGGGGAGCGCCACCTTGCGGCCCGGACGAACGACCGTGAACTCCGGAACGCGAATCCGGTGATAGGCGAGCAGCTTTTTCGAGAGCGCCTTGTCACGGGCGAGAATCAGGCCCCGCGGATTACATCCAGTGTACGGCAACCCCAAAAGCTCGAGGTAGCTCACGACGTTCTGATCGAACGTGGTCACGCCGGCAAATGCCTCCATGAGGTTGAAGACAATGTGTGGCTTGAAGAGCCCCGCCGTTGGCCGGATGCCGCCGAGGTTGTCGTTGATGCCGAGTACGCGCACCTCGTGGCCGATCTCACGAAGCGTCTCGATGACGTCGTACTCCATCTTCCACTCGGCCTCGAGGATGTCGATGCCGGTCGTGTCCTCGGGTGGAACGAGGTGGTCGTGCACGAGCGCGAGGATGCGGAGCTTTTTCACAGACGCATCAATGATGGCTTCACAGGAACAACCGATGCCCGCCGCTGTGCAGGTAGTTCATCGCCTGCACGGTGAGAAGCACGGTGAACTCCTGTCGTGCCTGTTCTTCAGGGACAGCCAGCCGCAACTTCAGCTCGCGGCAGCGTCCGATCATTTCCTCGAGCACCTGGTCGATCGTGTACTGGTAGATCCCTGTCCAACCCGCAACCACGCGACGCACCTGCCGCCTGATCCGCGAGATGAACTGCGCCGCTGTCATGTGATTCATGAACTCGGGGGCGTCGGAAAAGAGGCGCCGTAGATCCCGGTCGTAGAAGTTGGGATAGTCCACGCCGTAGTGGCGACGCTTGTTGCGGTAGTGTTGACGCAGCGTGATGCGCAGGTTGGGCAGCGCGTCCACTTCCTCACGGTTGTCGACGGGTGCCGGCAGACCGCGGAGCGACCCCATCAGCGCGTCCATGTATTCGAGCTTGGGCAGCGCCTTCCACCCCGCATAGCGTTGGCGCCACTCGCTGCTCGGCGTCAACCACACCGCGAACGTTTCAGCGAAGTCTTCGTCGGGGTGGCTTTGCGCGTACCACGAGTCCAGGTGCAGGACGAAGCTCTTGCTGTATGGCTTGGGCGTATAGAACTCGGGGTAGGGCTCGGACGGTGAACCGAAGACTTCGCGTCGCTTGGCTCTTCGCCGCAGCCGATACGCGTTGTCGATCGCGTGGCCGGCCTCGTGGCGCAGGATCCGCATGCACCACTCGTGTTCGCCCCCCTCGACTTCGAGCATCTGAGCTTCCTCGAGCTTCTCGAGGCGCGGATGCGCGAGATAGAACGGAATCGCAATGGTCGTGGCGCCGTCAGGTGTGAACCACTCATCAGAGAGGTAAAAATGCAGCGGAACGCTGAGGGCTCGTTCGCGAAGCTCATCGCGGAGCTGATCGATGCGCTGGGCCAACGTGCCTTCAATCGTCAGGGGCAGGTCAGCCATACGTAATTCGAGCAGAGCGTCATCGTCGAGCTCAGGCCAAGTCTCGTGCACGGCGCGTTTGGGCATGTTGGGCTGGATATAGACTAGCTCGTAGCTCCCGGTTCAGGGCTCCAAGTTCCGGGTTCCAAGTTCGGGTTCCGCGTTCAGGGTTCGGGTGCCGCGAGTATGGAGAACACTGTGAAACGGGTAACAGGAGTCGTCGCAGGAGCGGTGGTGGGCATGACGGTATTAGTAACGGCGCAGGATCGTGATCGCGCGAAAGTGGCCGACGAGTACAAGTGGAATCTGGCCGACGTCTACGCGAGCCAGTCAGTCTGGCGGCAGGAAAAAGAGAAGATTACCGCCGAAATCCCGCGTCTGGCGGAGTTCCGGGACAAGCTGGCCTCGTCACCCGCCACGCTGGCCGACGCCCTCGAAATGATGTCCCGAATGGATAAAGAGCTGTCGCGGCTCTACGTGTACGCGAGCATGCTCTCCGACGAAGACACCCGAGTGTCGACCTCGCAGGGCATGCAGCAGGAAATGCAGCAGCTCTTTGCGAAGTTCGGGGCCGAGGGGTCCTACATCGAGCCCGAGGTCGTGAAAATGGGAGGGGCTGCCGTCGAGAAGGCCATCGCGGCCGAGCCGCGGCTCGCTCCGTACGCGTTCTACCTGCGGGACATCATCCGTCGGGCAGCGCATACGTTGTCGGATTCCGAGGAGAAGATCCTGGCGAGCGCGGCACCGTTGGCGGCCGCGCCGAACAACATCTACACGATTCTCGCGAACGCCGACTTCCCGTATCCCACGGTCACGCTGGCGGACGGAAAGACCGTCAAGGTCGATCAGGCCGGATACAGCGAGCTGCGCACGTCACCGAATCGTGCTGACAGGCAAGCGGCCATGTCGGCCTTCTTCAGTGCCCTCGGTTCGTTCGGCCGCACGCTCGGCACGACGATGAACTCGAACGTGCAGAAGTCGCTGTTCTATACGAGATCTCGCAACTACGCGTCGAATCTCGAGGCGGCGTTGAACGGCCCCAACATTCCCGTGTCGGTGTACGTGCGTCTTGTCGAGGGTGTGAATCGACACCTGCCGACGTTCCATCGCTATCTGCAGCTCCGCAAGCGCATGATGGGGCTGACCGACGACCTGCATTACTACGATCTGTATGCCCCGCTCGTGGCATCGGTCGATCTGCGGTACACGCCAAAGGAAGCACAGGAGCACGTCATCGACGCGATGGCGCCGCTCGGCAAGGACTATACAGACGTGCTGCGCCGCGGCTTCAAGGATCGCTGGATCGACTGGTATCCCACAGAGGGCAAGGTATCGGGCGCCTACTCGAACGGCGGCGCCTACGATATTCACCCTTACATGCTGCTCAACTATCTCGGGCAGTACAACGACGTCAGCACGCTGGCCCATGAACTCGGGCACACGATGCAGAGTTATTTCTCGAACAAGACGCAGCCGTACGCGACGGCGGGCTATCCCACGTTCGTGGCGGAAGTGGCATCGACGTTCAACGAGGCGCTCCTCATCGACTACATGCTGAAACGGATCAAGGACACGCCGACTCGCCTCTCGTTGCTCGGGAACTACCTGGAAGGGATCAAGGCCACGGTATTTCGGCAGACGCAGTTTGCCGAGTTCGAGCTGCGCATGCACGAGATGGGGCAGCGCGGCGAGCCGATTACGGGAGACGCGCTGGCAAAGCTTTATCTCGACATCACGCGCAAGTACTACGGTCACGACCAGAAGGTCGCGATCGTTGACGACTACATCGCGCACGAGTGGAGTTTCATTCCGCATTTCTATCGAGACTTCTACGTGTTCCAGTATGCGACCTCCTTCACCGCCGCCGAGGCGCTGTCGGCGAAGGTGCTGGCCGGCGACAAAACCGCCACGGCGCGCTACCTGACGTTCCTTGCGGCGGGTGGATCGAAGTATCCGATCGATCTCTTGAAGGACGCGGGGGTGGACATGACGACCGACGAACCGCTCGACCTGACGATCAAGCGGATGAACGAAGTCATGGACGAGATGGAGAAGTTGTTAGGCGCCTAGATAATCCTCTTTCCAAGGGCAGACAGCGCGAGCTCCACACCGAATTCAGCGGTTGTGTTGCGCAGATCGAGCGTTGGATTGACTTCCACCAGATCGAGTGCGATCAGTTGCTGCGAGTCGGACACGATCTCCATGACCATGTGCGCCTCGCGATAGTCCAGCCCTCCGCGCACCGGTGTGCCGACACCGGGAGCGAATGTCGGGTCGCAGGCATCCAGGTCGAATGAGACATGGATGCCGCCGGTGCCGGCCGACGCGAGCGCGATGGCACGCTCGGCGACGACCGCGATTCCGTGCCGGTCGATATCTTTCATCGTGAAGACGTGGACGCTTGAAGCGCGGATGCGTTCCTTCTCGCGTTCGTCCAGATTCCGGATGCCGACGAGGACGGTGTGCTCGGGAAGCACGGAGGGCGACGACCCGATCGACGCGAGCTCTGCAGGCTCCTGCCCGAGCAGCGCCGCGAGCGGCATGCCGTGCACGTTCCCGCTCGTGGTCGTCTCTGGCGTGTTCATATCGCCATGCGCGTCCACCCAGATGAGACCCATTCGCTTCGATGAGGCGCGCGCGACCCAATCCGCGCTCGCCGCAACTGAACCGGCCGCGAGGCTGTGATCGCCACCGAGCACGACGGGTAGAGCGCCCGCGTCGAGCGATTCGCTCACGGTGTGATACACGGTCGCGCACACGCGCGCGATTTCGTGGATGTACTTCTTGTGCTCGTCCGCCTTGTGACGAGTCTCGGGAATGGGCGCCGGCACATCGCCGTGATCAACGACGATCCGCCCCAGTTCGCTCAGGCGCGTGTTGAGACCGGCGATGCGGAATGCAGACGGACCCATGTCCACGCCGCGACGCCCGGCGCCAAGGTCGAGAGGGACGCCGATGATGTGAACGGGTTTCACGATATTGCCAATCCCCGAGTGTCAACGTCCACGTGCCAACTCCCAACTCCCAAGGTCCTGACCGTAGTTGGGAGTTGGAAGTTGGGTCTTGGGAGTTTAAAGCCGTTATCGAAGCGAAGCGCAGTATTCGGTAGCGCGAAGCGCAGTGGCGCGCGCGTCGCTGATGCAGTCCGGAATCCCGATCGCCCGGAAGCCGCTCCCGGTCACGAACAGTCCAGGCAACGTCGTCAGGCGCCGCTCGATCTGCGCGACGCGTTGCAGGTGTCCCACTTCGTACTGCGGGCTCTGTCGCGTCCAGCGATAGAGGCGTGTGAAGATTGGCGAGCCCGATATCCCCGAGGAGCTCGGCGAGCTCACGCTGCGCCGTGTCCACGAGTTCCGCATCGGACGCCTCGAGGCGGCGAGGGTCGCGGCCACCGCCGAGAAATCCGCGCATGAGCACGTGCTCCTCGGGAGCGCGGCCGGGCCACTTGGACGAGACCCACGTGCCGGCGAGCAGCGCGATGCCTTCGGTGCGCGGGACCACGAACCCGGTGCCTTGCAGCGGATGCGCAACCTGCTCGCGCCGGTAGCCGAAGGCCACCGTTGCCGTGGACGCATAGGGCACCGCGTCGCACAGATCGGCCAACGCCGGATCGATCGCGCGCAGCAGCGACGCTGCAGCACATACGCAGGCACGGCGAGCACGACGCTCCGCGCACGGACTCGTCCTGCTGTGGAATCGATGAGTACGTCCCCGAGCGCTGCATGCCGGTTGCGCTGCGCGCTCGTGACGATGGTTCCGGGCGCCAGCGCGCGCGCCAGCGTATCGACCAGTTCGCCGATGCCGCCGGGCAGCGAGACGAATGCGCCCTGCGGCGACGGCCGAACGTGCAGAGCTCTCAGCGCGCGGATCACGCTTCCCGATTGACGTTCGGCATCCACCAGACGCGGGAACAGTGCGCGGATCGACAGTCGATCGACGTCACCGGCATGGATCCCGGCCAGCAGCGGTTCGGCCAGGTAGTCGACCGCCTCCTCGCCGAAGCGACGACGGACGAACGCGCCGATGGATTCGTCCTCGTCGGTGCTTCGACGCGGTATGAGGATCTCGCTCGCCATCCGAACCTTGCCGGGGAAGGAGAAGAGTCCCGACCGTGCCAGCGCGGCGGCGGTAATCGGAAACCCCAGGAACGAGCCTTCGGCGATCGGGTGCAGCCGGTCGTCACGCAGCACATACGCGGTGCGCGGCGTCAGCGTCGGAACGAGCCGATCGGCGATTCCGAGCTCGCGACACAGCGCGACTGCTGCAGGCTTCTGGACGAGGAGGGAATCGGGCCCCGCGTCGACGACCCACTCGTCGAACCGATCGGTCGCGATCACACCTCCGACACGGGTGGATGCTTCGAGAACGCGGACACTGACGCCGCGTGACTGGAGATCGAATGCGGCGGCCAGCCCGGCGATTCCTGCACCGACGATCGCGACATCAACAACCTGGTCGCTCGAGACTCCGTCGGTCATGAGGTTTGTGCAACGTTCAGCGTAGTCGCCTTGACGCCGTATGGACGTAGTGCGCGAGCATCTGCACGTGCTCCACCGGTGTGGAAGGCAGGATGCCGTGCCCCAGGTTGAAGATGTGACCGGGACGCGCTCCGATCCGCGTGAGTATCGCGTCGGTCTGCTGCAGCATCCTCGCGGCCGGACCCAGCAACAGCGTTGGGTCGAGATTTCCCTGGACCGCATGCTCGGGGCCGATTCGGTCCCACGCCTCATCGATCGGGATACGCCAGTCCACGCCAATCACATCCCCGCCCGCGTCGCGCAGATCTTCGAGGATTGTCGAGGTGCCCGTGCCGAAATGAATGGTTGGAACTCGCCCGCCGATCGCCTCGAAGATCGCGCGCGTGTGGGGCAGTGCGAACTCGCGATAGTCGCTCGCGTCAAGCGCACCAACCCACGAGTCGAAGATCTGAATGGCATCTACGCCCGCATCGACCTGCGCCACGAGGAAGTCGGCGACGACGCGCGACAGCTTTTCGCAGAGACGATGCCAGTCGTCGGGATGGCCGTACATCAGCGCCTTCGTCTTGGCGAAGTTGTTCGAGTGGCCCCCCTCGATCGCATACGACGCGAGCGTGAATGGCGCTCCTGCGAATCCAATCAGCGGAACACGCCCGTTGAGCTCGCGCTGGATCTGGTGGATCGCCGCGAGCACGTAACCGAGTGCCTCTCGTGGCTCGAAGACGCGAAGCCGCTCGATGTCGGCCGGTCCGTCGATCGGGCGTTCGATCTGTGGTCCTTCCCCCTTGATGAAGTCGAACGGCAACCCCATCGGGCCGAGAGGCAGCAGCAGGTCCGAAAAGAGAATGGCGGCGTCGACCTCGAGCCGCCGAATCGGCTGCAGCGTTACCTCGGTGGCCAGATCGGGTGTTCGGCAGATCTCGAGCAGTGAGTACTGCGTGCGAAGCGCACGATACTCCTGCATGTATCGACCGGCCTGGCGCATGAACCAGACGGGCGTGGCATCAACAGGCTCGCGACGGCAGGCCTTCAGAAAGCGGGAAGGGGTCACGAATTACTTTCGCAGTGCGCGTCTCGGGACTGTCAGTCCCGAACCGGAGTATGGAGCATGTCACGGGCGAGCGTGATCAGTTCGTCCAGCCATAGTGGCTTGAAGCGCACGTCGGCGCCCATCGACTGGATTTCAGCGATCTGCGACTGGGCGAGATAGTAGTCGCCCGTCACGATCGTCACGGGCGTGTGCTGCATTCCCGGAATCGCGCGCAACGCTCGCAGCACCTGGACGCCACTCGTCAGCGGCATCCGCAAATCGAGGATGACCGCGTGCGGACGATGAGTTTGCGCAAGGCTGAGTCCTTCGTCGGCTGAGTGAGCGGCCCACACCTCGAATCCCTCGAGGCGAAGCATCCGCGCGAATAGTTCTGTAACGCTGACGTCATCGTCCACGATCAGGACGCGCGCACTGGGGGTAGTGGCCTCTCGCGACGGCACTGGCCCCATTGTCGTGCCGGGATGCGGACGCGTCAAGGCATTCGAGCAGGGCGACAGACCTAACGGTTTGGGCAGCTGTGGCTTTCATGCTATATTCTGGCGCTTCTGTCGGCATGAGCCGGCCCCTGGTCTTCCCGTACTTGCACGTTCCGGTCACGAAGGCTGTGGCGTGTACCCGCGTCGGAGGTTCTGTTGAGCCCCATCCTCGTGCGGCCTGTGCGCGAGCAGCTCGAGCACGATCGGGTGATCCGTCTGCTTCAGGCAAAGTACAAAAGAAAGTTCGACGTCGCCATCAATCCCGGCAACGAGCAGGCGGCGCCGGTGGGTCCACCCACGTCTCCGTGGTACCCGGACCTTGTGCTGCAGTCCGGTGAGCGGACCAAGAAACTGCTTGGTGTGGTTGAGGTCGAAACTGCCGAGTCGCTGAACAACCTCGAGGCGATGTCGCAGTGGGTGACGTTTTCGAAGCTGCGAGTGCCGTTTCACCTGTACGTCCCGGCGTCCGGTGTCGACAGCGCGCGACGGCTCTGCTCGGACCTCCAGATTCAAGCGGCCGAGATGTGGGCGTATCACTCGATTGGCGAGCAGATCCGTTTCACGCTCGTGTCCCGAACGCAGGGTCCGGAGCGACCGCGTGAACCGGCTGCCCCACGCCCGGCCGCCGCGCCCGCCTCCACGTGCAGCTGCGCCTCCACGCGCAGCCGCGCCCTCGCGCGCAGCGGCGCCCGCACCGGCCAGCAGGCCGAGAACTGCGCGAGTGTCGGCGGCCAGCCCCGCGAGACGAGCCGGCGTGGCCAAGGCTCCGAAGTCCCGGACCGTTGTCGCGAAGAAGAAGACGGCAGATGTCCGCCGGGCCGCCAAGAGGCCGGCCGCACGTCAGTCCTCTCCGTCAAGGCCCAGAAGCGCAAGTAAAGCGCTGTGCCGTTCCTGCGTGTGATTCGTGACAAGCGTGGTTATGAGACCACGTATCTGATGCACCTCTATCGCGAGGGGCATCGGCAGCGGTCGCGCATCCTGTACGTGTTTCGATCGCCGGGAGAAGTCAGGGTCGGGCGCACCGCGCTCGATCCCGAGGTGCTGCGCGAAATCGAAGCGCAATACCCCGACATCGCCTTCGACTGGAAGGACGTCCGCGAGCATCAGCAGCACATCGAGATGTCGGCCGAGCCGCGTCGGCGAAAGCCGCCGAAGCGGGAAGACGCTGTCGTCGCGGCCGAGGAGGTTCCTGCGGTTGCCCCAATGCCTCCGGCGCAGGCGCCCTCGCACGGTCCCGTGCCGGCCTTGATCGAGGGCGCCACACCCGACGATCAGATCGCGTTTCTTGGTCGGTGGTACGCCATCATCCGCGAGCGGATCCCGAAACGCACCTCCGATCCCGTGAGGCAGGAAGCGCTGATGGCGCTGACCGAGCGGCTCAATCCCGCGGCGTGGACCGATGCCGACCAGATCGCGGTCGGATTGCAACAGGCCGCCGAGGCGCTCGAGCGTTTGTCACGCGTCTTCGCACGACGCCGTCGCGCGCGGCGCCGTTCCGGCGGGCGCACGTTCCCCCTCACCTGGTCCCACGCCAGTCCGACGCTTGAGCGATGTCATCGAACGGGTCGTGCTCATGCTGGCCGAGCTCGGGCCGTGGGCACCCGTGTTGTTCATCCTGGCCTACATCGCAGCCGCGGTGACACTGGCGCCCGCATTCCTGCTCACCTTTGCCGCGGGCGCGGTCTTTGGTCTATGGCGCGGGACGCTGCTCGTGTACCTCGGCGCGGTGCTGGGCTCGTCAGCCGTGTTCGCGATCGCCTCGCCGCTCGCTCGCTCCAGGTTTCTGCGATGGCTGGACCGCGATCCGCGTGTGGCTGCCGTCCGCAAGGCGGTCGTCGGCGAGGGCGTGTGGGTCATGTTCCTTCTTCGACTGTCACCGGTCGTCCCGTTCGTGCTGCTGAACTACGCGCTCGCGTTGAGCGGAGTCCGCTATCGTGACTTCCTGGTCGCATCGGTCGGGATGTTTCCGGCGATCGTGATGTACGTCTACTACGGGAAGGTCGCCGGTGATGTGGCCAAGCTGGCGGCAGGGGTCGCGCCACCGAGGGGGCCGGCGTATTACGCGTTGCTGGTCGTCGGGTTGGTCGCCACGTTGTGGCGACGACCGCCGTCACACGGGCAGCGAGACGAGCGATGAAAGACGCCTCGGACTCACGCGCCTCGCAGGAGTGACTCCAGTTCCTCCGGATGCGCGGCGCGCAGCGTCGCGTCTCCGCGATCGAGGACGCCACCGAGGACCAGCCGCGCCAGTGACTCCTCCATCGTGAACGAACCCGACTTGCGGGTGATGGTGATCTCCTGGTTCAGGTGCTGGAGCGCGTTCTTGCGAATGTGCTGTCTGGCGCCGTAGCTGACCAGGAGCAGTTCGGCGACAGGCACCAGCGTTCCACTTCGTGTCGTGACGAGCGACTGAGTCAGCACCGCGGCCAGCGCCATGGCCAGTTCCTGGCGCACGGCGTTCTGTCGCTCCACGGGAAAGCCATCGGCGATCCGGGATACGGCGGCAGCGGCATCGGTGGCGTGCACGGTTGCCAACACCAGGTGCCCGGTCTCGGCTGCCGCAAGCGCAATTCGCATCGTCTCGGGATCGCGCATCTCGCCGACCACGATGACATCCGGAGCCTGACGCATGGCGGCACGCAGCGCCGTCGGAAAGTCCGGGGCATCGATGCCAATCTCGACCTGTTCGATCACGCTGCGCCCGTGCGCGTGTTCGTATTCGATTGGGTCTTCGACCGTGACGATATGTCGTGCATGCCGCGTGTTGATCTCTGCGATGAGCGCGGCCAGCGTCGTCGTCTTTCCGGAACCCGTAGGTCCGCAGACCAGGACCAGCCCGCGTGGCAGTTCGGCCAGGAACGCGATGTCGTGCGAGAAGTGCAGATCGGTGACGCGCGGAACCCGCGTCGGCAGCGCCCGAATGGCGGCGGCCGCGCGACCGCGTTCGCGATGCAGGTTCATGCGAAAGCGCCCGAGCCCCTTGAAGGTGAACGCGAGATCGATCGCCTCGCCGTTCCGGTAGCGCTCACGTAGCCGGGAAGGAACAATCGGAGAGACAGCGTGTTCGATGTCCTCGCCACTCAACGGATCGCCACGCAGTCGGGAAACCTGTCCCTTGACGCGCGCAAGGGGAGGCAAGCCTGCCACGAGCAGCAGGTCGCTGCCTTCCTGGGTACGCACCTGACGAAGCCACTCTCCCAGCTCCGGTGTGTCACCCGCGACCGTCGCTGGCCGAGCGGGGCCGAGCTCGTGCAGCTCTGAGACGAGCCGGTCCAGGTCGTCGAGATGGTGATTGCGCGTGTCAGACATGGCGGTCGAGGAACTTCACGAACGCGCGACGAAGCGTTGCTCGATGGCGAGGATCTTGTTCAGCCGACGCTGATGGCGCTCTTCCCGCGAGAAGCTTGCCCTGAGAAACGCATCGACGATTTCGCAGGCCAGGGCCGCGCCGATGACGCGCGCGCCGATGCAGAGCACGTTCATATCGTCGTGCTCGACTGCCTGGTGCGCCGTGTAGGTGTCATGGCAGACGGCTGCGCGAATGCCGGGGAACTTGTTGGCGGCAATCGACACCCCGGCACCGCTGCCGCAGACGATGACGCCGCGGTTGACCTGTCCCTCGAACATGGCTTCGGCAACGGCTTCGGCCGAGTCCGGGTAGTCGACCGGGGCGGTCGAATGTGTGCCCAGGTCGATGACTTCGTGGCCCTGGCGTGTCAGGTGGGCTCCCACCTGCTGTTTGAGCTCGAAACCAGCATGATCGGCGCTCAGTGCTATTCGCATTGGTCCCCAAGAGTACAACGGCCGAATCACCGGCGGCGTCGTCAAAAAAAGCGCGGCGGAGTATACTTTCAGCCATGCGAAATCTCGCTAAGTTCTTGATCGTCGGCGTGTTCGCAGTCATTGCGACGACGTGGTCCCCACTGCCAACGCCGGTGGCGAAGGCTCAAGCGCAGGCGCCCGCACAAGCGCCTCCTCAGGGTGCGGCGCAGGCCCAGGGCCAGCCGACCTTCCGTGTCAGCGTCGATCTCGTCACGACCGATGTCATCGTCCGCGACCAGCGGAGTGACCAGTTCGTCGCCGATCTGAAGCCTGAAGAGTTCGAGGTGTACGAGGACGGCGTCAAGCAGCAGATCGTCTCGCTGGTGCTGACGCACGGCGGGCGCGTCTACAACAAGCTGACCCCGCCCCCGGCGCCGGTCCAGGAGGGCATCATCCTGCCGACGAACCGGCCGACCAACGACGCCGCCGGCCGCGTGTTCCTGATCTTCATCGACGACCTGCACCTCGATTTCCGCAGCACGCCGCGCACGCGAGATCTGATCAAGCGGATGCTCAGGCTGCTGATTCACGAGGGCGACATGTTCGGGATCGTGACGACCGGTTACTCGTCGATCTCTGAACAGCTCACCTACGACCGCCAGGTGCTTGATTCAGCTATTTCGCGAGTCACCGGTGGCGGGCTGAAGGCGAAAGAGATCATCGAGGGCATGCAGGGCTCGCAGGGTCCGACCGAGTTGCGACACCGCGCGCACGTCGCGTTCTCGACTGCCTACGATCTGATGAGGAACCTGGAGAAGCTGCAGAATCGACGGAAGGCGGTCATCTACATCAGCAGCGGCTACGACTTCAACCCGTTCGAGACATCGCGACTGGAAGAGCAGGCGCGCCGGATGCACGTCGAAACCGCCGACCTCCAGAGCGATCCGTTCTATCGCACGCAGCAGAGCTCTCAGTTGCTCGCGGAAGCGGACCTCGTTCGTGAGCTCGCCGAGCTGACGCGGGCCGCCAATCGCGCCAACGCCACGATCTACACGATCGATCCACGCGGGCTGATCGCGGGACAGGATCTCGACGACGAGGTTCCGACGCAGGAGTGGAACGCCTACGTGCGCGACACGCAGGACAGCCTGCGAGTGCTGGCCGAGGAAACCGGCGGAATCGCCGTCGTCAACCAGAACGACTTCGACAAGGCGTTGAAGCGAATCGACAACGAGACGAGCGACTACTACGTGCTCGGTTACTACTCATCGAATCCCGATCCGCTGAAGCGGCGGCGCCGGGTGGAAGTCAAGACCACGAGGCTAGATCTGAACGTGTGGTCGCGCGGCGAATACACGCTGCGGCCTGTGGCCGGTCCCGATCAGCGATAAGACAGTCGCCCGCGCGTGCGCGATCACACCATCTTCGACGGGCGGACCGCAGCCTCGAGCTGCGGCCGCATCGTCTCGAATACCCGCATCACTTCCGTCACCGCACGCGGCAATCGCCCCATTTTCGGATAGAGCCATCCTGTCTGGCGATCGAGCGAGACGCCAGCAATTCGACTGCAGAACAGCTGACGCGTGCCGACGTCTGCGGCCGCCGCCTGCCACGGGACGATGCTGATGCCGAGGCCGCTGCGGACCATCGCCTTGATGATCTCCACGTTCTCCGTTTCCATGATGACCGGCGGCGTGATGTGCTCGCGGGCGAAGAAGTCCTCGACGATGCGGCGGGTGATCGATCCGGTCTCGAAGAGGACGAACGGCTGCTTCTCGAGGTCGGCGGGCACGATCCGCTTTGCGCGGCGAGGGGATGGCTCGGATAGGTCACGAGCAGCAACTCTTCCTGCAGCATCGGGACTGACACCAGATCAGAGGCCTCGATCGGAAGCGTGAGCAGTCCAAGATCGCCGGCCCCCGATCGGAGCATCTCGATCGAACGCTGGGTGCTGCCGACGGTGACCCGCATGTCGAGGTTGGGATGGATCCGGCGCACCTCGGCGAGGAGTGCAGGGAAGACGTAGAGGCACACGGTCATCCCGCCGACCAGTCCGATCGATCCACGCAACGACTCGCGCGTGTCGCTGATTGCCGATACCGTGTCCTGGAGATCGCGAAAGACGCGGTGGCTCAGCTGAAGGAGCGATTCGCCCGCGGGCGTAATCCGGATGCGACGGCCGATGCGATGAAAGACCGGCTCGCCGAGCTCGTCTTCGAGGATGAGGATCTGTCGGCTGATAGCGGATTGGGAGACGTGAAGCTTCTCTCCGGCCGCTGTGAACGAGCCGGTCTCCGCAATGGCGCGGATGATTTCCAGCTGCCTCAGGTCCATGAGTCAGCATACATGCGCGTTCGTCATGAATCTACTTGCGACGATTCGTCCCTGCGATGAGCGGCGGCTGCGAAAGAGCGGTACGAGTGCGTTCGACCGCCTCGTTGAGATATCCCTCGTCCATCTCGATGCCGATGAAGCTCAAGCCCAGCTGGGCGCAGGCGACCGCGGTTGATCCGAGCCCCAGGAACGGGTCGGCCACCAGACGCGTCCGCTCGAGTCCATTCAGCCGCAGGCACATCTCCGGGAGCTTGGGCGGAAAGGTGGCGGGATGGGGCCGATCCTTCGTCGCGGCTCTGGATCGTGTCGTAAGGGATGAACCACGTGTTGCCGCGGCAGCGCACTCCCGATGCGGCGGCCTGCCATCGTCCGATGTTCGAGCGATCCTGATAGCGCACGCCGATCGCCTGCCGATCGATGGGCGTCTGCCCGCCGGCGGTGAAGTGAAACACGAACTCGTGGCAGTCGTGCAGGAATCGACGGCTGTTGATCGGTTTGTAGTGACCCACCGCGAGGTCGTCAGCCAGCTTGCTGTTGGTTCCTGCCAGTGACTTCTCGATCGCGATCGACTTGATCCAGTGAATCGTGTTCTGCAGCTGAAGGTGCGGCCGTGTTGCCTGCGCCATGTCGATCGCGGTCCACGGGTCCGTCGGCTTGGCGCCGACGTTGAGGAACAGCGAGCCGTCCGGCGCCATCGCGCGCGCGGCGCGGCTTACCCATTCGCCTGTCCACTCGAGATACTGCTCGCGCGGCATCGTGTCGTCGTAGCTGCGATATCGGATGCCGAGGTTGTAGGGAGGCGATGTGACGATGGCGTCAATCGAGCCGGGAGCGAGCCGCTCCAGAATGTCTACGCAGTCGCCGAGATAGAAGCAAAAAGTCGCGCTATCGGATGTCAGACGCGTGTGGGGTTTGGGGATTCGCGACACCACAGAGATTGTACCCGTGGTGCTTCCGAGCATGAGTAGCCTTCGTCGGCTAGGAGGCGCGCAGCGTGGCGACGGTCGCGAGCGATGGGGCGAGTCGCTCAGGAATCGTGTGATTCCGCCGGTGTACGTGGACGTCGCAGTCGCCGCCCTTCTCCTCGACGTACGACACTTCGCGGCTCGTTGCGAGCTCACGATACCGACCCACCACACATCCGCAGGTGAGTGTCCGAAACCCCAGGAGCCTTACGAGACTCATTGTCGTATCCCCCGGCCAAATAGTAGCAATTCGTGTGCCGCGCTGTGAAGGCTCGCTGGCCGCAACATGTCTGCGAGTCAACGAAATCGCCTTGGAGATCGAACCGAATGTCGCGCGAATCGCGGACTGCGCGTGTGCCATTTGGGTGCAGGCGTGTTCCAAATGCACGCGCCTTGGATCCGATTCCAAAGCATTGGACTCGGAGTGATAGGCTTCTGAGCCGATGACTTCACCGTCACTCCGCGCTGTGCCGGTTGTTGTGCCTTCTGCTGTTGCTGCAGCCCTCGACGCTCGGGACGGCGCAGACGAGCGATGTGGCGGCACTAGCCGCTGAGGCTTCGGTGCGCGCGGCGCTTGATGTCGTTCGCCGCGCAGAAGAGGAGACCATCCACGAGCAGATTCGTCTGTGCGAGATTCCGGCGCCGCCATTTGGCGAAGCGAAGCGGGCGGCCGCCTACGCGCAGGCCATGCGCGCCGCCGGTCTGACCAATGTCCGCATCGACGCAACGGGCAATGTGCTGGGAGAGCGGCGCGGTCGGAACGCGCGGCCGCACCTGGTTCTCAGCGCACACCTGGATACGGTATTCCCCGCGGAAGTGCCAGTTAGTGTCACTCGTGACAAGAATTGGCTGCGCGGGCCGGGAATTGGTGACGATTGCCGGGGCCTTGCGGTGCTGCTGGCGGTGGTGCGAGCGCTCAAGGCGGCCAAGGTCCAGACCGAGGGCCCGATCACCTTCGTCGGCACCGTGGGTGAGGAAGGCCTCGGGGATTTGCGCGGGGTCAAGGCGCTCTTTGCCGGTCCGCTCCGTGCAGAGCGACCGGTTCGTGTCAGTTGACGGCGACGGCTACGGCATCACCAATGTCGGCGTCGGCAGCCGCAGGTACCGCGTCACGTTCCGCGGTCCGGGCGGGCACAGTTACGACAACTTCGGCCGCGCCAATCCCGTACATGCGCTGGGGAGCGCCATTGCCCGGCTCGCTCGTCTGGAAGTGCCCGCCGTGCCGCGCACCACGTTCGGCGTCGGAAGAATCGGTGGCGGAACATCAGTCAACTCGATCGCCTCCGAGGCGTGGATGGAGGTGGACCTCCGCTCTTCGGACCCGGCCGCGCTGACACAACTCGACGCCGGGTTTCCAGGCCTCGGTCCGCAGTGCCCTCGAGGAAGAGAACACTCGGCGCAGAAGTCACGACCCGCTCACCGTCGACGTCGAGCAGGTAGGGAACCGGCCCGCGGGCCGAACGGCACCCGATTCGCCGGATCGTCGAAACGGCGATTGCCACACTGAACGCCCTTGCATTGCCGGTCAGGCTGGACGAGGGTTCGACCGACGCGAATCTGCCTATGAGCCTCGGCATTCCGGCGATCGCCATCGGCGGCGGAGGAGTTGGTCGGGACGCGCATTCTCCCCGGGAAGCCTTCGACACCACCGACTCCTGGAGAGGGACGCAGCTGGTCACGCTGCTGGCCGTTGCGCTCTCGCGCTAATCCTTGCCGTTCGGCATCCGCATTTTCACGGCGCGATAGCTCTCCAGGTCCACGGCGCGTTGTCGTGTGGCGGCTCCTCGCGCGCGCACCAGCCTCACGACAAAGCCTGCGTGCAGCACACCGATCACGAACATCTCCAGGGTAGTGGGGGAGGGGACGATCGCCGGAAGCAGATTCAGCGAGCGTGGCAAATGCGAAGATCACAGTAAAAAGAGGGTCCACTCCGCCGCCTGGCAAGGCGGGTCCGACCGACATCGCGGTCGTCTCCCACATCGGGCCCTCAGGGGCGCTCTCGTAGAAGACCTGCAGATATCGCCCGATCCGCTCGACCCCGACGTGCAGGGCGTGAATGGCCTCGAAACCGCCGGCCAGAACCGCCAGGGGGAAGAGCGAGGTGGCGGGCTGGCTGCCAAGAACTGTCAGTGTCGCCGCGACGATCGCCCAGCCGATGAAAGTCACCGGCACAGCGCCATTCGGGCCGTGCCGCGGCTGGCAATAGTGTGACGGAGCACCGTGTACTCCGATTCTGTGAGGCTCATACAGGATGGCACCTTTCTTGGAATCGTGGCCCACGTCGCGCATCCCTCTTGCGGACTGCAGGAGGTTTGCTAGAATGCCGATACATTTTGTAACCAGCTGTCTCCCAAAGGGTTGCCTGTGATTTTTCCCCGGTTCTCGAAGACCTCGCGTCTCTGGTGCGTCCTGGCGGCCCTCATGTGCGTTGGCCTGTCCACCGACAGGGCGGCCGCCCAGTCGGGCACGGGCACCCAGGCTTCACCGAAGAAGACTTCCGCAAAGAAGACTATTACCCGGAAATCGACGAATTCACGAACGTCGTCGACAGCCGCCGCACGCCGGGTGCGCACCCGCGCCAGCCGGGCTGCCGCGCAGGCCCGGGCTCTTCGCGAGGCCCAGGAGCCGCGATTCCGGTTGGATGACTCAGGCGCGCTTGTTCCGGATGTCCGTGCCGAGGCCGCAATTATCTATAACTCAGAGACGGGCCAGGTCCTGTGGGAGTCGAATGCGCAGGATCAGCGGTCGATTGCCAGCATCACGAAGGTGATGACCGCGGTAGTCTTCCTCGAAGACTCACCTGATCTGTCGGAAGAAGTTGCCATCGCGGCGACCGACGTTCGCGCGGCGTCCACTACATACATCCGCCGGGGCTATCGAGTCACGAAGGGCGACCTCCTCCATCTGACCCTGATCGCGTCTGACAACGCAGCGGCGCGTGCGCTGGCGCGGGTATCGAGTCACGGCTCAGAGGCCTTCATCGATCGGATGAACAGCAAGGCCGCAGAGCTCGGACTGACCAGCACACACTACGCCGATCCCTCCGGGCTTCTGTCAGCCAACGTCTCGTCGGCTTACGACATGGCCAAGCTCATCACCTACGTCTCAGGAGACGAGCGCATCGCCAGCATCATGCAGAAGCAGAACTACACCGTGACTGCTGGCCGTCGTGTGATCAACATCCACTCGACGAATCAGCTGGTCATGAATGGCGATGTCGACGTGCAGGCAGGGAAGACCGGCTTCATCCGGAACTCCGGTTACTGCCTGGCAACGCTGCTGCGCCTCCCGCAGGGTGGTCCGCAGGTGGCCGTCGTGGTGCTCGGCGCGAAGTCGAACGCCGGACGCTTCTGGGAGACGCGGCATCTGTTCAACTGGTTCGCCAGCAAGGCCGAGGATCTGCTCGGCTCTCCACTCCACGCCGCAACCGCGACAGCAAACTAAGGCTGGCGCAGAATCGGGTCTTCAGACCCGCCGTTGCATTTTACGAGGAATACCCGCGCTGGATGGCTGCGGCGTCGAGCGGCAGTGTCGCGACTGCATCGACCATCGGCATGACCGGTCGTGAGGCGCGACGTCCGTCGTAGGCCTTCAGATACCGACGGCACACGTCGCACGCATAGACGCGATACTGCCCATCGGGTGTCGCGAACGATGTGATCTTCGCGCGCTCGCTGTTGCGGCAAAACGGGCACGTGAGCGATTCCCATTTCCATCGAAGCTCGCATCGGCCACAGATCAGATGGCGTTCGGCCGACGGCGTGATGACGGACAGGTCGGGCTGACCGCCGCACAGTGCGCAGTGTGGATGCGTCCAGAGCGACAGCTCCGGCCGCTGCTGAAGGACCTCGGCGCAGCGCGAGAGAAACGGCCGCATCGACAGCGTCAGGACCTGGTCGAGGACTTCGCTTCCATCCAGCTCGGCAAATGAGCCAGCCACAGGTACGCCGACCGATGCGACTTGCTGCTCGATCGCACTCCTGAACCACAGCCCGGTCACCCTCAGTAACTGCATGTCGCGACCGAGCGCGTGGACCTTCTGATAGTCCATCTCCTCGAGCGCACCGTAGCGTCGCAGGATATCGGCGATCTGACGGACCATGAGCCGCAGATCGCTGAGATCGAGCGGGATATCCTCGAAACGCAGCAACGGTGTCGCGGCGCGCCTGGTGTCGCTCGATCGAATCCTTCGTGATGGCAAGGAGAGGCAGGGGAACGCGGCCCTGGATTCGTCGCTGCACCTCCATCAGTTCGAGGTGCAGATCCACGGCCGACTGCAGCTGCGGTTGTAGAGACCGGATGGCTCGTAATTCGGCGGCTTCTCGGGATTCGGGTCTCGTGCCCCGAGGTGTGCGAGCCCCAGAATCAGTCACCATGCGATCATATCAAGAGTGCGGATCCTGATGGTCGCGTCCGAAGTGCACCCTTTTGCCAAGACTGGGGGGCTTGCGGACGTGCTCGGCGCGCTGCCGCGCGCGCTGGTCAAACTGGGGCACCACGTCGACGTGGTGATGCCGAAGTATCGCGGCATAAGCGTGGGGCAATCGATTGGAGAGATTGCCGTCACCCTCGGTGGGCAAGTCGATGTCGCCGAGGTATCGTCCGTCATCGACCGCGGCGTGCGAGTAGTTTTTATCTCGCATCCGGCCTATTTCGAGCGTGACTACCTGTATGGAGTGGCGTCACGCGATTACCCGGACAATCCCGAGCGCTTCGCATTTCTCAACCAGGCGGCTCTCACGTGGGCCGCGTCCACCGGGCAGCCTACGACATCGTGCATGCTCACGACTGGCAGGCGGGTCTCGTCCCCCTGCTGATCCGGCGGACGGTCCCCGCCTGGCAAGCGACACCCCCGGCAACCGTCTTCACCATTCACAACCTCGCCTATCAGGGTGTCTTCGACGCCAGCTGGCTGCCGCGGCTGGGGCTCAGTTGGGATCTGATGCGCGTCGATGCCCTGGAGTATTGGAGTCGAATCAGTTTCCTCAAAAGCGGCATCGTCTTCAGCGGCATCATTACGACCGTCAGCCCTCGGTATGCCGAGGAAATTCAGACGCCGGAACTGGGGTTTGGATTCGACGGCATCCTTCGGGCGCGATCGGCTGATCTGGTCGGCATTCTCAACGGAATCGATTACGATCAGTGGGATCCCGAGCGGGACCTGAACCTTCCGGTGCCCTTCAGTGCGTCAAATATGGCAGGGAAGGCGGCGGCCAAGCGAAAAATTCTCGAAACGTTCGGCCTGCGCTGGACGCCGGCTCTCCGTCGGCGTCCGCTGGTTGCGATGATTTCGAGAATGGTGGACCAGAAGGGGTTTGACCTCCTGGATCAGCTCTCGGACGCGTTGCCTGCGCTGCATGCCTCGATCGTCCTTCTTGGTTCTGGTGAGCCGAGATACGAGGCTCGATGGAAGGAGTTGGCCACGCGTCATCCGAATCGGATCGGTGTGAAGGTCGGATTCGATGATGGGTTGGCGCATCTGGTCGAGGGCGGGGCGGATATGTTCCTGATGCCATCGCGGTTCGAACCGTGTGGACTGAACCAGATGTACAGCCTTCGGTATGGAACCGTTCCGATCGTACGCGCGACCGGCGGGCTCTTTGATACCGTCCACGATGTGGACCGGACAACGGGGCGGGGCACGGGTTTCACGTTCGTCGACGTACTCTCCGGTGGCGCTGATCGGTGCGCTTGGACGCGCCCTCGAGATGTTCGAGAATCGACCGGCATGGCGGCGGATTCAGCGAGCGGGGATGGGCGAAGACTTTTCGTGGGACGCGTCGGCTCGCGAATACGTCAAGGTGTATGAGCGTGCGGTAACCGCGAATCAAGTCGAGACATAGTAAGGCGAGGCGGCGGCAGTGGGTACGTAGTGGACGACCGGCAGGGTCCGTCTGTGGAGAAGAGTCGCGATGGCATCCGAAAAAGTGAAGACGTTCACCGACAATAATTTCGACGATGAGACCAGCAAGGGCGTCGTGCTGGTGGACTTCTGGGCGGAATGGTGCGGTCCGTGCCGGCGCCTGGCGCCGACGGTTGACGCACTCGCGTCGGAATTCGATGGCCGCGCAACGGTGGCCAAGCTGAACGTGGACGAGAACCCGAATATCCCCGGACGATTCGCCGTTCGCGGTATTCCCACACTGCTGCTCTTCAAAGAGGGACAGCTCGCCGAAACGATCGTCGGACTCAGAGCGAAGGAAGACATCGCTCAGATGATCGAACGCCACCTGGGAGACTGATGTGGCGGATCGCAGAGTCACGATCATCGGATCCGGCCCGGCTGGTTTGACCGCGGCGCTCTATTCGGCGCGCGCCAACCTCAAGCCGCTGCTTGTCGAAGGGCTCGAAGCGGGTGGTCAGTTGATGCTCACCACGATGGTGGAGAACTGGCCAGGCTTCCGCGACGGGATCATGGGGCCGGACCTGATGGCCGAGATGCGGGCCCAGGCGGAACGATTCGGCGCGGAAATCATGCAGGGCGATGTCACGAAGGTCGACCTGCAGAGCCGCCCCTTCGCGGTGACGTTTGCCAACGGCAAGTCGCTGACGGCCGAAGCGCTGATCATCGCGACCGGAGCCTCCGCCAGGTGGCTCGAGATCGGCGCCGATCGGCGGCTGTCGGGACACGGTGTCTCCACCTGCGCGACGTGCGATGGGTACTTCTTCCGCGGCCGGCCGATCGCCGTTGTCGGCGGCGGTGATTCGGCGATGGAAGAGGCGATCTATCTGACGCGTTTCGCGTCGAAGGTGACCGTCGTACATCGCCGGGACTCCCTGCGTGCATCGAAGATCATGCAGGACAAGGCGTTCGCGAACCCGAAGATCGAGTTCATCTGGGATTCGGAAGTCGCCGATGTGCTCGACGAAGGCAAAGGCGAAGTCACCGGCATCGTCGTTCGCAACCTGAAGACCGGCCACCAAACGGCGCTGCCGCTCGACGGTGTCTTCATTGCGATCGGCCACACGCCGAACACGTCGCTCTTCAAAGGGCAGATCGATCTCGACGCCAACGGGTACATCGTGACGCACTCAGGATCGAAGACGAGCATCCCTGGTGTCTTCGCTGCGGGAGACGTGCAGGATCACGTCTATCGCCAGGCGATCACTGCGGCTGGTTCCGGGTGCATGGCCGCGATCGACGCCGAACGGTACGTCGAAGGGCTGTCCGACCCTCATCCGGAACGGGCGCTCCAGATCACGAGTTGATAGTCGGCAAATCAATGATTGAGTCGAGTTCAGTCGATCCACCCACCGCCGATCACCATGTCACGATCGTAGAAGACAGCGGCCTGTCCAGGCGTGACGGCCGGTTGGGGCTCGTCGAACTCGAACTCCGCGCACTGCTCATCGATCGCGCGCACCCGTCCGGACGCCGGCCGGTGTCGATGGCGGATCTGCGCAGTCGCTGCAATCCATCCCGACGATGGATCGCCTCCGATCCAGTTCACCTGTGATGCCGTGAAGTTCGTGCGATCGAGTGCGGACCGCGGGCCGACCGTGACGTCACCGGAATCAGCATCGATCTTCAGCACATACAGCGGCGTCTGGGCAGAGACACCCAGGCCCTTGCGCTGACCGATGGTGAACCGGTGCACTCCACTGTGCGTGGCCAGCCGCTCGCCGCGCTGATTCACGACCGACCCGGTGCGCACCGACGATGCGCGTGACTCGACGAAGGTGGCGTAGTCACCATCGGGTACGAAGCAGATCTCCTGGCTGTCCGCCTTGTCCGCGACCGTCAGCCCCAGGCGATGCGCTTCGGCACGGACCTCGGGCTTGGTCAGCGTCCCGACTGGAAACACCGCGTGTGCGAGCTGCTCCTGTGTGAGTGAGAACAGAAAGTACGACTGGTCCTTGTCGGGATCGACGCTTCGCTTCAGCACGAATCGTCCATCCGGCGTCGGCTCGACCCGGGCATAGTGTCCTGTGGCCAGGTAGTCCGCGCCGAGTCCCCGCGCGCGATCGAGCAGCGTCGAGAACTTGAGGTCGCTGTTGCAGTGCGAGCATGGAATCGGAGTCCGGCCCGACGTGTACTCGTTGACGAAGTTCGCGATCACCGTGTCGGCAAACTGCCGCTCGAAGTTCACGATGTAGTGCGGAAATCCGCGAGCGGAGGCAACGCGGCGAGCGTCCTGCAGGTCGTCGAGCGTGCAACAGCCGCCGAATTTCTCGGCCGCGGCCTGTGCCGAGCCCGTCGAAGGGTATAGCTGCATCGACAGACCGATGACGTCATGACCCTGCTCGGCGAGCAGGGCCGCGGCGACCGACGAGTCGACGCCGCCAGACATGGCAATGACGATCCTCATGGCTCTAGGCTCACGGCTCTGGGCTTTCGGCTCTTGGCTCTCGGCTTCGTCACGCGCGGACCGGTGCACGTGTCAGGCTTCGGAGTTTCTCCACCATGCCTGGCAGCACTGCAACGACGCGTTCGACATCCTGTTCGGTGTTCGCTGCGCCGAGGCTGAATCGAATCGAGTTCTGCGTCCGATGTGCCGGCAGTCCCATCGCCTTCAGGACGTGTGACGGTTCGAGCGTCCCTGACGAACAGGCCGATCCGGTCGAGACCGCGATCCCTTCGAGATCGAGCGCGATGAGCAGCGATTCGGCTTCGACACGGTCGAAGCTGATATTCGTCGTGTTCGCGACTCTCGGTTCGGCAACACCGTTGCGCGCCGTCCCGGGGACGCGACTCAAAATCAGCGATTCGAGCGTGTCGCGCAGCGGTGCGAGCCGCGCTCGTTCGGCCGCCATCTTCGCGAGCGCCTCAGACGCGGCGACGCCCATGCCGACGATTCCGGCCACGTTCTCGGTCCCCGACCGGCGTCCTCGCTCCTGCTTGCCTCCGGTCAGGGCCGGCTGCAACCGGACTCCCCTTCGAATCCACAGCGCACCAACGCCCTTGGGTCCGTAGAACTTGTGCGCTGAGATGCTGAGCAGGTCGACCCCGAGCGCCTTGACATCGATAGGGATCTTGCCGGCGGTCTGGACCGCATCGGTATGAAAGACGGCCCGCCGCTCGCGGGCGATACGCGCCAGGTCGGCGATCGGCTGAACCGTTCCGATCTCGTTGTTGGCATGCATGATCGACACGAGCGCGGTATCGTCGGCGAGCGCAGCGCGGAGTTCATCCGGTGACACGATGCCGGTCGCGTCCACCGGGAGCAGGGTGGTGCGCCAGCCACGCCGGGCGAGTGCCTTGACCGTGTTGAGCACCGCCTCGTGCTCAATCGAGCTCACGATCAGATGCTTGCGCCCGGTGGGTTCGAGGGCCTCGGCCACACCCCGGAGGGCGATGTTGTCGCCCTCGGTCCCGCTGCCCGTGAAGACGATTTCCGACGGGTCTGCCCCGAGCAGGGCGGCTACCTGGCTCCGGGCCTCGTCGAGGACGGCCTTGGCTCTTTGCCCGAAGTGATGGACGCTTGACGGATTGCCGAATTCTTCCCGAAAAACCGCCGCCACGCGGTCGACTACCCCGGGGGAAGGCGGCGTCGTGGCGTTGTAGTCGAGGTAGATGCGGGTCATGGATCAGGCTCCGGGTCCCGAGTCCCGGATCCTTCGTACTGTAGCACCTCATGTAACTCTCGGTAGTAAGGCGACTAGACAGAATTTTCGAGCGGCCGATATACTCAGTGGGCTCCCGCCAGGAAGCCCTTGTTTATTCGGGTGCTTGAGAGTCCGTGGCAACCATCGCGACGTGGTGTGTCGAGATGCGTTACCTGACTGGCCCGGCCGTACGTGAGTTCGGGCCAATGCCCAGGATGAGCCCAACGAGGCGGAGGAACGAGATGTGGAAGCGTGATGAAGCGGTGAAACCGACGAGCGGCCAACCGGCTACGCCGGCAGCAGCCGCCTCCACTCAGCCGGTGAACTCACCGGCAGCGGTGCAGCCGGATGCCCGGCGGATCGAGAGGGACACTGTGAATATTGGCAAGTCGGTTGTCATCAAAGGCGAGTTGAACGGCAGCGAGGACCTCACCATCGAGGGGCACGTCGAAGGGCGCATCGAACTGAAGGATCACGTGCTGACGATCGGACCGAACGGAAAGATCAAGGCGCAGGTCTTCGCGAAGGCGGTCATCGTGCTGGGCGAGGTCAACGGCAACGTCACGGCTTCGGAGAAGGTCGACATCCGCGACGGCGGGTCTGTGGATGGCGACATCATCTCGCCACGCGTTGCGATTGCCGAGGGCGCGCATTTCCGTGGCAGCGTCGACATGCAGCGCAAGGGTGCCCAGCCCGGTCAGCAGAAGGCGGCGAGCTCGCAGCCGGAGAAGACCCAGGCATCGGCTTCGACCGCGCCTACCGCTCAAGCGGCCGCGCACTAAAGTCTTGGGGTCAACGCTCGGGTATCACGGCAAACATACGCCGTGGTACAACGGGTCTGACCCCATTCACGTCGGTGGCGCTCTCAGATCTGTTTTCCCGTCGTCGCAAGGAACACACTGAGCCGGAGGCAGGTGCTTCGGATGCACCCGTGCACCCGACCAAGGTGCTGGCGCGCTTCATTGCCGGTCTGAGCGCGCGCCCCCAGCCCGTCCTCCTCGATCTTGGCCCGGTCGTCGGTACCAATGTCAGCTTCTTCGGCGAAGAGCTGGGGTGCAAGATCATCGTCGAGGACTTGTCCAAAGACATCGACCGCCACGTGCGCGATGGCATCTTCGATCAGTTCCCCGCCTTCCTGGCAAAGCGGTTCGCCCAGGAAACGGGGAGCATCGACGGCATTCTCTGCTGGGATCTGTTCGACTATCTCGACAAGCCATCGGCCAAGTCACTTGGTGAACAGCTCACGCGTCTGCTCCGCCCGGACGGAGTCCTGCTGGCGTTTTTCTGCACCGCGGAGCCACAGGCCGGCCTAAAGCCCGAATACACGCGACATGTCGTCGTCGACAAAAGCAACCTGCAACACCGGGCTTACGTGGCGGTGCGCGGAAAGCAGCGCCCGCTCCCGAATCGCGATATCCAGCGCGTCTTCGAACCTCTTCGGATCGTCGAGCAGTTCCTGCTCAAGAATAATCGTCGCGAAGTCCTGCTCAGAAAGCTTCCCGAGGCCACAGGCACCGCATCTGTGGCCCCGTCGGCCTGATGCTCAGTTTCGATCTGACCGAGGAGCAGCGCCTGCTCGAGCAGTCCGTCCGCGAATGGGCAGGCCGCGAGGTGGCGCCCAGGATTCGCGAGCTCGATCGCGCGCACAAGTTCGATCGCAGCATCCTGCCGCAGATGGCGGAGCTCGGGTTGCTTGGCATCTCGGTGCCGGCCCAGTACGGTGGGGCCGGCATGGATTACATCTGCCTGGGACTCGCCAGCGAAGAACTGGAGTACGTCGATACGTCGCTTCGCGTGATCATGTCGGTCCACGTTGGACTCAACTCGCTGACGCTGCTCTCGTGGGGAACAGAGGATCAGAAGCAGCGTTACCTCGTGCCTCAGGCCCAGGGAAGGAAGATTGCGACATACGGCCTGACTGAACCGTCGGCCGGAAGCGATGCCCGTGGCATCCAGACGGTTGCCATCAAAAAGGGCGATCGCTACGAGCTGACCGGCGAGAAAATGTGGATCTCGCTCGCCGACGTAGCCGACCACTTCCTGGTCTTTGCCTGGTCGGATCTCGAGAAGAAGAGGCAGCGCGACCCGTCGGGCATGAGCGCGTTCATCGTCGAGCGCTCGTTCAAGGGGTTCTCGAGCGGGACGCTTACTGAAAAGTGGGGCATCCTCGCCGGAAACACCGGGTTCTTCAAGATGGAGAGCGTCGAGGTCCCGGCGGAAAACCTCGTCGGCCAGGAGGGCGAAGGCTTCAAGATCGCGATGTTCGCCCTCGACCAGGGTCGTTATACCGTCGCGGCGGGAGCGACCGGTCTGATTCGCGCCTGTCGCGACGCGAGCGTAAACTACGCAAGGCAGCGAAAGACGTTTGGCGTGGAGATTGGGTCCCATCAACTCGTCAAGGAGCTGATTGCGCAGATGGAGTCGGACTATCAGGCTTCCCGGCTCCTCTGGCTGCGCTCCGGGTGGCTCAAGAACGAAGGGCGCCGGAATACGCAGGAGACGGGGTTGGCGAAGTGGTTTTCGACGGTCGCATCGGAACGCGCGGCCGGTGACGCGGTGCAGATTCATGGCGCCAACGGGTATTCGGACGAGTATCCCGTCGGCCGGTTCTATCGTAATTGCAAGGGCGCGGTCATTTACGAGGGCACGCGCGAAATCCACAAGATCATGCAGGCCGACTATCTGCTCGGCTATCGAACCGACAGACCGACGCGCTGCGACCTGCCAGCGTGGGAGACACGATGACCACGACGAGTTCCAAACCGGCGCCGGTGGATGCGGCAGCATCGTTTGATTCCGATCTGTCGCTCGACTTCCTGCGTGTCGTTGAGCAGGCCGCGATCGCCTGCGCGCACACGATGGGACAGGGTGACCGTCACAAGTCGGACCAGGTCGCCGTTGAAGCGATGCGGCGCGAGATGGATTCCGTCCCGATTGACGGCACCATCGTTATCGGAGAAGGTGAGCGCGACGAGGCGCCGATGCTCTACATCGGCGAGAAAGTCGGAATGGCGCACGGAGCGTCCGGGTCCTTTCCACAGGTCGATATTGCCGTCGACCCGCTGGAGGGGACCAATCTCTGCGCGACCGGCGCGCCCAACGCACTCGCCGTGCTCGCCGCATCGGAGAGTGGCGGCCTGCTGCACGCGCCTGACATCTACATGGAGAAGCTGGTCGTGGGCCCGAGTGCCCGCGATGTCGTCGACCTCGACGCGCCGGTACGCTTCAACCTCCGCGCGATCGCGCAGGCGAACAGCCGCAGAGTCGAGGATCTCGTGGTCATCGTGCTCGACCGGCCGCGCCATGCAAAGCTCATCGACGAGATCCGCACGACGGGGGCTCGTATTCGATTGATCGGAGATGGTGATCTCTCTGCCGGCATCGCAGCAGCGGTCGTCGGCAGCGGCGTTCACGCGGTCATGGGCACCGGCGGTGCGCCGGAAGGTGTGCTGACGGCTGCGGCGATGCGCTGCCTTGGCGGTGAGATCTACGCGCGGCTCGTCGTCAATAGCCCCGAGCACGAGGAACGGTGTCACGCCATGGGAATCACCGACATCACTCGGATCTATCGATCGAAGGACCTGGCTTCAGGAACGAACATTGTCTTCGCTGCGACCGGCGTCACCGATGGCACGTTGATGAAAGGTGTTCGCTTCTTTGGCGATGGCATCCGTACCACATCGCTCGTGATGCAAACGCATCCGCACCGGATCCGTTTCATCGACAGCATTCACGTTCAGGCGAAGGGTCCCACGGCGAAGATCCGGTTCTGACGGCGCGTGGAAACCTGGCGGCGAAATCAGGTCGCGGTCACCGCCGGCTCGTTCGTTGGCTTCACCGGATTCACCATGGTGATGCCATTTCTTGCCAGCTACATCCAGGGACTTGGCGTCACCGATGTCGGCGAGGTCGCCTTGTGGACCGGGCTGACGCTCGGGGTGACCCCTGCCGTGAGTGCGATGTGCGCGCCACTCTGGGGACGGGTGGCCGATCGATTCGGCAACAAGTTGCTGCTGCAGCGTTCTCTTGCCAGCTGCGTGATTGTCATGGGCCTGATGGCGTACGCGGCGCAGCCCTGGCACCTGTTCACGCTCCGAGCCGTGCAGGGACTGGTAGCTGGATATGGTCCCCTGACGATAACCATGGCGGCCATGTCAGCGCCAGCTGAGCATATGGCGCGCGCGATCGGAACGGTACAGACCGCGCAGCGCATCGGTCCAGCAATCGGGCCCGTGATTGGGGGACTGCTTGCGGCGGCGGTGGGGCTGCGCGACGCGTTCCTCGTCTCGGCCGCAGTGTACGCCGGTGCATTCCTGATGGTCACCATCATGTACACCGAACCCTCACGGGCGGCGGGGAAGCCCGGTGAGAGTGGCCGCGTGTCGTTCGGCACCGTGCTCGCCTTCGAGAACTTCATGCTGCTCATGATGGTGATTTTTGGTCTGCAGGTGGTCGACCGAAGCCTCGGCCCGGTGTTGCAGCTGCACGTGACGGAGATCGGATACGGCGCGAGAGACTCGGCGGTCGTCGTTGGGATGTTGTTCTCCGTATTGGCGGTGTGTGCGGCCTGCGGGAATCAACTCGCAGCTGTGCTGCTCAAGCGAAGCACGACGCGCGGGGTCATTGCCGGCTCGGTGCTGGCGGCTGCTGCAGCGCTGTCGTGGTTCGCATTGGTGGAGAGTGTCTGGCTGATGACTGCGACGATGGCAGTGTTCGGCCTGGCGCTCGGTACGGCATTGACGACCACATTTACGGCCGCCGGTTCCGTGGTGCCTCGCGAAGCCCACGGCGTCGGTTTCGGGTTTCTCTCGAGCGCATCGCTCATCGGCTCGGCGATCAGCCCGGTACTCAGTGGACTCGTGGCCGGACGAAGTATTCGGGTCGTCTTTCTGATGGGAGCCGCGATCCTGACCACGATCGTCCTGATGGTGCGACGGCTCATGGCCGAGCGCGATCCGGCCATCGAGGCGCCTCCATCGGTAGACGAGTCATGAATAGTGAACCGTGGCTCACTCCTCAGGTTTGCTCTTGTGCTTGCGACGACGCCAGGGGCGCTTGGTCTTGTCCTCATGTACACCCCCGGTCTGTCGGGGGAGTGGGACCCGGGGACGCGAACGGGGTTTCCCCGCACTGCGTTGGCGGCGCATGACTGCTACGATATTAGCGGTAGCCGACGAGTTTTGTTTTAGTACATGGCCGCTGTAGCCGTGACGTGATCCCCGATGCCATCCCACTCATCTGCCACCGAGCGAGCTGCGCTGGTCGGTCTCGTGACCAGCGCGTTACGCCGCGTTGACGTCGATCAATCGCTCGACGAATTGGCCGGACTGGCGCAGGCGGCTGGTGCCTCGGTTGCGCTCCGCATGCTACAGGAACGTCCGAAGCCGGATCCTGCCACCTTCATTGGTGCTGGCAAGGTCGCGAGCCTCGCGGCTGCGTGTGCCGAAGCGGACGTCGATCTGGTGATCTTCGACAACGAACTCACGCCCGCACAGCTTGGCCAGCTGGAAAAGAAACTCGAGCGCAAGGTCGTCGACCGCACGCAACTGATTCTCGACATCTTCGCCAGGCGGGCGCGCACCCGCGAAGGCAAGTGGCAGGTCGAATTGGCGCAGTTGAAGTATCTTCTTCCGCGTCTCGCCGGCAGTGGAAAAGCGTTGTCTCGTCTCGGCGGTGGTATCGGCACACGTGGTCCCGGTGAAACCAAGCTCGAAACAGACCGTCGCCGGATTCGCGTTCGCATTCAATCCATTCAGCGTGAGATCGATCACGTGCGTGCGCGACGTTCGCAGCTGCGCGAACGCCGGCAGAAGCGGTCGGTTCCCACGGTGGCGCTCGTTGGCTATACCAATGCCGGCAAGACGACGCTCTTCAACCGGATGACCAACGAAGATGCCGTGGCGTCCGATGCGTTGTTCGTCACGCTCGATCCGCTCGTCCGTCAGGTCAGGCTTCGCGATCAACGGGAGTTGCTGGTGTCCGATACGGTCGGCTTCATCGATCGACTCCCGCTCGCACTGGTTGCCGCGTTCCGGGCCACGCTGGAAGAGGTGGCCGAGGCCGACTTGGCCCTGCACGTCATCGATTCTGCCAGCCCGGACCGCGAGCGGCGCATGACCGCGGTTCGCCGCGTGCTGGACGACGTGGGTGCGGCGGGAGTGCCGGTCATCGACGTGTACAACAAGATCGACGCAATAGGCCCGGACGAACGCCGTCGCCTTCAGGAAGCGGACCCGGCGGCTGCGTTGGTCTCCGCCCGCACAGGCCAGGGACTCGACGAGCTCCTGCAGATGGTCGCGGCGCGCGTGGCGCTCGACACCAGGCGCATCACGATTACCTTCGACAGCAGCAAGGCGTTCGATCGCGAGCAGGTCGCGCGTCTGTACCGTGTTGCCCGAGTCATCAGTCACGTGGCGACCAACGGGCGTATCGTGATCGAGGCAGACGTTCCGAGACGGTTCATCGAGCGTCTCACTTCCACGGAGAGAGGCGGGGATCAGGCCGATGTTCATTGAGCCGCGGCATTTCTGTCGGCGCACGGCATGTCGTCTCGGGACTCTGTGCGTTGTCATCGCGTTCGCCGCATCGGCGTGTGCCACCCGCGTCCCACCTCCCGCGCCGACGACGCTGGCGTATCCGGAGTTTCCATATCTTCAGGTGCCAACCTCACTCGCCGCGACCCCAGGCGCGTCGCGCGTCGACGTCGGCTGGCGCTACCTGCAGATGAACGATTTGAAGAATGCCGATCTCGAATTCGGTGTGGCGCTGAACCTCGGACCACGTCTGTATCCCGCCCGCACGGGACAGGGATACGTGGCGCTCGTGAATCGCGACTACCCGCGCGCGCTCACGGCCTTCGATACGGCACTCGAGGTCGATGCGTCATACGTTCCGGCGCTGGTCGGGAGAGGGCAGGCGCTGCTGGCGTCGGATCGCACTGCGCAGGCGCTCGCGGCGTTCGAGAAGGCGCTGGCGATCGATCCATCGCTGACTGACCTGAGCCGACGAGTCGAGGTCCTGCGTTTTCGAAATGTGCAGGATGTGATCGACGCCGCCCAGGCGGCCGCGAAGCAGGGGCGTCTCGATGATGCGCGCACGGCCTACGAGCGCGCGATAGCCACGTCGCCTGACAGTGCGTTTCTCTACCGTGAGCTCGGACAGGTCGAACGGCGTGCCGGCAATACCGCCCGTGCCCTCGAGCATCTGCGTCGCGCGACAGACCTCGATCCGGCTGACACCGAGGCCCTGGTCGAGACGGGAGAATTGCTGGAGGCGCGAGGGGACGACAGCGGAGCGGAAGACGCCTATCGGAAAGCTGCCGGCATCGATCCGGGTCTCAACCTGGGCGCACGTATCGCGTCCACGGCAGAACGCGCCCGGGAATCGGGTCTGCCTGAAGAGTTTCGAGCGTCGCTCACAGCGCCGCAGATTACACGTGGCGATCTGGCGGCACTGCTCGGGGTGCGCCTCGAGTCGTTGCTGCAGCGTGCGCCTGCCCAGCAGGTGGTGATGACCGACACGCAAGGGCACTGGGCCGCACCGTGGATTTCTGCGGCGGCCAGCGCCGGCGTCATCGAGCCATTCGAGAACCATACGTTTCAGCCGAGCACCCAGGTCCGGCGCGGAGATCTCGCGACGGTGGTGAGTCGGTTGATGGCGTTGATTGCCCCCTCTAGTCCATCCCTCCGCGACCGCCTGGGCCAGCGTCCGACGATTGCCGACGTTCCGCCACGACACCTTCAGCACGAGGCGGTCATGTCGGCGGTCGCTGCGGGAGTCATGCCGCTGGTCGATGGCGATCAGTTTCAGGTGGGACGGCAGGTCTCGGGCGCGGAGGCCGTCGAAGTGATCGATCGCGTGCGGGTCATGGCGGCGACGACGTTCGGCGTGTCGCGTCCGTGAAGAATCTGACGCTGGCCAACCAGTTGACGATTCTGCGCATCGCGCTGATTCCGGCCTTCGTGTTGTTCGTCGTCTACGGGTATCTGGGCGCCGCGCTGCTGGTGTTCAGTGTGGCCGGACTGACCGACGCCCTGGACGGTCTGATTGCCAGGCGGGCCGGCCAGCGCACGAGCCTCGGGGCGTGGCTCGACCCGATGGCCGACAAGCTGTTGCTCGTGACCACCTTCATCGTGCTCACGCTGCCCGGCATTCCGCTCACCAATCATCTGCCACTGTGGCTGACCGTGCTCGTCATCAGCCGTGACGTGGTCATCGTCGGTGTTGTCGCCATCATCAATCTGGCGGTCGGGCCGCGAACGTTCCGACCGTCGTTCCTGGGCAAGGCCACCACTGCCGCGTTCATCATCACGAGCGTCATCGTGATGTTCTTCAACTATCGCCAGGAAAGGTCGATCCTCGTGGACATTGGCATCTGGCTGTCGCTGGCCCTGACGCTCATCTCGAGCGGCGATTACTTCTTCAGGCTCCGCAGGCTGATCACGGAATCGGCAGAGTAGATGCGGTCCGGCTGAAGCCAGACACTACGTACGTGTTTTAAAGTATTCGATCGACTTTCGCAGACCGTCTTCCAGGCCAACCGTCGGTTCCCATCCAAGCAACGTCCCGGCGCGAGTGATGTCCGGTCGTCGCTGCTTTGGATCGTCGACGGGCAATGGGCGGTACACGATCTTGCTGGTTGAGCCCACGAGCCGGACGATCGTCCTCGCGATCTCCTCGATGGTGACCTCGTGCGGGTTGCCGATATTCACCGGCTCGTTGGTGTTGGCGTCCATCAAGCTCAGGATGCCGCGCACAAGATCGCTGACATAACCGAAGCTCCGCGTCTGCGTGCCGTCGCCGAATACGGTCACATCTTCGTTGGCCAGCGCCTGTGAGACGAACGCGGGTACGGCGCGGCCGTCACGAAGGCGCATGCGCGGGCCGTATGTGTTGAAGATGCGCACGATTTTAGTGTTGACGTTGTGCGTGCGATGGTAGGCAAGGGTAATCGCCTCGGCGAAGCGCTTGGCTTCGTCGTACACCCCACGAGGACCGATCGGGTTCACGTGTCCCCAATACGTCTCCTTTTGAGGGTGTTCGAGCGGGTCGCCGTAGACCTCTGAGGTCGATGCCAGAACGAACGCAGCTCCCTTCGCCTTGGCGAGACCCAGCGCGTTATGTGTCCCGAGTGCCCCGACCTTCAGCGTCTGGATCGGCAACTCGAGATAGTCGATCGGACTGGCTGGGCTGGCGAAATGCAGTACGAAATCGACCGATCCGTCCACGTCGATGTACTGCGTGACGTCGTGTCGTATGAACTGAAAATCCAATGCCCGCAGGTGGGCGATGTTGTGCAGGTCGCCGGTGACCAGGTTGTCGATCCCGACAACGGAATCGCCGCGAGCCAGCAATGTCTCGCAGAGATGTGATCCGATGAACCCGGCAGCGCCGGTGACGACGATTCGTGACATATGTGGGGCCGCTCAGGCGCGCTGGAAGAGACCTCTCACAAGTGTCAGCCACATGATCTTGAGGTCGAGTGTCACAGACCAGTTCTCAATGTAGTAGAGATCGTATTCGATCCGCTTTTCCAGGGAGGTATTCCCGCGCCAGCCGTTGACCTGCGCCCAGCCCGTGATACCCGCTTTGACCTTGTGTCGAAGCATGTACTGCGGGATGCGGTGCTTGAACTGTTCGACGAAGAAAGGACGTTCGGGACGGGGACCGACGATTGACATGTCTCCCTTCAACACGTTCCAGAATTGCGGCAACTCGTCGAGATCCAGTTTTCGCAGCCAGTGCCCGATCGGTGTCGTCCGCGGATCGTCGTCTCGCGCCCACACCGGGCCGGTTGTGTCTTCGGCGTCGGGATACATCGAGCGGAATTTGTAGACCGTGAACGCCTGTCCGTCGAGTCCCATTCGCTCCTGCTTGTAGAAAATCGGTCCGGGCGACGTTCGCCGCACGAGGAAGGCGATGATGAGTGCGGGCACGGCCATGACGACAATGGCGGAGGCCGAGAGCACGATGTCCAGGCTACGCTTGATCCAGGCGTTGATCCCCTGGAGTGGTACATCGTTCACGTTGATGATCGGTAACCCGTCGAGATCCTCCAGACGCGCGCGCAAGGCGATGAACTGCAGCAGATCGGGGACGACCTTGACGTCGATACACTCCCGATTGCAGATGTGCATCATGTCCAGGAGCTTGGCGTGCTCCTCGAGTGGCAGCGCCACGTAGAGGTGGTCGACGCGTTCCCGATGCGCGATTTCGGCGACCTCCGGCAGTGTGCCCAGCAGTGACAGGCCGCGATAGCCGATGTGATCGCCGCCGGCGCGGTCGTCGATGAACCCGACAACCTGGTACCCGAGCTCCCGGTGCTGCAGCATGCGATCGGCGACGAGCCGACCGAGGTCGCCGACACCGGCGATGAGAATGCGCTTCAGCCCGACACCGGCGCGCCACCGGCGCTCGAGCAGGTCGCGGACGAACTCGCGCATCCCATACGTGAACATCACGGTGAGGACGAGGAAGAGCCCCCAGACGATCTGCGAGACTTCGTATGCGCCGCGCGCGCGCGCTTCGTCGGATGCCCAGTAGGCCTGCACGTACAACGTCGAGACGACGCCGAAGACGACGGCGAGAATGGTCCCGACCAGGACGGCAAAGAAATCATCCACGCGAGAGCGTCCGCGACGCAGGCGGTAGACGCCCTGGACGCGGAACGCGAGCGGCGTCAGCACCGCGATGAACGGCAGCAGGTTCAGGTACTGCTCGAACGGCGGGTAACCGCGGAATACCGGAATCAAGCCGCTCTCGAACCGGATCCCGTACGCGAGGATGAACGCCCACATGGCGAGGACCGCATCACCCACGACGTACAACGCGACGAGGAGGCGGTTGTAGCGTCTTACCATCGTGTGCCTGTGGGGGCAGCCAGTGTGTCGTCGATCACGGCCCGCATCTGTTGGATGTAGCGCTCGCGGGCAAACTGCTCGGCGTGATTGCGGAGCACTGACCGATCGAAGGCTGTCGCGCGCGCCCGCTGCAGGGCAGTCGTCAGCGACGCGGTCGATGGCTCGTTGAACAGAACGCCCGTCTCACCGTCCTTCACCGTCTCGAGCGCACCGCCGCGTGCCAGAGCGACGGTAGGGCAGCCACACGCCTGCGCCTCGACCGGGACCAGGCCGAAGTCTTCTTCACCGGGCATGATGACCGCGATGGCACGCCGATACTCGTTGCGAATTTCGTCGCTCGACCGCCAGCCCAGGAAGGTGACAGCCGGTCCGGCGCGTTGCTCCAGGCGCTTCCGCTCAGAGCCGTCTCCGACGATGCGCAGGGCGACTCCCATTCGTTCGCAGGCCTCGATGGCCAGATCGATGCGTTTATAGGGCACGAGTGCAGACACAACGAGGAAATGACTCTCCGGTACGACGTCGGCGGGATGATTGAAGACCGTGTCGACAGGCGGATACACGACCGTCGCTCCGCGATTATAGTATCGGCGGATCCGGGCGGCAACGTGCGCTGAGTTGGCCAGGAAGCGATGTACGCGCCCGGATGTCGACGCATCCCACCGCGCCAGTCGAGACAAGAGGGGCCGATACACCCATCGGCTCGCCAAGGCTCCCACACGCTCGGGTCCGAAGTAGGCGTCGAACTGATCCCAGGCATACCGCATCGGCGAATGGCAGTAGCAGATGTGCACGCTGCGTCCCGGGACGATGACACTCTTGGCCGCGCAGTGACTCGAGCTGATGACCAGGTCGTACCGGTCAAGGCTCAGTTGTTCGATTGCGAACGGAAACAGCGGCAGATACTGCGGATATTTCGTCGTCGCGAGAGGAAGACGCTGAACGAGCGAGGTCGTGATGCGGTGGCGTTCGATCGTAGCCGAGACAGAGCCTTTGCGATGAACGAGCGTGAAGATATCCGCGTCCGGGTAGATCTCACACAGGGCCTCGAGCACTTTCTCGCCGCCGCGCATGCCGGTCAGCCAGTCGTGCACGAGCGCGACGCGCGGGGCGCTCACCCGACCTCGTGCTCCAGCTCGACGGCCCGCCCGTCTGCCGCGACTTCTCGATAGACACGCTGGGTCTTCTCGACCGAGCGCTCCCACGAGAACTCGCGTGCGCGCTTGAGTCCCTTGAGTCGGAGTTCTTCGGCCAGCCGCGGATCGTCGAGGATGCGCCGCATGCCGTCGCCGATCGAATCGACGTCGTAGGGATCGACCAGCACCGCGGCGTCGCCGGCGACTTCAGGAAGTGAAGACACGTTCGAGGTCACGACCGGTGTCCCGCTCGCCATGGCCTCGAGCGGCGGGAGGCCAAAGCCCTCGTACAGCGACGGAAACACGAACACCGAGGCCAGGCGATACAGCACAGTGAGCGTGTCGTCTTTCAGATAGCCGAGGAAGCGCACGTGCTTGTGCAGCTTGTTGCGGTGCACGGCGCGGCGAAGGGCCGGCAGCTTCGAGATCTCGTCGCCGATGATGAGCAGTTTGAGATCGTCGTGCGTTCGCCGCAGTTCGCTGAAAGCCTCGATGAGTCGCACCAGGTTCTTGTGGGGCTTGATGTTGCCCACGTAGAGCACGAACTTGTGGTCGAGTTGATACCGCTCGCGAATGCGCGCGACATGCTCCTCGGATGGTGTGGCGCTGAAGTGTTCGTCGATGGCGTTGTAGACGACCACGATCTTTTCCGGTTTGACGTTGAAGAGTGACAGGATGTCCCGCTTCGACGCCTCGGAGACGGTCAGGATGCGATCCGAGCGGCGTGCCGCCGCCCACATCGACGCGCGCGCGTAAGCGTACGCCGCACGATTAGGCAGGTACTGCGGAAACATCAGGTGGATGCAGTCGTGAATCGTCACGACCGACCGGCAGCGTACAGCCACCGGCAGCACGTAATGCGGAGCGTGGTAAACGTCAGGCCGCTCGCGCCGCAGGACCCACGGCACGTGAATCTGCTCGCGCAGCGAGTAGTTGGGCGATGGCTCGCGCACGCTGCGAAAGTTCGGCCCGAGTTGCGCGGCGATGCCGAGATCAGGCTCGCGGCAGAGCAGGACGTACTCGGTATCGCGATCGATCCGCGCGAGCTGTCGCAGCAGGTTGCGGATGTAAGTCCCGATGCCGAAGTCGTGGATCTTTCGCGTGTCGATCGCGACGCGCATATCCCGACATTATATCGGTGCGATCAGCGATCCCAACCGATCCAGTCGAGTCGATGTCGCCGCCGCAGATCACGCATCACGCCGGGATAGACGCCGCTGCGGCGAGCGACTTCCGAGGCCTGCTCGATGGCGCTTCTGATGGGGATGGCGTTCGTACGCAGCGTGTCGAGCCAGCTCTGGCAGTTGAAGCTGGACGCCACGTTGAGGTTGATACCGTTCGGCTCGAATACCGCAAACCAGGGCCGGTCGCCAGACCGTGCGGACGATTGCACGCAGTTCCCGGCGTAGCGGCTCCAGTAGTCGTCGAGTTGCTGACTGTTCCGAGCCGCCCACTCGATCGCCTGCGTGTACGTCTGTTCACCTTTGGCACGGATCCCGTCGCCGTCGCCCGAGCCGCTCATGGCTTTGTTCAGTGCCGTCAGTGGCGTCTGAGTCGACGCGGTGGCTCCCTGGCCGTTCAGAAGCGGCGTGGCGTGGTCGATCGCCACAGCGAATCCGATACCCTGCCCCTCGCGTGCGGCAACCGCGAGCGAGTTGACGCCGATCACGACTCCATTGCGGTCGACGAGCGGGCCGCCGCTGTTGCCGGGATTGATCGCGGCGTCGGTCTGAATCAGCCTGACACTGCCGGCGTCGCGAAACGCGCTGACGATCCCTCTGGTCACCGTGTTCGAGAGCACGCCGAGTGCGGAACCGACCGCAATCACCTCTTGTCCGACGCGTGCAGTCGACGCTGATCCGAGCCGCAGCGTCGGCTGCTGCGGGTTCGCGTTGTAGACCTGCAGAATCGCCAGATCGCTGCCCTGCGCGATGGTGACCACCCGGGCCGTGTAGTTGGTGTCGCCAACTTGAAGCCGCACGGACGACTGTCCGTCGACCACGTGCGCGTTCGTCAACACTTGATCAGGGCGGACGAAAAAGCCGGTGCCTCGCGCCTGGCCGGCCGCGATCGACGCGACCGCCGGCAACACACGACCCACGACATCTTCGAGTGACGAGGTTGCCTCCGTCGGCGATACGGTCGATGCGGGAGCGGTCTCTACGAGCGGTGTTGGTATCGTCAGCAGCGACGCGTTGGCGGTTGTCTGCTCGGGCGCCGCGCCGGGAGCAGCCGCTGCAGGCACCTCGGACTGCACAGGCTGCGACGAGTCGGAGACGGTGACCGCGGGCGCGGGCGTGACTGCCGGATCGGTCGGGCGCATGAACATGAACGCAAGGCCGCCGGCGATCACGAGGCCGCCAATCAGTAGAATTCCTGTGTTCGGCCCGGACCGCTCCTCTTGAAGAGCCTGTGCCGCGTCGCTGCGGGACAGATCTGCGTGATTGAACCCACAGCGGCATGCCGCGACGTTGCGCGGCACTCGCCGCTGGCACGACGGACAGGTCCAACCCGATGTCGAGGAAGTGTCCACCTTAATTGGTTGTATCGGGCAGTCGCAAAAGGATCTTCAGCAAGGCAGCCGTCCAACCAGCCTCAGGTACAGCCTGAGGAAGGGCACCCAGCCCGGGTGGTGTTTCGCGTAAAACGCCATCTGGCTGCGACGATAGGCGTCTCGCGTCGTCTGAGGAGCCGACACGCCTGACCGGCCGCGCAGATGCACCACTTGCGGCTCGGCGGCGAAGAGCACGCGCCGACCACGCGCGCGCACGGCCGCACAAAGGTCGACATCCTCGGCATACATGAAGAACCGCGGATCGAACCCGCCAGCCGCTTCCAGATCCGAACGCCGGATCAACAGACAGGCGCCGCTCACCCAGTCCACTTCATGCGCCCGTCGCGTCATGCGGTCAACCAGCGCGACAACAGGTGCCAGCCCGCGGTCGTTTCCGCGAACCAGGATTTTCTGTCGCAGCTCCGCCCACGGCGAGATCATCTTCCCGAAGGACAACTCGGCTCGCCCGTGGCCGTCGACGATGCGCGGTCCGACGATCGCGACATCGGGCCGACCATCGACGATCGACACAAGTCGATCGACAGCCGCCGCTGAGGTGACCGTGTCAGGGTTGACGAGAAGAAGCAGTTCGCTGGCGGTGCTTCGGATCGCGAGGTTGTTGGCTTGAGAAAATCCGAGGTTGCTTTCCGACGCGATGAGCCGAACGTGCGGCCACCGCTCACGCACGTAGGCCGCCGTCGAGTCGGTCGATGCGTTGTCGACCACCACGATCTCGTGCGTCACGGTGGGAGGCGGCTCGGTCAGCGCGCGCAGAGCGGTTTGCAGATCGCTTCGCGAGTTGTAGCTGACGATGATGATGGCGAGTCGGGTCATCGAGTGGACAGAAGCACCTGGAGCGTGCGCTGAGCACATTCGCGCCATGAGTATCGCTGAACCTGCTGCATCCCGGCATCAATGAACCGTGACCGCTCATCGGAACGCGCGAGCAGACGTGCGAGTGCGTCAGCAATCAGGCCGGGGTCGGGACGTGCGAGGTACACCGCGGCTGGTCCGTAAATCTCGCGCGCAATTGGCGTATCGAGCACGACAACGGGGATGCCGGCGGCCATCGCCTCGAGCGGTGTGAGGCCGAAGCCCTCGTAGTCAGAGAGGAACGCGAACGCCGACGCCGCGCTGTACAGCGAAGCAAGATCGGCATCCTCGATGTACGAGCGCCACCGCACTCGACCGGAGATGCCGGACGCGGCGATGAGTTGCTCCGGATCGATGCGTGGCTGCGTGCGGTTGTCGCCGACGATTTCGAGCCGTGCTTCCGGCATTCGGACCGTCAGTTTGTGGAATCCTTCGATGAGTTCTGGTATGTGCCGCCGGTTGAAGAGTGATCCGACATAGAGGACGAGTGGAGCGCGCAGCTGATTCCCGCCCCGCTGATTCTCCGGTCTCGTGTTGTGCAGCGCTGACGCTCCGAGGTAGATCACGTCGATCCGCGGCGATGGAATGCCCAGGAGGCGGCTGACCTCGCGCTTCGAGAAGTCGGCATCGGTAATCACGCGGGCCGCCCGACGTGCGCCGAGACGGGTGAGTGTTCGTCGGCGAAAACCTTCGCGCCACGGGAACCACTCCGGATGGGCGGCGAACGAGACGTCGTGGATGACCAGCACAATCGGCACCGGGCACCATAACGGACAGGTATAGGCCGGGGAGAAAAGCACGTCGGCCTTTACCGACGCAACGAGCCTCGGCAACACGAGCTGTTCCCAGAGCGTTCCCGAGCCCGATGCCGTCACACAGGACAGGCGGAGGCGTCCATAGGGAGCCGGATCGATGTGCTCGGGTGAGCACAAGACGAATTCATGGTCGGCCACGGCGGGGAATGCCTCCCACGCCGTCAGCAGTTCTCGAAGGTAGCGTCCAACGCCGGTCGGTCGTCCGATGAGCTCGCGACCGTCGATCGCGATCTTCACCTCAGCGGTCCCCTCGTCTTCTGATGGCGTCGCGATACGCCTGTCGCAACTCCGCGGACGATCGCTCCCATGTAAATCCTTTCGCGCGCTCGAGGCCCTTACACGCCAACTCAGCGGACCATGTCATGTCGGTCGCCAGTCTCTCGATCGTTGCAACCCACGCCGATACGTCTGTCGGGTCGAGGAGGACGCCGGCATCACCGGCGACTTCCGGCAGCGATCCACGGTTCGATGTCACCACAGGGACGCCGGCGGACATTGCCTCGAGGACGGGAAGGCCGAATCCCTCATCGAGCGACGGAAGGAGGAGTGCCCGCGCCCCGGCGTAGAGCGTCTCACGCTCGTCGTCAGGGACGTATCCCTTGTAAGAAACATGCGTCCTCAGAGGCTCCCCGGCAATTCGATCCAGCCAGCGTCGAGCGTCCGGTGAAGCGCCGCCGGCGATCACGAGTCGTGGAACTCGCCGAGACGCACGCAGGATCGCCAGATACGCGTCGAGCAACACGTCGAGATTCTTGCGCGGCTCGAGCGTGCCGAGAAAGAGCAGGTACCCATCGCTGGGCACGTTCGGTGCACGTCCAAGCGCCCGCCAGGTCGGTGCGCCTGGAGGACAGATGTAGATGCGTTCACGTGCGACGCCCAGGCGCTCCGAGATCAATTCCTTCGTGTGCGCGGACGATGTGATCACCGCATCGGCGCGGCGAGCGTGGCTCGGGGAGAGTTCTGCGTAGTCTCGGCGGATCTCTGCCTGTGTGCGGTCAGGGTACAGAAGGAAAAACAGATCGTGGATCGTCACGACCTGCGCCGCGCGGCGCGCGGGAATGAGCAGCGGATGTGCGGCATGCACGACGTCTGCGTCACCGGCCAGATCTTCCACGTACGGCCACTCGACGCGATGCCACAGGTAGTTCAGTACCCGAAACGGGCACGCGGCGGTCGACGAGGCGGGCGCGCAACTCGCTCGCGACCGAAGGGGGCGGACGATCCTTCCAGGAACTTGTGAAGAGCGTGACCGTGTCGTCGTGCACAGCGGTATACGAGCGCACGAGTGTGTGAATGTACTCGCCGACACCAGTGCGCGCGCGCAGTGCGGGGCGGTAGTCGACGAGAATCCTCATAAATGTCCGTCGGTATGATAGTAAGTAAAGGAGCGCAGATCGATGCGAGTCGCGGTCGTGGGAACGGGATACGTCGGATTGGTGGTCGGTGCCTGCTTTGCCGAGTCCGGCAACGATGTCGTGTGTGTCGACAGCAATGAGACGAAGGTCAGACTCCTGCGGCGCAGCAAGATCCCTATTTACGAGCCCGGACTCGAGGAGTTAGTCCGTCGCAACCGCGCGGAGTC
Source organism: uncultured Acidobacteriota bacterium (assembly GCA_963723495.1). Taxonomy (GTDB): domain Bacteria; phylum Acidobacteriota; class Vicinamibacteria; order Vicinamibacterales; family UBA2999; genus Gp6-AA40. Next base: position 40,271 of record CAVRQR010000008.1, on the reverse strand, counting down.
CCGACTCACATTCACATCGACTCTTCCGAAGGCAGTCCGCGATTCCGCCGTCATATTCATCGCGGTGGGCACGCCTGAGGCCGAGGATGGCTCCGCCGATCTGAAATGCGTCCTCGACGTCGCGCGTGACATCGGCCGTGCGATGAATGGCTACAAGGTCATCGTCGACAAGAGCACGGTGCCCGTGGGGACCTCGGAGAAGGTCCGCGAGGTGATCCGCCGGGAGACGACGCACCCGTTCAGCGTTGTCAGCAACCCCGAGTTCCTGAAGCAGGGCGCCGCGATCGACGACTTCCTGCGGCCCGATCGAGTGGTCATAGGCGTCGAGGACGAACGGGCGCAAGCATTGATGCTCGAGCTCTACGAGCCGTTCACCCGCACGGGCGCGCCCATCATGATGATGGACTGTGCGAGCGCCGAGCTCTCAAAGTACGCGGCCAACGCGATGCTGGCGACACGCATCTCGTTCATGAACGAAGTGGCCAATGTCTGTGAGCTCGTCGGCGCTGACGTTGATCAGGTGCGAAAGGCGATTGGCGCCGACAAGCGTATCGGCTCGTCGTTTCTCTTTCCTGGTGTCGGGTACGGTGGAAGTTGTTTTCCCAAGGACGTTCAGGCCATGAAGCGGTTTGCCGCCGACAAGAGCTACGACTTCAAGATCCTCAATGCTGTCGACGAGGTGAACAGGTTTCAAAAGACGAAGCTGGTCGCGTCGATGCGCAAGCATTTCGGCAGCCTGAAGGGCAAGACGATTGGTGTGTGGGGGTTGGCGTTCAAGCCGCGAACCGACGACATGCGCGAGGCGCCCTCGATCCCATTGATCGAGGCGCTCGTGTCGGCCGGTGTCTCCGTACAGGCCTTCGATCCCGAGGCCGCGCGTGCAGCCAAAGGCATCTTCGGCTCGAAGATCACGTATGCTGCCAATAGCTACGATGCCGTGAAGGGTGCCGATGCACTCGCCATTGTCACTGAGTGGAATGAATTCAGGCGTCCCGATCTTGCCAGGATTCGCTCGCTGATGCGATCGCCGGTGATTTTCGACGGCCGCAATCTGTTTGCCCCCACACACATGAAACAGAACGGGTTCACCTACTACTCCATTGGGCGCAGCTGAGTCGACCACCGTCCTGGTGACCGGCGGCGCCGGATACATCGGCAGCCACGCCGCCAAAGCCTTACGCAAGGCCGGTCATCGCGTCGTCATCTACGACAACCTGTCTGCCGGTCATCGCGAGGCGGCTCTCGGGGTCGCCGCTGATCGTGGGCGACACCGCCGACGTCGACACCGTAAGGCGCGCCATCCGTGACAGCGGCGCGACCGCGGTGATGCACTTTGCAGCGTGGCTTTCGGTGCCGGATTCGGTACGCGACCCCGCCGGATACTACCGCAACAACGTCACCGGGACGATCGGCACGCTCGAAGCGATGGCAGCGGAAGGCTGTCGCCAGTTCGTGTTCTCGTCGACATGCGCGGTCTACGGTGAGCCGGTCGAGACGCCCATCAGCGAAGCCCATCCCACGGCGCCGGTCAATTTGTACGGACAGACCAAGCTCGCGATCGAACACGCGCTACCGCATTTCGAGCGCGCCTACGGTATTCGATCGATTCGGTTGCGATACTTCAACGCCGCGGGAGCGGATCCAGATGGTGAGATCGGCGAGGATCACGCCCCTGAGATTCATGTGATTCCACGCGCGATTGAGGCCGCACAGGGCGGAGCGCCGATCGACATCTTCGGCGAGGACTATCCGACGCCGGACGGTACCTGCCTCCGGGATTACATCCACGTGACCGATTTGGCGGACGCGCACCTGCGCGCCCTGGGGTGGCTGCAATCGGGAGGAGCGTCGGGAACCTACAACGCAGGCACTGAGCAACCCTCGTCAGTCAAGGATGTGATTGCTGCGGTCGAGCGGGCGACCGGTCTGAAAGTGGCGTGCCGGTCGGCGCCTCGCCGTCCCGGCGACCCATCCACCCTCTATGCGTCCGCCGCGCGGATCCGGCGAGATCTCGGCTGGATTCCACAGCGTCCGGACCTCGATACGATTGTGGCTGACGCGTGGCGCTGGCACTCCCGGCATCCTCACGGCTTCGGAGGGGGCGACCGCTGAGCAGGCGATCGCATAGGATGACGGCGTGACGTCGCTCTATCGCCTCTTGAGCTACGCGCGGCCGTATCGGGCGCGGCTCGCCGGCGCTCTGCTGGCGATGGCTGTCTACGGCGCCGGGACGGCGGGAATCGCCGCCCAGGTCCAACTGATCTTCGACGAGGTGCTCCCGACTGGGATGAACCTGCCGCAGATCAGCATTGCAATCCTGGCCTTGTACTTCTTCAAGGGGCTCGGCGCCTACCTGTCTTCCTATCTCATGGCCGACGTGGGGCAGCGGGTCGTCCACGATCTGCGCAACGAGTTGTTCCGGCACATGCTCGGTCAATCGGCCGCTTTCTTCTCGTTGCAGACGACGGGGCGGCTGATGTCGCGGATCACCAACGACGTCGGCCTGCTGCAGCGGGCCGTGTCGGAAACCATCGGCGACCTTGCGCGCGAGACACTGTCACTCGTCTTCTTCACCGGCATCCTCGTGTACTACGACGCCCGGCTCGCGCTCGTCTGCTTCACGGGCGCACCGATCATCCTCTATCCGCTCGTGCGCCTCGGGCAGCGCGTACGACGCACCAGCCGGCGCAGTCAGGAAGCACTCGAGCAGCTCTCCCACGTCAGCGCTGAAGCGTTCACCGGTCATCGCATCGTCAAGGCCTTCGGCGCCGAAGAGCGGGAGGCAACCAAGTTTCATCAGGCGTCGCACCGCTTCTATCGCACCAGCATGCGAGTCACCAGCGTGCTGTCCCTTCTTCCGCCGTTGATGGAGCTGGTGGGTGGGGTAGCGCTGGTGCTGGCGCTCTGGTATGGCAGCCGCGAAATCGCCGCGGCGCGACTCACGACGGGCGAGTTCGTCGCGTTCATCACGACGCTGTTTCTGATGTACGGGCCCGCCCGGAAATTGAGCCGCGTCAATGCCGACCTGCAGCAGGCTGCGGCGGCGGCCGAGCGCGTCTTCGAGGTGCTGGCTACGCACAGTGAAGTACTCGATCGAGCCGATGCGACGACGATGGTCCCGTTCGCGCGGGACATCGAGTTCCGCGACGTACGCTTCTCGTACGATGGCGCTGATGTTACGACGTTGAGCGGCGTCTCCTTCACGGTCCGAGCCGGCCAGACGCTGGCCATCGTTGGTCGAAGTGGCGCCGGCAAGACGACGCTCGTCAATCTGCTGCCGCGATTCTACGACCCCACCGGCGGATCGATCGTCATCGATGGCATCGACACGCGCCATGTCACGTTGTCGTCGCTCCGCTCGCAGATCGGCATCGTGACGCAGGAGACGGTTCTCTTCGACGACACCATTGCCGCGAACATCGCCTACGGGCGTCCTCAGGCGACACGAGCCGAGATCGAAGCGGCGGCCAGGGCCGCCCATGCCCACGAGTTCGTGGTCGCGCTCGACCACGGATACGACACCACGATCGGGGAACGCGGCCAGCGCCTCTCCGGAGGGCAGCGCCAGCGGCTGGCGATTGCGCGCGCCATCCTGCGCGATTCGCCGATCCTCATCCTCGATGAGGCGACCTCGGCCCTCGACGCTGAATCCGAGGCGCTGGTGCAGGACGCGCTGTCGAACCTGATGTTGGACCGGACGTCATTCGTGATCGCCCACCGGCTGTCGACCGTGCGGCGGGCAAGTGCGATCGTCGTGCTCGAAAAGGGTCGGATCGTCGAAACCGGGACGCACGAGGAATTGCTGGCCCGTGGCGGCGCCTATGCGAAACTCTACGAACTGCAATTGCAGGAAGAGCCAGTGGAGCAGTAAGCAGACGCGGCAGACTCAGACCTGAACCGATGATCAAGTCCATGACCGGGTTCGCATCGCTGACGCACGAGGACGAGCGTGCCACGATCGCCGTGACGGTGCGGGCGGTCAATCACCGGTTTCTCGATTTACAGCTGCGTGTCCCGCATTCCTTCGGCGACGTCGAGCCCCGGTTGCGAGCGCTGCTGCAAAAACGCCTCGCCCGCGGCCGCGTCGAAGTCGGCATCTCGGTGCAGGTGCGCGACTTCAGTGCGCCGACCGTCGAATTGAATCTGGAAGTGGCGCAGGCGTTGTCGATTGCCATCGAGCAGGCGCGTGCGCAGGGACTCGTCTCGGGAACGTTGAGCCCCGGCGACCTCTTGAGACTGCCCCAGGCGATCGCCGTGCGCGAGCGAACGATCGAAGCCGATCCGGCGCTCGAGGCACGCATCGCGGGGAGCATCGAGGCGGCCGTCGAGCAGGCGCTTGCCGACCTGGATGCCATGCGCGTGCGGGAAGGCGGTCACCTGGCCGCCGATCTCGATTCACGGCGTCTGATGCTCGTGGGCCTGATCGAAAACCTGCGCGTCGCCGCCGATCAGGGCCGGAGTGTGCTCGAGGGTCGACTGCGCGAGCGGATCGACGAGCTGCGTCTGGAACTGCCGGTCGATCACGCGATGATCGCGCAGGAAATCGTACGCGCCGCCGCGCGCTCCGATATCTCGGAAGAGGTCACGAGGTTTCGCGCGCACCTCGCTCACTGGCGCGTGCTCGCCGAAGGCGATGAGCCGTGCGGCCGCAAACTCGACTTTCTCCTGCAGGAGATGAATCGCGAAATCAACACCATCGGGTCGAAAGCCGACGGGCTCCAGATCTCGGAGCTCATCATCAACGCGAAGGCCGAGCTCGAGCGCATGCGGGAGCAGGTTCAGAATGTCGAGTAGCCCGGTGCACGACGGGCGCCCGCCGCGAGGGCAGTTGTTCATCGTGTCGGCCCCATCAGGGACGGGCAAAACCACCCTGGTCGAGCGGCTCGTCCAATGTGTGCCCGGCCTGCGAATGTCACGTTCTTATACGTCCCGACCCGCCCGGATCGGGGAACAGGACGGGGTCGACTATAATTTCATTACCCGCGAGCAGTTCGAAGGGATGGTCCACGAGGGCCAGTTTCTCGAATGGGCGGACGTGTTTGGCAACTACTACGGCACCGCCGCCGCGGACACCGAAGCGTTGCTCACGCGCGGCGAAGACGTCGTCCTCGTCATCGACGTCCAGGGCGCCCGTCAGGTACGTTCACGCGGGATCGAGACCATCGGCATTTTCGTGTTGCCGCCCTCGGCAGCCGTGCTCGTGCAACGCCTGCGTGGACGCAGCAAGGACAGCGAGGAGCAGATTCGTCGCCGGCTCCAGGTCGCCAGTGACGAAGTGAACGAGTATGCCCAGTACCAGTACGTGGTGATCAACGACGAGATCGAGACGGCGGTCGGTCGGTTACAGGCAATCGTGGGCGCCGAGCGCGCGCGTGTGAAGCGCATGCGCGAGGACGCCGAAACAATCATAGGGACTTTTCATTCATGAAGACAGTACCCGAAGGAAAATCGATTCGAGTTCGTTGTCGTCGCCAGTGCGCGCGCGCGTCAGCTCCTGCGGGGCGCGGAGCCGCGCGAAGCCGGCGAGAAGAAAGTCACGATCGCGCAGCGCGAAGTGCTGCGGCGGAAGGTCGTGAAACTGGAAGAGAGCGTTTCTTAATCAACTGCCGACCGGCAACTCCCGACTCCCAAACGTCACGAGGACTGTTTGGTGGGTTGGGAGTTGGAGCGTTGGGAGTTGGGAGTTGAGTCGGGATGTCCCTGATTGCGCTCGGAGTCACCGGCGGCATCGGCGCCTACAAGGCGGTCGAGGTCTGTCGCGGACTCCAGAAGCGCGGTCATGACGTCGTCGCCGTGATGACGCGGTCGGCGACCCGCTTCGTCGGTCCGGTCACGTTCGAGGCCATTACCCGGCGGCCGGTGATCACCTCGCAGTGGCGGCCAGGGACGAATGCCGATATCGAGCACATCGCCATTGCCGATGGCATCAACCTGCTGCTCGTGGCGCCGTGCACCGCCAACGTCGTCGGCAAGTTCGCCAACGGCATCGCCGACGACTTCCTGAGTTCTCTCTACCTGGCGACGCGCGCGCCGGTGATGCTGGCGCCGGCGATGAACTCCAACATGCTCGCGCACGAGGCGGTGCAGCGGAACCTGCAGACGCTCGCTGCGCGTGGAGTGCGGTTCGTCGAGCCCGGCGAGGGGTACCTCGCGTGCGGATGGATCGGCAAGGGCCGGCTGGCAGAACCCGAGGCGATTGTCGACGCCGCATGTGCGGTGTTGTCGCCACCAGACACCGCCTTACGTGGTCGACACGTGATCGTGTCAGCGGGGCCGACCTACGAGGACATCGACCCCGTGCGGTATCTCGGGAATCGATCCAGTGGCCGCATGGGATTTGCCCTGGCCGATGCGGCTCGGCATCGGGGGGCGCGCGTGACACTGGTGGTTGGTCCCACGCGTCTCGACCCGCCCACGGTTGACGAGGTTGTCCGCGTGCGCAGCGCAGCCGAGATGCATGAGGCGATTATGGCCGCCGCGGCCGCCGCAGACGTTGTCATCATGGCCGCCGCCGTCGCCGACTACACGCCCTCGACACCATCATCGGAAAAGGTCGCGAAGACCGAAGGGCCGATGACGTTGACGCTGAATCGCACCAGGGACATCCTTGGCGATCTGGGTGCCCGCCGGGCCGCTGCAAGTGGGGTGGGGCCGGTGCTCGTTGGATTCGCGGCCGAAACCGAGGATCTGCTCCGGAAGGCACGCGAGAAGCGCGTGCGCAAGGGTGTCGACATGATCGTCGCCAACGATGTGTCGCAGGCCGATCGCGGTTTTGATGTCGACACGAACGCCGTAACGATCGTGACCGACCAGGGCGACGAATCGATCGCGCTGCAGAGCAAGGATCGTGTTGCGGCGGCCATCCTCGATCGAGTCGAGCGTGTGCTCCGCTCACGAACATCGACCCCGGCACACCGCTGACAATCGTGAACGACGATCTCCGGGCCCATCTCGAGTTCCTCACGGAACTTGGTGTCGATGGCGTGCGGCTCGAGCCCGAGTGGCGCCTCCGTGCTCAACCTCGGCCCCTGGTTCCGGACACTGGCCAGGCCGCCGATGCCGAACCTGCTGCACCCGTGCAACTGTTCGCCTCCGCCGCCGAGGCTTTGGAAGCTCTTCGTACGGAAATCGGACCGGACTGCCGTCTCTGCAAGCTCCACACGCTCGGTCGCAAACAAGTCGTCTTTGGTGTGGGCAATCCGAACGCGGACCTGATGTTCGTCGGCGAGGCGCCAGGCGCAGATGAAGACATCCAGGGCGAACCCTTCGTGGGACGAGCCGGGCAGTTGTTGACGAAGATCGTCGAGGCGATTGGCTTGCAGCGCGGCGACGTCTACATCGCGAATGTCATCAAGTGCCGCCCGCCAGGCAACCGCAACCCGGAGCCTGATGAAGTGGAACGCTGCGAGCCGTTCCTCTTCCGGCAGGTTGACTTGGTGAAGCCCAAGGTCATCGTCGCCCTCGGCAAGTTTGCCGCGCAGTCATTGTTGAAAACGAATGACCCGATTACGCGGCTGCGCGGTCGTGAGTTCCGGTTTCGATCGGCGACGCTGATACCGACCTTTCATCCTGCGTATCTGCTGCGCAACCCGTCCTCGAAGCGTGAGGTATGGGAGGATATGAAGAAAGTCCGCGCGCTGCTGACAGAACGCGCGGACGAGTAATGCTGAATTCTGGATGCAGAATGCAGAAATGAACCTGGGACGAGCGTGTTGTTTCTGCATTCTGAATTCTGCATTCTGAATTGACGTGCGGAAGATTTCCGTCGCGGTTCCTGTTCCGTTCCTGGATCTCCTCACCTACAGCGTTCCAGACGGTATGCCACTTCCAGTGGTTGGCGCGCGTCTCCGCGTTCCCGTTGGCAGTCGTGTGCTGACCGGTTGCGTTGTCGAGTACCCGACCGAGCCTGGCACGGAGGAGCTCAAAGACGTGATCGAAGTCCTCGATCACGAACCATTGCTCCCGCCGGGAGTCGTTTCGCTGTGTCGATGGGTAGCCGATTACTACCTCGCAGGCGTCGGTGATGCCATTGCTGCGGCCATGCCTCCGGGCGCACGTCGAAAGGCGACATCGTTCAGGACGACGCGCGTCGCTGCTGCAACGGCACTGGGGTCAGACCTCTCGAGTCGGAGCAACTCAAGGATCTGACGCCGAAGCAGCAAGAGGCACTCGAGATCCTCAGTACCAGTCCGGCCGGCCTCCCACTGTCGCAGCTTCGCGACCGTGGGGTGTCTGGGGACGTAATTGGGCGGCTGACGAAACGAGGCCTGGTCGCGATTCGAGAGCAAGCTACCGATCGCGATCCATTCGAGCGTGCCGCGATGCCCGACGTCGCGCCGTCGCCGACACGAGTACTGACAGCGGACCAGACCGAAGCATTCACGCAACTGGCGGCTCTCGCCGATGCACGTGATTTCCGCGTTGCGCTGCTGCACGGCGTGACCGGCAGCGGGAAGACGGAGCTCTACCTGAGGCTTGCCGAGCGCGCGCGCCGAGACGGTCGTCAGACGCTCCTCATGGTGCCCGAGATCGCGCTGACGCCATCAGTGGCTGCGCTCTTTCGCGGCGCATTGGGAGAGCGCGTCGCCATTCAGCACAGCGGGCTCTCCGACGGCGAGCGCCACGATCAGTGGCATCGCATCCGCCGCGGAGACGTCGATGTCGTCGTCGGCACGCGGTCAGCTGTGTTTGCGCCGCTGACACGCATCGGCGTCATTGTCGTGGACGAGGAGCACGATACGTCCTACAAGCAGGAGGAAGCCCCGCGATATCACGGACGTGACGTCGCAGTCGTGCGAGGGCGCGAAGAGAAGGCGCTGGTCGTCCTCGGTTCGGCGACGCCCTCCATGGAGAGCTATCAGCATTCGCTCTCGGGCAAGTACGTCAGAGCCGCTCTCGGCAAGCGCGTGCTGGACAGACCGCTCGCATCCGTCCGGCTGGTCAACATGCGGGAGGAATACGCCGACCAGGGACCTGACGCCGTGATCTCGCGAGCCCTGGCCGCCGGTATCGACGATCGCCTGCAACGACACGAGCAGGTGCTCGTCCTGCTCAATCGCCGTGGTTACGCGACGGCGGTGTTTTGCCGGCAGTGTGGCGACACATTCGAGTGTCCCAACTGCACGATTTCGCTGACGGTGCACACGGCCCGCCAGGGCTGGAAGGCGCGATGTCACTACTGCAACTACTCGATGACGGTGCCGAAGGCGTGCCGCAAGTGTGCGGCGCCGTATCTCGAGCAGTCGGGCTTCGGCACCGAGAAAGTCGAAGAGCATCTGCGTGAGCAGTTTCCTGGCGCGCGAATCGGTCGCGTGGACCGCGATTCGGTGCGGCGGAAGGGAGCGCTCACATCGCTGCTGACGCGCTTCGCCGTCGGTGAGCTCGACGTGCTCGTCGGGACGCAGATGATCGCCAAGGGGCACGATTTCCCACGCGTGACGCTGGTGGGCGTGATATCCGCCGACGTCGGTCTTGGCGTTGCAGACTTCCGCGCCGGTGAGCGGACCTTTCAGCTGCTCACACAAGTCGCGGGTCGCGCCGGCCGTGGCGAGCGTGTCGGAGAAGCCATCGTTCAGACGCTGTACCCGGAGCACTACAGCATCCAGTTGGCGTGTCGGCAGGATTACGCGGCCTTCTTCGAACGCGAGATGGCCTTTCGCCGCGGCATGCGTTATCCGCCTGTCGTGGCGCTGGTCAACGTGGTCGTTCGCGGGCGATCGTTCGACGATGCGATGCGGACAGCGAGCGATGCGGTGCAACGTCTGAAGCCGTCCGCGGTGACGGGGAGTTTCACGATTCTTGGCCCGGCGCCGGCACCCATTGTTCGGCTGAGGGGGGAACACCGCGTGCAGTTCTTCCTGAAGGGGGGCAAGCGGGCTGACATGCGCAACGCGCTCAAGGCGATGCTGGCCGAGATGCCCGAGATACGACGGAAGGTGACGATCGACGTCGATCCGCTGAACGTGACCTGAGAGACCAGCGTGATGTCCGCTCGACGACTTCCGACGTCACACTCGGTGTGATCGGTTATCGCTTGACGAGATCGATGATCTCCGCAGGCACTGGGGCAAAGCACAGCACGAACATCGCTACAGCAAACACCGCAAGCCAGATCCGTATTCGATCGAGTGGCACATCTTCATCGGCAGAACGGGGATGCCGTGGTCCGAAAGTGACGAGCATCGCGACCATCAGGACCGTCCACAGCATCCATGAAGTCGACAGGAACGACAGCGCAACCAGGCACAGGACGGTCGCAAGGCTCACGAACATGCTGCGCCCGCCGAGCACGGCATACGAGATGTGTCCACCGTCGGTCTGGCCGACCGGGAACAGGTTGAGCGTCGTCGCGAGCATGCCAAACCATGCTGCAAACGCGACGGGATGCATGCTCACCGTAAATCCTTCTGGCACAGGACCGAACGTCAGCCACGCCACGGCTTTGAAGAGGAGTGGTTCGCCCAACTCAATGAGTACACCCTGGAAGTCCTTGGGGACTTCGATGACTCGGGAGAGGTACATCCCGATCATCAACACCGGCACCAGAACGACGAAGCCCGCGATAGGACCGGCGATTCCGATGTCGAACAGCGCTCGCTTGCTTGGAAACGGTTGCCGGATCCGGATGAACGCGCCCAACGTGCCCGACAGCAGGATTGGTGGAACCGGGAGAAAATACGGTAGCGACGCATCGACGCCGTAATAGCGGCACGCGTAGTAGTGGCCGAACTCGTGTGCTCCCAGAATCGCGAGGACCGAAAGGCTGTACCACAGGCCTCGTACTGCGAGTTCCCAGAACGAGAATGGCAGATCTATCGTCCTGAAGCCGACGTAAAAGCTGGCGTAGTGCTCGATGCCGACGAGCGTCGTGGTGATCAGCGTGAGGACGAAGAGCGTGATGTAGCGCCACATCCGCTCCGGGGGCCGAGAGGTCGGTGTGATGTACGCGTAGCCCCGTGGATACGGCTCCGCCTCGTTGCGGATCTCGGGCAATTGGTTACGAAAAGGAGAGCCCATGCGGGCGTGTTATCCGATATTCTGCAGATCTTTACCGGGCTTGAAGCGGATCGTCCGACCGGGGGGGATACGCACCTCTTTCCCGGTCCGGGGGTTCCGACCGATGCCTCGCTTGCGCGGTTTCACCTGGAAGACACCAAAGCCACGCAACTCGATGCGGTCGCCACGCTGCATCGACAAGCGCATCGCATCGAACACCGCATCGACCGCAACCTCAGCTTTGACTTTGGTGATGTCCGCGATCTTTGAAACCTCGTTGACGATGTCGACCTTGATCATGCGTGGACGCCTCACACTGGAAACACTGTAAACACTATAAAAATAATCACTTAGCCTGTCAACAACAGCCAGAAGAGTGCCCAAATCTCTGCCCTCAGTCGTGCTGGTCGGCCGCCCCAACGTAGGCAAATCGACCCTGTTCAATCGCCTCACGCGAACGCGGCGTGCGATCGTCACGGCCATTCCCGGCACGACGCGCGACGTCCTCGCGCAGCCCGTGGAGTGGCAAGGCACGCGGTTCGAACTCACCGACACTGGCGGCATGTTCGGCGCAAGCGAGGACCCGCTGCGCGAACTCGTGGCGGAACGGGGCCGGCGTGCCATCGGTGATGCCGATCTCCTTGTCCTCGTTGTGGATGGACGTGAGGGACTGGTCGGCGGCGATCGCGAGATCGCTCGCACTGTTCGGGAAGCCGGGAAGCCTGCGCTGCTAGCCGTGAACAAGATCGACGACCGTCGGGCACGCAATGCTGCACTCGAGATGTATCAGCTCGGGTTCGATCCGGTGCTCGAGATCGCTGCCGAACACGGGGACGGCGTCGCGGACTTGATGGACGCGATCGTCAGCGCATTGCCGGCATCCGGGGTCTCATCCGCCGCGCCAAAGCCCAGTGAGGTCGCGGTCGTGATCGTGGGTCGTCAAAATGCTGGCAAGTCCTCCCTGGTCAATCGGTTGCTGCGGGAAGAGCGGATGATCGTGAGCGAGACGCCGGGCACGACGCGCGATGCCGTCGACACCGTGCTCACCTGGCATAAACGCATGTTTCGCATCGTCGACACCGCAGGGATTCGGCGCGCGGGACGAGTAGGGCGAGGAGGACAGGTCGAAACAGTCAGTGTGCTGCTCGCCAGACGATCAATCGAGTCCGCCGATGTGGTTGTGCTGGTTGTCGATGCGTCGCAGGGCGCCACTGATCAGGACGCAGCGATCGCGGGCGAAGCCGATCGTCTCGGACGAGGCATCATCATCGTTGCGAACAAATGGGATCTGACCAAAAGCAATGGCCCTGACTACGTGAAAGGCTTCGACGCGGAGCTGCGGCGACAGCTCAAGTTTCTCGATTACGCCACGATCCTTCACGTGTCGGCGATGACCGGAGAGCGAACCCCGCGGTTGCTCGAGGCGATCGACAAGGTGTCCGAGTCGCGGCAGCGACGGGTCCGGACGGCGGATCTGAACAAGTTTGTCGAGCGAGTTGCGGCCGAGCATCCTCCCGCGAGCCCCGGGAAGGGACACGTTCGGATTCTCTATGCCGCGCAGACGGGCGTGGCACCACCCACCTTTGTCTTCTTCACCAACATCGCCACGACGTTCCACTTCTCCTATCAGCGCTACCTCGAGAACCGCTTGCGGGAGGAGTTCGGGTTCGAGGGGACACCCATTCGAATCCACGTGCGGGCCCGGCGGAGGAAGGCTCGCGCCGGTTCAACCCATTGAACCCCTTGAACCTGTTGTTATACTGAGTGCAAATGACCCCGAAGCTGTTCAGAGCTGCGGATGTCTGTGAAATGGCCCAACTGCAGCCATACGTGCTGCGATCGTGGGAGAAGGAATTTCCCGGCATCGGGGTTCAGAAATCGCCCGAAAGCCCTCGCCTGTATCGCCAATCGGATATCGAGCAGGTTCAGAAGATCAAGCAGCTGGTCTTCGGTGAAGGGCTGACGCTGGCCGGAGCACGGCGCCGCCTCGAACAGTCGGCGACGGCACCCGGCGCCAGTGACGAAGAAGTGGCCGAGGTGCTCGAAGCGCTCGCGTCGGATGCGCGCACGCGCATCGCGAGCGTTCGCGACGGCCTGAAATCGATTCTCAGGCTGCTTTCTGCCGCCCCTGGCACGGTGGTAGTCGTTGACGACTACCGACTGACGCCACCGACCCAGGCCAAAGTGGCCAGACGACCACTCGAGGCACGTCCAAAGACGCGCGTCATCGCCAAGCCGGCGACCAAGCGCGGATCCGGAAAGTCGGCCGCCGTCGCCAAACGCGGGAAACGCGCGAGCGCGTGACGCAGTGTCCGGCTTTAGCCGGACTCGCGGGTACAATAGGCCAGTGGGCCCAAGAGGCCCGGACGTCGGGATGTGGCGCAGCCTGGTAGCGCACTTGACTGGGGGTCAAGGGGTCGCTGGTTCGAATCCAGTCATCCCGACCAATTCTCACTCCGGGGTCACACCGGGGTCACACGGAGACGGCCCCTAGACGCCTCCGTCATCGGCCACTGGCACGCGTTCTCCTGGACTGCAAGTACAGCATTGCGTTTGCCGTGAACGATCAAGGGCAGATCGTTGGTTCCAGTAACACAGCCGGCGACGGTACAGGAGAAGGCCCGGGGCGTGCCGTGTTGTGGCAGATGATCAACCCGTAGCACAAGGAGAAGCGCGGGGCTGCAACCCACGTCGATCTGCGCTCGGGTCAGAGTCTCGTACGTTGAAATCACGCAGCCCCTCAATGTGTACGGTCGCTCTCGACGATAGTCCACCAGCGCGCGATGACGTCGCGCATCTGCGCTCGCTGCTGTTCCAACGTTTGCAACTGTTCCTCGTAGTAGCGTCCCAGAGCCGTCTACGCTGCTTCTGCTCGGCAGCGACCTCGCGTTCATGCAAGCTTTGAGATACCGGCGCAGATCGTCACAGTAGCAACAGGCCCAGCTCAAACCGTGGGCAGCCCGAGCCACATGCGGACCGGGCCACTCACGTCCGCAACGCGCCGGGGACAGGACCGGCACGGAGACGGATTCTTTACTTCTTCTGACCGACAATCGCTGAATGAGCGCATTATGCGCTCAGCCCGACGGCCGCCTTCCCATCCACCTCGGTCACGTGGACCCGTTTGATCACCGGCTGAAAATGAAAAAGGGGCCCGCCGGGGGGCTCACTTGCAATGCTCCACTCGCGTTTCGGTTGTAGACCGCCAGCGTGAACACATGCTTGCCTCGTGTCACCTGAAGGAATGGAATCGATTCGTAGAGCATGAGCCCGCTCGCGCTCACATCTGAGATAGCCGCAATTGGAATGCGGTCAATCGGCACTCCATTAACTACGGCGATGACCGCCTCTGGCACGTCAGTCGCCCGCGCGCAGAACTGCACGCTATAAGCTGCATCGCTGGAAATAGTTTGCTCCGTTGGAGGATCCACGTCACACGGATGTTGTGCCGCCGCCGCCGTCGCCACGAGTGTGAATCCAACCGCCATCAAGTGCTTCATGCGATCTCCCCTGGGGAGGGCGCGCTATCTTCGCATAATTAGACCGATTGCGAGTGGCAAGTGCGCCCTTCAATGCATCGGCTCCTTCCATTGCATCCACTCCTTCGGAATGTCATACACCTCGTTCATTCGGTCCAGCTCTGAACTGAAGGCCGAATATGCGCTGTACAGGCCGGAGCCCCAGTTCTCCGGCGTCGCATCGATCGGCTCTCGCAACTGAGTCATCGCCTGATGGACCGGGCGCTGATACCAACGACGCTCAGCCACGGTCAATTCCGCTTCGCCGCGTTGTGGAGTGACGCTCATACCGGCTCGCAGACCGTCCTTGAGGTTGCGGTAGGATGCGCGTGCCTCTTCCAAACGCTCTCGCGGGAACCCTCCGCCGTCGTAGTACATGTTCATCAGGGCCTTCAATCCTCGACCCAGTCCTTCATGCGCTCAAACACCTTACGTTCGTCGTCTGACATTGCCGATTTACTTGTCGTCGCATCCCTCCGGTTCTCCGGCAGACAGCAAGACCAAGGTCAAAAGCCCCGCCTCGAGCTGCGCGCGCTGCCGTCACACCGCGTCCAAGGTCGCGTGCCCTACAGAAAAAACAATCGAACTTGCCATGCGGGGAGGCGGAGGATGGAGATTCAAGCTCGGAACTCCGACCGTGTCGCCGTGCATACGTTGTCGTAAACCGATCTCCGATGGGATGAAAGAGTGGGACGACATGGGTGCATTCGAACGACTAAATGAGATCGCCTTGTCCGCAATCGCCACTTGATCTTCGGACCCGTGTTCGGCTTCCGGGGGGGGGCCTGTCTCGCCTTCGGCAGCATTCAGCAAGTGCGGCACTCGAATGGCGAACCGCCCAGCGGCGCACAGCGCGAGCATTGAAGGCGTCATGACGATGCATGTCGCGCGCTGCAGTCTGTGAGGTGTGGCTCCACCTCTCACCAGAAGACTTAGCTTGTCGGGGAGGACCGACAAGCCTGGCGCCGCTTTCGAACTCTTGTCGTGCTCGATACGCTGCTTTCACGGCGAGGTCTGCCTCGACCCAGACGCTGTTCTCGCTCAACAACTTCGTGAGGCCTTCCCCGACGTCCCAATTACGCTCGGCGTTCGCATTCTGCCACCGAGAACACGGTGCGCCATGCGCACCTCTGGGATCACGCCTCTCGTTATCTCCTTCCAAAATCGGGACGGCGCGTTCGCGGCCATCGGAGCACGGCCGAGGGTATGGGCATTCCGAGGAGCCACCCTTTCGGACAATTACACATTTGGCAGCTCGATTACATTTATCGACGGAAGACACAGTCATGTTCAGGTCGAACGATGGGACGCGGAGGACTGAGGTTCTTTTGGCAGGACATGACCTGCGACATCAGAGCTGGCTGGCGTGTCGGCCGACAGACCCTCTCCGTCGGTGATCCGACGGGGTCAAGAGGAGCCCGATTTTTCCCCAACACACCGCATTCCTGGAGACTGCCGTGAGGCACGCACTCCTTATTGGCGCAGCCGGATTTATCGGCAGCCACTTGGGTGAGCAGCTGCGAGGCGCCTGTATTTGTCGATGCTTAGAGCAAGGCGTTCGGGTGGAAAAGATCTTGCACCGAGACAAGGTGGGACTCGCCACCTCCCCCAGGCGCTCCCGATGACTATCACGAATGACGATCGCGATTCTTTCCGCTGGCCGGCGGATGCTCTGCCTTGCGCTGGGAATGTCGTTGCTTCCCGCTATAACAAGCGCCGATACGCTCCAAGTACTTTGGAATCCGAATTCAGAACCCGTTGCCGGATACGTCGTCTATCTCGGAGAACAACCGAGCAATGTGACGCAACGTTACGACGTCGGCAATAGCACCGCGTTCACATGGCCGAACGCTGTCGCAGGACGGCTATACTGCGTTCAAGTCTCTGCATATCTGGACTCGCTAGAAGGTCCGCGATCAGCGCAAACCTGTGGATACAGCAATCAGTTCCCCGCCTTGACCAATCCCGGAGCTCGAACGTCGGTCGTCGGCAACCCCACGTCGTTGCAGCTCGCCGGCATCGATCCCGACGGTGCCTCGGTCACATACTTCGCTAGTGGCCTTCCTGCCGGTTTGAGCTTAATGGTGAGCAATGGTTACATCTCTGGCGTCCCGGCCGCGGTCGGTGTGTATTCGGTCACCGCATCAGTGTTTGACGGTGTCTTGACATCGGCGCCTCAGGTCTTCACCTGGTCTGTCTCGGCGGCATCGACGTCTGCCTCGGCGCCATCGACATCGGATACCATCGCACCATCGATTGCCATCAACAGTCCCACTACGGCAGCGACCTACAGGTCTTCCGCATCAACATTGGCGCTGAGCGGCAGCGCCGGCGATAACGTCAGTGTCGTCTCGGTGAGCTGGACTAACGATCGTGGTGGCAGTGGCACCACCTCAGGCACGACCGCCTGGAGTACCGGCTCGATCGGACTGAAGACCGGAACGAACGTCATCACGGTCACTGCACGCGACGCGGCTGGAAACCAGTTCAGTAAAGCACTCACAGTGACTTATAAGCGACGCCGTGGGTGAGTCTTGATTCGGCAGCGATCGGGTGACGTCGGAAGGGAATTGAGCTTTTGTCGATCACTTGAGCACCAGTCAAACCAGGCGAATTTCTTAGCGAGAGATGGTGAGCCGCGCGAAGGAATCGAACCTTCAACCCGCAGATTAAGAGACAAGGGCCGGGCGTCCAGCGATGTCCGGCCCTTTCGTTTCGTTCGGAACTCTGCCTAACTCGTGTCCCGTCGCGTCCGCCATTTCTGCCCGCGTCTAGCGGTTAGGGTGTCAGTTAGGGTGTCAGTCTAGAATCACCAGCAACGTGTCGAAGTTGACAGTGTCCGAGGCCCTGCTCAAGAACTCTTCCTCCATGAGCGTCCACCACTTCGCGATCGCGTCGCGCATCTGCGCACGCTGCTTGGCAAATTCCTCGAGTTGCCCGCCGTAGTACGTCAGCACGCTCGGGGCGCGCGGCTTGTCGTCGCGCTGTGACGCGAGAAGTTGGCCAGCCATCCGGACAGTAAATCGTAGCCTCACCGTTATTGCGCACCAGCGATCGCAATTTCCCAACCGAGAGGACGAAGTCGCTAATCGTGTGGTCTCCATTAACCGATATGACATTTGCAACCACCTGGCTTCTGCAGCTCGATTACGAACGCTACTTGTGAAGACTGAACAGACGGTTGAACGGCTCTCTAAAGAATGGATTGGATGGAACGGGCTATTCGACCCGATCGTGAAGCTAGCCAGCTTCCCAAGCTCGGACGGTCCCTCGGGCAGACGCTGACGGAGTCCCGCAAGATCGGCAAGAAGGTCGATCGTGGCGAGACGAATCGGAGCGTGATGGTGCAGTACCTGGAGGTGATCGCAACCCTGGTGCTGCTGCTCGTCTCGAGCTCGGCGTTCGCGCAGGAGACACCGACCGAGCACAAGGTCGGTCTGAGCCTGTATGCCAGCGCGGCGACCTTGGACTATCACAGCACCTACCAGTCGATGAAGGTCGGCATCCCGGAGAGCAACCCCCTCGGGCGATTCACGGAGGGGAAGCCGGGCGCAACGGTGTTGGTTGGCGCGAGCGTCGATGCCGTGATGACGCCGCTCCTGTACCGGTGGCTCGGGAAGAAGCACCCGAAGCTCACCACCGTGCTGCTTTACACGGCCGCGGCGTTTCGGACCCACCTGGCGGTTGGTAACTACGACGCGGCCGCCGGCAGACGGCGGATGCTCGCGACCGGGAGGCCGTGATGGGCTATTGCATCGGTTGCGACACCTGGCCGTGCCGGTGCGCCAAACGGCGCGCCGCCCCCCGAACCGGCGATCGTGCCGCGCTCGGCTCCTGACTACATGGAGCCGATCCTCGCGTGGCGCTGGTGGAACGTCGTCGAAGTCTCGACATCATCGCCGACGCGAGTGGCCGCAGCTGGTGTCGTGTCGAGTCAAACGGGTGAAATAGACGATCAAGTGGTCGCGAGTTCGAAATCCAGTCATCCACCCATTTTTTATTTGCCGCGTGCAAACCGGCAAACGGCGCACGCGACGATCAGAGACGGCGGCTAGCGGCGGGGGCCGTGGGAAGCAGCCCGAAGATGATCGCCAGCGTGGTCATCAGAATCGGGAGCAGCCGCGTGCGGCACGGGTCCACGATCGCCTCGTCACGCGGCACGCCACGCGCCCGCAGGACGTTGGTGTAGTCGACTTGGAGAATCGAGCACGGTGGGCTCGTCTCCGCGACGGGTCACTCACTCACCGCTCGCGATCAGGGCACGACTCGGAACGCGATCAATGTGCGGGCCGGGCCCGTGCTCTGACTCGCAATCAGCTCAATCAGATAGTCGCCGGTCGCAAGCGGAGCGAGCGCCAGCGTTGCGCTTTGCGATTTCGAGCTGTCCGCCTCGTTTCGCACCGACGTCGGAACCGGAACCTGCAGCTCGTTGCCGGTTCGATCGAGCAGACGTGCCGAGGACGCCGATGAGTCCGAGGCCGGTACGGCAACCCGCAGCGTATCCGATCGGCGGAAGCGCAGATCGGCGGTGGCGATCTCGCGGTTGCCTGTGCCCGGTCCGCGTTTGAAGATGAGAAAGCCGGCGCCGTCGGAGGTGGCGGGCACGGTGACGCGGAGCGAGTCGGTGGCCGTCGAGCCGGGCGAGGCAGCCTTCGCACGTACGCGCAATTCGTAGTCGCCGGGTGGCAGCGCGCGTGGTCCAACGGCCCACCGCACGCTGAGCGACGCAGGCAGTATGGACAGGTGGCTCGATGCCACCGTCGCACCGGATGCGTCGATGAGCGAGGCATCGGCCTCGGCGCCCTTGCCCCAGTCCGCATCGACAGTGCGCCCGACCTCGATGATCGCGGTGATCGTGCGTGTGTTGGCCGACGCAGGACTTACCGCCGCGTGCAGGCGGAGCGGTGTATCCCGCGTGAGAACACCGAGCGTTGCCAGCGCACTCGAGACCGCCTGCCCCTCCGCAGCGCCCGCGGCAGCGCCCGCCGACTCGAGCGGTGCGGGAGGCGTCGCGCTCGAGGCCGCGAGATAGCCGCGGCGCGCGCGAATCTGTACGCCTGGACGTGTCGCGCGCACGGTGATCGCATGAAAGCGGCCATCGAGCTTGCCGGTCGAGTAGTAACCGAGGAGATAGTAGGCGCTCAGGTCGGTCGTCATGCGCCGCAGACCGAGGGCGAAATCGCTGGTGGCCGTGACCGCAACGCCATCAGTCTGTTCGGCCATCACGTGAAGCGACGTGCTGCGCTCGGCGAGGCGCGCTCGTTCTTCCTCAGGCGTCAGCACCGGGTTCTGTCCGACACCCGCGGCGGGGAAGATGTCATCGTCGAACGCCACGATGCCCCGCGGATCGATGGGATAGAACGAGACGTTGGCGCGATTGGCCTGATCGAGGATCTGCCGGAAGCGTGCATCGTGATCGAGCGAGGCGAGCCTGAGGCGGTCGGTATCGCACGTGCTGGCCCGCGTGCGTTTCATCGGTTGGTTCCGTCGTCAGACGGCCGGTCTGCGGATCGATCGTGACCGGCGGGACGGTCGGCACCGTATCGCGAATCGATCGGCGAAGGTTGTCGTTGGGGCGGTACAACCGCCAGCCGTTCGTGATGGTGATGACGGCCTTCCGCTCTTCACGTGCGTCGCGCAGATAGGTAACGAGCGAGTCGAGCGAGTCGAGCGTCTGTGCCTCGCGGCGCCGGAGGATCATCTCCTGCGCGATCCCGAAATCGGGGGCGATCTGGCCCGACCGCTCGGGAATGCCCGGATAACAATCGGCATAGCGTCGCTCGACCGGATCCAGTGCGACGTCGTCGCGAGCGCCCCAGGGGTTGTTGAGCGCATTCTCAATGGTCGCGATTTGCCGCGTGAAGGTGAGCGCCCGCACGGAGATGCCTGGCATCACGACGGCAAGAAGATCGTCGGGGCCCAGCAGGTTCCTGAGTGCATCGGTCAGCGGCTTCGCGATCCGGATCGAGGCCGTGCGATCGACGTGCATGCCGTCGAGGAAGAGGATAAAGACCCGGGCGCGGGAATCGGTCGCGGCCTGACGGCTCTCTTCCGGAGTGCGCGGATCGGACCGGTTCGTCGGCGCTCCGCCCCCTCGAATGCGCACGGTGGCGAACTGATCGATCGTCTGAGGCACCCGGTCTTCGAGCAGCTCGAACTCGTCGCGCCGCAGATCGTCGATCGGCACGCCGTCCTTCGTCGTCGCGTACGCGTCGATGCGGACGTAGTTCGCCTCGGTGCGAAAGGTTGGCCGCGGCTGGTCCTGTGAAGCGATTCGTGTGGGAGCGCCCGCAATCGCCGAGGCGATTCCGATAGCGGCGACAGTCGCTAGCCGGCGTCGGCCTCCAGTCAGATGTGTGAACATGCGGAACGGCTCCGCTCGACGAAGCAGGCAGGCTGGCGAGCGAAGTCTATCACACGCACACTGCTCGGTGTCTCGGTGTGTCGGCAGGGATGACCAGCCGAGGCCCTGATCAGAAACTGAACTTCGCTCCGAATTGCATTTCGCGTGAATTCTTCGCGCTGAAGACACGCCCGAAGTTCGGCGTGCCGAAGATCCGGTTCGGCAGGTCGAAGTTCGTCGTGTTGAGCGCGTTGAAGATCTCCCACCGCAGTTCGAGCTGACGCGTCCCCGCCACAGTCCACGTCTTCGCGACGACGAGATCGAGATTCGTCAATCCTGGCCCGAGCACGCTGTTGCGCGGCGCGCTGCCGAACGTGAAGGGAGCCGGCAACGCGAACGCCGATGTGTCGAACCATTGCTCAGGTCGTCGCTGGTCCGACGACTGATTGGGATCTCTCAGTTGATCTGGACGTTGAGCAGGACCGCTTCCAATGTTGGCCTGATCGACTCCGAGGTTGACCGTGAATGGTGCGCCGGACTGCGCGAACAACACCGCGTTGACGCGCCAGCCGCCCAGCGCAGCTTCCTTGAATCCCCCTGCGCCTTCGAAGAAAGGCAGCTGATACGTGCCACTCGCGACGAAAAGGTGCCGATGGTCGAAGCTCGAGGCAGCCCACTCGCCGGTTTCGTCGAACACATTGCGGGCATCCTGCGGGACATTGGCTTCCGCCTCGGTTGCTCCCGGGCTCGACGCGTCGTCGACCGACGAGGAGAGCGTGTAGCTGACGGAGTACGAGAAATTGCGCCGCAGCCGCTGCTCGGCCTTGAGTGTCAGCCCGTGGTAGATCGACTTGCCATCGAAGCGGATCGAACGAATCGGACCGAGTTGCGGGATCTCGCGACGGCTCTGAATCGATCCAGGGCCGGGTTCGGGAACGTTGCGCACTGTCGCGTTGTCGGCGCCGAGCGTCCACGAACCCATGTAGGACACCTCGACCATCGTCGACGGCAACAATTGGTACTGCAGCCCGCCACTCCACGTCTGCGTGTACTCGACGGCATACGCGTGGTCCATGATCGTGGGCGCGACGACGCCGGTGGGATCGGCCGTCAGGATGTCGCGAGTCTGATAGACCGGTACTCGCTGCGCGGTGGGCACGTCCACCTGCCTGGTGAAGAAGAACGGCAGATTGCGCGCGAACGCGGTCTGCACGCTGTAAGCCCACTGATTGAGGAAGATGCCGTAGCCTCCGCGGACGACGGCGCGATCGTCGTTGAGAGAGAGCGCAAATCCCGTGCGCGGCGCCAGACGCACCAGACTCGGACTGAGCAAACCACGATCCCAGCCGGCTTGCTCGGATGTGACGTAGGGAAGTGGGATTAGTGGAAGGAGCGACGCGGCCTCAGGGTTCATCGTGCCGTCTTCATTGCTCGCAATCACATAGCGGCCGCCGGGCGTATCCAGGTCGACCGACGAGAGACGATTGTCGACCGCCCGCATGTGCTGGTTGTACTCGTAGCGTAGCCCCACGTTGACCGTGAGGTTGCTTCGCATCCGCCAGTCATCCTGGGCGAACAGGTGCAGCCAGTTCGTTCTGCCGTTCTCGTCACCGCGTCCTATCCCTGACACTGCTGTCGTCGGATACCCGAGCAGGAAGTCGGCCAACGCGTTTCCGGTGAACTGCCCCGTGTATGTGAATGCGCCGCGCGCGTTGTCGGGTTGCTCCGGCTTGAAGCGCAGGTGAAAGAAATAGCCGCCGAACTTGATACGATGCGCTCCGCGGTCGAGCAGGACGCTGTCGAAGATCTCGAAGTGCTGGTTGTCGCGAAAGGTGAACGTCGTGGGGTCGCCGAACACACTGTACTGGCCGCGCGTCGAGACCTGCGGGTAGCCGACGTCGCGCGGGTCTCGCGTCACGCCCTGAAGACCAACGTCGGCGGCGAAGTCGGCGCCGCGATTCTCGCTGACCTGCCCGCCGGATACTTTCATCCATCCGAACCGCAGCTCATTGAGCAGTGATGTGCCAACGAGACGTGTATGGCTGACGGCGACGTTTCGGGCTTTGGTGTTCAGCGTGCGACCGAACCCGGGCACGAGCGTTTCCTGAAGGCTGCTGCTGCCGAACGGCTGGATCTCGTTCGCATCGAACGTGCTCACGCGCGCGAACAACTGGTCACCCGAGTCGAAATGATGATCCAGGCGCAGGCTGAACTGATCGACGTCCTTTACTTGTTGCTCGATTGCCGTCAGGTTCTGCTGCGCCGTGTTGGCTGTCGGCAGTGGTACGTGTTGCAGCAAGGCGACTGCCAGCGGATCGAGTCGTCCTTCCGGGATTCGGCCGTTGGCGAATGGCGTACAGGTGCCTCCTGGAGCGGTGATGGTCAACGGATCGCAGATGGACGCACCGGAAAAATCTCCGTCACGGACCGCGGCCGTTGGCACGGTAAAGGTTCGCGTCAGTGAGCGATTGGCGCGCTGTCCTTCGTAGCTGAAGAAGAAGAAACTTCGGTCACGGACGAGCGGTCCACCGAGTGTTCCGCCGAACTGATCCTGGCGAAGCGGTGGCACCGGCTGGTCCGTCGGATCGAAGAAGTTGTGCGCGTCGAACATGTCGTGGCGGAAGAACTCGAACAGGCTTCCGCGAAATGCGTTCGCGCCGGCGCGCGTGGCGACGTTGATCAGAGCGGATGCTTTGCCGCCGAACTCAGCGGTGTACTGCGACTTCTGTATCTTGAATTCCTGAATCGAGTCGACCGATGGATTGATGACGAGATTGTTGAAAAGCTCGTCGGTGACCTTCACGCCGTCGAGCAGGTAGATGTTGTGACCCGACCGCTGACCACCAACGTTTGGAAGCGGCCCCGCTTGTTGCAACGCCTCGCCGCGCGTCCCGCCCGGCGGAATGACGACCGAGTCGCTCAGCTGCGCGAGGGCGAGGAAGTTGCGCCCGTTGAGCGGAAGCTGCACGATCTGCTGGTTCTCGATGACGTCGCTGATCTCGGCGCTCCCGGTCTGCAGCAGTGGGATGTTCGCCGTGACTCTGATTTCCTCGACCAGTCCGCCGACGTCGAGCGTGAAATCGAGACCCTGGGTTTGCCCCAGCTGGACGAGAACTCCGGACCGCACGACGCGGCGGAAACCATCCAGTTCGACGCTGATGACGTACATCCCGAGGCGCAGTGACCGCAGGTGATAGCGCCCGCCCTCATCGCTGAGCGATTCGATCCTGACGCCGCTTTCCACATGTTCGGCGATGACGCGTGCACCTGGCAGCGCGCCCCCCTGGACGTCGCGCACAATGCCTGATACATCGCCGGTATTTGTCTGTGCCGCGATGGTGGCGCCGAGGGCGACGAGGCCGCAAACGACTACGGCCAGGCAGGCAAAAACATGGACGGATCTCGAAAACATGAAACCCGGAAGTGAATGTTACTCCGAAAAAGTCGGGGTAATATCCTGCTACTCGACGTGAATCCTGCACCACCACGGACCTCTGACGTGGCCCCTCCCGACGGGGATCGGATGCCGCTCGAGACCGGCGCACAGCGGATGGCGTTGCTGCTCGAGGAGGCGCAGCGCCTCATGGCGGAGCGCGATCCCGCGGCGTTGTTACGGATGGTGTGCGCTGCGGCGCGCCCGCTGACCCGCGCCAGTATCGTCAGCGTTGGCGTGGTCAACGAAGGCGGAGTCGTCGAAGAGTTGGTCGCGGTCGGACTTGACAAATCCGTCGTCGCGGAGCTGCGACAGTCACTGAGCACTGACGCTGAGCATCCCGCGCGTGCCGTGTTCGGCTCGCGCGAGATCGTTAGTGGGGTCAATGCCGGAGGCGACCCCACCGCTATTTGTCTCCCTGCCTCGCATCCGCCCGTTCACTCGTACGTGTTCGTGCCGGTCGCATCTCCCACGCGAGTGTATGGCTGGCTTGCGCTCGTGGAGAAGGAAGGCGCGCAGGTCTTCAGCGAAGAGGACATTCAGCTCGCGTCGACGCTTGGTGCGCTGGCCGGCATGGCCTACGAGAACGCACGTCTCGTCGCCCAGCTGCAGGCTCAGGCTGAGGAGCTTCGCGAGCACGAGGAACGAACCGACTTCGCCATGTTCGCGGCGCAGACAGGCGTGTCGTACCGCGACCTCGATTCCTCGTGGGTGGAGTTGTCGCGATCGACCGCAAAACTGTTCGGGCTCCCACCAGACATTCGGCGAGTCACCCAGGAGCAGTTGTATCAGCACGTGCATCCCGATGACGGCGCCCGGGTGCGCGCCGCCGTCGAGAAGGCGATCCAGGATCGATCCGATTTCGCGCTCGAGTTCCGCCGTCTCATGCCAGAGGGGGGGCCGCGTTGGTTTCAGTTCCGAGGACGAGTGGTCAGCAATGAGCAGGGAGAACCCACGCGCATTGTCGGCGTTGTCACTGACATCACCGAGCGCCGCTCGCTCGAATTGCAGCTGAGACAGTCCCAGAAAATGGAAGCGCTCGGTCAGCTGGCCGGGGGAGTCGCGCACGACTTCAACAACCTGTTGACGGCGATCCTCGGCTACGGCCGGCTCGCTCTGGAAACAGCAAGAGAGACGTCACAGCGTCACGACCTCGACGAGATCGTCAAAGCCGCCAGTCGCGCCGCCTCACTGACCAAGCAACTGCTCGCGTTCAGCCGCCGACAGGTCGTCGAAACGACCGTCCTCGATCTCAATCTGCTGATCGTGGACATGGTCACGATGCTGAGGCGCATGATCGGCGAGGACATCGAGCTGGGGACGACGCTTGCAGCCGGCTTCTCCCACGTGCGCGCGGATCGCAGTCAGCTCGAGCAGGTGGTGATGAACCTCGTCATCAACGCGAGAGACGCGTGTGAGCCGGGTGGACGGATTCGTCTGGTCACCCACAGCGTGGATGTGGATGGTGCAACCGCGGCGGTCACACCCTCCCTCAACCGGGGAGCCTACGTCACCCTATCGGTGATTGACGACGGCACCGGTATGGACGAGGCAACCAAGTCGCGGCTGTTCGAACCCTTTTTCACGACCAAGCCGCGCGGGCAGGGAACCGGTCTCGGCCTCGCGACGGTCTACGGCATCGTCGTGCAGAGTGGCGGGGCGATCGAGGTCGAGAGCGAGTTCAGTCGGGGATCCAGGTTTACCGTCTACCTTCCACGCGAACAGGAATTGACGCAGTCGGCAGGGCGAACCGCCGAACTTCCTGCGGTGACGACGCCCCGGACGGTGCTGCTCGTGGAGGATGAACAAGCGGTGCGCGAACTGGTGCGCATCATTCTCGAGCGGGCTGGCCATCGGGTGGTCGAAGCGGCGACGCCCGAGGAGGCGATCACCCGGTTCAATTCCATGGAATCGGTCGACCTCTTGCTGACCGATGTCGTCATGCCGGTGATGTCCGGGTTCGACTTGTTTCACACCCTGGTTGAACGTCTTCCCTCGTTGCGAGTGCTTTTCATCTCCGGATACACGGATTATGCACTCCTCGAGCCGACGATTGCCGATAGGGGGGCGGCCTTTCTCGAGAAGCCGTTCTCGGCCGAGGCGCTCATTGGCAAGGTCCGTGAAGTGCTGAGTCATTAGCCGGCCTTTTGTCCTCCATGGTGTTCGGCGCGATAGGGGTGACAACGTCGTGAGGGGTTCGTGGGCATCTCACTCGCACGCACTGGCAACAGTTGTGCGTGGAGGTGGAACCAGCCACCGGTTTAGTGTCTGAAAGTTCGTTGGCGTGCCGACTTTCAGGTACGACTTCGCGGGATTTCAATACAACCTTCGGAGACCGGGTTTTCGGGGCAGTGACCCGGGCGCTTGGCCTTATAGTACGGAGCGCATCGGAGCAGGAGAGTCAGGTCCTGGGGGAAGGGTGATGTTCGAGCCGGGTACCCAAGTCGGGCGGTACGAAATCCAGCGAAAACTCGGTCGCGGGGGCATGGGTTCGGTCTATGTCGCCCATGATCCTGTGCTCGGCCGTATGGTCGCGATCAAGGTGTTCGCTGGCGATCTGGACCTCCCCGACGCGCGCGAACGATTCTCCCGCGAGGCGCGTGCGGCCGCTGCCCTGAGTCATCCCAACATCGTCACTGTCTACGACTTCGGCGAGTACGAATCCCAGCCCTTCATCGTGATGGAGTACGTGGCGGGGGAGACCCTCGCCGCCCTTATCCGTCGAAAAGCGCCGGTGACGATTGCGGACAAGCTCAGGTGGATGGAAGAGCTGTGCGCCGGCGCGGGATACGCGCATCAGATGCAGCTCGTCCATAGAGACATCAAGCCGGCGAACCTGATGCTCGATCGCGCCGGGCGTCTCAAGATTCTCGATTTTGGAATCGCGCGCATGCTCGGACTGGCGTCGAACACAGTCGGTCATGATCGGCACACCCGGCTACATGGCCCCCGAGCAGATCACCGGTAATCCGGTCGATCATCGTGCCGACCAGTTTTCGATCGGCGTCGTGTTCTACGAGCTTCTGGCCTACACCGAGGCGTTCCCTGGCGACACGCTCCCGATGATCACGCATCGGATCCTCAACGAGGAGCCGGTGCCACTGGGTCGGCTGGCTCCCGACGCGTCGCCCGAGATCATCGCGATCATCCAGCAGACTCTGCAGAAAAGCGCGATCGACCGGTTCCCCGATTCAGAATCGTTGCGCGCGGCGATCGCGCGCGTGCGGCGCGATGCGTCGAATCAGTCCTGGAATCTCAACACCACGGCCCCGCTGAGTCGCGACACGCCATCTCCTCCTCCCCTTGGAACGCGAGGGACGGGCTCATCCAGAAGACGGCAGGACGCGGCAGTCGGCGTCGCTCAATTGACCCCGCCTCCCGATCCGCGCCGGACCGACCGCGAGGCGCTGGCCCGTCGACGAACGATTCAACTCGAAGCCGCGTTGACCCAGGCGCGCGCACTGCTGTCGCAAGGTCAGCTGGAGTCGGCACTCGACGCCTGCCAGCAGGCGTTGACCTACGACGAGAATCACGTTGGCGCTCTCCGACTCGAGGAAGAGATCGAGGCGGCCATGCGCGGGAAGCTCACGGCGAATCTGAGTCCGGCGACGGCGGCGGACCTCGAGACGCTGTGGCCCAATCTCGATGTGCGCCCGTCGGAAGTGGTGACGCAGATGGATCCATTCCCGGCAACGCCTTCCGGCGGTGTCGAGCGCCCGGTTCTGCGACTGCCGACGGCCCCGCCACCAGTTCCGCCACCGGATGCAACGGTGATTGCGCCGGCGCGGCGAACGCCACCGCCGACGCACGCGCCCAGTGTCCCTGTGGCACCTGTCACGCCGCGCGCGGTTCCGCCTGCGTCCCGCGGCTGAGGCTCCGGTCGCGCCCGTTCCGAAAGAGCCTGCGCCGATCGGACCGATGGTTGCCGACGTCGTCGCGCGGTCGAAAACGATCGCCGATGCGGCGAACGCGGTTGTCGTTGGCGTGGCTCGCGATCGGCGCATGCTCAGCATCGCGGCGATTGCTGTCGGAGCGGTGATCGTCGCCGCGGCCGCCGTCATGTTTTTCAGTGGACCGACGCCCACGGGGACCGTGGTGATTGACGCAGTACCGTGGGGATCGATCACCGCGATAGAGACCGAGGGCGGCGACAACGTTGCGCTCCCGCCATCACCGTCAACGCCGCTTGCGTTGACTCTGCCGGCCGGCACGTATCACGTGGTCGTGGCGGGACCGCCGCCGGAGTCACAGACGCAGCGGATCACGGTTGAGATCCAGAGAGACACGCCGAACGTGGCGCCCGTCATCCGTTTCCGCGCGCTGACGCCCGAGGAGTACTTCGAGCAGTACCTCGCAGCGCCGACCGCGCCGACGCTGGATCTGGGAGCTGCTCCGGTTGAGCCAACGCCGGCCGCTCCAATCCCGCCGTCGCCTCCGGCATCATCGGCGACCGGGAGCAATCCATGACGAGGTCCCTTCGTTGCGTTGTGAGTGTCGTGATGTGGGCGGCGGTGCTGGCGATACCCGCAACCGCATCAGCACAGGCCGAGGACGAACCCTTCCGTCGAGGTCTCAACGCGCGGGGCGATCGGAAGTGGCAGGAAGCCGCACAGACCATGCGTCAGGCGATTCAGATCAACCGCACCGAATCGACGAGAAGAGTCCAGGGCGGCCTGCGACTGAACCCCTTCGGGCGTGGTACTGAGTATCTGCCGTACTACTTCTTGGGAGATGCTCTGAAGAATTCGGGTGACTGTGCAGGAGCGGTGACGGCGTTTGAAGTGTCCGAGGAACAGAAGGTCATACTCGGCCTGCCGGAATACGCAAGTCTTCTGCGTGCGGGTCTCAAGGAGTGCGCCTCGAAAGGAGTGCTCCTGCGTGCCGATTACAACCAGCAAATCGATGCGACCGATCAGATCTACAACGAGACATACGCGACATTGCAGAGAATCGAGAAGGTCAGGGAGACCAACCAGGAATTGTGGCGACCCGATGTCCAGACCGAGTTCGAGCGCGCGCGTGGTGACATAGCCCTGGCGCAGAAGACCCTGCTCAAGGCCAGGCAGACTCGAGTGGTGGTTGATTTCGCTGAGTCGCGAGCGATATCTGTTCGCGCGCGCGAGGTGCTGCGGCCTCTCGAAGCGAAACTCAACGCCGCGATTGGCACACGAACGTTGATCGCGCAGCAACTGGCGGAGACGCAGCAGGTGCTGGCTGGTGCAGAGACGACCAACACCGCGATCGACGCCATCAAGATCGCGCTGCCGTCGAACCTTGTCACCCAGCGCGACACCGCACGCACGCTCGTGGGTCGAGCTCGCGAGCGCCTTGGCCAGGCTGAGAAGACGGAGAACACGACGACGGCCGGTGAGGCATTGCGACTCGCGCACGAGGCTTCAGACGCGTTCACCAAGGTGCTGGAGCAGGTGAAGAAGTTGGAGCGGAGCGACTTCGAGCTGCGCTTTCAGCAAGTCCTCGCGGGCGCCACCGAGCAGCTCTCATTTGTCGGGACCTCCCTTGCCGCACTGGAGCGCATGGTTGCCGAGAAGCCCGGGACGATGACGCCCGAGATGGCCAGCCGGCGTGAGGCCCTGGTCAAGGAGCACAGCTCTCTGCAGCGACGTTTCGATAACGCGCGCCGATCCGAGAACATCACCGGCGTCCAGGAGGCGATGAAGCTCGCAGTCGATGCACGGACCCGCATCGATGTCCTCATCAGGATGTTCGGGCCAGCCACTCTGAAAGATCGAGGTGTGGACGCCGGGCTTGAACAAGGTGCGCGTCACTACCTTGCCGGGGAGTACCAACAGGCACTGGGCTCGCTCGATCCGCTCGTCGGAAGAAGCGACATCACGTTCCAGGTGCACGTCTCCGTGTTCCGCGCGGCGTCGCTCTACGCGCTCTATGTTCGTTCGGGCGAGACGAACCAGGCCCTTCGCAACGACGCGCTGGCGGCGATTCAACGCTGCAAGGAAATCGATCCCTCGTTCCAGCCGGACCCTCGTGCGTTCAGCCCTCGATTCGTCTCGTTCTTTCAGAGCGCAGGTGGCTCAGGCGCACGAGGTTCCGGCATCGTCGTCGCAGTGAGATGAGGTGGGCTGGACGCTGGCGTGTTCGAGCGCGCTGCCGAGCGGGCGCGATCGGCCCCACCTCGTGAGGAGACCTTGAATCGTTCGCCCCCATCTCCAGCTGGTTGAGGCACTCCGCCCATCACGTACGAACCACGTTGTTCGGATCGCAGCCCGCGGGCGTTTATCAAAATGGCCCTCTCGAAGCGGGAGCCGACATCAGCCGGCGCGCACGCCGCTCATCGAGTTCACCGCGGCAGTTGGCCGGAACCGCCCGCATGAGTTAGTGTACTGGCCCCCGCTACCACAAGAGGGGGAGGCCGCAGCGGTCGGTTGCTCAGAGACATCGGTTGATGATCGAGCCCGGGCATCGCGTCGACGAGTATGAAGTCCAACGCCGGCTGGGCCACGGCGGCATGGGCTCGGTTTACCCCGCGAACGATACGGTCCTAGGGCGTCTGGTCGCCATCAAGCTGTTTGTTGGTGATCTCGACGTACCGGACGCGCGCGAGAGGTTCACACGCGAAGCGTGCACCACATACGTCGTCGTTGAGTACGTGGTGGGCGAAACGCTCGCCGAGACGATCAGGCGGAAATCGTCCACATCGCTGTTCGAAGGATGCCCGCATTTCACGCGGTTGATGCGGACGGCGTCGGTATACAAACTGTATATTTGCTCCGGAGCGCAGGACCAGTCGCTGCTGACACGGCGGTTCGCCGCCGTCGAGGAGTGCCGGTGACGCCTGTCGCGCGAGCCTCGTCGGGTGGGGGGAACAACGCTGAGCATGTGACATGCTGCTGACCCTTGAAGTCATCGGACAGGCCGGCAAGCTCGCGGGCAGCCGGAAGCTCTTTCAGTCGACTGGCGGCACGATCGGCCGGCAACCCGGCAACGACTGGGTGTTGGCCGATCCGTATGTTTCGAACCGGCACGCGTCGATTCATTACAAGAACGGTGTCTTCTACCTTGAAGCGACAGAAGCCAGGAACCCGGTTTACCTGAGTTCCGGAGGCCAGGAGAATCGCCTCGAGAAAGGCCGCCTGTATCAGTTGCAGACTGACGACCTGGTCCTCATCGAGCCGTACGAGATCCGCGTCTCCATCACCGATAGTGCATACAAATCGCCGTTGGATAACGATGATCCATTCGCGGCCGCAACCGGGGCGCGTGACGTAGCTAAGCAGGCTCGCCCGGAGCATCGTTCCTCCGTCGATCCTGTCGCAGCGCTCGGACTGGAAAGCCTGGTGTCGGAAGAGGAGGAGGTCGACCCGGAGAGGCTGCTCAACATCCGACCCACACCGCCAGTTGAGAGAGTCCGGCAGAGCGAGGGGCTGCAGAAGCACTCGGTGCTCGCCGATCACTTCGCTGTTCCCGAGCCTGTTGAACCGGGCCCTCGGCAGGAGGCACGGCCACTCATTCCGGACGACTACGACCCGGTTAAGTCGAGTCCGCCCACGGCTGGTCAAGCGCCGAGGCCCAGTTCATCGCAAAACCGACGCCGTCAGCCGCTTCACGCTCAGGCCGTCGATGCTGCGGATAGCCATTCAGTTTCGGCCAAGCCTGTAGCTGTCCCACGGGATAGCGTTGGAAGTCCGACGCCGGCGAAGGGCGGAGCTGTTTCCCCGCCTCGCAGCGACATGACGATACAGGAGGTGCTCGCGGGCGCCGGGCTGACCGACGTTCACGTCAATCCGGATGTCGCTCGTGACTTCGGCCGGATCCTGCGCGTCGTCGTTGCGGGCCTGATGGAATTACTGGAAGCGCGCAAGGACTTCAAGTCGGAATTCGGAGTCGGGATCACGACCTTCAAGCGAAGCGCGAACAATCCGATCAAATGCTCCGCAGACGTGGACGACGCGCTGCACAATCTGCTCGTGAAACGCAGCCCCGCGTATCTGCCGCCTGTCGCCGCGTTCGAGGAGGCATTGAAGGACGTGCAGGCTCACCAACTCGCCATGCTTGCCGGCCTGAGAACGGTATTCGACAAGATGCTCGAGGAGTTCGATCCCGATCGGTTGCAGGCGCACTTTGATGAACAGGCGAAACGGGGAGCGTTGCTGGCCAAGCCTGCCCAATGGCGCTACTGGGAACAGGTACCTGTGAAAAAGTCGAGGCGATGCTCCGCGATCGTGACCGCACCTTTCGTGCGTTGATCGGAGACGAGCTCGCCGATGTCTATCAGCAGCAGCTGCAGCGCCTCAAGGCGCGCGGTTCGGCGAGCACCCGTTCCCCGTTGGTGCCGGAACGATGAAGCGGTCGACCTTCGTAGAGACGCTGCTCTGGTCAACCGCGCTGGTTGTGCTCCCTGCGTGCGGCAAGACTCCGCCCGTGTCACCACCGCAGCTGCCTCCAATAACCATCGCGGCGCCTCCTGAAACGAAGGTCAAGGCCGTAATGACGCTCGACGTCAGCCGGGATGTCAATCCCGACGCAAACGGACGACCGTCCCCGGTAGTCGTCCACGTCTATCAGCTGAGGGGTGATGCCGCTTTCCACCGTGTCGAGTTCTTCGAGCTGATGGATGACAGTGTCAAAGCGCTCGGCGAGGTGCTGATCAGCCGCGATGAGTTCTCGCTCCAGCCGGGAGAACGGCGGACGCTCGACGTCACTGTTGCAAACGAGGCGGCATTCGTCGGGGTGGCAGCGGAGTATCGCGCCTTTGGTACAGGCCGAATGGCGCGCGATCGTTGCCGCCCCGCGGCAGGCCTTCACCATATCGGTGGAGAAAGCGCGTGTGGCTGTTGCACCGGGCCCTGAGCCGTGAGCCGAACCTGATAGCCTCTACGTCGATGTCCACGCATAACCGAGTGATCTGGTCCGAAGGCCTCTTCCTGCAGCCGCAGCATTTTCAGCAACAGGAGCGGTATTTCGAACACTACGTCGAGACCCGATGCCGGGAGCTCATCCCCCACAGCTGGGGCTTCGCCGAAGTGGAGATCCGGCGCGACCTGCTCGCTATCGGAAAATTCGGCCTGCTGCGAGCAACGGGAGTGTTCCCCGACGGCACGCCCGTGCGGCTTCCGGACGACGACCCTGAGCCAGCCGCCATCGATATCAACAGCGGTGTGCGGGACCAGGTTGTCCATCTGGCGGTGCCGGTGCGCCGCGCCGAGGCATTGCAGGTTGACAGGTCGGCCGGGGCGGAGGCGGTCGCGCGTCAACTCGCTCGCGAGCTCGAAGCGCACGATGTCACGTCAAAGTCCGGAGAGCCGGCGGTCCTCGAGGTCGGTGCCCTGCGGACACGATTGCTGCTCGCTCCGGACGCCGGCGGTGCTTACGCGTCGATCCCGGTCGCACGCATCATCGAGTGCCGGCCCGACAACCAGATCGTCCTCGACGAAGGGTTCATGCCGACCGTGCTGCAGGCGCGGGCGGCGCCGCCGCTGTCGATGTTCCTTAGCGAGCTTCTCGGATTGTTGCGCCAGCGGGGTGAAGCGCTCGCCGGCCGCGTTTCCGGGGTTGGACGCGGCCCGGCGGCGGAACTCGCCGAGTTCCTGATGCTGCAGGTCATCAACCGGTACCAGCCGGTCGTCGCGCACCTGGCGGCATCAGCAACCGTGCACCCCGAAGACCTGTACAGGGTGTTCGTTGCAGCCGCCGGTGAGCTGGCCACGTTTACGACCACCGCCAAGCGCGCTCCGAACTTCCCTGGATACACCCACGAGGCTTTGCGCGAGTCGTTCGAGCCGGTGATGGCCGCGCTCCGCAAGTCGCTCAGTGTCGTGCTCGAACAGGCGGCCGTGCCGCTCCCGATCGAGGCGCGCCAGGTACGGCATCAGCGTCGCGACAGTTCCAGATCGTACGTTTGTACACGAACGGCGATCTTCGTACTGTCTGTGAGGGCCGACATGCCGGCGGAAGAATTGCGACGGCGTATCCCGAAACAATTGAAGATCGGGCCGGTCGAAACCATCAAGGACCTGGTGAACAACGCGCTGCCGGGCGTGACGGTGGCGCCGATGCCGGCAGCGCCGCGCCCGATTCCGTTCCACGCCGGCTCCGTGTACTTCGAGCTCGATCCGAGCGACCCGCTCTGGAGCAAGATGAAGAGCTCGGGCGGGATCGGTATGCATCTGGGCGGCGAGTTTCCTGGTCTCGGACTGGAGTTCTGGGCCATTCGCAGCGGATAGGAATCCTATATGTCGGATAGTGGCGATCCGTTCAAACCACGCGACGGCGTGACGATCGTTCGGCCGCGTCCGGGTGCGGGCAGACGTCAGCCGGGAGGGGCCGGCGGAACCGTTCACACGCCTGCGTCGTACATGCCGGCCGACGCGGTGCTGCCTCCACTTCGCGATGCGCTCGCAAGCGGCCTCAACCCGCTCGTTGCGGCGGCGACTCCGCTGCTCGTTCTGTCGGGACAGCTTCGTGGAATGGCGGCTTCGCCCGATGTCGCCGCGCTGCGGCGGTATGCGCTCGACGAGATCCGGCGGTTCGAAGCGAGCGCTCGATCGGCCGGAGCGCCCAACGAAGTCGTCGTGTCAGCACGGTACGCTCTCTGCTCGGCGATTGACGAAGCCGTGCTTTCCACGCCGTGGGGCTCGCAGGGCGACTGGGCTCAGCAGACCCTGCTCGTGGCGCTCCATCGGGAGTCGTGGGGCGGCGAGAAGTTCTTCAAGGTGCTCAACGCCCTGATGGCGTCGCCGGAACAGCATATCGACTTGCTCGAATTGCTGTACCTCTGTATTGCCTTCGGATTCACCGGCAAGTACAGCGACCAGGTTCGCGGCGACGGACGTGCTCGGCTCGCGGAAATAGAGCAGGAGGTCTACCAACTCATTCGCAGCCAACGAACGAGGCCCCAGGACGCACTGTCTTTGCGATGGCAGGGCATCAAGGACCGCCGGAACAGGTTGATTCGCTACGTGCCGCTGTGGGTGATTGCCGCAGCAGCGTTGGCCATTGTTGCCGTCGCCTTCACGTTCTTCTACAGCTGGCTGACCGGAGTGGCAACGCCCGTCCATGCCAGGCTGGCCCGTATCGGGACCGAGGATTTCACCGGTCCAATCGTTTCCACGCCCGTAGCCGGGCCCACGATCAAGCAGCTGCTGGCTCCGCAGGAAAAATCCGGGCTGCTCAGCGTCGAGGAGCAGGGCGCACGGAGCGTCATTACCCCTCTGGCGGACGACTTGTTCGCGTCGGGCCGTGCCGACGTGAACAGGAAATACGATGAGCTGTTCGAGCAGATCAGGCGGGCTCTCACCCAGGTGCCTGGGCGCGTGCTCGTACGAGGGCATACCGACGACCAGCCGATTCAGTCGATCCGCTTCAGGGACAACTTCGATCTGTCTCGTCAGCGCGCTGCGGCAGTGGTTCAGGTACTCGCGTCGAACGTCCCCGTGACGCGAATGGATCCGGTCGGCGTCGGTTCCGAAGAGCCTAAATTCAAGCCGGTATCGACGGCGGAAAACCGCGCGCGCAACAGGCGCGTGGAGATCGTGCATGTACGCGGAACGTAACTGGCATCTCGTTTCCTGATAGGGGCTCGGAATGTCGCTCCTTCCCAAGCGTCGCGTCGTCATTGCGGTCGTGGGCCTGGTGCTGCTCGCGGCGTTCATCTGGTTCGCCGGCCCTCTATTTACCTTTGCCGGTTACAGCCCGCTCGAGCCCGAGAACGCTCGCATCATGGCGATTCTCCTGGTTGTCGGCCTCTGGGCCGCTAATCAGCTGCGCAGGCGTCTGCGGGTCACCCGCGCCAGCGAGCAGTTGGCCGCCGCAGTCGTCAGACAAGCGCCCGCGGAGCAACCTTCTGCGGACGCGGTGCAGCTGCGCGAGAAATTTGATGCTGGGGTCAAACGACTGCAGCTGAAGCGTCGCGACGGTCACACACTGTACGAACTGCCTTGGTACCTGATGATCGGCGCGCCGGGTTCGGGCAAGACAACGGCACTCGTGAACTCCGGGCTGCGCTTCCCGTTGGAACAGCACATGGGTCGCCAGCCACTGCAGGGCGTGGGAGGCACGCGCAATTGCGAGTGGTGGTTCACCGACGAGGCAGTCTTACTGGATACGGCCGGCCGTTTCACCACGCAGGACTCTGACGCTGCGGCAGACAAGGCAGGATGGGCCGAGTTCCTGGCACTGCTGCGAAAGCATCGCCCCCGCCGCCCGCTGAACGGTGTCATCGTCGCCGTCAGTGCCGAGAATCTGATGGTGGACAGCCCTCGGGAGCGCGAGGATCACGTCGAAGCGCTTCGCCGCCGCCTCGACGAGCTCAATCGTGAGCTGCGCGTCCAGCTTCCGGTCTACCTGCTCGTCACCAAGTGCGATTTGATCGCCGGGTTCACCGAGTACTTCGACGACCTTACGCAGGAGGGGCGCGCCCAGGTGTGGGGTGTCACGTTTTCTTACGAGCAGACAGTGAACGGGGAAGGCATCCGGACCTTGCCCGGCGAATTCGATGCGCTCGTCACGCGGCTCAACGAGCGCCTGCTGCCACGCATTGCCGACGAACGCGACCGGCGCAAGCGTACTCGCATGTTCGGGTTTCCGCCGCAGTTCGCCACGCTGCGCGAGGCGCTCATGGAGTTGGTCACGGCCGTCTTCACGTCAACGCGCTTCGACCGTCCCGTGCTGCTCCGGGGCCTCCATTTCACGAGTGGCACCCAGGAACGGACGCCCATCGATCGGCTGCTCGGTGCGATGAGCCGCCGGTTCGGCGTTGCCCCGGAGGTCGTGGCGCCACCACCCGGAAAGGGCAAGGCGTACTTCATCGAGCGGCTGCTCAGGGAAGTGATCATCGCCGAATCCGGTCTGGCGGGATTCAACCTCCGGCTCGAGGCGAAACAGGCGGCGGCGAAACTCGGTGCCTACGTGGCCATTGCAGCCGTCACCGTGTTGGCCGTGTCAGCACTCTGGATCAGCTACCGCAACAATCGCGGCTTCGTCGCCGAAGTGGACGCGGCGACAGCGCGCCTCGACGCGGTGCCGCCTTCCCCGGCGGGTGCGCCGCTCGACCGCGTGCTGCCACGGCTGGACGCGATTCGCCAGGTGTCCGACGTGGCGAATCGTTATCGCGACGACCGCCGCTGGCTGACGATGGGGTGGGGCCTTCATGAAGGGAACTCGATCGGCGATGCCGCGCGCGATGCGTATTCGCGCGAGTTGAACGGCGCGCTGATGCGGACGCTCAAGGAGCGTTTCGAGTCAGCGCTGCGCGAGCACGTTTCGAATCCTGCAGCGTTGTTCCTGTATCTCAAGGGATATCTGATGCTCGGATCCCCCGAGCGTCTGGATGCCGAACTCGTCGGTGCATTGGCGGACCGGGAATGGCAATCGCTGTACAGAGACGACAACGAGGCGGCAAACAGGCTGTCTGGCCACTTCAGGACGCTGCTCGACAACGAAGGAGGCCTTCGGCCCATCACGCTGGACGACCGGCTCGTGGCACAGGCGCGCCGCAGCCTTCCGTTCGAGTCCGTTCCGATGATGATGTACAGCCACGTGAAACAGCGATTCGCGGACGATCCTCGCGCCCTGCCGCTCGACCGGGCCGCCGGCATCAGCGCTGAACGCGTATTCAGACGAAAGAGCGGCGTTCCGCTTTCGCAGCCGCTCGAGGCGATCTACACGAAGGCCGTCTTCAACGAAATTACGACGCGCAGTGCGGCTGAACTCGTCGCGCAGTTCAGCGGCGATCAGTGGGTCTGGGGGGAGGAGCGCTCGCTGCTGACCGCGTCGGCGATGCTTCGTGACGAGTTCATCCGGATTTACGAAGATGACTACATCAAGGCGTGGGACGCGGTGCTTGCCGACGTCACGCTGGTACCACTCGGCACCCTCGAGAAAACGAAGGATGCGCTTGCAACCCTTGGAGGGGAGACGTCGCCGCTTCGGACTTTTCTCAAGACGGTGGACGAGCACACCTATCTGACGGAGCCCGCTGAGGCGAGCCCGAAGAGCGAAGGCATCAAAGCGAACGTAGACAGGATCCTGGAAGGGGCAAAGAAGAAGGTGGGTATTCCGCCCACGGTGCAGCCAGGTCTCAGGGTCACGCAGCACTTTGCAAAAATCCGCCAGCTCCTGACGGGCGAGGGTGGGGCAGCGAAGCTCGATGGCGTGTTGGATCAGATCAGGCAGATCCAGCAGAAGCTCGAGCCGGTGGGAGAAGGAGCCGGGCAGGTGCGCCTGGACGATCCCAAGCTGATGGCCAGTATCAAACTCAGTGCCGATGCACTCACGCGCAGTGCGGCACCGCTGCCGCCGTCAGTGGGCGAGATCGTCAGTGACCTTGGCAACCGGACGGCGTCCGTGTCGGCGTCGGGGTTGCGCATGACGCTCGAGGAGCGCTACCGGGAGGACGTCGTCCTGGAATGTAGCGCCCTGACAGCCGGGCACTACCCGTTCTCCTCTGGTGGGCAAGACCTTCCACTGGCGGACTTTGCGCGGCTATTCGGGAGCGGCGGCCTTTTCGACACGTTTTTCAGGAACGAGCTCGCCGATCTCGTGGATAGGCAGGATCAGGGTTGGGCGTGGAAGCCAGGTGTGGCAGCGTCTGTTCCGCTGGAGAAGTTCCGTATCGCGGAACAGCTTCGGCGCATGTTCTTCCCGCAGGGTGCTGCGATGCCCGGCGTGACGTTTACGATTACGCCTTCGGAGCTCGACGACCGATTGAAGCGATTCGTTCTGGAGATAGACGGCCAGGCGGTCGAGTACGCGCATGGCGCGGAGCGCATGGTGACCATCAAGTGGCCGGGCGAGAAGGTGGGCGGTGCCGCCGTCACCTTCGAGGAGCACTCCGGATCGCGCTCGCCCATCGTATTCGACGGCGCGTGGGGGTGGTTCCGGCTGCTGGACACGGCGACACTCGCCAGGGAATCGAAGGAATCGGATGTGAGGTACTCACTTATCCTTGCCAGCGGTGGACACAAGGCGACTCTTCGCATCGACGCGCACAGTGTGTGGAACCCGTTCAGGCAACTGGCGTTGCTCAAGTTCCGCTGCTGACAGCAAAGGAGGAAGCAACTGTGCCCACGGTCGACCCGGGATCGGTGATTCCTGTGACTCCCTCGGCTCGTGTTCGGGCCGACGTCGGCTTCTACGGGAAGCTTCCGAGCCACGGCGATTTCCTGGCGCGGCGGACGCTCGACGGATTCGTCGGCGCATGGGATCCATGGCTGCAGGAGGCGATGACGGCGAGTCGCCTCGCCCTTGGGGATCGCTGGATGAAAGTGTATCTCACGAGCCCGGCCTGGCGGTACGTCTGCGCCAGCGGCGCCTGCGGTCCCGCCGCCGTGGCTGGCCTCGTCGTGCCGAGTGTTGACAAGGTTGGACGGTACTTCCCGCTGACGATCGTCGCCGAACTGCCGCACGATACGATCCCGGTGATCGCGGCAGCATGCCTCGAGGAGTTCTTCGACGCGGCCGAGCGCCTGCTGCTCGAGACCATGACGCTGGAACACGTTGACTTCGATCGGTTCGACCAGGCGGTGGTGGGGCTCGGCGACGCGGTCGCCCGCGTGTATCAACCCGCGGGCATGGTGCTCGAACCTGCTGCTGCGGCATTGCTGGCGGATACCGCAGCCGGGCCATGGAGTATCCCCATTTCCGCACCATCCGCCCTCTCATCGACGATTCTGCAGGCCGCCGCTCATCGGCTGGCGGAGCTTTACGCGCGCGATGGTCCTGTGGTGGACCGCAGGTTCGGAGATCGTCCAGCCCAGTTGTCTCGTGACGAAGGGCCTGCCCCGCCCCGAGCAGTTCGTGGCGATGATGAACGCATCGTGGGACGAGTCTTGCTGGACCCTCCTTTCAGCGCATGTCGAACTACCTGCCTTTGCGGGCGACACGGTGACGGACGATCCCACGCCGCCGCAGTACCGGTCGGCAGCGGCGACCCATACCGGCGTCGTGCGCGAGGTGAATCAGGATTCGTATCTGGAGCGCTCGGAGGTCGGATTGTGGGTCGTGGCGG
>CAVRQR010000007.1:0-33459 GCA_963723495.1 uncultured Acidobacteriota bacterium | reverse complement strand
GGTTACCGGCCTGGTCGTAGACGAGTACGGGCGGTGCAACCTTGCAGCACTTGCCGATGGGATCTTTGGCGGGCGCACTTCCTTTCGCGCCCGGCTGCACCTCGTCGTCTACCGCCTCAGCAACCGTGAGGTCCGCAGCTTTGAAGTTCGCTTCGACAGTACCTGGGCGATGGATCGTCCACACGCGGTCCTGGGCGTCGATCGAGAGGCCGATCGTCGAGCCCGTGACCCAGTGATTTGGCAGCGGCTTCGGCCAGAACGGATCGACTTCGAAGATCGGCGCCTGCGCAGCCGGCTTGCCCGACTGCGCGTGAAGGGCACCGGCAGCAGCCAGGACCAATCCGATAAATATCGCTCGCTTCATGGCGTCCTCCCCGTTCAGGATCGACGCCGCGAACTATATCACCGGCCTTCTGATGGCGCTCGGCTCGAGCCGTGACGGCTTACGAAGAACTGGATTCGGGTTCGGGCAGAGCGTCGTGCAGCACGTCGACGACAAGATTTGCGAGCACGTCGATGATCAGCAAGTCCCGACCGAGGAACCGGTATTCGAGTTCCCCCGGTAATTCAGGCAGTCCCGCCAGCATGGATGGCCACATGACCGGCCCGGCATTCCACGGGATCGGTTCGGCCACGCATGGCACCGCCGCAATCACTATTTCGTCCTCGTCGGGCGGCTCGATCGCTGTCGCCACATCGAGCCCCGTTTTCGAACGAGCGCGTCGATGCGAGTGCGGAAGTATCTCGACACGGCGGGGGTGAAGACGTCGCCCGCACGCGCAACGGGCCTGGCCTCCCGCATCGCGTTGGCGAAACGCCGTTGCTGGCGGAGCATTGGCTCGGCGTCTGGCCACATGAGCGGTGGACCGAGCGACGTGATGACCATGCGTTGAAGGGCGGCGTAGTAGTTCACGAAGTCGACGAATTCCGCGGGAACGGTCTGGTCCTGCTGTGTCCTTTCAGCGGCCTGGCCAGGTGGGGTCACGAGCATGAACAGCAGGAGGAAGGATGTCTTTCGCAGGATAGCCATAGCGCCTCCGAGTGACAGCTCAGCACGCATCAAGAGTGCCAACGCGGATGGGCCCAGATCGCGCCAGCGGATCGACATCCAGCGATGCATCGGTGGCGCGCACCGAGGGTTCTTTCGCACAGGCCGCTGGAAATGTCGCACCGGTGTGCGCCGTCTGTTCGCCCGGGACGCTGTATCATTTCGGTCGATTTCAGGAGAACACGATGAACCTTCGGAAACAGACGCTCGCGTGCGTTGCCACGCTGTGCCTCATGGCGTGGGTCTCGTCGTTCGAGACGGCTGCCCAGCAGGGTGCCGGTGCTGAGGGTGCGCAACCAGCGTCTCCCGCCGTGCCGCCTGCAGGCGGACGCGGAAACTTCGTCCCCGAACCGGTGCCGCCGCCGCAGAACTTCGCGACGTCGAAGGAGCATTACGACTTCCTCTATCGCCTGCACAAGGGCGGCACGCGTCATACCTACGAGTCGATCCCGAAATGGGAAGGCTTGTGGTCCGCCGCGGGCAACACGTCTTCGTCGCTCTTCGTAAAGGGAGGAACGGGCGGCGCAGGGGTGTCGGGCGAGCTCATTCCCGGCGTGCTCACGCCCGCGTACGAGGAGGCGTTCAAGAAGCGGCGAGCGCTCGGCGCCGATTACGACCGGTTGACGACGTGTGAGCCCGCAGGCTATCCGCGGTGGCTGCTCGAGCCCTACGTTCGCGAGTTCGTCAACACGCCATCGCAGTCGTGGTGGCCCAACGATCTCGGCAACGATACGCGCCGCATCTACATCGACCAGGAGCACAAGAACATCGATGGCACGCATTCACCTGAAGGCGACAGCGTCGGCTTCTGGGTGGATGACATGCTGATCGTTCACACCATTCACATCTATCCCGGTGACTACTTCCGCGGCCAGCCGCCCACCAGCAATCAGTTCGAGAGCGTCGAGGTCTGGCGCATGATTCCGCTGGCCAACGGTGAGCGACGGATCAGCGTGAACGTCACCTTCTACGACAAGATCTCCCTGACGCGGCCGGTCACGGCCACCTATACGTTCCGCCGGAACACCGAGCTCGAAGCCGGCGGCTATCGTCTACGCCACTGGGAATGCGAGAGCAACGAGAACTCGTTCCTCGTGACCGATGACAAGGGCAATCCCAAGACACAGCTGCGTCTGCCTGGCGATCCCGGATTCGATGATGTGCGTGGTGCTGACCCGCGACGGAATCCCGATCTGCCGCCCGACCTGCCCGGGCAGGCCAAGAACCCGATCTTCGACGATGCGGTGAAGGTGAAATAGGAGAACAACGATGACGAGACCTCGCATGTTGTTGTGTGCCGCACTCACCCTGGCCGCCGCGACGACGGCCGTCGACGCCCACCACAGCTTCAGCATGTTCGACAATGGCAGGGAAGAGGTCGTCGTTGGCGACGTCGTGCGCTGGGGATTCAACAGTCCGCACACGCTGATGTACATCAAGGACGCCAAGGGAACGACGTGGGGCTTCGAGGGCGCTGCACCACCCGCGCTCGTGGCGCGCAGTCCGAAAATCGACGGGTTCACATTCAAGCCCGGCGACCGCATCACGATGATTCATTGCCCGCTGCGCGACGGACGCTCGGGCGGGGCGATCGGATTCATCGTCAGCAAGGACGGCACCTGGTACAACCCCGCTGACGGCGGCTGTCGCGCGAATGAAGCGAACTGGAAGAAGTGGCTCGATGCTGGCTTTAGCTCGAAGGCGCAGGCGGAAGCGGGGAAGAAATAGACAGGCAAAGGTGAAGTCAGCGGTTCTCTCGACCTTCGGTGCAGCATCGTTAAGGCAACCGAAGTGCGACGAGCGAGCCGGGATACCTCGCGCCCATGATCTGCAGCACGACGTACTGCTTGCCCTCGTGCAGGTAACCCATCATTCCGTACTGGGCGGGCGCCGGCAGCTTGACGGTGCTCAGACGTTTTCCGGTTGCCTTGTCGACCGCATACAGGAGCGCATCTGTGCCGCCGGGCGCCGTCATCAGCAACGTCGGCGTCACCATCATAACGGCGTGGCTTTGCTGGCCGGTGTTCGGCAACGTCACCCCTTTGAGAGCGGGATGGTTCTTGATGTGCTCAGGCGTATCGCCGTTTGGAATCTGCCACAGGTGCTCGCCGGTGTTCATGTCGATCGCGGTAATCGAGCCGTAGGGTGGCTTCCAGATCGGCAGCCCTTGCGGCCCGCGGAGATCTCCGCGATTGGAGACCACCCATTGCGACAGCGTCTTGCCCGTGGTCTTCGGGTCATTCGGTTTGTCCATCTGGGAGCCGGGGACAATGTTTTCCGCCCTGCACGCGCGTTCACTGGCGACGTAAACGATGCCCGTCCCGGGATCGGCGACGGTCGGTCCGTAGATGTTGCTCGCTCCCGAGGGACAACTCACGAACGACCGCAGCCCTGACGGATGCCCCACGTGTATTGGTGGATTGAACAACGGTCCAACCTTGTAGTTCTTGATGATCGTCAGGGCTTCCTGTCGGAGTTCGGGCGTGAAGTCGATAAGGCGATCCTCGGTAAGTTCCTGGATCTCGAACGCGGCCGGCCTGGTCGGGAACGGCTGCGTGGGCGACAGTTTCTCCCCGGGCAGATCCGACTGCGCGACAGGACGTTCCACGATCGGCCAGACCGGCTCCCCGGTGGCCCGGTTGAAGGTGTATGCGAAACCCTGTTTCGTGGTCTGAACCAGAATCGGCGTCTGCCGTCCGCTCACGTTCACATTCAGCAGGACCGGTGCCGTCGGGTTGTCGAAGTTCCAGATGTCGTGGT
The DNA here is from genome assembly GCA_963723495.1 of uncultured Acidobacteriota bacterium. Lineage (GTDB taxonomy): Bacteria > Acidobacteriota > Vicinamibacteria > Vicinamibacterales > UBA2999 > Gp6-AA40. The sequence continues at coordinate 29,651 of CAVRQR010000007.1, read as the reverse complement.
GAACGGTCTGGAAGTGCCACACCCGCTTGCCCGTCCTGACGTCGAGCGCGAGGATGCTGGTCCCGAACAGGTTGTTGCCCGGGCGGAAGCCGCCAAAGAAATCGATCGTCGGCGGGTTGGTCGGAATGTACACGAGACCCCGCTCAGGATCGGCGGACATCGGCGCCCACGACGACACGTCCCCCGTGCGCTTCCAGGCATCGTTCTCCCACGTGTCGTGACCGAACTCACCTGGCCGCGGGATGACGTGGAACTTCCACAGGTGTTTCCCGCTCCCGGCGTCGTAGGCGAGGATGTCCCCGGGGATGTTCTCGATGCGTGTCTGGTAGTAGCCCTGCTCGTGCACGTTGCCGACGACCACGACACCGTTCACGACGATGGGCGGCGATGAGGTCGACAGGTTGCCAAGCTCACGCGGGATCCCCTTTTCCGGGTCGTACTGGAGACCCGATGTGGTCCATGGTTCCCAGTCCCTGACGAGATCCGGAAGCAGGTCGATGACGCCGCTCCGGGGGAACCCACGTACCGGCACCTGACTGCCCCAGTTCTCCAGGTGCTCGCCGGTCTTGGCGTCGATTGCGTGCAGGAAGAAGGCGGGTGAGGTGTAGTAGATCACGGCCCGGCCGTTCACCTCGCCGTAGGCAACGCCTTTCCCGTAGTTGTTGCGCATGCCGCGCTCGTACCGGGTCGTGTTCGGTTCACGGTATGCCCACAGCGTTTCTCCCGTTGCCGGATCGATCGCGGCGACCGTACGGCGCTGCCCTGCAACGGTGTACAGGATTCCGTCGACGTAGATGGGAGTCGAACGGAAAACGTAGTCCACGGCGGGGCCGAAATTGTCGCCACGCCAGACCCACGCGACCTGAAGCTTCTCGAAATTGCCGGCGTTGATCTGGTCGAGCGGCAGATAGCGCGTATGCCCCGCGTCGCCACCGATGTAGCGCCACTCGCCCTTCGGGACGGCGCCCTGAGCGACGATCGGCGCATGCGTTGCGAGAATGCCGAGGGCGGAGGAGAGACCACATGCGAGGCCCGCCAGCCTCGCGGCGCGGAGTGCTCGTGCACGCATCGTCGCGGCCTCCTTCTGCTACGCTCGACGCCGCGAACTATATCACTCCATAGATGGCGGTGGACAGTGTGAGGGGGTTTTAGACCCGCTCTAAGGAGAGCGTATTCAGCCGGCGCGGACCGTGTCTCCACAGGACGGCAAGCACCAGCATCGTCAGGGTAAGCAAGAGCACCAGCGCCAGATGCATCGCGCGGGCGACCTCAAAATACGGTCCCACCATCTCGCCATAGAGCCGCAGCGCGAACATGACCTGCACGTAGATCAGCGACATGAACGTGAATCGCACACCCAGGCGGCGGTCGTGGAAGCCGAAGAAGTCACTGAACCGGCGATTGACGTTCGCATGAGCGATGACGAGCAGGATGGCGGAAAAGAAGACGGGCGCGGCGAATCGAACCCAGAAACCTTGAGTCGAGTAGAGTTCCAGACCTCCGACAACGACCCACGCAGTCAGGTGGACACCGATGAGGGCGTAGGTCCCCATCGACAGCCATCGAGGTGAAAAATCGTCGAGCGTGCGCGGCTTGAGAGAGGCCTGTCGGCGTTCCGCGAGCGGCACGTCAGTCCGCACGCGCCTCGAGGAGACGACGACGACGCCGAAGTAGTAGAGCAGCCCGATGATGAGCAGACTGGAATGGGTATCTTTGAGGGCTCCCACGGCTGGCTTCCGCGAGAGTGATGCGACGGGAGCGGCCACAACTCCAGTTGCCGCGCGAACAGGGCGATCAGGCTGAACGTGCCCCACGCGTAACAGGACCGCAGGAACCAGGTGCTGCCGACCATCCAGCGGCCACGCAGGAGCGTCGCAGCCCGCTCGTGGTTGGCTGCCAGCCAGTCGGCGTTGCGATCGGCAACCATTTCCAGCGTCATCGCCTGGGCCCAGCCTGCGAAGACGAACCAGTACGACACGATCATCGCAGCGTAGATGGAAACGTCAATCCATTCACTCATCGGCGTCATCCTTTGCGAGCGTCGCCGCTCAGCGCGGTGTTGAAGATATCGGTGATCTCGCGGCGGCTCATGCCCTCGAGCATCAATGTCTTGATCAGGCGCCGCATCAGGCGTTCAGCGCGACCGGTCTTGACCTTCTCGATCTCGCGTGCGGCCTCGTAGCGGACGAACGTGCCCTTGCGCCCGGCGGTGAGGATCACGCCCTGGTCTTCGAGCAGCTTGTACGCGCGCGCGACGGTGTTGCGATTGAGTCTGAGGTCACCGGCGAGCTGGCGCACGGTCGGCAGTGGCGCATCGGGCTTGAGCTTTCCCGACTTCACCGCGTCGTGTATCTGCCGCACGATCTGCTCGTAGACGGGCTCGGGGGCGTTGACGTGAACCTCAATGTCCATTTGTCCTATAATCACATAGGACAAAAATAGAGAGTCAGGCTTTGGGCTCTGGACTCTGGGCTCTGGGCTCTGGGCTTGGGACTTGGGACTTGGGACGTTTGACCTTGGACCTTTGCCCTCGCCTTTGACCTTTGACATTTGCCCTTTGACCTTCTGCGCTCTCTATTCTGTAATGGCAGATCTTTGAGGAGGCCGCCCATGGTTCTGACGACTGTTCCTGCACGCGTGGCCGTGACCCTGGTGCTGCTTGCGTCCCCGGCCCTCGCACAGACTCCTGTGCTGACCCCCGGGTGCACCGCCACGCCCGCCCAGCTCGAGGCCAATAAGAAGGTGGCAATGGAGTTCTTTCGTCCGGGCGCCGATCGCGTGGCCCTGGCGGATCCGAGCTACAAGCAGCACAACCCGGCGTTCGTGAAGGGCGGGCGTGAAGCCAAGCTCAGTGACTACGAGTACTTCAAGTCGCGTTTTGGCGGACCACGCGCCGGCGGCCCCGGTGGTGGAGCAGCTGGTGGTCGTGGCGCGGCTGAAGGACCTCAGCCTCCCGCGGGGAATCCGCTCGAGATCGTCATGGCCGAGTGCGATCTCGTGACGATCATCCACAAGAATTTCCGTCAGGATCCCACAGCGGCGCCCGGGAATTTCTACGAAGTCTTCACGTTCGACACCTTCCGCGTTCGCAACGGCAAGCTCACCGAGCACTGGGATGGCGCGGTGATCAATCCGCCTGCACCAGCTGCGGCACCAGGGGGCCGAGGTAATTAGTGTAATATCCCAAGGCCTTTCTGGAATATCACACTGACAGATCAGTGTGACAACACGAACGGAGATGGAGCTGAATGATTCGTAGCGTGGTGTCCTCGTGTGTTACCCGCCGAAGATCGCTGTCGCGCGGGGTTCTCGCTCTCATGTGCCTGATGCTGCCGCAGGTCGCGGCCGCACAGTCTATCGCCGGCGTCGTTCGGGATACATCCGGGGCAATATTGCCCGGCGTCACAGTGGAGGCGGCCAGTCCCGCCCTCATCGAAAAGGTTCGTACGACAGTCAGTGATGGAACCGGCCAGTACCGACTCGAGAACTTGTCGGCCGGTGTGTCACGGTGACCTACACGCTGCCGGGATTCACGACCGTGCAGCGCACCGATGTCGAGTTGCAGACCGGTGTGACCGTGACGCTCAACGCAGAGATGCGCGTCGGTGGTCTGCAGGAAACACTGACCGTGACCGGTGAGACGCCAGTCGTTGACGTACAGAACAGCACCCGTACCCAGCGCGTGCTCAGCGACGAGGTCGTGGCCGCCTTGCCGGCGTCACGAGGCTATGGAAACCTCCTGGCAGTCGCCTCGGGTGTCCAGGCCAACGGTATCCAGAACAGCGGTATCGCGCCCGACATGATCTTCTTTACGTCGCGTGGCGGCCGTAGCAATGAAGGCACGGTCCAGATCGACGGCATGAACGTCGGCTCGGCCTTCAATGGTGGCGGCGTGGCCGGGTACGGCTATGACACTTCGGGCGCTCAGGAAGTGCAGCTGACAGTGGCTGGCGGCCTCGGTGAGGCCGATCGCGGCGGTCCGGCCTTCAACCTCGTGCCGAAGACCGGTGGCAACACGTTCAGCGGTACCTTCTTCGGCAACATCGCGGGCGAGTGGTCGCAGGGCAACAACGTCGACGATGAGCTGCGATCGTTCGGAATTCCGACGGCGGCAGCGCTCATCCGCAGCTGGGACACGAGCTTCGCGCTGGGTGGCCCCATCATGCGCGATCGCATCTGGTTCTACGGCATGACGCGGACGTTCGGTGCTACACCGACATCGCCGGCCGTTTCGCGAACGCCAATGCCGGTGACCCCAATCGCTGGGACTACGTCTCCGATCCGGGCGTCACGCAGCGGTCGGCGTCGAGCCGCAAGATCGGTGGCGTACGCGTCACGGGCCAGCTCACGCCGCGGAACAAGGTGGGCGGCTACATCGACTATCAGAAGATCTGCGAAGGCAGCTCTTACGCGAAGGACGCCGAGCAGTGCCGGGTGCGCGGCGACGACTGGATTGGCGTTGGCGGATTCGGTACATGGTCTCCGGAGGCCACGCACTCGCGCGACAACTCCGAGAAGATCACGCAGTTCACGTACACCTCGACGGTGACCAGCAAGCTCCTGCTCGAGGCGGCGTTCTCGCAGTTCTTCAGCAACTGGGGCGGCCAGACCCCGTCCGGCGCGCTCGATCAGCTGCCCTTCGTCCCGGTGACGGCACAGAGCATCGGCACGGTGACATCTGATGGCGTTCAGATCGGTGTGCCTGTGACCACGATGGTGTACCACGGCTTTGGCGGTCTCATAATAACCACCAGACGCACAACGTCTGGCGCGGAGCAGTGTCCTACGTCACGGGCGCTCACAGCATGAAGGTGGGTTACCAGGCCGCGTACGAAGTGACCGACATTTTCGGCAACTACGCCTCGCACGGTCTGCAGTACCGCTTCAGCAACGCTGCGACCGGCCTGATGGTGCCCAACCTGATCACACAGCGCATCACGCCATGGCAGCAGGCCAATCGCACGCGCTACGATGCGTTCTACGTGCAGGATCAGTGGACGGTCAGCCGGCTCACGTTGCAGGGCGCGCTCCGCTACGAGCACGCGTGGAGCTACTTCCCGGAGGGCAAGAACGGCCTTCTGGCTGACAGCGTGTTCGGCGGACCGGCCTTTACGCTGCCGGAAGCGAAGGGCGTCGAGGGCTACCACGACATCGCACCCCGCATGGGCTTGGCCTATGACGTGTTCGGCGACGGCAAGACCGCGGTCAAGGTGAACCTGTCGAAGTACTTCCAGTCGGCAGCCAACGACGGTGTCTACATCGGCACCAACAAGGCCTCGACGTTTGCGCAGACGGCCACTCGCGCGTGGACCGACAACGGCAACTTCATCCCTGATTGCGACCTCAAGAGTCCGGCCGCGCAGGACAACCGGGCAACCGGCGGCGATTTCTGCGGCCAATCGGATCCGCTCAGCTTCTTCCAGTTCGCACAGACCCACTCGCTCGGTACCGCAACGGCCGTGAGCCCGTCGCTCCTGAGCGGCTGGAACGTGCGTCCCTACGACTGGCAGTTCGCCGCGTCGGTGCAGCAGCAGATCGTGCCGCGTGTCTCGGCGGAGTTCGGCTACAGCCGCCGGGCATGGGGGAACCACACGACGTGGGCCGGGTTCAACTTCACCGACAACCGCGCCATCACCTCCGAGGACTTCGATACCTTCACGATGACGGTGCCGACCAATTCCAGACTGCCGAACAGCGGCGAGACGATTTCGTTCCCGCTGCTGAAACCTGCGGCCTTCGGCAGGCAGGATAACTACCTCACGCGCGCCAGCGACTACGGCGATGTCACGTCCTACTGGCAGGGGCTCGAGTTGACGGTCAACGCGCGGCCGAACAACGGCCTGACGCTGCAGGGCGGATTCACGACCGGCGGGGGCACCCGCGACAACTGCGAGGTAACGGCGCAGCAGCCCGAACTCCTGACCGTGCTCGGCGTGCAGCAGGCAATCTCGTCGTGTCACGTCGAAGAGCCGTGGCTGTGGGCATGGCGCGGGCTGGTCAACTACACGGTGCCGAAGATCGACGTCCAGGTGAGTGGCATTCTGCGCTCGATGGAGAACATCGCTGCCACCAACGACCCGGCATCGAACGGCGCATCGGCGGGTGCCAACCTGGTCGTGCCGAACAGCGTCGTGCAGGCGGCGCTCGGGCGGCCGTTGGCCGGTGGCGCGCAGAACGTGACGGTGAACCTTGCCCTGCCGGGTGATGTGTATCCCGAGCGGCTCAACACCGTCGACATGCGCGTCTCGAAGATCCTGCGCTTCGGCCGGACTCGCAGCAACGTCGGCATCGACCTCTACAACCTGTTCAACTCCAACACGGGGACGGCGTTCAACCAGGTGTTCGGCACGATGCAGCCGAACGGTACGGTGAACAGCACGACGTGGCTGCGTCCGACGTCGATCCTCAACGCGCGGTTCTTGCGCTTCAACGCGACCATCGACTTTTAAAGCACGAAGAACACGAAGGGAAGCGAAGGACGCGAAAAAGGGGCGGGTCCCACGGGCCCGCCCTTTCTTCATGTACCCGCGAGTCAGGCTGAAGCCGGACTGCCAAGCCCGCCGGACTTGCGCGTCTCAACGCGACGAAGCGTCGACAGTTTCCAGCCTGGAAACGAGCTCCGACGGCGCGAACGGCTTTGGAACGAACTCGAAGCTTCGCGCGCTGATGTCGCGCATCGACAGCTCATCGTCGATATACCCCGAACAGACGACGACGCGACCGTCCGGACGAGCGGCCAGGTAATCGTCGATCAGTCGACGCGTACTGCCGCCTGGCATGATGCCGTCGGTCACCAGCACGGCGAACTCCACGCCACGCTCGCGAACCACGACACGTCCGGTTTCGACGTCGCCAACCTCGACGACGCGATGGCCAGCCTGCCGGAGAGCGCGGGCCAGCGTAGTGCGCACGTCTCGATCGTCCTCCGCCAGCAGCACAGCCTGCCCGGCACTGGGGCGTGAAGCGCGTGGTTCCTGAGCTGGAGTCGTGTCCACAGCGTGCGACAGCGGGAAGAACAACCTCACCGACGTTCCCTTCCCGGGTGAGCTCTGAATGTCGATCGCGCCGTGCGCCTGTTGAACGACGCCATACACCGTCGAGAGCCCGAGGCCGGTTCCGCGCTTGCCCTTGGTGGTGAAGAACGGTTCGAAGACCCGACTCTTCGTCTCGTCGTCCATGCCCGTTCCGGTGTCGGTCACTTCGATCTCGACGGCGCCATCCTCGAATCCATCGGTGGCAGGTGGCAGTTCCACACGCGACGCGAACTTCGCGATCACCGCGACGGTCCCGCCGGTCGGCATCGCATCTCGCGCGTTGAGGACGATGTTGAGCAGAACCTGACTGAGGTGGCCTTCATCCATGAGAATGGCGAGACCTGGAACCGTGCGCGCGACAATCGAGATGTCGTCTGGAAGGATTCGGCGGTACGACTTGACCAGCGCCGGCAGGAAATCGTGGAGCTCCACGCGTGTTGGCGCACACATCTCCGGCCGGCTGAACGTGAGCAGCTGGCGTGTGAGTCCGCGGCTTCGTTCGGCAGCGGCACGAATCTGCTCGATCCCGTCGTGCATGCGCTGGGGTTCCTGCTCGCTGCGCAAGAGCTCGGTCCACCCGAGCACCACCTGCAACGTGTTGTTGAAGTCGTGCGCGACACCGCCCGCCAGCCGTCCGACGGCGTCGAGCTTCTGTGTCTGCTGAAGGGTGGCCTGCGCGCGCGTGAGCTCCTCCTGCGCGCGTTCGCGGAGCGCCTGTTCGGCGCGCAGCCGTTCGAGCGCCTGCGCGCTGTGCTCGAGCGATCCCTCGAGGCGTCGCACGACGAACTGCACGAGGACGGTAAGCACCCCGGCCACGCACATGACATCGACCGCGCTCGACCATGGGCTGAAGCTGGCGCTCGGTTCAGGGCGACCGGCGATCGCGACGACAACTCCGACGAGGCCCAGGATGCTGAGCATGCCGGCGCGACCGAGGAACAGACCCGCGATCAATACATTGAGTCCGAGCAGAAGGACCGGGGCGGCGGCGAGGCCGCGCAGGAACACGGCACTACTGGCGGCGATGAAGCTGGCGGTCGACAGTGCGATTGCCTGCACTCGGTAAGAGAGCCCGTGGAGAAACCTCAGCGCCGCGACTCCGCCATACCCGACGAACATGGCGATGAACGCCGGATGTCTTACGTCTACGAAGTCGAAGAAGACGGCGCGGATCGTCACACCAATCGCGATGACGCCCCCAAAGAGGGTCGACCAATGGATCAGCGTGAGCAGCAGCTGTTGACGCCACCCCCTGCCCTCGGACCGCGTACGCTCATCCATGAAGGCATCGTGGCTTACCCCTTGCGGAATATCAAGGTATCCGTTGAATTTGTGAACCTCAGCCATGAACTACTATCCCTGCCCAGGAGTCTCCCGGGCGCCGCCAGCCATTTCCAGCCAGTCCAGTTCCTCCTCCATCTGATGAAACGCATCGTCGCCAATCTCGTCGTTGGCGCGCATGGCGAGGACGGCCTCACGTGCCGCTTGCACGGCTTCGCGATGAAGATCTCCATGAGCGGCGTCTCCCGGATCGGACGACTCGGTGTGCGCCGCTGCAGATCTGAGATGTGCTGTGAACTCCTGCCGCACAGCCTTGGCAACCGGCGATTGGTCCCGGGAGAACCTTTCGAGCCCGGCATGCAGAGCGCGTTCACGCGCCGCGGCGAGCTCACGGCCAACCGGATCATCGTCTTGCAGATCGAGCGCGCGTAACAGCGGTTTGAGTGTGAGTCCCTGGATCACGAGCGTTCCGAGCACGACAGAGAACGCTGTCAGCACGATCAGGTCGCGAAAGGGAAACGCCGCTGGTAATGCCAGTGCCGCCGCCAGCGAGACAATGCCACGCATCCCGGCCCATGAGATCACCAGACCGCTGCCGACCGTCGGGCGAAGCATCGGGCGTGGCGGACGAAACCCAAGCCGGCGATCCCGCCATCTGATGACGGCATTGAACGACATGTGCCATCCGAGGCGCACGACGATGACCGTCACGAGGACTGCAGCGGCGACGATGAAGTACTGCCCCCGAACCGCGGGCTCCAGGCTGTCGAGGATTGGGCGAATCTGCAGACCGATGAAGATGAACGCCAGGATGTTGAGCACGAAGACGGCCGTTTCCCACACGGCGTAGGACGGTATGCGTATCCGCGCGGGAATCTGCTCGGGCGCCGTTCGTGCCACGGTGATGGCGTAACACACCATCGTGAGCACGGCCGAAAGACCGAGCTCCTCGGCCAGGATCCAGACGCCGAACGTCGTGGCGAACTGAAGAATGATCGCCGTCGGCACGTGCCGCACACGGTCGATCAATTGCAAGAAGAGCCACGCCAATGCCGGGCCCACGACAACGCTGCCGGCCACGGCGAACAGGAACATTGGCGCAACGGCTCCGATTGAGAAGCTGTTTGCCGCCACGGCCCCGACGGCCAATCGATAAATGAGCAGGGCACTGGCATCGTTGAGCAGACTTTCGCCTTCGAGGATCGTCAGAATTCGATGAGGCGGTCGCAGTCCGCGGAGCACTGCGGTTGCGGCGGCCGCGTCCGGTGGTGCGACGACGGCGCCAAGCGCGATGGCCGGTGCCCATGGCACTGCCGGGATCAGCGTGCGGACGACGACGGCGACGGCAAGGGTCGTGAGGCCGACGGCGACGACCACGAGGCTGATGAGTGGTGCCCAGTTGTCCTTGAGGTCTCTGGGCGATGCGTCGTAGGCCGCATCGAGCAGCACGGGTGCAACGAAGAGCGCGAGCGCGAGCTCGGGAGGTACGGTCAACGACGGCGCGCCAGGCACAAACGCGAGGAGCGCGCCGCCGAGCGCGAGGAACACGGGATATGGTGCGCCGAGACGACGAGCCGCCGCGGCGAGGAGAACCGCTGCGAGGAGAAGGCCAATGATGGTTTCGAGTTCCCTCATGTCACCGATGCGGGGCGATAGCCGTCGATCCTCTCACAGTGCGCGCGATCTCGTCGGATCGCACAAGGGCAGAGGATGAAACGCAGTCAGGTACGCATGGGCGCGCTGGCTGTGCTGCTGCTCGCGTTGGGGGTACCAAAGGTGGAAGGGCAGGGCGCTCCATCATCGACGCCGGAGTCGGGGGAACGCGTCGAGGTCGCCGATCTCGAGATCGAGGGAGTTCGCGCCGTCGACGAGTCGGAGCTGCGGGCCGCCCTGCAGACGCGGCCGAGTTCGTGGTGGCCGTGGGGAGACAAGAGGTACTTCGACCGCGAGACCTTCGAGGCGGACGTGAAGCGGATCGAAGAGTTCTATCGGGAACGCGGTTATCCGAACGCACAGGTCGTCGACAGCGATGTCCAGCGACGTGATGGTGAGGTTGCCGTTCGGGTCGTCGTCAAGGAAGGAACGCCGCTTCGTGTGGCATCGCTGGAATTCACCGGCTTCGAGGCGATCGCGCCGAGCCGTCTTCGTGCGATCCGCGAGCTTGCGCCGCTGAAACCGGGAGATCCGCTGGCCATAGAGGCGCTGCGGCAGACGGCACAGATGGCGGCTGATGCGCTCGGTGAAGCCGGATACGCGTACGCGCGCATCGAGATCCGTCGCACCCCGGTCGAACCGGAACGCGTGGCGGTGGAGCTGCACGCTGAACCAGGCCAGGTGGGGTTCTTCGGTCCGATCGAGATCGTCGGCAACAGCAGCGTCGAGGACGAGGTGATCCGTCGTCAGTTGGCCTACCTGCCGGGCCAGCGTTTCAGCGTGTCCGCCCTGCGCGAGAGCGAGCAGCGACTCACGCGGCTCGGCATGTTCGAGTCCGTGGCGATCGAAGTCGTCGATCCCAGGCCGCCGCTGCCCGAGGTGCCGACGAGGATTGCGATCAAGGAAGGGGATCTCAATCAGTTCGGCTATTCGTTTGGTTACGACACCGAAAAGCAGGTGTACGGCGACGCTCAGTGGCGCCTCCTCAACTTCCTGGGCGGCGGCCGCAGCACCACCATTCGCGGTCGATGGTCCTCGATCGATCGAGGAGGCGAAGGCCTGTTCCAGCAGCCGGATCTCTTTACACCGCGGCTGTCGCTGCAGCTCAGTGCCGGCGCGTGGCATGTGGACGAGCCGTTCTACTCTGTGTTCTCGGCCGGCGGCACTGCGAGCCTGAGTTATCTCCTCGGCCGACTGAATCGAGTGTCCACCACCTATCTGCACCAGTCCGAACGCAATCGCATCAGCGACGAGGCTGTCTCAGATGCACTCGACCCTTTTCAGATACAGCAGGACGGAGTGCTTGCGGCACTCCGGTTCGACGCGAGTCGCGAGACCACAGTCGATGCGGAGAACCCTCGCGCCGGGTATCGCACGCTGTTTCGCGTGGAGAAGGCAGGAGGATGGCTGCCGGGAGTGTTCGAGTATCGCAACTTCTTCACGGCCAACAGCTCCTATCGCGCGATTGGTCCATTGACGCTGGCCGGCCGTGTTCAGTTCGGCACGATCGACGGGGAACTGGAGAGCGAAATCCCGTTCTCCAAGCGCTACTTTCTCGGTGGAGCGGAGACGCTTCGAGGCTGGGGCCGTTTCGAGGTCAGCCCGCTTTCGGCTGCCGGTGTGCCCATCGGTGGCCGCTCAATCTTCGTGGTCAACGGCGAGATGCGATTTCCGGTCCTGCGCGCACTCTCGGGCGTCGTCTTCGTCGACGCGGGAAACGTGTGGGCGCAGTCGTGGGAGCTTCACCTCGGAAGTCTTCGATCGAACGTCGGCGTCGGTGCGCGCGTCGCCAGTCCATTTGGACTGGTGCGGGTCGACGCTGGATATCAGCTGACCCCTATTCAGAATCTGCGCGTTGATGGCCAGCCACAGGATCGACGCTGGCGAGTGCACGTCAGCCTCGGGCACGTGTTCTGATTCCTCCAACTGCCGCGTGCGCATCTGTTCCGGCGCTCACAGTCGCGCCTCCTCAGAATGCGCCCGGCGGCATAGCATAGGCCGATGAGTGTTCCACTGTTCCACCCCGACCTTGCCAGCTATCTCGACGGTCTGGTGCCACCGCGGCCTCCGGCCATGATCGCGATGGAGGCCGAGGCGGAACGGACGAACTTCCCGATCATTGGTCCCGCCGCCGGCTATTTCTGTTACCTGATCACGCGACTGACGGGGGCCCGCTCGGTATTCGAGCTGGGCTCGGGCTTCGGTTACTCGACGGCGTGGTTCGCGCGTGCCGTCAAAGAGAACGGCGGCGGCACCGTGTATCACACGGTGTGGGACGAGAAACTGTCGCACCGTGCGCGCGCCCATCTTGCGGCGCTCGGCCTGAGCGATCTCGTGACGTTCCACGTCGGCGAAGCAGTCGCGGCACTACGCGAATCCGAGGGGCCGTTCGATCTCGTCTTCAACGACATCGACAAGGACGGTTATGTCGCCGCGCTTCCGGTGATCAAGTCTCGCCTGCGGAGCGGCGGCGTGCTCATCGCCGACAACCTGCTGTGGAGCGGGCGCATCTTCGATGCGTCGGATTCATCGTCCAGCACGGCAGGTATTCGTGAGTTCACGATGCGCGTGACCTCCGATCCCGAGTGGGCCGCCAGCATCGTTCCGATTCGGGATGGCCTGCTCGTCGCGCAACTGCTCACGAGCTCTTCTGCGCGCCAGCCGTGACCGGCCTGGCCTCGCTTTTGAGCCGTTGCTTCACCGTGTTGACGATCGCAGCGGCGGAGATACCCTCGAAGTGACGTAGCTCGTCGACTTTGCCGCTCATCGGTGCCTTCCGGACCGCGAGCACCGTGATCGGAATAGGACGATCCGCCAGCGCCTGAAGCACCGCGTCACCGAGCCCGCCCGCGGGATAGTGATCCTCGACCGTGACGATCGCACCGGTCGCATCGGCGGCGTTCCGCAATGTCAGCGCATCGATCGGCTCGATGCTATACGCATCGATGACGCGCACCGGCAACGCCGTCGCCTTTGAGTTGGTCGCAGGCCTTGAGCGCCTCGTGAACGGTGGCGCCGCTGGCGACGAGCGTGAGGCGATCGTCGCTGCTCTGTCGCAGGACCTTGCTGCCACCGATGTGGAAGGTCTCCTTGACCTCGTAGATCACGGGTGTGTCCTGTCGCAAGGTGCGCAGGTAAACCATGCCTTCGTGAGCGGCGGCCGCCTCGACGAGCTTCTCGGTCGACATCGCGTCACATGGATGCAGCACCGCTGCCGGGAGGATCGACCGGAACATCGCAATGTCCTCGAGCGCCATCTGCGAGGGACCGTCTTCGCCAATCGACACGCCGGCGTGCGAGCCGACGAACTTGACGTTGGCCTGCGAGTACTGACTCATCCGGATCTGATCGAACGCGCGCGTGAAGAACGCGGCGAATGTCGACACGAACGGAATCTTCCCGCGGCGCGAGAGGCCAAGCGCGACTTCCACCATGTTCTGCTCGGCCACGAACATCTCGAAGAAGCGCTCGGGGACCTTCTTCGCAAACAGCTCCGCCATGGTGGAGTTGCTGACCTCGGCATCGAGACTGACGATCTGCGGGAACTCGGCCTGAATGCGCGTCAACGCTGTGCCGTACGCCTTGCGCGTCGCCACGGACTTGCCGATGGCTACTCGGGAGGGGCAGCCGGTTGCGGTGCGGGCATCACCGGACGCTGGTCTTCGGGGGCAGCGATCGTGCCGCGGAGGCTGCGGTCGACCTCGGGAAATTCTCGCAACGCCCGCTTCCAGGTCGTCTTCATCGAGCGCTTTGCCGTGCCAGCCGTCGGCGTTTTCCAGGAAGGAGATGCCTTTTCCCTTCACCGTGCGCGCGACGATCATCACGGGCTGCGATTGCTCGGCCGCGGCGTCGGCAAACGCGCGCAGCGCCTGCGCGATGTCATGACCATCGATCTCGAGCGTCTTCCAACCGAACGCGGCAACACGCCTGGCGTACGCGCCGATGTCGTGCCCGAACATCGTCTCGCCGCGCTGGCCGAGACGGTTCACGTCGATGATGCCGATGAGATTCGAGGCGTGGTAGTGCGCGGCGAGCTGAATGGTTTCCCACTGCGAGCCTTCGGTCATCTCGCTGTCACCGAGCAACACGTAGGTGCGGTAGGGAAGCCGATCGAGGCGGCTCGCGTTCAGCGCCATGCCGAGACCGATGCCCAGACCCTGACCAAGCGAGCCGGTCGCGGCTTCGACGTACGGAAAGCGCGGTGTCGGGTGGCCTTCAAGCCGGCTGCCAAAGCGCCGGTAGGTCAGCAGCTCGTCCTCGGTGAGCACCCGGCGACCGCCCACAGCGCGTAGAAGAGGGGCGAGGCGTGCCCCTTTCGAAAAGATCAGCCGGTCGTTGTTGGGATGAGCAGGTTCATCGACGCTTGAATCGGAACGTGCCGCCGAAGACCAGCGCCGTCATGAGGTCGGTGGCCGAGAGCGACGAGGTCAGGTGTCCCGAATGCGCCGTGCTCGTCATGTTGAGGCAGTGGAGGCGAATCAACCGGGCGAGCGCCTGCAGGTGAGGAATGTCCGACGCCGAGTTGTGTTGCATGATGCCCTCTTAAAACCGCGTCACGCGCTACGATACCGCGCATGCCCTCGACCGTTGCAATCGATATGCCTTGACGGGTCGAGGAACCACCTGCCTATGGTCGAGTCCGCGCGCCTGAATGCATAATCACACGTGCCGAACTGTCCTGCCATGCGCCGATACCGACCGACCGTCGTTCCTCTTCGCGCTGGCGACCGCAGGCCTTCTTGTCGCTTTGAGCTCGACGCGCAATCGCCACCTGTGCTGCGACCGCACACGGCCTGGGTTGCGGCCGGAGTCGCGAGCCGCTTGCCGCGCGAGATGGTGTTCGAGAACGCGCTCGGCCGGCTGGGCGTGTTGAACGTCTCCGGCCCGATCGACACGGCCGGACATCCGTTCTTCGAGCCGATCGGGTCGAACGATCGCGCCTGCGTTACGTGTCACCAGCCCGCGAATGCGATGAGCGTGTCGGTCGAGTCGATCCGCGAGCGCTGGCGGGCGACGCAGGGACGCGATCCCATCTTTGCCGCGATCGACGGGTCGAACAACCCGAGCCTGCCGCAGGGCGAAGCCAGTTCGCATTCGCTGCTGCTGAATCGCGGACTGTTTCGCGTCGCGACGGCCTGGCCTCCTGCCGGCGTGACGCCTGAGTTTTCGATTGAGGTCGCGCGTGACCCGACCGGTGTCAATCGCGACCCGGTTTACGGCCTGCACAGTGCCTCGCCAACGGTATCGGTGTTCCGGCGCCCCCGCGTTGCCGCCAACCTGAAATACGTGACGAGCCCGGACGGGTTGTTCAACGTGAAGCTCGGTGTGTTGATGGAGAAGGATCCGGACACGGGTCTGCCCTCCAGCATGAACATCATGGCCGACGCGCGTGCGCCCTCGCTGTCCATGCAGGCGCAGGGTGCGTACCGCGATCATCAGGGTGGCAAAGGGCCGCTCTCCGCCGCGCAACTCGAACGCATCCTGGCATTCGAGAACCAGATCTATGTGGCGCAGGTGTGGGACACGCGCGGTGGAAGCCTATCGACTCCGACGGTCCCGCTGCGCTTGGCCCCGCCAACGTCGCGCGCCACTCGGTGCACGTGCTCAACAGCCCGAAGACGCCGGTCTTTCACTTCTTCGACATGTGGCTTCGGTCCAGCGCGACCAGGGATCGACAGGCCGAGTTCCGCGCGTCAGTGGCGCGTGGCAACGATATCTTCCTCAACCGCCGGTTCTGGGTGAAGGACGTGGCGCACATCAACTCGATCGGGCTGGCCAATCCCGCCAAGCGTACGTGCGCCGTGTGCCACAACGCTCAGACCTCAGGGATGGACCTGGCGCCAGGGTGGGTCGACCTGGGCACGACCAACTTCCCGACCTGGACCGAATCTCCGGTGTGGAGCGAGTCGCCGGAACTGCCGGTCTTCAAGCTGACGTGCCGGGCTGATGCGCCGCCGCATCCATTCCTCGGGCGAGAGATCTACACGTCCGATCCCGGGCGAGCGCTCGTCACCGGCCACTGCGCCGATATCGGCGCGATCACGATGGGGCAGTTTCGCGGGCTCGCGGCGCGCGCGCCGTATTTCGCCAACGGCTCCGCGAAGGACCTGCGCGAGCTCGTGGACTACTACGATCGCCGCTTCGACATGCGGTTGAGCGGTCAGGAGAAAGAGGACCTGATCAACTTCCTTGGGGTGCTGTGACGTGCGCCGCGTCTCGCGAACCCTGACAGTATTCGCGGTCCTCCTTCTCGACGCCGGCTCCCTGACTCGGCGCAAGAGCAGTCACCAGCGCCGGTGCGTCGTAACTTCGTCGCGTGTCCCATCGTGCGCGACACGAAGACGCAGCCCTGCTGGTTGGCTGAGTATGAAGGTGAGCTGTACTACCTGGGTCAGCAGGGCGGTGTGGCCAACGATTTCTATCCACCACAGCTTGGCCATCTCGCGCTGGTCGAGGGCGTCGTCGGACAGGGCCGCGTGTGCGGCGGCATTCCGCTGCAACCGGTCAAGGTCAGCGTGATGCGAGAGCTGACGCCGGCGTGTCGCACGATGCTGCCGGCGGAAGACGGCATCGAGGCGCCGCCACCGATCCCGGCACCGCGCGGACCGGCGCCGTCATGGGTCAAGATCGCTACGCCAGGTGACGTGACTCTCTACTTCGACTTCGACAACGAATTCTTCAGTCTGCACGTCACTGTCGCTCTCACGAATCTCGCGAAGCACGTCGCGGACACGAAGGCGACGCGCGTAGAGGTGACCGGCTTCAGGGCGGCCACGCGTCTGTCCAACGGGCAGGTGATGACCGAGCGGGACGCGCTTGGTTCCATTCGGGCCCGGAAGGTTGCCGATACACTTGCCGGTCTCGGAGTGCCGCAGAGCCTGATCGCCGTGACGGCTCCGGCGCAGGCGCAGCCCGCGGACGGCATCAACGACCCGTGGAACCGTCGCGTCGAAATTCGCGTGCGTTAGTGGCCGTCGACTAGATGGCTCACTTGCGTATGGATGCCCGCCAGCCCGCGAGTCGTCACGGAAAAAACGTGCTTCCGGCCGACACCGGCGGCACACGTTTATCTTTCCAGCTGCTGGCGACACCTTCGCCAGAACAGCGCCTCCAGCACGTTTTTACCGCCTTCGTTTGATCGCGCCGCCTCGCAGGGCTGGCGGTCATTCCATACGCAAGTGAGGAACTCGACTCCCTTCGTTCTATCGCCGCCGCTGCCTGTCGGGCCGACGGCGCCTGCGCAAACGGCGAAAATCGGCTTCTGCTCGCGCTCTGTCGCTCGCGCGGTGTCTCGCTCCTGTTTCTCCCAAGCTCAGATGAGTGGCGAATCGAGAAGCCCTGTGGAGGTGCCCGATCTCGATCGCCTGACCGCGCGAGAAGGCTGGGGGGATCCGCGAGGTTGAGCGCGTTGGAAACGAAGCTCGTTGCTCGAGCCGTGCTCGCGCGACCCGAGCGTCACGCGGTCGGCGACGCCATCGCAGCGAGGTCCGGGCACCGGAACGGGCTTCGGGGAGGCGCCACTCGTCTGAGCTCGGGCGAGGTGGCGGTTGGGCCGGGCTGACTGAGATCGCTCAGTTCAACGCGTCGAACATCTGGCTGAACTTGATGATCAGACTGCGATCGGCGGCCGCGATCCGGTGCGCGGATCCTGAACGCTACTCCGCCCGCAGTGCTTGGACTGGATCAACGGCAATGGCCCGGCGCGCAGGAAGATAGCTGGCCAGCACGGCAGCGGCGATCAGCAGCGCCGAAACAGCCGTGTACGTCACCGGGTCAAGTGCGGTGACGCCAAACAACAAGGACGACATCAGACGCGTGAGTCCGGCAGCAGCCACGAGCCCCAGGGCGGCTCCAATCCCGGCAAGCCACAGACCATGGCGCACGAACATTCCCAATAATCCAGCCGGTTGCGCGCCCAATGCTGTTCGGATGCCGATCTCCCGGATCCTCTGCGAAACCACGTAGGCGATCACGCCATAGATCCCCACGATGCCGAGCACGAGCCCCATCCCCGCGGCGATGGCCAGCATCACGAGCGTAAACGACGTCCGTGCCATGGACCGGTCGTAGAGCGCCTTGAGTGTGGTGACGAGGAACACCGGACGCCTGCCATTCACGGACCAGATCGCTGGCTGCGCCTCGGCCAACAGACCCTCCGTTCCCGTCCGGTTGGAGCGGATCGCGTAGGTGCCGAAGCTGAGGGCGAATCCGTTTTCGCCGCTCCAGATGTATCGGTCCATCAGGGCCGGCCAATATGCGAACTCTGGTGGCTTCACGTGCACGCCGTCGTCGTAGACGTTTTCGACGACGCCGACGATTTCGCGCCAGGGATCGGCAGCGCCGCCTTCACGAATCCGCTTGCCCAGCGCAGCACGCGGATCGCCCCACCACTCGCGCGCCAGATTCTCCGACACGATGGCGACGCGCCGTTTCTCGTACAGGTCGGTCCAGGTAAAGTCGCGTCCCGCAACGACTCGCGTTCCCATCGTCTTGAAGAATCCCGGTGTGATCTTGCGGATTCGGCGGAGAGGGGGAACCTGGCCTTCTTCGAACGTCTTGTCCTCGGCATAGACCGGGTTGCCGAGACTGCCCGGATATTCCAGCGGCGCGGCGCTGGCCAATCCCACCGACGTGACGCCGGGAATGGCCGCGAGCTTCTCCAGAATCTCGTGCTGCATCCGCATCACGCGCTCGGGCTCCTTTGCAAGCGTGGCCGGGATCATGGAATGCAGTATCTGGACCTCTTCGGGGTGCGTAAATCCCGGCTGCACGCGGCGCAAGTGTTGAACCGTGCGAAGCATCAGGCCAGAGCCGATCAACAGCACGAGCGCGAGTGCCACCTGCGCCACGACCAGCGTGTTGCGCGCCCGGTGGCGTTCCCGGCCGTCGCTGAACGTTCGGCCGACACCACGCAGCGCGGTCGCGAGACGGGGTCCTGCGTATTTCACAACGGGTATGACCCCGAAGAGCACGCCCGAGAGTAGAGAAACACCGAGGGTGAACGCCAGCACGACCGGATCGATTCCGATGTCGCGCAGCCGCGGCAATGTATCCGGACCTTTCGCCACCAGGATCCGCAAGGCCCCATACGCCAGGCCCAGACCCACCGCGCCGCCGAGTAATCCCAGCGTCATGCTTTCGACGAGGAGTGCCCGTGCGATTCGCCTCCAGCTGGCGCCGAGTGCAGCCCGGATTGCGAGCTCCTGCTGGCGGGCCTCGGCGCGGACGAGCAACAGATTGGCCACGTTCGCGCAGGCGATCAGAAGGACCAGCCCCAGAGTTCCCATCACCACCCACAGCGCCGTGCCGATGTCGCCGACGATGTCCTGCTTCAGCGGCCGGAGCCTGGGCCCGAAGCGAGCGTCCTGAAAGACGGTGCGATCCATTCCTGGATTCGGAGGCCACGCATTCAACCAGCCCACCAGCATGCGGGCCACATCGGCGTTCGCCTGCTCCAGGGTGACGCCGGCTTTGAGCCGCGCGATGCCTTGATGGTTGAAGAGGCCCAGAGACAGCGTGTTCCGGTCAAGCCGCAGGGGAAGCATCAGCTCGGGATCGCCCTGAAAACGGAAATCCTCCGGCATCACGCCGATCACCGAGCGCGGCCTCGACTCGATCGTCAACGTACGCCCGACGATGGACCTGTCGCCTCCGAAGCGGCGCTGCCAGTAGCCGTAGGTGAGCATCGACCGTCTCTGCCGAGCCCGGTGTGTCGTCCGCCTGCGAAAACCAACGGCCTATGAGGGGCTTCACGCCCACGGCGTCCAGCACGCCATAGGTCACGAGGAGCACTCGAAGCAGTTCCGGCTCGGCAATCCCGGTGACGCTGGCGTCACCGGAGCGCCACACTCCGAAATGTTCAAACGTCCTGTTCTCCTCGCGGTAGGTGAAAGACATGGACGGAGTACAGCCAATCGTCCCGGCACCGGGCGCTCCCGGCGCCGTGTGCCAGACACCGACCAGCGCCTCCGCCTGCGGATACGGCAGCGGCTGGATCAGGATGCTGTCGATCACGGCAAAGACAGCTGTGTTCGCGCCAATGCCAAGCGCCAGCGTCAGGATGACGGCAGCCGTGAAGGCAGGGGTTTTTCGCAGGCCACGTATCGCTTGGCGCGTATCGCCCACGAGCGTCTCGATGAACGGGAGTCCTCTCTGGTCGCGATAGATTTCCTTGATGGCTTCCACGTTGCCAAACTTCAGCAGAGCCTGCCGCCTTGCTTCGATGGGCGACAGGCCAGCTCGAATGTTCTCTGCCGTTTGCATGGCGAGGTGTTCGTCGAATTCGGCCCGCAAGAGTTCTTCGTCCCGCGCGGACGTCGCCCACGAGGTCAACCGCCGGAAGAGCCGCCTGAGCGTCTTCATTTCAGGTCCTCAGCTTTCGCGCCGAAGAATCGTTCGATGATCGCCGTCGTCTGTTCCCAGCTCCGCGCTTCCGCCTGCAATTGCTTCCGGCCTTGCCGTGTCAGCCGATAGAAGCGCGCCTTGCGGTTGTTCTCGGACGCTCCCCATTCGGACGCGATAGAACCTTCCTGTTCTAGCTTGAGCAGCACCGGGTAGAGGGTCCCCTGGTTGACCGTCAATAGCTCCCCGCTGATCTGCTCAATGCGCCGGGCGATCCCGTAGCCATGCAGCGGGCCAAGCACATCCAGGGTCTTGAGCACCATCAGCGCCAGTGTGCCCTGTCGAACGTCCGTGTCCTTCATATCTCTATTGGGTTTCCCACAGGAAGAATGACGTACTTCCTGTGGGAAAGCAACAGGGCAGGTCTCAGTGCCTCGGTGTGTCGTGGGCGGCGTGAGGCGTGACTCGGCTCAATTCAGCGCATCGAACATCTGGCTGAACTTGATGATCAGGCTGCGATCGGCGACCTCGGTGCCGAGGCCACGGTCGTCGAGCTGCTGTGAGTCCGTGTAGACGACGAACAGACCGGTGTTGGCCTGTTGCAGCCACCCGAAGCGGATGTTGCTCGACCACACGTTCGCGCGATCGTTGTACTGCACGAGTCCCTGCACGAACACACGCGGCGAGAACGAATAGGACACGCGCGTGCGACCGAGGTTGGTCACGAACTGCCCCCACGGCAGATCCACGTCGTTGCGATCCCAGGTGATCTCGGTGTTGAAACGGTCGCCGACCCGCACGCGGAACTGCGGCGTCAGCCGCAGCCGATCACCGCCGAAGAACCCGCCTGCGTTCACCTGCAGCCGGCCCGAGACCGGCGCTCCCTCGTTGCTCTGAAGCATCAACTGCGCTTCGGTGTGATCGTAGTTCCCGGCCGGGACGTAGATGCCGGGATAGATCTCGAAGGGCGTGACGACCCCTTCGTGCGTCAGGTTGACTCCCGTGCTGAACTCCCAGGCTGTCTTGAGCTCCCACGATGAGTCGATGTGCCAATACCCTGTTTCCCAGAATCCCGAGTGGTCCCAGTAGGACCGATAGTTCGAGTGCGGCCTGATCTCCTGAAACTTCGACCACGATTCCGGCCGCAGGCGCGAGAACACCAGGCCCTCGACTTTCCGGAACCCTCCGGTCCGGCTGAGGAATCCGACCTCGGGGTTGAAGTTCTCGCCGGTCTCCAGGTACGTCAGGCTGAGCGTCAGGGGCTGCGTGTCGTTGCGCGCCTGGATCTGATAGGCGTGCTGGTTCTGCGACACGCCGGGCGTGGCCGACCGGGCGAGATAGCCGGTCACGAGGCCGGTTTCGCCGATGCCCCAACGGCCGTCCACCGCGACCGCAGCATTCTTGTCGTCGTCGGTTGCGAGATCGCCTGTACTGACCCGGCCGACGACGATGGCGCCGAGATTCGAACGATTCGCGAAGTCCTTGCGCACGCGTGCAACCGTGAAGTTATCCGGTGGCTGACCGTCAGGTCCGTCTCCGGTCTGCATGTTCAGCAGCCCGACGTTGACCGGGCCGGCGCGTCCCGACAGGCGCGCACCGCCATAGATCGGGATTTCCTGTCCGTCATCGGCGATGCCGATGCGCCGGCTGAAGAACACCTCGACCTCGCCCGGCGTGCCGACCGAGAACAGACCGGCATTCTCGAGGAAGAACGGTCGCTTCTCCGGAAAGAACAGGTTGAAGCGATCGAGGTTGATCTGCTGCTCGTCGACCTCGACCTGCGCGAAATCGGTGTTGACGGTGGCGTCGAGGGTGAGACTCGGCGTGACGCTGTACTTCGCATCGAGGCCCACGTCCCCGAAGAACTTCGTCTCCGGCCCCGCCTGCGCCCGCTCGCGTGCCTCGCCGAGCGCGTAGGGCACCAGCTTCAGATTGCGTTGCGCGGGCAGATCCAGGCCCGTGAGCGCGCCGGCCAGCGACACGCGCATCAGATCGAATTGAATCGGCAGCGGCGCCCAGTACGCGGTTTCTTTGCGCCGCCGAATCGTCCGCTCGAAGTTGACGCCCCACTCGCGACCCGAGCCGGGTTCGTAGCGCAGCGTGCGAAACGGGATGGCGAACTCCGCCGACCAGCCCGATTCGAGCGTGGCGGTCCGGACTTCCCATGCGCCATCCCAATTCAGGTTGAAGCCGCCGCCCGATCCAGACAGCTGGCGTCCACCGCCACCCCCGCCGCCCGCACCGGTGCCGAACGGATTGTTGTTGCCTTCCGCGGTGACCTGTCCGTCGTACTCGAGAGCAGCGGGATTGGTCGCGAAGATGAAGCCGTTCTGCCCGTCGCGATAGGTATCCAGGATGATGCGGAAGCTGTCGGTGTCGTCCAGTGGCGAATCGCGGCGCGCGTCGGACACTGTCAGGCCCGCGGGGTCTCGATCCCACAGCACGATGCCGAAGTAGAGCGTGTCGTCCGTATAGACAATCCGAACCTCGGTCCGTTCGGAGGAGGCGGCGCCCGCGTCCGGCGCGGTTTGCCAGAAGTCGACGAGAGGATCGATCGAGAGCCACGCCGGGTCGTCCGCGACGCGGCCATCGATGACAGGCCCCTCGGCGACCCTGACGGCTCGGGCCGTGGGAGGCGCAGATGGTGGAGTCTGCGCCTGGCCGGCCTGCGCGAATACGCAGACAACAGGCAGAGCCGACGAGAAACGCCGCGCGATGGTTGTGAAAGGACACCGGTTTGGTTGCTACTTGTGATCGAGCGAGTCGTGGCGATCCGGCAGCATCCACACGCACACGAGGCTGACCAGCGCTGTCAACGCCACGTATGCGGCGACCGCCATCGATGTCTGGTAGGTCTGAAACAGGTAGAGCGCGACAATCGGCGCCGGGCCTCCTGCGGTGATCGACGCCAGCTGATAACCGAGCGACGCGCCGCTGTACCTGCAGGGTTCCCGGGAAGCGCTCGGCGATGAACGCGGCCTGCGGTCCGTACTGCAGATCCTGGGAGGGCAGCCCGAGGGCGATCGCCAGGAACACGATCCACACGACGCGCGTATCGAGCATCCCGAAGTAGAGGAACGGGAACACCATCATCACCACGCACCCGATCGCCGTGATCCTGCGGCGGCCGATGACATCCGAGAGGTGACCGAAATACGGGATTGCAGCCATCGAGATGAGCGCCTGGATCATCACGAAGCTCAGAATGAGGCTGCGGTCGAAGCCGAGCTGCTGCGTGCCATACGTCAACACGTACGTCGTGAAGATGTAGAACGGCGTCTGCTGTCCCGATCGCAGGAGCGCCGTGAGGACGACCTCGCGCCAGTGGTGGCGCAACACCTGCACGAGCGGTGTGCGCTCGACTCGTCCCTGTGACTGCAGTCTGGCGAACACCGGCGTCTCGAGGACGCCGGTCCTGATGTACAGCCCGACGAACACGAGCGCCACGCTCAACAGGAACGGCACGCGCCATCCCCAGCTCAGGAACGCCTCTTCGCTCGTGAGCAGCGACGTGACGGCGAGGGCGCCGTTCGCGAGCAGCATGCCTGCCGGCGCGCCGAATTGCGCGAAGCTGGTCGTAAAGCCGCGCCGCTTCGGGTCGGTCCACTCTCCGGCCATCAGCACGGCCCCGCCCCACTCGCCGCCGACGCCGATGCCCTGCAGGATGCGGAAGAAGGTGAGGAGAACCGCGCCCCAGATCCCGATCCGGCTGTAATCGGGAACGAGGCCGATGCCGATCGTCGCGGCGCCCATCAGCACGAGCGTTGCGATGAGCGCAGCTTTGCGGCCCATCCGATCGCCGTAGTGACCGAAGATCACGGCGCCGAACGGCCGCGCGACGAAGCCGACGAAGTAGGTCGAAAAGGCCAGTAGCGTCCCGACGTAAGGATCGGATCCAGGAAAGAACTTCTGCGGAAAGACGAGTGCCGCAGCGACGCCGTAGAGGAAGAAGTCGTACCACTCGATCGTCGTGCCGGCAGCGGAGGAGATCACCGCCCGGCGCATCATCTGACGACGTTGTGCGGCGTCGAGCTCGGTGCTCGATTCCTTACGCGGCGTTTCAGCCGTTGCCACGCTGTCCTCCTGTCACGAATTCCTCCTCGAAGAACTCGAGGGGTAGCCGTTCACCCTTCGTCCGCCGTTCGTGCTCGAGCTCCCGCAACTCGACTCGACGGATCTTGCCGGACACCGTCTTGGGGAGCTCGGCAAATTCGATCCGCCGGACTCGTTTGTACGGCGCCAATCGATTGGCGGCATACGCCAGGATGCTGGCAGCCAGCTCACGAGTTGGCTCGTGACCGGGGGCGAGCACGACGAACGCCTTGGGCACTGTATGTCGGATCTCATCCAGGCTCGGCACAACCGCCGCTTCTGCGACCGCATCATGCTCGACCAGCACGCTCTCGATCTCGAACGGGCTGATGCGGTAGTCCGCGCTCTTGAACACGTCGTCCAGGCGGCCGACGAACGTGAGATATCCCTCGTGGTCTCGCACGGCAACGTCGCCGGTGTGGTAGTAACCGTCACGTGTCGCGTTCGAGGTCGTGACATCGTCTCCAAAGTATCCGGGTGTCAGCCCGACCGGCGGATTCGAGAGATCGATACAGACCTCGCCTTCATCGGACGGCTCGCCGCCGTGATCGAGCAGCACGATCGGCATGCCGATGAGCGGCCGGCCCATCGACCCTGATTTGAGTTCCACCCCCGGCATGTTGCCCACCAGCGCCGTCGTCTCGGTCTGACCGTAGCCGTCGCGAACGGTGATGCCCCATGCCGCGCGCACCTGCTCGATCACGGTGGGGTTCAACGGCTCGCCCGCACTCAGCGCTTCGCGGAGCGACACACGATAGTCGGTCAGCGGCTCCTGGACGAGCATCCGCCACACCGTCGGCGGCGCGCACAACGTCGTGACGCGGTGGCGTGTCAACGCCTCGAGGACCGCCTGCGCGTGAAAGCGTGCGTAGTTGTAGATGAAGACCGTGGCCTCGGCGTTCCACGGCGTGAAGAAGCAGCTCCATGCGTGCTTGGCCCAGCCGGGCGAGCTGATGTTCCAGTGACGGTCGCCCGGTTGAAGGCCTGTGTAGAACAGCGTCGACAGGTGACCAACCGGATAGCTCTGATGTGTATGCAGCACCATCTTCGGCTTGGCCGTGGTGCCCGATGTGAAGTAGAGCAGCAGCGGATCATCGGCGCGCGTAAGACCGTCCGGCTCGAAGGCGGCAGGGGCGGCATGACTTTCGTCGTACGAGATCCACTCTCGTTGCGGCGGCCCGACGGCGATTCGCGTGAGGTTACCGTCGCACGTGCTGGAACTTTGCAAGGAAGGCGCTGCTCGCAATGACGCCGCGGATCCCGGCGCGCTCGATTCGCTCGCTGACGTCGTCTTGTGTCAGCAGCCCTGTCGCCGGGCTGACCACGGCGCCGATCTTCATGAGCCCGAGCAGTGACTCCCACAATGCGACCTCGTTGCCCAACATGAGGAGCACACAGTCGCCTCGTTTGATGCCCTGCTCGGAAAGAAAGCTGGCCACCTGGGACGAGCGGATCGACATGGACGAAAACGAGCGGATCTGCTCTGAGCCGTCCTCGTTCACGATGTGCAGTGCCGGGGCGTCGTTGCCGGCGGCCATCGCATCGAAGTAGTCGAGTGCCCAGTTGAAGTGTTGGAGTCGCGGCCACGTGAACTCGCGCCGCGCCGTCTCGTAGTCGGTCCGATGCAGCAGGCAGAAATCACGTGCGGCGACGAATGCCTCAGCTGATCCTGTGAGCCTCGCTCGAGTCATCGTGGGATTTCACCGACGCGGCGTATCATACGTGCGCCGACACGGATCGCGTATCGAATCCTGCAGGACCTGCAGCCCAAATGGGGGAACGCATGGCAGCCCGATGGCGTCGCGGATCTCGTGCAGTCCAGTTCGTCGCCGTCCTTCTCGTCATCGCGCCGTCGTCGCTGCGCGCGGACGATTGGCCGCAGTGGCGCGGCCACGGCCGGCAGGCCGTCTGGAACGAGACCGGCCTGATCGATCGTTTCCCTGAGGCGGGACTGACGGTGACGTGGCGCGTGCCGGTGCACTCCGGCTATAGCGGACCCGCGGTCGCGGGCGGTCGCGTGTTCGTGACCGATGGTCGTCGCACGTCGGGAAGCAAGATGGTTGAACGGGTTCTTGCCCTCGACGAGCAGACCGGCAAGATCCTCTGGTCCAGGGAATGGGAAGCCAACTACTCGGGTCTCGAGATGACGTTCGCGCTCGGGCCCCGCGCCACACCGACAGTAGACGAGGACCTGGTTTACGTGCTTGGCGCAATGGGCAACCTGCTTGCGCTCAACGTGAAAGATGGGAGCATCGCGTGGCAGAAGAACTTCGTCGACGACTTCGCCGCGACGATTCCCTCATGGGGCGCGACCGGTGCGCCGCTGGTCGACGGCGATCGGCTGATCACGCTTGTCGGCGGTGAGCCCGACGCCAAGGTTATCGCGTTCAACAAGCGAACCGGCGCGGAACTCTGGCGAGCGCTGTCGTCGGACTGGGAGCCGGGTTACGCACAGCCGATCATCGTCGAAGCCGGCGGCGCCAGGCAGCTGATGATCTGGCACCCGACGGCGATCAGCTCTCTCGATCCGGCGACGGGTCGCGTGCTCTGGGAAGTGCCGTTTCAGGTCGACCTCGGGATCACTGTTCCTACTCTCGTGCACAGCGAGTCGCATCTGCTGGCGACGACCTTCTACAACGGCGCGAGGATGTTGAAGCTCGACGAGCACAAGCCCGGCGCAACGCTGCTGTGGCGCGGCGACAGCTTTGCCCCGCATTCGATCATCAGCACGCCGATTGTCCAGGGTGACTACATCTACGGCATGAGCCAGGGTCAGCTGCAATGCTGGGAACTGGCGACCGGCAAACAGGTGTGGCGGACGCGCGATCTGATTCCAGGCCGGACGACGCCGTTTGCCACGGCATTTTTCGTGCGGAACGGCGATCGGTATTTCATCAACACCGAACGGGGTGATCTGGTGATCGCGCAGTTGAGCCCGCAGGGCTATCAGGAGATCAGTCGGACCCATCTCATCGAGCCAACGCACCCCTATGCCCGGGAACCGCAGGGCACGGTCCACTGGTCGCATCCTGCCTATGCCAACCGGCACGTGATCGTTCGCAACGACAAAGAGATCCTGCGAGCCTCGCTCGCAAAGGACTGACGCGATGGCGAGGGCGCGGTGGTGTCCCGGCGGTCGTGTTCATGGCGATGCTCGCGAGTTTCGTCACTCCTCGAATCGCAGACGCCCCCGTCGAGGTTCGTGGTCATCACGAGCGACCTGCATCTCGGTGCGGGCAGAAGTGCAAGCGGTGAGTGGCTTCCAATCGAGGATTTCCGCTGGCAGGAGGATTTCGCGTGCGTTTCTTCGCGCGATTGACGAAGCCGGCAAGGGCGCGACCGACCTGGTGCTCAACGGAGACACGTTCGAGCTGTGGCAGTCGACCACCGATGACTGCCGGCACCGTGACGCGAGACTGGGTTGCACCGAGCAGGAGGCGCTCAACCGTCTGAACCGGGTCATCGCCGCACATGCCTCAGACCTGTCGGCATTGAGCACGTTCGCGCGCAATGGTGCGAACCGAGCTGATTCTCGTCCCAGGCGATCACGACGCGGCGCTGCTTCTTCCTTCGGTCGGCGCCAGAGCGATCGCATCGTTCAACGCTCCGGGACGTGTCGAGGTCGCCACTCGCGGCTATTGGCTCTCCTGCGGATGGTGCGGTGTACGCCGAGCACGGTCATCAGATGCCAGGCGACCCGTATTCGTTCACCACGTGGCCGGAGCCGTTCGTCCGCGTCGATGGCACCGTGCACGTGGAGCGCACGCCGGGCGAGCGTGTGGCGCAAACGCTTGTACAACGAGGTCGAATCTCGATTTCCGATTGTCGACAACCTCGCTCAGGAGGGCGCCGGATTGAAGTACGTTGCTGCTGCGGATCCGACCGCGTTGCCGACCGATGCGATTCAGCCGCTCCTGATGTTCTTCCTCGCGCGGCCGACGTGGCAGCAGTTTCGGCTCGAGCTCGATGGTGGCGACGTGCAGGCGCCCGAATGGGATCTCGAGGCGGTCAGGCGCAGCGGGCCGTCGCTCCTGGCCGAATCACTGCTTCCTGATGATCGCTTTCGTCCTGTCGTCGACCACGCACTGAAAGAAGGACGACTGTCGCTCGATCCCGCGACGCTCACTGATGCGCAGCTCATCGCCATGTGCGATTACCGCGCGGCCCTGCGCCGCTCGCGTCGTCGGCTCGAGCGCTCGATGACGCAGGCACTCACGACCGGCCGGGCACCGTCCGAGTGCCCGCGAACGCCGGCGACGCGCGGATCGGCGTTCGACTACTTCTGGCGCTCGCGCGATGCGCTCATGGTTGACCGGTTCAGTCAGGTGCGGTCGGCGCTCACGGCGGACAAGCGATCGTCGCAGTCGATCAAGGTCGTCGCGTTCGGCCACACGCATCTTGCCGCGGCACCGGCTCCGCTCGCACGAGGCAGTGCGACGCCCGTCGTGATGAACTCCGGAGCCTGGCAGCGAACCGTCACGCCGTTTCAGATCGAAGGAGTGATGCAGGATCGCGGCTGGACGGAAGGCGACGTCTTACGGCAGCTCCGCCCGGAAGATCTTGCCGGTGTGTTACGGTGTCATCTGGATCGAGCCGTACGTCGGGTGACCCGAAGCCACGCGTTCGTTTCTGGCGGGCGGAGGGCAGGTGGGGCACACTGCCGCGAGATGCTGCCGGCATCTCGACAGCCTGTGGAGGCGGAGGCGGACCTGCGGCCTGAGGGTAAAGAGATGAACCGATATACCGGGCGGTTGTCGCCCGTGCTTGCGATTCTGATCGTGACGCTGTCGCCGCTCGTTGCCGAGGCACAGTCTTCGCGCACTGCTTCGACAGGGTGGACGCCGCCTCGCACGGCCGACGGTCGTCCCAGCCTCGAAGGCGTGTGGGAGAACAACAGCGCCACGCCGCTCGAACGCCCGGCACAACTCGCCAACAAGCCGCGACTCACCGACGAGGAGTTGGCCGAACTCGAGCGCCGCGCCAAGGCGCTCTTCACGCCGGAGTCGGATGCGATCTTTGGTGACGGGTTATACATGGCGCTCCTGGCGCAGAAACCCGCGCCCGGGTTAGGAGCCACCGGCACCTACAGCCAGAACTGGCTTCCGGATCGTTACTTCGAGCATCGAACCTCTCTCATCGAGGATCCGGCAAACGGCAGGCTTCCGGCCGCAACGGCCGAAGGCGAACGCGCACGCAAGGCTAGTGCGGGTAGATTCGGGCGGCCTGCCGCGTCGGCACAGGAGATGACGA
>CAVRQR010000006.1:0-659831 GCA_963723495.1 uncultured Acidobacteriota bacterium | reverse complement strand
GGCGTAATGGCACTTGCCCCTGGCACGCGACTCGGCCCGTACAGATTTCCGCCCAGATCGGCGTGGGCGGAATGGGCGAAGTGTATCGGGCGACGGACACCAACCTGAAGCGCGCGGTTGCCATCAAAGTTCTGCCTGCCGCTGTTTCGAGCGACATCGATCGCCTCGCTCGCTTCCAGCGTGAAGCCGAAGTCCTCGCCGCACTGAACCATCCCAACATCGCTGGTATCTTCGGCCTCGAGCGAGCCGACGGCATGACGGCTCTGGTGATGGAGCTGGTTAAGGGCCCACGCTCGCGGATCGCATCGCCCAAGGTCCAATTCCCCTCCACGAGGCGTTGCCGGTTGCGAAGCAGATCGCCGGGGCGCTCGACGCGGCACACGAGCGAGGGATCATTCATCGCGATTTGAAGCCCCCGAATGTCAAGGTGCGCCCGGACGGCACAGTAAAGGTGCTGGACTTCGGGCTGGCGAAGACGCACGAGGCAGCGGGTCGCTCGGACCAGACAGTGTCCCCCACGGTGACGAGCCCGACGCAGACGACGCAGGGCGTCATTCTCGGGACGGCGGCATACATGAGTCCGGAGCAGGCACGGGGGGAAGAAGTTGATAAGCGCGCTGACATCTGGGCTTTCGGCGTCGTCCTATACGAAATGCTGACAGGCGACCGCCTGTTTCGCGGATCGACCACGACCGAAGTGCTGGCCGCGGTTGCGCGATCCAGTCAATCTCGCGAAAGTGCCGGCGCAGCTCCGCGACGTCTCGAACAGTGCCTGACGCGCGATCTTCGCCACCGCTTGCGGGACATTGGGGATGTGTGGCGCGCCGTCCGGGCGGACGCAACGGAGGCCACGCCGCAGGCTCACTCTCGTCGAGCGGTCTTCCCGTGGGGTGTAGCCGCAGTTCTCGCGCTCGTGGCAGTCGGGCTCGGGATACTCGCATACCGAAGCGCGCAGCAAGGACGCCGACGGTGACGAGGCTCTCGATCTCGCCGCCACGGAACGGGATTCTGGACCCCACCTACGGACTCGCGGTCTCGCCTAATGGGCGGCATGTCGTCTTTCGAGCACGTGTGGGCGACAAAGTCGGCACTGTGGGTGCGGGATCTCGATTCGCCGGAGCCCAGAATGCTCCCGGGCACGGAAGGGGGCCGAGCCCTGGTCGCCCGACAGCCTCTGGGTGGGGTTCTTTACCGGAATCCTATTGAAGAAAACGAGCGTCACAGGTGGGTCTGCCATCACTCTGTGTGAGGCTCGCGGTTCTCCCTTGGGCGCCACGTGGAATCAACATGACCTGATTGTGTTCAGCACCAGTGTCGGTCGAGAGCTCTTGCAAGTTTCGGCCGCTCGCGGAAGCCCTGTGCCGCTGACGGACCTCGACACCTCGCGCGGAGAGATCGCACACGTGGCTCCGTGGTTCCTTCCGGACGGACGACATTTTCTCTACGCGAGCGTTGCGTCAGATTCTAAACAGTCCGCCTTATTCGTCGGTGATCTGGAATCAAAAGTCAGAAAGCCGCTGCCGGTGCTCGCCGTTCCGGAGTATACGCAGGTCACCTGCTTTATTTGCAGGAGGGCGGGACGTTGCTGGCCCAGCCGTTTGACGCGTCGCAGCTCGTAGTCACCGGAGATCCGGTGCCGCTGGCGGAAAACGTAAGTTCCGGATCGGCTTCGAGCGGACTGCTTGCCTACGCCAGCAGCGCGAGAACGACGCAACTCACCTGGCTCGACCGGACCGGGAAGGCGCTGGCCACGTTGGGTCCGCCCGGAAATTGGCATTTCGCGTCCATTTCACCGGACGGGTCACGCGTCGTCGCCGACGCGCGGAATGAGAGTGACAACGCCGGACTCTGGTTATTCGATCGAGCGGGTGTTCCTTCGCGGATCACCTTCTCTGGCGGAAATATTGGGCCGGCGTGGATGGCCGACGGAGCGCTCGTCGCCTTCATGGGCATGCGGGACGGGACGCAGCGCTTGTACCGGAAAGCCGCCAGCGGGGTGGAGCAGGAAGCGGTTCTTGCGGATCGCAACTTGATCCCGTATTCCGCCTCGCGCGACGGCCGCTGGTTATTCGCTATGACCTCGTGCGGCTCGCCCAAGACCAGTTGCGATCTGTGGGTTGTTCCACTCGGGGGCGAGCGCAAGCCGTACCCTCTATTGGAGACCAAGTTCAGGGAATGGGCTCCCGCCATCTCGCCCAACGGCCGCTGGCTGGCGTACAGCTCGAATGAATCCGGGCAACGGCAGATCTACGTCATGAGCTTCCCGGAACCGGGCGGCAAATGGCAGGTGTCGGCCAACGGCGGGTATCTTCCGGTGTGGAGCCACGACGGCCGGGAGTTGTATTTCACCAATGCCGACAACACCCGCATGATGGCTACCGAGATCCGACCGGGCGCGACGTTCCAGGCCGGACCTGCTAAGGAGTTGTTCCCGATCCGCATGCCCTCCGCCCAGTCCCGTTTCGATGTCAGCAGAGATGGCCGATTTCTGGTACCGACGATCACCGACGAATCCGCCAACGTACAGATCACGGTCGTCCAGAACTGGCTCCAGTTGCTGAAAGAGTAGAGGCGTCTCGGACGGGAATAACCCCATGAACCGCGACACCGGCATCACGCCGCAACTATCAAGGCATCGGTAACGAGTCGATTCAGCCACTCGCGCGAGGCGGTGGGCACGGACCGGTTCGCCGACGCGAACGAGTCGGCGCCGTGCTGAACTACTGCTACCGCGGCACGTCGTTGAAAGGACTTCGCCGGAATTGCCGGAGACTACGGGCTCGATCAGATCAAAGACATGCGGCCGATACTCGACTTCGAGGCCGTTACAGCCGTCCTGAGTGGACAGCCGATCAATTTCTCGAGGCGATGTACGGGGAGCTACAATCGGCCAAGAAGCTCCGGCCTTGAGATCCCCGCGGAGCCTTCTGACGGTTTGGAGGCAATGATGAAGCGAGCGTTCGTGTTAGGCGTGCTCATAGCCCTCGGCAGTCTGTCGATCACGACAACCGCGCAACGTGGCGGCGCGAAGGAGCCGATGGTCGTCGAGGTCGACAAGATCAAAGACAACCTGTTCGTGTTGAAGGGTGGAGGTGGCAACACCGCGGCGTTCGTCACGGCCAACGGCGTTGTGCTCGTCGATACGAAGAACCCTGGTTGGGGGCAGCCGATCCTCGAGAAGGTCAAGACGCTCACGAACAAGCCGATCACGATGGTGATCAATACGCACTGGCACCCGGATCATCACGGGGCAGCTCGAGTTCACTGGAAACATCGATACCGTCTCGCACCAGAGCGCGAAGGCGAGCATGCAGAAACAGATGCAGGCCGACTTCCAGAAGAACCCGAAGGCGCTGCCAAGCCGCACCTACAAAGACAAGCTGTCGCTGCTGACCGGCAACGACCGCGTCGAGCTCTATTACTTCGGGCCGGGGCACACCGATGGCGACTCGTGGGTCGTCTTTCCCGCACTGAGAGTTGTGCACGCGGGGGACATCTTCGGCGGCAAGAATGTACCGCTCGTCGACTTCGGCAATGGCGGAAGCGGCGTGAGGTATCCGGAGACGCTCACGAACGCGTACAACGGGCTGAACGAGAGCGTCGACACGATCATCACCGGACATGCCAATACCACACTGCCCATCGCCGACTTGAAGCAATACGCCGCCTTCAACGCAGATTTTCTGTCATGGGTACGCGCACAGCAGAAGGCAGGAAAGTCACCTGAGCAGGTCGCGGCGGAATACAAGGTCCCCGACATGTATCCGGGCTACGGCTCGACACCGCCATTTTTTGGCGGGATGGCCGGCTACATCAAAGGCATGTACACGGAGCTAGGGGCGAAGTAGGACGCGCCGGTGCGCTGCGCGGGCGGAAGGAGTGCCCACGGATCACGATGAAGGGCTCTTCAGGCGGCCCCAGATCGGGCCGGTGCGCCACCGCGACCGACGGTTGGAGCTCTCCGAATGCGATGTTGAGCGGATCAGGCTCGAGCACGAAGGAGGCGTCGAAATCGTTGAGTTCTTTGATCTTTTTCAGAAAGTCTACAATCGGGCCGAAGATGTCAGGCCCATCACCAACGACCACCACCGAACCGCACCCGATATCCTGGCGGTCAAGAGATTGAGTTGTTCGTCATAAACGAGCACCGCGCTCTGCCTGGCGGGAGGACTGCCCTCGAATCGCGTCCTGACGAGTAGCGCCACAAACGGCGCGCGGTTGAAGTGAAGAGTTTGGGCGAACCGGTTGTAAATCCCTTGGTCAGGGATCGATCAAGAACTCCAAATCGGGAGAGGAAAGTTCCGCTGAACGCATCGTCTACGTGCAGAACTGGTTCGAGGAACTGAAGCGGCTCCTGCCGACGAACTGACGCTTCCCCAGCCGCGCTCTCCTGAGCGAGCGCGTAGGATTACTCCCCATAAGTCGGCTTGTGGCGAGCGATCGTCTTTGTCCGACGTAGGTCGCCGCTGCGCCGTTACTCAGGACCGATCCTGCGAAATGCACCGTGCGCTTCCATGGCAAGTCCAGCCAAGTGATCGTCAAGCCGGTAAGAAGGTGGACTTCGCCGGTAGATCCCGATGCCTCA
This sequence comes from uncultured Acidobacteriota bacterium, assembly GCA_963723495.1. Taxonomy (GTDB): domain Bacteria; phylum Acidobacteriota; class Vicinamibacteria; order Vicinamibacterales; family UBA2999; genus Gp6-AA40. The sequence continues at coordinate 655,246 of CAVRQR010000006.1, read as the reverse complement.
CTTCCTTTCTCGCTGAGCTCGCGCCTTGACATGTCGCCGCGACGGGAAGATTATCCGCGTCCTGTAACCCGTTGAAAGTCATGGAGTCCCTATGCAACGTCAAGATACTGCGTCCGTTGTTCGGGGGCTGGTTGCGGCTGTAACAGCTTTCGCACGGCGTCCAGTGCACAGAAGGAGACGATGCCTCTTCCTCGCGGCGTATCTCGAGCGGCTGGGGGTAGTGATGGCGGACGAGGGGAAGCTACCAGCACTGCTCCAATCTCAGAGACGACGCTGAGGAGGAGATGTGCCATGACGCGAGGCGTTGTCGCTCTGTTGTTCTGCGCCGCGACCGAGCTCGGAGCCAGCGCGGCTCGCCAAACAGTCGCCCAGGAAATGCCGACGGGTCAGAAGCTTGTCGACGTGATTACCGAGCTTGATGCGAAGGTACATGCCGGGTACAACGCGTGCGATCTGAACGCGATGGGTTCTTTGATTGCGCCCGACGTTGAGCTGTACAACGACGGAGCCGGACGCATCGTTGGTCGCGAGACGGTGATAGACATGCTTCGAAAGGGCCTGTGTGAAGGCCCGCGGTCACAAGGGTTTCAGTTTCGGAGTGAGCCCGTTTCCGGCAGCCTAGAGATCTTTCCGATTGCGGGATTTGGTGCGCTGGAGTTCTCCAAGTCCGCAATGTGGGAGGACCATTCTGACGGGACGAAGAAGCCAGTCTCGATCGTCAGGGCATTGACGGTCTGGGAGTTGCGCGGCGGCGTCTGGATCGTCGCGATGCAGTTTGCGTATTCGCACGAACCGGTCAGCCCGAAGTGAGGACGGCGTGCGTCCCGGAACGCTCAGAGATCGTCTTGGCGAACGGGATTGTGCCGCTCCCCCCCAACTCCTGCTGTGTATCGGTCAAAGGCTTGGTAGGTTGGCGGTGAGTTGTGCTGTTTTTCTCGAAGCGGAAATCGTGACACAGGTCGGTGGGACGCAACGGAGTGGAGCAGGCGGCTCGCCTTGTGAACTGGTTCGAGGAGCTGAAGCGACTCGTCCCCACGAAATACGCGCGCCTGAGAGTCGTCGCCCAACCCTGGGCCGAGTCTATGGGATTACTCCTGATCAGTCGGCAAGGGTATTTCTATCGGCGCCGCAGTCGATCAGAAAACAGTGCGCCGTTGATGAGGACCTATCCAGTCCGACCGATCCGTCGCTGGCGCGGGTGTCCATTCCTCGGATCAAGCCCGGCATGTCAGCCTCGGGCCGGCCCCCGGAACCGTCGCCGACGTCCGGACTCGAGGAAACCTACGGTCCGGTGTACTCGAATCCCCCGATAAGGGACGATCTCCCTGAGTATTCAAAGCTCAATTCCGGGTCCGTCAGCCTCAGAATGCGGGAGCGTCGAACCGCGGCCGTGCCGGCGTAGAACGGCACCGCCAGACCCGTCACACCCGGGTCCAGAGGCGGCTGTCCCGGCATGGGATTGGGAACCCGTTCCGTGCCGATTTCTAACAGGCCTGGCACTGTGATGTCGCAGTCACCGTTCCGGATTTCATACGTAATCGGCGCCTGTTTGGGCGGTAGTTGCTTTGCAATGAGCCCGCTCAGCGCTGCGGGCCAGCCACCCGCCTGGCCAGAGAAGATGGCTCCTAATCCCTCCATCTGCTCTCGACTCGCTCGCGCATCAAAATAGACGCCGACAGTCCACCCACCGTCAAAGATGTAGCCCGGAATGCGCGCGTAAAGAACGACGTTCAATCCGTCGAACCGGATATTGCCGTAATTCCCCGCTTCAATGCGCCATGCGACGACTGCGCCACATGGGAGCTCAGTTGGCACACTCCCGAAATTGCACGGGCATATGGTGGTACAGCTGCATGCCTCCATTACATCGCCGCGCATGCGCCACTGTTGCTGCGTCGCCATGATTCACGCTCCTGTTCGAGGTTCGCACCAGCGTCGCCAGATTACTCTACCCTTGTCGGCGACGAACTCGCGAATCGCGTGGTCATAGGTGCGCTGGCCGCTGGCCGACGTCAGGCTATTCAGGACGGCCGTCTTGGCGTGTTCGAGATCCGGGAGTGCCAGAATGCGTTTCGGCGACTTCCTTTTGCGGGATTTGGACTTCAGCATCGGCGACGGCCTCCTTCAACCGTCGCCGACAGCTTTGGAGAACGTTCCTCCCTGCGCCGTTACACGGGACCTTTCTCGAAAGTTGTCCCAAGCCTGCGCCCGCACGTGGGCAATCCGCGACCCGAAGGGCTAAAAGTGCCGTCTTCGTTCGCCACGTGACCGTGCTCGGGAGGCTCACACCAACCCGCTGACGGCCCCGGGAGCCCCGAAGAATGCGCGGACGAAAAATCAGGCCGCATGCGGGGCGTTTGGGTGTATGTACCGTGCGAATCAAACAGCCAACTCGGAAATCATGGGTAATAAGAAAAAGATCCCATCCCTACTCCGGTTCGTTTCCGATGGAGGCAGAAAATGAGAAGAAGAGATCTTTTCAAGGCGGGAATCGGATCAGCAACTTTGGTTTCTCTTCCGGCTCTTGCTCACGCCCTGACCCTACCCGAGTTGGCGGCTTCACCGCTGAAACAAGGCGAGCTACCCGCGAACCCTTTCGTCATCCTGCTGCGGGGCACATATAAACCCGTGAAGCGTTGTCCCGACCTTGGACTGTTCCTGGTGAACATCTGTGACGGTTCGTACTTGACAGTAAAGATCTACTCCGTCAGCGGGCTTTTGGAAGAGGACGAAGAAGACAGGGAACAGGTGATCGGCAACTTTTACGTGGCGCCAGGTATGGGTAAGCCTGTTGCCTACGACCTCCCTAGGGGCGCGTTGACGATGGTTTTCACGGGCAACAATCTTACACCTGTCCCCGACGGGCAGGGTGGGACGTTCCTTGTTGGAACCTTCGACCTAAACATAACGGAGGCAACTGGCGTTTATCAGTCTTTTGTCGGTGGTCATAACAGCATGGTGGATATACTGCATCGGTTAGCTGATGGCACTCTCGTTGAACATTGCTACTGCATCATCAGCCGCCCATAGCAGTCTGCCGCAATCAACCGTCACGCACTCTGAAGGCTAATGTGGAGCATGCAGGAAGAGGGATTCCAGGCGCGCGCCCGCACAAGCGATTCAAGTGGCACCACTCAAGGAACGGATGGTCGAATCGCTCGCCGAGCTTGGACCTGCACGACGACGTCGAGATCGTGGTTGTCGAGCTTTGCATCACGCGCGAAGTGCGCGGCGCCATCCTCGCGTGAATGGACGTAGCGCGGCTGCCGCGGGTGGTGGCCGGCCTCGACGATTTGCCGTGAACCGATCGCGCACGGTCTCGTAGGCGCCGGCCGTGCGCGATCTTCGATCGCGACGCCCGGTGCTCTTCCGGTCGGTGACTCCACGGAGAGGGACCGCGGCAATCGCGATCACCGCTTCGCTCCCATCGCGACTGCGACCCGTCGTTGCCGCCGACTTGCGATCGCTGATACCCCTCGAAAGGACGTCCGGCTGCGAGACGCCGGATTACTCCCTACTTGTCGGCGAAGTGTATTCTATCGAACTCCGCAGTCGATCGGAAAACACTGCGCCGTCACTCAGGACCCATTTAGTGGACCAGGTCTTTTGTAGTTCGAACCCGTTGATCAGCTGGTTGCGTCAGATGGCCGCCTCGTTGGCACCGTCCCTTCTCGTCGAAGGCTCAGTTTGGCTATGCTCTTGCATTTCGCCTCTGAGGACTAGCGGCTCGACTGGGCTGCTGGTGTCGAACTTCGTGAAGGAGAACGACTATGCCAATTCGCGCCATCGTCGTGGTTCTTCCGATGCTCATCTTTCTCCTCGCGGGCTGTGGCGCGCCGCCTACGGCCGAGGCGGATGCGGCGCGTCAGTCGATGGCCAGTGCCTCAAGCGCGGGCGCGGACAAGTACGCCGCCGCATCGCTCAAGGAGGCGCAAGCGGCCGAGGCGGCCCTCGATGCCGAGCTGAAGGCGCAGGAGGGGAAATTCATCAAGTCGTACGATCGCGCCCGCGAGCTGGCCGTCGCCGCGAAGACCGCCGCTGATAAGGCCGCGACCGATGCCAAGAGCGCACGCGAGCGCGCGGAGGCGGAAGAGGCGAGAAAGGCGAAGGCCGCTGCGGCGCGACGCGAGAAGCTCGCCAAGGCGATTCGCGTCGGCGGTCAGATTAGTCCACCAATCAGGATCAAGGAGGTCGCTCCGCTCTACCCGACCATCGCTCAGTCCGCTCGGTACAAGGCGACGTCGTGATCGAAGCGACGATTGACGAGGAGGGCAAGGTCGCCGACGCACGCGTCGTGAAGTCGGTGCCGCTGCTGGACCAGGCGGCACTTGACGCCGTCCGGCAGTGGGAGTATCGACCGTCTCTGCTGAACGGCGTTCCCACAGCAGTGGTCACGACCGTGACGATCAAGTTCACACGGCCGTAGGACTCCCGAGGCGAAGCCTCAAAGCAGGCAGGCAGCGCGCCGGGTGCCGCCATTCCCCGGCCGGCACCCGCTCACAGCCGCGCGTCAGATCGCTGCCCGGCTCCGCCGCTGACCGCATCGAAGATCGAAATCTCAGCCCCATCGGGGAGCGTAGTCGCCAGCCCAAACGGTGTAGCGAATGTTCTCCTGCGAGTCCGACGAGGTGGTGGTCGGCGGTGCGCTGGACCAGGGAATGCCGCCGTTAGGTTCGGCTCAGTTTGACCGCGCCATCGCAGTGAACGCACTCGCCCCGCTCGACGGCGCATTGCGGTCACTGCTGCTCGAGACCTGCAGGCTGGTGAATGACACGAACAGCCGTATCGAAAAACTGACTCACCTGACGCCGCAGGACCCGCGTGGGGCCGCCCTGTACGGCTCAACAGACAAGGTCCTGAGAGAGGGGCGCGCGGTCGTAAGAATGTAGTACTCACTATGGGTCGACGGATGCCATGCTCGCTGCTTAAAGCGCGGCGATCGATCGGCCAGGAGGTGCCCATGAGCACAGATGCGAAAGACACTAGCCGGCGTTTCTACGAGGAGATCATCAACCAGAAGAATGTTGATGCCATTGATCGCTTCTGCGCGGCCGACTTCGTCGACCACAACCCGCCGCCTGGGGGGAAGGGCAGCCTCGACGCGACCAAGCAGCAGTTCCTTGAGCTCGCGGCCGCATTCCCCGATCTTAAGATGATCGTCCAGGATCAGATCGCTGAGGGAGACAGGGTGGTGAATCGTGTGCTCGTGCGCGGGACGCACAAAGGCGAGTACATGGGCATACCGGGGAGCGGGAAGACGGTCGAGATCGGCGGCATCGATATTCTCCGCATGGTTAACGGCAAGGCCGCCGAGCGGTGGGGCTACTTCGATGACGTAAGACTCATGCAGCAGCTTGGTGCGATTCCTGGTCCAACAAAATAGACCCTGCGGCGGTATGCCGGGAGAACCACCAAGTGAGCGGAACGAGCGAAGTGGCTGGGAGGCAGGGATTCGTGCCGAGTCGCGGCACGAATGGCGTGCCACGCGATACCTGAGACACGCCTAGCGCCCAGACCACCGCGCGCTCCGCGCGCAAAGTCTGGCTGCGTGACAGGGATTCGAACCCGTTGGCCGCTGGCTAGCGCACACGCCCCTTCGGAGAATTGGCCGCGGCAAATAGCGATTGGTCCTGTGTAGCGGTCCATGTGACGTTTGCCACGGCTCATCGGCCGAGAAACAGGTGGTGATGCGAGCATCCGGGCTGCTTCGGACGTAGGATGCTGGCCGCATCCGGGCGCCGAGGCCGTGCCGACACTGGTGCGTGAGTCGTGCCCGTCGAGTAGCGTGGTCCGGGGAGTGACGTTCTGATCGTTGGTGACACCACTTCGGTGGTGATCCCGTTTGGGAGTCTGGTCGTTCTCGTGCTCCCTGTGCCCGGATGCCTCTACCCGCTGGAGGTGTCCGATGGCCGAGTCCCGCCCGCGTCGTCCGCGGCGTCCCCGACGGACGTCGCCTTCTGTGTTAGAGCGCATTAATCCTGATGCGGCCGGCATTGACTGCGGTGCCACGACGCATGTGGTGGCGGTGCCGCCGGATCGCGACAACGAACCGGTGCAGTCATTTCGGACCTTCACCACGGACCTGCAACGCCTCGCCGATTGGCTCGTGGCGTGCCGCATCACCAGCGTGGCACTGGAATCGACCGGCGTCTTCTGGATTCCCATCTACGAGATCCTCGAAGCGCGCGGGCTGTCAGTCCATTTAGTGAACGCGCGGCACGTCCGCAACCTGCCCGGCCGGAAGAGCGACGTGTCTGATGCCGAATGGCTGCGCGACCTGCACAGCGTCGGCCTGCTGCGCGCCAGCTTCCGACCCACCGCGGCGATCGTGACGCTGCGGACGTACATGCGGCACCGGCACACCTTGGTCGAGCTCGCGGCGATGCACGTCCAACGGATGCAGAAGGCGCTGGTGCAAATGAATCTCCAACTGCCATTCGTGATCAGCGACATCACCGGGCAGACCGGTCTGCAGATCATTCGCGCCATTGTCGCGGGGGAACGCGACCCGGCGCAGCTGGCGCGGTTTCGCCACGGCCGGTGTCGGGCGACGCCCGCCGAGATCACCGCCGCGCTGACCGGCCACTACCGGCCGGAGCTGCTCTTTGCGCTCCAGCAGAATCTGGAACTCTACGACGCCTGCGAGCGACAGATCGCCGGGTGCGACCGCGTCATCGAAGCCCACGTACGCACGCTGACCGCGACCATCACCCCACCGGGCCCGCTCCCCGCGGCACGTGCGGCCCGGCAACGCATCGAACCGGCCTTCGAGGTCCGAGCCATGTTGCATCACCTGACCGGCGGGGTTGATCTCACGCAGATTGACGGGATCGGAGCCTACACGGCGCTGAAGCTCGTCGCGGAGATTGGCACCGATATGCGACGGTGGCCGAGCGCGCAGCACTTCACGTCGTGGTTAACGCTCGCCCCGAAAAACAAAGTATCCGGGGGCAAGCTCCTCAGCTCGCAAACGCAGCCCTCGGCGAATCGTGCCGCCACGGCGTTTCGGCTCGCCGCGGCCAGCCTCGGGCGGACCCAGACGGCGCTCGGAGCCTTCTACCGCCGATTGGCCGCCCGCACCGGGAAACCGCAGGCAGTCACGGCCACGGCGCGCAAGCTGGCCGTCCTCGTGTATCACGTGCTCAAGGGCGACTTCGTGTATCGCGATCCCGGTGCCGACGGCTACGACGCGCAACAACGCGCTCGGCAACTCCGGCAACTGCGTCAACGTGCGACACGACTCGGCTTTGCCCTCGTCAGTCACGAGACCGGTGAGGTACTCGGCGGTTAGTTTCTTGGGAGTCGGCAAGGGTATTTCTACCGGCGCCGCAGTCGATCAAAACACTGCGCCGTCACTCAGGACCAATCGCGTAGAATGCCCGCGGGGCGCAATGGCACTGGCCCGGAAGTTGCCTCGGGCCGTCCGAAGGACAATCGGGCTACCGCCCGCTGCCGGACATACAGTGCACCCGTCACGAAACCGGCGATCCTCATGGCCTGTGAGAACGGATACCCCGGGCGAGTCGGCGAACGCTGAGGAGCAGCGTATGCCTGAAGCTGAACTCTACAACCCCATCAAACAGTTCCTGGAGGCACAAGGCTACGTCGTAAAAGGAGAGATCGGACCATGCGACGTCGTGGCGGTGCGAGGGGACGAAGTGCGGCCGGTGGTCGTCGAGCTGAAGGAGCGATTGAGCCTCGCACTCATCCTTCAGGCCGTCGACCGGCTGGCCGTCTCGGATATTGTGTACGTGGCATTTCGTATCGGCCCGAGCCAGAGCGCTTCCTGGCGCACTCGTCGGAAGCAGGTGACCGGACTCCTTCGCCGGCTTGGCCTGGGCCTCCTGACGGTCTCGGCTCGGGGAAAAGTCGTCCCGGTGTTGGATCCCGCTGTGTACCGACCCGCGTCCCGAGCTCGTCGGCGCGAGCGCCTTCTCAAGGAGTTCGCTGAGCGGATCGGGGACCCGGAGACTGGAGGCTCAACCTCCCGACAACGAGTCACCGTCTATCGACAGGACGCGCTTCGCTGCGCACGCGAGCTCGCGGCCGAAGGCGTCCTCAAGGTCAGCGTGCTACGCGAGCGGACGGGCGTCTCGCGGGCCGGGTCCATCTTGCGAGACAACCACTACGGATGGTTCGATCGCGTGACGCCTGGTCACTATGCCCTTTCGCCAAGAGGTGGACGAGAGCTTCCGAATTGGTACGAAGCCCTCGAGCGTCTGCCATCCCGCTCGGCAGCGTCGGTCGGGGACGCTCCTACCCCGCAGTCGCTCCCGCCGCTATAGAGGTGGCGTACCTCGCGCGGTTCAGCCCTCCACAGCAGTTCCAATGTTTCGTGCTGCTCGAAGTACTCACCACGGTTGAATTGCGCGATCCCCTCTAACAGACGGGACGGTGGAGATTCGTCGCACTCACGCATGGTCTGGTCATGCCGGCGTCGCAGTCGTTGTGCGGTCGATCGCCCTCGACGCTCGGCTTCACGAACGAGGGCGAGGCGCAGGAGGCGGCGGAATAGAATCCGCGGGATCGGGCCAGTACACTCGCGACAAGTAATGCAGCGCGATACCCGCGCCCCAGCGGTTGGGGGCCGTCCAGATCACAAACGCTGCCAACACAACCAGCATAGTCAGGCCCAGCACTTGATGGGAACGCACGACTCCGAAATAGATCAAGACGATCATGGCGGCAATTGGCAGCCGATCGCCGATGATGGTGAAGGCCCACGTATCACCGGGATTGCGTGCGAAGACCAAACCGCAGATTGAACACTGTTCAAGCTGGGACCACCCGGAAAACAGCCGCCCCTCGCCGCAGTGCGGACAGCGCTTGCGCAGTCCACGCCGAAGCGCCGTACTGATCAATTTCGAGCGGGAAGGCGTCATGCACAAATCTTGCGTCCAGGTTCGAACAAGCCCTTTCGGTTCTCGTGCGGTCGACGAGAACCGGGAAGAGCAGGGGTACGTCGCTTCCCAGGGTGAGCGAAGTCGAATGGGCGTTGTGTCGCGAGATCGGCTCGTTACTTGCGCTCCGGCAGCGCGAAGACGTACATCGCCTGTCCCGTCGTCGGCACGCGGATCTCAGGCGCAATCGTCGACGGCACCAGTCGCGGACTACCGCCACCGAGGCCAGTCGTCACCGCGATGTACTGTCGTCCGTCGACGGCGAACGAGATCGGAAAGCCCTGGACCGACGTGCCGAGTCGCGTTTTCCAGAGCACGCGGCCCGTTCGTGTGTCCACAGCCTTGAACTCGCGATCGAGATCGCCAACGAACGCGACGCCGCCGGCCGTCGACAGCACTGAGGTCAGGAATGGCGCGCGCTGCTGCAGCGCCCACGTTTCCTTCATGCTGCTGACGTCGAAGGCGGCAAGCTTGCCGATGTTGCCGTCAGTGCCCGGCATCTCATAGAAGCGTCGATCGGCGCCACCGCCGCTACCGCCGCCGGCGACCTGCTCGATCTTCTGGGCGCGAATGGCGATGCAGCTCTGACTGAGCGGGATGATGAGCTGATTGCTTTGCTTGTGGTGGCTCATCGCCTGCCAGTTGTGACCGCCTTCTGTGCTCGGGCACCCATCGACCCACTGTCCGATCTCGTGATCGATGATGTCGGCGCGGTAGCGCGGCTCACCGGTCTTGGGATCGAAGCTCTCCCAGACGTTCTGGAACGTCCCTTCCTTGTGTCCGAGATATTGGCCGCTCTTGCGATCGAGCTTCCAGATCACCGCGTCCTTGCCAACCGTGAACACGAGGTTCTGGCCGCCGCTGTCGACGAGCACTCGCTCGAAAACGATATCGAGGTCGAGCGCTTCACCCGGAGCGTGTGCGAAGTACCACGCCAGCTTGCCGGTGTCCGCGTCGAGCGCGACAGTCGAACTGGTGTAGAGCGCCTTGTCGAGCGTGTACATCCCGCGGCTCACCGGCATCCACGGCTTGGCCTGCGCCGTGCCCCAGTAGGTCAGGTTCAGATCGGGATCGTAGCTGCCGGTGATCCAGGTTTCGCCGCCCGCGCGGAACAGGTTCGTCAGGCTGCCCCACGTATTGCCACCGGGTTCACCTTCTCTCGCGACGGTGTGGAACTTCCACAGCTGCTTGCCGGTTTGCGCGTCGTACGCGCTGATGAAGCACTTCTGCTCCGAGTACTGGCTGCATCCGCCCATGCCCTGAATGACTTTGCCGCGCGCGACGAGTGGACCACTGGAACTGCCGCGGCCGTCGGGCATGAGTACATCCCACGCGATTTCACCCGTGCGCGCATTCAGTGCCACCAGGTGCGCGTTGCTCAGCGCCAGATAAAGCTTGTCGTCGTAGAGCGACATGCCGCGCATCGCGATGTTCACGCCGAGGCGTTGTTCCCAGATCAGATCGCCCGTGCGCCCGTCGATCGCCTGCACGATCCCGCCGGTGTTGTTCAGGAAGATCGTGCCGTCCTTGGCCAGCGGCGACGGTTGGTTGGTGCCGCCCTCGTTCATCGGCCACACCCACTGGAGCTGAAGGTCCTGCACGTTGTCGCGTGTGATCTGCGTGAGCGGGCTGAAGCTCGAGGCGTACTGATCGCGCCGCAGCATCGGCCAGTCGCCGGGCGCTGGATTGCGCAGCATGTCGTCGGTCACTTTCGCCAGGTTCTTCACTTCTCCACGAACAGTGAGCCCGGTCGGCGGAGGTTCCTGTCCGCGTCCTCGTCCCTGACCTGCGGCCGCACCCTGTGGGCCCGCACCTCGTCCTGCTGGCGGCTGTTGTTGTGCAACGGGCGCGGGCGCAGGGGCGGGCGCCGCGGCAGGCGGTGCTGCCTGAGCAGGCGCCGCGGCGGCAGGACCGCCAATCGTCACGTCGGTCGTCGCTGTCAGCGGAGTCGTTCCGGCCGTTATGCCATTGAACTGCAGGATGTAAGCAACGATGTTGACGTAGGTCGCTTCCGGCAACCCACCCGGGTTGTTCGCGGGCATCGTCGTCTGAATGAGCCCATAGAGGTCTCGAGTCGTGCGCGTGCGCCAGCCGCCGATGAATCCTTCACCCGCGAGCGGAAACGAACCTTTGAGGTCGGCGCCGTGACAGGCGGCGCAGTCGATGTCGTACGCGGACTTGCCAGCGGAGGCCTGTTCCGCCGTGAACGGCCCGCCAGCAGGTTGCTGACCCGTGAGCAACACACCGGAGACAACAAGACTCGCGAACGCTGCCAGCAGCGATGTATTCGTGCGCAACTTAGTCATAGCACCTGATCCTTGACACTGGTACCTGATACCTGATACCTGATACCTGACACCCGACACCTGAGACCTCGCCTTTGACCTTTGCCGTTTGACCTTTGACCTATTTGAGGAACCAACCCCAAAGCGTGCTGCCATCTGGTGGCACGCCCTTGCCGGTGTGCAACTGAACGTAGAGTTTGCCTTGCTTCAGCGCTTCGACCTGCTCTGGAGTCAGGTCCACCGCGCCGGACAACTTTCCATTCGCGCCCTGTGTCACGGTGAGGTCGCTGATGGCCGCGCCGCGAGCGCCCTTGGCAATGCCCTGATGCAGCCGCGCGACAGTCGCGGGTGCAGCCAATCCCTCGAATGCCCCCGCGATGGTCAGCTTGCGCCCGGCCAGCGTTGCCGTTGCGGACCCCTTCCCGACAACGTTGGGACGGTCGGCAGGCGTGGTCGGAACCCATCCCAGCCGTGCCGTGTACGTGTCACCAGCCTGGGCCGTCAGCGGGGCGGAAGTGGCGATCGCGGTCAGCGCAATCGCGGCAAGGGCAAGACAACGAATCATCATGTACCTCGGGATTCGGCGTATCTTACAATGTTGCCGCGGAAGCCGAACCTCCCGTAAGCGTGGTAGTCCCGAAGCCGACGAGGATCACGATGACGAAGAATCCTGCCTACAAGCTCGATCGACGGTCCTTTCTCCGTGTATCTGCCCTGGCCGGTGGTGGCATGCTGGTCGCCGTCTACCTCGATCCGGTCGCGCGCGTCGCGGCGCAGGGGCAGGGGGCGGCGCAGGCCTTCGTCCCCAACGCGTTCATCAAGATCAGTCCCGACAACGTCGTGACCATCGTCTCGAAGAATCCCGAGATCGGTCAGGGCATCAAGACATCGCTGCCGATGATCCTTGCCGACGAGCTCGGCGTTCCATGGACCGGTATTCGCATCGAGCAGGCCGACCTCGATGAGACGAAGTACGGCCGGCAGAACGCCGGCGGCAGCACGGCCACGCCAACCAACTGGGATCCGTTACGGCAGGTCGGCGCCTCGATTCGCGAGATGCTCGTCGCGGCCGCGGCGCAGGAATGGAACGTGCCGGCATCGGAGTGTGTCGCGGCGGATGCGAGCGTCACGCATCGCGCGACTGGTCGAAAGATGACCTATGGCGCGCTGGCCGCGCGCGCGGCGACGATGACACCGCCGGATATGCAGACGGTGAAGCTGAAGTCCGCTGCCGACTACAAGATCATCGGGAAGTTCACGGCCGGCGTCGACAACGCGCGCATTGTCACCGGTCAACCGACCTTCGGCATCGACTTCACGCTTCCCGGCATGTTGTGGGCCGCCTACGAGAAGTGTCCGGTGTACGGCGGGAAGGTCGTCAGCGCCAACTACGATCAGGTCAAGACGATGCCCGGCGTGCGGCACGTGTTTGCCGTCGAAGGCACCACGGACCTTCGTGGTCTCATGCCCGGCGTTGCGATCGTCGCCGACAGCTGGTGGCAGGCGAAGACGGCACGAGAGAAGCTGCAGGTGCAGTGGAACGAGGGCGCGACCGCGCAGCAGAGCAGCGAAGGGTTTGCGCGCCAGGCGAAAGAGCTCTCCGCGCAGAAGCCATCGTTCCCGCTGCGTGTGGACGGCGACGCCGAGCAGGCGCTGGCCGGCGCGGCGAAGGTCGTCGAAGCGGCGTACGACTATCCGTTCATCTCGCATGCTCCGCTCGAGCCACAGAACTGCACGGCTCACTGGCACGACGGTACGATGGAGATCTGGGCGCCCACGCAGACGCCCGCGAACGGACGTCAGCTCGTGTCGAGCGTGCTGGGTATCCCCGAGTCGAACATCACCATTCACATCCAGCGCGCAGGCGGCGGCTTCGGGCGGCGTCTGACCAATGACTACATGGGCGAAGCCGCGGCCATCACCAAGCAGATTGGCGTGCCGGTCAAGGTGCTGTGGACTCGTGAAGACGACATGCATCACGACCACTATCGGCCGGGCGGCTTCCACTTCCTCAAGGCCGGTGTGGACGCCTCGGGCAAACTCGTCGCATGGCGCAATCACTTTGTCAGCTACGGCGACAACTCGAAGGGTGAGCAGGGCTTTTCGAACTCGGCGAACATTCCCGGTGTTGAATTCCCCGCGCGCTTCATCCCGAACTACGACTTCCAGGCCACGTTGATGGCGCTTGGTGTGCCGACCGGCGCGCATCGAGCACCGCGCAGCAACGCGTTCTCGTTCGTCTTCCAGTCGTTCATCGACGAGGTCGCGATCGCGGCGGGCAAGGACCCGCTCGAGTTCCGCCTCGAATTGCTCGCGACACCGCTCTTTCCGGACCCGCCGCAGGGCGGCAACGGCTTTGATCCCGTGCGCATGCGCGGCGTGGTCGAAGCCGTGCGCGACAGGTCAGGCTGGGGCAAGCGACTGCTGCCCAAGGGCACCGCGCTGGGCGTGGGATTCCAGTACCAGCCACCGCGGATACTTCGCCAACGTTGCCGAGGTCAGCGTCGATTCGTTGAACCGCGTGAAGGTGAACAAGGTGTGGGTGGCCGGAGATGTCGGGCGGCAGATCGTGAACCCGAGCAGCGCCGTCAACCAGAGTCAGGGCGCCGTGGTCGAGGGCATGAGCCACCTGATGGGTTGGGAGATCTCGATCCAGGGCGGCAAGGCAGTGCAGGGCAACTTCAACCAGTACCCGACAGTGCGGATCAATCAGGCGCCCGAGGTCGACGTGCACTTCGTCGTGACCGACAATCCGCCGACCGGTCTCGGCGAGCCTGCGCTGCCGCCCACTATTCCGGCGCTGGCGAACGCGATCTTCGCCGCGACCGGCAAGCGCATCAGGTCGCTTCCAATTTCCAAGCAGGGCTTTCGCTGGGCTTGATAACCGATTGTTGAATGGATGATCTTTGATTATTGAATCGTTGTTGATTGCTGATTGTTGATTGTCGATTTGCTTGCAATCGTCAATCGACGATCCTCAGTCAACAACGAACCACGAATCAAAGATCATTGAATCAATAATTGGGTGTGTCACCTCACGTTGTCATCATTGGCGGCGGCTTCGGTGGCCTCTCCGCTGCCAGAACACTCCGCAACGCCGACGTGCGTGTCACGCTCATCGATCGGCGTAATCATCACGTTTTCCAGCCGCTGCTGTACCAGGTTGCGACCGCGACACTCTCACCCGGCGACATCGCGGCGCCGATTCGCTGGATCCTTCGTCGTGTCAGCAACGTGCGGGTCCTGCTTGCCGATGCGTCGCGCATCGACGTGAACGCGCGGCGGGTCGAATTGACCGACGGTGGTGCGCTCGACTACGACTGGCTGATCGTCGCGACCGGTTCGAAGCATGCGTACTTCGGGCATTCAGACTGGGAGCCGAACGCACCGGGACTCAAGACACTCGAAGATGCAATCGCCATCCGGCGGCGGATCCTGATTGCGTTCGAACGTGCGGAGCGCGAGGAAGATGATCGCCGGCGGGGTGAGTTGCTCACGTTTGTGATCGTCGGCGGAGGTCCCACCGGTGTCGAGCTTGCGGGCACGCTGGCCGAGATCGCGCGACAGACTCTGCGCGACGAGTTCCATTCCATCGACACGGCCCGTGCGCGGATTGTGCTCGTCGAGGCTGGACCAACGATTCTGCCCTCGTTTCCCGAGAAGCTGCGCAATGCCGCGCGCGCCTCACTGCAACGTCTGGGCATCGAAGTGCGCGAGGGAACGGCCGTCACCGCGGTCGATGCTCACGGTGTGATGGCAGGCACGGAACGAATCAATGCGGGCACGGTGTTGTGGGCGGCAGGCGTGGCAGCGTCTTCGCTCGTCGCCTCACTCGGCGTCCCTCTCGATCGCGCCGGGCGCGTCATCGTCGAGCCCGACCTCTCCATTCCGGGTCATCCCGAAGTGTTCGTCGTTGGCGATGCGGCTGCCTTCATGCTCCAGGGAGGCAAGCTCCTGCCCGGGGTGGCGCAGACGGCGATGCAGGGCGCGCGTCACGCCGCCAAGACGATCCTGCGACGATTGCGCGGCGAGGCGCCAAAGCCATTTGTCTATCGCGATCTCGGGAGCATGGCGATCGTCGGGCGACGGGCAGCGATCAGCGATCTGAACTGGATCAGGTTCTCGGGTGTCCTTGCGTGGCTGGCCTGGCTGTTCCTGCACATCTTCATGCTGATCGGGTTCCGGAACCGGGTGGTCGTGCTCTTCGAGTGGGCCGTTGCTTACGTCACGTTCCAGCGCGGGGCACGGTTGATTACTGGGGATAAGCAATGACGCGGTTCCAGGTTCCATGGAACCCGGAACCGTCCGCTGGCAGTATGATCTGACCGTTATCAAGGAGCGACCCTATGCGATCGAAGCCCATGTCGGCCGTCATCGGAGGTCTTCTCATCAGTTTCACCCTTCCCGCGCTGGTCTTCGCGCAGTCGGCGTCCAGCGTGCCTCGCACGCCGTGGGGCGATCCGGATCTGCAGGGTGACTGGACGAGTCAGAACGAGCTGGGTGTTCCGTTCGAACGTCCGAAGGAACTCGGCACGCGTCAGGAATTGAGTGACGAGGAGTTCGCGAAAGCCGCCGACCGCCTTCGCGCGGAGCGGGATCGCGACAACGCTGAGTTCGATTTGGAAACGGCCGACACGCGCAACGCGGGCGCTGTCGGGTCCGCGACGTCACCGCCGCCGCATTGGCTCGAGCGCGGCAACCCGTCACGACGAACCTCGATGGTGATCGATCCGCCGGACGGCCGGATTCCCGAGATCACCGACGCGGCGCGCGCCCGGCAGCAGCGACAGGTTCGTGGCAGCTTCGGCAACGGTCCCTTCAACGGACCCACTGACTTCACGCTTTACGATCGCTGCATCACACGCGGCATTCCCGGCTCGATGTTCCCGGCGGTGTACAACGCGAACACGCGCATCGTGCAGGGCCCGGGCTTCGTCGCGATCACCTACGAGATGATTCATGAGACTCGGATCGTTCCGCTCGACGACGGTGATCACATCAACCCGACAATTCGGCAGTACCACGGCGACTCGCGCGGTCGCTGGGAAGGGAACACGCTGGTCGTCGACGTGAAGAACTTCAGCGATGCCACGAACTATCGGGGCGCCGGACAGAATCTGCATCTCGTCGAGCGCTTCACCCGCGTCGGCGAGAACGACTTGCGTTACGAAGTGACGGTGGAGGACGCGACCACGTTCGCGAAGCCCTGGACGGCAGCGCTCAATCTGAAGACGCAGCCGGAGGAGATGTTCGAATACGCGTGCCACGAAGGGAATCACGCGATGTTCAACATGCTGAGCGCCGCTCGAGCAGCGGAGAAGACCGCCTCCGATTCGTCATCAAGATAGTTCGAGCCTGAAGCCCACCATCCGGCGCGTCATTGTTTATCGACAACGACGCGCCCTTTCTCGTTCTCGTACACACGGTACCGATTCCCGTCTTTACACGAGGCGAGGTAGTCGTTCTCCTTCTGCACCTTCACGCCGACGACCTCGCCGCACGGGAGTCCGTGAAGGGCGATCACCGCCGTCAGGTCTTTCTTGAGCTCCTCTTCGCTCTGCGCGAACGAAGGCGCGGCCAGCAGCGCGAGGGCGACAAGCGACTGCGCAACGATTCGAACATATCTCTTCATAGAATCTCCCGCGTTCAGACGTCGAGGGCAGCGAACTTCTTCGGGTCTGCCAACAGGCCCCAGATCGCTTCCCGAGAGGCGACGATGTCCGCCGCGAGCCTCTGATCGCGGTCCTGCAGCAAGGACAGCACCTTCATCAACAACAAATCGTAGGATTGGCGCAGCTCCTTCATCGTGACCTTGTCCTTGCCGGCGTAATGGTCACGGAATCGATCCAGCAAATCGTCGACCTGATTCTTCAGCGTGAGTTTGGTAAACACACCGATCGCCCTGGTCCCCTTGAGTTGCTCCTTGAGTGCATCGAGGTCCAGCGTCGCCTGAGTCGCGGGCTTGGTTGCTTCTTGCGGAGCCACCGGCTTCGGCGCTGGCTTTGTCGGTGACGGTGCCGCCGGCTTCGCTGGTGCCGGTGCCGCTGGCTTTGCAGTTGATGCCGCGGGCGGTTTTGACGTCGATGGTGCCGCAGGTTTCGCATCCGATGGTGCAGCCGGTTGGACCGGCGCCGCCGTCGGCGGTGCAGGTGGTTTCTCCGTTGGAGGGGCGGCCTGTGCTTCCGCAGGAGGCACTGATGCAGGCGGCTTGGCCGTCGCGACTGCCGCTGGTTTCTCGGGCGGCACCGAGGCAGACGCCGGAGACGCCGGGTCGGGCGCCGGAGCAGACTCTGGCGGTACCGGTTGTGGCGTCACGGGCGCCGCTTTTTTGGCGCATCCCACCGCGAGGAGCACCGGTAATAGAAGAACAGCAACGACGACTCTCATCAGCTGATCACCTCCTGTGCGATTCAGCCCTGACGTGATGGTGCGAGATCGATGCCAGTTCGGAGATGAATGTACACACGTTTTTGCACGTCGTATGTCCTCGGGCGCCAAGCTCAGGTGGACGGGAGCTACGATCGCGTCGGATATCGCGTGGACACGTAGTTATCGACCAGGGCGCGGAAGCCTTCGGCGAGTTGGTCGTAAGTGCCTCGCAGTGTCGTGAAGTGCTCGCCGTCGATGAACACCGGGCAGTTGGGTGCTTCACCGGTGCCGGGAAGGCTGATGCCGATGTTGGCCGCTTTCGATTCGCCCGGGCCGTTGACGACGCAGCCCATCACCGCAAGCGTCAGCGTCTCGACCCCTTCATAGCGCTTCTTCCATTCGGGCATCTGCGACCGAATGTAGTCCTGCGTGCGCTCGGCGAGCTCCTGGAATGTCGAGCTCGTCGTGCGGCCGCAACCCGGGCACGCCGTCACGCTCGGGGCAAACGAACGAATACCGAGCGCTTGCAGCAGCTCGCACGCTGCGTACACCTCTTCACGACGGTCGCCGCCCGGGCGCGGCGTGAGCGAGACGCGGATGGTGTCGCCGATGCCCTCGTTGAGCAGGATTCCGATCGCTGAGGCCGACCACACGAGCCCTTTCGTGCCCATGCCCGCTTCGGTGAGTCCGAGATGCAGCGGCTGCTCGGTCTTGCGGGCCAGATCGCGATAGATGGCGAGCAGGTCCCTGGGCCGCGAGACCTTGCACGAGATGATGATCTGATCCTTGCGCAGGCCCGTCTCGAGCGCGAGCTCGGTTGATTCGATACCCGAGATCACCATGCACTCGTTGAGGATCTCTTCCGAGCTCTTGCCCAGCCCTCGCGTCGTGTTCTCGTGCATCTTGGCGACGACCAGTTCCTGGTTCAGCGAACCGCCATTGACGCCGATGCGAACCGGCTTGTCGTGATCGATGGCGACCTTGCAGATGGTGGCGAACTGCTCGTCGCGCCGTTTGCCAGTGCCGACGTTGCCGGGATTGATGCGGTATTTGTCGAGCGCCGACGCACACGCAGGATGGCGGGTGAGGAGGAGATGCCCGTTGTAATGAAAGTCGCCGATGAGCGGTGCCGTGCAGCCGGCATCGAGCATCCGCTGCTTGATCTCGGGAACGGCCGCCGCGGCTTCGGGAAGGTTGACGGTCACGCGCACCATCTCCGATCCGGCCTCAGCCAGCTCGATGCACTGCCGCGCCGTTGCCGCCGTATCCGCCGTATCGGTCATCGTCATTGACTGGACGACGACAGGCGCACCGCCGCCGACCTGGACGCGGCCGACACGGACACCGACAGTCTTGTGCAGTCTGACTGTTTCCACTCGCTTAATGATAGCCGTAGGGCGGTCCTGGTCTGTGGACCCGCCGGTTCTCATGACCAGAACCCGGCCTACGGTCAGGCTTCCTTCCAGCCGTCCTTCAGGAGAATTCCGCGGATCTGGTCCGCGCGTGCCAGGGCGAGGTCGAGCGTCTCGTAGTTTTCCGCCCGATCCATGACGCCGTCGAAGAACCAGGTGACCGTGTTCTGGGCATCGCCAGGGAAGATGGTGGCGTGTGCCGTCGAGCGGCCGCGCGACATCCGCCACAGCACCGTCGGAGCTGAAGGCGCCGTCATTCCGGCCTGGCGTTCTCACGCCCAGGCATGATGACCGTCTGCCCAATCGTGTGATCGCTGCGCGGGCAAGTCGTTGACCTGGTGACAATCGTGCCCACGACGCGGCCAAGGAAGTCTCGGTAGGTGCGCGCCTCGCATCCGCACGGCAGGGCTTTTACGGTTTCCTCGACCATAGACTCCATCATTGTACCCGGTGCTAGTCTTTCCCTTCTGGGCATGCTGAAGGGAGGGCTCTATGCCGTCGATGTTGCAAGTGCTGGCGGGCAAAGGGTCGGAAGTATGGTCTATCTCGCCGGATGCAACCGTGTTTGCTGGATTGACGCTGATGGCGGAAAAGAACATCGGCGCCTTGCTCATTCTCGAAAACGATCGGCCGGTCGGGATCATGTCCGAACGCGACTACGCCCGAAAGATCATCCTCGACGGGCGTTCGTCACTCGACACCAAGATCCGCAGCATCATGACAACCCGTCTGGTGTGGGTGGCACCGACAGACAGCGTCGAGTACGCCATGGCGCTGATGACGCGCGAGCGCATCAGGCATCTGCCGGTAATGGACGGCCACGCGGTGCTGGGACTCGTGTCCATCGGCGATCTCGTGAAGGCCACGATCGATCAGCAGCAGTTCACGATCGAACAGCTCGAGCGATACATCACCACCTAGTTCGCTAACTCCCAACTCCCAAGATCGAACTCCCAAAGAACCCGGAACCATTTGGAAGTTGGGAGTTGGGCGTTGGGAGTTGCGTCGTGTCCTAGTGTCCCAACACGATCAATCCGGCCGAGATGACCCCGAGGACCCAGAGCGCGGGCTTGAGTTCGCGCGCGCGGCCGACGACGATGTAGAGCAAGCCGTGGAGCAGAAAGCCCCACAGGATGCCTTGTGAGATCGACAGCGTCAGCGGAATCAGGACGATCGTGACGAAGGCCGGCAGGCCGTCCTCCGGCGACGCGAAATCGATCGTCGTCACGGTCCGGAACATCGTGAGGCCGACGAGCACGAGCACCGCGGCGGTGGCGTAGCCGGGAACGGCTGAGGCGAGCGGTGCGACGAACAAGCACGGAAGAAAGCACAGTGCCGTGACGACCGACGCGCGTCCCGTGCGCGCACCCATGCGGATCCCCGCGACGCTCTCGACATAGGCCGTGCCCGGCGATGTTCCCACCAGTCCTGCCCCGAAGGTGGCGAAGGAATCGACGATCAGACCGCGTCGGAGGTTGATCGGCTTCCCGTCGCGATCGACGAGGCCCGAGGCGCTGGCGACGCCGATGAACGTCGAGAGCGAGTCGAAGAGGTCCGTGAAGAGGATCGTGATGATCGCCGGGACCAGAGCCAGGCGCAGCGCGCCCAGCATGTCCAGCTTCAGAAACACCGACGAGAAGTCGGGTGCGCTCACGATGCGCTCGGGTGGCGCCGCATAACCAAAGGTCCATGCCACGCCGGTCACGACGAAGATGGCCGCGAGGAACGCGAGCGGATTCTGCCGGCGCATCAGTGCTGCTGCGATCAGCACGCCTCCGACGAGGAAGGCGGCGCGATGATCGAGCGCGCCCAGACGAAGCAGAGTAGCCGGGTCGGACACAATCAATCCTGCATTGCGCAAGCCGATCAATGTGAGGAGTAGTCCGATACCGACCGCGGTCGCCAGCCGCAGGCCCGCGGGGATCGCCAGCGCGATCACCTCTCGCAGCCGTGTGGCGGACACGAGCAGAAAGAGCACGCCGGCCCAGAAGACGATGCCGAGCGCCGTCGGCCACGGCACCTGTTGCTGCAGGATGATGGTGAAGGCGAAGAACGCATTGAGGCCCATCCCTGGAGCAACGGCGAACGGCAGCTTCGCGTAGAGCCCCATCATCAACGTCATGGCGAACGCGAGCAGCACCGTTGCCGTCAGCACTCCCGAGAAAGCCATCCCGGTACCTTGCGATGCCAGGATGCCGGGATTGACCACGACGATGTAGGCCATCGTGAAGAAGGTGGTGATGCCGCCGATGACGTCGCCGTAGAGCGTTGGTTGCGGGATCGTGGGTGGTGGATGGGTCGGGTTGACCGATCGCAGTCCGGTGGCGGCGTCGTGCATCTCGGGTATTCTCAACTCTGAACTCCCAACTACCAAGTCCCAACTCCCAACGGAACCGGATCCTGGAAAGTGAAAGTCCTGATCATTGGTGCTGGCGCAGCCGGGCTGGCGACCGCGATATTCGCAGCACGCGCGGCGCCGGACCTGGACGTGCGCTGCCTTGATGGCGCGTCGAAGATCGGCGCCAAGATCCTGGTGAGCGGCGGCTCGCGCTGCAACGTCACCAACCGTGTCGTGACCGAGCGTGATTTCTGGGGCGGTTCCTCGCGCGTGGTTCGCAACGTGCTTCGCGCATTTCCAGCCGAGCGCGCCGCGGCGTTCTTCGAGACACTTGGCGTGAAGCTGCACGAAGAGGAGGACGGCAAACTTTTCCCTGACACCAACCGCTCGCGAACCGTGCTCGACGCGCTGCTGGCCGAGGCCGGGCGGGTAGGTGTGTCCGTCGAGGCTGGCCGTCGTGTGCTGTCGATTGATCGGGTGGAGGACCGCTTCGTCGTTGAGATCGCCGATGGCGAGCGCCACGAGGCGCACGTTGTCGTGCTCGCCACTGGCGGCCGCTCGCTGCCGAAAACGGGTAGCGACGGATTCGGGTACGAGCTGGGACGGCGATTGGGGCACGGATACGTCGACACGACACCGGCGCTCGCGCCTCTCGTACTTGACGGCGATCGCCATACCGGGTTGGCGGGCGTCTCCCACGAGGCGGCGCTCACGCTTCGCGTTGACGGCACGATCGCCACACGCCTCGAAGGCTCTCTGCTGTGGACGCACTTCGGAGTCAGTGGTCCCGTGGCGTTGAACATGTCTCGCCACTGGCACCGTGCCCGGTTGTCAGGGCACGCCGGTGATGTGCGGGTGAGCGTCTGTCCTACGGAAACATTCGAATCGCTCGACGACTGGCTGCTGTCACAAGAGCGCGCACGCCCGAGGGCGCTCGTATCCACTGTCCTCGCAAGCCTCGTCCCTGCGTCGGTCGCAAACGCGTGGATCATCTCGAGCGGAATCGATTCAGCGACGACGATGGCGCATCTGGCGAAGAGCGATCGACGTCAACTGGTGCATGCGTTGCTCGATACGCCGCTTCAGGTGATCGACAGTCGCGGATATTCGTACGCGGAAGTGACGGCAGGCGGCGTTCCGCTCGACGAGATCGATCCGGCCACGATGCAGTCGCGGGTGTGTCCGGGGTTGTTTTTGGTGGGGGAGATCCTCGACGTGGACGGACGCCTCGGCGGATTCAACTTTCAATGGGCGTGGTCATCAGGGTGGATTGCCGGTCAAGCGATTGCAAAGGCGCTCGCACGTGAGTGATCCGTGCGTGTGGCTCACGGGCAATCGGCACCTGTTGCCGGCCGCCGGCGACAGTCTCGATCTGGCGTGCGGCTC
This sequence comes from uncultured Acidobacteriota bacterium, assembly GCA_963723495.1. Classification (GTDB taxonomy): domain Bacteria; phylum Acidobacteriota; class Vicinamibacteria; order Vicinamibacterales; family UBA2999; genus Gp6-AA40. Next base: position 632,556 of record CAVRQR010000006.1, on the reverse strand, counting down.
CGGTCGCCACGCCATCTGGCTCGCCGAGCAGGGCTTTCGTACTCTGGCCGTCGATCGAGATGCCGCTGCAATCAAGTCGCTGAGCGATGAAGCCTCTCGCCGCGGCCTGTCCATACAGACTGAGGTCATCGATCTGGAGAATGGCCAGCCATACCTCGAGCCCGGCTCCTTCGATCTGATCGTCGTCGTGCACTACCTGCACCGGCCGCTCTTCCCGTCGATCGTCGGTGCGCTGCGGAGTGGTGGCGTGCTGGTCTATGAGACGTTCACCCGTGCACAGGCCGCGCGCGGGAAGCCGACGAACCCGGCGTTCCTGCTCGAGCCCGGGGAGCTTCTCGACTTGGTTCAACCGCTCGAGATCCTCGCGAGCCGTGAAGGAGATTTCGAAGGGCGGATGGTGGCGTCGGTGGTTGCGAAACGGTCTGAACTGTAGCTAATTGCAGATTTTACGATCTTTGATTGTTGAATCGTTTTTGATTGATGGTTGTCGATTGTAGATTTCGTCGAAGGTAGAGTTCACGTGGTCGCGGCCTTGTATTGCGCGACTTTGGCGACAATCGTCCGTCGACCCATATCCACGCGACCGTTGAACTGCGCGCCGTCGGCGATGACGATCTGGGTCGCGCTGAGGTCTCCCGTGACCTTGGCCGAGGAGGCGAGCTCGATGCGTTGACCAGCCGAGATGGAGCCTTGCACGGTGCCCTGGACGATGACGCGCTGGGCGCGGATGGTGGCTTCCAGATGAGCGGCCTGCGCCACGATGAGCGCCGCCTCGCGGACGAAGATGTTGCCGGTCAGGCGTCCTTCGAATGTGATGTCTTCGTCACAGGTGAGGTCGCCGTCGAAGGCGACGGATGCGCCGATGCTGGTCATGAGGTCGTGCTGCGTCGCGTTGAAAGGGGTTTCGGGCAGTATACCCCGCAGGGCTTGTTATACTGAGTGTTCCGGGCCGGAGTGGCGAAACTGGCAGACGCACGAGACTCAAAATCTCGCGCCGGTTACCCGGCGTGTGGGTTCGATTCCCTCCTCCGGCACCAACCTTCGCTCACGCTCGCCGGCTCCCGTGAGCTACGGTTGGCGAGCCATGCGAAGGTTGTCCGCCGTAGCTTCATCGAAGGCGGACATCAATAACGCCTTCGCTCGTGCTCACCAAAGGCACGTACCTGGTTGCCGTTGCCTTCGAGGCGGCGTTCCGGGTCGTCGAGCGCGATGCCTTCCAGGAATAAGACCGGCAGCGGCGCCAGATAATCTAGCCTGATCCTTGGAATTGCTGGAGACCGAAGAAGCGAGAGATGGGCGGGGCTGCTCGAGGAACCCGACGAATACCCTCGGGGCTCGAGCAGCCGCGTCGACCGCGCTGGGAGCAACCTCTGTTTCTGACAACGTCTGCGCCCTCACAAGCGAACAGCGCGCCGGCCGCAGCATACTAGTCATGAATTGCTGTGAGTTCTAACCAGGTGACCGCTTCGTGACGCCAGGTGTCACCCTCCTGCAGCCCCGCGGCGGGGCGCGTGCCTCGACGACGGGTTATCGCACGGGTTCGCTCGCACCTGAGCTGCTCAGTCAGTCCGCCAGCCGGCTTCGCATCCTGACTCTGCTCTACGCCTTCACGTTCTTCATGGCGGGGTTTTTCCCCAACCTGGTCTATCCCGAGTGGCGCGCGGCGTTCTGGGCGGTCCCGGAGCACTGGGTGCCTGGGCCGATCTCGATCGCGATTGCCCTCGCTGTCGGTGCGTTCACCATGAGCCCGCGTGTGCCGCTGCCGACGGTGATGAACGTCGGGCTGATGTTCGAGGTCGTCAGCTGCTATGGCATCGCGCTGGCGGAGTACCTCGAACCCACGCGTCTGAACATAACGGTTGGATCGGATTGTCGTGGGTCGCTCCATGGGCGCTGCTTTTCACCGTCGTGATTCCTACGCGTCCGGTCAAGGCCACGCTGGCGACGCTGGCCTCGGTCACCGCCGTTCCCGTCGTGATCGCTTTCGTGGTGCTGACGCGGCGAACCACGTACAGTCCGACGGCAGACACCTTCTTCTTCTGGATCGTGCTCCCGTACCTGCTCATCACGATCATGGCGTATGTCGGCGCGCGCGTCGTCTACACATTCGGCAAGGCCGTGACCGAAGCGCGCGAGCTGGGAAGCTACCGCCTCGTCGAGCGCCTTGGGCAAGGCGGCATGGGAGAAGTGTGGCGAGCGAAGCATCGTCTGCTCGCTCGCCCGGCTGCGGTCAAGCTGATTCGCTCGGGGAATGTTCAGGGTTCCGACGATGCGATGCGCCGATTCGAGCGGGAGGCGCAGGTCACAGCGGCTCTCTCTTCACCGCACACCGTCCAACTCTTCGACTTCGGTGTGGCCGACGATGGCAGCTTCTATTACGTGATGGAGCTGCTCGATGGCCTCGACCTCCAGAGGCTGGTGGAACAATATGGTCCGCTGCGGGCCGATCGCGCGATCTATCTGCTGGGCCAGGTGTGTCACTCGCTGGCGGAGGCCGAGATGCACGGGCTCGTTCACCGCGACATCAAGCCGGCCAACCTGTTCGTGTGCCGGTACGGCGGCGAACATGACTTCGTGAAGGTGCTGGACTTCGGTATTGCCAAGGCCACACCCGAGCTGATGGAGACCGGTGCGATTGCGATTGGTGTCACGCGCGACAACGTCGTGCACGGAACGCCGGCGTACATCGCGCCCGAGCAGGCGATGGGGTCGCAGATTGATTGTCGAGCAGACATCTACGCGACTGGTTGCGTAGCCTATTTCATGCTGACAGGGAAGCCGGTGTTCGACGGCGACACAGCGATGGCCGTCGTCGTGCATCACGCGAAGACTCCGCCGCCCGCACCGTCGGCTTCTTCTGAGTTACCGATTCCACCTGCGCTCGATCGACTGATCCTGGCGTGCCTGGCCAAGAGTCCCGCAGACCGGCCGCAATCCGCGCGAGTGTTGGCACAGAGGCTGGCGGAAATCAGTGGGCCGAACCCGTGGACCGAGGAGCGCGCCCGCGCGTGGTGGCAGACACATCGGCCCGCGAAGAAGGCCAGCGCGTAGCGAAATCCGGCGGCCATCCGATATCATCCACAGGTCATGCGGATACTTGTGCGAGTTGCATCTGTCATTTTTCTCAGTGCATTCGATCGTGTTCACCCGGTTGGGTGGCGAACAGGTGGTCAGCGGTCAGACAGCGCCAAAGACGGCATGGGACGGCGTGTTCACCACGGCGCAGGCGGAGCGAGGGCGAGGCTTCTATCTCGCCAACTGCGCGGAGTGCCACGGCGGCACCCTCGAGGGCGGCGAGCGGCAGGCGCTCAAGGGCGATCGGTTCTGGGCCGACTGGCAGGAAACCACCGTCGACTACATGCTCGGTCGGATCAGCAAGAATATGCCGTTCTCGGAGGACGGCTCGCTGGCCGGAACACTCGGCACGGCGACCTACGTGGACATCGTTGCTCATATCCTGAACACCAACGGGTTCCCGTCCGGTGCGCGCGAACTGACCGCTGCGTCGAGTGAGGGCGTCCAGATCGTCAAGAAGGGCGGCTCAACGGAGTTGCCGGCCAATGCCTTCGCGCACGTCGTCGGGTGCCTCGCGAAGGGCGAGGGTCGCGACTGGAAGCTGACGAGGGGAACGCGTCCGGCTCGCGTGTTCGAGAGCAAGACGCCCGACGTCAACGCGCCGCTCGGCGACCGTGAGTACACGCTGAAGTTCGTGCTCACCTCGCTCGACAAGTACGTCGGCTATCGGATGTCGGTAGGTGCGACATTGATGGGTGACGCCGGTGTTGACGGTCTGAACGTCCGAGGCATCTCGCCCGTCTCCGCGACCTGCGAGTAGCAATCGCGACGCGCCGACGTTAGCGGGCGGCCGCGATCGCCGACGTCAGAAATTCCACGCGAGGCCCACGGCAGGGCGTAACAGCCAGCCGTTGTCGAGGCCGTGCAGTCGTATGCCGGGCACCAGATCGACGTGCTCGGTCAACCCGATGCGACCCTCGATCCCTGCCAGTGGTCTGACGCCGTAGGTCACCGTCTTCGTGATGGCTGGAAAGATGTTCGGTATGGAAATGCCCGGTGGCAGCGGCAGAATCTCGAAGCGCGATTCGTTCTCGAACGTCGTCCGAGAGAATCCCATCCCCGCAAGATAAATGAGCGAGACGCGCGGCGACAGTTCCTGATTCATCCACACGATTGTCGAGAGCGTGCTGTGCCGTTGAGTCGTCTGCAGGCTGTACGACGTGGGCCGCTGGAGGAGAGGTAAGACAGCATCGATTCCGGCCGGAACCGATCCCGGCGGAAGCGACGATGTCCACGAGACGGCACTGCCGGCTCTGCTCGCCAACGGGATCACGCCGTCGAACTCTGTTTCGATCTCCCCGGCACGCGTGAACTCGAGCTCGACGCCCCACCGGCTGCCAAGCGGTGTTCCGACGCGAAGGGCGAACCCGATTGCTTCGCCGCCACTCGGGACATCTCCTCCCAATGACGTTTCAGAATGGGTGCTGAGCAAGACATCACCCACCACCGCGGCGCTCACATAGGGGGACTGAGCTGATGAAGGCCGAGCGCCCAGCGCGATCAGAACAGCAACCAGCAGGTAGAGTTTGACAGCTCGCATGTACGGATTTCCCTCCAAAATCGACGGTCTGAAGCACCAGGACGAAGAAAATCGAGCATCCTGGCGCGACGACATCGTAGACGGAACAACGATGCCTCACTGCAGCCAGGCAGACTGATTCCTGGTCGCGCGGTGCAAGGAAGTTGCCGACAGCAGAGTGCACCCGGCCCGGCAGATTTCTGACGGCGGAGGCGGACCCCTGAATCACGGAGTGGACACAGTTGATGATTCGGTGACGCAGCCCGTCGCATTCCGGGGACGGCCGGACAATAGTCGGAGGTGAGGAGAATCGCAGATAATCAAGCACGCGCCAGGAGGATTCCTATGAAGAGGCGAGTGAGTGTTGTGTTCACGCTTCTCGCGCTGTCGTCCGCACCTGTTGTGGGGCAGACATGGACGCCGCCTCGTACGCCGTGGGGCGACCCCGACCTGCAAGGCAACTACTCGAACAAGTACGAGCAGGGCACGCCGTTCGAGCGGCCCGCGGAGTTCGAGGGACGTACGCTCGATCAGATCAAGGGAGACGAGCTTGCGCAGCTCGTGAAAGAGCGGGCCGACGAATTGCTCCTCAACTCGCCGTTCACCGGTGGCGATCCCGTTGCGGGCAACTTTGGCGGCGCTCCGGCCTTCTACGATCGCTTCGAAGCCAGTCGAGGCAGCCGTCCGTGGTTCGTGGTCGATCCGGCTGAGGGTCGTATTCCGCAGATGAGCCCAGAGGGGCAGAAAGCATCTGCGGCCCGCGCTGCTGCACGAGCGGCCGCACGCAAGGGCCGAGGACCGTCAGATTCATACACCGATCGCAGCCTCTACGATCGCTGCATTACTCGCGGTCTACCTGGATCGATGATGCCGGCCAACTACGGCAACTTGTACCGCATCATCCAGAGCCCGGGATACGTGGCGATCTCGTACGAGATGGTGCACGAGACGCGCATCATCCCGCTCGACGGGCGTCCGCAGGTCGGAACCGCGATTCGCCAGTACATGGGCGAGCCACGCGGCCGGTGGGATGGCAACACGCTGGTCGTCGAAACGAGCCGCTTCAAGGACGATCCGGTGTACCGAGGTTCGAATCCCGCAGCGTTGACGCTGATCGAGCGCTTCACACTGGTTGCGCCCGACAGGATTGAGTGGTCGGTGACCGTCGATGACCCGACGTCGTGGACGCGGCCGTGGACGTTCGCGATGCCGCTGACACGCAACGACGAAGAGGCGATCTTCGAGTATGGCTGCCACGAAGGAAACCTCGCGATGCCGAATCTCCTCAGCGCGGCGCGCGCGGCCGAGGCGGCTGGTGGCGTGGCCACTGACGATGGCATTGGCGATGCGGAGACGCCAGCAACGAGGGCGAGCAGAACCGAGCGCGCGGCGGAGCCGCCGGTTTCGAGCGCCGAATCCCGCACCACGAGCCCTGGCAATTCACTTTCAGGACGATGGCAGCTGTCCGGGCAGAGCGGGCGCGGCAACTTCGCTGGCTACTCAACGCCCACGCGCCTCACCATTACTGAATCGGCCAACGGTGTCACGATCGAGACGAATACCGGGACCGAGGGTCAGATGGCGTCGGCGACCTATCGTCTCGATGGTTCCGAGACGGTGGTGCCGGGCCCGCTCGGGTGGGACACGCGCGCGAAGGCAACACGCCGGGACGGTGCGCTCGTCGTGACGATCACGCGGACGATCGATGGACCCGAGGGCAAACTGCGATTCGAGATCGCCGACGTCTACCGTGTGGACAACGGCGCGCTGACTCTCGAGCGCACGCAGGGCAGCCGCACGCGAAAGATGACCTACGCGCGCCGCTGAAGTATGGCCACTCCCATTTTTCCAGCGGAGTTCATCGTCTTGAGTTTCGATCGGCCAGAGGGAGAGCGGTTCGCGATTTTGCGTCATGGTGAGTGGCCTCGATCAGCGTCGCCGCCCCGGTGGGGTTCGAGCGCGACGGCGATGGAAGCGATCGAGCAGTTGTACAATCGCTGGAACTGCTGACGGAAGAGTCGCTCCGCGCGCGCCTGCAGGAAATGGGAATAGCGGATGACGCGGCGGCGAGTTATGTCACGCGCGCGCGCAACATCAAGAAGATGAACCAGGGCGGGTCGTGGGAGCGCGTCACAGACGTTGGCTATCGCAATGAGGAAGGACAGGTCGTGGTCTCGCGTACGGACAGAATGGGCGGAGACCCCGAGCAACGCGTCTACGTGATGCAGTGCAGTGTGTGCGCGCACGAGTACGGCACGTACGGCTCCGAGATCCCCCACCGCTGCTGTCCGCATTGTCAGGACGTCTCCAGGCTTACGCTCGTCCCTCGAGCAATGACCGTCCATAAATCGACTTACCCTGAGTTCGTTGTCCTGAGCTTCGAGCGCCCAGAGGGGGAGCGTTTCGCGATCTTCCGCCGCGACGACTGGCTCCGGTCGGCGTCGCCGTCTCAGTGGGGCTCACCCGCGACACTCATCGCGGCGATGGAGCAGTGCGTGCGTTCTCTGGAACTCATGACCGAGGAGTCAATCCGCTCGGTTCTTCAGGACATGGGACTTGCGGGGGACGCGATAGCGAATCACATCATGCGGGCGCGCAATCTCCGCGAGATGGGCCAGGGCGGGACGTGGGAGCGCGTCACGGACGTTGGCTATCGCAATGAGGAAGGACAGGTCGTGGTCTCGCGCACTGACAGGATGGGCGGTGACCCCGAGCAGCGCGTCTACGTGATGCAGTGCAGCGTGTGCGCGCACGAGTACGGCACGTACGGCTCCGAGATTCCCCATTGCTGCTGTCCGCAGTGTCAGGACGCGCCTCCGGGGTTGCCCGTATGAATGCGCTCCGCGTCTGCAGTGTCGCGTTGACGGTACTGCTCGGCGCGTCAGTGCATGCGCAGTGGAACAGTCACCCGTCGCCGGGCACACCGCGCCTGGCTGATGGATCGCCGAACCTGTCGGCGCCTGCGCCGCGGCACGCCAACGGCAAGCCCGATTTCTCCGGCGTCTGGGACGTGGTTGCCGACATGGTCAATCCGTCGCACGGGCGAGAGCGATCGAAATACGTCTACAACATCGCGGCCGATCTCCCGGGAGGAGCGCCGTTCCGGCCGTGGGCAAAGACGCTCTACGAGGAGCGACAGAAAGCGGAGGGACGCGGCGCGCCGACAGAGCGCTGTCTTCCGCACGGCATTCCGGATGCGATGCTGACGCACACGCTGCCGTTCAAGATCGTCCAGACCCCCGCCGTCACGATCATCCTCTTCGAGGAGTTCAACAACTGGCGGCAGGTCTTCACTGACGGACGCACGCTGCCGACCGATCCGCAGCCCACGTGGCTCGGCTACTCCGTCGGATCCTGGGACGGTGACACGTTCGTCATTCAGACTTCAGGATTCAACGACAAGTCGTGGCTCGACGCTGGAGGTACGCCTCACACCGAGACACTCAAGACCACCGAGCGCCTTCGGCGCACCGACTTCGGTCACATGGAGATTGAATTCACATTCGACGATCCGAAGACGTTCACGAAGCCGTGGTCGACGACAGTGAAGTTCAACCTTCTCCCCGACACCGACCTGCTGGAATTCCACTGCGACAACGAGAAGTGGTCGGATCAATCCAAGCCGTAGGCCATTCGGCTTCCCTCCTTCACAAACCCGTTGCTTCGTGTTGGTCCCCTCGTCAAGTCGCCGTCACAACCTGGTCACCCCTGCGGATTAGCGTGGATGTCGAGTCCACGACATCCCACGGGAGATCACATGAAGACACTGTTCTTAGTCCTGACCGCGATCACCTTGCCGGCGATTGCAGCGGCTCAGGTCGATCGCGCCACGCTGACCGGCGTGGTGCGGGATCCGTCGAACGCTGCCATAGCTGGCGCCACCGTCACAGTCACACACCTCAACACTGGAGTCGAGTCGCGCGCGATCACGAGCGTTGAAGGTGCTTATCTGGTTGTGAACCTGCCGCCTGGTGAAGTGATCGTGGAAGCAGAGGCGCCGGGTTTCCAGCGGTTCGTCCGCACCGTCCTCCTCGAAATCGGCAACCGCGTCAGCCTCGACCTCACGCTGCCAGTAGGGGCGGTGACCGAGAGTGTGCAAGTCCAAGGCGTCACACCGCTGCTCGATTCGCAATCACCGGTGATCGGCAGCGTGGTCAGTCAGACGGAAGTCGCCAATCTGCCTCTGGCGATCCGCAATTGGGATGACCTTCTCTTTACGATTCCTGGTGTACAGGGCGATCGATACACGGAGCAGACCGGCACGACCAATGCCGGCCGGACGGGAGGAGTGAGCATTCACGGTAACCGTTCACTCCAGAACAACTTCCTTCTCGACGGCGTTGACAACAACTCCATCTCGACCAACGTGCAGGAGCTCAGCACGCAGGTGTCGCGCCCGTCGATCGACTCGATTGGCGAGTTCAAAGTGGTCACCAGCCCGTTCACGGCCGAGTACGGCCGCGCTCCCGGTGGCGCGATCGTCGTCACCACCAAGTCAGGCACGAATCAGCTCCGCGGGACGGCCTACGACTACTTCCGCAACGACGCGTTCGATTCCATCTCGTATTTCGCGGAGCGCGCGAATCAGGCGAAGGCGGCCAACGATCAGAACCAGTTTGGCGCCAACATCGGGGGGCCCATTCTCGAGAACAGGGCCTTCTTCTTCTTCGATGTCGAAGCCACGCGAATCACGCAAGGCGTGCTTCGGACGGGGCGCGTCATGACCACCGACGAGCGCAACGGCGTCTTCTCCTCGGCGATCACAGATCCGCTCACAGGCTTGCCATTTGCCAACAACACGATTCCTCAGAGCCGGATCGATCCGATAGCCCGCGAACTGATTGGCATGCTCCCGTTGCCGAACGCCTCCGGCAGCAATAACTTCATCCGGCAGCCGAACGTCGAGGACGACGGCGAGCGCTATCTTGTCCGCACCGACCTCAAGGTCACCGGCAACGACAATGTGTTCGCGCGCTACATCTTTACCGACCGCACGAGATTCGTCCCGGGCTTCTTCGGCGGTGTGCTCGATGGCACGTCCACCTCAGCCTGGGGCCGCAACTTCCTCAAATCGCACAGCGCGGTCGGCGGCTGGACCAGCGTGATGTCGTCCTCGCTCGTTAATGAGTTCCGGCTCTCGTGGGCGCGGGGCGTCTCGGATGGTGTGCAGGATCCATTCGGAACACGTCGGGTCCCAGTTTCCGGGCGTGCCGAACGATCCATCTGTCGCTGGCGGCGTAATCGGCGTCGACATCACCGGGCACCTCCGCCTGGGGTCGCCGAACTTCATGCCGAAGTATCAGCACACCGACTCGGTCCAGTATCTCAATACCACCACGTGGCTGAACGGAAGTCACGCCGTCAAGTTCGGCGCCGACATCATGTCGCCGATGAACAACGAGTATCAGGACATCCCCTCGACGCGCGGCAACCTCGCCTTTACCGGTCAGTTCACCGGCAACGCGTTCGCCGACTTTCTGCTCGGTTACGCGCGAGGCGCTGAGTTGTCGAACGTGCACGTCGTCAATCAGCGGCGCTACTCCTATGCGTTCTTCGTCCAGGACGACTGGCGGCTGAGCTCGAAGCTGACGCTGAATGCAGGCCTTCGCTACGACTTCATGACGCCGTCGTACGAGCGCGACAACCTGATGGCCAACTTCGATCCTGAGACCGGCGCGCTGCGCTTCGCATCTGACGGATCGCTCGAAGATCGCGGGCTCCTCGAACCGGACCGCAACAACATCGGTCCACGCGTTGGCCTGGTCTATCAGGTCAACGAACGCACGCTCTTCCGCGGCGGCTACGGGCGCTTCTACAATCCGCTCGACCGCATCGGCTCGGAGGATCAGCTCTCGCTGAACCCGCCCAACCTTCGCAACATCAACCAGACGACGACGTCGACCACGACGCCGGTGCTGGTGATGCGCGACGGCTTTCCCTCCGAACTACCTCGATCCGTCGAACATCGTCCTGAGCCGGCTGCTCGTTCGCGCCGCGAACCCGAGCGGTGAGAACGCCAAGCTTCGACCAGTTCTCGCTCGGCGGAGAGCGGCAGATCGGCGCCGACTTCGTCGTGTCGGCTGACTTCGTCGGCAACTTTGGCCGGAACATCGCGGTCCTGCGTAACCTGAACCAGCCGCTCAACGGCAATGGCCCGCGACCCTATCCCGACTTCTCGCATATTCAATGGCGAGACCCCGCCGGCACATCCAGTACCTCGGCGTCGATTTCGCGGCGGAGAAGCGCTTCCGCGCAGGGACTCAGTTATCGAATCGCCTATACGCTCTCGGATGCGAAGGACGAGGCGCCCGAGCACCTTGCGGCGAGCTCCGGTCGTCCGCAGGACACCAATGACATCGAAGCGTGGGAGGGTCCAAGTGATTTCGATGTGCGGCACCGCTTCGTGGGTAATTTCGTTGCCCAGCTGCCCTTTGGTCCGGATGGACGCTACGTGCGAGACGGCGTTGGCGGCGCGATCCTCGGCGGATGGACGATCAGCGGGATCTACACCGCCCGATCGGGTCGCCCGTATACGGTGACACAGGGATCACTCGAGGGTGCGACGTGGTTGCCGGATCTCACGGGTAACCCGGATGGTGCCGAGACCGTCGACCAGTGGTTCAACCCGGCGGCATTCACGCGCGTGCCGGCTGGCGTCTTTGGCAATGCGGGACGCAATATCGTGCGCGGCCCGGGCTACGTGACATTCGACATGAGCGTGCAGCGACGGATTCCCTCGACTGGACGCGTCGGCGTCACGCTGCGGTGGGACGTCTTCAATCTGTTCAATCGCGCCAACTTCGGCAATCCGAACTCGGACATCACGGCGTCGAACGCTGGATCGATCTCGACCCTGGCTGGTGATCCGCGCGTGATGCAGTTCGCTGTGCGGCTGACATTCTAGGCGATTCGAGCACGACCGATATGCGAGTGCTGGTCGCTTTCATCGTCGTCGTTGGCGTCGCGCTCATTGCGGGCATGGGGTCGGCGCAGGCCCGGCGACGGGATCAACGCCCGGTACCCGCGTGTTGCTCGATGCCCACAATGCCTATCCCGACCAGGAGGCGCACACCGATCGTTTGCGGCGTGCGCTCTCCGCCGGTACGCCGGTCGCTATCGAGCAGGATCTGGTCTGGTACCATGATCCACGCACCGGCGTCGCGCGATCGGTCGTCTCACACGGCCCGCCGATCAGCGGTCGCGAGCCGTCGCTGGATGAGTACCTCTTCAAGGCCATTCGACCGATCATCGAACAGGCGCTGAAGGAGAATCACCGCGAGGCGTGGCCGGTCGTCACGCTCAATCTCGACTTCAAGACCAACGAACCCGAGCATCACGCGGCCGTGTGGGCGCTGCTTGGACGATACGAATCGTGGCTCACGACGGCGCGCCGCTTGAACGGAAACGAAGTCGCCGCGCTCGAGCCGGGCCCACTGCTCGTTCTGACAGGCGAAGCCGACGAACAGGAGCGATCGTTCCACGATAGTGTTCCCGTCGGCGGCCGGTTGCGACTCTTCGGAGCCGTGCATTCACGACTGGCTCAGGCCGGCACCCCTGCGGAGGCGCGAGTCCGACGAGGCGAGGAAGTACCCGAGGTCTCTCCCGGTCCACGCTCGAACTACCGTCGATGGTGGAATCATCCGTGGGCTGTCGTCGAACTTGGCGGTCAGAACCGCGCCGGTGACTGGACCGCCGCCGAAGAACGACGCCTGCGCGACCTGGTCACGACGGCGCACGCAGCCGGACTGTGGATCCGGTTTTATACGCTGAACGGCCACGACCCATCTGACACGTCAGGTGGGTGGACGCCTGGCTATAACTTTGGCTCGCTGCAGGCCGCGGAGTTGCGATGGGAAGCCGCGATTCGCACGGGCGTGGATTTCGTGGCCGTCGATCAGTACCGAAGAGTTCGCTCGCGTTCTTTCTCGCGTGCGCGGCGAGCCCAACAGTACCCCACCTGCTGGAAGGGGAGATCACGCGAGTCGACTACGAGCGGCTGTTCGAACGCGAGTTCGAGGTGGCGCCAGGGACCGAGCGGATCGATATCGATCTTCGATATGACAGTGGTAACCGCACGGTCATCGATCTGGGGCTGCGCGGCCCGGCAGGCTTCAGGGGCTGGAGCGGCGGGGGACAGCGGCAGGTGTTCGTCTCATCACATGCGGCGAGTTATGGCTACACGCCCGGCCCCATCGAGCCAGGGCGTTGGGCGGTCGTGCTGGGGGTGGCCAACATTCGCGAGGGCGTGACGTCGCGCTACTCCATCACCAAGCGGATGTCGCGGTCAGCGACCGGATGGCCCACTTTGCGTGACCAGCCGGGATGGTATGCGGGTGATCTGCATGCGCACTCGGGACACAGCGACGGTCGGACGACAGGTCCGAGTGGGCGAGAGGCTCCGTGTGCCGCCAGAACACGTCTTCAACGCGGCTCGTGCTGCCGGCCTCGACTTCATTGCGCTGACGGATCACAACACGGCGAGTCACTGGTCGGATGTTGACCGGCTGCAACCCCTCTATCCGGGCCTTCTGCTTCTGCATGGCCGTGAGGTGACGACCTACCGCGGCCACATGAACGCCTTCGGTGAACGGAGATTCGTCGACTTCCGACTTGGCGACGGCCGCCCGATTGGGACCGTGGCCAGCGAGATCACGGCAGCGGGTGCACTGCTGTCGATCAATCACCCGCTCCGGCCCGACGATGAGACGTGCATGGGGTGCGGGTGGAACGATCGCGACGAGCGCACGATCGGCGCTGTGCAAGCGGTCGAGATCGTCAACGGTGACCTGACCGAGGGCCCGATGGCGGGCTGGCCGTTCTGGGCGGAGATGCTGAATCGAGGCCATCGCCTCACGGCGATTGGTGGAAGCGACGAGCACACGCCCGATGAATCAATCGACCAGAGGATCGGCCGTCCAACGACAGTGGTCTACGCACACAACTTATCGGAGGAAGCCATCGTCGATGGCATTCGATCGGGGCGCGTCTACATCCGGACGCGATCGCCGGAGGGACCGACGCTCGAGTTCTGGGCTGTGGCCAATCAGGCGCGAGTGCTGCAGCCCGGTGAGACGGCGCCGATCGGCCGGCTCGAGCTGCGAGCGGAACTCGGGCGGGCAGAAGGGCAACGCTTCGAGTGGATCAGGAAAGGCGTGACAGTCGCTTCAGGTTCGGTGCCCAGCGACGGTCGCATCGGGCACGCCGTCATGGCGGCTGCAGGAGATTGGTTCAGTCTCGTGTTGAGGGACTCGGTCGGTCCCACTCTCTACAGCAACGCGATCTACGCGAGGTAGTCGTCCAAACAAAAAAAGGGCGGGTCCAAAGAACAAGACCCGCCCTGCGAGAACGGCGGGTTAAACCCGCCCCCACGTTTTATCCGTTTACCGCTCGAAGCTGCTCGGCCCGCCGTTGGTCGCCGGCGCGGCGTTGGCGTTGATGTTGCCGTTGGTTGCCGGGGCGACGCCCGTCGCCTGGTTGAACGCAGCCAGCGTTGGACCCGCTTCGCCGCGCGGCAGCATGCTCGGCCCGGATCGGAGGAACACCTTCTCTGGCGCCATGCCCCGGTCGAAGAGCACGCCGATGAAGCAGTTGCTCATCTCATCCCAGTTCTGTGGACCCCACACGACCTTCTTCGTCGGATCGGGATTGAAGCGATTGGCGGTGGAGTTGTCGAAGTGGGTGATCAGCTGGAGCTTTGAACCCTTCGGCAGCGCAATCGGCTCGGCGTACTGATAGCCCATCTGCCACTCGAAATCGAAGTTGCCCTTGAGCACGGTCACCGGTGCTTTCTCGGGCGTCACGACGCGGAGCTCGAAGTCCTTGCCGCGAAGGTGCATGTGCGGCTGCGCGTACACCAGCTTTGCGTCCTCGCCGAAGGTGATCTCGCTGACTACTTCCGCTGCTCCCTCTCCAGGAGGAATCGCGAGGTTCAATGCGGTTGGCCCGGCGTGGAAGAAGTAGCGCTTCTCCGGCGCGGCCTTGGCCAGGACCAGACCGAGCTTTGAAATGTCGGCTGCTGGCTTCCCGGACGTCGTGTAGTGCAGCTCGAAGACCAGATCCGATCCCTTCGGGACGAACTTCGCCGCGCCTTCGACGTCGAACGACTGCGCGCCGAGGCCGGGATTGAACTTCCCGAGGATGTCGTTCCCCTCCTCGATCGCGTTGCGTCCGAGGATGTTGCGATGGCTTTCCGTTTCGTACGCCTCACCCGGGACCGCGTTCTCCATCCACTTCGATCCGGGAGGACGCACCCACACTTTGCCGTGATGAAGCACGGCAGGGTCGCCGGGACGCATTTCCGCCGCGGAGATCCACATGTCCTCGGGGAAGTCCGTCTTCACGAGGATGTACTTGTAGTTGATGGTGCCGCGTGCCGGCAGCTCGAACGGCTTCGGCATCTCAACGATGATGTCGGGCTTGATGTTCCAGCCGTCATGGAACGTCAGCGGCGGAGGCGCCTCAGCCGCGTTGCCCGCGGGTGCGCCGCCATCGGCCCACGCCGACAGGATCGCGATCTCGCGATCGACGAGCCGCCGCTCGTTGGCGAAGTGACCGTAGCCTGGATCGGCAAACCACGGTGGCATCTGCCGGCTGCTGACCGCTGCCTTGATGCCGCGGGCCCATGGCCTCGCCTGCTCATACGTGAGCAGTGACATCGGTGCCACCTCGCCTGGGCGATGGCAACCCTGACAGTTCGCCTGAAGAATCGGGAGTACGTCTTTGTAGAAGGTCGGTGTGGTTTGCGCCGCCAGCGTCGATGCTCCGAGCAACGAACCAACGACAGCAATCAGGCAGGTTCTCATGCGAGAAGTCTCCTCAGAGGTCCACCGCGAGATGTCCGACAAGTATACGGCGAATTCCAGCCGCTCCCGGCTCCAATTCGAGGCAAATTGACGCCCCTGCCGCAGAGTTTACGAAGACATCAAAAGATGGCCTGTGAGCCGTGGGAAAATGACGCCATGCACCGAAGCCCGACATCATCCCTCGCAATCACGGGATTGTTCGCGGTCGCCGTTTTTCGGCCGATTGGCGGGGAAGAATACTACTCTGACGCCCCGATGGAAGGCCGCCAGCCCGTGCGAGAGCTCGGCTTCAAGTAACTCCCAACCTCCGAAGGTGTTCGTCTGTGGCTCCTCTTTCGTTGTTTCCGGGAAAGAAAAGAAAAGATATGTCGCGAGGCTCCTCCGGTGAATTCTCCTGCCCGAACTGCGGCGCCAGGTCGGCGTTGTGGTTTCCTGACCCAGACCCGACGCGGCTGGATGTCACGCTCAAATGTCTCTCCTGCGCGAAGCTGATTCGATTGCCAAAGGACAAAGTCGTTGGCGCGAGCTCTTCCGGTCGAGGAGGGCCGGCTGGTCCTTCTGAGGTATCTTCAACGCTCTAGTCGCGGAGCGTTCGTGAACAACCTCTACTTGCTGCTGGCGCTTGCTACCGGCGCCGGTGTCGCCGTCATGGCGGTCTTCAATGCCAGGCTCGGGGGACTCCTCGGGGGTCCCATCTGGGCCGCGGCCGCGCAGTTCACCGTGGCCTTGACTGTCGTTCTGTCACTCGCGCTCCTGACACGTCAGCCGTCGCCCCTCACCCACGGGATTGGTGGCGCGCCGTGGTGGATTTGGACCGGCGGCGTGTTCAGCGCCACGTTCATCGTGGTGAGCACGTTTCTGACGCCGCGCCTTGGTGTCGCGGTTACGCTGGCGACGATCATCGTCGGGCAACTCTCGGCGGCGCTCATCGTGGATCACTACGGTCTCTTCGGCGGGCCTGTCGTTCGCGCGTCGTTCACCCGCGTCGCGGGCGTGGCGTTGCTGCTGGCCGGCATCACACTCATGCGGTGGAGATGAGATGCGGGAGTCGCAACGCCGTCTGCTGACTGAATTGAGGCACGCCCTCGTTCCGCTGCATCGCACATTGCTCGAATGGGAACGGGCGGCGTACGAGCGCATTCACGGGCGGACCGGCGCTGCCGAGCTGCTCAAGGTCATCGTCGCCGATCCGCAGTTCGCGTGGTTGCGCCCGGTGTCGGAACTGATCGCCCGCATCGACGATGTCCTCCAGTCGGATGGTCCGGATGTGCGCGTCGATCTCGATCCGATTATCGAGCAGGCGCGGATGCTGGTCGCGCCCGATGAAGAAGGCACGCCGTACGCCCGGCGTTATCATGCCGCGCTGCAGGAAGTCCCTGACGTCGTCTTCGCGCATCGGCGCGTGACGGCGATTTTGAAGGACGTCCCGACACAGGGCACGCTGCACTAATCCTCTGCATTTGGGATTTTTGCCTCCGCCGAGCTACGGCTCAGCGAATCGCTTGACATTCTTTCGCTCCGGCTCTAGAACGGGGCCTCGTCCATTTGGGAGACTGCCATGAATTCACGCCTCGCACTTTTTGTCGCCGTCATCGGGCTGGCTGGTTGGTCTCACGCCGAGGGGCAAAACCATCAGTCGCGCGCCGTGCCGTCCACGGTTCCGACCGTTGCGCTCGATAAGGTCGCCCGCCACGGGTTCTTCTTTGCAGGCGGCAAATACGTCGGCGAATTGGGGCCGGACAAGGAATCGACCATGGGAGGGGCGATGTATGTCGAGGTGATGGTGCCTCGACAAATCAGGTCGCCATATCCCGTTGTCTTCCTGCACGGCGCCGGACAGACCGGTGTCGACTGGCTCCAGACCCCTGACGGCCGTCCTGGCTGGGCCTACAACTTCCTCGAGATGGGCTACGTCGTCTATCTGCAGGATTTCCCGGCGCGCGGACGCTCGCAGTACGTGCCGGGGGTCGATGGTGCACCGGGTCAACTGAACCTGAACATCCGCACGGCGGAGAACCTCGAAGAAACGTTCACGGCAATGGCCGCGCGCGGCGATTACCCGCAGGCCAAGAAGCACACGCAGTGGCCCGGGACCGGCCGGATCGGCGACAAGGTCTTCGACCATTTCACGAAAACGCAGGTTCAGTTCCTCGCGGGCGGCCGGCAGGAAACGTTGACGCGCGACGCCAACATCGCGCTGCTCGACATGATCAACTCGCCGGTCATCCTCCTGACGCATTCACAGGGCGGCGCGTTCGGATGGCTGGTCGCCGATGCTCGGCCGAACCTCGTGAAGGCTATCGTCACGCTCGAACCAGCGGCCCCGCCGATCCGAGGGGTCGATAACGCCAAGGTCACCTACGCGCGGTGGCGGCGGTCTGAGCTGGGGCGTGGCCAACAGCCCAATCACCTACGAGCCGGCGATCACCGATGCGAAGGAACTGATGACCGTGCTCGAGGAGAAGGCGCCGGCAGCCGACAAGGTGCCGTGCTACGTGCAGCAGGAGCCGGCGCGAAAGCTGAAGAACCTGCAGAACATCCCCGTGCTCTTCATGGTCGGGGAAGGAAGCTATCACCGCATCTACGACCACTGTCTCGCGAAGTGGCTGAACCAAGCCGGCGTGAAGACGGAGTACGTGGAGATGGAGAAGATCGGCCTGCCGGGCAACGGGCACATGATGATGCTCGAACGAAACAGCGCCGACATCGCCAAGTACATCGGCAACTGGCTGTCCACGAACGCGCAAGGCCGGATCCGGTGAGAACGCGTCGCGCGCGACACCGGGCAAAGCGATCCCGACGTTCTCGACCGAGAACATCGCGCGCAAAGGATTCCTGTTCGCCGGTGGCAGCTACTGGGGCGAAGCAGGCCGGCAGGTCATGCGAGGCGCGATGTACACCGAGGTGTGGGTGCCGCGCCAGGTGCGGTCGCCTTATCCGATCATCCTTTTCCACGCGAACGGACAGACGGCGGTGCAGTGGCAACAGACACCGGACAATCGTGCGGGCTGGGCCTATCGCCTCGTCGAGCAGGGCTACGTCGTCTACATGGTGGATTACCCGGCGCGCGGGCGATCCGCCTACGTGCCACTGCCAGGTCCAGACGGCAAGACGCCGATCGACGGCAACCTCAATATCCGCACGGCGCTCGAGCTCGAACGCATCTGGACCAACGCCCGCGAGCGCGGTGACTTCCCGCTCAAGATGAATCACACGCAGTGGCCGGGTGCGGGCAAGATGGGCGATCCGGTCTTCGACAACTTCATGCGGTCGCAGGTGCAGTCTGCCGGGGCAAGCCCCGGGCTTGCGCGCGACGCGACGATCGCGCTGCTCGACGCGATCGGCAATCCCGTGATCCTGTTCGCGCACTCGCAGGGCGGAGGAATTGCCTTCGACGTGACCGAGGCACGTCCCCAGTTCGTCAAGGCGATGGTCAGCCTCGAGCCCGGAGGCCCGCAGTTCGGCAACGTCGACACCGCCAAGGTGACGGCGGGACCGCGCAATCCGAACTCGTGGGGGCTGACCAACTCCAAATTCGAATTCGATCCGCCGGCGAATGCGCCATCTGATTTGAACGTGGTGCTCGAGCCGAAGTCGGAGCGTCCCGACGAGGCGCCGTGCTGGATGCAGGTCGAGCCCGCGCGCAAGCTGGCGAAGTGGAAGAACATCAGGGTGTTCTCCGCGAGCGCGAACGGTACCTACCACCGCGTGTACGATCCCTGCATTCCGAAGTTCCTCAATCAGGCGGGGGTGAAGACCGACTTCGTGCGGTTCGAGGACGTGGGTATCCGCGGCAACAGCCACGTCATGATGCTCGAGAAGAACAGTGACGACATCATCAAATACATTGCCGGCTGGCTTCAGAAGAATGTGAACTGATACTGCAAACTCCCAACGCCCAACGTCTGTTGCTTGTCCAACTCCCAAGCGCCACGTTCTTCTTGGGAGTTGGGAGTTGGAGTTGGGAGTTGGGAGTTGATCCAGGAGGATCCGCATGCGTAAGCATCCAGTCGCTGTCGCCCTGGCCCTCATCACGGCGTTCGTGTTCGCGGGCTATCTGCATGCGCCGGTGGAAGGACAGGCAGGGCAGGCCAGTATCGCTGCCATACCGGGTGAGAAGGGGGGCAGGACGTCTTCGGCGCCTACGACGTCGCCTCCTGGCCGAAGCCGCTGACGACTCTGCCCGGACACGAAACGTGGACGTGGGGAGCGGGCCAGTACGTCTTCGCGGAAAGCCCCAACCGCGTGTTCGTTCTCCAGCGCGGCGAGTTGCCGGTCTTGAAGCGGCCGCAGCAGCCGGTTCGTCTGCCGCAGATCGGACCGAGCGTCGAGTTCCCGATGTTCCGCCTGCCGTTGCGCGACGCGACGAGCGCGAGCCCGCCGGGATCGCTCTTCGGTCCCGACGGCAAAACGCCCGGCGACGATCTCGATGTGGGCAAGCCGGGCGTCGACTACCGGTGGGAGCATATCGTCACGGTGTGGGACGCGCAGGGGAACATGATCGAGGACTGGTCGCAGTGGGACAAGATGTTCAGGCGTCCGCACGCGGTCTATATCAGCCCGTACGATCCGCAGAAGAACGTCTGGATCGTGGACGACTACCGTCACGCCATCTTCAAGTTCAGCAACGACGGCAAGAAGCTGCTGCAGACGATCGGCGAGCCGAACGTGCCGGGCAACGACGAGAAACACTTCTATCGTCCGACGTTCATGGCCTGGTTGCCTGACGGCACCTTCTTCGTGGCTGACGGCTATCAGAACACGCGTGTCGTGAAGTTCGACAAGGACGGCAAGTACCTGATGACGTGGGGGCAGCGTGGCGAGTCAGGCAAGGAGAAGCGTCCCAGCTACTTCAACAACGTCCACGGCGTCGCCGTCGATCCGCAGACGCGGCGCGTGTTCGTCAACGATCGCAACAACGGGCGTGTGCAGGTCTTCGACGAGAACGGGAAGTATCTCGACGAGTGGAGCTTCGGACAGCGGCCAATCTCCGACGTCCACATGTTCATCATCACGAGCGATCGCTTCCTGTGGGCCGCCGATCGCGGCACCTCGAAGCTGGTGAAGTACAGCCTCGACGGCAAGTTCCTGTATTCCTGGGGCGTGTGGGGTGATTTCCCCGGTGGCTTCTGGGGCGTGCACGGGATGAGCGTCGATCAGGAAGGCAACGTCTACACCGCCGCGGTCGATAGCGGCGGCGCCCAGAAGTTCACACCGAGGAAGGGTGCAAACCCCGCGTTCCTGCTCGGCAAGCAGGTCAACCCGGGGTGGAAGTGATGTCGACCTCGGCGGGTGATGTGAGGGTGTCGTCAGCGAGGGCTGTGTCGGCCGCGGCGGCGTCGACGACCGGGCTGACGCGCAACCAGCGCCGTGGATTCATGGCCGCGTGGGGCGGTTGGGCGCTCGACGGCATGGACGCCTCGATCTACGCGCTGGTGCTGGTGCCGGCATTGACCGAGCTGCTGCCCAACTCCGGCGTCGAAGTGAACCAGGGGAGCGTCGGGTACTACGGCAGCATCCTGCAGGCGATGTTCCTGCTCGGCTGGGGTCTCTCGATGGTGTGGGGACCGATCAGCGATCGAGTCGGACGTGTGCGGGCGCTGATGCTGACGATCCTGTGCTACTCGCTGTTCACCTTTCTCTGCGGCGTGGTGAACAACATCTGGCAGTTGGCGGTCCTGCGCGTACTGGTCGGGATCGGCATCGGTGGCGAGCAGCCCGTCGGGGCGGCGTATCTGGCGGAAGAGTTGTCCGAGAGTCAGCGCAAGATCGGCGCCGGGCTGATGCACACCGGCTACTACTTCGGGTTCTTCTTTGCCTCGGTCGCCAACTATTTCATCGGTGCCAACTACGGGTGGCGATGGATGTTCATCTTCGGCGGCCTGCCGGCATTGCTGATCGGCTTCATCCGCTACGGCGTGCGTGAGTCGGCAAAATGGCAGGAGCGCTTCGGAGGAGACGTGCGCAAGCGTCCGACGATGCGCGACGCCTTTGCCGCGATTTTCGCGCCCCGGTATTTCCGTCGCACGATGGTGATGTCGGGACTGTTCCTCGCGTCGATCATCGGACTGTGGGCCGGATCGATCTACGTGCCGACGGCGGTAACACAGGTGGCGGTGAGAACCGGATCCGCGGCTGCCGATGCCGCGCGACTCGCATCCTATGGCGGGATGCTGCTCGCGATCGGGACGATCATCGGCTGCGTCGTCGCGCCGTTCCTCGCCGAGCGGCTTCGGCCGCCGCAAGGCGATGGCGGTGTATTTCGCGATCATGGGCGTCGAGCATCGTCGTGTCCTTCGGATACGTGTTCTACCTGACCACGGCGGCGCTGACCTGGTTCTACGTCTGTGTCTTCTTCCTCGGCTTCGGCGGAGCGAACTTCGCGCTGTACACGCTGTGGCTCCCCGAGCAGTACGCGACCGACTGTCGCGCCAGCGCGATCGCTTACGTGAGCTCGGTCGGTCGATTCGTTGGCGTGGCGATGGTCTTCATCCTCGCCAATGGGATTCGTTCGTACGGCAGCCTGGGCGTCCCGGTGGCGGTGACGGCGCTCGCCTTCGTCATCGGGCTGCTCCTGCTGCCGCTCGCAGAGGAAACGCGCGGAAAATCATTGCCCGCGTGATGTGAAGGGCAGCAGGTCCCGTGTCAGACGGAGGCCGGGGCCGCGCTCTCGAGCGCCCGCCGCAGCGCAGACGAGGCGTCGCTCATTGCGCTGCGCCCCCCGTCTATGATGCCGCCCAGGTTGAAGAACGGGTGAATCATCCCTGTCGTACCGATTCAACTGGACGGGCACACCGGCCGCCTGCAGCTTCCGGGCGTAGGCCTCGCCCTGATCTCGCAGCGGGTCGCACTCTCCGGTGATGACACATGGCTGGCGGAAGACTGCTCAGATCCTGCGCGTTCAAGGGCGAGGCGAACGGGTGGCGCAGCTCCACCAGGTTGGTTGCGGACCTGGCGGGCCGAACCAGTCCATGAGATCGAGCGTCAGGAAGTGATCGGTCCCGAACTCGCGCATCCGACGGGCTCTCGGTCCTCCCAGTCCACGGCAGGGTAGATCAACAGTTGAAACCTGAGTGCCGGCCCCCCACGGTCGCGCGCCATGAGCGAAACGACGGCTGCGAGGTTTCCGCCCGCGCTGTCGCCGCCCACCGCGATCCGGGCCGGATTCACCGAAGAACTCCGCGGCGTGCTCCGCAACGTAACGGGTTGCCGCATACGCGTCCTCGGGAGCGGCGGGGAACTTGTGCTCGGGCGCCAGCCGGTAGTCCACCGAGATCACGACGCACCCTGACTCGTTGGCGAGCGCGCGGCACTGACGGTCGTGCGCACCGAGATCGGAGTTGACCAAGCCGCCCCCGTGAAAGAACATCAGGGCTGGCACGCTCGGCGCGAGCGTGGGCCAGTAGACGCGCAGCGGAATCGGCTGCGCGGGGCCGGGAATCGCGCGGTTCTCAACGCGCGCGACCGACTGCACGGGTCCGCCGAACTCGATGAGCGCCCGGGGCACCAGCCGGGCCTCCTCCAGCGGGAGGTGCTCGAGCGGCTTGCCGCCCGAGGCGGCCAGCATGTCAAGAAACGCCTTGCATTGCGTGTCCAGGGCCATGGTGCCTCCTTTCAGGCGTGTCCCAGCTAATCGCCGGGAAGCTCGACTCTCCCCGTCGCTCGCGCCTCGGCACGCAACCGACAGACCGTCCTGCAAGAGCGAATCTACTTCGACCGTCACCAGCGAATCGACTCGGCTCACGAAACAACGACACTGTCCTCCCGCGCCAGGACGGGTCGCAGCATCGGCTGCTCGCTCCAGTACGTCAGCGAGCGCCAGCACCACTCGAGCGGGCCGAAGCGGTATCGACGGAGCCACCATCACTCCAGGCGACGTTGAAAATCCACATGCCGAACACGACGAAGTACAGCTGATACCGCTGAAGCTGGCCCATGAGCCCGAGTCCTGGCGAGTAAAAGATCAGGACGCAGATTATCGACGTTGCGATGTAGTTCGAGAACGCCATCTGGCCGACAGCGGCGAGGCGGTTGGTGAGCCAGGTCAAGCCGCCCCTGCTGGACCAGCATCACCAGCACCGCGGCGTGCCGCAACGGCAATCGACACGCGCCCCAGGTGACGGGGCACGTCCACAGCCAGGCGGCAAACGATCGAGGTTTGAGTCTATCATCCCGTAGGCGGAGAGCGCGTTCACCGCGATACCGATGCCATATCCGATGATCGCCAGCCGAATGTAGAAGCCTTGCGGGCGATAGCCCTGGAGCACGCCAGCCTTGAAGAGCCCCATCCCGATGAGCATCATGCCCCACATGTCTGCGAGGACGGGGGGAGTACGCTGGGATGAAATTGAACTTGCGCATGATCTTTGCGCGTTGATCGAATGCACTGACGTACCCGTTGCGATAGTCGTCGACTTCCGCCTGCAGCTTCTCGCGCGAAGGCAGGAACCCGTTATAGGCCTGGTCCCACGCCTCCTTGGCCTCGCGTTGCTCCTCAGTGAGGGTGCCGCCCTGGGCCTCGACCGCACGTGCCGCCACTGCCGCATTGCGGACCGAGCGTCTCTGCAGCCCGACCCGCGGTCTGGAACAGCGGCGACGATCAGGAGCGCCACAGCCGCCGGTGACGAACAGCGCTCGGGGTGAGGCGTTGCGCAGCGGAAAGATCATCAGCCCGCACAACGCATAGGCATACAGGATGTCGCCATGCCAGATCAGCCAGCCGTGCAAGGCCCCGAAGAGCATGAGCCACAACATCCGCCGGCAGTAGAGATCGGCGGCGCTGACGGTGTTGTCGCGCGCCAGGGCGCGATCCATGAACACCACGATGCCGGCGCCGAACATCATCGAGAACAGCGCCCCGCATCTTGCCCTCGAACAGGACCCACTGCACGGCGAAGAACCCCCTAGATTCACCGGGTCGTTTCCGCCCCACAGGTTGGGATTCTGGTAGGCGGCGAACGGCATGCCGAAGACCAGGATATTCATCAGCAGGATGCCGAGCAGCGCCGCGCCGCGCAGCACGTCCAGCGTCGGCAGTCGCTCCTGCGACGGGATCGGCTCGAAGGATTTCATGGCCCTTGTCAGAGACCGACCAGAGCGAGCAACTGGCGATCGAATTGACCGCGCGCTTCTGTATAGATCGGACTGATCGCTGACACGAACGCCTTGTGCTGATCGGCGGTCAGCTCGACGATCTGGCCTCCCGCCTTCCTGATCGCTGCGGCTGCATCTTCCTCTTCCTTCACATGCAGATCGCGCTGGAACGCGACGGCGTCGCGGACGGCGGCGCGCAGCTCGTCCTGAATCGACGTGGGCCATCGGTCGAACGACGGACGATGGACGAAGATCGGGCGCGACAGGTAGAAGTGATTCGTCTCGGTATGAAAGCGATGGAAGTTGTGAACACCATAGGTCACGGTGTTGGAGAACGGGTTCTCCTGCGCATCGAGCTGGCCTGCCTTGATGGCGGCGAGCGCCTCAGTGAGGTCCATCACCTTCGGTTGGGCGCCCAGCAACTCGAACGTGCGTGCCTGTATCTTGCTTGGGAGCACGCGAATGGTGAGGCCCTTCATGTCGGCCGGGCTGTGGATCGGTTTCACCCGATTCGACACGTGACGGAATCCGTTCTCGAAGTAGCCGACGATGCGGAAGTCCATGTCGGCTTCGATCCTCGATGTCAGTGCGGCCCCGAGCGACCCGTCCATGGCAGCTCGCGCCTTGGCCTGATCTGAAAACAGGAACGGGAGATCGGCAACGCCAACCGCCGGGATGCGATCGGTGAAGTAACTGCTCGACTGGTAGCCGAGGGTCAGGACGCCGCTCTCGACGAGCCAGATGATGTCGTCGGCGCGATAGCCGAGGTCGAGGATGTTGTAGACGTACTTGATGTCGAGCTGGTCGCCGAACTTCGCTGACAGCCGATCGCCGATTCGCTTGATCGCCAGGCTGAAGCCGGTGGTGGCAGGCCCGTAGCCACCCATCAGGATACGGATGGGCCGCTTGTTCGGGCTGCTCGTCGCCTGGCGCGCGGCCCCGAGCGCGGGAGGTCCCTCGAAGCCGGTGGCCATGGCCGCGGCTCCAATCAGTGCCGACTCTTTGAGAAACCGCCGTCGCTCGATCATGGTGCGTAGTGTAGAGGAACGGAGGGGACGGAGGAAACGGGCCGCCACGGAGCTACGGGGGCACGGAGCGCGACGTCGCTCTCTCCATTAGGCCGGCCAAATGGCCGGCCGCGCCGACGTGGCGTCTGTCGTCTCATGTTGCCCGATGCCTCCGCGTCTTCGCGACTCCGCGGCGATCCGTGTCTCCGCAATGCTCCGTCACCTCGACTCACGAAGGAGTCGCGCACCCCCCGCAGGTTGAGTATCCTATCGCCCGTGTTTCCAGCCTTCGGACGTGCAGGGATCCTCATCACGGTCGCGTGGCTCTTCTTGAGCGGCCGGTCGGTCGACGTCACGGCCGCGCCGCAGGGTATGCCGACCAGCGGTGGTCAGACGAGCGTCGCCGCCGCGGGCGGGCTCGAAATCCTGCAGCTGAGACCGAACTTCTTCATGATCGCCGGCGCCGGCAGCAACATCGGCGTCCAGATCGGAGAGGACGGCATTGTCGTGGTCGACGCGGGGTCGACAGCGTCGGCCGCCAACGTGTTGGCGGCGATTCAGAAGCTCTCGCCGCGTCCGATCCGCTACATCATCGACACGAGCGCCGATCCTGATCACGTCGGCGGGAACGAGACGCTCTCCAAGGCAGGCCAGACGTTGTTCACGGCCCCGGGGTCGTTCGGCTTGCCGGGTAACTTCCTGGAAGGTGTCGCATCGATCCTGTCAGCCGAGAAGGTGCTCTCGAGGATGAGCGCACCGACGGGACAGGCATCACCGTATCCAGCGGCGGCGTGGCCGACCGAGACATTCGATCACGCTCGCAAGTACATGTTTCTCAACGGCGAGGGGATCGAGATCCTGCATCAGCCCGCCGCGCACACCGACGGCGATTCCTTCGTGTTCTTCCGTCGTTCCGACGTGGTCGTAGCTGGCGACGTTCTCGATACGACACGCTTCCCGGCGATCGACGTCGCGCGAGGGGGATCGATCGAGGGCGAGATCGCCGCGCTCAACCGTCTGATCGACCTGGCGATTCCCTCAGTGCCCATCGTCTCGCGCGAGGCCGGCACGGTCGTCATTCCCGGACACGGGCGGCTGTGCGACCAGCTCGACGTCGTGGAATACCGCGACATGGTCAGCATCATTCGCGATCGCGTTCGCGATCTCCGGGACGCGGGCATGACACTCGACCAGGTCAAGGCGGCGTCGCCGGCCCGCGGGTACACCCGGCGATACGGAGCGGATTCCGGTTCGACCAACAATTTCATCGAGGCGATCTACAGCAGCCTCCCGCGAGCGAAGAAGTGAGCGTCGCACCGGCTATCGGCCCTCATATTCATGTTTGCGTGCCTGACACCAATAAGTGCGGCTGCGACAGGCTCGCGGTGGCGGTGCGGCCCCGCCGACGGCGCGGGCATCTGCGCCGATCGATCTCACCGGGTATTGGGTTGCCGTTATCAACGAAGATTGGCGCTACCGGATGGTGACGCCGCCGAAGGGCGATTACCGGGGCGTGCCCATTACCAAGGCCGCTCTTCA
Organism: uncultured Acidobacteriota bacterium; assembly: GCA_963723495.1. Taxonomy (GTDB): domain Bacteria; phylum Acidobacteriota; class Vicinamibacteria; order Vicinamibacterales; family UBA2999; genus Gp6-AA40. The sequence continues at coordinate 605,521 of CAVRQR010000006.1, read as the reverse complement.
GATCGTGAACGCCTGGGATCCGGCGGCGGACGAGGCGGCGGGTGAGCAGTGCAAGTCGGTACGGCGCCGCGGCCGTCATGCGTCTTCCCGCGCGGCTGCACATCACATGGCAGGACGACAGCACGCTGCGCGTCGACATCGATGCCGGCACGCAAACGCGGCTCTTCCGGTTTGCACCAAGCGGGCCCGGTGCAGCCGACGGCGGCAAGCCGACGTGGCAGGGCGATTCCGTTGCGCAGTGGGAAAGGGGTGGTGGTCGCGGCGGCACACCGACGAGCGGATCGCTGACGGTGACGACCCGGAACATGCGCGCCGGGTACCTGCGCAAGAACGGCGTTCCGTACAGCGCCAACGCGAACCTGACTGAGTACTTCGATGTGTCTCCGTCACCTGGAGGCCAGCTGCTCGTCGTCACCACCGTGGTCGACGATTCGCAGTACCTCACGCAGCCGTTCATCGTGAGCTCGCATTTCAAGAAGGAAGCGGACGGTTCCAAATGGGATCCCACGCCATGTTCGACCCGATGGTGATCGTGCGACGTGCGGCGCTCGCCGCACTGCTGTGTGCCGCGTGGTCTACCAGCGCCTTCGCCCAGGTGGAGTTGACCGGGTCGTGGGCGGCACGCAACACGGAAGACATCTCGCGTGACTCGTATCCCGTGGATTACATCGGTCTGCCGCTCAACGATGAAGGGCGAACGCGTGCGCTCGCCTACAACGAGTCGCAGCTGGCGATGATCGAGCGGCAGTGCGAGGGATGGCCACAGTTCTACTTCGTGCAGGGGCCTTTCGGGTTGCGCATCTGGAGTGAGACGGAGCCGGTCAAAGGCACCGCCATCTCTTTCACGATCGGCGCCTGGGAGGATCGCGCGCCGATGACCATCTGGATGGACGGCCGGCCGCACCCCTCGAAGTACGCCGAGCACACGCGCGGCGGGTTCACGACCGGCGCGTGGGAGGGGAACGTGCTCGTTGCCCGCACGACGCACATGAAAGCCGGCTTCCTGCGGAAGAACGGGCCGCCGAACAGCGACCAGGCGACGATGACCTCACGCTTCTACCGGCACGGCGACATCCTGACGGTGCTGACGGTGATCGAGGATCCGATCTACCTCGCCGAGCCGCACATCATCTCGAAGAGCTTTCAGCTCTCGACCGCCCCGATCTCGCCGATCGGCCCGCCGTGCGTGTCGACATTCGAGGGCCGTCCGCTCGGTGAGAGCACTCCGCACTTCCTGCCCGAGAACAACCCATTCGTCGACGAGCTCACGAAGATGTTCGGGCTGCCACGCGACGTCGTGATCGGCCGCCCTGAGACGCTCTATCCGGAGTATCGAAAGACGATCAGGGACAAGTACGTTGCTCCCGCGCCATGCACGCGCAACTGCGGGGCGCCGCCAATCCGTTAATCCATTTTTGATTGGCTGATCTTTGATTTTTGAATCGTTGTTGATTGTCGATTGTTGATTGGTGATTTATTGGAGATTGATTGTTGAATCACCATCGGGTCGGCAAACGGCAAACGCCAGTACTAAGCCGCGACACACACGCGCGCGTTTCCCACAAAACGGATTGCTGCTCGAAACGTCTTGCCTCGCGTCGACTGTTTAGCGCGTTCGTTCTTCCTGGTCAGCGCGAGCCGGCATCGCCGGCGAACGCCCACCCGTCCATGGCTGCCAGATGTTTCCCTTTGTGCTCCGGGGGCGTCAAGTATCCGAGACTCGAGCCGCACCTCGTTGTAATGCCGCCGCCACTGCTCGATACTGACGCGTGCATCGATGCGGTTGCGAAACCATTGCGCCTCCTGGAGCCATCGGAGAAATTGCCGCGACGAACTCCGGGAATCGCTCAATGGATCAAGAATCAACAATCCGAAATCAACAACGGATCACGAATCAAAGATGATGAAATCAACGATGCCGGCTTCCCCTCCGATCGGCGTGATTGGACTGGGCATCATGGGATCGGCCATGGCCGGTCATCTGGTGACGGCTGGTCATCATGTTGTCGGGTATGACGTGCGGGGTGACCGCGCTCGTCGCCTGAAATCAGCCGAGGGGCAGGTCGCGAAGAGCGCAAGCGAGGTCGGCTCGCTCGCCCCCATTGTCATCACCTCGCTTCCATCGGCAGAGGCCCTCACCGAGACGGTTGCCGCGCTCGCGCAGGTCGGACATCCGTCTCAGACCGTCGTTGAAACCAGCACGCTGTCGATCGAAGCGAAGGAGCGCGCCCGCAAGACCCTTCGCGCGCGTGGCATTGAGTTGCTCGATTGTCCGATCAGCGGGACAGGGGCGCAGGCGCGCAACAAGGACATCGTCGTCTACGCCAGCGGTACGCGTGCAGCCTATCGCCGCGTCGCGAAGGTGCTGGACGGCTTTACCCGCGCGCATTACTACGTGGGCCCGTTTGGTGACGGCTCGAAGGTGAAGTTTGTCGCCAACCTGCTGGTGGCTGTTCACAACGTGGCCGCGGCCGAAGCGCTCGTGCTGGCCATGAAAGCGGGCCTCGACCCGGCGAAGGTGCTGAAGCTGGTCAGCGAAGGAGCCGGCAGCTCACGCGTGCTTCAGTTGCGCGGTCCGATGATGGTGAAGGGGAACTACCGAAAGGCGACGATGACGCTGGGTACCTGGCAGAAGGACATGACGATCATCGCGGAATTCGCGAAGCGTGTGGGCAGCGTCACACCGCTGTTCTCAGCCACCGCACCAATCTACGCCGACGCTGTGAAGAAGAGGCGTGACGAAGACACTGCCGCTGTCTGTGCTGTGCTTGAAAAGATGTCAGGGTATCGGCGGTGATACGGAAATAAATCAACGATCAAGAATCAACGACTCATCAATGTTTCGCGAAGACGGTCGTCTGTCCGCTCTTGTCGAACGCCAGGACGTTGTACTGCTGCGCCGACATGCCCTGGACTTCCATGCCCGGTGAGCCGATGGGCATGCCCGGGACGGCAAGGCCAATCACACCGCGCGGACGTTCCTTCAGCAGACGCTGAATATCGGCGGCCGGCACGTGCCCTTCGACGACGTAGCCATCGACGATGGCTGTGTGGCACGAGCGCGCCTGACCTGGGACGCCGTTGGTGTTTTTCACGTCTTCCACGCTGTCCATGTCGGTGACCTTCGTCGTGAAGCCGTGCTGCTGGAGATGCTTGACCCAGAGCGAGCAGCAGCCGCAGGTCGGCGTTTTGTAAATCGCCACCGTTCCGGTTTTGCTCTGCGCCAGCGGCGACACACTCACTACGGTCATCGCCAACACCCCAGCCAGCATCGCTCGCGTCATTGTCCCCTCCGGTAGCCGCAGTCTCGCGGTCTGATGAGACTCCATTCTGACACGCAGCCAGGGCCCGGCACCAACCCTCTGTGGCGAACGGACGGTTGCCCTCGACGCAGTTTTGGTCAACGCTATGGGGCAGGTCGATGCTCCACCAGAGCCCGCCGTTCTCGCTCATCCGATCAGTGGCCACCGCGATCGCGATTTTCTTGCCTGTATCCATCGCGGCACAGGTCTGGACACCGCCGCGGACGCCGGATGGCCAGCCCGATCTTCAGGGCGTCTGGACCGACACCAGCGTCACGCCGCTCGAGCGGCCTCGGGTGCTGGGGGACCGCGAACTCCTGACCGATGCCGAGGTCGCTCAATTGAAGGAACGAGCCGCGCGGCTGTTCAGCAATCCGGCCAGCGATTTCATTCCCGGCGACAACCTGTTTCTCGCGTTGTGGGCGAATGCCGACACAGTGGAGAACCCGAACGCGACCGGCAATGTCTTCAACATGGTGCCGCGCGAGTTCGACAACCGGACATCACTCATCACCGAACCTCCCGATGGACGGCTCCCACCGGTCACGCCGGAGGGGCGTCGTCGTCAGCTCGAAGGGCTCGCTTCGAACCTGACGACGCCGTGGCAGTTTGGCGCGGCGTCCTCGACCGCGGCGAGGCCTGCTCGACCGCTGAACGGTCCGGAGGATCTGAGCAACGTCCTGCGTTGCATCAGCTGGGGCGTGCCCAAGATCGCCGGCAATATCAACTACACCGGCTATCAGCAGATCGTGCAGGGACCTGGCTATGTGGTGTTCCTGAGCGAGGTGAACCACGAGGCTCGCGTCATCCCGCTGGACGGGCGGCCACATCTTCCGTCGCGTCTTCGCCAATGGAATGGAGACTCGCGCGGACGCTGGGAAGGAAATACGCTCGTCGTGGAGACGACGAACTTCTCGCCGAAGAGTTTCTTCATGGGATCGGCCGACGGTCTGCATCTCGTCGAGCGCTTCACGCGAACGAGCCCGAGCACGATCGACTACGAGCTGACCATCAGCGACGCGACCACGTGGACCAAACCGTGGACGGCCCTTATTCGACTGAAGTCGACCGACGAGCGTCTCCAGGAGTTCGCGTGCCACGAGGGCAATCACCATGTGGTACGCGGCATCCTCGGCGGGGCTAGAGCTGATGAGAAATGAAGCTTTTGTTGTTCTACGGAGTTCTCTCGAGAAAGGCATAGTACGTGCTGGTTCCAACGATGTGACCATCCATGGCTTTCATCACGTCGGCACGCGTAGCCTCGGGTGGCAGCGTCAACATCTGGTCGAGTGCATACAGCTTGAATTGATAGTGAAGCGGCCCCACGCCAGCTGGCGCACACGGCGGCCGATACCCCAGGATGCCGCGCCCACCGGCAACTTGCCGGCTGCCGTCGGGTAGTGTTGCACCGACAGGGGCGCCTGCAGGTATCTCGGTTGCCGTGGGCGGAATGTTCCAGCGAACCCAGAACATCTCTTCGGTGATTCCCTTGGCCGGGTGATTGTCGGGCCCGTTCACCATCAGCGTGAAGCTCGCCGTCTCCTTGGGCACGTTGGTCCATCGGAGTGGAGGCGCGCCGGGAGTGTTTCCCTCGGCATAGCAGGTGAACTGCAGAGGCAAGCTCGCGCCATCGGCGAAGCCGGGGCTCGTCAGGCGTAGTCTCGGTGGCTGCGGAGCACGGGCGCCCGGCTGCGGCGGTTGCTGCGTGTGTGCGGTGCCGGCGATGGCGCTGAACGCGAGGACGAAACCGAGCAGTCGTACGGTCATGGCACCCTCCGTCTCGTGAGCAGGCCGGAATGTAGCACACGACCGCCGCGACTCGGGTGATATAGCTGTTTGACAGTCCGGTCGCAGTGCTTTACGCTCCGGTGCGCGAATCGCAGACGCACCCACCAAAGCTGAGGCACCGACTATGCGCACATCTCTGTTCGCCCTCCTCATGTTCGCGCTTTCCGTCGCTCAGAGTGACACCGGCGCCGCCCAGGGTGCGGCACAGGCGGTAGGTGATCCCGCCAACGGCAAGGCGGTATTCGCCTTCGGCAATACATCCTGCACGAACTGCCACGGCCTCGAGGCGCAGGGGGGATGGGGACCGGATCTCGCCGGGCGGAGGATTACGTACGACCAGGCGGTTGCGGCCATCCGGAATCCGATGTGGAGGATGCCCGCATTTGTGCCTGCGCAGCTGAGCGACAAGGAAGTCCTCGACATGGTCGCCTACTGGAACACGCTGCCCCTCGCTCCGGCGATCGGCAAGTGGAGGAACGAGGCGCCAGCGACCGGTCCGCGCGCGCAGCAGCTTGCGGTGAACATCCTCGGGTGCGGCCAGTGCCACGGGAACACGATGAGCACGCCGCGCCACGGCGCCGCAGGGATGAACGCAGACTTCGAGTGGTTCAAGAAGCAGGTCTACAACCACGCGACCGTCATGCCGGAACAGTGGAAGCAGCTCGATGCCGAACGGACGCGGGGCCGCGTGCGGATGGGCAACTTCTCGCCCAGGCGGCTTCCCGAATCGCAGCTCAAGGAAATCTGGGACTGGATGAGCGAGTTGGGAATGGTGGTCCCTCTCGTGGCCCGGCTCACCGGCGGGCAAGCGACGGCGACCGGTACGACCTACACGCTGGAAGTGGAGAACGAGGGACTCAAGGACAAGGGGCTGGCCGCCGAGGATGTGACGATCTCGCTCACGTTGCCGGACGGCACCAAGGCGGTGTCAGCGACGGGCACCGGATATCAGGGCACTCGGAAGGATGAGACATCCAACGCCGATGTGGCGGTGTGGCGCCTGCCCAAGCTCGTCGCCCACGAACATCAGAACTTCACGATTACGCTTGCGGGCACTCCTTTGGGCGACGCGGTTCCGCGCGGAACGGTGGCGTATGCGAAACCAACGGCCAAGGCCGACGCCGTCGTGAACTTCGCGTTGCAGCGGCCGGGTGGCCGTGGAAGGGGTGGCGTCTAGCTGTTTACCCTTGCCGCGTGATTGACCCGTTGTAGTGGTGAACGTAAGATGCCCCCGGACCTGACACGGTCCGTGGCCTCGAGGACATTTACACTCAGAACTCGCGTGTGTGTGAGCGCTACACCCACGAACACGCGCGGGTGGTGGATTAGAGCTCAGGAGCCAGCGGAATGAACTCGTCGCGCATCGTTCTGCGGCTGTCTTTCGTGGTCCTGGCGGTGGCTGTCGCCACCGGCCACACCATCCTTGCCCAGTCGGATCTCGCCGGGCTGTGGCGTCCGCAGCCCCGCAACCAGGACGGGAGCGGGATGATCGGCGATTATGCCGGGGTGCCAGTCAGCCCGGCGGGCCGCTGGCGAGCCGAGACCTGGTCGCCTGACGACTACGATCTCGCGGAATATGCGTGTCGTCCGCACGCGTGGGACTACTCGCTGGAAGGCCCGCTCTCCCAGATGCGGGTCTGGTCGGACGTCGATCCCGCAACCCAGAAGGTCCTCGCCTATCACGGGCATCTCAATCAGCAGGAGCAGGAGACCACCATCTGGATGGATGGTCGGCCGCATCCGCCCGCCAACGCGCTGTTCACGTGGAGCGGGTTCACGACCGGCGCGTGGGAAGGCGACGTGCTCGTCACGACAACGACGCACCTCAAGGAAACCTACATCCGCCGCTCGGGACTGATGCGCAGCGATCGCTCCATCGTGCGATCGCGATGGCGCCGCATCGGCGACTTCCTGCAGATCACGTCGATCCTGTACGACCCGGTGCTCATGGCGGAGCCGTACATTCGAACCACGATGACCTGGGTCGAGGATCCCACGCTCGTCGTGGCTCCCTACCCATGCGAAGAGGCAACAGAGGTGGCTGTGCCGCGAGGCGAAGTGCGGCACTTCCTTCCCGGGCAGAGCCTGTTGCCAGGCTTGAATCCCAACCTGACGGATCGATTCGGCACGCCGTATGAGGCGAGACTCGGGGGGCCGGAAACGATGTATCCGGAGTACATCGCCAAGATGAAGACGTTCCCGCGGCGCGAAGGGCTGAAGCGCGGGGATCTGGGCCGCGGAGGTGGCGGCGGAAATTGAAGGCACTTCTCCATCGCTCGCACGCGTCGCGTCTGATGCTCGTCTGGGCACCGGTGGCTCTTGTTTTCGCGCTGGCGATCGGCGATCGGGTCTACACGCAGAGCGCTCAAGGGACGGCCCAGCGACCGGTGTGGCCTCCGAAACTGGAGGAGCCGGCACAAGGGGAGGTGCAGGTCCTGCCCGTGCGGGGACATGTGTCCATGATTGTCGGGGCCGGTGGCAACATCACCGTGCAGACGGGTGAGCAGGGGATCCTCCTCGTGGATACCGGCATCGCCTCGATGAGCGACAAGGTGTGGGCTGCGGTGCAGCGCATCGCCCCCCCACGCAAGCCCCTCCGCTATGTGATCAACACCACTGAGCATCCCGAGCACACGGGCGGCAATGCGGTGATTGCGGCGAAGGGGGAGACGGTTCCGCTTCGCGACGCCAACTACACGGCGGGCCCGCAGGGAACGATCAACTACAACCGCGCATCGGTCGTGTCGCACCAGAACGTGCTCAACCGGATGTCGGCACCCACGGGCCAGAAGTCTCCTACCCCCCCGGAGGCGTGGCCGGACAACACCTACGCGATCGATCAGAAGCGGTTCTACTTCAACGACGAGCCCGTGGTCATGATGAACCTCCCGGGCAATACCGATGGCAACACCGTCGTGTTCTTCCGCAAGTCTGATGTCATCAGCACGGGCGACCTCATCGACCTGACGCGCTACCCGGTCATCGACCTCAAAGCGGGAGGCAGTCTCCAGGGCTTCGTGACCAGCCTGAACCGGCTCATCGACCTGTGCGTCCCGGAGTCGCATGGTGCTGGTGGCACGCTGATCGTTCCTGGTCACGGGCGCATTGCCGATCACGCCGAGGTCGCGTACTACCGCGACATGCTGTACATCGTTCGCGATCGTCTCCAGGACATGATCGACAAGGGCATGACGCTGGCACAGGTGAAAGCCGCGCGACCGACGCGCGACTACGACGGACGGTATGGAAGCACGACGGGTTCCTGGACGACCGACATGTTCGTCGAAGCCGCGTTTGCGAGTTTGAGCGCAAAGAAATGAGGTCCGTCCCTTACCTGACCGCCTTCGCGCTTGTATTGGGCCTCGCCGTCGCGCCCGACGCGCTGGCGCAGGGACAGGGGCGCGGGCGGGGCGCCGCTGCCGGGCCGCCGCCCACTGCGCGCGCCGCGGCGCCGAAGGACTTCACCGGCTATTGGGTGTCGATCGTCACCGAGCACTGGCACCTGCGGATGCTGGTCCCACCCAAAGGTGATTACAGCATGCTGCCGCTTACACCCGAGGCGCGCAAGATCGCCGACACGTGGGACCTTGGCAAGGCGAAAGCGGAGCCCGATCAATGCAAGGCCTATGGCCCCCCTGCATTGATGCGCGTGCCCGGTCGTCTGCACATCCACTGGGTCGACGACAACACGCTGCAGCTCGACACGGACTCCGGCACGCAGACACGGAACCTCAAGTTCGGCGCCCCGGCACCGGCCGGGCAGGCTCCGCAACTCCAGGGCTACTCGGTCGCGTCGTGGGAGTTTCTCGGTACCCGCGGTCGCGGCGGCGCGGTCCCGAAAGGGACAGGTCAACTGCGCGTGCGGACGACCGGCATGAATGGTGGATTTTGCGCCGCAATGGCGTCCCGTACAGCGATGACGCCTCCGTCGACGAGTACTTCGACACCTTCACCGAGCCCAACGGTGATACGTGGCTCCTCGCCACGACGATCGTGACGGATCCGAAGTACCTGACCCAGCCGTACACTTCGACGGTTCCTTTCAAGAAAATCCCCGATCGCGCCGGATGGGATCCCACGCCCTGCAAGGCGGACGAACCACGTTGATCGCGGAGGCCGCGATGCCACGAAGGATCTCGATCGGCGCCGTGGTAATCGCCTTACTGGCAATCACCGGCGCCTCGGTCGTGTACGCGCAGCAGGCGTCTGCACCAGACACAATCCTCTTCAACGGAAAGATCATCACCGTCGACGACCGCTTCACCATTGCGCAGGCGGTGGCGATCCGCGGTGAGCGTTTCTCCGCGGTTGGCACCAACGACGAGATCGCAAAGCTGGCAGGGCCGAACACCAGAAAGATCGATCTTCGCGGCCGTGCTGTGACACCGGGATTCATCGATAACCACGCGCACTACATGGAAGAGGGCGTTCTCTGGGGCATCGAGCTGCGCCTTGATGGCATCGAGTCGCGAAAGCAGGCGATCGAGATGATCCGCGCCAAGGCGAAGTCACTCGCTCCCGGCGAGTGGGTGTACACCCTCGGCGGCTGGTCGCCCGATCAGTTCACTGACGATAAGCGCCCATTCACGCGCGCTGAGCTCGACGCGATCACCTCAGATCATCCGGTGCTGTTGCAGTTCACGCGCGCGGAAACGTACCTCAACAGCCGTGCCGTGGAAGCGATTGGCCTCGACAAGATGACCGAGCCATGGATCAGGCGTGATGCGAGCGGCCGGCCCACTGGTGTGGTCGATGCGCCGGGTGCCAACCGTGTCTCGGGAGTCATACCCAAGCCGACGACCGAGCTGGTGGAGAAAAACAGCCTTGCGATGATTCGCGAGCTGAATGCGTCGGGGCTCACGGCCTCGGGTGGGTCGTGCCCGGCGGCGATGTTGCCCATCTTCCGTACGATGGCCCGAGAGGGCAGGCTCAACAAGCGGTTCTTCTGCCTGGTGTCAGCGCCGATGGGCAACAACCCGGACGCTGTCACGAAGAACCTGCCGCGCATCGCGGAGCTCCGGAGCCAGTTGTTTCAGGGCGATCTCTGGATCGATCACTTCGCCTACGGCGAGGCCAACTACACGCCTGCGCACGACAACATGGTCAACGCCGGTGGCAAGCAGCGGCCGGAGAACCTCGAGCAGTGGGGGAGGGTGGCGCGCGAGCTCGCGAAAGCCGGCTTGCCGATGCATGCGCACACGACGCTCGAGAATTCCTTCGACAGCTTCCTCGATCAGATCGAGCGCATCAACAAGGAGTTCCCGGTCCGGAATCTCCGATGGTCGCTCATTCACGGCGAGCAGTTGACGGCCTCTCACCTCGAGCGCATGCGGAGTCTGGGCATCCACGCGGCAATTCAGCCACGCGCCACCATCATGGGTGGCATCTTCAACCGCGTGCACGGCGATCGCTCCTTTGACATGCCGCCGCTGAGGACAATACAGGAGAGCGGTGTCGCCTGGGGCCTGGGCACAGATACCTTTGAAGTGAACCAGTACCGTCCGTTCACGACACTCTACTTCGCGGTGACGGGCAAGATGGTCGGTGGAACCGTGGTCAACCGCCAGCCGATCAGCCGCGAGCATGCCCTCATCGCCCACACGAAGGGGAGTGCATTTACGATCCTGCAGGAGGGCAACATGGGATCGATCCAGCCAGGCAAGCTGGCGGATCTGGTCGTGCTCGATCGCGACTACCTGACCGTGCCTGCGGATCAAATCAAAGAGATTCGGCCGGTCATGACGATGGTGGGTGGCAGGGTCGTCCACGAAGTGACGGCGTCGACGGCTCGGTAGTGGAGCCACGCGCAGAAAGGGAGGAGTCAGTCGCTCGAACGGCACCAGGTCCACCGTGATGTGAGGAGGATGCTCCATGGCGTGTCCGTTGAATCGTGCCTCGATTGTTGCGTTCAGCCTTCTTCTCATCAGCGGTGCTGCCTTCGCCCAGGCGACGGCACAGCTGAACGGCCGGGTGAGTGATGAAAGTGGCGCCGTGCTTCCCGGGGTGACCGTCACCGCGACGCAAACCGATACCCAGTTCACCCGCACCGTCGTCACGGATGAGACCGGGTCCTGGACCATGCCCAACGTGCCGATCGGTCCCTACCGGCTCGAGATCTCGCTGCCTGGGTTTCGCACCTACGTGCAGACCGGTATCGTGCTGCAGGTCAACGCCAACCCCGTGATCAACGCCGCCCTCGCGTTGGGCAACGTGGAGGAGACGGTGACGGTGGCAGGGGAGACACCGCTCGTAGACGTGCGCAGCGCCGGTATCAGCGAGGTCGTGGAGCAGGAGCGGATCGTCGAGCTTCCGCTGCAGACCAGGAACGTGACAGACCTGATCGTCCTGGCGGGCGGGGCGGTCAACACGGGAAGGGTCTCGGCCCTGAGTACCTCCGGCAGCGTGGGCATTTCCGTCGCGGGGGGCCTGCGAAACGGCGTCGAATATCAGCTCGATGGCGCCGCACACAACAGCCCGCACGACCTTGGCAATCTCCCGTTCCCCTTCCCGGATGCGCTCCAGGAGTTCAGCGTCGCCAGCGGCGGTCTGGCGGCAGCGACTGGCATGCACTCGGGCGCGTCGGTCAACGCGGTGACCAAGTCGGGGACCAACCGATTCCGCGGCAACGGGTTTGAATTCTTCCGCGACGAACGGTTCAACTCGAAGGCCTACTTCGCCGCCATCGGACCGGACGGCAAGAAGTCGGGCGACGGGCTGAGCAAGAACCAGTTCGGCGGCACGCTAGGCGGACCGATCGTGCAGGACAGACTGTTCTTCTTCGCCGGCTACGAGCGGAACCGGATCCGGCAGACCACTCAGGACAACCTGGCGTTTCTCCCGACGGATGCGATGCTGGCTGGCGATTTCACCGCGTACGCGTCGGCCGCGTGCACCGGCGGCAACGCCGTGAACTTGCGCTTGCCGTTCGTGAACAATCGCATCAATCCCGCGTTGCTCAGCCCGCAGGCGCTCAGGATCGTCAACTCAGGATGGATCCCACGCGCCACCAATCCCTGTGGCAACACGCTGTATGCCGTCAACTTCGACAACAACGACGAGCAGTACGTCATTCGAGGCGACTATCAGTTGACCGCCAACCACCAGATCTTCGCGCGGTATTTCGATACCTTCGAGCGCCGACCGTCGATGCTGGACGAGACGCACAACATCCTGACAATCCAGACCAACTACCTCCCGTACCGAAACCGGCGCGCCCAGATGCTCGCCTTCGGTGACACGCACGTGCTGGGCTCGAACTCGGTGAACGCGCTCCGCTTCACCTTCGTCAACACGAAGACGCGCGCCAACGATCCCCCTGAGCAGTTCTTCAACGCCGCCGACCTCGGCATACCGAATATCTACACCTATGTGCCCGGTACGACCACCGTGTTCGTCGGCGCCACCGGCTTTGATCTCCGCTTCTCGGGCAACCACACGGTGGCCGCGAAGATCGACAGCCAGATCTACCAGTTCTCCGAAGACTTCTCCCGTGTCTGGAACCGCCACCAGTTCAGCGCAGGCACCAACGTCCAGTACTCCTACTTCGACGGCTGGGACTACGCCGGCTCGAACGGCACGTTCACTTTCAACGGGACGATCACCGGTCTGGCGCTCGCCGATTTCCTGACGGGCCAGATGTCGAACTTCGGGCACGGCTCGCCCAACGTCAACACCAACCACCAGTGGTACCTCGGTGTCTACGGGCAAGACGCCTGGCGCGTGAGCGACAACGTCACGCTCAACCTGGGTCTGCGCTGGGATCCCTACTTCGGTACGGTGTGGAAAAACGGCACTATCTCGAACTTCTCGATCGACAACTTCCGTGCCGGCATCCGCAGCACCAGCTTCCCGAACGCGCCGGCCGGCCTGCTCTACCCCGGTGATACCGGATTCCCGCCGGGCAAGACCGGGACTCTGAGGCAATACAGCAATCTTTCACCGCGCGTGGGTGCGGCCTGGGATTTGAGGGGTGACGGCCGCACGGCGCTGCGCTCGTCGTACGCCCTCAACTACGATTTCCCGGGCGGCGCCTTCCAGCAGGCCGCGGCCAACGTAAACCCGTTCAACAGGAACGTCTCCATCAACGGCAACATTCCGTTCGCCAACCCTTACAGCCTGGTGGCGACCGGAGCGCCCGAACACCCGGTGCCCATCCCGGCGCCAGCGGACGCCGTCTTCCCGTCTCTGGCGCCGTACTCGTCGATCGAGCCGGACACCAACTCGATTCGCGTGCAGTCATGGAACGCCACAATCGAGCAGCAGATCGGCGATGACTGGCAGGTCGCCGCAAGCTACCTGGGCAGCCACATCGATCGGATCTGGGGGCGCAAACAGATCAATGAAGGCACCTTCCTGGGTCTCGGGCCGTGCACGTTGAACGGCGTCTTCTACCCGACGTGCACGACTCGCGCGAACCTGCAGGCGCGGCGCGCGTTGACGCTCGAGAACCCGGCGATCGCCAGCTACTACTCCACTGTGTACACCTTCACCGACATCGGCATACAGGACTACCGTGGTCTCAAGCTCTCGTTCCGCCGACGCTCCAGCCAGGGGCTCGACCTGAGCGGCAACTACACGATCTCCCACTGCACGACCGACAGTCCCTACGGCGGACGCTTCGTCAGCGACTTCGAGTACACCAATCCCGACGATCCGACCTACGACAGCGGCAACTGCCCCTTCAACCGCACGCACATCGTCGCGTTCACGTTGGGCTACCTGACGCCGCGCTTCGACAACACGGCGTTGCGAGTCGTGGCGTCGGACTGGCGCATCGCGGGCGTGCTCAACGGCCAGTCGGGTAACTGGCTCACGGTGACGACCGGCGTGGATCCGGCCGGCACGGGCATCGGCGGCCAGCGCGTGAATCAGGTGAGTGCCGACGTGTACGGACCGAAGACCAAGCAGCCGGACGCCATCGTCGGGTTCCTCGACCGGGCAGCGTTCGCCGTCCCGGCCGCGGGGACCTACGGGGATCACGAGGCGCGCAGTATCACCGGGCCAGGATTCTGGAACGTCGATCTCGCTCTCGCGAGGATCCTGCGCCTGGACGCCCGGCAGACGTTCGAGATCCGCGTCGAGACGTTCAATCTGTTCAACAACTTCAACTGGGGCGATCCGGTGACGAACCTGGATTCCCCGCAGTTCGGGCGAATTACGACTCAGAACGGTAGTCCGCGTATCATGCAGTTTGCGTTGAAATACAGCTTCTGACGGAGATCGCGGCGATGAACATGCCCCGTCGAGCCCCGATTGCGGGGCTCCTCCTTACGATCGCCCTGGCCGCCAACGAGTTGGTGTTCGCCCAACTCGACGGCGGCGGGCCAGGCCGGCAACCCGCGCCCCCCGATATTGCTCAGGAATGGCGCCTGGACAACAACGAACGGGACACCTTCGGGCAGGCGCCGCTGGGCGACTACACGGGGGTTCCCTTCAACGAGGCGGGCCGCGTCCGATCGGACACGACGCCGGAGTCGATCTGGGGAACGTTGGAGTACCAGTGCCGGCCGCACGCGTCACCCCATCAGTGGCGCGGCCTCGGGGGGGCGCGGATTCTCAAGGAGCAGGACCCGCTCACGCGCGATGTCAGCGTCTACCACGTCCAGTTCATGCGCTCGCTGGACCGGCCGATCTTCATGGACGGACGCCCGCATCCACCAGCGTACGCGCCACACACGTGGACTGGCTTCTCAACCGGCGAATGGATCGGCCTACGTTGAAGGTCACGACCACGCATCTCAAAGACGGATTCCTCCGGCGTGGCGGCCCGCAGACGAGCGACATGTACTCGATGACGGAGTTCATCACGCGTCACGACGAGATCCTCACCATTGTCACCGTCATCGACGATCCCATTTACCTGGACCAGCCCTACATCCACTCGACGACCTACACGGTGGCCCAGGGGGACAGCTTGACGATGGAGACCTGTAACGGGTCGTTCACGGAGAACGGTGGAACGGACCGCCACTGGGTCCCGCATTTTCTCCCGGGGCAGAACACCGAGGCGCTGACCGAGTGGTTGACCAAGGGCGACCCGCGAACCGGTGTCGCCGAGCCTCCCTCCGGAGAGGACTGGGTGCCATTGGCAGCGGCGCGTGGTGGCGTGAAGACGCTTTATCCTGAGTACCCGATCGACACTCGACGGAACGACTGCGGTCGACGCTCGCGTGGCTGCCCTTACGGTGCCGCCGATGCGCTCCGCCATTTCTGCAGCCAAGAAGATCGCGGACCAGAGTCCACGAGACGGCGAGGTCCACGTGCTGCCGGTGCAGGGCAATGTCTATATGCTCGTCGCCGACGGCACGAACATCACCGCATCGGTCGGCCCGGAGGGCGTCGCGCTCGTCAATACGGGTTCGGCACAGATGTCTGACAAGATCCTCGCCGCCGTCAACCAGTTGGCTCAGATGGTCGTGGCTCCCACCACAACCAACCAATGCGTCGGTGCGACGTGTCCTGGTATCTGGGGGTGGTCGAGTCCCTACATCCACACCGTCATCAGTTCCCCGGGGCGCACCAGGCCCATTCGCTACATCGTCAACACCAGCGCGGCGGCCGATCATGTGGGGGGGAATGAGAAGATCGCTGCGGTGGGAACCGGATTTCGCAGCGGTGGGTTGGCCGGGGGGTTGGCGACCATTGAAGGGGCACCGGTCGTCGCGCACGAAAACGTGCTCAACCGGATGAGCGCGCCCGCGGGAAAACAGCCTGCGTTTCCGCAGGCGGCCTGGCCGTCGGTCAGCTATTTCGATGCGTTCTACAAGCTGCCCGCGTATTTCAACGGTGAAGGCGTCACCGTTTATCATGCGCCCGCCGCCAACACCGACGGCGACAGCATCGTGCAGTTCCGCCGCTCGGAGGTCATCAGCGCGGGTGACATCTTCTCGACTGTCAGCTATCCGATGATCGACGTTGCGAAAGGCGGGAGTGTCGACGGCGTGATTAGCGGGCTGAACCAGATTCTCGACCTCTCATTTGCCGAGTACCGGTCTCAAGGCGGCACGTGGATCGTTCCCAGCCACGGACGACTGTCGGATACCGCCGACGTGGCCTCCTACCGGAACATGGTCGTGATGGTTCGAGACCGGGTGCAGGACCTCATCGACAAAGGCATGACGCTCGCGCAGATAAAAGCCGCCCGTCCCTCGATCGACTTCGACGGGCGCTACGGTTCGACAACGGGTCCCTGGACGACAGAGATGTTCATCGAGGCGGTGTATCGAAGCCTTCAGGAGAAAAAGTGATGCGAACGAAGATCCTTCTCGCGGTTGCGGCGTCACTCGTGGCCGGCACGGCGGCGTTTGCCCACCATTCCTACAGCGCGACCTACGACGTCAGGCAGAAAGTCACGCTCGAAGGAAAGCTGGTGCAGTTCGTCTTCAAGAATCCGCATTCCTTCGTCACCATCCAGGCGCCCGACGAGAAGGGCGTGATGCGCCGATGGTCGCTTGAATGGAGTGGCACCTCGCAGTTGAACAATCAAGGTGTCACGCGGGAGTCGCTCAAGCCGGGCGATGAGGTCATCGCGATTGGAAACCCGTCGCGCGTGACGGGTGAGTACAAGGCGCTGATGATCAGCCTGAAGCGGCCAAGCGACGGGTTCAGCTGGGGTGGTCGTGCGGGCGAAGCAGTTGACTAGGAAGCCTTGCGCTTTGGGAATCATGGTAAGAGCGCTGGCGCTTCTGGCAACGGTGTTCCTGCTCGTCTCGCCGCTCCCGGTACACGCTCAACCGGCCGGCCGTGGGGCGCCGGTCGCGGCGCGGGAGTCGGCCGCAGTCGATCTAACCGGCTACTGGGTGTCCGTGATCGTCGAGGACTGGAAGTGGCGGATGGTCACGCCGAAGAAAGGCATTTTCGAAGGGATTCCACTCAACGCCGAAGGCCGTAAGGTCGGGGAGAGTTGGGACCCGGCGCGCGACGAGGCGGCGGGACAGCAGTGCAAGGCCTACGGCGCCGCGAACATCATGCGGCTGCCGGGGCGGCTGCATATCACGTGGGAGGATGCCAGCACCCTCAAGATCGAAACGGATGCCGGAACGCAGACCCGCCTCTTGCGCTTCGGGGCAGCGGCAGCGGCCCCGGCCGGCCCGCCTACCGCGCAAGGGCGTTCCATCGCGTCCTGGGCTCCGGCGCCAGGAGGACGGGGACGAGGTGGCGCCGGTCCGAGACCGGGCGGCAGCCTGAAAGTAGTGACGACGAACCTGACCCCCGGCTACGTTCGCAAGAACGGTGCGCCACACAGCGGTAGCGCAATCGTGACGGAGTACTACGACGTGAACACCTTGCCCAACGGTGATCAGTGGATGACGATCACGACCAAGGTCGAGGACCCGCAATACTTCGTCCGGCACTACTTGACGACGTCGGATTTCTTGAAGCTGCCAAACGCCCCGGCGTGGACCCCTACCCCCTGCTCGGCAAAGTGAAGGGCGGGGTCGCGGTTCGAGGAGTGTTCGCGAGTCTGGTGGAAACATGGATAAGGTCAATCGAACCCCGCGAGCGGCACTTCTGCTTGTCACGGCAATGCTGGTAAATGCACTCGTGTCCGCCCAGGGCCCCCAGGGTCCCAGCGCTCCTCCAGACATTGCCGCGGAATGGCGACTTGATACCAATGAACGGGATCTGACGTCGCAGGCGCCGCTGGGCGACTACACCGGGATTCCCTTCAACGAGGCAGGTCGCCTGCGCTCGGATACCACGCCGGAATCGATTTGGGGCACGCCGGAGTATCAGTGCCGGCCGCACTCGGCGCCGCACCAATGGCGCGGCCTTGGCGGCGCGCGGATTCTCAAGGAGCAGGACCCCCTGACGCGCGACGTCAACGTGTATCACATCCAGTTCATGCGCTCGCTGGACCGCCCGGTGTTCATGGACGGTCGCCCGCATCCGCCGGCGTATGCACCGCACAGCTGGACCGGCTTTTCGACGGGAGAGTGGGTCGGCAACACGCTGAAGATCACGACGACCCACCTGAAAGACGGATACCTCCGGCGCGGGGGACCGCAAACCAGCGACATGTACGCGATGACGGAGTTCATCACGCGGCACGACGACATCCTGACCATCGTCACCGTCATCGACGATCCCTTTACCAGGACCAGCCGTACATTCATTCGACGACCTATACGTTTGATCCGACGTTTCGCTTGAACACGGAGACGTGCAACGGCCCGGCCGTCGCCGAAAACGGCGGGAGCGACCGGCACTTTGTCCCGCACTTCCTTCCTGGCACGAACGCCGAGGCGCGGGAAGAGTGGATCACGGCCGGTGGCCTCATCGCCGGAGGGGCGCGCGTCGCCGTCGATGCCGCAGGACTGGGTGCCGCTGGTGGCGGCCCGAGGCGGCGTGAAGACGCTCTATCCGGAGTATCGAACGACACTGAACGGTGCGGTCAACGCAGGCTCGCTCGCGGTGCCGACGATGCGCTCGTCGATTTCGGCGGCCAAGATGATCGCGGACCAGAGTCCAAGAGATGGCGAGGTCCACGTGCTGCCGGTGCAGGGCAACGTCTACATGCTGGTGGCGGACGGCACCAACATCACCGCGTCGGTGGGGCAGGACGGCGTCGCGCTCGTGAACGCAGGGTCGTCGCAGATGTCCGACAAGCTGCTGGCGGCCATCAACCAACTCGTCAAAGCGGCGGTGACTCCGGCAGCGCCCAATACCTGCTTCGGAGCGAATTGTCCGCGGGCGTGGGGATGGTCCAGTCCGTATATGAATGCGGTCATCAGTTCCCCGCCGCCCACGAGGCCCATCCGCTACATCATCAACACGAGTGCGGCGCCCGATCACACTGGCGGCAACGAGAAGCTCGTCGCCGCGGGAACTGGCCTTCGCGGCGGACAGTTGGGAGGGGCGGCGGCCAACGTGGAAGGTGCACCGGTCATCGCCCATGAGAACGTGCTCACTCGGATGAGCGCACCGGCCGGGAAACAGGCGCCGACACCGCAGGCGGCCTGGCCCACGGTGAGCTACTTCGACGACTTCTTGAAATTGCCCGCGTACTTCAACGGTGACCCGGTGATCGTCTATCACGCGCCGGCGGCCAATACCGACGGAGACAGCATCGTGTTCTTCCGCCGCTCCGACGTGATCAGCGCCGGCGACCTTTATTCGACGGTCAGCTATCCGGTCATCGACGTGGCGAAAGGCGGGAGCGTCGAAGGCGTGATTCGTGGCTTGAACAATATTCTCGATCTGGCGTTCGCCGAGTACCCGATCGCAGGGCGGCACCTGGATCGTGCCCAGTCATGGACGGCTGTCGGACACCGCCGATGTCGCCTCGTACCGCAACATGGTCGTGATGATTCGCGATCGCGTGCAGGATCTGATCGACAAGGGCATGACGCTCCCGCAGGTGAAAGCGGCCCGTCCCTCACTGGACTTCGATGGGCGCTATGGTTCGACTACGGGTGCCTGGACTACCGACATGTTCATCGAGGCGGTGTACCGGAGCCTTCAGGAGAAGAAGTGATGAATGGAGAACCGACCATGAAACGATGGATGTACATGCTCCTGGGAGCCGGGTTCATAGGAGCTTCGATCCTGATCGGCGCACAGCAGCCAACCGTAGACACCATTCTGTTCAACGGCAAGATCATCACGGTGGACGATCAGTTTTCGATCGCGCAGGCCGTGGCGATTCGTGGCGATCGCATCGTCGCGGTCGGCACCAATCAGAACATCACGCGACTGGCCGGTCCGAACACGCGCCGCATCGATCTGCGAGGACGGTCCGTGGTTCCCGGAATGATCGACAACCACGCGCACTTCCAGGAAGAAGGCGCGTACTGGACGCTCGAGCTTCGCTTCGATGGCGTTGACTCGCGAAAACAGGCGCTCGAGATGATCCGCGCGAAGGCCAAGGCCGCCGGCCCGGGCAAGTGGGTGTTCAACCTCGGTGGCTGGTCGCCCGATCAGTTCACAGACGATAAGAAGCCGTTCACGCGCGACGAACTGGACAAGGTGTCCCCGAATAACCCCGTCTTCCTCCAGTTCACCCGGTCCGCACAGTACCTCAATAGCAAGGCGATCGAGGAGCTCAAGCTCGAGCAGCGCAAGGAGCCGTGGATCGAGCGTGACGCGAACGGGCGCGCCACCGGAGTCACCGCCGTCGCGGGCCGTAACGTGTTGTTCGATGAGGCCGGGTTCCTCGAAGCTCCGAACGGAGGCAAGGCCGACCTGCCGATGGACGTCATCGTGGCGAGCCAGAAGGTCATGCTCCGGGATCTCGCCAAGGCTGGCCTCACCGCGTCGGGTGGCCAGTGCTTGTGGGAAGACCTGTACCGGCAGTTCCAGAAGGAGGGCACAGCGAGCATGCGCTTCTTCTGCCAGAAGACGGTGGCCGGAGGGGGACGCGGCGCCGGCGCGCAGGAGAAGATGATCGCGCAGCTGCCCACGCTTCGGTTCCACGACGGCGACGAGTGGATGGACAACTCGAACTACGGCGAGAGGTTCCCCGGCGGCGGCGGTGGTGACGTGATCGCGCCAGGTCCTGAGCCCATTGCCGCGCCGGAAGTGTGGGACGCATGGGGCCGCTTCGCGCTCGCGGCCGCCAAAGCCGGCATCCCGGTTCAGCTCCATTCTGTGACCGAGATCGCCATCGGGGAACAGATCACGCAGCTCGAGAAGGTGAACAAGGAGGTGAACCTGCGGCCGCTCCGCTGGTCGTTCATGCACATGGAAGGCGTGACGCCGCCACAGATCGAGCGCATGAAGAAGCTCAACATGTTCATCGCCATCAACCCGCGCCCGATCGTGTCGGGAGGGTTGCTCCATCGGATCCAGGGTGACAAGGGCAACGCGATGCCACCACTGCGGGAGATCCAGGACAGCGGCATCATGTGGGGATTCGGAACGGACGCCTTCGAGGTCAATCAGTTCCGCCCGTTCCAGACGCTGTATTTCGCGGTGACCGGCAAGATGGTGGGTGGCACGGTAGTGAACACGCACACGATCAGCCGGGAAGCCGCGCTGATCGCGCACACCAGGAACAACGCGTACCTGTTCTTCCGCGAGAACGATCTCGGCTCGATTCAGCCCGGCCGGTTCGCCGATCTTGCCGTGATCGACAAGGACTACCTGACTGTGCCGGCGGATCAGATCAAGGACATCTCGTCGGTGTTGACGATCGTCGGCGGCCGAGTCGTCTACGACGCCGCGGCGGGGAACGGTCCACCGCCAGCAGATAGTCAGCAACGCGGCAGGGTCGCGCCCGACGGCTTGCCCCGGACGATGGGTGTTCCGCGGTCCACTGCGCGCTTCGCGCAGCGCAGCAGTTCGAACGCGTCGAAGGGTTTCCGGAAGAACGCAAAGGCACCCAGGCGAAGCGCCTCGGTTTCCGTCACCCCGCCGTCGAACCCGGTGATCAGAATCACGGGGAGAGCGCCCGGGGTTCGCACGACGATCGCCAGCAGTTCGAGCCCGCTCATGCGGCCAAGGTGAACGTCGGCGATGAGACACGCGCGGGTCCCATCGCGTGGCTGCTCGAGGAATTCCTCTGCTGACGAGAACGTCTGCACGGACCATCCTGCCGACCGGAAGAGCCGCTGCAATGCGAATCGCAACGACGAGTCGTCGTCGACGACGAACACGGTTGGCACCGACGCGTGACTCATTTCCAAGTTTCCGACCGTAACACGGGCGACTGACGTTTCGCGAGCGTCTCCTCGACCGGCTCGAGCGCCGCGAGGCTGAACCAGCAGGTCAGCCCGTTGTCCGGGTTCGATCTGGCCGAGATCCGGCCGCCATGTGCGTCGATGATCGTGCGGCAAATGGAGAGGCCAAGCCCCATTCCCTCGGTCGTCGTCGTGAAGAATGGCTCGAACATCCTGTCGATGTGGTCGCCCGCAAACCCGATCCCTCGGTCGGAGACCGACACGACGACGCGTCCGTCCGTTGCGTCCGTGGTGAGGCTCACGTGCCGCCGGCTCACGTCGACTGAGCGCACCGCCTCGCATGCGTTCATGAGGAGGTTGAGCACGACCTGCTGCAGCTGGATGCGGTCGCCGTGGACGCGGTTGAGATCCGGTGCCAGCGCCACGTCGAGCGAGATCTGACGGAGGATCATGTCGCTATGCACGATCGCCAGGACCTCGGTTACCAGCGAGTTGACATCGACCGGCTCGTACTCGCGGCGCTCTTTCCTGAGCATCGATCGCAGGTGCCGCAGGACGTCGTCGATGCGCCGGCTGTCGCTGTTGATGTCGTTGAGCGCGGCGCACACCTCCGCCACATCCGGCTGCGAGGCTTCGAGCATGACCAGCGCCGTGTGGGCGTTGGTCGTGATCGCGGCAAGCGGCTGATTGATCTCGTGGGCGAGGGAACCGGTCAGGGTTCCGAGGGCCATGACCCGTCCGACATGCGCGAGCTCGTCCTGTAGCTCCCGCGCGCGGTGCTGCGCGCGCTTGTGGTCGGTCGATGTCGCGCACCAGGCACAGCACGCGATCGCGATCCGATGGAACGGCGCGCACTTCATAGAATCGCAGCCCGTCCCCGATCGGGAGGGAGTACTCGAGCGTGACCAGCTGATCCGACTGCAACGACTCAGCGACACAATTGGATATGCGCGTCGCCAGGTCTGGCGGCAGCACGTCTCCGAGGCGGCGGCCGATGAACTGTTCCGGTGGCAGCATGAGATGGCTTTGGTCCTTGGCGTGAAATTCGAGGAACTCGCCCTCGTGGCTGAGGAGAAAGAGCCAGTCGGGGAGAGCCTTCACGATTGCCCCGTGTCTCGCCTCGGCTTCTTTGCGCGCGGTCACGTCCAGGCCGACCGACAGGACACAACGCTGGCCTTCGACCGTGATCGTCTCGGCGGAGAGAATCGCCCACATCGTCTGGCCAGACTTCGTACGCAGCCTCACCTCGCGTTCCGGCGATCGTCCGTGCTCGACCACGTCAGCATAGAAGCGAGCTCGGTCGCTGTGGTCGGGCCATATATCGAGCTCCAGCGAGCTGCGCCCCAGCACCTCGTCCTTGCTGTAGCCCATGTGTCGCTCGAAGCTCTGGTTGACGTCGATGAACCGCCCCCCTTCGAGAGAGGTAATCGTCATCGCGCATGGGCTCGCGTGAAAGGCAGACGCAAACTTCTCTTCGGATCGCCGTAGTTCCTGCTCCGCCAGCAGCCGTTTCGAGATTGCCGTCTGCAGCGCCGCGTTCTCTTCGGATACCTTGCGGCCGCGATTGACGCTCTCACTCAGCGCCCGCTCTGCCCGCTGATGCTCTTCGACGAGCAGGAGAATCATTCCCAGGCAGATGCCGGCGGTGAGTCCGACGTCGAGGGACAACAGGTTCCCTGCATTCTGTACGGACTGGCCCACCACTCCCGCGAAGGCGCTTGCACCAGCAGCTCGTAACAGGACTGCCGCATAAAAGAACTGAGTGAGACCGTGAACGAAACAGCACACGCCGGTGATGACGACCGCCCATGACGATCTCGCGCGTGCGCGCTCGAAGAACATCCACGCGCAGAACACCAGGACCGAGCCGAGCGCCAGTGTGCGGACCCCCTGACGAAATGAGAACCTCGCGATCGGGTCGGTCCACAATAGTGACAAAGCAAACGTCAGCGCGCCCAGAGCCAGCGCCCCCGCGAGCCCGGTGACCGCGACCCGTTTTGAGATGATGTGCGGGGACCTGAAGCTCACGACGCCGAACGCCAGCAACGGCACCGCGAGGAATCCGATCAGCGTGACGGTCAGGACCATCGCACCGAGGAATAGCGTCGCCGACTCGGTGTTCAGTGAGAGGGTAGCCCTGCCCACAGACAGGAAGATGGCCGACGATGTCCACGCCCACGCCCACCAGCGATTGAACTCCTGGCGCTGAAAATGTCGATAAAGTGACCACAGCAATACCGCCAGGAAGACGGTTACCAGCATCTGCGCCGTGAGCAGTGGGAGAAATGTATTCAAGGCGATCTCGCCGGCGGGTTGGACGCGCGCGTGGGTGTTGACAACCCAAGCGATGGCAAGAATCCTAGCGCAGGATTTCGATGAGGTCCACTCGACAGGCCGCTCTCTTCGTCGTAATGTGTGCCTCAGTCCCGCGCGGCGGTACGGAACTTCTCGAGTCCCGGCGAGGAGAACTCCTCATGTACACGACCCTCAGACCGCTCCTGTTTGCGTTCGCCGTCAGTGTGTCCATCGTTCCCGGTGTCGCGTTCGGACAAGCTCAGCCTGTAACGGCGCGCTCGTCTGACACCCTGCCTGACTGGAGTGGTGCCTGGTCGATGGTCGGAGGAACGGTGTTCGATCGCGCCACGCAGACCGGCCAGGGCGGAGCGACGGCGGCCGGCGTCAGATCGCACCCTCCCTACAACGCCGAGTGGGAAGCGATCTACAAGTCGCATCTCGAGCGACGCGACAAGAACCTGTTTCCCGACACGATCTCGAACTGTGGTGTGCCCGCGGGATTCCCTCGACACTTCAATCTTCCCGATCCGTATGAGTTCGTCGTGCGCCCGGAGCAGGTATGGGTGCTGACGGAGAACGGCCCGAACGTCCTGCGCATCTACACCGACGGACGGAAGCACCTGGAAGATCAATGGGCGACCTACACCGGCGATTCGATTGGGCATTGGGAGGGTGACACGCTCGTCTTCACGACCGTTGCCTTGAAGGGTTATCGCGACAAGGACGTGATTCTCGATCGAACCGGCCTGGTCCTGAGCGATCAATCGCGCGCGACGACTCGAATTCGCAAGACCGATCCGAAGACCATTCAGGTCGAGATGACGATCGAGGATCCGAAAGCGTTGACCAAGCCGTGGGTCGTAACCAAGCAGTTTCAGAAGATGCCGGAGGGTACGCGTCTGTACGACTATGGGTGCGCCGAGAACAACCGCAACCCGGCGGACCTTGAAACGGGCAAGACGCTGGTGATCGGTCCTGACGGTAAGCCGCTCAACAAGGAATAGTCTGCAGCGAGGTATTCGCCATGAGGACGTCCGCGTTTCGGTGGGCTCTCGCGTTCGCCGCAGTGCTCGCGATCGGTGCTCCGGCAACGGCGCATCACTCGGGGGCGGGTTTCAACAGCGACAAGGTGATCGAGCTGACGGGAACGATCAAGGAGTTTCAGTTCACCAATCCCCACACCTGGATCCAGATCATCGTCGAGGACGACAAGGGTGCGAAGGTGGAGTGGAGCGTCGAGTGGGGGAGTCCGAATTCGCTCGGCCGCCAGGGCATCCGTCCGTCAACGTTTCCACCGGGCGCGAAGGTGACGATGCGCCTGCGGCCGATGCTGAATGGCGCTCCGGCCGGCGGTTTCGTCGGTGCGAAGTTTCCGGATGGCAAGACGGTTGGCCGATGGGAATGAAACGGCCTGGAGCGATTTCCACTACCGTGTAGCGGCGGGTCTTCAGACCCGCCGTTGACGCGGCCGATTCGATCGAGGCGGGTCTAAAAGACCCGCCTCTGCACGGCTGTGAATGGTGCTAGCTAGCGCGCAGGAGGTGTTGCCATGAGATTGACAATCGCGTTCCTTCTACTCGCCATCGTCCTCTGCGGATCCCGAGCTCTCGTCGCCCATCACTCGATTGCGGGGGAGTTCGACCCATCGAAGACAGTGATGTTGAAGGGGCAGGTTACCAGGATCGAATGGACCAATCCGCACGCCCGGATTTACATCGATGTCGCGCAGCCGAACGGCACTGTCGTCAATTGGAACGTCGAGCTGGCCGCCGTTAGCGCGCTTTCGAGGAACGGATGGACGAGAAACGCACTGAAAGTCGGCGACACGGTGACCGTCGACGGGATCCACGCGAGGTCGGGCGCCCCCATCGCGAACGCCCGATCGGTCGTGCTTCCTGACGGACGCAAGGTATTTTCCGGCACCGCCGAGCAATAACGCTCATCGGGAGAACTTCCGTGAGAACGTTTATCCTCATCTCGGCCCTGGCCGCGACGACGCTGGTGCTGCCGGCGCAAACGCCAGGGCAAGGCCAGCCATCGATCAGTACGCAGCGGCGAACGGGACCTCCCACGGGACCCGTCCCACGGTTACCGGACGGTACCGTCGATCTCAGCGGTGTCTGGGTCGGTGGCGGCCCCATCAACGACATCGAACGTGAAGGCGGGCTCAAGCCGGGGGAGCTCGACGCGCTGATGCTTCCATCGGCGAAGGCGCTCATGGCCACCAGGGATGTCACCCAAGAGCCGCACAATCGGTGTCTCCCGATGGGCGTGCCGCGAACGACGCCATTTCCGTTTCGAATAGTGCAGACGCCAACGCACAAGGCCGCGACCCACCTCTTCATCCTGCAAGAGGGGAACATCCACAGCTACCGACAAGTGTTCATGGATGGTCGCAAACACCCACCCGACCCAGACCCCACCTGGTACGGTCATTCGATCGGCGTGGTGGGAGAAAGACACGCTCGTCATCGACACCGTCGGCTACAACGACAAGTTCTGGTTCGACCGCCGGGGACTCCCCACACCGAGCAACTGCACACCATCGAGCGATGGACGCGCCTGGATCTCGGCCGCATGGAGAACAAGGTCACGATCGAGGACCCTGGCGCCTTCACGAAGCCATTCACGGTGACCTTCATGGCGACGCTCAGCCCGCCGGGGGACGAGCTGATGGAATACATCTGCCAGGAGAACAATCAATACGGCGTGCACACGATTCCTGGCTTCAACCCGCTGACGGGTGAGACCAAGAAGTGAAGCGTGTTGATGCGGCGCTCATCGCGCTTTCCATCCCACTGCTGGTTACGGTCCACGCTCAGCGTGGCACCGGGCCCGGAGAGGTCGGCCAGGTCAACGTCGGCGGGACACCTCGGATCTCGGCTGCGGAGGCCGCTCGACCGGTACCGCGGATGCCCGACGGAAAGCCGGACTTGACTGGCCCATGGGTTGGCGGCGGCTCTAACGTGGACATCGAGCGAGAGGGTGGCTTGAAACCCGGCGAGCTTCCACTGCTGCCCTGGGCACGGGCGCTCAGGGACACACGGAAGGCCGAGGACGAACCCTACACGGCGTGCCTGCCGATGGGCGTGCCGCGAGTCAATCCCTATCCGTGGAAGTTCGCCATGACCTACACATCGAAGGGACTGACGCACATCTATGTGCTGCACGAGACGGGCGATGCCGGCGCCCACCGTGTCATCTACATGGACGGTCGCAAACACCCGGAGCCGGACGATCTCTTTCCAAGCTGGTTCGGGCATTCCATCGGCCACTGGGAGGGCGACACCCTCGTCGTGGACACGGTTGGCTACAACGACAAATTCTGGTTCGACAGTCGAGGCACCCCGCACACCGAGCAACTGCGCACAATCGAACGGTGGACGCGGATCAACTACGGCACATTGGTCAACGAGTTCACCATCATCGATCCAGGCGCCTTCTCAAAAACAGTGACGGTGAAGTTCACGGCGACGCATATTCGCCCTGACCTGGACCTGCTCGAGTTCATCTGTCTCGAAGACAACCAATATGGAAAGGCAGGCGCGTTCACGCCGGCCACCGAGAGAAAGTGAGTCGTAGGCCTCATGAGAACGACGCTCGGACTATTAATCGCCGGCGTTGGCGTCATCGCGTATCTCACAGTCCCTCTTCTCGCCCATCACTCGTTCAACACGGAATACGACGCGACGAAGAAGGTCAAGTTGACCGGTGTCGTAACGAACGTCGCGTGGACGAATCCCCACATGCGTGTGTACGTCGACGTCACCGACGCCAAGGGGAAGGTGACGAACTGGAATCTGGAGCTCACCAGCCCCAATTCGGTGCGTCGCCAGGGCTGGGGGAGAAACGACCTCAAGTCCGGTGACAAAGTGATATTCGAGGGGTACGCGGGGAAGGTCGTGGAGAGTCGCGGCTCGTTACTGTCGATCGCCAAAGTCGAGACGCCGGACCGCCCGCTGTTCGTGCAGGGCGGACCGCAGGCAAAGAACTGAGCACACGTCAATGCAGAATGCAGGACGCAGAATGCAGAAGTGCGGATCCGTGGTGCGTGCTCACGCTCTGCGTTCTGGATTCTGCATTCTGAAGTTCGCCATCTCGTTGCTACTCACTGGTGTCTTCTGCGCGGTCCTGGGTGGGAACGCATTGCTGGCCGGAGCGCTGCTGCAGCGTAGCGATGATCTGGACGTGGTGCAGGTCCGACCCGATTTCTACATGATCGCGGGCGCGGGCGGCAACGTGGCCGCGCAAATCGGTCCGGCGGGCGTCGTTCTCGTGGACAGCGGATCAGCGCAGATGGCAGACGCCGTGCTGGCGGCGATCAAGCGGCTGACGGACCGCCCGATTCGTTATGTCATCAACACCAGCGCCGACGCCGATCATGTCGGTGGCAATGACAGGCTATCGAAGGCGGGGCAGACCATTCTGGGTCATCAAGGAAGCAGCGGCGTGAGCGAGGAGGTCTATACCAGCGGCGGGGTGGCCGGCGTACTCGCGCACGAAAACGTCTTCACCAGCATGAGCGCGCCCGGGTCTCCATTTCCCTTTGCGGCGCAGCCGACAAAGACCTATACAGGCCGCAGCTATCCCATGTATCTCAACGGCGACGGCATCCAAGTCAGACACATGCCCGCCGCCCACTCCGACGGCGACAGCATCGTCTTCTTCAGGCGCGCCGACGTGATTGTGAGCGGTGACATCCTCGATACGACGCGCTTTCCGGTGATCGATGTGGGGAAGGGCGGGAGCATCCAGGGGGAGATCGATGCGCTGAATGGCATCCTCGACATAATGATCCCGCCGTTCCCTCTCAGATGGCGGGAAGAACGTACTTACGTGATCCCTGGACATGGCTTCGTCGCCGACTACGGAGACGTCGTCGAATACCGGAACGTGGTGACGATCGTTCGCGACCGAATCGCGGACATGATCGGCAAGGGCATGACACTCGAACAGGTAAAGGGGGCTGATCCGACGAAGGGTTTCAGGAGACGGTATGGATCCGATAGGGGTGCCTGGACGACTGACATGTTCGTCGAAGCTGTCTTCAACGGGTTGGGTCGAAAGAAATGAAGTCCGCCATCGCCGCCCGACGGCGTTCGGCTACGGCGGACAGGTCCGCAGCCATTGCGCTGATGAGCCTGCTGTTGACAGCCGCCGTCGGCGCGCAAGGCCGCGCCACGCAGGCACCGGTCTCAACGGCCCGCGCTGATGCTCCGATTGACCTGACCGGCTATTGGGTGTCGGTCGTCACGCAAGATTGGCGATGGCGCATGGTCACGCCCGCGAAGGGCGACTACGCGAGCATTCCGATTACGCTCGAAGCCAAGAAGGCAGGCGACAACTGGGATCCGGCAAGAGACGAAGCCGCCGGCGAACAGTGCAAGTCCTACGGAGCCGCCGCTCTGATGGCGGTTCCAACACGACTGCGGATCACGTGGCAGGATGCCAACACACTCAAGATCGAAACGGACGCGGGCACTCAAACACGCATCTTTTACTTTGGCGATAAGACACCCCAACGTGGAGCGCCGACTTGGCAGGGGCATTCAGTAGCGCAATGGGAACGGCCACGCGCGGCCAGAGGCGGAGCGCCGAAAGGCGGATCCCTGAAGGTTGTCACGTCCCATCTGCGTCCGGGCTACCTGCGCAAGAACGGAGTGCCCTACAGCGCCGACGCCGGTACTGACGGAATACTGGGATGTGTCCGCTGATCCGAACGGCGATCAGTGGATCACGCTCACAAGTACTGTGCAGGACGACAAGTACCTGCGTGAGCCTTGGGTCACCGCGCTCAATTTCAGGAAGGAACGTGATGGCGCGAAGTGGGATCCGACGCCCTGCTCTGCAAGGTGAGTGAACGAATATGACCCGATGTGTCGCATTTATCTCGGTATTGATGGTGAGTTCCCCTGCCTTCGCGCAGTTCGATCTCACAGGTAAGTGGGCGTCCCGATCGAGCCAGGACGCAATGGAGCGCGGGCCCGGCCCCGATCCGGTCGACTACCTGGGACTGCCGCTCAATGACGAGGGACGTGCCAGGGCGTTGAGTTATAACTACTCGATGTTGTCGCTGCCCGACGGGCAGTGCGGTTATCACACGCCGTTCTACATCGTCCTCGGCCCATTCGGTCTTCATATCTGGAACGAATTCGATCCGGTGACGAGCAGGCTCGTGGCGTGGAAGATCGGCGCCTGGGTCGATCGCGACGTCACGACGATCTGGATGGATGGGCGTCCACATCCCTCGCCCAACGCTCCTCGCACGTACGGCGGCTTCACGACCGGACGGTGGGAAGGCAACACCCTGGTCACCACCACGACACATATGAAGGCCAGCCAGATCCGTCGTAATGGCGCGCCCGTCAGCGACCAGGCGACGATGAAGATGTATGTGTTTCGTCATGGTGATCTCCTGACGATTCGGGCGGTCATGGACGATCCGGTCTACTTCTCGGAGCCGCTGGTGCGGAGCCGCGTCTGGGCGCTGGATCCCGACGGGAATCTGAACCTGGGAAACGGCGTTGCGTCGCCGTGTGAGCCGATCGCGGAGCTTCCCGTCGCCGACGCGGCAGGCATCGTGCCGCACTATCTGCCCGGACAGAATCCGTTCGTGAAGGAGCTGACCGAGAGGCACAACATCCCGGCGGACGCGGTGCTTGGTGGCGCGGAGACGATGTATCCCGAGTACCGCAAGAAGCTCACTGACTACGTGCCTCCCGCAATGTGCAAACGCTATTGCGGGTGCGGCGGGCTCGGGGTTCCCTGCATCGAGGACGGCAGCGGCGTCCCAAAGTGAGCGCTGCCTGCTCTTAGATCACAATCGCGTAGAGGCGGGTCTCCTTCGCAAGGCACCGCGGCGTCGTCCTATCGTTCGGTTCCGGTAAGCGCCTTCCTGAGCTCCGGCGGCAGGTTGCCGTCGTTGCAGGTCAATCCCGGCGCTGCACCGGGTAAACCCTGCCGCTCGATCCATCCGCAGCAATAACGGCCACACGATACCGGCGGCTTGTAGACCGGCCGCAGTGTCTTCCGATACTCGGGATACAGGGTGTGCGCGTGCCCCATAGCAGCGTCCTTGGGGATGTTGTAGGTGCGCACCATGAAGTCTTCTTCCGGATTCTGCCCGGGAAGATAGTGCGGCACCTCGCCGGTGTCTTCGAGGGACGGGATCTCGACGCCGACGTTGCACGTGTCGCGCATGGGACCCTGGCTTCCGCGCGGATCGAACTCCCACACGCGGCTGACGACGTGCGGCTCCGTCAGGTAGATCGGATCTTCCTGGATGGTCGTGATCGTCAGCAGGTTATCGCGTCGCGTGATGAAGGCGGTGAACGTCGACCGATCGCTGCCGGGGATGCCGACGCCGCGCCGGATCCACGCCGTCTTCACGTGAGTCGTGCGGACGACGAGCGTGTCACCTTCCCAGTGTCCTGTCGAGAATCCGGAAGAGGGGTGCCATGCATTGGGAGACGGGTGTGGACGTCCGTCCATCCAGATCGTCACCGTGTCGCGCAGGTAGTCACCGCCCATCACCCAGGCGATCACACGACCCGATTCGTCCACCTGGTTCCAGAATCGAAGCGCGAGCGGCCGGTAGAGCCCGACCCACGGCGACTGAGCCAGGCACTGACGTTCGATCGTGGACGGCAGGCTGGATGAATAGCGCAGTGCCTTGGCGCGTCCCTCGTCGCTCAGGGGCATGCCGGTGAAGTCGCCGAGGAACGAGCCGGGGCCTCGTTCGATGTAGTCCTCGTGCATCCGGATCGCATACGTGCCGCCGAGCTCGACCTGCCCGAAGGCCGGCGTACTCAGCGTGACCAACAAGCCGGCTAGAAGCGCGCATCGCATGGCGTTGGATCCCATTTCGAGGTGTCACGTTCGAGCTTGTAGTGAATCGCCGTTTGAAACGGCGCCTGCAGGTACACAGGGTCCTCGACGACGTTCGTGTTCACCAGGTACTTGTCGCCATTCGGCAGCGCGTGCACATCCCAGTGCTCGGTGAACACCGCGCGCTCACTGTAGGGCACGCCGTTCTTGCGTAAGTAACCGGCGCGAAGATTGGTCGTTACGGTCTTGAGTGACCCGAAACGCTGTGCGCCCCGGCCTCCTCCGCGCACGATCCACTGCGCGGACGTCAGCCCCTGCCAGCTGCGCGTCGATGACGGTGCGGCGGCCGCGAAGCGCATGAGCCGCGTCTGTGTGCCGTAGTCGCTCTCGAGCTTGAGCGTGTTCTCGTCCTGCCACGAGATCCGCATCCGGATCGGCCCACGCATCAAGCCTGGAGCGCCATACGCCTTGCACTGTTCGCCAGCCGCCTCGTCCTTGTCCGGATCCCAGGCCTCGGCGGTCTGCTGACCCTGCAGACTGAGTGGGATGCTGACGATGTCGCCCTTCGCGGGCGTGATCATGCGCCATCGCCAGTCCTCAGAGATGATCGCCACCCACTGGCCGGTGAGATCGATTGGCGCCTCGGCACGCGCAGATGCCGAAGCGCCGCGAGCGCCTCGTGTCTGCGCCTCGACGTCGATGACGAGCACGGTCACGAATGCGAGCGCGATCGTCGACGGCCAGGCGCGTCTCATCACCGTGTCTTTCTCCTCATTCCGCCGCGAGCGCGACGGCGGTGCCGCTGGCGCTGACCATCAGCATGCCGCCGGCTCCGCCCACCTGAATCGTCTCGTAGTCGAGATCGACGCCCACTACCGCGTGGGCACCGAGTTCCGTCGCCTGCTGCTGCATCTCCTGCAGGGCAATCGACTTCGCCTTCCTCAGCTCCTGCTCGTAGGCGGCGGAACGCCCGCCGACGATATCGCGGATGCCGGCAAAGAAGTCACGGAAGATGTTTGCCCCGAGGATGGCCTCGCCGCTCACGATGCCGAGATGCTTGACGATGCGGGAGCCCGAAACCGTGGGCGTGGTCACAGTCAACATGTATGAACCTCCTGCGGATCTATACGAGGGGTGCGACGTGAGGTTCGCTAGGCATGCATCAGCGCGACTTCCTGAGTCCGTTGTAGACAGCCTCGACAAATTCATCCGTGGTCCAGTCGCCGTTGTCCGAACCGTATCGGCCGCGGTATCCCTTCGTGGGATTGGCAGCCTTGACCTGCTCTATCGTCAGTCCCTTGTCGATCAGATCCTGAATCGTGTCCCTGATCACCGTCACCATGTCGCGGTACTCGACCACCTCGCCATAGTCGGAGATGTAGCCATGGCCGGGCACCACGAGCGTGCGGCCGGGCTTCAGCACGAACGGCATGTTCGGCACGATGAACTCGGTCAACAGCCGGTTGAGCGCCTCGATCTCGCCCTGGATGCCACCGCCCTTCGTCGCATCGATGACTGGAAACTGGCGCATGTCGATGATGTCGCCGGTCGCGATGACGTCTGCCTTCCTGAAGAGCACCATGACGTCGCTGTCGGAGTGCGCGCCGGTCTGCCGGATCACCTGCACGGCATCGTCGTTGACGTACATCGAGCGATACCGCGAGGTGAACGTGTCGTTGGGCAGCATCTTGGTTGGAAAGGACGACTCGGCCCCGTTGCTGCCGAGTCCGCTCAGGCGCAGAAGGACATTCTCGTGTGCGAGCACCGTGGCGTGGTTGCCATCGCCGAATGGGTCCGGGCTGAGTCCGATTCCCGCGCCGCCAACGATGGCGTTGCCTCCGACGTGATCCAAGTCGGCGCTGGTGTTGACGACCATGCGGATCGGTCGCGATGAGATTGCCTTGATGGCCTCGAGCAGCGCGCCGGCCTTCTCAGTCGACCCGCTGTCGACCACGATGAGACCGTCTTCTCCCGCGTGCACGGTGACGTTGCCACCGGCACCGAAGATGACGTGAACGTTGGGCCGGATCTGAATCGATTCGAGCCCGGCCGTTGTGGTTGAGGGATGCTGCTGGGCTGAGACAGCGTGCGCCCACAGTAGTCCGCTCAGCCCGGGCACGAGCGCCAGAGCGGCGAGCCCTATCGGTGCGCGACGAAACCAGTCCGCGCTCCCCATCATCGTGGCAAACCTTTACCACACTCGGTGAGCCGGGGGCCAGATGTTGATGGTGTCAGGCAGTGAATCGTGAATCGTCCCATTGGACGATTCACTGCCTGACACCAAATCATTCCCCGCCGGGTGTAGGATCTGTGCCGCTTAGACCGGCATCGGAATTCTGCTTCCGATTCACGACAGTTTGCGGGCTCAGAGGTGGAGGACTTATGAATCGCACCCTGCGGACCCTGGTCGCTGTAATCGTCCTGTCGCTCCCCGGGTTAGACGCGCAAGCCCAAACCACAGCACAGATCAACGGCACGGTCGTCGATGAGGCCGGCGGCGTCTTGCCAGGCGCAACGGTGTCAGTTCTCCAGACGCAGACCGGGTTTCGGCGCGATGTCGTGACCGACGTCGAGGGCTCGTCCACGCTGACGAATCTGCCGATCGGACCGTATCGCCTCGAAGTCACGCTCGCGGGCTTTCGCACCTACGTGCAGACCGGCATCGTCCTGCAGGTGAACAGCAATCCCGTCATTCCTGTGAGGCTGCTGCTTGGTGCGATCGAGGAAACGGTGTCAGTCGAGGCCGCGACACCACTGGTCGAGACACGCAACCCGTCAATCGGCGCGGTGATCGACAACGAGGCGGTGGAGGCGTTGCCGCTCGAAGGGCGCAACGTCGCGTCGCTGGTTGTCCTGGCAGGCAGTGCCGTCGATACCGGAAATCCCTCGAGCCGCAGTCTCACTCAGAGTCGAGGCATCGCGGTGGCGGGTGGTCAGCAGTTCGGGGTGCAGTATCTGCTCGACGGCGCGATGCACAACAACTGGTACGACGGCGTGAACCTGCCGCTGCCGTTTCCCGATGCGATGCAGGAAATCCGCGTGGAGACCAGCTCGCAGAACGCGCAGAACGGCGTGAAGGCGGGCGGCACGGTGAGTGTCGCCACCAAAGCGGGGACGAACCTGTACCGCGGCGACCTGTTCGAGTTCGCCCGCCACCATCGCTTCAACGCGAAGGCGCCGTTCGCCGCGGTGAATCCGACCACCGGTGAGCGGTCCAGTGATGGCCTCGTGAGAAACCAGTTCGGCGGTGTGTTCGGCGGCCCGATCGTCCAGGACAAGATCTTCTTCTTCGGTGCCTATCAGGGCACTCGCACGACGCAGACACCAGCCGACATCATCACGTTCATTCCAACGGCGGCGATGATGAACGGCGACTTCACCACGGTGGCCTCGGCGCAGTGCCGCGCGCAGGGGAACCTCGTGCTGCCACCGGCACTCGGGTTCGTGAACAACCGGATCAACCCTGCTCTGTTCAGCCCGGCAGCGGTGAAGATCGCCGACCGGCTGCCGACGACCAGCGATCCGTGCGGTCAGATCGCGTACTCACGTCCGACCAAGCCCACCGAGGATATGCCGATCGGCCGCATCGATTGGCAGATCACCCCCAATCACTCGCTGTTTGCCCGATACATGCTCTCGACGACGTTCTGGGATCCGGCATTCGAGAATGCCGGCGGCAATATCCTGGCGGCGACGCTTGGCGGCCGTGACAACACTGTGCACTCGTTCGTGATCGGCGACTCGACGGTGTTGAACAACTCGATGGTCAATAACATCAGGGTCTCCGTCAGCCGAACGAGCGTCATCCGGACACACTCGGAACTCTTCGGGCCAGAGGATGTCGGCGTGAACATGTTCACCTACATTCCCGAGTACATGAACCTCACGGTCACGGGCGCCTTCTCCATCAACACCGGCACCGAGACGTTCTCGTACTACAAGCCGAACACCTATTCGCTGTCCGACGACTTCACGATGGTCCGCGGGAACCACCAGTTTGGCTTCGGCGGTGCCGTGGCGATGTCCGATTGGCAGACCGAGTCGAACGTGCGCTCGATGGGCCCGATGTCGTTCAACGGCGGCGCCACCGGACTGCCGCTTGGCGACTTTCTCCTCGGGCGCGTGTTCGAGTTCCGGCAGTCGACGCCGTTCCGTCAGGACATCAAGCAACCCTACTTCGCGATCTACGCGCAGGATACCTGGCGAATGTCACCGAACGTGACGTTCAACTACGGGCTGCGCTGGGAACCGTGGTTTCCGCAGGACAGCGTCGACCAGGCGGTCTACACGTTCGATGTCGATCGGATGTGGAACAACGTGCGCAGCACGGTGTATCCGGAGGCGCCGGCGGGCCTCTACTATCCCGGCGATCCCGGGTTCCCGGGCAACTCGGGCATGAACATCGTCTGGTCGAATTTTGCGCCTCGCCTGGGCGTGTCGTGGGATCCGCGCGGCGATGGCCGTACGTCGGTGCGGGCCGGGTATGGCCTGACCGGCGACTTCGTGACGGGTCAGTTCTTCTTCGACTCGCGCTCGGCGCCGCCGTTCGGATTGGAACAGCGCCTCACCAGCACGCGGCTCGACGATCCGTGGGGTGCGGTCGGCCGCAGCAATCCCTATCCCGTCCCGCTTGGCGGGGATGACTACCCGTACGACGCTGCGCTGTACTCGCTCTTCATCTCGATGCCGACCGACATCAAGACGACCCGCAATCATGCGTGGAACCTGGCGCTGCAACATCAGATCGGCGAGAACATGGCGTTCTCGACGACCTACCTTGGCAACCGCATGGTCAACATGTGGGGCGTCGTCGATGGAAACCCGGGTGTGATTCCGCCCGGCTCCACTGCGACCGGGCCGTGCACGCTCAGGTTGCCGACGGGTGGGACGCAGACGTTCGCGAACTGCTCGACGGCACCGCTCGATCTGCGCCGCGAGTTGAGCCAGGTGAATCCGCCGGTTGGACAGTACTACGGGTATCTCGACTGGATCACCGACGCAGGCTGGCAGAACTATCACGGGCTGCTGCTCTCGATTCAGCGTCGATCCGCGGGCGGCCTCACGACCAACGCCAACTACACGATCTCTACCTGTGAAGGGCTCATCAGCCAGGGCCAGGCACCGCTGAACGTCGCGACTGGGTACATGAAGCCCGTCTCGATGATCAATCCACCGTCAGACGCCGAACGCGACGCCATCTTCGAGGAAGACAAAGGGCGATGCAGCACCTGGCGACGGCACATCTTCAACCTGAGCGCCAGCATCGAGACGCCGCAGTTCAGTAACTCGACCGCGCGTGCACTCGGGTCCGATTGGCGATTGTCGGGGATTTATCGCGCGAATTCGGGCGCACCGTTGACCGTCTTCACCGGCACCGACCGCGCGCTCTCGGGAATTCAGGCAACAACCCAGCGCGCGAACCAGGTGCTCGACGATCCGTATGGCGACGGGACGGCCAACAACTGGCTCAACCCGCTGGCGTTCCAAAATCCGGCTCTGGGGACCTATGGCAACTCCGTGCGCAACGCGTATGACGGTCCCGGACGTCACGTCGTCGATCTGTCGCTGGTGCGGTCGTTCCGGTTCTCCAACAATCAGCGCCTCGAAGCGCGGTTCGAGGCGTTCAATGCGTTCAACTGGACCCTGCTGGAGAACCCGAACACCACGTTCTCCGCGGCGACGTTCGGACGGATCACCGCGTCGGGGGATCCGAGGATCATGCAGTTTGCGGTGAAGTACGACTTTTAGCAGGACGCCGAAAAAACCGTCAACGCCCAAATTCCAACTCCCAACTCCCAACGCACTGGTTATTTGGGAGTTGGAGGTTGGGAGTTGGAGGTTCACACGATTAACCCATGGCACAATCCGCTCGCGGAGAGCGTAGATATGAAGGCAGCCCTCGTCATCGTCCTCGCGATCCTGTTGAGCGGCCAGCTCGCTGCTCAGTGGCTCACGCAGCCGACGAGTGGGATTCCACGCACCGCTGACGGCAAGCCGAATCTGACCGCGCCTCCGCCGCGGACGCCGGATGGCAGGCCCGACCTCTCCGGGCTGTGGTTGAAGGTGTCGCCAAAGTACGCGCGTAACGTCGCCGCAGATCTCAAGCCTGACGAGATTCAGCCGTGGGCGCGCGATCTGGTCGTACAGCGGCGCGAGGATCTCGGCAAGGACGGTATGCAGGTGCGCTGCCTGCCGCTCGGGCCGGCCTACGCCACCTCGGGTGACAGCACCGGGTCAGAGATGACACGCATCGTCCAGACATCGCAGCTCATCGTGATGCTCAATCCCGATCTCACGTATCGCCAGATCTGGATGGATGGCCGCGCGCTCGAGGCGGAGCCGAACCCTTCGTGGATGGGGTACTCCGTTGGGCGCTGGGACGGCGACACGCTCGTCGTCGAGAGCTACGGCTTCCACGCCGGCACATGGCTCGATCGGACCGGCCATCCGCACACGGAGCGGCTGCGCATGACCGAGCGGTTGCGGCGCCTGCGCTTCGGAGCGCTCGAGATCGAAGTGACGTTCTCGGATCCGATGGCGTACGCCAAGCCCTGGACGGTGAAGGTCGGCGCCGAGTACGCCGCCGACACGGAGATGATCGAGTGGGTGTGCAACGAGGGCGCGAACCGGAGCCTGGTGCACTGGGTCGGCAAGGCATCGGACGAACGGCTGAATGAGGTGAAGGTAGCGCCGGAGATCCTGACGCGATACCTCGGCACGTACGTCGAACAGCCGCCGTATTGGAGAAGCGCGCAGATCGTCGGGTCGCCAGGGGCGGGTGGTCGCACTCTCCGCATCACGCTGGAAGGCGGCAGGCTTGTCGGCGACATGGATGGACGCGGCACGCAGGAGCTCGTCGCGATGTCCGAGGCCGAATTCACCGGTCTCTACGGTCTCGGCGTCCAGTTCATCGACGGCGGGCTGTACGTGAAACACGTCTCCGGCAACTATCGCTTCGCGCGCAAGTAGGGATTCTGCGGTTCCGGCGTTTCATCTCGCGGACTCCATCGGTGTGTGCTCGTCGCGGCCAGCCTTCGATATTTCTTCCGGAATAAGTTTGGTGTTCGCATCCTCGCCATGAACCTCGGCGAGGTGTGTGCTTGTGGCTTCCAATCGCTGCGGGAGTCGCGGTCTGGGATGACCAGGCCGCAGTTCTTGTATCGCAGTTCCACGCACGCTCGGTGTATGATGCTGAGCTTGCCCACCGGCTAATCACATCGAAGACGAGGCTCACTATGGCAATGACGACTGTCAACAATGGAGTCAATGTCCAGGCGTTGCTGGATGCGCGAGAGGTCCTGAAAGGCGCGCCCGAGGCGGCAAAGTTCACCTGGCGTGCGTCCTGCAAATGGCAAAGCGGCACGCACAGCAAGACAAAGGTCCAGAGCTTCTTCGGGCTCGGGCAGGAACAGCAGCACAAGACCGAAACCTCCTGCGAGGCGGATCATCCGGAAGTGTTCGCCTCGGAAGATCACGCCATCACTCCGATCGAGTACGTTCTCGTCGGCCTCGCGAGCTGCCTGACCGCCGGCGTCGCCGCGGTCGCGCAGAATCGCGGCATCCAGCTGCGTTCGGTGGAATCCAACCTCGAAGGCAGGATGGATATCCGCGGCATCCTGGGCATCGACAGCGACGTGCGGAACGGTTACGACGATGTCAAGGTGACGTTCAAAATCGACGCCGACGCATCGAAGGAAGAGATCGAGGCCATCGTCGCGCAGTCGCAGAAGCGCTCCGCGGTGTACGACGTCATCACCAATCCTGTGAACGTGACCGTCGAGGTAGCCTAGCCTCGCCCGACACACGCGGGGTCGAACTGAAGCGGAGCACACCATCGAACAGGTCACCACGGTCGTCATCGGGGCCGGGCATGCGGGTCTTGCGGCGAGCCGATGTCTGACCGCTCGCTCCATCGACCACGTCGTGCTCGAGCGCGGAGAGGTGGCGAATTCCTGGCGCC
Organism: uncultured Acidobacteriota bacterium; assembly: GCA_963723495.1. Classification (GTDB taxonomy): domain Bacteria; phylum Acidobacteriota; class Vicinamibacteria; order Vicinamibacterales; family UBA2999; genus Gp6-AA40. Next base: position 565,730 of record CAVRQR010000006.1, on the reverse strand, counting down.
GGGAGCGCTGGGATTCGCTTCGTCTGCTGACGCCCAACTGGCAGAGCCGACTGCCCGGCTATCACTACGAAGGCCGTGATCCGGACGGCTACATGACCATGCGCGAAGTGGTGGAGTTCATCTCGTGCTACGCGGTGGTGGCCGCCGCTCCCGTGCGCACGCACACCACAGTCACCTCTGTCACACCTGCAGACGTTGGGTACACCATCACGACGAATACGGGCGTGCTCCGGTGCCGCGCCGTGGTGCTGGCGAGCGGCGCCTGCAACGTCCCCAGCGTGCCGTCGCTCGCGCAGGCGCTGCCGCAAGAAGTCCAGTCCGTGACGCCGTTCGATTACCGAAATCCGGGCCATCTGCCGGACGGCGGCGTGCTGGTCGTCGGGGCGTCGGCGACGGGCGTGCAGCTCGCCGACGAGATTGCCAGGTCGGGCCGGGCCGTCGTCCTTTCGGTCGGCGAGCACGTGCGCCTGCCGAGGACCTATCGAGGCCGCGACGTCCTCTGGTGGATGGATGCATCCGGTGTGTGGAACCAGCGGTACGACGAGGTCGACGACCTGGTGCGGGCGCGACGACTCCCCTCGCCGCAGCTCGTCGGCACACCGGAGCGCAGGACGCTGGATCTTAACGCCCTGACCGCCGCCGGCGTTGAGCTCGTCGGGCGGCTTGCCGCAGTCCGTGACGGACAGGCATTGTTTTCGGGTGGGTTGCGGAACCAGTTCGCGCTGGCGGACCTCAAGATGAACCGGTTGCTGACCACGTTCGATGACTGGGCGCGAGTCCACGGCCGGGACGGCGACGTCGATTTGCCGGAACGCCTTGAACCAACACGCGCGCCGAGCTCGTCACGACTGAATCTCGACCTGCGGAAGGGAGAGATCCACTCAGTCATCTGGGCGACGGGGTTTCGCCCGGACTACAGCTGGCTCGACGTGCCGGTTGTCGATCACAAAGGATACCTTCGGCACGACGGGGGCGTCGTCGACGCGCCGGGACTTTACGTCTTGGGGTTACCAGTGCTCAGACGTCGGAAATCGAGCTTCATCCACGGTGCCGAGGACGACGCGCGCGAGCTCGTCGATCACCTCGTCACATATCTGTCGACGACGGCGTGGCTGGGGACTTGACGAAGGGCGCTCGTCGTTCACACGAGTGACGCGCCGGAATCGGACTCTGCCTGCTCGTGGGCGTGGCCGAGTAGGTCGACCTCGACCGTTTCTTTCTTCAGTTCCTCGCTGAGCGCCCGATGCAGCTGCTGGACTTTGGGCAGGTCCCAGTCGAAGGAGGCCACGGCGTCTGTCACGTCGAAAAGCCCCGATCGCTTGTCGCGGGCGATCTGATAGCCGGCGAGCGCGCTCTCTTCGCCCACGGCCGCCGCTTTCGCGAGCAGCTCGGCATCGATCAGCGCGTCGGTGATGCCGTGGGCCGTCAGCGGATCCTTGAAATACCCCGCGTCGCCAACCAGAGCCCAGCCAGGGCCCGTCGATTGCCGGAAGTATCCCACCTCTCCCCCGAACCCCCGGTATTTCTCGACCCGTTCCGCGCCTTCCACGACGTCTGCCAGATCCGGCCCGCATTCACGCAACAACTGACGGTGCGCGTTGCCGGCCCCCACGCGGAGCGCCTCATGGAAGCGGCCTTGCGGAATCGAGACGAAGATACACGTGAGCCCCTCGTTGGTCGGGATCACGCCGGCGCTCACGCCCGGGCGGTAGTGCCAGTGGTATCCGTCGAACCCCGTGCCGGACCAGTAGCTGAAGATGACGCCCGTGGCATGACGACCGGTCCGGTAGTGTTCCGCGCCGGCGAGACGAGCGACGGTCGAGCGTACGCCGTCGGCGCCGATCACGAGATCGGCGGTGATCTGAACCTCGCTGCCGTCGCCGCGTCTGACGCGTACGCCGCGCACGCGCCCGTCACTGGTGCGAACGAGGTCAACGAGCTGCGTTGAGAACTCGACCTCGGCACCGGCCAGTCGAGCGTGGTCGACCAGCAGCGGGTCGATGATGGTCCGCCGGGGTGCGTAGAGACCCTCGACGCCGTTCTGAGGCTTGATGGGCACGGCCACGATCTCGTCGCCGTAGTGAAACGACGTCAATCGAACGGCGGGCGTGCCGGCCGACTTGATGCCGTCGAGAACGCCCCACCGATGCAGCTGCAGGACACCCGCTCGCATGAGCGCATGCGTTGACAGCGTATCGGTTCCGTAGTGCGCGCGGTCGACGACCAGCACACGAAGGCCCCGTCTGGCAAGAAGCATGGCGGTAGCGGCGCCGGCGCACCGGGCTCCGACGATGACGGCGTCGAAATCGGCCGATGACGCGAAACGGGCCGTCACGCGGCCCGCACGCCTGCCGTGGAGACTCTCCGGCCCATATCGTGGCTCAGCTTACTACCAAAGGGGTGCGAGTGCTCGACGATCGACGCGGGGTGGCGAGAGACCCGACCCGTGACGACACTAAGATGTAAAGGACCGAACGACAACGGAGGTTGCCCGATCGGAGGCGTATGAGCAGCGGTGTGGACAAGGTCTGGCCTCGCGGAGTTCCGAGCGTCGGGCAGGTGGCGGAGCGCTCGCGCAAGGTGGACCCCAAGGATATAGCGCGATTTACTGAGATCAGCGGAGACAGGAACCCGCTCCACTACGACGAGGCAGCGGCGAAAGCGAGCCGATTCGGCGAGATCGTCGTGCAGGGCGGCGTGACGAGCGCGATCCTCAACGCTGTCGTAGCCGAGGACCTCCCCGGACCGGGGACGGTGTTCCTCCAGGTGAACTGGAGTTTCAAGGCGCCGGTTCGGCCCGGCGATACGATCACGGGCCGGGCCGAGGTGCTGGAAGTGCGGCGGGACAAGCCGATCACGAAGCTCAAGACAAGCGTGATCCGAGACGACGGGACGCTCGTCCTCGAGGGCGACGCTGTCTGCTACACCATGCCGTTGAGCCCCGGCTGATCGTCCAAGTAGAAACTGACTATCGTCCAACGAGCCGGCGAACGTCCGCATCACTTCACGGCGTGGAAGTAACAGGCGCGCGATCAGCGGAGGGCCCGCTCGTAGCCTTCCCATGTCGGCTTCAGCTCGCCCATGAATTCCTTGAAGACGGCAGTGTGGCGGATCGGATCGAAGCAGGTGTCCCGCGAGAACGCCGGATAGTTCGGCATTCCGTGCTCGACGGCCTCGCGCATCAGCTCGACCGATCTGTCGGCGTTGCCGCCTAGCGCGTAGACACAGGCACGCAAGTAGGTGCCGTGGTGGTAATTCCGATTGCGCCGCTGTGCCTCGGTAGGTGTTTCCAGTGCGGCTTCGGCTTCCCGGAATTTTCCTTCGCGCGCCAGCAGCTGCGCGTTCAGGCCACGCAAGATGGGAGCGTTCGGGTTCTGCGCGCGCGCCTCGGTCAGGTGGCGACGGGCTTCAACAACGTCGCCTCCGCCCACGTACGCCATCAGCCAGCCGCCGGGACGAGGCGACAGTTTCTCGGCAGCGGCGATCGCGTCCTGGTATCGGGCATTGAACGTTAGCGCATTCACGATCTCTGCGTGATTGGCCGCATTCGTCGGATCGATCTCGATGGCTCGCTGGAGGGCGCGCAACGCGTGATCCATCATGCCCACGTGGAAGTAGAGAGTAGCCAATTCAAAGTGCCCGACGTTCGGGTTCAACCGCTGCGCCGCTTTGAGTGCCTCGAACGCAGGCCCGATCTGGTACCCTTCAAAGAAGCTCCAAAGTAGGAGAGAACGGACGACGTGAGCTTCTGCAAGGTCTGGGTCGATGGTGTTTGCTCGCGCAAGGGCCTCTCTGGCGCGGTCAATCCAGACCGACCCCGCGTTGGTAAACAGCCCAAGCCACGTGTACCCCCATGCCAGCTGCGCGTGGGCCAACGCATAGCCAGGATCGATCTCTACTGCGCGTTCGAGCATCTTCAGGCCGGTGTCAACCTCGCCGGCGGCCGTTACGCCGGCGCCGCCAACCGTTCCAAACGTGCGAATGCCTTTCACGTGGTACCTGGTACGCCTCAGGACTGGAGGTGTAACGCTTGGTGAGACGCGCCTGTTCTGTCGGCGTCAATCGCGGGCGCAGCTCACCGACGACCTGCTGCGCGATCTCGTCCTCGACGGCAAAGATGTCGTTGAAACCGGTGTTGAAGCTGCGACTCCACAGCGAGGCGCCGTCACTGACGCGCACGAGGTTCAGGTTGATACGCAGCCGATTGCCGGCACGCTGAACGGTTCCATCGAGCACGGCATCCACCCTGAGCTCACGGGCGGCGTCGAGTGCGTCGGACTGCGCGGAGCCGTAACGCCGAACCGAGCTCGTCGGACGCACCGCGATCCCCTCGAGCTGTCCTATTCGCGTGATGATCGTGTCGGCAATGCCGAGCCCTAGATGGTCGTCCTCAGTATTCTGCTGGAGCGGCTTCAACGGAAGAATTGCGAGCGACCGCACTGGATTGGCCGGCGAGGCGGTCCATACCCGCCACTGCCAGACGCCCACCACGAGAACGAGGGCCACGGCGCCGGCAGCGAGGATCGGCAGAAGTAACCGTGGACGTCGATCCGGCACCGGCGCGGCGCGCCCGCGCGGCGCAGGAGCTGTCGGGGGCTCGCTCGCGATCACCTCGAGTGCGATCCGCGCGTCGCCTATATCGCCCAAACGCTGTTTAGGGTCCTTCTGCAGACATCGTTTCAGAAGAGCCCTCACCTGTGGTGGCGCGGCTTCGGGTAGCGCTGCCCAATCGGGCTCCCGCTCGAGAATCGCGACCAGGGTGTCGGTGACCGTTCCGCCCGGGAACGCCAAGCGACCGGTGAGCATCTCGTAGAGCACGCAGCCGAACGCCCAGATGTCGGTCCGCGTGTCAACAGGCAGGCCACGCGCCTGCTCGGGGCTCATATAGGCGGCGGTCCCCAGAATCATGCCCGCCCGGGTCATCGCGGGGTTTGTGATCGTCGGTGACTGCGACGTCCCTTCGGACATCGCACCCATGGGCTGTGTCACTTTGGCAAGCCCGAAATCCAGCACTTTCACCGCGCCGTCGGGACGAGTTTTGACATTTGCCGGCTTCAGATCGCGATGGATGATGCCTTGGTCGTGCGCCGCTTGAAGGGCTGCGACGATCTGCTTCGCCACCGCGAGCGCCTCGTCAACCGGGATTGGCCCCTCGGCGATGCGGTTCGCAAGTGTAGGCCCCTCGACGAGCTCCATGGCGAGCGCCTTCAGACCGTCGGCGTCCTCGAGTCCGTAGATCGCTGCGATGTTTAGGTGATTCAGCGACGCCAGCACTTCCGCTTCACGCTGGAAACGCGCGACTCGCTCCGCATTGGCCGCTACTGATTCGGGCAGCACCTTGATGGCGACCCGGCGCTTCAGGCGAGTGTCCATGGCCTGATACACCTCGCCCATGCCGCCCACGCCGATCTGTGCGGTAATTTCGTACGGGCCGATGCGGGTGCCAGCAGTCAGAGCCACGGCAGGTGGCTGCGATTATAGGAGATGCTGTAGCGAGAGCAGATACGTAACGGGTAACGGCGCAGTGGCTGCCCATCCTCTGAGGAGCCGGTAGAAATACCCTTGCCGACTTATCGGGAGGCATGTCGCGGCGCAACGGGAGCGGCGTTGCCGATTCCGTCGGCTAACGCCTGAGGACGTCGTGGAATAATCGACCTCTATGATCTCATTGCCCGCAGCCGTTGATTCTGTGCTTCGCACAATCGGCCGCACGCCGCTCGTGCGTCTGCAGCGGCTCGTTACGCGCGGTTCGGCCGATGTCTTCGTGAAGCTCGAATACTTCAATCCAACCGGGTCGTATAAGGACCGGATGGCGCTCGCCATGATCGAAGGCGCCGAACGACGTGGCGCATTGCGGCCAGGGATGCGCGTCGTCGAGTACACCGGCGGCAGCACCGGCTCGTCGTTGGCCATGGTGTGCGCGATGAAAGGCTACGACTTTCATCCTCTGTCATCGGACGCTTTCGCGGTCGAGAAACTCGACACGATGCGGGCCTTTGGTGCCGACCTCGAGATCGTGCCGAGCGATGGAGGTAAGGTTACGCCTGCGCTGTTCGATCGCTTCAAGGCCCGAATCGCCGAACTGGCAAGGGACCCGAACACTTTTTGGACCGATCAATTCAACAATGCCGACGCGCTGGATGGCTATGCTGGCATCGGCCGCGAACTGGTGGAGCAGATCGGCTGCGTCGACGCATTCGTCGGCATGGTAGGAACGGCGGGTATGCTGGTGGGTGTGTCGAATGCCTTGAAGCAGGTCGACACGGCGACGCGCATTATCGCGCTCGAGCCATCGACCTCGCCGTTTCTCACGGCTGGCACGGGTGGGCCGCATGGTGTCGAGGGCACGGCTGCCGGCTTCTGGCCGCCACATTTGGTCGCAGGATCGTACGACGAGGCGCGCGCCATCGAAGAGAACGAGGGGCGGGCGATGACGCGCCGTGCGGCCAGGGAAGAAGGCATTTTTGCGGGGACATCAACGGGACTCAATCTGGTTGGCGCGCTCCAACTAGCGCGAGAGCTCGGGCCAGGCAAGGTAGTGGCAACCGTCGCCGTCGATACAGGCCTCAAGTATCTCGCCGGCGACTTGTACAAGTAGTTGGCGAGAAGCATTCGACAGCCTGCTCTTGTACGCGTGCCCCAGGGAACAGCTGCCGTTCATATCCTCGCGCCTCTTGGGCCGGCGTTAACTCACGATAAACGATATGACTCTATCGGGAGTGACCCGGCGCGCGAGCGCGCGGATCGACCTCGAGGTTCGATCGCCGGGTCACTTTCGATAGAGCCGTTAGGACCAAGCCGCTGGCGTCTGCGGCGGACGCGGCCCGTCAGCTATGTCCTTTCAATCGTACGGACCACTGATGTGCGGGCGTACCACCCGGTGCCGACGCTCCGAGCGCGGCGATGGTGACGCGGACGGCGTGGGAGACGGCGGGTCGTGGCCGTTGACGCGGAGCGCGGGGCAGACCTCCGGCGCACGCGCGTACGAGCGCGACGTCACCAGAGCGCCTGGCGGATCGAGGCGTGCCGCTACGACGTGTCATGGAGGATGTCGGCGAGGAGCGCCGTGAGACGGAGTTGCCGTGCCGTGAAGCGCTCGACGACGCGCATGGCGCCGCCACAGTGGGGACACGGCCATGACGCCCGCGGCGGCGCGGGAGGCGTCGATTCGGGTGGCGGGGCCGCCGCGACGGCTAAGGCCTGACGGCACTGGGCGAGTTGTGGCGTCCGGCACCGGGACGCGAGGAAGCCAAAGTAGCGGATGCGGACGAAGCGCTTCGGCAAGACGTGCAGCAGGAAGCGGCGGAGAAACTCCTCGATGTCGAGTGTGAGCGTCCGGACTCGACTCCCGTGCCGGTAGTCTTTCCATCGAAACGAGACCGTGTCGTCGGTCACGTCGACGAGCCGGTGATTGGAGATGGCGACGCGGTGGGTATAGCGCGCCAGGTAGTGCAGCACGTGCGCCGGACTGCCGAAGGGTGGCTTGGCGTACACGACCCACGTCTGACGATGGAGCGATCGGAGGAAGGCGCTGAAGGCGACGGCCGTGTTCAGTGATTCCAGACGGCCCGGCAGATGGAGGCGACCGTGTCGAAAGGCGTCTCGGATGCCGGCGACGAGCTTGCCCCGAAACAGCTTCCGGAGGACCGGAATCGGCAGGAAGAAGCGCGGCCGGGCGTGGATCCACCGGGCGCCGTCCGGCGCCAAGCCGCCCATCGGCACGACGCAGTGGACGTGGGGATGATGCTGCAGCCGCTGGCCCCACGTGTGGAGCACCATCAGCCCGCCAATGACGCCACCCAAGCGCTTCGGATTGCTCGCGACCTGGAGCAAGGTGTCGGCGGCCGCCTGAAACAGCAGGTCGTACACCACGCGCTTGTTGACTAGCGCGAGACGCGCGAGTGGCTCCGGGATCGTGAAGACGATGTGGACGTAGCCGACGGGCAGCAGCTCCTGCTCGCGAGCTGTCACCCAGGCGTTCCGCGCCGCGGTCAGACACTTCGGGCAATGCCGATCGCGACAGCTGTTGTACGAGAGGGCCGGGTGCGCGCACTGGTCACAGCGATCGCGGTGCCCACCAAGCGCGGCGGTACGACACTGCGCGATCGCCCGGAGGACGCGCCGATGCTGCCCACTCACCCAGGCGCGGTGCCGCTCCAAGACGCGATCGCCATGTCGGCGCACGATGTCGGCCACCTCGAAGGGTGGCCGCTTCACCGCTTGTGCAGCCGACGGGTGCGGCGCACGCTATCGGCGCCGGAGACGGGCATCGCGTCGAGCGGATTGGCGACCGCTTGCAGGTGCCGCTGCGACAGGTGCAGGTAGATAACGGTGTGCTCGAGTTTGACGTGCCCGAGCAAGAGCTGCACGGTCCGCAAGTCAGCTCCCGCTTCTACCAGATGCGAGGCGTACGCGTGGCGCAGCAGATGGGGCGAGACGCGTTTCTCCAGCTGGGCACGCCTCGCCGCGTCGCGACACGCGTCCCACACGACCTTCGGGGTGATCGGCTTGTCCGCGCGCCAGTTCTGGATCGTGCCGGGAAACAGCCACGTCTTCGGCCGCATCCAGTTGTAGTACACGCGGAGCGTCTCCAGCAGGCGGGCGCTGAGCGGCACGTAGCGATCACGCCCGCCCTTGCCGTGCTGAATGTGAATCAACATGCGCCGGCTGTCGATGTCGCGGACCTGCAGGTGCCGCAACTCGGCGTTCCGCATGCCCGTCGAGTACAGCACCATGAGCATGGTCCGATCGGTGAGGTTCTTCGCCCCCTCGATCAGGCGCGCGACTTCCTCGGTGGTCAGGATCACCGGGAGCCGCCGCGGGACCTTCGGGAAGGGGATGTCCTCCAGTAGGTAGGGGCGCTTGAGCGTCTTCACGAAGAAGAACCGGAGTGCCGAGACATGTAGCTTGACCGTGCGCGGCCCGAGCTTCCGCTCGCGCAGCAAGTACGCCTGATACTGTCGTAGGTGGCTCTGATTGAGTTGATCCGGGGACGTGTGAAAGAACCGGGCGAATCGCTCGACGGCCTTGAGGTAGTAGTAAACGGTGGTCTTCGCGTAGTTGCGCCGCTGGAGTTCCTCCAGCATCGCTTGTCTGAGATGGGTCACAGGCACCTCCTGGTGACCCACACGCTACCCGGCTGATCGGGCGCACCTCACGCGTAGCGTCCGCCGCGCCAGCGGCTTGGTCCTAACGCCGTTGCGGCCACTTAACGTGCCGTGTTCACTGGCATTCTGTGGATCCTGAGGACCGGCGCTCCGTGGGCCGACCTGCCAGACCGGTATCCGTCGTATCACATGCCACCGCCGGTTTCAGCAGTGGGTCCGCTCGGGCGTCCTGCGGAACATCCTCGAGGTCCTCGCCCAAGCACTCCTCGACGAAGGCTATCTGGGGGACTGGACAGCCCAGACAGATTAGGGCACGCTCCAACGCGCCGTCAGACCAAGGGAACTCCGGGGGGAAAGGTTTTGCAAAGCCGGGGTCCATACAATCATAGAGATGGCGCGTCGTGCGCTGACCGCCGCGCAGGAGGAGCCATAAGGGCCGACGATGACGCCCGGACGCTGATTCCCTCGCGCCCGTACAGACGGTTCGCACTGTCGTAGCCCTGCTCGGCGAGACGCCGCGCCAGGCGAAGATCCCGCTCGACGCCAGTCCGGCTGATCGCTAGTTCAGAGGCGATGCGGCGGATGCTCCTGTCCTGCCACCGAACGCGGTTCCAGCGGCTCAAATTCGCATCAGGCTGTAGCCGGAGAGCCGAGGCCGACTTCTTCTGCCTTGTTTTGGGAACGAAGATGCTCGAGCAGTTCCGGGGCTTTTCGCGCAGCACTACATCAACCGCGCAGGCGCATCGCGACCTGAGCGAGAGCGACTTGCGCGCGACGGCCGAACTGCCGTCCGCGCCCAGCATGCCGTCGCGCTGTGCGATGCCGCACGATTCCCCCGAGCGCGAGCCCCAACAAAGACAAACTCAGGCTGCCAGGCTCCGGAACCGTGAGGTTGAATTGGCCGGCGCCGTTGCAAAAAGGCCCACCTTCGCAATAGGGACCGCGGGGACTGGCCGTGGGGTCGAACAGCAGCAGGATGTTCGAGCTCCCAGTGCCTGTGGCGCCAGCGAAGCGCCCGAGCCCGCCCGTGACCGTGTACCTGAAGCTCGATGAACGGCGGCAGACCAGGGTTGGGAGGCGGGAACAGAAACGTCTCCAGGCTTCCGCTGATCTCGTCCACGCCCGTATTGAAAAACCGAAACGTGCCGACGCCGTTCGGTATGCCCGGCGGGGGCATGAAGTCGAAAGCGAATAGCGAATCGAGCTGCCAGTCAGCCTCACTGCCGAAACGGTACATGTTCTCGCCCGGAACGACACCGAGACAGCCGAAAGGATTCGGATCGGAACAGAGTGGACCGACGATGCCGGTGCCGCTGAAGTCGACAGTGTTCGCGAGCGCGTATTGCGGCGCAATGATCGAGAGGACAAACAGGACGAACAAGACAGACACCCGTAACGGATGTGCACGCATGATGTCCCCCAAAGTTGTTCGAGTTCTGTGACGTAAAGAGTTCTGGCAGAGGATAATTCGGATAGGCGGACCGGCGGAAGTACAATAGTCTACCCACCCCGATGATGTAGTGGTTGAAATGCGCTGCAAGGCGCTCGGCGCCCACGTGATGGAACATTCTCGATCGAAATGAGGGGCTGAACGTGGGATGTCACGGTCGTCAGGGGCACAACGATAGAGACTGAGCTCGATTCAGCCGGACGGGACCTCCGTCACAGAGGCGTCAGCGCGTAACGTGCGCTCGAGCCACCCTCGTCGATGCTACGTGCGGGCGAAAGACACGCCGCCGCGTGCTGGCTGTTGCCAAAACAACGTTCAGCACCGGCTTAAAGGCCTATCAGATGTTCGCCGCGAGGGTGTCAGCAGAAGTGCAGCCGGCTTTCGACATTCGTCTAACCCAAATAGCTTCTAGTCGAGGTACTTGATAAATACCACCTCGTTTTGTTGCTCGTTGTAGATCAGCTCATCGGCGATAGCGCGGATTAGCATAAGCCCGAATCCTCCTGGCCGCAGTCCCTTCTCGTGACGAACGTCGTCGTGAGCGACGACACCAAGCGAATTATCAACGGCTGCATGGGACAGTTCGTCGAAAGTAAAACCTGGGCCTGGATCGGCGATGCGATAGAGCAAAATTCGTCGCGTTCGGAGACATGCCACGCGCACCTTCTGCTCTGGATTGAGTTGACCGCCCCACTCAACGCCATTCAGAAGCAGCTCACGAAACGCGAGACCGACGGAATCGCGCGTTTCAGTCGGGAGATCTGTCTCGAGCTGTTGGAGGAAACTCTGTATCCGCTCGGCCGCCTCGCGGGTGCAGGGCACTAGTAACTCTACCCATTCCGGCCGTGCGGATAGTACGTCGATGTTTGAGACGCTGGCTTTCGTCGATAGTGCGCGCTTAACGATTTCGATCAGCCGTGCAGGTTCTATTGGCTTGGCAAGAAAATCGTACGCATGTCCGCGGAGCGCATCAAGCACGACGTCCGTCGTGTCCACGCCCGTCATGACTATTACCCTGGGCGGCTGTGGCTTGCGGCTACAGCGAGACAAAATGTCCAACCCGCCGATCTTGGGTAATCGAACATCCAGCAGCACGACGCCGAAATCCTGATTGACGATCTTGTTCAGGGCCTCTGCGCCATCCCGTGCGACATCCACCGTAAAGCCAGCATTGACCAGCAGATCCCTCAAACCCGTTCTTGTCGGATCGTCGTCATCAACAACTAACAGGTCGGAATGCGTCATGCGATCTCCTCCGAGCATTGGATGCAAGAGCCGTACTCGGTCCCATGAGCTGGCCGCGCGTGACACTCATGTAGTTCGCCTCGATTTGTTCGATCGTTACGAATACGTGTCGTGATGCGGCAGGGAGATATGCCCGTCGCGTTCGGATGGAACACAAGTTCAGCAACGGTCCGGCATGCTGGTGGAAACAAGCAGGTTGCCAAACGTAACCGAGCCGCTGGTGAAGAAGACCATCCGCTTTGCGAGGTCGGCGCTACGCTTGGAGGAATTCAAGCAAAGTTCCCCCGCGTCCGAGCCCAACCATGAACGCCGTGTGGCAAATGTCCTCACAATGGCGGCGCAGTCGTTGCATCCTGTCGTTGCCATGGCGACGGAAGAGTTACTCGTCGACCGCGCCGGTCGCGTCGTGCTCGCGTTCTTCGAGACTGCGGGTGCTCTCGCGATCTTCGGCGGTCGCGCCGTCGCTGCGGCATTCCGCCCGCCGTACGAGTTCGGCGAGATCCTTCGACACCTCTATCACTTCGGCCTTCGCTCCACTCCTCTGATCGTGGCGTCAGGCTTCGCGATCGGTGTCGTGCTGTCGATGCACACACGCGCATCCCTGGAGCGCTTCGGCGCCGAGGCGATGATTCCTGCCGGTCTGGCCATCGCATTGATCCGGGAGACCGGGCCGCTGGTTGCCGGCCTTCTCATATCGGGTCGGGTCGGCGCCGGCATCGGAGCGGAGCTTGGCGCGATGCGCGTGACCGAGCAGATTGACGCGCTCGAAGCGAGCGCGGTCGACCCGTTCAAGTACTTGGTCGTCACGCGCGTGATCGCATCCATGATCGCGATGCCGCTCCTCACCATGATGATGAACTTTGCGGGCATCGTCGGCGGATACGTGTCCGAGACCGTGCTCTCCGGAATGTCGTGGCAGCTCTACTTCGAGCGCTCATTCACCTACATCGGCTTCTCCGATCTGATTCCTGCGACCGCGAAGACGGTCGTGTTTGGATTTCTGATCGCGATCGTCGGCGGCTATCTGGGATTCACGACCACGGGCGGCACAGAAGGCGTGGGCAATGCGTCGACTCGCAGCGTAGTCCTCGCATCGATTCTGATCATTTTGAGCAATGTCATCCTGGTCAGGATCATTTTCTTCTTTTATCCACAGGCGCCAGCATGAGCAGCCTTTCGACAACCGCTGACCGTGGTGGCCATGCTCGCGAGCATCGCGCACAGACGCCTGGGTCGTCCGAGCTCGCGGTGAGGCTTCAGCACGTCTCGAAAACGTTCGGCACCCGACGAGTGCTCGATGACATCACCTTCGATGTTCCGAAATCAAGCGCGTTCTGCATCTTGGGCCGCAGCGGCACCGGCAAGAGCGTCACACTGCGAAGCATTATCGGCCTCGTGAAACCAGATCACGGCCACGTGCTCGTCGACGGGCTCGAACTCTCGGCGCTCGAAGGTGGAGAGCTGTCTGGAGTTCGCAAGCGGATGGGGTTTCTCTTTCAGGGCGCCGCTCTCTTCGATTCGATGACTGTGGGGGACAACGTCGCTTTTCCGCTGCGCCGGCATACGAAGTTGCAGGAGCCAGAGATCCGGCATCGAGTCAGGGCCAAACTGAGTGACGTTGGATTGGAAGGCGAGTTCGACAAGATGCCAGCCGAGCTGTCCGGTGGAATGCGTAAACGCGCGGGCCTCGCGCGCGCCATGGCGCTCGATCCGTCCATCCTGCTCGTCGACGAACCAAGTGCCGGCCTTGACCCCATCACAACGCGCGAGATCGATCGGCTGCTGCTCGCGAGCAAGCGCGCCGGAACGACACTCGTGGTCGTGACCCACAACATCCCGAGCGCGCGCCTGCTCGGCGATGAGCTCGCATTGCTGCACGAGGGCAGGATTGTTGCCCAGGGGAGTGCGGAGGATCTGGACGCCACCAGCGACCCGCTGGTACAGGCCTTCATGCGGTCTGAAGGAGGAGGCTGATGGCAACACCGGCCCGCCTGGCGGGCGTCGGCCTCTTCGTGGTGGCGGGAGTTCTGTTGTTCGCGACAGGGCTGTTCATGATTGGCGAACGGCAGCTGGCATTCGCACGCAAGTTCGTCGTGTATACAGAATTCAAGACGATTACGGGCCTGCAGCCTGGCGCCATCGTCCGCGTCTCGGGCGCCCCGGCCGGTTCTGTGACGGATATCGAGCCACCGGCCGACCCCGGCCGCAAATTCCGCGCACGTCTGGAGATCACGGAGGACCTTCATCAGCTCGTGCGCACCGACTCTGTGGCGGCGATCCAGACCGAAGGCCTCGTTGGTGGATCGTTTCTCGCAATCGGCGCAGAAACCGCGGCCGCCGAGCGGGCCGCCGACGGATCCACGATTCCCAGTCGTGAGCCTTTCCTGTTAGCAGACCTGTTCCAGCAAATGAGCGACACGATTGGAAAGGTCAATGCCACGGTCGACGACCTCGGCGAGGGAATCGGCACGACATTGGCGTCGATCGCGACCACTGTGGATAACACGAATGTGTTGATCGATGACGTCCGCGACGACGTGAAGACGCTCACGTCGGCAACCGCGCGTCTGACGTCGGACACTGCGCAGATTGCCGAGCGTATCCGGCGAGGTGAAGGAACGGTCGGCAAACTGTTGATGGACGATGAGCTGTATCAACGTATTACTGGCATCGCTGGCAGTGCCGAAGTGATTGCGGCCGACACCCGCGAGGCCGTCCAACACGTGCGGCAGGCGGTCGAACAGCTACAGTCGAAGGAAGGCCAGGTTGCCGGCGTCACTGCCGATCTGAGACAAACGCTCGACGAGGCCAGGACTGCCATGGCCGGCCTATCCGAGAACATGGAGGCGCTGAAGCGCAATTTCTTCTTTCGTGGCTACTTTAATCAGCGCGGGTACTTCAACTTGGCTGACATCTCTCCGGAGGAGTACCGGAAGGGTGTTCTTACGAAGCGCAATGACCGACGTGCGGTTCGCGTGTGGCTGCGTGAGGAGGACCTCTTCCTGCCATCGGCGAAGACCACGATCGCTGAGCAGCTGACTGATGAGGGAAGGGCAAGGCTCGACGCCGCGCTCGCACCGAATCTGTCCCGACTTCCGGACGCCATCTTGATGATCGAAGGGTATTCGCAGGCAGGCGCCGTCGCGGATCGCTACATTGTGTCGCGTACGCGAGCCGCTCTCGTCCGCGATTACCTCATAGCGCGATTCCACCTCGAGCCAGGAGCGGTCGGACTCATGCCCCTGGGTTCCGAGGCAGTCGAGAGCCCACAAGGCTCCACCTGGAGCGGTGTGGCACTCGCAGTTTTCTTGAGCCGGTAATTTGCCCGACCGGTCCAGTTGACAGTAACTTACGTGACCCTGCCCCTGCCGTTCGAGCCGCGCCGTGTAAGCAAGTCCGGCCATCTTGAACTTGTCTCTGATCGCGGCATGAAATCTTGCGACCACACCTTCAGAAACTCAACGAGATCACGCGGCCGTAACGAGCCGGTTGCGAATTCCGTCCGGTCAGCGCTCAAGCGCCAAGGTCAGCGGATCCGCGCGACGGTCGGCGGGTTTCTTGCACACCGCGCAACAGCCATCATTCGTTTGTATGGCCGATGAGGACCCTCCCAATGTCGGACGAGTTCGCACAGGTCTCGCTTCGGGTCAATGGAGCCATCCACGCGCTGACCATCGATTCCCGCGTGTCCCTGTTGGATGCGCTGCGCGATCACCTGAGTCTGACTGGCACCAAGAAAGGGTGCAATCAGGGCGCCTGCGGTGCTTGCACCGTCTTGGTGGATGGTCAACGCATCAACTCCTGTTTGGCTCTCGCCATCCAGTACGAAGATCGCGAGATACAGACTATCGAGGGACTGGCGCACGACGGCATCCTGCACCCGATGCAGGATGCGTTCATCACACACGATGGATTCCAATGCGGTTACTGCACGCCCGGCCAGATCTGCTCGGCGGTGGCGATGGTGGCTGAGTGGAAGGAGGGCGCGCCGAGCGCGGTCACCAAGCCGGACTCACCGCCTCAGCTAAGCGACGATGAGTTGCGCGAGCGCATGAGCGGAAACCTGTGCCGCTGCGGTGCGTACGTCGGCATCCGACAGGCTATTCGTGAAGCAATGGAGGGGATGTCGCGATGAACGCCTTCCAGTACGTGAGGGCCACTGATCGTCAGTCGGCGATCGACGCTGCAATGAGCCCGGCGGCGCCCGCGCGGTTCCTCGCCGGAGGCACGAACCTGATCGATCTCATGCGCGAGGGCGTGGAGCAGCCTCGTCTGCTCATTGATATCACCCGGCTTCCCCTGGCGGTGATCGAGGAGCGGCCGGACGGCGGCGTCCGTGTCGGCGCGATGGTCAGGAACAGCCATCTGGCCTCGCACCCCGTGATCCGCGAGCAATTTCCGCTGCTGTCGTACGCCGTTCTGAACGGAGCATCTGCACAGCTTCGCAACATGGCGACGACCGGCGGTAACCTCATGCAGCGGACGCGGTGCTACTACTTCTATGACACGACGGCGCACTGCAACAAGCGCGAGCCGGGCAGGGGCTGCGACGCGCTCGACGGCTTCAATAGGATGCATGCCATCCTCGGCGCGTCCTCTCAGTGCATCGCGACGCATCCGTCAGACATGTGTGTCGCTCTGGCCGCGCTCGATGCCACGGTCAACATCGAGGGACCGATGGGCGCACGCGTGGTGCCGTTTGCGGACTTTCACCGGCTGCCCGGCGAGACGCCAGACATCGATCACAATCTGCAGCGCGGCGAGTTGATCACGTCTGTCGATCTCCCCGCCTCCAGTGCCGGCCTGAGCTCCATCTACCGCAAAGTGCGTGATCGCGCCAGTTACGCGTTCGCTCTCGTCTCGGTCGGAGCGGCGCTGCGGATCGCGGACGGAAAGATCCGCGACGTGCGTCTGGCGCTCGGCGGCGTGGCGCACAAGCCGTGGCGCGCAGTCGTGGCCGAGCGCACGCTCCTCGGCGCGGTGCCGACGCGTGAGGCGTTTGCCCGCGCGGCTGACGCCGAGCTCGAGCCCGCCGTGCCGCAGGCACACAACGCATTCAAGATCGCGCTGGCGAAACGCACGATCGTCGCGGCGCTCTCCGAGCTGGCCGGAATCGACGGAGGAGCGGAATGAGCATCATGCGACGAGTGGTCGAACGTATCGCGCAGGTGCTCCCCGACCGCCAGCAGGACGAGCTCCAAAGCGGGCGCCGATATCTCAGCCAGCCGGTGGATCGACTGGACGGTATCGACAAAGTGACTGGCGAGGCACGCTTCTCGGCGGAGTATCCGGTCGACGGCCTGGTGCACGGAGCGATGGCCTTCAGCACGATCGCGAAGGGAGTCATCACGCGCATCGATAGCACTATTGCCGAACAGGCGCCAGGCGTCATCAAGGTCTTCACCCATCTCAACGCGCCGGCGATGAAGGTGCCGGCCCCATTCTCCATCGGAAGCGAGCCGTCGGCGGGCGGCTCGGCCGTGAAGATCCTGAACACCGATCGCATCTCCTGGAATGGGCAGCCGGTCGCGGTCGTCATCGCCGACACGGAGGAGCGCGCAGAATATGCCGCCTCACTGGTAGCGGTCACCTACGCCCTGGAGGAGGCCGTCACGTCGTTCGAGGCCGCCATCACGCATGCGCATACGCCGAAGGACGTGCTCGGCGAGTCACCCGAAGTGGTCAAGGGAGATGCGGATGCGACCCTCCGATCGGCACCGCATCGGGTCGACCTGACGTTCACGACGCCACCCTACAATCACAACGCCATCGAGCCGCACGCGGCAATCGCGATCTGGGAGGAAGACGATCGGCTGACCGTATTCGATACCAGTCAGTTTACGGCTGGTGGGGCGAACAGTCTCGCGGACATCTTCGGCTTGAAGAAAGAGAACGTGAAGCTGCTGGCGCCGTTCGTGGGTGGGGGCTTCGGCGGCAAAGGCACGATGTGGTTCTACAACCAGTTGTGCGTGATGGCCGCGCGCGAGGTCGGCCGGCCCGTGCGTATCGCGCTCTCGCGCAAGGGGGTGTTCCGCATCGTCGGAGGGCGCACGCCGTCGCGGCAACGCGTCGCCATAGCGGGCGATGGAAGCGGCACGTTCACCGCGTTCATCCATGAAGGCGTCACAGCTCAGTCGATGGACAACTACTTCCCCGAGCAATTCAGCTTTCCGCCGCGGCATCTGTACGCGATGCAGTCGTATCGGATCGGGCAGCAGGTCACGACTGTGAATCGCGTGGCGAACACGTTCATGCGCGCGCCAGGAGAGTCGATTGGCACTTTTGCGGTGGAGAGCGCGATCGATGCGCTTTCATACGAGCTGAAGATCGATCCGATCGAGCTTCGGATGCGGAACGAACCAGATACCGATCCGGTCAGTGGGCATCCATTCTCGAGTCGTTACCTTCGCGAAGCATATGCCATGGGAGCGGAGCGATTCGGCTGGCGCAACCGGCCTGCGATCGTGCGAGCGCAGCGCGACGGACGATGGCTGATCGGTCAAGGCGTGGCGACGGGCACGTACCCCGTGTACCGGATGGTGACCGCCGCCCGGCTACGACTCAACGATGACGGCACGGCCGTGGTCCAGACCTCCTGTCAGGAAATGGGGATGGGAACCGCGACCGTGCAGACGCAGCATGCCGCGGATCGCCTGGGTCTGCCTCTCGAGCACGTCCGCTTCGAATATGGGGACAGCAGCCTGCCGTGGGCCGGCGTCGCCGGCGGATCGTCGCAGACGATCAGCGTCGCACTCGCGGTACAGGAGGCCGCCGCCAAGCTGGTGAAGGAGTTGCTGTCGCTGGCGCGGAAGACCGCTGGCTCGCCGCTGGCCCAGGCGGACGTGGATGACGTGCAACCGGCCAACTCTGGGCTCTTTCTGAAAGACATGCCGGCGATCGGTGAGAGATACGCCGATATTCTGCGGCGCGCCGGGCAGACGTTCGTGGAGACAGAGGTCACGACCGGGTCGCCGCTCGAGATGTTGAAGTATTCGATGCACTCGTACGCCGCACAATTTTGCGAGGCGGCAGTGCATGAGGCGACCGGAGAAGTGCGGATCCGGCGGTGGGTGGGCGCATTCGACACGGGCCGCATTCTGAATCCGAAGACCGCCACGTCGCAGTTCCGAGGCGGCATCATCATGGGCATCGGCATGGCGCTCACGGAAGAGACGATGTTCGACGATCGGACGGGCCGCATCATGAACCCCAGCCTCGCGGAGTATCACGTTCCGGTGCAAGCCGACGTTCCCGAGATCGACATCCTCTACACGGACGTGGCCGATCCCAAGACGCCGCTCGGTGCCCACGGCATCGGTGAAATCGGGATTACCGGCGTGGCGGCTGCTATCGCCAATGCGGTTTATCACGCCACTGGCAAACGCGTGACCGACCTGCCGATCACGCTCGACAAGCTGCTGTGACCGCACGTCACGAAGTTGGCTGGAAGCAGATGTCGACGAACAGTGATCTCCTTCAGGTCGACGTAACCAACGGCCTGCCCGACGGACTAGCTCGACCGTCGTGGGGCGCGCACGATGTGTCCGTCGAAAACGCGCACGATATGTCCGTCGAAAAAACGTCGTCACGCACGTGATATAAGAACGCTGTCGCGGCCGCTGCAGCGGAGCTACGTCAATGAGCGTAGACAATTCGCGTCGCCACGACAGGTTGCTGCCGGGGCCCGGCGGAGGCGTAGCGCATGGATCGACGGCTGCGTGTGCTCTATGCCGAAGACAACGCTTCGGATGCCGACCTCACACGCCGCCATTTCGCGACTAATGCTACCGACATTCAGCTCGACATAGTCGAGTACGGAGAGGCCTGCCTGACGCGGCTGCAGAACAATCACTACGACGTGCTGCTGCTCGATTACCGCCTTCCCGACATGGATGCAGTCGATGTCCTCAAAGCGCTGGCGATCCACAACGTGTACTTGCCGGTGATCGTGGCGACTGCTGTTGGCGACGAAGACCTGGTGGTTCGTGTTCTCCGACTCGGCGCGTGGGACTATGTACCGAAGCAGGGTGACTACATAGGGAATTTGCCCTCATTGATTAGGCAAGCGGCCGCTGAATATCACAGGCTCCGTGACGTTGGCTACGCCGCCCGACGGAGTCGTCGGCGCATTTTGTACATCGAGCGCAGTGAGGCCGACATCGACTTCACTGCAGGGTACCTGGCTGAGCACGCTCCCCATCTACACCTGGATATCGTCCGCACAGCGACCGAAGGTCTGGAACTGCTGCAGCGGACTCTGGTCGATCTCGTTCTCGTCGACCTGCGCATGCCAGACATGCACGCATTGGATTTCCTGCGGCAGCTGCGCCAACGCGGCCAGTCCGTTCCAGTAGTCGTGGTGACCGGGCGCGGGGACGAAACCGCCGCGGTTGCGGCGCTGAAGCTCGGCGCATACGACTACATCCTTAAGCGTGAGGGGTACCTGACGCAAGTACCGTACGCCATCGACAACGCCATCGATCGGTTCCGTCTGATGCAGCTTAATCGGCGGCTCGAAGCCGAGCTCGCCGATCGAGAGCGAGCCGAGGCCGAGCGGGCGCGTCTGTCTGAACAGCTGCAACAGGCGCAGAAAATCGAGTCACTCGGCCGACTCGCCGGAGGAGTCGCCCACGATTTCAATAATCTGTTGACTGTGATCACCGGCCACGCCGACTTGATGCTGGAGAAACTCGCTCCCGATGCTCCCTTGCGCGAAAACGTAAGGAACGTGAGCGCGGCCACCAGACGCGCCAGCGATCTGACGCGGCAACTCCTGGCCTTTGGCCGGCGTCAGCTCCTTCAACCTCGTGTGATGGACCTGAATGAGTCAATCCGCGAGAGTACCGAGTATGCTTTCCGGCCTGCTCAGCGAGTCGGTTGAACTCGTCACCGTCCTCGATCCACATCTTGGCCACGTCGAAGCGGATCCAAGCCAACTCAATCAGCTCTTGGTCAATCTCGCAGTGAATGCCCGGGATGCGATGCCACACGGCGGCCGGTTGACGATCGAAACAGACAACGTCAGCATCGACGACGAGGAGGCGCAGCGGCACCCCTCTTTTCGGCCCGGCAGCTACGTCATGCTTGCCGTCAGCGACACGGGCATCGGCATAGATAACGACGTTCTCCCCCACATCTTCGAGCCTTTCTTCACGACGAAAGAACACGGCAAGGGTACGGGGCTTGGATTGTCGATGGTCTACGGGATCGTGAAGCAAAGCGGCGGCTGGATCTGGGTCTATAGCGAGGTCGGTCATGGGACGACGTTCAAGATTTACCTTCCTCGTGTCGAAGGCGCCCTCTCCGTGATCGGCGCACCCGCCGCGTTGGACAGTCCCCGTGGCGACGAGACGGTTCTCGTCGTGGAGGACCAACAAGAGGTCCGGAGTTTGATGCGTCACGTGCTCCGGACCCACGGCTATGACGTGATCGAGGCCGCGGAAGGACCCTCCGCCGTGGCGGCGTGTGAAGCAGTCGCGCGCCCGATTTCTCTGCTGATTACCGACGTGGTAATGCCTGGAATGAGTGGTCCCACCTTGGCCGCCCACTTGAGTACGGTCCGTCCAGACATGAGGGTTCTTTACATATCCGGTTACACCGATGCTGCTGTGTTTGAACACGGAGTGGGAGAACAACCAGTAACGTTTCTGCAAAAGCCGTTTACACCGAGCCAATTAACGCGCAAGGTCCGCGAAGTGCTCGACGCGCCGTCAACGCGCAACGACCGACGCCGCTGACGGTTGGCACCATGCAACCACTGACCGACATTCTCGACCGTGTTAGCGACGCCTTTGTGGCTCTCGACAAAAACTGGTGTTACACCTACGTCAACCAGCAGGCTGCCAACCTGTTCGGACGCCGCCCAGAGGACCTCGTTGGCCGGCATATTTGGACAGAGTTCCCGGAGGGGCGGGGACAGCCGTTTCATCTCGCGTACGAAAAAGCGATGGCCGACCAGGTGTTCATAGAAATGGAAAACTACTATGAGCCCTGGAAGCGGTGGTTCGAAAATCGCATTTACCCGTCGCCCGAAGGCCTCTCTATTTTTTTCCATGAGATCACTGAGCGCAAGCTGGCGGAACAAGCCGCGCGAGAGAACGCGGACTTGCTCGCGGGGCAGAATCGTGTCCTGGAGCTAATTGCCCGAGGAGCGCCGCTACGGGAGTCGCTCGATACGCTGCTGCGCGTCATTGAAGCGCAATGTTCCGGGATGCTCTGTTCGATCCTCTTGCTGGATTCAGACGGCATCCATGTTCGCCACGGCGCGGCGCCAAGTCTCCCTGACAGCTTCATTCGAGGGATTGATGGCCAGGTGATTGGTCCACAAGCCGGTTCCTGCGGCACTGCCGCGTTTCGGCGTGAGCCGGTCGTGGTCGAGGACATCGCGACGGACCCGCTGTGGGAATCCTATCGTCCCGCCGCTCTCGCACACGGGCTGCGAGCCTGCTGGTCCACCCCGATCTTCGACGGACAGCGCGCCGTGCTCGGGACATTCGCTCTTTACTTCCCCAGTCCAACGCGACCTTCTGAACGACAGTTGCGGATGGTCGATCTATGCACTCATACGGCCGCCATTGCCATCGTCAAAGATCGCGAAACTCGAGCGCTATTGGCGAGTGAGGAACGACAGCGCCTTGCGGCATCCAGCGGACTCATCGGCATTTGGGAATGGACAGTGGGTTCGGATCGGCTGGTCTGGAGTGATGAACTGAAGGCGATGTTCGGCTGGCCCACAGCCGCGACCGACCTGACATTTGAGATGGTCATGAGTGCCGTCCATCCTGAAGACCGGGCGCACGTCCGAAGCTCACTGCGGCGTGCACTCGCCGGCGGCGCGACGTACCACGAGGAGTGTCGGATCATTCGCCCGGACGGATCGGTGCGATGGATCGCCACGACAGGGCGTGGCGAATACGACACAACCGGCATATGCGTGCGGATGCGGGGTGTCAGTCTCGACGTTACCGACCGTAAACAGGCTGACGAGGAAATAAGCAGGCGCGAAGCGCAACTCGCAGAAGCTCAGCGGATCGCCCACCTTGGGAGCTACGAGTGGGACGTGCGCCGCAATAAAGTGGAACGATCCGAGGAGTTGTGCCGGATCTTCGGGGTGGCCCCTGATCAATTCCCGCCCACATTCGAGGGCTATCTCGAACGTGTCCACCCCGACGATCGACACGCAACGGGGTCCGCGATCGAAGCGGCGTTTCACCAGAGCACGCCGTTCGAATTCGAAGAGCGTATTGTCCGACCGGATGGTAGCGTGCGAATGCTCCACAGCCAAGGCACGTGGATTGTCGATACCGCTGGCCGTCCAACGAAACTGGTCGGCATCTGTCAGGACATCACCGAACGCAAGCGGGCTGAAGATCAGCTTCGGCGAAGCGAAGAACGATTTCAAATGGTGGCTCGCGCTACCAATGACGTCATCTGGGATTGGGACTTGACGACCGGTACTGTGTGGTGGAATCGCGGAATCACCTCAGTATTCAACTATGGCCCAGACGATGTCGTGGACAGCGCCGATTGGATAGCCGCAAACGTCCATCCTGACGATTTGGCTGCGATGACCGAGGGGCTTCGCGGGGTCATGGTGGCTGGTGGTCAGTTCTGGTCCGGCGAGTACCGGTTTCGCCGCGCCGATGGCTCGTATGCGGACGTGTTTGACCGCGCTTTCGTCACATATGACGACGCGCGCACGCCGGTCCGCGTCATTGGCGCGATGGCCGACATCAGCGAGCGCAAACGCGCGTTGGAATTCCTCGAGCAACGGGTCGCCAGCCGGACCAGCGAACTACGCAACAAGAACGAGGAACTCGAGCACGAGGTCAATCGTCGTGCCCATGTCGAGCGGCTGTTGCTGGCGAGAAATGAAGAATTGAAGGCGTTTGCGTATACGGTGTCTCATGATCTGAAGGCGCCGCTGCGTGGAATCGCCGGTTACGCTGCGGAACTGGATCGACGGCACCGCGTCGGCCTCAGCGAGCGTGCGCTGCACTGCGTCAGACAGATTGTCGCGGCGACGCATAATCTCGATCGCCTGATTGAGGATCTGTTGTATTACGCTCGGCTTGACTCGGAGACGCCGAGCGCCATCACGGTCAACCTGGCTCAAATCGTCGAGATTATTCTGCGCGATCGGAATACTACAATTCTCGAACAAGGCGCCGAAGTGACGGTCAGCCTCACCGCAACGATCGTACACACCTGGGAGCGCGGTCTGCTGCAGGTCTTGACCAACCTGATCGACAATGCACTCAAATACAGCCGAAATGTGCAGCCATCGTCGATTCGCATCGCTAGCCATGAGAGAGGCGAGGCGTTGCTCATCGAGGTTGCTGATAACGGAATCGGGTTCGATATGAAGTACCACGACCGCATTTTCGGACTGTTCGATCGGCTGGTGCGGCAAGAGGACTTCGAGGGTACCGGCGCCGGGCTGGCAATAGCGAAGAAAGTGCTCGACAAGATGGGCGGCAGAATCTGGGGCGAATCGGCACCGGCAGCAGGAGCCACCTTCTTCGTCGAATTGCCGCGACGTGCACTCGTTCTGCATGAGAGTGCGTCGTGAACACCTTGATACGTCCGATTCTGTTGGTAGAAGACAATCCTATGGATCTGGATCTCACGTTCCAGGCTCTGGAGGGGAACGGTGTCGCCAACCCGATCGTGGCGTGCAGAGACGGTGAAGAAGCGCTGGATTACATCGCGCAACATCGATCGCCTGGCGACTTGCAAGTCCCAATTCTGGTTCTGTTGGATCTCCGTTTGCCGAAAGTCGATGGGATCGAGGTGTTGAGGCAGGCGCGTAGTGATCCTGTCTGGCGACAAGTGCCAATCGTGGTGATGACCACCTCGCGTGAGAACAGGGATATCGAAACTGCCTATGGACTGGGCGTGAACTCGTACATCGTCAAGCCGGTGGATTTCCTGACGTTCACAGAAGTCGTGAAGAGCATCAAGGTCTACTGGTTACTCACGAACGAACCACCATTCCGTGACGGTTTCGCACGGTGACCACACATACCACTCTGCGGGTGCTCTATGCCGAAGACAACGGCGCCGATGCTGACCTGACGAAAACACATTTCGAATTGCACGCGCCGGAACTCGCGCTCGAGATAGTAGACACGGGACAGCAATGCTTAGTCCGGCTTGAGGAGCGCTCGTACGATGCCGTTATGCGGTATCCCCCCTAAATCCCTGCATTTCCAGCATGACTTCACTGCGCTCACAAATCATGCACGTGCGCTTGAATTGCCCACGTAGGTTTTCGAGCGTGCGGACATGGCGCAAGATGATGGTGACTTCAGCTTTGCACTGATCGCACATGCCTTTGTAGATGATGTTCATGTCAGATTTCCTGACTGGTAGCCTTGACCGCTCCTCCCACTCGCCGTCGAGCCATGGCTCTCTTAGCGCACCCAGCCAGAATAGGCGAAACGGCCCTCGGTGCCATCGCACGAGCGTAGCGGGGCGCACAATCGTCATCAACTCGCGTTCTTCGACAAATCAAGACAGGAGGACGAGCGCGATGCGCGAGCCCGACGGCACGCAAGCAAAGGAAGAGGTTCTCGGCTGTCACTTGGGCGCGCGACCGAACATCAGGAGCAGCAGGGCGCCATTCTCCAACTGCTCGTTACCTATCGAGGGGCCACTGGGTCAGGACAGGACCGGCGGGGCTTCGCCGCGAGGCAAGTTGGACGGATAATCTCGCTCAAGTCATGCGGTGGGTCGCCAACGTCGGCACGCTTGCGGCGCGATGATTACGGATTGGCGCGGTCCACCTATACAACGTTAGCCGGACTCATCGCGGAGCACGCCATGGGAAGCCCGCACCTCGTCATGCGCACGGACCCGACGCCAGCGGAGATCGGGTTTCTTGAGGATCGGCTCTACGAGTTCAACGCCAAGGCGACTGGCATCGTCGACGCGCTGAGTCTTGCCATCTTCGGTCGGAATGAGCATGGAGAAGTAGTCGCCGGACTCTGCGGACACACATGGGGTGGTTGTTGTGAGATTCGACAGGTGTGGGTGCACGAGAGGCATCGCGGGCGTGGCGTCGGACGGCAGCTTCTGAAGCTAGCGGAGACGGAGGCGCGGCGCCGAAGCTGTTTTCAGATCATCCTGGCCACGCACAGCTTCCAAGCGCCCGAGTTTTATCGAAAGCTAGGCTTCGAGATCGTCGAGAGTTTGCCGGATTATCCGCGTGGTCATCAGCACGTTCACCTGCGAAAGTTCCTGGGTGACGCCCAAGGCGCCGGCTGACTCGTTGGAGCCGACGAGCGGCGTATGGCCAGATAAGGCGCCGCTCGCAGCTCAACGTGGTGTTACTCCTCATACACGCCGCGCTGTTTTCTGATCGACTGCGGCGCCGGCATGACCAGACCATGCGTGAGTGCGACGAATCTCCACCGCCTCGTCTGTTAGAGGGGATCGCGCAATTCAACCGCGGCGAGTACTTCGAGCAGCACGAAACATTGGAACTGCTGTGGAGGGCTGAACCGCGCGAGGTGCGCCACCTCTATCAAGGCATCCTGCAGATTGGCGTCGCTTTCCACCATCTTCGCCATCGGAATTACCACGGGACGATATACATGTTGACGCGAGGCATGCGCTACCTGACACCGTTCTCGCCGCGATGTCAGGGCGTTGATGTCGACAGGCTCCTGACAGACGCCACAACTGTGCTGAGGACGGTCGAACGGCTTGGACCGAATCGGCTCGGGGAATTCGACTGGCAACTCGTACCGATTGTCCGCCTCTGCCCTGGACACCCTCTGTGAACTCGGCCGCAATGTTGTCCAGTGACTCAGGTCCGCTGAAAGACTTGCGCTGTCTTCTCAGCATCGTGCCTGTACCTGAAGACCAGTGGAAAGACGATGCCCAGGGTCAGTGCGTAGCCAGCAAACGTGATCCAAATGCTGCGCCAGTCCTTGAGACCGTTCACCGTAAAGTGATCTACGACCCAGCCGCTCGTGATGCCGCCGAGAAAGGCGCCAAGACCATTGGTCATGATCATGAACAGGCCCTGCGCGCTTGCTCGGATGCTCGATTCTGATTCTCGGTCCACGAAGAGCGAGCCGGAGATGTTGAAGAAGTCGAACGCCATCCCGTAGACGATCATCGACAGCACCAGCATCCACAGACGCGCGCCCGGATCGCCGGCCGCGAACAGGCCGAAGCGGAACACCCACGCAAAGATGCTGATCAGCATGACTCTCTTTATCCCGAACCGTGCCAGAAAGAACGGTATTGTCAGGATGAACAGCGTCTCGGAGATCTGCGAGATCGATAACAGCAGGTTCGGATGTTCCACGCCGAAGGTGCCTGGATATGTGCTCTTGAAATCATCCAGGAACGCGCCAGCGAAGGTGTTGGTGACCTGGAGCACCGCGCCCAGCAGCATCGCGAAGACGAAGAACACGACCATTTGCCGATGTCGGAATAAGACGAAGGCATCGAGTCCAAGCGCCGAGACCAGGCTACGGGTTCCATTAAAGTTCGTGGGTGGGCACTTCGGCATCGTGAATGCGTACACACCAAGGAGCAGTGCAGCACCCGCGCCGATGGACAGCTGAAGGGCAGTTCTGCTCCAGCCGGCAAAATCCACCATCCACATCGCAGCGATGAAACCGACCGTACCCCAGACGCGGATCGGCGGAAATTTCTGAACGCGATTGAGGCCACTCTGGGTCAGCACCTTGTACGACACGGTGTTGTTGAGCGCGATCGTTGGCATGTACACCATCGCGTTCAGCAGCATAATCAGGTACAGCGTGTCGAAGTCCACGACGGTGGATGCCCAGAGGAGAAGGCCGCCGCCGATCAGGTGACAGATGCCGTACACGCGCTCCGCATTCGCCCAGCGATCCGCAACGATTCCTGTCAGCCCGGGCATCACGAGCGAGCCGATGCCCATCGTCGCGAAAATGCTGCCGACCTGGCTGCCACTGAAGCCGAGCGTGCTGATCATGTAGGCGCCGAGCGAAGTCAGCCACGAGCCCCAGACGAAGAACTGCAGGAAATTCATCACGGTGAGACGTACTTCGATGCTCATGGGGAGCAGAATCTGGACGGTGCGTCGGGTGCTTTGAACGTAAAGCTAGCAGATCCGTCAACCGTGCGTGCGCATCAGTCTCGCCGCTCCAAGACAGCCGGCCGACCCGGTCTGATCGTGTCGCATCTGCAGCGTTCCGACCTCAACGACGCCGAATAGACAACATATGCCGATGCGGCTGCGTCCGGATGAGACGGTTACACCCGAGGACCTGGCGCGAGGCGAGCGAGCTCTCGTGAAGGATGCCGCCTGGGCCACGACCGCCGGCGCACTCTACGGCGGCGTGATCCTGGTGGGCTTCGCGCTCGAGCTCGGCGCGCCCCCGGTGATCATCGGCCTGCTCGCTGCAATCCCTTTCCTCGCGCAGATTTCCCAGCTCGCTGCGATCGCGCTCATCGAGCGCGTCCGGCAGCGGCGCAAGATCGTGCTGCTCGCGGTCACCGTGGCGCGCACGCTCATCCTGTCGCTCGCGCTCGTGGCCTTCGCGGAGGGGCAGCTGCTGCAGCTTTCGCTGCTCGTCGTGGTACAGGCGGCGATCTCGCTGTCCGGGGCCATCGCCGGCTGCGCGTTCAATGGCTGGGTGCACGAGGTGGTGCCGCGCGAAACGCTGGGAACGCTCTTCTCGCGGCGGCTCTTCTGGTCGACGGTGCTTTCATCGCTCGGCGCGCTCAGCGCCGCCTACCTCGTGCAGGTGTGGCCGCTGGAGGACCGGCTGCAGGCCTACGCCATCGCGTTCGTCGCCGCAGGCGCGGCGGGGTTCATGAGCTCGCACTACCTGCTGCGTGTGCCCGAGCCGCCGATGCGCCGCACGGGGCCGCCCCTCCCGCTCACCGAGCTGCTGCGCGCGCCGCTCGTCGACGCCAACTTCCGGAAGGTGGTGGCCTTCATGGCTGCCTGGAATCTCGCCTCCAACGTCGCCGCGCCCTTCATCACCGTGTACCTCGTACCAGCAGATCGGTTACGAGCTCGGCACAGTCACGACGACCTGGGCCGGCGGGCAGATCGCCACCGCGCTCACCATCGCCTGGTGGGGGCGGCTGTCCGACCGGCTCTCGAACAAGGCTATTCTCAGCGTCGCGTTGCCCGCGTACTTCGCCTCGCTCATCGCGCTCGCCTTCATCGCGCTTCCCGAGCGCCACGCTTTCACGCTGCCGCTGCTCTTCCTCATCCAGGTCGTCATGGGGGCGGCCAGTGGCGGCATCGGCCTTGCCACCGGCAACCTTGGCCTTAAGCTTGCGCCGCAGGGGCACGGCACGGCCTACCTCGCCGCGGTCACGCTCGCGGGCTCGCTTGCCGCCGGCCTCGCCGCGCTCTCCGGCGGCGTGCTCGCCAACTGGTTCGCCGCGCGCGAGCTCGCCCTTGCCTTCTCGTGGACGTCGCCGGGAATCACGCAACAGATCACCGTGCTGCAGTTCCGGCATTGGGAGTTTCTGTTTGCGATCTCCTTTGCCCTCGGCTTTTACGCGCTGCACCGGCTCTCCTGTATCCAGGAGGGCGAGGAGCACAGCGAGCGCACGGTGATCCAGCATCTCGTGATCGAGGCCTTCCGCTCAATCGATCAACTCTCGCCGATCGAAGGCCTGCGCACGGTCATCCTGATGCCCCTCGGCCGCCTGCGCGACCGGCGCCTCAGGCCGCGATAGGGATCCTGATGTTGTGCCCCATCCGTCCGGCGTGGGCCACCGCTGTTGCCGGGCCGCCCATCGGGCCACGTTCGCCGTTCGCGTCGGCTCCCGCACACTGCGTCGCTGCGGGTTGTGGCCGGGCGTCCATCGCTTTGGCCAACCCGAAGTCCAATACCTTCACCGCGCCGTCGGGTCGTAGCTTGATGTTCGACGGCTTCAAGTCGCGATGGATGATCCCTTGCTCGTGCGCTGCTTCGAGGGCGTCCGCGATCTGCCGCGCGATAGGAAGAGCTTCATCGACGGGAATCGAGCCTTGTGCGATTCGCTCCGACGAGCGTCGCGCCTTCGACTAGCTCCATGACCAGCGCCCGGATGCCCTCGGCCTTCTCCAAGCCGTAGATCTGAGCGATGTTCGGGTGATTCAGTGACGCCAGCGTCTTGGCTTCGCGTTCGAAGCGTGCCAGCCGGTCGGGATCCTGCGCAAAGGCGTCGGGGAGGATTTTGATCGCGACCTGCCGACCAAGGTTGGTATCGGTGGCGCACCATACCTCGCCCATGCCGCCCACGCCGATTTGGGCGTTGATTTCATACGGGCCGAGGCGGGTGCCAGCAGTGAGGGCCACGGCAAGTGGCTGCGATTATAGAAGATGCCATGGCGAGAGCGGATAGGTAACGTGTGACGGCGCAGTGTTTTCGATCGACTCAGGCGCCGGTAGAAATACCCTCGCCGACCAGTCAGGACTATCCTCGGTGCAGCGCCCGTGGGGAGCATCAACGGTAGCCGAACAAGGGCGGGAACACGACCACCACCAGCGCCGCCCATATCGCATACACAGGGAGGTAGACGATCTGCCATTGCTCCAGCGCTGCAAACGAGCCGCGACGACGCAAGAAGGACGCATAGAGCCACGCCGTCCACGTCAGGTTGACGAGCAGAATGAGATTCTCGCCAAGAGCGGCGACTCGGTTTGGCGTGAAGCCAAACTCGGAAATGCGCTGTGCGATCGCCGTCAGCGCCACCACATCTACCACGAGCGCGCTGACCACGAGCAGGAGTTGAAGGCCGTCGAAGAAGTCGGGTGGTGCCTGCGGGTCGCGCGCGGATGCGGCGTAGAGCACCAGCCCCACGACGACGGCCAGCAGCAGATCGAAGCCGATCAGGATCTCCCGCTTCACGTTGATCGGGTTGCCTGTCCACGCCATCGTCGCCAGAAACCCCAGGAGCAGAATCGTGAACAGCGGCGTGAACAGCCTGGTCAGCACCGGTGCCATGTTCTCGATGACGCTTTGCTTCGCTTCCACCAGCCAGGATCCGATGATGACGGCCCCTGCCGCCCCACACGGGATCAGCCAGCCCGCGATGAACCACCCAGGATTCATGTCGATGGCGGAGAACAACATGGCCGTAAAGCCGGTGACGACCCCGCCGCCGAGCGCGATGAGCACGTAGTAGATGGCTAGCTCGCCCGAGAACCGCACGAAGTCCATACGCCGCCCGGAAGAGAACCAGCGGCCTCCGACGTACACGACACCGATGGCCATCAGCCACAACCCGATGGGCAGATGCAACACGGTCAGCACCTGAGTGTCGCTGCCCTCCGGGAAGTTGTCGAGCCGTTCTGGATTGTGGAAGGGGAAGACGTTGGCGAACACGACCGCGGCCGCGAAGGGCAGCGCGGGCCAGAGGCCGCTCACCGCATTCAACCCGCGTTTCCACATGAAGTAGATCGCGAGCAGCGGGAAGACGAACAGGCTGGCGTTGCGGAAGTAGAACGAAGGCACTTCCGCATCAGGGCTGAGCGGAAGACCGAACAGCGCTGGCAGCTTGACGGCTAATCCCGCAGCGACGGCAAGGCTCACGACGACAAGGAGCTCGGTGCGTGAGGTGTTTGCCGGCGCGCCAGTATCGGGCGCCACGACCAATTGCTTCCACAGCTGCTCGGAATGCGCCAGTGCGAACTCGCGTGACAGCGCATCGAGGTTGCCCATGCGCTTGACCGCGACGAAGAAAGCTTCATCTCCGGCGAGGCCGGCCTCGGTGAGCGCGGCCAACTGGTCGCGCAGGTGTCCCTCGAGTTCCTCCACGTCGGGACCGTGAACAGCTTGCCGGCGGCGTAGGTAGGCCCGCCACCGCGCGATGTGATCCTCGATTGGTTGATCGGCGAAGGTCGTCATACTGTGCATGCCTGCATCCAGATCCCCCGGAGGGTGCCGTCGACGGCCTTCCACTGTTCCCGATGGGCGGCGAGCTGCGCCCGGCCTTCATTCGTGATTCGGTAGTACTTGCGCTTGCGGCCGCTCTCGGACGCGGCCCACTTCGCCGCGACATGACCTTGGCGCTCGAGCCGGTGCAACACGGGATACAGCATGCCGTCGGTCCACTGTAAGTGCCCGCCTGACAACTCAGCCACTCGCTTGATGATGGCGTAGCCGTAACTGTCGCCTTCGGCAAGGATGGCGAGCACGAGCGGCGTGGCGGAAGCAGCAACCAGGTCCTTGCTCATGTCCATACGTAGAAATCTTATACATTGTGGTGCTATGTATGTCAATAACCCGAGGGCCACCTGCGCGCCTTCGTCCTCCATGCCTGGAAGACAAGGTCGTCGTCCAGGATCGCTTCGATGAGGACGACGATGGGCGGCCGGT
The DNA here is from genome assembly GCA_963723495.1 of uncultured Acidobacteriota bacterium. Classification (GTDB taxonomy): domain Bacteria; phylum Acidobacteriota; class Vicinamibacteria; order Vicinamibacterales; family UBA2999; genus Gp6-AA40. The sequence goes on along the minus strand of CAVRQR010000006.1, from coordinate 533,597 downwards.
CGCGGATCGTCATCATCGAAGCGTGTGCAAGCCGGCCGGGCCGTATCGCCGTCCGATCGACGGACTGAGACAGTTGCTGTGAATGGGAACTTCACGTCGGCGGCGTTGACGCGTCTGTTGCATTGCCTCGGGCTGTCCTCAGAGTTCATCGATCCACCGGAGGCCATCGAGGGCCCGACCGGAGAGGAGGGCCCACATCTCTTCTTTGGTGGGTCGACTCAGCTCTCCGGAGACGTCGGAGACGTCGGAGCGTGATGCCGTCGCGTTCGACGTTCGAGTCGTATCTCTCGCTCACGCGCACGGTGTTTGCCGATGATGCGGTGATCGACGCGCTCCGCAGCACGCACGACGACTGGCGGCCCGGCGCTGATCGCGCGGCGCTGCTCAGCCCTCGCCACCTAGCGGAGGCCGTTGCCACCGGTCACGTGGGCTCTGTCGAGGTCCCTGGCGTCGGCGGCGTGCCGTGCTGTTTCGAGATGTTCGAGTAGCGCGAGGTCGAAGAGGCCGCAGCGCGATGACGACAGGCTCGGGATCGATCGCGTAGAGGCGTGTCTTCCCTGGCCTGAGCCATGTCGAAAGCAGACCCGCCTTCGTGACAGCGATCACGATCACAGTTTCAACCGACCATTTTCAAGAACGTGCGTACTCTCGGCCTCAACGTGACGAAGGCCTTTGGCCCGTGATGAGAGGTGCCCCAACGAACGCACCGAAAATCCCCTCGTTCGCGTTACGGCCGAGTCTCACATGTTCATGGCGGCCATGTTGCACTAGGGGCTCGCCGTCTAGCATCGACTGGCCGACCCGAGCCCCCCTCTTGTGGACGGTTTGCGACATCGTCAAGAGGAGAACGACACATGAAGCAACGCTCACTCATCTTCCTCGCAGGACTCACATTGGTGGCGGCACCGGGTTACGCACAGACCGGCAACGGAGCGCCGAGCGGGTACTCACTACAACTTGAACATCATCGGCATCAAGGCCGTGGACACAGAGGACTGTAAGAAGGCCGAGATGACCGGCTCCAACCGGCACACGATCTTCGTCGACCTCGATTTCTCCGATCCCACTCCGAAGGTGCCAACGGGAATCATGTCACTCAATCGCCGGAACAAGATCTTTCTGGAGGAGGGCCCGTTCCAGGTCATCGACGGCAACGCCTGCGACGGCGACGAAGCCATCTTTCAGCTTCCCGTGCAGTCATGCGCAACGGCAACGGTCGAGGCCGTGAGCGACTGCGCCTATGACGTGTTTATCCGGGGACTGGGCAGTCCGCAAGGCAATCCTCAGGCAGTTGTGACCACATGCGGCATCGACGATGCGGGTACTCCCCTCACCGATGATGACGACACGTTTCAGTGTTCGCTCGAGTCGGTGACGGTCACGCGTTCGAAAGGAAAGAGCTCCTTTACCAACGTCACGAAGGAACTCACCACACTGTGTATCGATACATTCGATGATGGCGTTTTCGATGGACAGTGCGACGACCGCGTGGTGCTGTTCGAGGACGACTTCGCCCAGTACTTCTGGGACTACGACAACAACGGGCTGCGGCTCGCGCAGCTGCGGTTCTACGTCAACAAAACAGACTAGCTTCGGTGATGACACGTGATCGCCGTGCGGCCGCTATCGTTGCGGCCGCACTCGCGTTCGGTCTCGGATCTCGGTCGCTGTACGGGCAGCAGACTCCTGTCCCACCGCCGGCGACTCAGATCGCCGAGACCGACACCGCGGCATTCGATTTCGGATCCGCGATTCAGGGCGCTGTGGTTGCGCACACGTTCGTACTGCGCAACACCAGCGACACCTCCGTGAGGATTCTGGGCCTCGACCTGACTCCGGGCCTGCGCCTCGCCGGCGTGCGAGCGCAGCTCGATCCCGGTCAACGGGTTGATCTCAACATCTCGATAGATACGGCCGGAATGCGCGGCCAATACCAGGGCGAGGTCAAAGTGCGGTTGAACGATCCGGCGAGACCCCTGGCGGTGTTCACGTTGGCGGGCGTCGTCGTTCCACGTGTCGAGTTCCGGCCGTACCCGGCGTTCTTTCTGTCGGGGGATCGGCGGCATCCGGCCGAGGCTTCGATCGAGATCGTCAACCATTATGAGACACCCCTGCGAATTACTCGCATTGAGCACCCGGTCGATCGATTCGCGGTGCGCCTCGAGTCGATCGCAGAAGGGAGGCGGTATCGTCTCCACATCGCATTGCGAACCGACGGCGCCGCCGGCCAGCGGGAGGATGTGATCCTGCTCCACACGGATGAAGGTCGCATCCTGCGCGTCGTCGCCAACACGCGGTTGCGCGAGCGCGTGTATGCGTTTCCTCTCGACGTGGATCTCGGAAGTCTGCCGATTGCGGCGGTGAGAGGCGGCCCTGAGTCGGGCGGAGCATTAGCCCAGACTCTGATGCTCTACCAGGTGGCAGGCACCGACTTCAAGGCGACGTTCTCGACCGACGTTCCGGGGCTTCGGGTCTCGGCAGTGCGCGGGCCGAATGGCGATCGATGGCAAGCCACCATCACGCTGGATCCGGCGGCGTCCGTGGTTGGTCCCCTTCACGGCAATATCGTCGTCGATACGAACGATTCAGAGTTTCCCCGACTGGTCGTTCCCGTGACCGGATCGATCCTGGCCGACTGACGTAGGCCTCCGTTTCACATAGGCGACGCCGCCCAGTGACTCGCACTCGCCGCGGGTCAGCCCTATCCGTTGTCTAGTAGCGAGTGACGCCATGGACCGCTACTCATTAGTAACCGTCAGGTATGGCGCTCGTGAAGACGCGATTAGCGGCAAAGAGTCGCAGCTAATCACGCCCTCCGTTTCCGCAGTCGCGGTACGTAACGGCCCTGACGGACTGGCGGTTACGCTCAAAGAACAAGCCTCGACGTGATGACGTTGGCTGCAGCCGGCCGCAGCCAACCACGCCGCTCGCAGCTAACCAACGGGCCGATCGTGTAGCGCAGCCCGGTGCTATCATCCCGCCAGTCTTGAAGTTGCCACAGGCGACTTGGCGACAGAGCAGCCGCCGTTGGCTGCGGAGACGCTCGGCGGTCTACTCCAAGAGTAGTTGGGCGGACTCAATCTTGAGTGCGAAGGCCATCCGTCATGAATGAGTCGAAGGCGCTCGATGACTTCTTTCAACGAGCGGTATCGGCCATCGATGCCGGGGACGTAAGTGAACTCGAACATCTCGTCACAGTCGATCCCAGGCTTGTCCGTGAACGACTCAACACTCCGGGGGCGTGGCTGCGCGACAAGCTGGGAAGCGCCCTCGACGGATTCTTCGAGCGCCCTTACCTGCTCTGGTTCGTGGCGGAAGACCCAGTCCGCAACGGCAGGTTGCCAGGCAATATCGCTGACGTGACACGCGTGATCATCCGAGCCGCGGAGCGCGAGGGTGTCGAGACCCTACGGGAACAGCTCGATTACGCGCTGAGGTTGGTGTCATGGTCGTGGATCGCGCGGGACTGCAATGTACAGATTGAGCTCATCGACGTCCTGATCGATGCCGGCGCTGCAGTTGATGGCAGCCCGGAGAATGCCCTCGTGAATGGCAACTTCGCTGCCGCCGAGCATCTCGTGGCACGAGGCGCTCCGGTGTCGTTGGCCACCGCGCTGTGCCTCGCCCGTTGGGACGACGTGCAGCGCCTTGGCCCGACGGCGAGCGCTGAGGACAAGCAGTTCGGGCTAGTCTTGGCAGCCCTTAAGGGGAAGGCCGAGGCGCTCGCGAAGGTGATCGACCTCGGCGTCGACCTGAATGCTCCCTGCGCTAATCTCTATTCGCACGCAACGGCCCTTCATCACGCCGTGTACTCCGGATCACTCGACGCCGTGAAGGTGCTGGTGGAAGCCGGGGCGCGCCTTGACACGAAAGACACGATTTACGGGGGCACGCCGCTCGGCTGGGCCGAATACGGCAAGCAGGTTGAGATTGCCGATTTCCTTCGCGAAAGAGCTGCCCGATGACCTACCGCAAGTCACCTCAGAAAGCAGCGGCGAGGCGCGAGTGGGATCGCTTCGTCAGTAGCAACCAGCCGGTCATCGCATCTACTGGACTACCAGATTCGATCTTCAGTTCGGTCGATCACTTCGACAACTTTCTTTCTCACGGCTGCCTCGATCATCACCTTGACCCAAGCAGCTTCCGTGTCGAGGCGCTCAACTCCACTCAATACGACGCGCTCGTGACCCTCACGGAGAGCTACTTCGCGGCGGGTTACGAATGGTTCACGCCAGTCGCACTTCGGGCGGCCGACCAAGACAATCTGGCAAAGCGGTTCGCCGGGTGAGCCTCCTGACCCGCCAAGCGCCAGATGTGTGCGCGAGCGCATGTAGCGCATGTACGTCACGTAATCCGTGATCACACGGTGAAGGCCTGCCGCGTTCATCACGATGATGTGATTGAGGCGTTCACATCGGATCGATCCGATGAAGCGCTCGACGTCGGCCGTTCTGCCACGGAGACCGAGGAGCAGTGACCACCTCGTGGATCATCCACCCTCCGCCCAACTGTATCCACACGCATCACACCTGAACGTGATTCTCCCTCGCGTCACGATGTCCCCGCGATTCGTTCGAAACCGCGTCGGCGCGACGTCACGCCGCCGTCCTCGGTGAACGCCGGACCCGTCTCTATAATGCTCCCGGAGGACACCACCATGGCGATCATTGGCGCGCATGCCCTGCTGTACACGTCTGATCCGAACGCCCTTCGTGCCATGCTTCGCGACGCCTTCGGGTTCAAGCATGTGGATGCGGGGGAGGGTTGGCTGATCTTTGCGTTACCACCCGCGGAGCTCGGTGTGCATCCGGCAGAAGGTCCGACGTACGAATCCGGTGTGCGCCATCAGCTCACGTTCATGTGCGACGACATTCACGCGACGATTCGCGATCTTCGGTCGAAGGGCGTCAAGGTGAACGGTGAACCACGAGACGAAGGCTTCGGCATCACCGTCATGCTAGGCCTGCCGGGCGGCGTCGAGGTGATGCTGTACGAGCCGCATCACGCAACAGCCCTCGAAGGCGCCTCGCGCTGAGCCAACTTGTCCTAGTCCACGCTGGCTGTGCGCCGAGGGGTTCGGCAGGATTGGAGGGTCAAGTCCGTCGGGTCGGCCTGAACCACGATTGTACCGAGTGACGGCGTTGTGTCTACTGACCGCACGCAGCGTCTCTGTGGCGCTCCGCCTGGGCTAGTTTGCGCGCAGCCCGTACTGACTCCCGGGCTTCCAGCTCGGCGCGGTGTCGGCATTGGCGAGCGTGGTGACGAGGCGCGCGAAGAACTCATTGAACTTCGCTGCCGCCTCGGGCACCCACGGCTGCGTCAGGTCATCGAGCGGCGTGTGGTATCGATCCTGGTACCAGCGGCGATAGGCGGCTTCGTCCGTCGAGCCGGGCTCGTATCCGAAGACGAAGCCGGTGGCGGGTACGCCGATCTCCATGAAGGGGAAGTTGTCCGATCGACGCATCAGGTTTCGCAGTGGTTCCGGGTCGGCCTGCAGGCGGATGGCCATCGCGCCAGCGACCTGCCGCGCCGTGTCACCCAGCGTCGACTCATCGATCGCATGCATCGTCAGGGTATGGAGCGGGAAGACGGGTCGTAGCTGATCGAGGTTGACGTTCGCGACCAGCTGCTCCCGCGGCACCGTGGGGTGTCGCGTGAAGTAACGCGATCCATGCAGGCCCTTCTCTTCCGCGGTCACCACGGCGAAAAGCAGCGGGCGGCGCAACTGCGTTTTCGATTCCCGCAGTGTCTCGGCGAAGTCGAGCAGTGTCGCCACGTACGCCGCATCGTCGAACGCGCCGTTGTAGATGCGATCGTCGCCCCAGGGCTCGCCGATGCCGTAGCCGTCGATGTGGGCCGTGAGGACGATGTGCTGCGTGGAAAGCGCCGGATCGGAACCGGGCAGGATGGCGATGACGTTGTCGGATGTCAGCTCCGTTTCCTCGAACTCGAGGCCCAGAGAAAGAGAGCCGCGCAGTGTGAAACTCGGGACCGGCTTGCCCGCCGCCGCGAGGTCCACGAGCTCCGTATAGGTATGGCCTGATCCCGCGAGGAGGGCATCGGCAAATGCCGGGTTGAAGCGAAACGATGGGATTCCCACGACCTCTGGTACGACGGCATCGGCGAGCGTCATCGTGACGGCATACTGCGCCGGCCAGCGCGCAGGCTCAGGGCCGATCGCGCTGTCGATGCCGATGATGGCAATCGCCCCGCGCGGGACGGGGGGCACCGGGGGACCCGCAACCAGCCGCACTGGGCTCAGGCGAACGACGATTGCGCCAGACGCATCGAGGCCGGCGGCGTTGTCAGATCCGGCAAAGATCAGTTGACCAGTCAGACGAGGCGTCGGGAAGCGAGCAGGTGTCACCGTGATGTGTTCCAGCCAGCGCAGCGTCTGCGTGCGTCCATCGCGAATGATGTTCGCAGTGGAACGGTCGGCCTGTAGTCGATAGGACCGCAGGGGCACGGCCTGAAAGAAGCCGCGCTCGCCGGCCGGCTGGAGTCCGTTCCTCTCGAAGTGACGGACCACGTACTCCTGGGCTCGGCGATGCTCCGGGCTGCCGGTGTCGCGGCCACGCATGTCGTCGCTGGCGAGCGCCTGGACGTGCGCCCACCAGCGGCGCGTCGCCGCACTTGGCTCAGTGGCCCGTACGCTCACGGCGACGGCGAGCATCACAGCGATCGCGATGGTGCCGCGAAACATTGTTGATTGGCTGATCTTTGATTATCGATTCGTTGGTGATTTCAGATTGTTGATTGATGATTTATTGCTGATTCGGACAAGTTCAATCACCAATAAATCTCAAATCAAGAATCAACAATCACCAACGAATCAATAATCACAAATCAAAGATCAGCAATTGTCCTGATCACTTCCACGCCGACCGAATGGGCTTGCCAACCAGCATCGCGGGGTTGGCGCCCTTGCGCGGCGTGTACTTCTGCGCGCCGCCGTTGTCGACTTCGGCGACGTAGAAGTTGCCATCCTGGTCGACGCTCATCCCGTGCACGCCCCACATGCCGCCGGGGAAGTCACCCCACGTGCCCCACGAGTACATGAAGTTCCCATCGAGGTCGTACTTGAGGATGCGGCTGGTTCCGCGGTCCGCCGCCCACAGGTAGCCATCGCTGAAGATGTGGAACAGGTGAATGTCGGCCGGGTCGCGTCCGAACGACCACTCGTGAAGGAACTTGCCGTTCTCGTCGAAGACCTGCGCGCGCTTGTTGCCGCGATCGTTGACGAACACCCGTCGTGTCTTCGGGTCGACCGCAACGCCATGAACGTTGTTGAAGTAACCGGGCCGCGTCTCCTTGCCGGCTTCGCCCCGCTGCCCCCACGCCGTCAGATACTTGCCGTCCTTGTCGAACTTCACGACGCGCGTGCCGTTGTAGCCGTCGGCGACGACGAAGCTGCCGTCAGGGAACCAGTCCATGAAGGTTGGCCGGTTGAAATGCGTCGAGTCGTCGCCGGGCACGCCGTAGGTACCAATCGTCAGCACCTTGGTCTTGCCGTCGTTGGTGAACTTGTGGACGACGTGCTTGTGGTCGTCGACGATCCACACGTGCTTCTGCGGGTCATAGGGACTGATGGCGATGAAATGCGGCCGCTGCATCATCGAGTCCCACTGGTTCCACGAGTCGACCAGGTTGCCCTGGCCGTCGAAGACCATGATGGTGTGTTCCCAGCGCGCGTCGACGCCGAACTTTCTCCCGCCGTTGCCCTTCTCCCATGCCTCCATGCCACCCTCGGCTGGCTGCCCGGTGCCACCGTTTCCGGGCGGGCTTGCGGCGGTGGCGTCTCGCCAGGGCAGGCGGCCGATCGGGAACGAGAGGTTCGGTCCGAGCTGCGGGAGGTTGGTTGGCTTCGGGCGTCCCAGGGCGGGCAGTTCCCCGCGCTGGAGCACGAAGACGCGATTCGGGCTCTCGGCGAACACGCTTTGCCCCGCGCCGAACGTCCACCCTTCGTGGCCCTTGATCGTGGCGAGATCCTTGGGCCAGTCGGCGGCGACGTCATAGGCGCCGAAGATGTCCTGACCGCCTTTCTCGCTCGGGACTGCGGCGAACCTTGTCGGAGCACTGGCTGACTGACCAAGAACAGTCCGGTTATCAGGCAGGTAGATGACAGCGACCGCAACGACGAATCCGACGACGAACATGGCGAAACGTCCAGCCATACAGTCCCTCCTCCGGTGAATCGACCAGCTCCGGCGACGCAGATGTTAGTCGTCTCGCGCCCAATGCTCAATGGTTAACGGTCCGGCTGAAGCCGGACCCTACGGCCACAATTCGGTGTTGACGCGGGGGAAACAGGAAGGTTATGAACGACTCGCCGTGGGACAACTGGCGCCGTATCTCCAGAGCTTTGCGCGAATCGTCTTCGGCTTCCTCGTGCTGCGTCACGGGATGGAGCAGGTGCTCGCCTATCCCGAGGCGAGCCATGCGTCGCGGGTGTCGTACGAAGGAATCCTCGAGGCCCTGGCGCTTCCGGCCGGGCTGCTGCTGATTCTCGGGCTCTACACCAGGCAGGTCAGCCTCGTGCTGGCGGTGCTGTACTTCGTGCTGTTCTTCCTCGGCCCGCTTCAGCGGGGTCCGTTCACGCACCGGAACGGCGGCGATCCGATTCTTCTGAACGCATTCTTCTTTCTCTACCTGTCCGCGGCCGGCGGCGGCCCATTGAGTATCGACCGGCTGCGCGGCTCGGTCGCGATCGACAAGCGGTGGACGCCGATCTTGTTGGGCATTCTGAGGATCGCCGCCGCCGGGCTGTTCCTGATGCATGGGCTGGAGAAGATCTTTGGCGTCGGAGGCGGCCGCATCGATCGCGACATCATGACCCTGCGCGGTCTCGCCGGGTACCTCGAGATCGTTGGTGGGTCGCTCTTCGGGCTCGGGCTGTTTACCCGGCCGGTGGCGTTCGTGCTTTCCGGTGAAATGGCGGTGGCGTACTTCAGGTCGTGGGCTCCTCGTGGTTTCTGGCGCAGCTTCGAACAAGCGGGCATGGAAGCGTCGATCCTGTTCTGTTTCCTGTTTCTGTTCTTCTGGGCGGCAGGACCTGGCGCCTGGAGTGTCGATGCATGGCGAGGGCGAAAGCGATGACGAACCGTCGTGACTTTCTCAAGAGCGCTGCGGTCACCGGTGCCGCGCTGGTTCCGGGCAGCGGCGTTTCAGGTCCGGCTGAAGCCGGACACTTCGTTGCAGGGCAACCGCGACAGGCTGCCGCGGCCGCTCAGGCCACCGCGCCCATCGCGCCGCGGGAAACCGACCCGCCGGACGGTGGCGAAATCATCACGACCGATCGGCCGGGCGGCGATTTCATGGTCGACGTGATCAAGACGCTCGACTTCGAGTACGTCGCATCGAATCCCGGTTCGAGCTTCCGTGGGATTCATGAATCGATCGTCAACTACGGCAACAACTCGTCTCCCGAGTTCATCACGTGCTGTCACGAAGAATCGTCTATCGCGATGGCGCACGGCTACTTCAAGGCCGAGGGGAAGCCGATGGCGGTGCTGTGCCATGGCACCGTGGGCCTGCAGCATGCGGCGATGGCCATCTACAACGCCTACTGCGATCGCGTGCCGGTGTACATCCTGGCCGGCAACTCACTCGACGCCACGCTGCGGCGCCCCGGCGTCGAGTGGTCGCACAGCGTTCAGGACGCGGCGGCGATGGTTCGCGACTACATCAAGTGGGATGATCAGCCGGTCTCGCTGCCGCACTTCGCCGAGTCGGCCGTACGCGCCTACAAGATCGCGATGACGCCGCCGATGATGCCGGTGCTTCTCGTCGTCGATGGAGGGCTGCAGGAGGATCCGATCTCGGCGGAGATCACGTCGCGTCTTCGCATCCCGAGACTCACACGGGCCACGCCACCGCAGGGCGATTCCGGCGCTGTCGCTGAAGCCGCGCGCCTGCTCGTCAACGCGCAGAACCCGCTGATCGTGGCCGACCGTGCGGCCCGTACGCCGGCCGGCGTGCAGCGCCTGATCGAGCTCGCCGAAACGTTGCAAGCGCCGGTCGTCGATCAAGGCGGCCGGATGAACTTTCCCTCGCGCCACCCACTGAACCAGAGCAGCGCGGCACGCCAGCTCGTCGCCGAGGCGGATGTCGATTCTCGGCCTCGAGCTGACCGACTTCTGGGGGACGGTCAGTGCCGTGCGCGATGGCCTGACGCGCACATCGCGGTCGCTGGTGAAGCCGGGCACGAAACTCGTCAGCATCACGGCGCTCGATCTGGCAACAAAAGGAAACTACCAGGACTTCCAGCGCTACCCCGAGGTGGACGTCGCGATGGCCGCCGATGCCGAAGCCACGCTTCCCGCGTTGACCGAAGCCTGCAAGCGATTGATCACCGCCGACAGGCGTACGGCGTTCGAGGCGAGGGGCAAGCGCCTGGCGGAGGCACACGGGCGCGCGCTCGAGCGCGCGCGCGCCGAGGCGGCGTATGCGTGGGACGCGAGTCCGATTAGCACCGCCCGCATGACCATGGAGCTCTGGGCCCAGATCAAGAAGGAGGACTGGGCGCTCGTGGCCGAGAGCGGCATCATGAGCGACTGGACGTCGCAGCTATGGAGCTTCGAGAAGCACTACCAGTCGCTTGGCGGCTCGGGTGGCGCCGGCGTGGGCTACGGTGCCCCGGCGGCGGTAGGCGCCGCACTCGCCAACAAGAAGCACGGTCGGCTCTCAGTCACGATTCAGGGCGACGGTGACTTCCTCTATGCGCCCGGCGTCTGGTGGACAGCGGCGCACCACCGGATTCCACTGCTCGCCGTGATGCACAACAACCGCGCGTACCATCAGGAGGTCATGCACCTGCAGCGCATGGCCAACCGGCACAATCGCGGCATCTCGCGCGCACATATCGGGACGACGATCGAGGATCCGAACGTCGATTTCGCGAAGATCGCACAGGGCATGGGGGTCCATGCGCAGGGACCGATCACGAACCCGAAGGATCTGGCGCCGGCCATCACGCGAGCACTGGAGGTCGTCAAGCGTGGTGAGCCGTCGCTGATTGATGTAGTGACGCAACCCCGATAGGGAGGAACAATCCGTGACTCCGCAACCTCCGATGTCTCGAAGGGTGAGGCTGATGCGAATTCAATTCCTCGTGCTCGGTATCGTGGCTCTGGCATCCATCGCTGGTGTACGGGCGCAAGCTCCTTCAACGCAAGCCGCGCCGGCGGGCAACGCAGAAGACGGCCAGAAGCTCTACGTCAGCTACGGTTGTTATCAGTGCCACGGCCGAGAGGCACAGGGATCGAGCGCGACCGGGCCACGCCTCGGGCCGAAGCCGATCGCGTTTACGGCGTTCAGCCAATACGTGCGGCGTCCCACTGGTCAGATGCCGCCGTACACGAGCAAGGTTGTGTCCGATGCCGAGATGGCGGATATCTACGCCTTCGTGCAGGCGCGGCCAGCGCCCGTGCAGGGCGTGCCGTTGTTGCGCGAACCCTGAAGGACGAAGGCCAACTCCCAATCGCCAAGGTTGCCCTTGGGAGTTGGGAGTTGGTCGAACGAAAGTCGTTGGGAGTTGACTAGTTACTGAAGACGTAGACCGCGCCGGACTCGCTGACGGAGTTGTCAGCCTCATTTCCACCAACGCCCTTCGAGCCGCCGTCTTCGGTGTGCGCGGACGCCACCATCGTGCGGCCGTCGCGCGACAACGCAACAGATCCCCCGAATTCGTCGTAGGCCTCGGCGTTCGAGCTCTTTACGTACGCCTGCTGACTCCACGTCGTCCCGGTGCGTCTGAACAGATACACCGCACCCGACTCCGGCGCCGCGTCGTCGTCCTGCTTCCCGTTGATGCCTTTGCCGGAGCTGTCCTCGAGTGATGCGCCAAGCGCGGCGGTATTACCGTCGCCACTCAACGCCGCGCGCGAGCCGAACCAGTCGTTGGGGCCAGTGTTGGAGGCTTTGAGGTACGCCTGCTGCGACCAGGCGGCGCCGTTGCGCACGAACACGTACGCAGCGCCCGTGGAAACGTCTTCTGTCCGATCGTTATCGCACCCTGGTGGATTGACGCCGGTCGCCATGCAATCTTCATCGAGCGAGCTTGCCAGCAGCGTGTTCCCATCGTCGCTCAGCACGACGTTGACGCCGAGGGAGTCGCCGGCCTCTGCATTGGCGGCGTGAATATAGGCTTGCTGCGTCCACGTCGTGCCGGCGCGCGTGAAGACATAAACAGCCCCTGAACCGCGTCGCATGTTGTCTGGCGGACCGTTGATGCCGCGCGAGGAGCCCCCTTCGTCAAAGCTGCCAGCGGCGAGTGTGTTGCCGTCGGCGCTGAGCGAGACGCTGTAGCCGAAAAGGTCACCGGGGTCCGGGTTGCCAGCCTTGATATACGCCTGCTGAGACCAGGTGGTACCCGAAACCATGAACACGTACACGGCCCCTGACGACATCGCCGAGTTGTCGGCCTGGTTGCCGTTGATACCGGATGCGTTGCTGTCCTCGGTGATCGCTCCCACTGCCAGCGTTCGGCCGTCACCGCTGAGCGCAATCGATACGGCGAATTGATCGCCATCCCCGAAGCTGTCCGGCGTCGCGCCAGCTTCACCCGTGTTCGACGCCTTGACGTACGCCTGCTGCGTCCACCTCGTCCCGGTGCGCGTGAAGACGTACGCGGCTCCGGCCTGCGGGATGGAGTGATCGTCCTGATTGCCGTTGACGCCCGTCGCCTTGCTCGCCTCGCTGAAGGCCGAGACCGCCAGCGTGTTGCCGTCAGCGCTGAGCGCGAGGGCGTGACCGAACTCGGCGCCCATCTGTGGATTCGACGGCTTCACGTATGCCTGTTGAGTCCACCCGGAACCGCTGCGCGTGAAGATGTACACGGCACCGGACCCATATATCGAGTTGTCCTTCTGGTCGCCGTTGACGCCCTTGGCGCCGCTGCTCTCGTGCGGCGCGCCGACGGCGATTGTGTTGCCGTCACCACTGATCGCGACACCCCAGCCCGCGTGGCCGTCGAGCACACCACCGCACCCGAAATGGTCGTCTGGTTCGGCGTTTGAGGCCTTCAAGTAAGCGACCTGTTTCAGCTGAGCGGCGGTGAGGGCGCCAGACGGTGGTGCCTGCCCCCCAGCTGCCATAGCCACACCCGCGATCACTACGAGCACGCCCGTGACTGCACGCAACTCGACCGACATCACGCCTCCAGACTTCACCCCGCCAAACCCTGCGCCCTGCGAACCTCGGCTGCGATCGTGCGCAACCCCGCCGAGCTCGCCGCCATATGGGAACGGTGAACCCCGAGAATCTCTCACTGGCGAGACGGTCTGTCAATTCGATCGTGAGGGAGGCGGGGAAGGCGCGCATTGCCGGGGGCGATGGGGATCGGTATAGTCGGCAGGGTTTGAAAGGCCCGATATTCGTGGGTCCGACGTCCGAGTATGCGAAGGTGCAGGGTGCGCTATGACGAACAGGTCGAGGCGATCCATCGTGGGCGTTCTGGCAGCTGCCGTAGTCTGGCTATCGACCGTCGTGGTCACCAGCGGTCAGGGCGGAGCCGCTCCGGCCGCGCCACCTATGGCCGAGCAGGTCTTCAAGAACGTGCAGGTGCTCAAGGGCATTCCCGTGAACGAGTTCATGGGCACGATGGGCATCTTTTCTGCCGCCCTCGGCATGTCGTGTGAAGACTGTCACGCTGCCGGCGATGCCGACTGGTCGGTGTACGCCGCGGACAGCCCTCGCAAGCAGATGGCCCGCGTGATGGTGACGATGATGGCCACCATCAACAAGACGCATTTCCGGGGGCGTCAGGTCGTGACCTGCTACACCTGCCATCGTGGCAGCGCGCGCCCGCGCGCGACGGCCGATCTGGCCGAGCTGTACGGCACGCCACCGTTCGGCGATCCCAACGCCGTCATCGAGCAGGCCGTCAACGCACCGAAGGCAGACGAGGTCCTCGATAAGTACATCCAGGCCATCGGCGGAGCGCAGCGCGTCGCAGCGTTGAAGAGCTATGTCGCCAAGGGCACCAGCGCGGGCTATGGGCCGGAGAACGAGCCGCGGCCTCTCGAAATCTACTCTCGCGAGGGTCAGCGCACGACCATCGTGCGCACGACGGCGGGCGACAGCACGACGACCTACGACGGCCGCTCGGCGTGGATTGCGGCGCCCTTCAGGCCGGTCGATGTGCTCGCGCTGAGCCCGCAGGAAGTTGATGGCTTGAAGCTCGAGGCCGATCTGGCACACCCGGCGGCCATCAAGCAGGCGCTCACCAACTGGCGTGTTGGCCTGGCGACGGTAATCGATGACCGCGAAGTGCAGGTCGTTCAGGGCACGACGGCGCGCGGTGGGACGGCTACGTTGTACTTCGATTCAGAGACCGGCCTTCTCGTGCGTCATGTCCGCTACAACGACTCACCCGTTGGCCGGATCTCGAGGCAGACCGATTACTCCGATTACCGGGAAGTCGCCGGTGTGAAGATGCCGTTCAAGTGGACCGACACCTGGCTGGACGGTCGTGACGTTGTCGAATTGAGCGATGTGCAGCCGAACGTGACGATCGACGCGGCGCGGTTCGCGCGCCCCGCGGCGCCTGTCAAGAAATAGGAACGAAGAACGAGTTCTTAGTTCTTCGTTCCGCCCGGCACGCCAAGATACTGGCTCTTGATCTCCTCGTTGTTCCACAGCGCGGCCGGTTCTGAGGAGTAGACGATCGCTCCCTGATGCATCACGTGCGTGATGTCCGACACATCCACGGCGAAGGCAGCGTTCTGCTCTGCGAGCAGGACCGTTGTCCCCTCGTCGCGTAAACGGCGAATCAGCCGACCCACTTCCGCGACCAGGGCCGGTGCGAGACCCTCGGTCGGTTCGTCCATGATGAGGAGCGTGGGATTCGCGACCAGCGCGCGCGCGATCGCGAGCATCTGCTGTTCACCGCCACTGAGTTCGCCGCCGCCATGATGACGTCTCTCGGCGAGCCTGGGAAAGAGCTCGTAGATGCGCTCAATCGTCCAGTTGCTGTCCGGTCGCGCTGGCCGTGCCGCGATGTGGAGATTCTCCTGGACGTTCAACGACACGAAAATGCGTCGCCCCTGCGGCACGAGGCTGATACCCGCGTTGCACACCTGGTGCGGTGGGAGCTGTGTTGTGTTGATGCCATCCAGCAACACGCTGCCGCGGCGCGCCGGGGTAAGGCCCGTGAGCGAACGGCAAAGCGTCGTCTTGCCCACGCCATTGCGGCCGAGGACAGCCGTCACCGTGCCGCGCTCGGCGCGCAGCGTGGTTCCCTGCAGCACGTGGCTGTCGCCGTAATACGTGTGGAGGTCGAGGACTTCGAGCATCTGCTTAATGATTGCCGCCTACCGCGCCAAGATAGGCTTGTTGGACCAGGTCGTTTGCACTCACCTCATCGCGCGATCCATCGGCGAGGACTCGCCCCTGATGGAGCACCGTGACGCGCGAGGCAAAGGAAAACGCGACGTCCATGTCGTGCTCAATGAGCAGAATGGCGATCGATGCGTCGAGCTGCGCGAGAAGTTCGCGCATCGCTACACGTTCCGGGCTCGAGAGTCCCGCCATCGGCTCGTCGAGCAGCAGCAGCCGTGGCCGTCCCGCAAGCGACAGCGCCACGTCGAGACGGCGTTGCGCGCCATAGGAAATGTGGCGCGCCTGCTCGTGCGTGACGTTCGAGAGCCCGAACTGCTCCAGCAGGTTCGCCGCTCGTTCCGTGAACTCGTGGTAACTCGAGAGCGGCCGGTACATCGTGAACTTGCGACGATCGAGCGCGGCGCAGGCGAGCAGTGCATTCTCGATCACGGTAAGTTCCGGAAACAGGCGCGTGATCTGAAACGTCCGCGCAATGCCGAGCGCTGCCCGCTGATGCGGGGTCAGCTTCGTGATATGGCTTCCGTTCAACGTGATCGTGCCGCTGCTCGGTGGGAACTCACCGCTGATGATGTTGAACAGCGTCGTTTTTCCAGCGCCGTTAGGACCGATGACGGCGTGCCGCGCGCCCGGCTCCACGGCGAGCGTCACATCGTCCACGGCCCTCAGACCGCCGAAATGACGGGACACTCGCTCGAGTTGAAGGCAAGGCGTACCCAGCGGGCTACCTGGCATAGAGAGGTTCGCTCAGGTAGCGATTCGGGTCGAAGGTCCAGAACTGCGAGACCCTCGGGAAGGTGTCGATGACGGTGTTCTGCAGCTCCCCGTTCACGCGCTCGACTCGGCGGATGTACACGTTTTCGATCGGATTGCCGTAAGCGTCGAGCTCCACCGGGCCGCGTGGAAGGTCTGCCGGCTTCACCTGGCGCAGGGCCTCGACGAGAGCCGCCCGATCTTCGACGCGGCCGTCGATGGCATTGATGGCCGCGACGAGCCACTTGCCGCCGGTGTACATGCTTTCCGAGTAGTAGCTCGGGACCTTCTTGAATCGGGCGCGATAGGTCTCCGCGAACGCCTTGTTCGCCGGCGTGTCGAGCGCGGCACTGTAGTGCAGTGCCGTCACCGTACCGAGCGCCTCGTCGCCCATGAATGGCAGCACGTGTTCGTCGGTCGTCGTGCCACCGCCGATCAGCCTGACCCGCCCCTTCAGGCCGAACTCCTGATACTGCCGCATGAACTGAAGGGCCGTTCGCCCGAGCAGCAGGGCGTAGACGGCGTCGACATCACGCGGGATCTGCGCGAGATACGGTGCGAAATCGTGAGCCGACAGCGGAACCCACAGTTTCTGCTGGACGCGGCCGCCTGACGCCACGAACGTTCGCTCGAAGCCGCCCACCGACTCCCACCCGAAGGCGTAGTCGAGCGCGATCGTGACGACCGAGCGGATGCCGAGCGTGCGATACGCGTACTCACCAAAGGCGTGGTTCGGCTGGCTGCCGCTCCAGCCCGTACGGACGATCCATTCGCTCCGCCGTCGTTGCGTCAGGTCATCTGCCGACACCACGGGGTACACCATCGGAATCTTCATCGACGTGATGTACGGCGCGAGCGCATATCCGGTTGACGAGAGCAGGGCACCAGCCATCACGTGAACCTCGTCACGCTCGACGAGTTTTCGTGCCTTCGTCAGTCCCACCGCTGGAATCGCTTCATCGTCTTCCACGATGAGGTCGATGCGGCGCCCGCCGGCGCGATAGCCGATCTCATCGAGGTACATCAGGAACCCGTTCAGGATGTCCCTGCCGTTCTGCGCGTTGCCGCCGGAGAGCGGCACCATGAATCCGATCTTGATCGGCGGCTGTGAATCGCTGGTTTGAGCAGCGATGAACGTCGCCGCGCAGACCAGGGCCAGCAACACGGCGACCATTCGGGTCCAGCTGAAGCCGGACACTACGATTGAACCAGGCGTGGGCGTCATCGTACGTCGCGTCCGGCTCTTAGCCGGACCTGCGTTTCCCCAGATTCCACAATCCCTGCGGCGCCCACAGGATCGTGACGATGTAGACGATGCCGAGGATGAGGAGCCACCTGGCGGTATACGCACTCATCACGTTCTTCAGGATCACGATCGCGCCCGCCCCGATCACCGGGCCGACGAGCGTCGCGGGCCCGCCAAGCGTAACCATCAGAAAGAGCTCCGACGAGGCGGTCAGGTCCAGATACGTCGGGCTGACGAAGCCGTTGTAGTAGGCCCACATGATGCCGGCAACGCTCGCGAACGCGCCGGCGCAGACGTAGCTCAGATAGCCGTGCAGCCACGTGTTGAATCCCAGGCTTCTCATCCGGGGCTCGTGTTCGCGGATCCCCTGAAGCGTGAGGCCGAACGGTGACTTCACGAGCACCATCAACAGCACGATGCACGCGGCGAACACGACCAGCGCAACGTAGTAGAAGGGAATAGGGCCTGTCGTCGGCAGACCAATCAGCGCCTCGAGGCGAGGGATGCCGGAGATGCCGTTGTCGCCACCGGTCACTGGAATCCAGCGAAAGCTCAGACCCCACAGCACCATGCCGAGCGCCATGGTGATCATCAGAAAGTACACATCGCGCACGTGCGAGACGATGAGCCCGAACAGCGCGGCGAGGCCCGTGCCGGCGACGAATCCGCCGGCAATCGACGTGACGACGCCGGCCTGATAGGTCGTCGACAGGATGCCGACTCCGTACGCCGCGACGCCGAAAAATCCCGCATGACCCAGGGAGGGAAGGCCTGTGTAGCCGATCAGCAGGTCCAGGCTCATGGCGAGGATGCCGAGAATCACGGCCTGCGTCAGAAGTCCCACCCAGTAGGCAGACAAGAACGGGGGAGCGAACAGGAGGAATACAGCGAACAGCCCGGCGAGAGGGAGCCTCCAGTCGAGTGCCTGGGCTCTACGCTCGGCCATACAATCCCGTTGGCTTGAGGGCGAGCATCAGCACCATCGGCGCGAAGAGCGTGAAGTAGGAGAGCTCCGGCACGAGTGCCTTGCCGAAGTTGTCGATCATGCCGACGACGATCGCGCCGATCAGCGCGCCTTTCAAGCTTCCCATGCCGCCGATGATCACGACGACGAAGGCGAGCGGCAGCAGCTCGAAATCCATTCCTGGATAGCCGCCCAGGATCGGCCCGCCCATCACGCCGCCAAACGCCGCCAGCGCCGCGCCCGCGGCGAAGACCGCGCCCGAGAGTCGCGCGACATTGATGCCGGTTGCGGCGGCGATCTCGGGATCGTCTACCGTTGCGCGGACACGCGCACCGATCAACGTACGGTCATTGACGATCCACAGGCCGACGCCGACCAGTGCTGCCACGACGATGACGAACAGGCGATACCACGGGAAGACGATCGCTCCGATTTCCATCGAGCCCGTCAGCCACCGCGGCGTTGTCAACGTGAACGGGTCGCCTCCCCAGATCATCAACGCGGCGTCTCGAAAGAAGAGCGCGAAGCCCATCGTCATCATCATCTGCGCCAGCGGCTGGGACGCGAAGCGCCGAAGGAAGAGGCGCTGCATGAGAAAGCCAACGACGGCAACGACGAGGAGCGCGACCAGCGTCCCGGCAAGCAGGCTCGACGTCCGCGCCGTCACGGTGTACGCGACGTAGACGCCGAGCATGTAGAAGGACCCGTGCGCGATGTTGACGATCCGCATCACCCCGAACGCCAGCGTCAGCCCGCTGGCGATCAGAAACAGCAATGCTGCAGAAAAGAGACCGTTCAGGGTCTGAGTGACGAGATAGACCATCTATGGCTACTTGCCCCCGCGACCACCCTGGCCAGCACCGCCGCCAGCTGGTGCTGCACCGCTCGGTGCGCCGCGGCCCGCAGGTGTCGGGAGCGGCGGTTGCGGCCCAAGCACCTTGGTCAGTGCCTGATAAGCACATTGCTCGTCCATGTTTCCGCCGCCGACACCGATGGCGCCGATCAGGTTGTTCTCCACGACGATTGGAAGTCCGCCGCCCACGAAGTAGTAGGCCAGACCGGAGTCCTTGCCGAGATCGAGTCGAATCACGCGGCCATCGACATCGGAAAAGCGCTGCGCGACGGCGCTCGAGGGAGTGCGCGCATAGAGGGCTGTCTTCGCCTTCAGCAAACCAGTCTCGACGCCAATTGGCAGCACGCCGTCCATGACATGCGCGTCGACGATGTCCCCGTTCGGTGCGAGCACGAAGATCGCGTAGTTGCCCGGACCGCCCTGCTGATTGCGGGCGAAGTCGACGCAGGCATCCACAATCTGGCGCGCGATGGAGGCGCTGATCTGGTTCTTCATCAGCGTCCGCTGCGCGACGTCCTTGGAGACGGTCGCCTTGTCGAGAGGAACGGCACTCGTCCCCTGGCCGCTTGCGATCGGTGGTGCCAGGATGGCTGCGACGAACAAGATGGCGGCGACTCGCTTCATGATTTCCTCCCGTTCTTAATTCCGTCCATGCTCCAGGATGATCTTCATTCGCGCGCCGCTGTCCGAGCCGAGCATGCCGATGGCTGCCTTGAGATCGTCGAGCGGCTTCACGTCGCTGACGAGCGGCTCCAGCTTGACGTGGCCTCGTTCGACGAGGCCGATCGATGCGGGATAGTCCTCGCTCTTGGCGACGCGCGCGTTGATGAGGGCGAGTTCCTTGAAATACAAATCGTAGAAGGGGAGTGCCCCCTCTTTGGCCGTGATGATCCCGAACAGCAGCAGTCGCCCACCCGAGCGGGCCATGTGAATGGCCGAAGAGAGCGATGAGACGACACCGGTGGTCTCGACGATCACGTCGGCGCCGCGTCCCTCTGTCGCCTCGCGCACTCGCGCCACTGCCTCGTCACCACCCGGAATCGTGATGTCAGCGCCAAGTGTCTCTGCCAGCGCACGCTTGTCGGCGCTGCGCGTGACGCCGATAACGGTGGCCCCGCGTGCTTTCGCGAGCTGTACATGGAGCTGGCCGGTGACGCCGAGGCCGAGCACCACCACGAACTCGCCAGGGAAGATGTCGATCTGACGCTGTGCGTGCAGACAGGTCGTCAGCACCTGGATGAGCGGTGCGACCCGTGTTTCGACGGATCCAGGTAGCGGAAACGCATGGCTTGCCGGAACCGTCACGTACTCCGCGAAGCCGCCGTCGCGGTCGCGGCCGACCAGCATCCCGTTGCGGCACAGATGGGTCTGCCCGATGCGGCAATGAAAGCACGTCCGGCAATACAACTGTGGATCGACGATGACCCGGTCGCCACTGCGAAGCGCGCTGCTGCCGGGATCCACGACCTCGCCGGCCATCTCGTGCCCCATGATTCGCGGATACTGCACCGGGATCGCGCCGTTGAAGATCTTGTAGTCGGTGCCGCAGATTCCGCTGTGCGTTACGCGCACGAGTAACTGGCCCTGCTCGGGTCCTGGCCGCGCCACATCGTCGCGAACCAGTTCCCCGGGCGCCGTCAGGAGCATGGCTTTCATCGGTGTGCGAGGACCTCAGGGTTGACGGGATTCCGCGGCGCGTTGCCGCTGAGCACCGAGACGACTTCCTGCGCCGCCTTCACCTGCAGCTCGATCAGTGATTCCTCGGAGTAGAAGCTCGTATGCGGCGTGATGATGACGTTGTCGCGCCCGAAGAGCGGCGACGGGGGCGGCGGTTCCTGCGCCATCACGTCGAGCGCAGCTCCGGCGATCTGCCCGGAGTCGAGTGCTTCGGCCAGCGCAGCCTCGTCGATGATCGGGCCGCGTGCAGTGTTCACCACATACGCTCCACGCTTCATCCGGCCGAACGTCTCTCGATTGAAGAGATGCCGTGTCTCGGGCGTAAGCGGTGTGTGAATCGAGATGTAATCGGACGTCGCCATCAACTGCGCGAGCTCGACGCGTTCGACCCCCGCTTTCCTGAACACGTCCTCCGGCACGAAGGGATCGCAGGCGATGACCTTCATACCGAATGCCTTGGCCTTCGGTGCGACGAGCTGTGGAATCCGTCCAAACCCGGCGAGGCCGAGCACGCTGTCGCGCAGCCGATGGATCGGCACGACCGCCTTCATCTCCCAGCGGCCGCCATGCGTCCGCGCGCTCGATGAGGGGATCTTGCGGACGAGCGCCAGCAGGAGCGCCATCGCGTGATCGGAGACCTCGTCGATGCAGTAGTCCGGCACCTTGGTCACCACGATGCGCCTGGCAGTCGCCGCTTCGATGTCGACGTTGTCCACGCCGATTCCGAACCGCGAGATGATCCGGCACTTCGGCATCTTCTGAATCATCTCGGCCGTGATCTTGGCGTACGTCACGAGCAACCCGTCAGACGAGGCAGCCGCGGCGACGATGCCCTCGGGCGTCGGGGTGTCGGCCATGCGAAGCTCGGCGCCAATCGACGCGAGCACCTGGCGGGCCGGGTCCAGGTTCGGAAAGACAGAATCGGAAACGGTTATGTGAAATGGCGGCATAGCTAGGTCCTGTTCCAGATTGCTCGCGCCGTGTCGGCGACGAGTTGCAGCTTCTGCCATTGCTCGTCTTCGGTCAACAGGTTGCCCTCGAGAGTCGAGGCGAACCCGCACTGCGGGCTGAGCGCCAGGTTGTCGAGTGGCACATACCGGCTCGCTTCGTCGATTCGGCGGCACAGCAGGTCCTGTGACTCGAGCTGCGGCACTTTGCTGCTGACGAGACCCAGCACGACCCCCTTGTTTGGCGGCACGAAACGGAGCGGCTCGAATGTCCCCGCCCGGTCGGACTCGTATTCGAGCAGGAAGAGGTCGGCGTCGAGCGCGTTGAAGAGCTTCTCGGCGATGGGATCGTAGCCCCCCTCCGCATACCACTGGCTTCGGCTGTTTCCTCGACAGAGGTGAATAGCCAATGTGACGCCTTCACGCCGCACGCCTTCGAGGCAGGCGTTGTCCACGCGAATCGCTTCGTCGAGCGCATCGTCAGGAGACACACCCATTTCATTCCTGATGTAGTCCCGCCACTTGGGATCGACGTAATAGCTGTAACGAGGCGCATCGATTTGTACGTAGGTGACGCCTTCGTTCACGAGCGCCTGAATCTCGGACCTGATGATGGGCACGACGTCCCAGAGGAAGTCGGAATATGTCGGGTAGGCGCGTTCGCTCAACCCTTTCCGGTAGGCGATCGCAGGGAACTGATTCGCCGTGGGCAGCGTCATCTTGAAGGCGCCGGGGCTGTGTCGCGCCAGGAAGTCGACTTCGTGCCCGGTAAGGCGCTCTGGTCTGTCTGATCTTGTCGACGACGAGACCGGTCAACTGAAGCAGTCCAGCCCCGGTCGCACGATCCGAATTTCCTTTCCACGCCCGGGCAATCGATCCGTCTTTGTCCAGCCCTTCGACAGAGTCGTAGAAGTCACCCATGAACTGACTCCGACGCAGTTCGCCGTCGCTGAAGATCCTGAAGCCGAGATCCTTTTGACGCTGGAGCGCGCGCAGGATGCACCGGTCCTCGATCTCGCGGAGCTGATCCCGAGCTCAGCGAGGGATTGCTGCGAGCGTCGAGAAGTCTCCTGAGGCCGGAGCAAGCTGCCGACGTGATCAGCTTTGTAACGGGGTCGGGGGTCATTTAAAGAGGACACTTCGCTCACCGCCGTTAACTCCATGTGACTGTCCACTTCAAATGACCCCCGACCCCATTACCGAAATGCAATCTTCGACTTGCGATCTTCTTCGGCCTTGATGCCCGGACCGAACAGCTTCTGGAAGAACCCTTCCTGGACGAGTCGGGAGACGATGCTGTTGTCGATCACCGTCCGGAAATCGAACGCCTTCATCTGCGCGAGCAGCTTGGCGTCGCTCTGCTGATCGATCACGGCCTGCAGAGCAGGAGCCAGCACGTATGGCACGCGTTCGAGCACGTTGGCCTTCGAGTAACCGTCGTAGAGACGCTCCACGTCGGCCGTGGCCTGCTTGTCGTACGCCTGATACGCCTTTACCGCGAACGCCTTGTCGTCGTAGAAGCGCTTGATGGCCTCGGCTTGCGCCTTGATGATCTGTTCGGGCAGACGAGGGTTCGCCGCGATCGTGGTCTTC
Source organism: uncultured Acidobacteriota bacterium (assembly GCA_963723495.1). Taxonomy (GTDB): domain Bacteria; phylum Acidobacteriota; class Vicinamibacteria; order Vicinamibacterales; family UBA2999; genus Gp6-AA40. The sequence continues at coordinate 510,228 of CAVRQR010000006.1, read as the reverse complement.
TTCATCAAATAGGTCGTCGCGGCAAAGATGTCGTCGTGATCGGCGAGATTCCCGAGATTCTTGAAACCGGCTTCCTCGAGCCGGAAGTACGCCGGAGGCGTCAGGAGCGTCGCGTCGGCACGACCGCTCGACAGCGCGGCGGCGCGTCCGGTGGCGTCGGCGCCGGCGGCGATCCATTGCACGTCGCGTGGGCTCATGCCGAACTTGCGGAGGAATGCGCTCGTGTAGTTGTAAGGCGGATCGCCGATCTGGCTCACCGCGAATGTCTTGCCTTTGAGTTCCGTGACGCTGGCGACGTCCTTCCTCGCCATCAACGCGAAGTAGGCCTTGTTGAGCGACGCGCCGACGACGGCGAAGGGCGCATCACCTCGGGAACTGGCCTGCATCACAGACTCGAGGTTGTAACTGCTCATCTGCGCCTGATCGCTGACGACCATGGCGATGCCGGCGGGATGACCGGCGAAGACGAGCGTCACGTCCAGCCCCTGCTTCTGGTAGTAGCCGCCTTCCTTTGCGATGAAGAGCGGCCACGACGCGCCGCTTCTCGTCGGGTAGTTGAGTGTGACCTTCTGAAGCTGCTGGCCCTCAGCGAGGACCATGCTCATCACGAGCACGGTCGCGACGCCAGGCGGCGACAGATTTCATGCGGGGGAGTATATCTGCACTACTCGTCGGTCAAAGGGCAGAGGCCAAATGGCCTTCGCCGAACTGCCGTGTTTCAAGCGATCCAGCGGACAATCCCTGCGACCCCGTCAACAGCTACCTGCGCGCCGTCCGGGATTCGCCTCGTCGCATCCGCGACACCGAGAACCATGGGAATCCCGCGCTCGCGTGCCAGCGATGCGAAGTGCGACGTGCTGCCGCCGCGTTCGGTGACGACCCCCGACACCTGCGACAGGATATGGCCGAGCGCTGGTCCTGCGACGCGCGTGACGAGCACGTCACCCGGCGCGATCCTGCCGATCTCGCACTCGCAATTGATGACGACGGCGCGACCGGCGCCCCAGCCGATGCCAGCAGGGTGACCGTTCAGGCGCGGATGCTGCAGCCAGATGTCGTCCGGCACATGCGGCGCTTGCAGGTGCAGCGGCCTCGCCTGCAGCATCGTGAACCCCTCATCGTCCATGGCCCACTCGATCTCGACAGGGAGACCGAGCACATCTTCGGCCCGTCGCATCAGACCGGCGAGTTGCGAGACGCCGGCGTGAGTGAGACATGGCTCGATCGCTCGCGCTGCCGATACCGCCTCGGTCGAGGGGGCGCGGCGATGACCGCAGCTGATTGCGTGATCCTTCCGGCCCGGCGCGACGTGGAGAACCGATCCGTCGCGATCGAGCTCGAAGCGGTCCGGCGTCACCTCGCCCTGCGCGATCGATGCCCCGAGGCCGAGCGTCGCGTTGACGAGCATCCCGCCGTCGGCGGTTTGACTGAGCCCTCCCCCGGCCGCGCGTGCGTGAACGAGCGGCTGCACGAGCACGGCCATCGCCGTGTCGGCGGGATCGAGGTCGTGACCGGCCATGTAGCGCAACGCGCGCGTGGACCACAGCGCGGTCCAGCACGACTTCACTGCGGTCACGAATTCGGATTCCTCTTCGAGACCAAGATAGCTCTCGAACTGTCCGGCGAAACTCGATCCGAAGCGATCCTCGACGAGCGCTGACGAGCGCACTACCGTGAGCGCCTGCGTGCGATCGACCAGGCCGCGCCACGCCGTAAGCAGCGGCCCGAGCACGAGCGGATCGATCGGCTGCTCGAGCAGGCCCAGCTTCATGCTGAGCGCGTGCTGTCGGGCCTGATGTGGATCGTCGCTGCCAAAGACACCGCGTGCGGCCTCGTCGAGACCGAGAGCGCTGACCTGATGCCGATATGCCGCGGCATCGAGACAGATGCCGTCCGGAATCCGCAGCCCGGCGCGCCCGAGCGCCGCAAGGTTGGCGGATTTGGGGCCGAAACGCGACGGGTCAGTCGCCTCCTCGCTCGACAACGGAACGATGAAGATATTGCGGTTCACACTTCTCACTTCTGCTTCTCAGTTCGTGTTCAGCTTCACGTTCGGTTCTGGCAACCGAACGTGAACACGAACCGAGAAGTGAGAACCGAGAAACTCGAACGACGTGAGCTCACTTAACGTGTGCCCCGTACCCCGGTATCGGATCGACCACAGTGATCTGCTGGACCGGGAAGTTGGAGATGATTTCGATGCGATCGTCGTGGACGATGAGCATTTCCTCGATGCGGACGCCCCAGCGGAACAGCTTGCCGTGCTGGGTCTCGAGCGCGAACACCATCCCGGACTTGATCTCGATCGGATGGTCGAGCGACCAGATGCGCGAGATGACCGGGGGATCGTACTGGGCGAGTCCGAGCCCGTGGCCCCACAGGTTGGCTGCCGCCTGATCTTCTTCGGCGTAACCCCACGCGTCCTTCGCGGACGGCCACTTCGAGGCGATCTCTCTGGTCGTCGTGCCCGCTTTCACGGCGTTGATCGAGTCGTACAGCCACTCGAGCGCCGTGGCGTAGATGTCCTTCTGCTCCTGGCTCGGCTCCTTGCCGACGCAGTAGGTCCGGTAGTAGCACGACTTGTAGCCGTTCCAGGTGAGCGCGGCGAGGTCCATGAACACGATGTCGCCCGGCTGGATGATGCGATCCGAGAAGTTCCGCCAGTTCGGCCACGTGTTCGGGCCGCTCGAGACGATCACGTCCTCGACGTCCTCCATGCCCGGAATCGAGTAGAGGAACTTCATGATGTGCGCGGTGACCTGGTTCTCGGTCACTCCCGGCTTCAGGAACTTCATCGTCTCCCAGTGCGCGGCGTCGCCGATGGCGCCGACCATGCGGAGGCATTCCTGCTCGTCCACGTTCTTGACGGCACGCGCTTCCATCATGGCGGACATGCCGTCGGTCCACTCGACGTTGGCGTCCTTGAACGCCTGGATCATGTTGATGTCGATGAAGTCGACGCCGAGCTTCTGGCCACCGACGCCGCTCTTCTTCATCTCCTGGATGATCGCCTGCGTGAACTTCTTGACCTGCTGCTGCGACGCCGGGCCGGCCGCGCCCTTGATCCAGGCGTAGGACCAGCGGACGTTCTCCTTCGGAATCCACGGCGAGTGGCGCTCGATCTGGAAGCCGAGGTCGCCCTGCTCGAAGAGCACCGGCGGATCGTCGCCGCAGATGATCGCGTAGCGCAGACCGGGCTTGAGCCGGTTCCATCCCGGAGTCAGCGTGCCGGTGATGTAGCGGACGTTCTCGTCGTACATGCAGAGCATGGCGCCAAGGCCGTGCGCCTTCATGCGCTCGCGCGCCCGCTCCGTGCGGTACTTGCGCATACGGTCCCAGTTGACGCGCTGTTGCCAGTCGAGTCCCGCGATTCCGAAATTAGCTCCCATGTGTGCTCCGGCTCCTCAGAGTGATGGCGGCGGATGAATCAGAAAACGAAAAAGCTGTACATAGAGGACGGGGGGGAGTCAAGACACTGGGCCGAGAACCTTGCTGTGAACCGCCTACGCAACTCCGCGCAGCCGAAGCGTGCACAGCGCCGCCACCAGCACCACGGCGCACACGCTGAGGACGGCCGCGTCCATGAAGGCCGAGTATGCCGCACGGCCCATGAGATCCCAGATGCTGAGGCCGATGGTCAGTGCGGCGGCGACCGTGACTCCGCGCCACACTGGAGGCAGGGTGTCCAGGTAATTCGCCAGGTAGATCACGGCGGGCGTTGCCAAGAGCAGCACGTAGTCCCATCCCTGCGGAGACAGCAGCGGAATCAGCAACAGCAGCAGGCTTCCTTCGAGCCCTTCCGGGAACGGAACGGACCGACGTCGAAGAAACACAATCGCGGCGGCACCGAGTAGCGCCAGCGAAGATGCCGTCGCCAGCATTACAGACGTCGCGCTCATGCCGAGCCACTTGGCCCACATGGACGCGAGCGAGACGTTGTCGGGAGTCAACAGATTGGGCGGCGTGGTCTCGGTGACGGTGCTCCACCAGCTCCAATGGAGGTCGATGGTGGCCGCCACCCCATAGAGCGGCACCGGCAGCAACAGAAGCAACCACACCCCAATGGCTGCCGCCACAGCTGTGGCCCTTTGGCGTCGAACCACGAGGCTCGGAAGCAAGAGGACGCCATACGGTTTGATGGCGACCGTCAGCACCAGCAGCGCGGCCGCAAGCAGCTCTCGTCCCTTTTTCATGGCCACAAGCGCTCCCGTCGCCGCAAGAGCGAAGGGTAGATTGACCTGACCCAGGTCGAGCTCCCGCGCATAGAACTTGCCCATGGCCAGGACCGCCATCACGGCGAGCACCCAGGTGGGTCTTCTTTGCTCGGGGAGCAGCCGGATGCTGAACGCGATGAGCGCGACGATCATCGCGACAGAGACAAAGAACCACAGAGGCTTCGCGGCTGGAAGCGGCAGGACGCCCAGAGGCATCGCCAGCACCGCGAATGCCGGCAAGTACTTGAACTGGTAGTGTCCGTCCGCGGCGCGATACAGGGGCTCAGCGACCATCGCTCGTTCTGCGGCAGTCCACCAGACCTCGAAATCGCGCATGTTGCGGGTGACGCGCACGGGGTAGGCAACGAGCGCAGCCACCAGAAGCGCGCAGGCAGCGAGAAGTCGACGACGGTTCATCGAGTATTGACTAAAGCCGGCGGGTCTTGCGTTTCTTCGGGAGAAGCGGCTTCGCCGCCGGCGCATCGTCCATGGGCAGGCTGACGCGTCTGATGCCGTCGTACGAGTGGAGCGCTCCGGCCACGGCGCCGGCCGTTGCCACGCATCCGATCTCACCAACGCCTTTCGCGCCGTAGCCGCCGACTTCGTCGGGCACTTCGATCAGGATGACGTCGATGTCAGGCATGTGCTTCGCTGGCACGAGGCCGACCTCGCGCAGTCCCAGAGAGTCAGGGATGCCATCGGTGGACGTGAAGTTCTCCGACAGCGCGTAACCGAGCCCCATGTGCACGCCGCCTTCCATCTGCTCGGCGCACAGGCGCGGGTTGATCGCCCGGCCGACGTCGTTGGCCACGACGACCCGCTGAAGCTTGCCCTGGTCATCGAGGATGACGACCTGCGCGGCGTAACTGAAGGTCAGGTGCGTCGTCGGGTTCAGGACCGCCTCGGGCGTACCCGGTCGGGTCGTGAAGTTACAGACGTACTCGCCGGAGGTACTCGCGCCCCGCCAGTAGCTGCAGCTGAGACACTTTGAGGCGAGGGTCCGGCGTGGCGGTGCTCGGTTCCTTGGTGATCGGGATCGCGTCGAGGTCGGCGGCCAGCTTGCGCGCCGCCTGCTGCGCGGCTGCACAACTCAGCGTCGTCCCGCGAGACGCCCACGTCTCGCCACACTTCTCGCCGAGCTCCTTGTCCCACGAGACGGTCATGATGTCCGCGGGCAGGTGAGTCTCCTCGCACACCGCCTGCATCGTCGCCGTGTAGATCCCCTGGCCCATTTCCGTGTAGCCGTTCAGGATCTCGAGGCGGCCGCCGTCGAGCACGCGGATCTTGATGTGTCCGCCCTCGGTCGTTCCGTTGCCGAGGCCCGTGCTCTTGATGCCGCAGCCGATGCCCTTGTATTTCGAACGCTTGTAGACGTCCTTCACGGCGTTGAGCGTCTCGCGAATGCCGCGCACGCTGTCGCGCATGACCTGCCCGGTCCCGAGCTTGTCGCCGGGGTTCAGGATGTTGCGTTCGCGGATGTCCCAGCCGTCCACGCCGACCTTCTCGGCCAGCATGTCCATCACGCCTTCCATCGCGAACTGCGCCTGGTTGCTGCCGAAACCGCGCATCGCGCCGGCATTGGGGTTGTTCGTGTAGACCGCCTTGGCTTCGACATCGACATTCGGGATGCGGTAGACGCCGCACGAGTGACACGCCGCGCGTAACGCGCACTTGGCGCTCGTCGTGTGATAGCCGCCTGCGTCGGCCACGATTCGCGAGCGCAGCGCGAGCAGATGCCCGCCTGCGTCGGCGCCGACCGTGAGTTTCACCGTCATCGCGTGGCGCTTGACGTGATGCTGCGTGGATTGCGTCCGCGTCAGCACCGTCTTCACCGGGCGGCCGAGCAGCAGGGCGGCGATCGCCGTCTGCCCCTGAATCGACAGTTCTTCTTTCGCGCCAAACGCGCCGCCGCTCGCCACCAGTGTGACTTCGACGTCTTTCGGATCGAGGCTGAGGATCTTCGCGAGCTGTGCGTGGTCGTAGACCGATCCCTGGCTGTCGGTATAGACCCGAATCCCGTTCCCGCTCGGCATCGCCAGGCACGCCTCGGGCTCGAGGAACGCAATCTCAATCGGCTGCGTCTCGAAGGTGGTTTCGATGACGTGCGCCGCCGTAGCCAGTACCGCGTCCACGTCACCGCGCGAGAACGCCGTCGTTGGCTGCAGAACATTCGACGTCCGCGGCGCGAACGTCTCCGCCGAGTGCACCAGCGGTGCCCCGGTTTTCAGCGCCTCGAATACATCGGTGAGCGGCTCGAGGACCTCGTAGTCGATCCGGACCTTGGCGGCGGCCTGCCGCGCGTGAAACTGCGTATCCGCCACCACCATCGCCAGGAAGTCGGCGACGCAGCAGGTTAGCTCGCCCTCCGCCACGAAGATTGGCTGATCGGCATCGTTCAAGCCTTGGCCGCGGAAGCCAGGGACATCGGCGGCTGTGAGAACCCGAACGACGCCCGGCATTGCTGCCGCTTCGTCGACGTGAATCTTCAGGATGCGCGCGCGTGGATGCTCGGTCAGGACCATCGCGCCATGCAGCATCCCGGGGACGCGCATGTCGTCGATGAAGTGCTTGTCACCCAACGTCTGTTCGGCGCCGTTGAGCCGCAGACTTGAGTGACCTACACCCTGGCCCTTGCCGTTGCTGGTTCCGTTGCCGTTGCCAAAGGCGGGGTTTCGCGTCAGGCCGAGCTCCTCGCCGAAGAAGGAGTGCCTGCGTGGTTCGGTGCGGGTGAGCCGATCGCCGCACGCCGAGGCCTCACCGGCGGTCTGAATCGCGTCGATGATTCGCCCGTACCCGGTGCAGCGGCAGAGGTGCCCGTCGAGCGCCTTGGCGATTGCCGCGCGATCGTTCGCCTTTCCTTGCTCCACCAGGGTCGAGGCACGCACCACGATCCCCGGGATGCAGAAGCCGCATTGCACGCCTCCCTCGAGGACGAAGGCGTCGCTCATCCGCTTGCGCACGTCCTCGGGCAAACCCTCGAGGGTCACAATCTCGCGGCCTTCGGTCTGCTCGGGTTTCCTCAGGCACGAGAGGGCCGGCGTCCCATCGATGAGGACGAGGCAGCAGCCGCACGCCCCTTCCGGGGCACACCCGTTCTTGGCCGAGACAACGCCGCATTCCTCGCGCAGCACCTCCAGCAGGTGCATGCCCGGTTCGTAGGAGGCGGTGGTTTCTTTCCCGTTCAAAGTGAAGCGGATACGTGGCATCGTGGACTTTGTACCAATCCAGATCGTAACATCACCGGCTGCGCCGAACTCCCAACTCCCAGGACGCCAACTCCCAAAAGGGGGAGGCGGGGAGGCAGTTTGGGAGTTGGTAATTGGAGATTTGATTGGGAGTTTAGAGATGCAAGAGCCCTGGAAAACAGACAAATGGTTCAGCAGCCCATGGTCGTATCTGCCGGAAGTGCGGCAGAAGCAGGCCTTTGGCGGCAACCTCAAGATTCACGACGTGACCCTCCGGGACGGCGAGCAGCAGACGGCCGTGGTCTTCCGTCGCGAGGAGAAGGTCGCCATCGCGAAGAAGCTCGACTCGCTCGGCATCCACCGCATCGAGGCCGGCATGCCGGCGGTGTCGCCGCAAGACAAGGCCGCGATCTCCGACATCGCCGCGCTGGGACTCAAGGCCGAGATCTTCGGCTTCGCCCGCTGCATTCCCGCCGAGATCGAGGTCATCAAAGCGTGTGGCTGCTCGGGTGTCGTCATCGAGATCCCGGCCAGCGATCACATGATCAAGTACGGCTACGGCTGGCCGATCGAGCGCGCGATGAAGGCGTCGATCGAAACGACGTTGGCCGCGAAGGCTGCCGGTCTCTACACGGTCTTTTTCACCATCGACGCCACTCGCACCGAGCTTAATCGCTTCCTCGACATCGTCGAGCAGGTGGCCACCGAAGGACACATGGACGCGCTGACGATCGCCGACACGATGGGTGTCTGCACGCCGGACGCGGTGTCGCACGTCGTGAAGAAGGTGATCGATCGGCTCAAGAAACCGGTCGAGATTCACTGTCATCAGGACTTCGGCCTGGGTGTCGCAAACACCGTGGCTGCTCTGGCTGCAGGCGCCTCTGTGGCGCATACGACGATCACCGGGCTCGGCGAGCGTGCCGGCAACGTCCCGGTCGAGGACGTCGTGATGTCGCTGCTGTGTCTCCACGGGGTGAATCTCGGTATCAAGACCGAGAAGTTCGTCGAGGTGTCGCGCTACGTCATGGATCTCGCCAAGGTGACGCAGCCGCCGAATCGGCCGATTGTCGGCGACAAGCTGTACGAGGTCGAGTCGGGCATCATCGCCGGCTGGGTCCGCCTCGCGCGCAAGGATCATCCGCTCGAGTACGTACCTTTTGCTCCCGACCTCGTCGGCCAGAAGCCGGTCTCGATCGTGCTCGGCAAGAACAGCGGGCCGCCGTCGATGGAAGAGTGGTGCGAGAAGCTCGGCGTGAAGGCCACTGACGAAGAGCGGATGGCGATGCTGCAGCAGGTGAAGGCGAAGTCGTTCGAGAAGAAGGATCTGCTGACGGCAGACGAGTTCAAGGAGATCGTCGATCGCGTGATGCAGAAGACTCCTGCTTCGACGTAACTTCCAACGACTATCGCTCGACCCACTCCCAACTCCCAACGCTGATCGGTTGGGAGTTGGATGTTGGGCGTTGGGAGTTTTTCTGATCGCTCAGTGACGTGAATCAGACCGAGCGGTACCTGGCCTCTTCGGCGTAGTACTCGGGAAACCCCACCGCCTGTTTCAAGTCCTCGAAGTTCATGATGCCGGCAGGGGCTTCTCCTCGTTTCAGGCTCACGAGCGCCGACCGCATGGCCGCGATCGAGACGTTGAGCAGCGTCAGCGGATACACGGCGATGGCATAGCCAATCTGCTCGAGACGCGATGGCGGCAGCAGCGGCGTCTTGCCACCCTCGATCAGGTTGGCCATCTTCGGTCCATCCACCTCGACGCAGTAGCGCCGCATCTCTTCCTCGCTGACCGGTGCTTCGAGAAACGTGATGTCGGCGCCAAGCGCCCTGAAGGCCTGACAGCGTTCGATCGCCTCGTCCAACCCGTGGATGGCGCGGGCGTCGGTGCGCGCCATGATCAGGATCTCGTCGCCAGCGTCGCGCGCATCCACGGCGGCACGCACCCGAGTCAGCGCTTCGTCGCGGCCGACGACCGACTTGCCTTCAGTGTGGCCACACCGCTTGGGCGCGACCTGATCTTCGAGCATGATGGCCGCAAAGCCCGCACGCGCATACCCCTGGACGGTTCGCTTGATGTTCTGTGCGCTCCCGAAACCGGTGTCGCCGTCGCCAATGAGCGGAATGCTCACCGCCCGGCAGATGTTTTGTCCCTGATCGACGAGCTCGGCGTAAGAGATCAAGCCGGTATCGGGCATGCCGAGCCGATCGGCTGACACTGCAAAGCCGCTCATGAATCCGATCTCGAAACCCCCGGCCTCGATGAGGCGTGCAGACATCGCGTCGTGACAGCCGGGCATGATCAGGATGGTGCCCCGCGCGAGGAGGCTCCTGAGACGGTCCGCCGGAGAAGAAAGAGTGGTCATGGACGAGCGAAGCTTCCGGCCGTGTGCACGATCTTCCCTCCTACCATTGTCAACACCGACTCGATCTTACGAATCATCTGATCGGGCACCGTCAGGTAGTCATGACTGAGCACGGCCAGGTCCGCATACTTACCTTCGACGAACGAGCCAAGCTGGTGATCGTCGAAAGAAAACCACGCAGCTCCCTCCGTATACAGGCGAAGCGCTTCGAGGCGTGAAATCTGCTGGCCGTCATTGGTCAGAGCCCCAGCCACGTTTCGTCCGGTCGTCATGTAGAACAGCGACAGCCAGGGGTCGAGTGCAGAGACATTGGTCGAATCGGTGCCGACGCCGGCGCGGATTCCCGAGTCGACGATGCGACGGAACGGCGGGCCGCCGGCGGTGCCCATGTACGTCCATGTCTGGGCGCTCGCACCGCATCCGAGGTCCTTGAGCGTCTTCAGGCGCGCGTCGTCGATGCCCTGCAGGTGAATGATCGACCATCGCATCTGCCCGATGGGGTACTCGCGCGCGATCGAACGGAACGCCTCGAGGTGAAAGTCGTTCTCCTTGACCGTGATGGAATGTTGCTGCAGCAACCAGCCGTGTTTGGCGATCACGCGTGCCGTCGGCTCGAACTGCGAAGACATCGGATCCGTGCCGCCGATTCGCTCGCCGAAGCCGGCAACGCGGAACAGGTCGTCGCCCACCGCGCGGCCACCCTGACTGAAATTGTTCAGTACACGCGTCTCGACGTCCTGTGGCGAATCTGCGGGAAAGAGCGGCCGCATGCGGATTGTCAGTTTGTCTTCACGCCAGAGACGAAGCGCCAGTTCCTGATCGGCGAGATTGCCGCCATTGATCACGCCAGTGAGCCCGAGCCCGTTGGCGTGTGCGTTCAACTCGGTCGTCCCGCGCAGTTTGTCCTCGGGCGTTTGCGTGGATTGGAGGGCAGCAACGGCGGCGGCGGCATCGGCAACGGCGCCCGTGGCCGCATCGACCGCGACGCCCTTCGTCGCGAAGAACGCGCTGCCAAGGCTGTTCGTGATGGCACCGGTCCCGCCGCCAGTGCCTGAAATATAGACGCAATGCCGCGGGGCGGCGGCATCCAGTTCGCTCCTCGTCGGCCGTCGCGCCTCGGCAAACTGCGTGTGGTTCCACCCGCCGATGCACGTGATCGACTGACCAGGAGGCACAGACGTCGCCCGCTCGGCGATCGCTTCCTGCAGTTCCGCGATCGAGAAGGATCGCTCGAGACGGCGCGCCTCGTAGCCGGGATTGACGCCAGCTCGCGTGTAATGGACGTGCGCGTCGAACAAGCCGGGGATGACCGTCCGGCCACCAAGGTCAATCGTGCGGGCGTCCGGTGCAAGCGGCACGCTCTTGCCCACACCGGCGATGCGGCCGTTCCGGATTGTCAGTGTGGTGCCCACTTGGCCGCGGCCATCGACGAACTTGCCGTTTACAAGAACCAGGTCGCCGGAGTTGCCAGCCTGCGCGGCCGCGTTCACCCTCGATGAGCCAGCGATGAAGTGACTGCCGGCGACAGCGACGGCACTCGCCACTCCGCACTTCAGCAGATCTCGGCGTGACCACCGGTCATCGCGTGCGTTCGAATCTCGTTCGTCGCTCAAGGCTTCATTCAGGTAGAGGCGGGTCGTTAGACCCGCCTGATTTCTCGGCGTCTTCGACGGCGGGTCTGAAGACCCGCCGCTACTTCGGGGCGATTCTAGCTAAAGAAACGGGTCTGACAATCGCTCAATTTGGTGACGTGCGACTCATGGCCGCGCGCAGCAGCGCGACGACACTTTCGCGAACCGGAGCGGCCGCCCCACGCCCGCGCGCGCCTGCGCCTGTTGCGACGTCGATCGGCGTTCGGCCCTGCTTGTCCTTGATGTCGACTCTGGCGCCGCGGTCGATGAGGAATTCGATGAAAGCCTCGGACCGGACCGCTACAGCCAGATGCAACGCCGTCTGACCGTTCTCGTTGATGGCGTTGATGTCCACGCCGCGCTCGAGACACAGTGACGCCGCCTCGATGAAATCCGCCTCGGTCGCCTGCCTGTCTTCGAATGCGGTGAAGCGTCCCGCGCCGCCAAGACCCGCGGCGAACATCAGCGCCTCGGTCCCGGCCTTCGTCCTCAACGTGGGATTGGCGCCGTGGGCCACCAACACCCTCATCATCTCGATATCGCCTTTCTTCGCAGCGCGCATGAGGGGTGTGGCGCCGGCCCCGAGTGTTCCGTCGCCGCGATCGTGCACTCTGACGAGGATTGGTGCATTCAGGATCGCGTTTGGGTTCGGCGCCGTGCTCGAGCAATGCCTTCACGATGCCGATGGCGTCCAGCGTGCCCGAGGGTTTCGGCGTGGGACGCCCCGGGGTGTCGGCGAAGGTGTTCAGGTCCACCGCGGCGTACAGCGGCGTCATGCCGGTGACGTCACCGATGTTCGGATCCGCACCCAGATCGAGGAGCAGCGCCGCAGCATCGTAGTGGGCGTTGATGATCGCCACGTTCAGGGCGGTCATGTTGTCCGGCTCGGTGGCATTGAGATCGGCGCCGGACTCCGCGAGTGCCTTTAACGCGCCGGTCGCATTCTGCCGGGCCGCGTACATCAGCGGCACCCAATTCCCCTTGGGCAAGACGGTCAATCGCGCCGATTTGCCGTCGCCGTATTCTTCCCGCGGAAACGTCAGCGGATTCGAATCGCCCATTTACGTCGGCACCGCCTGCAACCAGCGCCTTGATCACGTCGGGATGGTTCTCAGCGGCGGCCCAGATCAGTGCCGTTTCGCCAAGGATCTGCTCGCGCGCCTTCACATCCGCACCGTGCGACAGCAGCACGTTGATCGCGTCGACGTGACCCGCACGCGCGGCCAACATCAGAGCCGTCTGCCCTTGTGGCAGTAAGGCATTGACGTCTGCGCCAGCCTCGACCAGCGCTTCGACAACGGCGCGGGTGCCGTTGAGTGCGGCGAGCGAAAGAGGTGTGATGCCGTTGCGATTGGCGACGTTGGCCCTGGCTCCTGCCCGTAGCAGCGCCTGCACGCTCTCGCCGTCGTCAGCACGCACGGCCCAGTGAAGTGCCGTGGTGCCATCCGCTTCGGGGACATTCACGTCAGCCCCGGTCTTCAGCAGGGCACGGATCGCTTCACGATCGCCGGCCTTGATGGCGTCAATGAGCGGGGTGCCGTTGCCGGCCGCCGTCACCAGTGCGACAGCGCAGATGGCGCCAACGCAGACCGCAACACACCGTAGACGGACGCGAGCTGTGACACGCATCGTCAAGGCTCCTCAGAAGAAATCGATCGTGCCGTTGCTCTCGCCGATCCGTTCGACCGGGCTCTCGTACTTCTGGGCGACGGTCAGCCACAGGTTGCCGACCGGCGTGCGTGGCGCAAGCTGAACGTGGCGGTGTCCTTTTCCGACGCCCCCGCCGACTGCCACCATGGGTAACGGGTCGCTCGCGTGCTGATTCGGATTGCCCATGCCTCCGCCGTAGAAGATGAGCGAATGATCGAGAAGCGAGCCGTCACCGTCCGGCGTTGCTTTCAGCTTCTCCAGGAACCTGCCAAACAGCGTGCTGTGATACGTGTTGATCTTGGCAACTTGGGCGATGTTGTTCGGGTCGTTGCCGTGGTGCGAGACCGTATGGTGCTGCTCGTTGACGCCGAGCTGCGGGTACGTGCGCGCGCTCAGCTCGCGGTCGGTCATGAAGGTGGCAACTCGAGTCAGATCGGCCTGGTAGGCGACGGCGAGGAGCTCGTACATCAACGTGACGTGTTCCTCGAACGACTCGGGGATGCCGACCGGCAGTTCCGCGGACGTGACGTTGGTGCTGTTGTAAGCCGCGGCACGCTGAATTCGGCGTTCGATTTCGCGAACGTTCTGCAGATACTCGTCGAGACGTGCGCGATCGCGCGCGCCGAGCTGGCGCTGGATGTCGCCGGCCTGTCTGGTAATGGCGTCGAGGACGCTCAGGTTGCGCAGCCGGCGCGCGTGGCGCTGTTCTGGCGTGCCGGGGCGGCCGAACATGCGCTCGAACACCGTACGAGGATTGAACTCCATCGGCTGCGGCGTGGTCGGCGAGCTCCACGAGATGGTGTTGATGTATCCGCAGCTGAACCCGCTGGTGCACGCACCGATGTAGCCGGTGAAGTCCGCTGTGGCCAGTTCGAGTGACGGGAACGGCGTCTCCTGGCCGATCTGCCTGGCGACGAGCTGGTCGACCGATACACCGGCGCTGACGTCTTCGGCTTCCGTTCTCTTCGGGTAGACGCCGGTGAGGAATCCCGCAGCGCTGATCGCGTGATCGCCTTCAACCACTCCGGGGTTGGCTCTGGTGAGATTGCTCACGACCACCAGGTGATCCCGGAACGGCTCCAGCGGCTTCAAGATTGGGGAGAACTCGAATCCGGTCCCGGGCGCCGACGGAATCCATTGCTCCATGATCGCGCCGTTCGGCACGAACACGGCGCCGAACCGTACCAGCGGCCTGGCAGGCGTCTTCGATTGGGCGGTGAGGGCCGGCACCATCGCATCGAGCAACGGCAGGGCAACAGTCGCGCCCACGCCCCTCAGGAATGTGCGTCGGGGCAGCGATTTCTTGGTGATGAACATGGCGTATTACTGAGCCTCCATCTTTACGCGCATTTGGAACGGCACGCTGTCGACGACGCCGAGGATCAGGGACGAGAACTTGTAGTCCTTCGCCGCCGCCTCTCGAAGAATGGCCCGAACGACTGGCATGTCGTGATGATCGAGACCTCGACCGAGCGCATAGACGAGAAGTTTCTCGGTCATCGTCCCTGCGAAGAGCTCAGGACGTGAGAGGAGCGCTTTCCTCAGCGCGACCACTCCGTCGATATGAGTCCCATCGGTCAGTTCACCCGATGCGTCGATCGGCGCCCCGGCGTCCTCGGTGCGCCAGGCCCCCACGGCGTCGAAGTTCTCGAGCGCAAAGCCGATCGGGTCCATGATCTTGTGGCAGCTCGCGCACGCGGGATTGGCTCGATGCTCGGCCAGCTGCTCTCGCATCGTCTTTGGCTTCTGACCCTTTTCATTCTCTTTGAGAGTGGGCACGTCGGGCGGTGGCGGAGGCGGCGGCGTGCCGAGAATGTTCTCCAGAATCCATTTGCCGCGTACGACGGGGGAGGTGCGAGTCGCGTGCGACGTCAAGGTCAGGATGCTGCCGTGTCCGAGCAGTCCCTTCCTTTCCTCGCCGGTCACCGCGACGCGCCGGAACTGACTACCGTAGACATTCCGGAGCCCGTAGTGTCTGGCCAGTCGCTCGTTGACGAACGTGTAGTCAGCCCGCAGCAGATCGACGACGCTGCGATCCTCGCGCATGACGCTCTCGAAGAGCAGCTCCGTCTCGCGCTGGAAGGCGCGCCGCAGGTTGTCGTCGAAATCCGGAAAGTCATCGGCGTGGGGCTGCACGTTGCGCAGGTTCCTGAGGTGCAGCCACTGACCGGCGAAGTTGTTGACCAGCGCCTGCGCTTTCGGATCGGCAAGCATGCGCCGTGTCTGTTTCTCCAGCACCGCTGGGTTCTTCAGCCTGCCAGCACTCGCTTCGGCCAGCAGTTCGTCGTCCGGGATGCTGCTCCACAGGAAGAATGAGAGACGCGATGCCAGCTCGAAGTCGCTGACTCGGTAGGCCGTGCCCGGCTTGAGACTTACGGGATCGCGCTCGACGCGAAAGACGAACTTCGGGCTCGCCAGAATCAGTTGAAGCGCGCGCTCGATGCCCAGATCGAAGCTGCCTTCCTGCCGGCCGGCCTTGTAAAAGGAGAGCAGCGGCTGCAAGTCGGTCTCGCTGACCGGTTCACGGAACGCTCGACGGGCCAGCGTCGAGACAATCTGCCTCGCGCAGTCGTCTTCGTTCCGTTGGCTGGCTGGACGACAGGTGAAGATTCGCCGTCGCGCCGGCGTGTCTCCCGGTCCTGTGGCGTTGAACGGTCCGGTGATCGTGAGCATCCGGACATGAGGCCGGCCGGTCCAGTCGAGCGTGTCGAACGCGCTCTTGAGAAATGGCCGGAGCTTCGTGGTATCCACCGTCGGGGCGCTGCCGATGAATGCGGCCACGACGTCGTGTGGTCCGGCACTGACGCGGATACGAACACCAAGTCGCTCGTCGATCGCGTCGGCCGTTTCCTTCGGTTGTTCGAACGCTGCCGCCAGATCCGCGGGGCCGCCGATCGTCGCATGGTGGACGCGCTCGCCGTCGATCGTCAGCTCGAACCCGTGCGGGTACTCGATGCCACGCATGTTGTCGAAGTTGGTGCGGAACAGCCTGGTCTGGAAGACGTACTCGCCATCGCGCGGGAAGAAGTGAGTGACGCGCGTGCCACCCACTGTGCCGAGGGGCATCCCGTCGAGGTGCTGATTCTGCGAGACGTCGCCACGCACGTGATACGTCTCGCTGAGCGTGCCCATCTCTGGGTCGCCGAATGCCAGCTCGCCGATCTTCTCCGCTGCGACCAGATAGCGCTCCTGTAGCGAAGGCGACACGTTGAGGGAATCGGAAATGTTGTCGAAGCCATAGGCCGAATCATCCGGCGGCAGCAGCGCAGCGACGTCCACGTCAATGGCCAGGAGATCGCGGACGGCGTTGGCGTACTCGGCGCGATTCAGCCGGCGAAACAGCGGCCGCCCTGGATTGGGACGAGCGGCCCACGCGCGATCGAGTTCGGTTTCGATCGACGTCACGAACGCGTCTCTCATGCGCGCATCGGGCCGTCGCGCACCAGCCGGTGGCATCAACCCTCCGCGCACCTTCCGCACGACCTTTTCCCAGATCTCGGCCGAGCCGGCGATGTCGTCGAAGTTGAGGCGGTCGAGTGCCAGCCCGGCGGTCTTGAGACGCTCGTTGTGGCAAGACGCACAGTACGTCGCGACGACGTCCCGGTGCGCCGACGGGGGAGTAGCGGCCTGGCTAGCGGTTCCGGAGCCTGATGACTGGGGAAAGACCCAGGTCACGGCGCCGAGCCACAGAGCGGCAACGATGAGCAGCCTGTTCTTCACGACGACGGTTCATCTGCCGTTGCTGCCAGGCTTTGCGGCCTTGGCAGCCTGCTCTTCTGCGCGCGCAGCGCTGAGAATATTCCTCAAGCCGTAGTTGCCTTCGTGACACGCGTATTCGAACGGCCGCTGCGTCGCATCCTTTTTCGACAGGTTCATGGCAAAGGTCCACGGCTTCGTCCATGTCGTCGGATCGTCGACGGTGACTGACCATTCAACGGTGCCCGGACCGGTCGCGGTGAAGCGCTCGACCAACCGCAAGGTTTCGCCGTTTGCGTTTCGGTATGCAATCTGGTCCTTGAAGTTGGTCGTTTCGACGACCAACGTATCACCGTCCCAGCGACCGCGCGCATCGCCCATGTAAGTCCTGATGCTCTTCCCCACGTGGGGTTGGCCATCGAGCGCGATCACGCGTGTCTCGTGGACCATCTCGTACACGATCGCGACGAAGTTCGGTCCCTGCACGATCTCGTACGAGCTTCCGTAAATCGCGGGCATCATCGATCCCGGCAAGCCCCGCGAGATGCACCGGTCGTAGAGGCTGCGGTCCTCAGGGCCGTCGGCCGGGCCGCGGCCGCTTCGTTTTCGCGCCTCTGCCCGAGCCGCCGCCCGGCTTCGCGCTTCAGGTGTGGTGGGCGGGATCTTTCCGTCAGGGGGATCCACGACGAGCCACGCGCGGCTGTTCACCGCATTCAGGTTCTCCCAGAACACCTCGCGGTCGACGGGACGGTCCTCGGCGACGGAGTTGGCGGCTGTGGCGTTTCGCCGCGCTACCCGGAGCTCCTCCAATTCCTTCGCCGTGATGTCCGTGAGCGGGCGACCCTCGAATTGAGCGGGTCGCTCGAATGGAATGCCACTCTCGTCACTATTCGAATAGATGCCCGTCAGATCCGGGTCGCCCCACGCGGTGCGTGCGGGTTTCCAGTTTTTCGTCTCCGCATTCCCTTGCGACTGTCCAGCGACTGGGGTCTGTGGAAGTAAGACGGCTGCGCACGCAATGCCGATGGCACCGAGGGAGGTAAGAAAGCGATGACGCATGACAACGTCTCCTGCAGGGTCCGAACGCCCAAGAGATCGAGAACAGTATGAATCCCGGCGGATGGTAGCACGCAGCCCGATGACTCGACGCTACAATCCGCGAGTAGTGAGATCCGTCCTTGTCTGGGCCGTCCTGACGGCACTTGCCGGCTTTGGTTCACTCGGCGCCGGAGCGCGCGGTCAGAGGCCGTCCCCGGTTCAGGCGGATCGCCTGGGGCCGCAGTTACGGCGAGCGTAGCCGTGATTTCGTATTCGGAGGCGAAGCCGATCCTCGAGCGGCTCGCAGCGAGCCTGCCGGCCGAGCTCGCAGGCAAGCCGTCATCGGAGCTCGAATCCGCGTGGGTCGAATGGGTGTCCCGCCGCAACCTCGAGATTCGCGCGCGACTGGAGCGGGGCGACGAGGATTCGATCGTCAACTTTCTCCTGTTCGGGACGACGTATCGCCGGTAGTAGCCGATCGAACTACGACCTGAACACCCGCGAGAGAGGAATCTCGAGACCAGGAAGGAGCGTCGTCGTGAGCACGTCGCTGGCTGCGGCGGAAAGCTCGACGACGCGACCGAAGCCATCACCCTCTCGACGATAGACACGAATCGCGTCGAGCTCGGGATCGATGACCCAGTATTCGGAGACACCCGATTGTTCGTAGAGCCGCCGTTTGAGCGTTTCATCTCGCTTGCGGGTGCTTGGTGCCCCAATCTCGATGACCAGTTCAGGTACGCCGCGAACGTGCATCGGCGTCAGTGCCTCAGCCGCTCGTGCGTTCGAGAGATAGAGCAGATCCGGTTCCACCACGTCGAACCTGGAGAACACCACGTCGAACGGTGCGTGAAAGAGGCGCCCGATTGGATTCCGTTCGAGCCAGCCGCCAATCAACACAGTGAGGTTGATCGACACACTCTGATGCTTCGTGTTCGGCGACGGCGTCACGTAGTGCTCCCCGTCGATCAACTCGTGCCGCAGCCCGTCATCGGGAAACTGCACGAAGTCGTCGTAGGTGAGCTTCACGCCCGGGGAGGAACGCGTCATCGGGTCGTTCCCGGCCATGCGCTCATTCTAGGCCCATGTGCGCGAACCGTGCCATGAAGGGTTTCTGCGCGAATGGCCGCGTCAAGGGCAGACCGCTTGTGCACGTACGCGATTTCGGCGGTGCCGGCGCGATGAGAAGTGCGTATTATCTGCATCTGAAGGTCACGACTATGCGACATCTATTCATCTGCGCCCTGCTCACCCTGTTCGGCGGCTCATATGTTCACGGACAGAATCAGCAGACCGACTGGAACAAGCCGTTTCCGCCGCATAAGGTGATCGGCAACGTCTACTACGTTGGGTCAGAACAACTGGCCTCATTTCTCATCACGACGCCCGAGGGACACATCCTCGTCAACAGCAGTTTCGAGACGACAGTCCCGGTCATTCGTGCCGCGGTCGAGAAACTCGGCTTCAAGTTCACGGACATCAAGATCCTGGTCGGCAGCCACGCGCACGGCGACCATATGGAGGGAGATGCCCTCGTCAAGGAACTAACCAAGGCGCAGGTCATGGCAATGGAGCAGGATGTCCCGGCGCTCCGTAATATGCGGCCCGGCGGCAAGGAGCACCCGATCGACCGCATGCTGAAAGATGGTGACGAGGTCAAGCTCGGTGGAACGACGATGGTTGCGCATCGGACGGGCGGCCACACCAAGGGCTGCACCACATGGACGCTGCCTACGCAAGAGGCCGGTAAGGCCTACAACGTGCTGATCTCGTGCAGTATCGGCGTCAACCCGGGGTATGTACTCGTCAACAACAAGGACTATCCAGAAATCGCTCAGGACTACGTTCGCAGCTTCAAGGTGATGCGCTCTCTGCCTGTCGACGTGTTCCTCGGCGCACACGGGTCGTTCTACAACCTCACGGAGAAGCACGCGCGGCTCGAGAAGGCGGGCGGGCCGAATCCGTTCATCGATCCGGAGGGTTTCAAGCAGTACGTGGATCGCAGCGAGAAGACATTCCAGGCGCGTCTCGAGGAACAGCAGAAAGCTGCGGCGAAGTGATCAGTCGTCGCGAGTTTGCCAAGGTCATCGGTGCGGTTGCGACCGCGGGCTCGGTGCGTGCGGGCGCCGCGCAGAACGTCCAGACCGCGCCTGCTGCCGCCGAGGATCTGTGCTACGTCAGTGCTGTCGATCTGGCCGCACGCATCCGGACGGGTCAGATATCCGCGCGCGATGTCATGCGCGCGCACCTCGCGCGAATCGAGCGCACGAATCCGAAGGTGAACGCCGTCGTGACGCTCGTGGCCGACCGGGCCATGGCCGACGCGGCGCGTGCCGACGAGGCGCAGGCACGGAAGACCTCACTTGGACCGCTTCACGGGCTTCCCGTTGCACACAAGGATCTCGTCGACACGGCGGGAATTCGCACCACCCGCGGCTCACCCTTCTATCGCGACCAGGTCCCGACCCGCGACGCGCTCATCGTCTCGCGCATTCGTGCCGCCGGTGCGATCACACTCGGCAAGACGAACACGCCGGAGTTCGGCGCCGGATCGCAGACCTTCAACACCGTGTTTGGCGCCACGCGCAATCCTTACGATCTGAGCAAGACATGCGGAGGAAGTAGCGGCGGCGCAGCAGTGGCGCTCGCCTGCGGTATGGTGCCGATCGCCGACGGCAGCGACGCCGGAGGATCTCTGCGCAATCCCGCTGCGTTCTGCAACGTCGTTGGCATCAGGCCGTCGCCCGGACGAGTACCGAGTGAGTCTGGATCCTGGTCGCCGCTCTCCGTGCTTGGGCCGATGGCGCGCTCGGTCGGCGACCTGGCGCTCTTCCTCAGCGCGATTGCCGGACCCGATGCGCGCAGCCCTCTGTCGATACAGGAGGACGGTGCGGGTTTTCGCGGACCACTCGAGCGGTCGTTCAAAGGCACTCGCATTGCCTGGTGGCGAGGTCTCGGTGGAATCCCGTTCGAGCCAGAGATCCGTCGAGTCGTCGATGGCAACCGTCCTGTCTTCGAGCAACTTGGCTGCACCGTCGAGGAAGCGGAGCCCGATTTCACCGGCATCGACGAAGCGTTCAAGGCCCTGCGCTTCACGGGCAACTACCCGCAATACGCACCGCTCGTGCGAGAACGTCCCGAGTGGGTGAAGGACACGATCAAGTTCGAGGTTGCCGAGGCCGAGCGACTCACCGGAGCCCAAATCGGACGAGCCCTCGCGCGGCAAGCGCAGGCGCACGAGCAGAGCCGGCAGTTTTTCGAGAAGGTACCAGGTACTTTGTACTGCCGGTGACGCAGGTCGCGTCTTTCGATGTCACCACTCCATATCCGACCGAGATCGCCGGCACTCGCATGGGCGACTATCTGGACTGGATGCGCTCGTGCTGGTACATAAGCTTCATGAGCAATCCGGCCATCTCGGTTCCGGCCGGGTTCACCAGCGCCGGCCTTCCGGTTGGAATTCAGATCGTCGGCCGGCACCGCGGTGAATGGAGCGTGCTGCAGCTCGCGCATGCGTTCGAGCAGGCGACGAAGCACGGGTTGCGGCGGCCGCCAGTGTGATACGCGGTGGTGGATTGTCGATTTGCGAATCTCTGATTGTTGATTCGTTGATGATTGTTGATTCTTGATCGTTGATTGAAAACGCGGCGTCATGACTCGACGGTCCAATCTGGAGCCAATCACCAATCGACAATCTCCAATCATCAACGATTCAAGAATCAAAGATCTGTGAATCAATAATGGTCAGCACAAGAGTCTGACCGGTCCCAAGGGTATTGAGAAGCACATGCGCTCCGAAGCGAGCCTCGCTCGCGCTGTCGCGTTCCCGCGTGTCATCAACATCGAAGATCTCAGGCGACTCGCTCGACGGCGCCTGCCGTCTGTCGTCTTCGCCTACATCGACGGCGGGGCGGAAGACGAGATCACACTGCACGAGAACGTCCGTGCTTTTCGCGATGTGGCGTTCCGTCCGCGTCAGTGTGTGGCCGTGCCAAGCTGCGATTTGCGTACAACCGTCCTCGACACTCCGCTGGCACTGCCGTTCATGCTTGCGCCGGTCGGCTTCTGCCGGATGTTCTACCCGCGTGGCGAGGTCTACGCGGCTCGCGAGGCCAGTGCGGCAGGTACGGGCTACATCCTGTCAACGTTCTCCGGCACGCGGCTCGAGGAAGTCCGCGCAGGGGCGAGCGGCCCACTCTGGTATCAGCTCTATGTCCCTGGTGGCCGTGCCGTCGCCGAAGCCACCATCGCGCGCGCGAAGGCGGCCGGTTTCGGTGCGCTCGTCGTCACGATCGATACGCCGGTTGCCGGTTTGCGCGAGCGCGATTTTCGTCACGGCGTCAGGCCGCTGCTCCAGGGGCGGTTCTGGTCGAGCCTGCCGCACGTCGGCCAATTCATCAGGCGGCCTCGGTGGACGATGGATTTCATCGCCGATGGTTCACCGAAGGTCTTTCCGAATGTGGAGCTGCCGGGCGCTGGCGCGATGCCGTGCGGTGATGTCGGCGCGCTTCTCGAGAAAACGCTGGTGACGTGGGAAGACCTGCGTTGGATGCACGATGCCTGGAAGGGTCCACTCGTCGTCAAAGGCGTGCATACCGGCGACGATGCGCGACGCGCGATTGATGCCGGGGCGAGTGCCGTCGTCGTGTCGAATCACGGGGGTCGTCAGCTCGACGGCGTGCCGGCATCTCTCCGCGCGCTGCCTGAAGTCGTCGCGGCCGTAAACGGCCAGATCGAAGTGCTCGTCGACGGCGGTATTCGTCGAGGCGGGGACATCGTCAAAGCCATCTGCCTCGGAGCGCGCGCCGTCCTGATCGGGAGGGCGTACGCGTGGGGCCTGGGTGCGGCGGGCGGGCCGGGAGTCGCTCGCGCGATTGAGATCCTGCGAACCGATCTGGTGCGAACGATGAGGCTGCTGGGGTGTGATTCGATCGCCAGGCTCGATCGTTCGTACGTGGACGCGCCAAGCAATTGGGGAGCGTAGGCTTCGTTTACCAATCCCCAAAGAACCAGGCCTTGGGAGTTGGGAGTTGGGTTCTTGGGAGTTGTGACCTCGTCTACTTCGTCGCGTCGCCCCCATCCACCACGACGTTCTCGACCACGCCCGCGCCGGCGCGCCTGAACGATGCGGCGTGCTGGTATTCGGGTGATTCGAAGCAGGCAACACCCTGCTCGAGCGTCGGAAACTCGATCACCACGAACCGGTGAAAGTCGTGTGGTCCCTCGTTGATCTGGTAGCGCCCACCGCGGGCAAGGACCTTTCCGCCGTGCTTCGCGATGATCGCAGGCACGAGGTCTGTGTACTTTTTGTACTGAACGGGATCGGTAATCTTCGCGCGCGCGACCCAGTATGCGGGCATAAGAATTTCCAACCTATTTCGTGGCAGCGTCAGTTTCGTAGACGATCCGTCCACCGACCATGGTCATGACGGGCTGAATGTCCTTGATCTGATCTGCTGGAATCGTCAGGTAGTCACGGTCGAGCACGACGAGGTCGGCCAGCCGTCCTGCCTGAATCGATCCGAGATTGTTCTCCTGGAACACGAGAAAGGCGTTTCGGCGCGTGTGCGCGATGAGGGCGTCCTCGCGGCTGATCGGTTGCCGAAGCACCTTGGTGCCGCCGACCATCTTGCCGGTCACCGCCCACCACAGCGTCGTAAAAGGCAGGATCTGATTCGCGCGGCTTCCGTCGCTGCCGAACCCCCAGACGACGCCGCTCTTCTGAATCGTGTCGAGCGGCGCCATGTCGAGAGCGGCGTCACCGAACACTCGCTGGTTGATGCCGCCATTGATGACGGCCCAGGGATGAACGGCCGCATACAGCCCAAGTTCCCGCATCCGTGCCAGCTGGGATGCGTCGAGCTGATTGGCGTGCGCCAGCACCCAGCGCAGGTTCTTGACCGGATACTCCTTGTTGATCGCTTCGATCTGATCGAGGAACCCGTTGATCGTGTTCGTGAGGTTGGCGTGTACGTGCAGAGGCAGGCGATTCTTCGCGATCTCGGTCGCGATCTTGCGCCACAGTGCCAACTGCTCGGGCTTCGGGTCCGACCTGCGCACGAACATCGGATCGTGCAGCGGCCCGTAGACACTCTCCCCGTACCAGATGTCGTCCACGTAGTTGTTGCCCTGGAACAACTTGATCTCGGCGATGCGCGGCAGCGCGCGCTCGACCTGCTCCGGCGATGTGCCGACCCCCACTCCGTTGATGCAGTACGCGCGGACGTTGAGCTTGTCTTCGTTCGCCCATCGCTTGTACAGGGCGATGAGATCCGCATCGCATCCGGCGACGCCGAACGACGTGAGTCCCGATCGGTTGAGATCGGTGAACATCCCGAGCGTGCTCCTCTCGACTGCGGCGGGTGACGCTTCGGGGAGCTTCGCGACCAGCCCGCGGAAGCCGGCTTCCGTGATCCGGCCGGTGGGGCGTCCCGCGCTGTCGCGAATGACCCAGTCGTTCGCCGGGGTCTTGTCGTCGATACCGAGCTGCGTCAGCGCGCGGCTATTGAGGTAGGCCTCGTAGTATGACGCCTGCAGGAGAACCGGATTGTTCGGCGCGACCTTATCGAGCTCCTCGCGCGTGAAGGGGCGCGGATCGTCGGCGAACTGCTCGATTGCCCATCCGCCAAGGTTGTAGATCCATTCGCCGGGTGCCACCGTCCTGGCGTGTGTGCGCAGTTTCTCGAGTGCCACGGCGCGCGATCCAATGCCGTCCCACCGCACTTCCCACTGCCACGTCGTGCCGTAACGCGTGAGGTGCATGTGGTTGTCAATGAGGCCGGGGATCACCGCTCGTCCACGCAGGTCGATACGGCGGGTGGCGGGGGTGGCAAGTTTGGCGACCTCGGCGTCGGTCCCGACCGCGACGATGCGGTCGCCGCGGACGGCGATGGCCTGCGCCAGCGAAAAGCGCTCGTCGACCGTGATGATCTTGCCATTCGAGAAGATGACGTCCGGGACTGGCTGCTGGGCGGGCAGCGTCGAGACCGCACTCGCGACCGCGAGCACCATAAGCGTCGTTCTCACGACCGTGGAACGGTGGGTCGCGGGACCCGCTGGCGAGTCAATCAACCGTCTCATGTATCCTCCGGCCGTTACGGCTGCGGTGAATCTACGGCGATTCCGGTGGCTTGACAACCCCTCGTGTGGGCCGACCGCCAGCCGTTCCTGCTGTTGACAACCCCTCGGCCGCGGCGATAATCGGAGCTTGTCTGGCCCAGCACCCTTCTAATCAGGTCGGGAGAACGGCATGAAAGCTCTCCGATTGCTCGTCATCGCGGTGTTCATCATGAACACGACGATCGCCGCACAGTGGTTGAAGCACCCAACTACGGACATCCCACGTACTCCGGATGGCAAGCCCAACCTTGACGCACCGACGCCCCGGCAGGCGAACGGCAAGCCCGTTCTGGCCGGCCTGTGGCGGCCGGCGCCGGGCATTGTCGGTGACATGACACGCGGCATGAAGAGCGGCGAGATGGTCCCGTTTCAGCCGTGGGCCGAGACGCTGTTCAAGGAACGGCGGGCGAACGATAGCCGCGACGACCCGACGGCGCGATGTGTGGTCGGCGGCGTACCGCGATCGAACTTCGTCGGCTACCCATTCAAGATTCTCGAACCGCCGGGCATGGTCGTCATCATGTACGAGGCGGTACATGCGTATCGGCAGATCTTTACTGACGGCCGGTCTCTACCCGGGGATCCCAATCCCGCCTGGTTTGGCTACTCGGTGGGCCGATGGGAGGGAGACGTCCTCGTCGTCGAATCGAGCGGCTTCAATGACAACGTCTGGCTCGACAACGCTGGCCGTCCCGCCACCGAGATGTTGAAGGTTACCGAGCGCTTCGTGCGCAAGAGCTTCGGTCAGATGGAGATCCAGATCACGATTGACGACCCGAAGGCGTACACGAAGCCGTGGTCGGTCACGCAGCAGCTCGCGTTTCAACCTGACACCGAGCTGCTCGAATACATCTGCAACGAGAACAACAAGTATTTCGAGATCATTCCAAAGGCGGCCGATCGATGAGAGGCATCCGGGTCGTTATCGCGCTGTTGTGTGTTGCGACAGCGGCACCGTCGGCGCAATGGCTCAACCAACCGACGCCAGGGATTCCACGCACGTCCGATGGCAAGCCGGACCTGTCGGCGCCAACACCACGGACACCGGATGGCAAGCCCGATCTCTCCGGGCTCTGGCAACCGGCCGCGATTCTGATCGGTGACATCGCGACCAACCTGCCCCCAGGTTCAGTGCCGTACCAGCCCTGGGCCGAAAAACTGTACAAAGAACGCCGCGCCAACGACGGTCGCGATGACCCTACGGCAAACTGCATCGTCGGCGGCGTGCCGCGATCGGATCTGGTGCCGTATCCCTTCAAGATCCTGCACGAGAAAGATCTCGTCGTGATCCTGTACGAGGCGGTGCACTCGTACCGCCAGATCTTCGCCGACGGCCGTAAGTTGCCAGATGACATGAACCCCTCGTGGTTCGGGTACTCAATCGGAAAGTGGGACAAAGACACGTTCGTGGTCGAGACCGCCGGGTTCAACGACAAGGGGTGGCTCGATAACTTTGGCAAGCCTGCGACCGACAAGTTGCGCGTCACCGAGAAGTTCGTGCGCAAGGACTTCGGTCACATGGACATCGTCATCACGATCGACGATCCA
Organism: uncultured Acidobacteriota bacterium; assembly: GCA_963723495.1. Lineage (GTDB taxonomy): Bacteria > Acidobacteriota > Vicinamibacteria > Vicinamibacterales > UBA2999 > Gp6-AA40. The sequence goes on along the minus strand of CAVRQR010000006.1, from coordinate 483,778 downwards.
GGGGCGTACACGAAACCGTGGGATGTCACGCTGCCGCTCATCCTTCGGCCCGACACCGAGCTGCTCGAATACATCTGCAACGAGAACAACAAGTACTTTGAAATCATTCCCGAAGGTCGAGAAATGACCTGGCTAAATCTTCGATCAATCATCAGTTGACGCGCGTTCGTCCAATTCGAGAGGAGCCTCCCATGCGTACCGCAATCGTCTTCGTGACAGGACTCGCGATCGGGATGGCGATGTCACCGCTGCTGGCCCAGGGCGACCGGCTTCCCGGCGTCAACAACATGAACCACGTGGCGATTGCCTACGAGAACTTCGACGAGGCGTTCGAGTTCTACACGAAGAAGATGGGCTTCAAGGAAGGGTTCACGGTGAGGAACGCCCAGGGCCAGCCGACCCTCTCCTACATTCAGGCCAGCCGCGACACGTTCATCGAGATTCAGCCCGCCAACGCGAATCGTCGTCCCGGTCTGAACCACTACGGGCTGCATGTGGCGGATTTGAAGTCGTATGTCGCGGCGTTGAAGCAGCGCGGCGTGACGGTCGAGGAGGTTCGAGAAAGGCCTGACGATTCCAGTGTGTCGGGTGCCACCGATCCCGCTGGTGTGAGGATCGAACTCTTCCAGTTCGGGCCAGGTTCGGCGCAAGGCAAGGCAATCGCCAGCTGGAAGTAGCCGTGAACACCGGTCTCCGGTTTCCCGCCCCCGGTCTCCGGTCGTGTCTCGCTGTACTCGCGCTGGCTGGCGCGTGGGCGTCAGCTGGTGCCCAGGGCGACCTGATTCAGGACGCCGCGCGAGCGATGGGCGCGACAAACCTGCAATCAATCCAGTACTCCGGATCAGGCTCGAGCTTTACCGTGGGGCAGGCGCCGGGACCTGATGCGCCCTGGCCGCGGTTCGAGTTGGCGAAATATGTGGCGTCGGTCAATTACATGCCTCCGGTCATGCGGGAGGAGACCGTCCGGCGCGATGTCGATTTCCCGCCCCGAGGTGGAGGCGCCGGCCCCTTCAATCCAAAGACGGAGCAGGGCGGCATGCGCCCCATTCCGGGAGACGTCGTTCAGAGTGTCGTCCGGAACGGACGCACCGATGCCGGTCTTCTGCAGATCTGGATGACGCCTCACGGGTTTCTCAAGGGTGCCGTCGCCAACAAGGCAAAGGTGAGGGGCCGCACCATCTCCTTCGCGGTCGGGAGGCACATCGTCACCGGGACCCTCAACGATCAGAACCTGGTGGAGAGTATCGACACCCGGATCGCCAACAACATCCTCGGTGATGTGCCGGTCAGGATCGTCTTCTCCGCCTACAAGGACTACAACGGCATCAAGTTTCCGTCCCGCATCAGCAGACACAGGCGGGGCATCCGACGCTCGACCTCAATGTCAGCGACGTACAGCCAAACAGTGCCGCGGCCAATGAGTTGTCTGTTTCGGGGCCGCCCCCGGCTGCACCGCCATCATCACCGTTGAAAACCGAGCCGCAGAAGCTCTCCGAGGGCATCTGGTTCCTCGATGGCGGCGCACCGATGAGCGTTCTCATCGAGTTCAGCGACCACGTCGTTATCATCGAGGCTCCCCAGAACGACGACCGCACGCAAGCCACGATCGCGGCGGTCAAACAGCTACTGCCGTCGAAGCCGATTCGGTACGTCGTCAACACCCACCAGCACTTCGATCACTCGGGGGGCGTTCGCGGATACGTGGCGGCAGGTGTTCCGATCCTGACGCATGAGAAGAACAAGCCCTATTGGGAACGCATCCTGAGCAATCCGTTCACGCTGGAACCCGATCGGCTGGCGCGTGCGACCTCGCAGCCCGGTGATCGAGACGGTGGGGGCGAAGCGTGTCCTGAGCGACGGCACGATGACGCTGGAGCTCCATCATCTGCAGGGCAATCTGCATGACGAGACGCTGCTCGTCGCGTACTTTCCGAAGCAGAAGATGCTGGTGCAGGCCGACGCGTTTCACCCGCGGCCGGGAGCGAAACCGCTGGCGTCACCGCCGCCGTTCACGGTGAACCTGGTCGAGAACATCCGACGGCTGAAGCTGGACGTCGAGCGCGTTGTCCACTTGCACGGCGGGATCGATCCAATCGGCACTGTGGTAAAAGCGGCGGGCGGTTAACTGCATTTTTGATGGCTGATCTCTGATTGTTGAATCGTTGTTGATTGAAGATTGTTGATCGTTGATCTATTGATGAATCGCCAAATAGGTCTCCCAATCAAGAATCAACAATCAACAACGAATCAATAATCAAGAATCAAAGATTACGGATCCTGCGCGCGGTGGTACGGGCACTTGTCGATGGTGTCGGTGAGAAGCCGTCACGGCAAGGTGCAGACAGGGCAGGCGGTCCGCGCACCTGGCCACGCGGTGGCCATGTCAAATCGTGCGATCGACCACGCTGTTGCGCCCGGCAATTCCTGCGACGTAGAGGGCCTGGTCTGGACCTGATCGAACGCTTTTGTTGAACTTCTGTCGCCGGCACATACGACGCTTCCGACGGCGGCGTGGGCCATCCGTCCCGAGACTACCAGCCGCGAGCGCCAGCCGAGGGTGTGCTCTATCAGGTCGTGCGCGATCACCTCGAGACGTTCCTTGCCCAGGCTGCCGGACTGCGTGATGGAGACGGCGTGCCGCGGTTTGTCGAGCGGGAGTTTCGCGACTTCCTCCGCTGCGGATGGCTGGCCGGAGGCTTTGCGCGCTTTCGCTGCGGGGACTGCGGGCCAGACCGGCTCGTCCCGTTCTCGTGCAAGGGACGTGGGTTCTGTCCGAGCTGCGGTGGGCGCCGCATGGCCGAGCGTGCCGCCCACCTGGTCGACCACGTGCTCCCCGAAGCTCCATCCGGCAGTGGGTGCTGAGCCTGTCGCCCCGCGTCCGCTACGCGATCGCGTGGGACCATGCGCTCTGTCGAGCGGTAGTGGGCGTGGCGTGCGAAGCATTCTCGGGTGCCTACGCAGGCGCTCGCGCCAGCAGGGTGTGGCCGGCGGGCGTGGCGGCGCCGTGGTCATCGTCCAGCGGTTCGGGTCGGCCTTGAATCTCAACGTGCACGTCCATGCCCTGGTGCTCGACGGGGTGTATGCGCCGGACCCGCCAGGGACGCTGACGTTTCATGCGACCGGGACCCCGACCGAAGTGGAGCTGGAGGCCGTGCTCGCCACATCGAGCGGCGGGTTGCACGGCTGCTGACGCGCCGCGGCGTCCCTGACGAAGGCGCGACAGCGGACCCGTGGGCTGACGAGGCGCCGGTGCTGGCCGGCCTCGCCGCGGCGTCCGTGCAGGGCGTGTGGCACTCGGCCCTCGCGCCGGCGCTGCGCTTCGCCGGATTGGGAACCCGGAGATGTATCGCCTGCCCATCCTCAATCCGGCCCACGCGCGAGGAGCCGGGTTTGACCTGCACGCCGGTCTCGTGGTTCCGGCACGGGACCGGGCCTGGCTCGAGCGCATCTGCCGCTCCGCCTTGCGACCGCCCCTCGCCGAGGATCGCCTCCGGCTGACCGAGGCGGGCCAGGTGCGACTGCAGCTCCGGCGGCGATGGTCGGACGGCACCTCGCATGTGCTGTTCGATCCCGTGGAGCTGCTCGAGCGCCTGGCGGCCATCACTCCCCGGCCCCGGGTCAACCTGATTCTTTACTACGGGGTGCTCGGTGCACGAGCGGCGTGGCGAACTCAAGTCGTGCCGCGTGGAGGCACGACAGCGGACGAAGGCGCGGACAGGGGGCGAGCATCGGCGGACGGCGTGGCTGTGTCTGGTGCCCGTCAGCTCTGGGCCGACCTGATGCGCCGCAGTTTCGGGTTTGACGTCCTCGCGTGTCCGCAGTGCGGTGGGCGCCTGCGCTGATCGCCCTCATTGAAGAGGCGAGGGTCATCGAACGGATCCTGCACCATCTGGGCCTGCCGAGCGAGGTGCCGGCCGCTCGTCCTGCACGGGCGCCTCCCCTGTGGGCAGCCGCGGTCGGGCCGACAGACGACAACGGGTACCTCCCCATGGACACCAACTCATAATCGCCGGGCTCCGTGCGTCAGGAGAGGTGTCTCGACGCGCTGGGCTCATCGGGCGTGGCGTGGTCGGCGCTGAGATTTTTCGGCCTGAGCGCGCAGCGGTTCTTCAGCGCCGACGCCGGTCGCCAGCACACCGACCGCCCGGAGTCGAGCCTCGGTCGCATAACGATGATTCCGTCAACTACGAAACGGCCCTAATATTTCTTATCGTCACCTTGCAAGGACGAGCGCGTAGACCGGAATCGGCCGCATCTCCTGATGGACGGCAAGTTTGAACCGCTCGGCGAGCATTGCCTTCATCATCGCCACGAGCTCGTCGCGGCTCGCCTTTCCGCTCGCCTTCGCCTCGATGTCGAAGTGGTCTTCGCCCACCCAGGATGGGCCACCAGCGATCTGCAGTCGGTTGACATTCCAGACGTTGCGAATGATGTCGATCACCGTCTGGTTGGTGACGGAGATGTCGCTCAGGGTGCCTCTGAAACTCGATCGAGACTCACCCGAACGGTTTACCTTGACCGATACGGCCTCAAAAGTCGGCGCCTGCCCGTACACGGCTGCGCCTGAGAGCAGAGCAAGGCAGACCATCGCTGTGCGCAAAATCTGGATGCGAGTCATGACTCTTAAACGTTGGGCGAGAGGAATGGTTAACGCGGGATACACTCACCACTGGCGTGGCCCTGAGCACTGGCGATCGGATCGGCCCCTACGAAGTGATTGCGCTGCTCGGCAGCGGTGGCATGGGCGAGGTGTATCGCGCCCACGATACCAACCTCGGCCGCGACGTCGCGCTGAAGGTGCTGCCCACGGCCTTCGCGCTCGATCCCGAGCGCCTCGCCCGGTTCAGGCGGGAGGCGCAGGTCCTTGCCGCGCTGAATCATCCGCACATCGCCTCGATCTACGGGCTCGAGGAATCACCGGGCGGGCTCGGGCTGGTGCTGGAGCTCGTCGACGGCCCGACGCTCGCCGACCGTCTCGTGCATGGCCCGCTGCCGCTCGGCGAGGCATGGCCGATCGCGCGCCAGGTCTCCGAAGCGCTCGAAGCGGCACACGACCACGGCATCATTCACCGTGATCTGAAGCCGGCCAACATCAAGGTGCGCGCTGACGGCATGGTGAAGGTGCTCGATTTCGGTCTCGCCAAGGCCTTCGACCCCACCGGCATCGATGCAGCCGCCGACGCCTCGCAGTCGCCAACGCTGATCAGTCCTGCCGCCACGCGCGTCGGCGTCGTCATGGGCACCGCCGCGTACATGAGTCCCGAGCAGGCGCGCGGCAAGACGGTCGACAAACGCGCGGACGTGTGGGCGTTCGGCTGCGTGCTGTACGAGATGCTGGTCGGCACCCGTCCCTTTGCTGGCGACGACGTGTCACAAACGATTGCGCGGGTCATCGAGCGTGAACCCGACTGGGAGGCGCTGGCCAAGGTCGCACCGCCTTCGGTCCTCCGCATCGTGCGACGCTGTCTTCAGAAGGATGTCAACCAACGGCTTCGCGATATCGGCGATGCGCGCCTCGAGCTTCTCGACGCCGTCGCTCTACCGGAACGTCGCGACGCTGTGGAGCCCGGCGGTCGCCGCCTCCGACCTTCAGCCGCGGTGCTCCTGGCGGCGGGCCTGCTTCTTGGGGTCGTGGGTGGCTCGCTGGTGACTGTTTTCCTGCGCAGCCCCGCGCCGGTGGCGACCGGACCGGCCGCGCGTGTGAGTACCGAGATCAGCGTCCCGCCCGATGCGCTCCTGGCTCTCGACGCGGCGGCCGCAAACATCGGCTTCGACTCCACGTTGCTGGACCTGTCGCCCGACGGGCGCACGCTCGTCTGGGTGGGGTCATCGCCGGATGGGAGCGTTCGGCTGTTCGCGCGCGAGCTCGACAGCTTCGAGATCCGCCCGCTCGCCGGCACCGAGGGCGCGCTCCATCCGTTCTTCTCGCCCGACGGCCGCTCGCTCGGTTTCCTGACCAACGACAAGCTCAAGACCTACTCGTTCGTCACCGGCACGACGACGACGATCTGCGACGTGGCGACCGGAGTCACCGGCACCTGGATCGCCGACGACCAGGTGTTCTTTGCCGCCGAGGAGGGCCGGCGGCTGTTCCGCGTGAATGTCCGGGGCGGCGCGCCCGTCATGGCCGCCGATGCCCGGGAAGGCTACAGATACGGTCATGTCACTCCCGACGGAAAGTCGGCGTTGGTCACCTACCGGCAAGCCGGCATCGGCGCCGACTTCGCGCAGGTTCGGCTGCTGAACCTGGCGACCAAAGACGTCAAGACGCTCACAACCGAAGGGTACGGTGCGCGGCTCACACAGGCCGGCAACCTTGTTTTCGGCCGCTCCGGACGAGTGTTTGCGGCGCGATTCGACCCGGAGCGGCAGACGGTCGGCGATCCGGTCCCGATTGCGTTGGACGTGCGCATGCATGCGCTCTATCCTCACCTGCAGATTGCCGTGTCCGACAACGCGCTGGCGTACGTGCCCGGTGGCGACGTGGCCGTGGCGTCAATCGCGTGGGTCAACCGGCAGGGTCAGACCGAGTTCCTGCCGATCGAGCCGCGTGTCTACGGGACGTTCGACCTCTCCGCTGACGGTCGACGTCTCGCGATTCAAGTGGGAGATACGAAAGACTTCATCCTGCTTTATGACGTCGAGCGAGGATCGTCTCGCCGGCTGCCCGCGGCCGACAGCGCCGGGTGGCCGAAATGGTCGGCCAATGGCGAGATGATCGCCTACACGAGCTTCGCAGAGGGGAAGCCGTACCGGGTCATGGTGCAGCGAGTGGATTCAGATCGTCCGCCGGTGCCTGTCGCCGAGTCGTCCACGCGGCTGACGCCCAGCTCGTGGAGCCCGGACGGCCGCAGGCTCACGTTCTACGAGTTTCCGACCAATCGCATTTCGGCTGTGTCCATTCAGCTCGATGGCTCCCCGTCATCCCCTCCACAGCCCATGAGCTTTATGGGTGCGACCCACGATCTGTCGCCTGACGGCCGGTGGCTTGTCTACGCGGACGCGGGTATCAACGTGCGGGCGCTGCCGGTGGGTGAGCACGTCCAGAAGATCTCGGACATCGGCAGCGAACCGAAATGGTGCCGCACGTGTAACGAGATCGTGTTCCGAAACGGCAACCGCTGGTTCAGCACCGAAGTGCGGGCAGGTTCCTCCTTCGACTGGAAACCGCCGCGAATGATCCTGCAAACGCAATTCAACGACAGTCCCGGGCCCTCATTTGGCTTGTCTCCCGACGGCCAACGGATCCTCGTCGTGAAGCGCAAGGAGGAGCGGCCCAGAAACACGATCCGCGTGATTCACTCGTGGCTCGGCTCGTGAGTGCGCCTTCAGACTGAAACGAAAAAGGGCGGACCCGAGAGTCCGCCCTTCCTCCGTCCGGAGTGTGAGCGAGCCCGAGCGGGCTCGCCTCGAGAGATCAGAAGTTGAACTGCGCGCTGAACTTCGCGAGACGCGGCTGCAGCACCGAGTTCGGACGCAGCCAGGTGTTCGTCGAGGTCGAGAACGCCTCGTTGTAGGTCAGCACCGGGTTCGCATTCAACACGTTGGTCAGGTCAAAACCCACGTTCGTCCGCGTGCCACCGAAGCGAAGGTTCTTCGCGATACGGATGTCGAACTGATTGACGCGATCGCCGTAGAGGGTGCCCGGCTCGACCGGGTTCACCGTGATCGTCTGGCTCGCGCCGGCGAAGGTGCGGCCCAGTGTCGTCTCGCCATTCGCCGCTACGTAGTTGGCGTTGAGCGCCGCGCCGGCATCGCTGCGGAAGGTAAATGCGACCTGCACGTCGACCTTCGGCACGACATAGCTGCCGAGCGCCGTCGTCCGAAGCAGGCTCGTCGTGTTGGCACACCACGGGTTGGTCGGCGACGGCCCACCGAGGACGGTCCATTCCGGAATCGTCGAACGGACTTCGCAGTAGTCGGTGCCGGTCCTGGCGTAGTTGAAGCCACCTTGCAGCGTCAGGCCGAAGCGCGGCCGCGCGGTGACGTTCAGTGCGACCGAGTCGGTGGCTTGGGTGTAGCTGCCGTAGCGATCCGCCAGCGTCACGAAGTTGTCCGTGAGCCGTGTATTCGCTTCCGCGGTGACGTTGTAGAGCCCCGTAATCTGACCGCCGCCGCCGTCAACTACGAAACGGCCCTAATATTTCTTATCGTCCCCTAATATTTCTTATCGTCGGATTCGTTCGCACACGTCTTCTTCAACGGCAAGATGTGGAACGGGTATCCGGTCGAGGGCCTGGTCACCAAAGAGGGAGGAGCGGCGAAGAACTCGATCCTGACGATGAAGAGCGGGATCGTCACACGTGGAGTGCTGTACGACATCCCAAGGCTGAAGGGCGTGCCGTATCTGGAACCCGGCACACGGATCTTTGTGGAGGATCTGGAAGCGTGGGAACAGAAGGCGGGCGTCAAAGCGATGGCTGGCGATGCGCTGCTTCTGCGCTGGGGCCGATGGACGCGCCGGTCGAAGCTTGGTCCGTGGCCCATCAACGAGGCGATGGCCGGCCTCGATAACTCCGTCATTCCCTGGCTCAAGAAGCGTGATATCGCGATACTCGGATGGGAGACGCCCGACTACGCGCCTCATCCACCCGGCGATCTGCCGCCAAGCTCGCTGCACAACTTCATGCTGACGATCCTCGGGGTGCATCTGCTCGATCGCGCTGACTTCGATGCCCTCAGTGAGGCCGCGGCGAGCCGCAAGCGATGGGAATTCATGTTGATGATCGCGCCACTGCCGATTCCTCGCGGCACGGGGTCGCCCGTCAATCCCATCGCCCTGCGTCGCTCTCCTGGATCAGCTCGATGGCGCCGCGGAGCACGTGATCCCGCTCGTCAACTTCGCAGTGGTCGCGAAGTCACCGCTGCCGCACATCCTCGCCTTCGCTCAGGAGCGTGGGTGGCGGCGGCTACGGTTTCTCTCGTCGGCCGGCACACCTACAACCGCGACTACCTCGCAGAGACCGTTGACGGAGCACAAACGCCCATGTTGAATGTGTTCCATCGCGACGGTAATGCGATCCGCCACTTCTGGGGTCCGGAGCTCTTCTACGCACCTACCGATCCGGGCCAGGATCCGCGACACGTTGGCACCCTCGAGCCCGTCTGGAATCTGTTCGACCTCACGCCGGAAGGGCGGCCGGTCGACTGGGACGAGCAACTGACTTACTCATGCTGCGGCGGCGGCTAGTACGCCGAAGAAACTGTCGGCGGAGGTTCGGCACGTATAGAGGTCGGGCACAATGACGAAGGGACCCATGCGCCGCATTGTTTCCCGACGCAAGGTCGTCGTCGGTCTGCTCATCGCAGCGATCGTCGCGGTCGTCCTTGTCGGTCTGCTTGCCGTTTCGCTGGGTCCACCCGGCGATCGCGAAGTCGTTCGTCTCTTCGATGTGCTCGAACTGCGGGAGGGAATGGCTGTTGGCGAGATCGGCGCCGGGGCCGGCACATTGTCGATCGCCGTGGCGCGGCGCGTCGGCCCATCAGGCCACGTCTTCGCGACCGAATTGGCCGCCGACCGCCTCGATCAGATTCGAGCGGCCGTTGGCGAGGCCGGGTTGTCCAACGTGACAGTGCTCGAAGCTGGCGAGCGCTCGAGTAATCTGGAATCACGGTGCTGCGACGTGATCCTCATGCGCCGCGTGTACCACCATCTGAGTGACCCGGCGGCAATCGTCGCCGACCTCAAACGGGCTCTGAAACCTGCCGGGCGGCTCGCGATCATCGAGTTCGAGTCGAGCGGCGTGCTCGGCCTGGTGAGCCGAGAGGGAATCGACCGCGCCAATTTGACTTCCCAGTTGAGGGAGGGCGGATTCGCATTGATGACGGCTGATGAGTGGCCCGGCTGGGACCACTACATCGCAGTCTTTCAGGCGACACGCTGAGACGAGGCTAAGAGCTCATCGAGTCTCGTCCAGCCGGAAGGTACGTCGCAATCCCTGCTCGTACAGGCCCGCGGGGAGAAATCGCCGCAAACGGGCAACGGACTTCGCTTGTTGGCCAATCAGGTAGCGTAGCCGCGGAGTGTCGCTGGAAATAATCTCGAGCAACGTCTCGGCCACCAGCTCCGGGCCCGGCCCCTTCTCTTCGTAAGCAAGCTTGTTCCAAAGACCTTGTAGCCCCTTTCGGAAAGCAATCGAGCAGTGGATTGCCCAACGCCGGACGATGCCCCAGTGATTAGCACCACTTTCTGATCAGGCATTTTGGACCTCCGATGCGCGTCAACGCTACGGGCTGCTCGAAAAATCCCCGCCGGGCGAGCACCGCAAGAAGACTCGTCGACATGACTCGGCCTCACTCGCCATGAAAATCATCGGCTAGGTGTCGTACTCATCGTGCCGGCGCCACCACTCGTACGGCGGCGTTTGCGGCCAGCCCTGTGGCGAATCCTCCCAGCTCTCCTGCCTCCCGAATGGGGTCAGATCGAGGAAAGTCCAGGTGCTCCCAAGCGCTTCAACGCCGCGGTTAGTGGTGAAGTACGTGCGATAAACGCGTTTCCCATCGCGCAGGAAGACACTGAGACCGAAGATCTCGCCGGCGTCGGTCGTGAGTCCGAAGTCATCGTTGAAGTCGCTGTCGGAAGAAGAGAACCATGGCACCGTCCAACCCATGCGTTTCTTGTAGCGCTGGATGTTTCTCAATGGTGCGCGGGACACCAACGCAAATGAGGTATCGCGCGCGTGGAGATGGGCGAGATGGCAGATCTGATCGACGAAGAACGAACAGCCAGGACAACCTGCCTGCGGCCAACCGTCGACACCCAGAGCGAACATGAAGTGGTAGACAATGAGCTGACGACGCCCCTCGAACAGATCGAGCAGGCGCGCCTTGCCATCCGGACCTTCGAAGACATAGGCCTTTTCAATCTGCACCATCGGCTGCCTGCGGCGCTCAGCGGCCAGCGCGTCTCGCGCACGGGTCGCCGCCTTTTCCTTCGCTAGCAGCTTTTCGTGAGCGGCCTGCCACTTGGCAGGTGTCACAACTCTCGGAAGAGCTCTTGTGTGCTTTGTTCGCATTTCATCACCCTGGACTCACTTCAGCTCGATCGGATAGGAATGATGCTCGTGCGCAATGAGCCATTGCCCATCGACCTTGCGCAACCCCATGGTTAGTCGAACGGTGGAGTCAAAGATCTTCACGAGGGCATGGCAATACGCGACCGTTTCGCTGGCGGCAATGTGCAGCTCCGTCACGTCGAACGATCCTGGCCCTCCGGGGCTGTTGTCGAAGAACAGTTCCCAAGTTCTTCTGTACTCCGCCATCCCTCTAGACTGCAGCGGCTCAGGCACATCGAACATCACGATGTCGTCAGCATGGCGCGCAAGCACGGCATCCATGTCCTTTGCACGGACTGCTTTCGACCAGTCGTCCACAAGTGCTCGTATCAGAATGTCGTCGGGGTAAGTGTTCATCTGGTCTTCCCATCCCTCGTGTGTTTATCCCTATAGACTCCATTGACGAATCAAATTCATCGCCGGCGAAGTCATAGGCTGCCTTCTTGCTTCTTGCACGTGCGACGAGGAACGAGAAGCTCAGGCGCGACGACTCGTGTGTAGATGCTTGCAAGAAATTTCACGGAGATGGACCGATCGGATCGGCGCTAGTGCCGCCTCTTTTCGCAAGGCCGTCCGTGAAGCTGATCACGCAGATCACGAGCAACACCGCGACGGTGGCCATCGTCGCCCCGATCACCATCACGACGTTTCAGGGGCTTGGTTTGAACCCGGTCCCCTTTGTCTACATCGTGTCGGTGGCCGCATGAACTGCCGCAATGGCCGCCTGCAGGGTGTAAGCACCGAAACGGCGCGAGGCTCGATCTGTACAACGCGTTGAACTCGAATGCGATCCTGACCTACAACAACACTTTCGTGCCGGGAGGCACGTGGCTCCAACCGCGCGCGATCCTGACACCAAGGCTGTTCCGCATCAGCGCCGAGTACACCTTCTGATGATGACCCCGGGGTCATTTCCATATAGGCTCAGAGGGAAATGACTCCGGGGGGTTCCGCTCGTAGCCAATGCCGCGCCCATCGAAAAAGAAAATAATTCTGAATGGGATTGCGCTCCTCGTAGTCGTGGTCCTGGTTTACCAGTGGTGGACAGGGTCGCCTCCCACCGCACCGGTGACGCACGTCAACGAGGGCGGCAGCTATGAGACGCTCACGTCCGCGCAGCGGCGATTGATGGACGACTGGGTTGGTCGCTACGCCACGGTGACGGGCAAGACGGCAGTGACCAGCGGAGCTGTACGGCGGCCTCGCTCTTTCCACGAAAACGACCTTCAATGCTGTTACGCACGCGCTGTCGTTGATCGCGCTGACCGACGCTGCCGGCCGGTCCATGAATCTCACGGCCCTCGATCTCATCGCGAAGGTCGACGCGGTAGCGGGCAACATCCCGGGCCAGAGCGGCGACCGGCAATTCCGCATGTACGTACAGCTGCGGCCTGACACGCAGCGGACACTCGAGCAGTCACGCGAATTCAGTCGGCAGGTGGACAACACGGTGTATCACAAGGGCTATCCCATCTGCTTCCGCGGATCCGGCGGCACGCCGTCGATCCAGTTTTCGCTCGCGCGCGACGGCATGCACGGCGACATCGACGTGGACTATCGATCGAGCGCCATTCCGATCATGCTGATCAACGGGCACCTCACGGCATCGAACTCCGACGTGCGTGCAGGCAACAACGACGAGCGGCACAACGGACGCTGGATCGGCCTGACAAACTGGTGGCGCGGATTCATGGGGCTGCCGCTGGCCGACTCTCCTAGTGGCGCGGCTGGCGACAATACCTTGGCGAGCGAGCCCAGGCTCGGGAAAGGGACGAAGCCCGAGGACGCCATCTTCGACTTCCTCAGTGCGTGGCTCGTGGAGCAGACTCCCCGCGTCGCCGTCGGGTATATCTCCCCGCGCGCTTTCGCATGCCTCGAGGTGGAGCGCGGCTCTCCGGTGGACCGCGGCGTCGCACGCTTCCAGATGGTGAGCGCGATGCAATCGGTCAATCAGCGAATCGGCAAGGTGCGCAGTCTGACCGACGCGCTCCGCGGAGTGTCACTCACCGGTCCCAGGAGCAAGGAGATACCGCAGCCGCATCGCGAGGCGTTCGTCATGTATGACGTTCGCGAGGACCTGGCCGAGTCGCTCGACTGCGAGAACAGGCTCCACCCGGAACAGGCGGATGCGGCCAAGGCGCGGTCGACCAAGTCCGGTGACTACGTCGGCGCGGTGTTCCAGGTGAAGGCGGGAAACCTTACTGGTGAAGCCGTCGCCACTGTGTGGGCCAGCGAGAATGGCGCATGGAGGTTGGTGGCGTACGGCGTGGAGCCGGAATTCAGACCTGGCACGCTGCCGGCCGCCCCGCCGGCGGCGACGGAGTCCACTGAACCAGCCACGCCGACGATCGCCGGCGATCCCGCGATGCAGCAAGCGGCCAGAGACTTCCTCCAGGCGTGGTTCGTGCGGAAGGATCCTTCCGCGGCGTTCCGCTACCTCTCTCCGGCGAGCTTCGCTTGCTACAACGTGTACCGGGCCGAGAGCGCCCCACTCGCGAGTTCGTCCGCGGAAGCCGGCCGGCTGATCCAGGAACAGATGAAGCTCCTCGCCGACTTCGCGGGAAGCGGATCGACTCTGGCGGACATCCTCGTCGCGGCCGAACCACACCATCCCGACCTCAGGCTCGTGAGGCACGACGCCGCAACGACGTATTCAGTGGTCGCCGTGCCCGACTCTATGGGGACCGCTGCCGACTGCGCACGGTTGAAGCCCGGCGAACCACCAAGGTTCGATTGCGAGGGCCCCCCGACCTACGGCCGGTTCTACGCGATGAGCCTGCGAATCAAGCGAGCAGGCGAGGAGGCGGCTGTGCTCTGGATGGTGTGGGCCAAGCAGGGCCAGGACTGGAAGGTCGTCTCTTACCTGGCAGTCACACCGTAGCTGCGCGCCCTGCGACTTACTGCCACCGCAGGTTCGGTTTGCCGACCGAAAACTCATCCGCCGAAACGTCACACTCCGGCGGCGGTGCGGTGCCGCAGTGGGGAGGCCGCATCGAGGATGTCAGCCTGCGGCGCTCGTAGCGGTACGGGAGACCCGCCTGATGTGGGCGAACATGCTGCGCGCGTTCCAGGTTTGGAAGGCTCTTATCAGCGATGGGGAGCCATCGAGTTGGATGCGGCCCTCGCGGGTGGCTTGGACCCACGTGAGCTGTCTCGACGCGCTGGGCTCATCGGGCGTGGCGTGGTCGGCGCTGAGATTTTTCGGCCTGAGCGCGCAGCGGTTCTTCAGCGCCGACGCCGGTCGCCAGCACACCGACCGCCCGGAGTCGTGCCTCGGTCGCATAACGATGATTCCGTCAACGACGAAACGGCCCTAATATTTCTTATCGTCTCGATCTGCGGGTAGCGCGCGCAGCGTCGCCTGGTCGGGTAACTCGAGCGGGTAGTCACCGCCTTCGAGCGTCGCGCGCGTGTCGGCTGCGTACGCGTCGCCCTCGGGAGCCAGCCACAGCACGCCGCATGGATGCCACAGGCTGAGGCCAGAGCCGTTGCGCGCGTCGAGCTCGCGCCATTGCTCGCGCGACCGCCGGGCGAGTCGCGAGTAGATCTCGTCGGTGCCGTATCCGTAGCGGAGAATCCGCGATTCGTCTCCCGAACTCGATCGCGAGTTTCCCGGCCCGTACGCATCGACAAGTGCCACGCGGGCACCCGCATTGGACAGGTGGTGGGCCGTCCATGCTCCAAACGCGCCGGCCCCAATCACAACGACGTCAGACACGACTCAGTGAAGGATGTTCGAGGACTCTATCGGCCGCGATAACTGCCCCAGTGACTGATCCAATAGCCCGCATCATCAAGGCTCACTCGCCGAAGCGCGCCGTCCGGTTCGCGGACGTCCGCGCGTACGATACTGCCGCTCGCGTTTGTCACGTAGGAGAAGGTATACCCGCCGGCTGGACTGGTCAGCGCGGCCACACGACCCTCAGCGTCGTATGTCGCCGTGAAATACACGACGCCATTGTGCTTCGTCCGGACCAAGTGGCAGAGGCCATCGCGATCTTCGTAATCGTATTCGAACACTCCATCGGAGCCGGTCTGTCTGGCCAGACATCCCTCGGCGTTGTAATCGAACCGTAGCCGGCGACCTGTCTTTGCCTCCACGATCGCAGTCACCCGGTTGCGTGCGTCGAACTCGAAATCAAGCCGGCCGCCGTTCGTCCTGAGCTGTCGAATATTGCCTGCTCGATCGCGATCGATCTCCAGCAAGGGCTCTCCATCCTCGCCTTGGATGCCGTGCAGTGCGGCCTGCTCCAGCCGCGTGGCGTTCTGGCTCTCCGGGAACAGCAAATCGACGCCGTCGTCGATCCGGAGGTGCCAGTCTCGCCCGGTCCACTGCAGCGTTGAGTCTTCGAAGTACCCTCCGACCTCAGAGTCGTAGAGGCCGCTCTGTGATGTCGGTCGATAGTGAACGCGCCCACCGCTCTCCGTAACCAGATCGACGAAGGTGAGCCTCGGTGCGTCGCCGACCAATCCGATGTCGTATGAGTGGGACCCGCCCACGCCAAATGCGCGCGTGTATCGGTCGCGGTTTCGCTGGACGCGCGTCAACGGCCACGGGAGTGCCGCCATAAGCACGGGCTCTGTCTTGTTGTACGTCAAGATACCGTAACGCAGGTCGACGTCTAGCGTCTCGCGGTCCGGATCGCGCGGTGTGTTGACCGAACAGTGCCCGAAGTTCGACCAGACCGCGCGGCGGTCTAGCACCTTCGTTGGCCGAATCAGGACAAGACACGGATCTCCGACTTGACGAGGCGCGTTCAGACTGAAGAACAGTTTCGTCGTCGTTTCCACGTAGATGAATGCGAAGGAGACGCCGACGGCACATGCGAGCAGGAAAAGGCGCTTCCCGAGCACCCGCACGAGCCCATCCCAGGCGCGAGAGCGTCCGTGGCCCGGCGTTATGGGGACGTTCTCCGGTGTTGAAGCCGGTCTCCCGTCAGACGTGCGATCGAGCCACATCAGAAATCGCCACTCATCAGGTCGAGATCGACGACGCTCTCGACCGTGTCATAGAGGACGCTGCGTGAATCCGCGCTCATGGGCAATTCGAACCAGAGCAACCCCAGACACTTGCTTACCTGCTTCCGGAACTGATCGGTGGTGAGTCCGGCTGTCGACACGACGGCGAACCGTTCGTCGTCTCGCCATGAGTACCACTCCATGTCTACGTCGGTAACGGCGATGATGACCGCTTGCGGATCGGCCACGACTTCCGGAAAGGCAGCTTTGAGAACACGAATCACTTCCTTGGCCCATTCACTGCGCGCTTCGTAGGGCAGTGAAGGCAGAAGAGTGATGTCTACGTTGTACTGCTCGCTATAGCTGCGAGCGAGTCCACTCACATTCACTCTCGACAACGGTCCGATGCCGACGAAATAGAGTCGCCCCGATCCCCGGAGCGCCAGCTTCTGCGGCCGCCAGGGATGCGGCATGAGGTCGATGGTTCTCCCGGATCCGACCTGTGCCTCGAGTTGCTGGAATTCCCAGCTGCCGCCGCGATTCTTGGCTCGCAGTTGCAGTGTGGCCTCGCCGCGAGGGCCGTGAATCGGCACACGCGCGGTGACCTCACCGACTTTGCTCGAAATGTAACGTTCCACAACCGGCCAACCGGTGAGAATGGGCGTGCCGATCTGTCGGTCGACGTCTGGCGACGATCGGACGATGGTCATCGTTTCGCCGTACAAGTCCGACGTCCGAAACCAGAGGTACTCTGCGGCGAACCGGGCGACTAGATGTGAGAGCCCGGCGACGAGGATGAGCGCCGCTATTCGACCGGCACGGCGGTGCGTAGAAGAGGGCTGGCGCATTTCACGTGGCTCAGAGGTGCGACAAAGAAGCGAGCTCGCGAGGAGCGTGTGTCGTCTGTTATCGGCGCCGCGGGAGCGGCACTGAAGTTACGAGGCTGCACGCCATGGCCCGGCGTGTCACGGCGGGGCGACGTGGATCTCGATCCGGCGCGGTTAGTTGAGGCCCAGAATTGTGGCGTTGGTGCACGAATCTTGCGGCCTGAGGAGTCGAGAGATCTGCTCGATCCGGTTGGGGGAATGGCGCCGACGAGCAAACTGAGGGGATGAGGTCACGAATCCATCCCACATACAAGACGAAGCACGGAAGTACTCCAACCTTGCTATCGAAACCTCGTTGACGCTCCGTCTTCTCTTCCACCTGCCACTCCGACAGACCGAAGGGTTTCTCGCGTCGATCTTCGGAATCATGGGCCTAGCCCTCTCCGTGCCGGATCACACAACGCTCTCACGACGTGGGCTGTCCCTGGATCTCGCTCTGCGTCGAGTTCGCACGGGTAACCGTCTGCATCTCGTTGTGGACAGCACTGGGCTTTCGATCGTCGGTGAAGGGGAGGGCCGCGGCGAAACATGGCGGACGGGGCAAGCGGGCCTGGAAGAAGCTCCATCTCGGCGTCGATCGGTCAGCTACATCATCGCCCACGCCTTGACCGAGGCGACCTGTGATGACGCTCTCACTGGCATCGATCTGATCGAGGGGATCACTGGTGCCGTGGCCAGCGCAGACGTCGCCTACGACACGATCGCCTTCTACGCCGTCGCCGCCGCACGTGGTGCGCGGGTCGTGGTGCCGCCGGCCAAGACCGCCACGGCGTTGGGACGGGGACTGCGCTCGAGGGCTCGCGATCGGACGATTAGGATAGTCGCGGAAATCGGACGACGACAGTGGAAGAAGGCATCCGGCTACCATCGGCAGGCTCGCGCGGAAAACGCCTTCCGGTATAAGACGATCTTCGGGGGTGCTCTTCGAGCTTGCAGTCCAGGAGGGCAGGTGGCCGAGGCACTCGTCGCATGCAACGTCTTGAATCAGATGACCGAGCTGGGAAGGCCAGACTTGTATGCCATCGGTCGGTGAAGAGCTCGCGGGCGACGATTGTTGCGGGCCAAAATCTATTCATGCAGCAACGCCACCATCTGGGCCTGCCGAGCGAGGTGCCGGCCGCTCGTCCTGCACGGGCGCCTCCCCTGTGGGCAGCTGCGGTCGGGCCGACAGACGACAACGGGTACCTCCCCATGGACACCAACTCATAATCGCCGGGCTCCGTGCGTCAGGAGAGGGTCTCGACGCGCTGGGCTCATCGGGCGTGGCGTGGTCGGCGCTGAGATTTTTCGGCCTGAGCGCGCAGCGGTTCTTCAGCGCCGACGCCGGTCGCCAGCACACCGACCGCCCGGAGTCGTGCCTCGGTCGCATAACGGGCAATCAGTTAACCGATAGCCCTTCATCTTTCCTATCGTCCCCAGCGCTCGGTGAATGTCGATCGCGACGGCGATGATAGCTGACGAAGTCCTATTCAGCGCGACGGCGGTTCGTGCGGGCATGCTGGAGACGGTGCAGCGGGCATGCCGACTCGATTCTCGTGCAATCAGCTGCATTTGCTGCTGAGAATTGCAGAAAACCAGCAAGTTCGCTCGAGGCGTAGTCAGCAGAAAGTGCCACGCGTGGCCGGCGGGCCACGCGTGACAGCCCCCGCGTGCCTCTGCTCCCCTGCGATCCCTGCGACTGGCTTGCCTCTGCGTCCTCCGCCACCTTGGCGTCCAGCGATCGAACTTTCTCGCCTGCAGCTGCCTCTTAGACAATGAGCCCGCGTGCCAACGCCAATACAGGAAGCGCAATGGGTGCTACGAGCGCAGTGCGACGACCGCGACGCGCTGGAGCGGCTGCTGAGAAGCGTGCAGCCACCGCTGCGCCGCTACGTCGCCGGGCTCGTTGGATCTGATGACGCCGACGACATCTTGCAGGACGTGCTCGTCATCGTGGCCCGCAAGCTGTATTGGCTGGAGCAGCCGGAGCTCTTTCGCGCGTGGGCGTTTCGGATCGCGAGCCGAGCGGCCTTTCGTCATCTGAAGAAGCGCCGCCGCTGGTCCGAGTCGAGCCTGGAAGAGGCGGGGCTCGAAGACGTGGCGGCGCCAGAGGCGACGGTGCCTGCCGACACGCTGCGGGAACTGCTGGACAGCAGCGCGCTGAGCCCTGCCAGCCGCGCGGTGCTGGTGCTGCACTTTCAAGAAGAGATGCCGCTCGCTCAGGTGGCGGCGGTTCTGGAGATTCCGATTGGCACCGTGAAGTCGAGGCTGGCGTTCGGCCTCAAGACCCTACGAAAGGAACTACGTGATGGCACCCGGACCTGAAAACATCGAGTTCGCGCTCAAGAAGGTCGATCGCTCGAAGCGCTTCATCCTGACGACTATCGCCGTCCTGTTCATTGCGATCCTCTTCACGTTCGGCTTCCTGGCAGCACATGCGAGAGCGGACGCGGACGGCCACTCGAAGCTGCTCTTCGCCGCGACCGGTGCACAGATGTCGTTCATCGGGATCTGCGCCGTGCTGGTCTCGTTCCACGTGACCCGCATGACCAAGACCGTCCTCAACGCGCTCGATCTGACGCGGAAGTAGGGCTGATCCTCGGACCCGACTGACCGGCACGTCCGAAGGGACGTGCCCTGCAATACGGCCGAAGGATGTGCCCTACGATAGGATCGCCGAGTGGGCGGCTTGGCCGCGCGGCGGTACTCGTGACGCTCATGCTCGCCGCCCGCATGCGGCGGAACGTGCGCGCCTTCAGCCGTGCGTTGGGGAGGCCTACATCTACGCTGTGCTTCCGGGCGCGATGGCGCCTCGAAGGTCGCATAACGGGCATCAGTTAACCGATAGGCCCTTCATCTTTCCTATGGTCCCAAATCTGAGATTGACCTCACTTACGACGCGTTCCGCTCCTCGGCCAATGATGATCGGGACCTTGACCAATTGCCGACAACAGCGTCGGCCGCATCTGGTCACCGCTCTTGGTGGACTCTACGTCCGAGTCCCTGGATTCCAAATTGACTGCTTCGTATACACCCCCGGCGGATGCGGAACACAGACATCAGACTTGTCGCCGTCTGACGCCCTCCGTAATTGAGCGCATAATCTGATGCCGCGCAGCGGTTCTTCAGCGCCGACGCCGGTCGCCAGCACACCGACCGCCCGGAGTCGTGCCTCGGTCGCATAACGATGATTCCGTCAACTACGAAACGGCCCTAATATTTCTTATCGTCCCTTCCGAAACAGAAGATGCTCGTCCAGGCGGACGCCTTCCACCCGCGGCCGGGTGCCAAGCCGCTGGCGTCGCCGCCGCCGTTCACGGTGAATCTCGTCGAAAACATCCGCCGACTGAAGCTCGATGTCGATCGGGTCGTGCACCTGCACGGCGGCAGCGATCCGATTGTGGTTGTCGCAAAGGCGGCCGGCGGCTAACGTTGGTCGCGCGATCCGAGCGCCTGCGCCACTAACTCCCCCCAATCGCGATCGTGTTGTTATCGAGTGTACGGCTGGCGACGAGCCAGCGTTAATACGAGGGTGGCTGCGCCGCAGAACCGAGGATCCTGTGGCACCGTCTCGGAGGCCTCTCATGTACGCGACACTCTCGTATGACGTGAACGCGGGAACTCAGTCAGTCGATTCCGTGCGCCGGGCCATCATCGACGCCTTTGCCGACCGCACGACCTGCGATCTCCTCGCGGATACGTTCATCTGCGAGATCGAGACGACATCCGATTACCTGGCCATGGTCCGCAAGCTCAAGAGGATCGGGAACGACTTCCCGGGACAGTTTCTCTACGTCTTCACATTGCACAACTCCGGTTCGCCGTTGCGCTCGAACGCGACGTTCTCCAAGGCGGCCGTCGACACCATCATTGATCCGGGAGACGCGTAAGTGACGCGAATCGTGGTCTCGTGTGCGATGGCGCTCGTGTGTGCCGCGCCTGCAGCGGCGCAGGACACACCGTTCATCGCCGAGAGCGGCAGTCGTCCGCTGGTGAACACGGATGGCACCTACGTCTTCAACCACATACCGAACACGGATCTGATCTTCGAGGGCCAGATCGCGCCGCGCATCATCATTTACGACTCGATCGGGGACGCCGCCAACGCAGTGCTCGGCGAGAGCAAGAGCGCCGTCTGGGGCTGGCAGGCGTCGGCTACGCCGATGGTCAAGCTTCGCATGTTCGACGAAACCTCGAATCCGGTCAGGACGCCGTCCTACATGCCCAAGGGCACGGTGCAGTTCATGCGGCTGCGAAACCTGTCGCTCTCGAACGATCGAGACGAGGAGGCGTTCAATCGCGGGCCGATCGAGACTCTGCTCATCGACACGATTCCATTCGGACATCATTCGAATGGGCAGAACGGATGCCTGTTTACCACTCAGTTCCGTGACGCTGAAGGCGAATGCGTCAACCCGGTCCCGGTGCTGCCCGAGAACGTCAACAAGGAGAACGGGAGCTTTTCGACCAACTACCTGCAGGTGATGGCGTACTACGGGCGTATGTATCTAGATTCCGTCGGCGCGCCCGACGGCGAGTATGCCTCCCGGCGGGAATGGCGGGTCGGCGCGGGAATTCAGCTCAACCCTCAGGGATACGTCGGCGGGTCCATCGACGAAGAGCTCTCGGACATTTACGGCCCGACGCGTGTGCTGCTGGAGGCGATGGCAGCCGAACGGGACTGGTGGCGCTGCGGCCGTGTCGAAGGCAGTTTCAAGCTCCAGTACATCGGCGATGCGGCGCCCGATGTACCGAGCTTCATCACGGCTGCCGAAGGTTTCTGCCTGCCGAGAGGCTGGGGCGGAGCCGGGCTGTTCGTCCGCTTCTACTACGGGCAGGACTACTACAACCTCGCCTTCAATGAAGGCATCTCGCGGCTCCAGTTCGGGTTCGTGCTGCAGAAGGATAGCTTCCTCAGCTTCAGGATCGCGCCGTAGGCGGTCGAGAACCTCATTTGTCACGGCGCGATGACACGAAGCGTCGGGAAGTACGCGCGGTATCTCCTGGCGTCGCGTGTCAGCAGCGTCAAACCGGCAAGTGCGGCGTGCGCACCGATGTAGAAGTCCGGCAGTGGCGATCGCCGACTTCCTCCCCGCCGCCGGTATTTCAGGAAACACTGCCCGGTGAGGAAGGCTGCCTCGAATGGCAGCGGAAGGCGTCGATAGTAGGTTTCCGGTAATGCCTCGTCGAGGTCCTCGATGCGCTCGAAGCGGGCCGATACCTCGGCGTAGATGATCGGATTGATCGCGAGCAGCCCCGTCCGTGCGGCGCCGGCCAGCATGGCGGCCGACCAGTCACCCCAGTCCGCATCCTCGGTGAGGACGTCGAGGATGACGTTGCTATCCACGAGGGTGCCAGTCACGTCACCCTCGCGTCAGTTTCATGATCTGGTCCGTCGTGATGCGCCGCGTGCCGCGCCCGCGCATGTGCTCGACGAGCGCCTGTCCGCGGTCCATTGTCCGTGACACGGCGGCCTTCTTCATGCGCACCGCGCCCCGATCGATCTCGAATTCGACCTCGGTGTTCGGCAGAAGGCCAAGCGCTTCCCGAATCTCGATTGGGATCGTGACCTGTCCCTTGCTCGTGATGCGCACGGTAATACTCCTACCAGTCAGAGTAATACCAGGCTCGCATGTGGTCAACTCGATATGGCCCTGGCCTGTTGCGACCGAAGATCCCAAACTGACTTATTTCGGTGTCGCAGCGGCCTTCGCGAAGTCGCCAGCCTTGACGAGGCTGATCTTCGCCATCGCCAGGTGCTTGACCATCGCCGCCTTGATTTCGGCGGGTGTCAGGGACGCGACGATCGATTCCAGCTCCGCGTCCCACGAGAGCGTGCGATTGAGGTAGGCGACGGTGTTGAGCCGTCCCGCCAGTGAATTGTCCTGCGCCCGCGTGACCTGGTTCGATTGCAACCAGCCCGCCTTTGCCGCTTTGACCTCGTCATCGGTGAAGCCGTCGGCCAGGACGCGCGCGATCTCTTCCTTGACCGCAGCTTCGAGACGCTCGGCGTTCTGCGGTGCGTAGATCGCCAGCACCATGAAGATGCCGGTCTTGTCCAGAGAGCTCGCCTGGAACTGCGAAGAGATGCCGTAGCTGAGCCCCTCCTTCTGGCGCACACGAGTCGCCAGCCGCGAGTTCAGGAATCCACCTCCGAGCATGTAGTTCCCGAGCACGAGCGCCGCGTAGTCGGGGTCGGTATCCTGAATGTTGACGTTGAGTCCGGCCATGAAGAACGCATTGGCCTTGTCAGGTGTCTCGAGCGACTTGTCAATTGGCGGAACATCGCGGTAGATGTCGCCAACCCGCGTGAACGGACGCGGAGACTTCCACGATCCAAACAGCTCCGACGCGAGCTTGGAGATTTCCGCGGCGTCGAAATCTCCGACGACCGCGAGCTCGCCGTTCGATGCGCCATAGAAGTCCGTGTAGAACTTCTTTGCCTCGTCAATCGTGACCGCCTTGACGTCTGCAATCGACTCTTCGGTCGTTGACACATAACGGATGTCGCCTTTCGGCCACGGCCGCAGATGCCGCTGCAGCTCGAGCTGACCGATCGTCTGCGGTTCGCTCCTGGCCTGCTCCAGCCCAGCGAGGCGTTGCTGCCGGAGTTGCTCGAACTCGTCCGCGGGGAAGGACGGCTCCCTGAGCACCTCGGCGGCCAGACGCAGGACCGCGGGCAGGTTTTGCCGTGTGGTCTCGATCTGGAAGCCGCCGTTGGTCGGACCGCCAAAGACGTTGAGGCGTGCCTTGAGGCGATCGATCTCATCCTGTATCTGCTGACGAGTACGCTTCGTCGTGCCGCGCATCAGCATCGCGCCAGCGAACTGGCCCGCCATGCTGCGATTCGTAAGGCTCTTCTCGTCGCCAAAGCGCAACGTGAGATTGGCCACGACCGTGTCGCCTCGCGTCTCCTTGGGCAGCAGCGACAGTTTCAGTCCTGCCGTCGCTGAGCGCGCCGTTCGCGACTCGATGTTCTTGGGCGACGGGTCGAAGGCTTCGCCGGCGGCGACGGCCGCGCCGCCCTTGTAGTCCTTGAGCATGGAGACGAGGTCCGGTTGCGGCGGCATCTCGACGCGATCGGGTTGTGTGGTGGGAATGAAGAGGCCGACGGTCCGGTTGCTTGGCTTGAAATACTTGGCGGCCACGCGGCGTGCATCGTCGGGCGTCGCCGAACGAATGCGGTCGCGGTGGAGAAAGAGCAGGCGCCAGTCGCCCATGCCGATCCATTCGCTCAACTGCAGCCCCACCTGGTCCGATGAATTCAGTTGAAGCTCTATTTGCGTCAGCAGACTGGTGCGAGCACGCTCGATCTCCTCTGTTGTTGGCGGCGTGGTTGCGATCTCCTCGACGATTTTCATGAGACTGTCGCGGGCGGTGTCGAGCGACGAGTCCTGACGGACCTGCGCCGCAAAATAGGCAGTGCCAGGGTCATGAAGCTGGAAGTTGCCGCCGAAGGAGGCGCTCGCCTGCTTCGTTTCAACCAGCCCCTTGTGCAGCCGACCGGTTGGCGTATCACCGAGAATCTGGACGACGAGATCGAGTGGCGCGAAGTCGGGATCCGCGCCCGACGGCACGTGGTACGCAGACAGGACCCACTGCACATCACCGACGCGGCGGACGGTCACGTTCCGCTCGCCATCCTGCGTCGGCTCGGCCGTGTAGAAGGTTGGCAGAGTACGCGTGGGTCTGGGAATCGGCCCGAAGTACTGATTGACCAGTTCGAGCGTCTTCGGCTCGTCGAATTTGCCCGCGACGAGCAGCACCGCGTTGTCGGGCTGATAGAACGTGCGATAGAAGGCCTGCAGGCGATCGATCGGCACGTTCTCGAGATCGGATCGCGCCCCGATCGTGGACTTGCCGTAGTTGTGCCAGAGATACGCGGTCGAAAGAACGCGCTGCAGCAGGACGTTCGTCGGATTGTTCTCACCCGATTCGAGCTCGTTCCGCACGACGGTCATCTCGCTGTCGAGATCGGCCTTGGCGATGAACGAGTTCACCATCCGATCGGACTCGAGATCGAGCGCCCACCGCAGGTTCTCCTCGGTGGCGGCGAATGTCTCGAAGTAATTCGTGCGATCGAACCAGGTGGAGCCGTTCGGACGCGAGCCGTGTTCGGTCAGCTCTTGCGGGATATTGCGATGCCGTGGCGACCCCTTGAACACGAGATGCTCGAGCAGGTGGGCCATGCCGGTCTCGCCGTATCCCTCGTGCCGCGAGCCGACCTTGTAGGTGACGTTGACCGTGATGGTCTGCTTCGATTGATCAGGGAAGAGCAGTACCTGAAGGCCGTTGGCGAGACGGTACTCTGTGATGCCTTCGACCGAGGTGATGCGCTCAACGCCATTCGGCAGGGCTGGAGACGCTGCCTGTGGGGGCGCTGCCGTCGGCTTGACCAGCGTGCACGAACGCAGGTGCCGAGGCGGTGAGGATCAAGGCCAGGAGAACCGCAGGGGTGCGGAGCGCGAGTTTCATCGATACTCTCCCTGTGAGAAGACGAGTCTACCGCAACTCCCAACTCCCAATTCCCAACTCCCAATTCCCAAAAGCAGGGTCGAAGAGGGGAGCCGGAGAGTTGGGAGTTGGTCGTTGGAAGTTGGGAGTTGTGTAAGCTTTCGTCACTCGAATGAGAAGCCTCATCACGCTTGGGCTGGCCGTCATCACGATGACGACCGCATGTGCCCGTCACCACGACGCCGCCCCGCCGCAACGCGACTGGTTCGTCGAGCGCGCCACGGAGTCGGGCCTCGCGTTCGTCCATGTCAACGGTATGTCCGGGAAGTTGTACGTGCCGGAGGTTCTGGCGCCGGGCGTGGCGCTCTTCGATTTCGACAACGACGGCGATCTGGACGTCTATCTCGTTCAGGGCTCCGCGCTTCAGCCCTCAGCCCCCGGTCCCGAGGGTTCACAGTTTTCTGACCGCCTGTTTCGCAACGATCTCGCGATTGCACCGGACGGTACCCGCACGCTTCGCTTTACGGACGTGACGGCGGCAAGTGGAATCAGCACCCCTGGCTATGGAATGGGGGTCGCGGCCGGCGACGTCAACAACGACGGCTGGGTGGATTTGTACCTGACGAAGTTCGATGCCCCCAATCAACTGCTGCGCAACAACGGCAACGGGACGTTCACCGACGTGTCCAAAGCAAGCGGCGCCGATCACCGTTCCTGGAGCGTCTCGGCGTCGTTCGTGGACGTCAATCGTGACGGCTGGCTCGACTTGTACGTCGGGAACTACATTCGCTACTCGCTCGAGAACAACACGCACTGCTTCGGGGCTTCGGGTGCCCTCGACTACTGCATGCCGGAAGCCCATCAGCCACTGCAGGATCGCTTCTTCGTCAATCGTGGAGACGGGACCTTTGTCGACGCGAGCGTGAAGGCCGGGATTGCCCGCGAGTACGGTCCGGCCCTTGGAGTATCGACCGCTGATTTCAACGGGGACGGCTGGATCGATATCTACGTGGCCAACGACGGGAAAGAGAACCAGCTGTGGATCAACAAACGTGATGGCACCTTCGAGAACGCGGCGCTGCTCGCGGGAGTCGCGCTGCCGGTCACTGGCAAGGCCGAGGCCAGCATGGGCGTCGACGCAGGTGACTTCGACGATGACGGGGACGAAGATCTGTTCATCACGGAACTGACGAGCGAAGGCAGCAACCTGTTTGTGAATGACGGGTCGGGTCTCTTCGACGATCGCAGCTCGCCATCGGGCCTTGGTTCGGCGAGCGTACCGTTTACTGGTTTCGGGACCGCCTGGTTCGACTACGACAACGACGGACGTCTCGACCTGCTGTCGGTCAATGGCACGGTGCAGATCATCGAGGCCCTGCGGCAGGCGAAGGATCCGATGCCGCTGCATCAGCGGAAGTTGCTGTTCCACAATCTGGGTGGTGGGCGGTTCGAGGAAGTCAGTAGCCGCGCCGGCGCTGCGTTTGCTCTCTCTGAGGTCGGCCGCGGCGCTGCGTTTGGTGACGTCGACAATGATGGCGACATCGACGTGCTGATCGGGAACAACAACGGCCCGACACGCCTGCTGATCAATCAGATTGCAGATGGCCGCCACTGGATCGGGCTGAGATGCATTGGCGCCAACGGGCGAGATGCGCTTGGAGCGCGCGTCGAGATCACTCTGCAGGGGGGCTCGAAACGTTGGCGTCGCGCGCGCACCGATGGCAGTTACGCGTCGGCCAATGACCCGAGGGTCCTCGTCGGGTTGGGAGAGTCGACCGATCCAGTCGATATACGCGTGACGTGGCCGAACGGGAAGATCGACACCTGGACGCAGGTTCAGGTCGATCGATACACGGTGTTGGAGGAGAAATAGCCACTGTGCGAGCTGGGCCGACGCTTCTCCTCTTAGTCGTCCTGCTCTCGGCCTGCAGTCAGTCCGAACAGAGGCCGGCGCTGCAACCGGTGACGCTCCCCGACATTTCAAGCGCGGCCGAGTCGGTGCAGAAGCAGATTCGAGATCGGTATCAGTTACTGCAGACTGCGATCGAGCGGCAAGTCCCGCCGCCAGAGCTGGCAGCAGCGTACGGGGAAATGGGAAAACTGTTCGTGGCAGCGGAGTACGACGATGCCGCCGAGGCCTGCCTCCGAAACGCCCAGCAGCTTGCACCGGCGGACATGCGTTGGCCGTACTTCCTGGGACATGTCTACCGATATCGGAGCGAGCCCGACAAGGCCATCCCGTTTTTCGAGCAGGCGCTGGCACACTCGCCCGACAACGTGCCGAGCCTCGTCTGGCTGGCGGAGATGAACCTGGCCGCGAACCGTCCGGATGCCGCCGAAGCACCATTGCGGAAGGCCGAATCGCTCGACTCGTCGAACGGCGCCGTATCGTACGGACTTGGGCGTGTGGCGCTGGAGAAGCAGGACTATCGCCAGGCGGTGAAGTATCTGGAGAGCGCTCTGACGATTGGTCCGCAGGCGACACGAGTCCATTACCCGCTCGCGCTCGCCTATCGTGGCCTCGGAAATCGCAGCAAGGCGGAAGAGCATCTTCGCCTTCGTGGAGAGATCGAACCCCTGCCGGTCGATCCGCTCCTTGAAGAAATCAGCGGTCTCCTGCAGAACGCGGCAGCCTTCGAAGCGCGCGGCTCGCAGCTGCTGGGCACGCGGCAATGGGCCGAGGCCGCGGAGAATCTGAAGAAGGCGGTCGAACTGGCCCCGGACAACGCGTTCAGCCGGTTGAACCTCGGCACCGCGCTGTACATGCAGGATGACGTGGATGGAGCACTCGCACAATATCGAGAGGCGATCCGTCTGTCGCCCACGATGGCGCGGGCGCATTTCGCCATCGGCGTGCTGATGGAATCGCGTGGGCAGGAGAGCGAAGCCATCAAGGCCTACGAGGCTGCTGTCGCGAGCGACCCTGCCTACACCGAACCACGATTCGGTCTCGCCAACGCGCTGCGTCGCAATGGACGCGTGCAGGAATCGCTCTCGCAGTACGCAGAAGTGCTGCGTCTCGACGCGACCGTGTCGCAGGCGAGCTTCGGATACGCGATGGGATTGGTGCGGCTCGGACGTTACCAGGAAGCGAGCGCGCGGCTCGAGAGCGCGATGAAGACATTTCCGGATCAGCCCGGCTTCGCGCATGCGCAGGCACGTCTGCTCGCGGCTGCTCCTGACGATCGCGTGCGCAACGGCGCACGCGCGTTGTCGATCATGAACGAGCTGATAAAGGCTCAGCAGACACTCGCCATGGCCGAGACGATGGCGATGGCGTTCGCGGAGCTCGGTCGCTTCGATGAGGCGGTGCAGTGGCAGCGTGATGCCATCAGAGCCGCGAACGAGAGCAAGCGCGGCGATCTGGTTCGCAAGCTCACCGTGAACCTGCGCCTGTACCAGAACAGACAACCCTGCCGAACACCCTGGACCAACGACGATCCCGTCCATCGTCCCGCGAGCGGCGGATAGTAAGATTCCCGTCGTGTCCTTCGGCTATCGGACCCGCTGTGCGGCATCGCTGCTGGCTCTGAGCCTTTTCGCCGCGTGGCCCGGCGCCTCTCTGAATGGGCAGCCGGCGACGGCGTTTGTCGATGTGACGTCGCAAACCGGTCTCGACTTCACGCACGTCAATGGCGCAGCTGGAGAACTGCTGTTGCCGGAAGTCATCGGCGCCGGCGGAGCGCTGTTCGACTTCGACAACGACGGCGATCTCGATCTCTTCGCGGTCCAGAGCGGTCCACTCGTGGTCCGCAATTCCGCGTCGGACGTTCGGCCGCGCTTCCATCACCGCCTGTATCGGAACGATCCGTCACCGGACGGTCGCTCGCCCGTTCGTTTCACCGACGTAACCGAGCGGAGCGGCATCGCCGCCACCGGTTACGGCATGGGTGCGGCAACCGGAGACATCGACAATGACGGATGGGTCGATCTCTACGTGACCAACCTGGGATCGAACCAGTTGTTTCGCAACAACGGCAACGGGACGTTCACCGACGTCACCAGGAAGGTCCGGAACCGACGATTCGCGGTGGAGCACGAGCGCGACGTTTTTCGATTACGACAGAGACGGCTGGCTCGATCTGTTCGTCGCCAACTACGTCAACTTCAGTCCCGCGATGAAGCGGGGATGTTTCTCGGCCGGCTCCGCGCGCGACTACTGCAATCCCGCGGTTTACGACCCGGCGCCGGACAAGCTCTTTCACAACAACCGTGATGGAACCTTCTCCGACGTTACCCACAGGTCTGGCATCGGGGTGCCATCCGGACGAGGACTCGGCGTGCTCGCATCCGACTTCAACGGCGACGGCTGGACTGATCTCTATGTCGCCAACGATGGTGACGCCAACCAGTTGTGGATCAACGAGCGCGGCTCCGGCGTGTTCAGAGATGAGGCGCTGCTGACTGGTGTGGCGGTGAACCGTATGGGTCAGCCGCAGGGAAGCATGGGCATCGACGCCGGAGACTTCGATCGCGACGGCGACGACGACCTTTTCGTCACGAATCTCGACAATGAGGGGAACACGCTGTACATGAATGTCGGCGATGGATTGTTCGAGGACCGCACCACCGAGTCCGGGTTGTTCAAACTCGGCTTCACAGGGTTCGGCACGAAGTTCATCGACTACGACAACGATGGCTGGCTCGATCTGGTCGTGGTCAATGGTGCCGTCCGTCATCTCAGTCAGCAAGCCCAGAAGGGCGATCCCTATCCGCTGAAGCAGCGTAGTCAACTGTTTCGCAACGACCGCGGGCGACGATTCGAGGATGTCTCGAGCACCGCAGGGCCGGCGTTCGCGCAGTTGCAGGTCGCGCGCGGCGCCGCGACGGGCGATCTCGACAACGACGGCGATACTGACGTCGTCGTGTTCAACAACAGCGGCCCAGCTCGCGTTCTGCTCAACGACGTCGGCCATCGACGCCGACTGGCTTGGCATTCGGGCGATTGACAGCCGCCACAAGCGCGACGCCGTGCAGGCGCGCGTTTCGCTGGTTGGTCAGCGGGGCGTCACGAGGAGCGTACAGACCGACGGCAGCTATTGCGTTGCCAACGATCCGCGCGTGTTGTTCGGGCTCGGAAATGAAAACGCGGCGCAGACCGTGCGCGTGCAGTGGGCGGGCGGTCAGGTCGAAGAATTCCGTAACCTCGCTGTCGATCGCTACTGGACGCTGGAATCGGGCAAGGAGCCGCGTGCACGTCGATGACTGAGCGGCCAGGAAAAGCGGTAGGGCTGAAGACGCGCCTCTACGCGACGATTCTGATTGGTTTCGTTGCCTGCCATGGCGCGTCCGCGCAGTCAGGGTCGTCCGAGCTCGCCCCGGCTCGGGACGGTCTTCGGGCCGTGCCGCTCCCTCGTCTCGACGAACTCGAACCGGCAGTGTCCGATCAAATTCGCGAACAGCAACGAGCCTTCGAGGCGTTGAGCACAAGCGGCAGTGTATCGGGCGGCAAGCTGGCGACTGCGTACGGCGAGCTTGGTCGTCTCTTTCACGCCTATGAGTTCTTCGATTCGGCCGAGATGTCGTATCTCAACGCCGCTCGCCTGGCGTCTGGCGACGTCACCTGGGTACATCTACTCGGCTATCTGTACCAACAGACCGGGCGGCTCGAGGAGGCGGCGAATCGATTCGAGCAGTCTCTTCGTCTGCAACCTGAAGACCGTGCGGCGACCGTTCGTCTCGCGCAGGTCTATCTCGGGCTGAATCGATTGCGAGAGGCGCGCGAGCAGTTTGACAGTGTCGTGATGGTCTTTCCCACGCTGGCGCGAAACGGGCTCGGGGAGATCGCCCTGCGGGAGCGGCGGTACGAGGAAGCGGTCGGGCACTTTCGCGCCGTGCTCGAGCGAGTGCCGCAGGCGTCGTCGATTCACTACTCGCTGGCCATGGCGTATCGCGGGCTCGGCCGGCTGGACGAAGCGCGATCCCACTTGAAGCAGCGTGGCGCCGGCGGCATCAACGTCGGCGATCCGATTGTCGATGGCCTTCAGTCGCTCGTACGCGGCGAGCGTGGTCTCGTCGCCCAGGGCAGGCGCGCGTACGAGGCCGGACAGTACCAGGACGCGGCAGCCGCCTTCGCCAAGGCGATCGAGTCAGCGCCTCGCAGCGTCACGGCGCGAGTCAACCTCGGTCTCACCCAGCTGCAACTTGGCAACACGACCGAGGCGGTGATGCTGCTACAAACCGCCTTCGAGCTGGCACCTGACGATCCCAGCGCGGCCCGCGAGCTGCTCCGCGTGCTGCTGAGACTCCGCCGAGTGGATGACGCCATCGCCGTGCTGAGCAAGTCGCGGTCGCTCAATCGGGATGATGAGGAAACGGTCGTGAGCCTCGCGATCCTCCTCGCTGAACAGAACCGGTTTGCTGATGCTGTGTCCCTGCTCAGTGAGGACAATCAGCGATTCCCCGAGCGCACGGCCACGGCAACGACGCTGGCGCGACTCCTGGCATCTTCGCCTGATCGTGCGATTCGCGATGGCGCTCGCGCCCTGGATCTCGCCGATCGTGTCTATGCGGCCGAGCCGACGCCGGTGCACGGCGAGACCGTGGCGCTCGCCCTCGCGGAGCTCTCACGATGCGACGAAGCGCTGGCGTGGATGAAACGGGCGATCGCCGAGGCGGAGCGGGTGAACGACGCGCCAGAAGCGACCCGCCTCAAAGGCGAGATGCCAAAGTACGAAGTCGTGTCGTGTCGTCCTGCGGGGCAGTAGTGAGCGGGACGAGCCGGGTCTTGAACAACAACAAGACCCGGCCCGTCTATTGAGTTTTTCTTCGCGCCCTTCGCGACTCTTCGTGCCCTTCGTGCCTAGAAGTCGAACTGCACGCCGATCTTGAACAGTCGCGGTATCAGGATCGACGTCGGTTGCCGCCACGTCGGGCCGTAAGCGAAGTTCTCGCCGATGACCGAGTTCGCGTTCAGCACGTTATAGAAGTCGAAGTTGAGGTTCGTGCGCGTTGCTCCAATTCGGAATACTTTTGCCACGCGGAAGTCGAGCTGGTTCAGTCGCTCGACGTAGAGCTCACCCGGCTCGACGATCTGGAACGCCTTGAACGGGATGAACGGGCCGGGACCGGCTACGCCAGGAATGACGCCGTAGTTCGCATTGGCACTCGACCAAAGCGCCTGGCAAGTTCTGCAACGTTCCGCTGAGTTGAACGTCAATCTTTGGAATCGTGTAGGCGACCAAGCCTTGGACCGATGTTCGGAACCCGTCGTTCCGCTCGCAGAGTTCGGCGGGCCTTGCTGCGAAGAAGAAGGCACGTGTCGGATCATCGAAAAACGTGTGGAGCATTTCCGGCAAGTCGTCCACGACCTCGCAGTCGTTGAGAGACCTGTCGGCCCGTGCCGAGACCGCCCTGCACGAGCAACCCGTTCTGCAACCGGGCGTTGAGCGTGATGTTCACGCCGTCGAAGTGCTCGGTCTGTTTGCCGTAGTTGTTCGACAGCGTGACGAAGTAGCTCGGCGCCGCGGCCGTCGGGCTCAGGCCCATTCCCGTCAGCGTGTATCCACCGCCGTTCGGCAATCGCGAGTCAGCGGGCGCCGTAATCGTGACCGGCGAGTAGCTCGCAGGCGTCGCCGCGAGGTCATCCATGACGCGAATGTTGCCGTACCAGCGACGGGCGTACTGCACCTCGACCGACATCCGAGGAATGATCTCCTGCTGGACGCTGGTCGTGAACTCCCAGTTGAAGGCTCGCTTTCCCCATCCTTGCATCAGGTCCGGATCGTAGCTGGTGCCGGGGATGTCGGTGCCGAAGTTCTGGTTATCCACGAGACCGCATTCGCCATTGATCGCGAAGTTGTTGAGATCGCAATCCGGAACAAAGTTGCGATTGGCGTCAGCCCATGTGCGCTGTGTGGTCTGGTTCGCCACTCGCAGGATGGGGTTGGGCGCATCCGACACCTGCGCGGGGCCGAATCCCGTCGTGCCCAGGCCTTCGAGATACTTGTTGAGGGTGACCTTCAACGCCGTCTTCCCGTTTCCAAAGACGTCGTAGGTCGCCCCCAATCTCGGGGTGATGTCGTTCCAGCTCAAATTCTCGATCTCGGGGTACGAGACGTTCAGGTTCCGTCCGAAGAACGTGCCCGAGATCGCCTGAGGCGGGAAGCTGTTCTTGAAGGAGTCGAGGCGGAGGGCGCCCGACAGTGTCCAGCGTCCCGTCGTCCACTTGTCCTGCACGAAGAACCCCATGTCACGATCGACGTTGACCTCCACCGTTCGCGGCACGATGCGGTACGTGATCGCCGTTCGGCACCATCGAGGTGAAGCCGTAGCTATACGGCGTCGCCGGCGCGCTGTAGGTCGTGTTCTCGTGATGCAGGAAGGCGTTGTTGAACCCCACTTTGAACGTGTGGGAGCCGGTGATGTAGGACACCGCTGCCCGGTAATGGATATTCCAGTTCCAGGAGTTGTTGTAGGTGTTCGCCGCACGATAGTTCAGCGGCGTGCCCGTGACCGGGTTGAGGGTATCGGCGACCGGGATCATGCCGGGCTCCAGGTGGTCGATGTTGCCCAACTTGCCCACCTGCGGCTCCATGCCGCCCCATCGTTCGACGCGGTGAATGCCGCTCGCTTCGATCAGCAGCCGGTTGCTGACCGGGGTGCTCCAGTCCACGGTCACGAAGCGCTGCAGGGGGAAACGGCGGTCGTTGCCGGCCTCGGGCGAGGTCACGGCACCGCCGGGTCCCGGGCCGATGCCGGTCGTGCACGCGCAGAAGTTCTCCTGGTCGAACGTCACCCCGAACTTGTGTTTCGGTGTCGCCTGCCACGTGAGTCGGGCCTGGTAGATCGTCTGTTCCTGATGGAGGATTGCCTGGTCCGTCGAAGGCAGGTAATCGAAGCGGTCCAACTTGTTCGCGTTCAGGTTGAAGTAGGTGCTCGCGACGTAGTTGTCGGCAAAAAGCGATCTCCCTGACAGGAAGAACCAGAGCGTGTCGCGGTTGATCGGCCCGCCAAAGCCAGGATTGAAGTCCCCGTTCGCCTTGATGGTGCCGGGCACTGCCAACCCGCGCTCTTGCACGTCGGTGCCAGTGAAGTTATCGGATGCCCAATCCCCGGTCGCGTAGTTGGCGGCGATCGTGCCGCTGAAGCGATTGCCGCCGTCGCGCGGAATGAAATTGATGCGCACGCCGCCGGTCGCGGCCTGTGCGTCCACGCCCGAGACGTCAATGGCGAACTCCGCCGTTCCAGTTGCATTCGGGACTGCGCCGCCGCCCCATCCGCCGGCGATCCCCGAACTGAGCGCCACGCCGTTGACCATCATGCGCTGATCGGAGGTTCGGCCCCCGTTGGCTTCGAGGGAGGCCACTTCCTGGACGACCGAGCCGCCGACGTCCTGACCGGTGAACGCGCCCTTGCGGACTCCTGGAATCAGCACGCCGACGGTGAACGGCGTGCGCGAGCTCGGAATCGCCGAGACGATCTCCTGGTCCATCACGGCCTGTCGGGTCGTGGACTGAAGGTCGACCACAGGCGTTTCACCCGTGACCGTTATCGTTTCCTCCACTCCACCGACCGCCAGGTCGGCATTGATGGTGACGACCGCGGTTCCGCTCACGGCCACACCTTCACGGACGATGGTCCGGAAGCCGGGAAGCGTGAACGTGACGGTGTAATCGCCTGGACGGAGGTCCGGGATGGTGTAACGGCCCGTGTCGTCAGTCACCGCTGTCCGCACCTTCTCGATCAGTACGGGGCTTGCTGCTTCGACCGTGACGCCCGGCAGGACCGCGCCGGAGGTATCCCTGGCGATCCCCGCCAGTGTGGCTTGCGCGTACACGACGCCCGGCGCGAGCACGAAGAGCATGAACGCCACCAGAGCTCTCACGATTCCACGCATCTAAACCTCCCCTATGGTCCTAGTGTGTCGAACGAGTCTGTGATCGAAATCAGTGCAGCCGGTGCGTGTATGAACGGAGCGAGCTCATACCGAACAGGGGAGAACGTCCCCTCGACATGGATGGTGACGGGATAAAGTGAGCTGATAGTGCCCGCGCGATCAAGGCTTGTCAAGGCGTTGAGTCCACTGGTGTCGCTGGTCGAATCACTCTAGCCGAGCCGGCGTCGGGCGATACGCTCGCCCACCGCGGCTCACGCTGTCCAATACATCTTTCGCTGCTCTGGCATACCGATTTGATATAGCATTTGCGCCGCATGGATCTGAGGCGAGTGAAGGCCTTCATCGCCGTAGCCGAGACGCTCAGTGTGACCAAAGCGGCCGAGCGTCTGCATATCTCTCAGCCACCCCTCAGCCGCCATATTCACCAGCTCGAGGAAGAGTTGGGCGTCGCGCTGTTCGTACGCCATCGCCACGGCGTGAACCTCACCGAGGCCGGACGGCGGCTGCTCGAGAAAGCCAGAGCGGTCGACGCCGCGGCAGCCGAATTCGCGTTGACGGCGCGCCAGGTCTCTCGCGGCGAAGCCAATGAGATTCGCATCGGCATCGGCTGGGGACTCTGGGACATCGTCAATCGCATTCGCGTCGAGTTTACGCGCAGACATCCGGGCATCAGCATCTCTGCCACCGACGCCTACTGCTGGTACGACTCGGATGAGCAGCTGCGAAATGGCGCGCTCGACCTCGCCTTTGCACGGCCGCCGTTTGCGTCGGACTTCGAGACGTCGGCGCCGATCATGCACGAGCGTATTCAGGCGATCGTCTCCGACGCGAGCCCGCTTGCGGCTCGAGAATCGGTCTCGATCCGTGATCTGGCCGAACGAGCCGCTGCTGCTGTGGGACCGCCAGATCGCCCCGGTCCTGTACGACCAGATTCTGGACCTCTACGCGCGGGCGCAGGTCGAGCCCGTGATGATCTCCACCCCCGGTGCAGGCCCGTTCAATCACGCAGGCATGATGCTCGTCGCCTCCGGCAAGGGTGTCTACCTGGGCTACGGCGTTCCAATGACCGAGCCGCAGCCGCCGAGCGGCGTTGCGGTCAGGCCCCTCAGCGATCACGACGCGACGACCGAGATTCGCGTCGTGCACCGCAAGACCGACGATTCACAGGTCGTCAAACGCTTTCTGGAATGCGTCTGGTCCCTGTACCCGCAGGAGCAGTTCCTGCCGGTCGCCGTCGGCGCGCGGTCGTAGCGGAATAACCTTCCCTCATCAGAAGGCTCGTCCCGCAGGGGACGAGCCTTCCGTCGCTAGCTTCGAGGCCTTCGAGTCCTTCGTGACTAAAAGTCGAACTGCCCACCGATCTTGAAGAACCTTGCCTGGAGGATTTGCGTCGGCTGCTGCCAGGTGACGGCTCCCGTCGGCGCAACCGCGAACGCGTTGTTATAGGTCAAGATCGTGTTCGCGTTGAACGCGTTGTAGAGGTCGAAGTTGATCGTCGCGCGTGCGCCTCCCATCCTGATGATCTTCGCGAAGCGCAGATCGAGCTGGTTCAGCGACGGGCCGAACACCGTGCCTGGGTCCACGAGGTTGACGGTGATGTTCTGCGCACCGCCCGCCAACGGACGACCCAGCGTCGAGTTGGCGGCAAGGTAGGCATTGGTTGCCGCGAAGTTCGCCGACAGGTCAGGAACCGGGGCTGGCAGTCTCTGGTACGTCCCGGACACCTGGACGTCGATTCGAGGAATGGTGTAGGCGGCGACACCCTTGATCTGCGTGAGCCAATTGGTATCGACGTGGCAATATGCAACGTTCGGCGCGTTGGCCGCGACATCGAGAATCGACTCCGGGACATCGTCGATGATGTCGCAATTGTCGGTCGAGGTCCGGCCGGTGCTCGTGCCGCCCTGCAGGAAGAGGCCGTTGGCGAGCCGCGCGTTGACCGATACGTCGACTCCATTCCAGTGCTCGATCCGTTTGCCATACGTCTCGGCAAGCGTCACGAAGTTATCCGAGGCTCTGCCGAACGCCGACTGCTTGATCGCCAGGAAGCCTGGAATCGTATAGCCTCCGCCGTCCGGCAGACGGGACTCTGAGGGTGCGACGATGCTGAAGGTGTCGTATTCCGACGCAGCGACGTTGAGGTTGTCGGTCACGACGAAGTTCCCGTACCAGCGCCGGAAGTAGCCAACATCGATCGAGACGCGGGGCACGATCTCGTGCTGCACGCTGGTCGAGAATTCCCAGTTGTTGAACCGCTTCCCCCACCCGGTGAGGAGATCGGGGTCGTACCTCGTATTGGGCGTGGCTCTACCGAATGTGGCATCGCTGAACGCGCCGCAGAGATCGCCGCCGGTGGGACGGTTGTCCTGCGCGGCAGAGCTCAGGATGTTGCAGTCAACTGACGTAGTTTCTGTTCGTGTCCTCCCAGGCGCGACGCGCGACCGTGTTCAGCACGTTGATCGGGTTCGGACCGATCGACACGCCGGTCTCACCGCCGTTGGTGCCCAACCCGCCAAGGTACTTGTTCAAGCTGACCTTGACCGCCGTTTTGCCGGTGCCAAACAGATCGACAACTGCCTGGCTTTTCGGCGTGATGTCGTGATAGCTCAGGTTGTCCTGCTCCGGGAAGACCAAGTTCCTGTTGGGTGTGGCAAACGTCGGCTCGAGCGTTTGTTCCGGGAAGCTGTTGGCGTGGTAGTCGTAGCGAATGCCGCCCGACAGCGTCAGCCGGCCGATCGTCCACTTGTCCTGCGCGAAGATCCCGAGGTCGTGATCGACGTGGCTCTTTACCGTGTGCGGCAGGGCCCGCAGCGTGATCTGGTTCGGCACGCCGTTGTTGAACCGGTACGACACCGAGTTCGGGACGTACGTCGTGTTGTCGTGGTATCCGATGGCGTCATTCACGCCGACCTTGAACGCGTGCGCGCCGGTGATGTACGACGTGTGGAAGCGCCAGTGGAAGTTGTCGTTCCAGGAGTTGTTGTAAGTGCCGCCCGCACCGGCCGTGCTTTCCGTCGCGCCACGATAGCGCAGTGTAGGAATCGCTCCGCCCTGTTCGACCACGCCGATCATCTGCGGATCGAGCTCGAGCCCCTTGGTCTGCAGGTGCATGTTGCCCCAGCGCTCGACGCGGTGGATGCCGCTCGCCTCGATCAGAACCCGATTCGTCACCGGCGAGGTCCAGTCAACGAGCAACACGCGCTGCGTTGGGAAGCGGCGGTCGTTGGCGGACTCAGGGGCGACCGTGGCCGTAATCGCATCGTGGCAGGCGCAGAAGTCCTGCTGCGTATAGGTGAAGCCGATCTTGTTCTTCTGCGACGCTTGCCACGACAGCCGCAGCTGCGCGTCCTTCCACACTTTTTCGACTGACGCCGGATTGCTGAGATCGGGAACGTAGTCCCAGCGGGCGGGGTTGTTGGCGTTCTGGTTGTAGAACATGCCAGGAGCGAACAGGTACGCGCCCTGATATCGGCCGCTCGCGAAGAACCAGACCTTGTCGCGTTTGAGGGGACCACCGACTCCAGGATTGAAGTCCCAGTTCTTGTCGACGCCGCCCGCGTTGACGAGCGCGGGGTTGCGCGCGAGGAGATCGTCGCCGATATTCGTGCCCTGGAACGCATCGTTGGCAAAGCTGCCGAAGATCGATCCGTGATACTGATTGCCGCCCTCGCGAGCGATGAAGTTGATGCGGACGCCGCCGGTTGCCAGTTCCGCCGACACGGCGGCGGTATCGAAGACCATCTCCTGGAGTCCGGTCGCGTTCGGAATCGCGCCGCCGCCCCAGCCGCCGCCGATCATCGAGCTGAGCGATACGCCGTTCATCAGGAACCGCTGATCCTCGGTCCGGCCGCCATGGGCGCCGAGCGCGCGCGTTTCTGGTCCGACCGCGCCGCCCACGTTGTGGTTGGCCAGCGTGCCGCCCTGCGAGACCATCGAGACACCCGGGATGAGGACGCCCAACTCGAACATGTTGCGTCCAGTCGGGAGCGTGCTGATGGCGTCGGCGTCCATGACGCGCTGACGCGTCGAGCTCTGGACGTCGACAATCGGCGCTTCGCCAGTGACCGTAATCGTTTCCTCGAGCGCACCGACCCGCATCTCGGCGTCGACGGATGCCGTGAACGCTCCGGTCAGATTGATGCCGTCACGCTTGACCGTGTTGAACCCCGGGAGAGTGAAGGTGACGGTGTAGGCGCCGGGTCGGAGTTCCGTGATCCGGTATGTTCCGGTCCCGTCGGTGATGGCTGTGCGCACTTTCTCGATGATCGCAGGACTGGCGGCTTCAACCGTCACGCCTGGTAAGCACGGCTCCCGATGTATCTCGCACAACACCCGTAATCGAGGCCTGGGCGAATGCGATCGACTGGCGTCAGGGCCAGCAACAGAAGCGCCGCGGCGCCTCTGACGAGTACGCGCTTCATTCGTACCTCCTAGGGTTAGGGGACTCCGAACCGGGCTCTGATTGAGGCGCATGTTGCGCCCCGCCCCCAATCTGATCAATGTGTATCTGATGCGTCAGATAGTTTCGATGTTGTTATGGATGGCGGGGGATGTACCCAAAAACATTGGCGTTTTCGCGGTTGTCGACGAATTGTACAGAAACAAAGGCCTGTCCCGGCGAACCGGGACGGGCCTTTGACCGATCTTTGCTGACCGCGAAGTGAGGTCAGCGACTAGAAGTCGAACTGCGCGCTCAGTTTGAATATGCGCGGCAGAAGGATCAGTTGCGGTGTCCGCCACGCCGCGCCGTACGTGATGTTCTCGTTGATCACGGAGTTGGAGTTGAGCACGTTGTAGAAGTCGAAGTTGAGGCTGGTCCGTGTCGTGTTCAGCCGGAACAGCTTCGACATGCGGAGGTCGAGTTGATTCATCCGCTCGACGTAGACGGTGCCGGCCTCGATGATATTGAAGAAGCGCGCATTCGGTCCGCTGCTGTACGCGCGTCCGAGCGTGGTCGTGGGCGCCGTGATCGCCGCGTTCGCGCTCATGCTTGTGCCGGTACTGTTGGCGGTGCTCGATCCGGGCAGGTTCTGGAAGGTCCCGCTGATGTTGACGTCAATCTTCGGGATCACATAGGCGACCAGGCCCTGCATGGACGTGCGCCACCCCTGATTCTGTTCGCAACGCTCGAGCGTCCTGGCGGCATTCGCGAACGAACGGGTGTTGGTGACGGGGTTGGCAGGGTTACCGGTGAAAGGATTCGCGTGCAGCGTTTCGGGCAGCGCCGCCACGACCCCGCAATCGTCCGTAATGACGCGTCCGGTTCCAGCACCAGCCTGGAGAACGAGTCCATTCTGGAGCCTAGCATTGACGCTGAGGCTGACCGCGTTGAACACCTCGCTCTGATCCCCATAGTTTTTGGAGAGGGTCACGAAGTTGTTCTGGGCCCGTGCAAACGCCGCCTGTTTCAGATCGAAGGCGGTGAGCGTGTAGCCGCCACCGTTCGGCAGCCTTGAATCGCTCGGCACGTTGATCGTGAACTGATCGTAGTCCTCGGGTCCGACGGCCCGGTCATCCATCGTTCGGAAGTTGCCGTACCATCTCCGGGCAAACTGTACGTCGAGCGACAGCCGTGGCACCAGTTCGTGCTGCACCCCCGCCGTGAACTCCCAGTTGTAGAACCGCTTCCCCCAGCCCGCCAGAACGTCTCGATCGTAGGTGGTACCGGGCACGACTGTCCCGAAGATGGCTGCGTTCACCAGCGCGCCGCACTCTCCGTTGGTCGCATAGTTCAACAAGTCGCAATCAGGCACGAAATCGGTGTCGCCGTCGGTCCAGGTGCGGGTAGTGGTCGTGACCAGCCGGTTGATCGGATTGGG
The DNA here is from genome assembly GCA_963723495.1 of uncultured Acidobacteriota bacterium. Classification (GTDB taxonomy): domain Bacteria; phylum Acidobacteriota; class Vicinamibacteria; order Vicinamibacterales; family UBA2999; genus Gp6-AA40. Next base: position 442,788 of record CAVRQR010000006.1, on the reverse strand, counting down.
CTGGTCAGACAACGCCCCCGTTGTTCCGAGGCCTTCCAAATACCTATTCAGGGTGACTTTCAGCGCCGTCTTTCCGTTCCCGAACAGATCGTAGGTCACGCCCATCTTCGGTGTGATGTCATGCAACGAGTAATTCTCGATTCGGTCGAAGCTGACGTTGAGATTCGGCGCCAGGGCCGTTGGCGCAATCGCCTGCGGCGGGAAGCTGTTCTTGAAGTGGTCGTAGCGAACGCCACCGGCGAGCGTCCATCGGCCCACAGTCCACTTGTCCTGCGCAAAGAACCCGAGGTCGCGGTCCACGTTCACCGCGACCGTCCGCGGCGTGATCCGGTAGGTGAGCTGCGTCGGCACACCGTTCGCGAAGTTGTAGAAGTACGGCGTCGTCGGGTCGGTGTAGCTGGTGTTCTCGTGATGGCCGTAGGCGTTGTTGAAACCGACCTTGAAGCTGTGCGAACCCGTGATGTAGGACACCGCGGCCCGGTAGTGGATGTTCCAGTTCCAGGAGTTGTTGAACGTGCCACCGGGGGCGGTCGCAAATGCCCGGTAGTTCAAGCTCGAGCCGGTGGCGAGCGACGGGTTGTCGATGACGGGGACCATGCCCGGGGCGATGGCGTCGATGTTGTCGCCCTTCCCGGTCTGAAGGTGCATGCCGCCCCACCGCTCCACGCGGTGGATCGCGCTCGCCTCGAGCAACAGGCGGTTGCTCACTGGACTGTTCCAGTCCATCTGAATGAAACGCTGCAGCGGGAATCGTCGATCGACCGAGGCCTCAGGGGCGACCGTGGCCGAGATCTGGTTGGGACAGCTGCACAACGCCTCGTGATCGTAGGTGAAACCGATCTTGTTCTCTGGAATTCGCCTGCCATGTGACGCGGGCCTGATACATCGTCTGGTCCTGATGGATGATGGCCTGCTCCCCTGTGCTCACGTAGCGGAAGTCGTTCAACTGGTTTGCGTTCGCGTTGTGGAACATCCCAGGGACGTAGTTGTCCGCGTACAGATAGCGCCCTGATACGAAGAACCACACCTTGTCGCGGACGAACGGCCCGCCGACGCCAGGATTGAAGTCTCCGTTCCCCTTGATTTGAGGCGCTGCCGTCAGCCCGCGCGCCTGCACGTCCGAGCCCGTGAAGTTATCGGACGCGAAGTTTTCCGTCGTGAAGCCGCCGAAGACCGTTCCGGAGAGCCGGTTGCCCCCGTCTCGCGGGATGAAGTTGATTCGCACGCCGCCCGTGGCAGCCTGCGCGTCCACTCCCGACACATCAATGGCGAACTCCGCCATACCCGTGGCGTTCGGCACGGCTCCGCCACCCCAGCCACCGCCGATCATCGTGCTCAGCGCAACGCCGTTACCATCATGCGCTGGTCCGACTGTCCGGCTGCCATGGGAGCCGAGCGCGCGCGTTTCTGGTCCGACCGCGCCGCCCACGTTGTGGTTGGCCAGCGTGCCGCCCTGCGAGACCATCGAGACACCCGGGATGAGGACGCCCAACTCGAACATGTTGCGTCCAGTGGGGAGCGTGCTGATGGCGTCGGCGTCCATGACGCGCTGACGCGTCGAACTCTGGACGTCGACGATCGGCGCTTCGCCAGTGACCGTAATCGTTTCCTCGAGCGCACCGACCCGCATCTCGGCATCGACGGATGCCGTGAATGCTCCAGTCAGATTGATGCCGTCCCGCTTGACTGTGTTGAACCCCGGGAGAGCGAAGGTGACCGTGTACGCGCCGGGTCGGAGTTCCGTGATCCGGTATGTTCCGGTCCCGTCAGTGGTGGCTGTGCGGACTTTCTCGATGATCGCAGGACTGGCGGCTTCAACCGTCACGCCTGGTAGGACGGCTCCCGATGTATCTCGCACAACACCCGTAATCGAGGCCTGGGCGAATGCGACCGCTGGCGTCAGGGCGAGCAACAGAAGCGCCGCGGCGCCTCTGACGAGTACGCGCTTCATTCGTACCTCCTAGGGGTTAGGAGGGACTCCGAACGGGGCTCTGATTGAGGCGCATGTTGCGCCCCGCCCACTAATCTGATCAATGTGTATCTGATACGGGAGATAATTTCGATGTCGTTACGGATCGGCGGCGGGATGTATTCGAAAACATTGGTGTTTTCGCGCCTGTCGACGAATTGTCGAAAAACAAAAGGCCCTCCCGGCGAACCGGGACGGGCCTTTTGACCGATCTTTGCTGACCGTGAACTGAGGTCAGCGACTAGAAGTCGAACTGCGCGCTGAGCTTGAACATACGCGGCAGGAGGATCGACTGCGGCGTCCGCCACGCCGTGCTCGGCGCCAGGACGAACGTCGCGTTCTCGGTGAGCACCGAGTTGGAGTTGGTGATGTTGAAGAAGTCGAAGTTGATCATCGTGCGCGACCCGCCGACGCGGAACACCTTGGCCACGCGGAAGTCGATCTGGTTCAACCGCTCGATGTACACCTCGCCGGCCGTGACGATGTTGTAGTTGCGGAACGTCGCGCCGGTGAACGGACGTCCAAGGTCGGTGGCCGAGACCGGCGTGTTGTAGTTAGCATCCACCTGGATGCCCGGCTGGTTCTGGTACGTGCCGCTGACCAGCACGTCGATCTTCGGGATCGTGTACGTAGCCAGTCCGCTGACGCCCGTGCGCCAGCCGTTGTTCTGGTCGCAGCGCTCGAGCGGCCGTGCTGCCGCCGCGAAGCTGCGCGACGGGTTGCCTGCCGTCGCCTGCAGCATCTCGGGCAGATCGTCCACCACCTCACAATCGTTGGTGACGAGGCGGCCCGGCCCGACGCCGGCCTGGAACGTCAGGCCGTTCTGGAGCCGCGCCTGGAGCGAGACGTTTATGGCATCGAATTTCTCGGTTTGCGAGCCGTAGTTCTTCGCGAGCGTGACGAAGTAATCCGTCGGCCGGGCGTTGCCGGCCGACGTGATGTCGAAGCCGGTGAGCTGGTAGCCCCCGCCGTCGGGCAGGCGCGAATCGGTCGGGACGTTGATGGTGAACTGGTTGTAGTCAGCTGGTGACACCGCGCGGTCATCGGTCACCCGGAAGTTGCCATACCACCGGCGGGCGTACTGAACGTTGAGTGACATCCGAGGCGCCAGTTCGTGCTGCACGCTGGTCGTGAACTCCCAGTTGTTGAAGCGCTTGCCCCAGCCGTTGAGCAGGTCCGGGTCGTAGCTGGTTCCCGGCACGACGGTGCCGAAGATCGCAGCGTTGGTCAACGCGAGACACTCGCCGTTGGCTTGATAGTTCTGCAGGTTGCAGTCAGGCGCGAAGTTGCCGTTGGCGTCGGCCCAGGTACGCGTGGGGAATGGGGCAGCGGTGCCCGACAACCGGTTGAGCGGATTGGGCGCGTCGGTGACCTGCGCTGCGCCAAACCCTGTTGTTCCCATACCTTCGAGGTACTTGTTCAGCGTGACCTTCAGTGCGGTCTTCCCGTTGCCAAACAGATCGTAGGTCGCGCCCAGCTTCGGCGTGACATCTTTCCAGCTGATGTTGTCGATCTTCGGGAACGACACGTTGAGGTTTGGGGCAAGGAACGTCGGCGAGATCGACGACTCCGGGAAGTGGTTCTTGTAGGCGTCGAATCGCACGCCTCCCGCCAGCGTCCAGCGACCCGCGGTCCATCGGTCCTGCGCGAACAGGCCCATGTCGTAGTCGACGTTCGCTCCGACGGTTCGTGGAATCCGGTAGACGACCTGCGACGGCACACCGTTGGCGAAGTTGAAGTAGTACTCCGTCGCCGGATTGGTGTAGGTGGTGTTCTCGTGGTGCAGGTACGCGTTGTTGAAGCCCACCTTGAAGTTGTGAGACCCGGTGATGTAAGAGGCCGCGAAACGGTAGTGGAGGTTCCAGTTCCACGAGTTGTTGAACGTCCCGCTCGACGCGCGATAGTTCAGGCTGGCGCCGGTCGCGAGCGACGGGTTATCGACGATACCCGTGATCCCTGGTGCGAGTCCGTCGATGTTGTCGCCCTTGCCGGTCTGCAGGTGCATGTTGCCCCACCGTTCGACGCGGTGAATGCCGCTCGCCTCGAGCAGCAACCGGTTCGTGACCGGTGAGGTCCAGTCAGCCGACACGAACCGCTGCAGGGGGAAGCGACGGTCGCTTGCGGCATCCGGCGTGACGCCGGCAGTCACTCCGAAGGGACATCCGCAATAGGATTCCTGGTCGTAGGTGAGTCCCAGCTTGTTCTTGTCGTTCAGCTGATACGTCAGGTGGACCTGGAAAATCGACTGATCCTGGTGCAGGATGGCCTGCTCGCCCGAGCTGACGTAGCGGATTTGAGTCAGGTCGTTCGCGTTGGCGTTCATGAACTGTCCGGCGACGAGATTGTCCGCCTTCAGCAGACGACCGGAGACGAAGAACCAGAACTTGTCGCGGACGATCGGTCCACCGACGCCGGGATTGAAGTCGCCGTTCTCTTTGATCTTGCTCGGCGCCGTCAGCCCGCGCTGCTGGACGTCGGTGCCGGTGTAGTTGTCGGACGCCCAGCTGCCTTTCGAGTAGCTGCCGAAGATCGTGCCGCTGAACTGATTGCCACCATCGCGCGGGATGAAGTTGACGCGCACGCCGCCAGTGGCGGCCTGTGCGTCCACCGCGGAAACGTCGATCGCGAACTCCTGCGTGCCCGCCGCATTCGGGACCGCGCCACCGCCCCAGCCGCCGCCAATGCCGGAGCTGAGCGCCACGCCGTTGACCATCATGCGCTGGTCGTTGGTGCGTCCGCCGTTGGCCGAGAGTGCCGCGACCTCTGCGACGACCGCGCCGCCCACGTCACGCCCGCCGAAGCTCTGTGTGACGCCAGGAATCAGCACACCCAGTGCGAAGGGGTTTCTTGAACTTGGGATCTGCGAGACGATCTCCTGGGTAATCGACACCTGCCGCGTCGTGCTCTGTAGATCGACCGTCGGCGTCGCACCAGAGACCGTAATGGTTTCTTCCACCGCTCCGACAGCCATATCCGCATTGGCTGTCACCACGCTGGTGCCAGTAAGTTCGAGTTCGTCACGAACCACGCTTCTGAATCCGGGCAGCGTAAACGTCACGCGATAAGTACCCGGGTCGGAGGTCCGGAATGATGAAGCGACCGGTTCCGTCAGTTGTCGCCGAACGAACTTTCTCGATGATGACCGGGCTGGCGGCTTCGACCGTCACGCCTGGGAGCACCGCTCCCGATGTATCCCTCACGATGCCTGTGATGGACGCTTGAGCGAATACCGCCGCTGGCAACCCGGCCAGCAACAGAAGCGCGAACACGCTTCTGATGAGTACCTGCTTCATTCGGACCTCCTGGGATGTGGGAACCGGAACCCGTGCGCTGACGAGGCGCGGTTGCGCTCCGCACGGATTTGATCAACGTCGATCTGATGCATTCGATAGTTTCGACGGCGTTTGCGGCCGTCCTAGGTGGTTGGCTGGACCCCGCGAGGCTGAAGTATCGCGAAACGAACGCTGAATGATATGTCAAAAACCTGTCAAACTTTCCCGGAGGGCCGATATCCCGGCACCAGTCTGTGCATTTCCGTGGATATGCGACGATTGCGGACCGGATGAGAAAAGGCCTGATTCTTCTTTGCCTGGCGAGTGCACCCGTCTACGCCCAGGACTTTCGTCAGACAGTCGTCGTCACGGCGGCCGCCAGGCCGGTTGAACTTGGCAGCGTCACCCGCACGTTGACGGTCATTACCCGCCAGCAGATCGACGCGCTGCCGGTCAACAGCATCGCGGAAGTCCTGCGGCTGGCTTCCTCGGTTGACGTCCGGGCCCGCGGCGTCCGCGGGACGCAGACCGATTTTGCCCTGCGCGGCGCGACCTTCGGGCAGGTACTGGTACTCGTTGACGGCGTGCGGCTGAACGACGCCCAGTCCGGCCATCACAACGGCGACATTCCCGTTCCGCTCGATCAGGTCGAGCGGATCGAAATCCTTTACGGGCCAGGCTCATCGCTGTTTGGAGCAGACGCCGTCGGCGGCACGATCAACATCGTGACGCGGCGCGACTCGGGCGAGTCGCTGCTGGTGCAGGGCGGCAGCTTCGGACTGGTGGCCGGCCGGGCCCAGGGCGACTTCGTGCGCGGGACGGTGCATCAGACGGCAGGCGTGTCTTTCGATCGCTCTGACGGGTTCATGTACGACCGCGACTTCAAGAGCGCGATCCTGCGATCGCGAACCTCAATTGGGGAACGCTCCGGTGTGACTGTCTCCTATCTTTGGAGGGAGTTCGGCGCCAACAACTTCTACGGTGGTAACGCACCATCGCGGGAATGGACGAACCAGACGCTTGTCGCGGCTGACCACCGGTTCGGTGAGGTCGGCGCGTGGAGCATCGATGGTCAGGCCTCGTACCGGACACACGGCGATCGCTTCGTCTTCAACCAGCTGCAGCCCGCCTTGTCTGACAACCGCCATCGCACTCATGCAGCCCTGGTCTCCGCCAGTGGCTCGCGGCCGGTGGCCGGTCGTGGCTCGCTGACAGTTGGACTCGAAGGTGGCGGCGACTGGATCCGCTCGACCAACCTCGGTGATCACGACACCGCTCGCATCAGCGCATTTGGCGAGTGGCGTCAGGAAGTGGTGACGGGCGTGCAGCTTGAAAGCCTGCTCCGCGTCGATCGATACGATGAGTTCGGGACCTCGTGGAATCCGTCAGTCGGTGCGGGATGGTGGGCCACGCCATCACTTCGTCTGCGCGGATCCGTTGCCCGGGCATTCCGGGTGCCGACGTTTACCGAGCGCTATTACTCCGATCCTGCGAACCTTGCCCGCGAGGACGTCGGACCGGAGAGCGCCTGGTCGGGCGAGGCCGGAGCCGACGTGATTCTCCGCGATGGGTGGTTGCTTCAGACCAGCGTGTTCGGACGAGCGGACCACGATGTCATCGACTGGCTGCGTCCAACGACGGCCGATCGATGGCAGACCTACAACGTGCGCGACGTCAGCACGGTGGGATTCGAGGTCGGCATCCAGAAGACGCTGAGGCCCGGAGTCTTCGTACAGGCGCAGTACACGGCGATTAGTGTCGATGCGGCGACGGTGGACCAGCTTTCGAAGTACGTACTCGACTACGCACCGCAGTCGTTCACGGCGGCCTTTGCGATGCCATTGCCGGCCGGTTTCCGCGTGGCGCCCCGGCTCGAGTACCGGCAGCGGTCGCGCACGACCGGCACAGCGGATTACGTCGTGCTCGACACCCGCCTCGGCCGCCGGATCAGTCGGAACTCTCGATCTCTATATTGAGGGCACCAACTTGTTCGACGTGAGCTATCAAGAGATCGCCGGTGTTGCGATGCCAGGGGCTGCTGTCAGTGTCTCTGTTGCCATCTCCGCTCGATGAGGCAATCAATTGTTAACTTGGCGATCTTTGATTGTTGATTGGTTGTTGATTTGTGATTGCCGATTGAAGGCGTAGGTTGCCGTACGACGAACCAATCAACATTCAACAATCACCAATCAACAACGATTCGATAATCAAAGATCAAAAATCAAGAATTGATCTTCGAGGGCTCCTGTTGTGTGAGGCAGTGCAGCGTACCGAGACCCCAGACGAGGTCGACGGCGTGGATGCCGATGATGCGATGTGACGGCATCAGGTTCGCGAGGATGTCGAGTGCGACGCGGTCATTGGGATCGTTGAACGTCGGCACCAGCACGACATCGTTGCCGATGTAGAAGTTGGCGTAGCTTGCCGGCAGGCGTTCGCCGTTCATGACCACGGCGCGCGGAAACGGCAAGGTCACGATGTGAAGCGCCGCAACTCCCGGTGCGTTCGAGGCGCGTTGAAGGCGATTCAGGTTGTCCATCGATCGCTCATGGTTCTCGTCATTGGGATCTTGCTCGACAGCCAGAACCACGGTGTCGCGCGCAACGAATCTCGCAACGTCGTCGATGTGGCCGTGAGTGTCGTCGCCAACGCACCCCTCACCAAGCCAGATAATACGGTCGACACCGAGCCACGTCCTGAATATCTCCTCGTAGTCGTCGCGGGTGAGTCCCGGGTTGCGCACCTGGACGTCGCTCATCAGCCATTCTTCCGTGACGAGCAGCAGGCCGTCGCCGTTGACGTCGATGCCGCCGCCTTCGAGCACAATGCGCTCGCCGTTGCGCCAGCGCGGTTCTTCGCGGCGCAGTCCCGTGATTGACGCGACAGCTGTTCCGACCTGGTCGTCGAGCGCCCAGTTGTCGTACTTTGCCCAGGCGTTGAAGTTCCAATCGAGCAGCGCGACGTCGCCCGCGGTGTCGCACACACCAATCGGCGCCGAGTCGCGCAGCCACACGCGATCGGTCGGAACAACATGAAGGCGGATGCGATCGAGCCGCGCTCCATGCGCGTTCAACATCGTCCTCGCCGACTCGACGATCTCCTTCGACTGACAGAGGATTTCGACCGGTTCGTAGAGCGCGAGCACGCGCGCGATCTCGGCATAGACCCAGGGAATCGGCCCAAACTTCCCGGGCCAGTCAGGCTCGTGATGCGGCCAGGCTATCCATGTCGCACGATGCGACTCCCATTCCGCCGGCATGCGGAACCGGGAACGAAGACGGTCGGTCACGCGCCGAGATACCGACTGAGAATCGGACCGTACGCGTCGATGCGTCTGTCACGGAGGAACGGCCAGTTGCGTCGCACGGTCTCGATGAGCGCCGGGTCGCACCGGGCGATCAGGACCTCTTCGCCTTCGCCTGCTTCGGCAATGTAGCGCCCGAAGGGATCGACGACGAACGAGTGCCCGAAGAAGGTGATGCCCTTGGTCCCTGGTTCATCTTCGTGGCCGACCCGATTCGGAGCCGCGACGTACACGCCGTTGGCGATCGCGTGCGATCGCTGGATCGTTCGCCACGCATCCACCTGGGCTTGACCCCACTCGGCTCGCTCCGATGGATGCCACCCGATGGCCGTGGGGTAGAAGAGGACGTCGGCGCCGAGCAGTGAGGTGATGCGCGCCGCTTCCGGATACCACTGGTCCCAGCAGATCAGGACGCCGATCGTCGCGTAACGCGTCTTCCACACCTTGAAGCCTCCAAGGCGCGTCGACGTGTCGTTGCCCCGGTCAGCGTCTCCGGGCGTGAAGTAGTACTTCTCGTTGAACAGCGGATCATCCGGGATGTGCATCTTCCGGTAGGTGCCAAGCAGCGATCCGTCAGCGTCGACGATCGCGGCGGAATTGCGATAGATCCCCGCGGCCTGCCGTTCGAAGATCGGGACGATCATCACAATGCCCAGCTCGTGCGCCAGCCGCTGCATCGCGTCTGTCGTGGGACCCGGAATCGGCTCCGCGAGGTCGAACCGGTCGCTCTGCTGCGACTTGCAGAAATACGGCGACTGAAAGAGCTCCTTGAGGCAGACGACCTGAGCCCCTTTGCTCGCGGCCTGGCGCACGAGCCGGTCTGTTCTCTGCAGGTTCGCGGCGAGGTCGGGCGTCGCGTGATCCTGAATGAGCCCGATGGTGAATGAGGCTCTCAGCTCTTGGCTTTCGGCTCTGGGATCTCGTTCCATGTTCTCAGTTCAGTGTACGGGTACCAGCAGCCTGTAAACTGTAGAAGCGATGCCTCAAGCCCAGAGTCCAGAACCCAAGGCGGAGAGCCGAGAGCCCAAGGCCGAGAGCCGAGAGCCGAGAGTCCCCATCAAGGTCGCGATTCTCGGCTTCGGCACTGTGGGCGCGTCTGTCGCGCGAATTCTGGTCGAGCGCCCCGAGCTGGCGGGTCGGGTTCGGCTGACCCACGTCTTCAATCGCGGCGTCTCCCGAAAACGCGCCGACTGGGTGCCCGCGTCCGTGGTCTGGACCGAAAACTACGATGAGGTTCTCGACGCATCTCCTGATGTCGTTGTCGAAGTCGTTGGAGGTGTAAACCCCGCCCACGACTGGGTCAGCAAGGCGATTGAGCGCGGTGCTTCGGTAGTCACCGCCAACAAGATGCTGCTGGCGGCTCATGGTCCCGAACTCCTGAGCGCCGCGTCGCGCGCCGGCGTTCGGATCCGTTTCGAGGCCGCAGTTGGCGGTGGTGTGCCGCTCATCCACGGCGTGAGAGAAGGGCTTGCCGGCGACTCGCTCACGGGCGTGGCGGGCATTCTCAATGGCACCTGCAACTACATCCTGAGTCGGATGTCCGCAACCGGCGAAGCGATGGACATCGTCCTCGCCGACGCGCAGCGCCTGGGCTACGCGGAGGCCGATCCAACTGCCGACGTCGACGGCTTCGACGCCGCGGCAAAACTCGTCGTGCTCGCAGGTATCGCGTTCCGTCGACATCTGAAGATGCAGGACGTTCCGAGACGCTCGATTCGTCCGCTCTCGGCCGCCGACTTCCGGTACGCCACACGCCTGGGCTGCACGATTCGACAGGTCTCGCGCGTTCAGGCCACTGACAGCGGCTTCTATGGTTTTGTCGGACCCGTGCTCGTTCCGCAGGGATCGAGCTTTGGACGAAATGAAGGCGCCAACAACGTGGTCAGCATCTACGGCCGTTATGGCGGCGAGAGTAGCTTCAGCGGCGCAGGGGCCGGCGGCCCTGCCACTGCGGTCGCCGTCGTATCAGACCTGTTGGCGCTGACCCAGGGAGGCATCCGAAGCGAAGCTGAGGAGTGGACGCCCGCCGCCTTCGTCGCACCCCCGCCGATGCCGTACTACCTCCGATTCGTCGTGAAGGACCGGCCGGGCATCCTGGCGGCGATCGCCGCAGCATTGGCGAGACAGGACGTGAACCTCGACGCCGTGCTCCAGGAACCGGGCTATCCCAAAGACCGGCTTCCGTTTGTCATCACCGTCGAACCCTGTGCCGAGGCGGCTCTTCTCGAGGCGCTCGATGAACTGAGCCAGGCCGAATGGCACGCCGAACCGCCCCTCGCGCTGCCGATGCTGCTAGGTCAGGATTCGTGATATCGTTTTTATTTCGTGTCACTTACGCTGCTGCTCGCTTGTGTTGGGGGGCGCGGCCCAAGGCCGGCGGAATAAGACGGTCGGTGGCACGAGGGACTAGCGTTGTCAATATCACCAACACAAGCGAGTTCTGAGAGTAACGCAGAGACCATTCGCGCAGGCGCGGCGGTCGGGGACGAGATCGTGGTCCCGGGCTCGGTCGCCAACCTGGGTGGCGGCTTCGATACCTTGGGCGTTGCCGTCGAGTTGCACCTCCGGGTCAGGATTGTCGACATCCGCGACGATGGGCGCTGCAAGCTGACGGTGGCGCGGAGCGTTCCGCCCGTGTCGGGAGGGAACGCGGTGGAGCGCGCATTCGAGATCGCAGCTCACCGGACAGGAAGGCGTGGGCCGTCGGTAACGGTGGACGTCACCAGCGACATTCCGATGGCCGCGGGTCTGGGCAGCAGCGCCGCCGCCAGTGTCGCGGGTATCAGGGTCTTCGAGCGAGTGACCGGAGTCCTCGACGATGAGAAGTTGCTTGGTGCAGCGACTCAGGCCGAGGGACACGCGGACAATGCGGCGCCGGCCTTGTTTGGGGGACTGAACTCCGTGGTCGAGGTCGCGGGAGCTTCGCCCTATGCGCTGCGGTGGCCGTGGCCTCAGGACCTGCGGCTGATCGTCGCGACTCCCGCTGTTGGACTGGCAACCGCCAAGGCCCGTGCAGCGTTGCCACGCGACGTGCCGCGCGCCGACGCGATTTTCAATATGCAGCGTGTACTCGCGTTGGTGCACGCCCTGCAGCATGGTGAGTACCGATCGCCTGCGTGAAGCGGTGAAGGATCGCCTGCACCAGTCGGCACGGTCGTCGCTTGTGCCGCTCCTTCGGGAAGCGCTGGCGATTGACGATGCAGACGTGCTGGGAGCGTTCCTGAGTGGGGCCGGGCCGTCAGTCGCATTGCTGGCGAAGGCTGGGGCGACCGACGTCGCGAAGCGGCTGTCGTCCATGTATCAACAGGCAGGAATTGAAGCCGCGGTGCGGACACTCGGCGTAGACGACCAGGGATCGCGCGTCCTCGAGTCGGGAATAGTGAGGAGAACGGTATGAAGTTCGTGGCCGGGTTGACCTGTCACCTCTGTGGTGCAACGTACCCGCCGAAGGCCAGTTGGGTGTGCAGCGACTGCCTCGGTCCGCTCGAAGTCACCTACGACTACGAGGCCGTGCGGAAGGTCATGAGCCGCGAACTCATCGAGTCTCGTCCTCCCTCGTTGTGGCGTTACGTCGAGTTGCTTCCTGTCGCTGAGCCACGCACCGGGTTTTATTCGGGCTTCACGCCTCTGGTCCGCGCAACGCGTCTTGCGGAAGCGCTGGGTGTCTCTGAGCTGTACATCAAAGACGACTCGGTGAACCATCCCACCTTCTCCTACAAGGATCGAGTCGTATCGGTCGCAGCGACGAAGGCAGTGGAGTTGGGCTTCTCGGTGTTCGGATGCGCGTCGACGGGCAATCTGGCCGGCAGCGTGGCGGCGCACGCCGCACGTCTCGGTCTGGAGTGCTACGTGTTCATCCCGCACGATCTCGAGCCGGCGAAGATCCTCGGGGCCGCCATTTATCGTCCGCATGTCGTCGCCGTCGAGGGCAACTACGACGACGTGAATCGTCTCTGCACGCAGATTGCGGATCGGTACGGCTGGGGGTTCGCCAACATCAACCTGAGGAGTTACTACGCCGAAGGCGCCAAGACGATGGGCTTCGAGATCGCCGAGCAGCTCGGATGGCGATATCCCGATCACATCGTGTCCCCGGTGGCGGGAGGCACTCTGCTGCCGCGCATTTTCAAGGGACTGCGCGAATTCAGTGAAGTCGGTCTGGTTGAGGGGCGGCTCCCGCGCATTCACGCCGCGCAGCCAGAAGGATCGGCTCCTGTGATTCGTGCGCTCGAGGCTGGCCTCGAGTTCCCGGATCCGGTCAAGCCGGACACCATCGCGAAGTCGCTTGCGATCGGCAATCCAGCTGATGGATTCCAGGTAGTCAAAGTCGTGAAGGAGACCGGTGGTAGCGGTGCGATGGTGAGCGATGACGAGATCCTCGACGCCATCGACCTGCTTGCGCGCACCGAGGGGATCTTCACGGAGCCAGCTGGCGGGACCACGCTGGCGGCGGCGCGTGCGCTCGTGCGCCGCGGAGTCATCAAGTCGAACGAGTCGGTCGTGGTCTGCATCACCGGCAATGGCTACAAGACCGCCGAAGTGATGGAGAGATCGCGTCGAGCGGCCGGTTAGCATCGGACGCGCGTTGTCGGACTTCGAGCGGGTCGTCGCGCCGCAGGGTGTTACGGCGTAGGAGGTGTGGTTCACGCTTCTCATTTCTCACTTCTCGGTTCTTGTTCACGTTCAGCCGAACGCGAACTTGAACACGAACTGAGAACCGAGAACAGAGCAGGTTGAACTACAGGATGGTTTCCATGTATCCCGTCTTTCTGAAGCTGAGTGGTCGTCGGGTTCTCCTCGTTGGCGGTGGACGGGTTGCCGCGGGGAAGCTTGCCGGTCTGCTTGCCGACGGAGCCCAGGTCACGGTCGTTGCGCCGGAGATTCGATCTGAGCTGCATCAGCCGGGCGTAAGGATCGTCCGTCGCGCGTTCGAGCCGTCTGACCTGGATGATGCGTGGTACGTCGTGGCCGCGGCGCCTCATGAGGTCAACGAGCAGGTGCTTGCGGCGGCTGAGCCAAGACGCGTGTTCGTCAACGCCGTCGATGATCCGTCGCACGCCAGCGCGTACGCAGCCAGCGTTGTCCGGCGCGCGGGTGTGACGGTTGCGTTCTCGACTGACGGCCGTGCACCGGCGCTGGCGGGCCTGCTGCGTGAAGCGCTGGATGCGTGGCTGCCAGCCGACCTCGAGAGCTGGATGGTCGCCTCCGATGAGGCGCGGCGTGAGTGGAAGCGCGATGGCGTGCCGATGGAAGAGCGGCGGCCGATGCTTCTCGAGACATTGAATCGCCTGTACGAGGAGAAGGACAGCAGTCAACTCCCAACCGCCAATTCCCAACTCCCAAGCGGGATGTGATGCGGAGTTTGGGAGTTGGAAGTTGGGCGTTGGGAGTTAAGCCGTGGCGTTAGGTCGAGTCTCGCTGGTCGGCGCCGGTCCCGGTGATCCGGAACTGTGGACCCTTCGCGCATTGCGGCGCGTCGAAGAAGCCGATCTCGTTCTGTACGACGCCCTCGTCGATGCCGAGGCGCTTCGCCGTCTCACGGGGGCGCAGTGCTTCTGTGTCGGCAAGCGCGCCGGGCGAGCCAGCGTCAAGCAGGAGACGATCAATCGCCTGATGATCCGTGCGGCCCGGCAGGGCAAGCACGTCGTGCGGTTGAAGGGCGGAGACCCGTTCGTGTTCGGCCGGGGCGCGGAAGAGATGCTCGTGCTCACGCATGCCGGCATTGCTGTCGAGGTCGTTCCAGGCGTGACGACCGCGGTCGCCGCTCCGGAAGCTGCCGGGATTCCCGTCACGCATCGCAACATGGCGTCGGGGTTTCTGGTGCTGACCGGCCAGACGGGTGAGGGCTTGAACAGCGCGCTGGGCGCCGTGCGTCCCGCGAGCCGTGACCGTCGTCGTGATGATGGGGCTCGGCGGTCGTGACGAGATCGCGCGCGAGTTCATCACGCATGGGTGGTCCCCCGAGACACGAGCGGCCATTGTGTGCGGGGCGTCGACGCGCGAAGAATGGATCTGGACTGGAACGCTTGCCGAGCTGGGATCGGCCTGAACCTCCCGGACGGGGTGGCGGGCGTCCTAGTCATTGGGGAAGTGGTGTCGATCGGGGAAGCACTGGCTGCGGCGAACGCACGTCCTGCCGCGGCCGACGAGGTGAGGTATGGCCGTAGCTGACGACTCGAAAACTCTCGGCCGCGCGCGTCTGGATTTTGCGGACGAGCACGACATCGACGAGTTCGTCGACGTGTTGGGCAAGTACGAGCGCGGCGAGATCTCGCCGGAAGCCTGGCGTCGTTTCAGGCTCGTGCGCGGAACGTACGGGCAGCGTCAGGACAATGTCCAGATGCTCCGGATCAAGATTCCGCAGGGCATCGTGACTCGTCGCAGATGCGCGCGCTGGCCGGTGTCGCCACGCGCTACTCGCGCGGCTTCTGTCACGTCACGACACGCCAGAACATTCAGTACCACTTCGTGCTGCTCAGCGTCGTCGAAGATACGATGCGCGAGCTTGCAGCCGAAGGGTTGACCACGCGTGAAGCGTGCGGCAACTCGGTGCGCAACATCACCGGGTGTCCCTACGCGGGAACGTCGGAGAGCGAGATCTTCGATGTGACGCCGTACGCCGAAGCGCTGACGCGCTATTTCCTGCGTCACCCGTTGTCGGGCGTGCTGCCGCGGAAGTTCAAGATCGCGTTCGAAGGGTGCGTCGAGGATCACGCGTTGGCATCGATCCACGACATCGGCTGGCGCGCCCGCATCGTCGATGGCAAGAAGGGATTCCGTGTCACCGTCGCGGGCGGCACGTCGATCCTGCCGGTGTCGGGCTACGTGCTCTACGAGTTCCTGCCGGTCGAGGAGATGTTCAACGTCGCGGAGGCGGTCGTTCGCGTCTTTCACCGCTTCGGTGATTACAAGCATCCGCAGCGGAACCGGATGAAGTTCGTCGTCAAGGCGCTCGGGTGGGACGGTTACCGCGCGCGCTTCGAGGAGTGCCTCGACGAGTTCCGGAAGGAAGGCGGCGCTCGCCTCAAGTTCGATCCCGATGCGGTGCGTCCTGAAGCCGCGCCCGACTGGGCTCCTGCCGAAGCGCCGACGCTCCAGGCCGTTGCGGCAGCGGCGAGCACGCCCGTGAAGGTCCCGGGATCATGCCGAGGCACGGTCCGGCTGCAGCCGCTGCCGGATACGTTCGTCCGCTGGATGCGCAGCAACGTGAGCAAGCAGCGGCAGCCAGGGTTACTACCATGTGACCGTCCGCCTGCCGCTCGGCGACTTCACGTCGGGTCAGATGCGCGTGCTCGCCGATCTGTCCGAGGCGTACGGCGACGGATCGATGAGACTGACCGTCGAACAGAACGTCCTGTTCAGGTGGGTGACGCGCGAGTCAATCGAGCCGTTCTATCAGCGTCTCGCCGCCGCCGGACTGGCGGCCCCTGATGCCGAGCACGCTGAGCGACGTGGTGAGCTGCCCGGGCGCCGAGAGCTGCCGGCTGGCGGTCACGCAGTCGCGCGGACTCGGTCGCGCATTGACCGAACATCTCAGCGCCCGTCCCGAGCTCGTCGATCTGGTGCCTTCGGGTAACATCAAGATCAGCGGGTGCCCGAATGGCTGCGGACAGCATCACATCGCGTCCATTGGCTTCCAGGGAAGCGTTCGCAAGCTCGGTCCGCGCGCCGTGCCGCAGTACTTCGTGCTTGTTGGTGGCGGCTGCGTGGATGAAGGGACGGCGCACTTCGGGAAAGTCGTCTCGAAGGTGCCAGTCCATCGCTTGACCGACGCCCTCGATCGTCTGCTCGATCTCTATCGCGATCATCGCCAGGGGAACGAGGAACTGGGCGCCTTCTTCCGTCGAGTTCCGTCCGTCGATGGCGACCGACGCGCTCAAGGATCTGTCGATGCTGCTTCCCAACGAAGCGACCGAACAGGACTTCATCGATCTGGCTGAAACGCATGCGTTCACACCAGAGGTGATGGACGGCGAGTGCTCGGCCTAGTGAGACCTGACGGCCTGCCAGGCGAGGGCACGAGGCGAACGTCGACGTTGCCTCGCTTTGGTTTGATCTCAATCACATCGAACGGTGCATTCGTCATTGGCCGTGCCCTCGAGCGCGGCGATCTCGCGTTCGAGATCCGCGTTGAGCGCGAGCGACTTCGGCTTCGACCTCCTGAAGTTTCACCTGCGCGCGTTCCACGTCCTGCGCCTCCTTCATCGAGCGTCCGACTCCGCGCGCGGCAGTGGTCGCGCGTCCGAGCGTCGAGAGCGAAACGGCACGGCGTCCCATCAGCGCGCCGAGCATCGTCGCGCCCAGCGACACCGCAGTCTGCAGCTTCTGCTGACCGACCTGTTGCTGCTCGCGTTCCACCACTTCCTGCGCCTTGCGTCTCTTCTCCGTCAGTCGCGCGACCTTCGGCGCGAAACG
Organism: uncultured Acidobacteriota bacterium; assembly: GCA_963723495.1. Taxonomy (GTDB): domain Bacteria; phylum Acidobacteriota; class Vicinamibacteria; order Vicinamibacterales; family UBA2999; genus Gp6-AA40. The sequence goes on along the minus strand of CAVRQR010000006.1, from coordinate 425,828 downwards.
TGCGCGCAGCGTTTCGACGGCGCCGTCACGCAGCTCTCGCGTCGTCTGCTGCGTCCGGATGCGGAAGTCCCGTTCGCTCTCGCCCGGTTCGGACAGCAGCTTCAGCGCGGGCGCCGAGAAAAGCTTCAACGGCTGTGACTGCACGATCCAGTCGGCGAAGTCGCGGCTCCATTCGACGTAGCGCTTGGGATCGAGCGCGGCCGCTGGCAGCGAGCCATAGGTCGCCGCCGGGGCTGTCTTGTGCTCGAGCAGAGTGTCGGGAGGTTCGACCGCATCGTCTGCGTCGTTCCCAGTCGATCGGAATGGCGCCCCTCGGCGAAAGGCACCGCCGCCTGAAGGCTTCGAACGACGTCGATGCCGCGGCGCGCGTCGGTGTAATGAATGCGGGCCGCTCCGTACAGCACCGGACGATACGCGGCCGCCGGACTGCCAGACACCTTTCAGGAAGTACTCACGCACGCCCGCCGGCACCGTGGGCTTCGGACGACGGGCTCTGCAGCTGACGCGGGCGTCGGGGTTAGGGTGGGCTCAGACGCGGGCGATTCAAGCGTTGCAGTTCGTCCCGGCCCATCGGGCCGCGCAGGTACGACAACGCCCAACGGGTCTCGATCGCGACAGGACCGGATTCGTGCACGTTGTGCATCAGGAATACGCGCCCGCGCAACGTCGAGAGCGGCCGGTCAGTCGTCCGTCGGTCGAGTCCGCCGGCAACCGACTCGAGTCCATCGAGAACCCGCGCCTTGTCGCGCTCGGTTTGCAGCTTGCCAAGGAACCACGTGCCGATGTTCGACAGCGCCTTGTAGTCGAGGTCGACCGGGTTCTGTGTCGCCAGCGTGATACCGACGCCGTAGGCGCGAGCCTGCTTGAGCAGCGTCAGCAGCGGGACCTTTGGATGGCGGGTTCGCCACTGGAGGAAGGTAGCCGGACACTTCGTCCATGTACACCAGCGCACGCAGAGAACCTGTGCCCGTCTGTCTCCGCGTCCACTGGAGCACGGCGTTCAATGCCAGCGACACAACGAGCATCCGTTGTGCATCGTCGAGGTGTGCGATCGAGATGATCGCGATCCGCGGACGCCCCTCCGGTGTGAACAGCAGCGAGCCGGCCTGAAGCGGTTCCCCCGTGCTCCATAGCTCGAAACCTGGCGCCGCGAGGACGCTGTTGAACCTCAGCGCGAGCTCCTGGCGATCGCGCGCCGGGTAGAACGTCTCGAGATCGAGGACGCCGACGCGCTCGAATGACGGGCGCTGGATCTGCTGCACGAGCCACGCCAGATCGGCCTTCGCATCCGCCGTGACGGCTCTGCAGGATCGCGGAGAGCAGCGCCTGCTCGCGGCTGTGAGGCTGCACTTCGGTCATCCCGACCAGACCGAGCAGACCTGCGGCGGTCGCGGAGATCCTGGCCTGCGCATCTTCCGCCGTCTCATGACGCGACTGAGACGATCTGGCCGAGTATCGCGAGCGGCGTTCCGGCCCGGCTGCCCGGCGTATACACGCGGACTTCAGCAGCCTCGCGCAGGCGCGCAATGCGGCTTCCATCCTGATCCCACTCGGCCAGGCCAGCCTTCCAACGCGCCGCGAGATCGGCAGCGTAGGCGTCGACGGTCATCTGCCGGCGCGAGGCTTCGGCCTCGTCCACCCACGGCGCGAAGTCTGATGGCGGGAGTTGCGGGAACGTCAGGAGCAGGTTCGTGAGGTCGCCCTTCGGATCGATGGCGAGAACGGGCACGCCGTCGATCGCGGCTTCTTCGAGAAGCGTGATGCCAAGACCCGTCTTGCCGCTGCCCGTCATCCCGAGGATGACCGCATGGGTGAGGAGGTCCCGCGAATCGTACAGGATCAGATCGGCCAGACGGGCATTGCTGCCAAGGTCGTATCGCTTGCCGAGGTAGAACAGGCCCAGCTTCTCGTAATCAGCCGCCATGGCGCTCCATTATGCAAGCTGCTCGAGCAGATCGCAGGTTTCCTCGATCGCGTTGTGCGCCCGGATCTGCTCGGACCAGCGACGGCAGCTTGCCGCAGCCCCGTCGTCGTCGAGCAGGCCGGACAACGCCGACGCGACCCGCTCGCCCTCGAATTTCGAAGGCACGAGCCAGCGCCCGACACCGAGCCGCTGCAGGCGCGTCACATTGTCAGGCTGATCGAAGCCCATTGGCATCGTCAACTGCGGAACACCAGCCGCGAGTCCCTGGGCGAGCGTGCCGATTCCACCGTGGCTGACCAGTGCCGCACAACGTGGAAGGACGTGGGAAAGCGGCACGAACGGCTCATGGTGGGCCGTCGCTGGAAGAGGAGGCAACTGCGCGGGGTAGCGCGTGAGCAGGAGTGCCCGTCGTCCGAGTCTTTGGCTGGCATCGAGCGCGGCCCTGAAGAACCGTGTTGCCGACTGATTGGCCGTGCCCGGTGTGAACAGAACCGGTGGAGGTCCATCATCGAGAAACCGCGCCAGTGAATCGGGCAGACTGGCTTCTTCGGAGTCGTCATAAAGAGGGAAGCCCGTGAGGCGCGACCGCCTCAGGCCAGTCCGGTTGTGGCACGCCGAACCAGTCCGGAAACAAACCGATCACGCGTTGTGGCGAATGAATCCAATCGCGAAACACGCGAGTCACCGGCGGAAGCCCGAGCTGGCGTCTCCACTCGTTGAGGGGTGGAACGACGTTGGGATCGAGCATGAAGCGGTCGATCCCCCACCACATGCTTCGCTTCAACCACAGAGGCCAGCTCGAGCCGTCGCGTCCAGGTGCATACGCCGGTTGTGCGTGGTCGGAACGGAAGATCGATGGCGCCAGATGAATCGTGGCGGACGGGACGCCGTGCAGTTCCTCGAAGATGCGCGTGAAGAAGCTGAGCGAGTGTCCGACCAGGATCGTGCGACCTGGTTCGATGAAGGCCCCTGAGGCGCTCGTATGCGGGTCGCAGGCGCGAGCCGACTTCACCCAGGACCATTCGCATCCCACGGAGGGGGTGCCAGAGGTCAGGGTGCTTCGATACCGCATCGAACTCTTCGACAGACACCGTCTCTTCAAAGACAAGGCCGGCCTTCCGCACGACATCGCGGAACGGCCCGGCGGTGAGCACGATGACCTCGTGACCGCGCGCCTTCAGGGTACGGCCGATGCCCACGAAGGGGTGCACGTCACCGGCGGAGCCGACCGGGGTTAGGATGAATCGCATCGATATAACGCCGATGTGATTTTCTCATCCGACGGTCACATCTGGTGTCGTAAAGTGGACGCGATGACTCAGTTGACCACGATCGGACAGATTGCGACCGCAGTAAAGGATCTGGAACGTGCCGTCGCCTTCTATCGTGACAAGCTCGGGATGCGCTTTCTCTTTCAGGTGCCACCGGGGCTGGCCTTCTTCGACTGCGGAGGCATTCGACTGATGATTGAAGTGCCGCCCGACAAGGAGTTCGATCACCCGGGCTCGATCCTCTATTTCAAAGTGGACGACATCGATCGCGCGTACGCGGATCTCAAGGGCCGTGGTGTCGACTTTCGCGACGAACCGCACCTCATCGCGAAGATGCCGGACCACGAGCTCTGGATGGCGTTCTTTCGAGACGGTGAGGGGAACACGCTCGCGTTGATGCACGAAAAGCGGGGATAATTCTCGAGTGACGCGATTCGAAGCCTTGGACCCGGAGATCCGCGGGGTCCTCGGCAAGAAAGTCAGCGAGCTCGGCTTACGCGTTGAAGGGTCCCCGGTCGAAGGCTACGTCCGGCAGCTGTACAAGGAGCTCGATCGCCGTGGGCTCAAGAAGTTTCGGCCGGTCTGCTATCTGACGGACGAGTGGGGATGCCCGGACCAGCAGCCGGTGCTCGGCATCCCGTTCTACCTGGCCGATCCGAAGCTGCAGACGATCGAAAAGGCGGCTGATGCGCTCGAGACCGATCGCCAGATCATGATGTACATGCGTCACGAGGCGGGGCACGTTTTCAATTACGCCTACCGTCTTTACACCACGCCAGAGTGGCGCAGCTTGTTCGGACCGTTCTTCAGGGCCTACCGCGAAGAGTACCGGCCCGATCCCGTTCAGCAAGCAGTTCGTTCGCCACATCGAAGGCTGGTACGCTCAAAAACACCCGGATGAGGATTTTGCCGAGACCTTCGCGGTGTGGTTGACGCCGAGAAGCCCGTGGCGTCGCCAGTACAAGGGATGGCCGGCAATGCGGAAGCTCCGTTACGTCGAACGGACGGGCAAAGCCCTCGCCGACGTCGAGCCGGTCGTGAAGACGGGGGAAGTCGACATCACTCCGGACGACATCAGCGTCACGGTGGAACAGTTCTACGAGCAGGCCGCCCAGGAGAACCAGGCGCGCATCGATATCGCCCTTGATGCCCACCTCGGACAGATCTTCATGACCCGCCGGCGAAAGGAATCACGACCTGCGGCCGATATTGTGGGTAAGCACCACCGGGAGCTGGTCGAAAAGATCACATACTGGACCGGGGTCCGGCGGCCCATCGTGAACGGTCTGATCGATTCGATCTGCCGGACCTGTGAGCGGATGAAGCTTCGCGGCGAGGTCGGGGAGGAAGCCCGATACCTCGTCGAGGTCACGGCGCTCGCCACGACGCTGGCGATGAATTTCCTGACACGAGGACAGTTCGAGTGAACGCAACGGCATGAGCAAACTGAAGATCGTCGTCCTCTACGACCGGGTGCTCGTGGACGAGGCCGAGGAGCAGGCCGCGTCGGCCGAGAAGTCGCCTGTCGTACGCACGCTCGACAAGAAAGAAGTCGAGGAGGAAGTCGCCGATGCGCTCACGAAGCTGGGTCATGAGCCGACGATGCACGAGCTCGATGGGACGCCGAAGAGTCTGCTGGCGCTGGCCCGCCTCGAGTGCGATCTGATCTTCAATCTCAGTGAGTCGTTTGCCGACGACGACACTGCGGACTTCAAGATTGCCGGTTTCCTCGAGCTCATTGGGAAGAAGTACACGGGCTCGGGTACGCATGGGTTGATGCTTGCCCAGGACAAGGCGATCGCGAAAAAGATCTTTGCCTTCCATGGCATCCACACGCCCGTCTTCGCGAAGTCGTTCCGTGGACGTCTCGACTTCTCTCACGACCTGCAGTTCCCCGTCATCGTCAAGCCGGCGCGCGAGGACGGATCGATCGGCATCGAGTTCAGCGCCGTCGTCAGCTCGATCCGCGAGCTCATGGAGCGGATGGACTGGCTCCACGCCAATTTCAACTCTCCGGTGTTGATTGAGGAGTACATCGAAGGGCGCGAGATGTACGTCGGCGTCCTCGGAAACGACAAACCCGAAGCGTTGCCGGTCGTGGAACTCGATCTCTCGAAGCTGCCCGACGGCACACCGCGAATCGCGGCCGCAGAGGTGAAGTGGGGGAAGGGCACAAAGGCGTATCGCGACACCAAGTCCGCTGTGGCCACCGACCTGGCTGAGGAGGTCGTGATGGCCCTGCAACAAACAGCAGTGGCGGCTTACCAGGCGCTCGAGCTGCGGGACTACGGGCGCGTCGACATGCGTCTCCAGCCCGATGGGCGCGTGCATGTCATCGAAGTCAACCCGAATCCCTGGCTCAGCTCGAAAGCCGAATTCGCCATGGCGGCTCGAAAGTCAGGGCGCAATTACCCGCAGCTGGTCGAAGAGATCGTCGAGCTCGCAATGGCCCGGGCGTAGCTGACACTCGGGTTCAAGGTTCCGGGTTCGTCTGCTACCTTATGTCGGGACACCCCGACTGCATGAAGACCCAGGACTACACCGCTGCCAGCGTCGATGGCTTCATCGCGACCCTCGACGATTCGCTGGAGTGGCTCTTTCCACTCGGCGACATCGAGGCCACGAGTTATCCGAAATTCATTCGCGACGTGGGTGCGCTCGCGATGGGCTCGACGACCTATGAATGGATGCTGCGGCACGTCGTAGGTCCCGAGGCCAGGCGTCCGCAGCCCTGGCCGTATACGCAGCCAGTCTGGGTGTTCAGTTCGCGAAAGCTCTCGTCAGTTCCAGGTGCAAACATTCGATTCGTTCGCGGTGACGTCCGGCCGGTCCACAAGGAGATGGTCGCAGCCGCTGGCGGAAAGAACGTCTGGATCGTTGGCGGCGGCGAGCTTGCCGGTCAGTTCTACGATCACGGCCTGCTCGACGAGCTGTTCGTGCAGGTCGGATCGGTGACGCTTGGGGCAGGAAAGCCGCTGTTGCCCAGAGCCATCATCAGCCCGCCGCTTCGTCTGATATCGGTAAGGCAAGTCGGCACTGGATTCGCGGAGTTGCACTATGAGGTCCCACGACGGTCATAACACAGTCAGGGCGGGCGCTCAGGGCCTCATCTTTCCATCCGTCGTCCACAAGTAGAGCGTCCGCGATGTGCCGGTCGCATCTCGAAACGTGTCGACCACTTCGGGCTCCCAGTCGCCCATCGCGAAGCTGTGCGACACAATCCGGGCACCTCGACGTAACTGCCGCGTGAGGATCGGCCGCAGCTTCACGTTGGAGGACGAGAGCAGATACAGCGTGACCACGCTCGCGTCGGAGACATCGACCGTCATCGCATCCTGAACCAGGAACTTCACGCGACGCTCGACCCCTGCCGCCTTGGCATTGGCCTCCGCCTGATTGATCAGATTCGCGTCGATGTCGATTCCGACCCCGCGGGCTCCGAACTTCTGGGCCGCCGTGATGACAATGCGGCCGTCTCCGCATCCAAGGTCGTACACCACGTCGCGAGGGCCGACCTTCGCCAGTTCTAACATCCGTTCGACGACATCGGCAGGAGTGGGAACGTAAGGGGCGAGGTTTCGGCCCTGGCCACCAACGCAGGGGACCCACAACATCACCAGTCCAAGCACGGCCGTAGTGCACAGACATGGTCGCCGACGGTGGTTCATGCGCGATTGTACACTCCGGAAGACAGACCGACGGGTTCTGTCATCTCAAACCCAAGTCCTGAAGCACGAACAATTTAGCCGTAAGCCGCCGGGGAGCTGGTCCAGGAAGTCTGCCCCTCAACGGGCAAATGTCGGGTCTGAAGTGCCGAAAACCGGCGTTTTTCGGGCAATTTCCGTTTGATCCACTTGGGCGAGTGAGCTATACTCGTGGGTGCTGTTCCCGGCGTAACACCGCTACTACCAACCTTCCTGCAACGGGGGAAACGTGACATTCCAGCTTGGTGACAAGGTCATCTACCCGAATCATGGGCTCGGCATCGTCGAACGGGTTGAGGAAAAAACGATTCTCGGAACCACCTGCGGATTCTTTCATTTGCGTATCGTCTCGAACGACACGACGGTACTCGTGCCCGTCGCCAATGTCGACAACGTAGGGTTACGCAAAGCCATTACGGATGAAGAAGTCGAGCGACTGTTTACCTTGCTGAGTGACGGGAAGATCGACAATCACCAGAACTGGAAAGGTCGATTCAAGGACAATTCCGACAAGATGCGCACCGGCTCGATCTACGACATGGCCGATGTGCTCAAGAGTCTGACGTTCCTCAGCAAGTCGAAGAGTCTGTCGTTCCGCGAAAAGCGGATGCTCGATCGCGCCAAGGCGCTCATCATCTCGGAGGTTTCCGAGGTCATGCGCGAGAAGGCGCCCGACATCGAGTCGAGAGTCGATCGAGCGCTCGAGAAGTGCTTCGTGGTCAAGGCGCGCAATGTCGCCAGGGCTACGGCTCGCGCCAAGGTCGTGAAGCAGGTCAAGGCACCGTTGGTCGTGGTCGCCACCGCTTCGGCCGCACGCCGGGCTCGAGCTTCGTAGTTTCCCTTCGTCCGTAGCCTTCTTTACGCCCGGACTGACCGTCCGGGCGTTTTTCTGTACGGTCGAGCCTCATAATCGTCGTCGATGCTGATTGCCGTTCGCTCGGTCGTTGCCTACGTCCTCATCGTCGCGTATATCACCGTCGCTGGTCCGATCGCTCTCGTCATTGGTGCGCTCTTCCGGTGGGAAGGAGGCCTGTTCGGCCTCGGGCACGCGGGCGTCTGGCTGGCGCTGAAACTGGCGGGAATCAGGTATCGCATCATTGGCCTCGAGCAGGTGCCCTCGACGGCGGTCGTTTTCTGCTCCAATCACGAAAGCAACGTCGATCCGCCCGTGCTGTTCAAGGCACTCCATCGCCGGCTCCGCATTCTGTACAAGGCGGAACTCCGCCGGGTCCCACTGATGGGGACCATCTTCGACGTCGGCGGGTTCGTGGCTGTGGAACGCGCCGAGCGCGACAAGGCACTTGCCGCCATATCTCGTGGCGCAGCCTCCCTCAAGTCCGGGAACTCGTTTCTGATATTTCCGGAAGGCACTCGAAGCCGCACCGGGTCGCTGTTGCCGTTCAAGAAGGGCGGAATCATCATGGCCATTGAGGCCCAGGCGCCGATCGTCCCGGTCGCGGTTCGCGGGGGGCGGGACGCGATGCGGAAGGGGAGTGCGTTCGTCCGGCCGGTCAACGTCACTGTCCGGGTGGGATCACCGATCCCGACAGCAGGTCTGACGATGGAGGATCGGGACGATCTCATTGTGCGGGTTCGAGCCGAAATCCAGGATCTGCTGGACGAGGTGGATGCCGGGAGATTGGAGTAGACTCTCCTTTGCCAGCCTGCCGTCGGGGTATCCGTGTCTCGACCTTACGTTGTCTCTCTTTCCGTGGTCGTCGCGCTCGTCGCGGTCGTCCTGCAGGCCCAGGACCAGCCGACGTTTCGAACCGGAGCTAACTACGTCCGCGTCGACATGTACGCGACGGTTGATGGAAAGAGCATCGAGGATCTGACCGCAGAAGAAGTGGAAGTCCTCGAGGATGGCGTGGCTCAGAAGGTCGAAGCCTTCGAGCACGTCCGCGTCAGCCCCGCTGGTCCCCAGGAGTTACGCCGGGAGCCGAACACCGTCGAGGAGAGCCGCCAGATGGCGGCCGAAGCACGGGCACGGATCTTCGTCATCTTCCTCGACACCTACCACACCACGATCGAAGGCTCCTCCAACATGCGGCTGCCGCTCATCAAGTTCCTCGACCGGCTGCTGGGACCTGATGACATGGTGGCGCTCATGACCCCGGAAATGGGCGCCAGCGAGATCACGCTCGGCCGCAAGACCACGGTCATATCCAACATCATGCAGGCCCAGTGGATGTGGGGACGACGAGGCCGGTTGGTGGATGATGACCCGAAGGAGCTGTTGTACCAGGAGTGCTACGGCACCGGAAGCCTGGTCGACGAGATGAAAGCGCGCCGGCGGGAGAAGCTCACGCTCGACGCGCTTGCGGATCTCATGGTCCATCTGACTGGCGTCCGTGAGGAGCGCAAGGGTCTGGTCGTCGTGTCAGAGGGTTGGCAGCTCTTCCGGTCGAACCCGAGTCTGACCTCCGGAGACACTGGACTCAATCGCGTCCGGCCCGAGGACATCCTGAAGCGGTCACCACGTCCGGCGCCAAGCGACGGCGGAACGAGCACCACGCCGAGCACTCGCGTCGAGTGCGAAGCCGATCGCGTCGCGCTCGCGTCTCTCGATCACACCCAGCGGCTGCGAGAGATCACCGAGGAGGCCAATCGCGGCAACGTGACGTTTTATCCGGTCTACGCGAGAGGGCTCGTCGCGTTCGATGCTCCGATCGGTCCCGACAAGCCGCCCACGATTCGTGAGGACCAGGCAAACCTGCGCGTGAAGCAGGACGGCCTTCGCTTTCTTGCCGACAACACCGACGGAACCTCGATCGTCAACACCAACAACATCGATGCCATGCTGCAGCGCATCGTCGACGATCTGTCGTCGTATTACCTCTTTGGCTACTACTCCACGAACACGAAGCTGGACGGGCGGTTCCGCAACATCTCCGTTCGTGTGAAACGGCCGGGTGCCCGCGTTCGTGCCCGCCGCGGTTATCGCGGACGCACTGCCGACGACTTGATTAGTGGCGCCGCCGGTGCCGCCGCGGCGGAAGCCCCTGACTCTCTGACCGCGGCCCTGACACCGGTGGTTGGCTTCAATGCGCGGTCACAGTTCCGTATCCGCACGTCGTCCTGGTCACGTCAGGGCACTGGCAACGAGCCTCCGGGAGCGTTCTGGGTGGTGGGTGAGCTCGACTACCGGACACGGCGTGAACTGGCGTGGACGGCAAGTGCGAAGGCGGATGTCGTCGTGCTGGCGTCCGACGGCACAGAGATCATGTCGAAGTCACTCGAGGTTCGAACGGAGGATGGCCCGTTCGCCTTCGAGGTGCCTGACTCCGGTGGACTCGTCGCCGGCGAGTACGCTGTTCGCGTGAGACTCACGTCCACGGCTGACAGCGGTCAGGTGCTCAGCGACACGGCGCGTGTCGTCCTGACTCAGACAACGAGTCTCGGCGAAGCGGTGATGTGGCGCAGGGGACCGACCACCGGACTTCAGCACCGGCGCACCGCAGATCCTCGATTCCTTCGCAGCGAACGCCTGCGCCTCGAGCATGCGACGACACTGCCGGGCGCTGCGACCGCGCGCATGCTGGATCGCAATGGCAAACCCCTCAACGTTCCGGTCCAGGTCACCGAGCGTGAGGATACGGGTGGTTTCCGCTGGATTGTCGTTGATGCGTCGCTGGCACCATTTGCGCCGGGCGACTACGCGATCGAGCTCACTCAAGGAACAGCAAAGCAGGTCACCGGATTCCGGGTCGTTCCTTGAGGGAACTGCCGATTAATCAACTCCCAACTACCAAACTCCAACTACCAAAGTCCAAGACATCTCGTGCCTTTTGGAGATTGGGAGTTGGAAGTTGGAGATTGGCAGTTGACCCCTATCCACCAACCGAGAAAGTCAGCGTCCAGGGGTTGACGGGAGCGCCGTCGAAGCCTTTGATGCCATCAAGCAACTCGACTCGGACGGTGCGAAACGCCTGCAATGGTTTCGGGAAGGAAATCACGATGGCGCGATTGGCGCCGTCGTATGCCGATTTGAAATCGAGCGCGCCCTCCTGACCTAAGTAGGTCACTCGGATTTGCCCTGCCAGCGTCTTTTCGTTCAACCCGCGTGAGAACTGAATGCGAATCGGCGCGCCGGCGCTGACGTCCGTCTCACCTTCGGTTGGCGAGTTGAAGACAATCGACACTGGGTCGAGCGGTACTGGAGGAACGTTGGGTTCGTCGCTGGCCGCCGCGACCTGGGGAGGCTTGGACAGCGACACCTTCGTGGCTTTGAGGCTGACGAGGCCTTTCTCTCGCACGACTGTGCCCGTCACTTCGAGCCACCGATCGGTATCCACCCGCCGATTGATGTCGAGATCGAATCCGTCCCCGCGTGGTCGGAGATCGGTAACCCACACCGCACCCTCAGTGCCGCGAAGAACGAAGTCATACCTGCTCTTGCCGGGCGCTCCCGGGAGGTCACCGAACAGGTTCCGACCGCGGAAGTTGCCGATGACGGTGACGGTCTGACCGTCGTATCTCCAGGGCTCGACCGCAAGCGATCGGACCGACGCACCGGAGACGGGCTGCGTCTCCAATGTCGTGCTGACCCGGAGGATCAGTTCCTCTCCCGGACGCGGCCACGAATCGCTATCGCGACCCGCTGCGAAGTTTCCGGCCCGTGGATCTCCAGCCTCGAGTCGACCAACGTCGAGGAACAATCCGCGCGTGTCGACCACTCCCTGGGGCGCGTTCACTCCATCGTCGAGGACTACTCGGATCTCGTGCTGATCGGCGCGCAGGAACATGCGGTTGCCTTCCGTGGCGAACTCCCCGCGCACGAGCACGTTCTGCAGATGGTAGAAACCGGGATACTGCCGGATCGCATCGATGGTGGTCAGGCGGCGGACCGCGGTCTGGGCATCCGCGACGACACCCAGGGCACACGCCAGAAGCAGGACTCGGAAAGGTCGCCGAATCACCCCTCTATTCTACTTTGCGCATTGCCATCCTGGAGACGATAACGGCCAGGGCGATGAACAGCAGCGAGCTGGCAATCTGACCAAGGGCCCCCTCTTCATGCAGCGCCGGAAAGAGATTCCCGATAGCCTGAAATGGCTCGATTGAGCCGGTGCCGACGAGGATCGCGAAGATGATCCCGGCAATGGACCCACCCGCTATCAGCCCGGAGCTGAAAAGCGTGCCGGAGCTCACTTCTGATTCCTGGGCGACACCGGTCTTCCGCTCGACCCACCATCTCACCAGGCCGCCCGCGAAGATCGGCGCTGTCGTCGCAATCGGCAGGTAGGAGCCGACGGCAAATGACAGCGAGTGAATGCCGCACAACTCCAGCGTGATGGAAACGAACACGCCCACGAGCACGAGACCCCATGGCAGGTTCTGGTTCAGCAACCCGGTGATGATCGTCGCCATCAACGTCGCCTGCGGCGCGGGCACATCCGGCGAACCAATGCCGAACACCTGATGCATGTAGATCGTCGTGATGGCGATGACCGACGCCGAGACGATGACGCCGACGATGAGTCCCATCTGCTGGTAGAACGGGGTCGCTCCGACGAGATAGCCGGTCTTGAGATCCTGCGACGTGTTGCCGGCGTTCGCCGCAGCGATACACACGATGGCGCCGACCGAGAGTGCGATCGGCGCGTACATGTCGCCGGTCCAGCCCAGCGCGACAAACAACAGGCAGGTCAGGATGAGCGTCGCGATCGTCATGCCCGAAATCGGATTGGACGATGAACCGATGAGGCCGGTGATGCGGGATGAGACCGTGGCGAAGAAGAAGCCGAAGATCAGGATCAGGACCGCAGCCATGACGTTGCCCTGGCTCGGAAGTGCCCGGGGTCACGGTGAGGAAGATCGCGAGCAGCAGCGAGCCGCCGAGCACGACGATCATCGGAACGTCGCGCTCGGTGCGCGATTGAGCCGTCTGACCGACACCGGCCGAGAAGTCCTTCAGGCTGCCACGTGCCGAGGAGACGATCGTCGGAATCGTGCGCGCCAGCGTGATGAGGCCCGACGGCCAGCACCGCACCGGCACCGATGTAACGGATGTAGGCGCTCCAGAGTTGTCCCGGACTCATCTCCGAAATCAGGAACGGCCGGCCGGTCGCGGGATTGTTCGCGAAGTTCGGATGAATCGGCGGGAATGGCTCGGTGATGAAGCTCCCGAGAATCGACAGCAAGAGGCAGGAACACCAGCCACGACAAGACGCCACCGGCGAACATCGTTCCCGCGATCCTCGGGCCGATCACGTAACCGACGCCGAGGTACTCAGGCGAGAGGTCCACGTTTAGGGTCGCGTTCGGGAACTGGCTGGTGCGTGCGGTCGAGTATCCAATCTCCGTGCGGAACAAATTGAATATCCACGACAGCGACTTCCACAGCGCTCCGATGCCGAGACCGCCGAAGACCATCGTGGCCAGGCGTCCGCCGCGCTCGCCGGCGACGAGCACTTCGGCGCACGCGGTCCCTTCGGGGTAGGGGAGCACGCCGTGCTCCTTGACGATGAGCGCGCGCCGCAGCGGCACCATCATCAGGACGCCGAGGATGCCACCGGCAAACGTCAGCATCGTGATCTGGACGTAGTTGAAGTAACTCGGGCCGGTCGGGAGTCAGGAAGATCAGCGCGGGAATGGTGAAGACCACGCCGCCGGCCAGCGATTCGCCCGCTGACCCGATCGTCTGCACGATGTTGTTCTCGAGGATCGACGACCCGCCAAGTCGTTTGAGGACAGAGATTGCGAGCACGGCGATGGGAATCGATGCGCCGACCGTGAGACCTGCCCGCAGTCCCAGATAGACCGTGGATGCGCCGAACAGCAACCCGAACAGGGCGCCCAGAATCACCGCCTTCGCCGTGAACTCCGGCAGTGTCTGCGACGGCGTCACGTACGGTTGAAATGCGCCTGTTTCTGCGCGATTTGTGGCCGGTTCGTCGTCACATGTGCCATGGCGCGTGATGGTAGCATTGAACCTTGTGAATCGGTTGAACAAGCGCAGGCAAACACCCGAACAGGTCTCGGAGCTCACCACCAATCGCTTGTCCGTTTACCTGCGGTGCCTCAACGAACTGGATGCGAGCGGAGTGCAGTCGATCTCCTCCCAGTCGCTGGCCGAGCGCTATCAACTCAACGCGGCGCAGATTCGCAAGGACCTGGCGTATTTCGGGGAGTTCGGTGTTCGCGGCGTCGGCTACTACGTCAATGATCTGCGCCGCGCATCTGCGGCAGATCCTCGGACTCGATCGTCATCTGCGCGTGGCGATCATGGGCGCGGGCAATCTCGGGCTCGCGCTTGCGGACTATCCCGGGTTTCGTCAGGAAGGATTCGAGATCGCGGCGCTCTTCGATGCCGCGAACGAGAAGATCGGTCATGAGTCACGCAGCGGCGTGCCGATCTACGACATCAAGGAGCTCAAGCGCATCGTTCGGCGTGAGCGTCTCGACATTGCCGTGATCGCTGTCCCCGCGCCTCATGCGCAGCCAGTGGTCGAGCAAGTCGTCGCGGCCGGTGTCAAAGCTATCCTCAACTTCTCGCCCGGGGCGCTGAAGGTTCCGCAGGATGTCAAGCTCAAGAGCGTCGACCTGACTGTCTCGCTCGAGAGCCTGTCCTTCTATCTCGCTCAAGGAGATCAGTAGTGGCCAAGCGCGCCGCCCGTTCCGCTTCGAGGCGCGCAGTTGCGCTTTCGCATCTCGACGAGAAGGGGAAGGCGCGGATGGTCGATGTTGGCGACAAGCCGGTGACCAGCCGCGAAGCGCTGGCGCGCGGAGAGATCACGATGAGCGCGACGGCCCTTCGCCTCATCCAGCAGGGCGCACTCGCCAAGGGTGATCCACTGCAGGCGGCTCGGCTCGCCGGCATCATGGCCGCCAAGAAGACGGCGGAACTGATTCCGTTGTGCCATCCGCTGCCGCTCACCCATGTCAGCGTGGAACTGACGCCAACGCGTCGCGGGTATCGCATCGACGCGCGTGTGCGCACCGCCAGTCAGACCGGTGTAGAGATGGAGGCGCTGACCGCGGTTGCCGTCGCCGCGCTCACCATCTATGACATGGCGAAGGCGGTCGACAAGGAGATGGTCATCGGCCGGATCTGCCTCATCGAGAAGACGGGCGGACGGTCGGGTCACTATCGACGCAAGAAGGCGTGATCGGATGCACCGTCCGCCGACCGCCGATCCACACACGCACGTCCATTACTACCGCCTCGCGCTGATCCTCGGTGCGCTGACGGCGATCGGGCCGCTGGCAATCGACATGTACCTGCCGGCGCTGCCAACGATTGCCCGCGAGTTTCGCGTCGACGCGAGCGTCGTGCAGTCGAGCCTGGCCGCCTATTTCATTGGCATCGCCATCGGTCAGGCCTTCTACGGGCCGTTGTCGGATCGACTCGGCCGCAAGCCGATCCTGTATCTCGGGCTCGACGCTGTTCATGGTCTCATCGATCGGATGCGCGCTCGGCGGACAGCGTTGACGCGCTGATCGCGTTCAGGTTCCTCCAGGCGCTTGGCGGCTGCGCCCCCATCGTCATCCCGCGAGCCATCGTACGCGATCACTTCGATCAGGCGGGCTCGGTTCGCATGCTGTCGGTGTTGATGCTCGTGATGGGCCTCGGGCCGATTCTCGCGCCGCTCATCGGTGGTCAGCTGCTCGTCTATTTTGGATGGCGCGCGGTGTTCTGGCTGCTGACGATGTACGCGGCTGTCTGGTTGACGGTCGTGGCAACGCTGCTGCCGGAGAGCCTGCCGTCGACGCGTCGGCTGCGCCATCCGATCGGCGAGGTGCTGGGTGTCTATTGGCGGCTGGCCAGGGATCGCCGCTTCATGGGGCACGCGCTGGCAGGAGCGCTGATCTTTGCCGGCCTACTCGGGTACATTTCGGGATCGCCGGTCGTCTTCATCGAGCTGTTCGACGTGCCCCCGCAGCAGTTCGGGATCTTCTTCGGCATCAACGCGATTGGAATCATCGTCGCGTCACAGATCAATCGGTGGCTGGTGGGCCGCGTCGACACGCATCGGATCGTGCGGATCGTGCTCCCGGTCGCGATGACCGCAGGCGCGGTGCTGGTGTTGGATGCGTACAGCGGATTCGGCGGGTTCGCCGGGATTCTGGTCCCGCTGTTCTGCTACATCGCGTGCCACGGCTTCGTGCTTCCGAATACCACGGCGTTGGCGATGTCGCCTCACGGCAGCATCGCCGGAAGTGCATCGGCTCTGCTCGGAACTCTCCAGTTCGTGTTGGGCGCAGTGGCCGGCAGCCTCATCGGCGTATTCGCCAATGGGACGCCAGTGCCGATGGCCGCTGTGATTGCAGGATGTGGCGCGAGCGCCTTTCTCGCGAATCGACTCATGGCGCGCTGAGCGACCCGCCTCTACACCGTCTGCAGGTACGCAATCATCAACGTCACGGTCAGTGGGCTCAGCAGCGTCGACACGAACACGACGCTCGTAACGAAGTCCGGATGGACATCGAATTCGACAGCGAGGATCGTCGTGATCACCGCGGTCGGCATCGAGGTCTGCAGCACGCCGGCTCGCAGCGCGTCGCCTTGCAGGCCAACCAGGTGGGCGATACCGAGTGCAACGATCGGCGTCAGCACGAGGGACACCAGGACGGCGGCAGCGACGACACCTGGCCGTTCCGGTCGCGACGCTCGTTCCAGCTGCATGCCGAGGACGAGGATCATCATCGGCACCGCGGCGTCGCTCAGGAGCGTGATCGGTGCCATGACAGCGCCAGGCAGGCGAATGCCGAGGCTCAGCGTCAACACCGCCGCGGCTGCGCCATAGACGGCCGGGATGCTCGCCACGCCGACGAGCGCATCACGCACACTGCGTTTGCCGCTGGCAGCCAGAAACACCCCACCGGTGTAAGTGAACATCGAGCTCGCCACGAAGTACACGCTGGCGAAGGTCAGCGCTTCGCGGCCGAACGCCAGCAGCGTCACGGGAAGCCCGTAGTTGCCCGAGTTCGAGCAGATGACGACGAGCAGGAATGCGGTGAGCGCTCGACGATCGAGCCGAAGCGGAATCGCTACCAGCCGCGCCATGGTGGCGGCCGACAGCGCCACGAGGGCGTAGAAGAGCGTCATCCGGCCGACCTGCCCGCTGTCTGCCGTCGACGTCGCGAGGATGTTGAACACGAGCGCTGGAGCGAGCGCGTGGAAGGTCAGGCGTGAAACCGTCTGCACCTGCACGCCCGCGAATCGGGCCAGCACGAACCCGACGCCGGCAATGGCGAAAACGGGAAGAAGATCGGAGATGAAGATCGACAGAAGGAGCTGCGCCGCATTGGTCACGTCAGCCAGAATGATAAGCGGTCGCTGGTATACTTCCGCACCCGCAGCCACGCGCCCAGGCCCTGCCGGAGGCGGTGAGGGCGCATCGCGAGGGAGGAGACTTGGATGAGAACGGTTGACGTCGGCGCAGCGATCGACGAGGGCCGCTGGACCGGCTATCAGAAGCTGCTCATATTCGGCACCGCGCTGACGATCATCCTCGACGGCGTCGACAACCAGCTGCTGCCCAACGCCGTCCCCACGTTGATCAAGGAGTGGGGACGACCGCGAGCGGACTTCATCAACGCGCTCTCGATCGGGCCGTTCGGCATGATGATCGGCGGCCTGATTGGCGGCATCCTCGGCGATCGACTTGGGACGGCGCACGGCGCTGCTCGGAAGCGTGGTGGCGTTCGCGGTGCTCACGCTCGCGATTGCGTTCGCCAACTCGATCGAGATGCTCGCCACGCTGCGTTTCCTGGCCGGGGTCGGTCTTGGCGGCGCGATGCCCAATGCCGCGACGCTCGCATCCGAGTACGTGCCGCGCCGGCAGCGGCCATTCGCGGTCACGCTGACGATCGTGTGCATCCCTCTCGGCGGCGCCATCGCTGGTGAGCTCGCCGCACAGGTGATTCCCGCTTACGGGTGGCGCATGCTGTTCATCCTTGGCGGTGTGATCCCGATCGTGCTTGCTCTGGTGCTGTGGAAGGTCCTGCCTGAGTCACCGCGCTTTCTGGCCAAGCGGCGCGAACGGTGGACGGAGCTCACCAGGACCATGCGTCGGATAGGGCACGACATTCCGAATGATGTCGAGTACACGGAAGCGGCGCCCGCTGCCGGCGCCGGACCAGCCAAGCCGGCCTCCATCGGCACGCTGTTCAGCCCGAGCTTCGCCCGCGACACTCTGGCGCTGTGCGCCTCGTTCTTCTTCTGCCTGATGGTTAACTACGTGGTCATCCTGCTGCTTCCCGCCATGTTGACCGCGGATGACGTCGGCTTTACGCAGCCGGCCGCGAGCCGGGCGCTGGCGATGTCGAACTATGGCGGAGTCGCAGGGGCCGTCCTGGGCGCTCTGGTCATCCAGCGTCTGGGATCCAGGATCACGATGCTGGGCATGTCGGCCGGCGCGATCATTTGCGCCCTCGTGCTGACCGGAACGCGAATCGACCCGAGCGACACGCTCTTCCTCATGGTGATGCTGCTGCTGACGGGGGGCCTTCTCAACGCCGTTCAGACCACGATGTATGCGCTGGCCGCGCACGTGTATCCGACCGAGATTCGCGCGACGGGTGTAGGCTTTGCGGTCGCCGTCGGCCGTATCGGGAACGTGCTTGCCGGGTACGTCGGCAACTACGCCCTCGAATCGGGTGGGCCTCCGGGGTATTTCACATCCATGGCCATCCTGATGGGGATTGTGTTGCTGTCGCTCGCGGCGGTCCGTCGCCATGTGCCGCGCACCACGGGAGCGCCGGTCAGGGCCACCGCCGGCGCGCACTGATTCACGCCAGCCTTGGCGTTCAGCCAGTGGGCCGGACATAATAAAAGGCTTGCCAGGCCAGGACTTCGTGTGTCGTCGGCGTTGGCCGGGCCTCGCACGTAGTTCGAATGAACAGAGGAGCGAACGCGAAATTATGAGTCAGCAAAGCTTGGAGCAGGTACTACAGACCAAGAGTCCGGTTGAACTGCTGCGAAACTCGCAGATCGGGGCCTACGTGTACCCCGTTGTTCCTTCCGAGTACACGAACTGGCGCGATGAGCAGCGAGCCTGGCGCGACATCGGCCGTCCTCTTCGACCAGTCGCACCACATGGCGGAACTCCTCGTTACCGGGCCCGATGCGAAGAAGATGCTCTCGTATCTCGCGACCAACAGCTTTGCGACTTTCCCGCCCGACCGCGCGAAGCAGTTCGCACCCTGCAGCTACGACGGCTACGTCATCGGCGACGTCATCATGTTTCACCACGCCGAGAACGAGTTCAACCTGGTGGGACGCGCGCCGACCGTGAACTGGGTGCAGTTCCATGCGCAGACCGGCGACTGGAAGGTTGAAGTCACGCGCGATGATCGATCGCCGTCGATCACTGGTGGGAAGGCCGTCATCCGCCGGCATTACCGCTTCCAGGTGCAGGGCCCGAACGCAGCCAGGATCCTGGAGCGTCTCAACGGCGGCCCGATCCCCGACGTCAAGTTCTTCCACATGGACGCCATCAACATCAAAGGCCGCAAGGTGCGGGCGTTGAGGCACGGTATGGCCGGCGCTCCCGGTCTCGAAGTCTGGGGACCCTACGAGCAGATGGAGGAAATCCGCGCCGCGATCGTCGAGGCCGGCAAGGACTTCGGTCTGGTCCAGGTCGGCGCGCGGGCGTACGCCACCAACACGCTGGAGTCGGGCTGGATTCCCTCTCCGCTTCCCGCGGTCTACACCGGCGAGAAGATGAAGAAGTACCGCCAGTGGTTGCCGGCGAACGGCTATGAGGCCACTGGTTCACTGGGCGGCAGCTACGTCTCGAACAAGGTCGAGGATTACTACGTGACGCCCTACGAGATGGGCTACGGGTCCTTCGTCAAGTTCGACCACGACTTCATTGGCCGTGAGGCGCTCGAGAAGAAGTCCAAGGAGCCGCATCGCAGGAAGGTCACGTTCGTCTGGAATGGCGACGACGTGACGAAGATCTTCGCGTCGCAGTTCACGCCCGGCGCCGAGCGCTACAAATACATCGACCTGCCGCTTTCCAACTACGCGTCGTCCTCGTACGACAAGGTCATGAAGGGCGGCAAGGTCGTCGGTCTCTCGATGTTCAGCGGTATCAGCTACAACGAGCAGTCGATGCTCTCGCTCGGTATCGTGGACCCCGACATCAAGGTGGGCGATGCGCTGACATTGGTGTGGGGAGAAGAGAACGGTGGCAGCGGGAAGACCACCGTGGAGCGCCACAAACAGGCCGAGGTCCGCGTGACGGTCGGTAGCGTGCCGTACAGTCAGATGGCGCGTGAGACCTACCGGCCCAAGTAGCTCTTCGGCCGAACTTCCAACTCCCAACGAGTGCAAATCGCACTCTTGGGAGTTGGCTCATCTTCCAGATTGGGAGTTGGGAGTTTGGGAGTCGGGAGTTGACCGCGGCGGCGGCTCGATGTGGATGACCACATCTACGAGCTGCGGAAACTGCGACATCAATCGATCCTTCACGACGTGAGAGATGCCGTGCGCCTCCTCGAGCGGCGTACTCCCGTTCAACCACAAGTGAAGATCGAGAAACGCATAGTCGGCCGCGCCACGGGTGCGGATCTTTTCGCAGCCGATAACCTCGGGTACCGACTGAACCACCGCGCGCACCTGGCTTTCGGGGAGGACGATTTCGTCGGCGAGGATGCGTGACGCCTCCTGCGCGATGCCCCAGCAGGCATGACCGATGAAGCCTGCGACGAGGAGCGCGGCCATCGGATCGAGCAGGGGATAGCCCCACCAGACACCCATCAGTGCTCCCAGCACAGCTCCAGTCGTGAGCACGTCGCTACGCGTGTGCTTGGCATCGGCGCGCAGGACCTCGCTCTTCAGCCGTCGTCCTTCGCGCAGTTCGTAGGCGACCACCCACAGATTGACGATCAGTGTGATGGTCATCAGCGCGATCCCCTCAGGAAAGACGCGCGGGGAGCCGCCATTGACGAAGCGATCGGCGGCTGCAGTCAGGACCTCGACCAGGACCACGACGAGGAACACCAGGATGCCGAGCGACGCCATCGTCTCGTATTTGCGATGGCCGTAGGGATGTTTGGCATCCGGTGGCTGCCGAGCGACTGCCACGCCGACCAGGGCTACGACGTTCGAGGCGGTGTCGGTGAGTGAGTGGAAGCCGTCGGAGACGATCGAGACCGCGCCGGTCGCATAGCCCAGGGCGATCTTGGCCAGCGCGACGGCGAGGTTCAGGAATAGAACGCGGTAAAGGACGCGCGTGACCTCTGAGTAGCGATCGGTCACGCGATGAATTCTGAATTCAGAATGCAGAGTTCAGAAGCAGGAACACTGAGAGCCGTTCTGTCAGCATTCTGCATTCTGCAATCAGAATTACAGCGCTCGCCGGAGCGTCAGAAAACGCGGGCGTTCGGAATGGGCCACCAGCGAAGCTGGACGCGGCCGATGATGTACTTCTTCGGCACCATGCCCCAGTGCCGGCTGTCTGAGCTGTTGTTGCGGTGATCGCCCATCACGAAGTAGTAGCCGTCGTCGACCCGCTTGGGGCCGAAATCGTCGTGACTGCGGTACTCGGGTGGAACGAAGTCATCCGGCAAGGGCACATCGTTCACATACACGCGCCCATCCACGATGCGGACCTCGTCACCTTCTTCTGCGATGACGCGCTTGACGAATGATTTGTCCGGGTTGAGCGGGTAGTAGAGCATGACGATATCGCCGCGTCGCGGGGCGCCCATTCGATAGGCGAACTTGTTGACGATGAGGCGGTCCTGATCGGCGAGCGTGGGCGCCATGCTCTGGCCCTCGACGCGCGCCACCTGGAATCCGAACGTCACGATGAGGGTCGCGTAAACAGCGGCAGAGAACAGGGTCTTGAACCAGGCAACCAGTTCGTCCTTCCAGACGCTCAATCGCTGGGAGAGCGCGTCTGCCGGCGGGTCTTCGACCTCGAGATGTAAGGCAACGGTCCGCGGGTCGACGCCGGGTTCAATCGGCACGACGACGGCCTCGATGAGGGCCGGGGACGCTCCGGGTTCGATCGGCTCGACTACAGCTTCAAGTACCTCGCGAAGCCTCTTCGTCTGCGTTCGGCTGACCGGTATTTCCGTGCCCTTCGTGTCTTTCATCCGAAGGATATAGTTCCTGCTGAACCAAGGGACGATCTCCTTGATTTTATTGATGTTCACGAGATGCGACCTGTGGACGCGCCAGAAGATGTCCGGGTCCAGCCTCGCCTGCAGGTCGTCCAGGGTCCGGTAGTTCGAGGTTCCGGTTACCTGCCCTGTAACTATGTTAATCGAGTCGTCTGCCAGCGAGGCATAGATGATTTCGTCGGCCTGGACGAGCATGAACCGTTCCCCGATGCGAATTGCCACCTGATCTCGTCGGATTTGCCTGCCAGCCATCAATTTGACGATCTTCTCGAGTTGGTCGTTCACCGGAGCCGGGCCGCCCGGGGCCTGCCGCTCGGCCTCGACCCGGCGGCGAGCCCTCTGGAGCGCCTGTTCCAGCCGTCCCGATTCGACGGGTTTGAGGAGGTAGTCGACGGCGTTGACCTCGAACGCTTCGATGGCGTGCTGGTCGAAGGCCGTGACGAACACCAGCGCCGGCGGCTCTTCCCCTTTTTCGAGCAGCCGCCGGGCCACCTCGAACCCGCCAAGTCCGGGCATCTGGATGTCCAGGAACACCAGGTCGGGTTCGTGTTTCTCTACCGCCGCGAGGGCTTCGATGCCATCGGCGGCCTGGCCCACGATCTCGATATCGCCGAGCTGGTCGAGCTGGAAGCACAGTTCCTCTCGCGCCAACTGCTCGTCGTCAACGACCAGAACTCTCATTCGGCTCCTGAAGGGTCGAGACCGCTTGATAAGGGCCGGCTCAAGGAGGCTGACCCCAATCATGCGGTGATCTGCTGGACGGCGGTCAGTTCGGGAACTTCGATCCGCGCGCTCGTGCCGCGCCCCGGCTCGCTGGTCAACTTGAGTTGGTACTGGTCTCCGTAGATCACGGCAAGTCGCTCGCGAACGTTAGCCAGACCGATGCCGCTCGACATCGGCTGATCCAGTCGATCGAGCACGAACCCCATCCCATCGTCTTCGACCTCGATCACAACCCGGTGGTTCTCGCGACGACTGCGAATCGTGATCACGCCGGGACCGACCTTTCTCGCGAAGCCGTGTTTGATCGAGTTCTCGACGAGCGGCTGCAGAATCATGCTCGGCACCACGACGACGAGCGTGTCAGGGTTGATCTCCTTCCTGACGCGAAGCTTGGGCCCGAATCGGATGACCTCGATATCGAGATACTCGTCAATCGATTCGAGCTCTTCGCGCAACGTGACGAAATGCTGATGACTCCGCAGCAGCCGGCGCAAAAGCGCTGACAGCTTCAGGATCAGCGTGCGTGCGGTATCCGGCTGCGAGCGGATGAGGGACGAGATCGACGTCAGGGTGTTGAACAGGAAGTGCGGATTGATCTGACTCTTGAGCGCCTCGATTTTTGCAGCAAGCAGCAACTGCGCCTGCTCCTGAAGTCGATGCTCGATGCGCGCCGAGTTCCAGATCTTGATTGGCGTGGCCACGGCGACCACCGTTACCAGTACGACCACGAGCGTCATCCACGGCGATGGTGACCCGAGATAGAAGAGTCTCTCTGCGCCAAAGCGTGCGCCGAGCGCCTGGCGAATCAGTTCGAGCGCAACGGTCGCCAGCAGCAGCACGAGCTGCCAGTTAGGCTCGAAGTTCCGAACCATCTTCCAGAGATGCTTGCGCAGATCAATGAAGACGAACGGCGTGAACTGCCAGATGGCTTCCTTGGGGCAGACCTCTCGCAAGCCACCGCCGGCGAAGCCACATCCAACGGCAAAGGGGAGGGCAATGAACTCATTGGCGATGATCGCCGGCGTTGCGGCCAGCAGACCGACGAGCGCTCCTGTGTAGGGGCCGGCCAGCAGTCCCGCGAGAAAAGCGCCCTCGAGCGTCAGGTCGGCCGCGTCGTATTTCAGGATCACGCGGCTGGTGACGCCGGCCATGAGGGGGACACCAAGCGACAGCGTGAACACCAGCCGATCGACCCAGCCGCGGCGCTCGAAAATCAGAATGCGACGAAATCGGTGGAAACGCGCCAGCATCGTGGCCAGGACGGCGATCGCCGCCAGGCGGACGAGCAGCGTCAGCAGGAACTGCTCCGTTGTGAGGCTTCGAAGTTCCACCGGGGGCATTGTACAAACTCCCAACTTCCAACTCCCAACTCCCGAAATGAAGCCCGTCGTTCAGCCTTGTTTGGGAGCTGGGGTTGGGGGTTGGGAGTTATCGCAGTTATGATTGAAGGATGATCGGTCCGCTTATCAAGGGCTTCCTCCTCACTGCCCGGCACATGTTCAAGAAGCCGGTGACGGTCAACTATCCGTACCAGAAGGTCCCCGTATTCCCGAAGTATCGCGGCAAGCAGGTCCTGATGCGGGACGAGAACGGCCTCGAAAAGTGCGTGGCCTGCGGTCTGTGCTCGGTCGCGTGTCCGGCCGATGCGATCTACCTCGAGGCGGCCGAGAACGACGGAACAGTCATGGCCGGGCCGCGCTACGCCAGCATCTATCAGATCCACAAGACCCGTTGCATCTTCTGCGGCATGTGTGAAGAAGCCTGCCCGGTCTCCGCCATTTTCATGGGGAAGGATTACGAACTGGCGGTCTACAGCAAGGATGATTTCGTGTGGGACAAGGCGGACCTGCTGGTCGCGCCGCCAGCGAACAGTCGCCCGCCCCTCGCAAGCCTGCCATCTTCGGCACAGGGTTGATCTAGCGAGACGTGATCCAGCCTTTTCTCGAAGCACTTGACGAGCGCGTTCTCGTCTGCGACGGCGCCATGGGGACGATGCTCTATGCCCAGGGTGTGTTCATCAACCGCTCGTTCGATTCGCTCAATCTGAGCGATCCGACGCGAGTGCTCGCGGTTCATCACGCTTACGCGCGGTCAGGCGCCGACGTCATCGAGACCAATACGTTCGGGGCCAACCGGATCAAACTGCGCGCCTTTGGTCTGACCGAACGGCTTCACGAGATCAACAAAACCGGCGCACGGCTGGCGCGTGACGGCGCGGGTGGTTCGGCCTACGTCGCCGGCGCGATCGGGCCGCTGGGCATCCGCATCGAGCCGTGGGGCCGGATGGGTCGGGACGAGGCGCATGAGTACTTCCGCGAGCAGGCGCAGGCGCTTTTCGATGGTGGCGTCGACCTGTTCGTCCTCGAAACATTTCGCGACTTGAACGAGATTCGTGCAGCCATCAGCGCCGTGCGCAGCGTCTGCACTCTGCCGATCGTTGCGCAGATGACCATCGAGGACGACGGCAATACGCTGGACGGGACGGCACCCGAACAGTTCGCGCCGTCGCTGCAGGAGACCGGCGCTGACGTCATCGGGCTCAATTGCAGTATCGGTCCCGCCCATATGCTCGAGACGCTCGAGCGCATGACAGCGGCAACAGGCGCAAGCCTGGCGGCGCAGCCCAATGCCGGGCGGCCGCGTGACGTGGAGGGCCGGACCATTTATCTGACGTCACCCGAGTACATGGCGTCGTACGCGAGGCGATTCGTCGAGAGGCGTGTCCGTCTCGTCGGTGGATGCTGTGGTACGACGCCGGAGCACATAGCGGAAATCAAGTCGGCGCTCTCGAGACTTGCAGCGCCGGCGCCGGCTCGGATCGCGTCTCAGGCTCGGGCAGCGGATGGTGACCGCAAATCATCCGCGACAGTTGACGTGCCCCTCAACGCGTCTGAGAAGTCTGTGCTCAGTCGCGCCTTCGCCAATCGACGCTGGGTACGGCTCATTGAGCTGGTGCCACCGCGCGGGCATGAGACGAAGTCGGTGGTCAACGAAACGCTGCAGTTGCGTGCGCGCGGCGTTGACGCGGTGCATGTGCCTGATGGCGCGAGCGGACCGCGACTGAGTGCGTTGTCATTGGCCGTGTTGATTCGGCAGCAGGTCGGCATCGAGGTGGTCCTCCAGTTCTCCTCTCGAGACAAACCGCTTGTCTGGATCCAGTCGGAACTGCTCGGTGCCTACGCCATGGGAATTCGCAACCTGCTTGCCGTCACCGGCGAGGTGCATCCCGTCGGGGATTACCCGGATGCCACGACGCTCGTGGACGTCGATTCGATCGGCCTGGTGAACGCGGTCGCGCGACTCAATCAGGGGCTCGACGTTGGCGGGCAGACCATTGGCAGTGCGACGAGATTTCACATCGGCGTGACCATCAACCCCGGGGCCGAAGATCTGGATGAGGAGATCCGTCGCTTCGACTGGAAGGTCGACGCAGGCGCCGAGTACGTCGTGACCAGGCCGGTGTTTGACGTGGCGGCCTTCGTTCGGATCGAGTCGCGACTCGAAACGTCGCGCTTGCCGGTCGTACTCAGCGTGCGTCCATTCGAGAGCGTGCTCGATGCCGAGTACCTCGCGAACGAAGTGCCCGGCACTCATGTTCCAGGTGATGTCATCGAACGCATGCGACGTGCATCGAGCCCGGACGCGGCGGCGATGGAAGGCGTCGCCATCGCCATCGATGTGGTACGCGCTCTCCGCGAGCGTGTGCAGGGAGTAAATGTGGTTCCGCCACCCGGCCGTTTCGATCTCGGGCTGGCGTTACTCGATGCCTTAGCATGAGTGCAAGTCGACTCGCGCACCTTCGTCACCTGTTCCCCTCATGCAAACAGTGCTTGTCGGGATCAGGAAGGCCTTGTATAGTGCCGGACGGCAGTCCTCGCGTGTCCTGTCGCGTGTCGTGCCGCAAGTTCAGCCAGTCGAACAGGTTGCGGGTTACGGTTGAGACAGCCGTCATCCGTGTCGAATCAGGATTGAGGCCCGTTCACCGGGCCCACATGTGAGGAGCCGCGAATGGGCCTGTTCGAACGTGAAGATGATTTCCGGTCCGACGCCGCGTCCCGTGCATTGTCGGTGACTGTCGTCGAGAACGACTTCGTCGAGTCGGTTTACGAGAAGATCGCCAAAGTCTACGACCTGACCTTCGGGCCGACGCTCCATCCGGGGCGCCTCATCGCGCTGGAAGGCATGGGCATCAAGCCCGGTGATCGGATCCTCGAAGTGGGTGTCGGCACCGGGATCAACGCCTCGCTCTATCCTAGCCATTGCCATGTGACCGGCATTGATTTCTCAGCGAAGATGCTGGCGAAGGCTCGCGAGCGCGTCGAACGCAAGGGCGTTAGCAACGTTCGGCTGATGGAGATGGACGCTGGCAATCTCTCCTTTGCGGACAACTCGTTCGACATCGTCTATGCACCGTACGTGATCAGCGTTGTGTCCGACCCGGTTCGGGTCGTGCGCGAGATGCGTCGCGTCTGCCGCCCCGGTGGCAAGTTCATCGTCCTGAACCATTTCAAGAGCGCGAACCGGCTGGTCGCGAAAGTGGAGCGGGCGATCTCGCCGTTCACCGTCCACATTGGCTTCAAGTCCGATCTCGACCTGCCAGGATTTTTGGCGCAGGCCGACCTCACGCCGATTTCCATTCAGAAGGTCAGTTTTCCCCGCATCTGGTCCCTGGTCACGTGCGTCAAGAACTGACCCTGTTAGTCCTCCGAGAGCCTTGCCTAAGGCTCCTGACGGTCAAGGTCGATAAGTCTTCCTGAGTCACGGGGCTGACGGCCTATGGAGTCGTGGTCTGGACTCCAGAGCCGCTCCCTGTTCGCTGACGTACCACAAGCCACCGGGCGAAGCTTCGCCCGATCGGCAACTGAACCAGGAGGCCCAGGTTCTCCTGAGCGGAACGTGGTGGATCGGCCTCGAGCACTTTGGAGGAGTCATGCTGACCGTGATGCTGTTGATATCGATGCTGCTGCGTCACGTGAATCTCGCTGTTGGCTACACGCTCTACAGCGTCGGGTACGAGCGGCACCTTGCCATGACGGCGTTGACCGACGGCGTGGTCACGCTGCTGCTGATGTGGCCGTTCATCTCAATCTTCGGCCCGAGCGGCGCGGCTCTGGCGTCAATCGTTGGCGTTGTCGCTGTCAGCCTTCCCTCCAACGTTCGTGCGCTGGCTCGCGAGGCGGAAGTATCGACAGTCGTCACATTACGGCCACTCGCTGCGTGGACTCTCCGCTGCTGTCTGTCGGGCGCTGCCATCGTGACGATCGTGACGTTCGTACCGCCCACAGGTCTCTGGCTCGTGCCCGCTGCGATCGCGATTGCCGCTTTGTATGTGGCGGCCATGTGGCCGCTGTTGACGATGGCCCCGATTGGCCCCCGGCTGGGTCAGATTCTCGATTCCGTGCGTGCTGGGATGACACCGTTCGTGAGGCGCAGCAAGCTGTCGGCACCCACCGCATGAGCAGACCGCTCGTATCGGTGGTTGTGCTCAGACACAACTGCCCAGGTCTGCTCGAACGTGCGCTCGTGAGGTGGTGTTCGCGATTTCCGGCAGTGCGTCTCGTCGCCCTTCCGTGAGACTGATCACCTGCTGGGGACATGCGCGACTGACGCAGAGCAGCAAACTGCTTCTGAGAAAGCCGATGGCGGCGGAAACTGAAGACGAAGACCACGTGATCGCTGGCCTGACGATTGCACAGGTGTATGGGTGTTGTTAACACCCATAACATCCTTAACGTCTTTAACACCGCAGGGGCTTCGCGCGAAGGCCAGGACGATCCTCGGATGGACGCCTGGTTTGAGAAGTCTCGTGTCCGGCGCGGTTCTCCCGTGCGGGTGCCTCGTTGGCACCTACGAGACGTGGACACGAAGCCTGATTACGATCGTCGACGAACGCGGCACCGCTTGCAGCGACGATCGTCACCAGGCCAACGCCATCCTCTGAACCGGCCAGTGAGCCTCCCCGTGGCTGGTTCTCAGCGTCTCCTGCCCGAGATCAGACTTTAACCTTGGGGCGTCCTCGAGGCTTCTTCGGTGGTTTGTCGAGCGCCTTCAGCAGGATGTCAGCCGCGACCTCGGCTCCGTTCGTCTCGGGCTTCTTCTTGTGCTTGGGCTGCGCGAGCAGCTTGTCCAACGCCCCTTCCCATTTTCCGGCCAGTAGATCGTCGTGGTTGATCTGTGCCGAGCGGAGGTACTTCGGCATCTCGTCGACCAGCACGTCGTACTCAGGGAAGTGTCCGCGCGGCGTGTAGAGCACGGCCGTGTCGTTGGCAATGCACTCCGAGATGATGCCGTACCCAGGTTTGGTGACCACGGCATCCGAGGCGCCCACCAGGTCCTCGTAGCGGACCCCGATGTTGTTGTACATCGCCTCCTCGTTGATCGTGACGAGGGAGCCCTTGCGTTCGGTGGCAGGCGTGTCCTTCTTGACGCGAGCCGCCGGTGTCATCGTCGTCATCAGGACGGTGTACTTCTTCAGCTTCGACAACACGTCGGTGTCGATGCCCGACAGACCGAAGCCACCGAACGACGAGAGCACGATCGGTTTGTCTCCCGTGATCTTGAGCAGCTTGCAGACCTCTTCACGCGATCGTTGCGCGTGCCGCGCGACGAAGGGAATGTCGCGGACGTTGGAAAAGCTCTCGAACCCACCGGACATCGGTAGTCGCAGCGCCATCGAGGCCTTGGCGTAGGCACCGCGAATGGCGGGCAGCAGCGAGGGCGCCAGACGCACACGCGGGTAGTCGGCGTAGATCCAGTCCCAGGTGAAGTTGCCGAGCCCGATCGAGGGAATGCCGGCCGAGGCGCCAACAGCGAACGCAAGTGGCGGAATGTCTCCGACGATCAACCCGGCCCCGAGCTCGCGCAGCGACCGCGTTTCGCTGGCCGCTCGAGTGACGAGGTCGCTGTGGAATGCAGCGGCCCGCCGGATACTGTCGGCTTCGTCCAATGTCAGCGCGTCGGACTGCACGACGCCGGTGTCGCACTCGAGCGTGCTATAGGTGACTTTCCCCTTGACGGTCAGGTCGAACAGCCATCGGGGAGCGGAGGTTCGCACGCCCACCCGCGTTTCGGGACGTTGGGCGAGAATCGCGTTGATAACCTCGATGGAACGTGAGGCGTGACCGAACCCGTGACCTGAAATGTAGAAGACGATCGCTTGTGCCAAAGAGTGGTCTACCTCGCTCAGGCAGGTCTCCCGACCCGCCTCACTTGGGTCTCTGAGACCCGCCTACTGCGTCACCGACTGCGGGGGGACATCCGAGCCGCTCAACTGCGGCAGCTGACCGTTTGAGAGTGCGATTGCGACGACCTGTTCCAGCGTCTCGACCGGCACAAACGTCATGTCCTTTCCGAATCTCCTCCGCAAGCTCCGTCAGGTCGGGCTCGTTGAGCGCGGGCAGGATCACCGTCTTGATACCCGAGCGCCGCGCCGCCAGTGACTTTTCCCGGATGCCTCCGACCGGCAGCACCAGCCCGCTCAAGGTGATCTCGCCAGTCATGGCGATGTCCCGTCTGACCGGTACTTTTCGCGCCGCTGACAGGATCGCCGTTGCCATCGTGACGCCCGCCGACGGGCCGTCCTTGGGAATGGCCCCGGCCGGCACGTGAACGTGCAAATCCTGCTGCGCGAGGAACTCCGGAGAAATCCCTAGTTCCTTGGCGTTGGCCCGGATGTGACTCAGCGCGGCGCGCGCTGACTCCTGCATCACGTTGCCGAGCTGTCCCGTCAAGATAATGTTCTGGTTCCCGCCGGGAAGCAAGGTCGCTTCGACAAAAAGGACGTCGCCGCCGGTTTCGGTCCACGCCAGCCCCGTCGCCACCCCGGGCCTCGAGGTGCGGAAGGCCATCTCCTTCTTGAACCGAGCGGGGCCCAGGTAGGATTCCAGATGATCGGGCTGGATGACGGTTGGCGACAGCGGTTCACTGTCGAGGGGCCGAGTGGCGATCCGTGTAGCCACCTTGCGCGCGAGCGTCCCCAGCTGTCGCTCCAGGTTACGCACGCCCGCCTCACGCGTGTACTCGCTAGTCACCATGCGTAAGGTTTCGTCCGGCACGATCATGCTGGCTTCCGGCAGACCGTGTTCGTTCATTTGCCTCGGCAGCAGATACTTGCGCGCGATGTGGACCTTCTCTTCCTCGCTGTAGCCAGCCAGCTGGATGATTTCCATCCGGTCCAGCAGGGCCGGGTGAATCGTCCCGAGCTGGTTGGCGGTTGCGATGAACAGCGTGCGCGAGAGGTCGACCGGGATCTCGAGGTAGTGGTCTCGGAACGAGTGATTCTGCGCCGGGTCCAGCACTTCGAGAAGTGCGGCGGCAGGGTCGCCCGAGAAACCACCGACAGTCACCTTGTCGATCTCGTCGAGCATGAACACGGGGTTCATCGAACCGGCCTGCTTGAACGCCTGGACGATGCGTCCGGGAATCGAGCCGATGTAGGTCCGTCGATGCCCGCGTATCTCTGCCTCGTCGCGGACGCCGCCGAGTGACAGTCGAACGAACTTGCGCGCCATCGCTCGCGCGATCGACTGTCCGAGCGACGTCTTGCCGACGCCGGGGGGACCGACGAAGCACAGGATCGGTCCCTTCATGTCGCCTTTGAGTTTTCGAACCGACAGGTACTCGACGATTCGATCCTTGACCTTGTCGAGATCGTAGTGGTCTTCGTCGAGCACGTGCCGGGCTTCGACGGGATCGATGCGATCCTCGCTGGTGACCGACCATGGCACGTCGAGCAGCCAGTCAACGTAGGTCCGCAGCATCTGGTACTCGGGTGAGGCCGCGGTCATGCGTGCGAGGCGATCGACTTCACGCATCGCCACGGTGTTCACACTCTCGGGCAATTTCGCGTCTTCGATGCGCTTGCGGAGTTCGACCAGCTCGTTGCCTTCACCTTCCCCAAGCTCCTGCTGGATGGCTTTGAGCTGCTGTCGCAGGTAGTACTGCCGCTGCGCGTCGGTCATCTCCTGCTGCGCCGCGGATTCGATCTTCCCCTTGACCTCGAGCAGCGAGACCTCGCGTGTCAGCGCCGCGGACACGACCTCGAACTTCTTCAGCAGGTCGTCCGCTTCGAGCATCGCCTGGCGATCGGCGGGCTTCATCTCGATGAGGCTGGCCAGCACGTAGGCGAGTCGCAGCGGGTCGTCGATGTTCATGACGACACCGCGCAGGTCCTCGGACAGGCCGGTGGCCAGCGACAGCGCCTTCTCGATGAGTTCCTGGATCCGTCGGATATGGGCGTCGACATCGATCGTCCGTTCGGAGGATTCCGGCATCTCGACGATCTGCGCCCGCATGGACGTGCCGGTGCGCGTCACCAACGTCGTGCGCACCCGTGCCAGCCCTTCGATGATGATGTTGATTCCGCTCGGGACCTTCGCCATCTGGCGGATGACGCCGACGGTGCCGACTTGGAGCAGGTCGTTAGGTCCGGGATCTTCTGCGTCGTTGGTTTGCAGGACCAGGAAGACCAGACGATCGGCGCCGAGCGCGCGGTTGACGGTTTCGATCGACACAGGCCGATTCACCGCGAGCGGCTGCAGTGTCAGGGGCAGCGCCACGGTCCGTCTCAGCGGCAGAACAGGAAGCTCTGATGGAAATTGTGGGGCGGTCTCGGCCATGTGTGGCTACGGGCTCTCGGCGTCTGGGCGCTGCGGCTTCAGGGCACTCGGCTCTCGGCAGCCCACGTCCTCAGCCAAAGGCGGAGCACAGAGCCGAGACCCGTCATGTCCAGTCTATCAGTGTGGTACGCTTCGCGCGTGGACGAACGTCAGTTTTTCACCGAGAAGCCTGAGCAGCGGCCTGCCCGCTTCCAGTGTCCGCGCTGCCGTCGGACCAACGAGTACACAATCAAATGGTTGCGGCGCACGAAGAAGGCACAGATCCCTTCGGGGGCCGACGAGCGCGACCGAGTGCTCTTCGGCAAGTCGAAGGATCACCTGATCCGCGTCGATGACGACCTCGTCTGTAAGACGTGTGGCAAGCGCTTTGAGATCCCGTCCCATCGGGCTCTCATCTTTCTGGAAGAATTGGAAGGGTTACCTCAGGATCTAGACGAGGAGTGATCATGGACGCACTGCTGAGTGTTCGCCGTGCAGGGATCGCATGGGTGCTGCTCCTTGCGG
The DNA here is from genome assembly GCA_963723495.1 of uncultured Acidobacteriota bacterium. Classification (GTDB taxonomy): domain Bacteria; phylum Acidobacteriota; class Vicinamibacteria; order Vicinamibacterales; family UBA2999; genus Gp6-AA40. The sequence continues at coordinate 393,004 of CAVRQR010000006.1, read as the reverse complement.
CCGGCACGGTACCGTCAGCGCAGACGCCGGCTTCGCGGCAGGCGACTCAGACGTCCAGCCCTGCGGCTCGCGCGCTGAATGCCGGTCAGTACGACCAGGTCGAGCAATTGCTCAAGGGTGCGACTGACCCGACCTCCGTCGCTCTCCGTGCCCGCGCTCAGATCGCCCAGGGCAAGTACCAAGAAGCACAGGCGCTCCTCTCGCCGGTAGCCTCGGCACAACCGGACAGTGATGCCGCGCTCGAACTTGGATTGCTCGAGCTCTACCTCGGTCGCCGTGCCGATGGGATCCGTCGATTGCGTACGCTGGCCGGCCGGCTCGATCCGCGCACGGCGCGCGACTACTTCCGCCTGGCCCGCGCGGCCACCGCGCTCGCCAACTTCGCGGATGCGCAGGCGTTCAAAGAGGCCAACAGCTTTTTCCGCGACGCCAACCGGCTGGCGCCAGACGATGCGGACATCAACGCGGCGTGGGGCGAACTCTTCCTCGACAAGCACAATCCTGCCGACGCGATGAAGTCGTTCCAGGAAGCGATCCGCGTTGACGGGGATCATGTTGGCGCGCTCATTGGTGTCGCGCGCGCGAACGCAGGGACGAATCCTCCCGTGGCGCGCACCGCGCTCGAGCGCGTGCTGAAGGTCAATCCCAACTTAGTGCCGGCGCATCTGCTCCAGGCCGAGCTCGCACTCGACGATCGCGAGCGCGACAGCGCGAGAGCGAGCATCACGAAGGCGTTGTCGATCAATGCGAACAGCCTCGAAGCCCGGGCACTGGAGGCGGGCATCGCGCGCCTGGAGGATCGAACGGCTGAATTCGATCGCCTGGTGCAGGAGGTCCTCAAGATCAACCCGAGTTACGGTGAGGTCTATCGCGTTGCGGGCGATCACCTGGCCCGCAACTACCGGTTCGACGAGGCAGTCGAGCTCGTTCGCCGGGCGATCGCACTCGACTCCGACAACACGCGCGCCTACGCCGATCTCGGGACGCATCTGCTCAGGACGGGTGACGAGCCGGGCGCACGGATCGCGTTGGAGCGAGCCTTCAAGGGAGACGCCTTCGACCAGGCGGTGTTCAATCAGCTCGATCTCCTCGACACCATCGACAAGTTCATCACCATCACCGACGGCGACATCATCATGCGACTCGACCCGAGCGAGGTCGGCGTGATGCGCGAATACGCGATGCCGCTCGCGAAGCAGGCACTGGCGACGCTGCAGAAGCAGTATCAGTTCAAGGTGACCGGGCCGATCCTCATCGAGATGTTCCCGAAGCATGATCAGTTCGCCGTCCGGACGATCGGCCTGCCCGGCTTTATCGGTGCGCTCGGCGCGTGCTTCGGACGGGTCGTGACTCTCGATTCGCCGAACGCGCGTGATCCGGGCGACTTCCACTGGGGAGAAACGCTCTGGCACGAGATCGCGCACGTCATCACACTGCAGATGTCGAACAACCGCCTCCCGCGCTGGCTCAGCGAGGGCATCTCGGTGTGGGAGGAACGTCGCGCGCAGCCCGAGTGGGGCCGTGAGATGGACCTGGCCTTTGCGCAGGCGATCAACGACGAGAAGGTGCTCAAGCTGAAAGTGCTCAACGAGGGGTTCAGCGATCCTCGCCTGATTTCTCTTTCCTACTACCAGGCCTCGCTCGTCGTCGATCACATCGTGGACACCTACGGTGAGCCGGCACTGCACCGCTTCATTCGTGCCTATGGTGATGGGCTCGAGACCGAAGCGGCAGTCAAGGAAGCACTCAGCGTCACCCTCGATCAACTGCAGACTGGTTTCGATGCGCGCATCGAGAAGCAGTACGGGACGCTGCGCAAGTCGCTGCAGACGCCGAAGTTCGACGGTAAGCCGACACTTGACGACCTGAAGAAGATGGCCGAGAGCAACCCGGAGAGCTTCGCCGTGCAGATGCAGCTGGGTATGGCGCTGCACCAGGCCAAGGATTCCGGGGGTGCGATTCAGGCACTCGAGCGCGCCGCGAAGCTGGCGCCCACGGCAACCGGGGAGAACAATCCCAACAAGATGATCGCCGCTATTGCGACCGAGATGAAGGATGTGCCCCGCGCCATTCAGGCACTCGAAGCGGTGGTCAGGGTGGACAGCGCGGATATCGAGTCAGCGCGCGAGCTGGCAAAGCTCCTGGAACCGCTGGGCGACGCAAAACGCAGCGAGGATGTCTACCGGAGAGTGGTTGGCATCGATCCGTTCGACCGCGAGGCGCAGACCGCGTACGGCCGGCTGGCGCTGAGAAGGAAAGACCACGACGTGGCCCAACGCGCCTTCCGCGCAGCGCTGGCCACGCAGTCCGCCCGATCGTGCGCAGGCGCATGTCGATCTGGCTGAGGCCTATGTCTCTTCGGGGCAACTTGCTGAGGCGAAGAAGGAGATCCTGGCCGCGCTCGAGATCGCTCCCTCGTTCGAACGTGCTCAGGATCTGTTGCTGAAGGTCGTTGAGTAGTCGCAGTGTCCGGCTTCAGCCGGACGGTCGATCGTCGAGATCGTTCCACCATTCGACGCGCTCACGCTGCGGGCGCCGGAAGACGAACACGCCCAGAACGCCGGCGGCAAAGCCGGCGACATGCGCCCAGAACGCGATGCCGCCCGCGGGCTCTCCTTCCGTCGCGGCCGCAATTGAACCGACACCGCTCAGCAGCTGCATGATGAACCAGACGCCGAGGAAGAAGATTGCCGGGACCTCGATGATCTGAATGAAGATAAAGAGTGGCAGCAGGGTGACGATGCGCGAGTGAGGGTAGAGAACGAAATAGGCCCCCATGACTCCCGCGACCGCCCCGCTCGCTCCCACCATCGGAATGACTGAATCAGGCACGGTCAGCGTCTGCCCGAGCGCGGCAGCGGCGCCGCAGAGCAGATAGAACGCCAGAAAGCGACCGTGCCCCATGCGGTCCTCGACATTGTCACCAAAGATCCAGAGATAGAGCATGTTGCCGGCCACGTGCAGAAAGCCACCGTGGAGGAACATCGAGGTGATCACGTTGATCCAGGAGAAATAGGCGGGAACCAGGCCGAACGTGAGCACGAACTGATTGACGGCCGGGCCGAGCGAGAACTGGTACAGGAAGACCAGCACGTTGATCGCGACGAACGTGATCGTGACGTAAGGCGTCGTGCGGGTTGGGATGACGTCGCGAAGCGGGATCACGGCTGGCTCTTGGAAGGCCTTTAGGCTCTGGGCTTTGGTTCTCGGCTCTAGGCTCTTGGCCTTCGCTCCAGTACATTACCAGTTGCGACGACGTCGACCATAGAACGAACCCACAACCTGGCGCCGAGGTCCAGCGCCGAAAGCCCAGAGCCGAAAGCCCGAAGCCGAAAGTCAGCCATGATCTGCAAGAACTGCAAGACAGAGATCTCCGACAAAGCGCTCATTTGCTACCGCTGTGGTCGATCGACTACGGAGCCGCGCATTACGCCGCCCTCCGGCGGCTCCCTCTTCGAGCATCGCCGCCGATCGCGTCTGCCGATGATTGCCGTGGTCATCGTTGTCATCCTGGTTGTCATTCTGCTGGCCTGGTTCTACTGGTCAGGCGCACAACGAGTGGGGCACTCGATGTTCGGCGAGCCGGGTGTCACGACACCTATAATTGAACCAGGGATCCTGGACCAGTCCGCCATTGCCTGCCAACTTCGGCTGGACACGCAGGTGCATACGTCGTGGATGATGCTCTGATCTTCGACTGGAATCGCGACGCACCGGGACCGAAGCCGGCCCAGATTCTGCTCCTCGACGAGACGCTTCGCGATGGATTGCAGTCGCCATCGGTGCGTGCCCCGACCATCGAACAGAAGCTCCGCATCCTGCATCTGCTCGACCGTATCGGCATCGACACCGCCGATATAGGGTTACCCGGCGCCGGCCCGCACGTGGCCCGGGATGTCGAGCGGCTGGCCTTCGAGATCCTCGATTGCCGCTTGCGGGTTCAGGCCAACTGCGCAGCGCGCACGGTCCTTTCAGACATCCAGCCTATTGCCGACATCGTGCAGAAGACGGGCCTGCCGATTGAGTGTTGTTGCTTCATCGGATCGAGCCCGATTCGCATCTACGCCGAGGATTGGTCGGTCGACTACCTGCAGCGTTGCACGGAAGAAGCGATCACCTTCGGCGTCCGCCACGGGTTGAAGGTGATGTACGTCACTGAAGATACGACGCGTTCGGATCCGGAGACTCTGCGGCGATTGTTTCAGACAGCCATCGATTCCGGAGCGTCGCGACTCTGCATCGCCGACACCGTTGGTCACGCCACGCCCGCCGGCGCCGGCGCCGTTGTCCGGTTCGTGAAACGAATCGTGGAGGCGAGCGGCGCCGACATCGGCATCGACTGGCACGGACACCGCGATCGGGACATGGGAACCATCAACAGCCTCGCCGCACTCGAGGCTGGCGCCACTCGCGTGCACGGCACCATGCTCGGTTTGGGCGAGCGTGTGGGCAACACTCCGATGGACCTGCTGATGGTGAACATGGTCCTCATGGGTTGGATCGACCGTGATCTGACTCACCTCAACGATCTCGTGCACACGGTGTCCGAGGCCACTGGCGAGCCGATTCCTGCCAACTATCCTGTGTTCGGCCGTGACGCGTTCAGAACGGCGACCGGTGTGCACGCCGCCGCGGTCGTCAAAGCATTCCGCAAGAACGACCCTGATCTTGCCGACAGGGTCTACTCGGGCGTGCCCGCCCGGCTGGTGGGCAGGCGGCAGCAGATCGAGATCGGTCCGATGTCCGGCAAGTCCAACGTCGTGTTCTGGCTCGAGCAACACGATGTGCCGGTCGACGATGAACTCGTCGATCGGATCTTCCGCCGCGCCAAATCATCGCCCACCGTCCTGACTGAGGCGGAAGTCCTGCGTGTCATCTCTGAAAGTTCAAAGTGGGAGGGTCAAAGTAAGAAAGTAAGTTGAAAGTGCGGCAGCCACTTCCCATTTCAAACTTACTTTCTCACTCTGACCTTTGAACTTCGACCGTGTTTCCAATGACCGGCGTCTGGTACGGCATCGCGGCCTACTCCCTGTGGGGCCTTCTCACTCTCTACTGGCGGTTGTTCCCGCACGTCCCCGCGATACAGGTGCTCGGCCATCGCATCGTGTGGGCATTTGTGGTGCTCGCGGCAATCATCGCCGGGTCCTGGCCCCGACGGCGAGCGGTGATTCGCCTGCTCACTCCCGGCGCCATTGGCCTCTATGCCGTGGCAGCCACGCTCATCAGCATCAACTGGTTTCTGTTCCTCTTCGCCGTGAACAACGGCCTGGTCGTGGCGAGCAGCCTGGGCTACTTCATCACCCCGCTGGTCAACGTGCTGCTGGGTGTGCTCGTTCTTCGCGAGCGTCTCCGCGCGATGCAGTGGATCGCTGTGGGATTGGCGTTCGCGGGTGTCGCGCGGCTCACGCTGGCCTATGGAGGCATCCCCTGGATCGCGCTTGCCCTGGCCGCGAGCTTCGGCGGTTATGGGCTGGTCAAGAAGAAGGCGCCGCTGCCATCGCTCGAAGGGCTCGCCCTGGAAACAGCCGTTCTCGTCGTGCCCGCCGCTATCTACCTCGCAGCTCTCCACCGCAACGGCACTGGTGCTTTTCTCGCCAACGGTGTGCTCACTGATGCACTGCTGATCGCAGCAGGCGGGATAACCGTGGTGCCGCTCCTGCTGTTTGCGTCGGCCGTTCGGCGAGTGCCGCTGTCGGTCATTGGCGTTCTGCAATACATCTCACCAACCATCCAGTTCCTGCTGGGCGTGTTTGTGATTCGCGAGCCGTTTACGCAAACGCAGCTGAGCGGCTTCGTGCTGGTCTGGCTGGGTCTCATCGTCTTCGGTCTCGACGGTGTGCGCACGCGGAGAACGCCGACCGTCGCCGTGCTCGATGAAGGCGCTGCGTGATGGCGACGATCACGGTGCGCCAGGCGAGGGCAGCCGATGCTGCGACCATCCAGGACATGCTGGAAGAGGCCGCGGGCTGGGTCGACGCCATGGGGGTCATCATGTGGGATGAGGGAGAGCTGGCTCCCAGCCGCGTGCGATGGTGAGGTTGCGGCCGGACAGTTCTTCATTGCCGACGTGGATGGGGAAGCGGCGGGGGCGGTACAGTTTCAGCTCGAGGATCAGCTCTTCTGGCCCGACCTCACGCGTGATGATTCCGCGTTCATTCACCGACTTGTTGTACGCCGACGCTATAGAGGTCTTGGGGTCTCGACGGCGCTGATGCAGTGGGCGGTTTCGCGCGCGCGGGAGCTCGGCAAGCGATACTTACGGCTGGACTGTGATGCCAACCGACCGAAGCTGCGCACGCTGTACGAGCGGTTCGGATTTCAGTTTCACAGCTTTCGACAAGTGGGCGCCTACTACGTGGCGCGCTACGAATATCAATTGAGCGAATGAGTCGATCATGACGCGCGACGACCTGCTCGAGTTCATGCGATCGGAGAAATACGCGACCCAGACGTCGGTCTCGCCAAGCGGGCGTCCTCAGGCGGCCGTGGTGGGCATTGTCGTCTCGGATCGATTCGAGATCGTGTTCGACACGCTGGTGTCCTCCCGAAAGACCCTGAACCTGCGCACGAATCCGGCTGTCGCGTTCGTGATTGGCGGCACACGGGACGGCGACGAGCGCACGGTCCAGTACCAAGGGGCAACGGACGAGCCGACGGGTGTGGAGCTGGAACAGCTGCTCGCCCTGTACTTCGAGAGGTTCCCAGACGGTCGGGAGCGTCGTTCGTGGCCGGGCCTGACCTACATCCGCGCGAAACCGATCTGGATCAGGTACAGCGACTTCGGTGCTCAGCCGCCCGAGATCGTCGAGTTCGATACCGCCAGCTTGGCATAATCAACCGGGATGGCGGGTCTGAAGACCCGCCGCTACAGCCCTATCAGCATTTGTTATCAGCGAACGATCGCCATGACAGCGATCAAGGCGCAGACCACGCCGGCCCACTGAGTGAGGCTCAATCGCTCGTGAAGCACGACGCGAGCCAGGACCACGGTGCTTGCCGGATAGAGCGATGCCAGCGTGACGACGACGCTGAGCGGGCCTGAACGAGTGGCGATCATGTAAAGCAGGTTGGCGAGCATATCGAGGGCGCCGCCAGCGATGACCCTGCCGATAATTGCCGCCGGAAGACGCCGCGGTGTCGATGTCACCAGCAACATCGACGCAAACATGGCCACCGACACGAACCTGGCTGTCACCAGTGGCCAGAGCCCGGCTCGTTCATTGGTTTGTGCCAGAGCCAGGAAGAAGAGCCCGATCACCACACCTGAGAGAAGCGCGAGTGAGAAGGCAGGCGTGCCTGTACCCCGAGGTCGACCTCTCTACGTTGCATTCGCACGCAGCGCTGAAAGCACCCGTTCAGGCGTAAACGGCACTTCCCGAACCCTGACACCTGTTGCGTCGAAGATGGCGTTGCCGATCGCCGGCGCAACAATCGTGATCGCCGCTTCACCGGATCCGCAGGCCTCGACGTCGGTCTGGTTGAGCAGCACGATATCCATCGCGGGCGGCGCGAAGCCGACCGACAGCGAGCGGTACGTGCGCCAGTCGATCGAGGTGATCTTGCGATCGTCCCATGTCACCTCCTCGCCAAGGGCGCGGCTGATTCCCTGGACCGCGCCCCCTTCGATCTGGTTGCGTATGCCGTCTGGATTCGAGATAGGGCCGGAGTCCTGCGCCACGACCAGCCGCGTCACGGTGATGCGGCCCGTGTCCTGATCGACGGCCACGTCGGCGATCATTGCCACATAGCCGTTGTCGCCTTCGTAGCAGACGCAGGCGATCCCGCGTCCGGTTGCGGGACCGGTTCGCTGACGGCCCGGCCGAGGCGACGGCCGCGACTCCCAGTTCCCCGCCTTCGCCGCGGCTCGCACGGCTGCACTGAGACGAGCGTGGTTGAGATGCCTGAGGCGATACTCGACGGGGTCGGCCTTCACGTGCGCGGCCACTTCGTCCATGAAGCATTCGTGCGCGAAGGTGTTCTGCAGTCGTTCCGGTGCGCGCAGCGGGCCGGTGAAGAACGGCGACAGCACGCGATGTGACAAGACACGCTCGCTGCGGATCACGCCCGCACCCTGGGCGGAGTTACCGACCCGCCCGGCAATGTACGACGGCGCCGTATTGAAACCGTTGTTGAGCGGTGTATCGGGTGCTGGAGCAGGGGTCCGCGGTGTGAACGGTGCGGGGTTTGCCCCGACGAGGAAGCCGGTGACGACGTTGCCGGGATTGTTGTAGCCGGGCCGCCCACCCCGCGCGGCTGACCATGCCTCGTAGTCCCACACATTGATGTTGCCGCTGGCGTCGACCGCCACGCGCTGATCGATGACGAAGGCGTTGCCGTAGTTTTCCCACGCCATCTCGTCCTTGCGGGATAACTGCACGCGGACGGGACGTCCCACCGCCTGCGAGAGTAGCGCGGCATCGTAGGTCACCGTATCGGCGCCGTTGATGCCGTAACAGCCGGCGCCGCGCACGTAGACGACGCGAATGCTCTCCGGCTTGAGGCCGAGCAGCATTGCCGATGTGTTGCGTGTAGGATACGCCGACTGCGTCGCCGACCATAGCGTAGCCTTGTCACCCTGCACGTCGGCGACCGCGCAGGAACTGCCGATCGACCCGTGCATCTGGTACGGATGGAGGTAGGTCGACCTCAACACCGTCGTCGCCGCCGCGAGCCTGGCGTCGACGTCGCCGGAGTCGACGAGCAACGTGTCGCGCGCCGGCTGCGTGCGGAGAGCCGAGTACAGGTCGGCTTGGGGAGACAGCGGCGTCCCGCGAGTCCAGTTCACCGTGAGTTTCTCGGCAGCCTGCATGGCTTGCCACGGCTTCTGAGCGACCACACCGACGAAGTTGCCCTTGACGACGACTTTCATGATTCCCGGCAGATCGCGGACGGAGTTTTCATCGACGCTGCTGACCGTCGCACCGATCTCAGGCGGTCGCACCACGCGTCCGTGCAGCATGCCTGGCACCTTCACGTTGTGCACGAACTCGAACCGGCCGGTCACCATGTCGCGCATGTCGACGCGCGGCACGGAGGTGCCGAGGACGGTCCATTCGCGCGGGTGCTTTCGCGTCGCTGCCCGATCGAGCTGGAGGTTGAACCGCTGACCACCGATCAAATCACCGTACGCGACGCTTCGCGCCGGAGTGTTCCTGAGAGCCACGACGCCATCACGCGCGATCAGATCGGAGGGAGGCGCGCCGAGCCTCGCCGACGCGAGACGTATCAACGCCTCACGAGCCGTGGCGCCGGCGAGCGCCAGGTTGGCGTGATTGAAGTTGGACGGGTGTGACTGCTGCCCCGACGTGGTGCCCTGGTCCGGAGTCACCGAGGTGTCGCACTGAACGAGGCGAATGCGATTCATCGGCACGCACATCTCTTCTGCGACCAGTTGCAGCTGTGCGGTGTACAGTCCCTGGCCGAACTCGCATTTTCCGGTGTAAGCGGTGACCAGGCCGTCGCGTCCAATCGCGATCCAGGAATCCAGCTGCGTGCTGCCAGTCCCGTTGATCCCCTGAGCGAACGCCTGCCCCAACGTATCGACGACCGCAGACGAAGAGAACGCCACGACGATCGCGCCGGAGCCCTTGAGAAACGATCGGCGCGTGAAGCCAGCTTGACCCAGCGCGTGACGAGCATCGGGAGAAAGATGATGGCTCATACCGTCCTCTCGCTGGCGTAACGCCGGATTGCCTTGAGCATGCGTCCGTTGCCGAAGCAGCGGCAGAGGACGCCGGACAGCGCCTGCTGAATCTGCTCGTCGGTCGCGCGCGGATTTCGGTCGAGAAACGTCTTGGCTGTAAGGATCACCCCGCTCAGGCAGAACCCGCACTGTGCGGCCTGCTCAGCGATGAACGCCTGCTGAATCGCATGCGGCGAGTCGGCGGTGCCGAGACCTTCGAGCGTCGTGATCTCGTTCTGCCCGACCGAGCTGACCGGCGTGACACAGGATCTGGTTGCCTGACCGTTGACGACGACGGTGCAGGCACCGCACTGCCCGAGACCGCAGCCGAACTTCGGGCCGCGCAGATCCAGGTCGTCGCTGAGCACGAAGAGCAGCGGCGTGGCTGGATCGACGTCAACCTGGTGCGAGCGTCCGTTGACTCGGAGTGTGAAGAGGCTCATAGGGCATAGCATACCCACAGTCCCCGGTTCCGGGTTCAGCGTTCCGGGTTCGTGTTCAGCGTTCCGGTTCGTGGTTCTGGGTTCTCGGTTCTCGGTTCGACTGGGAACCTGCAACCCTGAACGTCGAACTCGGAACTCGAACCTTGAACACGAACGTGGAACCGTGAACGTGGAACCGTGAACTGCGTGGCTCAGCTTCTTACCGCTGAGTTGCGATTCGTTTCTCGATCTCTGGAATCGCCGCAACGACGACGTCACCTACAGTTTGCAGGCTCTTCACGTTGACGTGCTCCAGGTCGTCCTGAGGTGTGTGCCAGGTGGGGTTCTCCAGATCGATGATGTCGACCGCGGCGACGCCGGCGCGCAGGAAGGGGATGTGGTCGTCCTCGATGACCGCGAGCTGGTTCGAGAACGTCGCGCCATGGCCGAGGCGTCCGGCAACACCCCAGATGATGTCGACGAGCCACGGTGTCGAGTTGGAGTCGCGCTTGATGACGAGATCGCGGTCACCGATCATGTCGAGCAGCACCAGCGCCCTCAGGCTCTTGATCGACCCGTCCTTCTGCGCGGTCTGCACGTAATGCCGGCTGCCGTACGTGTTGTCGTTGCCCCGCCACTCGGGCAGTCGTGCTTCTTCGCCGTCGAGAAAGAGCAGCTCGATCGTCAGCTCGTTCTGTCGAGCCTTCAGCACGCGACCCAGTTCCAGCAGCGCCGCGGTCGATGACGCCCCGTCGTTCGCGCCCACGAACCGGAACTCCCGATAGAGCTTGGTATCGAAGTGGCTGGCGAGAACCAGACGATCCGGACGTCGCCCTGGTATCGTCGCGATCACGTTCGCCATCGAGACCTCGCCGAGCGGGGTCATGCCGATGAAGCTCTGCTCTTTCGCTTCGATGCCCGACGCCTTGAGCTGAGCCACGATGTACTTGCGTGTTTCGACGATGGCCGGCGAACCGGAAGGGCGTGGCCCGAAGCCGACCTGCGCGCGCAGGTGCTCCCATGCGCGCTTACCGTCAAAGGATGGCGTCGGTGCGATCTGGGCTTCGCCGGTCGGTGCAATCTCTCTGTCGGTCGTCGGTGCGACGCGACTGTCGTTTGTCGGTGCCATCGCGGTCGCTTGATTATCACCGCATGCCGCCACGAACGAGCCGGCAAGAACAACGAACGCACCGACGAGCATCGCCGATCGCACCGACAAGCGTCGCGATCGCACAGACGATCGAAAGTGAGCTCGCACCGACAGGTATCGCGATCGCACCGACATGCGTAAGTAAGTCTATGTTCGCTTGCTCAGTGGCACGTAGTCACGCCGCGATTCGCCGATGTAGACCTGACGCGGCCGCGCGATCTTCTGCTCGGGGTCGAGCAGCATCTCTTCCCACTGGGCGATCCAGCCTGACGTACGCGGTATCGCGAACAGCACAGGGAACATCGTGACCGGGAAGCCCATCGCCTGATAGATGAGGCCCGAGTAGAAGTCCACGTTCGGATACAGCCGGCGCGTCACGAAGTACTCGTCCTCGAGCGCGATCCGTTCGAGCTCGAGCGCGATGTCGAGCAGCGGGTTCTTGCCGGTCACCTCGAACACCTCGTCGGCCGTCTGCTTGATGATCGTGGCCCGCGGATCGTACGACTTGTAGACGCGGTGGCCGAATCCCATCAGGCGCCCTTCGCCCGCCTTGACGCGCTTGATGAAGCCGGGCACGTTCTGCACGGTGCCGATCTCGGCAAGCATCCGCAGCACCGCCTCGTTGGCGCCGCCATGCAGCGGGCCATAGAGCGCCGCCGCTGCGCCGGCCATCGCTGAGTACGGATCGACATGCGAGCTGCCAATGCCGCGCATCGCGTTGGTGCTGCAGTTCTGCTCGTGGTCCGCGTGCAGGATGAACAGTACGTCGAGCGCGCGCTCGAGCACCGGGCTGACCTGGTACTTCAGCTCCGTCATCCGGAACAGCATGTTCAGGAAGTTGCCGGTGAAGCTGAGGTCGTTGTCAGGGTAGTTGTAGGGACGGCCGATGCTGTGGCGGTAGGCATACGCCGCAATCGTGGGGACCTTCGCGATGAGCCGATGAATCTGCTTCTTTCGCGACTCCTCGTCGAAGATCTTCCTGGCATCGGCATAGAAAGTCGAGAACGCGCCGACCGTGCTGAGGAACACGCTCATCGGATGGGCGTCGTACTGGAACCCCTCCATGAGCTTCTTGATGTTCTCGTGCAGCATCGTGTGGAGCGTGATCTGCTTCGTCCATTCACGTAACTGCGCCTCGGTCGGGAGCTGGCCGAAGATGATGAGATACGCCGTTTCGAGATAGGTCGACTGCTCGGCCAACTGATCAATTGGGTATCCGCGATACTCCAGGATGCCTTTGTCGCCGTCGATGAAGGTGATGCGGCTGCGACACGACGCGGTGTTCATGAACGCCGGGTCGTACGTGCCCAGGCCCTGGTCGTCCTTGTTCGCCTTGATCTGACGGAGATCGGTCGCGCGAATCGACCCGTCAGTAATCGGAATTTCGTACAGCTTGCCTGTGCGGTTGTCGGTAATAGTCAGCGTGTCGGGCATAAGAGAGCAGTATCAATCGGGGGCGGGATCAGTGTCGGAATCGGGTTCCGGAACGGGCTCGCTGGCCACTCGGTAGCGTCCGTCCGCCCACCTGGCCAGATCCTCGTTTCGGCACCGCTCGCTACAGAACGGCCGCCAGCGTTCATCTACGGGACGGGTGCGGCACAGGACGCACAGCGGAGCCTCGCCCATCCGATGAATCATAACTCTCAAGTCCCGCGACGCCCAACTCAGTCAACTTCCAATCTCCAACTCCCAACCCCCAAACAATTCTGTTAGACGGCTGGCGGTTGGGGAGTTCGTTACGAGTTGAGCGTTGGGAATTGGGCGTTGGGCGTTGGGATTTGGGCCTTGGGAGTTGACACGAAACCCGCTAGGAGCTGCCCGCCGCGAGATGATGACGAACGTCCAGCGCCGACACCATGAAGATGACGTCTTCAGCGATATTCGTCGCATGATCGCCAATCCGCTCGAGGTGTCGTGACACCAGAATCAGGTCGAGTGACGGCTCGACGGTGCTCTGGTTCTGCAGCATGTGGGTGAGCAGATCGCGGAAGACCTGTGTCTTCAGACTGTCAAGCCGGTCGTCCTCGTTGAGGACCTTGGTTGCGAGCTCAGTGTCGCGTCGCACGAACGCGTCGAGCGCATCGCGCAGCATCGCCTGGGCGATCTGGCCCATCTGCGGAATGTCGATGAGCTGCTTGACCGGGGCATGGCCGATATAGCGCTTGCTGGCCTCCGCGATGTTGACCGCCAGATCGCCCACCCGTTCGAGGTCGGTGTTGATCTTGACCGCGGCGACGATGGCGCGAAGGTCGGTTGCCATTGGCTGGTGAAGGGCGAGCAGCCGGAAGCAGCGATTGTCGACCTCGATGTGCAGTTGGTTGATCGGCTCGTCGCCGGACAGAACCTTGTTGATGATCGCGGGCTCGCGGGAGACGAGCCCCTCGAGCGCCGCACGCACCCGCTCCTCGGCCAGGCCACCCATCTCGAGCAGCCGTCCCTGGAGCGCTTCGAGCTCCTCGCGAAAGTGCGGAACCTGCCGGTCCACTAACCGAATCTCCCGGTCACATAATCCTCAGTCAGTTTCTCGGCCGGAGCCGTGAAAATCTTTTCGGTCCGATCGTATTCGATGAGGCGCCCAAGCCAGAAGAACGCCGTGTGATCGGAGACCCGCGCCGCCTGCTGCATGTTGTGGGTGACGATCACGATCGTGTAGGCCTTCTTCAAATCGTACATAAGCTCTTCGATACGCTGTGTCGCAATCGGATCGAGCGCCGAGGCGGGCTCGTCCATCAGGATAATGTCGGGCCGCACGGCGAGCGCGCGGGCGATGCACAGGCGCTGCTGCTGCCCGCCCGACAACGCCAGCGCCGACTCGTGCAGCCGATCCTTCACCTCGTCCCACAGCGCCGCCTGTTTGAGGCTCTCCTCGATCCGCGAGGCCAGCTCCGCCTTGCTGGTGGCCATGTCGTTGATGCGGAGGCCGTAAGCGATGTTCTCGAAGATCGACTTGGGAAACGGATTCGACTTCTGGAAGACCATGCCGACCCGTCGCCGCAGCTGCACGACATCCATTCCCGACTTGTAGATGTCGACGTTGTCGATGAGGATGCGTCCGTCGATGCGCGTCCCCGGGATGATGTCGTTCATCCGGTTCAGTGTGCGAAGGAACGTGCTCTTGCCGCAGCCGGATGGCCCGATGAAGGCGGTGACCACGTTCGGCTTGATACGGATCGAGATCTCCTGCAGCGCCCGTTTCTCGCTGTAGTAGAAGTTCATCGACTCGACGTGAATCTTGCTGGGAACCTCCGGCCCTTCTGACGTCTTTCTGGTCGTGGCCAGGTCACCAAGCGAGGCGAGCGGTCTGGACGCCGGTACTCACGACAGCCCTCGTTTCTGATAGCGATCCCTCAGCCAGATCGCGAGGGCGTTCATCGACAGGAGCAGCACGACGAGCACCAGGATGCCGGCGGCCGCATTCGCATGGAATTCGACCTGTGGCCGCGAGACCCAGTTGAAGATCTGGATCGGCAGCACGGTGAATGGCGACCAGATGGAATCGGGCGCAAACGTCACGAATGTCACCGCGCCGATCGTGATGAGCGGGGCCGTTTCGCCGATCGCACGCGACAGCGCCAGGATGAGTCCGGTCATGATGCCCGGCGCGGCGACCGGGAGTACCTGGTGCCAGATCGTCTGCCACTTGGTCGCGCCGAGCGCATACGACCCTTCCCGCAGCGTCTTCGGTACCGCCCTGAGCGCTTCACGGGTCGAGAGAATCACGACCGGCAGCACGAGAATCGCCAGCGTGCAGGCCCCCGCCAGCACGCTGCGTCCCATCGACATCATCCGGACGAACAGCCCGAGGCCGAGCAGGCCGTAGATGATGGAGGGGACGGCGGCGAGGTTCGTGATATTCAGCTCGATGATGCGCGCGGCCAGGCTGCGGCCGCCGTACTCCTCGAGGTAGATCGCGGCGGCAACCCCAATCGGAACGGCGATGACCGCCGTGACGACGATGACGAAGATGCTGCCGGTGAGCGCGTGCCAGATGCCCGCCTGTGACGCGCGGCGGGACGAGAAGCCGGTAATGAAATTCCAGGACACGGTGGCGGCACCGTCTGACACGATGTCCCAGATGAGCGTCGCCAGCGAGGCCAGCGCGATGACGAGCACCGCGAGCGCCAGTGCCTGGAAGGCGGCGTCGGCACCGCGGCGCAGCGCGATCTTCCGGGAGTCGGGATTCGCGATTCGGGAATCCAACCCCGCCGCGCGCGGGCGGCTCGCCTCGACGCTCACGCGTACTCCTCGCGGTAGCGCTCGCGCAGCCAGGCGCTGACGAGATTCAGGCCGAACGTTCCAATGAACAGCAGCATGCCGACTGCGAAGATCGTTCGGTATTCCAGCGTGCCCTGCGGCGTGTCACCCAGACTGATCTGCACGATGTAGGCCGTCATCGTTTCGACCGGCTCGGTTGGATTGGATGTCAGGCGCGGCTGCTGTCCGGCCGCGATCGCGACGATCATCGTCTCGCCGACCGCCCGCGACACAGCCAGGATGAACGCTGCCGTGATCCCCGAGAATGCCGCGGGCACGACCACCCGGAGGCTGGTCTGCATCTTCGTCGCGCCGAGGGCGTAAGACCCCTCGCGCAGACCGCGTGGTACGCCGCGCATCGCATCTTCGGAGAGAGATGACACGAGTGGCAGGATCATGATGCCCATCACGATGCCGGGTCCGAGCGCGTTGAAGCCGGCGAGTTGGGGCAGAAAGCGCTGCAGTAGCGGTGTCACGAAGAGGAGAGCGAAGTAGCCATAGACCACCGTGGGCACGCCCGCCAGGATCTCGAGAACCGGCTTCACGGTGCGCCGCAACTGCGGCCCCGCGTACTCGCTCAAGTACACCGCGCTCAGCAGGCCCATCGGCAGCGCGACGAGCATCGCGATGGACGACACGAGCAGTGTTCCCGTGACCAGCGGCAGGACGCCGAACCGCGGCGTCGCAAAGAGCGGCGTCCACTCGGTCCCGAACAGGAACTCGGTGATGGGGACTTCCCGGAGGAAGCCGGCAGTCTCGACGGTCAGGACCGCGATGATCCCAATGGTTGTCCCGATCGAGAGCAGCGCGCAGCCAAACAGTCCCCACTCGATGAGGAACTCCAGCTTCCTCATTGCTCGCGCGTCAGCAGCTTCTCGAGCGTCATGCCGACTTGCGATCCCCCTTCACCGAACGCCGTACCGACCTTGCGCTCCGCGAAGTGCTTCTTGGCCAGATCGTAGATTTGCGGAGTGAGCTCCACGTAGCCGACTTCGCGAACCAGATCGGCCGCGATAAAGAACGACTCGACGAATCGCTGAATCTCGGGTCGGTCCGCCGCCTTGCGCGCGACGTAGATGAACAGCGGGCGCGACAGAGGCTGATACGTCCCATTGCGCACCGTCTCGGCGGAGGGGGACAATCGGCCCATCTCCGTTGTCGGCCTTGCCATCGTCAACCGGCACCAGCTTCAGTTTGCCCTGGTTCTGTTCGACGTAGGCGAAGGGGATGAACCCAAGCGCCAGTTCGTCGCTGCCGACGCCCTGCACGAGCACGTTGTCGTCCTCGCTCGACGTGAAGTCACCGCGGCTGGCGCCTTCTTTGCCGACGATGGCCTCGGTGAAGTAGTCGTAGGTCCCGGAATCGACGCCGGCGCCGAAGAGCCGAATCTCTCGGTTCGGCCATGAGGCGCGAACCTGGTTCCACCGGAGGACCTTGCCCTGCGCTTCGGGCGCCCACAGCGTCTTCAGCTCCGCGACGGTCACCGATGCGGCCCAGGTGTTCTTGGGATTGACGACGACCGCCAGGCCGTCGTAGGCGATCGGCAGCTCGATGTACTCGATTCCGGCCTTCTGACAGGCATCGATTTCGGCGGGACGGATCGGTCTCGATGCGTCGCTGATATCGGTCTCGCCGCGGCAGAACTTCTGGAACCCGCCGCCGGTGCCCGAAATTCCGACCGTGACCCGGACGTTCGGATTCGCCTTCTGGAACTCCTCGGCGACCGCTTCGCTGATGGGGAATACCGTGCTGGAGCCGTCGACCTGAATGATAGCCGGGGCTGCGCTCGACTCGCCGGGCGCATTGCCGCCGCCTCCGCATGCGGCCGCGAGGACCGCCAGTCAGAGCCAGTCCGCAGAGACGCTGCCGAAACCTGAGCATGAACCGACCCTATCGAACGGGAATTTCACACTGGTTTCTGCGGTGTTAAATCCGTGTTACGGCTTCGCTGGTCAGGCGTGCGCGCTCGCTCTGCGTGCGTGCGCTGCGCGGGTCGCGCGTCGTGCCGACGCGCTCGGGCAGTTGCTCTGACGGGCTTGCTCGCGCGAGGCTCCGCCGTTCGGATGGCACGGCCGCCGCTCTCGAGCCGAACCGGCTTCCCGAGGATTCGCTCGAAGGGCTGCAGGTGGCGGTTGGTGGCCCACACCTCGAGCTCGGCATCTCCGGTCGTGTGGACCTGCAGCAGCGCATCGTCGCCGCGGTCGCGGAAATCGAGACCGGAGATCGTCTGGGTGTGGCTGCGGTCGAGGCTTTCGGCGACGCGCAGGATCGAGGCCAGCGTGCGCACGGTCCGGCGCAGCGGCGACGGGAGCCGCGGCGTATTCCTCGTGCGACCGCTTCGGCGTGCCTCGCCGGTGATACCGGGCGACGAGCGCGATGACCTCGATCTCGTCCGGGATCGAAGCCGCGCAGATCGCCATTCCGGATCAGGTAGTACGAATGACGATGATGGCGCTCGTAGCTGATGTGGGCGCCGATGTCGTGCAGCAGTGCCGCGAACTCGAGCCACTCGCGCTCGCGGTCGGTCAAGCCGTGGACGGCGCGCGTCTGATCGAAGATCGCCAGCGCGAGCCGGACCACCTGTTGAGCATGGTCGGCGTAGTAGTTGCACCGCTCGGCCAGTTCGAGCGAGCTGCGCCGTCGCACATCGGGGATGCTGTCGACGTGCTTGATGTGCTTGCTGTTGCGACGGATGTAATCGAGCACCAGCCCCTCGCGCAGCGCGAGATCGCACAGCGTGATGTCCTCGGCGCCGAGCCGGCGCAGGATCGCATCGAGCAGTACGGCGCCGGCGACGATCAGGTCGGCGCGGCGTGGATCGAGTCCGGGAATGGTCAGTCGCTGTGCGAGCGAGAGCGCGACCACTTCCTTGCGCAGTCGTCGAATCTGCTTTCGCCGGGACGCGAAGGTTGCGCAGCTCGCTCGGGACCGTGCCTTCGGCGATCGCCGTTGCCACGGTGCCGAGGCTCAGGATCGTGCCCGACGTACCGATCACGCGATCGAAGCCGGCCGCCGTGATCTGCTCGCAGTGACGATCGATCTCGCTCAGCACATGCTTGGTGAGCTTCTGCTCGTCGCGGCCCGAGAGCGGATCGCTCTTGACGAACCGCTCAGTCAGGCGAATCACACCGATCTTGAAGCTCTTGGCCGCCTGGATCGAGGTCGCCGTGCCGAGCGTGATCTCGGTGCTGCCGCCGCCGATGTCGATCACGACTGCGCGCGCGCTGCCGACGTCCACGCCGTAGACGGCCGCGAGATGGATCAGCCGCGCTTCCTCGGCGCCGGTGATGACGCGAGGGCGAATGCCGGTCTCGGCTTCGATGCGCGCGAGGAACTCGCCGCCGTTGCGCGCCTCACGCGTGGCGCTGGTCGCCGCCGCCAGGATCACGTCGACGGTGTGCGACTCAGCCAGTCGCTTGAACTTCGACAGCGCCTGAAGCGCCGCGCTCATCGCCTCGGTCGTGAGCGCCTTGCCGTCGAGCCCGCCCGCGCCGAGGCGCACCATCGCCTTTTCGCGATCGATGACCTCGAACGACAGATCGGGCCGGACGCGAACCACGATCATGTGGACGGAATTGGTTCCGATGTCGATGGCGGCGATGCGCATGTTTCAGTCTGGGGATGAAGAGGACTTATAGTAGCCGAGTCCGGCGTTCTTCCCATGACTGATTCCCATCCGTCGGAGCTCTTGATCCGGCAGCGTCTGTCGGTGCTGACCCGCACGCTGCCTTCGGCCCGCGAACGGCGATGCGGACGCGATCCACCAGGCGCGCGTCGCCACGCGGCGCGTGCGCGCAGCGCTGCCGCTGGTGACCCGCGGTTCGAAGGGCCGCAAGCTGACGAAGGCGGTCTCGCGGCTGACGCGTGCGCTCGGTCGTGTGCGCGAGCTCGACGTCGCGCTCCTGAACCTCGATGAGTTGGCGGCCGATGCCGCGATGCAGACGGAAGGCATCGACCTGCTGCGCGCGATCCTCAAGGAGGAGCGTCAGCGCCTGTATGCGGACATGGCGCGAGCGAATCGAACGCGTCGATCTCGAGAAGCTTCAGCGGAAGGCGTTGGCCGCGGCTGCAGCGCCACGCCGAGTCAGAGGACGATGCCCTTTCAGCCGGGCGGATGAAAAAGGTGATCAAGCGCGCCGCGCGCCGCGCCGTGTCGTTGCAGGCCGCGATCGAGAACGCCGGCGGAATCTACCTGCCCGACCGGCTGCACCAGGTGCGGATTGCGGTCAAGAAGCTGCGTTACGTGCTGGAGATCGCACGCGAATTGAGCCGCTCTCGGGCCTCGGCGCGGCTCCGGACGCTCAAGTCCGTTCAGGATCTGCTCGGTCGCATGCACGACCTCGAGATGCTGATCATGCGGATCCGCGCACTCCAGGGATCCGACCGTGCGCCGACACTCAAAGTGTCCGCCGATCTCGATCGGCTGGTCCGCCGTCTCGAGATGGAATGTCGTCAGTTACATGTTCGATACATGGGGTTGAAGAAAAAGTTACTTGAGCTCTGCGATTATGTAACGGCCGCCGATGACCGGCGCTCAGCCTCAGCCGCGTAGTGCCGCACCCGCTCCATGCCTCCCTGCGAACTCTACGTCGTCCGCCACGCGATCGCCGCCGAACGCGGCGCCGACTGGCCCGATGATGACAAACGCCCGCTGACCGAGAAAGGCATCGCCCGCTTCAAGGACGGCGTGGCCGGTCTGACCTGGCTGGACGTGGTGCTCGACGAGATTTTCACGAGCCCTCTCGTCCGCGCGAAGCAGACGGCCGACCTGCTCGCCGCTCGACATCCCGGGCAAGCCGCCGGTGAAGCTGCTCCCGGCGCTGGCGCCTGGGACTGGCCCCGAAGAGGTGATGACGCAGTTGGCGCGCACCGCCAAGCGCCGGCGGATCGCCGTCGTCGGTCATGAGCCCGGGCTCGGAGAGCTCGCGGCGCATCTTCTTGGTGCGAAGCGCCCGCTGCCGTTTCGCAAGGGAGGCGTCTGTCGGATCGATCTGCAGGGCCTGACCGGCAAGCGGCCGGGATCGCTGATCTGGTTCGTGACGCCCAAAATGCTGCGGCAGCTCGGTAAGCACAAGGAATAAGAACCGGGAAGTACAGAGACGCGTGGACGACGGTTCTCACCCCTCACGACGGAAAGTCGTCGTCATCATCAATCCGATTTCGGGCGCGGGCCGGCGGCGTGATCGTCGCTCGTCTTCGCGCGGAGCAGGCGGCGGCGCTCATCGAGCAGCGGCGGCTCGATGCCGAGGTGTTCGTCACCGAGCGGCCGGGACATGCGCGCGAGCTGGCGCAAGCGGCGCGTCGGCGTGGCGCCACGCTGTTCGTCGCGTGGGGTGGCGACGGGACGGTCAACGAAGTGGGATCGGCACTGGTCGGATTCGGACGCCTCGCTCGCGATCGTGCCGAGTGGATCCGGCAACGGGCTCGCTCGCGAGCTCGGCATTCCTCTCGATCCGTCGTCGGCGTTTCAGGTGGTCTTCGAAGGCCGCTCGACGGCTGATCGATGCCGGCGAGCTCGATGGCCACCTGTTCTTCAACATCGCCGGCCTTGGGCTCGACGCGCGGGTCGCCCATCGATTCGCCGAGGGCGGGCTCGAGCGTCGCGGCTTCATTCGGTACCTTGAGCTGGCCGCGCGCGAGATCGCGTCGTTCGTGCCGCTCGAATACGCGGTCACGACCGATGCGACGACGATGTCGGCGGTGCGGCCGCTGCTGATTGCGATCGCCAACGCGCGTCAGTACGGCAACGGTGCGCTCATCGCCCCGGACGCACAACTCGATGACGGCAAGCTCGACATTGTCGTGGTCGATCACCGGCCGCCGTGGCGGGTGCTGATGCAGGCGCCGCGACTGTTTTCCGGGACCGTGGCGCAGGTGCCGGGCGTCTCGATCACGCAGAGCGTCAGCGCAGTGCATTTCCGCCGACGCGGCGCTCGTGTACCACGTCGATGGGGAGCCCTCATGTCGGCGGGCATTCGGTCAAAGCCCGGATCCATCCCGGGCTCTGCGTGTCGTGTGCAGCTCATCGCGCTGAGGCGGATAAGTTCAATGCCATCAACAAGTAAGCGAGTTTACACAACGTTTACACCCACGCCATTCGAGAGAGGTATAGATCAAGGAGCCATGTATCGTCGCATGTTTCAGAAAGCAGGTCAGACCAAGCGCTTCACCATCACCGACGCAGGCAGCTCGGGGTGGGAAGTGCGGGAAGAACAGGACAGCCAGATCGTGTGGAGCATCCGCTACACAGACTGGCATCGAGTCGAGCGGGCCCGCATGACGTTCGCGCGCGACGCCGCGACGCTGGCCAGCGCGGGATGGAAAGAGTCCTGAGCTACTCGACGAACCGATAGCCCAATCCCACAACCGTTTCGATCTGCCGTCCGGCTTCGCGGAGCTTTCCGCGCAGCCGCCCTACGTGCACGTCGACCGACCGGGTCTCCACGAAGCGGTCGTATCCCCATACGCGTTCGAGCAGCCGGTCGCGTGACAGCACGCGGTTCCGGTTCTCGACGAGATAGCGCAGCAACTCGAACTCGCGGCGCGTGAGGCGTATCGCCTCGCCGTTGACGCTGATGGCCACGGCGTCGAAATCGGCGACGAGGTGCTTGCCCCGGTACACGAACGCTTCGGTGCCGCGAGCGCCGTTGCCCTGTTCGGTACGTCCGCGACGAAGGACCGCGCGCACGCGCGCCGCCAGTTCCCGCAGGCTGAACGGCTTGGTGATGTAGTCGTCGGCGCCGACGTCGAGTCCGGTCACGCGATCGCTTTCGCTGGTGCGTGCCGTCAGCATGATGATCGGCACGGTCGCCGTGTTGGGACGCGATCGCAGGATCCGGCACACCTCGAGCCCGCTCAGGACGGGCAGGTTCAGATCGAGGACGATGAGGTCGGGCGTGCGCTCGTTGACCGCCTTGAGCGCACCATCGCCGGTCCCGACGATCTCGACCTCGATGTCGCCACCTTTTTCGAGACCGTGCTTGATGAGACCGGCGATGTCCTGCTCGTCGTCAACGACCAGCACGTGGGTGCGGGTCGGTCCCCGGGCGATCATGCGCGGGTCGGAAACGCTGCCTGACTCCGAGCTGTATTGCACTGGTGCTCCATTTCCATCTGGGCTTTACAGGAATCACGTTAGGAAATCTGGGTTTCTGGTGCGTGACGTCGGAGTTAAATCTGGGTTAAGGCGCTGAAACCGCCTGATGAAGTAGGATCGCGAGCGATGACGAATCTCGGAGAGACCACGGGGCCCGCAGCCGGCCCCGAGGTTGCCCAGCGCTGGTTACCGGCGCTTTTGCTGCTGTTTGTCGGGTCAGGCTGCGCGGCCCTCATATACGAAGTCGTCTGGTTCCAGCTCCTCCAGCTCTCCATCGGCTCCTCGGCTGTGTCGCTCGGCGTGCTGCTGGGGATCTACATGGGGGGCATGTGCCTCGGCAGCCTGCTGCTGCCGCGCTACCTCAGCCCGTCAGCGCACCCGCTGAGGGTCTACGCTGCGCTCGAGGCGGGCATCGGGCTCTTTGGCGTGATCGTGCTGTTTGCCGTGCCGGTCGTCGGGCAGATCTACACGCAGATCGCAGGCACCGGCCAGGTCAATCTGATCCTGCGCGCCATCGTCGCGAGCATCTGTCTGCTGCCGCCGACGCTGCTGATGGGCGCGACCCTGCCAGCCATCGCGCGCTGGGTGGAGACGACGCCTCGCGGCGTGTCGTGGCTCGGCTACTTCTACGGCGGCAACCTCGCGGGCGCTGTCGCCGGAAGTCTGCTGGCCGGTTTTTACCTGCTCCGCGTCTACGACATGCCGACGGCGACAGCGGTCGCGGTCGTTCTGAACCTGGTCGTCGCGGGCCTTGCCGTCCTCGTCGCCGCACGAACGCCGCACACAGTAATTACGGCCGATGAATCGGAGCCACCGGCGCCGGCGGTTTCCGCCGAAGGGACCAGGCTCGTCTACATCGCGATTGCGCTGTCTGGGTTGACGGCGCTCGGTTCCGAAGTGGTGTGGACCCGGGTGCTGTCGCTGCTCTTTGGTGCGACGGCGTACACGTTCTCGCTGATCCTGGCGGTCTTCCTCGTCGGTCTCGGTATCGGCAGCAGCCTCGGCGCGGCGCTGGCGCGCGGCGTGTCGAACCCGAGGATTGCGCTCGGATGGGTCCAGCTTGGTTTGTGCGTGTGCATCGCGTGGGCCGCGTACTCCACCGCCGACTCGCTGCCGTACTGGCCGATCAATCCGTCGATCTCGACGTCGCCGTCGTTCAACTTCCAACTCGATCTGATGCGCGCCATCTGGGTCATGCTGCCTGGGGCGCTGCTCTGGGGCGCGAGTTTCCCGCTGGCGCTGGCGGGTGTGGCGACGCCGGGTCAGGACTCGGCTCGCCTGGTTGGCGGTGTGTACGCGGCGAACACTGTCGGGGCCATCGTCGGCGCGTCGGTCACGAGCCTGGCGATGGTCGGGACCGTGGGCAGCCAGATTACGCAGCAGGCGCTCATCGGCGTTGCTGCCATGTCCGGTCTGCTGATGCTGATGCCCGCGACGGGCGAGAAGCGAAGCCCACTCACGTCGACGCCGGTCGTCGTGATTGGTATCGCGCTCGTTGCGGGCCTGCTGGCGCGAACGGTGCCGCCGCTTCCCGGCATCCTCGTGGCCTACGGCCGCTATGCGGCGACGTGGGTCGGACAGAACGAGATCGTCTACGTCGGCGAAGGGGTGACCGCATCGGTCGCCGTCTCGCGAACGCCGACCGGCGTCCTGAACTATCACAACGCCGGCAAGGTTCAGGCATCGAGCGAGCCGCAGGACATGCGCCTCCAGCGGATGCTCGGTCACATCACGACGCTCGTGCCGAAGACGCCGACGAAGGTCCTCGTCATTGGCTGCGGCGCCGGTGTCACGGCCGGCGCGGTGTCGATCGATCCCATGGTCAAGGACCAGACGATCGCCGAGATCGAGCCGCTGGTCCCGCGCGTCGTCTCGACGCACTTCGCCGAACACAACTTCGACGTCGTTCGCAACCCGAAGGTGAAGGTGCACCTCGATGATGCCCGGCACTATCTGTTGACGACCGACGAGAAGTTCGACGCGATTACGTCGGACCCGCTCGACCCGTGGGTGAAGGGTGCGGCGACGCTCTACACGCGCGAGTTCTTCCAGGTCGTCAAGGACCACCTGAATCCCGGCGGTGTCGTGACGCTGTTCGTGCAGTTGTATGAGAGCACCGACGCCGCGGTGAAGAGCGAGATCGCCACGTTCCTCGAAGCGTTTCCCAACGGCGCCGTGTTCGCCAACACCGTCAACGGACAGGGATACGATCTGGTGCTCTTCGGCCAGCTCGAGGATCGGCAAGATCAACGTCGATGACGTGCAGGCGCGGCTCGACGATCCGGCCAATGCGGCGATCGCGAAATCGCTGCGCGAGATCGGGATCTTCTCGGCCGTCGATCTGTTCGGCACCTATGCCGGGCGGCGCTCGGACATGCAGAACTGGCTGAGCGACGCCATCATCAACACCGACCGCAATCTCAAGCTGCAGTACCTGGCAGGGCTGGGGCTCAATCTCTATCAGAGCGACGCGATCTACAGAGCGATGATTCGCGACGTGCAGTATCCGGAGGAGCTGTTCGAGGGGTCGGAGGCGACGCTGAAGGCGCTGCGCAACAAGATCGACCTGTCGCTCGGCGGAGCGCCTTCTTTCTGACGCTCGTAATGCAGGATGCAGAATTCAGAATTACACCACCGTTCCCGGCCGAACGACCCCACCCTTCGGGACCACGATGATGCCGCTGCGGATGTAGTAGCCATCGCCGTCGGCTGACTCGAGGTTCTGTTCGTTGACCAGGCGCACGTCATCGCCGATGCGTGCGTTCTTGTCGACGATCACGCGATCGAGGACGACGTTGCGCCCGATTCCCAGCCCGGGCGTGTGGTCGGCGGGCAGGCCGTATTCGTAGAAGTCGGCGCCGAGCAGCACGGATCGCGTGATGCGGGAGCCTTCGCGCACGCACATGCGGACGCCGACGATCGATCCGTCGATCTCACATCCCGCCAGGTAGCAGCCCTCCGAGACGAGCGAGTCGCGGACGCGCGCTTCGGGCATCAGCGAGCCGGGCAGCTGTCGAAGGTGCGTGTAGATCGGCCGCTCGCGATCCCAGAAATGGAAGGGTGAGTCGAGCCGTCCGAGCATGATGTTGGCCTGATAGAACGATTCGATCGTTCCCACATCGGCCCAGTAGCCGCGGAAGAGGTACGGCTTTACCTTGTAGCGCCCGAGCGCGTTGGGAATGAGCGAGCGCCCGAAGTCATGTCCCGGTTCGTGTTCGAGCATGTCGAGCAGCACGCGCCTCGTGAAGACGTAGACGCCCATCGACGCCATGAACGGCTGACTCGTCGCTGTGCTCGCCGAAGGTGGAGTCCGGCGGAATGCTGCGGCCGATCTGCTCCAGCCTTGCGCGGCTTGGGTTTTTCCTCGAAGGCGATGATGTCGCCCTCGCGCATCGAACCGGAAGATGCCCATCTGCGTCGCGGTTTCGGCATCGACCGGCTGGGCGGCGATTGTGATCGTCGGCGCCGAGTGTTTGTGCGCGGCGACGAGATCGGCGTAGTCCATCCGGTAGAGATGGTCGCCGGCGAGAATGAGATCGTACTCGGCCGGATGCTGGCTGAAGTGGCGCGCCGCCTGACGCACGGCGTCAGCGGTGCCCTGGTACCAGTTCGGATTGTCCGGCGTCTGCTCGGCGGCCAGGATCTCGACGAAGCCTCCTGAGAAACGGTCCAGCCGGTAGGTATTGGAGATGTGGCGGTTGAGGGAGGCCGAATTGAACTGCGTCAGGACGAAGATGCGACGGATGTCGGCGTGCAGGCACCCGCTGATCGGGATGTCGATGAGGCGGTACTTCCCGCCGATGGGAACGGCCGGCTTCGACCTGGTGGCGGTCAAGGGGAACAGCCGGAGCCCTGGCCGCCGCCGAGGATGATCGCCACGGTATCGCTCGTCTGTCGCATGGGAGGTCCGAATTTTGTCGGCAGTCGTCTTTTAACACAACCGTTCCCCGGCCGTGATCCCCGTGTCACGCGGGCCCCCTAGGCTGGGGTCGTATGCACGTGGGTATACCACGGCAGCGGGAGTGCCGCCGCACACGCGGGTGCGGCGGCATCAAGTTAGTAAGGCAGGCGCAGCGATGGCGCTAAGATTCAGCGTCATTGTCTGCGCCCATAACGAAGCGCAGCATTGCCCGCCTGCCTGCACTCCCTTCTCGCCCAGTCCCGCATTCCCGACGAAATCCTTGTCATCAACAACGCGAGTACCGATACGACGCGCGCCGTGGCGGAAGCAGATTCCGCACGTGCGCGTGGTGGACGAGCCGCGCAAAGGCCTCGTGGTCGCGCGCGAGACAGGCCGCCTCGCGGCCACGGGCGACGTCCTCGTCTACGTGGATGCCGACTGCCGCGCTCCGCTGATGTGGCTCGAGCGCATCGAGCGCCGGTTCGTCGCCGACCCGTCGCTCATCGCGCTGTCAGGCCCATACCGGTTCTACGACTGGGACTGGTGGGGGCGGCTGCTGATTCGCGCGTACGACTACACGCTGGCGCCCGCGACGCAGTTGCTCGTCAAGTACGTGCTGCGGATCGGGACGATCTTCTACGGCGGCAACTTCGCCGTCAGACGGGAGGCGCTGGAGCGCATCGGCGGATTCGACACCTCGATCGAGTTTCACGGCGAGGACACCAACGTCGGCCGCCGGCTGTTCGCCATCGGTCGCGTCTCGCTTGTTTCACGACTGCTATCTCTACACGTCGGCGCGTCGCTACATCGCGATGGGGAAGGGCGCCGTCTTCCGGCTCTACGTGCGCAACTTCACCTCGGAGCTGCTGCGCGGGCGGCCGAAGGACACGACGCACGTGGATGTGCGGATCTGATGCTCGTCAATTTGCAACTCCCGATGACCAACTCCCAAACAGACCGGAATCACATGTGGGACGTGGGCCTTGGGAGTTGTTGGGAGTTGGAAGTTGGGAGTTGAGCCATGCCAGGTTACGAACCATTTCTGCTGTGCGACTTCCACGTCCACACCCAGTGGAGCGACGGCAAGCTCTCGGTGTCCGAGGTCGTCGACCTCTACGGCTCGACCGGCAAGTTCGACGTCATCGCGATCACCGATCACATCCTGATGAAGAAGGACCTGCTGGCGCGCGCCGGCCGGCTCGCGACGCTCGGACGCCGCGCGTTCGGTGTGCGCGAGCACGACTTCGAGCACTACCTCGAGAACGTCCGCGCCGAGGCGAAGCGGGCGCTCGAGCAGTACGGCATGCTGGTGGTGCCCGGGCGCGGAGATCACGCAGAACCGCCTGCGCGGCCGCAAGAACTCGCACATCATCGCGCTCGACATCAAGCACTACATCAGCGCCGATCAGTCGGCCGATGACATCCTGCGCGAGATCCGTCGCCAGGGTGCGCTGAGCATCGCCTGCCATCCACACCATCGCACGACGCGACGGATCGAGATCAGCACCTGTTACCTCTGGGATCATCGCGAGCAGCTGCCGATCTCGTGGACGTCTGGGAAGCGGCCAATCGCGACGATCTGTTCTCAGTGACGAGCCTGAAGCACTACCCGTACGTCGCCAACAGCGACTTCCACAAGCCGAAGCACCTCTATTCGTGGAAAACGCTCGTGCGCGCGGAGAAGAACTGGCCGGCTATCAGTCGTGCCCTTCGCGACAACGTCGACATCGCGCTCACGCTCTTCCGTAACGGATCCTGGGCGGCCGCCTGAGCTCGGCGCCGGGTCGCACGATCCCTGCCTGTGGTGCCTGACATGAAGGTTGCCATCTTCACGGACAACGATTTCGACAAGGTCAACGGCGTCACGACCACGTTCAAGGCGGCTCTTCAGTCCGCTCCTGCCGGCATCCACTTACGGGTCTACACTGCCGGCCGCGGGCCGCTCGAGACCGACAGCTATCTCGCGCTGCGCTCGATTGGCCTGCCGATTCCGTTCTACCGCGAGATGCAGATGTACCTCCCGCGGTTCAGGGACTTCCTCAGGCGCGCACAGGCGGATCGCATCGATCTGGTCCATCTCACGACGCCAGGGCCGATTGGGCTGGCGGCCCTGTTCGTGGCCTGCCGCCTGCGACTGCCACTGATTGGGAGTTTCCACACCGACCTTGCCGCGTACGCGAGATTGCTCAGTGGATCGCCGCGGCTCGGCGCGCTGATGCGCGAGTACATGCGCTGGCCGTACGGCAGGTGCGCAAGGGTCCTCGTGCCGTCCGAGCATACGCGCCAGTTGCTCATTGCGGCGAAGTCCAACCCTGCCCGGATCGATGTGTGGCCGCGCGGTGTCGATACGGCACTCTTTTCGCCCGGCGAGGCGATCGGCGGCCCTGCGCGAGACGTGGCACGTGTCCGATCGCCGCCCGGCGCTGCTCTACGTCGGCCGCGTCTCTCGGGAGAAAGGCCTGCTGCATCTGCCCGCGATCTCCGACCGCCTGCACGAGCGTGGTCTCGAACACCGCTGCATCATCGTCGGCGACGGTCCGCTGCTCCCGGCGTTGCGCCAGGCGCTGCCCGACGCGGTCTTCACTGGCTCGTTGTCGCGCGCGGCGGTCGCTGAAGCGTTTGCCTCGGCTGACTGCTTCGTGTTTCCGAGCAGCACCGACACTGCCGGCAATGTCGTGCTCGAAGCGCAGGCGAGCGGATTGCCTGTGATCGTGTCTGGCTCCGGCGGCCCACGCGAGAACATGGTGGCGGGATGCACCGGGGCCGTGTGTCATCGCGACGATCCGCAAGATTGGGCCGACGCCATTGCGGGCGTGGTCGCGCAACCTATGCGCGCGAAGCTCGCCCTGTCGGCTCGTCAGTACGCGCTGACCAGGACGTGGGAGCGCGCGCTGGATCCTCTCTACCGGGCCTACGCGACGTCTACGTGCCGCGGCGACCGCGGGGGCGTCGGAGGCGATCACCGTGGTGAATCGTGCCTGACGCACTGTCCACTCTCGAATGCGTGTCTCCGCTGCCAGGGACACGGTCGAGCAATTTCGCTGGTGTCTTGCGACGCGCCGCTACTTCGAGACCTACGATGATCTCCACCGACGTTTCAGCGTCGTTGGCGTGATTGGGTCCTGTTCCAGGCGCGCTCCCGCCGCGTAGTAGACGGTCTCGAGCAACGGAACGACCATCCAGTCCGGCGCTGGAAAGCGCATCGCAAGAAGAAGCCCCAGATCGCGATGACCGTCCCGACATACTGGGGATGCTCGAACCAGTTGAAGGGAAATCGCTGGCACCACGAGACGGTGTAGCCAAAGCTGTTGCCGTAGAACACGCCAACCTTTCCAAGTCGCCGGAAGACGCTGACATTCAGCGCCTGCCCGGCAGCGATGAAGACCACGCCACCGGCGACCACTGCAGGATCACGGGAGTAGGGCCAGAAGGTGCCGTCGCCGGACACCAGATGCCATCCGACGAAGACCGCGATCTGGATGACCTTGAACGCGACGAACAGCCACATGAGCATCTCGACCGGCCCACCGAGCGAGGCCAGTCACGGACGCATCGACCAGCGCTTGAAGGTGGACGGATCCCGCCAGATCAGCACGTAGGCGATGCGCTCCACGCTCAGGAGCACGGCCACCACGCAGAGCAGCCATGCGCTCATGCCGAGAGAGTCATTCGTCGTGGGCGCTGACAATCAGGCGCGCTGGCGACGCGGGAAATACGCGACGATGTCAGTTAGCGGATCGGTCATGAGTTTGATGTACCAGATCATCGACGTGCGGAAACTGAACTTCCAGATGAGATACGTGATGCGGGCGATGATGACGAACTGCGTCCAGTACCACCAGTACTCCGCGATGGCCGGCAGATGCTCCATGAATGAGGCGACGCTCACGCTGCCGGACGTCGACGACGTCGGCGAGAGGTATGAGCGTGTAGCCGATCACGATGAGCGTCTTGTTGTGTGTGGTGTAGCCGAGGAGCGTCATCTCCTTTTCGTGGCATCCGGTTCGAGCACCGCATGGCCGAACTGGCGAACGAAGAGCGCGGCCAGCCCAAGGCACATCGCGGCCGTCAGGTCGAAGGCCAGGATGGCGTAGCAGTAAAGGAACACGCTCGAGCTGACGAGATGCAGCATCTGGTTGCCGAAGTCGTTGTGGGAGGCATGGTGATCGTCCTTCTTCCGCAGCATCACTTCAGTGTAGAACGCCTTGAGGGGCGCGGGCACCAGGCTTCCGAGCATCTCCAGCACCAGCCGAGTCTTCATGCGCTTCTCCTTTTCTGGATGTTCGGTGGCGTCCAGCCACCAGCCGTCCCGCTTCATTTGAGACGTGGCATTCACGAGCGCGAGCTGCAGGGTCTTGTAGTCCTTCGCCGTGAAGTCCATGCTGCCCAGGCACCGGCCGGTGCCGACCCAGCTGAGAGTCACGCCTTCGGCCCGCAGGTAGTACTGCAGGAGCCAGTTGTAGCGACCTGGCTCGCTGAAGAGCACGGTCCAGATCGTTCCCAGGTGCATCGACACGGACCGGTAGCGCTTCGTCGGCCAGGCGCGCATTGGTCGAGCGAACCCACTCCGCGCACTGCCGATTCATGACGTCGTATTGCGGTCTCTCTTCCCGGCTCGGTGACCCAGGTCAGGAACTCGTACATCGCGCCCATCACGGCGGGATGCGCCGAGAACGTGCCGACGACGTAGCGCGAGTCGCATGGGACGGGTCGGATCGAACCGCTGCATGAGATCGCGCCGGCCGCAGACGACACCGATCGGCAGCCCTCCGGCGACGGTCTTGCCGTAGACCACCATGTCGGCGCGGACGCCGAAATACTCCTGAGCGCCGCCCGCGGCGAGCCGGAAGCCGGTGTAGACCTCGTCGAACACCAGCGGCACGCCGGCGGCGCTGCACACCAGGCGCAGCTGCATCAGCCACTCGCTGTAGCGCTCACGCGATCCGTCTGGTCTTGCGCACGTCGCTCGTGAGCAGCACGGCGTCGTTCGGCGGGGGAGTGTTCGGATGGAAGGACTGCACCGGGTTCACGAGCACGGCGGCGATTTCGTGCGCCCGCCTCCTGATGACTTCGAGCGATGCCGGGTCGAGATCCTTCAGCGTGAGGCAATCGCCGAGTGCGCGCTCGCTGCCCAGGCCGGCGACAACGCCGTCCCACCATCCGTGGTACGCACCGGAGAAGCAGACGATCAGCTGCGCGACCGGTGTTGAATCGCGCCAGACGCACGGCAGCCATGACCGCTTCGGTGCCGCTCATGTGAAACGACACATCGTCCAGTCCGGAGACCGTCTCGCAGCATCCTGATGTTGTCGGCCACGATCGGATGCACCGGCCCCAGGACCGGACCGAGCGCCTTGACTCGGTTCCACCCCTGCTCGATCCACTCCTTGTAGCGATCGAATCCGGCAACGTTGACGCCGTACGATCCGCTGACGTCGAGGCTCCACTGGCCCTCGAGATCGCGCAGGCGAGGTCCGTCCGACGCGGTCACGACCGTTGTGAGATCGAACTGATCGCGCATGGTCCGCGCGAAGGGAAACGGCACGCGATTGGCGTCGGCGAACCGGATGTCGGAGAAACCTTCGCGCACGCTGGCACCCCACTCCGCGGACTTCGCATGGGCGGCCTGGAACGAGGCCGCCAGGCGTGCGAGCGCCTCGGAGCGGCGCCGCACGATGCGCGTGTCGGCACCATCGGCGCTGAAGAATGCGTCGCCTGTGTAGTCAATGGCATTCACCCATCGAGACAAGAGGCGGGACATCGAAGGCATCCACGCGCGTGCGCGCAGCGTCCACAGCGCGGCCTGGAATCGTCGAAGGGCATACCGTGCCAGCAGGATCCCTGCGACGCCGGCGATTGCGGTCAATGCGATGAGTCCGGATTCATGAGGTCTCCATGCCTTCGATTCGAACCAGGTCGGTCGTGTCCGTGACGAACACCGCGACCGTCCACGAGCGTGATCTCTTTGCGCAGTGGCTTCACTGTCAGGCGCACGAAGCCAGGGCCGACCGGCTATTCACGACCGCGACCTGAGCCGCAGCGAGCAACCCCAGTGCAAGGGTGATCGCTCTCATCAACCACACGATGCTGGTGTCGTATGTGGTTCGAGCGACGGCAGGGCGACGAAGCCGTAAAGTCGTGCCGCGGTGGATCGCTCTGAGCGCGAATCACCGACATCGCAAGGTTACGGCGTCGTGATCGTTGCGATACGCGCGCTCGCTACGCTGATCGCGAACAAGGACTCATGTCATGGAAGAACAAACCACTGTGTCAGATCGCGACGCGCATCGCCGAGCCGGCCGATGTCTTCGCGTACGCCCTGCAGCGGGCGCAGGCCGAGTTCATCGAGATGCCAGGACTGCAGTTGACCGAGGCGCAGGCGGCGCGCCTCTGGAGTTTCGATTCCGCGCTGTGCACCGCAGTCCTCACGGCGCTCGTGGAGTCGAGATTCCTCGTTCGCACCCGCAATGCCTCGTTCTTACGCGCCTAGGTCGGCGCACACACGTCGCGAGAACATCAGCATTCGCATTCGGCAAGACGCTGTTTCTCCGATCTCGACAGACGACGCTTTCCGCGCCACACCTGGGATGGCGTGACTGCAAGCCTGGCGCTCGCACTTGCTGCCTGGATACTGGTCGACGTTCGTCCGACGGTGACTCCGGAGCAGATGCACCTCGACCTGCGCTTCGTCACGAGTGTGGAGAACCCGTTCGGCACCGGCCATGCCGAAGCCTCGTGGGTGGTGCAGGAACGGCATTCCTGGCGCTGACCGATCTGACGACTTGTGGGTCTTCGCATACCATCGTTGGCCTCATCGGCGACGATGCGCTACGACGATGTCGACGCGCAGAGCAACCAGCCTCGTTCGCTCAGCTGCTCTGCCAGTGTCATCTGGAAGGATTGCAGATCACGCTCGCTGTTGAAGTGATACCTGTCGTGCGCGTGGTGCGGCCCCTCGATGGTGACCGACAGCGCACGGGTCCTGATCTGGATGAATTCTGAGTGTCTGACAAACACCCAGCACGTCGACGTGTGCTCTGACTGAAGCTGCATCGCCGTCAGAGTGTCGCCGGAGCAGGTGACTCCGTCGCGTCGACGGTGATCCTTTGCGGTAAAAGAGACCTGGTGCGGTTACCAGCCGTTGCAGTCGAACTTGAACCCGCACTTCAGGCACTTGATGCAGCCCTTGACCTTGGCCAGGTCGTGCGATTCACCGCATCGTGGGCATGTGGTTTCGTCGGTGTCCTGAGGTCCCGCCTGTTCGACATTACCAGCCGAGTCAGGAGTTCTCTCGGCGTTGCCCGGGTAGGCTGATCTCATCTCCAAGAGGTTACCTCGGGTTATAGTCAGAGGCACTCGCCGCCATGTCCGAGCTGGTTGGTGTCTTTCCGCCGTCGGTCGATCAGGATCCCCTTCGCCGAGCGCTCGACTGCCTTGCGGAAGGATTTCAGATCATCGGCTACGACTGGCACTACATCTACCTGAATCCTGCGGCCGCGCGGCACGGTCGACGGCCGCCGCGGAACTGGTCGGACACTCCATCTTCGAGGAGTATCCGGGCATCGACCAGACCGCGATGTTCGGCCGGCTGCGGCGCTCGATGGAAGAGCGCATCCCGCAGGTGTTCGAGAGTGAGTTCACGTTTCCCGGATGGCAGCACACGGTGGTTCGAGTTGCGGGTGCACCCTGCGCCCGAGGGTATCTGCGTGTACTCCTCCGATATCGAGCAGCGAAAACGGCGACAGACGAGGGGGTCGCCACAGGATCGCGCGCCGGTCCTGGTGCGAGTGTGGCGGTCTATACTGCGGCGCGAACAGACGCGGGCCGGAGACAGCTATGCAAGGAGCGAACATGGAGATCGATCGCAGAGCGTTCATCACCACCCTGGGCGGGACGACGGCCGCCGGCCTGATGAGCGACGAGGCAAAGGCCGACGCTCTCGAGGAGTTCATGAGCGCGCGGCTCAACGAAACCGTCGCTCTCCAGCAGGCCCCAGCCACCCAGACGTTCCCATCCGTGGCGGATCTCCAGGCCCAGATTGAGACGCGGCCGACGCGGCGCGGGGTCGGGAACCTGTTCGCGGCGCGTACCGGTAACGTCAAGCAGCTCGATCCGATGCCGCGTGCGCCGCGCCTGGTCGGACTTCTTCACGATGCGGTTCAATGGCACCTCGAATCACTGCCTGCAGAGCGCAACCAAGGCACTCAGGTCGGGGATGAGCGAGGAAGTCGTCCTCGCCTGCCTGCTGCACGATGTCGTGCAGGAGATCATCAAGGTCGATCACGGGTGGTGGGGCGCGCAGCTGTTCGAGCCCTACATCTCCGAGAAGGCCGCCTTCGCGATCAGGTATCACCAGGCACTGCGTTTCTACGCCGACCCCGCGAACGGCTACGAGTATCCCGACCTGTACCGCCGCATCTTCGGACACGACTATCGGCCCGAGCCCTACATCGAGTCCACCTATCAGATGGTCCGCAAACACAAGTGGTACGGCGAAGCGAGGATGGTGACCGTGAACGACCTGTACGCCTTCGACCCGAATGCGCAGGTCAGCCTCGATATGTTCGTGGACATCATCGGCCGTCACTTCAAACAGCCGAAAGAGGGACTGGGCTACGACAACAGCCCGGTGGCGCACATGTGGCGCACCATCGAACGGCCGGACGCCCCTCTCTAGACGCTTCTGACCTTCGAATCTCCTGGGACGAATGGCGGGACGTGTGCCGCCGCCGCCGTTGTCCCGTCACGCCTCCCAGTAGTTCACAGCGATCTCGCCGGAGCTCGTCATCGAATTCCAGGCGCTGACACCAAACCTCGAGTGGCCGGTCGGGTCAATTGTCGAGCGGCCGATAAGGGTGTTTCGATGTATCTGCGCGGAATGCACTGGTACGACAGGCAGAGCGACGTCCGCGGTACCCGCGCGTAAAGGGGTGACCGATGCGCGTGAAAGTGTTGTTGGCCGTAGTCTGTTTGATCCTCCCAGTGGCCCTCGTGGCTGCTCAAAGTACGACCGGCACGATTTCGGGGCAGGTGTCCGATTCCCAGGGATTGCCATTGCCTGGCGTTACGGTCACCGCGACCTCGCCGAACCTGCAGGGTGTGCGCGAAACCGTCACCTCGGAGAACGGTGACTTCATCCTTCCGCTCCTCCCCTCGGGGACGTATCAGCTCGTCTTCGACCTCGCCGGCTTCCAGCGCCACGAGCGCTCCGTCGCTCTTGCGCCCACGCAGGTGCTGCCTCTGCAGATTGAATTGGGGGTGGCCGCGCTGTCCGAGACCATCCAGGTCGTGGGGCGCGCGGCCGACGTGCTGACGCAGACGAGCCAGGTCGCGACGAATTTCAATCAGGACCTGATGTCGACGCTGCCGACGCAGCGCGACTACCGGGCCGTCATGCTCATGGCGCCCGCCGTTCATCCGACCGGTCCGAGCGGTAACTTCTCGGTCGCTGGCTCGATGTCGTTCGAGAACCTGTACATGGTCAACGGCGTGTCGCGTGAATGAAAACCTCAGAGGTCAGGCGCAGGACCTGGTGATCGAGGATGCGCTGCAGGAGACAACGGTGGCAACGGCGGGAGTCTCTGCCGAGTTCGGCCGCTTCGGTGGCGGCGTCGTCAACATGGTCACCAAGTCCGGCGGAAACGAGTTCAGCGGGACCGTTCCGCGAGACCCTGACCAACGACGATTGGCGAGCGCTCGTTCCCAAGCGCGACAACGATCCGTTCGCCAACGACACCAAGCTGGACGACGTGGTGCCGACGCATGAATACACGGCCGGCGGCCCCGTCATCAAGGACCGTGTCTGGTTCTTCACCGCGGGCCGCGATGCAGACCAACGCATCAACCGCCAGTTGGTCATCACGAATATCCCGTACGTGTTCACGGACAAGTCGCAGCGCTTCGAGGGCAAGGTGACATACAGCCTGGATTCGAATCATCGCGTCCAGGGGCGTTCACCAGGATCAACCGCGACGAGACGCAACGACACCTTCAACACGACGCACCTCGATGGACATGGCGAGCCTCTACGATCGCAGCCTGCCCGAGGACCTGTTCACCCTCAACTACACGGGCGTCATTACACCGAACTTCTTCCTCGAAGGGCGGTATTCGCAGCGCAACCTGACGTTTGTCGGAAGCGGCAGCATGTACACCGACCTCATTCAGGGCACGTTGCTGGTCGATCCGGCCGGGCGCCGCTACAACGCCGCCGACCTTCTGCGGTGTCTGCACCGACGAGGAGCGCGACAATCAGGACATCTTCATCAAGGGCTCGTACTTCCTGTCGACGAGCGGCTCCGGCTCGCACAACCTTCGTCGTCGGGTACGACTCGTTCAACGACGTGCGTCTCGCCAACAACTACCAGTCGGGCAGCAACTACCGCTTCATCAATGCGCCCGCGTTCCTCACGGGACCGACCTGATTGCCACCTTCGTCAGCGGCACGACGCAGATTCCAGTGGAACCCGATCTTCGTCGAGAGCGAGGGGACCAAGTTCCGCACGCACTCGGTCTTCGTCAACGACAACTGGACGGTGACCGATCGGCTGACCGCGAACCTCGGGCTGCGGTGGGACCGCAACGACGGCGTCGACAGCAACGGCGTGCTGGTCTCCAAGCAGCAATGCGTTCAGCCCGCGTCTCGGCGTCGTGTGGGATCCCGACCGGCGAACAGCGCTGGTCGGTCACGGCGAGCGTCGCGAAGTACGTGGCGGGGCTGCTCAACAGCATCGCCGATCAGACCTCGCCGGCCGGCAACTCCGACAACTACCGACTTCGTGTACACCGGACCGAGCATCAACACCGACCCGGCCAATCGCGTCTCGAACGCCGTGGCGATTCAGCAGATGTTCGACTGGTTCTTTGCCAATGGCGGCGAGACGCTGCCGCTGACCGGAACGCCGTCGGTGCGCGGCGTGTCGCCGCAGGTGCGCGGCTCGCTCGACTCGCCGAGTGTCTGGGAATACGCCGACCGGCGTCAGCCGTCAGTTCGGCGGCCGCGGCGCGGTGCGCGCCGACTTCGTCTATCGCGACTACGGCAGCTTCTACGTGCAGCGGACCGATTGACGACGGGACAGCGCCATCGATACCGGTCATTTGCGCCGGCCAGCGTGCAGCGGCGTGTGTACGACCTCGACGTTGATCGAGAACGACGACGACGGGCTCTTGACCGCCAGTACGCCGGGCTGCAGCCTGCAGGCGCAGTACCCGGCGGGCACGCTCTACGACTTCGGCGGGAACTACACCATGTCGCGCGCCTGGGGCAACGTCGATGGCGAGACGGTGCCGAACGGCCCGATTGCCGCAGGTGCGAGCGGCCGTGACGCCGTGCTCCATTACCCGGAGTACCGGCGGCGCGTGGAACTATCCCTAGGGCGATCTGTCGATCGACCAGCGTCATCGGGCGCGTCTGTGGCTCAACGTTACGCCGGTCACCGGGCTCACGCTCAGCCTCCTGCAGGCGCTCGAGAGCGGCGTTCCCTACAGCGCGTCGAACCAGAACGGCGCGTTCGTCAACGGCGTCGACGCGCGGCCCTTCGTGGTCAACCCCGGCTACGTGACGCCGCCTGACGGTGCGAACAACCAGTACTCTTCACGGAGCGCGACGCGTTCCGCCTGGAAGGGCAGAAGCGGACCGACTTCGCCGCGATGTACACCTACGGCCTGGCCACGGGTGGCGGTCGCAGGCTCGATCTGTTCGTCCAGGGGCAGCTGATCAACCTGTTCAACCAGTTCCAGCTGTGTGGGTGCGGCGGCAACGCGACGTTTACGCTCGGTGGTAACGTGCAGAACCAGACCATTGACAGCGCCGTGCGCACCAACGTCACGCATCCGGCGCTCTATCAGGCGTTCAACCCCTTCACGACAACGCCAGTCGAAGGCGTGCACTGGGCGAAGAGCCCGACGTTCGGCCTGGCGCTGAACCGGTTCGTGTACACGACGCCACGAACGTTCAGACTGACGTTCGGGGTGCGGTTCTGATCGCTCGGCTCTTGGCTCGGCTTCGGCTCCCGGCCAGTCCAAAGGAGGCCCAGAGGCCTACTCATACCGCAGCGCTGCGATCGGATCGAGCGCTGCGGCCTTCCGCGCAGATAGAAGCCAGAGTCGATTGGACGCAGATTCGAGCGCCAATTCGTGGCGGGACTGTGACAATTCAGCGGCTGCATCAACTCCCAAGTCCCGACTCTCAAATTCCAACTCCCAACTTCCACTGCAGCTGTGCTTCATTGGGAGTTGGAAATGGGAGGTTGGGAATTGACACGCAATCTCTCTTTGGCGATCCCGCCGCGACACCTGTCATCAGAGAGTCACAGTTACACCGCCCATCTGTCACGAGGTGTACCGTCCAATGAAGTAGGCAGTAGCGGTAAGCAGTCGGCAGATGGCAGCCGCAGATCGCGAATTCGCGGCCGGCAGCCCGCAAAAGAAATTGGCACGAACCGTGGACCGGTGACCTAATCCGGGCACGATCGACCAGATCGAGGAGGGGCTCATGTTTCGATTTCGTTCGTTGGCGACGGGGGTCGCCGCAGTGGCGCTGCTCGCAACGAGCGTGGCATTCGCTCAGGGACCGCGAGGCGGCGGACGTTTCGGAGGACCCGGCGGGCCTGGACCGCTTGGGCTCGAGTTGCGGGCGCTGAATCTCACCGATGCCCAGCGCGAGCAGGTACGTGAGATCCGGGAGCGCTCTCGCGAGCAGATGCGGGCAGCGTTGCAGCGCCTCAGTGAGGCGTCAGACAAGCAGCGCCAGGCGATCGAGACCCTGCCGGTCAACGACACACTCATTACCTCCGCCACGCAGGACATGACGCAGGCGCAGGTGGAGGTGGCGATTCAGCAGGCTCGGCTCAACGCAGACGTCTGGTCGGTGCTGACCACAGAACAGCAGGCACAGGCGACGAAGCTGCGGGCTGAGCGTAAGGCGCGGCTCGAACAGCGGCGGCAGGAAATGCAGCAGCGTCGGCAGAATCAGCAGAATCAGTAAGGCGACACGCTACGGGCTGCGGGCTGAGGCCACGGGAGGGCCAAAGCCCGTGGCCCGTGGCGGTGTTTGTACCGCCGCTTGGCGGTGGACGGTTCCGGTCGCATCGATCCGTGAGATATTCGCGGGGTCCCGACACACAGTGAGGAGCCCCGGATGAAAATCAGTCGCGCGGTGATCGTGGTGACGATGGTGATGAGCACGTCACTCCACGCGCAGTGGCTCAATTACCCGACGCGCGGAGTGCCCCGTACTGTGGACGGCAAACCCGATCTCAGCGCGCCCGCGCCGCGGACGCCAGACGGCAAGCCTGATTTCTCGGGGATCTGGCAACTGGAGCCCAGGCCGTGCCCTCCGGAAGGTTGTGGAGACTATGCGCCTGGGCCGGAGTTTCTCGATTTCGGCGCCCGGCTTCCGGGCGGGTTGCCGTATCAGCCCTGGGCAGCAGCCGTCGTCAAAGAACGCACGGAGCAATTGGGAAAGGACGACCCGGTTGGATTGTGCCGGCCTGGCGGTGCGCTCCGGATTCTGACGTTTCCACCGTTCAGGAAGTTCCTCCAGCTCCCCGATCTCTTCGTCATCCTGTCAGAACGCGATGTGACCTATCGTCAGGTTTTCATGGACGGACGACCGCTGCCCGAGGACCCGACGCCGACATTCAACGGGTACTCGATTGGCCGCTGGGACGGCGACGCGCTGGTTGTCTCGAGCCATGGGTTTCGCGACGGAACGTGGCTCGATCGCAATGGGAGCCCGATGAGCGATGCGGCAAAGCTGACCGAGCGCTTCCGTCGCGTCAACTACGGGCGCATCGAAATCGAGGTCACACTCGACGACCCGAAGGCCTACACGCGACCCTGGACCGTCACTCTCGTCCAACAGATCGTGCTCGATACCGAACTCCTCGATTATCACTGCACGGACAACGAGAAGGACGCACACAGACTCGTTGGCAAGTAGCGCGGGCGCAGACAGAGACGGGAGACCTGAGGACGGGAGACCTGAAGACGGGAGACCGACTGAATGAAGCGGATCGGAATGGGTCTGGTGGGCGCCGGGTTCGTCGGACCCCATCACCTCGATGCGGTCAGGCGCCTGGGATTTGTCGACGTCGTTGCGGTGGCGGGGAGTAGCGATGAATCGGGGCAGGCGAAAGCGGCGGCGTTCGGGGCTCGAAAGGGATACGGGAACTACCAGGCACTGCTCGACGATCCCGACGTGCAGGTTGTCCACAACGCCACGCCCAACCATCTTCACTACGAGGTCACATCGGCGGCACTCGCCAGAGGGAAGCACGTCGTCTCCGACAAGCCGCTGGCGCTGACGTCTGCTCAGGCGAAGCGACTGGTCAGCGAGGCTCAACGCGCGGGTGTGGTTGCCGCCGTCACCTTCAACTACCGTGGCAATCCGCTCGTTCAACAGGCGCGACAGGCCATTGCCCGCGGTGATATCGGCAGGCCGCACTTCGTCCACGGGCACTACTTCCAGGATTGGCTCCTCAAG
Source organism: uncultured Acidobacteriota bacterium (assembly GCA_963723495.1). Classification (GTDB taxonomy): domain Bacteria; phylum Acidobacteriota; class Vicinamibacteria; order Vicinamibacterales; family UBA2999; genus Gp6-AA40. The sequence continues at coordinate 352,014 of CAVRQR010000006.1, read as the reverse complement.
GACACCGACTACTCCTGGCGTGTCGAACCGGAGAAGGGCGGGCGATCGCTGGCGCTTGCCGATATCGGGTCGCACTGGTCTGACCTGGCCCAGCATGTGACGGGTCTGCGTATTACGCACGTCCTCGGCGACATCACAACCGTGGTCAAGCAGCGAAAGAAGCCGCCGGCGCCGCGCGAAGCGTTTCAGAACGGCGGCGGCGATAGCGGCGAGCCGGTCGACGTTGGAGTCGAGGACCTGGCATCTGTGCTCGTGCGTTTTGACAACGGAGCGAGGGGCTGCTTCTCAGTAGGGCAGGTATGCGCGGGTCACAAGAACGATCTCGTGCTCGAGGTCTGCGGTGCGCACGCGTCGCTGCGGTGGCAGCAGGAAAGGCAGAACGAGCTCTGGATCGGATATCGCGACAAGGCCAATCAGATCCTCGAGAAAGATCCCTCGCTGCTCGATTCGGACGCACGCGTATACACTCATCTGCCTGGCGGCCATCAGGAGGGCTGGGCGGACGCATTCCACAACCTGATGCGAGAAATCTATCGCTGCATCGCGAGCGGTCCCCCCTACGCAGCCCTGCCGCCCATCGTTGCCACGTTCGAAGACGGCTTTCGCGCCAATCGCATTGTCGATGCGATTCTCGAGAGTGCCGCTGATGGTGGGGCGTGGACGCGCGTATGACTCGATTCGAACCGAAGTTCATGAAGGTGGGGATCCTCACCGCGGCGCTCCAGGAACTGACGCCGCGTGAGCAGCGTGATGCCGATCCCGACCGTGCCATCGAGGAGTGGCTCGAGTTCAGCCGCGATCTGGGCGCCAACTACATTCAGCTGTCAGCAGCCCTTCACCCGTCAGAGGCGGATGTACCGGCCGAAGCGATGCTCGATCCGGTTGCGAACACGCTGGACCTGCGCCAGCCATTCGATCCCACCCGGGCGCAGCGCGTCCACGCGGCGATGAAGTCCACCGGGGTCGGGCTCTCCGATCTTGGTTACTTCGATAACCTCCTGCATCACGACCGCGCCACACGCGAGAAGAAGCACGACTTCCTCCTTCGCGTCTTCGACGCGGCGGTCCTTCTGGGCGTGGATGCGGTGTGCGGGTTCGTCGGCCGCAACCAGCAGCACAGCATGGACGAGAACCTGACCGACTTCGAGGAGCACTTCATCCCGCTGTTGAAGGCCGCGAAGTCACGCGGCCTGACATATCGAGTCGAGCAGTGCCCGATGCCGGGATGGACGACTGGCGACAACTGGCACAACAACATCGCCTACACGCCGGGTGCCTGGATCGCGCTCTCCCGCATTTGCGAAAAGCATGGTGTCGCCGACCAGTTCCGTATTCACTACGATCCTTCGCACGCCATCCTGATGGGCCAGGACTCGCGTTCGGTCTTCCAATACCTGAAGGACGAGGGCTACGCGTTCCTGATCGGTGGCTTCCACGTCAAGGGGCAGGTCATCGATGCGAAGGGCGTGTCGGCCTGGGGCTACGGTGGTCAGACGATGCAGCGCGGGGACTGGATCGATGGCAAACCGTCGGAACGTCCCGCCGATCAATTGAATGCCTGGAAGAAGCAGGCCGTGCTGTGCGAGCACGAGTTGCCGGGTACGGCGCGACACGATCCGCTGGCCTACCTGCAGAATCGCACCGTGGACTGGTTCGACCACCAGTTGGCCGCGCGTGAGTTGCTGCCGCTCGACGTGACCAATACCCATCTCGTGGTCGAGCACGAGTACCCGCCAGCACGCACGCAGGATCGCGAGAAGCTCAAGGCCATCCTGCAGGGATCGCTCGCCTTCGTGCGGCACATCGACGAAGCGGCAGCGTGCATGTATGCACTGCAGCACGAGGTACTGGCAGGTCAGGGCATTCGCGTGCAGGGCTTCGGACGCCAGCCCTACCGGACGTGACGTTCGGCGCGCTCGAGATCGGCGCGCGCCTGCGCGTTCTGTGGATCCAACTCGACGGCCCGCGCGAAATGAGGCACTGCCGCGGCGATCTGTCCTGACGCCGCCAGCGCTGACCCGAGCAGGTAATGACCGCGAGCGTTCAAGGGATCGAGCGCGATCGCCTGCTTGAACGTCGCGACGGCAGTTTCCAGCTGGCCCGACTGGCCCTGCGCGATCCCAAGCAGACGCAGCGCATCCGGATTGCCGGGTTGCAGGTTGGCTGCGGTCTGAAACTCACGCAACCCATCGGCGACGCGCCCCTGCCGCAGCATCACTTCGCCAAGATAGGCGTGCGTCGCGGCTCGTTCTGGCCGCAGCCGTACAGACCTCGGTGAGGTGCATGGACGCGCGATCGAGCTGACCGAGCGCTGCGTACGCGCGACCGAGTGAATCTCGTGCATCGAACGATCGGATATGCCGTGGCTGCAGCTGCAGGAATCGCTCGAGTTCCTCGGCGCCCTCGGCGAACTTACCTTGGGCAATGAGATCGATACCCAGGATGAAACCCGACCCGGGATCGTCTCTGGCTCGCTCGAGGTACGGCATGGCGTCCTGCCGGCGACCTGCCTCGAGGAGTGCCGTACCGAACATCAGGTTCGAGCGCGGATGCGGCCGCCGGTCGACCGTGGTCTGCAGGATCGAGAGGCGCGACTGGTACTCGCGATTTCGGTGGACTGTCCCGGCTGCGAGGGCAAGACAGACGACAACCGCGGCGACAGGCCCCGACCAGCGCGGGCTGAGCTGCGCCGCGAGCGATCCATGCGCGGTATGCACCGAGAACCACCAGCGTCACCAGACCGGCAAGAGGAAGGTACATCCGGCGCTCGGCGCCGACTTCCGTGGCAATAGGAACGATGCTGGATGTGGGAGCCAGCGTGATGAAGACCCATGCCCCGAGGAAGCCGGCGTACGACCGGCGAATAAGCAACACGGTCACCGCGACAGCGAGCGCGGCGATCACGATCAGCGGCAGTGCGACGTCGCTCAGCGTCACCGGTCTCGGAGTGCCGTAATCGAGCACGAGGTGAACCGGCCAGAATGTCAGCCGCAGATAGTCGAGCAGGATCGGCGCCTGGTTGAGGAGATATGTCCACGCGCTGACGGTGGTCGCGAACCCCACCGTGGTTCTGGGACCTGACGCGAGGAAGGCAGCGAGCACCATCCAGGTCGAGGCAAGGCCGATATAGAGGCGAGGCCTTCGAACCTTCTGCAGAGCAGGCCAGCCCACGAACACCCAGTCGTACAGCGCCACCATCACCGGCGCCGTTACCATGGATTCCTTACAGGCCATGCCCGTTGCGCACGCGACGATGGCGGCCACATGCCATCGGCCAGGCGAACTCGCCAGTGCTCGCACGCTGCAGTACATCGTCAGCAGGTAGAAGAGTCCCATCATGGACTCCGTGCGCTGTGTCACGTAGTCGATGGTCTCGGTCTGCAGCGGGTGCAGCATCCAGATGAGGGCGACGACCCAGCCCAGATTCGCCGCGTGGTTGCCGAAGGTCGGCGCGAGCGATGGAAGCCGCAGCGTGCGACGGACGACGCCGAACAACGTCAATGCGGACAGCAGGTGGATCGCGAGGTTGAACAGCCGATATCCGGCAACCTCGAGCCCGCCCATTGCGTAGTTGACGGCAAGTGAGAGGCTGACGATAGGGCGTCCTGCGACTGGAGTGTCGCGTTGAGGCGAGAGCGGAACCGTAAGCGGCCAGAGCTGGCGAATCTGCTCGTTGTAGAGAATTGCGGTGTTGTCGTCGAAGATGAACGGAGCGTTGAGACTGTTCAGGTACACCACTGCGCCAGCGAGCACGATGATGGCGCGCACGGATGGCCAGTCGCTCCTCGGGCGGCGCGCTCTCCTTCACGTCCCTGTTCAATCGACGAGCCATTCGCTTTGACGGATTGTATCGATTCCCGCGGCGCCGGTTTTGGGCGCGTCGCACCTGAGCGGCTCGAGGCCGTCGACACCGCCGCCCAAATCGCTACACTGATTAGGTACATGTCAGATCCCCTCGCGCACGTCATCAATCGCTATCGGGCGGACACTCCACTCGCGCAGGCGTCGACGATTCCGGCAGCGTGGTACACCGATGCGCGCGTGCTGGAGCTGGAGCTGCGCACGGTCTTTCGACGGTCGTGGCAGGTTGTCGGACACATCGAGGATCTTGCTGCGCCGGGTGACTACATCACCTGCGAGCTGCCTGGCGGCGAACCGGTTGTCGTGGCCCGGGGGGCGGATCGCGCCCTGCGCGCGTTTTTCAACGTCTGCCGTCACCATGCGGCGGCAGTGGTGACCGCGCCCCAGGGATGCGCCCAGCAGTTCAGGTGCCCGTATCACGGGTGGACATATGGGCTCGATGGTGCGCTGAAAGGGACTCCCGATTTTGCCGAGGTCTGCGATTTCGATCGCTCATCTCATGGTCTTGTGCCGCTGCCGTGCGAGGTGGCGGAGAAATGGGTATTCGTCAGCCCCGAACCCGATGGCGTGACGCTGAACGAGTTCCTCGGAACCGCTTTCACAGCCGATCTCGCGGTGCGCGGTTTCGCGACGCTGCACTGGCAGGAGCGCCAGCACTTCACTGTCGACTGCAACTGGAAAGTCTTCGTCGACAACTACCTCGATGGCGGCTATCACGTGCCGCACGTCCACCGTGGTCTCGACAGCGTTCTCAGCTCGCGCGAGTACACGATCGAAACCGGTGAGCGATTCTGTCTGCAGTGGAGTCCCATGGTCACCGAGGGGGCCGAGGCCCGGACGGGCGCGGTGCGGCAGGGCGATCGAGCCTTGTACTACTGGCTGTATCCGAACTTCATGATCAACTGCTACGGCCGGACGATGGACACGAACCTGGTGATTCCGCGGGGAGTCGACAAGACCGACGTGATCTTCGATTTCTACTTCGTGGATGTCTCCGAGCAGGCGCGCGAGCAGAATCGCGCGAGTATTGCCGTTAGCCAGGAGATCCAGGAGGAGGATGTCGGCGTCTGCGCCTCCGTGCAGCGCGGTCTCAGGTCACGCGCTTACGACACGGGTCGCCTTTCCGTTCGCCGCGAAGCCGGCGAGCATCTCTTCCATCGACTGCTACATGCCGATCTGATGAAGGGCCTGCGCTAATCGTCCCCTTCGAGCTCATTGGCCCGAAGCGGAAGGGCCGGAGCGGCGGGCGGGTTCGTCAGCCTCCCTTTGACCCGTACCTGTGTCCCGGTGGTGACGCCCTCGCATCCGTTGGGAATCTCTCGAATCTGCGTGAAACTGCCGATGGCAAAGCCGAGCCCGAGCACATTGACACCACGTCCCGACGCGTTGGTGCAATCGCTCGCCGTTGATATCTGCTCCACCGGACCTTCGGCTTCGAAGTCGGGTTCTCTGCGTGCGTCGGCTTCTGCCTCCACCTCGCGTGCGACGAGCGCTCCGTTGTTCATGGCGGCACCATGCACTTCGATGGCGGCGCCGTTGACCACTTGAGCGCACGCCAGCTCGAAATCCGTGTTCTCCGTCGTTCCGACCGGGATCCCACCCACCCTGAACCTGAGTGTCGGGCATGTTCCGGAGCGGTCGCTCACGACTGCGGCGAGTGTGATGCGGTTACCACCACCGCTTCCTCCGCCAGAGGAGACGCCGGTTGGGCCGGTCGACAAAACGCCCTCGTCGTCGCTGCATGCGCTCACGACAGCAAGCGCCGCGATGACACAACACAGGCCGGTGTTCGAGCTCATATCTGACCTCCCGCTCCGCCGGCGAGCAACGTCCAATCACCGCGGGCGACAGCGCACGCCGCGATGCAGGTCTTCGTCGATCGGCCAGACGCTTCGAGTATCCCGCCACCGGTCTTGGAAACCCTACTCGACCGTTCGACACTGAACGTCCAGTTCCCACACGCGAACATGAGGTTCACCCCGGGGTCAGGTGATGATGGCGTTCGATTCAAGGCGTCGTCGAGAGGCGTCTTGGCATACGCTTTGACTAACCGCAACTAGACGTCCATCGGGCTCTGGCAGGGTCGCCGCGCCAGGAGGCAGTGTCGTGGCTGACGAACATCACGGTACGAAGGAACTGGCATCCGCAATCCGCGCCGGCGCGTCGCGCCGTCCGGACCAGGCCTTTGGTGATTACTTCATCGGGAGCCGGGCGTCGTGCGCCCTCGGTGCTGCGTACGAGGGGATGTATCGCCTGGCCAACGACATGAGCGGCCAGCGCCCCACGAAAGACCTCACGAGTTTCTTCGACTGTCTCGAGGGCACCATCCGCGCGTGCCCGGTGGAAGGATGCAAGAAGCGCTTGATCCTCTCGGCGATCATCGTGCACCTCAACGATCATCACGAGTGGTCGCGCGAGAAGATCGCGGACTGGCTTGAAGAGAACGGCGCTGCGAAACCAGTGGCCGCCGGCGATCAGCCGCGATAGTTGCCGAACTGCAGCGCGACGCCGAAATCCTGCTCCCGCAGCTGGCGCATGGCTTCTTGAAGGTCGTCTCTCGACGGTGAGGTCACGCGTACCTGATCTCCCTGGATAGACGCTTGCACCTTTTTCATCTTCGCGTCCTTCAGGTACTTGACGATGTCCTTGGCCTTCTCGGAGGGGATGCCCTGCTGCAAGGTGATTTCCTGACGGACCGTGCCGTTGGCGGAGGGCGTCGCGGTTCCGCGGGTGAGATTCTTCGTCGGCACGTTCCGCCGCACGAGACGCGTCTGCACGATCTCCCACAGCGCATTCAGCTTGAACTCGTCATCGGCTGTCAGCACCAGCTTCGACTCTTTCTGATCGAAATCGATTGAGGCTTTGGCGCCTTTGAAGTCGTAACGTTGCGCCACTTCCTTGCGCGCCTGGTTCAACGCGTTATCCACTTCCTGCAGATCAACGATCGAGGTGATATCGAAGGAGCACTGCGTCGCCATGTGAGCTCATGTTAACGGCGTGGATCGATTCCTTCAAGCGTCTTCCGTGTTCGTAGACAATGACGTCATGGCGCATGTCGAAGGTCGCCCTCGCGTCGGCATCTCGCGTTGTCTGCTCGGCGACGAGGTGCGATACGACGGCGGACACAAGCGCGACACGATTCTCATCGCGACGCTCGGGAGCCTGGTCGAGTGGGTTCCTGTGTGTCCCGAGGTCGAAGTGGGCATGGGCACACCGCGCGAACCGATCCATCTCATCGCAGACGCTGAGGGCGTTCGGGCCGGTGCCGCTCGCGTGCGGCTGCTCGGCGTCGAAAGCCTCACGGATTGGACCGAGACGATGACGACGTTCTCGACGATGCGGGTGAGGGCGCTCATCGATCAGGATCTCGATGGATACGTCCTCAAGGCTGATTCGCCGAGTTGCGGGCTCGAGAGCGTTCGTGTCCATCATGGCGGCAGCGTGGAGACAAACGGGCGGGGACTGTTCGCCGAGGCACTCGCGACGGCGTTTCCGGATCTGCCGATCGCCGAGGAACGCGGTCTCAGCGATCGAGCCATTCGCGACACCTTCGTCGATCGCATCTTCGAACATCTCCGGCGTCGGCTGGCACGTCCCTAGGCGCAGCCAGCCGCCAGCCGAGCCGTTGGCCTCCTCCGGACTTGCACGGAGTCGCCGGCTACCAAGCTCCGAGCATTGCGCATTCGCCGCTTGTATGTTGATAATCGGAGAGTATGGGTGATGCTGGAGAAGGCCTCGTCGACGCGGAGTCCCGCCTCGCCGAGCGGATGGAAGAACGCGAGCAAGAACGTCGCAACGCCAAGCAGGGTACCAAGGGTCTCGATCCTGAGCGCGTACGACAGATGGAGTCCCTTCGTCTGGCGCGCACAGAGATGCAGCGTCAGATGGATAGCACGGCTCACCAGGCGCGCAAGCAGCAGCTCTCGCAGGCGATTGTCGAAATCGACAAGCGTCTGGCTGCGCTCTCGAAGTAGGAAAGACGTTGCTGGCTCGCTTGCGTTGGCGGGCCCTCGCGAAGATCGGGGACGACAAAGCGGCCGGCCTCTCAGGGACAGGCGTTGTCAACACCACCGACACAAGCGAGATCCGGTCGTGATCTGGTCTCACTCCAATACCACGAGACCACCAAGCACCATTTCGGTCGATTCGCCCGATCGCGCGGCTACCTCGATTGGGCGACGCAACCCGATCCGTTTAGACGGTACGCGGGCGCGCGACTGATCCCGCTCCCTCATCAGGAACCCACCGCGGGCGATAGGGGAGTTGACCGCGGCGCCGCGGCACCCCTCGACCGCGAGTCGATCGGCTGGTTCCTGCGCTACTCGATGGGGCTCTCCGCGTGGAAGGCTTATCGAGACTCGCGCTGGGCCCTGCGCGTCAATCCGTCGAGCGGCAATCTTCATCCCACCGAAGCCTACCTTGTTCACGACGGGCACATCCTTCATTACGCGCCGCTCGAGCACGGGGTCGAAGAGCGCGCTGTTCTCCCCTACGATGCCTGGACGACGTTTCTCGGTGGCGGCCAGGGATTCCTCGTGGCTCTCACGTCTATTCAATGGCGTGAGGCGTGGAAGTACGGTGAGCGCGCCTTCCGGTACTGTCAGCACGATGTCGGGCACGCCATTGCCGCCTTGCGCATATCAGCTTCGCTCTTTGGCTGGACGCTCAGGCTGCTGCCCGAATGGTCGGACGATCAGATCGCGGCTCTCCTCGGTGTGGATCGAGACGAGGATCGGGCCGATGCCGAGCCAGAGCATCCGGAGTGCATCGCCCTGGTTGCGCCGGCATCGTGGCGCACGGGCGAGTCGGCGACTCTCGTTGCCGCCGCACGCAGCGTCGTCTGGCATGGACTCGCCAACGTTCTCAGTCGCGGCCATGACGAATGGCCCGTCATCGAGCGGGTGACGGAGGCGACGAAATACCCTGGTCAACCCCCAACTCCCAAACGGCCCAACTCCCAAGAGTTCGGTGTTCAGCGGGAGTTCGGAGTTGGAAGTTGGGAGTTCGCGCGGGCGCTGATTCTTCAGCGTCGCAGCGCACTGGCTTTCGACGCGCGATCGCCGCTCCCGCGTGATCGATTCATGGCGATGCTGGCGAAACTGCAACCAGCGGCGCCACCTTTCGATGCGTTCGATTGGCCACCGCACGTGCACCTCGCACTGTTTGTGCACCGAGTCGACGGGCTCGTGCCGGGCGTGTATGCGTATCTGCGCGATGGGGCAGTCCTCGACGAATGGCGGCCGATGATGCGCGCGCAGTTTCTGTGGGAGCCGGTGGCCGAACACCTGTACCTGCTGCTGCCAATCGACGTCATGTGGGCCGCCAACCGTGTTTCCTGCGATCAGGACATCGCCAGCGACGGCTATTTCAGCCTTGGCATGATCGCGCGTCTCGCGTCAGCACTACGCGAGCGCGGTGAGTGGTTCTACCGCCGATTGTTCTGGGAATGCGGCGCGATCGGTCAGGTGCTCTATCTCGAAGCCGAAGCGGCTGGCTCGCGCGGCACTGGCATCGGTTGCTTTTATGACGATCCGGTGCACGAACTGCTCGGCCTTGCGGGTGACGAATGGCAAAGCCTGTATCACTTTTCGATGGGCATGCCGATTGACGATCCCCGGCTCACGACGGAACCGGGCTACTTCTGGGAAGTGGCCGCGAAATGACACGGTATCACAAGCGTGTCGTGATTGACCTTTGGGAATGGGTTCTAATAGCATGAGAAGGTTTGGGAAACTCTTCACAAGCACGAGTGGTGCGGGCCGACGCCCGCATGGCCAAATCAACTCTCCAACGGTGATCCAGCAGGTGTTTCCCAAGGTGATCCAGTAGATGGACGGCTGGCTTGGCGTCATCATCATGATCGGCCTCGGCCTCGGCTTCGCCGGGACGATGATCGGCCTGTCGCTGCTGCTCGGCCCGAAGAATCCCACACCGGAGAAGCTGGCGCCGTACGAGTGCGGCATGCCGGCGGTCGGTGATGCGCGTGAACGCCACTCGGTGAAGTTCTATCTGGTGGCGATGATCTTCCTGCTCTTCGACATCGAAATCGCCTTTCTCTATCCGTGGGCGGTGGCGCTGCGCAGCCTCGGGTGGGTCGGATTCATTCAGATCGTGACGTTCTTCCTGGTCCTGTCCGTTGGCTATGTGTATGTCTGGCGGAAGGGCGTGCTGGACTGGGGCCCCGCTGCGCGACGGCCGCGCGGCCAGACCGATCAGAAAGCCGCGTGACCATGCCAGACACCCACGACCACGGACTCGACCCCGAGCTTCCCCTCCTCACCACGAAACTGGAATGGCTCATTCAATGGGCCCGGCGTTCGGCGATCTGGCCAGTGCAGTTCGGTCTGGCCTGCTGCGCCATCGAGATGATGGCGATGGCCGCGAGCCGCTACGACATCGCACGGTTCGGCGCCGAGGTCTTCCGCGGTTCACCGCGCCAGTCCGATCTCATGATCGTCGCAGGCCGTCTGTCCCGGAAGATGGCTCCGGCCATGCGACGGGTGTACGACCAGATGCCCGACCCGAAGTGGGTCATCTCGATGGGCGCCTGTGCGTCGGTCGGTGGGGTGTTCGACAACTACGCCATCGTGCAGGGTGTCGATCAGGTCGTGCCGGTCGATGTCTTCGTCCCGGGATGCCCGCCGCGCCCTGAGTCGCTGATTTACGGCATCGTGCAATTGCAGCAGAAGATCAATCGGTCACGCGCGTAGGGTCTCTGTGGAAGCTTCCGCGATCATCGAAATCCTCCAGCCGCTCGTACCTGGTGTCGTCCTCGAGCCGGGGAAGAGCGTCGATTTCGCAACCATCTACGTTCCCGCCGATCGGTTGGTGGAGACCTGTCGGGTGCTGCGTGATGCGCCGGCACTCGACTTCAAGGTCCTGGCCGAGGTGACCGCCGCCGACTACCTGCCGCGCGAGCCGCGCTACGAGGTTGTTTACCATCTGCTCTCGGTTTCGAAGCGGTTGCGCCTGCGTCTCAAGGTGCGCGTGCGGAGCGATGGTTCGGTGCCCACGGTCCAGGGTGTGTGGCGCGGCGCCGGGTGGCCCGAGCGGGAAGTGTGGGACATGTTCGGAATCGTGTTCGACAACCACCCTGACCTGCGGCGGCTGTTGATGCCGGAGGATTGGGAAGGGCATCCGCAACGCAAGGACTATCCGGTGCAGATCCGGAAGACAGCGCAGACCTACGAGCCGCTCGAGGTCAGCGAAGAAGAATTCCGGGCGAACATCGAGCGCGATCGCGTCAAACGCGCACACTAGAATCGGGAACAGAGAATCGGACCGAGAGCCGAAAGCCGAGAGCCCAAGAGTCGATCAGAATGGCTGAACTCCGCACAGAGACGATGACCGTCAACATGGGGCCGCAGCACCCCAGCACGCACGGCGTGCTGCGACTCGTGCTGGAGCTCGATGGTGAGGTCATTCACTCGGTGATGCCGACCATCGGTTACCTCCATACCGGCATCGAGAAGACGGCCGAACAGAAGAAGTGGCAGCAGGTGATCCCGCTCGTCGAGCGGATGGATTACCTTGCCGCGCAGTCCAACAGCCTGGCCTACGCGCTCAGCGTCGAGAAGCTTCTCTGCCTGACGATGCCGCAGCGTGTCAATGACATCCGCGTGCTCATCGCGGAGCTGCAGCGGATGGCCAGTCACCTGATCTGGCTCGGCACGCACGCGATGGAAATCGGCGCGGTGTCGATGCTGTTCTATGCCATCCGCGAACGCGAACTGCTGCTCAACATCAACGAGCTCATCGCCGGGTTCAGGTTCTTCCCGAGCTACATCCGGATCGGTGGGTTGCGCGAAGACCTGCCGCGCGGGTTCCACGAGGCGGTCAACGAGTTCCTCGATCGGTTCCCGACCAAGATGGACGAGTTCGAGCGTCTGCTCACGAAGAACGACATCTTCCGCCGCCGCACCGAAGATGTCGGGGTCGTCACGCTCGAGAACGCGTATCAGTGGGGACTGGTCGGTCCGATTGCGCGGGCGGCTGGATCCGACTACGACGTGCGCAAGTACTTTCCGTACTGCGGATACGAGACCTACGACTTCACCGTTCCGACGGCCACCGAAGGTGACGTCTACGCACGCTACCGAGTGCGCATCGCCGAGATGCGCCAGAGCATCCACATCGCCCGCCAGGCCATCAAGCGCATCTCGCCGGCCGGCGTGTGGGCGTGCGACGACACTCGCGTGGTGCCGCCGCCAAAGGACAAGGTCTACACGGAGATGGAAGCGCTGATTCAGCACTTCCTGATCTACTCGCAGGGCTTCACGGTGCCGGAAGGCGATGCCTACGTTCCGGTCGAAGGGCCGCGAGGTGAGCACGGGTGCTACATCGTGTCTGATGGCAGCAATCGTCCCTGGCGCGTGAAGATGCGCGCGCCGTCCTTCATGGCGATTCAGGCGCTGCCGTCCCTCGTGCAGGGTGGCTTGATTGCAGATCTCGTCGCCGTCATCGGCAGCAACGACGTTGTCATGGGAGATTGCGACCGGTGAGCTTTCATCCCGAGATGGATTACGCCCCGGCCCGGTTCCACCGGTCGGAACGGAAGCTGGCAGAGGCGGGCGAGGCGTTCACCTACACTGCCGAGAACCAGGCCAAGTTCGACGAGAACGTCACGCGCTATCCGGCCGACCAGCGCAAGTCCGCGATCCTGTTTGCGTTGTACCTGGTCCAGCAGCAGCAGGGGTATATCACCGGCGCGTCGATGCGGTTTGTCGCGGGTCAGATCGGCTCTACGGCGGCGGAGGTCGAGGACGTCGTGTCGTACTACACGATGTTCTACACCAAGCCGGTCGGTAAGTACGTGCTGAATGTGTGCCGGACGCTCTCGTGTGCTCTGCTCGGCGCCGAGCGCGTGACCGAGGAGCTGTGCGCGAAGCTGGGCATCCATCCGGGACAGACGACGGCGGATGGGGAGTTCACGGTGATCGAGGTCGAATGCCTCGGCGCCTGCGATCGGGCACCGGTGGTGATGGTGAACGACGACTGGCACGAGCGGCTGGCGCCCGAGAAGGCGGCGGCGTTCGTCGATGCCATCCGCACGCGTGGCAGGGCGGCCTTTACTGGCTGTCATTTACATGTGGAAAAGAAATAAGTCACGAAGATCACGAAGGGCGCGAACATCACGAACTCTATGAACGCGTTTCATTGTGGGGAGGGGGTGGCGCCCGGCTCCGGCGGGGTCGGGCTCACGGCTTGCGCGGCACGACGCCACCCGCGTTCCGCGCATGCGTTCGACCTCGTGAGTCCGCTGAAATTTCGTGACCTTCGAGTTCTTCGCGTCCTTCGTGGTTAAACGACATGGCATTTGAACCAGTTCTAACGAACCACGTTCGCGAACCGAACTCGTTCACGCTCGACTTCTACCTCAAGAACGCGCGTGGGTACGAGGGGCTGCGCAAGGCGCTCACCCTCAAGCCGAACGACATCATCGAGCAGGTGAAGGCGTCGGGGCTGCGTGGCCGTGGCGGCGCCGGGTTCCCGACCGGACTCAAGTGGCAGTTCGTCCTCAAGGACACGCCGAAGCTGAAGTACATCGCGTGCAACGCCGATGAGAGCGAGCCCGGCACGTTCAAGGATCACGTGCTGATGGAGCGCAACCCGCACCTGCTCATCGAAGGGTGCGCGATCGGCTGCTACGCAATCGGGGCGAAGGTTGCCTACATCTACATCCGCGGCGAGTTCTACCACGTGCAGGAGACGCTCGAGCGCGCGATCGAAGAGGCCTATCGCGCCGGGTTCCTCGGGAAGAACATCCTGGGCAGCGGCTTCGACTGCGATGTCTACGTCCATCGCGGGGCCGGCGCCTACGAAGCCGGTGAAGAAACCGCTCTGATCGAATCGCTCGAGGGCAAGCGCGCGCAGCCGCGCATCAAGCCGCCGTTCCCGGCGGTCGCGGGTCTCTATCAGTGCCCGACGGCGGTCAACAACGTCGAGACGCTGTGCAACGTTCCGCTCATCGTCCTGAACGGCCCTGAATGGTTTGCCGCCCTTGGCCCTGAGAAGAACGGCGGCCCCAAGCTCTATTGCATCAGCGGCCATGTGAAGCGCCCGGGCGTGTACGAAGCGTCGATGCACACGACGCTGCGCGAGCTGATCTACGGTGAGCAGTACGCCCAGGGCATGCTCGATGGGCGGAAGTTCAAGGCCATCATCCCCGGCGGGTCGTCGGTGCCGATTCTGCTGGATCAGCATCTCGATACACCCGCCAGTTTCGACCACATTCAGAAAGCCGGCTCGCTGCTCGGTTCGGCCGGTCTCATCGTGATGGACGACAGCGTCTGCATGGTGTGGCTGGCGATGAACCTGCTGCATTTCTACCGTCACGAGTCGTGCGGCAAGTGCACGCCCTGCCGCGAAGGCGGCGACTGGCTGTACAAGCTGCTGCAGCGCGTCGAAAACGGAGAGGGCCGTTCGAAGGACATCGATCTCCTCTACGGTGTCGCCAGCAACATCGTCGGCAAGACGCTGTGCGCGTTCGGTGATGCCGCCGCGACGCCGGTGCTGACCACGTTGAACCTGTTCAAGGACGAGTTCGAAGCGCACGTGCGAGAGGGGCGCTGCACCTTGCCCGCTCCGTGGCGCGCGAAGCAGCCGGTGATGGCGCACTAGATGGAAACCTATCTCCGCCCGGCCGTCCTCGGCGTGATGATCTTCGTGGTCTTCAACGCGTTGATCATCGCCTCGGCCATCCTGGTGCTCGCCGAGCGCAAGATCATGGGCTTCATGCAGCAGCGCTACGGCCCCTACCTGGTCGGGCCGCACGGCGTCCTGCAGCCGATTGCCGACATCCTGAAGCTCCTGTTCAAGGAGGAACTCCGGCCGAAGGGAGCGGACAAGTGGCTCTTCACGCTCGCCCCTGTGCTCTCGATCCTGACCGCGTTCGTGGCGTTTGCGACCGTGCCATTCGGCGCCGAGACGACGTTCTTCGGCTTGCTCGATGAGCCAATCAAGCTCGGCGTAGCCGACGTCAACGTTGCCGTGCTGGTGGTCTTCGCCGTCACGTCGATGGGCGTGTACGGCATCGTCCTTGCCGGATGGGCATCGAACAGCAAGTACTCCCTCTTTGGTGGGCTGCGCGCGTCGGCGCAGATGATCAGCTACGAGCTGGCGTACGCGACGTCGCTCGCCGCCGTGATCATGCTCGCCGGATCGATGTCGCTGCGAGAGGTCGTCGACTCACAGGCTGGCACCTGGTTTGGCCTCCTGTCGCGCTGGTACGTGTTCCTGCAGCCAGTCGGATTCATCATCTACGTCATCGCGGGCGTTGCCGAGACCAATCGTGCCCCGTTCGATTTCCCAGAAGCGGAGCAGGAGCTCGTCGCGGGTTACAACACGGAGTACAGCTCGGTGCGATTCGCGCTGTTTCCGCAGGCCGAGTACATCAACATGGTCACGATGTCGGCCGTAGCCACAGACCTGTATCTCGGCGGGTGGCACGGCCTGCTGCCGTTCTATACGCCGCTGGATCCGCTCATCGAGGAGTATGGGCTTGGCTGGCTCGTATTCCTCGCCAAGGTTGGAGGATTCCTCTTCGTTTACATCTGGATGCGCTGGACCGTCCCCCGGTATCGCTACGACCAGTTGATGCAGTTCGGGTGGAAGTGGCTGTTCCCGGCGTCGGTGATCAATCTGATCGCAACGGCCGCGTTGGTGCTGTACCTCGATGCCTGAGACTTTCGTCTTTTACGCATTCTCGGCGGTGACGATCGTCGCGTCGGTGCTCGTGATCGGGCAGCGAAACCCGATGTACAGCGTGCTGCTGCTCATTGTCTCGTTCGCTGGCTTGTCGGCGCTCTACATCCAGCTCGACGCCCCGTTCGTGGCGGTCGCGCAGATCATCATCTATGCCGGCGCCATCATGGTGCTCTTCCTGTTCGTGGTCATGCTGCTCAACGCGCCGCGCGAGGACGCCGCGGAGTGGGACCGAGCCCACCCCTTGTCTCACCCCAATATCGGGAGATTCGGCGCGCTGCTCGCGGGGCTGCTGATTGTGCAGCTCGCCTGGGCGCTGTCGAGGATGAACGAGCTCGAGGCGCCGGTTGGATCGCGAGCCGACAGCGCGTCGGTGGGCTCCGTCGTGGAGATGGGGCGCATCCTGTTCAGCCGCCACACGTTTGCGTTTGAAGCGACCTCGGTGTTGATCCTCGTGGCGATGGTCGGCGCCGTGGTCCTGGCGCGGCGGGAAGGTGAACGGTGATCCCGCTCAGTCACTACCTGATCGTGTCGGCGGTGCTCTTCGCCATCGGGACGGCCGGCGTGTTTCTGCGCCGCAACCTGATCACAATCCTGCTGTCGATCGAGATCATGCTCAACGCGGTGAACCTGACGTTCGTCGCGTTCGGACGGTACGCCGGCGACTTCGATGGACAGATCATCACGTTCTTCGTCATGACCGTGGCCGCTGCCGAGGCCGCCGTGGGCCTTGCGCTCGTGATCGCGCTGTTCAGGCACCGCGAGTCGCTCAACCCTGATGCGTTCACATCGTTGAAATGGTGAGATGCTCGCGTTAATTCCCCTGTTCCCGTTCCTTGGCTTCCTCGTCAATTCGACGATGGGGAAGCGGCTGCCGAAGAGCGTCTCCGGCGGGCTGGCGTCGCTGGCGATGCTCGCATCGTTCGCGGTGTCGGTGGTGAGCGTCCTGCAACTCACCGGCATGCCGTCAGAGGCGAGGGCGATCGATCAGACGCTCTACACGTGGATCGCCTCGGGCGACCTGAACATCGCGCTCGCGTTTCGCGTCGATCCGCTGTCGGCGGTGATGATTCTGGTTGTCACCGGGATCGGTTCGCTGATTCACATCTACTCGACGGCCTACATGCACGATGAGGTCGACAGCGAGTTCGCGCGCTACTTCTCGTACCTGAACCTGTTTGCCGCGTTCATGCTCGTGCTGGTCCTCGGCTCGAGCTTCCCAGTGCTGTTCGTCGGGTGGGAAGGCGTCGGTCTCTGCTCGTATCTCCTCATCGGCTTCTGGTACAAGAAGAAGTCTGCAAACGATGCCGGCAAGAAAGCGTTCGTCGTCAACCGCATCGGCGACTACGCGTTCATCCTCGGCATGCTGGCCATCTTCGCCAGATTCGGGACGCTCGACATGCAGGCCGTCGCGTCAGCGGTGGCCGGGCTGCCCGTTGAGACCGAGTTCGGCATTCTGTCGCTCGCGGCGCTCCTGCTCTTCATCGGGGCGACCGGCAAGTCGGCGCAGATTCCGCTCTACACCTGGTTGCCGGATGCGATGGAGGGTCCGACACCCGTCTCTGCGCTCATCCACGCCGCGACGATGGTCACCGCCGGCGTCTACATGATCGGACGCAACGCGGTGCTCTTCAGCCACGCACCCGTGACGATGGAGGTTGTCGCCGTCATCGGTGCGCTGACGGCGCTCATGGCCGGCACCATCGGGCTGGTGCAGAACGACATCAAGCGCGTGCTGGCGTACTCGACGGTGTCGCAGCTCGGCTACATGTTCCTGGCGATGGGCGTCGGTGCATTCGGCGCCGGCATCTTCCATCTCTACACACACGCGTTCTTCAAGGCGTTGCTCTTCCTCGGATCGGGCGCGGTCATCCACGCGCTGCATGGCGAGCAGGACATTCGGAACATGGGCGGGTTGAAGAAGGAGCTGCCGATTACCTATTGGACGTTCCTGATCGGAGCCATTGCGATTGCGGGCGTTCCTCCGCTGGCCGGGTTCTTCAGCAAGGACGAGATCCTGTTCGAGACCTTCGTCGAAGGTCACACCGTTCTCTGGACCGTCGGTGCGTTGACGGCGCTGCTGACAGCGACCTACATGTTCCGGCTCGTCTTCCTGACCTTCCATGGCGAGCGGCGGCAGGATGCGCTCGAGGCGGCGGACGCACACAGCTCACACGCCCCTTCGCACGCGGCTCCGGCGGGGCATCACGGTCATGGACACGGTGGTGGACATTTGCATGACGCGCCGCCCGCAATGGCGCTTGTCCTGATCGTGCTGGCGATTGGCTCTGTCGCGGCAGGGTGGATCGGAATTCCGCACGCTCTGGGTGGTCACAACCAGCTGCACGCCTGGCTCGAGCCGACGTTCGCGGCACCGGCCGCCGGTGAGGTTGTCGCTGCCGAGGGCGCGGCTGAGGAAGCCGCTGCAGAAGATCGCACGGCCCTCGAACTCGCGCTGATGGGTGTGTCGGTAACGATTGCCGTGGCCGGGATCGCCCTGGCCTGGTTCGTGTGGGTGAAGCGGCGCCGGATTGCCGAGAACGCGGCGCGGGAGTTCCCCGCGCTTCATCGGCTCCTGCTGCACAAGTACTACGTGGACGAGATCTACGACGCGACCATCGTGCAGCCGATCAAGGCGGCATCCACGGAAGGGTTGTGGCGGTGGTTCGATGTGCGCGTGATCGATGGCGCGGTCAACGGGACCGCGGCGATCGTGGATGGCAGCGCCGCGATGCTGCGCCGGCTTCAGAGCGGCTCGGTGCGCGCCTACGCCGGATCGCTGTTTGTCGGTGTGGTCATGATTCTCGGGTACTACCTGTGGCGATGAAGCCCCGACAACTCCCAACGTCCAACTCCCAACTCCCAACGGAATATCGGGATGGCTTGGGGATCGGGGGCTGGGAATTGGGAGTTGATTTCGAATGCTGACCCTGTCCTGGGCGCTGCCGCTCGCTGGCGCACTGCTTCTGCTGCTCATCGGCAACGCCGACGGGCGTCGCGACGGCGTGATTCGCTGGCTGTCGCTGGTCGTGTCGCTGGTCGCCTTCGGCGTGACGCTCGCGTTGTGGGCGGGCTTCGATTCCACATCCGCCGACTTCCAGTTCGTGGAACGCGTGCCGTGGATCCCGGCGTTCGGCATCGACTACTTCATCGGGATCGACGGCATCAGCCTGCTCCTCGTCGTGCTCACCGGATTCCTGACCCCGATCGCGCTGCTGTCGTCGTGGGAGTCGGTTGAGAAGAAGGTGAAGGAGTTCTCGATCTTCATCCTCGCCCTCGAGGCGGCGATGATCGGGGTGTTCGTCTCGCTCGACCTGTTCCTGTTCTACGTCTTCTGGGACGCGATGCTCATCCCGATGTATTTCCTCATCGGGATCTGGGGCTACGACCAGCGTATCTACGCCGCCATCAAGTTCATGCTCTACACGATGGCGGGCAGCGTGCTGATGCTCATCGCCATCCTGGGCCTCGCGTATCTGCACAGCGAGGCGACCGGCAGCTACACCTTCGACCTGCTGAAGCTCTACACGCTCGACATCGGCATCGAGACGCAGCGATGGTTCTTCCTGGCGTTCGCGGTCGCGTTCGCGATCAAAGTGCCGCTGTTCCCGTTCCACACCTGGCTGCCTGACGCGCATGTGCAGGCGCCAACCGCCGGGTCGATCATCCTGGCGGGTGTGCTCCTCAAGATGGGCACCTACGGGCTGGTGAGGTTCGCCTTCCCGCTCTTCCCGATTGCCGCAACCGAGTTCGCGCCCTGGATTGCCCTACTCGCCGTGATTGGCATCGTCTACGGAGCGCTGGTGGCGATGGTGCAGCCCGACATGAAGAAGCTGGTGGCGTACTCCTCTGTGAGCCACCTCGGTTTCGTCGTGCTCGGTATCTGCGCGATGAACGTGCAGGGCGTACAGGGAGCGGTCTACCAGATGCTGGCGCACGGCATCAGCACCGGCGGACTCTTCTTGATTGTGGGCATGCTCTCAGATCGTCGGCACACCAGGCTGATCTCGGAGTTTGGCGGGTTGAAGAACGTGATGCCGCGTCTCACGGCGGCGTTTTTCATCATCACGCTCGCCTCGATTGGCATGCCGGCGCTCAACGGCTTCATCGGCGAGTTCCTGACGATGGTCGGGGCCTTCCTGTGGGATCCGACCTACGTGGTCGCCGCCGGCCTTGGCGTGATCCTCTCGGCGGTCTACATGCTGTGGATGTTCCAGCGTGTCTACCTCGGACCCATCACGCACGACGAGAACGCCACGCTGCCGGATCTCAAGCCGCGCGAGTGGGCCAGCGTCGCGCCGTTGTGCGCGATGGCGATCGTGATGGGCGTGTTCCCGACGTTTTTCCTGAAGCCGATGGAACCGGCAGTTCAGACGCTCGTGGCCCAGGTACAAGCAGTGCAACCTGTACGGGTAGAGAACTCTGAAGGTCAAGGGGCAAAGGTCAAAGGTCAAACGCGAGGGCAAATGTCTCAAGTGTCAGGTCAAATGTCTGGGGTCCAAAGGGCCCTGACACCTGCGCCTAGGACTTGAGCCTTGGAACGCGAGCCTTAGCACCTGAGACATGGAACCTTTGACTTCGCCTTTGCCGTTTGACATTTGCCCTTTGACCTACGGATTACGCGATGTTTAACACGCAGCTAGACGCGATAGTTCCGATGCTCTGTGTCACCCTCGCAGCCCTGGCTTCCATGGGTGCGGAAGCATTCCGGGCAAAGGACGAGCGGATGCCGATTGGCATCCTCGGCCTGGTGGGCCTGGTTGCCGCGGCCATTTCGGCGGCGCTGCTCTGGAACCGCAACGTCGAAGGGTTCGGCGTCATCATCGCCGACAACTTCGGTCTGTTCGTGACGATCGTGCTCGCGATCGTGGGCGTGCTGACGATCATGTTCTCGTCGCAGGTGCTCGAGCGTGACGGGATCCCGGCTGGCGAGTATTACGCGCTCGTGCTGTTCGCGATCGTCGGCATGATCATGATGGCGACCGCGACCGATCTGCTCGTCATCTTCGTCGCGCTCGAAATTCTTTCGCTGGCGGTCTATGTGCTCACCGCTATCAGGCGCGACCATATGCCGGGCACCGAGGCTGCGTTCAAGTACTTCCTGCTCGGCGCGTTCTCGAGCGCGTTCTTCCTCTATGGGATCGCCTTCACCTACGGTGTGACCGGCAGCACGCGGCTGGCCGCCGTCGGTTCGTTCCTGTCGGCGCAGTCGATGAACGACAACCCGATGGTCCTGCTCGCGCTCGGGCTGCTGCTCGTCGGCTTTGCGTTCAAGATTTCCGCGGTCCCGTTCCACATGTGGACGCCGGATGCGTATGAAGGCGCGCCCGCCATCGTGACCGGGTTCATGTCCACAGGCGTGAAGGCGGCAGCGTTCGCCGCGTTTGCGCGCGTGTTCCTGTCGGCATTCGAACCGTTCAAGGACGAGTGGGCGCCGGTGGTCGCGGTCATCGCAGTGGCGACGATGGTGCTGGGCACCGTCGTGGGAGTGGCGCAGAGCAACCTGAAGAGGATGCTCGCGTACTCGAGCATCGCGCATGGCGGGTACCTGCTCGTCGGCCTCGTGGCGGTCAACGACGTCGGCAAGGCGGCGATCCTCTTTTATCTCCTGGCGTACTCGGTGACGAACCTCGCCGCGTTTGGCGTGATCGCTCTGCTTGGCACGCGCGACAAGGCGAACGACACCCTGCGTGACTACGCGGGCCTCTGGCACACGCGTCCCGCACTCGCGGCGTTGATGACGGTGTGCCTGCTCTCACTCGGCGGCTTGCCTCCGACGGCCGGCTTCATCGGCAAGTGGTACATCTTCAGCGCGGCAGTGAGCGCTGGCTACTACGGCCTGGCCGTCATCGGCGTGCTGACGAGTGTCATCTCGGTCTTCTTCTACCTGCGGGTCGTCGTGATGATGTACATGGCGGAACGCGAAGGTGAAACCGCGCCGGTCCCGCATCACCGGCCTCGGCATGGCGGCTTTGGCCGTCTCGATTGCCGCGATCTTCTATCTCGGCGTCCTGCCGACGCAGGTGCTGGATCTCGCCGCGAACTCGATAGCGACGATCTTCTAAGGCTCTAGCGGCTTTCGGCTTTGGGCTCTCCGGATCTGTGTGTCGAACGCCGTGAACAACCGGCGAGCCAGGAGCCTGAAGCCTGGAGCCGGAGCCGCCAGCAGCCTAGAGCCTTGAGCCCAGAGCCAGTACAATTGACTCCGGTGTCCGAGGCCGTCGACGTCGACCGTGAACTGAG
The DNA here is from genome assembly GCA_963723495.1 of uncultured Acidobacteriota bacterium. GTDB lineage: Bacteria > Acidobacteriota > Vicinamibacteria > Vicinamibacterales > UBA2999 > Gp6-AA40. The sequence goes on along the minus strand of CAVRQR010000006.1, from coordinate 330,207 downwards.
CCTCCTCGAAGCGGAGATGAAGAAGCTCGAGGCGGAGTACAACATGTACTTCGCCGGCCGGCTGCAGCGTCCGCCGTGGGAGATGCGGAAGCGCGTCGAAGGGCTGGTCAAGCAGATCGATCGGATGCACATCCCCAACTACGGCCAGCGATTCCGGTTCACCACGCTGCAGTCACGATTTGCCAAGTCGCTCGATTTGTGGGACCGCGGTCTGCGCGCGCGCGAGGAAGGGCGCCCGGGTCCGTTCGCGCAGCCCCGACCTGTCGAAGAGCGTCCCAAGCAGCCGCGACCAGAAGATCGCGTCGTGCACGTCACCACCTTCGAGAATCCGCTGAAGGAAATGGAGAAGGTGCACCAGCTGTACGACAATCTCGCCCAGGCACGAAAGGAAGCGGGACAGGAAGCGATCCCGTTCCACAAGTTCGCGGACCTGATCAAGAACCAGGTCAATTCGCTGAAGGAGAAGGGCAGTCCCGAAGTCGCGTTCCGAGTAGCCGTGAAGGACGGGAAGGTCGCCTTTACGGCGCGTGGACTGAAAGGGAAATCAACGAAGTAACGGTAGGGCTGAGGGCGGGAGGGGGTGGGCGCCCGGGGTTTGCGCCCGGCGCCGTTGCCGGCGCCGGGCAGGTCTTGTGTGGTTCTAGGGTTTGGTGACGTTCCCTGCCTGCGGACCCTTCGGGCCGTCTACGATCTCGAATTCGACCGCCTGACCCTCTTCAAGGGACCGGAAGCCGTTGCCACTGATTGCGGAGTAGTGCACGAACACGTCGCTGCCACCCTCGCGCTCAATGAATCCATACCCCTTGGCGTTGTTGAACCACTTGACCTTGCCTGTGATGCGCATCGTTCTTCTTCCCTGCTTGCTAGGCGGGCTCCCTGCGAACAGAGGACCCGCATCGCGTGCGATCCGAAGCCGCAGATGAGCTTCGGGACACAAAAAAAGACCGCGAGTGCTTGCGCGGCCTCGACTGCAACATCCGGGGAACGCCCCTCGAATGCAGCCTAATGCTATGCAGGAGTAACAAGGGTGTCAAGTCTTTGTCTGTCTAAGTGTCGATTTTGCCGCAGGATGCACATGGATCGCCAATGCCAAGAGCGCTTCTGAGCGTCTCGGACAAGTCCGGGATAGTCGAGTTTGCGAGCGGGCTCAACGCCCGAGGTTTCGAGCTGATCTCTACTGGTGGCACTGCATTGACGCTCGACCGTGCGGGCCTTCCGGTCCTCAGTGTTTCTACGGTCACGGGTTTTCCGGAGATGCTCGACGGTCGCGTGAAGACTCTTCACCCGCGTATCCACGGTGGCATCCTCGCGCGCCGATCGGTTCCCGACGATCTCACCGCCGTGGCGCATCACGACATCGGGCTGATCGACATCGTCGTGGTCAACCTGTATCCGTTCGTGAAGGCCGCGCAGAATCCGGACACGACGTTCGAGAACCTGATCGAAGAGATCGACATTGGTGGCCCGAGCATGGTTCGTGCGGCAGCGAAAAACTTTGCCGATGTCATCGTCGTCGTCTCGCCGTCCGACTACGCGACGGTGCTGGAGGCCCTCGATCGTCCCGGCGGGCCGTCGCGCAGCTTCAAGTTCGATCTCGCACGCAAAGCGTTCGCGCACACCGCACGCTACGACGCGGCGATCGCGTCGACGCTGAGCGCCGTCACCGTCGATGACGGCGGCTTCACGCGCGTGCCACCCGACGCGTTTCCCGACAGCCTTGCGATCGACCTGCGCAAGGTGCGCGATCTCCGTTATGGAGAGAATCCACATCAACGCGCGGCACTATATTCGGGGGTCGGTCCCCATCCGGGTTACTCGATTCTTCAGGGCAAGGAACTCTCGTACACGAACCTGCTCGACCTCGATGCCGCCATTCGGATGGTGTTCGAGTTCACTGAGCCTGCCGCAGCGCTCATCAAGCACACCAATCCGTGTGGCGCGGCGACCGGATCGAGTGCCGCCGACGCGTACGTGCGCGCACGCGAGGCCGATGCACTCTCGGCCTTCGGTGCGGCCGTCGCGCTCAATCGCACGATCGACGCCGAAGCGGCCCGGGCCATCGTCTCGACGCGCATCGACGCGGTGATTGCGCCCTCGGTCGACGACGGCGCGAGAGCTATCCTGGCGACCAAGGCCAACATGAGAGTCGTCGTGCCGGAGCGCGAGTCAGAGGATTCCGCGTACGGTGCGTCCCGAAGATCTCGAGATCCGTTCGATCGTCGGTGGCGTGCTCGTCCAGACTCGCGACACGGTGAGCGAAGCGCATGACGCGTGGCCTTCTGCCGATCTGCAGGTCGTCACGAAACGTCAGCCGACACCCGCCGAGTGGCAGGCGCTGCGATTTGCCTGGCGGCTGTGCGCCCACGTCAAGTCCAATACGGTCATCTTCACGAGCGCCGACAGAACGCTGGCGATTGGCGCGGGGCAGATGAGCCGTGTGGACTCGGTGAACGTGGCCAGGATGAAAGCCGCGGCGATTCGCCCCGATCTGCTCGTCGGCTCGGTTGCGGCGTCCGATGCATTCATCCCGTTCCGCGATGGGCTCGACGCGATTGCGGCTGCCGGGGCAACGGCCGTCGTGCAGACCGGCGGCTCGGTCAAGGATCAGGAAGTGATTGCCGCTGCCGACGAGCACGGCCTCGCCATGGTGTTCACGGGACGACGGCATTTCAGGCACTGACGCGTAAACTTCCAACCGCCAACTCCGACTCCCAAGCGTTGGGAGTTGGATCTTGGAAATTGGGAGTTGCAGGCATGCAGCAAGTGCTCGTCTACGGCGACTCACTCACGTGGGGAATCGTTCCAGACACGCGTAAGCGATGGCCATTCACCACGCGGTGGCCCGGCGTGATGGAACGGACCCTGATCGCTGCGGGTCATGACGTTCGGGTGATCGAAGACTGTCTCAACGGTCGCGAAAGAGCGCGCGTGTGACTTCTTCGATGCCGGGACGGTGACCCCGACGAGCCGCGTCGACGGTGTCCACCTCGATGCCGACCAACATGAACGGCTTGGCAAGGCGATGGCCGAGGTCGTCGGGCCGTTGATTCGCTCGGGCTAAAGCCTGACACTACGTGTCACTCCGTCCGGCTGAAGCCGGACACTACGCAGGAGATCCGTTGCCGACGCCGTACAAGCCGCCTCACGTTCGCGAGATCACCCCGCGTTCAGTTACCGTCGGATTGCTCGTCGCACTCGTCATTGGTGCGTCCTACCCATACGTCGTTCTCAAGTTCGGCTTCGGTCCCAACATCTCCGTCGTCTCGGCGTTCTTCGGGTTCATGGCGCTCGGCTTGTTCTCCAGGAACTACAACCGCTGGGAGAACAACATCGTTCAGACCGCCGGTACGACCGCGGGGCAGATCGCGTTTCTCTGCTGGCTCCTGGCCGCATTCGACATCCTCGCGGCTGAACCTGGCAGCGGGTTCGACGTCCGTCTCACGCCCGTTCAAACATTCGTCTGGCTTTCGGCGGCGGGTGTGCTCGGCGTGTTGTTGGCCGTGCCGTTGCGCAAGCACTTCATCGAGGACGAGAACCTCCCGTTTCCCGACGGGATGGCGGCCGGTGAAACGCTCATCATGCTCGACTCGCGCGGGGAGCAAGCGCGCACGTCGGCCTTCGTGATGTTCGGCGCGCTGGGACTGTCGGGGCTCACGTTTCTCGCCACGCAACTGCGCTGGATCGTGGACAACATCCCGGTTGCCGTCAACGCGTTCTCAGCACGTGTCGGACTCGGGTTCGGCGTCTCATTGCTCAACATCGGCTCGGGCATCATCATCGGCCTGCGAATCAGTACCAGCATGCTGATCGGCGGCATCATCGGCTGGGTGGTCGCTCCTCCGTGGCTGCTTTCCCGGGGTCTCATCGCCGAGGACGCGCGCCGCGTGGACATCCTCCTGCTGATCATGTGGCCCGCGGTTGGGATGCTCGTGGCAGGAGGCTTGTCGGCGCTGCTCATCCGATGGCCTGTGCTGGTTCGCACGTTCAAAGGGCTTGCCTCGTCTGCGAGTGTGTCCGGCGATCTGCCACTGCGCTGGGTCTGGGTGGGAAGCCTTGCCGCGAGCGTGTTTCTGATCGCGGTGCAGTCAGCCTTTTTCGGCACACCGATATGGCACTCCGTTCTTGCGATTCTGTTCTCGATACCGCTGGGGCTGGTGGCGCTGCGTGTGCTCGGTGAAACGAACTGGGGACCGATCAGCACGATGGTGAACGTCGTACAGGCGATTTTCGGTGCGATCGCACCCGGCGATCTGCGGGCGAGCATGGTGTCGAGCGGAACCACGGGTGCCGTCGCCGCTGAATCCGAGGGGCTGATGCAGGACTTCCGCGCCGGCCAGATGATTCAGTCGACGCCGCGGATGCTGACCTACATGCAACTCATCGCGGTTCCGGTTGGCGCACTCGCGCTCGCATTCATGTACCCGTTGCTGCGCGACACCTACGGCATCATCGGCGAGAACGCGCAGTTGCTCAGCCCGACGTCGCAGCGGTGGGTCGGCTTTGCCAAGCTCGTGACACAGGAGCTCACGGGACCGGCCGCCGCCAATCCCGAAGCCGCCGAGCGCCTGTCGTGGATGACGACCTCGCTCGCCATAGGAGCGTTGATTGGAGTCATGCTGACGATACTGGAGCAGAAGCAGGCGTGGCGACCGTACGTGCCGTCGCCGACCGGGATGGGGATTGCGATGCTGATTCCGGTCAACGCCGTGACGATGATCTTTCTGGGCGCGGCCGCGGATTCAGTGTGGGCACGAACCTCACCCGAGTCGCACGAACGCTACTCGATTCCAGTCGCCGCTGGTCTCATTGCCGGCGAGGCACTGGTGGCCGTCATCATCCCCCTGCTGGTCACTGTCGGGTTGATGCAGTTGCCGTCGTAAGCCCGAAGCCCAGAGCCCAGACCCAGAGCCCGAGAGCCAGCGTCAGACCCCCGTCGTGAGAGTGACCGCTGCCAGCAACTCTGTTGTCGAAGTCGTTGCAGGACCGAACTTGCCGACGACGATGCCGGCGGCTTCGTTCGCAAGTCGTGCCGCCTCGCCGAGTGTTGCGCCCGAGCCTAGTGCCACGGCCAGCGTGGCAATCACGGTGTCTCCTGCGCCGGTCACGTCCGCAACTTCGCGCGCCGAGGCGGGCAGATACCCTTCGAGCCCGTTGCTCAGCAGCCAGATCCCCTGATCGCCGCGCGTCATGAGCACGTCAGGCAGCCGGCTCGTTCCCGGAAAATGCGTGCCGCGTCGCGGGCTTCGTTCTCGCTGCGCACGCGCCGATGTGTGGCGATCTCGGCCTCATGATGGTTCGGGGTCACGATCGTGGAGCCGCGATAGTAGTCGAGATGCGCGATCTTCGGATCCACCAGCACCGGTATGTTGCGCTCGCTCGCCGTGCCGACGACGACCTCCATCACCCGTTTCGTGACGCATCCCTTCAGGTAGTCCGACACGATGATGGCCGAGGCGCGCGAGGCGTGCTTGTGAATCTCCGCGACGATCCGGTCTTCGATGTCGCCGGCGATCTCCGAGTCGCTCTCGTAATCGATCCGCGCGACCTGTTGATTGCGATCGGTCACCACGCGCGTCTTCGTCGTCGTGGGCCGGCTACTGTCCCCGACGAACGAGGGAGCGATGCCGGCTTCGCGGCAGGCCTCGGCAAGCGTTGCGGCGGCGTCATCGCGGCCCGTGACCGCGACGAGCGTCGCGTGCCCTCCGAGCGCCACGACGTTGCTCGCAACATTGGCCGCTCCGCCAATGCGATGCATGTCGTGGTGGAAGGTCACCACCGGAACCGGCGCTTCCGGCGAGATGCGTGTCACACTGCCGACGATGAACTTGTCGACCATGGCGTCGCCGACAACGAGGATGTTCACGCTGGTCGTGCGCGCGACGATCTCGCGCGCGCGATCAGGCGCGAGGGCTGGCAGCAGCATCGTCGCGGCGGACTGCCGCGAAGGGCAGCGTGACGAGGACGAGAAACAGCATCAGGAACTCGGAGTCGCCAAAGTTGTACTCGAAGAGACCGGCCGACAGCATCCCGGCGATGGCGGCGAGGCCGGCGGCAGCCAGCGTCGGTTCACGGTCGGACCGAAACAGGCGGAAGAGCCCATGTGCGAGCAGGACGACGAAGGCGATCCAGATCGCGAGCGCGGGCAGGCCCCGCTCGGCGGCGATCTGAAGCGGCACGTTGTGCAGGTGTGGGTTCATGGCCTGCACGGCATCAGGATCCCGATACTGCGTGTAGAGCTTCGGAATCATGTTGGGTCCAACACCGGTGAGCGGGAAGTCCCGCACCATCGCCGTTCCCGTTCGCGCCATGGCCAGGCGATCGCGGTTGGTCGGGTCCCGCAGATCGAACATCGAGACCATGCGGTTGGTGACGCTGTCTGGCGCGAAGGCAAAGAAGAGCGCGACCACGACAGGGAGCAGTCCGAGGAGCCGAAGGTCCTTCAGGATGAACAGCACGCCGACCGCGACGCAGGCACCGACCCACGCACTGCGCGTCAGCGTCAACGACAAAGCGACCACCAGGGCCGGCATGACCAGTGCCGGCCACGTCCGGTCGCGAGCACCGAACACGAGCCGTGATGCGGCGACGCCGATCACCAGCATCAACGTTCCCGAATAGGTCATGTAGTGGCCCAGCGTGCCGCGCGGACGCTGGCCGAGGCTGTCGAAGTGCAGCATGCCGTACTGCACGATGCCGTACGCCGCCGCGGCAGCGCCAACCGTAATGATGACGTCGGTCACCAGCGTTGCGCGTTGGCCACGAGCGAGGTCATAGACAGCCGGCACGATCAGGAAGAGCAGCAGTTGCCGGTCGTCGAAGAAGCTTTCGGCCGGAGCGATCGAGAAGGCCGACGAGATGAGCGTGACGCCCGCGTACGCGAGCAGCGCCACGAAAAAGACCGGCGCCGTCGGACGGCTCTTTTCTCGAATCAGGCCGATGACCCAGCAGAGGAGCAGTGCGCTCAGCAGGATCTGCGCAGCGGCAATCGAGAGTTGTACCGCCGCGACGAAACCAAGCAGCAGCAGCGTCGTCAGCCGCTCGAGCACCGGCGCGGTGTGTGCGGCGGGCATGCCGATGGTCGTCGCTCTCATCAATGCACCACAGGAATTCTACGTTCGTTCTGGCTCGGCGAGACCTTCTGTTGGGAACGCGGCCGCGAGCTCAGCGCCCGCTCCGCCGCGCCGATGACTCGCTCCGGCCCGGTGCCGGTCAGGCACCGGAAGTCGCCCGGGACGCACGTTCGTTGGTGACAGGGGCGGCATGGCAGCGGCCCGGGCTCGATGATTTCCGTGAACCACCGTGGGTCTCGCCAGGGAAACGACCGTCCTGCCAGCGTCGGACCGAGCAGCTCGACGATCGGTACCGGCGTGGTGGCGGCGATGTGTAGCGGACCGCTGTCACCGCCGATGAACAGTGCGGCGCGTGCAATGAGCGCGCGCAGGTCAGTCAGCAGAAGCGGCCGGCCTTCGAGGATGGCGCTTCCGAGAGGCCCGAGTCGTGCTCGCGCCGTATCCGTAATGCGGCGCGCGGCTTCGACGTCAGACGGACCGGACGTCAGGAACACACGCCTGGCTGCATCCTCCTGCACGAGTGCGACGACCAGAGATGCGAACGACTCTTCGGGCCAGCGCTTGAAGCGCGTGCTCGCGCTGACGTGGATGACGATCAATGCGTGTTCGGCAGAAACCCCGGTCTCGGCGAGCTGCGCATCAACTCGACGGGCTGCCTCCACATCGTCAGGCATCTGTACCGGATCGCGCGCCGGATCCAGTGGCGGGATGCCGAGTGGGACGAGCAGATCCCACTGATTCACGACCGAGTGCCGAGGCATGAGCTGTCGTGCCCGTGGAACCGCGTCGGTATACATCCATGAACGACCGGAGATGGTGTATCCGATCCTCCTCGCGGCCCGGCTCGCCCAGGTGAGCCATGCGCCTCTCGGTCCCCCGTGCAGGTCGATCGCAAGGTCGAAGCGGCCGCGCCCCAATCGTCGAGCTATGACGATATCGTCACTCACCCGCGAAAGGCCACGGCGGCGAGGGGCGATGATCAGTTCGTTGATGTGAGGATTGCCTTCGACTACTGGCGCGGAATCAGGCTCGACGACATAGGAGATGTGGGCCTGAGGATATTGCCGCCGGATGGCGCCGAGGAGCGGCGTCGTGAAGACCACGTCGCCAATCGGGCGCAGCCGGACCAGCAGGATGCGCACTACTCGGGGTCCACAGTGGCCTCGTCAATCAGCATCACTGGAATGTCGTCCTTGATGGGATAGACTCGGCGGCACTTGTCACACTTGAGGCCCTGACTGTTGTTGACCAGGCGGACGGGGGTTTTGCAGTTGGGGCAGGCGAGGATTTCGAGCAGTTCCTGGTCGACAGGCATAGCCCTCCGTTTGAACTCCGGAACTATAACATCTTGGGCTAAAATCGTTTAGCCATGCATTACACCCGCGCTGCCTCGTCGCTCGCTCTCTGTGCGCTTCTGGTCGGGCTCGTGCCGGGTGTGTCAGCTGCACAGGGCTCGTCGCAAGCGTATCTGTCATTCCTGATGGCACGTCGCCTCGAAGCCGAGGGCGACAACTCCGGTGCGCTCGCGGCGCTGAAGCGTGCCGCGGCGGCAGATCCGAAGTCGGCCGAGATCCATGCCGAGATGGCGGGCTTTCACCTGCGGCACAACGAGCGGCCGGAGGCTGAGGCGGCTGCGAAAGCCGCGCTCGCGATCGATCCGGACAACGTTGGCGCCAATCGCGCGCTCGGTCTGATCAACGCTGCAGCCGTCGAAGGGACCACCGGAAGTGAGAATGCCGCGCAGATTCAAACGTCTCTGCGCGACGCGATCATGTATCTGGAGCGTGCAGTGCGTGTATCGGGTCCAACTGCCGATGTGACGCTGCACTACACGCTTGGCCGCCTGTATATCCGCAACGGTGAAGCGCCCAAGGCGATCGAGTCGCTCTCTCGCGTGTTGAGTCAGAATCCCGACTCCGTGCAGGGGCGCCTGACGATGGCGCAGGCGTATGCGGCGAACAACGATCTGAAGAGCGCGATCACCACGTTGCAGGAGGTGCTCGAGTACGAGCCGCGCGTGGCCTCGGCGCTGGGACAGTATCAGGAGCAGGCGGGCCTGCTGTCCGATGCCGTCGAAAGCTACACGGTCGCTCTTGCGGTCACCCCCCGCAGCCGCGAGCTGAAGATCCGGCGGATAGCCGGTACTGCTCTCTGCGAAGGAGTTTTCGCGCGCCGCTGCGTTTGCTGGTGAGGCGCGCAAGCAGCATGCGGACGATCCGCGCTTTGTTCGCCTGCAGGCGCGTGCGCTGTTCGATGGTGGCGATCGATCCGGTGCGATCCTGCTGCTCGAGCAGGTCACGAAGTCCTCGCCCAAAGATACCGACACGCTCTTCACGCTCGCCGACGTGTACGCCGATGCCGGCCGCGGCAACGATGCCGAGCGGGTGCTGCGTCAGATCGTTGCAGCGGAGCCGATGAATGCGGGCGCGCTCAATTACCTCGGCTACCTGCTGGCCGTACGTGGCGAACAACTCGACGAAGCGATCGCGCTCGTGCAGCGTGCGCTGAAAGAGGAGCCCGACAACGGCGCGTATCTCGATAGCCTCGGGTGGGCGTATTTCCGCCGGGGGGACCTCGACGAAGCGGAGAAGTACCTCGTCGCCGCGGTCAAGCAGATGCCGGACAACTCCGAGATTCAGGAGCACCTCGGCGATCTCTACGCGCGGAAGGGACGCTTCGCTGAGGCGATCGACGCATACTCACGCGCGCTGGCTGGCGATGGCCAGGACGTCGACAGGGCGTCGCTTGAGAAGAAGATCAGCAGCGCAAAAGGCCGAATACAAAATGCGAAATGACGTCGCCTGCTAGGTCTGCAGACTGTGCAGTCCGCAGCCGAACCGGTTGCATTTCACAATTTGCATTCTGCATCGCCTGTGTCGCACTGACTGCCGCCTGCGGCGCCAGACGAATTCAGCTTCCTTCAGATCCGGGTTCGCCTTTTCCTGACTACTCACAGGTCTACGATGAAGTGACCACCGCGTGCCGCGGCGCGCGCACGCTCACGGCCGAACTGGGGCTTCGCGGACGGGCAGGTGGGCGGCGCCTGAGCGGTCGCCTGGTATCAGGCTTCGAGCGCCCCGCGTCGATGCGGCTCGAGGCCGTTGCGCCGTTTGGTCCACCCGGCTTCATCCTGGTGACCCGCGGCAAAGAGGCTGTGCTCCTGCTGCCGCGCGATGAACGCGTCGTCCGTGGCGAATCAGCAGAGGCGATTCTCGGGGCGCTGACCGGTGTCACGCTCGCGCCGGCCGACCTGCAGGCGATCCTCACGGGTTGCGTCGCTCCGGCCACGAAAGCCATCGGCGGACGGATGCATGCGAACGGGTGGGCCTCGATCGATCTCGAGGGTGGTGCGACGATGTACCTGCAGCGTATGGGGGCGTGGCGGATCCGCGCTGCGCGCCGCGACGGGTGGGACGTGGATTACCCGGTGTGGCAGGGAAGCTTTCCTCAAACCATTCGACTTCAGTCGCAAAGCAGTCCAGCGAACGTGGACATGACCGCGACGCTCTCGCAGATCGAGGTCAACGTGGACGTCGACCCCGCTGCGTTCACGGTCGATGTCCCGCCCAATGCCAGCCCGTTGAGCCTCGAGGAACTGCGCGACGCGGGACCGCTGGGGGAGGATCAGTGAGGCGAACGAGAGCGACGGCGCCGCCACGACCCGTGACCGTGCGCGCCCACGCCAAGATCAATCTCGACCTTCGAGTGCTGGGTACTCGACCTGATGGGTTTCACGAACTCCGCACGGTGTTCCAGGCGCTCGCGCTGCACGACACGATCGAGTGCCTGCCGCGGGTCGGTCCGTTCGCAATCGAGTGCGACGCGGCGGGTGTGCCGCTCGACCGATCGAATCTCGTGTGGCGGGCCGCCGAGAGTTTGTGGCGCGCGCTGAGACGTGAGGGCCGGTCAGAGATGTCCTCGTTCGCCTGCACAAGAGGATCCCACTGCAGGGAGGACTCGGTGGTGGCAGCGCTGACGCCGCGGCGACGCTCGTCGGCCTGGCGCATGCCTGGCGGGTGCCACTCCGGCCGAGTCAATTCGTCGATGTCGCCTCCACGCTTGGCGCCGATGTCCCGTTCTTCATGTCGGGAGGGACGGCCCTCGGGCTCGGGAAGGGCGATGAGATCTACCCGCTGGCGGACCTCCCGCGTCATTGGGTTGTGCTGCTCATACCCGGGTTTGGCGTCGCCTCGGTCGATGCCTACGCGTGGTACGACGCCGAGCGCGACCTCGGGCACGGGCCGAGCGTCCGCGAGGCGCAGTATGTTCCCGGTCCGTGGCCGTCGCGTGCGGCGCAGATGATCAACGACCTGGAGGCGCCGATTGCCCGGCATCATCCCGAGATCGAGCAGATGAAGACGGCGCTGCGACGGGCGGGGGCGTTGGCCGCCGCCATGTCGGGGAGCGGGTCGACCGTGTTCGGGTTGTTTCAGAAGCGAAAGGACGCAGTCCTGGCCGTTGAACGGCTGTCAGGATCGGGCTGGCGGGTCATCCTGACCGAGTCGCTCGGTCGCGGGGAGTACTCGCGGCGCAGCCGTCCTGGCGCGCTGAGCCTTGCGAGCGGCCACAAGTCTCGTCTACACTAAGGGTTTGCACCACCGCCGCTGAGCGACTCCAGTAGAATTTCTCACACAGCGTGTAGCTGAACCCTCGGGCATCCGGGCGACGAGGTGATGTGGTGGGGCGTGGCCAAGCGGTAAGGCGCGGGACTTTGGATCCCGTATTCGGAGGTTCGAATCCTCCCGCCCCAACCAGCTCGGCGACGCTGGTGCGCCCGGAACGCGAGGTCCCCGCCGTGTGATTGGTCGGGGGGTGCACTACTGTGAGCATGAGACGACCTCTCAGCGGTGAGGGCCTTCTGTCGACCGGATTCGGCGACCTCAAGGTGTTTTCCGGCAGCGCCCACCCGCAGTTGACGAAAGAAATCGCCGACTGCCTCGGAATACCGCTCGGGCAGGCGCGGCTGCGTCGGTTTCCCGACAGCGAGGTCTCGTTTCAGATCGACGAGAACATTCGCGGGGCGGACGTGTTCATCGTCCAGCCGACGTCGAATCCGGTGGACCAGCACCTGATGGAGCTGCTGGTCATGATCGATGCGTTTCGGCGGTCGTCGGCGTCGCGCATCACCGCGGTGATTCCGTATTACGGATACGCGCGGCAGGATCGCAAGGACAAGCCGCGGGTGCCGATCTCGGCGAAGCTGGTGGCGAACCTGCTCAGTGCGGCCGGTACCAATCGCGTGCTGACGATGGATCTGCACAAGGCGCAGATTCAGGGGTTCTTTGACATTCCGGTCGACCATCTGTTCGCGGCGCCGGTCATCATCGAGTACTGCGCACGGCTGCAGATGTCGAACCTGACGATCGTGTCGCCCGACGCAGGTGGCGCGGAACGCGCGCGCGCTTATGCGAAGCGGCTCGATGCCGAACTCGCGGTCGTCGACAAGCGGCGCACCGAGGATGGGACCGCCGAGGTGATGAACGTGATCGGTGACGTGCAGGGGCGCACCTGCATCCTGCAGGACGACATCATCGACACGGCGGGCACGATACAGAAGGCGGCGGTGGCGCTGAAGGAAGCGGGTGCCGAGCGCGTGCTGGCGTGCGCTGTTCACGGCGTGCTCTCGGGACCGGCGATCGAGCGGATCGAGAAGTCGCCGCTCGACCAGCTGATTGTGACCAACTCGGTGCCGCTTGCGCGGCGATGGACAGGACTGCAAGAAGATCGTCGTGCTGTCGGTGGCGCGGCTCCTCGGGCAGGCGATTCGGAATATCCACGAAGAGACATCGGTCTCGTCGTTGTTTGTGTAACAGAGGTTCACGCTTCTCGGTTCTTGGTTCTCGATTCGTGTTCAGGTTCGGTTCGAAACACCTGAACATGAACACGAACTGAGCAGTGAGAAGTGAGAAATTCGCACCACAGAGGACAGTATGGAAGCGACATTAGAAGCAGTCAGGAGAGAAGGCCGCGGCAAGAACGAGGCGAATCGTCTGCGCGCCTCGGGCAGGATTCCAGGTGTCGTCTACGGAACCGCCTCGAAGGGGAAGGCGCCCGAGGGCGTCGCCGTCGCCGTCGATCCGAAGGCGTTGCTGAGGATCCTGCACTCGGACTCGGGCGCCAACACGCTGATCACGCTGACGCTCGACGGCGGGCAGTCGCGTGTGATGGTGAAGGAGTACCAGCTCGACCCGCTGACGCACCACCTGCTCCACGCCGACTTCTACCAGCTCGCGATGGACAAGGCGATCACCGTGACCGTTCCGGTGGTCATCAAGGGCGAGGCGAAGGGCGTGAAGGTGCAGGGTGGCCTGCTCGACTTCGTGACCCGCGATATCCAGGTGCAGTGCCTTCCGACCGACATTCCCGAGCACATCGACGTGGACGTGACCGAACTGATGCTCCATCAGTCGATTCGCGTGCGCGACCTTGCGCCAGGATCCGAAGTGGAAGCCGCTCACCGATGGTGAGACGATGCTCGTGCACGTCGTGGTGCCGAAGGCCGAGGAGTCGGCGGCGGCGGCGACGACCGAGGCGGCAGCCCGGCTGCGGCGGCCGAGCCCGAAGTCATCAAGAAGGGCAAGACCGACGAGAAGGAAGAGGAGAAGAAGAAGTAGCGGCGGGTCTTCAGACCCGCCGGAGTCTCATGAAGCTTATTGTGGGTCTGGGCAATCCCGGGCGCGAGCACCGCGAGACCCGCCACAACGTCGGCTTCATGGTGGTGGAGGAAATCGCCAGGCGCTACGCGCTCGGCTGGACGCAGGCGCCGTCGCAGGTCCCGGACGCATTCATCGCCAAGCGTTACGGAACGGATCCGTTGATGCTGGCCAAGCCGCTGACGTACATGAATCTCAGTGGCGACGCGGTCGCGGGCGCTGGCGCGGTATTACGATGTGGCGCCCGCCGACATGCTGATCGTTGTGGACGAGGCCGCGTTGCCTTTCGGGAAGCTGCGGGCGCGGGCGCGCGGGTCGGCAGGCGGGCATAACGGTCTCAAGTCGGTGATCGAGCGGCTTGGGACGACGGAATTTCCCCGGCTTCGGCTGGGGGTGGGGCGCGGAGACGGCAGGAGGGATCTTGCCGACCACGTGCTCTCGATATTCGAGCGAAGCGAACGGGCCGAGCTCGAATCGTTCATCACCCGGGCGGCTGATGCCGCCGAGATGTTCGTTGCGGAGGGCATCGGCAAGGTGATGAACACGTACAACCCGGAGGCCGCACCTTCGGAAACTGACTGACTCCTTGCTGCTCGGAGCACGAAGCACACGAAGGGCGTGGTCTTGGTGACACGAAGTGGGCAGCCGTAGTCCATAAGGAGACGTATGAACAGGAAGTACGAACTCGTGTACGTCGTGTCGCCGGAAGCGTCCGACGAACAGGTGGCCGATCTGCACACGCAGGTCGAGGCCATCGTCCAGCGAATCGGCGGCCAGATCGAGAAGACCGAGAACTGGGGCCGCCGCAAGCTTGCCTACGAAATCGGCCGGCACAAGGAAGGCACCTACGTCCTCGAGGTGATCATCGGCGGTGGCGATCTCATGAAGGAGATCGACCGTCGCCTCAAGGTGACCGACCTGGTCATCCGCCATCTCGTCGTCCGGGTCGACGAGGAGCAGGGTGTGGTCGATCGGACGCGTGCCCGTCGCACCGAGACCAGCCGTCGCCGCCGCGTCGCGCGCGGGCTGCCAGCCGATCGCCAGCCGGGCGAGGGTCAGCGTGGCGAGGTCGACGACGACCGTGACGACCGCTTTGACATGGGGGAGGAACTCCGATGAACGGCAGGAAGAGTTTCGGAGGCGGAGGCGGCCGCGGCAAGACCGCGGCGGGTCAGCAGGGCAAGGACGGCCAGCGCCGTCCGATGTTCCGGCGCCGCAAGGTCTGCAAGTTCTGCGCGGACAAGATCGACGACATCAACTACAAGGACGTGCGCATGCTGATGCCGTTCGTCCCCGAGCGCGCGAAGGTGTTGCCGCGTCGTATTTCGGGAACGTGCGCGCTGCATCAACGGAAACTGCGGACGGCCATCATGCGCGCGCGGCAGCTGGCGCTGATCCCGTACACGACGGAGTAAGCCATGGAAGTGATCCTGAGAGAGCACGTCGACAATCTCGGCCGCCGCGGGGAGATCGTCAAGGTTGCCGCGGGCTACGCGCGGAACTACCTGCTGCCGCGCAAGCTGGCGCTGCCGGTGACCGAGGGCAACAAGAAGCACGTCGAGCGCGAGCGCAAGATCATGGAGATGCGCGAGGCCGAGGAGAAGGGGCAGGCCGAAGCCATGGCCTCCAGGCTCGCGCTCATCGAGATCTCGATCGCACGCCGCGTTGGCGAGACCGACCAGTTGTATGGCTCGGTCACCGCTGTCGGATATCGCCGAGTACCTGAAGGGCAAGGGCTTCGAGATCGATCGGCGCAAGCTGATCCTGCCCGAGCCAATCAAGACGATCGGCGACCACAAGGTGCCGCTCAAGCTGCATCGTGAGGTCACCGTGCCGCTTGTCGTGAAGGTCGTCAAAGAGGGCGCCGCAGCCTGACGATTGACTCTGGGCTCAGGGCTTCAGGCTCCGGGCTCAGAGGTACTGCCGTGCCTCTTCCCACATCTCGCGGACGAGCGCACCGGCGTAATCGGTCTTGCCATCGCAGCCGACTGTCCCGCCCACAACTGCATCCGGTGGTGGTCGTTGGCCGCCGCTCCCGCCGCCTTCATTGCGGCCGTCAAGCCAGCCTGCACCGGAAACGGGGCGGGACGTGGCGCCTCTGGTGACGCGGCTGCCCTCACGTAATCGGTCGCGACCCCACGCGCAAGACGTCCCGTCAGTGCCCGCGTCGTCATCGTGTTCTCGGGTTCCAGATTCTCGAGGGCGTCGGCCCAGGCTTTGTGCGTCGCAGCTTCGGGGCAGCGCAGGAACGCGGTGCCGACGGCGACCGCGCTGGCGCCGAGCGTCAAGGCCGCCGCAACACCTCTCCCATCACCGATTCCGCCCGCGGCGACAATCGGGATGTCGAGGTGATCGGCCAGGCGCGGAACGAACGCGAAGAGGCCCACCAACTGCCGCTCGGCGGCAGCGGGATCGAACGAACCGCGGTGTCCTCCCGCCTCGAATCCCTGGGCGACCACCGCGTCCGCACCGGCAGCCTGTGCCTGGCGTGCCTCTGCGAGTGTTGTCGCCGAGGCGAACCACGCGATGCCTTTCTCATGCAGGCGCTTGACGAACGCCGCGGGGTAAAGCCCCATGGTGCACGACACCACGCGCGGAGCGAGATCGAGGAACACTTCGCACTGCTCATCGAAGTCTGGCCTTGCGATCTCGGCGGCCGACTCGGGTACGTCTGGTCCCCATGCAGACGAGGAACTGGCGAATGCGTCTTTCCTGTTCCCGATTTCGTGGCTGAGGCGGATCGGGAATCCACGTATTGAGCTGGAACATCCCGTTGCTGTTCGCGCGGAACTGCTGTGCCCACTCGCGGATCTCGGCGGGACTGCTCACGAGCGCTCCCATGGCCCCCATCCCTCCGGCGTTGGCAACGGCAATCGCCAGGCTTACGGGAGATGCCCCCGCCATCGGTGCGAGCAGAATCGGAAGGTCGAGGCCGTAGGTCTGTGCAGAACGCGTCGGCGCGGTCCCGAGGGCGAACGTCAAGGGAGTCATATCACTCCTCCACTCGATTACGACACACCGAGGCACTGAGGCACAGTGCTATGTGTCGTGATCGAGAAAGGTCCGGTCGTGCTATGGCACCACCGGCGCGACATAGGGAAGAGTGTAGTTCAGCGCCCACACGAGAAACAGCACGAGCGGCACGTGGACCACGAACTGCAGCATCGAGTAGCCGACGATGTCGCGGGCTTTGAGGCCGAGGATGCCGACGAGCGGCAGCATCCAGAAGGGATGAATCAGATTGGCCAGCGCCTCGGTCGCGTTATAGGTCTGAACCACCCATCCGAGATGGACCTGCAGCGTCTTGGCTGCCTCGAGCATGTAGGGCGCTTCGATCAGCCACTTGCCGCCGGCGGAGGGAATGAAGAGTCCCAGGAACGCCGAGTAGATCCCGATCATCATCGGATAGGTATGCGCCGTCGAGATCGCCACGAAGAAGTGCGCCATCTGGGTGGCGATGCCCGACTCGGTCATCATGCGGACGATCCCCGCGTACAACGGGTACTGGATCAGCACGCCGCCGACGGGGGCGACCGAGGCGGCAATCGCCTGGACGAACGAACGCGGCCGCCAGTGCAGCAGCAGGCCGACGATCAGGAACAGAAAGACATAGTGGTTCAGCTCGAGGATGATCGACGGGCCGTTGACCGCGACCTCTCGAATCAGGTACAGTGAAGCCGAGCGTGCAGACGACGATGGTCAGCAGCGGGCTGTACTCGAGCCACTCGCCCGGGCGTCTGACGCGTGCCCATCTTCTGAGTCGCCGGCTGATACTCGACGCCCATTTCCTTCATGCCGCGGGCTTCGGCATCGCCGGGCGCCGAGTAATAGCTGATGGCCATCGAGACGAGGATGAGCGCGGCCGCGATGAGCATGCTCTGCCACAGCCCGAGCGTCTCGCTGAGCGGGATCACGCCGCTGATGCGTTCGATCGCATCCGGCAGTGACGCCGGCGACGCCATGATGAGCGCAGCCGACGACGACAGACCGAGCGCCCAGACGCTTCCGACGCCGAGATACGCGGCAGCGCCGATCGCACGATAGTCCGCGCCGCGCACGCGATGCGCGACTTCGCGGGCGAGCAGACCGCTGAAGATCAGGCTGAAGCTCCACGACACCAGCGAGGCCAGCATCGAGAAGAGGCCGACGTAGGCAGCTGCGTTCCTCCCGTTGGTCGGGAACGCCGCGAGCTTGCGTATCACGGCATAGATCGGCGGTGACGTGGCCACCGCGTAGCCGGTGACGACGATCATCGACATCTGCATCGTGAAGGTGACGAGATCCCAGAAGCCGGCGCCGAACCACTGCGCGGTCTGCACGAACGAGCTGCCGGTGGCAAGTGCCGCAACGAAGACCACCGCGACCGCGGCGAGGGCGAGCGCGAACGCGTCGGGAAACCAGCGTTCGAACCAGTCGGAGACGCGCAGACCGATGCTGGCAAGCGTCGATGAGACCGGCTTTTCCTGCGTGTGGCTCCGTTCCTTATGCATCTGCGGCACCTTGCGTCAGCCTCGAGTTCTAGGGATACTTACTAGCTGCTGTCTCTGTAAAGGGCCGTATTCCACTGCTGCTCGCTCGTGTTGGCGGGCTCGAGCCACGGTCGGACCGGACACACCGCCGGTCTCACCAAGGGCGAGCGTTGCCAACTCATAACGACACGAGCCAGTCCCAGGAGTAACTGGTCGGATCGGCTGACCGTGGCCCGCGTGCGACCTGCATTATGGCAAACCTCGGATACATCGGCCTCGGGGCGATGGGCGGCCGGATGGTCGATCGCCTGATGACCAAGGGCCACACGGTCACTGGTCACAACCGCACGAAATCGAAAGCGCAGTGGCTGCTCGATAAGGGCATGAAGTGGGGGAGCACACCGCGCGACGTTGCGCAGGCGGCCGACGTGATCTTCGTGATGGTGACCGATTCGGCGGCGCTCGAGGGTGTCGCCGACGGGCCCGATGGCTTCATCGCCGGCCTCGGTCCGGGGAAGATGGTCGTCGACATGAGCACGGTGAGTCCGGTCGTCAGCCGCGAGACCGTCGAGAAGGTTCGCGCGCGCGGCGCGGACATGGTCGACTCACCCGTCTCCGGCAGCATCAGCACGCTCGAGCAGGGCAAGCTCACGATGATGGTGGGTGGCAAGCCCGAGACCTTCGAGAAGGTGAAGCCTCTCCTTCTCGAGATCGGGATGAAGGCGACGCACGTCGGTGACAACGGGCTGGCACTGTCGATGAAGATCGCGCTGAACCTCGCCATCACGACGCAGATGCTCGCGTTTTCCGAAGGCATCCTGCTCGCAGAGAAGGCGGGCATCGACCGCAAGACGGCCGTCGAGGTCTACACCAACAGCGTGCTGGCCTCGCCGTTGATTCAGTATCGCGGCCCCTTCGTCCTCAACATGCCGGAGGAGGCCTGGTTCGACATGAAGATGATGCAGAAGGACACGACGCTGGCGCTCGATCTCGGCCGCCGCCTCGGTGTCGCGATGCCTACCACGGCGGTGGCCAACGAGATGCTGACCGCCGCGCGCGGCCTGGGTCTGGAGAAGAAGGACTGCGCCGCCGTGTTCAACGTGATCGCCAAGCTTTCAGGAGTCCAGGCATGAGCACTGCCGCCACCAGCAAGGCCCCCTCGCAGATTCCGACCGACAAGCTGCTGCGGTTGTACCGGCAGATGGTCGCCATCCGCCTGTTCGAGGAGCGGGTCAACGATCTCTACACGCGAGCGCTGATGCCGGGACTCGCGCACCTTTATATCGGTGAGGAAGCGATCGCGGTCGGTGTGTGCGAGGCGTTGCGGAAGGACGACTACATCACCAGCACGCATCGCGGCCACGGCCACTGCCTGGCCAAGGGCGCGTCACCCGATCTGATGTTCGCGGAGTTGCTCGGCAAGGAAGCGGGCTACTGCAAGGGCAAGGGCGGCTCGATGCACATCGCCGACCCGGCGACAGGCAACCTCGGCGCCAACGCGATCGTCGGCGGCAGCGCTGGCATCGCGACCGGTGCGGCCTACGCGTCGAAGTACCTCAAGCAGGATCGCGTGGCGGTCTGCTTCTTCGGTGAGGGCGCGCTCGGTCAGGGCCTCCTCTACGAGGAGCTGAACCTCGCGCAGCTCTGGAAGCTGCCGGTCATCTTCGTCGTGCGAGAACAACGGCTACAACGAGTACACGCACTTCTCCGAGTCGACGGCCGGCGATGTCAGCGCCCGCGCTGCCGCCTTTGGAATGGCGAACGAGACTGTCGACGGCCAGAACGTCCGCGACGTCTACACGGTCGCGTCGAAGTACATCGAGCGCGCACGCAGGGGCGAGGGGCCGGCGTTCCTGCAGTTCAAGACCTACCGGTACCACGGACATCACGTCGGCGACATCGCGCGCGCCTACTATCGGCCGAAGGCGGAAGAGCAGGAGTGGGTGACGCAGCGCGATCCGATCACGCTGCACGGCCAGTGGCTGATGGACAACGGCGTGGCTCGAGCGCGCCGCGCTCGATGCGATCCAGGAAGACCTCGTCAAGGAAATGGACGCCGCCGTCGAGTTCGCGATCAATTCCCCGTATCCCGATCCCAGCAAGGTGGACCAGGACATCTATGCCTGAATTAGCAGCAGCACTGAGGGAGCTCACGTTCGGTCAGGCGATCAAGGAAGCGATCGCCGAGGAAATGCGCCGCGATCCGAAGGTCGTCCTCATGGGCGAGGACGTGGCCGAGGCGGGGACGACGTTCAAGGTCCTCGAGGGGCTCGTCGACGAGTTCGGCAAGGACCGGATCATCGACACGCCGATCTCGGAGGCCGGCTTCACCGGCATCGGCGTCGGCGCCGCCATGACGGGCATGCGGCCGATCGTCGACATCATGTTCGGCGACTTCCTGATGATCATCATGGACCAGGTCGCCAACCAGGCCGCCAAGATTCACTACATGTCCGGCGGCAAGTGGAAGGTGCCGCTCGTCATTCGCGCGACGATGGGCGCGACGCGGCGGTCGGCGGCGCAGCACTCACAGTCGCTGCACGCGTGGCCGAGCCACATCCCGGGGCTCAAAGTCGTGGTGCCTTCGACGCCGTACGACGCCAAGGGCCTCTTCAAGTCTGCCGTGCGCGAGGACAACCCGGTCGTGATCTTCGAGCACAAGATCAGCTACCGGAAGGTCAAGGGTCACGTGCCTGATGAAGACTATGTGATTCCGCTCGGTGTGGCCGACGTGAAGCGGCAGGGCACCGACATCACGCTCATCGCGCTGAGCAGCATGGTGCAGGTGGCGCTCGGTGCCGCGCAGATGCTCGAAGAAGTCGGCATCAGTGCGGAGGTCGTCGACCCACGCACGACCTGGCCGCTCGACGAAAAGACGCTCGTCGAATCCGTCAAGAAGACATCCCGTTGCATCGTCATCGATGAGGGCTACTTCCGTTACGGTGTGACGGGTGAACTGGCATCGCTCATTCAGGAACAGGCATTCTTCGATCTCGATGGTCCCGTCCGGCGGCTGGGCGCGATGCACGTGCCGATTCCGTTCTCGCCGTCGCTCGAGGACGCGACCGTGCCGACGGAGCGGCAGGTATTCGATCTGGCGCGCCAGATGGTGAATCGATAACACGCTTCGCGTGTCAACTCCCAACTCCCAGTTCCCAACTCCCAAACTTGGCGTTGGGGGTTGGAAGTTGGGAGTTGGAAGTTATCAAGCGCAGGGCGCCGATGGCGCCCGAAGGGAGTCGCACGTGGCAATCAAAACCTACGGCACGATGGCGGTGGATTGGGAGCGGCGGATCGATTTCGATCGGCTGCGGCGGGAACGGCTCGATCGTATCAAGAGCCTGCTGGCCAAGTCGGAGATGGGCTCGGTGCTCTGCTTCGACATGAACAACGTCCGCTACATCACGGCTACGCACATCGGCACGTGGGCGCAGGACAAGATCAGCCGCTTCACGCTGCTGCCGCAGAAGGACGAGCCGATTCTGTGGGACTTCGGATCCGCGGCGCGGCACCATCAGCAGAACTGTGACTGGCTCGGCGAACGTTCGCGCGCCGGCATCCCGTTGATGCGCGGCGCGATGTCGCCCGAGATGGGGCGCTCTGAGGAAGTCGCACGCAAGATCAAGGTCGAGCTCGAGAAGCGCGGTCTTCACAAGGAGCCGGTCGGTGTTGACGTTGTCGAGCCGCCGATCCTGTTCGCGCTGCAGAAGGAAGGGCTGACCATCGTCGACGGGCAGCAGCTGATGTCGGACGCGCGTGAGATCAAGACGCAGGACGAGATCTCGCTGCTGACGCATTCGGCCGGCATGGTCGACGCGGCTTACTACGACCTGTATCGCGCCATGAAGCCCGGCATGCGGGAGAACGAGGCGGTCGCGCTCGTCGCGCAGCGGCTCTACGAGATGGGCTCCGAGTACGTCGAGGGCGTGAACGCCATCTCCGGCGAGCGGTGCAGTCCCCACCCGCACGTGTTCTCGGATCGTGTGATGCGGCCCGGCGATCCCGTCTACTACGACATCCTGCACTCCTACATGGGCTACCGGACGTGCTACTACCGCACGTTCGCAATCGCCTCCGCACCGCGCGCGCTCGTCGATGCCTACAAGCGCTGTCGCGATTACCTCGACGCGTCGATCGAGCTCATTCGCCCCGGTCGCACGACCGCGGAAGTAGCGTCGGTCTGGCCGAAAGCGACCGAGTTCGGTTTCCCCGACGAGGAAACGGCGTTCGCGCTGCAGATGGGGCACGGCATAGGCCTGGCGATCTGGGAGAAGCCGATGATCAGCCGCCTCGTCTCGCTCGATCACCCGCACGAGATCAAGCCCGGCATGGTCTTCGCGCTCGAGACGTTCTGGCCATCCACCGACGGGTGGAGCGCGGCGCGCATCGAGGAAGAGATCGTGGTGACCCAGACCGGCCACGAAGTCATCACCCGGTTCCCCGCTGAAGAACTGCTCGTCGCCGGCGCACCGTTCGTCACTGTCGGCGGTCAGTTGCCGACGGTGCGCGAGACCGAGGCGCCGCCTAACCCGGAAGTGGTCAAGATGATCGCGGCGGCCGCGAAAGCGGAAGTGCCCAAGGGTGAAAAAGTCGGAGCCGGTCGCTAATGGCGGTCAGCGTGGTGATGCCTGCGCTCGAAATGGCGCAGGAAACGGGCAAGCTGGTTTCGTGGAAGAAGAAGGAAGGCGAGCAGGTCAAGAAAGGCGAGATGCTGCTCGAGGTCGAGACCGACAAGGCGGTCGTCGAGATCGAAGCCGGCGGCGACGGCGTGCTCTCGGGCGTGACCGCGAAGGTCGGCGACGTCGTTCCGGTTGGTCAGACCATCGCGTGGCTGCTGAAACCGGGTGAGTCACTCCCAACCGGTGGCGCACAAGCGCAGACCGGCCGGAAGATGGATTCAGCGCCTGCGGCGGCGGCAGCCGCAGCTGCCCCAGCTGCTCCCGAGCCGGTGTCGGTTGCCGGCGCGAAGATCTCTCCGAAGGCCAGACGGCTCGCGCGCGAGCACGGCGTCGACATCACGAAGCTCCGCGGATCCGGTTCGGGCGGCGAGATCCTCGCCGACGACATCCTGAAGGCGGCGCAGGCCGCAAGCGGACCAGTGGCAGTTCCATCGGCGGCGTCTGTATCTGCGTCAGGTCCCGCTAAAGCCGGACCCTACGAGGCTCCAGCAGCTCCAACCCCATCCGCGCGACCGACCGCACCACCGCAACCAGTGGCGGCCGGGCCGGCGGATGCCGTCAGCTCGATCGGTCGCATCATGGCCGAGCGGACCACGCAGAGCTGGACGACGGTCCCGCATTTCTTCGTCGCTCGCGATGTCGATGCGACAGCCCTCAACGCGATGCGCGAGGGGCTGATTCCGGTGATCGAGAAGTCGCACGGCGTGAAGATCACGCACACCGACCTCATGGTCGCCGCCGTGGCCAGGGCGCTCAAGCAGTTCCCGCGGATGAACGGCAGCTGGGTCAACAATGGCGTGTCGCTGAACGCCGACATCAACGTGGCGCTCGCGATGGCGGTGGAGAACGCCGTGGTCACCGCGGTGATCCGCAACGCCGATCGGCTGCCGCTTGGTGCGATCGCGAAGCAGCGCAAGGAGCTGTCGGAGCGTGCGAGGGCGAACAAGCTTCAGCCGGCCGATATCTCCGGCGCGACGTTCACCATCAGCAATCTGGGCATGTTCGCCGTCGACGCGTTCACCGCGATCATCGTGCCGCCGCAGGCCGGCATTCTTGCCGTTGGCGCGATCACCGATCGAGTCGTGGCGGTCGACGGCATGATCGCGATTCGCCCGATGGTGACGCTCACGTTGTCGTCCGACCATCGCCTCATCGATGGCGCGAGGGCCGCGCAGTTCATGCAAGAGGTCGTTGCCACGCTCTCGGATCCCGGCAAGTGGCTGGCTTGATGTAACACTGCTGTTCGATTTTCGTCTGCTTATCTACCGCCGACGTGACACGAACTGGGCGAGAAGTCGGGTTTGAACGACGCCCTATGAATCTCGGACTCAAAGGTCGCAACGCTCTGGTCACTGGTGCCAGCAAGGGCATTGGCAAGGCGATCGCGCGCGGTCTCGCGGACGAAGGAGTCAACCTCGTGCTCCTCGCGCGCGGTGTGGAGGAACTCGAGACGTCCGCCGCTGAGATCTGCGGGGCAACCGGCGTCCGTGTCATGACCGTTCCTACTGACATGCGCGATACGGCCGCCGTCAAGGCGGCCGCCGAGCGCGCCGCTGCCGAATTCAAGACCATTCACATCCTCGTCAACAACGCCGGTGGACCCATCAAGCGCCAGGAACGGCAGATCACCTGGCCGGACACCGACTGGATGGACGATGTGAACATCAAGACGATGGGCATGCTGCGCATGATCCAGGCGCTCCTGCCGGTGATGCCCACCGATGGCACCGGCCGGATCATCAACATCAGCGGGATCGCCGGCTCGAGTGTCTTGTCATCGGCGCTGACGCATGGGCTGAACAACTCGGCCATGAATCATGTGACGACCTATCTGGCGCAGGATCTCTCTGCCTCACGCATCACGGTCAATTCGGTGATTCCCGGGCTGATCGCGACAGAGTGGCGCCAGAGCTGGGCCGAGAACATGGGGCGCCAGCGCGGCCAGACCACGCAGCAGTTCCTCGACGATACCTGTCGCGACTGGGGCATCCCGTCGCGGCGGTGGGGCACAATGGAAGAAGTCGCCGACGTTGTCACGTTTCTCGCATCGGACCGCGCCAGCTACGTCAATGGCGCGCGCATCACCGTCGACGGCGGCTACACGATCAACACACGAAATTCGTAATGGGGTCGGGAGTCATTTGTTGAGGACACTCGACGCCCCTCGACAGGGCAGGCACGATATGGCAACGACATCCACCACCGTCCCGACCGGCGTCATTCTCAGCGATCCCAAGTTGTTCCGGCAGTCGTGCTACGTCGACGGCGCGTGGATCAACGCGCAGTCAGGCGCCACGATCTCTGTGGACAATCCTGCAACCGGCGAAGTGGTCGGCACGGTGCCCAGGTTGGGCGCGGCCGAGACTCGCGCGGCGATCGAGGCCGCCGATCGCGCACTCCCGGCGTGGCGGAAGAAGACCGCGAAGGAACGCGCGGCGGCCGTCAGGAAGTGGTACGAGCTGATGCTGCAGCATCAGGACGATCTCGCGCGCCTGATGACGACCGAGCAGGGCAAGGTGCTGACCGAGTCCAAGGGCGAGGTCGTCTACGCCGCGTCGTTCCTCGAGTGGTTCGCTGAAGAGGCCAAGCGTGTCTACGGCGACACGATTCCGGGTCATCAAGCCGACAAGCGGATCGTCGTCATCAAGCAGCCGATCGGCGTCGTTGCCTGCATCACGCCGTGGAACTTCCCGCTGGCGATGATCACGCGCAAGGCCGGCCCCGCCATCGCGGCCGGCTGCACCGTCGTCCTCAAGCCCGCGTCGCAGACGCCGTTCTCGGCGCTCGCGCTGGCGGAACTCGCCGAGCGTGCCGGCATCCCCAAGGGCGTGTTCAACGTCGTGACGGGTTCAGCAGGTGAGATCGGTGGCGAGCTCACCTCGAATCCGATCGTGAAGAAGCTCTCGTTCACCGGCTCCACAGAAGTCGGCAAGGTGCTGATGGCGCAGTGCGCGCAGACCGTGAAGAAGTTGTCGCTCGAACTTGGCGGCAACGCTCCCTTCATCGTGTTCGACGATGCAGATCTCGACGCGGCGGTGGAGGGCGCGATTGCTTCGAAGTCCCGGAACACCGGGCAGACCTGTGTGTGCGTGAACCGGATCTACGTGCAGGACGGCGTCTACGACGCGTTCGCTGCGAAGCTGTCGGAGGCGGTCAAGAAGCTGAAGCCGGCCCCTGGCCTCGAGCCGGGCGCGACGCAGGGTCCACTCATCGACGACAAGGCGGTCGCCAAGGTCGAAGAGCACATCACTGATGCCGTGACGAAGGGTGCGCGTGTGGTCCTCGGCGGCAAGCGCCATGCGCTCGGCGGCCGATTCTTCGAGCCCACGGTCATTGTCGACGTGACGCCGAAGATGATGGTGGCGCGCGAAGAGACGTTCGGCCCCGTCGCGCCGCTGTTCCGGTTCAAGACCGAAGATGAAGCGGTCGCGATGGCGAACGACACCGAGTTCGGGCTGGCGGCGTACTTCTACGGCCGCGACGTCGGACGGGTGTGGCGCGTGGCCGAAGCGCTCGAGTCCGGCATGGTCGGCATCAACACGGGCCTCATCTCGACCGAGGTCGCGCCGTTTGGCGGCGTCAAGGAATCCGGGCTCGGCCGCGAGGGATCGAAGTACGGAATCGAAGAGTATCTCGAGATCAAGTATCTGTGTCTCGGCGGGATCGGTTAGGCGGCGCAGAAACAAAGGCGCGTCTGAAGACGCGCCTCTACAATTAGCGGATCGCCGAAGGACCGGAGACGGTGTGACTACGTGCGCGCGGCGACACCCTGATTGCGGCTGAGCACGAGCCACACGCCGATACCCAACGCCGGGAGGAGAGCGATCAGCCAGAAGATCTCTTCCCACCGCTGATTGTTCATCCAGTTCGACCACGGGCCGATCGCGCGCAGCAGCACGAAGTTGACCAGCGACCACGAGCCGGAGGCGATGCCCGACATCATCGCCGCCTGTTCGCGCGGGAACGCGTACGAGCCGACCTTCAGCGCCACCATCTGGAAGCCGCCGCCGATGAATGTCGAGAACGAGATCAACGCGATCGCCAGCGGCACCGACGTCGTCCACGTCGTCATCCCGAGCGTGAGCGACGCGATCGTGAGCAGCATGAACATGCCAATCGGTCGCGGGTTGTTCGCGGCGTAGCGATCGGCGGCCCATCCCCAGAAGAAGTACCCGATGCCCCATGTCAGCGGTGGAATCCAGACGAGCCCGTTGACGTCGGACTGCGTCAGCTGCAGACGCTGGTTCAAGTACAACGCGACGATCGTCAGAATCGGGCCCGGCGAAATCGCCGGCAGTGCGTAACTGAAGACGAGCGCCCAGACGCGGCGCTCGAACAAGTTGGGCCACGTCATCTTTGCCGGCCGTCGTCGCGGCCTTCGGCAGAAATGGCGGTCGCGCGATAGCCGCCCAGATGCCGCAGCCACATCAGGCCGAGTGCACCGGTCGCCAGGAACGCGACTCGCCACCCGTACTGAATCGCCAGCGGCCCGAGCAGCAGCGGCATCATCACCGCGCCAATGGTGCCGCCGCTGAACGACAGCGCGATGCCGCGCGCGCGAAGGCTCGCGGGCAGTGATTCGACCGCCGTCCGCAGGCCTCCCGGGAACGTGGCGCCCTCGCCGAAGCCGAGGACCGCGCGAGCGAGCGCGAACCCGACGAAGGTCGCCATCCACGCATGCGACATGCTGGCGACCGTCCACATTCCGACGGCGAGCAGCATGCCGACGCGCAGCCCGACGAAGTCGAGCAGCCGATCCCCAGACCGGGTTGCTCAGCGTGTAAGCGAGGAAGAAGAACGACGCCGCATCGGTGAAGTTCTGCGCCGTCAGCCCCGTGTCCGCGAGGATCGTTGGCGCGAGGATCGCCAGCACCTGGCGATCGACGAACGACAGCCATGAGCAGAGCGCCATCCCGATACACGGAACCCACATCTGCCAGGTGGTGGCGGTGGCGGCTGTGCCGGCGTGGGTTCGAGCCGTGGCTTGTGTCATCGTGTCTCCGTCTATGCGTCGAGAGCTTCGCCGCTGCGGTTCGGGAGCGTGAACACCAGAAGGGCGGCGAGCAGGAAGAACGCCGAGGTGATGCTGAGGGCCAGGCCGATGCCGATTCCGGGCTGCGTTGCGATCACGCCGATGGTGAACGGCGCGATGGCGCCGGCCATGCGCCCGATGTTGTAGCTCGTTCCTTGCCCGGTCGCGCGCACGGCAGCGGGATACAACTCGGCGACGAAGCTGCCGAACATGCTGAAGTAGCCGTAGCCGAAGTAGCCGATCAGCGGGCCAAGCAGGAGAAGGACGAACGGGCTCCGGGCCATCTGCCCGTAGATGGGCACGAGTAACGCCGCTCCGACCATGTAGAGGACGAACGCCTGTCGCCGGCCGATGCGATCGGCGATGAATCCGAACGTCAGGTAGCCGAAGTAGGCGCCGAGCTGCACCGGGATGATCCAGGGAAGAGATCCGACGACGCCCATGCCGGCGCCACCTTGCTCGACTGGACGAGCCAGGAACGACGGCAGCCAGAAGAAGAGGCCCCAGTTCGCAAACTGCACTGCCGAACCGAGCGCGATGATGAGCAGCGTGCGCCGGAGCAGGGTCGGCCCGAAGATGACGGCGAAGGGACTTGGTCCGTGTGCCTGCTGCGACTTCTTTCGGGTCCAGGACTCCGGCTCGTGAACGTAGCGTCGAATCCACAGCGTGAAGAACGCCGGGACGACTCCCACCACGAAGAGCCAGCGCCACGCGTCGGCGCCCAGCGACGGCGAGCCGAGGATGATCGCTGCGGATATCGAGGCCATCATGTAGCCGAGCGCCCATCCCGACTGCATGATGCTGATGGCTTTATTGCGCAGGTGGGCAGGCCAGGTCTCGCTGACGAGCACGGCACCGGATGCCCACTCGCCGCCCATGCCGATGCCGAGCACGGCGCGCCAGAACAACAGTTGGATGACGCTTTGCGACGTGGCGGCACCGAGCGAGGCGAATGAGAAGATGAGGATCGTGGCCATCAAGGCACGCGTTCGGCCGAAGCGATCGGCCACGTATCCGAAGATCGCGCCGCCGACTCCGGACATGACGAGCGTGACGGTGCCGAGCATGCCCGCCGTGTCGTCGCCGAATCCGAAGTACATGCGCAACTGCCCGACCGCCATGGTGTAGAGCATGAAGTCCATGGCGTCGAGCATCCAGCCGAACTTTGCGGCAAGGAGCACGCGCCACTGCTCGCGCGTGACCGTGCGATACCACGGAATGTCGGCGCGTATCGCAGTCGCCGCTGGTGCCGCCTGAGCCTCCATGAACCCTGAACCCTCCGCAACCAGCAAGCAGCCGGAGGCAGCGGGCAGGTGCCCGCAGCTCGAAGCGATCCGCAGAAGTCCGTAGACCGTAGCCCGAGCATCGTGATGCGGTCAAGCTGCGTAAACCGCTACAATGTCATGTTCGATAGTCCAACTCCCAAGCTCCAACCTCCAACTCCCAACTGAACTGGGTGGACCGTTGAGAGTTGGGTCTTGGGAATTGGACCTTTGGGAATTGGGAGTTGATACCGGGTCAGCCGGGAAAGGAGCACGGAATGTCGCTAGCTGTCGGCGCAAAGGCGCCAGATTTCACCCTTCCGAATCAGGATCGAGAGCCCGTCACGCTCAGCGAGCAGTTGAAGAAGGGGCCTGTGGTCCTGGCGTTCATGCCGGCGGCGTTCAGCGGCACCTGCACCACCGAGATGTGCACATTTCGCGACTCGGCCTCCGAACTGAACAAGGTCAACGCCACCGTGATTGGCGTCACCGTCGACACGTTCTTCGCGCTCAAGGCGTGGGCCGATGCGCAGGGGCTGAAGTTTCCGCTGCTCAGCGACTTCAACAAGGACGTGATCCGCAAGTACGGTGTCGTCAACCCCGACATGATCGGACTGAAGGACATCTCGAAGCGGGCCACGTTCGTCATCGATCGCAGCGGCGTCGTGCGACACGCTGAAGTGCTCGAAGATGCACGTAACGAGCCGAACTACGGCCAGGTGAAGCAGACGCTCGCGAGTCTCTAAGGCGACGAACGCAACGCCCCGACAACTCCCAACATCCAACTCCCAACTTCCAAAAAGCGACAACAGTTTGGGAATTGGTGATTAGGAGTTGGGAGTTGAGAGTGACGGATACACGTCAACTCACTTCGGTCACTGCCCATAAGTTGGAATTCCCGCTACTATCCTTCGTCACCCCGCGTTTACAAATTCTTCGTCGATGGCTGACACCGCTGTTGCAACTGCGGAGCGCACGCTTCCACACAATCTCGAGGCCGAGCGTTCGGTGCTCGGCGCGATTCTGGTCCACAACGACGCATTCAATCTCGCGGCACAGATCATCGACAGCGGTGATTTCTATCGCGATGCGCATCGACGGATTTTCGATCGCATGGTCGCCCTCAGCGAGCGGCACGACGCGATCGATTTCGTCACGCTGAAAGAAGAGCTGGCGCGCGCCGGTGAGCTGGACGAGGTCGGTGGACCTGCTTATGTCGCCTCGCTCGCCGACGGTGTGCCGCGCGCAACCAACGTCGAGTACTACGCGCGCATCGTCAAAGAGAAGTCGACGCTGCGCAACCTGATCTACGCAGCGAGCAAGATCGTCACCAACGCCTACGAGGCCGATCAGGAATCGGACGTCATCCTCGACGAAGCCGAGAGCGCGATCTTCGCCGTGGCCGACGACCGGCTCAAGGCCGGCTTCGTGTCGATGCGGGATCTGGTCAAGGACAGCTTCCCGAAGATCGAAAAGCTCTTCGAGCAGAAGCGGCTGATCACCGGTGTTCCCACGGGCTTTTTCGACGTCGATGAGATGACGCGCGGCCTGCAGGCCAGCGACCTCGTCATCGTGGCCGCGCGGCCGTCGATGGGGAAGACCAGCCTGGTGCTGAATATTGCGCAGTACGTGGCGGCGCTCGAGGACCACGTCGTCGGCTTCTTCAGCCTTGAAATGTCCAAGGAGTCGCTGTTCCTTCGCCTGCTGACCTCGGAGGCGCAGATCGACGGACATCGCCTGATGAGCGGCGCGATCGGGGGCAACGACTACCACCGCATCTCGCACGCCCTCGAGAAGCTGAACTCGATGAAGCTCTTCATCGACGACACGGCGAGCATCGGTGTGCTCGAAATGCGCGCGAAGTCACGTCGCCTGCAGGCTGAACACGGGCTCAGTCTGCTCGTCATCGACTATATTCAGCTGATGAGCGGCCGCGGACGGTTCGAGAATCGGACCCTCGAGCTCGCCTCGATCTCGCGCTCGCTCAAGGGACTGGCCAAGGAGCTGAACGTCCCGATCATCGTGCTGTCGCAGTTGAGCCGTGCACCGGAGTCACGGTCAGACCACCGGCCGCAGCTCTCCGACCTGCGCGAATCCGGAGCCCTCGAACAGGACGCCGACGTCGTCGTGCTGATCTATCGAGACGATGTGTACAACCGCGATCCGAATAGCCCTGATGCCGGGATCGCGGAGCTGATTCTCGCTAAGCAGCGTAATGGGCCGACCGGCGTCGTGAAGCTCGCCTTCCTTCGCGAGCAGACCCGCTTCGCCAATCTTGCGCAGGGTTCGTAAATCAGAAAATCATCGTTGATTTGCTGATCTTTGGTTGTTGAATCGTTGGTGATTGTCGATTTGCGATTCGTTGATTTGTTGCTCGATTTCGACCCATTCAGTCTCCAATAAAATCAGAAATCTCCGATCACCAATCACAAACGAATCAATAATCAAAGTTCACTAATCAACAATGATTCGAAGCACCCTCGCCCGCGTCGACCTCGATGCGCTGAAGAGAAACTTCGTTGCCATCCGCCACTACCTGTCGAATGAAGCGGGGCAGGCGCCGCCGGCAGTCATCGCAGTCGTCAAGGCGAACGCATACGGTCATGGCTCACCTCGCGTCGCCGTCGCACTCGAGGAAGCCGGCGCGACGATGCTCGCGTGCGCGGACATCGAAGAGGGCATCGTGCTGCGGCAGGCTGGTGTGCGGGTGCCGATCCTGGTGTTCGGCGCGCTCAGTGTCAGCGACCTCGATGGGCTCTTCGAGTTCTCGCTGACGCCGACGATTTCCACTCCCGGCGCTGCCCGTGCGGTGCAGGCCGCCGCCGAGCGTCGGCGTTCGTCGATCGGCTACCACTTGAAGATCGATACCGGCATGAACCGGCTCGGTTTCCGGCACGACAATCTGCGCCGCACCTTGCCCGACCTCCTGGCCAGCCCGAGCCTGAAACTCGAGGGCGTCTACACCCACTTCGCTTCCGCAGACATGCCCGAGAGCCCGCTCTTCAACAACCAGCGAGAGCGATTCGAGGAGGCGTGGCGGGTCGTTCAGGAGCTCGTCTCGGCTGCAAACGCTCGAGCCTCGAAATCCCCAACCCGGGTCATTCGCCATGCGTGCAACAGCGCCGCGTTGTTGCGCGACTCACGCGTCTGGTACGACGCCGTTCGACCAGGCCTTCTGTTGTACGGGATCGTACCGCCGCCTCTCGCGACGACGATCGAGCTGACACCAGTGATGTCGCTGACGAGCCGTGTCGTTGCCGTCAAGGGACTACGACCAGGCGAGGGTGTGGGATATGGATGGCGGTACCAGGCGACCGAGCCGCGAACAGTTGCAGTCGTTCCCGCGGGCTACGCGGATGGCGTGGATACTCGCCTGTGCGGACGCGGACACGTGTTGATTCGGGGGCATCGCGTGCCGATCGTTGGCGCCGTCTCGATGGACATGCTGACAGTCGACGTCACCAGTCTGCTCGAAGTGCGGCCAGGAGATGAAGTCGTGCTTCTCGGAAGCCAGGGGCGCGAGAGCTGGCAGCGGATCGACGCGCGCGAGATGGCTGCCGCCATCGGTACGATTCCGTGGGAGATTGTCTGCCGTCTCGGCACGCGGATTGAAAGACAGTACGATTGAGAACTCCCAACTCCCAATGTGACGTTTGTCTCCAACTTCCAAGTCGTGGTCGATGCTCTTGGGAGTTGGTCGTTGGGCGTTGGGGAGTTGGGAGTTGGGGTTGTGGGCCGGAGTTGACGCATGAAATCCCCCAAAGTCGTATTCGTCTGCCAGGAATGCGGCGCGCAGGCGCCCAAGTGGATGGGCCGCTGCACCGAGTGCGGCGCGTGGAATTCCCTCGTCGAAGAACGGACCGAATCGCCAGCAGCCGCAGGATCAAGCAATCGGTTCTCGCAGTTTTCGACATCCTCTACGGCACGTTTGTACGCAGAAGTTGAAATGTCGCATGGCGTACGCCTGTCGACCGGTATCGGCGAGTTCGACCGTGTGCTTGGTGGTGGGGTGGTACCCGGGTCGCTCATCTTGCTGGGTGGCGAGCCGGGCATTGGCAAGTCGACGCTGCTGCTGCAGGCCGCCGCACACTTCGCGCGCGCCGTTGGTCCCGTGCTGTACGCGTCGGCGGAGGAGTCCGAGCACCAGGTGAAGAGCCGCGGGGATCGTCTCGGTGTCGGCGATACGCCGCTCTATCTGCTCTCCGAGACGTGCATCGAACGGATCCTCGAAGAGGTCGCACGCCTGTCACCGGCGCTCGTCGTCGTGGATTCCGTGCAGACGGTGTGGTCGAACAAGTTCCAGTCGGCGCCCGGCAGCATCGGCCAGGTCCGCGAGGCTGCGACCCAGTTCCTGTTCGCGGCCAAGAATCAGAACATTCCGACCGTGCTCGTTGGCCATGTGACGAAGGACGGCAGCCTGGCCGGCCCGAAGGTGCTGGAGCACGTCGTCGATACCGTGCTGTACTTCGAGGGCGAACGCCATCATTCGCATCGCGTGGTGCGGGCCGTGAAGAACCGCTTCGGTGCCGTCAGCGAGCTTGGCGTGTTCGAGATGACAGGCACCGGCCTGCGACCCGTTCCGAATCCGTCGCGATTGTTCCTGTCGGAGCGGGCATCGGGAGCACCCGGTTCCGCGGTGGTCTGCTGCGTCGAAGGCTCGCGGCCCATCCTTGTCGAAGTGCAGGCACTGGTCAGCACCAGTACCGTATGGCACCCCCCGTCGCATGGCCATCGGCATCGATCAGAATCGCCTGGCGCTGCTGCTGGCGGTGCTCGAAAAGCGGGCGGGGCTGTCGCTCGCCGGCGATGACGTCTATGTGAACATCGCGGGGGGGATGACCATCGACGAGCCCGCCGCCGACCTGAGTGTCGTGGCCGCGGTGGCCTCGAGCGTCCGCAACCGGGCGTTGTCCGATTCCACGGCCGTTTTCGGCGAAGTCGGGTTGAGCGGCGAGATTCGGGGCATTCCACAGGCCGCGCTTCGTGTAAAAGAGGCGGCCCAGATGGGGTTCAGTCGGGTCATTCTTCCTGCCGGGAACGTCGATCCTGCTGATAACCTGCAGGGTGACGGTCGGTGTGAACTGGTCGGGGTGCGCACGGTCGGCGAAGCACTCGACGAGCTGATCGCTTGATTTTCCGGGCGGGCGGCTCTAAGGTTCACTCATCCTTGCGTCTGGATCGTAGCTGACCCTCTGGAGTCCGTCATGGCGTGGTTCGTGTTCGCGCGTGTCCTGTTCATTGCGGCCGTCGGTTATTCCGCTTTTCAACTCCGGCCGCTTCTCGCTGATCCGATTCTCAACACCGTCTTCGGTGTCGTACTCGGGCTGTTGATCGTGGCCTTCGAACTGCGACTCAAGAACATCTCCGTCACGCACATGATTGGCGCGTTGCTTGGCGGAGCCGTGGGTCTGCTTGCGGCAAAGACGATCGGCGCCGCCCTGTATTGGGCAAACCTGAGCGACGGGCGTGTCGTCTTCCTCCACAGCGTCATCCTGCTGGCGTTGCCGTACCTCGGGCTCGTCATCGGCGGGCGCAAGGGGGAGTGGCTGGAGCCGGAGAATCTCATCAACCTGTTCCGGACCGCCGGCCCTCGCAAGCGCTACAAGGTGCTCGATACGAGCGTCATCATCGACGGTCGCATTGCCGATATCTGCGAAACCGGTTTCATGGACGGCACGCTGGTGATTCCGCAGTTCGTGCTCAAGGAGCTTCAGCTCGTGGCTGACTCCTCTGATTCGATGAAGCGCAACCGCGGTCGACGTGGACTCGACATCCTGCAGAAGATCCAGAAGATGGCTGGCGTCGACGTCACGATCTCCGACATGGACTTCCCGGACGTGCGTGAGGTCGACCTGAAGCTGATCGAACTGGCCCGTGCGCTGCAGGGCAAGATCGTCACCAACGATTTCAACCTGAACAAGGTCGCCCAGCTTCGCGGCGTCGAGGTGCTCAACATCAACGAGCTGGCGAACTCGCTCAAGCCGGTGGTCCTCCCCGGCGAGATCATGAAGGTCTTCATCCTGAAGGAAGGGAAGGAATACAACCAGGGTGTGGCCTATCTCGATGACGGCACGATGGTCGTCGTCGACAACGCCCGCAAGATGATCGGAAGGACGATCGACGTCGTGGTCACGAGCGTGCTTCAGACCACGGCGGGCAAGATGATCTTCGGCCGCTTCATCGAGTCGGCCACCGTGGCGGCCGCACCGGCAGCGAACGTGGTATCGACCGACACCGACACCAGCCGGCGACCGCGCCCGCAGGTGCCGCCGTCGGCGGCGGCTGCTGGTAAGTAATTGATTCCTCCGTATCACTGGTGGCGGACGGTGTGCTTTCTGATCCCGTCCATCGCCGCGTACACGATCGCGCTCGGGACGCTGTCGATCGCGTCCAGCGTCTTCGAGCGGAACGGTCACTTCGCGCACTGGTGTGCGCGCACGTGGTCGCGGCTCATCCTGGTGACGACCGGCGTGCGCGTCGAGGTCACCGGGCTCGAACGTCTCGAGCCCGGGCGGACCTACGTCTTCGTGTCCAACCACCAGAGTATCTACGACATTCCGATCCTGTTCTGGTCGCTGCCGTATCAACTGCGGATCATCGCGAAGGAATCGCTCGGCAGCATCCCCTTCCTGGGCTGGCACCTCCGCCGTACGGGGCACATGCTCGTCGATCGTCGTCACCCTGACCGATCGCGGATCTTCGGATGGGCCTCGCGCCTAACGTCGAACGGGCTCTCGCTGATCGTCTTTCCTGAAGGCACGCGCAGTCGCGACGGACGAGTGGCCCGGTTCAAGGGCGGCGGATTTCTGCTGGCGCTCCAGGCCGGTCTTCCGATCGTGCCGCTGTCGATCATCGGCAGTCGGCACGTGATGCTGAAAGGGCGGCTGGCAACCTATCCCGGTGCCGTGCGGCTCGTCGTTCACGATCCGATCGACACGCGCGAACGATCAGGACTCGACCCCAAGGAATTCGGCGAGCGCGTCCGGCGGGTCATCGCACCCGATGCCGAGTCCGACGCGAATGCAGTACCGCCTGATGTCAATGCGCTTCACGCTCGCGCCTGAACTCGCGGCGATCGTTCGCCCCGGAGTCCTCTGGCTCGAAACCGCGACGGTCGTCGATCGCGATGCACGCCTGAACGCCCCGCTTGCGGCCGCCGAAGCCTCGGTGCGCACGAGCCCGCCGGAAGAAATCGCCGCCGTGCGGACGATGTACAAGCGCGTGGGCCTGGATCCGACGAAGACCCGCCCATCGTCTGAAGCGCTGTTGCGCAGGGTGCGTCGAGGTGATCCGCTTCCGCGCATCAATTCCATGGTCGACGTCTGCAACTGGTGCTCGCTCGAGTTCCAGTTGCCGTACGGGCTGTACGATGCGGCGCGCATTGACGGCGAGGTCGAGCTCAGGATGGGACGGGAAGGGGAGTCGTACCCGGGCATTCGCAAAGACGACGTCCACGTTGATGGTCGCATCACGCTCGCGGATCGCGCGGGTCCCTTCGGCAATCCCACATCAGATGCCGCCAGGACCATGGTGACGACGGAGACGGTGCGTGCGTTGCTCGTCGTGTTCGCCCCCCGTGATGTTGATGCGCGCCGTCTGGCGACGGTTCTCGACATGACGTCGAGCCGGATGGCGGAATTCACCGGCTGCCGTGAGAGTGGCCGAGAGATTGTGTAAGGGACCTTGCCGGACCTACGATGCCCACTGAATGACGACGAAGATCAGCCAGCCGATGAGCACGACGGCGGCTGCACGCAGCGTGCTGACGTAGTCGAGCGCCTGGCGAACGGCGACGATGGTCGCGGCGAGGAGCCAGAACGCGACCACGGTGCCGACCACAGCCTCGAGCATGGGGAGGAACGCGAAGAAGGCGAACAGGTTTGGCGCATAGGCGTACCCGATCACACGAAGCAGTTCGCCCATGTTGGTGCGGGTCTGCGGCTCGGGGAGGAGCTTCGCCCCGATGAACCACGTGACTGCCGCCCACATGACCCATCCGATCAGGCCGCCCAGCGTCTCACGCAGCAGGCCGACGAACCCCAGTCGAACCCCCGCGCCCAGCCCGGCCGCCACACTTCCAGCCACGACGACCAGGAGCGCCTGTGTATTTGCGGTCGTGTCCGCCTCGATTTCCTCGAAGGTGCGCGCGTCGAGGATGAGGACGCCTTTCACGCGCTCAACGAACGTCATTCGTGCTCAGTCTACTTCGGGCCGCTCCCAGTAGCAGCGCAGCACGACAACGACTTAGAATCGAGATCCTGAGCCCGCTCCCCTTGCATGTATCAGCTGTCATCGCGGCCGGTGGCCGTGGCCATCGCTTCGGCACTGCACAACCCAAGCAGTTCCTGTCGCTGGGGGGACGATCGATTCTCGAACGTGCGGTCGACGCTTTCCGCAATTGCGATGTGATCGATGACCTGGTGGTAGCGCTGCCACCAGAGCTCGCTGGGAACCCACCGCCGTCGTTGCTCGCGGGCGGCAAGCAGCTCGAGATCGTCGCCGGCGGCACACGACGACAGGACTCCGTGGCGAATGCGTTCGCACGAGTCAGCCATCGTGCCGACATCGTCGTGATACATGACGCGGCCCGCCCGTTTGTGAGCGACGACACGATTCGACGAACGGTTGCGGCCGCAGCAGAAAGCGGCGCTGCCATCGCGGCACTGGCCGCACGAGATACGGTCAAGCGCGCGGGAGAGAACGGCATCGTGACGGCGACGTTGCCGCGCGAGGAGATTTATCTGGCGCAGACACCACAGGCCTTTCGTACATCTGTGCTGAAGGAGGCGTTGGCCCTTGGAGTGGATGCGACCGATGAAGCCATGCTTGCCGAGCAGGCCGGGCACATCGTTCGGATCGTCGAAGGCGATCCGCGCAATATGAAGATCACGACGCCAGCGGACCTGGCGATGGCTGAGCGGCTGCTCGGACTAACGCCTTCTCCTGGCGCCGCGGCGTTGCGAATCGGCAACGGTTACGATCTTCATCGCCTGGTCGCGGGGCGTCCGCTTGTGCTCGGTGGCGTCACGATCCCGTTCGATAAAGGGCTGCTTGGACATTCCGATGCCGACGCGATCTGCCACGCCGTGACCGACGCGATCCTTGGGGCTGCGGGTGCAGGTGACATCGGGCGTCACTTCCCGGATACCGATCCCGCGTGGAAGGGGGCCAACAGTCTCGACCTGCTCCGGCGGGCGACGGCTATCGTGAAGAGCTGTGGTTTTGGAATCGTGAACGTGGACGTCGTCGTCATCGCCCAGAAGCCAAAGCTCGTCCCCTACATCGATGCGATCCGTTCGAACCTTGCCTCGGCGCTCGAGTGCGATGCATCGCAGATCAGTGTGAAAGGGAAGACCAACGAGGGTGTGGATTCGATGGGCTCAGGAGAGTCGATTGCGGTGCACGCCGTCGCGTTGTTGGTGCGGCAATGAGGCTTCGATTTGCGCCCAGCCCAACCGGACAGCTGCATGTCGGTAATGCGCGCACGGCGCTCTTCAACTGGCTGCTCGCGCGCGGACAGGGAGGCACCTTCATCGTCCGTATCGAGGACACCGACGTCGAACGCTCGACTCGCGAATCCGAGCTGGCCATGCTCGACGATCTGCGCTGGCTCGGGCTGGAGTGGACCGAAGGCGTTGACGTCGGGGGCGACTACGGTCCCTATCGCCAGAGCGAGCGATTGCACATCTATCGGGCGCACGCCGTCGAGTTGATGGCGAAAGGGCACGCGTATCACTGCTTCTGCTCTCCGCAGCAGCTCGAGGAAGACCGGCAAGCCGCGCTGCGTGAGGGCCGGCCACCGCAGTATGTCGGACGGTGCCGCGAGATTCCCCGCGCCGACGCGCGTCGCCGTGTCGAAAACGGCGAACCAGCCGCCATCAGATTTCGCGTGCCCGATCGCAGCCAGGGCCAGGAAGTGAGCTTCAACGATCTCGTGCGCGGACACGTGCGATTTGGAACCGAAGTCATCGGTGACCCGGTCATCGTTCGCGCCGGCGGCGTCCCTGCCTACAACTTCGCGGTTGTCATCGACGATGCGTTGATGGGGATTACGCACGTGGTGCGCGGAGAGGATCACATCTCGAACACACCGCGTCAGATCTTGATGTACGAAGCGTTTGGCTGGCGGCCGCCCCTCTTTGCGCACGTGTCACTCGTGCTCGGGCCGGATCATGCGCCGCTCTCGAAGCGGCACGGTGCGACATCGGTCAAGGAATTCCGCGACCGCGGGTATCTTCCTGAGGCGCTCACGAACTACCTCGCGTTGCTTGGCTGGTCACCCGGCGAAGGTGAGGAGCTCGTGCCGGTCGACGTGCTGGCGCGTCGTTTCCGGATCGAGAACGTGGGGCATAGCGCGGGCGTCTTCGACGTGGACAAGCTGGCATGGGTCAATCGGCACTATCTCAAGGCAGCGACTCCCCAGCGACTCGCGCGATTGTCGATTCCGTATCTGCGCCAGCATGGGTGGGTGACCGAGCCGACGCCAGCTGACGTCGCGTTCCTGGAGAAGGTCATTCCAGTAGCGGCGGCGTCGGTCGATCGACTCGAACAGATACCCGCGAGGCTGGCGTTTCTTTTCGACTACTCGGCCACGCGTGCCTTGGAGCAGCCTGACATCCGTGCTGAAGCGCTTGCTGCGCCGCAGGTGATCGCAGGGTTGGCGGAGGAGCTCCGCCAATCGGGACGCCTGCTCGACCGGGAGGCGTTTCGAGCCGCGGCTGCACGTGTGCGCGAACGTACGGGTCAGAAGGGGAAGGCACTCTTTCATCCGATTCGTCTTGTGCTCACCGGAGAAAGCGAAGGGCTCGAGCTGGATCTCGCCGTGCCGGCGATTGAAGCGGGGGCATCGCTCCAGGCATCTGGTATCAGGCCGATTCTGGGGGCTGCCGAGCGGGCCAGTGCATTTGAGTCGGTGTTGAACACCGCACAGTGAGTCCGAGCGCGGAGCCGAAAGCCCAGAGCCGAGAGCCGAGAGCCTAATGATCGTCTACGGTATCAACCCAGTGCTCGAAGCGCTGCGAGCCGGGCGGGTGAAGCAGTTGTGGATTGCTGAGCGGCGCGATGATCGGATGCGGGAGCTGCTCGCGTTTGCCACGACGCATGGGATCAGTCCGCAACGCGTGACCTCCGATGTGCTCGCCCGTCGATCGCGCGCAGGCGTGCACCAGGGTGTCGTCGCCGATGTGGACGATGCCGCCGATTACAGCCTCGATGAGCTGGTGCGTGGCGCATCGGGGCCGCCGCTGATCGTGGTGCTGGATGGCATCGAGGATCCTCACAATCTGGGTGCGATCCTGCGAACGGCCGACGCGACCGGCGTCAACGGAGTCGTTGTCCAGACACGCCGATCCGCCGCGCGCTCAGGCGTCGCGGCCAAGGCCTCAGCGGGCGCGGTTGCGCACGTCAAGATTGCCGAAGTCGTGAACGTGGCACGCGCGCTCGAGCAGTTGAAGGATCTGGGTGTGTGGACGGTCGGACTCGCTGCCGATGCGGCAACTCCGTACGACAAGGTCGACTTCACATTGCCATCGGCGATCGTGCTGGGTGCAGAAGGTGAGGGGCTGAGACGCCTCGTCCGCGAGCGATGCGACTACCTCGCGTCGATCCCGATGAGCGGTCACGTGGGGAGCGTAAACGTCTCGGTCGCGGCTGGCGTTGTATTGTTCGAGGCGGTCAGACAGCGGAGAAATTCAAGGCATTCAGCAGGTTAGGCTGAGAGTGTCCGGGTTTCCGGCAATCTCAGCAGGTAGCAGAGTGGAGGCCAGGGGTGGGCTGTGCCCGCAAAAGGAAGGCTTGACTCGATTTGCTCCTCTGGCACGGGAAGTGCTATTATCTGCTCTTTGTCTGGCTGGCGTAGCTCAGTCCGGTAGAGCAGCTGATTTGTAATCAGCCGGTCGGGGGTTCAAATCCCTCCGCCAGCTCCATCGGCGGGCCTCGCCGCATCTTCAGGAAAGCACCGAACACACGGATTCCAAACGATTACACGGACCGATTGAGCGTCGTTCATGGATCACGCCTGCGAGGCGGTTGCCCGGGCGAGATCGTGAATGCGTGTGAAAGATAAAACAAGTTTCCGGGGAGGTGGCGGAGCGGTCAATCGCAGCAGACTGTAAATCTGCCGCCCATGTGGCTACGGAGGTTCGAACCCTCCCCTCCCCACCAACCTTCGCTTGCGCTCGCCAACGGGCGCGCGAGCTACGGTTGGCGAGCCAGGTGAGGGTTGGTGGGGAGGGTTCCCCTCCAGTCTCTTTTTTCCGATGCGCCTACGCGCGTCGGCGGTTGAAGTCGAGTGAGCACGGCGCGCTGTCGGCAGTCGCGGTGAAGAGAGTCAGGCGGGCTTGCC
The DNA here is from genome assembly GCA_963723495.1 of uncultured Acidobacteriota bacterium. GTDB lineage: Bacteria > Acidobacteriota > Vicinamibacteria > Vicinamibacterales > UBA2999 > Gp6-AA40. The sequence goes on along the minus strand of CAVRQR010000006.1, from coordinate 288,699 downwards.
CGCCGAAGTGCGAGAAGGGCGAAGCGAGCGAGCACGTAGGCGGGAGTAACTCAGTGGTAGAGTCACAGCCTTCCAAGCTGTTGGTCGCGGGTTCGATCCCCGTCTCCCGCTCCATCCTTCGCTCGATGCGCGAGCTTCGGATGGCGAGCCACTGAACTGGCGTACGACGGAGGGTTGTTGCGGCCGACTTGTCGGCCGTAGCGCGCACGAGGCGAACGGCGCGAAGGCCGATGTAGCTCAGTTGGCAGAGCGCGTCCTTGGTAAGGACGAGGTCACCAGTTCAATTCTGGTCATCGGCTCCATCCTTTGCTCGGCGCTGAAGAATGACGCGGAGCTTCGGATGGCAAGCCGATGTCGAGTGCTTGTCCACCGTAGTCGCGAAGCGGCGAAGGTGGAAGCTACGGAGGCGAGCCAAACGAAGAGTGGCGAACCGCAGGAAGTAAGCAGTCAGAAACGAGAATACGCAGTCATCACTTCTAGAGCGAGCGAACAACGCATATGGCGAAAGAGAAATTTGATCGGTCCAAGCCGCACGTGAACGTGGGGACGATCGGGCACATCGACCACGGGAAGACGACCTTGACGGCGGCGCTGACGAAGGTGGCGGCGGACAAGGGGTGGGCGAAGTTCGTGCCGTATGACGAAGTGGCGAAGGCGTCGGAGTCGCAGGGGCGGCGCGACGACACGAAGATTCTGACGATTGCGTCGAGCCACGTGGAGTATGCGACGGCGAATCGGCACTACGCGCACGTGGACTGCCCGGGGCACGCCGACTACATCAAGAACATGATCACGGGGGCGGCGCAGATGGACGGCGCGATCCTGGTGGTGTCGGCGGTGGACGGGCCGATGCCGCAGACGCGGGAGCACGTGCTGCTGGCGCGGCAGGTGAACGTGCCGTATCTGGTGGTGGCGCTGAACAAGGTGGACGCGGTCGACGACCCGGAGCTGCTGGACCTGGTGGAGCTCGAGGTGCGCGAGCTGCTGACGAGCTACAAGTTCGACGGCGATGCGGTGCCGGTGGTGCGGGTGAGTGCGCTGAAGGCGATCCAGGGGGACCCGGACGGGGTCGACGGGCTGGTGAAGCTGATGGAGGCGCTCGACAGCTACATCCCGCTGCCGGAGCGCGAGATCGACAAGCCGTTCATGATGCCGATCGAAGACGTGTTCTCGATCTCGGGGCGCGGGACGGTGGTGACGGGCCGCATCGAGCGCGGGCAGGTGAAGGTGGGCGAGGAAGTCGAGATCGTGGGCTTCAAGCCGACGGAGAAGAAGGTGGTCACGGGCGTCGAGATGTTCCGGAAGCTGCTGGACTCGGGGGTGGCGGGGGACAACGTCGGGGTGCTGCTGCGCGGGGTGGAAAAGACGGACGTGGAGCGCGGGCAGGTGCTGGCAAGCCGGGGTCGATCAAGCCGCACACGAAGTTCAAGGGCGAGGTCTACATCCTGTCGAAGGAAGAGGGCGGGCGGCACACGCCGTTCTTCACGGGGTATCGGCCGCAGTTCTACATCCGGACGACGGACGTGACGGGGTCGTTGAAGTTGCCGGACGGGGTGGAGATGGTGATGCCGGGGGACAACACGACGATCACGGCGGAGCTGCACACGCCGGTGGCGCTGGAAAAGGGCGCGCGCTTCGCGATTCGCGAAGGCGGCCGCACGGTGGGCGCCGGCACGATCACGGAAATCATGGAGTAAGGCTCTGGCTTGGATCGTCCAGGCGAGGCCGAAGCCTGAGCCCAAAGCCGACAAGGTCAGCAATGCGGGACATCGTTCAACTCGCGTGCGGCGAGTGCAAGCGTCGCAACTACAGCACGACGAAGAACAAGAAGAAGACGACCGAGCGGCTGGAGTTCAGCAAGTTCTGTCGCTTCTGCCGGAAGCACACGGCGCACAAGGAGAGCAAATAAGAAAGTGGGAAGTTTGCACTTTCTTGAGTAGGTCAGTAGCTCAATTGGTAGAGCATCGGTCTCCAAAACCGAGGGCTGGGGGTTCGAGTCCCTCCTGACCTGCCAACCCTCGCTCACGGGACTTCGCGGGACTCGGGGAGCGCGTGAGGCTGCGGTGTTGGCAAGCCAGGCGAAGGTTGTCCGCCGTAGCGCGAGGCGCGAGTGGCGGACAGCGAAGTTTTGGGCGCGAGGAAGTTTGGAGCGCGAGATAGAGACGATGGCCACGATAGAGCAAGTCAAACCGGCAGGCGGCGAAGAAGGCCGAGGCATCACCGCGATGGTGGACCAACACCCGCACCTTCCTGACCGAGGTGCGGAACGAAATGAAGCGTGTGACGTGGCCGGCGCGCAAAGAGGTCTACGCCACGACCGTCGTCGTCATCCTGACCTCGACATTCTTCGGGCTGTATCTCTGGGGGCTCGATCTGGCGTTGAACGGGCAGTGAACTGGATCTTCCGGCACTTTGGTGCGGCATGACAGAGGTTGCGACCAAGAACTGGTACATCGTGCACACCTACTCGGGCTTCGAGAACAAGGTGAAGGAATCGCTCGAGCAGCGTGTCCAGGCCTATGGGCTCCAGAACGAGATTGGTGAAGTGCTCATCCCGACCGAGGACATCGTCGAGAAGCGCGGTGGCCGCGAGGTGAAGAGCGCGCGCCGGTTCTTCCCCGGCTACATCCTGGTCGAGATGACGATGTCCGACCACGCGTGGCACGTGGTGAAGAACACCCCGAAGGTAACCGGGTTCGTGGGCGCCGGCACCAAGCCGACGCCGCTCAGCAAGGAAGAGGTCGAGCACATTCTCGAGCAGGTCAAGTCGGCGGCGGAGAAACCGAAGCCGAAGTACACGTTCGAGAAGGGCGACCACGTGCGGATCAACGAAGGACCGTTCACCAGCTTCAACGGTGTGGTCGAGGACGTGAACCTCGATCGCAACACGCTGAAGGTGATGGTGACGATCTTCGGCCGCGCGACGCCGGTGGAGTTGGATTTTTTGCAGGTGGAAAAGATCTGACGGTATCGGCTTGGGTCTGGCTTCGAGACCCGCGCCTGGTCGAGTTAAGCGATATGGCGAAAAAAATCCAGGCAATGGTGAAGTTGCAGATCTCCGCGGGCAAGGCGACGCCTGCTCCGCCGGTCGGGACCGCGCTCGGTCCGCACGGCGTGAACATCATGGACTTCTGCAAGAACTTCAACGCGAAGACCGCCAAAGACGACGGCCTGATCATTCCGGTGGTCGTCACGATCTACAGCGATCGCAGCTACAGCTTCATCACCAAGACGCCGCCAGCGGCGGTGCTGCTGAAGAAGGTGGCGAATCTCGCCAAGGGGTCGCCCGAGCCGAACCGCAACAAGGTCGGCACGGTGACGGCCAAGCAGGTCGAGGACATCGCGAAGCAGAAGATGCCGGATCTCAACTGCACCGATCTCGCCGCCGCGGTGAAGACCGTGCGCGGCACGGCGAGGTCGATGGGGATAGATGTCGTCGGCTAGCGCCGATGACGAACTCCCAGGCTCCAGACTCCGAGCTCCCAAACGGGATTCTGGGTTCAACGCTTGGGAGTCGGAAGTTGGGAGTTGGGAATTAACAGTGGGAGGCACGCGCGAGCGCGCCGCTAGCACCACAAGGAGGCACATGGCAAAACACGGCAAGAAATTTACGGCGGCCGCAGCGCAGGTCCAGGACCGGCTGTACACGATCGAGGAGGCGATTCCCCTGATTCAGAAGGTGAAGTACGCCAAGTTCGACGAGACGGTGGAAGTGGCCATGCGCCTGGGCGTCGACCCGAAGCACGCGGACCAGATGGTGCGCGGCACGGTCGTCCTGCCCCACGGCCTCGGCAAGAGCAAGCGGGTTCTGGCAATCGCAGGTGCGGACAAGCAGAAGGAAGCGCAGGAAGCAGGCGCGGACTTCGTTGGCGGCGACGATGTGGTGGAGAAGATCCTCGGTGGATGGATGGACTTCGATGCCGTCGTGGCGACGCCCGACATGATGCGCGGCGTGGGGCGCCTCGGCAAGGTGCTCGGCCCGCGCGGCCTCATGCCGAACCCGAAGACCGGAACCGTCACGCCGAACGTGGCGCAGGCGATCCGGGAAATCAAGGCCGGTAAGGTGGAGTTCCGCGTCGACAAGACCGGGATCATCCACGCGCCGGTTGGGAAAGACCTCCTTCGCCGTCGCAGAGCCTGATCGACAACGCGCACGCGCTCGTCGACAGCGTCGTGAAGGCGAAGCCGTCGGCGGCCAAGGGGAAGTACCTGAAGTCAGTCACCGTGTCCTCCACGATGGGGCCGGGTGTCGGCATCGACACCGCGCACATCGATGAGCGGCAGAAAGTCTAGGGGGAGCGATGGCTGTAACCAGAGCTGACAAAGAGCAGGAGCTTCAGGAGCTGACGTCGGCCTTCAAGGCGGCCGACACGGCGATCCTCGTGGACTATCAGCGGCCTCGATGTTCCGGGGGCGACCGAGCTGCGTCGTCAACTGCGATCGGCGAAGGCGCAGTACCGGGTCGTCAAGAACACGCTCGCGAAGCGGGCGACGAAGGGAACGCGGCTGGAGTCTCTCGAAAAGCACTTCGAGGGAACGACGGCCATCGCCTATACCGGCAAGCGACGCGGTCGCGCTGGCCAAGGCGCTGACGACGTTCATCAAGGCGACGCCGAAGCTGGTCATCAAGGCGGCCGTCGTGCAGGGGCAGGCCATTCAGCCGGCGGCGGTCAACGACCTGGCCACGCTGCCTGGCAAGCCCGAGTTGTATTCGAAGTTGCTGTTCCTGTTGCAGGCGCCGATGCAGCAGCTTGTGACGGTGTTGTCCGCAACGCCGCGCAACCTGGTGACGGTGCTCAACGAGGCAGCGAAGAAGAAGGAAGCGGGTAGTCGGCTTAGGGCTCGTCTCCGGGCTTCGGCCTCGAGACCAGTGGTGACAACAGTTGCCCAGAGCCTAGAGCCAAGAGCCTAGAGCCTGGCACGAGTAGAGAGAGACAGAAATGGCCGAACTGAATCAGCAGCAGGTAATCGACTACATCAAGGGCATCAGCGTGCTCGAGCTGTCGCAGCTCGTGAAGGCGCTCGAATCCGAGCTGGGCGTCTCCGCCGCGGCGGCCGTGCCGATGGCCATGCCCGGGATGGCGGCAGCTGGTGGCGGCGGCGCCGCGGCGCCGGCCGAGGAGAAGACCGAGTTCAATGTCACGCTCACCGAGGTGGGCGCGGACAAGATCAAGGTCATCAAGGTCGTTCGCGAGGTCACCAGCCTCGGCCTGAAGGAAGCGAAGGATCTCGTCGAGAGCGCGCCCAAGCCGATCAAGGAAGGCGTCAACAAGGACGAGTCGGAAGCCATCAAGAAGAAGTTCGAAGAAGTCGGCGCCAAGGTTTCGATCTCCTAAGGGGATCGAAACCAAGACCCAATCTCCAGCGTCCCAACTTTCAAGCCCTCACAGGTCTCGAGAGTTGGGATTGGTGGTTGGGAGTTGAGGCCCAGCCGCCTGCCTTGGCTTTGCCAGTGAGTGCGGCGGGCCGGTTCCGCTTTTCTCCGGATCCTCGAGGTTTTGTCACCGATGTACAGCCTTCCCAAGAACGTCTACCGCGAGCGCAAGGACTTCTCCAAGATCAAGACCACCGTTCCCATCCCGAACCTGATTGAAATCCAGCGGAAATCGTACGAGCGCTTCCTGCAGATGAACCGTCTGCCGGCCGAGCGCGAGGACGCCGGCCTGCAGTCGGTGTTCAAGTCGGTCTTCCCGATCAGCGACTTCCGCGAGAACTCGTCGCTCGAGTTCATCGAGTATTCAATCGGCAACTGGGAATGCAAGTGCGGCAAGCTGGCGGGACTGCACCACCTGCGGAAGCCGTGCAGCAACTGCGGCGCGACGCTCGTCGCCGATCCGTACGGCGACCACCAGGTGCTCTGCCCGCGCTGCGGCAAGGAGAACCAGGCGCGCGGCGACGTCTGTGACATCTGCGGCCAGACGGTCGGGATGAAGCTGAAGTACGACGTCGACGAGTGCCAGGAGCGCGGCATGACCTACGCCGTGCCGCTCAAGGTCACGATCCGTCTCGTCGTCTGGAACAAGGATCCGGATACCGGCGTCAAGACCATCCGCGACATCAAGGAGCAGGAGGTCTACTTCGGCGACATCCCGCTGATGACCGACAACGGGACGTTCATCATCAACGGCACCGAGCGCGTCATCGTCTCGCAGCTCCACCGCTCGCCGGGCGCCTTCTTCCACTCGGAAGACAAGACGCTCTACGTCGCGCAGATCATCCCGTATCGCGGCTCCTGGGTGGAGTTCGAGTACGACCAGAAGAACCTGCTCTACGTCCGCATCGACCGCAAGCGGAAGTTCCTGGCGACGGTGTTCCTGCGCGCGCTCGGCCTGCGCGGCGCCGACGAGATCATCCGGACCTTCTACGCGGTCGATCGGATCTCGCTGAACCAGGGCCCGTCGCTGCAGTGGGCGGTGTCCGACAGCCTGGTCGGCCTGCGCGCTGCGGGTGACGTCAAGACGGGCGACTTCTCGATCCAGAGCGGCAAGAAGATCACGGCCAACGCCATCGCGGCGCTCCGCAAGGCGGGCATCGAGACGGTGCCGGTCGCCGATGAGGCGCTCGAGGGCGCGTTTGCGGCGGCCGACATCATCGACCCGGAAACCGGCGAAGTGATTCTCGAGGCGAACGAGGAGCTGACGCCGCGCGTGATCTCGATGGCGCAGGAGAAGCGCGTCGAGCGCATCGAGGTGTTCTTCCCCGAGCGCGACGACGTCGGCGCGATCATCAGCCAGACGCTGAAGAAGGATCCGATCCGGACGCACGAAGAAGCGCTGATCGAAATCTACCGTCGTCTGCGCCCCGGTGATCCGCCGACGCTCGACAGCTCGCGCTCGCTGTTCGAGAACATGTTCTTCAACCCGCAGAAGTACGACTTCTCGCGCGTCGGCCGCCTGAAGCTGAACACCAAGCTCGGGATGAACACGCCGCTCGACGAGAAGATCCTGCACCCGCAGGACTTCTACGAGGTCATCAAGTACCAGCTCAAGCTGCGGAAGAACCCGCAGAACGTGGACGACATCGATCACCTGGGCAACCGCCGCGTCCGCTCGGTCGGCGAGCTCCTGGAGAACCAGTTCCGCATCGGCCTGGTCCGCATGGAGCGCGCGATCAAGGAAAAGATGTCGGTCTACCAGGAAATGGCGACGGCGATGCCGCACGACCTGATCAACGCGAAGCCGGTCATGGCCGCGATTCGCGAGTTCTTCGGGTCGTCGCAGCTGTCGCAGTTCATGGACCAGACCAACCCGCTCTCCGAGATCACGCACAAGCGGCGTCTCTCGGCGCTCGGGCCCGGCGGTCTGTCGCGCGAGCGCGCCGGATTCGAGGTGCGCGACGTGCACCCGACGCACTACGGCCGCATCTGCCCGATTGAGACGCCGGAAGGTCCGAACATCGGCCTGATCTCGTCGCTCAGCTGCTACGCGCGGATCAACGAGTTCGGCTTCATCGAGTCGCCCTACCGCAAGGTGAAGGACGGCCGTGTCGTCGACTTCGTGATCATCCACAACGCCGGCGGCAACCCGAAGTACAAGGCGGGCGACGTCGTCGAGGCGGACGAGATCGTCGGCGCGGACGGCCGGTCGAAGAAGAAGGGTGTCGAGTTCGAGCCCTACTCCTTCTATCTGTCGGCGTGGGAAGAGGACCAGTACATCATCGCGCAGGCCAACTCGCCGGTTGAGGACAACGGCCGCTTCAAGCAGGAGCGCGTCGAGGCGCGTCGCGCCGGCGACTTCGTGCTGGCGCCGCGCGAGGACATCCAGTTCATCGACGTCTCGCCGAAGCAGCTCGTGTCGGTTGCCGCCTCGCTCGTGCCGTTCCTCGAGAACGACGACGCGAACCGCGCGTTGATGGGATCGAACATGCAGCGCCAGGCCGTGCCGCTGCTGCGGGCGCGCAGCCCGTACGTCGGCACCGGCATGGAGTACATCACCGCGCGCGACTCGGGCGCGGTGGTCGTGACTCGTCGCGCCGGGACCGTCGACTACGTCGACAGCCAGCGCATCGTGGTGCGTGTCGAAGGTCAGGGCGAAGAGGACGAGATCACGAAGGAGATGGGCGCGGACATCTACTCGATGACCAAGTTCAAGCGCTCGAACCAGAACACCTGTATCAACCAGAAGCCGATCGTGCGCGTCGGACAGCGCGTGGCCAAGGGGCAGGTGCTGGCTGATGGTCCGTGCACGGAGCTGGGTGAGCTGGCGCTCGGACGCAACGTGCTCGTCGCGTTCATGCCGTGGCGCGGGTACAACTTCGAGGACGCGATCCTCGTCTCCGAGAAGATGGTGAAGGAGGACTACTACACCTCCATCCACATCGAGGAGTTCGAGATCGAGGCGCGCGACACCAAGCTCGGACCCGAAGAGATCACGCGGGACATCCCGAACGTGTCGGAGACCTACCTGCGCGACCTCGACGACAGCGGCATCATCCGCATCGGCGCCTACGTGAAGCCGGGCGACATCCTGGTCGGCAAGGTGACGCCGAAGGGCGAGACGCAGCTCACTCCGGAAGAGAAGCTGCTGCGCGCGATCTTCGGTGAGAAGGCCGGCGACGTGCGCGACGCCTCGCTCATCTGCCCGCCCGGCATCGAGGGCATCATCGTCGGCGTGAAGATCTTCTCCCGCAAGGGCATCGAGAAGGATGACCGTGCGAAGGCGATCGAGCAGGAAGAGCTCGACATGATGGAGAAGAACCTGCAGGACGAGATTCGCATTCTTCACGACGAGGTGAAGAAGCGCGTCGTGCAGATGCTCACCGGCCAGACGCTGCGCGCCGACGCGTTCGACGAGTACGGACGCGAGCGGCTGCTGCGGAAGGGCCAGGAGCTGACGCCGGAAGTGCTGGCGACGGTGCCCTATCAGCAGATGGTGCGCCTGAAGATCCAGAGCGACGATCCGCGGCTCGAGGGCGACCTGCGGTTGCTCGAGGAGCGCACGGAGCGCCAGGTCGAAGTCATCCGCCAGCTCTTCGAGGAGAAGAAGGAGAAGATCCGGCGCGGCGACGAGCTGCCTCCCGGCGTCATCAAGCTGGTCAAGGTGTACGTGGCGATGAAGCGCAAGCTGTCGGTCGGCGACAAGATGGCCGGCCGCCACGGCAACAAGGGCGTCATCGCGCGCATCCTGCCGGAAGAGGACATGCCGTATCTGCCGGATGGCACTCCGGTGGAGATCGTCCTCAACCCGCTCGGCGTGCCGTCGCGTATGAACGTCGGCCAGATCCTCGAGACGCACCTCGGGTGGGCGGCGCATGCGCTCGGTCTCTACTTCGCGACGCCGGTGTTCGACGGCGCGACCGAAAGCGAGATCAAGAACTGGCTCGAGCAGGCGGGTCTGCCGAAGGGCGGCAAGACGCCGCTCTACGACGGCATGACGGGTCAGAGCTTCGAGCAGGAAGTGACGGTCGGCTACATCTACATGCTGAAGCTGTCGCACCTGGTCGACGACAAGATCCACGCGCGGTCGATCGGACCCTACTCGCTCATCACGCAGCAGCCGCTCGGTGGCAAGGCCCAGTTCGGCGGCCAGCGATTCGGAGAAATGGAAGTGTGGGCGCTCGAGGCGTACGGCTCGGCGCACATCCTCCAGGAACTGCTCACGGCGAAGTCCGACGATGTGACCGGGCGCGCCAAGATTTACGAAGCGATCGTCAAGGGCGACGCCTCGTTCACGCCCGGGCTGCCCGAGTCGTTCAACGTGCTCATTCGCGAGCTGCAGTCACTGTGTCTCGACGTCGAGCTGGTCTCGACGAAGCGCAAGCCGGCGGCGCTGTTGCCGCCGAGCCGAGCGGCGAACCAGCAGTTCTGGAGCAGGTGTAACCCTATGAGACCAAGCTTCTACGACAACAAGACGAGCCTGCGCGCGGACTTCGACGCGATTCGCATCTCGCTTGCCTCGCCCGAAAAGATCATGTCGTGGTCGTTCGGCGAGGTGACGAAGCCGGAGACGATCAACTACCGCACGTTCAAGCCCGAACGCGACGGGTTGTTCTGCGCCAAGATCTTCGGCCCGATCACCGACTGGGAGTGCCTCTGCGGCAAGTACAAGCGCATGAAGCACCGCGGCGTGATCTGCGACAAGTGCGGCGTCGAGGTGACGCAGGCCAAGGTGCGCCGCGAGCGCCTGGGCCACATCACGCTGGCCACGCCGGTCAGCCACGTGTGGTTCTTCAAGGGGCTGCCGAGCCGCATCGGCCACCTGCTCGACATCTCGCTGCGCGATCTCGAGCGCATCCTCTACTTCGAGGCCTACGTCGTCATCGATCCAGGTGAGACGGAGCTCAAGCAGAACCAGTTGCTCAACGAGGAGCAGTTCCGCAAGGCGCGCGAGGACCACGGCACGAAGTTCCGTGCGCAGATGGGCGCCGAAGCGATCAAGGAGCTGCTGCGTCGCGTCAACATCGAGAAGCTCGCCGAGGAGCTGCGCGCCAAGATGCGCAGCGAGAACTCGGTGCAGAAGAAGCTGAAGTTCGCCAAGCGGCTGAAGGTCGTCGACAGCTTCCGCAAGTCGACCAACCAGCCGAACTGGATGATTCTCGATGTCATCCCGGTCATTCCGCCGGAGCTGCGTCCGCTGGTGCCGCTCGATGGCGGCCGGTTCGCCACCTCGGACCTGAACGACCTCTATCGCCGCGTCATCAACCGCAACAACCGGTTGAAGAAGCTGATGGAGCTGAAGGCGCCGGACGTCATCATCCGCAACGAAAAGCGCATGCTTCAGGAAGCCGTGGATGCGCTCTTCGACAACGGCCGGCGTGGCCGTGTGCTGCGTGGCGCGAACAACCGTCCGCTGAAGTCGCTGTCCGACACGCTCAAGGGCAAGCAGGGCCGTTTCCGTCAGAACCTGCTCGGCAAGCGCGTCGACTACTCGGGCCGTTCCGTCATCGTCGTCGGGCCGGAGCTGAAGCTGCATCAGTGCGGTCTGCCGAAGAAGATGGCGCTCGAGCTCTTCAAGCCGTTCATCTACAACAAGCTCGAAGAGAGACAGCTCGTTGCGACCATCAAGCAGGCGAAGGAGATGGTCGAGCAGCAGCGTCCCGAGGTGTGGGACATCCTCGAAGAGGTGATCCGCGAGCACCCGGTGCTGCTGAATCGCGCGCCGACGCTGCATCGACTCGGCATCCAGGCGTTCGAGCCGGTGCTGGTCGAAGGCAAGGCGATTCGCATTCACCCGCTCGTCTGCACGGCGTTCAACGCCGACTTCGACGGCGACCAGATGGCGGTCCACATCCCGCTGTCACCCGAGGCGCAGATCGAAGCCTCGGTGCTGATGATGTCGTCGAACAACGTGCTGTCGCCGGCCAACGGCGCGCCGATCGCGGTGCCGTCGCAGGACATCGTCCTCGGCTGCTACTACCTGACGAAGGCGAAGGCCGGCGCCAAGGGTGAAGGTCGGGCGTTTGGCAACACCGAGGACGTCGATGCTGGCGCTCGAGGCGGGCGAGCTGGAGACGCTGTCTCCGATTCGTCTGCGCTTCTCGGGTCAGTTGCTCGACCTGACGACCGCGCGCGACGACCAGGACGTCATCCACACCGACGCCCAGGAGGTGAAGGCGAAGATCATCAACACCACCGTGGGCCGCGTGCTGCTCAACGAGCAGCTTCCCGCGCGGCATGCCGTACATCAACGGCCTGCTGAAGAAGAAGGGGCTGCAGCAGCTCGTCCAGAAGACGTATCTCGACTTCGGTCTCGAGCGCACGGTGGACATGCTCGATTCGCTGAAGAACCTCGGCTTCACCTACGCGACACGGTCCGGGCTGTCGATCGGTATCGACGACCTGATCATTCCTGCCAACAAGCAGCAACTCGTGCAGGATGCGCGCAACGAGGTGATCAAGGTCGAGCAGCAGTATCTCGAAGGGGCGATCACCAACGGTGAGCGCTACAACAAGATCATCGCCGTCTGGTCGGAAGTGACGGAGAAGATCGCCGACGAGATGTTCAGCGAGATGGCCGAGATGGATCGCAGCGGCAAGTTCTTCAACCCGGTCTACATCATGGCCGACTCGGGCGCTCGAGGCTCGAAGCAGCAGATCCGCCAGCTCGCCGGCATGCGCGGCCTGATGGCCAAGCCGTCGGGTGAAATCATCGAGGCGCCCGATCACGACCAACTTCCGTGAAGGCCTCACCGTGCAGCAGTACTTCATCTCGACGCACGGCGCTCGCAAGGGTCTGGCCGACACGGCGCTCAAGACGGCCGACTCGGGCTACCTGACGCGTCGTCTCGTCGACGTGGCGCAGGACGTCATCATCTCGGAGATCGACTGCGGCACGCTCGACGGCATCGAGGCACGGGCCATCGTCGAATCGGGCGAGATCATCGAGCCGCTCCGCGACCGCATCGTCGGCCGTGTGACGCTCGAGAAGATCGTCGATCCGTTCGGCGCCGGGACGATCGTCGAGGTCAACGAGGAGATCGACGAAGACAAGGCGTCGGCGGTGCAGGAAGCGGGCATCGAGAAGGTCCGCATCCGCTCGGTGCTGACCTGCGCGACGCGTCGCGGCGTGTGCGCGAACTGCTACGGACGCGACCTCGCGACCGGACGGCTGGTCGAGCTCGGCCAGGCGGTCGGCGTCATCGCGGCGCAGTCGATCGGCGAGCCGGGCACGCAGCTGACGATGCGCACGTTCCACATCGGTGGAACGGCATCGCGAATCTCGGATCAGAACACGCTGGACGCGCGTCACGCCGGCACCGCGCACTACGAGGGCATGGTCGTCGTCGAGACGCACAAGGAAGGCGGCCAGCTGATCGTCATGAACCGCAACGGCTCGCTCGTCGTGAAGGACGAGAAGGGCCGCGACCGCGAGCGCTATCCGGTCGTGTACGGCGCGCGGCTGAAGGTGAAGGACGGCCAGAAGGTCGAAGTCGGCCAGACGATTGTCGAGTGGGATCCGTACACGTTCTCGATCCTCACCGAGGAGCTGGGCACGGTGCGCTTCAAGGACATCATCGAGGGCCTCACGGTCCACGAGGAAGTCGACGAGGTCACCGGCCTGTCGCGCTTCATCATCGTCGACTCGCCGGACGAGAAGAAGCAGCCGACGATCGAGATCAAGGACAAGACCGGCAAGGTCACCCGCAAGTACCACATGCCGTCGCACGCGCACCTCATGGTGCAGGACGGCGAGACGGTCGAAGCGGGCGACGTGCTGGCGAAGATCCCGCGCGAGACGACGAAGACCAAGGACATCACGGGCGGTCTGCCGCGCGTGGTCGAGCTGTTCGAGGCGCGCAAGCCCAAGGATCCGGCGGTCATCTCCGAGATCGACGGCATCGTCAAGGAGGGCGGCGTCGTCAAGGGGCAGCGCAAGATGATCATCGTTCCCGACGATGGGAGCGAGCCGAGGGAGTACGCGCTGCCGCGCGGCGTGCACGTGAACGTCCACGAGGGCGAGCGCGTGCGGGCGGGCGAGCAGCTGATGGACGGTCCGAGCAACCCGCACGACATCCTGCGGGTGCTGGGCGAGAAGGAACTGCAGAAGTACCTCGTGAACGAAATCCAGGAGGTCTACCGGCTGCAGGGCGTCAACATCAACGACAAGCACATCGAGGTCATCTCGCGGCAGATGATGCGGTGGGTGCGGATCGAGGATGTGGGCGACACCGAGTTCCTGATCGACGAGCAGACGGACAAGTTCCGGTTCCTCGAAGAGAACGAGCGGGTGATTCAGGCGGGAGGCCGGCCGGCGACGGCGCAGCCGCTGCTGCTCGGGATCACCAAGGCGTCGCTCTCGACCGACTCGTTCATCTCGGCGGCGAGCTTCCAGGAAACGACGCGCGTGCTCACGGAAGCGTCGATCTCCGGGAAGATCGATCACCTGCGCGGGCTGAAGGAGAACGTGACGATGGGACGTCTCATCCCGGCGGGCACGGGCTTCGAGTGGTATCGGCACGTGCGGATTCCGGCGGACGAGCCACCGCCGCCGCCGGTGCCGCCGCAGCCGACGGAGGACGAGCTCGATCTCGATCGGGAAATCGAATACGCGTTCGATACCGACGAGCCGATGCTCGGACGTCCGCCAGCCGGCGACGTGGAGTAACACGACCGGGATCCGGGATTCGGATCCGGGACTCGGTAGGTGGAGGCGGGCCTTGAGGCCTGCCTGACGAAGTGTCCGGCTTTCCTGCACCGTAGCGCGCGGCGCGAAGGTGGCAGCCGGACCGACGATCACGACACACCCGCCTTCGCCCTGGCTGCGGCGGGGCAAGCCGAGGCACAGAGGCACCGAGTTTCTGTGCCTCTTGCTTTGTACGTCGCACCTACCTTGAGAGAGCTGCACTTAATCCCCGATCGCGTAGCCTTGCCGCGCGTCGTATTGCAGATGCTGCGATGCGGGTCACGAGAAGTGCTTCGCGAGCAACAATGAACCGGACTCGACGACTTGCGGTTTGGGCGCGTTGCCCCGTCGATCTCGATCCGTTCTTCGACAACGTGCGCTCGTCCCGTGAGTTCATCGCCCGCACGCGCCATGGCGATGGCGTTTCGCGGGTCGCTACGCGACGGCAACGAGCCCTCTCAGTTAAGCCTGTGCTCGGTCACCGCCAGTCCCCTGCGGCCACGAAGGCGGCCCAATAAAAGGGAGCGGTTGACTGTCCCGCCGCTCGGCGAGAGCGCAACACAGCGAGACCCGCGTCGCGCATCGCATCAGCGGTGTCGAGATGCCGCTTCAAACGCCCTTCGTACAGCTCTCGCATCCACACGCGAGTCGCCTGGTCGTCGACCGGCCACAGGCTCATGATCACTGTCCTGGCTCCGGCAATGTGAAATGCGCGTCGCAGGCCGAGCACACCTTCGCCGGATCGAATCTCACCCAAACCAGTATCGCAGGCCGACAGAACGGCCCACTCGACTCCACGGAGGTTGAGGGAAGCGACCTCGGCGGCGGTCAGAATGCCATCGTCTTCGTTCGGCGAGGCGTGCTCTCGACGGTTGGCGCCGGCGAGCGCAAGCCCGGAGAGCAACAGCGCATTCTCGACCGGCGATGCATTGGAAGAAGGCTGACCCGCGCTCACGAGTCCGCCGACTGCACGAGTCCCCGCGCGCCCGGGCGGACAGGCGTCGCGGAGGAAGAAGCCGTGAGTGGCCAGATGCAGCACGCGGTATCCGGACGCGTCTTTCTTCAGGTTCTGTTCGCTGGCTTCATGCCCGACCAGGAGGCGTGACGGTTCGTCACTCGCAGTCGCAGACGTCGTCCACACACGCGAGAGCTCACGAACCTCTTGGAGCGTGCCCTTCAAGGGAGTGAACGTGATCGCTTGGACGCCCCGACTCACATCGCACGGCGAAGACGCCGATCGCACGGCCTCGCGAAGGGCGGTGGTCGTGTTGCTCGCTGCCGTATTGCGCTTACTCTGGCCGGCGGCGAACGGAGTCGCATCGTCGAACGCCGGTCCACCCACTGCCAAGAGGCCGTGTCCGACGCTCCCGGCGGAGTCGGATGATGGAACGACGTCCCGCTCCGCAGACAGGTAATGAACAAGCGGTGAGCGCTCGATCAGATACGAACGCTGTCCAGCAGGCAATGCCCCGAACGGAACGAGGTTCAACGTGCCGTCAGGAACGATAAAGACGCGGGTTGTGTTGCCGAGGAGAGGCGTCACCCGATCCCACACGAGCCTTCTCAACTCCAGACCGGATACTCGTGATGAGGGAGCCGACGGCGCGGCCGCAGTTTGAGCGGGTGCGACGGCCTCGGCGGCGATGTCCGCCCTCCATCGCGACACGAGCGAATCGATCGTGTGCGCAGCGCCGATCGAAATCGCGACCGACGGTTGACCCTTGCGGGTCACAAGCGCGACATACGATGGCACGACGCGCGAAGCGGACTGCGATCGTTGATTCGCCACTGGACTCTTTGTTGAGTCCGAAAAGACCGTACGGTTGTGGCGCACGAACGACACCAGCGCACCGTCATCAGGAAGCGCTGCCCTCACCTCGTCGAGACCAAGTTGCGCCCGGCTTCGTTCCGATCTGAAGTCAGCGCTCCGTTCGGCGAGCGACTGCTCCGCCTGCTCGCTGTCGCGTCGGGCCTCCTCGACGACGGCCGAGTACCGAGATGGCGACAGCTGTCCCGGGCCCCGGACGACGAGATTCGCGAGCCGCTGTTGTGCCGACGTGAACGCCGTTCGAAGAGAATCGGTACCGGACCCCGGCTGGTTCCGCTGGCGCGCGGCCATCTCGTCCAGCACCACGGCGCGGCTTCGAATGACGCTGTCCATCGCAACATCCACCGCCTCCGGACTGGACCCGGTCAGCGACAGAATCAAGTCCAGCGCGCGCGGGCGCACCGCTGCATACTCGAGCGACTGACGTTCCGGGAGCGATCGAAGCATCGTCCGCAAATGGGCGCGGCCGGTGGCTTCGGCGTTGACGGCGTTAGCGAGGGCAGACGCGCGATCTCCAAGATTGGCGAGCGTCAATGCAAGGCCCGCTTGCGCGTCGGCATATGCGGGACTCGATGTCCCGAATGTGTTTGCCCAGATCGCCATCGCTCGTTCGTAGTACTCATGTGCCGCCGGATGATTGCCTCGACGGGCCTGAAGATCGGCGTAGAGCGTCAGCGCGGCGGCGAACTCGAGCGCGTTGGGTGCCTCGAGACCTTCCCAGATCCGGACCGCGCGTGTCGCTGCCGCCTGGGCTCGTGTGATCTGACCTACCTGCACCAGCGTGGCCGACATGTCCGCGAGCGTCCGCGCCACGTGCGGGTGGTCAGGACCCTCGGCTTTTTCACGAATGGCGAGCGCACGTTCGAAGAGAGGCAGTGCCTGAGCCGGCCGCCCCTCCTCGCGGTAGACATTCGCAAAATCCGTCAATACGTTCGCCACGTACGGGTGGTTTGGTCCCAACACTCGCTCGTGAATGGTCACCGCGCGCGAGTAGTCGCGTCTCGCGCTCTCGAAGTCGCCGAGCCTCGCGTCGGCATTCGCGAGCATCGACAGTGTGCTCGCCACGTAGTCATGCCAGGGACCATAAAAGGTCTCATACGTACTGAGCACCTGGCGGAAACGCTGGCGGGCGGTCGCATAGTCCCCTTTGAGCAACGAGAGAGACGCGAGAGCGTAGAGATTGCTCGCCGTCTGGGGATGGTTCGGACCGAAATTGCGGTCGGTAATCGCGAACGCCCTCTCTGCGAGACGGGTCGCCCCTTGGATGTCGCCGAGATTTACGAGCGTTCCCGCAAGATTTCGTAGAAACGAGGCGAGTTGGGGGTGGTCCGGGCGAAGCGTGCGCTCGGCCAGTTGAATGGCTCGCTCCGATGCGTCTCTCGATTTCGAACAGCTGACCTTGAAACCAGAATTGGTAGGCGATGAGATTCAGCGTCCGGGTGTACATCGGATGATCGACACCCGCACGCTCCCGTATTGCCGCGGCGCGCCGCACCAGCATTCCCGATTTCTGGTACTCGCCGCGCCGCTGCTGCACCAGCACCATCTCTTCGAGCGTGCCTGCGAGAACAATGTCGGTCGCGCCGAGCAGCTTCTCCTTGAGCCGCAGGCTTTCTTCGAGCGCTTTGAGGGCATCTTCTAACCGTCGGGCCGCTGACATGACGGCGCCCAGGTGATCGAAGGCTTCGGCGACGTCGAGGCTGTCGGCACGAGCCGCCGCCTGCCGCAACGTAAGGGCGCGTTGAGCGACGGCGAGCGCTTCATTGAATTCAGTGCGCTCGGCCAGCACGTCGCCCAGGTTCATCAACGACGACGCGACGTCCGCGTGGTTGGCACCAAGCTGTGCTTCCTTGATACGAATCGAGCGACGCGCGAGCGCGAGCGTCTCGTCCGACGCGCCCCGCCCGTTGACGATCAGCGCCCTGACCAATTCGTCGGAGGCGCTGGCCACCTGCAGCGCGTCGTCACCATATGAGGCGTGCAGTTTGCTGACGTGCGCGCGGGCGGCCGACTCGGCCTCCTCGTACAGACCTTCAGCGATCAGGACTTCAACGTCTGGAAGGGAGTCCTGCGAGCGCTGCGCGGAGGGCGCAATCCCAACGAGCAGGAGCGCCGCGCACCCGATCAGGCCAAATGACGTACGACTCACATGGCCGGGTCCCTTATTGTCCCGTCAAGTTTCGCCGGCTTTTGCCCCGCGGGACTCGCAGAAGGTTTCTTCTGCAGCCGGCGTTCTCTGAGCATCCTGATCTGGATCATCTCGGCCACGCGGGCACTGGCGCCGGCTGCCGTCAACTCCGACGGCCTCGATCGACGGAAGCGGCGACGAGAAGCGGTGGACGCGCCGACTGGTGACACGAAGGCGACGACGAGATGTCCTCCGAGGCCGACCGCTCTTCGAAGAATGTCGGCGGCTACTTGACTCTGGGACGTGCCTGCGCGCTGCCCGAAACCTCCCTTGTCGGGGTCTACGTAGTCGCCCTTGTCGGGGTCTACGTAGTCGCCCTTGTCGGGGTCTACGTAGTCGCCCTTGTCGGGGTCTACGTAGTCGCCGCGTTCGGCGATCCGTGCCCGCGCAAATTCCAGTTGTCGCTCGCGCCTTCGCGTTACATCGTCCGGCATGATCTTCTCCTACGTGCTCGTCGGCTAGCTGTATCTCGCGAGCTCATGCACCAGGTTGCTCCAGTGTGTCTTCTGCGCGAAGACGAAGTTGTTGTAGAGATGTCGGACTGCTACGAAGTCGCGCTCGGGCGCGACGTTCGGGGCGTAAATGCTGATTCCGTTGAGCCGTGCCGTCTGGGCCGTATTACGACCGTGCTCGACAACCAGCGGCGTTCCATATCCAAGCGCACTACTGCCCACTGCCGGGGGACGAGGACTGATCAAGAGATTGCCAAGTGCGCGCGCGGACTCGATCACCATCGCATCGTCGCTGTTCCGCATGAGACCGAGGCACAGATCGGCTACATCGACGAACGGTTTGCCCCGCGCCGTCTGCGACATATTGAACAGGGCGCAGATCTGATCGCGAACACCCGGATCGCGGATGGCTTCCGTGAGCGTCTCTGCGAGAACGTCCGCTGCCACCGTGAGCTCTTCTTGCTCGATTCAGATCGAGCAGCGTCAGGGACGCCGTCCCGGATTCCGCGCCGGACGATTCGCAGAATCGTCGCACGATGTACGACCCGAACTCCGCGGCTCCCATGAGGCGGCCAAACGGCCTTCGAAGGCGATCGAGGATTCGGTCTGTACGGCCAGCCAGGCAACGGAATGCCGATCTGTGAGCCGAGGAGGTATTTCGCGAACGGCTCGAGCTGACACGCCATCTCCACTGTCGTGAGATCGCACGCATCGAAGCCGAGGATGTCGAGCTTCTGCATCGGTACGGAACTCCAGCTGCAAACGCTCGAGCACCGTGAGCCAACTCTGTGAAATCGAGCGCGTCGATCATGCCGTCCGTCGTCGGCGCACGGCCGATGGCGAAGTCGTACGCGTGCCCCCACAGCACGAGCAGGGAGTAGTGCTCGGGGTTCTCCGCGTCGTGGTTCGCGTCAATCAAAGACGTTCTGATGAAGTGCCCGAGCGCCGCGCCGCCAACAAGATCGTCCTGCCCTTTCTCGACCGGTTTGAGGCTGTTGATCCCTGAGGCCATGCCCTCCGTGATCCGGCCTCGCCGCGGCACGATATCGCCACCCTGATGCACCTGAACGAAAACGTTAAGCTCGTCGCCTGGACGCCCGAAGCCTTTCTCAACCGGGCCTGAACCCACGAAACGCATCTCCGCGAAGTCAGCCTCCGCCGCCTCGAGCAGTGGCGCGTTGCCATCGACCGTGGCCACCCCCATAAAGACCATGACCGTCCACTTCGCATTCCCTGATGCACTGCCGGTCGTGATGTCTGGCGGCATGTCGCCCTCTACGAACGTTGCAACGTTGAAATGACGGACGTCCGGAAATGAATGGAAGCCGCCGGACGCTCCTCCCCTTAAGGGAAGAAACGCTTCTCGAATGAGTTTCTAACTGAAGCGCGAGCCGGAATCATACAGTATCCTGCGCGGCATGTTTCAATCCGAGGAGCTCGCGCGCGATGAACCGCTTGTCTGGTCGCTTGGTCGAGCACCGAAGTGCGGGATCTGTTCTGCGCGTGCGCGGCAGGCGATCTCGAACGTGTGCGGCCGCTGACCGACGCGAACCCCTCTCTGGTCAGGCTGTGCTGGCGGGAGAACGCGGCCGCATAAGCGGACATTCGGTAAACCAACGGCGCGAAAATCCGTTAATCGCTCTATCGTCTTCACCGGCCTGCCCGCGTCGCTGATCGTCGCTCTGTGCTGGTCGGTCTGGTACATGCCGCGGATCCTGTTGAAGTCGGAGATGATGGCGGACGCCACCATTCCCCCGGTACTCTTCGTAGCCAACTTCCTCACCTTGTCGCCGATCTGCGCCTGGGTCTATGGCTCCGCCAAGAGTGGGTTCCTGGTGTCGCTATGCAGATCACCACCAACTTCGTTGTGCTGGTCGTGCCGACGTGTTGAATCTTCTGAACGACACCGCGGAAGAGGCGGTGGCGACGGATAACTTCTACAGCCCGACGTTCGGGCAGCCGACCATCTTCATCGATCCGCGGCGCGCCCATGGTCAGCGTGCGGCTGAATCTGGGACGATGAGCGAAACAGCCGGGATAGAACGTGATGGTGCAGGACGGCAAAAGCGTGGAAGCGGGCGACGTGCTCGCGAAGATCCCGCGCGAGACGACCAAGACCAAGGACATCACCGGCGGTCTGCCGCGCGTGGTCGAGCGGATTCCGCCGGACAGCTTGCCTCGCCGAAGCTGCAAAGCAGCGTAGGCGGGAGCCACCGCCGCCTCCGGTGCCGCCGCAGCCGACGGAGGACGAGCTCGATCTCGATCGGGAAATCGAATACGCGTTCGATACCGACGAGCCGATGCTCGGACGTCCGCCAGCCGGCGACGTGGAGTAACCAGGGCTTCCCCTCTTCCAACGACACACCGAGGCACAGAGGCACCGAGCCTTTGTGCCTCTTTTATGTACCCCTCTCGTGAGGATCATCCCGACGTTCGTTTCACACCTAGCTTGTCGTTAGTCCCGATGATGTGGTGCGCCTGGCCCGGGTGAGATGGCCGGACGTGTACTCCCTGTCTCGTGACGAAAGGCGGTGACAAGTGGCCGTTATCTACGGTGTGCTGCGCGGCAAGTTGGATCGATGGAAGCGTGAAGACCCGCCGCCAGGAGCCAGCAAGTCTCCGCACCTGCAAATCCGGCTGCTTGACGGTCAGGGGAAACCCTGGCGCATTCCGGTGAACGTGCGTTCCGGTGATCCGACCAAGTCGCTGGTGATCTTTCACCGCGCCGATCCATTGTTGGGGCATCCGATTCTCGACAACCTGGCGGCGGTGCCGTCTGGCCTCACGGACTTGAACGACAAGCCGCGATCGGCGTCGAACGCGCTTGATTACTCCCGCGCGCCGCTATTCGACTGGCCGACGGGGATCGCCCTCCCGCCGACGGGTCCCGGTGAAGACGACGACCTGCAGGACGTCGTGAGCCGTCAGCTCAACGATCTGAAAGCGAGCGGAGGCGAGCTCATCGCCTTCGGCTCACACTTCCACGACCGGTCGCCGAAGCCCGGAATCGACACCGAATTCGGCACCAAGGACGGCATGCACGACATCCACATGAACCAGGGCAACCCGCCGGGCTCATTCGAGGACGACAACGGCGTCTTCAACGATGGCGGCCTGATCCTCAAGTTCCCGGACCACGTCACGGGGCTGTTCTTCCGCTTCAAGACCCAGTTCCTGCCGACCGACGCGCGGGGCAATCGAATCCCCGACGTCTCGAAAGAGATTCCGGCGGGGACCGGGCCGATCGTGCCGCCGCTGATTCCCGTACCGGAGGACCCCGAGCCGGTGTTTCCGGCGGTGTACCTCGAGCGCGCGCTGGTGAACCCTGCCGGCGACGACCCGCGCAAGGAAGTGGTGGTGATCGGCAACACGACCACGACCAATGTGGACCTGACGGGTTGGAGCATCGTGGACAAGAACGACGCCGCGGATGCGCTCGCGGGGGTGCTGTTGCCGGCGGGCGCATCAGTGCTGGTCGGCCTGACTGGCAAGGGCGCGCAGCTGTCGAACAAAGGCGGCACGATCCGTCTCCTCAACCCGTCGGGCGCGCTCGTGCACGCCGTCAGCTACTCGAAAGCAGATGCCGTCGACGAGCGTTACATCCGGTTCAACATGTAGTCAAGCGTTTCGCATGACGATGCGGCCCTCAGACGTTATCCTCGGCGGCAGCGGAAGTCGGCGAGGAAGTTGATGTCGAAGGCAGCGGTATGTGTTGCCGGAGGCGCGACTGGATCGTAAAGCTGGCGACTTCGTCGAATAAAATCGAAGAGCCATGCGGCGGCAACGTGCTGGGCACGTGCAGCGTCAAAGGCACTCGAAGCCGCAGATCCCGACGGAGATCGAGGAGTACCGCGATGAACGGTGGTGCCGCGAAGCGACGCGCGTGGTCGAGACCGTCGCCGCCGCCGAGCGGTTCGTCGAGCAGGTTGGATTCGCCGCCTGCCTGACCGATTCGCGGCGGCCGGGGCCGTCGCTGTACGTCGCAGTATGCGGACGCCGCGACGCCGTGCTGCCGCGTCACGTGCAAAAAGACGTCGAGAGCTCGCTCACGTGGTCGTTGAAGGACCAGCTCATGCGGCGAGGCAGGCTCTATTACGGCAAGCTCGCGCGGGGCAAGGCGATGTTCATCGCCCCTCGCATGATTCCGCACTTCTACGCGGTCTGGGGTGTGCGCCGGTCGGAAGAGCGGCGGCGACTGAGCCACGACGCCCGGGCCGTCCTCGAGGTGCTGCGCAAGGAATGGGAAATGGCCTCGTCCGACCTCCGCCAGGAGTCCGGTGTCGCGGATCGCACGGCGTTCACGCGCGCGATCGATGAGCTCCAGGCCGCCATGATCGTGGTGCCGAGCGAGGCGGTCTATCTGCCGAAGTTCACCTATCTCTGGACGCTGGCGATCGGACGCTTTCCCGACGCGCTCGGTCGGCGGGTCAGTCGAGACACAGCTGTGCGAGAAATCGCTCGCTGCTTTCTGGCGGGAGCGGGCATGACGATCCCCGGCGAGCTGGCGCGCGTGACCGGTCTGTCGCGCCCGGAGGCGGGACGCGGCAACAGGGCCCTCGTGGCCGAAGGCTACGCGACGATGCCCGCGTCGGGTGTATATCGACTGGTCTCACCGCCCGCGCGATGACGTCACTCGGCCCGCAGCGCCGTCGCCGGATCAACGGCATCGCGCGCCGCGCGGGCGCTGCGCTCGCCACGACACCGGCAGCGACCAGAACCATCGACGCAAAGATCGCGAACATGGAACCGAACAGACGCTGACGCCAGAGCTAACGCGTCAGACGGAGAGACAGTCTGCGGTGTCGATGCGCGACGGCTTGTGGCGTATGATTCCCGCGCGTCAGGTCGCGCGACATGTTCAGGACCGCTCGTCTGCGATATCTCGGCACGGCCCTCGCGGCCGTGGCGCTGAGTCTCGTGCTGCCTCAGTCCTCGACGCGGGCGCAGAGAGCAGACCCCGCCTCACGCGACTGGATTCAGTTGTTCAATGGCCGGGACCTCGCCGACTGGACGATCAAGTTCGCCAGGCACGATCTCGACGAGAACCTCCACAACACCTTCCGCGTCGAAGACGGACTCCTCAAGGTGCGCTACGATCAGTGGACGTCTTTCAACGGCGAGTTCGGCCATATCTTCTACAAGGATCCGTTCTCGTATTACCTGCTGGCTGCGGAATACCGCTTCGTCGGTGAACAGGTTGCCGGCGCGCCGGGCTGGGCCAATCGCAACAACGGCCTGATGCTCCACAGTCCACATCCACGGACGATGCTCAGGGACCAGGATTTCCCGATCTCGCTGGAGATCCAGTTGCTGGGCGGGATCGGCACGGCGCCGCGCACGACCGCCAACCTGTGCACGCCGGGATCGAACGTCTTCTACGACGGGCGACTGCACACGGCGCATTGCACCAACTCGTCGTCGAAGACCTACGACGGCGATCAGTGGGTGCGCGTTGAAGTCCTCGTCCACGGCGACGAGCTCGTGCGCCACATCGTCGACGGTCAGACCGTGCTCGAATACTCGAAGCCGCAGATCGGCGGCGGCAATGTCTCATCGGTCGATCCGGCAGTCAAGGTCGACGGGACCCCGATGACCGGCGGCTATATCGCGCTTCAGGCGGAGACGGCGCCAATCGACTTTCGAAAAGTGGAGCTGGTGAATTTCGAAGGGTGCACCGATCCTCGCGCCGCCAACTACAAGTCTTACCTCGTCAAGTCGAACCCGGCGATGTGCCGATATCAGTGATGCATCGACGTCTCCATGGCCTGCTCGCTTTCATCGTCTCGATGGCCGGCCTGCTGGCGCCCGCGCTGCTTGCGAGCACAAGGAGGACCGACGGATCGGCAGAAGGTGGATCCAGCCGCGGCGGCGCGCGGTCGCACCGTCTACGCGGCCCAGTGCATCAACTGCCACGGCAGCACCGCCAAAGGCGGTCCGAATGGCCCCGATCTGATTCGCTCGACGGCGGTACTCCGCGATCGGCTCGGCAGCCACATCGGCCCGGCGATGCGCGCGGCGGCGACGTCGCATCAGGCCGCATTGACCGCCGAACAGATCGTCGACGTCTCACACTTCCTCCGCGATCGCGTCGAGGCGGTCACCCGCAACCGCACGCCTACCGCCCCAATCGACGTGCTGACCGGGGATCCCGAGGCAGGTCAGAGCCTACTTCCACGGCGCTGGGGGTTGCAGTACGTGTCACTCGCCCACCGGCGATTTCGCCGGACTCCGCTCGCGGATGCCAGACGCGCTCACGCTGCAGCAGCGGTTCCTGTTTCCCACCCTGACCCGAAGCGACGAAGCGAGTCGAAGTCACCGTTACGCCGCTCTCGGGCCCGCCGGTGTCCGGCACGCTGGTTCGTGTCGACAACTTCAACGTCTCGCTGCGCGACGCAGCGGGCGACTACCGCGCGTTCTCGCGCGTGCAGGGCGTGAAGGTCGAGATCCGCGATCCGCTGACCGTGCACCATGATCTGCTCGACCAGTACACCGACGAAGCCATCCACGACGTAGTGGCCTACCTCTGGACGACTCAAATGAGAATCGCCGCCACCCTGCTCCTGGCCTTAACGGTGGCCGTCTCTGCCAGCGCGCAGGGCGTGGTGCCACCAACCGACCCTCGCCATGCCAGCCACCGACTCATGGCCGATGCACAACGGCGACTACTCCGGCCGGCGCTTCAGCCCGCTGACGACGGTCAACAGCTCGAACGTCCAATCGCTGTCGCTCGGCTGGACGCATCGCATCGCTGCCGGGCGGACCGGCAGGCGGGGGCGGCTCGACGGCGGCGGTCATCAAGGGCACGCCGGTCGTCGTCAACGGCGTGCTGTACGTGACGATTCCCGATCACGTCTGGGCGCTCGACGCGCGCAGCGGCCGCGAGCTGTGGCACGCCACCTGGCCCTCGCGCGGCGGCTGGCACATCGGCAACCGCGGCGTCGCCGTGCTCGGCACCTCGGTCTACGTGTCGACGCCCGACTGCCATCTGCTGGCGCTCGACAACCGGACGGGCAAGGAGAAATGGCGGACCGAGATCTGCGATCTCGATCAGTTCTACTACGCCTCCGCCGCACCGCTCATCGTCAACAACCACGTCATCGTCGGCGTCAGCGGCGACGACCTCGACATCCCTGGCTACATCGAGTCGCACGATCCGGAGACCGGTGCCATGCAGTGGCGGTGGTACACGCATCCCGAGCCCGGAACACCCGAGGCCAAGACATGGCCCAGCGTCGAGGCGATGCGGCACGGCGGCGGTATGACGTGGGGATCGACGACCTATGATCCGGAGCTGAACCTGATCTACTTCGGCACCGGTAATCCGCAGCCCGTCATCAACGGCCGCAGGCGGCAAGGCGACAACCTCTACACGGAGTCGATCGTCGCGCTGAACCCCGACACCGGACGGCTGGCGTGGTACTTCCAATCGTCGCCGCACGACACACACGACTGGGATGCGACGCAGACGCCCGTGCTGTTCGAGGGCACGATCAACGGCGAGCCACGCAAGCTCCTGGCGCAGGCTGCGCGCAACGGCTGGTTCTTCGTGCTCGACCGCCAGACCGGTCGCAACATCTCGAGCACCGAGTACGTGAAGACCAACTGGACCAGCGGCCTCGACGCCAAGGGGCAGCCGATTCCGAACCCGCGCAAGGAGCCGCAGGTCGACGGTGCGCTCGTGTCGCCGAACCAGGGCGGCGGCCAGAACTGGCCACCGCCAAGCTTCAGTCCGCAGACGGGCCTCTTCTACGTCAACGCGACGCGCGCGTTCAGCGTGTATTACCTCTACGAGAACGAGAACGACGACAAGCCGCAGGGCTGGGGAGGTAACGACCGCGGCGGCTGGTCCGAGGCCATGCTCCTCGGCCTCGACTACCAGACCGGCAAGGCGCGCTGGCGCTTCTCGTGGGAAGGGAGCGCCAGCCACGCGATCGGGGCTGCTCTCGACGGCGGGCAACCTCCTTTTCGCAGGCGACTCGGCTAACAACTTCGTCGCCTTCGATGCTGCCCGCGGCGTCCCGCTCTGGCGCGCCGGCCTGCACGCATCGATCACCAACGGGCCAATCACCTATCAGCTCGACGGCATCCAATACATCGTCGTCGCGGCCAACGACACGCTCTACGCGTTCGTCTCAACGGCGGCGGTCGGACACTAGCGCTCGTCTTTGTTGCCGATTTGGCCGCTGCCGTTCGAAGGACACCCATGGAAGAGACGAGGCTGCGGGAGTTTGGCAACAAGGACACGGCGGCGTGGTGCAGCCAGAACCCGGCCAGCGTGGCGGCGTTCTTCATGACTGCCTTCCCCGACATGGTCGTGAGGATGGACAGCGTCAGCATCGAGGAGAGCCGGGCGGTAAACCGGTCGACGCTGACGGGGATGAACACGGGCCCGGGCGGCACGGGCAAGGCCGTTCGCATCAGTGGATACGAAGAGTGGACCTTCGGCGTTCGATGGGAGCCGGACGGCGTTTGATCCTCCAGCCGATTCTTAGGAGAGCAGCGAGGACGCGGCTAGCTCTGGTGGCTGGCCAGTTGCTCAAGCGGCCTGAAACGTGACGTTGACGAACTCGGCTGGGGCCTCACGATGTTCGAGCCGCTCAGCGATCACACGAAGGGCGAGCGCCTGGACGCGGGCAACGGCCTCGTCCCGGTCTTGACCGTAGGCCATGACGCCGGACAACGCGGGTACTTCGGCCAGCCAACGGCCGTCGTCTTCTCGCTCGATCTCAATCGTGAATGTCACGAGGTCAATGTACCATCCGGGCTGGCTGTCTAACAAGGCGATGGACCCGACGCACGCCGATGGTATCGTGACGGCGCTCGGCGCGGAACACCAATCCGTTAGCCAGTCTGACGAAATATGCGGCAATCGAAAGAGTTTCTGGGTCGACACCTGCATCGGTCGAACAGCGCCCGGTCGTTAATCCGATCGCGTACCGCCGGTTGACCGACATGAGGCGACCATAGGCTCTGAGATCGGCCGTCGATTAGCGAAGTCGCGTTCCGAGCGTTCGATTGACTACGACGCTCCCGTTTCCCGTGGTGGGTCTCATGGGTCCAAGGCTCGTCATTCTCTCGTTGCTCACCGCGGCCGCTACCAGTGCGATGGTTATGGCTGGTCCGGCACTGCTGATTCAGGCGCCGGGCTCGCCACTCAGCGTGGGTGGGGGCCCAAACAACGTCGCAATCGGCGACGTCAATAGCGACAGCAGGCCAGACCTCGTTGTGATTGGCCGCCAACGCCGCGTCGCGATTCTTCTTGGCCAGGGCGACGGTCGGTTTTCGTTGACTCCTGGTGGAACCACCGACGTGCCCGAGAATCCCAGCGAACTCGCGCTCGGTGATGTGAACGGCGACGGCAACCTAGACCTGGCCTTGGCCAGCCACGAGAGCTATAACGTCATCTTGTTGTTGGGCGACGGCCGCGGTCGCTTTCAGATCGCGCCGAGCTCTCCGATAGTGATGAAAGACGGCCGGGAACCTCACACGCACGGGCTGGGAATGGCCGACTTCAACGGAGATGGCAAGGCCGACCTCATTACCGTAAACAGCAACGACGACAACGACATCGCGGTCATGCTAGGCAACGGTCAGGGTCGATTTACTCGGGCACCCGGGTCGCCCTTTGCCGTCGGTCCGGGTCCCTACCCGCTCGCGCTCGGTGACCTCGATGCCGACGGCAATCTGGACGCAGCGGTCACGAGCACCGGGTTTCGATCAGGGCCTGTGAGCCCGGCACCGGGCGACCGGTTGACGCTGCTGTTTGGCAATGGACAGGGTGGATTTCGACGATCAGATATTCCGCTGAAAACAGGTCACACGTGGTTTGCAGCGATCGGCGATGTGAACGGCGACCGCCAGCCCGATCTGGTGACTACGCATATCGACGCTCAGTCGGCGAGCCTGTTGCTCGGTGACGGTCGCGGGAACTTCGCCGAAGCCGGTGGATCACCATTTCGAAATTGGTGCGAAGGCATTCTACGTCGCACTCGTCGATCTGAATCGCGACGGGCATGCCGATATGGTTGCTGCGGCCGACACCAGCGTACGTGTGCTCATCGGCGACGGTCGGGGCGGCTTTACCCCAGCGCCTGGCTCGCCGTTCGCTACCGGCAAGGGAACCTGGAAGCTCGCGGTTGCTGACGTGAATGCTGACGGCAAATCGGATGTGGCGGCGAGCAATCTCGAAAGCGACAGTGTGACCGTGTTGTTGGGGCGATAGTGAGCCGACGGCGCCAATCTGTCGCGTGAAGCCGCGGCGGCTCAGCGCCAGACTTTATGCAGGACGATCAGCGCAATGAGCACTGAGCTTGATGATGTTCGAGAGTTCTGGAACCGAGTGGCCGACGACTGGCAGATCCAGGTTGGCAGCGACGGAGACGTGAACCGCAGGTTGAATTCAGACCCAGTTCTCTGGAAATTCGCCGGCGATGTTCGTGGACTTCGGGTCCTTGATGCCGGATGCGGTACGGGATACTTGTCGATCAAGCTCGCGAAATGTGGCGCTCTGGTCACGGGCATTGACTTCGCCGAACGGATGATCGCGATTGCGCGACGGACCGATCCCACAACAGATTTCCGTGTGGATTCGTGCTCTGAGCTGGCAACAGTAGGTGACGCCGAATTCCACTTGGTCGTCGCGAATTACGTGCTCATGGACACCCCTGATCTGCAGGGAACGATGAAGGCGTTTCATCGCGTTCTCAAGCCAGGCGGTGTCGCGGTGCTCATCTTCTCGCACCCGTGTTTTCCGGCAGGAAGAGCGACAGTGTCCCAGGGGCACGACGGTGTCACCTACGTGTGGGACTCTCCGTATTTCAAGTCCCAGAAGCACGTCGATCCGCCTTGGGCGCATTTCAGGTCGGAGTTCACTTGGTTTCATCGCCCCCTGTCAGATTACTGGAAGGCATTCGTCGAGACGGGCTTTGCTGTAGTGGATTTCGAAGAGCCTAGAGTCACGGAAGATCGGTATCACCTTGTGAAGACGGAAGCGGCGCTCAAGAAGAGTCTGGCATGTCCGTACTCGGTGGCGTTCAAGTTGCAGAAGGCGACAACGTCTGCATAACCTTCGAATGGAGCCGACGCGCCAGACCGTCAGTGCGATCATGGCGCTGGGCGCGCGGCTCATTTGAATCGTTAGGCAGGCAGAAGAAATGCCCGACGATACAAGTCTTCTCCTGAGCGTCCGAACCATGTCGACGCAGCTCCGCCTTGGTCTCCTGCTTGGAGTGGCGTTCGGGCTGTTGAACCTGATCTCTACGCAGGTGGACCCGTACGCCGAGGACACCATCCCCGCGCTTCTCGTGTTTTATGGTCCGATGTTCGCGATCTGGGGGTTCGCAGGCTTTCGAGCTTCTCGCCGAAGCGGCCGGCTCGCCGACGCCGTCTTTGTCGGCGCCATCGTCGCGTTCAGCACATTTTTCGTCTTCGTGGTGGCCAGGCTCATCACAGTGAACTTATCGCTCGACGTCACGAGTCAACGGTTTGATTGGCAAAACCTGCTGGCGAGATTCAAGACAAGTGGTTTTGAAAGCCTGAGAGCGTATGCCAACTACGAGTATGTCGCCGGGGCGCCGTTCAAGATCTTCGTCGCGTCAATCATCGGTGCAGGTATGGGCTTGGTTGGAGCGCTATGTGGTCGTGTTGGCCGATCGGCTGCCTGACACGACGCTGCACCCGACGCCGCCCGCGCGCCGCCGCCGGCGCGGGTGAGCGCCAACGTTGGGCAGACTAACGACACGGCGATCATGCCGACCCAAGAAGGCAAGATTGAGATCGTCCCGTACGATCCAGGATGGCCAGGCGCGTTCGAAGCCGAGGCAGCCCGCCTTCGCGCCGCGCTGAAGACTCTGGCTTTGCGAATTGACCATCACGGCTCGACTGCGATTCCGGGGTTGGGCGCCAAGCCAATCATCGACATTCAGGTGTCAGTGACGGCACTTCAGCCGCTTTCCGCGTACGGCACAAGGCTCGAAGCCATCGGATACATTCACGTGCCGCATCCTGACGACTCGTTTTGTCCATTTTTCCATCGGCCAATCCAGTGGCCGCACAGTCATCACGTGCACGTTGTCGAACGGGGCGGACGTGAGGAACGACGAACACTGGCGTTTCGCGACTATCTCCGTGATCATCACGACGTGGCTCGCGAGTATGAAGACCTCAAACGCACCGTGGCCGCGCAAATCGTGAGGGCCGACCCCAAGTCGCAGGAACGGTATGCTGTGGCCAAGACAACTTTCATCGAGCGAGTCGTCGGCATCGCGGTCTCGAGGGGATATCCCCGGGACTTGTCAGATCGATGAGCTACCCAACACGCAAATGGAGCCGACGCAGCAACGAACCAATCGTGGACCTCATGAAATGGCGTTGTCGTTTCGATTCGCCACCGAATCAGACATTCCCGCCCTTTTGAAGCTTCGACTCGCCGTCGACGCAGATCAGGCGCGGCGCTTTGGCAAGAATCGTTGGTCCACAACGATCAACGAGAAGAGCGTTGCCCGCGGGCTCAAGTCCTCACGAGTGCTGGTCGCAAGGCGGCATGGGCGGATCGTCGGTACGCTGAGGATGGCGACAGAGAAGCCGTGGGCAATCGATCTCAGATACTTCACTCCCGTGGCAAAGGCTGTGTATCTCCACGACATCGATGTGGATCCGCTGCTGCAACGATCAAGTATCGGGCGTCAGCTTATCGAGCGCGCGAAAGCTGTTGCCCGCGAGTGGCCTGTCGGGGCGATTCGCCTCGATGCGTACGACGGATCATCAGGTGGCGGACCGTTTTACAGGAAGTGCGGGTTTACCGAGGTCGGGCGCGCAGTCTATCGAGGTGTGCCACTCGTCTACTTCGAGTGCGTGCTCCCGACTGGATCGTCGGAGCGTCAGATTTCCGACGGTCTGGAGAGGAGGTAACGGGGTTCAGATGGAAAGAAAGCGTGTTGGCATCATCTTGTTTGAGGACATCGAAGTCCTCGACTTTTGCGGGCCATTTGAAGTGTTCTCAGCCACCCGCGTGAACGAGGAGAAGCGCCGCGAAGAACCCTCGCCCTTTGAGGTGGTGCTGGTTGCGGAGCGTCCAGGCCCGGTCACTACAACGGGCGGCATGAGGGTCTTGCCTCACTACACGTTCGAGAAGTGCCCACGCCTCGAAATAGTTGTGTCCCCTGGCGGATGGGGCACCCGGAACGAGTTGAAGAATCCGATCATGCTCGATTGGTTGCGCGCCCGTGCCGCGGAGGCTGAAACGGTAGCGGCGGTTTGCACCGGCTCAATGTTGCTGGGCTTCGCCGGCCTTCTGGACGGGCTGCACGCAACCACTCACTGGCGCTCGCTCGACTGGATGCGTGATTCGTTTCCCTCGGTGACCGTCGAGTACAGCAAGCACTTCGTGGAAGATGGCCGCGTGTTTACGTCTGCCGGAATCTCAGCGGGCATCGACATGTCGCTCAAAGTCGTGGCGCATTACTTCGGCGAAGGCACAGCAAGGGCAACCGCTCGGCACATGGAATACCCCTATCCAGAAAGCGATGCGCGCCGAATCTCCATCGGAGCCTAATCTGCGCTGAACCGGACGGTGAATCGAGCGCACTGTGGCCCGGCCCTTGCGCTCGGTGGTATCGTGCTCGCGCGTGCCGCACGTGAGCGGTAACGTTGATATGGCGCCACGGATAGGTATTTGCAATGGCAGCAGAGGCACGATTCAGGGCCGCGTTTCCTCATCAGGCAAGTGTCCTCGCGCTGCCAGTCACGGATCTCGATGTTGCTGCTCAGTGGTACACCAGATGCTTTGGCATGGTGGAGATAGAGCGGCGCGAAGAGCCAACGCCCACGGTAATCCTGGAGCGTGATGGCGTACGCATCGGCTTCTCAGTAAACGGCGGGGATGCGTCGCAAGACGGTGCTGCATTTTGGTTTCCGGAATCGGTGACGTGAAGAGCGAGCGTGAGGCTAACGGAGTCAGAACCAGCGATCAGCGAGTGGATGAGCGAAATGGCCAGAAGTTTCAGGTGTTCTTTGTGGTCGCGCCTGATGGCCTTTGCTATTACTTTCACGAGCAGCTCTAGCTGGGTGGGAGCGGTGGCACTTCGCAGCGTGTCGCCTCACACACCCTCCGGTTGGCGACGCCGGTCCGATCGCCTATGCTCGTTACGTGTCCTTCCAACATTTGGAACTGCCGGAGTCCTTGTCGTTGAGCGCGAGGCTTCTCCCATGTCTCCTTCTGTTGGGTCTGATCGGCTGCAGTTCACCGGCCGGTGGCCCTGGCAACCCGAAGGTGCCGGCAGGCGCCAAGAGCTCGGGCGGTCTGCACGGCGTCTTCGAGACCGACAAAGGCGCGATCGAGATCGAGTTCTTTCCGTCTGACGCGCCGAAGGCCGTCGAGAATTTTCGGTTGCTGGCGGAACACGGTTACTACGACGGCCTGACGTTCCACCGCATCATCGAAGGGTTCATGATCCAGGGCGGGGACCCATCGGGCGACGGAACCGGCGGCGAGAGCGCCTGGGGTGGTACGTTCGAGGACGAGATCAAGCCGGACTCGCCACTCTATCGCGACGGCTATCGACGTGGCCTGATCGCGATGGCCAATGCGGGGCCGAATACCAACGGCAGCCAGTTCTTCATCATGCATCAGGACTATCCGCTGCCGCCGAACTACGTCGTCTTCGCCCGGGTGACGAAAGGGATGGAGACCGTCGATGCGCTTGCGGACACGCCGACCAGACTCGGCGCGGATGGCGGCATGAGTCAGCCGCTCACGCCGCCGACGATCAAGACGGTCACGATCAAGCCGTAGCCGACGAAAGGAACCAGTCTAGCCAGGCTCAGACGAAACCTTGACTGCGCTCCGAACAGCCGACCGATGTGGAGCCTGAGATCATGAACTCAACCAGGACCGCCGCGAACGGCCCGAACCGCGAAGGGACCGCGAGCGCCTCGGCTTCCAGCTCGACTTCCAAGGCCCAGACGACAACCCGTCACTACGCCGGAGTGAGCCGGGATGGAATCGGCATTATGCTCAAGGCCATCCTGCCCGACGTGCTTCCATGTCCCAACCACACCCGGCACGAATGGGCCCGCTGGGACGCGTACATCTACACCCTCGACCCCGACACCCTCTTCGATGAGTTCAACCAGCGCGGTGTGTCGTTCGTCAAGAAGTTGTCGTTCATAGACGAGGGGCTCTGGGGCTTCGAGATCACCGACGCTGACGGATATGTCCTTGCCTTCTTTCAGATCCGCGACAAGTAGGGCTACCGCGGAGCATCGCATTCGCGCCAACGGCACTCAGGTAACAGTCGGCCGGCATCGGCGCGATGTGGCGTGTAAGCCTTCAGTCGTTACGAAGGCCTCAAGGTTGTGTCGCCGATGGTTGGAGGTAACCGCATGACGATGACTGAATGGTTTCTGGCAGAGCTCGAGAGCGAAGCGGCCAAGTCGCGACGTGTGCTCGAACAAGTGCCAACGGGCAAGCGCGGTTGGAAGCCGCACGAGAGGTCGATGGAGTTCGGCTACTTGTCGGATCTGGTCGCGAACATTCCCTCGTGGGTCGGCATGGCCGTCACGTTGGACGAGCTGGATGTCGCTCCGAAAGACGGACCGACATACAAACCCGCTCCACTGAACACGAGCGCTGAGCTCGTTGCGGCGCTCGACAAGGCGGTTGCCCAGGCGCGCGAGGCCCTGCGGAAGACGACCGATGCGCACCTCGAGACCTCCTGGCGCCTCCTCGCGGGTGGTCAGCTCGCGCTCGAGCAGCCGCGTCACCAGGTGATTCGCGATACCTTCCTGCACTCGGCACATCACCGTGGGCAGATGACCGTGTACCTGCGCCTGCTTGGGTCGAAGGTGCCTTCAGTGTATGGGCCGACCGCCGATGACCGGAGTTTCGGATGAAGTGACCCCGCAGCACGTGCACTCGAACTGGTTCCACTGCGGGTGAGTCGATATGGCAAGCTGCATACTCGCGGAGGGCAGTTGGCTGCGGTGGTAGCAGCGAAGGCACTGGTCTGCTGCACGGAAACTGACATGAATACGGCGTGGTTCTACAACTTCGGCCGTGGCGCTGAATTGCTGAATCGCCACGGTGGCGGCGACAAGTCGATGGCCATGTCTGTGCGGTGCATCAAAGTGTCTGAATAGAGCCGGCTTAGACGCAGAGGCGGAAGAGGGAAGTCAACAATGCGCCTTGCGAAGACAGCCCTGAGAGACGACACTGGGGAGCACCAACCATGCGACTGCATCCTGCCGCCCTTGTCGCGTTACTCATCGCGCCCGTGCCCGTCACTGCGCAAGGCACTCTCGGCACGTATGAGGACCGTATCGCCGTCGAAGACGTGATGGCGCGTTATGTGTGGGCGGTGGATTCACTCGATCCAGAGGGCTACGTTGCCGTGTTCACCGACGATGCCGTCATCGATTCAAACGGAAGCATCAGCAAGGGACACGAGGAGATTCGCAACATCGTCACCGGCCTCATTCAACGGCGCGACGACAACAAGGCGAAGGGATTGCCGACCGCGAATCTGTACCACGTGATCAGCAACGTGCGCATCACGTTCCCGAAACCCGGCGAGGCTCTGCACCAGTCGTACTGGCAGACCGTGCGTCGCGACAAGGACGGCAAGATGACCGCGGCCGCGATGGGCCGCTCCGAAGACCGACTCGTCAAACGTAATGGTCAGTGGTTGATTCAGTGGCGCAAGCTGACCGTGTTTACGGACTGAGCTTCGCAGTCGCCGTCGCGTCAGCCCAGGAATCTGTCCAGCAGGCCCTCGACCTTGGTCGGCCGATGTGGATCCGACACCTCGATGAAGCGGAACCGCTTCACCGCATCCGCTCCCCAGAACCGTCCCACTGTAATCAGCAGATCCAGGTCTGAGCGAGCCACGTCCGGAACTGACAGGCTCGAGCCGATCTCCTGCAGTTGCGCGTAGGTGAGCTCCTGCAGGCGCGCGGTCCGCCGGCCAACCTTCAGGGGATGGTCCGAGATCGTGACGGACTCGATCAGCACGTTCAAGATCCTCTCGCGCCAGTCTCGCGAGAACCGACTGAGCACGGTGCGAAACCACATCGTCGTGATGAGCCTTCTCACCTCGGCTCCGTCGATCGGGATCTCTGACGGGGCGCCGTTGCCAGCTAATGCGAGCGCAGCCGGATCGGAACGATTGACCGCAACCGCAAACTCCCAGAAGGTCGCAAAAGTGCTCTCGCGTGGCGAGTCGACGGTTGTCTGTTCTGCTTGTCGTTCGGCGAGCCCTGGAGATTCCGCGGTCACCGCCACCGATGGTTCGGCGGCGATCGGTTTGGTCTCCGGACGCTGATAGCTGGCCGCGGTGCGCACGCCTCGCTCGAGAGTCCAATCGAGCTCGAGCGGCGGGTGTGTGCCTGTGTATTCGGCAAAGAGCGCCGTGACTCCCCACGGCTTCGGCGTTCCGACGGCTCGCGCGTAGAGCGGGCTATACGGGCTCCTGGAATCGACGCCCATCGCCGTTGCCAATCGACCCTTGATCTTCGAATCGACAACGTTGGACCAGTCTCCCTGGATGCAGATCAGGGACGTACCAGGGGTCTTGCGGAACGCATAAAACGGATTGTCGCAGCAGCGCTGAGCCGCCTGCTCCACCATTTCATCGCTTGGTTCACTCCCGGCCGGAGGATCGATTTCGGCGAAGCCGATTCGCAACCTCCCGTCTCCGGCAAACAGCACCGAGAGATCGGACGGGTCTACCTGGGAGAGATCCCACAGCACATAAATCAGGCCGCGCAGACCCCTGGCAATGGGAAGGTTCATGCGTTCCCACACGATTGGCTGAGACTGCGGATCGGTTTCCACGTACCCGCGGTCGTTCAGGATCTCAATCAGCCGGATCCTGGCGCGATCGAATTGCTCGATCACGCTCACGGCGTGGTCGTAGTGGCGCTTGTCCACTTCATGACGTTCGAAGGAGGGCCGCACGAAGATGGGGATGACGAGCTTCTTCTGCTCGCGCGCGATCTGCGCAAGCGGAAACATCGTGCCGGCGCCAGTGCCTTTGCCTCCTGTCCCCACGAGGATGATGATTGAAAACCGCTTGAAGAGAGCCTCGACCTCGCTGCGTGATTCATTCAGTGCGTGTCGAGCCACTTCCGGGTCGTGCCTCGCGCCAAGACGGCCTGTCCCGATCAGAAGCCGTTCGTCCTTGGGAACATCGGATAGTGCGAACTCGTTGGTATCCAGAAAACGAGTGGTGATCGCGCGCCCGAGCCGTTCGGCGTACTTGGAGTCGGCCTGCTGGGTCACGGCCAGGTCGCGCTTGAAAGACGCCTTCAGCGATTGCAGGATGTTTCCACCGCCGCCGCCGGTGCTCAGAAGGAGGATATTCATGCGACACCTATGTGCTTCCGACCCACCTTGAAGCGAAAGGGCACGACGACCCATCCCGCCTGCATGTAGAGCGGATCACGCACGAACGAGTCGTCGGAGAGCACGCGGAGTATGCGGACCACATCGTATTCCAGGTTCTTCTTGTGATCAGAAAGGTTTGGATAGCGCCTTCCCTCGCCGGGCGCGAGCAGAATGTCGATGCGTGCCCGAGCGGGGCTGAGACGCAACCGCGATCGCACTGGACGCTCCGCCGGTTCCTGAATCAACGGTCGCTCGAACTCGGAGACGAACCGGTAGGCGAAATGCTTCATGACGATCGCTTTGGTGTTCCTGCGACTGACATAGTTGTCGAGGAGCCTCCACGCGAATAACGGCACGATCACCGCGGTGGCGAGCCACACCACCATCAGGTTGACACCGCTGATTGGGCGAAGCGCGTTCGCCGCCCACTCCGGCGTGAGGATGCCACCAATCGGGCGAACGGTGTTAGCGGCTGCGGGCTGCAGACGCCCGGCCAGGACATCGGGAGCTTCGAGCGTCTCGCGTTGACTTGCGTCCGTTACCCGAACGCTGCTGTCGATGACCTCCTTGACGATGCACGCGCGCCATCCCGCCCGAATGCGATCGTATTGCGACTTGGGAACGAACCTGGACGACGGGTCCATGATCTGGAACCACGTCTGATATCTGTTCCGACCGTCGCCGGTAATGCGTCGGGCCACCCGTGTGGCGCTTTCGCCGCTTCGAATCGGATGGCAGACGGGCGTCTGTGAGAAGGCGGGAGAGGGTGCTGCGGCAAGCGCAAGGACGAACGCCAGCACACACGGAGAGATCGTCCCGATCGACCGCACTGCGCAGCTCATCCGTTCCTGGTCTCCGCCGGAGGTAGAGGGCCCTTAGTCAAGCCGTGTGCCAGCGCGGTGCGGCGGTCTGAGTTGGTCATGTCGGCATCGTCCGCCAGCGTGGTGTGGCCATTTGGCCATACGTATCCTGATGCGAGGGCCCTCGGCCAGGCAAGTCCGCCAGGATCGACGTCGCACGACATGCTGAACCGGCGCGGGTTGATTCGCAAGCTCGACCGTTCCTCGGCGCGTCTCTTTGGCCTGAGGCTCCTCAGCTCTGTGCGGCTTCCTCTGGTGCCGTCTCCTCGTGATCGATGTCGGCGACCCACGATTCGAGCAGCCTGTAGGAGACCGCCAGGATCACAGGCCCGATGAACAGGCCGATGATCCCGAAGCTGATCAGGCCGCCAATGACGCCAGCAAATATAAGGAGCAGTGGTAAATCAGCGCCGCGCCGAATGAGGATCGGGCGCAGCACGTTGTCGATCGCGCCCACGAGCACCGACCATCCGAGGAGCACGCTGCCCCAGAGCGCATCACCCGACCAGAAGAGCCAACCCACCACCGGAAGCAGCACGGGGAGGGGGCCGAGTTGTGCAATGCACAGGACGAAGATGATTGCCGTCAGGATCGCGGCGTAGGGAACGCCGCTCATGGCGAGCCCGATCCCCGCAGAGACCGACTGAACGACCGCAGTCACTACGATGCCAAGGGCGACGGCGCGGATAGCTTGCCCGGCGAGCACCACGGACGAATCGCCCCGCTCGCCGGCCAGTCGCCGCGCGAAACGACGCACGCCGGTCGCTGCGGTTTCACCATTTGCGTAGAGGATCACCGTGATCACAATCGTCAGGAGGAGATGGAGCAGCGTCAGCCCGGCGCCGCCGGCCCGGCCCGCGAACCACTGGATGAACGAGCGGGCATACGGTGCCGCCAGCATCGCCAGCTCTTCACGGCTCGTCGCCGCAAGCGTGGTCCATTGCTCGACGAGGGTGCGACCGACCAGCGGCAATTTCTCAACCCAGGCGGGAGGAGGCGGCACCGTGAGGTTCGCAAGGTTTTGCGCAAATGCGACGATGGTTTCGGAATTCTCGACGATTGTGAGGACCACGTAGGTCAGCGGCGCGACAACCAACAGCAGCATCGCCGCGGTCATGACCGTCACCGCGGCCCATCGTCGTCCGCCCAGACGCGCCTCCGCTGCCAGCATCATCGGCCACGTGGCGACGACGATCATCGTGGCCCAGACGAGGGCGGCAAGGAAAGGCCCCAGCACCCACAGGCTGGCGCTGATGAGGAACCCAATGAAGAGGACCGAGAGCGTGATGCGGGCGATGTCGCGCCCGGGTGTTCGGTGCGTCATGGTGTCGAGTGGCGATCGTCGATCGGCACCTCGCAGACTAGCTGGCCGTCGCGCACTCTGCAACTGCGGATTTCATAAGGCATATAATCGCGCCGCGTCACGATTCAGGAGGGGGCAATGCGAACGCTGTCTCTGGCTGGCTCGATGTTGATGATCGTCAGTTGCGGCGTGGTTCTCATGTCGCAGACACCGCCGACTGGAAATTCCTCGTCGCGCCCCCTGGTCACAAGAGCCGAATACGAACGCTGGCAGACTGAGCTCTCCAACTGGGGCCGATGGGGCAAAGACGATGAGCTCGGCACGCTGAACCTGATTACTCCGGCCAAGCGGGCACAGGCGGCCGCACTCGTGAAGGATGGTGTGGCCGTGTCACTCGCATCGAATGCCGAGACCGAGAAAGGCGTCGACGTGCCCTGCCCGGTGGAGTGGGCGATGGTGACGGCGACTGCATCGGCAGCCACCGATCGAATCGGGTATCCGTGCATTCATGGGGCGGGCACGACACACCTGGATTCGTTCGCGCACGTGTTCTTCAACGGCAAGATGTGGAACGGGTATCCAGTCGAAGGACTGGTTACCAAAGAGGGAGGAGCCGCGAAGAACTCGGTCCTGACGATGAAGAACGGGATCGTCACACGCGGAGTGCTGTACGACATCCCGAGGCTGAAGGGCGTGCCGTATCTGGAGCCCGGTACGCGGATCTTCGCGGAGGATCTGGAAGCGTGGGAACAGAAGGCAGGCGTCAAAGCAATGGCTGGCGATGCGCTGCTTCTGCGCTGGGGCCGATGGACGCGCCGGTCGAAGCTTGGTCCGTGGCCCATCAACGAGGCGATGGCCGGCCTCGATAACTCCGTCATTCCCTGGCTCAAGAAGCGTGATATCGCGATACTCGGATGGGAGACGCCCGACTACGCGCCTCATCCACCGGGCGATCTGCCGCCAAGCTCGCTGCACAATTTCGTGCTGACCATGCTGGGGGTGCACTTGCTCGACCGCGCTGACTTCGACGCCCTCGCGGATGCCGCGGCGAGCCGCAAGCGATGGGAATTCATGCTGATGATCGCGCCACTGCCGATTCCTCGCGGCACGGGATCGCCGGTCAATCCCATTGCGATGTTCTGATTCAGCGTGTCGAGTAATATGTACGTAGAGGCCCGGCTTCAGCCGGACCTGATCGCGTAATGTCCCGGCTGCGGCCGGACTTTGGCTGACCTGAATTGGCGCGCAGATTCGTTTCTGCGCGCTTTTCTTTTTTGTACACGTCTCTGGCGGTATCGCATGCGCATCGCCATCGTCGGTAACTCGGGCTCTGGCAAGTCGACGCTCGCGCGTCAGCTCGGGGAGGTGCACTCACTCCCCGTTCTCGATCTCGATGCCGTGGTGTGGGAGCGAGGACGTGTGGCCGTCCTGAGAGGTGCGGCCGACGCGGCCGCCGATCTGCGCGCGTTCTGCGATGTGCACGACCGCTGGGTCATCGAGGGGTGTTACGGCAACTTGACGCGCGTAGTGCTCGAGCGATCGCCCATGTTGTTGTTCCTGGAGCCAGGCGTCGGAGTGTGTCAGGCCAACTGCCGTAACCGGCCATGGGAGCCGCACAAGTACGCATCGAAGGAAGAGCAGGACGAGCGGCTCGAGCTGCTGCTCGCGTGGGTCGAGGAGTACCACACGCGAACGGACAGCCTGTCGCTCGTGGATCACCGGGCGCTGTTCGATGGCTACGGCGGAAGCAAGCTGCTGCTTGCGCAGCAGCCCGATCGCTGTTTCGTCGAGGCGCAGCCGCTACGGTGGTTCAGTGATGAGGCGGTCGGCCTGGGCCCGAGGTTCGAGGCGTGCGCCGTCTCCGCGAAGTCGTGGACCCATGCCGCGCATTTGAGCGTCGGGTTGTGGCATGTTGATCGCTATGGCCGCGAGGAGGCGCTCGCTCGCCTGCGCATGGGGATCAGGCGCTTGAACGAAAGTCACGGTGGTGTGAATTCCGCGACTGCCGGGTATCACGAGACGATCACCGCGGCATACGTGGAGCTGCTGCGCTCAGTTTCTCGAGCGCCGGGAGAACGGCGAGTCCTTGAGCGCCACTATCGCACGGTTGCTGGGAGGACCACTGGCGGCGAGGAACGTGCTCCTGGTTTTCTACTCCCGGGAGCGGCTGATGTCGGTCGAGGCGAGGGCGGCATGGGTCGAGCCTGACGTTGCCGGGCTGAATCTGTCTGTAGTGCTCGACATGACGTCGACGGTGTGATGTCAGGAACTGGCGGATGGTTGACTGCGAGGTGCGATATGGATCGAGCTCTCATCCATGGCGTCGAGCTGGATTACGAGGTCCACGGCAAAGGTGAGCCAGTCCTGCTCGTCCATCCAGGAGTCTTCAGCGACTGGTTCGTGCCCCTTCTTAATCAACCGGTGCTCGCAGGCCGCTTCCAGCTGCTGCACTACCATCGCGTGGGCTGTCGCGACAGCGGCCGGGTCTCCGGTCCTGTGAGCCTCGTGCAGCAGGCGGCCCACGCGCACGCGTTGCTCGAGCACCTCGGCCTCGCCCGAGCGCACGTGGTCGGCCACTCATCGAGCGGCAACATCGCGCTGCAGCTCGCGGCGCAGTCGCCCGATGCGGTGCAGTCGCTGGTGGTGATGGAGCCAGCGCTGATGTCTGTGCCCAGCGCGGCGACGTCACGTGTGTTCGTCGGAGAA
Organism: uncultured Acidobacteriota bacterium; assembly: GCA_963723495.1. Classification (GTDB taxonomy): domain Bacteria; phylum Acidobacteriota; class Vicinamibacteria; order Vicinamibacterales; family UBA2999; genus Gp6-AA40. The sequence goes on along the minus strand of CAVRQR010000006.1, from coordinate 246,920 downwards.
GCGGTGCAGCGGTATCACGCTGGCGACAGGGCTGGCGCGGTGGATCTCTTCCTGCGCGGCACGTGCGGCCCGCAGTACCGAGTTGCGCTCGATCGAGCGTTGCCGGGCGGCTTCGAGCGGTACGTCGAAGATGCGCCGACGTTCTTCGAGCAGGAACTGCCGGCGCTGCAGCAGTGGTCGTTCGGGGACATCGCCGCGCGAGTCACGCAGCCGGTGCTCGCCGTTGTCGGCGCGCGCAGCCTCGAGACGGATCCGATCTGGCGCGAGCGCCACGAGTTGTTGCTCCGGCAGCTGACCGACGTGACACCCGTTGTCGTGGCAGATACCACGCATCTGTTACAAGTCGAGAATCCCGTCGCGATCGCCCGTAGCCTTGCTGAGTTCTTCGCGCGGCATCCCGTGCAGCGACCCCGCGACGCGCCTGCTGGCTGACGCTGACCCGTGGGTGCCGTCTTCGCGGCCGTGCGATCATGAGCCGTCACTGTGGCCTGCTCACCCTGAACAGAAGATGCGAATGGATATCGGCATGACGACGCTCCTGGGTGTGCTCCTGCTGCCAGCAGTCACATTCGCGCTCGCGTACCTCGTCGATGGTGGCTCACCTTTCACGAGGTTTGATCTCGCCGTATCTGAAGGCGGACGTTCGAAAAAGATTGACGGCTGCGTTCATCGACGGGCTCATGGTGGCCACGCTTTGTCTTGTGTCCTGGACAGTCGGCTGGCTGCTGTCCCTTGCGGTCGGTGGGGCTTACCTCCTGCTGCGGGATGCGATTGGCGGGCAAAGCGTAGGGAAGCTTCTCCTTGGCCTCGTCGTGATTGACCTGGAGACTGGGCGAGTCTCCTCGCTCTCCGGTTCCATAAAGCGGAATCTTCTGCTGCTTCTTCCTGGCGCGAACGTCGTCGCGATCTTTCTCGAAACGCGGACGATCATCGCCGATCCGCAGGGCCAGCGGCTGGGAGACAGGCTGGCGCAGACGCACGTCGTCGAAGGGGCAGGCGCCAAGGACCTGGTGAAGTTGTTTCAGGAGTGGCTCATGAGCCTGGGCAGCGGACTCGGTCACGCCGCAGGTGGGCGCCGTCGCGTTCCGGGACGAATCGATCGCGCGGCGTGATGAGCACTGTGGCAGATCGCGAAGTCGTGCAGTCACGATGTCGCTTCGCGATTGGCAGCGATGGGCCTATCGGCACACGAATCATCACCTGCGTCAGTTTGGCCAGTGACGCGACAGTGCTATGCGATCATGTGGCCGCCGCGCTCCTGAGCGTTGGACTGTCGGAGGAATCGTAGGAAGGATGATGATGAGAGCAGCAATCGTATCCGCAGTGCTCCTGGGCTGCGCCGTTGTCGTTATCTCCGCGCAGAGTCCATCTTCCAAATTTGCTCGGGGCAGCAGCCAGCAGTCCTGGCAGAATCCGGCACACAAGGGCGTCCTGGCCAAGTGTAAGAATCCTGCTCCGCCGTTCTCGATAGGAGGCGGGCAGCCGCCCAACGCCAACCCGGCACCACCACCAGAGCCGCCGCCTCCACCCGCGTCGACTGAGATACCGGGTGTGATCGCCGCCGGGCAAACCTGGAAAGTCGTGTGGTCGTGGGAGGGCAACAACGCCGACGGCATCATCGCCGGGGACGACGGCACGATGCTGTTCGCGAACAACGACGCGAGCAACGTCATGAGGCTCGACCCGGCGACGGGCCTTGCAGCGATCATCCATAGCGATACCAATACCGGCGGGGCTCTGTCGCGCAGCAAGAACGGTGCGCTGTTTCTGGCGGCGAGGGGGCTGAACGCGGGGATCATGCAGCTCGAGCCGCAGCGCAAGGTGCTGGCGAGCTCCTTCCGCGGCGAGCCGTTCGAGTGCGTCGGCGGCGTGGTGAACGATCTCGCCGCCGACAGCCGCGGCGGCGTCTATGTCGCGATCACGGGCGGCGGGCTGTTCTACGCCAACCCCCAGGGCGTCGTCTCGCAGTACGGTCAGGGGATCTCGCGTGCCAACGGCATCGTCCTGAGCGGGGACGAGAAGACGCTCTACGTGACGAACGGCGCGGTGGTGCTCGCCTTCGACGTGCAGGCCGACGGCGCATTGACCAACCAGCGCGAGTTCGGAAAACTGCGCGGTGGTCAGGACGGCGACGGCTCGGCCGTCGATGCGCAGGGGCGCGTGTATGTGGCCACGGGAAGGTCGGTGGATGTCTTCAGCCAGAAAGGCGAGTTTCTCGGCAGCATTCAGGGGCCACAAGGCCTGCACGGCACGGCTTTCGGCGGGCGCGACAAAAAGACGCTCTTCGGCATCGTGTTCTACGGCGACTGGGGAACGCCGAGTGCGCGCAATCGAGTCATTGCGATTCCGACGATCGCGCAGGGCTACACCGGACGGGCGAAGTAGATCGGTCCGAAACGAGCAGCGCGCCCGGAACAGGGGAGCGTAAGAGGGACACGCACATGGCGACGACCAGAATGCGTGACGACGGGATTGTTGGAAACTTTGGTACTCCGGACGGCGCCGGCCCGTTTCCTGGAGTGCTCGCCCTCGGCGGTTCGGATGGCGGGACGCCGGATTACTTCCTGAACCTGCTCGTCCCGGAAGGCTTCGCCTGTCTCGCGCTGCAGTACCTGGGGCACGAGCGAGACGCAGTTGGCGTTCAGCGAGATCCCGTTGGAGCGGATCGAGACGGGCCTTAGATGGCTCGCTCGCCATCCAGCCGTGCACGCCCCCGGCGGTCGTGTCGCCATCGTTGGCGCGTCCCGTGGCGCAGAACTAGCCCTGTTGGTTGCTGCCACATTTCCCGAACTCGTTGGTCCGGTCGTCGCATACACGCCGAGCAGCGTGACGTGGGTTGGTCTCGACTTCACGCTGCCGCCCGGAACGACGCGATCGAGTTGGACGCTGCGTAGCGCGCCGCTCCCGTATGTGCGTTTTCCAGCGGGCGTGCCTCCGGTTCAGTCAGAGCGCGGTTTGTCGATGCTGCCCATTTGCGAGCGCGGTCTCGACGCTCGCGAAGAAGTGGAGCAGGCCACCATTCGCGTTGAGCAGGCGACGGGTCCCATCATGCTCGTGTCTGGCGGCGACGACAAAGTCTGGTCAGCTGGGCGCATGAGCGAAATCGTCGTCGGGCGGATGGAACAGCACGGACGTGCGATGATGTCCGGCATCTTCACTACCCACGGGCGGGACACATGCTGTTCCCGTACGTGCGTCCGTCTGACGTGATGGTTCCAGCATTTCCCATGGATCTCGGGGGCACGCCAGAAGCGGACGCAGCCGCGCACGCTGATGCCTGGGGGCAGGTTGTCAGTCACCTGCGTCAGAAAACGTGGCGACGTGAGCAGGCTGAACGAGGTCACGCCATGACGGCGACAACGAGCGACGTATCACGAGCTCGCCGCGACTTCGCGAACCGCATTGCGGCCATCGCGCGCCTCAAGTCACCAGACCTCGTGGAGGCGTTGGCTCATGTGCCGCGCGAAGATTTCGTCGGCCCGGGTCCCTGGAAAATCATGCCTCCTCCGTTCATGGGCGGGTACGTCGAGACGCCAGATGCCGACCCCATCCACTTGTACGACACGGTGGCGGTCGCGCTCGATGCCAGTCGGCATTTGAACAACGGCGAACCCTCGGGACTGCTTGGGTGGCTGGATGCTCTCGACATTGGCCGAGGCATTCGGTTTCTGCACATCGGGTGCGGGATTGGTTACTACACGGCGATTGTCGCGCACGCGGCGTCCTCGGACGGCGTCATCCTGGCTCTCGAAGCCGACCCGGGACTCGCCGGGCGCGCCAGGCAGAATCTCGCGGCCTATGGGAACGTGACAGTGAGATGTGCCACCGGCGCCAATCCGACAGATGGCTGCTTCGACGCGTGAACGCGGGAGCTACCGAGATTCTGCCGTCGTGGCTCGATCAGTTGTGCGATTGGGGCCGCTTGCTTGTTCCGTTGACCACCGCCAGACATGGAGTTGGCAACGGACAGATCGGCTTTGGCCAGGTGCTTCGCGTCGAACAACGAGGGAGCGATGCAGGCTTCATCTCGCCTGTGCGACTTCCACTGCATCGGTGCGCGAACTGAGCAGGTGAAGAGAAGCTGCGAGCGGCGTTTCGAGGTGAGCTGAGCGCGTGCGGAGTCTGCGACGCACGGCCAGACGAGGACCGAGCTGCTGGTTGACGGTGCGTCATTCTGTTTGTCACGGATTGACTTGAGTTCGCCGCGAAGAAAGTGCCGATGGCTGGCGCGGTCGCGCCTGCAGTTGTTCGTGCGACGCGGTTAGAATCATGCCGACGCAGCCGAACTGCGACGTCAAGCCTCTTTGACGGAGACGATGGATGCTGCTCTGGAGTCACACGGTCGACGTGATTCGCGAGGCGATGTTTGCCTACGCACAATCGCAATGGGAATGTCGCCTACGGATCATGGCGGTGACATTCCTCGCACGGCTGGCGCTGCTGCCATTGACGATCAAGCTGGCAACAGCAGCGGCCGCGCAGCAAGAGGCGATGCGGCGGTCGCGCCGGCAGCTGGAGGAGGTGCGGAAGGAGTTCAAGAAGAATCCCGCCAGGCTGGCCGAGGAGACGCGCCGAATTCTCGCGCGCGAGGGTGTTTCCATGTTTCCGCGCGCCGGCTGCATCGGTGCCCTTCTGCAGGCGCCGGTGTTCCTCGCACTCTTCGACGCCGTCCGGCAGTGCGCGGCGGCCGGTGGCCGGTTCCTCTGGATTCGTGACATTTCGAGGCCGGACATCGCCCTGGCGGTGCTCGTGGCTGCGGTGACCGCCGGCAGCATGGCAGCCGGCCCCCAGCCCGACATTCCGGCGCAGCAGCGACAGCTCCTGCTGATCATGCCGGCGTTGTTCACGTTGCTTGCCCTGTGGCAGATGGCCGCAGGTGTCGGACTCTATTGGGGCATCTCCAGTGTCGTTGGCGTCGCGCAGGGCGTGATCGTTCGCCGCGCGCTGGCCCGGCATCGATGACCCTTGGAAGGGAGCGCTCTGCGTGAATCTCAGTAGGTGAGGTGTGCTGACGTTGGTGGCGACTGCGTTCGGGCTGGGCCTGGTCTTCAATGCCGCGCCCGGCCCCGTGTTTGCCAGACCGTGCGCAGGGGTGTTCGCGGTGGCTTTCAGCCTGCGCTGGCAGTGCAGCTCGGTTCTCTTGCCGGCGACGCGGTGTGGGCGGTACTTGGCCTTGCCGGCGTTGGGTTGCTCTCGCGATTGGAAGCAATGCGAATTCCGATCGCCATCGCCGGCATCGCGTACCTGTCGTGGCTGGCCTGGGATGCCTGGCGGGCCAGCGCCCAGGAGTTCGCAATCGATCGCACCGGCGACGAAAGCCACAACCACAAGGCACTGTGGTCAGGCGCGCTGCTGTCTCTGACCAACCCTCAGAACATCGCGTACTGGGCCGCGATGGGGAGCGCGCTTGGTGCAGTCGGAGTGCAGCAGCCAACGCCGCCACAGTACGCATCGTTTTTTGGCGGCTTCATGCTCGCCTCCATCGTGTGGTCCTTCCTGTTCGCGGCGGTGGTCGATGGCGTTCTTCGGAATGTCGGTGCACGATGGGCCAGGATCACGCATCGTGCGTGCGCCGTCGCATTCCTGGCATTGGCGCTGGCATCGTTGCGCGAGCTCTGGATCTCACTTCGCCCGGAGCCGTCGGTTAAGGCACCCACCGCGATCTCCGGGGAACCCTGAACGGGCGGTTCAGGGTTGAAGTGCTATGCTGGCGCCGGCTCATGCGATCCCCGTCTGAGACGATTGCCAGACGAGAAATGAACAGAACTTACCCCTACACAATCGACAACGGACACGGTAGCGCCTGACGTTCAAGGGTATGCCGCCAGGGCCTTCTGGTGAACGTATGGAAGCCGATGGCGTCGCTCAGCCGGGGCCGGCCCGCCGATGCACGTGCACTACTTTCAGGAGGAAGGCGCCCGCGTCACCGTGGGCGTCTCGGGCATCAGGTCCCTGGTGGCGAGCCACAATTCGCTGGACCCGGTGAACTCGTTGTATGGCCGGCCGGGACTGCGCACAAATGGTGGAATGCGGGGGATGAGGAGCTCCATATGACCGGCTGGTGTCATCCGCCGGACAACATCGAGTTCTTCCTTGGCACCCTGTTCGCGTCGACGAAGGAAAACGGCGGGCGGCCAGGACTTCGACGCAGCCTTCCTGCTCACTCGCTATCGAACCGATACGCGATGCTCGAACTGCCGGCCGTTGTCCGGCACATCGTCATGCCGATCGTCTACTTCGTCGGGACGGTCGGGAAATACAGGAAGTTCAAGGATGCTCCCGCGCCGATTCGGCGCTGCACGTAGGTGTCGTCAGATTCAGCTCACGGAGCCGACAATGGAACAGACACGTTGCGTGTTCGTCGCGAGTGGCGATATGCACGCGCACCAGGTGTGCGCGTTTCTCGAAGCCGCTGGCATTCCGACAGCCGTGCGTGGCGAATCGCTGCGGCATACCCACGGGCTGACGCTCAATGGTCTCGGTGCGGTGCAGATCCTCGTTGCCGAGGCAGACGTCGAGCAGGCCCGTCGACTTCTCGACTCCGCGGAGTCCGGACAGTTCCGCGTTGCCGACGGTGACGAGACTGAGCAGAGCGACGACGAGGCAGAGCAACCACGGTCGGATTAGCCGTGGCGCGACGGATCTGTCTGCGCGTTGGTGAAGCCGATTCGACTCGGGAACACGACATGTCATCCAGGAAGAATCGCGCGGTCGGTGCTTTCCTGGTTCTTCTCCTTAATTCGACAACTGCCGGCGCGCAAACCACGACAGGCACTGTCGTCCAGTGGCCTCTTCTATGAGGTCAGCGGAGCGGGCGAGCCGATCGTCCTGATTCACGCCTTCAGCGTCGACCGGCGCATGTGGACACCACAGATCGCCGTCCTCGAAGGGCGGTTCAGAGTGAGTTCGCTACGATCTACGCGGCCATGGGAAATCGGAAGGCCCGTCGGCTCCGTACTCGCCTCACGAGGATCTGCGATCGGTTCTGGACGCACTCGGCATCAGTAAGGCCACGCTGATCGGCCTGTCGGCCGGCGCGACCATTGCGACCGACTTCGCGATCGCATATCCCGACCGGGTCGCTCGCATCGTTCTCGCGTCGCCGGGTCTGAGCGGTCACGTGCCTTCCACACCGCTCATGTGGACGCAGCCGGTCTTCAAAGCCGTGGGCTCGGGAGACGCTGAGGGCGCCGCGCGGTTGTGGGCCGACACGCCGATCATGGCGCTGCGAAACGACCTCTCGGCGGCGACGGCGGTGACGGACCTGGTCATGAGCAACGTTCGTCTGTGGACGTACAGGACGAATCCCGCCCAGCAGTTGACGCCACCAGCGATCGGGCGGCTCTCGGAGGTGAAGTGTCCCACGCTGGTGATCCTGGGCGAACAGGATCTCCCGCATATCAAGGAAATCGCGAACCTGCTCGTCAAGGGAATCGCCGGCGCCCGACTTGTCACCATCCCTGGCGCGGGACATATGGTGAATCTGGACGCGCGTGACGGGTTCAATCAGGCGGTGGACAGATTTCTGGCAAGCCGATAGAGCGACTCGAATTGAACCCGCCCGCCTGAATTGATGCCATGCAATCCGACGAAGTCGAACTCCTCATTCGATCCAGCGATACGTTCGTGCGACGCGAGGGCCGGTGGCAGGCCGTTCTTCCGCCAGCCTGGCGCAGGAGGCGTTGTAGACTACGGTCCTCTGGAACAAAACGACCCCCGGAAGCGTCCGGTCCGGTTATGACGACACACGACACCGTCCGGCGCAAACCCCTGCGGCTATGGCCCGGCGCACTCGCCGCGCTGGTCATCGTGCTGACCAGATTCGGGTTACCCATCGTCATGCCGGAAGCCGCCATGATGGCGATGATTGGCGGAATCGTCGGGGCGCTGGCGATCATCGTCTGGTGGCTGTTCCTCAGCCGCGCGCCATGGGTCGAGCGCGTCGGCGCCATTGCCCTCGTCGCCCTGGGCCTCCTGGCCACGTCCAATTTCGTTCACGAGTCCATCGGCAACGGAATGATGGGGATGATGCTGTTCATCCTCGGGGTGCAGGTCGCGACCTTCGCACTGGCCGTCTCGGCCGTGGCCACTGGTCGCCTTTCGACCAGAACTCGGCGGGCGTCAATGGTGCCGCGCATCCTGCTCGCGTGCGGTTCCTTCGACTGTTGCGGACTGGTGGCATCACGGGAGCGGGCGACTCTGACCTCCACTGGCGGTGGACGCCAAGTCCTGAGGAGCGGCTTCTGGCTCGGGCCAGTGACGTGCCGGTGGCGTCACCGGCCAGTCAGCCAGCGGCGCCGATTGAACAGCCACCAACGGAGCCTGGCGATGACGGACCGTCGGCTTCGAGCCATGTGGCCGAAGCCAGGACTCCTGAGACATCACCTGAGGTGAAGCGGCGCGCCGTCTGTCAGCAGAGGTCCCGAGTGGCCGGGTTTTCGCGGCGCCGGTCGCGACGGTGTCGTGCGTGGTGTTCGAATTGAAACCGATTGGTCGACGTCTCCACCGGTCCAGATGTGGCGCAGACCTATCGGGCCTGGATGGTCGTCGTTCGCTGTGCAAGGCGATCTTTTCTATACACAGGAACAACGTGGAGACGAGGAGATCGTCGCCTGCTACAGGCTGTCCACTGGTGAGCCCGTGTGGTGGCATCGCGATCCCGTGCGCTTCTGGGAGTCGAACGGCGGCGCCGGTCCGCGCGCAACACCAACTCTCAGGGACGGTCGTGTCTATAGCTTCGGTGCGACGGGAATCCTGAATGCACTCGACGCCACGAGTGGGGCCGTCGTGTGGTCACGCAACGTGGCGGAGGAGACCAACACGGAGGTCCCGGGCTGGGGCTTCGCGAGCTCGCCGCTGGTCGTCGATGACGTCGTCGATGTTGCTGCTGATGCCACGCTGGTTGCGTACGATCTCGCGACTGGCCGCCGACGCTGGGTCGGCCCTGTTCATCGCGGAAGTTACAGCTCGCCACATCGAGCGTCCATCGACGGCGTCGAGCAGGTCGTTCTGCTCGGCGGCAACGGCGCGACGAGTGTAGCGCCCGCGAGCGGCGCCGTGCTGTGGGAGCACTCGTGGCCCGGAGTGACCATCGTGCAGCCGGCCTTGATGGCGGACGGCGATATCGTCATCAACTCAGCTGGCGGTGGTACGGGAGGGCTTGGCACGCGCCGTCTTGCCGTAAAGCAAGGGCCCAATGGCTGGAGCGCCGAGGAGCGGTGGACGTCGAATGGGCTGAAGCCGTACTTCAACGACTTCGTCATTCACAAGGGTCACGCCTTTGGCTTCGATGGCAGCATTCTCGCGAGCATCGACCTCGACGGACGGCAGGCGCACCTGGAAGGGTGGACGCTACGGCAATGGCCAGATCGTGGTGTTGTCCGACCAGGACCTGCTGCTGGTTCTTGCCGAGGAGGGTGACCTCGCGCTCGTGAGCGCAACGCCGGACCAGTTCAAAGAGATCGCACGCGTTCCGGCAATCACAGGCAAGACCTGGAACCACCCGGTCGTCGTTGGCGACATCCTGCTGGTTCGCAACGGCGAGGAGATGGCCGCCTTCCGACTGGTGCCCGCCACCCGCTGACGGCGCTTTCGGGTCTCAGAAGCTCAAGTACAGGGCAGCCCTCGTTGGTTGGACCCTGGCTTGCTCTCGACGCTTCTGAGGTGACCAATGAAGACGCCAGCTGTTCCACGTGCGCAACCCGATGGTAGCTCCGAGCCGTTGAACAAGGTAGAGAAGCCGCGGCCAGAAGAAGTTCCGCCGGAAACTTCGCCTGATTCGGCCGATGATCACCTCGGAGCCACGGAAGATCAGGTCTCCGACACGAGCCCGCCCGCCGGCGAAGCTTACAAAGACGAGCCGAAGCAGGGATAATTGGTGCCTTCGCGGCGCATCGGTGGCTCCGGTCCAAAGGGAGGCATTCCCATGCGTGGCTCTGCACAGCGCCTCGCCCCGTGTCTCGTCCTCGTTGCAACGATTGCCATCAGTCTGGATGAGCGCGTGCGCGCGCAAGACGTGAAGGCAGAGCAGGACCTCCTGCTCGGCGTCTGGCAGCTCGACGTCGCAAAGTCCCGGTATACTCCTGGCCCTCCCCCTCGAAACGAGACGCGTACCTACGTCCGCGACAAAGAAGGTATGAAAGGCACCATCCACCGGCGTCGCGACAATGGGATGGAGGAAGTGATCGAGTACCGGGCTGATTTCGATCACGAGTATCCCGTGATGGGCACGCCAGCCTATGACACGATTCAGCTCAAGCGAATCGATGCATACACGGCGGAGGCCGTCTTGTCCCATGCTGGTCGCGTGTTCGGCACGGCACGGCGCGTCATCTCACCGGACGGGCGTACGCTGACCATCATGTTTCGTCAGGAGGATCGCGGCGGCAACCTCCAGAACAACGTAGCGATCTACCGGAAGCAGTGACGCGCTATGAGCGATGTCGTCTACAGGGCAGAGATTCCGCTGACACGCGTCAAGGGTCCGCTGCGCCTCGCCTATATGCCGGCGGAACCGGAGCCGGTACGTTTCGGCACCCACGGTCCGATCGCACGTCACTATGGTATTCAGGGTGACGTTCCCGATCCGCACGCGACGACGATCGACTATGTCATCGCGGCGACCGGTGGGTGACTGCTCGGAACCCTGGGTGGCGCGCTGGAGGCGCGCGGGATCGTGGCAAGCGAAGGTCACCTGACAGCGGTGGCCAACGGTGAGGTCGAAGTCGAGGCCGGCGTGCTCGTGCTGCGCCGGATCCACGTCGTCTTCACCCTGAAAGACACCGCACAGGAACAGGTTGAGGCCGCGCAACGGGCGCACGAGGTGTTCAAGACAAAGTGCCCGGTGTATCGCTCGCTGTATCGCGCCATCGACATCACCACCGAGCTGAATCTCGAACCTCCTCCTCGTCTATGATCGCCTCACGTGATGCCGATGTCGACAGACTGGATCCGTCGTGCCATGGGAATCGTGTGCGCCGCGGCGCTTGGCATCAGCCTGGCGGCGTCGATTCAGGTCGTGGCGCAGACGACGCCACCTGAAGGTCTCGCCAATCTCCCGGGCGTTCGTCTCTGGTACACCGATACCGGTGGCGGCGGCACGCCGGTCATCTTCGTTCACGCAGCGACTGGCAGCAGTCGCGTATGGGAATACCAGTTACCCGCGTTCACCGCCAGTGGTTATCGGGTGATCACGTATGACCGGCGCGGCTTTGGGAGGTCTGCCGTCGATCCATCGGGCCCGCAGCCCGGAACAGGAGCCGACGATCTGCTGGCACTCGTGAATCATCTGGGCCTCGATCGAGTGCATCTCGTGGGAACAGCCGCAGGCGGGATTGTCGCTCTCGATTTCACGGTCTCGTTTCCACAGCGACTGCGAAGCCTCGTCGTCGCGAACAGCATTGGAGGCGTGCAGGACGACGAGTACCTCGAGATGGGGCGACGATTGAGGCCGCCACAGTTCGCTGCGCTTCCACCGGATGTGCGTGAGCTGGGGCCGTCGTACCGGGCCGCCAATGCGGCTGGCACTGCGCGCTGGCTCGAGCTCGAAAAAATCAGTAGACCGGAAGGAACACCGCCGCCTGTGCAGACCTTCCGCAACCGGCTGACGTTTTCGCTTCTGGAAACGATTGCTGTGCCGACGCTGCTGATGACAGGCGATGCCGATCTCTACTCGCCGCCGGCGGTGCTGCGCCTGTTTGCGGCCCGGATCAGGAACTCGGAGTCGGTGATCGTGCCGGAGGTCGGGCACTCGACATACTGGGAGCAGCCCGAGCTCTTCAATCAGAAGGTCCTGGAGTTCATTCGCAGGCACTGACCTCGTTCATGTCGCTGCCCATCGATCTTCGTTCCGATACGGTCACCCGTCCCACGCCAGCGATGCGCGAGGCGATCGCCTCAGCGTCGGTTGGCGACGATCAGTTCGGCGAGGACCCCACCGTCAACGCGCTGCAGGAACGCGTCGCCGCGCTTCTGGGAAAGGAAGCGGCGTTGTGGCTCCCCACGGGGACCATGGCCAACCAGGTCGCGCTGCGGGTGATGACACGCCCGGGCGATCACGTGGTTGTGAGCCGTGAGTCTCACGCCGTGTGGCACGAAACCGGTGGCGCGGGAGCAAACGCCGGCGTCCAGTTGACGGAAATCGGGACGAGAGGCGTGTTCACAGCGGAGGAGTTTCTGGCCGCCCGCAATCCGCGTGGACATATGCTCCTGCCGCCGACGACGGTCGTGGAGATTGAAAATACCCACAACCGTTCTGGCGGAATCGTGTTTCCGCAGGACGAGGCGCAGCGGATCTGCGCCGTCGCGCGCGAGCACGGTGTCGCAACCTACCTCGATGGGGCCCGATTGTGGAACGCTGCGGTTGCCAGCGGTTGCTCACCCTCGCACCTCTCGAGTCCATTCGATCTCGTCTCGGTGGCACTGTCGAAAGGTCTTGGGGCTCCGGGTGGATCGCTGCTGGCGGGCTCGCGCGCGCTGATCGATGCCGCCCTTCGCCACCGTCGGATGCTCGGTGGCGCGATGCGGCAGGTCGGCATCTTCGCGGCTGCCGGGCTTCACGCGCTCGACCATCATATGAGCCGGCTCGTCGAGGATCACGACAACGCCAAGCGCATAGCGAGGCGACTTGTCGAGAGCCCTCGTATACTGCTCAGCGCTGACACCGTTCAGACGAACATCATCGTCTTCAGCGTCGCACATGATGCCCCTGACGCGGCGACTATCGTTGCGCGCGCGCGCGAGCATGGTGTGCTCATCATCGCCTTTGGCCCGAGAACGATTCGCCTGGTAACCCACCTCGACGTCTCGCGTTCGCAATGCGAGCAGGCGGCTGACGTCCTGCTCGCTATCATCTGACCCGGCCTCGCGGAGCTCTGCTCCCGAGCGTCGAGTCATGGATTCCGAACACAGGTCCCGATCGAAGGAGGCATCGATGGTCGTATCAGTGAACGGCGCTGAGTTGTTCTACGCGACGCGTGGAACAGGCGTTCCGTGCATCCTTCCGTGCAATCTGGGGACGAAACCATACGAGCGCATGACCCCACCGCCATTGACGGACCACTTTCAGTTCATCTATGTCGATCTACGAGGAGGAGGAAAGTCGACAGGAAACCCGGCCGACCTCACTTTCGATGTGCTGGCCGATGATCTGGAGGCCGTGCGCCGGGCTGTCGGAGTCGAACGCGTTGCCGTACTGGGATATTCCATCCTTGGTGTGCTGGCGATCGAGTACAGCCGACGCTGCCCGCGAAGCGTGTCTCATGTGATCGCGGCAGGTACCCCTCCAACCGGCGACGTGCAGCAGATGGTGAAGGCGGGAACCGCCTTCTTCGAGGCGGACGGATCCGAGGAGCGCAAGGCGATCCTGAAGGAGAACTACGCGAAGCTTCCGCCGGGCACTCCGCCTGAGGGAGCCGTGTTCGCTCAGACACCGATGCGTTTCTTCGATCCACGGTTCAACGCTTTACCCCTGTTTGCCGAGGCAGAATTCAAGCCGCAGCTCTTCGAACACATTCTCGGACGCCTCACCTCCAACTGGAACGTGACCATCGGCCGGGACGAGCTCCGGGTTCCCATCCTTCTCGCACACGGCCGATATGACTACGCGATTCCGTACACGATGTGGAACGGCATCACTGAGACGCTGCCGGACGCGACGCTGCACCTCTTCGAGCGCAGCGGCCATCAGACATTCTTCGAGGAGCCAGAGCGATTCGCCGAGGTGGTGCGCGCCTGGATGGCGCGAACGGTCCAATCTGCGGGACAATGACGCCGCGAACCACCTGCGATCATGGCGCGATATCGAACGGCACTACCCCAGCTCACGGGCAACCTCTTTCTCACCGATGGCGGCATCGAAACGACGCTGATCTTTCACGACGGCCTCGAGCTGCCTGACTTCGCTGCGTTCCACCTGCTGAGGAATGCGGAGGGACGTGACGCGCTTCTGAAGTACTTCCGGGCGTATGGCGACATTGCCCGACGGTTTGGCACCGGCTTGATCCTCGAGAGCGCGACGTGGCGCGCCAGTGCCGATTGGGGAGCGCGGTTGGGATACACGCCGGCGGCGCTCGCGGACGCGAACCGCGCCTCAATTCAGCTGCTTGAACAGATTCGCGAGGAGTACGAAACCGAAGCCACACGCGTCGTCATCAGCGGATGTATCGGCCCGCGGGGCGATGGCTATGTCCCTGGGGCGGTGATGTCCGTTCAGCAGGCGGAGAACTACCACCGTGAAGAGATCGAGACGTTTGCCGGGACCAAGGCGGACATGATCTGCGCGATCACGATGAACTACGTCGAGGAAGCCATCGGCATTGCGCGTGCCGCCGAACGCGCGCGCATGCCGGTCGCGCTGTCGTTCACCGTCGAAACCGACGGCCGGCTTCCAACCGGACAGACGCTGCGCGCCGCCATCGAGCAGGTCGACGACAGCACGGGCGGATACCCGCGCTACTACATGATCAACTGCGCGCACCCGACGCACTTCGAGGACGTGCTGGCCGACGATGGACGATGGCTGGGACGGGTGCGAGGCCTGCGGGCCAACGCCTCACGAAAGAGCCATGCCGAGCTGAACGAGGCCACGACGCTCGATGTCGGAGATCCAATCGAGCTCGGTCGAGACTACGCTCGTGTCAAGGGACGACTGCGGCATCTCAACGTCATGGGGGGTTGCTGCGGAACCGATCATCGGCACGTGGAGCAGATCGCCTCCACCTGTCTGCCGCAGTTCGATCTGGCGACCTGACCTCAGGGCCGTGTCCTCTGACAATCCACACGGTCTGTCTGAATGGATCGAGGCGTCGAGCGAGGCTCGTGCCCGGGCGTTCACGCGGTGCATCGAGACGACCGACTCACTGGATGACGAGATTCATGCGTGGGTGAAGCGGACGATCGGGCAGAGCGCCGAAGGCGGGACGCTCCGGGGCATCCCGTTCGGTGCGAAAGACATCATCGAGACGCGCGGCATCAGCACCGAGTACGGGTCGCCAATCTACCGCGGACGCATCGGCCTGGAGGACGCGGGGATCATCACCGAGCTGAAGAGCCGTGGGGCAGTGCTGTTCGGCAAGACACAGACGACCGCTTTCGCATACCTCACGCCCGCGCCGACGCGGAATCCCCGCAACCTCAATCACACACCCGGCGGAAGCTCGAGTGGTTCGGCCGCCGCAGTTGCGGCCGGGATGGTGCCGCTGGCACTCGGCACTCAGACAAAAGGGTCGGTGCTGAGGCCTGCGTCGTACTGCGGCGTCGCCGGGTTCAAGCCGACGTTCGGTCTGTTCCCGATGACGGGTGTGCTGCCGTTCGCGAAGAGCCTCGACACGCTCGGCTTCTTCACCCAGACGCCGCGCGACATGCTGGCACTGTGGCATGCGCTGGATCGTCAGAGCGTACCGATCGATGGAGTAGTGCTGGCCGCTCCCGATCCGCTGCCGCCGGTCGAGACGGCGATGAGCGCTGCCTTCCAGAGCGCGATTCAGACGCTCCAGCGAGGCGGGCTCTCCATTCGCTTCATCGACATCGCCGGGATGCTCGTTACCTTGGCAGAGGCGGCGCACGTCGTGATGTGTTACGAGGGCGCGCGATTCCATCAGGAGCGCTACGAGGAACATGGCAAGAGGCTCGCCGATCTCGCCGAGATGGTCGAATGGGGACTGGCGCTTCCGGAGATGCGATACGACGAAGCGCGTCGCCACATCGATGCGTACAGGAGCACCGTTGCGGAGTTGTATGCATCAACGCCGGTCATCCTGGTGCCGGCCGCGACCGGACCCGCGCCGAAGGGGTTCGCATCCACCGGTGACCCCGCGATGAATGCACCGTGGACCGCGCTGGGCACGCCGGCGATCGCCCTTCCAATGCCCGTCGGGTTTGACCTCCCGCTTGGCTTACAACTGACAGCTGCTCATGGTCAGGATGGGTTGCTGCTTCGTATGGCGGAGCGCGTGTCAGAGATTCTTGGTTGATAGAGATACCGCCCACGGGGTCGCCCAACTGCTCTTCGTGTAGCCCTTCGTGTCTTTGTGACTCCGTGGCGATCCGTTTCCTCCGTCCAACTCCGTTTCCATTCGTCCAAGTCCGTTTCCACGGCGCACCTGCACATCGTGCTATCGTGCCCACGTGACCGCGAACGATTTCCGCCGGATTGCGCTCGGCATGGAAGGCGCCATCGAGAGCTCGCACATGGGCCATCCGGACTTCCGTGTGAACAATCGGATCTTCGCGACGCTCCACCACGACGATCGATTCGGGATGGTCAATCTCACGCCGGAACAGCAGACGAGCTTTCTGCGGTCGCATCCATCGATGTTCGAACCGGAGAGCGGCGCGTGGGGGCTGCAGGGATGCACGCGTGTCCACATCGACAAAGCCGATGAAGATGTGATCGGAGAAGCAATGACGCTCGCGTGGCGCGGCGTGGCTTCGAAGGCGCCGGCGCGCGCTCGTTCGACGAGCACCGCGAAAGCCAGGAAGGCGGCGTCCACGAAGCCGGTTCGCGCGCAGGCGAATGCCGGGCCGGCGCGCACGTTCAAGGACCTGATCGCACCCTATCCCCGCGAAGTGCAGGCGGTGGCGAAGGCAGCGCGTTCGCTCATGCTCGACCTGCTCCCGAACGTCAAAGAGACTGTCGACCCTACCGGCCCCTACATCACGTATGGCTATGAGCCCGGCTACATCGGCGTCGTGAGCTATATCACCGTCAGCCAGAAGGGCGTGAAGTTCGGAGTGGCTCGTGGCGCGTCGCTTCCCGATCCGAAGAAACTGCTCCGCGGAACAGGGAAGGGCAATCGCCACGTCGTCATCAACACGACGGCCGATCTGCGCACGCCCGGATTGCGCCAGCTGGTCCGCGCGGCTCTTGCGGCGTGGAAGAAGGAACGCGCCTGAAACGTGCGCACAGGCGTCCTCACTGCCGCAGCCCTTGCCGCGTTCGCCAGCAACTCTCTCCTGTGTCGCATGGCGCTCGGCACCGCGGCGATCGATGCGGCCTCGTTCGCGACGATTCGATTCATCGCCGGCGCGTGCTGCCTCGTGATCATCACGGCGTTGACGCGGCCGGCAACGCCTCGACTGCAGGGTTCGTGGCTGTCCGCTGTCGTCCTCTTCGTCTACGCCATCCCGTTCTCATACGCTTACGGCCTGCTCACGACTGGTACGGGCGCGCTGATTCTGTTCGGCACCGTGCAGGTCACGATGATGCTGGCGGCACTGCTCAGCGGAGAGCGGCCGCACGGCAGGCAGTGGGTGGGACTGGTTCTGGCTGTTGCGGGACTGGTCTATCTCGTCCTGCCCGGGCTCACGGCGCCGTCGCCGACTGGGGCCGTGTTGATGACGGTGGCTGGCGTGGCGTGGGGACTCTACTCGCTGCTCGGACGCGGTGCGCCGGATCCGCTGGCGCAAAACGCGAGCAACTTCGTGCGCACCATTCCTCTGACGCTGGTCGTGAGCGTTGCCACGTGGCGGTTCAGTCACCTCGAGACCCGCGGCATCGTCCTCGCCGCCGTGTCTGGTGCGGTCACGTCAGGCCTTGGATACGTTGCGTGGTACGCCGCGTTGCGGCGGCTGAGCGCAACGCGCGCGTCGCTCGTGCAGCTGCTGGTGCCGGTGCTGGCGGCAGCCGGTGGCATTGTGGTGTTGAACGAGACGCTGTCTGTGCGACTCGTGCTGTCAGCAGCGATCGTGATCGGCGGGATCGCACTGGCGCTGACTGCGAATGAGCGGCAGGAACATGCATGACTTAGAGATGTCGCTGCAGGATCGCGGCGGGCACACCGCCCGGCGGTCGCCGCTCCACATGCCGGGAAATCGATCTCCGCTCGGGCGCTAACGCTGTCCGCGCGTCTAGCAGACAACTCGCGGCTACATCCGTCACGCGGCTCAAAACTTCAGTGATAACTCGATGCAACCAGAACGCGTGGCCGAAGACGCGCGGATGAATCGCTACGGTCGATTTCCGGCTTCGCGGTGTGCTCGGCATGGTCGCACGCGTCCGCCAAGCGGTATGCCCGCCGCTCTGACGACTGCGATGAGCGCGTTCACAGCCGACGCCTGGAGCCGCGACCGCCGGGCGGTATGTCCTCGGCGCCGCGAAGGGAGAAGGCTGGAAAAACTGCAGAACTGCAGAACGCAGACAGTGTCTGCATTCTGCATTCTCAATTCAGAATTGCTTGCGTAGCTAGGGAACGGTGACGGTCGTGCGGTCGACCGACTCGTACGCGCCCAACATCAGGTTGTGCGCGTAGTTGGCCTGCTGGCAGACGTATTCGAAGAGCTCGGTCCCGTCTTCCCATCGCAGATTGAGTCGGCTCGTCCACGGCGCGGTGTAGGCACCCGGATCGTCGATCGTCAACTCGTAGGCGACCGTCAGCGAGTCGGTCCGCGTGAACTTCTCGAGCGTGCGCAGCTTGTCGGTCGTTGGCAGCCCGCGACGATCGATCCAGAAACCCTCGTTGTACGCCGTTGTCTCGACGTTCAGCGTGTCACCTTCCCACCAGCCGATCGAGTGGCCGTAAAAGCTGGGCGTGACCTTTGCCGGATGCGATCGTCCGTCCATGTAGACCGTCCGGTAGGTGTGCGGCCCGCCAATGTCGAAGATGAAGATCTTCTGCAGCTCTGGGAGCTCGACGAACTCGACGCCGTACGGCGTCAGGAACTGGCGCACGCCACCAGAGGGCTTGCATCTGGTGTGCGGCTCGAGTTGGTTCTCGTCGCGATCGGCGTAGACGGCTTTTGCCCAGGCCTGGAACGGAATGTCAGGGCGCGTCGCATTGGGTGTCGCACCGCCGCCGCCACCAGGAAGCCAGACACCTTTCTTCCCGGGCGTGGTGAAGATCGCACGCCCGTCGGTGTTGCGAGGTGTCGGTCCAGCAGGTGGGCCCTGGCGGCCACGGCCACCCGCCGGTTGCGCCGGAGTACCACCGCGTCCGTCGGGGACGCCGACCTGCACACCCGGACGCTGCGGTTGTGGCTGCTGCTCCTGCTGTCCCTGAAGTGACTCGACCAGAATCGGAGACAGGAACAACGCCGCCGCTCCGCACAACGCAAGGCAATGTCGCATGATCTGCCCCTCAGGCCAACGAGATCGATTGACTCGGATGCGGGGCATCACTCCCCGCCAACGACGTGTGTGTACCGCTCCACGCGGGGATGAACCCCGCGTGGCGATGTGAGCAATGCCCTAGGGGTTCGAAACCCTGACTCGACACGGCATCGAGCGTTTCGCCGGGCCGGCCACCGGTGGACACAAGCGTGACCTGGCGCGCGTTCATCCGCTTGCTGCCGTTCTTGGCCAGCGAGCCGCTGACGGTCACCTCTTCGCCGATCTTCAACGTTTCGCGTCGCCAGCCTCGGCGCTGCAGACCATGCGGCGGTCCCATTTCCGCGCCCCAGTTGGTCACCTCACCGGTCTTCTCGTCCTTCACGTTGATGTAGAACCAGACGTGCGGGTTGGTCCACTCGACCTTGGTGACCCGGCCCGTCAGCTTGATCGGCTTGTTCGCGTCGAACTCCGCGGCGAACGAATGATGTGCCACGGCTGTTCCGGCCGCCAGTACCACACAAGACGCGATCAGACCGCCGAGGATGTGCGCTCTCATATCCACCTCTCCGACTGCGTTAACCGACCGCGGCGACACGCGTGAGGACGTGCACCGCGTCGAGGTCATCCTGACCTCAGTTATTCGAACTCGGACCCTGACTGGACGCGGCATCCAGTGTCTCACCAGGTCGCGTCCCTGTCGCCGTCATGACTACCTGTCTTGCGTTGAGGCGTTTGCTGCCGTTCTTGGCCAGCGATCCGCTCACGGTGACTTCCTCACCGATCTTCAGCGAGTCCCGGCGCCAGCCGCGACGCTGCAGCAGGTGCGGTGGACCCATCTCGGCGCCCCAGTTCGTCATCTCGCCAGTCTTCTCGTCCTTCACGTTGATGTAGAACCAGACGTGAGGATTCGTCCACTCGATCTTGGTCACTTTGCCAGTGAGCTTGATCGGCTTGTTTGCGTCGAACTCCGCGGCAAACGAGTGGTGGGCTACTGCGGTGCCAGCAGCCAGGGTCATTCCGACTGCAACGAGACCACCCAGTAAGTACGCTCTCATCGCATCCTCCGAGTTGGCGTCAGGGCCTGTTCTCCTGACACAGGTGCCGCGGCATCTCCTGTCCTGTCACCCATCGCAGTGTCCAGCTGGTCGACCACTGTTTCGTATACGCCCCGGGGTCGTCTACTGTGACTTCGTACTTCAACGTATCGAAGTTCTCGCGCGTGAACCGTTCGATCAGTTTCAGCTTGTCCGTGTGGGGCAGGCCGCCGTTGGTAAACCAGAAGTCCTCGTTGAATCCGCGGGTATCGACGACGAGGCTGTCCCCCTCCCATTTTCCCACCGCCCGGCCGTAATAGAGCGGGTTATCGTCATCGCCGCCCACCTGGCCGGTATGGCCCCGGCCGTCCAGGTAAATGATGCGGAAATTGTTGTTTCCGCCGCCAATCAGCACGAAAACCCGCTGCCGTTCACGATCTTCCACGAGTTGCACACCGTAGGACAGCTGGAATTGACGAGGTCCGCCGGGCGGTTTGCAGTTGAGATACGTGGGATCGTCCTGCAGAAAACGGCGCTGCCGGAGCTCGTAGAGCGCGAGCGCCCAGGGCTGCATCGGCGCCACCCGCTTGGCATCGGCAATGTTCTTCAGGAGGCCGTACTGATCCATCGGAATGTCCGCCCCGCCTTCGACGAGCACCGTCGAACTCGGAAACGCCCAGTAACCCTGCACTCCGCCCGCGGTGGGTCCGAGCCGCGGCTGCTTGTCTGGCCAGCGCGGCGTCGGCCGGTTGGCGAGCAGCGCCGGTGGGGACGGCGGGGTGATGTTCAGCACCTGCTTGCCCGTGCCGGCCATGGTAATCCGGTTCGCCCAGATCTGCCGGCTGCCATTGCGCGCGAGGATTCCAGCGACGGTGATTGAATCACCGGCTTTCACCGAATCACGAGTCCAGCCACCCGCTTCGAGATCGATCGGGCTCTCAGTCTCGACGGCCCAGTTGTCGGCGTCGTTGGTGTTGCGCACGTTGATATAGATGTGGACGTGCGGGTTTCTCCAGTCCACGAGCGTGACCACGCCGGTGAGTGTTTGTGGCTTGGAGTCGTCGAACTTGGCAGAGATGGGGTGATGCGCTGAACCGGATACGCTTCCCAGCAGCACCACCGCGACGAGCGCGAAGGCGAATCGAACGCCAGACTTCATCAAGGTCTCCTCTTGTGCCTGTTGCCTCACGCCAGCCGCCTACTGTCTGCTGATCTTCAGCGCGCCGCTCTCGCGCTGATTCTTCCATGTGCCGACGATCGTGCGGTTGTGGAAGGACAGATTCTCGATCTTGCCATCGAACACGTAGTTGAGGACACCCGACTTGTCCTTGATGTCGGCCTCGAAGTGCACGACCCAGCCGTCGGGATTCAAGGTGGCGTTCTTGATCGGGGCGTCGTCGGTCCCGGGGTTCACCATGCCGGTGATGGTTTTGCCGTCCCAGTCCAGCACGAGCACGATGTCATTGCTGTGAGTCTTGGCAGGTCCCCAGGTCCCCAGCCACGATCCTTTGAGAGGGTGGCCTTCTTGCGCGAAGGACAGAGTGCTTGTGGTCAGAGAGGCCACCAAAACGGCCAGGGCAAAGGTCAACACTCGCATCAGTTCGGCTCCTTGGACCGTTATACGGCCTCGAACGCGAATTCTCGTACCTCGTACCAGACCGCTCGGCGGTCCTGGGCGCGTAAAGCGCGCCAATGATGATGTCACCAGCCAGGGTTCGCGGGGAATGACCAGTGGACCCGTTGGATGGTGCGGCAAGCGTAAGCCATTCACGAAAGTGTGTTCAAGCACGAAGACGCCGGAGCCCGTGGCTGGTTCAATTTACGGGGATCTGCACACCCCGGGTGCGGTCCCGGCCTTGCAGCCCGACGCGGTATGCCCGACCGTCCCGCCATCCTCGTCCTGGTCTGTCTGTTCGTGCTCGCTTCCGGGTGTTCGTCGCCGGCCAGCCCGACGGGTATGGAGGCCGACGGCGCGCCTGCGTCAGCGGCCGCGAACGAGATCGCCTCACTCACCAATGCCGAGCGCCGTCAGGCCGGTCTGGCACCGCTTACCGTCAGTCCACTCCTGACGCGTGCCGCGCAACTCCATGCCGATCAGATGGCGTCGACGGGACAGATGGCGCACGTGTTGCCCGGTGTCCCCTATCCAGAGCCTCAGGATCGACTCGCGGCCGTGGGCTATCGTTGGCAGGCCTACGCGGAGAACGTCGCGTACGGTCAGGGGAGTCCCGCATCCGCGCTCGCCGCGTGGATGGGATCGTCGGGCCATCGCGCCAACATTCTGAATCCGGGCTTGACCGAGATCGGCGCCGCACTCGCCAGAGGATCGGACGGACGACCGTACTACGTTCAGGTGTTCGGCAACCCGCGATGACGCGCTCGAGGCCGTGTTAGTATCCGCGGCGTCTTCTTCCCACCGAATTCCTTCGAGAACTGAATAGCGAGATGCCGGGAAGTCCGGCTGACGCCAGACATTGCAGAAGGAGCCAGCACATGGTCATCAGGCGTGTAGGAGCTCTATCGTGCGCCAGGGTCGCTGGGTTGCTCTACGTGATCATGGGATTCGTGTTCGGGGCGTTCGTCTCGCTGTTCTCGCTCGGCGGCATGTTCGCCGGGCCACCGGGGCTGCACGGGACGCTGGGCAGCACGTTCTTCGGCGCGGGCGCGATCGTCTTCCTGCCGATTTTCTATGGCGTGCTCGGTTTCGTGATGACGCTCGTCGGGGCCACGCTGTTCAATGTCGTTGTGGGTATCACCGGGGGCATCGAAGTCGACGTCTCCTGAGCGACCCTTCAGCGCAGCGCGGCGATCACGCGCGGTAGAGTGGGGCTGACGACGAGTGTGTTGACGAGAAATCGTTGACCGTCAGTGGTGACGTCGAAGGCGTGATAGGCGCCGTACGGGTGCTGCAGTTCGAACAGCGGCTCATATCCCGTCACCGCGATTCCGGCGGACATATCGATCTGCGCAGACATCAACATCCTGTTGGGTGCGACGTAGTAGATCTCCTTCCCATCACGCCGCCAGCGTGCCTGCGAACCGCCGTCGGCCGACACGCGAAAGCGCCGCGTCGCCGCCGGAAACGGCGCGACGTAGACTTCTGGTTGCCCCGATTCCGTTGCGCTGAACGCCACCCATCGACCGTCCGGCGAGAACGACGCCCAGTTCTCGGACTCGGCGGTGTGCAGGTAGGGATAGGGCGATCCCGTTCCATCGCGCAGCAACACCCAGATGTCGTTGCTCGTCCGATCGTTGTTCGTCACATAGAGGACGTAACGTCCGTCCGGCGACCAGCTCACCGGCCACTTGCCCTCGTCGCCGCCGAGCACCGGCATCCCCTTCGAAGCGTCGGTCGATGGACCTTCGAGCAGGCTGAGACGTTCTCTGGTGAACGAGTTGAGCAACACGCGCGCGCCATCAGGCGACCAGATCAACCAGTTCTCGTCGGCGGGATCCGAGGTGAATTGCGTTCGCTCGCCGGATGCGAGGTGATAGAACCAGATGTCGCGCGTGGCGCGAGCGACGTCGGTGACTGCGACAGCGACGCGCGTGCCGTCCGGCGAGATCTCGAGGTTGCCGTGATCGGCAATCGGGCCCACAGATCCCAGCCGCTGACCAGCGCGATCAAACCAGATGAGGCGGGAGAGGATCGCGGGGCGGGACGACTGCGCAAACGCCCATGGCCCGGCGGCTGCCGCCACGAGCAATCCGAGAAGCGCCAGGCGCATGGGGCATAGTAGCGCGGGTTCCTGGTTCCTGGTTCCCGAAACCCACCGCTATGCGCAAACCTTTTCGCACAGCGGATGACATCCGGCTCATCATGCAATAGACTGTGAGGCTGTTGGCGTGAAGAAATTTTGCGCCAATGTCCCTGGACCTGACGACATACAAGCGGCCGGTGCGGTGATCGTTCATATCAATCACATTTCGCAGAGCAAGAAGCCGAGGAGCGGCCAGCGTTCACCACAGAGCGAAATGGCGGGCCTCGTGACGGGGTCGCTGATGTCACTCGTCGAAGACGGCGTCCTCGATGCCCGCATGGCTCCGTCCCTGCGGATTCACCTGGACTGGATCCAGTACAAGACCAACTTTCGCGACCCGGTGATGGTGCGCCGGACAACCGGCACGCAGGGCCAGGCGCTGCCGCTTGCCGAGATCGCCATCGATTTGCGACAGACCGACGCCGCCAGGCTGCAGATCGACCTGGCGCGCGCGGTGAAAAGCCTCGATGCCGGACCCGAATCCAACGTCGAGAACCATCTCTATCTCGACGATTTCC
Organism: uncultured Acidobacteriota bacterium; assembly: GCA_963723495.1. Taxonomy (GTDB): domain Bacteria; phylum Acidobacteriota; class Vicinamibacteria; order Vicinamibacterales; family UBA2999; genus Gp6-AA40. Next base: position 222,562 of record CAVRQR010000006.1, on the reverse strand, counting down.
GGCCATACCGGGATTGCCTGATCTGGGCCTTCAACCGCTTGTTCTGGCGGTATCTCGGTGATTGGGAAGCGGCCTCGGGCAAAGGCTTCGAGGCGGCGCTGCCCGGCGGGTCGTCAGACGCGAATCATCCGCAAGCGGTATCCGATTCCGTGGCCGACTTCTGGACGCTGCTGCGCGACCTCGACGCGCGCGGGCAACTGCCCGCCGAGATCTTCGGCCTCGAGATCGGCGTCGGTTCCGGCGCTCGCGCGGCCGCCTGGCTCGACCGCTTCAAGGCGCTCGACGAGCAGTGCGGGACGAACTTCTACTCCAAGCTGCACTTCATCCTCGGCGACTACTCGCCGACCAGCCTGGAGCGCGCCGTCGCGGCGGTTGCGCATCACGGCGACCACGCGAGCGGAGTACCGCTCGATGCGCTGAACCCGTTCAAGTCGCTCGCCGCGCATCGCTTCAAGATCATGTACGTGCACTTGACCAACGTGTACGACAACCTCCCGTTCGACGATCTCGTTCGTCGCGATGGCAAGCTCTACCTGGTCGAAGTGCGCGCGTACCTCAATGGGCCGCTGGTGGACAAGCTCGTTGCCGACTTCGGGATCGCACGTGCCGATCTGCCGGCCATGGTGACGAAGCTGCTCGACGGTGGTCCGTATGCCGTCTTCGAGGGAGAGAAAGGTGTCGCGTTCTGGCGACGGCTATGGGACACCTTCAAGCTCGAAGAGCGGCTTCGCGTGCTCGACGACCGCGAAGAGGACCATGTCCCTCCCGGCTTGACGCGCACGCACCTCGAGGACCTGCTGGCCGAGGCGCCCGACGATGTGCGGTTTCATATTTCGAGGGGCGCGGGGGAAAGCTTCGCCAACACGCTGCCGTTGCTCCATCCGCGCGGGTTCCTGCAGGTGCAGGACATCTTCGTCAGCGAGATGGACGACTACCGCAAGGGATTCAAGGGACCAGGGAAGCTGGACGGCTCGCTGGTGACGTGGGTGAACGGTGCGCTGCTGAGAGCCGTTGGCGCGCGCGCCGGCTACGACGTGCATTTCGCGCCGTTCCCGTACCGGCCCGGTACAAAGACGAGCATTTTGTACACGACGCAACGTGACTAGGAGTAACTCCCAACTTCCAACCTCCAACTCCCAAGCGGCCATCTCCAGACACGTTGGGAGTTGGGTTTTGGGAGTTGGGAGTTGACTCGGATAATAAAGAGATGACGCCGCCACAGCCCATTCTTCCGACCTCGGTTATCGGCAGCTACTCGATGCCCGAGTGGCTCGAACGCGCGAAGAACGAGTACCTCTCGCGTCGTCTGAGTCGCCGCGATCTCGACGAGATGCACGATGCGGTACGGAAAGCTGCGATCAAGGACCAGGAAACCGCCGGTATCGACATCGTCTCCGACGGCGAAGCGCAGCGCGACAACATGATCGACTACTTCACCGAGCGGATGCCCGGTGTGCAGGTCGATCTGGGGTCGAAGCGCTTCTATTACGACTTCTACGACAGCATCGTGCGCTCGAAGCTGGCCACGGGAACGCTGGGCCTTGCCGAGGAGGCGCGTTTCCTCGGGCGCTTCAGCGACCACAAGTCGAAGATCTCGATCTCCGGTCCGCACACGCTGGTCAAGCGCATCCAGAACAAGTTCTACGACGCCGAAGAGGCGTTTGCGCTCGATCTGGGACGCGTGCTGAACCTCGAGCTGAAGGAACTGGTGCGTGCCGGCGCCACCGAGCTTCAAATCGATGAGCCGTACTACTCGGGATTTCCGGAGGATCTCCCGTGGGCGCTCAAGGCGATCAACGCCATGGTCGACGGGGTCGACGCCAACATCACTCTCCACGTCTGCTACGGCAACCGCTACGGGAAGCCGTCGTTCGAGGGGAGCTATCGTTATCTGTTCCCGGCGATTCTCCAGGCCAAGATCAACACCGTGTCGATGGAGTTCGCGCGCCGCGGTGAGGATGATCTGCAGCTCTTCAAAGAGTTCAACGTACCGTTCTCGGTCGGCATCGGCGTCATCGACGTCAAGACGAACGAGGTCGAGTCGGCGTCGTTCGTGGCCGACCGCATCCGTCGTGCGCTCGAGGTCATCCCGGCCGAACGTCTCGTGATCACCCCGGACTGCGGGCTCGTCCGGCTGCATCGCGACGTCGCCTTCGGGAAGCTGTGCGCGATGGTTGAAGGAACGCGCACGGTTCGAAAGGAACTCGGCAGATGAAGCCGCTCGCCGAGCGCGTGAAGTCCGGCCAGTTCCTCTACGTGACGGAGCTGGTGGCGTCGGGCCTCAAGCGCGAAGCGCAGGTACTCGAGATCGCCTCGAAGCTGGCGATGATTCCGGAGATCGCGGCGGGCAGCATCACGAGCTATGCCGGCGGTCAGCTTGGTCAGGATTCCATCCGTGTCGGCACCGCGGTCCGCGCCCGCGGGCTCGTGCCCAACGTGCATCTCACCTGCGTCAGCCAGGATCGCTCGACGATCGAGAAGACGCTGGTCGCGCTGCAGGCGCTCGAGATGCACAACATCTTCTCGATCAGCGGCGACTGGCCGAAGGCCGCGCCGAAGACCGCCGTCTTCGACATCGATTCGGTGCAGCTGGCGGCGCACATCGCCGAAAAGCGGGCGCGTACCGGCACACCGTTCTTCATCTCGTGCGCCGTTTCTCCCTTCAAGTACCAGCGCGAGGACCTTCTTTATCAGTACCTGAAGCTCGAGAAGAAGATTGCCGCCGGTGCCGACATGGCGATCACGCAGGTCGGCTGGGACGCGACCAAGTTCGTCGAGCTGAAACGGTATCTCGACGAGCGCGGGCTGAAGACACCGGTCCTCGGCAACGTCTACGTCCTCAGTCGCCGCGCCGCGGAGCGGATGAATACCGGGAATCCGCCCGGATGCTGGGCATCCGACCAGCTTGTCGCCGAGCTGCGCAAGGAATCGGAAGCACCTGACGGAGGGCTGCAGGCCCGGCTCGAGCGAGCCGCGAAGAGCGTGGCGATCCTCAAAGGCATCGGCTACGCCGGTGCGTACATCGGCGGCACGCACGACGCACGGCACATCAACCAGATCATCCGACGGGCCGAGGAGCTGGCGCCGAGGTGGGAAGAGATTTTCGAGGAGCTGCAGTTCGGCAAGAAGGACGGCTTCTATCTCTACAAGCGCGATCCGCGCCCAAAGCCGACGCGCGAGTTGCTGCCGACCGTCATGGACGCGGTCGGGAAGGCCCTGCCGTTCATGCCCTGGTCGAAGAACGTCAAGGAGTCGCCGGTGCGGCGCGCTATCCAGGGCGCCTTCCGCTGGCTGGATCGGCATCCTCGTCTCAGCCACTACTTCGAGCGATTCGAGTACTACGGGAAGAAAGAGGTGTTCGGCTGCCAGAACTGCGGCAACTGCGTGCTCGGTTCCATGGAGTACGTCTGCCCGCAGACCTGCCCGAAGCAGATGCGCAACGGTCCGTGCGGCGGCACCTTGCACGGCGCCTGCGAGGTGATCGATCAGGAGTGCATCTGGGTGAAGGTGATGGCGCGCGCCGAGGCGTCGAGCACGCTCGATCAGCTGAAGGTGTTCGTGCCGCCGCCTGATCGCAAGCTGACCGGCACCGCCTCCTGGCTCAATTTCTATCTTGGTCGCGACAGCAGACCCGGTCGGCCGAAAGAGCTGTGGAAGTCCGGAGCCGGTCCTGGCCGCACCGTGCCGATCGAAGAAGACGAGCACCTCAACGCCGCCGGCCCTTCAGCCGCCGACCAGGCTTTGGCTGCGAGGTCGGCTAAGACTGGCGGTGCCGGTGCGCCTGCCGGAACCGCGAGTAAGCCAGGTGGAGCCTCTCCAGCCGCCAAGGCCGGTGCGGAGATGAGGCAGGCGGGTAGTCCCCCACACATCGTTTCTGAATTCTGAATTCTGAATTCAGAATTACCTCCAAACAAGGATCAGTTCAGATGAAGTCAGCGCTCGAAATCGCTCACGAAGCCAAGTTGCGTCCCATCGCCGAGATCGCGTCGGCGGCAGGCATCCTTCCCGAGGAACTCGAGCAGTGCGCGGAGTTCCGCGGCAAGGTCCGTTTGTCGATCCTCGATCGTCTCTCCAAGCGTAAGGACGCGAAGCTGGTCATCGTCACCGCGATCACGCCGACCAAGGCCGGTGAGGGAAAGACCACGACCAGCGTGGCGCTGACCCAGGGGCTCGGCAAGATCGGCAAGAAGGTCGTCCTCTGCCTGCGCGAGCCGTCGATGGGACCAGTATTCGGCGTCAAGGGCGGCGGCACGGGCGGCGGCTACTCGCAGATCGGTCCGATGGAGGACATCAACCTCCATTTCAACGGCGACTTCCATGCCGTGACGGCCGCGCACAACCTGCTGGCGGCGGCGCTTGACGCCTCGATCTTCAATGGCAATCCGCTGCGCATCGATCCGTCGACCGTCATCTGGCCGCGCACTGTCGACATGAACGATCGTGAGCTGCGTTACTCGGTCGTCGGGCTCGGTGGCAAGGCCCATGGCGTGCCCCGCGAACAGCAGTTCGTCATCACCGCCGCCTCCGAGGTGATGGCGGTCTTCGCGCTCGCCAGCAGCCTCGCCGACCTTCGTCGTCGTCTCGGCCGCATCGTGGTGGCCGCGACCTACGAGGGCGAGCCGGTGACCGCCGAGATGCTCAAGGTTGCCGGCGCGATGACGGTGATCATGAAGGAGGCCATCAAGCCGAACCTCGTGCAGACACTGGAAGGGCAGCCGGCACTGGTGCACGCCGGGCCGTTCGGCAACATCGCGCACGCCGCGAATTCGCTCCTCGCCGACCGCATCGCGCTCAAGATGGCCGACTACGTCATCACGGAAGCCGGCTTTGCCAGCGACCTTGGATTCCAGAAGTTCTGCGACATCGTCTGTCGCGCCGGTGGCTTTACGCCCAGCGCCGCGGTACTCGTGACGACGGTTCGCGCAACCAAGTCACACGGCGGCAAACCGTTCAACGTGCTGTCGACCGAGGACCTCGATGCGCTCGCCAAGGGCGCCGACAACCTCGCGGCGCACGTGCAGATCGTGCGGCAGTACGGGCTGCCGTGCGTGGTCGCCATCAACAGCTTCCCGACCGACACGCCGCGCGAGCTCGCGCTCGTCAAGGAACTCGCCCTCAAGGCTGGCGCCGAGACCGTTGTCGTCCACTCGGGCTTTGCGCAGGGCGGCGCGGGTGCGACCGATCTGGCGAACGCCGTGACCACTGCCTGCGACAAGCCCAACACGTTCGCGCATCTCACCCCGCATGGCACGCCCATCGTGGCGCAGATCGAGGCGATCGCGACGAAGCTGTACGGCGCCGCCTCAATCGATCTCGAATCGCAGGCGCGCAAGGATCTCGAGCGCATCGAGAAACTGGGCCTCGGGCACGCGCCGGTGTGCATGGCCAAGACACACCTCTCGCTGTCGCACGATCCCATGCTGCGCAATCGCCCGACCGGATTCATTCTGCCGATTCGCGCCCTCGTGCCGAGCGCTGGCGCCGAATTCGTGGTCGCGCTCTGTGGCGAGATGCAGCGGATGCCGGGCCTCGGCAAGGCGCCTGCGTTCATGAACATCGATATCGATGGAGAGGGAAGAACGGTAGGACTGTTCTAGGCGGTCGGCTCCGGGCCACTCGCCTTTCGCGTCTTCGGGTACCATTCGAGTGGCACCATGCCCACCCGGCCAGTGAAGACACGAGGGCTGACGCACGTCGCGCTGGCTGTGCGTGATCCGCAGCGCTCGCTTCAGTTCTATCAGGCGGTACTCGGTGTCGTCCCCGTTTACGAGCAGGACGATTTCGTCCAGGCACAGACGCCGGGCAGTTGGGACGTGCTTGTGTTCGAGCGCAAGCCGGCCCACGCAGGCAAGGTGGGCGGCATCGCGCACTTCGGGTTCCGGCTCCAACGCGCGGCGGACATCGTCCGTGCGAAAGCGGCCGTGCAGGAGGCTGGCGGCACGATTCGCGACCACGGTGAGTTCGTGCCCGGCGAACCCTACATGTTTTTCACCGATCCCGATGGCTACGAGGTCGAGATCTGGTACGAACGGCCTACTCCAGTCGATCCGCGTCACACCACGCGGCGACCTGTTCGCTCTCGCTCACGACGACGATCGACCGCTCGCCATGACAGTTGAGCGGCCGGTCTACAATTCGAGTCAGCATCGGGAGACTCGAGATCATGGCCATCCCCGGACTGCGCTACGTCTCTGATTACCTCGATCCGGCAAGCCACGACCGGCTGTTTGCTGCCGTCAATACGACCACCTGGCTGCATGATCCCAGCGGCCGCGGCTTTCAGATCTACGGCTACAGTTATCACCATACGAAGGGCGGGATTCACCGCATCGACGACCTGCCTGACTGGGCAGCCGACCTGGGGAAATGTCTGTGGCAGAACGGCCTCATGCCGTATGTTCCCGATCAGTTGATCGCAACGCGTACCCATCCGGGACGGGCATCTTCCCGCATGTCGACGCCCCGTTCTTCGACGACACCGTCGTCTCCGTCAGCCTTGGATCGTCATGTGTGATGCTGTTCACTGAGTCCGCCACCGGGCGAGTCGAGGAGATGTTTCTCGCGCCGCGTAGCGCGCTGGTCATCGCCGGCGAGGCGCGCGACAAGTGGAAGCACTCCATTCCGCCGCGACCGCAAGACACGTGGATGGACCAGGTCATCTCGCGCGGCACGCGAGTGTCGCTGACGTTTCGAAAGATGCTGCGGACGTCAGGGATGTAAGACGTCGTCGAACGCCCGCGTCAGTGATATCCTGCCCCTTCCGTTTTTCGACGAGGAGTCTCATGGTACTGACCAAATCCGAACTGATCGCATCGCTTCAGCACGAAGTCCGCATCCTGGTTCACCTGTCGAGCAAAATCGACCGTGCGAAAGCCGACTACCGCCCCACGCCGAAGCAGCGCAGCACTATCGAGTTGTTACGCTACCTGACGATCATGGGACCCATGCTGGTGAAGTTCGCCAAGGCCGGAGCCTTCGACCCGGCGCAGTGGACCGTCGAAGAGCAGGCGGCTGCGGCGCGTGACTTCGACCAGACGGTTGCCGCGATTGCCGCGCAGAGCGATACCTATGCCAGGCTAATCGGCGAGATCTCCGATGCCGACTTCCGGGGCGAGATCGAGATGTTCGGCAGCAAGACGACGCGCGGAGCATTCCTCGTGAACCTCGTCCTATGCGGACACGCGGCGTACCGGACGCAGTTGTTCGTGTATCTGAAGGCGTGCGGACGCGACGAGCTGAGCACCATGAACCTGTGGGCTGGCATCGATGCACCACCCGTGCCGGCCTGACATCCTGACCGCACACGTGACCGAGTTGCTGCGCAGGCTGAAGCACGGCTCCGGGCCGTGGACTGCGTGGCGACGCGAGCACCCGGACGAGGTCATCTTCTAAGAGCAGAGGAGACTGGCGAACGTCGTTAGAATTCACAGTTACTCGTGGTGTCACGTGAAGGGAGGGACCATGCGGGCCTGGACGACACTTGCCGTGTTGACGGCCGTGATGATTACTTCCGCGGCCGTCCGTCTGACCGAACGGTCCGCCCTCGCACAGACGCGATCCACCGCTGACGCACCGATCAGGCTCTACGTGTTCGACGGTGGCACGCTCGAGTCCGATCCCGCACGCTATCAATTGACGAAAGAGGACGTCGGGGTGACGCAGTTGTCGATCGCGGCCTACCTGATCGTGCACCCGAAGGGACTGCTGATGTGGGACGCTGCCGCGGTGCCAGACGCAGAGTGGACGCCGACAGGAAGTCCGGTGCGCCAACGTCTCGTGCTCGGGGATGGCCAGGAACGCTTCGTGACATTGGCGAGGCCGCTGGCGGCCCAACTGCAGGCCGCGGGACGCAAGCCGTCGGACATCACGCACCTCGCCTTATCGCACTACCACTGGGACCACACGGCGAATGCCAATCTCTTTGGTGGCGCGACGTGGCTCGTGCGGCAGGCCGAGCGCGACGCGATGCTGGCGGAGAAACCGGTCGGAGCGAGCAGGCCTGAGACGTACTCCGCGCTCAGGAAGAGCCGAACGCAGATCGTTGCCGCCGATGAGCACGACGTCTTCGGCGACGGCACCGTGATCCTGAAAGCCGCGCCAGGGCATACGCCGGGGCATCAAGTTCTTTATGTCGATCTGCGCGAGACCGGGCCGGTGGTGCTGTCTGGCGACCTCTATCACTACCCGCAAGAGCGGTCGATGGCGCGTTATCCGACCTTCGAGTTCAACCTCGATCAAACGCGCGCGTCGCGCGCGGCGCTCGACGCGTTCATGACCAGGACGAAAGCTCGCCTCTGGATCCAGCACGACTTCACCGCGCACACGGCGTTGAAGAAGGCGCCGGAGTACTACCAGTAACTGAAAGTGGAACTTATCTACTTAGTCCTCGGCAGCATGTCGTCCACGCCGCTGAGGCGGCGCAGCACCACGATGGTCTGGGTCTGTCCCGGCTGATTGTTGGCGGGCGTGAGTCTCACGGTGAGCTCCTCACCTTTGATGTCTGCGTATCGCCGCAGGATGCTTCCCGCGGCCGGGCTCACCCCGCCCAAGATGTTGTGAAAGACCTCACCCGGATACACCGTGAGCGCACCGTAGTACCCGAGGTAACCCTGCAGCGCCGCACGCGCTTCGTCAGCCGTCGGGTTCTCTGCCGCAAACGGCTTTCTGTTCAACGTCGGGAAGTGCACTCCGACGAAGCCGCCCGGCGTGTAAACGATGACGCTTGGTGCGCGGCGCGACTCCGACACGACCGCGCCGGTCGCCATGTTCACTCGCTTTTCGACGACGTGCTGCCAGAAGCCGACGGCCTGGCGATAGAACGGCGAGAGATGATCGATCGTCGGCACGCGCTGCCACGTCCAGCGAATACCGCCCTGGGTATGCGGCTCGTCAATCGACGTCATCGTCAATCGGTCGCCGTCCCGCTGAACGGAACGAGAGAACTCTCGTCCCATTGTGGCGAGACTGACTGCGCCCTCGGCCTTGAACGTGATGCGTTTGTGCTCCGCATCCACGCGATAGCCGCCCCAGAAGCCACTGTAGGCGGCGAACATCGCAAGCGGGTCAGCTTGCGGTGTCTCGGGCTGCTGACGGCTCGCGGTGGTCACGAACTCGAAGGCGTGGCCCACGGCGTCGAAGATCAGCAGCCCGCGAGGGTTCGGGACCCGCTCGGGCTTCTCACCGGAGATACCCCGCTCGACCGACGCCAGCGTCCACGAGCTGACGAGATCACCCGGCGTGAACGATGTGGATTCCTGGGCGACCGGTTGCGTGGTTGCCCACAGCACCAGCGCCACACCCAATAGCGCGACTCTTGTCATCGTTCGGCTCCGACTCGATTCACGCGGAAGAAGAGGTGCCGTCCAGGATGTCACGCACCTTCTGTGCGATGACCCGCGGTGAAAACGGCTTCTGAATGAAGTTCGCATGACTGGGCAACACGCCTTGATCGCCAAGCGCATCATTCATGTAACCTGACATGAAGAGTGTTCGCGTCTCCGGTCGAATCGCGGCGAGCTCTTTCACCAGTTCGGGGCCGTTCATGTCTGGCATCACGACGTCCGTGATCAGGAGATCGATCGCGCCTGCGTGGCCACGCGCGATCTCCAGCGCTTCGCGTGCGGACTCTGCGGCAAGAACGGTGTAGCCGTTCTTCCGCAGCGCCATCTGCAGCAGGTTACGTATCGCCGGCTCGTTCTCGACGATGAGCAGCGTTTCCGTCCCCGAATGTTCCGCCGGCGGGGGAGTCATTGCACCCAAGAAAACGTAAGGCAACATTAGCCTAACTCAGGCGTCCGGCGGAAACACCCGTCAGGCGATGTAAGAGTTACCTGGGCCGTCGGCTAGAACTTCACGATCACGCCACCGCTCAGCCGGCCGTAGTCGATCTTGGCCTCCTCATCGAAATCGAAGCCCAGGAGATCGAATGCGTTGAAGGAATGGAAGTAGCGAATGTCTCCGCGGATACCGAAATGATCGCCGAAGGTGACGATCAGTCCGCCGCCGGTGTTGTAGCCGAAGGCGTTGTTGTCCTCAGTGAAAAGGCCCGTCAATTCCACGTCGGTCTTGATCAGCCCGAGGCCGACAGTCCCGTAGGGCTGCACCGGACCGAACCTGGGCGCGAGCATGAAGTTCCCCATCACCGTGATGACGCTCGACTCCGATGACGGAGAGTCTCCGAAAAAATCCGGAATCTGCGCGAACTCGAGCTCGAAGCCGAAGAGACTTCCCAGCGCGCCGACCGACACGCCCCAATTGAGGTTCTTGTCCTCGCAGTCGGTAATCTCGGGGCAGCCTGAATCGCCGCCGAAGTTGTATCCGATCATCCCGCCAACAAAGCTTTGCGCGTTCGCGGGTGCTGCACTGGAAATGGAGATCAACAGTGTCAGCGCCAGAGTAGAAACGGACATTCTTGCCATTGGAGACCATAGTTCAATCACCTCACGGCTGCCGTGATGCAAGAACCAGCCCGATCAGGCGGTCATGATGGCCGTCACCGTGGTCCGATAGGCGACTTCCTGGTAGCCATCGAGCATCTTCTCGAGCGGCACGACGGATGTGGTCAACGCCTTCGCGTTGAACTGCCCCTTGTCGAGCAGTTCGACGAAGCGCGGGATATCGCGCATCGGATTGCACCCGCCGGCCTGTCCCGCGTGATGCGTGCGTCCGCCGATCGTGAAGAGGACAGCTGGCAGCGACAAGGTTCCACGCGGCAGGCTGGTGGTGACGATGTGCCCGCCTGGCGCAGTCATCTCGTACGCCTGTCGCAGCGGAAGAATGCCGGTCGGATCCGGACCTGCTTCGAGCTTCGGCGGAACCGCATCGGCGCCAACCGCTTCGACGACGAAGTCCGCTCCAGCTCCGCCGAGCAGACCACCGGCATCGCGACCACCTGCCCACAGCCGGTTGCCTGGTCCGCTCGAGAGCTCGCGTACTCGTTCGACGAGGCGCGTGCCTTCGACGTTGGGATCCAGCGCGTGGGTGGCACCGGTCTTCAGGGCCACCTCTCTCCGTGCGCGGATCGGATCGATCGCGATGATCGTCGACGCACCCGAGATGCGCGCGCCCTGGACCGCGCTCAGTCCGAGCGGGCCGCATCCCACGACGGCAACGATCGAGCCCGGTTCAACCAGCGCGACGTTCTGCGACGTGGTGGCGCCAAGCCCTGCGACGCTGACACAACTGCAGACCATTCCCAGATCCACGGCCGTCGCCTTCGTGAAGATGGGTACGACCCATTCCTCGAATGTCACCATCTTCTCGGCAAGGCCACCGATGTGGGAGTTGGCGAACACCGGCGTGCCGTCGCTCATGTCTGCGATCGCGACGAGATCGTCGGGACCCTGCCGGCCGAGGAACTGGCACATGTCTGCTCGACCGCGCAGACACTGGTAACAGTGCCCGCACTGGGGCGTGCCCGATACGCAGACGCGATCGCCGACCTGCACGCGGCGCACGTCGGGGCCGACAGCCTCGACCGTTCCCACGCCGCCATGTCCCTGGATCAGCGCCATCTGACTCAAGCGGCCAAATCCCGTCGTGGCGGCCGCGGCCGGTGGTGGCGGATTGCCCGTCGTCGCGCTCGGCGGTGGTGGCGGTGCGACGTTCGGCTGGATGCCCAGCACCGCGCCGATATTCGAGTAACAGAGATTGGTGGCTTCGGTCCGCACGACGACCTGCCGTCCGCTGATCGGACGCAGCGTGAGGTCCTGCAGTGTCGTGCGACCGGCCCCGCTACCTCGCGAAACCCACCCGCGAAATCGCTGCTTCGTCGCAACAGCAGCGGCATTCGACTGGGCGAAAGCCGCGTCGTGCGGCGCGATGGCCATCCCGCTCGCGGCCGCGATCCCGGCCTTCAGCAGATCCCGGCGAGTGCTGTTGGTATCCATTGCAATCTAATAGTATGACTAGCGAGGCTATGCCTCGCTAGTCACTATGTCTCTTGCCCGCACTCCGTGCGGGCGGGACGTCTTGAAGGTCTGATCGAAGGTTGACTCGCGAGTAACAAGGAGGAGATGACATGAGATGGCTGCGCGTGCGACCGAGACTGGTTCTTGCCGCCTCGCTCGCACTCGTCTGGATCGCGTCTGCGCTCGTTCAGCTGAGTGCGCAGGCAACCGGGAGCCTTCTGGAGCGCTTCACCCAGATGTCCAGGCAGGCGGAGAAGAACGGATTGGCGGAGCCCTTCAAGGGCATCACCGCTGACGGTTCTATCCAGCCCGGCTTGTTCGCGATTCGATCGACCGGCGTCTCGACGGCTCCCGTGCGCTCGGCAGCGGACGCGTTTCTGCGCTCGCTCTCCGATGTGCAGCGCCAGAAAACGGCGTTCGCGATCGACGATTCGGAGTGGCGCAAGTGGATGAACCAGCACTTCTACGTGCGGCAAGGTATCAGTTTCAAGGAGATGAGCGACGCCCAGCGCGAGGCCGCGTTCGCGCTGCTCGGCGCAGGCCTGAGCGCCAAGGGTCTCAAGCTGACGCGCGACATCATGAAGCTCAATCACACGCTCGCGGAGTTGAACAACAACAACTTCGATGAGTACGGCGAGTGGCTCTATCACATGACGGTGATGGGCACGCCATCGGCCACCGAGCCGTGGGGGTGGCAGCTCGATGGTCACCACGCCATCATCAACTACTTCGTGCTTGGCGATCAGGTCGTGATGACGCCGCTCTTTGTCGGCTCCGAACCCGTGATTGCCACGGCAGGGAAATACGCAGGCACGAAGATCCTGCAGGACGAGCAGGATCAGGGCTTCGCTCTAATCCGTGCGCTCGACGACGCGCAGCGACGGAAGGCGATCATCGAAACGTCCAAGACCGGCAACAACAACCTGACCGAAGCCTTCAGGGACAACGCCGTCATCCCCTATGCCGGGCTGCGCGCAGCAGAGCTGAACCCGTCACAGCAACGTCGTCTGCTCGATCTGATGTCGCTCTATGTCGACAACATGGAGGAGGGACACGCGCGCGTGAAGATGCAGGACGTCGAGCGGCATCTCGCGGACACGCGCTTCGCGTGGGTGGGCGGTACGGAGCCAACGAGCGCGTTCTACTACCGGATTCACAGCCCCGTCATCCTCATCGAGTTCGATCACCAGCGCACGGCCAATCTTCGCCATCTGACGGCAAACCCGGAGTTGCCGCAGAGACAGCACATACACGTCGTCGTTCGCACGCCGAATGGCAACGACTACGGTAAAGATTTGCTCAGGCAGCATTTGAGCGTGAGGCACTGAGCGAAGGTGCGAATCGTCGCTGTGGCCTTGATGTTGTTCGCTGGAGATGTGGCCTCGGCGCAGGAATTGACCATCGATCGAGTGAAGTGGCTGCAGGGCTGCTGGCAGACGACACGGGGTGAGGCGATCATCGAGGAACAGTGGATGGCGCCGCGAGGCGGCACGATGCTGGGCATGGGTCGCACGGTTCGCGGCGGCAAGACGGCCGAATACGAGCTGGTGCTGATCAAGGAACAGGGTGGCGTCCTGGCCTATGAGGCGCACCCGTCGGGACAGCCCTCGGCAACGTTCCTGGCGAAGACCCTCACGGACACGAGCGTCGTATTCGAGAACCCGAAGCACGATTTCCCGCAGCGCGTGGGTTATCAACGTGACGGAGCGGATGGCCTTCAGGCCTGGATCGATGGAGAGATGAATGGCAAAGCGCGACGTGTGGACTTTGCCTATCGTCGAGCACGGTGCGAACCGCAGCAAGGTGAGAAACAGTGATTGAGATCCAAGCGTTGCATCACGTGGCGGTGTGCGTGACCGACGTCGAGCGTGCGAAGCACTTCTACGGCGTCGTGCTCGGCATGGCGGAAGTGCCGCGTCCGCCGTTCCCGTTTGGTGGCGCCTGGTACGAATTCGCCGAAGGGCGCCAGCTGCACCTGATCGCCCATCCTCCGACGCGGACGTTGCGTGGCACGAACGACATCGACGATCGTGATGGACATCTCGCGCTGCGCGTACGCAGTTACCGCAAGACGCTCGACCATCTCAAGGCGCATGGCGTCGACGTGCTCGAGAAGCCGACGAATCTCACTCCCTGGGCGCAGCTCTATGTGACCGACCCGGACGGCAACGTCATCGAACTCAACGCAGACGCCCTGGATTAGCACTGCTCTCAATGGGCCGGACCCTTCTTGGGAATCGGCGGCCCCAATGCACTCCCTGAACAGGAGAGGCGCCGGTAAGTGACTCTGGCGCGCCCGCGAGTCGGCGCGGAAAAAACGCGCTTCCGGCCGCTGATCGATGGCACGCGTTTATCTTCCTGCCCAGTGGGCAACGACGTCGCCCGGTGGGGAGCCTCCAGCGCGTTTTTACTCACTCCGCTGATCGCGCCGTCTCGAGGTTGCGCCGTCGTCACTACCGGTGCCTCTCGCGCAGGCCTCTTTGCCCTCAGGGGAATCGCCATGCATGCCTGCCGGGCCGGCGGCGCCTGCGCAAGCGCCACATCTCCGCGGAGCAGGAAATCGGGTGGAGCGAGGCTTCCGCGGCGAGTTCCGTCTACGCGTTCTGGTTGACGCGCGCCATCACGGGCGTTTTGTGCCGCGTGACAGATGTCGCAGCGAGTTGCCATCTACTCGCCGCGATTCGTCAGGGCTCGAGCGGAAGCCGATTTCCGGCGCGCCGCGCCGGCGACGTCCGGATCAGCAGGCATGCGTGGCAGGTGGGCTCTGGTCGTTGAGGTTGGGGCGGACGGCCAGACGCACCTGCGGAACGAATTTGCCCTATCATTCGTCGCGAGGAATTCATATGGGACACTTTCGTCATCACGCCGGTTACGTAGCCCTTGTCCTTCTGGTCGGCCTCGTTGCCGTCTGGCCGATGGCTGCGGCGACACCAACGGCGCGTCCTGAAGAAGTCGGTCTGTCCGGCGAGCGTCTGCGCCGGATCAACGAGCTGATGCAGCGACACATCGATGCCGGCACCTTCTCTGGCGCGGTGACGCTCGTCGCGCGTCACGGCCGCGTGGTCCATCTCGAGGCGCAAGGCCTGATGGACCTCGAGTCGCGCAAGCCGATGCAGAAGGACGCGATCTTCCGCATCATGTCGATGACCAAGCCGGTGGTTGGTGTCGCGACGATGATGATGATCGAGGAAGGCAAGGTACGCCTGACCGACCCCGTCTCGAAGTTCATACCCGAGCTCAAGGAGCTCAAGGTCGCGGTCACGATGCCGTCTACGGGGGCGCCGCCACCTCCCGGAACTGCCGAGCAGTTCTATACCGTGCCAGCCGAACGCGAGATCACCGTTCGCGATCTGTTGACGCACACCTCTGGCCTGGTCAGCGGCGGCGTCAGCAATCGGGAAGCACAAAAGGTCGCGCTCAAAGGCAAGGAAACGCTCGCCGACTATCTGCCGCGCCTGGGCGGCGTGCCGCTCGCCTTCCAGCCCGGCACGCGATGGGCTTACAGCGCGCAAGCCGGATTCGACGCGCTCGCGCGGGTCGTCGAGGTCACGTCGGGAATGCCGTTCGACAAGTTCGCCAGGCAACGGATCTTCGATCCGCTCGAAATGAAGGACACGTTCTTCTACCCGGCCGAGGGCAACGCACGGATGGCGACCCTGTATCGCCGTGGTGAGAAGGGCCTCGAGAAACAGAACAACCCCGGGTTCATGAACGGCGCGTATTTCTCTGGTGGCGGCGGATTGATGAGCACGGCAGAGGACTACCTGCAGTTCGCCCAGATGCTCCTCAATCGCGGTGAGCTGAACGGGAAGCGGCTCCTCGGTTCGAAGACGGTCGAGGTCATGACGTCGGTGGCTGCCCCCGATACCCTGCCCGGCAGGCCGAAGGGCGAGGGCTACGGGCTCAGCGTTCGCGTCGTGAACGATCCGATCGCGCGAAGCTCATTCATGTCGGCCGGAACGTTCGGCTGGAGCGGCGCGTTCGGCACCCATTTCTTCGTCGATCCACACGAGCGCATCGTGGGAGTCCTGATGACGCAGACACCGGATCAGCAGGTCCGGCTCGACTTCGAGAACGCCGTGATGCATGCCATTGTGGGAAGCCCCGTTCCGGCTGGGTCGCACTGAGCTCCCCAGAATCTGGCATTCTCAAGTCTGCTCGGCCGATGTAGGATTTCCGAGGATCTCACTACGGCTCGCTCGTGTTGGGGAGTTCCGGCAAAGGATCGGGCTGACAGACCGTCCGTCCAACGACGGATGGGCGTTGCCAGCATCACCGACACAAGCGAGTTTGACGAGTAAAGGAGACCGCCCATGAGGATCCGGGTTACTGGCCCTGTTGCCGTTGCGCTCGCCGCGACGATCGGGCTCACCGCGGCCACCGCCCAGACGCAGGCCCCCGGCGCCGCGCCGACCTCCGCTGCCGCGACGACCAAGCCAGTGCCGAAGACCCCATGGGGCCATCCAGACCTCCAAGGCACGTGGGACTATCGCACGATCACACCGCTCGAGCGGGCGCGCGAGCTGGGCACACGTGAGTTCTACACCGAGGAAGAGAAGAAGACCCTCGAGGCCCGCGCCGGCCGGCGGATGGACGGCCCGCCCGAAGAGATTCGCCCTGGCCTCACCCATGCCCAGTACGCAACTGATCCAGGGCGCTTCGTCGCCGACGGCTACCGCACGTCGTTGATCGTGCGATCCGCCCGACGGCCGTATTCCTGCGCTGACGGCCGAGGGCAAAGCCCGGCAGGGCCGCGCGCCGAACCGCGCCAACACCGTGAACGCGTCGTGGCTCGACCGCGGCAACCAGGAACGCTGCATCACGTACGGGCTGCCAAGCGCCAGCTTGCCAACGCTGTACAACAACAACATTCAGCTCGTGCAGTCGCCGGACAGCGTGGTGATTGTCCACGAGATGATTCACGAGGCGCGTGTCATCCCGCTCGACGGCCGGCCGCAGCTCAATCAGAACGTTCAGGGTTGGATCGGATCCTCGCGCGGACGGTGGGAAGGGGACACGCTCGTCGTCGAGACCACGAATTTCAACGGCAAGAACAACTACCGCGGTTCGACGACCAGCCTGCATCTCACCGAGCGCTACACGCGCGTGGCCGAGAACCGGCTCGAACTGCGGCTGACCGTCAGCGACCCGACCACGTGGGAGAAGCCGTGGACGGTGCTGCTACCGATGCGGCCGACCGAGGGCGAGCTGATCGAGTATGCGTGTCACGAGCACAACTTGAGTATGGTCAACATCCTCGAGGTTGCTCGTGATGCTGAGAAAGCGGCCGCCGCGAAAGGCCAGGCTCCAGGCGGCGCGGACACGGCTGACGACAAGCAGGAGCGCTGATCGCCAGCCTCGCGAAACAGGAACCCACGAGCCATGAATAGATCACAAGTCTTACTCGCCACCGTAATCGTGGCCCTCAGTGTGGCGTCGCTTCGCGCGCATCATTCGTTTGCGGCCGAGTTCGACGCCAACCAGCCGGTGACCCTCAAGGGCACCGTCACCAAGATGGATTGGGTCAACCCGCACACCTGGATTCATCTCGACGTCAAGAACCCTGACGGCACCGTCACCAAGTGGATGATCGAAGGCGGGACGCCAAACACACTGGTCCGCCGGGGATTCACGAAGGCATCGCTGCAGCCTGGTACCGAGATCACGATCGAGGGATATCGAGCAAAGAACGGCGCCAATCGCGCCAACGGCGCGGACATGATCCTGCCCGACGGCAAGCGCCTGTTCATGGGCTCGTCGGGAACCGGCGCGCCGAAGGATCCTGGCGACGAGGCAGGGAAGTAGTGCCCCGGCTCACGGCCTGCGCGACTGCACTGTCGTGACCACATCTGTCATCGATCGGCGTACGGCATCGGGCCGGCGCCGATTGCTGCAACTGCTTGCATCCAGTTCTCTCATTCCATTTCTCGAGCTACCCGATGGCTGGGTCGACGCGCTTCACGCGTCAGCCCAGACGTCTGCGACACCGTCTGACGCCGACCTGATTGCGTCCGCTGCCGAGGCGTTATCCGTCCTCGACTTCGAGCCGGTCGCGAGAGCCAAGCTGCCACCCTGGCATTGGGCATGGCTGTCGACCGGCGGTGACGATGGCGGCACGATTCGCGCGAACAGGGAAGGCTTCGATCGCTATCAGATTCGAGCCCGCCGTCTCGTTGACGTGAGCAAGGTCGACACATCCGTTCGTCTGTTCGGCCAGAGCTGGGAGACGCCGATCTTCCTGAGCCCGGTCGGAGGCCATCGCACGTACAACCCCGATGGCGAGCTTGCCACGGCACGTGCGGCGAAGTCCAAGCGGCACCTTCAGGTGCTGTCGACTGTGACGACGACGTCGGTCGAGGATGTGAATGCCGCGCGGGGTGAGGCGGTGTGGTTTCAGTTGTATCAGCGGGACGATTGGGGACAGACGCGACAGTTGCTCAAGCGCGTCGAGTCTGCCGGTTGTCCGGCTCTCGTGTTCACCGTCGACTTGCTCGGTGGGCGCAACATGGAGCAGTTCAACCGTGTGTTTCAGCGCAACCGCCAGCAGTGCGGCACCTGTCATCTGAACGGACAGCCGTTGACCGATCTGCGTAATCGCCCGATGTTGAACGCGCTGTCGACACCCGCAACACCTCAGCCTGAGATCGGCACGCCGACGTGGGACTACGTCAAGCGCCTGAAGGATGCGACCGGCATGAAGCTGCTGGTCAAAGGCATCGTCACGCGCGAGGACGCGGAGCTGGCGATCCAGAACGGCGTGGACGGCGTGTACATCTCCAATCACGGCGGCCGCGCGGAGAACAGCCTGCGGCCGACGGTTCAGTGTGTCTCAGAGGTGGCGGCCGGTGTGGCGGGACGTGCGCCTGTTCTGGTCGACGGTGGGATCAGGCGAGGCACGGATATCTACAAGGCACTGGCGCTCGGCGCCACGGCGGTTGGAGTAGGGCGCCCGTACATGTGGGGCCTCGCAGCGTTCGGTCAGCAGGGCGTCGAGGCCGTGCTCGACATCCTGCGCCGCGAGCTGCAGTTGATCATGCGTCAGTCCGGTGTGACGAGCGTGAGTGGCATTGGCGCGACTCAAATCGTCGATAGACAACGTTCGTAACATCCGGCTTCGCCCGGACGGTCGTAGGGTCCGGCTTTGACGGACCAGGGGAGCCCAGATGAAGCGTGTTGCTTCTGCAATCGTCCTCGCCGTGCTCGCCGCTGCGTCACTTCTTCGTGCCCAGCAACCACCCGCCTTTCCTCCCGTGACCGAGGAGATGCTGCTCAAGCCGAGCGCGAACGACTGGCTGATGTTCAGCCGCACGTACGACGCACAGCGCTTCAGCCCCCTCGAACAGATCAACACGAAGAACGTCGGCCAGCTTCGCGAGGTGTTCAAGAAGGAACTCCCCGGCGGCGTGCAGGAGAGCATCCCGATCGTCTATCGCGGTGTGATGTACGTGCTGCTGCCAGGCAACACGCTCCAGGCGCTCGACGCGACAACCGGAAATCTCATCTGGGAATACAAGAGGCCCTCCGGAGCGACGAGATCGAAGACGATCGCCATCTACGAGGACATGATCTTCAACACGACGCCGGACGGATTCATCACCGCGATCGACGCACGCACGGGTCAGTTGCGGTGGGAGACGAAGTCCTCTGGACGTCTCACCGCCGGTGCCATCGTCGTGGAAGGGAAAGTGCTGACCGGCCGGGCGTGCGCGCCGCGACGTGAGGACTGCTATCTCGCGGCTCATGATGCCAAGACCGGCAAAGAGGTATGGCGCTTCTACACGGCGGCAGCGTCCAACGAACCTGGAGGCGACACATGGGGCAGCGCACCCGATGAGACGCGTGCGGCATCGACGTGGGCGTTGCCCGGTGGCTACGACCCGGTCCGTCGTCTGATCTATTGGGGTGTTGCGAACCCGACGCCGAACACTCGCGCCGAATCGGCACGGAGGCAACACGAACGCGATCCCCACCGAGTCTCCCGCCGATCTGTACAGCAACTCGACGATTGCGCTCGACCCGGAGACCGGCAAGCTGCGTTGGTACTACCAGCACCTACCTGGCGACGATTGGGATGAGGACTACCCGAACGAGCGCACGCTGCTGCGGACCGCATTCAATCCCGACCCGAAGTTCGTGAAGTGGATCAACCCCGACGTCAAGCGTGGCGAGCAGCGCGATGTCGCTGTCATGGTGGGTGAGGGCGGCGGCATCTTCGTGATCGACCGTAGCAACGGTCAGTTTCTGTGGGGGCATCCGTTTCCGTTCGACACGCCCGACTTCCTGATCTCGAACATCGACGGCAGGACGGGGCGCGTCTCGCTCAACAAGGACAAACTGTTCAAGGGCCCGTCCGATCGTCGCGTCATTTGTTACTGGAACACACGTAGCTACTGGCCGACCGCATATCATCCGGGCGTCAACTCGCTGTTCGTTCCCTACGTCGAGAACTGTCTCGACATGACGACGGCTGGCCCCGGGAATGAGCCGCGCGAGCGACGCGTCGGCATTCCGCGTCCTGGATCGGACCCGAATGCATGGTCCGGGCTGATGAAGATCAACATGGCGACGGGCGAGATGAAACCGATGCACACCGGTCGCGCGCCGAGCAACGGAGCGGTGTTGACCACAGCAGGCAACGTCGTGTTCTGGGGGGACCTCGACCAGAAGTTTCGTGCCTTCGACGCTGAGAGCGGCAAGATGCTGTGGGAACAGACACTCGGCGGGCCGGTGCAGAACAGCACCATTACCTACTCGGTGAACGGCAAGCAGTACATCGCCGTGCTCACGGGCAGCGGCGCGTTGAGTGGCGGGCTCATGGACCAGGCTGGAATCAAACCGAATCGCGCATACAACGCGTTGTATGTTTTTGCGCTCCCGTGACGTGTTAACTTCCAACTCCCAAGTTCCGACTCCCAGGGGGGAGGTGGGTTCCTTGGGAAGTGGCAGTTGGGCGTTGGGAGTTGACAGGAGCGAGCCATGCATCGGCGCTCATTCCTCATCGCGTGTTCGTCTGGAGTCGTGGCCTTTACGCAAGCGCTGCCGGCGCTGCCTCAAACAGCTGGCGCGGCGCCTGCGACGTCCCCTGATTCACTGATCGACGATCTCGTTGCGGGCAATCGAATTCTGGCGATGGAGGGCGTGCTCGACGGGATGGGACATATCAGCGTCCGTCACAGCGCGCGCACCGACCGGTTCCTGCTTGCCAGATCGATGGCTCCCGAGCTCGTGACGGCCGGCGATATCCTGGAGTACGACCTCGAAGGGCAGCCGATTGACGCGCGCGACCGGACGTCGTATCTCGAGCGATTCATTCACAGCGAGATCTACAAATCGCGATCCGACGTCCGGGCGATCGTGCACTGTCACACGCCCTCGCTCATTCCGTTCGCCGCCTCCGACGTGCCGCTGCGCGCGATGTATCACATGGCGGCGTTCGTGGCCGAAGGCGTGCCGGTCTGGGATATCCGGAAGGCCGCTGGCGTCACCGACCTTCTCGTCCGCGACGCCAAGCTTGGCCGCGCGCTCGCGCAGAGTCTGGCTCAGAAGCCTGCGGCGCTGATGCGTGGTCACGGCGCGGTTGTCGTCGCCGGCTCGATACCGAACGTCGTCGGGCGCAGTATCTATCTCGACGTCAACGCCAGGGCTCAGTCGCAGGCCATCGCGCTCGGCGGGAAGATCACGTACGTCGAGTCGGACGAGGCGAAACTGCGAATGGGCGACACCAGCGAGTACCTCACGCGCCTGGGATCTCTGGAAGCGCAAAGTCGCGCGCTGACGTCGCGGCGCCTTCCCTCTATGAGGTCACTCGACTCGCCCGATGGCCGCGGACGCTGCGGCCCGGAATGCGGCCTGCGCTCGGACTTTCACGCTCGCGCGTTGGAGTCGTGGCCAGTTGCCCTGCTTGTAGCAGTGCGACCCGAGCGTCACGCGGCGGAGGACGCCATCGCAGCGCGTCCGGTCACCGGAGCGGGATTCGTGGGTCTCAACACAAGTGAGCGTCCTCGGCCAAGAGGCCGACTCAAAGGGCCTCGAGTGGATGTCGCTCGATGAACGAACTGTTAGTATTCGCACATCGTGCGTGTCGCGGTGCTGAACGACGTGCATGCCAACCTGCCGGCCCTGGAGGCGGTCCTCGAGGAGGTTCGGCAGGCGCACGTCGATCTCATCGTGTTCGGTGGCGATGTGATTCCGGGTCCGATGGTGCGAGAGTCGCTCTCGCGCGTCCTGCACCTCGACACACCGACACAGTTCATCCACGGCAACGGCGAACTGGCCGCGCTCGCGCAGATCGAAGCGCCCGATCCGAGTGCCGTCACGTACTGGGGCACGACGGGCGGCGCCTCCCTTCCGGAACCTTTTCGCGACGTCATCCGCTGGACCGCCCGGAAGGTGCAGCCGGACTACATACGAGTGCTGGCGAGTTGGCCGCGGACGTTCCGTGTCGAGGTGCAAGGGCTGGACAGCGTGCTCTTCTGCCATGCCACTCCTCATAGTGAGACTGATGCGTTTACTCGTCTGACACCTGAGGACGTCCTGTTGCCGGTGTTTGGAGGGCTTGATGTCTCGCTGGTCGTCTGCGGTCACACGCACATGCAGTTCGATCGGATGATCGGATCCACCCGGGTGGTCAATAGCGGAAGCGTTGGCATGCCTTTCGGGCGAACCGGGGCAGACTGGCTGCTTCTTGGACCAGGCGTTGAGCTTCGCAACACCTCCTACGACTTGACCGACGCCGCCGAGCAGATTCGGGCGACCGACTATCCTCAGGCGGAAAGCCTTGCCAACTCCCTCCGGCAACCGCCGTCAGAAGAGCAGATCCTCGCGCAGTTCACGAGGATCTCGTTTTGACTGCCCGTAACGAAAGTGGGTTTCAACTCTCAACTTCTAAACGCCAACTCCCAGGATTCTGAGCTGTTAACCGGAACCTTGACCGAACGTTGTCGTAGATAAGCAGCATATGGCGATACCGCCGGTTCTTCGACGTTTCACGCGTGCCCCGATGTTCACCGCGATCGCCCTGATGACCCTGGCGATCGGCATCGGCGCCAACACCGCGGTCTTCAGCGTCGTCAACGGTGTGTTGCTCAAGCCACTGCCGTATCCGGACGCGAACCGGCTCATCGGGGTCTGGTATTCCGCGCCCGGCGCTGGCTTCAATTCAGGCAACCTCAATGTCTCGCCCAGCATGCTCTTTACCTATCGCGAGCAGGGGCGTTCGTTTCAGGAGATCGGCCTCTGGCAACCGGGCAGCGCCACGGTAACCGGTCTCGCCGAGCCTGAACAGATCCGCAGCCTTCGCATGACCCACGGCACGCTCGATGTCCTGGGTGTGCCCCCGGCGCTCGGGCGGTGGTTCACGCGAGAAGACGACACCCCGGGGACGCCGGAGACCGTCATCCTCATGAACGGCTATTGGCAGCGGAAGTTCGGCGCGGATCCTTCAGTCATCGGCCGGACGCTCAGTGTCGATTCCACGCCTCGTGTGGTGATCGGCGTCATGCCCGCGGATTTCAGGTTCATCGATACCGATGCCGACATGGTCCTTCCGATGCGTTTCGATCGCAGCCGTGCGGTACTCGGTAACTTCAGCTATCAAGGGGTGGCGCGTCTCAATCCCGGCGTGACGATCGAGCAGGCGAACGCCGATGTCGGTCGGCTGCTGCCGATCTGGCTGAAGAGCTGGCCCGCGCCGTTCGGGCTCGACGCGAAGGTGTTCGAAAACGCTCGTCTCGCGCCGGCGCTGCGGCCGCTCAAAGAGGATGTCGTGGGCCAGGTTGACGACATCCTGTGGGTGGTGATGGGCACGATCGGGGTCGTCCTGCTGATCGCGTGCGCCAACGTGGCCAATCTGCTGCTCGTGCGTGTGGAGGGCCGGCAGCAGGAACTCGCAACGCGCGCGGCGCTGGGTGCAGCATGGAGCCGCATCGCCCGGGAACTGTTACACGAGAGTCTCGTCCTGGGCCTGCTCGGTGGTGTGCTTGGACTGGGAGTGGCCTACGGTGCGCTCAGAGTGCTTGCCGCTATCGGCCCCGAGAGCCTGCCTCGTCTTCAGGAGATCACGATCGATCCGGCCGTCCTCGGGTTTGCGTTGGCCGCTTCGCTCCTGTCGGGTCTGCTGTTTGGCGTCATCCCTGTTCTGAAGGTACAGCGGACCACGGTTCGTGACTGCGCTGCGGGGAAGTCGAACGGCGACTCACAGTCGCGAACGACACCGTGTGCGCAACGCGCTCGTCGTCGTGCAGGTCGCGCTGGCGCTGGTCCTGCTGATTGCCTCGGGACTGATGATTCGGACGTTCCAGACCCTGCGAACCGTTCAGCCCGGCTTCACTCGCGCCGAACAACTGCAGATGGTGAGAGTGTCGCTACCCACTACGAGCGTGCCCGAGCCGGAGCGCGTGGCGCGCTTGCACAATCAAATCCTCGAGGCGATGGCCGCCATACCGGGTGTGGTCAACGCCGCGCTCGTGAGTTCGGCGCCGCTCGAACGCTTCGACAGCAACGATCCGGTGGTTGGCGAAGACAAGACGTACGCGGCGAACCAGATCCCTCCGGTACGGCGATTCAAGTTCGTCTCTCCCGGGTACTTTCAGACCGTTGGCACGCCGATCGTGGCCGGCCGTGACCTGACCTGGACCGACGTGTTCGACGATCGCCGGGTGGTCGTGATCTCCGACAACATGGCGCGCGAGATGTGGGGCAGCTCGCAGACGGCGTTGGGCAAACGCATCCGCGTTGCGGCGGTCGATGAGTGGCGCGAAGTCGTGGGGGTGGTTGGCGATGTGTACGACAACGGCGTTCATGAACCGGCGCCCGCCATCGTGTATTGGCCGATCATGATGGTGAGGTTCTGGGGCAATGACAGGTTCGTGTCACGCTCGCTGACGTATGTGCTGCGAAGCGAGCGCACCGGCACCGAGGCGTTCCTCACACAGGTCCGTCAGGCCGTGTGGTCGGTGAATGGAAGCATCCCGGTTGCCCTCGTTCGGACGTTGCAGGATGTGTACGAACAGTCGATGGCGCGAACAACGTTTGCGATGGTGATGCTGGCCATCGCGGGCGGCGATGGCGCTGCTGCTCGGCCTCATCGGCATCTACGGGGTGATTTCGTATTCGGTCTCGCAGCGCACGCGCGAGATCGGTATCCGCATGGCGCTGGGCGTCAACAACGGCGAGTTGCGCGGATGTTCATTCGCCACGGCCTCATCCTCGCGGCCATCGGGATCGCGGTTGGCGTTGCCGTGGCGGCAGGATTGACCAGGCTGATGTCGTCGCTGCTGTTTCAAGTCAGCCCGCTCGACGTTATGACTTATGTAGGCGTATCCGTCGGTACTCGCTGCTGCAGCCGTGCTGGCCAGCTATCTGCCCGCCCGTCGCGCCGCTGGCGCTGGATCCGGTGCAGGCCCTGCGCGCGGAATAAGTGTCATCGAGATGTCACGAACCATTGCGCAGGACCTACCGTCCAACAGACAGGGAGGGGCAATGAACTTCGTAATACTCGTTTTTGGAATCCTGCTGGTGGGCACTGGCTTTGTGACGCTCATCCGAAAGCTTCACGATCGATCGGTCCATGAGGCACTGGCGGTTGTGAGAAATGCACACGGCGACACGGCGGGAGCCGTGGGGTCGTTCGTCAGCCTGATGGTCCCGATTGTGTCGTCGATCGCGGGCGGGGTTGCGTTCGTGGCGCTCGCTTTTCTGAGCCTGGGGCGGATCTGAATCCGCCCTACTCGTTGGCCTTCGCCCGTCGATCGAGTATGCCTTTGAGCAACGGAACGCTTTCCGCTGCTGGCGCGGCCTGCGGGATCGATCGGATGTAGGCGTAGACGTCCCGGAGCTCCGCTTCGGGCGTTGCGACGAATGACGGCATACCCTGCGTCGCCGGCTTGCGTACGTAGGCGAGGAAGATCTCCTCGGCGCGAATCATCGGCACCAGGCGCGGCGATCCAGTCTGGCCATCGAATCCGTGACACGCGTAACAACGCAGCGTGGTCTCGAACAGCACCTTGCCACGCTGTGCGTTGCCTGTTGGCGCCGCGAGCGGAGCGGTGGCTGGCGTCTGTGCCGACACCCGGGCGGCGGCTAACAGGATGGCTGTGACGAGAGCAAACCGGAACGTCATAGAAGATCTGGGCGCCTCAGTGCCTCGGTGTGTCGTGATCATCGAGGCTGGGAAATCACATCAATGAGCGCGGGCTCTCCTGCTCTCACCTTCGCGAGCGCCCGCTGATACGCGCCCGCCAGATCTTTCGGGTTCTCGATCGGGCCCTCGCTGTACATCCCGTACGCCTTCGCCATCTGCGCGTAGTTGATGTTCGGATCGGTGATCACGTTGCCGATGTGCGCGTTCTCGTTGCCGCGTCCACGAACACCGGCCATCCGCTGGATGATCATGACCTCCGCGTGATACGCGCGGTTGTTGTGGACGACGAAGAGGAGCGGGATCTTGTGGTGCGCGGCGGTCCAGATCACGCCCGGGCTGAAGTTGAGATCGCCGTCGCCGACGATGGCGACTGAAAGCCGGCCCGCCTTCTTGTGAGCGAGGGCACCGCCGACCGAGGCAGGTGTGTCGTACCCGATGCCGAAGCCGCCGCAGTCGCCGTTGTAACGATAAGGCTTGTCGTGATTCAGCAACCGGCGCTGCCAGTCACCTGTGAACTGATGGCCTGACACGATCGCCCAGTCGTCTTTAGCGATCTGATCGCCGAGCTCCGCGATGATCCGTGGCACGCTCACCGGGCTGGCATCCCAGCCGTGCCTCGCGTCGCGAATCGCGTTGAGTTGAACCTCCTTGTGCGCGGCGGCGACGCCTGCACCGCGCGCCTCGATCGCGCTCTTCCGTTCGGGTGTCGTCTGCTTGCGGATCTCGTCGATGAGCGCGGGCAACGTCGCTTCCGCATCGGCCGCAATCGCCAGATCCACTTCGGAGTAGCGCCCGAAGTCGTGGATGTTGCTCCCCTGGAAGAGGTACTCGGATGTGATGCTGATCGTCTTGCGCCCGTTGGCGCGCGCGGCGCGCGCAGGTGCCGACATGTCGGTCACCTCCAGGCCGAGTGTGACGTCAGGCGTGTAGCCGCGACCGCCGTTGCCATAGAGCGGATGCCACGACGGGAATTTCTGCCACGACGAGTACCCCATGACATCGACCGGTGCCTGGAGTGTTTCCGCCAACTCGATGAGAAGATCCCATGCCTTTCGGTGTTCGTCCGAGCTTCGCGATCTGAATCAGCGGGCTCTGCGCGGTGACGAGCATCCGCGCCGCCTCGCGCACGGCGGCCGCGTCGCCCTGTGGTGCTGCCGGCATGATCAGTTCGGGAATGCGTGGTTCGGTGGTGACGATCGATTCCTGCAACTCCGCGGCGACCGTCAGCACGACTGGACCCATCGGTGGCGTCATCGCGATCCGGTATGCGCGCATCGCCGATTCCGCAAACCGCTCGAGCGTCGTCGCCTCATCGTCGTACTTCACGAAGCTGCGAACGAGCAGTCCCATGTCCTGCGCGCTGTGCGGTCGATTGATCACTCCAGACGGGTTGCGGTGGTGGCCGACGATGACGACGACCGGCACGCGATCGGCCCAGGCCTGGAAGAGCGCCATGGACGAATGCAGCAGTCCGACCGTTCCATGCACGACCACGAGCATCGGTTTGCCAGCGGCCTTGCCGTACCCGTGCGCCATCGCGACGGCCGCTTCTTCGTGCAGGCATGTCAGGAGTTCCGGTGCCGTGTTTTTGCCATAGTTGACAAAGGACTCGTGCAGCCCCTGGAACGTCGATCCCGGATTGATGGCGGCGTATTCGAAGCCGATCTTCTTGAGCACGTCCACCATGAAGTCTGAGGCTGGCCGACCCTGCCCGGTAGTGCGCGCCGGTGGTGGGCCGCTCGCCTGCGCGGGCACGGCGTACGACAGATCGTGACCGGCGACCGGCAGCTCGACCGACGGTGGTTTGAGGACCGGTGGTTCGGCGGCGGCCTGTTGGCCGCCGACCACGAGGCCAGCGGCGCCAAGGGCCGCGCCCTTGAAGAAGTCGCGGCGGTCGACCGAGCCGTTGCCAGAAGTGTCTTGTGAATCTGCCACGATGGGCCTCCTGAGCGGCTACATGATACTCGGCTCTCGGGCTCTGGACTCTCGGCTCTGGGACGGCCCAGATCTTTGGACTGTGGACCAGAGCCTAAAGGCCAGAGCCTGGAGCCGAAGCCTCGTGCTACCATCGCCCCGCGAGGTGCGTATGGCCCGTCTTCTGTCTCCACGCGTGATACTTGCGATTGGACTGCTTGCGGCGCTGGGCGGCGCCATTGTCCACGCTCAACGGTCTTCTTCAGCTCCGATGGCCGCCGCGGCAGAGAAGTTCCTGGCGTCGCTGACGCCCGAGCAGCGTCAGCAGGCCACGTTCACGTTCGATTCTCCCGAACGCCTGCGGTGGCACTTCGTCCCGCAGTTCGAACGCAACGGTCTGACGATCAAGGCGATGACCGAGCCGCAGCGGAAGCTCGCACACGAGTTTCTCAAAACCGGCTTGAGCGATCGCGGCTACACGACCTACACGCAGATCATGCAGCTCGAGAGCATCCTGAAGGTGCTCGAGAACGGCAAAGGGCCGGTCCGCGATCCGGAGAACTATCGGTTCTCTGTCTTCGGTACGCCGTCGGCCAAAGGCACGTGGGGCTGGCGCGTCGAGTTCCATCACATCTCGCTGCACTTCTCCGTTGTGAACGGCACGGCGATTTCGAGCACGCCCTCGTTCGCGGGTGCGAACCCGGCCGAAGTCAAGGATGGTCCGCAGAAGGGGCAGCGCACTCTCGGGGTGCTCGAGGACACCGCGCGTGCGCTCGTGACCGCGCTCGATCCGGCACAGCGGAAGACCGCGATCATCAACCCGGTTGCGCTGAACGACATCGTGACCGATGAACGCGCTCGATATCAATCCGCTCACACCCGAAGGCATCAAGGCGTCGGCGATGACGGCGCCGCAGCGCGATATGTTGATGAAGGTCCTCGATTCGTATGCGGGCCTGATGGCGCCGGACCTCGCCAACGACCGGATGACGAAGATCAAGATATCCGGTATCGAGAACCTCACGTTTGCGTGGGCGGGATCGATCGAGCGCGGCCAGAAGCACTACTACCGTGTGCAGGGCCCGACGTTCCTGATCGAGTTCGACAACACCCAGAACGACGGGAACCATGTCCACTCGGTGTGGCGTGATTTCAGGGGTGACTTCGGGCGAGACCTGCTCCGCGAGCACCTGCGAACCTCGCTTCACTGATAGCTGATAGCTGCCCAACTTCCAACTTCCAACTCCCAACTCGAACGGACCTTCCTCCAGTGGGAGTTGGAGATTGGTAGTTGAAAATTGGAGGTTGGCGTGGACTCTCGCGGGAATCGAAAACAGTGGTTAAGACGATGAGAGTGTTCGCTGTACTTCTTCTGTTCGCGTGTGTCGCTGTGCCTCTCGCAGGCGATGACAGCGAGCGCATCCTCACCATCGATCACTACGTTCGCGTGCAGTCTTCGGTGCCGGCGCTCTCGGGTCAGCCGGCACAACTCTACGTGCGCGAGCGCGTCCAGGCCGGGATGTTGGCGCGCGGGGCACGCCAGGCCGATCGCGTGGTGCTGTTCGTGCACGGCGCCGGCACGCCTGCGGAAGTTGCCTTCGACGTGCCGCATCAGGACTACAGCTGGATGGGCTACCTCGCGCAGGCCGGCTTCGACGCTTTCTCGGTCGATATGACCGGCTATGGCCGATCGACTCGGCCGGCCGCGATGAACGATCCCTGCAACCTCGCACCTAATCAGCAGGCAGCGCTGGTGCCGCGCCTGATTCCGGCGCCGTGCCCCGCAACATACGGTCAGGCGATGACGACGATCGCCTCTGACTGGGCCGACGTCGGCGCCGCGGTCGACTACATCCGCGCGCTGCGTGGCGTCGAGCGCGTGAGCCTGGTGGCGTGGTCGCTCGGTGGCCCCCGTGCGGGAGGTTACGCTGCGAGGAATCCGCAGAAGGTCAATCGCCTCGTCTTCCTCGCGCCGGGCTACACGCGCGAGAGCAGGGGAGAGGCGCCGGCAAAGGTTCCCGCCGACGGCGTCGTATTCAATACGCAGTCGCGCGCCGATTTCGACGCGAACTGGGAGCGGCAGGTTGGATGTCCGACGCAGGTCGATCCGGCGGTCCGCGATGCGGTGTGGTCGGCGATGCTCGAATCCGACCCGGTGGGCGCAACGTGGGGCACCGGTGTGCGTCGGGCGCCACAGACGACCACGTGGGGATGGAACGCAGCGGTCGTCTCGAAGACGCAGACGCCGACGATGATGGTGGCGGCGATTCACGACAAGCAGGTGGTACCCGAGCGTGTGCGCGAGCTCTACGAAGATCTCGGGGCGACGCAGAAGGTGATGATCGACCTTGGGTGCTCGTCGCACAACGCGATGTGGGAGAAGAACCACACGGCGCTCTTCCGCGCATCGCTCGAGTGGCTCGAGAAGGGCAGCGTCAACGGCTCGTCGTCAGGCGTCGTGCGTCTGGGATACTGATCGACGTGCCGGTGCGTGGGCGGGATCATCGCAAGGCCGACCATCCAATCGATCCGCTGTTCATCGATCGATGGTCGCCGCGAGCGATGTCGGGCGAGCCGATAACACAGGGCGAGCTCGCGGTGCTGTTCGAGGCAGCGCGCTGGGCACCGTCGGCCGGCAACACTTTTCCCTGGCGAATCCTTTACGCGCATCGCGACACCGAGCACTGGCCCCTCTTTTTCGATCTGCTGGTCGAGCGCAACAAGGCGTGGTGCCGGAACGCGGCGGTCCTCCTGGTGTTCATCTCTCGACTGACCAACGAACAAACCGGACGTCCCCTCGTGACACACAGTTATGACACTGGTGCAGCGTGGGAGAACCTCGCGTTGCAGGGAACCATCAGCAGGCTGGTCGTCCACGGGATGGCGGGATTCGATTACGCGCGTGCGAAGACCACACTGAATGTGCCAGACGACTTCCAGGTCGAGGCGATGGCTGCCGTCGGCAGACCCGGGCCGATCACCGTGTTGCCTGAAGATTTTCAGGCGCGCGAGTCACCAAACACGCGTCGTCCGATCAGGGAAGTTGAACTTTCGAAGGACCGTATCGGGCGTGAATCTGTCCGTAGAGGAGAGTCTTAGACCCTCTTGGACTCAGTGTGTGAGCGCGTAGAGCAGCGTATTGACGCCGAAGGCGTAGCCGGGCACCGACATCTGGTAGAAGTACTGCGGATCGTCGGCTTCGCGCTCGAATGAGTCACCCAGATCCGTGTTGTGCGTCATCAGCACCATGATGTTGTTGTGCTTGTCGACGACAGCACGCGCATGAGCGACCGCGCTGTCTTCGTATCGTTCGGACGTCCCACCACCGGTACTCGCCCAGTGTCCGATTGACGCGATCTGCGGCACTTTCGAGATCTGGAACTGCGACGAGAACAGCGGGTGATTCGGCTGAAGGTCGATGATCGGATACTCCGCCGGTGGCAACACCTTGCTGAACTGCGCCACCCACCAGTCCCACGCGTAGCTGCCCCAGAAGTCGTCGACCCAGAGGAAACCTCCCTTCTGGAGGTAGAGGCGCAGGCGCGCGGCTTCTTCTTCGCTGATGGCTGCAGAGCCGACCTCCGTCATCATGATGAACGGACACGAAAACATCACATCGTCGGTCAGCCGGACGAGCAGCGGGATCGGCTCCCCGCCATCGTCCAGGTTGACGAAGGCCTTGGTCAGCTCCGCGAGTCGAATGGACAGATTGATGTCGGCGCGTGGGTAATCCACGCTCCAGTTCCCGCCGTCGCCGCGGAAATCGCTGTTGAAGGCGACGCGACAGAACTGGAACCCGCCGAGGAAGTCTTCCGGCTTGGCAACGCGGACTCCGAACCCGCGCCGAAACCCGCCACGCTGGCGGAACTGCGCCTCGACGATGACAGAGGCAGCCAGCAGGGCGCAAAACGCAAGCAGCAGAATCGCTGACCGCCGTCGCACGACAGGGCCGGGCATCGCCTCAGTCTAGCAGGTCTGACTGCGCCGGTGATATGCTCGCCCGCGTACCTAGCGGGGTTTCGATTTCGACCCTGAACCCCTACCTGCCTGTCCGCTCTCGCCGGGCTCGTGGATGTAGGCATCACGCGAGCACACATAGAAGGTGTGCGATGCCGCATCAACTCAACAAGCTCACGCCCAATCTCGTCGTCTCGGATGTCGCTCGTTCAATCGCGTTCTATCGCGACCGTCTCGGCTTCGAGGTCGAGACCACTGTTCCTGACGCCGCGCCGTACGTATTCGCCATCGTGAAATCGGGATCGGTTCAGATCTTCTTGAATGCGCCGGAACCCGCGTTCGAGGAATACGCCGAGATCAAAGGTCACGCGATCGGCGGGACGTTCACGATGTTCATCGAGTTGACGGGCATCGAGCAGTCCTACGAGGAGATCAAGAAGCAGGTGCCGATCGTGCACCCGCTGGAGACGAAGTGGTACGGCGTCGCCGAGTTCGTCGTGGCTGATCCGGACGGTTACCTGATCACGTTTGCCGAACGGAAGTAGTCACCTGGCCGTACACGGCCGCGGATTCCACCCGGTCGCGTCGGCCTGTTTCTTGAAGTTCGTGCTGGTGACGAACGGCTCGGTCAGGTACTCCGGATCCTCGACGATGGTGGTGACGGTGAACCAGACGTCCCCGTTCCGTTCGGTGAACAGGTCGAAGTACTCGCGCAGTGTCGTGCGGGCGCTGTAAGGCACGCCATTCTTGCGAAGGTAGCCCGGGCGCAGGTTTGTGGTCACGACTTCGAGCGAGCGACCGCGGGTGCCTTCGCGAGGATTGAGGCCGATCGGCAGGAAGTCAGGCGAGCCGGTGCCGCGAACGATGCCCTCCCACTGTGCGACGGAGTTGCCCTGCCACGACGGTCGCGTGTCCGGTGCTCCGGCGCGAAAGCGGAGCAGGCGGGTTTGCGTGCCGGCATCGGTCTCCATCTTGAGCGTGTAGTCGTCCTGCCACGTGATGTGCAGGCGGCCCGGCACGCGCATGATCGCTGCGGCGCCGTACGCCTTGCACTGCTCCTGGCTGGCTTCGTCTTTCGCCGGATCCCACGCGAGGCCCAGCTTGCGGGCGGCCGGTGTCAGCGGGACACCGGCGAAGTCGCCTTTGGCCGGCGTGACCATGCGCCATCGCCAGTCCTCGGTCACGACCGATACCCAGTAGCCAGTGAAGTCGACCGGTGCCCCCTCGCGCGGTGAGCGCGGTGGCGCCGCGCCTCGTCCACCGGGCGGACCCTGCGCATCGAGGCGCAATGACAGCGCAGCGAGCAGTACGAGCAGCACTTTCCACTTACTTCTCAACTTCGACCTTCCACTTTGAACTTCTCATTTGTCCGTCAGGCTGCGATAGACAGCTTCGACGAACTCATCGGGCGGACGCCCGCCGTCGTATTCGGTGTCGTAGTCCCGTGACGGACGCGCCGCCTTCACCTGGTCCCCGGTGAGTCCCTTCGTAATCAGATCCTGAACCCGATCGCGGATGATCGTGACCATGTCGCGATACTCGACGACGTCGGCTTCGTCCGACAGCCGGCCGTGGCCCGGGATGACATAGGTGCCGCCTTCCTGGAATCGCGCCGGCACGGTGATCTCCAGGATGCGGTTCAACGCGGCGATCAGCCCCTGCACGGATCCGCCGGTCGAGCGATCGATGAACGGGTAGCCTTCGGGAGTGAACACATCGCCGACGGCGAGCACATCGGAGCGCCGAAAGTGAACGAGGCTGTCACCGTCGGTGTGCGCCGCGGGCATGTGATGAATGACGATCGACTCGCCGTTCAGGTAGAAGTCCTTGGATGGCGTGTCGTAGGTGTTGTTGATCGGGAGCGTGATGGCCGCATTGAGTCGAAAGCCGCCCGCGCCACCGGCAGGTGCAGTTGCGAGCATCCGGTTGAGCACCGACTGGTGAGCGATGACCCGAACCGGCTGCGCAGCGCCGGTGCCACGCTGCTTGACGATCGACTCGTTGCCGCCGACATGGTCCGGATGAACGTGTGTGTTGATGATCGTATGAATCGGCTTGCTCGAAAGCGAGCGGACAGCCGCGATGATCTGCGGCGCAATCGCACTGTCGCCGGCATCAACCAAGCAGCACGCCGTCGTCTCCAACCTGGACGGCGGCGTTGATCCCGTTGACGACCAGCATGTGGATACCGCCTTGGACGTGCAGCATGCCGCTGCCGGGAGCCTCTGGCTGTTGAGCGCTGACCACGCTGGCGATCGCAATCGCCGTCACGGAGGCGAGCGTTGCGATGCGGATGCGGCGCCGCGGCTGGTGTCTCTGCTTCATGGGCCGGTGATGGAAAGGCAGCCGGCAAACCCGACGCAGTTGCAGTAGCGCTCGCACCGGTCCTTCGGCTTGTAGATCTGTTCGAGCTTCTGCTGGTATTCGGGGTAAAGCGTTTCGGCACCGCCGCGAGCCGCTTCTGCCGGTACCGCATACCAATCGAGGAACTCCTTCAGGTTCGGGTTGGCTCCGGGAAGGTGATGCGGAACAGTGCCTGGCGGTGCGGGCACTTCGGGCACGTACTCGCAGGGAAAGAGTCCAGCGCGCTGACCCGGATCAAGGAACCACGTCTGGCTGCGCACGAGCGGTTCCGTCAGCACGACCGGGTCCTCGAGCACGCTCGTGATCGTCAGGTACGTGCCGTGAACGTTCCAATGCTCCGTCAGTCGCGCCTTGGCACTGCGCGGGACACCGTTACGCCGCAGGTAGTTCGCCTTGAGGTGCGTGGTCGTGATCGTCAGAGTGTTGCCGTCCCACACGCCGGTCGAGAATCCCTGGAAGGTGTGTGCGGCGTAGGCGGGCGGATGCGGGCGGCCATCGAGGTAAATCGTTCTCTTGTTTTCGTACGCCCCGACGTGGACGTTGAAGGCCACGATGCGCTGCGTCGCCTGGTCGTAATCGGCCCAGATGCGGATCGGGGCCAGGCCGCGAAGTCCGTAGTCAGCCGAGTGAGGCCGGCATTGGTACTCCTGCACGATTGAGATACGGTCGGCGTCCCACGTGTCGGCCCTGAGGCGGCCGGCCTCGGTGAGAGGCAGACCGGTGTAGTCGCCCAGCTCTGGCCCCGGCACACGCTCGATCGTGTCCTCCTGGTACAGAGGTGCCCACTGTCCCGTGAAGTCCACTTGCGCGTGCGCCGCCTGAAATGCGCCACTGATTGCAACGAGCAGGATCACTGTCGCCGCGTGTGCGGCACTGGCCTTCATCGAATCCCTCCGAACCCTGAACGGGAACCAGCAACGCGGCCCGCCTTCGCGCGAAAGCGCTTCGGCGAGGTCCCGCCGTAGCCTCCGGCGGAAGCGGAAACATGGAACCGCGAGCATTCTAGTTGAAGCGCCGGTCACGTAGAATCGGCGTGTGACCCGTCGCGTTCTCGGTGTTGCCACTTTCTGTTTCGCATTGGTTATTGGTGCGCTCGTGATCATGAGCTCGATGCGCACCAACGTCGAGCCGAACACTGCAGCCGACGCTGCTGCTCCCACCAC
Source organism: uncultured Acidobacteriota bacterium (assembly GCA_963723495.1). Taxonomy (GTDB): domain Bacteria; phylum Acidobacteriota; class Vicinamibacteria; order Vicinamibacterales; family UBA2999; genus Gp6-AA40. Next base: position 187,115 of record CAVRQR010000006.1, on the reverse strand, counting down.
CCCGCGCACGACGACGGCCCGGCCGGCCGCGCCTGGCGCTGAGAAGCCTGCAGCCGCCCCGCGTTCCGCAAGTCGCGCGCCTGCCCGCGAGCCGGCGCCGGAACCGGCGGCGGCACCTGCCGAGACCGTGACCGAGCTCGGCACGTTACGGATCGAGACTGACGTGCCGGGCGCTCAGGTGTTCATCGATCGACAGTTCATTGGCACGACACCGGTGACCGCCTCCAACGTGAAGCCCGGAACCCACCAGCTGAATCTGACGGCGGAGGGTTTCGATGGCATCGCGCAGACGATCGACGTCGAATCGGGGCCGCGCGATCTGATGTTCCGCTTCCGTGAAGTGCGTCTCGACGCGGCGCTCGCCGTGGTGCACCAGCATCGGATCGGTTCCTGCGAAGGGCGTCTGGTGGCAACGGCTGACGGCATTCGATACGAGACGACTAACAAAGACGACGGGTTCAACGCGCCGCTCGCCGACATGGAGACGTTCGAGGTCGACTACCAGGCCAGGAACCTGCGAATCCAGCTCCGCAAGGGCCGGCAGTTCAACTTCACCGATCCGGACGACAACGCGGATCGCCTGTTCGTGTTTCATCGTGACGTGGAAAGGGCGAGGCAGAGACTCGCCCCGTGACGACACGAGCGAACGCGAGTCCCCGTCCCCTCCGCTGTCTCAGTCGATCGCGGCGGCCACGGCCTCCGCATGTCCATCGACTTTCACGTTGTCCCAGCGCTGGACGACTTTGCCGTCGGGTCCAATCAGGTACGTTGTGCGGACGATGCCCATGTACTTCCGGCCGTAGCGCGATTTCTCCTGCCATACGCCGTACTTCTCTGCGACGTCATGGTCGGCATCAGCCAGCAGTGGAAACGTAATCCCGTGCTTGGTCGCGAACTTGGCTTTGCTCTTCTCGTCCAGGATGCTGACCCCGAACACGGCGGCCTTCTTCTTGCCCAACGCGGGGAGTCGTGCCTCGAAGTCGCACGTCTCCTGCGTGCAGCCGGGTGTGTCGTCCTTCGGGTAAAAGTACAGAACGACAGGTTTCCCTGCGTAATCCGACAGTCGATGGGCCTTGCCGTTCTGATCTTTCAACGTGAACGCGGGCGCTTTCTTTCCGGGATCAATCAACGACATGCTGTGCTCCGAAGTCGCCGTGGCGTCGGCGGACGCCGAACGGCACGGCTCATCATAGTATCTTGTCCTCGATGACCAATCCCCGTCGCGCCATCATCGCGTCCGATGGCGTGTTCTCGTACGATGATCTGGATGACGCCTCGAAGCGCGTCGCCGGATCGCTGCTCGCCGACAACGAAGACCTGAACCAGATACGCGTCGCGTTCCTCGTCCATCCGAGTTTTGCTTACGCAGCGGTGCAGCGCGGCATCTGGCGCGCCGGCGGCGTGGCCGTGCCTCTCGCCGTGTCGCATCCGCCCGCCGAGCTCGCGTACGTCATCCGCGATTCAGGTGCCGGGCTCGTTGTCGGCGACCAGGCATCCGCATCGACGCTGGTGCCGCTCGCGCGCGCCGTTCACGCGCGCTTCGTCCTGGTTGACGATGCGCTCAAAGCGACACCAGCTGATGGTTTGCCGCATCTGGGCTCGAATCGCCGCGCGATGATCATTTACACGAGCGGAACGACCGGCCGACCGAAGGGAGTGGTGTCGACGCATCAAATCATCGGCGCACAGATCGCATCTCTGGTCGAGGCGTGGCGCTGGACACCCGCCGATCATCTGCTGCTCGTCCTGCCACTGCACCACGTCCACGGCATCATCAATGGCCTCGGTTCGGCACTGGCCGTCCGCGCGACGTGTGAAATTGCTCCCTCGTTCGATGCCGAGCGCGTCTGGGCGCGACTCAGCTCTGGCGAGGTGACGGTGTTCACGGCCGTGCCGACCATCTACAACCGGCTGATTGCATCCTGGGATGCGGCGCCGCCGGACGTGAGGCGACAGCGATCGGACGGCGTGCGCGGTCTGCGGCTGATGATGTCGGGCTCGGCAGCTCTCCCGGTCAAGACACTCGAGCGGTGGCGTGAGATCAGCGGACACACGCTGCTCGAGCGTTATGGGATGACGGAGATCGGCATGGCGCTGGCGAATCCACTGAAGGGAGATCGGCGTCCCGGATGTGTCGGGGCGCCGTTGCCAGGTGTCGAAGTTCGGCTGGTGGACGATGCCGGGGCGGATGTCGAAGACGGCACGCCGGGCGAACTGGAGGTGCGTGGGCCGTCGGTGTTTCAGGAGTACTGGCGGCGACCCGAGGACACGAGCGCCGCGTTTCGTGACGGCTGGTTCCGTACTGGAGACGTGGCCGTGCTCGAGGACGGCTCGTACCGTTTGCTTGGCCGCACCAGCGTCGACATCATCAAGACCGGGGGGTTCAAGGTTTCGGCCCTCGAGATCGAAGAGGTGCTCCGCACGCATCCTGCCATCGCTGAGTGCGCCGTAGTTGGCGTCAGCGACGAGGACTGGGGGGAATGCGTCTCGGCCGCGGTTGAACTGCGTCAGGGTGCGACCCTGTCGCTCGACGACTTGCAGCAGTGGGCCAGGCCTCAGCTGGCCCCGTAAAGATTCCCCGCGCGCTGCAACATGTGTCGGCTCTGCCAAGAAATGCAATGGGCAAGGTCGTCAAACCGGAGGTTGCCGGTCTCTTCAAATCGCGATAACCTCGACTTCATGGGGCGCCGCTCGACTGTCGCTGCCGTGCTGTTCGTGGCGACTCTCGCCGTGGCGGCCGCCGTCGAGGCGCAACGCTACTTTCGCGAAGGTAGCTTTGCAGCCCGGTGGGCGCCAGCCCAGATGCCTGACGCATCGTTTGTCATCTGCCGTCTTGCATATCGATCCGTCCGGATGGAGTACTCCGGAATTGGCTGGCAGACCGACTATCCCTATGCCGAGATCAATCTCACGACACGCCTGTCGGAACTGACCCGGACGCGCGTCAGCCGCGACGAGAGTCAGCAGCCGAACTTCTACGTCGTCCGCCTGACAGATGACGCGCTGTTCAACTGCCCGATCACGGTGGCGTCGGATGCCGGCACGATCGGCATCCGAGAGGATGAAGCGGAGCGTCTGCGGACCTATCTGCTGAAGGGTGGGTTCCTGTGGGCCGACGACTTCTGGGGCTCAGCGGCGTGGGATCACTGGGAGTCGCAGATCGCGAGGGTGCTGCCACCGTCGGAGTACCCCATCGAGGACGTGGGATATGAGCGATCCGCTCCTTCACAGCCTGTTCGAAGTGAAAGAGATTCCCCAGATCACCAACATCCAGTTCTGGCGGCGGAGCGGCGGACAGGAGACGTCCGAGCGTGGAGCGGACAGCGAGGACGTGCACTTCCGCGTGATCCGCGACAAGCATCGGCGCGTCATGGTGCTGATGACGCACAACACCGACGTGGCCGATTCCTGGGAGCGTGAAGGCGAGGATCCCGCCTTCTTCTATCAGTTCTCGCCGGCGGGCTACGCGCTAGGCATTGACGTGCTGATTCACGCGCTCACGCATTGACGATCGTAAGAGCGAGACCGCCGTGTACACCACGACGACTACCACCAGCCAGCGAACATAGTTGAGCGGCAGCGATCGCACGATCAGCGCCGCGACCAGCACGCCGGGGATGCCGCCGATGGTCAAGCCGATCGAGGCGCGCAGGTCGTACTTGTTCTTCCGGATGAACTGATAGCCGGCAATCGGCATCAGGAACGCACAGGATCCCATCATGATGGGGAAGGCTGCCGTCGGATTCATCCCCAGCAGGCTCACCATGATCATGCATGGCGCGTAGAGTCCGATCCCGAGCGTCATCAGCGCGCCCGAGCGCGAAGTTGATCCCGCACGCCAGCACAAGCTTGCCCCGTGTCAGTGCCAGCGCCGTGCCGCCGCCCGGAAACCGGTCGAGCGCCGTCATCGTCATCAGCACGGCCGCGACGAGTAGCGCGATGCCCATCCCGCGTTGAATCGTGCCGCGCGGCAGCCCGGCCACGATCTCCGCGCCGAGCCAGGAACCGCCGATGGCCGACACGATCAGCAGCGAGAGCGTCGTGAAGTCCACCTCGACGATCGTGATGTAGATGAGCGCCTGCACCACCGTCGGAAGTGCGTGCCCGACGTTCAGCGTGCCGGGAATGTTCTCGTCGGCGACGAGTTTCCGGAGGCGAAAGAGCGTCGTGGTGGTGGCAAACGAACCGATGCCGAGCGTGTCGAAAAAGTTGGTGATTGACCCGATGGCAATGCGCAACGGGGACGCGCGTGCCCACAGCGACACAAAAACAACGGTGACAATGAGCAGCGCCGCCAGCAGGAGGGTCTTGGGATCCGACAGCGTCACGGTCAGGCTTCAGTCGCCAGATAAGGGATCGTCTGCGGTCCCTGCGGCAGCACGCACAGGGTGGCTGTCGTTCCCGCCTGGGCCAGGGCCGACTGCACTGCGCGCGACACATCATCGATCGGCGTGAAATGGGCGGCGCGGATCTGGTCCGGGCCAAGACCGTCGGTCTTCACGAGGACCTGTGCCATGGTCTGAATCTGCGCCTGGACCTGAACCTGCCACTGATCGGGAACCGCATATCCCGGCGCGCAGATCATCGTCGAGCAGCGCGGCCGGATTTGGTGCTGACGCGAGCACCGCGCCATAGGAGCCGTGATTGGGAAGGCCATCGCGACACTCGGCAGCGGCGACGATCGTGCCTCCGCGCTTGACGATTTTTGCCGCCGCCGACATTCCCTTTACAGCCTGATAGAGGTTCTGGTCGAGCGGATACCCAGAGTTGGTCGTGACGACGACGTCGAAGGGGGATGGCACCTGGCGCATGGCGGTGTTCTTCGCGTAGGCGCACGCCGCACGATGCTCCGCGAAGATGTCGCCGGCAAACGCGGCGGTGATCTTCTGCTCGCGGTTGAGCGTCACGTCGAGCGCGAAATGAACCTTGACCATCCGGGCGATTTCCCGCACATCATCGTGGATGGGGTTCCCCTCGGTGACGCCCCACGTCGCGAGCGGATGCCCGATGTGGCGGGCATCGTGAAGCGTCATCACCGTCTCGAGACCGGCCAGCCCGGGCGCGACCATTTTCGGTCCACCACTGAAACCCGCGAAGAAGTGCGGCTCGACGAAACCAGTCGTGATACGCACGTCCGCTTCGAGAAACTGACGGTTGAGAAACACCTGGACGCCCGTGGATGTCGTGCCGACTCGCGCCAGCGTGGACGCGTCACGGCTGTCGTGATTGATGACCTTGAAGCGGCTCAGGATCTCCCGTCCGAGCATGCGCTCCAGTTCCTCGGGCGTGTTGCCGCGATGGGTGCCGGTTGCGATGAGGATCGTGACATCCTCGTCCCTGACCTGCGGCATCTCCTCGAAGAGTGCCTGCAGCATTTCGATCCTGGGCTGTGCGCGAGTGACGTCGCAGACCGAGATCGCGACTCTCTGGCCGGCCCGTACGGTCTCGCGCAGCGGCGCCCGTTCGAGTGGAGAACGAATCGCGCGCAGGAGCGTCTCTCGTGAGTCCGGGACAGCTGGTCTGGGCATCGGCTCGATGACCGTTACCCTCTCGTCCGGGAGATCCACCTCGAGACCGTCGGTTCCGTAGTCCAGTCGTATTCGCACGTTGGCCGACGAGTGTACCATCTGGGAGCGCGCGAAAAAATTCGACAACTTCCAATGTCCGACTCCCAACTCCCAAGGAAGCTTGGAATTTGGATATTGGGAATTGGGAGTTGACAGGTTCTTCAGAGCTCTGAGGGGCATGAATCAGCGAATCGTCGAACAGTTCAAGGCCGCGATTGGCCCTGAGGGCGTGCTCACGGAACCGGTGCAATTGGTGACGTACGAGTGCGACGCCCTGCCACACCTCCGCAGCTTGCCGGACGCGGTCCTGCTCCCGCGGTCGGCGCCCGATGTGCAGAAGATCGTTCGCATCTGCGACCGGGAGGGTGTGCCATTCGTGGCGCGCGGTCACGGGACCGGGCTTTCCGGCGGCGCTCTTCCAGTGCCCGGTGGTGTGGTCATCAGCCTCGCGAAGCTGAATCGGGTCCTTGAAATCGACATTCCCAATCGTCGAGTCACCGTCGAGCCCGGGGTCACCAATCTCGAGATCACGCGGCAGGTCGCTCCCCACGGCTACTACTACGCGCCTGACCCTTCCAGTCAGCAGGTGTGCTCGCTGGGTGGGAACGTGGCCGAGAACTCAGGGGGTGCGCACTGCCTCAAGTACGGCTTCACCGTGCATCACATCCTGGCTGTCGAAGCCGTGCTGCCGAACGGAGACCTCGTGCAGATCGGCAGCCCGCTGGCCGATGCGCCAGGACCCGACGTGCTCGGTCTTCTCATCGGCAGCGAGGGCACGCTTGCCATCGTGACGAAGGCGGTCGTTCGGATCCTGCGAAAGCCCGAAAGTGTGCAGACGCTTCTCGCTGCGTTCAACAGCACGAGCGAAGCCGGGGCCGCCGTCTCCGAGATCATTGCGGCCGGAATCGTGCCGGCCGCTGTCGAGATGATGGATGCCGTGGCCATCGAGGCGGCTGAAGCCGCCGTGCATCCCAATTTCCCTCCCGCAGACACCATCCTGATCGTCGAGCTCGATGGTCCGTCGGCCGAAGTCGCCGAGTTGTTTGGCATCGTCGAGGCCACGTGCCGGAATGCGGGAGCGACGCGCATCGAGGTGGCCCAGGACGAAGCGCAGCGCGGGAGGATCTGGAAGGGAAGGAAGGCCGCTTTCGCGGCGATGGGGCGCATCTCGCCGAACTACTACGTGCAGGACGGCGTGGTTCCGCGCACGAAACTGCCCGAAGTCATGGCGCGGATCCGTCAGCTCGCTGAACGTGAGGGCATTCGCATCGGCAACGTGTTCCATGCCGGTGATGGCAACCTTCATCCGCTCATCTGCTACGACGAGCGCATCGAAGGGCAGTCCGCTCTCGCTGAGCGGGTTGCGGGAGAGATCCTGATTTACTGCGTGGAGGCTGGTGGTTCGATCACCGGTGAACACGGCGTCGGTGCGGACAAGAAGGAGTTCATGCCGAAGATGTTCTCGGATGACAGCCTCGACGTCATGCAGTCTGTTCGCGACGCACTCGACCCGAAGCGATTGTGCAACCCGGGCAAAGTCCTGCCGACTCCAAGGCTCTGTGGGGAAGTTCCCGGTCCGTACCGGGAACATCCGATTGAACGGGCCGGGCTTGGTGAGCGCTTCTGATGAGCGTGTCCGAAGCCCTGCGGCAAGGAACAGCTGAAGACGCGATCGACGGGGTGGTTCCGCTCCGCGTCGCTCTTCCGGAGAGTCCCGAGGATCTGGCGCGTGTCCTCGCGGACGCATCACGCGCGCGACAACTCACTGTGTTGCGAGGCGGTGGCTCCAAGCTCGGCTGGGGTCGCCTCGCCGATCGCATCGACCTGGTCATCGGAACCGCAAAGCTCGATCGCCTCGTCGCGCATCGCCACGGCGACATGACCGTCACCGTACAGGCTGGCATGCCGCTCGCGACGCTCAATCGCCGTCTCTCCGAGCATCGTCAATACCTGCCCATCGAGAGCGCGTTCGATGAGGCCACTGTTGGCGGAATTGTCGCGACCAATGACGCAGGACCCATGCGTCATCGCTTCGGGACGCCGCGCGACCTGGTGATTGGTGTGACGCTCGCGATGACCGATGGCCGGGTCGTGACTGCTGGTGGAACCGTCGTGAAGAACGTTGCCGGCTACGACCTGGGAAAACTGGTCTGCGGCTCGCACGGGACGCTTGCAGCGATCGTCGACGCGACGTTCAAGCTGCTTCCTCTGCCGCTCGCCTCGATGACGCTGATCGGCAGCTACGTCGATGGAACCGCGCTGGCGCGTGACGTCGCAGCGCTGCAAGGCAGCCAGGTGGAGTTGACCTCCTTCGATGTGCTCGTCTCCGAAGGACGATGGAGTCTGCTGATGCGGATGGCGTCGAGTCCGGCTGCCACCGAGGCACAGGCGGCAGAAGCGAGGCGGTTGCTGTCGAGTGCTCCGACCGTCCTCAGTGGAGAGGACGAGGCGGCGCTGTGGGGAGAGCAGGTTCGCGCGCCGTGGCAGGAAGGGGGCACGGTAGTGCGATTCAGCTGGCTGCCCTCGAATCTCCCTGCGGCTTTGGCGCTCCTCCCGCGTCTTCAGGCCCAGGGGTGCCGCGCGACTGCGTTCACCGGGCGCGCGATGGGCGCCGGGTTCCTTCGACTCGAAGGAGATGACACCGCCGTCATGGCTGCGATCGGCGATCTGCGCGCGAGCAGCGAACTCGGACACGTCGTCGTGCTGCGGGCCAGCCGTCGACTCAAAGAGCAGATCGACGTCTGGGGACCATCGACAGGTGCGATCGACGTTGGGCGTGTGCTCAAGCGTAAGTTCGATCCCGAAGGTATTCTCAACGCCGGACGAGGACCGATTTGAATCTGACGTTCGTCAACTCCCAATTCCCAATCTCCAACCCCCAAAGAATGGAGATCGATGTTCCAGGGTCCTGACATTCCATCGCGTGCACTGATCGACAAGTGCGTTCATTGCGGCTTCTGCCTGCCGACTTGCCCCACGTATGTGCTGTGGGGTGAAGAGATGGACTCGCCGCGCGGTCGAATCTATCTGATGAAGGCCGGTCTCGAAGGACGCGCGGAAATGACTTCGACCTTCGTGCAGCACTTCGATCGATGCCTCGGATGCCTTGCGTGTGTGACTGCCTGTCCCTCGGGCGTGCAGTACGCACCCCTCATCGAGAAGTCACGCGTTCAAATCGAGCGTCACTACGAGCGACCCGAGGATGAACGATGGTTCCGACGCATCCTGATGGCGCTCCTCCCATATCCGTCGCGCCTGCGTGTCCTCATGGCGCCGCTTCTCGCTCTTGACGCCGTTCATGGGCCGCAACGGCGGCATCAAGCCCAGCCTCGCGAGCATTTTTCCAGCGCGGCTGCAGGCGCTTCTGGCGGTGGCCCCTCGTGTGAGTCTGGCCGGACTCATCTTGAGAGTTCCGGCGCGAACGCCGGCGGTTGGAGTCGAGCGACTCAAGGTCGCCTTGCTTGAAGGATGTGTGCAACGGGTGGCGTTTGCCGGAGTGAACGAAGCTACTGTTCGTGTGCTGGCCGCTGAGGGATGCCGCGTCGATGCGCCGCGCGCGCAGGGCTGCTGCGGCGCGTTGCCGCTCCATGCCGGACACATCGACCAGGCGCGCGAGCTGGCACGTCACAACATTCAAGTGTTCGAAGCAGCCGGCGTCGACCGCATCGTCATCAACGCGGCCGGTTGCGGGTCCGCGATGAAGGAATACGGGGAGCTGTTTGAAGACGATCCCCAATGGGCCGGCCGGGCGACGGCGATCAGCCAAAAGGTTCGCGACGTTTCGCAGTTGCTCGCTGAACTCGGGGAGCCGCGTGCGGTCCGTCACCCTATTCCCTCACGCGTGGTCTATCACGACGCTTGTCATCTTGCCCACGGGCAGGGCGTACGCAGCGAGCCGCGCGCCCTGCTGCAGGCTATTCCTGGCGTGGAGCTCCTGACGCCGCTCGAATCCGAGATTTGCTGCGGGAGCGCGGGCATCTACAATCTCGTGCAACCGGAACCGGCGGCCGAACTGGGACGGCGAAAAGCGCGCAACATCGCGGCGCTCTCGCCGGATATGATTGCCACCGGCAATCCCGGGTGCACGCTGCAGATCGCTGCAGCGGCACAAGCGCTCGGGCACGACTGGCCGATTGTGCACCCCATCGAGCTTCTTGACGCCTCGATCAGGGGCGTCGATCCACGAACCAAGAACTAAGAACCAAGGCCCAAGGACCAAGGACCAAAAGAGGAGATATGTGGCAGCACAACTATGAACCGATCGCGGGCAGTCTGGGTGTGTCGGCCGTTGTGGCCGCGATTCCCATAGTGGTGCTGTTCGTGATGCTCGGCGTTCTGCGCAAGCCGGCGTGGATGTCTGCCGCGACGGCGCTCGCCTCGGCTCTCCTTGTGTCGCTCCTTGTCTACCGCATGCCGGTGAGCCTCGCGTTCATCTCGACGATCTATGGCGCGGCCTTCGGCATCTTCCCGATTGCCTGGATCGTGTTCGCGTCGATCATGCTGTATCGGCTGGCCGTCGATACCGGCAAGTTCGAGATCATCAAGGACACGATTGGCGGCTTGACGACGGACAGGCGTCTACAAGCCATGTTCATCGCCTTCTCCTTCGGCGCCTTCATCGAGGGTGCCGCGGGCTTCGGGGCACCAGTGGCCATTTCCGGTGCCATGCTGGCTGGCCTCGGCTTCAATCCGTTCTACGCGGCGGGCATCTGTCTGCTCGCCAATACCGCCCCGGTGGCGTTTGGATCGATCGGCATTCCCGTGACGACGCTCGCCAATGTCACGGGGCTTCCCGTGCTCCCGCTGAGCGCCATGGTGGGGACCCTGTGCGCAATGATCTCCGTGGTTATCCCTTTCTACCTGATCGTCGTGATGGCGGGGTTCAAGCGTGCCATCGAGGTTTTGCCGGCGATCATGGCGTGCGGCCTGTCGTTTGCCGGCATGCAGTATTGGGTCTCCAGGACCCGCGGTCCCGAGCTCACTGACATCCTGAGTTCGTTGACGTGCATTGTCGTGATGGTGGTCGTGCTCAAGTTGTGGAGCCCGAAGAACGTGATGCGCCTCGAGGGCGACAAACCGGCAACGGTCAGTGCGTCGCGGCATTCCGCCGGCGAGCTGCTTTTGGCGTGGCTTCCCTACCTGGCCCTCGTGGTGTTCGTGCTGCTCTGGGGCGAGGCCCAGATCAAGCCGATCATCAATCAGCTTGGTGACCGCCTGATTCCGGCGTGGCTGCCGACCGTGCCGGGCACCGGGCCGTTGGCCGAGCGGCTGATGGTGCCCGGACTGCACAACATGATCGAACGCGTGCCGCCCGTTGTCGCGACGCCCGCGCCCTACAACGCATTTTACGAATTGAACTGGCTGAGTGCGTCCGGCACGGCCTGTTTGATGGCGATCATCGCCACCGCAGTCGTGCTGCGTGTGCGACCGCGACAATTCGTCGGTGTCTACGTAGCGACCTTCAAACAGCTCGCGCTGCCCATGGCGACCATCGCCTGCATGCTTGGACTGGCGTACGTCATGAACTACTCTGGAATGACGTCGACGCTGGGCCTTGCTCTGGCCGCGACGGGTTGGGCATTTCCGTTCTTCAGCGCCGTGTTGGGATGGCTGGGTGTCTTCCTGACCGGCAGTGACACGTCTGCCAATGCACTGTTCGGCAATCTGCAGGTCGTGACCGCCAACGCCCTCAACCTGAATCCGGTGTTGACCGCGTCGGTCAACTCGGCAGCGGGAGTGATGGGTAAGATGATCTCGGTGCAGAGCATTGCCGTGGCCGTGGCGGCCACGGGAATGACTCGAGCCGACGAAAGCCGGCTCTTCCGATTCACCATCAAGCACAGCGTGCTTCTGATGGTGGTCATGGGCATCATCTCGATGCTCTTCGCGTACGTCTTCCCTGGCAGCGTCCCTGTCGTGCCGCCCAAGTAGGCGCGCTGCAGATCGCGCGAACCCGGGAAGAACACACACTCCGACGTGTGTCCGTGCGTGGCGGTCCGACCGGTTTGGACCGCTGTGCGGCTCGTTGCGGCGATGACGGACTCATTGTGATCGCGCAGCGGCCCAAGGCGCACGACGCGCGCCAAGAGAGACTGGCAACCAGCCCGGGCGCAGCCCGTGGCTGGTCTCCGGTAAACAGATAGGGCACGCCCGCGTATCGAAGATAAACCATGGGACCCACACAGAGACCGACTGAGGAACCGGCCCGACGGAAGTTCTTTGCCCGGGTCATTGCGACGATTCAAACCGCGATTGCGGCCACCCTCGGCGTCGTCGCCGGCGGCTCGATTCTTTCTCCGAGCTTTGCGCGACGCGAGGAAAACTGGTCGCCGGCAGGCGCCACGTTCAGCAACCTCACCGACAACGTGCCGACCGTGGCGACGCTGCGCGTGGCGCGTGAAGATGGGTACAACCAGATCGTCGAGCGGCGAGTCGTCCTGCTCGTGAAGACCGGCGAGGGGCAAGTCACCGCCCTCGATCCGACCTGCACTCACCTCGGCTGTCGTGTCAGTTGGAATACGGAGTCGAAGGAACTCCGCTGCCCCTGTCACGGCGGCGTCTTCGATCATCTCGGCATGGTGAAGTCCGGGCCGCCGCCTGCGCCATTGTCACGACTGGCCACGAAGATCGACGGCGATCGGATTCTCATCCAAGTCTAATGGCTCTCCCGAAAACGTTGCTCGATTGGCTCGACTCGCGTACCGGCTGGCGCTCTGGCCGCCACACGCTGCTCGAGGAACCTATCAAGGCTGGGGTCGGCTGGTGGTTTGTCACCGGCAGCGTTCTGCTGATGCTGCTCGCCGTGCAGTTCGTGACAGGCATCGTGCTCGCGATGTTCTACGTGCCGGCCCCCGATCACGCCTACGACAGCATCCGCTTCATCATGGAGCGGCTCACGTTCGGCCCCGTCCTGCGCGGCCTGCATTTCTTCGGCGCCAGCTTCATCGTCGTTGCCGCAGTCGTGCACATGCTGCGCGTCGTGGCGCTTGGCTCATACAAGAAGCCGCGCGAGGTGACGTGGATCACCGGTGTCGTGCTGTCTGTTGTTGATCCTCGGGTTCGCGCTCACCGGTTATCTGCTGCCATGGGATCAGAAGGCGTACTGGGCGACGACCGTCACCATCAACATCGCGAAGAGCGGTCCGCTTGGCGAGCAGGTCGCGGGATTACTGCAGGGCGGGACGACGCTCGGTGCGCTGACGTTGCTGCGCTGGTACGCCGCGCACGTGTTCCTGCTCCCGGCGGCCCTCATCGGGTTCGTGATTGCGCATCTGTACCTGATGCGGCGGCACGGCATCTCCGGATCTGTCGAACCCGTTGCCGGGCCGTCGAAGCCCTTCTATCCCTATCACGCCCTGAAGGACACCCTCGTCGGTGCCGCCGTATTCGCGCTGCTCCTGACGTTTGCCGTGGTCTTTCGCGCTCCGCTGGATCCCATCGCTGATCCGTCGGACGCCACCTATGTTCCCCGGCCCGAGTGGTATTTCCTCAGTCTCTTTCAGTTGTTGAAGTACTTCCACGGGCCGCTCGAACCGCTGGCGACGATGGTCATTCCAGGCGTGGTGGTCGGATTGCTGTTGCTGTTGCCGTTCCTCGATCGGCGACCGGACAGACACTTCGTGAAGCGGCCGCGCGTGATCGCCAGCTTCGGCGTCATCGGCCTCGGCATCGTCGTGCTGATGTACCTGGGGCTCAAGGACACGCCGGCGCACGCGGATCCCGGTAACTGGGGCCCGTTGCCCGTGCAGGACAGGTCTTCGTTCAGGACAAGCGCTGTCAGACCTGCCATGTGGAAGGGGGCACGGCGGGCGTCTTCGAGGAGATCCGCATTCGACGGGATCCCGAGTGGATCATCGCGCACGCGCGCGATCCGAGATCATCAACCCCGGCACCCGCGAAGCGCCGCAGGGCGGTATGAGCGAAGGCCAGGCGCGATCAGTGCTGAGCTACATGGAGAAGGTTCGCGTGGGTGCTCCGGCGCCGCAGGTCTCGGAGCAGACGCGCACGCGTCGCGAAGGTTCTGGGGACGTACTGCGCGAACTGCCACATGATCGACGGTGAGGGGGCCTCGAGCGCCCCCGATCTGTCTCGTGCTGGTGCCTCACGTGACCGGGAGTGGCTGCATCAATGGATTACGAGTCCCGAGGACGTCGATCCGTTCGCCAGCATGCCGGCTTTCGGCGAGGCTCTCTCCGCCGAGGAGATGAAGACCCTGGTGGACTACCTGGCGCGAAGAAAGTAGGTAGAAGTCGTTGAAATAAAGAGACTTAGTCTTTTCGATCACGGGTGATGCAGGGACGGTGGGTTCAGGGCCGCCGTCGCTTGCCAGCCAGACGAAGGCGAGTCTACGCCATAGCAGGCTAAGTGGTGTGTTGCGTGGTAATAACGCGCATGTTATATTCGTCAGGTTCTCTTGGAGCTGGGACACCCTATCTAGCTCCAACCGCGCTGGAAGAGGCCTGGAAGGCTGTTTTCCTGGAGAGGACGCGGATCGTATTGACCGCGCTCCACTCGGACATTCAACAAATAGGGTTTTAGTTTCAGGCGCCAGGTTTGGCCGTGCCGCGATAGGTGCTGCCCGATCTTCAGGCTTGGAACGACCGCGGGGCCGCATGGCTGGTGGCTGCGCGCGTACGTTAGGGGTCGGGAGTCATTTTCGAGGACCCTCCCGAATCCAGGTCTGTGCATGGCGTGTCCTCGAAGAAATGATTCTCGACCCGTATGCCGACTATCAGTCAGCTCGTGCGCCAGGGGCGTACGAAGATCGTGACCAAGACCAAGAGCCCTGCGCTCCAGGTCAGCCCCCAGAAGCGTGGTGTCTGTGTCCGGGTGTTCACGCAGACACCGAAGAAGCCGAATTCGGCGCTTCGCAAGGTGGCGCGCGTCCGGCTGACCAACGGGATCGAGGTGACCACCTACATCCCGGGCGTTGGCCACAACCTGCAAGAGCACTCGCTCGTGCTCATTCGCGGCGGCCGCGTCAAGGACCTGCCAGGTGTTCGGTATCACGTGGTGCGCGGCACGCTCGACGCTGTTGGCGTGCAGGGGCGCAAGCAGGGTCGATCGAAGTACGGCGCCAAGAGACCGAAGCAGTAGGCCGAGGAATTTGAGATATGCCGCGTAGACGAGAAATCCCGAAGCGCGAACTGGCGGCCGACCCGCTGTACAACAGTGTGCTGGTCAGCAAGTTCATCAACACCGTCATGCATGACGGTAAGCGCAGCACTGCCGAGCGCATCCTCTATCAGAGCTTCGACATCATCAAGGAGCGGACCGGTGACGACCCGCTCAAGGTGTTCAAGAAGGCGCTCGACAACGTGAAGCCGAGTCTCGAGGTCAAGTCGCGGCGCGTTGGTGGTTCGAACTATCAGGTGCCGGTCGAAGTGAACCCCAATCGGCGACTGTCTCTCAGCATCCGGTGGCTCGTCGGCTACGCCCGCGATCGCGGCGATGGCAAAACGATGCAGGAGAAGCTCGCGAACGAGTTGCTGGACGCGTCGAACCTGCGTGGCGGCGCGGTCAAGAAGCGCGAGGACACGCACCGTATGGCGGAAGCGAACAAGGCGTTCGCTCACTATCGCTGGTAAGAAATAGGCTCTTGGCTCTGGGCTCTTGGCTCTGGCCAAGGCCCAAAGTCGAAAGCCGAGAGACGAAGAAATGCCCCGTCAGACACCGCTGAATCGAACACGCAACATCGGCATCATGGCTCACATCGATGCCGGGAAGACGACCACTACCGAGCGGATCCTCTTCTACACCGGAATTACGTACAAGATTGGCGAAGTCCATGAGGGCACGGCCGTCATGGACTGGATGGAGCAGGAGCAGGAGCGCGGCATCACGATCACGTCTGCGGCGACCACGTGCTTCTGGCGCGACATCCGCATCAACATCATCGACACCCCTGGCCACGTCGACTTCACGGCGGAAGTCGAGCGTTCGCTGCGCGTCCTCGACGGCGCCTGCGCTGTGTTCGATGCCGTGTCGGGCGTCGAGCCGCAGTCGGAGACCGTCTGGCGTCAGGCCGACAAGTACCGCGTTCCGCGCATCTGCTTCGTCAACAAGATGGACCGCATCGGGGCGGATTTCAAGCGGACGCTCGAGCAGATCGAGACCAAGCTTGGCGGCAACCCCGTGGCCATTCAGCTTCCGATCGGCGCCGAGGACAAGTTCGTGGGAGTGGTCGACCTGGTCAAGATGAAGGCGATCACCTACAAGGACGAGACCATGGGCGCCGACTACATCGTGTCGGATATTCCGGCCGACATGTTGGACGAGGCGAAGGTCTACCGCGAGAAGCTGCTCGAGAAGGTCAGCGAGCACGATGACAAGCTGCTCGAGAAATACCTGAACGGCGAGGAGATCACCGAGGACGAGATCAAGGCGGCGCTCCGGAGTCGCGTGGTCAAGTCCGTCCGCGAGGAACCCACGGCGTTCGTGGTCGTGATCTGCGGGTCGGCGTTCAAGAACAAGGGTGTCCAGCCGATGCTCGACGCCGTGGTGGACTACCTGCCATCGCCGCTGGATATCCCGTCCATCACGGGCACGGATCCGCACGCCAAGGAAGAGACGCTGGTCGAGCGGCCCGCCGCCGACGATGCGCCGTTCGCGTCGCTGGCTTTCAAACTGATGACCGACCCGTTCGTCGGTCAGCTCACGTTCATTCGCGTCTATTCGGGCGTGCTCACGTCAGGTTCGTCGGTCTTCAACCCGACCAAGGGCAGGAGCGAGCGCGTCGGCCGCCTGCTGAAGATGCACGCCAACAAGCGTGAAGAGATCAAAGAGGTCTACGCCGGCGATATCGCTGCGGCCGTCGGTCTCAAGCAGGTCAGTACGGGCGACACGTTGTGCGACGAGAAAAAGGCTGTCGTGCTCGAGTCGATGGATTTTCCGGAGCCGGTCATTGCCCTGGCCATTGAGCCGAAGACCAAGGGCGATCAGGAGAAGCTCGGCGTCGGCCTGCAGAAGCTGATGGCGGAAGATCCGACGTTCCGCGTCAAGACCGACGAGCAGACCGGCCAGGTGGTCATCTCGGGCATGGGCGAGCTGCACCTCGAGATCATCGTCGACCGCCTGAAGCGCGAGTTCGGCGTCGAAGCGAGCGTGGGTAAGCCGCAGGTTGCGTACAAGGAGACACTCACTCGTCCGGCCGACGGCGAGATGAAGTACGCGAAGCAGACCGGCGGTCGTGGTCAGTATGGCCACGCGAAGATCCACCTGTTCCCTGGCGAGCCGGGCACCGGATACGTCTTCGAGAACGAAGTGACGCAGGGCGCCATCCCGAAGGAATACATCAAGCCGATCGACGAGGGCATCAAGGAAGCGCTCACGCGTGGCGTGCTGGCTGGCTACCCGATCGACGATGTCCGGATCGTGCTGTACGACGGCTCGTATCACGACGTGGACTCCTCGGAAATGGCGTTCAAGATCGCCGGCTCGATGGCGTTCCAGGACGCGGCGAAGAAAGCCAAGCCCGTTCTGCTCGAGCCCGTGATGCGAGTCGAGGTCGTCGTGCCCAAGGACTACCTGGGCGATGTGATGGGCGACCTGGCCAGCCGTCGTGGACGGATTCAATCGCAGGAAGACCGTGGTGGTACGCAGATCATCAACGCGCGCGTGCCGCTCTCGGAGATGTTTGGATATGCCACCGACCTGAGATCGCGTACGCAGGGGCGTGCAACCTACTCGATGCACTTCGATCGCTACGAGCAGGCACCGCCGAACGTGAGCGAAGAGGTCGTGGCGAGGATTCAAGGAACGAAGTAATTTGAAGCGGAGCGAACTTCGATGGCGAAAGAGAAATTTGATCGGTCCAAGCCGCACGTGAACGTGGGGACGATCGGGCACATCGACCACGGGAAGACGACCTTGACGGCGGCGCTGACGAAGGTGGCGGCGGACAAGGGGTGGGCGAAGTTCGTGCCGTATGACGAAGTGGCGAAGGCGTCGGAGTCGCAGGGGCGGCGCGACGACACGAAGATTCTGACGATTGCGTCGAGCCACGTGGAGTATGCGACGGCGAATCGGCA
Organism: uncultured Acidobacteriota bacterium; assembly: GCA_963723495.1. Lineage (GTDB taxonomy): Bacteria > Acidobacteriota > Vicinamibacteria > Vicinamibacterales > UBA2999 > Gp6-AA40. The sequence goes on along the minus strand of CAVRQR010000006.1, from coordinate 169,519 downwards.
CTACGCGCACGTGGACTGCCCGGGGCACGCCGACTACATCAAGAACATGATCACGGGGGCGGCGCAGATGGACGGCGCGATCCTGGTCGTGTCGGCGGTGGACGGGCCGATGCCGCAGACGCGGGAGCACGTGCTGCTGGCGCGGCAGGTGAACGTGCCGTATCTGGTGGTGGCGCTGAACAAGGTGGATGCGGTCGACGACCCGGAGCTGCTGGACCTGGTGGAGCTCGAGGTGCGCGAACTGCTGACGAGCTACAAGTTCGACGGCGATGCGGTGCCGGTGGTGCGGGTGAGTGCGCTGAAGGCGATCCAGGGGGACCCGGACGGGGTCGACGGGCTGGTGAAGCTGATGGAGGCGCTCGACAGCTACATCCCGCTGCCGGAGCGCGAGATCGACAAGCCGTTCATGATGCCGATCGAAGACGTGTTCTCGATCTCGGGGCGCGGGACGGTGGTGACGGGCCGCATCGAGCGCGGGCAGGTGAAGGTGGGCGAGGAAGTCGAGATCGTGGGCTTCAAGCCGACGGAGAAGAAGGTGGTCACGGGCGTGGAGATGTTCCGGAAGCTGCTGGACTCGGGGGTGGCGGGGGACAACGTCGGGGTGCTGCTGCGCGGGGTGGAAAAGACGGACGTGGAGCGCGGGCAGGTGCTGTGCAAGCCGGGGTCGATCAAGCCGCACACGAAGTTCAAGGGCGAGGTCTACATCCTGTCGAAGGAAGAGGGCGGGCGGCACACGCCGTTCTTCACGGGGTATCGGCCGCAGTTCTACATCCGGACGACGGACGTGACGGGGTCGTTGAAGTTGCCGGACGGGGTGGAGATGGTGATGCCCGGGGACAACACGACGATCACGGCGGAGCTGCACACGCCGGTGGCGCTGGAAAAGGGCGCGCGCTTCGCCATTCGCGAAGGTGGCCGCACGGTGGGCGCCGGCACGATCACGGAAATTATTGAGTAACGGCTCTGGGCTCTTGGCTCCGGGCGCTGGGCATCGTCCAGGCCGAGAGCCGACAGCCTGAAGCCCAAAGCCAGACAAGGTTCACAAATGGCCATGTTCTCAGACAAGATCCGCATCCGCCTGAAGGCGTACGACTCGCGGATTCTCGATCAGTCCACGGGTGAGATCGTCGACACGGCGAAGCGGACCGGCGCACGGCTGGCAGGTCCGATCCCGTTGCCGACTTCGCGCAACCGATGGACGGTGCTTCGCTCGCCGCACGTCGACAAGAAGTCGCGCGAGCAGTTCGAGATCCGCACGCATAAGCGGTTGATCGATATCTTCGAGCCGACGCCGCAGACCGTCGACGCGCTGATGAAGCTCGATCTGCCTGCCGGTGTGGATGTCGAGATCAAGGCGTTCGGCAAGGAGCACGGGAAGTAGCCATGGTCACAGGCCTCATCGGCAAGAAAGTCGGGATGACGCAGATGTTCGATGCCGACGGCACCGTTCATCCAGCGACCGTGCTCAAGGCTGGCCCGTGCGTCGTTGCGCAGGTGAAGACCGCGCAGGCTGACGGCTACGAGTCGGTGCAGCTCGGGCTCGTCGAAGCCAGGCCGACGAAAGAGAACAAGGCCATACAGGGGCACTTCAAGAAGGCGGGCGTGCCCCCCACGCGAGTGCGTCGTGAAGTGAAGCTGAAGGCGGGCGGTGATCCCGTCAAGCCGGGCGATCAGGTCAACGTGTCGATCTTTACCGACGGCGAGCGCGTGGATGTGATCGGCACGAGCCGCGGCAAGGGCTTCCAGGGTGTCGTCAAGCGGCACCACTTCGCCGGCGGACGTGCGACGCACGGGTCGATGTTTCATCGTGCGCCCGGATCGATTGGTGCCTCATCGTATCCATCGCGTGTTGTGAAGGGTATGCGCATGGGCGGCCACATGGGCGCCGATCGCGTCACCGTGCGCAACCTGAAGGTGCTGCGCGTCGACGCTGAGAACAACCTGCTTATGCTCGAGGGCTCCGTGCCTGGCGGCCCGAACAGCGTGGTGGTGATTCGCAAGGCCGTGGCCGCCAAGCCGGTCAGCGTCGCACAGGCCGAGCCGGCGAAGAAGAAGGGCAAGAAGTAGCGGACCGTTCCAGGTTCCACGTTCCGGGTTCCGGGTTCGTGTTCGAGGTTCCAATGACTGTAGACGTAGTCAATCAGCAGAACGAGAAGATCGGGTCGATCGACCTCCGCGACGAAGTGTTTGGCGGACGCGTGAAGACCGACTTGATTCACGAGTCGGTTGTCCGCGCGAATGCGGCGGAGCGGCGCGGCACGCACGCGACCAAGACGCGCGCGATGGTCAGCGGCTCGGGCAAGAAACCGTGGCGGCAAAAGGGCACCGGTCGTGCCCGCGTCGGCGAGATTCGCAATCCGCTCTGGCGCCACGGCGGTACCACGTTCGGGCCGCAGCCGCGCAGCTACGAATACCAGCTGCCGAAGAAGGTCGAGAAAGGCGCCCTGCGCGCGGCGCTCGCGCAGCGACTCCGTGATGGCGCGGTCGTCGTGGTGGACGCGCTGAGCGTGTCGGAGATCAAGACGAAAGCGGCCACCGCCTTGCTGAAGCGGCTGGGCGTCGAAGGAAAGGCGCTGCTCGTCGACGTCAAGCCGGAGGATCGTCTGGTGTTGTCGGTGCGCAATATCGAAGGCGTGCGGCTGCTCGCGAGCAATCGCATCAGCGCCCGAGACGTGATGGACACGCGCCGCGTTGTGCTGACGCAGGCAGCGCTGGAGAAGTTGCAGGAGGCGCTGGGCTAGCCATGAAGCTTACCGATGTCATCAGGCGGCCTCTGATCACTGAGAAGACCACGTTGATGCGCGAGGACACGCAGACGCTGGTCTTTCAGGTCGCGATGGACGCGAACAAGATCGACGTCCGCCGCGCCGTCGAGCAGTTGCTCGGCGCCAAGGTAGCGAGCGTCCGCACGGCGCTCGCACACGGAAAAGAAAAGCGCCAGGGCCGCTTCATCGGCCGACGCTCGGATTGGAAGAAGGCCTACGTGAAGCTGCGGGCGGGTGAGAAGCTGCCCGACTTCCTGCAGGGCGCCTAGCGCCGAGCGCCTGAAGCCCAGAGCCAAGAGGCAACAAGGATCGAAAGATGCCGATTCGCAAATACAACCCGACATCGCCCGGCCTGAGGGGAAAGACGTCGCTCACCTTCGATGAGATCACGACGAACGAGCCGTATCGTCCCCTGACCGAGAACCTGCATCGATCGGGCGGCCGCAACAATCAGGGCGAGCTGACGTCCTGGTGGCGCGGGGGCGGACACAAGCGCCTGTACCGCATTATCGACTTCAAGCGCGACAAGAAGAACATCCCGGGCCGGATCGAAACGGTCGAGTACGATCCGAATCGATCGGCGCGCATCGCGCTCGTGACGTATGCCGACGGCGAGAAGCGCTACATCCTGCAGCCGCTGGGCATGAAGGTTGGCGACACGGTGCTGGCCGGTGACAGCGTCGACATCCTGCCGGGCAACTGCCTTCCGCTGAAGAACATTCCCCTCGGCACGACCATTCACAACGTTGAACTGCGGCCGGGCAAGGGCGGCCAGATCGCGCGCAGCGCCGGATCGTGGGTCCAGCTGGTCGCTCGCGAGGGCGAATACGCGTCGGTCAAGATGCCGTCGGGCGAGATTCGCAAGATCAACGTCGAGTGCGTTGCGACGATCGGACAGGTCGGCAACATCGATCACGAGAACGTAGCGTACGGGAAGGCGGGACGCAGCCGCTGGCTGGGTAAGCGGCCGCACGTGCGTGGCGTGGCCATGAACCCGGTGGACCACCCGCTCGGCGGTGGTGAAGGCAAAACGTCCGGTGGCCGGCATCCCGTGACACCGTGGGGACAACCGACGAAGGGCTACAAGACCCGCCGCCGGAAGACCACGGATCGCTTCATCGTTCAGCGGAGGAAGAAGTGAGTAGATCGCTGAAGAAGGGCCCGTTCGTTGACACCTCGCTTCTCGAGAAGCTCGAGACGATGAACCGGGCGAACGAGAAGAAGGTGATCAAGACGTGGTCGCGCCGATCGACCGTGATTCCCGAGATGGTCGGGCACACGATGGCGGTGCACAACGGCAAGAAGTTCATCCCCGTATACGTCACCGAAAACATGGTGGGGCACAAGCTCGGCGAGTTCGCACCGACGCGGACGTTCAGGGGGCACACCACGAAGACGGAGAAGGCAGCCGCAACAGCGGCGGCGGCTCCTGCGGCTCCAGCCAAGGGGTAGGAGATAGACATGGTTGAAGCACAGGCAACCGCGCGTGGCGTTCGGACCTCGGCTCAGAAGGCCGGGCTCGTCTGCGATCTCATTCGCGGCAAGAGCGTGAACCAGGCGCTCGCGACGTTGCAGTTCACGCGCAAGATCATCGCGCGCGAGCTGGCCAAGGTTCTGCGATCGGCGGTGGCGAACCTGCAGCAGAAGGAAGGATTCGGCGGCGACATCGATCGGCTGTACGTCTCGGCGTGCTTTGCCAATCAGGGGATGTCGATGAAGCGCGTGCGCCCGGCCCCGATGGGACGTGCGTACCGCGTCGTGAAGCGCACGGCGCACCTGACCGTGAAGATCACGGAGCGGCCGCTCAAGATCGCGAAGGTCGGCGGCACTGACAGCGAAGCAGCTCCCGCGCGCAAGAGCACGCGTGGCGCGAAGAAGACTGCGTCGGCATAAGTAGGCAGCAAGGAGATACACAGTGGGCCAGAAGGTTCACCCGTACGGATTTCGGCTCGGCTTCAACAAGACGTGGCGCTCGCGGTGGTACTCGGACCGCGACTATGCGAAGCTGCTCCACGAGGATCTCGCCCTGCGGCAGAACCTCAAGAAGCGGTTCTCGCACGCCGGCGTGTCGCGGATCGAGACTGAGCGCGCAGCCAACAAGCTGAAAATCGACATCTACACCTCGCGCCCAGGCATCATCATCGGGCGCAAGGGAACCGAGGTCGACAAGCTGAAGCAGGAGATCCAGAAGCGCACGAGCCGCGAGGTCTTCATCAACATTCAGGAGATCCAGAAGCCGGAGCTCGAGGCTCAGCTCATCTCCGAGTCGGTGGCCGTCCAGCTCGAGAAGCGCGTGGCTTTCCGCCGCGCGATGCGCAAAGCGGTCGAGTCGGCGCTGCGCTTTGGCGCTCGCGGGATCAAGGTGCGCGTGTCCGGCCGCTTGAACGGCGCTGAAATCGCGCGGTCCGAATGGTACCTGCACGGTCAGCTGCCGCTGCAGACGCTGCGCGCCGACATCGACTACGGCTTCGCGGAAGCAAACACGACCTACGGCCAGATCGGCGTGAAGGTGTGGCTCTACAAGGGTGAACGCCTGGTGCCGCGCGTGGGTCGAGACGAGGAATACCGGGATCGCGCTCCGCGGCGCGCGCCCGCGAGAGCGTAAGGGTACACGACGATGTTGATGCCGAAGAAGGTCAAGTACCGCAAGCAACAGCGCGGTCGCATGGCCGGGAAAGCCTGGCGCGGAGCGGATGTGTCGTTCGGCGACTACGGGCTGAAAGCGATGGAGCCGGCCTGGATCACCGACCGCCAGATCGAAGCCGCGCGCGTGGCGATGACGCGCTTCATCAAGCGCGGCGGCAAGATCTGGGTGCGCGTGTTTCCAGACAAGCCGATCACGAAGAAGCCGCAGGAAACCCGAATGGGTAAGGGCAAGGGCGCGCCCGAACAGTGGGTCTGCGTGGTGCGGCCCGGCAAGATCATGTTCGAGATGGAAGGCGTCAGCGAGGTGGAAGCACGTCGCGCGATGCAGTTGGCTGCCGCCAAGTTGCCCATCAAGACCAAGTTCGCCGTGCGGTTCGCTGAGGAGAGGGCGTCATGAAGGCCGGGGAAATTCGGGAACTGACGGTCGACGACTTGCGCGCGCGCGTCAATGATCTCGACGACCAGCTGTTCAAGCTGCGCATTCAGAAATCCATGGGGCAGCTGGAAGCACCGGCCAAGGTTCGCGGCGTGCGTCGTGACCTGGCGAGGATCAAGACCATCCTGCGCGAGAAGCAGAAGTAAGGGCTGGACGAACATGAGCGTCAAGGCACAGGTAACCGGGACCGTCATCAGCGACAAGATGGAGAAGACCGTCGTCGTGGCTGTCGAACGGAAGGTTCGTCACGAAGTCTACGGAAAGACACAGCGCAAGACATCGACGTTCGTGGCGCACAACGAGAACAACGAAGCCAGGCTCGGCGACACCGTCGCGATTGTCGAATCGCGTCCGTTGAGCCGCCGCAAGCGATGGGTGGTGACCCGCGTCGTGGCCAAGGCGCCAGAAGTCTAGAGAGCTCCAGGCTCCGGGCTTTGGGCTTTCGGACGCCGAAAGCCAGGAGCCGAGAGCTGAGAGACGGAGATTGTCATGATTCAAATGCGATCGATTCTGGACGTGGCCGACAACTCGGGCGCCCGGAAGATCTCGGTGATCAACCCGATCGGCGGCTCGGCCGGACGGTATGCGCGCCTCGGCGACATCGTGACCGCGTCGGTCAAGGAAGCCACGCCCGACGGCACGGTGAAAAAGGGGCAGGTGGTCAAGGCTGTCATCGTGCGCACACGCAAGGAGCAGCGGCGGCGCGACGGCAGCTATATCCGCTTCGATCGGAACGCGGCGGTGCTCGTCAACGATCAGAACGAGCCGATCGGTACCCGCGTGTTCGGCCCGGTCGCAAGGGAGCTGCGTGAACGCCGGTTCATGAAGATCATCTCGCTGGCGCCCGAGGTTCTCTAGGCGGGTTTTCAGAGTGTTGTAGAGGCGGGTCTTCAGACCCGCCTGGGAAACGAAGATGTCGAGATTGCAAACACCCATTCGCCGCAACGACACCGTCATCGTGACGACGGGCAGGGACAGCGGCAAGCGTGGCCGGGTCCTGAAGGTGCTGCCGGTCAAGAACCGCCTGATCGTCGAAGGCGTGAACATGATCAAGCGCCACACGCGCCCCAACCCGCAGCGCAACATCAAGGGCGGGATCGTCGAGCGCGAGGGCGCGTTGCACGCGAGCAACGTGCAGCTCGTCTGCCCCGAGTGCGGAAAGATGACGCGGGTCGGGCATGACGTGCGGGGCGATCGCAAGGTCCGGATCTGCCGCAAGTGCGAGGGAGTGGTCGACAAATGAGCCGCCTGAAGGAACGGTATTCGAAGGAAGTGGCGCCGGCGCTCAAGAAGGAGTTCGGCTATAGCAACGTCATGGCCGTCCCCAAGATCGAGAAGATCGTCGTCAACATGGGGTTGGGTGAGGCCACGTCGAACGCGAAGCTGGCCGATGTCGGCGCCGAAGAGCTGGGCCGAATCACCGGGCAGAAGGCCGTGGTGCGACGCGCGACGAAGTCGATCGCGCAGTTCAAGCTGCGCCAGGGAATGCCAGTTGGCGCGATGGTCACGCTGCGAGGCGAGCAGATGTACGAGTTCCTCGATCGCCTGATCAGCATCGCCTTGCCGCGCGTGCGCGACTTCCGCGGTGTATCGCCGAAGGGTTTCGACGGCCGCGGCAACTTTACGCTCGGCCTCCGGGACCAGTTGCTGTTCCCGGAGATCGACTACATGAAGGTCGACAAGGCGCGAGGCATGAACGTGTCGGTAGTGACGAGTGCGCGAACCGACGAAGAGGCGCGGAAGCTCCTGCAGTTGATGGGGATGCCGTTCCGCGCGAACTAGCCGGTAGCAAGGAGCAGGCATAGAGGCGGGTCCGCAGACCTGCCTGGTGGTAGGCAGTAGACAAAGGATTACGAATGGCCACGACTGCGAAAGTCGCCAAAGAAGCGAAGACTCCGAAGTACAAGGTCCGTCAGCACAACCGCTGCAAGCTGTGCGGTCGTCCGCGCGCGTTCATGCGGAAGTTCGATATGTGCCGGTTGTGCTTCCGGAAGCTGGCGCTCGAAGGCGACGTGACCGGCGTGACCAAGAGCTCCTGGTAATCAACGCAGGCGGATGTGGTGGGCAGACGCTGAACTGCCTGCTGTGAACTAGCAGGGAACGAACAGATGACAGATCCGATTTCGGACATGCTGACGCGCTTGCGGAACGCCGTGTCGGCCAAGCATGCACGCGTCGACATGCCCGCAAGCAAACTGAAGGCGGAGATCGCGCGAATTCTCCAGGACGAGGGATACATCCAGGGCTTTCGAATCGTCGAAGAGCCGGCGTCGCGGGAAGGCAAGCAGCCACGGCAGAGCATTCGCGTGTTCCTGAAGTACGGACCGCGCGGCGAAAAGGTGATCACCGGGCTCGAGCGTATCAGCCGGCCGGGCCGCCGCGTCTATCTCGGCGTGCAGGACGTGCCGAGCGTCCTCGGCGGGCTGGGAACGAGCATCCTGACGACCTCGCACGGAGTGATGACCGGACGAGCGGCACGGAAGGCCGGCGTCGGGGGCGAAGTGCTCTGCAATGTGTGGTGATCGCGGACAGCGAACAATCGCCGAGAGCCTAGAGCCCAGAGCCTAGAGCCGGCAAGGATCAGCAATGTCGAGAATTGGTAAAAAACCGATCCCGATCCCGAAGGGCGTGACGGTGAAGATTGCGCCCGACGCGATCGAAGTGCAGGGCCCGAAGGGGAAGATGCGCCAGTCGGTGCCGCCGGGCATCCTCTTCTCTGAGGACGCCGGAACCCTGGTCGCGAAGCTCTCGCGTGAAGACGGTGAGCTGCGAAAGTTCCATGGCCTTGCGCGCAGCCTGGTTGCGAACGCCGTTGCCGGGGTGACCGATGGGTTCAAGAAGGAGCTCGACATCGTGGGTGTTGGCTACCGCGCGGAGCTGAAGGGCAAGCAGGTCCACTTCGCGCTCGGGTACTCGCATCCGGTGATTTTCGATATCCCGGCCGGTATCGATATCGCCGTCGATAAGCAGACCCACATCGTCGTGACCGGTGTCGATCGGCAGCTGGTCGGTCAGGTCGCAGCCAACATCCGCCGGATGCGCAAGCCCGATCCGTATAAGCAGAAAGGCGTCCGTTACACCGGCGAAGTGCTGAAGAAGAAGGTCGGAAAGACGGGAGCGAAGTAATGCGGATCAAGACCAAAGAGGATCGCCGGAATCGGATCAAGTACCGGATCCGCCGTCGCGTGCGTGGCTCGGTCGACCGTCCGCGGCTGACCGTCTTCCGCAGCGTGGCGCACATGTATGTGCAGGTGGTCGACGATGCGACGGGGCAAACGATCGCGTCAGCCTCGACCGTCGAGCCGGCGGTGAAGGGTGCGCTGGCGAAGAAAGCGACCGGCGGCAACGTCGAAGGGGCCAAGGCGATTGGCAAGACGATCGCAGAGCGGTTGATCGGTCAGGGCGTCAAGCGCGTCGTCTTCGATCGCAACGGGTTTCTCTATCACGGGCGCGTGAAGGCAGTGGCCGAAGCCGCGCGCGAAGCCGGTCTGGAGTTCTAACGTGGCGTTAATGAACCGTACTCGGGAAAAGATCGACGCCAGCCAGCTCGAGATCAAGGACAGCGTCGTCTCGATCAATCGCGTGACGAAGGTCGTCAAGGGCGGCAAGAACCTGAGCTTCAGCGCTCTTGTCGTCGTCGGCGATGGCCATGGCGTCGTCGGGTTTGGCGTCGGCAAGGCGAAGGAAGTTCCCTCGGCAATCAAGAAGGGGATCGAAGCGGCGAAGAAGAACCTGATCAAGGTGCCGCTCAAAGGGACGACTATTCCGCATCAGGTCGTCGGCCGCTTTGGATCGGGGAGCGTGCTCCTCAAGCCGGCGCCCGAGGGCACGGGTCTCATCGCTGGTGGCGCCGTCCGCGCCGTCGTCGAGAGCGCGGGCATTCAGAACGTCCTGACCAAGTCGCTCGGTTCGGCGAACCCGCACAACGTCGTCCGGGCGACGTTCGCCGGATTGATGGGTCTGAAGGATCCGGCGCAGGTCGCGCGCTTCCGCGGTAAGGAAGAATCTGAGTTGGTTGGAGCCTAGGATGGCGAAGAAAGCGGCAAAGCAGTCGAGCGCCAAGCGCATCAAGGTGACGCTCGTGAAGAGCACGATCGGCTTCAATCGCACGCAGGCCGAGACGGTGACCGGGCTGGGATTACGGCGTCTTAACCATACGGTGGAACTGGCGGATACGCCGGAGACCCGGGGAATGGTCCACAAGGTCCGTCACCTGGTGACGGTGCAGGAATAGGCGGGTCTCATGGATCTGAGCAATCTCAAGCCCTCAGAGGGCTCGAAGAAGAACAAAAAGCGCGTCGGCCGCGGTCATGGCACGGGTCAGGGCACTCAGGCGGGACGCGGTCACAAGGGTGCGCAGTCGCGTTCGGGTTTCAAGTTCAAGCGCGGCTTCGAGGGCGGCCAGATGCCGCTCCATCGCCGTATTCCGAAGCGGGGATTTCACAATCACTTCCGCACGGAATACGCCGTCGTGAACCTCGATGTGCTGGGAGAGCGCTTCGATGCGGGGACGGTGGTGACGCCGGAATTGCTCCGTGAGCGCGGTCTGATCCACGGCGAGCGTCAGCCCATCAAGGTGCTGGCGCGAGGGGATTTCTCGAAGAAGCTGACCGTGCGCGCGCACAAATTCAGCGGCAAGGCAGCGGAGAAGATTGCGGCCGCCGGTGGTGCGGCAGAGGTGATCGCAGCGAGAAAGTAGGCGAGGCCTCGCCCTCGCCCTAGCAGCAGGCATATATGGAGAACGCGCTCAAGAATCTCTTCGCGATCAGCGACCTGCGGAACCGCGTGCTGTTTACGCTGGCGCTGCTGGGTGTCTACCGCATTGGGAGTCACGTCCCCACGCCGGGCGTGAATCAGGAAGCGCTCCGGCTCTTTGCCGATCAACTCGCGGGATCGATGTTCGGGCTGGCCAACATGTTCACGGGCGGAAGCCTCGAGCGCGTCACGATCTTTGCGCTCGGCGTCATGCCGTACATCAGCGCTTCGATCATCATCCAGTTGCTCACCGTGGTCTGGCCGTACCTCGAGCGCATCTCGAAAGAGGGTGAGCTGGGGCGTCGCAAGATCACACAGTACACGCGTTATCTCACCGTGGCCCTGGCGGTCGTGCAGTCGTTCGGCTACGCCGTGTGGCTGGAAAGCTCGGCCGATGCTCCTGGTGGCTTGCCGCTCGTCTACGACCCGGGTTGGGGCTTCCGGTTCACGTGCGTGCTCACGCTGACGACTGGAACGATGTTCGTGATGTGGCTGGGCGAACAGATCACCGAGCGCGGGGTCGGCAACGGCATGTCGCTGCTGATCTTTGCCGGCATCGTCGTCGGGCTGCCGACGGCGCTGTTGACCACACTCGACCAGATGCAGACCGGACAGATCGGTCCGTTGCGCATTCTTTTCCTGATCGCGATGTCGGTGGTTGTCATTGCCGCGATTGTCTTCGTCGAACGAGGGCATCGACGGATCACCGTGCAGTACGCCAAACGGGTCGTCGGCCGCAGGCAGTACGGCGGGTCGAGTACGCACATCCCGTTGAAGGTGAACACGGGCGGTGTCATCCCCGTCATCTTTGCCTCGTCGATCCTGTCGTTCTTCACGATGGCGGCCCCGCTGTTCGAGGTCGGCACGTGGGCACGTCGAGCGGTCGATCAGGTGGCCTACGGGATGCCGCTCTACAACCTCATGTACGTGCTGGGTATCGTCTTCTTTGCGTATTTCTACACGTCGATCATCTTCAACCCTGATGACGTGGCCGAGAACATGCGCAAGTACGGCGGCTTTGTGCCCGGGATTCGGCCGGGCAAGCGGACGGCGGAATACATCGACACGATCCTGGCGCGGATCACGCTCGTGGGAGCGCTCTACCTCGCCGTTGTCGCACTGCTGCCTGAGTTGCTCATCACCGGCTTCCGGGTTGCACCGATTCCGTTCGTCGGTGAGAGGCTGGACGCGATTCTCCCGAGTTGGTTCACGCAGGGGCTTGGCGTGACGTTCTACTTCGGCGGCACCTCGTTGCTGATCGTCGTGGGCGTCGCGATGGATACGGTCCAGCAGGTAGAGTCACAGCTCATCATGAGGCACTACGACGGCTTCATGAAGAAGACCCGCATCCGGGGCCGCCGCGGCTGACGTCGGGACATGGGCTTGAACGTCATCATGATGGGGCCGCCTGGAGCCGGTAAGGGCACGCAAGCAGGGCGGTTTGCAAGCGATCGCGGTCTGCCAAAGATCTCGACCGGCGACATCCTGCGTGACGCGGTCAGGGAAAAGAACCCGACGGCGCTCGAGGCAAAGGCCTGGATGGATCGCGGCGAGCTCGTCGACGACGCCACGATGATCAAGATCGTCGCGGACCGCCTGGCCAGACCGGACGTGCGTGACGGGTTCGTGCTCGACGGGTTTCCGCGGACTGTTGCACAGGCGCGTGCGCTCGACGAGCTGATGGATCGTCTCGACTCTGGTCCGCTGATCGTCGTCGACGTCGCGGTGCCCGAGCAGGAGCTGGTGCGTCGCCTGGCCATCCGGCGGATCTGCTCGGTGTGCGGACACAACGCCGACCCGACGGGCGGTGAGGAGGCGTGCAAGCAGTGCGGCGGCACGCTGGTGCAACGCGCCGACGACAACCAGGATGTGGTGCTGGAACGCCTGCGGGTCTATCAGCAGACGACGAGGCCGGTGCTCGACTACTATCGTGAGCGTCCGACGTTTCGGGTCGTCAACGGAGCGCAGGCACCAGAGCGTGTCGCCGACGAGCTGAACGCGGCGATCGACCACGCGGCGGCGGCGAAGCGGTAAAGGGGGCTCTCGTGATCGTCTGCAGGTCCCAGAGCGAGATTGAGAAGCTGCGACGGGTCAACCAGCTCGTGGCGCGAATTCTCGCGGAATTGCGGCAGGTCGTGGTGCCCGGCATCACGACGGCGGACATCGACGAGCTGGCCGAACGCCGTGTACCAGAGGCCGGGGCCGAGCCGGCGTTCAAGGGATATCACGGGTATCCTGCGACGGTCTGTGCGTCGGTCAACGAGCAGGTGGTGCATGGCATCCCCTCGTCGCGGTCGCTGGTGACTGGTGACATCGTGTCAATCGACATGGGCGCCAAGCTCGACGGGTTTTTCGGAGATTGCGCGGTGACCGTTCCGGTTGGAACCGTCTCACCGCAGGCGAGCGAGCTGCTGCGAGTGACGGAGGAAGCGCTGTTTCGTGGAATCGACTGCGTGCGTCCGGGGGCGCGCGTGTCGGACATCGGGGCGGCGGTTCAACAGCACGTCGAGGCGCAGGGATTTTCGGTCGTTCGCGAGTTCGTGGGGCATGGCATCGGCACCTCGCTGCACGAAGAGCCACAGGTGGCCAACTACGGTCCGGGCGGTCACGGCCCGCGGTTGTCCGAGGGCATGGTGCTCGCGATCGAGCCGATGGTGAACGCCGGCAAGCCGGCAGTAAAGGTGTTGTCGGACGGGTGGACGGCGGTCACGCGGGACAAGAGCCTGTCCGCGCACTTCGAACACACGGTCGTGGTCACGCGCGAGGGATGCGAAATCCTGACGCTGCTGGCGGTCGAGGAAGCACGGGCGAAGCAGTTACTCGCGGCCGGCCGGGTCGTGCCGAATGGCAACGCCGGTGAAACTGAGGAAGTTCGGGCGCATTCGTGACGTGCGGCCCGTACGGTGATGGATGCCGGACGAGGCACGTCGCGTTGAAGGCATCGTGACCGCGCAGTTGCCGAGCGGCCTCTACCAGGTGCAGGTCGAGGGTGAGCATCGAGTGACCGCCCATCCGACCGGAAGCGTGGAGCGGAACTTCGTCAGGCTGCTCGTCGGGGATCGGGTGATCGTGGAATTGACGGCGCGGGACGGAACACGCGGCCGAATTGTCCGGAAAACGTAGTCCTGAAAGCATAGCCGGAAGGCGTAGACATCAATGAAAGTCAGAGCGTCGGTAAAACGGATTTGCGACAAGTGCAAGGTGGTGCGCCGCCGCGGCGTGGTGCGCGTCATCTGCACGAACGCCAAGCACAAGCAGAGGCAGGGATAAGTCATGGCGCGTATCGCAGGCATCGATCTTCCGCGCACGAAGCGGATCGAGATTGGGTTGACCTACATCTACGGGATCGGACGCAAGCGGTCCGGCGACATCCTCGGTGAGGCGGGTGTCAGCCCTGACATTCGCGTCAAGGATCTCTCCGAGGACGACGTGCGGAAAATCAGCCGCGTCATCGAAGAAGTGGGTGGTGTCGAGGGCGACCTGCGGAAGGAAATCTCGATGAACATCAAGCGGCTGATGGAAATCGGCTGCTACCGCGGACTGCGCCACCGCCGCAATCTGCCGGCACGCGGCCAGCGGACTCGTACGAACGCACGCACCCGCAAGGGCCCGCGCAAAGGTGCGATCGCGAAGAAGAAGACGGTGTAACTCTATGGCTAAGACTGAAGGCGCAGCACCTGAGAAAAAAGCCGAGGGCGGAAAGAAAGCGCCACGGAAGACGTTCAAGAAGCGCGGCGAGAAGCGCGTTGTGCATCACGGGCTGGTCCACATCCATGCCTCGTTCAACAACACGCAGATCACGATCACCGACACCGAGGGCAATGTGATCGCGTGGTCGAGCGCAGGGGGCATTGGCTTCAAGGGTTCCCGCAAGGGAACGCCGTTTGCCGCCACCCAGGCCGCGATGAGCGCGGGCAACACCGCCAAGACCTACGGCCTGCGATCGGTCGACGTGCGCGTGAAGGGCCCCGGGTCGGGTCGAGAGTCCGCGATTCGAGCGCTGCAGACCGTGGGGATCGAGGTGAAGTCGATTCGCGACGTCACGCCCATCCCGCACAACGGATGCCGGCCGACGAAGCGTCGGAGAGTGTGATGAGATGTAATACTGAATTCAGAATGCTGAATGCAGACACCGCGTCGATTGATGCGTTCGGTGGCTTCTGCATTCTGCACTCTGCATTCTGCATTACGAGAATTCAGGAGAACTAATGGCTCGTTATATCGGACCCGTTTGCCGCCTGTGCCGCCGCGAGGGAATGAAGCTGTTCCTCAAGGGCGAGCGCTGCTACACGGAGAAGTGCGCGATCGAGAAACGCAACTTCGCGCCCGGGCAGCACGGCAAGACCCGGAAGTCGAAGCTCGCCGGCTACGGCGTGCAGCTGCGCGAGAAACAGAAGGTGAAGCGCATCTACGGTGTGCTCGAGGATCAGTTCCGCCGCTACTTCGAGCAGGCGGAGCGGACGCGCGGTATCACCGGCGAGACGCTGTTGCAGCTGCTCGAGCGTCGCCTCGACAACGTCGCCTATCGACTCGGCTTCGCGACTTCACGTCCGCAGGCGCGCCAGCTGGTGCGGCACGGGCACTTCACCGTCAACGGCCGGAAGGTGGATATCCCGTCGTTCTCGCTCAAGCCGGGTGACGTCGTTGCCGTCAGGCAGAGCAGTCAGAAGGCGCCGGCCATTCTGCATGCGCTCGAAGAGGTAAAGGGCCGCGGCGTGCCCGAGTGGCTGCAGTTCGACGCCGCCGCGATGTCGGCAAAGATTGGCTCAGTACCCACGCGCGAGCAGATCAACCTGCCGGTGCAGGAACAGTTGATCGTCGAGTTGTATTCGAAGTAAGGCGTTCAAGCCAGCCGCTGGCCCGCAGCTTACAGACCTGCAGCGGGAGGCCGGCGGATGTAACACGCAGGTCTGGAGGCCGGAGCTGCCGGCCCATTGGCGAAAGGAAAATCCATGCTCTGGAAAGGTTTTCAGCGTCCGAAGCGTCTCGAGTTCGAACGAGAGACACTCACCGATCGATTCGGCAGGTTCTACGCCCAGCCATTCGAGCGCGGGTTCGGCACGACCATCGGCAACGCGCTGCGGCGCGTGCTGCTGTCCTCGATTGAAGGTGCGGCCATTACGGCCGTCAAGATCGACGGCGTGCTCCACGAATTCTCACCGATCCCCGGCGTGGTCGAGGATGCGACCGACATCATCCTCAACCTGAAGCAGATCCCTCTCAAGCTGCACGTCGACTACACCAAGACGTTGTACCTCCGGGTGGAGAAGCCGGGCATCGTGCGGGCGAAGGACATCGAGGTCGATCAGGACATCGAGATCCTCGAGCCCGAAGCGCATATCGCCACGATCTCCGAGGGTGGCAAGCTCCATATGGAGTTGCGCATGAAGCGCGGCCGAGGCTACGTCTCGGCGGACAAGAACTTCGATGAGGATCTCGGTATCGGCTGGATTCCGGTGGATTCGGTTCATTCCCCGGTGAAGAAGGTGAACTACCTGGTCGAGGCAGCGCGCCTGGGCCAGACCACCGACTACGACAAGCTCACGATCGACGTGTGGACCAACGGTTCAGTGACCGCTCAGGAGTCGGTCTCGCTGGCGGCGAAGCTGATCCGCGACCACCTGAACATCTTCATCAACCTCGATGATGCCGGTGAGTCGCCTGACACGCAGGCGGAGCCGACACGTGCCGGCGCGCTCAACGAGAATCTCGACAAGAGCGTCGAAGAGCTCGAGCTGTCAGTGCGGTCGTACAACTGCCTCAAGAACGCGAACATCCGGACCATCCGCGAACTCGTGCAGAAAACCGAAGCGGAGATGCTGAAGACGAAGAACTTCGGCCGGAAGTCGCTCAATGAGATCAAGGAGATCCTGCACACGATGGGGCTGAGCCTGGGCATGCGGCTCGACCAGCCCGCGCAGGCGCATCAGGACTAACAACCGGCACTCGGCTCTCGGCTTTCGGCTTGGACGGGCCAGAGCCAAGAGCCCAAAGCCCAGAGCCAACAGAGTTCATCATGAGACACAACGTCGCACATCGAAAGCTTGGACGCGTCACGGAGCATCGGCTCGCTCTGTTGCGCAACCAGGCCATCGCTCTGCTGCGTCACGAGCGGATTGAAACCACGATGCCGAAGGCGAAGGAGCTACGGCCGTTCGTCGAACGGCTGATCACCATCGCCCGGCGCGGAGTGGCAGCGGGAGATGTTGCCGGCAAGACCCTGCACGCCAGGCGTCTGGTGCTGGCCGAGTTGCCGGACACCGAGGTCGTGAGCAAGTTGTTCGAGACGCTTGCGCCGCGGTTCGCCGATCGACCGGGTGGTTACACGCGCATTTTGCGTGTCGGGTATCGCCGTGGCGATTCCGCCGAGGTGGCGCACGTTGAACTCGTCGGCAGCGAGTACAACCCGGCTTCCAAGACCGAGAAGGAAGAAGGCGAAGACGCGCCCAGGAAGGCCAAGGGCGTGGGCGAGCGCATCAAGCGCGCGGCTCAACGCATCCGCGGGGGCACGGGCGAGGGCGGCTCAAAGGCGCAGGCGGGCGGCCAGACCAAGGGGGCCGCACGGAAGTCGACGACGCCAAGGAAAGCTGGGGGATCCTAATTCAACTTTCCACTTACACCTCTTCAGCGACCGCCTGTCCGCGTTCTGCCTTCGCAGCAGCGATGATCTTCGCCTGGAACGACTGCGGCACTTCCTCGTAGTGCGAATACTCCATGTGGTAAGAACCGCGCCCGCCGGTCGCTGACGTGAGGTGCTGTTCGTAGGTCAGCATCTCGGCCATGGGCACCTGCGCACGGATCACGGTCATCGTCCCGCGTGTGTCCATACCGGCGATGCGTCCACGCCGGCCGTTGAGATCGCCCATCAAATCGCCGGCGAACTCACTTGGCGCGTAGACCTCGACCTGCATGACCGGCTCGAGAATGGTCGGCCGCGCCCGCGTCATGGCGTCCTTGAAGGCCAGCGATCCGGCAAGCTTGAACGAAAGCTCGTTCGAGTCGACCGCATGGTAGGAGCCGTCGAAGACCGTCGCCTTGAAGTCGACCATCGGATACCCGGCGAGGAAGCCGCGCATCCTGGCGTCCTGGATGCCTTTCTCGACGGCCGGTACGAACTGCCGCGGAATCGAGCCGCCGAAGATATCGTCTTCGAACTGGAAGTCGCTGCCGCGCGGCAGCGGCTCCACCCTGATCTTGCAGTCGCCGAACTGGCCGTGCCCGCCGGTCTGCTTCTTGTGGCGGCCATGGGCCTCTGTTGAGGCGGTGATCGTCTCCCGGTAGGGAATGCGCGGCGGCTTCAGGTTGACCTCGACGCCAAAGCGACGTTTCAGCTTCGCGACAGTGACTTCAATGTGAAGCTGTCCCTGGCCGGAAAGCAGCAACTCGTTGGTCTGCGGATCGCGCGCGTACCTGATCGAGGGATCTTCCTCCTCGAGACGATGCATCGCGCTGCTGATCTTGTCCTCGTCGCCACGACTCTTCGGCTCGATGGCGTATGAGAGCACCGGCTCGGGGAAGGTAATCGGAGGGACCTTGATGCCGGTCGTCTTGTCGGCCAGCACATCGCTGGTGTGGGTTTCCTTCAACTTGGCGACGGCGCCGAGATCGCCCGCCTTTAGTTCAGCGACGTGCGTCTGCGTCTTGCCTTGCAGGGCCAGCAGGTGTCCCAGCCGCTCCGACGAATCGCGTGTCGAGTTGAAGACCGTCGCATCCGACTTCAGCGTGCCCGAGACGACGCGCAGCATCGTGATCCGACCAGCAAAGGGATCGGCAATCGTCTTCCACACGAAGGCGGCGTACGGTGCCGAATCCACGGCCTTGATCGCGGTGTCCGCGCCCGCGCGATCGAGTCCGCGGAAATCGCGCTCGGCTGGCGACGGCGCGTAGCTGACGATGGCGTCAAGCAGCGGCTGAATGCCGGTGGCGTGCAGCCCGGACGTGCACAGCAGCGGAAACAACTTCCCGGACGTCGTCGCGGCCCGCAACCCGGCCACGAGCTGTTCCTGCGTGAGCGTCCCCTCGGCGAAGAAGGTCTCCATCAATTGCTCGTCGACTTCCGCGACCATCTCGATGAGCTGCTCGCGTGCGTGCTGCGCGGCGTCGGCCAGCGAATTGGGGATCTCGCCCTCGGTCATCTTGCCATCGCCACCGAACATCTGCGCCTTCATGCGCACCAGATCGACCACGCCGGTAAAGGCCTTTTCCTCACCCAGCGGAAGCTGAATCGGGACGATCTCTCGCGCGCAATCACGACGAAGCGATTCGAGAGCACGCTCGAGGCTTGCCCGGTCGCGGTCGAGGCGATTGAGGACCACGATACGGGGAAGGCCGAGCGCGGCCGCCTCTTCCCACAGCTTCTCAGTCTGTACTTCGACGCCGGCGACCGCGTCGACCACGACCACAGCCGCCTCCGCGACGCGCAGCGCGGCGCGGGCGTCGGTGAGGAAGTTGGCGAATCCCGGCGTGTCGATGATGTTGATTTTGACTTTCTGCCACTCGGCGTAGGCGAGGCTGGAAGAGAGCGTGTGCTTGCGGGCTATTTCTTCTTCGTCGAAGTCCGTGATCGTCGTGCCGTCGTCGACCCGCCCGATCCGGTTGACTGCGCCCGCGACGAACAGCATGGTGGAGACCAGCTGCGTCTTGCCGCATCCTCCGTGGCCGACGATGGCGACATTCCGGAGGCTGGTGGCGTCGTAGACCTTCATACCGGGTATCCCTCCTTCGCGGTGCGCGTGTGCAGCGACGCGAGTCGCCCGGACGGGTTGGTCCACGGCCGGGCCGGGTGAAGTCCGCCAGGGGCGGAGACGGATCATAGTCATGGCCGTTCAGTGTCGCAAGACGGCGGTGACGCGTGGAAGCCGATCCGTGTGGGCGATTGGCCGAATAACTCAATACTGACAATCATGTTGTAATCAAATAGTTGTAGGACAAAGTTGTCTGAAATACTGGCAACCCCGGTTGGCGCGATGCGCGCGGCTCGCTCGTCGACGCGTTCGCCGGTCGGCATGCCTGATCGCGCTGACGCGACCGGACATCCTACGGCTACCGCCGGTTCCGCCCTCAGGTTCATATACGACATTTATGTCTCAGATCCAAATGCAGGTGACAAGTATGTCTTGCCACCGTGGCCTGCGCGCGTCGGTCCGATCGGTGGATCTAGGCCAAATTCGTCGCAATCCTCGTCGAGAGTTCCGGCCGACCGCTGGCGTCCGTTTTGCTCCCGCCGAGATTGCGGTCGCGGCAGCCGGGGCGTGAGTGAGTTCCATGCCGAACAGAGGTGACGAATGAACCAAGCTGATACCGCCTGGATGTTGATATCCACGGCTCTCGTGCTGTTGATGACGCCAGCGCTCGCGTTGTTTTACGGCGGGCTGGTGCGCTCGAAGAACACCCTCAACACGATGATGATGAGTTTCATCTCATTGGGATTCGTCGGTGTGCTCTGGGCCATCGTTGGCTACTCCGTAGCGCTGACCCCGGGGAACAATTGGGTTGGTGACATGTCGCGCCTGTTTCTGAGCGGCGTCGGGTTAGAGGCCGAAGGTGCCATCGTGGCCATCACGATTCCCCAGATGCTCTACATGGCATTCCAGGGGACCTTCTGCATCATCACCGCCGCGCTCATCTCTGGCGCGATTGTCGAGCGCATGCGGTTCTCGGCGTATGTGGCGTTCATCTCGATCTGGTCGGTCGTGATTTACGCGCCGCTGGCGCACTGGGTGTGGGGCGGCGGCTGGCTGGCGGACATGGGTGCGCTCGATTACGCCGGTGGAACCGTCGTGCACGTCAACGCCGGTGTTGCGGCGCTCGTCGCCGCGTTCGTGGTCGGCAAACGGCGCGATTACCCCTCGTCATCGCTGGTGCCTCATAACGTCCCGTTCGTGCTCCTTGGTTCGGGACTCCTGTGGTTCGGATGGTTTGGTTTCAACGCCGGCAGCGCGCTCGTTGCCGGACCTGCCGCGGGTCTGGCGTTCACGACCACCATGCTCGCGCCGGCCGCGACGCTCGTGGTGTGGTCGTTCCTCGACATGATGCGGTCGGGCAAACCCACGGCGGTTGGCGCGGCCACCGCAATCGTGGTCGGGCTCGTCGCCGTCACACCGGCAGCGGGGCTGATTAGCCCGATGAACGCCATGCTGCTTGGCGCGATTGCGGCGGTTCCGAGTTACTTCGCTCTCATCATCAGAGCGAAGACCTCGCTCGACGACTCGCTGGACGTCGTTGCCGCGCACGGCGTGGGCGGCACGGTCGGTGCGATGCTGACCGGAGTGTTCGCCGAGAAGAGCCTGAACGGACTGGCCGACGGCGCGCTGTTCGGCAACCCCTATCAAGTCGTCGTTCAGGGCACGGCGGTCCTCGCCGCCATCGTCTACAGCGGTGTCGGAACCTTCGTCATTTTGAAGCTCGTGGGTCTGGTGCTGCCGCTGCGCGCGTCGAGCGTCGAGGAGACCTCGGGTCTCGACATCACCGGGCATGGCGAGGAAGCCTACATGCAGTTGGGTTCCATGACGGCAGTCGAAACTGGACCAGAGGCCAGAGCGCCGCAGTCGGTGCTGAAGCCCGCGTCGATCTGACGCGAGTGAAGAAGATGTCAAACGACGGCGGCACGACGGAGTGCCGCCGCTTCTCAACCCCTAAGGCGGAGGAATGGATGCTCTCGATGATGTCTAGAGTACGGAAGAACGCACTGGCGCTCGTCGCAGCCACGTGCACGGCCTTGATCCTGGCAAGCACCCCGGCATTGGCGCAGGACACACCGGCGGCCGACCCCAATCCGGGTGCGATGACGATTACTGGCTCGATCGATTTTCTGAACCAGTACATGTTCCGCGGGATCCGACAGAACTCGACGGGCTTCGTGACCTGGCCGGCTGTCGATCTCGGCATCTCAGCGTACTCCGGTGATGGCGGGCTGAAGAGCGTCGGAATCAATTTCGGTACGTGGAACAGCCTGCATAGCGGCGATACGGGCTCGGATGGCGCCAGCGGCAAGATGTGGTACGAGTCCGACTTCTACGCGACCCTCGGGTTCGGTTTCGGTGGCGGCACGACGTTCAGCACGACGTATACCGCCTACACCAGCCCGAACAGCGGCTTCACGACGGTGAAGGAAATCAGTTTCAAGCTGGGGGTCGATGACAGCGGTTATCTCGGGAAAGCCGCTGTGAAGCCGTATCTGATCATTGCGCAGGAATTCGGAACCGATATCGCAACCGGTCAGGCCGACGGGGGCGACAACGCCGGCACCTACATGGAGATTGGCTTCGCCCCGGGCTACTACGGGATCAGCAGGGCCAGCATCGCGTTCCCGATCAAGGTCGGCTTCAGCCTCAGCGACTACTACGAGCTCGCTGGTGAGGACAACAAGTTCGGATTCTTCAGCATCGGTGGACTCGTCACGGTGCCGCTCGGTGGCATGACCAGCTTCGGCGCGTGGAACATGCACGGCGGCGTAGAATACCAGGCGCTCGGCACGACCACCGAGTTCTTCAACGGTGGCGAGAGCAGCCAGGTTATCGGCTCCTTCGGAATCGGGTTCTCGTACTAGTAGCCGAGCCTCTGGAGGAGGCAATGCAGCCGAGCAGGACGGCGACTCGGTGGTGTGTGTGTTTGCTGACGGGCATGGTTTCAGCAGCCACCGGGTCGTCCGTCTACGCCCAGGGTTCTGCGGACCCGAACCCTGGCGCCTTGACGCTGACCGCTGGGTTCGATTTCGCGAACGCGTACCTCTTTCGCGGGATCCCCCAGGATGACACCGGCGTCGTCATGTGGCCGTACGGTGACCTCGGATTCGCACTGTTTTCAGGAGACGGTGCGTTCAAGAGCGTGGGCGTGAATGTCGGGACCTGGAACAGCCTGCACACAGGCAATGCTGGTTCTGACGGCCCGAGCGGGGAGCTGTGGTACGAGTCTGACTTCTACACGGCGTTGGTTCTCGGGTTTGGCAAGGGCACGAATGTCGGCGTCACCTACACGGCGTATACAAGCCCGAACGGATCGTTCGGGACGGTCAAGGAACTGTCGTTCAAGGTGTCGGTCGACGATAGTGGTGCGCTGGGAGCATTTTCGCTGAAGCCGTACGCGGTGCTGGCGCAGGAACTCGATGGCCAGGCCGATGGCGGAGCGAGCGAGGGGACGTACCTCGAGCTCGGCATCGGTCCCGGATACGCGGCATCGCGAGCAAGCCTGACGTTCCCGCTGAAGGTGGGTCTCAGCCTGGGTGATTACTATGAAGGTCTCACCGGCGATGAGACCTTCGGCTTCTTCAGTGTTGGCGGTGTGGTCACAGTTCCGTTCACGAGTATGCCGACGAGGTTCGGCAGCTGGAATATCCATGGAGGTGTCGAGTTCCTGATGCTGGGTGACCGCAACGAGGCTGTCTTTGGCGACAGTTCGCACGTGATTGGCTCCATAGGCGTAGGTCTCAGCTACTAGCGTCCGCCCGCGGTCGGACCTGATAGGCACCGTGCACGCCCTCGACATGGCTTCGAACTTTCGAGCGATCGTCGACGGTGCGGTGCCTCGTCCACTTGCGCGTATGCTTGAGCCCGCTACGGGAGACAATCGCACTATGGCAGTCACGCAGCCGGAGCCAGCCGGCCCGGTCCTGGTCGCCGTACTCGAAAAGGCGAGATCAGAGCTGCGATCCGATGTGGAGCGCGGAGCGGGCGGACGAGCGGCGCTGGAGCGCTACTCGGACCGTGTCGATGGCTTGCTGCGCCAACTGTTCTCTGACGCTGGCGGTCCCGCGCACGAAGTCGTCGTGCTCGCGCTGGGTGGGTACGGCAGGCGCCATTTGTGTCTCCATTCGGACATCGACCTGCTGGTGCTGTTCGGGGGTCGCATCGGCGCTTCTCAGGAAGAGTTTCTTCGAGCGTTCTTGAACCCGCTCTGGGATCTGAGCGTGGTCGTCGGTCATCAGGTGCGGGAGCTCGACGAGTTCTCGACGATCGAGGCGGATAATCCGGAGTTCCTGCTCGCGCTGCTCGATGCGCGTCCGGTCGCCGGCCTCCGCCTGTTGTTTGATCGATTTCGGACGCTGTTTCACACGGCTTCGACACACGCGTTCATCCTGAAGTCGCTGCTCGACCTGATTGATGCACGGCACGCGGCTTTCAATGCGACGTTGTATCAGCTCGAGCCCGACGTGAAGGAAGCGCCAGGCGCCCTGCGTGACCTGACCGCCGCGCGCACGATTGCCATGCTGACCGATCCGCTGCTTCTGCGGCGTGGACCTGCCGATTCGGCCCGGGTTGATCAGGCTGAGGATTTCCTGCTGCGAGTGCGTTCGACGTTGCATCTGAGTGCCGGCCGGAATCAGAACATCCTCAGTCATGACATGCAGGAGCGCACCGCAGACGTACTGGGATATCCCGGTGCTGAGCCCCGTCAGCGGGTCGAACGTCTCATGAGCGATTACTTCCGCCACGCCCGGACCGCCCACCGGTCACTCTCCTGGGCCAGAAAAGGGGCTCCCGTCCCGGTCGGGCCGAATCTTGGTGTGTCGCGTGACGGCATTCGCTTTCTCGATCCGATTCAGGCCGCCCGTAGTCCCGCCACGTGGATTGGTGCGTTCCAGGCCGCGATCGATGCAGATACCGCGGTCTCCGAGGAAGCGCTGTCCTGCATCCAGCAGCACGTCGATCGCTTTCGCGCCGACGATTTCTTCCCCGAGTCCACTGACCGCGCCGCGTTGCTGCGGCTGCTCAAGCCGCGAAAGGGCCTGTACGACCGCCTTTCTGAGATGCACGATTGCGGGCTGCTGGGACGTGTCTTCCCGGAGTTCCAGGCGATCTCGTGGCGGGTGGTGCGCGACTTCTACCACAAGTACACCGTTGACGAGCACACGCTGTTGACGATCCGCAACCTCGAACGGATCTCGACGACTGAGGTGCCGTATCGACTCCGCTTCCGGAACATCCTGGGCGAAATCGATCGACCCGAGCTGCTCGTGCTTGCGTTGCTGCTGCACGATGTCGGCAAGTGGCGCGACGACGATCACGCTCTGGAGAGCGTCCGGATGGCAATCGAGGCGGTCGAACGCCTGCAGCTCGATGCCGACGCCCGTGAAACGGTGATCTTCCTGATCCGGCATCACCTCCGCATGTCACTCGTGGCGTTCCGTCGCGACACGGAGGATCCCGAGATCGTCAAGGAATTCTCCGCCTTCATCGGAAGTGAAGAGCGGCTCAAGCTGCTGACGCTGATGACTCTGGTGGATGTCGAAGCTGTCAGCCCCGAGACCTTGACGTCGTGGAAAGAGGAGCTGCTCTGGCGCTTGTACGTGGACACCTACAACCACTTGACCCAACGTTACGGCGATGAGGTCATCGAGCGGAACCAGGCTGGGCTCAGCGATCTGCTGAAGCAGCGGCCTCACGATCTCACCGTGGCCGAGATCACGCGGTTTCTCGAAGGGCTGCCGCAACGTTACCTGCAGCTCTTCGCCCGCGATGTCATCTACCGCCACGTCCGGCTCGCGCGTGACATCCATCCCGACGAGGTCCATCTGTCGCTGGAGCGCGGTGATGCCTCCGTCTGGACGCTCGCGGTCGCGACGCTGGACAAGCCGTTTCTGTTCTCGAACATCTGCGGCGTGCTGTCGTCGTTTGCCATGGACATCATTCGCGGCCACGCCCTGACCAATCCGAACGGGCTGGTGCTGGACGTTTTTCAGTTCACCGACGACGAGCGCTTCCTCGAACTGAATCACAACGGCCACGAGCAAGTCCTCCATGTTCTCGAGGAGGTGGTTTCCGGGCGCGCGGACGTGGCGTCCCGTCTGCGCCCCCGCGAGGAAGGCGTGCTCCGCGCCAGGGGCACCCCGAGGTTTCCTCCGGTCGTGCGCGGGGACAATCAGGCGTCCGGTCGCTACACCATCGTCGATATCGTTGCGACCAACGCGCTCGGCCTGCTCTACCGGATCAGCCGCGTCATTTCGCAGCACGGATGTGACGTCGATCTGGTGCTCATCGCCACGGAAGGGGAGAAGGCGATCGACGTGTTTCACATCACCAAGGGTGGCTCGAAACTCACCGAGGCGGAGCAGCAGGCGCTGACTTCCGACCTACACCGCACACTGGAGGGTTCACAATGAAGTTGATCAAGTGCATCATTCGTCCGAACAAGGTCGATGAGGTCAAGGACGCGCTCGCCAAGCTGAGCATCGCCGGCATGACGGTGACCGAGGTCCGCGGCCACGGCAAGCAGAAGGGGCATACGGCGATCTATCGCGGCAAGGAGTACAACGTCAGCCTGCTGCCGAAGATGGAAATCGAGATCGT
Source organism: uncultured Acidobacteriota bacterium (assembly GCA_963723495.1). Classification (GTDB taxonomy): domain Bacteria; phylum Acidobacteriota; class Vicinamibacteria; order Vicinamibacterales; family UBA2999; genus Gp6-AA40. The sequence goes on along the minus strand of CAVRQR010000006.1, from coordinate 143,633 downwards.
CGTGCCGGACAACATGGCCGACGACGTCGTGAAGGCGGTGGTGCAGGCGGCCCGGACCGGTGAGATCGGTGACGGCCGTGTCTTCGTGCTCCCAGTGCTCGAAAGCTATCGAATCAGGACCGGCGAAAAGGAATCCTGATCGCTGGCCCGCGGTGGCGGCGCCCCGTTCCGGGTTCGTGGGACGCGGGGCGCAGCGACCCGTCCCCGCACGTATCATGGCCATTCCGACAGTCCTGTCGCCAAGATTTCAAGCCCATACAGTCTCGTCGGAATCCGGTCGCCGCCCGTCGCGCGCTGCACCTCCCACGATGCGTCGTTGTGGCCACTTCCAGCTCGATCATCGAACGACGATGCAAATGCGATCTGGCATCGGCGTTGCCAGCAGAATGACCGGTCCCTTTCTCGTATGGCTTCGCACCGCATCCCTTTCGAATCACTCTCGGCGGCCGAACGCAGTCGATTGATGGCGGAGATCGACCGGCTGCGACAGCAGCTGCGCGATCGTTATCGGCTGGCGGATCTCGCCGGCAACAGTCGGGCGATTCGCCGCGTCGCCGACCTCATTGCGCAGGTTGCGCCGTCTCTTCACTGCGTGTGCCTCCAGGGCGAAGAAGGCGTGGGCAAGACTCGCGCGGCGCGCGCTGTGCACGCTGCGTCGACGCGGTCAACCGGCCCTTTCATCGTCGTGAACTGCACCTCGATGCTCGAACCCGATGTCGATGCCCAATTGTTCGGGTTGGACGGTGACCCCACTCACCTGCCCGGCGGCTGCGTCGGTCGCGCCGCCGGCGGGACACTGTACTTCGACGAAGTCGCCGCTCTCGGTCCGTTGGCGCAGCACAGATTGCTGCAGCTCGCCCGCGAGCGCATCTGGGAGCGTCCCGACGGCGTTCGTCTGCCGGCTGACGTCCGCGTTGTGGTCGCGACGACACGCGACCTGCAGGCCGAGGTCGCTGCAGGTCGATGCCGTTCGGATCTACGGGAGCACCTGGCGGCCCTCACGATCGACGTGCCGCCACTGCGAGAACGAAAGGTCGATCTGCCGGTTCTGACGGATTTGTTCGTGGAGCAGTTTGCGCGCGAACACGTGCGTGGTGTCAGAGGCGTGTCCGCTCGCGCCATGGATATGGTCATGAACTACGACTGGCCGGGGAATGTGGGCCAATTGCGACGTACTATCGAGCGCGCAGTGGTCATGACGAGCGGACCAGTGATCCACCATCACCATCTTCCACCCGAGATCCAGACATCCGGAGATTCGGCCGTTGCGCCGATGCTTGGCCTGAATGAAGCACTCGAGGCGTACGAAAAAGAACTCCTCCAGGACGCGCTGCGGCAGACACGGGGAGTCCGATCCCAGGCGGCGCGTCTGCTCATGACGTCGGAACGGGTGTTCAGCTATCGACTGCGCAAGCACCACATCGACGCGCGGCGATTCAAGGCTTCTTGATGACCCATTTTCTTCAACTCCTGCTCCTGCTTGCGCTGGCGATTGCGACGGCAAAGCTCGCCGGCAGTTTCGCAAGCAGGATCGGCCAACCGTCTGTCTTCGGGGAGATTCTCGTCGGGTTGATCCTCGGCCCGACCGTCTTGAACGTTCTTGGATGGCCACTCTTTGCAGCAATCGAGTCGTCGGCCGGTCACACGGCCGCCGGACTCGACGCGGTCATCCGTGATCTGTCTGAAATCGGCGTGCTCCTGCTGATGTTCGTCGCCGGACTCGAGACGGACCTCCACGAGATGCGTCGAGTAGGCAAGGTGGCTTTCTGGGCGGCATTCGGTGGAGTGGTCCTGCCCCTGATCGGGGGCGCTCTCACAGCCACGGCTTTCGGTTTTCCCCTGTATTGGGACGGGATCTTCATCGGCACGATTCTCACGGCCACCAGTGTCAGCATCTCGGCTCAGACGCTGATGGAGATCGGTGCCTTGCGCACGCGCGAGGGGGCAACGATTCTCGGCGCCGCGGTGATCGACGACGTCATGGGGATCGTTCTGCTCTCGCTGGTCGTCGCATTTGCCAAAGCCTCCGCCTCGGGTGTCGACTTCGTCTCGGTCGCCGGCGTTGGTCTGCGAATTGTCGCATTTTTCGTACTCGCCATCGTCGCCGGCCGTGGGTTGCCGTGGCTGCTCGCCTGGGCCAGCCGGCTTCCGGTCAGCCAGGCGCCGCTGTCCGCCGCCGTGGTCACCGCGCTGCTATACGCGTGGGCCGCCGAGTACGTCGGGGCCGTGGCCGCCATTACCGGCGCCTACATCGCGGGCGTTCTCATCGCGCAGACGGAATTCAAGAAGAAGATCGACGACGGCATTCATCCCCTCGCCTATTCGATATTCGTCCCCGTCTTCTTCATCAGCATCGGACTGCAGGCCAACGGTCGCGCGTTGGGCGACCAGGTCTGGTTCACGATCGCGCTCGTGACTATCGCCATAGGCGCCAAGGTGATTGGGTGCGCCCTGTTCGCGCGCGGGTTCGGCTTCAATGCGCAGCAATCCCTGCGCGTGGGCATCGGCATGATCTCACGCGGCGAAGTCGGTCTGATTGTGGCCGGTTACGGACTGTCGAACGGGATCATCGGCACCGATGTGTTCTCGGCATCCGTGCTCGTCGTGCTGGTCACGACGATGGTGACACCGCCGCTGCTTCGAATGGTGTTCCCGCATCGCCCGCATGTGCCGGTCACCGTCGAGGAGACGATCGCGCACGTGCCGCAGGTTTCCGAGTAGAGCGGCGACAAACGTCAACTGCCGTGCGCGTGCGTCATTCGTGCCGGAGCGCTTCGATTGGATCGAGGCGTGAGGCACGCACCGCCGGAACCATCCCGAAGAAGATGCCGACGGCCGCGGAGAAACCAAGGCCGATCGCGAAGGACCACCAGGGCAGCGAGATGGGGAAGCCGGTTACCATGCTGATCGCCACGCCGATGCCGCTGCCACACAGGATGCCGAGTATTCCTCCGACCGAGGTGAGGACGGCGGCCTCGGCGAGGAACTGCAGAAGGATCTCCTGACGCCGGGCGCCAAGAGCCTTCCGGACACCGATCTCGCGCGTCCGCTCGGTGACGGAGATCATCATGATCGCCATCACGCCGATGCCGCCCACCATCAGAGCGACCGAGGAGATCACGACCAGCGCCAGGAAGACCGCCTGACTGATCTGGTCCCACAACCGGAGAATCGCATCCTGGCCGCCGATCTCGAAATCGTTTGGTTCATCCAGCTTCAGGCCGTGCCGGATGCGCATGATTTCCTCGACCTCGGCGACGGCCTGGTCACGTGTCGCTGTTTCCACCGGCACAATCGTGATGGTCGCGCTGCCACCGCCGCCGAACGCACGCCTGGCGTTTGTGCTGAAGACCACCTGATGGGTCGTCTGCGGGATCACCACGAAGTCGTCCGCCTGAGGGAACGGGGATGGACGTTTCCCGAGCACGCCCACAACGGTGTACTCAATTGCGTCGATACGGACCTTCTTGCCGATGGGATCCAGCCCGGATGGCGCGAACAGTGCCTGATAGGGGTTGTTGGCGAGCACGACGACGCGCCGCCGACGCTGGACTTCGGATTCGGTGAAGAAGCGGCCGAACGACAGCTTGACGAAATTGACGGCCGCGAACTGTTCGGTCGCGCCGAGCACGCCGAGCGTGGGCGTGCGTTGCCCGTCGTAGGACACCCGGCCGACCGTTTGACCTCCAATACCCTGGCCCATCCAGATGTCCACGATCCCGACCGACGGCGCCAGCTTCTCGATGGCCTTGGCGTCGTCAACCGTGAGGTTCGGCCGCCGCATGATCTCGGCGAAGTCGGCGCCACCGGCAAGGCTGACCGCGCTGGCCTTGCTCAGCATGATCGTGTTGGGTCCCAGCTCGCGGATCATGTCGCGCAGCGACTCGTCGAAGCCACGAATGAGCGACGTCATGCCGACGATCGACGTGATGCCGATGACCACCCCAAGGATGGTCAGCGCGGACCGCATCTTGTTCGTGCGCAGCGTGTCGAGCGCCATCACGGCGACTTCGCGCCATAAACCTCTATTCACGTCGCAGGGCCTCGATGGGATCGAGCGCAGCCGCTCGCGACGCAGGGTAGACGCCGAAGAAGAGCCCGACCGCTGCAGTAATGGCGATGCCGAGCACGACGGACCACATCTCGAGCCGCGCCGGGAGTGGTGTCAACGCAGCGATCGCAGTTGCGGCGAGCGAGCCGAGCCCGATGCCGATCAGCCCGCCGAACGTGGAGAGGGTGATCGACTCCGTGAGCACCTGCGTCATGATGTCTTTGCGCTTTGCGCCGAGCGCTTTGCGCAAGCCGATCTCACGTGTCCGCTCGCTCACCACCATCAGCATGATGTTCATGATGACGATGCCGCCGACGACGAGCGACAGCGCAACGATGCCGACGAGAACCGCGAAGATACCGCTGGTCACCTGACGATACAGGTTGAGAATCGTCTCGGACGTGAAGATGCCGAAGTTGTCGGGCTCGCTTGGCTTCAGCCGGCGGGCGACGCGCAGAGCGACCGTCGCATCGTCCATCGCGGTCGGCATGTCTTCGGTGGTCACCGGCTTGACCATCAGTTGCAGCGACTGCCGTGCACCGAACAGGCGCTGATACGCGCCCAGCGGTATGACAGCGAAGTTGTCCTGCGAGTTTCCGAAGAACGAACCCTTCTGTTCGCTGACGCCGACCACGCGGAAGTTGATGCCCGCGATTCTGATTGTTTTATCAAGAGGGTTGATGTCGCCGAACAGCCGATCGGCCAGTCCCCAGCCGAGTAGCGCCACCAACTGACTGCGCTCCACCTCGACCGGGCTCATCATGCGCCCTCGTTCGACGCTGAAAGTCGAGAAATCGACATAGGAGCTCGTCACGCCCTGGATCTGTGCGTTGTCGATTTCCTCTGTTCGATACGACACGCTTGCGTTGCGACTCGCCTGCGCAGTTACCGACGCAATCATCGGGCTGAACGCGCGAATCGCATCCGCTTCGTCGATCGTGATGAGCGGATTGTTCCGTGTGCGCTCCTCGTCGTCCTCGTTGAAGATCGGTGGGCGCCGCTGGATCGTGAACGAGTCCGCGCCGACGTCGCTGACGATCGCATCCGAGACCATCCCGTTCATGCCCTGGATGAGCGTGACCACCGTGACGATGGAGGTCACCGCCACGATGTTGCCCAGCACCGTCATGAACGACCGCAGCCTGTTGGCCCAGATGGCCTGCAGCGCGATGACGATGGAGTCGACGATCTGATTCATGAAAGACTGGCTAGGGGCGTTAGGCTCTCGGCTTCAGGCTACCTCACTGTCCGGCCCTGCGAGTGTTCTGCTGCACTCGCACGGCCTGATCGTCGGCCAGCTCACGGACCGATGAGAACGGTCCGGTAATGACCTGATCGCCGGCCTTGAGGCCGTCGAGCACCTCGAAGTACTGTTCGCCCGCGATGCCGACCTTGACCGGCAGATAGATTGCCCGTCCGTCCCGGATCGCGAAAACTCCTTCAGTCTCCTTGCGAGTGTGTCCTGGTGGCGGTTCGTTCGATGCACTCAGTGGCGTCTCGAGCTGTGAACCCCGACGGCGGCGCGTGGGGGTCTCGCGGACCATTTCGCCCTTGTCGTTGTAGAGCATTTCACGAACCGTCAGCGCCTGGATCGGCACCGCGACGACGTTCTGCCGCCGCGCCGTCGTGATCTCAGCCGTGCAGGTAAACCCCGGGCGGATGTCGGGCACCTGCTCCTCCAGCGTGATCACCACCTTGAATGTGGTCGCCTGTCGTTGCCCAGTGTTCTGCTGCGTGGTGGGCTGAATCGGGCTGTTGCCGATCTCCGTTACCCGGCCGCGAAACGTCTTGTTGGGCACCGCGTCGATCGTGACGCGCGCCTCTTGATTCAGCTGCACCGTCGGGATCTCAGTCTCGTCGACCTCGACCTCGGCCTCGATGACGGACATATCCGCGATGGTCAGCAGAACGGAGCCCGCGTTGTTCATCGTCCCGAGCACCGCGGTTTCTCCCTCTTCGATGCTGCGACGCGTCACGAGGCCATCCATGGGCGCCGTGATGATGATCTGATTCAGGTTGTAGCGAGTGGTCGAGAGGCTCGCCTGTTCCTGACGGATGCGTGCCTCGTTGGTCTCGATGTCCTGCACTCGGGCGCTGAGTTCCGTCTCTCGAATCTTGACTTCGTTCTCCGCGCGCTCGAGGTTCTCCCGCGTCGTCAGCTCACCCTTCCAGAGATCTTGCTGGCGTTTCAGGTTCTGACGGGCGAGCTCCAGATTCGCGCGACTCTGTTCCACGGCCGTACGAGCCGTCATCAAGGACGATTGCGCGGCAGCGACACCGGCTTCACCGCGCTGCAGCTGTCCCTCGAGCTGCTTGGGATCGATCTCGAGAAGGAACTGTCCGGCCTTGACCCGCTGACCTTCTTCGACAGCGACGCGAGTCACGCGGCCGGTGGTGTTTGCGGAGACGTTCACTTGACGCTTGGGCTGAACCTTGCCCGACGCTGACACGATCGCTTCCAGATCACGAGCTCGAAGCGCTTCAGCCTGGACGTTCAGGCCTGTATCGCGACGGTAGTACAGGTTGGCCGCCACCACGGCGGCGCCGAGCAGGATGACTCCCAGAACGATGAGAACCTTCTTTCCTGTCATTACGCTCCCCTAGGAACCGGACGTGAAGACCGCAATCAGCAACGCGACGACGACATAGAGCCCGATGAAGGTGGTCGCAATCGGGCCCGTCCGACGTTTGTAGAGCACACCGAGTCCGATCGCGAGTGCCACCATCCACCACAGCAGGAACAAGTCGATCGTACGGAGCATCACCGCCAGGAACGATGTCTCCTCCAGCATTGGAAGAAAGACTCCGAGATTAGCCCCGGGAGGTCGGACACCAACCGGCTGTGCCCCTGCAGCCAGCATCCCGGCGATGAACAGCGCGGAGATCGCCGGGATGAAACCAGCGTGGTTCATGACGGCGAAGACCTGTTTGAACGTTCCGTTACCGCCCATCAACGTGCTGAAGATCCCCGTGACAATCCCCGCCAGAGCCGCGCCGAACAGCGGACCCAGAATGAATATGCCGACGGCATAACCCACGGGCAGGTACCCGATGAATCGCTCCATGTTGGCGACCTGCTCGTCCGAAACCGTCGTCCCGCGTGCCTCCATCGCCGTGATTTGCTGGTCGACGATCGCATCCTGCATAGCCCGCGACGAGAGAATGACGTAGTACGCGGCAGAAGACATCGCCAGCGTCACGAGCATCACACCCAGCCATCGAGGTTTCGCCGCCACGGCTGCGAATGTCTCGCGTGGAGACAGAAGAACTCCAACCAACCGGCCAACGAGGCCCGGAGACGGCTTGTTCTGTACACTGTCAGGAACCGATGCAACGTCGGCCACGATGCCCCTCAACTGATGTCCGGGTTTGTCGCCAGGCCGGTTGGCCTAGCACGGCAGGGTCAACACAAACTCCTGATACGAAAGTTCTTGGCTGCGGTTCCCTTATCTTCTCTCATGATCGCTCGCTCGACCGTACCGTGCAAATCCGGCGGCCGCTACACTGGGCTCTTCCCACTATCTCGAGGTCAACGTGACGAGATCCGGTCCAACCCTGTTCCTCACCATCCTGCTTATCGGTTCCACCCCCCGATTGGCATTTGCCCAATTCATCGAAGCCGTTGGTGGACGGGCACTTGGCATGGGCGGGGCGTTCGTCGCGGTCGCCAACGACAGCAGTGCGACCTGGTGGAACCCAGCCGGGCTGGCGGCTGGTCCCTTCTTCGATGTGACTTTTGGCTGGGCTGCGACCGATATCGATGACAGCCTTCCCGCCCGGCACGAGCGGACCACCGCTTTCGCACTGGCGACACCTCCATTCGGGTTCAGCTATTACCGCTTGAGCATCACAGATATAGCCCAGCTTCACACTATCGCGGTCGAATCCGGGGGCCGAGAAGATAGACGAGCCGCAGTGCCTGATTGGTCGCTGTCTGCGAGCCAGTTCGGAGCCACCCTCGTTCACTCGCTGGTGTCCGGAGTTCACGTCGGGACGACGCTGAAGTACGTGTGGGCCCAGGGGTTAAGTGGCGAGCTGACGGGCCCCGAATCGACGAGCGTTTCGGAGTGGCTGGACATGGCAGACGAGATGGACGGCGGGGAAACACATCACAGCTTCGACATGGATGTGGGCGTGCTCGGACTGCGAGGACCCGTTCGAGTGGGTGCCGTCGTGCGCAACGTGTTCGAGACGGAGATTGGCGCCCTGACCATCCCTCGTCAGGCGAGGGTGGGTGTGGCGTTCGACGGGTCTGAAATCGGGTCGCGGTCGCGGGCGTGGCTCGTGGCGATGGATGCCGATGTCGTGGCTTACACCACGCCTTTTGGCGACCGGCGCGTTGTTGCAGTCGGTGGGGAAGGGTGGCTCTACGAACGTCGGCTGGGCCTCAGAGCTGGTGCGCGATTCAATACCGTTGGGGCAGAAGAACAGGCCTACACCGGTGGTGCGAGCGTCGCTGTTCGAGCGGGGATTTTCGTGGACGGGCACGTGGTGTTCGGGGGAACGGACGACGAGAGCGGATGGGGCGTTGCGGCCCGGGTGTCATTTTGACGATTTACGTGAGATAGGCCGGTTTCTTCTTCAATGGCGGTTCGAATCGGAGAGGTGCTTCTCAAAGAGAAGCGCATCACGCCTGAGCAACTCCAGGAGGCGCTGAACTATCAGCGCCAGAATGGGGGAAAGCTCGGCTTCAATCTGATCAAACTCGGCTACGTGAAAGACGACGAGATCATTGCTCTCCTCAGCAAGCAGTACGGTGTTCCCTCGATTGCGCTCGGGCAGTTCGACGTAGACGCCACCGTCGTCAAGCTCGTTCCCGCCGAAACCGCGCAGAAGTACCAGATCATCCCGCTCTCGAGGTCAGGCGCCACGCTGACCATCGCGATGACGGATCCGACCAACGTGTTCGCCATGGACGACATCAAGTTCATGACGGGCTACAACGTCGAGCCGGTCGTCGCATCGGAAACCGCGGTCATCGAAGCCATCACCAAGTACTACGGCAAGGCCGCATCGGGAAATGGCGCAAACGGGAACGGAGCGTCCAGCGCGCCGAGCGCGCTCGAGATGGCGAGCAAGGCGCTCGACGAAATGCCGGCGCTCGGCGACACCGACGATGTCGAGGTCCTCGAAGAGTTCGAAGAAATCAGCGCCGAAGCGCTGGCCAAGCAGGGTGAGGAAGCGCCGGTCATCAAGCTGGTGAACGTCATCCTGATGTCGGCGATCCAGAAGGGCGCGAGCGACATCCATATCGAGCCCTACGAGAAGGAACTGCGCGTCCGCTACCGCATCGACGGCATCCTCTACAACATCATGCAGCCGCCGATGAAGTTCCGCGACGCGATCACGTCGCGCATCAAGATCATGTCCAAGCTGGACATCGCGGAGAAGCGGCTGCCGCAGGACGGCCGTATCAAGATCCGCTTCCAGGACGATGGCGAGATGCGCGACATCGACTTCCGCGTCTCCTGTCTCCCCACGCTGTTCGGCGAGAAGATCGTGATGCGTCTGCTGGACAAGACGAAGCTGATGCTCGACATGACCAAGCTCGGCTTCGAGCAGGAATCCCTCACACGGTTCGAGACGGCGATCTCGAAGCCGTGGGGCATGGTGCTCGTCACCGGGCCCACCGGGTCCGGTAAGACCAACACCCTCTACTCGTCGATCGCGCGCATCAACACCGTCGAGACCAACATCATGACAGCCGAGGACCCGGTCGAATTCAATCTGATGGGCGTCAACCAGGTCCAGGTGCGCGAGAACATCGGTCTCAACTTCGCCGCAGCGCTCCGCAGCTTCTTGCGTCAGGACCCGAACATCATCCTGGTCGGCGAAGTCCGTGACTTCGAAACCGCGGAGATCGCGGTCAAGGCCGCACTCACGGGCCACCTCGTTCTCTCGACGCTGCACACCAACGATGCCCCGAGCACGATCAACCGATTGATGAACATGGGCATCGAACCCTTCCTGGTTGCCAGCTCGCTGAACCTGGTGTGCGCACAGCGCCTGGTGCGCAGAATCTGCAAGAACTGCACGGAACCGGACCCGACACCGCCTCCCGCGCTGATGCAGGCCGGCTTCTCTGCCGAAGATGCAAAGAAGGTGATCCCGAATCGCGGCAAGGGTTGCGAGAAGTGCAATAACACCGGCTACAAGGGGCGCGTCGGTCTCTACGAAGTGATGGAGATCACCGAGGAGATCCGCGAGCTCGTGCTGGTGGGGGCATCGTCGCTCGAGCTTCGGCGCAAGGCCGTCGAGGAAGGCATGATCACATTGCGCAACAGCGGGCTCAGGAAAGTGAAGGAAGGCGTGACGACTCTCGAGGAAATCGTCAGGGAGACGGTGAGGTAATGCAAACACTGCCTGAACTGCTGCAGACGTTGGTGCAGATGGAGGGCTCTGACCTCCACATCACGACCAATACGCCGCCGCAGGTGCGCGTCCACGGTCACCTGACGCGTCTCGAGGGGGCGGGCATGTCGCCTTCCGAGACGAAGCAGCTTGCCTACAGCGTGCTGACCGACGCGCAGAAGAAGCGGTTCGAGGAGACCCTCGAGCTCGATTTCTCGTTCGGTATCAAGGGGCTGGCGCGCTTCCGCGTCAACATGTTCAACCAGCGCGGCGCCGTCGGTGCCGTGTACCGATTGATTCCTGAACAGATCCGCAGCTTCCAGGAGCTCAATCTGCCGCCTGTGCTCGCCACGCTGGCTGAGCGGCCGCGTGGGCTGGTCCTCGTGACCGGACCGACCGGATCGGGCAAGTCGACGACGCTCGCGGCGATGATCGACAAGATCAACAAGGAGCGCCGGGATCACATTCTCACGATCGAAGACCCGATCGAGTTCGTGCACCAGCATCAGGGCTGCCTGGTCAACCAACGTGAGGTGCACAGCGATACCGAGAGCTTCAGCAACGCACTTCGCGCCGCGCTCCGCGAGGACCCCGACATCGTCCTCATCGGCGAAATGCGTGACCTCGAAACGGTTGAAGCAGCGCTGCGCATCGCGGAAACGGGCCACCTGACCCTGGCCACGCTGCACACCAATTCCGCGTCGCAGACCATCAACCGCATCATCGATATCTTCCCTGCACATCAGCAGAGCCAGATTCGCACGCAGCTGTCGCTCGTGCTCGAAGGCATCGTCTGTCAGGCGCTGCTGCCGAAGGTTGGCGGCGGACGCACGGTGGCGCTCGAAATCATGGTGCCCACCGCCGGCATCCGGAACCTGGTTCGCGAGGACAAGGTCCATCAGATCTACTCGGCGATGCAGACCGGTCAGGAAAAGATGGGCATGCAGACCATGAATCAGTCGCTCGCGACGCTGTATCACAAGCGGCTCGTGACCCTCGAGACCGCGATGATGGCGTCGTCGAATCGCGACGAGTTGCAGGACCTGATCAATCGCGGCGTTGGCGTCGTGCAGGGAGCGGGGCTGTCCCGTCCGGGAACGATGCCGCGTACGGCGGGTGGAAGACAGTAGTCGCAGGTAGTGAGTGGAGTAACAGGCAATGGCCACATTCGCATATAGCGGGCGCACACGGCAAGGACAGACGGTCTCTGGTGAACGCATTGCCGAGACCATGGACGGCGCGGTTGCCGCTCTCCGGCGAGAGCAGATCCTCGTCACGCAGATCAACCCGGTCAAGGAAGCGCCGGCCAAGGCTGCCACCAAGCTGACTGGCAAGAGAGTCAAAGCCAAGAACCTGGCGATCTTCACCCGTCAGTTCTCGGTGATGATCGACGCGGGTCTCCCGCTGGTGCAGTGTCTCGAGATCCTCGGAAATCAGGAAGAAGACAAGAACTTCTCCGCCGTCATCCTCGCCACGCGGAGCGACGTCGAAGGCGGCGCGTCGCTGGCCGACGCGATGAAGAAGCATCCCAAGACGTTCGATCCGCTGTTCACCAACATGATCGCGGCGGGTGAGGCCGGCGGTATTCTCGACACGATTCTCAAGCGCCTGGCGACCTACATCGAAAAGGCCGTCAAGCTGAAGGGCCAGGTGCAGTCGGCGATGATTTACCCGACCGCGGTCGTCGCCATTGCGACGCTCGTTGTCGGCGTCATCCTCTGGAAGGTCATTCCGACGTTCGCAACCCTGTTTGCCGGGCTGGGAGCCGAGTTGCCCCTGCCGACACGCGTGGTCATCGCGCTGAGCAACGGGCTCGTCCGATTCATGCCCTTCGTGTTGGTGGGCATTGGCGCGGCAGTGTTCGCGTTCCGCTCGTACTATGCGTCGACCGGTGGCCGGAAAACGATCGACAGCATCACGCTCAAGCTGCCCGTGCTCGGTCCGTTGATGCGAAAGATCGCCGTCGCGCGATTCTGTCGAACGCTGTCGACGCTGCTCGCATCCGGTGTCTCGATTCTCGAGGCGCTCGACATCACGGCCCGCACGGCGGGCAACGCCATCGTGGAAGAGGCGATTCTGACGACGCGCAAGAGCATCGAGCGCGGCGAAACCATTGCCCAGCCCCTGAAGGAAACCGCCGTCTTCCCGGCAATGGTGGTGCAGATGATCGGCGTCGGTGAGGCCACGGGCGCACTCGACACGATGCTCTCGAAGATCGCCGAGTTCTACGAGGAAGAAGTGGACGTCGCCGTGGCTGGGCTGTTGACCCTCCTCGAGCCGATCATGATCTTCTTCTTGGGTGTCGTGGTTGGCGGTATCGTCATTGCGATGTATCTGCCCATCTTCGATTTGATCAGTAAGCTGACATAGGGCGGGACGCGGGTCACGGGCTGCGGGCAGAACCCGTGGCCCGATGTCCGTCGCCCATAGCCTGAAACCCGATGACTCTTCGCTCCCGCCTTTCCACGCTCATCGCCGCGCGGGTCATCCTGGTGACTCTCCTGATGGGCTCGGCGATTCTGATCCAGATCAGTCGCCCGGGGGCATTTCCTGTCGACCCGTTCTTCGCACTCATTGGCCTGACCTACGCGTTGAGCGTGTTCTACCTGGCCACGCTCAAGTTTGTCGAGCGGCACCCCTGGCTGGTCGACCTGCAGTTCGGTGTCGACGCCCTGCTCGTGTCTGCCTTCATTCACGTGACGGGTGGAATTACCAGCAATTTCTCGTCGCTCTATCTGCTGCCGATCATCGCGGCCAGCATGATCAGGTATCGCCGTGTCGCCGTGCAGCTGGCGGCGTCTCAGTGCTCGTCATGTACCTCGCGCTCGTCGCGGTCCAGTACGTCGATCTCGACCTGCCGCTCGCCCGACGGTTTTCGCCCGCAGTGGAGCTGCCGACGATTCGCGTCGCTCAGTACACGGTAGCGATCAACCTTGGCGGGTTCATCGCCGTTGCGCTGCTCGCCGGATCGCTGGCCGACAGCCTGCGATCCGCGGGCGCCCGACTCGAGGATGCGTCGCATCGCATACGCGATCTGCGGGCGTTCAACGAATACGTCATCAACAGCCTCCTCAGCGGCCTCATGACGACCGACGACCGCGGCAGAATCCTGACGTGCAACCATGCGGCATCCACGATCATTGGCGTGCCTGTTCCCCAGATCATCGGACGGGATGTCGTCGACGTGATGCAGATGTCGGAGTCCGTCCGGGCCCGCATGGCCGGCTTGGCCGCGGGACGAAGCTTGAAGATCGATTGTCAGCATCGGACACCGGATGGGCGGGCTATCGATATCGGGCTGACGGCGAGCACGCTCACGTTCCCCGGGGGTGGGACCGGCTATGTGTGGTCGTTCCAGGATGTGACCGACGTCAGGCGCCTCGAGCGCGACGCCCGGCTTCGGCAACGGCTGGCCGCGGTTGGAGAGATGGCTGCGGGCATCGCCCACGAGATCCGAAACCCTCTGGCATCGATGTCGGGTTCCATTCAGGTGCTTCGCCAGGAGCTGCCACTCAGCGAGGATCAGGCGCAGCTCATGGACATCGTACTGCGCGAGTCCGAGCGCCTGAACGACACCATCAGGTCGTTTCTGGCCTATGCCAGACCGCAGCGGTCCGTCCCGACGAAACTGGACGTGCACAAGGTGCTGCAGGACACCGCGATCCTCCTGCGCAACAGCGCCGAAGTTCGCAGTGACCATGTGATCGACGTCGATGTACCAGACGAGCCGGTCTGGTGCGAGGCCGATGAGAATCAGATTCGCCAGATCGTCTGGAACCTCGCCACGAACGGACTGCGAGCGATGTCCAAGGGCGGCCAACTGCGGTTGACGGTGAAGTCGGAACATGCGCCGGAGGGCGATGAATGGATCGTCCTGGCCGTCCGAGATGAAGGGTGTGGCATCGCCGCCGAAGATCTCGACGGGATCTTTCAGCCCTTCCGCAGTTCGTTCGAGCGGGGGACCGGCCTCGGGCTGGCCACCGTGCACCGTGTGGTGACCGACTATAACGGCACCATCCATGTGTCTTCAGAGGTAGGTGTCGGGACCATCATGAGTGTGCGGCTGCCGGCACTGGCCGGCGTCACGGCCGCCACTGAGTCCGGACACCGGAGCGTGACCGCATGACTCGACACTCCACGGCCACTTCATCGACCGACAACCAGACGAGCGCCGAGAGCGGTGCAAAACCGCGAATCCTCATCGTCGACGACGAGCCCTCGATGCGGGAGATGCTGCGCATCGTGCTGCGTCGTGACGGATACGATGTGACGGTAGCGGCCAATGGAAAACAGGCGATCGAGATCCTGCAACGCGAGCGGATCGATCTCCTGCTCTCCGACATCCGGATGCCCGACCTCAGTGGCGTCGAGGTGCTGCGGACGGCCAAAGAGACCAATCGCGATCTCGTCGCGTTCATGATGACGGCGTTCGCATCCACGGATACGGCGGTTGAAGCCATGCGGCTGGGTGCGGTGGACTATTTCACCAAGCCGTTCAGCATGGATGAAATGCGTCTCAAGGTGCGTCAGCACGTCGAGACACTTCGTCTCAAGCAGGAGAACGTCCTGCTGAAGCGGGCCCTCAATACCTCGAACGAGTTCTGCAACATCATCGGTCGCAGCGAGGCGATGCTCGACTTGTTCAAGATGATCGAGACAATCGCCAAGACCAACAGCACCGTGCTGATTACGGGTGAGTCCGGGACGGGCAAGGATCTCGTGGCTCGCGCTGTGCACTACAACTCACTGCGGCGCGAAAAACCGTTCGTGGCGCTGAACTGCGGGGGCCTTCCCGAGACGCTGCTCGAGTCGGAGCTCTTCGGCCATATGCGTGGCGCCTTCACCGGCGCTGACTCCAACAAGAAGGGGCTGGTTGAAGTCGCCGAGCACGGCACCATCTTCCTCGACGAGATCGGGGAGATGAACCAGACGATGCAGGTCAAGCTGCTGCGCGTGTTGCAGGACAGGCGGTTCCGGCGGCTTGGCGGCACTGAAGAAGTGCAGGCTGACATCCGGGTGATTGCGGCCACGAATCAGGACCTTCAGAAAATGGTGGCCGAAGGACGATTCCGCGAAGACCTCTACTACCGGATCAATGTCATCCAGGTACATCTGCCACCGCTGCGCGATCGCCGTGAAGACGTGCCGCAGCTCGCCGAGCACTTCCTGCAGAAGTACGCGAAAGCGGCAGAGAAGTCCGTGCGCGGTATTTCTCATGACGCGCAGGAACTGCTGTCTGCGTACTCGTGGCCCGGAAACGTTCGTGAACTGGAGAACGTCGTCGAACGCGCCGTGGCGCTCGAGCAGACGCCGCTGGTCCTCCCCGAGAGTTTGCCTCCGCACGTCTCTGCGCGTGGTGGCACGCCACTCAAGCCGACCGGCAGACCGACAGCCACTGGCGAATCGCCCTCACAACTGCCTGAGATCACCGAAGGATTCGACCTCGAGGCCCTCGGCGAAGAGTTCTATCGCCACTACATTGCCCTCGCGCTCGAGAAGACCGGAGGCGTGCAGACCAAGGCAGCCGAGATGCTGGGAATGAGCTTCCGCTCGTTCCGGTACTACGCGAAGAAGCTGAACGTCAAATAGCAGACGCTCTGCAACCCCTGCCGATTCTTGGCAGAAACAGAGTGACAGTAAACGTCAATTTGCCTTCTTCTGACAGCTGCCACCTCAGTTCCCATCACGATAGATTCAGTCATTTGAACGTGTTGCGGCGATAGCCTCGCCTTGATGGTCTTGGCACCCCCCTTGCCCATGGATGGGGTGTGCAGGGGTTTCAGGTAACAGATTTCGTAATAGCCAGGCGCGCGGGGTTGACGGGTCGACCGCTCTGCCTGCGGGGCGGGAGAGTTGTGAAGAAGCTGCGGACAGAGGCCGGGTTCACGCTCATCGAGCTGTTGATCGTGGTCGCGATCATCAGCATCGTCGCATCGATCGGCGTTGCGCAGGTCATTCGCGCACGTGCATCGGCGAACGAAAGCGCCGCGATCGGATCGATGCGAGCGCTGAATGGCGGCCAAATGAGCTACGCGTCGGGCGGCGGGTCAGGCGGATTCGCGACGAGCCTGTCGATTCTGGCCACCCCCTGCCTGGGAAGTGCGGTCGGGTTCATTTCGCCTGACCTCGATCCCACGTTGCCCGGTGCGTCGGCTAGTGGGAACGGGCCTGATCAAGAGTGGCTACGTGGTCGATCTGGTTGGGAACGGCGCTCTGGGAACTCCTGACTGCAACGGCGCGCCCACCAACACCGACTACGTGGCCACGGCCGTTCCTCTCACTACCAGGCACGAGCGGGCAGCGCGGCTTCAACACCAATGGGGCCGGGACGATCTTCTTCGATTCCGGCGGCCTGGCCACCGGCACGACTCCGATTCAGTAGCTTCGGTGCTCATATCTGGGTCTGCGCCTCGCCGACGCAGACCCGCGTTTTTCTCCCGGTTCCTCCCGTTCCTTCCTCACTCCAAACTGTCGCTTGCCATGGTTTTCTCGAGGGAAATCTTCGCCCTTTGCTGTCGTTCCCTGCCGATGACGCTTGCTGCCAGCCACCAACATTTTTTGGCAGCCAGGGTTGACGCTTTTTGGTCCGCAGTCAGGGTTACGGCACCGTGCGAACGTCGTATCCGTGGTGATAACTTGCTTAAATACAATTGCTTAATTGCTCCATGAAGCCAGCTCAAGTTGCTGGCATTGCGGTTGCACCAAGAGCCGGCGTGGTTTGAACGCCGTGGTCGGGACGGCGAAACAGAGAGCTGCGGGCCGCTGGCCCGACTTCAAAGGGAGTTCACAGTGAAGAGAATGAAGAAGAACGATGGGTTCACGCTGATTGAGCTGTTGATCGTGGTCGCGATCATCGGAATCATCGCGGCGATCGCGGTTCCGGGTCTGCTCCGCGCCCGCATGTCGGGCAACGAGACGGCGGCGATTGGATCGCTGCGAGCCATCAACACGGCGCAGGTGAACTACTCCGCCGCGGCGGGTCAGGGCGGGTACGCGACTGAGCCTCACGATTCTCGCTGCTCCGTGTACGGGCGGGACGCAACGGGTTCATTTCGCCGGACCTCGATCCGGCGGCTCCGGCGCAACGCGCGCCTGGATGACGGGCGTGGTCAAGAGCGGATACGACGTCGACATGACGACACACCGGCGTGGCGGGCCGCCCGGACTGCAACATGGTCGCCGACCAACGACCGACTACGCGGCGACTCGCGGTTCCTCAGACGCTCGGCTCCACCGGCGTTCGCGGGTTCAACACGACCAGCGCGGGCACGATCTTCTTCGACCCGGCGGGCGGCGCCGCCGGCACGACCCCGATTCAGTAACGTTCGTTCGTTCGGATTCGAAGGGATGCCGGCGAAAGCCGGCATCCCTTTTTCGCTGTTTCAGGCTCAATTCTCAGACGAGCCCACCGTCCAGGGCGGTCGCCTTATAATGCGGCCTATGACGAACCGCAGTCGCTACGCCCTTATCGCCCTCTCGGCGCTTGGCCTTGCTGCCTCGTGTGCAGCGCTCTACGTGCATTACAGACTGCTGACGGAGCCGGGCTATTCGAGCTTTTGCGACGTCAGCGAGACGGTCTCGTGTCAGCAGGTCTTCCAGAGTGAATACGGCACCGTCGCCGGCATCCCTGTTGCCGCTGGCGGGGCGATCTGGTCGGCCCTCGCGCTGATGCTGTCGGTCTGGGGCATGCGAACGCCTCGGTCCGAGGAAGCATCGCGGGCGGCCGGGTATGTCTTCCTGTTATCCACGCTCGGACTGGCAGCGGTCTTCTACTTCGCTTACGCATCGTTCTTCGTACTGCGCCAGGCATGCCCATTGTGCCTGGCGATGTACGTGAGTGTGATCGGAATCTTCCTCGTCTCGGCGGGCGCCGCCGGACCGCTCCGCGCGCTTCAGTCCGGGCGTGGCCAAGGATCTTGGCGCGTTGCACGGCAGTCCGACGGCGGCGCTGCTTGCGATCGTCTGGCTCGTGGCGTCTGCAGGTCTGGTCCTGGCTTTCCCGAAGGAACAGGCGGTCAGCGCACAAGCCTCGGCGGCGCCCGCGGTGCCGGCCGTTCCCGTCGAGACACTCGCTCCGGAGCAGTTGACGGAGCTTCACGCATGGCTCGATCGCCAGCCGACGGTACCGGATGCGATGCCGCAAGGCGACGTGAAGGTCCTCCTACTGAAGTTCAACGACTATCAGTGCCCTTCCTGCCGCCAGGCTTACATGCTCTACAACGACATCATCACGAAGTACGAAGCGGCCTACCCGGGCGTCTTCCGGTATGAGAGCCGTGACTTCCCGCTGGAGCCCGAATGCGGTGCCGGCGGAATTCATGGCGCGGCCTGCGAAGCGGCAGTCGCGGTCAGGCTGGCCAGGGAGAAGAACCTGGACAAGAAGCTCGAAGCCGTTCTGTTCGATCGGCAGTCGATGTCGATGACGCGCGACGACGTCAAAGCGGTCCTGCGAGAAGTGACCAGCATCAGCGACGCGGAGTTCGACAGCCGATACCCGAAGCTCCTCGAAGAGGTGAGACAGGATGTGCAGCTCGGACAGAAGGTCGGAGTGAGTGGCACGCCCACCTTTTTCATCAACGGGATCAGGCTGGGCGGGTTCCGGCCCGGCGGCGTTTGACGCCGTCATCGCCTACCAGCTGAAGAAGGCGGGGGTGACCTCGTAGGGATGGGGATCGGGCCTCGATCGCCCGATACCCATTGAGGGAATGGACGCGATCAAGACCGAGAAGCTAACCAAGCACTACACCAAGGGCTTCTGGCGCCCGCGCCCCTACGCAGCCCTTCAGGATCTGACGCTGCAGGTGGGGCAAGGCGAAGTCTTCGGTTTCCTCGGACCGAACGGCGCAGGCAAGACCACGACCCTCAAGCTGCTGATGCAGCTGATTTATCCCACCTCGGGCCACGCCGAGATTCTGGGAAAACCCGTTGGTGACGTGTCTGTGCGGCAGCGGATTGGCTACCTGCCGGAGAATCCGTACTTCTACGACAACCTCACTGCCGAGGAGTTGCTCGTCTACTTCGCACGGTCTCTTCGGGTACTGCCGCCGCGGAGCGGCGACGCCGCGCGACCGCACTACTCGACCAGGTCGGCATCGGCGCAGAGCGGCGCTTTCAGCTTCGAAAGTTCTCCAAGGGCATGGTTCAGCGCGTCGGCATTGCGCAGGCGCTTGTCAACGATCCCGAAGTCGTCTTCCTCGACGAACCGATGTCGGGGCTGGATCCGCTCGGACGTCGCGAGGTTCGCGAGTTGATCCTGCGACTTCGCGACCGCGGGTGCACGGTGTTCTTCAGCTCGCACGTGCTCAGCGATGCCGAAGCGTTATGTAGCCGTGTCGCGATTCTTGCCAAGGGTCGTCTCGTCGCCAGTGGCCCGCTCGACAAGCTGACGGCCTTCAAAGCCCAGGGTTGGGAGCTCGTCGTGTCCGGCTTGAGCGATGACATGCTGGCGCGCGTACGCCCGAGTCTGACCGCGGCCACGCCGATCGGCGAGCGGCCGCTTCGCGCTGCGACCTTCCGTTGACGACGGCGCCGGAGCGGCTCATCGCCGGAGCTGGTGGCGGCAGGGGCTCACACTCGTTTCGCTCAATCCGCTTCGAGCCACGCTCGAGGACTTTTTCGTCGCGCAGGTGCGTGCGCCCGACGGACGGGCGTCGGACGACGATCGCCTGTCGAGCAAGGCCGCATCATGAGAGCGATCGCCATCGTTGCGGGCGGCGTATTCCGCGACTCCATTCGCGAGCGGGTCGCTTACGGGCTGGTGTTTTTCGCGCGTGCTGCTGATGGCCGCGTCGTTCCTGCTGGCGCAGCTGACAGCCGGGCAGGACGTCAAGATCATCAAGGACCTCGGACTGGCGGCCTCGTCAGCGATCGGCCTGTTCATTGCGGTCTTCTTCGGCATCGGCCTCGTGACGAAGGAGGTCGAGCGGCGAAGCATCTACAGCCTGCTGTCGAAGCCCGTGACCCGCAGCCAGTTCATCGTCGGCAAGTACCTCGGCCTTGCCGCGACGCTACTGATCAATCTCGCGGTCATGGCGATCGCGTTCTATCTGGTGCTCGCCTATCTCGACGCGACGACGCCCAGGGCGTGCGAAGAAGCATGGGACGCCCCGGCCGCTCGACCCGCACATGCTCAAGGCGTTCGTCCTGATTGGCGTCGAGCTGCTCGTGATCACGGCGGTTGCGATGTTCCTCTCGACGTTCTCGAGCCCTTTCCTGTCGGTGGCGCTCACCGTCGCGGTCTACATCATCGGGCACTTCGGCGACGATCTGAAGAACCTCGACAACGTCGTCGAGTCACCAGGTTGTCGCGAATATCGCGCGCGCCGTGTACTACGTCATGCCGAACCTCGCACGGCTCGACGTGAAGTCCGCCGTCGTGCATGCCGAACCGGTCAGCGCGGAGCACATGTTGTCGCCAGCCTCTCGAGCGCGCTCTACATCGGCGTGCTGGTCGTCGCTCGACGATTATTTTTTCGCGCCGGGACTTGAAATAGATGGCGACCGCTCAGTCGACATGTCGCGCGTACGTCGCTGCGCCGTGGGCTCGCGCTGATCCTCCTGCTGGCTGAGTCGCCGTGAGCACGCAGGTCGCGCTCGACGGCATGCCTGCAGCCGCCAGCGTCCGACGAGCGTGTACGTGGGTCCGTTCGCCAGATGCTGATGCGGCGCCTGACGCTCGGATTCACGCGACTGTGGGCCGATGTCTACTGGATTCGAGCGGTTCAGTACTACGGCGGCACCAAACTCTCCACGGCCGAGCACAAGAGCTACGACTCTCCTGTATCCGCTGCTCGACATCACGACGTACGCTCGATCCGCGCTTCAACATCGCGTACCGGCTCGGCGCGATCCTGCTCTCGGAAGGCTATCCCAGCGGAGCGGGGAACCCCGACCAGGCGATCGCGCTTGCTTGAAAAAGGCATGCGGGCGACGCCCGAAAAGTGGCAGTACGCCCACGATGCCGGGTTTGTCTACTACTGGTGGCGTCGGGATCCAGCGGCTGCGGCGCAGTGGTTCCTGAAGGCCGCCGAGATTCCGGGCGCGCCGAACTGGCTGCGGCCGGTGGCGGCGACGCATGCTGACCGAAGGCGGTGAGCGTGCGCCGGCTCGCGCGCCTCTGGCACGGAGATGGTCGACAACGGCCGAGCATGAATGGCTGCGCCAGGCCGGCCCGTCGCGGGCTGATGCAGATCGACGCCGAAGAGCAGCTCGAGCTGCTCCAGACCGATCGTGAATCGATTCCACGATCGCACCGGCGGTTCCCCGCTCGTGGAACGAAGCTGGTCGACGCGGGACTCCTCCGCGGAGTCCCGGTCGATCCGTCCGGATATCTCGTACGCGTTCGATCCGGTCTCCGGCGCCGTCGACGTCGCACCCGGGTCACAGCTCTATCCGCTCCGCCGCAGATGAGCCCTGGGGAGCTGATGCCGACGCTGGGCTCGGTGGCCGATCGCCGTCGGCGTCTTCGGCGCGTGCATTGGCAGTTTCCTGAACGTCTGCATCTACCGTCTGCCACGTCGGTCGAGTCGCTCGTGCTGGCCCGGTTCGCGATGCACGTCGTGCGGGCGCGAACTCTCCTGGTTCGACAACATTCCCATCCTGAGCTGGGTGTTCCTGGGTGGCCGATGCCGGACATGTCGAGCACCTGTGTCGGCGATGTATCCGATCGTCGAGGCGACGACCGCGCTCGCGTTCATTGGCGGCTATCTGCTGTACGGATTGACGCTGCTGGCGCTCGTGCGCGTGCTGTTCGCCTGCGCGTTGATCGTGCTCTTCGTCACGGACCTGCAGCACAAGATCCTGCCGAATGTCATCACGCTGCCCGGCATCGTCGTCGGCTTCGTCTGCAGCTTCTTTCTCCCCCCCGGCTGGCGCGATTCGCTGATCGGCATCGTGGTCGGTGGCGGCGTGCTGTTCGCCATTGCCGAGGGCTATTACCGCATTCGCGGAAGAAGAGGGGCTGGGCATGGGCGATGTGAAGCTCCTCGCGATGATCGGCGCCTTCCTGGGTTGGAAGCTGGTACTGCTGACGCTGATGCTGGCGTCCTTTTCCGGCTCCTTCATCGGCGTGGCGATGATTGTCAGTAGACGCGGCGACATGAAGTACGCGCTGCCGTTCGGCACCTTCCTCGCGATCGGAGCCGTTGTCTCGGCTGCCTGGGGTACTCCGATGGTTGACTGGTACCTCGGGTTCTATCAGTGAGCCTCCAGGCCTACGCGCTGCTCGCGCTCACGGCAATGGTCGCCGTGCTCATAGGTGTCCTGGTGTTCGCGCGGCTTCCGCCTCATGTCAGCTGCCCGGCGCAACCGCACCCAGAGCCGGGACGCAGGTGAGTCGCCGCTGCTCGCCGTCGCGCTGCAGGACGCGATTCAGAAGCTGCGGGCCCAGGAACGCGCGATGACCGAGCGCGCCGAAGCCTCAGAGCTCCTCAACACGCAAATCGTCAACAGCCTCACCGCCGGTCTGCTCGTGGTCGATCGGCCAGGTCAGGTACAGATTCTGAATCCGGGCGGTCGACGGATGCTGGGCATCAAGGCCGCTGACAAATGGCCCCATTACACGAAGCTGCCGGTCGCGGCGGCTCCCCTGGCTGGAGTCATCGAAGAGTGTCTGGCTACCGGGCAACCGATCGTGCGACGCGCGCTCGAGATGCCCAATGCCGGCGATGTCACTCACGTCGGCGTGACTGTGTCGCCGCTCGGAGCTGATGGCGTCGGCGGCGCCATCTGCCTCTTCTCCGATCTGACCGCGGTGGTGCGTCTCGAGGATCAGCTTCGATTGAAGGAGACCCTGGCACGGCTCGGCGAGCTGACTGCAGGGATCGCGCACGAATTCCGCAACGGTCTTGCCACGATTCACGGGTACGGCAAACTGCTGGACCCGTCAAAGCTGCCGCCACAGTTCCGCCCGTACGTCGAGGGCATCCGGCAGGAGACCGACGCGCTCGGGCAGGTCGTGACGAACTTTCTGAACTTTGCCCGGCCCACGCAGTTGTCACTGGCGACTCACGATCTCCACGCGATCGTCGAGCGCGCGGTCGACGATGTGCGTTCAGAGGCGCGCCATTTCGACGGCCAGATCGCTGTCGCCGGCGATTTCGGACAGGTCGATGCCGACGATGTGCTGCTCCGACAGGCGTTCAGCAACCTGCTGCGCAACGCTGTTGAAGCGTGCCAGGGTGGAAGCGTCACACCTGCGATTCGTGTCGAAGGCGCCCTCGATTCAGCGCATCGCGTGGCGCGTGTCAGTGTTGCTCGACAATGGGCCTGGCGTTCCGGCCGATGCGCGGGAACGAATCTTCACCCCCTTCTTCACCACAAAGAAGAACGGCACGGGGCTCGGGCTCGCACTCGTTCAGAAGATCATCGTGACTCACAACGGCCGTGTGCGGGCCACGAACTCGCCAGACGGCGGCGCTTGTTTCCAGGTGACGCTGCCGATCGTCTAACACCTGCGTCCATCTGGCGCTGGATAATCTTCAATCGTTTTGGACGCTAGAAGCTGACGGTTCGCTCTCTCGAACAGGCAACCCTCAGCGTCATCACCACTTCCGGCGATCGCGTGTGCCTCGAATTGCGCTGGCAACCTCATTGCGACGTGATCGGCAAGGAGGTTACGCGCGCGTGTTGACCAGATCTTCCCTGAACCCCGAGGCGCTTGCGATGGCGTGGCGAATCCCTGTGGAGGGGACCGATCGAGATTGCCTGACCGCGCGAGAAGGCTCGGGGGATCCGCCAACTCACGGAGTTGGCGTCACGCGGTCGGGAGCGCCATCGGAGCGCGGTCCGGTCGCCGGAACGGGATTCAGAACGTCAACGCAAGTGCCTCGGGGATCGGGGGCGGCGGGGTCGACTTTGGTCGAAGCGCTTGTCGCCACCCTCGTCCTTACCACCGGTCTTCTCGCAATGGCGGAACTCGTCAGGCTCGCCGTGGCGAGCAACGTCCGGGCGCGTCGCAGCTCAGTGGCGGCAATCCTTGCCACGCAAAAGATCGAAGAGTTGCGCTCGCTCGCGTGGGAGTTTGACGTGAGTGGGGTAGCTGTAAGCGATTCGGACTTGCAGTCGTCTCCCTGGTCACTCCAGCGGAACACCGCAGGGTTCGTGGATCATGTCGATGGTGGTGGGGTCGTTGTCGGACGGGGCGTCGAGGTCCCAGTATCCGCTGTCTACACACGCCGATGGTCGATCGAGCCGCTGCCGGCGAGTAGTGAGCACGTCGTGCTCATGCAGGTGCTCGTCACAAGGACGCAGAGCCGGGGCAGCGCGGATCGAGGCTCCGTGTCACGCCTGCCCGGTGACGCACGACTCGTCACCATCAAGACCAGGAAAGTGCGATGACACGCGAGGATGGATTCAGCCTCGTCGAGCTTCTGCTGGCCGCGCTCCTCACGGTGATCATCGTGGCTGGTGCTTTCCAGCTGGCCGGTCCGGCGCAACGGATGTTTCAGTCGCAACCTGAAGCGGCAGATATGCAGCAAAGGATGCGCGTGGCGGTGGACGCGCTCCGGAGGGATTTGGTGATGGCGGGCGCCGGTACATATGCCGGGCCGGCTTTCGGCGCGCTTAATTATCGAGTCGCGTCAGTGATGCCGTATCGCGCGTTCGGCGACTCACCGGACCAGACGCGAGGCGTCTTCCATCGGACCGATGCGATCAGCTTCCTGTATGTGCCGTCGACACCCGCTCAGACGCAGCTTGTGGAATCGCTCGCTCCGGGCGCACTCGACCTGCACATCGAGTTGCCACCCAATTGCCCCGTCGCGACATCACAACAACTGTGCGGGTTCAAAGGCGACGACCGCGTCCTCCTCGTTGACCGGAGCGGCGCGTGGGATCTGTATGCTGTCGAACAGGTCAACGACGGTGCCATCCGGCTGCAACATCGCGGTCTATCGTCGAATACCTCCTACGAAACCGGGACAACCGCCTCTGAGATTCGAGCAGGGACGTGACTTTCTCAAAACGGACGTCTCGGCAGGCACGTTTCAGCTGATGCGCCATGACGGTTGGGCGACGGAGCTTCCGGTTGTTGATGAAGTCGTCTCTCTGGAGTTCCGTTACTTCGGATCTGCGTCGCCCCCGCAATTGACTGGCGCGGCATTGGACGCCGACCCGGGTCCGTGGACGACCTACGGTCCGGCGCCACCGCCTCTGACGATGAGTCGCGGTTCCTGGCCTCCGGGAGAAAACTGCACGTTCGCCGTCGTTGAAGGCGTGCATGTGCCGAGGCTGACCGTGCTTGGCTCCGACAGCACCGCGCTCGTGGAGTTGACACCTGCCATCCTGACCGATGGGCCGTGGTGCCCCGACTCACTCGCGACGAACCGTTTCGACGCAGACCTGCTTCGGGTGCGCAGGATTGGTGTGTCGCTGCGCGTTCAGTCGGCATTGGCGTCGCTGCGTGGGCCCGCTGGAACACTCTTCATGCGAGGGGGGACTGCTCGTGCCAGCGAACGCTTCCTCCCAGATCTGCTGCGTGCGTTTCGATGTGACGCCGCGCAACATGAACCTCGCACGATGATGACTGGCCGGTCCGACCGCGGCGTTGCGCTGATCATCGTTCTGCTCGTGATGATGCTGCTCTCGGCGCTTGGATTGTCGTTGACGATGGTGACCTCTACCGAGGAGCGAGTGGCCGACTCGTATTCGACTGGCAGTGAGGCTTTCTATGCCGCTGACGCGGCAGTAGAGTTTGCCATGCAGGAACTCTCTCGATACCCGACTGGAGCCACGTACTCGACGGCACGGCGACCTCGGCGTTCATCGATCCGCAAGTGTCGTTGCAGGAATGGCCGGGAGGTCAAGCGCGTACGAGCGGCGAGGCTACTGCGCTCGTGACCTGTCGTCGCACGTCGTGCACGGACGCGGATATGGATGCGCGGACCTCGGATAGACCCTGGGGGGAGAACAACCCGCGGTGGCGGCTTTTCGCGTACGGTCCGGTACGCGGATCTCAGCCCGGCTGGCACCATCAACTCGTCGGGTTACCTGGCCGTCTGGGTGGGAGACGACCCGTCGGAAAACGACGGCAAGCCTCTCGTCGATGGCGATGACTCGGCAGGCACTAATCCTGGGCGCGGCCTGCTGTCGCTACTGGTGCACGCCTACGGCCCGTCGAGCCGGCGAATCATCGAGGCGACGGTTGCCCAGGCAGGAAACGGGGTCCGGGTTCTTTCGTGGAGGGAAGTCAGATGAGCGGATTCATGGCCGTTTCTGCACACTCTGACAGCCCTGCCGACTGTAGCCTGAGCCCTTTCTTGCCGAAAAGAAATGAGTGAGAATCCTGATCATGGTGCGTTTCATTGCCGCGGCTCTTCTGTTCATCGGCACGGCTCACGAGGCTGCTGCGCAGTCGCTCGGTGATGTCGCCCGCAAGGAAGAAGAGCGACGCAAGACGGTCAAGTCGAGCGGCGCAGTCTACACGAACGACAAGCTGAAGCCGGCGCCACAACCGTCGGCGCCGCCGGTGAGCCAGCCCGCGCCGTCGTCGACTCCGTCCTCAGGGTCGGCGCCCGAACCTTCCGAACCTGCCCCGTCTGCTGCGGCGAATGCCAAGACAGACGAGAGTGCATGGCGGAAGCGCATTGCCGATGCACGGGAGGCACTGCAGCGCTCACAGACGTTTGCCGCCGCCCTCCAGAACCAGCTCAACTCGCTGGCAACCGACTTCGTCAACCGGGATGACCCGGCCCAGCGCAGCCTGATCGCGCAAAAGCGTGACAAAGTGACGGCCGAACTCGAACGAGTGAAGAAGGACATTGACGATCAGACCAAGGCGATCAGCGCCATCCAGGACGAGGCCCGGCGCGCCAATGTTCCAGCCGGATGGGTTCGGTAAAGAGCATTGATGATTATTGATGTGCGATCTTTGATTGGTTGGGGATGGTTGATGAGAGATTGGTGATTTATTGAAGGATTGAAATCAATCACCAATCACAAATCATCAATCCCCAACCAATTCGACAATCAATAATCACCAATTCTCCAATGTCTTCATTGCCGGTTCTCATCGTCGAAGACAAGGATTCGCTTCGCGCGATGCTCAGGCACGCCCTCGAGGCGCACGGCCATGCCGTGCTGGAGGCGCGCGATGAGCCGGAAGCCATTCGCGAACTCCGGCAGACACGGCCGATCGTTGTCCTGACCGATCTCAAGCTTCCCGTTGGCGACGGTTTCGGGATCCTGCGCGCTGCAAAGGAACTCGATCCCGATCTGCCCGTGGTCGTGATGACGGCCTACGGAAGCATCCAGGACGCGGTGTCGGCGATGCGCGAAGGCGCGATGGACTTCCTGGCGAAGCCCGTCGAGCCCGATCATCTGCTGCTGATGGTGGAGCGTGCGATTGCGCAGCGGCGCATGCTTACCGAGTACATCGTCCTCAAAGAGGAACTTGCCGAACGTCGCGGTGCACCGCGGATCATCGGCGAAGACGGCAAGCTGCGGCAGGTGTCGCAGCAGCTCCATCGCGCAGCCGCAACGGATGCGACGGTGCTCCTCGAAGGAGAGAGCGGGACGGGCAAGGAGCTCTTTGCGAGAGCCCTGCATGCGCTCAGCCCTCGCTCGGACGGCCCATTTGTCGCCATCAACTGCGCAGCGATCCCCGACACACTGCTCGAAACGGAGCTCTTCGGACACGAGAAAGGCGCCTTCACGGGCGCCGCCCAGCGCAAGCCGGGGCGCTTCGAGTTGGCGCATCGCGGGACTCTGTTTCTCGACGAGATCGGCGATTTGCCGCTTGCCCTCCAAGCCAAGATCCTGCGCGCGCTCGAGCAGAAGCAGTTCGAACGTGTAGGCGGAACCCAGTCACTCATTGTCGATGTGCGCGTCGTGGCCGCCACGAACCGCAACCTGAAACAGCGAGTGGGGGAGCGTCAGTTCCGGGAGGATCTGTACTTCCGGCTGTCGGTCTTCCCGATTCAGATTCCGCCGCTCCGTGAGCGCGGCGACGATGTGCTGATCCTGGCGCGACATTTCGTGGAGAAGTTCTGCAAGGACCTCAACAAGAAAGCGTTGATGCTCGCCCCTAGTGCTATCGAAGACCTCAAGGCGTACTCGTGGCCAGGGAATGTGCGCGAACTCCAGAACTGCATCGAGCGCGCGGTGATTCTGACTGAAACAGACGACATACAGCCGCGGAACCTCAACCTGTCGTTCCGGAGCGCGGCGACGCCGGCACAGGTGTTGACGGACCCGTGGGATCAGATCGATCTCTCAGGAACGCTGGCCGACGCGGTGCGGAAAGCGAGCAGCGAAGTCGAGCGGCGCAAGATCGAGCTGGCGTTGAGAGAAGCCGGCGGGAACAAGGTGCAGGCCGCTCACGCTCTGCAGATCGGCTTCAGAGTGCTGCTGCAGAAGCTCAAGACCTACGGAATCCCGGAAGCCTGAGCAACCTTCCGGCGCGTCGGACTCTTCTTACTCCTTCCCGACACGGGATTGCCTAGTTTTTCAGACCGAGACGCAGGAGCACACCGCGGAGTTCATCCTCGGTGACATCATCGACCGTCGTCGTGGCGCCGATCTCGATCGCGATGACGAAGTGAAGTCGTCCGTGAATCACCTTTTTGTCTCGTCGTATCGCTTCGATCGCTTCAGATATCGAGAGATCAGTGACCGACGGCAGCGGCCCCAGCTTGGTGATGAGCTGCGCGAGCGCCATGCGTTCAGGTTCGGCCATCGCTCCCCTGGCGACCGCAAGGTCGGCGGCTGCGATCATCCCGATCGCAATCGCCTCACCATGTCTGAACCGCCGGTAGTGGGTGATCGCCTCGAGCGCATGGCCGACGGTGTGTCCAAAGTTGAGAATCCGCCGCAGCCCACTCTCGCGCTCGTCCTTCGAAACGACGTCGGCCTTTATCCGGCACGAGTCGACGATGGCCGGCACGAGCGCCTCAGAGTCCTTCGCGAAGATCGCCTTGGAGTCCCGCTCGAGGCGGTCGAAGAGATCGCGATTGGCAATGACCCCGTACTTGACGACCTCATAGAGGCCGGAACGGAATTCGCGCCGCGGCAGGGTCTTGAGGAACAGCGGGTCGACGACTACGAGGGCGGGCTGATGAAACGCGCCGATCAGGTTCTTGCCGAGCGCATGATTGACGCCGACCTTGCCTCCGATCGAGCTGTCAACCTGTGCAAGCAATGTCGTTGGCACGTGCACGAGCGCAATCCCGCGCAGAAACGACGCGGCCGCAAACCCCGCTGTGTCTCCAACGACTCCGCCGCCAACGGCGATGATGGTGCTGCCGCGATCGGCGCTGGCCCGAATGAGTGCCTCGTAGATCTTCGAGACTGACTGGAGGTTCTTGAATCGCTCACCGTCGGGCAGCAGGATTGGGTCGCCGCCGCCAAGCCCCGCGCGGAGCCGCTCGCCGTGAAACCGCCAGACGACGGCGCTGGAGACGATGAAGCGCCTCGAGCCGATGCCGTGACGATCGAGAAGCGGCCCGAGGTCCTCACTGAGACCCTCGCCAATCCAGATCGGCGAGGTGCGCGTTCCCGTTGTGACGTCGATGCGGATCGGATCAGACACGCGGCTTTTGGCTCGTAGCTCTGGGCTCTCAGCCCGAAAGCCTAGAGTCGAGAGCCTGGAGCCGGTTCGTGTTGATAGGATAACAGTCCGTGGGCGTGCGCGGCGACTTTCTGGTCATAGGCAGCGGCATCGCCGGGTTGCGTGCCGCGATCTCGCTGGCCGACGCCGGCGATGTCGTCATGCTCACGAAGGCCGATCCACGGGAGAGCAACACCGGCTACGCCCAGGGAGGCATTGCCGCGGCGATCGGGGCCGACGACTCTCCGGCTCTTCATTTCTCCGACACCATGGCGGCCGGCGACGGTCTGTGCGTGCCTGACGCCGTCAATGTGCTCGTCACCGATGGCCCCAGGTACGTCCGGGAGCTGATCGAGTGGGGAGTGGCCTTTGACCGGGACAGCAGCGGAAAACCCGCGCTCGGACGGGAGGCCGCGCACACCGTTCGACGCGTCCTCCATGCGCGTGATACGCCGGGTCGTGAGATCGGGCGGGTCTTGTGGCAGAAGGTGCAGTCGCATCCGCGAGTGCGTGTGTTCGAGGACGGCCTTGCGATGTCGCTCCTTACGCCGAACGGGGAGTGCCGCGGCGCGTCGTTCATCGATCAAAGCGGGCAGCTGAGGGAAGTGGAGGCACCGCGGACGCTGATCGCCACCGGAGGTGCCGGACAGGTATTTCGCGAGACAACGAACCCGGAGATTGCCACCGGCGACGGCATCGCGATGGCGTTCGAGGCCGGTGCGCGGGTCACCGACCTGGAGTTCATCCAATTTCATCCGACGGCGCTCAGTGTGCCGGGCGCGCCACGGTTCCTGCTGTCGGAGGCGTTGCGCGGGGAAGGGGCCTGGCTCGTCAACGCCGAAGGGGAACGGTTTGTTCACCGCTACGAGCCTGCCGGTGACCTCGCATCGCGTGACCTCGTGGCCCGGGCGATCGTCCGTGAGGTCGAGCGGACGAACGCACCGGTGTTCCTGTCGATGGCTCATCTCGATCACGACTACATCCGTCGTCGGTTCCCGGCGATCACGGAGGCGTGTCGCCGGGCGGGGCTCGACCTGGCCGCGGACCGGATTCCCGTTAGTCCTGCTGCGCACTACGTCATGGGTGGTGTTGAAACAGACCTCGATGGGCGGACATCGATCGCGGGATTGTTTGCCGCCGGCGAAGTTGCATGTACCGGCGTACACGGAGCGAATCGCCTTGCGAGCAACTCACTGCTCGAAGGGCTCGTGTTTGGGGCGCGTGCAGCGGATGCGATGGTGCGTCCGATCGGTTCCGCAAGTGGTTTCGCGGCATCGGTGGAATCGATCTCGTCGACAACCCACTACGCCGATGACACTCCCTCTGCGCAGGTCGTGCGTGACCTGATGTGGCGCCATGCCGGGCTCCTGCGCTCGCGCGAGACGCTCGAGAGTCTCGTGAACCAGTTGACCGGGTGGTGGGCGCACCGCGCGCGGCGGCGTCCCGCAGCGACCTCCGATCGGGAGTTCCGCCGCTTGTCGAGTCTCCTCACGGTCAGCCTGCTGATCGCACGGGCAGCGCTCCGGCGCGAGGAGAGCCGTGGCGGGCACTTCCGGACGGATTTCCCCCATCGTGACGATATACACTGGCAGAAGCATGTCTCGGACGTGCTGACCTGACAACCGTTGACGTAATCAATGTCCAAAGAGACCGAAATTCCGGATCTTCCAAGTGAGATCACGCCGCAGTCGGAGGACTTCGGCCGCTGGTATATCGACGTCGTTCGCCGTGCGGAGCTCGCCGACTATTCGCCGGTCAAGGGCTGCATGGTGATTCGCCCCTATGGCTACGCCATCTGGGAACTGATGCAGCAGGGGCTCGACCGTCGTTTCAAGGCAACCGGTCACGTCAACGCCTACTTTCCGCTGTTCATCCCCGAGAGCCTCCTGATGAAGGAGAGCGAGCACGTCAAGGGATTCGCGCCCCAGGTCGCGTGGGTCACGCAGGGCGGGACCGAGCCGCTCGAAGAGCGGCTGGTGGTGCGCCCCACCTCGGAGACGATCATCGGCACCATGTACGCCAAGTGGGTCCAGTCGTGGCGTGACCTGCCGATCCTGATCAACCAGTGGGCGAACGTGGTGCGCTGGGAGAAAGTGACGCGGCTGTTCCTGCGCACGACTGAATTCCTGTGGCAGGAAGGGCACACCGCACACGAGACGGCCGAGGAAGCCGAAGCCGAAACTCAGAAGATGCTGGGTGTCTACAAGGACTTCGCCGAGACGGAACTGGCGATGCCGGTCGTGGACGGCCAGAAGACGGACAGCGAGAAGTTCGCCGGTGCCGAACGGACGTACTCAATCGAAGCATTGATGCGTGACGGGCGCGCGCTCCAGGCAGGCACGTCACACAATCTTGGCCAGAACTTCGCAAAGGTCTTCGACATCAAGTTCCAGGCGAGAGACAAGTCGGTGCAATACGTGTACGGCACTTCATGGGGCGTTTCGACGCGAATGATCGGCGCCGTGATCATGAGTCATGGCGATGATGGTGGGTTGATTCTCCCGCCACGGGTCGCTCCGTACCAGGTCGTGATCGTGCCGATTCCGAGAGGCAACTGGCGCGAGACCGTGCTGCCGAAGGCTCAGGCGATCCGCGATGAGCTGGTTGCGCGCGGCGTTCGCGTCATGCTCGATGATCGCGACACGCAGACACCGGGCTGGAAATACAATGAGTGGGAGCTTCGCGGAGTACCACTGCGGCTCGAGATCGGCCCCAAGGACATCGAGAAGTCACAGGTGATGCTCGCGCGGCGCGACACTCGCGAAAAATCGTCGGCGCCGATGGAGGGGCTTGCCGGGCACATCGTCGGGATGCTCGACACGATTCAGAAGGCGCTCTTCGATCGTGCCGTGGCGTTTCGTGACGATCACACCACGCACACGGACTCGTACGACGAATTCAAGCAGATCATGGATGGACGGCCCGGGTTCGTGGTGTCGCCCTGGTGTGGATCGGCCCGCTGCGAAGCGGAGATCAAGACCGAGACGCAGGCGACGATTCGAAACATTCCATTTGCGGGAAAGACGGCGACCGGCAAGAAGTGCATCAAGTGTAACGGCGACGCGACCGTCCACGCGTGGTTCGCGAAAGCGTACTGAGTCTTCCGTTCACAGGGCAAGGTGGGTAGCAGGTTGGGTAGTACGGTGCGAAGAACACTGGGGCCTTCGGGATCCGTCGTGCTGGCGATCGTGCTCGTGGCGTCCGTGCTGGCGGCTGCCGCCTGCCAGCCCGGCGGTCCGCTGCGGGTCACCACTATTCAGACGGGCCGCTCGCTCAATTCCGATAAGAGCGTCGGGAATCACACGACTCGGTTCAAACCGGACGACACGATGTTCGTGTCAGTGCTCACCGACGGCCCTGGTGCCGGCACGATCACGGCGCGCTGGCGCTACGCCGGTCGATTGGTGAGCGAGGAATCGCGGGATGTGAGTTACCGCGACCATGCCGCGACCGAGTTCCACATTCAGAATTCGAGCGGGTTTCCGCCCGGCGAGTACCTCGGTCGAGATCGTCGTCGATGGCAATCCCTTCGCGACGAGGACGCTCCGCGTGGACAAATAGCGCCTGACGGCAATTTCCAACTCCCAACTCCCAACCTTAAGCGTTGGTATTTGGGAATTGGAAGTTGGAATTTGGCAGTTGGGTGTTGGGAGTTAAATAAACCCAGACCAGTTCGCGCGGATTCCCTTCACAACCGCGTTCCGGCTGCCAAGCTTCGAGCGAACGAGGATCTGCCGCGCGGCGCTCGAGAGTTGATCTCGCCAGTGCGCGTCGCGCGAGGCGGACCATGCGCGCGCGAGTGGTTCGAGGCAGCTGGCATCGCCGACACGTCCGATGGCATCGAGAAATCCCGGCGGCAGCGGCGCCTGTGCCGCGCTGAAGGTTTCGCGCGCATCGTAGAGCGCAAGCCGGCTGCCGCGGTCCGCCAGCATCCGGTGGGCCAGGGCGCGTGCCTTGAGCCACTCCTCGCGCCCGCGGCTCGTGTCCGCTCGACCCTCTGAGTCCCGAAACTTCTTGATCGCTTCGAGGAGCGTGGCAAGCGTGACGTTCCCGCCGTGCGCTTCCACCCAGCCGAGGGCGGCCACGGGATTGTCGAGCGGTGGACCTCCGGCCTCGGGTGGAGGCGCCTGTTCGCGGATGGGTCGCACGAGATGCTCCGGCAGATCCGCGAGCGCATCGATCGCAGCCACGCGAATCCGCGCGTCGCGGCCGCGGTCGACAGCGATCGCGGCGATCGCTTCGAGAAGGCGCGTGCCGGTCTCCTGTGCCACCCAGCTTCGAAGCACGCCGAGAGCGGCGATCACCGTTTCGGTCTCTGAACCGGCGAGCGCCTTGACCGCAATTTCAATGACGCGGGGATCGTCAACGCCATCCAGCGCGCTGATTGCATGAGCGCGTGCGCTCGCGGTGTCGTGGGCTGCGATGAACGTCGAAAGGCGGGGCAGGGCGCGTGCGCCCAGCACACGGAGACGCGCGATCGACGCGTCGCGGCGAACCGGATCTGGTGACTGCAGATCGGCGATCAACCGATCGACGTCATTGGCGCGCGAGATCGTTCGGACCACGTCGTACGACCGCGCAGCTACGCTTCTTCGAGTGCCTTCTTTCGCTTTTTGCCGAAGATCCAGGCCAGTCCAATGCTGATCAAGTACAGCACGAACATCGGTCCCGCCATCAACGCCTGACCAACGGGGTCGGTACCAGGCGACAGCACGGCGCCGATATGAACATGATCAGAATCGCGTACTTCATGTTCCGAATCAGGAACCGCGCGGTGATCACGCCCATCCGTGCCAGGAACAGCACCAGCGTCGGCATCTGGAAAATAAGGCCGAACACGAGCAGAAGCTTGACGTAGAGACCGAAGGCCGGCTCGATGCGCGGCATGAACGTGAGCGTGTCTGACGTAAAGCTCTGAAAGAACTTCCACGTCAGCGGAAACACGACGTAATGCGCGAACGCGGCACCGCCCACGAAGAAGAAGGACGACATCGCGACGAACGGAATCGCCAGCTTCTTTTCGTTCGTATACAGCCCGGGCGCGACGAACAACCACACCTGTGTCATCACACCAGGCGAGGCGATCAGCAGCCCGGCCAGGACGGCCATCTTGAGATAGAGCATGAGTGCTTCCGTTGGCTCGGTGTAGACGAGCGTCTGGCCCGCCGGAAGCGCGGCTTTCATGGGATCGACGATGAAGTCGAACAGTTGAGTGAGGAACAGGCAGGCGATCAGGAACCCGATGACGATCGCGATGACGGAGTAGATGATGCGCCGTCGCAACTCGTCGAGATGATCGAGGAAGGACATCTTCCCCTTTTCAGATTCGGATTCGAGTTCCTCATCCTCCCAGTCGGAATCATCGTCGGGAGCCGACGACGTCGACTTCTTCGGAAACGGCACGAGCGCCATCAGCAGGCCTACGCGGTGGTGCCGGTGTTGGTGCGGCTGACCGTCGGTTCCGCGGACTCTGTCGACACCGGCGCGCCGGAGGATCCGGGAGTGATCGGCTGGGCAGCCGCGACCGCCGAAGCCTGCTCGGCCTGCAGCTTGGTGCGCTGGTCCTTCTGCTCTTCGACCCGGACTTCTTCTTCCAGCGTGTTGCGGAGCTCGTTGGACGCCCGCTTGAACTCGCCGAGGCTCTTGCCGAGCGAACGGCCAAGCTCCGGAAGTTTGCGGGGGCCGAAGATCACGAGAGCGATCACCAGGATGATGACCAGCTCTGGCATTCCAATGGAACCAAACATAAGGCGTACTCCAGCCGGCTCGTCGAACCGGCACTGATTCACCAGAATACACCCGCTCTCATCGGGTGGGGTGTAAGGCCGGGGTCCTTCCCCGTGAGCCCCTCTGGGGCGCCCGTGAAGTGCTTCACGGGATTATAGCCGCCTGCACCCTGTCTCCCTACGATTATAGCCGCCTGCAAGTGCCTCATACGATTACGGAAATCCGATCTGGACGGGTTCAGGGCGAGGGTGTACATTGCTTGTAATATGCCTGTGATACGTGGCTCTCGTTTTTTGACCTTCGGTGGGCTCGTCATCATCTTCTGTGCCGTAGCCGGCGGCTTCTGGGGCCGGAGTGCACTGGTCGCCCAGGACCAGATTCCCGACCAATACAAGGTCTTCACGTCGGCACTCGGTGCCATCGAGGAGAACTACGTCGGCGAATACGAATCGGACCGGCTGGTCTACAGCGCGATCACGGGGTTGCTGCAGACGCTCGATCCGCATTCGAGCTTCATGGACCCGCGTGCGTTCGCCCAGATGCGCGAACGACAGGAAGGGCGCTATTACGGGCTCGGCATCACCATCAACGTGATCGATGGCGACGTCACGATCTTCACCGTCTTCGAAGGATCCCCCGCTCACCAGAGGGGCCTTCGCCGCGGTGACGTGATCGCGAAGATCGAAGGGGAAGATGCAAAGGGCTGGACGAGCGAGCAGGCCGTCAGTCGCTTGCGAGGTCCCAAGCAGACCTCTGTGAATATTTCGATCCGCCGTAACGGATACGACGGGTTGATCGATTTCGCCGTGATGCGGGACGAGGTTCACATCGCGACGGTGCCCGCCGCTGTGATGCTGGACGCGACGACCGGCTACATCAAGCTGCAGGACTTCGGCGAGAACACCGATCAGGAACTGGGTCGCGCGCTCGAGAGCCTCACGAAGCAGGGAATGGCGCGGCTCGTGCTCGACCTCCGCGGGAATCCTGGCGGCGCGCTCGATCAGGCAATTCGGGTGTCAAACCGGTTCCTGCCCAAGGGTGATCTGATCGTGTATACGCGTGGTCGCGTACCGAATTCCGATCAGGACTACCGCGCCACCGAGCAGAGTGACTACCTGAAGGTGCCGATGATCACGCTGGTCAATCGCAGCAGCGCCAGCGCATCGGAGATCGTGTCAGGCGCACTCCAGGATCACGATCGCTCGCTCATCGTTGGCGAGACGACGTTTGGTAAAGCGCTCGTGCAGTCGGTCTACCGCGTGGCCGAGGGCGCAGGAGCCGCGATCACGACGGCTCGTTACTACACACCAAGCGGCCGCCTGATTCAGCGTCCCTGGGATGTCGGCTTCGACGAGTACCTCACCTACACGTGGCGCGAACAGGACGGCAACAAGGTCCACAAGGCCGATGACCTGAAGTACACCGACGCCGGACGAAAGGTGTACAGCGGCGGCGGCATTGAGCCCGATCGCCCCTTCGCTGGGCCGGTCGACGGCTTTAACCCGACACGGTTCGGCCGCACGATAGCGGCGCGCAACATGTTCGACACCTACGCGCAGCAGTTCACGCGACAAGGCGATACGCGTGTCGCGCGCCGCGGCGGACAGGTTCGCGAGCTGCCGGCTGACTTCGAGGTCACCGACGAAATGCTCACCGAGTTCAAGCAGGTCGTGCAGAAGTCGCCGGTGCCGTTCGACGAGAAGAGCTGGGAGGCCGACCTGCCGTTCATCAAGGCGATGATTCATCGCGAGATCGACGTCGACCTGTTCGGCCAGGCGGCGGCCCACAGGAATCTCGCGCGACTCGATCCGCAGTTGCAGTTCGCGCTGGGCCTGTTCCCCGAAGCGCAGCAGCTGCTCAACATGAGCCGGCAGACAGGTGGCCGGCGGGCAGCGAGGTAAGGCTCTTCCAGAGGATTGGTCGGATTGGTCGCCTAGCCCAAAATATTGTGGTAGGACTTAGGTCTTGCCACAATAGCTGGGCCCTGCTAGACTCCCACGCGTTCGGATCGCTCATCCAGCCGCCCGCCGTCCGTCTTCCCAAGCACGCCGGCAGGGTTCAGTGAGGTCAACGTAAGCAAGGGGCAGTAATGCGTCTCGAGCGTCTCGAAATCTCGGGTTTCAAGTCCTTCTCCGATCGGTCGGAGCTCGCCTTCGATCAAGGTGTGACGGCCATTGTCGGCCCAAATGGGTGCGGCAAGAGCAACGTGGCCGATGCCATCACCTGGGTTCTCGGCGAACAGAGCGCCAAGAGTCTCCGCGGCGACAAGATGGAGGACGTGATCTTCAACGGCAGCGACGCCCGGAAGCCCGGCGCCGCCGCCGAAGTCCGGCTCCGTCTGGCCGGGCTGCCCATACCGCCACCACCCACCCGACCTTCGGCAGAGAGCGCCCCGCTCGAAGAATTCAACGCGACACATCAGGGCGATCACGGGCACGTGGGAACCAACGGAAACAGTAACGGTAACGGTCACGCGGCGATCCAGGAGATGGCGGACGCGTTCACGCGCGACGTCGAAGTCACGAGGCGGCTGTATCGCTCAGGTGAAAGCGAGTATCTGATCGATGGCGCGGTGTGCCGTCTGCGCGACGTGCACGAGCTCCTGATGGATACCGGCCTTGGTGCCAAGGCCTACTCGATCATCGAGCAGGGCAAGATCGGCATGATCCTCAGCTCGCGGCCTGCTGACCGCCGCCAGTTGATCGAGGAAGCCGCCGGAATCACGAAGTACCGCTCTCGTCGCCGGGCCGCTGAGCTGAAGCTCGAAGCTGCGCAACAGAACCTCGTGCGAATCGATGACATCGTCTTCGAGGTCGAGAAGCAGCGTGGCGCGTTGAAACGGCAGGCCGCCAAGGCGCGGCGCTATGGACGTCTGCGCGAGGAGTACCGGCGGTGGGAGAAGGTGCTCTTCGCCCGGCGATACAGGGATCTGGCGGGTTCTATCGAATCAGCTCGCGGCCGCCTCACCGTGGCCAGAGAGCGTGAGGCGGCTGCACTCGCTCATCTCACCGAGGTGGAAGCGCACCTGGCGCGGTTGCGCATCGAACAGGCCGAGGCAGAGGCTCGTTCGGCGAAGATTCGTGAGGACGCGCACGCACGCGAACTGGACATCAACCTGCGCCAGCAGCAGCAGGAATTCAATCGTCAGCAGATTGAGACGCTGGACGGCCGCGGAACGGAGATCGCAGCCGAGATCCAGGGGCTCGAGGGTCGTCGAGAACCGGCGCGTGTGGCGCTCGAGTCGCGCCGTGAAGCGGCTATCGAAGTCGAACGGACGCGTGACGAGGCCGGCGCGGTCATGGCAACCGCCAGCGAAGAACACGCGCAGGCGCAGTCGCAGATTGAAGAATTCGAATCTCGCGTCGAAGAGATTCGTGGAAACCTCTTCCGATCCTCGAACGCAACGATGACGGTGCGCCACGTGATGGAGCACACCGCCGCGCAGCACGAGCGTGTGGGTGAGCAGCTCGCACGATTGGTTGTCGAACAGGACGATGTGCGACGCGAAGGCGAGAAGGTCGATGCCGAACGGGCATCTGCCGCCGAAGCGCGAACACAGTCGCAGGCCCTGCTCGAACGGATCTCGGAGGAACTGGCTGATCGCCGCGCGCAGCTGGCGATGTCGCGCAGCGAGCACGAAGAGCGCTCGAGGGATCTGCGCACGCGCGAACAGGAACTGGCCGCAATCGAGGGCCGCCTGGCGTCGCTCGAGGAACTGGCCGCCAGCCGTGCCGACTTCAGTGATGCCGCCCGGATGGTGCTCGTGCAGGCCAACGGCCACGTCGGGCAACAGGGTGCCGTTGCCGACTATCTCGAGGTGGACAGTCGCTATGAGCGCGCGGTCGAGGCGTGCCTCGGTGATCTGCTGCAGCACGTGATCGTGGAGCGTCACGACCAGGCCGCCGCGGGTCTATCACTCGTTCGGCAACAGGATGCCGGGCGCTGCGGGTTCGTCGTCGTCGAGCCGGGCTCGAATGGATATCACCCCTACGAGGTCCTTCGTGCGCCAGGCATCGTGCCCGTCTCCGACGTTCTGCGCGTCAACGGTCCCCATGCCGCGACGATTCTAAAGGTCATTCCCGAAGCCTACGTGGCTGAGAGTTTCGAGCAAGCGGTCGCGTTCTCTCATGAGACGGTCGCGCCGATTGCCACGATCGAGGGCGATGTGTTGCGCGGCCCGCATCTGGTGGCCGGGGGCGCCAAGGTCGAATCGCGCGGCATTCTGGCGACACGACGGGAGATCAAGGAGCTTCGCGAGAGAGTGGAGCGTGACCGGCTCACGGTGGCACGGTTGGCCGACGACGTGACGCGGCTCGACGCGAGCATCGTCGAAGCGACGAGCGCGATCGCGCGTCTGCAGGACGAGGAACACGATCAGGAGAAGGCACTCGTCGGCCAGGACGCCCAACTCGCGCGCACGCACGAAGACACCGCGCGCCTTG
Organism: uncultured Acidobacteriota bacterium; assembly: GCA_963723495.1. Classification (GTDB taxonomy): domain Bacteria; phylum Acidobacteriota; class Vicinamibacteria; order Vicinamibacterales; family UBA2999; genus Gp6-AA40. Next base: position 103,519 of record CAVRQR010000006.1, on the reverse strand, counting down.
CGCGGAAAGCGGACGTCGTGGCGATGGAACGGCGCCGGGCCGAAGAGGAGAGGGCCGCGCTGGAATCCCGCCGGGCCGAGGCGGAAGTTTCTCTCGCGAAGCTCGCCGGGGAGCAGCGACTGATCGAAGAGGATCTCAGCGACGCGCAGCGGCGCCTTGCAGCGGCTCGCGAAACCGCAAGCTCGCTCGCAACGCGCGCGGCAGAAGCGCGTGCGACGCATGCGGCGCTCGTCGAGCGGGCATCCGCAGTTGGCGCGGAAGTGCTCAGGCTCGAGGAAGGCGGGCGCGAGCTGGAGATTCGAATCGCGACGAGAATCGCTGAACTGCAGCAGACACACAGCCGGCGCGAGGCCCTCATCGCCGCCATCGCATCGAGCGAGCGCGCACTCGACGAAGATGTGCTGGCCCTTGAATCGATGCGTGGGACGCTGCGCGAGGCCGATGACGCGGCGGGTGCGCTTCGTGCCAGGGTCGACGAACAGGACGTCGCGATCCGTCAGTCGCGGCGCTCGCTCGAGGAGATCCGTGTCGAAGCCGGTGATCTCGAAGTCGCGCGGGCGACTGCCGAGAGCGATTTGACGCATCTGGCGCAGGCCTGCGTCGATGCCGTGCAGAGCACACTAGACGAGGTCCTGACACAGGTCGAGCAGATGGAGCAGAGCGGCCAGGCGACGCCGGATGCCGCCGCGATTTCCGCAGACGAGCCGGACCCTGAGGCCGACGACGAGAGTGTTGCTGCCGCCGCAGATGAGGCGCAGGCCACAACCGCCGAAAGCGCTGCCGACGCGCCGACGACCATGACGGCCGAAGAGGCGATCGGCAGGCTTAAGGCGAAAATAGATCGCCTCGGACCGGTCAACATGATGGCCATCGAGCAGTTCGACGAGCTCGAGGGTCGACATGTGTTCCTCACGACCCAGCGTCGCGATCTCGTCGATTCGATTGCGCAGACGTCCGAGGCGATCGCGCGGATCGATGAGACGACCAAGGCGCGGTTCACGGAAGCGTTCTCTGCGATTCAGGCCAACTTCCAGGTGACCTTCAGCACACTGTTCGGCGGCGGCCGCGCCGGGCTGGCGCTGCTCGACGAGAACGATCCGCTCGAGAGCGGCATCGACATCGTCGCATCGCCCCCGGGCAAGCGCCTGCAGAATGTTCAGCTGCTGTCGGGCGGCGAGAAGGCGCTGACCGCAATCGCGCTGATGTTTGCGATTTTCAGGTACAAGCCGAGTCCCTTCTGTCTGCTGGATGAGATCGACGCGCCGCTCGACGATGCCAACGTGCATCGATTCGTCGAGATGCTGCGTGGCATGCTGGACCGCACGCAATTCATCCTGATCACCCATAACCGCCAGACGATGGAAATTGCGAACCGGTTATACGGGGTGACGATGGAAGAGCCGGGCGTGTCGAAGTTGATCTCGGTTCAGCTGAATTGAGCGCAGGGCGGGCCCTGCTTTGGGAACCCGCCAGCCCGTACCGGGTCTCTGAGGCAAAAACCCGGCCTATCTACTCGAACGATCCGAGCGCCCCGGACGTAGTAGAGTTCGGGAGGTTCGACGCTATGAGCAGGCGACGTGGATGGGCCGGGGCCGCACTCGTATGGCTGGCGTGTGCGTCCCTGGGATGCGACGTCAAGGTCGGCGAAGAGGGGCTGTCGGTCGATTTCGCCGGGACCAGGGCCACCGACGAGTGGGTTCGCACCTACCAGATCAAGCCAGGCGGCCGCCTGGAGATCATCAATATCAATGGCCAGATCAATGCGTCGCCCTCGACAGGGACCATGGTTGAAGTCCGCGCCGTCCGCGAGGTCAGAGCCAGAAGCGAGGAGGCATCCCGGGAGCTGCTGCGGAAGACGGAGATGCGCGAGGACGTCGCCCCCGATCGAGTGAGCATCCAGGGCCCGGAACAGCGAGAGGGGATGGACTTTCGCGGGCCGAGGATGACGATTAAATACGACGTGCGCGTCCCAGCCGGACTGCACCTCCTCCTCAAGACGCAAAACGGAGAAGTGACGTTGGAAGGCATCCAGGGCCCCCGCCTGGAGGCAGCGACGACCAATGGAGGCATCACTGGACGCGGCCTTACCGGTGCCATCGAAGCGTCGACTGTGAACGGCGGAATTCAGATGGACCTGACGGAGATCACCGGCGATACGCGGATGCTGACCGTCAATGGCGGTATCCGGCTCACCGTCGCGCCCAGCGTCAATGCAGAGCTCGAAGCCACGGTCGTCAATGGTGGCATCTCGGTGCAGGACGGATTCCCGTTGAGCGGGGATGAACGGAGCCGGCAGCGTGTCGCGGGCCGGATCGGGACAGGCGGCCCGCGCCTCGTGGTCCAGACCACCAACGGCGGAGTGCGAGTGCAATCGCGGGCAACGCCAGGCTCCTGATACCGTCGCGAGTGATGCCTCGCACGTAGACCAGCTCACTTGGCCAACGAAGACAAATCCGCGCGATACCACAGGCTGCGACGCCGCGCGTCGCTGTTCGACACGACGGCGCAGGTCGTCCTTCTGCTTGGCCTCCTGTGGAGCGGCGCATCGATCGCGATTCGAGCAGCCGTCGAGTCAGCGTTCGGTGAGCGCCTCGTCCCGGTCGTCGTCGTATATGTGCTCGCGATCGCGCTGTTGTCGGAACTGATCTACCTGCCGTTTGGCTTCTATCGCGGCGTGATCCTCGAGCGGCGCTATGGCCTGTCGCGGGAAGCAACGGCGCGGTGGCTCGGCGATCACATCAAGGCCGCAGCGATCATGCTCACGGTTCTCACCTTCGCCGGCGTCATCGTCGCTTGGCTATTGCGGCTGAGTCCCGATCGATGGTGGCTGTTCGCATCGGTCGTCTTTGTTGTCGCCCTCGTCCTGCTCGCGCGCTTTACGCCGGTCATCCTGCTGCCACTGTTCTACGACATCCGCGCACTGGAGCGCGACGCGTTGAGAGAGCGTTTGCTGGCCCTTGCCGAGAGGGCAGGAGCACCGGCATTAGGCGGCGCCTACGAATGGCGCCTTGGAGATCGCACGACGAAGGCCAACGCGGCGCTCGTCGGGATCGGACGTACGAGACGCATCCTGGTCTCCGACACGTTGCTGGCTGGCCATTCCGACGAGGAGATCGAGGCCGTCTTCGCGCACGAGCTTGCGCATCACGTCTACGGAGACATCTGGACGGCGCTGGTGCTCGAAGCTGCGCTCCTGACCTGTGCGTGCTACCTCGCGGACAAAGCGCTTGCGGAGTTTGCCGTAACGCTTGGCCTGGAGGGGAAGGGGGATGTCGCGGGCTTGCCACTGCTCGTGCTCACGGCAGGAGCGGTTTCGATCGCGCTCTCGCCGCTGGCCAACGCGCTGTCGCGTGCGCACGAGCGTCGCGCCGATCGCTACGCGCTCGACACGACCAGGAACTCAGCAGCGTTCATCAGCGCGATGAAAAGGCTAGCCGCGAGCAACTTGGCTGAGGAGCGGCCATCCCGGTTCGTGGAGCTGCTCTTCCATACGCATCCATCCACGGCCGCGCGGATAGAGGCCGCGAAAAGCTGGGCTGTTGGCTCTCGGCTCTCTGCTCGTGCCCCGAATCTGGAGCGCCGAGTGCGAGAGCCCAGAGCCTAGAGCCCTCTTACCTTCCGCGAACCACAAGCTCGCCCTTCATCTGGGCGTGGCGCGCGTCGTTGGTCAGGTTGGAATAGAAAGCAAATGTCCCGGCGCGATCGGCGCGGAACTCGAGTGTGGTCGAGCCGCCGGCCGGAACGCGTCGGGAAACTCGATACTCATCGATTGTCAGGCTGTATGCGACGTCTTCGCTTTGCACCGTCAGCTTTACGAGGTCGTCCTGGGCGACCTCGATGCGATTGGGTGCAAACCGGTAGTTGCGCGCGGTAAGCGTGATTTCCCGCTTGTTAGGCGCCTGTTCCTGGCCTCGAGCAACTGGAAGAAGGGCCGGGGAGAGCAGACTCACCACGCCTACGAGCAAGAGGCTGGACGTCCGACTCTTCAGCTTCATCTATGCATTTTAGACGACCGGGACCATATCCCGGTTCGTCCCCATGCACAGGATTACCTACTCTTTAGCGGCTGGGGCAGGCGTACCCGCTCTTTTGCGCCTCGTCCTGCAGCAGAGCTTTGCGGCTGAGTCTGATCTTACCGGTGGGATCGATGTTGATGACCTTCACGAGGATCTGTTGACCCTCCTTGAGTTCATCCCGCACGTCTTTGACCCGGTGATTGGCAATCTCTGAAACGTGCAGCAGGCCATCGGTCCCGGCCATGATCTCGACGAATGCTCCAAAGTCGGTGATCCGCTGCACCTTGCCCATGTAGGTCTTGTTGAGCTCAGGCGTAGCGGTCAGCTCCTGGATGATTCCAATCGCCTTGGCCGCCGACTCACCGTCTGCGGAGGCGACGTTCACCTGCCCGTTGTCCTCGACGTCGATCTTCACGCCCGTGCGCTCGATGATGCTGCGGATCATCTTGCCGCCGGGACCAATGACGTCGCGAATCTTGTCGACCGGGATCTTGATGGTGATGATCCGCGGCGCGAACATCGACATGTTGCCGCGCGTCGACTGCAGCGTCTTGGCCATCTCGCCAAGGATGTGCATGCGCCCGGACCTCGCCTGCTCGAGCGCCTTGGCCATGATCTCCGACGTGATGCCGGTGACCTTGATGTCCATCTGCAATGCCGTGATGCCCTGCGCGGTACCGGCGACCTTGAAATCCATGTCGCCGTAGTGGTCTTCTGCGCCCGCGATGTCGGAGAGCACGGCATACTTACCGCTCTTCTCGTCCATGATGAGGCCCATCGCGATACCGGCCACAGCCGAGGTGATCGGCACGCCAGCGTCCATCATCGCCATCGAGCCGCCGCACACCGACGCCATCGATGACGAGCCGTTCGATTCGAGGATGTCGGAGACGAGGCGAATCGTGTAGGCGAACTTCTCCTCGGGAGGAACCACCGGCGCGAGTGCCCGCTCGGCGAGGGCACCGTGACCGATCTCGCGGCGGCCAGGCCCGCGCTGCGGGCCGGTCTCGCCGACGGAGAACGGCGGGAAGTTGTAGTGCAGCATGAAGCGGCGGTACTGCTCACCCGTGACGTGCTCGATTTTCTGCTGATCGTCGCCGGTTCCGAGGGTGCAGCTCACGAGCGCCTGGGTCTCTCCGCGCGTGAAGACGACCGAGCCGTGCACGCGTGGGAGGATCCCGGTTTCGGTCCAGATCGGGCGGATCTCATCGAACTTGCGGCCATCGAGCCGGACGCCCCGCTCGAGCGCCTCGTCGCGCATCGCCTTTTCCTGGAGCTCGTGGAAGATGTGCTCGGCGTCTTTTTTCTGCTGCGTATCGTCTTCCGGCAACGAGGCCAGGAGATCGTCGAGCACGGCGTCGACCTGGCCGTAGCTCTCAAGCTTCTGCTTGATGCGCATCGCGTCGGTCAGCGGGCCGAGCGCCTTCTTCTCCACCTGCTGATAGAAATCGGGAGCGATCGTCTTGGCGGCGACCACGATCTTCTTCTTGCCGGCGACGCCTTTCAGTTCCTCGATGCCCGCAACGATCTTCCTGATCGCGGCGTGCGCGGCCTCGAGCGCGCCGACGACTTGTGATTCCGACACTTCCTTGGCGCCGGCCTCGACCATCACGATGCCGTCCTTCGTTCCGGCAACGATGAGATCGAGCGTGCTCTGCTTGCGCTCGGAGTAGGTCGGGTTGATGACGTACTGGTTGTCGACCATGCCGACGCGAACGCCCGCCACGGTCTTCTCGAATGGAATCTCGGAAATCGCCAGTGCGGCCGAGGCGCCGGTGATCGCCAGGACGTCGGCGTCGTTTTCGGTATCGGCAGACAAGAGGAGCGCGATGATCTGCGTCTCGTAGCGCCAGCCGGAGGGGAAGAGCGGCCTGATCGGACGATCGATCAGCCGGCTCGTCAGGACTTCCTTTTCGGCTGCCTTGCCCTCGCGTTTGAAGAAGCCGCCCGGGATGCGTCCCGATGCGTACGCGTATTCGCGGTAATCGACGGTCAGCGGAAGGAAGTCGACGTCGCGCGGGCTTGCGGCACGCGACGCGGCCACCAGCACCATGGTGTCGCCTGTACGGACGATCACCGAGCCATGGGCCTGCTTCGCGAGCTTGCCGGTTTCGAGTGACAACGTACGAGATCCGACTTGGATCTCGCGCTTCTGCAAATTGACGTTGTTCATGTGACTCAGGTTCTACTTGCGGATGCCGAGGCGCTTGATGAGGTCGGCGTAGCGCTCGGAATCTTTGCTCTTGAGGTAATCGAGCAGCCGTCGACGCTGGCCCACCAGCTTCAGCAGCCCCCGGCGGGAGTGATGATCCTTCGCGTGGATCTTGAAATGCTCGGTGAGGTAGTTGATGCGCTCACTGAGAAGCGCGACTTGAACTTCGGGTGACCCCGTGTCACCGTCGTGTGTCTTGTATGTCCCGATGATGCCGGTCTTACGGTCCCTGCTCAACGCCACTGGTGGCTCCTTCACGCACGGTCCAGACACAACCTGGGTCCTTCTTGCACCCGGTCCACCGAACCGCCGTACGGTTCCGAGTATTCCTGGTCCCTTAAACAGTTCATTCTAAATCAGAACGACAGCCGGGTGCAAAAACTCCCCGCTCGGATCCGGCGTGCCGAGCGCCACGAGCTGGCCTTCTTCGTCAATCAACCGAATCCACGCCTCCGAATCACGCCGGACGGCATCTCCACCCCCGACCACGTGCGGGGTGCCGAGCATCTGACCATGGGCCACACGCCGGCGCCCCTCCGGGCCGAGCCGAACCGATGGAAGCCGCGGCAGAAGACGCTCGAGGGGAATCCACCGCTCCTTGAGCGTGGTGCTCGATTGCCGCACCTGTTCAAGGTCGACAGCCTGGTCCAGCGAAAACTCGCCGCTTCGAGTACGCCGCAGCGATTCGAGGCACCCCCCGGTGCCGAGCGCTTTGCCGAGCGCATGGGCGAAGCTGCGGACGTAGAACCCGGCCGAGCAGGTCACCGCGATGCGGGCGGAGGTGCCGCTGAACTCAACCAGCTCGGCTCGGGTGACCCGCACCGGTACGGGAGCCAGCGTGACCTGTTCATCGCGACGTGCTCGGGTGTACGCACGCTCGCCAGCCACCTTCTTCGCGGAGAATGCCGGGGGTACCTGCAGGTACTCACCGCGAAGCGGCGTCAGCGCGCCTATCACTGCCTCGCGCGTCGGGACGTTCTCTGAACGCGACGTCTCGACGCCGGTGATGTCGAACGAATCAGTCGACACACCAAACCGAACAGTGGCCACGTAGTCCTTGTCCGACGAGACGAAGAAGCGCACCAATCGCGTGGCGCGGCCGCATGCCAGCGGGAGCACGCCCGTTGCCAGTGGATCGAGCGTTCCGGTGTGTCCAATGCGTCGCTCGTGCAGCGCGCGCCGAGCCACCGCAACGACGTCATGAGATGTCAGGCCTGCTGGCTTGTCGACGACAAGAACGCCGTCCATCAGTACGCAGTATGCAGTAAGAAGTGTGCGGTGGGCAGAACGCCGTGGACCTAATGCCTGGCGCCAGCGGTCTCGATCGCGCTAACCAGCTTGGCTTCGAAGAGCGCCTTCAGATCGGCGAACTCGCCGCGCGCCGAACAGCCTGAGGCGTTGGTGTGCCCGCCGCCGCCGAACTCGCGCGCGACGGCGTTCACATTGATGGATCCCTTCGACCGCATGCTGATGCGCCAGTCGCCCGGCCCGTTCTCCTTGAAGAACGCGACGGCAACGATGTCCTTGACCGTGAGAGGAAGATTGACCAACCCCTCCGTGTCTTCGTAGGTGCCGCCGCACTCGCGCGCGAGCTGCTGATCGACGTAGACCGTTGCGATACGCCCCGACGGATCGAGTTGCATGCGGTGCAGCACAGCGCCGTAGAGCTTGAGTCTCGCGAGATTGTTGCTGTCGAAAATGTTGCGTGCGACAGCGGGTGCGTTGACGCCGGCTTCGACGCACTGGCGACAGATGTCGAATGTGCGTGGCGTGATGTTCGAGTAATGGAATGCCCCGGTATCAGTCAGAATCGCGATGTACACGTGCGTCGCGATCTCGGGCGTGAGTGGAATCCCGAGCTCGCCGATCAGCGTGAACACCATCTCCCCGCATGCCGCAGCGGAGAGGTCGAGCCAGTTCATCGCGCCGTACAGCGTGTTGCCGGGATGATGATCGATGTTGATCACGTAGCCGCGCTCGAGGCCCGCGACCCCGGTGCGCTGGACATCGCCGCATTCGAGGATGATCACCGCGTCGCCCGCATCGTCGATCTGGTCCACGACCTCGATTCGGTCGACGCCCGGGAAGACCTGCATCTGAGGCGGCACGTGGTCCTTGCTGACGATTCGGGCCTGTTTGCCCAGACGCTCGAGCGCGAGCGCCATTGCCATCGACGACCCGATGGCATCGCCGTCTGGCCGGGCGTGCGAGGCGACGACGAATCGTTGTCGCCGGCGAATCTCGGTAGCGACGTCAGCGGCCGTCGTGTCAGCGGTTGTTGTGGTCATGCCCGTTGGTGTCCTCGCTCGGTGCCTCGTCTTCGGCCGCGCGCTGCGCCTTTTCCTCGTGCAGGTCACGCAGGATCTGCTCGATCCGATCCTGATGTGCGACCGATTCGTCGAACCGGAACTCGAGTTCGGGCACCCGCCGCAGGCGCAGCCGGCCGCCGATGTGCCGTCGCAGGAATGGCGTTGCCCGGGCGAGCGCTGCCGCGGTCTCGCGACGGGCCGGCTCTTCACCCATCATCGTGTAGAACACCCGCGCCAGTTGCAGATCGGGTGACATCTTCACCCGCGTGAGCGTGATGAAGCCGATCCCAGGATCGTGGACGACTCCACGACTGAGAAGATCACTCAGTTCCTGACGGATCTGGTCGCCGACGCGGTCGGGTCGATGCCCTTGAGCCATTATGTGAGGTACTCGATCTCGGACCGTGACATCAGTCCGGGCTCGAGCCGTTCGATTTCCTCAGCAGCCGCGGCAAGTTCCTGCTCCACGTGCACTGTCGTGTTCGAGATGGCGACGATACCCAGGCTCGCACGCTGCCAGAGATCCTGGTGCTCGAGTTCGGCGACCGCGACATTGAACTTCTGCAGGCGGTCCTTGATCCGTCTGAGCACCATGCGCTTGTCCTTGAGCGACTGCGCGTAGGGAATGTGAACCTCGACGTGAAGCACGGCGACCCGCATGTTACACGCGCTACGACGTCATGCAGTGACCGCTACGCGCTCCATGGTGAAGACCTCGATCATGTCGCCCACCTTCACGTCGTTGTAATTCTGAAGCCCGATGCCGCACTCCAGCCCGGTCTTCACTTCGCTCACATCGTCTTTGAAGCGACGGAGCGAGGAGATCTTGCCCTCGAAGACCACAACGTTGTCGCGCAACAGCCGCGCCTGGCTTTCGCCGGCCCGGGTGATCCGCCCGTCGGTGACCATGCACCCGGCGATCGACCCGACCTTGGGCACGCGGAAGACTTCGCGCACCTGCGCCGTCCCGACGCGCACTTCCTTGAAAGTGGGCTCGAGCAACCCTTCCATGCTCTTCTTGATCTCCTCGGTGACGTTGTAGATCACCGAGTGCAGGCGGATGTCGATTTCCTCGCGCTCCGCCATGTCCTGCGCATTGCGATCGGGCCGCACGTTGAAGCCGATGATGATGGCGTTCGAAGCAGACGCCAGCAGCACGTCCGACTCGTTGATCGCGCCAACACCCGAACGGATGATGCGAATCTTGACCTTGTCGTCCGACAGCTTCGCGAGCGTGTCGGCGAGCACTTCGGCAGACCCCTGCACGTCGGCCTTGACGATGAGCGGCAGCTCTTTCACGCCGCCCTCGGCGATCTGCTCCTTCAGTGACTCGAGCGTCAGGCGGCCGCCCTTTGCACCGAGGGCGCGCTCCTTCGCTTGGGCCTGACGGAACGTGGCGATCTGTCGTGCCTTCGCGGCATCGGCGACCGTCTGGAACGGATCGCCCGGCTGCGGGAGGCTGGTCAGACCGAGCACTTCGACCGGCGTTGCCGGACCGGCCGACTTGACCTGGCGTCCGCGATCGTCGATGAGTGCGCGGACCCTGCCGACGACTGGACCAGCGATGAGGTTGTCGCCGACGTTGAGCGTGCCGTCCTGCACCAGGACTGTGGCGACCGGCCCGCGGCCGCGATCGAGCTTGGCTTCGAGCACGGCACCCGATGCGCTTCGTTTCGGGTTGGCGCGCAGCTCGAGGATGTCGGTCGACAGCAGGATCATCTCGAGTAACTGATCGAGGTTCTGCCGCTTCTTTGCCGACACCGGCACCATGACCGTCTGTCCGCCCCAGTCTTCCGGCACCAGGTTGAGCTCGGCGAGCTCACGCTTGACGTTGTCCGGGTTCGCGCCTGGTTTGTCGATCTTGTTGATTGCCACGACGATGGGGACGTTCGCCGCCTTCGCGTGATCGATCGCTTCGCGCGTCTGCGGCATGACGCCGTCATCGGCTGCAACGACCAGCACGACAACGTCAGTCACTTTGGCGCCGCGTGCACGCATCAGGGTAAACGCTTCGTGACCCGGTGTGTCGAGGAAGACGACGCTGCGGCTGTCACCAACGTCGACGTGATATGCGCCGATGTGCTGCGTGATGCCGCCGGCTTCTCGTTCGGCGACCTTGGTTTCGCGGATCGCGTCGAGCAGGGATGTCTTGCCGTGATCGACGTGACCCATGACCGTGACAACGGGTGCCCGCGTCTTCATGTCCTCGGGCTTCGACTCGTCACCCTCGGCCGACACGAGCTCCTGCTCGAAGCTCCGCATCTCGATCTCGGCGCCGAACTCGCGCGCGATGTCCTTGGCGGTCTCCATGTCCATCGTGCTGTTGATGGTCATCATCATGCGACGCATCAGCAGCTTCGCGAGGACATCCTTCACGCGCACGTCCAGCTTGTCGGCGAGGTCTTTCACCGTCATGCCTTCCGCCAGCGTGATGATGCGCGTGATCGGCGGCGGGGCCGCGGGTGCCGAGGGCATCGACGGTGCCGACGGCCGTTCGCGCCGAGTCCCGCTGGACCGCTGGACGGGAGGACGGTACTGACCACCGCCGGGTGGCCGTTGTCCAAATGGCGGTCGAGGCTGTTGTCCCGGAGAAGCCGGTGCCGCTCCCGGGCGCGCAAACGCTGGTTGTTGCGTGCGCACCGGCTGCGATGGCAGCGGACGCGGCCCGCCGAGCATCCCTGGCGTCGTCGGACGCGGTGGTGGGGTATAGGCAGGGCGCGGCGATTGACCGGGAGCAGAGCGCGCAGGAGCCTGTCCAGTCGCTGGTGCGGCGGGCTTCGCCGTGGCCGCCGGGGGCGCTGGTGGTTGGACGATGCGCGGCTGTGTCACCTGCGGACGCTTGGCGGGTGCAAGCGGACGCGCCGGCTGTGGTGTCCTGCCAGGTTCCTCGATGCGGAGCCGGATCGTCGGCGGAACGAACCGCCCACTCGGCGGTGGCGGTGCTGGCACCGGTGCTGCGGCGACAGGTGCAGGGGGCTCTTCGACCGTCTCTTCGACAACCGGTGGTTCTTCGACTGGAGGCGCTTCGGGAACGATCACGACTGGGTGTGCTTCATCGAGTTCAACAGGAGGCGGTAGTTCGACCTCGTCAACGGGTGACGGCGCCACGACGGCGGCCGGAACTTCAACAGGTTCGTGTTCGACGGCTGGCGGCGGCGGTGGAGCAGGCGCAACCGGTGCGACGACCTCGGCGGCGGGCGCATGCGGCTTGACCGTCTTCACCAGACGCGGCGGACCGAGAACCGGAGCCGCGGGCTTGGGCGGTTCAGGCTTCTTCGGGGCGGGCGCTTTCTTTGCCGTGGTCTTCGCCGGAACCACGTGCTCGGCGAACATGTCGCCGCTCGGAAGCGAGATGCTCCGCTGCCGCGCGAGGCGTTCGACGAACGAGCGCGCGACAACTTCCTCGATCGTGCTCGAGGCGCTCTTCAGCTCGATTCCGTGATCGCGCTTGAGCAACGCCAGCACTTCCTGGCTCGTGGTGCCGAGCAGTTCAGCGACCTTGTAAATCCGAACCGTTGCCAAATTGCTTCCTTCTACGTAGTGTCCGGCGTGAGCCGAAACTTGTGTGTCCGACCGCAGCCGGACCTTGTGTCACCTCCGGCACTCGCCGGACGTGCATGCGCGTTACTCGATGGCCTTCGTTTCCTCGCCCTCTGCGCCTGCCTCGCTCGTTGCCGACGCCTCCTCATCGGACGCGGCGGATTCACTCGCGTCATCGGACGCAGCGGACTCACTCGCGTCATCGGACGCGGCGGATTCACTCGCCTCGGCGCGGCCTCGGATCGCGGCGGATTCACTCGCGGATCCCTCAGTCGAGGCGGCGTCGCCGCCGAGCGCGCCGAACTCGGCCTCGACCTCCCGCCGCTTCTCTTCCTCGCTCTTGATATCGATGCGCCAGCCGGTCAGCTTCGCGGCGAGTCGGACGTTCTGTCCCTTCTTGCCGATTGCCAGCGACAGCTGTTTGTCCTCGACGACAACTTCCATGATCCGATCGCGGTCGTCGACGATCGACACACGCTGCACCTTCGCAGGGCTCAGCGCATTGGTGACCAGCTGAACGGGGTCGTCGGACCATTCGACGATATCGATCTTCTCGCCACGTAGTTCGCGGATGATTGCTTGAACGCGTGTGCCCTTCATACCGACGCATGCGCCGACCGGATCGACGTCCCGCTCGCGCGAGTAGACCGCGACCTTGGCTCGATCGCCCGCCTCGCGAACGGCGCCGCGAATCATTACGGTACCGTCGTAGATCTCCGGCACTTCCTGCTCGAACAACTTGATCAAGAGGGCCGGATCGGTTCGCGACAGGACGATCTGCGGTCCCTTGGCGCTGCGGTTGACGCCCTTGATGACGGCTCGAATGCGCTCACCAGGGGTATAGCTTTCTGCGCGAGACTGTTCCTTCCGCGGCAGTGCGGCTTCGACGCGGCCGATTTCCACAACCAGGTCGCCGTTCTCGAAACGCTTGACGGTGCTGTTGATGACTTCACCGACGCGGTCGTTGTACTCCGCGAAGATGTTCTCGCGCTCGGCTTCACGGACCTTCTGGAAGATCACCTGCTTGGCCGTCTGCGCTGCGATTCGCCCCAGCACGTCGGTCCGCTTGGGGAACTCGATCTCCATGTCGACTTCGGCTTCGTCGCCGTAGAGGTCCTGCGCCTCCTTGAGCGAGATCTCGGTGGCGTCGTTGGTCACGTCGTTGACGATGTGCTTGATGGCGAACAGATCGACCTGTCCCGTCTCGGGGTTGAACCGCGTCTTGAGGTTCTCGTTCGTCTTGTAGTACTTGCGCGACGCGGTCAGCACGGCGTCCTCGATGGCTGTGATGATCGTGTTGGCCTCGATGCCCTTTTCCTTGGCGAGCGCCTCGATCGTCTGCATCAACGGGTTTTGCATATCTAAAACTCAACTTCCAATCGGCCGCGTGTGATCAGGCGCATCGGCAGCTTGTGGATCCGTCCGCTCGGTCCCTGCAGCAGCACGATGTTGCCCTCAACTCCGTTCAGCCGTCCCTCGAACGCCTTCTGGTTGTCCACCGGTTCGCTCACGACGACCTTCGCCAGCCGTCCGGCGAACCGCCGGTAGTCGTCGAGGCCACGCAGTGGACGATCCAGTCCGGGCGAGGAAACCTCCAGTGTGTACGCGAATGGCAGCGGGTCCTCGACGTCGAGAATCGTTCCAATCTCGCGGTTGACCTGCTCGCAATCCTCGATGCTCACACTGTCGTCGGGATTGGCCGACGGTCCCGGCCGGTCAATAAAGACCCGGACCACATGTCCCCTCGTTTCGCGCCGGCTCTGGATGTCCCAGATCTCCAGACCCCGCGCCGCGGCCACCCGCTCAGCAATCGCCCGAATCTGCTCAAGCGGCTGCATTGCTCACTCGTCTGTGTGCTCGCCGAGTCCGGCGTTAACACCCCGAAACAAAAAAAGTGGGCACGAGCCCACCTGGAGTCCCCCTCTGCCTAGGTGACCCTCAAGCTTATCACGCGGATTCCGCCCCGGACAATGGACGGACGACCAGATCGTAGGCGCGGTTTGCCACGACTTCCGCCTGGATGAACTCTCCGGCGGTCAGCGCCGACGGGTCGCAATCGGTCAGATACACCTGCGGATCGATGTCAGGCGCCTGTCCCTCCAGTCGTCCCCGAAGCACCAGATCGTGTTCGGCCGACGGTCCGTCGACGAGGACACGCACCCGGCTCCCGATCCGCGACTGTTGGGCCTTCTGAACGATCCGCCTCTGCAGTCGCATGACGCCAGCCTGACGGCGCCGTTTGGCCGCCGCCGGGACATCGTCGTTCAGGCCGTAAGCCGAGGTGCCCTCCTCGTGCGAGTAGGTGAACACGCCGACGTGATCGAACCGCACGGCCTCGACGAAGGACTCGAGCTCGGCGCAGTCCTCAGCGGTCTCGCCGGGGAATCCCACGATGAAAGTTGTACGTAATGTGACGCCGGGAACGCGAGTCCGGATCCGGTCCAGCAGACGTTCGTAGCCAGCTCGCGTGCCTGGGCGTTTCATCCGCTTCAGCACCCGGTCCGAGGCGTGCTGTAACGGAAGGTCGACGTACTTGCAAACTTTCTCGCTCTCCGCCATCGCGTCGAGCACGTCGTCGGTGATCGTCGTGGGATAGAGGTACAGCATTGGAACCCACTCGAGCCCGTCAACGCGATTGAGCGCGCGCAGCAGCCGCGCCAGCGCTCCACGCTCCCCGCGATCGATGCCGTAGAAGGTCGTGTCCTGAGAGATGAGCAACAGTTCCTTGACGCCCTGTGCGGCGAGCCGCTGGGCCTCGGTCACGATCGACTCGTGCGACCGGCTGCGGTATTTGCCGCGCAACGTCGGGATGATGCAGAAGGCGCATTTGTAGTCGCAGCCTTCAGCGATCTTCACGTAGGCATAGTGGCGCGGTGTTGCCAGGAGACGCGGCGTGCTTGCGTCATAGAGATAGGTGGGGAGTCCGCCTTCGCCTTCGGCTTCGGCGAGACTCGCCGTCACGGGTAACGTCCGCGACGGCTCGGCCGGTCCAGGTCTGACGGGTTCACCGTCCGAACGGAGGAGCGGGATTACGCGGCCACCGTAGAGCGGGTCCTGCTCATTGGACCCGCCGAGTGCGTGAACGATCTCTGGGACCTGTCCCGTACCAAGAACCGCGTCGATCTCCGGAATTTGCTCGCGCAGTTCCTCGCGATAGCGCTCCGCCATGCAGCCGGTGACGACCAGCCGCTTGCAGGCGCCGGTCTTTTTCAGCTCGGCCATCTCGAGGATGGTGTCGATCGATTCCTGCTTCGCCTTGTCGATGAACGCGCAGGTGTTGACGATGAGCACGTCGGCGTCGGCGGCATCTCTGGTGAGCTGATGCCCCTGCTCCTGGGCAAGGCCCAGCATGACCTCGGAGTCGACGAGGTTCTTGGGGCAGCCGAGGGAGACCATTCCGATCTTCATTTCCAACCTTCTAGGATACAGGGGATCTGTGTCTCGGCGGATAATCGCTCTAGCGGGATGCCGAAACACGCATCAAACCCCAACCTCCAAAAACCCAACTCCCAAAGAGTCTGGTTGGTTGGGAATTGGATGTTGGGGGTTGGAAGTTGACTGGGTCCCGCTCTACTGACATGTCTCACGCTGACCACGTCGATGTCTCGTCGGCGCTCAAAGGAACGCCGCCGCCGGGGACCCGGGTGACTGTTCGCGGATGGGTGCGCACGCGTCGCGACTCGAAAGCCGGACTTTCGTTCATCCACCTGCACGACGGCTCGGGCTTCGACCCCCTCCAGGTCGTCGCGGCGAACTCGCTGCCCAACTACGAGAGTGAGATCAAGAAGCTCACGACGGGATGTGCCGTCACCGCCACGGGCGTCCTGACTGAAAGCCAGGGGCAGGGGCAGGCGGTCGAACTCCAGGCCGAAACCGTGACCGTCGTCGGATGGGTCGACGACCCCGAAGAGTATCCAATCCAGCAGAAGAAAACGTCGTTCGAATATCTCCGCGAGGTCGCTCACCTCCGCCCCCGGACGAACACGCTCGGCGCGGTGGCGCGCGTCCGCCACTGCCTCAGCATGGCGATCCATCGTTACTTTCACGAGCGCGGCTTCTTCTGGGTGCACACGCCGATCGTGACCGCGAGCGATGCCGAGGGCGCTGGCGAGATGTTTCGCGTCAGCACGCTCGACCTGGCGAATCTTGGGGCGATTCCGAGGACGCAGGAAGGCAGGACCGACTTCAGCAAGGACTTCTTCGCCAAGGAAGCGTTCCTCACCGTCAGCGGTCAGCTCAACGTCGAGACGTATTGCCTCGCGCTCTCGAAGGTCTACACGTTCGGCCCGACCTTCCGCGCGGAGAACAGCAACACCAGCCGCCACCTGGCCGAGTTCTGGATGGTGGAGCCGGAGATTGCGTTCGCCGATCTTGCGGCCGACGCCGACCTGGCGGAATCGTTTCTCAAGTACATCCTCAGCGCGGTGTTGAACGAACGAAGCGACGACATGAAGTTCTTCGCCGATCGCATTGACAAGGATTGCATCCGGCGCGTTGAGGCCTTCGTGACGGCGCCATTCGAGCGCATCACCTACACCGATGCCATCGCCGCGCTCGAGAAGAGCGGTAAGGCGTTCGAGTTCCCCGTGCGCTGGGGCATGGATATGCAGTCAGAGCACGAGCGCTGGCTGAGCGAGGAGTACGTCAAGGCGCCGGTGGTCGTGATGAACTACCCGAAGGACATCAAGGCCTTTTACATGCGCATGAACGACGACGGAAAGACGGTCGCCGCGATGGATGTGCTGGCGCCGGGCATCGGCGAGATCATCGGCGGCTCTCAGCGTGAGGAGCGACTGGACTATCTCGATCGACGGCTCGCCGAGATGCACCTGGATCCGAAGGTCTACTGGTGGTATCGCGACCTGCGGCGCTACGGGACCGTGCCCCACGCCGGCTTCGGACTCGGCCTCGAGCGCACCATCATCTATGCCACGGGCATGGGCAACATCAGAGACGTGATCCCGTTTCCGCGCACGCCCGGGCAGGCGGGGTTCTGAACTCCCAACTCCCAATGACGCGCTCGACCGCTAGAAGATGACGAACGACCTCTCCAACCGCTCGCGCGCCTTCGCGCACCGTTGAAGCACGTCAACGGGATCGCCGGTGTCGTCGACCTCGAACATCAGGACGCCGTCATAGCCGATCTTCTGCGTCTCCATCATCGCCGCATCCCAGTCGATCGTGCCGGCGTAGGGCGTGAGGTGGTCGTCCTTCTTCCCGTGGTTGTCGTGGACATGTGTGGTCCACATGTGACCGGAAAGTTCTTCGATCGCCTCACCGAGATCGCCCATCAGGTGGGCGTGACCGTAGTCGAGGCACACGCCGACGTCGAGCCCCTCGAGCTGTTCTTCGACTAGCCGCGCGAGTGTCGCGGCGTCCGAGAGTGGGTTGAGGATCACTTCGACAGCCACGCGAACGTTGACGCGCGCGGCGGCAGCGGCGATCTCCTCGACGCTGCGCCGGGCCGCGTCAGCCTGGTTGTCATTCGCGCCGGTCTGTTCACTTGTCGGCACCCCGAGGTGCAGAACGAGATACTGAAACGGAATCCGTGCCGCGACGGCGAGCGCCGCCTCGGCTTCCGCCACGGCGGCCTTTCGTCGACTCTCATCGGCTGTGGCGTTCGAGAACGCGCCGACCCAGCGTCCCTTGTCCATGCGCTCGACGATCGGAGCGTGCATCGAGTGGACGCGCAGTTGCGTGTCCGCCAGCCACTCACTGAGCTCCGCGATAGCCTGTTCGCTGCGGTAGTCGAAGTGTGAGGGTGTCGCGAAGAGCTCGACCGACTCGAATCCGTGCGCGGCGATGTGGACCAGGTGATCGCGGCTGAGCCGGTGGTCGTGGAAGAGATGTGTGGAGATGCCGAACTGATACATGGCGTGGCGATCGGCTCGTTGCTCGAACGAACCAACACTTGATTCTAGTCATGCTCGGCGTGAACTCCCAACTCCCAATTTCCAACTCCCAAGCGTCGACCACAACGAGCGCATTGGGAGTTGGGAGTTGGAGGTTGGGAGTTATCGCAGTTCGTCGATATGAGGCGCGAGGAGGTCGCGCAGACGCCCGAACCGGCGATCGCGCTCCATGTTGGTGCGGACGTAGGCCAGCGTGCGCGGGATGTACTGGATGTAAACCGTATTGCCGCGAGAAGTCGTTTGGAAGCCGAACGTACCCAGCGCCTTCAGGTTGCGTTGCAGCGCCATGAGGTCGAACCGCTGTCGGAACTGGCCGGCCTCCATGCCGGCTCCGGCGCGATCAGCGCCGACACCACGCAGCGCAAGGAAAAACGCAATGAGTTCGTCTACCTCACGCTCGCTGAAATCCATGTACGAGTCGCGCAGCAATGACACGAGATCGTAGGTGTCCGGGCCCATGCGCGCGTCCTGGAAGTCGATGATGTAGAGCTGGCCATCGTGGAGCATGAGATTGCGGCTGTGATAGTCGCGATGGCAGAAGACCCGCGGCTCGGCGGCGAGTTCTTCCGCGATGCGTAGCAGCTCCGCATCGATCGCCTGACGCTCCGAGGCCGTCAGCACCGCGCCCCGGTACGCCTCCAGAAAGTGTTTGATGAAGAACTGGAGCTCCCACGACAGCTTCTCGACGTCGAACGCGATGCCATAGGGCAGGTAGCGATCGGACGCCAGCTCGCGACCACGCTGTTGCATCCTCGCGATGAGCGTCACCGCCTGTCGATACAGGGCCGCGTGCTCGGCGCGCGTGGCGGCGCCGAGATGCGCCTGCAGCGTCACATCCCCGAGATCCTGCAGTGCCAGGATCCCGAGCTCGTTCGAGTGTCCGAGGATCGCGGGCACGGGCACCGGCATTGCCGCCATCAGGCGCGTGACGTTGGCAAACGGGAGTCGTTCAATGTCGAAGGCCTGCGGATACACCGCCAGTACTTGCGACGGCGCATCACGCAGAAGGATACGAAGGTAGCGGCGATCCGAGGCGTCGCCTGTGAGCGGGACGACCTTTGCGCCCTGTGCCGCGAGGCCGGTCTCAGCGAGAAACCGATCGATCCGAGGACGAACGCTGTCTGTCATCTTGAATGCAGAATTCGGAATTCAGAATTCTGACACGGTCCGCTTCGCTCGATGCGCGTGGCAGTGTCTGCATTCTGCATTCTGAATTCAGAATTACGAAATGTCGCTCGCTAGAGCGAAGAAATGGCCAGTCCCTCGATCCTGCGTTCACCCGGAGCCAGCTCGCCGGACGCGTTACGGATGGTGACCCCGTGCCAGGATGTATCGGCTGGTACGCGCACGCCATCCGTGACCACGCACTCACGCAGCATCGCACCATCTTCCACGACCACATCGTCCCACAGGACGCTCCGTTCGACACGCGCTGTCGGGCTGATCGTGGCATGAGCCGCCGTGTCGACGCCTTCGCGTGCCGCCAACGTCAGCGAGGTGTCGAGATAGTCTGACGGCCTGCCGATGTCCATGAAATCACCGCTCGTCCGGTGTGCGCGGATCGAGCCGGGTCGATCCGTGAGGAGGGCAGGGTAGAGCGCGCCCACCGTCTCGTACGGAACTCCTGGGGGCACCGAGGCGAATGCTTCGGGCTCGGCGACCTGGACGCCGACGAAATGGAACGACGGTTCGCGCGATCCACGGCTCACGAATCCGGTCACTGCTCCGTCGGCGGTGACGACAATTCCACCGTACTTGTCAGGTTCGGTGTTGGGGACGACGGCCATCGTGACGAGAGCGCCGGAGCGCCGATGGTCCTCGACGACGGCGCGAAGGTCGATGTCGGTCAGCGTGTCGCCGTTGAGGATCAGGAACGTCGAAACGGGCTGCAACAGCGGAATGGCTCGCTTCGGGCCGCCCGCCGATCCAAGCACGGGCACCTCCCACGAGTAGCGCACGCGCATGCCGAGTGCGGTGCCGTCTCCCAGTATCCGCGTCAACGTGTGCGGAAGATGATGCAGGTTCAGCACGACATCGCGCACGCCGGCGGTCGACAGCGTGCGCAGGATGCGATGGATGAGAGGTGTGCCCGCGACTGGCAGCGCCGCTTTCGCGCGCACGAACGAGAGAGGCCGAAGACGGGTAGCCAGCCCCGCAGTCAGGACGAGTGCTGGGACCATTCGTCGGCGAACACCATGTCGGCGCCGGTCAGCCCGAGTCCTTCTCGACGCTTCAAGAACAGTCCGCGATAAGAGTCGAGGACATAGTCGGACTCGCTGCGACCGAAGGCACGCGCCAGGAACTCGATCGCGCGTTCGCCGCCTTCGATCTCGACGAAGGTTCCGATCGGCGTTTCATCGAGCGCGATCGTGGCGTCCTCTGCGGCGAACTCTTCCCGGAACTTCTGGTACCTGAACCAGACGTGCAGCCCGAGCGACTCGAGGACGCGCGTCAGCACGTCGCCGTCGCTGACGACGGTCTCGTGCTCTTCGCGAGCCTTCATGCGCGTGGACTGGACCGGGCCTTTGAACGTGAGCAGGCTCCTGCCCGATTCGCTGCGCACGCGCAGCGCGCACCCGCGTCGGCGCAATGATTCGTCGTTTGTGTCGAACAAGGCGTCTTCCTGAAGTCGACGACACTTGAGCGGGGCAGCGCCGGCGGCAAGGATGGCGGTCCGGGCCTGGTCGGGGCTGTCGAACTGTAGCTTGATTTCGCGTTCGATCATGGGCGCTGGTCTCGGCTTTGGGCTTTCGGCTCTGGGCTACCAAGTTCCGGGGTCCAGGTTCCAAGTTTCAGGTTCGGTCGAACGAAGGCGCATTATAAGCATGACGCGGCAAAAAGAAAGGCCTCGGCCGCGAAACGCAGCCGAGGCCTCCATCCCAGAGCCCAGAGCCCAGAGCCCAGAGCCCAGAGCAGCTAAAGCTTAGGCCGAGCGCCCAGCCTATTCCTTCGTGACCGTCACGAACGTCTCCTGGCCGCCGCGAATGATGCGCAGGAACGCGGTTCCGCCTGAAGTAATGCGGGCCAGTTCCCGCTGAGCATCGCCGGCTGATTCCACCGCCTGGCGACCCACGCGGACGATGACATCTCCGGGCTGCAGGCCAGCACGCGCGGCGGGACTGCCCTGCTCAAGCTCGGTGATGACCGCGCCACTGCGGTTCTCGAGGCGCAGCCGGCGCGCGATCTCAGGTGTCACGTTCTGCAGCGTGATGCCGAAGCCGGTGCTGGTTTCCAGCGCCGGGTCGGCGTCGCGACCGCTTCCGCGAGCCACGGCACTCTCCGCCTCGAGGTTGAGCTCATCGACGGTAATGCTCACCGTCTGCTCCTGTCGATCACGGACGATCCGGAGCGGTACGGTCGTACCTGGCTTCGTGTTGACGACCATCCGGACCAGTTCGTCGCGAGACGTGACCGGCTTTCCGCCGAACCCGATGATGACGTCGCCTGGTTCGAGACCGGCCTTGCTGGCCGCGCTGTCAGGTGCGACGCTCTGCACGACCGCACCCTTGCGATCTTTCAAGCCGAACTCGTCTTCGGTGCCGCGCTGGACCGGCCCGACCGAGACTCCGATTCGTCCGCGCGTGATCTTGCCCGTCCGCAACTGCGGGAGTAGTTCTCTCACCGTGTTGCTGGGAATCGCGAAACCGATGCCGATGTTGCCCTGCTGTCTCGCGTCGGTGTAGATGGCAGTATTGATGCCGATGACTTCGCCCCGCAGGTTGAGCAGCGGTCCACCGGAGTTGCCCGGGTTGATCGCAGCGTCAGTCTGAAGCACCTGGGCCGAGCGTCCTTCGGCGACCGTGAACGGCCGTTCGAGCGCGCTGATCACGCCAACGCTGACAGTGTGTGCGAGCCCGAACGGGTTGCCGATGGCCATGACCCAGTCACCTGGCTGCATCTGCGACGAGTCGCCGAACTTCGCCTCCGGGAGCGTGTGGTCAGGTTTCTCCGTCAACTCGATCAACGCGCTGTCGGTCAGCGCGTCGCGTCCGATGACTTTGGCGTCGTACTCCTGATCGTCATCCTCGCCGTAGAGCGACACCTTGATCTTGGTGGCCTCATCGACGACGTGGTTGTTGGTCAGGATGAAGCCCGCCTTGTCGATGATGAAACCGGTGCCTGCCGCCTGCACGACCTGTTCGCGGGGCCGTTGTCCTCCGCCGCGCGGTTCCTGCTGGCCGAAGAAGCGATCGAACAGATCGCTGCCACCGAAGAACTCACTGAGGTCCTGTTGCCGCTGCCGCGACTCGGTCCGGATGTTGACGACCGCCGGCATGACGCTCTTGGCCACGTCGCGGAACGTACTCGCCGTCAGTGGTCCCGTGAGCGGCGCGCTGTTCATCGGCGGCGCAGCCGTCGTCTGTGCGGCCGACTCCGGCGCCAGACCCAGTCGAGAGGCAATGACCAGCGCGGCGGTGGCCGAGGTCATCGCGATGAGCAGTGCGTAGAACCAAGTGTTTCGTCGGTTGGACATCGGAGCCTCCACAACCCTTTCCCTCGATATTGTCGACCTTTTCGGGTGCAGACTGCACACCAGAGTTGAGTCGACTTTCAAAAACGAACGTTCACCCCAGCGTCACGACCTCATTCTGTCGCGGCCCGGTCACGATTGCCTCGTGCTCTGCACGATACACGTTAATCTCGGTCCGAACGCCGAAGGTCTCGAAATAGAGACCTGGTTCGACGGTAAAGCCCGTCCCCGGCAGGACCCGCCGATCGTCGTGCGTCTCGAAGTCGTCCATATGGACGCCATTTCCGTGAACTGATTCACCAAGGCTGTGCCCCGTACGGTGCACTATTCGGTCGGCATATCCCTGACCGGTGAGCACCGCGCGCGCCGCCTCATCCACTTCCCATCCCCGCAGGTCACGCCCCTCGCGCGCGGCATCGGTGACCAGAGTTACGGCCGCGTCGCGTGCATCAGCCACGGCCTTGAACGCGCGTGAGACCTCGGCAGGAACGTGTTTTGACGTGACGCCGACCCACGTGATGTCTGCAAACACTGCGCCCTTGTCCGCCTTCTTCCCCCAAAGGTCCAGCAGCAGTACTTCATCCGCCACCACGTCCCGGCACTGTTCAGCAGTCGGCAGATAGTGGGGGTTCCCGGCGTTGCCGCCGATGGCGACGACCGGCGGCGAATCAGTAACCAGCCCCTCGTCCTCGAACCAGATCACCATCTGTTGCTGCAGTGCGTACTCGGTCAGTGACTGCCGCTGTGCGATTGCCTCGGAAGCCGCCGCAAACGCCCGATCCTTGATGCGATAGAGAGATGCCGACGCCGCTCGGTGCGTAACCAGCTGCTCGCCGGTCCACGCCGCCTCGAACTGTTGGACGAGATCACCCGACGAAACGACTTCGACCCCCCGCGCGCGGACCATTTCAACGGTACCGGCGTCGACACGGGACAAATACGGGATCGCGCACAGCGGCGAGTATTCCATCGCCACGGCCTTGAGACCGGCCAGTAGCCTTGTCAGCCCTGCGTCGAGCTGCTGGCGGCCGGAGTACACCGTTCGCTCGCCCGGCAACGCGTCGAGATTGTGACGCTCGATGGCATGGACCAGTCCCTGTGGCTGGCCGGTCGCGGGAATCAGGTAGTACCACCTTCGGGTGGTCATGTGTGTCCCGTCCGTGAGCCCAGCCAGGCGTGCGGCAATCGGGTTGGAACCGTGAAAGTCGTACAGCAGCCACCCGTCCAGGCCGGCCTTGCGCAACCGGTCCTGAACTGCCGCCACGTCGAGCGCCATAGGATGATTCTAAGCCGGGTTTCGGGCGTCGGGATTCCGACGTCCGCGTCGCACCAGACTCCCGCATCCCGGGTCCCCCGATCCCGGCTAGAATCGGGGGGTGCCAGCCCGCTCCTGATTGCACCTATGACACTGCGACCTGCGTTCGCCCTGACCCTTGCCGCTCTCAGCGGTGGCTTGCTCGCTGCACAGCAGCAACCGGCTGCGCCGCAGCAACCGCCTACACAACAGCCGGCTGCTCAGGAGCAGCCCGCACAGACGCCGGACCAACCGCCGGTGACGTTTCGGGTGGAGGTCAACTACGTCGAAGTTGACGCTGTTGTGACTGACGCAGATGGAGTACCGGTCCGCGACCTCACAAAGGACGACTTCGAGTTGTTCGAAGACGGCCGGCGACAGGACGTGAGTTCGTTCGCGCTGATCAACATTCCGATCGAACGCGCCGAACGGCCTCTGTTTGCCGCGGCGCCGATCGAAGCCGATGTTCAGAGCAACGAGTCGGTGGAGGGCCGCATCTACCTGATCGTCCTCGACGATCTGCATACCGATTTCACCCGTACCCCACGTGTCAAGGCGGCGGCCACTCGATTCATCGAACAGAACTTCGGTACGAACGACCTGGCGGCCGTGGCCTATACCGGCCGTGCCGGGGATGGACAGGACTTCACCAACAACCCCCGTCTGCTCGTCAGCGCGATCAACAAGTTCCAGGGACGAAAGCTCAGGTCCGCCACGCTCGAACGGATCCAGAGCGCCCGTGTCAATCCAGCGACGCAGCAACTCGAACCGGGCGACGACATCGAACAGATGGATCGCGCCTTCCGCGCCCGCTCGATGGCGAACTCGGTCCGGAAGCTCTCGGAGTTCATGTCAGGCGTTCGCGGTCGGCGCAAGTCGCTGCTGCTGATCGGCGAAGGCGTCGACTACGACATCTATGAGGCCGTCGGGATTCTTGGATCCACCGCATCGTCGGTGCTGCTGGACACGCACGATGCGATCGCGGCGGCGACGCGCGGCAACGTGAGCATCTACGCTATCGACCCGAGAGGTCTGGCGAACGCCGAGGCCGACCTCATCGAGGTGGCCGGACCGGTTGGCGATGCAGGTTCACGGTCGATTCAGAACGAGTTGCGGCTTTCGCAGGACAGCCTTCGCGTCCTGGCCGACAGCACCGGTGGCTTTGCCGCTGTGAATCAGAACGATCTCAACGGCGCCTTCGATCGCATCGTCAGCGAGAACAGCAGCTACTACATGCTGGGGTTCTACTCGAACAACGATCGTCGCAACGGCCGGTTCCGAAAGCTCGAGGTGCGCGTCAAGCGACCCGGACTGCGCGTGCGTAACCGGAGTGGGTACTATGAAGCGCGAGGTCGCGCACCGTCTCAGCCCAAGGAATCGACATCGCCGAACGCGCTGGCACCGGCTATTTCCGACGCGCTCGGCAGCCCGCTGCCGATGGCCGGCGTCCCAATCAAGGTCTTCGCTGCACCTTTCAAGGGCAGCGCACCGAACGCCGCCATCGCCATGGTGGTTGAGGTCGATGTTCGAAACCCTGGACTTCGTCGAGAAAGGCGGCACGTTCAACGAGCAGGTGGAGGTGGCCTTCACCTCGATGAACAACCAGGGCAAGGTTTTCCCGGGCGAGCGCCAGACAGCGACGCTCACGCTGAAACCGGATACCTACGAGCGTGCACAGGCGCGCGGGCTGCGCGTGCTGACGCAGGCCAACCTGCCACCGGGTCGCTACCAGATGCGTGTCGCGGCAGGGAACAGAACGGGTAAAGCGGGGAGCGTGGTCTACGACCTCGAAGTGCCCGACTTCACCAAAGCACCGCTCGTGATGAGCGGTGTCGCACTGACCGCGGCGTCGGCCGGACAGGCACCCACCATCAAGCCGAAGGATCCGCTGGGTGATTTCCTCCCGGGTCCGCCGACGGCCGAGCGTGAATTCGAGCGAGGCGATCTCCTCGTTCTCTTCGCCGAGTTCTATGAGAACGTGCGTGGCGCGGCCGCACACATGCTCGATTTCAGGGCGGAGCTGCGTGCCGAAGGCGGACGCGTCGTCCAGGCCGTGACGGACGAACGATCGTCGACCGAGTTGCAAGGCACGAGTGGCGGCTACGGCTTCCAGGCACGACTGCCGCTCGAGCCGGTCGAGCCCGGGTTGTACGTCATCCACGTCGAAGGCCGCTCGCGCGTCAATCCGGATTCCGTCGTCAGTCGGGATATCCAGATCAGGGTGCGGTGAACCGACACCGCGGATGCGTCTAGACCTCATTCAGACCGTCGCCCTTGCTGGCCTGCTGCTGTTCCTGGGACATGGCCTCAAGCTGCTGATTCCGGTCCTGACGCGCTACAACATTCCTGCGCCGGTCGTCGGCGGTCTGCCGATGGCCGCGCTCCTCACGCTGTTCCACAACATGGGCTGGCCAGCGCCGGCCTTTGACACGACGCTCCAGACCCCGCTGCAGAACACCTTTTTCGCCTCGATTGGATTCGGTGCGAGCGTGCTCGTGCTGAAGCGTGGTGGACCACTGGTCGCGCTCATGATGGTGGTGGCGTCAGTCGCAGCAGTTCTTCAGAACGTGGTTGGCGGTGCGACAGCGGCGCTCCTTGGCGAGCACCCGCTCCTCGGTGTGCTGGCAGGATCGACGACTCTCACGGGTGGTCCTGCAACTGGGTTGGCGTTTGCACCGCTCTTCGAAGCAGCCGGCGTCGAGGGCGCTGCGACGCTTGCAGTCTCGGCCGCGATGGCCGGGATCGTTGCAGGAGGCTTGATCGGTGGTCCGATCGTGGCCTACCTGCTCCGCAGGCGTCCGTTGTGGATTCCCGTGCAGGCGGCGAAGGAGAAGCTTGCGGCTCACGTCGAGAGGCGAACGGCGGAGCCGTCTGAATCAGCACCAATTGGCGAGGACGTTCAAGCCTACGGTCTCGTGAAGCATCTGGTCCTGCTGGCCGTCGCCGTTGGCGCGGGCGCTTGGGTCAGTGCCGGTCTCCAGGGAATGGGGTTGACGCTGCCCGCCTACATCGGCGCCATGATCGTCGCGGCGTGCGTCCGGAACTTCGACGACGGAACCGGGATGATCGGCATGTCGCAACGGACGATGGACGATCTGGGAGACGTTGCATTGACGCTGTTCCTGGTGATGGCGCTGATGACGCTCAGACTGTGGGAGTTGGCGGGCGTCGTCGTTCCACTCCTCATCATTCTGGTTGTGCAGATTGCCCTGGTGGTAGCGCTGTGCGTTGTGGCGATTCCACACCTGATGGGCAAGGACTACGACGCCGTCGTGATGGCCGGCGGTTTCTGTGGATTCATGCTGGGCACCACCGCCAACGCCATGGCGAACATGGGCGCGATCGTGGAACGCTACGGCCCCGCGCCCAAGGCGTATCTCGTGGTTCCACTCGTAGGCGCGTTCGGCATCGACTTCGTGAACGGCCTGCTCATCACGACTGTCATCAACCTGTGGCGATAAATGTAATGGGTCGGGAGTCATTTGATCAGGACACTGACCAGACGGACTCTCGACATGCGACTGTCCTAAACAAATGACCCCCGACCCCATTTCCCTCGGGCTCCCCGGGCGTATCGCGGCGCCGCTGGCCTACGCCGGCTGGTGGGTGACCGGCGCGCTGTTCTGGTTTCTCGAACGCCGCGACCTGTACGTGCGCTTTCACGCGGCGCAGGCCGTCGTGGTCTTCGGCGCCATCGCGATCGTGGTCTCGTTGCTGTGCGGGATCGCGGCGACCTCGCTGCTGTTCATGCCCAACGCGTTTGGATTCTGGGCGTGGACCGCGGGCCTGATCTGGTCAGCCGGACTCGTGTTGTGGGTGATGGCGATCTGGCACGCGGCGAACGGGCGGTTGTGGCGGATTCCGGTTGCCGCCGAGATCGCTGACAGGATGTGTTCTTAACTCAACTCCCAACCTCCAACTCCCAAGCTCTGTCGGGAACCGGCGTCTTGGGAATTGGAGTTTGGGAGTTGGAAGTTTGCCGAAGGCTATAGCTTCGGCATCAGCTGCGTCTTGATCGTGCCGTTGGCGTGCTCGAACTTGTACTGATTCCGATTCATGTTCGGATTCCTCGGCACCTGCAGCACGACGTCGATCACTTCGCCTGGCTGGAGCGGCTTGCGCCACCTGAAAGGCTGAGAGCCCGTCACCGGGTTCCCATCCTTGTCGTACCAGAACTCGTCCACCTTCAGCCCCGCGATTGCACCCGACGACAAGTTCTTGATCTTGATCGTCGTGATGATCATGTTCTTTTCCTGCTTCGTTACGGGCTTCGTGTATCCGATGAGTGCTTCTCCGCGGACCGGAGCCACGAGCTTCTTCGGCGCCGCCGCCCCTTCGTCGTTGGGCTTCTGTGTCGTTGCGGCCGGAGGCGGGACCGCTGGCTTGGCTTGCTCAGCCGAGGCGGCCGCAGCTGCGAGCGTAACGCCGGCGAGTATCAAGAGATAACGTCCAGAACGGTTCATGGTTGACCTCCACCAAACGCGGGCATTATAGCTACATCTCCCCATTCCAGTCTTCCGGCTCAGGGTTGATGGAGCGGAAAATCTCCAGGTGCCATTTGCCGCCGCCCCAGGGCTCGATAACCTCGGTCGCAATGACGTCCACGAGGATTTCGGCGAAGGACCGGCCCTCGGGATCGCCGTCGAGATGATAGGCCGGTTCGTCCCACCCGAAGTTCGGGTAGAGGATGACGGACAGGAACAGATCGTAGCCGTCGTCCACGACCAGGATCTGCCCGCAGGGCCGTTTGATGGTCGAATGGTAGATGAGGTATTTCTCCGCGCTGTGCGCGCGGATATATCGCTTGAGCGCGAACTCGCGGGCGACGATCTCCTCGACCGCGATCTTCTTCTCCCAGCAGTCGCGGCAGTAGCGTTCTTCGCCGCGCGGCTCGGAGACGTCCTTGGCCTCACAGAGGGCGCACTTCGTCTTGGCGATATTCGATTTTCGCGGCGCCATCCAGCAATTATATCTGTTCGCTAGATCGTGAGCGTTTCGCGCCGGACCGTCGGCAGGTACATCTCGCGCACGTATTCCTTGACCATGCGACGTGCGCTGAAGCCGGGCAGAACGGTGCGGATCGACTGCTTGACGATCTGCAGCCAGCGATGCGGGATGCCGCCGGCGTCGCGCTCGTAGAAGGTGGGGACGAGCTGCTCCTCGATCAGCGAGTAGAGCGCCTGCGCGTCTGCCCAGTCCTGCGCGCCCTGGTCGTTGGGCTCGGCGGCCTGGCCCTCAATGAGCCATCCGTTCTCGCCGGTGAAGCCTTCGGCCCACCAGCCATCGCCAATCGACAGATGCGGTGTCCCGTTGATCGCCGCCTTCATGCCACTCGTTCCGCTCGCCTCGAACGGCTTGCGCGGATTATTCATCCAGACGTCGCATCCCTGCACGAGGAAGTGCGCGACGTGCAGATCGTAATCATCGACGAACCCGATGCGTCCGCCGAACTTCGGGTCGAGCGCACGTCTGAAGATCTGCTGGAGATGGTGTTTGCCGACTTCGTCGGCGGGATGCGCCTTGCCGGCGAACACGATCTGCACGGCGCGGCCCGGCGCGGTCAGGATTCGCGCGAGCCGATCCGCATCCGAGAAAATCAACTCCGGCCGCTTGTAGCTGGTAAAGCGTCGCGCGAAACCGATGGTCAACGTGTTGTGATCGAAGAGCGTCGCGGCGGCGACGATGCGCGCGGCGCTGACGTGTTCGTGCGTCCACCGCGTGCGCGCACGTTCACGAATGAAAGTGAACAGGAACGATCGCAGCGCCTGGCGGGCGGTCCACAACTCGTCGTCCGGAATGTCCATCACGCGATCGATCACCGCTGGATCGTCGTGAGAGTCGCGCCAGTTCTGGCCCAGATGGCGCTCGAGCAGCGCTCCGATTTCCGATGAGACCCAGGTCGAGACGTGAACGCCGTTGGTGATCGAACGGATTGGCAGCTTCTCGACGGGGACGCCCGGCCAGATCGGCTGCCACATCTGCTTGGTGACTTCACCGTGCAGACGGCTGACGCCGTTGATCGCGCCGCTGGCTCTCATCGCCAGCGCCGTCATGTTGAACATGGCGCCCTGGCCGTTGTCGTAGTGCCCGAGCGCCAGGAACTGCTCGCGGTATCCGCCGAGATCACCCCAGGCGCCCGCCAGATGTGTTTCGACGAGATGAAATGGAAACGCATCGTGACCGGCGGCGACCGGCGTGTGAGTCGTGAAGACCGTCGTGCGACGCACTTCGGCGAGAGCGCTCTCGAAGTTCGCTCCCGCTTCGCACAGGTCGCGGATCCGCTGCAGCACGACGAAGCCGGCGTGCCCTTCATTCAAATGGTAGACCGATGGTGCATAGCCCATCGCCTTCAGGACACGCACGCCGCCGACGCCGAGGATGATCTCCTGCTGCACACGCGTTTCGCGATCGCCGCCGTAGAGCCGGGCGGAGAGGTCACGATCCCATGGCGCGTTCTCTTCGAGATCCGTATCCAGGAGGTACAGGACGACGCGACCAACGCGGACGCGCCACACGGCGACGAGAACCGTCCGATTGCCAAGCGGCACCGCCGTGATGCAAGGCTTGCCATCTGGTGTGATCGCCGGTTCGACCGGCGCGCTGGTCCAATTCAGCTTCTCGTACACCTCCTGCTGCCAGCCGTCAGCCGTGAGGCTCTGGTGAAAATAACCCTGCGGGTACATGAAGCCGACGCCGATCAGCGGCAGGCCGAGATCGCTGGCTTCCTTGCAGTGATCACCCGCGAGCACTCCGAGACCGCCGGCGTAGATCGGTAAGGACTGGTGCAATGCGAACTCGGCGGAGAAGTAGGCGATTTGGCGGCCAGCGAGCTCCGGATGTTCGCGGTGGCACCAGGTCAGGCGCGAGTTCCGTACCGCATCGAGCCGGGCAACCGCTGCGTCGTAGCTGGCGAGCCAATCGGGGTCGGCCGCCGCGCGCTCGAGCGTCTCGGGCGAGACCAGTTGCAGCATCCGGACCGGGTTGTGCGCCGTCATCCGCCAGAGCGCATAGTCGAGCTGTCGAAAAACCTGCCTCGCCGGCGGCGTCCAGCTCCACCAGAGCTCGCGGGCCAACGCCTCTAGGCGATTAATGCGTTCGGGAAGTACGGTCAATGTCGCTGGTCTCCGTGGGGCAGTCGGACCGCAGGCGATCTGGTCGCATGCGAGGGGGGACTTCTCGATGGTGCTGCCTGATCGGCATCCGGAACATGAATGCTAACACTGTCATGCTGCAAGCGGATGGCTCTGCCGAGACACCGGAGGCAGCCCTCGAAGGTCCAATGGTGTATGCTGGAGGCGCCGCATGGCCAGAAACGCAAGACCTACCGCCGCCAAACGCGAACGAGAGAAGGCGCTCATCGAGCGGCGCCAGCAGAAGGCCGCGCGTCGCCAGGACGCGAAAGACCGGAAGACAACGACGGGTTCGGATCGAGCGGGCGGAGATCCGGATATCGACCACATCAAGCTAGGGCCACAGCCGCCCGCGGACTGGCAGGTCGAAGACAGTTAAAGGCTCGAACGAACTCCAACCCCCAACCTCCAACCCCCCAACTCCCAACGAAGTTTGGAAGTTACTTGGGCGTTGGAAATTGGGAGTTGGGAGTTGAGTCGTTACGATCTTAGTTCGCCCCGAAGCAGTAGAGCAGGCCGGCGCCGCCGGTGGCGACGAGATTGCCCTGGCTGCAGCCACGGGAGCCGTGCGCCGAATTCCACGACGAGTTGCCGCCGCCGATACGATCGTGATGACCGACCATCACGCTGCCCTTGCCATCGGCGTTGCTCGTGTAGTTGGTGCAGGTGCTATCCATGTCACCAGCGACCACGCGCCCATGTGAATCGGATCCGGTCAGGATGTCATGCTGATTCGGCATGTCGCCGACACCATTGACCGGCCCACCCTTCTCGTTGAGCGCGAAGTTCTTGTTGATGCTGGCGCGGTCTCGCTGCACATCGCCGTGGAGATCGGCCACGTTGTTGGCGATGAGCTGACCGCGCGCATTGAACCACGGCCCGGCACCGATGCGATCGCGGGCATTGACTGCCGGCTGACCACCGGATGCGGGCTGGCTGAGATACGCGCGCCACGTGCGACCGGCAGGCGTCTCGAGACCACCACCCTTCGCCATCTGCGCGCAGTAGGCATCAGCTCCGTTGAGGCCGCCGTAATTGGCCCCATCACCCTTGCCGACGCTGGTGATGAAGAACGATGCCGGGCCCTGAGGGCCGCCTCGCCCAGGCTGGGCGCCCGCCGGTGGCTTCCCGCCGGCCGGCGCCTGCCCGCCGGCAGGAGCCTGGGGTGCCTGGGCAAAGGCCACCAGAGTTCCCAGCGCGGCAAATGCTGTCGCCGCTAGAACATGTCGCATCCTACGCATCTGGATTTCCTCCTCTTGTTCCGGTCTCGGTCTTCCGTGTCCGGTCTTGGTTCCTGGGTCGATTCGGTCAGGGTCCTGTCCCCCCCGTGTCTTGTTCAGGTAGTTCGAGTTCCAGTTCTCGTTTGGTTTGAAGGCGGGTAAAGTTAGCACACTCTACGACGAGAAATCTTGACTTCAGACTTGTCGCTTCGCGCTTCCGGATTCGCGATCGCCGCACTGACGGTGCTTGCCCTGTCGGTCCTTGCGGCAGCCCAATCGGTGTCGCCCGATGCGGCGGTCGAGCGCGTTGGAGACTACGTCGAGCGCTACTACGCTCGCGCGCAGAGCATCGTTGTCGACGAGAACGTCACCATCCAGCCGCTTGGTCTCGATCTGAGGGTCGAGGGGTTCGCACGCCGGCTGACCTACGAACTCCGCGTCGAGTGGAATCCGGAAGCGAACGACGAGGACAGCCCGGCCAAGGTTACCCGGCATTTACTGGCAGTGAACGGCCGTCCACCGCGGGCGGGGCAGGAGCCTCAGTGCCTCGATCCGCGAAGCACCTCACCGGAGCCGCTGGCGTTTCTTCTTCCCGACCGCCGGAGAAATTCACCTTCAAGACGGCGGGGCTCGGTCGCGTTGGCGAGCGGACCGCGATGATGATCGACTATCGGTCGGTCAAGCCCGAGGATCCGAAGGTGGAGTGGAAGGACGAATGCGTCAGCATCGACCTTCCCGGGCGTTCCCGCGGCCGCATCTGGGTCGATCCTGAGACGTCCGAGATTCTCAGGCTCGACGAGGGCATCGTCGGGATGGTCGATATCCCTGTGCCTGCCAAGCAACAGCGGGCGGGCGGATCGATGTTCATGACCATCGAACGTGCCGACAGCACCATCAGGTATCGGCGTGTGCCGTTCAGGGATCCAGACGAGACGCTCGTGCTTCCGTCGAGCATCGATACGCTGACGATCATAAAGAACTCGGGCAGTCCGCGCACCCGTATTTCCCAGACCTTCACCAACTACCGCCGATTCGTCACTGACTCGCGCATTGTTCAGTAATCCTGCGCGTGCGAAAATCATCGTTTGCCGATCGGCGCGGAACGTAGTGCCCGGCTTGAGCCGGACCCGCAGCACCACACGAATGGAGTGAGATGAGCATGAGGAGATCTCTTGCACTCGGCAGCGCAATCGCACTGCTGGCGGCAACGATGGCGACGGCGCAGGGGACGACGGGGGCGCAGGGTGGACGCGGGCAGGGACCCGGCGGTGCCGGTGGTTTCGGCGCCGGCTTTGGTGGCAAGACGCCGACGGCGCTGCGCGCGATTCCGGCAGAGAGCGACCGCGGCCAAGGTCAAGGATCCGAACTGGAAAGCGCCGAAGACCGCCTGGGGACATCCCGATCTCGAGGGCGTCTGGACGAGCGACGACATGCGCAGCGTTCAGATGAGTCGCGCGCCGCAGTACGGGACGCGCGAGTTGCTGACCCCGGAGGAGTTCGGCCGGCGCGCGTC
This sequence comes from uncultured Acidobacteriota bacterium, assembly GCA_963723495.1. Taxonomy (GTDB): domain Bacteria; phylum Acidobacteriota; class Vicinamibacteria; order Vicinamibacterales; family UBA2999; genus Gp6-AA40. The sequence goes on along the minus strand of CAVRQR010000006.1, from coordinate 69,902 downwards.
AGGTGACGAAGGATCGAGAGATCGCGCGGTCAACCAGGAAACGATTCTCAGGAACGAGTTCGGTGTGCGCACGTTCGGCTACACCTCGTTCGTCGTGGATCCGCCGAACGGTCAGATGCCGGCGATGACACCGGCCGGCATGGCGCGAGCAGCCAATCGCGACGCCGGCACGTTTGGTCCCGGCCCGTTCGATACCTTCGAGGACTTCACGCTCTACGACCGCTGCGTTACGCGTGGTGTCGTCGGCTCGATCCTGCCGGTGCTCTACGGCAACGGCGTCCGGATTCTTCAGACGCCGAACGAGGTCGTTCTCAGCTACGAGATGGTGCACGACACCCGCGTGATCCCGGTTGACGGCCGCCCCGCCGCCAGCTCGCGTATCAAGCAGTACATGGGCAACTCGCGCGGTCACTGGGAAGGCGACACGCTGGTCATCGAGACGACCGGCTTCACCGATCGCACCAGCATCGGCCCCAATGGCAACGGCACGAGGCACAGCGACCAGATGAAGATCACGGAGTGGCTCACGCGAATCGATCCCGAGATGATCGATTACCGCATTCGAGTCGAGGATCCGGTGACGTACACCGCACCGTTCACGCTGCGCCTGACGATCACGTCCCAGCCGAACTACGAGATGTACCAGGTACCTCGTGTCACGAAGGCAACGGCGCTGTGAAGTACGCGCTCAGCGCCGATCGCGAATACGACCGGCAGGTCGCCGAGGCGAAAGCGAAGGGCCTTCCGGTTCCGCCTCGCGTCATGGGCATGGCTGTCTACACCGGGCAGGCGGTGGAAGGGCGCGAAGAGGTGCGTGAGTTCGGCGGTGCGGGGCGCTAGCACTCAGGTAAACATCTTTCGCAAGGAGGCCGCGTGACCACGTCGTCCGATGTGCCAGACACTGCCACGCTCATTGCCCGCGCGGCGTCGCTGCGCCCCCTCCTCGAACGCAATGCAGAACGATCGGACGCCGAACGCCGGCTGCCTGCCGAAGTGGTCCAGGCGTTGAGAGAGACCGGTCTGTGCGCGTTGATGGTGCCGAAGCGCTTCGGCGGCTACCAGACGTCCATCCGCACCTACATCGACGTGATGAGCGAGCTTGGGTGCGGCTGCGGCTCGACAGCGTGGGTTGCGAGTCTCATCAATGTGTGCGCGTGGCTGGCCTCGCTGTTTCCGGAGCAGGCGCAGAAGGACATCTGGGAGTCGAACCCGGACGCATGGGCCGCGGGATCGCTTGCGCCGAATGGCGAGGGGATTGCCGTCAACGGCGGATGGCGTGTGACCGGACGATGGCCGTGGGCGTCGGGGTCGCTGCACGCGCAGTGGGGCGCGTGCGGCATCCACATGAAGAACGAGCGCGGCGAAATGGTGAACTTCGGTCTGTCGCTCATGCCCATGAGCCAATTGACGATCGAAGACACATGGTTCATGGCCGGCATGAAGGGAACCGGCAGCAACACCATCGTGGCGGAGGACGTGTTCGTGCCGGAGCATCGGTTCCTGCCGTACCCGCAGGCGTTCGGCGGCAGCTATCGAACGGAGTTCAAGGACGAAATCGTCTACCGCGCCGATCTCGTGCCGGTGACGGTGCTCATCCTGGCCGGCTCACAGATTGGCGTCGCGCGCGCCGCGTTGGAACACGCGATCGGGAAGTCGCGGTCACGCGGCATCACGCACACCAACTTTCCGAAGCAGGCCGAGTCTGCGGGCTTTCAGATGCAGGTCGCCGACGCCGCGATGAAGATCGACACCGCCATCCTGCATGCGCAGCGGGCGGCTGACGATCTGGATCGCGCCGCCGAGCAGCGACGTCACATGGACCTCACCGCACGGGCGAGGGTCCGCATCGATACGGCGCTGGTCGCGAAGTACTGCCGCGAGGCAGTCGAGGTGCTCGTCGCCGCGCATGGGACGTCGAGCCTTGCCGACTCGAATCGCATGCAGCGCCTGTGGCGCGATGTGCATACCGCCAGTCATCACGCGATCACCGAGTGGCAGGTGAATCTCGAGGTGTACGGGAAGGCGCTGCTCGGCGTCGAGCCGAACATCACGCATCTGATTTGAGGGTCGCGCTCCGGCGCGCCTGCACGCGCTCGAACTCGCGAAGCCGTGGCAACGCCGGCATCAGTCCGGGCTTGGCGAAACGAGGGCGGCCAGAAAATCCCTCGTCCCCGGAGGTCCGCTCACCTCCAGCCAGAGTGGTCCCCCGTCGGGTTCGACGGTGAGCTGAAACTGCAGGAAGCGACAGCACTGCCGTTCCGCGTCGATGACGGCAGTGATCTGATGCAGCGTCTCGCTCGCGGCGTCGAAGCGAAGCCGGAAGCCTTCGGGCAGATCCTGATGCTCGCGGGCGCGAGACAGCAGCTCGGGCAGCAGCGTCGATGCACGCGCAGCCATTTCGCGCGGAGTCAGTGTGCAGGCGATCGGGAGTTCTTTCACGCGTTTCGAATAGCTCCGCGCATCAGCGCCCGGCCACGTCGCAGCGTCTACCAGAACCCGATGGCGAATCCGGCAAATCCGCCGGCCACAATCTGCAGCGACGAGACGGACGCGAAGGCGGCGCCGCTCCCGTCATCGTACTCCACCCGAAGCGCGGCAAAGAACACGATGACGATTGCGACGATACCGCCAAGGAGACCCATCACCACTCAACCTGGGCGGATGTTCTGGTTGTGGTGGAAGACGTTATCGGGGTCGTACGTGGTCTTCACGTCCACCAGCCGGTCGTGCACGGAGTCGCCGTACGCCTCGCGGACCCGGTCGGGCTCTTCGTCGCCGGCGAGGAAGTTGACGTAGACGCCTTCGCGGAACCGGCCGAGTGCGGCGAAGAACTCCCTCGCCCAAGCGGTTTCGCGGTCGCCGAAGTCCTCGCCAGGCCGCCACGCACCATGGAAGATGATCGCGTGCGACGCCTGCCGGTTTCCGAACGCCGTCCCGCCCTGGGCCACTCGGCTCACCGCCCCCTTCAGATGGAACATCGCCACGTACGACCGCGGCGACGAGCAGGAGAACGCGTGCTCGGCGATCACGTCGATGAGGTCGTCGCTGAGCTCGGGGAGGTGGGTGGCCTTCCAGTAGTAGTGCCAACCGTGGAGGACGGTCGAGTCGAGCCCGCTCTGGAGTCCCACGTACGGCGTGGGCCCGACCAGGTCGAGGAGGGGCGTCCGGGATGCTCGGAGCGGGCGGAGCACCTGCTCACCGTTCTCGATCGGCCCGACGTAGCAGGTACCGACCATCACCACCTGGCGCCCGTGCAGATCTTTGGGGATGACCGGCAGCGGCGGCGCGGCGACGAACTTCACGATCGTGCCGAGCTCGTCGGGAACGTCGCGAACGAAGTCGCGGTAGAAGCGGAGGACCTCGCCGGCGTCGGTTGCGTCCCAGAGGATGGGCCCGGCCAGGACGGTGGGCCCGACGGAGTGGAGGCGGAACTCGAACGAGGTGACCACGCCGAAGTTGCCGCCGCCGCCTCGCAACGCCCAGAACAGGTCGGGGTGCTCGGCCTCTGACGCCCGCAATAGCTCGCCGTCGGCCGTCACGACGTCGACGGCGAGGAGGTTGTCGATCGCGAGGCCGTGCTTGCGCATCAGCCAGCCGACGCCACCGCCGAGGGTGAGCCCGCCGACTCCAGTGTGGCTCACGATTCCTCCGGTGGTGGCCAGACCGTGCGCCTGCGTCTCGTGGTCGACGTCGCCCCACAGCGCACCACCCTGCACCCAGGCCCTGCGGCCGGCGGGATCGACTCGCACGCCCCGCATGGCGGAGAGGTCGATGACGATGCCGTCGTCGCAAACGGAGGTGCCCGCCACGCTGTGGCCTCCGCCCCGTATGGCGATCTCCAGGTCGTGGTCGCGGGCGAAACGCACGGCCGCGACCACGTCGGCGGCCCCGATGCATCGGGCGATCAGGCGTGGGCGCCGGTCGATGGCACCGTTCCAGACTGCACGGGCGATGTCGTAGTCGGCATGTTCGGGACTGATCAGCCGGCCTCGGAATCCGTCGATCTCCACGACGGTTGGCTCCTTGCCTCCGCGGCCCACTTCCGCGGTCGTCGTTGTGGTCATCGCGTCCTCCTCTCTCGATGGCCACATCGGACCACGGCGCACCGCAGCTGTGAAGTCAAGAATCTGGACTTCACAACTGAAGGCGGGTGCGCAACACTGGCGTCGTGAGGACGTACGGCCAGTACTGCCCCATCGCCCGTGGCGCGGAGATCTTCGCCGAGCGCTGGACGCCGCTGATCATCCGCAACCTGTATCTTGGCTGCGGAAGCTTCAGTGAGATTCTGGAGGGCGCGCCTGGACTCTCCCGTACCCTGCTCTCACAGCGGCTCAAGCAGCTCGAACGGCTCGGTGTCGTCGAGTCGGCCCTCAAGCCCGACGGGCGCGGGCACCACTACGAGCTCACGTCTGCGGGCCACGACCTCTTCAAGGTCTGCCAATCGCTCGGCGAGTGGGGTGCGCGTTGGCTCGAGATCGCCCCAGAGAATCTCGACCCCTTTGTGGCCTTGTGGTCGATGTGCAACGCGCTCCGCCGAGACCGGCTCCCGGAGCGACGCGTCGTCATCCGCTTCGACTTCACCGGCCGCCCGCGTCGTGAGCGCTATTGGCTACTCATCGAGCTCGGAGACACCGAGATCTGCAAGACGTACCCCGGCCTCGACGAGGACCTCTACATCACGGCGGAAGCCGAAGCCTTCGTCAAATGGCACGCCGGCCAGCTCACGTGGGCCCAAGCCACCCGCGAGGGCCGCATTCAACTCGACGGCCTTCCGTCGCTGGTAAGAGCTTTCCCAACCTGGAACGCCCGCAGCATGTTCGCCCACATCAGGCCGGTCTCCCCCACCGCCACGAGCAATCGAGCGGAAGCACGAGAAGGGTAAGGCGCTCTCGATCCTGGCCCACAAGATCGGGCGCGCGGTGTTCTACATGCTGTCGCGGTACCGGCTTCGGCGAGGATGGGAAGCCACTGCGCCCATATAATCACGTCACCTTTGTTTCTCACTCCCGGTACCCGCCTCGGCCCATATGAAGTCCTCACCCAAATCGGCGCGGGTGGGATGGGCGAGGTTTACAAGGCCACCGACACCAACCTGAAACGTAGCGTCGCGATCAAAGTCCTGCCCGCGTCGGTGGCCGGGGATGCTGAACGACTCGCACGCTTCCAACGTGAGGCGGAAGTCCTCGCCGCGCTCAATCATCCGAACATCGCGGCGATCTATGGTCTGGAGCGGTCAGGCAACACAACAGCGCTGGTGATGGAACTGGTCGAGGGGCCGACGCTCGCGGACCGCATCGCGCAAGGAGCTATTCCGATCGACGAGGCGTTGCCGATCGCGAAGCAGATCGCCGAGGCGCTGGAAGCTGCGCACGAACAGGGGATCATCCATCGCGATCTCAAGCCCGCGAACATCAAGGTACGTACTGACGGCACCGTGAAGGTTCTCGACTTCGGGCTCGCCAAGGGGCTCGACCCAACGTCTGCCGGAACGGCAGACGTGACGGCATCGCCGACCGTCACCTCTCCAGCGCTCATGACCGGCGTCGGCGTGATCCTTGGGACAGCGGCCTACATGAGCCCGGAGCAAGCGCGCGGCAAGGCGGTCGATCGCCGCACCGACGTCTGGGCGTTCGGCTGCGTGCTGTTCGAGATGATCACCGGTCGCGTGGTGTTCCCCGGCGCGACGGTTTCAGACACGATCGCAGCGGTCCTGGAACGATCGCCAGACTGGACCGCGTTCCCGCCGGCAACGCCGCCGGCCGTGCGGCACGTTCTCGCGCGTTGTCTCGAGAAGGACCCGAAGCACCGCTGGCGAGACGTGGGTGACGTACGCATCGAGCTCGACGACGCGAAGGCGTGGCGACCGCAGACGGACGGCGCATTGCCGAGGACCTCGCGCGCCGGTGAACGAGCGGCGTGGGCGCTGCTGGTCGCGCTGACGGCCCTGGTCGCGGCAGTGGTGACGGCGGTGTTTCCGCACGGCGCCTGCTGATCCAGCGGAAATCAGATTCAACCTCTTGTTTCCCCGCGGCGTTGCCGCTGACTCCGCGCAGCTTGCGATCTCGCCAGATGGTCAACAGATCGTCGTGGCGCCGAGCTTCGGCCTCCAGCAGCCCACGCCCTCTGTGGCTGCGACCGCTGGCTTCGACGTCGGGGCGACTGCTGACAGGAACCGAAGGCGCGAGCTTTCCGTTCTGGTCGCCGGACGGCCAGTCGATTGGCTTCTTCGCCGATCAAAAGTTGAAGCGTCTCGACGTCAACAGCCAGGCCATTCAGATCCTCGCCGATGCCCCCGTCGCGCGCGGCGGCGCATGGCAGGCGGATGGCACGATTCTGTTCGCGCCGAACGCAAGAGGTCCGCTATTTCGAGTGCCGGCGACCGGCGGACAGCCGACCGTCGCCACGCAACTCCGGAGGGCCAGAACGATCATCGCGCGCCGTTCATCCTTCCAGACGGGCTGCATTTCCTTTACTACGCCAGAGGGACGCCGCAAGTCCGCGGGGTACACGTGGCTCGCCTCGATGGCACCGAGACGAAGCGGCTGCTCGACGCGGACGGTGCCGCCGTCTATGCACGATCGGGTCATCTACTGTTTCCGCGGCAGGGGGAGCTGCTGGCGCAGTCTTTCGACGCCATACGGCTGACACTCGACGGTGAAGCCTTTCGCGTCGCTGACAGCGTCTCCGTCAATCCAGGCATCAGCCTCGCCTCGCTCTCCGCGTCAGCATCAGGACCGATTGCGTACGGCACGGACAGCATCCGTCGAACGCAGTTCGCCTGGTTCGATCGTTCTGGCCGGCGGCTCGAAACTCTTGGTACACCGGATCAAAGAAGCCTGGCCAATCCTTCGCTGTCGCCCGACGGCAGTCGGATCGCTTTCAGCCGCGTCGTCGGTGGCAACTGGGACGTTTGGCTGATTGACATGCAAGGCGCTGTAAGCAAATTCACGTCGGCGCTCTCCCTCGACTGGAATCCAGTCTGGTCACCGGACGGCCAGCAGATTTTTTACCAATCGAGTTCAAACATCTATTCACGATCGGTTACCGAAGGCACGCCCGAGCAAGTCCTGCTCAGCGAGCAAGGAATGATTTACCCGTCGGAAGTGTCGCCGGACGGAAAGGTTCTTCTCTACACCCGGGACTTGGGTTCGGGGACCGACCTCTTGTATGTGTCGCTCGGAGCCGACCGCACGCCTCACCCATTCGTTCAAACGGCCTTCCAGGAACGCGACGGCCAATTCTCTCTCGACGGCAAGTGGGTCGCGTATCAATCGAACGACGCGGGCCATTTCGAAATCTACCTGCAGCCGTTTCCCGGCCCCGGCGATCGGATTCAGGTCTCTGTCGGCGGCGGCCAGCACGTGCGGTGGGCAAGGAACGGGTCGGAACTGTTCTATATCGATGCCGACCAGCGATTGACATCGGTCCGCGTGACATTCGGCGCGAACGGAAAGCCCGTTCGCGGCACCCCAGTCCCCCTATTTCGAACTGAGTTAGACAGCAGCTTCCTGACGCGGCAGCAGTACGTCGTCTCGCCCGACGGCCAGCGGTTTTTGATCAACGCTGCAACTGACGCAATCGATCCGCAGTCGATCACGCTGATTCTCAACTGGAAGGGAACGCCCTAGTGGCCGTCATCGTGCGCCTGTTCGCGCGTGCCGCTTCAGTTCCTCCGGCCTGCCTGACCCGGGCTCATTGCGCGTGCCAGGCCTCGAAGACTGCCGCTTCGCCGTTCTGCTTCGCAAGCTCTTCGAACGCCTTCACAATCGCGTCCCGACGGCTGAACAGCGCCGGCAGGGCATTGTTCTCCGTCAGAAGCTCGCCGATCGCGCGCCGGACCGTATCCCGATCCAACGCCTTGAGGCGCTCGAAGAACGGCCGGTCGATCCGCCTGATGGTCTTCTTCACGTCATGCTTCATTATCTGGGTGTCCGTGAAACAGCGGGAACAGTCGATCTTGTAGTAATTCCACGCGGCGTCGAACAACCAATTCCCCTGGTTGGGGTCGATGTTGCCGCTCAGATCGTCGAAGACCTGCGCCCGATGCAGGTTCTGGTTCCAACGGTTCGTGTCCGGATCCTTGAGCCCCTTCTTCAGGACGTCGCTGAGCATGACCGCACCGTCGATCCACAGCATCGCCGACGCCCGTTCGTTTTCGTAGCGCCGCTCAACGGTGGGCGGGACCATGTTCAACTCGAGGATTCGGTCCAGCTTGTAGGCGGCGATCTCGGACATGTAGCTCTCGAAGAACCCGTCTCGCTTTCCGGGGCCAATCCTCTTGACGGCGGCACCAGTGGCCACACAGCCCGGCTTGAAGAACGCGTGCCGGGGCGCCAGCACGCCGACGCCCGTGCCGGTCGTTCGTTCAATCTCCGCGGTTCGCAGGCACTCCTCGAACGCCGCGTTCTGCCCGATCCAGATCGGCTTCTTTTGCGCCTGGCCAGTCGGAGTGTCCTGCGCCAGCAAACCCGGGGTCACCAATGAGACCGCAAGCAATACCCACAGCCGCATGATCGTACCCTCCACAAAGGCGTGTCGTATGCGACGCGGTCAGCTCCCACCAGCGTGCTCGCTGGGCACAGGAAGGAGCTGACTGAACGCGACCGACCCGTTCGACGCCAGAGTGTAGCCCACCTGGGCGCACTGTGACGATAGGACGGAGGAGACCTCCCGGTTAACCGAACCTCCGTTAGGCGACTCACAAGCGACTCACACCGCAGTCCACGGACCGCGGGATGATCGAACAGCTCCTGACGGTCGGCGCGGAGCGACATCTGCCGATCCGCCCTCGCATGTTTCACGACGTTTGCAATCAGGCGTAGCTGGTCTAACTGGTTCGCCGTTGAGTACAGACCTTGCGATGTCGATTCCCAATTGCGCGTTGAGAAGCCGGAACACACCAGGCATTGAACTCTTGATCTGTGAGGTTGCTGACGCGTTTGGTCTGGGTAGACGATGCCTCGACAGCCGGATTCGAACACGATTCTACGCGCGCCGCGAGTGAACGAAGCATGCCGCACTCCGCATCGCCGCGTCTACGGGTCGCCCGCCATAGTCGGTGGAGCTGCGGTGTCGGTGGGGGGAAGCCTCGAAGACGCACAGGAAGCGCTCGCGCGGAGAGCTTCTCGAGCACGGATGCCACGAGGGCAACTACAGTCTGCGCGGCATGTTGTCGGCGGCACGAGCCGAAGAAGCCGGCAGGCAGTAATTCGAGTGAGCCGGCCTTTTGAAGCGGTAGCGTATAATCGGCGCCTCTGGCGGACCTTTATCTCGTGGGAGGTCCCGTGTATATCACTCTCGTTTTGGCTCTCATGTCGCTGGCGGGGCTCGGAGGCCAGCAACCGGCCGCTGCTCCAACCTCCTCGGCGTCGCTCGATTTCGAGTTTTTCAAGACCCGCGTGCAACCCATCTTCCTGGCCAAGCGTCCCGGCCACGCCAGATGCATCGCCTGCCATGGGTCCGGCACACCTTTACGGTTGCAGCCGCTGTCACCCGGGAGCACCACGTGGAGCGACGAAGAATCGCGGAAGAACTTCGAGGCGGTTCGGCGCGTCGTCGTGCCTGGCAACGCGAATAGCAGGCTCCTCGTTCACACGCTCGACGAAAAGGCCGGTGGCGACTTCTATCACAGCGGCGGCAAGCACTGGAGCTCTCAGAGTGAGCCGGAATGGCAAACGCTCAAAGCCTGGGTGCTGGGACAGACGGCGAAGTAACGGCGATATGATTCGGTTTCGTAGGAGTTGACGCGATGACGATCACACGCGCGATTCGCCTGGGCTTCACGGTCCTCGTGGGCATCGTTCTGTGCACCGCCCCCTTGGCCGCTCAAAAGGTCCGAATTGTTCAGACCAACGCCGCCGGGGACAACGTTCACATCATCGACCCGGCCACCAACAAGGTCGTCGGCACCATCGAGGGGATCGAGGTGAGCCACGGCGCCGGCATTGCCCCCGACGGCAGTCGCATCTATGTCAGCGACGAGGCAGAGAGCACGCTCGACGTCGTCGACGCCAAGACGCTGAAAGTGACGAACCGCATTCCACTGAGCGGCAAACCCAACAACATGGCGGTCGGTCGCGACGGCCGCAAAGTGTATGTGGGGATCATCCAGGCACCGGGGGGCGTCGACGTGATCGACACCGTCGCGCTCAAGCGCGTCAAGACCGTCCCCACCAAGGGCACTATCCACAACGCCTACGTCACACCCGATGGCAAGTACGTGGTCGCCGGCTCGATTCAGGGCAGGTCAATCAACGTGATCGACGCTCATACCGACGAGCCCGCCTGGACGCTCGACATGGATCTCGGCATTCGTCCGATGACGTTCAACTGGAATCCCGATGGCTCGACCAAGTGGATCTTCGCTCAGCTGACCGGTCTGAATGGCTTTGCCGTCATCGACTTCGCGACCCGGAAAGAGATTCGCCGCATCAACAATCCGGACCTGCCACCGGGGAAAGCCACCGTCCCCGAGGGATCCGATCCCTCACACGGCATGGCCGTGACCTCCGATGGCAAGACGCTGGTCGTGTGCAGCCGGTTGAACAACCACCTCTACTCGTACTCGCTTCCGGATCTGAAGCCGCTCGGAGGCGCAGAGCTGAGTGGAAAGGGGGCGGGCTGGGTGACGTTGACGCCTGACGGCAAGAAGGCCTACGTCGCGAACCCCGTGACCAATGACGTCTCGGTGGTCGACATTGCATCGATGAAGGAAATCGCACGAATCCCGGTCGGCTTCGTGCCGAAGCGAAACGTCACGGGTGTGCTTCAGTAGTTGAGACGCGGCGGTCTGGAGGGCCTCCTTCGTCAGTTCCCTCCGGACTGGCGGAAGCCGGGACCTTGTCGTCGGCGCCACTCGTCGGCCTGTTAGAGGCGGTCATTCAGTGCCAGGAATGGCCACAATTCCGGTTGTACAACATCCGATCGCGTGGATTGACGATTAGGTGCGAACGAGCCGTTCGGGCGCTGTGAGCGTCTTCGAAATACGACAGCAACTGCGAGAGTGAGGTTGGCATGTCGTACACCCTCGCATAACAGTCGGCGACGACTGTCCGGTCTGACGGCAGCAGGTTTAGGTTCAGCCTGTTCGGAAACGTGTCCCACTGGAGTAGCTCCAAAGCTTGATGCCCAGGACACCGTTGGGCCTCACGGTCACGCCGCTCCGTAACGACGCCTGGAGTTCCCAATCAACGTATCGCCGTGACTACGTGCAGTTGCCGGTCGCAGACACCTACCGACACGCAAGAATCGGGGAACGATTCTCACGCCGACACGTTGAATTGAAAGGCTGGTGCGGAAGCGGGGACTCGAACCCCGATGGCCTTGCGGCCACTAGCTCCTGAGGCTAGCGCGTCTGCCAATTCCGCCACTTCCGCAGGCTGGAATTTCGTGAAAGGCAGGAACATCGAAGTATAACATGCGGATGCCGAAGCTCCTGGGCGCGGTCCTCATCACGATCACGCTGGCCGCCATCATCGCCGTCCTCGATTTCATCGGAATCATCGTCCCTCCCACGATCGCGTTTGCGTCCCGCTGGCTGGCCATTGCCGCGCTCTGCGCCTTCGCTGTGCAACGCCGCTCGCTGACTGTCTGGATCCTGGTGTCGATGGTTGTCGGCGCAGAGATCGGCCACGACTTTCCTGAGGTCGCAATGGGTCTCCGCGTTCTGGCCCAGATCTTCCTGCGGCTCATCCGCACGATCGTCGCCCCGCTGCTCTTTGCCACGCTCGTCGTCGGCATCGCCGGGCACTCGAACCTGCGCCAGGTTGGCCGCATGGGCGTGAAGGCGCTCATCTACTTCGAGATCGTCACGACGCTCGCGCTCTTCATTGGTTGGGCCGCGATCTCCATCAGTCGCGCCGGAGTGGGCGTGACGTTGCCGCCCGCTGCCGAGACGACGCAGATTCAGCAGCCAGGAGAGCGGAGCTGGCAGGACATCGTCCTCGACACGTTCCCGGAGAACATCGCTCGCGCAATCGCGGACGCCGAGATGCTCCAGATCGTGGTCTTCAGCGTGCTCTTCGGCGTCGCGCTCGCGCTGTTGTCAGACGAGAAGCGTCGTCCGATGCTCGCCTTCGCGGAAAGCCTCGCCGAGACGATGTTCAAGTTCACCGGGATCGTGATGCTGATGGCGCCGGTTGGTGTAGGAGCGGCGATTGCCTACACCGTCGGTCAGCTCGGGCTCGGCATTCTCGTGAATCTCTTTCAGTTGCTCGCCACCTTTTATGTGGCAGTGGCCATCTTCGTCGTCACCGTGCTGTTGCCGGTCGCGCTCATCGCGCGTGTCCCGATTCGCCGTTTCGTCGAGGCCGTAGCCGAGCCGGTGTCGATCGCATTTGCCACGACGAGCTCCGAGGCCGCACTGCCACGGGCGATGGAGGCCATGGAACGGCTCGGCGTGCCGCGACAGATCGTCGCGTTCGTGATGCCGACCGGTTACAGCTTCAACCTCGATGGCAGCACGCTGTATTTGTCACTGACGGCGATCTTCGTCGCTCAGGCGGCTGGCATCGAGCTGACCGTGGGGCAGCAGTTCGTGCTGCTCCTCACGCTGATGCTCTCGAGCAAGGGTGTAGCGGGCGTGCCGCGCGGCGCGCTCGTGATTCTGCTTGGCACCGTGACGTCGTTCGGTCTGCCGGCCGAGCCGGTGTTCGTCATCCTTGGGATCGACGCGGTGCTCGACATGCTTCGCACCTCCGTCAACGTGCTCGGCAACTGCCTCGCGACCGTCGTCATCGCCCGATGGGAAGGAGAGTTTCCGGATTCACCTGCGGATTCTCAGGTTCCGTCTTCCAAAGTTCAGGTGTGACCGTGCACGGCGCGGTGCACGGCCGCGCGGGCGAGGAGGCGCGTGGAGTCAAGATGCTGCGATCGATCGCCTCGCGTTCGATGTCTATCGGGCGCACGAGCTCGAGTCCTCGCGGTGTCAGGGTCCGCGGGTAGACATCGCTGTCGACCAGTCAGCGGGTGCCGGTCAGGCCAAGCCGCCGGTAACCACGTTCGATGGCGTGGTCGGCAACGTCAGGCCGCGATGTCGAGCCATGGCCGCGGCGTTCGCCCTTCAAGTGCGGGAAGCGCCTGATGAATGGTGTTGTCGGGGCAGACGAGGAAATCTGCCCCGATCATGGCGAGCTTGTTCGCCGACGATAGCATCAGCTCCACGACACCGGTCCAATCGCCGCCTTCGATGCATTTCATGTATTCGGCCAGTGAATGCGTATGCATCGAGACCTCTGGATGAGCCCGCGCACCGAGGATGCGCGCCCCTTCCATGCAGATCGTCCGGTAGCAGAGGGCCGCGCCTTCGGCGGAGCAGGCAACGATGCCGATGTGCCCGGGCATCCCTACGTCCGGGCAGCGGGCCAGAGCCTGATCGCATCAGGGAGCACTCGCCGGGTCAGGCGCAGCGTCGAGACGACCCGTGTCAGCGTGCGCTCGTGACGCGGCGTCCACGTCATCGCGTACTGCTCGCGCACCTGCGGCGGCAGCATTCCGACGGTGATCATGCGATTGACCCAGGTGGCGGGCGCCACCAGCCAGCCTCCAGACGGGGAGAGGACGGCCTGTGCCAACTCGCGTCCCTGCGTTCCGACGACGATCGCCTCCGACGCGTACATGCGATCGATGTAGGCGCGCAGGTCGCTCCATGTTCTTGGAACGTCGTTCTCACGTGCGGCGAGTGCGACGGCGATCGGGAACGCCTCGGCGCAGTACTCATCGCGCTCGGCGGCAGTGAGCGGTGCTACCAGCCGTTCGTACACGAGGATCACTGATTCGAGCAAGGTCGCGTGCACCCACAGGACGAGCGCCGGATCTTCTGCCGAGTAGCGCGTTCCGGATGGGTAGGGTCCAGTCGCGTGCGGGAGCACGCCGTTGACGCGCCGGTGAATGACGCGGATCGCTTCGAGCGTTCGCTCGCGCGCCGGTTCGTCTCCGAACGTCAGCGCCAGCATCGCGTGCACGGTGTGGAAGAGACGTGAGGCGGCCGCATACGGCGTGCCTCGGAAGCCACTGTGATCGAAGACACCGGCGGCCACGAGCGGGTGCGCGAGCTGCAGCAGGATCGCCCGCCCCCAGCCAAGCAGCACCATGCGCTCGGCGTTGATGCGCCAGGAGATCGATCTACGCGACTGGGCGAATCGGTGCGCGGGCGTGACGTCGGCGTGCGAGGTCACCGTGACACCATACCCTGTCTTCACGTGCCCTTCTGATTGGTCGTTTCCTCGCCCGCCGCCTCGTCCTCCCCGGGTGGCTTGCTGTTGTGGCGCCAGAGCCATCCCGCGATCCCGAAGAGGGCCAGTCCCATCGCGCCCCGCCGGACAGTCCGCCATTTTCCGCCCTGTTGCTCCTGGGGCTGCAGCATCTCTTGATACGCGCCGAGCGTGTCCGGACTCGCGACCTCCTGGGCGCGCGAACGTTTGACTGGTCGATCGGGTCTATCGGGGATGGGCACCCAGCGGGTGATGAAGGCGAAGGTCTCTGACGCGCACTGCGGGCACTGCTGTGCGTCATGGACCTCGTCGCAATCGAGACAGAGGCGCGCGGACCGCAATTGCATGCGATCAAGTGTACCCGACCCCGATCGCCGGTAATTCAGAACGCAGAATTCAGAATGCAGATCCGACAAACGCCCGTGTGTCGTGCTCGCCGTGGGACCGTGGTGGTACTGCACCGGGCCTTCGAGCGCGGAGGGAAGCTGCCATTGCCGCAGCAGGTGGGCATTGATCTGCGGATGTCTATCGCGGCAGACGGTGTCGATCTCCCGCGCCGACGGCGTGGGCCCACCGAACTTGATGAAGTCGCGCGCCGGCTTGAGGATCAGCAGCTCACCCTCGGCACCGAGATCGCCCACGTCTCTCCCTTGGCATGGCCGTTGCCAGCGTCGCCCACGTCCTGGTGTCCGAGCTTGTGCAGTGTGTTGATGATGATGCGGCGCATCGTGCTCGAGTCGTCGACGATCAGAGAGCGCATGTTGATATCCTGAGCCGACGCGCAGAGCGCGCCAGAAAGACACGCGACCAGCCAGGGCTCTCAGGCAAATGTCAGGGAGATTCCCTGGCGAGTCAGGTGTCTAATCGGCGGGGCGGGAGGAAGGTTTAGCTGAATGTCGAATCAAACGGGCAGCACGCCGGGTCCGACCGACCTGCTCACGCTCAATCGCGCCGCCACCCTTGGACGCCTGTTGTCCGGCGTTGCGCACGAAGTGAACAACGCCCTGCAGGTCATCGGGGGGACAACCGAACTCCTTCAGACAACGCCCGGCTTGCCTCCATCGGTTGTTGACGGATTGCAGAGAATTGCGGTGCAAAACACCCGCGCGGCGACTGCGATCCAGGAGGTCATGGTCTTCGCGAGGCAGAAAGTGGACGGGCCGGGTCGCACGAACCTGCGCGAGATTGCTAATCGATCGGCGGCTCTCCGCTCGTTTGCCATCGGACGCGCGCGCCTCTCGATTGCGGTTGACGCTCCGCCGACCGGCCGCTTTCTGGTCAACGGCAACGCGGGACTGCTGCAGCTCGCACTGCTCAATCTGATCGTCAACGCCGAGCAGGCGCTCGCTGGTCAGCAGGGTGGCGCGATTCGCGTCGCACTCGAAGAGTCTCCGGGGTACGTAGTCTTACGGGTATCCGACAACGGCCCGGGAGTTGAGCGGACGGCGACAGACGATGTGTTCTCAACCTTCTTCACGACGCGATCGCGCGAAGAGGCGAGCGGCCTGGGACTCTCGGTCGCGCGGCTGGTGGCCGAACAATGTGGCGGAACGCTCACGCTCGAGGACGGGAGTCCCGGCGCGACGTTTACGATGCGGCTCCCGGCAGCGTGAGCCGACAGCCGATCCCTAGGCAGCCCCGCGCTCGAGATTCAGCCGGTGCAGCTTGTCGATGAATGTAGTCCGGCTCAGGTTGAGGAGCCGCGCGGCCTGGCGCTTGTTGCCACCAGTCTTCTCGAGGCAGCGCAGAATCAGCTCGCGTTCGAGCTGCGACACCAGCGAGGTAAAGTTCAATCCCTCATCCGGAATCGCGACGGTGGGAACGAGCATCGAACCCGCGCGCTCGCGGACGTCGTCAGGCAGCGTCTCAGGACCGATCTCCGCCTTCGTGGCCGCCATGGCTACGGCGTGCTCGATCGCGTTCTCGAACTGGCGGATGTTGCCCGGCCAGTCGTAGGCCATCAGCGCACGCAGCGCCTCCTGCGTGACGGTTTTGACAGGGACGTTGTTATCGGTGCACGACTTGCGGACGAAGTGCTGCGACAGGAGCGGGATGTCTTCACGCCGCTGCCTGAGCGCGGGCAGTGTCACCGGGATGACGTTGAGGCGGTAGAACAGGTCTTCGCGGAACGTGCCGTCCTTGACCATTTTGCGCAGGTCCGTGTTGGTGGCAGCGATCACGCGGAGATCGAGGCGCATCGGCCTCGACTCGCCAACCCGTTCGATCTCGCGCTCCTGCAGCGCGCGCAGCAGCTTCGCCTGCAATGGCAGCGACATCGACGAGACTTCGTCGATGAACAGCGTGCCGCGATGCGCCAGCTCGAAGCGGCCGGCGCGTGAATTCACGGCGCCGGTGAATGCGCCCTTGACGTGTCCGAAGAGTTCGGCTTCGGCAAGCGTCTCGGGAATGGCCGCGGCGTTGAACGCGACGAAACGCTCGTTGGATCGTGGGCTGTTGTGATGAATCGTGCGGGCGATGAGTTCCTTGCCGGTGCCCGTCTCACCGTGAATGAGCACGGTGCTGTTCATCGGCGAGACGAGTTCGAGCGTCGTGAACAGCGCCTGCATGGTGCTGTGCCGGCCGATGATGTTCTCGAATCTGAATTTGCCTTTGAGCTGCGCCTTGAGCTCCGCGTTCTCCTCGCGCAGCCGCTGCTGCTCGAGCCCGGCGTGCAGCACGCGTGAGAGCTGCGAGAGCTGGAAGGGTTTGATGAGAAAGTCGACGGCGCCCCGCTTGATCGCCGCGACCGCTTCCGCCACACCGCCAAACCCTGTCATCACGACCGCCCGGATTTCTGGATAGCGATCGAGTGCCTCGTCAAGTACCTGTCATGCCGTCGGCATCCGGCAACCGGAGATCGACGACGAGCCCGTCGTAGGCGAAAGAGCGCAACCGCTCGATGGCATCCGCTGCATCGGCGGCCTGCGCCGCCGCAAATCCATTGGATTCGAGGCTGGCGACGATGGTCTGACGCAGATCGAGATCATCTTCAACGACAAGAATGGACGGCAGGGCTCGCTGGCTCATAAGTTCACGTCAAGTTATCGTCGGATCGTCGGTGCACCGACATACCCGACAGAACCCCAGAGCGGGGGCCTCGGAGTTCGTTAACGTCTCTTGAAATGTGAGGCTGGTTTGCCGATTGAACGACATTCCTGCCGCGTCGTCAGCCTGGTCGGGGAGCAACTCGAATGCCATAAGTGCAGCTGCCCAAAAAGAAGCGCTCATTGTAGACGACGATGTGCGTGCGAGGGAACTGCTTTCGGAATTCTGTCGTGGCCAGGGGTTCGAGGTGGCCACGGCCCATGACGGGCGGGCCGCGATTGCCGCGATCACGCGTGACCCCGGCCAGTTCGCCGTGATCATCACCGATCTGAACGTGCCAAGCGCCGACGGCTTCGACGCGGTCCGGGCCGCCCGCGGAGCCAGTCCGTCTGTCTACGTCGTGATGATCACCGGATACGCCACCATCGATACGGCCGTGGGTGCCGTCCGCGAGGGTACCTACGACTACCTGGCCAGGCCGTTTTGCAGTCGTTGATGAACCTCGTCGAAAAGGTCGAGCAGACCGGCGCGGATGCTAATCTCGCCGTCTCGAACATGCTCGAAAGTCTGGCGATGTGCACGATGCGATGATCGCCCTGCAGCGCGCCGAGATGACGCTGCACCTCACGGTGCAGATTCGCAACAAGCTCGTTCACGCGTATCAAGCCGTCATGAGGATGCCCGTCTGATGAGGGCGTCTTCGAACGGCTGAAGGCTGCCACAGGCAACTTCACGACAACGCAGTTCGCGACGAGTTGCCGGCGCCTTCGTCCTCGTGGTGGCCATCGTTGTCGGATCGGCGAGGTGGTTGAACACGCCCCGACCACGCGTTGCGGATGGAGTTTTCCTCGCCAGGCATGCCCCGCTCCGGTCGCATCGGTTTCGAGATCAACGACCGGAACAGCCTTTGGCCCGCGATCGTGATGTTGCGCTCGCCGAGCACGGGCTCCGGCTCGATCGCTTCGACGTGGAACCCGACGGGCGGCGGCAGGCGTCGGAGGACCCTCAGGAACGCTCTCCACGAAAGCGCCAGGCCCGGCCTGGGCCGCCGGCCATCCTTGTTTTGGCCTGCCACGAAGTGACGGCAGCCCGACAGGCCGTCGGTTCCGCGTCCCCGCAACTGACGAAATTTCGCCCGTTTTCTGGGGTTATCGCCTTCTAATCGCGGTACTCGACTTGCTCAGGAGTCCTCAGGACGGAAAAGCGACCATGTCCGACCCGCAGAAATACCGCCTCACCAGTTCTCTCACGATGACCATGCAAGAAGTGAAAGACGAACACAGATGATGGAAGGGAGTCCCGAGAACAAGCGGCGGCGCGTCCGCGCGGCGCAGTTCGACTTGTCACGGCGCCGCATGATGCAGGACGTCGCTCGCGCGACAGTCGTCATCACCAACCCCACCCACTTCGCCGTCGCCATCGAATACCGTCGCGACACCATGCCCGCGCCGCAGGTGCTGGCGATGGGCGCCGATCACGTCGCGCTTCGCATCCGTGATGTGGCCCGCTACCACGGCGTGCCGATCATCGAGAACAAGGCGCTCGCTCAGGCGCTCTTTCGGACCGCTGAAATCGGTCAGACCATCCCGGCGCCACTGTTTGGTGCCGTCGCGGAAGTCCTGGCCTACCTGGTTCGAATCAAGCAACTGATGCTTTGACATGCCGACCACCACCACGCCCATCGTGCCAGTCATCTGATCGCACCGGCCGCCGTGATGGGGGTCGTGCCGCTGATGCTCGGCACGATCAAGACGCAGCTGATGCCGAAGCTGTAGTCAACCTGCGTGCGCCGATTGTCATCAACCCGCGGACGCTCGCAAACCTGGGGAAACACTGACCAAGACCGAGGCCTGCAGCCTGAAGGCAGTGGATCAGTGTCGAACGCGGTACACTGAAGCTGAATCCACCGAGAGCCGACAGAGACGAGAGGCACGGAGAGCAACATCCCGATGATCGTGCGCGACTGGCGTGATGCCGACCCCCTGGACACACAGGTGCTCTACGCACGTGAACAGGAGTATTGGGTTCGCGAGCTCGCGTGGGATGCGTCGACGGCGTGGCGCGAGATCGAGCAGGCACGTGTGACCTGGGGTCTGCCTGGATTCATCGCCGTCGACTCCGAGCGCGCGGTTCGAGGCTGGGCGTATTTCCTTCCTGAAGGTGAAACCGCGCATCTGGGAGGTGTCGTGGCGGAAACGCGCGAGGCCACCAACGCGCTGCTCGACGCGTGCATGGAGTCCGCACTGCGCCCGCCACGCCCGGCCCGCGTGTCATGCTTCCTGCCCATTCGCGCGGAGGGTTTCGAGTCCGCCCTCTTGGAACGCGGATTCGTCTGCGAGCATTACCGGTATCTGAGTCGGCCGATTGCGACTGGCAGCGATAGCTTCCAGGCCGAAGCGTGGAACGCGAGCGATCTTCTTTCAGCGGCAACTTTGTTACGTGAGTCGTACGGCACCGAGGGCACGCACTTCGCGCCGCGAGGTACGCCAGAAGAGTGGGAGCAGTACGTTCGAAGCCTGGTGGAGCGCCCGGGCTGCGGCGTCATCGAGCCAACCGTCACTCGAGTGGTGCGAAATGGCGGGAGTCTACAGGCTCTCGTCCTGGCAACCCGCATTGCACCCGGGACGTTGCACTTTCCACAAGTGGCGGTTCATCCATCACGCCGCCGTGAAGGGATTGCTGCACGACTCGTAGAAGAGGCCTGCCGCGCGGCGGCTATCCGCGGCGTGAAGTTGGCAACGCTTCTCGTTGCCGAGAGCAACGCGAATGCGCGAGCGCTCTACGAAAAGATGGGCTTCACCCACACATCTGGATTCATTGCCGGCACAAAGATCGTCTGAGCCGGTCTTCCACTCAATGTCCTTCGTCTCAGAATCCCCGCGCCCGGGTGCTCGCGCCCACGACGAACTGTTGTCCCGCGAACTCGGCGTTCGACAGTTGGCCGCCGTCATCTTCAACTACACCGTCGGCAGCGGCATCTTCGTGCTGCCGGCCGTGGTCGCTGGCCAACTTGGCCCGGCTGCGATTCTTGCGTATCTGGTCTGCGCGTTCATCATGGCGCTCAGCGTGCTGTGCTTCGCCGAAGCCGGCAGTCGCGTGTCGGCGAGCGGAGGCCCTTATGCGTACGTCGAGACGGCGTTCGGACCGCTCCTCGGATTCGTGACCGGCGTCCTCAACCTCCTGAGCGCGTTGGCCGCCGCCGCTGCGGTCGCATCGGCGTTCGCCGCATCCGCGGCCGCGTTGATCGGCACATCATCGTCCATCGGCCAGGGTCTGCTGATGGCCGCGGTGTTGATCGCGGCAGCGACTATCAACATCCGGAGCGTGGGCGGTGGTGCACGGCTGGTTGAAATCGCGGTCGTGGCGAAACTTGTGCCGCTCGTGCTGTTCGTGCTCGTCGGAGCGGCGTTCATACGCGTCGAGTACTTCTCGTGGGATTCGAGCCCGCAGGTTCTGTCGGTCCTGAGCACGACTGGAGTGCTCGTCTTCGCATTCCTCGGAATCGAAGGTGCCCTGCAGCCGAGTGGAGAAGTGCGTGCCCCGTCGCGAACTGTGCCGCGAGCCGTCTTCCTTGCAATCGCGGGCGTGGTCGCCCTGTATATCTCCATCCAGGTCGTCGCACAGGGGTTGCTGGGCCCGGCTCTTCCAAACGATCGAGTCGCGCCGCTCGCGAACGCCGCGGCAATTGTCGTTGGACCGCCGGGGCGTACGTTCCTGCTGATTGGGGCCACGATCTCGATGTTTGGATTCCTCTGCGGCACGGTGCTTACGGGTCCGCGATCGTTGTTTGCATTCGCGAAGGATGGCCTCGCGCCGCGGCAGTTGGCTGCCGTGCACGCGTCGCGCCGCACGCCTCACATCGCCATCGGCACATACGTGGCCATTGCCCTCGGCCTGGCTCTATCGGGATCCTTCGAGGGCCTGCTGATCCTGACGAATGTCAGCGCATTACTCGTCTACATCGGTGTCGCTCTCGCCGCGTGGGAGCTGCGGCGGCGCGACGTTCGAAGCGATGGCGAGCCGTTCGTCGTGCCGGGTGGCCCACTCGTGCCGGCGGCGACGTGCATCATCATCGTCGGCGTCCTCGTGGCGACCGTCAGCTGGATCGAGGTGGCGGCCGTGGCGGTTGTCATCGCCGTAGCCGCAGGAGGATATCTATTGAAGCGCCAGCGTCAGGAGGCGTGAGGTACCGGTGGGCGCGGCCAGATGCCTTGCCTGCTCGGCGTTCTTGAGTGCCTGCACCGAATCCTGATCGACCGCCACGATGTCGGCAACGAGATCGGCCGCCTGGCGATGGAGCTCGGCGATTGCCGGACGCCTTTGAGCTCGCGCTCGACGGTGACGCGCGTCGCCATCACGCGATCGCGATGGTCGAGCGTCGCCTGCATCTCCGTTGTTGAACCGGTCTCGCTGGCGCGCCGCTGATCGACGGCGACCGCCTGGAGTCGATGCAGCAGCATCAGCGCGGCATCGAGACCGGCAAGGTTCTGCTCGACCAGCGGCAGCAGCTCGGCGGAGGTCACGGTCTCACCGCGCCAGAGCCAGCCCTGCGGTCGGCGGTTGCGCCGAGACCTGGGACCAGGGCGTCGCGGAGCGTGCTCAGGAGCTTGTGGACCTCGTCGCAGGCGGCGATGTCCTGCTTCAGCGTGACATCGAGCAAGCGTGAATTGATGTAGGTATAGAGGTTGTCGAGCTGTTCCGCGACCGCTGCCCCCTTTTCCATGTCGAGCGTGTTCTGCAGCTCACCGATGATTGCCACCGTCTTGGAGATCGCCTGGCCTCGGGTGCGCAGGTCGTGCCGGGCATGTGCCGCGCGTGCCTCGTCGACGAAGCGCAGTGCGCCGTCATACAACATGACCACGAGCTCGAGAGGTGAGCGCGACTCCGAATCGACACGGCGATAGGCTTGTGCGGCGCGGCTGGCAGGTATCACGAAGGTGTCTCCGTTAGGGCAATCGCATCGGCGAGCTGGCGCACGGTCATCGGACCTGAGACGCCGCCATGACCTGGGCGCGCGCCAGTTCGGAGACGACGACCTTGTAGAGGCCGGCCACCCCGCCACTGGTTGCCGTCGCGCCGACACTGTCTGGGCTTCCGCTGCTGACGGCGTGGATCGAGAAGCCGTCCTCGTCGGTGAGCGTCTCGATAGCCGACGCGAGGTCACCCGGTCTGGAGGCGAGCGTCGTAAACGCCGTCCCTTGCTGGTTGAGTGCCGTTCTCTGCGTCTCGATCGCGGTCAACGGTGCGCGCTCGGCGGTCATGATCACGTTGAGGATCTGACCGAAGTCGGTCTGGTTGAAACCGCTGAACGTAATTGGCGAGCCCATGCTGTGTTTCCCCCGATTGCCAGAACTGAGCCAAGCCAGCTGGAGGGACGGGTCAGCGCCTTGGTTCAGCCGACGTTGGTGGTGAGCAGGTTGGCCTGCTCGTTCATCGACGACCAGCACGGCCGCCATTTCTGTTGGGGACGTTATCGGGAAGGGGTATCGATTCTTTGATGACCCCAATAAGCGGACCGGTATCAGTGAGGCCGGCGGCGCGTCCGCGATGTCGGGGAGCCGACAAGGCGGGCGCGGGCCCCCGGCCTCAAGTCCACGAATTCCTAACAAAAGCGGCTGTGCCGAGTTTCACCGCGACGCTAGGGCGACCGGCATAGCGGGTACTCGCGTTGCACTGGCCTGGAACTGATCGAAGACTCAGGAGCTGGTGGTGTCGCTCCGCGGACGTGCGACATTTGCGCCGGCAAGTGGGAGCTGTCGAGGCTCGAGCCGCAACCGTCATCAGGTCTCTGATCGAACGCGTCGAATTCGATCCCCGCCGTCTGTCTGCGGCGGGTTACGGAGAGTTTCATCCGCGTGCTGCGAACGATTCCCCCGAGGACCGCGCACGCAACCGTCGCGTGGACATCGTGATTCTGGAGGCGTCATCGTGATCGAGATGGACCGCGAAGCCGAGCAGCGGCTGCTCGGGCGGCCTGTGGAGAGCGTGCTGACGGCGTTCGACCGCCGCGCGCTCAAGGGGAGACGACTGCTTGTGACCGGCGCGGGCGGCAGCCTCGGCGCCGAACTGGCACGGCAGCTGGCGTCGTGCGCGCCATCGTCGCTGACGCTCGTCGATCATGCCGAGTACAACCTGTTCACCATCGAGCATCGCTTGCGTCGCGAGTATCCCTCGCTCGCGATTCATGCCGTCCTTGGTGACGTGAGCCGGCGCGCTGACGTTCGATCGGCGTGCCTGACGGCTCGTCCGCATACGGTCTATCACGCTGCGGCGTACAAGCACGTGCCCGTCACCGAGGTGTCGGTCGTTGCCGCCGCGCGAACCAATGTGCTCGGGACTGCCGAGACCATTCGCGCTGCGCGCGAAGTCGGCGCCCGTCTACTGCTGGTGTCGTCAGACAAGGCCGCCGATCCGCGCAGCGTCATTGGCGCCACGAAGCGCCTGGCGGAACTCGTGGCCGTCTACCAGCGCAGCCGATTGTTCAGGCCGGTGGTCGTCCGGTTCGGCAATATTCTCGGCAGCAGCGGCAGTGTCGTCGAGATCATGACGAAGACGGTCAAGGCCGGCCGAAACGTCCCGGTGACCGATCCCGCTGCTACGCGCTTATTCATGACCGCAGAAGAGGCCGTGTCGCTCATCATCAAGGCCGATCTCATGGGTCGTGGTGGCGACGTGTTCTGGCTCGACATGGGACGGCCGCTGCGTATCGGCGATCTGGCGGAGCGCATCATCGAGTGGGCCACGCCGCCTGGACAGCCACGCGTCGGCATCGACACCATCGGCCTGCGGCCGGGAGAGAAGCTGCGCGTAGAGCTGACGACGCAGGGACTCGAGATGAAGGCGACGAGTCATCCACGGATTTGGTTTGCCCGGCAGCTCGATGTGCCCAGAACGTCGATTCAGCGAGCCGTCACGCAACTGCGGCGTGCATGTGCGGCGGGAGATGCCGCCCTGGCGCTCGAGACTATCGTGAAGGCCGTACCCGACTACGAAGCAAGCGACGCTGCGCGCAAGGCGGCGCGACTCGCATCACTCCGCGTCAGCGCACCGTCGACACGAGGATCAGGAGCAGTGGCGTCACGACAAGCGGCATGACCGGCTACCGCACCCTTCGCCCCGAAGACCTGAAGCGGACCCCCTCGCTCGACGCGCAGCGTGACGATCAAATGACTCCCGACCCCATTACAATTTCGTGTATGGGGCTTTACGCCTTCACACAGGCGTTCCTCTCCGGGTTCCTCAGTTTTTCGGCGGTCGCCGCGTTCGTCATCTGGTCACGCACTCGACGCGATCGGAACCTGCTCATTCTGGCGATTGGCTCCTGCATCTGGGCCGTGCAGTCGATGGCCGTCCTGCTCGTCGCGTCCTCAGACACCGTCGTTGGCGCTCAGCGGGCACTGGACCTGCGCACGGCCGTGGGGTCTCTCGGCGTGACGGCAATGGCCTGGTTGTTTGCCGAGATCACGGGGGTGCGCGCCCGCGCTTTCGTGTGGTTCGTCACGATCTCCTTCCTTGCCGTCGCGGCAGCGACTCTGTCCGGCATGAACCTGGTCGGCGAGGTCACAGATCTCGAACGAGTGGTATTGCCGTGGGGAGAGAGCTTTTGGGCGCATACGCGGACTGAGTACCGCCCGATTGCCGTCCCAATCTACGCGCTGACTTTGTCCGTGACGATCTTCACGCTGATCACTGCGTATCGATACGCACGACGCGACCGCACGGGTGGCGCGCTCCTCGTGGCAGGCGCTATCGGGCTTGGCATGGCCGCCGTGTCAGCCGGCCTGATCGATCTGCTGCGGATCAAATGGCCCTATCCGGGGATGCTGGCGATAGCCTTCGCCATCGTCGCCATCGCCCTGCAGTTCGCCCGGGCCAATCGACAGCGCGACGAACAATTGGTGGCGGCCGATCGGCGATTCCACGCCATTTTCGACCAGACGTTTCAGTTCATTGGCCTGCTCTCGGTTGACGGGACTCTGCTCGAAGCCAATGCCACCGCACTTCGATTTGCCGCCGTTCGCCAGGAGGACGTGATCGGCAAGAAGTTCTGGGACACGCCATGGTGGAACCACTCACCAGAGCTCCAGAATCGGCTGCGTGCGGCGGTGGAGACGGCGGCACGAGGCACGGCCGTCCGCTTCGAGGTGACGCATCCCGCGCCTGATGGCCAGATGCACCACATCGACTTTTCCCTCAAGCCTGTGCGCGACGCTCGAGGCGATGTCGTCCTGCTGATTCCTGAAGGTCACGACATCCAGGACCGCGTCACCGCAGAAGACGCGAAGCGCACGCTCGAACAGCAGCTCCTGCAGTCGCAGAAGATGGAGGCGCTCGGGCAGTTGGCCGGTGGCGTCGCCCACGACTTCAACAACCTGCTCACCGTCATTGCCGGTCACACCGACATGCTCATCGCCGGCAATCACGAGAACGGGCGTCACGATCTCGATCAGATTCGCAGCGCCTGCCAGCGTGGCGCGTCGATGACGCGGCAACTCCTGGCGTTCAGCCGGCAGTCGGTGTTCGAGCCGAAGATCGTCGACGTGAACGCCGTCGTTGCGCAGACGGAAACGATGCTGCGGCGCACGATTGGAGAGCAGATACGACTGACTGTGCGGGTAGGCGCGGACGTCGGAGTGGTGCGAGCCGATCCCGATCAACTCTCGCGCGTGTTGCTGAACATGGCTATCAACGCACGCGATGCGATGCCGGACGGTGGCCGCCTGGCCATTGAGACCCAGAAACGTCAGGATGCCCCATCGCGATGGCGCGCAGCCCGCGACAGGAGACTACGTGGTGCTGGCCATCAGCGACACCGGGTGCGGCATCCCGGCAGAGTCGCGCGCCCGTTTGTTCGAGCCGTTCTTTACGACCAAGCCTCAGGGGAAGGGTACCGGCCTCGGCCTCGCCGTCGCCGACGGCATCGTCAAGCAGTCTGGCGGCTGGATCGAAGTCGAGAGTGAAGTCGGAGTCGGAACGACCTTTCAGATCTTTCTGCCGGCGGCCAGCGATGCCGCGGTCGAAACCGAGCGAAGACGTGAGGGATCTCCAACGCGCGGAACCGAGACTGTGTTACTTGTCGAAGACGAAGCCGCAGTGCGCGACATGGCACGAACGGCGCTCGAGTCGTTTGGCTACACGGTCTTGGCTGCGTCAAATGCCGAGGACGCGTGGCAAACCGTCGCCGCCCAGCACGGAAACATCGATCTCTTGTTGACCGATGTGATCATGCCCGGAGTGAGCGGGCCGGAGCTGGCTGAACGAGTACGACGTGAGTTTCCAGCGATAGCTGTCGTGTTCATGAGCGGCTATACCTCTGACGCGGTGCTTCGCCAGGGCGTCCAGGCAGGCGAGGCAAATTTCGTTCAGAAGCCGTTCAACACGGCCGCACTGGCGATCAAGCTTCGCCAGGTACTCGATCGGCGCTAGCCGAGCGATTGTCAGGGAAGTGGAACCACGGTATTTGGTGACATCCCGCTCCACAAGCTGAGATTGGGCCACCGTGAGATGATCCCGATTTGTGGAAAGCGCCCATTCTTCGCCGCGATTTCGATCCCCGGGTGACCAGTCACAAGTGGCAAGGGTTTCTCTATGCCCCGGACAGAGGCCGGCAGTCGAGGCCATTGAGGGAGAGCAGATGCACCATCACGGATGCAAAGTCGTCGTTGCCGTTCTGGCCATCGTGACAGCCGCTGGATGCGCGGCAGCGCCTCGGGCCCGGCCGTTACCGACCGAGCGCGTCGACGAGGGGGCGAACTCGACGGCCGCGGCGCGCAAGCAGTTCGAGGGCCGATGGGCTCTTATGTCGTTCAGGGTCAATAGCGCCGACGGACGTCAGACACCCGTCGACGCCACGGGCGAGCTCACTCTTCGACGGCTTTGGTGTGCTCGCGGTCAGCTATAAGGTGAGCGAGCAGGGTCTCAAGCAGCTCGCGAGTGTTGGCGTCAAATCGCCCAATCCAGTCATCTCGACGAACGGCCGCGTGGTGATCGACACGCAGCAGAATCGGATCACCTACATCGGCGACGATTTCGAGGAGCGCGCACTCGGGTTCGATCCGAAGCTCGCGGCCGCGCGCGCGAATCCATTCGCGCTCGAGCGCATTCGCTATTACAAGTTCGGAACCCGATGGGACACTGACACTGAGCACTCGCTACGACGATGGGAAAGAGGCGGCGGTGAGTCAGTGGAAGAGAGAATAGTCACGCCTGAGTGAAGCCCGTGCTCGATACCGGTCGTAGCGCGGAGGCTGCCCCTGTCCGCCCAGCGGCGCGCATGAGGCAAACCGGATGGGCGCGTTGGTTTCCCTGCCTGGAAACGCTTCGTGTATACGAGCGCGCCTGGCTGAGGCACGACGTCGTCGCCGGCCTCGTCATGACGACGATGCTCGTGCCGGTCGGCATCGCGTACGCAGAAGCGTCCGGCGTTCCCGGAATCAACGGCCTCTACGCGACGATCGTTCCGCTCCTCGCGTACGCGGTGTTCGGTCCCAGCCGCATTCTCGTGCTGGGTCCGGATTCCGCCCTGGCCGCCGTCATCCTTGCTGTCGTCGTGCCGCTGTCTGGCGGCGATCCTCAGAGAGCGATCGGGCCCGCTGCCGACTGATGGCGATCGTGTCCGGCGTCGTCTGTATCGCTGCGGGCATTTCGCGTCTCGGCTTCGTCACCGAGCTGCTCTCGAAGCCGATCCGCTATGGCTACATGAATGGCATCGCGACTGACCGTGATCATGAGCCAGGTGCCGAAGCTCCTCCAGTTTTCGGTTAATGCGGACGGGCCGCTGCGGCAGGCGTGGGGCATCGTCGCGAGCGTGCTGGCGGGGAACACCAACGTCATGGCATTCGCCGTTGGCGGAAGCGCGCTCGTCGTTGATCCTCGTGCTGAAACGATGGCCCCGTGTTCCCGGCATGCTGATCGCGGTGGCTGCCGCCACCAGTGCCGCGGCGATCGTTCGACCTTGCCTCCCGCGGCGGTCTGTCCGTGCTCGGGCCGCTGCCGCAAGGGCTTGCCGGCGCCAACTTTCCAATCGTCCCCCTCGAAGGGCTGACGTCGATTCTCATGGGCGGCCTTGCCGTTGCCCTCGTGTCGTTTGCCGACACCAGCGTCCTCTCGCGAACGTATGCCGCGCGACTCCGTACGCCGGTCGACCCCAACCAGGAAATGACCGGTCTTGGCATTGCCAACCTCGCCACGGGGTTCTTTCAGGGCATGCCAATCAGCAGCAGCTCCTCGCGTACACCCGTCGCCGAGGCCGCCGGTGCCAGAACGCAGCTGACGGGTGTCGTCGGAGCGCTCGCCATTGCCCTGTTGCTGTTGGCTCGCACCCAGACCTGCTTCGAGGATCTGCCGCAGACCGCGCTGGCGGCCGTCGTCATCGCGTCAGCGATCGGCCTGATCGAAGTGTCCGATCTGCGCCGCATCTATCGCATCCAGCGGTGGGAGTTCTGGCTGTCGATGACGTGCCTCGCCGGTGTGGTCGCATTCGGCGCCATCCCGGGCATTGCGATCGCCATCGTGATTGCGGTGATCGAGTTCCTGTGGGACGGCTGGCGGCCGCATTGGGCGGTGCTCGGACGTGTCGACCGATCAAGGGGTATCACGACATCACCCGCTATCCCGACGCGCGCCTGATTCCGGGACTCGTCCTGTTCCGCTGGGATGCACCGCTGTTCTTTGCCAACGCCGAGTTGTTTCATCGACCGCGTGCTCGACGCGATCGCGAGCTCGCCCACGCCGGTCAAGCGGCTGGTCGTGACGGCGGAACCGGTCACCAGCATCGATGTCACTGCGGCGGACGTCCTGTCGAACTCCACGACACCCTCAGTGCCGACGGTATCGAGCTGTGCTTCGCCGAGATGAAGGATCCCGTCAAGGACAAGATGCGACGCTTTGGGCTCATGCACGGTTTGGCGAAACGATGTTCTTCGCGACGATTGGTGAAGCCGTGAGTGCCTACCTGGCCAGCCGTCCTGTCGACTGGGTCGATTGGGAGGATCGGTCGCGCTAGAGGGATGCGGCCTGTGCTTGACATTATTTTAGTTTCATCTAAAATTATGCCGAGCCGATGGATTCCGCACTTCTGACTGCCGTGGCCTCGCCTCGCCGCCGCGAGATTCTGCGATTGCTGTGGGATCAGGAGCTGACGGCCGGCGCCATTCATCAGGCGATGCCGGACATCACCTTTGGCGCCGTCTCGCTGCAACTCAAGGTCTTGCTCGCGGCCGGGCTCGTCGAGTGTGAGGCCGACCGGCAGTTCCGCGTGTACCGCGTCCGGCGGGAAGCGCTCACACCCGTTGCGCCGATGTTCGAGCAGATGTGGACCGACGCCCTCTGGCGTCTCAAGCTGCGAGCCGAACTCGAAGAGACGCGGCGCGGGCCGCGGCCCAGCGCTCGCCGGCGGCGCCAGCCACGCCCACGAAAGAAAACGGAGGACCGATGATCACGCTCGCTCTCGTCCATCGTCTGGATCGCAACCTCGTGATCCGCGCGCGCCGCGACGTCGTCTTTCAGTTCTTCAGCGACAGCGCGCGCTGGGCGTCGTGGTGGGGCGCCGGCTCGACAATCGAGCCCCGTCCTGGCGGCCGTGTGCTGATCCGGCATCCCAACGGTGTCGAGGCGTCAGGCGAGGTGCTCGAAGTTCACGCTCCCCAGAGCATCGTGTTCACTTACGGATACGTGAACGGCAAACCGAGTCCGCCCGGAAGCTCGCGTGTGACGATCCGCCTCGACAGCCATCCGCAGGGCACGCTCCTGCAGCTGACGCACGAATTCGGCGAGTCCGACCTCGAGGCGCGTGATCAGCACGTGCAGGGGTGGCGCTTCCAGTTGTCACTCTTTGCAAACCTCATAGCCGACACCGTCAATGCCGACGCCACGTCGCTCGTCGACCGGTGGTTTGCCGTCTGGAATGAAAGTGATGCCGGTGCTCGCGAGGGTTCCCTTGCTGCCATCGCAGCCTCGGGCGTGCGATTCGAAGAACGGTACACCTGTCTCGAAGGGGCCGACGAGATCAATGGTCACCTGACCGCCGCGCGACGCTTCATGCCGGGGATGCATCTCGAACGCCGCGGGGCGATCCGCCACTGTCAGTGGCACGTGCTCGCCGACTGGGTCGCCGTCAACGCTGACGGTGAGGAGCGTGGGCGCGGCACCAACCTGTTCGTCCTCGACGCAGATGGACGCATCGCCGCAGTGACCGGTTTCTGGATCTGATCGAGCTCAGGGCAGACGTAGCACCTGCCCGGGCTTGATCTTGTCAGGATCGGTCAGCTGATCTTTGTTGAGGTCAAAGATCTTCATATACGCGCCGGCACTGCCCAGATGCTCTTTCGCAATCTGACTGAGGGTGTCGCCCGCCTTGACCGTGTAGGTCTTCGCGGGCGCGGCCGCGACCGGCGGCGGGGCGGGCTTAGCAGCAGGCGGAGCAGTGGCTGCCGGCTGTGATGGGCCCGTTACACGGATGTCGGCGTTGATGTCGTTCTGCCACGTGGGAATTGTTTTGATCGCGTTCCAGATCTCGTTCTTTTCGGCCTCAGTCGCGACGGTGCCCTTGAACTCCAGCTTCCCGTGGCGTTCCTCGATCGTGCCGTGGAACTTTCCCTGAGCGACCTGCTGTGCGTATGCGTACATGCCTTTCAACGACACGGTTCACCTCCGATTGCTCGGCTCAAGCAGCAACCCTGCCAATCGGTGATCGCCAGCACCGTCGCGACGCGCCCCGCCGTAGGAGTGGCGTGGACGTGTAAATGTGTCGCGGCAGAGTTGCGTGAATTGCGACTCCGCCCACCTGTCCAGGCAGGCGCGGACGGTACGTGCCGGCGAGCATGCAACACTTGGGAATGTGGCGCCCGCGGGAACGCTGTTCGACGTCGATGTGCCCGACGGATTTCGGTATCGGCCCGACTTCATTTCAATCGACGAAGAAGCCGAGCTCGTCGACAACACTGCGCGTGTCGAGTTCGCGCCGTTCGAGATGCGCGGGGTGGTCGCCCGTCGGCGCGTTGCCTTCTTCGGCCGCTCGTACGACGCGGGTAGCCCTGGCGAGACGCCTCCGCTTCCGGACTTCCTGCTGCCGCTTCGCGAGAAGGTGGCGCACTGGGCCAACGTCGACGCCGATGCGTTCGCGATGGCACTGATCAACGAGTACCCTCCTGGTGCGCCGATCGGCTGGCACCGCGACGCACCGCAGTACGACATCGTGGCCGGCGTCTCGCTACTGTCCTCGTGTCGAATGCGGTTACGTCCGTACGTGCGCCCCGGCGCACGTACGGAGCCGCCGGGCCGTCGTCGCACCGCGACGCATGAGATCGTGCTCGCGCGTCGCTCGGCCTATCTCATGACCGGTGAGTCGCGGAGCGCCTACGAGCACCACATTCCAGCAGTCGATGCGCCGCGGTATTCGATTACGTTTCGAACGTTGCGCGGCTGATAACGCTTGCGCCGGCGATGTACACTCTCTGGGCGCCATGTACCAACGCGCCTTTCTTGCCTGCTTCGTCCTGATTGCCATGACCGCTGGTTGCAGTGGAGGGTCGACGGAAGCGCCGCCGACACACTCGGGTCCGACTGCGCCGCCTCCCGGTCCGGTGGAACCGAGCGTGAACATCGCGGGCAACTGGGTCGGCACATTGGAATCGTCGAACCTCCCGACTCAGAGCATCTCGATGACGGTCGTTCAACTCGCCAATTGCGTGGACGGGACCTGGACCAGTTCTGGCCAGAACTCACGAGGGGCGATCAGCGGCTTCGCGGGCCAGGACTCCTTCACCGGGCAGTTGTCGTTCGAGCGCGGGCAATGCTCCGCGATCGGCACGGTCACCGGCGAGGTCGGCTCTGACACGCTGCGGTGGACTGGAACGGATCTGAAACCGTTCGGACCCTGCGCCGATCCGTCTCCCGCAGTCGATCGTCGTGACCATGCGCCGGCAATAGCTCAGTGCCGGTGACCACCGGCATGCTGCGCCATCGTCATGTCCCACATGCGGCGTGTCAGGTCCGAGCGAGCGACTCTCACGAACAACTGAAACGAGACTGGATTTGCCCCATGCGTGTTCTGCAGCAGCGCGGGAACACCGTAGAAGGTCACGCCTCCGCCGACGCCGATGACGAGCGGACGCAACGTCATGATGTCGCGGACCGAGCCGATAGTGAACGCTCGAACGGTATCGACCAGTTCGCCGGGATGGGGCACGTGCACAATCTGAGGAAACAGCAGGATCTCGGTTTCTACTTCGGTGTTCTCGAAGCGCGTGTAGAACGATGATTTGCCAGCCTTGTGCGTGCCCTCGATCAGGAATGAGTCGAGGGTGCTGTAAGGACGCCGATTCCGCCCGAGGGCCGCTGTCACTGCGGTGAACCCGGTGTTTCGATGTCGGGACCACGAGGCTGAGACGTTGGTCCGGCGCTGATCGCCCGGCTCGAGCGCTTCCGGTTCTTCGAGGAACCCATGCGACGCCTGAATGAGCCAGCCGGGTGTTGGTCTGAACCATACGCGCGCCGACCAGGAGTCGAGCGTTCCGAGTTCCAGATCGTAATGGTGCTCATCCGGCTCGCGGCCGTGGAACACGGAGCCCTCCAGCGAGACGATGCCGCGGTCGACGCGACCGAGGATGACGCTCCTCGACATGTGCGTCGAATCGAAGATGTGATGCGCCAGTGGCGCCATCGGGTTCTCGGCGCTCGACGCGCGATGCATGAAGGGCACCGGGCCTAGCGCCGCCTCACCCACGAGAGCACCCGAGACCGTCGCGTTCATCTGCGCACCGATCGGAACGCTCCACGACGATGAGAGCTGCATGAAGAGATCGTGGGGATGCTGGTGATCGGTGATCTGCAGCCCCTGATACGCCTCTCCAACCTGAAAGATCTCCGCGAATCCGAGGCCGGGCGCGGTCAACGGTTCTACCGTCAGCATGCCGGTCATGCCGAGTGATCCGGGTCCGAGCCGTCGGCTCGCGGTGCCCATGAACCAGTTCTGCGAGCGAAACTCCGTTTCGCCGCGATGACCTCCTTGATGGTTGAAGGTGCCGAATACGACGCCA
The DNA here is from genome assembly GCA_963723495.1 of uncultured Acidobacteriota bacterium. Taxonomy (GTDB): domain Bacteria; phylum Acidobacteriota; class Vicinamibacteria; order Vicinamibacterales; family UBA2999; genus Gp6-AA40. The sequence goes on along the minus strand of CAVRQR010000006.1, from coordinate 36,610 downwards.
TCCCAGGCGCCCGTCCAGCCTTCGCCGAGCGATGGCGGCGCGTGTCCGGCATGCTGATCCTGGGGGTTGGCCTGGGCTCGATTCGGTGCGGCCTGTTGCCCGCCTTCAGCTGCTCGTGCGCCAGCAAGCAACAGGGCGAGAAGAAGGACGCTACTCCTTGTCACGCGTCTCTTCGATGAGCGCGACGATCTCCCGCAGCGCTGAGAGCCCGCGATCCGACTCGTACCAGCGTCTGCCTCTGGGAGAAGCGCTTCGCGTTCTCCGGATTGGTCGACATCGAGAGAAACATGTTTTGAAGCTCGGCGGGCCGTTCGACCCATGCGCCGCTGTCGCGACCGTTCCGCAACAGCACTATCGTGGGCGTTGCGGTGCGGCCGTCGGGTGTTCGATGAGCGGCGGTGAGCGCCGCGCCCGCAGTGCTATCGACCACTCGGAGCGGGACTCCGGCGGAACCCGCCAACCGGGCGACGTAGGGGACCGTGAAGGCCGAATCGGGGCACCAGTCCTCGGCAACGACGACAATCGACAACCCTTCGGCTGCCGCGCTGACACGCTCGATGAAGTCGGGTGGCACAGACGCAACGGACTCTGTCTTCAGCCACAACTCCCGTTGAGCCGACACGCCGGCCAGGAATAGCTCCCAGGTCTTTCCGTTGCGGAACAGAGCTTCCGCTCCAGCTGGACTGCTCGCGGGCAGTTGCGCCAGCACAGCCAAAAGGCAAAGAAGGCAAAGTTCAGGCATTCAGCGTTGCCAAACGACGTTGCGTCCCCATAGCGTCCGCGACGGGGCAAACGGCACGCTTATCGTATCTGCTTTTGGCCGAGGTCACGGGAGCTCACCGAATGGCTCAGTCACCGGGACGATTGATGGATAAGCGCATCATCGCGATTCTCCTCGTCAGCGCGACGCTGGTCACCGCCGATAAGGCGAGGGCGCAGGACACGCGAGCAGATCTGATTCGGCAACAGCAGGCGGAGAAGCAACAGCAGATTCGACCGCCCGAGGAAAACCCTGCCGAGCGCGTGCTGGACCGCCTCGAGGACTGGGGACTGTTTGTCGGCGAGCCGCGGGGCTTTTATCCGTGGTTCGGCTCGGTCTACCCCGGGGGCGGTTTCGCTGCCGGCCTCGGTGGACGAAAACCCTTCGGCGACGATGCCGCCTTGAACGTCTTCGGCGCGTACTCCATCAATGCCTTCGCTCGGGGGCAGGCCGATCTGGCGTTGCCGACCTTTGCGAGGAATCGGGTTCGGCTCACGCTGTCAGGGCGGTACATAGATGCACCAAACGTGCGGCACTTCGGCGTGGGCAATGCGTCGCTGCAAGAGGACGAGACCCGCTTCGGATATACGCCGATAACGGGTGGTGCATACCTGGACATCGAAGCGACCAGGGCGTTCACCATCGGCGGCAGCGTCCAGTATCACGACATCACCACATCGGGAGGCCGCACGTCGCCATCCATCGACGATGTGTTCACGCCAGCCAGTACACCGGGTCTCGAGCTCTCCGACTTCAGCTACATCAACAGTACCGCACGGGTCGCCTTTGACTGGCGCCGGCGTCCGGGCTACACCGGCAGTGGGGGACTGATTCGCGCGCAGTTCGATGATTTCCGCGAGCGTGACAACGACCGGTACTCGTTTCAGATGCTCGAGGGAGAAGTGGTGCAGCTGATTCCAATCCTGCGCGCCAACTGGGTGATCGCGCTGCGCGGCCTCGCGACGGTCACTGACCTGGAAGAGTCCGGTAGCGTTCCGTACTTCCTGCTGCCAGCGCTTGGCGGCGGCTCGACGCTGCGCGGATACCCGGACTTTCGTTTCCGCGATCGCAACCGCATGTTGATGACCGCCGAGCTGCGCTGGACGCCGGCTCGATTTCTGGACATGGCGGTCTTCTACGACACCGGCAAAGTGGCGGCGCGCCGCGCCGATCTCGATTTCACGGATCTGAAGGAGTCATACGGAATCGGGATGCGGCTGGTCGGCGTGCAGGGATACGCCTTCCGAATCGAGGCTGCGCGCAGCCGTGAAAACAATGTGCGTCTCATCTTCAGCGTGGGAGGCGCGTTCTAGAACGATGTCTCTCCTTCCTACTGCCATGACAACGCGGTTGTCGATCCTGACGGCGCTGCTCGCACTGACATCCATCCTCGGTGCAGGTGCCGCAGGTAAGAAGTTCTATCCCGACGATCCGATCGCGAGAGTCGAGGACTCGCAGGATGCGTCTGCCGTCAAGGAACGCAGCATCGATCTGCTGTACGACACCATCGAGAACTCTTTCCACTGGCCCGGTGACAGCACGCCGAACGTTCGCGCGCAGAACGTGAACACCGTGGACGAAGTCCCCGACTCGAACTGGTTCACGAATCGCCTGGGTACCCGTCCCGCTTCCGTCGGGGAGCTGCTCAAGGGGCCGGATACCACCGCCGGACCCGCGCCAGGGAAGTGGACGGTCATCAACGCCAAGACCGATGGCGTGACACCGGGGTTCACCGTTCGCGACTCAACCGGCACGGTGTGGTTCATCAAAGTCGATCCCCCCGGCTACCGGGCCATGGCCACGGGGACCGAGGTCGTCGTCACCAAACTGTTCTGGGCACTTGGTTACCACGTGCCTGAAGTTCACTTGTCTGTACTCGATCCGGACCAGCTGATCATCGACGAGAGTGCGCGGATCACGCCGCCGAGCGGGAACGAACGTCGGATGAAGCAGTCCGACATCCGCGCGCTGCTGCGCCGCGCCCATCGCGACGCTGGCGGGACGTACCGAGTGATCGCGAGCAAGGCACTCGATGGCAAACCGGTTGGAGGCTTCCGGTTCTACGGCGTCCGATCGAACGATCCGAACGACGTCATTCCGCACGAACACCGGCGCGAACTGCGTGGCTATGGGACCTTTTCCGCGTGGCTCAATCACGTGGACTCGAAGTCGATCAACACGCTCGACACGATCATCGATCACGACAACAGAAAGGTGATCAGGCATCATCTGCTGGATTTCGGATCGACTCTCGGCAGCGCAGGTGTCTACCCGCGCGAGCCGTTCGAGGGGTCGGAGTACCTGGTCGAGGGCAAGAAGACGCTGCTGGGTATGCCGACCTTCGGCTTCTACGTCAAAGACTGGCGAACCATTCCTGTTTATCGTTCGCGCTCCGTGGGCGCGTTTCCGATCGATCACACGAACTGGGATCCCGAAGAGTGGAAGCCGCGTTATGCCAACTCGGCGTTCCGGTCCGCGCGGTTCGATGACAAGTTCTGGGCTGCGCGCCGGCTGCAGGCGTTCACCGACGAGATGCTGAAGGCCGTGCCGAGCGTGGGCCAGTTCAACGACGCTCGGTCGGAAGAGATGGTTACGAAGTTCCTGATCGATCGCCGCGACGCCGTCATCAGGCGCTATCTGCCAGCGGTGAACCCGGTCGTCGATGTGCAGCTGACTGCTGCCGGGACGCTGACATTCCGGAATGCGGCAGTCGACGCGGGAGTCGCGACCGCGCCGAACGAAATCGTCGTCAACTGGCTGCAGTTTGATAACACGACCGGTGCGACGACGCCGATCGGAGAGACGAGCGCATCGGCGGCGAGCATGAGCGTGCCAGTGCCGAAGAATCTGCCCATGGCGCCCGCGACCTACATCCGTGCGGAGATTGCGTTCGAGGGTGGTCCTGAGAGCTGGACGGAACCGTCACATGCGTATTTCGTGCGCGAAGCCAGCGGCTGGAAGCTCGTTGGATTCGAGCGGGTGCCGGGGGGCAACCCACCGAGGAGTGAAGATCGCTAGGCCCTTCGCCGTGCCCAGAACTCGCTCGATGTGAGGACGGGCACCACCTCGAAGTCGACGAGGTCACTCCAACGGGCGATCCACACATCGAGGGTCGCGCGATCAGGAGCGCCCATCACTTGATAGCACTGCGTGCCGCCCTCGTCCAGCCAGCTCGCCTCGTATGTAACACCATCCGGCAGCATCCGCCCGCGCTGGGCGAAGCGTTCCCCCGCAGCAGCAGGATCCCCGCTCTTGAATTTCTCGATGACCATGAAGAGCACATCCGGAGTGTGTCGCGCTGAGTGGACCCTTGTCCAGAAGAGTGCTCGGATACGTCATCGCTCCGCTGCGGGCCGCAGCGCGAGGGCTTCGACCTTTGCCGAAAGATCGCGGTTCAGGAAGCGTTGCAGCGCATGGCGTAGCTCCGGGCGTCGGTCCACGAACGCACGGAGGCTGTCGAGCGGCCAGCGAATATAGCGAGCGGATTCGCTGAAGCTCGCCTCGATCGGCGACGGCTCGCCCGTGAGCGCGAGCGCGGTCCCGATAACGTTGCCCGGGCCGAGAACACCAAGCGGTTGCCGCTGGCGTCGAACCTCGACGCTGCCCGCAATCGCGATGCAGATCGCCTCCACGCGCTTGCCTTCCTCGAGCACCCTCTCGCCGGGCGCCGCGTTCCGCCACTCGCCGACGAGCACGAGCGACAGGAACTCGCGCGGCCGCAGCGTGTGAAAGCCGAAGTCGTAGAGCGTTTGCTCGTCCGCAGAGAGAACCACCGGTCGCCTTTCGAAATAGATGCGGCTGATCTGCCACACGTTGATCGCCGTGAACACGCCCGCCCAAAGCACCGGCGGCCACAGGACCTCGTTCTGCACGAGGAAGTACGGAACGTTGGTCATCGCGGCGGCGACCGCGAACCACCGTAACCAGAGCATGTCGCGCACGGAATACGACACGAGAAGCAGCAGGTTCGACAGATGCACCAGGTAGTCGGCGGGTTGGATGTTCATTTGAATCTCCGTCGTGCGGTGGATGTTCGCGCCGGGCAGGAACGCTCCGGGTCCTCTTCTACGCGATATTCGAGAAGAACGGAAGAGGCCCGCGCTCGGTTCCCCATGCATCGCTATGGGACGAGTTGCAGGAAGGCGGCACCACAGCCGGTTCGAGCTCGTCGGGCTCAGTCCGATTCGTGAGACCATTCCGCCGTCGTGGAGGAACCCGCGCCAAGGGATCCCCCTCGCACTGGCGGCTAAGATGGCGTGGAGCATCAGCCCCACTTGGAGCTTCACACTGCGGTGTGGGGCAAGCCTCGCCCTCATAGCGGTGGCCACTACTGCGTGCGTGACGCATTTAGGTGGCCGTCATACAACACAGGTCACTGACGTGGGGACCGAGCATCGGTGGGTGGCTCCGCTGCGAAACACAGCGGGCCGGTGCGCACCTGAATTGAACGTCCTTGTCGTCCGAGGTCGCGACATCAGTGCGCGCCCCAGTGTTCCCTTACCTGAAAGCCGAGCCCGCAATTGCTCGTCGGAGCCGCTGGAATTTGCAGCAGATGCCATCGTCCGCCTGCGCTTTGCCCGGCGAACATCGACGGCACCACTCAATCCCTTCTATATCGACAGAGAGCACTTCGTCACCGTGGCGTGGGTGGATTCGTCTGGAGCAGAGCGTGTACTCACTGTCGGCAGCATTGAGGCGTCCGACGTGCTGCTGCGAATGCTGAGTACTCTGAGCGGAATCCCGATCAACGCCAGTGAGAGTGAAGCTCGAACACTGCCTCAGGATCTGCGGGTCGTGGTGACTTCAGAGCGATGATGTTGACACGGGTGCGGAGCGAGAAGCGCCGGTGCAACGTCGACGATCGCGATGACCACATTCTCTATGCCCCTCAACAACACCGCTGCGCTTCGTGAACACGAACAGGGAAGGGCGATATGCTCGCGTTGGCCTGGGCGCGGGACGGGCAGGGTTGGCGCATCTATTCCTTCAAGATCATGTAGTTCTACACGAATGGCGGAAATGCGGAACTGTCATCGACTGGTTCCGCGCCCTGGTCGATTCGCCACTCCGGATTTTACGGAACGCACGGCAATCGCACATACATCAGCGGCCCGACGGTAGCGTTGTTGACACACGGGCTTTCGTGTAGGATTCCGTCGCCCACTGCTGGGCTCCGAGAGAGGTTATTCATTCGCCGCCCGTCAGCCTTGGTCCCCGTGCCTTACAAGCCGCAATGAAAGGAGCCTATATGTCTCGCGTAATGAGTCGAGTGGTTCTCACAGTCGGTACTCTCGTGTGCCTGGCCGCTGGCGCGTGGGCGCAGGTGACATCGACCGCGTCGGAAACGAAGAAGTTCGAAGTCATCGCTGTGGATGGCAACCTGCTCGTCGTGAATCTGCCGGAGGGCACGAGGGAGATTACGGTCCCCGCCGGTTTCCTGTTCAACATCGACGGCAAGCAGATGTCGGTGCAGGAGCTGAAGCCGGGTATGAAGGGAACGGCGACCATCACGACGACAACGACGGTGACGCCGGTCACCGTGACGGAGGTGAAGAACGGACAAGTGGTGATCGCATCGGGCGGGGCGATCTACGTTCGCACCGGTGGGGACGTCAAGATGTTCACGCAAGGTGACGTCGACAAGCGCGGTGTGAAGATCATGCGCGGCGGCAAGCCGGCGGCGGTGGCGGACTTCCGGGCGGGCGACACCCTGTCAGCGACCATCATCACCTCGAAACCGCCGCAGGTCGTGAGCGAAAAGGAAGTGCAGGCGACCCTCGCCCGTGCGCCAGAGCCGGCGGCAGCGCCGCTACCCGCGCCGGCGGCTGCACCACCGGCGGCCGCATCGTCCGCGGCCGCACCGCCCGCGGCCGCACGGCCCGCGCCAGCAGCTGCGGCGCCGGCGGCAGCATCCAGCGAGCCACCGCCTGCGGCCCCGGCCGCATCGACGGCGCCGGCGCAAACCGAGCCGCCATCCTTGCCGACAACACAGGAGACTTCCAGCGCATTGCCTCTCGTGGCGCTGGCTCTCGTGCTGCTGGTGGTGATTGCCCTCGTCCTCAGGCGTCGTCGAGTGGCGCGCTGACGCGGCCGGCTACACCACCGGGCTGCGCCCGTCGCCCGCGCGGGCGCGGCCCACGCCGTTCGTCCGTTTTCCGGCGATAGCGCGCGTCGCACGCTTTCGGCCCAGCTGCCGCGGCCACGGATGCGCATCGGACTTCGAGTTGACAGAGGTCCGTGCGCGTTCGTTCCGCGACGAAACTGCTGGAAGCCGGCACTCGTCGCCACGGCTCAGGCAGGTGTGATATGCTCTGATTCAGTTAGTTTTCTGACAGCTGCGCTCACCCGACCTTCCGCATCAGATCCGAGCCATTCGCCTCTCCTGCGTTCCGTCGCCGAGCATTCCGCTCGAGCCCGCCATCAGATCCTTTGCATTGCAAGATGCAGGAGTAGTTATGAACTTGAAGCTGTACGTCGGCAACCTGCCGTACGAAATCACCGAATCTGAGCTGCAGGCCCTGTTCGCCGCCGCCGGTCAGGTCAACACCGTCAATATCGTCCGCGACCGAGCCACTGGCCAGGCGCGTGGCTTCGCATTTGTCGAGATGAGCGACGCCGAAGGCGCACAGCGCGCCATCTCGGAGCTTGATCGCCACCAGGTCGGTGGTCGAAGCCTGACCGTGAACGAAGCCAAACCGATGGCCGCTCGCTCCAATGGCGGCGGATTCGGTGGCGGCCGTCAGCGGCACGAATCGCGCTGGTAAGCGATCGGCTCGTCTCGAGCTGTACAGGAAGGCCCGGATCGTAGAGGGTCCGGGCTTCTTTACGAAACTTCCGTTTCCGTCTCGCGAACGATTGATTCAACAGCCGAACGGAACCGTTCGGCGTCGAATTCCCAAGCATCATTCAAGTCGAAACTCGCCGCCAGCTCACAGGCGTTGTGAGCGTGCGACGGCTCCGATCGCAGCCACTGGGCCACGTCGATGCGTTCGCACCAGGCCGTCAGCGCACGAAATCGGATGAACCAGACCACGGCCCTGTTGGTGTCTTCGAGAAATCGCCGGCAGACGGCATCCAGCGACACCGACCCATGCAAGTCCAGCTCGCATGTGAATTCCGACACGCTCAGCCCCACCACGTCACACGGACTCGCCGGGAAGGGGGTCCTTCGCATCCAGACCTGCAGTGTCTAGGTCGGCTCGCCGCTGTCTGGTTCTGGCCCAGTCGCTGGAGAGGCGGCGAGCTCGGCCAGGCGCTCGAAGGCTTTCGCCCGCAGCGCCGCTGCATCGCGCGCAATGGCAGCCTCGCCTGCTCGTTCGACGCGCGGCACTCGCCGGTCCAACGCCGCGATCAGCTCCTCGAGCTCACGTGTGAGCTCCGCAGCGTTCACCGCCATCGATGGCCTCCGCTCGGCCCGACTTCTCGTCGAGCCGCGTTCCAGACTTCGCCGCAGGTGCTACACCGCCAATACGTGTTCTCATCGGGGTTTCGCGCATTGGTCGTAATCGAGGATGACCGACATGCCGGACACGCCGCTGGCGGCGTGGCCGCTGCCTCCGAACGTGACCGGGACGCGTCGCCGCTACGGAAGTCGCGTGAATTCACTGGCCTCGAGCGCACGTGACGCTCAGCGTCCGAGTAGCACGTAGATGACGAGAGCGGCGACAGCGAGGATGGGTGCGGCGACCGCCATCTTCCGACGGAAAGCCCGGTCGCTGCGCGGCCCCCTTCGCCTGCCATGCGGCCCATCGTGCGTCGAAACTCGCTTCCTCAAGTACTGCGGTGGATATCGCCGCCTGCGGTGACGCGGCAACGGTGGGTACAGCCATGGCCATGTGGGCCCTCACGCAAAATGGCTTTGGTGAGGGCTGGGCCGGGATGGCCTAGGGCTCAGAAAAGCAGGAGCGGCAAGTATATCTCAAGCGGCGCCGTCTCGTTTGAGCCTCGGCGCAGCAGTGCCCTTCACGTCGTCTCTCGTGGCTCGTCTATCGTGAGAAGCCGATAGACGTAGTCCGTGAGCGCGCGCAGGCGCACTCCCGCTGCATCCGGTGCGCCCTGACTGCCGGACGACGGCAGCACCGGGACCTCGACCGCGCCTCTGACAATCAACGCCGCGGCGATGATCGCCTTCGCCTGTGCTTCCACTGGATCCATCATGACCTCGCGAGTCTACGGCCCAAGCCAAACGACATGTCTGCGGATTGGCGTCACATCGACACGACGTCGCTTCGCGTACGTGCCATCAGAGTACGCGCATTCGGCCCGAGCGGCTCGGATCGAGCTGGCCGCGCAGAAATGTACATGGTGACGTCGCTCCAGCCTCCGTCCGTCGATCGCGGCGATCCGCGTTACTATTCGCTACCAAGAGTCACCGCGCTAGACCCGTCATGACGTTCATCCGATCACCCCGCCGATTATGCGCTCATCACCATTCATGTTTACGACTAGCCGTTCTCATCTTTTCAGCCGCAGTGCTTCTTGCGGGGCCCGCATCCGGCGAACAGGTGAGGGTGATGACGGCGGGTGGCATGGCGGCGGCGCATCTTGCACTGGTGCCACACTTCGAACGCACGACGGGTCACACGGTCGTGACGGATGCGACATCAACCGGAATCGGCCGGGATTCCATCGCGAGCCGGGTGCGACGAGGGGAACCCGTGGACGTACTCATTCTGGCACGCGCCGCCCTTGACGAATTGATCGGCGAGGGTAAGGTCGTGGCCGCCAGCCGCGTCGACCTGGCGCGCTCGAGCATCGGCATGGCAGTGCGGCAGGGAGCGCCGAAGCCAGATATCAGCTCTGTCGATGCGTTGAAGCGGACGTTGCGGCAAGCAAAATACCACTGCCAGCCGAAGTGCAGAAAGTAACGATATTTTCGGTTGGTGTCGCGTTGGCGCAAAGGAACCCTGATGGGGCTCGGGCCCTGATCGAGTTTTTCGCGTCGCGCAGTGGTATGGAAGTGATGACGAAGAGCGGCCTGGATCCGATCTCCCGTCATTGACGTCGCCCGCGCACCGAGTCGTCATGCCGTCGGTCGTGCATGACACCACCTGTTCCAAGTCAGAGACGCATTCGGGTTGCAACCACCACGAACGCAGGATCCCTGCTTACGCCGCCCGCGGCTTTGTCGACTGCGCGCTACGCCGCTATCGCTCCGCCCGAACCTGTCGCGGGATGAGCCCAAGCCGTCGGTGGTCTGCCAGCCATTGACTGCTGACCGGGCCAAGGTCGTGCAAGCGGCTCCACGATTCGCGACCACGTCGCCCGCGGGAGCGGACGAGCACCCAGCCGGCAACGATCAGTGCGAGGAGTAAGGGTACAGCGATGAAACCAATCATGGGTCAAGCCTTACAGGGAAGTGATGGTTCAAGCAGGTGTTCGGAAGGCATATCGGACAGACGGGCCGTGAGGTTTAGCGTCGCGGAAGCTCGCCCTAATCCCCGCTGAGCAAGAGGTGGCTCGGTTAGAAGCCCAACAACGCAGATGTGCTCGCTTGCTCCTCGCAAACGCCGACAGATGGCGGTGGCTAGCGCTGTGGATTCTGGGGACGGCCTCGGCTCGGTCGTTGACTAACACTGTCGATCCGTTTCTGAATGTCGTCCGCACGCTGGCTGGCTCGGAACTCAATGATGCGAAAATCGGCGAGACCGAGCTCGTAAAACGGATCCTCCTCGACGATGGCCTGGATGTCGGCTCGACTCTCTCCCACGGCCAGGATGATCCCGCCATTTCGCGGTATCTTTCGACCCGAGAGCAGGAAGTGTCCGGAAGCGTAGTACTTCTTCAGGAAGTTGACATGCGCGACCATGTGCGCGTCAATTTCGGCGAGGTCCACTTTGTAGATGAGTTCGATGACGAACATCATCGCCCAGCGTGCATCCTATGTTGCTCCTGACAATGGCGACAATCGCAGCCGGTCTATTTGCGGGTGCGGCCATCTACATCAACGCCGTCGAGCATCCGGCCCGGGTCAGCTGTGGGACCGAGCTTGCGATCCAGGAATTTGGTCCCAGCTACCATCGCGCAGCGGTGATGCAAGCCTCGCTTGCGATTGTGGGCGGGGTGTGCGGGCTCATCGCCGGATGGCAGCAGCGAGACAGCATTATTGTCATCGGCGCACTGTTGCTCGCCGGCGTCGTGCCGTTTACGCTCGCGATCGTTGCGCCGATCAACAAGCAGCTTCTGGATCAGACGCTGGATCCACGAGGGCCCCGCGCAGCAGTCTTGCTGAAGCGGTGGGCGTATCTCCATGCAGTTCGGAGCGTCATGAGTTCGGTGGCCTTCTGCGCTTTCCTCTTGCGATTGTCGGCTGATTGAACGCTGGCCGACCAGTTCATAGCCCCAGATCAGGTACGCGGCAAGGGTCGATCAGAAGCTCAAGTTCTCGTGCGGGTGTATTGCGACGAGAGGAACCCGAGATCACAGCGCCGTCAGAACGGGCCTGGCGCTTGCGATCGCATCACTTCGCGATGCCTTTCACAGGAATCGCCAACTCAGGAAACTCCTTGTCATCCGTTGAAATCCGTATCGAACCATCAAGGCTGCCCGGTTGGACCATGTCCGGCTCCAGGCCGATGTCAATCCGGAAGGCCGCACTCGACTCGGCAGCGAGGGCGAGCGCTCGATCCGCAACCCGCGCACGTCTGGTCGAGATGTCGGTGATTCTGAACTGGCCCTGCCGCTTTCTGACGATGACGCTTTGGCCGAGCAGTTTGGCCACCGTTGGACGACGAAGATGCTCGATGTTCACTTCATCGAACGCGACAAATTCCGGCGCCGCGTAGAGGTCGTTCTTCACAAAAACGTTGACACCGATTCTCAGCTGGCGGCGTCGTGGGTGGTCGGTATCCACCTGGAGTGCTTCCATGTAGCGTCCAGCCGGCATTCCACGCGGTACCTTCACGCGAACCTCATAGGTCCTGCCCGATTCGATGGTCTTGAGCTCAGCGAGAAAATGCTCCCCTTCGGGGCGGATGGCGTCGATCCTGAGCGGCCGCTCCTCGTTGTTCACGATCGTGACCGCTTGCTCAGCGATCTCATCACGATACACGCTGAAGAAGATGGCCGGCGCTGGCCTGATTTCGAAAGGCGGGGTGATCGTGCCTTTGATCGCGAGTGTGACGCGCGGCTGGCCCGGATCGTCGAGGTGCACGACTGCTTCTGCGGCCACCTCGCCACTCATGCGAGTGACGTCCCACTCGATGGTAATGCGGCCCTGGGCACCGGGAAGGATCGTGCGCCCGAAGCGACTCTTCATCCCCGGCTGTGAGAGATCGATTCTGGATACCGTAAGTGGGGCGGTGCCGTCATTGCGAATCGTGAAGCTGTGGCTCACGGCCGCGCCCTGGTCGATAGTGCCGAAGTCGTGCACTGCTTCCAACACGACTGCCCGAGGTCCCTCAGACGATGCACGCGATTGCTGCTGGGCAGCTACGTCCGGCAGCGACACGACGAGCAGACCAATTAGAGAGATAACGATCTTGTGAAGCATGGCAAGTGGTCGTCGCGGCAAAGGCCGACCTCTCGTGATCGGCCTTGCCTGCGGCATGAGCTCTCGATTAGATCGGGTAGAAGCGGATCTGCGCCAGCCTCAGCCCGTTGTTATCGTAGTTCCAGAACCAATCTTCGAAGTCGCCCGTGAACAACGCGAAGCGGAAGCAGTCGATGTCCTCCGCATCCGGATCTGGGTCGACGTCTAAGCACGCGACCAGTGACGTGAGTTCCTGCGTGACGTTGGCAAACTTCGATTGGCCGGGTTTCCGCATGAGCACCACGTTCTCGGTCGAGCACACCTCTTCGTTGTCGAGGGTCGCGCACGTCGTGATGATGGCGTCGCCACCCGGCTTCCCAAGCGCGCGCGCCCACACTTCGTACGCCAGCGTCGGCTCCAGGTCTGTGTCGTCACACGGGACCAAGGTCAAGGGCTCACCATCGGGACCGGTCCCGGCTTCCAGGTTCGTGTTGCACGGGAGCATGAACACCGCGCCGAGGTTTTGAATCTGGACGCCACTCGCAGTTAAACGCCGGATCGAAGGCGTTGCCGTCGCATACTCTGAAATCGTCGCCAGGCACGAGATAGATCTTGCTCGAGACATCTCCACGGCTGTTGAGCGCCACGAAAATCGTGTGACGGTTCGAGCCCGTGAGCGGGGCCGTCTTGCCCTTGCTCGACACCGATGATGTTCAAGCTGTAATGGGCTCCGCTTGGGGCACCGTTTCCGGTTTGCGCGTAGGCGGGAAGCGTGAACGCTGCGGTTGCCACTGCTGCGAAGACGCCGAGTCGAATTTTTGTCCTCGGAAACCCTCCGTAAATCTACGGACATCGGGGGGCGGCGCGAGTATAGTCCCACTCGCCTGACGTTGAGGCAACATCGGCGCAACGATTTCAGAAAGGATTTCTTTGGACTGTGCACCGAATGGTTGAGCTCATACATGAGCTGTGCGGAAAGGAGGAGAGCCAGAGTCGAGCAAGGCCGCAGTGCGGTTAGCGGACCGGGACAATTCGGATATGTCCGCGAGCGCCCGATGCGCGTCGCGCGCAACGTGCAATTCGAATCATCGTCCTCGCAGCTCCGACCATCCGGCGAGCAATTCGCCCACGATGGTCGAGGTCTCCTTTCGAAGCCGACTCTCGAGTCTCTCGACCGACGACAACGCCTGTTGTCGGACGGAGACGTCTTGAGCTTCGCCGGCACCCAGCTGCACGCCCGAATCGTAGACGAGGTCGGAGAGGTCCGCGGCGGAACGAAGATCACCGACGCGAATCTCACGGTAGGATGGCTCCCAGCTCGACAACCACCAATCCAGCCAGTGTTCCGCTCGGTCGGCCGCCGCGGGAATCAACAGTGTGGGTCCGACCGCAAGGATGTCGTGCTTGAGGCGACCGAGCTGTCGAGTTCCGTCGATGATGCGGAGCGGCCGCGGAAGTGTCCGACCCTCGAGGCAACTGACACCATCGAGATTGGCAACCTCTTTCGCCTCGAGGACCGCATCGTCTTCGCCACCTGCCGTGGGGCCTTGTACGCGGATCAGGACCTTTCTCATCGCGGCGCTGCCCACGCCGATACGCAGCCAGCCTGCGCGCACAACGGTAAAGTACCCTGGTGCAAGGTCGGGACGCTCGGGCCGCATGAAACGCTCGAACGCGGCCATGCCCGAGACGACAGACTTCGCTTCCATCTCGTTCATTGGCTGCATTTGTTGCTCGGCCAACACGAGAAAAGCCGCACGAGACCGGGGCACCTGATCGCGCAGCCGACGCACGATGTCCGGCTCATGAGGCGGATCGTCCGGTCTGGATAGACCTTGACGGTACCCCTTGAGAAACTGGTCCCAAAGCGCGTCACGACGGTTCGTCCAACCGCGTTGGCGAACTGCGAGGTCGATCGAGCCCAGGTACCGGACGACGTCGACGAACGCGGGACCGCGCGCGGAGTCGTCGAAATCCGCGAGGCCCCACGTGTCCTTAGTCAGCGCGAATTGCTCCACGTGTGCATCGCCGTGGAGGCGCACAATCGGCACGTCCGGCACATCAGCGAAGGCCTCGCAGACGCGGTCGGTCCAGCGGCGGTTGATAAACCGGAAATAGGTGAAGGGGTCGGCTCGTAGCCGGTCGATCAACTCGGAGGGAACGCTGCGCAGGGCCACCGGATCCGGACGGAGTTGGCCCCGGGCGGACGGGGGCGCGATGAGAACGACGCAGGCAGCCGCAAGCACAAGTGCCCGCAGAACGTTTTGGCGAGAGCGAACCATAGCTGCAGATTCTCCGCTGCGCTTTTCCAAGACCATATACGAACTCACGAACCGGGAGGAGGAAATCTGGACGTCCGCATCGGCCAAGCTGATGGGCTCCTGGCGCTGTTGCCTTCGTCAGCGCGTTGGCAGTCTGGTTGCTTCTTTAACCGCGAAATCGCCAGGACGATCTGTTCCGCCATCGAGAACAGATCGGGCCGAGACAGAACCGGCGCGAAGGAGTTCGCAAGGGGCGGAATTTTCTGCGGTTGACTAGAGTTGATTCCCGATGAACCGACGCTCTTTACACATCGAGCCGGAGAGCCCGCTCGACATCGCTCGACACTACGTTCGTGAGCTGATCTATGGCGCCAACGACGGGATCATCACGACATTTGCCGTCGTTGCGGGGGTGGCGGGCGGCGGTCTTTCCGCGCGGGTCGTGTTGATTATCGGCGCTGCAAATCTGTTCGCGGACGGACTGTCAATGGCCGTGGGCAACTATCTCGCAATTCGTTCGCACGAGAGTGTGCTCGAGACGCAGGAACTCCCTCAGGAAGAGGCGTTTCCCGGACGTCATGCGTCGGCAACGTTTCTGGCGTTTGTCATCGCCGGCTCTCTGCCGTTGTTGCCGTATGTGGTTCCTGCCCTGGCACTCAATCGCTTCACGTTGTCGATCGCGCTGACCTTTCTTGCCATGTTCGGTGTCGGGGCATCGCGGGCGCTGATCGCCAATGTCCGCTGGTGGAAGGCCGGACTGGAGATGTTGGGGCTCGGCGCGGTCGTGGCCGCGCTCGCGTACGCGAGCGGCTCCGTGGTGGCCGCGGTCGTCGACGGTGCGTGACCGCTACTTGACGCCACGTCCAAGGGGCCACCCTTCTCGAGGTGTGGGCGTCGGAGTTTCATCGGTCGAACGCCGCCGGGAAGGCGACCGCTACCATGAGTACGACGACGCGCCGGCCCGCGGAAAGTTCACCAGAGAACGAAGGATTCCCCGCCCGTTCGCGCCCGTGCCGCTCGCAACGGCAGGCCAAGGCTGAATTCACCGCAGAGCAATCGAAGCGGGAACGATCGCGCCGAGCTGGATCGCTACTTGCGTTTCGCTCTGAGCAAGCGCCATTGACGTCCAGCCGAGAGGAGCTACGTATGGCCGCAACACCACGCGCTTCGATTGAGCGGATCCTGTGCCCGATCGACTTCTCTGACATCTCGCACCACGCGCTCGCGCATGCCGCCGCAATCGCAAAGTGGTACGAGGCACGGCTCACGATGTTCTACGCGTTCGTCAGCCTGCCCACGGTCGATGCTCCTCCGCTGGTGCTCGAGGAAGAGGATCGTGCGCGATTGATCGCACAGATGCGGGAATTCGCCGGTAGCGTGGCTCGGGACGTGCCAGTCGATTACCAGGTGCGGGAGGCAGGGCTGGTGCATGACGCGATCGTCACGCAGGTCGACGCCGCCAAAGCGGACCTGCTGGTGCTGGGAACACACGGACGCTCCGGGTTCCAACGGTTGTTCCTCGGGTCGGTCACCGAGAAGGTGATGCGAAAGGTGAAGTGTCCGACATTGATCGTGCCGCCACGTGCCCCTGATGTCGCGCCGGACGCCTCCGTGCAGTTTCGTCGGATCCTGTGCCCGATCGACTTTTCATACAGCTCGCTGGCGGCGCTGGAGCACGCCATCAACATGGCAGAGGAAGCCGATGGGCAGCTGACGCTGCTGCATGTGACGGAGGTGCCAGCGGCGTTAACGCAGGAACCCTTCGTCGTGGATACCGAGCTCTCTCGGGTTCGCGACGCTGCGGTCAACGATGCGCGCCGAAGGTTGGAAACGCTGATTCCGGAAGAGGCGGGCGACTACTGCAAGGTCGACACGGCCGTCGTTGAAGGGCGCGCGTACCGAGAAATACTCCGCCAGGCCGCAGAGAAGAAGACCGACTTGATGGTGATGGGTGTCCACGGCCGCGGCGCCTTGGACCTCCTTCTATTCGGCTCGACGACTCATCACGTCATTCGTGCGTCGACCTGCCCGGTGCTGATTGTGCGGCAAGGGTGAGCGGCGTGCAGATTGCTGGAGTGGACGCGAGAAGAATGAGTGAAAGGCGTCAGTCAGGAGGACGATATGATCCGCGCACACCGATTCGCCTGGCCGGTCATCGCGCTTATCGCCACTGGCGCGGTCCCTGTGTCCTCTACCGGGCAACCAGCTTTCGAGGGCGTTTACATCGCGACTGGTGTTGATAGGGAAGGTCATGAGTACCGTCGAGCCGTCGATATCGAGCGGCACGGCGATCGCTTCACCGTCATGTGGGTTGCGGCTGAAGTGGTCGGTCAAACTGTCATTTTGGAACCGACCTGGGTCGGCGTCGGCATCGCGACCGGCGACGCTCTTTCGGTGAGCTTCGTCGCCGAGGACACCTTCGGGATCATTGTCTACAAGTTCGGCGGGGACGGGCAGTTGTCCGGTCGGTGGACTGTGGCCGGTGAAGACGAAACGATCTATTCGGAGACTCTAACCCGCCTGCCCGACATACTGCCGGAACCCGCTGCGGAGGATTCTCTTGAAGAGGAGCGGCCCCATCCCTCTCCGGCCGCTTCGGCTGGAACCGGACGGTCCAGACCGCGACCCATCAGCTCGAGGAGATCGGCGACTGTCACGATGCCCACAACGCGCCCGCCGCTGACCACGACCAGGCAGCCGATCGCATGACCCCGCATGACATTCGCTGCCCTGCGGATCGGCGTCGTGGGCGAGATGGTCACGACCCGCTGGGTCATCAGATCGGCGACCCTGTGAAGCCCCCGTGCGCGAGCACGTTTGATTCCGCCGACGTCACGAGCGGACAGGAGGCCGACAATGCGGCCGGCCTGAGTGACGACCAGATGATGAATGCGGTGCATCCGCATAAGGTTCCACGCGTCTTCAGCCGTAGTATCGGGCGACACTTTGTACACCTGATCTGTCATCACATCCTGCACGCGCATGGCGGGCCTCCGAGTGATATCCGACATCAACGCCAGAAGCACGGACCGGACCACTCACGCGAATCGCGGTTTCCACGGCGCGGCCTCGGCGAGCCGCTTGATCGTCTTCAACATCCTGCGACTCATTACGAAGCCGACAGGATCGATGAGATAGGGTCCACATCCGAGCTTTGCCAGGATCCCATTGCCGACCGCATGACGGCCTCGCTCAATGAGCCGCGTCACACCATCGTCGGTTTGATGCAGATAGAAGCCCCATGTGGCTTGCGAGCCGTTGGCGTCTGGCGGGCCGCCAAGAACGAGGGCACGTTCCGGGTCAAGAATCGATACGCTGGGCCCGAATCCGTTGGCGTGCATCCGGACGTTGTCTCCGGCACGAAGCTGCTGCCACTCGCCGCGAAGCTCCAGCACATTGTGGATGTCGCAACCGACGAGATTCTCGAGAACCTCATAGCTGAAGAAACCACCGCGGTCCTGCCCGATCTGCACCAGCCACGGCCAGACGGCGGCGCGGGGCGCCAGAATCGTGATGGCGTGCGTGTAGGTCCACGTCGGCGACTGTACGATCTCGTCGCCCGGTAGCTGTTCTTTCACTTCGTCCGTGGTCGCATTCCATCGTGTGCGCCACCGATGAAGAAGAGGCCCGAGCGCGACATTGAGTGCGATCAGGGCTCCACCCACGACAGCATCGAGATACTTTCTCATTGTCGTGCTCCTTCGACGCACGCGCAGGCAATCGACAAGTGCTCTTGACGGCCTTACGCCCGCGCGTTCAATGGAGGTCAGGGCAAGTTGCGTACCTCGCAGGGACGGGCGTTTGCCTGAGATCGTCGATGGAAGTGTGTGAGAGCGCCGGAAAAAGTCCTCGGACTCGTGCGATTTTTCGTGCGTCTCTGAAACGTCAGAGCGCATCTCGATGACAGGCCCGCGCGTGGACGCTGAGACCGCGGCGAGTCTCCTTCGGGACGGGGCAACCGCACGCGATGCAGCCACTGCTGTCCTCCGCCGGTGTGACGGGTCGTCCACGTTGCGGACATGACATAGAGGCCGTTCTGGGAAGAGCATCCATGGCGGGTAAGTGCGGCAACGATTGTGCCGACGCAGAGTGCGGCCGTTCGGCGTCGCGTTAGACCGGCCGCCGGGCCCGTGCCGGAAAATATCGGACGGCGACGTGGAAAACTCCGCGGATGGCCGCGTGCGATTGGCACTCAGCTCTCTTTCGGCCAACAGAACGATGGCCGGCGGCTTGCAACCAGCACGCATATGACTCGCGTTGTCCTCGGCCCTCGTCGTGCTCAGCGCTGATCCAGTTTTCCATGATCGGGAGGGCGCAAACGCCTCGGACCGCGAGCGCCGGCCGTGGCGCTCGAGTCCTTGACTGGTCGCGACTCGTTCGAAATCGGTACTGCGCGGCATGCCACGGCAGCGGACGGACGCGGTACAGGTCCGGTCTCTGCCACGCTCAAGACGCGCCCGGCGGATCTGACAACGCTCGCACAGCGCAACGGCGGATCATTTCCGCGACAGCGTATCGCCTCGTTCGTCGAGGGGACGGGCAGGCCACTCCCGGCGCACGGAACCAGCGACATGCCGGTATGGGGGAGCACGTTTCGCGGCCTCGAGTCGTCAGACGCGAGGGTGAACGTCCGCCTGGCCAATCTCGTCGCATACGTCGAATCTCTGCAACGTTCACCGGACTCGTTACTGCAGATCTCCGGCGCTGGGGGCACGAACGGTGCTCAACTGTTTCGAACCTATTGCGCCAGTTGCCATGGTGAGACCGCTCGCGGAACGGGACCGGTGAGCGAACAATTGCGACCGCCGGTTCCCGACCTCACGATGTATACCGCTCGCAACGGAGGAGTGTTCCCGGGAGAACGTCTGCGCCAGATCATCGCGGGCCGTGGACCCGCTGCTCACGGCGACCGAACCATGCCGGTCTGGGGTGAGGTGTTCACACGGCAAGAGAGCGCCTCGGACAGGGGCGACGGAGCCCGTATCGACGCGCTCGTCGCCTTCCTGCAATCGATCCAGCAGCGGGGAGCGGAATAGAAGCATTTCGTTCCCGCATGTCTGTTTCCATCTGGCAGTGCCCGGACCCTTTCGATCCTTCCGCGAAAAATCCCGCCCACCTTCAAGAATATTCCGCGTTCGTGTAGCGGTCCTGGTCGTTGGTTCCTTGCAGATTGGTGCATCGGCCTCGGCAGGATTTATGCGTTGTCTTTCAGCAGGCGGGGGCATGACTCCGTTCTCACGTACTCGATCGCTTGCGCGGTGGTTGGCATTGGGCGTCGGTGCCGCCGGTGCCGCGTATGCCACATACGCCGCCATAACCTGGTTCCGTTACGGGCACACATCGCGCTCGGCATCTCAACGCAAGGATTCCTTGCTCGATCGCTTCATGCTGGTCTACGACGTCGCGGAACATCACCACATTCGCGTGAGTGCGCCGGCGGAGATCACGTTAGCCGCGGCAGCTGAGGCGGACTTGATGCAGTCGCCAATCGCGCGAGCAATCTTCAGGGCGCGCGAGATCATTCTTGGCGCCGAACCCGACTGGGCAGCGCGTCCGCGTGGGCTGCTCGCGTTGACGCAGTCGATTGGCTGGCGGGTTCTCGCTGAAGTGCCGGGCCGTGAAGTCGTCGTGGGCGCGGTGACGCAGCCGTGGACAGCGAACGTCACATTCCGCGGGCTGTCGCCGGACGAGTTCGCGACATTCAACGAGCCCGGTTACGTGAAGATTGCGTGGACGCTCCGAGCGGATGCGATCACTCCAATCGAATCGGTGTTCCGTACGGAGACGCGGGCGGTCGCAACGGATGCATTCGCCCGAGCGAGGTTCCGGCGATATTGGTCGTTCCTGTCCCCAGGCATCATCGCGATTCGAGCGCTGATGCTTCAGCCAGTCAAGGCGGAGGCAGAGCGTCGCGCGCGGGTAGCGGACTGCTCGGCGTGACGCGCGAAATGGCCGAAGACCGTCAGCGGCGAACGCTGCGGGATGAGGAGGCGTTATGTCCGTAGTCACACTGGACCGGGTCGTCGTCGAAGGCCACACATCCCGCGGCTTCGAGGCAGTGCGCGAGGCGTTTGCCGAGAACTTCACTCAACGAGGAGAGTTGGGCGGCGCGTGTTGTGCCTATCGCCACGGAGAAAAGGTTGTCGATCTGTGGGGCGGTGTCCGCAACAAGCAGACGGGCGAGCCGTGGCACGAGGACACGATGGTCATCGTCTACTCGGCGACCAAGGGGCTGGCCGCAATGACGTTGGCCATCGCCCACTCGCGAGGCTGGCTCGACTACGAAGAGCGAGTGGCGCACTACTGGCCCGAGTTCGCTCAGAACGGCAAGGAGACGATCACCGTCCGCCAGTTGCTCGCCCATCAGGCCGGGTTGTTCGCCTTCGATGAACCTGTCGAGCGAAGCGTCGTGGCCGATCCGGATCGACTCGCCGTCGTGCTCGCTCGTCAGACGCCGGCGTGGGAGCCGGGCACGCGACAGGCCTATCACGGCATCACCCTCGGGTTCTATCAGGGCGAGCTGTTGCGCCGGATCGACCTGCGGCATCGAACGCTGGGTCAGTTCTTCCAGGACGAGATCGCGAAGCCACTCGATCTGGACGTATACATCAGGCTCCCTGAAGACATCGCGAATTCCCGTCTGGCCACAATCGCGCGGCCAAGTCCAATCGATATGGTGCGCGGATTCCCGCTCCGCTTCACCTTCGAGGTGATGAATCCACGAGCGAAGATCGTTCGGGCGCTGAGAGGCTCCGAATATCCCCACGACGAGCGACGCATCTATGCTCGCAACTTCGAAGTACCGTCGGGCGGTGGCATCGGCACAGCTCGCGGCATCGCGCGCGCATATAGCGCCTTCACGACCGGAGAGCGCGAGCTGGGGTTGCGAAAGGAGACGCTGAAGCTGCTCGCCGCGCCGGCGATCTGTCCGAGCCGCGGGTTCTATGACGAGTGCCTGAAGGCTCCTGTGCAGTTTTCTTTGGGGTTCATGAAACCGAGTGCGGTCTGGCCGTTTGGCAATCCGAGCTCGTTCGGGTCCCCCGGAGCCGGAGGCTCTCTCGGGTTTGCCGATCCGGAGGCGGGTGTTGGGTACGGATATGTGACGAGCCAGATGGGAACGATGCTCACGGGAGATCCGAGAGACGTCGCGCTCAGGGACGCGCTCTACTCAGTGCTCCAGAAATGATGCGAGGTCACAGTGGTCATCACGGCACTCGTTCGGCGACACCCGGTTCCAGCCTACTTCGGGCTGACGTTCGCAATTTCCTGGGGCGGCATGCTGCTGGCCATTGGAAGTACGGGAGGAATGCGCGGGACCACGCCCGACAGCGACCCCCGCTTCGCGTACGCAGTGATGGCGATGCTTTTGGGCCCAAGCGTGACGGGCCTGCTGTTGACAGCGGTCCTCCACGGATTGACCGGGCTTCGCCAGTTTGCAACGCGCTTGCGCACGTGGCGAGTGGGCGCGAACGGGTACGCCGTAGCGCTGCTGATGGCCCCCGTCCTCATGACCGCGACGCTCGTTGCGCTGTCGTTCGTCTCTCCGGCGTTCATCCCAGGTCTCGTGACTACGGATCACAAGACATCGCTACTGCTCGTCAGTCTTGCCGTGGGAGTATCGGCCGGCATCTTCGAAGAACTGGGGTGGACGGGATTCGCGGTCCCGACACTCAGACGGCGTCACGGTGTCCTTGCTACCGGGCTGATCGTGGGCGTCTGGTGGAGTGCGTGGCACGTGCTTCCGAACTTGTGGTCGAGCCGCGCCGCCGCCGGCGATCTCGCGATGTCCGTCTATCTGGCGGCAATCGCTGTGGGCACCTTCGTTGGATACCTGACGGCCTTTAGGGTGCTCATGGTATGGCTCTACGACCGCACTGAGAGCATCTTCCTGGCGATCCTCATGCACATGAGCATCACCAGCAGTCTATTGATTCTCAATCCTCTGTATTTGGCCGGCGCGCGCCTTCAGACCTATTCCTTCGCGCTCGCCGGCGCCGTATGGCTCATTGTTGCGGCGGTCGTCATGACGAATCGCCGCCAGTTCTCGCGACACACGCGTTGGAAGCGGGCCGCGTAAGACGAGACCCCGATGTCGTCTGGCAACGTGAGTTGCTGGCAGTGATAGTGCCCACATCCCTGGAACGGAGGCCTTGTGCTGAACGTACTGGCAGTCCCACTTACCGAAGGCGCCAACTGCATGGTTCATGTTCGCGTCGCACATGCCGCCGATGGCGGATGGGACATCATCGCCATGTTCGAGGAGCAAGTCCTCGTGAGCCGGCACTGCGACGACTGGCATAGAGTCGAGCGCATGTATCAACTGATGAAGAACGATGCTGAACTGAATCGGTTCAGCCTGCTCACCCGTGAAACGAGTGAGGCGCGTGTATCTGGCGAATGAGCGCGAGGCGCGAGCTCGCTGGCCGTAGCGGGGAAGGTTCGCCCATGCCCCCCTGGATCTCGTTTCCCCAGCTACGCTTCGGCAGCAGGGTCTGCCGTGCTGACGAGTGATCGCAGCGGTCGACAAGCTGCCTTGATACGCCTACGTCGTTCGGCGGAGCTCATGCGCCGTCGCTGGCCACGAGCGTAGCGGGCTCTGCCGAGTGCACAGTCAGAACCGGGCATGGCGCCGCCCGTACGACCGCTTCGGCCACACTTCCCACGACCACACGAGCCAGCCCCGTGCGGCCATGCGTGCCCATGACGATCAGCTCGATGTTCGTCGACTTGGCGTATCGAAGAATCTCGTTCGTGGGTTCATCCGACTGTTCCACGATCGCGACCGACCCTCTGCGTCGTTCGGCTTCCGTCAGACGCTCCTGGAGCCGGCGCACAGCCGCCTCTTCCAGAGCGCGCCGGTCCATCGCGACGGCACGCAAGAACGGATTTTCGGCGACGTGCATCAGATGCAGCGCGGCATCGAATTGGTTTGCCAGTTCACGGCCGTAGGCGAGCGCGGCCTCCGAAGGAGCGCTGAAGTCCGTCGGTACAAGATGCGCGCAAACATGACGAATCCTCCCGTTCTTGGTCCTGGCCTTAGGAGCCTGGCTTCAACGGCAGGCTTGTCACACGTTGCGTGACGCGTCGCCGTGCAGGGTGCGCAGATAACGAAATCTCGCTTCGATTTCGCTCGGTTTCACACTCGCGCAGCGCGATGCTTCGGTCAGGAGATGTCGAGCGACTTCGTCGCTACGCGTGTGCAAGCGGTGAAGATCCTTCGCCTGCTCCGGCGACGTACGCACTGATGAGGTGACGTTCGAGTTCCGCCAAGGGTTCCTCCAGCGGCACAGTATCCGTGCCCACGCCGGGTCTTTTGCTTGTGCGTGTCCAGGGCGAATCCGATCGTGGGCGTGTGAGAACTGGCGACGGCATCGAGAATCCTGGCCATGTTGCGTGCCTACTTGCCAACCTTGCAGCGTGTTCCGCCCTCGAGATCCACGTCGCGATACTTGTCGTGGCATGCCGCGCAGGCGTTGCTGAGCGTCTCGCCGACGTCAAGCATCGCGTCGATGTTTGCGTCAGTGCGGCCTTGTGTGCCTTCTCACCCGCGAGGACGAGACCCTTCAACCGCCTTCTTCCAGTCCGACTGCATCACGGGCGCCGGAATCCCGTTGGCGCACAGGCGTGGGGTCAACAGAATCGGAGCCATTTCCGCCAGTGCCAGCGCGCTGTTCTCGACACCTTCCCATCCAGCGTAGGTGTCCGAATCGCCCCAACGGTACACGCTGTACACCATGGACTGCTTCTTCTCGGGACCCACCGGATCCTTCGCTGCGCGTCGAACAGCACGTTTGCATGCGGGAACGGGAATGCACGCATCAACTGGAGCATATTCATGTGCGCTTTCGACGTTCTGTGCGGCGCCGCCGGCCGCCGCCGTCTCTGAACTGCGCCACCCCAGAACCATGAGCGGAAGCAACGGGACCAGCAGGTAACGGCTCTTCATCGTCGGCATCTCCCGTGCCCGCCCGAGCAATTGCCGTGCCTCGGCGCTTCCTGGACGTTTGTCCCATGCTCCTCGCGTCGTCCCGGATCACAAGACGATGAAGTCGGGATACTTCGCACGCCGCGCTGAAAATTCCCCTGCGCTCAGTCCCGCCCGGGTGCACAGTTGTTGGTTACAGGCAGTAGTTCGTGCGCAGCGGTCGGCCCGGTTCTGGCCCCGCGTTTGCCTTCCGCCACGACAAGCGTGGACGACATGTTTGCCCTTTCCGGAGTTGCGCCATGAACAGAGCACGAAACGTGAAGGACGTAATGAACCCTGACATCATGACCGTCACCGATGAGATGACGACCGACGAACTGGCTCGCTATCTGACCGAACGGGAGATCTCCGGCGCCCCCGTCGTCGACGCCCAGGGATATCTGATTGGTGTCGTGTCGATGACGGACATCGGTCGCCATGTCGCAGACCATGAATTCGAGCCGTCGCAGAGCCACGGGTTTTACCGCGACGTCGTCGGCGACGTGACGATCGAGGATCTCGGCCAGCGCTATGTCGAGGAGCGTGCGGTGACCGTGCGCGACGTGATGACGCCTGTCATTCACCAGGTGCCCGCCGCCGCCACGGTCACTGAGGCGGCGCAGATCATGGTTCGCGAACACATTCACCGGCTGGTTGTCACGCAAGGCAAGGAACCGGTGGGCATCATCACCAGCATGGACCTGCTGCGGGTGGTCGCCGAGATGTCGTGAACGGCCGCGGTGCCGTCACTCTGCGTAGGTGTTGACGATTTCAGTGCGTCGGGCGACGTCGCTGTGCGGCGAACTTTCTTCCGCCTTGCAGCAGCACGAGCGCGCCGCCGACCAGCAGCAGTGTCGAGGGCTCTGGGACGGTCCAGATTGATATGTTGTCGACGATGCCCGGAGAGAATCCACGCATGGCAAATAGGTCAAAGAGACTGAGCAGAAGCGATTCAGCCTTCGAGAGACCTACATGGGGTTGACGGCCCATAAGCTCTCCGCCCACGTCGGCCGTGATGTGGACGGATTGCTTGGGACGGACATCTTGAACGAGTTTGACGTGCTCATGGATATCCCGCAGTCACGCGTGTGGCTTTCGACCGCGCACCTCGATTGCGAAGAAGGTGACCCGCTGCCGCTGGAGTTTGTCATGAACGTGCCGACGCTCACGGCGGTCATCGATGCGGCGCCGACGATGGTCTTTTTCGATACCGGCGCGCAGGTGTCCTATTTCCAGGGGGAGACGCTCCCTCGTTATCCGGCTGCGGGTAGAGTGACCGACTTCTATCCGGGCTTCGGCTCGTTCTCGACCGACACGTTCGTGACACCGTTTCAGTTCGGTCGCACACCTTGCACACTACGCTGCGGCCGACTGCCTACCGTTCTTGGGATGACCTTAATGCTCGCAGAAGCCGAAGGAATCGTGGGGAACGAGTTACTGCTCGGCAGGCGCGTCGGGTACTTTCCTCGCCGTCGACTTCTTGTTCTGGGCCCGAGTGCGGACTGACACCGACAGGCGACTTCGGAATCCAGGATTGGGAAGCCCCGATTGCCGCGGAGCCACCTTTTCGGACAATCGCAGATTGGAAGCTCGATCAATTTGATCGGGATCAAAGACACAGTCATGTTCAGGTCGAACGACGGGACGCGGAGGACTGACCTGTCTTTTGGCAGGACATGACCCGCTACAGAGCTGGCTGGCGTGTCGGCCGACAGACACTCTCCGTCGGTCATCCGACGGGGTCAAGACGCGCACGATTTTCCCTTCAACACACCGCATCTGAGACTGCCGTGAGGCACGCACTCGTTACTGGCGCTGCCGGATTATCGGCAGCCACGTGGGCGAGCATCTGCGAGGCGCCTGTATTTGTCGATGTTTAGAGCAAGGCGTTCGGGTGGAAAAGATCTTGCTCCTAGACAAGGTGGGACTCGCGACCTCCCCCAGGCGCTCCCGATGACGATTGCGAATGACGATTGCGATTCTTTCTGCTGGCCGGCGGATGCTCGGCCTGGCGCTGGGAATGTTGTTGCTTCCCGGTATAACAAGCGCGGATACGCTTCAAGTACTTTGGAATCCGAATTCAGAACCCGTTGCCGGATACGTCGTCTATCTCGGAGAACAACCGAGCAATGTGACGCAACGTTACGACGTCGGCAATAGCACCACGTTCACATGGCCGAACGCTGTCGCAGGACGGCTATACTGCGTTCAAGTCTCTGCATATCTGGACTCGCTAGAAGGTCCGCGATCAGCGCAAACCTGTGGATACAGCAATCAGTTCCCCGCCTTGACCAATCCCGGAGAACAAACGTCTGTCGTCGGCGACTCCACGTCGTTGCAGCTCGTTGGCAGCGATCCCGACGGTGCCCCTGTCACATACTTCGCCAGTGGCCTTCCTGCCGGTCTGAGCTTAATGGTGAGCACTGGTTACATCTCCGGCGTCCCGGCCGCGGTCGGTGACTATTCGGTCACCGCATCAGTGTCTGACGGTGTCTTGACATCGACGCCTCAGGTCTTCAAGTGGTCTGTCTCGGCGCCATTCGACATCGGATACCATCGCGCCGTCGATTGACATCACGAGTCCCACTACGGCAGCGACCTACACTTCTTCCGCATCAACATTGGCGCTGAGCGGCAGCGCCGGCGATAACGTCGGTGTCGTCTCGGTGAGCTGGACTAACGATCGTGGTGGCAGTGGCAACCCACCTCAGGCACGACCAGCTGGAGTACCGGCTCGATCGGACTGAAGACCGGAACGAACGTCATCACGGTCACTGCACGCGACGCGGCTGGAAACCAGTCCAGTAAAGCACTCACAGTGACTTATAGGCGACGCCGTGGGTGAGTCTTGATTCGCAGCGATCCGACGACGCCGGAGCCCGCCTTCATACATGGCGCCAATTGCGTTGGTGGACCGATTCGACCTCTTCCGACTATCGCTGACTGAGCGTCTTGCTGCGAAGCAACGCGACTTGCTGAGTCAAGTCGGCAAGCACTAAGACGCTGAACAACACGACGAGCATCGAGGCGCTGTTGAACCACGACGCGGCGGAGTCTTGCGCCTCTGTTGCAGTGCGTTCGATCACCAACGGCTTTGCGACGACGAGAACAAGCGCGATCAAGAGCACCGCGATTAGCTGTTGAAGTCAAACACGTTGTTCATCACGCAGCACCTCTGATTCGTGATGAGGGTGGTTCATAGTTCAAGCTCGCATGCGGCCGCTCCAGATTGTAGTACCGCAACCAGGGCTGAAGCGCGCGGCGGCGGTGCCGCGAGGTTTGGTACGGCTGGACGTAGGCCCACTCACGCAGCAGCGTCTGAATGAAGCGCTCGGCCTTGCCATTGGTCCGCGGCGTATAGGGACGCGTCCGGAGATGTCGCAGCGCCCGTGCCGCACAGACGGCCTGAAAGGCCCGGGACACGTAGCCGCTGCCGTTGTCGCTCATCACGCGGCGGATGGTGATGCGCCGCGAGGCAAACCAGTGCAGGGCACGCTCGAGAAACGCCGCACACGTGGGCCCGACCTGGTCGGCCCGCACTTCGACGTACGCCAACCGCGTGGATCATCGACCGCGACATGCACATACTCCCAGCCGGCGCCCGGCGAGGCCTGACGCGGATTGCCGTGAATGCGATGCCCGACCCGCCGGAAACGCCCCAGCGGCTTGATATCGACGTGCAGGAGATCGCCCGGCCGCGGCCACTCGTACCGGTGAATGGGTTGCGGCGGCGTGGCCGGTGGGCGATTGAGTCCCAATCGCCGCAACCAGGCCCCGACCGTCGACCGCGGCATGCGCAGCGCCCGCGCAATCGCCCACGCCGGCAGGCCATGCTGCTCGCGGAGCTGGCGAATGAACGTGACGCGGATCGCCGGCGTGATGTGCGGCGTCTGCTGCGGACGGGACGAGCCGTCCTCCAGGCCTGCGGCCCCCTGCTCGCGGAATCGCCGCATCCACTTCGCCACAGTGCGGACACTCACCCCGTAGCCCTCCGCCACCGCCTGGTAACTCCACCCGTCGAACTGCACGCGGCGGACCAAGGCCAGGCGCGAGATCGGGGTGGTCTTCGCATTACGATGAAGCTTCATCCGGGGCCTCCTCTGAATTGAACTGATGTGTGGCAACACCATTCTTTTCAGAGTGCTCCGGATGAACAACGTGTTTAGCAAAGACATTTAGCCAGTAGGCAGCCCGCTTGATCGCAGCGCGTGTCGGGCCGAACACTCGCTTGCGAACGGGCTCTTCCAGCTTATTCAATTCAAGATGCAGGTTCGCAGCAGACGCGAGCGTGATGGTTACAATGACACCGAGCAGCACGAGCAGTTCATGACTGACGAAGCCCTTTAAGAACGAATTGCGGTCGCTCAGCACCGTGGGTGCAACGACTGAGAGGACGACACACGTCGCAGCCGAACAGATGAAGATGCAGAGGGCGACTGTTCTGTTCATGACTGCCCCAGAATCTCACTGACACGTCTCGCTACCCGCATAATCAACGGCTCATCTCGGTTCTCAGCGGGTATCGTGACTGATTCGGTCTGCTCCGTCGAGTTGTAAGTTTTTCCACTCTTCGCGCGTGCCTTGATCTTCCCTGCACCTTTTCGCGCATACTCGACAGACTCTTTCGGCAGCATTCAAGCTTGAGCCGAACCGTGTGTGCACTTCCCGCCCTTAGCAGGCCGTGGTGAAAGTTCGCTAAAAGCGGCGATGGAAACTCACATGACTAAACCAGACATTACCGGCATCGCGCCGTTCTTCATCGTCAGGAATGTCCCCGCCGCGCTGTCGTTTTATCGCGACTGTCTCGGGTTCGACATCACGTTTCAAGGGCCCGACCCTGACGACATCTTCTTCGGCATCGTCCAGCGGGGTGCCGCGATGATCATGCTCAAGGACGTTGGTGTAGATCCACTGCCGAACTACAAGCGAGACGTCAAAAAGGGCTGGGCCCGCTGGGACGCTTACCTCCATGTCCCCGATCCGGACGCGTTGGCAGCAGAATTCTTGTCGCGCAATGTCGAGTTTTCTCAACCACTCAAGGACGACGACGATGGTTTGCGTGGATTCGAACTCAAGGACGCCGACGGATACGTTCTGTTTTTCGGTCGTCCTCGTTCATGAGCGCCAAATTGAAGTTGGGATCGGCGTTGCCGAGTGGCTTGAAATCACGACTTCTACCACTCCCTAAGGGCGGGGTAAGCGCTCGGGGGAACAGGAAAGGTGCTTCTCCTTCTCGAGCGGATGGCGCTCGGAGTCACTGAAAAAAGCCCTTGCAGCAGGGATGGCCCAAGTGGCCCAACAGTCTCAAGACTTCTCACCTGATCGAATATTCAGATCTGAAAAGTTCATCCGGATAGAAACACTTAGGCCACTGGGACCGAAAACGACACCAAGGCCTTCCAGATCCCTGCACGAGACCTGGGTCAGGGCTCACGCAGGATCCTTGGTGATGGTGAGAGTGGTGAAAGGGTGAAAGCGGTCTATATCCTCTTTCTGTTAGAAATGAAATAGACCTACCTGATTATCAATTACTGGGGGGAGAGGTTGTAGAGGGCTTCACCCTTTCACCTTTCACCAGTCGGTGACCGTCGCCCCGGATTGTGGGCAGATACGGGACGACCCTTTCTCATATGGTGTCTACTGCTTGGACTTTCGACTGGGTCCATCTGCTGACTGTTTAGGGCCATCTGAAGGGTTTGATGTCCTAACAGCGTTTGACTCGGTGGTCCGTCTTTCCCTTTCTCGACGTGCCACATACATCGGCACGAGTCGCAGCGGAAAAAATCGACGTTCGGAGAATAGAAGACCTCATCGAGCCGCACGACGCTGGTGCGATGGCATTGTGGACAGTGGGTTCGAGCTGAAACCATGTTGGACCTAGTCTCCCGCCGAGAGTCTCACCGAGCCCTTTTCACCACGCGGAGGTCGTGAGGGGACCGGCGCGAGGCCGTCATCGGGCAAAGGAGCGAACCCGATGTCGGAAACGCATAGCCGACCCCTCACTGGACACAAGGCATAGGGCGTGCCTTGGCGTGAATGGAGCCAGAGGAATTGCCCGACAATCGGACAGAAGGTAGACGACGAAGTCTCTTGGTTCTCAAACTTGAACAGAGGCTTGAAAGGGGTGACCCACATGTTCCATTTACGCGCACGCTATGAAGTGGGGGTCTCGCTGGGCGCATCCGGGCGGAGGCGTCGTAGCGCAAGAAACCCAGCAAGCAATGTCGGTGAGTGGATGAGTTTCTTCAGCGGTTCTGAACCCCTTGCGGGTTCGGTTCCACGCATTTCTCGTTCGCATGGTGGCGGACTTCAGCGCGCTGGAGAGAGAAGCCCGTGAGGCGGGACGGGGATTGTGGACGGCTCGGGAAGCGTCCGGCATTTACAGATGAACGCCGCGACGAGACTCGCTGGAATAACTGGACGCGCCTCTCAGCCGGTGCAATTCGAGTGGGAGGACGAGCCGCAGCCGACAGCCGTGCGGCTGGTCCGCGAGTCTGCGCCAGTTGACCACCCGGTTCACATGACGGTCGCTAAGCATCGCGTGTGCGCCCGGTGACCGCCTTCTTCAAGGCGTTACTGGGTTGACGGCTAGTCCCCTGGATCCGTGATTCCTGGGATAAGTCGAGTCATTGCCCGTGCACCTGCTGCATGCGCAGTCCGAATCGCCGCATGTTGTCGAGGATCTCGATCGGCGGTCTTGACCCATCGGAACGGCCTGCCGCGTTCGTTGTGCGCGTCGACGTAGGCCAGGATCGCCGCGCGCAGTTGCGGAATGCTCGTGTGCGATCCGCGTTTGAGCGCTTTTTCCGTAAGAAGCCCGAAGAAGCGTTCCACCATATTGAGCCACGATGCGTAGGTCGGCGTGAAATGAAAGTGGACGCGGGGATGTCGGAGCAGCCACCGCTGAACGGCCGGCGCTTTGTGCGCGGAGAGATTATCGAGCACCACATGGATGTCAAGGACAGGCTCGACGCTCCCATCAATGTCGCGAAGGAACGCCACAAAATCCTGGGCCCGATGTTTCGCCGTACAGCGCGTGAGCACTTCTCCGGTGGCGATATTGAGGGCCGCAAACAGATCGAGCGTCCCGTGCCGGATGTAGTTATGCGTGCGCCGCTCGGGTTGCCCGAGATCCATCGGGAGAATCGGCTGCGCGCGCTGGAGCGCCTGGATCTGCGACTTTTCGTCGACGGAGAACACGACGGCGTTGGCCGGCGGAGTCATGTAGAGCCCGACGACATCGCGGATCTTGTCCACGAGTTGCGGGTCAGGCGACAGTTTGAACGACTCGGTGCGGTGCGGTTGCAGGCGGAACGTCCGCCAGATGCGGCCGACCATCGTGTGACTGATGCCGGCGGCTTTCGCCATTGACCGCGTACTCCAATGGGTCTCGCCGGGCGGCATTGTCTCCAGCGTCTTCACGATGATGGCCTCGACCGCCTCGTCGGTGATGGTGCGCGGCGCCCCGACGCGCGGTTCGTCGTACAACCCCGCCAGCCGTCGCACGACGAACTGGCTTCGCCATTTTGCGACGGTCGTCTTCGTCGTTCGCACACGCCGCGCCACGACGGTGTCCGACGCCTCGGCACACGCCAGAACAATCCGGGCACGAAACGCCACACTGCGGTTGGTGCGCGCACGCTTCGTCAAGCGCACCAATTCGACGCGCTCGTCCTCGCTAAGAACTACCTCGGCTCTCGGTCGTCCAATCTTGGCCATGCCCTTTTAGATCACACTCTGGGCATTTCTCCTAGCGATTTCGTTTCCATGGGACTAGCCGACCGTGCGTGTCCGGGGGCTCGCGAAGCGGAAGGAGAAGCCCCCACTGACGGAAGACGCGCCGTCAATCCACGTTCCTGAAAAGGTCCGGCTTCCTCCGACGAATACCGACGCGGTGCTCGAAACCGGATGCGATAGGAAGACGCTGGCATCGCGCAGGCTTGAGCGGGGCACGCTGGCAATCGTCGCCGCCGTCACCCCGTGAACAGATGCAGAATGCGCGAGCGAGGCGGTCACGGACGTGCCGGTCGGCACGGTCCATTCGAAGGCGCCGGCCGCGAAGAACGCCCCGCGCGAAAAGTAGCCGGTCGACCCATACAAACGGACCGCGGCACCGCGGAGCTCCATGCTGAGAGGCACGACCCAGTGCGCGCGAGATACATCGGCGATGCGGGCGCCGAGAATCTCCGCCGCGGCACTGATGGCGAGGCCGAAGCGGCCACTTCCTGCGTCAGGATCGACGACGGCGATCTTGCCGCTGATGTAGATGGTGTCGAGACCGCTGCCGGAGAAGCCTTCGTAAGTGGCGCGATAGAACGGAACGGTCGCTGACAGTTGAGCGCGGTTAGTAATGCCGTAGGTCACGCCGAATATCGGCGCATCGACCTGCTCAGCGTTCATCCCTCGCCAATAGCTGGCCCCCATCGATATGTATCCTGCGCCCACCGCGGCTGTCGTGGCATCGTCGAGCCAAGTGCCGAACTGCAGAAACGACGAGGACGGCTGAAGGGCCGCCGGAACGGCTGACGCACTCCCGTTCTGCGCAGGCGCGCCACCCGTCCTACCGGGTCCTTTACCTCGCCCCTGTGCGGCCGCCGTGCCAACCATCGCGAGCACAGACACGAAAACCGCAACCGCGACCCGGAGCGTCATGTCTCGTTACTCACGGTGCGCTTCACGTCTCGCCTGGTGCAGAACCGTTCAGTCTGCGTCGGTTTCGACACCGAGCGTGCGCATCGCCTCGCCGAGGCTGAGCGGGTTGTCGCCAGTCATCTGCGCCTTCAGATCCCCGAACGAGATGTCGTGGTTTTGCGATTGTTGCAGGGCGGCAATGAACTGTCCCTGATTGCGGAACCCTTCGGCCGCCTGCTCGAGCGTCACGCCGGACGGCAGCATCGCCTCGAGACGCGCACGCTGCTGCGGATTCATTTTCGCGACGAAGGAAGCGCCGGGTTCCCTGTCCGAACCACCTCGCCTGCGTCCTCCTCCTGGCGTGTCCTGGTCGTCGTCGGTATTGCCGCGACCGCCGCCCTACATTGCCGTGGCCACCACTGGGATTTTCTGCCGGCGGCTTACCCGCATTACCTTGGTCCTCGCCGACACTGCCTCGACCTCCACCGCCGGCATTGCCTCACCTCCACCGCCCGCTTCTTACCCCGATCTCCCGCGTTACCTGGTGTCGGCCCCGTGTTGCCACCACGCTTACCGGAGTCGCCCGGCGTCACACCTGCGTTGCCATTATTTCCGCCGCCGGTCCGCCCGCCGCCGACGTTCGGTCCGGCACTACCCCCTCTGGCGATCTGTGGCCCGCGTCCAGCTGGCCCATTCCCTCGTCCCTGCGCCGCAGTCAGCGAACTCGCGGCGAAACAAGCGGCGGCGACGACCATCACGAGCCGAGCCATTCTCATCGCGTCTCCTTCCATGACATGTATGTCAGGAGTGATGAGCAACATTGCTGCCCAAGATTACGTATGTTCCGTTGCGTTCCCGGTTGCCACAACTGCACGCAGATTCATGCGTTGAACAGACCGACAACCGACGAACGGTGTAATGGAGGCACCAGCGATCCAGTGAATTGGGACTTTAGTCGCCTCAGCAAGCGAACCGCATAAACTCCGTGCGGGGGACCGTCGACAGGCTGCGCCTGGTCTGAGTTTCGTTGCATGGACCGAATCGGTCGTGTCCTCGACCTTGCGCGTGCGTGTTGGTCGTCGGCTGTTCTAGTCGTCACGGATCATCGGCCACGAGACGTATCATGCCGTCGATGTCGATGTGGCGCGGCAGCTCCAGCGTGTTCCGCCTCACGCTCAATCTGCTACTCGGCGGCGAACCTTTTACGTAGGGTTCTCGCGGCCGAGCGCGTGCTTCGGATCGCTCCGGCCCTACTGCTTGCCTTCATCCTTGCTTGCGGCTCCGATCTGCCCAGCGACCCCACGCGGATTGAAGCGGCACAGACACTCCCGACAGTCACTCGCGTCATCGACGGCGACACGGTGGTCGTGGAAGGTGTCGGCACCGTCAGGCTTATTGGCGTGGACACGCCAGAAACGGTTGACCCGCGACGACCCGTCCAATATTTCGGCAGGGAAGCGTCCGACTTCACGAAGCAGCTTGCGACGGGAAAACGGGTGCGGCTGGAGTTCGATCAGGACCGAACAGACCGTTACGTAGAACACTGGCCTACGTCTATCTTCAGCCTGAGAACTCGCTTGATGGCCGGGATAATCGGGTTGCGTTGTCGTGATGGGACATCACGGGCCGGAACCCCGGCCCGTTCATGGGGAGCGATTACAACCGCTAATGATCCAGGTAAGCACGTCGGGGACGTCAACCCGCTGGGAGTAACCCACTCCGCTGCAGTTGACGTTACTCCCGTAGGAATTTACGCCCAGGACGATATCGGTTCCCCCAAGCAAATCGGGCCCCCCGGAGTCACCAAAGCACACGCCTCCTGAGCCCCCGCCTGGATTGAGCGCAAATCTGAGGAACTCATCGCTTTGCTTGAAGCTCCCGGACACTAGCTCCGTCGCAGCGAATAACCGTCTGCGCGGGCCCGTCCACCGATAGAACGGCGGCGGTTGCGGCAGCTGGTTCCCAGGAATCTGCGCTTGGAATTGCACCCCGTAGCCGACGACGTCGACCGGCGTCTTGTTCGCAAGGGTGTCAACCAACTTGGCAGCTGGGAGTTGCGCGTAGGTGCCGACGACCGTTATCGGCACCGCGGCATCCAGCACAACTACTCCGACGTCATGACTCGCAAAGCGAGGGAGCCCGGGACCACAGCCGATGCAGAAATCTGGATGTGGGTGAGGCGTGCCCCCGGCATCGCCTTGACAGGGATACCCGTCAAACGCCGGCGAATCATTGCACGAAACGGATTGATCGGGATTTGCATTCACCGCCGCCAGAAAATCGGGATCCGTCGCGACGGGCCCTTCTGCAAACCAAATCTCGACGTGATCCGCGGGGGGCTCGGTGTAATGGCCGGCAGTCAAAAACACTGCCGTCGAAACCAATGATCCACTACATCGCCACAGCGGAACCCCCTCCGAATCGTGAGCGACCATCAAGCCCACATACGGATGCCGACCCTCATCCGGCTGACCATTAGTGACCGCCAGCGTGGTAGCGACCGCAGCGCACATCAGGGCTACCGACCCGCCGCCTACCCACTTGTTCCGCGCCATAAATTTCCTCTCATTTACGTGTGCTCGTGAGGTGATCGCTAGCCTCAAAACGCGCCTTATACCCGCTGGATGAAACTGGGTCAAGCTGAGCGATGCATGCCGCGCGCTGAGCTGCCGCATCCGCATCTCGTTTGCTGCAGATGCGCAACTTCACGGGAGATGACACGGACTTACTGAATCGGGTTCCTTCGTCGTTCCTGCCACGCGCCGTCAACAGTGCCTTTTTCTTCACTGACTCTGATGTGGACCATGCACCGGCCTAAAGCAAAATCGCATCATGCGAGCCTGGATCACATCGCTGCGGCCAGGCTGAGTGTCACGAGGCGCGGACGATTGCCGCGGAGGTGTGGTTCTAAGGGTTGGAATTGTCCTGTACTCACCGATTCTTTCAGCCGAGGACGAGGCGCTTACATGGGCCGAAGAGGAGTAGCCGCAACTGCTCCGTGATGGATGGGCGGACCAGAATGCCGCGGCAGCCAAACAACATTAGCGAAAGGTGAGTGCGACCAATCGCTGCAACAACTGGACGTGCCTCCAGCCGGTGCAGTTCGAGTGGGAGGCGAAGCAGAGCCCGGAGCCGTGCGGCTGGTCAGCGAGTCGGCCGGGCTTCAGGGTGCGCGGCAGACGAAGTTCGATGCGTCGTTGGTGCTCCCGATGCCGGTGTATTTAGGCACTTTGAGGATATGCACACAGCGGGCGTGTAATATCGACCTGGAAGTTGATGTTCACTCGCGCGGCAGTCAGCCGATCAGGAGGTATCCCAGCTTCGCGCCACCGCTCCAGAGCAGCGTCCCAGTTCACCTGATAGGGAGCGGGACCGCCTAAACAATGAGCCATTCCCGGAACCATGAACAGACGGAACCAGTCGCTTTGTTCGGGCCCCATTCGTCGCAGCACGCTCTCGTAGTAATCGATGCTGGTGAGCGGGGAAATCGATCCGCCATTCCCACCGTCATTCCAGCCGTGATA
>CAVRQR010000005.1:0-77279 GCA_963723495.1 uncultured Acidobacteriota bacterium | reverse complement strand
AGCCGCATCACGTTGTACGCCGTGAGCTCCACCAGCACGCCCGTCACCTTCGCATGCAGCTCGTCGCTG
Organism: uncultured Acidobacteriota bacterium; assembly: GCA_963723495.1. Lineage (GTDB taxonomy): Bacteria > Acidobacteriota > Vicinamibacteria > Vicinamibacterales > UBA2999 > Gp6-AA40. The sequence goes on along the minus strand of CAVRQR010000005.1, from coordinate 77,210 downwards.
AATTCGGGCTCGAGATTCTTCATCGCCGAGACCAGCCGCTGCTCCTGCGCGTTCAGCTCCTCTTTTCGACGACGCCGTCGGCCATCGCCTGGGTAAACGATTCCAGCTTCTCGACCTGCTCATGAAGCGTCGAATATTCCGCGCGTTCGTCGAACCAGCTCGTATTCGCCATGGTTGGTCCTTTCCTGGAGGCTGTCTTAGAGCTCCTTCACTATCTGCTTCAGCGCGGTGAGACGCGCCTGAAGCTTGGCGCGTCCACCGTCGGCTTCCATCGCTCGAGTGTCTGCCGCGGCAGAAACTGCCGATCGGTGCACTCGATCATCGCCGCCGTCTCCTGCAGCTCGCGCTCGAGCCCCTGCGTGGACGGCATGAACTGCGACACGACCTCGGCGAGCGCCTCGCGCGTCATGTGATCCTGCCCGGCCAGCAGCGACTTCCGCCAGGCCCGGCCGACGATGCCCTCGATGTCGGCGCCCGACAGCTGCCCGCGCTGCGGAATCGGCGGCACGTCGTCCGGCGACACGCGCGATCCGAGCTTCTTCGCCAGGATCACGAACATCTGGCGGATCTCGGCCTCGTCGGTCGGATAGAACAGCGGGATGTGCACCTCGGCGCGCCCCTGACGCTTCAAATCGATCGGCAGCAGATCGGGACGCGCGGTCAGCAGCATCCAGATGATGCGGCCGCGGTACCGCGTGTCGCCCATCTGCGACGCGATCATGCCGAACACGCGGCTCGAGGTCCCGGAATCGCCGTCCTGCTCGCGGCTGCCGAGCGCGGCGTCCGCTTCGTCGACGACGACGACGACCGGACCCATCGCGCGCAGCACCGAGAGCACGCGCTCGAGGTTGCCCTCCGTCTCGCCGACGTACTTCGAGCGGAAGTTCTTGAGCATCACGCAGGGCGACGCCGATCTCGCCGCTCACGCACTGTGCGAGAAACGACTTCCCGGTCCCGACCGGGCCGCAGATCAGATACCCCATCGGCAGGCTGTCGAGCGCGCCGCGCTTCAGGAGCGCCGCATCCTCGCGCAGCCGCGCCTTGGCCGCGTCGTGGCCCACGACCGTGTCGAGCGTCCACTTCGGCTCGATGAACTCGAGCAGGCCGCGGCACTGCCGCTCGATCAGCCGCTTCTTCATCGTCGCGGAACACGGCGGCGTCCAGCCGGCGCCCGCTCTCGCGGGCCGACTGCACGAGGACGTTGAGATCGGTGAGCGAGATGCCCGCAGTCAGCCTGGCGAGTCCGCGGCGTCGAAGTCCGAGAAGGCTGGCGAGCGCGGCGGCGTCCACCGTCGTCTGGACGAATCGCTCGCGTTCCGCTTCGTCCGGCAGCGGCACTTCGATGGCCGCGACGTGGGGGTTGCCGGTGAGCCGTTCGCTGAGATCGGCGAGCTTCTCGTCCAGCAGCACGAACGCCATGTTCAGCCGCTTGACGTGCGGGCTCATCGCCCAGTTGAGCATCGTCACGAGCTGGGACGACGCCTGCGCGCTCAGGCGGCCCGGCTCCCCGGCGGGAAACACGTACGACGCCTGATCCAGGATGAAGGCCAGGCTCAGACGGTCCGCCTCCGCCGCCATGATGTTGTTGCGCACGAACCGATCGAGCAGCGCGAAGGTCGCGCTCGGCTCCTTCGCGAGCGCGCTGAGATCGCCAAGCTTGCGATTGGCGAGCGTGACCATCTCCTTCAGCCGCTGCTCGTCGCGCCCCGCCAGCACGCGCAGCCCGCGGCCGAGGTCGTAGTGCAGGACCAGCGACCAGCGGCCGAAGAGCTGCTCGGCCAGGAACTCCGCGAGCGCCGCCGTACCGCGTCGCTTCTCGCCAGTCGCCGATGCGCACGTAATCGTAGGTGTTGCCGTGAAGCACGAACGCCGACGTCGTTCCCGAAAAATAGAGCTCGGCGAGCTGGGCGGCCCAGGGCGGGAACCATCGCGGCAGCTCCGCCAGCGCGCCGACCGGGCTGCCGCTCTTCGGGAGCGTCGGCTCCGGGCACGAGTTCAGGCGTCATTGGCGCAGCACCTGGCGCAAGTCGGACTCGAGGATCGCCGGCGGCTCCTGCAGTTCGTCGGCGAGGCCGGTCAGGTGCTGCAGCTCGCTCACCGCTTTCTCGGTCTGCCGCATGCTCTCGGCCGCCGAGTCGACCTGGCTGCTCAGGAAGATCCGGGTCCTGCCGGTTGACCGCCATCTCGGCGAGCGCCTGGATCTTGCCCTCGATCCGATCCAGCTCGATCGAGACGAACTGTGCGTTCTTCTTCGCGCGCTCGTAGTTGTCGAGGCGCAGCTCGGCCATCGCGATGCTGTCCTGCAGCGACTTGACGATCCGCTCGTCGCCTGCCTGCTGCGCGGCCGCGAAGTCTTTGCGCAGCTGTTCGAGGCGCGCGGCGATCTCCTCGCTGCTCATCGTCTGCAGGAACCGATCGAGCGCGGTCTTCGACAGGAGCAGCCGGAGAAACAGCCACAGCAGACGATCGAGGCCTGGCGTCCGGATCTCCTCCGCGGAGCCGCCCTCACGCCGCCGCCGCGCCGCGGACGCCGACCGCGATCGCGCGCATCTCCACGCAGCGGGCGTGCAGCCGCTCGAATCGCTGGCGCGCATCAGCGGGAAGGCCCGCGAGCATCATGACGAGCGACGGTGCGGCCGTGCGGCCGGCGCGGCGGTTGCTTCCCGTGCGCAGAGTGGACCTTCGCGTCGATGGCGGCGCGAAAGCGCGGAATCGACATGAGCCCGGCAAGGTAGGCCAGCTCTCCGGCGGCCACCAGCGGCAGCGTCACGTCCGACATCGGCGCCAGCGCGGCGCCGGCGAGCCCGCCCAGGAAGAACAGCAGGTTCCACCGGAAGAGAAACGCTTCCTTCAGGTAGTCCTTCAGCCCGGCGCCCAGCGGCGGCTTCGCGGACCGATCGGTCGGGATCGGCGGGGGAATCGTGTTCGCCATGCGTCAGTCGTCGCCGGCGCGCGTGGATGTCTTGAGCGTGTCGATCGTATCGCGGATCTCGCACACCAGGTCGACGAACCCCTTCTCGCGCTGCATCTCTTTCGCCGGGCGGTCCGGCGGCGGCACCTCGATCTCCCGCAGGATCGTGCCCGGCGACGAGGAGAACACGTACACGCGATCGCCCAGGTACACGGCTTCCTCGATGGAATGCGTGACGAAGAACACCGTCGCCTGCGCCTCCCGCCACAGCTTGACGAGCAGCTCCTGCATGTGCAGCCGCGTGGACGGATCGAGCGCGCCGAACGGCTCGTCCATCAGGATGATCCGCGGCGAGAGGATCAGCGTGCGCGCGATCGCCACGCGCTGGCGCATCCCGCCGGACAGCTCGCTCGGATACTTGAGGCGCGTCGCGCTTGCACGTCGAGCCCCACCTTGGCGATCCACTCGCGCGCCTGTTCGCGCCGCTCGCGCGCGCCGACACCCCGGCACTCGAGGCCGAACGCGACGTTGTCTTCGACGGTTCGATTGTCGAACGACGTGTAGTCCTGAAAGACCATGCCGCGATCCGGGCCAGGCCCGGTCGACCGGGCTTCCCAGCCACGTGCACGATGCCCTCGGTCGCCGGATGGTGCGGCCGCAGGCCCGCGATCAGGCGCAGCACCGTCGATTTCCCGCAGCCGGACGGCCCGAGGATCGTCACGAACTCGCCCTGCCGGGCCGGTCCGGCACCGCGAAGGTGACGTCGCGAATCACCGTGAAGTCGCCGAATCGCTTCGTCACGCCGCGGAACTCGACGATGTTGGGAAGAGCTCGGTCATTCCTCGACCGGGCGGTAAGGAAAGAGGCCGCGCTGAAAGCAGAACAGCATGCGGTCGATCCCGTAGGCCAGCAGGCCGATGATCAGCAGAATCAGGATGATGTGCTCCGACAGCCCGCGCCGCTGGCTCGTCATCAGCAGATAGCCGAGGCCGTGCTCGCGTTGATCAGCTCGGCCAGCATGATGTATCCGAACGCCATGCCGAAGAGGTGCCGCAGGCTGTCGTAGATGTCCGGCAGCGCGAGCGCGACCAGTACCTTCGACACGATCTGCCGCGGCGACGCGCCGAGCGTCTGCGCGGTCTCGACGTACCGGTCGGGCACGCCGGCAATCGCACGGACGGTATCCGAATACACGAACGGCACGCAGGCGATGAAGATGAACATCACTTTCTGGGTCTCGTCGATGCCGAACCACAGGATGGTCAGCGGGATCAGCGCGGCCACCGGCAGGTTTCGACCGAAGCAGCGCCAGCGGCGCACCCGACGCTTCGACGCACGCGCCACGATCCGGCGAGCGATCCCGAGCGGAACGCCGACGAGAACCGCGAGACCGAAGCCGATCAGCACGCGCTTCAGCGTCGCGGCGATGCTCTGCACCAGCGCGCGCTCGTTCAGCAGGCTGGGAAAGCTGCGAGAACACTTCGCGCGGGCTCGGCAGGATCACCGGCGAGATCAACCGGTACTCAGCACTCGCCGAGCGTCACGAGCCACCACGCAGGAGCAGGAGCGCCAGCCGCCCGCACCGAGCAGCCAGCGCACGGGGCGGGGCGGGGAGATGCGAAGCGAGAACAGCGGCGGTCTGAGCCCGACGGACATCTACTTCGCCGTCGGGGCTTCTGCCGGATAGACCTTGATCTCGACGCGCCGGTTCTTGGCGTGGTTGTCCGGATCGGTCGCGTCGGCCGGCTTGTCCCAGCCGATCCCCGATGTCGAGAACTGATTGGGCTGCAGCGTCGGGAACTTGCGGACGATGGCTTCCTTGACCGAATTGGCGCGGTTCAGCGACAGCTCCTGAACGGCGCTTTTCGGCGTGTTGCCTCTCATCGATCCATCGGTATGCCCTTCGATCACGATGCGCGCCGCGCCGTACTGCCCGGCAAGCTTGCCGATCTCCTCGACGATGAAGCCGACGTTCGGGTCGTACATCTCCTCGACGTCCTTGCCGTCCAGCGATCCGCGTCACCTTCTTGTTCAGGTCCCACGAGTTGGGGAAGAAGTGGATCACGACCGTCTTGGTCAGGATCTCGTCGCTCTCACCCTGGATCGATCCCGCGCTCGTCGGGGCGAACCGGACGTCGTACTCGTTCTTCTGGCTGGAGTACTTCGCGTCGCCCCCCAGCTTCTGGATCACCGAGAAGTCCATGACCTGGTCGAACGGCGTCTGCTGGGTGACCGCACCGATCTTCTTGTAGAGGAAGTACGCCGTGTTCCATGTCCGCTCGAAGTTCGTCGGATTGTTCTGGTTCAGGAAGAACTCGCGGTTCTCCGCATAGTTGGTCGAGTGCGCGTCGCCGAGCATGCCGAGCGCATCGCTTTCCGGAATCGAGTAGCCGGTGGCCATCAGCTTGGCGACGCTCTGCTTCGCGTCCTGCGCTTTCAGGTCCTGCATCGCGTCGAAGATGCCGCGGACGAGCCCCTCCATGATGTCCGGGTTGTCCTTCGCGAAGTCGGCGCGCGAGAACCAGACGTCGGCAATCAGCTTGTTGGCGGTCGCGGTCGTGACCATCATCCGGTTGCCGCGAACCTTCTCCAGGTTGTAGATGTCCGGCGCCCAGCTGACGACACCGGCGACGCTCTTGTCGCCGTTGAACGCGGCGGCCGCCTGGAAGGCATCCTGCGTGAACTTGAACTGGACTTCAGCCGGCTGCACTCCCGCGTTGATCAGCGCGTTCAGGAGGAAGAAGTGCGACGGCGAGTTCTGCGCGAGCACCACGGTCTTTCCGCGAAGGTCGGCCATCGTCTTGACCGCTTCGCGCACGACGATGCCGTCGCCGCCGTTCGACCAGTCGACCTGCTGGAAGATGCGAGGCATGACGCGAGTGTCTTTACGGAGTCCTTCGAGGAAGAGCGGCACCATGTCGAGTGTTGCCCAGCCGACGTGCAGATTCCCGGCGGCAAAGGCGTCGCGCATCGCAACGGGGTCGTCAATGAGGACGAGCTCGACCTTGAAGTCCTTCCCTCCCGGTGTCTTCCACGCCTTGCCGGGCTTGAATCCGTTGTTGGCGTAGATGATCGGTCCCCAGCCCGCCCACACGTTGATGGCGAACCGCACGGTGCGGTCGTTCATCGGCGTGTAGTTGGAAATGCCCTTGACCTCGGGCAGCTTGGCCGACGGAACGAAGTTGTATTCCTTGACGGTCGTGATGCCCGAGCTGTCGGGGTTCTCCGCGCTGGCGGCGACCTGCTTCAGCTCGTCGCTCGAGAACACTCCCGCGCCGCCGTCAGCGCCGCCGCCGAACCTCCAGATCGCCAGGCCGACGAGGCCAAGGACGACGGCAAAGACTGCGACATAAAACGCTGGACGAGGCTGTCCGTTCGCCATTTGCAGAATCTCCTTCGTGATTTCAGCGATTCAATTCGTCTGCTTCTCGGCGGCCTTATCTGTCGCCGCCGGTCCGAGGTCCTTGGTCGCCGGCGCGATGCGCGTGGTCTCCGGCGACTTCAGACCGAGCTCCACCTCGAAGTTGGTGAGCGCCTCTTCGGCAAGCACCGCCTGCATCCGCTCTTCAGCGTCGATTTCGGCGATGCCCTTCTCGGACAGGTCCGCGGCAACGCGCACCTTGCCGCGGTTCTGATCGATCTTCTGCTGGATCACCGCCTCGATCTGTCCGAAGTCCGTGGTCAAGTTCAGGTCGAGGCTCTGAGCCAGTTTTGCGATCTCGGCTTCCGCGGAGCTCATCTTGAGCTCGGCGTCGTACTTCTGAATCTTCTGTTTCAGCTCGACCAGCTTGCCGTTCGCGTGCTGGATCTTGCGCAGGTTGTTGCCGTACGCCGTCTCGTGCATCTGGAGCTGCTGTTCGTTGGCGGCGAAATCGGTCTTCGCCTTCTGCAGCTCCAGCGCGAACTTCGCCGCCGTCGTGCGGTCGCCGGCCTTGAGATAGGCCTTCGTCTCGGCCTCGAGCTTCTGCACGTGCGCCGGTTGGCGGCGACCTGGCGCGTCACACGCTCGACGAGACCCCGGTACTGCTCGAGCCCGACGCGCCCCTCCTTGAGCTCTCCACCGCGCGGTCGTACTCGGTACTGCATCTGCGCGATGGGATCCGCCTCCCAGAAAATGTTGGCGACCTTGTTGATCTGCGCCATGAACGCCGACCAGAATTTCTGAACAATCACGCGAATCTCCTTCGAGAGGGACGATCGTGTTATCGCGATTCAGGCTCGCGTTCGCCGAGTGTCGAGGCCTCCGCCAGGATCCGGCCCTGATAGATCTCGTCGAGCGCCTTTCGCAGTTCGGGGCCGTTGTTGGCGCCGATCACGTCTCCCTGCACATCCTCGAGGAAGGAGAACCGGTCGGCGCCGGTATCGAATGCTACGAAATATATTTGCACTCCGCGCTCGCTCTTCCGAAAAATCTCGCGTGCCACGGACTCGGGGCTGCGACCCGACGTGTTCTCCCCGTCGGTGACGACCAGGAGATACTTTCGAAACACGCCGGCGCGATACAGGTCTGGCCTCGCCGCGCGCATGGCCTCACCGATGGCCGTGCCGCCTCCCGGTCGGGGCAGCCGGGCCAGCGCGTCGCGGACGGCCGCACGATTGAACGTTCGTATCGGCAGCACCGTCGAGGCATCGCTGGAGAAGCTGTAGATGCCAACCTTCACGGCAAACTCGGGGCGCTTCGCGACGAAAGCTTCGGTGGCGTCGAACATGGCTTCGAGGGCTTCGCGCGCAACGGCGGCTTTGGGTCGGGAATCGCCAGGCGCCTCGTCCTTCATCGATCCCGACGTATCAACCAGGATCGCGACGGCGGCGCCAAGGCCCTCTTCGACCTCGGCTTGATACGGTGCTGACGTGTCTTCGTCATCTCGCGCCGGGCGGCTCCGGCGGGTGCCGTCGCAGGCGGTCAGCGTTGGCGCTAGCACGACGATGGACAGCGCGACGAACAGGCTTCGCCGTGACATTACGTCGGCTACTGCCCGACACGCTCGCCGAATCGTGTGCGCCAGGACTCGGAGTCTATCGTTGGGGTCTAAGAGGATCAAGGTCGTGACGTGGCCGTTTGACCAGCGCGCGTCAGTAACAGAGATGGACGTGGACACCCCACCGGAAGTTCCTTGTCGCTGAGGCGGTCGATGAAACCTATTCCCAGTCACGAACTTGTGGGTTCTCGCGTGGTTGGCGAACTGCCGAGCGTGGACATGGTTGACCTGTGGGTCCGAATCTCGTCCGGCATCGTCAAATACGGCTTCGTGATCGAGTATCGCGACCTCGAACCCCCGCGAACCGGCATCTTCGATGGTCTGCGAATCACGATCGATCCGGATGTCGGGTTCGAGATGCAGTGCTTCCTGCTGCTTCATCTGTTTGGACACTCGGTTCAATGGGTGGCTCCCTCGCTCGCTGACGCGCTCGGCGAACTGCAGAACACGGAAGACCGATCACGGTTTCTTCACGTATTACACGACTACGAGTTCCAAGCCGCGAGGTTCGGGATGCAGTTGATGCACGAGCAGGGCGTCACACGCCTCGATGAGTGGTACAGCGATTTCGTCGAGACGGACTGGCGCTACGTCGAACGTTTCTATCAGACCGATAAGATTCCACCGTGGACCGACTGCATCGTGACCGGTTGTCCGCTGATTGAGCCAGCCCCGATTCCGGCGCTCAGGCATAGACAAGTGGAAGTCCGCTTCGCGTTCTGAGCACGCTACCTGCGCTCACGGTCCTACTGGACGTTTATAAGCGACCCGACGTCCTCCCGATTTTGAGTAGCGTTTCGGTTTAGAGTCCGGTCTACCGGAAAGGGACCGGGCGATGAAGAAGACGATTCACCGAAGCGCAAATCGTCGGCTTCCTGCGCGAGGCCGATGCCGGCGTGGCCGTGAAGGACCTGTGCCGGAAGCACGGGTTCTCCGACGCGAGCTATTACCTCTGGCGGAGCAAGTTCGGTGGCATGAGCGTCTCGGACGCCAAGCGCCTGAAGGAGCTCGAGACCGAAAACACCCGGCTGAAGAAACTCTTGGCGGAGTCCCTGCTGGAGAACGAGGTGACCCGCGAGGCACTCCGCCGAAAGTGGTGACCGCACCCGCGCGCCGCGTGCTGGTGCGGAGCATGGTCGAACGCGGCCTGAGTGAGCGGCGGGCGCTGACCGTCGTGGGCATGAGTGCCTCGGCGTTGCGCTACATGCCGGCGCCGGATCGCAATGCAGATCTGCGGGCTCGCATCGTGGCCTTGGCGCATCGGCATCGTCGCTACGGGGCCGGCATGATCCATTTGAAGCTGCGCCAGGCCGGCGACGGCGCGAATCACAAACGGGTGCATCGCCTGTATGTCGCAGAGCGCCTGCAGATTCGCCGCCGGCGACGTAAGAAGGTGCCGGTGGGCGATCGCCAGCCGCTGATCAAGCCCACGGCGCCGAATGAGGTGTGGTCGGCGGACTTCGTGTTTGATCGCACGGCCGAGGGGCGAGTCTTGAAGTGCCTGGCGATCGTGGATGATGCGACGACGGAGGCGGTGGCGATCGTCCCGGCCCGCGCGCTGGGCGGGCTGGCCGTCACGCGCGTCCTCGACCGACTGGCGCTCACTCGGGGCTTGCCCCGGGTGCTGCGGACTGACAACGGACTGGAGTTCTGTGGCCGCGCCATGCTCACGTGGGCGCACGAGCGCCGCGTGACGCTGCGACTGATCGAACCCGGCAAACCGAATCAGAACGCGTATGTCGAATCCTTCAATGGCCGGTTCCGTGATGAGTGCCTCAACGAGCATTGGTTCACCAGCCTGGCCCACGCGGAGGTCGTCGTCGAGGCCTGGCGGCATGAGTACAACGAGGAGCGGCCAAAGAAGGGACTCGGCGGGCTGACGCCCGCCGCTTACGGAAAACGGCTGATGAAAGAAACGAGTACAGTCTCCGCCGGACTCTAAAGCGGACTGCTACTCAAGACGGGGGGACATCGGACCGATGCCATTTCTCGCCGCTATGTGGGGCGCGCACCAGACGTACGCGGTGTTCCCTTAATATTTTGCGGATTTGGCGGAGAGGGTGGGATTCGCACCACTGCCGCGTGTGAAAACAAAGAACTTAACTGGTCTTAGCTTCAGCACGAACCGCTAAATACGCTCAAAAGCCCTGGTAGAGACACGTATTGAGCACGCGGCCGAACACCAAAGTCAGAATGTCCGACGCCGTCACAGAATAGAAGCCGTTTTCGTCGGCCGCTCGTCGATGACGATCTCGAAGCGGAGGGATTCGAATCCCAACCGACAGCAGATGCCGTCCCTCAACGACGCCGTGCCGCGGATACCTTCGCCCGCCACCCAAGAGCCGTTCTTGCTCCCGAGATCTTCGATCGATACGTCGCGTCCGGCCACGTTCAGCCGAGCGTGGCGGCACGAAACCGAGTCCGCATCGATTTGAACCGCGCATCCGCGGTCACGACGCGATCGTCAAGGAGCTGTCGGTACTTTCTCATCGCCTCCCGACCGAGCTTACGAACCTCGTTATCTTCGAAGGCTTCGGCGACTGCCTCCTTAATCGTCGGTGCCTCAAGCTTGACGACGCCGATTTCTCCCGACGCTGTCCAGGCGTTGATCCGGTCGCAGCCTACGACGTTTGTCCAGTGCGTTTCGAAATCGCCCGGTTGAGGTTGTTGGATCGATCGTCAAAACCTCGTGCTAGAGTTCCGACCGACTTGTGGGCGATCGGGCCGACAGGGCCGACGCTCACGGAAAACCCCGCCGGTGTGTCGTTGTTGGGGCAAGCGGGAAGAGAAAAAATGCCAGATCAATCGGGGCAGAGCGCGGCCACCGACAACGACCAGTTTAGCGTCACTCCCCCCTCGCTCATTCTTCCTAAGGGCGGTGGCGCACTTCGAGGAATCGGCGAGAAGTTTGCGGCCAATCTCGTGACGGGTACTGGTTCGATGAGCGTTCCGCTCTCGACGTCTACGGGTCGCGCCGGATTCGGCCCGAGCCTTTCCCTCTCGTACGACTCCAGCAGCGGCGCCGGCCCATTTGGTCTCGGCTGGAATCTCGCTCTGGCGACTATCGCGCGGAAGACTGAACAGGGTCTGCCGAAATACAGGGACGCAGACGAGTCCGATGTGTTCACGCTCACCGGAACGGAGGACCTCGTTCCCGTTCTCACCAAGGATGCGAATGGGAAATGGGTGCCGGAGCCCGCTCCTCCTCGCGTGGTGGGCGGCGCAACGTATCGCATTCAGCGCTACCGGCCACGGATTGAAGGTCTCTTCGCACGCATCGAGCGGTGGACGAACGAAGCCGACCGGAGCGACAGCTTTTGGCGCTCCATCTCCTCGAACAACATCACGACCTGGTACGGCAGGAACGATGAAAGCCGGATCACCGATCCCGCCGATCGCACGAGGATATTTAGTTGGCTCCTGTGCGAAAGCACCGACGGCAAGGGCAACGTCATCGTCTATCGCTACAAACCGGAGGACTCGCAGGGCGTCGATGCGTCGCAGCTTCACGAGCGGAATCGCACCGACGCCACACGACGCGCGAATCGATATCCGAAGCGGATCCTCTACGGCAATCACGCGCCGTATCTGCCGAGGCTCTCGAGCACCCAGCCCTGGCCTGCGCCGCCAGGTGCGACATCACAGGACGGCAGCGCCGACTGGTTCTTCGAGATCGCCTTCGACTACGGTGAGCACGACGAGGGCGCTCCAACACCTACTGACGAGGGCGCCTGGAGCGTGCGTCCGGATCCGTTCTCCTCGTCTCGCGCGGGCTTCGACATCCGAACGTATCGGCTCTGTCAGCGCGTGCTCATGTTCCATCACTTCGAAGATGAGACCGACGTCGGTCTCAACTGCCTCGTTCGTTCCACCGACTTCGCGTATTCCACCGACAACACGCCGGCGGATCCTCGCGGTCCAGTCCACTCCACGCTATTGTCCGTCTCGCACTGCGGATACCAGCGGCAACCAGTCGGCTATCTCAAGCGATCCTTGCCGCCGGTGGATTTCGAATACACGCAGGTGGAGATCGACGATTCCATCAAGGAGGTCGATGCCGACAGCGTCGATAACCTTCCCTATGGACTGGACGGTGTGCGCTATCAGTGGGTGGACGTCGATGGCGAAGGTCTGTCCGGGATCCTGACGGAGCAGGGAGGCGCCTGGTTCTACAAACGAAACCTGAGCACGCTTCCGGTCGCTGCGCCCGATGGAACGCTGCAGACCACCGCGCGCTTCGCTCCGATCGAGCGCGTACAGACGCTGCCTTCGCCAGCACGCGTGTCCGGCGGGCAGCAGTTTCTTGACCTGGCGGGCGATGGACTGCTGGATGCGGTCTCATTCGACGCGCGAGTGCCCGGATTTTTCGAGCGCACGCCGAACGGAGAATGGGACACGTTCACGCCGTTCGTCTCCGTTCCCAACATCGCGTGGAACGATCCGAACCTGAGGCTCGTGGATCTCACGGGCGACGGCAGGCCCGACATTCTCCTGGCCGAAGACGAGGTCCTCACGTGGTATCCGTCGTTGGGCGAGGAGGGCTTCGGTCCGCCCGAGATGATGCGGCAGGCGTTTGACGAGGAAGCGGGGCCGCGTCTCGTCATCTCAGACGGAACGCAGTCCATCTACCTTGCGGACATGAGCGGTGACGGCCTCGCCGACCTGGTGCGCATTCGCAACGGTGAGGTGTCCTACTGGCCAAATCTGGGCTATGGCCGCTTCGGCGCGAAGACCACCATGGACGCCGCGCCATGGTTTGACGCGCCCGATCGATTCGACCAGAAGCGAATTCGTCTTGCCGACATCGACGGCTCAGGGACGATAGACATTCTCTACCTCGCCGACGATCGCATTCACCTCTACTTCAATCGCAGCGGCAACGGTTGGAGTGCGCCGCGCACGCTCGGCAACGTTCCACGCGGCGATTCCTTTTCGTCTGTGACGACGGTGGATCTGCTCGGCAACGGCACGGCCTGTCTGGTCTGGTCGTCCTCCGCCCCGGGCGAGGGTCGCGCACCGATGCGCTACATCGACTTGATGGGCGGGCAGAAGCCTCACCTGCTGATCAGGACGTTCAACAATCTCGGCGGCGAGACGGAAGTGACGTACGCGCCATCGACGAAGTTCTATCTTGCCGACCGACTTGCCGGGACACCGTGGATCACCAGGCTGCCCTTCCCGGTTCACGTCGTGGAGAAAGTGGCCGTTCGGGACAAGTGGCGGCAGACGGAGTTCGTATCGACCTACAGCTATCACCACGGCTACTTCGACGGCGTCGAACGCGAGTTCCGTGGCTTCGGCAAGGTCGAACGCGTTGACGTTCAAAGCTTCGACACCTTTTCGAGCGGCAATGCGCTCAGCCCCTACGTCACCGATGACCAGACGCTGTACCAGCCTCCGGTCAAAACGATTTCCTGGCACCACACCGGCGCTCTCGTCGACCGGGAGCACACGCTGTCACAGTTCAGCAGCGAGTACCTCTCTCAGTGGTTCGAAACGTGCCCGGCCTGGTGTTCTGACCCCGTTCACCGAGCACGCCTTGCCCGAACTGGACCTGGACGCGACGGATCTCTCGGCGGCGGAGTGGCGCGAAGCGCTGCGTGCCTGCAAAGGCATGCTGCTGCGCCAGGAAGTGTACGAACTGGACGTCGACGCGCTGCATACGCGCAACGAACACCTGCCCGTACGCCTCTTCTCGACGGCGTATCACAACTGTCAGATTCGACGGCTCCAACCGCGGGCGGAGAATCCGCACGCCGTGTTCCTCGCCACCGAGAGCGAGGCGATCACGTACAGCTACGAGCTCGATCTCACGCTGGATGAGGCGACGCCCGACCCGCGCATCGCGCACACGATCAGCCTGAACACCGACGCGTATGGTCACGTCCTTCAGTCGATCGCCGTGGTCTACGGTCGCCTCGGCGCTCACGCGGACTCGGCGCTCAGCGCCGCGCAGATCGCGCTCATCCGCAGCGTGCAAGGCGAGACTCACGTTCGATACTCGGAGACGCACTACACCAACGACGCGCCAGTCAACGCAGCGGACCGCGACAGCTACCGTGTGCGCGCGCCGTTTGAAGCTCGCACCTACGACATCACAGGCATCGTCCCTTCCGCGCCGGATGGCTATTTCACGCTGGCCGAGCTCCGCAATTACCGGTTCAGCGTTGATCTGCAGCCTGCGACGCCGCCCGTGCCGGGTGTGCCGTACAAGCAGGTGGCGGACATCGACTATCACGCGCTTCCCAGCGGCGCCGCTGAGAAGCGGCTGCTGGAACACGAGCGGAAACTGTTCTTCCGCGACGATCTGCAAGGGCCGCTGCCGCTCGGGCAGCAGGAATTACTGGGGCTCGGCTACGAGGGGTACAAGCTCGCGTTGACCGACGGTCTGCTGAACACCGTGTTCGGCACGAAGGTCGATCAGACTGTCGACGGCGTCGACACCGCACGGGGCACGCTGGCCAACCAAGGCGTCAGCGGCTACGTGCGTGGCGGGGACCTCGTGACACGCTTCTCGCCCCGCGTCTCCGCCGCACAGTTGGCGGGGCAGTATTGGGTCGGCTCGGGCACGGCGGGTTTCGCCAACGACGCCGCGCAACACTTCTATCTGCCCGAGCGCTACACCGACGTGTTCGGCAAGATCACCACGGTCCGCTTCGACACCTACGATCTCTTCATCGAGCGCAGCACGGATCCTCTGGGCAACACGACCACAATCGAGGCATTCGATTTCCGAGTGTTGGCGCCTCGCGAGACCAAGGACATCAACGACAACCTCACCGAAGTCGTGTTCGACGTGCTCGGCCTGGTTGTCGCCACCGCCGTGAAGGGGAAGGGAGCGGAAGCGGACAATCTACTCGGCTTCACCGATGCGTTGGCCAATCCGTCGCCACGGGCCATAGTCGCGTTCTGCGCGAGCACGACCTTGAACGTTTCGACGGCGAGGACATGGCTTCGGGGCGCCACCACACGCTTCGTCTATCACTTTGGTGAAACACGCGCTGCCAACGAGGACGTCGTCGCATGGAGTACGCGTCCTGGCGGAGCATGCACCATTCGCCGCGAGATTCACGCAGCCGCGCCTGGCGGGAGCACTTCTCCACTGCAGGTCACCCTGGAGTGCTCCGATGGCTCGGGCAACGTGATGATGAAAAAGATGCAGGCCGAGCCGAGGCAAGCCGGCGGTCCGCTCCGCTGGATCGTGAGTGGCAAGACCGTCGTCAACAACAAGGCGAAGGCGGTCAAGCGCTACGAGCCTTACTTCAGCGACGATTTTGGCTGCGAGCCGGTGGACGAAGTCGGCGTGACGCCGTTGATGTACTACGACGCCGCGGGACGCCGCGTCCGAACGGAATTTCCCGACGGCACGTTGGCCCGGGTCGCCGTCTCTCCATGGCAGATCGCGAACTACGACGCCATCGACACCGTGCGTGATACCGGCAACGCGTGGTACGCGCGGAATTCGGCGGCCGCAGCTTCGGGCGAGCAACGCCGCGCGGCGACGCTTGCCGCGGCGCACCGCAATACCCCGGCGGTCACGGTGTTGGACAGTCTCGGACGCGAGGTGATCGGGATCGCCCACCATCGCTATGAGGACGCGGCCGGCACTGTTCACAACCAAAGACACTTCACATTCACGAAGCTCGATGCCGAGGGCAAGCCGCTGTGGATCCGCGATGCCCGCGGCAACCTCGTGATGCAGCATATTCGACCGCCAATGCCCGACGGCCAGGCACGCGACGCGACGAGCGGCTACGCGCCCGCGTATGACCTTATCGGGAACATGCTGTTCCAACACAGCATGGATGCCGCCGACCGTTGGATGCTCCCCGACGCCGCGGGAGAGCCGATGGTGATGTGGGATTTCAACGAGCGACGGGAAGACAGCGGCGCGGTGATGGCCGAGAACCGAGTGTTTTTCACAGGCTACGACGCGCTGCACCGGAGGTCGAAGCAGTGGTTGACGGTTAATGGCGCGGCTCCCCAACTGATCGAGCAGTTGACGTACGGCGAGTCCGTCGCGGGCCCCAAGGCGCGCAACCTCCGCGGCCAGCTCTATCAGCAGTTACGATTCGAGCGGCCGCTTGCAGCGCGAGCGCCTCGACTTCAACGGCAACATGCTCGAAGTCAGGCGTCGGTTGACGAGGGACTACAAAGCGCCGACCGTCGACTGGCAGACGTCTCCGGCAGCACGACTCGAAAGCGAGACGTTCGTCCTCCGCATCGAATACGACGCGCTCAGCCGCGGGACACGGATCTACAACTGGCACGTCGGCACAGGCAGCCGCGTGACCGTGTACGAGCCGCACTACAACGCGCGCGGCGTCCTCGAACGACAGGAGGTCATCGTCCGCGCAACGAAGACTGCGACCGGGTTTCACCCGGCTGCGGCGTATCCGAGACGCGAGGCGATCAGCGAGATCGTCTACAACGCCAAGGGACAGGCCGAGCTCATACGCTACGGCAATGGCACCGTCACTCGGCACGAGTACAAGCGCGGAGACGTTCCGATTGATGCAGTTGCGGACGACGCGACCGGGCTGCAATCCCGCGTTTCCCAATGACGCCACGTCGCTGAAGGACGCGCGCGTTCTACAAAACCTCCACTATACGTATGACCCGGTCGGCAATGTGACCGCTGTTTACGACGACGCCTTTGAGCCGGCGTTCTTCGACAACCAGCACGTCACGCCGGTCAGTCGCTATACGTACGATTCGCTGTATCGCCTGATCGAGGCGACGGGTCGTGAGAGCAGCCAGGTCGTAGGTGCGCCCGGCCAGTTCGAGAGCGCGACTGCCCGGGCGCAGTTCCCGGTGACCGCGAAGACCCTTCGCACCTATACGCAGGAGTACACGTACGACGAAGTCGGCAACATCTTGGAGATGGCGCATCGCACTGGCGCGAGCGGAAGCTGGACCCGCCACTACACGTACACAACCAACAGCAACAGGCTGAACCGGAGCTGGGAGGGGAACAACACCACCGCAGCCACGCGATATGCGTACGACGAGCACGGCAACGCGCTGAATCTGCTCAACGTTCCGGCGACACGGCAGATGCGCTGGAACCGCCTGGACATGATCCGCGCGCTCGATCTTCAGGGTGGCGGGTGGGCGCACTACAACTACGACTCGGCGCAAAAGCGCACACGGAAGGTGATCGGAAATACCGCCGGCGTTAAACAATGGGAGCGCATCTACCTCGGAGGCATGGAGCGCTATCGACGCTACTCCAACGGCGCGGTCGTCGAAGAGATCGAGTCATTCCATCTGTTCGCAGGCGAGCAGCGCGTGCTCCTCATCGAAGACGTGCTGCAGACCGACAACGCCAATCTTGGAACGGGCCCGCTGTATCGCTACCAATACAGCAATCATGTCGGCTCGGCGTGCCTGGAGATCGACGATCAGGCCAGGATCATCTCGTACCGAGGAATACCACCCGTTCGGCACGAGCGCATTCCGTGCGACCCGTCAGGGAGTGGAGGTGCCTCCGCGCCGATTCCGCTACACGGGCATGGAGCGGGATGACGAAAGTGGGTTGAGTTATCGGGTGGCTCGGTACTACGCGCCGTGGTTGGCGAGGTGGATGAGCCCGGATCCCAAAGGCACGTCCGACGGGCCGAACCTGTACAACTACGTGAGGAACAACCCGATCTCGTTCCTCGACGGGTCAGGCCACGGCACCGACGTCTTCCGCTTTACAAGACCCGACGGCACCGAGTACCGAGATCGAGTTCAAGAGCGAGACGTCGCCGACTCGATGGAAGGCCGAAGCGTGGGCAAGCATCATGGGGCACACGCTTCATTCCCAAGTCCCGGTCGCCCCTCCGCTTTCCGCGCCGCCGCTCGTCGAGGCGCAGCCCGAGACGCCGACACCGGAGCCAGGGCCGGAGCCCGAGCTGTCCCCTCCGCCACTTGTCCATGCCGATCCTATCAAGCCGAAGAAAAAGGAGAAGCCACCGGTTCCCGAGGAGAAACCGGAAAAGCGTGAACCGGTTCCACCGGTGCCGCCGGTGCCCCTCGTATGTCCTCCCGGCATGGTTCCCACGAAGAGCGGTCGCTCATGTTACGAACCGATCGAGGTCGTGCAGAAACGCTGGAAAGAGGACGAGGACAAGGAGCTCGGACGGATCATCAACCTGTTCGTCGACACGACCCTGACCGAGGGCATGGAGAACGTGTCGACCTTCACAGGATGGTTCGGCATGGTCGCCAAAATGGTTCCTGGCGGACAAGGTCTGGCGCTAGGCCTGGAATTTGTTGGCCTGACCGCCGACGTGGCGAACGTCTCGTACGTGATCGTCAAAGGGCTGGTAGAACAGCCGGCTCCGGAAGGAGCGAAAGCGGTTGTCGAGAAGACCGTCGAAAAAGGCGGGGACATCGCGTTGAAAGCCACGAAGAAAGGCGCAGTCAAGAAGCTGCACAAGAGAATCACCCCCTCATCCCCGAGCCAATCATCGAGAAAATGGTTGACGAGGCCGTTGGAAAGCTTCTGGGTGGGATCGCCGAACTTGCAGGCGAGACAACACAAGAGCAGCTCGAAGAGCACCTCGACGAGTCGGTGAAGAAAAAGAGCATCGTCGACAGCGTCATGCCGACGACGCTGCAGCCGTAGCACGCGCGCGTACGCGCGACATTCACGCACGAGAAGGAACACCACCCATGGCGAAGTCCACAAGGCGCAAGCCGTCCGCACGCAGACCCAAACGCACGACGAGATCCGATGCGTCGAGTCCACGCGTCATTCAGGCTCCCGCCAGGTACGAGGACCAGCCTCCGATGTCAACGCCCGCGGTCGCGGGCGTTACCGCGTTCGAGCGTCTTCTCGCAAGTGTCGAACGGCTGATCGGCGGCTCGCGGCTCTCGATCGAAGATCTGGCGAACACCGCCGTTCCGATCGATCGCACGTACATAGCGAAGGAAACGGGGCACTCCGAAGATGACGTGTCCCGTCTGGTGCTGTCGTTCACGCTCGCGGACGAGTTGATCCCGCCAGGCAAACCGGTCGACCAACCGGTGAAAAAGACTCGAGCGCCACGCGTCGTCCCATCCGCCGCGACACGGCAAGAGGAACTGGTCAAGTACGCGAGCGTCGTCTACGCCGTGCTCGGACAGTATCGGGATGCCGACCTGTCGGGATTGGCAGGTCTGGACGAACCCCGCGTCAAAGCGAGTGTCGACGTCGCCATCGACGCGGGATTCGTTCCGAAGAGCGCCGCCAGCGTCATTCCATCATTTCTCGCCTCACTGCATGCAACGCGCATCGCGCGTTTTCTCGACGAACCTGAATTGGCCGCCGAGTCGCCGCTCGTCGCCATCGCGATCCAGGCGCTCGCTCCTCCGTCACCGGTTCGAACGGCGGTCGCCGAGCTTGCCCTCCAGCATGGCGCGAATCCCACGGCATTCTGGCGAGGGCTGGACGCGGACGCGCGCGTTCCCGGCGACGTCCGCCGAGCGCTGCACGTATCTGCCGACGTTCTCGAAATCAGCGACCGCAATGTCGGCCTGCTTGCGGCTCTGACGACGAACGGAACGGGCGCCGGATCGCTCGACGCGTCGCGCCTGGTGGCGCTCGACCCGAAGGACTGGCTGAGACTCACAAGCGAGGGCGAACCGACCGACGACGGTGCCTTGGGTCCGGCGACGGCCGCCGCCGCACGCTACGCGCGCACGCTCGCTGAAGCGACGGAGCGTCGGTACCCGAATGAGAAATTTCGTTACGAGCTGTCGCGCGATAAGGGCCGCGGTACGTCTGTGGCCGCCGCACGCCGTGACATTCTGACGTTCCTCGACAACAACGCGGACTTTCACCTGCTCGATACGCCGGTTGCGAGCTTGCTCACCGGCGACAAGAAACTCGATGCGCCCAGGTTGAAAGGGATCAGGAAACCCGACGACACGATCCGGCTCATGACGAGCTATCAGCGCATCCAGCGTCTTCTACCGGAACTCGCCGACGTGGCGACGACGGTGGCCCCTGCTGGCGACGACCTCGGCATCGACTCACGATATGCAGTGGTCACACACCTCGTTGACGATGGGTTCACCTCCGCGATTCAGATCGCCGCCATTCCGCGGTTCGAGTTCATCGATCGGTATACCGGCAAACTCGGAAAGCGCGAGGTCGTAGAGGAGATCTATCGGCGGTCGGAGACCATCACCGATGCGAGCCTCCAGCTCGCGATCCTTGTCAAAGGCTGGTCCGAGCGAGAAGTGCCGCGTGCCCTTCCACGAGCAGTCACCTGGGCGGAGACGTTCGGCGCTCAGGAATCGTGCGAGTGTGGCCACTGCCTCTCGATTCACAGCCCGGCCGCGTATCTGTTCGATTGCTTGAGGTTTCTCGAGGAGGCTGGTGCCCAGGCGCAGGCGGCCACGCCCCTGGCATCGTTGAAAGCGCGTCGTGGCGATTTGCTGGAGGTCGCGCTCACCTGCGCCAACACGAATACACGCATTCCGTACATCGACCTCGTGAACGAGCTTCTCGAGAAGCTCATTGTTCCGACCTGGTTTCAGCCATTCGCGGTGCCGGCCAGTGCGGCGCAAGCGCTGGCGGACCGGACGGTCAACCAGGCGATCCGCGACGCGTTCAGGAATTCGGCCAACGCGATCTCGCTGGCGCTCGAGGTCGAGGTCTATCCGCTGAATGCGTCGACGTGGCACCTCCTCGATCAGGCCACGCTGTATTTGATCCGAAAGACAGGAGCCACGATCCGCGTGGAGTCCGCAAGCTTCCAGACTGCGGGGCCTGAGGACGAGCTGCGCGCGATGCCGCAGCACGTGATCCCGGCGGCGTATCAGATGCTCGAGCGCAAGGTCTTCCCCTGGCGTGCACCGTTCGTGCTCGCCTGGACCGAAATCAACGAGTACCCTACGCAGGATCGACGTTCGGCCGGGCGAGATTCTCGACGCGTTCGCGCCACCGTCGACGCCGACCACGTCGAGGACCAATCCGTTCGAGGCGCAGGATGCGGTAGCGGGCAGCTACCTTGGTCTCTCTCCAGTGGAATTCCAGACTATCGCCGGGCAGAAGACCGCGGGTGATGGTCCGATCACCATCGGGGGTCCGACGAATTTTCCCGAGGACTTCTGGGGCTTCGCCCGCAACACGTTCATCCCGCTCGTGGACTGGGACGGCACGACCGTGCTCGGCCGCTGGTTTGACGCGCTATGGCGTGTTCCCGAGTTCCTCAGCCGGTCAGAGTTCAGTTACATCGAGTTGCTGGAGCTCCTCGGGTGCTATTTCATCAATCCGGCGAATCCTGCGAGCGTGAGCGGGCGGACGCTGTTCATCGCGTCGCGCGATCCCAACGACGCGGGATCGTGCGACCTGGCGAAGCTCGAAATCCAGGGCGTGCCGCAGAACACCGGGGCGGCGCTCGCCACCACAATCCATCGTCTCGTCCGGTTGAAGCGCCGGATCGGCTGGCCGATCAACGATCTCGACCGCATGCTCGTCGCCCTTGACGCGGTGAGCATGGATCGCGACGCGCTCGTGGCCGTCTCGATCGTCGAGCGGCTGCGACGTCGGACGGGTCTGGAGATTTCGGAGCTCGCCGGTTGGTTCGGCGATATCGACCACGCCACCTACTTCGACTTCAGCAGCGACGATCAACCGCAGCTGCGGTCCTTCTATGAGGAAGCGTTCCGCATTCCAGACTCCATCGAACCTGGATCGCCATTCGGCGAAGACGCGGCGGCAATCACCGGGACGATCACGCAGCACAAGGTTCGGCTCGCCGCACGTCTGGGGATGAGCGATCTGGAATTGGATCGCCTGCGCTCGGACGAGCGCGTGCTTCCCGCCGCCGATCGCAACAGTCTGACGCTTTCGTCGCTCTCGGCACTGACGCGGTACGCATCGCTGGCGAAGTGGACGGGCTCGAGCGTCGATAGCCTGCTGGCCGCGGCTGACGTGTTTGGTTTCGCACCTTTCCTGGCCACGTCCGGAACCGCGGCCGTCGATCGGGCGGTCACACCGCTCCGCTTCATCGAAGCGCTGGATCATCTCGCTCGCGTCGACATGCCGGTCTCGACGGCCTCGTACCTCTTTACCGACGCCGGTGCGCTCGATTCGTCGCCTGGGCTCGCGCACACGGACATCGTCGGCGCTATCGGGTCCATCATCGACACGGTCAGGCCGGTACTCTCGCAGATTGACTACCCGGCAGATGCGTCGGGCGAGATCGTCGCGAGCGAGCTCTCCAAGATCGGCTGGCCGGAACGGAGAGCACGCGAAGCTGGAAACTTCTTCTCGGGCCGTGTGATCCATTCAACCGGTCTGTTCAAGGCCGATGCGCCCCTCGCCGATCTGCGGGAGCAGTCGAGGCTCGTCTTCGACGAGGCAGGTGAAGTGCTCAGCGTCCAGGGCAGCCTCTCGCCAACCGATCGCGCCGTCCTTCTGCAGATCGCCGGCACGTCGGCTCGGTTCAAGACGGCGGTTCGCGACTTGTTCGATCAGCCGCGTAACTTCGCGAAGGCACGGCTTCGGTACGTGCTGCCTCCCGAATACTCGGTCTCACTGTCGGGTATTCCTGGCAACCTCAAATTGCCGACGGAACTCGACGTCGCTCTGAAGTTCGACGCCGACCGCAGGGCGCTCGTGTTCCGCGGCGACCGCGAGTTGCTGTCCCTCGTCGAGTATCCAGCCGGTACGCTGAACCAGGAATGGACCGCATTCAAGGCGGCGGTCGACACGCTGTCGGCGGCGACACTGCCGGCCAACGTCACGCAGGATCCGCCGGCCGCGGACAACCAGTTCTTCGCGACCGACGCGGAGCTCGAAAGCCTGATCGACGGCAGCAAGACCGCCGAGCAACGCTGCGCATACGCGCTGGAGCGGATCGCGAAGGGGCGTTGGCGACTGGAGAGCGAAAGGGCCGCCCTCACCGCGCTGTCCGGCGTCACCGGGCTCGATGCGACGATGCTGAAGGCGTGCCGGCCGATGTGGGCATCGCTCGTCATCGACGCGACAACGAACGGGCCGAGTGCGTTGGTCCGTACGCAGACAGCGTTCTCGGGTGGCGCCGCCTCGCCGGTGGCCGCCATCGTTCGGCGCTTGCACAAGCTTGGCGTGCTCTTCAAATCTCTGGGGTTGCCAGCGAGTGCGAACCTCTGGCTCTTGCGCAACTCGGACCGGATCGGCGGGCCCAATTTGCAGCAGCTTCCGGCCCGCACGAACGATCCGGTGGTCCCGTGGGATCAGAGCGTCGTGCTGTTTCAGTTTGCTCGTGCGCAGAAGGGTTTTCTCTCGCCGCAAGGATCGCTCCTCGACCTGATGGACGTGTCGACCGATCCGATGGCGAGCCACGCCGACTGGTGGAAGCTCGTAGCCTTGATCAGGGGCTGGGAAGGCGAGCAGGTCAGGACGATCACGGGGACCACCGCGTTTCCGGGAGGATTCGGTCGCCCCGAGCTCTACCTGCGACTGATCGAGAAGATGAACGTGTCCGAACGCTGCGGCGTTTCGCCCGCCGCGATGATGGACTGGAACACCTTGATCGCCAGCAGTCCCGGAGGGCTGTGGACCGGTTCGCAACTCCCGAAGGTTGCCGCCGAGGTGAAGTCAGGCGTTCGCGCCAAGGTCGGCCGCGCACGCTGGCTGCAGATCTCGACGGAGGTCAACGACCCACTGCGAGAGAGGCGACGCGACGCACTGCTGGCCTACGTGCTGTCGCGCCCGAATCCGTGGGACGGCACGACGCTCCGCGACGCCGACCAGTTGTTCGACTATCTGTTGGTCGACACGCAGATGGCGTCGTGCATGTTGACGAGCCGGATCGTCCAAGCCATTGGCTCGGTTCAATCATTCGTGCAGCGTGCGTTGATGGGGCTCGAGCCGGGCGTGACCATCACCCCTCCGCGCGCGCGCGAGTGGGGCATGTTCCGCAAGCGGTATCGGGTGTGGGAAGCCAATCGCAAGGTGTTCTTGTACCCGGAGAACTGGATCGAGCCCGAGCTGCGCGACGACAAGTCGTCGCTCTTCCGCGAGGTCGAGAGCCGTCTTCTGCAATCCGCGCTGTCGGCGGGGCCGGCCTCGAAGGCGATTGCCGATTACGCCGACGGGGTCGTCGCGCTCTCCGACATGGAGATCATCGGCGCATATCGGCAGAACGAGTTAATCGACGGCGAGGGCGTGAACGCGCTGCACGTCGTGGCGCGCAGCAATTCACTGCCCCGTCAGTATTTCTATCGCCGCGCGAACGATGCCCGCGACATAGACGAGGCGTCATGGACACCCTGGTCGAAGGTCGACCTCGACATCGAAGGGGACTACGTCCTTCCATTCGCCACCGGTTCCGACGTGTACATCTTCTGGATGCTCGTGGGACCGACGCTTCCGAAGCGCAGCGACATTCCCGACGCGCCGAAGAAATGGGAGATCAAACCGGCATGGAGCAAGCTGGTCGGCGGCGAGTGGGCGCCGAAGCGTCTCGCGCAGGAGTCGCTGACGTTCGCCGACGATCAGGCCCTGGACGCCAGCGACGCCTTCGTCTTCTCCACGCAGAGCCTGATGGACGGCGTCGTCATCTCGTGCAGCGGCATCAGGACGGTGACGACTCTGCCAACGGGCCCGCGCCCGGACAACACCATATCCGTGGGACCGCCGCTGGCCAATCAATACGCCGGAGGGAGCCAGCACTTCGTCATCAACGTGCAAGTGACGGAGGCCTCGGGCGCTCCGATCGCCGACGCCGAGGTCTACATCTGGGAGATCTCCGCCGCCGCGGCAGCGTCCTACGCCGCGTCGGGGATTGTGCCCACGAACCAGCCGGGGCCCAACATCAAGTCATTCACCAGCCGCACCGGTCCGGGCGGAGTGGCCACGAGTCCGTACTTGCAGATCTCCTGGTCGAAACAGTGGGGCGTGAGCGTCCGCACTCCCAACGCTCGCAATGCGGAGTTTGGCTACGGGCTGGTGCAGGTCATCATCAATACGCCCGTCGCGCGTACCGACGGTAAAAGCCAAGGGATCGTCGCGAGGGCCACATTTCATCGCAAGCCGCAGCCGACAACCGCGAAGCAGCTCTCGTCCTTCGGGTTGTTCTACGTGAATTGGGGCGGCAAGGTCGAGGCTGAGGAGTGGCCCTGGGGCTCGTATCAGACGAAGGCTCCGGCCGCGAACATCACGTGGAGCCAAAACGCCTACGTGGAGACGACCGGTCCCGAGGATCGGCTGTTCCTTCCAGAGCATCCGACCTTCGCGCTTGTACCTCATACACCGGGACTCTTTCGTCTGCGTGGTCTGAGCCAGTCGAGCATAGGCGTGGCGCCGTTCTACTTTCTCGACAGCGCGGGCAAGCGCTACCACGTCTCGTACAAGCAGGTGTCGGGCGGCGCAGTCCCCATCTTCAGGTCTGCGTTCCACCCGTATGCGCGCCCGTATGCGAGGCTTGCGGTCTCAGGCCAGGAGCAGCGACTGCTGCGTCGCGATCAGCAGCAAGGTTCTGACCTCGGGACCGGCTTTCAGCAGATGTTCTTCCGCGGCGGCGCAACGACGCCGCTCGGCGCCGACTCTCTCGCCGTCGAGGAAGTATCGTTCGAGGCAGCGAACTTCTTCGGCACCTACAACTGGGAGCTGTTCTTCCACCTGCCGTTCGCGATCGCCACGCAGTTGACGCGCAACCAGCGGTTCGCCGATGCGCAGCGCTGGCTGCACTACGTGTACGACCCCACCAGCATCGAAGCGAACACGTTCGCGCCTCAGTACCTGCTGGAAGTTTCAACCGTTCTTCGACGCGCCGCCGAGCACCCTGGCGGACCTTTTCGGCGACCCAGCCGCGCTCGATGCGCAGCTCAAGGTGCTGCGCACGGATCCCTTCAATCCATACGCGATTGCACGGCTACGGATCATCGCGTTCATGAAGAACGTGGTGATGAAGTACCTCGACAACCTGATCGCGTGGGGAGACCAGTTGTTCGCCCGCGACAGCATGGAATCGATCAACGAGGCGACACAGTTATATCTGCTCGCGCATCAGATCCTCGGACCGCTTCCGGAACGAGTGCCGAGCCGCGCGCGGCCATCGGCGCAAACCTATCGCTCCCTGTCGGAGCTAGCGAGCAACCAGTCGCCCGCGCTCTCGGAGATTGGCGCGATCGCGGTGGAAGTGTCGTCGTACATGCCGCTCTCGGGGCCTTCCTCACAATCGGGTGCGAGCACAGGTCCGTCGCTCGGCACGATGATGTACTTCTGCATGTCCGGCAACGAGAAGCTGCTGGACTACTACAAGCTGGTCGCCGATCGGCTCTTCAAGCTTCGTCACTGTCTGGACATCAAGGGACGGTTCCGGATTCCGGCGTTGTTCGAACCCCCGATCGATCCGGCGCTGCTCGTGCGCGCGCGGGCCGCGGGAGTGGACATCGCCGACGTTCTGGCCGACGCCGCCGCCCCGCTGCCGAACTACCGGTTCAGCGTTCTCTCGCAAAAGACAACAGAGCTGGCCGGCGAGCTGAAAGCGCTCGGCCTGGGACTGTTGTCCGCCATGGAGAAACGTGACGCCGAAGAGCTGGTGCACCTGCGGCAACGCCACGAGCTTAGCCTTCTGCCTCTGGTCGAGGAAGTTCGCAAGAGACACATCGACGAAGCCGTTGCGCAACTCGAGGGTCTGCATCGCTCGGCGGAGACAGCTGCCGAGCGGCAGCGGTACTATCTGCGGCTGCTCGGCAAAGAAGCGGCGGCCGACACGAAGCCTCCCGTGAAGGTCGACTACCTGCCGGCTGCTATCAGCGTCAGCCAGGGCAGTGATACCGGCGAGCTTGCGCTGAGCCAGCACGAGACGCAGCAGTTGGAGTGGCTCAACGTTGGAAACAACTTCATGCTCGTGGGAAGCGGCATGAGCGTGCTGGCCGGCATTCTCAATGCGATTCCCGACAGCACGCTGCCGATGAAGTTCGGCGGCTCGCACGTGGGTTCGGCCGCGAGTGCCGTCGGCAGTTTCTTCAGTATGCTTGCCGCGAACGCGAGCTATCAGGCGAATCGGGCGTCGCTGGTCGGGTCGTTCGCCCGCCGGCAGGACGACTGGATCCTCCAGCACAACCTCGCGGTGAACGAGCTGCGCCAGATCGAACGACAGGTGGCGGCGGCGGAGATCCGCCGATCGATTGCCGAGCAGGAGCTCGAGAATCACCGCAAGCAGATCGAGAATGCCAAGGAAGTCGAGTCATACCTGAAGACGAAGTTCACGAGCCAGCAGCTTTACGAATGGTTCGCCGGGCAGTTGTCGTCGGTGTTCTTCGAGACCTACCGCCTGGCGCACTCGGTGGCGAAGCGCGCGGAGCGAACCTTCCGTCATGAGCTCGGACGCGAAGACTCCGCCTTCATCAAGTTCGGGTACTGGGACGACTTGAGGAAAGGCCTCCTCGCCGGCGAGCGGCTCTATCACGATCTGAAGCGGATGGAGGTGGCCTACCTGGATGAGAACGCCAGGGAATATGAGATCACGAAGCACGTATCACTCGCGTCGTTGAATCCGTCGGCGCTGATCGAGCTCAGGCGGGTCGGAGCATGCGAGGTCACGATCCCCGAGTGGGCGTTCGATCTCGACTACCCCGGCCACTACATGCGTCGCATCAGGAACGTCAGCGTGACAATCCCGTGTGTCGTCGGACCGTATGCGGGAGTCAACTGCACGCTGGCGCTCCAGTCCAGCTCGATCCGCGTGAGCGCGTCTGGCACGGGCGCGTATCCCCGCAAGCAGCAGCAGGGCGTACCGCAGGACGACCCGCGGTTCGTCGATCGGTTTTCAGCAGTGCAGTCGATCGTTACGTCAACCGCCCAGAACGACACCGGGCTCTTCGAGACGAATCTCCGCGACGAACGGTACTTGCCGTTCGAAGGACACGGAGTGATCAGCCGCTGGCGTCTCGAGCTGCCCGCCGCGAGCAATAGCTTCGACGTGAACAGCGTGAGCGACGTGATTCTGCACATTCGGTATACAGCGAGGGAAGCGGGCGCCGGCCTTGCAACCTCGGCGAAGAGCGCCGTGAAGGCGATCCTGAAGCCGACGTCAGGTGCATCGCTCTTCCGATTTTTCAGCGTGCGTCAGGAGTTCCCCGATCACTGGCAGCGGTTCATCACTGGCAACAGCGCAACGCTGGGTCCACTTGATGTGAGTCGTCGTCGGTTCCCACTGCTGTTCGCCGGCAAGACGATCTCGGTGCTCAGCGATCGCGACTACTACGTGGTGACCAGGGACGGCATCGCTCCCGTGGCGACGGTATCCACCGGTGGAATCGAGGTGGCCTTGCAGAATCCCGGCAGCACGGAGAGGCTGACCATCACGGGACTCAGGCAGCGAATCTCGCTGACCGTCGACCGAACGCAGCCGGACAATCTGCCGAAGGACCTGCTGATTGTGTGCAGATACAAGGCGGAAGACTAGATAAGTCGCGCAGTGTTTATCAAACGTGATCGTGTGCGACGGGTCGCAATCTCGATTGCGAAGCTATCCAACCTCGCTCGACTTCCATCTGCTCTTCGTCAGAGGGCAGTGAATCGCGCGGCCTAGTCACGAGAATCTCTTGTCCATGCAGGACGGCTTTTGTCAAGAATTTCGAGAGGGCGAAGACAAGCGGTGCGTGTGAAATAAGTACTTTCACTATCAAATGTTTGCGGATTGGCGGAGAGGGTGGGATTCGAACCCACGTGCCCCTTACGGGACAAGACGCTTTCGAGGCGCCCCCGTTACGACCACTTCGGTACCTCTCCGGGTCGGGTCAGGCGGTCTGACGACACGCCTCTACGAGAACATTCAATTATACCTTCCCACTCGGCCCCACCGTCGTCCGGCGCTTTTCACGAAAGAACTCCTGGATGATCGCGCGGCATTCCTCCTCGAGCACCCCGCCGGTCACAGCAAAGCAATGATTCAACCCGGGCGACTCCAGCGCCCTTACCGTCGATACGAGCGCGCCGGTCTTGGGCTCGCTCGCGCCGTACACGACCTCGCGCACGCGCGCGTGCACCAGCGCCCCGACACACATGAGACACGGCTCGACCGTCACGTAGACCGTCGCGTCCGTCAACCGATAGTTGCCGAGCACACGCGCCGCTTCGCGCAGCACCAGCACCTCCGCATGCGCCGTGGGATCGTTGGCGGTAATCGGCTGGTTGAACGCGCTGGCGACGACCGCATCCCCAACCACGAGCACGGCACCGACCGGGACCTCGCCGGCGGCGAGACCCCGGCGCGCCTGGTCGAGTGCATCGCGCATGAACGTTTCGTGCGGCACAGGTCCACGCTATCACGCGGTCCCGAGATCCGGAGGTAACCTTTCACCCGCGTCCCCGTATCTTCGTCAGACCGGATGGACCAGTTCCGCGAGCTCTACGAACGGTATTACACCGACGTCTACCGCTTCGCCCTCTTCCTCACGGGCGACGCGGCACGAGCCGAAGATTTGACGGCAGACACGTTCGTCCGCGCCTGGACGGCTCGCGATCGTATCCGGCAGAGCACCGTTCGAGCGTACCTCGCTCACGATCACGCGCAACCTGTTTCGCGACGGCCTGCGTGCGTCGCGTCACCAGGTGCCACTCGATGACCGACTGGAAGACAAGGGCCCGGCCGTGGACGTGCGCGTGGAGAGAGCATCGGCGCTGCGGCAGGTTCGTGCCCGACTCCGACGTGTGGCGCGCGGCGACCGGCGCGCGCTGCTGCTCTACGTCATCCGCGACATGTCGTACGGCGAGATCGCCGCGGCGCTTGGCGTGAGCGTTGGAGCCGTCAAGTCCAGAATCTTCCGCGCCCGCGAAGCGCTCGCGATGCCCGCATCGCCCCGCAACGGAGAACAGCCATGAAAGTCACGCGCGACGTCATCTACGATCTGCTGCCTGGGTACTTTGCTGGTGAAGTGAGCGCGGACACGCGCGCACTCATCGACGAGTTCCTTGCGACGGACCCGGAGTTCGCGCGCATGACGGCGCGCTTCCGGCGGCTGTTCGAGGAACGCGGATTGAACCCCGGCGACCTCAACACCGAGCGCGAGCGCCTCGAGAGCGCGCGCAGCCGCGCGGAGCGCCGGCAGATCTCCGCGGCGTTTGCGGTCGCCTATGGGCTGGCGGCGCTCTTCCCGCTCGCGGTGGATCTGCTGCGAGGCCAGCCCTTCCAGGGCAAGTCGCTCGTCATCTCCATCGTCTTTGCCGCCGTCGCGTTTGCGTCAACGATCGGTTGGATTACGTCAAGACGCGCGCGTACTGCGTGAGGCGCGTGTTCAGGCCCGGAGCCAGGAGCCGAGAGCCTTGAGCCAACCTAGCCCAGGAAGAACTTGTAGGCCGGATTCTCGTACTCAGGCGTGTAGGGATATGCGAGCTCGTCGAGGAACGCGCGAAAGGCAGGCAGGTCGGCGTCGTTGACCTCGAACCCCGCGAGCACGCGGCCGAAGTCAGCTCCGTGATTGCGGTAGTGGAACAGGCTGATGTTCCAGCGGCCGCCAAGCTTGTCGAGAAACTGCGCCAGCGCGCCGGGACGCTCCGGGAACTCGAAGCGGCAGAGACGTTCGTTTCGAACATCGGGCGCGTGCCCGCCGACCATGTGGCGCACATGGAGCTTCGCCATCTCGTTCTCGGTCAGATCGACCGTCTCGTATCCCGCCGCAACGAGCTGCGACACGAGTGACAGACCGTCCTGTCGCGATTGGATCTGGAAGCCGACGAAGATGTGCGCCTGGTCGCGGCCGCTCAATCGATAGTTGAACTCGGTGATCGTCCGGCGGCCGATCGCCGCGCAGAACGCGCGAAACGCCCCTTTGCGCTCCGGCAACGTGACGGCGATCAGCGCCTCGCGGGCCTCACCCAGCTCGGCGCGTTCGGCAACGAAGCGCAGGCGATCGAAGTTGATGTTGGCGCCACTCAGCAGCGCAACGATCGATTGGTTTCTCGCATCCTCGCGCTCGACCCAGGCCTTCACGCCGGCAACGGCCAGCGCACCGGCAGGTTCCATGATGGTGCGCGTGTCATCGAAGACGTCCTTGATCGCACCACAGATCTCATCGTTGGTGACGCGGACCACCTCGTCCACCGTCTGCCGGACGATCGCAAACGTTCGCTCACCCACCTCGCGCACGGCGACACCGTCCGCAAAGATACCGACGTGATCGAGCTGCACGCGCCGGCCGAGCGCCAGCGAGCGATACATCGCGTCCGCCTCGAACGGTTCGACGCCAATCACCTTGACGTCCGGTCGCAGCGACTTGATGTAACCGGAGATGCCGGCGATGAGTCCACCACCACCGACCGGGACAAACACCGCTGACAATCGCTCCTGGCTGTGACGCAGGATCTCTGCGCCAATCGTTCCCTGCCCGGCGATCACCAGCGGATCGTCGAACGGGTGAATGAAGGTCATGCCGGTCTCGTCGACCAGCGTGTCGCAATGTGCCTTGGCTTCGTTGTAGCTGTCGCCGGCCAGTACGACCTCTGCGCCCATCGACCGCACGGCGTCCACTTTGATCCGTGGCGTCGTCAGCGGCATGACGATGATGGCGCGGAGCCCGAGCTTCTGGGCCGAGTACGCCACCCCCTGCGCGTGATTGCCGGCGCTGGCCGCGATGATACCGTGCGCTCGCTCCTTGTCGCTGAGATGCGCGATCTTGTTGTAGGCGCCCCGCAGCTTGAAGCTGAAGACCGGCTGCAGATCCTCTCGCTTGAGAAGCACCTCGTTGTCGAGACGCTCGGACAGACGCGGCGCACCGTCGAGAGGAGTCTCCCGCGCCACGTCGTAGACACGGCTGGTGAGCACGTCGCGGAGGAGCTGTGAGAGTTCGGCGGTGACGAGCACGGCACAGTTATATTAGTCCGTGCCAGCCCACCGGTGCGTGCCGCGGTCGTGGATTGTCGTGTGACTAGGTGTTGCCGACCAGCGCCTGCCGGCGCCGCCCTTTTCTGAGGTCGACGTTAAGAATCTGGCTCACGATGGTCGCGGCCGCGGCCACTGACAGCGGCTGCGCCTCCACACGCACGCGACCCGCGCGAATCGCCGCGCAAATGGCGTCGGGGGTTGGCTCTGCATCGACCAGTGAGTAAGTCGACCCAAGCTGACGCAGGCGATGCACGTCGCCATTGCCCACCATCGGCTTGCCATGCGCGCGCGCCCATCGCACTGCTCGTCGATTGAAGTTCAGCATGCGCGTGAACATCGCGTTGTACTCGACAGCATCGAACATGTGCGCGTGCTGGCCAAGCTTCTCGCGAAGCGACACGCCAACCGGGTAGAACGGATGCGGCGCCACGACCAGGCCATTCTCGCGCGACTTCAGCCGCGCAAGATCCTCGAAGCTGTGCACCCGCTCGGTCGCGGGACTGAAATTCAACAGCAGGACATGGCGGCCTTCGATCGTCCGCTCGATGCCGGGAATGAGCATAACGCCGCGATCCGCCGCATAAGACACAAACGACTGCACATCGATCTGACGATCGTGCAGCGTGATGGCCAGGGCGTCGTAGCCTAATTGCCCCGCACGATCGATGAGTTGATACATCGAATACGGAATTGTATCGACGGGATCGTCGGCGGTGTGCGAATGCAGTTCGACCTTCAGCACACCATGACGTCACTCAAGATCCTTGCCGTCCGGCCGAGTCCCGCAATCGGGCGGAAATTGCGAAGCAGCACCGACGGCACGGGTCACCGATGCCTCGAAATCCAGAACTTTGTTCTGCGTTCCGCTCCTGGCGCCCCGCCGCACGGGAACCGACAATCACCAGCCGGCGAGTGGAAAACGGGTCGTCGCGCGAGCCATTCCGTGGACGTTATGCTAGGCACATGTCCATGGCGACACGTCCAGGCCCCGCTGCGGTATACCTCTGCGTGTGACTTCCGAGGTTCAAAGCGACCCGCTGTTCTCCCGCATCCTCTGGGCCATTGGCGCCGGGGTTCTCGTCGGTCTCTTCTTTGGCGAAACGATTCAGCCACTGGGGATCGTCGCGACCGGGTTCATCAGGCTGCTCCAGGTCAACGTGCTGCCCTACCTTCTGGGGTCCCTGATCCTGAGCCTCGGAAGCCGTGGCGCCACCGAGATGAGACTGCTGGCGCGATACGGCGTCGGGCTGCTGCTGTTCGTCTGGGGGCTCACGCTGCTGCTGGTGGTCGCATCGCCGCTCGCATTCCCCACATTCGCCGGCGCACCTGTTTTCGGACTGGAAGAAGCGCCTCCGACGATTGACTGGCTGGATCTATACATCCCCGCCAACCTGTTTCACGCGCTCGCCAACAACCTGATTCCTGCCGTGGTGCTCTTCGGCATCCTCGCCGGCGTGGCCCTCGGCCAGATGACGGGTGAGAAGAAGACGGCGCTGCTTCAGGCTCTGGCCGCGTTCAACGAGGCCATGGCCCGGGTGAGCCGCATGATCCTGCGGTTGACGCCGTACGGCCTCTTCGCGATCGCCGCGGTGACCGCAGGCGAGCTCCACCTCGACGACGTGCTGCGCCTCCAGCTCTGGTTCCACTTCTATGCCGGCGGGACGCTCCTGATCACGCTCTGGGTGCTGCCATCCCTCGTCGCACGACTGACCGATGTGTCATACGGACAATTCCTCGGGGCGATGCGCGGCGCCATCATCACCGCGGCAGCCGCAGGGGATGCGCTCGTGGTGCTGCCACTCATCGCGGAATCGGCGAAGACGATCCTGAGCGAGCGGGGCGTGCCGCCCGAGGGGGCCGAACGCGCCGTCAGCGTGGCGGTTCCACTGCTCTACAACTTCCCGCACGTCGGAAAGATCCTCAGCCTCGCGTTCCTGCCATTTGCGGCGTGGTATTCCGGCAGCTCGCTCGGGCCGCAGCAGTTCCTCTTGCTGATCACGACCGGCCCGTTGAGTCTCTTCGGCAACATCAATGCGGCAATGCCCTTCATGCTCGACCTGCTGCATCTGCCCGCCGACCTCTTCGAGCTCTTCTCGGTATCGAGCATCCTCAACGCGAGATTTGGCGCGATGACATCAGCGGCGCACATCGCGGCGCTCGGTGTGGTCATTGCGGCCGCGATGCTGGGCGCGATCCACATCTCCTTCCGGCACCTCGCCCGATACGTCATTGTGACCGTCGCCTTCATGGGCATCTTCGTGCTCGGTACGCGGGCGATCTTCTCGTGGGTTTTGCCACCGGCACCGTCTGGGATCAGCACACTGTCGTCATTCGCGCTCAGGCCGCCACTGGTTGCCGCGTCGGTCGTTCCCGTGGCGACAGCTGCGCAGAAGCCGGAACCGGGCAGGCGCCTGGAAGAAATCAGGCAACGCGGTGTCCTTCGAGTCGGCTACTTCGACGATGCCGTGCCGTGGGCATTCGTCAACGCCAGCGGCATGCTTGTCGGCTACGACATCGAAGCGGCGCATCGCCTGGCGAGTCAGCTCGGCGTCGGGCTCGAGTTCACCCGAATCCATCGCATCGCTCCGGAGCCGTCGCTCGCGCTCTCTGAGGGACGTGTCGACATTCTCATGAGCGGCTTCACCGCCACCGTGTCGCGCGCCGCACGGATGGAGCTGTCGCATCCGTACAGCAACGAGCATCTCGGGTTCCTCGTGCGCGACTTCGATCGGCGCAGATTCGCGACGCTCGCGTCGCTGGCGCCCGACGAGGACATCGTCATTGCCGTCCCGCCCGTCGAGGGATCGGCCGAATCGGTGCACGCGATGATGCCAAGAGCGCGGACACGCGATTATCAGTCGCTCGAAGAGGTCATCGGTGATTCCAGCGTCACAGCGGTGCTGACCACGCTGGAGCGTGCTTACTACTGGAGTCGCCTGTACCGGAATTCACCGCGATACGACCCCAGGGAGTGAAGGCAGCGACGATCGTCGTGTACGCGCTGCCATATGGCGAGCTCGACTTCCGGAATCTCGTCGATCTCTGGATCGAGACCAGGCGCGCCAGCGGCGAAGCCGAAGATGCCTACAGTTACTGGGTCCAGGGACGAGCGCTCGCATCGCGGAGCCCGCGATGGAGCGTGCTGGCGAACGTGCTCGGCTGGCGCTGACCTGCCGCTCTACGATCCGCTGCTCGGCCTCTACCGACGCGGGTGTAATTCCGCGGCAACCAGTTCAAAGCACCTGAACCGCTCCATCCGTCCGTAGACCGTCGACGTGATCATCACCTCGTCGGCCTGCGTGTCTGCGGCGAGGTTGCGAATGAGGCTGGCGACCTTCTCAGGCGTGCCGATGAAATGGCGCGCGCGATTCATCTCCACGACAACTCGCTCCTGGGGCGAGTACTCGTAGCGACGCGCCTCCTCGGGGCTGGGCAACGGCAGAAATTCCCGGCGATGCAGGCGGACCCATCCGAGATCGGATGATGTCGCGAGGTATTCGGCTTCTTCCGCGGTCGGCGCACAGATGACTGAGACGCCGAGGATGACGTGGGGAGCAGGAAACTCGGGTGATGGTTGGAAGTGCTCGCGGTAGGCGCGGACGGCCGGTCCCGGAGGGGCTGGACTGAAGTGCCGCGCAAAGCCGTAGCCCAACCCCATCGACCCAGCGAAGGCGGCCGTCGCACCGCTCGAGGCGAGCACCCAGATCGGCGGCAGTCTCACTCCGTCGGGCACCACGCGCACCGATGCGAAGGGATGGTCCGGCGGAAACTGCCGGCGCGACAGCGCGAGCAGTTCTCGAACCTGTTCAGGGAACTGCTCGCCGTCGAACGGCCTGAGCGCGCGTGACGTCGCCGGGTCTGTGCCAGGCGCCCGGCCGAGGCCCAGGTCGATGCGGTCGGGGTGCAGCGTCGCGAGCGTGTGGAAGACTTCGGCCACTCGCAACGGCGTATGGTTCGGCAGCATGATGCCGCCGGAGCCCACGCGAATGTGCGACGTCGCCGACGCCACGTGCTCGATCAGAATCTCGGGCACCGAGCTCGCGATGCTCGCCATGCCGTGATGTTCGGCGAACCAGTAGCGAACGAATCCCAGTCGTTCGGCGAGCTGCGCCAGTTCGACCGACTCCTGCATTGCCTCTCGCGCCGTGGCGCCGCTGCGAACCGGAACGAGATCGAGTACGGAAAGTGTAAGGGGGTCGGGAGTCATTTGATCAAATGACTCCCGACCCCATTACAAATTTAGAACGCTTCGACTGCGAGGAAGAGATAGAGCGCAAGGGCGCCACCCAGCACGACGTTGACCAGGACACTGTTGCGCGTCACGTTGTTGCGAGCGTTGTTGAGCCACAGCAACGTCGAGATGACGAAGGGAAAGAACAGCGACCCGACGACGGTGTAGGCGAAGACGAGCCACACCGGACGCCGAATCACGAGCGCCGAGATGGCCGCCAGCGCCAGGTACGCCGCCCACGCTCTGTACGGCGTGCCGCGCTGCCCTCCCGCCGGACGTCTACTCCACTGATGGAGCATGTCGTCGAACAGAAACGGCACGCCGTGGTAGACGCCGAGCACGGATGAAAACGCCGCGCCCCAGAAGCCCAGAAGGAACACGGCTCGACCCACCGTCCCGATCTCCTGGCCGATGCGATCCGCCAGAAGCAGGCAGAGTCGCGGCCCCTCATCGAGGATCTGCCCCTCCCAGTCGATCTGCGTCGCGAGAAAGATCATCGAAATGCAGAACACGAACACGAGCGAGAACGAGAGGGTCAGGTCGCTTCGCGCGACAGGCATCCGTTCGGCACCCGCCCAGCCAGCCTCGCGCATCCAGTAACCGTAGGAGAGCAAGGTCACGGTACCGCCAACACCGCCAATGAGCGACAGCGTGTAGGCGGTCGAGAACTCGGAACGCGCGCCGGCGCCGGACCAGTCGGCACCCGACCACAGCACGATCAGCAGTGCCGATGCGATGATCGCCCCGAATTTCAGCCCGACAAACCACTTGATGATCGCGAGGAAGCGTTCGTAGCGACCGAACCACACCATCACGAACGCACCAACGGCATGAACCACGCCCCACACCGGCAGTGGGACAGACGGGATGATGGCAGCCGGAACGAGTGCACTCGCCGTCACGAGCGCACTCGAAACGAAGTAACTCCAGACGATGAAATAGATGAAGAACGCGAAGATCGCCGCACGCGGAAGGTGATCGCGCCAGCCCTGGATGAGCGTGGTACCGGTACCGAGTTGCCACCGCGCAGCACCTTCGGTGATGGCGAACTTGAGGACGACACCGGCGGCGAGCGCCCAGACGAGCGTTAGGCCGTATTCAGCTCCCGCGATCGTGGACGACACCATGTCGCCCACGCCGATACCAGTCGCGGCCAGCAGCAGCCCGGGGCCAATGTCCGAAAGCTTCACGGGGTGGCCGGCATTGTAGCTGGAATCTGAACGCTGGCTGCTTACTTACCCACCATCAGCTGCGGCGCCTTGTTGTTCTCGTTGCAGATGAACTCGATGAGTTCACCTTCGGGCATGATGCGCTGATTCACGCGCACGCTGAACGGTTTCGTGTACGCCTTCGGATCGTCGATCGTCACGTCGATCTTGAGCACGCCATAACTGAGTCGCCTGAATCGTTCCGTGATCTTCGCGGCATCGGTGAGCGGGCTTCCCCAGATGTCAAGCCACCCGCCGTCACGAAGACCGGTGGTCTCCACCACCAGCGTGTCACCCTCCCATCGTCCGCTCGAGTAGCCGTACCACCACGGCTGCGGATCATTGTTCGGCGACGGACGGCCATCGGTGAAGATCTGCCGCACGCCTGAATTGCCCTCGTAGAGAACCAGCAACAGCCCCGGCGTCTGCACCATCTTTCGTGGCTGCGGGTGCTCGTGGAACTGCATGATCCCCATCGGCAGGCAGTGAGCGTCAGGGTTCTCCTTGCTGTTCTGCTCCTTCCGTTTCTCCATCAATTCCTTCGCCCACGGCTGGAACGGAAGCCCCTCCGGAAACCCGGCGCCAAGGTTGGCAAACGTCGAAGCCGGCGGCTCTCCGGGCGGCGAGACAGGAGGCTGCCGGACTTGTCCACCATAAAACCACTCGTTCAGCCAGACACCGGTGAGATCCGGCTTGCCGTCGGCAGTGCGCGGCGTCGGCGCGTCGAGGTTCGGGCGCCCGTCCGCAGTCTTCGGAACCGACGCATCACGCTGTACTGGCCATTGCGCTGACACAGACGAGACGAAGTAGACCGATACCAGGATGATTCCCGTGAAGATCCGACGGCCGTTCATTGCGGGCACCTCCAGTGGACAGGCGTTCGGGACGCGTCAGGAGTCCGCCGATCGTAGCCGATGGCCAGATCGGCAGGATGTGTGAATGTTCGGACCGTTTCGGTCGATAAGAAGGACGGTGGCTCCGCCCGCCAGATTCGTCGATAATCACCACGTTCCACCCGATGAGATTACTGGCCCTCGTTCTCGCACTGTCCATCCTTGTCACCGCCAGCTCGGCTATTGACGCCCAGACCACGGCCGGCGAAATAACGAACGCGACCTCATCCATGCCCGCTGCCGCTCGCGCGGCCGGTGAATACGCGCGTGCCCGGCTGGATCTGGATCTCGCCGCGATTCAGACGTATCGGCCGTCCTATCCGTTCTGGCAGCACATATTCACGATCCCTGACGGGCGCATCGCCTACGGGAGCGCGCAGGACGGACGCCTGCTGGCGGTCTTTCCCGCAGCGGGAGACTGGGCTCGGGACGCTGTCTGGGAAGAGCAGGGGCTGGCTGGTTTCCTCAACGGGCAGACACTGCCGAAACGGCTGAACGACCGGCGCGAAGAGGTCGCTCGACTGCTCACGCCAGTCACGGGTCCGCTCGTCCACAACCCTACCCGCGGGCAGTTTCTGACACCGAACGCGCAGCGCTACGGAAGCTTTCTCCGCGAGTGGGGAACGATCTACGAGCGTTTCGGCGTGCCAGCGGAGATTGGCCTGGCGCAGGCCATTCTCGAGTCAGGGTTGGACGGCCGTGCCCGATCGCGCGCACGCGCGCTTGGTTTCTGCCAGTTCCTGAGCCGGAACTGGGACTTCCTGAATCGTCTGACGCCAGTCGTCATCGAGGCCTACAACCAGACGACGCAGGCGCCGTATTGCGCCGCCTACCTGACGATCCTCGCGACGATGTACGACAGCTTCCTCCCCGCGCTGTCGGAACATCACGCCGGTGGGGTCAACGTCGGGCGAACCGTCATCAACGGCGAACGCCTTGGCGGCAACGGTGCACGCGAGCAATACCTGATGGGATCGGATTTCGCGGCCAACCTTCGGGACATCTCCATCAGCCGTTACCGGGATCTTTTCCGAACCTACGGCCCCCGATCGTCGCTCTATGCCGAGATGGTGTTCGGCAACATGGTGAACGTCCGCAAGATGTCTGCGGAGCATCAGCAGACTCCGATCTTCGCGATGCGGACGACGGCGCCGTTGCGCGCGCTCGACGTCACGGCGCGGACCGGTCTCAAGCTCGACGAAGTGAAGCGGTTCAACCCCGCGCTCGGCGTCCGCGTACCCGCGCAGGCGAACCTCTATCTGCCGTTCTATGTGAAGACGTTTGGTGAGGACGTATCCTTCTGGCACCGCCCGCCGACTCCCGAGTTCGCCGCCGCGCTCAACGACTTCCTACGCATTGAGAGCGGCATCGAACGATGGCACACCGTAGAATTCGAGACGACCCTGCGGGCGTTTCAGGAACGCTTCGAGCGCACCAACACCGAGGAAGGCGCGGTGATGGCTACCACGCTGGCCTACGTGATCAGCGATCTGCGCACCAGTCGCCGCGCGGAAATCCTCGAAGAGTTCCGCAACAGCGGCCGCATCCTGGAGTTGTTCAAGCAGGGCGCGGAAGAACTGGGCGTCACGATCCGCGGACTCTAAGCCGTACCTCCTCGAAGCTGCTCCGCTTTGATCGGCAACGAATAGATACGCCGGCCTGTGGCAGCGGCCACCGCATTGACCAATGAGCCCGCAGCAAGCGCGGTGCTCGGCTCACCGATGCCACCGGGCACTTCGGTACTCGGAACGATGTAGACCTCGATCTCGGGCATCTCGTTGTGGCGCAGCATCTGGTAGTCACCGAAGTGCCGCTGCTCCACGCGCCCGTTCTTGATCGTGATTTCACCCTTCAGCGCTGCCGTCAGGCCGTAGACGATCCCGCCCTCCATCTGCGCTTTGATGGTGTCGGGGTTGATCACCCAGCCGGTGTCGACGGTGCAGACGATGCGATGTACGCGAACAGCACCGCGAGCATCGACGGACACCTCCGTCACCTGGGCCAGATAACTACCGAAGGCGTCCATTACGGCGATGCCGCGCGCCCGGCCGGCCGGCAGCGGCTTGCTCCATCCTGATTTTTCAGCGGCCAGCTCCAGCACCGCGCGATGGCGCGGAGACTTTCCGAGCAGATCGCGTCTGAACTCGAAGGGATCCTTCTTTGCGGCAGCGGCCAGTTCGTCGATGAAGGCTTCGACGACAAAACCCTGGAACGATGCGCCGACCGACCGCCAGAACCCGAATGGAACGCCCGGATCGTTCTCCGTGTATTCAACGCGAATGTTGGGGATGTCGTACGGAAGGTTCGCGGAACCATCGACCGAGATGAAGTCCACCCCATTGGGCGGCAGTCCGCCGATGCGCTTCATCAGCGACTGCTGCACGATGTGCTGCTTGAAGACTGTCGGCTTGCCTGCGGCGTCGACGGCGCCCCACATGCGCGCGTAGCTGATCGGGCGATAGTAGTCGTGCTGCATGTCGTCCTCACGACTCCACACGACTTTCACCGGCTTCCCGACCGCTTTGGAGGTCTCGACCGCGTCCATGACGAAATCGGCTTCGCCGCGACGGCCGAACCCGCCGCCCATGTAGGTGACGTGAATCTTCACCTTGTCGGCGGGGAGTCCCGAGGCGGCCACCGCCGCAGCATGTGACGGCGTCTGTCCCTGCGTCGGCACGTACACATCGCATCCGTCGGCGCGATAGTCCGCCGTACAGTTCATCGGCTCCATCGTCGCGTGCGCCAGGAACGGCGCCTCGAACGTACGCTCGAACGCTTTCGAGCCGGCGATCGCGGCATCGGCGTTTCCGTCGTTGCGGGCGACCTTGCCCGGCTTCTGGGCGAGCTCTTTGTATCGAGCAAGGATCTCGCTCCTCGTCAGCTTCGCGAGCGGCCCCTCGTCCCACGTGATCTCGAGCGCCTGTGCGCCGCGCGAGGCCGACCAGTAGTTGTCGGCGACCACGGCGATGCCGCTGCTGATCTGGACGACGTGCTGCACGCCGGGCACGGCCTTGGCCTTGTCGGCATTGAATCGAGCGACTTTGCCGCCGAACACCGGGCAACGCACAACCCGAGCGGTCAGCAGCCCTGGCAGCTTCACGTCGATGCCGAACACGGCGGTGCCGTTGACCTTCTCCGGCACGTCGAGACGCGCGAGTGAGTTGCCGAGGAGCTTGAAGTTCTTCGGATCCTTGAGCGTCACGCCCGTTGGCACCGGCAACGCAGCAGCCTTGTCGACGAGCGCGCCGTACTTCAATCGCCGGCCGCTCGCCTGATGGATCACGTCGCCCTTGTCGGTCGAACAGGTGTTCTCGGGTACGCCCCACGTCTGCGCGGCAGCGGTGACGAGCATCACCCGTGCTGTTGCTCCAGCCTCGCGCAGAACCTTCCACATGCCGCGCACGCTGTTGCTGCCGGCCGTGAGCTGCTGACCGCCGAAGTTCGGATTGCCATACCTCGGGTCGGCGCCGGCCCACTCGGTCTTGATCTTGGTCCAGTCGAAGTCGAGCTCTTCAGCCACGAGCATCGGCATCGACGTCATGACGCCCTGCCCCATCTCGAGCATGGTGAGCATGATTCGAACCGTGTCGTCCGCATTGACCTTGATCCAGACGTTGGGTTCGAAGGAACCGGCCGCGCTGAGACTGTCACTACCGGACCATGAAGGAAGGTATGCGCCGACCAGTAGACCTCCGCCAGCGGCGGCTGTGACCTGAAGGAAGCTCCGACGATCGAGTGTCGATGACATCGCCATGAGCGCCTCCTATGCCTGCGCCGCGCGGCGGATCGCGCGGCGAATACGCTGATAGGTGCCGCACCGGCAGATGTTGCCGGACATCGCGGTGTCGATCTGCGCGTCGGTCGGACGCGGGGTCGTGGACAGCAGCGCTGCCGCCGACATGATCTGGCCGGACTGGCAATAGCCGCACTGCGGAACCTGCTCTGCCACCCACGCGACCTGCAGCGGATGCGTGGACGTCGGCGAGAGCCCCTCGATGGTGGTGATTTTCTTCCCGACTGTGGTCGAGACCGCCGTCAGGCAGGCCCGCACCACGGCGCCATCCACGTGTACCGTGCACGCACCGCATTGGCCAAGGC
The DNA here is from genome assembly GCA_963723495.1 of uncultured Acidobacteriota bacterium. GTDB lineage: Bacteria > Acidobacteriota > Vicinamibacteria > Vicinamibacterales > UBA2999 > Gp6-AA40. The sequence goes on along the minus strand of CAVRQR010000005.1, from coordinate 35,092 downwards.
CGCAGCCGAACTTCGTGCCGGTGAGCCCGAGGGTGTCGCGAAGCACCCAGAGCAGTGGCATGTCAGGGCTGACGTCGACATCGTGACGCCGGCCATTTACCTCCAGCGAGATCATGGGAATCTCCTTGGCCGTCCATTATGTCCCGGCAAACTTCCAACTCCCAACTTTCAATGGTGAACTCCCAACCCACTCCAGACTCCGAACACCCAGAGATCGGATTGGACCTGCGGAGTTAGAGATTGGGATTTGGGAGTTGATCAATCAGCTCTCAGAGAGCCTTGAGGTACCGAGGAGATCCTCGCGCTGAGCGGCAGGCAGTTCCTGGCCGTAGGTATGACCAGTGTTGGCGTTGCCCTTCTCCCGCGTGTCGAAGCGGACGCCCTCGCGTTGCGCGTCCGGGCCGCTGCTCACGAAGCCGACGTCGACCCAATCATAGACGTCATAGGCGCGATAGAACTCCGCAGGCCTCGTTTCAGGGAACAGCAGCGCGCGCAGCGTCGGGACCGATCCGTTGTGAAGGTACGGCGCACGCAGCCACAAGCCATCGAGCGGCATGTTGGCGTAGCCCTCTGTTTTGCGGAAGTGCGAGAACTTCCACGGATATCCCTCGCCAAGCGTGTTCATCCGCGTCGCCAGTTCTGCACTGAACGATCGGAGCCGCTCCGGGTCGGTGCCGATCTGCGCCAGCGGAGTGACCTGTCCAACCTGTGGCGCCCCGATGTCATGACACGAAGCGCACGCGCCCGCGTACACGGCGGCACCGCGCGCCGCGCGTGTCTGATCGATCCGCGACGGCGGGTACGCCGGCGGCTTGAGATCCATGATCCATTCCTCGATGCGTCCGAGCGCGGCCACGTCCAGCGATTCAGGTGTGGCGCCAGCACCAATCGCAGCGCTCTTGTTGCGTTCCTCGACCAGGTTGTTGTTGCCGTCCCAATGCAACCACAGGTTGCGCCGCGGACGCTGATTCCACAACGAAGGCAGGTCGGCCGTGCCTACGGTGTCGTCCTTGGTCATGTCGAACCCGAACAAGGCCTTGTACGGATTGAACGTATCGACCCGCCCCGGCCCTTGCGGCGGCCGGGCATCGAACCACGACGTTCGTTGCGCCTGATCGAGAATGCCGGCAGCGCGTGCGCCGAACGGCAACAAAGCGGTAGGCGAGACTCTGAACAAATCCGAAGTCGGGATTGATCTTCTCGATCGCGTCGAGCAGGTTACCCGCGGTGAAGCGCGGGTCCTGTGCGATCGTCGTCAGGAAACGCGAATAGCCCTGGAGATCCATCCCGTTCGCCGGCATGCCGAGCACGATCTGGCGCGGCGACGATGGTGTTTCGCGGAGCGTGCCCGTGTGGCAGGTCGCGCAGTTCAGACCCGCGAGCTCGACGCCGAAGCTGCCGCTGGCGCGCGTCGTACCAATCGGCCTCGCGATCGGGAGCCTCCTGGATGAACCCGAGCTTCTCCCAGCCGGTGCCGGGACGATTGGGCAATTTGTCAGCAAAGACGATCGGCAGGACGCGGAAAATCCAATAGGGCACGCCGACCGTTTCCTCGGTGCCAAGGACCCCGTACCTGAAGTGTTCGACGATGTCCTGCTCGCTCGGCGTCGGCGCTGGGCGGCACCCGACCGCGAGACAGAGGGTGCCGACGAAAATCGCAGCCGCAACGAGCATCTGCGGAGCCGCCACGCGCGCAACAGTGTGTTTCATCATTCACGCCTACTCCACGGGAGCGGTCGTCTTCTTCCAGGGATGGAACGCGTTCGTCACTCCTGACAGCGCAGGTCCGAGCTGGGGATGATGCCGGCGCAGAACGCTCAGCATCGAGTTCTTTTGAATGTAATCGAGCCCGAACTCGGTGTAGACCTCCGGACGGTAGTCGTCGGTAAAGAACCGGTCGCTCTTGAGCCGCCGCGAGGCCATCAGCACGAAGATGCGGAACGCCGTCTCACTGAAGCCGAAGCCTTCAGGCAGCGGCTCGGCAAAGAGCCCCGTCATCAGGTCGACCTTCTCGAGATCGCCATAGACCGTCTTCAGCTGTTTGCGCCACTCCGGATTGTCCGTCAGCTCGTCGAACGACTTCACCGGAGGCTTTCGGAGCAGCCGCCTGAACTCGTTGTAGCGAGGCACACCGCGTTCGCGGTCGCGGTAGATGTCGACGGCCGCCAGATCGAGATGCTCGCCGTTGTCCCGCTGGAGGTTCTGCAGCAGCCGAGGGTAGTTGTGAAGCGTGACGGCGCCGGGATGGCACGTGCCGAAGGAATAGAACAGGTCCGGCATCGTGATGCGCTCGGTGATTGCCGGTGTCCGGCGGCCGCTGATTTCGTCGAGCCGCTTCGATTCCAGATGGCGGCCGGTCGCGACCGAATAGAAGCCCACGTCATCCGGGATGAGCGGATGCATCCGGTAGACGGCGACGAACTCTTCAGTCAACGAGTACGGCGCCGTGTGATGATCGGCCTTGCTGCCAACGATGCCCCCGAGCAGTTCCTCGTCGTCGAGGAACGCGAGCGCGTCCTGAAGTTCGTCACCGGCCAGGCCACTCCAGTTGACGCGCATGGCGAGCTGGATGAGCGGGTGCGGCACAATCGCCGGCGTCCACTCGACGGTGTGAATCTTCGCCATCAGCGCCGAGTTGATCAGCCTCGCCTTGACGAACAGCTGCTCGTCGTTCCACCCGGGGTTCTGGTGTGCGAGCAGATCGCAGATGTGGTTGTGCTCGAGCGTGAACAGCGTGTGCAGCATCGCCAGGCCGATCCACCAGTTGTCGGTGAACCCGGTGAAGGCGAGGCCGCTTTCCGGATCGACCGGAAGCAGGCCGGTTGGCTCGATGCGGAGCCGTCCATCGATCTGCGTCCGCAACTTGGCCGCGGTCACGGGATCGCCTCCGTAAATCTGGGAGGCGTCCCACCAGTGGCTATTGAGGTTCACGTACGCCGGCGGACGTTTCGAATTGGGTGGTGCCGGATCGGGTTCGGTCCTCGGGATCCGCATTGTCGGATCGGGCCAGTCGTCGCCCGGCGCCAGAGGCAGATCGATCGTCTCGGCCGATCGCTTGTGCACGAACCAGTCGTGCACCATGAATTGAATCCATGCCGCTGCGAGCAGGTTCAGGATCGTGGCCGGCTGGAACTCGTGCCGCGTCATGAGCTCGCGGCTGACCACGCGCGGGCTCGGGATCAGCAGGTTGGCCGAATCGGGAAAGACATCCTTGAGCGGCATGTTGCGCCCGAACCGGCGTCCGACCGCTCCCATCGTCGGATACTTCAGATCGTTGTACGTCCCATCAAGGGTGCGGCTGGCGCCAAGGGCCGGATCGACGGTCGAGGGGTCCTGCGCCTGCAGCGGCGGCTCCTCGGTGTCGTGCAGGTTCTTCGCGCGCAGCTCGTTCCGGATCTCGAACAGATCGACCATCGCGAACAGCCGGGGCTTTTCGTACCACGGTCGTTCCTTGAGGCGCTTCGAGATCCTGGTGAACAGGTCATCAGGCATGCACGGTCTCCGTCTCGACGAACCCTTCGGGGCGGAAGACGGACATGATCTGGTCGATCATCTGTTCACGTGAGTCGAATCGTTTCTCCTCGTAGCAACCGAGCGGGTTCTCCACGACGTTGACCAGGCACTTGTTGCAGTAGGTGCACGGCTTGTCGGGTTTGTCCTGGCCACGTCGAAAGATCTCGACGAGGTCGTTGTTGGCGATGAGCGGCCGCGCCGCGCTGACGGCATCGCAGTCGCCGCGACGGATAGCGCCGGCGATGACCGACGCGGTCTGGAAACCGCCGGTACAGATCACGGGAATCTTCACGGCCGCCTTGACGCGCCGCGCATCCGGCAGGTTGGCTCCCTCGATGTTTTCCGGCCGCGGCCCGGCATCGACCCACTGACGCCGCGCGACTCCCGGGAGACTTCGGAAGAGCAGGTAGTTCCTGAACGCCAGGTCGCCGGCGGAGATCATCGTGTCGTACGTCTTCGCCAGCTCCTCGGTGGGGAGATCGATGCCGGCCGGGTTGCGCGGATGAGGAAAGAAACTTCCGACCGAAGCATGGATGGCGTCGACGCCCGCTTCCTCGAGCCACTTGCACACCTGCACGGACTCCTCCCAGGTGTTGCCTGACGGCCCCATGCCGAAGAAGGAGATCGCGTCGTTGTGCTCGTGCACGCTGATCTTCATCTGGAGATGGAAATCGTTTCCCACGCGGGCCCGGATGGCGCGAACGACTTCGAGAACGAAGCGCGCGCGGTTTTCGATCGGACCGCCGTACTCGTCCTTCCGGTCGTTGATCGCGGAGCTGAGAAACTGCGTGATGAGGTATCCGTTGGCACCGTGCAGCTCGACGCCGTCGAGACCGGCCTCGCGCGCGCGCCGGGCACCCTCGGCGAAGGCATTGACGATCTCGGTGATCTGCGCCTTCGTCGCGCTCTCGCACCGGAAGCCGTGACTCGGATCCGACTTGGAGGTCGAACTGACCCCGGTGGCGTACTCGATACCCGGCACATCGCGCTGCCGCCCACTGTGGCTGAGCTGGAGGATGAACTTGCAGTCGTACGCGTGCACCGCCTCGCCCACCTTGCGCCAGAACGGGATGTGGCGGTCGTGGTCGATCATCGCGTAGTTGGGAACGATGCGGCCGCGCAGGTGCACGGGAACGAACGAGGAGACGATGGCGCCAACACCGCCTTTCGCGAACTTCGTTTCCCAGTTGATGCGCGCCTGGTTCCCGGACCCGTCGTAGTTGTCGAACCGTCCCGACACGTTCGACCGCAGGATGCGATTCTTGATCGTCAGATTGCGAAACTTGAGGGGTTGAAAAATCTCATCGAATGCCACGTCCCGCCTCCGATCGTCCTAATAACGAGAGCTTCGCATACGTGCGAATCGTGTCAGGTGTAACTGGGGGAAGCCGAAGATAACGCGCAGCCACGCGAGAGTCAACGACGACTGCTTGGTTTCCGAACATCTGGACTAGCAGTAACCGGTAGCTGGGAGGCGATAGCAGCCGACCGCAGTCGGAGGATTCATGTTGGTACGTGTCAGTGTTGTGAGTGCCGTTCTGATGTCTTGTGCCGTGCCCGTGGCGGCGCAGCAGACAGCGGACGGCGAGGCGGTCTACAAGCAGTCGTGCGCGACGTGTCACCGTGATGGCCAGACCCAGGCGCCAACGCGCGACGCCCTGCGCCAGATGACGCCGGAATCGATCCTCAATGCGCTGACCCTGGGGCGCATGCTCCTGCAGGCCAATGGGCTCAGCGAAGCAGAGCAGCGCGCCGTGTCGGTCTTTCTCGCGGGGCGGCCGTTTGCACCTCCCTCCCCGCCGGTCGTGGTCAACCGATGCACCGCATCGCCGCCGATGCGTGACCCGGCCAGCGCAGGTGGGTGGAACGGTTGGGGCAACGGCGTCGCGAACACGCGATTCCAGCCCGCGGCAAACGGCGGCCTGACCGCCGCGGATCTGCCAAAGCTCAAATTGAAGTGGGCGTTCGGCTATTCGATCGTCACCTCCGCCCGGGCGCAACCGATCGTCGCGGGTGGCCGCCTGTTCGTCGCCAGCGAGAACATGGAGATTCACGCGCTCGATCCGAAGACCGGATGCACGCACTGGACGTACAAGGCCCAGGCGGGCGTGCGCACCGCGCTGTCGGCCGGACCATACAAGAGCACAACCGGCACGAGTGGCTACGCCGTGTACTTCGGTGACTCGCGCGCCAACGTGTACGCGGTGGACGCCAGCACGGGCCAGCTGATCTGGACACGCAAGGTCGATGACCATCGAGCCGCCGCGATCACCGGTGCACCCACTGTGCACGGCGGCAAGGTTTACGTCGGCGTGCAGGGGCTGAACGAGGAAGGACAGGGCGGCAACGCCAAGTACGAGTGCTGCACGTTCCGCGGCAGTCTCTCCGCACTCGATGCCAACACGGGACAGGTGCTGTGGAAGACGTACACCATCGAGGAACCCAAGCCGCGGGCGAAGAACAAGAACGGCGTGCAGCAGTGGGGTCCCGCGGGCGGCGGGATCTGGGCCGCTCCGACCATCGATCCCAAGCGCAACATGGTCTACGTCGCCACCGGCAACAACTACGCGGACCCGTCGCAGCCAACGACCGACGCCGTCATCGCATTCGACATGAACAGCGGGACGCGCAAGTGGGTCAACCAGCTGACGCCGAACGACAACTGGACACTCGGGTGCGGCCCGGTCAATCCCGACAACCCGAATTGCCCGGAGAAGCTCGGGCCAGACTTCGACTTCTCGGCATCAGCAAGCCTCGTCACCGTGAACAATCGCGACCTCCTCGTCGTTCCCCAGAAGTCCGGAATGGCCTACGCACTGGATCCCGATTCGGAGGGACAGAAGGTGTGGGAATACCGGATTGGCCAGGGCAGCGGACTGGGCGGCCAGTGGGGCGGAGCCGTCGACGGTCAGAACGCGTACTTCGGCGTATCCGATCTGCTGACGCAGAATCCAGGCGGCATTCGTGCCGTCGAACTGGCCACAGGCAAACCGGTGTGGAGCGTCGGACCGCAGCCGCGGTTGTGCGACACGTCGAAACCGACGTGCCGCGCGTCGCAGGGCGCGGCGGTGACGGTGATTCCCGGGGCGGTGTTCTCGGGGTCGCTCGACGGCGGCATGCGCGCCTACTCGACGACGGACGGATCCGATCATCTGGAGCTTCGATACGAACCGGGAGTTTCAGACGGTGAATGGCGTGAAGGCCAATGGCGGCGGCATCGAGGGGCCAGGCCCGATCGTCGCCGGCGGCATGATCTTCTTCAACTCGGGATACGGTGGGTTCGTCGGTAATCCGGGCAACGTGCTCCTGGCGTTCGGCCTTGATTGACGTCCCGAAGGTCACGGGTCAAGGTAAGAGTCTCAGGTCCCAAGGCAAAGGTCTCAAGTCGAAAAAGCGAGGTGAGGCAATGAAGCGGTTCGTGCTCGCAGTACCTCGTGACACTCGTGTTCGTGTGCCCGTCGACATCGTCAGCGCAGCTGATTGCCGCGAAGGACGGCCCCATCGTCTACGGGCATCATCATGTCGCGGCATCGGATATCGAGGCACACAAGAAGTTCTGGGCCGAAACGCTGGGGGGGACGGTCGGGAAGTTCGGCAACAACGCCGACATCGTGAAGTTTCCGAACGTGTTCATCTTCTTCAGAAACCAGAAACCCACCGGAGGCACGATCGGGACGACCGCCAATCACATCGGCTTCTCCGTGCCGAACCTTCGGGCGGTCGTCGACAAGGTCAAGGCCAACGGGTTCAAGATGATTACGAGCAGCGAGGTCGCACCGACACAGAAGGTCGTGGACGACATCGCGCCGGTGAATGCCACGACCTCGATCGCGTTCGCGCTGGGACCGGATGACGTCAAGGTGGAGCTGCTCGAGAACAAGCAGCAGACCGTTCCGATCACACTCCACCATATTCACTTCTTCGGGCAGCAGAACCAGGAGATGCGTGCGTGGTACGCGAAGGTCTTCGGAGCCAAACCGCGCGAGGCCCCGAACTTCCCCGTGGCCGATCTGCCGGGCGTCGCCCTGAACTTCTCTGCTTCGCCGACGCCGGTGGTTGGCACGACGGGCCGTGCCGTCGATCACATCGGTTTCGAGGTCAAGAACCTCGAGGCGTTCTGCAAGAAGCTCGAGGAAATGGGGATCAAGCTCAACGTGCCGTACAGGAGCGTGCCCGCGGTCGGGCTTTCGATCGCGTTCATCACCGATCCGTGGGGGACGTATATCGAGCTGACCGAAGGACTCGACAAACTCCCGTAAACCGGTCCGGTTAGAGAATCGCTAGAAGCGCAACCGCAGTCCCCCGCCGACCTGCAGTCCACCGGCTTTGACGTCGGTGGTCCCTGAAGGCACGGTCATCTCGACCGTCGCGCCGGAGTACTGCACGATCCCGCCGACACCCACCTGATTCGAGAAGTAGTACGCCACGTCACCACCGACGTTGAACCCCATCTTCGATTCCGACTGCGTATTGGCGATCGCTTGGCTGAAGGTCGCGGTGTCGAACGGGTACGATTCGGTGTAGTCGACGTCGTCGACGATGCTCTGCTCGACCTTGAAGAACGACGGTCCGCCGAAGATGGTGACGAGAAGCTTGCTGTTGACCGGCGCGATCCACTTCGCCTGGATGTGCACGGCCAGCTCGCTGCGGTCGCCTTCGAACTCGCCGGTGAGGCTCCGTGACTGATTGAAGAAGAACGGGTGCGGGATCTGTGCGCTGATGGTCGTGAGCGTTGACGTCGAGAACCTCGTCAGTCCGACACCCACCGCCAGCTGCTGCCATACCACGACGCCGCCCGACACGTCGAAGGCCGGCCCATCGCCCACGTCGTAGTCAGTATCGAACCGTCCGTTCTCGGCGTTGATACGGACCGTGGCGCTATCGTCGAAATCATTCGAGGTGACCTGAAACAATCCGTTCACCGAGAGATACACGGTCTGCGCATCGACAGGTGCGGCGGCTACCAGCATCAGGAGAAGGGTCGTCGCGACAGGCAGCTTCATCAACGGTCTCCTCAGTTGACGCCCACGGCGGTCCACGCCTGGGTCAAGGCTTGCGCTGCCGCACTGCTGGCGCCGTAGAGATCGCGGGCCGCCTGAATGGTCGCTGCACGGGCAGTCGAGAAGTTGGCTGACGCTGGAAGCAGGAAAACGAACGCGCGATAGAAGGCCTTCTCAATCTGCTCGCGATTGGCTGATCCCACGCCCTGCACCGTCACGCCGGACAGGCGGTGCCGGCCGCCCTCGATGGCCAGATAGAAGGCGTGATTGACGATCGATGAGTTGATGTGGACTCCGCCATCGTCTTCAGGTCCCGTAAAACGGATGCTGTAGTGATCGGGGTATCCATAGGACGCCGGGTTCACCAGCGAGCGCGTGCCGTTCATGCCGCCACTGGGACTCCGGAACGCGTCCTCGCCGAGAATGTAGTCTGCCTGTCCAATTCCGCCACCAGGCGGCTGAAAAAAGAACTCCACCGCGGTGCCCATGATGTCGGAGAAGGCTTCATTCAGCGCTCCCGACTCGTTCATGTAGATCAGGTTGGATGACGAACTCGTGACCCCGTGCGTGAGCTCGTGCGCAACGATATCGATCGATGCCGACAGCGGACCCACGTTCCAACCGCCCAGCGTGAAGTTGGGCGGGATGCCATTGCCGAAGAACATGACGCCAACGCCGCCAGGCCCGCAGTCGTCGCACCAGAAGGCGTTGACGGCAAAGTTGAACAGCAGCTCGGGGGGTAAGGTCATCGCTGCCTGCTGCGTCACTGGATTGGCGATCGTGATCAGGGGCCGGTCCTGGTTGTCCAGTCCGCGGCGGCCATGACGCTTGAAGTAATAGTCGTAGGTCCACCCCACGTATGCGTGGGCGTCGACAATCGGCGTGTCGGTCCAGTCGTTGTCGCTGTCCGCAGCGACATCGGACGGAAACAGCGGCGCCCCGAGGAACGACACGTTGAGCGCGCGACTCAGGTCGCCGCGGAGGTCGAACGTCGTGAGCACGGGTGGACGAAGCTGATCGTCGGCAACATAGGTCCCCCCTTGCCGAAGCACGGACATCTTTTTCGTGTCTCCAATCGTTCCACGGCCGCTACCGACGGCCTCCTGCCTCTGAATCGACGAGTAACGAAGGAGCTCAGCGCCCGCTCTCGCGTCGATGAAAACGCGATCCACTTGATTCCCGCCACTGACCACGCTGGTATACGCGAGGTGATGGACGCCGCTCTCGCCCCGGAGAACCACGAGATCAACGGGGCGCAACAACGTCGCGCCGGACGGGGCGCGCGAGAGGATCGTTTGCCGGGCTGAGTCCGCCGTCAGGCCTGGTTCTGTATCGAGGGCAAACGACGCGGATACGTCCCCAAAGATCGAGGTGGGCACACCGCGATCCGAGTCGCGCACGACCTGGGCTCCCCACACGGGCACGCCCTGGTGGTACTGCTGCAACCGCTCGACGATACGCGCAGGCAGCGAGGGGTCCCGCGTCACCTGGCTGACACGCAGCGCGCCGGCTCGCTCCTGCGCCGTGACGAACTGGTCCCAGTTGCGAAGGTCGGTGGGAGCCGTCGCGTTGAACCTCAACGTCGGTGCCTGCTGGGCTGCGCCGACCTCGAGCCACACGAACAGGGCGGCGCCGGCCGCACCGATGGCCATCACACGTTTCATAGAGTCACCACAGGAGGGAAGGGAAGGGGAAGCGAAGACTATTTTAGTCGGTACGAACGCAGTGCGTGCACGATTCGAACCGCCAGTCGACAAACGCTTCTGCCGGCAACTACACTCCCGCTCGTGAGTACACCTCTGGAAGCCACAGCCACAGCACTGCCTCAGGACGAGGTGTCGGATCGTCCGTGGTACAGGCAGGTCACGCGTGAGCAGTGGAACGCCTTCTGGGCAGTCTTCCTGGGCTGGGTCGTCGACTCGTTCGACTTCAACATCCTCGCGTTCATCATCATCGACATCCAGCAAAGCTTCACGGTGGACCGTGCCCTCGCCGGCCTGCTCGGCACGGTCACGCTCATGATGCGACTGGTGGGCGGCACGATCGCGGGCACGGCCGCCGACCGCTGGGGACGCAAGCTTCCGCTGATGTTGTCGGTGCTGTGGTTTTCACTCTTTGCCTTCCTGAGCGGCTTCTCGACGTCGTACGCGATGCTCTTCGCGTTGCGCGCGCTGTTCGGCCTCGGTATGGGCGGCGAATGGGCGGCCGGCATGCCGCTCGTGTTCGAGCACTGGCCCGCGCGTCTGCGTGGCCTGGCATCGGGCCTGATGCTCGGCGGCTGGTACTGGGGATACCTGCTGGCCGCCGTCACATTTCAATTCGTCTACCCGCTTTTCAACGAGACACCCGACCTCGCGTGGCGCGTGATGTTCTGGGTTGCCATCGTGCCAGCACTCTTTACGCTGTGGATTCGCTCCCGCGTTGCCGAGAGTCCGATCTGGCTGGAGCGCCACAAGAATCCAGGGAACGCGGCACCGAAGATGTCCCTCACGCGGATCTTCCAGCGCGATCTGATCGGCACGACGATCCACACGACGCTCGTCATTGGCTCGTTCATGTGCATCTATTACTCGGTGAACTACTGGTACCCGACGTTCCTGCGCGACAGCGGCCGTACGACCCTGCCCTACCTGGCCGCCTTCAACATCGGGGCGATCGCGGGCACCGCGATCTGGGGGCGACTGTCGGAAACGCGGCTGGGCCGCCGCGGCGCGGCCACGGTGACCATGCTGCTCGGGATCGCCTCACTGCCACTCTATCTGCATGCCACCAGCTCGCTGACACTGGGGCTGGGTGCGCTGATGATGGGATTCTTCGGCATGGGCATCTGGGGGATGGCCCCTGCCTACAGCAACGAACGGTTTCCTACTGACGTCCGCGGCGTGGGCGCGGGATTCTGTTATCACGCCGCCGCCGCGATCGGCGCCCTGATGCCCTACCTCCTTGGCGCATTGCAGGACCGGGGATTCGCCCTCGTCAACGCCATGAGTGCCGCCATGGTCCTCTCAGGATTAACGGCAATGGTGATTTGGTTGGGACCTGAGACACGAGGACGCGACATTCACACGTGACCTCCATGAGCGCAGTTCACGAGATCTACGCTGTCCGTTACGGGTACCACGATCGGCCGAAGCATGAGAACTACATCGGCGGCGATCCGCACGACATCCTCGAGCCGCTGGCCTATTTCGTCTGGGTGATCAAAGGCCCGCACGGCGCCTTCGTTCTGGATACGGGATTCGACCATGCGATGGCCGCCAAGCGCGGACGCACCATCGTCAAGCCGGTCGCGGAGGGGCTGACGGCGATCGGCATCGACCCGGAACAAGTGACCGACGTCATCATCAGCCATCTGCACTACGACCACTGCGGCAACCACAATCTGTTTCCCCGCGCGCGCTATCACCTGCAGGACCACGAGATCGCATATGGCACCGGCCGCTGCATGTGTCACGCGCACCAGCGCATCCCGTTCGAGGTGGACGATGTGGTGGCGATGGTGAGAAAGGTGTTCGACGGGCGCGTCGCGTTTCATGACGGCGAGGAAACGTTAGCCCCGGGCATCACCGTTCACCACATCGGCGGCCACTCGAAGGGGCTGCAGTGCGTTCGCGTCAACACCCGCCGCGGGCACGTGGTGCTCGCCTCCGATGCAACACACCTCTACTCACACGTGAACGAAGGCCGCGTCTTCCCGATCACCTACAGCGTGGCTGAGACGCTCGAAGGCTACGCCACACTGAAACGGCTGGCAGATTCGCCCGATCACATCATCCCCGGACACGATCCGCTGGTGCTGGAGCGTTACCCGGCGGCGAAAGCAGGACTGGAAAACTGGGTGGTGGATCTTTCGTCAGCCAGTGGACGGTAGGCAGCCGGATCAGGCGACCTGACGGGGGCGCGGCGATTGCGCGCGCATGACCTGAAAGAACTCGAGCATCCGATCGAGGGCCCGCCGTGCCGACGAGGCGCTACTGAACACCTGCATGACCGAGCAGTGCTCGTCCTGGATCACCAGGACCCACCCTTGCTCGGTCTGGGCGATGCTGTGACGAGGAGGACTGGCTACCGATGGAGCGACCATGCTTCTGGACATGGCAAGACCCATACCGGCCCACAGGTTCGCAGAACTTCCCAGCGAGGCAACCTTTCTACCGTGTGCAGGCCGTCAAGATCACATCGCGAGTCGACGGGATCCCGGATCTGTCAGGCGATTGGGGACCCCGGTTCGGTGCGCCACTGACCTCGTGCAGTGTCGTGCAGGTTCTGTCCGAAGCTATCGATGATCACGACTGCCGGGAACGCCGTCAGTTCGAGTTCGTAGAGCGCTTCGGGGCCGAGCTCGGGATACGCCACCACTCGGGCCGCGCTGATCCGCCTGGCCAACAACGCTCCAAGTCCGCCGATCGCCGCGAGGTACACCGCACCGTGTTGGGTACATGCAGCCATGTCGGGACCGTGGAGTTCCCCTTTCCCGATGATCGCGCGGACGCCCGCGGCGAACAGCGCCGGCAGGTACCGCCCCATGCGCGCGGTCGTCGTCGGACCCGCCGATCCAATGACCTGGCCAGGCTTGGCGGGCGATGGTCCGACCGCGTACATGATTCGATTCGAAAGCGGCGTTGGCGATGGTTCGCCTTTGCCGAGCGCCTCGGCGATCCTCGCGGCACTGGCATCACGCAGCGTCAACACGCTCCCGGTCAACTCGACGGCGTCACCGGCGCGAAGCGACGCGAACTCCGATACAGGAAAACCGGATTGCCACTCGATCGCGCGTGGACTCATCACTGCCTGGTCAACGTGTTGAGTGCCGAGAGGAATCTGTCAGGCTCAGCCGGGCTGAGCCCTTGATGCTCGCGCCGAGGACGGCAACCACGAGCACGAGAACGAGGACCGGCACAAGGCCAATCAGCCAAAGTGCCTTCGTGTCCGCCGGGGCGATGGTGAAAGCTTCCATATCGGTTCCTGCTAGATTTCGATCTCTGCGCGACGAGTGGAATGGCAGCCCAGATTGACGGCCACGGGCAGGCCGGCAATGTGTGTGGGCTGCACCTCGATATTTACCGCCAGTGAAGTCGTGCGTCCGCCAAACCCCTGGGGCCCGATGCCCAGTCCGTTGACACGAGCGAGCAGGTCGCGCTCGAGCTCGCACAAATCAGGTCGCTCGTGACGCCGGTCGATCGGCCGCAGCACCGCGCGCTTGGCGAGCAGGGCCGCGCCCTCAAAAGTTCCTCCGATGCCCACGCCGACGATCACCGGTGGACACGCGTTGGCGCCTGCCCGATCGACCGTCTCGACGACGAAATCGCAGATGCCTCGAACGCCATCGGCGGGAACGAGCATCCGCAATGCGCTCATGTTCTCTGCGCCGAACCCTTTCGACGCGACCTTCATCCGGATGCGGTCTCCCGGCACGAGATCGATGTGAATCGCGGCAGGCGCTTCGTCGCCGGCCATCCTGATCCGCCGTGACGGATCGCCAGTGACCGACCAGCGCAGATATCCCGCACGGGTCCCCTCGCGTACACCCTTATGGACAGCCTCGGTAAGAGAGCCGCCTACAAGATGTACGTCCTGACCGATCTCGAGCATCACGACGGCGACGCCGCTGTCCTGACATACCGGCACACGCTCGGTGGCGGCAACCTCGTAGTTTCGAACGAGCTGCTCGAGCGTCTGACGTCCGAGAGGTGATGGCTCGCTCTCGGCCGCGGCCTTCAATGCGTCGAGCACGTCGGACGGGATCACGTAGTTCGCTTCGACGAGCAGCCGTGCAACCGTCTCTCCGATGGAAGCGACATCGATCTCACGAATCACAGTCGACACTGGTACTGCAGAATGCAGCATTCAGAATGGAGAAGGTTCGCTATTTGTGTGGCTCCGGAATTCGCGTACGCGCCGTGGCGGGAACGTGGCCGCGCTTGTAGACCATGAACGTCCGCAGGAACTCGATCACGATGAGGCCGTCCTGCTTGAAGCCCGTGGTGCGCACCCGAACGATCCCGACGTTCGGCCGCGACTTTGATTCGCGCTTGTCGAGGACCTCACTCCGTGAGTACACCGTGTCGCCCTCGAAGAGCGGATTAGGCAGCCGGACCTCGTCCCAGCCGAGGTTGGCCATGACGTTGAACGAGAGGTCGATGGTCGATTGCCCGGTCACCAGCGCCAGGGTAAACGTCGAATCGACCAGCGGGCGTCCAAACTCGGTCTGCGCCGCGTATGCGTGGTCGAAGTGGATCGGATTCATGTTCTGCGTCAACAAGGTGAACCAGCTGTTGTCCACAGAGAGAACGGTTCTCCCGAGCGGGTGGACGTAGATGTCTCCGACCTCGAAGTCCTCGTACACTCGACCTGTCCACCCTTCTTTCACCGCCATCAGTTCACTCCGTGACGTCCGCAAGCCAGGACCTGCACTTGACGATCGACGCGTTCAGCGCGCCGTCGATGCTCCCGGCGACTGCTCTGCGGCACGAGCGCCGCTCAGGATATTCCTCATCGCGTAGTTTCCCTCGTGACACGCGTACTCGAAGACGTCCGGCTGACTGGATGTCTTCAGGTTGAGCGCGGCCGTCCACGGCGACGAGAACGTCGCTGGATCGGCGACCGTGACCTCGTAGTGAACGGTCGTCGCGTCCACACGCCGGAAGCGCTCGGTCACGTGCAGAGCGCCGGTGGCGCCCCTGTAGTTGACCATGTTCGTCGGGAAGTTCGTGATCTCCACGACGAGCGTGTCTCCTTCCCAACGGCCACGCGAGTCGCCGAAGTACTGCCGGATGGCTGATGACAGCTGTGGCCGCCCATCGAGCGGAATGACACGGGCATCGTGGATCATTTCGTACCTGATCGCGACATACCCTGGCCCCTGCACGATCTGCGACGTGTTGTTGTAGATGGTTGGGAAGATGACGTGAGGCAAGCCGCGCGTGATGCAACGGTCGTACAAGTCGAGCGCCGTTGGTCCGTCAAAGGGCTTGTTGCCTGTCGTCCGTGCGTTCACGGCAACGGCCGCGCGCTTGCGCGCCTCCTCATTCACGTACGGGATGCGTCCATTTGCGGGAGAGATCACCAGCGACGTGCGCCGTGAGGGGCGGCCACGCTCCAGCCAGTGCGCCGGAGGTCCGGTCCCATCTCCGCCACGTCCGGGTGTCCGGGACACGACAAACTCTTCGGCATCGACTTCCGCCTGCCGGGCAGACTGCTTCTGCCGGTCCGCGAACTCCTGTTCGCTGACGACCGCTCGATCACCGAACTGCTCCGGTCGCTCGAACGGCACGCCGAGCTCGTCGTCAGTCGTGAAAAGCCCCTGAATATCTGGATCGCCCCACGGAGTGCGCATTACCTGATCGGTGCCATCCGGTGCCTGCGCACGGCCGGAGTCCGTCAACACGATCGCCATCGCCAACGCGAAGCCGCTCACGAGCACGAGAGTTCGTCGAGTCATGTGAATCTCGCCTTCGGGCCATCATGCCGCCCAGGTGCCTTACCATACAACAAGCTACTGCGGCGTGGCCGATCTGGCCGCAGCCGGCAGCCTTCTGCATGCACCCCCTTGCTGGCAAGTGCGCCCTCATCACCGGATCCGTCCGCGGACTCGGCCTGGCCGCGGCTCATCGCTTTGCGGCGGCCGGCTGCAACCTCGTCCTGAATGGGTTTGGCGCCGAACAGGACATTGCGACGCTCCGCAGCGACATCGAAGGACGACATGGCGTTCGGACGGTCTACGATGGCGTCGACCTCCGACGTCGCGAAGAGATCGAGGCGATGGTGTCAGCTGCCCTCGACGCCTTTGGCACCGTCGACATCCTGGTCAACAACGCGGTCGTGCGTCACACCGCACCAGTCGAGGGATTCGATCCCTCGGAGTGGGACGACGGCATTGCGGTGAACCTGTCGGCGGCGTTTCACGCGATTCGTTTGACCGTCCCCGGAATGAAGCGGCGCGGATGGGGGCGCATCATCAACGTCTCCTCGATCTACGGCTTGCGCGGCGCGGTCAACCGCGTGAACTACGTCACCAGCAAGACGGCGCTCATCGGTCTCACACGCGCTGTTGCTCTCGAAACAATCGCGCATGGGATCACGTGCAACGCGGTGTGTCCGGGAACAACGGAGACGCCGGTACACGAAGCGACGATCGCCGCTTCGATGGCAGAAGGGCTTTCGCGCGTCGAAGCGGAGCGGCGACTGCTGTCAGGAAAGCAGCCGACCGGCAAACTGATCGCTGCTGACGATGTCGCGGCGTTGATGGTGTTCCTGTGCGGGCCAGAGAGCGCGAGCATCACGGGGGCGATTCTGCCGATTGATGGCGGCTGGGCGAGTATGTAGCGAACCGTGTGTTCACACTTCTGGGTTCTCAGTTCTCGGTTCGTGTTCAAGTTCGGTTCGGTTCGATGAACCTCGAACGAAACCTGAACTCGGGGGCCTGGTAATTCCCAATCTCCAACTCCCAACTCCCAACTCCAAACTCCCAAACTCCCAAGGTTCCGCGTTCACGGTTCCATTGGGAGTTGGGAATCGGGCGTTGGGAGTTGATGCCTTAGACAATCCCAGCGCGTCGCCATGTGGCAATCGTGTCGCGGTCGTAACCGAGTTCGCCCAGTATGACGTCGGTGTGCTCGCCCACTCCCGGGATGGGTCCCATCTTCGGCTCCATATCGTCGAAGCCAAACGGAGGAATGAGCGCTCGAAGGGGACCGGCCGGCGACTCGACGACCCGCCACTTCTCCCGCTCCATCAACTGGGGGTGTTCGATGAACTCGCCGACGGTGTTCATTCGCGCATTGGCGATCTGGGCCGCGTCGAGCTTTTCAACGACCTGCTGAGCCGTCATTCCCGCGAACGCCTTGACGATGATCGGCGCAAGCGCGTCGTGATGCTCCACGCGCAACGCGTTCGAGCCGAATCGGGGATCGTCGGCCAGTGCGGGTTGCTCGAGGACCTCGGCGCAGAATCTCGCCCACTCGCGTTCGTTCTGGAGTCCGAGATACACCACGCGACCATCGCCCGCCACGTACGGACCGTAGGGAGCGATGGCCGCATGACGGGCGCCCGTGCGAGGCAACGGGGCGCCGCCGTATCCGGTGTAATACGCGGGATATCCCATCCACTCCGCCAGCGCATCGAACATCGAGATGTCCAGCAGCGCTCCGGTCCCGGTCGTCGCGCGGCGGATGAGCGCGGCCAGGATCGACGAGAACGCGTACATCCCGGCAGCGATGTCGGCAACGGAAATGCCAACCTTCGACGGCGTGTCCACGGTGCCGGTGATCGAGACGAGCCCCGCTTCGCTCTGCACGAGCAGGTCATACGCCTTCTTGTCGCGATATGGCCCGGTCGCGCCGTAGCCGGAGATCTCACAGATCACCAGTCGCGGATGTCCCGCGCGCAACGAGGTCGATTCGAGTCCCAGACGACTCATCGCGCCGGGCGCGAGGTTGTGAAGAAACACGTCCGCGCGCGCGATCAGTCTCCGCAGGACGTCGATCGCTTCCGGCCGCTTGAGATCGAGCGTCAGGGACTCTTTCGATCGATTCGTCCAGACGAAGTGGCTGGCCAGGCCTTGCACGGTGTGGTCGTACGCGCGCGCGAAGTCGCCGACGCCTGGACGTTCGATCTTGATGACACGAGCGCCAAGGTCGGCCAGCTGACGGCTGGCGAACGGGGCCGCGATCGCCTGCTCTACCGAAACGACAACCAGGCCCTCCAGGGGCAGCGGGGGCTTCACGTCGTCGAAATCAATCGCTGTCGCTCGAGCGTGGTGCGCGCCATGCGCACGTTGGCCGCGTCGATCATCCGGCCGTCGTGAGTGGCAGCGCCCTGGCCGGTACTCACGGCCCTGGAGTAAGCCTCTACGATGGCAGCCGCTTTCGCGACCTCGGCGGCCGAAGGTGTGAACACCGCATTCACCGTCGCCAACTGCGCCGGGTGGATGCACTGCTTGCCGTCGAAG
Source organism: uncultured Acidobacteriota bacterium (assembly GCA_963723495.1). Classification (GTDB taxonomy): domain Bacteria; phylum Acidobacteriota; class Vicinamibacteria; order Vicinamibacterales; family UBA2999; genus Gp6-AA40. The sequence continues at coordinate 16,630 of CAVRQR010000005.1, read as the reverse complement.
CCGAGCGCCTGCGCGATCCGGCACGCGCGCTCGAGCCCGGCGGTGTCGGTGTAGCCCGCGTAAGGTCCGTCCATGCAGCGCAGCCCGTTGGCGCGAGCAGCCGCGACGATGGTGTGCATGACCGCGTGCCAGCGGTGCCCGGGGTACACCTCGTCGTGCGCGTCACGCTCGCCGATGGCCGCCGACGGCATCTGCATCGACGCCGCATAGTCACCTGCACCGAAGATCAATGCTTCGAGTCGAGGCGAAGACTCTGCAATCTCGCGCGCATAGAGGTAGCCCGCCGCGGTTTCAATCTGCGCTTCGATCCCAATGCGGGTACGCGCCCGGGTGTTCGACGCGATCTGCGACAGCAGCATGTCCACGAACACGACGTCCCTGGGGGATGCGACCTTCGGGATCATCACGAGGTCGAGTCGATCGCCGGCGGCCTCGATGATCTCGACGAGATCGCGGTAAGCGTAGGGCCCGTCGAGACCGTTAATGCGAAACATGCGTACGCGGCGGCCGAAGTCGATCTCTTTGAGCGCGCGAATGACGTTCGCGCGACTGGCCTGCTTCTCGTCCGGAGCGACAGCATCCTCGAGATCGATGCAGACCGCGTCGGCGGCGCTCGCCGCCGCCTTCGGGATCATCGCCGGCCGCGACGCCGGCACGAACAGCATGCTACGCGTCAATCTTGTAATGGGGTCGGGAGTCATTTAAAACGATCGTGGCATGTTGAGAACGTGTTCGCCAATGTAAGACAGAATCAGATTCGTTGAAATCGGCGCGACCTGGTACAGCCGCGTTTCCCTGAACTTCCGCTCGATGTCGTACTCGGCGGCAAAGCCGAAGCCGCCAAATGTCTGAAGACAGACATTGGCGGCCTCCCAGCTGGCATCGGCGGCCAGCAGTTTTGCCATGTTCGCTTCCGGCCCCGCCGCCTTGCCTTCGTCGAACAACCGCGCCGCCTCGAAGCGCATCAGGTCTGCGGCCCTGACATTCGTGTACGCGCGCGCAACCGGAAACTGGATGCCCTGGTTCTGGCCAATCGGTCGATCGAAGACGATGCGCTCGTTCGCGTACTCGCGAGCCTTGTCGATGAACCAGTAGCCGTCCCCGATGCATTCCGCCGCGATGAGAATGCGTTCCGCGTTGATGCCGTCGAGCAAGTAACGAAAGCCACGACCTTCGAGCCCGACCAGGTTCGCCGCCGGGACCTCGAAATCCTCGAAGAACACCTCGTTGGTTTCGTGGTTGACCATGTTCCGAATAGGGCGCACGGTCATCCCCCGCTTTTCTGCCCCTCGCAGATCGACCAGGAACAACGACAGCCCGTCTGTCTTCTTCTTCACCTCCGGCAGCGGCGTCGTTCGCGCCAGGAGCAGCATCAAGTCCGAGTGCTGAATGCGTGAAATCCACACCTTCTGACCATTGACGATGTAGGTGTCGCCTCGCTTGACGGCGAACGTCTTGGTCTTCGTCGTATCGGTGCCGGTCGTGGGCTCAGTGACGGCGAACGACTGAAGTCGAAGCCGGCCGGCCGCTATGTCCGGCAGGTACGCGCGCTTCTGTTCAGCCGAACCGTGTCGCACGAGCGCGCCCATGACATACATCTGCGCGTGGCACGCGCCCGAGTTGGCCCCCGAACGATTGATCTCCTCGAGGATGACCGAGGCTTCGGTGACGCCCAGTCCCCCGCCTCCGTACTCCTCAGGAATCAGCGCCGCGAGCCATCCCGCATCGGTCAGCGCTTTCACGAACGCCTCGGGATACTCGGCTCGTTCGTCGAGCGATCGCCAGTAGCTGCTGTCGAAGCCCGAACACAACTCGCGGACAGCACGCCTGTAGTCACCGTACTCTGTCGACCTTGGGTTGATATCGGTCACGAATCCCTCAGAAGCCCAGATACATCATCCAGGGCACGCCAATGGCCAGGTAGGTCGCGAAGAAGAACAACCCCAGCACCAACCCAAGCACCCAGAACGCCTGGCGACTGATGTAGCCGCTTCCGTAATAGATCGGATTGTGACCGGCTGTGTATGTGGTCAGCACGCCCATGAGGCCAAGCGGATATGCGAGCAGCAGCGCCCACTCGGTAGCCGACAGGATCGGAATCGTGACCGCCATGGCGAGAAACACCGGCAGCAGACTCGCGGTGTGCGCCGTGATGCTCGCGAAGAAGTAGTGGAGGAAGAAATAGACGCCGACGACCGTGACGATGGCAGTCGTTGGCGCCACGCCCTGAAGCGACGGGGCAAGCGACTGGGCGACCCAGCCGACGAACTTCGTCTCGGCCAATCCACCCGCCAGCGTGACCATCGTGGCGAACCAGACCAGGATGTTCCACGCCTGCGCGTGTCCGATGACGTCGTTCCACGTCACGACGCGGCACATGACCATCAGCAATACGACCAGCATGGCCGTGAGCGCCGGCTCGATGTAATGAATCGCACCGATCCACAAGCCGAGGGCGCAGCAGACGAGCACGAGCAGCGTCAACTCCTTTCGCGACATCGGCCCCATGGCGCGAAGTTGATCGGCTGCCCAGCGCGGCGCCTCCGGGGCATTTCGAATCTCGGGTGGGTAGAGCTTGTAGATCACGTACGGGACAACAGCGAGGAGGAGGAATCCGACCGGCGCAAAGCCAACGAACCAGTCGACCCACGAGACCGTCACACCAACCGTCTGCCTGATGACGGTCACAGCGAGCGTGTTCGGCGCCAGCGCGGTGATGAACATGCTGCTCGTAATGAAGCTTGCGACCAGCGCCGTGTACAGCAAGTACGCTCCCATCCGTCTCGCCGTCCCATCGTCAGGTCGCGAGGCGTAGAGTTCAGGGATCTGTCGAACGATGGGAAAGATGGTTCCCGCGCTGCGAGCTGTCGCGGATGCCGTGAAGGGCGCGAGCGCCAGATCGGCCAACGTCACCGCGTACCCGAGACCCAGTGTGCGATGACCGAGGAGACGCACCAGCTGCAGTGCGATGCGCCTGCCGAGCCCTGTTTGCGTATAGCCGAGGGTGAACATGTAGCCGGCAAAGATCAGCCAGACCGTGGCGTTGCCGAATCCGCTGAGCGCCCATTGCGCTGACTGCGCCGGCTCCTCGCGGATCAACCCGAGCGCGGCAGCGACGATGACGCCACCCAGGCCGATGATGGCAGGCGGGATTGGCTCGGTGATGAGCCCGGTGATCACGGTACAGAACAGCGCAAAGTATCGCCAGGCGTTCACCGTCAGTCCGGCCGGCACTGGCGCAAGCAGGAGACCGATGCCGATGGCGAGCGGGATTCCAACCTTCACGGCCATCGCGCGCAGGTCTGCGTCCTTCGGTGTCGCGTTGGCCTCAGTCGGGCTCGATCGCTCGGCTATCCGCACGGCGCGGCAGCATAGCACGCGCTCCTGTTCGAGTTGGATGGGCGAGCGGTCTGTCGAGCCGCGCAGAACTTTGGACGGATGCGGCTTACCGATAGAATTCTGCGTCTATGCCACTCGACCCCGGCTCGAAGCTCGGGCCTTATGACGTCGTCGGTTCGCTCGGCGCGGGCGGGATGGGCGAGGTCTATCGCGGCCGTGACGCGAGACTGAAGCGCGACGTGGCGCTCAAAATCCTGCCTTCGACATTCGCCGCAGACCCCGAACGTCTGGCACGATTCGAACGCGAGGCGCAGGCACTTGCGGCGATCAATCATCCGAACATCGCGGCGATTTACGGCCTCGAGGAGTCCGCCGGTGTTCGCGCGCTCGTCCTCGAGCTCGTCGAAGGCGAGACGCTCGCCGAGCGCATCGCGCGCGGCAGATTGCCCGTCGACGAGGCACTTGCCATCGCGCGACAGATCGCCACGGCGCTCGAGGTTGCGCACGAACAAGGGATCGTCCATCGCGATCTCAAGCCTGCCAATATCAAGGTCACGCCCGACGGAGCCGTGAAGGTGCTCGACTTCGGGCTCGCCAAGCTCGTCGCAGGCACGGGCCCGGCTAACGCTGCAGGAGATCGGGCACTCGCGACCGGAGCTCCGACGATCGGCAGTTCCGCGCGGCCCGACGTCACCGCGTCGCCGACCATGACCAGCCCGGCGCTGATGACGGGCGCCGGCATGCTGCTCGGAACAGCGGCGTATATGGCACCGGAACAGGCGCGCGGCAGAGTCCGTGGACAAGCGCGCCGACATCTGGGCGTTCGGCGTGGTGCTGTACGAGATGCTCACCGGCACGCGCGCATTCGGTGGCGACAGCGTGACCGAAACAGCCGGCGCGGTCATTCACAAGGATGTCGACTGGAGCGCGGTCCCTTCGGATCTGCCGCCGTCGGCGCGAACCGTTCTCCGGCGATGCCTGGAGAAAGATCCTGCGCGTCGGGCGCGTGACATCGGCGACGTTCGACTCGCACTCGATGGAGCATTCGAACCCGAAACCGCCGCACACGTCAGGACAGCCAACGAGGAGTTCCGGCGCGCCGCGTCATAGAGATCGTGGCCGCCGCACTCATCGCTGCGCTTGCCGCCGGTGCCGGCGTGTGGATGTTGACGCGCCCGGCGCAACCAGCTCAGTTTCCGGTTCGCGTGCAGATCCCCGGGCCTGGCCCGAGCAGGATGGGCCCATTCGTCAGCCTGTCGCCGAATGGTCGTCACCTGGCGTACATCGCGCTCGACGACACCAACGCGCCGAGGATCTGGGTGCACTCGCTCGAGGCGGGCGAACCGCGCATCCTGACGAACGCGGGGGTCGTACGGTCGACGGTGTTCTGGTCGCCCGACAGCCAGTCCATCGGCTTTGCTGCCGAAGGAAAACTCAAGAAGATCGACATCGTTGGCGGACCTGCAGAAACGATCTCCGATGCGGACAACATGGTTGGCGGCACATGGAGCCGCGGCGATGTCATTCTCTTCGCCGATCAGGCGAAGGGTGGCATCATGCAGGTCGCCGCAAGTGGCGGGACGCCAGTTCAGCGGACGGTGCTCGACAAGGCACGGCAGGAAACCGGCCACTTCTTGCCTGTTGCCTTGCCGGACGGCCGTCATTTCCTCTACCTGCGAACGTCTCGCGGCGACGACACCGGCATCTTCATCGGCGACATCGAGGCCACACCCGAACAACAGAGTTCAACGCGACTGCTCGCTGCCGCACAAGGTGTCGCGTACGTTCCCGCGAGCGGCGCCGCACGCGGGCAGGTGCTATTCCTGCGCGGCAGTCAACTCATGGTGCAACCCTTCGACGAGGCCAGTCGCACACTACAGGGCGACGCCACGAGTGTCCTCGAGCAGGTCGCCTCGACGGAGGTCTTTGGTTCCTTCGATGTGGCTGAGAACGGTACGCTGGCCTACCAGCGAGCCTCGTCAGATGCGGGATCGCTCGTGTGGGTTTCGCGAGACGGCAAGGAGCTGGGGCCGATCGCTGGCGGTCTCAGGAGACCGCAGAACCCGCGCCTGTCACCCGACGGCCGCAGCGTCGCGGCGGTCATCGGAGGAGCAATCTGGACCTACGATGTCGCGGGTCGACCGCCAATCAAGGTGACCTTCGACGACGCGAATCACTTCTCCCCGCTCTGGTCGCCAGACAGCCTGCGAATTCTCTACGAAGTCGGCGGCGCACGAGGAATCGCATCGGTACCGGCGGACGGGAGCGGCATGCCAGAACAATTCGGGCCGCTCGGTCACTTCCATCCCCATGGGTGGACATCTGGCGGCACCGACCTCGTGTCCGTTCGCATGAACGATGAAACGAACAAAACGGCGGACCTGGTCCGCTTCTCGTCGTCACCCGAGTCGCAACCGCAAACGATCGTCGCCACACCAGCCGCGGAGGGGCTCGCCGGCGCGGTGTCGCCGGATGGCCGTTGGCTGGCGTACTCCTCGGACGCAACCGGCCAGACGGAAATCTGGGTACGTCAGCTGCCCGGTCCTGGTCCAGCCGTCCGCATCTCGCCGAACAGCGGCTTCGATCCGGCATGGTCGCGAAACGGCCGGGAGATCTTCTATCTGGAGAACGCCAACCTGATGTCAGTGGCCGTGGATACGAGCAACGGCTTCAACTTCAAGCCGGCGGTACGCTTGTTCGAGCGGTCCGCGTCCTACGCACGCAGCGAGCAACCGCCGTCCTACGACGTTGCCGCCGACGGACGATTCGTGATGGTGAAGTCGGATGCCGCCGCTGACATCCCGATCAGCGTGATCTTCAACTGGCGGGAACTCCTGGCGCGGAACGCTGCTACGCACTAGCGCAGTTTGCAATTCGGTGCAGCGGTCAGTCCTTGGTGCTGCGTCTCTACGCCTTCTCTGCAGATGTAATGGTCGTCGCGACGATCGACAGTATGGCGTCGCCGTAGGTGGCGAGCTTGGCCGGCCCGATCCCAGGGATCGCGAGCAAATCATCAGAGGACTGCGGCAACGTCGAGGCGATTGCCAGCAGCGTCCGATCGTGCAGAACGACAAAAGGTGCGATGCTGTTCCGGCGCGCTTCGTCCAGACGCCACGCGCGCAGCGCGTCGAGGACCGGCGCAAGCGGCGTCGCCGAGTGCCCGGCGCCTCGCTTCCCTTCCTCCTGACGAATCCGGCGGCGTTTGCCTCGCTGTGTCGGCGTGGGCCGGATCCTCGGTGCGGCGATCAGCAGGTCCTGAACCTTGCCAGTCATCACGTCCCGGCCGAGTGAGGTCAGACTGAGCGTGCGGTACTGATCGTCAGACGCACGCAACAACCCCGCTCCTCCCAACGCATCGATCCAGTGCTCGACCGTCACCACCTGTTCGTCGCGCAGGATTCCGGTCGTTGACAGCCGGGTCAGCGGCTCTGGCAAATCCTCGAGATCGCCGACCAGCATCGCGGCGATCCGGCGCCGCCCGTATCTCTCCCCGCCTCGCGCGACTCCCGACAGAATCTTCCGGATCAGAAGTCGATCGGTGTCGCTGATCGGCTGTCGTCGTCCGCAGTTGCTGCACGAGCTGCACGGCTCCCTGACTCCTGCATCACCGAAGTAGCGAAGGATCGTCGCTCTGAGACAGCTGGCCGTGTCGGCGTAGGACACCATCCGGCGGAGCTTCCGATGATCCAGTTCCTTCCGGCGCGCAACTTCCGCCGGATCCGGCCGTCGGCCGTCCCGGGCCGCCTCTTCGTCGTTCTCGCGATCGATCAGGAACTCGCGCGTCTTGACGTCCACGTAGTTCCAGAGCAGCGTCGCGGTCGCCTGCCGCCCGTCTCGCCCCGCGCGGCCGATCTCCTGGTAGTACGCCTCGAGCGATCCGGGTATATCGAGGTGGACAACCGTTTCGACATCCGGTCGATCGATGCCCATTCCGAAGGCGTTGGTCGCGCAGACAATGCGCAGTGCCCCAGAGCTGAAGCGATCCTGGACCGTCGAACGCTCCGCGTCGGCAAGACCGGCGTGGTACGCGGCGGCATTGATCGCCGCCGCCTTCAGCGTCTCCGCTGCCGCCTCGGCTTTCTTCCGGGTCGATGCATACACCAACGCGCGTCCCACTCCGACCAGATTCGGCAGCAGCTGATGCTTCTCGATGTCACCGGAGACCGGCCGCACCGCGAGCTCGATATTCGGGCGATCGAATCCGGCGACAACCACCCGCGGTTCGGCGAGGCCGAGCAGTTGGACTATGTCGTCGCGGACCTCCGGTGTCGCGGTTGCCGTGAACGCCGCCATCGGCGGGCGCCCGGAGCGCCCGTCGCTGCGGCGACAGAGACCGGCGGCGTCTTTCAGCCCTCGATAGTCCGGCCTGAAGTCATGGCCCCACTCCGACACGCAGTGTGCTTCGTCGATCACGAAGCGGGCGATCGGAATCTCCTGAAGCGAGCGGACGAAGTACTCGGACGCGAATCGCTCGGGGGCGACGTACAACAGGCGGCACTCGCCACTATGGAGCAGGCGGAACAGGTCCCGGCGTTCATCGGCCGAGAGCGCCGAGTGCAGACCCGCCGAGCGGATTCCGCGCCGGTTCAACTCGTCGACCTGATCCTTCATCAACGAGATGAGCGGCGAAACGACCAGCGTCGTGCCGGGCAGGAGGACTGCCGGCAGCTGAAAGCCAAGAGACTTTCCTGATCCCGTTGGCATGACGGCCAACAGATCCTGACCGTCGAGGACCGTTTCGACGAGCTCTCTCTGTCCGTCGCGGAACGAGCTATGACCGAAGAACCGCTGTAGCGAGTGCGCGAGATCCAAATGCCTAGCGCCCGGCGGCCTTCTCCTCTTCTCGCGCGATGCTGAGCATGTTGCGCATCGCGTAGTTGCCTTCGTGGCACGCGTACTCGAACGGGCGCTCCGTGGTCTTGGTGAGATTCATCGCGAACGTCCACGGCCGGGTCCAGGTCGCCGGGTCGTCGAACGTCACCGACCACTCGACCACGCCTGGTGCTCGCGGCGTGAATCGCTCGATCAGCTTGAGGTCCTGACTCGAGCCGCGGTACGGCACCTTGTCGGTGAAGTTCGTCGTCTCGATGACCAGCGTGTCGCCCTCGAAGTGACCGCGCGCGTCGCCCATGTAATTCCGGATGGCCGAACTGATGTGCGGGCGTCCATCGAGCGGGATCACTCGCAGCTCGTTGACCATCTGGTACTGGATGGCCACGAAGCCGGGGCCCTGAACGATCTCGTACGAGTTGCCGTAGATCGCCGGCATCATCGAGCCGGGCAGGCCGCGCGTGATGCAGCGATCGTAGAGCGAGCGGTCCTCGTAGGAATCGGCCTCGCCGCGGCCCTTTCGAGCCTGCGCCCGTGCCGTGGCTCGCGCCTTAGCCTCGGCGGTCGTTGGCGGAATCTTCCCGTCGGGAGGATCAACGACGAGCCACGCACGGCTGTTTCTCGGGTTGTGATTCTCGAACCAGTGCAGCGGACTGCGCAGCTCCCAGCGTTGCTTGTCGGCTTCGATGCGGTTTTCGTTGCGTTGTTCGTTGAGCTTCGCGAGCTCCTCGGCGGAGACGTCCGACAGAGACTTGCCACTGAGGGTATCAGGGCGCTCCATCGGGATCAGGCTCTCGTCGCTGTTCGTGTACGCTCCCTGAAGGTCAGGATCACCCCAGGGCGTCCGCGCTGCCTGAGCGGACGCGACGGCGACAGCGAGGATGAGCGCCGCACACGACATTCCGAGCGTCTTGAAGAATCGACTCACAGTGCACCCCGGATTGCTGACGGAATTGACAGGTTCACCAACAAGGACGCGTCTGAAAGATTTTCCGCCTGTGCGACCTCGTGCGCAAGACGGTCTCGCTCCTCCGAGGTGAGCAACCCGCCGGCGTTGTCGTCGAATTTGGCGCGAAGCTCCGCGTGGCTCATCGGGTTCTCTGCCGAGCCACGGTTGTATTCCTCGATCTCGGTCAGAACGCGGCCGTCTTTCAGCGTGACGCGTACGGCGCCCTTGAAGCGGCCCGGCCCTGGAAACTCGGGGTCGACGTAGTAGTCGACCGTGCGAGCCAGCGCGAGGACCTCCGGGTTGAGCCGATTGCGATCCTCGTAGGCGTCCTTACCAAGCCTGCCGGAGTACAGCGCCTCCGCCAACGTGTACTGCAGGCACACGCGACAATGCGCCTGGGAAGCGGGGGCACGTTTCTCCGCGACCGGCTCGCACACAATCGACACGTTGAACTCGGCCACCGGACACTCGATGCGCTGCACGTCCGAGGGCCGGAGGCCGTTCTCGCGCAAACGGAGAATCGCCGAGATGTACGGGTGCAGCACGTGTGCCGAGGGAAACGGCTTGAAGGACGACAGACGGCTTTCCCAATGACTGCCGAGTCCATCAACGACACGCTCGAGGCGTTTCGGCGCTGCGGCGTCCTGCAGGTGTGATGCAAACAAACCGAAGCGCCCCTCGAAGATCTTCGGCGGACCGGTGACACCCGATCGAGCAAGGATTGCCGCCGACAGACCACTCTGTGCCGCCCACCCTGAGTGCAGGAACTTGGTGTCGGTGCCATCGACCCAGCATTCGAGCACTCCCGCCGCAAAGCTCCCGCATGTACCGGCCGCGTAAGCCAGCGCTTCGGCGTCGAGGCCGAGCAACTTTCCGGCGCCGTAAGCGATGCCGAACGGAGAGAACAGTCCCGTTGGATGAAAGCCGCGCCGATGAAACTGACCTGGTGCAACGACCCCGACGCGGCAGGCAACCTCGTTCGAGATCGCGATAGCGAGGATCGCGGCTTTCCCGGTCACGGCTCGAGTCTCGGCCAGCGCCAGTGCCGCAGCCACTGACGGACTGCTCATGTGAACGATCGACTCGTTGTGCGTGTCGTCGAATTCCAGTGCTTGTGGAAACGAGGCGTTCGCAAAGGCGGCGCTCGTCAGGCCCACTCTGTCCCCGGTGCCAACGATGCGGCACGGGCCTGGTGGAGAGATGGCCACGGCGCCCGTTCGAATCGCGCGGCCGAACCTGGTTTCGGCTCCCGCCAGCGCGAGACCGAGCACATCCAGGATCCGCAGCTTCGTTGCATCGACGACGTCCTGGGGCAGATCGTCGTATCGAAGCCGGGCGACCCACTCGCCGAGCTCACGAGCGAGCGCCATCCTCACTCTCCCGGGGCGAAGCGACGCAGCGACCAGGCCAGCATCGCTGACACGAACAGGAAGCCGCTCATCGCGAGCAGGCCAGCCGAGAAGGAACCGGTCCGGTCCGTCAGCCACCCCATCACCGTCGGTCCCACGAACCCGCCGGTTGTCCCGATGGAATTGATGAATGCCAACCCTCCCGCCGCCGCCATCCCGGTCAGAAAGCGTGGCGGGATCGTCCAGAAGATGGCGCGGGCGCCGTTCACACCCGTAACGGCCACAGCCATCCAGGGAACAGACAGCCAGAGGTTATCAGCGAAGACAATCGCACCGAGGAAACCGATCGCGGCCAATCCACAGGCCAGTGCGAGGTTCACGATCTTGCTGTGGCCGCGGTCGACGTATCCCGCCCACAGGATCATGCCGATGCTCGCCACGAGGTAACACCCGCTCGTGACGAAGCCGATCTGTACGTCCGACAGGGCGCCGGTATCGAGGATCTGCGGCATGAAGATGCCGATGCCGTACGACCCCACGAGAAATCCGAACTGGATGCCAGCCAGGATGAGGACACGAACATCCTTCACGGCCACCGACAGGCGCCTGACCTCTTTCGGCTTGCGCTCGGCTTGTAGTCGATGGCGAACGATCTGCTTCTCCTCATCCGTGAGCCACGCCGTGTTCTCCGGGCTGTCCGCCATCAGCCACAAGAGACTCGCCCCGACGAACACCGCGGGCAGGCCTTCGGCGAGGAAGAGCCACTGCCAGCCGGCCAGACCCGCGATGCCGTCCATCGAAAGCAGAAGGCCCGACACCGGGCCCCCGATCACAGACGAGATCGGAATCGCCACCATGAACCAGGCGATGATGCGCGTGCGGTACTCGGCCGGAAACCAGGTCGCGAGGTAAAAGGCGACGCCAGGGAAGAAGCCAGCCTCCGCTGCGCCGAGCAACGCGCGAAGGACGTAGAAGCTCGTGGGTCCGACGGCCAGGCTCATCGCCGCCGAGACCAGGCCCCACGTGATCATGATGCGCGAGATCCAGATCCGCGCGCCCACGCGGTACAGCACAAGGTTGCTGGGGACCTCGAGCAGACAGTAGCCAAGGAAGAAGATGCCTGCGCCGATCCCAAACTGCGTAGCGGTCAGCCCGATTGCCTCGTTCATCGTCAACGCGGCAAAGCTGACGTTGGTTCGATCGAGATAGTTGAGGATATAGCTCAGCGTCAGGACGGGCATCAGCCGCCAGCCGATCTTGGCGAAGACGCGGCGCTCCGCCTCCTGGGTGGTGGGATCGGTGGCTGCAGGTATCAAGGGGCGCGCCGAATTGTACTCTCGTCAGGGGCTGTCGCTTGCTTCACGTTCAACGTGAAGCATTGCATGCCAGCACCATGCGACCAGAAGCTGGCGGTACGAACATCGCTGTCACGATCGAAGGTACCGCAGAGCTCATAGCTGTCTGAATCGATGCTCGTATAACCATAAGGCAGCCCGCTCACAGGATCGCGCGGCACCGTCGCAAGCCCAGGCTCCTTCGACAACTCCTCGAGAGATGCCGGGGTCCGCTGATGCCTCGTGTAGTAGACCCGAACGGCTTGGGAGAGTTGCTGCAGGTCTTGTACGCGCCTGGTATCGAGTCTGCGTGTTCGCTCTTCCATCGGCGACCCGATGATCACAATGCCCGCCACCACCGCCGCCGCAACGACGACGGTGAGAACGACAGCCAGCAGGCGTTTTCCGGACATCGCCATCACCCCTGGCTTTCCACCTCGTCCTGACGCAGGTCGCGAAGGTAGTAGATGAAGGCCGTGCCCGCGATGAGCGCCACCGTTACGACCTTGAGCAGGAAGCGGACGGTCAACTCGCCGCCGAGCACGTTGTAGACAAGCGTGGCGACATCACCGAGCAGGGCGCATGCCGCCGAGAACAACGTGAGATACGTCAGCCATCGTCGCACCTTCGAGGCGCGCTTCGACCGGATCGCGACTGACATCCCGCTCGGTCAGCCACGACAGATACAGGAACACAGGGAACGCGACAATCAGCCAGGAGATCGACCAGCGGATCGACTCGCGCACGTATTGCCCGTAACCATCGAACGATTGTTGCGAGGCGTCCGGAAACGCGAGGTTGATGAAATCGAAGATCAGACTTCCCAGGTTGTAGGCGCTGGCGTAGAGCGTGCCGAAGAGCACGAGGTACATGAACGCCTCGCGCGCCGAGAGATAGGGTCTGGCGCGCGGCACCGGAATCGGAAAATCGATGTCGGCGTAGGCGGTCAGCGCGCCGCGGATCTGGTCCGTCGTCCAGCCGCTTCGTCGAAGCACGTCTTCGATCTCGGTGCGAGGCACACCGCGGCTCAGGGCATCGCGGACGAAGGCGAGGAGCTCGTCCCCTGCAGCCATGACTGTCTGCATGACTACGAGGGTGAGTAACCCTTGCGCCGATGGCAGGCGCTTCAATCCCGCTTCCACAGCGATCTGCAGCCGGTTTTCCCTCGGCGGCAACGGACACAATGTGTAGCGCGAATACGCGCACGGCGGGTTGAATGCAAAGTTGAAGTCCACGACGGTAAATTCACCCCCGTTGACCACGGCCGGGGTCACGATCCGGTAGCCTTCGTAGGTCGTCGTGAAGTTCGTCGAATCTTTGAACATCACGAAGAATTCTCCGCCGCCTGGCTCACCGAACGCGATCAGTCGATGCTCCCGATTGTTGAATCGAAACACCAGCTCACCGAGCGACAGGAAGTTCATCGACCCACCCCGCACGTCCGGTACCTGCACGGGCCTTGGCGAATCGAATGCATCGAAGCGAGCCGACTTTCTCCAGCGAGCATCGACAGGATAAGTCTCGATCGAAGGCGGGGTCGTGATCGACGGATGCCTCATGTCGCGTGCCGTCACCCAGCGGCGATCGTCACCGGCATCGACGACATACAGAGCCAGGGAATCGATCAAGACCTCTTCATCGAGGGTCATGGGCCCCTGAATCGCGCGACCATCCGGCAGCCGGAGCGAGGAGCCCGGCATCGGCGACAACACTGACCGTCGTGCCTTCTCGACGAAACACCCCGCTGCGCATTGGAGTTCCGGACAACGGCAGCACGATTGGAAGCTCCAGATCCGAACCGAAGTCGGTCTCACCTTCGTGCAATGGCCAGACGCCGACGATCGACAAGACGTCACTGACGAGTCCCTGCTGGGACTCGCGCCAGGCACGGTAGTCGGCTTCGTACTTCGTCTTCTCGACGGCGGGTGGACGCGGGCCACGACGGGGAACCGCATCCGACTGCAAGCGCAGCGATCGCAAGGAGAACCGAGCGGCGCACGATCACATTCGGTCAGGAAACCGGCTCGCGCTCGGTCCGGCTGAAGCCGGACGCGACATGCGCCGGTGCGGCACCTGGCACACTCGCCCTCACCAGCTGCCCGACATCGTCCAGCTCGTCGATGTTCCAGCACAGCTGAATGATCGACTCGACGACGTCAGCCGGAAGAACCATCAGCGCCTGATCGCGGAACTTCTCGTCCAGCTGACGATCCGTAAGCGGACGATGGATGTTGCCGAGCGACTGCTCGACGAACTTCGTCAGACGACGACCGTCACGAAGCTCGACCTCGATCTTCGCCTGATCCTCGGTGATCGAGGGATCGCCAGTTGCCGTCGTGAGCTCACGCACACGCTTGATCGCCGGATCGTTGACCGCCTCATCGGTGTATTCGCGCAGTCCGCCTTTGCCGCGAACGAGCCCGACGGCCGCGCCGTGATACACGGAGAACTTTCCCTGCAGTCCCTTCGTGATGTTCTGCTGGTTGCAGAGGTCGAGCACGAGTGGCGCGACGCGAAGACGCACGGCGACGATGGACGCGGGTCGGGCCGGTCGGCCTCGTGAATCTGGATGGCGCCATCGATGGTCGGGTGATTGACGATCCCGCACGGGAACGGCTTGTAAGTGTTCTCACGCAGGTCGAAGTCGACGCCAAGCCGCGTCGCGATCTTGGAGAGGTCACGGGTGGCCGCCGTGACATGGGCAAAACCGCGGGGCCCCTCGATGCCACGCTCGCCTGATGTGAATCCGGCCTGTGCGAGCAGCGCCGACGCGTAACCATTCTGCGCCGATCGCCCGGGATGAAAGGCCTTGCCCATCGAGCCGAACATCTCGCGCAGCCCGGCGGACTGCGTGCCGGCCAGGCCAAGCGCCCAGATCATCTGCTGTTCGTTGAGACCGATGAGTTTTCCAATTGCCGCCGCCGCACCAAAGACTCCGATCGTGCCCGTGATGTGCCAGCCGACGTCGTAGTGGGCCGGGTAGACGACGTTGCCCACTCGCGACGCGGCCTCGAAACCCAGGATGAACGCCTCGACGAAGTCGCGCCCGCGCACGCGGTTTGCGCTCGCATAGGCAAAGAGTGCGGACGAAACCGGCGAGCTCGTGTGGCTGTAGTTCTTCGGCGTCGTGTCGTCGTAGTCCTCGACGTGCGAGCTGATGCCGTTCATCAGCGAGGCATGCAGCGGATCGAGCCGCTCCACCCGTCCGATCACGCCTGCGGTCCGTTCACCGGAGAAGGGGCTGAGGGCACGAATCGCCGTCGTCACCGCCGCGTGCGAACTGCCGCCGATGGCGCAGCCGAAGACGTTGATAATCGCCCGCTTCGCTTCGTGGCGGACGTCAGCCGGGAGGTCCTCCCATCGATTCGAGACGACGTAGGACGCAAGGGTTTTGGTTTCGTTCATCGCATCAAACTCCACGACCACTCCCAACTCCCAATGAGAACGCTTGGTAGTTGGGGCAAGCGTCAGACGTTGGGGCTTGAGTTGACGTCGTTATTTCTGCTTTTCTTCCGCGCGCGCGGCGCTGAGGATGTTCTTCAATCCGTAGTTGCCTTCATGACACTCGTAGTGCGGCACGGGATTGGGATCGGCCGTGAGCGGCAACGAGAACGTCCACGGCTGCGTCCAGGTCTTGGGATCGTTGACGGTGACCGTCCACCGAACCTTGTCCGGCGCGATGCGCTGAAACCTCTCCGTCAGGACGAGCGTCTCCGGGTTCGCGTTGCGGTAGACGCTCCGTTCCTTGAAGTTGGTGGTTGTCACCACGAGCGTGTCGCCTTCCCAACGCGCGCGCGCGTCCCCCATGTCCTGCGTGATGCTCTCGTCGATCTTCCCGCGACCGTCGAGCGGAATCACGCGCGTCTCGTGGATCATCTCGTAGAGGATGGCCACGTATCCGGGTGCCTGGACGATCTGGAACTGGTTGCCGTAAATCGAGGGCATCATGGAACCGGGCAGACCGCGGGTGATGCAGCGGTCGTACAGGCTGCGATCCGTATACGAGTCTGCCGGGCCCCGGCCGCTGGCTTTCCGTGCCGCGCCGCGCTCAGCGATGCGGCGTTGCGCCTCGGGTGTCATCGGCGGGATCTTGCCGTCGGGCGGATCGATGACCAGCCACGCCTGGCTGCCGCGGTGCAGATCGAGGTTGTCCTGCCACCAGTTGTCCGGCGCGTGAATGGGGCCCTGGAACGCGCCGACCGTCCGTTGCTGGATCTGCTTTCGCAGCGCGATCAATTCCTCGCCTTTGACGTCCTCGAGCTTTCGTCCCGCAAACTCGTCGGGACGTTCGAGCGGCGTCCCGTTCTCATAGGTGTTGGTGTAGGTGCCCTGCAGATCCGGATCACCCCACGGCGTTCGAGGCGTGCTTTGACCGAACAGTGGCGCCACTGTCGCACTGACGAGCGCGGCCGCACACGCCAGGCTCAGCCCTGAGGATATGAGTCGGATGCGCATTTGATTACCTCCCCCTGAGCCCTTCAGTGAGTTCGATTGAGGTCCCCCACGGATCGGTCAGCCTCGCAGTCGCAACGCCCGACCGGTCCTTCGTGTACGGGACATCAAAGGTTACACCGAGCGATTGCAGCCGCCGGCAGAACGCCTCGAGGTCGCGGACCTCGAATCCGATGTGATCCAGCATCCGCCCCTTCGTGGGCACGGTCGGCCGCGGCCCTTCGCTGAAGTTGAAGTTGATACCCGGCAGGTCGACGGCATCGTAGTTGGAGCGCTTGCCCGGTATGCCATCGAACATCCGCGCGTACCACGCCTTGGCCTCGGCAACCTGACCCTTCGGGAGGTAGAGGTGGACATGGTGGAACGCGATCGGACGT
>CAVRQR010000004.1:0-45121 GCA_963723495.1 uncultured Acidobacteriota bacterium | reverse complement strand
TCGAGAGGACGGTTGTGGCGCTCGGCAGTTGCGTCCTGATATCCGGAATCCTGAGTGAACGTCAGGTTGAGCGCGGCATTCTCGAAGAGCTCGATCCGTTCACCTTCCGGAGAGGTTGTCGAGGCGACGCCCGGGAAGTTGGCGAGCCGCGCGACCTTCAAACCGGCGGCTTCAACAGTCGTCAGCATCGGCACGCGAAACGCGACGTGATTGAGCACGGATCCTTCCGTTCCGCCCGTCGATTCCCCCTGCGTGAGGAACACCACGACGTCCGGAAACTTCACGACGACCGCCTCGCCGAAGGTGCCCGCCGTCCCTCCAAGCGCGAGCCAGAAGCGCTTGTTCGCCTCGACGTCGCGCACCTGGTAGTGGAGGTGGCCCATCGAGACGCCAGCCTTGTTGGGAGCGGCGAGCTGTGCCACTGCCGAAAGCGGCGCAACCAATGTGAATAGAAACGCCGCCCACAGAACCCGACACACAGAGGCACAGAGGCACCGAGAAAACCCAAAGAGTTCCTCTGTGCCTCGGTGCCTCAGTGTGTCGTGATCACGATTCGTCATGGGATCTAACTCGCCGGTTCGATCCGCAGCACCATGCCCGCGTCCTCGTCGGTCAGCACGTAGAGCAAACCATCCGGCCCCTGACGGACATCACGGATCCGCTGGCGCAGTTCCGTCAGCAGCGGCTCGCGATTGATCGGGCGCCCTGCCTCGTTGATCACGATGCGCTGAATGTGACCGGTGCCTCGGGTACGTCCGGCGAACATCGCACCAACGAAGGCATTTCCCTTCCAGGTCGGGAAGCGATCGCCCGTATAGAACGCGAGCCCGGAAATGGCGATCGAGGGCACCCAATAGACATAAGGCGCCTCGAGATCCGCGCGCCACGTCGCATCACTGATCTTCTTGCCGTCGTAGTCGGTGCCGAACGTGACGAGCGGCCAGCCGTAGTTCTTGCCCGGCAGGATGATATTCAGCTCGTCGCCGCCAAGCGGGCCGTGCTCGTTTTCCCAGATCGCGCCGGTCGCAGGATTGAGCGCCAGCCCCTGGGGGCTTCGATGTCCGAGCGAGTAGATCTCTGGCAGGTATCCAGCCTTCCCGACAAACGGATTGTCCGGCGGCACGCTGCCATCGTCGCGAAGGCGGAGAACCTTGCCGCCGTGGTCGTCAGGCTTCTGCGCGCGATCCTGTTCCTGCCGTTCGCCGACGGTGAGATAGAGCAGGCCTTCCCGATCGAACGCGATACGTCCGCCGAAATTCGTATTCGACTTGCTCCACGAGTTGGCGACGAAGATCTCCTTGACGTCCTTGAGCGACGTGCCATCGAAGACCCCGCGTGCCAGGGCCGTCGCCGACAGGTTGTCTTCCCGTGCCTTCGAGTAGCTCAGATAGATGGTCCGGTTCTCGGCAAATCGCGGATGCAGTGCGACGTCCAGGAGCCCCGCGAGCACGCGCGAGAAGACGCGCGGTGCTCCAGCGATCGGCGTCGGATCGAGCACCCCGTTGCGAATGATGCGCAGACGGCCTTCGCGCTCGGTGACGAGCATGCTGCCGTCCGGCAGGAACGCGAGGCTCCATGGGTGTGACAACCCGGTCGCCACCGGAACGACGCGAATGGGCAGATCCGACGAGAAGAACGTTTGTGGCAACGTCGGTGGCGGCGGCGACGACCGTGGCGCCTGCGCGGAGGCGGAGAGACTGCCAACCGCGAGCGCCAGCACTACGCACAGCGATGCCCGAACCGTTTGGGAGTTGGGAGTTGGGCGCTCGTCTGTCGTTGGGAGTTGCATGAAGCTCATGGCTCGTTCAACCCGAATGCGACCAGCGTGTTCCCCGATGGCAGCAGCACGAGCTGGCGCTTGTCGAGCATGACGGTCGTGGGCGCCGCACCCCAGATCAGCGATCCCATGCGATAGGACCACAGCTCTTTGCCGCTCCGCGCATCGAAGGCGTGGAAGATCCCCTCGTTGTCGCCGGCAAAGACCAGCCCAGACGCTGTGGACATGACCCCCGCGAGCGAGGGCGTGGGCAGCCTGAACTCCCACTGGATCGCGCCCGTCCGGACATCAATCGCACGAACGGCGCCGTAATCGGGATCGGACAACTTCTTCATCCCGCCGCTCATGAACACGCGACCGATCACCGGCTCCTGCTTGATCGGCGTGTAAATCGCGCAGGTTTCGCGGGCCATGACAAAGAACAACCCCAGCGCCGGATCGTAGGACGGCGGATTGAAGTTGGTGCCGCCGCGGAAGTCGGGCACACACTGCGGCTCCTTGGTATCACCGGGCATCATCGCGCCCTGGCTGAGCACGATCGGTTTGTCATCCGGACCGAGCTCGCGGGCCCACTGCGTCGCGGTGAACGGCTTGCCGAGAATCAGTTTCCCGGTCACGCGATCGAGGACGTAGAAGAAGCCGTTTCGATTCGCGACCATGACGACCTTGCGAGCCTGGCCGCCGATCGTGACGTCGGCGACCACCGGCACGTGGTTGGAATCCCAGTCGTGCAGATCGTGCGGCGTGAACTGGAAATGCCAGCGAAGCTTGCCCGTGTCGGCATCCACGGCAATGAGCGATGCCGTGTACAGGTTGTCTCCCTGCCGATCCAGCCCGTAGTAATCGGGGTTCGGATTGCCGGTGCCCCAATAAATCAGATTCGTTTCGGGATCGTAGCTGCCGGTCATCCAAGTCGCACCGCCGCCTCGCGGCAACACGGCGGCGTCCGACCAGGTCTCGCTTCCCGGCTCACCCGGACCAGGGATCGTCCAGAAGCGCCACACGCGTTTACCGGTCGCGGCGTCGTAGGCGTCGAGAAATCCCCGCGTCGGCAAGTCACCGCCGGAGTTGCCGACTATCACCTTGTCCTTGATCACGAGAGGCGCGGAAGTGATCGCGTGTCCGGCTTTGAAGTCGTCAACCGGCACGTCCCACACGACCTGACCGGTGTTCCGATCGAGTGCGACGAGGTGCGCATCGAGCGTGCCCATGAACAGGCGATCGCCGAGCGCCGCCATGCCGCGGTTCGCAGGGTTGCCGCCGCCATAGGTCAGTCCCGAAGGGAGCACGCGGCGGTATCGCCAGATCTGGCGACCGCTCCGCATGTCGACCGCCCACGCGTAGTTGCCAGTGCCACTGACATACATGACGCCGTCGAGGATGAGGGGCGTCGTCTCGAAGCCGCGCCCGATCGCCATGCCTTCGGCCTGAAACGTCCACTGCGCGGTCAGCCGCCGAACGTTGTCCGGCGTGATCTGCTTCAGTGGGCTGTGCCGCTGGCCCGAGTAATTGCCGGAGAACGTCAACCAGCGCTCCGGGTTCTTGAATCCATCCAGCAGATCCTGCGAGGTGACGAGCGGCAGATGCGGAGGAGGAAGCGGTGGCAGCTTCGTGTCCGGCGGTGGCCCCTGGCCGGCAAGTGGAATGGCGACGACGACAGCCAGCGCGATGGCGGAAACAATCCTGAATATCAGGCGCATCATGAGTTCACTTCTTGCCGAGATACTGTTCGTCAGTGACCGCTTCTTTCCATTCGAGCGTGCCGCTGTAGACGCTGAACTGCAGCGCGGCCTGCTCGGGAGAGGCCCCGTGCCAGTGCAAGACGTTCGGCTTGGTGAGCACCGGTTGACCGGCCGGGATGTCAACGATGCCGCTGCCCTGTTCCTGGAGCCGGCCGCGACCCTCTTCAACGAGCAACAACTGCGCAGCCGAATGGATGTGCCAATTGGTGCGCGCACCCGCCTCGAAGCGGATCCGAGACATGTTCATGTTCTTGGTATCACCAACCTCGATCTTCCCCGTCATGAGAGACGCAAGGCCGCGCCCTCGACCGGCCGGAGGCGCCTGCCCGGGCGGTGGCTGTTGAGCAGCCGCCGCCGCGATCATCACGACTAGACCGGCAGAGACCAGACCCGTTAAGTACGACACTTCTTCTGTGAGCCATTCGCAGTCTCCATGATATCGGGTTCGCAATGACTCCCGACCCCTTAACGTGCCGTGAACTGTATCTGCTTGAGTGCCCCGGATTCCAGCGGCATCTCGTTCTGGCCCGCGGGGCTTCCGTTGACGCTGAGCAGGAAGCTCACGATATCGGCGTAGGCTGCGGTGCCGAGGCTGTCTGGCGCCTCCTGCGGCATCGAGCGGCGAATCGTCGTCAGCAGATCGTCGACCGACTGTCCCGTCCATCGCTGGTTGAACTCGAGTCCGGCGAGCGGTGGTGCCGCAGATTCTCCCAGGAGATCCGCCTTGTGGCATGACGAGCAGAATTTCTGATACTGGTCGCGACCGCGCTCGGCTTGGCTCTGCGTGAACACACCATCCCAGATCGTCCTGGCAGGGGCCGCTGCCGACTGCGCCGGCGCATCGGGGCGCTCCCGACTGTGCGTGCCCTCCGGTACCGGCAACCCTCGCTCGCGCATCGTCTTTCGAAGCAGCGCCGCGGCTTCCGGATACCGCTTCAGTACGGCCGGCGTGTACTCGACACCGTCGGCAGCCGTCAACGGTGTCCACCCCTTCTTGTTGACCGCGTCGAGCTTCGCGCCCTTGTCGATGAGGAACTGGATGGCGGCGATGTTGCCGCCACGGTAGACCGCCCCGTGCAGCGCGGTCTCGCCATCCATATCGACGTCGTTGACGGCTCCGCCGCCCACCTCGAGCGCGATTTTCATCGCCGCAAGCGCTTCTTCGTGCGTCCCTGGGTTCTCGCCGGGCGCCCAGATGCCCACGCCGGCGGCAACCATCAACGCGGTGGTCCCGCGATTCGTGGTCAGCGATGGATCGGCGCCCACGTCGAGCAGCACCCGCATCAGCGGGACGTCGTCGTTCTTGGCCGCCATCAGAAATGGTGTCGAACCCAGGCGGTTCAACATGTTGCGGTTGCCGTCGCGCGGTTCTTTCGTCGTGCGCGCATTGACGTTGCCGCCGCGCTGCACGAGCTGGCGAACGAGATCGAGGCTGTCGAGGCTGCCCGTCTGAACGGGTCCGGGGAGATTGAAACCAGCGTTGTGGCGACGTGACCACGCGACCTGATGCAGGGCTGTCCAACCCTGGGCATCCGCATTTGGATTGGCCCCGCGCGCGAGCAGTTGGCCGGCCAACTCGTAGTGGGCGTTCATCACCGCCAGCACGAGCGCACTCGTGCCATCAGACAGTTGCTGATTGACGTCCACACCCGCATCGAGCAACGCACGTGACGCATCGAGGTGCCCGGCACGCACCGCGAAGAGGAACGGTGTGAACGATCCGCCGGTCGAGCGCGCGTCGCGGTCGGCGCCCGCCTCGATGAGCGCAGTGATCGCGGCCGCGTTGTTCTCCGCCGCGGCCCACATCAGGGCATCCTGCCCCTTGCGTTTTTCACGTGCCCGGACATTCGCGCCCCGTGCGAGCAGCGCTTTGAGCGCACCGACGTTGCCAGTGCGCGCGGCTGTCATCAAGACCGTTTCGCCGTCCGGCAACGCGGTGTCGGGATCGGCACCGGCCTCGAGGAGTCGCGTCACGATCGCGGGATCGCCGTTGATCGCGGCGAGGTAGAGCGGCGTGATTCCGTATCGATTCGTCGCGCCGGCTTTCGCGCCGGCCTTGAGAAGCAGGTCGACAGTGGCGAGATCCGCACGACGCACGGCCCAGTGAAGTGCCGTCGTGCCGTCGGCTTCAGCGCTGTTGCCATCCGCCTTCGACGCGAGCAGCGCGCGAACGGCCGACGCATCACCGCGCTTCACGGCGTCCACGAGCGTGGCATCCGCCAGTGCGCCAACGCTCAGCACCAACGCGAAGACGAGAACGAGTCCGGATGCCTTTTTCATACGCCCGAAAGCGTCTCGATCGGCAGGCGGCCCGTGCTGTCGCCGAGTTTCTCCGCCGGGACGCCAACCTTGTCCAGCAGGCTGAGCAGCAGGTTCGTCATCGGGGTCTCGTTGCGGTAAACGAGGTGACGTCCTCCCCGCAGCGTGCCCGCGCCACCGCCGACCACGGCCAGCGGCAGGTCGTAGTGGGCATGGAGATTCGGGTTACTCAGGGCCGCGCCGTACAGAAACATCGAGTGGTCGAGCAAGGTGCCGTCGCCTTCCTGCGTCGACTGCAGCTTGTCGAGGAACCACGCGAAGAGCTCGGTCTGATACGTGTTCAGCCTGGCGTATTTGGCCAGCTGCGTGGGGTTGTCCTGGTGATGCGACAGCCCGTGATGCCCTTCCGTGATTCCGATCTCGGGATAGGTGCGGAAGTTCAGCTCACGACCGAGCATGAACGTCACGACGCGGGTGGCGTCGGCCCGGAAGGCCAGCCACTGCAGCTCGTACATCAATTTGACGTGCTCATCGAATCGCTCGGGGATGCCGGAGGGGCGTTCGAGATCCGGAAGCTCCGACCCATCGCTGGCTTCAATTCGCTGGATGCGCCGCTCCACCTCGCGAACGGCATCGAAGTATTCGGAGACCGTCGTGCGATCGCGCGCACCGAGCGAGCTCTGCAGTCGCGCCAGGTCCGCCGTCACCGAATCGAGGATGCTCTGGTTTCGCTTGGCCTGTGAAAGACGCTGCTCCTTCGAGCCGCCATCGCCAAAGAGGCGCTCGAAGACAATCCGCGGGTTGTTCTCGGTCGGCAACGGCGTGGTGTCCGAGCTCCAGGCGAGCGTATTGAGGTACGCGCAGCTGTAACTGTTCTCGCACTGCCCACCAAGAAAGTTCAGATCGATCGCCAACTCCAGCGAGGGCAACGCTGTCGACTCTCCCAGCTTCGCGGCGGCGATTTGATCGGCCGAGATCCCGTTCTTCACGTCGGCGCCCTCGGTCCGCTTGCAGTGCACGCCGGTGAGCCACGAACTGGTGCCGCGCGTGTGGTCGCCATTCGCACCATCGTCGAACGCATCCGCCTGATGCTGGGCGAGCCCGCTGATGACGAGCAGCCGATCGCGATAGGGTGCGAGCGGACTCAGGATGGGTGAGAAGTCGAACCCCGTCCCCTCACCTGTCGGCGTCCAGTAGTTGATCCCCGAGAAATTGCGCGCGACGCCATTGGGCAGGTAGATGAAGCCGAGACGTTTCACCGGCCTTGCAGGGGTCTGCGCCATCGCGGTGAACGACGGAACCATTGCGTCGAGCAGCGGCAGCCCGAGCGTCGCCCCGACGCCGCGAAGAAAGGTTCGACGATGAAGCGCTTTCTTGGTGATGAACATGGTGTCCTTTGTGGCTCCTGGCTCTCGGCTTTGCTCCCGGCTAGCCTTCTGCTTTCCTCATCCGGAATGGTGCGCTCTGCACGATCCCAACGACCAGTGACGAGAAACGATACTCGTCGCGCGACGCATCGCGGAGGATGGCTCGCACCGCCGGCGCGTCGTAATACTCGACGCCGCGCCCGAGCGCATACGTCATCATCTTCTCGGTCAGCGTCGACACGAACCGATCCGAGCCCATCAGCACGTTTCTCAGCCCGTCGGGCCCTTCGAATCGCTTGCCGTCAGGGCTCGCGCCGGTCGCGTCAATCGGTGCCGACGACTCGCCGAGCGTACGCCATCGTCCGATGGCATCGAAGTTCTCGAGCGAGAGGCCGAGCGGATCCATCATCGCGTGGCATGACGCGCAGACCGGATTCGAACGATGCCGCTCCATGCGCTCGCGCATCGGCAGGACCACACCTGACGTATCGGTCGCCCGCAGCGGCGGCACGTTCGGAATCGGCGGTGGCGGCGGCGTCCCAAGCAGGTTCTCGAGAATCCACTTGCCGCGGACCACAGGCGACGTCCGATCGGGATACGACGTCACCGTCAGAATGCTTCCCTGTCCGAGCAAGCCGCGACGCTTGCTCTCGGGCCCAAGAGTGACGCGCCTGAAGTGATTGCCCTTGATGTTCGGGATGCCGTAATGCGTGGCCAACCGTTCGTTGACGTACGTGTAGTCGGCCCGCAGCAGATCGAGCGCGCTGCGATCCTCGCGAACGATGCTTTCGAAGAACAGCTCCGTTTCGCGACGGAACGACTGGCGAAGCGAGTCATCGAAGTCAGGGAAGATGCTCTGGACCGGGACCACCGCGTCCAGGTTCCGCAGGAAGAGCCACTGGCCCGCGAAGTTCTTGATGAACGCCTCGGCACGCGCATCCGCCATCATGCGACGCACCTGGCGGGCCAGCACTGTCGGATTGCTCAGCTGACGTTTCGTTGCGAGATCCAGCAACTCGTCGTCCGGGATGCTGCTCCAGAGGAAGAACGACAGTCGCGACGCGAGTTCCAGGTCGCTGACTGCATACACGGCGTCCGGAGCGGCGCCGGCAGGATCGCGTTCGACTCGAAGCAGAAACTCCGGGCTCACCAGCAGGCGTCGGAGCGCGTGCTCAATCCCACCATCGAAACCACCCTGCGTGCGGCCTTCGCGATAGAAGGCCATGAGCGGATCGACGTCGGCACTTGTCACGTTCCGCCGGTACGCACGCCGCGCAAGCGTCGAAAGGATCGTCTTCGCGCACGCATCGGCGTCGGTTCCCGGTCGCGACGGCGAGCAGGCGAAGATGCGCTTGCGGCTCGCTCCTTCTCCAGGGCCGGTCGCGTCATGCGGTCCACTGATCTCGACGCTCCTCAGGTACACGCCCCGGCGCGTCTCGGGGATGTTGACGCCGGCAGGGAACGGCCGCTCGAAGGGGAGACGGGGCGTCTCATCGATCGCCGACACGTTATTGAGGAATGTGACGACGACATCGCGCGCACCGGCTTTGACGGGTACACGCAAGTTCCACGACTCATCAGCCCGGTTGCGCGCCGCACGTTCGCGCGCGCCGGCACGAACCGTCTGCTGAATCTGTGAGATCGCAGGTCGTGCAGGTTGCTGCTCGGTATTCGGCCGGGACGCAGGATTGGCGCCGGCAGCGGGTGGCCGGTTTCCGTTTGTCTGGCTGGCAGGTGCATCGGGCTGCGGCTCCTGCGCGTCAGGCGATTGCGCCTCGGCAGGAGGGCGGCCACCGATGCCCGGGAGCGTGAACGTGCCAACGCGCTCACCGTCGATGCTGACTTCGAGATGCTGGTCTTCCGTATACAGCGGCACGCTTTCGTTCAGGTCACGCGTCAGGCGCGGCCGGAACTCGTACACCCCGTCCATGGGGAACGTGTAGCGGATCAGCGTGCCGCCGCGCGTGCCGAACGGAAGTCCAGGCAACTGCTCGTCCTGCGACAGATCGTCCGCGATGCGGAAGTAATCGATGTTCGGTGCCGGCAGCGGCGTGCCAATGGCCAGCCGACTGACCTTCTGGGCGGCGACGAGGTACCGCTCCATGAGCGTCGGCGACATCTTCAATACGCCAGCGATGTTGTCGAACCCGTAGCTCACATCGTCGGCAGGCAGTAGCGACGCAACGTCGACGTCGAGGTCGAGCAAATCGCGGACGGCGTTCCGATATTCAGCGCGATTCAGGCGATGAAAGGGCTCGGTACGACCAGGGTTGGGACGAGCAGCGGCGTTCTTGTCGAGCTCGGATTCCAGCCAGGTCGCAAACTCGTCGTGCGCGGTCTTGTCGGGTCGAGGTGCACCCGCCGGTGGCATCAGCCCCGCGCGCATCTTCAATACGACCTTCTCCCACGCCGCCGCGTTGGCGCCAACCCGCGTCATGTCGAGCGTGTCGAGCGCGATGGGTACCGTGCCGCGTTCCTTGAGTCGCTGTGTGTGGCAGGTGAGACAGTAGCGATCGAGCAGCGCCTTCTGAGCGGCCGCTGGCGCAGGCGCGGGCGCCTGCGGCGCCGCGTGCGTCGACCAACTGAACGGAAGAGTGGCCAGGAACAAGGCCAGCAGTCCGCAACCCACGCCGTGCAATAGACAGACCCGCAGCACCATGAACCCTAATCGTAACGCCTTTTCACGCGCAGCCGAGCCTACCCGATTTAGGGCATCCCGCTCGGCCGGCGTCTATATCGGCGATTGTTTCGTTCACTCTTTTTCAATGCCCGTGGAGCAGCTGAGATTACGGAGATTACGGGAGAGCACGCGGTGGCCGCGGAGACGCGGAGGTCAGAGGTGGGGGTGGGTCGCGGCCGCGCTCGATCCCGTCCGCGCAAGCGCGGACCCCACCGGACGCTCCGTGTCTCTGCGACTCCGCGGCGATCCGTTTCTCCGCAACCTTCGTTGCCTCAACGATCAGAGTCCTCAGGAAACAGGCCAAGGAACTGCGAGATCCATGGTCGAGCCATCGGGTCGCCCGCGACCTGACACGGGAACGGTGAGAGGGGTAGACTTGCACGCTCGGAGAAGCGTGACGGGCGCTGCCCCTCTTCTCAACGCCTATGGACTATCGCCAACTGGTGGACCTGTCGCCGGACGGCATCTTTGTCAGCCGGAACAACTCGATCGTCTTCGTCAATCCAGCTGCGTTGCAGTTGTTTGGGGCGACCACGCCAGATCGGGTGATCGGCCACTCGCCGCTTCGCTTCTTCCATCCCGACCGCCACACTCAGATTCGCGAGTGGGTACGTCAGCTGCTCATGGGCAAATCCGTTCCCGCAGCTGAAGAGACCATCGTGCGGGTCGACGGGAGCACCAGGGACGTCGAGATGATCGGGACGCTGTTCGAGGATCCTCCCGATCGCGCCATCCAGGTCATCGTGCGCGATATCACCGAGCGCAAGCGCACGGAATCCGCACTCCGCGAAAGCGAGGAGCGCCTGTCGCTGGCATTCGCCGGAGCGCAGGAAGGTGTCTGGGACTGGAATCTGGAAACCGGCGCGGTCGTCTACTCCTCGCACTGGAAGAAGATGCTCGGGTACGCCGGGGACGAAATCGAGCCCCACGTCAGCGCATGGGAGCGACTGCTTCACCCCGATGACCGCGAAGTCGTCCGTGAAGTCGTGGACGGGGTGTTGCGCGGCGAGCGCGACTACACAGTGGAGTTCCGGCTTCGCCACAAGGATGGCCATTACGTACACGTCCTTTCGCGCGGCTTTCCGGTGCGTCACGAGCGTGACGGCTTCGTCGGTCGTATCGTCGGTACGCACTTCGATCTGAGCGAGCGCAAGCGGACAGAGGAAGCACTGAAGCGCGCACGCGAAGAGCTCGAGGCCCGCGTCAAGGAACGCACGGCGGAACTCGCCCAGGTCAACGCCTCCCTGCGTTCGGAGATGACGGAACGGGCGCGCGCCGAACGGGCACGCACTGAGCTGCTCTCCCGTCTCGTCTTCGCGCAGGAAGACGAGCGGCGGCGCATTGCGCGGGAGATGCACGATCAGTTCGGGGAGCAGTTGACGGCGCTCGGCCTTGGGATCCGGGCGCTCAAGGACCGATGCGGTGACGACCCGCGGCTCGGTCCGCAGGTCGCCTCGCTCGAACAAGTCGCACAGCAGCTCGACCAGGACGTCGACCATCTCGTGTGGGAACTGCGTCCGACGGCGCTGGACGATCTGGGTCTTCGCGCAGCGCTCGCCAACTACGTCCAGGACTGGTCGGTCCGTGCCGGTGTTCGCGCCGATCTCCATACGACTGGACTGACCGCCGATCGACTGACCTCGGAAGTCGAAACGACGCTCTACCGGATCGCCCAGGAAGCGCTCAACAACATCGCAAAGCATGCGCGAGCCGAAAACGTCGACGTGATCCTCGAGCGGCGTCCGGATCAGGTCTCGCTCATCATCGAAGATGACGGCATCGGCTTCGAGCAAGGAAACACCGGCACGCCTCATCAGGGATTCGGACTGCTCGGCATGCAGGAGCGCGCTGCCCTCGTTGGCGCGACCGTACAGATCGAGTCGGCGGCCGGCGAAGGCACGACGATCATCGTGCGCATGCCGATTCTCGTTGGACAGGACGTCGCCCCGCCATGACAGACGACGCACGCAATCTGCGGATCCTGCTGGCGGACGATCACGTGACCGTACGCCAGGGACTCAAGATGCTGATCGAGAGCCAGGGCGACATGACCGTCGTGTCAGAGGCGAGCGACGGGTCGGCAGCCGTGGAGCAGGCACGTACGATCCGGCCGGATGTCGTCGTGATGGACATCTCGATGCCGGGCATGAACGGGCTGGTCGCGACGCGCACGCTCAAGGAGACCCAACCGGATGTCGTCATCGTCATCCTCACGCGACACGGTGACGATGCCTACCTGCAGGAACTGCTGCGCGCCGGGGCCGACGGATACGTGTTGAAACAGAGTGCCGCCTCCGAACTGCTGCAGGCGATTCGCGCGACGGCGGCGCGCGGTCAATACCTCGATTCCGCATTGACGGCGCGTGTCACAGCGGGATTCCTGGCCAAGAGGGGCCGGAAAGCGCAAGCAACCGGCGTCAGCCTGAGTGATCGCGAAGCGGAAGTCCTGCGTCTCATCGCCGCCGGGTACAGCAACAAAGAGATCGCGGCGCAGCTCGAATTGAGCGTCAAGACTGTTGAAGTTCACAAAGCCAACGCCGCCCGCAAGCTCGGTCTCAAAGGGCGGATCGACATCGTGAAATACGCCGTCCTCCAGGGATGGCTAAGCGATACGTAGACTAGGGGAGTTCCCCTACCACCCCCGGCGTATTCCCAATAGTCAGAGTGTGCACAAAAGCGTAGATTCACGCCCTCGCACCACAACACTTTCAATGATTTCAATGATTATGTCGTCTGGAAATGGTCCGGAGTCGTCTGTCTCAAAGGCCGTGCACCTGACCAGCCTGATCGGGCAGGACCTGGTTTCCGTCGACCGCCGACACGACGGAAACAGCAACACAGCTGCCGGGGAACTGACGTACTACCTGCGCGTGAAACCCGATCGCCGTCGAGTCAAAGCGGCCTATCCGCCGCACCTCGAACGACGACGGCGCGTCATGTCGTAGGAGGCATCGGCAGCCTCACGGCAGATTCGGTACACGCCTCCTCACGATGGTCGTCGTAATCCGCCCAACCGATGACTCTATCGTGTAACGCCCGTGTCGACGCTAGCGGATGGCGATTGGATTCCCTGGCGACCCGGTAGCGCCCTTCAACCGCAGTGGCGCGAACATGTACACGAACTCGTACACGCTGTCGCGCGCGAGATCCGCGGTGATCAGGTTCTCGTGAAGGTAGATTCCGTTCCGAGCCAGAAGGAGCTGGTGGACCGGCGCTGACAGCGAGCTGTCGGGATTCGGCATCACTTCGACACCCCAGGTGTCGGCGCCCACCACGACAACTTCCGCATCGGCGAGCATCTGCGCGGCTGCAACACCGATTCCCGGGGCACTTGCCGCGTACCGAGCGTTGTCCTTTATCCACAACGACGCCCAGCCCGTGTGGATCAGGACGACGTCGCCGCTGCGGATTTGAACCCCCTGACGCTGAAGCGCACCCTTGAGATCGGCGGGCGTGATTTCGTAGCCGCCCTGAAGCTGATCGACGCCCTTGAAGCGCGCAACATCGATCAGAACCCCGCGCGTGACGATCGGGCCGACGTTCTCGATCCCCAGTCGCGTCAGCCCTTCGGCCTGGGCGAACTCCGAACGGCGATTGCCGTTGTAGAACAGGTCGCCGATGCCAACGTGCCCGAGGCCGTCGAACTGCGTGCCGATCTGTCCCAGTTCACCACTGATGATCTCGTCGTGATACACCGCCTGGTTCTTCCCGGGCATTGCGAAGACCTGGGGGATCCGGAGGCTGTAGTGGCGCGTGCCGAACATCGGCATGCCCGGCTCGTACACCTGACCGAGTTGATACACCGTTCCCCTGGTGATCAGGTTCTTCGCCTCGAGCACCTTGGCCGGAGTGAGCCGGTTCGCGGCCCCGCGCTGGTCATCGGCGCCCCATCGTGACGGATACCAGCGATCGGTCTGTCCCAGCGCACTGGAGCACGCCAGGAGAACGCCGGTGACAAAAAGCGCACCGGCTGCCCACACGCGACGGTCTGTGAACATCGGATCCTCCTCGCGAACCGGCTATTTGGCGTCGATCTTCTCGAACACTTCCTTCGCCGCACGGAAGGAATCCACACCGGCGGGGACGCCAGCGTAGATCGCGACCTGCATGAAGATCTCGCGAATCTCGTCGCGCGAGACGCCGTTCTTCAGCGCTCCAGCGATGTGCAGCCGCAGTTCGTGCGGACGATTCAGGCAGCTGATCATCGCCAGGTTCAGCATGCTCCTCGTTTTGCGGTCGAGACCTTCGCGTCCCCACACCGCGCCCCAGCAGTACTCGGTGACGAGCTCCTGCATCGGCATGCTGAAGCTGTCGGCTGCCTTGAATGCCGCATCGACAAACTCCTTGCCGAGCACCGCACTCCGAATCTCGCGCCCCTTCTCGAACGTTGCTTTATCCATTGCGTCTCCGTGTGGCTCTTGGTTGCTGGCTTCAGGCTCCAGGCTCTGGCTCTGGGCCTACTTGATCTCCACTCCAGCCCATTCCTCGACAACCCGAGCGATGGAGGTGAAGTCTGAGTCGGGTCCGAACTTCGCGTTGGTGATCGCAAGCATCTGACGAACCGCCGCACCTGCGACCATCGGGACACCGAGCGCTTCGGCCTCGTCCAGGCACAGGCGCACGTCCTTATACGACAGCCCGGTCGAGAAGCCGAAGTCGAACGTGCGCGGGATCACCGACTTGGGGAACTTGTCCTGTGTCGCGCTGTTGCGTCCGCTCCCCGCGTTGATGATGTCGCAGAGCGTCTTTGCATCGAGGCCAGCCTTCACACCCATCGCAATGGCCTCGGACGACAGCACGATCGCGGCGGCGGCCAGCAGATTGTTGGCGAGCTTGGCGATTTGCGCGAGCCCAGGCTTTTCGCCGACGTAGAACGTCTTGCCGAATGTCTTCAATACCGGGTCGACAACCGGAAACGTGTCCTTCTTGCACGACACCATCACCGCCAGAGTTCCCTTGGTCGCGCCGCCGATGCCGCCACTGACCGGCGAGTCGACCCACGAGACGCCGCGCTCGGACGCCGCCTTCGCCACGACTCCAGCCACGGTCGGCCCGGTAGTGGACAGATCGATCAGCGTCTTCAAACGGCTGCCCTTGAGAACGCTGCCGAGGCACACCGACTGCACGATCGGCGGTGTGGGCAGACTGACGAGCACCATGTCCGCCGACGAGGCGACGTCCTCGGCGGACATGGCCACTTTGGCTCCTCTCGCCGCCAGCGGCTTGATCGCCTCAGCATTCGTGTCGAACACACACAGGGTGTGCCCTGCGTCGAGCAACCGATTCGCCATCGGCCCGCCCATGCGGCCCACACCGACAAATCCGAGAACTTGATCCATAGCTCCTCTTTGGCGTTACCGTTGTATGAACGGATTCGGAACGGTTGTCGCCGTCGAAATCCACACGCTCTTGACCTGCAGATATTCCTTGATCATTTCCTGCCCGCTCTCGCGACCGATACCCGAGCGCTTGTATCCGCCGAACGGCGACAGGTAGCTCACCGCGCGATAGGTGTTGATCCAGACCGTGCCGGCCTGAAGCTTGTCGGCCATCAGCAGCGCACGGCGCATGTTCTGCGTCCACACACCGGCGGCCAGACCATACACTACGTCGTTCCCAATCGCGATCGCTTCCTCTTCATCCTTGAACGGGATCACCGAGAGCACAGGACCGAAGACCTCCTCCTGCGCAATCCGCATCTGATTGCTGACGCCCTCGAAGATAGTGGGCTCGACGAACCAGCCGCTCCCGCACTCCGGGCGGGTGGCACGACTGCCACCGAGCACGGCCCTGGCGCCTTCACTCTTTGCGATGTCGATGTACTTGAGGATCTTCTCGAACTGCGGCTTGTTCGTGACCGGCCCGATCTGCGTGTCGGGGTTCATCGGGTTCCCCATTTTCGCCGTTCGCGCAAACGCGACCAGCTTCTCGATAAACTCGTCGTGAATGCTTTGCTGCACGAGCAACCTTGATCCGGCGATGCACGTCTGTCCAGTCGCCGCGAAGATCCCCGAGATCGCGCCTTTCACGGCGTTGTCGATCTCGGCGTCGTCGAACACGATGTTCGGCGACTTGCCGCCCAGTTCCATCGTCACGTGCTTGAGGCCGCGCGCCGCTGCCTCGTAGATGCGCTGACCGGTCGCATCGGATCCGGTGAACGCTATCTTCGCAACGAGCGGATGCTCCACGAGCGGTGCACCAACGTCCGCACCGAAGCCGGTCACGACATTCACGACGCCGGGCGGAAAACCGGCCTCCTCGACGAGCTTCATGAACTCGAGCACCGAGGCCGACGTGAACTCCGATGGTTTGATGACCACCGTGTTACCCGCGGCCAATGCCGGCGCCAGCTTCCACGTCGTCAGCAGCAACGGTGAGTTCCAGGGAACGATGGCGGCAATGACGCCGAGCGGCTCGTAGCGCGTGTAGTTGAAGGTGTCAGGCTTGTCGGTCGGCAGAACGGCGCCTTCGATCTTGTCGGCGAGGCCGCCGTAGTAGTGGTACCACTGCGCCATGTACGCCGTCTGCATGCTCATCTCGGCGTAGAGCTTGCCGTTGTCGCGGACTTCGGTCTCTGCCAGCTGCTTTGAACGCTCGGTGATGAGATCGCCGAGCCGTCGCAACAACGCGCCGCGACGCGACGCCGTCAGCTTCGGCCACTCGCCGGAGGTAAAGGCTTTGTGCGCGGCGCGAACGGCGCGATCGACATCGGCTGGCGTACCTCTGGGAATCAGGGCCCAGGGGCTGGCGCGGAATGGATCGTCGCTCTCGAAGTAGTCACCCGACGATGCATCGACCCACTGGCCGTCGATGTACATCCTGTAAGTGGTGAGTGTGGCAGTGGCGGTCACGTCCTGATCTCCAACGGATCACCATATCGGTAACCGCACACCCGGTGCAAATGTGATGGACTGACTGACTCACGATGCGATCTGGCGTCCGACGCGATCGGTGGCCGGCTGCGCGACTGCCTCAGCCTGCGCCAACGGCACACGCACGACGAACCGGTCGCCAGCAATACCCCACTGCAATGGACGTCCGACAGCGAGGCGCATGCGTTCGTCCAGGTTGCGCAGCCCCAGTCGCGTCGATTGGACCGGCGCGAGACGTGGGCGGAACCGATTGCTGACCAACAGATCGCTTCCCTCACACTCGATTCGCACGTCAAGCGGAGAGTGTCGGTCGAAGGCGTTGTGTTTGACCGCGTTCTCGAACAGCTCCTGGAGGACGAGCGGCGGAAGGTTCCAGCGGCGCGCCTCTGCACGGTCCACGGCATCGTCGAGCCGCACCGAGTCGGCGAATCTGATCTCGGCCAGCACCCGTTGCCGTTCGAGCGCGGCAAGCTCATCGATCAGCGGGACCAGCATTCGACCGCGCGTGTCGACGACGTAACGATAGGTTGCAGCCAGTGCCTCCACGAACGCCATCGCGCGCTGCGGCTTCGTTTCGATCAGCTGCAACAGGCTGTTCAGGCTGTTGTAGAGGAAATGTGGATCGACATCTCGCTGAAGCGCATCGAGTTCGGCTTGAAGTCGCGTGCGCTCCAGCCGCTCCTTCGAGAGGCGATCGCGCTCCCAGGTACCGGAACATGAACAGCGTCTCGTAGACGTGCGCGATGACAACGACCAACATGACCGTCACCACGATGGCGAACAGAAGACGCGGCGTCGTCAGGGACGGATCACCCGAGAGTCGTCCCCAGAGCCACAGCAGGCCCCACGTCATCGGGACCGTGAAGAGAGTGATCGTGCCGAGGAGGAGACCGATCCGCATCCATGGCTGCTCGAACCACGCGAAGCGCGAACGGAAGCGATCGTGCAGACGCCGGTTGCCCTCCCAGATCGTGAACGCCACGATCCAGAAGTACACGTAATGCGCGAGGAGCTCGCCCGAACTGTAGCGTGCGTTGTCGATGAACCCGGCCAGATTCGGGATCACCGCGCCAATGATCGGGCTGAGCAGCAGGCGGGGCCAGAAGTCCCTGACCACGATCTGGTGTCCGTCGCTCGGCGCGGAGCCTGGGGTGGTCACGGTCTGAGTGTGAGTCAGAGGGACGAATTCCGCAACGGCCTGGCGGCACAAGGGATTACGGCGACACCGTAGCGGATCGATTCGAATCGCGTCCTGGAAATGACGAATCCCGGTCTCGATCTGCGTGCGCCCCGCATTGCCCGCGAATCCGGCGCGCTGATCCTTGCCCAACGCCACCAGCCGAGGGCTCCGTGTTCCATTCCCAGGGCTCCGTGTTCCATTCTCATATCTGAGACATCCAGCTTGGTTTCTCGCGCTAAGCCCGTCATCGTCAATGCTTTGTGCCATTCGAGCGCACTTTTGCGTGTTCAAGAACGGCGCGTTCGTGAGATCTGCCAAGGGTGACGGCCCAGGCAACATCTCCCGATAACGTCCGGTGCATCCATCAGTTAGCAGGCACAGGCGACGTGAGATCGACGCTGGAGCACAAATTGCTCCGTCTGTTACATCGAGCGGGAGGGGACGATGGTACGGATGTCTTTGGGTATGGCGGTCCTTGCGGCATTGCTTGTGACGTACTGGGTAAATCCGACGGCAGCCTGGGTTTCCCTGTTTGCCACGTCGACCCTGGTGCTGGCGCGGCACGTGCGGCAACGGGACGAAGAGGCGGAAGCCGCTCTGCAGCGCGTCGAGGAGTAGAGCGACGCGCCACACACACGCGAACGAGAGGGCGCAGCCCTCTCGTCAACGCGTCCCACCCTGACGGCTCACAGTTTCCTTACAATCACGGCAGTACGAAACACAAGCAACGCTCGCGGGCACTGCGCTCGTCTTAGGATCCAGTTGAGGGTTCTGGCGAATGGATCATGCCCTTCGTGCACTGAATCGGTTCGGCCTGGGCGCCCGCAAGGGTGAACGTCAGCGGATCTCTGATCCGCGAGGCTGGCTGAAGGCGCAACTCGAAGGGGGCGCACCGACACTGCGCCCCTCGAGACGACTTCCCCCGCCGCCATCGGCGATGCCGTGCGCGCCCTCCGCATGCCGGGCCAGAGAGACGAGCAGGAACGCCGTGAGGCTCGCCGCCGTCTGGTTGCGCTCGCCGCCGATGAAGCGCAGAGCGCGCTCGACGCACGCATCACCAGCGAACGCCCGTTCGTGGAGCGGCTGGTGGCGTTCTGGTCGAACCACCTGTGTGTCTCAGCGGCTGCCAAGATCCTGGTCGTGCCGCTCGCCGGCATGTTACGAGCGCGACGCATCCGTCCCCATGTGCTCGGTCGATTCGAAGACATGGTGCTCGCATCAGCGAAGCATCCCGCCGATGCTCGTCTATCTGGACAACTTCCAGTCGATCGGACCCTCGCTCGCCCGCGGCGCGCAGTCAGCGGCATGGGCCGCCGGGGCCTGAACGAAAACTACGCACGCGAACTCATGGAGCTGCACACGCTGGGCGTGAACGGCGGCTACACGCAGCAGGATGTGCAGCAGCTCGCGAAGATTCTGACCGGATGGACGGTGATGGCGTCGGTCGCGGGGGCATGCAGCAAATCCCGGCGCGGTCTCCCCAGCGTGGTCGCGGGCCAACTCCCGCGGATTGCCCGAGCCTGGCAGCCCGA
Organism: uncultured Acidobacteriota bacterium; assembly: GCA_963723495.1. Taxonomy (GTDB): domain Bacteria; phylum Acidobacteriota; class Vicinamibacteria; order Vicinamibacterales; family UBA2999; genus Gp6-AA40. The sequence continues at coordinate 25,712 of CAVRQR010000004.1, read as the reverse complement.
TCGGCTTCGCCTTTCAGGAGCCGCTGCACGAACCGGGCGCGCAGACCGTGCTCGAAGGAACACTACAAGGAAGCCGGGGTTGCCCAGGGTGAACATGCGATCCGGGACTCGTGTCGTCACCCATCCACGGCGCAGTTCGTCGCCGCCAAACTCGCCGTGGCACATTTCATCTGCGATGATCCGCCTCCGTCGGCCGTCGAGCGATTGTCTCGCGCGTGCTTCCGATCGACGGACGGCGATCTTCAGCGCGGTTGTCACGCGCCCTGGTCGATGAGCCAGACGTCGTGGACGCGGGAGTTCCCGCAAGTTCCGAACACCTCAGGACTGGCTCGTTGCGGTCCTGCGCGCGGTTGATGCGCCAGCGGGTCACGCCGATCGCACCATCCGTGCTGCGCCAACTTCGGCAGCCGCTCTGGTCGCCTCCCTCACCGAAAGGGATTCGGCGACACGGTGCAGGACTGGGCCGATCCCGATTCGCTGCTCAATCGCGCCGAGCTCGCGCAGACGCTCGCAGCCTCATTCGCGAGCCAGGCTCGAGGCGCGCCCTCCTCGACGTCGTCGACGGCCGCGCCGCCGATTCCCTTCGTTCGCTGTTGCGGACACCACGATTGCCGGCTCGCGAGCGCGTGGCGCTCGCCATCGCCGGTCCCGCTTTCCAGTGGAGATAACCATGAACCGCCGAGAGTTCGTCAGCAACATGTGCCTCGGCGGGATCGCCACGTTCGGGCGCCCTCGTCAGCTTCGCCCAGGTCAGCGCAGCGCGCCGGCTTCGTGTTCGTGCTGCTGCGGGGCGGATTCGACGGGCTCGCCGCCGTCGTCCCCTTCGGCGACCCGGACGTACCAGTCGCTGCGAGGCACGCTCGCGTTCAACCAATCAGAGCTGACGCCGCTCGACTGACATGTTCGGACTTGCACCCGGACTTGCCCCGCTCACGGACTGTGGGAGAGCAACGAGCTCACCGTCGTGCACGCGATGGCCATCCCGTATCGCACGCGCAGTCATTTCGACGGCCAGGCGATCCTCGAAACCGGGCTCGATCGCCCTGTCGGTTCATCGGATGGATGGCTGAACCGACTGCTCCAGGTGATGCCGGGCGGCGACCGGGATTCGCGATCGCGGCGGGATTGCCACGCTCGATGACGCGGCAGGTTCGAGTTGCAGACGTGGTCACCGACACAGCTCGGCACCGTTGACGATGCGTTCCTCGACGGCTCTCGGTGCTCTACCGCGGCGACAGCATCTGCACGACCGGTTCGAGGCCGCGCATGCAGCAGCAGGAACTCGTCGGCGAAGAACCGATGGCGCGCAGACGCGCGCGGCGCGGCAGCATCACACCGCTGATGCAGGCGGCGGCACGCATCCTCCGGCAGGAAAGGGCCCGAACATCGCGGCCATGGAATTCAGCGGCTGGGACACGCATGCGAACCAGGGCACTCGCCGGCGGCGCGCTCGACCGCCTCCTCGGGCAGCTCGCCGACGGACTCGTCACGTTCGCGTACGGAGATGGGGCCGCGCATGGTCGAACACCACCGTCGTCGTCATGACCGAGTTCGGGCGGACCGCACGACCCAACGGCACCCGCGGCACCGATCACGGAACCGCAGGCGCGGGGTTCCTGCTCGGCCCGCAGGTGTCGCGGTCACAAGTCTTCGCCGACTGGCCGGGGCTCGCGCGAGCGCGCTGTTTGAAGGGCGTGACGTGAAGCCGACACTCGACACACGCGCGGTGCTCTCAAATCAGTTGTTGCCGCTTCATTCGATACGACGTCCGCGCAACTCGAGCGCGTCTTCCGAACTCCTCAGGCGTACGCGCGATTACGTCACTGATGGGCTGAGTTGGATCGTTGATCTTTGATTGATGATCGCCAAATCACTAATGGCTCGATTGCATCAACTTGCGGAGCAGCGCAGCGGTGTCCTCGTGAACGTCGATGCGCGCGCCGCCGCGGCTGTTGCCGCCGGCCTTGCCGAGTGCGGAGTCGACGGGCGTGTTGCCTCGGCTGTCCTTGGCGTTGAGGTCGGCGCCGCGTCGCCACGAGGAACGGCACGACGTCGTTCCAGCCCCAGCGTGCGGCCTCGTGCAGCGCCGTCAGGCCGCGCGAGTCCTTCGCCGTTGATGTCGCCGCCGGCGTCCAGCAGCAGCGTCAGCGATTCGATCGATCGCTGCTGCGTGTCCTCGCTCAGGTAGAAGCCGCGCGTATCGGCGTCCACGGATCCCAGTCCCGCGGCGGCCATCATCGGCGTCATGCCGCGGCTGTTGGCGAGCGTCAGGTCGGCGCCTCTTGGCGAGCAGGAGCGCGGATCGCCGGCGCGTCGAGCGCCTTTGCCGCGCGCAGCAGCGGCGTCGCCCCGGTCGTGAGCATGCCGTCGAGGCCGCGATCGTTGCCGACGTTGCGGAATGGCGGCGGCAGCTTGAGCTGCGCGTTCGGGTTCGCGCCGGCGTCGAGCAGCAGCTCGATCACCTGTCGAGGCTGCTCGTCTCGTCGAGCGACGGCACGATCCGGACGGCCGCCGCGCGGAATCGATGTTGAGGTCGACCGCGGCGTAGAGCGGCGCGCGCCCCCAGAAGTCCCATTGATTCGGATTCGCGCCCGCGCTCGATCAGATATGCGGCCGTATCGAACTGCATGTTGATGACCGCCAGTCAGCAGCGGCCTGATGCCTTCGGGATCGGCGAGGTTGATGTCGGCGCCGCCTTCGACCAGCGCGCGCGCGCAATCGACACATCCTTCGCGCGCGGCGTAGAGCAGCGGCGTCAGCCCGCCGGCCGGGCGATAAATGGCGCGCGGCTCGGCGGTCACCTGCCGCTGCCAGTTGTTCACCGTGGACCGCGCGTTGACCTGCGCGCCGCGGGCGATCAGCTCGCGCACCATCGCCGGCTGCCGCTGCGCCGCGGCCCACATCAGCGCCGTCTGCCCGCGCCACTTCTCCACGGCGTTGACGTTGGCGCCGCGCTCGAGCAGCAGGCGTGCGGCGTCGACCTGGCTGGTGCGCGCCACCACCATCAGCGCCGTCTGCCCGTCCGCGTTCGGCGACTCGACGTCGGCGCCGGCCTCGAGCAGCGCCGCGAGCAGCGGCGTCGCCGGCGACACGGCGGCCTCCGACATCGGCGTCGCGCCGTAGTCGTTCTTCGCCGTTGACCTTTGCGCCGGCGCGGATCAGCCGCGTGACGAGATCGAGATCGTTCCGCTGGACAGCCCAGTGCAGCGCCGTCGTGCCGTCCGGCTCGGGGGCGTTGACGTCGACACGCTGCGCGATGAGCTCCAGCGCAGCCTCGCATTGCCGGCCTTCACGGCGTCAACGAGCAGGCGGAGCAGGCAGCACGAAGAGGCGCGGCTTCAGCCGCGCCTAAGACGAGGAGCGCAACAAGAGCAGGTTTCACACATGGACTCTTAGAGCTCGGAGAACACGCCCGTGCTGTTGCCGACTTGTCCACCGGGACTCCGGCGCGCTCGAGCAGTGTCAGGTGCAGGTTCGCCAGCGGCGTCCGGTCCGGGTACTTCAGGTGCTGGCCGCCCTTGATCTTTCCGCAGCCGCCGCCCAACACGCATCGTCGGCAGCGGGAACTCGTCGTGCGCGTTGCTGTTGCTCATGTTGCTGCCGTACAGCAGGATGGAGTGGTCGAGCATCGATCCGTCGCCGTCCGGCATCGCCGCCAGCTTGGCGAGGAACTTGGCGAACGCCTGGCTGTGATAGGTCTGGATCCGCACCAGCCGTCTCCTTCCGCGCCTTGTCGTTCTGGTGGTGCGACAGCGGATGGAAGGCATCGGACACGCCGATGTGGTTGTAGGTCACGTTGCTACCCTCGCCGCCATCATGAAGCTGAAGACGCGCGTGAGGTTGGCCTGGTAGGCGAGCGCAATCATGTCGAACATCAGGTTGAGCCGCTGGTCGAAGTTCGTGCCCGACCGGCACGTCCGGCAGATCGAGGCTCGTGAGATCCTGCGCTTCCATCTTCTGCACGCGCCGTTCGATCTCGCGGACGCTCTCGAGATAGTCAGCCAGCCTTGCGCGATCCGGCGCATCGAGCGTGCGCTGCAGATCGTGCGCCTCCTGCGACACCAGATCGAGGATGCTCGCGTACTGCTTGGTGATCGCCTGCGCGTTCCTGCGGCGGTGTCGCCCTGGCCGAACAGCCGCTCGAACAGCTTCCGCGGATCGGCTTCCATCGGCAGCGGCGTCGTCGGCGTGCGGAACGAGATCGTGGCGCCGTAGCTGCAGCCGTAGGTGCGATCGCAGGCGCCGCTGCCGCCGCGTCCTTCCGTCGCGACCTCGAGTGACGGCAGCGGCGTGTCCTGACCGATGTGCTGCGCGGCCATCTGGTCGATGGTCACGCCGCCGTGCGGTTCCTGGCTCGGCTCCGGCGTGACGCAACTGAGCCACGTGCCCGGGTTGAGGGCGTGCACCGGCGGGGCGATGGCCGGCTTGTTCTCGAGACCGCTGACGATCGTCAACTGTTCTTGAAAGGCGTCGAGCGGCTTGAGGATCGGCGGCAGCTCGAAGTCGGTCCCGTCGGCGGCCGGCGTCCACTGCTCCATGATGGCGCCGTGCGGCAGGTACAGGAAGCCCATGCGCGGCTTCGGCGCCGCGGCGGTCCGAGCGAGCGCCGTCCACGCGCGGAACCATGGCATCCAGCAGTGGCAGTCCGACAGCCACACCAGCACCGCGAAGGAAGGTACGCCGCGAGAGATGCTTTTTCGTGATGAACATGACTCGTCTCCGGTCTGTCACCGCTATCAAACTATTGAGTGCTGCTGTTTCCCGCCTCCGGGACCATTCGCATCTGGAACGGATCGCTCCGGACGATTCCCAGGACAATCGAGGAGAACCGATACTTGTCGCGCGCGGACTCGCGCACGATCCGGCGCACGGTCGGCATGTCGTAGTACTCGATGGTGCGCCCGAGGGCATACGTCATCAGCTGCTCGGTCACCGTCTGCACGAACTGATCGGGCCGACGCATCAGGGCCGCACGAAGGTCGGCCGGACTCGCTCACCGGGGTTCCGTCGACGAGGCTGCCGGACGCATCGATCGATCGTACCGGCGTAGCGGTCTTCGCGATCGCCATTCGCCGATCGCATCGAAGTTCTCGAGCGCGAACCCGAGCGGATCCATCACGCCGTGGCAGGCGTTGCACGACGGCTTGGCCCGGTGCGCCTCCATGATCTCGCGGACCGTTTTCGCCTTCTCGCCGTCCTTGTTCTCGGGGAATGCCTTCCACGTCCGGAGGCGGCGCTGCCGGCGGAGTGCCGAGGACGTTCTCGAGAATCCACGCGCCGCGCAGCACCGGCGCAGTGCGGTTGGCGTATGACGTCGTCAGCAGCACGGCGCCCTTGCCAAGCAGGCCCCAGCGGTTCTGATCGGCGAGCGTGACGCGACGGAACCGATCGCCCCTGCACGTCTGGAATGCCGTAGTGCAACGCCAGCCGTTCGTTGACGAAGGTATGGTCCGCCGTCAGCAGGTCCAGAACGCTGCGATCCTCGCGAAGGACGCTGTCGACAAACAACTCCATCTCGCGCCGGAACGCCTCGCGCAGGCTGTCGTCGAAGTTCGGGAAGATGATCGGGTCCGGATCGATCTCGTCGAGCGCCCGCATCTTCAGCCACTGAAACGCGAAGTTGCTGACCAGCGATTCGGCACGCGGGTCGGCGAGCAACCGTCGGACCTGGGCCTCGAGCACCGCCGGGGTCGAAAGCGTTCGGCGTTCGGCCAGCGCCAGGAGCTCCTCGTCCGGAGCGCGGCCAATCAGGAAGAACGACAGACGCGACGCCAGCTCCACATCCGAGATCGCGTGCACGTTGCCGGGCGCGAGACCAGCGGGCGAACGCTCGGCTCGGTAGAGAAACTTGGGACTGGCGAGAATGGCGGGCAGCGCGTCGCGAATCGCCGTATCGAAGTCACCGATGCCCCTGGCTGCCCCATAGAAGGCGAGCGGCGCCTCGAGATCGGCATCGGTGATCGGACGTCGATACGCCTTGCGCGCCAGCGACGACAGGATTCGCCGTCGCGCACGGAAGCTCCTCGCTCTGGTTGGCCGGCCGGCAGATGAAAATGCGCGCCCGGCTCGGCGTATCGCTCACGCCGGTCGGGTTGAACGGCCCCTGGATCTCGAGGCTGCCGATACGCGGAATGCGATCCTCCCCGCGCCGACGGCCGGAACGAATGCAGGACATCGTCGGACTCCGCGATATGTCCTGGCAATGAAGGTCACGCCCACCTTGTGCGGTCCGGCTGTCACCTTGATCGGGATATCCAGGAAACGCGCGTTGATCGCGGCCACCGCTGGCGCCTGCTGCTGATCGATGGCCTTGATGTCTTCCTCGCCACCGATCGTGTTCTCGAACACCTTCACGTCGTCGATGGTGACGATGAGCGTATGGCGATACTCCATACCACGCACGTACCCGGCAATCGCCATGTTCGGGATATTCAGCTTGTAGTCGCCATCGGCTGGGAACAGGTGCTCAACCAGGAGTCCGCCCCGCGTGCCGAGCGGCAAGCCGTCCACACGCACTGACTGATCCGTCCCGCGCGCGGGACGATAGGTCATGCTGCCCGGACGAGCGGCCGGATTTCCGATCGCGCGCGCACTCACGACACGCGCCGCCGAGATGTACTGATCGAGAAATGACGGAGAGACAGTCAGGACGCTCGCGACGTTATCGAATCCCTCGGCCTCATCGTCTTTGGGCAACAGCGCCGCCGCGTCGATCTCGAGGCCAAGCAGATCGTCGATCGCGGCGGCATACTCCGCACGATTGAGCCGATGCAGTGCGACGCGACCGGGATTGGGACGAGCGGCAGCCGCGTCATCGAGTGAACGCTCGAGCCACGTCACCATTGACTCCACGCTCGCCGGATCGGGACGACGAACGCCAGGCGGCGGCATCATACCCGCCCGCAGCTTGCGGACGGTTTTCTCCCACACGTCGGCATGCTCGGGGAGCTTCGACAGATCCATCGTGTCGAAGGTGAGACCCGCAGTCTTCGTCCGCTGGTTGTGGCAGGTGACGCAGTAGGTATCGAGAAGGGCTCGCGGCGCCAGCGGCGCAGACGACTGCGCAGCCGTCGCCTGGGCGGCCGACAACATCGCGACGTCGGAACGCGATACGGCCATCGCCGCCACAAACAACGCGGTCGCCAGAACAAGTGCCTTAGACAATTCCGCCAAGCTCCCGAACATGAATCCACATACCGCGATAGGTGACCGTCATGAAAAGCGAGGGATCACCACAACGCTCGTCGAACTCCTTCGTGGCGCCGGCGGCGAGCATGTCCTTCGTCCCCATCCCCTTCCGCATCATCTGGTGCAGCCGCTCGCGCAGCGTGACCAGCATCTCGTGCTGCACTTTGAGGTCGGCTCGCGTCTGGACAGGACCGGCGCCCGGCACCACGCGCGTCTCATCATTCGTAAGATCCAGCAGCGTTTTCGTCGCCGTCATCAAGCCGCCCAGCCATCCGCCACTGATGTAGTCGGCAATCGGGTAGCTGCGGACCGCGAGCACGTCACCCGCGACGAGCACGTTCGCATCGGGAAGGAATACGTAGATGTCACCGTCGGTATGCGCCTGCCCGAGTGGACCGAATTCGATCCGCTCGCGGCCAAACGTCATCTTGCCGGCGTTGTAAGAGGTCTGCGTGGGCAGCGCCACTTTCGGCAGAGCCTTGTACGTCCGCTGCTGCCAGTCCACGAAGATATCGGCGCCGAGGTACTGCTTGGTGTTCTCGTGCGCGATGATCCGTGCGCCCGAGCCACCTAACAACTCATTCGACCCGGAGTGATCGGGATGCCAGTCGGTGTTGAACAGGAACCGGACAGGCCTGCCAGCGGTCAGCCCTGAAACCGTCTGTGAGAGTGCGGTGGCGTGCTCCTGCTGCCCACCGTTGACCATGAGCGCGGCATCGTCGGCAGCCACGACGACGACATTGCCGCCCGCGCCCGACACGAGGGAAACAGGTACTCGTGAGTGGCGTGGTCGTGAGCGCGGCATGGTGGCTCTGCGCCGACGCGCGAGCACTCAACCCGATCGGAAGCGACAGACCTGCGGCGCCTCCGATCAGCGTACAAAGTACGTCCCGGCGGCTTGGCACGGGAGCCATGGGCAGAGTCTAGCGTGAAATGACGCCTGCCGGAACGTGAAATGAGGTTAGCGGAAGAGGCGTTTCAGCCTCGTCTTTTCTCAGTAAAACGACGTCTCACGATTGCGCCGGCCACGCCGGTCCCGAGCAGAATCATCGTCGATGGCTCGGGCACGGATACGGCTTGCTGCCCGCCCGAACCCTGACTCACCAAATTGAGTGACTGCCTTCTCCCTGACTCGTCTGGCGGAGGTGGAGAGTCCTTCGAATCCGATGAGCCTTGATCCCTACCCGGGCCGCCAGGCCAGCCGAGTGCACGTACGGCTCCCGCAGCGTGTGCGTCGAGGCTCTCGGGACTGTCGCCAGGACCCGCTGCTCCTGATCCGACCCCGGTTCCGCCTCCGGAGCCAACTCCTCCGCCACCACCACCAAAGAAGCCGCTCGAACGAAACCCGCCGACCGCCGAGTGCAACGACGCGCAGTCGAGACACCCGGGCAGACCGCTGTCGAAGTTCTGCGCAAAGAGTTCGTTTGGCCAGTCGTATGTCGCATCGGATACGGGATTGGACGGCAGATCCTCCAGCGCATCGATCGATTCCGATCCGGGAATCTCGCTGAACAAGCCGGACGACAGCTCCGATGTGCTCGGAGGCATGAAGAGATCCAGCGGAATTGGTGGTCGCGTGTGCGGCGACGTGTACGGAGACGCTGCGATCTTCTTGATCGCAGCGTCTAGAGGAACGGGCTCGAGGTTGCTGTCATCTCGGTCTCGCGTGAGCAGAACCGTGCACGCGATCAAGACAATAACTGCCGCCATCATGCCCGGTCGACGACGAGGAGAGAGCCAGAGTGGCATTCACCCCATGGTTGAGCAAGAAGGTGACCAGGCCTTTCTCCGCGAGAAATCCGCGTCGACAGAAAATGATTCTTCCTTGGGAAGACTGATGCCTGCCGCACGCGGTGTTCTCTGTCGAAAATCGCGCTCGTCTCTCGCTGACGAATTTGAAACGCGATATCGCGGCGAAGGCGATCACGACCGTGCAGCGAGCGCTTCGATGTCCGCGGCCGGTCTCACACCTGACACTCGCGCCATCTCACGACCCTGTCGAAAAACCGCGAGAGTGGGGATGGACTTGATGCGGAAACGCTCGCCGAGCTCCGGCACCGCGTCGGTGTTGACCTTGACGACGAGCGCACGGCCGGCCATGTCGCGCGCAGCGGTTTCGAGCTCCGGCGCCATCATTCGGCACGGCCCACACCACGGCGCCCAGAAGTCGACGACGACGGGAAAGGGAGTCCGTTGAACGATGGTGTCGAACGCCGCGGCATCAGGCACGTCGACCGGTTCTCCCGGCGGCGGCAGGTCCGTGTGGCAATTGCCGCAGCGGATCGTGCGATTCAGGTTCTCGTAGCGCAGGCGATTGCTCGTGCCGCAGGATGGGCAACGGGCGATGACGCCCTGACCATCGGAGCGCAACGTGGTCGGCATGGCTATGATGGGTTTCCGGATTCGATTCGCCGGCGGATACCTTCAATAGCGGTTCCGACTTCGCTGCGAAGTTTGCGCTCGACGACGGCACGCTTCAGACCACCGAACATGCCGTCCAGTCTGTCGATCCTCGAGCGATTCAAGTACGCGAGGTAGCGAGTCGCGCCGCCATCGAGCACGAATGTCGTTCCGAGCGATGCGTCGCGATAATGCGACGCGTACACTTCCTGGCCGATGACAACGACATCCCGCAACGCAGGACCTGTCGGACGAACGATGTGAACCTGCGTCACCGAGATCACGGGTTTGCCATGACGGTAATGCTCCTTCGACCAGTAGAGGAAGGACTCTGTGCTGGGAAGCGCGACCTGAGGATAGTTGCTGAGCCCGTCGGCCACTTCCGGCAGATAGCCACGAATGTGCGGTGAGCGACTCAGAATGCCGGCGAATTCCTCACCCGGATTCGTCGGGGGGACGCGGTCGACGTGCGGCGGCAGGCCACCCAGCCCTTTCGCCTGGTACTCGGTGACGCGTTTCAGCAAGAGCCGGCGGAACTCGCGTTGTACGGCAGACTTCCACTCCCCACCGGCCGCCGCCACTTTCTTCAAGGATTCGATCTCATGCGCTGCAAGTTTGACGCTGCAGTTGCCGATCTCGCACTGCCGGATCCCGTCCAGGTCGAGATCGTCGAGTACGAGCGCATCGAGATCCGAGAGCACAGGCGGATTCGAGAAACGGCGGATGGCAATGACGAACGGACTTCGCTTGAGCATCTCGATGGCGTGCGTCCACCGTACGAGCGCCTCTGGCTGAGCCTCGAGCTTCGATACCGCGAAGACGGCGATCTCGCCATCTCGTGCGGGCAGGATGTGGGCGAGGATCTCACCGGAGTCGATTCGCTGACGTTCGCTCGACGTAATCGTGATGATGGGCTCGAAGAATGAGAACGGATTCCGGTCCGATGGCCGGGCCATGCCGAAGAGATTCGCGGTGGCCAACAGCGCCCCCGCTGCCAGGATGAGCGCGCCACGTCTCGCCACGCCGCTGCGGGGTTGCAATATGCAGACCGCCCTTGGCAACCAGACACCGGGGCGCTACACTCCGCAACCTATGGGCCGACTCTGCCTGGCGTGTTGCTTGCTGACCTTCGTCGTCGTGCCTCTGGCGGGGCAATCCCGCGCCGATGACGCGGCATCACTTGCAGCACGGCTGCAGAAATTCGAGGACAAGGAAGAGATTCAAACCCTGCTCCTCGACTATGGCCGGCACCTCGACAACCGTGACTTCGCGTCGTACGGCGGCCTCTTCGCGAAAGATGGCGAATGGGTCGGTGGCCTCGGCACTATCGGGGGCGGACCGGCGAGCATCCAGGCGTTCATGGAAAAAGCCATGGGCACTGGGCCAAATCGCGCGAAGAACTACCACCTCCTCTCCAACTTCGTGATCGACGTAAAGGGCGACACGGCGACCGCCTGGTCGCGCTGGGCCTTCGTCGTTCCCGGCGAAAAGGGCGCGGTGATCTCGCAGGCGGGCCGCTACGATGACACGCTCATGCGTGAAAACGGTCGCTGGAGATTCAAGCGGCGCGTCGCGTCCAACGACACGGGAGCGCCGGCTCCGGCACGGAATTGACGAGGCAACCGTATGAAGGCTCTCTGGTTGGCGTGTCCCGCATTCGTGGTTCTGTTCGTCGTCGTCACCTCTGGGCAGCAGGCGGCACGCATTGACGATGCGGCGCTGACGAGAGCGGGACGAACGGGTGATGACTGGTTGACGTATGGCATCAACCAGGCAGAGACGCGCTTCAGCCCGCTCACCGAGATCAACACCACCAACGTATCCCGCCTGAGCCTGGCCTGGTCGTACGACGTCGGATCGGGCGGAGGTGGTCAGGAAGCCACACCGCTCGTGGCCAACGGCACGATCTACGGCATCACGAACTGGAGCATCGTGTTCGCCGTCGACGCTCGAACGGGCAAAGAGAAGTGGCGGTGGGATCCCCAGGTCAACCAGGCAGCCGTGCGACCGGAGATCTGCTGCGGTGTCGTCAATCGCGGGGTTGCGCTCTACAACGGCATGGTGTTCGCCCCGGTCATCGACGGACGTCTCCATGCCCTCGATGCCAATACCGGCAGACCGGTGTGGGAAGCACGCGTCGCGTACCCGCAGGATCACTTCACGATCACGATGGCGCCGCGCATCGCCAAGGGCAAGGTGATCATCGGCGTCAGCGGCGGCGATCGCACCACACGCGGCTTCTTCGATGCCTACGACGCCTCGACCGGACGTCGTGCGTGGCGCTTCTATACCGTGCCCGGGGATCCATCCACGCCGTTCGAGAACGAGGCGATGAAGAAGGCGGCCGCCACGTGGGATGTTGAAAAGGAGTGGTGGAAGTATGGCGGCGGCGGCGCGGTGTGGGACGGCATGGCGTTCGATGCCGAGGCCGGGCTCGTCTATGTCGGTACAGGCAACGCCCAGCCGTGGACGTTCCACCATCGTTCGTCGAAGGACAAGGACAACTTGTATGCGGCGTCGATCCTTGCGGTCGATGTCGATACCGGTCAGCTGAAGTGGTACTACCAGGTTGTCCCCGGCGACAACTGGGACTTCGACAGCGTGCAGCATCTGATCCTCGCGGATCTGCCGATCGGCGGGCGGACGCGCAAGGTGATCATGCAGGCGAACAAGAACGCCTTCTTCTACGTGATCGACCGGATCACGGGAGAGTTCATCTCGGCGCAGCCGTTTTCGTACGTCACGTGGGCGAAGGGCATCGATCAGAAGACCGGCCGCCCAATCGTGAACGAGGAGGCGTATTACGGCACCGAGGCGATCCTGATCCAGCCCGGAGGCGGAGGGGCGCACAACTGGTCGCCGATGGCATTCAACCCGAACACCGGGCTCGTGTACATCCCGGCCTCGACCAACAACAGCTTCTCCTACGCGGCGGAACCGAAATACGACCCGCAGCCAGGGCGCATGACGGGCACGGTGCGCCCGGCGCCGACGCCCGTGCGGCCTCCGCCGCCATCCGTTGGACCTCCCCCTCTCGAGGGACGCGGCGGTCGGGGTGCGCTCGTCGCATGGGATCCCATCGCGCAGCAGATGCGATGGCGGAACCCCGGCGGCGGCGGCATCGGCGGTGGCGCCATGACGACAGCTGGCAACCTTGTGTTTCAGGTGTTGAGCGATGGACGCCTGCTGGCCTACAGCGCCGACAAGGGCGCGAAGCTGCTCGAGATCCAGACCGGCTTGAGCAGCGGCATGGGGCCGCCGATCACGTATCGCGTGGACGGCAAGCAATACGTCGCGCTCATGGGCGGCGTCGGCACGGTGACGCTTGGAAACGCCGGCCCTGGCAACAGCGCTACGCCGTTCTCACCCAAGCTTCTCGTATTTGGAATCGATTCCGCTGGCTCGACCTCGGGTCAACCGTAGGAAAGCGAATCAACTGGCGTTGACAGCGCCTCAGGACTCCCGGTCGAGATAGAGCTTGATACTCCAATCGTCGTGTTTATCCGTCAGGTTCGGATTGTAGTAGGGGTCACACCGCGCCAGGACGCCCTTCCAGCGCTCCTGAAACAGCCGCCGGTCCGACGGCGGATCTCCGGCGCCGCGACTCGACCCTTCGTAGTGATAAAGGCGGGCGTGAGGCGTGTAAACGATGTCGTAGCCCCGCTGCCGGATGCGGAGGCATAGGTCAACATCATTGAGCACGACGAGCAGACCCTCGTCGAATCCGCCGACCTCATCGAAAACCCGGCGCGGCACCATCATGCAGGCTCCGGTTACGGCGCTGCAGTTGCGCGCAAGGTCGGCCAACCGCTGTGGACCGATGGTGTCGCCTGGCTGGCGCCGGAACGCATTGGCCGCGCCTTGATTAATCCCGACCACGACACCGGCATGCTGGATGCGCCCGTCCGCGTACAGGAGCTTCGCCCCGACGGCTCCCACCTCCGGACGCTGCGCGTGCTCGAGCATCGCAGTCAGCCAGTCGGCGTGAATCACCTCGACGTCGTTGTTGAGGAAAAGCAGTTGCTCGCCGCTGGCACGGGCAGCCCCGAAGTTGTTGATCGCAGCGTAGTTGAACTGCCGGTCCCACTGGAGCACCTGGCACCTGGGCTGAAGCGAAGCCAGATAGCGCACGGCGTCCGGCTCCGTGCTTCGGTTATCGACGACGATCACTTCGTATCGCTCGTAATCAGTGCGGTTCCAGATCCCATCGAGCGTCGTCTCGAGCCGCTGCCGCTGGTCGCGGGTGGGGATGATGATGGAGACGAGCGGCTTCCGTACCAGTTCGAATCGGGTGGCATAGCAGCGCGGTCCTGTGCGTGTGAAGACCGGATCGACCCGACCGGCGCGGCTGCGTCTGGCGAGTGCGCGAGCGATGACGCGGCACTCGTCGCGACTGGCCGCGCGCCGTGAGAGGATCGCGTCGGTCGTCGTGGAAGACCGGCGACGGTGGTAGAGGATCTTCGGCACGTGCTGAATCCGCTGGGTTCGCTCGCTCACGCGAAGCACGAGGTCGTACGTCTCACCGCGCCCGCAGTCGGCGATGAATCCACCGGCTTCTTCGACAAGCGCCTTCCGGAAAATGCCGAACCGCTCCAGATAGTTCGTTGACAGGAGGAGATCGGGGCTCCAGTCGGGCTTGAAGAAGGGTTCGCCGCGCCGGCCATCGCTCGCGATCGAGTCCTCGTCCGAGTAGACGATATCGGAGGTCGGCTCCTCGTCCAACCGCTTTACCAGTTCGAACAGCGCGTCTGGCGCCAGTTCATCATCCGAGCGCAGAAGTCCAATGAAGTCACCGGTCGCTAGCCGAAACGCGTCACTCCAGGCCGGCGTGTGCCCTTGTGTTGTGCCAACCCGGAGGCGCGGCTCACCGCGGGCGAGGATGTCCAGGTCGGCGCCAACCGCAGCGCGCGCGTTCCACGAGATTGCAACGCACAGTTCCCAGCGCTCGTACGACTGAGCCTCGAGAGTTGCAAGCGCCCCTTGGACGCGCGCGGGATCGGCATCTTCCAGTACTGCGAGCACGCTGATGAGCGGCGTCTCCCGGAAGCGAGCAATCGCTGCCGCTGCTTCGTGCCGGTCCGGCGCTTCGTGTTGACGGACCCAGGTCTCGTACTGATCCTCGATGCGCCGCGGCAGCCGATCGCGATCCTCGACGAGGGGACTGCGCCCGCGCACAGCGAGATGGGCCTTGTGCCGCGCCTTGACGAAGATGGCGACGAACCCCTCGTCCACCCAGATATCGAGCGCCCGATATACACCGCGACAGATCTCGCGCACGACGGGAATCGTCAGTATCCGTTGTCGAGCCTTCTCCAGTCGCTTCGATAGACGCGAACCGAGCCCGGCGCGATAACGAAGCGACTCGTCGCGCAAAGCCGCAATCGTTCGGTCCTGCTCGTCGACGAGATGCCCGAGGTCTTCGACCTCTTCGCGCAGGCTCCTCTCCAGCTCTCGATCTGTCCCCTGGTCCGAACCGCTGCGGGTCGCCTCGCTCATTGCGTGTGGACCGCGATCTCCACTGGCAGCCAGACCTTTCCGTACACGCTCTTGCCCGAGGCCGGCGCGAGGACGGTGATGACGAGCGCGTTGTCGACCCAGTCGAAGTAGTGAGGGCTACTGCGGTCGTAGGCGAGCGCGGTGCTGACGCTGTAAGTCCCAGGCGCGAGCGGAAGACGCTGGCGGAAGTCGACCACCAAGGTGTCACCGGCCCGGCGTGCCGGCAGCGTCACATTCTCTTCGAACGTGTTGGTCCCCACGATGTCCGTACCGCTCTTGTCGCGGAAGCCGTATCCGAGAATGCTGAATGGAGCATCTTCGTAGTACTCCATGTGCACGCGGAGGATGACGTCCTCGTTGAACTCGACGGAGTCGATCTGACGCCCTTCGGCGTCGATGACCTCGACCTGTCGGATCCTGGCGGCGCCGGAACCGTGTCGGAACAGACGGACCCGTGTATCGAAGTCGACATCGGCGTGGAACGTGATTGCCCGGGTCGCGGCCCCTTCACCCGTGGGCGCGCGCGGGACCGCTGGCGGGAGCTCCCCTTCAGATGTCCGAGCGTGGTAGAGGTTGGCGACCGTCGCCGCATCGTCCCTGGCTACGACCCGGCCGGCGTCGAGCAGCACCGCATCGCTGCAGATGGCACGCACCATCGCCATGTCGTGGCTGACAAACACGATCGTCGTGCCGTCGGTCTGAAGCTGCCGGATGCGCCGCATACACTGGTGCTGGAAGCTGGCATCGCCCACCGCCAGCGCTTCGTCGACGAGCAGGATGTCCGGATCGACATGGATCGCCGCCGAGAAGGCCAGCCGCACGAACATGCCGCTCGAGTACGACTTCACCGGACGATCGATGAACTCGCCGATCCCGGCGAAGTCCTCGATCACCGGAAGCCGGGCCGCGGTCTCCTCACGGGTCATCCCCATGACGATCGCGTACAACTCCACGTTCTCGCGGCCGCTGAATTCGGGGTTGAAGCCGGCGCCGAGTTCCAGCAGCGAGGACACCCGGCCGTTGACAGAGACGCGGCCCTTCGTCGGCGGCGTGATTCCGGCGATGAGCTGCAGCAGGGTGCTCTTGCCCGAGCCGTTTCGCCCGATGACGCCCAGCGTGGTGCCTGCTGCGACCTCCAGCGATACATCCTGCAACGCCCAGAACTCCCGGTGGTACTGGCGGGTCCCCAGCATGAGGATCTCGAGCGCCTGATGGCGGGGCGTCGGATAGATCTTGTAGGCTTTCGAAACTCGATCGATCTCGATCGCGGGTGAGCCCATCAGAGCAGATCCGCGAAGGCGTGCTTGGAGCGCGTGAACGCCCAGTACCCGGAGACAAAGACGACCAGGGCGATGGCCGCGAGCACCGCGAGCGGGGCGAGCGCGGGGACCCGATCGTCGAGCACGGCGCCGCGGTAGGCCTCGACGAGGTACGACATCGGGTTCACGGCGAGCACCCATTTGAAGCGATCGGGCACCATCGACGCCGGGTAGACGATCGGAGTCAGGAACATCCACAGCGTCAGGGCCAGACCCACGGCCTGCCGGACGTCGCGCACGAAGACGGCAACCGTCGCCATCAGCCACGCGACTCCCGCGGTGAAGAAGAACTGCAGCAGCATGACGACGGGCAGGATCAGCAGCGACCATCCAGGCGTGCGCCCCCAGAAGACAGTGCCTCCGAGCAGCACGGCGAGGCCCACGAACTCGACGATCAGCGCCGACAGCACGACATGAACCGGCAGGATTTCTGATGGAAACACCACTTTCTTGATGAGCGGCGTCTGCTCGACGATCACCGAGGCCGAGCGCGTGACGGCATCGGCAAACGCCAGCCACGGGAGCAGACCGCAGAACAGATACAAGGCGAACTCGCCGGCTCCCGCGCCTTCGCTCAGGCGGAGGTTCATGACACGCGAGAACACGAACGTGTAAAGGAGCAGGAGGGTGAGCGGTTGAATCACTGCCCACCACAGCCCGAGCACCGAGTTGATGTATCGCCCGCGGATGTCGCGGCCGACGAAGATCCGAATGGCCTGACGATGAGCGACGAGGGCGTGAAAGGGGGAGGCGAGCACGCGACCGATCGTCATGTCAGCGAGCCAGTATAGTTCGCCGGCCGCTCACCGAGAAGGAACCTCCACGACGGCGTGTCGCGAGGCGGGAAGGCCAACGCGAAGTCTGCGCGATCGAGCGAGAGATTCGGGTTGTAGTAGGGATCATCGGCCAGCACCTCTTGCCACCGTTCCCTCATGACGCGGGCCTCCGCGAGAAAACGGGATCGAGCCTCACCGTGGGTGTCGGACCCGCGGCTGACCGACTCGAAGTGATAAAGCTCCGCAAACGGAGTCCACACGTTCCGATAGCCGTGCGTGCCAAGACGCAGACAGAAGTCGACGTCGTTGTAGGCCACCGCCAGGTTCTCGTCAAAGCCGCCGACCTCGTCGAACACCGCCTTGCGGACCATCAGGCAGGCAGCGGTGACAGCCGACATCGCCTGGGTCAGTGCCACCCGGCCAAACGGGCCTGCTTCACCACGCGGCGTTCCGCTATGAACGTGGGATGCAATGCCACCCAGCCACATGACCACGCCCGCATGCTGGACGGTATCGTTGGGGTAATAGAGCATGGCACCGACCGCGCCGATGTCCGGCCGACTGGCAAGGCTGGCCATCTCCTCGAGCCAATCGGCAGAGATCACTTGCGTATCGTTGTTGAGGAAGCAGAGCAGCGCCCCCCGCGCCCGTGCCGCCGCCAGATTGTTGAGGCGCGAGAAGTTGAACGGCTCGTCGACGCGCAGGACCGAGATACGTGGATCGCGCTGCACCGACTGAAGAAGGGACACCGACTCGGGCTGCGTGCTGCCGTTGTCCACGATCAGAACGTCGAACGCGGCGTAGGTCGACACCGACCGGATGCTGTCGATGCAACGCGACAACATATCGGCGCGGTCGCGGGTCGGGATCACGATCGTCACGTGGGGATGGGGCTCGGGAAGCGGGTACCGGATGCGTTGATAGCTCGGTGCGAGGGGCGCGGGCTCGCAGCTCGCCTTCAGTCCGGTTCGTTCGAAATGCTCCGCGATGGCCCGTCGGGCCGCCTCTTGCGCATAGCCTTTCTCGTCGATGTCACGCGCGGTGGACCCCGGAATCGCCCGCCAGTGATAGAGCACATGCGGAATGTGGCGAATCCTGCGCGGCTCCGCCTGTTCGATCACGCGCAGCGCCAGGTCGTAGTCCTGGCTGCCCTCGAAGCCTTTGCGGAAGCCTCCCACCCGCCGGACGATCTCCGTCCTGTAAATCCCGAGGTGACTGACCATGTTCTGCCCGTAGAAGAGCTCGGGGTTCCAATCGGGCTTGAAGTAGGCTCCGAAACGGTGTCCGCGCTCGTCGATCTTGTCTTCGTCGCTGTAGATCAGGTCCGCGTCACGATGATGATTCAGCTCGCTCACGACGGCGGCCAGAGCATGCAGGGGCAGCACATCATCGTGGTCGAGCAACGCGATGAACTCGCCCGACGCCAGCGCAAGCGCGCTGTTCGACGCAGCCGAGATGTGGCCGTTGACCGTGCGAAACACCAGCTTGACGCGCGAATCGCGGGCTGCGAATTCGCGAAGGACGTCCCGGACCCGTTCGTTCGGGGAGTGGTCGTCGGCGATGCAGAGCTCCCAGTCGGTGTAGATCTGATCCAGGACCGATTGAATAGCGGCGCGCAGCCACCGCTCGTCCGTGTTGTAGACCGGCATGATCACCGAGAGGCGAGGGCGGTAGTCGAGCGCTGCCATCGCTACGCGAATCGCAGACAGATCCTCGTCCTGCAGCTCGTCGAAGAGAGCGACCCACGCCGCGTAGTCGTCGCGCACGAGAGCATGCGTCCTGGCGTTGACGTGTCGAAGCAGTCCCAGAGGGCCGGCCTCGAAGAACATGCGGAGCGCGCGCATCGCCAGCGCCGCAAAATGGGCGGGTCGGGGTGGACGCCTTCGCCAGCGGTGCCGGATGATCTGCGCCGCGGCGAGCCGGACGCGCATCGCTTGGTACGCGTGCTGTGCGAAGGCCTTGCCAGCGATCGGCATCAGAGAAGCCCAGTATATAATTCGCTGGCACGTCGCTGGAGACACCCGCCCACCATTGATCCGTTCAGTGCCCTTCGGCACCCGTATCGAGTCGTGACGCGCTCATACATGACGAGCGGCCCTCTTCCACTCCGCAGGTCGATTCCGGGGATCGCTACCGTCGGCCGGTGGCTGTTCCTCTGCGGCGTACTGCTGATGGTCACCGGCGATGGTCCCGCCTCCACCATCCGACTGTCGGAGTGGACGACACCGCTTCCTGTCCTCGCGTGGCCCTGGTTGTACCTCATTCTGATCCTGGCATCGTTCGCTTGCATGACGGCTGGAGGAGGCGTAACGTCGTGGCGCCCTGCCCGCCTGCGCGTCCTCGGGCCGCCCCTCGCCTGTCTGCTTGGCTCGTTCCTTCTCTCCGTAATCGTCTCGCAGGTGCCCTGGCTGAGCCTCCTCGCCTTTCTCGCCGTGCTGGGCATATTCGGTTTCTGTTACCTCGTCGCGTCGCTACTCGAAGACGACCGCATGGCCCGCGCGCTCGGACCGGTCCTGGCTGTGGCCGTGATACTGCTGGCCTACCGCGTTATCGCCTGGCGGCGGGATGAAGGACTGGACGTGACGGCGTTTCAGGTTCTGAACAACGCGTGGGTCGGAAAACTGCAGCTCGCGTGGGTGTTCAACCTCGTAGCACCGATGCTGCTGGCATGGTTCCTTGGTGAACGGCGCTGGCCAGTGGCCACGCTGTACGCCCTTGCCTGGGCAGGAGCAGGACTTGCAACCTACCTGCTGTTTTCGAGGATGGGGACCCTTGTCTTCGGACTGACCTCGCTTGGCATGTATGTGCTCAATCGCGCCTCCTGGCGCAGATTGGCCGTCATCACCCTCGCCGGTCTGGCCGTCATCGTTGCGCTTGGGTCCGGCAGGTTCATCCGCAGCACCGAGACCTTCCGCCAGGTGGCGTCGACGCTGGTCGCGTTCGATCAAAACCCGGGCGTCGGCATGCGTCTGGGAATCTGGCGCGATGCCCTTCGACTCTTCCGCGATCACCCGATTGCCGGGACTGGTCTCGGCACGTTCGACGAGGTCGCCTACACGCTAGCCGAACCAACGGCGGACGGAGCCTTTCGCAGAAACGGCTGGCACGCGCACAACGTGTATCTCCATGTGCTGGCCGAAGCCGGGATGGTCGGCCTCGCAGCCTGGTGCTACCTCTGGTACGTGATCGTCGCCCACCTCGTTCGCGTCTGGCGAGAAGGCGACGTGCCTATGCGACTACATGCCGCCGCTGCCCTCTGTGGCGTGCTTGCCTTCCTGGCGCTGTCGACGACAGAGGTGCTGATTGGGGCGCGTGTACACGGAAGCCTTCGGATGAACCTGACAATGGGCCTGGTCGTGGTGTTCGGACTGCATCTCGCCACACCGGCGAGCCGAACCGTGCCGCAATCGGCAGAATTGGAGACCCACCGTCCGCTGCGACATGCGCTGAAAATTGATTGATTGAAGCCGCAGGCTGCACCAGATCGGCGGCCGCAGCCAGCTCATGCTCGGGGATAATGGCGTCCCATCAGGCTTTCAACGGAGGCGTGGACATGGAGGATGCGCTCGCCGCGCAGGCACTGCGCGAGTCGGAGGAACTGCATCGGGTCACCCTGCTCAACATGTCGGATGCCGTGTTCATCACCAACGATCACGGCGTCTTCACGTTCATCTGTCCGAATGCCGATTTGATCTTCGGCTACGGACCCGACGAGATCCGGACGATGGCGCGGATCTCGCGGCTGCTGGGAAGAGAGCTGGTCGACCGGGAGCTGCTGGCGGCCAGCGGCGAAATTCGAAACATCGAGCACGAGGTCACCACCAAGTCAGGAACGCAGCGAGCGTTGCTCGTGCACATCAAGCAGGTCGCGATCAAGGACGGGACGACTCTCTACACCTGTCGTGACATCACTGAGCGCAAGGAAGCCGAACGGACACTTCGACGCAACGAGGAGCGACTGACGCTGGCACTCGAGGCAGCAAGCATGGGCGCCTGGGACTGGGACATCCCCACCGGGAACATGACCTGGTCGCCGCAAACGCGTCGGCTGCTGGGAGACACCACCGGCACCCAAACTCCGTCCTTTACGTCGTTCCTCGAGCGCGTCCACGTTCCGATCGTGACCGTGTGTCGCGCACCATGGCCGACGCGATGGACGGCGCCGCCATCGTACGAAACCGAGTTTCGTGTTCATGGCTATGATGATAGCGAGCGATGGGTGATGGGGAAAGGCAAGGCGCTGAAGAACGGCAAACCGCTGCGGATGATCGGCGTGTTCGTCGATCTGACGTCCCGCCATCATATCGAACGTGAACTGCAGGAGCTGAGTGGCCGTCTGATCCACGCCCACGAGGAGGAGCGGATTCGGCTGTCACGCGAACTGCACGACGACCTCGCCCAGCGAGTGGCGCTCCACGCCGCCGAACTGAGTCTCCTTCGCAGCCAGCTGAAGGACGCATCGGCAGACGTGCATCAGCAGATCTCGACGCTCTCGACGCAGACGGCGGGAATCAGCTCAGCGCTGCATCGCCTGTCGCACGAACTCCATCCGGCGCGGTTGTCGAGCCTGGGTCTCGAGACGTCGATTCGCAGCCTGTGCCGTGAGGTGGGCGTTGCGCACAGAGTCGCCATCGACAGCGAGGTCTCTGGCGCCGCGAGTGCCATCGACAGCGAGGTGGCGCTGTGCCTCTATCGCATCACCCAGGAGGCGCTGCAGAACGTCGTCAAACACAGCGGCGCGGCGCTGGCCACAGTCGCACTCACCGTGCAGCACAACGACATCATACTGAGCGTCAGTGACGATGGGGCAGGGTTCGACCCGCAGGCCGTCCAGGGAAAGGACACGCTTGGCCTCGTGAGCATGCGGGAACGCGCTCGTCTCGTGAAGGGACAACTCGAGGTCACGTCCGCACCTGGCCACGGCACGCGCGTGAACGTTCGCGTGCCGTTGTTCAGGTCGGAACAAGCCACATGACGATCTCCCTGTTCTCGACCTGGCAGCGACGGCGGTGGGCAGCACGACGCTGAAGGCGTTCGAAGAAATCTCGGTGTAGGATCTGCGAATCTACACATCGTTCTATTTGCTAGTTCTGTCGGGAGGGTCCATGCAGAAGTGGCTCGCCTCAGTTGTCATTCTCGCCTTGTCCTTCGTGGCGATCGGCCATGCACAGCGAGGCCGCGGCGGCGGTCCTCCGCCGCCACCGAGACCGGTCGCTGGTAACGGCGTCGAGGTCCCCGGCTGGTGGGCTCGAGTCGATGATCCGAAGGAACAGCTGACCGGGCTGAAGTTCACGGCGATGGGCGGAGGGCTGCATGCGACGACCGGTCCCAACATCATCTTCTGGGACCCGCAGCAGACGGCATCCGGCACGTACACGCTGAAGGCAACCTTCACGGTGACGAAACCACCGAGCCATCCGGTCGCGTACGGACTATTCATCGGCGGAACGAACCTCGAGCAGGACAGCCAGAAGTACACCTACTTCGTGATTCGCGAGGACGGGCAGTTCCTCGTCCGGAAACGCGACGGCGCGAACGCAAGCAACGTCGGAGGCGACTGGGCTGCCAATCCCGCCGTCACCGGTCGCGCGGCTGGCGTCCAGAAGAACGAGCTGTCGATCCAGGTCGCGGGCGGAAAGGTCGCTTTCCTGGCCAACGGCAAGGAAGTCGCCAGCCATCCCGCAACAGCGGTCGACACCAATGGCATCGTCGGCCTTCGCGTCGGCCACGGGATGGATATTCAGATTGACGGATTCGCGGTCGAGGCCCAGAAATAACTCGAGTGACGTTACCTCGACGTTCTCTGGGCGGGCGGTCCCTCGACGGTATACGTGAAGAAGCCGATCATCATCTCTTCCCACGTCTGGTCACCCCAGCGCACGACCTGTGACGGATCCGGATTGCTGCGATTGGCCGCGGAGTTATCGAAGTGGGCGCGCACGTGCAGCTTCGACCCCTTGGGCAGCGCGAGCGGCTCGGCCAGCCAGTAGTCGGTCTGCCAGCCGAAGTCGAACTTGGGTACGTTCAGCACGATCTGGCTGCGGCCGTCCGGGTAGATAGCCGTGTAGATCATGTCCTTCCCTCGCAGATGCATATGCGGGTGCATGGTCCACACTCTCACGTCTTCCGAGAACGTGGCCTCGGCCTCGACCCGGTGATTCGGCTCTCCCGCCGGGAATCGCAAAGAGCGGGTTGGCAATGATGCCGGTGCGGATCTCCTGACGCGGAGGTTCCTTTGCGAAGATCAACCCGATGCGTGAGCGATCGACGCCGGGCTTCCCGTTCGTCGTGTAGTGGACCTGGAAGATCAAGGTCGACCCGGCAGGAATCCGCTTCGCGGTCCCGGGCAGGTAGACCGGCGCATCTTCGCCAACGGCCCAATTGACCAGCATTGCATCACCACCGCCCGGCGCATTCGCTCGCGTTGTCCCGGGGGCTCGTGCCGGAGGCGGCGCGGGCGCCTGGCCCTGCGGCAGAATCGGCTTCACCGCCACGACGTTGGGACGGTTGCCCGGCTTCGGTTCGCGCACGTACACGATGACGTGATGCACGTGGGCGCGATCGCCGGCGCGGACTTCACCGGCCTGCATCCACTTGTCTTCGGTGAAATTGGTCGGGACCTCGAAGTACTGGTACGCGATCTCACCCGATGCTGGCACCTGATACTCGGCCTGCATCTCGAATACCTGATCGGGTGTGCCGATCTGCCAGCCGATCGGGAACTTCGGCAGCGCGGGCAGCTCCGATGGATTGCCCTCGTTCGCCCCAGCGGCAACCCACGACGCGATCGTGTCGATCTCGCGCTGCGTGAGACTCAGGTCGTTGCGGAAAGTTCCGTACTGACGGTCTGCATGCCACGGCGGCATGACTCGCGTCGTGACCTTCTCGCGAATCGCACTCGCCCACGGCCGGACGTCGCGATACGTGATGAGCGACATCGGCGCCACCTCGCCGGGGCGATGGCAGCTCACGCATTTGTTGTAGAAGATGGGAGCGACATCGCGACTGAATGTCGGGGCGGTTGCCGCACTGCCCGCTCGAGCCCGTCTCCGGGCTCTGTGCGGCGACGTCGCCGCTCTGGACCAGCCCTATCGCACACCAGATACCGAGAGCCGCAACGAAGACGATCGCTCGAAGCTTGTCAGGTCTCATAGCGCTACTCCGGGCCAAAGGCCAGTAACACATTACCGGGTCTCCCGCCGAACGCCCCGAATCCTGAGTTGACATACACCATACCACCAGCCACCACGGCGCCGGGGCCATTGATCGAGGCGCCTCTGGCAGGAACCCCATTGACGGTACTGAAGTCGCGATTGGTGTCGAATTGCCACAGCAGTTCGCCAGTCGAGGTCGAGAAGGCGCGCAACGAGCCATCGATGGACGCTGAAAACACGGCGCCGGCGATCGCCGTGACCGCGGCTGATTGCGCCGCGTTGCACCCGCGCCCGGACCCCGTGCATGTTGGCGGCTGGGGAGGCATGAACCACGCCCGCTTACCGGTCGCCAGGTTCACCGCGTGAAGGCCACCGGGCTGCGACGTGGTGATGTCGGAGACGGCGAAATACGCATGCTCGGCATCGGCCGCCGCGCCCCATTCCATGCCGCCGAGCACGCCGCCCTGCCCGGCGCGATACTGCCACAGGATCTCGCCCTTCTTGTCTGGATCCATCGCGAACGCGAGACCCGACTTCTGTCCGATCACGATCACATCGCGATTGCCAGCACGCGCGAGCACCGGCGGGCTGCCGAAGTCGTGATCGGGCCCGGGTGTGTCCGGGCAATTGGGATTGCCTGCGGCGCAGTTGGAGACATAGATGTCGTCAGCGGTGACCTGTCGCGCCCAGCGAATCGCGCCCGTTGTCAGATCCAACGCCACGACCGCGTCGCTCGTGGCTGTCGCCGGTGCGCTGTACGCATTTCCAGTCGCGACGTACACGGCGCGCCGCGCCGCGTCAACTGTGGGTGCCGACCAGATGCCCGCGCCCGCGGGACCCCACAGCGGGACGCCGGACGTGCTCGTGCCTCGCCTCTGCGGTGGATCCGCGATCATGTACGTCTTCCATTCCACCGCTCCCGATTCAGCGTCGAGGGCGGACACGCTTCCGCGAAACGTACAGCACGGATACTGCGGGTCGGCGCCTTGTGCCTCTTCGTAGGAAGACACCGGCACATACAGGCGTCCCTCGAAGAAGGTCGGCGATCCGGTGATCCGCGCTGATGGATGATTGTCCACGCGCCGCATCCACAGCCGTCGGCCGGTCGCGGCATCGAGCGCGTACGCGTTGGCGGCCGTATCCCCGAAGTAGACAACCAGTCGTGCGCCGCCCGCCGGTGCCACGGTGACCGCAGTGCGTACACCACCTGACGCGCTGAACGTCCAGTGGATGCACCCCGTCCTCGCATCGAGCGCGTAGACCGTGCCGTTCTGGCTGCCCACAAACAGCCGGCCGCCCGCGACCGTCGGATGCGACCAGGCCACCGACGCGTCGGGAAAGCCGAACGCCCATTTCAGCGTCAATCGCTGCAGGTCAGA
>CAVRQR010000003.1:0-87068 GCA_963723495.1 uncultured Acidobacteriota bacterium | reverse complement strand
TCTTTGCGGGCCTGGCGGTACACGTGGCGGTGGCGCAGAACGCCGGCAGTGGCGTTGTGATGATGAATCACGTCGGTATCAACGTGCCGAACGTCGAGGAGGCGGTGAAGTACTACACAGAGAAGATGGGCTATCGCGAAGCGTTCCGGGTCAACGACGAGAAGGGGCAGCCGCGGCTGGTGTACATGCAGATCAGCAAGAACACTTTCCTCGAGCTCAATCCGGCCAACGAGCAGCGGCCGGCCGGCTTCACGCACTACGGCCTTCACGTCGAGAACGTGGCCGAGGCGGTCGCGAGATTCAGGAAAGGTGGCCTGAAGGTGAGCGATCCCAACAGGAGTGACACGAAGGCGGTTCTCGCCAACATCACCGATCCGTACATGGGCCGCATCGAGCTCGCCGAGCTGACGCCGGAGTCGCTCCACTACAACGCCATTCAGCGCTGGAAGTAACCACGGGAGATCGCGATGTCCGCTTCAGGATTCGCCAGGGTCTGCGCCACCGCATTAGCGGTCGTAGTCTCATTCGCATTGCTCGGCAGCATCGTCGAGACACAACAGCGAGGAGGCACCGCACAGACCGATGCCGTGCCGCCCGTCAATAGCGGCGCCAATCCCTATCGCGTCATTCGCGACTGGGCGCAGCTGACCACGGAGGGGAGGCCGTGGGGCGGCTCGAACGGCGTCGCGATCGATCGCGACGGGAAGTCGGTGTGGGCCGTCGATCGGTGTTCACCCGGTACCGCTCCCGGTTGCCTCGGCAGCAAAGGAAACCCGGTTCATCAGTTTCGATGAATCTGGAAAAGAGATCCGAAGCTTCGGTGGCGGTATGTTCGTCTGGCCGCACGGCATCCACGTCGATCGCGACGGGAATGTATGGGTCGCCGACGCGCGTGCGCCGAGCCCGGACGATCTCAACAAGTTTCCTGGTGAGGGCGGCAAGGGAAGCGTGGTCGTCAAGTTCAGTCCCGACGGCAAGGTGTTGCTGACGTTGGGAAAACCGGGAGTCAGGGGCAATCCTCCTGAGGCACTGACCGATCCCACTGATGTCGTCACTGACCCTGGCAATGGCGACGTCTACGTAGCGGAAAGCCACACCGACGTCTCAGATCCCAATCTCGTTGGGCGCATCTCGGTGTTCGACCGGAACGGAAAGTTTCTCAGAGTCATCGGGAAGACCGGGACAGCCCCGGGCGAGTTCCGGACGCCCCACGCCGTCGAGTTCGATTCCCAGGGGCGGTTGATCGTCGCTGACCGCCACAATCATCGGATCCAGATCCTGACGAAAGAAGGGAAGTTCATCGCGGAGTACGCCGACTTCGGCCGCACGAGCGGGTTGGCCATCGATGCGAACGATGTCATCTACACGGCCGACTCCGAATCGACGGAACGGGTGCACCCGGGCTGGCGGCGAGGTATCCGAATCGGCAGCCTCAAGGATGGCAAAGTGACGATCTTTGTCCCGGCTCACATGGCCCCGAATTCCTCCGATGGCGCGATGGGGGAAGGCATTGCCGTCGACGCCGCGGGAAATGTCTATACGGCGGAGGCCCAGCTAAGGGGTGTCACAAAGTACGTGAGGAACTAAGGTGTACAATGGAGCCGTGGACGGTTCCAAGCTCACCAAGGAACTTCGCGAGCGCCTCGAGCAGGTGCCGCGCGATTCGCTGGTCGAGGTCATCCTCGAAATCAACGGCGGGGAAAGTGCACCCGTGCGAGCCGGTGCCTCGCGTGGAGATCTGATCGCGACACGACGGCAGCAGTTCCTGGAAACGGTCGCGCCCGTCGAGCGACAGATTCACAGCATCGGTGGCGAAGTCATCGCCCATGCGTGGGTGAATCAGACCCTGCGCGTCCGTCTGCCCGCCGGCAACATCGATCAGCTCACCGAGTCCGATTGCGTGGCATCGGTCGATGCTCCGACGCGATTGACGCGCGAGTAGCGCATCTCACGACAGCTTAATCAGTCCAGCCCCCTGCACATTCCCATCGCCCTTCGCGACGCGCGTGGAACTGCGAGTGAGTGTGGCGCGAACGGCATCCGGCAACAGATTTGGGTCGTCATCGAGCAGCAGCGCCGCCAGCCCGCTGATCTGCGGCGCGGCGAAACTGGTACCCGCTCCAGCGCTGGCGAACCCTCCGCCGGGGCGGCAGGTTTCGATGCCGCTCATATCGGAGCCTCCCGGCGCGACCAAGTGAGGGCGCTCGCGGGTTCCCGCAGGTCCGCGACTGCTGTAATCCTGGACCGACTTCCCGCGGCGGTCGGTCGCACCGACCACGATCACGCCATCGGCATCAGCCGGCGAGGTCAGCGTGCGAGCGCCGGGCCCTGCGTTACCCGCGCTTTTCACGATGACCATCCCGAGACTCCATGCGCGATCGCACGCGCGCGCTTCCCGGCCGCTGCCATTACCAGCCGGCCCTGCGCCCCACGAGCAGTTCGCGATGTGCGCGCCGTCTTCGAGCGCCTGCTGGATCGCCAGCGCACCATCGAAGTCGTCCGAATCAAGGGCAGGATCTTCCGCGAAGATCTTGTAGTTGAGAATCGACACGCCCGGGGCGATGCCACTGAAGCGTCGATCGCGTGCGCCGATGATCCCCGCGACGGCCGTGCCGTGACTGTCCGGGCGCCCAAACGGCTCGCGGGTGAAGTTGCGCTTCTGCATCACCCGGCCCGACAGCGCCTTGTGCGTAGAGTCGATTTCGCCGTCGATGACGGCGACGACAATGCCGGTGCCGTCCTTCCCTGTCCTCGTCCTGAACGCAGGCGCGCCCACCAGCGGACCGCTCAGAGCGCATCTCCCGCACCAGGCGGTGTGGCACGTCGATCCGCTCTATCGCAGCGTCGGGTGCGATCTCCGCCAGGGCTGTGGCGACAGTCGCGGTGCGGATCGTTTCGTTCAGCCAGCACACGTCGAGCACTCGTCGCGACCCGAGCAGCTCACGCGCGCGGCCTCCGCCCGACCTCCTGCCGATCTCCGCGTACAACGGCGCTACGGTTTTATAGAACCCGTCGCGTTGCGATACCAGGTGAGTCTGCCGAAGGATCTGCGGCGCACCGATCCGGCGTTCGCGCGTTTCGCGATCTTCCAGCTTTGCGGCCTCGCGCAATACCTCGACCCGGGCGTCAGCAGCAGGGCCGTCGGCTGGCGGCGCATGTCGCTTGAGCTCGACGACAAGCGGTTGCCGGCGCCGCTGGGCGTCGTGCAGCCGCTGGCGCGAGGCCGCGCCGGCGCGAACAAAGGCGCGTCCGATCAGCATCAGGACATCGTCGGTCGCCTTGGCAGCGAAGTCGCTGCCAAGCCGATTGCGCACTCGTTCCCGCGCCTGGTGCAGTGTGCCACTGCTCGTGATCGCGATCCCGCCGACGCGCGGCTTCTTGACGCGGCGTGGTGCGCGCGTGGCCGCGCAGTCTTCTTACCAGCTGCCCGCCGGGTGGTGGTGCGTGCTCGCGTGCCTTTAGCGCGTCGCTTGGCCATCGTCGTCTCCCGACTCCACCAGGAAGCCAAAGTCGAAGCTGTTGACCTGCGAATACACCGGCGGCAGGCGTCCTCGATTGAACGACAGCTTGAAACCGTACCGACCTGCTGACGTCTCGATGAAGAAGACCTTGAAGTCGATCTGCGCGTAGCCGTGGAACCCCTCGTCGGTCGTATCCGTCAATGTCGTCTCGGCGTTGAACCGCGATTCGGTCAGGAACAGCTGGCGCACGACACCGTTGATATCGACCTCGA
Organism: uncultured Acidobacteriota bacterium; assembly: GCA_963723495.1. GTDB lineage: Bacteria > Acidobacteriota > Vicinamibacteria > Vicinamibacterales > UBA2999 > Gp6-AA40. The sequence continues at coordinate 83,335 of CAVRQR010000003.1, read as the reverse complement.
CGCGTCGCAGTGGAAGCTGCGTGTCCGGGTTGTCGTAGAACACGGTCAAGCCCGCGCCTGCCTTGTAGCGCGCGATGCGATTCACCTCGGGCTCACCTTCGGGAGCTGTTGGGGCGGGTACCGTCGTGCCGAGACTCTGTCCGACCTCGACCCCGCCAGGCACGACGTAGCCGCGCCAGAATCCACGGCGTCCAAGGAAACCTTTCGTCATCGTCTGGAGGTGAAATCCCGACTCGACCACGAAGTTGGTGACGTCGAAGTTCGTGGGGTCTCCTTCGAGCTTCCCGGCGACGTCGATGATCCAGCCGGCGACGATGTTCTGCTGACGCGCGCGAATCAGCTCGTTCACCCGCGCGTTGTTGGTCTCCGCGGCGATTTCACGCAGCTGGGCCGGCCTCCACGTGCGCGTGTAACGGTACCTGGCACCTGCTTCGAAGTGCCGCGCATCACCTTCGTCGGCAGTCGTCTTCTTGAGTTGAAAGAACGTGTTCAGGTTCGGGATGTTCAAGTCGGGGTTCAGGGAGATATCGGCGCCACCCGCGCTGTCGTCCGAGGCGGTCGTGACGAATCCACTGGCAAAGAGATCTTTCTCGCGCGATGCCTTGGGGACCTCCTGAAACGCCGCGATCCATTCGGCCTTGATGCTGGCGGGGTCGCGCGACAAATCCGCGCAGACCTGGGCGCTGGAGGCCGCAGCGGCGCCATCTGGCCCAACGAATTGCACCTGGTCGAAACAGATGCGCGTTGCCGTCGCGGGAACGGCAGCGAAGTTCACGGTGAACGTGGCGCGGCTCAGCGCGTTCTGCGTGACTGATGTCGGGACGACGTTGTCAGGCAGCAGTCGAACGCGGTTGTTGTCGAACTGAGGAGCCGTTGGCGTGTTGGTGAGGTCCTGAGAGAAGACCACCGTCATCTGCCGTTCGTTGGTCACGACGGCTGTCTTGATGGCTGGATCTGTCGACTGCGCCGCCGCCTGCGCGGATATCAGCAGCGCGATGAGGAGACTGCCGTTCACGTGTCGCATGGTCGCCCCTACGCTGTCTGCAGTGACAGCTGGACAAACTTGGCAACGTCGCCGATGTTGAGATTGGCGTTGTCGGGAATCTCATCGATGTCGTCGGTGATGGCCGGCAGCAGGATCTTCAAGTTGGCTTTGAAGATGGCGACTCCTTCGTTGGTCAGCCCCACACGTGGATCACCGAAGGTGAGGGTCCCAAGATCGTCGGGATCGAACAGCGGCGGATCCTGCGTGGTGTCGACCGTCACGAGCGAGGTGACCGAGGCGATCGCCATGACGACCTGGATGGCGCCGTCGGTGACCGCGGCTTCCTTCTTCTTGATCAGTGCCGCCATCACCTCGCGAGCGTCGCGCGTGGATCGCGCCTCGCGTTTTGCCGTCGTGCGGGCTTCGCCCTTCTTTGCCATTGGCCCTCCTCTTCGACGTCGTTCAGCAGGGTAACGGGAATTATTAACGTCGAACTCGCAGAGAAAGTACAGTCACACTAGGGAGCTGAGTGCGGCCGCACGACTGGCGGATGTCTGCTGCAGTTCGAACAGTCCCCGGTGATAAGACACCTAATGATGCCGTTGCGTCACGGAGAATCGCCGCAGTGCGGCGCAGAGCCTGTGACCAGGCGAGGACCTCCGAGTCAACGTGTTCGCCGACGACGTAGGCGTGCACGTGATGGGGATCGACTTCGAAATGCTGGCCCGAGCAACGCCCGGAAGCGCGCGGAGTCGAGCGTGTGGTACCGACCCGAACACGCGTGAGGCCGGGACGCCAAGCGCGGCAGCGTCCTGGCGCCGACGGGCCAATCGCGAAACATGCTTTGACGATCCCACGAAATGCCGTGGGATACTGGAGTGAACTGCTGAAAAGGGTCCACGGACTGATATCCGAAGCGGTCGACCACCCCGCAACGTGCGTGAGCCTCAGTAGTTTCAGGCTGCGATAGACTTGACCGGACTGGCGTAGAACCTGCTCCGAGGTTGCCTTATGTATATCCCTTCCTATCGTTCACCGGCGGTCGCCCTCATTCTCGCGGTGGCGATTTCAGCGCCACACGGCTCGATCCTTGTTGCACAAGCCAAGCCTGCGACACAAGCCCAACCGCCGATAGCCAAGCCGCCAGCCACTCCTGCGCCGCCCCCTGGCACCAATGCCGACACGGGCTGGCCGCGGGCAGTGGCTCTCAAAAGCGGGTCGGCCGTGTGGTACCAGCCACAGGTCGAAAGTTGGACCGGGCAAAAGCAGATCGTCGCGTGGTCCGCCGTGTCCTATCAGCCGGCCGGTGCGAAAGAGCCGGCGCTCGGCACCATCAAAATAGAGGGTCCGACCCGCGTCGCCCTCGATGACCGCGTCGTCACGCTGGATCTGAAGATCACAGAGTTCAACTTCAAGACGTTGTCGCCCGACCAGGTGAAGACACTGGTTGCCGACGTCCAGGCCCTTCCGCAAAACGAGCGTGTCCTCGACCTGGATCGATTGCTGGCCTATACCGCCAGCAGCACGTTGCAGGTCAAGAACGTCGAAGGCATCAAAGCCGATCCGCCGAAAATCTTCTGGTCGGTTGCGCCTGTGGCTCTCCTCAACCTGGATGGCGAGGCGATCTGGAGCCCGATCAAGGAGGTCGATCTCCGCTTCGCAGTCAATACCAACTGGGATCTCTTCGAGCACACTCCCAGCAAGAAGTTCTACCTGCGCTACAACGAGTCGTGGCTCGAAGCGGACGCGGTCACCGGCCCGTGGAACGCTGCCGGCAAGCTCCCCGAGAGCTTTTCGAAGCTGCCCAACGACGACAACTGGAAAGATGTGAAAGTCGCCGTTCCGGGAAAGAAGCTCTCGAAAAAAGCGACCCCGAAGCTGTTCGTGACCACCGACCCGGCCGAGTTGATCGTCCTCGACGACAAGATCAGCTACCTGAAGGTGGAGGGGGCGTCGACGCTGCTGTGGGTCAACAACTCCGACGCGGATCTGTTCCGCATGGGTACTAGTGGCGATTTCTACTTCCTCGTCGCCGGCCGGTGGTTCAAGGCCGCAAGCCTCGACGGTCCGTGGACGTTTGCGACGCCCTCGCTGCCCGAAGATTTCAAGAGGATCCCGGTCGAGCATCCACGATCGCGCGTCCTGGCCTCGATACCCGGCACGCCCCAGGCGACTGAAGGGGTGCTCCTTGCCTCCATCCCACGAACGGCGCGGGTCAACCGGAAGGAAACGAAAGCACCCGAGGTCATCTATCAGGGCGACCCGATGTTCAAGGCCATCGAAGGATTGAAGGGCGTCCAGCAGGCCGTGAACACCGACAAGGACATCGTCAAGCACGGCGACCTGTACTACATGTGTTTCCAGGGCGTGTGGTTCATGTCGCGATCGGCGACCGGTCCCTGGGAGGTCGCGACCACGGTTCCGCAGGAGGTCTACACGATCCCACCGAGCTCGCCCGTCCACCACGTGACCTACGTCACGGTCGAAGACGACGACGATGACGAGTGGGTCACGGTTGCGTACGTCGCGGCCTATACGGGCGTGATGGTCGGGTGGGGCTGCGCGGTGTGGGGCAGCGGCTGGTATTACCCGCCGTACTACGGCGGCGGGTTCTACTATCCGTATCCCCATACGTACGGCATGGGCGCCTGGTACAACCCGCACACCGGCGCGTACGGGCGTGGTGTGGCCGCGTACGGACCGTACGGCGGCGTGGGTATGGCCGCATCGTATAACCCGCGCACGGGAACGTACGCGCGCGGCGCTGCCGCGTACGGTCCGTACGGATCTCGTGCATACGGTCAGGCGTACAACCCACGCACCGGCGCGTACGGCCAGACTCGCCAGGGTTCCAACGTCTACGGCAACTGGGGCTCGACGTCCGTGCAGCGCGGTGACGACTGGGCGCAGTCGGCTCACGTGCAGAACTATCGTCGCGGCACGACGACGACCGGTGTTCGCAACGATGATGGCGCTGGTGCCGTCACGCGAACCGATCGGAGCGGCGACAGGTCGACAGTGGCGCGAACGGAAGGCGGCGACATCTACGCCGGGCGCGATGGCAACGTCTATCGGCGGAACGACGGCGGAGGCTGGGAGCAGAGCAACGGGTCCGGTGGCTGGAACCCGGCCGAGGGGGGCGGAGAGGGGGCCCAGGCTCGCGATCGCGCCGCCCAGGCGCGCGAGCGGTCGTCAGGATCGACCGCTGGAACGAACAGCTCGGGCTTGTCAGGGTCGAATCAGGGACGTCAGCTCGAAGGCGATCGCAATGCTCGTACGTCGGGGAACCAGCGGACCACCGATCGGAGCGGCTGGCACAGTGGCGGCGCCACTCGCTCGGGCGCAGGGACTTACCGCGGTGGTGGTGGAACGCGTGGCGGCGGCGGCCGGCGTCGTTAGCAGAATCAATCGCCTCCGCCTCCGGTTCGCCAGGCTGAAACGCTGCCCTTATTGGGAGTTGGGAGTTGGAGCTTGGAGCTTGGAGCTTGGAGCTTGGAGCTTGGGAGTTGTCCGGTTGCGAGCTACGTGGAGACCGTCGGAATGGATTCCTCAGCCTTTGAGGCGTTCGCCGGGCGATCGTCCGTGAGATGCACTGTCTGTGACGGGAACGCGATTGCCGTTCCCGCATTGCGTACGATCTCCATCGACTGCAACAGCAGCCCTTCCTGGATCTCGAGGAAGCGGTTCCAATCGTTCGCATAGAAGTAGGCGAAGAGCTCGATATCGAGCGAGAAGGGGCCGAGCCGCAAGAATCGGACGCGAACCGACTCGAGATCGGCACTCGGCTGGCTCGCGAGCATCGCTCGCAACTGGCTGACAATCGTACGGATTTGTGCGGGCGTCGTCTCGTAGCGCAGGCCGATGACGTGACGGAACCAGAACTTGTCGCGCTCGGAGAGCGTTTCGATGTTGACGGTCGAGATCTGGCCGTTCGGAACACTCAGCATCGTGCGGTCCAGAGTGCGGATGCGTGTTGACCGCAGCCCGATCTGATCGACGGTCCCGACGATCTCGCCCAGCTTCAGCACGTCTCCCACGCGCAGCGCCTTGTCAAAGACGAGTGAAAACCCGCCGACGACGTTTTCGAGCGTCTTCTGCGCCGCGAGCGCCACGGCGATACCGCCGATGCCGAGCCCGGCGAGCGCCGCTGTGGGATCGAGACCAAAGTATCGGAGCGCCACGACACCGGCCACGCAGACCACGAGCACGTCGCTGACTCGACGCGCCAGCCGCAGCAGCGCCACGCTTTCGCCAAAATGCCCCAGCGGCACCCGCCGTTGCACGTAGCGTTCTGCAAAGCGGTTGAACATCAGGAGCAGCCACGCACTTCCGCCAATCAACAGCCCGGCGCGGATCACTGCCCAGAACTGCCGCTCCATGAGCGGCAAGTCCACGTTCAACACGAACACCCGGATCAATGCCGCCGTGAGCAGCAGCCGCACGGACCCATGAATGGACTGTGGCGTGATGCCACCCTGCCTGCCGGACACCCGCCGCAACGTCGTGACCAACGGACCGATGAGCCGCCCAAGAAGACCAAGCAGCCGATAGAGCAGCGGGAGCACGATGAGGAGGACGAGCCAATCGAAGAGGCGGACGCCGAACACGCGTGGCCCCATCAGGGCGGACGGAAGAAATCCTTCGAGTGTGACGAGATCGATCTCCTGGTAGACCTGCGGAATTGCCTGCAGCGTTGCACGAGAGAACAGCCACACACGGACCGGACCTCCGACGTCCACCTGTTCGACAACGAGCTCGAGCGGGCCGCGGGAGGTGTTGATGGTGCCGACGACGTCCTGGTCGGGCCTGAGCGGATTGACCAGCGAGCCCTCAGGACTATCGCTGAGGACGTTCACCCGAACCGGCAGCCGGCTGTTGAGGACCACATAGAGCTGTTGCGCGAGCTCGATGGCGGCTCTTCCGTTCAACCCCGAATTCAAATACAGCGGAGCGACATCGATCTTGTTGTCGGCCGCCGCGCTCATGAACCCGAGCACGGTTCCGCGCGGCGTGTCTCTTCCGAGCGAGTCCCTGGGACGCTCCGGTTGTGGTTGTGCAGCGGGCGGTTGATTTCCCTGTCTCCGTCTGCGCCCAGACCGCGGAGCTGGCGATGAGAAAAGCGCTGACCAGCGAGGCGACAAGTCGACGATGTTTCTGGATCACTTGTCTTCAGGAGCTTAGACGCAGCCCGTTCTTTATTGATTGAGCGGCCGATACGACACAAGTTTCCACTTCCCGTCTTCGCGGGTCCATAGCAGACCAAACGTTCCGCCGCCGGCCACTCGAAACTGGAAGACGGCGCCGACGTACTCTCCGCCAGTCGATGTCGCCGTCGCGGCATCGCAGAGATACGGCCGCGCCTGCGCCTCGGTCAGGGGTGTCAGCATGAATTCGCGGCGGAACGCCTGTTCGAGGACGACTCGCTTCGGGTCGCGCGGCGTGAACGCGACGACGACGCTCGTGAGGTTGGCGTGTTTTCCTAACTCGCCCGCCGAGTACTCCATGATCCGTCGCAACTCGCGCCGCGAGCCTGCCGCATCGAGAACCCTCCCCTGCGCTTGTTCGTCGAGCGTCAGACATGCGTAGGCTCGCGGCGAGAGGAACTGAAGGGCCTGGTCGTACTCATGGCGGACGAGCCAGTCAGTGAGGAACTCCTGCACCGCATCCTCGACGCGATCGGGGGCCGCGCCCGACGGCCGATCCGGTGGCAGCGGCGTTGACGGCGCATCGGGACGATCGAGGTTGAGCAAGTCGGGCTGATCCGGCAACGCCTCCGCCAGTCGGCCGAATGACTGCCACCAGGTGATGAGCCCCGTCCACCTCACGCCATGACGGTTCGCGTTCTCGCCGACGCGAATGTCTGAGTTCGCCGACGTCAGGTGACCGTTGAACATGCTTTGCGGCGTCTTGCTCGCGCGATAGTCCACGTCGATGTCAGCGCGCAATCCGTCCTCGGACATCGAGACCTGGAGGTTGGGCTCCCTGCCTATCTGGCGGTACGAATGCGGGTAGCCGACGTGATACACGGTGTTCTCGTGGTCGCGGAAGAACTCGCGGCTCTTACCCAGCATCGTCGCGAGTGTCCGCCTTCAGGTTGACGTAAAGGCGGAACTGCTCGTCCCCGCCGCGTCCGGCGTACTGACCCGCGATACGTTCGATCGACTCGACGCGATCGAGCGCGGTTCCGAGCGACGCACCCTGCGCATCGGTCAGGTGTGAATTCATGAGCGCATGGGTCACGCCGTAGAAGGTCGTCTGCTCGGATATCGTGAGGCGATCGAAGCCCTGTTCGGCGTGTACTGGCTGCCCCTCGACGCGTTGTAGACACGCACGTAGGTTTCGAACAACGCACGCTGCTGCGGCGTCAGGTCTGCAAAGACCTGGCGGCCCGCTCGCACGGGTGGGGGAGGTACCGCGACCACCTTGCCGGGCCATGTGCGATCGAGTCCGACCAATTCGAACCCGTCGGGGCGTTTCCGGAGGAACGCGTGGACCTGCATGGCCGAATCACCGGCATGGATGCGCGCCGCAATGTAGGAGCCGGCGGCGATCGATTGTGCAGCGGGCGGAAGCGCGGAGCCAGTGCCAATGCGATCGAGGAACATGTCCTTCGCATTGTCGAACCCGTACCACTCGACCGTATAGTCGCGTGGTGGCGCGAAACCATACGTGACGTTGAGGTCGTCAAATTGCAGCGCATTCGCCGCGACGCGAAAGCGGTCGAGCGGTAACACGCGCGCAAAAAACGTCCGGCCGATCCGGTTCCGCCGCTCGATGAGTGCCGCGGTGATCCAGTCCTCGGCCTCCTTGCTGTATTGACCCGTCTGGACGATGGCACGAATCTCGTCGTCGGTGAACGCCATCACCTGGCGCGCGGCCCAGAACGTGTCGTCCGGCAGGCGATTCGCAAACGGAGCGATCGAATGGTTCGTCGTCCACTCGCCGGGTCGAACGTGTTGCCCTCGAACGCGCCTACCTCCCGAAGCCCGGGGTAGTTCGCCTTCATCCATGCGGGCGTCACGATGCCCATGCCAGCGATGTTGCGCCCGATTGTCGCGAGGCCGGGAAAGGATGGCTCGTTGCCCTCCCATGATAGTTTCGCCCCGTCCTGGATGCCGCTTCCGAGCGACCTGCGTGAAGTCCACGAGGTAGTGGCGAATTCTCGACGACGCCTCCGACGGTCGTGAGGATGTCCTGCGTGCCGACCGCGCGCGCGTTGGCGTTGTTGACCCACGCTTCGAACACCGATAACCCGCGCAGGTCACGCCGGTGTTCGTGCGGGACTATATCGTTGGGGTCGTCGCGCCGCATGCCCCAGACCTGGAATGGGCCGAGCAGTGCGCCACGTCCTTCGGGCAGTCGCGTTGCGACGGCGCGGTACGTCTGATCTGCGCCCGCGGGCACCCTGCGCAGGAACACGTCGATATCGGTGGCGAGCAGCCCGCGCGGGCGGCCGGAACTCGAGACCGCCTGCCCTTCGGGATTTGCCACGAGCTGCGAACGTGCGAATCTGACGATGTAGTTCTCCGGCACGTGATACCCGAGTGCGTGGAAGAGCCGCGACGTCACCATCTCCGCGCCGGTGGCAAGGCCTTCGTGACCGTACGGATCGAAGCGCAGGAGATAGAGCTCTTTCTTGCTGTCGGCGACGAGCATGCCTGGATTGACACCGAAGGTCTTGACGACCAGCACCTGCCACGGCGACGTGAGAGCGGGTGGATTCGCGTTGCCGGGACCGCGCTGCAGTTCTTCGATCGTCATGCGCCGCGCGGCGTGACGGTTGACGTACCAGTCCCCGTCCATCACCTCGCCCAGCGTGTTCACCGCCACGCGCGACAATCACGCCGTTGGCGGGATGCCGCTCGCCCGTTTTCTTCAACGAGTTATTGACTTGCTCGAGCAACTTCGCTCAACAAGCGCGCGCCTGACGTCGGCAACGGGCACAGGCGTGGGCTCGCTGCGGAGCGGATCGTCGGGGTAGAACCGCGGTCCCTGCGCCAGCACCGGGGACGCGGCCGCTGCGACGAGAAGAATGACGGCGAGGATTCCTGCAGGCAGCCTCATATCGTTACCAGCGGCTCTTGAAGATGTCGCTGAAGGTCCAAATCATCCGGAAGCCTTCACGCGATACGGCGAAATCGGTGCGACTCACCACGGCGGAGCGCACCCTGAACACGGAAGCCAATGCCGCCGCTGTAGTTCAGCCGACTGACGTCGACCTCGCGCTTGAGCGGCACGACCTTCCCGGCATCGACGAAGGCCGCCATCTCGAGGTTGCTCGAAGGCGTGCCAGCGATGCTCGACGCCAAGATAGACGGAGTGGTTGTCGCGGAAGCGGTAGCCGCCGAAACCGCGAAGGTCATCGTTTCCGCCGAGCACCGGCTGCAGGTACAGCGGCAGCTGGTTGTCCCCCTTTGGAAACGACAGCACGACGGCGGAGCGCACCGCGATCACGCGACCTTTGTTGTAGTACGGGATGTACTGCTGGAACTCGAACTCGGTCTGGCGAAAGGCGAATGCCTTCTCTTCGATGTCCCAGTACTCCCGGTATCGCATGCCGTACACGCCGCCGCTGCGAGGTCCCGTCTTCGAGTCGCGGAAGTCGACGTCGATGAACGCGCCAATGCGCGTGAACTTCGTGTCCTCTTCGAATCCCGGAATCTGGTCCGGCGTGAAGACCTCGTCGATTGGAGGAAAGTCGTCGTGGCCCCTGCCCGTGTCGGCATGCAGGTAGCCGGCCGTAAAGCCCAGACGCACGTGGCGCAGGGCCTGATAGGAGGCGTCGACGTCGGTCGTCAGATCGTCATACGCAAAGCTGGTGTGGTTCTCCTCGGGCGACGTGTTTCCCAGCCCGTAGAAGTCGATGTCAGGCGAACTCTGGTACTTCGTGTACCACCTGATGGCTGCCCGCTCGGTCCTCAACCCTTGGAAGTCGAGATTGAAGTCGAAGAGATACGCGCCCTGGAACGTTCCGCGTGCCGTGCCGCGGTAGCCAAGGCGTTCGGCCCACAAATCCGAGCGGCGATACCCGACGCCGGCCGTAAAGCCCTGCCCAGACCGCATGCCGCCCAGCACGATCTGGGGGCCGTTGGCCCCCTTGCCAGACTCGAGCCCCTCGTTGAACCCGCGCTCGACCAGGCGATTCACGGTGTCGACCATCGGTGACTGCCGCTCGGGCCAGAGTTCGGCCACCTTGTCGGCCCGTTCTGCCGCGATCGCGTCTTCCCGCGTGCTCGGGACATCAGTCGGCTGTTGCTGGGCTAACATCGACCCAACGCCACCGAGCATCAACATCGTCGTCAGCGCGCACATCCACGCCCGACCCTCTTTTCGAGGCATTACTCGACGCCCAGCAGGGAGCATGCCACGTCGAGCACACATGATCCGGGAGAATCGCTGTTCTTGCGGCTCCGACCTATTGGAGGATCTCCAGTATCTCGTTCATGATCGAGAATCGCGCGGAGTCAGGTGTCAGATGGATACAGCAGCCAACCCCGACCTGTTACGCTTCGGCCCCTTCGAGCTGCACCTGCGTTCACGCGAGCTGCAGAACGGTCCAAAGCGTATCCGACTCCAGGACCAGCCGTTCGAGATTCTGCTGACGATGCTCGAGCGGCCCGGCGAAGTGGTCACACGGGAGGAGCTTCGTCAGCGACTGTGGCCCGAAGGCACCTTCGTCGATTTCGAGCACAGCCTCAATGCCGCCGTGAAGCGGCTGCGCTCCGCGCTTGGCGACGACGCCGACAATCCTCGCTTCGTCGAAACGCTGCCCCGCCGCGGCTACCGGTTCATCGCCTCCCTCGTGGCGCAGAAGGACCCGGAACCGTCGCCCCGTCCAAGGCTCAGGCTGATGGTGCTGCCGTTCGCCGATCTGAGCGAATGCCGCGAGCACAGGTACTTCGCGGACGGGCTGACCGAGGAGATGATTGCCCAACTCGGTCACCTTTGTAAGAACCGAATCGGCGTCATCTCGCGCGCCTCGTCGATGACGTTCAAGGACAGCAACCGGCGGGCTCGCGACATTGGCGAGATCCTGGGAGTGGACTACCTGCTCGAGGGAAGCGCGCGGCGTGAAGGTGATCGCGTCCGCATTACGGCGCGGCTGGTGGAGACCGCCTCGGAGACGCACCTCTGGGTCGAGAGCTACGAATCGCATCTCGCCGACTACCTGTCGGTGCAGACCGATGTCGCCGCGCGGGTGGCGCGTTCGCTGGCGATGGAGTTGATGCCCGGCGAATTACATGCCGTGCACGCGGTGTCGTCCAATGCGCCGGCGTATCACGACTACCTGAAGGGGCGCTACTACTGGAACATGCTCGCCGACGAGGGGGTCGACCCCGCACTCGAGCATTTCGAGCTCGCAACCCGGCTCGATCCCTCGTTTGCCTTGGCCTACGTCGGGAAGGCGCGCGTGCAGCTGCTGAAGGCCGACTACTACCGGACCACGCCGCGCCCGATGCTCGAAGCGGCACGTCAGTCGGTGAAGCGCGCGATGGATCTCGACCCGAACCTGTTCGAGGCTCATCTCGCGCTCGGCGAAGTACGCCGGATGCTGGAGTGGGACTGGCGTGGTGCCGAAGCCGCCTACACCCAGGCGATCATCCTGAACCCGAGCCACGAAACCGCACATCGCTCATACGCGTTATTGCTGGCGGCGCTGGCGCGGCCGGCCGAGGCGATTCGCGAAAGCGATCGTGCGTTCGAGATGGACCCGCTCTGTGTGGTCGTCAATTCGGGCGGGGCGGCGTGGGTGCGTTACCTCGTTGGCGACATCGACGGTGCGATCGCACGCTCGCGCAGGGCCGTCGAGATGGAGCCGCGCTACCTGGTGGCGCATCGCGTCCTCGCTGCCGCCTACCTGCAGGCGGGACGAGGGAGTGATGCGATCGTCGCGCTCGAGACCGCGCTGGCATTTTCACCGGAGGATCCGGTTCTGCTCGCGTGGCTGGCGCACGCGAGAGCCGTCACCGGCTGCCGCGATATCGCGCTCGCGCTCGTGAACAAGCTGGAGGTGCGTGAGCGACATCTGCCTTCCTATCACCTCGCCCTCGCGCACGTCGGCCTGGGCGATCGCGATGCCGCATTTGCCGCGCTCGAACAGGCGACCGTCGAGGCGGATCCCTCGCTGCTCACACTGAGGGCGGAGCCGCGGTTCGAGCCACTCCGATCCGATCCTCGCTACACACGCTTGATCGAGTTGCTTGGGCTCTGACGCCAGACCGTCGCGACAGGTCCAGACCCTGCCGGCGATCTCAAGACTCGTCAATCATGTCATCGCGATCGATGTCCGCATCGGGGCTGTCCGGATCGGTCGGGTTCGACTCGGCGGTCGATTGGGTTCTGTCGCGCTGGACCTGCTCGCGATCGGTTGACGTACTCTCACGCTTCCGGTCCTCGCCGGCCGACTCCCCGGGAACGCTCTTCGGGTCGTGGTTGGGCACTGCCGCACCTCCCGCCCAACTCTCCGCAAGGTCAGTGCCACCACGAGCACGTGGCTGAGATGTGCCGTGACCGTGTGGTCCTGGCGGCACTCGCGCCTGCAGCCCCATGGCGGTCGGGAGAAACCCTTCTTCGATGAAGAGCCGCGCCGCGGGATGAGCCGTTCCCGGCGTGCCGTTGACCTCGACGATGAGCATGCCGCGGCGTCCTTCTTCTCGGGCCGCTGCAAGGCGGCGAAGCGTCCGTGCGACCTGGCGGATCACCATCGACCGCCTGGGCTCATCGTCAGGCGGGAAGAGCAGGAGTTCCCGTTCACCCCTTTTGAGATAAGCCGCGGCCGCGCCGTCAACGAGAATGACGATCGATCCAACGGATCGAGTCGGACCCCGGCCACCTTCGATTGGAGTGGTGCTCCCCTCCGCGGAGGCGACTGGTTCACCCGTGTCGGGCCATTTCAGGATCGACCCATACGGGTTTGCGGGATCGGTAGCCGCGAGTGCCACCGTTCGCGGCTCGTCGGGAACATCGCGCATCGATCGCAGAAGATCGAGTCCGGCCGGCATGGCGAACTGCGCGCCCCCGAGCCCGGCCACGAAGTAGCCACGGCGAACGCGACCTGAGTCTTCCATCGCCTTGAGGACTGTGTAGACCGTTGAGAATCCGCCAACGATGGCCTCGTGCGTCACCGTTTCGCGCGTCACGACGCCGTGCCGTGTGAGCAGTTGCTGCGCGAGCGACGTCATGTACTCCGTGGGTGAAACCGTCCGGTCATTCACTGCTACCGCTGACCATCGTCCCTCTGCGGTCGGTGGAACGAGGCGTCGCGAGCGGAACAACTCGGGCCGCCCTTTTCTTGCCGGCCGCTTCTCCTCCGTGCGCACGAAGGCGCGAAGGGGATGGAGCGTGTCGTTGGTGACGAGCCCTTTCCAGACGAGCTCCCAGAGTGCATCGACCGCCTCCTTCGGAAACCCTCCGCCAGTGCCCTGGTGAATCGCGGAAAAAAATGACGCGCCGTGTGTGCGGAGATAATCGAGGATCTCCCGCGCCTTTCCCTTGATGGAGTCGTCCGATGACGATGGCGGCCGGAGTCGCGGTAGATGATCGGTGAGGTAGAAGGCGACGCGCCCGTCGTGTTCGCCGAGCGGCTCGAGGCCGACCCACGTAACCTCACCCGCCGCCATCAGCGTGTCGATCATTGTCGGATGAAAGTCTTCGACCCGTGCCGGCAGGATCTCGCGTTCGAGCAGTGACGCCGGGACAGGCGCGCCCTGCAGTTGCTCGATCGCATCCAGCAATGCTTCGAGGCCACGGCGGCTCGAGCCGATGCCGTGCCACGACACCATGAAACGCCCGAGCGCGTCCGTGTCAACCGGCTCGACTTCGTGACGAAGCCTGGCCAGCGATCGCCGGCGGAGGCTGCGGAGTACGTCCGGATCAGTCCATTCGCGCTCCGACCCGCCGGGACGGAACTCGCCCTCGATCAGTCGTTCAGTTTCAGTGAGCCGAAGGAGAAGTCCCTCGGCGACGGCGACCCCGAGCCCAAACCGATCGGCCAGCATGCGCGCGGTGAACGGACCGTGCGAGCGTGCATAGCGGAGCACGAGATCGCCGGCGGGATCGCGGACGGGCTCGAGGAGCGCGGGCGGTATGCCAGACGGCAGCGAAATGCCGAGCCCGTCACGATAGCGAGCGACGTCCTCAACCGCGACGTGACGCCGATTCCCGGCGACCGTCAGCGATACGATCCGCCCCGCGCGTTCGAGTGCTTCGATGTGGCTCTGCGTATCGGGGAGCGCGCTGCGCGCGACGATCTCGTCCGTGCTGAGATCGCCGATGCGGATCAGGAGATCGTGCAGCCCGTCGACGGTCCTGACCTTGTACTTCTCCGTGAGGTGCTGCAGCTGCTGCTCGACGTCATGGAGCGCGTCGGCATCGAGCAGATCGCGCAGCTCGGCGTCGCCCAGCAGCTCGCGCAGCTGCGCCTGGTCGACCGAGAGCGCCTGTGCCCGCCGCTCGGCGAGCGGCGCGTCGCCATCGTAGATGTAGTTCGCGACGTAGCTGAAGAGCAACGAGGCCGCGAATGGCGATGGCGCACGCGAATCGACCGTCACCACGCGGAGTGAGCGCGTGGACGCGCGGCGCAGAATGTCGACGAGAGCGGGCATGTCGAAGTGATCGCGGAACACCTCGCGGTAGGTTTCCAGCAGCGCGGGGAATGAGCCAAACCGCGATGCGACAGCAAGGAGATCGGCCGCTCTCTTGCGCTGATGCCACAAAGGCGTTCGCATTCCCGGCCGGCGGCGTGGCAGCAGCAGTGCCCGTGCCGCTGTCTCGCGGAAGCGCGCGGCGAAGAGCGACGTCGAGCCGAGCTGTCGCAGGACGAGCCGGTCGATCTCGTCGGCGCTCGGGATGAGCAGCATCGGATCGGGTGGCCGTTCGATCTCCGGGAACCGCACCACGAACCCATCGTCGCCCCACATCACTTCGGCTTCGATGCCGGTGCGGGCTCTGATGTGCGCCATGGCCGCCATTGCCCACGGGGCATGAACGCGGCTGCCAAACGGGGAGAGCAGGCACACGCGCCAGTCGCCGAGCTCGTCGAGACAACGCTCGATCACCAGCGTGCGATCGTCAGGGATGGCGCAGACAGCGGCCTGGTCGTCGAGATAGCGGAGCACGTTCTCGGCGGCGTCCACGTCGAGATCGTGGTGGTGGATCAATCGCTCGGCAGCCGCGGGTCGCGGCATGCCCCGGAGCTCCCTGACCAGTTTGCCGATCGCGACGCCCAGTTCCACCGGACGTCCGGCCCGATCGCCATGCCAGAACGGCATTTTTCCCGGTTCACCGGGCGCCGGAGTCACGAGGACGCGGTCGTGAGTGATCTCCTCGACTCGCCAGGTCGACGCACCGAGCGTGAACGTCTCGCCGACGTGCGTTTCGAACACCATTTCTTCATCGAGCTCGCCGACGCGCACCGGTCGATCGGCGCCGGCCAGGAAGACGCCGTACAGGCCGCGATCGGGAATCGTTCCGGCATTGGCGATCGCGACGCGCGCGGCGCCCTCGCGACCGACGATCGTGTTGCGGACGCGATCCCAGGTGATCCGGGGCCGCAGCTCGGCGAACTCGTCCGACGGGTACCGGCCCGACAGCATGTCGAGCACGCCCTCGAACGAACGTCGACTCAGGTCGGCGAATGGAGCGGCACATCTGACGGCAGCAAAGAGCCCATCGAATGTCCACTCGTCCATCCCTGCCATCGCGACGATCTGTTGCGCGAGCACATCAAGCGGATTCCGCGGGTAACGCGTGGACTCGACCTGGCCCTCGTGCATCGCACGCGCCACTGCGGCGGACGCGACGAGATCACCGCGGAACTTCGGGAAGATGATGCCTTCGCTGACGGCACCAGCACGATGTCCGGCGCGCCCGATGCGCTGAAGACCGCTCGCGACCGACGGCGGTGCCTCGACCTGCACGACGAGGTCGATCGCGCCCATGTCGATCCCGAGCTCGAGTGACGAAGTCGCCACGAGCGCCCTGATCCGCCCGGCCTTGAGCAGATCCTCGACCTCCGTGCGCGCCGCCCACGCGAGCGAGCCGTGATGCGACCTGACGAGCGGCTCGCCGGCCAGCTCGTTGAGGGCCCCGGCCAGTCGCTCGGCAAGGCGACGGCTGTTGACGAAGAGCAGCGTCGATTGATGGGCGTGAATCAACTCCAGAAGCCGCGGATGGATCGACGACCAGATCGACGGGCGTACCGCGTCCTTCGTCCCGGGATCGCGAGCCCCCTCGATCGGCAGACGCGCCATGTCTTCGACCGGCACCTCGATGCGCAGCTGCAGTTGCTTCTTCTCAGACGCGTTGACGATGGTGACGGGCCGGAACGTCGCAGGTTTGCGGTCGTCGGTGAATTCGTCGAAGAGCTCGGCCTCGACTTCGTCGAGAGCGATGGCGTCCGTGCCCCTGCCGCGGCTGGTCGACTTCTGCTGCGCCCTGGCGACCGGACGTCGTTCGGCGCCGCCGAGAAATCGAGCGACCTCGTCGAGCGGACGCTGTGTCGCCGACAATCCGATGCGCTGCAGGGGCGCACGGTCTTGTGCCCGGCGCAACGCCTCGAGACGTTCGAGCGACAGCGCCAGGTGCGCGCCGCGCTTGCCGGGCACGAGGGCATGAATCTCGTCGACGATGACCGTGTCGGCGGTGACGAGCCGCGCGCGTGCGCGCGACGTGAGCAGCAGAAACAGCGATTCAGGCGTGGTGATCAGAATGTCCGCGGGCTCGCGCAGGAAACGGGCACGTTCGGTGGCCGGCGTGTCTCCGGTTCGGATGCTGATCTGTGGTGTGACCACGTCGACACCGGTGGCACGTGCCATGTTGGCAATGCCTTCGAGCGGTGCGCGCAGGTTGCGCTCGACATCCACTGCCAATGCCTTCAGCGGAGACACGTAGATCACACGGCAACGATCCTTTGCTGGTGGTGGCGGCGTGAACATCAGGCGATTGAGGCACCACAGGAACGCGCTCAGTGTCTTGCCGCTGCCTGTCGGCGCGAGGATGAGGGTCGATTCGCCGCGCGCGATCGCCGGCCACCCTTGCTGCTGCGGCCGTGTCGGCGCCTGGAAGGCTGCCGAGAACCACTCGCGAACGGCGGGATGAAACAGATCGAGCGCGGAAGACCGGCGAGTCACAGGACAGATGAATTTTAGTCAATGCCGCATCGGAGCTCGGCTGCGGAACGGAGGTGTCATCGGTGTGACGGGCGTAGAATGACTTCACTTCGGGGCGGGGTGCAGACGCGCAACAAACGCGTCAGAAGGAGGATTCGATGCGACCGCGACTCGTTGTGCTGCTGTCCATCGTTTGTTTGAGCGTCGGAACACAGGCAGTCGGCCAGGAGAGCACGGCCGAGCTGCGCGGGCGAGTCCTGGATACCCAGGAGGCGCCAGTTCCCGGCGCCACTCTCACCATCACCAATCAAGCCACGGGCGTGGTTCGCCAGACTGTCAGCAACGCCGACGGCACCTACTTCATCACTGCCATCGCCCCGGGCCTGTATGTGCTCGAGGCGCAGCTTTCGGGCTTCTCGAAGTACAGCCGCCGTGACGTGCGGCTCGACCTCGGACGAACGGCGACGGTTGACGTGCAGCTGAGCGTCGGGCAGCTCGCCGAGACGGTCACGATCACGGCCGAGACGCCGCTCGTCGATCTGACCTCGAAGGAAATTGGTGGCAACGTCACCAGCCGTGAAGTGACCATGCTGCCGTCGATCAACGGCAACTTCGTGGGTGTGGTGGCGCTGCTCCCGGGCGTGATCTCCAACGTCAGCACGGAGTCGTTCGGGTCCGACGCCATCAGCGCGAACGGGCTGGATTCCCGCAACAACAACTTCATGCTCGATGGCGCCAACAACAACGACGACGTGATCGGGCAGCGCGCCGGATCGCAGGCCCGCACACCGCTCGAGGCCGTTGCCGAATTCCAGGTCGTCACCAACCAGTACGATGCCGAGTTCGGCCGGACGACCGGGGCGATCGTCAACGCCATCAGCAAGCAGGGCACCAACGCGTTCCATGGCGTCGCGGCCGGATTGTGGCAGGACGCGAGCCTCACGCAGAAGGACTTCTTCGTCAAGCAAAACGGGTTGAACAAGCCGGAGACGCAGCTGCAGACTTATCGCGCCAACATCGGCGGCCCCGTCGTGCGCGACAAGGCCCACTTCTTCTTCAACCTCGAGCGCGTGATGATCGATCGCGCCAACACGATCACCATTCCGGCGCGCCCGGAATTCAACACCTCGCAGGTCACGCAGGATCGCGTGTGGAACACGCTCGCGCGGTTCGATCACCAGCTGAACGTCAATCACTCGTGGGCGGTGCGCTGGCTGCGGGAGTCGTCGCCGCAGCTCAATCAGATCGTGCCAGTCATGCTCACCGTGCCGGTGGTTGTCACGTTACCGGTGACGGCCAACGCATCGCGCGAGGAGAACCGATGTCGACCAGACGATCGTCGCCACGCTGAACTCGGTGCTTGGAAGTAACCGGCTCAACACGCTGCGCGTGAACTTCACCCAGGAGGACGTGGCGTTCGCCAACGCGAATTTCAACGCCAACGGGCAGAACCAGGCGGCGCTGCTTCCGCAGCTGAATTACCTGACGTTCGTCGATCAGCAGAACGCCGTAGCGCAGACACGCGTGAACGACGCCTATCAGATCGACGACACGGTGTCGTGGTACGTCACGGGACTTGGCGGCAGCCACGATGTCAAGTTCGGCGGCCAGTACCAATACGTCGGGGCGCGATCGATCTGGCCAGGACAACGCCAATGGCACGTTCACGTTCAGGACCGACGCACCATTCAATGCCGCCGATCCACGCACCTACCCCGAGCGGCTGCAGATTCGAGTGCCCGGCCCGTTGAACCGGTACCAGAAGGCCCACTTCGTCTCCACGTTCGCGCAGGACAAGTGGCGCTTCAACGATCGCACCACGCTCAGTATCGGCTTGCGCTACGACCTGGAGATTCAACCGATCACGGAGCTGGACAATCCATACTTTTCCGATCCGTCGGCATATCCCGCTCGATAAGAACAACCTCGCGCCCCGGCTCGGTCTGACCTATGACCTCACCGGCGACGGCCGCAGTGTTCTGCGCGGCGGCTACGGCCGGTTCTACGACAAGACGCACTTCGAGCTCATCTCGAACGTGTTGACACTCGGGACGTTCTCCGATTCCTTCCTCCCGCTGTTCCCCACCAACAACGCGGATCCCGGCCCATCGAACGGTGTCCTTCCGGCCGATCCGATGTTGGTCGGCGGACCGACGGTCAACCGTGCGTTGCTCGAATCGTTGTACCCGCCCGGCAGCCGCGTGAAGAACAACGGGACGGTGTGGCTCGACAACCCGGACCGCGTGATCCCGTACGCCGATCAGTTCACGGCCGGCTACGAGCGGCAGCTGTGGTCGACGATCTCGGTGAGTGCCGACTATGTGCACGCGCGCGCCCGCGATCAATTGATGCTGCAGGATCTGAATCCGGGGCTGCGCACATCGACTTCGCGAACCGCGACGCTCGTACGTTTCGATCCGGCGTACGCGGGAACCGTGAATCAGCCGATCAACGCCGGCTCGATTGACTACGACGCGCTCGAGATGGCGCTCGTCAAGCGCTTTGCATCGGACTACTCGTTCCGTGTGTCGTACACACTCGGGTCCTCACGCGGGAACACGACCGGCGCCTTTATCCCAGCGAGCGGATTCCAGGTGCTCGACGATCTGAATCTCGATCTGAACGAGGGGCCGACCAACGTCGATCGCCGCCACAACCTGGTGATCAGCGGACAAGCGCTCGTGCCGAAGACCTCTGGGCTCACCGTCTCGTGGATCGTCCGAGCGCTCAGTGGATCGAAGTTCACGCTCGTCGACTCCACCACGGATCCGGATCGCAACGGGACGTTTGCCGAACCGCTGCCGGCGGGCGCGTACGTCAGCGCGGGCAGGAACCCCTGGAACGTCGACTTCGATGGAGGCCGCAACGGAGCTACTGGCCCCGGTCTCTTTCAGGCAGATCTCCGGCTTGGTTATCGGGTACGTCCCGGCACTGAGACGCAGTCTCGATCTCTTCGTCGATGTGTTCAACGTCACCAACCGCGCCAACTTCGAGAACCCGACGGGCGATCGCCGTTCGACGGACTTCCTGAATCTCACGGCGCTCCGCGCGGGTGCGGTCCCCACGACGCTGCAGATCGGTGTGCGCATGCAGTTCTGATTTCCTCTCGCCTGGTTCAGCCGTGTCTGCCTCGCATCGACAGATCAGTAGGTCTATCTCGTTTTGTCAGGAGTTACACGGACTTGAACACCCGGGAGTGACAGTTCGACGTCCTGAGTTGGTACCCTGATTGCTCGAGCGGGTGGATGGGAGAGACCTTATGACATTCAACCATCAGTTGCCTGACGAGCAGCCACAAACTCGTGAACTCCGCGCGACCGAGCGTCCGTTTCGTGGCGCATCACGTGTGGTGTTTACACAGGATCATGACGTCATCAAGCGCTGGGCAGCCGAACGGCACGCCGAGCCGGCGACCGGTCAGGCAAGCCAATCTGGACCAGCGACGTTCAAGGTGAACGACGGTGGCGCGGGTATCAGGTTCAACTTTCCCGGCGTTGGTGCGTTCAGGCCGATCAGCTGGGACGAATGGTTTGGGAACTTCGATGACCACGAGTGTGCATTCGTGTACGACGATGATCCGAAGCGGCCGCCGAGCAGCCAGTATCGAATCGTGAAGGCGGCGGAGTGGCAGAATCTGCTCTGGTAACGACCCATTTCATGTAATCCCGGCGCGAAGGCCGAGCTTGTCTGTTGCCCGCCGTTGAACCTCACTTCTACCCTGAGATTGGGACGGCATTCAGTGTCGCCTCCGTGCTATAACCGCTCCGGATAGCTCGACTTAGGGGGTCGCATGCGTGCCCATTACAGCGGCGTTGCCGGGGTGTTTCTGATGACCTGGCTCGCCGTCGGCGGTCCTGTGGCGGCGGCCGACGATCTCGGCCTGGTCGATGCGGCCAGAGCCCAGGACTCGTCGTCTGTTCGTGCCCTGCTCGGTCGCAACGCCGACGTCAATGCTCGCTCGAATGACGGATCGACTGCGCTGCTGTGGGCTGCGCACTGGGACGATGTGGCGACGGCGGATCTGCTGATCCGCGCTCGCGCCAATGCCAATATCGCGAACGACTTCGGTATGACGCCGCTGTCGCGCGCCTGCACCAACGGCAGCGCCTTGATGGTCCAGCGCCTTCTCGACGCCGGCGCGAATCCCAATACTCGGATTGGCACGGGCGAGACACCGATCATGACGTGCGCGAGCAGCGGCAGCGTCGACGCGGTTCGCGCGCTGATCGCTCGCGGCGCCGACGTCAATGCCAGCGAGCCGTCACAGAATCAGGATGCGTTGATGTGGGCGGCCGCGGAGCGTCACGCTGATGTCGTGCGTCTGCTCATTGAAGCAGGCGCGAACCCGCAGGCTCATACGAAGAAAGGATTCACCGCACTGCACTTCGCCACCCGCGAAGGCGATCTCGCGACAACGCGGCAACTGCTCGCGGCAGGTGTGAACGTAAACATTCGATCGCTGCCGGAAGAGCCTCCTGCCGAGACGCGTCGAGACAATACCGGTGGCGGACGGAGCTCGTCTGGGGCCGCCGCAGTTGGTGTAGCCCCGAGGGGTCCGGCCTATCAGGCAACGCTGTCGGCGGGAAGCACCCCGTTGCTGGTGGCGACTGTAAGAGGGCACGTGCCGCTCGCGATCTTCCTGCTCGAGCAGGGCGCAGACCCGAATCTGATCGATGCCGGCTTCACCCCGCTGCATTGGGCGTCAGCGACGTGGGAAGGCGGGATATCGAACCCGGTCTACGGCTTCATCGATCCGATGAGCGGTATCCCGAACCGGAAGGCCAAGCTCGAGCTCGTGACGACGCTGCTGGCGCGTGGGGCGAATCCGAACGTGCGCATGACGAAGCGGCCTCCGGGATTCTCCGGGCTCGGTGGCGGTTACGAAGATGCTGCAGGCGCCACACCGTTTCTGCTCGCGAGTGCGTCGGCCGATCTCGAGATGATGCAGTTGCTGCTTGCGGCGGGCGCGGATCCTACCCTGGTGACCGACACAAAAACCACGCCGGTGATGGCCGCATCTGGCCTGAATCGCGGAATCGGTGAAAGCCCGACGACCGAGGCGGAGGCGCTCGAGGCCGTCAGGTTCCTGATGCAACTTGGTGCCGACGCGAGGGGAGCCACTACCAACGGCGAGAACGCATTGTTTGGTGCCGCGTATCGCGGGTGGAACACCCTGCTTGCGCTTCTCATCGAAAAGGGAGCGGACGTGAACGCCATCAGCAAGGCGGGAGTCACTCCGTGGCTGGCGGCGTCTGGATACGGAGATCGGCTCGGCGGTGTGCTCTACAACAAAGAGGGTGCGGACCTGCTGCTCGCGCACGGCGCCGATCCAAAGCTCGGGAAACCCTGTCAGGCACAGAACAAGTGTCGCTAGCACACCAACGGTTGACGACACGGGCGGTGATGACATGCGTCTGCATCGCATGGATGGGGGCGGTATGCTTCGAAGCGTCCAGCCAGGCAGGCCCCGCGAAATCGGCAGCGCAGCGTAACGTCCCGCAGGCGGAGCCCGGCCAAAGCCCTGATCACGCAGTACTGCGTCACCTGTCACAACGAACGCTTGAAGACAGCGGGCCTTCTGCTCGACAAGGCCGACAGCGAACAGGTGTCCAACTCGGCGGAGATCTGGGAAAAGGTCATCGTGCAGTTGCGAAGCCGCGCGATGCCGCCGGCGAGCATGCCGCGTCCCGACAGCGCCATGTATGACACCGTCGCGACATGGCTGGAAAGCGAGCTTGACCGCGCGGCATTGGCGCGACCGGATCCGGGTCGTCCCGCCGACCTGCATCGGCTCAACCGTACGGAATACGCCAACGCCGTTCGTGACCTGCTTGGGGTCGAAATCGACGCCGCGTCGATGCTGCCGCCGGATGCGCAGGCACACGGCTTCGATACCAATGCCGATGCGCTCGGCATGGAGCCTGCGCAGCTGGAACGATATCTGACCGCCGCTGCGAAGATCGCCCGCGTGGCGATCGGTGACCCGACGCTTCGACCGACAGTCGAGCGCTACACCGCCGTGAAGGGGAACTCGAACGAACAGACCTGGCTGTGGCAGACCGAGCGGCTGAACGAGTCGTTCTCGCTTGGCGCGCGCGGCGGGATCGCGGTGCGTCACTACTTCCCGGTCGATGGCGAATACGACCTCAGAGTCCGGCTGCTGCGAACCTACGCAGGCGTCATCCGTGGGCTGAATGCGCCCACGACGATTGAAATCCGTGTCGATGGAAACCGCGTCGGACAATTCACAATCGGCGGCCCAGTACCAGCGGGAACCGCGGGACCTGATCGTCCGGATACGACCGAGACAGCCGACAATCTCGACGACAAGCTGCAGGTGCGCCTGGCGCTCAAGGCGGGCTTGCGTGACGTGCTCGCCACCATCGTCAAATCCGAGAGCATCAAGGCGGAAGGGATGGGCCCGGCTCGCGTTCCGATCTGGAATCGTGAGGGCGACGTACCGAGTGCGGAGCTGACGATTTCGTCGCTGTTGGTCGGAGGGCCGTACAACGGGCGTGTTCCGGAGGATTCCCCCAGCCGTCGCCGGATCTTCGTGTGTCAGCCCGGGATATCGAGCGACGAGGTCAGTTGCGCCACACGGATCCTTTCCACTCTGGCGCGCCGCGCCTACCGCCGGCCGGAGACGAGCGACGACGTGCAGACGCTGCTCGAGTTCTACAAGAATGCCCGCGCGAATGATGACTTCGACAGCGGCATCCGTGCGGCGCTCGAACGGCTGCTGGTCAGCCCTGACTTTCTGTTTCGCATCGAAGCCGACCCTGCCAAGGTCGCGCCGGGTAGCGCATATCGTCTGTCCGACGTCGAGCTCGCCTCACGGTTGTCGTTCTTCCTCTGGAGCAGCATTCCAGACGATGAACTACTCAATCTGGCGATCGGGGGGAAGCTCCGCGAGGCGAGTGTGCTCGAGCAGCAAGTACGACGGATGCTCGCAGATCGTCGGGCGCGCACGCGCGCTGGTCGAGAACTTCTTCGGTCAGTGGCTGCAAACGCGCAACGTCTGGCTGTTGACGCCGGATGCGAACACCAAGTTCCCCTGGTTCGATGACAACCTGCGCACGGCGTTTGTCAGAGAGACCGAGCTGTTCCTCGACGATCAGCTGAAGGGCGACCGTGGTATCGCGGAGCTGCTCACGGCGAACACCACCTTCCTGAACGAGCAGTTGGCGCATCACTACGGGATATCGGGCGTGTATGGAAGCCACTTCCGCCGCGTCACGCTCGCCGATGAGAACCGTTGGGGTCTGCTCGGGAAGGGAAGCGTCCTTGCGGTCACGTCCTACCCGACGCGAACCTCGCCGACCATCCGAGGCAAGTGGCTCCTCGAGAACATCCTGGCTGCGCCAGTGCCGCCTCCGCCGCCGAACGTCAACACCAATCTGGACGAAAGCAAGATCGGCAAGGCCGCGTCAGTCCGCGAGATGCTGGAGCAGCATCGCGCCAACCCGGTTTGCGCATCGTGCCATGCGCGCATGGACCCGCTGGGTTTCAGCCTCGAGAACTTCGACGCCGTCGGCCAGTGGCGCACGACCGACGGAGACGCACCGATCAACGCGAGCGGCGTGTTGCTGGACGGAACGAAGGTCGACGGACCTGCCGCGCTGCGACGGGCGCTGATGACGCAGAAGGAACAGTTCGTCAAGACCGTGACCAGCAAGTTGCTGATATACGCAGTCGGCCGAGAGATGCAGCACTTCGATGCGCCCGCCGTGCGCTCGATCGTGCGGACAGCCGCGGCCGACGACTACCGCTGGTCGTCGACGATACTGGCGATCGTGAAGAGCCCTCCGTTTCAGATGAGGAGATCGCGGTCATGATGGTCCTGAAAAAGGCGATGTCGCGACGCACCGTGCTCCGGGGGATGGGCACGGCGGTGGCGTTGCCCCTGCTCGACGCGATGGTGCCGGCGCTCACCGCCCAGGTAAAAACGCCAGCGAAGGGCGCCCCCCGCCTCGGTGTGGTCTATCACCCCAACGGCGTCATCTACGAGAACTGGCTGCCCAAGGGCACGGGTCATGACTTTACGCTCTCACGGACGCTGGAGCCGCTGGAGCCGTTTCGCGATCAGTTGATCGTGGTCACGAATCTCTCCAGTCATCAGGCGGAGGCGCTCGGCGACGGCGGGGGAGATCACTCCCGCGCATCAGGATCGTATCTCACCGGTGTCCACGTGAAGAAGTCAGACAGCGTCGTCGAGAACGGCGTGTCGATGGACCAGATCGCTGCGAGAGCGCTCGAGCGCGAAACGCAGCTGTCGTCGCTGCAACTGACGGCAGACGACAACAGCCTGGTGGGATCCTGTGACGTCGGGTACAGCTGCGCGTACAGCAGCACGCTGTCGTGGCGGACGCCGACGCTGCCGCTGATGGCCGAGAACAACCCGCGGGTCGTCTTCGAGCGGTTGTTCGGGTCGAGCGACAGCACGGATGCGCGCGTGCGCGCGTCGCGTCTGCGTCAGGATCGCAGCATCCTCGATTCCGTCACCTCACGCGTGAGGCAGTTGCAACGGGAACTGGGGGCGTCCGACAGCACGAAGCTGAGCGACTACCTCGAGTCGCTCCGCGACACCGAGCGCCGCATCCAGAAGGCCGAGGAACAAAGCACCCGGCAGGGACCTGACGTCGATCAGCCAGCCGGTGTCCCGGACGGGTTCGAGCCGCACGTGCAGTTGCTCTATGACTTGCAGCTGCTGGCCTACCAGGCCGATCTGACGCGGGTGATCACGTTCATGTACGGCCGTGAGCAGACCGGGCGGCCGTATCCGCAGATCGGCATCCCCGAACCGCACCATCCGCTGACGCATCATCAGAACGATACGGCGAAGATGGAGAAGTGCACCGCCATTCAGCTCTATCACGTCGCGCTGTTCGCCAGCTATCTGGAGAAGCTGCGCGCGACGCCGGACGGCGACGGGTCACTGCTCGATCACATGGTGCTCCTCTTCGGTGGCGGGATCAGCAACAGCGATCGACACACGCACGGTCCGTTGCCAACACTGGTGCTGGGCGGCGGCGCGGGCACGATCAAGGGCGGACGTCACCTTGTGTATCCGGAAGACACCCCGTTGACGAACCTGCAGCTCACGCTGCTCCACAAGATGGGTGTGCCCGTCGAGAAGCTTGGCGACAGCACAGGACAGTTCACTGAGCTCTCTGATCTGTGAGTGTCTTCGCGAGAGTGCGAGCTGCGACGCTCTCGTGAACCAACTGTGACAGCGCGTGAGAAAAGCACGGCACTTTTCTCACGCCGCGGCGGCACGGCCATTGCCTCGTCGCTTCCGAATTATTCGGAGGCGACTTGTGACTCTCACTCGAAAGACAGTTTTACCGCTCACGACAGCAGCCATTCTGCTGCTACCGCTGTCAACCGACGCGCCGTCGGCGTTTTACGATCTGGAGTCTTCGCTCCGCCTGCAGGTCACGCCGCGCGAAACGGAGGTCTTCGTCGACGGCTATTTCGCGGGTCGCGTTGATGACTTCGACGGCAGGTTCCAACGGCTGCGCATCCAGCCTGGCGAGCATGAGCTCACGCTCTATCTCGAAGGCCACCGCAAGGTCACCCAGCAGGTCCTGATCCAGCCCCGCGCCACCTTCAGGATCCGGTACACGATGTCGCCCCTCGCGGCAGGTGATGTGCCTGACGTGCGCCCGGCGGCGCCTCCTGGACGGCGCGACGCGGCGCCTCCCGATGGGCCTGCTGCAAGCGAGGCGAACGCCGACTACGGGACGCTCGCGATCCGCGTCCAGCCTCCGCAAGCAGATGTACTGATCGACGGGGAGCGCTGGGAGGTCGCGACTGGGAATGAACCGCTTGTCGTGCAAGTCGCGGCGGGGTCGCACCGTGTCGAGGTACGAAAGCCTGGATATCGTCCGTATGCGGCCCAGGTCGACGTTCGCCGCGGCGAGAGCTCACCGATCAATGTCAGCTTGTCGCGGGAGGAGGAACGATGACCAGGCTCATGACGATCGCGGTTCTTGCGACGCTCGTCCCGCTCGCGGCTCAGGCGCAGACCGCACCGGCGCCGCTCGTGCTCGATCGAATTCACAGTCCGTTCGTCGTGGCTCCCGACTACAAGATCGCGGACGTCGACGGCAACACCGGACAGTTGGCCGGTGCGTATGCGGGCAGGTTGCTGGACGAAACACTGTTCGTTGGTGGCGGGTTCTACTGGCTGGTCAACGGGGATCGTGGCGAGGAGATGCGTTACGGCGGGCTGATGCTCGGTTGGTCGATGCCGGCTGGCCGCATGGTTCGCTTTGGTGCACGTGGACTCGTCGGCTTTGGCACGGCGACGCTTGGGACGGACCTGGAGGTGCGTGGTGGATCTCCGCGTACACACGATCGCTTCAGCCCGGTGGGCGGCCAGAATGTCCGGTTCCTCGCTCGCGACGACTTCTTCGTGTTCGAACCGCAGATGAATGCGACCGTGCGATTGATCCGGCACGTCGGTGTCGATATCGGCGGCGGATATCGGATCAGTGGCGCGACCGACGCGCTCGACGATCGGTTGAATGGTGCGACAGGCAGTATGGCCGTGCAGTTGACGTGGTGAGCACCATCGGTGCGCACCAAACTGCTTAGGCCTCGATGTCAGCCACGACCGGAAGGTGATCCGAGGCCAGTCGGGCCGTCGGCGTTGCATGGGTGAATATCCGTCGCAGCGCGCCAGTCGGATGCACCCAGATGCGATCGAGCGGAACGAGCGGGCATGACGCGGGAAACGATGCGAGCCGCGTCTGCCGGCCAAGGCGGTCGTCAAGGACGTGCACGACTGATCGTCCCGGCAGCCAGTCGTTGAAGTCACCTGATACCACAAACAACGTGTGCCGCATTGAGTCGAGGTATTTCAGGATCTGCCGGACCTGAAATCGCCGTTCGCCCACTCGAAGCCCGAGGTGCGCTGCGAGTACATGCACCAGCCTGCCGCCGACTTCGACAGTGGCCGCGAGCGCCCCGCGCGGTTCACGTTTCCCCATAGACAGGTCGATGCGATGCACATCGACAATCGGATGCCGCGTAAAGAGGGCATTGCCGAAGCATTCCTGCCTCCTGGTCTGGCGGGTCGGACCCAGCGCGCACTCATATCGATCCAGCATCGTCAGTCCAACCGGGTTGCGTGTTTCCAACGCGACGCTGGCGGGATAAGTGAACTCCTGCAGCGCGACGATGTCCGCATCCAGTTCGGTGACGACCTTTGCCACACGCTCCGGATCGTGACGCCCATCGGTGCCGACACACTCGTGCACGTTGTAGGTGGCGACTCGAAGCGACAGTGGCGTTGTGTCCGTGGTCGACATGGTTGATTCGTGCAATCAGCCGAACTCCGCGCGCGCGCGTTGGCCGGCGAGCGTGGGCGCGAATCGACGGAACAGAAGCAACGTGCGAACCAGAGCCGCGAGCACGACGAGGAGCAGAGCAGCGCCAGCGGTCAGAAGCAGGTTCGATATCGTCGGATACATGAGGGTGTAGCGCAGCAGCGCGCCGAGACCAGCGAGTGCGAACATGGCCGGCACGAGGGCGATCGCGGTCGCGGCCATGTAGGTCGCGAAAGGAACACGACTGGCGCCACACAGCAGATGAATCGAACCGGCGCTCGCGACCGAGGCGAGGCGCAGCACGAGCGCACTGGTTATGCCTTGTGCACCGAGCTGTCTTGCGGATCGGTACGATCGCCTGCTCATCCAGCGCTGGATTCTGGTGGGCCCGATCGCCCGGCCAGCCGCGTAGCCGACCGCAGCCAGGACCAGTGAGCCGGACAGCGCCACGAGACCGCCGCGAACGGGCCCCCATGCTGCGCCAGTCACGAGCCCGATCAACGACGGGGGAACGAGCACCACGTTGGTCAGGAGCACGAGCGCTCGCCGACGGCCCCTGGCGCCGGTGACCGGAGGCCCGACGGCAGCGACGGACGAGTCAGCCAGAATCGGCTCAGCTGGATCGGCCGCCTCACGCAACGCCTCAGACGGAGGCGTCGCAGCCTCTGGAGGCACGTCGATTCGAACCAGCGTGTGGTCTGCGTGCTCTCGCGCGTCGATTAATTCATGCAGCGAGCCCACGCGCTCGATTTCCTGTGCGACAGCGTTGGCCGGCAGGCCAAGGTGCTCCCCAACAAGCCGATTGCGAATGCGGAGAATCCCCGGCCGCGCGCGCGCGTCGCCGTAGGCCTCCGCGGCCAGATCGCATTCCGTGTCGACACCCATCGACCGGCGAGAGAAGTTGGCCGACCCGATCCGAGCGAGCTCGTCATCCACGATCATCACTTTCGAATGGACGAACGTCGGGACATCCTGTGAGCGCGACGCCGCAGGGTACACGAGCCGCAGGCGTCCGAACGTGTCCGCGGTCAGCATGGTCCGGAACACCTTGTCACGGAAGACGCCCATCGTGCTCTGCTCGAGCCAGCCGTGACACTCTTTCGGAGTCACGACAACGATCTCCGGCCCGTTCGGCTCTCGCAGGCGCGCGGCCAGCGCCTCAGCAAGCGTCTCATTCGTGAAGTACTGACTCTCGATGTAGATCGAGTGTTTCGCTGCGGCAATCGAATCGAGAAAGAGCGCCTCGCATTCCCGGGTCGCGGGTTCAGTGTCGAGTTCGGGCATCGTCCGCGCGATGGCGACGTTGACGTCCGTGATGTCTGGCTCTACGTCATGAGGCCAGAGGTCGTGACTTGACGTGATGAGTCGCGGCAGCCGCTTCTCGCCCAGGGCGCGCCAGCGATCGCGCGCGAGCACGCCGAGGCTTGTCGCAGCTGCCCCCGATACCATCGCCTGGATCTCGTGATATGGCCCATATGGCTTGCCTGCCGACATCCGCGCCGGCTCCTCGATCCGATGCGCGCTGGTATCCCAGCGATGACCGGTCAAATCGATACCGCCACAGAACGCGAGCTGGTCGTCGACGACGACGATTTTCTGGTGGTGGGAGCCTCCGACTGGGTGGCGATCGTCGAACCCGAAGCGGACGCGTCGCGGCGTCTTCCACCGTACCCGCCAGCGCGAGAACGGATCGCGCTCGAGCGTGTAGAGGGCGGCATAGTCCCAGATTAGGATGTAACAGCGGAGCTGCTTCCGTCGCCGAGCGATGAACGCCAGCAGATCATCCAGACACGTGGGCGCGTCCGACACAGTGGCACCGGGCAGCAGATCGACGCCGGCAAAGATGTCCCAGCCGAGGATGAACACGCTGTGGCGGGCCGAGAGCAGGGCGTCCCTGACCAGGCGGAAGTAGTCGGCGCCGTCCTGGATGCAATAGAACCGATCCGCGCGATCGACACGCCAGCAGTTCTTCCCCGGCTGGACGATCCCGCGTGCAGGAGATGCGCTCTCGCCTGCGCGCGCCACGCGTGCCGCCCCGATCGTCAAGCCGGCCTCGCCCGTCGCAGGATGTGGTTGATCGTCAATGCCAGCGTCAGCGGCACGGCGATGAAGAGTGCGGCGCCGAGCCATGTTGCCGGTGACGGATCGCGGAGCGCCTGCATCAACTGAAATCCGAAGCCGGCAAGCGCGACCACGAAAGCGCCCATCCCGAGGATGGTGCCGAGGATGAAGTCGCGATAGCTGACGCTCGATGCGCCAACGACGATGTTGGACAACGTGAAGGGCGCCGGCACTTTCCGAACGAGAAACACGGCGAGGGTGCCGTTCCGCTGCAGCGCGCGACTGATACGCGCGATCCGTTTACCCGCGAGCTGCTCCACGCGCCGGCGGCCCATCGATCGCCCTATGGCGAAGCCGACTGACGCGCTCGCAAGACACCCGGCCATGGCATAGAGCGGTCCGAGAACCGGGCCGAAGGCGAGCCCGGTCGCGGCAATCAACAGGACGACCGGTACCAGCGCCAGAGCAATGAACCCGACCATGACCATCGGCAGCGCATACCAGGCATGACGATGTGGCTCGAGCCAGTGCGAGAGGTCGCGTGGGTCGAGCGTGGGGAGCCACTTCCATGCTGCGATAACCAGACCGGTCACGACGAGCACAGCCGAGGCGCGCAGCCACGCCAACTGGTCCATGCCCAGGTCCGAGCAAGAAGAGTGCCGGCCGCAGCACAATCGCGTGGGTGAGACGCACGTCGGCTACGATCGGTGCCTCATGTTCCTGACGTTTGACCACCGGCCTTCGGACGCTCGTTTCGTGGAGAAGATCTGGCGCGCGCGGAGCGGGCATGGTGGACCGTTTCTTTCGATCGCGGCCAGCAACTTCGAGATGGCGGTGACGCGACGGAGGGGCAGGACCTTCATCACGCTGCGCGGACCCGAAACGAAAGCGACGACCTTGATTGCCCCCCCCGAAGGCGAGTGGCTCGGTATCCGCTTCAAGCTGGGGACGTTCATGCCACAGCTGACGCCCGGTCAACTCAGAGACGGGCGGGACGTCACGCTGCCGGAGGCAACGAGCCGCTCGTTCTGGTTGAACGGATCGGCATGGGACTACCCGGACTTCGAGAATGCTGACGTCTTCGTCTCGAGGCTGGTGCGCGAATGCATCGTCGTTCGCGATCCGGCCGTCGATCTGGTTCAGCGCGGTGAGACAGGGGCGCAATCGGTCCGTTCGGGGCAGCGGCATTTCCTGCGAGCGACGGGCATGAGCCATCGTGCCGTGCGTCAGATCGAACGCGCCCGCTATGCGACGAATCTCCTGCGGGACGGCGTTTCGATTCTCGACAGCGTTCACAAAGCCGGCTACTTCGATCAGGCACATCTGACGAAGTCCCTCAAGTATTTCATCGGGCAGACTCCCGCCGACATCGTTCGCGCAACGAAGCAACTGTCGTTTCTATACAAAACAGCGCCCCTGCCCTGACTCTATGATGCGTGTGGTTGCAGCCAACCATGGACGCATCGGAGCAAATCACCAAGTACATCGAGGGCCTTGCCGATTGGCGCGGCAAGACCGTTGCGCAGCTTCGCAAGCTCATTCGCGACGCCGCTCCGGACGCGGTCGAGGAGTGGAAGTGGAATACCCCCGTCTGGTCGCGAAACGGGAACGTCGTTGCGGTCGGCGCCTTTCGGGACCACGTGAAGGTCAACTTCTTCAAGGGGGCGTCGTTGGCCGACCCGCATCGTCTCTTCAATGCCGGGCACGATGCCAAGGCGAGCCGCGCGATCGACATTCACCAGGGTGATCGGATCAACACGGCGGCGCTGCGGGATCTCGTTCGCGCCGGCGTTGCCCTCAACGTCGGCAAGACGGGCTCAGCGCGTGGGAGGTCGAAGGAATGATGAACACCGAGAGGCGTACGAACAGAAGATTCGTGATCGGCAGCATCCTGAGCGGATTGGTTTCACTGTTCCTCGCGTTCGACACCGTGCTCAAGGTGCTGCAGCTTGAACCGGCGGTGAAGGCTACGGCGGAACTCGGCTATCCCGTCGAAACGATCCTGTGGATTGGCGTGATCGAGCTGGTTTTCCTCGTGGTCTATCTGGTGCCACGCACGTCAGTCCTGGGCGCAGTGCTGCTCACCGGCTATCTTGGCGGCGCGATTGCCACACACGTGCGTGTCGGCAGTCCATTGATCGGCTACACGCTCTTTCCGGTCTACGTTGCGGCCATGCTGTGGGGAGGCCTCTACCTGCGCGAGGCGCGGCTGCACGAGCTGTTGCCTGTGCGACGGCGGCTCTGAAGATACGCGAGTGGAAGCTATACTGCCATCAGCCTGAGCGCAGAACGTGGACTGCTCACGGACCTTTGCCCTCGCCACGCTCGCGGTCGTCGTCATCGCCGCTGGCGTGCCTGCCCAGACCGGATCGACATGGCTCGACCGCGGGATGAGCGCCTGGAACGAGACTGACAGAGGAGTTGCCTCGCCTCAGCCGGGCACAGAACCACAAGCTGCACTCGAACGGCGGTGTGGATCGAGCACGCTGGCCACCTCGATGGCGGCCGACATCGTCCGCAGAGCGGGCTGGGTGCCATTCCACCATTTCGATCAAGCGATTTCCCGCAATGATGTCGAGGTCATCGGCGGCATGACCGCAGCAACCACTCCGGGCTGTGAGCCGATGGTGTTCAACCTGTTTGTGTTCGTTGCCGGGCGTTTCGCGGGAACCCTGTCGCCGGTAGCGATGGGGCGGAATCTCGACGGCGTCGCGGGTGCGGTCCGCATCACAGGCGACGACTCGCTGATTGCTGATTTCGCGCGCTACACGCCAGCTGACACCGAGTGCTGCCCGTCGTCTCGGATGAGGGTGAGCTATCGGATTGAAAGAGGCGGCAGTCGTCCTGTGCTGGTGGCGGTTGACGCGCGGCGGAGTCGCTAGGGAGGCGGGTCTGAAGACCCGCCTCTACCTCTGTGTCGCTACTTGAGAGGGATGAACGCCATCGCGTTGTTGGCGTTCATCGGGATCACGAGCTGATTCGCGCCGGCGTCGTAGCACATCGAAGCCGCGTTCGGGATGTTCTGCGCGATGAGCTCGGCGGGCTGACCGGGGCGAATGCGCGAGACACCGCCGAGCGTGACGCTGCTCACGTACTTCGTGCCGTCCGGCATGATCACCAGGCCGTCGTTGC
This sequence comes from uncultured Acidobacteriota bacterium, assembly GCA_963723495.1. GTDB lineage: Bacteria > Acidobacteriota > Vicinamibacteria > Vicinamibacterales > UBA2999 > Gp6-AA40. The sequence goes on along the minus strand of CAVRQR010000003.1, from coordinate 49,715 downwards.
CCGCCTGCACCGCAGTCTCGGTCTTCAACAGCTTCGCGTCCTGCGAGAACGTCAGCACCTCGTTGTTCCCGATGTTGACGACGACGATGTTGCCCTTCTCGTCCAGGGCGATGCCGTTCGGCTGTCGCAGCGGCGCCCCCTGGACGAAGATCGATGCGGTGCCATCCTTGGTGATCTTCCACACCTGCCAGGTCGTCGGATCGGGAGTCTCGCCGCCCACGCCAGTCTGCGTCGCGTAGATCGTCCCATCGTCAGCGACCTCGATATCGTTGAAGCCGTTTGATTTCTCGACGCGTGTTTCGCCGGCCGGAGCGCCCGTCTGCAGGTTGAAACGGCGAATCACCGACACGATCGGATCGGTGGGATTGGTGCCGCCGTCGCGATCCGCGAGGTAGAGGATGCCGTTGGCGATGTCGCTGCCGAACGGCTCGTTCAGCACCAGCGGCGTGGTCATGTTGCTGCGTTGCTCACCGGGGTTCTGGATGCCGACCCAGCGCGCGGTGTGCACGGACCCGTCGTGATTGATGAAAGAGATCCAGGCGTTGTTGGTCTGCACGTTCTGATTGACGCCGCGATTCGGCACGACGATGACGCCACGCTGCGCGTCGTACGAACAGCTCTCCGCCGAGTAGATGGCCCCGTAGACTTTCACGTTGCTGGACATCGGGGTGAAGGCTCCGTCGGGCGCCGGATTGATCGGCATGCCCAGGCGATTGCCGACGACGTAGGGTTGAGGTCCGGCCGGCGCGGCGGGTTGTTGCGCGACCGCCGAACCGATGGTGATTCCAATGAGCAGTGCTGTCGCACCGGTCCCCATCAACGTGAGTCGTGTCATCTGGGGTCTCTCCTCGTGGCTACTTCTTGAGCATTGCGTCCCGGGTGGCCTTGAATTCGTTTCCAGGCTTCCACTCGGGGAACTTGTCGGCATTGGCGACACGGTATCCGATGACGAACAGTAACTGGGTATCGTCAATCGCTCCGGTCAGATCCCAGTCGTCCTTTATCTCGTCGGATGGCGCGTGGTAGTCCTTGTTCGTGTACTCGTCGCGTTTCTGCTGGCTGTACTCCGCCGGCCGGCCGACGAAGTCGATACCAGTGTCGGTGTAGAGCGCAGGTACACCTTGCTTGGCAAAGTTGAAGTGGTCCGACCGATAGTAGAACCCTTTCTCTGATTCAGGGTCGGGCCGCAGCACGCGGCCCTGCTCGGCGGCGGCGTCGCGCAGGTAGTCGTCGAGATCGGACGCTCCCATACCGATGACCGTGATGTCCTTGGTGCGACCCCACTGGTTCACGCCGTCGATGTTGATATTGGCCAGCGTTTTCGCCAGCGGATAAATGGGCTGTTCCGCATAGTGCTGCGAGCCGAGCAGCCCCTGCTCCTCGGCGCCGACCATCAGGAAGAGGATCGATCGCCTGGGCCGTGGTTCGACAGTCGTAAACCCGCGCGCGATCTCGAGCAGCATCGCCACACCGGACGCGTTGTCGAGCGCACCGTTGTAGATGTCGTCGCCGTCAACCGCATCGCCCCGCCCGAGGTGGTCCCAGTGAGCCGTGTAGACGACATGTTCGTCCCGTAGCTGTGCATCGCTGCCCTCGAGCCTGGCCAGCACGTTCTTCGACTGGATCGTCCGCATTGAGTTGCGGATGCCAAGCGACGCCTGCAGTTTGAGCGGCACTGGACGGAAATCACGGGTCAGTGCCTGTTTCTTGAGCGCATCGAAGTCCTGACCGGCCTGGGCGAGCAGCTTTTTCGTCGCGTCGAGCGAGAGCCATCCTTCGATCGCGGCGCGTCCCATGTTCTTGTCTGGTGTCACGAGGTCGAACCGCTCGCCAAGATTGCCTTGCACGACCGAGAACGGGTATCCGGCTGGCCCGGTCTCATGGACGATGAGGATGCCGGCCGCGCCCCGGCGCGCCCCTTCCTCGAACTTGTAGGTCCAGCGGCCGTAGTAGGTCATCGCCGCGCCGTTGAAGAGCGTCGTGTCGAGCTTTGACGGATCGGAGGCGGCCGGGAGTTGCGGGTCGTTGACCAGCACGATGATCGTCTTGCCTTTGATATCGACATCCTTGAAGTCGTTCCAGTTGAACTCGGGTGCCGTTACGCCATAGCCGGCAAAGATCAACTCGGAGTTATCGATCGACGCCGTGTCAGCCACGCGCCTCGTCCACGCCACGACTTCATCTCGCCATTTCAGCGTCGTCTTCTTGCCGCCGCCAGTCACGGTCAGCGGTCTGCTGTTGGCGCCGGTGATGCCGACCAGGGGCAGGTCCTGCACGTAGGTGCCGTCCGTATTCCCCGGGCGCAGGCCGATCTTCTTGAACTCGTCCTCGAGGTACTTGACGGTGAGCTCTTCACCCTTCGACCCTGGTGCCCGCCCCTCGAACTCATCGGACGACAGCACTTTGATGTGCTCGAGCAGCCGCGTTGCCTCGAACTGCGGCATCGTCTTGATTGCTGCTGCGGTCGGTGTGCCACCAGAGTTCGCCCCCGACTCTGGGCTCGACTGGCTCGAGCAGGCGCCGACGACTACCAACAGAAGCACTACAGGTAACCGGCCCATCAAAAGTTCCTCTTGAAAAGACTATACCGTTGCTGGCTCAGTTCGAGTTTCACTCCTGCGATGGTGACAATGAAGATCGGCAAGCGGACAACGCCTGGCGCGCCGGCGGTGGCACCATCGCCCGAGGAGATTGCTCACTTTCTGAAGGTGTCCGAGCGTTACGGGTACTGGAACGCGACGCCAGAAGAGAACGCCCGAGTGGGGATCTCAGTCCCGGGCGTGTATCACTCCCCAATCTCCAACTCCCAACTCCCAAACTCTCAATCCCAAGCGGTTTGGGAGTTGGAGGTCGGGCGTTGGGAGTTGACGTCGTTGAGATCAGAAGTCGATTTGAGCGCCGATCTTGAAGAAGCGCGGCGTCAATACCGACAACGGCGCCAGCCAGGTCTGCGACGGCGTGGCGGGATTCGGGTTGAACGTCTGGTTGTAGGTCAGGGTCGCATCGGAATTGGTAATGTTGATGATGTCGACTCCGATGTTGTAGCGCACGCGACCGAAGCGCAGGATCTTCGCGAAGCGCATATCGAGCGCGTTGACGCGATCGCCCCACACCTCGCCCGGCGCGACCAGCGCGATCGGAACGGTGTTGCCGACCACTGCCGCCGGCCGGCCCAACGCAGCGGAGACGAGCGCGACCGGAGCATTCCAGTTGGCTGCGAGCGTCGCGCCCTGATCACTGCGAAGCGTGCCGCTCACCAGCACCTCGATCTTCGGCACGGTGTAGCTGCCGAGGGCCGTCGCCTTGGTGATGAAGCCCGGATCGCTGTGGCAGTACGGATTCCCGACGTTCACGTTGGGGCTCGTGCCAGCGGCCGCCGTGGAACCCGGTTGCACCGTCGCCAGTTCGGGCACCATCGCGCGCACGGCGCAGTTGTCCTGCACTGTCTTTCCGGTGTTGATGCCGCCCTGGAACTGCACGCCGGCCCCGAGTCGTGCGCTCACGTTGAAGAGCATCCCGTTGTAGCTCTGATACTGCTCACCGATGTCGTCGGCCAGGGTGATGTTGTTGCTGGTCTGGCCGAACTTGGTCGGGATGACGTTGTAGAGGCCGCCGACGGTGTAGCCGCCCCCGCCAGGCAGGTCCGGATGGGACGGTGCCGTGATGCTGTACTCGGTGTGGTCTTCCGGTCCGACAGAGAGGTTATCGGTGATCGTGAAGTTGTTCAGCCAGCGGCGGAAGTAGCCCACTTCGATCGAGACGCGCGGCAGCACCTGCTGCTGGACCGAGGCGCCGATCTGCCAGTCGTTGGACCGCACGCCCCATCCGGTGAGGATTTTCGGGTCGATGTTCGCGGTCGTCTGCATGGTCGTGCCGAACGTCTGTGATGCCATCGCACCGCAGATATCACCGCCCGACGCCGACAGGTTCTGCGCGGCAGGACTTCGCAGATCGCAGTCCGGACTGAAGTTGTTGTTCGGATCGGTCCACGACCGCTGCGTGGTCGTCGCGATACGGGTGATCGGGTTTGACAGAATGTAGTTGTTGTTGTTGCTCGTCGGCTCCAGGTACTTGCCGAAGTTCACCTTTATGGCCGTCTTCCCGTTGCCGAAGAGATCGTAGGCGACGCCACCGCGCGGTGAGATGTCCTTGTAGGCATTCACGCCAGGCGTTTCCGGGAACACGATCGGGTTGGCCAGGAAGTTCGACGCCGGGATGCGCTGTTCGGGAGAGAGGCTCCAGTTGCGGTCGAAGCGCAGTGCGCCTTGCAGCGTCATGCGTCCGCGCGTCCACTGATCCTGCACGTAGAACGACATGTTTCGCGTCCGGTAGCTGATGGTGTACGGGAGCAGCGACTGTGATGAGCGAAATGGGGACGCCGTTGCTGACCGTGTAGGCGAGGTTGTTGTCGTTGGTGAAGCTCTGGAGATCCGATACCAGCGCCACGCCGCCGTATCCAACCTTCAGGTTGTGGGCGCCGGTCACGTACGACACCGATGCCCGCCACGTGTACTGCGCGTCCCAGCTGTCTGCCCAGTTCTGCGAGCGATATATCAGGTTGGGAATGCCTCCGTTCGCGGAGCAGCCGGCGGCGCATTGTTCCGTGACGCGTGCGAGCGGGCGCGTCGTGTTGCCCGGGCTCTCGTACGGACCGAACGGGGCCTGGTAGGCACCGAAGCCCGCTTCGAACAACATGCGATTGGTCGCTGTGTTCGCCCAGGTGACCTGCCGCACGCGAGGATGGGCATTCAGATATTGGCCAACCTCCGGCGACGTCGTCGAGCTGAGACCACCCAATCCGAGCGGACCGATGCGATTCCCCGACTCGGGCTGCTGCCGACACCCATCCTGGTCGGTGGTGAACGTCGCACCATTGCAGGGAATCTGTTCGTCCCAGTGCACGTTGAACTTGTCACGCGAGGTCGCCTGAATCGTCAAACGCACCGTGTACAGACGCCAGCTCTCGGCACCAAGAACTTCCTTGGTGAGATCGGGCAGATAGAGCGACTTGGTAGCATCGCCCGCATTCAGGTTGGGGAAGATGTTCGGAATTATTCGATGCTGTCCTTCATCACGCGCAGCGACGCAGTACCACAGACGGTCCTTGATGATTGGGCCGCCGACGCCGAAGGTGAAGTCCCACTGTTTGTCCAGCTTGCCAGGCGTCGTCAGACCAGCGGCCCGCAGCTCGTCGCTGTAGTTGCTCCCCACCATGCCACTGGTTACGCCGGACAGATAGAAGTTGCCGCTGATCGTGTTGCCGCCGCTCTTCGGGATGATGCTGAGCGTGGGGCCACCGACTTCGGCTTCGCCCAATCCACCTGACGTGGTCGTGACGACTTCCTGCGCGTTCGAGATGTCAGCGACGTACGTCGAGACGCCGCTGCCGCCGAGTCCGGCGCCGGTGTTCAGCCCATCGACCTGCATGCGCCCTTCGTTGCTTCGTCCACCGGCACCTCCGAACACCGTCATCTGCGGCGTCACCTGGACGTCGGCCGGGCTTCCCCCGATCGTGACGATGCCGGGAATCAATAGCGCCGTCGCCGCCCACGACGTGCGGTCGGAATGGCCGTCAGTACTTCATTGCTGATCGTCGTCTGTCGTCTGATGCTCTGCACGTCGACGATCGGCGATGCGCCGGTGACTGTGATCGTCTCCGTGAGTCCGCCCACCGCCATCTCGGCGTCGATCTGTGCCGTGAACGACCCGGTGAGCTCGACTGCTTCTCGCTTCACCTGGTTGAAGCCGGGCAGCGCAAACGTCACCGTGTAGGTTCCCGGTGGCAGGTTGACGATGCGATACAGACCGCGTTCGTCGCTCACGGTCGTCCGCACTTTTTCAATGAGTGCCGGGCTTGTCGCCTCGACGGTCACGCCCGGTAGTGCCGCACCGGAAGTGTCTCGAGTGGAGCCCGCAATTGATGCCTGGGCCCACGCCGTCGAGGGAAGAAGGGTCGCTACTGCGACGAGGAGCACGCCCCACAGACACTTACGCATTCCAAGGCCTCCAGTTCAGAGTTCGGTTCCCGTGGCGCAGCGCGATTCGCTGCGGTGCGCGTAAGCGTACACCAGAACACTTGGCCTCTCAGCCATCACTGGCAGAGGGCGACGACTGTTCCGTGAAGCTAGTGCTTACGTGTTAGGTGACGCTGATAAGGGCCTGGCGGACGAGTGCGTGGATGTAGCGAATCTCCTCATCAGCGAGACCCTGTCCGAAGGTGGTCAACCCCTGCCGCGTCTTGATCGTGATACCGCTTCCCCGTGTGAACCGGGCGAGCGCCGAGAGCATCCGCTCCGTGCGCGGACCGATCGGCGTCGATCTGGCAGCGGCCAGGTCACGCGCGCGCTGTTCTGCGGCGAGCCGAGCGGAGTGCGCGGCAGAGTCGCTGGTGCTGAAATCGATATCCAGAATGTCCGCGGCCGGGACGGAGTTCATCCGGCCCGACTTCCACGCACCGCGTTCCTGGATGCCAATGCCCGCCGGTGACACCGTGACGATGGTGCCGCCGCGTCGCGCTCGCAGATATCCATTGAGCGCCGTCATGGCAGGCAGCACACCGAAGAAGAGAATGATGAATCCCAGGGCCGCCCACGCGACGGGTTCGGGCGTGCGAGTCTGACGGAAGAACTGAATCAGCGGACTGATGAAGACCGCCGAGATGACGACTGGGATCAAGGTCAGGCCGTAAGCGATTGGATGCGATCGAGGTGTCGGGATCGTGATTCGCAGCGCATTCGGTTCGCGATTGATCTCGCTTCGCGCATTGGCGGGGCGTTCCGGCGATCCGCTGGCGCGACCTTCCATCCGCAGACGGTGCTGCAGCGGCATGTCCACCTGACCTGGAGACAGACGAACCCGATGATCGGTCGTGGCATCCTCGAAGTCGAGGCGAAGCAGTTCGGCAACGGAATGGGCGCACGACCTCGCGTCGGCGTATGCAGTCGCGCTGCATAGCCGATGATGCCTGCCTGTGCGTGCGTTCAGGATGACGGGAAACTTGTCCGCGGTGTCGGAGTCGCCTTTCTCGAATTCGAGGACGACGGCGGTGAGGTCGTCGATGCGGTGGCTGTCGGAACGCATGGGGACCAGGAGCCCCCACTGCTTGATGACCTCGCGTCTGGTGCCATCGACTGTCGTCCACGCCCGGCCGAACGACAGCGCGCCACCGACCATCGTGAACACGATGCCCATGATGGGAAGCATGATGCGCGTGATCAGATCGTCGCCACCCTGGACCGGCACAAGTCCGATGCTGGCGAGCAGGACGAAGACGCCGGCGCCGAAGAAGGGCAGGCCGAAGATCGTCATGATGCCCCCGCCCTCGCGGATCTCGAGACGATCTGGCGCGACACGACGAAATAACGGGCGCATCGCCTGTACTTATCGGGCTCGGCGCGTGGGTCGATTGTTCACCGCTGCATGCACCTGCATGCATTGGGCCGCGCGGGCAGACGTGGAGTTTGCGAAAGCCGTCGCGCGCGATCTGCCGGCCAACGCGATCGTGCTCACGCACAATCCAAGCATGTTCCACGTCTGGGGAACCAGCGCCGCCCAGCTTTCCATTGCCGCGCAGGAGCCGGAGTATATCCGGCGCGAGCTGGCACGACGCTACGCCGGCGGCGTGTACCTTCACTGGAACTACTGGTGCAACGTCACCGATCCTCTGCAGGTGCGCTTCTGCCACGATGCGCTGGCGCACTTCGACGGCAATGTGGTTCGCGAGCATCGCGAACGTGACTACCGCTTCATCTTCTATCGCGTGAGCACAGAGCGCGTGAAGCCCGGCCGCCCCTGATTCACTAGCGCTTCCCTTCGGCGCGACGACATCGGGTTGGCTCACTGCGTGCAGTCGCCGAGCCGCGTGCCGGCCACTTTCATGTTCATGTCGCCCTGGGCCGTATTCATCTTCATCGTGCCGGCGTAGCTGTCGTCGGTGAACGTCATCTCTCCGGTGCTGGTGATCGGCTGTGGCATCGTGCACGCCATCTTCCACGTGACCGTCTGACCGGACACCTTGTAGTCGGACACCTTGCAATCGGACTTTCCTCCGCGACCGGCTTGCGGTCCGGACGGTAACGCACTGGCCGGATCCTTGGCCTGCTCCGGTGTGACGCACTGCGTCGTCTTCATCTCCGGCATCTTTACCGGCATGTTGGGCATGTCCATCTGCATCACGACTTCCCATCGCCCCGGGCGGATAGGCGACTGAGCGACGACCGTTGCTCCGACCAGCACTACGAGCACGACACACGATATGGCCTTCATGAGATCTCCCTTGCGGCGGAGTATACAACCGGCGTCATGTCGCACATGTGCGGGATCACTGTGTCCTCAACAAATGACTCCCGACCCCATTACAGAACTGTGCTTGGCATCACGCCGACGTACTTTGCGCGTGGACGAATGAGCTGGGTCGTTGCGTACTGCTCGATCGCGTGACCGATCCAGCCGATCGTCCTGCCGATCGCGAAGATCGTCAGGGGAGATCCCGCTGGAAGACGGAGCACGCGCGCCACGGCCGCGAGCGCGAAGTCGTGGTTTGGCCGCTCGCGCGTCAGCGAGGCGGCCGCATCGGCGACCTCCAGCACGAAGGCCAGCTCGCGCGACTTCGCATACGCGCCGCGCAGCAAATCGAACAACGCGATCGCGCGCGGATCGCCACCACGGTAGAGCGGGTGGCCGAAGCCATCAATCGATTCTCCTCGGCGAAGGCGTTCCCGTACCGCCGCTCGCGGCGACCGCGCTCGCCGCATGGAATCGAGCATCGCTTCCACACGCGCGCTGGTGCCACCGTGACGGATGCCCTCCAGCGCCGCGAGCCCGGCGATGACGACCGCGTATGGCTGTGAACCGGCGGATGCGACGCAGCGCGCCGTAAACGATGACACGTTGAGCTCATGATCGGCGCACAGGATCAGCGCACCCCGCAGCAGGTCGACGCCGTGTGCCTTCACGCCCCACCCGTGCGCGAGTGCCTGATCGATAGTGGGCGCCGAGGTCCGCGACAGCCTGGCAGTGCGAGTCAAGATCTGGAGGATCCGCCAACCAGTGTGCGGGACACTGCTCGCGCGCAGGTCGTATGCCGTGTGATCGCGAGCGGCAGCGGACGCAAGAACGGCTTGTGCGCGCGCGACGAACGGAAGCGCGGGATCAGGGGAGACGCTCAGCGAAGTGATGCGGGGTAGCGCGGACGAGAACGATCCGTCGAACTGGCCGACCCAGATCAGGGATGCCACGTCGGCAATCGATCGCGAGCGCGACAACTCCACGGCATCGTGCCCGCGGTAGTACAGGCGCTGGCCGTCGATGAATGAGATCGACGACTCGAGGACCGGGAGCCCCCACTGCAGCGACCGCGCGGCCTCCTTGTCAGGGTCGCGGCGTGCTTCGGTCCGCCGCCGCAGGCGCTCCACATCGTCACGCGAATACAACCGCTCGCGCGACGGTCCGGCGGTCGCCTGCGAGCGAACGTAGCCGCGGCTGACATAGGCGTAGAGCGTGGTGCGGCTCACGCTCAGCACGCGCGCCGCCTCGTGGGCGCCAATCCATGGCCGATCAGCAGTCATATTGATTCACTAATCAACGTTGACACGATGATACATGGCCACGTACGGTGGACCTATGGTGAACAGTGGTCTCGACGGCGTCGTCGCGGCAACCACCCGGCTCAGTCTCGTTGACGGCGAGCGCGGTGAGCTGGTCATCGCCGGCTATCAGGTTGGCGACTTGGCCGCGCATGCGACGTTCGAGGAGACCACATGGCTGCTCTGGCACGGCGAGCTGCCATCGAGCGCGCAGTTCGAGTCGTTCCGCGCGACGCTGGCGTCCACGCGCAGCCTGGCGCCTGCGACCCTGGCCCTGCTGCGCGAGTGTGCGCGCGCCAATCTTGCGCCGATGGATGCGCTGCGGGCCGCGGCGGGCGCCATCTCGCTCCGGTCTGAGGCGCCTGAGGGAATCGTCGCGCGATTTCCGACCATCGTTGCGACGTACTGGCGATTGACGAGAGGGATGGAGCCGATCGAGCCGCGATCGGATCTTGGTCATGCCGCCGGATTTCTCTATATGCTCGGTGGTGACGTGCCCGACCCCGAGAGGGTGCGCGGGCTCGAGACGTACCTGAACACGGTTGTCGATCACGGTCTCAACGCGTCGACGTTCACGGCACGGGTGATCACCTCGACCGGCTCGGATCTCGTGTCGGCCGTGGTCGGAGCCTTGGGAGCGCTCAAGGGGCCACTGCATGGAGGAGCACCGGGACCGGCGCTCGACATGGTGTTCGAGATCGGCGATGCCTCGAGGGCCGAGGCGATGCTGCGGGCGAAGATCGAGGCGGGCGAGAAGCTGATGGGATTCGGGCACCGCGTATACAAGGTGCGCGATCCTCGTGCCGACGTGCTCGCGCAGGCGGCCGAGCGGATGTTCACCCGGGCCGGCGACATGTCGCTTTATAGGCTGGCGCGCTCGGTTGAAGCGACGGCGCTTCGCCTGCTGGAGGAGTACAAACCTGGCCGCCGGCTGCAGACGAACGTCGAGTTCTACACGGCGCTGTTACTGCACGGCCTGGGACTCGATGTGTCGCTGTTTACACCCACGTTTGCCATCAGCCGCGTGAGCGGGTGGATTGCGCACGCTCTCGAGCAACAGCGGGCCAACCGCATCATCCGTCCGCAGTCAGAGTGACGTGGGTCCGAACGATCGCCGATGGGTTCCGTTGTCGCAACGGATCGAGGTCGAGCAGCGGGCCGGATAGGCTCGTCGACCGATTGACAGCCGTCGATCGCGTGTGGTCTCCTTGATCATCATGACGACTACCGGTGCGTGGACAGGTATGCTGCTTCTGCTGCATGCCATTGTGGGCCACGAGCGCCGGTGATGTAGTCGTCTCAAACTCCGAGTTTCGAGAAGGGCCATCACCTGGGACGAGGTGATGGCCCTTTTCGTTTTTGGCCGGCCTTCCGGTTGGGTCCGTCACGATGAGCAGCGACGCGACACGCGATCCCCAACGTCTCACGGCCGCCGTGTGGCTGACGGTGCGCCGCTACGCGGCACAGGTCCGCGCGCGCCCCGGCCTTGCCATTCCTGCGCTGATTCTGCCAGGTGTCGCCAACGCGTTGATTGTCTACGTCCCGCCGCTCGTCGTGGCCAAGCTCCTGGCCGTCTTCGCCGGCGACGAACAGTTGTCGGCGCGCGAGGTGGCTCCCTACATCCTTGCCTTCGCGGGTGTCTGGCTCGCGGGAGAGGCGATCTGGCGCATCGCTCTTCTGCTGATAACGCGGATTGAAGTTCGCGCCATGGAGTCGCTGTCCATCGAGGCGATGAACGAGCTGCTCAAGAAAGACCTGTCGTTTTTCCACGACAACTTTGCCGGCTCGCTCACCAAGCGGGTGGTGGGCTATTCCCGGCGCTTCGAAACCGCCTTTGACGCCCTGTGCCTCGACGTGTCAGCCAGTGTGCTGCCGCTCGCCTTTGCCGGTGTCGTGCTCTGGTCGTACTCACCCCTGTTGATGGTGGTCCTCATCGGCATGCTGCTGGCGACGCTCGCGGCTGTCCTGCCGCTGATCCGTCGGCGGCAGCGGCTGGTTGATCTCCGCGAAGAGGCCTCCAATGTGGTGGCCGGTCATGTCGCTGACTCCATCGGCAACGCGGAAGCGGTTCGCGCTTTCGCCCGTGAAGCGCATGAGGCGCGCATCCACTCGCGCAACGTGCTCGACCTCGGCGCGAAGACGTTACGCTCGTGGGATTACCACAACCTGCGCATCGACACCATCTCGGCGCCGATGCACGTGCTGACCAATACACTGGGAATCGTGGTCGCTATCGCTGCAAGCGCCAGCACCGGCGCGAGCGTCGAAGCGGTGTTCATCACGTTCAGTTACTACACGGCGGCGACGCGTGTGGTCTGGGAGTTCAATCGCATCTACCGCAACCTCGAGACCGCGCTGACGGATGCGGCGCAGTTCACGGAGCTGCTGCTGAATCCGCCCAGGGTAGTTGACGCACCGGCGACGCAGGCGTTTACCGGGTCACACTCGGGCGTCGAGCTGAAGAATGTGACCTTCCGCTACTCGCCGTCGCAGCCGCTGCTCTTCGATCGCTTTTCCCTCGTCATCGAGCCGGGGACGAAGGTCGGGCTCGTGGGACGGTCAGGGGGAGGCAAAACAACGCTGACCCGTTTGCTGCTGCGCTTCGTCGACGTTGACGATGGGCAGATTCTCATTGCTGGACAGCCGATCGATCGTGTGCCGCAAGCGGCACTGCGCGCGGCGATTGCCTATGTGCCTCAGGACCCGTCGATGTTTCACCGAACGATTGCGGACAACATCCGTTTCGGCCGGCTGGAGGCGACCGATGCCGAGGTGCGACGTGCCGCCCACCTTGCGCACGCGGCGGAGTTCATCGAGACGCTTCCCGAGGGTTACCGGACGCTGGTGGGCGAGCGCGGTGTGAAGCTGTCGGGCGGGCAGCGGCAGCGCATCGCCATCGCGCGCGCCATCCTCAAGGATGCGCCGATCCTCATCCTCGACGAGGCGACGAGCTCACTCGACTCGGAGAGCGAGAGTCTCATCCAGGACGCCCTGTGGACGTTGATGGCCAATCGCACAGCGATCGTCATCGCGCACCGGCTCTCGACGGTGCGCCGCATGGATCGCCTCGTCGTGCTGGAGCGCGGCCGCATCGTCGAGCACGGATCGCACGACGATCTGCTCGCGCAGGGAGGCATCTACGCGACGCTCTGGACACATCAGGCGGGCGGCTTTCTGGCAACCGTGTGAAAGCCGGGCACCGATGCTGCGAGATGCTCGAGGTAAACGAACGACCGGGCTCGCCGTAAGTCTTCGATTGAGGACTTTGGTGACACAATTAGTCCCCTGTACGAGCTGCAACACTCTGCGGCTCAACCGGATGGAGACGACAGGCCATGGCCAACATCAGCCTGAGGGTGAACGGGAAGTCACACACCGTCGACGTAGACCCCGCGACACCTCTCTTGTATGTGCTTCGCAACGATCTCGACCTTCACGGGCCTCGATTCGGCTGCGGGCTCGGCCAGTGCGGGGCGTGTACCGTGATCATCAAGGGCGAAGCCGTGAGGTCGTGCATTCGACCAGTGTCCACGGTGCAGGGCGCCGAAATCACAACGCTTGAAGGGCTCGCCACCGACGGCAAACTCCATCCCTTGCAGCAGGCGTGGATCGAGGAGCAGGTGCCGGCCTGCGGCTTCTGTCAGAACGGCCAGCTCATGACCGCGAAGGCGCTGCTCGATAAGAATCCGTCCCCGACCGATGCGCAGATCCGACAGGGCATGGCCGGCACGTTGTGCCGTTGCATGACCTACTACCGGATTCAGTCAGCGATCAAACGCGCAGCGAAGACGATCGCATCCGCCGGCGTTGAGGACAGTGAGGTGATCGCATGACGACCCGTCGCGACTTCATCAAGACCTCCGGGTTCCTCGTCGTCGGCTTCAGCGTCGCGGGTGTGGGAAGCGAGATCCCGCTCGTTGCCCAGGGGCCGGGTCCGTACCCGGATATCGACTTCAGGCAGCTCGACTCGTGGATCGTGATCCGCCAGGACAGCACGGCAACGTTCTTCGTGGGGAAGACCGACCTCGGTCAAGGAACGGGAACGGCATTTCGGCAGATCATGGCCGACGAGCTCGATATGCCATACGACCGCACGAGCTGCGTCATGGGGACGACCGACGTCACCGTGGATCAGGGCGGCTCGGGCGGATCGGATGCGCTGCAGACGGATGGATACCCGATGCGTCGTGTGGCGGCTGAAGCCCGTCGCGTCCTGCTCGACCTGGCGGCCGCGCGGTTTGGTGTGCCGGTCGGACAGCTCGCCGTGAGCGATGGCGTGGTGTCGGTTGCTGCGGATCCATCGAGAAAGGTGACCTACGGAGAGCTGATCGGCGGCAAGCGGTTCAACGTCACGTTGACCGGGAACAACATCAATGCGACGACGGGCACCGCGCCGCTGAAGGACGTGCAGCAGTTCAAGATCGTCGGCACGTCTCCGCAGCGGTACGACATCCCGGCGAAGGTTGATGGATCGCTCAAATGGGCCGTCGATGCCAAAGTCCCCGGCATGGTTCACGCGCGCAACGTGAAGCCTCCGTTCGCGGGCGCGAAGCTCGTGAGCATCGACGAGTCGTCCGTGAAAGGCGTCCCCGGGTTTTTGAAGGTCGTCAACAAGGGCAACTACGTTGCCGTTGTCTGCGAGCGTGAGGAACAGGCGATTCAGGCGGCACGACAGCTCAAGGTGAACTGGCAGAAGCCGGCAACGGCACCGTTCCCTTCGTCGGAGAATCTCTTCAGCTTCATGCGCAGCGCGACCCCCACCTTCAGCGCGCCGCCGAGTGTTGTCGGCAACCCTGATGGTGCTCTGAAGGGAGCGGCGAAAGTCCTCGAGGCCAACTACGAGATTCCGTTCCAGGGGCACACGGCCATCGGTCCTGCCCATGCGATGGCGGATCCGTCAAACGATCAGCTGACGATCTACTCCAACGACATGAAGTCGTACGGCCTGCGCGAGGGTGTGGCCGAGTTCCTCAAGATGCCGCGCGACCGGGTGCGCGTCGTGTGGATGGAGGGGCCACAGGCATACGGCCGGACCGCCGCTGACGATGCCGGGTTCGAGGCGGCGTTTCTGGCGAAGGAAGTGGGCCGTCCGGTCCGCGTGCAGTGGATGCGCAACGAAGAGACGGCATGGGATACCAAAGGACCAGCGTTTGCCGTCAGGGTGCGTGGTGGCCTGGACGCGCAGGGCAACCTCGTAGCCTTCGAGTACGACGCTCGTTCCGCCGATTTCAATCATCTCGGATACAACGAGCACGATACGGTGCTGATCTCGCAGCTCATGGGCAACCGGCGAGAGATGCCGGCGCGTGGGAGTGCCGCCGCACCGAGCGAGATGTACGCGATTCCGAATCGGCGCATGGCGTTGCATGTCGTCAGCCTGCCGCTCGTGTGGGAGACACCGTTGAGGACGGGCAACCTGCGGGATCCGAATGGCCCGCAGGCGACTTTTGCCTCGGAGTCGTTCATCGACGAACTGGCCGCGGCCGCGAATGCCGATCCGATAGAGTTCAGACTGAAACTGCTGACGGCAGCGACCGACGATGACAGCGGCTTCAAGCGCGCACGTTCGATTGCGTGCATCAAGGCTGCAGTCGAGGCCTTCAAGTGGGATCCACGCCCCTCGCCGAAGCCGACGGGAAGTGGCGACATTCTCACTGGGCGCGGCATTGCCTATACGTACCGGAGCCAGACCGTAGTCGCTCAGATCGCCGAGATTGAAGTGAACCGGCGAACCGGTCGAGTCTGGGTGAAGCGGATCGTGTGCGCTCACGATTGCGGCCTGATCATCAATCCGGAGACGCTGCGCCGGACCATCGAGGCCGGCACGCTCTACGGCCTGAGTCGCGCGCTTCACGAGGAAGTCAGCTTCGACACCGAGAAGGTGACGAGTGTTGACTGGGCCTCGTCTCCGACGCTGACGCACGCCGATACTCCGGAATCAATCGAGATCATTCTGGTCAACGGCGATCCCAACCCGAAGCGGTCGGATCTCCCGCACTACGGCGCTGGCGAGACGATGTTGAAGCCGACACTCGCGGCGATTGGCAACGCGATTTTCGATGCCACCGGTGTGAGACTGCGGCGCGTGCCGTTCAGAAACGCGCGCGTGCTGGCCGCGCTCAAAGAAGCGCGCGTCTAATCGATTATTGATTTCGGATTATTGATTGTTGAATCGTTGTCGATTGTGGATTTGTGATTGTTGATTGTGGTTCTTCGTGCGAGTTGGTGTTCGACGCCGAACCGAATCAACAATCCGCAACCGGCAATCAACAACGATTCACTAATCAGGAATCAAGAATCAAGACCGGCACGCGCCAGATCATGCGCAGAGTATTCGGCGCGTGGCTTGACGGCGACCCGCCTAGTTGCTATTAAAGCGTCCGCGAGAGACATATCAGTCTGCGTTTGGCTCGGTCCCTGACGACTGGAGGAACTATGAATTGGCGCCTCGTTGCCGCCACGTATGTTGCCGTTCTGCTCTCCGCCGGATCCGCCCATGCACAGTTCGATTCGGCCCAAATCTCAGGTGTTGTCCAGGACTCTACCGGGGCAGTGCTTCCCGGCGTCGATGTCACGCTCATGAACATTGGCACCAAGATCGAGCGTCAGGCGGTGACCAATGAAGCTGGTCTCTACGCCTTTCCGAACGTGCCGGTCGGACAGTACCAAATCACCGCGATGCTGTCAGGCTTCAGGCCCATTACGAAGTCCGACGTGCAGGTAAACGCGGGGGTCAACATCAGGGTCGACGTCTCGCTCGAAGTCGGCGCGTTGTCGGAAACGATCCAGGTCGAGGCGGCGACGACGCTCGTCGACACCTCCGTCATCGGTCGCACGCTCCGCGCTGAGCAGATCGCAGAAACACCGCTCAGCGGGCGGCGCGCGTCGCAGGTCGCGCAGCTCGCGCCAGGTGTAGTCGGGAACAATATGGGCGGGTCGGTACCCACAGGCACGGGTACGTTTGCGACAGGCGTCACCTCCATCAACGGCGGACGCGCCGATGAGTTCATGACGACCATCGATGGTGCACCGTCGATTCGTGTCCGCGCGGCGGGCGGCTTCACGATGGGCGCGCAGAACTTCGACACTGTTGCGGAGGTGCAGGTCCTCACGACGAACTACCAGGCGGAGTACGGCCGATCGTCGGCGGGCCAGCTGCGGATGGTGACCAAGAGCGGTACCCAAAGTTTCCGTGGCAACGTGTTCTGGAGTCATCAGAACGACGCGCTCGATGCCAACACGTGGTCGCGCAAGCGGGCCGGTCTCGAGAAGTCGCCGCACAAGTACAACGCCTACGGCTTCACGCTCGGCGGTCCGATCTACATCCCCGGCGCGTTCAACGAGAATCGTCAGCAGTTGTTCTTCTTCTGGGGCCAGGAGTGGCAGCGTGACCGCACGGTCGAAGAGCAGACGGCCACCGTGCCCACGGCCGCGATGAGAAACGGCGACTTCAGCGCGTTGTTGCCTGGAAGGGTGATTCGCGATCCGCTGACCGGCCAGCCGTTCCCGGGAAACGTCATCCCGCGCAATCGCATCAGCCCTCAGGGCCAGGCGCTGCTGAACGCCTTTCCGCAGCCGGTTCCAGGGTTCCAGCAGGGCGCGAACAACTGGATTGGCAACCCGTCGTTCTTCAACAACCAGCGGAAGGACAGCATCAAGATCGACTGGGTGCCGACGTCCAACCATCGCGTCGCCGTGCGCCACACCTGGGCGCCCAACGTCTGGAACGATCCCGAGCCGATGGCGGTCTACTCCACGATTTGGGATTACCCGGGGCGCACGCTGGCGGCAACGCTGACGAGCACGCTGTCGTCTTCGCTCATCAACGAGTTCTCGTTCTCATGGGGATCGACGAGCCCGTCGAAGTACTTCGGGCAGCGCAATTGCGACTACTGCCCGGGCGGCACCACCGCGTTCCTCTACCCGACGCAGAGTGAGGTTGGCATCAACTATCCGTATCTCTTCCCGGGAACGAAGCTCGACCCCGAGAAGATTCCCAACGTCACGATGTCAGGCTTTACGACCATCAACAACGCCGCGTATCCGGGCTCGTGGAACGACTTCGTGTTCCTGTGGACGGACAACGTCACCAAGATCACCGGCAACCACACGTTCAAGGCCGGCATCAGCATCGAGCGATCGGGCATGAACGATCGCATTCAACTGAGCTTCGCGCAGGCGCCGGCGACGACGAACCAGAACGGATCGTTCCGCTTCACCGATGGGCGCCAGAATGCCACCGGCTACTCGCTTGCGAACACGGTGCTTGGGCTGTTCGATGACTACACCGAGTTTGGCGACAAGCCGAACACGCGCTGGCTGGCGATGGCCTACGACGTGTACGCGCAGGACAGCTGGAAGCCAACGCGTGACCTCACGTTCGAACTGGGTCTCCGATACTCTCTGTGGCAGCCGTGGGGCGTCAGGGACCAGGCGATGGCGTCGTTCCAGGCGCAGTTCTACGACCCGGCGACGGCCCCGGTCATCGATCGCGCTGGCGGGTTCGTGGTGAGTGGCGATCGCTTCAACGGCATGACGCTTCCCGGCGACAGCCCCAGCGACGACGCGCTGGCCCAGTTCCCGCAGCTAGCGGACTTCCAGCGTCTCTACCACGGTGTGCCGAATGGCTTCTCTGAAACGCCGAAGGACGGTTTCCAGCCGCGACTGGGCCTGGCGTACGCCATCAACGACGTGACGACGTTCCGCGCTGGTGTCGGCCGTTTCCTGAACCGCGTGCAAATCAACACGACGGCGGCGTACGGCTTCAATGCGCCTCTCTCGGAGATGCAGACGGTCATCAACGGGATCGTGGACGCGCCCGGTGGCGCGTCCACGCGCAACTTCCCGCTCGTGGGCGCGATGCAGTCCCCCGACTTCACCAATCCCACGTCGTGGGCGTGGAACGCGACGGTCGATCGTGAATTGCCCTGGGCCATGCGCGGAACGCTGTCGTACGTCGGCCGCTCGGCCTCCAATCTGGAGCGCGCGCGCAACATCAACCAGCTCCAGCCGGGCACGATTCAAAGAAACCCGGGTGTCAATTCGAATGCTCTCCGTCCGTACCTCGGCTACGGCAGCATCACGCTGTACGAGACGACCGGTACGTCCAGGTACAACAGCCTGCAGACGCAGGTGGAGCGGCGCTCGACACGAGGCGTCGGCTTCAGCGTGGCATACACGTTCTCACGAACCACGGACAACGGCAGCGGCCGCGCCGACATCTTGCCGAACGCCTATGACGACAGTGGCTACTACGGCATCTCGGATCTCGATCGCCCGCACGTGCTTGTCTCACAGGTCCGCTACCGGTTCCCCTCACTCGACGAATCAGTGGCACCGCTGCGTTGGGTGCTCGGCAACTGGGATGTCTCGGGGATCTTCCAGGCGCAGTCGGGTGTGCCGTTCGACATCCGCACACCAGCCGGTGTCGATGTCGCCGGCGTCGGCCCGGGCAGCGGGAACCAGTTCTACGATCAGGTGAAGGACGATCCCCTCGCGGCGAGGACCGATTGGGACCAGGCGCTGTCGCGCGCAGTCTGGTTCGATCGCGACGCGTTCCTCCCGGCAGCGGCGGGAACCTTTGCGACGACGCAGAAGAAGAACTCGCTGCGTCAACCTGGGTTCTGGGACATCAATATGTCCCTCCGCAAGGGTTTCGGCGTCTACGGTACGCCCCATCGAGTCGATTTGCGTTTGGAGGCGTTCAACATTCTCAACCGGCACCGTCTCGGGAACGCGGTGACGAATCCCAGCATGGCCGACTTCGGATACGTCACCCAGCTGATCGGCAGCCGCACGATACAGATCGGGATGCAGTACGTCTTCTAACGAAGAACCAAGAACCAAGGACCAAGGTCAGGCCGCTTTCGTCGGCGGCCTGTCCGCGCGACAATGTGAGCGATGCGCGGGCGCGAACCGAGCGAGAAACACAAAGAGCTTCTGCGTGAGCTGAACGAAGAGCGCGCAGCGGCATTGCTGCGCATCAGCAAGACGCTCGAATCGCTCATTCATCAGCTTCGAGCGTCGCGTGAGCGTGTGCGCTCGGCGTCGGGTCCCGACCGCGAGCGTGAAATGGCGGCCTGGCAGAGCCTGCGCGCACGTGCCGTCAGGTACCGGTGGTATCTCGAGGTGCAGCGTGAGGCGCTCGGCATGCGCCGGCACGAAGTGCTCGATGAGTTCTACGAGCTGCCGACGTTCGATTGATCACGACACACCGAGGCGGTGAAGGCACCGAGCAGGAAATCAGGGTGTCCCGGGCGTCAGAAGACGCAGTCCCTGGCTGTCGTTGATGAACAGCGCGTCCGATCCGACCGCACGTCTGGCGATGACGACCCGGGGATAGCGATCGAAGATCTCGTCGTAGACCATTCGCCGATCGGAGTCGACGATCGCGAGCCGGTAGCGGCTGGTGTCGCGATCGGTCGCGCCCACCAGGGCGAGATAGGGCGCCCTGTCAGTCGAGAGACGAACGCCCGCGGCCTGCGACAACGTGAACTCGCCGAGCGGTATCTCGAAGAGCCGTTTTCCCGTCGAGATCGTGCGCGCGCGCGGACGTGCCGCCGTGGATCACTGCTCGTCCAGCGGACGTGTCCGCGACGAACAGCGGCGAGTCTTCGGCAGTCACTGCCCGCTCGATGAGCGGTCGTCCTGTGTCATCCCACACCAGCATCCGGCGGCCGTACTCGACGGCGACGATCCACGCCGGGTTCTCGCCGTCGCCAGGCAGCGTCGCAAGAAGAGCGGCGAGCTTTGTGGGACGACGCCACACTTCGCGGCCATCGGAATCGAGACGCGCGACGAATTCAGGGGACGAACCGTAGAATTCGACGCTGCCATCGCGATCGAGATCCGCCGGCCGCAGCGCGTCGGGTGAGAGCGTGGGATTGGGACGGTATCCCACAACTCGATGCCATTCAGATCCTTCAGCAGGGTCCTGGAAAACCCGCCGCCAGTCTGCGCGACGACCAGACGATCGTCAGGGAGGCGAACGAGCGTGGAGAACGAGCCCCACAGCCGTCCCGGTTCACCCCCGAACGGAACGTGGCGCTGAACGGCAAGTGTTTCGCTGTCGAGCACGTCGGCGCCCGCGTGATCGACGATGGCCAGTTCCTCGCCGGGCCGTCCGTCGAGATCGTGTGCGACGTACCACGCCGCCTTCGTCGACACTGGAACCGATGTGAAGGAGTCCGAGCCTGAGACGATGCGCGGCGGACCAATGCGTTCGAGCGTGGCGCGTCGAGTAAGCACGGTTGTCGGGAAGAGTTCCGGCCTCGCCAGCCAGAGCAGCAGCAGACCGAGCGCGGCCGGGCCAACGATGATCGCAACGACGCGTCCGGCCGCGTGCCATCGCCACATCCGGCCGAGCAGCCATCCGGCTCCCGCGCCGATCGGCATCACGATCGCCGCGATGTAGGCAGGCGAAAAGACGAGTGCGATGGCGGCCGTCGAGCCTCGCGGCCACAGAAACACGGCGGCACGAATCCCGATGTCGGCTGCCAGTGCTGCTGTGCCCGCACCCAGCGCCGGCCACGGATCGCGCAGCGCACGCCCGACCAGCCACAGAATTCCATAGGGCAACATCGACCAGAGGGCAAATGGCAGCGAGAGCAGGCTGAACCCGGAGCCGACAATCGAGGTCAGCGAAACGATGACGATGCCGAGGAACGCGAGGCCGGAGTGCGGACGTTCGAAGACCGAGGCGATGCCTGCGCCGCGCATGTCCGCGGTATCGGCGCGAGGCGGTAAAGTGAACAGCCGCGGACGATTTCAGGTTACCGGCCGCGGACCGTCTGCAGGATCGACGCAACCTCCGGCCGCTCGGGGGCATCGGGCGCCAGGCGTTCGAACATCTCGAGACGGGCGATCGCCAGGTCCGCGCGGTTCAATCGGTCCCAGGTGAGACCGCTGCTGTAGTACGCATACGCAAATCGCGGATCGGCCTGAGTCGATCGATCGAAGGCTTGTGCGGCGGCGGCCATATCGTTCCGTCGGGCGTGTGCGAGGCCAAGCTGATACTGGACGAACGGATCTCCTGGAAACGTGCCCGCGGTCTCGCGCGCCCGGTCGATTCCGCCGGGGTCGTCATTGAGCATCGCAATGGCGAGATCCGACACGACCTGCCACGCGGGGTTGCCGCCGGCCTGCGCCAGTTGCGCGAACTGCCTCGCCGCTTCCTCGCGCTGCCCGAGCCTCAGGCTGCTTTGCGCCGCAAACCACAGCGCCTGCGCGCTTCCATCACCCGCGGCCACGGTGTTCAGGACGTCGTGATATCGCCCCGACTCGTACAAGCCCTGCACCGACTTCGACGCTCCAGCCGGTGTGACGACTGGCACCGGCCCGGGAATGGCCACAGGACGACGAGTGCTGCCGCCGCCCACGCAGGCGACGGACGCGACAAGCGAGGTCAGGGCGAACGCCGCGTAAACCCGTGGAATAAACCGTACAGCTCATCACACGCCCCGGCGTGTGTCTGTGCAAAGCTCGGGCCTCTTTTGAACGCGCGTTTGCGCCTGATTTTGCGCGTCCTTCGGCGCGCTGTCTTCAGATGGGATCAGGTCAGCGTGAACTGAACCGTTACCGTCATCATCACCGGCACGGGCTGACCGTTCAGCAACGTCGGCTGAAACTCCCATTGCATGACGGCATCGAGTGCCGCTTGATCGAGTAGCGGCACCGAGCGGAGCACTCGTGCGTGGGTGACTTTCCCTTCGACGCCGATGCGCGCTTCGAGAATCACGACGCCCTGGACGCTCGCCGCCTCGGCGAGTTCGGGATAGGCCGGACTAACGTGCTTCGTCTTTGTCGGCTGCCGGACGTTACACTCCTTTCGAGACGAGTCGCATCCGTCTGAGCAGATGCCGGCGGCGGGCGAACGCGGCGGCGGGCACGAGCGGCGTGTCGTCGGCGAACGCCGCGAGAGCATCGATGTAGGATCGGCGGCTCCCCGTTGCGAGTATCGAGAGTTCGTCGACGACCTCTTCTCGCGCCAGCTGCACGCGCGAGATCAACGACCACACGCCGGGATGGAACCAGAAAACGGCTCGCACGATCTCCTCGGCAACCAGCCAGATCCAGTCGCGGCGCTGTACAGTGAATCAACTCGTGGCTGAGCACCGCTCGTTGCACGTGCAGGGGATGCGTGCGGAGAGAGTCAGGCAGGAGAACCACCGGCCGCCGTGCCCCGAATGTCACCGGCTGACGAATGTCGACGACATAACGAATCTCGGCGCGGGTACCGAGCATGCGTTGCAGGTCGTCGTGGTCCTTTTGCCACGGCAGGACAATGCCGGCCGTTCGCAGCCGCTCCAGGCGCAGAAGTCCCAGCACGATCCACATGACGCGCATCGCAATTCCGAGAACGAGGCAGGTTCCGAGTTACCGCGACCCAGGGAAAACCCGGCGTCACGGTCGTGTCGGCATTCATCGGGACACCGATGAGGACCGCCGTGAAATCTGACGTGGCGGTAGCTGCCGGCACCACGTGGCGTCCCTGCAGCCACGGCAGAATCAGGCAGATGGCGACCAGCGCGCGGAAGTACACGTATCGAACGCCTGGTGCATCGAGACGCAGCACCGCGGGCAGAAGACCTCCGGCCACTGCGATGCAGGCGACCTGCGCGCTCCACGCCGCCAAATCGGCGAGCAGGCTCGAGGCCGTCATTCGTCCATCTCCTCGATGAGCTGCTTCACGATGCGACGCTGCTTGTCGGTGAGCTTGTTGTCCCTGGCGAGATGCAGAAGCAGACCATCCGACGCACCGTCGAACACGCGGTCCAGGAACTCACGAACCATGGCGCCGACGACCTGCTGTCGCGGCTTCGCCGGACGGTAGACGTTACTCGCGCCGGTTGTCAAGCCTCGCGACCAAAGCGATGTCGTGGCTTGAGTTAGACTGAGCGCCCGCTGGTCTGCAGCGGACGATGCAGGAGGGGATGTGCGATGGCGATTACCCGCGGGTCGATGACTGACGAGCAGCGCAAGTCGATCGCGCTGGAGTACTGAAAGCGTTCGACAACAAGGGCGTGACCTCGAATGGCGGGAGCATCATGGATCTCTTTGCCGATGATGCCCAGGTCTTCTTTCCGAAGTGGGGACTCGCGACTGGCAAGAAGCAGATCGGACAGCTCTTCACCGACTTCGGCGGAGGCATCAAACACATCCTGCACGACTACGCCACGTTCAACTGGATCATGACCGGCACCGACATCTTCGCCGTCGAGGGCACCAGCTTTGGCGAGCACCAGGACGGGTCGTGGCGAGCCGGCGTCACACACGCGGGCCGGTGGTGTGATGTGTTCGAGGTGCGCGACTTCCTGATTCAGCGCTGCTTCATCTACCTCGATCCCGATTACGCTGGCCTCGACACGGCACGTTATCACTGGTTGTCGGCAGGTGGTCGCGAACCATCGAAGCCGATGGGCTGATGGTGATGCTTGTAATGCAGAATGCTGAATTCAGAATTCAGATACAGCCGCGTTGCTCGATGCGCTGTTGGCAGTGTCTGCATTCTGCATTCTGAATTCGAGTTACTTTTTACATATCAGCCCGTGTCCATGTCGGTGGTGGCGACTCGCGCGGGACGAACAGCACCTGAAACAGCTGCATGAAGCCGGTCGCGAACGCCGCCTGTGAGCCGGCAAGGTACAACTCCCACGCGCGGCGGAAGCCTTCTCCGTAAGTAGCGCGGACCTGATCTCTCGCCGAATCGAAACGTTCGCTCCAATGCGCGAGCGTCTGGCGATAGTGCAGACGCAGGTTCTCGACGTCGATGACAGACATACCCGATGGGGCGAGGATACGTTTGGTCACTTCGGCCAGCGTCGGGGGATAAGCGCCAGGAAAGATCCGGCGGCTGATCCACGCGTTCAACGGGCGAGGCATGTCGCGGCCGATGAAATGCAGCAGTCCTCGACCGCCGTCACGCTTCAGGCAGCGGCTCAGTCTTCTGCGAAGGAGTGGTAGTGGTGAAGCCCCACATGTTCGAGCATGCCCACCGATACGAACGCGTCGAACTCGCCCGCGACATTGCGATAGTCGTCGTCGATGAACTCGATTCGGTCGGTGAGCCCTTCACGTGAGGCCCGTTCCCGCGCGTAGGACAGTTGTTCGCGTGACACGTTGAACGCCTTCACCTCTACGCCATAGTGGCGCGCCATGTGAACGGCCAGCGCGCCCCACCCGCAGCCGGCTTCCACGACGGTTTCACCAGGCCGCAGTCGCAGCTTTCGGCACACCAGGTCGTGCTTGGCGCGCTGCGCGTCCTCGAGCGACATCTCGGGGGTCTCGAAGTAGGCACACGTATAAACCAGCTCGCGATCGAGCCAGAGCTGATAGAACGGATTGCCGAGATCGTAGTGCTGGTGAACGTTGTGCCGCGCGTGCCGAAGCGAGTTGCGACGCGGCAGCGCGATCTTGAGGCGCTGCAGCCAGGAGGCGCTCGTCGGCGCATTGGCGGTCAGCGCTTCGATGACCGGCTCGAGCGGCCCGCGAACTCCGAGCCTTCCAGTCATGTAGGATTCGCCGAACCACACGTCAGGATTGAAGGCCAACCCCACGAGCGTTCGGCGATCGCCAATCAGCAGATCGCCAATCGGATCGCGCGTTCCGGCGTAGCTGGAGCTGCCGTCCCACAGTTCCAGGCGCACACCGGCGGGTTCGATCATCCGCTGCACTCGCGCAGCAAGCCACCGATCCGGGGGGTGGACGCCGGCGCCCATGATCGCTGCGAATCATAGTCGAGTTTCTAGTACCCTAGGCACAGGCCTTCGACGCAGTGAGACGAGGGAGGCCGGTATCCACGCCACATGGTCGTTCAGAAATTCGGCGGCACCTCTGTCGCCGACCCCGAAGCTATCAGACGCCTGATCGCAGTTGTCCGGGCGGCGCGGACGCGCGATGAACGCGGTCCAGCGGTCGTGGTGTCCGCGATGAGCGGTGTCACCGACGGGCTGCTGGACGTGGCAGCCGCAGCCGGCGCCGCACAACTCGCGGACGCCCTGTCGAGGATGCAGCAGATTCGCGAGCGACACATCGCTGCTGTGCGTGAGCTGGTGTCCGGCCCCGCGCAGGACTCGTTGCTCGCTGAGATTGAAGCGCAGATCGATGAGTTGACCGACGTGATCAAGGCTCTCGCCGTGCTGCGGGAAGTATCTCCTCGCACGCTGGACGTTGTCGCAGCCGCCGGCGAACTCCTGTCCTCGCGCATCGTTGCTGCCGCGTTGACCTGTGCTGGTGTTCCGGCAGAGTGGGTCGACGCCCGTCAGGCGATCGTGACCAATGATGAGCACACCCGTGCCACGCCGCTCGGCAAGGAAACCAATGAGAAGCTGCGCTCGCACGTGAGGCCCGTGCTCGACAGCGGCCGTGTGCCAGTTCTGGGTGGCTTCGTTGGTGCCACCCTCGCCGGCCACACGTCGACGCTCGGTCGCGGCGGCTCGGACTACTCTGGAGCACTGGTGGGCGCCGGCGTGGATGCATCGGAGATCCAGATCTGGACCGATGTCGATGGGATGCTGAGCGCCGACCCGCGCGTGGTCAAGAACGCGCGCCTCGTCAAGCAGCTCTCGTTTTCCGAGGCCGCCGAGCTGGCCTATTTCGGTGCAAAGGTGCTGCATCCGAGCACGATTCTTCCCGCGGTCGAGCGGAACATCCCGGTCCGCATCCTGAACTCCTGGAAGCCCGACGCGACCGGCACAGTGATTACCGGAGCTGGATTGCCAGACCGCAAAGGGCTGACGGGGCTCGCCTCGAAGCGCGACGTTACGGTGATCGACATCACGTCCACGCGGATGCTGATGGCCTATGGGTTCCTGCGCCGGGTCTTCGAGGTCTTCGAGCGCTTCAAGACCGCGGTCGACATGGTGACGACCTCCGAAGTCAGCGTCTCCGTCACCGTGGACGATGCGCGCTACCTCGATGAGATACAGGAAGCGTTGAGTGAATTCGCGGCCGTGTCAGTCGAGCGGCAGATGTCGCTGCTCTGTGCGGTTGGTGACGTGCTGCGGCACGAGCCCGAGATGGCAGCCCGCGTCGTCGGCGTGCTCGAAGAAGTCCCCCTCCGAATGATTTCGCAGGCGGCGTCACGGCGGAACATCACCGTGGTGCTGCGACAGTCAGATCTCCCACACGCAATGGAGCGGCTGCACGAGGAATTTTTCAAATGAAGCTGCTGATTGTCGGCTACGGCAAGATGGGACGGATGGTCGAAGAGCTTGCGGTGGGCGAAGGCGTCGACATCGTCGGCCGCGTCGACCAGGGACGAGACGAGTGGGCGAACGCCGATGTCGCGATCGACTTCTCGACGGCCGATGCGCTCCTGTCCAACTTCGCGCAGGTACCTCGCACGACGAGTGTCTGTCGTGATCGGCACGACCGGCTGGAATGTGCACGTCGACCGGCTTCGCGCAGAGGCGACGCAGGCCGGCATCGGCGTCGTGGCGTCGGCGAACTTCTCGATTGGCGTGAATATCTTCGAGCGTGTCGTCGCCGAGGCCGCCCGGATGATGAGCGCTCAGCCGCAGTTCGGCAGCTGGATTCACGAGATTCACCACGCGACCAAGCGCGACGCGCCGTCGGGAACTGCGCTGCTCCTGCGCGACGCGATGATCGCCGCCGGATTCAGCCGACCAATCGACATGTCGTCGGCGAGAGCAGGTATGATCCCAGGCACGCACACCGTTGGATTCGACAGCGCATCGGATACGATCGAGTTGATTCACCGTGCGCGCGACCGTCGCGGCTTCGCGGCTGGAGCATTGTTCGCCGCGCGGTGGGTTCAGGGCCGTACCGGCTGGTATTCGATGCAGGACGTTTTGAATGGTTGAGACAGAAGTCGCCGACTGAGGCTGCGAGACGGGAGACCACGATATGCGCACCCCATTTACAGGCGTAGGCACCGCACTCATCACGCCGTTCACCGGTGACGGCTCTCTTGATGAGGCCGTGGTCAAGCGTCTGGCTCGCCGGCAGATCGAGGCGGGCGTCCACTTCCTGTCGCCGTGCGGGACGACGGGAGAGGCGCCGACGCTGACGCATCGCGAGAAGCTCCGTGTTGTGGAGTTGGTCCTCGGGGAAGCGAAGGGGAAGGTACCTGTCCTTGCTGGTGCCGGTGGATACGACACGCGGGAAGCGATCGAGCTGGCGCGCGACATGGAGCGCGTGGGCGCCGATGGCCTGCTGTCGGTGACGCCGTATTACAACAAGCCGACGCAGGAGGGTCTCTATCAGCACTTCCGCGCGATCTCCGAAGCGACGCCGCTGCCCATCGTGCTCTACAACGTTCCCGGCCGGACCAGCGTGAATATGTCCGCCGAAACGACGTTGCGTTTGTCCGAGCTTCGAAACATCGTGGGCATCAAGGAATACGCCGACCTCCCCCAGATGTCGCAGATCATTGCCGGCGCCGCGAAGACTTCATCGTGCTGAGCGGCGACGACCCGGTGACGGTAGCGGCCATGGCGATCGGAGGCCGGGGTGTCGTGTCGGTCGCGTCCAACGAGGCGCCAGCCGAGATGGCGCAGATCGTCGAGTTGTGCGAGAAAGGCGACTTCGCCGCTGCCCGCAAGCTGCATCACTGGCTGCTGCCGCTGCTCCAGGTGAATTTCGTCGAGACCAACCCCATTCCGTGCAAGGCTGCGATGGCTGCGATGGGGCTGATCGAGGAGAGCTATCGTCTGCCGCTGGTCGCGCCGACCGCCGCGACGCGTACCAAGATCTTGCAGGTTCTCCAGAACCTCAAGTTGCTGGGCGCCGCGGCACGCGTGTAGATGAGCCTCGCCGATTCGATCACAGAAATCTTCTCGCAGGAGAGCGCCGCGTCGAAGGACGCGGCGCGAGATCTGTTCGCGCAGCTTCGCACCGAGCTCGCTGCCGGTCGAGTGCGCGTCGCCGAGCCCGATTCAACCTCACCAACAGGATGGCGGGTCAACATCTGGGTCAAGCAGGGAATCCTGCTGGGCTTTCGAGCAGGTGACGTTGTCGACATGGGCATCGGCAAGGGGCGCTGGCCCTTCTTCGACAAGGACACCTTGCCACTCAAGTCATTCGGTGTCGCCAACGGCGTGCGCCTGGTTCCCGGCGGCTCGTCGGTGCGCGACGGTGCCTACCTGGGGCACGGCATCATCTGCATGCCGCCTATGTACATCAACATCGGCGCCTACGTGGATGACGGCACGCTCGTCGACTCTCACGCGCTCGTCGGCTCGTGCGCGCAGATCGGAAAGCGCGTCCACCTGAGTGCGGCGGCACAGATCGGTGGTGTCATCGAGCCTGTCGGGGCCATGCCGGTCATCGTCGAGGACGACGTCCTCGTCGGCGGGAACTGCGGCGTGTACGAAGGCGCGATCATCAAGCGTCGCGCGGTGCTCGCCTCCGGCACCGTCATCACCGGCTCGACCCCGATCTACGACCTGCCCAATGAACGCATCATCAAGCCGGCGCCGGGGCAGCCGCTCGTCGTTCCCGAAGGGGCCGTCGTGGTACCGGGCGCGCGGCAGGTCACCGTTGGCGCCGGACGCGAGTGGGGACTATCGCTGGCAACGCCGGTGATCGTGAAGTATCGAGACGAAAAGACTGACGCCCGGACGGAACTCGAGCGGTGGATCCGTTGATGAGCGTCGATCGCCAGTTTCGCTCGCGCGCACACTCATCGACATCGATTCCACGACCGGCCGCGAGGGCGAGGTCGCGACTGTGTTGTCCGGCGTCCTTCGCCAGCTCGGTTACCAAGTGACCGAGCAGCCGGTCTCCGATGGCCGGTTCAACGTGTACGCGCGCCTCGACACACCGCCGGCCGTTGTGCTCTCGACGCACTTCGACTGCGTGCCGCCGTTCTATGCGAGCCGTGAAGAGCGCGGGCTGCTGTTCGGACGCGGCGCCTGTGACGCCAAAGGAATTCTGGCCGCACAGGTCGCCTCAGCCGAGAGGCTGCGCGCGGCCGGCGAGACTCGCATCGCGCTGTTGTTCGTGGCGGGGGAAGAGCGCGGGAGCGACGGGGCGCGGGTGGCCAACGAGCACGCGCCCGACGGCGTCCGCTTCCTCATCAACGGTGAGCCGACGGATAACCGTCTCGGCGCCGCCACACGTGGCATCCTCCGTGTGCAACTGCACGCGGATGGGCGTGCCGCGCACTCATCGTTCCCCGAGCTTGGCGAGTCAGCCATCGACAAGCTGCTCGATGCGCTGATGGTCCTGCGAGGTGTGGGGCTGCCGGACGATCCACTGCTCGGACGGACGCACTACACGGTAGGGCTGATCGAAGGCGGTGTAGCGCCGAACGTAGTGTCGCCGCACGCGTCCGCGGAGCTGGTGTTCAGGACCGTCGCCAGTGGCACCGCCGTCCGCGACGCCATACATGTCGTCGAAAGCCTCGTCAGAATCGAGCATGTGCTCGACGTTCCGGCCGTGCGCATGCACACTGTCCCTGGCTTCGAGACGGCGGTGTTCCCATACACGACGGATGTTCCGCTGCTGACGCGGTGGGGTACGCCGCTTCTGGTCGGTCCCGGGTCGATCCACGTGGCGCATACCGACGAGGAGCACCTTGCCGTCGATGAGCTGATGGCCGCGATCCACCTCTACGAATCGCTCGTCCGCCAATTGATTTGAGGTCCAACGTAGCGTCCGGCTTCAGCCGGACCAAGTAGCAACCGGACCAGGCTCTCGTACGCTACACTGATAGTTTGCCGGGCGCACCGAAGTGCCCGGCAGTGGGTGCGCCGCATCGCGGCCCGGACCCTGTGCAACTTCAGCCTGCGAACCGCGTCAGGGCCGGAAGGCAGCAGCGCTAAGTAGACCCTGCAGTGTGCCGCAGGTGCACCGGGTCGCGGTGGGACGCATCCCAATCAATTCCCAATCTCCCATTCCCAACTCCCAATTCCTGCCTGTTGGAAGTTTGGGATTGGCAGTGCACTCGAGTTCGTCCGGCCCGCAACCGGCTTGGGAGTTGGGTGTTTGGGAGTTGGGAGTTGAGCGTGTCCTATCAGGTCCTCGCGCGCAAATACCGCCCGCAACGCTTCGACGATGTCGTCGGGCAGGAGGTCGTGACACGCACGCTGCGCAACGCCATCGCGAGCGGGCGCATTGCGCAGGCGTTCGTGTTTGCCGGGTCGCGCGGGTGCGGCAAGACCACGACTGCACGTATTCTTGCGCGGGCGCTGAACTGCGTGAAGGGACCCACTGCCGATCCGTGCGGTGAGTGTGACGCTTGCGTTGAAATCGCCCAGGGGCGCGACCTCGATGTCCTCGAGATCGACGCCGCCAGCCATACCGGCGTCGACAACATTCGCGAGGTCGTCATCGCGGGACTGGCGTTCCCGCCGGCGCGCGACCGCTACAAGGTTTTCATCATCGATGAAGTCCATCAGTTGTCGGCCGCCTCGTTCAACGCGCTGCTGAAATCCATCGAGGAGCCTCCGCCGCACGTCGTCTTCATGATGGCGACGACCGAGCTGCACAAGATTCCGGACACCATCCTGTCGCGGTCGCAGGTGTTCGAGTTCCGGACAATCTCGGCCAAGGCCATCAGCGAGCAGCTCGAGCGGATCGCGCAGGCCGAGCAGATTGAGGCGTCCGAGTCTGCCCTCGCGCTGATCGCCCGCGCCGCCGAAGGCAGCATGCGCGATGCGCAAAGCGCGCTCGATCAGGTCATTGCTTTCGCCGGCAAGACGGTCGGGGTCGACGACGTATCGACGGTGCTCGGGTTGGTCGGTCGCGACCTGCTGATGGATCTGATCGAAGCGGTCGTGGCCGAGGATGCTCAGCGCGCGTTCGCGCTTGCCGACCGCGCCGTCGAATCGGGGACCGATCTCCGGCTGGTGTGCCGCGAGCTGTCGCAGGTCGTGCGCGACATGATGATCATCTCGGTGGATCCCGCCCGCGTCTCCGACGGTGTGCTCGGTGCTGACGAGCGTGAACGGGTCACCGCGTTGTCGCGCGAGTTCTCGCGGGAAGATCTGATGCGAGCGTTCGACCTGCTCTCGACGGCCGAGCAGGAGATCCGCAACACCTCGCAGCCGCGCTACTACTTCGAGATGGTGCTGTTGCGGTGGATGCACCTCAGAAAGCTCGTGCCGCTCACCGATCTGATCGAGCAGATGGGTGGGAGCGCCACGCCTCGAGCCACCGCGCGAACCCCGAACGCACCGACGGGCAGCAAGGTCGCACCGACAAGTAACAGGATCGCACCGACGAGCGACAAGCTCGCACCGACAAGCGACACGATCGCACCGACGAGCGGCAAGCTCGCACCGACAAGCGACAGCCCAGACCAGCAGCTTGAAGGACAGCCTGCTTGCGGAGATCCGGGCAGGTAAAGGATTCTTCTACAACACCGTCGTTGCACAGGCTCAGAAAATCGATGTCGCCGGTGATCGGGTCACGTTCACGTTCCTGCCTGCGCATCGTGCGTTGCGCGAGCAGTTCGAGCAAGCGCGTGCCTGGCTCGAGGCTGCGGCCGAGCGTCTGAGCGGCCGGAAGATCAGCGTCACCGCGGTCCAGGCCGCTGACGACGGATCACCGCTCGAGGCGGAGCAGAAGGCTTCGGCAGCTGCCTCGACGGCCAAGAGAGATCTGAAGGCCGAAGCGATGTCGTCGACGGGTGTTCAGGCGTTGCTCGATGTCTTCCCGGCCGAGATCCGGGATGTGGAAGAGATGTAGGAAGCGGGAGACGACAGTGAACATCGCAAACGTCATGCAGCAGGCCAGGCAGATGCAGGAGCAGATGCAGAAGCGCATGGCCGAAATGCGCGTCGAGGCCAGTGCCGGCGGCGGCATGGTGACCGTCGTGGTCAACGGCAACAAGCAGCTTCAGTCGCTTCGCATCGATCCCGAAGTCGTGTCGAAAGAGGACGTCGAGATGCTCCAGGATCTGATTTTGGCCGCTATCAACGATGCCCATCGCAAGGTGGACGAGCAGCTCGGGCAGTCGATGTCAGGTCTGCTCGGAGGCCTCAAGATCCCCGGACTGTGATCCTGACGATGTCGATTCCCAATTCCCAAATGCCAACCCCCAATGTCTGTTGACACCTTTGGGAGTTGGGAGTCGGATTTCTCTGTCGCAGTTGGGAGTTGACGCTCATGTCGCTCCCTGAACCCCTTGCCAGGCTGGTCGAGCAGCTGCAGAAGCTGCCCGGCATCGGCGCCAAGAGCGCGCAGCGACTGGCCTTTCACATCCTGCGGCATCCGCGCGAGGACGCCGAGCACCTGTGCGCGGCCATTCGTGACGTCAAGGAACGCGTCACCTACTGTTCGAATTGCAATAACATCACCGACACCGATCTGTGCGCGTTCTGCACCGGCGCCACCAGGGATCAGCGCGTGATTTGCGTCGTCGAGGAGCCGCAGAACGTCTCGGTCGTGGAGAAGACGCGCGAGTTCCGCGGCGTCTATCACGTGCTGATGGGGGCGCTCTCGCCGCTGCACGGAGTGGGGCCGGACGATCTGAAGATCAAAGGACTGCTCTCGCGCGTCGGCGCCGGCGGCGTCGACGAAGTGATCCTGGCGACCAATCCGACGGTCGAAGGGGAGGCCACGGCGTTGTACCTCGCGCGACTGCTCAAGCCGCTGGGTGTTCGGGTCACGCGCATCGCGATGGGCATCCCCGTCGGATCGGATCTCGAATATGCCGATGAAGTGACGATGACACGGGCGATGGAAGGGCAGGAGGGATCTCTGAACCTCCCATTTCTGATTCTTGATCTTTGATTATCGATTCGTTGTTGATTGTCGATTCTTGATTTAGATCTGTCGTTCGATTTGCCACGAATCAATGAATCGACTGATCAATCACCCATAAATCAACAATCAGAAATCACAATCAACAACCAATCAAAGATCAATAATCGCCCAATCAACGATGCTTCCCGCCTCTTACCAGTTACCCGCAGCGATCGTGCTGCTGCTGGGTGGAACCGTGGCCTGCTTCTTCGGCTACCGGATGTTCCGTCTCGTGCTCGCCATCTTCGGCTTCATCTTCGGCGCGTTCGCCGCGAGCTCGTTGATGGCCCCGAGTGACACAACCGGGATGCTGGTCTCGGCTGCGGTCGGCGGGTTGGCCGGTGCTGGCATTCTCATCGCGGCGTATTTCGTAGGCGTGGCGTTGATGGGAGCCGCCCTTGGCGCGCTCGTCGCGAACCTCGCGTTTGCGGCGAGCGGACGCGAGCCGCACTTCCTGGTGATCGCCTTTTGCGCTGTTGCCGGCTCGGTCGGATCCATGTACCTCCAGCGCTACTTCATCATCGTCGGCACGGCCTTCGGCGGAGCATGGACGATGATCGTCGGCGGGATGGCGCTCGTCGGTGACCGGACCGCACTGGCCGCGGCTGCGGCCGGCGATGTCTGGGTGGCCTATCCCCTCGATCCCGCGCCCGGCCGTCAGTGGGTTCCGATCGCGTGGGTAGTGCTGGGGTTGATTGGAACTGCTGTGCAATTGGGCTGGACTGGCGGCGAAAAAGGGCGCGTCGGACGGCGTAAACCGAAGTCGAAGTAAGGCCGCGGCCTGTTCCCCGGACCCGCGTCGTCTGCAGATCGGGGCGAATCAAGTAAAATCAATGTATGCGGAAGACAGTAGCCATTCTCTCGGTCTGTAGTTTTGTGGTCGCGTTCTCGTTCGCCGTGCTCGGGGCACAGGGCGGCAAGGCGAGCGCTGGTGTGTACACGGCAGAGCAGGCGACGCGTGGTGAAGCGCTCTACAAGGAAATGTGCGCCGCGTGCCACGGCGACAACCTCGAAGGGTCCGGGCCGATGCCACCGCTGGCAGGGATGGACTTCCTGGCCAACTGGAAGGGCAAGACGCTCGGCGATCTCTTCGAGAAGACGCAGACGACGATGCCCGCAACGGCGCCCGGCACGTTGATGCCTGCCCAGGTGGCAGACGTCCTGGCGTTCGTGCTCAAGGCGAGCAAGTACCCGGCGGGTTCAACAGCGCTCGAAGGGAAGATGGAAGCGCTGGTTCCGATTCAGATCGACGCACCGATGTAAGGGCACGAAGGGGCACGACATTCTCTCCGTGCCCTTTGTGTTTATCGCGACGGGCACGGCTCCAGCAAACGGTTATATCCTTCGACATCGAGAACGGCATCGGTCGTCGCGCCGGTCGGTGCGCGACTCGGGCTGCCACCGACCTGCGCTTGCGGCGAACCGCCGCCGATACGGACGCGGCCCCCGGCCGTGCTGACGCCGCCCGGCCCGGCGAGTTCCGCCTTGCGAACGAGGCCGGTGACTTCGGCCATCGTGCCTTCGCGCTTTTCGATCTCTTTCAGCAGGTCCTTGTCACCCGACAGACGGAAGCGCCGGCCTGGCGCGAGCTCGCCGCTCGTCGGCTCGTGCCCTTCACGTGCGGTGACGATGAAGGTGCGGCCCTTGGTGCAACCAGTGACGGTGATACGGGAGGAGTCCTTGGGGACCTCGCGTTCCTGCGCCGCGACGAGGGCGCCCGACGCGAGAAGAGCGATGACCGGCAGCAGTTGCTTCATAGCATCAGTGTACGCCGACAGGGTCGCCGATATTTGCGTCTGACTGAGCCTTTCGTTACGATCGGAAGGTTCGCCTTTCCGCATTCCTCGGTAGCTCAATGGCAGAGCATCCGGCTGTTAACCGGAGGGTTGCTGGTTCGAGTCCAGCCCGAGGAGCCACTTCTTCAATGGTCCATTCCGGAGACATGGGTGACACCCTATTCCGGAGACATGGGTAACAGTTTTGAACCGAACGGATTATCGATCGGTTCGAGACGGCACGTCTCATCGTCGAAATACCCCAAGTCGTAGTCCATGAAGGTGACGAGCCAGATGTGGTCGTCGGTCTGTTTGACGCCGACCTTCTGACCGGCAAAGACCTGGCTGACGTTGACCTTGCGCCGCTGGTAGCAGATGCGCCCGCAGGTCGTGATCACGGCCGTCCAGTCGTGGTGCGGATACTCGAGCTCCTCGAGCCCCTGATACGAGCGGGGCGAGGGCTGGTAGCGGCTGGCCGGCGTGGTCATGTCGAGCGCCTGATGCGGGCGCTCGTGATTGAACTGGTGCACGAAGGTATCGAAGCGGGCCTGCTGCTGGAGCACATTGGTCGACGGCGGGCGTGTCGCGTCCGTCTTCAAGGTGAGATGCAGCCGCTCGTGCCGGCCATTCTGCTCGGGATGGCCCGGGGCGATTCGTTCGAGGCCGATGCCAAGCCGGAGCCACCACACGGCCAGTTTGCTCAGCCCGTACAACGCGTGCGCGGAGGCGAAGGGGACGCCGTTATCCGTGCGGATCGCCTCGGGCAGGCCATACTCCTGAAAGGCACGCTCGAAGACGGTGAAGGCGTAGCGTTCCTTGGTCGTTGAGAGCGCCTCGCACGCGAGCAGATAGCGGCTGGCGAAGTCGGTGATGGTCAGCGGATAGCAGTAGCGCCGGTTGCCGAGCAGGAACTCGCCTTTGTAATCGGCGCACCAGAGGCGATTGGGGGCCGCGGGCCAGGAGAGCGGCGTGCCGGTGAGGCGCCGCCGTGATCGTCGCGACCGCCGCGTCACCAGCCCATGGCGGTCGAGGACCGCATGCACGGTGCTGATCGCGGGACAGTGCACCTCGGGCCAGCGTTGCCGGAGCCGCTCCCGAATTTTCGGCGCGCCCCAGCTGGGATACTCCCGCTTGATCTTGACGATGGTCTTCTCAACGACCATCGGCAGCTGATTCGCATGACGATGCGGCCGGCGGCTGCGATCGGTGAGACCCTGCACGCCGATCTGCCGGTATCGCTGATAAATCTTGTGGCCGGTTTTCCGGGAAATCCCGAACTCCTCGCACAGCGCCACCATCGTCTCGCCCTCGAGCAGGCGGGCCACAAATCGAAGTCGCTCGTCCATCGACGTGACACTCCTTCCACGGCATGGCCCCTCCTCCAGAGGGACCGAGTGTCACCTATGTCTCCGGAATAAACTGTTACCCGTGTCTCAGGAAGGACACAATGAGTTAGCGCCGCGGCTGTGGCTATCGAGAAGTCGATACGGCCTCAGATCAAGGCCCATCCCGAGCCCTGTGATTCCTCGCTGCGTCCGCAGACGATGTGTTCGGGGATGCGAACGTCCGTTGCACCTCCACCGCAACACAGAAGTGTTCGACGCACAAGTGATTGGACTTGGCTGTGGCTGGGGCCGACGTCGTGCGACAGTTATGCGGCGATGCGGTCGTAACGGTGGTGTAGACCGCCGACTTCTGGGATGGCGACAATGCGTCCGGCCGACAGCGGTGAGACCGGACGCGTGACCGGTGTGTCCTTTGAGAGGGCGAGATGTGTGCGCGAGCGCAGGTAGTACGCGATGTAGTCAGTGAGCACGCGGTGTAGGCCGTTTGTGTTCACCACGATCACGTGATCGAGGCACTCGCGTCGGATCGAGCCGATGACGCGCTCGAGGTAGGCGTTTTGCCACGGCGATCGTGGCGCCGTTCGAACCTCTTGGATGTTCATCCCTTCGAGGGTTGTCGCGACGTGCGCAAAGACCGAATCGCGATCGTGCAGGAGATACCGGGGCGCCTCGTTCTCCGGAAAGGCGTTTCGCAGTTGCTGTGCCGTCCATGCCGCTGTCGGATGTTCGGTGACCGCCACGTGGACGATCTGTCGGCGGTCGTGCGCCACGATGGCGAGGACGAAGAGCAGCCGGAAGGTTACCGTCGGTACGACGAAGAGATCGGCGGCCATGATCTGGCTCGCATGATTGGTGAGAAATGTCCGCCACGTTTGTGATGGTGGACGCGGATGCCGTCGCATGTATTTGGCGACAGTGGACTCACTGACCGAGATCCCCAGCTTCAGTAGCTCCCCGTGAACGCGCGGTGCGCCCCACAGTGGATTCGCGGTAGACATCTCGCGAATTAACGCGCGGACGTCGGGTGCGATCGTTGGTCGGCCAGAGCGATGTCGGCTTTTCAAGGTCCAGAACAAGCGAAAGCCTCGCCGATGCCACGCAAGAACGGTTTCGGGCTTGACAATGTGAATGGCCGATCGCCAGTCGCCCCATGAGCGCGAGAGCCAAACCCAGAACATCCGATCGACGCGCGTCAAGGAGAGACGCGGGCGGCGAGATCGATTCACGACGGTCAGCTGGTGTCGGAGCGCGATGATTTCCAGGTGCAGCGAAACCCGTGATCGGAACATGAACCGAATAGAGTGGAGCAGCGAGAAGACGACGGACGCCACGAAACGAGGCTATCGGAGAACATCCATAACCTCAATCGACGCAACGCGTACGATGTTTTCGATAGCCACAACTGGGAGACGCGTCGACGACGTCATCGCCCAAGACGTACGGTGACAGCATTTGGATATTGAATTTGAACTGGCCGAGGTGATTCGCGATAAATGTGCCCCAGGTCTGTGACGGTCTCTTCGGCCGTTCTCGCAGGTAACGCGACACCGTGCGTTCTGAGACGACGACGCCGAGCTTGAGCAGTTCGCCGTGAATGCGCGGCGCGCCCCAAAGCCGATTCTCCTCGGCCAGGCGCCTAATGAGATCGCGACACGGCGAATCGATGCGTGGTCGTCCAGGACGTCGCGACCGGCCGTCTCCGGAATGAGCTGTTACCCTTGTCTCAGGAAGGGCACGGAGTGAAATACCAACACCGCACGATGCGACGACATCTTGTGGCGCTTGCGGTCATAGCGGTCGCCGCGCTCGTGACGTCTGTGGCGGCACAGCCTGGTGCGGACGCGGAACGTTTCTGGCCCCAATGGCGCGGGCCGCATGCGACCGGCGCATCACGGACAGCGAATCCACCCACTGAATGGAGTGAGACCCGGAACATTCGCTGGAAGGTCGAGATCCCTGGCCGAGGATCGGGCTCACCCGTGGTGTGGGGCGATCGGCTGTTCCTGCTGTCCGCCGTCCCGATGGGCGTTCAGGGCGTCGCGTCGCATGAGCCGAGAGGTCAGATCCAGCCTCGAGACATCCATCGGTTCATCGTCCTGGCGATCGACCGTTGTACCGGACGCGTTGTCTGGGAACGAACCGCCCGCGAAGAGCGCCCTCGCCAGCCCGCGATGAAGGACGGCACCTGGGCTTCGAGTTCTGCCGTCACCGACGGTCAACGTGTCTACGCCTTCTTCGAATTGAGCGGCCTTTATACCTACGACATGGCAGGGAACCTGCTCTGGCAGAAGCATCTCGGCGAGAAGAAGATGTTTGCCGACGTGGGTGAGTCGGGAAGTACCCCTGTTCTGTCTGGCAACCGTCTTGTGATCGCGTGGGACCATCAAGGCGCGTCCTTTGTCGTCGCGCTCGACGCCCGGACCGGCCAGGAGCTCTGGCGCGCCGATCGCCAGGAAGGCGATTCGTGGAGCACGCCTCTCGTGGTGGAGCACGCCGGCCGCTCTCAAGTCGTGACGACCGCGCAGAACCGCATCCGAAGCTACGACCTCGAGACGGGCAAGGTTGTGTGGGAGAGCGAGGGCTTGACGATGAACCCGATTCCCTCTCCCGTGGCCTGGGACGGAATGGTGTTCGCGATGAGCGGATTTCAGGGCAGTCGCTTGAGGGCAATCCGCCTGGCGGATGCCAAGGGCGACATCACTGGCGGCAACGCCATCGTGTGGACCCTGGATCGCGACACTCCGTACGTGCCTTCGCCTCTATTGTACGAGGGCCTACTGTAAGTCCTCAAGAGCAACTCGGGAATCCTGTCGGTCTTCGACGCGAAGACCGGCAGGCCGCATTATCAGTTGCAGCGCCTTGCCGGAATACCGGAGGTCTATTCGTCACCGGTCGCCGCGCAGAATCGCGTCTACATGACAGGGCGAGACGGGACGACGCTCGTCATCCGGCATGGTGCGTCGTTCGAAGTGCTGGCGACGAATGCGCTTGACGATGGGTTCGATGCCTCGGCTGCGCTGGTGGATGACCACATCTATCTCCGCGGATATCGCAATCTGTACGACATCGCCGTCACGCACTAAATATCTTCATCGCTTCGAAGCGTGGGGGCTCTAGCCAGATACCCATGTGAGGCGATCTCGAGCAGATGGAAGCGGCTGCTCGCGGCATCGTCCGAGCATCCGCCGTTGCCCCACGCCACCACACCCAGCTTCGTGCGGCCGAGGGCACTAAGGTCCTTGGGACGGTAGACCACGTGGCGCGGCAGCGAGGCGGTTTCCTCCTTCATCGCGGGGAAGGCCCCGGTCCCGGGCGTGTCAGGCCGCTTATTGATCTCGGCCTGCCGCTCGAGCGCAGCCCGGTCCGGTTGTGGCGGCGCCGGCTGTTGCGCGGCCACGAGCGTGCTGACGCAGGCGGCGGCCAC
The DNA here is from genome assembly GCA_963723495.1 of uncultured Acidobacteriota bacterium. Lineage (GTDB taxonomy): Bacteria > Acidobacteriota > Vicinamibacteria > Vicinamibacterales > UBA2999 > Gp6-AA40. The sequence continues at coordinate 9,874 of CAVRQR010000003.1, read as the reverse complement.
AGCAAGCGCCATCGGAAGCGAGAAGAGATGCGGTGACGGTCGGCTGGTTGACATGATCGATTCCTCAACGTGCGATCAGGTGTTGTGAGAAGAAGCGGAGAACCTGCGACTCGAAACGCTCGCGAATCCGATTACCGTGGTCGCCATCATAGACCTCGAACGTGCGCGGAACGTCCAGCCGTGTGAGCGACTCGGCGAGCTGAGTATTGGTGCCGACGAACGGATCCTGATTGCCGATGTCGAGTGCGATGGCCCGCATGGATTTGAGCGCGGGCACGTACTGATCGACCATCACCAGCGGCGAGTTGGCGATCCACTTTGCGGCGATGAGCGGCTGAAGCTCTCCGTCTTTCGTGGGGAGATCGAAGAACGGCGGGGTCTTCGTGTTCGGCGCCCAGGCGGCCGCTTGCGCCGACAGGGCGTTGCCATTCCGCCGCCACGCGCCGCGCTGGCTCCACGTCCGTCCCCCCGTCCGGCACCGGCGCCGCGTGCTGCCGCGTCGCCGCGCCCGGGAGCGTCGCCGCGCGGCCCCGGCCCTGCGCCGCGCGCGGCCGGATCGTTCATCAGGCAGCACGAGCTCATCGCGTAGAGCGCCGCGAATGCCGAGGGCTGTTTCATGCCGATGCGCATCGTGCCGTATCCGCATCGAGTGGCCGGCGAGACCGCGACCCTCGCGCGACGCAATCGTGCGATATCGCTTGTCGATGAACGTCGTCAGATCCTGAGCGATGAACGTCTCCCAGTCTCCGGTGGTCGGCGAGTTTGAAACATGCTGCCGCTGTACTTGGTGAACGCCTCTGGTATGACGACGATCATTTCGCGGGCGCGGGCGAACGGCGCGATCGATGGAGTCTGGAATGGCAAGTGACTTGACATAGGCCTCCGCCGTTGCCGTGTAGCCGTGAAGGAAGTAGAGCACCGTGTAGCGCCGCGCGGTGTCTTTCGCGTAACTGGGCGGCAGATACACGACCACCGGGCGATCGGGCGAATCGCCTTCGAGATTGCCTTCGAGCGCGTGGCCGTGGACGGTGAGGCGTTCGAGCGTGCCTTCCGGCGGCGCCGGTTGTTGCGCCGCTGGCGCGGCCGCGACGACACCAACGCACGCGGCGACAAGGGCGACAGCCAATGGAGGGCAGAAGAGATCTCGGATGTCATGCGTGGTCATAGCGGTACTCTCCCTGATCGCCAGTGAAGCTGCGCCTCACACCGTCGAGTGAAGAGCCTGAGCGCCGGTGTGAGGCGCAGCTTCACTCTAAGGCGCCCAAGCGCCAGATGTCACCGAAGCAGCTTTGGCATGAAGGCGCACGGCATCGAGCGTCCTGACAACAGCTCCGCGTGTCCTCGACCACGCGTGTCGTACCCGTTCGCCTTGTGGACTCCACACCTGCGAGTGATGCCTGTATCTGGATGCTGCGGGCCCCGTGTGCACGGGCGTGTGCTTCCTCCCGCTGCAGTAGCAGGGTGCCGATGCCCCGCCGGGCCGCGCGCCCTCTCACGTAGACGGACGCGCCGCTTGCGCGTCGTCGACGCGGTGCGTCGAGAACCCGAGTACGACGCTTTCATGATCGAGTCGGCCCGTTGCAGTGCTTCACGGAGGGGGGTGGCTCCCGGGTCGCATAACGGCACATCGGTTAACCTTGTCGGCGCCGGCGCAGCGCCCAAAGGGCCTTCATAGTTCCTATCGTCCACGCGCGTGCCGGGCGGCGTATGATCGGCACAAGGAGCGCGCATGCAGCGAGCGCGACATGACGGGCACGACCGATGGCTCCCACTGGCTGCGGGCGTCCATCGACCGCGTCGCCATCAGCCACGCCTTGATTGAACGCGGTTATCTGCTCATCGGGAGCAGGCGAGTTACTCCACCGATTACACTTCGATCTGCGAGCCGAATAACGTGAGGGGCACAATCGATGAAAGGTAAAAAAGAAGAGGAAAAGGGGAATGAAAACGGCGACGTAAAAGCCGGCGAAAAGCTGAAGACCAAGGAGTATGACAAGGAACTGGCCAAGCTGCACGTGGAACTGGTCAAGCTCCAGGAATGGGTCAAGTTCAAGAGGCTCAAGGTCTGCGTCGTTTTCGAGGGGCGAGACGGTGCCGGCAAGGGGGGAGTGATCAAGGCCATCACCGAGCGGGTGAGCCCTCGGGTGTTTCGCGTGGTGGCGCTTCCCGCCCCGACGGATCGAGAGCAAACACAGATTATGCCCAACGCTATGTCCCGCACTTACCGGCAGCCGGTGAGGTGGTCATCTTCGACCGGAGTTGGTACAACCGGGCGGGGGTCGAGCGGGTAATGGGCTTCTGTACCAAAGAGCAGGCCATGCTTTTTCTCGAAGTGGTGCCGCTCTTCGAGAAGTTGTGTGTCCAAGAAGGCATCATCCTTCTCAATTACTGGCTTGAGGTGAGCCCGGAAGAGCAGACCCGCCGGCTTGAAGGACGTAACGATGACGGCCGCAAGATCTGGAAACTCTCTCCGATGGACCTCCAGTCCTACAGCAGATGGGACGACTACACCAAGGCGCGCGACGAGATGTTCGCAGCGAGCGATACGCCATGGGCGCCGTGGTACGTGGCAAAATCCGACGACAAAAGGCGGGCGCGGCTGAACATCATCACCCACCTTCTCAGCAGGATTCCCTGTAAAGAGGCGCCTCGCGTAAAGGTAGAACTGCCGAAACGACAGAAAGAGGGGAAATACAAGTCTCCCGACTTCCCGTTGAAGTACGTTTCCAGAGGTCTACTGAATCAAGGGATGCACTTTGCCGGAACGAGCTGTGTCACAGGTTGAATTTAAGATAGTGAACCGCCTGTCTGTGGCGAATTGCCAGTCCTGTCGCAAAGAGCCCTGAACGAACCTGTCCATGGCGAATTGCAAAATTCCCGCGTGATTCGGGGCGCGTCCGCGATCTTGCTAGGATCGTGCGGTGCGCGATCTGGCCGTCCTTTTTCTGCATCTGCTGGCGACGCGTCGCCCGACTCGCCGGCCCCGGCGGCGCGCGTTCCGTGGTCGCCGAATCCGTGCTCGTCAAGCACCAACTGCTGATCCTCAATCGTTCCCGGAAACGGTCACCCAATCTCCGCTTCTCTGATCGCATGGTCGCCGGCTTGTGTGCGCTCCTCATGCGCCCGCGCCGGCTGATCCGTTCCGCGATCGTCCTCAAACCGTCAACGCTCTTGAGCCTTCATCGAGCGCTGACACACGCGAAAATATCGGCGGCTCTTCTCGACCACAGGTGCCGACGAAGCCGGGACCGAAGGGGCCCAGCCAGGAAGTGGTGGCCGCCGTCGTCGACATGAAACGGCGGAATCCGAGCTGGGGTTGTCCGCGGATCGCGCAACAGATCGCCTTGGCCTTCGGCATTCCCATCAACAAGGACGTGGTGCGGCGGATTCTCGCCGTGCGGTACCGGCCGGAACCAGACTCGGCGGGGCCGTCCTGGCTCACGGTCCTCGGTCACGCGAAGGACAGTCTGTGGAGTCTCGATTTGTTTCGATGCGAATCGGCCGTCCTGCGCACCCACTGGGTGCTCGTCGTGATGGACCAATGCACGCGTCGCATCGTGGGCTTTGGCGTGCATCGCGGCGTCGTGGATGGCGTGGGGCTGTGCCGGATGTTCAATCGAGCGACTCGCTGCCACACCCCGCCGACATACGTCAGCTCGGACCATGATCCTCTGTATCGGTTCCATCAATGGCAACGGAATCTTCGGATTCTCGACGTGAAAGAAATCAAGACCGTCCCGTACGTGCCGCTCTCGCATCCCTTCGTTGAACGGCTGATCGGCACCATTCGGCGCGAATGCCTGGACCGCACCCTGTTCTGGACGACCGCTGATCTGGAGATGAAGCTCCTCGATTTCCAACGCTACTACAACGGTCACCGAACGCATGCGGGGCTGGACGGGCGCACGCCGGACCCGAGCCCTGACTCGGGCGGCGGACGCGCGACTGTCAGTTCGTATCGATGGCAGCTGCACTGTCGTGGGCTGTATCAGACGCCGATGGCGGCGTGACTCTGGATCGACGGTGCGAGCAACTTCCGAACCTCGCGCCGTGTCGACCGATCGACTGCCACCGTGTGCTCAGTGCCTGGGTGCACCTGTGCGTGGATTCGGATTCGGGCCGATCACAGGAACGCGAGTTCTTTCAGGGGTGTTTGCAGCACAATTGGGAATTCGCCACCAACACGATCCCGCAATAGAGACACCTGGCGACCAGGGCAGATTCAGGCACCCTTCTTCCTGAAGTAGTGAGCGACCTTGCGCCCCGAGTCGTCCGCGTAGTAGACGACGATCCTGGTCTCCTCTCCCTTCGACCCGTCGATGCCAGCGTGGCTTTCAGCAGTAGCCCGACTGGTCATCTGCAGCGTCTCAGTGCTGCCGTTGGCGTATTTGATCGTGATTTGCTGTCTACGCCGATCGATCCTGGTCACGACTCCTTCGGTGACTTTCAGTCCTTCGTCAGCAAGAAGGTCGATTTCCTCGGCAGAGGCATGTGGCCCGGTTTCCGTATAGTGAATCGCCACCATCGTTCCATCGCGCAAGTCCTCGAGCGCGTTGACGCCGGGTTTCTTGCCACCATGAACGATGAGGTTCTTGGTGAACTGATACACATGCTCTACCCCATCCATCGTCGTCACGATCACGATGTTGGCCCCCTTGTAGAACTGCTTCATCGTCCCTTCCAACGCTATTGGCTCCCGGAGGGGAGGCCGGTTCTGTGCGTCCACGGGAATCGGCAGAAACAGGAAGAGTCCTGCTGCAAGAGCAGCGGCACATCCCACTCCCACCGTGATTCTGTGATGCGCGTCGCGCTGCGGTCGTTGCATGACGCATCTCCTTCCACCTGTGTGCGGACTATTTCGCGCGACTCGAGAAAACTCCGTCGTCGCCTGCCGTTGAGAGTCGGGCCAAAAGCGATGTGTGGCTCCTACTTCACGATCCCCACGCCCGGCCATTGGCCACCTCCACCCGGGGATGAGCAAGCCTCGTGCCCCGGACCAGCCTCAGCTCAGGCCAAGTCGGCAGGAGTGTCGACTGACGTCGAGCGCGGGCAAGCGGCATCATCAGTCCTGGTCCTCTCTTCTCCGCGATGCTGCCATCGAGTCTCCCCCCAGCCAGCGAAGCGGGAGAATGGCGTGAGCGTGACCACTTCAATGGTCTGAGCGCCGGGATGGCGCTGAGCAAACGTCGGATCCTTCGCTGACGGGAACGAGATGAACAAAAACGGGAACGGAGCGTTCTCATCCTCTGCGAACCGTGCGAGGTTCCGATCGAAGTCCACGCCAGGGTGAACCCAGAGGTTGGCTTCGTCGAGAGGCGTTGTGAGTTTCTGCGTGTCGATGCCCACATAGAGACAGAGGTGCGCGGTCGAAGGCTGAAGCGCTTCCACACGCCTGGCCGCCGCGTGTACCTCTGCCGGCACGTTTGCGGGCAGAAGATGCTGAAACGTCGCGTGGACACCAACATCGCTCACGACATGTCGCGCCCGCAGTTCCTGCCCGTCGGACATCCGGACACCGACCGCGCGGTCGCCTTCGAGAAGAATGCTCTCGACTTCCGCGTCGACGACAACCGTACCCCCAGCGCCTTCGATGGTTGGAAGAAGGCTTTCGGCGATCCGTCCCGCTCCGCCAATCGGGTACGCAGCGCCATCGAAGTAGTGGGACGTGACGACGGCGTGAATGCCGAAGCTGCTCTGCTTCGGCGGCAACCCGTAGTCGCCCCATTGCGCCGTGAGCACGGCCCGCAACTCCGGACTGACGCGGAAGTCGTCTAACACGCTCGCCGTCGTCCGGCGCGCGAGCGACAGGAACGGCGCACGGAGTGCAGCCCCCAAGCAGGCGTGACGGAATCGGGGGCAGCATCTTCTCCGCGAAGAAGAGCGGCATCCCCCGCAGACACCGATGGATGGCGGCGAAGTATCGATCGATGGCGCGCGATTCAGCGGGAAAGGCCGCCTTCAGTTCGTCGCGCAGACGCGACTCCCCACGTACGTAGTCGAAACGCAAATCGCCGATGACGACGCGATCGTAGACGTCGGGCATGGGCTCCCAGTCGAGCCGGCCCTCGGTGAGGTAGTCGAACAGCGCGCGTGGCCGCCGATCCCGGTTCGTGGACCTGCCCGACGTAGTGGAGGCCGACGTCCCATTCAAAGCCCGGTCGATGGAAGACGTGGGTAAACCCACCGGCCGCGTAGTGACGCTCGAGCACCAGTACCCGCTGGCCTGCCGCTTTGGCGAGCAGCGCGGCAGCGCCCAATCCGCCGATGCCCGAGCCAATGACGATCGCGTCGAAAGGTGAGCGGTCGACGAACCGCTTGTAGGGAACGACCATATCGACGGGTCGAGCAAGGTGCATGCCTCACCGATCTGCCGAACGCCGGACGTCGCAGATACGACCGCGTATCAGGAGGCGCGAAATCGTTCCCACCGCTGCTGAATTCTTCGTGGTCTGTGGCGGCGTGGGCAGGATTCAGCCGGCGAAACTCCTCACGGTCGTGGGCATCAGCTTTGCCCATCCACGGAGACGAGGCGCATATGAGAGCCCTTCTTGTTCTGATCGCGTGGCTTGTTGCAGTGAATGCTGGGGCGCAGACCGGCGCCAGCCTTTCCGGACGCATTACCGATGAGACCGGAGGCGTACTGCCAGGTGTGACGGTGGAGTTGCGAGGAGCCGGGGAACCACTGGTGGGCGTCACAGATGCGGAGGGACGTTACTCATTTGAAGACGTCTCACCGGGCACGTATCTGTTGTCGATGCGTCTGATCAACTTCGCGGATGTCAACAAGCGCGATCTCGTGGTCGGAGGTGAACCTGTCATCGACGACGAGGTCATGCGTCTGTCGCTCAGCGCCGACGTGGTCGTCATCGGACGGCGGACGTTCACCAATCTCGCGGACGTGAAGAACCCTGCCGAAGATCTGGTCGGCATCGCGGCCTCGGCCAGTCAGGGGGCGATCACGTCACGACAGCTCGAGGTGCGCCCCTTCATGCGACAGGGCGAAGTGCTCGAGACGGTGCCGGGCGTCATCATCACGCAGCACAGCGGCGAGGGAAAGGCCAACCAGTACTTCCTCCGCGGCCTCAACCTCGATCACGGCAGCGACTTTGCGATGACCGTCGCCGGGGCGCCAGTCAACATGGTGACCCACGCCCACAGCCAGGGATACGCGGATCTGAATTTTCTCATCCCTGAACTGGTCGCAGGGGTGCAGTACCCCAAGGGCCCGTATTACGCGGACCTTGGCGACTTCGCGACCGCGGGTGCCTCGAACATCAACTACGCCACTCAGCTCGACCGGCCGATCGCGGAGCTGCAGGCCGGGTCCTACGGCTTCGGCCGCCTGTTCGTCGCGGCGTCGCCAAAAACCGCCAACGGCCACCTCCTCGGTGCATTCGAAACATCGACCAATGATGGCCCGTGGACGGTGCCCGACTCGTATCGGAAGCTCAATGGCGTCATTCGCTACTCGCAGGGCGATAACTTGAACGGCTTCTCACTGACGGGCATGGCATATAACGGCAAATGGAACGCCAGTCAGGCGGTACCCGAACGCGCCGTGGAGGCGGGAGTGGTCGACCGCTATGGGTCAATCGATTCGAGCGATCGCGGCGACACCTATCGCTACAGCCTGGCGGGCGAATGGCAGCGAAGCTCAGGGTCGACGCTCACAAAAGTACAGGCGTACGGAATCGGGTACGACCTGACGCTGCTCAACAACTTCACGTTCTACCTCGACGATCCCGTGCATGGCGACCAGAACGAGCAGCAGGATCATCGTTTCATCACGGGCGTCAAGGCGTTCCAAAAACGCCAGTCGCGGTGGGCCGGCTACGCGGTCGAGAACACCTACGGCGTGCAGGTTCGCAACGACGATGTCAGCAATCTCGCGCTGATTCACACCGAGCACGGTGTTCCGCTGTCCACGCGCGCGCAGGCCTCGGCGATCGTGACGACGGCAGGCGTCTACGGCGAGAACCGGATCGAATGGGTGCCATGGCTTCGCACGACGGCGGGGCTGCGCGTCGATGGCTCCCACTACACGGTCGACGACAAGCTGCAATCGATCAACAGCGGCACATCGTCTGCCGGGATCGTCAGCCCGAAGGGAACCGTGACGCTTGGTCCTTGGCGTGGCACGGAGGCCTACGTCAATGCGGGACTCGGTTTCCACAGCAACAACGCGCTCGGTACGACCATCGTTGTGGATCCGAATGGGAATCCCGTCGATCGAGTCACTCCGCTGGTGCGCGCCAAAGGAGCCGAGGTCGGCGTCCGCACCGTGGCCCTGTCTCACCTGCAGAGCACCCTGTCGCTGTGGACGCTCGGTCTCGATTCGGAGCTTGTCTACAACGGTGATGTGGGCGCAACGGAACCGGGACCCGCAAGTGGACGCTACGGCATCGAGTTCGCGAACTACTACGCCCCCAAACCGTGGCTGGTGTTCGATGGCGACGTGGCCTGGTCGCACGCGCGCTTCACCGAGTTCAATGAAGCCGGCCAGTACGTGCCCGAGGCTGTGGACGTGGTCGTCTCGGGCGGCGCGAGCGTGGACAACTTCCATCGGATGTTTGGCAGCCTTCGCTTGCGATACTTCGGACCGCGTCCGCTCGTCGCGGACAACTCCGTGAGGTCGAAGGCCACGACGCTGCTGAACCTGGAGGCGGGGTACCAGATCCAGAAGAATCTCCGGGTCAATCTCCTGATCTTCAACCTCGCGAATTCGACCGTGAGCGACATCGACTACTACTTCGCGTCACGACTGCCTGGCGACCCTCTGGGCGGGGTCGACGACATTCACACGCATCCATCGCCGCCGCGCACGGCGAGAGTCAGTCTGGTCGTAGGATTCTGAAGCGCGGCCGAAGGATTGAATCCTGATGCCTCGCATATCCCAGCCGTCCGCTCCTCGAAACTCGCTGCACGTCGAGCCACGCAGCCCTTGGGAATCGCGCAGCGCTACATTCGTGATCTCGTGTACGGCGCCAATGACGGCATCATCACGACGTTTGCCGTGGTCGCCGGCGTCACAGGAGGCACATTGGCGCCCATCACGGTGCTCGTGCTTCGGGTGGCCAACCTGCTGGCCGACGGTCTGTCGATGGGTGTTGGGAACTACCTCGGCATACGTTCGGACGAACGGGTACGCGAGGCGCAGCAGCTCCCGGAGCAGGAGCGTTTCAATCCGACACGGCCTGGCCACCTTTCTCGCGTTCGTGACTGCCGGCGCGGTGCCCCTTGTGCCGTACATCTTCTCAGGTATCGCAGCCGATCGTTTCGTGTGGTCTACGGTCCTGAGCCTCGCTGTATTTTTCGCAGTGGGGGCGGCCCGCGCGCGCGTGGGCAGCGGAAGTTGGTGGACGAACGGGCTCGAAATGCTCGGTCTGGGCGTCCTCGTCGGCGCAGTTGCGTACGGTAGCGGCGTAGTTCTCTCGACTGTCCTTCAATAGCGAGTTCCTCACGCACCCATAACGCTGTCCGCTCCCGTCGCGGCAAGACATGAACCGGCGTCGTCCACCTCAATTCAGAAAACGTCTTTCGTGTGCATTCAAATCAGATGCGCGGTTGCGCAGCGACCTCGATCGCACGGCAGGAATCCTCAGGTGGCGATTCCTTGCGGTCGGCGGCGTGCTGGTATCGGCCACGTTGCTCGGGACGTTCGGGTTCCGCCTCGTCGAGGGGTGGCCACTCTTCGACGCGTTCTACATGACGCTCATCACGCTGACGACGGTCGGCTACGGGGAAGTCCATCCGCTCTCGTTCCACGGCCGGGTGTTCGCGTCGTTTTTGATGCCGTCGGGGTAGCGACTTGTCTTCCTGTCATTCGCGATCCTGGGCGACACGCTGCTGCGCCTCGAACTCGCCGACTACTTCG
>CAVRQR010000002.1:0-469396 GCA_963723495.1 uncultured Acidobacteriota bacterium | reverse complement strand
CGGCCTATCTGCGGCCCGGAAGGCTCCCTCGTGCTCGACGTGTTCACGCCGGTGCGCGAGGACTACCTCCAGCGCTGGGAGGCGTCGTCGTGACGCGTATCGCGAGCTCCCACCCATTCGTCGTTCCGGTCGAGCAGGGATTCGCGTTCATCACCAACACGGAGAACTGGCCGAGCTTCTGGCCGGGCTACGTTCGGCTCGAGCCAGGGTCGACCTGGGGGGCGACCGGCGACACTGCGCATCTCGTCACCCGGATCCTCGGACGTAAGCGCGCGCTCGCGATGACGGTGACCGCCTTCGAGCCGAACCGGCTCGTCACATACACGAGCACACAACCCGGCCTTCCCACGAATAGCGCACGATCCGATGCCACCACGTTGTCGCCGAGAGACAGGATCGCGAAGAACCGATAGAGCGAGAGGCTGACGCGCGGATGCCTGCGCCGGGAGAGTCGCGCACCGGCGAGAATTGGGGCCAGCGCGCGCCCAAGAGGCTGCTCCGCTCCTCGAGAATTAACCACGTTTCGTCGAAAAGCCGCTCGGGATTCTTGACGTTCTCACCATGGATTGCCGTCTTTAAGTCGCTCTGTTTGACGTTCGACGTCGCCGACAACGCTCGCAGCTCGATCCAGTCCGCTACTTCGTTCGGATCCGGCTCCTGGTGAGGTGGGAACGGAATAGGCAGCGGCAGAGCCTGCCACGTCACTCGCCAAGCTGCGCCGTCAGGCTGTCGACGACGGCTGCCAGGCGTTTCACAGCAGCGACGACGTCAGGATCATCGCGATAGAGTGGGAGTAGCCCCGCGACCGCACGTGACGCGCGCTCCTGCGGGAACGCACCGGCCTCGTGATCGACGCTTACTTTTCCGGCAGCAAGGTAGCGTGGATTCTGGATAACGTCCCCGGTGCGCGGGCGAAAGCCGAGGCCGGCAAACTGGCGTTCGGGACCATCGACAGCTGGCTGGTGTGGCAGCTTACGAGCGACTCGACCCACATCACCGACGTCAGCAACGCGTCGCGGACGATGCTGTTCAATATCCACACGCTGAAATGGGACGAAGACCTGCTGAAGCTCCTGCGCGTGCCGGCCAGCATGTTGCCAGAGGTCCGTCCGTCGAGCGCGGTATACGGTCGCGTTTCGACTACGCTCGGCATCGGTGACGTCCCGATCGCCGGCATCGCCGGCGATCAGCAGGCCGCCCTGTTCGGTCAGATGTGTGTGTCGCCCGGGCTGACGAAGAACACCTACGGCACCGGCTGCTTCCTGTTGCAGAACACCGGGGAGCGCCCGGTCACGTCGCGCAACCGCCTGCTCTCGACGGTCGCCTGGCAGGTCGGCGGCAAGACGATGTACGCGCTCGAGGGCAGCGTCTTCATCGGCGGCGCCGTGGTCCAGTGGCTTCGCGATGGGCTGGGCATCATCACCAAGTCATCTGACGTCGGGGCGCTGGCCACATCGGTGCCGGACAACGGCGGCGTGTACCTCGTGCCTGCCTTTGCGGGCCTGGGCGCGCCGCACTGGGACCCCTATGCGCGCGGAACCATCGTGGGCATCACTCGAGGCACCACGGCCGGCCATATTGCGAGGGCAGCAATCGAAAGCATCGCGTTCCAGGTGGCCGATCTGCTGTCCGCGGTCAGAGACGACGCAGGAATCGATCTCACGGAGTTGCGTGTGGACGGCGGCGCCGCCGCCAATGACGGCCTGCTCCAGTTTCAGGCCGACCTGCTCGGCGTAGCGGTCGTGCGGCCGCAAGTGACCGAGACCACGGCGCTCGGCGCGGCGTACCTCGCCGGCCTGGCGGTCGGCTTCTGGGACTCGACCGACACGCTCGCGCGTCATTGGCGCGTCGACCGGCGCTTCGAGCCGTCACAGCCGCTGTCGCACTCCGCGGCGCGCCGCGCGGAGTGGCACGAGGCGCTGAGCCGCTCGAAGGGCTGGGTCGCTCGGGGGCAATAGCCATGCAGCGCTCCGACATGATCGCGCAGGTCCATCAGCGGCACGAGCCCTGGGACATCGTAGTCATCGGCGGCGGCGCCACCGGCGTCGGCATCGCTGTCGACGCGGCGAGCCGCGGCTATGACGTCCTGCTCCTGGAACAGCACGACTTCGGCAAAGGCACTTCGAGCCGGAGTACCAAACTCGTGCATGGCGGTGTGCGCTACCTCGAGCAGGGCAACATCGCGCTGGTGATGGAGGCGCTCAAGGAGCGCGGTCTGCTTCGACAGAACGCTCCGCATCTGGTGAGCAATCTCGCTTTCGTCGTCCCCAACTACGACTGGTGGGAAGCGCCGTTCTACGGACTGGGCCTCAAGATCTATAACGTGCTCGCGGGCAAGTATGGGTTCGGCTCATCCGAGATCCTTACGCGCGAAGAGACGCTGGCGCGACTGCCCACAATCAAGACCGACGGTCTCCGCGGCGGTGTTGTGTACTACGACGGCCAGTTCGACGATACACGCCTGTTGATCAATCTTGTGGCCACCGCTGCCGCTCAGGGCGCGACGCTGGTCAACTACGTGCGTGTGGTCGCGCTCTCAAAGGGGCCGGACGGCTTCATCGACGGCGTCGTCGCGGCCGATCAGGAGACCGGACAGCAGTGGACCATCGGGGCGCGGGTGGTCCTGAACGCGACGGGCGCGTTTTCCGACTCGGTTCGCCGGCTGGCGGAGCCCAACGTCTCGCCGCTGATCGCACCGAGCCAGGGCATTCATCTTGTGTTTCACCGCTCGTTTCTGTCGGCCGACTCCGCGATCATGGTGCCGCACACGGCGGACGGCCGCGTGATGTTCGCGATTCCCTGGCACGGTCACACGCTCGTCGGCACGACTGACACACCGATTGCGACACCGACGATCGAGCCGCGACCGCTCGAGGAGGAGATCGAGTTCATCCTCGAAACGGCCGGCCAGTATCTCCTCAAGCCACCCACTCGCGACGACGTTCTGAGCGTGTTCGTGGGCATCCGCCCGCTCGTGAAGAGTGACGACGGCAGATTGACCGCGGCATTGTCACGTGACCATACGATTCACTTTGACGCTTCTGGTCTGTTGACGACGACCGGCGGTAAGTGGACGACGTACCGGAACATGGCAGAGCACGCGGTAGACCAGGCGGCCGATTTCGCAGGGTTGGCCGAGCGGCCGTGCGTGACGCGCACGCTCAACGTTCATGGATTCCACTCCAATGCGGATCGGTTTGGCCCGCTTCGCGTGTACGGCTCTGATGCCCTCGAGATTCAGGATCTGATGGGTGCCACGCCGTCATTGGCGGCACCACTGCATGAGCAATTGCCGTACACCGGCGCCGAAGTCGTCTGGGCTACCCGTCACGAAATGGCCCGCACGGTCGAAGACGTGCTCGCGCGCCGCACGCGGGCACTGTTCCTCAACGCCCGTGCCGCCGAAGCCATGGCGCCAGAAGTAGCCCGGTTGATGGCTGGCGAACTTGGCTGGGACACCTCGCGGCAAGCCGCCGAGGTGGCTTCATTCTCCACGCTGGCGAAAGGCTATCAGCTCTAGGGAGTAGACAGGCTTAGCCAACGATGACCTCCGGACCGAGTTCCCGCGAGCTGCCTCAGAACGCCACGGCGCCCAGCGAGGCTGCGCTCCGCTTCCTTCACTTGAGTGCGCGCCTCCTGCTCGAATACAACGTCCGTTCGAAGAGTATCGAGCGTCGTCTCGAGCGGATCGCACGGCACGTGGGTCTAAGCGTGCAGACGGTAGTGGGGTATCGCGAGGTCACGCTCGCCATGGCAGATGGGCGCAGTGTCCACATCCGCGTGCCTGAGCTTCGTATCAACGTCGCGGTCAGTGCGGGCGCCCTGCATGTCATCGACCAACTGTGCCTGAATCGGATCGGGATCGACGAAGCCACGAAGCAACTGGACACGTTAGAACGACTGGCGCCACGGCATGGACGCTGGGTGGTCGCCACCCTGTTCGGCCTGGCGGCATCAGCCATCGCCTGGCTGCTGCGCGCGGACGCGGGTGCGATTGTCGTGAGCGGCGTCTCTTCTGCGTTGGGGTTGATCGCGCGGCAGGAGCTCGCCAGGCTGTCGGTCATCCTCTTCGCGCACCCGTTCGTGGCGGGGCTGATCGGCGCGGCGCTTGGCGGCTTGGCCATCCGTCAGGGCTGGACCGAGACGCCGGGCCTCAGCCTGATTGTTCCGGCACTGATGCTCGTGCCGGGCCCGCATCTCATCAACGGCGTCTACGACGTGCTCGAGAACCACGTGCAGCCGGGCGTCTGCCGCCTCGGTCTCGCCACCGGCATCCTCATTGCCACCGCACTCGGCGTTGTCCTCGGTGGCTTTCTCACCCTCGGGCCGGCGACTCTTTCGACGTCGCCGTCAGAGTCCATCCAGCTCACGCTGCCGCTGGATGCAACGCTGGCCGGCGTGGCCGCTTGCGGGTTCGGTGCGTTTTACAACGCGCCGTGGCGCGTACTGTGGGTGTCGATTCTGTGCGGCGTGGTCGGCCATGGTCTCCGCTATCTCTGTCTCGATCACATGAGCGTGGAAATCTCCACATTGTTCGCGTGCCTGGCCATCGGGCTGATTGCCAACGGGGCGGCCGATCGCCTGCATCTGCCGTTCTCGGCCGTCGCGTTTGCCGGGGCCGTCCCGATGATGCCGGGCGTCTTCATCTACCAGAGCATTGCCGGCGCAATGCGACTGTCAGCCGCCGGATCGGCAGCCGATCCCGCGCTTGCTGCTGCAACCCTGGCGCTCTCCTTCAAGTCCGTGTTCGTGGTCGGTGCTATCGCGCTCGGCTTGCTGATCGGTGCCCGGGTTGCGAGCCTGACCCATCAACGCGGCTGAATCGACTCCGATTCCCAAAGAACCAGCTTCGACACGTCACCGCATGTCCCACGGCTGACCGGTCGACGTGACCACACTGCTCCAGAGTGCGTCCTCCGGATCGATCTTCTTGCGGGCGGAAACGGCGAGGGAGATCGGCACGTGCGTGAACTGGTGATTCCAGAAGCTGACGACCATGTTCGTGCGTCCGCTGAGGCCCGCATGGACCGCGCTCTGTCCGAGGAGCAGGCAGAAGGCGGAGTCGTGCGCGGTCGGCGGCACGCTCCTGATGGTGTAGCTGGGGTCGATGTACTTGAGGGTGATGTCCATGCCGATCCGCTTGAAATAGTCGGTGATCGCGTCGCGCAGAAAGAGGCCGATGTCGCCGTACTTGATGTTCCCGGACGCGTCGCGCGCCTGGCTGTTCGCCATCAGATCCTGGCCCGCGCCTTCCGCTACCACGATCACCGCGTGGCTTCGGCGCTCGAGCCGCTGCTGCAGCGCCGACAGAAACCGCTCGAGGGTGAACGGCGCCTCTGGAACCAGACAGAAATTCACGTGGTTGTTCACCAGCGCCGAATAGGCGGCGATGAACCCCGAATCGCGGCCCATCAGCTTCACGAGTCCGATCCCGTTGCGCGACGCTTCCGCCTCGGCGTTGGCCGCATGGGTCGCGCGCCGCGCCTCCGTGACTGCCGTCTCGAATCCAAATGTGCGCTGGACGAACGAGATATCGTTGTCGATTGTTTTCGGGACGCCGATGACGCCGATCTTCAAACCACGTCGCGCCGCTTCTTCGCCGATCTTCTGCGCCCCGCGAAGTGTCCCGTCGCCGCCGATGGCGAAGAGGATTCCGACTCCAAGCTCATTCAAGTAATCCACCATTTCCGCAGGGTCCTGGGGCCCTCGGGACGACCCGAGGACCGATCCGCCGCTCTCGTGGATCCGATGCACGGATTCAGGTGTCAATTCGAGCGGCTCGTGCCCAATCCGGCGAACGAGGCCTTCGTAGCCGAAACGAAAGCCGTAGACTCTGTTCACACCGTAGAGGAGACGCAGGCTCCGGACGACCGCGCGGATCACGTCGTTCAACCCGGGGCAGAGACCGCCGCACGTCACGATCCCGCAGGCGAGTTTCGCCGGATCGAAGAACAGCATGCGCCGCGGACCTGCGGATTCCATTGCGGGAGGCGTGGCCCCCTTGTCCAGCCAGGGTTGGATCCGCTCGAGAGTGGAGTGATAAATCACGCGCTCCTCGTCGCTCGTGAACCGAACGCCGGACATGGGCGACGGGATGCGGCACTCGCCGAGCCTGGCTATCGTGAAGTCGAGATCGTTGTCGCGCATTCGATCCTCAGCATCGCCGGCTCATTGCATCATCGTCGTACCGGCCGACCGCAGGTCCGTCGTCGCCTGCACGACCCGAGCGGCCATCGCATTCTCGGCGCGGGTCATGTAGGGGCGTGGATCGTAGGCCTTCTTGTTGCCCACGTCGCCGTCCACTTTGAGAACGCCGTCGTAGTTTTTGAAGCAATGGTCTGCGATCGCGCGCGTGAACGCGTACTGCATGTCGGTGTCGACGTTCATCTTGACCACGCCGTAGTCGAGCGCCTCATGGATGTCGCGCAGCTCGGATCCCGATCCGCCGTGGAAGACGAAGTGGAACCGCGCCGATTCGCCGAGCGTGGCGACGACCGCCTCCTGGCAGTCCTTCAGAATCGACGGTTTCAACTTGACCTGGCCCGGTTTGTACACCCCGTGCACATTGCCGAACGTCGCCGCCAGCAGGTAGGGGGCAGTTGACACCGCACGCAGCCGCCGCGCGACTTCCAAGGTGTCTTCAGGCGTGGTGTAGAGCTTCGCGGCGGCGCTCGCCTTGACGCCGTCCTCCTCGCCTCCCACGACTCCGACTTCGATCTCGAGGAGCAAGTCGCTCTTCTTGAACCGGTCGAAAAGCTTCACGGCGATGTCGAGGTTATCTTTGAGCGGTAGCGCGCTGCCGTCGAACATGTGACCGGTGAACAGGTTTGGTTTGCCCGCGGCCCGCCGCCGCTCGGTCTCCTCCACGAGCGGCATCACGAAGGTGTCCAGCTTGTCCGCCTGGCAATGATCCGTGTGCAGCGCCACGAAGATCGGATACCGCGCCGCCACGCGGTGGACGTGTTCGGCAATCGAGATGGCGCCAAGCGCCATGTCCTTCACCGCGGCGCCCGACGCGAACGCGCCGCCTCCGGTTGAGATCTGGACGATCCCGTCGCTCTTGCTGTCGGCCAGTCCTTTCAGCACGGCATTTGCCGTGGTGAGCGACGTCACGTTGATGGCCGGGTAGGCGAATTTTCCCTTCCGCGCGCGATCGAGCATCTCGCAGTACTGCCTATAGTCGACGACCGGCATCGGAAACCTCCCTCAGTCCTTTCGCGATGATGCGATGATGCGGCCAATCGCTCGCCGCGTCTGCGGCAGCCGTCCCTGTCCCCCGCGCGAGTCCGAACTCCATCCGGTCGGAGGTCCTCCGAAATAATGCAGTCTGCTCCCGGTTAAGACCTTCATGTGGAGTCGTCTGCCCACTTTCCTGCAAAGAGCTTGCTGTTCCGCCGCGGGTACCGGCCTTGCTAGTTTATGGATGAAAGAGAGGGAGAGTCCGATGGGCGGCGACTTCAACCTGGAACAGCAGCAACTGACGGTTGGCGAAGTTCATCGCAACCTCCCTGCGAGCGCGCTCGCGGATCCCAAGCGCCACCTCATCGGCGACGACGAGCACTGCTGGAGCGACGAGGGTATTTTCAAGGCCGCGGCTCCAGTATGAAGATTGGCGTCGTCGGCTGCGGCATGGTCGGATCGACATCCGCCTACGCGCTCGTCATGAGCGGCGTGGGACGAGAGATTGTGCTGGTGGATGTGAATCGGGCGCGCGCCGAGGCCGAGGCCAATGACATCTACCACGCGGTGCCCTTCGCGCACCCGTTGACGGTGCGTGCGGGGGAGTACGCCGATCTCGACGCGGCGCGCGTGGTCGTCATCGCCGGCGGCGTGGCGCAGAAGCCGGGCGAAACGCGACTGCAGTTGCTGCAGCGCAATGCCGACGTGTTCCGGCAGATCGTCCCGTCGGTGCTCCGCGCGGCGCCCGCCGCGGTGCTGCTCGTCGTCACGAATCCAGTGGACGTCATGACGCACCTGGCGGCGCAATTCGCCGCCGACTTCGGTGTGCCACATACGCGGGTATTCGGGTCGGGCACGACGCTGGACACCGCGAGATTTCGCACGCTCCTGGGACGACACTTCCAAGTGGATCCGCAGCATGTGCATGCCTACGTGATCGGCGAGCACGGCGACTCGGAAGTGCTGGTCTGGTCGCAGGCGACGATCGCCGGGCTCAGTCTGGACGAGTTCGTCGCGGTGCACGGCACCCCGCTCACCGCGGCCGAGCGCAGCGAGATCGACGAGAACGTCCGCCACGCGGCGTATCAGATCATCGCCGGCAAGGGCGCGACCTATTACGGCATCGGCAGCGCAGTGGCACGCATCGTCGACGTCCTGCTGCACGACCAGCGCGCCATCCTGACAGTCTGTTCACGCATCACCGGTGTGCAGGACTGCGACGGCGTGACGCTGGCGCTGCCGCACCTCGTCGACGGCGAGGGGGTGCACGCAACGATTCCGCTGGCTCTCGATGCGACGGAGCGCGAGGGGCTGCGCCGGAGCGCGAACGTTCTGCGCGAAGCGATGGCGTCATTGAATCTGTCGTGAGGCCACGCATCATGAAAGGGAGATGTCATGCCTAGGATCGCAATTCATGGTTTCGGCCGAATCGGCCGGTCATTGATGAGGGTGGCACTCAAGGACAACCTGTTTGTCCCCGTGTCCATCTCCGACATCAAGGACGTCCCGACGCTGGCAGCGCTTTTCGAGGTCGATTCCAACTACGGCCGCTGGCCTGAGGAGGTCACGGCGAAAGACAGCTGCTTCGTCGTCGGCGGTCGCGAGATCCCGTACTTCGACTCGATGAAGGCGCTGCCGAACTGGAAGGCCCTCGGTGTCGATCTGGTGATCGACTGCACAGGGCGGGCGTCCACGCGTCCCGGCGCCCAGGCCCATCTCGACGCCGGCGCCAAGCGCGTACTGATCAGCGCGCCGAGCAAGAAGCGAGAAGACTGTGACGCGGTGTTACTGCCGGGCATCAACCTCGACACGTTCGACCCGGAGAAGCACAAGATCATCAGCCTGGCGAGCTGCACGACCAACGCGCTGGCGCCCGTGGTCAAGGTCGTGATCGAGAACTTCGGCATCAGGTATGGCCTGTTCTCGACGGTCCATGCCTACACCAATACCCAGGCGCTCACCGATCAGCCGATGAAGGATCGTCGCGACTCGTGGGCCGCGACCGAGAACATCATTCCGTCTTCATCGGGAGCCGCGCGCGCGCTGGCCTTCATCTGGAAGGACCTCAAGATCTCGGGCAAGGCCTACCGCGTTCCGACACGCACCGGTAGCATCGCCGAGCTCAACCTGCTCACCGAGCGTCCTGTGACGGTCGAACAGGTCAATGACGCGTTTCGCAAGGCGGCTGGGGTTCCACCGCTGAAAGGCGTCATGTCCGTCCTCGAAGACGAATGGGCCTCGTCTCGCATCGTTGGCGATCCGCATTCGTCGATCGTCGATCTGCCGCTAACGGCGATCCAGGGCGATTTGCTTTCCGTTGCGGCCTGGTATGACAACGAGATGGGTACTCAACTCGCCTTGCAGAAGCGGCGGTACGTCTCGCAGGCCTGATCGATCTCGAAGACATCGCGCTCAACTGACAGCCGCCTCCATGACGACCGAGCCACGTCCGCGCTCACCACGCCAGATTCCCGCGGGAAGTCCATGGCCATTCGGGGTCCAGTGGGTGGAGGCAGAGGACTCGTTCAATTTTTCCCTCTACTCGAAGCACGCTACCGGCCTCACTCTGTTGTGTTACACCGAAGAAGATCCGGCCAAGCCGGTCTTTGAGTTTCGCTTCCGGCATCCGGCGCACAAGACCGGGAACGTCTGGCACTGCCGCATCCCGGTGAGCGAACTTCGCGCTGCCACGCTCTACGCGTACCGGGTCGATGGGCCGCACGACCCGGAGCAGGGGCACCGCTTCGATCCGCAGAAGGTCCTGCTCGATCCGTACGCGCCGTCAGTGTTCTTCCCGCCCGAGGTTCAGCCGCACAGCGTGTGCGCAACCGGGCCCTACCGACGGACGTGCGCCGCTGGGTCGTCTGCCGGGCAAGAGGACTGTTGCTCCTGCGACCGAGTCGGCTCCGCGATACACCTGTCAGGACGCCATCGTTTATGAACTGCACGTCAAAGGATTCACTGCGCGCGCGAACTCCGGGGTCACGCCCACGAAGCGCGGCACGTTTGCCGGCGTGACCGAGAAGATCCCCTACCTCAAGGAACTCGGCGTTACGGTCGTCGAGCTTCTCCCGGTCCATCAGTTCGATCCGCAGGAGGGCAATTACTGGGGCTACATGACGCTGCACTTCTTCTCGCCCCATCAGTCGTACGCGCACGGCGAGGCCTTCGAGGAATTCCGGGCGATGGTGCAGGCGTTCCACGCGGCGGGCATCGAGGTGTGGCTCGACGTGGTTTACAACCACACCGCCGAAGGCGACGAAACCGGGCCGACCTACAGCTACCGTGGCGTGGACAACAGCAGCTACTACCTGCTCACACCGGATCGACGGCATTACATCAACGACACCGGTTGCGGTAACACGGTGCGTACCGGTCATCCCAGCGCGCGCGTCCTCGTGCTCGAAAGTGTCCGTTTCTGGGCGCGCACGATGGGCGTGGATGGGTTTCGCTTCGATCTGGCCTCGATCTTTTCACGCGCCGCTGACGGCACGATGAACGTCCATGAAGCCGCCCTGGTGTCGGAGCTCAGCCTGCTCGCGCGGCTGCACGACGTGCGGCTCGTGGCGGAGGCGTGGGACATCGCCAGCTATCAACTGGGTCGCGGGTTTCCCGGCGTTGGGTGGCTCCAGTGGAATGGCAGGTTTCGCGACGACGTGCGGTCGTTCGTGCGGGGTGAGCCAGGCAAAGTGGGCGCACTGATGCAGCGGCTCTATGGCAGCGACGACCTCTTTCCCGACAGCCTCCAGGAAACATGTCGCCCGTATCAGAGCGTCAACTTCGTCACCGCGCACGACGGGTTCTGCCTTTACGACCTGGTGGCCTATGACCGGAAACACAATGAAGCCAACGGTCACGGCAACACAGACGGCACCGACGACAATCGAAGCTGGAACTGCGGCGTCGAGGGCGACGCCAACGCATCCGAAGCCGTGCTCGCATTGCGCCGACGCCAGGCGAAGAACTTCTGCGCACTGCTCATGCTGGCCAATGGCGTTCCGATGATCGTCGCCGGCGACGAGTTCCTGAACACGCAGCGCGGCAACAACAATCCCTACAACCAGGACAACGAGATCACCTGGCTCGATTGGGCGCGGCTGGAGGCCAATCGCGAAGTCTTTCGTTTCTTCAAGCTCATGATCGCGTTTCGCAAGTCGCACGCGTGCATCGGGCGGCCCGTCTTCTGGCGCGAAGACGTCCTGTGGCATGGCCCAGACGGGCCGGTTGATTTCGGGTACGAGTCGCGATGTCTTGCCTACCTGCTTCGCGGTGCATCGGTTGGCGATGACGATCTGTATGTGATGATCAATGGACATTGGGAAGATCACAGCTTCACGGTGCCCGAAGGAGCGCCTTCCGGCTGGCGGCGTGTCGTCGATACCGCGCTGTCCAGCCCGGAAGACATCGTTGAACCGGGGAAGGAGCCCACACTGGAGACGGCGAGCTACCCGGTGCGTGCGCGTTCTGTTGTCATGCTGCGGCGCTCCTGAACTAAGTGAAGCTTCGCCATTGACGCCTCGAAGTGAAAATCCATTCGAGCGGTGACTTTGAGTCGCCGCCTCGCCGCCTTATCAAAGTGACCTTGACCCGCGTCGTGACTAACACTAATGTTTCAGGCTCAGCGTTTGGCGCGACGCTTGCCAACCGCTCCTGGCTTCTGGGACATCTGGCCGTGTCCGCCGGACCACGGTTACTAGCCCAACTTGGGAGGTCATGACATACATTCCCCAGGGACAGCGTCTGCTGTCGAAGGGTGAAGAGGTGATAAAGCGACCGAGAACGACGCGTGTCGTTTGGCTGGTCAGAAAAGAAGAAGGAGGTTGAGAGATGAGACGACTACTTGTTGTGGCGACTGCTGTTGCCATGCTCACGGCTGGCGGAGCATTCGCGGGCGAGGTGAAGGGACCGCCGGGCACCATCAATAACACCAACGAGACCGGCGCTCTGGACCACGCGAACTCGGCCTGCGCCGCCAGCGGGCTGAATGACTTCGACGCAGACCGAGGGACAGAACGTGTCGCAGGTGCAGACCGCGGCGGACTCCTGGAAGTATTACGGGCTTCCGAAGGGCGCCCCGGCAACTCGGACTCTGCAGGGGGGATTGAACTGAGGATCGCGAGTAGTAGATAAGATCTCGTGGTTGGCCCTGTGTTCGGTCGGGGCCAACCCTCTTTCATTGATACCGCAGCGCTTCCATCGGATCGGCTTTCGTGATCCGCCAGGCTGGCACGAAACACGCCAGCCCGGCGACCCCGGAGAGCACGGCGGCCACAACAGCGATCGTCAGCGGGTCGTGGGCGCCGACGCCGTAGAGCATCGACGACAGGACGCGAGTCGCGGCAAACGTTCCGGCGAGTCCGATCGACGAGTCCGATCAACGTCAGCCGCATCCCTCCCTGGAATATCAACGTGCGCAGGTTGCCAGCGCTGGCTCCAAGTGCCGCGCGAATGCCCATTTCGTGCGTCCGCTGGGCGGCCGTGTAAGAAATCACGCCGTAGATCCCCACGGCAGCGAGCAACAGCGCAATGGAGGCAAAAGCCGCGAGGAGCGTGCTCGACGACGCGGTTGGCGAGCATCGATTGATCCACGATCTGTTCGAGCGTGCGGACATCGCTGAGCGCCTGGTCCCTGTTGACGCGATCAACGGCCGACCGAACGGCTCTCTGCAGAGACTGCGGAGGCATGCCGGCTCGCACGATGAGGTTGATGCCGTAGGTCGGGCTCTGCTGGTTCGAGACGTACATGCCGGCGCTGATCTCATCGCCGAGCCCGGTGATCTTCTCACCCGCAATGACGCCAACGATTTCCCAGGCGATCTCCTGGCCGAACTCAGTCTTGCCCGGTACGATTTCCCGCACCAGGATGCGGCGACCGATCGGGTCCTCATCGGGAAACTCCCGCTTGGCCAGCGTCTCGTTGATGAGCGCGACGGGCGGCGCGCCCGCCGTGTCGTTGTCGCTCAACACACGTCCCGCAAGCAGCTTGATGCCCAGTGCGTCGAAGTAAGACGGGCTGACGATCTTGAAGAACGCCGGGCGGCGATTGGCCGGGTCCGCAATTTCGCGACCGGCGATCGAGTAGGGGACGCCGTAGCCCCAGCCCTGCAGCGGTAACGCC
This sequence comes from uncultured Acidobacteriota bacterium, assembly GCA_963723495.1. GTDB lineage: Bacteria > Acidobacteriota > Vicinamibacteria > Vicinamibacterales > UBA2999 > Gp6-AA40. The sequence goes on along the minus strand of CAVRQR010000002.1, from coordinate 456,099 downwards.
GAGGTCATGGCCGTCTCGCGAACGCCCGGCACGGCCTCCACCGCGGCACTGATCGAGGCGAGATAGGCGTTCAGTTCGACAGGATCGGGGTGCTGTTCCTGATTGATCGGCAGACCTGCCGTCAGGACATTCGTCGCATTGAATCCGGGATCGATGTCGAGCAGCTTGAAGAAACTGCGCATCAGCAGTCCCGAAGCGACCAACAGCACGAATGCGAGCGCGACTTCTGCGACGACGAGAACGCCGCGCACGCGCCGACCCGGGCTGCCCGTCGTCGTGCCGTGTCCGCCTTCCTTCAGCGCGCCGACCAGGCTCGGGTTCGTGGTCTGCGCTGCTGGCGCCACGCCGAACAGCAGGCCTGTCACGACGGCAACGGTCAGCGTGAACAGCAGTACGGACGTATCCATTCTGATGTCCACCGCGGGAGGCAGCGTGTAAGGAGGAATCAACGATTGGATCCATTTCAGCATCGCGTAACCAACGCCGACTCCCGACGATGCCACCGCACAGCAGAGATCACGACGTTCTCGATCAGCAACTGCCGGACCAAGCGCCAGCGGCTTGCACCGAGCGCGGCGCGCACCGCCATCTCGCTTTCCCGTGAAATGCTGCGTGCAAGCGCGAGATTCGCCAGGTTGGCGCAACCGATCAGCAACACGAACAGCGGTGGCGGCGAACAGGACCGTGACGGCGGTGTGCAACCCCGGGCCGATCAGCACGTCGGCGAGACGGTCGACGGCAACGCCCCAGCCCTTGTTCGAGTTGGGATAGGCGCTGGCAATACGCCGCCCGATGACGTCCATCTCGGCCCGCGCTTGCTCGAGCGTCACGCCCGGCTTGAGCTTGGCGCTCGCGCCGAGCCAGCGAAAATCACGCGTCATGTTCGAAGGCTGGAAGGCGAGGGGCTTCCAGATCTGGGCTGCGGCGCGATCGAAGGGACCGCCTTTCGGAAGGACGCCGATCACGGTGTGCGCCTCGCCGTTCAACACGATGTCCCGTCCCAGCATTGCGGGATCGGAACCGAAGCGGCTTTCCCAGAGCACATGGCTCAGCAGCACGACACGATCTTTGCCGGGCTGGTCCTCGCCCGGAAGAAACGTGCGGCCCAGCGCTGGCTTCGCTCCGAAGATATCGAAGTAGTGCGCCGAGACGCGCGCGCCTCGGATCAAGACCGGCTCGTCCCCGCCGGTCAACGTTGCACGCCAACCAACTTCCGCGGCCATGTACTCGAAGACGGCATTCTGGTTCGTCCAATCGAGATAGTTCAGGGTCGAGATGCCATTGAGCCCGCCGGTCGGGAAGCCTTTCGAGGACGCGCACGATGCGGTCCGATTCGGGATATGGCAACGGACTGAGTAACACGCCATTCACAAAGCTGAACATCGCCGTATTCGCGCCGATCGCGAGCGCGATGGTGGCAATCGCGACAGCCGAGAAGCCCGGGCTGTTGCGAAGCAGGCGAATTGCGTAACGAAGGTCGTGAAGCACGCTAGAAGGGCCGTACATGAGACGCTACGTCAAGTGAGCCGCGTCACATGTCATCGTTCGTGATCGTGCCTGTGGCGCTGCCGTCCGCGATTGTCGCGCCCGAGGGAGAGGCCAGGACGACCCGGAAGGTTTCGGTCTGCTCGACGTGCGTGTCGCCGACCACCGACACGCTGATGGTCTGCGTCGTGGTCGTGCCGCTGAACGTCAGGGTGCCCTTCGTCGCAGTGAAATCCTGCGGCGCGCTTGCCGAGCCTTCCTCGGTGGCGTAGGCGACTGTCACCGTCGCGGCGCCCGGCGCCGCCGACAACGTGACGGTGAACGTCAGTGAGGTCGTTCCGCTGTTGCCCTCAGCCACCGCCGCGTCGCCGATCGACAGCGTCGGCAACGACGCCATGTCGTCGTTGGTAATCGTGCCGGTGGCGCTGCCGTCCACAATTGTCGCGCCCGAGGGAGAGGCCAGGACGACCCGGAAGGTTTCGGCCGGCTCGACGTCCGTGTCGCCGACCACCGACACGCTGATGGTCTGCGTCGTGGTCGTGCCGCTGAACGTCAGGGTGCCGTTCGTCGCCGTGAAGTCCTGCGCGCTTGCCGAGCCTTCCTCGGTGGCGTAGGCGACTGTCACCGTCGCGGCGCCCGGCGCCGCCGACAATGTGACGGTGAACGTCAGTGAGGTCGTTCCGCTGTTGCCCTCAGCCACCGCCGCGTCGCCGATCGACAGCGTCGGCAACGACGCCATGTCGTCGTTGGTGATCGTGCCGGTGGCGCTGCCGTCCACAATCGTCGCGCCCGAGGGAGAGGCCAGGACGACCCGGAAGGTTTCGGCCGGCTCGACGTCCGTGTCGCCGACCACCGACACGCTGATGGTCTGCGTCGTGGTCGTGCCGCTGAACGTCAGGGTGCCCTTCGTCGCAGTGAAATCCTGCGCGCTTGCCGAGCCTTCCTCGGTGGCGTAGGCGACTGTCACCGTCGCGGCGCCCGGCGCCGCCGACAACGTGACGGTGAACGTCAGTGAGGTCGTTCCGCTGTTGCCCTCAGCCACCGCCGCGTCGCCGATTGATAGCGTCGGCAACGACGCCATGTCGTCGTTGGTAATCGTGCCGGTGGCGCTGCCGTCCACAATTGTCGCGCCCGAGGGAGAGGCCAGGACGACCCGGAAGGTTTCGGCCGGCTCGACGTCCGTGTCGCCGACCACCGACACGCTGATGGTCTGCGTCGTGGTCGTGCCGCTGAACGTCAAGGTGCCCTTCGTCGCAGTGTAATCCTGCGGCGCGGTTGCCGAGCCTTCCTCGGTGGCGTAGGCGACTGTCACCGTCGCGGCGCCCGGCGCCGCCGACAATGTGACGGTGAACGTCAGTGAGGTCGTTCCGCTGTTGCCCTCAGCCACCGCCGCGTCGCCGATCGACAGCGTCGGCAACGACGCCATGTCGTCGTTGGTGATCGTGCCCGTGGCGCTGCCATCCACAATCGTCGCGCCCGAGGGAGAGGCCAGGACGACCCGGAAGGTTTCGGCCGGCTCGACGTCCGTGTCGCCGACCACCGACACGCTGATGGTCTGCGTCGTGGTCGTGCCGCTGAACGTCAAGGTGCCGTTCGTCGCAGTGAAATCCTGCGCGCTTGCCGAGCCTGCCTCGGTGGCGTAGGCGACTGTCACCGTCGCGGCGCCCGGCGCCGCCGACAATGTGACGGTGAACGTCAGTGAGGTCGTTCCGCTGTTGCCCTCAGCCACCGCCGCGTCGCTGATCGACAGCGTCGGCACTACCACCACGGCGGCTTGGTTCACCGTGAACGTTTGCCCCGCGATGCTGATCGTGCCGGAACGAGCCGCGCCGGTGTTGGCCTGAACGCTATACGAAACCGAGCCGCTTCCGGAGCCGCCGCCGGTGACACCGATCCAGGCGGCGTTGCTCGTTGCTGTCCACGCGCAGCTGCTGTCCGTAGTGACATTTACCGATCCGGAGCTTGCCCCGGCAGGGACCGAGACGCTGCTCGAGCTCAGGTTGTACGTGCAGCTGACGATGCCCGATCCCTGATTGATGACGAATGCCTCGTTGCCGACGGTAATGCGGCCCGAGCGCGGTGCGCCGGCGTTTGCCTGAACGCTATACGACACTGTGCCGTTGCTGCTTCCAGTCGCATTCCCCGTGATCGAGATCCAGGTCGCAGTGCTGGTCGCCGTCCACGAGCATCCCGCCTGCGCCACGACCTCGAAATTTCCGCTGGCGCTGTCCGACGAAAGGTCGCGGCTGGCGGGATTCAGCTCGTACCGACACGCCGATGCCTGCTGCGTGACTCGGGCGCGCGCGTCGTTGACGACGATCTCGCCTTCGCGAGCGGACGTTTGGGGATTGGCTGGGGCCCGAAAGACGACTTGACCGTTGCCCTGCCCCGATGTCGGCGACAAATCGGAGAGCCAGCTCGCTTCTGTCGACACCGTCCACTCACACTCGGGTTGCGCCGTGATGGTCAGCGTGCCGGTGCCGCCGTTTGCGTCGAGCGCAGGCGGCGTGTTCAGCGCAACCTGACACTTGACCGGTGTCGGGCCTGTTTCCGAGGTGGACGACGAGGAACAGGACGCGCCAACCGCGGCGGTTACGGCGATAACGAGGGTGATCAGCCGGCACGGTGGGAGGAAACGTGCAGGCGTCACCGGAGTGACTCGACTCGGATCACGGATCATGGATCCTGTCATCTCTCGCCTATGCCAGTAAAGGACAAGGAGTATTGGGCGGGGAAGGGAGCCCCCATCAGCGCGCCCCCTGCCGCGTTGGACCCTGTTCCGGTGCCGCTGGCGCCGGGAGCGGCCGAGGCGTTCTTCAACGACTTCCGCGCCGCGATGCACGACTATCCGGAGCAGTTCGTCGAGCTCGAGATTGTGGAAGTCGACTTTCCTGGCGACGTGCCCAACACGGGCGCCGGCGGCCCGCCATCAGAGTTCGCGAGCGAGCCATCGCACCGCGTTGAGCGCGAACTGGCGGTTCTGCATACCGGGCACTGAGTAATCAACCAGGACACCCATTTCACCAATGATGACGACTCGGCCGCGGCCGAAGACGAACGCGATACCCTGACTGCGGCCGGCCGCTGAGATCCGATCGCACGAAGGACACGGGTTGAAATCTCTCGCCTGCGCCTGTGGCGTTGTGTTCGAGGGCGCGCGAGGAGGACTGGACGGTATCCAGTCGACGGCAGTGGGGCTCAGGCGCAACAGCGACACGCTTCCCGCCGGGCCCTCCATCGATCCTCCGGCGATCGTCGCGATCCCTTCGATTTGCTCCCATTCGTAGCGACCACGCGTAATGGGATGGTCGGTCAGAAGACCGTTTTCGAGAGAGAACACGAGATACCCGAATATCTGACCGTACCCGGCCAGGGCCCACCGATGTGCGGGATCGTCGGTCCATCCACCGGACAATTTCACACCGAATCGTTCCGCGAGCCGTCGGGCAGCGACACCAGTGGGATAGTGATCAGTCACGAGCAGCAATCCCCCGCCCCTCCTGACCCATTCTTCAACGGTCTCGATCTCAGGATCAGTGAATGCTGATACGGCACGATCGTCCACCGGCGCTCGCTCGTCGGCGCCGTTCGGATTGGCGATGACAAGGACGTCTGTCTTGGACAGTCTCTCGGGGTTGAACGGGCGAGTGTTCGGTGTCACATCGAATTCCGCCTCGGTCAGCAGACGAACCAGCGGTCGATATCCGCCCGATGCCGTCGCCATGATGTTGTGGTGCGCCTCGTCGAGCATGACGCGGCGGGCGGCCGGCGCTTGCGCCAAGAGCAACCCGACGGAGAAGCTGCTCGCGATCGCGAGCAGCGCTGCAGCGCAGATTTTCGGATTCAGGCGCATTCGCTGAAGTCTACGACAGCCGAGGTACTACGGGTGGGCTCCGCGAGTGGTCGCACTTTTGCGTCGATTTCATCCGCGGGATGTTCGAACCAGGAGTGCGGCGGAGCTTCGCGCTGGAATCCCGCCACACTTGTCACTCCCGCGGCTTTCGTTTCCGGGGCTAGCTTTTATCTCGTGACCACCAAGGCTCAGCGGAAGAACAGCAAGAACGAGGAGAGAGCAATGGATAAGAACATGAACACACCTCCGATCGTGTCAGCGCAGGAGTGGGAGGCCGCGCGCCAGCAACTCCTTGTGAAGGAGAAGGCCTTGACCCACGCGCGCGACGCGCTAGCCGCTGAGCGTCGGCGGATGCCGTGGCTGGCCGTGGAGAAGGCTTACGAGTTCGACGGACCGCAGGGCAAGGCGAGCCTGCTCGACCTGTTCGACGGCCGCCGTCAGCTGATCGTCTACCGCGCCTTTTTCGAGCCCGGCGTGTACGGCTGGCCCGAACATGCGTGCCGCGGCTGCTCGTTCGTGGCCGACCAGGTCGCCCATGTCGCCCATCTGAACGCACGCGACACCACGCTTGCGTTCGTCTCGCGCGCGCCGCAGACGGACATCGACCGCCTGCAGGCACGAATGGACTGGAAGATGCCGTGGTACAGCATCACGGACAGCTTCGACCTCGACTTCGGCGTGGACGAGTGGCACGGCACGAACGCCTTCATCCGCGACGGCGACAAGGTATTTCGCACGTATTTCATCAACAACCGAGGCGACGAGCAGATGGGGAGCACGTGGAACTACCTCGACATCACGGCGCTCGGACGTCAGGAGGAGTGGGAGGACTCGCCGGAGGGCTACCCCCAGACGCCGCCGTACAAATGGTGGAACTGGCACGACGCATACGGCGAGACTTCGTCAAAGCAGTGGTCGAACGTCGTCGACCGTGGTCTCGCACTCCAGGGGCAGACGGTCCGCCGCAACGACGACAAGGGTTGAAGGAAGCGAACCTCGAGCTCTGACGGACGCTGCGATAACGGACGAGGTTAAGGATACGATGACGACATGTCATCAGAGTCCGTCCTCAACCGGGCGGGGGCGGCTCCTCCGGCGGCGCATGCTGGACATCAGGTCCACACGCCGACCTCGGCCGTTTTCCAGCCGTTCATCCCTGCGAGTGCCAGACTACGGGAGCTCACGCTGCCGCCGCTCATCGTGGGCACGGTGCTGGGCATCATCTTCGGCGCATCTTCGCTCTATCTGGTCCTGAAGGTCGGGCTCACCGTCAGCGCCTCCATTCCAGTGGCGGTGATCTCGCATCACGCTCTTTCGCGCGTTTTCGAAGCTTGGGTTTCGCGACGCCACGATCCTCGAGAACAACATCGCCCAGACGGCCGGATCGGCCGGAGAATCGATTGCGTTCGGCATCGGCGTGACGATGCCCGCGATTCTGATCCTTGGCTTCGACCTGGAATTGACACGCGTGATTCTGGTGTCCGCTCTCGGCGGGCTCCTCGGAATCCTGATGATGATCCCGCTGCGTCGCGCGATGATCGTGGCGCAGCACGGTGAGTTGAAATATCCCGAAGGCACAGCCTGCGCGGAGGTCCTCAAGGCCAGTGCATCGGACGAGTCGCGCGCGGCAGCCGCGGAGGGCACCCGTCTGACCGGTCACGCCGACGAGGCGACGACGGGGGGCAAGACGATCATCGGCGGATTCGGGATCGGTTTCCTCTACTATGGCATCCAGCAGATCTTCAAGACCTGGACGGAATACCCCACCAGGTCTTCGGCGCGCCGTTCAATGCGGCGTCCATTTCGATCGAGAACAATCCCGCCCTGCTCGGCGTTGGTTACATCATCGGCCCACGAATCGCATCGCTCATGGTGGCTGGCGGTGTGCTGTCCTATCTCGTTCTGATCCCGGCCATCAAGTATTTCGGCGGCGGCCTCGCTGCTCCGCTGGCACCCGAGGCATCACGTCTCATCAGCGACATGAGCGTGGAGGACATCCAGGGCGCGTATGTGCTGTACATCGCTGCCGGCTCAGTCGCGGCAGGAGGAATCATCGGCCTCTTCCGGTCGCTGCCGATCATCTTGAAGGGATTGCGCGGAGGTCTTGCCGATTTGCGTGCCACGGGCGCGACGTCGGCCGCCGCGCTGCGCACGGACAGAGACTTATCGATGAAGGTCGTCCTGGGCGGAAGCGCGCTCCTGCTGCTGGCAATCATGGTCGCTCCACAACTCAACTTGCAGGGCAACGTTCTCGGCGCGGTGATGATCGTGGCGTTCGGGTTCCTCTTCGTCACGGTGTCGTCGCGCCTGACCGGAGAAATCGGTTCATCGTCGAATCCGATCTCGGGCATGACCGTAGCCACGCTCCTCCTCACGTGCCTCATGTTCCTGATGATCGGGTGGACGACGCCGGCCTATTTCGTGACGGCGCTCTCGATCGGTGGCATTGTCTGCATCGCTTCGTCAAATGGCGGAACCACATCACAGGATTTGAAAACCGGCTTCCTGGTGGGTGCGACACCGAGCCGTCAGCAGATCGCCATCCTGATTGGGACGTTCGCCTCGGCACTCGTGCTCGGGCCCATTCTCCTGGCGATGAACCAATCGGGCACGGTCTATGTACCGGTGGCGCAGAGCGCGGACTTTTCGTTCCCGGCGGAATTCCGTTTTTCACCGGAACAGTTCGTAATGGACGGTGGCCAACCGAAACGGGAGAGCCTCAGGGGAGCACAGGCTGTCAATGACGCCAACTTGTACAACGTGGTGCACAAGACGACCACCGAGTTCGGACCCGCGGGCCGCTACTTTGTCAGCGACCAGGGCGCCCCCGTTTACCTGGCGGACCCCGGCATCAACGGTATCTACAGCACCGATCCCCAAACCGGCCAGAGTGTCGCCAAGTTCAGCGCACCGAAGGCGACGCTGATGTCCTACATCATCAAAGGTGTGCTGGGCGGAGATCTCCCGTGGGCCCTGATCCTGTTGGGCGCCATGATTGCTGTGACGCTGGAATTGGCTGGTGCTACCTCGCTGGCATTCGCGGTCGGGATGTATTTGCCCCTTTCGACTTCAGCAGCGATCTTCCTTGGTGGTCTGGTGCGATGGGGCGTCGATCGGTATTTGCGAGCGAAGCCAGAGAACCAGGCATTGACTGAGGACGAGATGGTCTCGAAGACGGACCAGAGCCGGGGCGTGCTGCTGGCGTCTGGCTACATCGCGGGCGCGACGCTCGCCGGCGTGCTCTACAGCTTCCTGAATTTGAGCGAAAGCGTCACGCGACGGCTGGTGGGGTTCGAGCGCTGGGCAGTCGAGAACAATCCGGCCTTCGAAGGGCCCTACGCGGACGTCATCGGGCTTCTTCCAATCCTCGTTGTATCGATATTCCTGTACCTCGTCGGACGCGAGTGGTTTCAGCGACAGCGGGAAGCCCGAGCCTGATGGGTTCATTCACGTCGCTTTGAGCGCCTTGCCGTCGAGTGATTTCGGTTGCGCCCTGTCTGCGTCAGTGGCATTGTCCGTGTGAGCTGCTCCCGGGTGTCTGGATGCGTTGCACACGACTGTTCTGCGCGATCGGCGTGAGTCTCTGGTCAGCTGTGGCGACCGGCAGCCAGGCGCCCACCGTTGCACTGCCCGAGGCGCTGCGGGCCCATGTGAAGGACGAGCGGTACCAGATTGTCGCGTCTATCAGAGGGCTGCCGCTTGGTGTCCGCGACGGGCTGCAGATGCTGTTCGGCAGTCAGACACTCGACATCGCGGAGCCCGGAGCCGAGTTTCAGGTCACCGACGTGGTCGGCAATCCGAAGCTGCCGATCCGTCGGCTGGTCGCGGCGGGGTGCTCGTCCGATCATTGCCTCGTCTACTACGAGCGGGGCGGCATCGCCCGCACGTGGCTGGTGGCGCTGTTTCACTGGACGCCGGCGGCGACCCGATTCGAGTGGGGCGGGACCGCCCCAGGCGGCCTCGCGACAATCGACGACGTTCGGAACGCCGTCCTGTCCGGAGCGATCAAGAGTCCGAACAGGGTCTGGTAGTTCTCCAGTCTCGGGCACGACCTACTTCTTGCACTCACCAATGCGCTTGGCGCTGACCTTCTGCGAGACCTGGCCGGCCTCGGACTTTCCTTTCGACACGTTGATGTACCAGTCGGGACCATACGTGACGTCGTTGGCAACCGTCGTGACGCGGCCGCGGTCGTCCTTGCAGGACATGTTGAACGTCAACTTGCCTCCTGGCGCTGTCTTGACGTCGGACACCTTGCAGTCTGTTTCCTTTCCCGCCATGGCAATCGTCTTGACGACATCCTTGGCTTGTTCGGGCGTCATACAGAGGGTGTCCTTGTTCTGACCGGTGCTTCCGGCGACATCCACGTCCATGACCCGTTCGTAGAGTCCAGGCTGAAGACTCACTTGTGCGGCGCCCGCCACGCACATCAGCGTTATCAGCGCCACGACGGCACTACACGTCTTTCCCGTTGCCCTCATCTGTCACCTCTCGTACGTGGCTCACATGCGGTCGCCTTCAATCCGTGAACAACCGCTTCCGCCTCGCGCTGGAGCGTGACCGTCGGTCCTGGTGGCTCGTCATCCGCGCAAACGAAGCGTGTTGAATGGAACATGCGTACACGTAGCGACTATATTGCCACGAGGACAGTTCTGCCGGTTAGGCCGCGAGCCTTCCGCACGTTGTGGCGAGGGAAACGCGCGCTACGTCGATTGAGAAAGGGCTAGTGCTGCGCGGATTCGAACACTATGCGCCCGCCGACCATCGTCATCGTCGGCTTGATGCGCCTGATCTCGGCCGCCGGCACGGTCATGTAGTCGCGATCGAGCACCACCAGATCCGCCTGCTTGCCGACCTCGAAGGAGCCGAGCGTCTTCTCCTGAAAGAACAGGTACGCGTTCGAGCGTGTGTGCGCGATCAGCGCTTCCTCGCGCGTCAGCGTCTGGTCGAGCACCTTGTTGCCGCCGACGTCGAGACCGCTGACAACCCATCCCAGCGTCACGAACGGACTGTAGTGCGAGACGATAGTCGCATCGGTACCCAGGCCGAACACGATGCCGCTGTCGGCGATCTGACGCAGAGGCATGCGCGCACCGGCCTGCATCGCGGTGCCGTGGACGCCGAGCGTGAGGCCCAGCGCTTTCGCGCGCGCGATGTTGGCCGGCGAGATGTCGTAGATGTGGCCCAGCGTCCAGCGCAGGCCAGTGAGCGGCTGCGTCCGGTTCACCTGCTCCAGCGTGTCGAGCAGATCCGTGACGGCGTTGTTGTTGATGACGTGCTGGTGGACATGCCAGCCGGCGCGCGCCGCCGCGTCCGCAAGCTTGCCGTACTCGCTCATGATCGCGGCGGGCCACGGGTCCTTGCGAGGCGCGAGATCGAAGAACGGCCCGTAGAGAACCTCGCCCAGGCCGAAGATGCCGTGCTGGCCGTCGAACTGGTTCGGGCGCGTGCGCGCGATGAGCTCCGCGGCTTTGGACGCCGACGCCGGATCGGCCGCGTTGAAATTGAGCGTCTCCCAGAGTCGGACCGGCAGCGGGCCCTTCGCCGCGCGCGCGGCCAGGAAGTCGGACTGACCCAGGCTGTAGACGCCCGTGAGGCCGGCCGAGTTGAGCTCGCGCATGAAGTCCGTGAGGTTCTGCTCGCGCTGCGCGGCCGAGGTCCGGGGCATCGCGTCGTACAGGGCCATCGGCGGTTGGAACGACACGAGGCCCTGCGCGTTGCGGCGCGCGCCGTCAGCCGGGTTCAGCCCGACCGCTTTGAGCGCGAGGCTGTTCGCATAGACGACGCTGTAGCCCTCCTGCACGAACAGCGGATTCATCGGCGCCGCGCGATCGAGCTCCTCGAGCGTGAAGCCACCTGGCGCGTCGGCAAACTGCCTCGGCGTCCAGCCCCCCTGCACCATGATCCAGTCACCGGGTTTGAGGCTCGCCACCTTGGCTGCGAGGATCCGCAGCGCTTCGCGCCGCGAGTCGACGCCTTCGAACCGGGCTTGCTCGTGCCAGGTCTCGACGCCGCGCGTGAAGTGGAAGTGGTTGTCGATGAGGCCCGGGATGACGGTGGCGCCGGCGACGTCGATCACCTTGGTGTTCTTGCCCGCGTAGCGCGCGATGTCCGCGCTCGTGCCGGTTGCGACGATGCGCCCGTTGGTGATGGCCAGCGCCTCGACGGTGCGGAAGGCGGCGTCGACCGTCAGGATCTTGCCGCGCGTGACTATCGTGTCGGCGGCTTGCGTGTCAGCGGCTTGCCTGGCGAGCGCACCTGGGGTCGTGAGGATTGCGAGCAGGACGAAGCAGGCGGCCGCGAACGTGCGCATCGCGCGCATTCTATATCCTCGAACCCCAACGGTTCAGGGCTCGATGGCCGACAAATCGAGCCGCCTGAGCTGACCGATTTGCGCGCCTGCAGCTAATCACCCGCGCGCGACAGGTGTCGCTGGTTGACGGGACCGGCTTCCTGAACCGCATTGCTGGGGACCACCTGACCGCGGCAATACAGGTGATGTCACAACGGTCCGTGCTGTCTCGTCTTCCTCATTGAGGGCCGATCGAGACGGAGGGGACCATGGTGAGACGGCTATTGCGGCGCACAATCGAATCGTTCGAGCGGAAATGGAACTACGACGCGAGCTACCTGAAGGAGATCGTCGATCTGAGTCCCCTGGCGGCATTGAAGTTCTCGCTGGCAACGAGCTTGGGAAGCTACCGCCGGGACGTGCCGCCTGCAGCCCTGTGGGCGGCCGGGATCACCGCCGTGCGGTCCGAAGACTGTGGCCCGTGTACGCAACTGGGGATCACGATGGCTGAGCAGCAGGGCGTTCGTCCCGAGATCCTGCGGGCCATACTGAAAGACGATGTCGAGGCGATGCCGGAGGAGGTTGCACTCGCGTGGCGCTTCACGCGTGCGACGCTGGCACACGATGCAGCGGCCGACGACTACCGCGACGAGATCGTCAGGCGCTGGGGGCCACGCGCCCTGGTGACGCTCGCGTTTGCGATCACGACGGCACGCATGTATCCGACGGTGAAGTACGCGATGGGCCACGGCAAGATCTGCTCGCGAGTCGTCGTCAACGGCGTACCGCTGGCGATCGATCGCGCCCTGACGTCCAGGCATTGGCCTCTGGCCACGGGTCAGTCACACGCGAGCCGAGCCTCATGATGGATCCGGCGCTCAGCTTCGAGCCGCACCGGCGTCGCCTGCTTGGCCTGGCATATCGCATGCTCGGTTCGCTCGCCGAGGCTGAAGACGCCGTGCAGGACGCGTATCTTCGCTGGCACGCCGTCGATCGGGACAACGTGACCGACCCGCGGGCGTTTCTGACCACGGCCACGACGAGGATCTGCCTGGACGTTCTGCGATCGGCGCGAGCTCGGCGCGAGGAATACGTCGGACCGTGGCTGCCGGAACCAGTGGTCGATACGAGGGCGCTGGCCCCGGATGCGCAGACAGAGCTGGCCGAAGATCTGTCGATCGCGCTACTGCTCGCACTCGATCGTCTCTCGCCGCTCGAGCGCGCGGCGTTTCTCTTGCACGATGTGTTCGACTGCTCCTTCAGTGAAGTCGCGAGTGCACTGGACCGCAGCGAGGCTGCGTGCCGTCAACTGGCGGCGCGTGCGCGGACCCACGTCCGCCAGGCCCGGCCCCGTGACGAATCGGTGGCGCGCGATCGCGCCGCCGACGCGACCACGAGACACGAGGAACTCGTCGTGGCGTTCGTTGATGCAGCGCGTTCCGGCGATCTCGACGCCCTGATGAGTATGCTGGCCGAGGACGCACGTCTCGTTGCTGACGGCGGCGGCAAGGTGCAAGCAGCCTTGAACGTCATCAATGGAGCGGACCGCATCGCGCGCTTCATCATCGGCGTCCGGACCAGGGGGTTGTCGGGAACGACGTTGCGCTTCGGGCCCGTCAATGGCGTGCCGGGGCTGATCGCGTACTCGCCCGACGGATACGTGGAGACCGTCGCGTTCGAGATCGAGGAGGATCGCATCCGCACGATCTACAGCGTGCGCAATCCGGAGAAGCTCAAACACCTGACGTCCGCGTGAGCGCTGCACAAATGGATCGACACTGCTCGTGCGCATTATTCGTTCGCGATGGACGGGTTCTGCTGGGACGCCGATCCCTGACGAAGCGTCTGTATCCCGGCGTCTGGGATCTCATAGGTGGGCACGCGAGGCGCGGTGAGACGCCGGAAGAAACTCTCCTCCGCGAGGTCGAAGAGGAGATTGGTTCGATCCCAACGGTATATTCGCTCCTCGAAACGGCGCCGGAACCCAATCCCGAGGCCAATGGTACAGGCGTGTATCACGTCTTCCTGGTTCGCGGCTGGGCGGGGCCGGAGCCATTTCTGAGGAACGCGGAGCACGTTGAGCTTGGCTGGTTCACACCGGGCGAGGCGCGCGGATTGAACCTTGCCGATCCCGTGTATCTCGAGTTGTTCGCGCGGGTCGAAGCCCTCCGCTGATATGGTCGGCAGTGCCATGGATTCCCGCCTGGACACGTTGAAACAATCGCTGGAGTCAGCCGTGGAAGGAATGTCCAGCGAGCAATTGAGCTGGCATCTGCCGGGGAAGTGGTCTGCGGCGGAGGTGCTGGAACACCTGTATCTGACCTATGTCGGAACGATCAAAGGAATGGAGAAAGTGATAACCCGTGGCGCACCGCTCGCGACGAAGCCATCCCTGGCGCAACGCGTGCTGACGTTCGTGGTCGTGCGATTGGGCTATATGCCGTCTGGACGAGAGGCCCCCGCAATGGTGCACCCGCGGGGGCTGCCGGTGGAGCAGGTGCGGAACGAGATTTGGGCGAAGCTCGCCGCAATGGATGCGATCATCGCGCAATGTGAGGCCCGCTTCGGGCGCCATGTCAAGCTGCTCGATCATCCGATTCTGGGTGCGCTTACTTCGGCAGAGTGGAGGACGCTCCATCAGGTGCACGGACGGCACCACCAGAAACAGCTGCTCCGGCTTCGCAAACGCACGTGAGAAACCCGGTGAGCGGCGGCTACCACCAATGGTTCAGCGCTCGATAGCCGACAGATCGAGCCGACTGAGTCGCTCTGGATCCGCCAGGATGTCCATCTCAACGACGTTGCCGCCCGCGATCGTGAAGCCGATCACAGAAAACAGGCGCCCGTCCGGAAGGCGCGTCACGACGCCGATGTTGCCATTCACCAGGACCACCTGATTGGACAACGCGATCTTCGAGAACGTCGCGGCTTGTGCCACGACCGCCTGAGCCCCACGCACGAGGCGCGACATGCCCTTCACCGGTCCGCCATCAGCCCGCAACACGATCGCCGGATCCAGGACGGCAACCAACGCTTCGAAGTCACCGTTCTGGACGGCCGCGAGAAACGCATCGACGACGCGGCGCTGCTTCCGCAGGTCGGCGTCCGGGGTCGGCGCCTGGCCCTGGACCCGCCGGCGCGCGCGGCTCGCGAGCTGGCGCGTGGCGACGACCGAGCGATCCACGATGGGCGCGATCTCCTCGAAGGTCATCGCAAACACATCGTGGAGCACGAACGCCAGTCGTTCCGCCGGCTCCAGCTTCTCGAGGACGACGAGCAGCGCCAGACCGACAGAGTCGGCGAGCACGGCGTCCGCCTCAGGGCCTTCGTCCCCACGACCGATCGCGCTGATGATCGGATCCGGGACATGCACATCCAAGGGATCCTCCCGGCGCGACGCGCGCGTTCGCAGCATGTCCAGGCACACGCGCGCCACGACTGTCGTCAGCCATCCCCGCAGGTTGTCGACCACACTGATATCCGTGCGGCTGAATCGGATCCAGGCTTCCTGGACGGCGTCCTCCGCCTCGCTGACCGATCCGAGCATCCGATACGCGACCGCCCGCACGTGCGGTCGGTGCTCTTCGAACTGCTCGGCGAGCCGCTCCCTGTCTCCCGGAACGCCTTGGCGGCGTTCCTCAGGTGTGGGCATCAGTCACATTCCTCCGTCGCGGTCCGTCATTGTAGGTGACGGACGAGACGTCACTGATGTGACACGACAGCAGGCCAAACGCTGTCTGAGCTCGTCTTCAGAGGAGGTCCTTGTGCTTCCGCTTGCCTTGCTTCTGTTCTCCGTCTGTACTGTTCGTGCCGCCTATGCCACCAAGTGGCGCAGGCGCACTGACTTGAACGCTTCACAAACGGTCGAGACTCCATGACTAGATCGCGAAACATAGCCTCCTCCAGCCAGCACGCCGCAGACAGTCACGACCTGATCCGCGTCCAGGGCGCGCGGGAAAACAACCTGAAGGACGTCAGCGTCGAGATCCCCAAGCGGCGGCTGACGGTGTTCACAGGTGTCTCGGGATCGGGCAAGTCGTCGCTGGTATTCGGCACCATCGCGGCGGAGTCACAGCGGCTGATCAACGAGACCTACAGTGCGTTCGTGCAGGGATTCATGCCCACGCTGGGCCGGCCTGAAGTCGACGTTCTGGAAGGTCTGACGACTGCGATCATCGTCGACCAGGAGCGCATGGGCGCCAACTCGCGCTCGACGGTCGGCACCGTCACCGACACCAACGCGATGCTGCGCGTTCTGTTCAGTCGCCTCGGCAAGCCGCATATCGGCTCGTCCAACGCCTTCTCCTTCAACGTCCCGTCGGTTCGAGCGGTCGGGTCGATCACGGTCGAGAAGGGAGCCGGCAAGACCGAGAAGCGCGTCTTCACCGTCAACGGCGGCATGTGCCCGCGATGCGAGGGCATGGGATCAGTGACCGACATCGACCTGTCCCAGCTCTACGACGACAGCAAGTCGCTCAACGAGGGTGCGCTCACGATCCCCGGCTACACGGCCGACGGCTGGCAGGTGCGCATCTTCGCGGCTGCCGGCCTCGACCCGGACAAGCCGATCAAGCAAGTACAGCAAGAAGGAGCGCGAGAACTTCCTTTACAGCGAGGCAAGGAAGGTGAAGTTCCAGAACATCAACCTCTCCTATGAAGGCCTCGTCCCGAGGATCCAGAAGTCGTTCCTGTCAAAGGACGTCGAGGCGATGCAGCCGCATATCCGCGCGTTCGTGGAGCGCGCAGTCACGTTCACCACGTGTCCCGAGTGCAAGGGCACGCGTCTCAATGAGGCCGCCCGCTCCTCGAAGGTCAAGAAGATCAACATCGCCGATGCGTGCGCGATGCAGATCAACGATCTCGCCGAGTGGGTGCGCGGTCTAAACGAGCCGTCCGTCGCACCGTTGCTGGGGTCGCTGCGGCACACGCTCGACTCGTTCGTGGAGATCGGGCTCGGCTATCTCAGCCTCGACCGGCCGTCCGGCACGCTGTCGGGCGGTGAGGCGCAGCGCACCAAGATGATCCGCCACCTCGGGTCGTCGCTCACCGATGTGACCTACGTCTTCGACGAGCCGACGATCGGGTTGCACCCCCATGACATTCAGCGCATGAACGATCTGCTGCTGCGGCTGCGCGACAAGGGCAACACCGTCCTCGTGGTCGAGCACAAGCCGGAGACGATCGCGATCGCCGACCACGTCGTCGACCTCGGTCCCGGGGCCGGCACCGCCGGCGGCGAGGTGGTCTTCGAGGGCACCGTCGATGCGCTGCGGGCCAGCGGCACGCTCACCGGGCGCCACCTGAGCGACCGGGCCTCTCTGAAGCCGTCGGTGCGGAAGCCATCGGGTGTGATGAAAGTGCGCGGCGCCCGCACGCACAACCTGAAGAACGTCGACGTCGACATCCCGCTCGGCGTGGTGGTGGTGGTGACCGGCGTCGCTGGATCGGGCAAGAGTTCACTGATCCGCGGCTCGGTCTCTGGCCGGGAGGGCGTGGTGTCGGTCGACCAGACCCCGATCCGTGGCTCGCGGCGGAGCAACCCCGCGACGTACACCGGCCTGCTCGATCCGATCCGCAGCGCGTTCGCGAAGGCCAACGGCGTCAAGCCCGCCCTGTTCAGCGCCAACTCAGAGGGCGCCTGTCCGACCTGCAATGGTGCCGGCGTGATCTACACCGACCTGGCGATGATGGCCGGCGTCACCACGGTCTGCGAAGAGTGCGAGGGCCGACGGTTCCAGGCGTCGGTGCTGAACTACCGGCTCGGCGGGCGTAACATCGCCGAGGTACTCGACCTGCCGGTCGACGACGCGGTTGGCTTCTTCGGCGATCGCGGCAAGACGCATACGCCGGCCGCGCACGCCATCCTGCAGCGCATGGCCGACGTGGGGCTCGGCTACCTGCGGCTCGGCCAACCGCTCACCACTTTGTCAGGTGGCGAGCGACAGCGACTCAAGCTCGCGACGCACATGGGTGCCGACGGCGGCGTCTACGTGCTCGACGAACCGACCACCGGGTTGCACCTGGCCGACCTCGAGCAACTGCTCGGGCTGTTGGACCGGCTGGTCGACGCCGGCAAGTCGGTCATCGTGATCGAGCACCACCAGTCTGTGATGGCGCACGCCGACTGGATCATCGACCTCGGGCCGGGCGCGGGCCACGACGGCGGGCGGATCGTGTTCGAGGGCACCCCGGCCGACCTCGTGGCGGCGAGGTCGACGCTGACCGGCGAGCACCTCGCGGCATTCGTCGGTGGCCGCCCGAAGGTTGTCCGATCTCGCTGAGCGAGACGAACCCACCCCATTGCAACGTCCTCAGAAACGCCGCGCTTCGCCTATGGCATCAGAACGATACGCCACGTGGGATGAGACGGTGCTCGTACGCCTGACGCTCGAGGCCGTCCTGGAAGTCCGGGTGGGCAATCCCGATCAGAGCCCTGGCTCGCTCCGCAACCGACTTTCCTTTGAGGTTGACCATGCCGTATTCGGTGACGACGAACATCACGTCAGAGCGCGGCGTCGTCACCACGTTGCCCGGCGTCAGACTGAGCACGATCCGGCTCCGGCGCTCGCCCCGCTTCTCGTATGTCGACGTGAGACAGATGAACGACTTGCCGCCCTTCGACGCGTACGCGCCTCGCACGAACTGCAACTGGCCGCCGGTTCCGCTGATGTGGCGGTGACCGTCGGATTCAGAGGCTGCCTGTCCCTGCAGGTCGATCTGCGTGGTGTTGTTGATCGAGATCACGCGGTCGTTCTGCATGATCACGTCCGGCGCGTTGGTGTAGTCCACCGGACAGCAGTGCATGTCGGGGTTGCGGTTGAGCGTGGCGTACAGATCGCGCGAGCCGAGCGCGAACGTGTAGACCAGCTTGCCTGGATTCAGCTGCTTTCTCGCGCCCGAGATCCGTCCGGCCTTATACAGGCCGGCGATGCCGTCGATCATCATCTCCGTGTGCACGCCAAGATCGCGCACGCCGCTTGCGAGCAGCAGCGAGCACACCGCGTTGGGCATGCCACCGATCCCGATCTGCAGGCAGTCGCCGTCCTCGATTTCAGATGCGATGAGCCGCCCGGCGGCGACGTCGACCTCCCGGACAGGCGGATTCGGCAGTTCTGGCGCCGGGGCGTCGTCCCCCTCGATTACGTAGTCGACCTCGCTGATGTGGAGGCCCGTCTGCTCGCCATGCACGTATGGCAATCCCTGGCTCGTCTCGACGATGACCATGCGGGCGCGCTCGACGATGGCGCGATGCCACAGGTTGGCGGCGCTCAGATTGAAGTAACCATCTCCGTCGATTGGACAGGTCTTGAGAATGACGATGTCCACCGGGTCGATGAAGCGCCGGTAATAGTCGGGAATCTCGCCGAGATTGACCGGGAGGTAGTTACAGCGTCCCTCGTCGTGTTTTCTGCGGTCGTAGCTGGAGTAGTGCAAGTTGAACGAGTAAACGTGGTGACCGTCGGGATCGTTCTCCAGCACCGCGCGCGGGCGCATGGTGAGACAGTGGCGAAGCTTGACGTTCGAGAGCTCGCGGATGCGGGCCCCAAGCGCCCTGTCGAACACGTCGGGCTGGCACAGTGCGGCGCCGTAGTCCAGCCACATACCCGAGGTGACGAAACTGGCCGCACGTTCCGGTGTGATGGTCTGAGCCGGAGCGCGGGCGACTCGCAGCGCGACGGGGTGGGTGCGTACGGAGGACATGGTCGGTGCCACGAGTCACGCAACTATAGTCGGCTTCAGCGTCGATCACGTCTGTCAATCGTGAGGTCGTGCAGAGTTCCCGGTCCGGCTACTCGGCGTGCGTGAGAAATGTAGTCGCGCGGGACACGAGTCGGGGATATCCTCCCGTCATGAGACTTGCGATGGCATTGGCGTCAGTCATGTTTGCCGCAACGGTCGTGGCGCAGCAGGCACATCCCACAGGTGGCAGCTCCCGCAGCTGGGATCCGGCGGCGGCCGCCGCGTATCTGGATGCCCGGATGGACTTGTGGTTCGCCAATGGCACCAAGCTCAGGACCGGAGACACGCAGACGGCGTGCGTATCCTGCCACGCGGGGCTGGCCTACGCGCTTGCGCGCCCGGTGCTGCGACGCGTCATGCATGTCGACACCCCCTCGACACAGGAAGCCAGGCTGATCGACGACACGACGCGCCGCGTCGAGACGTACAGCACACACCAGGTGCTCTATGACTTCAACGAGCGCCGGCAGATCGAGTCGCGCGGAACCGAGGCCGTACTGAATGCGGTGATTCTCACGAGCGCCGACGCCGCGAGGAATCTGCGCGAGCCGAGCGCACCCACGAAGAAGGCGCTTGCGCGGATGTGGGAAACACAGCGAGCCGATGGTCGATGGGACTGGCTCGAGTTCGGGCTCGAGCCGTGGGAAACCACCGAGGCCGTGTACCATGGCGCCACGTTTGCGGCGTTCGCCGCGGGGACCGTGCCCAGCCAGCACGACGCGGTCGCAACCGCCGGCATCGAGCGTCTTCGGGCGTATCTCTCCACCAACTATCACGCGCAACACCTCTACAACCGCACGTGGGCGCTGCTCGCCTCTACACGCATGAAGCGCGTGGTCACCGACGCGCAACGCGACGCGCTGATCGACGAGCTCGTCCGGGCGCAGCGAGATGACGGGGGATGGTCGCTCGAGGCAATGGGCCCGTGGAAGTGGAGCAAGACCGCGCCGCCCGTGAAGTCGCCCGGCGATCTCGATGCGTCGCTCCTGACCCAGTCAGACGGCTACGCCACCGGTCTCGTGGTCTACACGCTGAAGGAAGCGGGTGTTGCCCCCAGTCACGCCGCGATCCGCCAGGGCATTCGCTGGTTGGAGACGAACCAGCGCACGATCGCCGTGCCTGACGTTCCCGGCCGCGCGTGGCACGCGCACTCGCTCAACTACGATCGCGAGCATGGCGGCGAGAAGGGCGAGCCGTGGCGGCGGTTGTTCATGTCCGATACGGCGACGGCGTTCGCCATCCTCGCGCTGGCGGATAGCGAACGAGGCTCGTCCCCAGACGTCAGGTAACTCATCTCTGTCGGCAATCGAGGCGCCGCCGCACGCCGAGCGTCAACAGCCCAACAGCGCAAAGCGCGAGCGTCGATGGTTCGGGGACGGTCGTCACCTCCTCGATGTTCGACACGGATCCCGAGATTCTCGAGAACATGCGATCCACGAACAGCTCCTGGACGAACCACGTCCCCGGGCCGCTGCCGAATCCCGTTGTCGGCAGGTCGTCGCTCGAGAGCGGGTTGCTACCGGCAAGCGACTCGACGAGGATCAAGGTGAGCTCTGTAATTGGGTCGAAATTTCCAGTCGCCCCAAACCGGTCCTCACCTGTGCCCGGGACCATCAGATCGAGCGGCGGGGTGTTCGTGACGGAGATGCGGATGGGGAAGCTGTTGTCGGATGCGAACGAGTCGCCGCCCGAAGAAATGAAGCTGAAGGTGATGGCGGTCTCGCCGGGGGCGGTCTCGTACACCTTCCCTGCGCCGAGCGGGGCGCCCGGCAACAGATCCGGATCGTAAGTGAGGAAGAAGCTGAAGGTGTCACCGATCGTCGTCAGGAAGAGGTCATCGGAGTCGGCCACGCTGAAGACGTTTCCCGAGAGCTCGAGGGTCACTGGCGCACCCTGGGCCGGCGCCGCCGCTATGAGGCAACTGAGCAATAGCGCAAGCCCAAACGCTCGCGGACATCGTCTTGTGGTGTTCATGATCGTCGACCTCTGCTGAAAGCACGTCGCGCGAATCGCCGGACGCGCGTACCAAGCAAGAGGCCGACCCTGAGGCAGGCGCGTTTCGCGCCAGAAATTCCGCGTTCTCCCACAACAGCGGTTCCGGAGTCGCAGTCACTCCAGACCTTTGTCGAAGAAAGTCGCGATTTTCGGAGCCTATACAGCACGAACGCAGAGGCGGGGCAGCACCTTGATGGCCACGTTGCGATCGAGGCGCGGATCGCGCGCGCGATACACGACGCCCATGCCTCCCGCGTCGAGCAGGCTGATGATCTCGGATCCGTCGGGCGACCAGGACGGATCGGTTCCTACGGCGATCAACCAGCGCGTGCCCCGTGTTTGGAAACGGCGAGCCGCCGCCGCAAGGTCCCGAGCAGCGAAACTCGAATGACGCAGATACAGGATCGGCTCGCTTCCGACCCTGCCTGTCTATAATTTCTGCGGGACGACACGCAGCAGGTGCTCGTCCTAATTCACGATTCGGTTCAGTCGAGGTCTCGCGGGGCTCTCCTTTCGTGATCCGTGATAGCGTCTGCCGCATCGAGCCCTTCAGCGTGAATGACGTTGCGAATGTTGTTGGCGTGGATACAGGTGTGTCGGACGTGAGTCCGGACCAGCGGGTGGCCGCATCGTCGTCCACGCGGAGCACGTGGTTGTCGTGCGCCGCGATTGTCGTCGTGTGCCTTGCGGTCGGGCTGCCGACCATCCGGAGCGACAACTACTTTCTCGGCGATGATTTCGGCCTCGTGCATCACCTGCACGATCTGCCCGCCGAGCGCCTGTTGTCGTACTTCGTCTCGGATTGGACGGAGGGCATGTACGGCTACGTGGCCGACGAACTGAGACCGTTTCTCGCCCTCACTTACTGGCTCGATGCTCGCCTCTTTGGTTCGATGAACGTCAGCGGTTATCACACGACCAATCTCGTCCTCCATCTTCTCAACGCCCTGCTGGTGCTGGCCATTGCCCGATCGATTGCCCCGGGAGAACCGGCATTCTCGGCACTGGCCGCCTCGCTCTTCGCGCTCATGCCGAGCCATGCCGAGCCGGTGGCCTGGATCAGCGGCCGGGTCGATTCGCTCGCCGCGTTGTTCTATCTCGGAGCTTTCCTGTGCTTCGTCCGGTTCCGCGTCGCGAATCGTCGTACGTGGCTGTTCGCAGCGCTGCTGATCTTCACAGGCGGACTGTTTGCGAAGCAGTCGGTCGTGACTTTCCCTGTGCTGATCCTTGCGTTCGATGTGCTCGGGCCGGGCTCGCGTGACGCGTCAGGCAGCCGGTCGTTGGCACGATTGCGGCCGCACCTGCTGTTCTTCGCACTCGCGATGTTGTATCTGGCGCTTCGCCACGCGCTGTTCGGCAACGCCGTCCGCGAAGACCTGCTGACGGCTGCGACGATCGAGGAGTTCTTCTTTCGTCAGAACCGCTACGTGCGGGAACTGTTGCCCACTCCCAACAGCGCGCCGCGTGTGATGAAGGTCGCTGCCGAAGTTCTGACCATTGGCGTACTGGCGGTGTGCGCGCGCTGGTTGCTCGCGCGCGGGCGGGCCTGCCAGCCCGTGGTGCACCGTCTGGTCTTCTTCGGTGCAGCCTGGTACGCCATCACGATCGCTCCCATGGTTGTGACCTATCTCTCGGCGAGGCATCTTTACATCACGGCCGCGGGTCTGAGCATCGCGATGGCATCACTGGTCTTACCCGGATGCCGTGCGGAAGAGCGCCGTCGGGTGAGCATTCGAGTGGCGATGGCCGGAACCCTGATCGTTCTCTACGCAGTGGCTTCGATCTGGAATGTGTCCACGTGGGTTGCCAGCGGTATCGAGTCACAGCGGTTTGCCTCGGCCGTCCCTCGTCTGCTGCGGTCGATCCCCCATGGCAGCATTGTTCTCGTTGGAGTGCCCGAATGGCATCGGGATGGCTGGTTCTGGTCCTGGGCGACGCCGTTCGCGCTGCAGCCTCCCTTCACGGCGGAAGACCTGTACGGGAGATTCAAGATCGTCGAGCGCCCCCCGGTCTACTGCTGTCCGCCCGATCAATGGTGGGCAGCCAGAAAGGAAACCTTGATGGCGTTGATGGATTCGCCAGCGCCGCAGCAGGTGACCTCTATCGTGTTTGCACCCGAGAACCCGGACGAGCCCGCGTTCACCACACGCACAGTCGACGGTGGAGCCTTGAAACGGCGGATCGAAGCCACGCTTGGCAAGCCGGTCGAGAGCCTCTCGGCCGGTATTACGCAGGCGGAGGCTGCGGAGTTGACCCGACTGCTATTCGAGTAACGTCTTTCGGAGGTAGCTGGTTACGCAAAAAATCGCGCAGTTGGTGCTTCGGGAGGACGAGAAGCCGGCGTCAATGCCAGGATGGCGACGTCTGCCGCTGCTGATGTACGCCCTCGTCCTCATCTCAGTTGGGCTTGCGACTCACCTGGCCGGGGCCCTTGTCTTTGCCCTGACCGAGACGGTCGTGCCGGGGTGGCTGTCGCCTGCATGGCCCGGCCGGCTGCTGGTGGTGAGCGGTGGATTGATCCTGTTGGCGAGTGGCCTTGCCGCCGTGGACCTGCTGGTGTTTCTGCCCAGGAAGCGACGGCGCCACGAGATCATGATGGAACCGCCAGCCGTTCGCCACCTGACGGTAGTGCTGACGGCTTTCAACGACGAAGCGAGCATCGCGCTGGCCGTTGACGATTTCCGAGCGCATCCGCTGGTGCGGCGTGTGATCGTGGTCGACAACAACAGCACGGATCGCACCGGTGAGGTCGCCAGCGAGCACGGGGCCATGGTCGTGCGGGAATCGCAGCAGGGATACGGCCACTGTGTGTACCGGGCGTTACAGGAGGGAATGAGCTACAGCGACACCGAGCTCACGTTACTCTGCGAAGGGGACATGACGTTTCGCGCCTACGACATCGACAAGTTCATGTCCTATATCGCGCATGCCGACATCGTGAACGGCACTCGCATCGTCGAACAGCTGCGCGCCCACCGGACACAGCTGACCAACTTCATGTACTACGGTAATTTCTTTGTCGGCAAACTGCTCGAAGCCAAGCACCTCGGCAAGGGGACCTTCACGGATGTCGGCACGACGTACAAGCTATGCCGCAACTCCGCGCTGCGCGCGCTGCTGCCGTTCTTAAACCCGGCCATCAACCTGGAGTTCAATGCGCATCTCCTGGATACCGCGCTCGCTGGACCCTTTCACATCGTGGAATGCCCGATCACGTTTCGTAATCGTGTCGGGACGAGCAAGGGCGGCAACACGAGTAACCGCCGTGCCTTCGCCGTGGGGATGCGGATGATTCGAGGAATCGTTTCGGGATGGCCCAGGGCATGACCGACGGCTATCGACAAACCCGATTTCGCCCGGACGCCAACCGCGAAATTCTCTGGGCCACACTTTGCGCCGGTTATTTCCAGCGCTTGATCAAGCCGGAGTTTCATGTCCTCGAGCTCGGCGCAGGCTACGCCAACTTCATCAACAACATCGAGTGCAGAACCCGGACCGCGGTGGATCTCTGGCCAGAGCTTCCCCAGCACGTGCGGAGCGGTGTGACCGCACACGTGGGATGCGTGACGGATCTCGAGTTTCTTCGGGATGCCTCGGTCGATTTCGTCTTCGCGAGCAACCTGTTCGAGCACCTGACGCAAGCTGAGTTTGCCGCCGTGCTCGCACAACTCGGCAAGAAGGTGCGGGGCGGTGCGACGTTGAACATCCTGCAACCGA
The DNA here is from genome assembly GCA_963723495.1 of uncultured Acidobacteriota bacterium. GTDB lineage: Bacteria > Acidobacteriota > Vicinamibacteria > Vicinamibacterales > UBA2999 > Gp6-AA40. The sequence continues at coordinate 431,017 of CAVRQR010000002.1, read as the reverse complement.
ACTACCGGCGCGCATACAAGGAGTACTTTGACGATTACACGCATCGCACGGTGTATTCGGACGTGAGCTTGTGCGACTTCCTGGAAGCGCACGGCTGGCGCGTCCTCGAATGCGTGCCGGCATTCCTGCCGTTCTCCTTGAAGAGTGCACTGCCCGTGAAGCCCTGGTTGATCCGTCTCTACTTACGCCTGCCGTGGAAGCCGCTGGCCAAGCAGATGTTCGTGCGCGCCCAGTTCCGCCAAGAGGCGTGAGATTGACACTGGCAGACTGAACCATGCGTGACCTGACGACGCAAGTCGGAATTGTCGGCGCCGGTCCCGCGGGGCTGTTGCTTGGCCACCTTCTTCACCTCAATGGCATCGATTCGGTCATCGTCGAGAACCGCAGCCGAGACTACGTGATCGACCGCGTGAGGGCCGGCGTCCTTGAACAAGGCACGGTGGACCTGATGAACGCGATGGGCGTGAGTGCCGGGCTGCAACGGATTGGACTCCGGCACGACGGGCTCTACGTCAGCTTTCTGGGGCAGCGCCATCGGATCGACTTCGCCGATCTCACCGGTGGCAAGGCGATCACTGTCTACGGGCAGAACGAAGTCGTCCGCGATCTGATCGACGCGCGGACGGAGACGGCGCGACCCTTGTACTTCGAGGCCGACCGTGTCTCGGTGAACGCCATTGACTCACGCAGCCCCGTGCTCCGATTTCTGCATGGCGGCACCGAGCACGAAGTCCATTGCGACTTCATTGCAGGCTGCGACGGATTTCACGGCATCTGCCGACCGTCGATTCCGAACGGCGTGCTGACCATCTATGAACGGATCTACCCGTTTGGCTGGCTCGGGATTCTCGCCGAGGCCGACCCGTCATGTGACGAGCTCGTATATACGCTCCACGAGCGCGGCTTTGCGCTGTTCAGCATGCGCTCGTCGAAGATTACGAGGCTCTACTTTCAGGTGCCGCCAGACGAACCGATCGAGAACTGGTCGGACGACGCCATCTGGCAGGAGATGTTCACGCGGATGACGACGGAGGACGGCTGGAAGCCGAACATCGGCCGCATCATTCAGAAGGGCGTGACCCCGATGCGCAGCTTCGTCGCCTCGCCCATGCGCTACGGCCATCTATTCCTTGCCGGCGATGCCGCGCACATCGTCCCGCCGACGGGTGCGAAGGGATTGAACCTGGCGGCGTCGGACGTGCTGGTGCTCGCACGGGCGATCAAGATGTTCTACGAGCAGGGCCGCACCGAGGGAATGGACGAATACTCCGACATCTGTCTTCGCCGCGTGTGGAAGGCGCAGCGCTTCTCCTGGTGGATGACGTCGACGATGCATCGCTTTCCAAATGAGAACGCGTTCGACCACCAGCGCCAGATCGCCGATCTCGACTACCTCACGAGCTCGCGTGCCGCGATGACGAGTCTCGCGGAGCAGTACGTCGGGCTGCCGGCGGAAGTCTCATTCGAGTCAGTAGGACTGCGCTGAACTTCCATCGTTCTCAACCGAGAGCGCTGAACAGTCGCGTCGTCAGACATTCAGCCGACTCATCTAATTGAGCCCTAATGGCCCTTGGGCCTACCACATTCTGGGGATTTCTATACTGTGGCGGCTGTCTATACTCCGGCTTGCAAGGGGGACCCATGCAAGCACGAGTATCGAGAGTGCTCCTGTTGATCGCGTTCGCGATCACGCTGCCATCCATCGCATCTGCACAAGCGCTTGCCGGAGTGGTCAGAGACCCATCCGGAGGCATCCTTCCGGGCGTGACCGTCGAAGCGGCGAGCCCGGCACTGATCGAAAAAGTTCGCTCGGTGGTCACCGACAACACCGGGCAGTACCGCATCGTCGATCTCCGCCCCGGCACATACACGTTGACCTTCACGCTGCCGGGATTCAACACGGTGATCCGGACCGGCATCGAGCTGAGCGGTTCAGGCACGGTGACCGTCAACAGCGACATGTCAGTCGGCGGTCTCGAGGAAACGATCACCGTTGCCGGCGAAACACCGGTTGTCGATGTGCAGAACGCCACGCGGCAAGCCGTCATGGACGGAGAACTGGTGGCCAGCGTGCCGGCAGCGCGAAGCTGGAATGGTCTGCTGCTGCTGATGCCCGGCGTCACCGGCGCTCCCAACTCGATGCAATTGACTCCATCGATGATCACGTTCGGGATTCACGGCGGTCCGACGAGCGAGGGGCGGTTACTCGTCGGCGGCATGAACGTGGGCGCGTCGCGCGGCGGTGGTGGTGTCTCCGGATATCAGGTCAACACCGGCAACGTCGAGGAGGTGACCTTTGCGACGTCGGGCGGCCTCGGCGAAGTCGAAACCGGCGGACCGTACATGAACATCGTCCCAAAGACAGGTGGCAACGACTTCACCGGCGCATCATCGTTCTTCTACTCGAATCGACATTTGCAGGGCGACAACTTCACCGACGAGTTGCAGGCGGCAGGCCTGAGGTCGCCGGGTGATCTGCTCGAGTTGTGGGACGTTGACTTCGCCCTGGGAGGTCCCATCAAGAGAGACAAGCTGTGGTTCTTCGGCTGGCTGCGCAATCAGGGCAACTCGATGTCGGTCCCCGGCATGTGGGCCAATCTCAATGCCGGCAATGAAAGCTCGTGGAGCTACGAACCGGATCTGAGCAGACCGGCGCGCGGCGCCGGCAAGACGCGATCGGGTGCGGTGCGCCTGACGTGGCAAATGAGCCCCAACAACAAGCTCACCGGCTTCTGGGACGAGCAGTGGGGATGTTCCGGCGCGCGATGGCCTGGCTCGACGGCCGGCAGCGCGTGTCGTGACAACACAGACGGATGGATCATCGGTGGAAGCGCGACGGCCGCACCGGAAACTGCAACCTATTCGACGCCGCCCAACCGGATCACGCAAGTGAACTGGGTGAACACGATGTCGAACAAGGCGCTGCTCGACGTCGGCTGGAGTGCGTACAACAACCGATGGGGAGGAGGAGCCGCACCGGGCAATCCCACGACCAATCTGATCGCCGTGTCGGAGCAGGGCGGGAGCATCCCGGGCCTGTGCTACCGCTCGTACAGTCCGGCGTGTGGCGATAAATCGACGGGATGGATCTCGTCGAACACGTGGAAGGCGCACTTCTCGTACGTGACCGGCGCGCACAACATGAAGTTCGGCTACAACGGCCTGTGGAACTACGACAGCCAGGAGTCCAACCCTGCTCCCCCCGATGCGGTTCAGTACCGATTCAACAACGGGATCCCGAATCAGATCACCGAGTTCTCTGGCATGTTCGAGAGCGAGTGGCGGACACGTTTCGACGCCCTGTTCATCCAGGATCAGTGGACGTTGAAGCGGCTGACGCTGCAGGGCGGCGTCAGGTACGACCACGCGTGGAGCTACTATCCGAGCGCGCAGATCGGAGGCACGCGGTTCTTCCCCGAGGTGACGACGATCGATAGAGCCGATGGCGTGAACTTTCACAACATCAGTCCACGGGTGGGTGCGGCCTACGATCTCTTCGGAACGGGGAAGACCTCGATCAAGGCGAACTGGGGCCGGTATCTCTACCCGGCGCAGAACGGAGGCATCTTCACCGGCGCCGCCCCGACGTCGCAGATCGCGACCCGCGCCGACCGCAGTTGGACCGACGCCAACAGAAACTTCACGCCCGACTGCGATCTGTTGAATCCAAACGCGCAGGATTTCCGAGCCACCGGTGGCGATTCGTGCGGCCGGGTTGCGAACACCAACTTCGGAACGCTGAATGCGGGCCTCAGTTATGCGGACTCACTGCTCAACGGCCTCCGTCCCTGGGACACGCAAGTCGGTGTGGCACTGCAGCACGAGATCCTGCCGCGCATATCGGCGGAAGTGCAGTTCAACAAACGGTGGTGGTACGGGCAGTACGTGACTCGCAATCTCGCGGTGAATGCTTCGAACTTCACGCAGTACAGCATCACCGCGCCGGTCGATCCGCGACTCCCGGGCGGCGGCGGCTACACCGTTTCCGGACTCCACGACGTCGATCCGCAACTCTTCGGGATCGTCGATTATCAAGTGCAGCCAGCGAGCGATTACGGCAAGTATGGCCACCACTGGAACGGTTTCGATATCACGGTCAGCGCACGCACGCTGAATGGTCTGACGTTACAGGGAGGCACCAGCACCGGTCAGACGGTGATGGATTTCTGCGAGGTCGCCACTAAAGTTCCAGAAAGCCTCACTCCACCTCAGACCGTGACCATCGGTGTGTCGATTCCAGGTCCCAGCGCGCTGGGTGTCAACCAGGCTGGCGCGATGCCGCTGCAGTACTGCCACCTGGCGTCCGGATTCCTCACGCAGGTCCGGGGGCTTGGCACGTATCTGGTTCCCAAGATCGACGTTGAGGTCAGCACGACGTTCCGGAGCAACCCGGGGGCGCAGTTGGCGGCCAACTACAACGTCCCCGCGGCCGTCGTGGCGCAATCACTCGGACGTCCACCGTCAGGTGGAGTCGCAAACGTCACGGTCAACCTGATCGAGCCCGGAACTCTCTACGGTGACCGCGTCAATCAGATCGATCTGCGTCTGGCCAAGCTCGTGAGAATTGGTCGGACACGAACCAAGCTGCAGGTCGATTTCTACAATCTGATGAACAGTGCTCCCGTGCTGACCTACAACCAGGTCTATAACCCGCTGACCACGACGTGGCTGACACCGCAGGACGTTCTGGATGCCCGAGTCGCGAAGCTTGGCGTGACGATCGACTTCTGATCGACATACATGACTCGGAGGTGGCGCGCGCTCGACGTGAGCGCGCGCCACTTTTGGTTAGCGCTCGCGCCATCCTGCCGGACTCGCTCCGCTGGCTCTGGCGCGACTGGCGCGACTCGTGGAAGTGAGCCAAGGCTCGACGCGGACCGAGATGACAGATCCATGTCGCTGAGAGTCCTCGAGACGTGCGCTGAGCGCGCGGTGGAAGGCCTGGCGCGCGCGCGAAAGCCCTGACATCACCGTTCCGATAGGAATTCCGAGAACGTCGGCCAGTTCCTGGTACGAGAGGCCCTCGATCTCGCGGAGCACGAGAAGCTCGCGGAATCGATCGGGCAGCTCGCCCAATGCTTGTTCGGCCAGCAGGGCATCGGCCGCTTGAAGCATCAGCGTTTCGGGAGTGTCCGCCAGCTCGCCACCGCTGTGCTGTTCTTCATCGAACACGTCGGTATGCTGCGGCGGCCTCCGATCGAAGGAAGCGTAGCAGGTGTTTCGAACAATCCTGAGAAACCAGCCCCTGGCATTGCTGCCGGAGAATGTCTGCAAGTAAAGAAACGCGCGGAGTGACGCCTCCTGCACGACATCCTCCGCGTCGTGCTCATTCCGAGTCAGCCAGCGCGCCAATCTGTACGCTGCGTCGAGGTGGGGGAGCACCACCTCATCGAAGTTCGTGCGGCTCGTGTGATTCGCGATGCGGGTATTCATAAAGAACGTTCGCGGACCTCTCCTTTTCGGTAGCGGTGGGTGTTCGAGGCGAAAGCCTGTGGTGCGGTGTTCGGAAGCTGGGGAGGATGACGTTTGATAGCGGTATGTGGCGAGTGATGGTCGCTTGTGAAAAGTCTCCTGCTCGGAGGACTTCGACCGATGCATGAGGTTGCCGACGCTGATCGCGATGTGAGCCAGGAGCGCGACTGGCGAATGCAGCGAATGGAGCCAGGGATTGCCATGTCTCGTATCAAACAAGGACAATAATCAACTCTTGGAACCTCAGTCATAGCGTTGCGGTAAAGCTTCGGTTACGCGCGAAACGTACGTGTCGAACGAACGTCGCATTCACTTCCATCCGTTCGCCCTCGACCGGGTGAACCTGTGTCTCTGGAAGGACTCCGACGCCATCAAGCTCAGGCCCAAGGCGTTCGGCGTGCTCGACCAGCTCGTCTCTCGAGCCGGAGAGCTCGTGACCAAACACGACCTGATTAGCGCAGTGTGGCAGGACAGGTTCGTGGGCGATGCCGTGCTCAAGGTGGCGATTCGACAGATCCGGGAGGCGCTCTGCCGACGATCCCAAGTCCCCGCGATTCATCGAGACGGCACATCGACGCGGCTACCGGTTCATCGCGGAGATCGGGGCGCCTCTCCCAGGACCACCTCTACGACATGAAGGCACGGCCGGTGGCCCTCCGACTCCTGCGCCCCTCCGCCTGAGCGATCTGCCAGACGCGATCGTCGGACGGGAGCATGCGCTGTCGCGAATGCATGCATGGCTGGAGAGAGCGCGCGGAGGCGAGCGCCAGGTGGTGTTCGTGACTGGAGAAGCCGGTATCGGGAAGACCACGTTGCTCGAGCGCTTCGTGCGAAGCATCGGGCCAGACCGGACGGTGCGGATATGCAGCGGGCAATGCCTCGCGCAGTACGGGATGAGCGAGGCGTATCTGCCGGTCCTGGATGCGATTCAGCAGTTGTGCCACGAGGATGCCCAGGTGGTGGAGGTGATCCGCGCACACGCGCCGATGTGGCTGATGCAGATGCCGTCGCTGGTGACCGCGGCAGATCGCGAACTCTTCGGCCGCGAGACGCCTGGAACGACGCGCGAGCGCATGCTCCGTGAAATGGGCGAGGCCCTCGACGCCTTGACGGCGCACTCGGTGCTCGTCCTCGTGCTGGAAGATCTGCACTGGAGTGATTTCTCGACGTTGGACCTGCTCTCGTACGTCGCCCGTCGCCAGCGTGCCGCTCACCTCATGGTGATCGGGACGTACCGTCCGGCCGAGTTGATCGCGAGCGGGCATCCGCTGAAGGCGGTGAAACAGGAGCTCGTTGCCAGGCGGCAATGCGACGAACTGCCCCTTGAATACCTGAGCAGGGAAGCCGTGGGGCAGCATCTCGCCGTCAGATTCCCCGGACACCGGTTCCCTCCGGACCTTGTCGCGTTAATCCATGAACGGACTGACGGCAATCCGCTGTTCATGGTGAACACGATCGACCACTTGATTCAGGAGCGGCTGATCGAGGTGCACGAAGGCGGATGGCAACTGACCGCCCCGATTGACACCGTCAAGCTGGGAGTGCCGGACTCCATCAGGCAACTGATTGAAAACCAGGTTGAGCGTCTTGACGCGCGCGACCAGCGCATCCTCGAAGCAGCCAGCGTCGTGGGCACGGAGTTCGCCGTGGTCGCCGTGGCCGCGGCACTGGACCACGATCTGACGGATGTCGAGATCCGCTGCGAGGAACTGAGCAGGCGGCATCAGTTCATCAAGGAGTGCGGCGCTCAGCTGAGCCCGGACGGCGATGCAGTGGGCCGGTTTGGCTTCGTGCACGCGGTGTATCGCCACGTTCTCTACGACAGGATGTCCGTGTCGCGTCGCATGCATCTGCACCACCGCATCGGTCGGCGCGATGAAGAGGTGTACGGAGTACGCGCGAATGAGATAGCGGCAGAACTGGCCATGCACTTCGAGCAGTCCAACGACCACGAACGGGCCGCGCGATACCTTCAACAGGCTGGCGTCAACGCGATGCATCGCTCCGCGTATCGAGAAGCGATTGCGGCATCGCGGCGGGGACTGGAACTCCTTGCGTCGTTGCCGGACACCGACGACCGCGCGCTCCAGGAATTGCGGTTACAGATCACGCTTGGCGTACCGTTGATTGCGACCGAAGGATACGCAGCCCAGGAAGTCGGGAACGTCTATGTTCGGGCGCGCGCGCTGTGTGAACGGTTAGGCACCACACCGGAGCTGTCCCAGGCTCTGTGGGGACTGTGGACCTTTCACGCTCTCAAGGCCGAACTATTCGAGGCTCTGGGAATAGCCGGCGAGCTTCTGCAGCTCGCCGAGCGAGTTCCGTATCCAGGTGTGGCGATGCGCGGCCACTGGGCGATGGAGATTACCCGCACGCATCAAGGCGACTTTCGTCTGGCACTGGAACATTTCGACAAGGCGCTGGCGCTCTATGGTTCCGACCGGGGCCGCGACGACCTCTTCGTCGATGCGCTCAACCCCGGCGTGGCGGTGCGCTGCTTCGCGGGCTGGTGCTTGTGGTTCATGGGCGAACCAGATCGCGGTCTTGCCCAGATTCAGGAGGCAGTCGCACTTGCCCGACAACTGTCGGAGCCCCACGGGCTCGCACATGCGCTCTTCTTCGCTGCGAGTGCTTCATCAACTTCGCCGCGATCGGCCGATGGCGCAACAGTGTGCGGACGACGTCATCGTTCTGGCCGGCGAATACGGGCTCGTGCTGTACGGCGCGGCAGCGCGAATTGTTCGCGGGTGGGCGTTGCTCGGTCGAGGCGATGACGAACACGCCGCCGAGCAGATCCGTGAGGGGTTGGCGGCGTGGCAGGACACCGGCGCGGAACTCATGCGGCCGCACTTCCTGGCGTTGCTCGCCGAGGCGTACGCGGCCACCAATCAGCACGACCAGGCACTCTGTCTCCTCGATGAAGCGCTGATGTTGGCAGAAGCAACGGGCGAGGGCATGTACGAGGCCGAAGTGCGTCGTCTCCGAGGAGAGCTCTTGCTCGCAGGCGGACGAGAGCAGGCCGATGTGCAAGGCTCCGAAGCGTGTTTCGAGCAGGCGCTCGCGATCGCCGGCCGACAGGGAGCGCGGTCGCTGGAGCTACGCGCCGCCATGAGCCTGTCTCGCCTGGATCGCGACCGCGCGAAGCAGGGGCAGGCGCGCGACCTGATCCTTCGACTCTACGAGCAGTTCGAAGAGGGCTTCGACACGCTCGATCTGCGTGAAGCACGAGACCTGGTCAGCGCCCGCTGACGCAAAAAACAACCTCGACTGGCAGTCGCGACGCGACCGCATCTCGGCGCCGCCTTTCCGTCGGAATAAATCGGCGGCCACTCTGGTCATGCTCGCAGGACCGCTCGGGCGAGGGGTTTCACTCCCGTCCCTGGTGCACCAACCGACCGAACGAAGTGGAGGTGTTGGCCCGTGTGGAAGGGGATGAGACGCCCACTATGGGTGTTGCTCTTGATTGCGGCCGCGGCCGGCGTTGCTTCGGCGCAGGAGCTGCTCACCATCTCTGGTTCGGTCACGACCCGTGTCGATGGCCTCGCCGTTCCCGGCGCCCTTGTTTCGGTCGTCGGCACGGATGTGACCACGACGACGGATGCTGTTGGCAGGTACACGCTGCAGGTGCCGGTCGTTGTCCGTGGTGACCGTCTGCAATTGAGAGTGGATGGCCTGGGCCTCCCGCCGAAGATCATCGACGTCGCGACGGACTCGGCGACGGTCACCGCTGACGTGACGCTGACGCTCGCCTTCTCTCAGGAGATCACGGTGGGCTCGCGCGTGGCCGGTGATGAATCCGAGAAGGCGGTACCGGTCGACGTCATCACGCGCAGCCAGATCGCTGCAAGCGGGTACACCGAGACCGCGCAGGTCATTGCCTCGATCGCCCCTTCGTTCAACTTTCCACGTCCGACGATCACCGATGGCACCGACACAGTCCGGCCCGCAACGCTGCGCGGACTGGGACCGGACCAAGTGTTGGTGTTGATCAACGGAAAGCGACGCCACCAGAGTGCGCTCGTGCATTTGAACAACAGCATCGGACGTGGATCGACAGGCGTCGACCTCAATGCGATTCCGCTGGCAGCGATCGATCACATCGAGGTGCTGCGCGATGGCGCCGCGGCGCAGTATGGGTCGGACGCCATTGCCGGCGTCATCAATATCGTGCTCGCGGGAGGGTGTGACGCGGCCGTCTGTGTCAGCGAACGTCGGAGTGTCGACGGGCTCCTTCGCCGGCAACCGCTGCACGCCAAACGGCCTGTCGTGCAGCGTCGGGGAAGACATCAGCTTTTCCGATGGCGACCTTGCCGATCTCGCCGGGTCCTGGGGCATTGGCGTCGCCCAAGGGAGCATCACCGTCTCGGCAGAGTACCGCCACCACAATCGCACGAACCGAGCGTCAGCCGACCCGCGAGACCAGATCGTCGCAGGAGATGCGGGCACCAATGCCGTCTCGCAGCCGAACCATCGCTGGGGTGATCCCGACACGCGGGACGTGATGGCATTCGTCAATGCAAGCATCCCGCTTGACGCGTCGCGAGACGCGATTTCTCTACGCCTTCGGGGGCTTCAGCCAACGGAGCGCCAACAGTGCGGGATTCTTCCGACGCGCGCTCGACGCACGAACATGGCCACAGATTTATCCGAACGGGTTCCTCCCGGTCATCGAGCCGACGGTCGCTGATGGGTCTGCGACAGCAGGTGTCCATGGTGTGTGGGGCAGGTGGACCTACGACGTCAGCGGGCAGTACGGCCGCAACAGTTTCGCGTTTCGCGTCGGCGATTCACTCAATGTGTCGCTCGGTCCTGCGTCTACAAAGACGACGTTCGATGCTGGCACGCTGTCGCTGGACCAGTTTGTCGCCAACGCCGGCGTCGGCCGCGCCGTGCCGGTCAAAGGGTTCGCCGGCGTCCTGCATCTCGCCTTCGGGGTCGAGCATCGACACGAAGCGTACGAGATTCGTGCTGGCGAACCCGATTCATACCGCGATGGTGGGGTAGCAAACCAGTTCGGCGGCCCCGGCGCCATCGGCGCGCAGGTGTTTCCCGGGTTCCGGCCGTCGAACGAGGTGCAAGCGTCGCGTGACAACACGGCGGCCTACGTCGACGCCGAAGGCGATCTGCGAACGTGGCTGCGACTCGGTGCGGCGGCGCGAACAGAACGGTACAGCGACTTCGGCGGCACCCTCGACGGCAAGATCACGGCACGGGTCCAGCCCGATCCAGCGTTCATCGTCCGCGGTTCGATCAGTAGCGGATTCCGCGCACCGTCGCTGGCGCAATCGTACTTCTCTTCTACGGCTACCAACTTCCTGAACCTCGGTCAGGGACTGGTGCCGGTCGAGTCGTTGACGTTGCCCGTCGACTCTGCGGCCGCACAGGTGCTCGGTGCGACGGCGCTCAAACCGGAGCGATCGCGACATGTCACGGGTGGCGTCGTGATCACACCGATGACTCCACTCGAGGTCGCGGTTGACTACTACCACATCGCGATTGACGACCGCATCGTGCTGTCGGGCAACTTCACCGCCGCTCCCATCGCGGAGCTGCTGGCACCGTTCGGCGCGAACAGCGCGCGATTCTTCACCAACGCCATCGACACGCGGACGCAAGGCGTAGACGTCACCTCGAGCTATCGAATCGCGCTGGACACGAGCAACGTGCACCTGCTCGCCGGCTACGGCCATTCGAGCACCGACATCGTGGGAACCGTCGCCACGCCGCCACAACTGGCCGCCTATTCGTCGGTGCTGTTCGATCGCATCGAGCGCCGCCGCATCGAATGCGCTCAGCCGCGCGACAGCCTGAGGCTCGGTGCGCACTGGACCACGACCCATTTCGGTGTGGATATGAATGCGCTGCGATACGGGGCCTTCTGCAGCTTCACTTTGAATCCTGCGGATGACCAGGAGTACGCGGCCAAGTGGCTGACGGACGTCCAGGCCTCGTATCGAGTGAGCCAGTACAGGCTTGCGATCGGCGTGCAGAACCTGTTCGACGTGTTCCCCGACCGCAACTCGGCGGTCAACTCCTTCAACGGAATTCAGACGTTTCCGAGCCATTCACCCTTCGGGATGAACGGACGGACTATCTACGCGCGAATCGGTCGCGTGTTTTAGGGGGCGGCATATGACTGTGCGTGCGTCTGCCTGGTCGGGACTGATGACCTCGCTCGCGGTGGTGGCCGCGGTCGTCCTCGACACAGATCACTGTTATTCGTTGCGTATCGCTCTCGATGGATCGACGTGGACGGCGCGCACGGCCGGAATCGCAGCAACCGCGGGCGCCACCAATGTGATCACACCACCGGCCGCTGCACCCGTGACCGGATCGCGGGCGTGGACCTCGAATACGAGTGCAGCGATCAGCCTGGCTGGAGCGAACGCACCATTCAAGCTGACGGGAACGCCGCCGCCGGCCATTTCATCCCGTCTCACAAAACGAATCCCGCGACAGTTCGACGAGGCGCGCCGGTGACCATGCGCCCGCGAATGTCCTTGCGACGCGACGCGACCGTCTGCGCGAGCGCTCCGTAGCTCCGGCAGTGCGGCTCGCCTCTGAACACAGGGTTCAACGTGAGTGCCTGCCTCTCGACACAGCTCCTCGCCAGCCTACTGATCCGGTAATGGCGCCGCGAACCGCGGCGCGGGCCCGGCTCAATCGCGACATCACCGTTCCCATTGGCAACGACAGCATCTGTGAGATCTCTCTGCACGTGAATCCATCGACGATGGCAAGGTGGAGCACAGTCCGCTGCCCGTGCGGCAGCGCGTCGAAGGCGCGCTGGATCAGCGAGAGTTCGAGGACGTCGCCGTCGAAAAAGGCGCGATCGACGGCGTGGGTCTCGTGCAGGGGCACCGAGATCCTGCACTCAATGCTGCGCTTCTGGCGTACGCGCGTCGAGAGATTGATCAGGATCCGGAACAGCCACGCCTTGCAGTTCGTCCCAGGCTCGAAGCGATCGTAGAAGCGCCATGCTCGCAGCAGAGTGTCCTGGACGAGTTCTTCGGCAATGGCGGCATCGTGGGTCATGCTCGTTGCTGCTCGCAGCAGACTGGCCGAATGGCGCATCGTCTCGTTTTCGAATGACCGCAGTCTCGCGGCACACGGCTCTTTTACCTCGCCTACGAGCTGTTGACGTTCTGCCGCCTCGTTCATGCCGAGTCCACGCTCAATCTCAGTCCCGAATCGGAACTGGTTCGTCGATGTATCGGAGACGCCGCTCGAGGAAGCCACCGCCGTGCCGTCACGTCAGGTGCCGGCAGCCAGCGGACGAAGTGGCGACCGTTCAGTGATTTCGCGGTGAATGCCGGGATGCGCCAGCCCCGACCGTATCGCCATATTGGTGCTGATCTATCGGTACGGTGCCGAATAGTCAGCATCTCAGCGGGATGAGGTCCCATCCGTGCCTGGTCATAAAGTGGCTGACGTGCAGCCTCCGCTTGACGTGCGCGCGGATGAATTTCTGCCGGCAATGCGTTCTTAGTAGCGAGAGTCGAAAGATGAAGGTCCTCAGAGCGCTGTATGTCATCGGAGCCGTGGCGGTGGGCATGGCACTGACCCCAGGAGTGGTTGTTACGCCATCGAGTGCGGAACCGCCACCAGGTGCGACGCCTGCCTGTGCGCAGCGCATCTACGCGCGGCTCTTTTTCGGCCTCGGGAGCCCTCGCGGGTCTGTTGCCGAGGCCGAATGGGATTCGTTCCTCCGGGACGTCGTTGTCCCGCGATTTCCCAGTGGTCTCACGGTCATTCACGCGAAGGGGCACTGGCAAGCCGCGGGCGGGAGCCCGCGGCGTGAAGCATCACGCGTGCTGGAAATCGTCTACGACGAGAGACCGCATGCCGATGGGCGTATCGAGGAGATCGCCACGATGTACAAGGCCCACTTCCAGCAGGACTCCGTCATGGTCATCAGGATGCCCGCGCACGTGTGCTTCTAGCAGGGTGCTGAAAGACGTCAACGTCCCAACTCCCAACTCCCAAAGGGCCCGATTCGTTGGAAATTGGAAATTGGTAGTTGGGAGTTGCCGAGCAACTCTCTCAGACATCTCCCGTCCAGCTCTGAATAGGTTATGGCTGAGGAACTACTGCGCTAGACTCGCCACCTGGAGGACGCTCGACGCGGTGGCAAAGAAGAAACAGGCGACACGGCGAAAGAAAGCCGCGGCGAAATCCGTCGGCCTCACCACCGCAGAGGTGCGCACGGCTCGAGATGCGCACGTCCGCGAACTGATCGCGTCCGTCGACAGCGATGGTGGCGCGGTGCTCGGGAGCTATAACGACCCGTTTGGAGGCACGCCCGTCCTCCTCGTCGCGCTGCCGATCGACTCGGTCGAGCCGACGCCGTACCAGCGCGATCCCTCCGAACCTCACGTCAAGCGGCTGATGACAGTCATCGAGAAGGTCGGCCGCTTTCTCGATCCCGTTGTCATCGTGCGCGACGACGGCCGCTACTGGACGCCGAATGGCAATCATCGCCTGCAGGCAATGAGAAAGCTGGGGGCCCGGACGATCACCGGCCTGCTCGTCCCGGAGTCCGACGTCGCCTTCAAGATTCTTGCGCTGAACACCGAGAAGGCGCACAACGTGAAGGAGAAATCGCTCGAGGTGATTCGGATGGCGCGCGCGCTGGCCGAGCGCGGCGCGGGACGCGAGAGCGACCATGCCTTCGAGTTCGAAGAGGCGCCCTACCTGACGCTCGGCGCGGCCTACGAGCAGCGGCGAAGCCTCGGTGGCGGCGGATACCACAGTGTGCTTCGCCGGATCGACGACTTCCTCGACGAACCGCTCTCGAAAGCCGTACGCGAGCGCGAGCGGCGAGCGGCGAAACTGCTGAAGTTGGATGACGCGGTGGCGAATGTGGTCACCGCACTGAAGGAGCGCGGCCTGACCAGTCCATATCTCCGGCCATTCGTGATCGCGCGCATCAATCCCATCCGATTTTCGAAGTCGACTGAATTCGATTGGGACGAGGTGATGGACAAGATGATTGCCGCGGCCGGTCGCTTCAAGGTCGACCGTGTGAAGCAGGAAGACGTGGCGAAGGTCGGCGGCGCCCCGCCTGAAGAGAGTTGATCATGAGATGATGTTCTCCTCCCCGGAGCCCTGAGCATGAGCCTGGTTCGATTGAGGCGGAGGTTGCGCCGCGCGAACAGACGAGTTCGCGAGGCGCAAATGCTGGTCCGCTCACTTCGTTTCCGCTACCGGCCAGTCGCGGCGCACCTGATCCCGATCCGTCGCTGCAACCTGTCGTGCGCGTATTGCAACGAGTATGACGATCGATCGGCCCCGGTTCCGACGACGTATGTGCTGCGCCGGATCGATCGTCTTGTCGAGCTCGGCACCGGCGTCGTGACGTTGAGCGGCGGGGAGCCGCTGCTCCATCCCGACCTCGACGAGATCGTTCGGCACATCCGGCGTCGTGGCGCGATCGCCACGCTGATCACCAACGGGTATCTGCTGACTCGCGATCGGATCGAACGTCTGAATCGCGCCGGGCTCGATCACCTTCAAATCAGCATCGACAACGTGATGCCAGACGAGGTGTCGAAAAAGAGCCTGAAGGTCCTGGATCAGAAGCTCGTGTCGCTTGCCGACGCTGCGACGTTCGACGTCACCGTGAACTCGGTCGTCGGCAGCGGCATTCGCAATCCCGACGATGCGTTGAAGATTGCGCAGCGGGCGCGCGATCTGGGTTTCTCGACGACCGTTGGGATCATCCATGATGGCGGCGGAAAACTGCTGAAGCTCGACGCACCGCAGCGCCTGATTCTGGAGCGGGTCGTCGCGCTCGGCAAATCGGTCTTCGACTTCGCGAACTACAACCGTTTCCAGAAGAACCTGGCGAACGCACAGCCCAATGACTGGCACTGCCACGCCGGCTCACGCTATCTCTACATCTGTGAAGACGGGCTCGTGCACTGGTGCTCGCAACAGCGAGGTCATCCGGGAATCCCGTTGGAGACGTACGGCTGCTGACGATCTGGAGAGGGAGTATCACCGCGTCAAGGGATGTGCTCCGCTGTGTACCGTGGGCTGCGTCCATCGCGTCGCGCAGGTGGACGAGCTGCGCGAGGATCCACAACGAACGCTCTCGCAATGGTTTGCGTCGCCGGTGCCTGGGCAGCCTCCTCGTTTCCCGCTACCCGTGAAGGTTCTGATGTGGGTCTTCGTCACGAGTCCCGGACGGGGTCTGTTTCGCAAGGCGGTCGCGGGTGCGTCCGGTGGTGATCGGCGCCTGAGCGCCGGGGGGCGTTAGAGCTTCCTCCATCCGCATCGACAACGGCCAGCGCGCCGCCACGCCCTCGCGCAGCGCGTCGCGCTCGCGATCCTCGCTGGCATAGCTCAGGAGACGTCCGCGGCGATCAACCGCCCTGCGTGTGAGCGCGTTGACGTGCTGCCAGATAGCGATCCAATTCAGCGACGTCCCTGAATACCGCCACACCCGGAAGCGACCGCATGATCTCGAAGACGTCCTGAATCTGCGGCTGCATGTGGACGAATGACGCCTGTCCGCCACGCTCCTTCAGCGTTTTGCGCGTCGACGCGAACACACGCAGGCCGGCGCTGCTGATGAACGTCAGCTTCGCCAGATCGAAGACGATGTCTTTCGCCGGACCGCCCAGAACCGGCGCGAGTCGCGTTTCGAGTTCGGGAGCGGTGGCCGTGTCGAGACTGCCCGTCAGCGTGACGGTGACGGTATCAGGCCCGCCCAGGTTTTGAATGTGAATGTCGAGTGCCATATCGGTTTGTGTTGTGGATGCTGGCTGTTTGCTGACAAAGACTACGTATCGAGCACCGTTGAGACAAGCCGCCTGGTAAGGCGCAACACATTCCTGCCGGCCTCATGCCGGTAGCGGATGTCGTCGATGTTACGGCGGACGAGTGCAATGCCCCAGCCGCCCGGCTCCTGATCGTCCTCCACTTGCGGATTGCTCGGTACGGCCAACGTTGGATCGAATGTCGGACCGTCATCGTGCAACTCGATCACGAACGAGTCGCTGGTGCGCTCAAACACGACGTGAAATGTCCTCCGGGCGTCGCGCTTCAGGGCATGGTTGACGATGTTACTACTGCACTCCTCGAGGGCGAGCGCGAGGCCGAACACAGTGTTTTCCGGAACCTGCTGTGCCACTGCAAATGTCTGCAACGCCTTCACACCGCGCATGACCTCTTGCGGCGTGGCGCGGAGTTCCAGATTCATGCAGGCGCCGGCATTCACTTTGAGCGTCAGGATGGCGATGTCGTCGGACTGGGGCACACCGCTGGCAAAGGCGCGGACTTTCTCGAGCAGATGCGCGGTGATGGCAGTCGCCGATTGGCCGGAGCAGTCGCCGGCGTCAGCCAGCAATCGGTCTCCCCCATAGCATTCTTCGTGCGGATTGAACGCTTCGCTGACACCATCGGAGTAGAGGATAAGCGTATCTCCCGGTTTCAACGTGAGTTCCGTGCGCTCAAACTCCAGACCCGCCTCGAAGCCCAGCGCCGTGCCGAGATTCTTCACCGCCCAGCGCGGCGGCTCGTTGGCTGCCAGCAGGACCGGACGACAATGCCCCGCGTTGGCCAGTGCGACCCGATGCGACTTCGGCTCGAACACCGCGCACAACAATGTCACGAACATGCCCGCCGGGTTGTCCGCGGCAAGTTCGTCGTTGAGCCGCGCCAGGATGCGTTCGGGCTCGGCGATGTCTCGCGCGAGCAATTGCGCCAGACTGATGGCGCGCACCATGAACATCGAGGCCGGTATGCCCTTGCCTGACACGTCGCCAAGGAACACCACCAATCGGTCCGGCCCGGCGGCGCAGACGCCGTAAAGATCGCCACCGACCTCGCGCGCCGGTTCGAGCACCGCACCGAAGCTGACGCCGTACGCCTGTTCAACCGCCGTGAATTCATGCGGCAGCATGCCCATCTGAATGTCGCGCGCGACGCGCAGTTCGCTGGCGATCTGTTCTTTCACCGCGTCACTGTAGGCCTTGGCCTTGAGCAGCGATCGCACGCGCGCCTTCACTTCGAGCATGTGGAATGGCTTGGTCAGATAGTCATTCGCGCCCACCTCGAAGCCCCGCGTCTTGTTCTGCACGTCTTCGAGCGACGAGAGAAACATGATCGGCACCTCGGCGGTCTCGGGCATCTCGCGCAGGCGGCGGCACACCTCATAGCCATCCATGCCTGGCATGACGATATCGAGCAGCACGAGATCTGGCGGTGTGCGCCGGGCTGCCTGCAACGCGGTGTCGCCGTTCAGCGCGAGGCTGAGTTTGTGGTCGGCTTTCAAGCCCTCGACAAGGATATCGAGATTGGCCTTGGTGTCGTCCACCAGGAGCACGCGACACTCGGAGAGTTTCTTCATGCGGGTACGAACCCAGTGGCGTCGTTGTTCCCACGGCGCCCGTGAGTCAGCACAGAATACCCCTGCATTGGCCGAGCGGGGCAGTATCGTCAGGGGCATGTCACTTGCACACAAAGACGTGCCCGATGTCTAGAGAAGAAGGACATCGGCCCGATGCATGACACTCCGTACCCTGTATTTCGCCGCACTCATCTTCGCTGCCATTGCGCTGGTGCCCACAGGGGCGCATGTGTTTGAGCTCTTCAGCAAGATGAGGCTCGATGCCACCGAGTATCGAATCGTCCAGCAGATTTACAGAGGCTGGTCGCTGTTTGGCGTGGTCATTTTTTGCGCGCTGGCATCAACCGTTGTCCTCGCAGTCCGCCTCCGCCATCACGCGACGGCATTCACACCCGCGCTGATCGCGCTTCTGTGCATCGTGGGTACTCAGGTCATCTTCTGGTCGCTGACATTTCCGGCGAATCAAGCGACGCAGAATTGGACGGTACTGCCAACCAACTGGGCCGACCTCCGCGTCCAGTGGGAGTACTCCCACGCAGCGTCGGCCTGTCTGAATTTCGCAGCCCTGGCTGCGCTCGTTGTCTCTGTCCTGCGATACGCGTCAGTCGACTCAAAGTGAGCGGCCAGCTCGACTTCTGACGTCGCCCTCCGTGCGCCGGCCTCCAGCGACGGGGGCCGGCTTCTCAGGTTCTTCGTTCCTGCGGAACGCGCGAGGACTCATGCCGAACTCCGTCCGAAACGCGCGATTGAAGTTCGAGACATCGCCAAAGCCACAATCGAGGGCGATATCCAGCACATTCCCCGGTCCGGCGAGAAGTCGCATCGCCGCGTGACGCAGCCGCGTGCGAAGCAGGTACTGATGCGGGGTCACGCCGGTCACGCGTTCGAATGTGCGCAGAAAGTGGTATGGGCTCAGGTCAGCGTGCCGCGCCAATCTGTCGAGCGTCTGGCCGTCGGCCGGATGGCGCTCGATCTCTCGTACTGACGCGCACGATGCGGGCTTCAGCATTGAGTGGCGTACGCGCGCCCGCGGCACCGGCGCGTGCGGCGAACTCGAGGCTCCGCGACGCCAACGCGATCGCCATTTCTTCCCACGGCACGTTCTGCGGATCCAGAGCTCCGGACCACGCACGAGTCACCAGCGGTGACAACGCCCGCAGCGGAGGCAGACGCGAAACAGTGAAGCCGACGCGCGGTCCGCCCACTCCTGCATCAGCGGCTAACCGCTCGAAGTAGTCCGGCTGGTACCAGAACGACACGCAGCGGTCACCCTCACCGTGCTCGTGGCCGCATTCGAAGCAGTGCCCCTCATTGCCGAGCATCAGCGAGCCGGGGGCCATGACCGCGCGGCCGGTCGGGGATCGGTAGCGGAACGTGCCTGCCACCACGACGGCAATGGCGTAGCGCGCATGCTGCTCTTCGAATGGCCGGTCCTGCGGCCCCGAGGTGCACACGACATCGGCTACCGTCCAGCCATCGCCGCGAGCGAGCACGCGGGCAGCCGTCCCGCCAGGTGTTCCCGTCTCCTGGCGCTGCGACAGCGCGTCCGTTAACGCGACCGCAATTTTTGCCAAGACCAGTCCTCTGCCCGTGTTCTACAACAGTCTCACACGGGGTACGGATTTTGTGAGCACGAGTAGAGCAGTTGAATCTCGAGCACGAATACTCAACAGGCGGCACGGTCCAGGCATGCAGGGCCCTGGGCGAGGAGGACGACGATGGCATCGATTTACAAAGAGCTGATCGTGGAGGCGTCTGCCGAACACGTATGGGCGGCTATCCGCGACGTGGGCGCCGTCCATACACGTTTCGCGCGCGACATGGTGCTCGATACCCGACTCGACGGAAACGATCGCACCGTCACCTTCGCAAACGGCGAAGTTGTGCGCGAGCGCATTGTGGGTATTGACGACCAGCGGCACCGCCTCGCATACGCCGTCGTCGAGTGGCGCACCACTCATCACAATGCGTCGTTCCAGGTCGTGCAAGAAGGTAAGGCCCGCTGTCGTCTGGTATGGATTACCGACCTGCTGCCCGACACCATGGCGGATCTCGTCGGGGGCTTTGTCGATCAGGGTTGCGCAGCCATCAAGCGGACGCTGGAGGCGTCGTTCGCCGGCGATTCCACATCCCGCGCAGCCTTGCGAGGGTAGACTGCGAGCGATGCTCGGAATCGAGATCGCATCGCCAGATCGTCGATAGACCAGGGTCGCGGGCCAGCTCGTCGTCATCGACGCTCGCTGGCGAGGAGCCGCGAGACTTCATCGGGCTCATCCAAGGCTGGCCGCACGAACGCCCGCGCGTTCGGGAAGACGCGTTCGAGCGCCTCACCAAGCCAGACGAGATCGGCAATGAGCGGTGCGGCATCGGCATCGCTCACGACGCCGCGTTTAACGAGCTCGAGCCACGCCGCATGCGACCGTTCGATCCCGAGCAGCGCCACCTTTGCCGAGCCGTCGTAGTCGGGAGGCCAGTCGCGATCCTCGGGCCGGTCGTCGGCCAGGCCGTGAAGCGCGCGGTGGATCTTGGCGGAGATGAGTGTATGGAACCAGAGGACGACAGCCTGTGGATCCGCAGGACTGTTCTTCGCTGAGAACTCGCGAATCTGCAGCCAGGAGTCCAGGCGTGCGCGGTACCGATGCGCGCGCTCCTGAATGACCAGGTGTTCTGGCGGCAGCGGACGCTCCAGCGGTTCCCCATTGTCTGCGGGTTCGCGCATCGCCTGGTCCATCGCGTCGAGGAGTTCTTCGAGCCACGGCGGCGGCGGGGGAGGCGGCTCCAGCGGGGGGGCCTGGACCAAAGCTTTCAGCCCGGGATCGAGCGACGCTTGCATTTCGGCGACGTCGGCAAACAGACGGCACCGTGATGTAAACGCACACGCGTCGCACCAGCGATCGCAGTAATTGAAGATGCCGACGATGAAGCCATTGCGAAGCTCCACGCTGACTCCGCGGAGCAAAGGTCGTTCCCTTTTCCAAACCGCTCGATCGGCTTGATGTTCCCCTGTTGCACTCTTGATTCAGGGAACCTTGTTCCCGTTTTGGTTGTCGAATGGGAACAAAGGTCAAAAGGCCGCTAAGCCCCCCTCAGCGGCAGCGCGCATGTGAACGTGGCGCCCCGGTCGATGTTGTTCCGGGCTTCGATCTGGCCGCCGTGGGCGATGACGATGGAGCGGCTGATCGCGAGGCCAAGACCGAGACCCTGCTCGCGGAACGTCACGAACGGCTCGAAGACTGCCGTGAGCTGATCGTCAGGGATGCCGACACCGCGATCGGCGACCGACATCGACACGAACCCGTTCTCAATCCCAGTGGTCACGGTCAGCAGACGTTCGTCGACATCAACAACGCTCATCGACTCACACGCATTGAGGACGAGATTCAGCAGGACCTGCTGCAACTGCACGCGATCGCCGAGCACCGGGAGCGCGGACGACGGCAGATGTGTCCTCACGGACACACGCCGGGCGAGCAGGTCGCTGCGGGTGAGAGCGAGCACGTCATTGACGACGTCATTCAGATCGAGCGGCTCGAACGTGCCGCCCCCCTTTTTCAGCAGCGCGCGCAGGCGTTCGATCACGGCTCCCGCGCGTTTGTCGTTGGCGATGATGTCGTCGAGCACCTCGCGTAACTCGTTCAGGTCCACCGGATCCCGCGACAGGAGTCGTCGCGCGGCTTGTGCGTTGATCAGGATGGCCGCCATGGGCTGGCTCAACTCGTGGGCGATGGCGCCGGAGAGCTCGCCGAGCGTGGTGACGCGACTGAGGTGCGCGAGCTCCCGGCTTTGTATCGCGGCATCCATCTCGGCGCGCTTCCGGTCGGTGATGTCGCGAACGATGCTGAGGAACTTGTCGCCGTCGCAGCGCACGACGAAGGCCTCGTAGAACTGCCGCACGTGGCCAGGCTCCAGCGAAAACTCGATTCTTTCCGGCTCTCCCGACACCAGGGTCCCCGCCATTGCGTCAGCAATCGGCCCGGCGACTGCCGGCGGCAGCACCTCCGAAAACGCTTTCCCGAGGAAGTGTTCTGGTGGGACCAGGAGAGAAGACGGGTCCCGCGCGTAGTAGTCGAGGTACACGCCGTCCGCGCTCAGGATGAACATCAGGTCTGGAATAGCCCGCAGGATCGCGCGGTTCCGCTCTTCGCTGTGGCGCAGCGCTTCCTGCGCTCGTTGGTGCTCGATGGCAATGCCGCAGATGTTGGCTGCGATGTCCACCATCCGCAGCTCCGCGGGGACCGGCGCTCGCGGTTGCGAGTAGTACATCGCAAACGATCCGAGCACCTTCTTCTGCGACGACTTGATCGGGGTCGACCAGCACGAGCGAAAGCCGTGCGCGACAGCCAGCCCTCGGTAGGCTTCCCACACGGGATCGACCAGCACGTCGGTCACGATCACCTGGCGGCCCAGATACATCGCTGTCCCGCACGATCCTGCGCGCGGGCCGATCGGTGCGCCCTCGATTGCGGCGTTGTATGCCTCCGGCAGACTGGGTGCGGCCCCGCTTCGAAGGTGGATGCCGTCTTCGTCGAGTAGAACGATCGAGCACAGCATTCCATCACTGTGGTCCTCGACCAGTCGGACGACACGTGTCAGCACCGCGTCCAGTGAGGCGCCCGTGGCAATCATCTCGAGCACCGCGTGTTGCCCGGCGCGAAAATCGGCGTCTCGCCGTCGCTCCGTGATGTCGCGCGAGACGATGAGGAGTTGGACGATCGCGCCGCTATCGTCGGTGATCGGCGTGACCACGACATCCCACCACTTGGCCACGCCAGCGGCCGTGCGGCAGAAGCCCTCGAATGACGCGCGCTGCCCGACTTTGGCGCGGCTCACTGCCTCGCGTGCTGCGGCCTGATGCTCACCTTCCCAGAGCGCCAGCCAGGGACGGCCAAGCAGATCCTGTGGGCCGCACAGGTCGAGCAGTTCGATACCGGCGGCGTTCAGGTACACGAGCCGGCCGTCGAGGTCCAGGAGCTTCACGCAGTCGCTGCTGCCTTCAATCAGATGACGGCCGAGGTGCTCGAAGGGCGGCTGCGTCATTGGTCTCATCGCCCCCGTGGCGAAGAGGCGTTGATGGCGTCGCTGAGCGCGGCCATCAGGGTCTCTTCGTCGAATGGCTTGTGCAGCGTAGGCGCTTCAGGTGCTGGGGCGTCGCCAAGAAAGCGGTCTCCGTCTCCTGTGATGAAGATGACCGGTAGCATTTGGCCGGCCGAGTACATGCGGTCGCGAAGCTCGAGACCGTTCAGCCCCGGGAGGCGGATGTCGACAATGAGGCAATCGGCCTCGGGACGGGCCACGGTGAACTCCTCAGCGGATGCGAACAGAGATACCTCGTGGCCCAGCGCGCGCAAGAGGCGATTGATCGCGGTGCGCACGTCGGCATCGTCATCGACAACCGCGAGTTTCATGCGGTGGGATTATCGCCCAGGCCGCCGATTTCCACCGTGACTGAAGACGACTGGCGGTAGACCGTGTTATCGTGCGCGAGCCTCCTCCTGACATTCCGCCTGCCATTCGCTTCGACGTCGTCGAGTGGAAGTCCAAGTGCGTGATCTTCCCCTGTCACTGGGGAATGTCCATCGCTCGTCACCTCGTCCACTACCGAATTGACAACGCTCTCGGATTTGGACCAGCTTCCCGTTCGGTATCGGGCTTGCTCTGGAGAACGTGGGGCAGGCACCGCGATGCAGCAGAGCAGTGGGGTGGACGCGATGGTCACCGAAGACCAAACGGAGGTCATCGAATTCCTCGGCGCCTCGACCACACATGACGGGGCGGCTGTCGAACGGATCGACACGCATACGGCCGTGGTGTTTCTCGCGGGCTCGCGCGCCTGGAAACTCAAGCGCGCCGTTCGTTATGACTACCTCGACTTTTCAACTGTCGAGCGCCGCAGAAATCTGTCCGAGGCGGAAGTGCGGCTCAATCGTCGCACGGCACCGATGCTGTATCGCGGAGTGGTGCCCGTTACGCGGACGCCTAATGGGGTGCTTGCGTTCGGAGGTTCCGGCGCTGTCGTCGACTGGCTGGTTGAAATGGAGCGCTTCGACCAGGAGGCGCTGTTCGACCGGTTGGCGGCAAACGGACGGCTCGATCTGAATGTGATGGCGCTGCTCGCGCATGAGATCGCGCGGTTCCACCGTGACGCCGAACCACGTCGCGATCATGGCGGCAGTGCCGGCATGAAGTGGATCATCGACGGCAACGCTGCCGGGTTCGCGGAGCAGGGAGCCGGCATCCTTCCACCTGCAGAGTGTCGGCGCGTAACAGACGATGCGCTCGCTGAGCTCGATTGTTGTGGCGCCTTGCTCGATGCCAGGCGTGAGGCTGGATCCGTGCGACAGTGCCACGGGGATCTTCATCTTCGCAACATCGTCCTGCTCGACGGGCGCCCCACGCTGTTCGATGCCGTCGAGTTCAACGACAGGATTGCCTGCATCGACGTGTGGTACGACCTGGCCTTTGTCCTGATGGACTTGTGGCGACGCCAGTTGCCGCGTCATGCGAATGCGATCTTCAACGGCTACCTGACGGAGACGAACGATCTGGAAGGCGTCAGACTCCTGCCGCTGTTTCTGTCGTGTCGCGCGGCAGTGCGCGCAAAGACCAGTGCAACCGCCGCACGGGTGCAGTCGAACGCGGCGAGTGTGCGAGACCTCGAGCAACTTGCCCGTGAATACCTGGCGATGGCGCGCGACCTGCTGCATCCTCCCTCACCATCCCTGATCGCGATTGGTGGACTCTCCGGTTCGGGCAAGTCGACGCTGGCCCAGGCGCTCGCACCATCGATCGGTCCGGTGCCAGGCGCGGTCGTCTTCCGCAGCGATGAAATTCGCAAGCGACTGTGCGGAGTGTCGCCACTGCAACCACTCGGTCCTGAGGGCTATACACCCGAGATGTCTGCGCGCGTCTACCAGGCCATTGTCGAGAGTGCGAGTCTGGCGGTGCGCAGTGGCCACAGCGCGATCGTCGATGCCGTGCACGCGCGACCAGCTGACAGGGAAGCGATCGAGCGTGCCGCCGCCCGTGCCTCGGTCACATTCCTCGGGCTGTGGCTCGACGCTGCGGAATCGACGCTCGTCGAGCGTGCGCGAGAGCGCCGCTTCGATCCGTCAGATGCTGACGAAGCGGTCGTTCGGATGCAGCATGCGCAGGACACGGGGCCAATCGATTGGCATCGCGTCGATGCGTCGCTGCCGCCGGATTTCGTGTTGCAGGATGTTCAGCGGCTCACGGATGGCTTGAATCTCAGTCGGTCCGGGACGTCGACGAGTCGGCAAGCTGAATAATGCCGCTCGCGACATGGTAAATCGTGATGATCAGCGTGACCGGCCGTTCGTTGTATGCATGCGACAGCTCTCCTACGCTGCGCACGACCTCTGATGCCGTAACTCGCGAAGCGCGGAGCGTGACGAGTCTCGACGCGACGTCGATGGTCAGTCGCGCGTGAACGTCACGTACATCAAGCGGCCGTCGCGCTGGACCTGCAGGGTCACCGGCGAACCAGCTGGAAGCGCGCGCATGGCTTCCCGCAGTCCCTGCAACGTCGAGATTTCTTTCTTGTTCACACTGCGGATGACGTCACGCGGCTGAACAGGCACTTCGCTCGCGGTGCCGGCGGCGCGGGCGACCACGATGACGCCGTACGGCGCTCGCAGACCCGTAGCTCGCGCCGCGATATTGGCGTCGATTTCAACTCCCAGTAACCCGAGTTCGGGGACGAGATTCTTCTCGGGATCGGCCAGCGAGGACACCGAATCGAGGTCGTCCCGCTGTTCCACGGGCGCGACGCTGATCGTGTGTTGAGTCCCGCCCCTGAGCACGACGAGTTGCACCTTCTCAGTCGAGTCGCGCAGACGGAAGTTGTAGTTCACCGTCGGAACATTTTCGGCCGCCTGGCCATCCACTGAGATCAGGATGTCGCCGACCTTGAGGCCGGCCATGTCGGCAGGACCGCCTGGCAGGACATCCGACACGATCACGCCGTAGTCTCTCGGCAGGCCGAGCGCCTTACCCATGCCCTGCGTGATCGTTTGAATGCCCATGCCCACTTCCTGGCGTCGCAGCTGGCCGTACTGTCTGAACTGGCGATACACCGTCCTGACGGTGGCACTCGGAATGGCGAACCCTAGTCCCTCGTTGCCGCCGGACTGCGAGAGGATGAACGTGTTGATGCCGACGACTTCGCCGCGGATGTTGACGAGCGGGCCACCGGAGTTCCCGGGGTTGATGGGGGCGTCCGTCTGCACGTAGATCAGCGGTGAATCAGGGTCGATCTGTCGCGCGACGGCCGACACGAGCCCGTGCGTCAGGCTGTTGCGCAAGCCAATGGGGCTGCCGAAGGCGAACACGGTCTCGCCCTGACGGACCTGTGAATAGGTAGCGAGAGGCAGGGCCGGCAACTTCTGTCCGTCCACCTTCAACAGCGCAAGATCCAGTTCAGTGGTGACGCCGACAATGCGTGCGGAGAGAACGTAGGTTCTTCCGGAGAGCGCCGTCGACAGCGTTCCGTCGGCGTTCTCGGCGGGCAGCACGACCTGCACGCGGCGTGCGCCGCTCACCACGTGCGCATTCGTCATGATGTAGCCGTCGGGATCGATCACAAAGCCCGAACCGGTCGAGCTCTGCGGGCCAACGACGCCGCTGGTCTCGCCGCGCGCGCCATCCTCGCGCTGCCCGTACCCGCTCACAAGAATCTGGACGACGCTGGGCCAGACCTTCTTGGTCAACGCGTCCATCGATTCGTTCATTCGTACGAGCGGATCCTGCGACGGAGCTGCTGGCTTCTGTTGCGCCTGCGTGGGCCCGGCCGCCAGCAGCAGCGACCACGACAGCAAGAGGCAGAAGTACGCGAAGCGAGTCTGTGGACGAGACGGCGTCATCACGGCAAGGTTCTCCTTCACGGACCGCGGTTTCGGGCGCATATCTACTCCCCGTCGGCTGGTCACGGCATGCCGTGGGGCGCGCGTGTAGACACTCAAATACCAGAAGGAATCTGCCGATCCCTTTGTTGGTGTCCGTGAGTCAGGCACAGCCCGTGCCGTCGAACCGCCGCTGTTCGGCGGCTATCGCCCGATGACGACGCCCACATGAAACCTGAAGAGGTTCGCGCCGGCTTCATCTGCGAATGTATGCAGGTAATCCGCGCCGGCGCGCAGCCCGAACGTCTCAGAGAGACTGAAATTCACACCGCCGCCGACTTCCAGGCCAAAGTTGGTGCCGGACGCTTCTTCTTCGAATGAAATCGGGGGCCTGCCGGGTATCGTGGTCGTGGCCGACACATCGACGGAGCCGTTGATCGCACCGACCAGCGCTTGCGCGTAGGGAACAATCGCTGAATCGGAGCGCAGGTTCAGGCGCACGCCGCCGAGAAACTCGTGAACCTTCAGGTCGGCAGTGGCTGTTGCCGTGATGCCGCCGACGGTGACGGATTCGTCGAATGACCTGTAGTTGCCGCCCATCTGGAACACGATTCCGAGCATCGGGGTCAGATTCCCCGCCACGTCGAAGTACCATCCCGCCGGCATCGACTCGCTTTCGCCCTCAGCAGAGAAGTTCAAGAACTGATACCCACCCGACAACTCAACCTTCGGAACTGTTTGCGCGGACGCGGGAGCGGCGGCGACGGCCATGACCGCAAAGCCAAGAGCCAGCACGTGAAGACGCGGACGGTGCATACATGTACTCCCTGGTCACGAAGCTGCGTGATCCTCGACGCTGGCGGGGTGCAGCTATTGTCCGCGCTACACCCGTATGCCTGTCAAAGCAATGAAGGCTGTCCGATTAGAATGCCGCCCTCGCTCGACCGCCGTGGGCTGGTCGTTTCCTGAGAGGCTGGGATGCTGGCAGCAACACGTCTGAGTGCTCTGGCTCTTGCGGTACTGGCGCTGGTCGTCGTGGCGTGGTGGGCACGTCGTGCTCCGATGGACACAGACACCTCAATCAGCGCACGCGACGAGCGTCGCGCCATCCTGCCGATGGGTCCGCCCTCGGACTTCTTCATGCCCCAGGCGGTCGGTGACGTGGTCCTCGAAAAGAGCCGACCGCAGATCTCGAACGTCCAGATCGTCGACCTCGACCGCGACGGGCTTCAAGACATCCTCGTGTGCGACGTAATCCGCGATCAGGTGACCTGGATACGGCAGTCTCCAGGAGGCACGTATACCGAGATGTCGGTCGGCGGGTCGATCCCCGCGCCGGCGCACGTCGAGGCGATTGATTTCGATCGCGATGGTGACCTCGATCTGGTGGTGGCCGCGCTCGGCGTGCTCGCGCCCAGCAACAATCGCGTCGGATCGGTCGTCATTTTGGAGAATACCGGGCGGCAGCAGTTCGCCAATCGCGTGGTGGCCGATCGCATTGCCCGGGTTGCCGACGTGCGAGCCGGCGATCTCGATGGCGACGGCGATCTGGATCTCACTATCGCTGGTTTCGGGTACAACGCTGGGGAAACGAGTTGGCTCGAGAACAAAGGTGACTGGACCTTCGAGCAGCACGTCCTCCTCCGGCTCTCCGGTCCCATCAACGCCATCGTCGCCGACATCAATCAGGATGGCCATCCCGACATCCTCTCGCTGGTCAGTCAGGAGTGGGAGGAAATCTGGGCGTTCCTGAACGATGGTCGCGGCGAGTTCCGTTCACAGATGATCTGGGGATCGAGTAATCCCGACTTCGGATCGAGCTGGATATCGGTGCTCGACTTCGATCGAGATCGCGATCTCGATGTTCTGTTCAGCAACGGCGATGCGTTCGATTACGCGCCGACGAACAGCCGGCCGTGGCACGGCGTGCAGTGGCTCGAGAACAAGGGGACGATGCAATTCGACTTTCACCGCCTTGCCGATTTGCCAGGCGCGTCGAGCCCTCAGGCCGCGGACGTCGACGGCGATGCCGATCTGGACGTCGTGGTTGTCAGTGCCTACAACAACTGGGACGATCCCGCGGCGATGAGCCTGGTCTGGCTGGAGAACAACGGGAACCTGCAGTTTGCGATGCATCGCATCGCCTCGTCGCCGACGCATTTGATCACGCTGGCGACCGGTGACCTCGACGGTGACGGCACGGTGGATCTGGTGACTGGCGGCATGCACATCAGTCGTCCGTTCGACCGGATCTCGCGTGTCACGGTCTGGAGCAATGGTCGCCCGCCGCGCTGACGCGCCGATCGCGACGCGACGGTTGTCGATCGCCGGGGTCATCGTCGTCGTGGTACTGGTGGCGGTCATGGCCGGCCTTCAGTTGAGGCGACAGGCCGCGGTGGCGCGGCTTCCGCCCTTACCCGATCTTGCGGCTCACTCGAAAGCGGTGGGTGAACACCTGCGCGAGCGGGACGCCTCCGCGCGTGCCGACCCGACATCTGCCGCAGCTGTCGGTACCCTGTGTCTCGCGTACCACGCCGACCTGATCTATGACCGCGCAGAACGCTGTTACGTTGTGGCCGAGGCGTTGGACCCTTCGGACTGGCGGTGGACGTACTATCGAGCGCTGGCCGCGAGCGATCGAGGCAGCGTTGACGCGTTGGCGGGAGGCATGCGGAAGGTCGTCGCCGTTGCGCCCGATTTCGGTCCTGCATGGTGGAGGCTGGGCGACGCGGAGTTTAAAGAAGGACGATACGACGCGGCGGCGGACGCGTGGCGTCGCGCCCGATCCGCGCGCGAGCCTGATCGAACGCCTCCAGGCCCTCCGGCCCACATCGCCAGCGTCCAGTTATCCAGCTACGCAGCCCTTGGCCTGGCTCGAGTTGCTCTGGTGCAGGGAGACGCCGAAGGCGCACGCCAAATCCTCGAACCACTCACCGCTGCCGCACCTGCGTTCGGGCCGGCGTTCCGTTTACTCGGTGAAACGTACACACGACTGGGCCGTGATGCGGACAGCGTGCGCGTGGTGGCGCATGCCGATCGTCAGGCGGCTTATGCGTCGTACGCCGATCCGATGGTGGATCAATTGGCTCGAGAGTCACGGAACAGTACGTTCCTGCTGCAGCAGGCCGCGGCCGTCGACCTCACCGACAACGCACCGTGGAAAGAGTATCTGCTGGAGCGCGCGCTCGAGTTCGACCCCTCGAATCCTGCAGTGCTTTATGAACTGGGTAGTCTCCTGCGGAATCTCGGACGCGACGCAGAAGCGCTCGAGTTGTTCTTCCGCTACGCGCAGCTAGTACCCGGACGACTATCAGGGTCTCGGCCAGATCGGCAGTTGCATGATCGATCTCGGACGCTACACCGAGGCCGAATCGTATCTGCGACGTGCGCTGGCGCTGGCCGATGATGCCATTACGCACTACGACCTCGGGTTCCTGCTTACTCGCCTGGGACGAGTGGCGGAGGCCATCGGCGAGTACCAACGCGCGCTCGAACTCGACGCCACTCATGTCAAAGCCAGGACCAATCTGGCCGTGAACCTCGTCAACCTCGGTCAGCTCGATCGGGCGGCGCGTGAACTGCGACACGTCCTCGCGATCGATCCCGAGAACGCCGGTGCCCATACGAACCTGGGCCTCGTGTTGGCACAGCAGGGCCAGGTCGAGCGAGCAGTTCGTGAGTTTCGCGAGGCGCTCCGAATCGATCCGCAGCAGGTCCAGGCGCGAACCGCATTGGACGTGCTCGAGAAGTGACGGTCACGCGCGTTCGCGCACGACTTCGACTAGCCGAGCAGCCATGAACGCGTCGCGAGTGAACTCGAACAGGGCAAACTCTCCGCGCGGATGTTTCTCGAGACCGACGTAGGACGCGCCGATCTTTTCCAGCGCCCGTTGTGAACGGCGATTGTTCGGGCCGACGCGAAAGACGACGCGCCGCACGAAGCGGAAGGCATGGGTCAGCATCAACCGCTTCATCTCGCCGTTGTAGTTTCCGCCCCAGTGCGAGCGCGCGAGGAAGGTCCAGCCGAGCTCGATTTCGCTGGCCGCTTCGTCATAGCCGTCGTAGCGCGACGATCCGATGACGCGCCCGTCGCGGCGGTCGAGCACGATGAAGGCGCCTCCCGACTCCATTCCGCCACGGAAGAACTTGCGGAAGACCGGCTCAGTGCAGCGATCCGGTTCAGGATGCTGCTCCCAGATGAGTGGATCGGAGGCAACCGCGAACAGCACGGGGAAGTCCTCCTCACGCATGGGGCGCAGCTCGACGAGGTCACCGGTCAGCACAGGTTGAAGCTCGAAGGGCATTCCCGCCACTGTACTGAACCGTAGCGAATACGTCACTCCATCTGTCCCAGACAAATCTCTTCACCGCTCAGTCATGCGTCTTCGCAATGTCACTCCGCCATGACAGACTAGAGAATTGCGGGCGCTCGAACGTTCGCAGTCGAGGTCAGCCCGCACGTTGAAGAAATCGGGAGGTGTTTCATGGCAGTTGCCACTTCGACTTTGCTCGGACGGCCGGTCTGGTACGAGCTGATGACCACGGACATGAAGGGGGCTGAATCGTTCTACAAGAATGTGGTGGGCTGGAGCACGTCGCCATTCGAGGGAGCGGGTCAGCCGTACACGATGTTCAATCGAAGCGCCAACCAGTCCGTCGGCGGTGTGATGACGAAGCCGACCGAAGTGAAGGCGCCGCCGTTCTGGGCGATGTATATCGGTGTGCCGAAGCTCGAAGAGGCCGCCGCTCACATCAAGCGGCTCGGCGGCAAGGCACACACAGAAGTGATCAGCATTCCAGACGTCGGTCGCCTGCAGATGATGATGGACCCGCAGGGCGCCGCCTTCTACATCATCGAGCCTTCCAGCCGCGAACGACGCCCCGAAGGTGCGCCGGAAGTGGGTGACGCATCGTGGCATGAGCTCATGACCACGGACTGGCGGGCAGCGATGAAGTTCTACGAGCAGGTCTTCGGCTGGAAGCCGAGCCAGACGATGGACATGGGCGAGATGGGCACCTATCAGATGTTCGATCGCCCGCACGGGATGATCGGCGGCATGATGAACAAGCCGCCAGAGATGGCGAATGTGCCGCCGAACTGGCAGATCTACTTCCGCGTGCCCGACGTGCACGCTGCGGCCGAGCGCATCAAGGCCAACGGCGGAAAGATCCTCAATGGGCCGATGGAAGTTCCGGGTGGCGACTGGGTCGTGAACGCGCTGGATCCGCAGGGCGCGGCATTCGGGCTGCACACGAAGAAGGCGTAACCGAGGTAGGTTCAGCCTCCACGGCTCGTATCAGTTGTGCGTGGAACGTCGCCACGCCCGCACGTTCCGTGCACAACTGAGCTCTGTTGCCTCTTGCGTCAGAAGCGCACAGAATGCTGGCTGGTCGCGTCGACCTCGACAGGACGTTGACACATGCCAGCATCGATCGATCGCCGCAGCTTTCTCGCCGCTCTTCCCGCACTGGCGCTGTCGCCTCGCATCAGTGCGCAGGTCGCGGCGCGCGCACCGTTTCGCGTCAACGGGCTCAGTCAGATCACTTTGACTGTCTCGGACGTCAAACGATCGCTCGAGTTCTACCAGGGACTGTTCGGCATGCCGGTGCAGGCGCGTCAGGGTTCGACCGTGTTGCTCCGCATCGGCAACGGACTCAGGTTCCTCGCTCTCCGGCCAGCGGCTGCGGGCGAACGTCCGAGTATCAGCGCGCTCGGATTCGGCGTGCAGGACTTCTCGGTCGATCGCGCGATGCAGACGCTCGCGGCTCATGGCTTTACCACGGCGTCGTCCAGCGCGGACAAGCCAGGTCCAAAGCAGGCCCTGATTCGTACGCGCCGGCAGAGCGAAGGGGGGTCACCAGACGGCGGCACTCGTGACCTGTTCGCTGCCGATCCCAGCGGCATCGTGTTCCAGTTGCACGACGTCAGCTATTGCGGCGGAAGTGGCGCGCTCGGCAACGTGTGCTCGACGACAGAGCCATCGCCTAAACCAGGCATCATCGCGCTGAAGGACACGAGTCACTTCACGATCGCCGCGAGTGACCCGATGACCGTGCCGATGTACCTCGATCTGTTCGGATTCGAGCCAATGGTCTATCAGGCGGCGACGCCGGCGTGGCAGGTCGGCAGTGGCGTGCACTTCCTCATGTTCATCGGTGGTGGCGGTCCGACGCGTGCAGGCGGACCAGGTGCTCCGCCCGCGGCTGGTCGTGCAGGTGCTGGTGGAGCGGGGCGCGGTGGAGCAGAAGGGGCCGGCGGCCGCGCGGGTGGAGGGCCGGCGCGTGCGGCAGGGATCGATCACGCCTGCGTTGCCATGGACAACTTCGATCCGGCAGCCGTCACCAGATTGCTGGTCAGCTACGGCCTCAAGCAGCAGGAAGGCCAGGGCCGCACACCGCTCGTGACCTACATTTCGCTGCGCATGCCAAACCGCGGCGGCGCGGAGGGTGGAACGCCGGAGCTGTATTTCACAGACCCCGATGGCCTGCCCATTCAGATCCAGGATGTGAAGTACTGCGGCGGTGGCGGGTTTCTCGGCGAGGCGTGCCCGCCATTACCTCGGGTATGACGATCGAATCCGGGAGGTAAACTCCGGGCATGCCTCTGCTGATCGGATGCCTGGCGCTGGCGGCGCCGCGATTCGCCATCGTCCTTGTCGTCTTCTTCAGCGACTACATCGGCCGTGCGTACGAGTCGGTGTTCTGGCCGTTCATCGGATTCCTGGTCATGCCGCTGACCACGCTGGCCTACGCGTGGGCGATCAACAGTCGCGGATCCGTGGCGGGGGTGCACCTGGCCGTTGTCGTGATCGCGGTGCTGATGGATCTTGGTTTGGTGGGCGGGTCCGCCTCGAAGCGCCGCCGGGCGGCCGAGAGCTGATAGGCGCATCAGGACCACGGATATTCCTTGACCGCTTTCCATGCTGACATGAATCTCGGCGAGTTCTCTCATGTCCCGGTGATCGACGTGGCTTCGCTGGTGACGCACTCAGCTGGGCGAGTTCACACAGCGCAGCAGATCGATGCGGCCTGTCGCGACTCGGGATTCTTCTATGTCATCGGTCACGGCGTTGACGAGTCGCTATGCCGGCAGCTGGAGTCGTTGAGCCGTCAGTTCTTCGGGCAGAGCGAGTCGCAGAAGATGCAGATCGCGATGTCGCGCGGAGGCCGCGCCTGGCGTGGGTACTTTCCGGTCGGTCGTGAGCTGACGTCGGGCAAGCCCGATCGAAAAGAGGGCCTCTACTTTGGCGCGGAACTCGCGTCCGACCATCCCGCTGTCCGGAGCGGCACGCCGCTTCACGGGCCGAACCTGTTTCCTGCGGTCCCCGGCTTCCGCGAGAGCGTGCTGCGCTACCTCGAGTCGCTGACCGGACTCGGCCATGCGTTGATGTCCGGCATCTCACTCGGCCTGGGCCTGGACGAGCACTACTTCCGCCAGCACTACTACACCGGCGAGCCGCTGATTCTGTTTCGCATCTTCAACTATCCGCATGCGAGCGCCACGCAAGGCGGTGACACGGCATGGGGCGTCGGCGAGCACACCGACTACGGACTGCTTACGATCCTGCGACAGGACGACACCGGTGGGCTGCAGGTGAAATCGCGTTCACGCTGGATCGATGCCCCGCCGATTCCGGGGTCGTTTCTCTGCAACATTGGCGACATGCTCGAGCGCCTGACGCGTGGGCATCTACCGCTCGACACCACATCGTGTGATCAACACGTCGGGGCGCGACCGGCTGTCGTTCCCGTTCTTCTTCGACCCCGCCTTCGACGCCCGGATGCTGCCGGTCGAGGGGTTGGCGAGCCACGCCGTCACCGACGATTCCGGGGAGCGATGGGACCATGCGAGCGTGCATGGCTTTTCGGGCACGTATGGCGCAGTATTTGCTTGATAAGGTCTCGAAGGTGTTTCCCGAGCTGCGGGACGAGGTTCTGTGAGCAAGGTCCATGTCGAACAGTCACTAGGGTCTCGGACGGTTCTGCGGGTCTCGGCCGTCATGCTGCTGTGGCGAAGCGGTGGGCGGCGCCGGGCGCCGGGCCACGATTGGTGGCAGGATAAGGTCATGATGCCGAGACATCGCGCGTGGGTCCTGTTCGTGCTTGTGGCGTCGCTCGCCACGACGACTTCCCCTGCAACCCAAAGTGAACGGCCGGCGGCGCCGGCGGCCGCCCCGTCGATGCCGCCGAAGCTCGCGCAGTACAAGCAGGAAGCGGTGGCCAGCATCGACGGCATGTACGACCTCGCGCAGCAGATGGTCGACTCGGTCTTCAGCTTCGGCGAGATCGGGTTTCAGGAGCACGAGACGCAGCGCTACCTGACCGCCATCCTGGAGCGCGAGGGCTTCACGGTTCAGCGAGGCGTCGCCGGCATTCCGACGGCGTGGACGGCGCGCTTCGGGTCCGGCAAGCCGGTCATTGCGCTTGGATCCGATGTCGACGGTATTCCGCAGGCGTCGCAGAAGCCTGGCGTGGCGTATCGCGACCCGATCATCGATGGCGCTCCCGGGCCATGGCGAGGGACACAACTCGGGCGTGCCGCTCAACATCGTCGCCGCGATCGCCGTCAAACGCATCATGCAGCGCGACAAGCTTCCGGGCACGCTCGTGCTGTGGCCTGGCGTCGCCGAGGAACTGCTCGCGACGAAGGCGTACTACGTGCGCGCCGGACTCTTCAAGGACGTCGACGTCGTCCTCTACAACCACGTCGGCACCAACCTGTCGACGGGCTGGGGAGACAGCGCGGGCAATGGCCTCGTCTCGGTCGAGTACACGTTCCAGGGCGAATCGGCGCACAGCGGGAATGCGCCATGGCGCGGCCGCAGCGCGCTGGATGCGGTGGAGCTGATGAACGTCGGCTGGAACTTCCGGCGCGAGCACCTTCGCATCCAGCAGCGATCGCACTACGTGGTGACCAACGGCGGCGATCAGCCGAACGTGGTGCCGCGCAACGCCTCGGTCTGGTACTACTTCCGCGAGACGTCCTATCCCGAGATCAAGCGGATGTGGGAGATCGGCGACCGAATCGCGCAGGGCGCCGCGATGATGACCGACACCAGCTGTCGATGCGCGTGCTTGGCTCCGCGTGGCCGATCCACACGAACAGGGCGCTTGCCGAGACGATGCACGCCAACATCAAGGCCGTGGGTCTCCCGCAATGGAGCGAGGCCGACGTCGCGCTGGCCAAAGCCATGCAGCGCGAGCTGAAAGTGCCCGAGACCGGCCTGGCGACCGAGATCCCCGAGCTGCGCGGCCGTGAAGCATACCGGACGAGGAGAAGCGCGGCGGCGGGTCCGACGATATCGGCGACATCTCGTGGAATGTGCCGACAGTCACCCTGAGCTTCCCGGCCAACTTCCAGGCAGGGCCGGGTCACAACTGGGCCAACGCGATTGCGATGGCGACACCGATCGCCCACAAAGGCGTCATCGCCGGCGCAAAGGCTCAGGCGATGACGATACTCGATCGTGCTGCTGCGGCCCGAGGTCGTCTCGCAGGCGTGGGACTACTTCCGAAACGTTCAGACGAAGGACGTCACATACTCGCCGCTGATTCGTCCGGAGGATAAGCCGGCCATCTGGCTCAACGAAGACACGATGGCGAGGTATCGCCCCGAGATGAAGAAGTATTACTACGACCCCACGAAGTACAAGACCTACCTCGATCAGCTGGGCATCAAGTACCCCACGATGCGCTGAGCGCTCGAACGACCACGAGGCTTTCTTCGGCAGTGTCGGGTCTCCGCCTCGGTGTCCGCGTGCCCGGTTACGCGGCACGCCCCCTCCGCAAACCGCGTCTGTCGCTGTACAAGCACGGTTTGCTCCGGTGGGCATGCCGCGCAAACGGGCGTATGCGCAGGGGTGGATCCGCTCCCGCGCGCTGTCGACGGACCTGGCGTCCCTCTCTTCGACATCGGTCCCCCGTCCGGGGATTCACTCGCCTTCGAGGGCACCGACACGGGGATGCTCGCCTACCGATCCGGATCGGCAGGGACATCTACGCTCGTCTGGGTCAATCGGAGCTGGCATCATCACCCCGTTCGCCCGGGAGTTGCGCGGCTTCGCTCACCCTCGCGTGTCGCCGGACGGGCCGGCGCATTGTCGCGTCTCGCGAGAACGATCTCTGGGTCTACGACCTGGCTCGAGACGCGCTTTCGCAGCTTACGTTTCAAGGCGGCTCCATCCCGCTGTGGACACCTGACGGACGTGAGGTCATCTACGGCCGGGCGAGGCCCGGTACGGGATGGGACATCTTTCGGAAACCTGCGGACGGCAGCGGCGCCGAGCAGGAGCTCGTGGCAAGGCCGCTGGATCAGGTGCCGAGCGGCGGCAATCCATCGATGGACGGCCAGCTCCTCCCATTCGCCGAGTGGTCACTCGATGCGGCGGCTGATATCCATCTGCTTTCGATGAAAGATGGCGCCGACCGTGTTTTTCGTGAAGAGCCCTGAATTCGAGCTCAACGCCTCGTTTTCGCCGGACGCG
The DNA here is from genome assembly GCA_963723495.1 of uncultured Acidobacteriota bacterium. GTDB lineage: Bacteria > Acidobacteriota > Vicinamibacteria > Vicinamibacterales > UBA2999 > Gp6-AA40. Next base: position 393,848 of record CAVRQR010000002.1, on the reverse strand, counting down.
CGATACATCGCCTATGTGTCCACCGAGCTGGGCACCCCGGAGGTGTTCATCCGGCCGGTGGTGGGAGAGGGCGGTGTTCGCCGGGTCTCAGTCGAGGGAGGTGTCGAACCGCATTGGTCACCCAACGGGGAGCTCTTCTTCCGCAAGGGAACCAGCGTTCATTGCGGTCGACGTAAGGACGCAACCGGATCTGGTTGTGGGCACGCCTCGCACCCTTTTCGAAGGCCCATTTGTCCTGAGCGCGATCTGGGATCGAAACTACGACGTCACAGCCGACGGCCAGCGGTTCTTGATGGTGCGACAAGCTGATGCCGCTGACAGCACCGTTCGCCTCAATATCGTCGTCAACTGGCTCGAAGAACTGAAGGAGAAAACGCGCTGACCGCTCAGGCAGAAGGTAAGCCCGCCATCTGGCTCAATGAAGACACGATGGCGAGGTATCGCCCCGAGATGAAGAAGTATTACTACGACCCTTCGAAGTCCAAGACCTACCTCGATCAGCTCGGGATCAAGTACCCGACTACCGGTGAGAGTTCTACGGTCAACGACCAATCTCCAACTCCCAACTCCCAAAGCTCGTTCTTTGGGAATTGGGAATTGGAAGTTGGGAGTTGGAAGGTTGGAAGTTGACAGCCGTGTCAGATGTCGAGCGGGGCTGTGCTGTCGCCGATGGAGTCCACCCGCGCTCCCATCTTGTGCAGCATCGCCAGCAGCAGGTTCGACATCGGCGTGTGCGGCGCGTGGCGCAGGTGGCGGCCGCCCTTCAACTGCCCTGAGGCACCACCGGCCAGCACGACCGGCAGCGGATCGAAGTTGTGCTCGTTGCCGTCGCTCAGGCTGCTGCCATAGAGGATCATCGAGTGATCCAGCAGCGTGCCGTCGCCGTCTGGTGTTGCCTGCAGCCGCTCGAGGAAATAGCCCAGCATCTTCACGTGATACCGATTGATCACGGCGAACTGTTCCATGTTCTTGCGTTCGTTGGAGTGATGCGACGCGTTGTGGAAGCCGTCGCGCACGCCGGTGGCCGTGTAGACCGCGTTGCTGTTCTCGCGCGCCAGCATCAGCGTGGAGATGCGCGTGATCTGCGACTTGTAGGCGAGCACCTGCAGGTCGAACATCAGCTTGAGGTGGGTCTCGAAATCGGCCGGAACGCCGACTGGCGCATCGGGCAGATCGAGATCGCGCGACAACGTGGCATCCACCTGCTTGACGCGGCGCTCGATCTCCCGCACCTCCTCCAGGTACTCACGCAGCCGCCGGCGATCGCCCGCCGGCAGATCCTTCTCGAGAGTCGGCACCTGATCGCGAATGGAGTCGAGCAGGCTGCGCGCCTGGTTGCGGCGCTCCTGCCGCTGCGCGTCGGTGCTGCCATCGCCGAACAATCGCTCGAAGACGATCTGCGGGTTGTTCTCCATCGGCAGCGGCAACGTCGCCGATTTCCACGACAGCGTGTTGCGATACGCGCAGGTGAACCCGGCGTCGCCGCAGGTCAGGTTCAGCGGCTCGATCGACATCTCGATCGAGGGAAGCGGCGTGTCCTGTCCGACGTGCTGTGCGGCGATCTGGTCAACGGTCGCCCCGACGAACGCTTCGTTCTTCTTGACCGGATGCGCGCCGCTCAGAAATACCGCCGCCGCACGCACGTGGTTCTCGGCGCCGCCGGTGTCCTCACCGCTCCACGGCGCCACCGGCGCATGCGCGAGGTCGCTGACGACGCATACACGCTCGCGGAACGGCTCGAGCGGCTGAAGGATCTCGGAGAACTGAAACCCCGTTCCCTCCTGCGCCGGCGTCCACTTGTCCATCGTCGCGCCGTGCGGAATGTAGATGCATCCCAGGCGCGTCTTCGGCGTTGCCGCCGTCTGCGCCGAGCGCCGTCGCCGCGGGCACCATCGAGTCGAGCAGCGGCAGCGCCAGCGACACGCCGGCACCGCGGAGGAACGTCCGCCGCGAGAGGTGCTTCTTCGAGATGAACGTCACGGTTCTGTCCCTCCCTCGTAGCGCTTCATCTGAAATGGCGTGCTCTTGACGATGCCGACGATGAGCGACGAGAAGCGGTAGTCGTTGGGAGCCGCGCCGCGAACGATGGCGCGCACGGCGGGCATGTCGAAATACTCGACCCGCCGGCCCAGGGCGTAGGTTAGCAGCTTTTCCGTCGCGGTCGAGGCCACGGCGTCACTCCGGTCGAGCAGCGCTTTTCGCAGGCTGGCCGGGCCGTCGAGCGCGGTGCCATCGGCGAGCCGGCCGGTCGCATTCACCGGCACGCCGCCATCGGCGTCGCGATGTTTGCCGATCAAATCGAAGGGCTCCAGCGAGAACCCTACCGGGTCCATGACGGCGTGGCATGATGCGCAGCTCGGGTTGGCCCTGTGCTGTTCCAGACGCTGGCGCACTGATGTCGGTGCGGCACCGGGCGCAGTGGACTCGGCGAGGTTGGTTTCGACCCCCGGAGGCGGCAGCGGCACGGGCGCGCCGAGCAGGTTCTCGAGGATCCACTTGCCTCGCTTGACCGGCGACGTGCGATTCCCGGCGGACGTGACCGTCAGCATGCTTCCATGACCGAGCAGTCCGCGCCGCGCCTCGTCGCTCAATGCGACCCGCCGGAAGCGGCTGCCACGAACATAGGGAATGCCGTAATGGCGCGCCAGCCGTTCATCGACGAACGTGTAGTCGGCGTCGATCAGATCGAGGATGCTGCGATCCTCGCGAACGATGGTTTCGAAGAGCAGTTCGGTCTCACGCCGAAAGGCGTAGCGAAGGTTGCCGTCGAACTCCTTCGTGCCCGGCGTGATGTCGTCGAGCTGCCGCAGTTGCAGCCACTGGCCGGCGAGGTTGTCGACGAGCGCGCGTGCCCGGTCGTCGCCCAGCATGCGCCGTGTCTGCTGCTCGAGCACGATCGGGTCGTCGAGCCGGCCCGCTGCTGCCACCTCGAGGAGCTCGTCATCCGGGATGCTGCTCCACAGGAAGAACGAGAGCCGGGAAGCCAGCTCGAGATCGCTGATGCGGTAGACAGCGCCCGCGCGGGCGTTCGCCGGCGCTCGTTCGAACCGGTAGATGAACTGCGGATCGACGAGCAGACGGGCGAGTGCGTACTGGATTCCGCTCTCGAAGCCGCGAAGCTTTCTGCCTGATTCGAAGAACTCCATGAGCGTCGCGATCGTGGCGTCGCGCTCGCCGATGGGCCGGCGCAACGCGCGCGTCGCGAGCCTGGACAGAATCTGACGCGCGCAGCGCCTCATCCTGCAGTCGTACAGGTGAAGATCTTCCGGCGGCTCGGTGTGTCACCCGGGCCCGGTCGGATTCAGCGGCCCGTTGATCGTCAGGTTCTGCACGCCGGCGGTGCTCGCCAGCTCGGAAAACAGATCGTCTACACCGCGCGCATTGGCGCGGCGCACGACGGCCACACCTATCGTCTGTGGCCCGGCCGGGACCTTCAGACGAACCCCGCCGCGAGCATCGCGCCCGAGCAGCTGCACCCGCTCGCCGTTCAGCGTGATCTCGATCGAGTCATCGGTGCCGACCGCAGGCAAGCCGAAGATGCTCCGCCGCCGGCGCGGCCGACGCGGAACTCGTACTCGGCGTCGAGCGGAAAGATGTGCTGCACGACCATGCCGCCGCGTGTGCCCAGAGGAAGCCCCTCTCGGTGCAGTGGCCTGCGACATCCCACGCGGAGCCAGGTAGGTGGTGATATCTGCGCTGATCGTCGGATCGCCAACGGCAAGACGGCTGATCTTTGCGGCGGCCGTGACGTAGGCCTGCATCAACGCCGGTGACACGCTCAGCACGCTGGCGAGGTTGTCGAAGCCTTCGCTCGAATCGTCGCCCGGGAGCAGTGCGGCCGCGTCGATGGGCAGATCGAGCAGGTCGCGCACCGCGTTGCCGTACTCGGTGCGGTTGAGGCGATGCAGTGCTGGCGCGCCCGGATTGGGAGCGGCTGCAGCGGCACGATCGATGGTGTTCTCGACGGTCGCCGCGAACGCGTCGAGCGTCGTGCGATCGGGCCGCGGCGCGCCGCTCGGCGGCATCATGCCGGTGCGTACCTTGCGCACGACCTTTTCCCAGGTCTGCGCTTCACCATGCGCGTCGGTGACCTTGAACGCGTCGAGCGCGAGGCCTCCGGCGCGTGTGCGCCCGTTGTGGCACGTCACGCAGTAGCGATCGACGACTGCCTCTTGCGTCGCGAGACGCCTGGGCCGAAGGTTGTGCGGTGCGCGGCAGGTGGCAGGTGGCGCAGTCTGCGTTTCCACCTGCGCCAGCCCCGCGACGAGGAGCAGCGCCGCAGCGGTGAAGATCGTCCCCTTCATTTCTGTTGTGATTGCGCGATCAGCCGTTCGAGCAGCGCGATCGTCTCCGGTTTGCGCTCCGCACCGACGGCGGCGAGGAACACGCCTTCCGCCCAGCGCAGTGGTGTTCGGCCTTCCTTGTCCTTGATGTCGAGCTTGGCGCCGCGTGCGACGAGCAGCTCGATGATGTCGTTCGATCCGCGATTGACGGCACCGAGCAGCGCCGTGAGTCCCATCGAGTTCGTCGCGTTCACATCGGCGCCGAGCTCGAGGCACAACTTCACCGCGTCGAGTCGTGCCTGGAGGACTCGGTATAGGTCTGCGCGACGACCCAGGCCACGCCGGCCGCGGCCATCAGCGGAGTCGTGCCTGCCAGCGTCGGCAGATTGGGATCGGCCCCATGCTCCACGAGCAGCCGCATCGTCGTGGTATCGGCTGAGAACGCGGCGCGCAGGAACGGCGTCTGCCCGGTGAAGTCGACCCACGACGGGTCGTTCAGCGAGTAGAGCCATCGCCGTGCCGGCGGCAGCTCGCGCGTGCGGGCGTTCACGTTGGCGCCAGCGTCGATCAGGGCTTTGATGACGGGCAGAAACGGTGCGCGATCGACGAAGTTGTCCGTCGGGCTGTCCTGATCGTTGTTGTTCATGTCCAGGTTGCGGTACTCGACCGCGGCCCAGAGTGGCGTACGTCCCCAGAAGTCGTCGGCGTTGACGTCGGCGCCTTTCGAGAGGAGAAAGCTCGCGACTTCCAGCTTGCCGTTGAGGAGTGACATCAGCAGCGGCCGCATGCCGTTGGCGTCCGCGAGCTCGAGGTCGGCACCGGCGTCAACCAGCCGACGCGCCGCGGAGAGACGACCGTCACGTGCGGCGTACAGCAGCGGCGTCATGCCGCCCTTCACCTCGGCCCGACGGCCGCGATCGGGGACTCCACCGCGATTGATGCCGACGCCTTCCGACCCGCAGCCGGTGCCCTTGCAGGGCGGCACGAATGCCGGCGTGGGGCCTTTGCGGGTCTGCGCGTTGGCCGACGCGCCCGCTTCGAGCAGGAGGTCGACTGCCGCGAGTTGATTCTCGCGGACCGCGATCATCAGCGCCGTCTGTCCGAACTCGGGCTCGCGCGCGTCGATCGACGCACCGCGTTCGAGCAGCGCACGCAGCGCGGCCGGAGCGCCCGTCCGCGCGGCTGTCATCAACGCGGTTTCGCCGCCTGGATCGACGGCATTGGGATCGACGCCGGCGTCGAGCAGCCGCCGAATCATGTCGGCGTTGCCGTTGAGGCTGGCGAGATAGAGTGGCGTCACGCCATAGCGATCCACGGCAGCCGCCTTTGCCCCTGCGCGTAACAGCATGTCCGCGATATCCAGGCGGTCGGCATTAACCGCCGCGTGCAGGGCCGTCGTCCCGTCCACGCGTGCCGCGTTGACATCGGTCTTCTGCCCGATGAGCGTGCGGACGGTGGCGAGGTCGCCCCGCGCCGCCGCCGCGAGAAGCGGGTCGGGTTCAGCCGCCCTCGACGGAGCTGGCAGCAGGGCAGCAACGAGGCCCGCCGCCGCAAGAAGCCGCAGAGACATCAGCGCATTTTAGCCTCTACACGTGTTAGAGGATAGCGGCGAAGGTCAAAGGTCAAATGGCAAAGGTCAAAGGCGAAGTCAAAAGTACGAAGTGCAACGTTCAAAGTCCAACGTGCCATGTGTCAGGTGCTACGTGGCACTCGCGAAGCTCGAGGTGATGAGACGATTACGGACTTCGCACCTCGGACTTTACGCTTTGCACGCTTGGCCTCGCCTTTGACCTTTGACCCTTGACCTTCGCAGTCACCTCAGTTGTGCCGCCCGCCCGCGCAGTGTGGTGGCCAGCGCCTGCAGGCGGGTGGCGTCGCGGCCACTCGAGGCCTGCGCGTCACGGTCCACTTGAGTGGCCAGTGCATCGAGCTGACTGCCGACACCAGCCGCCCCCCGTTGCCGTGCATTTCGAATCCGGTCGGCGCGCTCGAGCGTGGCGCGGATCGCATCCGCGCTTGCAGATTGAATGGCCCGGTTGCGCGTGAGTTGATCGACGTAGGCGAGCGCAACCACGGAGCTCGGCGGCCAGGTGACGCGTCGCTGGTGCTGCACGTTGAGATCGGCCGCACTGGCCAGCCGTGCCGCCTCGATCTCGTTCTTCGACAGGAACTCGCTCGGCGTGAGCGTGAAGACATCCATCCCCCGGGAGATCTCCGAGCCGTAGATGTGCCCGTTGTACCAGTAGGCCGACCAGTACCCGCCCAGGATCAGTTCCCGGGCGTCGAGCGGGCCGCGATCGAAGAAGGCGATCTCGACCGGATGAGCCGCGTCGCTGAAGTCGAACACCGAGATCCCTCCCTGATACCAGGCCTGGACCATGATGTCGCGCCCGGGCACCGGGATGAGCGACCCGTTGTGCGCGACGCAGTTCTCCAACTCCGACTGCGCTGCCGGCATCTTGTAGTAGCCGGCGAAGCGCAGCTTGCGATCGACGACGTCGAACACGGCGTCGGCGCCCCAGGTGATGGGATCCGTCGAGCGACAGCGCGGGCGCGTGCCGCCGCCCCATTCGTCAGTGAAGATCACGCGTGAACCATCGAGGCTGAACGTGGCCGAGTGCCAGTAGGCGAAGCTCTTGTCGGTGACGGCATCGAGACGAACCGGATGAACCGGATCGGAGATGTCGAGCAGGAGCCCGTTCCCCGCGCACGCGCCAGCCGCGAGACCGACCTCAGGAAACACCGTGATGTCATGACACTGTCTGGTCATGCGAGAGGCTTGCGTGCCAGGTCCATGATTGCCGCCCTGCCACAAGCCAGAGAGCGCGCCGGTTGCCGCATCGGCGAAGATGCGCGGCTGATTGACGATGCGCGCACGCTCCGGTGCGGTGACCGGCACCTCGATGACGTCGATGCTGAAGAGGGACGTGTTGGGATCCTCCTTGGGATCCTTGCCCGAGCAGCCCGCGAGCTCGTCGGCCGAACGCACGACACCTGTGCCCGACACGTAGACGTACAGCGTGTCGCGGTTGCGCGGATCGGTGACGAGCGTGTGCGTGTGCGAACCGCGGCACGTCTGCACGGCGGCGACCTGGCGAGGTTTGCGGAGATCGCTGATGTCGAAGATCCGGATTCCGCGAAACCGTTCCGGGCTCACCGTGTCCTTGACGCCGCCGGTCCCGCAGTCGACGCGCCCTCTCGTCTGCTCGACCGACACGATCAGCAGATTGCGGTACACCGAGACGTCGCCCTGGCCGCCGGGGCACACCACGGAGGAGAGAAGCCGTGGCTTGGCTCCATTCTCGATGTCGTAGATCGTGAACCCGTGGAAGCTGCCGACGAACATCAGATCCCCGCTGAACGCGAGATCTGAGTTGGCGAACGAGATTTGCGCGTTGATGCTTGGCGGCGCGCCGCCTGTGTGGGCTGGCCGTCCTGGCGCTCCGACGTTGTCTCGGTGTCGGCAGCCGTCTCCGGCGCAGCGCCAGGTTTCTCGGGCTGCTCGGGTGGTAAGGGGGGACCAGCCGGGGCCTTGGGGTCGAAGAAGCCGTCAGGCTTGGGCAGGGTCGCCACGAGCTGCATGTTGCGCACGGCTTCGCCGGCGTTGCGGAAGCCCGGTGTGAGTCCAACGCGTGGGTCGGCCGCCGCCGCGGACGAGGCAGGTGCTTGCGCGTGACCAGTGATCGCGGCGGACAGTGCAAGCGCGACGAGACAGGTCCAGCGCACGAAGGGCAACGTCATTTGAGGATCTCCAGGAGCATGGCGCTCATGCGGTCGATCTCGATCCGCTGATCGGCATCGACGTCGGAGGCGAACGCGAAGATCTCGGGTTCCTGTCCCGCGCCTGCGGTCGAGAAGAGATCGTTCACCATCGTGAGCGCGCCGTCATGATGCCTGATCATGGATTCGAGGAACAGCCGATCGAATTCCTTCCCTGTCGCCGCTTCCAGGCGACGCATCTCCTCGGGCGTCAGCATCCCTGGCATCAGCGCACCGGCGTGATGGTGGTGCGCGTTCGGGTCCGGGACGGCCTGGCCGCGTGCACGCAGCCAGCGCTGCATCACGGTGATCTCGTCGGCCTGCGACAGCTCGATGCGCCGGGCCAGCAGGCGCATGTCCTCGCGACTCGGTCCGCGACGGCAAGCAGCGTCGTCATCTCCAGCGCCTGGGCGTGGTGGCCGATCATGCCCTGCATGAACCGCACATCGGTGGCGGTTGGCTGGATCCGCGAGGCGTCAGCGGCTTCCGTCGCGGTGATGACGCGCGTCGCCTCGCCGGGTGCGCCGGGTTGCACGAGGACCGGGCGGTCCTGACCGGCGGCGCGGCACGACGTGATCAGAATCGCAGCGAGGAGAACCGCGGGAGGAGGTCGCACGATGCCGGGAGAATTGTCCTCCTGGCCGCGAGCGGGCTTCAAGGGCTCCGGCAGAGCCGGCGGTCAGCGTGATTGCGGCGGGCCTGATGTGCACCCATCGCATGGCGCGAATCGGCGTCGCCGTGCCGCCTTCGCTCGCGGTAGTGAGCCCGGAGCGCGATGCGATGAGCGTTTCACACACAACTGACTTCAACGGCTGCCGACACCCGGCCCGCCCAGGATCCTGGTGTATAACGAGCCTGCACCTTTGGGGGGCTCATGCGCCTGTTTTCCTTCGCCGCCCTGTCTGCGGCGGCCGTCGCTACGCTGTTCGTAACTTCCGGGCTCGCACAGCAGAAACACGGAAGCGAGCACGCCTTTTCCGCCGCGACGCTCACCGCGCTCCCGACCACGAGCTGGCCGACCAACGGCGGCAACCTGTACAACCAGCGCTACTCGCCGCTCAAGGCGATCGACCGGTCCAACGTCGCACAGCTGAAGGGTGTGTGGCGCACGCGTCTGCGCGGTTCGGGCACGGCGCCGCAGTACCTCGGGCTTTGCCGCGCCGATTGTCGCCGACGGCGTCGCCTACATCAGCACGGGCGCTAACGACGTGTTTGCGCTGTCAATCGACAGCGGCGACATCCTGTGGCAGTACGAAGCCAAGCTCGACCCGAACATCACCTCCGTCTGCTGCGGCTGGAACAACAAGGGCGTCGCGATCAGCGAGGACCGAGTCTTCATCGGTCAGCTCGATGGCAAGCTCCTGGCGCTCGATCGCAAGAGCGGGAAGATGGCGTGGTCGATCCAGGCGGAGCGCTGGCAGGAGAACTTCTCGATTACCGCCGCGCCGCTGTACGTCAGCGCCCCTTCGCTCGAGACAGGCATGGTCATCATCGGCTTTGCTGGCGGCGATCGCGGCACGCGCAGCCGCCTCAAGGCGTACGACGCGAAGGACGGCCGCCTCATCTGGACGTTCTACACGATTCCTGGCCCCGGCGAGCCTGGTCACGATACGTGGCCGAAGGACAACGACGCCTGGAAGTACGGCGGCGCTGCGATCTGGCAGACGCCGGCCGTCGATCTCGAGCTCGGTCTCGTCTATTTCTCGACCGGCAATGCCGCGCCGGACTACAACGGCGCCTTCCGCGCCGGCGACAACCTGTATGCGGCGTCGATGCTCGCCATCGAGCTCGCCACCGGCAAGTATCGCTGGCACTTTCAGCAGGTGCATCACGACATCTGGGACTACGACGCGGTCAATCCAGTCGTCCTCATGGACGTGAACCTTGCAGGTCGCACGCGAAAGGCGATCGTCGAAGTGGGAAAGACCGGCTGGGCGTACATCCTCGATCGTGAGACCGGCAAGCCGCTCATCGGCATCGACGAGAAGCCCGTCCCGCAGGAGCCGCGGCAGGCAACGGCCAGCGACGCAGCCGTTCCCGCGCGGCGATGCCATCGTGCCGCAGTTCATCGAGATCGCGCCCGAGGGACACGCGCTCGTCAACGACGGCCGCATCTTCACGCCGTTCGTGGGCAAGGATCCCACGCTCGTCGCGCCTGGCATCTGGGGTGGCGCGAGCTGGCCGCCAAGCTCGTACGATCCGGTGCAGCAGCGGCTGTTCGTCTGTGCCTCGTCGGTGATCAACGGGTTCACCGGCGGTGGCGAATCGAAGTTCGTGCCGCCGACCGATGGCGTTGCCTACCTTGGTGGCGCGACGACGTTCACACGTGTGGCGCGGACGGGAATCATCGCGGCGCTCGACGTGACGACGAACAAGCTGGCGTGGCGATATCAGTGGCCCGAGCAGTGCTACAGCGGCACGCTTGCGACTGGCGGGGCAACTGCTGTTTGTCGGTCGCAACGACGGACGCCTCATGGCGCTCGATTCGACCACCGGGAAGCAACTCTGGGAGTTCCAGACCGGCGCCGGCATGCACGCCCCGGCGAGTACATTCGAGCACAACGGCAAGCAGTACCTGCTGGCGTTCTCGGCCGGCAGCGCGCTGATTGGATCCGCGCGCGGCGACAGTGTGTGGTTGTTCGCGCTCGATGGAACGCTTGGGCCCGTTCAGCCGGGGACACCGGTATCACGCAACACGGCGGCGCCGCCGCCGGCGACCATAAACGATCGTAGTGTCCGGCGTGAGCCGGACCCGGGGACCGCGGCGCCTCGGATCGCTGATGCGAACCTCGCCGAAGGTCAGCGCCTCTTCAAACAGACGTGTGCCATCTGTCACGGCGACGACGGCAAGGGCGGGCACACGGGCGGAGCGCCACTCGATCGCGTCACCGATCTGGCGGCCGCGATTCAGACCGTGACCGACGGGCGCAACAACATGCCGCCCTTCCGGAGCGCGTTCACGCCGGAGCAGATTCGCGACGTGAGCGGCTACGTGGTCCAGACTCTTGCCGGCCGACCCGCGCGGTGACTCGGCTCGGATGGGAGCGATGAGCGCTATGAACATGCCTCGAGTCGCGCTGGTCGCGGCATTGTTTCTGTCGTCGTCCTTCGCAGCCTGCCAGGCACCGGCGGCGGATGTTCGGCAGGATGAGCGCGCGGTGCGAGAAGTGTTCGAGCGCTACATCAAGTCAGTCAATGCAGCCGACCTCGCTCTGGCATCGGACACCTGGCTGCAGAGCCCCGAGATTGTTGCCGTCACGCCGTTCGGGCGGTTTCAAGGCTGGGACCGCGTGCGCGAGGAGGTCTACGTCAAGTTCCTGCAACAGTCGCTCGCGGAACGTGACCTGCAACCGAGTAACGTATCGATCCAGATGATAGGTGATTCGGCGTGGCTCGCATTCGATTGGACTTTCAAGGGGAAGTTGGCGACCGGTCAGTCGATGGAATCGAAGGGCTGGGAGAGCCACGTGTATCAGAGGACGGACCAAGGCTGGAGGATCGCGCATCTGCATTACTCGGTTCCTCCGCCCCTGCCACCTGCGCCACCGACACCGTAGCGAATGGCCCAATGACCTTCGAGGTAGAGATGAAGTACGCGATTTCGACCACGGCACTTTTTCTGTTGGTGAGCGCGGTCTCGCTCTCCGCGCAATGGGGCAGATTTCAGGACCCGTCCGTGCCGCGAGACGCGAAGGGCCAGGTTCGAATGGATGCGCCCCCGCCGAGGATGCCGGACGGCAAGCCCGACCTTTCCGGCAACTGGATGAGAGCCGACCGGGAACCGCTGCCCTCTGAGCTCGCCGGGCTCTTCTCCGGCCCACGCGACCCGGCAGGCGATGTCGCCGTCGAGCTGTTCGTTCCGACGTTCCCTCCGGACCCGAAGTCGCCTCCACTGGGTGCGTTCTGGGACATTGGCACAAACGTTCCGGATGGTCTGCCGCTCACGCCCTGGGCCGCAGCGCTGAAAAAAGAGCGGATGGCGGCCGACATGAAGGACAACCCCGACGCCAACTGCATGCCGATGGGAATCACGCAGTTCCACATGCAGCCGCAGCCGCGGAAGATCGTTCAGACGCCGAAGCTGATCGCGATCCTGTACGAATCCAACTACGGCCAGCGCTACATCTACATGGATGGACGGCCGCTTCCACCGCAGGGTGAACCGCAGCCGTGGTGGTACGGCTACTCGGTCGGACGCTGGGAAGGAGACACGCTGGTCGTTGAAACGAACAATCTTCGCGGCGCAGAAGAAAGCGCGTACGACGGATGGCTCGACGTGCGTGGAACGCCCTACAGCGGTCAGGCGAAGTTCGTGGAGCGCTTCCGCCGCCCGATGTTCGGCAAGCTGGAGATCGACGTGACCGTCGAGGATCCAAAGGCGTTGACCAAACCGTTCACGGTTCGCGTCAACCAGCGTGTGATGCCGGACGATGAGCCGATCGAGTTCGTCTGCAACGAGAATCAGCAGTTCCGGCGGCGCATCAAGGTCGACTGACGCACCGCCTGACGGTCTGCACGACCTGTGCTTCGTTCGCTCTCCGGTCAGCAGGACAGTTGGGAAGAAATACAAAGAAGGGATACCATCACTGCGCATCGCACTACCCGTGTGCACCCCATGAAGGAGGAGTCGTTGTGGTGAAGAAACTGGCTCTCGTCGCAATCTGCTTCGCGTCCCTCGGTGGGAACGCGATGGCGCAGGACGCCAAAACCGTCATCGCCAACGCCCGTAAGGCGTTGGGCGATCCCACATCCATCACGTATTCAGGAACGGCAAGGGATGTGGCGTTCCAGCAGTGCGGAGCCAATGCCGCCGCGATGAATTGCCAGGGCACGCACGATCCGATGCGTCCGATCAGCAACTACGTCCGCGTCATCGATCTCGCGGCGCCCACGTCTCGCCACACGGGCGGGACGAACAACATCGGGCCCGGCGGATCGACGACGGTGTCACCGGGGACGTTCTTTCAGCAGGTCACGCCCGAGCAGGCGAATCTCTCACAGCCGTGGGCTGGCGCGGTGGAGCTCTACATCACGCCGTGGGGCTTCTTGAAAGGCGCTGCCGACAACAACGCCACCGCGACCCGCCGGCGCGTCGAGGGGAAGAACTACACCGTTTTGACCTGGAGTCCCGCGGTGAAGGCGCCGTCCGGGAAGAACTACGTCATCAATGGCTACGTGAACGAACAGAACCTGATCGAACGAGTCGAGACGTGGGTCGGTGAAAACGTCATGGGCGACATGCACATCGTTGCCCTCTACACGGGCTGGAAAGATTTCGGCGGGGCCATGGCGCCCGCGTCGATCGTGCAGACCCGTGGAGGGTGGCCGTTCTTCCAAGTCAATGTGACTGCTGCGAAGCTGAATCCTCCCGACGTCGCAACGCTGGCGTCCGCGCCTCCACCGCCAGCCGGACGTGCCGGCGGACCGCCCCCCGGAGGTGCTCCCGGCGCCGCGCCTGCGATGACCGTGACACAGGAGAAGCTCGGTGACGGCCTCATTCGACTGACGACCGGTCCGGGCAGCTACGACTCGCTGCTCGTGGAGTTCAAGGACTACGTGATGATGCTCGAGGCGGGCCAGCCGGAGGCTCGCAGCCTGGCCTACATTGCGGAGACGAAAAAGATCTTTCCCAACAAGCCGCTGCGCTACGTGTGGAACTCTCACCCGCACTCGGACCATACCGGCGGGCTGCCGGCGCTCGTCGCCGAGGACGTGACGATCATCACGCAGGAGAACAACAAGGTGTTCTTCGAGCGCGCGCTCAACACGCCGAGAACATTGCTGAACGACACGTTGGCGAAGAACCCGAAGAAGGTGCGAATCGAGACGATTGGCGAGAAGAAGGTCTACTCGGACGGCAACCGCACCGTGGAGTTCTATCACGTGTACCCGACGCCGCACTCCAACGGCCTGACGATCGCGTTCATTCCGAAGGAGAAGATCCTGTTCCAGGCGGACTACACGCTCCCGGCCGCGGGACAGCAGCCCAACGATCACATCAGGGCGCTGCAGCCGATCGTGGAGAAGCTGAACCTCGACTTCGAGGAGTATATCCCAGTACACAGAGGTGCCGCGCCGCTGACCAAGGCCGACCTCTGGAAGGCCGTCGGGAAGTAATAGGCGTCCGTTCTCGCTGAAGACGGCGGTCTCCCGGCCGCCGTTGTCTCGCGTTCTGACGATAGCCGTGATAGCGCGGATTACAGCCATGCGCATTCTCATCGCCGCGATTGTGCTCACCCTGTTCGTCTCCGTGGGACTCATCGCGCAGGGTCCCGCACCAGCCGCGCCCGGCACTGGACCGCAGATTGTCTGGTCGCCGAAGGCGGCGGCACCGGAAGGCTGGACCGCACCGCATCGGCCTCACACGAAACTGTCCGAGCTGCTCGCCAAGCACAACGGACGCGCGGACTGGACCGAAACGATCGTCGACGACGAGACGCTGCACGCCGACTACATCTCGATGGCGCCCGGTGGCAAGACACCGCGGCGCATGAATGCCGATACGCGGGAGTGGTGGGCGATTCAGGACGGGCAAGTCCGATTCAGCATCGACGGACAGGAGCCGTTCATCGCGTCGAAGGGCTATCTCGTGCAGGTGCCGTATCGCACGTTCTACACGATGGAGACGGTCGGCGATCGGCCGTCGTTGCGGCTCGAGGTCAATATCGCGAGGGCGCGGAAGATGTATCCGGTGAACGAGACACCGGTACCGGTCGCCGGGATGGAGTTCGTTCGCTCGCGCGTTGCGGGCAGAGGAACCTACGACGGTGGCAACAAGCCCTACGTTGACTTCAACGCGGTCGTTGCCGGCACGGACAAGACGCGTCAGTTCGTCGTCGATGCGCGCGGGTTCGCGAACATCATCCTCGGCCGCGGCATTCCGCCGCCCAGCCCGTCAGACAAGGGGCACTTCCACACGGAGAGCTCCGAGTTCTGGTTCATTCTCCTCGGGCAGATTCGTTACACGATCGAAGGGCTGCCGACGTTCATCGCCGATCAAGGGGACATCGTCTACGTGCCGAAGCAGCGGTGGCATCTGGCCAGCTTCGCCGGCGACGGCATGTCCGCGCGCCTCGCGATGAATGGATATCCCGATCTGGCGCACTCTTTCGAGGCGCTGGACACCGGGAGCGCCAGCCGCTAGATCTCGCGTGCACCTCTGCTTCGCACGAGCGCAGCTGACGCTTACTTGCAGACGAAGTTCTTCGCCTCGTCCGTGCTCCCGCTGCCTCGATACGTGGCCACCTGCGGGTAGGGACAGAGCGGCCGCGTGCGCACGACTTTCCCATGCTCGACGCGCGACGCGATCACTTCGTTCGGCGCCTCGCCGCGCTCGACCCAGCGTCGCATGACGGTGAGCATGTCGAAGGTGTCGGTGCCAGGGCCGCCGTTGCACTCGATCATGCCCGGCACCATGTAGAGGCGCACACCCTGTCGCGTGTCTTCGATGCCGATCGTCTTCTCGACGTTGCGGTAGTAGTCGAGGACGGCGCCGGCCGGCACGAGCGCGTTGTTCCAGCCGCCCGAGAGAATCAGTTTTCCGCCGCGTTTCACGTATGCCGAGACGTCAGGGTTCGAAGCATTGACCCGCGCGATCGCTGACCGATCGGCCAGTGCCACGTGGCGATCGAAATCGATGGATCGATAGTCCCAGGTCGGATCGGCAAGAATCATGCGCAGCGCGCTCGTCGCGATGCCGATCGGGTTCTGCGACTCGGTGAAGAAGCTCCAGTCCAGCTCGCTGCCGCGATAGAGCGGCGACCAGATCCGCTCGTTGGTCCGTGGATTGGCCGGTCCCGCGTAAATCTTCCGGACCGCGTCCACCTGTGCCATCGTCAGGCAACTCGCCTGGTCGCCTTTCGATTCCGTGCCGGGCTTGCACTCGATCTCTTTCGGGTCGAACGTGCAGCGTGTCGGGTTTTCGAGCAGGCCATCCTTGACACCATCGAGCAGGTCGCACTTGTTCAGTACGGCGTCATGAATGACCTGGAGGGTTGTTGCAGGAAGAATCCCGACGCCGTTGGGATGCGCTGCAAGCCAGAGCCAGAGCTGTCCGAAGATCTGCCGCGTCAGATGTGCGGCGTGGCCGCCGACGACGATGCCGTGGTAGTCGGACGGGTACTTCTGGACTTCGTGAAGTGCCGCGGCGGAGCCGCCGCCGCACTCGATCATGTACGAGTACCTCGGAGCGGTGCCGTAGTAGGCGGTCGCAGATCGCCTTCCCGACGACTGTCGTCTCGTGCATCGCGCGGCCGGCGAAGTCGGTCAGCTTCTCGGGATCCCGCATCCACGCGGTGTCGCCACCCTGATGCCCTGTGTCGGTGCTCGGCGACAGCGAAGCCGTCGGTCACGCCGACGCCCATCGCGTTGTAGTTGATCACGCCGCCCAGACCGTTGGGGCTCGTGCCGCGGAAGTTGCCGTTCCACCCGGCGATCGGCATCCACATCTCCATGCGGATGTCGGAGGAGGGCGACGGCTCGAGCGTTGCCGTCACGCGGCAGAACGCGGGCAGCGCACTGAACGGCGGAATGCCGCGACCGCCGTTGTAGCCAAGGCCCAGACCCGCGGTGTTGGCCGTCACTCGCCCAGGCACTGCCGGAACCGGACCGATCGTCCCGGCCAGCGCGGACGAGCCTCCTCCTTCTCGCGGCGCGTTGACGGGCACGGCGAACGCGCCCGGCGTTCACCACCTGCGCGAGGGTGATCGTCGTGTTCGGCAGCGACAGCGAGGCCAGCCGCTCGCACGCCTCGGGTGGTTGCGTCGCGCCCTGCGCGAAGGTGACTCCGGGCATGAGCACCATCGTGAGTAGCAGCATCCAGCGCACAGCGACTCCTTTCGCCGCCAGAACGGCGACCGTGGATCAGTCGCATTATCCGCTCGTCGTGGTCGCCTCCGCGTTGTGGGTCCGTTTCCTGTCGACGGAGTGTTGCCGATATTTCGGCGGGGTACCGACATATCGGCATCGCCTCCCGGCCACCGCTCTCACGCCGGGAAAATCAGGCGGCTCTTTGTTGGCACAAGTCTCGCCCTAGCCCGGACCACACAAACGATCTCAGGCATCGGCACCATTCGGCGCGTGTTCGATGCGATCGACAAGTGAGGGTCACATGCATCGATCTGGCTTGCTGCTGCTCGTCGGCCTGCTGAGCGCGACGACCCTGCTGAACGCACACGACCGAACCCCATGGGGTGATCCGGATCTCCAGGGCATCTGGAGCAACCAGACCCCGACGCCTCTCGAACGGCCGGATGCGTTGGCCGGGAAGGCCACGCTCTCTGAGGAGGAGGCGGCGGAATTTGAGAAGACGTCGCTCGACCGGTTGCTGACCACCTTCGCTCGCGAGGTGCCGATTAGCGGCGAGCTGAATGGGATCTGGCTGGAGACCGCGAAGGGAAGAGTGCCCCCTGGGCGCAGCACCTCGCTGGTGGTTGATCCACCCGATGGGAAGATCCCATACACGGACGAGGGCCGGAAGCGATGGGACGCGGTCCCGAAGATCGGGAAGCCGATGCTGGCGAACGTTCCCGAAGATCGGACGCTCGCGGAGCGTTGCATCACGACCGACGGCGTCCTGGTGCCGAACCCGTTCTACAACAACTACATCGAGATCGTGCAGGCGCCGGGCTCCGTGGCGATCGTGACGGAGATGATGCACGAGACCCGCGTCATTCATCTCGACGCGCGCCCGCACATCAACTCGGCCGTCCGGACGTGGTCCGGCGATTCGCGAGGGTGGTGGGAAGGACAGACGTTGGTTGTCGAGACTACCAATTTCAATGACCGGAAGCTCTTCCAGGGAGCGAGCGCACAACTCCACCTCGTCGAGCGATTCACGAGGCTCGATGCCGGCACCATCGAGTACCGTCTCACGGTCACCGACCCGATGACGTTCCGGCAGCCCTGGACACTTGTGAATGGGTTACGCCGGGCGGATGGCGGGATCTACGAGGTCGCCTGTCACGAAGGCAACATCGGCCTCAGAGGCATTCTTGCAGGAGCACGCGCTCAGGAGACTGCCGCTGCCCAGCACGAGTAGGTGTCAGGCAGTGAATCGTGAATAGAAGCACGGACTGACAATGGCGCGTTAGCCCGCCGTTCACGATTCACTGTCTGACACCTCGTGCGTGCGGGTCGCAGGCGGTAACATCAATGATGTGAATGCTCCAGACGCACCTCCGGCGATGCAACCTCTGGGATTCCTCGCGTCGACCGAGCGAATGTTCCCAACGCTGACCGACGCGCAGATCGCGCGGATTGCCGCGCATGGCCACCGCCGGCCGACCGCGCGCGGCGAAATCCTCGTTGAACCTGGTGCCCGCCCGGTCCCTTTCTTCCTGGTTCTCCGCGGCGAGCTTCAGATCGTGCGTCCATCGGACACGGCGGAGACCTTGATCGTGGCGCTCCAGCCGGGCCAGTTCTCGGGCGAGACGAACATGATTACCGGCCGCCCGTCACTCGCGCGAACGAGGGTCACCGCCGCGGGCGAGCTGATCGAACTGGACCAGGAGCAACTCCTCACGCTCGTGCAGACCGACCCGGAGCTGAGCGAGTTGCTCATGCGAGCGTTCATCCTGCGACGTGTCGAGTTGATCGCACACGGCTACGGCGATGTCGTGCTGATTGGTTCCACGCACTGCTCGAGCACGCTGCGCGTGAAGGAGTTCCTCACTCGCAACGGCCATCCGCACGCATATGTCGACCTCGATCGCGAGTCCGAGACGCAGGAGCTCTTCGATCGCTTTCACATCAGCGCCGCCGACGTCCCTGTCCTCATCTGTCGTGGCGAGACGGTGTTACGGAATCCGGCAAATCAGCAGATCGCGGAGTGCCTCGGTTTCAATGATTCGGTAGACCAGACGCACGTGCGCGATCTGATCGTCATCGGGGCGGGCCCCGCAGGGCTCGCGGCCGCGGTGTACGGCGCCTCAGAAGGTCTCGACGTGCTGGTCATCGAATCGAACGCTCCGGGCGGTCAGGCTGGAACGAGCTCCAGGATCGAAAACTACCTTGGGTTTCCGACCGGCATCGCCGGCCCCGAGCTGACCGGACGCGCGCAGGCACAGGCGCTGAAGTTCGGCGCGCAGATCCTTGTTGCGAAGCGCGCGACACGGCTGATCTGTGACCGCACGCCATACGCGGTGCGGATCGACGATGGTCCACCGGTGCCGGCGCGGGCTGTGGTCATTGCCACTGGCGCGGACTATCGGCGGCCGGCGATCGAGCGTCTGACGCAATTCGAGGGCGCTGGCGTCTATTACGCAGCCACGCCGATGGAAGCGCAACTGTGCAGCGGAGACGAGGTCATCGTCGTGGGTGGGGGCAATTCCGCGGGACAAGCGGCGGTGTTTCTTTCCCAGACGTCCAGGCATGTCCACATGCTCGTTCGAGGCGATGGGCTGGCCGATACGATGTCGCGGTATCTGATTCGACGCATCGAGGACAATCCGCGTATCACGCTCCGCACGCGCACCGAGATCACAGGGCTCGAAGGAGACTGGCATCTCGAGCGCGTCCACTGGTCGCACCGTGACGGCACTCCGGAGGCGCGCGACATCCGTCACGTGTTCATGATGACCGGGGCAGTGCCGAAGACGCACTGGCTCGAGCAGTGCGTGGCGCTCGACGACAAAGGATTCATCAAGACGGGGCCGGCTCTGTCACAGGACGATCTCACAGCGGCGAAGTGGCCGCTCGGGCGTGCTCCGCATCTTCTCGAAACGAGCCGGCCGGGTATCTTCGCGGTCGGCGACGCACGGGCCGGCAACATCAAACGCGTGGCGTCCGCCGTGGGCGAGGGTTCAATCGCGATCGCGTTCGTTCATCAGGTCCTGAGTCAATAGGGTCCCAGGTCCGCGGGCCCTCGTGCTTGGCCAGGAGAACCTCTGTCAACTTCCAACTCCCAACGACCAACTCCCAACACAGAGATTAGGGGTTGGAGGTTGGAAGTTGGAATCGATTCGATCGACTCTAGGCGAGACCCTTCTTGTACAGCTCGAGCAGACGAGTCCACGCCTTCTCGGCATCGGGCTGGTTGTAGACAGTCGAATCCGGCGGGCACCAGCCGTGCGCGCCCGAATACACTTCGATCTCCGCCGCCTGGCCCGACTTGGCGAACGTGTCCTTCAACACATTCTTCTCGTCTGGCGCGCGCTGGTCGTCGTTCCCTGCGATGGCGACCAGCATCGCGGCCTTCGTCTTCGACGCCTGGAGGTGGGGGCTATTCGGCTCCTTGGTCACCAGGCCGCCGCCGTGGAACGAGGCAACTGCGCCCACGCGATCCGGTACGGCAGCCGCGGTGCGGAACGCCATTGGACCGCCCATACAGTAGCCCTGGGTACCGATCTTCCGGTTCTTCGCGACCGCCTGCTGCTGGTCGAGCCACGCGATGAATGCCTTGGCATCTGTCATGTGCGTGGTTTCGCTCAGCTGCTTGGCGAGCGGCAACAGTTCGGGGATTGGTGTAGCGGCTCCCTTTGGTGCGGTCGGCGCCTTCTGAACACGATAGAACGGGTTCACCACGAGCACCGAGTAGCCCGATTCGGCGAGCCGTTTGCCCATCTGCCGGAACGCCGGTCGCAGACCGAAGATGTCCGGCCACACGAGCACGCCAGGTGCTGTCCCGCTCACTGGGCGGATGAAAACGGCGTCGCACGTGCCGTCGGGTGTCTTAATCGTCACATCCATTTCGGTCACATCGACGGCGTTGACGACCTTTGGCAACGCCAGCGCGACGCCGGCTGCCACCAGGACGCCAAACTGTCGCCGTGTCACGAGTCCGGCTGCCTCGTACTCCTGTCGATCCTGCTCAAAATGATCCTGATCGCACATATTCGCTCCTCGTTGACGCTTGTCCGTGCGGGAGAGTCACGCGCGGGCCCGTGACACTTTAATGCAGAAACCCGAATTCAGAATGCAGAATTCAGGGTGCAGAATTCGGCGTGTCAATTCCGCCGTATCAGCAAGATCGTTTGATCGTCGAGCTGGCTGCCGTGGGCCCGTGCGTCGGCCAGCAGGCGATCGGCGATGGCGGACAGCGGCTGATTGCCGCTGGATCGCAGCACGGGCTTGGCCCACTCGAACCCGAGCTCATTGCGCTCGGCGTCGAACACTTCGATCAATCCGTCGGTGAGCAGCGCGAACAGGTCGCCGGGCCCGGCAGTCGACCGACGATGAGCTGAACGTCGTTCCATCGAACATGCCGACGGCGATCTGGGGCGACGTGACTTCCTCGACGCAGCCGCTCCGGACACGCAGGATCGGAAGATGGCCGGCCACCGCTCATTCCACCCTCATCTCCGGACCCCCCGCACGCGCACGCCACGGTGACGAACGTCTGCGGCTGTTTGAGCGGCATCAGGACGGCGTGGATGTCGTCGAGCAGCGAGGCAATCGAAGCCGCCGGCCCTGGCGCGCATCCGCAGCGCGCTCTCCCAGCCAACCCTTGTCCAGCTCGACGAGGTCGACGAAATCGCCGCCGACGTCGCCGCTCGCGACCGAACATCCCAGGCACTCGAAATCGCCAATTCGTTTCTCGACGGCCGGCACCAGCACGCGGTGGATGTCACTGGCAATCGCGATCTCCGCCTGCGCGCGCAGATACCGCGTGGCGGTGATGCTGATGAACGTCAGGAAGAAGGTGTAGCCGGCGGTGGGCATCGCCACCTTCGCGTACCCGACGGCCAGCAGTCCGGACACGATCACGTTGAGCGCGAGGAGCGCCGCCGGCTGGCGGCCGCCGGTGAGGATGTCGAGCACGAACCCGATCGACGAGAACGTGCCGAAGATCGCCAACCAGAGGTGGATCAGCTGCCGTGCCGGCAACGCGCGAACGAGATCGGGAAGCGCGTTGAGGCGTCGACGGGGCATCACCTGCGCCGCGCGCCGCGCTCCGTGCTCTCGACGTAATGGATCACGATGTTCATGGCATCGCCGTCGACCGGCGAGAATTCCACGATGGTGCCGGACCACGAAAAACGCTCCGGCGTCAGCGCGATCAGCGAGTTCCTTGCCAACGCCGTCGTAGTCGAACCAGAGCGACGTCCCTTCCTGTGTAATCGCGACCACGTGCTTGTCACCGTTGTCATCGGTGTCGTACGTGCCTACGTAGCGCGAGAGTGTAGCTGCCGGTACCTGCACTACTTGCGCAGCCCTGGTCGATACCATGCGCTCGCGGCTCTTGTGGTGGTTCTCACAGAATCCCTCGAGCATCTCGGTGTTGGCCTGCAGCGCCATCGGGATCGAGAACGTGATCGGCTTCGCGTACACCTTCGGATCGACCATCGTCACCTGCACATCGATCCGGCCGATGTCGCGCCGGACGTAGCGCTCGGTGATCCGCAGCTCCTCGGTGTGCGGGTGGCCGCCGAAGTCGAGCCACGAGCGATCGATGTAGCCGTTGCTTTCGACGACGAGCACGTCGCCTTCCCAGCGACCGATCGAATAACCCATCCACGTCGGATTCGGATCGGACTCCAGCGCGCGCCCGTCATGAAGATCTGGCGATGCATCCCATCGTCGAACGCGATCATGATCGCCGTTGGCGTTTGAAGGATTCGCGACTGCCGGTAACGCGTCGTCAAGTAGGCGGGCCCGAGCGGCAGGCACAGCGTTTCCATGCTGTCCTTGCCGAATTCGAGTTGCCGCTTGATGAAGAGCTCGTGCGCCCACGGCGCCACGTCGGCGACCTGCAGGTCGGCAGTGACGTTGTTGTAAAAGCGATCGCCGGCGTCGTTTCTCCACAGCCCAGACAGGTCGGGTTTACCGTCAGCAGTGCGAGGCGCTCGTGCTCGCAGATCTGGCTTGCCGTCGGGAAGACGCGGAAGGCCAGGGGTCGGCAGCTTGAGCCACTGCGCGTCGAGAGAGATGGCAGCAGCAAACATGAAGCTCGCGCAGGCGAATAGCCGGATCGGTCGCATGTGGTGATCTCCTACGTGTGCTCAATTATAGATTTGGCGGCACCGACACGCCTGCGAAGCGAACTTCACTCCCAACGACACAGAGAGGCACCGAGGCATGAGGGCCCTTTCGGGATCTCGTCCAACATACTCAGTTGTGTGTGGAACTCTGGCAAGCGCGCGAGATCGTCGCGGAAAAGACGCGCTTCCAGCACTCCCGAAGGCACACGTTCACCTTCCCAGCTGGTGGCAACGCCTTCGCCGCGCGGCGAGCGTTGAGACCTCACCGCCTCGGTGTGCCGCAATCAGTCAAAATCGCGATAGCATGTGCGGCTCGTAACGGCGCCGGAGGAATCCTATGATTACCGTTGCTGTGGAAACGCAGGCCTCAATGCTGCTGAGACGCTCGCTGCCGTGGATCGGGTGGGTGGTGTCCGCCGCGTCGATGTCGGTTCTGCTGATGAGCGCGCGCTGGAAGCTGACCTTCGATCCTTGGTACGTCCAGGAGTGGGGAAGGATCGGCTGGGAAACGAGCGCGCTGACACGCATCGCCCTCGTGCAGCTCACGTGCGTCGTGCTGTACCTGGTTCGCAGACAGCCGTCCTCGGCGCCGTGCTGCTGACCGGCTATCTTGGTGGTGCGATATCTCAGTACCTTCGCATCAGCGAGCTGTATCCCCCGCTCGTGCCGCTGACGACGGCACTGCTCGCATGGGCGGGGCTTTACCTCCGCGAGGAGCGCCTTCGATCGCTGCTGCCATTTCGGAGAGCGCGGCCGGACTAAACCGGAACTTGGCAGGGTGCTGAAAAACGCGTCAACGCCCAATCGCCAACTCCCTAACTCCCAAATAAGCCCGATTCGTTGGGAATTGGAGTTGGCAGTTGGGACCGGGAACCCGGAACCTTGAACGGAAGTGTTACTTGCCTCGCGACCGCTGCATCCGTTCGTACAGACTTCTCGTTCTCCAGGCAGAATTCGTCGACGAGCTCGGTATCGAGCTCGAGATGCTGGCTCAGATTGACCGTGAACGGTTTGGTGTAGTTCTTCGGATCGTCGATGGTGAGCTCGATGTCAAGCGTTCCGTAGTTCGGACGCCGGATCCGTTCGGTCATCTTCGCGACGTCACTCATCGGGCTGCCGCCGGTGTCGATCCACAGGTCGTCGCGGAAGCCGGTCGTCTGCACCACGAGCGTGTCGCCTTCCCAGGCGCCGACTGAGTATCCGTTCCAGGCGGGTGTTGGGTCCTCCGGATGCGGGCGCCCGTCCGTGAAGATCTGCCGGTACATCGCGTTCACTTCGTAGAGCAACACCAGCAGCTTCGGCGAGTGCAGCGACTTGGTGAGATGCGGCAGCGTCCACGCGCGCGGCGGGTTGTCCGGGAGGCAGCGCACGTGCGGATCGTCGCGGCTGTCATCGGCCCTGCGCTCCTTCGCGAGCTTCGCGGCGTGCGGCTGATATGGCAGGCCGTCGGGCAGGTTCCGTCCGAGGTTGCCGCCGAGCGGCGAGCCGCCGATCTCACTGCCACATTCGATGAACGTGCCGGTTCCTGGCGCACACCGGGTGGGATTGGTGGCATGCCAGAGGCCCGAGAAGTCCGGCTTGCCGTCGGGCAGTCGCGGAGTGGGCGCCGTGAGATCGGGGGAGCCGTCGGCCTTTCTCGGTACGTCGGCGGTGGGATACTTCAGCCACTGACCGAACCCGAGGGACGGCAGACCCATGACGGCGAGGATGACGAGGATCAGGACGTTGATACGCGGGCGTAGCATCAGGGGCTTGACGTTGCGACAGGGCATAGAACCTCCAGGGGCTCCGGAAGTCTAGCCTTCCGGAGAGCACGCATCAACCCGACAGATTCCACGACCGCTGGACACACACCCGTTGCCGTCGCAGCCTACAATGCGAAGTGAGGCCACGTGCCATTCAATCTCGCGCAACTCCTTCGCACGCGGAACCGTCACCAGACTCGTGCCCACGCCGTCGATCACACGATCGGTCTCTGCCGGGCGCTTCTGTCGGCACGCGGTGAGGTTTCAGGAGCCCGGCTGGCCAGCGAGGTGCTCGCCGCCTATCAGCAACTCGATGACGAGCAGGTCGAGTCTTTCTTCGATCGACTGGCCGCGGACTTTTCGGCGGATCCGACGCGGTTCGGCGAGCCGCAGACGCGTATCGGGAGAATGCGTCATCGGCCGAGCTGATTGCGTTGCAGAGGGCGGTCGAACCGCCGCGGCAGGAGTTGTTCCGGCGGTGCAACACGGCGGCGGGAGGCACGGCCGTCCTGGTGGATCTGCGCCGGCGACTGTTGCCCACGCTTGGCGACCATCCCTATCGCGCCGAGATCGACGCCGATCTGACGCACCTGTTCAGATCGTGGTTCAACCGCGGGTTTCTCACCTTGCAGCGCATCGACTGGCAAACGTCGGCCGTCGTGCTCGAGCGCCTCATTCAGTACGAAGCCGTCCACCAGATTCAAGGGTGGCGGGACTTGCGGCGGCGCCTCGAATCGGATCGCCGCTGCTATGCGTTCTTTCATCCGGCGTTGCCGCAGGAGCCGCTGATCTTCATCGAGGTCGCGTTCACCCGCCAGTGAGCGCCCATGTCCAGCCCCTGCTCGACCCGGAATCACCGGTCGACGAACCCGGCCGCGCCACGTGTGCGGTGTTCTATCGATCACCAACTGCCAGCAAGGACTCAGGGGCGTTTCGTTTGGCAACGTCCTCATCAAGCAGGTCGTCGAGGACCTGGGCAAGGAGTTTCCGCGGCTCAAGACGTTTGCGACGCTCTCGCCGATTCCTGGATTTCGCAGCGTGGCTCCTGGAGCAGGGTCACCACTGCGCCGGGATCAGTGTCACGGGCGCTTGCGGCGCTGGTCGCGAAGGGTGACGCCGTGACTGGCGCGACATCGATGCCGTGTCGAGTTCGCTTCAGGCGGAAATGATGGAACGGTGTGCACGCTACCTGATCTCCGTCGACGCGGGCGTTGGCGCGCAGGATCCGGTCGCGCGCTTTCATCTCGCCAACGGCGCGCGGCTGGAGCGTCTCAATTGGATGGGCGACACGTCGGTCATGG
Organism: uncultured Acidobacteriota bacterium; assembly: GCA_963723495.1. GTDB lineage: Bacteria > Acidobacteriota > Vicinamibacteria > Vicinamibacterales > UBA2999 > Gp6-AA40. The sequence continues at coordinate 367,842 of CAVRQR010000002.1, read as the reverse complement.
GGCTGCAACGATGTACGGTCTGACCGTGAATTACGTGTACCGCCTCGCCGACCTCGAACAGAACCACGACGCCTACGCCAATCGATTCCGCGTTGCATTGTCCAGAGCGTTCCAGCAACTTGCGAGACCGCGTCGTTCAAGCGGTCGATAGCACGCGCGCGAACGCGATCCATGCCGCGCTCGCGCCGGCGGTCGTGCGAATGACCTGCGTCGCGATCAGGAACAGGCCACCCCAGACAGTGGCCGAATGGGTCGCCCGCGGGTGACGATGTCATACAGGAGGATTGCTGCCAGCCCGACATCAGTGAGCACGAAGAACAACGGCATGCTGCCGGCGCCAGGGATACGAGCCACGCCCGCTGTGACGAGTTCCAGCGTCGCGATCAACATCAAGCGCTTGTGCACCTCGGGTTGACGCCTGTAGAGCAGCGCGATGCCGACCAGGACAGGGAACACGAACGACCGTGAAGAACGGCACGATTGTGAACGCGAGCCCGATATCTGTTGGCAGCCGTCCGCGCTACGTCGTGCCAGATCCATCGTCATCGCCATCGCGGCAACGGTCATGGCAGCCGCCAGGACTCCGCCGGCGACGCCCATGCGGCGGTGAAGATTGGTGCGCCGGCTCGCAACCAGGCCTGTCTGCACGACGAGGAACACCATCCATCCAGTGAACAGGAGGCCATGCACGTGGAAGAGCGTGGGAAGCGCGGGCGTGCCGTAGAGCCCCTTGAGGTAGTAGCTTCGCGAGAAGCCGACGAACACGGCGGACACCATCAGCAGCGAGAGTCCCGTGAAGAACGCTCGGTGCGTCCCCCAGCCGCCGCGAGACCCGCGTTGTCGACCCGCTCGCCAGCGCGCTTGACTGCTGTTGCCATGGCGACGAATGAGACCACAACGCCGAGCGTGGCTCAATGAAAAACAGTTGAGCTCTCGTAAGGCCTTGGACTTTGGGCTCTCGGCCGGAGCCGAGCGTCAAAAGCCCAGAGAATCGCCACCGGGCGTCCAACGAGCATCGATGACTTCGTCGCGCACCTCGTGCGAACATCGAAGTCATGATGGTCGAGTGGCTGCTGAAACGGGAGTCAACGCTGGACGTTGACATCACGATCGACTCCAACCTCGACGCGAACGATGCCGGCGCTCGGATCCGATGTCCGTTATGCGCGTGGCAACCACCCGAATCGAGCCGGTGGTGTTGTCTGCGCACCCCTTCACCCGAGGGCTTCTTCGGTGGATGCGGCACGGTGTGGAATACGTTCTCGACCCGCGGGCGCTGTCCTGGTTGCCAATACCAATGGCAGTGGACGAAATGCCTCCGTTGCGACGGCTGGTCGCGGCATGAAGACTGGTACGAGGAGCAAGACGACGGCCTTCGTTGAGCGCCGCGACGCTCGCTCGTCCTTCGCCAGCCACTTATAGTGGAAGGTATGGCGAGCCGAGCCGAGTCCGATGTGCTGACCGTCGCGGGACGGCAGGTTCCCTCTCGAACCCAACAAGGTGCTATTCTCGGACGCGGGCTACACGAAGCTCGATCTGGTTCGCTTCTATCTCGCCGTTGCCGACGGCGCACTGCGTGCAGCCGGCAATCGACCGAACGTCCTGGTGCGCTATCCAAACGGCATCGACGGAGACTCTTCTATCAGAAACGCGCCCCTGCATCACGCCCGCCCTGGATCGATGTCGTCGCACTGAAGTTTCCGTCCGGCCGCACGGCAGAGGAGGTGGTCCCGCGCGACGCGGCCGCACTGGCGTGGATGGCCAATCTCGCGTGCCTCGAGCTCCATTCCTCATCCTGTCCGAGACGATGACCTCGAGCATCCCGACGAGCTCCGCATCAATCTCAATCCCGTGCCCGGCGTGGAGTGGTCGCAGATCCGCACGGTGGCCGGCATTGTTCAGAGCGGCGCTGACGAGATTTCGGTCTCGTCGGCTGGCCGAAAACGTCCGGTTCTTCGCGCGGCATGCACATCTACGTGCGCATCGAGCGCAGGTGGACGTTCAGCGACATCCGCCGCGCGGCCCTGGCGTTTGCGCGAGAGGTGGACGGGCATGCTGCCGATCTGGCGACGAGCAAGTGGTGGAAAGAAGAACGTCACGGCGTGTTCCTCGACTCCAACCAGAACGCGAAGGACCGGACTGTCGCGGCAGCGTATTCCGTGCGGCCCAAACCAGACGCGCACCCCGTCGGCGCCGCTCTCGTGGGAGGAGATCGACGCGTGCGAGCCGGGCGACTTCACACTTGCCACGATGCCCGATCGATGTGCCGAGATCGGCGATCCGCACCGCCATGATGGACCAGCACGCCGGCTTGCTCGACGCGCTGCTCGACTTGTCGGCGCGTCATGCACGTGAAGGGCTGGGCGACGCACCATGGCCTCCTCATTACCGGAAGCAGGCCGATGAGCCGCCGCGCGTGCAGCCGTCGCGCCGCCGGATACCAAAGCGTCCGTTATTCGATGATTGGTCGGGCCGAACGGAAAGAAGACGCGCTTGCGGGACTCGAGCGCTGGCGTGCGCATAATCCGGAGGCCGCTGCGCATCTTCAACCGGCCGATGCCCGGCCCCGTCGATGCCATGCGGGGGCGCTTCCACACGTGGACACGCATCCGCATCAACCTGCAGCACGTGCCGGCCGATCTGCGGCCGCCTCAAGAAGCGCTCGATCCTGACGAGGAGGTTGGGGGTTGGGGCCGTCCGAGGATGTGACAGTTTTTTCGCATCCAAGTCCCTAAAATAGCGGGGGACTCGGAGGCACGTGGTGCGCGCTGACGACGCGGCTGCGCGAGCTCTCCGCCGAGCTTTCTGTCCAGCCAAATGCCTGCAGATGTTGTGCGGTTTTGCGACAACAACGGCATCATCGTCGAACTGCGCGCGTCATGACGCGGAGCATCGGGTCCAGCGGCCGGGTAAACTCGGTCGCGGCTGGGGCAACCACCGTCTCGTTTAATCCTCTCTGCCACTCGCTCGCGCTGCGTCCGCGGAATCCCATTCCGGCGCCCGGACCGCTGGCCGATGGCGGCACGGTCCGCGACGCTCGGGTCGCGCCAGGACCCCGCTCGAGCAACGAGCTGCGATTCCAACGCGCTCAACCTCGCGGATCCTCTGAGCCTTCTCGCGCGGTCAGGCGAGTCATATCGGTCGCCTCCATAGGGATTCGCAGCCGCAGCACGACCGAGCGGCGGAACGGCAGACGCCGTTCCACCTTCAGTTGTGTGTGAGACGGCGGCAAGCCCTGCGAGTCGGCGCGATCGATGAAACCAGTAAACGCGGCGGAGGCTCGCCGCGCGGCGACGGCGCTCCCACTAGCAAGGAAGATAAACGTGTGCCTTCGGGAGTGCCGGAGACGCCGGGCGCTTTTTCCGCGCCGACCTTGCGGGCTTGCCCGACGTTTCACCCGCAACTGAGTTATGGCATCGCGCCCTGAGCGAGAGCGCCGCAGCGAGACTCAGGCAGTGGCTGTCGCGTCGACGAGGAGTGCTACTATCCGCGCCATGATCACGATACGCCTCGACCTGTGTCCGGCTCCTCTCCTTCCTCGTTGTTTCGGTGATTGCGCTCGCCACAGCGGCGTGGGCCGACATGCTGGAAAGACGAAAAGGTGGCGGCGCGTGCGGTCCAGTACAAAGTCGTGCTGCCGAGTGGCTACGACCCGACGAAAGGCCTACCCGGGCATCATCGCGCTCGGCGGCGGTCCGCAGACGATGAACACCGTCGATGGAGTCCTGAACCGCAACTTGCGAGCCGAAGCCGAGAAGCGCGGCTATATTGTCGTCGCGCCAGCGGCGCCGGATGGTCAGCTCTTCTTCGAGGAGCGGCGCGCGGATCTTTCCGGAGTTCCTGAAGTTGATCCTGGCCGACTACAAGATCCAGGACGCGAAGTTTCACATCGCCGGACCATCGAACGGCGGCATCGCGGCATTTCACGTGGCGGCGTCGAACCCGCAGTACTTCCTGTCTGTCACCGCCTTTCCCGGCTACATGTGGCAGCCCACGGCTGCCAGGCTTCAGGCGATCTCGAAGATGTGCGTCTTCATGTACGTCGGCGAACACGACGAGTACAGATGGCACGACGAGATGAAGGAGGAGGCCGAGTTCCTGCGTACGAAAGGCACCGTCGCACGCTACACGGTAGAAAAGGGACAGCCGCACCGGCTGGAGACGCTGGCCGGCGCCAACGCCACCCGGCTGTTCGACGGCTTCGAGGAAACGAAGAAGGGCTGCAACACCTCTACACGCTAATCACGCTCGCCGCATCTGCGGTGTCCGGCGAACGTAGTTCTCCGGCTTCAGCCGGACCTGCGACTCCGACTCCGACGTTTGAGGTCCAGAATCAGCGCCAGATCGTGTTTCGCGTTCCCATAACCGGGTTGGCGACGGAGCGCGGCGCGGACGAAGAATTCAGCCGTGTCGAGGTCGTGGCCGAACCAGGCGATCGTGCCGAGGCCGTTCAGCGCCTCGGCATCGAGCGGGTCGAGCCAGAGACCATGCAGGAAGCGCCACCGCGCTTCCTCGAGCCGGGCGTCGTCCACCTTGATTCCAGCCATGATGTCGTCGTCGTGCTCGAGCATCACGCTGTTCTTCTCGTTGTACGCCCACAGTGCGGCGGCGCGCGGGTCGCGCGGGGGTTTCCTGACGAGTGCCGTCGTCTGCGTCTCGAGACGACGCTGAAGGCGGCGGGCTGTGGCCGGTGATCCGCCGTAGAAGTCGTTCAACATCGCGTCCTGCGCGAGTGCGAGGCGCGTGATCTCCGCTTCGAGCCTGGGATTGGGCAAGCGCATCGATGGCTGAAATTTTTTTCGATGGGAGGGCTTTTTTTTTTTTTTTTTTTCTCGTGAGACGCCGGCCCTTGCGAATCGTGCGTGCGAGTTCGGCTCCGACGGAGGCCTTTCAAAGATGCGGCCTTCACCCTGCGCGCCACAGCGTGTTGGTAGAGGGCCTTGGGGCAGTGGTGTCTTGTCTAGTTCCGAATCGGAACGATCGGCTTTCCGAGGTTGTCGGCGCGATCGCCGCTGGCGCAACCAGCATCGCCTCGATGTTTCTCTTGCGGCGGTCGAGTTCTACAAGGCGAACGGGTTCGAGGAGGTCAGTCGCGGAGAGCATCGCCTCTGGTCTGGGCAACTCACGGCGTGCGTTTTTATGCGAAAGAACCTGGATGCTAGGCGAGACTCATTCGGTGTCTAACACGGACTGGACCCGACGGCCCTGGTGACTTGCCGCGCCGCGGCTCAATTCGGACGTTAGCCAGCCTGTTACACCAACGATTAGCAATATGAAGGCAGCGGCGGGTCAGTGTCTGGACGAGTATGAGAGGGGCCGGGCACTGCGGACCTGAAATGCCGTTGAGGCCAATATGCGAAGCGTTCGGTACGCGGTCGCCATGAGCCTGGACGGCTACATCGCTGGACCGCAGGGCGAAGCAGACTGGATAGAGATCGATCCCGCCGTCGACGTGGCAGCCTTCTTCAGGGAGTTCTACGCCCAGTTCGACATCGCGCTCATGGGAAGAAAAACCTATGAATTGGTGGGCGGTCCACTCGAGGGGATCAGTTACATACGTGTTCTCGCGAACGCTGTCGCCTCACGCTTGTCAAGGCGTGACCGTCCTTGCCGGAATGGAATCGAGGAAGTCAGAAGACTTCGCTCGCAAGAGGGGCGAGACATCTGGTTGTTTGGCGGTGGCGGACTCTTGGTCACTCGTTGCGGCTCGCCTGGTGGACAGGGTCGAACTTGGAGTGATGCCGGTGTTGCTCGGAGAAGGAATCCCGGTGATGTCAGGGATGCGCCAACGGGTAAAGCCAAACTACTGGAGACCGAGCAATCGGCCGTTGGCGGTCTCTCGCTGAAGTACAAGTGGACTACCCCGACAAATAGCGCATCGGTGCCGACGCTGCCCAACAAGCGAACGCCCCCGCCCGGCCAGTAGAGCGCGCCGATGCGCCAGACGTCCGGAACGCACGCGCAATTTCATGGCGTTGTTGACGGTTTCCGCGTATCGCGTCGTGGCTGGTTGCCTTGAGCGCGCCGCAGGGTTTCCCAGAACGAGCCGTGTCCTTCAGGGAAGTCGACACGCACCTCGATCTCGCCGGGCTTGTCGCTGAACGTGGCGACGTCGATACGCAAGCCGTCGAGTTTCCATGTGGCCGCCGGATCGTCCGGGTACCGCCGCTCGGCGTGCTTCACTGTCACATCCAGCTCCGACCGGACGCCGGTGCTGTTCTCGACAGCGCCAAGAACCAGATCCGCGTGTTCGATCGAGGTCGAGCCCGGAACCGTCCGTCCCCGGGCATCAGTGACCTTTCTCGTCACGGTCAACGTGGCGTCGCCGGTCGGCCGGATCGTCATCTCCACAGTGCGGATCGATTTCGCATTCTTTCCCCAGACAGACTCGTCGAACGCTGTGGACAGCGGCAATTCATCCGGCGCCGAGTTCCACGTACCGCTCAACGCAGCGGTGTCGGCGGCCACAACGGCAGGGAACAGCACCACAATCATGACAAGGTGGAGCGCGGGCAAGGCGAACGCCATGCCCAGCGCGATCAACGTGCGTTGAACGCGGGACATTGGAATCCTCCAGTGCGCGACGGAGCTGGCACGTGATGCCTGACCCCGTGCGGGCAGTGAGTGTTATACCGTCGTGACGCTGCTTCTGCGGCTCGGCGACGCCCTCGAACTCTATCGGCGCGGCTTGACGCTGTCTTTCATCGGCAACGTCAGCACGAGCAGGCCGTGGCGATGCGTCGCCGTCAGCTTGTCGAAGTCGAGAGCCTGTCGATCGATCTACAAAATGCAAATCTACGTGTCAAGTAACATGGGCGGCACTAGGGCTGGCTAACCTGGTCGATCTCTGCGAGTTCTTCAGGAGTAAGCGGCCAGTTCACTGCCGCGGCGTTGGCGCGCACCTGCTCTGGCGACGTCGCGCCTGCGATCACCGACGCCACCCGCGGACGCGACGCCAGCCACGACATGGCCAGTTCGAGCAACGTGTGTCCTCGCGATGCCGCGACTGCTTTCAGTGCTTCGGCGATCCGGACGTTCTTCTCGGTGGTGAATCGCGACGTCCACTGGAGCGACAGTCGGCTGTCTTTGGGCGGCGCCTTTCCAAGCTGGTACTTGCCGGTCAGCAGGCCGCTCGCGAGCGGGAAGTAGGGGAGGAACGCCAGGCCGAGACGCTCGCATGCCGGCAGCACGCTCGTCTCGGGCTCGCGGTGAAGCAGGCTGTACTCGTTCTGCAGGCTGACGAATCGTGCCGCATCTGGCTTCGTGGCTCGCGGAGGCCTCATTCAGTTGCTCGGCGGAGAAGTTCGAGCAGCCAATCTCTTTCACCTTGCCCGCCTTCACCAGGTCGTTCATTGCGCCGAGCGTTTCGGCAATCGGCACCTCCGGATCGGGTTGGTGCAGTTGATAGAGGTCGATGTAGTCAGTGCCGAGTCGTTTCAGGCTGTCGTCGGCGGCTCGTCGAACGTAGTCAGGCCGTGCACCGCGCCGTTTGTCGTCGACCGCCATGCCGAATTTCGTCGCGACGATCGCCTCACGGCGTCGTCGCCCGAGTGCGCGGCCGAGGAACTCTTCGCTCTTGGTGGAACCGTAGATGTCGGCGGTGTCGAAGAAGTTGATCCCGGCGTCGAGTGCGGCGGCGACCACCGCGGTCGGTCGCCTCAGCATCGATGCGCATGCCGAAGTTGTTGCAGCCCAGTCCGACGACCGAGACGCGCAGCGATCCGATTGAACGAAGCTCCATCTGAGATCGGCCGCTTGACTTACTGCGGTTTCTTCTCTGCGTCCCGGGCGACCTTGAGCATGTTCCGCATGCCCTCGTTGCCCTCGTGGCAGGCGTACTCGAAGACCTGGGACTGCGGATCGCGGGTCAGCAGCATGCCGAAGCTCCACGGGCGCGTCCAGGTGTGCGGATCGTCGAACCGAATCGACCAGTCGATCGTATTCGGCCCCGTCGGCTTGAACCGCTCCGTCGTCGTCAGCGCGGACGATGCGCCGCCGTAGGCACCGGCCTCGAGATAGTTGGTCGTCACGACCACGAGCGTGTCGCCTTCCCAGTGGCCGCGCGCGTAGCCGATGTAGCTCTTGAGCGCAGGGCTCTTCGTCGGCCCTGAGCTCGCTGCAGACACAAGAGGAATCACCCGCGTCTCGTGCACCATTTCGTAGCGGATGGAAACATGGCCGGGCGCCTGGGTGATGTCGTAGGAGTTGCCGTAAATCGCCGGCATCATCGAGCCCGGCACGCCGCGCGTGATGCAGCGGACGTAGGGCGTGAATTCCTCGGGACCGCGGAACGGTCCCACGTAATAGCCATCACCGCCGCCGCGCGCTGCTCGAAGAGCCGCGGCGCGATCCTTTGCTTCCTGCGTGGTCGGCGGTACCTGGTAGTCCGGCGCATCCAGCACCATCCACGGACGGCTGTTCTTCGGGTTGTAGTTCTCGTACCAGTGTTTCGGACCGGCGCCGGTGTTGTTCTCTTCGGTTCCACCGATCGTCTCCGCCGTTTTCTCGATGCGGCTGGCGCGCTCCTGCACGAGGCGAGCCACCTCCGCTGGTGTGACGTCCTCTGGACGCTTGCCCGCAAACTCTGCTGGCCGCGCCATCGGGATACCGCTTTCGTCGCTGTTCGTATACGTGCCCTGCAGATCGGGATCGCCCCATGGGGTGCGTGGGGCGGAGTACGAAGACCCTCGTGCATTCGAGGATGGAGCCTGCGCGTGCAGCAGACCTATTGTCAGAAGCGCGACCGATATCAGAGCAACGAATGTCTTCATGTTTCGATCGTAGCAAACTCGTTGTTGCGGGTGATCAGCGCACTCATCGAGAGGGTCCTTTCGGCGTGACCCATATTTACGGTCAACATGATACAGTTATACATATGAAAACGACCGTAGAAGATCCTCGACGCCTTGCTGCGCGAGGTCAAGCGGTGGCACTCCAGGAAAAGACCACCGTCCGGGCGCTCATCGAACGGGGTCTTCGCAGCGTGGTCAGCGGCCGCCGCTCGAAAGATCGATTCGTGCTGCGCGATGCCGGCTTTCACGGCGACGGGTTGGTGGCTGGGCGGTCCCTCAGTGACTGGGAGACGATTCGCGATCTGAGCTACTCCGAGCGCGGCGCATGATTGCCGTCGATACGAACATCCTTGTCTATGCTCACCGCGTGGAATCAGCATGGCACGATCGCGCTGGCCGCGCCGTGCGGGAGGTTGCCGAAGGCGCCGGTCCATGGGCCATTCCCTGGCCGTGCGTCCACGAGTTCCTGGCAATCACCACCCACCCCATTTGCAACCCGACGCCGATCGCGGCCGCAATCGACCAGGTCGATGCCTGGTTGGAATCGCCCTCGCTGGTGACACTGGCGGAAGATGACGACTACTGGGCGATGTTGCGTGCGTTGGTCGGACAGGCACGCCTCGACGGTCCGCGCGTCCATGACGCACGCGTAGCGGCGCTCTGCCTGAGTCACGCGGTGCGCGAGTTGTGGACGGCGGATCGCGACTTCTCGCTCTTCCCGGCTCTGCGAGTTCGCAATCCGCTCGTCAACTGACCCACGGCTGTCTCGGCGCTCGCGATCTCAGCTGTGCACGTCGCTACGTATGGGACGAGATCGTCACCTTGAATCCACTGGGCTCGGTGACTTCGAAGGCCCGGCTGCCCCACTCGGTGTCGTGAGCCTCCGAGTCGAGGGGGATACCCGCCTTCTTCACGCGCGCAGCGAGTTGGTCGATATCCTGTGTTGTGCTGAGAAAGAGCCGCATGCCGACGCCCTTCTGACGATCGCGCCCTTTCTTCCAGTCGTCCTGGTTCAGCCCGATGCGGGCCTCGCCCGCTCGCATCATCACGCCGAGCAGGACGCCTTTGTCGTCCCATCGCTCGTCGACGGCAAAGCCCAGGGCTTCGAAGAACGCAATGCTTTTCTGAACGTCGTTGACGGTGAAGCTCGTCGAGAGCTCTTTTACCTGCAGAGGAGTCTCGGTTGTTGTCGCCATGTTACCTCTCGAATGTTGACTGGTGTTGTGATCGAAGCCGTCGTACCAGTATGGCCTGCCAGGTCACGGAGTCAACGTCAGCAGCGTCAACGAGAGCGACACCAACCGAGCACAGCAGCGTGGGCTACTTGAGATTCTTGTAGACGGCCTCTTCGACACCTGCGTACACCTTCATCGACGCCTCGTCATAGAAGGGCAGCGTCTGCATCATCACGATCACGCCGATCTCGCGGCTCGGATCGATGAAGAAGTGCGTGTTGAAGATGCCAGCCCACGTGCCGCTTCCCGGGCTGCGGCGGTTCGGCAGCTTTTCCGCGGCGAGTTGGAAGCCGAGTCCCCACTGATCCTTGCCTGCGCCCACGGGGAAATTTCTCGAGAGCGACGGATTGGCTGATTCCTGGGGCTGCACGACAACCTTGCCCATGTGATTCTCGAAGACGGTCTTCGCCGACTTCTCGCTCAGGATGCGTGTGTTGCCCAGCGGCCGCCGTTGAGGAGCATGCGCAAGAACAGCCCGTAGTCGCTGGCCGTGCCGTAGAGACCACCGTCGCCTTGAACAAGCGCGGGCAGAGTTGCCGGCATCGGGCGCTCCACGAACTTGCCATCCTTTTCGCGCGCGTTCACCGCCACCACGCGCGAGTACTTCGTCGTCGGCACGAGGTAGCTCGTGTCGTTCATGCCGAGCGGTTTCAGGATGCGCGAGTCGAGGAACGCGTCGATCTTCTGTCCCGAGATCGCTTCGACGACATCACCGAGCACCCGAGTGCTCGCGCCATACGCCCAGCTCTCACCCGGATCGAACAGCAGCGGCGAATCCATCTCGTTCTGCTTGGTCTTCGCCATGATCTTTGTCAGCGTCGGGCTCGAGAAGCCATAGCCGATGCCCGAGGTGTGCGTCAGCAGGTGACGGATCGTGATCGGCCGCTTGGCCGGACGCGTCTCGAAGCTGGCGTCGGCCTCGTTGAATTTGCTGATGACGAGTGGGTTCTTCCACTTCGGCAGGTACTTCGCGACCTCGTCGTCCAGTGTCAGCTTGCCTTCGTCGACCAGCATCATGATGGCGACCGAGGTGACCGGCTTGGTCATCGACGCCATGTTGAAGATCGTGTCTTTCGTCATCGGGGCGTTGCTGAGCGTGCTGCGCTTGCCAAACGCCTCGTTGTACAGAACACCGTCCTTGTTGACGACAGCGACGACGACGCCAGGGACGTCACCGCGATCCGTCGCGTCCTTGAGAGCTGCGGAGATGGCAGCCGTGCCCTGCTGCGGGAGCGTTGGTGGTGCCGCGGTGACGACGGCGACGAAGAGGAGCGGAAGAAGCCAGGAAAGTCGTTTCATGGGGCCTAATCGTAGCCCAACGCTCGTCGTGTTGTGCTCGCGAAATATGCGCGTCTGGGCGTGCTGGTGCTCTTGCGGCGATTGTCAGCGCCGTGTTGACACGCGCCTAGTCGCTCGCTTCGGCCATACGGTCGATCTTCCTGGCGGCGAGGGCGAGCACGACGGCACCCACCATCAGCATCACGGCAATGCCGCCATACAGCCGCATGAGCGCGCCGGGATCGTTGGCAACGAAGAACCCCGAGAAGTAGCCGGCCAGCTTGTTCCCGAGCGACGTGGCGAAGAACCACGCTCCCATCATCAGGCCGACGATCTTGGCGGGCGACAACCGCGTCACCATGCTGAGCCCGACCGGACTGACCAGCAGCTCGCCGACCACGTCGAAGAAGTACACGGCCACGAGCCACATCGGGCTGATCTTGCCCTGGGCGGTCAACGCCGACGCCGGCACCAGCAGCAACATCGCGATGCCGATCGCAAAGAGCCCGAGGGCGAACTTGCGCGAGCTCGTGGGCTGTCGATCACCCATCCCGATCCAGAGCCGGGCAAAGATCGGCGCCAGCAGGATCACGTAGAGCGGTGTCAGTGACTGCAGCCAGCTGGCGGGGAAGTTCCAGCCGAACAGCGATCGCTCGACGAGGTCGCGCGCAAACAGGTTGAGGCTGGCTCCCTTCTGCTCGTACGCCGACCAGAACATGATGGTGAACGCGAACAGGATCGTGATGGCGACGACGCGCATCATCTCGTGTCGGGTGAGCGGCGGCTGCGGTACCGCCGCTTCCGAGATCCCGCCCATGGGACCCGCCGATGGCAGGCGCGCGCGATGGCGGGCGAACACCGCCAGTCCGACCAACATGCCAACGCCAGCCGCGGCAAATCCCCAGTGCCAGCTGTATGCCGGATTGAAACCCTGTGCCGCCAGCCAGCCCTTGAACGTCGAGCTTTCGGCGAGCCATCCGCATACGAGCGGCGCCATCACAGCGCCGATGTTGATGCCCATGTAGAACAGCGAGAAGCCGCTGTCGCGGCGCGGATCGCCAGGCGCATAGAGGCTGCCCACCATCGTGCTGATGTTGGGCTTCAGCAGACCGGTGCCGATCACGATGAGGCCAAGACCGGTGTAGAAGAAGGTCAACGAATGCGCGGCCATGGAGAAGTGGCCGCAGGCGATGACGATGCCGCCGAGGAGGACGGATCGGGATGCGCCAAGAAAACGATCCGCAATCAGGCCGCCGCCGACCGATGCCATGTAGACGAGCATCGTGTAGGTGCCATAGAGCGACGCGGCGTCCACGGTGCTGAAGCCCAGCCCTCCCTGCGCGACCGGGGTGACCATGAACAGCACGAGGATGGCGCGCATCCCGTAGTAGCTGAACCGCTCCCACATCTCGGCGAAGAAGAGCGTGCGCAAACCAGGCGGGTGTCCAGCCAGTGGCTGGGCATCGTCACCGACGAGAACTCGTGGAGCGGTGGCGTCGAGCTGCATGCACGTTCATATTCCCACGTTTCCCCTCGCACGTCGGTCGTCCGTGACTTGTCCGCAAGGTGGACCACGCTTCGGCGTGCGCGTTCGTTCAAGCCCAAAGCCGAGAGCCCAGAGTCGAGCGCCAGGATCCATTGAGTACACTGGTCAGGCTGGTCGGTCTGAGGAGGTCATGGCGTCTGGTACCAGTGAAATCGTCGCGGCGGCAGCAGTCGTGGGCATGGCGGCGGCCGAGTCGGCGCTGATGGCGCAGCGCGACGCCGAGGCTCAGCGGGGGACCAACCCTCTTGTTGCTCCCTGGTCGGGCCCGTACGCCGGCGTTCCACCATGGGACCACGTGCGCCCCGAGCATTTCCCCGGCGCGTTCGAGGTTGCGCTTGCCGAGCACCGTGCAGAGATTGCCGCCATCCTCGCGAGTCACGACGCGGCGACGTTCGACAATACCATCGCTGCGCTCGAGAGAGCTGGCGAGACGCGTGATCGCGTGGAGCGTCTCTTCGCGGTTGCTCGTGAGAACATCACCAACCCGCAATTCCAGGCGCTCGAGCGCGAGTGGCAGCCGAAGCTCGCGGCCGCGACGGATGAAATTTTTCTGAACGGCGACCTGTTTCAGCGCATCGCGACGGTGCATCGTTCGCTCGAGACCGCCAACCTTGCTGCGATCAGAAGCGACTGGCGACCCGTACCTTCGACGCGTTCGTGCGCGCGTGGCGCACGGCTCGACGCGGAGCAGAAGAAGCAGCTCTCTGCAATCAACCAGGAACTGGCCGCGCGGTTCTCGGAGTTCCGTCAGAAAGTGCTGGCCGACGAGAACACGTGGACCGTCCTCGAGAGCGAATCGGACCTGGCCGGTCTGCCCGCATCCTTCGTCGATTCGCCAAGGCAGAGGCGGCGCAGCGACAGTTGCAGGGCAAATGGGTGGTGGTCAACACGCGATCGAGCGTCGATCCATTCCTGACGTTCTCGAGCCGTCGCGATCTGCGCGAACGCGTGTGGAAGAAATTCAAGAGCCGCGGCGACAACGGGGACGCGAACGACACGAAGGCGACGATCGCCCGCATCGTGAAGCTGCGCGCCGATCGCGCCAGGCTTCTCGGGTTCGAGATCGCACGCCCATTGGCGCATGTCGGACACGATGGCCAGGACGCCCGAAGGCCGCGCAGGCGCTGATGATGAAGGTGTGGCCGGCTGCCGTGGCGCGCGTGAAAGAAGAAGTGCCGGACATGGCGGCGATCGCCGCAGCGGAGAATGCGCCTTCAACGGTCGAACCGTGGGACTACCTCTATTACGCCGAGAAAGTGCGCAAGAAGCTATGACCTCGATCAGGGTGAGCTGAAGCCGTACTTCGAGCTGAACAACATGGTGGCGGCTGCGCTGTGGTCAGCGGAGCGTCGCTATGACCTCTCGTTCGAGGAGATCACGGGCGCGTGCCGGTATTTCATCCCGACGTACGGGTGTGGGAAGTCAAGGACGCCGGCACCAATACCCATCGAGGTCTCTTCTATCTGGACAACTTCGCGCGTCCCGGCAAGAGGTCGGGTGCGTGGGCCTTCAGCTACCGGGTACAACACAGACTCGCCTTCGCCGACGACGGCGATGACGTCGAACAACAACAACTTCGTGAAAGGAGCCGCGGGCGAACCGGTCCTCATCTCGCTCGACGATGCCGAGACGCTGTTCCACGAGTTCGGACACGCCCTGCACGCGCTGTTGCAGGACGTCACGTATCCGGGGCTGGCCGCACTCCTCGCGACTTCGTCGAGTATCCGTCGCAGGTCAACGAGAACTGGGTGCTGACGCGCGAGTGCTCGATCGATTTGCGACGCCATTACAAGACCGGACAGCCAATGCCGCAGACGCTCGTCGAGAAGGTGGAACGGTCGCGCAAGTTCAACCAGGGCTATGCGACGGTGGAGTATCTGGCCGCCGCGATTCTCGACATGGACTGCACACGCGGCCCGACGGAAATTTCGACCCGGCGTCGTTCGAGCGCGAGGGCTGGCGCTCATTGGCATGCCGCGCGAAATCGCCCTGCGCCATCGCTTGCCACAATTCGACCATCTGTTCGGCAGCGACAACTATTCGGCGGGCTACTACAGCTACCTGTGGTCGGACGTCATGGCCGCCGACAGCTGGCAGGCGTTCCTCGAGGCTGGTGGTCCGTGGGACAAGACGGTCGCCCAGAGGATGCGGACGTTCATCCTGTCAGAGGGGAACTCGACCGATCGCGCTGAGGCGTACCGCCGGTTCCGCGGACGGGACCCTGAGGTGAAGGCACTCTTCGAGGAACGCGGTCTGCTCGTTCCGTAATCCAGCCAAAGCCCAAAGCCCAAACCCAAAGCCCAAGGCCGAGAGCCGAGAGCCGTTGGACACCCTGGTTATCGGAGCTCCGCCGGCTCGCGCCTGCCCGCTGATCCGGGCCGCGTCACCGCACCTCGACGCCGAGGGCCTCGGCCAGCGCTTCGATGCTGTACGGCTTCAGCAACAGATGGAATTCACCGTCTTCCATGCGGGCGGCAGCCTCGACGTAGCCGGTCGTCAGGATGACGGGCAGTTTGGGAAGCCGCGTCCTGATCTCGCGGGCGAGCTCGAGACCACTGACCCCTCCCGGCATCATGATGTCAGACAACACGACATCGATGGCGCGCGCGTTGGCCAGCGCCCCAAGGGCGGCTTCTGCACTCGTGACATGGGTGACGGCAAACCCGAGGTTGCTCAGCATCTCGCGCGTGAGCGCTGATACCTCCTTGTCGTCCTCGACGAGCAGGACGTGACCGCGGCGTGTGCCATCGGCGCGAACCGGCAATGCCCGATCGCTCGACGGCTCGGGCCCCGCAACCGGTGTCTGAAGAGAGCGCGGCAGCAACAGCGTCACGATCGTGCCGACACCGACCTCGCTGTCGATCGTGACTTGCCCTCCCGATTGATGCGCGAAGCCATACACCTGCGGCAGGCCCAGCCCGGATCCCTTGCCGATGTCCTTGGTCGTGAAGAACGGCTCGAACGCCCGCGCCAGTACCTCGGGAGGCATTCCGCAGCCGGTATCAGTCACACAGAGCTTGACGTAGTCCGCTTGCGGTCCGCGTTCGCCATCCACCTGCACGTTCTCGGCAGTGATCAGTGACGGCTCCGCCGTCGGCAGTCATCGCGTCGCGGGCGTTGAGGCACAGGTTCAGGATCGCCAGTTCCAACTCGCCGGCATCGATCTCGACCGGCCACACCTGCGTGTCGAACTTCATCTCGACCTGGATGTGGCCTCCGAGCGAGCCATTCAGCATCTCGCGCATGCCCTTGAGGTGGGCCGCCACGTCGATCGATTCGGGATTGACCGGCCGCCGGCGCGAGAACGCCAGCAGATGCCGTGTCAGCCCGATCCACGCGCGACCGCGCGGCGCATGCCGTCGAGGATCCGTTGCCGCGGTTCACCGCCGACATTGCGTTCGAGCAACTGCAGCCCGGTCGCAAACACAGCGAGCAGGTTGTTGAAGTCGTGCGCGACGCCACCGGTCAGCTGCCCGATCGATTCCATCTTCTGGGTCTGCCGCAGCGCTGCCTCGGCGTGCCGCAGACGCTCCTGATCGTGCAACCGCTCGGTGACGTCGTAGACGAACTGATACGCGCCGATGGGGTTGCCATCACGATCACGCAGGGTGTTGAAGCGCATTTCGTACGAGCGCCGATCGCGCGACGGATCGCCGAACTCCTCGATCGCCGTGAATTCTTCACCGGCGAGCGCGCGGCTCCACACGGCCTTGACGGCTGCCTGGTGCTCGGGCCGATCGGCGAGCAGGTCGAGCATGCTGTCGCCGATCTTCGGACGCTTGCCGAAGATGCGCTCGAATTCGTCCGCGGCGGCGCGGTTGATGGCGAGCCAGCGGTACCCGGGATCGGCCACCTGCACGAAGGCGTTGGTTCCTTCGACGATGTCGGCCAGAAGGTTGCGTTCGGCGATGGCTTCCGTGACGCGACGCTCGAGTGTCTCGTTCAGCTCGCGGAGCCGACCTTCGCTTTGCCGCAATGCCCGCTCGGCCAGCACCTTCTGCGTCGTCTCCGACACGGCGCAGAACATACCCGCGACCTTGCCGCTCTCGTCGCGAACCGGCGAGTAGGAGAACGTGAACCAGGTCTGCTCGTCGTAACCCTTGCGGTTCATGACGAGCGGAAGATCTTCGCGATAGGTCGCCTGGCCCGCCATCGCGGCGTCAATCAGCGGGCTGATGTCGGGCCAGATTTCCGACCAGATGTCGTAGAAGCGCCGGCCAAGCGCTCGCGGATGTTTGGCGCCGAGGATCTCCGCATACGGATCGTTGTAGAGAAAGCCGAGCTCGTTCCCCCACGCGACGAACATCGGGAACTGAGACTGCAGCAGCAGCCCGACCACGGTTCTCAGCGATTGCGGCCAGGTGTCGGGCGGGCCGAGCGGGGAATCGGACCAGTCATGGGCGCGCATCAGGGCGCCGGTACTTCCGCCGCCCGCCAGGAAGTCAAGCGGCTGACTCATTCGATCGGATCTTAGTGCGATTCGCGTCCTTCCGGAATGATCTGCCGGATGGATAAGCGGCTCGGCCCCACGCCAGCGAGACTGGAGGGATCGGTGGACTCGGCCTCGAACAGGAACGTCGTCAGCGCGCTCGAGAATCCGACGAGAAGTCCGTTTATGCATGGCTACAATGGTCCATCGAAAGGAGTCCGCATGACTCGCAGATCACTCACGCTGATCCTGACCTGCGTTTGCCTGCTGGTTGCGAATCAACCGGCGCGTGCGCAGGTCGATGTCAAGGCTATCGTCCTGAAGCACCTGACGACATCGCGCGACTTCACGCTGAAGGTCGCGGACCAGATGCCGGAGGCTGACTACGCCTTCAAGCTCACCCCTCCGCAGATGAGCTTTGGTGAACAGATGGTCCATCTGGCTTCGGACCAGGCGGGACTACTGGCACCGTTCACCAACGCGAAGCCGAATCCCTCGAAGCCGGCGTCGATGGGCAAGAAGGACGTGATGACGTTCGTGCGCCAGTCGTTCGACCAATCGATAGCCCTCGTATCCAAGCTGACCCCGGCGGAGATCGAGAGGAGCTACCCGGGCTTTGGAACCCCGATGACCGGCCTCGAACTGCTCATGTTCGTGCTCGATCACACCACGCATCACCGCGCGTCGGCGGAGATGTATCTGCGGGCCAAGGGCATCACTCCGGCCGAGTACGAGTTCTGATTGGCGAAGTTTCCTGACCGGGCACTTCTACTCCTAAATTGGGGGTAGATCGCGTCGCACAAGGGCCCTAAACTTTACGGAACCCGTGGTGACCCTGGACGCTCATTCACGTCGACAGATACTCAAGGCCGCCCTGGGCGGCGCGGCCGGGATTGTCCTGGGCGCTCCTATTCGCCTTGCCGCCGAGTCGGCGCAGGCGACCGAACCCGCTGACACCCTGCGACTGGCCGACGATCTCTTCGTCGTTCGAATCCCCGGGCAAGCCAATGTTGTTGCGCACACGAGCGCGGCTGGTGTCGTGCTCGTCGATGGCGGATCGGCCAGCGGTGCGGATGCGTTGATGAAGACAGTCGCCGCACTGCCCGGCAGCGGTCCGGTTCGCACGATCTTCAACACGCATTGGCATCCGGAGCAGGTCGGGTCGAACGAGTTGCTCGGGAAGGCGGGCGCGACCATCATCGCGCACGAAAACACCCGTTTGTGGCTGACGACGGACGTGACGTGGTCGTGGAGTGGGCAGCGCTTCAATCGCCTGCCGAAGGTCGCGCAACCGAACAAGACCTTCTATACGACCGGCGAGCTCGAGTCCGGCATCCGCTACGGCTACATCCCCGACGCTGCGCACACCGACGGCGATCTGTACGTGTACTTCCCGAAGCAGAATGTGCTCGCCGTTGGCGATGCCATGTCGGGTGACGGTTGGCCGGTCGTCGACTGGGCCACGGGCGGCTGGATGGGTGGAATCGCCGGTGGCCTGCAGCGGCTTCAATCGCTCACCAACGAGGAGACGCGTATCGTTCCCGGCCGTGGGCCGGTGCTGAGTCTCGTGGACGTCAAGACCCAATTCCAGATGTACTCGACGATCTACGACCGCCTGACCACGCTGTTGAACAAGGGCCGTGGGCCCAGTGAGGCGGTCGAAGCGAAGCCGACGAAGGAATTCGATGCGCAGATGGGAAACGGCGACGAGTTCGTACGCCGCGCCTTCGAGAGTCTCTGGGCGTATTTGTCTCCGGACGCGTAGGCTGACTGAACGTTCGCAATTCAGAATGCTGAATTCAGAATGCAGACAATGAGAACCGCCCCACGAGCCGCCGTCGTCATTGCGCTGGCTGCCATCGCGCTCGTCGCGTCGCTGACGCGTGTGCTCACCGCTGCGCCGGAGCAAGCCGCAGCTCCTCAGCAGGCGGCCGCTTCTCAGGCTCCGGCTCAGGGTCAGTTGGCGACGATGCAGCAGTATTGCGTCAGCTGCCACAACGACCGGGTCAAGACCGGCGGGGTGAGCTTCCAGGGTGTGACGCCCGAGAGCATCGGGCAGCATGCTGATGTCTTCGAGAAAGCCGTGCGCAAGATGCGCGGCCGCGTCATGCCGCCGCCGGGCGCGAAACAGCCGGGCTCCGCAGTGATCGACTCGCTCGTCGCGTACCTCGAAGACTCGCTGGACAAGACGGCAGGCAAGGCGCATCTGCGCGATCAAGTCGTCCTGCACCGGCTCAATCGCAAGGAATACGCAAACGCGGTTCGCGATCTTCTGGCTGTCGAGATCGATTCGACCGAACTGCTGCCGGCCGACGACATCGCGGATGGGTTCGACAACATTGCCACCGCACTGCAGGTCTCGCCGTCCTTCATCGAGCAATATGTCATCGCGGCACGCGCCGCTGCCGTGAAGGCGGTTGGCAGGCCCGATGCGCGGCCGGGAGGATGGACGTTCCGTGCGGCGCCGGGCACGCAGCTCGCTCACGTCCCCGGTCTTCCGCTCGGTACGCGCGGAGGCATCCTTGCCAGGGTCGATCTCCCGTCCGATGGCGAATACCAGGTCGACATCGCCGACATCGTGACGCACATCTGGGGCAACGGGATGGAGTTCGAGAACCCGCTGGTCGTCACGCTCGACAACAAGGTCGTCTACGAGACGGTGATCGGCGGCGAAGAGGACATGAAGCTCTACGATCAGGTGCAGAACGGTGCGCTCGATCGCGTCAACGCACGCCTGAAGAAGATTCGCTTCTTTGCGACCGCGGGACCACATCGAGTTGGCGTGGCGTTCAGACGGCGGACGTTCGCCGAGTCTGACGACGTGCAGCAGATGTTCGCGAAGGGCGGCGGGCAGGATCGCCAGTACCGCATCAACTCATTTCAGTTGCAGGGGCCGTTCGACGCGAAAGGCATCGGGTCGACGCCGAGCCGCGACCGCATCTTTACGTGCGCCCCAGAGAACGCCGATGCCCAGGAACGATGCGCGAGGCAGATCATCACGTCGCTCGCGACGCGCGCGTACCGCCGGTCGGTTTCCGCCGAGGATGTGAACGAGCTTCTCCTGTACTACCGGGAGGGCCTCAAAGACGGAGGATTTGAAGGCGGGATCCGCAGCGCGATTACCGGCATCCTGGCGAGTCCCTTCTTCCTGTATCGCGGCGAGCGCGTGCCCAACGGCTTGCGCGCGGGCGACAGCTATTCCATCAGCGACATCGAGCTCGCGTCGAAGCTCTCGTTCTTCCTCTGGAACACGATCCCTGACGAGGAGTTGCTCAAGCTCGGGATCGACGGCAAGTTGACCGACCCCGCGACACTCGACCGGCAGGTGAAGCGCATGCTCGCCGACCCGCGCTCGGTGACCCTCGCGAGCAATTTCATCCACCAGTGGCTCGACATGAAGCGGCTGGACGAGATCGTTCCCGACTCCGCGGTGTTCCCGTACGCATCCGGCCGATCCGATCCGCGTGACGACTACCGCACCGAGTTGACGCTGTTTGCCGACAGCCTCTTCAGAGAGGATCGCAGCGTCATCGATCTGCTGAGAGCGAAGCACACGTACGTGAACGAGCGCCTCGCGCTGCATTACGGGATCACCGACGTGAAAGGCGATCGCTTCCGCCGCGTGGAGCTCGAGCAATCGGCACGCTGGGGGCTGCTGGGCAAAGGCGCCGTGCTCATGGCGGCGGCGTATCCGAACCGGACATCACCGGTGTTGCGCGGCGCGTTCATCCTCAAGCACATCCAGGGTGTGCCGCCGGCGAACCCGCCGATGGACGTGCCGACGTTGGATGAGAAAGACATCGGCACCACGAAGGCGCTCACGGTTCGCGAGATGATCGCGAAGCACCGGGCCAACCCGACCTGTGCGTCGTGCCACGCGGTCATGGATCCGCTCGGTCTGGCGCTCGAGAATTTCGACGCGACCGGCATGTGGCGGGATCGCGACCGCTATGCGGGCGTGGCGATCGATGCGTCCGGGGAACTCCCTGACGGAACGCCGATCAAGGGACCGGACGACCTGCGACACGCGCTGTTGCGTCGCCCGGATCAGTTTGCGCAGACCTTCACCGAAGGGCTGCTGACATACGCCACCGGGCGTAAACTGGAGCATTACGATATGCCGACGGTGCGGCGGATCGTGCGCGGCGCGGCGGCGAGCGATTACAGGCTCTCGGTGCTGGTCCAGTCGGTGGTGCGGAGCGAGCAGTTCAGGATGCGGCGGGTGCCTGCGCCGGCGGCTGGTAAAGAGGGCACCTCGACTGCGCAGTAATACGGTGTTGCGGATCAACTCCCAACGCCCAATTCCACCTCCCAATGGCCCTCGAGAACGCTTGGGAGTTGGAAGTTGGGAGTTGGAAGTTGACGGGGTGGTTCGATCGGCTCTAACGGAGACTCGACATGCACGTATTCAAAAAGCACGTCTCTCGGCGTACGGTCCTGAAGGGCGTTGGAGCCAGCATTGCGCTGCCGCTTCTGGATGCGATGAATCCTGCTGCCACGGCATGGGCGCAGACACCGGCCGGTTCGGCCCCGAAGCGGTTCGCGTTCATCGGCTTTCCGCACGGCGCGATCATGGACCGATGGGCGCCGCCGCAGACCGGCACCAACTATGAGATGTCGCCGATCCTCCAGCCACTGGAGCCGTTCCGCCAGCATCTGACGATCGTGTCAGGCTTGCGCAACAAGCCCGGCGAAACGCCGGAGCCGCATGGGTATATCGAGGCCACGTGGCTCAGTTGTGTGAAGCCGTGGGACTTCGGCGCTGCCGGTCCCGACTCCGGTGTCACGGCCGACCAGTTCGCGGCGCGCCACATCGGTCAGGACACGCGGCTGCCCTCGCTCGAGCTGACGACATCACAGGTTGGTGCGCGACTCGCGTGGCGGACACCGACGCAGCCGCTGCCGCAGGAAGGCAATCCACGCGCGGTGTTCCAGAAGTTGTTCGGCCAGGGCGATACCGACGCCGAGCGCGCCGCGATCCTCAGCGAGACCGGCAGCATCCTCGACCGCGTCAAAGGACAGGCCGCACGCCTGCAGGCCAGCCTGGGCGTTCGCGATCGCGTCGTGGTGAATGACTACCTCGACTCCGTGCGCGAAATCGAGCGGCGCGTGCAGATGGCATCGCAGACGGACATGTCACGGCTGGATATTCCGGATGCGCCGGTCGGCACACCCAATGACATCACCGAGCATTTCAAATTGATGTTCGATCTCATGGCGCTGGCGTTCCAGGCCGACATCACGCGCGTCATTACTTTCTCGATGGATCGCGAAGCGAGCATGCGGACGTACACGAATCTCGGCATCGCCGAAGCATTCCATCCGCTGTCGCATCACGGGAACAGCCCGGAGAAGATGAACAAGCTGGTTCAGATCCAGCAGTACCACACGGACGTCTTCTCGAAGTTCGTCGAGCGGCTCGCCAAGGCGAAGGAAGCCGACGGCACCGTGCTGGATCACTCGACGATCCTCTTCGGCAGCAACATGAGCAACAGCGACAAGCACAACAACGATCCGCTGCCGGCGGCCATCCTCGGCCACGCGAACGGACGGATCAAAGGTGGCCAGCACGTGAAGTATCCGCAGGACTCGCGCTTCGCGGATCTGCTCGTGACGCTGTTCGATCGCAACAATATCCCGGTGGAGAAGCTGGGCGACAGCGGCGGCATCTTGTCGGAGATTTAGGAGCCGGTGTAATGCAGAATTACAGCGCGGTGCGGACAAGACTGGTTGCGGCCGTTGCTCTCTTGATCGCCGCGAACTCGTTTGTCTCGGCCGCCGAAAACACGCTCCTCGACGCCGCCGAACGTGGCGATCGACGGGCCGCGTTGAGCCTGCTCGCCAAAGGTGCCGATCCGAATACGCCCGGGCCGGATGGGACGACGGCGATTATGTGGGCCGCTTCGAACGACGACATCGAACTGGTTCGCGCGCTGATCAAGGCGGGCGCGAACGTCAAGCTGAAGAACCAGTTCGGTACGTCGGCAATTACCGAAGCGGCGATCATCGGCTCGGCGCCAATCATCGACGCGTTGCTCAAGGCAGGTGCCGATCCCAATACGAAGAATCCGGAAGGTGAAACGCCGCTGATGGCGGTCGCCCGCAGCGGCAAAGTCGAAGCGGCGAAGCTTCTGCTCGAGGCGCGCGCCGACGTCAACGCCAAGGAAGATTTCGGTGGCCAGTCCGCGCTGATGTGGGCGGCCGCACAAAGCCAGGCCGAGATGGTCAAGCTCCTGGCGTCGAAGGGTGCCGATCTCAACGCGCGCGGCATCGTCCGCCAGTGGGAACGCAAGGTGATCACCGAGCCGCGTCCCAAGGACATGAACAGGGGTGGGTTCACTCCCTTGCTGTATGCGGCGCGCGAGGGGTGTGTCGAGTGTGCGCGTCATCTGGTCGAGGCGGGCGCGGACCCGAACCTCGAGGATCCCGAGCGAATCACGCCGCTCACGATGGCACTCATGAATCTGCACTTCGAGGTCGCCGCCTACCTGATCAAGGCAGGTGCGGACGTCGATAAGTGGGATCTGTTCGGCCGCTCACCTTCTGTACATGGCGGCCGACGTCAGCACGCTGCCAGTCAAAGGCAACGGCGCCATGGCCGTGCTCCCGAGCGAGGATTCCATCGCAGCGCTCGACGTGGCGCGGATGCTGCTCGAGGCCGGCGCCAATCCGAACCTTCAGCTCAAGCGTCGTCCGCCGTATCGCGACGTGCCACAGGACCGTGGCGGCGACACGATCCTGGCCCAGGGCGCGACTCCCTTGTTGCGCGCCGCACGCGCCGGTGATGCGCCGTTTGTCGAGCTTCTGTTGAAACACAAGGCGCTCGTTGATCTGCCGAGCAAGGAAGGCGTCACCCCACTGATGGCAGCCGCGGGTGTCGAGTTCGGCACGCGCGTGACGCGTGGACGGAATCGCACCAACGAAGGCGTTCTCGCCACCATGCGACTGCTGCTCGATGCGGGCGCCGATATCAACGCCAGAATGGTGACGGACTCAGCCCGCGCCGGTGAGTACAGTGCTGCAGCTACCGCGGCGGCCCGCTCCGGCCGTGGCGGACGGGCCAGTCAGGTGCCGAGCGCGTCGGCCGTACCGCACCAGACCGCGCTGCATGGCGCGGCGGAGCGGGGCTACACGCCGTTCGTGAAATTCCTGGTCGAGAACGGTGCGGATCTGCAGGCAAAGGACGCCAGCGGCAGAACCGCGCTCGATCTCGCGAAGGGCGTTGGCGTTCCGGGCGTTCGTCAGGCAGCGGGGGAGGGGTTCCCGGAGACCGCCGCGCTGATCGAATCGCTTCTCGCCGCTTCCGGCAAGGCTCCGGCGGGCCAGGCCACCAAAGGTAATCCGGTCACTCCCTAAACATGGGGCCGGCGCTGGACGTAATGTTTCAGGGAACCGGTCCCGGAATTTCGCGTAGCGGAAACATCTTCGGTAGACGTGAATCCGCTGCGAGACGGAATATCATCAGCGCGGCCTCGAGGCGTCCTCGCGGCACGGCTCGAAGGTAGCACGGGGCGTCTCGGCCTCTGAGCGCGGCGGTGCGACCAGGGCAGCAGTGCACGATGGGGAGACACAGGAGGAAGGCATGAGAAGAGGCGCGTGGGCGGCAGCTGTCGTCGTGACCGTTGCCGTATTCGGACCGACGGTGATCACGCAGAACCAGGCGGGGCAGAACCCGTCCGCCGGGACAGCCGTGAAGAGCGTCGGCCGCGGTGCGCCCGTCGTCTACGCCCGCGACTTTCAGCCGGTCGGGCCGAATGCGTTCGGCGCCCGTGGGCGCGGCGGCGGCAGGGGTGGGGAGGTCATCTTCAATGGCTCGGCGCGCAATGGTGCGACGCCGCCAGGAATCGAGCCGCTCAAGATCGACATCTTCACGTCCAAGGACTACTACAAGGACCGGGCACTCTGGAGCGACAAGCGCTACTTCCGCTGCAACAGTGGTGCGGCGCTCGAAGCCCAGTGGGGAGGCAACGGCACAGAGATCATCGGCCCCAATGGGCCGGCCACGGCGGCGTGGGGACATTGCGACCGCGATATGCCGCGCTCGTCGCTCGTGAGCCCGTATACCTTCAAGACCGCACAGGCGCACTACGAGGCGCTCATGGCCGAAGCGAAGGCGCGCGGCGGGCCGACGCAGCACACCTACGCGACGGTTCCCGGCGAGTGGACCGGCCGCTACGCGCGGCCGTCGTCGCAGGGAAACGATACCTGGTTCTTCATGGCGAAGGTCCAGATCTCGACCGTGATGTCGCTGCTCACGCCGGAGTATCAGACGCGGGCGGTCCAGGAGCACTATCACCAGGGCAACACGAACGTCGCGCACTGGCCGTCGCAGTATTGCTGGCCCGAAGGTTTCCTGCGGCGGTGGCATCCGGCGGCTGTCGGCGAGCACCAGATCATCGTGACGCCGCAGCTCGTCCAGATCATGACGGGTGTCGCGCGCAACTTCGTGACCAATATCTATGTCGGACGCCAGTTCAACCTGGAGGGCGCGGTACCGAGGCTCGGCGCCGATGTGCCACGGTGGTACGGCGAGACGATCGGGTTCTGGGACGGCGATGCGCTCATCACCTGGACGTCCAACATCCAGGGCTGGAAGACGCACGCGGCGTTCGAGCACTCGAACAAGATGCAGACGATCGAGATCTACACGCCGAATCGCGATGCCGGCGGGAAGTTCCTCGGTCTCGTCCACGAGGCCGTGTTCTACGACCCCGATGCGCTGGTCGAGCCGATCCGCATCGTCCGCAACTTGAACATGGCGAGCGGCCCCGAGACCGGGCGATCCCGTACACCTACATCGAGTGCGTGCAGACGATTTACCCGGTCAACGGCAAGGCTACGCCGCTGTCGCCCGGCGCCACGTTCGAGTACGAGGTGCTGGATATGTTCGGCCGCCCGTGGTCCAAGCTCTGGGAGCGTCACGAGACGAACATGGAGAAACCTGCCAATGAAGACCTTTTCGACTTCAGCAAAACCAAGTAGAGGATTCATGGTCCGCATTACTTCCGGCGTCTTCCTCGCGGCTGTGATGGCCGCATCGATCGTGCCGGTTCAGGCGCATCACTCGTTCTCGATCTTCGACTCGTCGAAGACGAGGGTCTTCACCGGCGTCGTCGTGCGCGTGAACCCGGACGTGAATCACCTGCAAATCTTCTTTGCGGTGATGAACGAAGAGCGGAAGAACGTCATCCGAGACGACAAGGGACAGCCGATCATCTGGGCGGTCGAGATGGCCGGTTCGGCCCAGTCGGCTCGTGAGGGTATCTCGGTCAACGGCTTCCCGCCCAAGACCATCATCAGCGTCGCCCTGCATCCGCTGCGCAGCGGCGAACCTGCCGGTGACCGGGGCGGCACCCCGCTGTTCAAGTGCCCGGCCAATACGCCGCCGCCACCCGGCAAGCACTGCGACTCGGTCGAGGGTCACATGGTGTTTGGCAACGGCAAGCTGCCAACGGCGACGTCGTAGAACTCAGAACACGTCGTTCACGCTTCTACTTCTAGGTTCTCGGTTCGTGTTCAGGTTCAGGTTCGGAACGTTGAACGCGAACTGAGAGTTGGGAACCGAGAAGTGTGACGCCGGATCATCTGGTTGACTAGATGCTTGAGTTTCGCCCAGTGGTTGGAGATGACGCCCCTCAGCGTCACCATCAAGTCGGTCGAGTGGGTCATACCGCTGGTTCAGTCCATTCACATCCTCACCATCGCAGTGGTCTTTGCGTCACTCCTGATGATCGCCTTGCGCGTCGTGGGATGGATGCGCATGGACGAGGCGTTCGGCGTCGTGATGGAGCGGTTCTCAACCTGGATCAGCGGTGGCCTCGTCATCCTGGCGGTGACCGGAATCACCCTGGTGCTCGGGGAGCCAATCCGCGAGCTCATGAGCCTGTCGTTCTGGCTCAAGATGGGACTGCTCGCCATCGGCATTACGAGCGCCGTCGCGTTCAAGCGCTCGCTCGCCCCGGCCGTGCGCGGTGGCGGCGCGGAACCGACGTTCTCTCCGGCTGCGAAGTCGGCAGCCATGGCCACCGTGCTGCTCTGGCTCGCCATCATCTTCCTGGGCCGGGCTATCGCTTACGACGTAGAGGTGTGGGGCGCCCTGTCGCTGTCCCCACGCGCATGAGCCGCGCTGCCTGTGGATCTCACCGCGTTCGCTGACGCGCTGCAACAGTCCGGCATCAGTGAATGGATGCGCGGCTCGCTGAAGGCGCTGCCGATCATCGAAGCCATTCACGTCATGGCGGTCGCCACCGTATTCGGCACGATTTTCATCGTCGACCTGCGGCTGCTCGGGTATCGGGATATGGCCCGGCCGTTCACGCGCGTTTTCGGGGAAACGATGCGTTGGACGTGGGCGGGCTTCGGACTCGCCGTCGTGACCGGTGCGCTGCTGTTCCTGCCCAATGCGCGCACCTACGTGGCGAATACGGCGTTCGCATTGAAGATGCTCGGTCTGGTTGGCGCGGGCATCAACATGGCGGTGTTTCGAGTTCACGACCCTCCGATCGGTCGCGAGTTGGGACTCGAGCGCGCAGGTTCCGCTCGGCGCGCGAATCGCGGGCGCGACGTCGATCCTGATCTGGACGTGGGTGATCGTGTGCGGGCGCTGGATTGGCTTCACCAAGGGCTACGACTTCACGGTGCCAAAGGAGATGGACCTCGATTTCGATTTCTCGCAGGGCCTTCTCCGCTTCCTCGAGAACATCTGGCTGGCCTGAGCGCTATCGATGTGACCAGCGATGGGCCCGGAGACCGGGAAACAGGGGCCGAAGAGCCGAGGCCCGGGACGGGAGACGCGGCATCGTAAGGCAGAATGAGTCGACGTGTACCGCATCGCCTTTCGCAGCCTTGCCCGCACGCCGCGGCTGTTCGCGGGCGCGGTCGTCTGTCTCGCCGCTGCACTCGGAACCGCGACGGCGGTATTCGCGATCGTCAACGGCGTCGTGCTGCGTCCGCTGCCGTTCCAGCATGCCGAGCGTCTCGTGGCGATCTGGGGAGTGAATCCCAGTCGAGACACGGTCAAACGGGGATTCTCCTGGCCTGATACCATCGATCTCTCACGCGCCACGCGCAGCCTCGACGGTGTCGCGGCGATGGCGAACGCGCCGGCCGGCATGACGCTGACTGGCCAGGGAGATCCGGCGCAGATCCCGATGTGGATCGTCTCGGGTAATTTCTTCGAGGTGCTCGGGGTGCCCGCTGCCCTCGGTCGCACCCTCACGTCGGCGGATGATATTCCGAACTCGCAGCCTTCCGTCACCATCAGCCACGCTTTGTGGAGCCAGCGCTTTGGTTCCGATCCATCGATCGTCGGGCAGTCACTGACGCTCGACGGCCGTGCGTTCATCGTGACCGGTGTCGCCCCTCGTGGCTTTGCGTATCCGCCCGAGGCACAGATGTGGGTGTCGATCGCGCACGGCGTTCCCGAGTACGTCGAGAACCGCGGGGCAGGCTGGCTGGAGATCATCGGACGCATGAAGCCGGGCGTCACGCCGGAGGCGGCCCGCGCCGATCTTGCGATCCCGCTCGCCGATCTCTGGAAGCGCTACCACTCGTCGCGCGGACCCGAAGAACTGTCCATCGAGTCGCTCCAGCGCGAGTTGCTCGGCGATACGCGCCCGGCATTGTGGGCGCTGCTCGCCGCGGTGCTCGTATTGCTCGCGCTGGCATGCGCCAACGTCGGTGGTCTTCTGCTCGTGCGAAGTGCCGCACGCGCACACGATCTCGCTGTGCGTCTGGCTTTGGGTGCGACGCGCCGGCACGTCGTGACTGAGGCACTGGCGGAATCGACAGTGCTTCTCGCGGTCAGCAGCATTCTCGGCGTGATGCTGACGCTTGGTCTGGTCGGTGCCGTGCGCAGTGCCGCCCCGGGTGACGTCCCCGGCATCGAGAACGTCACTGTCGATCTGGATGGTCCTGGCGTTTGCCGTTGTCGTGACCGGAGTGTCGATCGCGCTCTGCGTCCTTGCACCCGTGCTGCAAGCGCTGTCCAGGGACGTTCTCGCGCTGCTTCAGCAGGGCGGTCGATCGCTGGCCGGTGAGGGGAGTCGAGCGCGGCGTGCGCTTGCAGGTACCGAGATTGCCTTGGCCGTGCTTCTCCTGGTGGCTGCCTCGCTCGTGACGCGAACGTTCCTTAACTTGCGTGGCGTCGACGTCGGGTTCAACGCCGATCGCATCCTTGCTTTCGACGTGCCACAGCCGACGAGCCGGTATCCCGATGCGCGCGCCAGCCAGGCATTCGCTGACCGTCTCCTGCCGAGGATCTCGGCATTGCCAGGGGTGCAGCGTGCCGCGTCCGTCCTGCTCAGGCCTTTGTGGGGCGTGGCTGGCATGGACTGGCCCGTCACGATCGAGGGGCAGGCTCCGGCCGACGCCGCACAGAATCCGCTGACGAACCTCGAAGCGGTCTCGCCAGGCTACTTCGACACGATGGGGATTCCGCTCCTCGATGGACGTGACATCAGCGACAGCGACCGTGAAGAGCGAGCCGGCGTCGCCGTTGTCAGCCAGAGCTTCGTGAGGCGCTTCTGGCCGGACGGGAGGCGCTCGGGCGGCGGCTGCGATTCCCACTGCCGGGGTCTCCGGTACGATCGGCAGTGGTTCACCGTCGTCGGGATCGTCGGCGATGCGCAAGTACCGGGAGATTCGCGGTAACCGTCTCGACCTCTACATCAGCTCCGCTCAGTGCCCGTACGCGGTGCACCAGTTCGTCGTCCGAACAAGCGGCCCCCCGGAATCGATCGTTGCTTCAGTGCGAGCGGAGGTTCGTGCACTCGATCCGGGGCTGCCGATGGACGATGTCGTCGTGCTTAGTGATGCGGTCGAATCGGAGATTGCGAATCCTCGGCTGGTGGCGCTGACGTTCAATGGCTTTGCCATTACGGCTTCCGCGCTCGCCGCACTCGGTCTGGGAACGCTCATCGCGTGGCAGGTTCGGTTGCGGACTCGCGAGATCGGTGTCCGGCTCGCGCTGGGCGCCACTCCGCAACAGGTCATCGGAGCGATCGTGTCCGAGAGTGTTCCGGTCGTCGCTGCCGGTGTCCTCGCCGGGCTCGCGGCGGCGCTGCTGCTTGGGCGATTCCTCGAAGCCTTGCTGTTCGAGGTGGCTCCGCACGATCCGGTGAGTGTGGTTGCCGCGGGCAGTGCCGTGGCAGCCATTGCCGTGTTGAGCTCATACGTCACGGCTCGAAGAGCGGCGC
This sequence comes from uncultured Acidobacteriota bacterium, assembly GCA_963723495.1. GTDB lineage: Bacteria > Acidobacteriota > Vicinamibacteria > Vicinamibacterales > UBA2999 > Gp6-AA40. Next base: position 337,366 of record CAVRQR010000002.1, on the reverse strand, counting down.
GGATCGATCCCCTGGTCGCCTTCGCGACGAGTGACCGTTCTACCGCCACGGTCGCGGGCTCCGTCCGTCCCCGGGACGCTCCATCCCATGGGCGGACGCTACTTCTGGGCAAGTCATTGCAGATCAGACCTCTCGGTCGGTACAAGGATTGATACCGATCCTGGCGAACCAGATCTCCGAGCATCGCATGAACCTCTGGAACACCCTGCGCATCGCAGTACGCACGTGGCGCCGGACGCCCGCCCTTGCGGCCGTCATTGTCGGCACATTGGCGCTTGGGATTGGAGCGACGACGACCGCGCTCACGATTGCATACTCGATGCTGGTTCACCCGTTGCCGTTTCCCGAGGCCGATCGGCTGGTGTGGGTCACCACGTACGACACTCGCGCGTCGGATGCGCAGACGGCAGTGATCGGATCGAACCGCCTGCCACAATTCGCTGACTGGCGGCGCAACCTCACGTCGTTCGAGCAGATCGGCGCGTGGGCGGGCGATGCGCCCGACGTCTTCACGGTGACCGGCGCCGGAACGCCGGAGCGCGTCAGCGGCCTGCGCGTCACCCACCAGTTGCTCGCAATGCTGGGCGCGACGCCAGCGGCCGGCCGCCTTTTCCGTCACGGAGATGATGAGCCGGGCGTCGCACAGACCGTCGTGCTCTCGTATGGCTACTGGCAGCGGCGCTTCGCGGGCGATTCCGATGTCGTGGGGCGGTCCATCGCCATTGAGAACGAGCCGCACACGATCGTCGGCGTGGTGTCGACGGGATTCCCGCTGTCCGGAAGCCTGTTCGCGAGCGCACCGATCGACGTGTATCTGCCGCTGGCCGTGGACGGGGACGAAGACATCGGCGGGTTCATGGCGGTCGTCGGACGTCTTCGTCCGCGTGTTACTGCGGAGCAGGCGCGCGCCGAGTTGGGAAGCCGGCAGGCGGCGTTGTCGGTGGGCAAGTGGGAATGGATGACGGTGCTCGGACAGCTGGTCACTCCACTACCGGCTCTCGTTACGCGCGACGCGCGAGTGCCCGTTCTCCTGTTACTCGCAGGCGCCGGAGGCGTGCTCCTGCTCGCGTGCGCCAATCTCGTGAACCTGTTGCTCGTTCGAGCGAGTGGGCGCCGGCGTGAGATGCAGCTGCGAATGGCCCTTGGTGCCACGATGCGCCAGGTGCTCGGCCAGATGACGATCGAAAGCGCCGTGCTGGTGAGCGCCAGCGGTCTGGCCGGTGTCTGGCTTACGGTCGCCGTGCTCGAGGTGCTTCGCCGCGCGGAATGGGTGTCGATCGCACGTATCGGCGATCTGCACGTTGGGTGGCCGACGATCGCGTTTGTCTCTGGCGCTGTGCGCGACTATCACGGTGGTCTTTGCCGCCGTGGCGGTTCTGCAGCTGCGGCATCGCGACATGACCGATGCGCTGCGGCCACATGCCGGCGTCACGGTCGATCGACGCAGCGTGTACGTGCAGCGACTGGCACTGGCCGTTCAGGCCGCCGTCGTGATCGTTCTCACCGTTGCCGGCGGGCTGCTGGCGCGGAGCCTCGCTGAACTGCTCGACGTGGATCCCGGGTTCACGCCGAGCGGCGCGATGGCGATCCGGGTCGATCCGGCGGACGCCTCGCGGGTCCGGACCGGCTGCCATTTTTCGAGCGGGTCCTCGAGAGCGTGAGCGCGATACCCGCAGTTGAATCAGCCGCGCTGACGATTTTCGTGCCGATGGGCGACCGGCCGAGCATGGGCTGGGACGCGATTCCGCAGGGACGGGACCAGAACCCGGCGATGGACAACGCTGCCGGTCGCATCGTGAGCCGCGAGTATTTCGACACCATCGGGATTCGCATCCTCGAGGGGCGTGACTTCGATTGCGAACGACGTTCGATCGCGCCCCCTGGTGATGGCGATCAACGAGACGCTCGCGCGCCGCATCCGAGCGGAGGGTGGCGATCCGTTGCGGTCTACCTTTCATGGTCCTCGGAAATGTCCGGCAGGTCGTTGCCGTCGTGAGCGATGTCAAGCATCGCGGTCTCGATGGCGACGCTGGACGCGAGGTGTACATCCCCATGGGGCAGGCGCCGACGTTCTTCCAGGCCTACGACCTGGTCGTGCGCGCTGCCGATCCGATTGCGCTGGTGCCAGCAATCCGGTCGGCGATCTGGGATATCGATCGCAATCAGGCGCTGGGCACGCCGGTGGCGCTCGAGGAGTACGTCAGCCGTACGCTACGGCCGCGGCGGCTGCTGACCGGCGTGATCGGCGTGTTCGCCGTCACGACGCTCGTCCTGGCTGCGCTCGGCGTCTACGGTGTCGTGCGCTACCGGCTGGCGCAGCAGATGAAGGAGATTGCGATCCGGGTGGCGCTTGGCGCACCGGGTTGGCGAGTCACTGCCGCCGTACTGAGCGACACGATCGCATGCATCGGCGTCGGGCTCGCTGCTGGTCTTGTGCTTGCGCTGGGAGGCGCGTCGGCTATTCGCAGCTATCTGTTCGGGGTCGAACCTCGTGACGGCACAACGCTTGCCGTTGCCTGTGCGCTTGTTGTGGCTGCCGCGCTGCTTGCCGCCTATCTTCCCGCCCGCCGCGCGCCGCGTGTCGATCCGATCGCCGCGCTTCGCGCCGAATAGTGGGTCGGCCGCATCTGATACCGGACCCGGTGCCGCGGTCGAGGTTCGAATACGTTACTTGTCCAATTCCCTCGGTCCAGTTGAGCATCAATGTGATCGCAGTCGAAGCGGTTTCCTCGACGAATGAGTTGACCAGGAATCGTTGGCCATCCGAGGACACGTCGTAAGGAAACGCATCGAGGCGAACTTGCGGGCGCAAGCGAATGGCGAATAGCGATTGCTCATCGCCAACGACCAGATTGGAGCCCTGACTGCTGACTTCGGCAGAGGTCAGCACGTTGCCGGGCGCCAGATAGAAGATCTCGGTGCCGTCTCCGTGACCATCGCGGATAGCTGCCTCCGGCGGAGACACGCGCCAGCGACTTCCAGATCCCGGAAACGGTGCGGCGTAAACTTCCATCCGTCCCGATTCGTTCGAGCTGTACGCGATCCACTTGCCGTCTGGCGAGAACTGTCCCTGAGTCTCGGTGAATGGGGTTTCGACGAACGGGAATGGCTTGCCCCCTTGGACCAGTGGCATGACCCACAAATCGCTTCGCCTCAGGGTGCCGCTACCGAACACGTGCAGCAGGAAACGGCCATCGCGGAGATACACTTTCCGGGAACTCACCGAGGCTGTCTGCCAGCAGCAGATCGTCGGCTGCCCCGCTCTTCGTTCTCTGATACACGTCGAAGCCGCCCTTGCGTCCCGACGCGAAGATCAGACGGACGTTGTCGTGCGACCAGACTGGCCCAATCTCGTCCGAGGCGTCCGTCGTGAAACGCTGGCGCAGACCGCGAGCCACGTCGTAGATCCAGAGGTCACGGTCAGCCCCGCGATCGGTCGAGCACACTCACTGCCGCGCTCCGCCCGTCCCCAGAGAGTGCGACCTCTGCGTAATCGGCCAGATCCCCGAGGACGGTGGTCTGTTTGCCTGCACGGTCGAACCACACCAACTGCGATCTGACCTCATCCAGGCCGGTTTGATAGGCGATCGCTCCAGTGTCGGCGACGGAGAATGCACCGGCGGTCCCGGTGTCGCCCGCCCCAGGCGTCTGCACCTGTTCGGCGACAGGCGCGGCCTGGCCGACCAGTTCGAGGCGAGTCACGTCGAATGGTTGGGCCATAAGAGTGCGGCCGCGCATGAAGAGGAGGTGACCATCCGCGTACTGCGCATTGGAGCCGCCCTGCAGGAGCAGCTTGCTCGGTTCGTTGGGGTCGAGCGAGCCGACATACACGGCTCGCGGGTCGATCGCCCCGCCGCTTTTGCTTCCCAGTGCGAAATAGAGAAAGTGGCGACCGTCGGGTAGGAAGAAGGGAAACCAGTGTTGCGCGTCGCCGCTAGCCTCGTCGAGCGTGGTCGCCTGCGTTGGCGTCCCGCCAAGCGCAGACACGCGATAGAGGGGGCGACTCGCCGCGCGGCGTGAACAGAATCACATCGTCTCGATTCCATGCGCCATAAGAGTTGGCCGCGACGTCGGTGAGGGTTGTCGTTGGCCCGCCGGAGGCCGCGATCTTCTTCAGCTTGCCTTGAGACATGAACGCGATGAAGTTGGAGTCGGGGGACCAGAAAGGGAAGGTGGCACCTTCGGTTCCTGCCAGAGCCTGCGCCACGGTGACATCGAGGGAGCGAATCCAGAGCTGAGTCATTCCACTGCTATCGGTTCCGACAAACGCGAGCAGCCGGCCATTCGGCGACAGCGCAAAGCGAGCGGCCGGAAAGGTGGAAAAATTGACGCCCGCTGGAAGAAGAGAATCGAGGAACGATAGGTGGGCGCCTCGACCGCATCGGGCCGGTTGAAGACACCTGACCGGTGAAACGTCACCTCTGCGATCAGCGCGACCAGCAAGGCGCCCGCGGCCATCCACGCGGTGCGCTCGCGCCTTGCGCTGCGCGCTGGGGATGCAGGCCGGCCCGCGATTGAGTCCTGGCCGGCGTCAACCGGACGCAGCATCATCTCATCGAGCTCGATTCGTGCATCGGCGATGTCATGGAGCCGATGACTGGGATCCTTCACGAGGCATCGATGCAGTAGCCAGTGAAGCCTCGCAGGCGCCGGTGGCAGCGCGCGCCAATCAGGTTCACGCGTCAGAATGGCCGCCAACGTGTCGGAGACGGTTTCTCCCGGGAACGCGGGCCGGCCGGTGACCATCTCATACAGAACGCACCCGAAGGCCCATACGTCCGTTCGGCGGTCCACGAGCTTGCCTCGCGCTTGTTCCGGCGACATGTAGGCGGCCGTGCCGAGAACGAGCCCCGCCTCCGTCATTAGCGGTGTCGTGATCGTGGGAGATGTGGACACTCCTGGTGACGAGGGCTGGCTCGGCTCCAGCGCCTTCGCGAGCCCAAAGTCCAGTACCTTGACCGTCCCGTCTGATCGGACCTTGACGTTCGCCGGCTTGAGATCGCGATGGATGATCGATTGTTCGTGCGCCGCCTCCATCGCCAGGGCAACCTGCCGGGCGATCGAAACGGCCTCGTCGGCAGGAATCGGCCCCTGCGCGATGCGATCGGCAAGCGTTGCGCCCTCGACCAGTTCCATGACGAGCGCCGTGAAACCATCGCCCTCCTCGATGCCGTAGATCTGTGCGATGTTCGGATGATTCAACGAGGCGAGGAGTTGAGCCTCTCGGCGAAGTCGTCCCAGTCGTTCGGCATGGCTCGCCAGCGTTTCTGGCAAGACCTTCACGGCCACGTCGCGCTTCAACTTTGTGTCGGTGGCTCGATACACCTCCCCCATGCCGCCCGCGCCGATGCGGCTGGACAACTCGTATGGGCCAAGGCGCTTGGGTAGCAAGGGCGTTCCTGCCGACGATTCTATGGCTAGTGCGGCAGTGTTGCGAGTAATGACGGGAAGCCGGATCACCGAGCGCGTGTCAGGTCAGCGTAGATCGCCTCGATGAACATCTCGCCGGTCCATGCCGGCGTCGAGTACACGCCGTCGTAGTCCTTGCTCGGCGCGGCCGCTTTGACCTGTGCCAGCGTCATCTTCTTGTCGACCATCAGCTGGATGCGATCGCGGATGATCGTCGTCATGTCGCGGTACTCGGCGACGTCGGACTCGTTGCAGATCCGCCCGTGCCCGGGCACCACGAGCGTGCCACCCTGATTGTTGAAGGCCGGAAACGTGATGTCGAGGATCTGGTTGAGCGCGTCGAGGACCCCCTGGATGCTCCCGCCTCGCGCACGGTCGATCAGTGGATAGGTCACCGTGGAAAAGACGTCCCCGGTTGCTACGACATCCGACTTACGGAACCAGACAATGAGATCGCCGTCGGTGTGCGCGGCCGGCATGTGCAGCATCTCGACGACCTCGCCGCCGAAGTAGAGTTGCTTGCGGTTCGTGTAGAACGTGTCGTGCGGCCACACGCCGAACGGCACGCGCGCGGGTTCACCCTTGAGGCCGCTCATGCGGTGCAGCACCTGCTCGTGCGCGATCACCGGTGCGCCTTCCAGACGGGCCGGCTCGCGTCCGCCCTGGCCGCCAATTCCGGCGCTGACATTGCGGCCGGCGTTCGACAGGCTCTCGTTCCCGCTGGTGTGATGCTCGTCGGCGCTCGTGTTGATGATGTGACGGATCGGCTTGTCGGAGATCGTGCGGATCGCTGCCAGCACTTTCTCACTCATCGCCGCGACGCTGGTGTCCACCAGGAGCAGTCCGTCCGGGTCGGCCTGTACCGTGATGTTCGCCCCTGCACCGGCAACGAGGTGCACGCTGCCCTGCACCTGCAACACCTCCACGTTGCCATCATCGTACGCAGGCTTGACCGGGCGCGGGCCCTGCTGGGCAACGAGGTGCCCGGTTGCCGCCCACACGAGTACGACGGCAAGCGAGGTGAGACAGCGCGCGGTTGCTGCCCGCGCGATCATTTCGTGGCCGACGTCGAGGCTGCGGCAGGAACAGTCATCAGCTCTTCGAGTCGCCTCGCGTACTCGGGGTACATCGTGTGCGCGCCGCCCTGCGATGCCTCGAACGGCAGGTGGTGCTTGGCCGCGTACTCATGATGCTTGGTGCCGAGAGGGTAGGCCGGCACCTGCCCCTTTTCGAGTGACGGGAGCTCCTCGGCGACCTCGAATGGCTGCAATGCCGGAACAGTCAGGTTGGGATCGCGCCTGAATGTCGACGTTCGGACCAGCGGCTCAGTCAGATAAATCGGATCCTCGATAATGATGGCCAGGGTGAGCAGGTCGCCGTGCGGCCAGTCGTACTCCGTCATGACGGTGTAGGGGCTCAGCGGGATGCCATTACGGTGCACGAAGCTGTACTTGATGTGCGTCGTCGTGACCTTGAGGCCGCCGCCGATCCATTCGCCGGTGGAGAACCCCTGCCATTGATGCTCGGCGTACTTGGAGGGGTGGAGACGGCCGTCGAGCCAGATCGTGCGGTCCGCGCGGCCGAAGAGCCCCGTGATCGTGTATGCGATGAGCCGTTCCGTCTTGGGATCGACAATGGCGCCCATGCGGAAGTCCGGCCTCGGTGCCCGCATCGCGTAGGTGACAGGATGCGGTCGCCCCTGCCACTCGAGCAGCGAGTGCATCGTGGGCGTCCAGCTCTCGGCGTGCTGCCTGGCCGCGTCGTTGAGCGGGATGCCGACGTATTCACCGACCTCGACGCCGGGATCGCCGCGCAGCGGCAGCTCTTCGTGATTGCCGAGCGTTGACGACCACATGCCGGCGAGATCCACCTGCTGCGCAAGCGCCGGGGCCGCGCCGAGGGTCAGCGTCAGCGCCGCCACGATCAGACGTCGTTCGCGCCGTCGTCATTTGACCGTCCAGCCGTGCGGAATATACCACCTCCATGGATCTTGACGCACCGCCGCACGGGCATCTATGGTCTGCGCTGGCGAGAGTTCAGGGAGGCGAAGATGATGAACCGGCGTCAGTTCCTGTCAGCAGCCGTTGCGTGCGGTGCGACCCTGGCCCATGCTCCAAGAGCCTTCGCCGCGCAGGCGTCGAAGTACAGACCTGCTCATCAGGGGCGGCCGGGTCATCGACCCGTCCGTGCACCTTGATGCCGTGCGCGATGTGGCGATCTCTGGCGGCCGCATCGCCGCGGTCGAGCCGACGGTCGCGGCCGATGCCGCCGAAATCATCGATGCGCGCGGCAAGCTCGTCGTCCCCGGCCTGATCGACATTCACACGCATACCGGCCGGTCGGCCGAAGGTCCCGGCCTGGTGCTGCGCGACGGCGTCACCGGGTGGATCGACGCCGGGTCGCAAGGCGCCGACGGCATTGAGCCGCATCATTGCCGTCGCGCGATCGTCGCCGCAGCAGGGGCGCGTCCTCGTCAACATCGGACGTGGCGGCATCCTGCCTGGTGGCGACACGATGGATCTTGCGCGGGCCGATGTCGCCGCCACCCGGGATGCGATCGCGAAGCATCGCGACTACATCGTCGGCGTGAAGGCGCGGCTGTCGCGCGACGTCGTGGGGACCAACGACGTCGAGGTGCTCCGCCGCGCACAAGAGGCGGCAAGCTCCTTCAACCTGCCCTTGATGATTCACATGGGGCAGACGGCCTCGCCGTTGGGGAAGCTGGTCGACCTCCTGAAGCGCGGCGACATCGTCACGCACCTCTTTGCGCCGCCGCCCAACGCCATCGTCGACGACAGCGGTCACATTCTTCCAGAGGTGCTCGCGGCCACGGCGTCGCGGCGTCTGGTTCGACATCGGCAACGGACAGACCGGACACATGCGGTGGGACACCATCGGCGCGATCATGAAGGCCGGCTTCTGGCCGGACACCTTCTCGACCGACTGGAACACGAACAGCAAGACGACGGGTGTCGTCGATCTGCCCAACTGCATGTCGAAGCTGCTCGGCTACGGGATGACGATCAGCGATGCAATCGCGTGCGCCACGCTCAATCCGTCACGGATCTTCCCGCTGTTCAACGACCGCGGCACGCTGAACGTCGGTGCGCCTGCCGACGTGGCGCTGCTCGAGCTGCGCGAAGGAAGCTTCGAGTTCCTCGACAACTACAAGGGGACGATCACAGGACGGCAGCGCTTCTTCCCAGCCGGAACAGTGCTCGCAGGCAAGAGGATCCCGAGCTGCGTGAGGTGCCTCACGGGTAGTAGCCGAGCGGCCGTCGCTGTCCGGGTTTCCAGTCGAGTCTCGACCGCGAGGAAGTTGTCGCGGTTCGGCATCTTGATCTTGGGAAGTGTCGTCGCATCGAGGACGTCGTTCTCCTCGATGACCTCGTTGAGAAAGAGCACGTAGGCGGTCACCGCGTAGACTTCGTCGGGCGTGAGCGATCCCGGTTTCGTCGTCGGCATCGCCCGGTTGATGAAGTCCCACACCGTCGTCGCGTACGGGACCAGGCTTCCCTGGATCTTGACTGGCTTCGCGTTGCCAAGCGGTATGAGACCGCGATGCAACTTGGTTCCCGTGCCGTTCGCCCCGTGACACGCCTGGCACTTCTGCGCGTACACGGTCGCACCTTCTTTGACCGTGCCGCTGCCCGGGCGGCAATTCTTTTCCTCCAGGCGAGACGGCGGTGTCGCGCGCCTTGATTTCCTCCTGCGCTTGGAGTCGTTCCCAGCCGATAGGTCGGCCCCTGTGCGAGTGCGGTCACAGACGCGAAGAGCACGATCGTCGCGGTCGAGCAGTGTGAGAGGATCGCATCCTAGTGTCTTCGCGGTCATGAACCTGGTCCTGAGGGCCTGCCGATCCAGTTCCTTCCCTCTCAAGTAGATCCTGGAGATGCGCCGTGTGTTCGTGATGTTCTCCAGGGGTTGCGCGTCCAGCACGTTGAAGCTGGCCTCTTTCCCGGCCGCAACGGTCCCCATCCGATCCAGATGGAGAACTCTCGCGTTGGTTCCCGTCGCCGCGACGATGGCCTCCATCGGCGTCATGCCGCAACGGGTGTACGCCTCGATCTGCTCGTGGGCGCCGAAGCCGTCGCCGGTTCCGTCGGTTCCCATGCCGATCACCATCCCCGCGTCGTGGATCTTGCGCAGGTTGCGGCAGTGGAGCTCGAAGAGCTCGTTTGGCGGGTCGCCCTTCGCCTCTCGCTGCGCAAGCTGCGTGCGCATGCTCTCGATCTGGCTGGCGGGCAGCGTCTCAGCCAGCGAGGCGATCGATATCCTGCGTCGAAGGAACGGGCATGTTCGGGCCCGACCACACTCTCGGGTGTGCCTTCACCGCCGCCAGATACTCGTCGTCCACGTCGCGATCGCGAACCAGGTGCACGAATCCGTCCACGCCTGCCTGCAACAGATCCTTGGCGTCGGCCAGCGCTGACGTTCGACTGAGATGGGCGAGCACCTCCATGCCGTTGGCATGCGCTTCGGCGATGATGGCGCGATAGACGCTCGGCTGGAGCTTCGGGACATCGCCATTGCGATCGTCCACCCAGATCTTCACGAAGCGCACGCCGCGCGCGTGCAGCTCCCTGACGTGATCTCGTCCCTCCTTTTCCGTTCGCGCGCCGTACGGAATCCCCAGGCGGGGCTCGCCGGTAGGACCGCCGATCGGCGTCGCGGCGATCCCCTTGCCCACGGTCAGGAAGCGCGCGGCATTCGGGATCACCTCGTCACGCAGCTCGTACGCCAATTCCTGATCGGCCTCGAGCCCCATGCTCAATGCGGCCGCGACTCCGTAGTACGCGTACCGCTCCAGCTGGTCGACGAGGTTTTCGCGCCGGTAGTTCGCCTTGCTGTTGCTCCCGTCCTTTTCGTTGACCAGCCCGATATGGTTATGACCGTCGATGAGCGAGGGCATCACCGTCTTGCCCGAGAGATCCACGCGCATGGCGCCCTGCGGCGGCTGACGCTGACCCTGCTTTCCGACCCATGTGAACGCGTTCTCCCTCGACGAGGAACGCGGAGTTCTCGATCGGCGCGCTCCCGTCGCCGACGATGAGCCGCGCCCCTTCGAACCAGATCGGGGCGCTCGTTCCGCGCTGCGGCGCCCGACGGCCAGACAGCAGAGGCTGAACTGCGACGATCGGTCGCTGACTGAAGGCGAGGTGTCACCTGCTAGAACATCGCATTCTGAATGCTTCCATCCCGGTTGACCTTCCAGGGCTGAATGCCGTTGAAGTGATCGGCCTGCAGGAAGTAGTCGGGCGTCACGCCCAGTACCTTCGCCGCTTCGGCGATGGTTGGTTGCACCTCGCCCTTTTCATCGGTGCAGCGCGATTGCAGCACGGCTTCCTCGCCGTTCCACTCCCACGCAAAGCGAAACCGCGTGTGCGCGTATCGATGCACCGGCTGCTGAAGTTGCGCTTCCTTGTAGGTCTTGCCGCCGTCGACCGACACGTCGACTTTCACGACGGCGCCGCCTCCCGTCCACGCGAGGCCCGTGATCTCGTAGAACCCGCGGCCGGGCAGGCGCTGGCCTCCGGACGGGCGAGTGATGATCGATTTCGGGCCCGAGCTCGAATCTGAAACCCAGCGCCTTGCCATCGGGTCTCGTGTCGGCGTTGTTGCCGGCTTCGTGCCACGACATGGCAGCTTGATCCACGACGGCGATGCGGCTCAACCACTTCACGGAGCGAATCGCTTCCCAGCCCGGGACGACGAGCCGGAGGGGATATCCGTTGTGCGGGCGAATCGGCTCACCGTTCTGCGCGTAGGCCACGAGGATGTCGTCCATGGCCTTCACCATCGGGATGCTCATCGTGTACTTGTTGGACTCATTCCCCTCGGCGATGATCCAGTTCCCCCCGCTCTGCACGCCGCACTCTTTGAGGAGCACCGACAACAACACCCCGGTCCACTCGCTGCAGCTCGTTCGTCCGTGTACGAGCTGCACCGAATCGCCGTTCGGACCACGAAGCGGGCGGCTGTTCGCGTTGCATTCGAGGAAGTAGATCTTCGAGACGGACGGGAACCGTCTCAATTCGTCCATCGTGAACGTGAGCGGTCGATCGACCATGCCGTGCATCAGCAGGCGATGCTGCTTCGGATCGATATCCGGGATGCCGTTGACGTGATCCATCAGGAAGTGCAGGCCCGATGGCGTGATGATCCCGTCGAGATCCTGAAGCGGCGTCGTCAGCGCGGTATCGGTGATCGCCGTGCCGGCGCCGAGAGCCCTGCGCACCGTGTTGTCGAACCGCGAGGGTTGTCCGTAGGCGAGGTTGTCCTTGAGACGTGCCTCGGGCTGGGGTGTCTGGGCACCCACCGACTGGACCGCCCCCACCGCCAGGCTCGCCAACGCGGCGCTTTCCGTCAGAAACTGCCGACGATCGGAGTGGTGGTGCGAACCCATGGGTGTCTCCTTCCTCGGCTCGTTACCTCCTCGGAACGCGGGTTGCGTGATTGGATCCATCAGCTGTCAATCGCCGAGTGTAGGCGAGTGCTGACGTCGCATGCGGCCGCCGCGGCGGGAATCCGGCGAGCGCGGTGCTCAGGACATGGCACGCTCCGGCGGTCCCCGTCACCTTCATGGCGGCGTCAGGACTGCACAGATATCGCCGATGCAGTATCCTGTCGCGCGACTCTGCCGATCGACATCACCGCGAGGGAGGAATCGATGCGCGACTTCAGCTTCCTTTCACGTCGTGACGTGCTGCGAATGGCCGGCGCGGTCGGCGGCCTCGCGGTGACGGACATCGCGCAGCGCTCTGGGCGCAGTCCGCGAAAAGATCGAGTCGATGGCACCAGAGCTCGACCGTGTCATCGGCACGAGCGAGCCGATCCGCGAGCTCGCCACCGGCTATGGCGGCGACATCGGTCCCGCCGAAGGGCCGCTCTGGTGGGCGGAAGGCCGCTATCTGCTCTTCAACGACATTCACACCGCGCGACGGATGAAGTTCACGCCGGGGCAGGGCGCGACCGTCGCGATGGAGAAGACCAACGAAGCCAATGGCATCACGCGCGATCTGCAGGGACGCCTCGTCTCCGCCGAACACCTGACCAGGCGCGTGACGCGTTACGAGCCCGACGGCAGCCTGACAGTCATCGCCAACAGCTTCCAGGGCAAGCGTCTGCTGCGGCCGAACGACGTGATCGTGAAGTCCGACGGCTCGATCTATTTCACCGATCCCGGGAGGCAATGCGGCGCCCGAGCAGTGGGACGTGACGCTCTCGGGCGTCTACCGTGTGTCGGCCGATCTCGGCTCCATGTCGCTCATCATCGACGACATGGTCAGGCCCAACGGCCTCGCGTTCTCGCCTGATGAAAGCATTCTCTACGTCGCCGATTCACGACGCCGCCACGTGCGCGCCTACGACATGCTGCCGAACGGCACGATCGCCAAGGAAACCAGCCGCGTCTTCGTCGACCTGAATGGCGCCGAGCCTGGCGTGCCCGACGGCATCAAGGTAGACACAGCCGGCAACATGTACAGCGGAGGCAGCGGTGGCCTCTTCATCATCGACCCGAAGGGCAAGAAGCTCGGGCGCATCGTCCATGGCCAGCCGGCGACGACCAATGTCGCGTTCGGCGGCGATGACTGGAAGACGCTCTACTTCACGACGCGAAGCACGCTCTTCTCGGTCGGCGTGAAGATCGCGGGCATACCTGTGCCGGTGAAGAAGCGATCGACGTAGATCGAAGGTCAAAGGTCAAAAGTCACAGGTCAAGGGCAGGGGAAGCGTCGTGAGTAGGCGAACGTCTCGCTGGCCGTTTTGATGATGGCGCTCGTCATCGGTGATCGGGGCAGCGTCGCTCGCGCGGGCGCAGCAGAAAGTCACCGGCGGCACGCTCACGGCCGCGGACTACGTCGAAATCCAGCAGTTGGTCGCCCGCTACAGTTACGCGGTCGACACACACGCCGACAACGGATACGCATACGCGGATCTCTTTACGCCCGACGGCGTCTTCGGCAAGACCAGGGGTCGCGAAGCGCTGGCGGAGCTTGCGCGCACGACGCAAAAGGAGAGAGGCGGGCCTGCGTTTACGCGTCACTTTCTCACGAACGTCATCATCTACCCGACGCCGGAAGGCGCGCGGGGCAGTCAGTACCTCATGGCCATCGACGTGTCCGAAGGGGGAAAGCCCAGTAGCGTGGTGCACGGCGGCCGCTACGACGATGTGTACGTGAAGACGCCAGCGGGATGGCGATTCAAGTCTCGGCAGCTGCACCCGGCGAAGATCGGCGTCCCGCCGCCGACCGCGAAATTGCCGCCGTCGTCGCGCTGAAGGGATGCATGTGCGTATGCGTAACACGATCCTTGCGATAGCCCTGAGCGTTGGCCTCTGTGGCTCTCGTGGCAGTCAAGGCACAGCAGACGAGGAGCGAGCAGCGCGTCGAGTGTCATGGCGCTCACGGCCATGGACTACATCCAGATCAAGCAACTCGTGAACCGCTACGCGTTCGCGCTTGGATACAGGCTCGCGGAACGGCTACGACTACGCCGATCTCTTTTCACCCGATGGTGTGTTTGACAGCAACTCGCGTGGCCGGATGCAGGGACGTGACCAGTTGGCGACCCTCGCGCGTGGAGGGAACAAAGGCCCGTTGCATGTCAACCACTACATCATGAACCACATCATCGAGCCCACTGCCGACGGCGCCGTGGGGCGGCAGTACCTGATCAACATCAGCCACGATCAGAACATCCCGCAGGTAGGCCCGAATCCGAATCAGTGGGCGCTCGTCGGTCAGAAGCGCGGAAGCCTCGACACAGTGGGCGGCCACTACGAGGACGTCTACACGAAGACGCCCGAAGGCTGGCGTTTCCGCTATCGGAAACTGGTGCCTTCGAAGTCCGGTCCCGATCCCACGCGCACGGGGACGTTGAAGATGCACCCGGTGAAGCCCGATCCGACTGATACGGTGCCGTCTGTTCCTGGCGGTCTGAGCGCGATGGACTACATCGAGATCGAGCGCCTGGTCGCGAGCTACGGTCACGCGCTCGACAACGGCTACGGGACGACGGACAACGGTGAGCCCTATGCGGGGCTGTACACAGCAGACGCGACGTTTGGCCAATCAACCGGGCACGCGCAGCTCGCCGCGCTCGGGCGCGAACAGCCGCAGGGGCCGCAATACGTCCGCCACTACCTGACGAACTCACGTGATCGAGCCATTTGCCGGCCAGGCCATCGGGAAGCAGTATCTGGTCGTCGTCGACATGCCGGAACCGGAGGCAAGGGCGAAAGGCACGCCCGGCACGATATTCCTCGGCGGGCACTACGAGGATGTCTATCAGAGGACGCCGGACGGATGGCGCATCAGGACGCGACGGCTCTTTCGCGCGCTTCCGAGTCAAGGTGTCAGGCAGTGAATCGTGAACGCCCTCGGGCCTTCACTGTCCGCCCTTCACGATTCACTGCCTGACACCCCTCCGGCTCATTCGAAGCTCGGGATCAAAGAGCCATGCTGCTGCAGTGAATGCCAACACCATCGCCACGCCGAGCGCAGTCAGCGAGCTCGCGGCACTGAATTCCGCGCGCTGACCGAGTGCGCCACGCATCAAGTCGACAGCATACGTCACCGGATTCAGACGCACTGCTGCGTACAGCCACGTCGGCATGGTGGACGTTGGATACAATGCGCCGCTCAGGAACAGCAGCGGAAATAACACCACATTGACGACGGCCGCGAAGTTCTCGACCGATCGAATCGGCGCAGCCACGAGAAGACCCAGCACGCTGCTGGCCGCCGCTCCCGCGAGAAGAGCGCCCACGGCGCTCGCCAATTGCGAAGCCGTCACCGTGACGAACAGTGGTGCCGTGAGGAGGACGATGCCGCCATGGAGCAGGCCGACTGCCGCCGCGGCCACGGCGCGTCCTGCCAGAACCGCCGTGATGCCCGCGGGACTGGCCAGCATCAGGTCGCAGCATTCCGAACTCGCGATCGTAGACCGTCGAGATCGCCGTCAGCATGGCGCCGAAAAGCGCGGCCATTACGACGATGCCCGGGAAGACGAACGCCTGATACGAAGCGGCACCATCGACGCGGGCGATGGCGCCGAAACCAGCCGCCACGAGAAGGAGCCACATGAACGAGCGCGCCAGTCCTCCAAACAGGCGCCCCTTCTGACGGAACGCGCGCGACAGGTCGCGCACGACGATCGCCTGTGCCGTGCGGAGTGCGCTCACGTACGTGGTCCGGCCGGAGTGGCCGCGGGCAGTGGAGCGGATGCGCCCTGCAGTACGGGCGAAATACACGTCCTCGAGCGTCGCGTGGCGCACGTCGACGCGTGTCAGGCGCGGAGCGGCGCCGACAATCGTGGCAAGTCCACCGTGCGCGCTGCCGACGCCGATCCGCCAGCCACGCTCGGTCCGAATCGGACATCCGGACTTGCGCCGAGGCCGAGATGGCGTGCACCGCGCGCTCCGCATCCGGGCCATCGATCTCGACGACTTGTTCTCCCACTGTCGCCCGAAGTGCGGCGGGCGTGTCTGCGGCGACGAGGCGGCCGTGAGCGAGCATGAACACGCGGTCGCACGACTCGGCCTCGGCCAGATAGTGCGTGGAGAACACCACCGTCGACGCCACGAGTTCTGCGTTCGGCCTCGATCAGCGCCCACACGCGATCGCGATGCTCCGGATCGAGGCCCGTCGTCGGCTCGTCGAGCAGGAGCAGATCGGGCTTGTGGACGATTGCGCGTGCGATATCGGTGAGACGTCGAAAGCCACCCGACAGCTGACGCGCCGGGCGTGATGCCTGCGTCGTCAGTCCGGTCCTCGACAGCGCCTCGTCTATCGCCTTTCGACTCTCGGCCCCGCCCAGTCCCATCAGACCGGCCGCGAATCGGAGGTTCTCGCGGACCGTCAACAGGCCGTCGATGCTCGCCTCCTGGAACACCAGACCCAGGCGGCGACGAATGGCGGCTCGATCGCGAACGACGTCGTGCCCGAAGACGCGGGCGACGCCGCGGGTGGGACGCAGCAGCGTGGCCAGCATCAGCATCGCTGTCGTCTTGCCGGCGCCGTTCGGGCCGAGCACGCCGACGTGGGCTCCGGGCGCGACGACCGCATCGAGTGCGTCGAGGGCACGCACGTCACCGTAGTCCTTGCCGAGCCCAATGGTCTCGATCGCGTGTCGAGCGCTCATGGAGGCGGCCCGATCAGTGTGTTTCCGCCTTCTGCAGGCTGATGTAGCGGTAGCGATAGGCGGGCGATCCGTCAGCTTCACGGATCGCGTCGTCGATGATGGCGCGCTTCGGGCTCAGCGTGCAGACCGGATCGGTGGCTGTCGCGTCGCCGGTCAACGCGAAGGCCTGGCAGCGGCAGCCGCCGAAGTCGATCGCCTTTCGCGGACAGCTCCGGCAGGGCTCCTGCATCCAGTCGTCGCCGCGGAACGCCTGGAACGCGGGCGACTCCTCCCAGATCCAGCGCAGCGATCGGTCGCGGACGTTGTCGAAGTGAAGCGTCGTGATGTGCGTGGCGCCGTGACACGGCAGCGTACGGCCGTCCGGCATCACCACGAGATAGTGTCTGCCCCATCCGCCGTAGCACGGCTTGGGGAACGACTCGTGATAGTCGGGCAGCACGTAGAGGATCTGCATGCGGCCCTTGTGGCGGCGATCGCCTTGTCCGCGACGTCCGCAGCCGCGGCCACCTGGTCGGCCGTCGGCATCAGCGCGCGCCGGTTCTCGAGCGCCCAGCCGTAATACTGCGTGTTCGCCAGCTCGAGGCGGTCGGCGCCGAGCCGAGCCGCCAGCTCGATGATCTCGCCGATGCGATCGATGTTCGCGCGATGCAGGACGACGTTGATCGAGAACGCGAAGCCAAGCTCGCGCACGATCGCGGCGGCGGCCATCTTCTGCGGACGGCGCTCATGCCTGCCACCCGGTCGGCGTCTCCTCGTCGGAGTCCTGGAGCGAGATCTGGATGTGCTCGAGGCCGGCCTCGCGCAGCGTTCGCGCGCGCTCGCGTGTCAGCCCGACGCCGGACGTGACGAGCGTCGTGTACAGCCCGATCGAACGGGCGTGCGCGGCCAGCTCTTCGACGTCGGGTCGCACGAGCGGCTCGCCGCCGGACAGGCCGAGCTGCAGCACGCCCAGCTCGCGCGCCTCGCTCAGCACGCGCTTCCACTCGCTCGGTCGTCAGCTCGTCCCGCGCGCCCGTCATCTGCAGCGGATTCGAGCAGTACGGGACAGTGCAGCGGGCACCGATGCGTCATCTCGGCGAGCAGCGTCGTCGGGTGGGTCGCCGCTTCGGATTCATGCTAGTGGACACGAACCAGCTCTCGCTCGACGAGCCGCGACAGATACTCGATGACGTCGGCGTGACGTCGCAATGATAGCGCTCTCCGAGGACCGCCGCAATCTCCGCGATCGAGCGCCGGCCGTCGCACAGCTCCAGAATGCGCCGCCCGGTGTCGTTCAGCAGGACGACGCCCTCGGGATAGAGCAGGACGCGCTGCTGCCGCACCGGGTCGAACTCGAGCCGCGCGAGCCGCCAGAGCGCGGGAATCGACGCCGTGGTGATCGTCACGGTGCCTGCTCCAGATAGGCGTGGTGGATCGTGTCGATCATCACCCACAGCATCTCGAGCTTGAAGGCCAGCGCCTCGAACGCCCGGCGCTGCGTCTCGACCGTCGTGCAGTGGGTCAGCACCAGACGCAAGCCCTGCTGACTGTCGCGCGGCGCCTGCGTCAGCCGGCTCTTGAAGTAGTCGAGCGCCTCGGGACGCACCCACGGGTAATGCTGCGGGAACGCGGCGATGCGCCGCCGCATCAGGTCCGGCGCGAACAGCTCGGTCAGCGACGAGGCGACGCCGTCGATCCACGGCTTGGTCTTGCAGAACGTCACGTACGCTTCGGTGGCGAACCGCACGCCCGGCAGCACGTGCCGCTCGTCCTCCATCTCCGCTCGCGGGCACGCCGAGGGCCTCACCCAGCCTGATCCACATCTCGATGCCGCCGCTGCCTGGCTCGGTGCCGTCGTGATCGACGATCCGCTGCAGCCACTCGCGACGCACGTCCGGATCAGGGCAGTTGGAGATGATCGCCGCGTCCTTGCGCGGAATCGCGCGCTGGTACGCGAGTCGATTGGCGACCCAGCCTTGCAGCTGGCGCGGCGTCAGCCGGCCTTCGTGCATCAGCGCATGAAACGGATGATTCGCGTAGTACGACCTGCTGAACGCGCGCAGCGCCGCCGCCAGGTCGTCCGGCGCGAGCGGCGCGGTCAGCGACGGGAAGGACGGCGCCGGAGGCGCCGAGAGCGCCGACGCATGCAAGGTCGTCATGAACGGCTCGCTACAGTGTCAGGTGCAGGCCGTCGAAGCCGACAATCATACCCGTTCGCGTCACCGCCGTCCTCTCGGGAGAGTACTCGATCAGCATCGGGTTGGTGTTGTTGATGTGCGTGTAGACACGGTGCCGGCATGGCAGCGCGCCAGTTGCTCGAGGCTTCCGCCGGGACCGCCAATCGGCAGATGATCCATCTCGCGCGCCGTCTTCGTGCCGATCCCGAGCGCGATCAGCTCGTCGTCGGTCCAGAACGTGCCGTCGAAGAGCAGCGCGTCGACGCCCGCGAATCGCTCGAGCAGGGTCGCGTCGAGGTCGCCGCACCCCGGCACGAACGCGCAGGCGGTGCCTGCTCCTCGTCGCGAATGAGAAGCCCGACCGTGTGCCCTTCTTCCTCGCGTGAGGCGAACCGCGGAAGGCCCGCCGGCACCGCAAACGCCTCGACCGACAGGCCGCTCGGTGATCCGTCTCGACAGAGAAGCGGAACCGGCTCGAGCGAGGGGAAGCTCGGTCACGGGCACGTCGCTGAACGCTCGCGTCGTCTGCCAGCATGCGCGAATCGCGCTCGAGGATGCCTGTGACAGCCTTGGTCGCGACGAGCGGAAGACGCCCCGCCTCGCGCAGTAAGACGATGCCCAGCGTGTGATCGAGCTCGGCGTCGGTCAGCACGACGCCCTCGATCGGCACGTGCCGCACGATCGAGTCCGGCGATCGGACGCGATGGCAGGCAGCGCAGCTGCTCGCGCACGTCGGGAGACGCGTTCAGGAGAAACCACCGCTCGCCGTCGCGCTGACGGCGGCGGAGGACTGCGTGCGAGGATTGGCGGCGGCAGGATTGCGGCGTGCGAGCCGGCAACCGGGGCACCAGCAGTTCCACTGCGGAAACCCGCCGCCGGCGGCGGTACCGAGCAGAAGAATGTGCACGCCAGGTGAAGGCGGGGCTCGGGTGAGCCCCGCCATAGGTCAACCTACTTCTTGCCCGCGTACGCGGTCACTTCCATCGTCACGGCGACGACCGTGAACTCAGGCTTCGTCCAGGCCATTGAGAGACTCCTTCCGTCGGTCGCCTCGTGCACTGAGGCGATGAAGCGGATTATAGGGAGCGGCCGAGGGCCAGCGCAATGAATTCCCTCACTGCCTCAGCCATTCAGCCCACGGCGTAGCATGCTCCGGCGACTGTCATGCGGTAGTCCCAGGATCCAGGTCCAGGTCTCACGCCTGGCGAGTTCAGCCGGATGTGATAGACGTGCGTGCAGGCGGTGATGTAGAGGCCCTTGCCGTCTGCATCACCGAATCCCACGTTGGTCGCGCAGATCTGGTCGCGCGGCTCACCGGCCGGCTGAGGCAGTTTCGAATGGTACCGAGACGCTTGCCGTCGGATGAGGTGATCCGCACTTCGCCGGGTCCGGCGCCTGTCGTCGAAAACACGTTGCCCGTTCGCGTCCACCTTCAGTCCGTCGTTGCCTTCGACGTCCAGGAACTCGGTGCCATTGGCAACGGTGTCGTTGGGCTGCACGTCGTAGCGCATGATCTTCCGGCCGATGGTGACGTAGAGGCGCTTCTCGTCGGGTGACAAGGCGATGCCGTTGGGGAACCCTTCCTGTGAAGTCCTTGTTGCTGCCGACGAGCGTCACCCGCCCGTCTCTCACGAGGTAGAAACCGTTGAACGGGATCTCGCGCAATGGGCTGTTCACTCCACCGCGCAACCCCGAGTTCCCGTCCGTGAAGTAGATCGATCCGTTCGATTTCACGACGACGTCGTTCGGGCCGTTGAATCGCTTGCCCTCGAAGCGGTCGGCAACAACCGTGCGCGTGCCGTCCTTCTCGAGGCGGAAGACGGCCCGGCTCGCAGGCGAGGCGATGATCAGGCGCCCCTCGCGATCCAGCGTGAGCCCGTTGGACCCGATGATGATGACGTTCATCCGCCCTCGCCGGGTCTGCTGTCCCACGTTCAACAGGTCTGGACCGTCATAGATGTTTTCGAGGAACGCGGAGAGTTGCCCGTCGGGCGTCCACTTGTAGATCACGTTGGCGATCAGGTCGCTGAACAACAGATAGCCGCTTGCGCCATCCTGGACCCACACCGGCCCTTCGGTCAGCCCGAAGCGGTCGCCGATGATGTCCAGTGATGCATCAGCTGAGACGATCGCGTCCAGCGCGGGATCGAGTCTGACAATCGCGAACCCCGAGGTTCCGGCGAGACTCGTCGAAGCGGGCTGCGCACGCGAAGCCTGTGGCGGGCTGCACCCGATGATGACGGGGAGCAGGAAAAGTGGCATGAACCTCATGTGCGCCCCTGGCGTAAGAACCGTGTCAGTCGCCCGATGGCCTGCGAGAGCGCGTCACTGTCGACCGAGCCATAAGACAGGCGCAGACAGCCTTCGCCGCTTTGACCGAACGAAGCGCCAGGGATGGTGACGACGTGCGCCTCTTCGAGGAGCTCGCGGGCGAGTTGGTTCGAGTCGGTACAGCCGTCGACGCGAACGAAGGCGAAGAATCCCGCCGACGTTGGCACCCACGACAGGCCGGTGATACGTGCCAGGCTGTCAGACAAGCGCGTCCGACGGTCGAGGAGATCGGCGTGGAACGTCCGCGGATAGTCCCAGTCGTCGCGAACGGCGGCTTCGGCGGCGATCTGCGAGATAGTGGGTGCACAGATGATCATCGCGTCCTGGACCTTCGTGGCCTGCGTGCACACCGCGGCATCGGCCAGCAGGTAACCCACGCGCCAACCCATCATCGCGAACGACTTCGAGAACGTTCCAATCACGACGACATTCCGTCGCCAGTCGGCAACTGATGCAGCGCTCCAGTGGCTGCCGCCATAGACGAAATGCATGTAGGTCTCGTCGCTGATCACCAGGACGCCGCGATCGCCGAGCTCCGAGACGATGCGCGTGCCCGCCGCGCGGCTCACCGGTGCACCGGTTGGATTGCTCGGGTTGCACAACACCACGGCACGCGTGCGATCGGTCAGGGCTGGCGCGATGTCGTCCCACGTCACGTTGTACGATTCGCGGTCCGCCATTGGCGCTTCGACAGCCACTGCGCCCGCCGCCTGGACCGCCATCTGATGGTTCGTGAAGTACGGCGCAGGCAGCACGACCTCGTCGCCGGCGCTGACGAGCGTCGTCAGCGCGGTCGTGAACGCATGATTGGCTCCGGCCGTGATCAACAGATCGTCTGGCCCGCAATCGATCCCGACGTGTTCGCGGAGGCGCTCCGCCAGGACGCGGCGCAGTGAGGGCCGCCCTGGATCGGTGGTGTACCCGTGCACGTCGGGCCGGTCGACAGCCGCGTGTGCCGCGCGCAGGACCGATGCGGGCGGTGGATAGAAGGGCAGTGCCTGCCCGAGAGAGATGACGTCGTGACCAGCCGCCCGCAGCTGCGCCGCTCTCATATTGAGTGGATCGAACGGCGGGAGCTCGATCTCGAGAATGCGCGATGGAATCTGCACGAGTCTCAGCGGGTCATGCCGTTGATGCCAGCAGCTCCAGCAACGCCGAAGACACAGCCTCGGGACGCTCCCGCGGCATGAAGTGTCCGACGCCAGGCACGACGCGGCGAGCGATCAGCCGTTCGAACACGGCCCGCTCGGCGGGAGGCGATTCGACCGGCGGGCGTGCGATCCCATCCTCGGCGCCATACAACGTGATCGAAGGCGCCAGAATCTCGGGGTCGCGTTGCGAGCCGTGCCTCGACGTCCTTGAATCGCTCCTCACCCGGTGCATTTCCGATGCGATGACGGTACGAGTGAATGACGATGTCCACGAAATCCGGGTTGTCGAACGAGGGAGCCGTGCGGTTGTACGTCTCGTCGGTGAAGCGCCAGCTCGGTGACCACTGCTGCCAGAGATAACGGCAGATCGCGTGACGATTGGTCGTGAGCCCCGCTCTTCCGCGCTCGGTGTTGAAGTAGTACCTGATACCAGATGCGGTGCTCTGCGGCAGGCGCGGCCGGTGGCTGCGGAGCAACCGTGTTCTGTATCGTGTAGCCGCCGATGAGGACAGTGGCTCGCACGCGATCGGGGTACAGCGCGGCGGCGATGGCAGCCGCGCGCCCGCCCCAGTCGTAGCCGGACACGGCGAAGCGTGGCAGGCTCAGCGCGTCGGCGAAATCGATGACGTCCTGCCCGATCGCCGCTTGCTCGGCCATACGGGGCGCGGCGGAATCCCGAAATTTCGTGGCGCCGTAGCCGCGCAGGTACGGGACGAGCGCCCGATATCCCGCCTTCGCCAGCGGCGGCACGACCTCGTCGAACGCGCGGACATCATCGGGAAACCCGTGGAGCAGAATCACGGGGAACCCGCGCGGATCGCCGGTGTCCTCATAGGCGATCGACAGGACCGGCGTCTGCACGGTCGCCACCGCGGTTCGCGCTGGCGTCTGCGCTTCGACCTTCGGGTCAGTCGCCATATCCGCAAGGATACCCGCACCACTCATGGCCGTCAGCTTCAGGAACGCTCGTCGAGGAGTGGTCATCTTGGTGATTGTAGAGGACGTCAGAGCTGTCCGGATTTCGAATCGAGCAAGGCAAGCACGCTGTGATACGCCGGGTCCGCGAACCGCGCGGGATGAAACGCCCCCGCGTAGTCGGGTCGTGTGCGGTCGAGAACGTAGGCCGCAAGGAGCTCGGCCGCGGCCTGCGACGCCATGATCCCGAAGCCGGACAGAGCGCCGAGCACGTACACGCCCTCGATGGCAGTCGGGCCGATCAGCGGCCGGTTGTCCGGCGTCTTGCAGTAGTAGCCGCCGTCGACAATCGCCGAAGGGCCGTCGTCGATGTACGCGCCGAGCCCGGGAATCATGTCAGCTAGGCCTCTGATGACGATGTCGAAGTAGTCAGGCGGGAACACCGGCGGAAACAAGGGGGGCTCGATGCGCGTGTCGTAGGTCCAGATTCCCAGGATCGATCTCTGCCCGCGGGGACGAAAATGCACACCCGCGGGAAACATCCCGCGCGCGCCCAGGTCGACGACGTCATTCCAGAACATGAACGGGGCATCACGTGGAATGACGCTGGCATGATCCTCGAAGGAGATCTTGCCGTGGAGCTCGTTGACGATCGGCACGCCCAGAGGAATCCGATCGGTCCACTCGAGGAGCAAAGGACCAGCAGCCAGAACGAACGCCCGTGCGTCGATGTGCGATCCGGATGCGAGTCGAACGGCAGCGAAGCGTCCATTGCGGACGACGAGGTCCGTGACGTCGTCGCGGACGAGAACGACGCCGTGCGCACGAGCGCGCTCGAGCAGGTCACTGTCCGAGCGCTGCCGCGTTCATGAAGCCGGCGCGCCGAACGTGGAGCATCGCCCGCACGCGTTCGGTGACGAACGGATATCGCTCGCGGATCGTACGGCTGTCGTCGATGAACTCCGTTGCCGGGCCCTCGCGCCCTCGCAGCCGCTCGGCTTCGGCGGGATCGGCCGCGAGAAACACGTAGCCCCTGCGATTGAGCTCGAACGCGTGCGCGCTCTCGCTATCGAGGGCGTCGAGTAGATCGATGCTGCGGTTCATGAAACGCACCATCGTGTCGTCGGGGCCCGGCCAGTAGTTGCGATAGCCTTCCGCGCCCTTGCTGCTCGTGAGCGACAGTGGCTCGCACGGATCGACGAGCACCACTCGCGCTACGCCTTCGCGTACCGCGAGCTGATGCGCTGCAGCGACGCCGGCCATGCCCGCGCCCGCGATGACGATCTCGGCTGTCGTCGTCACTCCACTGCTCGTCTATGCGCTCAGGACGAGATCGGCCCGAGATAGTCTGCGATCTCTTCGAGCGTGAGGCCGAAGAATCGCAGCTCGACGATCGTCACCGAGCGTCGAGGTGCTGCCGATCCTTCTCGTTCTCGGCGCAGACGTATTCGATCACGTCAGTATCGGGCGTCAGCGTCTGAGAAAAGCGGATGGAGAAGGGCTTCGTATACGCCCCCGGGTCTTCGAACGTCATCTCTACCTCGATGTGGCCGAAGTCGCGGCGCGTGAAGCGTTCGACGATGTGCATCGCCTCGGTGCGGGGGTGACCGAACGCGTCCAGCCAGGCCCGGTCGTTGAAGCCGCGTGTATCGACGACCAGGGTGTCACCCTCCCACCGGCCGACAGAGTAGCCCAGCCACGCCGGTTGCTCGATGACGTGCTTGCGGCCATCGAGGTAGATCATGCGCTGCGGGTTGACCCCTTCGTACAGGATGACCAGTAAGTTCGGTAGCTGAATGAATCGCCGTGGCGCTGGAAGCAGATCGCCCATCGGGATGCCTGCAGGCAGACAGTGCGATGTCGGATTGTCCTTCCCCAGGGACTTCGCGCGCGCGAGGAAAATCGGCATGACTTCGGGCTTGATAGGAACGTCTTCGTTGCGATAGTCGGCGAACACGTTCAGGAAGTATTTCGTAAAAGAGCGCGGATCATCACCTGGCACTGCCAGATCGCTGATGCCGGGGAACAGGCGGTCGATTTCCGCAGCTCCTGTGCCATCCGTCGTCCACACTCCTGATAGATCGGGTTTGCCGTCCGCGGTCCGCGGTGCAGGCGCAGACAGGTTGGGTTTGCCATCCTTGGTGCGCGGGATTCCCGCAGCCGGATGGTTAAGCCACTGAGCGTGAGCCGTGAATGCTGTCGCTGTACAGAAATCGCGATCGCCGCGTTGCGTAGGAGCATGTTCCCTCTCGACGAAGAGCGTATCGACAGGTGCCATCGAGCGCAACGTGAAATTCTCAGGACTTCTCGAATGGCCCGAGTGCCCGAGCGTCAGCGTGCGAAGCAGTAGAACCGGCCCGCGCCCCCTCGCGGAGCCGTGTCGGCGCAGCTCTGACTTGCGTGCGAAGAGTTCCACGACGATAGGGCCCCCGTGGTGCTCTGATTGGGACCGAATCCGTCGGAGTGGCCAACCTGCGCCGCAACTGTGGTGGACGTCGATGTCCAGTCTGCGCACGTCAGCCCGGCAGCCACCGTGCCGTCGGCGTTCGACCCAGTGAGAATGTCGTGTTGGACCGGGGATGGTGAACCGGTCCATTGTCCGTTGATCCGTTGGCCGCGCTCGTCGACGAACACGGCGGCATCTCCCGGGCGCGCGTGAAGTTCCGTCACGCTGTTTGCGACCAGCACGAGGTTCGCGTTGTGCCAGGGCCCCGTGCCGATGCGATCCCGCGCGTGTGTCGGCTGATTGCCGTTGGCGGGATCGCGCTCCACGCTGAGGTAGGCGCGCCACGTCCGTCCTCCATGGCCGGCCGCCGTCGCGAGACTCTGACACCTGGAGTCTGCGCCGGCGAGTCCTCCCAGGTTGCCGGTGGAGCTCGTCGCGCTCGTGACGAAGAAGGTGACTGTCGGGCCCGAACTCGAGGGGGCGCTCGGTGAGCTGTCATCGCCGCAGGAGACGCTCGCCAACACGATGATTAGTGGCAAAGTGCATCGCATGGTGCGCCTCTTTCTTGAATACTCGGGGCGAGACTGTATCACGCAGCCGGTCGCCTGAATGCGCTCGCGCGTCGCGTGATCGCACTGCTCGACGGTTTGTTCGATCGTGAAGCCCAGCCGCTTGAACGACGGCTCGAGCGTGGCTGCGCCTTCATCGAGTGCTTTGCGAAAGCGCGCACGTCCGGCAACGAGTGGGAGACGGCTGGTAGAATGGAAGGTTCATGATCTCAACCAGCGGCGTATCCATGCGTTTCGGCTCCAAGGTCCTGTTCGAGGACGTCTCGACGACGTTCTCAGCGGGGAGGCGGTACGGCCTGACCGGCCCCAATGGGTCTGGCAAGTCCACTTTCATGAAGCTGCTGACCGGTGAGTCGGAGCCGCAGCGGGGAACCGTGGTCCGCCCGCGGAAGCTCGGCGTGCTGCGTCAGGACCAGTACGCGTTCGACAGCCGTCGCGTCATCGACACAGTGATCATGGGCAACCGGCGGCTGTGGGATGCGCTCGAAGAGCGTGACGCCTTGTATGCGCGCCCAGACATGTCGAACGAGGACGGCATGCGCCTGGGCGAGCTCGAGGGCATCGTCGGTGAAGAGGACGGCTACTCGGCGGAGAGCGATGCGGCGGTGCTCCTGCAAGGGCTCGATATCCCGGACGCCCTGCACGAACGGGCAATGGCCGAACTGCAGGGTGGCCAGAAAGTCCGGGTGCTGCTGGCGCAGGCACTCTTCGGTCATCCCGACGCGCTGCTGCTCGACGAGCCCACCAACCACCTGGACCTGGACTCGATTCATTGGTTGGAGGAGTTTCTCGTCCGCTACGAAGGCACGTTGATCGTCATCTCACACGATCGGCACTTCCTCAACCGGGTGTGCACCCACATCGCCGACATCGACTACGAGACGATCATCACGTACACCGGCGGCTACGACGACATGGTCGTTGCCAAGACGCAGATTCGGACGAAGATCGAGGCCGACAACGAGCAGCGCGAGAAGAAGATCGCGCAGCTCAACGACTTCATCGCGCGATTCGGCGCCGGCACGCGCGCGAGCCAGACCACGTCACGCCGTAAGGAAGTGGAGCGGCTGCAGACGACCGAGCTGGCGCGCTCGAACATTCAGCGTCCCTACATCAGGTTCACCACACGTCGCCCGTCCGGAAAAGTTCCGCTCGAGTTCGAGGGCGTGTCGAAGGCCTTTGGTGACGTGAAGGTTATTCCGCCGTTCAGCGCTGTCGTGAACCGCGGCGAGAAAGTTGTGCTCGTCGGACGCAACGGCGTCGGCAAGACGACGATGCTCAAGGCGCTGCTGGCGGATGCGCCAGACCAGCCGCGCAACCCCGGTGACATCGACAGTGGGACGCTACGCTGGGGCCACGAAGTCTCGGTGGGGTATTTCCCTCAGGATCAGACGGGCGCGATCGAGAAGGGCATGACCGCGGTCGAGTGGCTGCACCGTTTCGACCCCGACTCGTCGCGGCAGGAGATCCACGGGCTGCTCGGGCAGATGCTGTTCAGCGGCGAGGAAGGGCTGAAGCCCACCGACGCACTCTCCGGGGGAGAAACCGCCCGCCTGCTGTTCTGCCGCCTGATGCTCCTGAAGCCGAATGTGCTCGTCCTTGACGAACCGACCAATCATCTCGACCTCGAGGCCATCAACGCGCTGAATATCGCGCTTCAGAAGTACGAGGGCACCGTCCTGCTCGTGACACACGACGAGGATCTGCTGGAAGAGGTCGGCACCCGCGTCTGGCAGTTCGAGCGCGGCCGCATCGTCGATTTCAAGGGCACCTACGCAGAGTTGACGGCATCGTACGCCTGACAGCCGCTCGGTCGGCTCGATGCGCGTCGCGTCGCCGCGCCCGGAGCCTGTCATTCACTTTTCGAGAGGATGTCGAGCTTGTAGCCGGCCTTCGTGAACAGGTACGTGCGCGATTCGTCGGCCATCTGGCGGAACTTGTCCATGTTCACCCCTGCCATCCGGCCTCGGAACTTTCGTATCCGGCCGCCGATGATCACCGTGTCGATGTTCCTGACGTCCGCTGCCGACACTACCGTCCCGACCGCGTGATTGGACGGATAGACGTTGATGTCATCGGTTCTGATCATGACGATGTCCGCCTCTTTGCCCGGCGTCAGCGTGCCGCACTTGTCGAGCAGGCCGGCGCACGCCGCGCCGCCGGCGGTGGCGCACTCGAGCACCGCGCGCACACTGACGAGCGCTGGTGCCTTGCCATCGCCGCTGACCTTGCGATAGGTGGCCATCGCGCGCTGAACGTTGAACGCCACGCGCATCTCCGTGAACATGTCGGTGCCGTACGACACTTCGTTGTCGATGCTGAGGCCGGGCGTCATGCCGTGGTCGAGCGCTTTCTGGAACGCGGAGACACCCTCTCCAAGCCCGTACTGCGCGTCAGACCTCGGACAGACGTTCACCGTCGCCCCGACGTCCTTGATGCGCTGCCAGACCTGGTCGGGCCATCCCTGACAGTGATTGAAGGTGTTATCGGATCGCAGCAGCTTCTCGTTCCAGAACTGCTCGAACTCCGGCCCGGCCGCATTCGACTCTGTCGTGATCCTGATACCGAGCCGGCGCGCCAGGGCCCAATTCTCACGGTTCATCCCGGAGAACATCCGCAGGGTGACCAGTTGATCGGTTGAAGCGAAGAACTGCTTCTGCAGCCGTTCCAGATCCTGCGGCCACTGTCGATCCCATTCGCCGGTCTGCGGCGCGCCCGAGGCGTGGACGCCGCGGATTCCGGAATCGATGAGCGCCTGCACCGCCGCATCGGAGTGCGCAGCCGAACGCGAGTTGTGGGAGTTGTCGATCATGCAGGTGATGCCGGCGTCGATGCAGCCGAGCGCCGTGATCAGGTTGCCCACGTAGATATCGTGCGGGCGATAGAAGCGCGCGAACCCGTTGTGGGTCGTGGCCATGTAATCGGCGATGGCGCCGTCCGGGATGATGCGGCGCAGCTGCCCCTCCCACGAATGTCGATGCGCATCGACGAACCCGGGAATGATGATCGTGTTGGTGGCGTCGATCACCTGCGCCCGGGACGGTGGCTTGACCTGATCGCTCCCTCCGACGCTGACGATCTTCTTGCCGTCGATGAGCACGTCACCCCGCGCGAAGTCGCCGACCTTCGGGTCCATGCTCACGATGGTGCCGCCCCTGAGGAGGATCGGTTCACGCGACGCGGGGCCTTCTCGCCACTGGCGCTCCAATGTCCCCGCATCCTCGGGAACGGGCGGGCGTTGCGCGGCATCGGCTTCACGCAGGAGGAACGGCGCCGCGGCGATGGCCGCGGCCGTCTTGAACGCATCGCGCCGCGACAACCCTTCGACTCGCTGCGTTTGCTCAGGGCAAGCCCCGTCGTTGCGTGTGCCGTCGGATCTGTGTCGCTTCATGATTCGACCTCCTGCGTTCCCGGTCGTTCGGGGCTGTATCTTAGGTCTCTGCGCCTGGAGCGGCAATTGATCTCACCCGGCATCGAGGACGCTGAAGATCGCAGCCGAGTCCTGCCGTGCGCCGCCACGCTCCTGAAGCCGGTCGAGGACGCCGGCCGCCGCGCTGCTCGCCGGTAATTCGATGCCGAACGCCTGTGCCAGATCGAGGACGATGTGAATGTCCTTGTGGTGCAGCCGGGATTCGACCTTGCCTTCGAAATCGCGCGCGATCATCTTGGGTGCCTGGAGATCCAGCATGCGGCTGGCGGCGAAGCCGCCCATCAATGCCTCTTTCACCTTGCGAGGATCGACACCTGCCCGTTCTGCGAGCAGCATGGCTTCGGCCGCGCCCTGCTGATTCACGATCGTGCAGATCTGGTTGCACGCCTTCGCCACCTGGCCCGCTCCACTTGGACCAATGTGAACGATGCTCTTCGCGTAGCACGAGAGGATTGGATTCGCGCGGTCGAAGGCTGATGCCGGTCCTCCGACCATGACCGCCAACGTGCCGGATTCCGCGGCGGCGGCACCGCCCGAGACCGGGGCATCGAGCATGTCCACTCCTTGCGCCTGGAGTTGGCTCGCGATCCGTCGTGCGCCGTCTGGATCAATCGTGCTGTGATCGACGACCAGCGAACCGGCGCGTGCCCCGATGGCAATTCCGCGTTCGCCAAGGATCACGTCGGCCACGGCCCGCGTGTCAGTGACCATCGTGATAACGATGTCACTTGCCGTGGCGACGTGTGCAGCAGATTCACCGGCTGCTGCGCCTGCTGCCACAAGCGGCGCCATCACCTCATGTCGTCGTGCCCAGACCGTGGTTGCAAACCCGCGCTTCAAAAGGTTCCGCACCATCGGCGCGCCCATCGTCCCGAGCCCGACGAATCCGATTCTGAACGCCATCGCGAGATTCACCTTTCACTGCCAGACACCGGTGAAGAATTCACTTTTCACTGCCTGACACCATCTGACACCGTCAGCCGGTCCGGGGCGAAGAGCGAGATGTCATGGCGGGTGCCGCCATCGAGCGCGAGTTCAGCCATGATCTCGCCGACGACACTGCAGAACTTGAAGCCGTGCCCCGAAAAGCCTGCGGCGACCGTGATGCGCGAACCGGCCGGGCGCGTGATGATGAAGTGCTCATCGCGCGTGTTGGTGAAGATGCACGTCTTCATTGCCAGGGTAGGACCGTCAGCGTCGGGAAAGTAGCGACAAATGCCCTCGCGCAGCGTGCGCTCGTCTTCGTCGTGACACTCGCGATCCATGGTGTCCGGATCGACCTGCTGGCTGAGGTGATGGTACTTGCCGAATTTGAATCCGGCACCGTCAAGCGCTGGCAACGCATAGAAGCTTCCTTCGGGAGCATGCATGTAGACGACCGGGAAGGTGGCGGGCTGAAAGTACCTCAGGGCGCCGCGGCTGGGTCCAGAGCATCACCTGGCGTTCTGGTGACAGCAGCGGTTGCAGACCCGTTGGCAACTGACCGGTCCATGCTCCAGCGGAGACGAGGAGCTGACGGCACGAATAGGTTCCGCGATCGGTCCGCACGTCGATGGCATCTCCGCGCTCCCGCCAATCGACGACTGTCTCGCCAACTCTCACGTCGGCCCCGGCGCGTTGCGCTGCGGCAACATGCGCCGTGATGCAGCGCTCAGGAAGCAGGACACCACCCTGTGGCTGGTAGAGTGCGACGAAATCGGAAGGCAACTGGTAGCCGGGGAACTGCGTTCGCACCGACGCGCCGTCGTATATCTCGTGCTCGCAGGCCGAAGATCTGACACGCGCGGATTGCGCCGGTGACAGCCGGCGAATCGGGCGGGCCGGCGTCGATGCTTCCGGTCGTGACGAGGAGCGGCTCACCCGTCTGAGTCTCGAGCTCGCGCCAGAGCTCGTAGGCACGGCGTAACAGCGGCACGTAAGTCGGATGCTCCCAATACGCGAGGCGGATGATCCGGGACCGTCCGTGGGATGAGCCCTGGTCATTGGGAATGGCGAATCGCTCGAGGCCCAGCACGCGGGTGGCGCCGCGGCGGGTGAGGTGGTAGAGGGCGGCGCTTCCCATGCCGCCAACACCGACGACAATCGCGTCGTAGGTCGAAGAAGATGCCATCGGCATCAGGTCACAACCTGTCCACCGCGAGTGCGGTCACTTCTGTCGCGGCCCGAGCGCGTCGCGCAGCTTGTTGGCGAGCGATCCGAATCCCTCGTCCGGTGCGACATCCGTGCGTTCGGTGTACTCGCGCACTTCATCGGCCTCGTGCATCTTCTGGACCGCCGTGACGCTGAGACGAATGCGGCGCGCCGCAGCGTCCACCTCGCTGACGACGACATCTAGCTGGGTGCCGACGGGAAACGCTTTCCTGACGTCTCCGTCGCGGGCGACGCCGGATTCGCTGAGAGGGATGAGGCCTTCGATCCCCGGCTCCAGTTCGACAAAGGCCCCGAAGTCGGCGACGCGCGTCACACGGCCAGTGCGCAACTGACCCGCCTGATAGGTCTCGAGCACTTTCGACCATGGGTCGGCCATGAGCTGCTTCAGGCCGAGTGAAATCTTCTGCTTGTCTCCATCCACGCGGAGCACGACGACCGTGATCGCATCACCAGGCTTGGCGACCTGCGACGGGTCGGTCACCCGTGCCCAACCCATTTCCGATACGTGCAGCAGTCCCTGGATACCGCCGCCAAGATCGATGAACGCGCCGAAGTCACGCACCGATGCCACGCGTCCATTCAGGACCGCCCCTTCGACGATCGTCTTGCGGATGTCCGCGGCATTCGCCCGCTGTTCCTCTTCGAGCAGCGCTCGTCGCGAGACCACGAGGTTCCGACCGCCGTCCTTGTATTCAACGATGCGGAATTGGTAGAGGCGGCCTTCGTGCTGGGCCGGCTCCGTGTTGCGGACGATGTCGATTTGTGAGACAGGGCAGAAGGCGCGCTGCCGTCCGATGCGCACTTCGAATCCGCCTTTGACCGCCCGTTCGACCTTGCCCTCGACGGGAAGGCCTGCCTGGAACGCATCCTCGAGCTGTCGAGCCGTGGCCGCGCCGAGCGCCAATCTGCGCGAGAGCGTCAGGCCGCCCGCGGTCGAGGTGACGACGGCTTGGATGCGGTCGCCGACATGGACCTCCAGTTTGCCCTCGCGATCCTTGAGCTCGTCGATCTCAATGACCGCTTCGCTCTTGCCCCCGACATCGACCAGCGCCACTTCGGCGCCGATCGACACAACCGTGCCGTCGATGGTCTGACCCTTCTCGATGCGCTTGGCCCGCACCGAGGATTTCGAACATCGCCTCGAAGTCTTCTTCTTCGGGTTCGCTCACTGGAACACTCCTCGTGATTCTCCTTCAGGTCCAAGTCATCGGGCCAGTCTTCGCACATAATCCAGCATCAGTGCCGGGCACCAGGCCGGCCCGGCCGTTCACAGGCAGGTAAGTGCACCATGAGCCAGTCTGCCAGCCGCGCGTGGGCTCCGAATGGCTTGGACGTGTTCGATGTCGACCCGCTGGCGCGACGTTATGCCCGTGTGCTGCTGTCGCGCCGCGTGTTGAGGGCGCTCGCCGCGGGCACTCTGAGCGCAGCTCTCCTGCTGCTCCTGAGTTCGATGGCCATTCCGATCGCGCTCTACCTGACGACGACGACTCCAGGTGGCGGCGTGATGCCACTCGTCCTCGCCGCGCTGCTAATCCTGGCGGTTGCCGCGGGCGCCGGCGGACTCGTGGTCCTGTATATCCGCACGCTGTCTGCTCTGGCGCGCGGATCGCGACGGGTGATTGCGACCCTGGTGGTCATCACCGCGATCTGGATCGCGTTCGTAGGGATCTCCGATCTCGTGCTCGCGATCTTCCCGGAGGACCGGGCGCCGCTCTTCTTCGTGGCATACGGCGCCTTCATTGTCCACGTCCTGATGGCCGTTGGGGTCGTCATTGGACCATTGGAGCTGCGCCGTGCCGACGACTTCTCACGTTCGGTATATGTCGATCCCCGGCTAGGAACCGGGCTCGTGGCAGAGACCGCGAAGTTGCTCGATCTTCCAGATGTGAGGGCGTTCGCACGGTCCGGTCGCGCCAAGGCGTGGCTCCTCGTGTTTTGCTCGCTGGCTCTGGAGGGTCTGGCGTTCCAGACGCTCCTGCGATGGGGCTTGCGATTGTCTGATACGGCA
The DNA here is from genome assembly GCA_963723495.1 of uncultured Acidobacteriota bacterium. Taxonomy (GTDB): domain Bacteria; phylum Acidobacteriota; class Vicinamibacteria; order Vicinamibacterales; family UBA2999; genus Gp6-AA40. The sequence goes on along the minus strand of CAVRQR010000002.1, from coordinate 303,655 downwards.
GAGCGGCAGGACCTTGCCAGCATCAATGCCATCGACAACACCGTGCTCATACCGGTGGCGATCCTGGTTCTCATCGCCACGCTGGCGTTCAGCTTCTGGCTGATTCGCCTGATGCTGATTGGCGCCCGCAAGCTACGACTCAAAGCGCGGCGCATCGCGCTGCAGTCGGCCGACGAAGTCGTCGCCGCGGACTCGCGACCAACGGTTCTCTTTCTGCGGTCGTTCGAGGAGGAGCAGGTGCCGCTGACGGCGGCCCGGTTGCCGCTGCTGTTGCGCGGGTTCGATCCTGGAAGCGAGTACCGGACGCTCGAGGAGATGATCGTTCTCAATCTCACCTACATCGGACCGGTCGTTGCCGTCGCCGATCCTTCGCGCGGTGAACTACCCGTTGGGGCCGCCAGATGGCGGGTGAAGGACGAAGAGTGGCAGCAGTTCGTCGAGTCGCAGATCCGGCAGGCGGCGCTGATCGTCGTCGGTGTATCAGATACCGACGGACTGCGATGGGAAATGGAGGCGCTCAAACGGACACCGGGAGCGTTGGCCAAGACATTCTTCATCTGCCCGCCGGGTATCACCCGCAATCAGGCGCTCATGGCCGATCTGGCTGAGGTGCTCGGGCTGCCGAATGGCCCCGGGCCGATCCCGAGATCAGACACACATTCTCGCGGCATACGTTGCAGGCACCGCTCCAACGTGGTTCGTGACGTCCGCCCTGAATGAAATCGCCTACTTCGTCGCGTTGCGGGCGTGTCTCGTCCGGCACAGTCATGCGCCCGCGGTCGTGCAGCAGGACGTCGCCGTCTGAGTGAACACTCGTCGCGCTGACGGGCCGTCATGGCCATGCTGCGTTTCACTGCCCGCACATGCGCTACGATGATCCGCGGCCACCTTCCCGTGAACTCACGTCTTTCGCAGCTTCAGTCCTATCCCTTCGAGAAACTGCGCGCGCTGCTGGCCGGGCTTGCGCCCGAGGGCAGACCGATCCCTTTGTCGATTGGTGAGCCGCAGCATGCCACGCCCGATGTGATCAGGTACGCCGTCAGCGAGCACCTGGACGGGCTCTCGGTCTATCCCACAACGGCCGGTCTCGATCGTCTCCGCGAAACCATCGCTGCATGGTTCGAGCGGCGCTACGCACTGAAGACGCTGAATTCGCGCACAGAGGTCCTGCCAGTCAACGGAACCCGCGAGGCGTTGTTTGCGTTCGGCCAGGCGGTGATCGATCCGTCGCGATCGAATCCTGCGGTCGTCTCTCCGAATCCCTTCTATCAGATCTATGAAGGGGCGGCGTTGCTGGCCGGCGCCGAACCGCTCTTCCTCAACCAGACAGAAGACAACGGCTTCGCGCTCGCTCTCGATTCACTGAGCGGTGACCAGTGGGCACGCACTCAGCTGGTGTATGTGTGCTCACCCGCAAACCCCTCGGGGCGCGTGTTGACGCTCGACGAGTGGCGCGCGCTCTTCGAGCGCTCGGATCGCTACGGCTTCGTCATCGCGTCCGACGAATGCTACTCGGAGATCTACGAGGAGCAGGCGCCGCTGGGCGCGCTCGCGGCCGCGCAACAACTTGGCCGGGACGGGTTTCCCAACCTGGTGGTGTTCAACAGCCTCTCCAAGCGGTCGAATGCGCCGGGGCTCCGCGCGGGCGCGGTGGCCGGCGATGCGAAGCTGCTCCAGCGGTTTCTGCTGTATCGCACCTATCATGGGTGTGCGATGAGCCTGGTCGTGCAGCATGCCAGCATGGCGGCCTGGAGCGACGAGGGACACGTCGCCGAGAATCGCCGGCAATATCGGCAGAAGTTCGAGACGGTCGTCCCGATGCTGCAGCCGGTGATGCATGCGCCAAGGCCGGAAGCCGGTTTTTATCTCTGGGCGCGCGTGCCGGACGGCGATGACGAGCGGTTCGCCAGAGATCTGTTCGCGGCAAAGAATGTGACCGTGCTTCCCGGACAGTACCTGGCGCGCGACGCTCACGGCACGAATCCCGGGTGCGGCTACGTGCGGATGGCGCTCGTGCCGCACTTGTCCGACTGCGTTGAGGCAGCGCGGCGTATCGTTGATTTTTGTGAGTTGAAGATGCCTTCCTCTGCTGAATCGATATGACCACTCACGTCCTCGAGTCGCTCATCGACGCGGCCTTCGAACGTCGATCTGAAATCACGCCAAACCAGGTACCCAGGGACCTCTCGGATGCGCTGTCTGAGATACTCGACGGCCTCAACCATGGGCGCCTCCGTGTGGCCGAGAAGGTCGACGGCTCCTGGGTGACGCACCAGTGGCTGAAGAAAGCCGTGCTGCTGTACTTCCGCGTGCACGACAACCGCGTGATCGACGGCGGCGCCACCAAGTACTTCGACAAGGTGCCGATGCGCTTTGCCGGTTATTCCGATGCGGACTTCAGGCAGGGCGGGTTCCGCGTCGTGCCGCCGGCTGTGGCGCGCACGGGCGCCTTCATCGGCAAGAACGTCGTCATGATGCCGTCCTACGTGAACATCGGCGCCTACGTCGACGAGGGCACCATGGTGGACACCTGGGCGACGGTTGGTTCCTGCGCACAGATCGGCAAGAACGTCCACCTCTCAGGTGGTGTAGGCATTGGCGGCGTGCTCGAGCCGCTTCAGGCCAACCCGACCATCATCGAGGATCACTGTTTCATCGGCGCCCGCTCGGAAATCGTCGAGGGCGTCATCGTCGAAGCGCATTCGGTGATTTCGATGGGTGTGTTCATCGGCCAGAGCACGAAGATCTACGACCGCGCGACCGGCGAGGTGTTGTACGGCCGCGTGCCGTCGGGATCGGTTGTCGTGCCGGGCAGCCTCCCCTCGTCCGACGGCACGTACTCGCTGTCGTGCGCCGTCATCGTGAAACGCGTGGACGCGCAGACGCGGGCGAAGACGTCCATCAACGAACTGCTGCGCGCGTGACTGACATTCACGCCGACACGCTGCACCTGGCCAGGCAACTCATCGCCTACCGCTCGATCACGCCGGCCGACGACGGCTGCCTGGCGCTGGTGGGTTCGCGTCTGTCAGCGGCAGGTTTCCGGTGCGAGCGGCTCGATCGGGGAGTGGTCAGCAACCTGTGGGCGCGATCATGGATCCTCGCCGCCACTCGTCTGCCTGGCGGGCCACGTCGACGTCGTGCCACCCGGGCCCGTGGATGAGTGGACGAGCGATCCGTTTACACCCAGCGAGCGTGATGGCTTTCTCTACGGCCGTGGCGCCGCGGATATGAAGGCACCAGTGGCCGCCATGGTCACCGCGGCTGAGCGTGTCGTGCGAGTCGCGGCCAGGGGCTCCGTCGCAATCCTCCTGACTTCTGATGAAGAAGGTGACGCCGTGGATGGGACGGCGGCGGTCGTGTCGACGCTGCGCCGCTCGCGGCGAGACGATCGACGCGTGCATCATCGGAGAGCCGACGTCGACGGAACGCTTCGGGGACACGATCAAGAACGGCCGTCGCGGATCGTTGAATGGGCGGCTTGCGCGTTCACGGTCAGCAGTGTCACATCGCGTATCCCGAGCGCGGCCGCAACCCGATTCATGATGCGGCGCGCGCGCTCGACGCGCTCATTTCGACCGAGTGGGATCGCGGGAACGACTATTTCCAGCCAACGAGCTTTCAGATCTCGAACATCCACGCTGGAACCGGTGCCAGCAACGTCATTCCCGGCACGCTCGACCTGGCGTTCAACTTCCGCTTCTCGCCGGAATCGTCGGCAGTGGGCCTGCAGGCGCGCGTGCGCGACATCCTCGATCGTCATCGTCTGCAGTACGACCTGCAGTGGACGCTGATCGGTGAGCCGTTTCTCACCCCGGCGAGGCCCGCTCGTGGATGCGCTGACCACTTCCGTGGAAGCGGTTGCAGGCGTGCAGCCGGAGCTGTCCACCAGTGGAGGGACATCCGATGGGCGTTTCCTGGCGCGGCTCGCGCGCGAGGTCGCTGGAGTTCGGGCCGCTCAACGATTCCATCCACAAGATCGACGAGCACGTCCGGATCGCAGACCTCGAGCCGCTGTCGGCGATCTACGAGCGCACGATACGCGCCGTCTGGGAACGTTTTCCGCCAGCGCGATAAGCCGGCCCGCAGGATATGATCGGCCTCGATGTCGAACCTCTCAAGAGACTCGCAAGTCGTTCGCCGTCCGGCCTGCGGTGCCGTCCTGATGACCGTCGCTCTGTCGCTCCTGGTGTGGGCAGCGGCGGGCATGGCGCAGTCACCGAGCCCGTTTGGAGTTCCGTCCCCTGACAATCCATCGCCCGGCGCCTCGATACAGGCAGTGCCCGGATCGCGGGCGCAGGGCTGGCTCGGACAGGGACGATCCGAAGTGCTGGCGCGACACGGCATCGTGGCCACGAGCGATCCGCTCGCGGCTCAGGCGGGTCTCGACATCATGCGCCAGGGTGGCAACGCCATCGACGCCGCCGTTGCGGCCGGCGCCGTGCTCGATGTCACGTCGCAGAACGACACCGGCATCGGCGGCGACCTTTTTGCGCTGATCTGGTCCGCGAAAGACAAGAAGCTCTACGCGTTGAACTCGGCAGGCTGGGCGCCCGCCGCGTGGACGCCTGAGTTCTTCACCGAGAAGCTGCGCGTCAGGAGCGTTCCCGGCCGCGGCGTGAACGCTGCGACGGTCCCGGGTGCGATCTCCGGTTACGACGCGATGCTCAAGCGTTTCGGCACGCTGACGTTCAAAGAGACGTTCGAGCGGGCCGCGCGCCTCGCCGAAGAGGGTTGGGGACAGGCCGAACGCCGCCACGTCGATCTCGTCAACACCGCCCCGGTCCTCCTCGACGATACCGATTCGCGCCGCACGTTTCTCGTCGGCGATCGGGCGCCGAGTCTCTACACCATCATCCGCAACCCCACGCTTTCGCGCGCCCTCCGGTTGATTCAGAACGAGGGACGCGACGCCTTCTATCGCGGCGACATCGCCGACGCCATTGTCGAGAAAGTGCAAGGCAACGGCGGCGCGATGACGCGAGACGACCTCGCTGAATTCGAGTCGGAGTGGGTCGAGCCGGTCTCCACCAACTACCACGGCTACGACGTCTTCGAGTTGCCGCCTCCAGGGCAGGGGTTCGCTGCGCTGGAGATGCTGAACATCCTCGAGGTCTGCGTGCCGAAGCTTGGCTTCAATCTGGCCAGGCTGGGTCCACCGACTCGATGTACTGGCACCTGATCATCGAGGCCAAGAAGCTGGCGTACGCCGATCTGCTGGCGCACAACGCCGATCCGAAGTTCTCGGCCGTGCCGGTCAGCCGTCTGATCTCAAAGGAATACGCTGCGACGCTGTGCAGCAGGATCGATCCGAACACGGCGTCGAAGGTCAGTGTGCCTCCGACTCCGGACGGTGGAACGATTTATCTGACGACGGCGGATCGGTGGGGCAACATGGTGTCGCTGATTCACAGCGTCTACAGCGAGTACGGCAGCGGAGCGACCGTGGGCACCTACGGCTTCGTGCTCCAGAATCGCGGGGCCGGATTCTCGCTCGACCCGCGCAGTCCCAATGTCGTCGCGCCGCGCAAGCGTCCGTTCCACACCATCATTGCCGGCTTCGTGATGAAAGACGGCCAGCCGCTCATGACCTTCGGCAACATGGGTGGCACCGTGCAGCCGGAGACCCACGCGCAGCACATGGTGAATCTGATCGACCTTGGCATGAACGTTCAGATGACGACCGACGCGGCGCGCCTGACGCATAGCCAGAGCGCCGATGTCGTCGGGGCAGAGGTCAATCTCTTCGAGCTGGTCGGCAACGGACTGCGCGCCAAAGGGCATGACGTGCGTCCCGTGACTGGCGCCGCTGTCGGCGGATACCAGGGAATCCTGTTCACGCGCGACCCCGCGCTCCCCGAGCCCGTGTTCGATCGACGCAGATCACGACGATCGCCCGGTGAATGGCGTCTATCGGGCTGGATCCGATCATCGGAAGGACGGTCACGCCGTTGGGTGGTGACGCCAAGGCATCCTCACCAGCGGCCGACCTCCTGGCGAGAGACCTCGCCTCGCTGATTCATCCCCTCCACGACGCGAACGCTCAACGATCCGCGCGCGTGTGGGTTCGCGGCCACGGCCCGTTTCTCGTCGACGCCGACGGCAAGGAGTTCATCGACGGTCTCTCCGGGTTGTGGAACGTGGCGCTCGGACACGGGCGCCGCGAGCTTGCCGAGGCCGCGCGCGAGCAGCTTGAAACGCTGGGCTACGCCTCGGGTTACTGTGGCAACTCGAACGTGCCCGCGGTCGAGCTGGCCGAGCGGCTGGCACGCCTGACCTACCCATCAATCAATCGCTTCTTCTTCACGTCGGGCGGCGCTGAAGCCACCGAGAGTGCGATCAAAGTGGCGCGCTCGTACTGGAAGCTCCGTGGCCAGCCGTCCAAGACGAAGATCATTTCCAGAGAGTTCGGCTACCACGGGACGACGCTCGCCGCGATGAGTGCCACCGGGATCGCGGGATACTGGCCGCTCTTCGAGCCGCGAGTTCCCGGATTCATTCACGTTCCCGCACCCTATCCCTACCGCGCCCCAGTGGTGAGCGACGGGATGTCGTACGGTGTGGCGGTCGCGAATGAGCTCGAGAAGGCCATCCTGCGCGAAGGCGCTGAGACAGTCGCGATGTTTCTGGCGGAGCCGGTCATCGGTGTCGGTGGCGTCATCGTGCCGCCCGACGACTACTTTCCGCGCGTCCGTGAGATCTGCACCAGGCACCAGGTCCTCTTCGCTGCTGATGAGGTCATCACCGGCTTCGGGCGCACTGGCCGCTGGTTCGCGCTCGACCACTGGCGTGTTGCACCCGACATCGTGCAGTTCGCGAAGGCGATCACATCGGGCTACTTTCCGTTCGGAGGCATCGGTATCAACGACGAGATTGCGCGCGCCCTCGATGAGGCACCCACTCCGTGGATGCACGCCTACACCTACAGCGCTCATCCGACCGGGTGTGCCGTGGCGCTGCGTACCCTGCAGATCATCGAGGAGGAGAATCTCGTTGCCGAGGCCGCTCGCAAGGGTGCGCATCTGATCGACGTCCTTCGCACGCACCTCGCGGACCATCCGCACGTCGGTGAGATCCGGGGCAAGGGCTTCATGTGCGCTCTGGAGTTCGTCAAGGATCGCGAGACGAAGAAGCCGTTCACTCCCGAAGAGCAGATCGGCGCGCGCGTGTTTGCTGAGGCTCAAGCGCGTGGTCTGTTCAGTCGCGTTCGCGGCGACGTCTTTGTGCTGGCACCGCCGTTTGTGACGCCGGATCACGTGCTCGATCGCATCGGCGAGATCCTGGCGTCAGCAACGAAAGCGGTGCTCGGGTGATGTAGGATCGTGACTTTCGAGGTGCGGGAAGCGACATGCTTACTGCGAGCAGCCAATGATTAATGTGATCAGCGTCGACAGCAAAGCCCGGAACGCGACTCCCGAAGGGGGTGTCAGGCACATTCTCGACCCGGGCTCCGACGGGACCAGGGTTCAGGTCTCCCTCAAGGAAGTTGAGCCAGGGAACACCTCTCGCCTGACGCCCAGTGACAGGACGCAGGTCGTCTACATCCTGGAGGGGAAGGACGCGAAGGTTCGCTACACGCTCGCCGGGAACACCAGCGAAAGCACGGCCCAGCGACGTGCCGGCGTCTACCTCGAACCTGGCGATGAAGCCGCTGTGACCGCGTCTGATACTCCACTGTTGCTGTTGCTCGTGACGGTGCCGAAGCATACTGGCAAGCCCAACGACAATCGCTCACCGGCGGGCTACTTCTTCGAGGAATCGCGACTCCGGTCGCTGATTGACGAGAAGCGCTTCCGCGAGCGCACCTTCTGGGTCAACAAGGAGACCGGCCTGTCCGGTTCATGGGATCTGCAGCTGGGCCGCATGGCGTACGCGCCGCACGCACATTCTCCGCGGCACGTGCATCACCCATCGAAGACGAGCCCGGTGATCCCAGAGCACTTCTATTTCATCGAGAAGGGCACTGGCGAAGTGAAGCACGACACCGGCAGCCTTCCGGTGGGTCCAGGCAGCTTGGTCTTCATTCCATCCGGTGAGTGGCATCAGCTCGATCGCGTCCGACACTGGCTTCGACTACATCGAGTTCCAGGCGCCCTTCGACTTCGTGACCACGATGGATCACGATCCGCTGGGCAAGAACTGGTACATCAAGGGGACCGACGACGGGACAGGGAAGCCGAAGCTCTGGGTCCAGAGCTAGCGCCCCATCGATCTGATACGGGTTCGTTCCAATCGAGCGGGTAGCGGTAGATCTCGCTGGCGCCGCGAGCGGCGTTTCGCAGGAAGATCGGCAGGATCAGATCGCGTATTTTTCGACCGACCCATCCGGCCGGCGCCTTGTGTTGGCCGGTGCGGCGCGATTGTCTGGCGATCGGGTCGACTCGCGTGCGTCTGAGACGTTCGAACGTCGCAAATGCTGTGGCGGCATCAGGCACGTCACGCAGGCACCTGGCCAGTATCAGCGAATCTTCGAGCGCGAGAGAGGCGCCCTGGCCGACGTGCGGTCCGATGGCATGGGCGGCGTCGCCGATCAGGCAGACCGCGCCCCGATGCCAGGCGGGCAGCGAGAGGATGTCGTGCACGGGGTACATGCCAATCTCTCCCTGTAATGCCTCGACAATCCGGCGGACTTCGGGTGGGTCATCGCGATGGAGCGTGAGAAGTTCGGGCTTGAACTGCTCCGCGTCGACATTCGAGAGTTGCCCGCGCGGTGGTTCCTGCCGACGCGCGAAGTTGCTGAACCAGTACGTCTCACCACCTGGTCGCACGGCGTAGCCGAAGAAGCTTCGGCGGCCGAAGACCATGTGCATCGCCGTACCTGTCGGCGGGAGGTCCGTTGTCACGATGCCGCCGAGGTTGATGATGCCCGTGTAAGTCGGTTTCGGCGCCCCAGTGAAGTAGCTCTGCCGAGTGCGGGAGTGGATGCCATCGGCGCCGATCAGCGCGCGTGCCGGTGCCGTTGTGCCGTCGGCGAACCGCGCCAGCACGCTTCCATCACGCTCGTCGATGGATGCGAGCCCCTTGCCGAATTCGAATCGGACACCGGCGCGCTCGGCCGCCTCGCGGAGCGCGCCGCTCAGCGCTCCACGCATCACCGTGATTCCGCCAACCGGCACCTCGGCGAGTACCCGACCGGTTTCGTTGTGGAAAATGAGCCGATCGTTTTGAAACCCGATCCCGTCGAGCACGTATTCAAGCCCGAGTGCGCGCAAGGCGTTGATGCCGTTTGGAGCCACATTGAGGAACGCGCCGGCATCGTCGCGCGGCTTGTCGCTGGCTTCGTAGACATGCGGCTCGAACCCGGCGCGACGCAGCGCGATTCCCAGCGTCGGCCCTGCAATGCCGGCGCCGATGATAGCTACGGTGTTCGATGCGGTGCCGGCACTATCGGAGCCGTAAGTGGACGTCGTCATCATCCTCGCTGAGACAATGGCACGCCCACTGGCGACGGGTCTTTCCGCAGCTTGCGGCAAATTGCGAAATCTTGCTGATTCGCGAATGCGGAGGGCATCATGGCCGGGATGAAACCAGCTTCGAGGCTCGTCCAGATGCGGCCGACGCGACCGCAACTCGTCCAGGCCATCGGCCGAGCCGTGTCCCAGTTCCAGGAGTCGTCGAACATGTTCGACGATCTGGCAGCCGAGATCCTTGCACTCGACCGGCGTGACCTGTCGTGCATGACGATGCTGTTGTTTGGCGGGGCAGCAACGGCTGACGAGCTCGCGGCGGCGCTCCATCTGCGGCGCACGGTGGTCTCGACCACGCTCGCGCGGCTGCAGATGGCGGGGTATGCACGCGTTCAGCCCGGTGAGGATGCGCGCATCGAGCTCACCGAACACGCGCGGGAATGGATTGCGCGTATCTGGTCGCCCGTGAAAGCCGATGGCGATCGTCTGCTTGCGACCTACTCGATGGGGCAGCTGGAGGTGTTCGCGAAGTTCCTGCGCCAGGCATGCGAGGTTCAGGACAAGCAGATCGCGCACCTGCGCAGGTGGCTGACTGTGCCATCCTCGGCGCGACGGGCCCACTTGCGCGGGGGGCTTTCGCCGGCTGCGCTGCGGCGTGTGCAGCTATTCGTCGAGGCGAACCTCGCGCGACCGATTCATCTTCGGGATCTCGCGACTCGCGCCGCCCTCAGTCCGTACCATTTTGCGCGGGCATTCAGAACATCAGCAGGCATGACGCCGCGTGCCTACGTGGAGCATCGGCGCATCGAGCAGGCGAAGCGGCTGCTCGAGGAATCAAAGCAGTCGCTCGCTGACGTCGCGATGGAGGTCGGCTTTGGAACACAAAGCCGCCTCACCGCGACGTTCAAGCGAAAGACCGGCTTCACGCCGGGCGAGTACCGGCGCGGCTACTTCTGAATGGCTTTCTGAACTGCCTTGGCTGCGCTCTGCACGGCCTCTCCCAGAGATTCGTCGTACGTGCCCTGTCCGGCACCGACGAGTCCACCGAGGCTGTTCATCGTCATCGCCTGCGATATCAGATAGGACGCGGCGACGGCTGTAGTATCGATACCTGCGCCTTTGCTGAGCTCGTAGAGATTGCCCGCCTGCACCTGGTAGAGCGTCGGATTCCCAAGCATGCCCATGCCGCCGAGATTCGCAGCGCCAAATGCATTCAGGCGCGCGAACATCTGCGGCCCGGCAAACATCGAGAGATACATCCCGCCGGCGAACTTCGTGAGGCTGAGGCCCGTCTGAAGGCTGAAGCCGGTTCCATCCTTGCCCTTGGCCGTCGTCGACAGGCGCTGCTTGCCGTCGGCCTGCAGCAGCTTCACGGCGATGCTCGACTCGGTGTTTTCCTTTGGCGCCGCCGCCGCCGCACCGGCCGCGCCCGCTGCCGCACCGGCCCCGCCAACTGCCGCACTAGCCGCGCCCGCTGCCGCACCAGCCGTGCCGCCGCGTCCGGCCGCCACACCTGATGCCGCCTTCATCAGGCCACCGAATGCGCCCGGCTTCGAGACCTTCAACTCGGTAACCTCCGCCAGCAGGAGGTAGTCGTATCCGAGTTCCTTCGCGCGTTGCTGCAGTTCCGCTGGTGCCGACGCCGCCATCGGCATGGCCTCGATCTTCGCCTCATTCAATTCGCCGATCAGACGATGGCGCAGCGCGCGTGTGTCGACCGCTTGCGTGGTCTTGTTGGTGAACTCCGGGACGCCGACTCGCACGACACCGGGCGTCTTCGGCTGTGGTGTTGCCGGCGGGTCGGCGTTGAACTCGGCGAGCTTCAATTCGTTGGCATCGCTCAGCGCCTTCGACATGTCGCGAACGTTCATCGCGGCGTTCAGTCCCGGAGGGATCTCGAAGAGTGCCGCATCGAGCGTCGTCTGTTCGAACTCGGTGATCTCCATCGACGCCACGACGGGTTTGCCGTCTTCTCCCGTGATCGTGGTCGTGTAAGCAATCGGGAAGCCGAGCACTTTGGGGTCGCCGTTGCTGGTGGCCCGGATCTGATCGGCACAGGCGCCAGGGGAGCTGACTGTTCCGGACCTATCGTCTGCTTCGCCAGTGCGGCCGGCGCGTCGATATACCACCCGTCAGTTTCGATCCGCTGCCTCGACGTGTCGCATGCGCCCGCCATCGGCTGCTTGTCGACCATGGTCTTCACGTGACGGGCCTGCAGACCGAACGCCGACTTCCGCTCCCCGGTGTCCACGATGGTCGTGGTCATGACGATGACGCCCTCGGGTTTCGGGGCCGGCGCGGGCATACCGGGCACGATCGGCGTTGGCGGCGCTCCTTCAGGGGAGACGAGATATGTTTTGGCGGACTTGCTGATCTGAATCGTGCGTTTCTGGTCGTGTTGCCGGAGCAACACCATCTCCTGGAACTCGAAGCGCTCCCGTTCGCCTTTGACGTAGGTGAGCGATTCCGTTTTCATGTCGCCCGTGGTGTACACCGCCTTGTACCTGACATCCTGCGGAGGAGGCGGAGCCGGTGCTGTAACGGGCTCCGGCGCGGCCGGCTTCTCCGGGGCCGGTTTCGCCGGCGCAGGCTTGGTCTTTGGGGCTGCCGGCTTGGCAGTCGAAGGTCGGGCCGGAGGCTTCTGGGTCTGGCTCTGTGCGGCGGGTGACGTCACATTCAACACCATCGCAACCAGGGCCAGGGCGACGAAAAGGCCAGACGGAAGGGGGGCAGGTCGGCGCATGATTCATCTCCCGTTCTCGAGGGACTAACGCTGCGAATACGCGCAAGCCCCTCATCTGGAACAACGGTGTGGCGAGCCAAATCCGAACGGGATTCGCAGTTCGAACGGGAAACTCTCAATGTGAGCACTGCGCTAGAATGACCAGCGTCCAGGGTTGAACAGAGGAGCGTTGCGCAATGGTTTCAGGACTCCGCCGCCTTCGGCCTTCTTTGCTGGTGATCGGTGTATGTCTGTTGCTGCCGGCAGGCGTTCTCGTCGCACAGCAGGGGCCGGTTGCCGCCATGTTTGGCGACGACCAGAAGCGCGGGGAATCCATTGCATTGAGCTTTGCGACCGCAGAACTGCCGGCGACGGCCGCGGCCCCGGTTGCGCTGCAGATCTACCTGACTGGCGGGGACCTCGAGCGGGCGTTCGACACCGTCCGTTTCCGGCCCGATGCGGCGATCATCCCGACAAATACAGACCTGGAGATTACCGCTGCGTTGCCCGGAACGCAGCAGGTGCTCGTTGAGCGTGTTCGCCGTCAGCAAGCCGTTCTCCGGGACATGCAGGAGCAGATCGCGCTGCGCCGCAAGCAGCCCTCCACGGGGTCGGCGGGTCAGGAAGGCCTGTTGGACATTGGAGAGGACTGGTTCCTCGTGCAGTTGCCGCGTTCAACAACCGGCAAGCCCGCAGGCGGAGCATTTCCCAGGCTCGCGTGCTTGATTCCCACTGAATTTCCGAAGGGCGGCGCGATCGACCGTCGAGAGCTCTTCGCGCAGGACCGCGTGCGCAAGGGCGTCGCGGGATGTCTGGCGGCGTTCGATGCCGCGGGCGCGCAGTCGGTGGTCCTTCCGCTCATGGGGGCCGCGTCCGCGCGCACGCAGGCGAATGATCCGGTCTTCGAGGGCCAACGCGTGCTGAAAGAGTGCCGACAGCTGAACTCTCTGGCCGGGATTGCGTTGGGAATTCACGACTTCGCTCCCAGCCGTCGCAGCCTTCGGGAGATCGGAATCGTTCACTACGACCAGGAAATCATCGAGATGTACAGTCTGCCCAAGGGGACCCGCCTGGCACAGACGGCTCAAAATGCCTACCGGACGTTTTCGGACCAGATCAAGCTGGCGTTGCGGAAAGGGCTGGCTGGCGAAAAAACGACGTCAACGGACATCGAGGGCGGCTGCGCGTCGATCCTCAACGTCCAGTAAACCCTGCCAAGACCGTGACGGAGGTTGACGGCCGAAGGTCGTCGACCCGCGCCCGGGCTCCATTTCTTGCCCGGTTGCCCGCGACATGCCGCGGCATCGCCAGAGACTGCCGTGGGCCGATCACCCTCCCCTTGCTGTAAGTCCGCACGAGAACACGCCACGGATACTGGATCGAGGTGTCCCCCTCTCCCGGACTCAAAGTTGCAGCACCGGTAAACCGAATCGGTGCGGTCATGGCGATGGCCGCCCGTCTTCAGACATCCACAGTGTCAGAATTTCGAGAGGCTGCCATGCGCGCGTTCTCCGGCTCTTCGTCTGTCGACAGCGCGAAAGTGAAGATGCTCGCGTGGGGTGGTCCGCTCACGCCCGCCGGCATCTCCGCCGGTGAGTCCGCACGGCTCCCGATCCGCAACAGCAACGGCCAGATCCGCTCCGGGTTGAAGGGGCCGGCCGTTCGAGAGGGGAAGGTGAGTCCGGCCAGCGACGACTTTCTCCGCGTCCTTCGTCTTGCCACCGAATTACTTCCCACCGGTGTCCTGGTCATTGGCCCCGATGGCGCTATCGTGCTGGCGAATCAGCAGAGCGAACGACAGTTCGCCTACGAGCGCGACCAGTTGATCGGCCGGCCGGTTGATTTGCTCCTGCCCGGCTCACTGCCTCGCGAGGAGGAAGACGATCGAGAGCCGGTCAGCGAGCGCACCGTGCTCGGCCGCCGCAGCGACGGGAGCGAATTTCCCCTCGAGATCGAGCTGAACCCCGTTCGGATCGGAGAGACGGTCTTCACGGTGGCCTCGGTGGTCGATATCACCGCCCAGCGTGAGCTCGAACGTGCGGCCAGCGTGGCTGTCGACAGGAAACTCGAATTCGAGCGGCTCATTGCGGAATTGTCGATCAAATTCATCAATGAACCGCCCGATCAGGTCATCGAAGCCATTCGCGACGGGATCCGCCTTATCGGCCAATCGCTCGACGTCGATCGCTGCACGTTCTTCAGGGTTCCTGACGGCGATCTCCAGCCCGGTCCGATCGCGTGGTGGGGCCGCCCGGGGATCAACCCGCCGATTCCGGCGACGCCGCTCGCCGAGCGGTTCCCGGAAGGGCGGGACACGATTCTTGCCGGAAAGGTGCTGTCCTTCTCACGGCTCGACGAGGTCGTCAGCGCGGTGGACCGCGAAGGTTACGAGTCGTGCGGTATTCAATCCGCGGTGACGGTCCCGATTTCCGTCGCGGGACGGATCGTCGGCGCGCTCAGCGTCCACATGCTTCGTGATGAACGCTCGTGGTCGGACGACACGCTCCACACCCTGCACGTCGTGGCGGCGGTCTTTGCGAGCATCCTGGCTCGTTCCGAGAGTGACGAGACGCTGCGTCAGGCGATCCTGCAGATCGAGCACACGCGCGATCGGGTGCGAGTGGAGAGTGTCTATCTGCGTCGAGAGGTGCAGGAGCGCACGGACACCGGCGTCATCATCGGGGAAAGCCAGGCGATTCGCAACGTGCTGGAGCAGGCCCGACAGGTGGCTGCCACCGATTCGACCGTGCTGCTTCTTGGCGAGACCGGTACCGGCAAGGAACTGATCGCCACGCATATCCACGAACTGAGCGCCCGCCGCGGGCGCGTGATGGTGCGTGTCAACTGCTCGGCGATTCCCAGCACGTTGATGGAAAGCGAGCTGTTCGGTCGCGAGAAGGGTGCGTTCACGGGCGCGCTCGCCCGTCAGATCGGGCGCTTCGAGCTGGCCGATCACTCCACGATATTTCTCGACGAAATCGGTGAGCTTCCGTCGGACGTGCAGGTCAAGCTGCTGCGCGTGCTCGAAGAGCGGCAGATCGAGCGGCTGGGAAGCCCGAAAGGCGTCCACGTCGATGTGCGGATCATCGCCGCGACGCATCGTGACCTCGAGAAGCGGATTGCCGACAGCGCCTTTCGCGAAGATCTGTTTTACCGGCTCAATGTCTTTCCGATCGTCGTCCCGCCGCTGCGTGAGCGGGTCGAGGACATTCCCCTCCTGGTGTGGCGCTTCGTCGACGAGTTCTCGAAGGCGTTCGGGAAACGGATCGACGTCATCTCCCGCGAGGACATGGCCGTTCTACAGGCGTATGCGTGGCCGGGCAACATTCGCGAACTGCGCAACGTCGTCGAACGAGCGATGATCGTGAGCACCGGCGCGAAGCTGTCTCTCCCGCTTCCCTCGGTGTCGCGGCCGGCAGGAAAGCGCAGCCTGAAGCTGCACGACGTCGAGAAGGACCACATCCTGAGCGTCCTCGACAGCGCGGGTTGGCGCATCCGGGGAGCAGCGGGTGCCGCACACCTGCTTGGGCTCAAGCCAACGACGCTTGAAGCGCGGATGGCCAAGCTCGGGTTGACTCGCCCGAAACACAACTACGGCGGAGGCCAGAACCTGTCAACTCCCAACGCCCAATATCCGGCTTCCCAAGGACCCAGGCGGTTTGGGAGTCTGCGTCGCGCGTTGGGGGTTGACGTTCGTCTTAGCGGATCACTATAGCCCCGCCCACCGACCAGAAATTGCCGACCACGTTCTCCACGGTTGTCGTGGAGGTGGTGAGATCGCCGAGCGCGGCGACGTGCTGCGCGCCGAACACCTGAAACCCGAAACGGCGTGCCACGCGCCACTCCCAGCCCGCCCCCAGCGCCAGCGCAAACGCCTTGGATGTGAACACGGACTGGCCCGCTTCCTCGGTGACGACCCAGTTCCGCACGAAAGCCATTCCGCTGCTCACTCTGAGGAAGAAGCCGGAGGAGCGCCACGGGCGGCCCTGATAGACACCCATGACATAGGTCGTACGGATCGACTCGCCGGCTGCCGATGTGGCCGGCACCCACATCACTTCCGCGCCGATATCCGATCGTGCGTTGAGCGACCCGCCGACGATGGCCAGCAAGCCGCCGCTGTGAAGGTAGTTGTCGGCCGGGCAATCCGTGCAGTCGCCGAGAAGCGACGTCGATGACCCGCCCACGACGATCCATGGCCACCCGCTCTCTGAGGCGGCGGGAGTCGTACCCTGCGCGGCTGCCGGCGCAGTCGTACCCTGCGCGGCTGCCGGCGCAGATGTCAGCATGAGGAGCGTCATCATGCCCAGCACGGGCGCGAGGATGCGCCCCGTCACGACGGCATCCACGACAGAAAGATCCTGTATTGAGGGAAATGGTAGGTGGCTTCGCCGGCATCGTCGGCGTAGAGCGTTCGGCGGGAGAAGAACTCCGTTGAGAATCCCACTCCCAGCGCTCCCTTCAACGGCCAGGTGAAGTCGACGCGCGCCCGCTGCAAGATGTGATTGGCGCGGACGCCGTCCAGCACATGGAGGTGATACAACTCGTAGCCCGCATTCAGGAACAGGCGGCGGTCGCGTAGCAGGGTGAATGTTGCCGTGAGGTTCCCTCCCGGACCGTAGTCGTAGAAGCGAGGTCCCGTCGAAACCCCCTGGCCGGCGTCGGGCGGCGGGTCAGGCTCGTCGATGATTCCCCCCAACGGGATCGAGTCAACGGCTCCGAGAACGGTGAGTCCTCCACCCCCCAGCGCCAGCATCGAGATGCGCGAACTCAGCCGCCTCTCGCCGATGAACGTCCCCTCGAAGGCCTGCGCGCCGAACTGATAGGCCGGATTGTTGTTGTACTGATATCGCTGTGCGAAGGTGAAGAGCGTTGGGCCCACCGGCGTGCTGTACAGCCGCCCGCGCACCCGTGCCTCGCTGAACGCGCTGCCACCACCGAAGCTCAGGCGCAGGGCGAAGGCGTCGTAGGGGGTGTTGCTGCTTCCGGTCGTGATGTCCCCGTACAACAGATCCGTCTCGAAAAACCCATAGGTGTTCGACTCAATCGCTTCGGTGTTCGAGCCCCGCCACAGGGTACCGAAGGTTGTGATTGTGCGAAGAGACGAAGGGACCATGTCGCTGGGCTTCTCGACGACCCGCGACGCGTCACCAGACATGAATCGCATGACCCCCGACATCGGGTCGAGAGCCATGGCACCGATCTCGCTCCAGAGGCGCCCTCGCCCGGTAGCCTGAGTATCGCGGACGAGCCAGGCCGTGCGGTGGAACATCTCACCGAGAGCGATTCCTCCCAGGGTCGTGTTGATGAAGTCGTTGAGCGAGGCTTGATTGGTCTCCCCGAAGTACTCCCAGGTGCCACTGCCGAACGCGGTGAGCGCCGCCGATTCCCAGAAGTCCAGTCCGTTGGAGCGCCCCGTCGTGAAGTAGTTGTTGCCCTGGTACGGGTGGCCGATCTGATTGACGGCGAAATCATCGAGGTCCCATTCCCAGCCCCGCTTCATGTTGATCCACCAGGTCTCCGGTGTGATCTTCGCGGTGTCCTGTCCGCGAATCAGATTGGCGAGCTCGTAGGCGACGTTGATGTACGTGGTCCACAAGAACGCGTTGCCGAGTCGTCGGGGAGGGCAGCCTGGGCATCCGGGCGGACGATCGTCGGGTGGGGGAGTCTGAGGCTCAGCCGCTTCAAGGGGCTCGCGCAGACCGGACGTCTCTCGTCCAGACCGGTGATGTCCGGCCCCGACTGCGCCAGGATGACACCAGGACTGCCGATCAGCAGGACGACGAGCGTGAAAGGAAGGATGCGGGGCGACGTCAGCGACACGTATGCTCCCGCGGCGCCACCTTCACGATGGCGCGAGCTGGGTCCAAGCGGATTCCATCGCGCAATGCGAGCAAGGTCATGGCCCGGCGTTTTGCAGAGCGTGTGCCACCACAGCAGACGCGAGGAAGGGACCCGGTCGACAGGGAAAACACGGGGTCGGAAACACCGGAATCAGTCGCACCGGCTCCGACACCACGGAGGGACTCCATTATCTCGGAGAGTGGGTGACCGCGGGAAGGCGTGGGACTGGTGGCTCGTCGTTCCCGGCTGGACGCAATCCATGTCACCGGCCCGACCAAATTCCCCACCAGATCGGCCAAAACGCCTGTATCTCGAGCCCTCGCGCCGAAGTCGATTGAGCACGCCGGCAGCGACAGCAGCGCGTGGATGTGGCACGAGAGATGCTCATTTGCGCCGTGCGCGGGTCTGCGCTCGCGTGGAGATGCCCTGCATGACTTGGCTCGGTCACGCGTCTATGCTGCGAACACGGAGCCCAGGGTTATATCCGATGCTCGCACTGGAGCGGCAGCGATCGGGTCGTGATGATGTGTTCGTTCTGAAGGAGAGAAAGCTATGAATAGACTGTCAGTGCTCCCGCTGGTGCTGGTCCTGGCCGGCGCGAGCAATGCCCTTGCTCAGGACGTTCGATACAACTTCGCGAAAGACACCGATTTCGCGACGTTCAAGACGTATAAGTGGATCCCGATCAAAGGCGCCGAGCCTCTCAGCGATCTCGTCGACGGACAGATCAAGGGCGCCATCGACCTCGAACTTGCCACCAAAGGCCTCAAGCGGACGGAGGCCGACACTGCGGACTTGTTTATCGGCTACCAGGCCGCCGTCACCACCGAGAAACAGTACACGTCGTTCGACACCGGCTATGGTTACGGTCCAGGCTGGTACGGTGGCGGTTGGTACGGCGGTGGTGGCATGAGCACGACGACCGGAACGACCTCCACGATCTACGTCGGTCAGCTTGCGCTGGACATGTATGTGCCGGCTCAGAAGGCGTTGGTCTGGCGCGGCACGGCGGCCAAGACGCTCGATACCAAGGCGAAGCCGGAAAAGCAGCAGAAGAATCTCGCGAAGGCGGTCGCGAAACTGCTGAAGAACTACCCTCCACCTGTGAAGAAGTAACGTGGCAGTGCGGCCCGCGATCAGACGCCTCGCGTGAGGGGGCGTCGATCGCGACCGCCACGCATCGCGTTCCGGGTTCCGGATTCCTCGTGCCGGTTCCGGCAGAATCTACGTCGCTTCTGATTCGTGCCGTCTTTCTGATTGAGTCCGTGTCTCGTGACTATCGCGATCAGCAGCGTACCAGCGCCGGCGGTCAGTTCCCGACCGCCGTGGTCCTCGGATGCATCGACTCACGCGCGCCGGCCGAGATTATCCTCGACGCGGGCATCGGCGACACATTCAACGCCCGGATCGCGGGGAACGTCGTGAACGACGACCTGCTCGGGAGCCTGGAGTTTGCGTGCGCCGTGGCCGGTGCGAAGGTGCTCCTGGTCTTGGGACACACCGCCTGTGGGGCGATCAAAGGAGCGATTGACGACGTCGAAATGGGAAACCTGACAGGGCTGCTCGCACGCATCAAGCCGGCCATTACCGCAACGACGTTCGCCGGTGAGAAGACCAGCAAGAATGCTGCGTACGTCGATGCGGTCGCGCTGACGAACATCAGCCTCGGTCTCGACAACGTGCGCCGGCGGAGCCCTATTCTGGCTGACCTGGAGAAGAAGAGCACCATCCGGATCGTCGGGGCGATGTACCGACCTGGCCACGGGCACGGTCGAGTTCCTGGGCTGAGTTCCGCCGCCTCCGTTGTTATTGCCCCTGAGCCTGCGCACGCCGCTGCCAGACGTACACCGGAATGCCCAGCATCAGGAGCACGAAGCCGTAGAGAACTGGAACGGGGCCGCAGCCGTAGAGTGTGAAGACAGCAAACACGAAGGCGACCCATTCGACCGCTGTCACACGGGGCACGCGGCCGTTATTCGATTTCGCTGCCACGAGTCCCACCGACAACGCGCAAAACGCGTACGGCACGACTGCCGTCATGGTCGCCAGGCCGACGACAAGACTGTAGAAGGCGGCGAAACCCGACCCGCCTGCCGCCTGTATCAATACGAGCACCGTCGCGAGGATGGCGGAAAACACCACGCCGATCGCCGGTACGCCGCGCGATGAAAGGCGCCCGAAGAGCGCGGGAAAAAGCTGATCCTGGGCCGCGGCCATCGGCACCTGACCCATGAGCAGCGTCCAGCCATTCAACGCGCCCAGCGACGAGATCATCACGGCGATGCCGACGATATCGGCTGCCCACGCCCCCCACATGATCCGTGCGGCGTCGGCAAACGGCGCCGCCGACTTCACCAGTTCCTCGCGCGGCACGACGCCGAGCACCACGGTTGTGCCGAGGACGTACAGCAGCGCAGCAATTGACACACCGATGATGGTCGAGCGGGGAATGGTTCGCGCCGGATCCTTGACATCTCCCGCCGGCACGGTCGCGGACTCGAGACCAAGGTAGGCGAACATCGTCAACGGTGCGAGCGTCGCGGCTGACGTGAGCAGCGACTGGCCGCTCGGATTGAACTCGGCCAGGTTCTCCTGGCGAATGAACAGCAGCCCGAAGATCGAGATCGCGACGAAAGGCACCATCTTGGAATAGGTGGTGATCTCCGCGACAAGCCCGGCTTCCTTGACGCCGCGAAGGTTGGTCAACACCACCAGCCACATCACGCCGAGCGTGACGATCACAGCCAGAGGCCGGTTGCCTTGGAACATCGGTACGATCTCGAAGAGCGATCCGGTGAATGCGACGGCAATGGCCGGCAGCGAGGCCCAGATCGAAATCCAGTACCCCCAGGCGACCAGGAAGCCGGCGAAATCGCCGAACCCCATGCGCGTATAGGCGTACGGTCCGCCTGTTGCCGGAGTGAGCCGCGACAGCCGCGCGAACGTCAGACCCAGACAGATCGCGCCGCCTCCCATCACGATCCAGAACACGATGGCGAGGATGCCGTAAGGAGCGAGGGCGGATGGGGACAGGTAGAAACCGGAACCCACCATGTTGCCCACCACGATCGCCGTGCAGGCGGCGACGCCGAGACTCTTGTCTGCCGATCCCTGGGTGCCGGATGAGTGGCCGGGTGGCAGCCGCTGTGTCTCACTGGCTGTAGACAATGCCCGCCTCCTGCGCGCTGATGGTCGTCCCCATCGTCCCCGCGATGATCCCGCCCAGATCCGCCAGCGCACCGATCGCCGCCTTCTTCCCGGTTGCCTTGGCGAAGCGGCACGCGGCGTCCACCTTGGGCCCCATCGAGCCGGCCGCAAACGTCATCGCCGCCAGCGCGGCGGGCGAGGCGCGAGCGGATCGCCTTCTGCGTCGGCTTGCCCCAGTCGACGTAGACGCAGTCCGCATCGGTCAGCATGATGAAGAGATCGGCGTTCAGCTCGCGGGCCAGAAGCTCGGACGCGAAGTCCTTGTCGATCACGCACTCGACACCGGTCAGCGTCCGCTCCTTGCCCTTCTCGTACATCGTCGGGATGCCGCCGCCGCCGGCGGCGATGACCACGGCGTTGTGCTCGAGCAGCCACTTGATCGGCCGCAGCTCGAAGATGCGCTTCGGCATGGGTGACGCCACGACGCGCCGCCATTTGTCGCCGTCCTGCTTGAAGACCCACCCCTTCTCCGCGGCAAGGCGATCAGCCTCCTCCTTGCCGTATACAGGACCGATGAACTTCGTTGGGTTCTGGAACGCCGGGTCGTCGGGATCGACCTCGATCATCGTGAGCAGCGTGGCGAACGGCCGCTCGAAGGGGAGCAGGTTGCCCAGCTCCTGCTCGATCATGTAGCCGATCATGCCTTCGGTCTGTGCGCCCAGCACGTCGAAGGGATAGGTCTCGACCTTCTCGTAGGCCGCACCCTGGAGCGCGAGCAGCCCCACCTGCGGGCCGTTGCCATGGCCGATCACGAGCTGATGCTGGTTGGCGACAGGGCGCCAATGCCTCAGCCGCGATGCGGACGTTCTTGCGCTGGTTCTCCGCGGTCATGGCTTCGCCGCGCCGGAGCAACGCGTTGCCGCCGAGTGCTGTGACGACCAGCATGATTCAATCCCCCAGCGTGGCGACCAGGATCGCCTTGATGGTGTGCATGCGGTTCTCGGCCTGCTCGAAGGCGACGTTGTATTCCGACTCGAACACGTCGTTGGTGACCTCCAGGCCATTCTTCAACCCATAGGTCTCGGCGATCTGTTTTCCCAGGGCCGTCTCCGTGTCGTGGAACGCCGGCAGGCAGTGCATGAACTTGACCTGCGGGTTGCCGCTCGCCTTCATCAGTTCCATGTTGACCTGATACTTGAGCAGCAAGTCGATGCGCTCCTTCCAGACCTCCTTCGGCTCGCCCATCGAGACCCAGACATCGGTATGGATGAAATCCACGCCGTTCACCGCCGCCTTGGGGTCTTCGGTGATCGTGAGCTTTGCGCCGGATTGCTCCTGGAGCTTCTTGGCGATCGAGATGTATTCATCCGCCGGCCACAGCTTCTTCGGTCCGCACAGCCGCACATCCATGCCGGTCAGGCAGCCGACGATCATCAGCGAGTGGCCCATGTTGTTGCGGGTGTCGCCCATGAACGCGTATTTGATCTCGTGGATCGGCTTGTCGCTGTGCTCGCGCATCGTCATCACGTCGGCGAGCATCTGCGTCGGGTGGTACTCGGCGGTGAGGCCGTTGAAGACTGGCACGCCGGCGAACTTCGCCAGTTCCTCCACGCCAGTCTGGCTGGCGCCGCGGTATTCGATGGCGTCATACATCCGGCCCAGTACTCGCGCTGTGTCCTTGAACGACTCTTTGTGGCCGATCTGCGAGCCGGCGGGATCGAGATACGTGACGTGTGCGCCCTGGTCGTAGCAGGCGACCTCGAACGCGCAGCGCGTGCGCGTCGACGTCTTCTCGAAAATCAGGCAGATTTCCTTGCCGTCAAGATGCTTCTGCTCGGTGCGCGCGTACTTGGCGCGTTTGAGATCGCGCGCGAGATCGAGCAGGTAGCGGAATTCCCGTGGCGTGTAGTCCTGCACCGTCAGCAGCGAGCGGTTGCGTAAGATTGAAGCTCATGTTCTTCTCCTGGTCCTCGTTCTGTCAGTAGGCCGGGTCGCGCGAAATCGGGCAGGTCATGCAGTGCCCGCCGCCGCGGCCACGACCGAGCTCCGCGCCACGTACCGTGATCACCTCGATGCCAGCCTTGCGCAGCAGGGTATTGGTGTGGGTGTTCCGGTCGTATCCGACGACCACGCCGGGCGAGAGCGCCACGACGTTGTTGCCGTCATCCCACTGCTCGCGCTGCGCTTCCCAGACGTTGCCGCCGGTCTCGACGACGCGAAGGGTCTTCAGCCCGAGCACTTCCTTGACCACGTCGAAGAGGTGTCGCTCGTCAGCGCGGATCTCCACGCCGCCCTTGCCGTTGGGTCGAGCTCTGTAGCAACGAACCTGGTCGGCGACCTCGCGGAATGACGTGCACAAGTCGCGATCGCAGAAGGTGAACACCGTGTCGAGATGCATCGCAGCGCGGCTCTTCGGCATCAGGCAACCGATGACTTCCGTGGCGCCACCGTGTTTGAAGAGTTCGGCTGCGACCTGATACACCGCTTGCCGCGTCGTGCGCTCGCCCATGCCGATCAGGACGACGCCGTTGCCGATCGGCATGACGTCGCCGCCCTCAACGGTCGCGGCGCCAAATGATTCGTCGCTATCGCCCCACCAGATCTTGAAGTCCCCGCCCTTGAAGCGTGGATGGAACTTGTACACCGCACGCTGGAGCAGCGTCTCCGGTTTACGGGCCGGCCAGAACATCGGATTGCAGGTCACGCCCTTGTAGATCCAGCACGACGGGTCGCGCTGGAACAGTGTGTTCGGCACCGGCGGGATGATGAAGTCGCTGCCGCCGTAGGCCGCCGCCATCATCGCCGACGCTTCCGACTTTGGAAGGTCGAGAACGGCGATGCCGCCGATGAGATGTTCCGCGAGCTTCGCCGGCGGCATCTCGCTGAGCCACGCCCGTACGACCGGCGTCAGCCCGAGCCCGACATCGTTCGGCGTGATCCGCCGGTCGAGCACCCAGTCGCGCGCTTCTTTGTCGGCGACCGTCTCGGCGAGCAGATCGTGCAACTCGAGCACCTCGACGCCGCGTTCGCGCATCTTCAGCACGAAGTCGTAATGGTCTTTCTGCGCCTCATGAACCCAGAGCACGTCGTCGAACAGCAGATCAGCGCGATTGCCGGGAGTGAGTCGCTGATGGGCCAACCCCGGCCGGCAGACCAGCACGGTTCGCAGCTGTCCGACTTCGCTATGAACACCAAAGGTTTGCATCGTTTCTCTCTCCTCGGCTCAGGCCGACACGCTCAAGGCCACGACGATGATCACGGCCAGAATCAGAACAAGCGGCATCGCGAATTGGAGCCAGCGGTTGTAGGGCACGCGTCCGATCGCCAGGCCGCCCATCACGACCGCGAACGTCGGATTCACGAGATTCAGCAGGCCACTGGCGGATTGATAGGCCGTGACCACCAGGTCGCGGCTGACGTTCGAGAAATCAGCGAGCGGCGCCATGATCGGCATCGTCAGGACGGCAAGCCCTGATGACGACGGGACGAAGAACGAGAGGACCAGTTCGAGCAGGAACATCACGTTGATGAACGCGACGGTGCTCAGGCCCCTGACGGCGCCTTCGGACCAGAACAGGATGGTGTCGGTGATCTTGCCGGCGTCCATGATGACGACGATGCCGCGCGCGATGCCGATGACCAGCGCGACGCCGAGCAGATCGCGGGCGCCGTTCACGAAGGTGGTGGTGAACTCCTCTTCACCCAGGCGGGCGATGACCGCCACGATGATCGACCCCGCCAGGAAGAGCGCCGACATCTGCGCCATCCACCAGCCGCCCATCGAGACGCCCCAGATCATGACGGCGAAGCTCAGGCCGAAGAGGAGCAGGATGATCTTGCGCACGCCCGTGAGGGCCGGCGTGCCGGATGCGTTCTTCGCCTTGAGGAAGTGCTCGCGATTGCTCGCCGCCATGTCCGCCACCA
This sequence comes from uncultured Acidobacteriota bacterium, assembly GCA_963723495.1. Taxonomy (GTDB): domain Bacteria; phylum Acidobacteriota; class Vicinamibacteria; order Vicinamibacterales; family UBA2999; genus Gp6-AA40. The sequence goes on along the minus strand of CAVRQR010000002.1, from coordinate 278,611 downwards.
GCGAGCGCGATGGATCCTTGCGTACGCGCTCGGCGTAGCGCATGACGTAGATCACGCAGGCGAGCCAGCCAACACCCAGGATGAGCAGCCGCAATGGCAGCCCGTTCGTGAACGGGACGCCGGCCGCATTCGACGCGATGACGGTCGCAAACGGGTTGATGGTCGAGCCCAGCGTGCCGACGCCGGCGCCCAGCATGATGATGGCGACCGCCGTCAGCGCGTCGTATCCGGCGGCGATCATGACGGGGATGATGAGCGCGTAGAACGCCAGCGATTCCTCGGCCATGCCGTAGATGGTTCCGCCGGCGGCAAAGAGCGCCATGAGAATCGGGATCATCCATTTCTCGCGCCCTTTGAGAGACGACATCGCTCCGCCGATGCCAGCGTCGATCGCGCCGGTCTTGGTGACGACACCGAGGAACCCGCCGATGATCAGGACGAAGAGCGCGACGTCAATGGCCGCGGCCTGGTTCGTGTCGGGGTTGTAGAAGCCGGCAATCGGCGCGATGAGCACATCCGTCAGTCCTTGCGGATTGGGCTCAACTGTCTTGTACGTGCCCGGAACCGGGACGTCTCTCTCGAGTTGCTCGTTCTTCGTCCGCTCGTACTGGCCCGCGGGGACGACCCAGGTCGCCGCCGCCACGACGGCGATGAGTACGAAGAGGATCGTGTAAGCGGTCGGAAACTTGAACGTCGGTGGTGCGGCGACGGGCCCGTCAGTAGGCGTAGGCAAGGTACACCATCCCGTATCTGAACGACGAGGTGCGTCCTGTGGCCTGCTCCACCGCGCTGCCGGGATTGGCGAACGCGATGACGATGCTGGCCGTAAAGTTGCTGGTCAACTTCCAGTCGGTGTAGAGGTCGGTTTCGAACGCGACGTCCTTGTCCGTCACCGTCGGCGCAACCGCCTGCGGTTGATCGAGCCCGAAGTTGAAGAAGATCACGCCGCCACTGATGTTGTCCCGGGGCTGGACATGCGCTCGAATCTGATGCGAGACGAGGTTGGAGTTGGACAGGAAGTACTCGCCGGCGATCTCACCCTGCCACCACGTGCCCCAGTCGTAGAAACCGAGGAGCAAGGGGTCGAATGCTTCGTTGGCCGAGCTCGTCGGATCGTCGCCCTGGAAGAACGCATATCGATACGACAGTTTCGGCTTCCAGTCGACGTTACCGAGCTGATAGGCGCCGAGCACCGTCCACGCGTTGGAGTCGAGCGCCTCGCCGTTGCGCTCGGAGGCGTACTCGAATTCGAACGACAGGCCCGGCCGGTCCGGCAAAGGGGCGGTGTACGCTCGCACGTTGAAGACGTTGAGACCGTCACGTCCCGGCCGGATGTCTTCGTGGGCGAAGAGCTTCATGTAGGTGACCCCGAGCGTCGTGTTCTCGCCGCGCGAGTACTCGTAGTTGCCGCCCATGACGCGTGTTCCGCTGTCGCTCTCGTCGAGTTCGTCCTTATCGAGATAGAAGAATTCACCTCGGTGCGGCCCCGGTTTCACGCGCGCGATGGCGGCGAACTCGAAGGCTTTGCGGGCGTTGCTCCAGTAGCCACCACGGCTTCCCCCTTCGGCGGCGCCGTCCCACAGCAGGAGTCCATGCCCGAGCTGGTACTGGGCACGTCCAAGGGTGACGTCCACCACGTTCTCGCTGGAACCGATGGACTTGCCTGACCGCCATCCGATGGATGCGTCTTCAGGTCCGAAGGACGAGACGTCGGACCCATACAGGTCCGGAATCGATCCGTAGGTGCGCTCGCCGACGACGCTGACCTTGCCGTAGATCTCGGCCGAGGAGTCGAGACGATAGGTTCCGGAAATTGCCGGCTTCGCATATCCCTCGAACCACTGATCGCTCAGGTTCTCCGGGACGTCCTCCTTCGGGTTGTCATAGAGGGAATTGCCGAACCCGAACGTGCCCCAGCCTGCGTCGAGATTGAAGGTCCAGTCGGCTCGAGGAGGCAGCCCCGTGGAGCGCTCCTCGGGCTTGTCTTGCGCCAGCACAACTTGGGGCGCGGCCAGAACAAGCGCCGCGAGAAGGAAGCCGGTCGATCGAATCGTCCTGCGCATCATCGTTTTCCTGTGGGGGTGAGCACGCGTCACGGACGCTCCGCTCACGGCGCACTGACCCGTGTCCGACAGCGTCGGGCCGCGTCTGTGCAGGCACCTTGCCATCGGTCGCTCGCCGCGCGCGAGTTCGCCAAACGGTGTTCTGTGAGCGAGTTACTGGGGATGCGACAGCCGGTGTCGAGGCTGCGGGGAAACGCGGGTCACCTATCGTGGTGAGGAACTCACCTTTACCCGTGAGATGTGCGCGGCCACCCGCGCCGGGTAGTGGGCCAGGCACTTTCAACGCTCATCGGCCGACCCTCGTTTACCACCCGAGGCGCACGCCCGTGACCCACGACACCCCGGAGTAGGCCCCGCCGTCATTGGCGCGATCCTGCAGGTCGGCGAACTGAACGCCGGTCTGCAACTTGAGCTGATGACCGTAGAAGTAGTAATTCGCGCCGATGTACGCGTCGTGATACTCGTCGCCGCGACCGCTGACGACGCGATCTTCGTAGGCTGCCAGCCTGATCCCGTTCGCATCCCGGCTATCGAGGAAGTTGTAGCGGGCGACGACCTGCAACTTCGGTGTGACGTTGACGAACGGCATCACCATCACGCCCCAGACGTTGCTCTGGGTGTAGTAACCCGAGGCGGCCGAGAGATCGGAGCGCAGTCCCCACCTGGTCTTCTCCAGCCTGAGGTTCACTGAGACGATGTGCTGCCAGGGCCTTGTAAAGGTGTTGTCGGGATCGGGGTTCTGATACACGTAGTTGACGCTTGCCAGCGCCTCTGTTCGCGGCCATCGACTTTGCGAAGTCGTATCCGAGAGATCCCAGGGTCACGACGCCGCCGCTGAACTCGCCGAGCTCCTTGTTCCTGGCGCCCGCCGAATACGCGCCCACGACGTAGACCCATTGGTCGCTGGTGCCGGACACGCTGACACCGGGGAGATACTCCTCTGTGAACCAGATGTTGTTGGTGAGGTTGCTTCGATCGATTGCGATCAAATCTCTGGAAGAGGTCGCACCGTCGACGGTGAAAGAAATGCCCTGCTTTCCGACGGTCAGGACCAGCTCCGGCCGCGTGCTCCACTCCGCGTAGAAATCAGTGAAGCGCACGTACACCGGGTCTGCCTCCTGTGGATTGAGGTCGACTTCGGCGTGCAACAGGAGTGAGCCAAACATGTTGGCCTGCAGTCCCATCCGCAGCCGCCGGACGTTCCATTCCTCGTGGTCGCCCTGATCGGCATCGACGGTTGCGAAGTCCTGCTGATACCTGCCCCTGAATCGCAGCCGTTGGATGACCCGGTTGTCATCGTTCCGGTACCACTCCCTGAATCTCCAGATCCGGTCGTACACCGACTCCGGCTTCGCCGTGCTCGGATCTTGAGCCGGCTCACTGCCGGTGTCAGATGTCGTGTCTGAACGCTTGACAACGACCGGCGGTTTAATCGGCGAAGTGACTTGGGCAGTGACGATCGAGGTGTGGCCGGTCAGCGCCGTGACGCAGGCCATCGCGACCAGAGGAATCCGCATTACCAATGCATATCATGTCCGTGTTTCATCCTATGGTGGCCGCGCCGGTGCGCCACTGGTTCAACACGGCATCGACGGTCTGGTTGGCCTCCGCCAGACGACCGCCGTGTCCGTCGCCAGCACGACGAAGTGCTTCGCCAGCCAGGCGCGGGCGGGAATGGTCATGGCCTAACTGTGTCGACGACGTTTGACCTTCAATTGCGCCAGCGAGCGAGCCAGCGACGCATTGATCGTGGCCACTTCTTCATCGGAGAGCTTGTCCTGCAGGCGGGCGGCGGCGCGCTGGCGCGCCTCTTCCACTTTGGCCTCGTCGATGTGATCCGCCGGGACGGCCATGTCGGTGACGATGGCGACGCGGGTGGCGGTGACTTCCACGACCCCTTCGCCGACGGCCAGAAAGGACTCCTGGCCGTCCTTGAGCACGATGATCTCGCCCGGGACGATCTGGGTCATCAGCGGAATGTGCTGCGGGTAGACGCCAATCTGTCCGTCGAGGGCAGGCAGCGTGACCATGTTGACGTCCTCGGAGAACACGATGGCCTCCGGGGTGACGATCTCCAGTTTCAGCGTTGCGGCCATGGTTGTCTTCAGCTCTCCCGGACTTCCTCGATCCCGCCCTTCATGTAGAAATTGTCCTCTGCGACATCGTCGTGCTTGCCGTCGAGGATCTCCTTGAAGCCGCGGACCGTGTCGGCCACTTCCACCTGGCGCCCTTCGCGTCCGGTGAAGACCTGCGCCGAGCTGAACGGCTGGCTCAGGAAGCGCTGAATCTTGCGAGCACGGAACACCGTCTGCTTGTCCTCGGGTGACAGTTCGTCCATGCCGAGAATGGCGATGATGTCCTGGAGATCCTTGAAGCGCTGCAGGACCTTCTGCACGCCACGCGCCACGTCGTAGTGTTCCCGGCCGACGATCTCGGGCGCGAGGGCGCGCGAGGTCGAGGCCAATGGATCCACCGCCGGATAAATCCCGAGTTCCGCGATCGAGCGCTCGAGCACGATCGTGGCGTCGAGGTGGGCGAAGGTCGTGGCTGGCGCCGGGTCGGTCAGGTCGTCCGCGGGAACGTAGACCGCCTGGAACGACGTGATCGAACCCTTCTTGGTCGAGGTGATCCGTTCCTGCAAGGCCCCCATCTCGGCGGCGAGCGTGGGTTGATAGCCGACCGCGCTCGCGGTGCGACCGAGCAGAGCCGAGACTTCGGATCCCGCCTGCGAGAAGCGGAAGATGTTGTCGATGAAGAGCAGCACGTCCTGGTTCTTCTCGTCGCGGAAGTACTCGGTGATCGCCAGACCTGAGAGCGCAACACGAAGACGAGCACCAGGCGGCTCGTTCATCTGTCCGTAGACGAGCGCGATCTTCGAGGCACCCAGATCCTTCTCGTTGATCACGCCCGCCGTGGCCATCTCGTGATAGAGGTCGTTGCCTTCGCGCGTGCGCTCGCCGACCCCGGCAAACACCGACACACCGCCATGCAGCTTGGCGATGTTGTTGATCAGTTCCATGATGACGACCGTCTTGCCGACGCCGGCGCCCCCGAACGCCCCGATCTTGCCGCCCTTGAGGAAGGGGCAAATCAAGTCGATGACCTTGATGCCGGTCGAGAGCACGTCGGGGGACGTGGATTGATCGACCAGTGATGGCGCGGGCCTGTGGATCGGGTAGTACTTCTCCGCGACCACCGGTCCACGTTCGTCAACGGGAGCGCCGGTGACGTTGAGCACGCGGCCCATGACGCCCGGCCCGACCGGCATATGGATGGGTCCGCCGCTGTCGGTGACCTTGAAGCCGCGCTTCAGTCCCTCGGTTCCCGACATCGAGATGGTGCGGACCCACCGGTCGCCGAGGTGCTGCTGCACTTCGAGCGTCAGCGTCACCGGGTGATCCAGGACGGTGTACTCGACGGTCAAGGCGTTCGTGATCGCGGGGAGCGCGTCGGGAAACGCGACGTCCACCACCGGACCATCGACTTGCACGATCGTGCCTGTGTTCATACGGATGTTCCTTCTCCACAGCTCGCTTGTGTTGAGGATCCGTCGCCTGGCCGCCGGCGATACCTCTCCAGCAGCTCCTGCGTGATGGCCCCCTGGCGCAGCTTGTTGTAGTGCAGCGTCAGGTCCTTGATCATCGTGTTGGCGTTGTCGGTGGCGCTCTTCATCGACACCATGCGCGCGCTCTGCTCGCTCGCCTTGGCGTTGAGCAGCACCGTGTAGAGCAGGATGTTCAGGTAGTGTCCAAAGAGGTAGCTGAGAATCGACTCCGCGTTGGGCTCGAAACGGAACTCGGTCGTATCCGCTGCGAGGACTTCTTCCGGCACGGACTCCGGCATCTTCAGCCCCTTGATTTCACCGACCGGGAGATACTCGAGGGCCATCGGCTGCTGGGTCAGCGTGTTGATGAACCGCGTTGCGACGAGAAAGACCTCGTCCACCTCGCCCTTCAGGAAGAGGTCGCGCGCCATGGCCGCAATCACTCGCGCCTCGGCAAATCGCGGCGTATCGCCGTACGGAAAATCCGCCACCAGTTGGCGGCGCGTGCGGGCGACGAACTGGGCCGCCTTGCGACCGGCGGTAATGAACACCGTCGAGCGATGGTCGTAGCGCCCGACGAGCCGAAACAGGTTGCTGTTGAGCGCCCCGCACAGCCCCTTATCCGACGCCACCAGGATGACCAGGCGCTTCTTGACCGGGCGTACCTCGAGCAGCGGATGGGTGAAGTCGCTCACACGGGTGACCGCCTGGCGCTGAATGCGGTAGATGAGGCGGACGAACGGACGTACGTCGATCGCCGCCTGCTGTGCCTTGCGCATCTTCGATGCCGCCACCATCTGCATGGCCTTGGTGATCTGCGCCGTGCTCCTGATCGACTTGATGCGCCGCCGTATCTCGCGGGTGCTGGCCATCCGTCAGCTCCAGAGGGGCTTGAACGCGGCGGCGGCGGCCTTCAACGCGTTCACGAGGTCGTCGCTCAGCGCCTTCTCGCGGCCGATCTGCGCGAGCAGGCTGGCTTTGGACGTCGTCAGGAACTCGGTCAGTCTGGTCTGAAACTCCTTGATGCGTTCGACCGGGATGTCGTCCATGTGACCGTTCTGCACCATCCACAGCATGGCGACTTGTACCTCCACCGGGATGGGGTTGTATTGCGGCTGGTTGAACAGCTCGATGATGCGCTTGCCGCGGTCGATCTTGGCCTGCGTCGTCGCATCCAGGTCTGAACCGAACTGCGCGAACGCCGCCAGCTCGCGGAACTGCGCCAGATCGCCCTTGAGCCGTCCGGCCACCTGCTTCACGGCTTTCACCTGCGCGGCCGATCCGACGCGCGACACCGACAAGCCAACCGAGATGGCGGGCCGGATGCCCTGATAGAACAGGTCCGTCTCCAGATAGATTTGGCCGTCGGTGATCGAGATGACGTTGGTCGGGATGTACGCCGACACGTCGCCCGCCTGCGTCTCGATGATCGGGCAGCGCCGTCAGCGACCCGTTGCCGAACTGTTCTCCGACACGCGCGGCACGTTCGAGCAGGCGGCTGTGCAGGTAGAACACATCGCCCGGGTAGGCTTCGCGGCCTGACGGTCGCTTGAGCACGAGTGAGACCTGGCGATAGGCCACCGCGTGCTTGGAGAGATCGTCGTAGACGATGAGCGCGTCCATGCCGTTGTCCATGAACCACTCGCCCATCGCCGCCCCGGCAAACGGCGCCAGATACTGATTGGTGGCGGAATCGGCGGCTGGCGACGCAACGATGATCGTGTACGGCATGGCGCCGGCCTCTTCGAGCACGGCGATGAGGCGGGCGATCGTCGACTGCTTCTGGCCAATCGCGACGTAGATGCTGTAGAGCGGGCGAAAGTCCTTGTCGCCGGAGGCTTCGCGCCTCCCGGTTCAGACGCGCCTGGCTGATGATGGTGTCGACACAGATCGTCGTCTTGCCCGTGGACCGGTCACCGATGATCAGCTCGCGCTGGCCGCGGCCGATCGGGATCATCGCGTCGATCGCCATGATGCCGGTCTGCACCGGCTGGCTGACCGGCTTGCGGCGCATGATGCCCGGTGCGATCTTCTCGACCGGATAGGCCACGTCGCTCGCGATCGGCCCCTTGCCGTCGACCGGCTCGCCGAGCATGTTCACGACGCGGCCGAGGAGCCCTTTGCCGACCGGGACCTGGAGCAGTTTTCCGGTGGCACGGACCTCGTCGCCTTCCTCGAGGCTCGTGTAGTCGCCAAGGATGATGACGCCGACTTCCGTCTCCTGGAGACTGAGGGCCAGACCCGTGATGCCATTGCCGAGATCGAGCATCTCGTTGAGCATGACGTCGCCGAGTCCTTCGACCTTGGCCACGCCGTCGCCGATCTCGCGAATGATGCCGATGTTCCGCTTGATCGAGGTGGCCTTCGCGCCGGCGATCTGCGCCTCGATGTCCTGAATCAGGTTGGCCATCCTTCACCTCAGAACTCGCGGTTCAGCAGGTTCAGAAACGTCTCCCAGTGCGCCAGACGGCCTGGATGCTGCCGTCGTAGACATCGCTGCCCACCGTGATTCGCACGCCTCCGAGCAACGTGCGGATTGCCGGTGTACGACGTGTCTATACCGCGTCCGTAGATGCGGGTCGAGGTCCGCTTCGATGCTCGCCCGCACATCGGGCGGCAGCGGCGTGACGCTCTCGACTCTGGCGCCGTGGGCGGCCCGATCGAGTCTGACCAGGCGCTGAAACAGCGACAGCACGGACAGGCTGCCGGGCCGCCCGGCGTCGATGATCTGTTGCACCACGCCTCGGACGCGGGCCTCGTCGAGTGATCCACCCACGAGACACACTCGAAAGAGCCGCCTGGCTTCACGCTGCGCCTGCCTCTTGGTCTTCATCCCGTCGTCCGTTCTGCCAGACGGGTCTGAAGACCCGCCTCTACCTGCGTTGACCCGCCATACGTGTGTTGACTCTACCTGCGTTGCCCTACGTCGTCGTGGCCAGGTGTCTGGCGCTTTCCTCGGCCAGCCGCCGTCTGGTCATCCGGCGTCAGCACTTTGCCGACCACCGCGGTGGTGGTCTGGACCACCAGACGACCGACCTCGCGCCTCAGCTCCGCCAGCATGCGTGCGTGCTCCTGTTCGGCCGCCTCGCGCGCCTTCAGCACGATCTGTTCGGCGGCCGCGACCGCCCGCTGCGTCTCCTGCTCCTGCAGACGCTTGGCGATCTCCCGCGCCTCGGCGATGAGCCGCGCTGACTGCGCCTGGGCCTCGGCCATCACGCTCTGGCGCTGCGACTCGATGTTGGCGAGCGCGGCGTTGATCTTCTCGGTGTTGGCCAGGCCCGGCCGCGATCTGCTGCCGTCGCGTCTCCAGCATGCGCAGCACCGGCTGATAGGCCAGCCAGTACAGCGCGGCGCAGACGATGGCGAAGCTGATGAACTGCGCCGTCAGGTGGGGCCAGTCCACGCCGAAGGTCGTGGCGATCTTTTCGACCGGCCCGCCGCCGGTCTCCTGTTGCAGCATCAATGCAAGCACGCTCATGTGGCACCCTCGTCAGCTGCGGGCGCACGGGCGCCCGGCGCTCGCGGCTCGAATCCTGTCTCACTGCACGAGGAACAGGGCGTAGAACACGATGGCTTCCGCGAAGGCGATGGCCAGAATCGATTGCACGAGAATCGGCGTGGCAGCCCCGGGATTTCGTCCGACCGCTTCGGAGGCTTTCATCCCGATCAAACCGACGGCCAGGGCGGCGCCCAGAACCGCAAGAGCGACGTGAAAGTTGCCAGTCAACATGTTCTCTGTTCCTTCCTCGATGGTGCGCCGCGCATCTCAGGCAAATCGAGCCTGGTTGGTCAGTGGTGCGCGGCGGTGGATCCTTCCTCGTGATGCTGTGCTGGCAAATCAGCAGCGTGAACACAGCCGTCAGCAACATGAACACCAGCGCCTGAACCAACCCGACGAGCAATTCCAGAAAGTAGAAGGGGATCTGGACCAACCAGGCGATGTATGGCACCTGCGCCATGGTTTCGAGCATCGTTTCACCGGCGAAGATGTTGCCGTAGAGTCGAAAGCTGAGAGAGACCGGACGGAACAGAATCGAGATGACCTCGAGGAGCCCGGCGGCAAAGAAGACGACCACCATGAGCACCTTCAGTGCTCCCGTCGTCGTTCCCTTGGGCGCGAACATCTCCTTGAAGAAACCCACGGGCCCGAGGGCTCGCAGGCCCCAGACGATCCAGCAGGCGAAGAACACGAGGGCCATGGCGAGCGTCAGGTTGACGTCGGCGTTGGCGCCTCGAAAGAACGGTTCCTCGAGCTGGAAACCCTCCGCCGTGTGGTGCCCCCATCCCATCGAGCCGACGCCCGGGATCGAGGCCGACCCAGTTGGACGCGAGGATGAAGATGAACACGCTGGCGAAGAACCAGAAGGTCTTTTTCGCCAGCGCGCGCACCGAGCAGCCCTTCGAGGAACCCGTACAGGCTCTCGACGAGCCACTCGAGGAAGTTCTGCGCGCCCTCCGGCACCTGTTTCATGTGTCGCGTCGCCAGCTGGGCGAACACGATGAGGCCGATGGCGACGATCCAGGTGACGACCATCGAGTTGGTCACCGGGAATCCGAACGGACGGGCGATCTCCACGGCGCTCTGCGACAGCCGATGGTGCTCCTGGGCCGCGACGGTGCTCGTCGCGCACAGGGCGGCCACGGCGGTCGACATCAGCACGACGAGCGGCGTCTTTGGGCTGCGCATCAGATCCTCATCCACCGAGCGCGATGGTCACAGCAATGAGCACCAGACCGAGACCGACCATGACCAGGCCCGAGCGCCAGCCTGGATGCCCGGCGTAGGTTCCGAGTGCCCACCCCACGCCGAAGAGCATCGCGATCGCGATCGCGTTCGAGAGCCGCATCGCGAGCGCAGGCTCTCGCACGACGAGAAAGGGAATGACGATCGGAATCGTCGAGAGGAACACCAAAAGAAAGACACCGAGCGCGCCAAGGACGTCCCTGCGATCGAACACGACCGAGGTCGGCTCTGACTCCCGGCCAAGACGTTGACGCAGTGTTTCGACCTCTGACGGCACCAGCACGGCTGACACCGGAGCGGGAAGCGCCGCGAGTATGAGGCCGTGGGTGGTGTCGGGATCGCGATTCTCGCGAATGGCGCGCAGCAGCGTCAGGCCGCGGGCCCGCCCGACGAAGCCGGCCATGAGATAGAACACCGCGTCGACGATTCCCCAGGCCACGTTGCACCCGAGCGCGGCCACGAGCACCTCCCGCGTCTCCGCCTGACCGCTCTGCGCGACGCTGATCGAGCTGGTGAAGGTCAGGACCATGATGACGCCGAAGAGGATCTCGGAGGTCCTCTCGAGCGGATCGAGAACGGGCGAGTGCGATCTCTCGGACGCTACAGCGCTCACTGGTAGCGGGTCGGGCAGCACGTCTTGTGCCACTATCGCAAGCGCGCATGAACGCGACACGCTGCTTGCCACGTGCCAAGCGGCAACAACGTCCGGCACGTTGAAGGACACGCGCGGGCCGCGATCTCCGGCTTGGCGAACGTCACCACGGTCCTCCGTCCATCCGGAGTCCCTCCACTCCGTTGGAGCGCCGGCTGGCCGCCCGCGATGGATCACGGCCGTCTCACGCGAAAAACTCCAGCATCGAACGCGGCCGATCCCATGACCATCGCGGGGTCACTGGCACACGATGTGCTCAAGCCGCGCTCATGATGACGACGGATTCGTCCACGCATTTCGACGTGATCAGTGTCCGAATCGGGCACCTGACGGGGCAGCTGGCGTCCTCAGCCATTGGCCTGGCGCCCGAGATGATCGACGAGATCATCACGGACGTCCTGCGGCAGGTGTGCGAGGTGCTGGCGGCGGATTCCGCGACGCTCGAGAGCCTGTCCGATGACGGCATCACGCCCGGACGCAAAGCGAACCTGGACCCGACACGGTGTCGCCAGCGCGTCGGAGCCTGCGCTGACCATCGGGGTGGCGGTCCCGGGTAGCCGCAACTTCGCGCTCTCGTTGGGACTGAGCGGCCGGCGCTCGCCGTGGCCGGCAGCAGTCGCCGACGCCCTGCGGGCGCTGGCCAACGTGATGGTGCTGATTCTCCTGCGCGCGGAGCAGACCCAGGAGCTCGAATGGATCAAATTCACGGTGGGACCGCGGGCGGAGCTGGCACCAGCTCGAGTATTTGACGGCTGGGACTCGGACGATTTCGAGAACATCATCGGCGACAGTCCGGCGTTGCGCTTCGCGATTGCCCGCGTGCAGGAAGTCGCGCCGACCGACGCCTCGGTCATGCTCCTCGGGGAGACCGGCACCGGGCAAGGAGCTGTTTGCGCGCGCCGTGCACAATCGCAGCACCCGTCGCGGCCGGCCATTCGTGAGCGTGAACTGCGCGGCGCTGCCGTCCACGCTGATCGAGACCGAACTCTTCGGGCACGTCCGCGGCGCGTTTACGGGCGCCGTGGCGATGCGTCAGGGCCGCTTCGAGCTGGCCGATGGCGGCACGCTGTTCCTCGACGAGATCGGCGACCTGCCCCCGGACGTGCAAGCCAAACTCCTGCGCGTGCTGCAGGAAGGGCAGTTCGAGCGCGTCGGGGCATCGCAGTCGCGCAAGGTCGACGTCCGCATCGTCGCCGCGACCCATCACGACCTCGAGAAGGCGATGAAGGAAGGGCGCTTTCGCGCCGACCTGTACTACCGGCTCAACGTGTTTCCCATCGCGCTTCCGCCGCTGCGCGATCGGCTCGAGGACCTCCCGCGGCTCGTGTGGTATTTCGTCAATCGCCGTCAGCGCGCGCTGAATCGCAAGTTCACGAGCATCCCCGACGCCGTATTTGCCGCCCTGCAGGAGCGTTCCTGGCCGGGCAACGTCCGCGAGCTGGCCAACGTGATCGAGCGGGCGATGATCCACTCCACCGGCAGCACGCTGGTGCTCGACGAGATATCCGGTCGCCAGCGATCGGTGACATTCCGCGAGGCGGGCACGCTCGAAGAGATGGAGCGGCAGTACGTCGAAGACGCGTTGCGACGCTGTCGCTGGCGCATCAACGGGCGGGGCAACGCCGCCGAGGTGCTGGGCCTGCATCCGAACACGCTGCGGAACCGCATGAAGAAGTTCGGGATTCAGCGGCCGAAGGATCCGGTGCCCTTCGATCCCGGCCGGCTCTCGGCGTGATGTGGCGGCGATCATCGCTGCGCGAGAGCGGCTCACCATCCGCGGTGAGTGCGGAGGTTGGTTCTCGCCGTATCCGCTCGATACAGCCGCGGTACGGCACTTGCTGAGTTCATCAATCGTGTGGTGCCGGATACTACTTCGACGTGAGAGCGGGCAGCTCGTGGTGCATCTGGCCGGACACCTCAGTGAGGCGCAGGTCCCGGAGCTGCTCGCGGCATGCGCGGAAACTGCGCGCGCCGACTGTGGAACTCGACGAGCTCGTCTCGGCGGATGCCGTCGGCCTCGACGCGCTGGTGCGGATCGAGCAGCACGGGGCGCAGCTGGTCGGTCTCCTCGAGTACCTGCGGTTCGAGCTCGACGCGCTGATACGAAAGCAGCGGAAGTGAAGCGATCGTTCGAAGAGAGAGGGACGTGAGCATGGGAATGGATCTGAAAGGGACGATGCTCGCGGCCGGAGTACTCGCGGCTGCGCTGAGCGTTGCGTGCGAGGAGCCTGCCCCGGCTGCTGCGCCGCCTCCCGAGGTGTACGTCACCGCCGTGGTCCAGCAGGACGTGCCCGTCTACCTGGAGCTGGTCGGCCAGACCGCGGGCTTTCAGGACGTGGACATCCGGGCGCGCGTCGAGGGCTTCCTCGAGACCGTGAATTTTCAAGAGGGCTCCTTCGTCAAACAGGGCGACCTTCTCTACACCATCGACCGGAAACCGCTCGAGGCCATCCTCGCGGAAGGGAAGGCGACCAGGCGACGGCCGAGGCGCGTCTTGCCAAGGCCAACAACGACGTCGCCCGCTACACGCCGCTCGTCGCCAAGCAGGCCGTGAGCAAGCAGGAGCTCGACAACGCGCTGGCCGAGCAGGAGGCGTCGAAGTCGCAGGTCGAGGCCGCCAAAGCCTCAGTGGAGAAGGCGACGCTCGATCTGAGCTACACGCGGGTCACCTCGCCGATCACCGGGCTCGTCGGGACAACCGAGGTCAAGGCGGGCAATCTCGTCGGACGCGGAGAGAGCACGCTGCTTACGACGATCTCGCAGATCGATCCGGTGCTTTTCCGCGTCGGCGTGACCGAAGCCGATTATCTCCGCGTCGCCCGGCAGGTCCAGGCGGCAGGCAAATCGTCCGGTGGCTCCCGGGAAGGAATCGAGTTGACGCTGGCTGACGGCACTCGCTATCCACAGACGGGCAAGATCAACACCGTCGAGCGCGCCGTCGATCCGACGACCGGAACTCTCGGCATAGAGCTGGTGTTTCCCAATCCCCAGCAGATCCTGCGACCCGGCCGGTACGGGCGTGCGCGGATACTGCTCGACACCAGGGTCGGGGCGCTGCTCGTGCCGCAACGTGCCGTGCAGGAACTGCAGAATCTCTACAGCGTCGCCGTGGTGGAGGGCGACAAGGTCGCCTTCCGCAACGTGAAGGTCGGTCCAGCGCGTCGAGTCGCTCTGGGTGATCGAAGACGGACTCAAGGCTGGCGAGCAGGTCGTCGTCGAAGGTCTCCAGCGGATTCAGGAAGGCATGACGGTCTCCGCCAAGCCGGCGCCGGCGACGCCGGCCGGCAGCGCGGCCGCCACGTCAGCCGGAGAGGCGAAGTAAATCATGGCCCGCTTCTTCGTCAACCGTCCCATCGTCGCGATGGTGATCTCGATCATCACCGTCCTGCTCGGCGTCGTCGCCATGAGCGGCCTGCCGATTTCGCAGTATCCCGAGATCGTGCCGCCGATGATCCAGGTCACCACGACCTTCATCGGCGCCAGCGCCACCGACGTCGAGGCGTCGGTCGCGACGCCGCTCGAGCAGAAGATCAACGGCGTCGAGAACATGATCTACATGAAGTCGACCAACGCCAACGACGGCACGTTGACGCTGAAGGTCTCCTTCGAGGTCGGGTCGAATCTCGACATGAACAACGTGCTCACGCAGAACCGCGTGTAACCAGGGCATGCCCCAGATGCCGCAGTCGGTGAAGAACTACGGCGTCGACAGTGAAGAAGGCGCTCGCGTTCCCGCTGCTCGTGATCTCCATCAAGTCGCCGAAGGGCACCTACGACAGCGCCTTTCTCTCGAACTACACGACGATCAACATCAACGATGCCATCGCCCGTATCCAGGGTGTCGGACAGATCAACCTGTTCGGCGGCAGCGACTACGCCATGCGAGTCTGGCTGCGCCCAGACGTCATTGGTCGGCTTGGCATTACGGTCCCTGATATCGCCAACGCCATCTCCCAGCAGAACCAGTTGACGCCTGCCGGTCAGATAGGCGGGCCACCTGCGAAGACCGGCACGGAGTACACCTACACCGTCCGCACCCAGGGGCGTCTGCTCAACGAAGAGGAGTTCGCGAACATCATCGTTCGCACGAATCCGGATGGCTCCGAAGTCCGCCTCAAGGACATCGCGCGGCTCGAGCTGGGGACGATGCTCTACAACTCCATCGGCCGGCACGACAGCACACCGTCGGCTGTCATTGCCGTGTTCCAGATTCCCGGCACCAACGCGCTCGCCGTCGCCGACTCGGATCAAGGCGACGATGGCCGACCTGGCGACGCGCTTTCCGCGAGATATGGAGTACCTGGTCTCGCTCGATACGACGCTGCCGGTCGTCGAGGGCATCAGGGAAATCGAGCACACGCTGTTCGAGGCGGTAGGGCTCGTCATCATCGTCGTCTTCGTGTTCCTGCAGAACTGGCGCGCCACGCTCATCCCGCTGCTCACTGTGCCGGTCTCGCTGGTCGGCGCCTTCATCTTCTTCCCGCTGCTGGGCTTCTCGATCAACGTGCTCTCGCTGCTCGGTCTGGTCCTCGCCATCGGCATCGTCGTCGATGACGCGATTGTCGTGGTCGAGGCGGTCATGCACCACATCGAGCACGGGATGGCGCCGAAAGAGGCGACGATCAAGGCGATGGAGGAGGTGTCAGGTCCCGTCATCGCCATCGGCCTCATCCTCGCGGCCGTCTTCGTGCCCGTGGGCTTCATGGGCGGCATCACCGGGCTGCTGTATCAGCAGTTTGCGATCACGATTGCGATCTCCGTGCTGCTGTCGGTCATCAACGCGCTCACGCTGAGCCCGGCGCTCGCGGCGCTGCTGCTCAAGCCGGCCACGGGCAAGAAGTCACTGCTCACGCCGTTCTACAACGGTTCAACCGCGTGTTCGGCTGGACGACGGACCGCTATGTCAGCTTCGCCGGGATCCTGGCTCGGAAGATGATCCGGAGCCTCGCCTTCATCGGCATCCTGTGCTACGTCACCTTCATGCTGGTCCAGCGGATCCCGGGCGGCTTCGTGCCGGAAGAGGATCAGGGGTACCTGCTGGTGAACGCGTTGCTGCCGGATGCGGCCTCGCTCGAACGCACCGACGCCGTCATGAAGAAAGCGGAATCAATCCTGCAGAAGAACGAAGCCATCGAAGGCTTCAACACGATTACCGGCTACTCGTTGCTCACTGGCGCCTACTCCTCGAACTTGGGCTTCTTCTTCGTCCAGCTCAAACCCTGGGAAGAGCGCACCACCGATGAGGCGCATGCCAACGGCGTGCTCGCCGCGCTGAACCGGGCGTTTGCGCAAGAGATTCCTGAAGCGGGTGTGGTGGCCTTCGGTCCCCCGGCCATTCCCGGACTCGGCACCGGTGCCGGATTCACGATGGAGTTGCAGGACCGCAGTGGTGGGTCGCCGGAGTACCTCGCCCAGCAGGCTGCGCGTTTCATGGAAGCTGCCCGGAAGCGTCCGGAAATCGGGCGGATCAACACGCTCTACCGCGCCTCGGTGCCGCAGATCTATGCCGACATCGATCGAAGCAAGGTGCTCAAGGCCGGTGTCCCGCTCAACGACGTGAACACGACGCTCGGCGCGTTGCTCGGCAGCTCGTACATCAACGACTTCAACCGCTTTGGCCGTGTCTACAAGGTCTATATGCAGGCCGAGCCGGAGTTCCGCCAGGATCCGAAGCAGCTCGGGCTGTTCTACGTGAAGAACCAGAAGGGCGGCATGGTCCCGCTCGACACGCTCCTCGCGACGGAGTCGGGCAGCGGGCCAGAGTTCACCAACCGGTTCAATCTGTTCCGGGCGGCTGAGATCACGGGGGTGCCTGCCCCGGGCTTCTCGTCCGCGCAGGCGCTCGATGCCCTCGAGGAGACGGCGCGCCAGGTGTTGCCGCCGGATGTGACCTTCGACTGGGCAGACCTGTCCTTTCAGGAACGCAGGGCCCCTGGCGTGGCCGCGGTGTTCGCGCTGGCGATTTTCCTCGTGTTCCTCATTCTGGCCGCGCAGTACGAGAGCTGGGGCCTGCCATTCAGCGTTCTGTTGGGCACGCCGTTCGCCGCGTTCGGTGCGTACCTCGGTCTCTACCTCGCGCGCCTGCTCATGGGTCCGAGTTACGTGAACAACGTCTTCGCACAGATCGGGCTGATCATGCTCATCGGCCTCGCCGCGAAGAACGCGATTCTGATCGTGGAGTTCGCGAAGATGGAGCTCGAGGCGGGGAAGCCTCTTATGGAGGCGACGATGTCGGCGGCGAAGCTGCGCTTCCGCCCGATCCTGATGACCGCCTTCGCGTTCATCCTCGGCGTCGTGCCGCTGCTGACCGCGTCCGGCGCGGGCGCCGAGGGGCGCAAGGTGATGGGGATGACCGTCTTCGCGGGCATGCTCGTCGCGACAATCCTGGGCGTGTGTCTGATCCCGATGCTGTTCGTGTTCGTCGAGAAAATGACCGGGGGTCGAAGCAGCACGCCCCGGCCGTGCCGGCCGTGCCGCCTCAGTCGCTGGCAACCGAGCACGGACGGGGGAGCCACTGAGATGGTGTGCCGCGTCGTTCCCCATCGGCCTGATCGGCCTGGTCGCCAGCGCGCTCCTGTCCACCGGATGCCTCGTCGGTCCCAACTACATGCGGCCGGAGATGCCGTACTCCGCAGCAGTTCCGCTTCGTCGAAGGCGCACAGGCGGAGTCGCTCGCCGACGCACCGTGGTTCCAGGTGTTCGACGATCCCGCGCTGCAGGCGATCATCAAGGAGGCGCATCGCCAGCAATCTCGATCTGCGAGCCGCCGTGGCCCGGGTCGAAGAGATGCGCGCGCGCGCCGGCGTCGCCAAGTCGTTTCTGTACCCACAGGTCGACGGCGTCGCCAGCTACGCCGCGCGCGGAGCGACGAGCGGCCAGCCCGACGATGGCGACGACGAGGACACGTTCCATCAGAGCGGGACGTACGGATTCCAGTTGTCGTGGGAGCTCGATCTGTTCGGCAAGCTCCGGCGTCAACAGGAGGCCGCCCTGGCGCTGGCGCTGGCGAGCGAGCAGGCGCGGCGGGGCGTGATGGTCACGCTCGTCGGTGATGTGGCATCCAGCTACTTCCTGCTGCGCGAGCTCGATGTTCAGCTGTTCATCGCACGACAGACGCTCGAGATCAACAACCAGACAGTCACGTATTTCCAGAACCGCCTGGACGGGGGCGTGTCGAATCGCCTCGAGCTCGACCGGATTCGTGCGTTGCGGTCGCAGACCGCTGCCGCGATTCCCAACCTCGAACAGCAGATCGCCGTGGTCGAGAATGAAATCTCGCTGCTCCTCGGCCGCGCCCCGGGGCCGATCGTGCGGGATGCGCCGACTCCCGACATCGCCCAGCCGCCACCGATTCCACCTGGCCTCCCGACGTCATTGCTCGAACGACGGCCCGATGTGGCCGAGGCCGAACAGTTTCTGGTCGCCGCGAATGCCGACATCGGCGCCGCCAAGGCCCTGTTCTATCCGACGATCAGCCTGACCGGCTTTCTCGGTGGCATCAGCGGCGACCTCACGACGTTTCTCGGAGGCAGCGGCGGGATCTGGTCCGCTGGAGCCGGACTGCTGCAACCGATCTACCAGGGAGGTCGCCTTCGTCGGAACGAAGAGGCGGCACAGGCGCGATTCTCTCAGGCGCTGGCCCTCTACCAGAAGGCCGCACTCAACGGATATCGCGAGGTGGCCAATGCGCTCGTGACGATTCAGAAGCTGGCGGAGGAGCGGGTCCAACACGAGGAAGGTGTCGCCGCGCTGGTGGACGCCGCCGATCTGGCACGAGCCCGCTACGAGTCCGGGCTCGCCAGCTATATCGAGATCCTCACGGCCGACCAGGAGCTGTTTGAGCAGCAACTGCTTCTCGCCCAAACCCGAGGAGAAGAGTTCCGCGCGCGCGCGGAACTGTATCGGACGCTGGGCGGTGGCTGGCAGCCGCTGCCGTAGACGGATTGGGTCTCAGAGGACAAACACGATGGCGAAGCTCAAAGGCAAGGAGTACGCGGAGGAATTGATCAAGCTGCAGGGCGAGCTGTGCGTGCTGCAGGAGTGGGTGAAGGCAAAGGGACTGCGAGTCATCGTCCTCTTCGAAGGCCGTGATGCAGCGGGGAAGGGCGGGACCATCAAGGCGATCACCGAGCGCGTCAGCCCTCGCGTCTTCCGGCTCATCGCCCTTCCGGCGCCGTCGGATCGCGAAAAGAGCCAGATGTACATGCAGCGGTACATGGCGCACTTCCCGGCCGCGGGCGAGATCGTCATCTTCGATCGCAGCTGGTACAACCGGGCGGGCGTCGAGCGTGTCATGGGTTTCTGTACCAAGGATCAGTACGAACGCTTTCTCGAACTGTGTCCGGCGTTCGAGGAACACATGGTCAAGAACGCGGGAATCATCCTGATCAAGTTCTGGCTCGAGGTCGGCAACAAGGAGCAGGAGCGCCGGTTCAAGGCGCGCATGACCGATCCGTTGCGGCAATGGAAGTTGAGCAACATGGACCTGCCGTCACGAGCCAAGTGGTACGAGTATTCGCAGGCGCGCGACGCCATGCTCGAGGCCACCGATACGAAGACTGCTCCGTGGTACATCGTCAAGTCCGACGACAAGAAGCGCGCGCGCCTGAACGTCATTAGGCACCTGCTGAATCTGATTCCGTACAAGAAAGTCGAACGCGAGAAGGTCAAGCTGCCAGCCCGTTCGAAGAAGCAGGCCTACGACGATGAGGCGAGCATCGCCAAGCGCAAGTTCGTGCCGGAGGTCTATTGAGGCAGAGGTGGGAGGCGGGGCTGGCGTCGACGTTCATGACGCGCTCGCCCGCGCCAGCGGCGGCGGGTATCGTTCTCGTGTTGCTTGTTGGTGCCGGTACGGTCGTCGCACAACCTCAAACAACCCCCGTACCACAGGGGCTGCAGGCGGCGGCCCGGGCGGCCCTGCTCACCGCCGAACGCTCGGGTGAGTCATCCACCCTCACCTACTTCAACCGCCCCATCGTAGTCCTCCGTGCGCGTGTCCTCGGCCGTCCTCCGTCCGAGCGCGCGGCAATTGCGGTCCAAGTGCTCGACGATTTGGTGGCCGCGAAAGCAACAGACCCGGTCGAATCACTCCAGGTGGAAAGCGTCTCCCTCATCTTCGTGGGATCGCGATTAGTGGTCGGGTTAGGTGCGCCTGACATCGACGAGTTGGCGGGCGAGACCCTCGAGGGGGTAACCGCGTTGACGGTTGCGCGATTGCAGCAGGCATTCGCCGAGGCGGCAGAAGCCCATACTCCTGCCGAACTCCTTCGTGCGGGCATCCTTGCAGCCGTTGCGCTGGCAATCGGCGGACTGGTGCTGTGGGTCGTCGCTCGCGCGCGTCGCGGCGTTACCGCCAAGCTCATTGCTGTTTCCGAATCGACAGTGGCCAAGACCGGACTGGCGGATCTCGATTCCCTGCGAACGTCGCGTGTGCTCGACTTCCAACGCGGGTTCGTGACCGTGATCACGGTCGGCCTGCAGCTCCTGGTGATCTACGTCGTCGTCAGCTTCGTCCTCCAGCGGTTCCCGTACACGCGGCCATGGGGCGAGTCGCTGAGCGGTTTCCTCGTGACGACACTCCAGAATCTCGCGCTCGGCGCCATGCACGCGGTTCCCGGTCTTTTCACCGTGCTCGTCATTCTGGTCATTGCGCGTCTGGCGTCCAAGCTGGTCGCAATGTGGTTCCACTCGATCGAGCGGGGGCGAATCAGGAGCCGCTGGATCTATCCGGAGACGGCGCAGCCCACCCGGCGGATTCTGACATCGCTCGTGTGGGTATTCGCGATTATCGTGGCATATCCCTATATGCCGGGAAGCGAAACCGATGCCTTCAAAGGTGTGAGCGTTTTCCTCGGCTTGATGTTGACCCTCGGTTCGACCGGGCTGGTGAACCAGATGGTGAGCGGGTACACCGTGACCTATTCGCGCGCGTTGCGGGTCGGTGACTACGTTCGAATCGGGAACGTGGAGGGAACCGTGATCCATCTCGGCGTCCTGTCCACCAAGATCAAGACGCTCCAGCTCGAGGAGGTCACCATCCCGAACGCCGTCGTCGCGGCTCAGATGACGACCGACTATTCACGGTTCGCCGACAGCGAGGGTGTCTTCACATCCACGTCTGTGACCATCGGTTACGACGCGCCGTGGCGTCAGGTGCAGTCGCTCCTGCTGCTCGCGGCCGAACGAACACCCGGCCTGCGCCGCGAACCGAAGCCGCGCGTGTTCCAGGCGTCGCTCGAAGACTTCTACGTGAAGTACACACTGTGGGTGTCGCTGCTGCACCAGGAGTCGCGAATCATCACCCTCGACACGCTCCACGCCAACATCCAGGACCTGTTCAACGAGTACGGCGTGCAGATCATGTCGCCGAACTACCTCACCGATCCGGCGTCGCCGAAAGTGGTCGCCAGGCAGAACTGGTACGCAGCGCCGGCCAGCATCGACGAGAGCGCTCGAAGGCCAGGTTAGTACACGCCCTTCTCGCGAGTCCCCGGTCCTCAGAACCGGCGGACCTCCTCCGCGTAGTCGATACCGCGCGGCCCGCCCGGCAGGGTGAACTCGATGACCGGATGCTCCGTAGCATGCTCGATCAGTTCGGCAAGAGCGGAGAATCGATCCGACCGTACCTGACGCCGCAGGTCGGTCTCGGTCTTCCAGTTCTCGATGTACTGGATCACGACCAGCGCGCCCATGTCAGTCGACACAGAACAGCCTGCGCACCCGGGTGCGGCGCGCGTCTTCAGCATCAGCGATTGTAGGGTGGCGGTGATCGATTGCGCTTCACCGGCAGGCACACGCCACCTGACTGTCATGCAGACAGGAACGGATTCCATCCTCGCTTCCCTGGCATCGCGGCGAAATTCAGGAGTCCGGGTGTGATGGACTGCAGGCGGCGTGCCACGAACGGACAGAGGGCCGGGAGGGCGTGCGATGTCATTAACGGTCCTGTGGCTCAGGTATGGCGCTCCGCCGTGTTGGAGGTTCTCCATTATCTCGGAGCGTGCGCCCGGCTCGATTCGTGGCCAGGCGCCGCGAGCAACCTGCGTCTGCAAGAAGCCGTCTCCAACGTAAGCGCGCTTCTACGTGTCTCGTGCCCTCTACTGCGCGGCGTGGCATGACCCGTGCTGAAGCGATTCACGTATGCCTCGGTCTGCGGCGAAGTACCGAGTGTTTGCGGCGGTGCTGCGCCACGCTGGATCGCGGCCTCGGCGTCATCCTCGATCCGCAGACCGCGGTCAACAACGCGTTCAACCCGTTATGGAACCTCGAGGAGGGAACGAACGCGGACGACGAGATCGTCTACCACACAGGACTGCCGGCCAAGAGCGGCGTAGGCGGCGGCCTCATCGCGGTGTCACCCGGCAAGCTCGGAATCGCCGTCGTGTCTCCGCCGCCCGATGACGCGGGCAACAGCGTCCGCGCGCAGCGGGCAATCGCCGCCATTTCAAGAACGCCCTCGGGGGCAATCCGATGGCCCCAACGGCACGTTAGTGGAGGTCGCAATGTTTAAGAGAGGCATCGTTACGGCTGGGTTGTTCCTCATCACCGGAGTCGTTCCGGCGTTTGCGCAGGTTGTGGAAGTCAGCGGGTTCGTGGGCTGGTCCATTACCGACGGCGTCGATAGCGACCCGATACTCGCCGGCGACGGCAACATCTACGACACCGTTGAACCGGATGATGCGGCCATATATGGATTCACTGTCGGCGCGCTCGTCGGCGAGGGCGCCGAAGTTGGCTTCAGGTGGGCACAGCAGCCAACGACCCTCATCGTCAGTGGAACGGCGGAGCGGGAAATCGGTGATATGAGCATCACCTCCTACCACGGGTACTTCGCCTACAACTTTGGCGAACCCGACGTTCCGCTGCGACCCTTCGTGCTGATTGGTCTTGGCGCGACGAACTACGGCTCCGTCGACGCGACAATCGCCGGAGTGAATCGAAGCCTCGGTGGCGAGACGCAGTTCTCGACCACGTGGGCCGCCGGCGTGAAGCTCGCAGCCAGGGCCGTTGGTGTGCGCCTCGCTATGGAGTGGACGCCGACCTACATCAAGACGGATGAGGCCGGTTGGTGGTGCGATCCGTATTGGGGCTGCTACGTGGTGGGGAACTCCCAGTATTCCAATCAGCTCCAGTTCAACGGTGGCGTGACGTTCCGCTTCTGACCGTTGGCCGAACACCGTGCAATGGGGGGCCGGCGGTTGGAGGGTCGCCCCTCCAGCCGCCCTCTTGATCTTCGTGGTACTCGATGCACCGGCCCATGCGCAACGCACAGACGTCGTCACGCTCGCCAACGGCGATCGAATCACCGGCGAGGTGTCGACGCTGGACCGCGGACGGCTCGAGTACAAGACGGATGATCAGGGAACCCTCTACATCGAGTGGGACAAGGTCGCGACCGTCACCGCGGCGGGGCAGTTCGAGGTTGGCACCAGTGACGGTCGACGTTTCGTAGGCAGTCTCCGATCCGATCCGAATCGGACGCTCGTCATCGTCGAAGTGACCGGGCCGGTCGCGTTGCCGATGGCGGACGTGACCGTGATCGCGCGGATCGGCCGCAGCTTCTGGGCGAAGCTGGACGGCTCGATCGATGCCGGCTTCAGCTACACGCGTTCGAGTGACATCGCCCAGCTGAACGTGAACGCGAGCACCGTCTACCGCAGCCCGTCGTTCGAGGGACGGATGACGGCATCGGGCACCGCGACACAAACCAGTGACGAAGAAGGGCGCAACGATCGCGGCACCCTCCAGTTGTCCTATCTCCGGTATCGCGGATCGCGATGGTTCGTTGGCGGCGGTGTCGGAGTCGAGACCAACGAGAGCCTGGGCATCACGCTACGCTCCCAGGTCAGTGCTGCCGTCGGTCAACGATTGATCAACAGCAACAAGGCGCAGCTGAGTGTGGGTGGCGGGCTGTCCTTCAACGACGAGCAAGGCGTGGATGGCGACGGGACGCAGAACCTCGAGGCCATCATGACGTTCAGGACGTCCTACTACGCGTACGACTATCCACGGACCAACCTCGATGTGGCCTTGCAATACTTCCCAAGCCTGAGCAACTTCGGCCGCCAGCGTATACAGTTCGACACCAGTGTGAGACGGGAGCTCTGGAAGGATGTCTTTCTCGCCGTCAACGTCTTCGACAGCTTCGACAGCGACCCGCCGAGCACCGACGCAGACAGTAACGACGTCGGTGTGGTGCTGTCGTTCGGCGTCAGTTACTAGTCGTCGATAGCATGGTGAGGATGGAAACTTTCCGGGCCAACGGGACGTGCAGATCCAGGGCGATCGTGGCAGCGAGGCGGGTGCTTGCACTGCTAGGTTTGTGGTTGGCTGTGCCGCCGGCGGCCGCCGTCGGGCAGGAGCCGCCGCCCGAGCCCCGGACCAGGGCCGCACAGATCGAGCAGCAGCAGGCGGCGAAGGTGATCCGTCCGTATCAGCAAAGCAAGGTCGAACGATGGCTCGATTATGCCGAATCGACGCTGACCACCGGGAGCGGCTTTCACCCCTTTTTCGAGAACGCGTACTCGGGGGGCGGCTTCACGCTCGGCGCCGGCTATCTCAAATACATCAGTCCCTATAACACCGTCGATGTCCGCGGCAGCCTCACGTACAAGGGATACAAGCGCATCGAGGCGGAGTTCATCGCCCCCGAACTCTTCGGATTGCCAGCGAGGTTATCGGTGCTGGGAGGCTGGCGCGACGCCACGCAGGTCGGCTTCTACGGCATCGGCACCTCGACCACATCGAAAGACGATCGGGTCAATTACAGCTTCGAGCAACCCTATGCCTCCACACTGTTGACCGTGCGGCCGGGGCGTCGGCTGTTGCTCCTGGCGGGTGGAGTGGAGGTGTCGCAGTGGAACACGGGACCGGGCGGCGGAAGCGCGCCCTCAATCGATACGGTCTACACACCTGAGACACTGCCGGGTCTCGGTGCGCAACCTGTCTACATTCATACTCAGGGAACCATCGGTATCGACTCGCGACTGGCGGAGGACTACGCGCGCCGTGGCGGGTTCTACGGCGTCACCTTTCACGACTATGCCGACACCGATTCGCAATTCGGCTTCGAACGGATCCAGTACCAGGCAATCCAGCACATTCCCGTGCTGCGCGAAGCGTGGGTGATCACCCTGCGTGGCCGGGTCGAGACCACATCGCTCAAGGACGACCAGCAGCTCCCGTACTTCATGCTGCCGTCACTGGGCAGCGGCTCGACGCTGCGCGCGTACCCAAGCTGGCGCTTTCGCGATCGCAACAGCCTCCTGCTGCAGGCGGAGTGGCGGGTGATGGTGAATCGCATGCTGGATCTTGCCTTGTTCTACGACACGGGCAAGGTCACGGCCGAGGCAAGCGATCTGTCGCTCGACGGGCTCAGGAACAACTTCGGCGTGGGCGTTCGATTTCACGGGCCGAGGACGACGCCGCTTCGCCTCGAGTTCGCGCACGGCGCTGAAGGTTTCAACATCGTCTTCGGCTCTTCATCTGCCTTCTGAGGCAGCCAGCTCATGTCACATATCGCTGCGCGCGCACGGTTGGTTGTCGGGTTCGCGGTCCTCGCGGCGATCGCCATCGCCCCGGCGTTCACAGCGGGGCCGAAGTTCTTCCCGGACGATCCCATTCAGCGGGAGCCGGAGAGCCGGGATGCGTCGGACGTTCAACCGTGGGACATCGGGCTCATGTACGAAATTGCGACGAACCTGTTCGCGACGCCGTATCACAAGCCGTCGAACATACGGGCGTTGAACGTCAACACGATCGACGAAGTGCCCGACTCGAGCTGGTTCACCAATCGCATCGGGCGCCTGCCGCTCCGCGCGGAGGACATCGGGCGCGGGCCGAACGCCGGCCGTCCACCAGCGTCAGGGAAGTGGGTCATCGTTCGAGAGAAGGAGAGCGGCGCAAAGCCGGGCTTCACCGGACGCGACGCCAACGGAGAAACGTGGTTCGTGCAGTTCGATGACCGCGACCGGCTCGAGGCGTCGACTGCAGCGGTCGCGGTGGCGACCAAGATCTTCTGGGCGCTCGGCTACAACCAGGTCGAAACGTTCCTGGCCACGTTCGATCCCGCACACGTCGAGTTCGATCCTGGAGCGACCGTCCGGCGTCCTTCCGGCGTGCGGACTCCCTTCGACAGGAAGGATCTCGACCGGCTGCTGGCACTGGCCGCGCCGAAACCCGACGGGACATACCGAGTGGTCGCCGGTCGCCGGCTCACTGGCCGGATCCTCGGCGGATTCCGCTATGCCGGCACTCGACCCGACGATCCGAACGACATCGTGCCGCACGAACACCGGCGCGAGCTTCGTGGCCTCCGTGTGTTCGGGGCGTGGACGAACCTGACCGACTGGAAGGCCGGCAACACGATCGACGCGCTCGTCACCGAGAACGGCCGATTGATCGTCAAGCACTACCTGCAGGACGTGGGATCGACGTTCGGCACCGCGAACGGTGTCCACGACTGGGATGTGGGGTGGGAGCACTTCTACGAGGGCTCGACGACGAAGCGACGATTTTTCTCGCTCGGGTTTGCGCTGAGTCCCTGGCAGACGGTGCCATACAAGGAATATCCATCGATCGGCCGATTCGAGGGTGATCATTTCGATCCGCGCGCCTGGAAGCCGCAGTCGCCGACGACGGCGTACATGGAGATGCGCGACGATGATGCCTTCTGGGCGGCGCAGCGAGTGATGGCCTTCAGCGACGATCTGATCCGGGCGGCGGTCCACGCAGGCGAGTACAGCGATCCGGCTGCCGAAGCTCATCTCGTCGCCGTGTTGATCAAGCGGCGTGACGCGATTGGACGCACGTATCTTCCTGCCATCAATCCGATCGTCGATCCGAAACTCGACGGCAGCGGTGTGCTCACGTTCGACAACGCCGCCGTACGTGCTGGCTTCGCCAAGGCTCCTGCCAGGTATCTCGCCGTCTGGTCACGCTTCGACAACACCACCGGCGAGAAACAGCAGATCGCCGAGACGCAGAGCACCACGACGTCGATGTCTGCGCCACGAGAACTGCCGGGCGCTGACGGCAGCTTCATCGCCGTGGACATCTCTGCTGAAAGCGCCGATCACGCATCGTGGCGCGAGCCGATTCACGTGTACTTCCGGCGTGCCGCTGCCGGGTGGACGCTCGTCGGCCTCGAGCGATTGCCCGAACAGCTCGACAGCGACGGGAAATCACGCCGCTGATCCTGAACCTGCCCTTCACCCAACCTGGGAACACCGCAAGGCGTCCAGGATCCGCGAGCACGCGTAGCAGACCCCATTCCTGACTCAGACGGTCTCTGTCAGGAATCTTGCCTCGATGTGATGAGCCCGTTGCATTGCCGCAACGGCATCTGAGTATCGTCCCTTCCGTCACTACGTCGGTGTGGCCCAACACTGGCGCACCACTACCGGCCGTTGCACGGGAACGGTCGTAACCACGATTCACTGAATATTCCTGCCCGTAAAGACGAGGAGATTCTCGTGTTTGAATCATTATCGCGGAATGAGCGAACGGATCTACGAGAGGCATTGCTGCTGGCGCACCGCCGGGCGCAGGCACCGTGGTCACCATCGGGTCCGTCAAACCCACTATCAAATGTTGTCAACCGCAGAGCATTCCTAAGAGGTGGCGCCGGCTTGATCGGAAGCGCCGCGATTGCCAAAACGCTTGGCGGCTTGTCCGTGGCGCGCGTGGAGGCGGCAGGGCAGTGTTCGGCGGCAGGATCGAGCGCATCTCCCTGGGGTCCGATCGCACCGAGACTCGATCCCGAGACAGGCTTGAGCTTGATACAACTCCCCGCACCGTTCAGGTACCGTTCCTACGGCTGGACGGGCGACATCATGGATGACGCTCAAGGGACGCCGACGCCGGAATTGCACGACGGAATGGCGGTGATCCAAGAACTCGGTCGAAACCATTTGATTCTGGTGAGGGATCATGAAGTCGACTATCCCGGTCCGGCGGCCTTCGGCAATCCTTTGTTGTGGTACGACCCGGTGGCAGGAGGGGGCACATCCAACCTCATCTTCGATCTCGCGTCAGAGCGATTCATCTCGTCGGTCCCCAGCATCAGCGGCAACATTCGAAACTGTTCCGGTGGCGTAACGCCTTGGGGTACCTGGTATACCTGCGAAGAAGTGGATACCGGAACCACGACCGACTCAATCTCAAACAACCGGCATGGCTACGTTTACGAGGTCGGTGCCTTGGGTCCCCTCCCCGGCGGCGATGCGATGCCATTTCCCGCGATGGGGAACTTCTCGCATGAAGCGATGGCCACCGATCCGGCAACTGGAATCACCTACCTGACCGAAGATGGTCCGAGCGCACCGGATGATATCGGGTCTGGTTTCTACCGATTCCTCTACAAGGTGCCTGGCAAAGCCCAGCATGGCGGAACTCTTCAGATGCTTGCTGTCAAGCGGACGGCCCCAGCTCGATTTTCAAGAAATGGGATGCGAGAGCCGAGCCTTCCCGGTGCGCTGGGTGACGATTGAGGATCCCGATCCTGATGTCAGCATTGGGGCGCCCTCCACGTTTCAACAGGGGCTTGCCGGCGGGGGAGCTAATTTCCGGCGTCTTGAAGGCTGTTGGTATGGCGCGTCCAAAATCTACTTCGTCTCCACGACCGGAGGTCCAGATATCGCCGCGCCAAACGGAACTGGTATCGGCGAGGGTCAGGTGTTCGAATATGACCCGAAGTCCGAGAGCCTGAGAATCATCTATGTATCTCCCGCGCAGTCTGCGCTTGAAAACCCTGACAACATCGTCGTCGCACCCGACGGTAGCATCATCATGTGCGAGGACAACTCCGGCGGGACTACCAACCCGGGGGAGCGGCTGGTCTGGCTGTACCCAAAGACCGGGAAGATCTTCACCTTTGCGCTGAACAACATGGACTTCACCGCCGGAGCATTGGGCGAGCTGGAACGCCCCTCTGGTAGCGTCTTCAACACCAATCTGAAGCAGAGTGAATGGGCTGGCGCCGTGTTCAGCCCTGACGGCAAATGGCTGTTCGTCAACATCCAGACACCAGGAGTCACTTTCGCGATCACAGGCCCCTGGCCCTGGCTCTAGTCGGTCGTTCGTAGCCTGCGGTCGCTTGCCTCATCTCGACGCGGGGGCTTCCAGCCCCCGTGTCGTTGGCGCCGACGCTGCCGAACAGGCCGTCTACGCCTCTCGGGTCGCGCTTGCGGGTCGGACCGTTCTTCGCGACAAACTGCTCGAACCGTTTGCCGGTCTCGTTGCATTCTGGCAACCGCGCGAGTGAGCAGCTGGACATATTAGACTCGGCGGGTGGCGTCCCGTGTCAAAGCACGCTTCATCCCGCCAATGTTGCTTCTCTCGACCGATCGACTGCCGGACGAATCAACCCGCTGGGAATACCAGTTGAAACTGGATGGCTATCGCGCGGTCGCCTTCAAGGCTGGCGGCAGGATTCACCTTCGCTCGCGCAACGATAACGATTTCAGCACGCGGTACCCGTCTGTCGTACGAGGCCTCGCGAGACTGCCCGATGAGACGGTGATCGATGGCGAGGTCGTCGCGCTCGATCGCGATGGCCGACCTTCATTTGGCGCGCTGCAGAACGCCTCGTCAGCGCAAGCCGCGATCGTGTACTACGTCTTTGATGTCATGGTTCTCGCCGGCCGCGACGTCACCTCGGAGCCGCACAGCGTTCGCCGCGAACTGCTCGAGCAGAAACTTCTGCCCACGCTACCGAGCCCGTGCGCTACGCGGGCCCACTCGACGCAGGTCTGTCCGATCTGATCCACGCCGTGACGACGCAGGGTTTCGAGGGGCTGGTTGCGAAGCGCCGCAACAGCCGCTACGAGTCGGGCCTGCGGACCGGCGCGTGGATGAAGATGCGAATCAACCGCGGTCAGGAGCTCGTCATCGGTGGCTACACGCATCGGGACGAACACCTTCGACGCGCTGATCATCGGCTACTACGAGGGCGATCGCCTGTTGTACGCCTCGCGCACGCGTAACGGCTTCACGCCCGCGTTACGCGCAGCAGTTGTTCAAGAAGTTCCGCCCGCTCGAAATCCCCGACTGTCCATTCGTCAATCTCCCGGAAGCGCGCAGCGGCCGTTGGGGACAGGGACTCACGAAGGAGAAAATGGCGGACTGCCGATGGCTGAAGCCGGCCCTGGTCGGCCAGTTCGAGTTCGTGGAATGGACCGATGACAATCATCTCCGCCACACGAAGTTTGTCGGGTTACGCGAGGACAAACCGGCCCGCGAGGTGACGCGCGAGCCGGCTGATGAAAACGCGTGATTCAGGTACCAGCGCGCCGGCGCCGGGGCTGTGACGGGCATCGCGAAGATGAACCGCTGACCGTCCTGGCTGACGTTCTTCCACTGCATCGGGTTCCCCGGAAGCGGGCCGGGCAGCGAGAACAACATCCTTGGCGTACCAGCCTTGAACGTCGGCGTCGTCTCGATATCCACTGCCATGACCTCCCAGTTGCGAGTCATGAAGTAGAGCTCCTTGCCATCCTGCCGCCACGTGATCATGCCGATGGCGCCGTCCTTCGAGACCCGCACGGCCGGTCCCGCCGGCGCTTCCGGCTTGTTCGGATCGAACGGACGTACGTAGACCTCGCCCCTGTCCACATCGGCTTCGTTGGAGAGGAATGCGATGAACCGGTTGTCGGGTGAGAATCGGCCCTGGCCCGCGTCGTAGTCCTCGCGCAGCCAGTCAATCTCCTTGCGTTCCAGTGCCTTCTGATTCCCTTCCAGCGGGACCAGCACGATGACGCCGGTAAAGAAGGTGAGGAACTTCCCGTCAGGCGACCAGTCTGTCAGGACCATGCCGGCGCCTGGCGTGTACTGGAAGAGGAGCTCCGCTTCGCCGGTTCCATCCGCGGGCTTTCGATAGATACCAGAGAGGCCGTCCTTCGTGGAGACATACGCGACGTGCTTGCCGTCGGGAGACCAGATCGGTGCATTCTGCGGCGGCGTGTCGTCGGTGATCGGCGTGGCCTTGCCGCTGGCCAGATCCATCGTCCAGATATCCGAGATTGCCGCTCTGCGGATCGTTCCGCATGTACGACGGCGCGCGGTCCCGTCTGGCGACAGATTCGGCTGGTTGTAGAAGCCGGGTTGTCCAATCCGGCTGATCACCTTTCCCTGCCGGTCGTACATCGTCAACTGCCGTATCTGTGGACGAGGAACGGCAAGGACGAATCGTTCACCGTCGCGCTGACACTCGCCGTTCCCGGGCCGATCGCCGGGCACGATTTCCGACGAGGGACGGAACAGCACTCGCGGCTTGCCGAATTTCGGCGTCGATCCCGCGCCCACTTCCACCGCCATGATCGCGCGATCGGCGGCCAGGTAGTACAGCTCCTTGCCGTCACGGCGCCAGAACACCATGCCCGTGCCGCCCTGATCGGAGAGCTGCCATGGACCCGCGGACGGTGAGGCGCCCGGCGCGCGGCCGCGGATCGAACGGGATCGCGTACACCTCGAACTTGCCCGAGACGTTCGATGTGTACGTCATGAACCGGCTATCCGGGGACAGACGCGGACCCTGCAACTGCGATTTGTTGCGAAGGACCTCGATGGGCTTCCGCTCGCCCTGGGCCTCGAGTGGCAGCGCGAACAGGGCGCCACCGGTGAGATCCGTGGAGAAGTACGTCAGATATCGCCCGTCCTGCGACCAG
The DNA here is from genome assembly GCA_963723495.1 of uncultured Acidobacteriota bacterium. Lineage (GTDB taxonomy): Bacteria > Acidobacteriota > Vicinamibacteria > Vicinamibacterales > UBA2999 > Gp6-AA40. The sequence continues at coordinate 246,945 of CAVRQR010000002.1, read as the reverse complement.
TCGGTAAGCGTCATGGGCGCGGAGTTCTTGAAGAGGAGGTCCTCGGTGCCCTCGCCGCTCGACCGCCTTTCGATAGAGGCCGAAGTAGCCGTCGCGCAGCGCGACATAGGCGATCGACTGTCCATCAGGCGACCACGCCGGCGAATTCGCACCTTCGCGAGTCTTGCTGACAGTCATCTGTCTGCCCTTGGAGCTGGCCACGTCGATGATCCACAGATCGTTGTTTTCCTTGTCCAGGTCTGGCTTGATCACCGCCATGCTCTTGCCGTCGGGGGAGAACACCGGCTGGTTGTACAGATCCCGCGTGCCCGACGGTTCCGACCTGTCTGTCCCTGACGGTCGAAAATCGTGAGCTGACGCGCATTCATCTCCATGATTTGCGCGATGACCCTGGCTCTCTCGGCGGGATCCCGTGGAAGCTGAGCCCCGGCCGGAACCGCGGTCAGCAGGGCCGCGCAGGCGACGGCCGCGGTGGTGACGAGGGAAGTCCTCTTCATGTGGAAGCCTCCTCTGAAGGCAGATCCGAGCCGAACGAACTCAACAGTTCTGCGGACAGGCGGAGACGACCGTTCCGTCCGGCAGCATCATGGTGCGGAGAAGACCGGAGCGCGAGCCATCCCGGGCACGGCTGACCTCCGTCGTGACCTGCTTGCCGATGGCGTTGCCGATGTCCTCCCTGTCGATATCGCGGGTGCGGAAGAAGTTCGGCGGAGGCCCTTCGACGGACCAGGCTTCCACCTGATCCCCGCGTTTGGCGTCGACGAAGACGTAGATGTGAGGATTTCTCCAATCCATCTTGGTGAGCGTGCCGGTCAACGTCACGCGATCGTTGAAATCGAAAAGGGCCGACATGTTGTGATGCGCCCACGCGGACCCGGCCAGCAAGCCAGCCAGGACGACGAACGCGCTCGTTCGGAGTTTCATCGAAGCCCCTCCTTCAGCGTGGAATACGGGCGTCGCCCGAAGAAGTTCGCTCGGGCTCGGTCGGCGACCTGACCAAAGCTCGTGCCACTAAGACGATGGGAGGAGGGCCGCGGTTGTGGGCCTGGAATGCGATTACTGCGATTGTTGCAGGTGCGACTTGTCCGCGGGTGGGACGCCGTCGTTCAGGAGCGCACAGGTGCTAGAAGGACGGGCCTCCGACAAAGACCGGCGGACGACCCCCTCCGCCACCGTAACGAGTCGGGTAGCCGACGCCGACACCGACCCCCGCCGAGGAGTCGCAACTCAGAGACGCCAGCGCGGCGGCAAAGACAACACCCAGAAGGAGTAATCGCGGAAAGAGGTTCGTGCGCTTCATGGATGACTCACCTTAATAGGGGTACTTCTGAAGTGCGAGTGCCGCTCCGCTCGGATCGGCGATGACCGCCAGCGAGCTGTTTCGGCGCTCGGGAGCTACGGGTACGATAACGCGACCGCCCAGGGCGGTCACGCGAGCGACCAGTGCCTCAGGGTCACTCACCAGCACGTAAGGGAGCCAGTTGGGCTGCACGTCCACGACGTCGTTCGGAAGCTGAAAGAGTCCGGCACCGCCTCGCGCTTTCCGCAGGACGTGGTATTCGACGCCCAGGCGGGAATCCGAGATCGCCGGCTCGTACCCGCGAGCCGCTTGTAGAAGTCGAGGGCACGTGTCGCGTCGCGAGCGAGGTATTCCTGCCAGAAGAAATGACCGGGCGTCGGCTGCGCGGGCTCGGGTATCGTGCCTTTCATCTGTGCGAGCCCAAGCGGCGCTTCCTGCGGGTCAGTGACGACGGCCACCCGCGCGAGCGGCAGGTCTCGCGGTTGAACGAGCACCTTGCCACCATCCGCCTGCACTTGCGCCACGGTCTTGTCCACGCTGGCGACGGCCATGAAACTTAACCACTGTGCTCCCGCGTCGGTCATCGCGCTGATATCGACGATGCCGCCGACGGGGACGTCCGCGGACCGGGCGATCACATACGGCCGGTCGCCGCGCGTGGTGTCCTCGAACCGCCAGCCGAACAACTCGCCGTAGAACCGCTTGGCCCCGTTCACGTCCTTCGTCATGAGGTCGTGCCACACGAAGCGGCCGGTCTCTACCCGGGCCTGGGCCGTGGCCGGTTCGGGCGCGTTCGCGATTCCGAATGCCGCCGCGAGAACACACGCGGCCCCGATAGACGTCATTGCGCGGAGTTTGGGAATCATGGTCGGCACTCGAGAGCGCAAGCCCAGATTTAACGCGAATTGCGATGAATTCCGGGGGCGGCGTCGATGCTATCACGGTCCGCCGCGGATCGACGGCCCGGGGGGGCGAATTTGGAGAGGAGCCCTTCTCGCTACTTGATATGCGGGCCCATGTGCTCTCTGGACTTCTCGTTCTCGTTGCAGATGAACTCGAACAACTCGGTCTCCACCAGGCGACGCGCGTTGGTCGTCACCGTCCACGGCTTCGTGTAGTAGGTCGGATCGGTGATGGTGAGCTCGATCTCCAGCTGACCGAAGCTGGGGCGTCGAAAGCGCTCGATGACCGTCAGCTTGTCGCTGGTCGGGAGACCGCCATGGTCGAGCCACTGCTTTCCATTGAGTCCCCTGGTTTCGACGACAAGCGTGTCGCCTTCCCAGCGGCCCTTCGAGAAACCCAGCCAGCTTGGATTGAGGTCGTCTCGCGAACTCGCGGCCGTCGAGATGGACCTGCCGCCACAAGTTGAATGCCTCGTACACGAGGACCACGAGCTTGTCGGTCTGCACGATCTTGAACGGCACCGGCGCCATGTTGACCTTGGGAACACCTTGCGGCAGGCAATGAGCATCCGGCTCTTCCCACCCGCGCGTGCCGTCTTCGCGCAGCTTGTGGATCTTCCGTGCCTCGTCGGTCATGGGCACGTTCTCGAGCCCCAGATCGGCGGCGAGGTTCCGGAAGTACTTCATGTTGGGCATGTAGATCCCGGACAGGTCGGCTTTGCCGTCGCTCGTCCTGGGCGCAGGCGCCGACATGTTCGGCTTGCCATCCGGTCCGAGCGGCACACCATCCATCGGCAGGTTTTTCCACTGCGCAGAGACAGGCATCGTCAAGAGCAGCAGGCCCGCCACGGCGCAAGGGGCACCCTTCGTCCAGACTTCCTTGTTGCATCGACCTGTGAGTATCTGCATGGTGTCAACGATTTTCTGCGACTGGTACAGGGTGTCAAGCTACCTGATTTCGTCACACGTCCACGACGTGAGCTGGTTGTGCGGATTTGTCGGATAATCCACTGGATCCTCTGGCCATGGGGAACGAGTGAAGGAGGGACGAAATATGTCTTCGATCGACGTTGGCAGACGCCGTGCGCTCGTCGGCCTCTCGGGCATTGTCATGGCGGCGATCGGTGCTGACCCGGCGTTCGCACAGAGCCAGCGCGGCTGCGTGCAGACTGCGGATGCGGGTGAAGGTCCCTTCTATCTGGACCCGAAGCTGCTTCGCTCGGACATCACGTCGGGGATGCCGGGAGCGCCGTTGCAGCTGGCGCTTCAGGTCGTGCGTGCGGGCGATTGCGCGACGCTTCCCGATGCGCGAGTCGATGTCTGGCATGCCGATGCCCTCGGCCTCTATTCCGGCTACGCGAAGCAGGGCGGCGTTGGTGGCGTGTCCCCGCAGACGGCTGTCGGGGCGCAATACCTCCGGGGCACACAGGTCACCGACGCGGACGGGAACGTGCGGTTCCGCACGATCTTCCCTAGTTGGTACGGTGGCCGTACGCCGCACGTGCATTTCAAGGTGTTCCTCGGCGGCCGGGAGGTCGTCGCGAGTCAGGTTTTCTTCCCGGACGAGATCACCCGAGAGGTCTTCAACGAGTGGCAGCCGTATCGAGAGCACGTGTCGAAGAGGAAGACCTTCAACAACAACGACCCGATCAGACAGGGAGTCTATTCAGAGGTCACGCGGCTCTCGAGCGCCTACGCCGCCAGGGCAGTGCTCGTCGTGGCGGGAACGAAGAACGAAGCGCGTTAGCGCGTGCCAGCTGTCGTCTGCTTGCCGATGATCGCGAGAGCCGTGATCCCTACCGCAGCATGGCGACCACGAGCGCCACGAGCGCCACGACAAGTCCGAGCACGCTCGTGGTAATCGCCACCGCCGTTGCCAGCCGGGGAAGCGGCGGGTGCTCGCGGCCCTGCTCACCGTTAAATAGGGGGGATGCCGGCGTCACATCCAGGAGCGACTGGCGCATTACCCGTTTTGACGCCAGCACCTCACGAATCCCGTCCTCGAAGTGCCGCTGGCGAATCGTCTTGAACGCATCGTTACCCGGTTCGGCTGCCGCCGCCATTGCCGCCTTGAGCACCGCGTTTCGGATGTCTCCGCCGCTGGCTTCGAACTGCTGCGCCAGCGCACGGAAATCGACGTCTGCCGCAAGCGGAGTACGCGAGTGCAACTGAACCCGCCAAATCTGCTCGCGTTCTTCGACACCCGGCATCTCGAACAGCACGTGCGTTCGTATCCGCCGCTCGAACGCGGGATCGAAGCTCGCCGCCAGGTTTGTCGCGAAGATGACGACACCATTGAAACGCTCGAGCTCCTGGAGCAGCACGTTGATCACGGTATTGGTTTCACGCAGGTAGCCGTGATCGGGCGCGGCCGAGCGTCGCGCGGCGATAGCGTCGGCCTCATCGAACAGCAGGACCGCGTTTTCTTTGCGTGCGAGACGAAACGTCGCGACGATGTTCTTTGGCGTCTCGCCCATCCACATCGATTCCACTTCGGCGTAGCGCACGATGAGCAGCCGCCGGCCGAGCGCGTGGGCGATCGCTTCGGCGCAGATCGTCTTGCCGGTGCCAGGTGCGCCAGCGAAATTGAAGGCGAGGGCGAGGCTGGTCGGATGCCGTTCACCGAGTCCCCACCGGTTGAAGATGAGATCGTGGCGCGTCACATGCGTGAGCGCCTGCTCGAGCGACCGTCGCGTCGACGGCGGCAGGATCACGTCATCGAAACTGTGTCGCGGAACGACCGACTCGACGATGCGCCTGGGGTCGGCGGCGCCAGTCAGCACGCGCAGGATTGGGTTCGACATCGATTCAGCCTACCCCACCCGTGATGGTCCAGCTGGACGCGTGAAGTACTGCCGCTACCGTCCTCCGATGCTGAACGCGAACAACTGGTTGTTGCCGACGCCGCCTGTTCGCACCAGTGTGCGACGTCTCAGGCTGAGGTAAGCGATGTCCATTCACACCATCTATTTACGACACGGCGACGGTCCGATAAGATTCAGAGACGCGCAGGCCCCGTCGATCGCTGGTCGGGCGCCACGCGCGCCTCCTCCTCAAAATTCGAGCCATCAGACACGCGAGGTGTGTGTATCGCTTGGCTCCACTTCGCGGCGCTAGGGGAATTTGTGTCGAGAGGCAGGCTGCCACGGACCCGACGCTTCTGGATCGCAATCGGTACCGGTTGCGGTCGTGTTATCCATCACGGCATTTGCACTGCTTCGCGGCGCAGCTCCTGAAGTGGTTCTCGTGCCCTTCTCCGAATTTCTCGGCGACGTGCACGCCAATCGGGTCACGTCGGTTGTCGTCGAGGGCGACGCGGTCGGCTTCGAGCGCAGTGATGGGACGCGCGTGGCAACGGTGGCCCCGCAGGGCTACATCGCGCTGAACCCGACGTTCGTTGCCAGTCTCGTCGAGCGTGGGGTGCGATTCGACGTCAGCCGCGCCGAGCAAGCCGCCGGGGATCACTACACCGCGTTCGCGCTTGGACTGCTGCTGTTCGGTGCCGTTGGCTTGATGATGTTCAGGCTGATGACTGGCCGCGTCCCGACGCTCGAAAAGGCGCGGACGATCGACCCGCAGGACGTCAAGGTGACCTTCAAAGACGTCGCCGGTGTCGACGAAGCCAAGGACGAAGTACGCGAGATCGTCGAGTTCCTCAAGGAGCCGGCGCGCTTTACCTCCATCGGCGGACGGATCCCACGCGGCATCCTGTTGATCGGCCCTCCTGGCACAGGGAAGACGCTGTTGGCGCGTTCGATGGCGGGTGAAGCTGGTGTGCCGTTCATCTCCGCAAGCGGGTCAGAGTTCGTGGAGATGTATGCCGGTGTGGGCGCCGCGCGCATCCGCCGGTTGTTCCGCGAGGCCCGTCGTCACACGTCCTGCATCGTGTTCATCGACGAGCTCGATGCCGTTGGGCGCAACCGTGGCGGCAACTCGCTCAGCCACGAGGAACGCGAGCAGACACTCAACCAGCTGCTCGTCGAGTTGGATGGCTTCTCGAGGTCCGACAGCATCGTGGTCGTCGCCGCGACGAACCGGGCGGACATTCTCGACGCGGCGCTGCTCCGGCCTGGCCGCTTCGATCGGCAGGTCACGGTGGGCAATCCCGATCTGAAGGGGCGCGAGCAGATCCTGCGCGTGCACACCCGCGCGATCGCGCTCGACCCCGATGTCGATCTGCGATCGATCGCGCGTGGCACGCCTGGCTTCTCAGGCGCCGATCTCGCCAATCTCGTCAACGAGGCGGCGCTGAGTGCGGCGCGTACCGGTCGTACGACGGTGTGCAATGCCGATCTCGATGGCGCTCGCGACAAGGTCCTGATGGGGGTCGAGCGCAAGTCGATCGTGATGAGCGAGCACGAGCGCATGACCTGCGCGTACCACGAGGCGGGCCACGCTGTGGTCGCCGCACTGCTGCCGGATGCAGACCCGTTGCACAAGGTCACGATCATCCCGCGCGGCCGCGCGCTGGGCGTGACGATGCAGCTGCCCGAAGCCGATCGCCACACGCATTCCAAGCCATTCATCGAGGCGCAGATCACCATCCTGATGGGTGGACGGGTGGCCGAGGAGCTCTGCCTCAGGCAGATGACGAGCGGCGCGTCGAACGATATCGAGCGGGCCACTGAGCTCGCGCGCAAGATGGTGTGCGAGTTGGGCATGTCTCCTTTAGGTCCAGTGCATTTCCGCCGCCCATCGGGTGCGTGGGACGCTGACAGCCGCGCAGCCGGTTTCAGCGAGGAAGCCGCGCGTCGAGTGGATAACGAGATCAGCGCGCTGGTGATGCGTGGCTACGAAACGGCGCGTCAGATCGTCGAACGGCAGCGGACCGCCGTGCGCGCTCTGGCGCTCGAACTGCTCGACGTCGAGTCGGTGGACGCCGACCGGGTCAAGCAGATCCTGGCGCAGCACGTCGTGCCTGCCGTGACGCCGCCTCCCGCCGGGGAAAACTCGAGCGACTCGCTGCGATCGCTGCAGCCCTGATCGATCGAGCTGCGACGCGGCTCGCGGTTCCCTCGGCGATCAGATCGATTGTGAGCGGCGGCTGCCTTCCTGGGCGTGGGCGACGGCGAAGTGCTCCGCGCACAGTTGTGGAAATGCGACTGCCGGTGCCGAGTTGGCGAAGCTTTCCATCGAATAGCAGCACAAGGTCAGGAAGGGAAGGTCCCGCGTCAGCGCGGTCCACTGGCTTTCGACTTCCATGGCGTTGCTCACATCATCTCGCAGAAGTAGCTGTTCCGATATCGCGCCTGCGATGGTGAGCCGGGCATTGGCGCCCTCCGCGACCGATTGACGCCACTGCTCGAGTTGGGCGATGAGTTGCTGGATACGCCCGGGGATCGCTCGTCCGTCTTGCATCACAAAGGACAGGGAGTCGGCGGGGTCGATCGCGCGATATCGTCCGTACGCACCGTAATCACCGACGTTCCAGCCGTACGCCTGCAGACGGCAAGCGAGCCCGACGCGAATCGATTCGGTGAAGACAACTGAAACCGCGTCTCCGCGGCGCAGTGCCAGATTGAGGAAGCTGCCCACGCTATCGATGAGAGCCTGGTCGTCGAGATGAAACTGCACGACATGGCTCGTCTTGGGGTGGTCGAGGGCATGCAGCGACTTGATCGAAGGCAGGAACCGCTGACCGGCGTAGACACGCTCCAGCGCTGAAATGAGATCGAGGTGGAGACGCGTCTTCAGCACGTAACCGCGGCCCCCTGAGCGGAACGCTTCAGCGACGAAATCGTCTGACTCGTGCATCGTCAGGAAGATGACCCGCGCGCGCGAGCCCTGCTCCTCGAGGTCCTGAGCGATCTGGAAACCATCGCGTCCGGGCATCGTGATGTCCAATACAGCGATGTCGGGGTCGAAGCGCTGTGCGTTCTCCAACGCTCCGCAAGCGTCGGTCGCGGCACCAACGACGTTGACGTGAGGCGTGAGCATCCGCGTCAGCGATCGCAGTACTTCGGGATGGTCGTCAACCAACAGGACTTTCGGTTTGACGACGGGGGCACCACCTGCCGGAGGGCGAAAGGACTTCACGACCGGCGCAAGCATACGACGGGACGCGGGAGTCTCGTCAAGCGTGGCGATGCCCTACGACGTCGTGCCTCTCGTCGTGGCGGCCTTGCTCGCCTCTGGCGAGTCGGGCGGGACGATCTTCGGGCGCCTGAATGCGCCCATACCGATACCGATCAGCGCGGCACCCGCGGCGATCGAGACCCCCGCGACCACCGGAATCAACCTTGAAGCCACTGCTTCCCGGTCAGGTTCATTCTGATCGCCCACGACTGCGGCTTCGCCGCGCCCCTGATTCGGGTCTGACGTGCGTGCGACGCCATAGATTGCCGCGATGAGGCCAACAACGAGAATCAGGATACCCAACAACACTTTGCCTTTCATTGCCTGCCTCCGCACCTGCTGGTGCAAGACATGTTCCTGTGTGCTAATCGCGTGGGTCAGGGGCGGCGAGCACGTCGTTAGGCGTGAAGCGGTTTCTTCGACAGTGCAATTTGTTCAAAACGGATCAGCTGGCTGGGATGGGAATCCGACGTTTGAGGCGGTCCGGGCGTGGCAGCGCAGTTGCATCGGGCAGCTGAATCGAGAGGGGGAATCGATGCGTAACGCCGCGCCTGCTTCAGACAACGTTGTGCACGAGGTTGGGCGGCCCGATCCCGCCGACAGCCTCGAACATCTGGAATCCGGTCCGGCTCACTTCCGTTGCGTGGCTCTGCCGTTGCTCTTGCCTGGCACCGCGCTCACTCTCCACACTCGCAACACCTGCTACCGCATGGTGGTCGTGGATGGGTCCGAGCGGCGCGTGCAGATTACGGGCGGAAAGCTGTTCCCGGAAAGCACCGACGCCCAGGTCGTGGGAGCCATTGACGACGAGAACGTGAAGGCCGGATGGATCGTCGAGGGTCTTCAGCTCGAGTTGACCACCCAGCGTGGGGCCGTCCTCACGTCGATGGTTGAATCCGTCAACGTCGCGTCCTAGCGGAACGAAGAACGAAGAACCTTGTTCTTCGTTCTAAAACGCTTGTCGTTCTTCGTTCTAAAACGCCTGTCCAATACTGAAATAGATTCGGCTGCGTGGTTCGCCCGGACGCGGATCGATGACGATGCCGTAGTCGCCGCGCAGCAGTACCCATGGCGTGCGCACGCGCAGTCCGATGCCCACCGACTGGCGAAGGTCTGTTAACGAGAAATCGCGCACCGTGGGGAACACGTTGCCGATATCGGCGAAGGCCACGCCGTCCACGATGCTGATGAGCGGCACGCGCAGTTCGTTGTTCAACACAATCATCGCCTCGCCGCCGAGCGGCGTACGATCGAGGCCGATCGGGCCAACGGCGTTCTGTGCAAACCCGCGGAGCGTCGCGGCGCCACCGGCATAGAACCGTTCGCTCCTGGGGACGGGCCGATCGCTGCCAAGGCCCCAGCCCAGGCCAACCCGAATGCCGGTTGCGTAGACGAGTCGCGGTCTGATGATTTCGTTGGTGAGTGGTTTTCGCGTGGACGGGCGAAGCGGGAAGTAGTGGAAGTACTGGCCGAGATACTTGATGAACGGCTGATCCGAGCCGAGGAAGCCCGGCGAGTATGAGAAGGCCTGCGACAGGAAACTCCCGCGCGCAGCGTCGAGCACCTCGTCGCGCGTCTCACGCATCACGGTCGTCGTCAGCGGTGACACCGTTACGGCTTCATCGAGGAGGAGACCTCCTCCCAACGGGCTCAGCGTGTGGGCACGCTCCAGCCGGTAACCGTATGTCAGCACGTAGGCATCGCGAAACTGCCGTTCCTGTTGAATCGAAAGCCCTCGGCGGCTGACATCGAATGGATCGGTGAGCTCCGTCGGAGGATTGAGCTCCTCACGCAGATAGATGGCGAACGTCGTTTTCGGAAGGTAGTTGAGCGCCGGCTGGTTGAGATAGAGGCGGCCTTCGTGCAGCTGGCTGTCGTAGCGCGACCGCAGACCGATCTCGCGCGCGCCGCCGAGCGAGTTGTGGTTGGAGATGTCGAAGATGCCGCCCAGACCGCCCTCGGTGTCATACGAGGCGCCGTAGCGGATCCGGATTGGCTGTACTTCCCTGACTGAAACGTTGATCTCGACGGGCTTCTGCTGGTCGTTCTGAGCCTCGACAGGAGTCTCCTGGCTCGCCTGCGCACCGTCCACTGGTGCCCCGTTGGTCGCGGGTGCGCCGTTGGCCGCGGCACCACCAGGCGCCGGAGCGGCAGCACTCTCGAGATCGCGCCGTCTGATGTCGACGACCGAGAAGGCACCGGTATCGTAGAGACTCCGTCGTGACCGCGACAGCGCACCGAGATCGAGCGGCTGAGAAGGTACCAGTTGAATCTGCTCGGTCACGAGCCGATCGCTGACCTTCTCGTTGCCTTCGATGGTGATGCCCGCGACGATGCTTTGCCGTCCTTCGCTGATCCTGAACGCGAGATCCACCTCACCGTTGACATGATCCTGGACGATCTCGTAGTCCGAGCGGACATCGTTGTAGCCCTTCGACCAGTACAGGTCGCGGATCTTCTCGAGCGCGTTCTCGGCGGCTGCCGGCACGAACGGCTCGCCGGGAATGACGGGGAGCTGCGAAGCGAGCACATCAGTCGCATACACGCTGTTCCCGGCGAGTGCGACCCTCCTCACCGTGAACCTCGGACCCTCGTGCACCGTGAGCACCACCCGCGCGGTGACGTCCTGAAATTCGTACCGGGGTTCGTCGATCTCGGCGGACAAGAAGCCCTGCTCCTGGCAAAAACGCTCGAGCAGCTCGGTGACGACGATGGGATCGGTGAAGAGCTGACGCTCGAGGCGTTGCTCCTCGACGATCTTGTCGAGATCGTCGGGGTCGATTCCCGACGCGCCCTCGAACGCGAGGACAACTCTCTGCGACCGTGCACCGGGCTGGATCTGGAACACGACGCGCCGCTCGCTGTCGGAGACGTCCTGAATCTGATATGCGACCTTCGGCTGCAGGTGGTTCTCGCTCATCAACCACTCCCGCAGTGCTTCAGCCCCATCGTCGGCGCGCTGCTTGTCGAAGACGCCACGGTGCCATTGCGTCCGAACTTCCTCGACGACCTTCGTCGGAGGCATCGCGTCTGTGAACTGGAGATCGACGCGCGGCCCCGGCACGACACGCAACGTCAGGCGCGCCTGATTGCCCTCGACGCCGCGCTCGAGCCGGACACGTGATTGCAGGTATCCCTGCTCGATCAGCACCTCCTCGACGCGCTGGATGCCGTTTCGAATCTCGAAGAAGTCGTACGCGTCTCCGACTTTCACGCCGAATGCCTTGCGTATTGCGGCCTCGTCGGTGCCCGCAGGGGCGACAACCATCACGTCGACGAGTTCCGCCTGGACGTGGGCCTCGCGACGCGGCTCGGGCTGGCCTCCGAACCGGACATCGTGACTGAAGTCGAGACGATAACTGGCTGTCTTCCTGACGGACCCCGCGCGTCTGGAAGCGGCGGGTGACGTCGTACTCGGCGACCCAGATCTGATCGTTGCTGTCGGTGAGATTGGTGGAGTAGACGAGCTTCACGCCGTCCGTGAGTTCCTGCCCCACCGTCAGACGTGCGCTCGGGTCGGCTTCGTTGGCGATCAGCGTGGGCTCGATTCTGACTTCGCTGAGCCCGGTCGCCTGCTGAAGTTCGCGGCCGAGGCCCGATCCGACGCGGCCCGCAAGATAGGAGAGGACTTGTGCGCGTGCGACCTCGTACTCCTCGCCGCGCATCTCGTCGAGCGTTCGTCCGGTCACGAGCAGTGCCATCAGGTCCGGCTCGGGCAATGAGGGAACGGACGTCATCGTGGTCTCGGTGTCGCCCGGTGTGCCGGTGACTTCGATCGTGACGTCGTACGTGCCCGCCGTCGTGAGGAGCCGAAGGTCGAACGACGGGAAGATCCGCCGCTCGTCGGTGAAGGTGAGGACACCACGTTCGGCCTCGTAGCGTCGTTCGTTCAGCCTGATTTCCGACCCCTCCAGCAGCACCAGTTCGCCGAGCAGCCCGGTCTCGTACGGTGTCCCCACGACGGTCAAGTCGCTCTCGATCTCGGCCCGGGCAAGATTGTTGTCGACGAGGATCGGCGTTGCGGTGTTGACGTCGATGTTGAAGCGGACGCGCTCGAGAATCGGGTTGCGCTCCTCGGTCAGGTCCAGTTTGCGTCGCGCGCTCATCGCGCCGAGCAGGCCGGTGTCGAAATTGATGTCGCCCGTCAAGCCCGCCTCGTCAATCGTCACTTGTCCACTGACGAGAATCTCGTCACCGTTGCCGGTCACGCGGATCTCGGAGTCCGAGATGCTGCGGAGATCGAGTGGCGCGTCGTAGGCGATGTCGTGGGCGGAAAGCTCGAGGTTGATGGCGCTCAGCATGCCCTCGCCAAGCGTGACGCTGCCAGTGCCGTTCAGGGTGCCGCCGTTCACGTCCGCGTCGAGCCGCGTCAGCACGATGCGGCGACCCTCGACATCGACGTGCGCGTTGATGTTCTCGGCCGCGACGTTCGGTTCGTCGCTGACCGCCCTCGCATTCATCACCTCGATCGCACCGGTAACATCCGGCTCTGCAATCGTTCCCCGGGCGGCCAACTTCAGTGTCGAATCGCCCTCGGCGCGGATTTGGTCGGTGAGAAGCGAGGCCGCCGCCACGTTCAGGTTGCCCTCGACATTGACGTTCAGCGCCCGTTCGTCGACCAACCCGACGCTGCCGTTGGCGTGAATCTCACCGGCTGAACCCGACAGATTGAGTTGCTCGATCGTCGCGGTGCCCGACGCGATCGTGATCGTCGACAGCTGCTGTTGTGCGAGACCCAACCCGCTGTACGCCACGTCAAGTTCCTGGAACGTGATCTGGCCGTCGAGTGCTCCGACATCCGCGCTGGCAGCCTTGATGTCGGCTTCGGCGCTGATACGGCCACTCAACTGCGGCGGTGCGCCCGGAATCGCGGATGGGTCGAGACCGTTGAACGCCGCCTTGAACGTCGCCGGACCACTCATGCGCGGGATTTCCACCGGCAGTTCGGGAAGGATGTCCAGCGGGATGCGCCCCGAGGCCTGTAGTGTCGCCGTGCCCCAGTTGGCGGTCAGCTGTTCCACGTCCGCCTCGCCGTTCTCGACGCGGGCGCGCAGGACGATGTTGGAAAAGCCGGGCTCGAGGAGTGGTGTCAGGATCAGCGCGTTGTCCACGGTCAGCATCAGGTCTGGATCGATCCGCCGCAAGGTGCCACGCAGCGAACCGGTCAGCGCCACCGCACCGTCGCCGGCGATGTTCGTATCCGGCGGCAGAAACTGCGTCAACGTCGCGAGGCTGCCGTGCAAGTCCACGTCGATTGCGCCGGTGCCGGCCTCGTCGGTGAGAGGCAGTTCGCCCGTGACAGTGAGCGACACATCGTTGGCGGCGACCTCGACTTTCGCCACAGTCAGACGCTCGTCGGCGTACTGAATTGGCGACGGACTCATCACGGTGAAGGGGCGGCCATTCCACATCCCTTCGAGTGCGTCGAGCGCGATGGTCGCCCGGCCTTTCGCGGGTTCCGTCAAGTTGCCGGATGCATCGATGGTGGCGCGCAGCTGGCCTTCGAGCCTCGATTGTCCTTGTGAAGCCAGGTCTGATGCCGCCTGAATCGGCAGCGCCGCAAGCTCCAGATTCTCGGCGCGCACTTTGACAGTTGCGGGCCACGGACTCATCAGCCCAACCAGGGCGTTGGCGTCGAGGTTGAATCGCTCCGCCATCGCCGTGATGGTCGCCTCCTTGTTCATGGCGACCACGTTGACGACCACACGACCCAGTTGGATGGGACTCGGCGACCCGCCTTCCACCGGCGCCGCCTCAGGTGCTCTGACGAGCTCGAGCGCGTCGATCGTCAATTCCGCCGTGCCTTCGGGTGAACTGATGCTGCCGGACCCTTGCGCCGCAAGCTGCTGAACATCTCCCCTGATGCGTCTGCCGTCTGGAAGCAGAAGGCCAACCAGTTTTACGCCCTGTGACTGCAGATCAAAGGTGTATGTCCTGCGGTCGAGGTGATAGGTTCCGGTTGCCGTGACTCGGCCCGCTTGCTCGGGTTGCGGTTTCTCGATTACGAGCTCGGAGACTGTCAGCTCGCGCCCATCGAGGCGAACGTCCGCGTTGACTGATCCGATCTGTTCCTCGTAGGCGACGAGATCGAATACTTGTGCCGCAATCATCGCCATCGGCCGGGTCGTCGTTCCGCTGACCGTCCCGCGCGCGCCGAGTGTGCCGGTCACAGGAGCGTTCTGATTCGCGGTCTGCAGCAGCGAATTGACGTCGAGGTTGTCGGCAGAGAATTTCAGCTCGATCGCCTGGTTCGGTCCGAGACCGACCCGCCCGTCGACGTGAGCCACGGCTTGTTCCCACGCAATGTCGGCTCGGCTGATGATGATGGCCTGTGGTGCGTACCAGGCTTCAGCGTCGAGCGCGATTCCCTCGGCCATACCGACTTGAAGGGCAGGTGCGTGGAGGGTCGTTGCCGCTGTTGGTGCGCTCACCGATCCGCCGAGGCGTGCGTTGACTTCGGCGCGCCCGGCTATCGGCGTCGGCAGCAGTGAGCCACGCGGCCGCCCCGTGAACGCCTCGATTGAGGCGGTCAGTTGCCCGACATCTTCGGAGCGACCGGCGACGTCTCCCAGGAGTTGACGGTCGCTGCCGATCGTGACGCGTCCGTTCACTTCACCGCCAGGCACCGCCACGAGTACTAGTTGTGTCTCGATCTGATTGCCATTGCCGCGCGCGACGATGCGGCCGCCGAGCGGCATCGCCGAGCGTGACATCTCCGACGCGGTCGGGCGAAGCGTCGCATCGGCAGTGCCTCTGGCTCTCAGGTAATCGAGGCCGGGCCACTCGGCTTGTACGTTTCCGTTGACGCGCGTCGCCGCCACGTACGACAGCCGAAGCGCGCGCATCACCGCCCCCACGTCGACGTTATCGATCGCTGCTCGCAGGCTCGACTGCCCTGACCCATCGAGCGCGACGTTGCCGTTGCCGGTGATGTCGCCCCACGGCGCGCGTACCCGCAGCGACGGGACCTCAGCCCGCCGGGTCGCGGCGTCGTACGAACCGTTGGCTTCCAGTTGGATGTCGCGTAGATCCCTGAACTGGAGTGCCGAACTGGACACACTCGCCACGACCGCCGGTGTGGACAGTGCTCCCTTCACTGTGGCGTCAATCGACACCATTCCACTCACGGGTTCTTCGACCCTGGCGAGCGGTGCGACGGTCGCTGTGTCGATGGACGACTTGACGGCGAGATCCGCAACCGGCGCATCGAATCGACTGATGGATCCGGTTACCTCAGCGCGCGACCCCGCGGAATCCAATTCGAGCGTCTCGATTGCGACATCGTCTTCGCCGAGATCGACCTGGCCGCTCAACCGGTTTACTGCCGCCTGACGGTCCTGAATCCGCACGTCCCCTTGGGCCGCGTCGAGCTGGATCTCATGTCGATCGGTGAGATCGTTGCCGCTCACCTCGATTGAGGAAATCGGGAGCCGCGCGTCGATCTGCTGCGCGCGGTTCTCGTATCGCACGTGGGCTCTGGCGATGGAGAGAGACGAGACGAGATAGTCGAGGTCCCGTTCTGGCGCGTCAGGATCCCTGGGTGGCCGTGGAAGATTGTTGCGACCCTGCTCGTCCACGAAGTAGTGGATGTCCACATCGTCGACGTTGCCGGATTCGACAACGTAACGTCCGCGAATCAGTTGAACGAGGCTGAGATTCACCCGCGCCCGTCCAATCGTCGCGAACACGGGTGCCTCGGGCCACATCGTGGAGCGAACCCGGATATTCCGCAGGTTGACCGAAGCGTTCAGCACGTTGTAGCCGAGTTGGTCGGTGCTGAACTCGATCTGCTCGCGGGCAAGAAGAGCGACGATTTGATTTGCGACATAGCGACGCGCTGGTGGAGTGTGAAGCGCGATCAGCGCGACGATAACCAGCGCGCAGACGAGGACTCCAAGTATCCCCAAGCCACGAATGATGCGGCGTCCACGTGTTCGGCGAGGTTCGGCTTGGTGTTCCTTCACAGCTGAACAGCCGGTGCAATAGCTGCTCCAAAGCCATCGCGGATACCCGTGGGTTCATTTCGCAGCCGGCCGCAGCTTTTACAAGCGAATCTCTTCAGTTGTCACGGCTGCTCGCCTTCGATCATTCCCCGCGTGCTCAGCCCCTACAAGAGCGAGTCACCACACGGCAGAGCAGGATGTCTCGCAAGGTAACTGATTACGTCAGGACGTCCATCGATCGCACGCAGGGGCGATCGATGGTTATTTCGATCGGCGTGATCGCGGCGAGCGAGCACCCGCTCGCCTCGCAGGCTGGTGCATCCATCCTGGCCAGTGGCGGTCATGCCGTCGATGCCGCGATCGCGGTCAACGCGGTCATGGGTGTCGTGGCGCCGCGCAAGGACGGCGCGGCGATTCCCGAACCACACATGTGAACCTGGATGCGGCTCTCGAGGTCAGCATCCTGAATTCTGCATTCACCATGGCTTGCAAAGCCGCTGACCATGTCTGTAACATATATGGCTATGCAACCTATTGACCGGCGTATCCTCGATCGCGAGCTGAAGAAGGGGTCGGCCGAGCTGATCATTCTGTCCATCCTCGCACCGCGGCCCCGGCACGGTTACGAGATCAGCAAGTTGATCGAGGCGCGCTCGAACGGGCAGCTCACGTTCCATGTCGCCTCGCTCTACCCGCTGCTCTACCGCCTGGAAGAGCGCGGATGGCTGCAGGGGCGATGGGTCGAAAAGGCGGGAGAACGGCGACGCCGATTCTACAGTCTGACTCCGGCGGGCCGACGGGTGCTGGCGCGGCAGCGCACTACCTGGAAGGCGTTTGTCGAAGCCATGGGGCTCATCACAGGGGTCGATCCAGCCTGAGGCGGATCATCACAGAGGGAATCGACCATGCCTGATCCGTCGAGAGTTTCAGGAGCACCCCGTGCCCAGGCGAGGGGTGGGGCCGCGATCTGCACGAACACAATGTCGATCGTGAAGTGACCGTGGAAGGCGTCGTGAAGCAGTGGAGATGGAGCAGTCCGCACACCTGGGTGTTGCTCACCGTCACTCGCTCGAATGGATCGACCTACCCCTCGCGTCGCGAAGCGCCGGTGGTCTCGTCAAGCGCTCGAACGCGCGGGCGGGAACCTCGTTGTAAGCCGTCCCTGGCTCGACTAGGAGGACTACCGGGAATCGACGCAGCCAATCCGAACGGTGCAATGGTGCGTAGTGGAAGGTCGAGATGCGGACCTCGCGGACACCCTTGGACCCCAGCCTAACAACGACCGTCGCGACCGTGTTCCTCCTGCTCGCCGCCTGCGTCGCGCAAGCGAGGGCGCAAGGTGGCGTGACGGGCCGTGTCGTCGATCAGACCGGCGCGGTCCTTCCCGGAGTTGCGATTGACCTCGTCGTGAACGACATGGAGCTGACGACCACGACGGATGCTGCTGGTCGGTTTCGATTCGAGAACGTTCCGGCGGGGAACGCCGAGCTCACGTTCCGGATGGTCAACTTCAGTGTCGTGAGACGCGTGGTGGAGGTCACCAGTGAGTCGCTCGTGACGTCCGACGTCGCCCTCGCCCTGTCACTCAACGCTGACGTCATCGTCACGGCTCCCGGTACGTTCCGCAACCTCGTAGAGGTCGAGAAGCCGGCCGAGAGTCTGGTCGGGATTGCGGTGGCTGCGAGTCAGGGTGCAGTTACGGCAGCGCAGATCGAGGCCCGTCCGATCAGCCGCCCCGGCGAAGTGCTCGAGACCGTGCCGGGCATGATAGTCAGCCAGCACAGTGGCGAAGGCAAAGCCAATCAGTATTACCTGCGCGGGTTCAACCTCGATCACGGTACCGATTTCTCGACCACTGTGGCTGGAGTTCCCGTGAACACGCCGACCGGCGCGCACGCACATGGCTACGCCGATGTCAGCTTCCTGATTCCCGAACTGGTCAGCGGCGTGCAGTTCAAAAAGGGGCCGTACTTTGCTGACGAAGGCGACTTCTCTGCGGCCGGCGCCGCCAACATCAACTATGTGAATCAACTCGAACGCCCGACGCTCTACGCCAGCGGAGGTAGTCATGGCTGGGGACGTCTGTTCGGGGCCGCATCGCCACGCGTCGCTGGTGGGTATCTGCTGGCAGCGCTCGAGTTGAACATGAACGATGGTCCGTGGGTTCGTCCCGACGACTACGAGAAGGTGAACGGCGTCTTGCGGTTCAGCCGAGGGGATAACCGGAACGGTTTCTCCGTGACGGGGATGGGCTACTGGGCAGACTGGAATTCGACGGATCAGGTCGCCGAGCGTGCTATCACGAGCGGCCTAACCTCGCGCTTCGGCTACATCGATCCCTCCGATGGGGGACAGGCGAATCGACAGAGCGTTGCTGCGGAATACCAGCGATCGAGAGGCCCGTCGTCACTCCGGGCGAGCGGATTCGTCCTGCGCAACAGCCTGAATCTGTTCTCGAACTTTACCTACTTTCTCGAGGACCCCGAGCGTGGGGATCAATTCGAGCAGGCGGAGCGACGCACGACCGCTGGCGGACGTGTGACTTATCGGCGTCTGGGCCACTTCTTCGAACGCCATACCGAGAGTGCGCTCGGGGTGCAGGTGCGTCGCGATTGGCTCGACCCCGTCGGGCTCTATCACACGGAAGCTCGCCAACGATTCTCGACGACGCGGCAGGATCGCGTTGGCCAGACGATGACCAGTGCGCACGCACAGACAGAGATCGAATGGACACGGACTATGCGGACGACACTGGGGTTGCGCGCAGACGCGTACCAGTTCTCCGTCACGTCCAGCAATGCGCTGAACTCGGGTGACGGCTCGGATGCCATGGTGAGTCCCAAGTTTGGGGCGGTCTTCGGGCCGTGGGCGGGCACCGAGATCTACGCGAACGCAGGCCTGGGTTTTCACAGCAACGACGCCCGCGGTGCAGTCATCCAGGTCGACCCTGCCAGCGGTGAGCCCGTGGATCGTGTGACGCCGCTGGTTCGTGCGCGCGGGGCCGAAGTGGGTTTTCGGACGGTGCGAATGCGTGGCCTGCAGTCCACCGTGACGTTGTGGTACCTCGGCCTCGACTCCGAGTTGCTGTTCGTTGGTGATGCCGGCACGACAGAGCCCGGACGGCCCAGTCGGCGTGTGGGTGTCGAGTGGACCAACTACGCGCGCCTCACACCATGGCTGGTCGTCGATGGCGATCTGGCGTGGTCGAATGCGCGCTTTCGAGACGACGATCCCGCAGGCGACTTCATTCCCGGCGCCATCGAGCGGGTCATCTCAGCCGGAGTGACCGTCGAGGCCAGGCAGCCGCTCTTCGGCAGCATTCGCGTGCGTCACTTTGGCCCGCGTCCGCTGATCGAAGATGGCAGCGTGACGTCCAGCGGCACCACGTTATGGAATGGTGAAGCCGGGTATCGGCTGTCCAGCCGGGCGCGCCTGGTCCTCGAGATTTTCAACATCTTCGATGCCGAGGCATCCGATATCGACTACTTCTACACGTCGCGGTTGAGAGGCGAGCCTGATGAGGGCGTCGACGACGTGCACATGCATCCCGCGCTGCCGCGGTTCGCGTGGTTTGGCGTGAAGGTCGCCTTTTGACCTATCGCGCCTCGACATCCTCAATCAGCCATCCACCCTTGGCGGCCTTCCGCAGACTGAAGTTCCACTGCCGCTGCGCGGTCTGCCCGGAGCGACTCCCGACCCTGGGCACGAAACGCGTCGTGCCGCTGCAGTTGGCTTCCGCGAGGAACCCCTTGATGGCAATCGTGCACCTGTCGAATGACAGGTTCTGCTCCTCCAGTTGCCCGAACGCCCGGTCGAGGGTTCTCTCATTGACGGTGGGCCACACCTCCGTTGCCGCGCGGGCATCCAGCGCATTGAACGCATTGCGATAGCGTCCGAGCACGTCGCGGATAGAGACGCTGTCCACATCCGCAGCTGCCGGTGTCGCAGGTGCGGGTGTCGATGATGCTGCGGGTGGACGTGCTGCCGCAGTCGGGGGAGCTGCGACCGGTGCGGGCGCGGCGGGCTGTGGTGCCGGAGTCGTGGGTGGACGAAGCGTCGGCTCGTCAACGGCAGCGCGCGGGACAGCTGCGGACTCGGCAACCGCGGTTCGCGGCGGACTTGGCGATGTCGCCGCCGCCTGGTCCGGGGATGGTGCTGTCGTGACCTGTCCCGGAGATGGGGATGATGTGCTCCGGCTCGAGGATGGCGCCGTCGCTACCTGCGCCGGAGGCGGAGAGGTCGTGACCTGCGTTGGAGGCGGCGTCGCGGCCTGGGCCGGAGTCGCTGGCGCGTTGGTTGTGGCACGCGGGGGAGCGGACTCAGGGATCGAGCGGTAGGGTGGCCGCGCCGGTGGTGCGATGTTGGGTCGCCGCTCGGGAGGAGCCGGGCGCGTCTGGCGGCCGGCATCGCTCGAGCGTGGCGCAGCAGTCGAGCCCGCAGAAATCGTCACTCGCGGTCCAACCGTCGGAGATGGCGCCGGCGCAGGAATCGAGGGTGACGATGAACCTGCGACAGGACGTGGGGGCGTGTCGCCCGGTGACGGCTGTGTCGGGGCGACGGGTTGCCGATCTGGTAGCTTCGCAGGAGTGTCTGGCAATCGCTGCGCGGAAGGCGAGTCGGCGAGCTCTCTTGACGCGACGCGGTCATCTGCCGCGACGCGGTCATCGCTGTTGGGGACCACCGCATCCGGCTCGCGTGTGGCAGGTGGCAGGGGCTCCGCCGTCGTCGATGTCTCATTTGTGGCCTGTGTCGGCTCGCCTGTTGACGGCCCCGCGATATAAGGTTCGAGCACCCAGACCGCGCCAAACGCCAACACGATGAGCAACGCAATCGGATACACCGCTCGAGTGGCACGTCCCATCTTCGGAGTGGCGTACTCCGGCCATATCGGGACCGAACGCCGTTCGGGCTTTGTGTCTCGCGATTCGGTGTCGCGCGGATCTGTGCCAAATGACTCAGTGTCGAATGAGTCCGTGACGAATGACTCAGCGACAGATGACTCAGTGCCAAAATCCTCAGTTCCGTGTGACCCGACGGCGGGCTGCTCGGGCCGCAGGCGTTCGTCAAGCCGCGGACGTTCCTCGAACCGCGGACGCTCCTCGAACCGCGGACGTCCCTCAAACCGAGGAAGTTCCACAATCCGCGGAAGTTCCTCAAGCCGCGGAAGTTCCTCAAACCGCGGACGTTCCTCAAGCCGCGGACGTTCCTCAGCATGGGGTTGCAGCTCGGAATCGAACTCCTTCTCCCAGCTGAGATCCTGGTCCTGCTCGATTGGTATTCGTGCCATGGCTTGTGCCCCTACCCGCCAAACGAGTAGTCGAACGTTACCGTGGGGACCCAGCTGGCATTGAGCCCGGCGTCAGTGATCGGACGCAGGATGTTGGCTGTGACCAGCCAGGTCCCCGTGACGTTCCACTTGAACCCCCCGACCGCCACGATGCGATCGGCGGTTTCCTCAACACCCGTCAATCTGATGGTATCGACACCGACGAGTCGCGGATGCGGCGCGGTCGTCGACGTCAGTCGTCCCAGTCCCTCGATCCGGCGACCGAACAGCTCGCCTATCACCGTGAAGCGTGGGGCGGCCGCCACGGTCAGCGCGGCGCCATATCCCAGCGCGTTCGAGACCTCGTTAAGCGTGTATGAGAACTCCCCGTGAAATCCGACCACGCGGCCTTCCACGGAACCGATCGCTCTCGGCGTGAAGCTGATCTCTCCGCCACCCAGCAGGTTGTCTTCATCACCGGTTGGCAGCCGTGTCTCAGCACCAATCGCCAGACCACTCGCACCCTCACGCAGCACGTTGTACTTGACGCGTGCGACGATGTCACCGAGACCGGAGGCAGACGCCGAGCCGGTCGCCTGGACGAATTCCTGACCTCGGTAGGTATCCACGCGCTCGCCTTCTAGTCTCAAGCGCACGAACGGAATCGCAACGCCCACGTCGATGCGATCGGTGACCCCATAGTTTCCGAGCACGGTCATCGTATCAGTGCGAACGCGCAGCGAGACTGTCTCGATGTCGAACGGTTGGGTGTCGCCGCGCAGAATCGCGGCCGTGGAGACCAGGGTTCCGTCGCGCAGGTCGCGGCCATCAATCGTCTCGTACTGCGTGCTCTGGTACCCGACACCGAACGAGCCTCGATTGACACCGGCAGTGAGCGATCGTTCAGTGTAGAAGGGTCCAAAGTTGTCGCTCGAGCGAATGAAGGTCCCGAGCGTACGATCGAGGCGATAGGTGAACCCTCCCGACGAGGAAGACACCGGCAATGTGGCGATCTCCTGCACGAGGAAGCCGGAAATCGTGTCACGCGTAGCCGCCGCCGCCTGTGCGTCCCGATCGAAGTCGCCGGTGATGATCGTCCGATTCGTCAGCAGAAACGACAGGACGTCAGCGGTCGTTTGTTGCGCCTGTGCCGGTGTGACAGAGGCAGCCAGCACCAGGTACGTCATCATCGGCATCGCCAGCCGCACTCGACTCGACGTCGTGGAGCCGCAGTTCATCGTCATCGCATCACCTCGCACACAGCGCTGTCCGCTGGCGCCATCCTGGGACACAGCAAAAGTCTGACCCGCCGCCGTGACATTCCCCTTCACTGACTCGACAGCACCCCGTCCTGCGACACGGAGAACGAATGCTCGGCGATAGCGATCGAGCTGGAGCGGGCAGCACCCACATTGGGCAGCACGAGGTAGTCGACCCTGCCAGTTCCATTGCCGCTGGAGCCCGAGGTAAACGTGATCCACCACGCGTTATTGCTCGCCGTCCATGCGCATCCGCTTCGTGCGGAGACCACGATGGACCCTGTGCCACCCAACGCGGACAGGGAGGCGCTCGACGGACTGACGTCGTACGTGCACGGCTCCGGCGCAGCGTCGATTTGCGAGACGGTGAACGTCCGGCCGGCGATCGTCAGTGTGCCGCTTCGCGGTGAGCCGCTCCCGTTGAAGTCGGCGGCGAAACCGACCGAGCCGTTTCCAGTTCCTGTTGCACCGGACGTGATTATCAGCCACGACGCGTTGCTCGTGGCGGTCCACGAGCAGTGCGCGGCGGTTGTAACCTTGACCGTGCCTCCGGGGCCGCCCGCAGCTCCAACGGGCTGGCTCGTGGGGGAAATCGCGTACGTGCAGGGAGGCGGTGGCGGCGGTGCGGGCGGACCTGGTGATGGCGATGGTGATGGCCCAGACGCGGCATTCTGCTGGATGACGGTATGCGCGCGGTCGCCGATGGTCACAGTGCCAGTTCGTGTGCCGCCGCCATTGGAGGTGACGCGGTATGCCACGGTCCCATTGCCTGCGCCGTCAACCCCGGCTGTGAGGGTGATCCACTCCGCAGTGCTGCGTGCGGTCCACTTACAGGCTTCGTGTGTCTCGACCGTGAAGCTGTCGGTATTTGCATCGGCGGTCAACGTTTGTTGCTCCGGATCGATCGAGAACCGACACGGCGCGCCCTCCTGCATCAGGCGAACGCGGTTGTCATTGATGACGAGCTCGCCTTCTCGCATCGACGGCACCGGGTTTTCTGCCGCGACGAATGCCACCGTGCCGTTCCCTTGTCCCGATGCGGGTGACAGGTTCGAGATCCAGTTCGCCTGCGTCGAGACCTCCCAGGGGCACTCGGGTTGAGCCGTAATCGAGACAGCGGCCGTCCCGCCAGTCGCCACGATATTGGAAGGCGGTGCCAGCGTCAGCTGGCACTTGGCAGGAGTGGGACCGGTCGTCACTTCGGACGTGGTCGAGGAATCACAGCCGGCACTCACCGCGAGCAACACGAGCAGTGGCAGCCACACGGCTGGGTGCCGCCAGAGGACGCTGGCGAGTGCAGCCGACCGTCTCGACGAAGGTGTCGAATGCATCGATACGTTGCGGCGCAAACTTCGCCGCCTGGCTTGGTGCATATAGTGAGCCAGCTATCTGTCGAGGTGCTTCGACATTGTAACAGCTTGATCCGCGGCCGTGTGTCGAGGGGGTGGAAGTTTTTTCAAATCCGCGCAAGAGCTCGATAAGCCCGGCCTTGGCGTTGACGAGGTGACGCTAGGGCACGCTGGCAGTTGAATGGACGGGAAGGGTGAAGACGAAGGTCGCGCCACGGCCGGTGGTCTCCTCGGCCCAGAGCCGACCGCCGTGTGCTTCGATAATCGAGCGGCTGATCGAGAGCCCAACACCGCTGCCGGAGGGCTTCGTCGTGTACGACAGATCGAACATGCGCGCGCGATCGACCCCGTCGAGTCCCACACCTGTGTCCCGCACGGACACTCGCACGTGGCCTTGGGGTGAAAGGTCCGACGAGATCTCGATGCGTCGCGCGCTCGGCTCCGCACCATCCATTGCTTCGATGCTGTTGCCGATCAAGTTCAGGAGGACTTGTTGCAGTTCCACGCGGTCGCCCTGGACGGCAGGGATGTCGGGTGGCACCGACGTGACGAGCGTGACGCGCGCCGCACTCAGCCGCGATTGCGCAAGCGCCTCGACTTCGCTGATGACGGCATTGAGATCGAGCGGGGCTTTTTGCACCGTGCCATGTTTGAACAACTCGCGATTGCGGCGAATGATTTCGTTGGCCCGCTGGCCTGCCTCAACGACATCTGTCAACGCGGCGCTGATTTCAGTCAGATCCGGTGTCCTGCCAGAGAGCCAGCGAAGGCAGGTTCTGGCGTTCAGCAGGATGACGGTCAGCGGCTGCCGGATCTCGTGCGCGATGGACGCCGTGAACTCGCCGAGCGCTGTCAGCCGCGACAACCGCAACAGGTTGGCCTGCGCATCGATCAGTGCCCGTTCGGATCGTTTCCGCTGCGTGACGTCGCGCACGACAACCAGGACCTCGTTGTCTCGGCACGGCACGACGCGCCCCTGGTACTGATGGTCACCGTCAGGCATCGGGAGGGCGTACTCGACGATGATGGGGCCGGGCTCCTTCTCCAGTCTGGATACCGAATCGGCAACGGTCGCGGCCACGCGAGGAGGTAACACGTCGCTCAGGCGCCGTCCGATGAACGAATCAGGTTCGACGAAGAGATCGCGGCGGTCAGGTGCGTGATAGTCGAGGAAGACGCCCTGCTTCGTCAGCAGGAACATCATGTCGGGTGCGGCACTGAGAAACGCAGCGTTGCGCGCTTCCACCTTGCGGCGTCGAGAGCGTTGGACGACGAGCGCGGCGATCGTCAGGCCCTGAATGGCCAGCAGTGTGGCGGCGCCGACGATGTATCCACGATACTGATCCCACGCCGTCGGGGCTCTGAATCGGATATCCGATCCTGCCGGAAGCCGGTTTCGATCGATGCCCCAGCGCTGCATCGCACGCCAGTCGAACATCGGCATCAGCGTGGCGCTCGTGGCGTCCAGATCCTGCGGTCGCGCACCCGCCAGAATGCGCAGTGAGAGGTCGCCGGCTTGCGCACCGACGACCTCGTGATCGACCAGATATCCCCCGACAACGCCTTGACCGAAATAGGTCCTTTCGATGCTGTACACAGGAACCGCGGACGCACGCACGAGCACAGATGCGGCCTCCACGGGATCCAGTCCGGCTCCTGCGGAGTCCTCCTCGGCGTGACGCACGTACAACACGAGCGACCGTGGTGGTGCCTGCGAGACTCTCTCCACCAGTGCCTCGGTCGTCATGTCGGTCAGGTACGTGATGGTCAGCTGACGCTCGAACGATGCCAGCTCACGGCGGATGATGTCCTCCCGCCCTTTTCCGTCATTCTTTGGGAGGTTGATGACCACGAACACCCGCTCGGCATCGGGATGAATCGCGCGCATCGCCTCGAGCGTCTTCGCGTAGGCGCCGACGATGACCACGCCAGCGACACCCGGCAATGAGCCCTCGGATGTCGAATCAACTGGACCCAGAGCGGTATAGACGATCGGGACGCCAGGAAAGAGCGATCGGTCAGCCAGAAGGAACTCGAAGGGGGTGTGCGCGGTCGCCACGATGACATCGATCCGACGGTTCGCGTACTTCTTTCGGAGATAGTCACGGAGAAGCGGCGACTGTTCCTCTTCGGGGAATCGATCAATTTCGAGGTACTCCGAGTAGTAGTCCGGTCCGCCTTGCGGGGGCGTTGCCAGCGCTCGCCGAAGACCTCGCTCGTAGAACTCATCGGTCGGAAACTCTCGCGCATACGAATAAAGCGCGAGCACCTTCTTGTCGCTGAGCGATCCCTGAGCAAAGGCAGGGGAAACCGCGCTCGCAGCCAGTGCGATCGCAGCGAACAAGGACTCGCGGTTCAGAACGCGGTTGCCGAGCACTGAATCTGTTGGGACGCACCACCGGCCAGACTGGCCGGCACGCACGTGCCGCCGAGGACGCTCGCCGCCTGAGCGTGGGCCGGAAACACCCGTGCCTCGACAAACGATGTCGACCGCCCGGCATCCCCTGGCACCGATAGATTCTTCAGTACTAAATTACCGAGAACCTGCCCGCGCGTGGTCACCCGTGGGGGATAATAAATCAAGGCTCGCGTATTTCTCTCGTAATAGCTCAGTTTGTCAGTAGTTTTACTGATATATAAATGAGCAGACGAAACGACTCAGGGGCGTGTAGACTGTGGGCACCCCGGACACTATGGAGATGGACCTCCGCGTCTTCGCGGTGGACGATGACCCCGGCGTGCTCAAGGCGCTCGAGCGAGTGTTGCGCGCCAACGACTTCGCGGTCGAAGCGTTCACGTCCCCTGCGGCGTTTCTCGAACGCCCCCGCTATGACGGCATTGCCTGCCTGCTGCTCGACCTGAAGATGCCGGGGCTTACTGGTCTTGACGTGCAAGGGGAGATGAGCCGCAAGGGAATCCCGATGCCGATCATCTTTCTCAGTGCTGAAGGTGACGTGCCGTCGACAGCACGCGCGATGCGTGAAGGCGCAATCGATTTCCTGGTGAAGCCCGTCGATGAGCAGCAATTGCTGGACGCGCTCGAACGAGCGCGCCTCCAGGCCGTGACGCTGCAGCAGCAGCAGCATCGCGAGCGGGAGGCCGAGGAGCGGCTCGCGCGCCTGACCAGGCGCGAGCGCGAGGTGTGCGATCTCGTGGCTCAGGGCCTGCTGAACAAACAGATTGCCTACGAGCTCGGCATGAGCGAGAAGACCGTCAAGGTGCATCGCGGGAGAGTCACGCGAAAGCTGAACGTCGATTCGGTCGCCGCGCTGGTGCGGCTGATGTCGAATCGTCTGAGCGGAAATTAGCCCTGCGTTCCGCGCGTCTAGTCGTGCGTGACGGCCGGAGTGCCGGTCACCTGGGCGATGGCGTCGAGCAGGTCGTGCTCGTCGAGCGGTTTCTTGAGCACCGGCATCCGGGTCGCGGACATCGCGCGCATGGCCAGGTCGTCGTGTGCGGTAATGAACACGATCGGCATGCCCGAGCCACTTTGTCGCAGCCGCTCTTCCATCTCGAGGCCGTTGACACCAGGCAGGCCGATGTCCACAATCGCGCAATCGGCCTGACATCGTTGTGACAGGTAGGCTTCCCCGGACTCGAACAGGTGGACTTCGTGCCCGAACGAGCGCAGGGAACGCCCCATCGCCCGGCGGATATCCCTGTCGTCTTCGACGACTACGAGCGTCAGCCTGATTGAAGTCTCGGCCATGTAAGCGTCGCGTAAAAACCGAGCATACACGCGTCGGGACCGCCTCGCAACGAGAAGAGACGCGCATAAGACCAAGGTCCCACTTGTCGGCTCTCACGCCCCTTGATAGCTTGCGTGCCATCAAGAAAAAAGCCATCGGTCCTTCGCGGCTTCCGCGCGAGACCGTGGGCTTGTGTCACGGGAGCTGGTGATATGGGTTCGTATATCCCGAGCAAGACACCGTCGATGGTGAGCGCGCCGTCCATGCGCGAACCGATTCTGTCGAACCGCGCCATCGTTGGGGCGAGCGACGTTTTGAAATACGTGATGTACCGCGTGGAGCAGGTCGCCTCGACCAGCGCGACGGTCCTGCTGCTCGGCGAAACGGGCACGGGCAAGGAGCTCGTCGCGCGGGCGATTCACAACGAAAGCCCCCGCCGTCACAAGAAGTTCGTCGTGGTCAACTGTGGCGCGTTGCCGCCCACGTTGATCGAGAGCGAGCTGTTCGGACGCGAGCGGGGCGCCTTCACCGGCGCGCACAACTCTCAGGCCGGTCGCTTCGAGCTGGCCGATGGCGGCACCATCTTCCTCGACGAGATCGGTGAGCTTCCGCTCGAACTGCAGCCCAAGCTTCTGCGTGTGTTGCAGGAGGGGCAGATCGAGAGACTTGGCGGCGCAACGGACGGTTCGGACCGACGTCCGGGTGATTGCGGCGACGAACCGGAATCTCGTGGACGACGTCCGCACTGGAAAGTTCAGGCAGGATCTCTTCTATCGACTCAACGTGTTTCCGATCACGCTGCCGGCACTGCGGGAGCGGCGCGAGGATCTGCCCGCGTTGCTGCACCACTTCTGCGAACGCCTGGGACGCAGAGCTCGGACGACCGATCGAGCACATTGCGCCGGGGTCACTTCAGGCGCTCGAGCGCTACGACTGGCCGGGTAACATCCGCGAGCTCGAGAACGTGATTCAGCAGGCGGTGATTCTGTCGCGGAATGGGGTCCTCGATCTCTCGGACTTCGCCGGCGTGGCGATTCACCGCGACATGCAGCCGGTGTCTCAGGAACCGCTGGCGCTCACTGACGTCCAGCGCGCTCACATTCAGCGCGTACTTCAGAGTACTCACTGGCGTATTGAAGGCGCGTCCGGCGCCGCCAGGATTCTGGGCCTGTGCCCGAGCACGCTTCGGACGAGGATGAGGAAGCTCGGCATCCATCGCCCGGCCACTGCTACCGCGGTGCACGATACCGGCGGGCAGCCACTCGCACAGCGGCAGTCGTGGTCACGTCCCGCGACGGGATTGGGGGGCTGCGTCGTAGGCAGCCCGCTAGGCCGACGATCCTCGCGACAGCACCAACATCGTCCGTTCCGCCACTGTCGAGAGTGTCTCGGGACTTCAGTGTCCGGGGCTTCGATCGGAGGCCCTTGCCGGTGTCGATGACGACCTCCCATTGGCGTCCGAACGATGCTGGTGGCAGCGTGAACGTCAGTGGTTCATGGTGCGCGTTGAAAAGCAGGAGGAAGCTGTCGTCCCGCACGGGACGACCGTCGTTGTCCAGCTCCCGAGCGCGTCGCCGTTCAGAAACACCGCAAAAGAGTTCGTGCGAGTCTGCTGCCAGTCTTCGTCGGCCATCTCCTTGCCGTCGGGCCTGAACCAGGCAATGTCACCGACACCGCCGCCGCGCACGGAGCGTCCCTTGAACCAGCCGCGGCGCCGGAACGCCGGGTGGCTCGCCTGCAGATGAATCAGGCGCCTCGTGAACTCGAGCAGATCCTTGTCGATGTTCTCCCAGGAGAACCATGAAATCTCGTTGTCCTGGCAGTAGGCGTTGTTGTTGCCACGCTGCGTTCGACCGATCTCGTCTCCGCCGAGCAGCATCGGGATGCCTTGCGAGAGCAGCAGTGTCGTGAGGATGTTCCGCTGCTGGCGGGATCGAAGGGCGTTGACGGCCGCGTCGTCGGTGGGCCCTTCGACGCCGCAGTTCCACGATCGATTGTGGCTCTCGCCGTCGTGGCCGTTCTCGCCGTTCGCCTCGTTGTGCTTCTCGTTGTAGGACACCAGATCGCGCAATGTGAAACCGTCGTGCGCCGTCACGAAGTTCACGCTGGCATATGGTCGTCGGCCGTTGTCCTCATACAGGTCGGAACTGCCGGTGAAGCGGCTGGCGAACTCGCCCAGCGTCGCGCCCTGGCCACGCCAGAAGTCGCGAACGGTGTCGCGATAGCGGCCGTTCCACTCGCACCATCTGACCGGGAAGTTGCCGACCTGGTAGCCGCCTTCGCCAAGGTCCCACGGCTCGGCGATGAGCTTCACGTCGCTGAGCGTCGGATCCTGATGAATGATGTCGAAGAAGGCGGACAGCCGATCGACCTCGTAGAGGCCGCGGGCGAGCGTGGACGCCAGATCGAAACGGAACCCGTCGACGTGCATCTCCTGCACCCAGTAGCGCAGCGAATCCATGACCAGCATCAATGCGTGAGGATGACGCATGTTGAGGCTGTTGCCCGTCCCCGTGTAGTCCATGTAGTAGCGTGGGTCGCTTTCGACGGTCCGGTAGTAGGCGCGATTGTCGATCCCCTTGAGATTGAGCATCGGACCGAGATGATTTCCTTCGCCGGTATGGTTGTAGACGACATCGAGAATCACCTCGAGCCCTGCCGCGTGGAGTGCCTTCACCATCTGCTTGAACTCACGAACCTGCCCGCCGGATATCGCCCTGCGACGAATACTCGCCGTGGGGAGCGAAGTAGCCGTAGGAGTGATAGCCCCAGTAGTTGCGCAGACCCTTGTCGAGCAGATGGAGTTCGTGGACGAACTCGTGAATCGGTAGCAACTCCACCGCGGTCACGCCGAGCGAGACTCAGATAGTCGAGCGCGGCCGGGTGCGCGAGTCCTGCGTAGGTTCCGCGAATCGACTCCGGGATGTCCGGATGCTGTTTCGTGAATCCCTTCACGTGCACTTCGTAAATCACGCTCTCGTGCAGCTTTCGGCGAAGCGGTTGATCACCTTCCCAGTCAAAGGCGTCATCGACCACGACGGCTTTGGGCATGTACGGGGCGTTGTCGCGCTCATCGCGCTGGAGGTCGTCGCCGCCGAGCGGGTATGGAAACACGGACGCATCCCAGTCGATTCCTCCCGTGATTGCGCGCGCATATGGATCGACGAGGAGCTTCGCCGGATTGCACCGCCGCCCGTTCGCCGGATCCCAGGGACCGTGCACGCGAAACCCGTAACGCTGTCCCGGTCCGACGCCGCGTAGATAGCGCGTGCCAGCAGAAATCCGTCCGCTCTGGAAGGTTCACGCGCGTTTCATGGCCGTTGCGATCGAAGAGGCACAACTCCACCCGCTCGGCGACTTCCGAGAAGATCGAGAAGTTGGCGCCGCGCCCGTCCCACGTCGCCCCCATCGGGTACGGTTCGCCCGGTCGCACGTGCCAGCCCTTGGTGAGGGTCTCGTTGATCGAATGACGAATGGCTTCAGCTGCTTTCATGCGGTTCCTCGAGAATCGATGCGCTCGAGCAGCGCGACCGGGAAGTCGTGCCAGAGATCCCCGACGTCGATATCCCCCTCGTTCACGCGCTCCCCGGTGATCACGTTGTCCCAAATGCCGGCCGGCAATCCGCACGGTCGTCCCGCTCCAGCGCCCGGCAGCCGTCATCACGAGGCGGGGCACGATCGTCACGACGCTTTCGCCACGTTGAAAGGCGACGACGTGACCCGCGAGCGGACCGTGTGCGTACAACGGGCGTATAGAGGCTGTGAGCCGAGAACGCGTCCCGCCGTCGGCGTCTCACTTGCAGTGCGGCGTGTGTCACCCACATCTTGGGAAGACCTTCATCGGCGCGCTGCCAGATGGCCGGCGGAGTCAGAGACTTCACTGAGGCGAGCGCCTGACGGCGCGTGGTGTAGTCCACCGGGCGGCGATTGTCGGGATCGACCAGGTTCAAGGCCCAGAGCTCGGTTCCCTGATACAGATCGGGTATGCCTGGCGATGTGAGCTTGATGAGGGTTTGCGCGAGCGAGTTGATTCGACCGGGCTCCATCAGTCGTTCGACAAACCGGCGCACGTCGTCCATGAAGGCCGTGTTGCCGAGACAGGCCGACACGAAGTGCCGGAGTGCCGCGTCGTATTCAGGCTGAGGTGAGGTCCAGGATGTGTGCACCTTTGCTTCGCGACTGACCTTCTCCATGTAGGCGGTGAGACGCTCCGTGCAGAGCGGCCAGGCGCCAACGAGCGTCTGGTAGAAGAAGTACTCAGTGTTGCGATCGGGCAACTCGCCGCTGCGGTGCGGCTGGGTCAGCGCCGACCATCGGCGAACCGCGTCCATCCACGACGCCGGCTGCTCAGAAAGCAGTGCGAGGCGTGCGCGGACATCCTCGCCCCGCTTGGTGTCGTGCGTGTCCGTTGCGAGCATCGTGAGCGGCCACTCACGTTGCGTCATGTCTGCCGCGTCGTGAAACTCCGCGACACTCGTTCCAAATCGGGAGGGATCGCCGCCCACCTCGTTCAGCGCGATGAAGCGGTTGTAGGTGTAGAACGCGGTGTCCTCGACACCTTTCGCCATGGCCGGGCCAGTCAACTGCTGGAACCGGGCCACGAACTCCTTCTCGAGATCGCCGGTCACGACCAGCGTCAGCAAGTCACGCAGGAACTCGAACAGCGTCGCTTCGACATCCGGACGTTCTTTCATCGCCGCGCATGCAGCGACCTCGATGACGCGCCGGTCACTCTCGGAAATCTTTCCGGCGTAGGGCTGGATATAGGTCCGATAGACAGGGAACCAGGCGACCAACTCGCGGAGCGCGTCGGTCAGCTGGTGGCGGGTGTAGTCGCGATGACGCCGATGCTGCTCGCAGATCTGCAAGAGCACGTTGGTCAGGCGGCTCACGTCGCTGC
The DNA here is from genome assembly GCA_963723495.1 of uncultured Acidobacteriota bacterium. Lineage (GTDB taxonomy): Bacteria > Acidobacteriota > Vicinamibacteria > Vicinamibacterales > UBA2999 > Gp6-AA40. The sequence continues at coordinate 214,262 of CAVRQR010000002.1, read as the reverse complement.
CGAGGACCTCACGCAGGACCTGCACCTTCTTGTCGCGGACAGCCCGGCGATAGTCGACCGTTTGTCCCGTGAATTCCTGGTAGAACTCGGAGAGCGGGGTTTCTCCATCGGGATCGACGAAGAGTCCCATGACCCGATTCAGGAAGTCGTAACCGGTCGTTCCCGCGATCGGCCACTCGTGGGGAAGTTGTCTCTCCTGGTTCCAGAATCTTCTCGGCGACCACCCACGTGTCCGGGGCAGCCGCGCGCAGGCGCTCGAAGTACTCGAGCGGATCGCGCAGACCATCGGGGTGATCGATCCGCAGCCCGTCGAGCACGCCCTCGTGCACCCACTCGAGCACGCGGAGATGTGTGTCCTCAAAGACCTGTTCATCTTCAACCCGCAAGCCGATGAGCGTGTCGACATCGAAGAACCGCCGGTATCCCAGATCGCGATCGGCGCTGCGCCACCAGGCGAGCCGGTAGTTCTGCATTTCGAGCAGCGCGTGCAGCGCATCGGGGTCGCCGTTCATGTCGGAGATGACCTGATCGACGGCCGTCGCCGCGAACGCGTTTTCGTCGAGCAGCCGTCGCAGCTGCTCGCGGAGCACGGCCTTGTCGCGATGCCGCCGTCGCACGCTCGCGCGATCGGTTGCCGTGGGACGCGGCAGTCCACTGAAGGCATCGGCGAGAAAGGCGAGCGTGTCTGAGCCCGATTGGCGAGCGGCCCTTCCGAGCAGCGGGCCGAGCGAGCTGGGGCTCACGGGATACGTGTTCTCGCCGTAGCGAATTTGAAACTCCGCACCGCGCCGGACGATCTCCATCTCTCCGGCTTCAAGGACGCGGCCGTAGTGGTCGCGCAGGATCGGAATCAGCACGGTGTTACGCAGACGCGCCTCAGGCGGCTCCCACTCCACATCGAAGTACGACGCGAAGTGACTGGATGGACCATTTTCGAGGACGTCGGCCCACCACCAGTTCTCGGGGCTCGAGATCGCCATGTGATTGGGAACGATGTCGAGCACCTGTCCGAGGCCCGCAGCTCTCAATGCCGCCACAAAACGCCTCAGACCCTCTTCACCTGCGAGCTCCGCGTTGGATCGCGTGTGATCGGTGACGTCGTAGCCGTGAGTGCTTCCGCGCGCTGCCTGCAGGTACGGCGAGCAGTACAAGATGCGTGATGCCCAGCTCGGAGAGGTAATCGGACAGCCCGGCGGCATCGTCGAACGTGAAGTTGGCGTGCAGTTGCAACCGATACGTCGCCGAGAGGGCCGCCGTGATGGGTGTCATGGAAAGTGAGTGGAGCCGCTTGGTAGACCTGCGCCTTGAGATGCGACTCAGCCGTGTCGAATAAAGCAATTTGAACGCCAGCGAGGCGCCGAACTGTCGTGCTACGCGGTCCGCTTTTGAGCACTGCGCTGCAAGCGCTGCAGCCATGCGAGAACGGCTGTTTCCATGCGATGAAAGTCCGGAAGAGGAGCCGGGACCGCTTTCAGGCGTCGCTTCCGCCTGGTCCGTGGCAGAGATCCATCGACGTAGGCGTCCAGAATTGCCGGGTGGACATAGCTCTTCTTACAAATAGCCGCGGTATTGCCGAGCAAACCTGCAACGGCCTCGACAGCTTTCACGATGTGCCGTTTCGCCTCGGCAGTAGATTGGTGGTCGGGCGCGTCTTGCAGAGCGCACGCCGCGAGCACCGTTGCCGCCCACGTTCTGAAAGTCTTGGCAGTGAACTCCTGACCCGTCACCTCGCGCAGGTAGGCGTTGACATCGCCCGAGCCGATGTCCTGTGCCTTGCCGTTCTCATCGATGTATCCGAACAACTCGTGACCAGGGAGGTCCTGGCATCGCCTGACGATCCTGGCCAGACGCTGATCGTTGAAGGCGATGTCATGTGTCTTTCCGGCTTTTCCGGTGAAGCGGAAACGTAGCGTCGACTTCGATACACGCACGTGCCGGTTGCGCATCGTCGTCAGGCCATACGAGTTGTTGTCGCGCGCGTACTCGTCGTTGCCGACTCGAATGAGCGTCTTCTCGAGCAGTAGCACGACTGCCGCGATGACCTTGCGCCGGGGGAGGCCCGGTGCCGAAAGATCCCTGGCGATCTGTCGACGAAGGGCCGGGAGTGCCAATGCGAACGCAAGCATCTGGTCGTACTTCACTTCGTCCCGGATCTGTCGCCAGCTCGCGTGATACCTGTACTGCTTGCGGCCGCGCGCGTCGCGGCCACACGCCTGCAGATGCCCTCTCGGATTCAGGCAAATCCAAACGTCCTTCCATGCCGGGGGCACGGCAAGTTTTGCAATGCGGTCGAGGTCTGCTCGACGTGTCACGCGGCGTCCTCGTTGATCGAGGTAATGGAAGCCGCGGCCGCGAGGAACGCGGCGGATACCGGGTGTCCGATCGGTGACGTAGACCAATCCGGCCGACCGGGCCGACTGAGCGTTGCCCTCGATTGATCCGGCCACTCGATGAGACTTCCTGAAGCGCTTCGATGTCGCACGGCGTGTCACAGCGAGAGTGATGAAATAGCAATATGCCAGCCACTGAATGACCGTCAGGCATCAACCTTGCGACGGCGGACACGCACGGTCCGGCTGTAGCTGGACACTACGTTCGTTGGTCATCCCATGAGTGGGACCTGAGCACAGCGATGATCACCGTCGAATCCGCTTCTCGCACGTCCACTGAGATCGTCCGCGACATCGGGAGTTCAGCCACAGACTGGGATCGGCTGGCGGCGCTCGAGTGGCTCGTGACCAATGGCCTGGGCGGCTACGCCTCGGGGACAGTCGGTGGATTTCTGTCCCGTCGTTACCATGCGCTCCTCGTGGCGGCGCTTCCCGCGCCGCTCGGGCGGATGGTGCTCGTCTCGCGACTGGACGAACGAGTACGACTCACCGGCGGAGGCATCGGATGGCTCAGCCGCGTGTCCACGGCACCGCGCAACGTGGTCACACATTTCCAGTTGGTGAGTGGGTTGCCGGTGTGGCGATACGAAATCGACGGCGTCACGATCGAGAAACGTCTGATCATGCCGCGGCTGCAGAACACGGTGATGGTGACCTACCAGGTGCTGCACGCGCCGGCGCCGATTCGCCTGGGAATCCGGCCGCATCTCCATGCCCGGCCTCACGAAGCCACCGTCGATTACGTGCTGCCAGCCTCTCCCGTTCTGCTCGCGCGCGGCGGCTATCTCGAAGCCACACTCGACCCGTCAGTGCCTCCCACTGTGATGGCACTGCGCGACCACGAGTCGTCCTTCACGCTCCACCCGGAGGTCACCAAGGACGTTCCCTATCTGCTCGAACAGCAGCGCGGCTACGCGTCGGTCGGCGATACGTGGAGCCCCGGATACTTCAAACTCGATCTCACGGAAGGTGAGCGAGCGACGATCATCGCCTCGACCGAAGGCACCATGAGCCTTGACTCGATCGCGACTGACGACGCGCTGAACGCCGAAGTTCATCGGCGATCACGCCTGCTTGGCTCCGCGGAGGCTGCCGGTGACGACCCACTCTGCGCGGAGCTGGTGCTCGCGGCAGATCAGTTCGTCATCGAGCCGGCCACGCGAGCGGCTGAGGCGACTCGCGCTCGCGCCGCTGGCGACGAAGCGCGTAGTGTCATCGCTGGATATCACTGGTTCACGGATTGGGGACGCGACACGATGATCAGCCTCGAGGGGCTCGCGTTGTGCACCGGGCGCATCGCGGAAGCGCGCGGAATCCTCCTCACCTTCGCCCGTCACCTGCGTGACGGGTTGATCCCGAACCTGTTCCCGGAAGGCGATCAGGAAGGGCTGTACAACACGGCAGACGCGACATTGTGGTTCTTCCATGCCCTCGATCGCTATCTGGCCGCTTCGAAGGATGTCGACACGCTTCGCGATCTGTTGCCGTCGCTGGAAGAGGTCGTCCGGCTGCACCTGTCGGGAACACGATTCGGCATTCGCGTCGATTACGACGGCCTGTTGACGCAGGGCGCTCCGAACCTCGCGCTCACGTGGATGGATGCCAAGGTCGGCGATTGGGTCGTGACGCCGCGTCGGGGCAAGACTGTCGAGATCAACGCACTCTGGTACAACGCGGTGCGTCTGCTCGCCGACTGGCGTCGATCGCTCGCCCGGGACGCCTCGGATCTGGACGGCGCTGCCGCACGCGCGCGCGCGGCTTTCAATCGTCGTTTCTGGTTCGCCGATGGCCAGTATCTGTATGACATCGTGGACGGGGAGTCGGGCGACGATTCGTCGCTGCGCCCGAATCAGATCTTTGCCATGTCTCTTCGTCATCCGGTACTCGAGCAGGAACGCTGGCAACGCGTGATCGATATCGTGGCCGAGCGTCTGCTCACGCCGTATGGACTGCGAACGCTGGCGCCGGGACATGCCGATTTCAAGGCGCAGTACTTCGGCGATTTGCGCGCGCGGGATGCCGCCTATCACCAGGGCACCGTGTGGGCATGGCTGATCGGTCCCTTCATTGACGCGTGGCTGCGGGTGTACCCTGGCCGACACGCGGAAGCTCGATCCCTTCTTACGGCCTTCAACAGCCACTTGAGCGATGCCTGCGTTGGATCGATCAGCGAGGTCTTCGACGCGACCGAGCCGTACGCGCCACGCGGCTGCATCGCACAGGCCTGGAGCGTCGCCGAGGTGCTGCGATCGTTCATGACACTACGTACGTCGACCGGGAATCCAGATGTCGCCGCAGCGTAAATCCGGTCAGGCACGTCCGCCGCGATTGGGTGCGATTCTCGGTCCCCGAGGGAACCGTGTTCACTGTGTGGGCACCATCGCACCGCGAGATCGCGCTGGTCATCGACGGACGACCGGATCTCGCGATGCAGCCGCTCGACGATGGGTATTTCGTGGCGACGGTGCCCGATGTCGCTCACGGTCAGCGGTACTGGTTGAGGCTGCCGCAAGGGCTACGTCCTGATCCGGTGTCGCGCTTTCAACCGGATGGACCATTTGGACCGTCGATGATCGTCGACCCTGGTTCTTACCAGTGGCACTCGCGCGACTGGGGCGGCGCGCAGCCACGGCATCGACAGATCCTCTACGAACTCCACGTCGGAACCTTCACCGTCGGTGGCACATGGGCGTCGGCGCGCGAGCGATTGCCGCACCTTGCGTCACTCGGGGTCACGACGCTGGAGGTCATGCCGATCGCTGAATTCGATGGCCGGTTTGGGTGGGGCTATGACGGGGTGTTTCTGTTCGCGCCGTTTCATCACTACGGTACGCCCGACGACGTGCGCGGCTTCGTAGATGCGGCGCATGCTCTCGGGCTCGCGGTCATTCTCGATGTCGTCTACAACCATCTCGGGCCATCCGGCAACGTGGTCGGTGAGTTCAGCAAGTTCTATGTCGCTGAGCACGAGACCGAGTGGGGGCAGGGATTCAATCTGGACGGGCCGTGCTCGGGCGCCGTCCGGCATTTCATACGCGAGAACGTGCGCCACTGGCTGGAGGAGTACCCGCTTTGACGGCCTTCGCTTCGATGCCACGCATGCGCTCGTCGATCGATCTCCGACGCACATCATCCACGAACTGGCCGATCATGCGCGTGCGTCGGCGGCACCGCGGCGTGTCTATCTCACCGCCGAAAGCGAACACCAGGACACCTCGCTTGTGCGGCTCGGCGAGGACGACTCCGGTGTCGACAGCATCTGGAACGAGGACTGGCACCACTCCGCGATCGTTGCGCTGACGGGGCGGAGCGAGGCGTATTTCGCCGACTATCAAGGCACGGCGCATGAGCTCGCCGTCATGGCGCGGCAGAACCTCCTCTATCAGGGGCAATGGTATTCGTGGCAGAAGCAGCCGCGTGGCAGCGATGCGACCAGGCATCCGCACAGCGGGTTCGTCTGCTTTCTCGAGAATCACGATCAGGTCGCCAATACCGGGACGGGCCGTCGACTCCATCAGACGGTCGATCGCGGTCAATGGCGGGCGCTATCGGCGCTGCTCATGCTTGGACCTGCGGCGCCGTTGCTCTTCCAGGGGCAGGAAGAAGCCGTTGAGCAGTCATTCACGTACTTCGCCGATCATCGGCCTCCGCTTGCGGAGCTTGTGCATCGTGGGCGTCTCGAGTTCCTGTCGCAGTTTCCTTCACTGTCGTCGCCCGAGATCAGGGAACGGCTTCCTGTCCCTGGAGACGAGGCGTCGTTCCATGCGTGTCGCCTGGACTGGCGAGCGACGCAGGCAGGCGAAGAAGCGCGTCAGTTGGTACCCGGATCTCATTGGGTTACGACGCAGCGATCCGGTCTTCCTGGCGCTCGGTACGCCAGCGGTCACGGTGGACAGTTCCGCGCCGACGCCGCAAATCGCGCTGGTTCGCTATCGCGCCGGCGTTGACATCCGCCTGCTCGTCCTCAATCTGGGACCGTTGAAGACCTTCTCCATGAACGACCCCCTGATCGCACCTGCGAAGAATCACAAATGGGAGCTCGTGTTCTGCAGCGAACGATCCAAGTACGGCGGAAACGGCGTCTATCCGTCTTTTGACGACGGGTGCTGGCGTCTGCAGCCACACTGTGCATGGCTGCTCCGTTCGGCGCCGAAGGATCAGTAGTCGCGTCGGCAGTCGATGACTGTCCAGAGACTGTGTGTGTTGACCTTGCGCATGCTGACGGGTCGCAGGCATGCCTGCGACAGGAGGACATGCGCATCGAGGTCCGCCCTGAAGCCAAGCCGTGCCGTGAGCGGCGAGATCAGTCGCTCGACCTTTGAAAAAAAGGGAGCATCTCGCTGAGGAAATGATTGAGCAAGAGAATGCGACCACCGACTCGGCAGACTCGCCGCATCTCGCGCAGTGCGGCCACCGGATCTGGCACGACGGTGATGACATAGGCCGCGTACACCGCATCAAATGACTCATCCGGGAACGCAAGCCTGCTCGCATCCATTCGGAGCAGCCGGATGTGCCGGTTCGTATCGGCACCCACGTGCTTGGCCGCCTGATGCAGCATGGATGCGGAAAGATCGATACCCGTGACTTTACAGCCGAGTGGATAGAGAGGCGCGGTCAGCCCCGTCCCGATCCCGATCTCCAGAAGTGCGTCACCGGAATCGAGACCCAGCTGACGCACCGCTTCTCGCCGTCCCGCTTCGAGCAGAGGCCCACACAACCAGTCGTAGAAGGAAGCGCATCGAGTGTAGAGCCGCTCGATCAGGTAGCCGTCAACGCTCGCGACGGATAACAGCTCTTGGGATCCAACAGGCGTCAGGCGATGCATGCTGGCATCGGTTGGTTGCAATCCTGCTACCTGCGAGCCACACTGCCTGCCGGGCGGCATGTGCCTTGCGTCGACATCGCGCAGAAAGAGGTGTCGAATGAGCCGACGCAACGGTGGCCCAGTCAGATACGCGGTCGTAGGCCTGGGCCACATTGCCCAGGTCGCGGTGCTGCCGGCGTTCGCGCACGCGCGACGCAATTCCCGTCTCGCCGCGCTCGTGAGCGATGACCGGACCAAGCTCAGGGCATTAGCGAAGAAGTATCGCGTCGACCTCACGTTCTCGTACGACGAGTATCAGGCCTGCCTCGAGCAGGTGGATGCGGTCTACATCGCGCTGCCGAATTCCATGCACGCCGAGTACACCATTCGTGCCGCGAACGCCGGCGTCCACGTGCTGTGTGAGAAACCGATGGCTGTCACCGCTGACGAATGCGAGCAGATGATCGAGGCCTGTCGTGAGAACAAGGTCAAGCTGATGATCGCGTATCGACTGCATTTCGAAGAGATCAACCTGAAGGCGGTCGATCTGGTCCGGGGTGGACGGCTCGGTGATCCGAAGTTCTTCAATTCAACGTTTTCGATGACCGTGAAGCCCGGCGACATCCGAACGAAGAAGGATCTCGGAGGCGGAACGCTCTACGACATCGGTATCTACTGCATCAATGCGGCGCGCTACCTGTTTCGTGCCGAGCCAAAGGAGGTCATGGCGATCTCCGTCAATTCGGGCAGGAAGATCCTGGAAGAGATCGATGAATCAACGGGCGCGCTCCTCCGGTTCGATGGCGAACGCGTCGCGGCATTCGTCACCAGCTTTGCCGCGGCCGACGTCGCTTCCTACCGCATCGTGGGCACGAAGGGCCAACTCCACGTCGATCCCGCCTACGAGTACGCAGAAGGGTTGGCGTACGAACTGACCATCAACGGCAAGACGACGAGGAAACGAATCGGTAAGCGCGACCAGTTTGCGCCGGAGCTGCTGTACTTCTCGGATTGCATCCTGAAACATCGCGAACCGGAGCCGTCGGGCGAGGAAGGGATGCAGGACGTGCGGATCGTCGAGGCGTTGTACGAATCGGCGGAAACCGGAAAAGCTGTTCCGATTCCAGCGTTCGAGGCTGGAAAACGGCCGACCGGCCGTCAGCGCATCACGAGGCCCGGTGTCGAGAAGCCCATGCTCGTGAAAGCGCGCGCCGCGAGCGACTAACGACCGGATGCGCGCAGCCGGGCCTGATACTCGCGGGCCGCAGCCACGCCGATCCTTCGTCTCTGGCCGGGAACCTTCTCCCCGGGATCCTTGCCGTGCGGAGACGCGTGTTCGATCTCGGCATTGAGTTCCGCACCAATGAGGATGGCCAGGCTGGACATATAGAACCACAGCATCATCACGATCACGGCGCCAACCGTTCCGTACGTGGCGTTGTAGTCCGTGAAATTAGCGACGTAATACTTGAAGCCGAGCGAGACGAGTACCCAGAGCAGGGTTCCGAGGACCGCGCCTGGCGTAATCCACACCCAGTCCTGTTCCGCGTCGGGCGCGAAGTAGTAGACGCTGCCGATCGCCGTGGACACCAGCGCGAATGCGAGGGGCCATTGCAGGATCCTCGAGCAGCGTCAGCACGTCAGTTGCGGCAATCGGCTGGAGGAGACGCACCAGGTCGTCGATGAAGTTGCTGATCGGGAAGAAGCTGGCGACAGCGAGCACGCACAGAATGGCGGGGAAGAGCGCCAGAAAGAAGTGAGCGTGCGTCGAAATAGCTCTCCCCAGCTTACGGGATATCGAAAGCCGCCAGCATGCATCCCGGCTGCTGCAACCGGGCTGCCACCAGGCACGGCGGCTCGACACGACAACGGATCGGCTAGGACTTCGGCGGAAACCGCTGCAGCAGGTCTCGCACACCCTCACGCAGCAGTGCTTCGCGCTTCTTCTGATCGTCCTCGAGCTTGATCTTGGCTTCGCCAATGCCTCGCCAGACGAGCCGATTGTTGGCGCTCATATCGATCACCAGCGAGCCCTGCTCGATCATCTCGAGAGAGGTCGTGGACGGGGAGAACGGCGGCAGCCCCCACTGCGCGACTGACGGCAGGAATTGGCCGAGCGTCTGACTGGATGTTCCGACGGTCAGCAGCAGGTAGTACGTCAACGTCAGATCCGCCGTGCCGGTGGCCGGTTGCACGCCGCGACGGGGCATCTGCTTACTGACTTCATCGAGGATGATCGGTTCCGCGCGTTGTTTGACCCTTTCCGGGTCATCGTCTTTTGTTCGACCGACGATGACCTGTCCGCCTTCGGGATTCCACGCCCATGTACGAGCCTGTTTGAAGTCGAACGTCTTCTCGAAATTGATGGTCACCTTGACGGCGGCAACATCGGGCTGAACGGCGAAGCAGAAACTGACCGCGACCAGCGCGGTGAGAACAATTCGAAGTCGCGTGGCTGAGAGTGTGGGTGTCATGCTCGTAATCCAATGGCAATTGTCAGGCCGTGTTACAGGATATCCTTCAGGCGTTCCGCTGGCCGCGCCAGAATCGCTCTGGCGCCCTTTTCGACGATTGGCCGCTGAATGAGATCGGGGTGCTCCATCATCAGGTCCACGATCTCATCGTCAGAGAGATCGCGTTCGCCGATGCGCAGGGTCTTGAAGATCGGGTCCTTCGTCCGAAGCAGTTCCCGTGGCGCTATGCGCATTTTCCGAATGAGCTCGATCAGCTTCGGCCTGGGAATCGGTTCGACGTAGTAGTTCACGGTGTCGAAATTCACGCCGCTCTCCTTGAGTGCGGCGTGCACCTGACGGCAGGTGGTGCAGGTCGGCTTCTGGTAGATGACGATCGACATCGCTGGGAGAGGCGGATTCACGCCGACCTGATCGACTGGCCTTCGTGCTGTTGTGGCGCCAGGGGCACGCGCACGCGGATGCGTGTCCCGGCGCCAGGCGAGGCGTTGATCACCAAATTCCCTTTGAGTAATCCAACCCGTTCTCGCATGCTGACCAGGCCGAGACCGGCGCCATTGACGGCAACGGGATCGAAGCCGATGCCTGAGTCCGCAATCTGCAGAAGCAGTTGGTTGCCTTCGCGCGTCAGTTCAACCGATGCGTGCGGCGCCCGACTGTGCTTGGCCACGTTGTGGAGCGCCTCCTGCGTGATCCGGTAGAGACAGAGCGAGACACCCGGATCCACCGATCGCGGAATTTCCGCAGAGCGGAAGACGACGTTGACCTTGCCTTGTTCCGAGATCTCGTCGCACAGCAGACGGACCGACTCTTTGAGTCCCAACGCCTGAAGGCGGGACGGGTGCAGCTTGTGCGAGAGGTCGGACAGATCGTTGGCGATTTCGCCGACCTGACTCGACAGCTTGACCAGGCGTGTCCGTGGCTCCTCGAGCGGCACCTGGTCGGCAATCTGCGCGACCTCGAGATTGAGCAGCGCCATCTTCTGACTCAGGTCGTCGTGCAATTCCCGCGCGATCCGCTGCCGCTCCTGCTCCTGGCTGACAATGATCCGCCCGGCCAGCGCTTGATTGAGCTCGATGGCACGTTTGGGTTCGGTCACGTCGCGCACGATGCTCACGACTCGGCCGTTGTCCGCGGGCACGAGTCGAGCCTCATAATGGCGCAGCTCGCCGCTGGTGAGCTCGTAGTCAATCACGACCGGTTCGACACTGGTGCGCGCCCGCTCGAGCGCCTTCATGAACATGTCCGCGAGCTCTGGCGGCATCACATCGGTGACCTTGCGACCCAGAAAGGAGTCGGGCGACAGGAACAGATGCTTCTCATCGCGGACGTGAAAGTCCAGATACGTGCCGTCGCGGTCGATCACGAACATGAGATCAGGGATCGCGCGCAGGATGGCGCTGTTACGGGTTTCGGAATGCCTCAGTGCGTCCTCTGCGTGCCGCCGCCTGCGCCGCTGAATCAAGAGACCCGCGATGAGTAACCCCTGCGCGGCGAACACCAGCCCGCCGCCAACCACGTAAGCCCGGTACTGCTGGATGAAGGACTGGTCCCGGTAACGGATGATGCTTCCCGGCGGCAGGAGACCCTCGTCGATCTGCCAGCGCTGGAGCTGGCGCCAGTCGAACAGATACGTGTAGCTGTCGACGTTGACCACTGGAATCGCTTCCGGCCGTTCGCCGTGCAGGACCCGCAATGCCAGCTGCGCCGTCATTCGAGCGTCATTGATCGAGGAGTGCAATCGACCACCGACGATACCCTGACCGAGTGCGTCTTCATGCCAGCTGTACACGGGTGCGTTCGCCGCTTCAGCGATCGAGGTGATCGCGTCGAGTGGCATCATCTTTCGACCGGCGCCGTCGTCGGTGATGCTGAGATAGAAGATCATGGCGTCCGCCGGTAAGTGGCGGACGCGCTCTCGGATCTGCGGCAGGGGCAGACCCGAGAGTTCCTGGAACGAGACGCGGCTCGCATATTCGGCATTCTGTGTTCGGAACAGGTCCGCATACAGTTTGTCGAAGGTGCCGACGCCGCTGATCACGAACACGTGCTTCGCGGTGGGTTGGACGGCGAGCGCCGCCGCCAGCGTGTTCTTGAAGTCGATGGTCGAGACGATGCCGGTCGAGAGCGGCCCGGCAAGCACACCCTGCCTGGTCGTGAAGACGATCGGGACTCCCTCGAAGACCGAGGGGTCGCGCGACAGGAATTCCACGACCGACGGTCCCGACGCAATCACCAGATCGAACCCACCATCGACATAGCGCGTGCGCAGATAACTGCGCAGCGCTGACTGGTATTTCTCCTCGTTGATACGGTTGAGATCGATGAACTCGCTGTAGTAGTCGAGACGGGTCGACAATCCCTCGAGCAGGACGCTGCGGAAGGTGTCGTCGAATGATGGCGAGTCCCTCCTGACGACGTGGAGCGCGAGGACTCGCTTCGCTTGTTCGTCAGACTGTTCCTGGGCGAACACACCTGCTGGCAGGCACACACACACCGTTGCCACAGCGATCAGCCGTCGAAAGATGCGACTCCATCTCGAGGCCATCATCGTGAAAGATGCCGTGCGGGCGTCATCATCGATCCCCACCCACGGTCCCGTCAATGGTCGGGTTGGGAATCTGCAGGGAGGCCTACATTTCGATCGCCGGTGTGCAGTAGGTGCCACCCCCCAGAACGGCCTGAATCGCGGCGACAAGATCGTCTGCGGCGGAATGCTTGAGGACGAACGCCGATGCTCCGGCTTCGAATGCCGCACGTGCGACCCATTCGTCGCCGCCTGCGGTGACGAGGACGACCTTGGTTTCGGGTATCGCGGTCTTGATCTGGCGGCAGGCATCCAGTCCGTTTATCTGCGGCATGCTCAGGTCGGCGACGATCACGTCCGGAATGAGCGCAGTCGCAGCCTCCAGCAAAGCACGGCCATCGCGAACGCAACCGACGACTTCAAACGCCGGCTCCAGCAGCCGACGCCACGCGGTGAGTAGTCCGGCGTAGTCATCCGCCAGAAGCACTCGCGGTCGAACCGTCTGAGTGTCGGGCGCAGAGGCCATCATATCGCCTCCGTGTTTTCACGCATGGTTTTCCGGCGTGGGTTGCGTGCAACTTCAGGTCCCGATGCACTCGTGGAATGCACCCTTGACGGGGCTGAGTACAGGGCCGAGGCACCCGCGCGTGCCCACGGTATTGCGTGGGTACCTGCCGAATTCTGGTTACCATTGCGGTGGAACCTTCTCGAAGTCCATACCCTTGTCTCCTCCGTCAGTCCCGAGTTCGGCCAGCGGCGCCTGCCACGCTCCGATCAGCGAGCCGGAAAGGCGTACGATTCGCCGCATGATATCGTGGTTTTTTAGACACACTCGCGTGAATCTTTCCTGACTCGAAGTCCGGACTCACATTTGCTACGCGTATCTGCGACTAACGAGACGTACTCCGTCAAGGGGGGGATATGGTTGCAAGGACGATGATGATGTTCGCCTCGATCTTCTGCGTTGCAGGATTGGCGCTGGCGCAGAGCCAGGAACCGATAACGAAGGCGAATGTAGTGAAGGTCAGCGCGACGATTCAGGGGATCGACCAGACCACGCGCACGATCACGTTGCGCGACGACAAGGGCACCGAAGACACCTTCGTCGTGGGAGACACCGTGCAGCGGTTCAACGAGCTCAAGGTCGGGCAGAAGGTGAACATCACCTACTACGAGTCGATTGTGTTCCAGGTGCTCAAGCCGGGCGAGGCGGGGAGCGGGACCAGCTTCGAGGCGGCGCTGAATCGCGCGAAGAGCGCGCTGCCTGCAGGAACAGTTGCGGTGCAGGACAAGGCGACGGTCACCGTCAAAGCGGTGGATCCGGCCGTGCCATCGATCACGGTGGTGACGGCTGACGGTCGTACGGTCACCAGAAAGATCGAGAACAAGAAGAACATCGAAGGCGTCAAGGCCGGCGACAAGATCGACATCACGTATACCCGGGCGCTCGTTACCAGCGTCGAGAACGCAAAATAGATCTCGCGCGACCTGAGTGATCGTCGGCCTCGCGCCCGCTCTTGGCGCGGCCGACGGCCGCTTTGCCGCCACGGCCTTTCGTGACCTCCACGGTATATCCCCGCGTCGAACCGACGGTGAGTCAGTGTCGGCAGGAGGTACCGCTGAGTCCCGCAAGCGGACATTTCAGGCAAGAACCTCGAGAGCCGCCGCGGATATGAGGCAGGTCGTTTCGATCCGCGTGGAGGATCGCCGTGGGAGTTGACAAGCATCGACCCCGGAAAGCGCCAATAGTCACTGACGGCGAGCCGGCCCTGCAGGCGGTTCCATTCCTGCCTCCGATACGACCGGAGACGCCGCTGCTGACCGACAGCCAGCGCATGCGGCTCGCGGCGATCGCGACCCGCGTCCAGGTCGCGCCTCGCGCGGTGATCTATCGCGACGAGGCACCCGCGACGAACGTGTTCATCATCGCGGAAGGTGTCGTGAAAGCCTTCAAGGACATGCCGAGCGGACGGCGCTGGGTGACGTCGTTTCTGTACCCGGCTGACGTCTTCGGCCTCGCCGAGAACGGCCGCTACATTCGCACTGCCCAGGCCATCACACGCGCGACGTTGTATCAATTCAGCCTCAACGTGCTGATCGAGACGCTGAAGAACGACGGCGAACTGCAGTTCAAGTTCCTCTGCAAGCTGACGCACGAACTGCGCGAGTCACAGCGGCAGAGCATCACTATCGGTCGTCGCGATGCGGTCGGCAAGCTGGCGATGTTCATCCGTGAGCTGGAACGGCAGCACGGTGGATCGCGAGACATCGACCTGCCCATGAGCCGCTCGGACATTGCCAGTTATCTCGGACTGTCACTCGAGTCGGTGAGCCGTGCGAGTCGCGCGCTGGAGCGCCGCGGCGTCTTGTGCTTCCCTGGCCGCCACGTCGTGCGCATTCTCGATCCGGTGCAGTTCGAGCGGCTCGAATCGAAGCTGTAGACCGCGGTCCCCGCACAGTCCTTCTCCCGCGCATGGCACTGGCCCGGCCGTCGGGGTGGGACGCGTTTTGATCCAGATCAACACCAAGTTCCCCACGCGTCGCGTACCATGAGGGGGACGTGCGAGTGCCCTGGTCGCTATTCGTCTGGGAAATGATCGTCGTGCGTTGTTAAGGCTGATGTCGATGCTTGATTCATTTAAACAACGGCTGTCGTCGGGTGAAGCCCACGATCGCGAGCTGATGGAACTGGATGGCGCGATCGACAGCGCGTTTCACATCGGTCGCGAGCTGGTCGCGCTCGGCGAGCTTTCCGTCCCGGCGCCGTCGGTGGTCGACATCAACGATCTCGTCGCGCAGCTCGAAGGCGTCCTCGCCAATGTCCTCGGACGGAATATTCAGACGACGCTTCAACTCGAGGCCGTGGACTCACTCGTGGAAGCTGAAGCCGTGCAACTGGAGTGGGTCTTCCTGAAGCTGGCGGCGAACAGCCGCGAGGCGATGCCGAACGGAGGCAGGTTCACGGTGCAGACGACGTCGATCGATCGGCAGGTCGGCACATCGCCGCGCCTGCGGCGCTTCGTTCACCTGACGGTGACCGATACCGGCCACGGGCTCTTCGGCGATGCGCGGATTCGCGCCTTCGATCCATTCTTCAGTACGAAAGACGGCGCCGCAGGCTTTGGCCTGACCAGCGTCGCCATGATCGTTCGCAGCTTTCTGGGATGGCTCCACATCGAAAGCAGCGAACGTGGCACCAGCATTCACATTCATCTGCCAGCACTGACGCCCACTGCCCGCTGACCGGACGTCACAAGATCCATCCTCTCAGGAAATCTACGTAGACCCATTGGCCAATTGCCCGTAGTGGCGCAAATCATTAGCGTTCGAGACTCCAACTCCAGCACTGTCAGACACGAGCGCTGAGCGCGGGAATCGGGCAGTCCGCGGCGCTTTCGATCACTTGGGAGGGTAGGGTCATGGGAGTTTCAGCGTTTCCTGGACGCGATAACCGCCTTCCTAATGTCGAACGGCTGGCGCAGGAACTCTGCGCGCGGTTCAGTCAGATCCCGCCAGATACACTCGACGATCGGCTGAGAGAAGTCCTCTTGCGACTCATTGATGAGCTCGGCCTCGATGGCGCGCTCCTCGTGTCGCCCGCCGGACAGCGAGCCCGGACCGCTGCAGTCGGAAGTGCCCTGACCTCCGGACGCGTGATCTCCGAGTTCCTGGCTCGGCCGCGGGTGCAGAGCGTCACCGGGCAGTCCGAGATTCTCCTGGTGTCGGGTCCCCCTCACAACACCAGCAGCGTTCTGTCTTCCGACGATCACCTGCATTTGTGGGCACTCGGTATTCGAACGCTGATTGTCGTTCCGTTGTGGCGGCAGCGGTTCGATGGTGGCGCGATCGCGCTGTATTCACAGCGATCGATTAGCCGGCTCGACGTGCTTTCGTTGAGACCGTTGACCACGCTGGCCGAAACGATGCGAGGTGCTCTCGAGCAAGGCCAGTCCACTCTTCCAGGTCCGGCTCCCGGCATCCAGGATCCCGAAGCGGCTCGCCGTCCGGCGACCGGGGCGAACGGGTCGACTGGGACGGACACTGGAATCGAACGACAGGGTCTCGATGAAACTCTCATTGGCGAAAGCGCCGTCTGGCGGTACGTCGTGTTTCGGATGGAGCAGGTTGCCGCCACTCACGCGACCGTGCTTCTGCTTGGCGAGACCGGCACCGGCAAGGAACTGGTGGCACGCGAGATCCACCGGCGCAGCGCCCGGGCCTCTGGCAAATTCGTCGCGCTCAACTGCGCGGCCTTGCCGCCGACGCTGGTCGAGAGCGAGCTGTTCGGGCGCGAGCGTGGCGCGTTCACGGGCGCGCACTCCAGCCAGGGCGGTCGCTTCGAGCTCGCGCATCGCGGCACCCTGTTTCTCGACGAGGTGGGTGATCTGCCGATCGAGCTGCAACCGAAGCTGTTGCGAGTGTTGCAGGAAGGGCAGCTCGAGCGCCTGGGCAGCACGCGCACGGTTGATGTCGATGTGCGCGTGATTGCCGCAACCAATCGCGACCTGACCGAAGAGGTGCGGCAGAATCGCTTCCGGGACGACTTGTACTATCGACTGAATGTCTTCCCGATCACGCTACCGTCTCTTCGCGAACGGCTCGAAGACATCCCCATGCTCGCGCAGCACCTGGCGAACAGGTTTGCGCGGGCGATGCCCAAGCCGGTGAAGCCGATCCCCGATTCGGTGGCCAGAGCGCTGCAGCAGTACGACTGGCCGGGCAACATCCGCGAACTCGAGAACGTCATTCAGCGTGCGATCATCCTGTCGACCGACGGAGTCATTTCCGTCAACGACATCTCGCTCTCGTCCGCCAAACTGGCTACGGCGTCAGCGGGAACGACGCTCGAAGAGGTCGAACGGAATCATATTCAGCGCATGCTGAGCACGACGCTCTGGCGCATCGAGGGGCGTCGCGGAGCCGCCGAGCTGCTCGGACTGAAGCCGAGCACGCTGCGGAGCCGCCTGCGCAAGCTGGGAATCAGGCGAGGTATGTAAGTCAGGCCCAGTGCATCGGTATGGAGATGTGGAGGAGAGAGCCTCCACCAACGCGGGATCGGACCGAGAACTCGCCATTCACCAGATGAACACGTTCTTCGATGCTGAGCAGACCGAGACCTCCGGTCCGGCCACCGGCAGCATCGAACCCCCGCCCGTTGTCGGCGATACTCAGTTCAACCCGGTTGCCAACGCGCACCAGCGAGACCCTCACCCGGGTCGCATTGGCGTGCATCGCGACGTTGCGCAGCGCCTGCTGCGCCGCGCGGTAGAGACAGAGCGCCACGTCATTCGGTACGTTGTTGAAGGTCCCGCGACTGTCGAATCGCACCAGGAACGCGTGCTGACTGGCGGTCGCATCACAGTGTGAAGCGATCGCGGACTTCAGCCCCGAGTGCTGGAGGATACCAGGGTGAAGCTCGTGCGACACGTGCCTGACCTTCTCAGCCAGCGCGATGGCCACCTGGCGCAGTCGGATGACTTCCTCGCGCACGAACTCCGCATCGCTCACGCGCCCCTCAATCAGGCTCAACCCAATTCCGAGCGCCGCCAGTTGCTGGCTGACGTCGTCGTGCAGATCTCTGGCGATCTCGGTTCGTTCCGCTTCCTGCGCGAGCATCAGTTGATGCGCCAGCGATCGGATCCGCACGTAGGCCTCGTGCAGGCTGGTGTCCTTCTCGCGCAGCGTCTGCTCGGCTCGCCAGCGATCGGTGATGTCCCTGCCGATGCCCTGCAGCTCTTCGACCTGTCCGTTCGAGTTACGGATCGCGTGATTGATCCACTGCTGCCGTCCCATGGTGCCGTCAGGCAGCAGCGCCCTGTGCTCGTTGATGTTCGTCGACCCTCCTCGCAGCAGCAACTCGACGTGGTCGAGGGCCGCAGCGCGATCGACCTCGGGAATCAACTCGATGAATCGCCGCCCGATCAACTCCTCACGCCGTTGGCCAAAGAACCGGCAGTACGCGTCGTTGACGAAGGTCAGCGTCGTATCTGGTAAGTACCGGCAGACCAGATCGCTCTGGTGCTCGACGACGCTGCGATAGCGCTGCTCGCTTTGGCGGAGAGCCGCCATGACCAGCCGTCGATCGACGGCGATCCGGAACATCTCCGTGATGTCTTCGAGCAGTGCGCTCCGTGGCGAGGGATGCGGTGGGCCGTCATGCTGCGCGTAGCCGAGCTCGATGGCACCGGAGCGGCCGTCGGCGACGATGAACTCCGCGCGGTGCCTCACGGGAAGTGCCGTGGAGCCGGACGCGACATCGTATGTCCCGAGCCGGGCGCGAACGTCGAACTCGCCGGGGTGCGGCCACGAGCGCCGGATGGCCTGGGCGATCTCACTCAGCCAGTCGCAGATCGAGCCGAGATCATCGCGCTGCAGGATGTGGGTGACGTCGTGCAGGAGTGTCAGTTCCCGCACGCGCATGCCGAGATCGGCGACCAGATTGAGGTTGTCTGCGGCCATGGGATTGGTGTCCGCGTGAATCGAGATCCTATCGCACCTGCCCGTTCGGCTGTGCTGAGCCGTGGCCAACCCGCGAAGGGCAACGGCCCGCGTCACCATGCTGATCGCTTCTTCACCTCGCCCGTCGTCCAGAAAAACGGGCATGCTGGTTGCGTTTGTCAATGGACGCAGCAACGCCGCCACTCGCTAGGCCCTCGACTCGAGAGCGGCCCGCGATGTGCTGTAGCGGTTGTTCGAGGCCGAAGGCACCCGCGGGAATCGGCTGGTCGCGGGGAGCGTTGCCGCAGGACGTCGCGGTGAGCCGGCGGCCGGAGGTCGGGATACCTCTTCCGATGCATATAGCTACCGTGCACATGCGTGTGAAAGAGGACAAGCGATTGGAGGCTTTGAGCGCCATCGACGGGTTCATCCACCGGATACACCTATGGCCTGGTTGCCTGACGTGCCGTCTGATGTCGGATGCCGGCGATACTCAGCTCCTGACGCTCGTGTCCGAATGGGACAGCCGCGAAGCGCTCGACGGATTCCTGTCGTCGCGGGAGTTTCTGATCCTGCAGGGCATGCGCATGGTTCTGCGCGAGGAGCCGCAGGTCATTGTCGACGAGATTCTCCTGCGCTCCAGGATGCCCCTCGGTTCGGGGTCGAGGTCGCGCTAGTCGCCCGCGGCCGCACCCTCCGCAATGCCGTACCCCAAACGGCCGGGCACGGTAAGTGCTTTGGCCCGTTCCTGGGCCGCGTGTAGCTACCCCACCGCAGAGGCCAGGGCGGCTGAGACAGTCTTGACAACCGCATCAGAGGGGGGTCTCCTACCTCACCCAGGGTATGGCTTCATCGCGGCGTTCGACGAAAAAACTGTGCAAGGCCATCACAATCCGTGACGTATGTTCGGAATGAAGGGGCTCGGCGTTAATGCTGAATGATTTTTCAGGGACGAGCATCGTGACCGAGGGGCCTCGAACTCTGCTCGCCGATGACCACATGATGGTGGCCGAGGGGCTGAACCGCCTTCTCGCCGACCACTGTCAGATGGTCGGCACTGTCCTCGACGGGACGAGCCTCGTCGAGGCCGCTGTCGATCTGCAGCCCGACTTGATCATCGCGGATCTCTCGATGCCCGGACTGAGCGGGCTCGATGCGATCGTGCAGCTGCGCGCGCGCGGCGTGACGGCAAAGATCATCATCCTCACGATGTACGCCGACCCGCGGGTCGCCAAGGAAGCGATTTCGGCAGGCGCCGTGGGCTTCGTCTCGAAGCACGCGGCGGGTCAGGAACTGGTCACGGCGATTCACGAAGTGCTGAGCGGCGGCACCTACGTAAGCCCGCAGGTTGCCGAACGGATCGGCGGCTTGCCGGTTGCCGAGAAGCCGCTGGCCAAGCTCACTCCGCGGCAGCGGCAGGTGCTGCAGCTGATTGCCAAGGGCTACCGCATGCGCGAGATTGCAGCCGCGCTGCAGGTGTCTCCGCGGACTGTCGAGACACACAAGTACGAGATCATGCGTGTGCTCGGCTTCAAGAACACCGCAGACCTCGGTACGCTACGCGACCTGGCTGGGGTTGATCAACACGTAGCGACCAACTCGCCCTCGACTCGGGAAGACGATCTCGTCGGTGCCTGCCCGGCCCGAGAGGTGCATAAGACATGGCCGCATGGCCGACGTTCTTGCCGCCTTTGTCCGTGTGGTTGCGTTCACGGTTGCCGCACTCCTTCCGATCATCAACCCGATTGGCGGCGCGCCAATTTTCCTTTCCACCACACCAGGTGCATCAGAGTCCACGCGCCGCACG
This sequence comes from uncultured Acidobacteriota bacterium, assembly GCA_963723495.1. GTDB lineage: Bacteria > Acidobacteriota > Vicinamibacteria > Vicinamibacterales > UBA2999 > Gp6-AA40. Next base: position 193,822 of record CAVRQR010000002.1, on the reverse strand, counting down.
ATGGCGCGGCGCATCGCGACCGACTCGCTGATCCTGCTCGTGTCCGCCATGCTGGTGGGTTCCTACGTCCTGCAGTTCTTCGGGCTGTCGCTGGCGGTGGTCAAGATTGCCGGTGGTCTGCTCGTGCTCACGTCTGGATGGCAGTTGTTGCGGGCAGAAGCGAGTCCCGATTCACGGCTCGCCGCGCCGGCTGCGATCACACCGCTCGACGATCGACATATGAGAAGCCGAAGCTTTTTCCCGCTGACGTTTCCATTGACGGTCGGGCCGGGGTCGCTTTCCGTGGCCCTCACGCTCGGGGCCACAACACGCGTGCAGGGAGCAACGCCGCTCACATCGGTTCTTGGCACGGCCCTCGGGCTCGTGATCGTCGTGGTCACGATCTACGTGTGCTACCGATTTGCGACGGCGCTTCTGAGCAAGCTCGGAGACACCGGAACGATTGTGCTCCTGCGCCTCTCGGCTTTCATTCTGGTGGCGATCGGCGTGCAGATCTTCTGCGATGGCGTGATCGAGGAATTCCACATTCCGATCCCACGCCGGTTGTAGCTCCCGCGCACCGGGAGGCCGCCGACGTGAACCACTCAGTGATGAGGAAGGGCGTACGGGAAACGGGGTCGGCTACCGTCGATCGGAATGCCGCGCGCCGGTGCTCATTTCCCGATGCGGCGCCGGTTTGAGCGCGCGGTTGATCGAAAGCTACCGACCCCGTCATCTGCCGGTCCGGCCCTGTCCTCGACAAGGCCGTCCGCGACGCAGCATGTCTTTCAAGACGTGCGCCAGCGCCGTGCAGCGGTCGTCGTGTTGTTTCTCGAAGAGATCTCATTGGCCCAGTTGTCAGGTGCCCGCCATGAGCCAACGGCTATCACGACATCTCGCGGTCGGACGAGCTTGATGTTCTTCGAGCGAGTGGACGAGGTCGAGCTGCACCCTCCAGCTCGGCCATGTACAAAGTCTCCTTTGTCGACGTTCCATTCCATGGTGGTGCCCGGCAACGTTTTCATCGTGGATCGTGACGATGGCGCGCGCGGCGTGCTGGCGCAGTACCTCACAGCATCGGGTTTTGCGGTCTGCGCGTTTGGTTCAGCAGAGTCCTTCCTCGAGAAGCGTCCCACTGGTCCTGCCTGTGTCGTCGTCGACCACTACCTGCCGGGATTATCCGGATTGGAGCTGCAGAAGCGACTCGGCGATAGCGCATTGTCGATCGTCTTCGTGACGGCTGGCGGAGATGTGCCGACGGTCGTCAAGGCGATGAAGGGTGGAGCGGTCGATTTCCTGACCAAGCCTGTGGACACGGAACAACTTGTAGAAGCCGTGACGCGAGGTCTGGCAAGAAGCGCCCGCCATGCAGTGGAGCGACGACTCCATGAAGTGTTTGTCGAACGCGTGCATCGCCTGACGCTGCGCGAGCGCCAGGTCACTGCTGGTCTCACCCGTGGGCTGTCGAGCAAGGAGATCGCCGCGGAGCTCGGCACGGCGGAGAAGACGGTGAAGGTGCAACGCGCTCGTGTCATGTTCAAGCTGGAAGTGAGTTCGGTCGCCGAACTTGTCAGAATGGTCGAAAGCGAGGGCCGCTCCTTCGAGACCCGCCGGATTCATTCTTCTGGGTCGCGGCCTATGTGGCGCTCGACGTGCTGAGGCGTGGTGCCCACTGCCCCTGGCGGGTGGAACTCGACACAGACACGTTCATCCAGGAAGCGAAAACGACGAAGGGCAAGGATGCCAAGAAGACCGCGGTCGGCGCCGGAGATCCGGCGGAACTCGCGCCCGAGACCGAGCTGCGGTTCACGCTGAATTCCCCGATCTCGATCACCGAGAAGAAGTAGAACGTCCGAGCGGCGTAGTGCCCCTCCGCGTGGCGGAGGCACTACGCGTCGCACGGCGTGCGGTGCCGTAGTGCTCGCCCAGCGCGCTGCGGAGACCCGGTGACGCGCCGGCGTACTTCACCTTCTCCAGTTTCTTGATCAAGTCGGCGTAGGTCTCGTCGGCCAGCGCGTTGCGGCTGCGCACTGGTCTTGTGCCTGTATCGAGATCCATGTTGCGCAATGACAGGCGTCCCTCCTGAAGCGAGCGAAGCAGCTGTCGGTACTGATTCAGCGAGGCCCCGAAACTATCCAGGAACATGCGCTCGGTCTCAGGCGGCAGTGGTTCGAATGCGAGCGGCTTGAACGGACCGAACGTGGGAAGGACCTTGAATACGGCGACCACCAGGCGCACCAGCAACCCCGGCTTGCGGTAGCCGGTCCCGAACGCCTCCTCGTATTCCTGCCGTGTCATCGTGTAGACGAAGTCACGCTCGGTCACGTCCGGCGTCACTGATACGATTTCATCGCGCTTTTCACGCCAGGCGATACGCGTGACGTCTGGAATGATTTGGCTCGCGGCGCGGCGGTACGTGCCGATGGCCAGATCCACATCCCCGAAGACGTCTTTCAGCTCCAGGCCGTAGGTCACACGAAACGCGCGCTCGAGGAGTGGTCGCGCGACTTCGAACCCGATGAGGCGCTGGTAGGCGTCCGACTTGAACTGGCCACGAGCGACCTGCACGACATCGAAGGCGAATTCAGCCATGACATGACGGGTGGGTGATTCGCCGAAGAGCACGTCGCCGCTGAATTTCTCGCGCAGCTTTGGGTAGATCTTCGGCAGTGCGTGGTTCACGGCGGGATGCGCCGCGTTGTCGCTCGCGTAGTGCGCGAGCGCACCCAGCGCAAACGCGTACTCCTCGAGCGTGCGCGATTCGGCAATCAACGCCGTGACGAAGTCGCCGGAACGCACGTAGTGAACGAGATTTGAAAAAAAGCGGCTCCCGAATGGGTAGTACCCAAGGTCCTGGATGAGCGATCCGCCATAGGCGAACGCTCTGGCCTGTTCCACTTCTTGGGCCGACGCGCGCCGAAAGCGACGCGTCAGCAGCGGCGCTATCTGTTCAGACCACGCCTCGTCGACGAGGGCTTCATGTGCGAGGACGGAATACGCCGCGGCGCTGGAGTGCGCGCCCCCGAAGAGCAGCAGAGCTGTTGCGAGAAACGCACACCATTTCATCCTCCTGCGAGAATCAAATGGCGTGCCCGAAGTGATGTTGAGCTTGAAGCTCTACTTTCCCATACAGTTGGCGTAGAACGTCACCGGCGCGGCCCAGTCTGAAAAGATGCCGATGACGCCCACGTCTTTGGCGAGCACGTCGATCACCTTATAGAGATCGCCCTCACGCGTGATGGCCTGGTCGATGGTCTGATAGTAGAAGCCGTTATTGCCGTCGGCCAGGATGCCTGATCGCTCCAGCGTCCACGTAATGATGTCAAGTCCAGCCTTTCGTGCGTCGCGCGCCCACTGCGATGCGACGATCCGGTTGGCGCCGTCGAGGGAGAGCAGTGCGAACGTGGGCGGCGCCCAGATTCGAATGCCTTCGGCGCGGTAGCCCACGAGATCGGCGTAGCTTGGCAAGTCAGCCACCGTATTCGCATCGTCCAGGAACACCGCCTGTTGCCCGAAGGATGGCTCAGCTTTGATCCAGTAAAGAACGTCCGCCTTGTTGAACGACTGCGGGAAGACATCGCGCGGTCTGACGTCAGCCGCCTTGAGCTCGTCGATCATCTTCTGCGCGTACATCTCCTGCGTGAACCCGTCGAATGGCATCGGTACTTCCGGGAACTTGAGTTCGGGCGTGTGCTTCACTCCGAGTTTCTTGAACAGCTCGATGCTTTCGGCGAACGTCATCAGCTGCCCACTGGTCGGCCCCGCGTAGAGATCGGTGCGGAAATTGGCTGTCCCACCGAGAAACTGTGCGGGAGTCTGAGCGGCCGGATTGGATGCGTCCATCTTGCCCCGCAAGGTTTTGAATTCGGCCAGCGTGATTTCACTCGTGCGGCATTCAGCAGTTGCGGGAGTGATGATCTGGCCATCCGGTCCGAGCACCGCGGGAGTAAAGGGCTTGAGGCAGGTACTGGCGAGCGGGGTCACCAGAATGTTGGTGGTCGTATGCAGATCGTTCTGCGCGTGGCGACAGACCAGTTGCTTGTCTTTCGTGAAGGTGACATCACATTCGAGAATCCCTGCCCCCATGCGTGCGCCGGCTTCATAGGACTCTTTGGTGTGCTCGGGAAATTGCAGCGCGGCACCGCGATGCCCGATTGAGAAGTCGCTCCTCTTGAACGGCCCGGCGGAGCATTGTTGTAATTGGCGCTTCAAACTGCCGTCTTCCATCTCCTTCAACAGAAAGAAAGGCCTGGGCCCCAGCTGCACGCTCGAGTTCGGTTGCTGGTGGTCGTCGGCTCTGTCGTTCTGAGCGCTTGCCGTGGCGACTGTGGCCACGCTGAGCAGGAGCGCGAGAGCCACTGTGGCGGTCTGATGACGCATGTGGTGTCCTCCCTCCGGAACGGACACACCGTACGTTGAGGTCTTTACCCGACCATGACGCGCGCGTCACAAGGACGTATCGAGCTCGGCCTGTCGCTCATCGCTCGATCGGGTACCGCTCTTGCTCCCTCCACAGATGGAACCTGTGACGAGGTGAAAAATGAACAATGAGATGCTGATAGTAATCGCAATCGTCGTGGTTGCGGTGCTGATCGTCGCCGGTGCGTGGGTTCTTCGGAGGTGGCGCAGGACTTCGGCCCTCCGTGCCCGGTTCGGGCCTGAGTACGACCATGCCCTGCAGTCGGCTCGCACACCGGCAGAGGCTGAACGACAACTGCGCGAACGTCAGTTGAGAGTCGAGTCCTTCTCGATCAGGCCACTGTCACGCGAGGACGCGGTTCGTTTCACTGCCGCGTGGCGAAGTGTACAGGCGCAGTTCGTGGATGAACCGCGTGCTGCCGTTCTCGAGGCCGACCGGCTGATCAGTGAGGTGATGCGCAGTCGTGGCTATCCCGTCGACGATCCCGATCGCCGGCTCGACGATCTGTCGGTCGATCACGCACACGTGCTCAACCACTATCGCGCGGGGCGCGAGATCGTCGCACGGCACGAGCGCGGGAGCGCGAGCACCGAGGATCTCCGTCAGGCGATGGTCCACTTCCGCGCGCTATTCGATGAACTGGTGGCGGCCAATCGGCCTGCCGTAAGGAGGGCATCATGAGCCAGGAGCGACTGACGACGCGCGATCTTGCACGCAAGATGGACGCCGAAACGGACGAGCCGAGACACCGCACGGTTGAATCCGAAGAGGCGCGCGCGCTGCCGATGTTCGCTGTCGACGAAGCCGCCGGTTTTCGGACGCGGTGGGAGGGGATCCAGACCGGTTTTGTCGACGAACCGCGCAAAGCGGTAGAGGAGGCGGACGCGCTGGTCGCCCAGGTGATCAAACGGCTGTCGGAGGTCTTCGCCGACGAACGGACGAACCTTGAACAGCAGTGGGATCGCGGCGATCAAAGCTCGACGGAGGACCTCCGTCTCGCGCTGCGGAAGTACCGATCGTTCTTCGACCGGCTGCTATCGCTTTAGCAGGGGGCTGAAAAACGCGTCAACGCCCAATCGCCAACTCCCAACCAAGGGCCCGATTCGTTGGGAATTGGAGTTTGGTAGTTGGGAGTTGACGGGCGCAGCTCTCTCTAAAAGCGGCACAGACCCGCCGCCGGTGAGTAAACCGGCAGGGAGGTTCCGTCCGTCTAAGACGCCATGGACCTCCTTGCCGACGTCAGATACGCCCTCCGTCTGCTCAGAAAAACGCCCATCTTCACCGCAGCAGCGGTTGCCACGCTCGCCCTGGGCATCGGGGCCAATGCCACGATTTTCTCGCTCGTCCATTCAGTCCTGGTTCGTCCTCTCCCATACGGCAGCCCCGACCAACTCGTCATGGTCTGGGAGGATGCCACGGCCGCAGGATTTCCCAGGAACACTCCAGCCCCGGGCAATTACAACGATTGGCGCGCGCTCAATCGATCGTTCGTGGACCTGGCCGCGACAAGGTCCGTCAACGCCAGCCTGACGATGGATGGTCCTCCCGAACAGGTCCTTGGGCGGGCAGTGACGACCAATTTCTTCGATGTGCTGGGTGTGCAGCCGCAACTCGGTCGTTCCTTCTTCCCCGAAGAGGACGCTCAGGGTGTTCGCGTCGTGATCATCAGCGACGCCCTGTGGCAGCGACGCTACGGCGGTGATCCGGCGATCGTTGGTCGAACCATGACGATGAACGACGCCCGGCATGAGATCGTCGGCGTCGCCCCGAAGTCGTTCGTCTTTCGCAGTCGCGAGATCGACTATTGGGTTCCGATGCAGTTGCCGCCAAACCTGGCCACTACCCGCGGCTCACACTTCCTGAACGTCGTGGCGCGTTTGAAGCCGGGTGTCTCAGTGCAGGCGGCCGACGACGAGATGAAATCGATCGCGGCTCGACTGACGGCGCAGTATCCAGACAATGGCAACGTTGGCGCCGTGGTCGTCCCGTTGCGCGAAGACATTCTCGGCGACACCCGCATCGAGCTGATCGTCCTGATGGTTGCCGCGATGTCGATCGTGCTGATCGCGTGCGCGAACTTTGCGAGCCTCCTTCTGTCTCGAGCCTGGGCCCGGCGTGGCGAGTACGCGGTCCGCCTTTCGCTCGGCGCCACGCGGATTCGCCTGGCGCGGCAGATCGTGGTGGAGGCGCTCTGTCTGTCGGTCGTCGGTGGCGCGCTCGGCCTGATGATTCCGTCGCTGACTGGAGCGATGAGCGAGCGGCTTGTTCCCATTGGTCTACAGCTCTCGGCTGCGTCCATGCGGGGATGGCAACTCTTTGCCGCCGCCGGAGTGCTGTCGATTGCGACCGGTCTGCTCTTCAGTCTCGGCCCCGCGCTCCAGTCTTCACGCGCCTCCACATCCGAGGCGCTCCAACAGAACGCCAGAGGCTCAATCGGCGGCGGAACGACGCGGCGGCTGAGGGACGGCCTGATCGTCCTTCAGGTCGCAGCGACGCTGGTGCTGCTCGTTGCCGCGGGACTGATGCTCAGGACGCTGGCCAATCTGCGCGGCATCGAGCTCGGCTTCAATCCTCGCCAGGTGCTGACGATGCAGGTCGCGCTTCCCCAGCCGAAGTACGCAGATGGGGCCAGACGCGCAGCCTTCTACGATCGCGTGACTGCTCTAATCCGTGCTCAGCCTGGAGTTGAAGGTGTGGCGTTCGGTTCGACGCTTCCTTTCCAGAGCATCGGCAACACACGGGTGTTCGCCATCGAGGGGCGACAGGCCGTTCCGGGGGAAGATTCCAGATGCCCTCTTCCGTGTTGGCACTCCCGACTACATGCGCACGCTCGGTGTCATGGCGACTGAAGGCCGTCTGCTCGACGAGCGTGATACGTCCGCGGCTCCGCGCGCAGCGGTGGTGAACGAGACACTGGCGCGACAGTTCCTTCCCAACCAGAGTGCGGTCGGCCATCGAATCCGATTCGATCCAGACGAGCCCTGGTTCACTATCGTCGGTGTCGTCCGGGACGTACTCGAGCGGGGGTACGAGCAGGATCCCAAGCCCGGTGTGTATGTCTCGTCGCCGCAGGTCGAAGGCATAGCATCGAATCTCATCGTGCGGGTGACCGGCGATCCGCTCGACTACGCTGCACCCGTGCAGCGGGTCATCCACGGTGTTGACCCGGACCAGCCAATTCGTCAGGTCAGGTCGATGTCGGACGTCATCAGCCTCACGGTTGCGGACCGGCAGCAGCACACCACGCTGCTCGTGGTATTTGGCGGCCTCGCGCTGCTGATCGCTTCGATCGGCTTGTACGGGTTGCTCTCACAGGTCGTGTCGACGCGAAGCCGCGAGATTGGACTGCGAATAGCCCTCGGTGCGACCTGGCGCACCGTCGTGACGATGGTGATGTCGCGTGGAATCGTGTTGACGGGTGTCGGGATGCTCCTTGGCGCCGGTATCGCGTGGGCCGTCACGCGCACGCTGCAGACGCTGCTCTACGGTGTTGGTGCAGCGGATCCCACGACGTTTGCCGCCGTCCTTGGTCTGCTGGCGGCGGTGACTCTTGCGGCCTGCGCTGTTCCTGCCGTCCGCGCCGCGCGTGTGGACCCGATGGTGGTGTTGCGCGAGCAGTAAGGCCACGGGCTCTCTGAGCTCTTGACTGTCCACGCCCGCGGCGTGAACATGGTCGCCGCGCCATGTCCGCGGCCACTCTCCCGGTCGTCAATCCCGGTGCGCCTCCGGCCACCTCTCCCGATCGGCGTTCCTACCGTCTGACCGTCGCTCGACATGCTGCGCGGCCTGGTGATCGTCATCATGGCGATCGACCACGTTCGCGACTTCTTCCTCGCCGGGGCGCAGCAGGATCCCATGACCGATCCCAACGTCACGGTCAGCCTGTTCGCCACGCGGTGGATCACGCATTTCTGCGCGCCGGTCTTCGTGTTGCTGGCGGGAGTGAGCGCCGGACTGATGATGGCGCGCAGGAACCCTGTCAGACCTGGCCCGTCTCCTGTTCACGCGCGGCCTGTGGCTCGTCGCTGTCGAGTGGTTTGTCATCTCGACGCTGCCACCTTTGCGCCCGGCGGGATCGCCGCAGGTTGGCGGACAGATCCTGGTGCCGATGCAGGTGATCTGGGCCATTGGCGTGAGCATGATCGTGCTGTCGGGCGCGCAGCTGTTGGGACGACGTGCCTGCTTCGCGATCGGCCTCGCGATCGTGGCCAGTCATAACCTGCTCGATCCGGTCTGGCCCCGGACCGCACTGCTCGATCAGAATTGGCCGGCGTGGGCGGCGCTTCATCCCAGATGTCGCTCAGCATCGGTCCGTTCCTGTTCGTCTTCGTCTATCCGGTGTTGCCGTGGATCGGTGTCATGCTGCTGGGATGCGGCGTGTCGGGAGTGTTCGAGCGTCCCGCGAACAGCGCGAACGCGACCTGTGGAACGGCGGGTGTGGCGCTGACGGTGGCTTCGTCGTGCTGCGTGCCATCGATGTGTATGGCGATCCGAATCCCTGGCAGTGGCAGGCCCGCGGCTGTCGTCGCCACGGTGATGGATTTTCTGAACACGACGAAATACCCGCCGAGCCTCGACTTTCTGCTGATGACGCTTGGGCCGTCGGCAGTCGTGTGCGCGCTCGCCGATCGGATCACGAGAACCCACTCAAGAACGGGCTGGTGACTTCGGTCGTGTGCCGTTTGCCTTCTACGTTGCGCACGTCGCCCTGATCCACACGTTGAGCGTGCTGCTTGGCCTGGCCCAGGGCTTTCGACCTCAGATCAGATGATGACGATTTTCTTCTTCTATCCAAGTGGATACGGCGTCTCGCTGGCAGGCGTCTACGTCGTGTGGGCCTCGTCATCGCGATCCTGTACCCGTTCTGCCGCTGGGTGGCGTCGGTGAAGGCGCGGCGTCGAGACTGGTGGCTCTCTACCTGTAGCGTGCGATGAACGCACCGCGCTCGTCAACTCCCATTTCCAATTCCCAATTGAATCAGTATTTGGGAGTGAGTTGGAGTTTGGGCATTGTGGTTCATTGCCCCACGAACTTCCCGATCCCTCAGCCCCTCGACGTGATCGCAGACCGCTTTCAGGACCATCAGCATCGGCACGGCGAGGAGCATCCCGGGCACGCCCCACGCCCAACTCCAGAATGCGATCGCCAGGAAGATGGCGACGTGATTCAGGGACCCGGCGCGGCTCAGGAGATGAGGCGTCAGGAACATGCCCTCGATAGTCGTGATGGCGAGAGCCACGCCAGCGACGAGCGCGGCCATCTCGAACGTCCCGAACTGGAGGTAGCCCACGATCGCGAGTCCGGCGGTCACGATCAGCGGCCCGAAGTACGGGACGATGTTCAGCACGCCGGCAAGAACACCCCACACCATCGGCTCCGCGATCCCGAGCCACCACAACGCCAGCCATGTCGCGACGGCGACGGCCACGGACGTCAGCGCCTGCACCCAGATGAATCGTCCCGATCTGCGCGGCGATGTCGTTCAAGATGCGGACGGTGATGCGTTTGCTGTTGTTGCTCTCCATCTGGGCGACCAGCTTCCGCTTGAACGAGTCGTCCTCGTACAAGCAGGAAGATGGTCAGGAACAACACGGTCACGGCCTGGCCCGAGGATGCCCAGCGCGCCCAGCCCTCCCGTCCACAACATGTCCGACACACGCCACGGTTGCTCGATTTCGACTTTCGTCACTCCGGGGCTCTTCGTCGTGGGCGTTCCCGCTTCAGCCGCCGCCGAATCGACGGCTCGAGCCGCCGCCTGAATGCGCTCGAGCGCCGAGTCACCCTGAACTCGCCGCTGCTGCCGAAAGGTCCTGGCGCAGCTGCTCGGTGCCCTCAGGCACCTTCATGAGCACTGAGTCAACTCTGCGGCCACAGGAACGTGCGCGCCTGCACCAAGCGCGCCCACCAGTCCAAACACCGCGACGAGGAGCCGAGCAGACGCGGGACGTGCCACTCCTGCAGGCGTCGACGATGGGATCGAGCATGTAGAACAGCATCCCGCTCAACACGATCGGAAGCAGGAGTGGCGCGGCGAACCGCATCATCACGATGACGCCGCACGCGGCCAGGACGTGCAGCGAGGTCCGGCTGCCCCAGAGCGTTCGTGCCGGTCGATTGGCGTCGGTCGCCGGCGCCGACGGGGATTTGGCTGACTCCTGATCGAGCCTGCTCGGCCGCTCTCAGCTCATGGGCACGGTGTCGGCAATGGACATGCCAGCATGATGCCTGCGCGTCCGGCGTCGATCTCCGACGCCCGTCGCGCCGATTTCGCGGCTCCTCTGATGTAAGGACTACAAAGCGTTCGCGATTGCGCCGTATGATGTCGGCGACATTCGTGAGGGAGTCATCATGCGAATCAGCAGGATTGTCGTTGTTGCCGTCAGTGAGCCTGATCGTTGGAGCGTCCACCGCTGATCGGCCAGGGGGCGGCCAGTCTCCCGGGCGGGCGCGGGCGGGCAGGCGGGCCGCCACCGGCGCCGTCGAACCTTCCCGAGATACCGACGCCGTGGCGTTGCCGACGCTTTCCGCCGAAATCACAGGGACCAGGTCCGATCTTCGATTCGGTGCCGTCGCTCGCACCGGGTAAGGGCCTGGACGCCTTCAAGTACGAAACCCACGAATACTTCGTGTCGGGCACGGCCAATGGCGAACCTTACACCACGCGCATCGTCGTACGAAAGCCGGCCGACAACTCGAAGTTCAGCGGGCTGGTGCTCGCCGAGGCGATGCACGGCAGCGGCGCCGCGCACATGTTCGAGTTCACGTCGATCTACGCCATGTCGTCGGGGCACGCCGCCGTCGAGATTCTCACCACGCCGCCGGCGCAATTCGTGGCGCTGAACGAGGCGCGCTATCGCGATCTCAAGCTGACCGGCGCGCAGACCAACGAGATCCTCGCGCAGATCGGATCGCTCGTCCGCAGCGGCAGTCTGCTGGGCGGGCCGGTGCAGAAGATGGTGCTCGCCGGTACGTCGATGACGGCTGGCGTCCTGATCAACTACCTGCCTGCGCACATGGTCTACCGAACGCCGCAGATGCAGCGGATCTACGACGGGTTCCTGCCGATGTCCAACGGCGCCATGATCCGCGAGGTCGACGTGCCGCTGATTCATGTGCCCGACGATGCACGAGGTGAGCGGGAACATCACGAATCGGCAGGACGGTGATGAGCCGGGGAAGCAGTATCGTCTCTACGAGTTTTCAGGCATGGGGCACATCGACACGCGCGACAGCGTGCGGATGCAGCCCAACCCCTGCGTCGATCCGCTCAGCACGTTCCCGGTGCAGGCGTACATGTCCGTGGCGCTCGATCACCTGTTCAAGTGGGTCGACGCTGGAACAGTGCCGCCTCGGGCCGAGCGCATACTGCTCGATCGCGACCAGTCCAACGATGGTTCGATGATGGCGCTCGACGAGCACGGAAACCCGAGAGGCGGCATCAGGACCACCTACGTGGACGTGCCGACGGCGAAGTACGTGATTCGCCCGGCGGCGATCACGCCAGTCATTCCGAACGCCAGTGCCTACATCGCCACCCGCGGGCAGAACGCCGCCAACCAGATGTGCGGTCTGAGCACCGCGCAGATCGCGTTCGCGCCCGCGAAACTCAAAGAGCTCTACAAGAACAAACAGGCGTTACGTGAAGGCCGTGGAAACGCGACTCACCGCGCTCGAGAAGGCAGGCTGGTCGCTCCCGCTGTACCGCGAGATGATTCTGGGCGACGCGAGCGAAGGTGAGTTTCTAGACTATTTCTTCTTCTGCAGTTCCAGCTCGCGGACTTTCTCGAGCTCCTCGAGCTCGCGATTGTTCGTGCAGTAGAACTCGTAGATCTCGCCATTGCCGAGTGTCCAGCGCCGCGGGGCGGACTTCCATGGCTTGGTCAGCACTTTCGGATCGTCGACGGTGACCTCGACGATCAGATAGTTCATCGACGGGACGGCTGTAGCGCTCGACGACGCGCAGCTGCTCGCTGTGAAACCAGCCGTTGGGCATGATGTAGGTCCGTTCGTCGAACCCGGTTGACTCGACGACGAGCGTGTCGCCCTCCCAGCGCGCGGCGCTGTTGCCGTGGAACAGCGGCTCCGGGATACTTCGGCAGCGGACGCCCGTCCGTGTGAATGATCGCGGAAGTTGTTGAGGACCTCGTACAGCTGCACCAGCATCGTCCGGCTTGTGCACGAGCATGGTGGAGTACGGGTTCTGCAGCCAGATCGGCGGGAACACCGCGCGGCATGCAGTTCACCGACGACTTCGAGAGCTCCAGCTCCGTCGGCGTCATCGACTTGATCTTCTCGAGGCCCACGGCTGAAACGAGGGACGCTCCTCGGGTGTCACCTTGGGATCGAACTGGCGTGCCGCGCCGCAGGGTCGACGCCGTAGCGGCCGCTGACACCCTGGCCGGCGCTGTTCGGCAGCCAGTGTCCGGAGAAGTCAGGATGGCCATTCGGGCAGTCGGGGTGGCGGACCACCCGGCGGCATGACCTTGATCGTGTATCCGATCTGTCCTGCGCGAGTGCGCGCGCGCGACCGTACTACACGTAGAGCGACAGCGCAGCTGCGGCGACCGAGACGCACGCCGGTCCAAGACAGGCGTTCGACCTGGCTCAGGCCAGTGTAGCCGCCTCTAAGTCCTGCAGCTGACCGACCTGACGCAGCACTCCGTCGGAGAACTTCAGTGTGCCGGCGGCGGCGTAGTTCTTCCTGCCGTTCCTGGCGAGACACCCGCGCACGAACACTTCCTTGCCGATGTTGTCGAGGAACAGCTGCCGATCGTTTCCGGCCCGGCGCAGCGTGATCAGCGCGTAGGTCTGGAACGACCACGACTCCACTTGTCCGTTCGCTTCCTTCACGTCCACGTAGAAGTAGGCGTGAGGGTTCTGCCAGTCGAGTTTCGTCAGGACGCCCGTGAAGTCCCGACAATTCTTGCCGTCGAACTCCGCCGCAAACGAGTGGTGCGCGCGCAGCGACGGGGTCAGCAGCATCGCTGTGACCACGACTGCGCCGAGAACGTGTGAAATCCTCGTCAAGGCGACCCTCCCTGAGATGGCCTGTATATACGCGCCGCTCTGCTGACTGTCAAATTGAACGCTGCCGCGCCGAAGCTGGGCGCAGGCGGGCTGGCGACCGGGGCAGCAGTGGCTGGCTCGGAGTTTGATTGATGGATTCTTCCATGAGCAAGCACGAGCCATCACGTCACCCGCCGCGTCCGCAGGAGGATCCGCTCGACGATGGGCGCGATCGGAAGGACGATGACACTCCGGACACGCCACCGACGGAGCCACCTCCAGTTCCGGTCAAGGAGCCACCCGACACGCGCGATCCCCGGGGTCCGTTCGTGGTTCGCTGAACGTCCTGACGGTCCGGCTGATGCCGGACCCTGCGACGAGTGTTCAGCTACGACGAGTGTTCCGCGGCACCGCCGGTGCGAATCGCCTCCAGCACCTGGTTCGCTGCCTCGCCGGCATCCTGCTCGGAGAAGCCGGGCGGGAGTTCCACGACCGCACGGGTGTTGGCGAGCCTGTTGAATTCCCCGGCGGCGCCGGTGCGAGCGGCGCGAAGCTCCGCGCCGATGACGACGATCTTTGGATGTGTGGCCTTGAGCAGGATGAGCGCGTCGGGCATGTTGGCTGCCGTCAGCGTTCGATACCCCGCCTCCTTGAGCAACTCGCGAAGGTAGGAGAGGACATCAGGAGATTCGTCCACGCACAGCACGTCCGGATCCTCGAGCGAGGCGTCCCGACGACTGGCTCGGGAATGCAAATCAGCAATCGAGTCGGCTTCGGTCTCGTACGGCTGGAACACCGACTTGAGCCGAGTGATCCTCAGGACGTCGTTAATCTTCGCGGAGACGGCGCAGACGTTGAGCGTGCCTTGCCCTTCCTGTGCGCGCGTGAGGTACCGGGCGATGAGTCCGAGACCACCGCTGTCGATGAATTCCACGCCGCCGAGGTGAAGGAGTACGTGCGGCGTTTGTCGAAGGTGCCGGTCCAGATACGCCTGTAGCGACCTCGACTCCTCACCGGCCACGATCCGGCCGCTGCAGGTGACGACCGTGACATCGCCGACACACCGACTCTGCAAGGTGAGCGACACAAAGCCCCCTGTATGCTGATCGGAGACGGGCTTGATTATGCCTCAGGCGCAACTGATGAACTAGGAACGAAGGACGGACATCCACGCCAGGCGACCCGCAGACGCAAGCGGATCAAGTTTGTCGATCGCCTCAGTCGGCAGTGGTCTTACACTCTATTGTCATGAGCCATCTGCAGGGGTTCGCTCGGGGTGTGCTGGTCGCGATCGCGCTGCCCCTGATGGGGTGTGCGCCGACCCCGGCTGCTCCAAACGAGTCAGAGGTCACGGCGGTCGTCGAGTCGTTCTACGCGGCCATCAAGAAGGGCGATCGGGCCGCGGCCATGAGCGTCATCGCCCCGGACGCGGTGTTTCTCGAGACGGGACGGCTCGAGACGCGCGCCGAATACGAAGCCAACCACCTGCCCGCCGACATCGAATTCGAGAGCCAGGTGAACGGCAAGCGAGGACCGATGCGGGTGACCTTCGATGGCAACACCGCATGGGTGATTGCCACCACTGAGTACAACGGCACCTTCGACGGCGGCCCGGTGAACTTCGTCAGTGCGCAGCTCGTCGTGCTGACTCGCGTCGAAGGGACCTGGCGCATTCGAACCATCCACTGGTCCTCACGTCGTATATAGGGAGAGCGCCGCTCGACTGCTCGTCAGCTGAACCTTGGCCTGACATGTCAGGCGGACATCGGCTGTCTGGCGCTCCACGTTGCCCGAGTTGACTACAATCTCCGGGTCAAATCGACTCGCGGAGGGGCCGGTGCTCCAACGTCTGTTCCAGCGTCAGGAATGGCTGTTCTTTGCCGCGCTGCCGAAAGCTGACGGCACGCTCGCCTTCACGTGGTGGGTCGTGTTGCTGCTCCGCGGCGTGCTCCCTGCGGTCTTCGCGGTTGCGATGGGTGTGCTCGTTGCGGCCGTCCAACAGGGTGACGCGCTCGTCAGCCCGCTTGCGGTCGTTGGCATCACGTTCGTCCTCCTGCAGATCCTGACGCCGATTCACACGGCGCTCAGTCACAACCTGGGCGATCGCACGGCCGCATATCTCTATGACAGGCTGACAAACGCCTGCGTTCGTCCTCCCGGCATGGCGCACCTCGAGGATCCGAAGCTCATTGGCGACCTTACGGTCGCGCGCGACTTCGATCTCGGTATGACCGGCCCGCCGCTCTCGTACTCGATGGATTTCATCGCCGGCGGCCTGGTCGGTATGGTCGGTGGGTTTGCATCGGCTGCCGTTCTGTTTGGCTATTCATGGTGGGCTCCGCCGCTGCTGGTGCTGGCGTGGCTCGCCACACATTGGCTGCTTCGGGAAAGCGCCGTCTGGCAGGACCGGAATACCGACGAAGTGCGAAGCGCGCAGCGCGATGCTGACTACGCATACCGTCTTGCCGTCGATCCGCCGGCGAGCAAGGAGCTCCGGCTGTTCGGGCTGGTCCGCTGGACGATCGAGCGCTTCGTGGCTCGACGCACGCGCCTGCATAAACTCCAATACGACGCGACGCGCCTTCGCGAGCGGCCGCTCGTCTGGTGTCTCCTCATCGTGACCAGTGCCAACATCATCGTGCTCTGGTCGATGGTGTCGGCTGGCGCGACCGGTGCGCTGAGCCTTGGCGAGCTCGTGACGTACGCCAACTGCGTTGTCGGCACGTCGATGATCGCGTTCGGTGGGCTCAACTGGGCGACCGACGGTGCCGCGGCACCCGTTGCCGCCGTGCACCGTCTTGAACCTGCGATGGCATCAGCGGGTCGGCTCGTCTCAGCGGGACGGTCGGCACGCGGCCTTCCCGCACGGCAGATCCGCTTTCGCGAGGTGTCGTTTGCCTACCCGGGCGGTGCACCGGTGCTCGATGGTTTCGACCTGACCATTCCCGCCGGCTCGTCACTGGCCATCGTCGGACAGAACGGCGCTGGCAAGACGACCTTGGCAAAGCTACTGTGCCGACTCTACGACCCGCAGAGTGGCGCGATCGAAATCGACGGCGTCGACGTGCGCGAGTTCGACCTCGCGGAGTGGCGGACGCGACTGGCCGCTGTCTTCCAGGACTTCACGCGCTTCGAGTTGTCGCTGCGCGACAACGTCGCGCCTGGAGGGGCACCCGACGATGTCGTGGTCAGTGCGCTCGCGGCCGCCGGCGCCGCGCGTCTCGCGCGAATGGACACCGTGCTGGCGCGCGGTTACGACGACGGGACCGAGCTGTCGGGTGGGCAGTGGCAGCGCGTGGCCCTGGCGCGCGCGCTGTGCGCGGTGAAGGAAGGCGCGGGCGTGGTGCTGCTCGATGAACCGACGGCGCAGCTCGACGTTCGCGGCGAAGCGGAGATCTTCGAGCGGATCCTTGCGGCGACGCGCCACTGCACCACGATCCTGATCTCGCATCGGTTTTCGACCGTGCGTCATGTCGATCGGATCTGCGTGCTCGAGCAGGGCAAGGTCGTCGAGTTCGGGACGCACGCGGAGTTGATGGCGCTGAACGGACGCTACCGCACGATGTTCGACCTGCAGGCACAGCGGTTCACGGCCGAGGATGAGGAGGGGAGGAGCTATGACGTCCTCGCCTGACAAGCGCCGCCGTGACGAGCTGCCAGGTGGCCTGTCCTCCATGTGGCGGCTGTGCAAGCTGGGCTACCACCACGAGCCAGGGCTCATCGTCGCGGCGTTCTCGCTGGCACTGCTGTCGGCGTTGCCCGATGCGCTGCTCGCGTTGTGGTTCAAGATGCTCGGCGAGGGCGCGCTCGCAGGTGATTGGTCGCTCGTGCGGTTTGCTGCTGTTGCGATCGGTGTCTCGGCAACGGCGACGTGGTTTCTTCAGACCGTCAGCACCCGCGTGCAGCGCCGGTTTCGCGACAAGGTGACCATCGCGCTCGAATCGCACGTGGCCACACTGCTGGCGTCAATCGCCACGATCGCGCACCAGGAGCGGCCCGAGTATCTGGATCGTCTCGCCGTCCTGCGCAACCAGGTCTTCATGCTGGATCACATGTACATGTCGCTCTTCTCGACATGTGGATGGATCCTGCGGCTCGCGGTCACGATCGCACTCCTCGTGTCGATTCATCCTGCGCTGGCCTTGCTGGTGCTCTGTGCGCTCCCCACAGTGCTGACCTCGTCGTGGCGTCCGGCCGTGGAACGGAGCGCCTATGAGAAAGGGGCGCAGGCCAACCGGTTGGCGCGTCATCTGTTCGATGTGGCTACGACCGCTCCGGCGGGAAAGGAAGTGCGAGTCACCGGAATCGGTGACCGTCTCGTCAAGGAGCGCCGGCTGGCGTGGGAGTTCGCGTACCGTCGCATTGCCGCGGCTCGTTCAGGATCAGCCATATGGCACACGGCCGCGTGGGCCATATTCGGTGCGGGCTATGTGGGCGCGATCGTGTTTGTCGCGTACGGCCTTGGCGCAACGGCGGGTGATGTGCTGCTCACGTTGGCGGCGGGATCTCGCCTCTCGTTCTACGTCGGCGCGACCGTCGGCGAAATCGGATTCCTGCGCGGGATCTGGATGGATGCGGCCCGGCGTCTTGCCTGGCTCGAGGACTACGCACACTCGCTCGTGGCGATGGCGGACCAGCCTGCTCCGGCACGGCTTGCCGAAGGCATTCGTTTCGAGCACGTCTCATTCGCGTATCCAGGGACCGAACGTCGGGTGCTCGACGATATCGATATCGAGTTGCCCGCGGGATCGGTCGTGGCGATCGTTGGCGAGAACGGCGCAGGAAAGTCCACGTTGGTCAAACTGCTCGCCAAGATGTACGAGCCGACGAGCGGACGGATTCTCATCGATCGTACCGACCTCGCGCGCATTCTGCCGACCGAGTGGCGAACGCGACTCGCCGGTGCGTTCCAGGACTTCTTCCGCTTCGAGTTCAGAGCCCGTCACACTGTTGGTGTCGGCGATGTGCCGCGGCTCGATGACGAGCCTGCGGTAGTGACCGCCGTGAACCGCGCCGGTGCAGACGATGTGATCGTACGACTGACGGCGGGGCTGGAGACACAACTCGGTCCGAGCTGGCCTGAAGGCGTGGATGTCAGCTTCGGTCAGTGGCAGAAGCTGGCGCTGGCGCGTGGCTTCATGCGCGATGAGCCACTCGTGCTCGTGCTCGACGAGCCGACCGCTGCGCTCGACGCGGAGACCGAACATGCGCTGTTCGAGCGGTACGCGGCAGCGCTGCGCGGTGACAGGTACCTGATGGCCGGATCACGATTCTCGTGTCTCACCGCTTCTCGACGGTCCGGATGGCGGATCTCATCGTTGTCCTCGATGGCGCGCGCGTCGTCGAGATGGGGTCGCATGACGCGCTCATGGCAAGGGGCGGACAGTATTCGCAGCTCTATGGCATTCAGGCCGCAGCCTATCGATAGGCCGGGATTCTCCGCGGGACTCTACGTACGTAATGTCCCGTCTTAGCCGGGGGGTGGGGCGTATGCACTCCGGTATAGCCGGACCCAGAGACTTGGCACTCACCATGCGTCCGGCTCGGTTTCGTGGACCCAGAGTTCGTCTCTCAAGTTGAAGCCTTCGGTCGCGTGTATCTAATCCCGACGGCCTGGAAACTTCTGGGCGCCGTCGCTCTCTGGTTGGTGGGCCGCTGGGTCATCAAGCTCGTCCGGACAGCCCTCGGCAGCTTTCTGCTCGTACGCCGGTTCGACGCGACGCTGGCCTCGTACATCGGGACCAGCGCGGGGATCCTGCTGCAGGTTCTGCTCTTTATCGCCGTTCTTGGCGTTCTCGGTATTGAAACAACGTCGTTCGCGGCGTTGCTGGCTGCCGCAGCTCTGGCGATTGGCGCCGCCTGGGCGGGACTCCTGTCCAACTTTGCCGCCGGCGTGTTTCTCCTGGTCCGTCGACCGTTCAAGGTCGGCGACATGATTGCTGCCGTGGGTATCACGGGCACCGTGCGCGAGATCGGGATGTTCGTCACGTCGGTTGTCACGCCGGACAACGTCATGACCTATGTGGCCAACAGTCGGCTCTTCGCCGACAACGTCCAGAATTTCAGCGCGACCCCATTTCGTCGCGTCGACATTACTGTGCAGCTGTTGCCGGGGATGGATTCGGAAGAAGTCACGATGCGCCTGCGGCAGCGGCTGCGCCAGATCCCGCATCTGCTGGACACGCCGGCGCCGATTGTGGAAATTGTGTCGTTCAGCGTGGTCGGTGAGTCGATCGCACCGGTGCTGGCCGTGCGTCCCTACTGTCGTAATGAGCACTACTGGCAGATCTACTTCGACACCACGCGCGCGATCCAGGAGACGTGTGTGCACGTGCACGTGTGAGTTCCGCTTTTACGAGGAGCTCAACGACTATCTTCCGCCCGGACAGCGCAAGCGAACGATCACGAGGGAGATCACGGGTACGCCTTCGGTCAAGGATGCGATCGAGGCACTGGGCGTGCCGCATACCGAGATCGACCTCATCCTCGTCGATGGCCGGTCAGTCCGCTTCGATCGTCTGCTCCAGGGCGGCGAGCGCGTGGCGGTGTACCCCGAGTTCGAGCGGTTCGACATCACACCGCTGTACCGGCTGAGGCCGAGGCCGCTGCGCGAGCCGCGCTTCGTGGCGGACGTTCACCTCGGCACCCTCGCGCGCTTCCTGCGGCTGCTCGGGTTCGACACGCGCTACGGCAACGATCTCGAGCGATGCCGAGCTCGCCGAGTCTGACCTCACGTGAACGGCGGATCCTGCTGACCCGGGACGTGGGCCTGCTCAAGCGCAAGGCCGTGGTGCGCGGACACTGGCTGCGTTCGCGGGAGCCAGAGCAGCAGCTGGCAGAGATCGTCGATGCGCTGCAGCTGAGGCGCGCGTTCCGGCCGTTTACTCGCTGCATGACGTGCAACGGCGTACTTGCCGTCATCGCGCGCGCAAAGGTCGTCGAGCTCGTGCCGCCGCGGGTGTATCGGCGCTTTCGATGCGTTCAAGCAGTGCCGGGACTGTGCCGCGCGTGTATTGGCGCGGCACGCACTACCTGCGCCTGCAGCGCCTGGTGCAGCAAGTCCGATCAAAGTGAACTCGCCGCGCCGGTTCACGCGACCCACTACTTTTCAGGATTCATGAACGTAGCGTGACGGATCCAGACACCGCTCGCCGACTCTTCGCCTTCGCTCAACGCCGTCGAGAACTCGGGCATCAATCGGAGTTGTCGATCGACCTTGGCCGGTGACGGGACCAGGCCGCCAACGCTGCGCAGCACGCCAATGGCTTCGGTCGAGAGCTTCGCGTTCTGCGGTGGATGCCCTCGGGTGGGCTGCGGCAGCGTCGCGAAGAGCTCATCGAAGCTCGTCGATCGTTCCGGGCTCGCCACAATCAGAAAGTGCTCGCGCCGGCCAGTGCTGGTGACCTGCCACGACATCAATTCCCCGTTCTGCATGTTTGGAAGGCGGTGGCGCTGTCCGGGAGGCAAGGGGTTTTGCAGGCCATGTCCCGGGAGCGGGAACAGCAGATACGACTCACCCTGCTCGTCTTCGTTGACGACGTAGAAGTACATCGGGATCGAGGTCTGAACCTGGAGGGACAGCGCGTCGCCGGGAGCGAGCCTGGCACCCGGCCGCAAACGCTCGATGCGTCCGCTGCTCTCGCGATAGAAAGCCGATTCGATTCGATAGGGGGCTGGAGAAGTTGTCCCTGGAGTGGGTGTGTTTGTGACGGCCGCTTGCGGGCTGACCGCAACTGTCGCGGCCTCGCCGGGGGTCGCCGGCGTGAGCATCCTCTGCGCCGTGAACCATGCGGTCGCGACGACGACGATCGAGGCGGCGACAAGAGCAAGCTTTCTCCAGTTCTGGTCGGAACTTCGATGCGGGGTCGAGCTCCTGTCTCCTTTCAGGAGAGAGCACCCGGACCAGAGCCGCTTCGAGTTCGCCGGCCGTTCGATATCTCTGGTCGGGACTTTCGGCAGTGGCCTGCTCGACCACGCGTATGAAGCTGTCGGGCAGATCCGGCCGGACATCGCGCAGCGACTTGCGACGCGCCGACCGATCGTGCAGTCGTTCAATGATCGTGCGCGAATCGCCTTCTACCGGGTACGAGCCTGTGACCAGGAAGTACAAGAGCACGCCAAGGCTGTAAATCTCGGACCCTGGCGTGCGAGGTCGCCCCGCAAAGACCTCGGGGGCGATGTAGAGCGGCGTGCCGGCGAAGTCATTGCCGCTGCGCGCCGGCTCACGATTCAACTGCCGGCCGGTTCCGAAATCCATGAGGACGGTTCGACCGCCCTGTTCGCGCATCACGTTGTGCGCCTTGATGTCGCCATGGAGGATGTCGGCGCGGTGCACCGCGGCCAGCGCTCGACACAGGTCGATGCCGATGACCGCCGCCTCGTTCGGGCTGAACGTCGCCTGACGCCTCACGATCTCGTCGAGCGTCTGGCCCTTGACGAGCTCCATCGACAGACCGACCTCGTTGTCGATCAGCTCCGCTCCATAGGCGCGTACGACGTTTGGGTGTTTCACCTTGACCAGGCGGCGTGCTTCGTCGAGCGCCTTTTCCTGATCGATTGGGATACCGGGAATGCGTGAGCGGATGACTTTGAGCGCGACTTCGAGCCGGAGCGTAGGGTCGATAGCGCTATAGACCGTGCCAAATGTCCCGCGCCCAATCTCACTGACGATCTGGAAGCGGCCCCATGTGGCTGGCACGGCTTCGGTGACCTGCGCGAAGCGCTCGAGCGAACGCAGCTCCCTGGCTACCGCCGCTGCGTCGGGTGTGCTGACCTGATCCTGGACCTTGTTCCAGTCCACCGGTACGCCGCTCGTAATCTGGCTGGCAGCTGACAGCAGCGGTTCGTCATAGTTTCCGCTCATGCGCCATCTCCTCTGCCAGCCTGACCAGTGCTCGACTGACGGCCATGTGGACCGCGGCTACGCTCGGCTTGTCGAACATCACCGCGATTTCGGCGTGGGGTAGTCCCATTTCGATGCGCGCGATAATCAGATCTCTTTCCTCTGGCCGCAGTCGCTCGAGTGCAGCCTCGTATCGATCGAGCGTCTCCTCGCCGATCGCGAGGTCGAGCGGGGAGTGCTCGTGTCCCTCCATCTCGGTGTCGAGAGGGTCTTGCCCTCTTCGCCGATACTGGCGAGCGATGTCGCGGATGCGATTCCACAGGGCGGTCCTGACGTACCCCTGGAAGGCGCCTTCGTGCCTGGGCTCGAACGAGGGCAGGCGCTCGACGACGCGGATGAGCGTGTCCTGCACGAGATCGTGCGTCTGGAGAGCGCCGCGGGCTGCGGGAGGGACACGGCCGTGAGCCCACCGCTGCAGCCTGGGCAGATAGCGGGCGCAGAGGGTGTCCAGCGCGTCCTGGTCACCCGCGTTCGCGCGCTGAACCAGGTCGAACGACGAGGCGGCAGTCGAGGAGGGGGCGGCCGTCGCAGCCGGCTTCACCCCGCGGTCTGGTGTGCTTTCGTCCATCCAGGGAATCAGCTCGATGGCGACCGTGGCTAGCATATCCCTCCTTGCGAGTGCCGGGAAGCGCATATGTCGGAGCTCAGACCGACTCGTAAGTGGTTAACGGTGCGTGAAGGGGAAAGTAACGAGAATCTGTGAGCGGGCTCAGCGCCAATCGCCGGCGGCGACGAACGCCGCCCAGAAGAACGGATGCAGTGGCTGGCCCGCGGCCCGACGGGCACGTAGCACGCGGAGGCTTGCCTCGCGCATGGCGTCAGCCGTATTCAGATTCCTTTTCAGTCGGCCCTCGTACAGCGCACGCATCCAGAGGCGGGTCGCTTCGTCTTCGACCGACCAGAGGCTCATGATGACGGTTCGGGCTCCAGCAACCTGAAACGCGCGCCGGAGACCGAACACGCCTTCGCCCGATTCTGATCTCTCCCAGTCCGGTGTTGCACGCGGACAGCACCGCCCACTCGACTCCGTTGAAGTCGAGCGACGCCACTTCCTCAGCCGTCAGGATGCCGTCGTCTTCGTCGAGAGTGGCGGCCTGACGACGGTTCGCGCCCGCGAGTGCAAGACCCGACAACAAGAGTGGGTTCTCAGCCCTCAGCTGTCCCAGACTGAGGATTGGTTGCGCTCACGAGTCCTCCTACCGCGCGAGTGCCCGGCGAGTGGAGGCGGGCACGAGTCGCCGAGAAAGAAACCATGCGTCGCGAAATGCACCACGCGGTAGCCGTGGGCGTCCTTCTTCAGAGCCGGTTCGCTGGCGTCGCGCCCGACCAAAACACGCGACTCCTCGTTGGCTGTGGCGGAACCGCTCCACAGGCCAGAGACCTCCCGGACTTCCTGGAGCGTCCCCTTCAACGTCGAGAAACTCATCGCTTGTACATCGTCACAGCCCGAGCCGACGGAACGCGCGGTGCTCTGGGGTGAAACTGGGACCCTGGCCGCCGAGCCAATGCTTTGCGTCGAGGCGAAAAGTGAGGGGTCATCGTAGGCGGGTCCACCTAGTGCGAGTAGACCCTGGCCGACGGCGGGAGTGTCCGTCGGTGGAGCGAGATCTCGTTCGGCAGACAGATAGTGGAGCACTGGACCGCGTTCGAGCAGATAGGAGCGTTGTCCGATTGGCAGTGCGTCGAACGGCACGAGGCTCAGCGCGCCATCCGGCACGATGAATACGCGGCTTGAATCACCTAAGTGAGGGGACAACGCGATCCCAAACGAGTCTTCTCAAGGCAGACCCGATATGCGTGATGAGCCCGCCGGCTTCGCAGACGTCGCCTGTATCGATGCCCCCGCCTCAGTGGCAATGTCCGCCCTCCAATGCGAGACAAGTGAATCGATCGTTCTGCACTGGACCCAGCCGCACGACGACTGGCATTTGCTGTGCGCGCACGATAAGAGCGAGATACGACGGCACGGTGCGCGAGGGGTTGCGCAGCACTCCATTCTGTGCGGCAGTTTTTTCCGGCTCCCTGAACACTGTTCGGTTGTAGCGAACGAACGAGACGAGAGCGCTGTCTGGGGGAAGTGACGCTCTGAGTGCTTCGAGGCCGAGTTGCGCTCGACTGCGCTCTGCCCTGAACTCGCTGCTCCGTTCCGCCAGCGCCTGTTCCGCCATCTCGCTCTCGCGCTGAGCGTCTTCCAGTAGTTGCCGTGTATCGAGCGGGCGACAACGGCCCGGGCCCGCGCACCACGAGATTCGCGAGGCGTTGCTGTGCGGAAGCGAAGGCGATTCTGAGCGGGTCCGGTACTCTCGAAGGCCGTCCGCTGTGAACGGTGGCGTGTCGCCATTTCGTCGAGGACCAGGGCGCGGCTCCGAATCAGGCCGTCCATGCGCGGTGTCGGCGAATTCCGGGCTCGACCTCTGACAGCGAGAGAATCAGGTCCAACGCTTTTGGGCGCACTGCCGCGTAGTTCAGCGATTGGCGTTCCGGAAGCGATCGGAGCATCGTTCGCAAATGAGCGCGCCCCGTGGCCTCCGCGCTGGCTGCATTGCGGAGTGCGGACCCGCGTTCCCCGAGATTCGCGAGCGCCAACGCGAGGCCTGCCTGCGCATCCGCGTATTCAGGATTGCGATGTGCCGAACGCCTTTGCACGAATTGCCATCGCCCTTTCGTAGTACTCACGCGCTGTCGCGTCGTCGCCTCGACGTGCCTGCAACTCGGCGTAAAGTGCGAGGACCGTGGCGAATTCAGGCGCATCGGGCAGTGTCGAGTCGCTCCCAGATGTCGACCGCACGCCGAGCTGTCGTTTGGGCCTGAGTCATCTCGCCGACCTGCATCAGCGTGGCCGCCAAGTCCGCCAGCGTCGAAGCTACGTCGCGATGATTGGGACCGAGGCTCTTCTCGCGAATGGCGAGGGCGCGTCTCAGCAGAGGGAGCGCCTGGCACCGGCGAACCCGCGTCACGGTACACGCTTGCCAGGTCCATCAGTGCAATCGCGACGTATGGATGGTTTGGGCCGCCCACGCGTTCGTGAATAGTCACCGCACGCGATTGTTCGCGTCGAGCGGAAGCATAATCGCCGAGACTGGCGTCCGCGCGCGCGAGCTGCGACAGTGTGGTTGCGACGAAATCGTGCCAGGGGCCGTAGCGCGTCTTCGTAGATTTTCAGTGCGCGTTGGAATCGGTCGCGAGCGATTGCGAACTCTCCCCCAATGAGTCCGCTATACGCCACTGGATAGAGATAATTCGCCGTCTCGAGATGGTTGGCGCCGAAGTTTCGCTCGGCGATGGCGAGGGCTCGTTCTTTCAAGGCAAGGGAGCGGTTCAGATCACCGAGACCATCAAGGGTCGACGCGAGTAGTCGGAGCGACAGAGCCGACAGTGGGGTGATCGGCTCGCAGCGTTCGCTCGGCAATCGCAACTGCCTGTTCGGAAGCGTTTCTCGATTCGATCAGACGTCCCTCGAACCAGAGTTGCTGTGCGACCAGGTTCAGCGTCTCCGCATATGCGGGATGATCGACATCGGCGGCCTCCTGTATCGCTAAAGCCCGCCGGATCGGTGGCCCTGCGCGCTCATAGATTCCTTTGAACTGCAGCACCCACCCAATCGCCTCGAGTGTCCGCGCGATAGCTGCGTCCTTTTCATCGAGTACATCCTCTTTTATAGCGAGGCTACGGTCTAACGCCTTCAAGGCATCTTCGTAGCGGCGAGCCTGCGTAAGGGTGCTACCCAAATGGTCGAGAGCTTCCGCCACCCCCAGGCTATTCGGTGCTGTGTTCTTCTCACGCAATAGGACAGCTCGCCTTGTGATGGCGATTGCCTCTTCGAATTCGGCGTCAGCGGCCAGAACATCGCCGAGGTTTAGAAGCGATGTCACAAGCTCAGGATGTTGTGCTCCGAGGTGGGCCTCCTTGGTGCGAAGCGTGCGCCTTGCGAGCGCGAGGGTCTGATCGTGCGCTGCACGGCCGTTCAGTATCAGGGCACGCACGAGAACGTCTGACGCCGCCGCAAGCTCAGGGGAGCTATCTCCCAGCGAGACACGCAGGTTGTCGACCTCAGCGCGAGCCGCCGCTTCAGCTCGGTCGTACAGACCTTCCCCAAGCAGGCTTCGCACGTTGCGAAGAGCATCTGGGTAGCGCTCCTGCCCGGCTGCATGCGCGAGAGCTAAGGCGAGCAGAATCGCGGCAGAACACCGGCCGACTAAGGGGCGAATCACATGATCATTCCTTGTTTGTTGAGGGCGGAGGTTGGGTCGAAGTGTCGCTGCCCGAAACAGTCGGACGGGTGCCTTGCGGCGTTTTCGACAACTCCGCCTGCGCTTTGGCTGCCAATATCGCGGCTGTCAGAGGGGCAGCAGCAGGAGGTGCGTAGCCAATGGTCCCGGACGATCCAGAGATCGGCGCGACCAATGCAACGATGAGATGTCCTCCAAGGCCGGCCGCTGCTCGGAAAATGTCGCTCGCCACTTGAAAGCCCATTCCGCGCAACAGATCGGGCCCCCCGCGCAACAGATCAGGCCCCCCGCGCAACAGATCGGGCCCTCCCCGCAACAACAGCTCGAGCGCTCCGCGCAACAGATCAGGTCCTCCACGCAACAGGTCGGGCCCTCCACGTTCGCCTTGTCTCTTGCGTTCGAACTTCTGTTGCTCCGCTATTCGCTCTTGTTCCTCTTTTAGCTTGAGCGCCTCGTCATCCATGGCTCCTCCTGAAAGTCTCGTGATCGGCTAACTCAAGCCCGCGAGCACGTGCACGAGTTCGCTCCACAGTGTCTTCTCTGTGAAAACGAAGTTCTGGTACAGGGCCCGCGCGTTTGCGGCGTCCGTGTTGGGCGCAACGTGCGGTGCGTAAATACTTATACCGTTCAGCCGAGCGGTCTCGCATGTAGTGCGCCCATGCTCCATGACGAACGGCCGCCTTGTTCCTCTCGTCCCCGCGAGCGGGGAATCGGAGGTGATGTGCGGGTCGATTAGGAAATCTCCGAGTGCGGTGGCCGCCTCGACCACGCGGCTGTCGTTGCTACTGCGCACGAGATTCAGACACAGATCGGCGACGTCGACGTACGGGCTGCCGGCCACGGTTTGCGACTGCAAGAACAGGTTGGCTATGCGGTCTTGAGCACCAGGGTCACCAATCGCACTCCCCAATGCCTGTGCAAGGTATTTTGTACGGTCCAACAGCTCTGGCGCGCGATTCAGATCGAGGAGCGTCAGCGAAACCCTTCGCGATTCTGCGCGATAGGCTTCGCAGAAACGCCGCACGGTCCACGAGCCGAACTCCGCCGGGTTCATGACCGCACCCTCTGGGTTTCTGGCTCGGTACAGGACACGGTCGTACGGCCAACCCGGGATTGGCACGCCGATCTCTGAACACAGATAGGTACTTTGCAAATGGCTCAAGCTGGCATGCCATTTCGACCGTCGAGAGATCGCATGCATCGCAGCCAAGGATGTCGAGCTTCGCGCCAGGCACCTCGAACTGCTGCTGCAAGGTCTTCAACACCGTCGAGAGCTCGGCGAAGTCGAGCGCGTCGACCATGCCGTGCCGTGTCGGTGCTCGGCTGATGGCGAAATGATGGGCGTGGCCCCACAACACAAGCATCGTGTAGTGGGTGCTCTTATAGACGTCGTGATGCGGTGGGCTCAGTGCCCACTTAATGAAGTTCAGGAGAGCCGACCCACCAGTCGTATCTCTTTCACGCTCAGGGACGAGATCCAAACCGTTAATACCAGGCGGCATACTCTTCAGTGATATGACCGCGCCGCGGAACCAGGTCGCTACCTAGATGCACCTGAACGAAGATGTCCAACCTGTCGCCGTAGCCGGAACCGACGAACCGCATCTCCGCGAGGTCATCTTCGGCGGCGTCGAACAGCGGCGCCTCGCCTTCGACAGTGGCAGCACCCATGAAGACCATGACCGTCCATTTGGCACTGCTCGGTGCGTTTCTTGAGCCGCTGGTAGACGCCATGCTGTCCTCCACCCATTTCTTGCATCTGTTCAGGAGGGTTGGGATGCGCAACGCGACACGGGAGCCTGAGGGCGCGACCTCTGTGTGTTCGTCCCACAGAGGTCGGCCCTGGCTGGCCTCGTCATGGCGAGTCGACCCTCCTGCTGGATATAACGACCGACGCCTCAGTTTCTAACTGAGCGGGGAGCGAATCATACAGCCAGTTCTTATCCCGTTGCAGAGAATCGCGTTCGAGGGTCTGTTTGAGCAAAAGGCTGTTGGAGCCCTAGAACTCGTATCTCAACGCAAATTGCATACACCGACCCGCCCGCGCGTCGCAGGTGGCCAGAGCGCCGTCGTACTGGCCGAAATTGGCAAGGTCCGGAAACCCTTGCAACTGTGCGACGTCGAACTTGGGTGTGTTTGTCAGGTTGAACACGTCCCAGCGGAAACGCAAACGGTGATCAGCGATGCCGATGGCCCACGCCTTGCTAAGGCTTGTATCAATCGTGAAATAACCATCACCGCGAAGAAGGTTCCGGATACCCACTTCACCCGGCAGCGCCCGCCGGAAAAACGTCAATGCGTCGGTCGGGTTCTCGAATGGGCTGGGTCGGTCGTTCACGGCGTCCAGCGTCGTCTTCGTGGGAGGAAGGCGACTGGGATCGACCAGCATCGCGTTGCCCTGAACGTTCCAGTTTGTCGTCCAACATGATCGGCAGTTATAGACGTTAAACG
Source organism: uncultured Acidobacteriota bacterium (assembly GCA_963723495.1). GTDB lineage: Bacteria > Acidobacteriota > Vicinamibacteria > Vicinamibacterales > UBA2999 > Gp6-AA40. The sequence goes on along the minus strand of CAVRQR010000002.1, from coordinate 164,835 downwards.
GGAAGCCACTCGTCCAGCGAAGCAGGCCCGCGACAGACCAGTCGCCGATAACCTGGTTCAGCGCGCTGCCGGCGTTTCGCCCGAAACGGCGCCCTCGACCGAATGGCAGCTCCGCGATCCAGTTGGCGTTGATCTGGTGCCGCAGGTCGAAATCCGACGTCCCGTAGTTCGACTCCGGCTCGAATGAATTGACCAGAAAGCCAGAGTGGCCGCCGTTCTGGAAGTTGGTGAACGCGTTCCCGCGCTCGACCTGCGATCCCATATCTTTCGACTCGGACAGCGTGTAATTGATGTCGAACTGCAACCCATCGGCATACGATCGCCGGATCGTTACCAGCATCGCGTGATAGCTCGAGCGGCCGATCGAACTGATCGCGGCGAGCGAGTCGTACTGCTCAGAGAAATAGGAGTAAGGACCAAAAATGCTGCAGGCGGGGCGGCACGCGACGTCCATCTCGTAAAGGGCCGAGATCCAGTCCGGACCATTCGCCATGAACGCGCGTGTGACAGCTTGCGTGGCTGTCAGTTCACCTCCTGCTGCGCCGGGAAACAAATTCTCCCAATATGCTATCGCCGGAAGACCCGCATAGGCGGCCGGCGGCGATCCCCTGGTGATGCCGCGAGCCTGCGCGGCGTTGATGGCGGCCTGTGCCGCGGAGAAGTAACTGGTGCCTGACCGAGTGTCTACCAGGTTCAGCGGCATCGCGATGTCACGGCGAACTAATGCGTCGCGGCCCAAGCGGCCGAGATAGCCCACCTCAAACGCCAAATTCCGGTGGAACTGGCGACCGATGGTGATGCTAGAGATGTGCGCCGATGGCGTGACCAGAGTGTCATCGATACTTTGGGTGATGATGCCGGCGCGACTCGGTGGCGTCTGAGGAAAACCGCCCGCCGGTGCTGCTGGCACGGTCGGTGGCATAGTGGTGGCATCTCGGAATCGAACGGCGGGGTCCTCTTCGTACGGCGCACCGAACGGGCTGCTGATTGTCGTTGACATGCCGTATGCGAAGCCCTCGTCGAAGTTCGTCGCCAGGCCGAAGCCGACGCGGTCAAAGGCTCTTGAGTAGCCGGCGCGAACAACGAGATCGCCGTCGCCTGTCAACAAACGCAGGAAGCCCCGCTCGGCCGTCGGACTCCATGCTGCGGCGATGCGCGGCGCGAAGTTGTTCTTATCCCAGTCGTAGAAGCCCGCTCGACCGTTCTTCGGGCCCGCGAGATCGAAAGTAACAATCTGGCTGCGGTTGGACGGGATCCCCTGTTCCATGTTGCGCATGCGCTCGTCGAACCACTCGCCCATGCTGATCGTCGGTGCGACCTGCAGACCGTTCACCTCGTATGCCGGCGAATACAGGCTGTAGCGGAGACCACCGGTGATGGTCAGATTTGGACGAATCTGCCAGCTGTCTTGCAGGTACACCTCGTACTCGTTCGAAGCGAGCGTGCGCGCGACCGGTGTTCCCGGCGCCTGCGGATTGCCCTCTCGATCGTAGTTGGCGCGCAGCGTGGACTGTGACAAGACGCCGAGGATGTTGAGCCAGGAATCAGCATATCCGGATTGACCAGATTCAGCGACCGCGGGCAATGTCGCGCAAATGAGCTCGGCGCAGAAGGCACTCCCCGGCATGTGGCGGCTACCGGATCCGGCCACCCAGGACGGATTCACCAACGCGCTCAGGAAGGAGTCCTGGAACCGCTCCTTCGGCACACGCGTGAAGCGCAGGTTGGCGCCGAGCTTGAAGACGTGCGTTTTCCTGAACCAGGACAGGTCATCGGCGAAGGTGAGCGTGTTCGGCGCACGCGTCTCGGTGAAGGTGCCATTTACTCCAGTCACTCCGACACCATCGAACGGATCGATGAATTTAAAGGTGACGTAATTGCTGTTCGTCACGCCCCTGTTGGCCTCGTCGATTTTCGTGATGCCGTAACGAAAGCTATTGGTCAGGGTTCGTGACAGCACGGAGTCGACGCCAAGGGCCAGACCATAGTTGTTCAACAGCCGCTGTCGCCGCGGGCGCTGGCCGGAGAACTGCGGCGGATCGTTGATCGTGTCGTCTTGCTTGCCGAAACGGCCGAACAGCTTGTGGTTTCCCGACTCAGTCAAGTTGTAATCGACGCGACTGAGAAGCGTGTAGAACTCGTTCTCGATCGGCGCCGCGAAGCGGTAGGCGGCGATGTTGTTGGTGTCGCGGCCGGGATCGTTGGGCTCCGGGTACTGACTGAAGTACCCGGACGCAGCCATACTCGGGCCGATGTGAAGTGGATCGAGCGCTGCGATCTGGGAGGGAGTCATGCCGTACCAACCAGCGGGTACCCGGTGCGTCCCTCTGAAGCCGCGCACGCTGCCGCCGGGGCATGCGGCCGCAGCTGCGCATTGGTACATGAGGACGCCGTCGCGAAACGAGTTCGACGGAACCGCCCTGACCAGCGGCGTCTCACTGTGTTCGCGCAGGCTCTCCAGGTTGAAAAAGAAGAACAGCCGATTACTTCGAATCGGTCCACCGGCAGACGCGCCGACGATATCCTTGTCCAGTTTCGGCGCGGTGCTGGGCTCGCCGGAGCCGAGCTGCGCTAGTTTGAGAAAATACTCGTTGCTCGACGTCCCCGTGCGCCGGAAGGTCCAGTAGGCGGAGCCATCAAACTGGTTCGTGCCGCTGCGAGTGATGAGGGACACTTGTGGTCCGCTGGAACGACCATTGTCAGCGCCATAGTTTGCGGTGCTGACTCGGAACTCCTGAAGCGCTTCCTGCGTCAGGCGCACCGCCGACGTGTATGCCGTTTGATTCTGCGGGTCGTTGACGTCAACGCCGTCGAGCGTCACGCTCTGCTGATCGGCCCGTGCGCCCATCACTGCGCCGTACCGCGGGTCCTCCTCGTCGCCACCCGCCTGGGACGGCATTTTCGGGATGAAGACCGCACCGGCTTGCAGGCTCAAGAGCTGCACGACGTTCTGAGCCTCGATTGGAAGGCTGCGAATCTGATTGCGCGAGAACTCAAAGCCCAGACTGGCATCCGTCGTATTAATGCGTGCGCTCTCTGCCACAACGATCACCGTCTCGGCTATGCCGCCCACCTCGAGATGCAGATGTTGCCGGGTTGTCGTCTCGACGACGAGTGGCACGTTCTCTGCGACGGTCGTCTTGAAACCGCTCCGTTCGACCTTGATGGTGTATGTGCCCGGCCGCAAGCCTACGAACCGGTACCCGCCGCGTTCGTCCGTCATTGTCCTGGAGAGAGTGCCGGTCTCGACGTGGGTGACGGTGACCAACGCCTCGGGGACAGCCTGTAGTTGTGGGTCGCTGACCTCCCCATACACAGCCGCGGTGCCGGTTTGCGCCCACACCTTGTTGCCGCTCGCTACAAGGTTCGCCACGGTGAGCATGCTGAAGACGAAAAGCCTCGCCAGGCATTTCACGTCACACCCCCAGAGAGGTTCCCGCATTTGGTAAGGAAGAGGTCGTGATCCTACACCGAGTTCTTTGAAACGAGCCTTGCAATTGCGAAATTTCAGAGACCACGGTGTAACGGAGCTGCTAATGTGGCGACATGAAACACGCGATGGGGCTCGTGCCGCTTGTGGCGGTTCTGATGTCTGCATGCTCGAGCTCGCCGACTGGAGTCGCCTTTCCGACAGGCGAAATCGTCGACCTCTCGCACACCTACGACTCCCAGGCGATCTACTGGCCCACGGCCGAGGGGTTCCAGCTCCGCCGCGACGCTGACGGCATCACCCCGGCAGGCTATTACTACGCCGCCAACAGCTTCTTCACCTCCGAGCACGGTGGCACGCACATCGATGCGCCGGTTCATTTCGCGGAAGGACATCTGACCGTCGACAAGATTCCCGTTCAGCAACTGATGGGTGCGGCGGTCGTCATCGACGTCACGGAGCAGAGCGAGCGTGACGCCGACTACCAGGTGACCACCGACGACATCCAGCGCTTCGAGCAGCAAAACGGAGCGATCCCGATGGATGCGATCGTTCTGATCCGGACCGGCTTCTCGAAACGATGGCCAGGCGCCGAGCGCTATCTGGGAACGACGCTGCGCGGCGAGGAAGGCACGCGCAACCTGCATTTTCCTGGGCTGCACCCGGATGCGGCGCGCTGGATCGTCGGCCAACCGGCGGATCCGTGCGATCGGCATCGACACCGCCAGCATCGACTACGGCCAGTCAACACTCTTCGAGTCGCATCGCGCGCTCTACGAGCGCGACATCCCGGCATTCGAGAACCTGACGGCGCTCGACCGGCTTCCCGTGACCGGTGCCTACATCATCGCGCTGCCAATGAAAATCGGCGGGGGAAGTGGCGCGCCTCTTCGTGCCGTGGCGATCCTGCCGTAGGCGGTGGCAATTGACATCGACCCTTGATCGCCTGAACCCTGAACCGCGAACTCGAACTCCGAACACGAACCCGGAACCTGGAACCCGGAACGTGGAACTATCGGATTACGGATCGATCATGCCGTTGCGAATCCGTACGCCGAAGACCTTGGAAATCGAGCGCCACTCGAAGCGCTCGGAGACACCGCTGAACGCATCCGGCGGCTGGTAGAGTCGTGGAACGACGACGCCTTCGAGAAATCCTATGCGGCGGGCAAATGGAGCGCCCGGCAGATTCTCGTGCATCTGGCGCAGACCGAGCTGGCGCTCGGCACCCGCGCGCGGTTTGCGCTGACGCAACCGGGCTATGCGGCCCAGGCATTTTCGCAGGACGACTGGATGCCGATCGATGGCGCCGCCGACGCGCGCACGGCGCTCGCCGCCTACACATCGCTCCGCGGACTGAATCTTGCGATGTGGAAACGCCTTACCCAGGCGCAGCTCGAACGCGGGTTCTCGCACCCTGAATACGGAGACCTCACGGTCGGGTGGATCATGGCGCAGATGGCAGGACATGACATCCACCATCTGAAGCAACTTCAGGCAATTCAGACGATAGAGGAGACACACGTGCCCAAAGGATCAGGTGGACTGAGTGCAGAACGGCTCCGCGAGCTGGCCAGGACCGGCGCCGAGACCATGTTGAAGCAGTTGCGCGCGGAGATCATCGCCATCGAGCGGACGTTTCCCGAGCTCGCATTGCCGCAAAAGCGCCGTGCCGCTCGTGAAGCGTTTCAGAAGGTCCGCAGTCGCGTTCGAAAAATGACTCGAGGACGAGAAGAAGGCGGTGTCCGAGCGCATGAAGAAGTACTGGGCCGAGCGCCGAAAGGCGAAAGCTAAGGTGAAGTGAGTCCTCTGACCAGCATGTGCCGGTCGCTCACCTGGGTGACGTCGAAGTCGAGGCCAGCAGCGATCAGCTGGCCGCGCACCTCGTCGAGCGTGAACGCCGCGCACAGGGAGTTGTAGAAGTCTTCGCGCAGGATCGGATCCTCGCGCGCCGCGACAGCGTCCACGATGTGGTGCGCTGCGTCGGTCGTCTCGGGGCGAACCAGATCCATCACGCAGACCGCCGCGCCGGGCCTGCCTAGCCGTTCGATCTCGTTCCACAGGACCGAAGGGTCTGGCAGGTGGTGCAGCAAGTCCTTCGAGAGCACGGCGTCGAATCCCGTGCTCCCGAGTGAGACGCCTGGCAGATACCCCTGCACGAGCGTGACTCGATCATCGAGGCCGGCGGCGCTGACCGAGTGACGAGCCAGCGCGATCATCGGCGCCGATCCGTCGATCGCCGTAATCTGCAGGCCAGGCACGACCCGCGCGAGCCTGATCACGACATCTCCTGGTCCACAGCCGATGTCGAGCACGTGTCGCAAATGATCGGGGAGCTCTCGAATCAGGCTATCGACGAAGAACTGATTTGATGCGCTGAAGTCTGCCTTCGCGTACGCGATCGACTGGCGCTCATCGTCCATCAACTCCGGTTCGAGAACGCGGTTCATCGCGACCGACCCTCATTTACCCACCAGACGAGGCACGTCCTTCTCGTTCTCGAGGCACGCGTATTCGAGCAGGTCGGTATCGAGAGCGATGTGCTGGTTGACACTCACGGTCCAGGGCTTCGTGTAGGCCTTTGGATCGTCGATTGTGGCCTGTACTTCCAGCGTGCCGTAGTTGGGTCGCCGGATGCGTTCGGTCATCTTCGACTGATCGGTGAGTGGACTGCCGTAGAAGTCCGCCCACAGGCCGTCACGCAGGCCGATTGTCTCCACGACCAGCGTGTCGCCTTCCCAGCGTCCGATGGAGTAGCCGTACCAGGACGGCTGCGGATCGTCGGGCAGTCTTCGACCGTCAATGTAGATCTGCCTGAACTCCATGTTGCGCTCGTGCAGGATGACGATGAGGCCCGGCGACTGCATGATCTTCTTTGGCAGCGGGTGCGCCATCATCTGCAGCGGGCCGAGCGGCAGGCAGCGGGCATCGGGATTGTCCTTGGCTTCGTCGTACTTGCGTTGCGCTGCGATCGTTGCGGCCCACGTTTGATAGGGAGGGCGTTCCCCCTTCATGCCAAAGGACAGATCGAAGAACACCGTCCTGGGTGTCGGGCCGACTCCCTCCTGGTTCTGCGGGCCGTAGCCGTCGTTCTGCCACACTCCTGACAAATCCGGCTTGCCGTCCGCGGTCCGTGGGGTGCGAGCAGTGAGGTTCGGCTTCCCGTCGCGAGTGCGAGGGACACCCGCGGTTGGATACCGAATCCACTGGGCGGCGACAGGTGTGAAGCACGTGCTCCAGAAGGCGGCCACAACGAGGGCAGGCGCGAGATATCTCATCGGCGTTTCCGTTGCGAGACTATCACGAGCCTCGGTACGTCAAAGGTCAAGTGTCAAAGGTCAAAGGCGAGGTCCTAGGTGACAGGTCAGCAGCCCGTGGTGAAAGCTGTGTCCCTCGAGCGGCATCGACGCCTGTTTCGCGTGCCGCCGTCGTTTGCGCATCGCCATCGGCGACAGTGTAGTACGCGGGACCGAGCGTGTCGATCCCGTTTGTCGAGTTGAGCCTTATACTGGGCGATCGAAATGGCCGTTCGCGCCGTGGCGCTCATCGGACTGGTCATGCAGATCACGACGTCGGCACAGCCACCAGCGCTCCTTCAGATCGTTCGTGAGCCCTTAACACCCGGTAGCGAGGCAGCGTTCAACGCGATCGAAGAAGAACGGGCTCGCATGTCGGCAACACTCGGATGCCCACATCCGTACTTGGGAGCTGAATCCCTCACCGGGCCGAAAGAGGTCTGGTGGTTTAACGGCTACCAGTCATCAACTGAGCGGCAGCAGGTTTACGACGCATACGCGAAGAACGCACCCTTGATGGCGGCCTTTCAAAAGAGCGCCAAGCCGAAGGCACAGTTAACACTGAGGCCGATTGAAGTCTTCATGAGCTATAGACCAGATCGGAGCGAGGGCACGCCGTGGCTCTTGGCGTCGTGGCCGATATCTCGTGACTCGCGGCTCGACGAACCGCTCCGCCGCCACTCGCCGGAATCGGCACTCGAGGGTGAGCACCGACAGAACGGTCGCCTCGTCGGCAAGGCGGCCGAGGGCCGCGAAGAGGCCGAGGCGGCGAAACCTACGTCTCCGTCGGATACGCCACTACGGTCCTACTGCCCGTCCGCCCAGTCGGATGCCGAGCTTTAAACTTCGCGCCTGCATCGATCGCTGCGTCGATCCGGAATTCCGGCGCCGCGCCGTCGCGCAAACCACGAAGACGTAGAGACCCGTCGCGCCCCACGTTTCACCTAAAGAGCACACGCCTGGTGAACAGCAGTGCCTCCAATACCTTTCGCGCGGGACGCGTTGTTCTTTGACGAGTGGGCCCGCCAGTTCCTGACATTCTGAACTCTTCGTCGGGTGCTTCGCGCAGTTTCGCGGTCGGCCCTACACTCACGTATCGTGCGAGTGCTCATGGTCGAAGACGACGCGACGATTGCCGACTTCGTCAGCAAGGGCCTGGCTGAAGCCGGCCACGTCGTCGCCGTCGCATCCGATGGAGAAGCGGGAGTCGAGCTTGCCCTGAAAGGCGGGTACGACGCCGCAATCGTTGACGTCATGCTCCCGCGTCTGGACGGCCTGGCGCTGATCGACCGCATCCGTGCGCGCGGTGTCAGCACTCCTGTTCTGATCCTCAGCGCCCGGAGAACCGTTGACGATCGCGTCAAGGGGCTGCAGGCCGGTGGCGACGACTACCTCACGAAACCGTTTGCGTTTGCCGAACTTCTGGCGCGTCTTCAGGCGCTCGTGCGGCGATCCACGGGCCAGACGGAGCCGACCAGGCTCTCGCTGGCCGACCTGTCGCTCGACTTGCTCAGCCGGCGGGCCGAACGCGCAGGGACACCAATCGAGCTTCGGCCGCGGGAGTACGCTCTGCTGGAGTACCTGTTGCGTAATCAGGGCCGGGTGCTCACCAAGACGATGATCCTGTCGCATGTCTGGGGCTACAACTTCGATCCGGGCACCAACGTTGTCGATGTGCTCGTCTCGCGCCTGCGCGAGAAGATCGATCGCGACTTCGAGCCCAAGCTGCTCCATACCGTTCGCGGAGTGGGGTACGTCCTCAAGGCTGGCTGATGGGTGAGGCGTCGCCGATCCAGCCGGACAAAGAGCCGAGCGCACGAATCGGGCTTCGGCTCGCGTCGTGGTACGCCATCGTCTTCGTCGTCACGTCGCTGGCGATCGTGTTGCTGACCTACCGGCTGCTGGAAGCGTCACTGGCGGAGCGCGACCGCCAGCTCGTGGTCTCCACCTTGCGTGAGTACTCGCAACGGTATGCGGCCGGCGGCCTCTCCTCGCTCGCAGATGCCGTCGAGATCGAGCAGCGCTCCGGACGGCAGGAGCGTCTGTTCGTCCGCGTGGTGCGAGGCAGGTCGGAAGCTCTTATCCTCAGCGCCCCATATGCCTGGAATGACTTCGACGTAGATCGTCTGACCGGTCTCGATGGGCTGGAGCAGATCCTGTCTGAATCCGGATCGGCGCGGCTTGAAGTGGCGTCGGCCCGTCTTGCTGACGGCACGCTGCTGCAGGTTGGCAAGAGCAATGAGAGTCGGGAGGCACTCCTGGCTCGCTACCGGACGGTCCTGGCGATCGTCTCCCTCGTGATCGTCGCGGTCGGGCTCGTGGGCGGTGTGATCGTGACACGCTCGACGCTGGAGCCGATCCGTCAACTCATTGCCGCCGTGCGCGGCATCATCCGCACCGGACGAATCGATGCCCGTGTCCCGGTGCGCCCGGACCAGGACGCCATCGACGAGCTCAGCACGCTGTTCAACGAGATGCTCGATCGGATCACCACGCTCATTCGTGGAATGGAGCATGCTCTCGACAACGTGGCGCACGACCTGCGAACGCCAATGACACGACTCCGGGGCGTTGCCGAGCGCGCGCTGCAATCTGACGATGCGCAAGTGCATCGCGAGGCGCTGGTGACGAGCCTGGAAGAATCAGAGCGCATCCTCGCCATGCTCGAGACGTTGATGGATATCTCGGAAGCCGAGACCGGGACGATGCGGCTTGACGTCACCGACGTGCCAGTCGCTGACATCGTCTCGGAGGTCGTCGAGCTGTACGAGAACATTGCCGAGGACAAACAGATCGAGGTCTCGACCGACGTCGAAGCGTGGCCTGACCGTGCCTGCCGATGCACGGCGCCTTCGTCAGGTATTGGCTAATCTCGTTGACAACGCGATCAAATACACCCCATCCGGCGGGCGAGTGTCGATCAGCGCGGGTCGGGATGGAAATGTGGTGCGCCTCGACGTCGCCGATACCGGTGTTGGTATCGCGCCACACCACCTGCCGCATATCTGGGATCGGCTTTACCGCGGTGACCAGAGTCGCACGGAGCGCGGGTTGGGGCTCGGTCTGAGCCTGGTTCGCGCGATTGTTGCGGCGCATCGCGGAACGGTGGATGTTACGGCCGAGCCAGGCCGCGGCTCGACTTTCATCGTCCGTCTGCCAGGTGTCAGGCAGTGAATCGTGAACGCTAGTTCGGCCAATGCCTGGCTATCGGCGGGCATTTGTTCACGATTCACTGCCTGACACCTGAAACCCTCCATTACACGCATGTAATGGTGGTGTCACGACCTGGAAAGCTTCTGGTTCGTCCTACTTGATGTGAGCGGTCCCCGAAGACCGCGACAGATGCATAAAAGGAGTGACGAACCATGTTCAATTTCTCTCGGCGGCTGGCTGCGGCACGCGCCGGACTTGGCGCAGTCCTGGTGGCGTCGGTCGCCTTCGCTGGCTACAACATCGGGTTAGCGCACTCGCCGAGCGCAGGCGTCTCGGCCGCGCAGGCTGCGGCGAAATCCGCTGATGCGCCGAGACTCGAGGGGTCAGACCCCGCGACGTCCTACGCGTCGATTGTGGATTCGGTGGCGCCCGCAGTGGTGACTGTCCGTGTCGAGAAGAAGGCGTCCATCATGCCGGCGCAGTTTCCCGACGATGACCTGTTTCGCTTCTTCGGTCGCGAGCTTCCGCGCGCAGCAGCGCATCCCGCGTCAATCGGGTCTGGGATCTGGAGTCCTGACAACGTCGGACGGCTACATCCTGACCAACAACCATGTGATTGATGGCGCCGATCAGGTGCGCGTCGAGCTCACCGACAAGCGGGTGTTCGATGCCAAGGTCGTCGGCACCGATCCGGCGAGCGATCTCGCCGTGCTGAAGATCGAGGGAACAAGTCTCCCTACGGTCTCGATTGGTGACTCGAATCGCGTGCGCGTCGGCGACGTCGTGCTGGCGATCGGAAATCCCCTCGGCGTCGGCCAGACGGTGACGATGGGCATCATCAGCGCCAAGGGTCGCGCTACGGGCGTCGGTGACGGCAGCTACGAAGACTTCCTCCAGACGGATGCGCCGATCAACCAGGGCAACTCTGGCGGCGCGTTGATCAACCTCAACGGGGAGCTCGTGGGAATCAACTCGCAGATCCTGACGCCCACTGGCGGCAACATCGGGCTCGGCTTTGCCATCCCCGCCAACATGGCTCGTGAGGTGATGAGTCAGTTGAAGGAGGATGGACGCGTTCAGCGCGGCAAACTGGGCGTGGCGGTGCAGAGCGTGACGTCGGATCTGGCAGCAAGCCTGAAACTCCCCGACACGCGCGGTGCGCTGGTGAGCGGTGTCGAGCCTGGAGGTGCCGCGTCCCGCGCGGGATTGAAGCAGGGCGATGTCATCACGGCCCTCAACGGTGAGAAGGTTGCCGACAGCAACTCGCTTCGCAATCGAATCGCCGGGACGAAGCCGGGATCGACCATCGAGATCGAGGTCGTCCGCAACGGGAAGACGGAGACCATGCGCGCTACCCTGGGCGCACTGGAAGCATCGCGTGAGCGCGCCTCGCGCGATGATCAGGAGCCGGAGGGGCGGGGCTTCGGTCCGACCGGGATGGCGGTTGAATCGCTGACGCCAGAGATCGCTCGTGAACTCGGTCTGTCCAGTCGGAAGGAAGGCGTTGTCGTTCGCGACGTCAATCCCGATGGCACCGCCGCGTCCGCGGGGATCCAGCCTGGCGATGTGATCAGCCAGGTCAACGGCGAAGCCGTGAAGACGCCGAACGACCTGAGAGCGGCACTCGCGGCCTCGCGCGAGAGACCGGCGTTGCTGCTGGTCACGCGTGAGAACGCCGACATCTTCCTGGCGCTTCGCAATCCACGGTCGTAACGGCGCTCAGGCCGTACAACACCAGGGCGGCGGGTCTTCGAGGCCCGCCGCTTTCGTTGTACCGCTAGCCGCGTGTTTCGCATTTCAGCACGCAGACCTCTGAACTCAGCGTCACGGCCATCGCCTCTATCGCCGCGACCCTGACCCACGATGTGAATCGCGCACCCCGATAGGTCCCTTGCAGCAGGTTCACGAGCGCCTCCCGCTCCAGCACGCGCTGTTCACGGACCTGAAATCGTTCTGCGAGCTCAAAGTACGTCGCGTGTTCTCTCAGCATCTCCTCGACACGATCGCGCTCGAGGCCCTGTCCCTGAACGAGCGCGCGCAATTCGATCAGGTCATCGGACGCCGGCAGGGCGACGATGAGAAATCCCGCTTCCTTCAGAACACGAGCACTCTCTGACGGGTTTCTCCGTCCATGGACGGAGAGCACCATGTCCACGCTGCTGTCTCGGATCGGCAGCCGCCGATCGGCGTTCGCGACGATCCACGTGAGCCCCGGAAAGCGACGTGATGCGAGTTCGACTGCCGCCACGGACAGATCGATGCCGACACCAGCGATGGAACGATCCGTCCAGAGTCTGCCGAGCATCTCGCCGGAGCCGGCACCAAGGTCGAGGGCGGTCGCCTCGGGAGGCACGTCCAGCGCGACAATCTTGGCGATAACCGCGTCGATAACGGCGCGGCCGACCCCCGCACGATCGAGCGCCGCGCGCGCGTCGACCGCTGCCTTCGAGTCGCCAGCCTGGGGTGAACGGCGGTCCTGCGGCTGCAGGAGGTTGATGTAGCCGCTGCGGGCGATGTCGAAAGAGTGACCAGCGGAGCAGGTGAACACGCGATCGCGGCGCGCGAGTGGCAATCCGCAGTTGCGCACGCTGCACGCGAGAGGTGAGTCAGTCAATCGTCGTGTCCGGCTTCAGCCGGACCTTCAGGCAAGATCTTCTGACAACGTCGCGTTCGCGCCTTTCGGATTGAATGCGCGCGCGAGCTTGCGTCCGAGCACCCTCCAGGCGAGCACCAGCGACGTGACGCACAAGGCAGTGCCACCCACCATCAGCGTGATCACGACAATGTCCCAGAGCGGTCGATAGTTGTACAGCCACGGAAAATTCAGCGAGTGCAGCCCGTTGTACAACCACCGGTTGACCCAGTTGCTCGAGTTGTAGGTCTGCACGACCCGCGCGGTCTTCGGATCGATGTAGTAGCGCGTCTCGTCGCCGTTGGTTGCCTGGGCCAATACCACCGGCAACGGCCGGCGCCGCGTGCGATCCAGGTAGTAGCGGTCGTACTGATCCAGCACTGTCGTCGTCATGTTCCCGTCCGCGGCCGCTGAAACGACGCGAATGACCTCGTTCTGATCAAAGCTGGTCTTCGGCTCGCCGCGCATCGGGACGATGCGTGTGTCCTGGTCGGCCAGACGCGCGAGATAGACGGCGTCTCCGGCGAATGACGTCAGTTCGAGTTCTTTGACCGGCAGTGTCCCGAGCTGTTCGATCGCCTGCCGCGGATGCTTGGCCTCGAACGCCGCCGGATCGAGATCGCCGCGCAGCGCACGCGCGAATGTTGGGCTCGATGCTCGGTTGTCTCTGCTGACTTCGATCGTTGAAAGAGGGAAACGGATCCATGGACAGCATGCCGCTGAACGCGTAGGTCACCGTCGCCACGCCGAAGATCAGTCCAAAGACCGTGTGCCACCGTTTCTGGCCGCGGTAGGGAATGCTGGTGGCCGTGCCAGCGTATCGGTACTTCCTCGACGGAGAGTACATCCAGAGTCCGATGACCACGCCAATGATCGCGGAGATCGTGCCGATGCCCGACGACCAGATCACGACGCGGCTCCACTCCGGTCCGTGCTTGCGGAGTGGCGTGAAGTAGAACCAATGCGGGATCGGACCAAGATAGGCGCCGATCCGCGACATCGTCGTGGTGTACTGCACGACTTCGCCCGTGGCCTGCGAGACGTAGAGCTGCTCACCGTTCGGCCACGAGTACTTGAATACGGGGCTCAGCTCGCCCAGCCGTGTCTGCAGCGTCCACTGATCGACTTCGGTGATCTCCTCGACGCTCGCGCTGCTGACTGGCTGTCCGGTCCACGCGGACGCGAGGCGCTGAACCATCTCGGTCGAGACCTCGCCCTGTTCCTCGCCGGTGTCGGCATAGAGCACGGGCCCGCTCTCCGACCCACGCGATACGCCGGCCTTCCATCGAATGAGCTGAGGCGAAGATCGTCGATGTCTACCCCGAGCGTGGCCGCTGCTTCTCCAGGCGGCACGACCACTCTGGACCGATCGAGCGCCGGCAATCGCTCGAGGCGCGCCGCCGGCGTCACGCTGGGCATTGGGAAGTACATCATCCCGATGCCGGAGGGGAACCACAGCAGGAACAGCACGCACAGTGCGACTCCCAGCCAGCGGTGGATGAAGATGAGCGATCGTTTGAACATAACATAGCGTCCTGCGCGGATGCTACTCGCGGGCAGGCCGGAGGATGAAACTGAAGAAATCCTGAATTTGCTGTCAGAATCGGACCCCTTCCAGCCCAATAGCACAAGTCGAGGCGCGCGTTAAGGCGAGTGCTTTTCACCCGCGAGCGTCATGCGGTGCCCGAAGTGGCGCTCGACCGTCAGCCACGGAAGACCTGCGGCCGAAGCCAGCTGTTTCATTTCCCCCGGCGTCAACGCACGCCTGATCGAAAGCGGACCGTCGTGATGCAGGATGGGATGGAATGGCCACGTCAAAAGCCAGGTCCAGATGAGCGCGCGCCGCGAGCGCACGAGGTCGTTTACGACGATCCCCCGGGTCGCGAGGCGATCGAACAGCTTGAGTGCTGCGACGATCTGCGCGTCGGTGAGGTGGTGGAAGAAAAGCCCGCACGAGACATAGTCGAACGCGCCCGCTTTGAACGGCGGGCGCTCGACATCGGCGCAGGCCAGGCGCAGGCGATCGTCGGCGGGTCCCATGCGTCGCGCGTAGTCGAGCGCGCTGGGAAGAATGTCCGTCGCCGTCACGCGCAGGTCGAACCCGCGCTCGCGTCCCCAGGCGATCAGCGCGCGAGGCACGTCGGCAGCACCGCACGCGATCTCGAGCACCTCGATGCGCTCGCCCGGACGCCACGACCGACTGAACGCCTCGAAGCGAGCGATCGTGCCCCGCACGCCACCGAAGAGCCGATTGATCGAAGCGAGGTAGCGGTAGACCTCGTCGGCCGTGTCCTGGTCGACGGTCTCCTCGTCCATGATCTCCGGCTGGTAAATGCGTGCTCGCATGCGTATCCCTGTCGGTCCCGGAGGTTATCGGAGACACGGTTGCCGCGGAGGCGCGAAGACACGGAGGCGCGCGAGCGGGTCGCGCTTCGCGCGACATGGACCGAGTGGCAGCCGCAAACGCAAGCCTGCCAATCCGAGGGCTTGTGTTTGCGAACTCGCCACTCGATCCATCGGCCGGCCGAAGGCCGCGTCCGTCTGCGTCACGGCGCCCTTCGCGTCTCCGTGTCTCCGTGGCGATCGTTTCTCCGTTATCCTCGCGCCCTCACACCCGAGTGCCCGCACCAGCGTCCCCGAATTCATCTCCCGTCGCCCAAGCGCCACGTCGAGCAGCGTCGTCACCAGCGAGCGCTTTCGCAGCAGCACGTGAGCCGCGCGTCCTTCGGCGCGCGACACGGCCAGGAGCAGTCGCCCGAGTCGATCGGCGTTGCGACCCATGGCCAGCCTGACTCGCTGGTAGGCGGCAAGATCGCCCGACACGATCGCATCGGCGGCTGGCCTGACCGACGCCATGGCCATAGCAATGCCGTCGCCGGTGATCGGATCAGGGGCGCCGGCGGCGTCGCCAATCAGCAGCAGATGCCCCTCGATCACGCGTGACAGCCGCAGTCCCAGCGGAGATGCCGCGAGGACCGGCGTCGTGAACTCCACCTGCCGCGCACGATCGCGGATTGCGGGAATCGTCCGGAGCAGGTGAGTGATGCCGTCGCGACGGAACCGGTCTCGATAGAAGAGCGCTGCCACCAGTGTCTCGCCGCCACCGGTCGGCGCGATGTAGAGCTCACCCTCCCGATGAAAGAAGACCTCGACGCGGTCGCTGACATCTTCGAGCCCGGTCACATGAGCGGAGAGGCCAACGCGCGCGCTCCGGGGGCGTTGCGCTTCGAGTTGTCGATGAAAGATCGAGTTGCGGCCATCGGCGCCGACGATGAACGGTTCGCCCTCGGAGCGATACGGGGTTCCCATTCGCGCATCGACGTTGGGCGTAGCCGCCGCGCGCTCGAAGAGCCAGCGATCGAACCAGTCGCGCCGGACGACCAGGCCAAAGCCTTCCGGGAAGTCGGCGTCAGTGGACGCATCGCCGGCAACGAATCGCAATCCGCGAACGCGAGGGGCTTCCGGCAATCCGGCGATGTCGCCGAGGGCCGCTACGCCGTGTGGAAGCAGGCCCTCGCCGCACGCCTTGAGACGCGGGTGACGTGCCTTCTCGTAGAGATTGACGCGAATGCCTCGACGACCCAGCTCGATCGCGAGCGCGGCTCCCGCGGGCCCGCCACCGGCAATCGCGACATCGGCTACCACACGATGGCCAGCATTTCCGCCGCGAAGCCAGGCCCGAGCGCGAGCATCAGGCCGGTGTCGCCGGATTGCGGGTACGCCGCTGGCGACCAGATTGCTCAACATCACCAGCACCGCGGCGCTCGACAGGTTGCCGAACTGACGCATGCATTCGCGCGCGATCGAGAGCGAGTCGTCCGACAGGCCGAATGCCGACCGATAGGTGGCCATGACCTTCGCACCGCCAGGATGCAGGATGTGGTGCTTGATCTTCTGAAACGACAACCCGGCATCGCTCAGGAAGTCGTGCACCACGGGTGCGACACGCGATCCGACGAGGGACGGGATATCTCGCGACAGCACGAGCCGCATGCCATCCTCGGTGAACCGCCAGCCCATGAGATGGCGAGAGTCTTTGAAGAGATGCGTGCGGGTGTGTGAGATGCGAATGCCTCCACCGGCGACATCGTCGCCGCTCAGCAGCACGGCGGCGGCACCATCGCCGAACAGCGCGACTCCGACCAGATCCGTCGGTGTCTGCGCCTGCTTCGAAAAGATCAGGCTGCCCAGTTCCACTGAAACGACCAGTGCTCGATCGGCCGGGCGCGCCGACAGCACGTCACACGCTCTGATGAGCGCGCCGGCGCCGCCCGCGCAGCCAAGGCCGAAAAGCGGCGAACGTCGCACGTTTGCGCGCAGACCCAGGCAGCTGGCGAGCAATGCGTCGAGGCTGGGCGTCGTGAGCCCCGTGGTCGTCACGACGAAGATGTGATCGATCTCTTCAGGTGTTGTGCCCGTTTGCGCGAGGCAGGCTGCGCACGGCTTTCTGCGCCAGCTCGAGGGCCCGGGCGGCGTATTCCTCGTTCCGCTCCTCAAAGGAGCGCGACTCCAGATACCACTCGGGTTCGTGAACGAGATGCCGGGTGTCGACACCAGTTCGGTCGAAGACTGGAATCAGTCGCTGGAGATGGGGCTGACCTTCGCAGAGCCGCGCCATCTCGCGGCGCGCAAACGACTGATCGAGGCGATGCGGCGGGATCGCCGAGGACGCAGCGAGGATTTTCGGCATGGTTTCTGCGGAGTCTATGCGAGATGGTCGCTATGAGAACAGCTCAAGAACGTCGGTCGCGACCGTACACCTTTTTGGACGGGATCGTCAGCGCGATTGAACTTGTAATAGGGCCTGGCTCGGTTTCCCTGCGAAACTCATGCGCCGGAGACAGGCACGACTATTGCCGCAGGCTCCGGGACTTTCGATAAGGAGTGACTAGTGACAACACGGCGACTGCCCACCGTCATCGAGGTATCTTCGCAACCGGTCTCGCAACCCTCGCGGCGACAATTCTGCGCGCATGCCTGCCAGGCGGCATCGCTGGTCGCGGTCAATGCTTTCCTGCCTGCCTGTGGCGGCGGTGATGATGGAAATCCAACTTCGCCCTCGGATCCCGCTAACAATCAGGCTCTTCCGGTCGTTGCTGGTTCCGCGTCCGGGCGGACGGTCTCGGTATCCGTGAGCGGCGCGCTCGCCTCGCCGAATTCCGCAGCGCTGGTGACGGCAGGCTCGTTGGGAAGCTTTCTCGTCTTTCGGAATTCGTTGACGTCCTTCAGCGTGCTGACGGCCGTTTGCACGCACGAGGGCTGCACGGTCGACCAGTTCAATGGCCAGCTGTTCGTCTGTCCCTGTCACAACTCCAAGTACACGACCGTTGGGCAGGTCGCCAACGGCCCTGCCAATCGCGCGCTGACGTCCTTCCCGTCGACGCTGTCCGGAGACACGCTCACATTCACGGCGTGACGGCGCAGGCGGAGTAGTATGAGTGGAGCAACCGTCGAGAGGTCATCCACTCATGCTCACCCTTCGAAAAGCTGAAGACCGCGGCCACACCGACCTCGGGTGGTTGAACAGCTATCACACGTTTTCGTTCGGCGGGTACCACGACCCGAATCACATGGGGTTTCGCGCGTTGCGTGTGCTGAACGACGATCGTGTCGCCGCGGGCAAGGGTTTCGGTGCGCACGGCCATCGCGACATGGAGATCCTCTCCTACGTTCTCGACGGCGGGCTTGCTCACAAAGACAGCATGGGTGAGCAGCACGTTCTGGGTCCGAACGAAGTGCAGGCGATGAGCGCCGGTACCGGCGTTATTCACAGCGAGTTCAACGCCTCGGCGACGTCGCCGACACACTTTCTTCAGATCTGGATCGTTCCCGCGGTCGAGGACTTGCAGCCGTCGTATCAACAGTTCGCCTACCCGTCGGCGGAGAAGCGCGGCACTTTGCGGCTCATCGCGGGTCCTGACCGGACGAACAATCCGCCTGCCGCATTCATCAACCAGGACGCGCGAATGTACGCGGCGGTACTGCCTCCCGGTGTCTCGATCGACTACTCGATCCGGCCGGCACGCCATGCGTGGGTGCATTGTGCCACCGGAGCGATTGACGTGAACGGAGTTGCGCTGAAGGAAGGCGACGGCCTGGCGGTCAGCGATGAATCCGCGCTTCGGCTTCGCGGATCGAGCGCGGGCGGTGCGGAGCTGCTTCTGTTCGATCTCGCCTAGGTCAGAGGGAGACCGATGTCAGACGTCAACGTGCTGATCGTCTTCTACTCGCGCTACGGGAACGCCGAACGGATTGCCCTCGCCGCCGGTGTAGGAGCGATTCAGGCGCGGGCGAACATCCGCCTGCGGCGCGTGGCCGATCAGGCCGACGCGAAAACGATCGACGCCACACCCGCGTGGCGCGAGAACCTCGATCGGATGAACCGCGATTACGTCGCGCCGCGCCCCACCGATCCTCCGTGGGCCGATGTGATCGTCCTGGCGACGCCCTCGGATTCCTGCGCGGAGATCGAGTCGTTCTGTACATTGCTGCCGTCGATTGCCCCGATGACCGGCAAGATCGCGGCGCCGCTCGCACCAGGCGATGAGGAATCTGCGCTCAGGCCGATCTACGCGGCCGCTGCCTGCGCCGGCATGTTCGTCGTTCCCGCCAAGATGCAGTCCAGCGATCCCATCACGGCCGCACGCGATTACGGCCGGCGCGTCACCGAGATGGCGCGCTCGCTCAAGCAGACCGCTCGAATCTAGCGACCGGCGAGGGCTGTGCGCCGGCGGACGTCGTCGTCCCACGAACGGCCACTCCCGACGTGCGCGCCGTCGATTCGGGCGCTTTTCGCCATGTTTGAGCCGTACGTCCCCTGTGTTTCTGGCACACGATTTGACCTGTCTCGTGAAGCTGGCTCTCAACTTTGACCTTTGAACTTTGACCTTTGCACTTGGACCTTTGGGCCTCCCGTATGACTGAAGTCTTTCGCCAGGATGTCCGCACCTCGCTGCGGGTGCTCTTCCGTTCGCGTGGATTCGCCGCCGCGGCGGTGATCATGCTGGCCCTGGGAATCGGGGCGAACACAGCCATTTTCAGCGTGCTGCGCGCATCGTCGCTCCGGGGTTCCCCTCTGCCGGATCCCGATCGGCTGACCATGATCTGGTCGACCCCGGCGGGCAACCCCCAGACCATGGAGGGCGCACGCATCATCGAGTACTTCGCGTGGCGCGATCAGAACCGCACCTTCGATGCCGTCGGGACGATGCTCGGGTGGCAGAGCACGGTCGACGCCGAGCGGAATGGTGAGCCGGCGGAGCGGCTGACCGGAGCACGCTTCAGTGCTTCTATGTTCCGCGCGCTCTCCGTTGAACCGCAGCTCGGCCGCTACTTCACTCCTGATGTGGACAAGGTTGGGTTCGGCGATGGCGAGGTCGTCATCAGCGATCGTTTGTGGCGGTCGCGGTTCTCTGCCGATCCCTCAGTCCTCGGTCGGACGCTGATGCTCGATGGCGCGCCGAGCGTGATCGTCGGCGTGATGCCGCCCGGCTTTGGCGTGTTCGACGCCGAAGCAGACTTCTGGATCCCGAGCTCGTTCAGCCCGTTTCAGGTACAGGCGCGCGGTGCGAACCGGGTTCTGACGATCGTGGGACGCATGAAAGCCGGCGTGTCTACTGAGAGCGCGCAGAGCGACATCGAGAGCATCGCTGCGAGGCTCGCCGAGGAGGATCCTGGTCCACAGAAGGGACGAGGCATTCGTGTTCAGCCGCTCGAGAGCGCGTTGTTCGGGAACCTCCGGCGGGTTCTGACGGTTCTTCAGGCGGCCGTCGGGTTCGTGCTGCTGATCGCCTGCGCCAACGTAGCAGGCCTGCTGCTCGTTCGCACCGCTGCGCGGCAGAAGGAAGTGGCGATCCGGCTTGCCCTCGGCGGAAGCTCTGCTCGAATTCTCCGGCTGTTCCTGACCGAGAGCCTGATTCTGTCGCTGACGGGGGCGCTCCTCGGTGTCGCGCTCGCGTGGGTGGGCGTGCGATCGATCGTCGCGGCATCGCTGCAATGGCTCTCAACAGTCCAGAACATCCAACTCGACGCCGGTGTCCTCGCGTTCACGATCGCCGTGTCCGTGGTCACGGGTGTTCTGTTCGGACTGGTGCCGATGGTGAGCGTCTCCACGCAGAGCCTGGTGATGCCGCTCAAGGCGTCAGCACGAGCGTTCACTGGCGGACGCGGGCATCGGCGGGTTCAGAGCGCGCTCGTCGTTGCACAGGTGACACTCACATTGGTGCTGTTGGTGAGTGCGGGACTGTTGATCAAGAGCTTCTGGCAGCTTCAGCAGGTGAACCTCGGAATGGATGCCGATCGGGTCGTGTGGTTCCAGACCCGTGTTCCGGCAAACAAGGGGTTCCGCCAGGTCGGCAGCCAGAACGGTTTCATTCAACTCGAGGTGAGCCCGATTCCGGCGGACCTGTTCGATCGTGTGCGCGATCGACTGAGTGCGATACCGGGTGTCGAGTCGGTCGGGGGCACCAACGCGGGCGTCGTGTCCGGAGCCACGGTCCAGGCGCCGTTCAGGATCGAAGGACGGCCGGTGGAAGGCGGCGGAGGGGGCGTGGCGGCCGGGTTTGCCGCACGGACGACAGACCCGTTCGCGAATTACTCCCTGGTGACGCCTGACTTCTTCCGGACGATCCGTGTGCCAGTGATTCGCGGCCGGGAGTTCACCCCGCGCGACAACCGCGACGCACCACCGGTTGCCGTCATCAACGAGGCCATGGCACGACGGTTCTGGCCCGGTGAGGACCCAATCGGTCAGCGGGTGACCGTAACGATCGTCCCCGGGGAACAGCCGCGTGAGATCGTTGGCATCGTGGGCGACCTGGCGACGAGCCGATTCGATCCTTCCGCGGCGCCGAGCCTGTATGTGCCGCACATGCAGGAGTCGCTGCGCTCGCGCGTCCCGTACGGACAGAGCCGCGTCGGCATCGCGTACATGCTGCGGATCAACCAGCCGTTGTCGTCGATCGTGCCGCAGGTGAGGCGCGCGGTCGCTGAGGTCGACAACAGTCTCCCGGTTACGCAGGTCGAGATGATGGACGAGTTCCTGGCGCGTCAGGTCGATGCTCCGAGGGACTCCATGGTACTGGTCGGAATCTTCGGCGCGGCGGCGCTGCTGCTGGCGATCTGCGGCATCTACGCCGTCGTGGCGTATGGAGTGGTGCAGCGGACCCAGGAGATCGGGATCCGCATGGCGCTCGGCGCGCGACGCGCATCAGTACTCGGTCTCGTGATGCGTCAGAGCGCCATCCTCACCGGCGTGGGGCTGGTGCTCGGTGTCGGCGTCGCGTCGATGATGACGAAGTATCTCAACAGCCTCTTGTTCGAGCTGACGCCACTCGATACCGCGACGTTCATTGCGATGCCGGCGCTCTTCGCAGTCGTTGCGGCGGTCGCGTCGTATCTGCCGGCGCGGCGCGCGACGAGGCTCGATCCACAGACCGTGTTGCGCTGCGACTAGCCTCCATGTCGATCCAAGAATTGATGGAGTTGACGGAGGTTAGCGGAGAAGCGGATCACCGCGGAGGCGCAGAGACGCGGAGACGGATGCGCTCAGGTTCGTGACGCGCAAACGTTGCTGCGCTGAACGGTGGGCCGCGCTACGCGCGGTGTGATCGAGCCCAACGCGAGGCACACAAGCACTCCGGTCAACATTCGAGTGTTTGTGCGCCCGCGTTGGACTCGATCGCAGTCGACGGCCGGAGGCCGTCGACCCACCGTTCAGCAGCCTCCGCGCCTCTGCGTCTCCGCGGCGATCCGTGTCATCGTTGTCTTCGTTCCCTCAGATTGCCGGCGTCGCCGCAACACGACGTGCGGCCGGCGCAAACTTGCGCCGGTAGTAGCGAGTCCAGATTGCGATCGTCGGCACGCCGACGAGCGTCGGCGCTAACCACACGACCAGCGAGAACGTCTGGAGTCCAAGGTTGCCGGCGTTGACCACCAGGAACGCGGTGGTGGCAGCAATGCAGGCGCCCAGCATGCTCGACATGTGCTCGAACCACCAGTGCATCGGATGGGATGGAGGCGTCAGCCAATAGGCAAGACTGCCGCCGCCGCCAAGCATGCCGATCACCGAGAAGGCGGTGAAGAGATAGTTCCCGGTGCTGAGGCCGTAGAACGCGGCCGCGATGCTCGACACCGTCAGCAGGGCAGGCAGCCCGAGGTCCCATGGATGGCGATGCGCGGTGCTTCGTGCTTTCGCACGCAGCACTCTGACGCCGGCTGAAACGCTCGTTGCCGTCAGGATCGACACGAAGAACAGAAACGCTCCGGCTTCGCGCCCCCGCGGCGTGGGATCGGTTGCCCATCTTGCGCCCGCGAGCAGCAGCGCCGTGATCGAGACGATGGTCATGCCGCTGACGAAGACCCAGCCGGCGCGTCGATGGGTGAGTCCTCCCTTCTTCGTGACGAGCGGGATGAACATGGACAGCAGGGCGGCGGAGCCGCCGGCGATGTGCAGGTAGAGAATCGAAGTCAGCATGCCCACATCATGCGTGCGCTGTCTGGAGAATACATGTGCCGAACGTCACCGCGGCGATCCATGACTTCCGGCATACGCCGCCGCGCCCCGTTGCCCTCTAGAATGACGCATGCGCAACGGGCGATGGCTGAACGTTGCGGCGTTGGCGACGTGGCTGATCTGCGCGGCGCCCCAACTCGCCGCCATTGCACGGGGCCAGTTTACCGGCTGGGCGGCGATCGCCTGGATAGCCGCCTACCTGCTGTACGGCGGGGCTCTCATCCTCTTTCTCGGCATTGGGCGCCTCCGTCCCCTGCTCGGTTATTACGGACCTCTCGTGCTCGTGGCAGTACAAATGGTGACCGCACTGGCCATCGTCATGCTGCCTGTCGTGGATGGTCAGGGCACGAACTCGACACCGGCGCTGCTCGTCATCATCGCCGCTGAACTTCCTTACCTCGCGGCGCCGCCGGCCTCCTCGTCTTCCACGATCGCGCGCGTGACGCTGACGCCGGGATGGATCTGGGCGATCCTCGGCGTGCTCATGCTGATGAACGTGGCGGTTCTCTATGCCATCGATCGCTCGTGGAGCGAGGCGCTGACGTTCGGCATGAGCATGGGCGGCTTCATGCTGTTTGCGGCCGCCAGCTCGTTTCTCGTGCGCAGCGAAGCGACGGCGCGCGATCAGCTGGCGGCTGCGAACGCGGAACTCCTGAGCACGCGGGCGTTGCTGGATGAGAACAGCCGTGCCGAAGAGCGGCTGCGCATCTCGCGCGATCTGCACGATACGCTCGGACATCACCTGACCGCGCTCAGCCTTCAGCTCGATGTCGCGTCGCGAGTTTCTGAGGGAAGAGCAGCGGAACATATTCGGCAGGCGCACGCAATTACCCGTCTCCTGCTTGGTGATGTGCGTGACGTCGTGAGCCGGCTGCGCGAAACCGGTCAGCTCGACCTGGTGCAGGCGATTCGTTCTCTTGCCGGTCAGGGTCCGGCGCACGGTCACGGTCCGGCTGAAGCCGGACGCGACGGTGATGGCAACGGTATCGCCATTCACCTGGACCTCCCCGAGACGCTCGCTGTCGATGACGTGTCGCGAGCGGAGATTCTGCTTCGCTGTGTGCAGGAGATCATCACCAACACCGTCCGGCACGCGCAGGCACGCAACCTGTGGATTCAGCTGGAAACGCGACCGGACGGGATCGCGTTGCACACCCGTGATGACGGCCGGGGCGCCGATATCGTGGCGTGCGGCAACGGCCTGACCGGGATGCGTGAGCGCTTCGAGATGTTCGCCGGTCACGTCGAGTTCAGCACCGGACGAGGCGCGGGATTCGAAGTCCGCGGCTTTCTTCCGGCGCCGGCTGCCGCATGATCCGCATTGTGCTGGTTGACGATCAGACGCTCGTTCGGCAGGGCATTCGCTCGCTGCTGGGGCTCGTGTCCGATCTGTCGATCGTGGCGGAGGCCGCCGATGGCGACGAGGCGGTTGCCGTCATCCAACGCGAGAAGCCGGATGTGGTGCTGCTCGATCTCCGGATGCCCAGGAAGGGTGGCGTCGACGTGCTGCGCGATCTGCAGGCGTCATCGATCCTTCCACCCACGATCGTGCTCACGACATTTGACGATGACGAGGCCCTGCTCGACGCGGTAAGGGCAGGTGCCAAGGGATACTTCCTGAAGGATGTGTCCCTCGAGCGATTGACCGACGGCATTCGTGAAGTGGCGCGGGGTGGATCGATTATCCGCCCCGCCATTACCGAACGTGTACTCAAGGGGCTCGAGCATGTGCGGCGCGAGTTCGATTCGCTGAATCCACCCGATCCGCTGACGAAACGCGAGGTGGAGATCCTGCGCCTCATGGCGGGTGGCTACAGCAACCGCGAGATCGCCGAGGCCCTCGGCACGGCCGAAGGCACGGTGAAGAATCACGCGTCGAGCATCTTGTCGAAACTCGGCGTTCGCGATCGCACGCGCGCCGTCCTGAAGGCGCTGGAGCTTGGCTACATCTGATTCCTCACCTTCTCAGCGATCTAGCGCGACAGATCGTGGCGATACGTTTCCTTCAGACCGAGCGTCGCCAGCCACGAGATGAACGACATCGCTGCGATGTACACGGTGATGAGCGTGGAGTTCCCGCTCATGCTGAAGAGGGCGGCGGCAATCGCCGGCGACAGCGCGCCCCCGAGAATGGTTCCAAGCGTCAAGCTGAGTGAGGCGCCGCTGTAGCGCGTCGCTGTCGGAAAGAGCTCCGAGAACACCGCTGGTTGCGGGCCGATATACGCGCCTTGAATGACCAGTATTCCGCAGAGTGCCACGGCCGCCAGCGCAACCGATCGCGTATCGGCGAGAGGAAAGAAGATCAGCGACCAGAGCACGAGCGCGCCGTTGCCCCACTGCATGATCCGCCGCCGTCCGAAGCGATCGGACCAGACCGCCGAGGCGAAGATCGAAACGGCGAACATGACAGCCGCAGTCAGCAGCAGCGCGAGCGTGGTGGTCAGTGGGAACTTGAGCTCGCGCGTGGCGTAGGAGACGAAGTACACGATCACGATGTAACCCAGCGTGCTGATCCCGATGTAGCTGCCGGCGGCAAGCGCGACGGCGCGAGCGTCATGGCGCAGAACATCGACGATGGGCATGCGCCGGGCCGCTTGCGTCTTCACGATCTGCGCGAAGATCGGGCTCTCGGCCAGGCCAACGCGAACCCACAGCCCCACCGCCACGAGCACGGCACTTGCGATGAAGGGAATGCGCCAGGCCCACTCGGCAAACGCGTCAGGTGAGACGGCCGTGGAGGTGATGAGGAACACGAGATTGGACAGGATGATTCCCGCCGGCAAGCCGAGTGCGACGAAGCTCCCGAAGAACCCGCGGCGAGACTGCGGTGCGTGCTCGACCGACATCAGCACGGCGCCACCCCATTCACCGCCGAGAGCGAACCCCTGAACGAACCGGAAGGTGACGAGCAGCACTGGCGCCCAGACGCCGAGCTGGTTGTAGTTCGGCAACAGGCCGATGCCGAGTGTCGACAGCCCCATCAGCATCAGCGACCAGACCAGCATCGACTTGCGGCCGAGTCGATCGCCGTAGTGCCCCATGGCGATGCCGCCGAGTGGCCGGGCAATGAAGCCGATCGCGAACGTGCCAAAGGCGGCCAATGTTCCTGCCAGCTCGGACACCTGCGGGAAAAATTGGGGGGCGAAGACGACGGCCGCCGCCGTGCCGTAGATGAAGAAGTCGTACCACTCGATCGTGGTGCCGATGGCGCCCGCCAGGGCTACACGACGGGCCTCGAGAGCAGTGCGCTCGGGTGCGGAAGGGACGGGAGTGGTTGCCATGCGCGCATTATTCTGCCTCGCCTATACTGATTACCTCTGGAGGAAGCATTTTCGCTATGAGAAGGCCACGTCTGCTCCACGAATCTCGCTTGTGCTTCGGTCTGGCTGTTGCCGCGATTCTTGCGCTTGGGGCTCACGCGCGAGCCGGTCAGCAGACAGTGCCATTCCAGGGCGGAATCCCCGCCGCGCCGGGCGGCCTGGCGGGTCACAAGCTGCCTGCAAAGCCGGTGGAGTTCGACACCGGAGAGGGCCAGCGCATCCGCGTCTCCGCCGTCACACGGGCGCTCGAGTTCCCGTGGAGCCTGGCGTTTCTTCCCGATGGCACGATGCTCGTGACCGAACGGGCCGGGCGCTTGCGGGTGATTCGAAACGGCGTACTCGATCCTCAGCCGGTCGCAGGCGCGCCAGCGTCGTACTGGGCTGGCGAATCGGGCCTGCCGGGCGCCGTCCATGGTTACATGGACGTTGCACTCCATCCCCAGTTCGCACAAAACCGTCTCGTCTATCTCTCGTACACCAAGCCGCTCGATGAGAAGAAGCGGACCGTTGCCGTTGCGCGAGGGCGCTTCGATGGCAAGGCGCTGACCGAGGTTCGCGACATCTTCGTGCTCGAGGCGGCGGGAACCTCACGCATCGCGTTCGGTCGTGACGGCAAACTCTATGTGACCACCACCGGCAACGACCCCGCGGATAAAGATCCCAGCTTCCCTCAGAACCCTAACAAGCAAGGCGGAAAGGTACTGCGGTTGAACGACGACGGCAGCATCCCGACTGACAATCCGTTCGTCGGCCGCCCGAATCATCGTCCTGAGGTCTATACACTCGGTCATCGCAGCTCTCTCGGTCTTGCGGTTGCACCCCGGAACCGGCGAGATGTGGCTCAACGAAAACGGGCCGAACGGCGGCGACGAGATCAACATCCTGAAGCCGGGCGCCAATTACGGCTGGCCGCTGGTGAGCTACGGGCGGACCTATCCTGGTCCCTGGCAGTCCGAGCGGCCCGGGCACGCCGGCTTCGAACCGCCAATCGTGTATTGGATGCCCTCGATTGCCGTGTCGGGCATGGCCTTCTACACCGGGGACCGATTCCCGAAGTGGAAGGGCGACGTCTTTGTTGGTGCGCTCCGCACAGGGGAAATCCCTGGAACCGGCCACCTGGAGCGGATCCTCTTCAACGAGAAGATGGAGGAATTGCGCCGTGAATCGCTGCTGGTCGAGCTCCGGCAGCGGATTCGCGACGTCCGTCAGGGTACCGGATGGGCTGCTCTACGTCCTGACCGATGAAAAGGAAGGCGCCGTTCTTCGGATAGAACCCGTGCAACAGACCACGGGTAGTGGGCAGTAATACAGCAGCAGCGAAGGGCGGGTCCTGGTCTTCGGCCCCGCCGCGTCCAAAGACAAGAACCGGCCTACACTTGGGCATTCATAAGCGGCAGTGACCGGTACCACTCATGGGTTTCATTCGATTCGTTGTTCTCACAGCATTGGTGACGACGGTGTCGGTCGGTCACGTCGGGCTGCGCCACTGAGGATCAGCCGCCACGCCGTCCGCGGGCGGCGGGGGCCGCGGCGGAGGCGCCCCCGTCCCTGTCACGACAGCGCCGGTCGTTCAGAAAGAGATGCCGATCGAGATCAGCGTCATCGGCACCGCCGAGCCGTTCTCGAACGTATCCATCCGCTCCCAGATCACCGGGCAACTCGAGCGGGTCAACTTCACAGAAGGCGACGATGTGCAGCAGGGACAGGTGCTGTTCACGCTGGATCGCCGGCCGCTCGAACTGGCGTTGCGCGAAGCCCAGGCCAACCTCGAACGTGATTCGGCGCGCGCCGAGAACGCGGCGCTCATGTTCAAACGCTACGAGGATCTGGCCAAGCGTGGCATCGCGACCCGTGAGCAGGTCGATACATCCCGCTCAGACGTGAGTGCTCTCAACGCCACCGTCAGCGCCGACAAGGCCGCGGTTGAAAACGCGACCGTGCAGCTCGATTACGCAACGATCAAGGCGCCAATCTCAGGGCGGACCGGCGCGCTGATGGTGCACGAGGGCAACCTGGTCCGCGCCAACGACACGACGCCGCTCGTCACGATCAACCAGATCATGCCGATCTCGGTTACGTTTGCGATTCCGGAGGCGCGGCTGGGAGACCTCAAGCGCTATATGTCAGTGGGCTCGCTGAAGGTCACCGCGACCCCGCCCAACGACGAAGGGCCGGTCGCGACTGGTCGAATCTCGTTCGTCGACAACGCCGTTGACGAGCAGACTGGCACCATCCGCATCAAGGGGACG
Source organism: uncultured Acidobacteriota bacterium (assembly GCA_963723495.1). Lineage (GTDB taxonomy): Bacteria > Acidobacteriota > Vicinamibacteria > Vicinamibacterales > UBA2999 > Gp6-AA40. The sequence goes on along the minus strand of CAVRQR010000002.1, from coordinate 136,242 downwards.
TTTCCGAACTCGGATCGGCGGCTCTGGCCTGGCCAGTTCGTGAACGTCGTTGTGACGCTGACCACCGATCCAAAGGCGATCGTCGTGCCGGCTATCGCGGTACAAACCGGCCAGCAGGGGACGTACGTGTTCGTGGTGAAGACGGATCAAACCGTCGAGATGCGGCCCGTCACCGTGGACCGGGCCAGCGGGATCGAAACGGTCATTGCCAGTGGGGTCCAGCCCGGCGATACCGTGGTCACTGACGGTCACCTTCGGCTCGTGCCGGGGAGCCGCATCAGCGTGAAGGGCGACGTGCAGCAGGCTGACCAGACCAAGCAGGACGATCGAAGGGTGGCGCCATGAATCTGTCGGCTATTTTCATCAAACGTCCGGTCACCACGACGCTCCTGATGCTGGGCATCCTGATGTTCGGTGGCCTCGCGTACCAGGTTCTGCCCGTCGCCGATCTTCCGAGTGTCGATTTCCCCTCGATTCGCGTCAGCGCTGCGCTGCCGGGTGCCAGCCCCGAGACGATGGCGGCCTCCGTGGCGCTTCCGCTCGAGAAGCAGTTCACGTCGATTGCCGGCGTGACGAGCATCAACTCCACCAGCACGCAGGGCGGCACCGACATCACCATTCAGTTCGACATCAATCGCAACATCGACGCCGCCGCCCAGGACGTCCAGGCGATGATCGGGCGCGCGGCACGGCAGCTTCCGCCCGAGATGCCGTCGCCGCCTTCGTACCAGAAGGTGAACCCGGCGGATCAGTCCATCTTCTTCATCGTCCTTCGGTCGTCGACGCTGTCGCTCGCTGTGCTCGACGAGATTGCGCAGTCACAGGTCGCGCAACGAATTTCGATGGTGAGCGGCGTAGCACAGGTCAACATCTTCGGGTCGCAGAAATTTGCCGTCCGCGTCGACGTCGACCCGCGCGAGCTGGCCGCGCGCTCGATTGGCATCGACGAAGTCGCCAGCGCCATCAACAACGCGAATTCGAATCTGCCGACCGGCACGATCTACGGCGAGCGGACATTCGTCGTCAGGTCCAATGGGCAATTGATGCGTGCCTCCGCGTACGGCCCGACGATCATTGCCTACCGCAACGGCATGCCCGTGCGCCTCGACGAAGTCGCGCATGTCTACGACGGTGTCGAGAACGACAGGACCGCGAGCTGGCAGAACGGTGAACGCTGTATCTACCTGCCAGTGCAGAAGCAGCCCGGTGTGAACGTTGTCGAGACCGTGGAGCGGATCAAGGCGTTGTTGCCAGGCATCCGCGAGCAGTTGCCGGCATCGGTCTCGCTCGACGTCCGCAGCGATCGCGCGCTCACGATTCGCGAGTCGGTGCACGATGTGAAGCTCACGATGATGATCACGGTGGCGCTGGTCGTGCTCGTCATCTTCATCTTCCTGCGCAATCTCTCGGCGACGATTATCCCCAGTCTCGCGCTGCCGTGCTCGCTCGTCGGCACGTTCGCGGTGATGTATCTGCTCGGGTACAGCCTGGACAACCTGTCACTGATGGCGCTCACGCTCTCGGTCGGTTTCGTCGTCGACGATGCGATCGTGATGCTGGAGAACATCGTCCGGCACATGGAAATGGGGAAGAACCCCATGCAGGCGGCATTCGACGGATCGAAGGAAGTGGGATTCACGATTCTGTCGATGACGCTGTCGCTCGTGGCCGTGTTCATCCCGGTGCTCTTCATGGGCGGCATCGTGGGGCGCTTGCTCCACGAGTTCGCGATCACCATCACGGCGGCGATTCTGATCTCCGGTTTCGTGTCGATCAGCTTGACGCCGATGTTGTGCAGCCGTTTCCTGCACCCGCCGCGTGACCAGCGTCACGGTCGCCTCTACTGGTTGTTCGAGCGGGTCTTCGATTCATGGCGCGGGCTCTATAGCCAGACGCTGCGCGTCAGCCTGAAGTACCGCTTTATCACGGCGGCCGTATCGCTCGTGTTGATGGTTGCGACCGTCTACTTGTTCATCGCCGTGCCGAAGGGCTTCCTGCCCAGCGAAGATCAGGGGCGATTCAACGTCAACACCGAAGGCGCACAAGGCATCAGCTTCGATGAGATGGTGCGTCACCAGCTGCAGGTTGCCGACGTCCTCTTGCAGGACCCCAATATCGCCAGCGCGGGTGTGAACGTGGGACAGATGGGGAACAACGCGACCGGCGGCTCGAACCAGGGGCGCATGTTCGTCGAGCTGAAACCGAAGGCTCGAGCGTGAGATGAGCGTCGACGAGGTCATTGCCTCGCTGCGCCCCAAGCTCGCTGAAATCCCCGGAATCCGGACGTTCATGGTCAACCAGCCGCCGATCAATCTGGGCGGAGGCGGACAGAACCGGGCGCTGTATCAGTTCACGATGCAGGACACGGACACCGACCGAGCTCTACAAGTGGGCGCCGATCTTCGAGGCAAAGATCCGGCAGACGCCGGGATTCGAAGACGTCAACAGCGACCTGCAGTTGAACAACCCGCAGGTCACGGTCGAAATGAACCGGGACAAGCTGTCGACGCTCGGCCTCTCGGCCACGCAGGTCGAGAATGCCCTTTACAACGCGTACGGCACGCGGCAGGTCTCCCAGATCTATGCGCCGAACAATCAGTACCAGGTGATTCTGCGTGTCGCGCCTGAGTTCCAGCGCGATCCGGCGGCGATGTCGTTGCTCTACATCCGCTCGAGCAGCGAGAAGCTGATTCCGCTCGAGTCGGTCGCGCGCATGAAGACGGAAGTCGGTCCCTTCCAGGTCAACCACTTCGGTCAGCTTCCGGCGGTCACCATCGCGTTCAACCTGGCGCCCGGGTTTGCGCTCGGTGACGCGGTGAACCAGATTCAGGACGATGGCCGCGTCGACGCTGCCCGCCACAATCAACCTGGCATTTCAGGGCACGGCGCAGGCGTTCCAGGATTCGCTGCGCGGCCTCGGGCTCGTGCTCGCCCTCTCGATCGTCGTCATCTACATCGTCCTCGGGGTGCTGTATGAGAGCTTCACGCACCCGCTCACCATTCTGTCCGGCCTCCCGGCTGCCGGCCTCGGTGCGCTGCTGACGCTGATGATCTTCAAGACGGAGCTGAATCTCTACGCCTTCGTCGGCGTCATCATGCTCGTTGGTCTGGTGAAGAAGAACGGGATCATGATGGTGGACTTCGCCGTCGAGTTGCAGCGGCAGGGAAAGTCACCAGCCGAAGCCATCCACGAGGCATGTCTCGTGCGTTTCAGGCCGATCATGATGACGACGATGGCAGCATTGGTGGGCACGCTGCCGATTGCCCTGGGCCTCGGTGCTGGTGCAGAGTCACGCCGGCCCCTCGGTCTGGCCGTCGTTGGCGGGTTGCTGGTGTCGCAGTTACTGACGCTCTACATCACGCCGGTGTACTACGTCTATATCGAAGGCGCTCGCGCGCGGGTGATGCGTCGGCGTCAGGCACGGCAGCATCAGGAGATCGCGCTTCCGGCGCACTGACAAACTCCCAACCTCCAAACTCCAACTCCCAATTCAAGTTGGGAGTTGGGAGTTGGGTGTTGGGGTTTCTTTTACTTCATGTACCAGTGCCCGGCGATGCTGATCCCCATCCCGCCGAGGTCGAATGCCTCAGACGGCGCATCGAACCAGCGGTAGCTCAGCTCGGTGCTGACCGCGAACTGCGGCAGACTGGCGAACGACAACTCACCGCCGCCGAAGATCTGCGATCCGTACCTGTATTCGACGTCTCGATTCCGAGCCCTGGTGTGGTGAGCGACGAGCGATAGAAGTTGAGTCCTGCGCCGACGTACGGCCGCAGCCAGGTGTAGTCAGCCACGTGATCGTTGAAGGCGTAGAGCACGCTCGGTCCGAACTCGGTCGACGACATCGTCCCGAGGTCGATCGGGTTGGACACTTCGTAGCGCGAGACCTCGAACTGAGCGCCGAGCCGTCCGCGCGTCCAGCCACGGGCGCTCGCGCCGACGCCGAACGATGGCCCACCGAGCCGTGCGCCGAGACCGAAGACGTGGCTCGGCCCCGAAGGTGCCGTGTTCCGGACCGGCAGCTGGTTGCCGGTCTGTGTCGGCTCGACCGCCGCGGCAGTGGCGACACGCGGAGTCGGCTGGACGCTCGCGCGCGCGGGTGTCGCGGCGTTCTGCAGCGGAGCCTTCGATGCGACGCCGTTGGAAACAGAGCCGAGGCTGACACGCACATAGCCCGACGCCATCAGGTGCGGGTGGGAAGGCGATCTTGACCCAGTCGCCGACTTCGCGCGTCACCTGGAGCTTGGCGCCGCGTCCCACCACGCCCAGCACCGGGCTGGAATTGGTAGGCGCCTTGTGCACGTTTGCCGATGTGACGTTGATCGTCAGTTCGGGACTCTGTGCAGTCACCCACGACGGGCTCAGCAGCAGTACGACAACGACGGCTGCGGCTTGGCGAATCATCTGACTCCTCCTGGCTGGTAGTTCCGCTTCTTCGTAGGTCGCTGACGGTTCCGTGATCGGTCAGCGCGCATAGCTGCACGGAATTGGAACTGTCAGGGCCCGCATCGGCTGATAGGAGCAAACGCCGTGCTGATTCTCTGCGCATCCTCAACCCAAGTGCCTGATGTTGGCTCAGGGATTAGTATCTGAGCGTGATCGAGACCCACGATCTGACGAAGCAGTACGGCCAGGTCATTGCCGTCAACGGTCTTTCACTGAAGGTTGACGAAGGCGAACTGGTCGTCCTGCTGGGCGGTTCGGGTTCTGGCAAGACGACGACGCTCAAAATGGTGAATCGGCTGATTGAGCCGACCTCCGGTCGCGTGCTGATCGAGGGGCAGGACGTCGGTGCCATAGCGCCGCACGATTTGCGCCGCCGGATTGGGTACGTATTTCAGCGCGTGGGACTCTTTCCCCACATGACAGTTGGTGAGAATGTTGGCATCACGCTGACGCTGCTCGGGTGGGAGCGTCGCCGGATCGACGCGCGGGTGGACGAGTTGCTCGAGCTGGTGGAACTCGATCCCACGCTCGTACGCGATCGTCACCCTGATGCGCTCTCGGGCGGGGAGCAGCAACGCGTTGGCGTCGCACGGGCACTGGCGGCGTCACCGCGACTGATGCTGCTCGACGAGCCGTTCGGCGCGCTCGACCCGCTGACGCGGGATCGGTTGCAGCAATCCTTCCTGCGCATTCGCCGGCATCTCGGGCTCACGGCGATCTTTGTCACGCATGACATGGTCGAGGCGCTGCTTGTTGGTGACCGGATCGCGGTGATGCACGGAGGCCGACTCGCTCAGATCGGAACGCCATCCGAGCTGCTGCAATCGCCGGCGGACGATTACGTCCGTCAGCTGATGAGCACGCCGCGACGTCAGGCTGAGCGAGTCGAGGATCTGCTGGCGGTCAGACGCACGTGAGAGAACAGCTCGCGCTCCTGCCCGGCTATCTGACCGCTCACCTGCAGCTCACCCTGTTTGCGCTGCTTGCTGGGACCGCGGTGAGTATTCCCGCGGGCATTGCCATTACACGAAGCCGACGTCTCGAGCGTCCCGTGCTGGGAGTGGCCAGCGTGATTCAGACCGTTCCGAGTCTCGCGCTGCTGGCCGTGATGGTGCCGGCACTCTCAGCCATCGGACTGAGAAGCATCGGATTTCTGCCCGCGTTCATCGGCCTGACGCTCTACAGCATTCTTCCTGTGCTGAGGAACACGGTGACCGGGCTCGCCGGCCTCGACCCTGCGCTGACCGAAGCCGCTCGCGGAGTGGGCATGACGTCGCGGCAGCAGCTCTGGCGGGTCGAGCTGCCGCTCGCGCTTCCAGTGATCCTGGCCGGACTTCGGACGTCGACAGTGTGGACAGTCGGCATGGCGACGCTGTCGACACCGGTCGGCGCGCCGAGCCTGGGCAACTACATCTTCGCCGGCCTGCAGACGCGGAACCTCACGGCCGTTCTGGTCGGGTGTGTCGCCGCGGCGCTGCTGGCGCTCGTGCTGGACGGTTTGGTACGAGGCCTCGGTGCGGCAGTGCTTGCACGCAAGAGGTCTACGCTCGTGGCGACGCTCGCGGTGTTTGGCCTGCTTTACACGCACGCGGCTGTCACGTTCGTCACAGCCGCCAACGGCTCGCGATCCGATCGCATCGTCGTCGGCGCGAAGACGTTTACCGAACAGTACATCCTGAGCCAGATCCTGTCCGCGACGATAGAAGACGCGACAGGGCGACCAGTGGACGTGGTCTCGTCGCTCGGCTCGACAGTGGCCTTCGATGCGCTCCGTGCCGGCGACATCGACGCCTACGTCGACTACTCAGGCACGATCTGGGCGACCATCATGCGTCGCGATTCCTCCGGGGTCGATCGCGAGACGGTGCTCAGTGAGGTCGGCCGCTTCCTCAAGGAAGAGCATGGCATCGAGGTCGTCGGTGCGCTTGGCTTCGAGAATGCATACGCGATGGCTATGCGACGCGCACATGCTGACGACCTTCGGGTCCGTACGATCACGGACCTCCGACGGCACGCCTCGCGTCTCTCGGTTGGCGGAGACTACGAATTCTTCCAGCGACCCGAGTGGCGCGCGATTCAGGAGAGCTACGGCCTGAGTTTCCGCGAGCAGCGGAGCATGGATCCGTCGCTGATGTATGAGGCGGTTGCCAATCGCCAGGTCGATCTGATCGGTGCATTCTCGACCGATGGCCGGATCGCCGCGCTCGACCTCGTCGTCTTGGAGGACGAACGTCATGCGATTCCACCATACGACGCCGTCATCCTCGCCAGCTCGACGCTCACGCGTGAACATCCCGATGCCATCAGGGCATTGCGGGGACTGAACGGCACTATTGACGTCGATCGCATGCGACGGATGAACCTCGCCGTCGATCAGGACGGGAAGTCGCCTGAGGCAGTCGCCGAGGAGTTTCTCGAAGGTCAAGAGTTAAACGTCAAAGGTCAAAAGTAAAGTGACCTTTGACCTCGCCTTTGACCTTTGACGTTTGCCCTTTGACCTTATGAGTGATCCCATCCTGATTGTTCAGCCGCTTGGCAGTCGCTGGCAGACAGTCGACCCGTTTCTCTTCTGCGTTCATCACATCGATTACTACCCGAAGGGGAACGAGCAGTTTGGTCCCGCCGCGCCGCTGACCGGGCACAGCATCGGCCAGGACTTCGAGGGCGTCGATGGCTGGCGCATGTACCACGGGGATGTGGTGCCCGGCTTTCCGCAGCATCCGCACCGCGGCTTCGAGACGGTGACGATCATCCGTCGCGGGTACATCGATCACTCCGATTCGCTCGGCGCGGCGGCGCGATTCGGTGCGGGCGATGTGCAGTGGCTGACCGCTGGCGCTGGCGTCGTGCATTCCGAGATGTTCCCGCTGCTCGATCGCGAGCAGCCGAATACGCTCGAACTCTTTCAGATCTGGCTGAACCTGCCCGGGAAGGACAAGCTGGTCGATCCCTACTTCACCATGCTGTGGGACCGCGACGTTCCGAGGCGGGTCTTCACCGACGCGGGCGGGAAACGGACAGAGGTGACGATCGTCGCCGGCGCACTCGAGGGGACGCAGCCGCTCGCCCCGCCTCCGCATTCATGGGCGTCGAGGCCGGACGCCGATGTCGCCATCTGGTCGATTGCCGTCGAGACCGGCGCCACGTGGACCGTTCCACCCGCGGCCGGTGCGCAGACGCTGCGCACGCTCAATTTCTTCGCGGGTACGGCCCTGCGTGTTGCCGGTCGACTCATCACCGATCCATCAGCGGTGCGGGTACACGCCAATCAGGCTGTCACGATCGAAGCGGTTGACGGTCCGGCCGACATTCTCTTGCTTCAAGGCCGCCCGATTGGCGAGCCGGTCGCCCAGTACGGTCCGTTCGTCATGAACACTCGCGACGAGCTGCAGCGCGCGTTCCAGGACTACCAGCGCACCCAGTTTGGTGGCTGGCCGTGGCCGGAGAATGCACCGGTCCACGGCCGCGATGCTGTTCGCTTCGCGAAGCACGCCGACGGGCGTATCGAGCGGGTAGAAGAGACCGTTCCTTAAGGCAGCACGCTGACTGAGGCCATTCCAGGGTTGAGGGCGTTGGTGACGGTGTAGACCGTGCTGCGTCCGTCGACTGCCAGGGCGGTCAGCATCGGCAGCCCGGTCGCGATCTGCGTGCACTGCCACGTGCGCATGTTGCACGCGTTGACCGATCCGCCTGTGCCTTTGCCTAACTGCATCGCCAGCCAGCTCTCCTCGTCGAGCTCCGCCACGTAGAGTGTGTTGCCTGGTCCCATCGTGAGATCGACGATCGAGGTGAAGCCGCTGGCGACGACGGTGCAGGCCGGACTGCTGCCACATACGGCGTGGCGTGTCCCTGGTGCGATTCGCCAGATGCGAGATAGACCCTTCGGTGCCGGAATCCCCTTGAGCTCGCCGACGTAATAGGCGCCGTCAGGCCCGACGGCGACGCTGGTTGGCACCCCCTGTGCGGGCAGCGTGTCGTTGTTGCAGACGCTTGCCTCACCCTGCTGCGGACAGCCGTAGAGCACCTTCGCATGTGCCGTTGAAGCCGCTTCGTCGGGGAGCGTAGCGATCCAGTCGACGTCGCCGCGTTGGTTGATGATCAGCAACGCGTTGGCCGCCGCATCCGCCACGAGCGCGCTTCCTCCATTCAACACCTCGATGTCGAACGGGTTGGTATCGATGATGCCGCCGTCTGGATTGACGCGCGCCTCGAAATCGAACAGGTCCGCGAGCTCTCGAGTGGATCTGCGTGAGACGCGATAAACCTTGCCCTCGCCGCCGTACGCGCGGCTGGTAACGGCGAACATGTCGCCAGGTCCGATCGGCGCGATGTCACTCACGCCGGGAAGCGTAGCGACCTGAGACAGTTGTCCTTTGCGAATCTCGAAGATGCCGGCACTCGCATCGGCAACGAGCACACTCGAATCAGGTGCGATGGCGAGACCAAAGACCGGCCCGGTGAACGGAAACACCACGGCGTAGACGTTCGTGGCAATGACGACGAGCAGGAGCACAACGAAGAGAATGGCCGCGAGCGCCCGGCGGCGATGTGAAATGTTGGTCATGGTTGGAACTCGTATATCGGGACATGGCCGCCACGTCAATCTCTTTCGCGTGACGCATGCCCATATACAATGGCCAGTTGATGATGAGAACGTTCCGCATTCCATATGCGCTGACAGTGACGCTCGCGTTGATCGCAGTCGCCGCAACCGGGGTCAGCCTGGTCGCAGGACAGCAGAAGCCCGCTGACACCGAAAGCCTCGAAATCGTACAGGTCCGGCCGAATTTCTATGTGATTGTCGGCGATGGTTCCAACATCGCCGTGCAGTTGGGAACCGACGGAATCGTAATCGTCGACACCGGCACCGGTGAGAAAGCCAAACAGGTTGTCGCCGAGATCCGCAAGCTGTCGACCCGGCCGATTCGCTATGTGATCAACACCAGCGCCGACCCGGACCACGTTGGCGGCAACGACGAATTGTCGGCGGCGGGCCAGTCGGTGATTCCGACCGGCGGCCTCAACGAGATTGGCGCTGCGGGGGGACGCGCCCCGATCCTGGCGGAAGAGAACGTCCAGTCCAGGATGACCGCGCCCGAAGGTGAGAAATCCGCGTTTCCAATCGGCGCGTGGCCGACGGTCACGTACTCGGCAGCGCTCGAGGAGATGCAAAAGGATCTGTACATCAACGGCGAAGCCATCATCACGAGCTATCAGCCGGCAGCGCATACCGATGGTGACAGCATCGTGTTCTTCCGCCGTTCCGATGTGCTCGTGACCGGAGACATCTTCGACCAGACACGATTCCCGGTCATCGATCGCGAGAAGGGTGGAAGCATCCAGGGCGTCATCGACAGCCTCAACCGCATCATCGGCATCACCGTGCCGCCGATTCCGTTCGTCTGGCAGGAGGGTGGAACAGTCGTCGTGCCCGGTCACGGCCTGATCAGTCACGAGGCCGATGTCGTCGACTATCGAGACATGGTGACGATCGTCCGCGATCGCATCCAGGCATGGATCGGCAAGGAGATGACGCTCGATCAGGTGCGCAGGGCGGATCCTGTCAAAGGCTTCCGCGGCAGGTACGGATCCGACAAGGGCACCTGGACCACGGACAAGTTCATCGAAGCCGTGTACCGGGACCTTGGAGGGAAGTAGTTGGCTGGGCCACAGAAAGGGTCATGGTGGGGTACCGCACGTCGAACACACTGGGAGTAATGGCAGTCGTCGTCGCGCTTGCTGTTTCAGTCGTGGCCGAGCAGGCTGGTGGGGGCCGGCAGGGAGCCGCAGGTGGGCCCGGACAGACACCGGCGGGCGGACAGGCGCCGCCGCCGGCGGGTGGGCAGGGACGCGGAGGCAGGGGACAGGCGCCTGCAGAACCGCCGCCGGCGCCGCGCGCGGCAGCGCCGATCGATCTCACGGGCTACTGGGTTTCGGTCGTCACCGAGGATTGGCGCTGGCGAATGGTCACGCCGCCGAAAGGTGACTACACGAGTATCCCGATCAACGCGGAAGCGAAAAAGGTTGCCGATGCATGGGACGCTGCCAAGGATGCGGCCGGCGATCAGTGCAAGGCCTACGGCGCACCGGGACTCATGCGTCTGCCGACCCGCCTTCACATCACATGGCAGGACGACACCGCGCTGAAAGTGGAAACCGACACAGGCACGCAGACGCGACTCCTTCATTTTGGCGACTGGAAGCCGCCGGCGGGCGGCCCGACGCGGCAGGGCAACACCACCGCTGAGTGGGAGATGCGTCAGGGTCGACGCGGACAGCCACCGCCTCCGCCTGAACAGCGATTCGGCAATCTGAAGACGGTGACCACTGGGTTGATGCCCGGCTACCTGCGCAAGAACGGCCTCCCGTACAGCGAGAAGACCACTCTCACGGAGTACTGGGATCTGCTGCGACAGCCGAACGGCGATCAGTGGATTGTGATCACGACCGTCGTCGAGGATCCGACGTATCTGACACGGACGTGGATCACCTCGCTCAACTTCAAGAAGGAACCGAACGGGTCGAAGTGGGATCCATCCAGCTGTGAAGCGAACTGACGATGTGCGGGGTGCGAGGGTGCGAGGGATAGAGATGGCAATGGCAACGACTGTTGGCGCGATGGTGTGTGTGGCCACGCTCGCGAGTAGCGCGTCGGCGTTCGCGCAGGGACAAGTGGAGGCCGCGGCGGCGGCGACACGAGGACAGATCGTCGATCTGGCGGGGTCGTGGGCGAATCGACTGCACGAGGATTGGGTCGAGCGCGCGCCGGGGCCGCACATCGGCGACTACAGCGGCCTGCCGATCAACGACGAGGCGCGTGCGTACGCGGATCTCTACCAGGTGTCGATGCAGAACATGCCTGAGCGGCAGTGCATCCTCTACACCTCGCAGTACATCGTCATGGGCCCGCAGAATCTGCGCATTGAGCCCGAGGTCGATCCGATCTCCGGAGCGATCGTGGCGCTCCATATGACAGGAACCGTCGACCGCGCGACTCACACGGTGTGGATGGATGGGCGTCCGCATCCTTCGAAGAACTCGCCGCATACCGCTGGAGGGTTCACGACAGGCGTCTGGCAAGGTGGGATGGTCGCCGCCAGGACGACGCACCTGAAGGCGGGGTTGGTGTGGCGGAACGGCGTTCCGCACAGCGATCAGGCGACCATGACCGAGTACTACGCCCGGCATGGCAACCTCCTGACGATCACAATGATCCTCGACGACCCGATCTACTACGAAGAGCCCTTCATCCGGAATGCGACGTTCGAGCTCGATCCGCAGACGCGAGTATTGCCTGAGCCGTGCGAACCGCAGGTGGAGATCCCGCGCGCGCCGGGCGAGGTGCCGCACTATCTGCCCGGAGAGAATCCGTATCTTCGGGAGTTTGCGGAGCTGTTCAACCTGCCGCTCGAAGCCGTACGTGGCGGCGCGGCGACCACGTACCCGGAATACGGGAAGAAGCTGAGGACGACCTACAAGCCACCGGCGAAGTGCACGGTGTACTGCTGCGGCGGCACGGGGCTGACGGTGCCGAACAACAACAACGCCGTGTGCCGCGAGGGCGATGCGCCCCCGCCAACGCCACCGCAGCGGTAATTACCGATACGTAGAGGCGGTCTTCAGACCCGCCGTGAAGGGGAGCGACTGGTCTGCGAAGACAGTTCATCTCCCGCTCGCGGGTCGCCGGACGAGCGTGTGACGAGCGAGCGTGTAACGTGGGTCCGAGAGTCTCTCGTGGTCAGGCTGAAGCCGGACACTACGGCTGCTGTCTTACGGCAACGCGAGCGCGACGTACTCGCCGGGGTACTGGCGGCCCGAGATCCCGACGACGATGTACTGCTTGCCCTTGGCCATGTAGGTCATCGGCGCATTGCTGACACCCGCGGGCAGTTCCATCTCCCACACGATCTTTCCGGTCTTCTTGTCGAACGCACGGAACTTCTTGCCGCCCCACGGACCACTGGGCGGCGGCGGCACGCCGACGCCGCTGTCGCTCCCCTCACCCATGAACACGAAGCTCTTGGTGACCATCGCGGCGAGGCGGCCTGGCGCCCCGAGTGGCGGCAGGTTCAGTCCTTTGAACGCCGGGTGATTGCGCAGGCCGTCACCGTTGGCGACCGACCATGTGATGTCGCCCTTGTTCAGATCGATCGCCACGAGGCGCGAGTACGGCGGCTTGAACGGATCGGGAAGTCCCTGCGGCCCGAACGGCCAGGGCACCTGCTGCTTTACGAACGGCAGCGTCGATTCAGGATGCTGTGACTTGCCCAGGGCAATGACCGTCGGCATGTGAGCGGACGGCACGTACAGCATGCTGGTCTCGGGATCGAACGCCGCGCCGCCCCAGTCGGCTCCACCATTGGTGCCCGGGACGAGCAACAATCCCTTCGGACCATCCGGGCTGCCGAGCAGGACCGGCGGCGTATAGAGCGGGCCGGTCTTGTACTCGCTGATGATCTTCTTCGCCTCAGCCTTCAACTCGGGCGTGAAGTCGATCAGGTCGCTGTCGGATACGCCCTGTTGATCGAATGCCGGTGGCTTCGACGGAATTGGTTGCGTCGGCGAATACCACTCGCCGGGCACGTTCCCCTGCGGCACCGGCCGCTCGACGATCGGCCACACGGGCTGTCCCGTGACACGATCGAACACGTACACGAACGCCTGCTTTGAGACTTGCGCAACGGCTTTGATCCGTCTCCCGTTGACGGTGATATCTCCCAGGACGGGAGCGGCCGGCAGGTCGTAGTCCCACAAGCCATGATGAATCGTCTGGAAATGCCACACGCGCTTGCCGGTACGCGCGTCGAGGCAGACGATCGACTCGGCAAAGAGGTTGTTGCCCGGCCGCGTTCCGCCGTAGTAGTCACCCGTCGCTTCCTCGAACGGCAAGTACACGTAGCCGAGCTCTTCGTCGGCGCTCAGCAGAGACCACGCGCCGCTGTTGCCGGAATACGTCCACGAGTCGTTCAGCCACGTCTCGTTCCCGAACTCGCCCTTGCGCGGAACGACGTGGAACGTCCACAGCAGCTTCCCGGTGCGCACGTCGTACCCACGCACATCGTCGGGAGGCATGTCCTTCGGTGCGCGCGCACGCTCGTTGAGGATGTCGGTGGCGGGTGATGGGACACCAGCGACCACGACCACATCCTTGACGACGATCGGTCCGCTGCTCCAGCGCCACCCGGTGATCGGGCGCTCGAATCCTTTCGTCAGGTCAACCTGGCCGTTCTCTCCGAAGTCCGTGTAGCGCTTTCCGGTCTTCGCGTTCAGCGCAACCAGGTTCGCGCCGACATTGGTCACGATGCGCGCATCCTTGCCGTCGGTCCAGTACGCGATGCTGCGAGTGGCGCCCGCCCGCGCGAGTCCCTGTCCGTCGGCTCGCGGTGGAAGGCTGTCGTACCAGACGGTCTTGCCGGTCGTCGGATCGAGCGCGACCACGGCGCCGACCGCTGAACTCATGTACATGAGTCCATCGACAACGAGCGGCGTGTGCTGGAGGTTGCCCTGCGCCTGCGCATCGGGAAACGATGAGCGCAGCTCCTCGGGCAATGCGGATCGCCGCCATGCGATCTGAAGACCGCCGATCGTTTTCGCGTTGATCTGATCCAGCGGTGAATATTTCGTGCTCGCTTTATCGCTGCCGTACGCCGGCCAGTCGCGGTCCCCGTCGGCCGCGCGGCCGATCAACGTCCAGGTCGCGAGCGCACCGGTCAGGAGAATGAGAGATGAGAGCGTGACCTTTCGCATGGGCGGAAGTGTAGCCCGAACGACGGTTTGAAGGTTCACGGCTCCGAACTTCGAAACGCGAGAGGTCAGAAGAGGAAGGGACGACAGTACGAACGTGCGACGTGCGGCTGATGCTAGTCGATGTGTGCGGCCGCGGCCTCAACGGGAGTGCCCGCGTCTGTTGATGTCGACCATTCGCAGCTGCGCAGCGCCTCACGAATGTCGGCAAGCGCGCGAACGATCAGTCGAAGTTCGTCGACGCCGGTCGTCGTGCGCGCCTGTTCGAGTATGCGCGCCTGCGCAACGTCGTTGATGTGTGCGATCGCTGTTTCGATGTGGCGACGTGCCACGTCGATTCGCTGCACCGGTGCGTCGTTCTTGGCGACGATGTGGAGCATCCCGGGTCCTTCGGTCGTCACTGCTTACGCCTGTCTTCCGCTGTGCGCGGCTGACGTCGGCGGTCGTATCCCGATCGCCGTTCACTGTGGGGCATCACCCCGTAACCGTTCGACAGCAATTGCCGTTCGAACTCTACCTGGTACTCGACGAGTGAGAGGGCATCCTGAAACGAACGCGATCGCCGCAACGTGCCAGGTCCCAACACGTTCAGCTCCAGTCCCCGCCCTTCGACTATCCGCGTTTCCCAACGGACTGTGATGAGCTCCTGGGTGAACATCCGCACCACTGGCCGGTCAACTTGGACCATCGCGTTGGTCTCCCGGACCGTGTCGAAACCGAGCTGGACAGTCTCCTCGACAACGGACTTTGTTCTTAGCTTCTCGCTACCTTCCGTGCGATTCTTCGGCGTTATTCCGAAAATCCTTGTGACGTCCGATCGTCGTAGCAATCGGCGCGCCGCCTGTGTTGACCTTCCACAGAAAGCAGGGATAGCCTACATCCGCCATGGCATCGACCGAACAAGCGTATTTATCTGGCTTCGGCAACGAGTTCACGTCTGAAGCTGTTGCGGGTGCGCTGCCGCGCGACCAGAACACGCCGCAGAAGCCACCGCTGGGTTTGTATATCGAGGAGTTGAACGGGACCTCATTTACAGCCCCTCGCGGGATCAGCCGCTCGTCGTGGACGTATCGCATCCGACCGTCCGCGATGCACAAGCCCTTCAAGTCGCGCGATCCCCGCCTGATTCGAGGCGGGCCGTTCAACGAGGTTCCGCCCACGCCGAACCAGCTCCGCTGGAGAGCGATGCCGATTCCATCGGAACCGACCGACTTCATCGATGGAGTCGTCACGATTGGCGGCAATGGGGATCCGGCCGCGCAGTCGGGCGCGGCAATTCACGTATATGGCGCCAATATTTCTATGCGGGACCGGTTTTTCTATAACGCGGATGGCGAATGGCTGATCGTTCCGCAAGCTGGTGCGCTCGACGTGTACACAGAGTTTGGCCGCCTCGAAGCTCGGCCGGGGCACATCGTGCTCATCCCGAGGGGCGTGAAGTTTCGAGTGGAGCTCCCCGACGGCTCAGCCCGCGGGTTCATTTGCGAGAACTACGGACAACATCTGCGACTGCCGGACCTCGGTCCTATCGGCACCTTTGGTCTGGCAAACGCCAGAGATTTCGAGGCACCGGTTGCCGCGTTCGAGGATCGTGAAGGGGACTTCCGTCTTACTGCCAAGTACGGCGGTGGAATCTGGGAAGCCGAGATCGATCACTCTCCGCTCGACATCGTCGCCTGGCGCGGCAACTACCTGCCGTTCCGGTACAACCTCTACAAGTTTCAGTGCATCAACACGGTGACCTTCGATCACCCGGATCCATCGATCTACTGTGTGCTCGCATCGCCGACCTCCGTTCCGGGCACTTCGAACATGGAGTTCGGGTGCTTTCCCCCGCGATGGACTGTGGCCGAGCACACGTTCCGGCCACCACCGTTTCATCGCAACGTGGCGAGCGAATTCCTCGGTCTCATCGCGGGAAAGTACATCGGGAAGGGTGATGACTTCGGTCCGGGCAGCGCGAGCCTGCACAACTGCATGTCTGGACATGGACCGGATGCCGAGGCGTACGAACGTGGCCGGACTGCGGAACTCAAGCCGCAGTACCTCGAAGACACCCTGGTGTTTCTGTTCGAGACCCAGCTACCAATTCGACCGACGCGGTTCGCGCTCGAGACCGAGTTACTCGAACGCGATTACTACACGCACTGGCAGGGGTTGAAGAAGAACTTCGGTCTGGTGGGCACTGGCCGATGAAGCAGTTTGCTGAGCTTGCCAACCAGAACAAGATACAATTCGTGCGGTAATGATAAGCGTCTGAAGTTGGAAGTTCTTTATAGAGGGGACGTCATGAAACGTGCGTACGTGCTTGGCGTAATCGTGGTCGCGGGGGCTGTCGTTGCGGCCGCTGCGAACCTGGCAGCACAGCAGCAGCCGGCCGCCGGCGGGCAGGGCCGGCAGGCTGGCCCGGGCGGCGCTGGCGGGATCAAGAGCATCGAGAAGGTCGCGAACAACCTGTATTTCATCTTCGGCAACGGCGGAAACACCGGGGTGTACATCGCCGAAAAGGGTGTCGTGCTGGTCGATACCAAGCTCGCGAACAATGGCCAGGCGATCCTCGAGCAGGTGAAGTCGGTCACCGACAAACCGATCACTCACATCATCAACACGCACACGCACGGCGATCACAACGGCAGCAACATGTTCTTCCCGGCAAGCGTGGAGATCGTCGTCCAGGAGAACACCGCGGCCAACATGCAGAAGATGCCGGCGTTTCAGGATGCGGCGAACAAACACGGCCTTGCCGATCGCACCTACAAGGACCGGATGACGCTGCTCAGTGGCAATGACTCGATCGATCTGTATTACTTCGGCGGGGCGCACACCAACGGCGATACGTTCGTCGTCTTCCGCAACGCACGCGTGATGCATACCGGCGATGCCTTTGCCAACAAGGGGCAGCCGTTCATCGATCGCGGAAACGGTGGCAGCGGCGTGGCCTATCCCGACACGATCGCCAAGGTCGCGAGCAACGTCAAGAACGTCGATACGATCATCCCCGGTCACTCGCCGGTCACGTTCAAGTTCCAGGACCTCGCCGACTTCGGTGAGTTCAACAAGCTGTTCCTCGAGCACGCGCGTGCGTCGCTCAAGGCGGGCAAGACTCCCGAGCAGGCGATGATGGATCTCAAGCTGCCGGAGAAGTTCAAGGAGTACAACCTGACCGGCGGGCGCGGCGGCCCGGGCGGCAACTTCGGCGTCCTCTTCGAGGAGCTGAAGGGTCAATAGTCACGCACGAAGCACGAAGGTCACGAAAGATCGCGAAGGGCACGGCATCATGAACACTGAGTAGGTTCATGGTCCTCGTGCCCTTTGTGTTTCTTGACGGTTCATGTCGTTCGGTCTTCCCTTTTCCCCCTGGTTTTCATATTCTTCGTGCCCTTCGTGTCAGGTATTCTTCGTGACCTTGTGTTTCTGTGTTCTTCGTGACCTTTGTGCGACGAGGAGGACTCAGTGACTCAACCCGCACTTGGACTGCTCTCCAGCGCGATCGTGATGGCCCTCGCCCTGGGCTTTATCTCGCTATTCGACTTCGGCACGTTCGCAGGCTGGATAGCGTTCGTCATGCTGGGTCTCATCCCCATGCAGGTGGTGATCGTCGTGCTCTGGGGCGCCAATCCTGGATTTGCAGTCGCGCTGAAACAGCCCGTGAAAGGTGTGGCACTCGTACTCGTAACCATTGTTGCCACTGCGCTGCTCAGCCCCATCGTCTTCATGACGGTAGGTGAGGGTGTGTCGCCGCCCGGTCCCATCCCCTCGCACTTTGCCGTCATCGTCGTGCCGACCACTTTCTGGCTGACGATCATGATGGGAGGATGGCCCTTCACCAAGGTGACGTCGAACGCGCTGGTGTCGGGGCTGCTCACGCTGGTCGCCGCTTACGTCGTCACCTACGTCGTCTTCCTCGTCTTCTTCGACTACGGCTTCCTGCAGGGCGCGCCGGTCTACCTCCAGTCGGCGCCGCAAGGGATGTTCAACGCGGTATCGGCGCTCGTCTTCTATGTGACTGCGCTCGCCGTCATGTTCCTGGTGCTCTGCTTCGACCTGTGGCCGCTGACGCTCTTTCCGGCCATCATGAAGCAGCCGGTGCTCGGTCTCGTATGGACGATCGTCGCGCTCGCAGGCGCCGCCATCGCGATGGCGATTGGCGTCAATTCCGCGGGCGCCGACCCGATGGCCTTCCTGACGGAGGTCACGGTCCCGTTCATCTTCGGCTCGATCATCGTGTTGAACATGCTGCAGAACTCGCTCTTTGCGCGGATGACGCAACCGCTCAAGGGCGTGATGAACACCATTGCTGCTGCGGCGATTGGGCTCGTACTCGCGAACCTGTACATCACCCTATCGCCAATGGTGACGGGAGCGCTCCCGTCGGGCCCTCCGGGATACGAGCGCGAGATCTGGCTGGCCAACGCTTTACTCAGCGTGACGTTCCCGTTCCTCATCTATCACGCGGTGTTCTTCGGCTATTGGCCACTGTTGCGAAGCGCCAAGTAGCCGCGGAGAAGAGTAGGGCGGGTCTGACTTGTGGATTCGCCGGCTCGATGGGAGACGAGTACGAAGAATTTCGTTGACACTACGAAATTAGTCGTAGAGACTGATGCACATGGGACGTCGCCCCTCCTCTCGCCCTACGGACGCCGAGCTCGAGATCCTTCGCGTCCTCTGGGCCCGCGGTCCGAGCACTGTCCGTCAGGTCCATGATGTCCTCTCTGCCAATCGCGAGTTCGCGTACACGACCACACTGAAGCTGCTTCAGCTGATGACCGAGAAGGGCGTGGCGGTTCGAGAAGAAGATGGCCGCGTTCATCTGTATCGCGCCGCAGCGGCCCAGGAAGAGACCCAGCGCCACCTCATTCGTGACTTGATCGATCGCGCCTTCGGCGGATCGCCATCGCAGCTGGTGATGCAGGCCCTTGCGGTGAAGCCGGCATCGAGCGACGAACTCCGGGAAATCCGCCGCTTGTTGAAAGAGCACGAGGCGAAGGGCCGTGACTGATCCCGTGCTCGACTCTCCACTGGTCCAGTCGATCGGCTGGGCGCTGGTCAACTCGATCTGGCAGGGCACGCTGATTGGCGCCGGCACGGCGCTCGCACTGCGCGCCTTGAGCGGGGCGCGCGCCAACACGCGTTACCTGGTCGCGTGCGTCGGCCTGTTGTTGATGCTGCTCGTGCCGCTCTCGTCGGTCCTCAGTAGCCGTGCCCAGGATTCTCTCGACGTTGTGGCGATGGCCTCGTCGTCTCGCGACTTCGTGACCATCGCGCCGATGGACCGCATTCTGCCCTTGGCGGTCGTTGTCTGGGTTGTCGGCGTCGCTCTTCTGTCCATCAGGCTCGTCGCGGCATGTCTCGGCATCGAACGAATGAAGCGGGCGCACACGAGAGGTGGACGAGAGACTGTCCCTGCGGCTTCGGGCGATCGCTCATCGTCTTGGCGTCGCGCGGTCAGTGCAGATCTTCGAGTCCAGCGTCGTTCGCGTGCCGACTGTCGTCGGATATCTCCGACCCATGATCCTGCTGCCGGCGAGTGTCATCTCCGGGTTGCCTGCCGCGCATCTGGATGCCGTGCTGGCTCACGAGCTGGCGCACGTGAGGCGCCACGACTATCTCGTCAACGTGCTGCAGTCGATTGTCGAGACGCTCCTCTTCTATCACCCGGCCGTCTGGTGGTGTTCGCGACAGGTCCGCATGGAGCGGGAACACTGCTGCGACGACCTGGTTGTCGAGGCGTGCGGCGATCGCGTGGGCTACGCGACGGCCCTCGCTCAACTCGAAGAACTGAGAGGTCTGAAGCCAATGCTGTCGATGAATGTCACCGGAGGGCGGCTGATCGATCGCGTCCGCCGCGTGTTGAAACAATCGCCCATGAACGATGGTCGAACGACGACGTGGATGATGGTCCCTGCACTCACACTGATTGCCGTCGCTGTCGTCCTGACCCCCGCGCTCACGACTGCCGAGGTCGAGAGCGCTGCGATGGAGCCTCAGACCGATCAGTCTCTCCCCGAGCTGCCGCAGGTGCCGCCAGTTCCGCCTCGTCCGCCGCGGTCGCCTCGACCGGTGCAGCCTGCCTCGCCGGCTGACGCTCCAATGCCGCCGGCACCTCCTGCGCCACCGACCGCGCCGGTGCAGGCTGCTCCGCCTGCTCCGCCAGCTCCTCCCGGTGCTTCCGCTGCGCCAGCTCCTCCCGGTGTTCCCGCGCCTCCAGCACTGCCAGATGCTCCGCTTCCGCCCGCTCCTCCAGCGCTCCCCGACGATGTGACGGAGATCGCGGAGGAGTTGAATCGTGCGGCAGATGAACTGGTTGGCAGTTTCGACGAGATGCGCCGCGCGGCTGAGGAGATCGCGCGGCAGCAGGTACAAGTCGCCGAGGTGCAGGCAGCTATCGAGAAGATGAAGCTACGCGAACTGCCTGAGATGACCGAGATGCGCAAGCAGATCGAGGCGATCAGAGAGGAATTGCAGAAGCTGCGCGCTCGCTGACGCTACGCGAACTCCCAATTTCCGATTCCCAACTCCCAAACCGCCACTCCCAATCGCTGGAGATTGGAAGTTGGAAATTGGGATTTGACGATTTACTTGGCTTGAATGTGAATCTTACTTGGCTTGAATGTGAATCCCGCACTCGAGCTTCTGACCCTGCCAGCGGCCTGAACGCGGGTTCTCGGGATCGAACGGCAACGCCGTGCACGGCTCGCAGCCGATGCTCGTGTAGCCGAGCTCGTAAAGTGGCAGGAGCGGGATCTCGTGCTGCTTCGCGTATGCCCACACGTCGCGTGCGGTCCAGCCCGCCAGCGGCGCCACGCGTGAGATGGTCCGTCCCGGCAGCTTGAACGGCTCCACTTCCTGCAGATTCGCTCGCGATGGTGATTGATCCCGGCGCAGGGCCGTGAACCACGTGTCGTAACCCTCGAGCGCCGAGAACAGCGGTTCGACCTTGTGACGCTTGCAGCACGCTTCTGTGCTTTCGGCCTGCCATAGTCCCACGGTAGGTGACTGGGCCCTGAGATTAATCAGGTTCAATCCCCATCGCGCCGTCAGCTCATCGCGATAGTCGAGCGTCTGCTGGAAATGGTGGAACGTGTCGAGGAACAGAACCGGAATGTCCGGTTGCACCTCGCGCAGCATGTGCGTCAGCACGACGCACTCGGCCTGAAAACTCGACGTGATGCAGGGCGTTTCTGCCGAGGAGAGCGCTCGTTGTATGACGTCTCGCGCGTCGATCACGTGAGCATCTCCTCGAGCGCCTTGCGGATGGCCTCGGCCGCTTCCTGATCGGACGACGCCCGGCGCGCCATGTGGGCGAGGCGCTCGGCGAATGTCAGCGGAGCCCCCTGCACCTCAACAGCGGCCTCGCGGAGCGGTGCTGTGATCATACCGGCGCCGCAGGTGAACTGCGTGCCCGGGTCGATCAGGATGAAGCTACCAGTCGCCCGATTGTCGCTGTAGCGATCGAACACGAGGGGCCGCGCCGTCGAGACCTGGACGCTGCTGATCTGGTTCAACACGAGGGCATGGTTGATCTCGGCCGTGACCGTTCGCGTGCCGTGCTTGAGGAGATACACGCGACCGGGGTCGAGCGGCCTCTCGTCCATCCACACGAGCTCGGCCTCGAACCGCTGTCCGACGAACGCCGGTTCTACCGTCAGCACGTCGCCGCGGCTGATGTCGATCTCATCGTCCAGCGTCAGCGTCACCGACATCGGCGCATAACCCATCGCGAGATCGCCGTCGTATGTGACGATCCGCTTGACGCGGGCGCTGCGGCCGGACGGCCAGGCCGTCACGCGATCCCCGGGCCTTACGCTTCCCGACACGATCTGGCCGGCATAGCCACGAAACTCCTGGTCAGGCCGGAGCACCATCTGGACAGGGAAGCGGAATGGCGCGCCGATGGTGTTGCGGTGCACCTGCACGGTCTCGAGGTACTCCAGCAATGGAGGGCCATCGAAGTACGGGGTTCGCTCACTGCGCGTGATGACGTTGTCGCCCTCGAGCGCACTCATCGGGATGGCGTGGACCGACGCGCCGGCGAGAAACTCGCCGAAGTCGTCCTGGATCTTCTCGTAGACCTCGCGATCGAAGCCGACGAGATCCATCTTGTTGATCGCGAGCACGAAGTTCGTGATCCCCAGCAGCCGCGCAATGCGTGCATGCCGCTTGGACTGGGTTCGAACACCGTTCCGTGCGTCGATCAGCAGGATCGCCACGTCCGCGGTGGACGCGCCGGTGGCCATGTTGCGCGTGTACTGCTCGTGACCGGGCGTATCCGCCAGGATGAACTTCCGCCGCGCGGTCGCGAAGTAGCGGTACGCGACGTCGATCGTGATGCCCTGCTCGCGCTCTGCGCGCAGTCCGTCGGTGAACAGCGAGAAGTCGATCGGGCCGGCGTTGCGGTTCTTCGATGCCTTGGCCACCGACGACACCTGGTCTTCGTACACCGACTGCGAATCGTAGAGCAATCGCCCGATCAGCGTGCTCTTTCCATCGTCCACGCTGCCGGCCGTGCAGATGCGGAGAAGGCCTGACTCCATCAGAAGTAACCTTCCCGTTTCTTCAGCTCCATCGAGCCGTCCTGGTCGTGGTCGATGATCCGGAGCTGGCGCTCCGATTGCCGGGTCGCGATGAGCTCCTCGATGATCTTCGGGATTGTGTCAGCGTCTGACTTGATTGCACCGGTGCACGGTGAGCAGCCAAGCGATCGCATCCGGCATTTCACCATTTGCGGCTTTTCGCCCGGCATCGTGACGACGAACGGCTGCTCCTGGACGATGAGCGACGCGCCACGGACGATCACCTCGCGCTCCTTGGCGAAGTAGAGCGGGACGATCGGAATGTTCTCGGCGTGGATGTAGTTCCACACGTCGATCTCGGTCCAGTTCGAGAGCGGGAAGACGCGGATGCTCTCACCCGGCCGCAGCTTGGCGTTGAGGAGCGTCCACAACTCGGGACGCTGCCGCTTGGGATCCCATTGGCCGTTCGGGTCGCGAATCGAGAAGATGCGTTCCTTCGCCCGGCTGCGTTCCTCGTCGCGGCGAGCGCCTCCGATCGCGGCGTCGAAGTTGCCCGCCTGAAGCGCGTCGAGCAGTGACTTGGTCTTGAGGAGGCCGCAGCAGCGCTGGGTGCCGACCTTGAACGGCTGAGTGCCGTCGGCAATCGCCTCCTCGTTCGTGTGGACGATGAGCCGCGCGCCGACGGCCCTGGCCATCTCGTCGCGGAACTGAATCATCTCGCGGAACTTGTAGGTCGTATCGACGTGAAGCAGCGGAAACGGGATCGGCCCGGGATAGAACGCCTTCTGGGCCAGCCGCAGGAGAACCGAGGAGTCCTTGCCGATGGAGTAGAGCATCACCGGCCGCTCGAACTCGGCAACGACCTCGCGGAAGATGTGAATGCTCTCCGCCTCCAATGCGCGCAGATGGTCCAGCTTCGGTGCGGAGGTGACGGTCGAGTCGGGAGTCAGGGCCACTGTCGACATGCTTTCTCAAACGTGCAAAAAAAAACCCGGGAGTGAATCCCCGGGCTTCGATCGCTTCGCGTGCTAGTGGGTCGTTTCTGCTATTTACCCAATTGCCGGATCGTCACCTCGGGGACCCTTGACGGGTCCTGCTACAACAGCAAAGGCAAATACGACAAATCCGGACGGACATTCGAATAGATTCTACTCGCCAGCGGCTCTCAACGCAAAAAGGCCAAAAACCACGTGGTTACCCGGGTGGGCGCACTACCTCAACCGGAGAAACACCCGAGCGGGTCAGTTCCTCCATCCGTTTGACCTTAGGCAACTGCACCGAGAAGAAGCGATAGAGCAGCCAGGTGTCGAGGAGGCCAACGGCCACGAGCACGAGGTAGGCGAGGTTGCTTTGGACGATCCCGAGATCCTTGAGGAGCGTGGACAGCCCGAAGCCAACGATCCACGCGTCGAAGCTCATACACAAGCGGCGGAACGTCTCCGGCCGTATGCGGTGGATGACGTAAGCGCCAATCGGCACGCCCACCGCGATGCTTGGCAGGATGTACGGGATGAGCGCCAGGCTCTGCACGCTGTAGAGCCCCGCATACCCGTACGCGATCGCGGTGAAGCTGGATTCCGCGAGCCGGATGAAGCCGAGTGCTGCGCGAAAGTCTTTCTGAGTGAGCCCCTGATTGCTCAGCATCACCGCCAGCGGTGGTCCGGAGATCGTCGTCACCGAGTAGAGCACGCCGACGCCGCCGCCGAATACGAACCCGACAGACCGTTCGGACTTGATCGGCCGTCGATACCCGGCCGCCTGAAACAGGATCAGCGGCAACAGCACGATGAAGGTGCCGAACCGGAGCCAGCCCGGGTTGACCTGCGACACGATCATCGTACCGAGGATCGACGCCAGGCAGCAGCCCGATGACGATCGGCAGCACGCGGCGCCAGACGCGGGGCAGTGCATCGCGATTGACCCAGAGCACGTAGGCGTTGAGCACGACTTCGATCGGCACCAGCGCCGGGTTGAGGACGCGATTGGTGAGGAACAGCAGCGCGATCGGAACGGTGATCGACGAGAAGCCGTATCCGAGCGCGCCGTTGACGATCGCCGCGCCGAACGTGATGAAGGCGAGAGCCAGTTGCGTGGAATCCATCGTGTCGGTCTGTCAGGCGTAAACTCGTAAGCGTGCTGTGATTGCCCCGGGCGTGTCAACGGGTTGCGATTTCTTCATCAGTCGCACGGTCCGTCAGGCGCGCCGGCCGTTCGAAAGCCCCGCCAGTCGATCCTCAGCTTGCGCATGCGGGCGCGCAGCGTATGCGGATTGATCCGCAGCAAGCGTGCGGCGCCGTGCGGACCCTCGACTCGTCCGTTGGTCGCCTCGAGCGCCGCCTCGATGTGCTGACGAATGACGATCGTCGAGCGGCGCGATGCGCGCTCGCAGCGCGCATCAGGCGAGCGCGCCGGTGACGGCCCCGCCGTCATCGCGCCCTGCCCGAGAGCGGCGGCAACGTTGAGCGTGCGCCCCTGGCCGATCAGCACGGCGCGGTCCATCACGGCCGCCATTTCGCGGACGTTTCCCGGCCACTGATACTCAGCGAGCCGCTGCACATCATCGTCGGAGACCGGCACGGGGCGAAGACCGAATCGGTTCGCCGCCCGCTCGGCGAAGTAGTCGGCAAACGCGCGGATGTCGCTGGGCGATCGCGAAGCGGCGGGATGACGATCGGAAACACCGAGAGGCGATAGTAGAGATCCTCGCGGAAGGTCTGCTTCTCGACCATGCCCGGCAGATCGCGATGCGTGGCCGCGACGATCCGCACGTTGACGCGGATCGGCCGCTCACCGCCGACGCGCACCACTTCGGAATCCTGGACGACGCGTAGCAGTCGCACCTGCGCGGCCGAGCGCAAGCTCGCCGACCTCGTCGAGGAACAGCGTGCCGCCATCGGCCTGCTCGAACCAGCCCTTGCGGCGAGTCGACGGCGCCGGTGAACGCGCCTTGTTCGTGGCCGAAGAGCTCCGAGTCGATCAGCTCGGCCGGGAATCGCGCCGCAGTTGACGCGCCGGAACGGGCCGTTGCGAAACGGGGAGTGCTCGTGTATCGCGCGCGCGATGATCTCCTTGCCGGTTCCGGTTTCGCCAAACATCAGGACCGGCGCCGCGCTGCGCGACACGATGCGCGCGCGGGTCATCACCGCAGCCAGCCCCGTGTCCCCGCCGATCAGCCGCTCTTCACCCGCGCGCGAATCCCCATTGATGAGGACGTCCGGCGGTGACGCGCAAGGGCGGCGGCTGCGGCCCGTTCGTTTCTGTGACATATGTCTGGAGTATGCCTGCTATTATGTACAGAAAATCCGTCATATATGATAGATAATCATGGACTGAGCATGAGGAAGTCAAGTTTGGGCCTGTATTTCGGCGCGGTCCAGCGTCTTGCCTGAGAGCGCAGGCAGATGTCCCTCGCTCGCCCTCCGTTGTCACCGCTGCCCCGCGCTGTGTCGATGCGTGTGTATGCCGCCGACGACCGGCGTCGCTGACAGTCTGCGCTCTCCCGGTCGATCGGCTGAACCCGTTCACATCGTTCGCAGTTGAATTCGCCGTCGCGCGATCGCGCGTCGGCGGCTTTCGGGGCGCCGGTCGTCGGATCGGCCATAGGAGTGTTGATGTTTCGCAGAGTGTCTTCGTTCGTCGCGGTGCTGTTTGCCGCATTGATGCCGGCAGTCGGCCTGCGCCCAGACCGCGGGCACCGTCACCGGCGTGGTGCGCGACTCGCTCGGGCGGCGCCATCCCGGGCGCGACGTTCGCGTGATCAACGAGGCGACCGGCGCGGCCCAGGAAGCGGTCAGCGATGCCGAGGGCGCTATCGCGTCGACGACCTTGCTGCCCGGGCAGTATCGCGTCGAAGCCACGCTCGACGGCTTCGAGCCGGCGGTGAGCCGGGGTGCGCTCGACGGGCGTCAGGCGGCGTCGATCGACCTCACGCTGACGCCCGCACGCGTCACCGAGGGCGTGGTCGTGACGGCGCGTCGTGTCGAAGAGGCCGTGCAGGAAGTGCCGATTCCGGTGTCGGTGCTGAGCGGCGAGCTCGTCGAGAGTGCCGGCGCGTTCAACGTCAATCGCGTGAAGGAACTGATCCCGACCGTTCAGTTCTACTCGTCGAATCCGCGCAACTCCGCGGTCACGATTCGCGGCATCGGCTCGCCGTTCGGGCTCACCAACGACGGCATCGAGCCCGGTGTCGGTCTGTACATCGACGGAGTCTTCTACGCGCGGCCGGCCGCGGCGACGCTCGACTTCCTCGACGTCGCGCAGGTCGAGGTGCTCCGCGGACCGCAGGGAACGCTCTTCGGCAAGAACACGACCGCCGGCGCGATCAACGTCACGAGCCGCCGGCCGAACTTCACGCCCGAGAGCAACGTCGAGGTCGGCTACGGCAGCTACAACTTCGTTCCAGACGAAGGCGTCGGTCTCCGGGTCCGCTCAGCGAGCAAGGTCGCCGCGCGCCTGTCGTTCTCGGGAACCGGGCGCGAGGGGTTCGTCTACAACACGGCCACGCGGGACGAAACCAACACGCTGAACAATCTCGGCTTCCGCGGGCAGGTGCTGGTCGTGCCGTCGAAGACGCGTCGTCATCAATGCGTCGGTGCGATCACACGCGGCAGCGCCCGGACGGCTACGCGCAGGTCGATCGCGGGCGTGGCGCCCACGCTGCGCCCGGCGAATCGCCAGTAGGCGCAGATCGCCGCCGATCTCGGCTACACGCCGCCCAGCTACAACGCGTTCGATCGCCTCACTGACACCGACACGCAGCTGGCAGTCCAACCAGGACCTCGGCGGCGGGTCCGCCACGCTCGACTGGACGGTCGGCCGCGGCCGCGTGACCTCGACGACGGCGTTCGCTACTGGAACTGGGATCCGTCGAACGATCGCGACTTCATCGGCCTGCCGGTGACGTCGATTTCGGCGGCGCCCGTCCAAGCAGAACCAGTGGACGCAGGAGGTGCGCTACGCCGGCGCGCTGTCGTCTCGGCTGAACGTCGTCGACGGGCGTCTTCGTGCTTCCAGCCAGGCGCTCGACTCCAACCCCTCCTTCAAGCAGGAGCAGGGCTCGGCGGCTGCGCGCTTCCTGCTGGCGCCGTCTGCCGCGGCGGCGACGCCGGGCCTGCTCGACGGCTACGGCTACGATCAGTTCCTGAAGTTCCGCAACATCAGCGCCGCGGCGTTCGGTCAGCTCGAGTGGCTGGTCACCGATCGCCTTCGCCTGCTGCCTGGTCTTCGGTTCAACTACGACGAGAAGTACGTGGACTTCAACCAGGACGGTCTATGGCGGCCTGCAGACGACGAACCCCGCGCTCATCGCGCTCAAGCTCTCGGTCCTCGCGCCGCAGGCCTACACGACCGATGTCGACGACACCAACACGTCCGGTCAGCTGACGCTCGCCTATCAAGGTGTCGCCGAAGCGTCAACACCTACGCGACCTACTCCACGGGGTTCAAGTCGGTCGGGCCTCAACCTGAACGGCGTGCCGACCGACGCGCTAGGCAATCCTGTGCTCTCGGCCGCGACCGTCAAGCCCGAGGACGTGCGCCACGTCGAGTTCGGCGTCAAGACCGAGCCGTTCCCCGGCGTCACGGCGAACTTCACCGTCTTCAACACCGGCATCAAGGACTACCAGACGCAGGTCGTGAACGCGTCGGTCGGCGTGCTCCGCGGCTATCTCGCCAACGCCGAGAAGGTGCGCGTGCGCGGCGCCGAGTTCGACGGCAACGATCGAGTGAACCAGCGGCTCTCGTTCTACGGTGCTCTCGCCTACACCGACGGCATCTACGTCTCGTTCCCGGATGCGCCGCCGCCGCTCGAGGATACGGGCGGACCGCAGGTGAAGGACATCTCCGGGTCGGTGCTGCCCGGCATCTCGAAGTGGGCGCTCACTTTCGGCGGCGAGGTCAACAAGCCGGCCACGCTCTTCAATCAGGCCGGCGAGTTCTTCGGCGCGGTCGACACCAGCTACCGGTCGGAGTTCTCGTCGAGCTCGTCGGCGTCGCGCTACATGATGGTCGACGGCTACGGGCTGCTGAACGCTGCGCGCCGGCTACCGCTGGAACGACGGCTGGTCGCTGTTCGTCTGGTCGCGCAACCTGCTCGACAAGCAGTACTTCGAGTTCCTGACGGCACAGCCGGGCAACTCGGGCCTCATCGTCGGACTGCCAGGCGATCCGCGGACGGTGGGCCTGACCCTGCGGATGGCGCTGGGCAAGTAACAGCAAGCTAGAAGCGATGCGTCGTGGCGGCCGGCCGGCGCTGCCGAAGAAATCGATCGCTCGATGGCGGTGAGCCGGGTCGGCAGCAGCCGGAGCGCGGCGGGATGGTCGACGTGCGGACGCAGCTTGTGTAACCATCGCGATTCGTTACACGCGATGCTCTCATTCCACAGATCGGCTGGAGCCGTCACGCTGGCCGCTGGCACATGGATCGTGCTGCTCATCACCGCGATCGGGCCGGCGGCGTGCACCACGCCAGCATCGCCTCCTGCGGGCGCGCCCAAAGCGTTCGTCGGCTCGGCTGCGTGCGAATCGTGTCATCAGGACATCTACACCCGCTGGAAGCGCACGTTGATGGCCAACGTCATCGTCGATCCGGCCATGCGACCCGATGTCGTGCTGGGCGATTTCTCCACCCCGAACCCGCTCGTCACCTTTCGAAAGGAGGACGTGGCGTTCGTCTACGGCACGAAGTGGAAGCAGCGCTACTTCACCAAACGCGGCGACGACTACTTCGTGTTTCCTGCGCAGTGGGACGTGGTCAACAAGACGTGGCGGCGTTACTACGTCGAGCCCGGCACGGACTGGTGGGTTGAACATTACCCGGCCGACCAGATGCAGCGGCCGACCGGTCCTCTGTGCGACGGCTGTCATTCCGTCAATTACGACATCAGCACGAAACGGGTGACGGAATGGAACGTCGGCTGCGAAAAGTGCCACGGCGCCGGCAGCCTCCACGTGCAGTTCCCGGTCGCCGCGACGATCGTGAACCCCGCCAGGCTTCAGGGCGAGCGCGCCAACGACGTGTGCATCCAGTGTCATTCGCAGGGGCAGCCGCGCACGAAGCCGATCGGCGGCGTGTACTACGACTGGCCGGTCGGGTATCGGCCCGGCGATCGGCTGAGTGATGTGTGGGCGCTCGAGGAGCACCACCTGGGGAAGGAGACGTTCACGCATTGGCCCGACGGCCACGCGCACAAGAACCGGATGCAGGGCAACGACTACATCCAGAGTCAGATGTCGGTCAAAGGTGTTCGCTGCTTCGATTGCCACGACGCACACGGCACCGCCAATGCCGCCGATCTCCGGTTGCCCGGCGACGCCGTCTGTCTCGAATGCCACGGCCCGCAGCGACAGGCCGGTCCCCCGGGGACGATCGAGCAGCACACGCAGCACAAGGCTGGCAGCGAGGGCAGCCGCTGCATCGCGTGTCACATGCCGCTCATCGCCCGCACCGTCGGCAACGTGAGCGTGCGCAGTCACACCTTCAAGTTCATTTCACCTCGTACGACAGAGCAGCTTGGCGTTCCCAATCCCTGCACGTCGTGCCACATGGATCGCACACCGACATGGGCGACCGACGCTTTGAAGAAGTGGCCAGGTGTTTCCGCATGGCGAGTCGGCGCCTAGGTCCAGGGATCGTGTGCATCGCCGGCCTTCTGATCGCCGCCGCACCGGCGGCAGCGCAGGACGAGCCGAAGTGCGTGGTGCTCTGTGCGCCCGAGTTGAAGATCGAGCCCACCTGGACCATCGAGAACCTTGGCGGCAAGCGCCGGATCGAGGTCGATGGTCAGATCGAGGAAGTGGGCACCGAATCGGTCTTCGAGTTGATCCTCGCCGTCGATGTGCCGACCACAATCCCGCGAATTGGCTTCACGTTCGAGGCGATCTTCGTGCCCTTTGGCCGCACCTCTCTGCATCCCTTCACCGGCGTGTCAGCCCCTGACGTGGGCCGAGAGGACTTTCGCGACAACGGCATCGAGATCGAGACCGAGCTCAACATCGATCTGTTCGGGACCGGGCAGACGGGTGGCTGGGTGTCATCACACTTCGACATCGTCGACAAGTTCAGTCCTGGTGAGACGCCGCGGGCGTCGAGCGTGTACACGCACAAGCTCAACTTCGAATGGGACACTGCCTTTCATCTGTTCAACCGGCTGCCGGAGGGTAACTGGCTCCGGAACCTCGAGGCCGAAGTATCGCTGGACTACGTCGCAACCGGCCTCCCCAGGGCTGGCGATGTCGTGAACGGTGAGCGCTTTCTCGACGATGCCAGCCCGTGGTCGCTGTCGATTGTGGCGGTGATTCCACTCGCACCGCTCGCCCCATGAGGTCCACGTGATCTCGCTTGTTCCGTCCTGGGCGCCGAATCTTCACCCGCTGGTCATCCATTTCCCGATTGCGTTGCTCGTCGTGGCGGTGCTGGCGGACCTCGTCGATCACGTGGTCAGGCGTCAGACCTGGCTCGCGCCTGCGGGAACCGCGCTGTATGCGCTTGGCGCCGTGTGTGCCGGTGTGGCGTGTGTCACCGGGCAGCAGGCGGCCGACACCGTGTTGATGTCCGGTATGGCTCACTCGATCGTCGCCGCGCATCGGACCTGGGCGCTGGCCACCACGTTCTACTTCGCCGTTCTGGCGATCGTGCGCGTCGCGCTGTCGTTCAAAGGCACCCCGCCAGGTCGCGGGCTCCGAATCCTCTTGCTGGTCGCGGCAATCATCGGCGTGGCGGGTCTGCAACAGACCGCAGAACGGGGAGGACGACTCGTTTACGAGCACGGCGTGGGCGTGATTGGCGCAGGCTTGCGCTGAGCTGCAGCCGGCGGGTCATATCGCTGTATTCTCACGTCATGGTCACGATGTCTCGCCTGTTGCTGGCTGTGCTGGTCATCGCTGCGTGCGTGCGAAGCGCCGGTTCCCAGGTCCAGTGGAATGCGGCCGCGATTGAAGCCGAAACGATGCAGCACTTTCAGGCACTGCTGCGTCTCGACACGAGCAGCCCTCCCGGCAATGAGATTCGAGCCGTTGAATACCTCGAGCAGGTGCTGAAGCGCGAGGGAATTCCCTACCAGATTTTTGCCAAGGATCCGCAACGCCCGAACCTGGTCGCGCGCATCAAGGGCAACGGGAAGAAACGGCCCATCCTCGTCATGGGGCACACCGACGTGGTCACGGTCGATCCACAGAAGTGGACCTTCCCGCCATTCGGCGCCACGCGTGACGGCGGCTACGTGTACGGTCGCGGCGCGGTGGACGACAAAGACAGTGTGGCCGCCGGCCTCATGCTCATGTTGATCCTGAAGCGCACGGGTGTGGCACTCGATCGCGACGTGATCTTCATGGCAGAGGCAGGCGAGGAAGGTGCACCAGAGTTCGGTGCCCAGTTCATGATCGACAATCACTTCTCCGCGATCGAGGCCGAGTACCGCTTTGCAGAAGGCGGCGGCATCGTCCGGACGGGTGGCAAGGTCCAGCAGGCGAACGTCGGCACGACGGAGAAGGAACCTCGTCCGATTGAGCTCATCGCGCGTGGCCCGGCCGGGCATGGCTCGGTGCCGTCGAAGAACAACGTCGTGTCCCGTCTGTCGGCCGCGCTCGCACGAATCGCCGACTGGGTGCCGCCACTGCAGATCAACGAGACGACGGTCGCGTACTTCCGGACGCTCTCAACGCTGGTGCCACCTGACGTTGCGCAGCGGTATCGCGACGCCCTGAACCCCGATCCCAAAGTGTCTGCCCCGGCCGCGGAGTGGTTGCTCGAACATCAGCCCCAGCACTGGTCGATGCTGCACACGTCGCTGGTTCCGACGATCGTCGACGCTGGCTATCGCTACAACGTGATTCCTTCAGAAGCCAAGGCCATTGTCGATGTACGCCTGCACCCGGAAGAGGATCAGAAGACATTTCTCGATCGAGTACCAGAGGTCGTGAACGATCCGGCGATCGAAGTGCGCTGGTTCCGCGACCCCTATCGTCCGGCCGGCGCATCTCGCCTGAACACTGAGGCCTTTTCCGTGCTGCAGGCTCAGCTCAAGGCGCACTACGACACCACGGTGCTGCCCATGATGGGGACTGGTGCCACTGACATGGCGCAGGTGCGCTCGAAGGGAATCCAGTGTTACGGGATCGGACCGGCAGTCGACAGCGAAGACGCGGGCAAAGGCTTTGGCGCGCACAGCGACCAGGAACGAATCCTGGAAAGTGAGCTGCACCGCTTCGTGCGACTCCAGCACGACGTCGTGCTGGAGCTGGCGCGCTCGAAGTAGGGAGCCGAGAGCCGAGAGCCCGGAGCCTACCGAAAATGCTTCGTTGACTGCTCGTTCTCGAGGCAGATGAACTCGATCAGGTCCGTGTCGAGCATCACCTCGTTCTTGATCGTCACCGTCCACGGCCGCGTGTACGCCTTGGGATCGTCCACGGTGACTTCGATGTCGAGATTGCCGTAGTTCACACGTGTGAAACGCTCGGTGACTTTCGCAGCGTCGGTCAACGGGCTCCCTTGCACGTCCAGCCATCCGCCATCGCGGAATCCACTGGTTTCGACGACGAGCGTGTCTCCTACCCATCTGCCAGTGGAGTAGCCGAACCACCACGGTTGTGGATCGTTGTTCGGCAGAGGCCGGCCGTCCGTGAAGATCTGCCGGATACCGGCGTTGCCCTCGTAGAGGATGACGATGAGCGACGGGGTCTGGATGATCTTGCGCGGCTGCGGATGCGTCGCCAGCTGCACGTTGCCCATCGGCAGGCAGTGCGCATCCGGATTGTCTTTTGGGAGTCGGGAAGGCCGGCCATTGCGCCGAGACAGGCGCGGCAAGACTGCCAATCAATGCGATGACACCTGCGGCACACCGGCATGTGGCCATGGCTGACTTTCCTCGGCGCCGGATTATAGCCTTGCCGCCGAGCCTCAACGCGTTGCTACGGCGGAGGCAGGTGTCACAACCGCCGAAGTCATCCGTCTGGGGTGGTGGAGAATGTAGTTGTGAACGTCGACGGAGTTTCTCTCACCGCCTTCGAGGCGGTGCGGGGTCGTCTCTTCGGCCTCGCCTACCGGATGCTCGGCTCGCGCGCGGACGCCGAGGACCTCGTGCAGGAAGCATACGTTCGCTGGCATGAGGTCGACCAGGAGACTGTGGCTAACCCTGAAGCCTGGCTGGTTGCGACGACGAGCCGGCTGGCCATCGATCGGCTCCGTCGTCTCAAGACGGAGCGCGAAGCATACGTTGGGCAATGGTTGCCGGAGCCGATTGTGACGCACGAACCGCCCGATCGCCACCTCGACCTCGCCGACGATCTCTCGGTCGCGTTTCTCATGCTGCTCGAGCGGCTCGCCCCGGAGGAACGAGCGGCGTTCCTGCTGCACGACGTGTTCGACATCGGCTATCCCGAGATCGCCTCGGTCATCGAACGCAGCGAAGCCGCCTGCCGGCAGGTCGTGCACCGCGCGCGTGAGCGTGT
Organism: uncultured Acidobacteriota bacterium; assembly: GCA_963723495.1. Classification (GTDB taxonomy): domain Bacteria; phylum Acidobacteriota; class Vicinamibacteria; order Vicinamibacterales; family UBA2999; genus Gp6-AA40. The sequence continues at coordinate 102,093 of CAVRQR010000002.1, read as the reverse complement.
CCGTGGCGAACGCAAGCGATTCGACGTGACGGAGTCGGCGAAAGCGGCACTGCTACACCGGTTCATGGCCGCAATGGAGGCACGCGACGAACAGGCGCTGCTCAGTCTCTTTGCTCCTGAGGCCACGTGGACCGCCGATGGCGGCGGCAAGGTTGGCGCAGGCCTCTATCCGATTGTCGGCGCGGAACGCATCAGCAAGCTGGTGGTCGGACTCTGGAACAAGTTCTGGGGGGCCGACCGGTTCATCGAGGTTGCCACCATCAACGGTGAGACAGGTCTCATCCTTCGCCACGGTGATCAGACCACCGGGACGCTGTCGATTGCCACTGACGGCGAGCACATCCTTGCTGTCTATGCGGTCGTGAATCCCGACAAGCTCCACTGAGTGAGCCAGTCACAAGCGTTCATGGCCGTCCGTCTTTGGTTCAGGAACAGGATCAAAGAGGAGAGGGTCATGAAACCACGAATCGATATTTCCAAATACGTCAACTCGGGAATGGGTCGCGCGATGCTCAACCTGTCGAGCGAGGTGAGCGCGCAGATCGAACCGCGACTGTTCTTTCTGGTCGAGATCCGCGCGTCGCAGATCAACGGTTGCGCGTACTGCCTCGACATGCATACCAAGGACGCGCGCGCGGCCGGTGAAACGGAGCAGCGCATTTACGCGCTCAACGCGTGGCGGGAGACGCCGTTCTTCAGCGACCGGGAGCGTGCCGCACTCGAGTGGACCGAAGCCGTGACGCGAATCGCCGACACCCACGTGCCGGACGAGGTCTACGAGCGAGTGGCCGCGCAGTTCGACGAGGCCGAACTCGTGGCGCTGACCTTCGGGGTGGTCGTGATCAACAGCTGGAATCGCCTGGTGACGTCGTTCCGCCCGCTGGTGGGTACGTATCAACCGAAGCGAGTTCACGCAACGGCGTAAGGCGGGTCTCAGACCTGCCCTGGTCGGCCGACGCGCTGCACCACCTCCGATGCGTCGAAGTGCGCGCGCATGCTGTCGTCGGGCAGGGAGCGGCGAATACGGTCGATCGTGGCGCCCGCCTGCGCGGCGAGTTCATCGCTGCCGTCGAGATCGATCAGCACGTCGAGCGTCAGCAGGAGGAGCGCCGGATCGGCGATGGTTTCGGCGATCTGTAGCGCACGCCGCGCATCGGCAATCGCGCTCCGGGTCTCGCCCCTGGCGTGCAGGCTGCGGGCTCTGGTCACGAACCCGAGAGCCTCGTATTTCGGTCGTCGTCGCGCGTGGCTGGTGTCGATCGCCTCACCCGCCAGCGCGATGGCATCGTCGATCGCGCCGCGCGCCAGCGCCAACTCCGCTCGCGCCTGAGCCAGGCGCAACTGCCATAGCCATTGATGCCATCCGCCCGTGGCGGCGGCACCGGCAACCGTCTCCTCGAGGAGCTGCTCGGCTGGCCCAGGGTTGTGGCATCGCGCCAGTGCCAGCAGCGCATCGATGTTCGAGCTGACGAGGGGCGGCGCGAACCCCGCGCTGCGGGCCAGCTCTCGTGCTTCAGCCCGGAGCGCATCAGCCCCTTCATAGTCGAACACGTTGAGATGCAGGCCGGCCGCCATGGCGGTGGCGCGCGCCAGCATCGAATGTGCGCCGTACTTGCGCCCGAAGACGCGGGCCTCCTGAAAGATGGCGGAGGCCTCGGTGTACCGTCCCGCCCCTGTCAGGTTCAACCCGAAGTGCGACAGCGAGATACATGATGAGCGTCGTGTCGCGCGACGACCGTGCGGCATCGGCTCCGTCAGACGCAAGCACCAGCGCTTCTGGCGATCGTCCCGCGAGATAAAAGGTGAGCGGGCCGAGCATGTGTGTGGCCGTCGGTACACCGGGCGCGAGTGTCAGCGCCTGACGATCCTTCGAGATCGCCTCATCGAGGTTGCCTCTTGCCTGCTCGCTGCGTGCGAGCCAGGCCATCGCGTGTGCCTGCAGGTCGGGTCGCTGGAGGCGCTCCGCCAATGTCATGGCTTCAGTGGCCCATCGTTCGACAGGCCGGATGTCGAACAGGAGGAACAGGGCTCGGGCAAGCGCCAGCATCAACTCACAACGGCGAACTGCTTGTTCAGGACCCAGATGACGAAGCGCCGTGTCCAGCTCACGCGTTTCCATCGTCCACTCGCCCAGGGCATCGAACGCGCGGGCACGACGGGCGTGCAGCTCCACACGCAGGCGTTCGACCTCGGCGTCGGTCGTCTTGAGATCGAGCGACTGCAGCGCCATGCCAAAGAGTCGAATGGCCTCTTCGTGCGCCAGCGCATCGGCGGCCTGCTCACCGGCACGTGTCGCGTGCACTCGACGGCTTTGTCAATCGAGCCGGCGGACGCCGATTGCGTAAAGTGATAGGCGAGCTCGGCCAGCCGGGGAGGCAGGGCACGTTCCTGCGTGAGGCGCTCGATCGTTTCGGCGAGGCGGCTGTGCAACCTCACGCGACGTGGCGAGCTCAGTTGGCCATAGAGCGTTTCGCGAATCAATGCATGCGTGAACGTGAAGCGCCCGTGTGCTTCCCGCGACTCGCCAACAAGCTGGGCGCGCGCTGCCTGCTCGAGCGCCTCAATCACCTCGTCTTCGCTGACGCCAGCGACCTGCTGCAGAACGGCGACGTCGAATTCGCGGCCCATCGCTGCTGCGACCGACAGCACCCGATTGCACACCTCGCTGAGCCTGGATAGCCGCCGCCCGACGACCTCCTTGACGCCTTCGGGCAGACCAAGCCGCGAGATCTCCATTCCGCGGCCTTCGGGTGCGAGCTGGCCGATGGCGCCGCTCTCTTTCAGATGCCGCAGCATCTCGGTCGCGAAGAATGGGTTGCCTTCGGTGCTTTCGGCGACGAACCGGGCGAGCTGCGGCGGCGCGTCGCGTCCAACCATGCCGGCGACGAGACCACCAATCGTGGCGGCATCGAGTCCACGCAACGACAGCCGGGTGACGTTGTGCTCGCGACGCATGGTGGTCAGCATGTCGGGCAGCGGATGCGATCGATCGAGCTCGCTCTCGCGGTAGGTCGTGATGATGGCGAACCGGGAGGCCCCGGCCGATCGCATGACATGGCGAACGAGCAGCAGCGTCGTCTTGTCGGCCCAGTGGAGGTCATCGAACACGAGCAGGATTGGCTCGCGCCGTGACGCGGTGGACAGCATTGCCGTCACCGCTTCGAACAGTCGATAGCGTTGCGCCTCCGGGCTCATCGCGGGAGAGCTGTCGAGATCGGGGATGCGGCGGCGCAACTCGGGAACGAGCGCGCCGAGCTCCGCCCCGCCGCCAGCCGCGGACACCTCCGCCCGCAGTTCAGATTCATCGCAGCCGCGAACGTACCAACTTAGTGATTCGACGAAGGGTTGATAGGGGACGAGCGCTTCCTCGTCGCTGCATCCCATGAGGATGGCGGCACCTTCCGCACCGCGTGCGCGCGCGAATTCCAAGGACAACCGCGTCTTGCCGATTCCGGGCTCGCCCGCAACGAACAGCAGCTGTGGGCGTCCGTTCTTCGCGCGCTGCCACACAGCGTCCAGCTCACTGAGCTCCCGCTCCCGGCCGACGAACGCCACCGCGGGGGGAGTGGTGAGTTGCGGGGGTAGTGGAATCCGTGACGAGTCGCGCGCTGTCTGACGTTCTTCGACGTCTCCTGAACCGGCGCGGCGAATCGATAGCCGCGCTTGGCGACCGTCTGCACGTAGTCCGTGCCATCCGGTGATGGGCCGAGCAGTTGGCGCAGCGACGAAATCGCCCGTGTCAGGCTGCCCTCCTCGACGGCGATGTCGGCCCACACGGCGTCGAGCAGGTCTTCTTTCCGAAGCAAGTGCCCTGACTGCTGCACCAGCGTCGTCAGCAGGTCGAAGAGTTTCGGCGGTAGCGGGACGGGCTGCCCCTCGCGACGAAGCTGTCGTTCTTTGACGTCCAGGCGATAGGGCCCAAACGCGTACAGGCGCGGCGCGTTCATCCGAGTAACTTCAGGAATTCATCCGGTCCCGGTCAGGACTTCGCCTGGGGGCCTCGGCCATTGTCAAAGCGTTGATTCTATAGGAGGACCCATGACGACTTTACGCTGCTACGCGTCCGGTGTCTGCACTCTGGCGGCGGTCGTGATTCCAGCGACCCTGGCTCAAGCAGACTCGGTGCTGGACTGGAACGCTCACGCCGCACAGGCGATTGTCACAGTCGGCGGGCAACCGCCGCCGCGCGCGTTCATTCGACTGGCGATGGTGCACCTGGCCATCTACGACGCTGTCAACGCCATCGAAGGTCAGCCGTTCAAGAGCTATGCGAGCACGCCGCACGTGGATCGCCCCGCGTCTGCCGACGCAGCTGTGGCCAGGGCCGCGCGCGACGTGCTCGTGGCACTCTTTCACGAGCAGCAGACCGATCTCGACGCCAAGTACGAGGCTGCGCTCGCCGCACTGCCAAACGATGCCGCGAGGCTGAACGGAATCGCCGTGGGAGAGCTGGCCGCCGCCGCCATTCTCGCTGCCCGGGTCAACGATGGACGCGACGGAACTGTGACCTACGTCCCGGGATCCGGCCCTGGCGTCTGGGCACCGACGCCTCCGGCATTCCTGGGAGGGCTGGCACCGGAGACGCCACTCGTTCAACCCTTTACGTTGCAGTCGGCCTCACAGTTCAGGCCGGACGCACCGCCCAGTTTCCAGAGCCGGCGATGGGTTCTTGACTACAACGAGGTCAAGGCGTTGGGTCCGCTGGTCGGGAGCACTCGTAACGCGGAACAGACCGATATCGGACGCTTCTGGAGCGACAACACGCCGCTGCAATGGAACCGTGCGTGGCGAGCGCTGTCGGTCGGAAGTTTTCTCAGGCTCGCCGATAACGCGCGTTACTTCGCGATGCTTTCAACAGTATCTGCGGATACGCTGATTGCCTGCTGGGACGCCAAATACCACTACAACTTCTGGCGGCCCGTGACGGCGATTCGCGCCGGTGACAGCGACGGGAATCCCCACACCGCGTCACAGGCTGACTGGATCGGCCTCGTGGCGACACCGAATCATCCCGATACCCGGGAGCGCACGGATGCGTCAGCTCCGCCATCACCGAGACGCTGGAACGCTTCTTCGGCACCGACGCGGTCTGCTTCTCGGTCGACAGCAATGTCGCCGGCCTCCTCAGTCCCGTGCGCAGCTACGAGCGCTTCTCCGAAGCGCTGAGTGAGGTCATCGATGCACGGACGTACGGCGGAATGCACTACCGGAACTCCTCGCGTGTGGGATCGGTGGTCGGCAAGCAGGTTGCGCGCTATGCGCTGAAACATAACTTCCTCAAATCGGGGCATAATCCCGACAGTCAATAGCGTCAATTGTTGATTTTGGGGATCTTTGATTCTTGATTCGTTGATGGTTGTTGATTGGTCATTGTTGATTGAAAGCGTCAAAGATCAAAGATCCCTAATCAACAATCTGTGACGTCTATTTTCAAAGCGCCCGCGAGCAGGCTCCCAACGTTCGCGTCACCTGATTTGGTCACAAACGACGTCAGGATGGGGATCCCCCCAACTGCCACAACCCGGCGACGCTCTCGAGCCCGCCGCTGGCTGCTGGCGCGCCTTGAGCGACGAATCCATGCCCGGTACGGGTCGCGATCTGCGAGAATTCGTCGGCCTTGAGACGCGACTTTGCGACACCGGCCCCCTGTCTGCGCCTGCCCTTGGGTTATCGTGAGGATGAGCAGCGCGCACGTCACCCCCGCAATATTCCGTGGATAACGGTGAGGAGGTCGGCCGGGCCGCGATGCCGTTCGACACAACCAATACAGAACTCTTGCGAAGCTCGTATAGCGATTGATGTCGTCGCGATGGTGAAGCTGATGCCCTGTTCGTGTAGATCACTGAGCGCACTCCTGCTCCTCACACTGCTCGCTCTCTTTCAGGCTGTCGACGCCCGGGGACAGCCGGCGTCCTCGCGGCCACGGGTTGGCGTTGCGCTCGGCGGCGGCAGCGCTCGCGGACTCGCGCATGTCGGCGTGCTGCGCTGGCTCGAAGAGCACCGCATCCCCATCGATATCGTGGCCGGCACGAGCATGGGCGGGCTGATCGGCGGGTCTGTACGCGACAGGTATGTCGCCGGATGAAGTCGAAGGCATGCTGGCGGACATCGACTGGACGGTGATGTTCGACAGCTCGGACTTTCCGTTCCAGTCGGTTCGCAGGAAGCGTGACTCGCGTGCCTATCCCGGCTACCTCGAGTTCGGGCTCAAGGGTGGCCTTTCCGTGCAGACATCACTCAACGGCGGCCAGCAGGTGGATCTGCTCCTGCACCGTGTAACGGCGCCGTATTACGCCCTCGACACCTTCGACCAGCTGCCGACACCCTTTCGCTGCGTGGCTTTCGATCTGCTGACGGCCGGCCGCATCGTCCTCGATCGCGGTTCACTGGCGCGAGCGATGCGCGCGACGATGTCGCTGCCGGCGGTGTTTCCGCCGGTTGCGCTGAATAACCAGGTGCTGGTGGACGGCGGCGCAGTGGACAACATCCCCGCCGACGTGGTCCGCGACATGGGCGCGGCCGTGGTGATCGCGGTGAACGTCGGAGACCTCTCTGACAGAAGCCGGGTCGCCGGGTCGCTGCTGGGCGTCGCCAGCAGCACGATGGACGCGATGATGCGGGCCAACACCTTGAGAGGCATGGCTGCCGCTGACATCGTCATCAACGTGCCGCTCGGAGAGTACGGAGCGCTCGACTGGCGGCGGTTTCGTGATCTCATTCGTGAGGGGTACGAGGCAACGGAGGCAATGAGTGCGGAGCTTCTTCCCCATGCCGTCGACCAGGCGACCTGGGAAGCGTGGCGCGACGCGCGGGCGGCCGCCAGGCGGACGTCGCTTCCAGTGCCGACGTTCCTCGACATCGATGGCGCCGGACGTGTGGACGCCGGAATCATGCGGCGCGAGTTGACGGATCAGATCGGTCGCCCGCTGAATCTGACGGAGCTCGAGGCCGATCTGACCGAGCTTGGCGGTCTTGGGCGCTACGAGTCATTGACGTGGGAGATTATCGAGCGCAATGGAGCCCAAGGGTTGCTTGTGCGTGCGCTGCCGAAGTCATACGCTCCGCCGTTCCTGTTCCTCGGAGTCAGCCTCGAGGACACCACCTCGAACTCGTTCAGATTCGGGCTGAGCGGACGCTACCTCGCGTTCGACGTCGCCGGGTCAGGCTCGGAACTGCGCCTGGACGCCGCCGTGGGATCTGATCCCTCTGCAGGAGTCGCGCTGTACCTATCCGCTCGGAAGCACTCCGCTGTTCGTGGAGCCGCTGGCCGCGGTTTCGACACGCACGCTCGATGTCATCGAGGAACACACGGTACTCGCCACCTACCATCAAAGCCGGGCCTTGCTTGGCGCTGACGTTGGCGTAAACGTCGGCCGGATCAACGAAGTCCGGGCCGGCATGCTGTGGGGGCACATCGATACGGAAGTCAAGGTCGGAAGCCCCGACCTGCCTTCGTTATCGGGGAAACAGTCGCTCGCACGCCTGGATTGGACTCACGACTCTCAGGACAATCCAATCGTTCCGTCACGCGGTGTGCACGCCATCACAGGGCTGCGGCACTACCTGAAGTCGCCGATGCCAGAAGTGGAGACGGACCGTTCGACGGAAGGCGTGACGCAATTCGAAGCGGGGATGTCGTGGGCCTGGTCGTTCGACAGAAGCGCGCGCAATCGCGTATTCGCGCTCGGCGGCGCGGGCACGTCGTTTGGCGATCGTCCACTGCCGACCGAGCAGTTCGCGCTCGGCGGCCCATTTCAGTTGAGCGCGCTCGACGGTGGCGAGCGCAGAGGCGACAACTTCGTGCTCACGACCGGCGGCTATCTCCGTCAGGTGGGACGCCTTCCGGACTTCATGGGCGGAGCCGTGCTTGCCGGTGCGTGGCTCGAGTTCGGGTCGGCGTTCGAGGACTGGGACACGGCCACATTCGACACCAACGGGAGTTTCGGCATGATCGCGGAGACGCTGCTGGGGCCCGTGTTCGTTGGCGCAAGCGCGGGATCGGACGGAGCCTCCCGCTTCTACGTCGGCATCGGCCGGATCTTCAGATAGCGCAGCGGCAGCGCGGGCAGGATTGCCGATTGGAAGATCCCAAATCAATAACCGAACCGGGAGGCGGGATACGCATGGCAACAGAGACCGATCGCACACGACGCCGGTTGTCGATGGAGGACGCGGTCGCCATTCTCACGCGAACACCGGCCACACTCGACGCGCTTCTGCGCGGACTCCCAGCCGGCTGGATCATGGCGCATGAAGGCGGGCAGACCTGGAGTCCGTTCGACGTCGTTGGACATCTGATTCATGGCGAACACACTGACTGGATCCCGCGCGCCCGGATCATCCTCGAGCATGGCGAGGCGCGCCCATTCGATAAGTTCGATCGCTTCGCACAGTTCACCGCGTCGGAAGGGCGGACGCTGGCCAGCCTGCTCGACGAGTTCGCGATGCTGCGCAATGACAGTCTTCGCGCGCTCGCGTCGCTGGGCCTGACCGATGCCGACCTCGATCGGCGCGGGCGCCATCCCGAACTGGGCGTCGTCACGATGCGACAACTGCTGGCCACGTGGGTCGCACACGACCTCGATCACGTCGCGCAGATCTCGCGCGTGCTCGCGCGGCAGTATTCCGACGAAGTCGGCCCGTGGCGGGCCTATCTCCGGATCATCAGCGGAACCCAGGGCTGACCAATCGAAACCGCAGTAACAGTTTGCATTCGTCTTCACTTCGTGATGACGTCCCGGTGCATGGGCGCCAGCAGCGCGAGCATCCGGTTCTGTGCGGTGAACGGAATCTTCTTCGCGTCCATCGATTGCTGCAGCACTTCCACGAGCGCGTTGAAGTGACTGGTCCGGATGCCGAGGCCCTGGTGAGCCGTTTTCATGTCCTGCCCGTCGTACTGGCACGGCCCGCCCGACAGCGCGCAGAGTTGAGCCGTCAGCTGCGTCTTGAGGTTGGCGAGGTCGGCCCGTTCGAAGAATGGTTTCGTCCGCGAATCGACTACCAGGCGTTCCACGAAGTCGTCCATGAGCGCAGCCAGGCCGGCCTTCTCGCCGAACGCCACATAGAGGTCATCGCCGGCTGCGGCGACGGGTGTGACGGGCACGACGCCGAGCAGAAGCGCGAAGGACAACGCGAGGAAATGACGTGTCATGATCGTGACTCCAGATAACGTGGCGGTTAGAAGCTGACCTGGCCGGACAGGTAGAAGCCGGCCTGCCTGCGCGGCTGAATGGCCGGCACGATTCTCCCCAGGCCGGCGTAGGCCGCCGTGATGGAGATGTTTTTCGTCGGCGCGTAGGCAACGAAGACGTCGTGCCAGTCGTCCTCCTTCAACCCGGCCCCGAGAATGGACGGATTGAGGTTGTCTGGCTTCATGCGATATTCCCCGCCAATGGCGAGGTCCTTTCGAAGGAGGTACGCAATCGAGGCTTCGGCCATCGGGCGGTACTCGTCCTGTGCGGTTCCGCCGAATCCGAGCAGGCCATTCTGGTTGGCCTTCGTCAGGCGGAGCGTGCCGTTCACCAGCAGACCGCGCGACAGATACAGCTTGGTGGCGCTGACGTAGAAATCCACACCGCGGTCGTCGGCGCCGAGCGCGGCCAGCGTCGGCGCCAGACCCCCGGCGTCGAGATCCTTGTAGAGGGCGCCAACGGCCATCTGCGGCGCCCATGTGTCCTGGTCCAGGATGGCGTTGCCAGACAACTTCACTTTGACGCCGTAGATGTTCTGCTTCAAATGCAGATTGGGCAGCCCGAGCGCAGTGCCGGTTGCCATCGTGTCGAAGTCCTGCCGTGCAAACGACAACTCCACGCGATCCCGAATGCCGATCGCCCCGCCCGCGGTTCCGAGTTGATAGTCCCTGGACTTCACGACAGTGCCAAAGGGCGCCGCGCCCACCTGATCGGCCGATGCATTGGAGCCAATCACGGCCCATGGCGTCAGGCCGCCACCGGCCACGCCGTCCACAGTATTGACGCCTCCGGTCAGCCGCAGTTTTCCGGTTTCTCCCATCTGCGCTTCTGCAGTCGAGGCCAAAGCCACGCACGCCAGCGTGATCGTGCCGGCGGCGATTCGAATCGATGTGCGCATGAGTCCTCCTTGCCAGAGTGGGCGCGTCGCGCTCATCTCATGACAAGGACTACGAAGAAAGGCCGGCATCGGATTGTGCCGGCTCGTCACTCGTGGGAGGGGTTGACTAACTACCAAGAAAGTCAGGCAGAGAGAGGGATCCGTGCAGGGCCGCTTCAGCGCACCGGAACCCTCATTTGCGAGACGCGTTCGCGCCCGCTGCCGTCTGTCGTGGTGGCCCACACGATGAGACCGAGGTCGCCGCTCACATCGCACCAGAAGTCGTGCGTGAAGTGAAACTGCCGCGTGCCGAAGCGTTCGATCGCGGCGCTGCCGAATCGGCGGGTCAGCGATGACGAATCGAAGATCGTCGTCGGCGACGTGCGACCAGACGGGTTCGTCGACCGGATGCGCACTTCAGAGAGCAGGAGCGGTTGCGTCCCCGCCGTGACATTGAGCACGAACGGGACAGGGAAGGGCGATAGCGAATGACAGAAATCGCGTCCGAGAACGGATGGAACGAGCACGATGTCCAACTCGTTCTTGAATGCGGAAGGCTCGGTGGCCACCAGTGTATCGTCGCTGTCGCAGCCGGAGACGAGCACGCCGATGATCAGAATTGTGATCGCTGATGCGATGCGTCTCATACGTCGCTCCTCCTCGGGAACGCGCAATCATCACGCCATCGCAGAGGCCAGTCAATTCTTGATCCGGCGCTGATCAGGCCGCGGCAAGACGCGGACGCTCACTCTGGTTTCACTGCTGGCCGTGGCCCCGATTCGGCGCCCAGCGGCGCGACGCGGCATGTTGGCGCCGATACCATCCGGCACTCCTCGAAGAAGGCGTGGGTCATCTTCACGAGCGCAAGGCCCTCGTCGATGGTGCCCCAGCCTGGCACCCTCGAGAACTTCCCCACCTCGAACAGCTTGTAGCGATCGAAGTAGTCGGCGATTTCGTGGCGGTTGCGATCCGTCAGCTGATAGTCGGGGCGACCGTCGGTCGCGCGGGAGATGACAACTTTGGCGTCGTACCCTTTCTCATCCTCCATCAGCATCAGCCCGACGATGACACCGCGGACGATCCGGCCGCCGGCAATCGGCGGGCCGAGCACCAGCACGTCGAACGGGTCGCCGTCATACGAGACCGTTTGCGGGACGAATCCGTAGTTCACGGGGTATCCGCCGACCTGTTCGGGGATCATGCGATCGATCGCTCGCCTGTTCGCGGCTATCCGGAATTCCCACTTGCGCCGGTCACCGCGCGAGATCTCGACGTATCCATTCACCGTCCCGTCGTCGTTCAAGGGCGGCGTGTCGCGCCACAGGTGTGTGCCATACGCGCGTGCCTCGTCCAGGCTTCTGCTCAACTGGGTCGTCGCCACCGCTGGAAGCTCGTTGGAGATCTCCGTCGGTGCTTGAGCGATAACGGCGAGTGGAAAGACCAGCACGAACCAGACCCATCGGCAGGCTGACTGGCGCCGAGCATGTGTCGTCACGGTCCGATTCACCGAGCAACCTCCGAGCCAACTGGATGCACGAGGATATTTTCCATGGACACAAGGTCCTGTGCCTTGGTACAGAAACGATCGAGGCACCGGCCGCGAACGGAGTCCGGCAGAGCTCGAACCGTCTCGAGGCCGGCTTCGTCCCAACATAATGACTACATCCTGGAGCCCGGCAGAGATGGTCGAGGAGGGGCCTGTTCATGTTCCGACGGTTCGTGTGTGCTCTCGTTATCGCGTCAAGTCTGGCTGTCTCCCTGCGCGCGCAGTCGGCAGCGCCGCAATCGATCACGCCGGAGGGAGGCATGCCGATCCCGCGCGCGGGCGAAGCCATGCGCGTGCATCTGCTTGGTCTGATTGATCTGTACGGTCTTGCCCTGTATGTCGCTGGGTCGACGAGCCGCGAAAATCTTCTTTCACCGGAGGTGCCGAAGGTCCTTCGCATTCAGATCGTCTACGAGGAAGACCCACGGAATCGCATCGGCATCGACTGGCGCGGAGAGCTCGTGCCGAGGCTCGAATCAGCCGCGACCGCACACCTCCGCGGGACCTTCGCACCCGTGAGGGGTGGCGATGTCGTGCTGATTGAGTACGTGCCCGGGAAGGGAACAACCGTGCGCGTCAACAAGGCGGTCGCCGTGGGAGGGGTCAATCACGATCTCATGCTGGCGTTCCTCGATCACTGGCTCGGTCAACGTCCCGTGTCCGAAGAGATCAAACGCGCCCTTCTTCGGTCGAGCGGAGGAGGTTAGTCGTGACTGCCGTTACCCGAAGAATGACTGGCTCGCGCGTTGCAGCCACTGAGTGCGGCGATGACGCCGCACTCAGAGCCTTGCTGCGAGATGCGCGTCGAGGCAGCACGGACCTATCGATCGCTCTGACACTTGAGCTGAGCCATCTGATGACGAAGCCCTTGATTCGAGTTCCCTTCGTCGCGTCGATCGATCGAGACGGAGGGCATCTTGCGTGAATCGAAGATGACCCTGACGAAGCTTCCCCAGAAGCCTGTGGTTATCCGGTGGAATCCGCCCAAGGTACTCCTCACCATTCGGGCTCAGGACCCAATCGTTGAACGGAAACGCCGCGCCACCTTCGAACAGGCCCGGCACTCCTCCGACGATCGGCGTGTACTCGACGCCGAACGCTGCCGCGGCCTGCACGTACCCCGCGATGAACACGTCGTTGTCCACGGCGGACTGCAGCGACAGATACGCGCGGCCGTACTGCGTGTAGCCGCTCGTGTCGGTCTCGAACAGATCGGGATTGATCCGCCCAACAGTTTCAAAGAGTGCCGCCGACCGTTTGAGTGGGGGAGGCGTGTCGAAGTTGAGTACCACGTAGTTCGCTGGGAAGTCGAAGCTCATCGCGTTGTCGGCGTCGAGCAGAAATGCGCTGCTTTGCGACATCACGTAAGCCAGGCTGTCGGTCAGGACCTTGATGTCGTCGTGGCTCGCGGAGTTCGGACCGCTGTCCATGATCGTGAAGACATACGAAGGGTTGGTGGCTCCCGCAAAGCCTCCGGCTCCAACCTCCAGGTGTGTGTTGAGTCCATTGATCGTCTTGATACTGCCGGTCGAGACGAGCACCTCGATCACCTGGTTCACGATGCCACATTGAAGGAGCCGTTCGGCGAAGGCTGCCCGAACGTCGAGGCGCACATCCCTGAGAGGAGTGATGTCGATGACGTCGACACTCGCGATCGGTTCTACTGAGCCATACGTTGTCGCGAGCGCGGGGCTGGTCAGCGCGACGAACGACAAGAGCGTGGTCGTCAGAATCGTGGCGGTCTTCATGGACGAGCTCCTTGCAGTCGATCAGTGAGGCGGGGGCGCGAGGAAACAAACGCCGCGGTGCGTGCTCCTGTACAGCTGTCGCAAGGATGTCCTGCTCAACTGTAGCGAACGGAATTGCTCATGGGCAGCGAGCCAGAGCTTGACGTCCTTCGTGGGACAGGTTTGAGTAGAGCGGAGCGAGGAAGGAGGAGCGATGCCGCAGGGACGTCAGGGCCGACGCTCGAATGGTGCCGGAGAGCTAAAGCTACTAGGCCTTCTCGCATCCATCTGCGGGTTGGTGATTGCCGCCGGCATCGCCGTGCCCATTTTGTCCGGTGCGCGGACAGCTCCTTCAGGCCTCGTACTCGGTAACGTATCGGAAGCGCACATCGTGGAGATCCGCAACCAGCGCGGGGAAGTGGTTGTCTCGGGTGAGTTTCGCTCGAGAGTGGACCCGCTCGGGAACACCGAGAAGGACGCCGCCCTCATCGATCGACGCGGGCGCCGCGTAGTGGGTGAAGTCGAACTCGAGATCCCGCCGCCGACCCGCGAGGATCGGCGTGTCGAGCTCGAGGTCGACATCATCGGCCTGCCCGGGCGAGAGACGTTCGCGGTGGTCATTGACGACCGGACGGTGGGTACCTTCACCACTGACGATCGCGGAAGCATCGACATGGAGCTCCAGGAGGGCGAGGTTCCTCCCTCTCCTCCGACCGCCGCTGGTATCTAGAGGTCATCAGCAAGCCCGATGGCTACCTTCTCGGCTCATACCGCATCGCCACCGCCCCCGAGCCGAATTCCAGCCGGCTTACGAGCTTCAAGTCGACACGCTTCGAGAGTCCCGCGAACAACGTCGGCCCGTGGCCGGCTAGCCTGGGGTGCAGCACGAACTCGTACTCATCGATCAACCCCAGCTCCGCCAACGCGAGTGGGAGCGTCACGCCGCCCGTAAACAGTCCCTTGCCCGGCTCCTGCTTGAGCTGCTGAACGGCCTGCCCTAGATCCCCGCGGATGAGCTCCGCGTTCCAATCGACTCGGTCCAGGGTGCCCGACACGACGTACTTCTTCGCCGCGTCGATCGTCCGCGCGAAGGGTTCCGTCCAGTCAGGCATCGCCACCGTCCGGGTCGACAACCGCCACGCTGCCTCCATCATTTTGTACGTCACGCGGCCAAAGAGAAGGGCATCGGCTTGGACGATGTTTTCCATCGCGTGACGATGCAAGTCTTCGTCCGCGATCCCTTCCCGATGATCGCAGCACCCGTCCAATGTGACGTTGATGGAATACCGAAGGGGTCGCATACGTCCTTAGTATTCTTCGTATTCTTCGTGGCCTCTTCGTGGTTCAAAAAGTCTTGTTCTTGGTCGGCTGTCCACTGCGGAACTCGTGCGACAGGTTGTAGTAGCCCGCTGATGTGAGCGTGACGGTGATTTCCTGATCCGTCGTGTTCTCCCAGTACCAGCCATGGATACCGGAGAACGGGGCGTTCAGCGTGCCGGATGCTTCAGTCTGACGATCGGTTTTCTCGTAGGTCTGCGCGTAGCCACGAGGCGCGCCATCGGGCTCGGCATGGAACTCGACGTTGACGGGTGCTGTCGTCTTCCACGAGTAGAGCAGCGCCTCACCCTTGTCGAGCCGGTACTGGTCTCCATCCCTTCGCGTGGCGCGACCTTGAATTCCACGGTCTCCTGCTTGAACGCGCGATCCTGCGGGACGACGATCGGCGCCTCTCCAACGGCTTCGGTAGGCGCGGCATTGGAGAGCGCCTCGACCTGCTGTCCCACCACACCCAGGTCGAGCAGGCCGACGCGCGCACCGGTGCCGAGTGGATCGACCGCGTATTCGGCGGGCAGCACGAACATCACGAGGATGAGTCCGGCCGCGAGCAGTGCCGCTCCCGCGGCGACCAGGATGCGATGTCTGGCTTCGACGGTTTGATTGTTGGCTGTGTTCATCGGTGTCACGCTGCGAGGAAGTAGCCGGACAGTTGGTAGCCCACCAGCAGGAATCCGCACGCCATCACGATCGCGTTCGTCGCGAACGCGTGGTGCAAGAATCCGCTTCTGGTTCGCCAGTAGCTCAACGCAATGAGGATGAAGGTCAGCGCCAGCCCTTGCCCGAGCTCGACGCCGACATTGAAGCTCACGATGTTGGCGACGAGCCCGTTGGGCGACAGCTCGAACTCCTGGAGCTTGGTGGCCAGACCGAAGCCATGGAACAGACCGAAGATCAGGACGGCGATGCGCGTGTTCGGTTGTACGCCGAAGAATCGCCTGAAGCCGTCCATGTTCTCGAACGCCTTGTAGGCGACGGAGAACCCGATGACGGCATCGATGAGATACGGGTTGGCGTGGATGCCGCCGAGCACGCCGAGCAGCAATGTCAGGCTGTGGCCGATCGTGAACAGGCTGACGTACAACACGACGTCCTTCACCTTGTAGAGAAAGAAAATGACGCCGACCAGAAACAGCAGGTGGTCGTAGCCGGTCACCATGTGTTTGGCGCCGAGGTACATCAGCGGCACGATCGCGCGCCCGTCGAGACCCTGCAGGAACACGGCGTCCTTGCCCGAGACGCCGTGAGCGCTCACCACGCCCGAGAAGGCCCCCAGCAGCATCGCCGCGCATGCGATGACCGTCAGTGTCGCCCGCTGGCTCGCTTGTGTATGTGTCATGGTCATGAGTTCTGGCGTTCTGGATTACTGCGTTTCACGATTCACTGCCTGACACCGTTCGTTCCCTTCACGATTCACTGCCTGACACCCTCTTATTCCCGCTGATACTGCGCATGACACGCGTCACATGACGCGTTGAGCGGTTCACCCGCCGCCAGCACCGCCTGTGCGTCCTTGGCCTCGGTCGCCTTGACCACCAGCATGGCGGCATCCGCCATGGCACGCGCCATCTTGGCCCACTCTCCCTGGTCGACGGCACGATCGCCGATGAGCAGGAGGTTGGCGGCCTCGACGATCGACGCCGCGCTTGCGCCGACGGTGGCCCACTCCGTGTCGGTCCTCGGTTGCTGCTCGTGGATGCCGGTTGCGTCGACGATCGTGCCGACCGATTCGAACACGACCGTTGCCGACGGCTGGATGATGCCATCCATCAGTTGCGTGACGGTGGCGACCGGCGCGATCGCTGGTGGCGCAGCCGCCTGCGCCGGCGCGGCACGCTGCTCGGCGCGTGCACCCGCGACGATGAACCCGATGCCGCAGACGAACAGCGCCACACTGATGGCGAACAGCCAGTGAATCATGCGCATTGCTTAGAGTCCTCTGGCCGGCTTCGCCGCAGGCCGCCCATATCGTAAGTACATCGTTGGTACTACCACCATATTCAACAGGGTCGACGTCATCAAGCCACAAAGGATGACGATGGCCATCGGCGTCTGAATCTCGCTGCCCGATCGGCCGCCACCAAGAGCCAGGGGAATCAGCGCCAGGCCGGCGGCCATCGCGGTCATCAGGATCGGAATCAGCCTTTCGCGGCCCCCGCGCTCAACCGCTTCGCGTAGATCGGTCACACCCTCGACCTCGATGAGGTGGCGGATATGCGTAACGAGCATGATGCCATTCCGCGTGGCAATGCCGAAGAGGGTGATGAAGCCGATCATCGACGCCACACTCAATACGCCGCCCGAGAGGAAAACACCTACGACTCCGCCGATGAGCGCGAGCGGCAGATTCACCATGACGAGCCACGCGTCGCGCTGGTCGCCCAACGCGAGGACGAGAAGCATGAACAGGCCGGCGACGACCATGACACCCAGGAGCAGAAGCCGCCGGCTCGCGTTCTGCCCGCTCTCGAACTGACCGCCATACTCCACTCGGTAGCCCGGTGGCATCGGGATCTCTTCGGTGATCGTCGTTCGCATCTCGTCCACGACGCTGCCGAGATCGCGGCCCGCGACGTTCGCGGAGATCACGATCCGTCGCTGCACGTTTTCGCGCAGCACCATGTTGGGACCCTCCTCGCGCCGCACGTCAGCAAGGAGCCGGATGGGAACCGAACCGCCGTTGGGTGTGTCGATCGGCAGGTCGGCCAGCCGCTCGAAATCGGCCTGGGCCGCCGGATCGAATTTCACGACCAGATCGAACGCCGCTGCGCGGTCGAAGATTCTGCCGACGGTCGAACCGGCGAACGCCGTTTCCACAGACGCGGCGACCTCGTCGGCGCGCAGGCCGTAGCGAGCGATGGCCGGGCGATTCAGCACGAAGCGCACGACCGGGACATCAATCTGTTGCTCGAGCGACACATCGACGGCGCCCGTGATGCCGGCCATCACGTCACGCGCGTGCTCGCCGAGTCGTCGCAGCGTGGGCAGATCGTCGCCGAAGATCTTCACGGCGATGCTCGCCCGCGTCCCCGAGAGCATGTGATCGATCCGGTGGGAGATCGGCTGCCCGATCGTCACGTTCGTGCCCGGCAGTGACGAGAAACCGCGGCGCAGATCGGCAAGCAGCTCGGCGCGTGCCCGGCCCGTGTCACGCAATCCCACGTCGATCTCAGCCGCCTCGACACCCTGCACGTGCTCGTCGTATTCGGCGCGGCCCGTTCGCCGCGCGGTGGCGACGACCTCCGGCTGGTCGAGGAGAATCCGTTCGACGCGCCGCCCGATTTCGTCCGACTTCACCAGTGACGTTCCGGGCAGTGTGTTGGCTTGAACGGTCAACGATCCCTCGTGGAACTCCGGCAGGAACGCCGTGCCCAGTCGCGTCATCGCCAGTGCGGCTGCAACCAGGAGCACCGCTGACGTCGCCATCACCGGCCAGGGGTGATCCAGGGCACGCGGAAGGTCCCTGGCGTACCGATTCTTGAGCACACGGGCGAGCCAGCCATCATGCCCGTTGAGGATCGATCGTGCGCGCGGGAGGAACACGACGCAGAGCGCTGGTGTCACGATGATGGCCACGAGCAGCGACGCCAGCAGCGACACGATGTAGGCGAACGCCAGCGGGCTCAGCAGCCGCCCCTCCACACCGGAAAGACCAAAGACAGGCAGGAAGACGAGCACGATGATCATCGTGGCGAACACGATGGAGGTGCGCACTTCCAGCGTCGCGTCGCGGACCACAACCGCTGCTGGTAGTTGCTCAGCAGGCGGACGAGCCGCATTCTCACGCAGGCGGCGCACCACGTTCTCCACATCGACAATCGCATCGTCGACGAGCGCGCCGATGGCGATGGCCATGCCACCCAGCGTCATCGTGTTGATCGTCGCGTCGAACACGCGCAGGACGAGGACGGCGGCTGCCAGCGAGAGCGGCAACGCTGTCAGCGTCACCGCCGCCGCGCGAAGGTTGGCGAGGAAGAGGATGACGATGACGACGACGAGAAGGCCGCCATCACGCAGGGCATTGGCGACGTTGGCGACGGCGACCTCGATGAAATCCGACTGGCGGAAAATGCGGCGATCGATCGTCATGCCGGGTGGAAGTTCGCGCTGCAGCACGTCCAGTTCGCGATCGAGCCGTGCGGTGAGTTCGACGGTGTTCGCGCCCGGTTGTTTCTGCACGCCGACAATCACAGCAGGGCGGCCATTTCGTGAGCCCTCGCCCCGTTTCAGTGCCGCGCCTTCGCGCACGTCAGCGATGTCGCGGACCAGCACTGCCCGATCGCCGTGCTGCGCGATCACGCTGTTGCCGAGTTCCTCAGCCGTCCGCGCGCGACCGATCGTTTGCAGGACGTACTCCTGCGGGCCCTCGAGGTAAATCCCTGCTGACGTGTTCTGGCTGGCGCCGCGCACACCGTTCAGCAGTTCGGTGACCGAGATGTGATTGGCGCGCAGCAGATCGGGGTGGGCGATGACCTGGAACTGCCGCTCTGCGCCGCCAATCGGCGTCACCTGGGAGACTCCCGCGATCGCGAGAAGACGCCGCCGGACGAGCGTGTCAGCGGTCGTCCGCAGCGCCAGTTCGTCGGTGCCGTCCGAGGAGATCGCGAAGAAGAGGATCTCGCCCATGATCGAGGAGATCGGCGCAAGGATTGGCTGCTCGACCTGGGGCGGGAGGCTCGCGCTGATCAGCGTCAACTTCTCGGACACGACCTGGCGTGCGCGAAAGATGTCGGTGCCCCAGTCGAACTCGACCCAGACCACGGCAATGCCGACGGCCGTAGCCGATCGGACGCGTCGAACATCGGAGGCGCCATTGATCGCCGTTTCGATGGGGAAGGTCACCAGCGTTTCCATTTCCTCGGGTGCCATCCCGCGCCCTTCGGCGAGGATCGTCACAGTCGGCGCCGTCAGATCGGGAAAGACATCGACCGGCATGCCGCGAGCCGTCCAGGCCCCGGCGCCCGCGAGCAACGCTGACAGGATGATCACCATCCAGTGATGCTCGATCGACCAGTTTATCAGGCGTCTCATGGGTCACTCCGACCTTAACTCCCAATTCCCAACTTCCAGTTCAAGAACGACGCATCCCACCACGCTGGTTGCTTGGGAGTTGGGAGTTGGGCGTTGGAATTTCGCATCAATGCACATGTCCCTCTGCTGGAAGCCCTCGCGCCGCCGACGCGAGTTGCACCTCGTACGCACCGCGTGTGACCACACGTTCACCTGGCTTGACGCCGCTTCTGATGCCAACGAGATCGCCGTCGCGTGCGGCAATCTCGATGAACCGCCGCGCGAACTCTTCGCCGCCGAGCTGCACGAACACGTACGGCCGCCCCGCTTCCATCAGCACGGCGGCACTCGGGACCGCCGGAACTCTCGTGCGGTCGCGCGTATACAACACCGCGCTTCCCACCTGGCCGATGAGCAGTTGTTCGCCCGGGTTGTCGATCTCCATTTGCAGCGGCAGTGCCCGCGTCGTCGCATCGATGACGCCGGCGTCGTGCACATGGTGCGGCTCGAGCTCCAGCGGCTTGGGCATCCCGGGGATCTCCAGCGCCAGTGCCGCGGCCCGTCGCGCGACCACGACGTCAGCTGATGAAACTTGCAGCTCCAGCTCGACGCGATCGGTGCGGACGACGCGAAAGAGCGATGCGCCTTCGTCGTAGGACGCGCCAAGGGTGCCCATCACTTGTGCCAGGCGGCCGTTGATCGGCGCGCGAAGCGCGAAGGCATTGCCTGCGGCAGCGCCGCCGCCGGTTCGCAAGGTCTCGTCCCGCTGCGCCAGCCGCGCCTCGGCTGCCTTGAGCCGCGCCTCGGCGACGGTCATGCTGCGGTGGGCATCCTCGACTCGTCTGGCGGGCACGGCACGCTCCGCGAGGAGACCTTCGGCGCGCGACTTCTCGACGCGTGCCGCGTCGAGGGCCGCGTGCGCTTCGGCGACGTCGGCCGCGAGCGTTGCGCGATCGGCGCCGGCCGCGAGTCGTGGTTCGAGATACGCAAGCACCTGACCGCTGCGCACGCGGTCGCCGATCGAGAGCAACACGTCGGCTTGCAGTCGCCCAGCCGCTGGCGCAGCGACGATCGCTTCACCGCCCGGGAGTGGATGCACGGTTGCCGGGGCGCGAACGGACATCCGGACGTCCGTCTCTCTCACGAGTGCAGTCGCGAACTCATTCGTCCACTGTTGCTCCTTGAGATACGCGATCGCGGCGGGGTCGGACTGATCGGCAGGTGTACCTGTCTTGGCCGACGCTTCGTCGGGAAACACCGTGATCGAACCGAGGTCGTGCCGGTCGGACAGGCCCGGCGACTCGACGAGAAGCGCCCAGCGATAGCGGCCAGGAGGCGGCGGGGTGTCTTCGACACGGAAGACACCTGGACGCGATGGCTGTGGACCGGCGAGTGTCTTCGCTGCGCCACCCGATTCCGGCGTGAATTCGATCGTGGCATGTCCCTCGCTGATTGCTTTGAAATCGGCCATCGTCGTGAGGTGGACGGCGAACAGCGATGTGCGCCCCGCCACGAGCGGCGGATACTCCATGAACAGCTCGGTCTTGTCCGTCCAGTGCGTGACGCTCAGCGTGGGAAATTCATTCTCAGTCGGCGCCGCGTTTTCTGACCTGCCGCATCCAGCGAGGCCGGCCAGCACGAGCGCGACGAGAAGCGAGCATGGCGATCTCATAGCGAGCTCTCCCAGCCGGTCGCAAACTCCAGTTCGACTTCGGCCTGACGCGTTGCCAGATCCAGCGCCACCTGGCGCACACGGGCCGATGCCCCGAGTCGGAAAGCATCGAGCAGTTCGAGGATGCCGCGTTCTCCCGCGTCGTAGCTGACCTGAGCGATGCGCTCGATTTGTGTCGTCGCTGTCGTGGCCTGCGTGCGGTAACGATCGGCCGCAGCGCGGCGCTGAATAACTGCCTCGCGAAGTGCGTCGACCTGTCCCCGGAGCACGAGGCGGAACGCCTGTGCCTGTTCCTCGGCCTGCGCCACGCGCGCGGCGGCCATCGTGCGCTCGGGCTGCGCGCGATCGAACAACGGAATCGCGACGTGAAGGCTCACGACGCTGCCGATGTCGCCCGGGCCCACTGTCGACGACTTGGTTCCGGCCACGATCTCCGGCTCCGGGATGACCCGCCGTTCCGCCGCACGCCCGGCGAGCCGAGCCGATTCGAGTTCGTGCCCGATCGCGGCGAGCTCGCCTCGGGTGGCTTCCGCGCGTTCGAGCAGTGTGATCAGATCGGGAACGGGTGCCGGCGCGGCCTGGCTGGCCGTTGCGACGATCGCGGCCGGGGCCGGGCTCAGGAAACTGGCCAGCACAGCCTGCGCGCGGGCACGATCGGTTGCCGCAGTTGCAAGCTCCGCCTCGACGTCGAGCACCTCGCGCTCGGCGCGAAGACGATCGAAGCCGGCAGCGTCACCAGCCTTCTCCCGCGAGGTGAGGATGTTGGCCAGCCCTTGCAGACGATCGCGAGCTGCAGTCCACTCCTGTTCTCGTGTCTGTGCCGCTAGCAATTCGGCAAAGGCGAGTCGCAGGTCCGCTCTCAGCCGACGAACATTGTCATCTACGCGGCTGGACACGGACGCTACGTGCGCGGATGCGGACTGGGAGTCGAGTCCCCTTCGGCCAGTGATCGGGAGCGACTGCGACACCATCGTCAGGTACTCGGTCACGCCCGCGACCGATTCACGATCGAGCGTCAATCTTGGATTCGGCCAACGCCCGGCGGCGAGCACGTCAGCGCGGGCGACTTCAACGGCGCTACGAACGGCTCGAACACGAGGACTATCGCTGGACAGCCGGGATAGAGCTTCTGATTCAGACAGCGTGACGGACTGAGCGCCGGCGCTGGAAGGCAACGATGCCGCCAGCACGGCGCAAAACAGGGCCCTGCGCATAACACCTCGTCAAGAGCAGCCAACATGCGGTCAGCTGCAACGGAACCGGGAGAGACACGACGGCCGTGGCCGTCAGGTCAGACTTGACGAGCGGAGGAGGGCGGAGCGCGGGGGCCGGGCGAGCGGGCCCACGGTGGGTCGTGCACGCGGACGTGGAGGGACACGAGCGTCCAGCCAGCGCCGACGTGCGGTTGCGGCCGCGTCAGGATTGCGGTGATGAACGGTGTGTCCGGGCGACTGTGCGACTGGGTGTCCGGGACCGTGAAAGGTGAGCTCAGGTAGCGCGCGCCGGTCTCCTGATGATCGAAGATGGCGCCCGACTCGTCGTGATGATGGGGTGCGAGGTGTCGATGGACGACTTCGCTATGCTCGCCCTCGTGGTCCGTCTCGTGGATGTGTTCCGGCGGCAGCCAGACGAGACCCAGCACGGCGGCTAACGCCAGCCATGAAATGGACGTCTGAGCTGTGCCTCGTCTTTTCAACCTGCTAGAAGCATACCTTCGACGGGTGCCCGCAATCACCTTCATGTTTCGGCTATTTCGCCACGATGCTGAACGTCCGGCGCCCGACCTGTTCTCCCTCGCGCGTCGCCGTCACCGTGACGTTCCAGGTCCCGGACATGGATAGCTGTCCGGCGCCTCGATACCGCCCGCCTTCCACGTGCGTGAGCCTGCTTTCGCTCTTCATCGCCGGCATGTTCATGGCTGGCATTGCCGGCATCGAAAACACCGTCGTAACGTCAGCATCGGTGATCGCCGTGCCGTCCCGTTGCCGCACGGTCACTTCGATGGTGTTGTCTCCCGATCTCAGCGGATCGGGATCGCTCCGGAAATCGATCGCCACGCCCTCGCTGGAGTCCGTCGCGCCCGCACCCTTTGCCTGCCCCTCCGTCCCGCTGGTTCCCGGTGCATCCTCGGCAGGTGCACAACCGGCGACCAGCGTGCAGACGATCGAACCGAGCAGAACGCCATGAGCCAGCGCTTTGATCACGATCGCTCCTCACTGACTTCAAGGGCCGGCGCCCGGCTGCCAAAGCGCTGCGGCCATCGTCGTCGAATGTCATCGCCGATCGCGAACAGGCATGGGATCAGGAACAGCACGTAGACGGTCGAGCTGATCATGCCACCGAAGGTCGGCGTGGCGATCGGCTGCGTGATGTCCATTCCCGATCCACTCGACAGCATGATCGGAAGCAGCCCGAGCACGGTCGTCGCGACGGTCATCAGTTTCGGTCGTAATCGTGCCACGGAGCCTTCGACCACGGCGTCCATATAGGACTGTGCTCCGGTCCGGTTGGCGAGCGCCTCGCGGATGAATTCGATCATGATGATGCCCGTCTGGACGGCCACGGCGAAAAGCGACACATAGCCGATGATGACGGCCGTGGTCATCGCAAATCCCTGCATCCACTGCAGGACGATGCCGCCCACGAGCGCGAAGGGCGCCGACAGCATGATCAGCGAGCTGTCGGCAACCGACCGGAACGCCATGAGCAGCAGGCCAAACATGATCACCATCGTGATCGGGACGACGACCTGCAGCTTCGAGCGCGCATCCTCTGCGTACTGGTACAGGCCGGTCCATTCAATCGAATATCCCGCCGGCATCGTCAGATTGGCGTCGAGGTGCTCCCTGGCCCGCGCCACGTAGTCTGGCGCCGTGACATCTCGCAGATACACGTAGATGAAGCCAGCCGGCTCGCCGTTCTCGTTTCGAATCATTTCGGGGGCCTCGCGGACAGCGACGTCGGCGACATCGGCAAGGGCCACGGTGCGCCCACCGTCGGTCACGACCGGTGTGTTCCGCACCTTCTCCAGCGTGTCGATGTATTCGGGCGCGTACTGGACCGCCAACGGCACGACGCTCTTGTCCGGCTGCCTGACCGCGATCAGGTTGTCGCCGCCAATCGCGAATCGCACTGTCGGCAGCGCCTCATTCACCGTGACGCCGTGCGCTGCCATGCGCTCGAGGTTGAGCTGCGCATCCACGAAGTAGCCTTGCGCGATGCGTTCGGCAATCACCGACTGCGTGCCCGGGACATCCCGCAGCAGCCGCTCGATGTTCTGAGCGATGTCCTGAACCGTCGCGAGATCGCGCCCCTTGACCTTGATCCCGACCGGTGTCTGGATGCCGGTGTCCTGCATCATCACGCGCGTGCCGATCGGCTGATTCCAGCTGTTCACGTAGCCGACGATCTGCATCGCCGCGTTCATCTCGGCGATCAGTGTGTCCTTCGTCATTCCCGGCCGCCACTCCGAGCGCGGCTTCAGCGTCACGGTCGTCTCGATCATCTCGACGGGCGCCGGGTCGGTCGCCGAGTCGGCACGACCGAGCTTACCGAAGACACGATCGACCTCGGGAAACGCCTTCAGCTTCCGGTCCATCTGCTGGACGATCCAGCCCGCCTCTCTCGATGGCAGGCCAGGCAGCGTGGTTGGCATGTAGAGGATGGAGCCTTCTTCCATCTCCGGCATGTAGTCCTTCGGGAATCGCATCATCACGACCGCTGCGACCACCAGCAGGATGGCGCTGATGGTGACCACGCCGTAACGGTAGCGAACCGCTCCCGTCAGCGCCTTGCGGTAGGCGCGCACGAACGCGCTTTCACGATCGCTCGATGGCACCGTCACACCCTTCCCGAAGATCCAGACGATGACGATGGGCAGGAGGAACAGCGTCAACAGCGTCGAGAAGGCCATGGCGAAGGTCTTGCTGAACGCCAGCGGGTTGAACAGGCGCCCCTCGCGCTCGCCGAGAAAGAAAATCGGCAGGAACGACGTCACGATGATCAACATCGAGAACAGCAGCGGCCTGGTCATCGTCGCCGTGGCGTGAAGAATCGTCCGCAGCCGCTCGCGTGCATCGAGATCGGGCCGCTTCGACAGCTGCGCCGTGCAGTTCTCGACGATGACGATCGTGGCGTCGGCCATCTCGCCGATCGCGATGGCCAGGCCGGCCAGCAGGAACAGGTTGATCGTCTGGCCGAAGGCGGCAAGCGGCAGTGCCGTGAAGAGCGTGCCGAGGAGCAGGACCGTCACTGGCGCCACGGCCGCGCGCACGTTTCTCAGCGCCACGGCAATGACGGCGATGACGACGATTAGCTCGTAGACGATCGCCTGGAAGAAGTTGGCCAGCGTGTCCCAGATCAGCACCGATCGGTTGTAGCTCGGGACAATCTCCAGACCATCCGGGAGCGAGCCTTTGAGCGCCTCGAGCCGTTCGAGCAGCGATCTGGTCACGGCGAGGACATTGCCGCCCTGTTCCATGATCGCGATCCCGCCCACGACCTCGCCGGTGCCGTCGAGGTCGACGATCCCTCGACGAATGTCGTAGCCGACCTGGAGGTAGCCGACCTCCTTGAGCTGGACCGGCTGCCCGTCGCGGTCGCGCCCGACGACGAGCAGCTCCAGCTTGTCGATGGCATCATCACCGACGCCGCCGCGCAGCTGATACTCGCGGTTGGTCACTTCGATCGTGCGTCCGCCAGCTTGCTGGAAGGTGGACTGCACGGCCGAGATCACTTGATTGAGCGAGATGCCGCGCTGGCTGAGTAGCGGCGGGAACAGCTTCACCTGGTACTGCTTTTCGAGCCCGCCGACCGACGCGACTTCGGCGATGCCCGCGGCCTCCTGCAATGCCGGCTTGACGAGGCTTTCGTTCAATAGCCGCAGTTCGCGCAGGTCACGCTCGCCGCGGCGATCGACGAGCGTGTACTGAAAGATCCAACCCATGCTGCTGGCATTGGGTCCCAGCGTCACGGTGGCGTCGGATGGAAGCTGGGCGCGGATCGCGTTCAACCGATCGGCGACGAACTCGCGCACCGCTCCCCGACGTCCCGGGTCGCGCAGGACGACGTAGACGAACGAGTACCCCATGTGAGAGGTGCCGCGGATGGCGCGCACGTCCGGCGAGCCCTGCAGTGCACGAATGACCGGCTCGGTGACCTCGCTTTCGATCACCTGTGGGCTGCGCGCCCACTTCACGTAGACGATGACCTGCGGATCGGAGATGTCCGGAATGGCGTCGAGCGGCGCGGTACGGAGGACGTAGAGGCTCAGTGCGACGAGCCCGGCGGTCACCCCCAACACCAGCACACGGTATCGGATGACGCGCTCGATGATGGAGCTGATCATCTCCCCGGCTAAGACCCCTTCAGCTTGTAGTCGGCGTCGATGAAGAAGCTGCCGATGCGTGACGACCTGCTCACCGGTCTTGAGTCCTTCGAGAATCTGCGTCAACAGCTCACCCTGCACGCCGATGGTGATCTCTCGAGGTGAATACGTACCGTCGGCGGCCTGTACGTACACCATGGCCTGGCCGCCCGCGTTGATGATCGCCTCGTTTGGCACTGAGAGCGCCTCGAGTTCTTCGGTCACGATCTCCAGAATATAGTGCCGGCTCTGTTCCAGCGGTGGCGCTGTCAGGGTGACCTTGACCGCTGTGGTGTTGCCCCCCTGGCGCACCTCGGAAACGTTTGCCTGGTGCATCCGGGAGCGGGATTCGGGCGAAAACGCCCGCACGCGCTGCCCGGTCTTGACGTGTTTCGCTTGTTCGGCGGGCACGGTGGCGCTCAAGACCCGCCGGCCATTGGCGTCGAGCAACCCCGACGTTCGAACCCAGATCTGAACCGGCCGCACGGCGACCTCGGTAGTCGTCAGCGTCAGCTCCGTGGCCTGGGCTTCAGTGACCGTCGTCGATCGATTGGGGGTCAGTCGCGTGTGGTCGCGAACGCTCTGGGCGTCGGCTGGCCGCATGGAGAGGAAGAAGACGATCGGGACGAGAAGGCCGCGGCGGATCCTTCGTTTCTGCATTCTGCATTCAACATTCTGCATTCAGATGGCCGCCAAAAGGCAGCCATCTGCTCAGTGACAGTAGTTGTCCTTGCTGTCCATGATGTGCGTGCCCCACGGGAAGAGGCCCACGTTCTGGACGCGCTCGAGCGCATGCGTCTTGGCGTCGATGATCACGATCTGGTGATTCGTCGACTCTGCGAGGTAGAGCTTCTCCCCGGCGAGATCCGTCGTTGCCGTCTCGAGCTGCACGTTGGTCCCGATCTTGATGCGCCCGGCCGGCCGCAGGCTGCTCATGTCGTAGACGTAGACGAACCCGCTGGTGGAGCTGATGACGAACGCCTTGCCAGCGGCGAAGTTGATGCCGGTCATGTCTGGCCCGGCCTCGAGCGTGGCGGCAACGCTGTTGGTCTGGGTGTCGATGATCGAGATCGTTTCGTCACCGTTGTTGGCCGTGATGCCGTACTTCCCGTCATGGCTCATGTAGATCCGCCATGGGTCGAGGCCGACGCGGATCGTCTTGATCACCTTGTCTTCGCGCGTGTCGATGACGCCAACGACGGCGAGGTCGCTGTCGGCGGCATAGAGATATCGTCCATCGTTGGACAACGCGGCAATGTTGATGCCCTTGATTTCGCCGAGATACTTCGCCGGGTCGAGCTTGGCAACGCCAGGCACCGGGGCGACCTGAATCTTCTTGAGTAGTTCGTGACGGCGGACGTCGACGACGCCCACCCAGTGGGCACCGTAGTTGCCGACATAGGCCTTCGACCCATCAGGCAGGAAGGTGACATTCAGCGGCTCCGCGAAACCCGGGATCGTCTTGACCTTCGAGAGTGACTGCATGTCGATCACCGACACCGAGTCGCCGTCCGGGTTGCCCTGGTAGTACCACCGGCTGTCCGGGGAAAACGCCAGGTGCTCCGGCGCGATGTCGGTCGGAATGACCTTGACGAGCTGCAGCGTGCGCGTGTCGATGATGAACGCCTTGTTCGCGCGGGTTCCGCCGGTCACGACATAGCGGCCGTCGGGAGACATCATCACCATGTGCGGATTGACGTTGTTGCCGAGGAACGTCTTGCCGACCATCTTCCTGGACTTGATGTCCATGAACGAGATGTCGTTCGAGTCGCGGTTGACGATCATGACGACCGAACGGGGATCGGTGATCTTGACGTCCTGGGCCTGCAATGTGGAGACGACAGCAGCGACCGCGATGGCGGTGAACGCTGTCCCAGCGAAGAATGTGCGCCGAAGTGTCATGACCGCTGCTCCTGATGTCTAGAAAGCCGCCTGGAATCGCACGCCCGGCAACAGGTATCCGAACTCGGACTCCAAGTCGGCATCGTCGATCACGTGCGTGAGATGGAATGACAGTCGCAACCGTTCGGTGAGGAGAAAGTTGTAGTAGCCCTCGGTCAGGCGCTCCGTCTGTCCCGTTTCCAGATCCATTTGAGAGTACCCGATCCCCCACGTGTCGCGCGGGTTGAAGATGATGCCGTTCTGGAAGCCGATTCCGACGCTGAAGAAGTTGTCGCGGCCCGGATCGATGTTCGAGGTGCCGTAGCGCGCGAAGACGCCCATGAACGGGGTGAGCTTCTGGTCGAGGCTGATTCCGAAGCCGGTCGCAACCCCCGAGTCCGGCGTGTTGTCCGTCCGGAACCACGCACGATACGTCCCCTCTGGCAGCGCGAACGGCGTCAACGTATAGCCGGCCTCCGTCAGCGTGTACATCGAGTCTGACAGGTTCGCGGCGTCATCGTTGCTCTGCTGGAAACCGAACTTGAGCCGGAAGCCGTTCTTGGCGTCGAACTCGGTGGCGACGCCGGTGCCATTGCTCGACAGGCCGAGCATCTGGTTATTGACGAGCGCGTCGCTGAGGAACTGCGTGCTCTCATCGTTGGCCAGCGCGTTCTGGTCGAAGTAGTTCGTCAGATCGAGGCGGCCGGCGGTCAGAGCCAGCCGTTGCCCGAACAGCTCCGTGCGCAGCCAGGCTTCGCGCAGATTCAGCTGGTTCTGCGCCACCAGCCGCGCGGTGTAGCCGTTCAACAGCGTCAACGATGGAATCTCGGTGTCCGGCGGCGACCCGCTCAGCCCGACGATGTCGGCAAAGAAGATGGTGTACTGTGCGATTCCCGCAGTGAAGAACAGATCTGCGGAGGCGAGCGCATACGCGCTCCTGGTCGGGTCTTCCTCGCCGGCGGTGCGACGTGCGAACTGCGTGCCCATCGCGGCATCGACGCCAACGGACACGCTGCGTTCTTCGGCCTCTTCCAGCGCTTCCTCGATCTTCTCGTTGATCGTCTGGCGCCGGTAGACGCGCTCGCGTTCGTAGGTCACCTGCGGGGTGGCGCCTGGCGCAGGCCCGCTGACCTCGTTACCGCTGGGATCGACGAAGACCTCGACACGCCGCACACGAGTCTCCGGTTCCGACAGCACGGCGCTCGATTCGAGGTCGCTGATGCGCTGCTCGAGAGACGCGATGTGGGCGAGTAGTTCCTGCCGCTCCAATTCCGCCGCGGCCGCCGCGCTCGCCGCGTTCAGCGTGATGTCGAGCGTTTCGCGTCTTGTCCATCGCCGCCTCGACGCCCGTGCGACGGAACGCGGTGAGCCCGGCCGATTGAATCGTGATGTTGTACTTCCCGACGGGAAGTGCCCCGAACGAGTAGGCACCTTGCGCGTCGGTCGTCGCTGTGAACTGCGCACCGTTGTCCGCGTTGACGGCGGTCACAGTCGCGTTCTGGACCGGTGCGCCGGCGTCGCCGCGCACGACACCGCGGATGGCGCCACGATGATCCGCCATGTTCATCTGTGGCGGCGCGGCGGGCTGCTGTGCGGCGGCGGGGCTGCACCACGCCGCCAATATCAAGGCCACCATGATTCGGCACAACCCAGTTCCGCAAGCCCGCAACGGACACGTCATCGTGTCTTCCCTCCATGACGTTCGGGGACGAACGCTCAGCCGAATCATAGGAGAGGAATGCGCCCGTGTTGCTGAAGATTTCCTTAAGTTGTGTTCAGGATCACCCGAAAGGCTCGTGTTCCAGGATGCAGATCTGCTACCTCGTGGCTGCTCGTGTGTGGTCTCTGCGCGATCGCGGTGTCCGATCGCGTGACTCACGCCGAGAGCGTTGCGCAGCAACTGGCGCAGACGGTACCAGCCGCCACACCCGAATCCTGCAAGGCCGCGTCGCGGGGAGTCAGACTCAGTTGCGATTACGGCTCGATGACGGTGGTTCTCTGGAGCGATATCTCGGCGCGTGGGGCCATATGCTCCGAGCGAGGGCTCAGCTGCGCAGAAGGATGGCGTGGTGAACACCGTACGATTCGACATCACAGCGACCAAGCTGGACTGAGTTCCGGGGAGACCAGACGACGCTCGATGGCTGGCACGCTTCCTGATACGCTCGCGCCGGGAGGTACCGATGAGCGATGAGAACCTGCTGACGAGGCGTGAGTTCACCGTGGAAACTGCGCTGGCGATGCTGGCGGGCGTTACCATCACCATCAGCGGTTGCGGGGACGATGATGATGACAACCCGACTAGTCCGACAACACCGGCAACCGACAAGACCGGAACGGTCACCACCGACGCCGGTCATACTCACACTGGCGCGGTGATCACGGCGGCTCAGTTTTCCGCTGGACAACCGATTACATTGACTCTTACGGGCACCACGACCCACACGCACACGGTAGCCCTGTCTCAAGCCGAGCTCACGCAAATCAGCGGGGGGACGCGTGTGCAAAAGACGTCTACGAACGACAACGCACACACGCACACCGTGACGTTCAACTAGGGAAGAACCCGGAGCTCGGAATCATCGGTTCCGAGTTCCGTCTTCTTGGTTCCAGGTTCGTTCTTCCAGGTTCGCCGCTCGAGGTTCGCGTTCCCGGTTCGGGGTTCCGCGTCACCGTTCCGTTACCGCCGCTCGACGGTTCTGTGGATCTTGTCGCTCCAGAAAACTGGATCGGGCTCGACACTTGGGGCGGCAATGCCCCCGAGATTTCGCGCAACGCGCTTCAGACCCAGGAAGAGTCCGATGGCGCTCGTGGTCAGGCCGCCCAGGCTGAGCAGGATCATGCCCACGTCCCACAGCGGCCGCTTGTAGTACCAGAATGAGAAGTCGAGACTGTGCAGGCCGTTGTAGAGCCAACGCTCGACGCGATCGAGCCGATGCACACGTCCTACGAGTTGGCTCATTCGCGGATCGATGTAGAGCCACGTCCGATCTGGATCGGCGAGCTTGACGCGCAAAACGGGCAATGGCGCCAGCCCGTCGCGCGAGTAGTAGTACGAATCGTACGTCGCCAGTATCTCGCTGTTCGTGATGGCGGCATCAGGAACGGCCATCCTCACGCGAGCGAGCAGCGTTTCGGCAGGGAAGTTGCGATCGTGCGCCTGGAGCGTCGTGGCGCTCACGACAGTCTGCGCGCCGTCGCGCGATCTGACGGCGAAGTACGGCTCGTGCCCCCGCACCTCGGTGCCCGCCGTCGGATCGGGATCGCGCCGGACGACGAAGAACGGCTGCTCCTGAATGCGAACGTATTCGACTTCCTTGATCGCGCGTCCGCCGGCGATCGTCTGCCAGGCGGTGGCATTCAACGACGGAAACGCGTCGAGGTCGCCGGGGTTGCTCGTGAACGCCTCGCGCAGCCCACCACCGAATCGCCCCGCGCTCGTGGCCCAGCCAAACGGCTCCATCGACAGCCAGCCGCTGAAGACGAAGGTCAGCGTGAACACGCCGAAGACCAGGCCGGTGATGTAGTGCCATCGCATCCAGCCGGAGTACGGCAGGTACGACCCGATGCGCCTGAAGCTGAACGGGCGAGTGATTCTCAGCTGAAGAATGCCGAGCACGATGCCGAGGAGCGCCAACGCGATGCCGAGACCCGCGGTCCACAGCACCACCTGTCGCCAGAGCGGCTGATTGAGACGTAGCGGTGCGAAGTAGAGGAAATGCGGGATCGCGCCGACCCATGCGAGCGTGCGGCTGCCACGCGTGGTGACAACGGCGACTTCGGCGTTTCGCTCCGACACGTACAGCTGGGTCCCCGAGTCATCGTCCACCGTGAACTTGTGCATCGGGCCCTGGCGGAGCGTGAGCGACCACTGATCGGGACGTGTCAGGCGCGCCACGTGGTGCAGACGATCCTCGGGAAGCCGAACGAAGGCTGCTGCGACCGTTTGCGCCTGGGCTGCATCGATGTCGATGAGGAGGTCACCGGTGTCCGCAAACACCGTGGTCGATTCGCCTCGGGCGGTGAAGCGGTACGCCGGGCGATCCATGACGGTGAGCAGCGTGACGCGGCTCGGCGCGTCGGACAGCTCGGCACGTTCGAGCGCGTCCGCTGCAGAGAGGCGCACCGCCGACACATCGACCGGTGCGAGCCGTTCGAGGCGCAGGTCCGAGGTCAGCCGCGGCATCCCGCGCGCGTACAGCATCGCGATGCCGGACGCAAACCACGAGACGAAGATCAGGCTGAGCGCGATTCCGAGATATCGATGAAACAGAATCAGGTACTTGCGCATAGTTCGCTCGGCGCAACTGTGGTTCAAGGTTCCCTGTTCCAGGTTCCACGTTCGTGTTCCGAGCTCGCGTTCGTCGTTCAATGTTCAGGGTTCAGGTTCCGGAACATCGAACCCGGAACCTTGAACCCGGAACCCGGAACTCGGAACTGAAGGTGGCTGTAGTATAGCCGCCGAGGAGCATGACTCATGCGCTGCAAGCTCGCCTTTGGTAATTCCGGCTCTTCTTCTCGCGTCTGCATGCTCGAGGACGGAGACACCCGCGCCCGCACCCGCCGCGGGTGCCCCATCCACGGCAACGGCCAGGCCAGCGGCCGGTCGCCTGTTCGTTACGTAACGTCGGAAGAGGACAGCCACGTTGCCGTGATCGATGTGACTGCGCTCAAGGTTCTGAAGACGATCGGTGTCGGCCCGCGTCCGAGGTCGACGGCGTTCCTTCCCGACAGCACACGCGCATATGTGTCGTCCGAGAATGGATCGTCGGTCGCCGTGATCGATTCGATGAAGCACGAAGTGCTCGACACCATCAAGCTCACCGGGCAGCTGGTGCGACCGATGGGCGTCGTGGCGGCGCCGGATGGCAAGCACATCTTCGTTACCACGGGGCGCGGCAAGGGTGTCGTGATCATCGAAACGGCGACGAACAAACCGATCGCTTCAGTCGAGGTGGGACCGCGAACGGCCCATGTTCGAACGATGTGTCGATCGTCGATGTCGCGTCGCGCACCGTGAAAGCCAAGGTCACGGTCGGCGATCGACCCTGGGGAGTTGTGTTCATTCCCTGAAGCCCGCAGCGTTTGATAGACTCCCCGGGAACCCTTGTCTTGCGGAGAATGCGTGTGATGTTTCGTGTGTGGACGGCACTCATCGTTGGATGTCTTCTCGTAGTGGTCGCAACCGGCGTGAGTGCTCAGCGGCGCGGCGGTGATCCCAAGGCCGCTGCGGTGAAGAATCCGGTGGCATCGACGCCAGCCTCGATCACGGCAGGACGGACCGCGTACAACATGAACTGCCGTCAATGCCATGGCATACGCCTCAAGGGCGATGGCCCGCTTGCACCGAAGAACCCGGCGCCGGCGGATCTGACCGACGCCGAGTGGGATCATGGATCGAGCGACGGTGAAATCTTCGCAGTGATCTGGAACGGCCTTCCGATGACCGAGATGAAGGGAGTGAAGGAGGCGATGCAGGAGCGCGACGTGTGGAACGTCGTGAACTTCATTCGCAGCGTTGGACCCAAGCCGGCAGCCACGAAGTGAGTCCCGATGAGGCCACCCCTCGTCGGTAGCGCGTTCGCACGTCTCTTCCTCGTTCTCGTTTTGGCGCTGGCGACGGGCGTCGGCTGCAGCATCTTCGAGCGGAGCGTCCCGAAGCCTTCCAGTGCGCCGCTGCTTCCGGGGCAGACAGCGGACGTTTTCACGACCGCACGTCCCACGTTTGCCGCCGCCCTCAACGACTTCCTCGGCCGCCATCCGGTCGTCGTCGAACAGCCGTTCGAGTTTCCGCACAACATTCACGTCGGCCAGAAGATCGCGTGCACCGAGTATTGCCACGAAGCGGTCTCTGAAGGGCCGGTCGCGGGGCTTCCGAGCGTGCGCACGTGCATGGGATGCCATCGAACGATCGCCGCCAATCGCCCGCGCATCCGGCAGATCACCGAGATGCAGCAGTCAGGACGTGACTTCAACTGGAACCGTGTCTTCGGGTATCCGCCGGCGTCTCACGTCAGGTTCAACCATGCGCCTCATATCCGTGCCAACGTCGAGTGCTCGACCTGTCACGGAAATATCGGTGCTCAAGGCGTGGCACAGCGGAACGTCGAGATGACGATGGGCTTTTGCGTCAACTGCCACCGGGAGCGCAAGGCTCCGGATGATTGTTTGACTTGTCATTTCTAAGCACCTGATGGATCGCCGTTCCTTCATCAAGCTCACCGCCGTCACAGGCACCAGCGCCGCACTTGCCAGCTGCGGCAATCCCGAGAACGAGATCATCCGATTCGTGCCGGCCGAGGACATTGTGCCCGGCAGTCGCGACGATGAAGCCGAGCGTTTGCACGCTCTGCGCCTCGGGATGCGGACTGACGGTGCGCCTGATGATGGCGGACGCCGATGTCGTCCGGAACGGGCAATCCGGCCTGGTTCGCATTCACGCGGCGAAGAAGCTCGAAGGGAGCGCGGAGCATCCGGTCAACCACGGCACCTTGTGTGCGCGCGGTCAGGCCGCGATTCAGGTCACGTATCACCCTGATCGCATCACGCAACCGTTGCGTCGGAAAGGAGATCGCGGGCAGGGACAGTACGACGCCATCTCCTGGGATGATGCGCTCGCCGAGCTGGTGTCACGCCTGGATGGACTCGCGTCGGCGGGCAATCAGAAATCGCTAATCTACCTCGGGCGCGGACATCGTGCCCATCGCGCTGCGCTGATCGACCGGTTCCTTTCGGCGTTCGGTGCACCGGGAGCGATTGCCTGCGATCTGTTCAACGACGACGTGCTGCGCCGCGCCAACGGCCTCAGCTTTGGTCGCGCGCAGCTGCCGACGTTCGATCTGCCGAATGCGAGATACGTCCTGAGCTTCGGTGCTGATTTCCTGGGCACGTGGAACTCACCGACGTCGCAGGGATACGGCTACGGCCTGATGCGGCAGGGGCGTCCCGGTATTCGAGGGATCTTCGTACAGGTCGAGTCACGAATGACCCAGACGGGTGCGAACGCCGATCAGTGGCTGCCGGTGAGACCGGGGACCGAAGGCGCCCTGGCGCTCGGCCTGGCGCACGTGATCATGGCCAATAAGCTCCGGCCAGCGAACGCAGGCGGGCGGGCCGGATCGCTTATCGATGGATGGGCAGCCGGATTGAGCAACTTCGCTCCGGAGCAGGTGGAGCAGATCACCGGGGTAGCGGCGGCGCGCGTCGAAAGGCTCGCCCGGGAACTCGCCGAGATCAGCCCCTCGGTCGCGATCATCGGTGGGTCGCCGCTGGCGCAGACCAATGGTCTGTTCAGTGCCCTTGCCGTGAATGCCCTCAACGCTCTGCTCGGAAGCATCGAGCGGCCGGGCGGGATGTTCTTCACGCCGCAATTGAATCTCGCTGCGGCCGCCAAGGGATTGGCAGGGAGTCCTCGCCGCGTCGCCCTCCGTCGATCGACTGGCTGCGGGAATCCTCGACGGATCGTCCGTTCCGCAGGTCGTTCTGCTCGATGGAGCGAACCCGGTCTTCACGTCACCGAAGGCATGGCGGGTGCGCGAGGCGCTCGAGAAGGTGCCCTATGTCGTGAGCTTCGGCAGCTTCCTCGATGAAACCGCGGCGCTGTCCGATCTGATTCTTCCGGACCATTCGTTCCTCGAGACCTGGGCGGAGGCGCTGCCCGGAATCGGGATCGATGGTGGCGGTCGCCAGCGTGGCGCCTGCCGCGATGATGCCCTTGCATCAGACGCGGTCCACACCCGACGTGCTGCTCGACGTCGGACGACGGCTGGCGCGACCGTTGAACCTGCCGTGGGAAAACTTCGAGGCTCTTCTCACCGAGACGTTCTCGGCCCTGCCCATGACATCGACCTTCGATGCGTGGACCGATGCGCAGGAGAAAGGCGGCTGGTGGGGCACGCTTCCCGCCGCGCTCACGACCGCAGCGAGCTCTGACGCGCAGGCGAAGCCGATCGCGTTCACGGAACCGCAGTTCGATGGTGATGCCGCGCAGTATCCGCTGCACTTCCTGCCGTACGTCTCGAGCGCATTCCTCGACGGGTCGCTCGCGCACCTGCCGTGGCTCCAGGAGATGCCGGATCCGCTGACCTCGGCGATGTGGAGCAGCTGGATCGAGATCAACTCCGCGACCGCCGCCACGCTCGGGATTCGCGATGGTGACATCGTCGACGTGACATCAGCACACGGCAGCCTGCGAACCGCGGCGATCGTCTCTCCCGGAATCGCACCGGACCTCGTGGCGATGCCGGCGGGCCAGGGCCATCAGACCTTCACGCGGTATGCGAGTGGGAGAGGCGAGAACCCGATCGAACTGCTCGCTCCCTTACCGAGACTGAGACGGGCGGCCTGGCATGGGCCGCCACGCGCGTGCGCATTTCTCGAGTCGGCGATCCGGACGGACGTCTGATTCTCTTCGCTGGTGGGTCTCGGGAACACGAGGATAAGGGGCGATGACAGCTACTTCCTTCTAGCTCGAATCCCAGGTGATCATCGGTGTG
Organism: uncultured Acidobacteriota bacterium; assembly: GCA_963723495.1. Lineage (GTDB taxonomy): Bacteria > Acidobacteriota > Vicinamibacteria > Vicinamibacterales > UBA2999 > Gp6-AA40. The sequence goes on along the minus strand of CAVRQR010000002.1, from coordinate 64,994 downwards.
GGAGGGAATTGGGATTGGGACCTTGGGATTGGGATTTGGGATTTGGCAGTTGGAAGTTGGTTGGAGTTGGAGTTAGAATGCCCAGATGGGGAATGGCCGCGGACCTGGATCGCTGCAACGGTTGCGGCGCATGTGTGACGGCCTGTCACGCCGAGAACAACATCTCGACCGTAGGCGCCGATCAGGCTGCGCGTGGCCGCGCCAAGCACTGGATTCGGGTCGAGCGTTACTGGGAAGGCGAGTTTCCCGACGTGCAGCTCAAGTTCCGTCCGGTCATGTGCCAGCACTGCGAGAACGCGCCGTGCGAGCCGGTATGCCCGACCTATGCGAGCCATCACACCGAGGACGGCCTGAACGCACAGGTCTACAACCGCTGCATCGGTACGCGCTACTGCGCGAACGCGTGCCCATACAACGTCCGGTTCTTCGATTTCTTCAATCCATCGTGGGACAAGCCGCTGCACCTGCAGCTCAATCCCGACGTCTCGCTTCGCGAGGTCGGCGTGATGGAGAAGTGCACGTTCTGCGTGCAGCGCATCAAGGCAGCACAGACCCAGGCCAAGGCCGAGGAGCGTCAGCTCGCTGATGGCGAGATCAAGCCGGCTTGTGCGCAGGCCTGCCCCGCGCAGGCCCTTGTGTTCGGTGACCTCGACGATCCGGAGAGCGCGGTCTCGCGGCTGTCGCGGTCCTCGCGCGGCAGCAAGCTGCTGGAGGATCGTGGTACCGAACCCAAGGTGACGTATCTGAGCAGACAGTCATGATTGTCGCAATGCAGAATCCAGAATTTCACCAAGGACACTGATGACTCCGTCTCACGCGCAGATCAATCGCGAGCTGCTGCGACCTCTGCTGCACACGTCGTGGAAGTTCTACGTCGTGGTGGCGATCCTCGGCGCGATCGTGCTGACCGCCCTCGTGGCCTGGCTCTCGCAGATGTTCTTTGGTTTCGGAATCTCGGGTATCAGATGGCCCGTCTACTGGGGCTTCTACGTCACGAGCTTTGTCTTCTGGATCGGCATCAGCCACGCAGGGACGCTCATCTCCGCCATCCTTCGGCTCGTTGACGCCGGCTGGCGACGGCCGGTGACGCGCTGTGCCGAGGTGATCACGGTGTTTGCGCTGATGATCGGGGCGATGTTTCCGATCATCCACCTCGGCAGGCCGTGGCTGGCGTTCTGGCTGTTTCCCTATCCGAGTGAACGATTAATCTGGCCGAACTTCAGATCGCCACTGGTCTGGGACTTCTTCGCGATCAACACCTATCTCACCGGCAGCGTGCTGTTCCTCGTCCTGCCGATGATTCCCGACTTCGCGGTCGTTCGCGACAAGTCCACCGGATTGCGGCGAACGATCTACACCTTCCTGGCGCTCGGCTGGCGCGGCACGCCGAAGCAGTGGCACCGGCTCGAGACGGCGATGGCCATCATGGCGGTCGCGATCGTGCCGGTTGCGGTATCCGTCCACACCATCGTCTCGTTCGACTTCTCGATGGCGCCGGTCCCGATGTGGCAGACCGCGATCTTCGGTCCGTATTTCGTGGCCGGCGCAATCTTCAGCGGCATTGCCGGGCTGCTCATCGCCATGGCCATCCTTCGTCGCGTGCTGCACCTCGAGCAGTACCTGCACCCGATTCACTTCGAGAACCTGGGCAAGCTGCTGCTGGTGATGGCACTGCTGTGGGGCTACTTCGTGTTCAACGAGCGTCTGGTCACCTACTACGGGAACGAGCCGTCCGAGATGGCCGTCTTCTGGCGGACGCAGCGTGAGGACTTCGCACCGCTCTACTGGACGATGGTGGTCGGCAACTTCGTGTTGCCGCTCGTGCTCATGGGCATCAAGCGATTCCGCACCATCACCGGGTGCGTCATCGCGTCGATTGGCGTCGTCGTCGGCATGTGGCTCGAGCGCTTCCTGATCATCGTGCCGTCGCTCGGGCGCAAGTACCTGCCGTATAGCTACGGCCGCTACGAGCCGCAGCCGGTGGAGTTCATCATCGCCGGCGCAACCTTCGCGGCGATGGCGCTGTTGTACGTGCTCTTCATCAAGGTCGTGCCGATCATCTCGATCTGGGAGCTCAAGGCGGGAGACCATCAGCCACCTGCCGCGACCCAACCAGGGACTGAGGAGCCTCGGCTCCGGGAGCAGCACTCGTGAGAGCGATGTACGGGCTTTACCCGGACGGCCACTCGGCTCAGCAGGCGATCGGTCGCCTCCATGCCGCGGGCGTGCCCGATCGCGACATCACGATTCAGTCCGCCCAGCCCATGGAGGACTTCGAGTTCGGGCATCGCGACAAGGCGACCTGGATGTGGTGGATCGCCTGTGTCGGAGGGCTGATCGGGATGGCGTCGGCGCTGGGTCTTTCCTGGCTGACCGAGACCTCATGGCCGATCAACGTCGGAGGTCTTCCGATCTTCGCGTGGTGGCCGAACCTGATCATCACCTTCGAGTTGACGATGCTCGGTGCGATCCTGGCGACGGTGATCACGCTGGCGATCAGCGCGCGGCTCGGACGCGGATCGGTGATCTACGATCCTGACGTTTCAGATGGGAAGATTCTCGTCGGCGTCGCCAATCCCGTCGCATCTGCAGTTGCCGACGTGAAGGCCGCGCTCACGGCGCCGGCTGGCGCCGAAGTCAAGACGATTGAGTAGTCTCCTGCGGTCCGATGGGACGACGCGCTATCTTTACAGCCCCGGTACCGGGCCGACGTAAGCGATCAGGCGTCCTGAAACGATCGCACAGAACCAGCATCCCAGCGACGCCCACGCCAGCATCTTGGCCTTGCCGGGCACCGGTCCCGAATCGAGGACTGAACCACCGAAGACCTGCTTGCGGATGATCGTCAGCAGCGCCACACCCGCGGCGACGAAGACCAGCTTGATGTACACGTCAGGGTTGCGCCCGTAGATTGTGGCGTCCTTCACGAAGATCGAGACGCCGCTGAACAGGTTGATCCAGAACCCGAACCACATCACCGGGTACAGACGTTCGAGCGGCTTGATCGACGTCCGCGGCCACAGGCCCAGGAGGGCCATCGAGATCACGGCTGATCCGCCGGCCACGAGCGCCATCCCCAATGTATGAATGAACAGCAGCGCGGGGAATGCCAGCAGACTCGGGGACTCACGCACCCACACGGCGTACGACAGTGACTCGAGCCATTCCAGAAATGCCATCGTTATCGACCCTCGCTGTGCTCGTGACGCCTGGCGCTTCTATCGATGAGATACCCGAAGAAGCCCAGAAGGACGGTTACGACCAGGACGACGAAAATACGGCAAGCGCTAGCTGCATCCTTGTGACTCACCCTTCCCGACCGCAGCGGTCCCTTCTTAGAATGCATTCCCGATGAACGGGAGCATGCTGCCCCAATACATCACGCCTACCCACAGCACCATCGCGCTGACCGCGGCCGCCTTCGAGATCATCGACGCGTCGCGCCCTGGTTGATTCGCCCAGGAATGGTCGAACGTGAAGTACAAACGTGTTCGCGCCGGCCAGCAGCACGAAGATGAGCTTCCAGAAGAAGGCCGGGTTGTTCGTGTATGTCCGTACGCGGCAGCGAAGAACAGCATGCCGGTGAAGACGTTGAGCGCGAAACCGAGCATCGCCCAGGGCAGCAGCCGATCGAGCGCCTTGAAGGGCACTTGCGGCATGAACCCGAGCACGCGCAGGTCGATCAGCAGGATGACGCCGGTCAGCAACGAGAGACCGATGAAGTGCAGCGTCTCGGCTGCGATCCAGGTCCACGGCGTATCCCTGACGTAGTCGCCAACCGTGCGACCGAAGTGCCCTATGAAGCTGGTCGCTTCCTCGGTGCCGCGTATCTCGGGATGGTTGATCAGGCCACCGAGATTCGCCGCCTGTGCCATCAGGCCCAGTGTCAGCAGCGACAGCACCAGGATGGTCCCGCCCAGGCCCCACGTCAGGATGGACGTCCGCCTGAACTTCCAGAGCGCGAGCCAGGCCAGCATGCCCGTCAGCTCCATGAAGCCGAGCGCGAGAAGCGCCGCCCCTTCGTGCGTCTGGATCAGCGAGAGCGTCACCATGGATTCCGTCGTGCCGTCGCTGACCTCCCCTCGCTCCTCGAGGTTCATCTGTGCCGCGTTGCCGGTGGCATAGGTGGGAATCGAGACGAGGGCAATGGCCACCATGACCGTCAGGCCGGCCTGCTTCAGATCGTTGCTGCGAGTGAACAGGGCAAGGGCGAAGAGCGCGATGCCGATGCCGAACCCCACGGTCGGCACGTGATTGAGCAGCAGGTGAAGATGTGTTGGATCCATAGAGTCTGATTTTGTTACGGTCTCCGCCGTACAGCTTCGATGCTGTCCAGGGGAGAGATGCGAGGGCTGGACTGGATCAACGTGGACACAGGCTCGGCAAACCGACTGGGGAGTCTATTGCCGATTCGACAAAAAGTCCACACAGCACTAAGATTTCGCCGAACAGATATATCTGCTATGCGAGGACGCTTTATGACGCGACAGCATTCGCGAATGCTCGTGTGTGCCGTTCTTCTGACCGCGGTGGCGTCCCCGGCATTCGCGCAGGTCGATCTGACCGGGATGTGGGCACCGATCTTCCACGAGGATCAGGTCGAGCGCATTCCGGGTCCCGATGTCGGCGACTACGCCGGCCTGCCAATCAACGACGCGATGCGGCTGCGCGCCGACAGTTGGGACGCCTCGCTGCTGACGCTTCCCGAGCACCAGTGCAAGCCGCATCCCTCGACCTACGGCTTTCGTGGCGTCGGCAACCTGCGCATCACCGTCGAGGTCAACGACAAGACCCAGTCGATGGTCAAGCTCCACACGCACATTCAGTGGCAGGAGCAGAAGCGCGATATCTGGTTGGACGGGCGGCCGCATCCGCCGGAGTACGCCGCGCATACGTGGCAGGGCTTTTCGACTGGTCAATGGGAGGGCAACGTCCTCGTCGTCAAGACGACGCACTTGAAGGCGGGGTGGATTCGGCGCAACGGACTGCTCATCACCGACCAGGCGACGATGACCGAGCGCTTCATCCGGCATGGGAACTACCTCACCCACATCTACATGATCGAGGACCCCAACTACCTCACCGAGCCGCTCATCAAGACGAACGGATTCCAGCTGGTGCAGAACCCGGCGATGCAGCCGTATCCGTGCTACCCGACTGTCGAGGTGCCGCGCGAGAAGGGTGAGGTGCCGCACCACCTGCCGGGCGAGAACCCGTTCCTCAACGAGTTCGCGAAGAAGCACAACCTCCCTGAGAACGGTATTCGCGGCGGCGCCGCAACCGCGCTGCCGGAGTTCATGACGGCAGGTGCGACAGCACCGGAACGAAACACTCAGACAGCAGCCCGTAAACCAGCGCCACCGGTTGACGACGAGGTGCATGCGCTCCACGTGCAGGGAAACGTCTGGATGCTGACGGGCGGCGGTGTCAACGCGGCGGTCCAGATCGGTGACGAGGGCGTGCTCGTCGTGGACACGATGACCACCGGGCTGGCTGACAAGCTGGTCGTCGAGATCAAGAAGCTGGCGGGCAACAAACCGATTCGCTGGATCGTCAACACGCACGTCGATCCCGATCACACGGGGGGCAACGCGAAGGTTGCCGAAGCGGGCGAGTCGATCATCGCGGGCAACTTCGCCGGTCAGGCCGGTCAGGCCGCCGCGAACTTTGCCAAGATCATGACGCACGAGAACGTCGAGGCGCGCCTGGTGAAGGTGCAGCCGGCGTTGCCCAGTCAGCGATGCCGACCGACACGTTCTTCACCGACGAGTTCGAGATGCACTTCAACGGGGAGGCGGTGCAGTTCATTCACGTGCCCAGCGCTCATACCGACGGCGACGTGATGGTGTTCTTCCGGAAGTCGGACGTCCTCGTCACTGGTGATGCGTTCAACACGACAGCTTCCCGGTGGTCGACCTGGAGAGCGGGGGCAGTCTGGACGGCATCGTCAAGACGCTCAATCGCGTCCTCGATATCACCGTGCCTGAAGACAAACAGGAAGGTGGCACCTACGTGATTCCCGGTCACGGACGGCTCACCGACGAAGCCGACGTCGTCGAGTACCGCGACATGATGACGATCATCCGCGACCGCGTGCAGAGCGCGATCGACAAGGGTCAGACGCTCGAGCAGGTCAAAGCTGCGCGGCTCGTGCGCGACTACGAAGGGCGCTACGGTGCGGCGCGGGGAGCGGGCAGTGCTGATGCATTTGTCGACAATGCTTACCGGAGCCTGAAGGCAAGTTCAAAGTAGGACGTTCAAAGTGGAGAAGTAGGTGGAAAAGTACATCCGGGTCTTCATTGGCACCGTCGTCATTCTTACTTCGGGCATCGCGCTGACGGCGCAACAGGGGCAGCGTGGCGGTGGACCGCCGCAGGCTCCGCAGACGCCGCAGGCGGCCGCACCGATTGACCTGACGGGCAACTGGGTGTCAGTCGTGAACGAAGATTGGCGCTGGCGAATGGTGACGCCGCCGAAGGGCGACTTTGCCAGCGTGCCGCTCAACGCCGAGGGGCAGAAGGTCGGCAATTCGTGGGATCCGGCGACCGACGGCTCGTGCCTCGCCTACGGCGCGGCGGGGCTGATGCGCAACCCGACGCGCGTGCGCATCAGTTGGGAAAACGACCGCACGCTCAAGATCGAAACCGATGCCGGCGTGCAGACGCGTCGACTGGTCTTCGGCGACGCCAAGCCGCCAGCGGAGCGGTCGCTGCAAGGTTACTCAGTCGCCGAATGGGAAGTGGCCGGCGCAGGTGGTCGCGGCGGACCGCCGCCCGGACCGCGACGCGGCAACCTGAAGGCGACCACGACAATGATGAGTGCCGGGTGGCTGCGGAAGAACGGTGTGCCCTACAGCGAGAACGCGACGATGACGGAGTACTTCGATCGCTTCGCCGCACCGAACGGCGATGAATGGTTCGCGGTGACCACGATTGTTTCCGACTCGAAGTACCTGAACACGGACTTCGTCACCAGCACGCACTTCAAGAAGGAAGCCGACGGCGCCAAGTGGGCCCCGAAGCCCTGCAAATCCTGAGACCTGGCAACTCCCAACCTCCAACTACCAATTCCCAAGGAACCCAAGTCGCTTGGGAGTTGGAAATTGGAGTTGGGAGTTTTCAGTAGCCCAATCCCAGAGGTGCTCCGACAATGCGCCAACACAATGACGTCCAGATCGAGCAACAGCTGAAAGACCTGTACGAGAACTTCGCTGCCGGTCACGTCAGTCGTCGCGACTTCATGCGACGGGCAACGGCGATGGGCGTTGCTGGTGCCGCCGCCGCGGCACTGGGGCCATTGGCCACGTCTGCCGAAGCCGCAGGCCTCGCGCAACAGACGGCCGCAGCATCAACGAAGATCCCGCTCGACGTCGCCGAGTGGAGCTACATGTGGGTCAACCTGAAGCGTGCCGAGACGGCGCGCGGTGCGTTCGTGGGCGGGCAGCAGATGTACGTCGAGTACATGATTCCCGCCCAGGTGCGGCATCCATTCCCCGTCGTGCTGGTGCATGGCGGCGGAGGTCAGGGCACTGACTGGCTCGGCACTCCGGACGGACGTCCAGGCTGGTTCCAGTACCTCGTTCAGGAAGGCTTCAAGGTCTACGTCGTCGATCGGCCCGGTCACGGGCGGTCGCCGCTGCATCCCGAATTGCACGGCGGATTCCCGGCGCAGGCGCTCACGCTCGAGAGCATCGCCGGTCGCTTCACGCCGCCGAGTGCGAACCCGGCCAACCCGCCGAACGAGTATCAGAAGAATCACAGCCAATGGCCGGGACCCGGGAACGTCGGATCCGATGACCTCGGTCGCCTGACGGCGGGCATGGGCGGCAGCTACGTTGTGCAGGCGCCGGCTGCAGGGCGCGGCGGTGCGCCCGGCGCGGGCCCAGGCGGCGGTGGCGGCCAAGGCGGAGGGCGTGGTGCAGCACCCGCAGGTCCGCCGGCTCCATCGAATCAGCAACCGGCCGGTCCGCTCAACCTGCAACATCTCACGTGGCGTCAAGCCGGCGCCGATCTGCTCGACAAGATCGGGCCCGCGATCATCATGACGCACTCGGCGGGCGGTCCTTTCGGTCTGCTGGTCGCGGAAGCGCGACCGAACCTGGTGAAAGCGACCATCATCATCGAAGGCGCCGGTGGCGGTGCGTTCGGCTTCGGCAACCGCTGGGGCCTCTCGTCGATCCCCGTCACCTACGATCCGCCGATCAACGACCCGTCAGAGATCAAGGCGAAGTGGGTCGCCAACCCCGAGTCAGGTGTGGCCGGCTACTTCCTCCAGGAAGAGCCCGCACGTAAGTTGCCGAACCTGAAGAACACGAAAGTTCTCGTAGCGACGGCAGACGCGTCGTTTGCGTCGCCGGGAAGCCCGGGGACAGTGGCGTTCCTGAAGCAGGCCGGCGTGCAGGCTGAGGAGCTTCGCTGGGGCGCGCTCGCGATTAACGGCAACGGTCACGCGATGATGATGGAGAAGAACAGCCGCCAGGTGCTGCAGCCTCTCATCGACTGGATGCACAAGAACGTGACCGGCAGCAACAATCAAGCGCCGGCGCGACGTGCCGGCAACGACTCACTCGCCCTGAAGCTCGCGGACACCGGCATCTTCTGGGTCGGCACATCGAACACGAAGAAGATGCCGTACGGCACGATCCACACCGCGCCGATGTTCGTGCAGTTCCTCGAACCGGCGCAGCGGCGTCATCCCTTGCCGGTCGTGCTCGTACACGGCGGCGGCGGCCAGATGGTTCACTATTTCGGCCTGGGCGGGATGTCGGGCTGGGCTCACCACTTCGTGCAGGCAGGCTACGCGGTCTACCTGGTCGACCGACCAGGCCACGGCCGCTCGCTCTACCATCCCGACGCGCTCGGAGAGATGGGACCGCTTGTGACCTACGACCTGCTCACGCGCGACTCGGTGACCTCGGCGCGCACGCCGAACAAGCAGTGGCCGGGAACGACGGGCGATGTCGGCGATCCGCTCGTCGATCAACTGGTGGCGGCGGCGAATTCAGCGCCACGCGATGCCCAGCTCGCGCAGACGTTGTGGCGTCAGTACGGTGCGGAGCTCATTGACCGCATCGGTCCGTCGATCATCATGACGCACTCGGCGGGCGGGCCATTCGGATGGCTGGTCGCTAACGAGCGTCCGAATCTCGTGAAGGCGGTCGTTTCGTTCGAGGGCGCAACGGCGCCGCTCGTCGGACAAGGCGGTACAGCGGGTACGCCGCTGCCGAATCTCAAGAACATGCCGATCATGTACTTCCTGGCGGAGAGAGGCGGACGCGATGGTCGTCCGATCCTCGATGCGCTGACGCAGTCCGGGGCCAGGGCGGAGCTGATCGAGCTCAAGGATCGCGGCATCCTCGGGAACAGTCACTTCGCGATGTTCGAGAACAACCGGAAGCAAGTGTTCGAGGTCGTCCGCGGGTGGATCGAACAGCGCGTCCCGCCCAGTAACTCGACGGCCCGATTGTAGAGAACTGTCAACTCCCAATCTCCAACTCCCAACTCCCAAAACGTTCTCTGGGAGTTGGAGGTTGGAAATTGGGAGTTGATGCTTTTAGAAGTCGTACTGCACGGTGATCTTCGCCGTGCGCGCCGTCAGCACCTCCTGCGGAACCAGCCATTGACCCTGCGGAGCGTACGTGAAGTTGTTGACCAGCACGGTGTCGAGGTTGAGCGCGTTGAAAAGATCGAGCGCGAAGAGCGCGCGCTGCCCGCCGAAGCGCATCACCTTCCCGATCCGGAAGTCGAGGATGTTGATTCGATCGCTCCGCATCTGGTCGGGTGCCAGCAGGTTCACGGCGAGGTTGGGCGCGCCGCCCGCCAAATCACGCCCGAGCCATTGCCGGGCGACCGCGTTGGGTATGTTCCAGTTCGCCTCGAGCGGCACCCCTGGGCTGCTGGTCAGCGTGAAGGCCACCTGCACGTCGAGCTTGGGAACAATGTACGAGCCGGCGGAGGTAAACCTGGTCGTGATGCCGGGCGCGATGTGACAGAACGGGTTCGTCGGGTTGTACGGAATGCCCCCGGCGGACGCCGCACCGCTCGACACCTGCTCCGGCAGTTTGTCCCGCACCTCACAGGCATCGACGACCGTCTGTCCGGTGCTCGTTCCCGCCTGCACCTGCAGGCCGTTCCGCAGGCGCGCGTTCACGGATATGTCTACGCCGTTGTAGACCTGGGACACGTTGCCGTAGGCGGGTGAATAGGTGCGGTAGTCGTCGGTAAGCCCGAACTTGTCGGGGTTGACGTTGTAGATCGGGCCAACGGTGTAACCGCCCCCGCCGGGAAGCCGCGGATCGAGCGGGGCCACCACGTTGAACTGCGTGAAGTCGGCGGGAGTCACCGCCAGATTGTCGGTCACGGTGAAGTTCTGCAGCCAGCGGCGCAGATAGCTCACTTCCATCGAGATGCGCGGAAACAATTCGTGCTGGGCCGTCACACCGATCTGCCAGTCGGACGGCCGGTTGGACCAGCCCTGGAGGATCGCCTCGTCATAGGAGAGGCTGTACACGTCCTTCTTCCCGAAGTTCAGGTTGCTCCACCGCCCGCAGCTGTCGCCGCCCCTCGCCCGGAGATCCTGCGCCTCGCCATTCAGCAGGTCGCAGTCTGGCTGGAAGTTTCCGTTGGCGTCGGTCCACGCGCGCGTCACGCTCGTGGGGACCCGGTTGCTCGGCTGCAAGGCCGAGTAGTTCCCGTTGCCGTTGACCGCAGCTTCCAGGTAGCGGCCGGTGTTGAACTTCAACGCGGTCTTCCCGTTGCCGAACACGTCATAGGCGAGACCGAACCGCGGGTTGATGTCGTGATAGCCGATCACCCCTTTGGACTCCGGAAAGACGAGCGCCTCCGGAATAAATTGGGTCGGCCCGATCTGCTGCTCGGGATAGTAGCTCCAGGCGTGGTCGTAGCGGATGGCTCCCTGGACGGTGAGCTTTCCGCGAGTCCACTGGTCCTGTGCGTACAGGGCGTCGTATCGCACGCGCGAGTCGGTGAAGTACGGCCGCGCGAACTGAGTGAGCTGGTTCGGCACGCCGTTGTTGACCCGGTAGTCGAGGTTGTAGTTGTTGCCGTGGGGGTGAGTCTTTTGCCAGTGGAACACGCCTTGATAGCCGACCTTCATGTTGTGTGCGCCGGTGACGTAGGTCGCCGCCGCCTGCCAGCGGTTCGGCTCCATGTAGTCGGGGTTCCACACCTGCGCGCGATAGACCAGGCCCGGGACGCCGCCGCCGTTGTTCGCGCAGCCGGCGGTGCACTGTTCCGTCATGCGAATCAGGTCGCGATTGTTGCCGGGCACCTCGCGCCCGTTCCAATCCTGGTGGTACGACCCGTAGCTCGCGTCCAGCAGAAGCTTGCTCGTGGCGGTCCAGGTCCACTTGTACTGGAACATCGGAGAGCGTCCGCTTCCACCGACAGTGCCGGTCTCCGGCGTAGCCAGCGGGACTGCCCCGACCTGGCCAATTTGCGGGTAATCACTGAGTCTGAACGCTCCCCCGTCGACAAAGACTCCCACCTGCGTGCTGCGACTGAGTTGCGCTGTCAGCCGAAGCGTCGGAGTGATCGTTCCCGACGAGCTGTTGTTCGCAGGGCGATCGAAGTCCGGATCGTAGGTCCACTTGGTGATGTCGCCGGCGTTCTTGTTGTAGAAGATGCCCGGAAGATCGTTCCCGCTTCCCGAGTACCTGGTCGCGTAAAAGAACCAGAACCGGTCCTGCATGATCGGACCGCTGTTCATCAGGCTGGAATCCCACTGGTAGTTCGTCTTCGCCGGCGTTCGCAGCCCGGCGTCTATCAACTCCTGCGTGAAGTTGTCGCCTTGCATACCGCCACTCAGGCCTGACGCCTGGAAGCGATTCTCGAACCGGTTGCTGCCATTGCGCGGGATCAGGTTGACGATCGGGCCTCCGACCTCGACGTCGCCGAGTCCGCCGCTGGAGGTGAGCACGACTTCCTCGGTGGTATCGAGCCGGCCGTAGCCGGAGACGCCGCCACCGTTGATCGCGGCGCCGGTGCCGATCCCGTCCGTCTGTGCAACGCCTTCGTTGCCGCGTCCGCCGCGCCCGCCGAAGACAATCATCCCAGGGCTCAGCAGGACATTGTTATTGCCGCCGTTGCTTTGAACCATCGACGGCATCAAGACCATGACCGCCGCGTACCCCTGCGCGGTGGGAATCGACTCGATCAGGGTCTCGTCGAGCGTCCGGCGTCGCCGCGCGCTCTGGACGTCGACGATCGGGCTCTCACCGGTCACGGTGACCGTTTCTTCGAGTGTGCCCAGCCGCATCTCGACGTTGACCGTAGACACGAAGTCCGCGGGGAGCTCCAGTTCTGCACGCTTCACGGTGCTGAAGCCGGTCAGCGTGAAGGTGACGGTGTAGGTGCCGGGTCGCAGTTCGAGGATCCGATACTGACCGGTTTCGTCGGTGACGGCCGAACGCACCTTTTCGATGAGCACGTCGCTCGCAGCTTCCACGGAGACGCCAGGCAGTACTGCCCCTGACGGATCCCTGACGACACCTGTAATCGACGATTGAGCGGAAGACCAGGAGGGAACCACCAGACACGTCAGGACCACTACCGCGCGAGTCAGTCGGCGCATGTCGATCTCCTTCCCTCCAGCAATGACTGATGACCAGTGACGCTGGGTTGCGCGCGTGAACCGATGTCCGCGAGAACGCCGAGCCCTAGATGGTTGTGCCGCTTTTACGCCCTTCGGTCGGGATAGTCAAGGATTGGCGTGCTGGCGTTAGCGAAACGCGCGCGGCTCTCGTATGATTTCTTGCACTCCCGTGTCCAAGCCCACTTCGGTCATCGCTCTCGCCCTGCTCGTCGGGAGCGTTGGCCTGGCAGCATCGTGGGGCGTGGAGCGGTGGCTGACGCATCGCGCGCTGGCCGCACATTTCGCGAACGGGAAAGAGTTCGCCGCACGCGTGCTCGAAGAAGTCGGTGCCGTTCCGGACGAGCTTCGGGAAAGCTCCGGGGTCGTCGTCAGTCGAACTCAGCCCGGCGTGTTCTGGTCGCACAACGATTCCGGTGACGGGCCCAACCTCTACGCCATCGACATCTCCGGACGATTGCTCGCGAAAGTCAGCGTTGCCAACGCGATGGCGCGTGATTGGGAGGACATTTCGTCAGGTCCCTGTTCCGGTGTTGTCGCGACGACGGAGCCTCCGCAGCCGTCCGCGTGTCTCTATATCGCCGATACCGGCGACAACAATGAGGTTCGCCGCGAGGTCACGATCTACATCGTCGCCGAGCCGAAGGTGGGGGGACCCGATGCGTCACCCACGGTGACCGCGCGGTCGTTCAACTTTCGCTACGCGGAGGGGCCGACCGATGCCGAAGCACTTGGGGTACGCCCCAACGGCGACATCACGATCATCTCCAAGGGGCGCAGGGGGAAGATCGATTTCTTCATCATTCCAGCCGACACCGTCGACACGAGCGCTCGCCTCGGGTGAAACGCTCACCGCGCGCTATAACGGCAATACCGGCATTGCACCGGAGGGCCGGACAGGGCGTCTCGTAACGTCCGCCGCCGTCTCGCCTGATGGGATGACGCTCGCCGTTCGGACGTACTACGAGGTGTACTTCTATAGTCTGGTGACCGAACGCGGCGAGAGCCGCTGGCGTAATCTCGGACGACCATGTTCTCTTGGTGATGCAGAGCCGCAGGGTGAAGCGATCGATTTTCTCGACGACAACACACTGCTGCTCACATCAGAGCGCGCACGAGGACGACCGGGAGCGATTCATCGAGTGCAGTGCTGAACGCCCGCCTGGCGGCGCTGTCAACTCCCAACTCCCAACTTCCAAGATCCAACTCCCAACAAACACGCTTGGGCCATCCGCCTCCCCTGAGGCCGGGTGTGACACACCTTCACACCGTGTGAAAGTGAGTCACACGTTTTCGCACGTCATCTCCTTCATCATCAGCAACTTGTACAATGGCGCGCGGCTTGCCTCGGCGTGGCGACATGAAAAGACTCGCGTTGCTGGTTGCCGTTCTCGGCCTCCTCTCGCCGGTGGCCTACGCCCAGGAAACTGACGCGCCCGAGGGCGCGATCGTCGACTCCGTCGAGATGTCAGGCTTTTCCCCCTACAGCCTGAGCCCCGGACTTCAAAAAGAGATGGACTCGCTGGTTGGTGCGCCGCTCAGTCGCGAGCGCCTCAACCAGCTGGTCTCCCGCATCGAAGGCGAACAGCCTGAGATGGTCGCGGCGGTCCGGAGCGTGGCTCGGCCCGACGGCAAGGCCCACGTCGTCTTCCTCGTCGCGCGAATCAGCGACGACACCGATCTCTCCGAGAACATCAACGCCCGCTACATCGTGGAAAGCGTGGAGCTCGAAGGGCCTGCGAGCGAGGTCAGTCAGCAACTCCGCGACGATCTGCAAAAGCTCGTCGGCAAGCGGCTCGACACGGAAGAAGCCGATCAGCTCAGGGATCGCCTCGAGAGCGAACTGCCCCGCCGTGACGTGACCCGCAAGATCTCAAAGGGATCGCAAACGGGCAGAATCCGCGTCGTCTTCGAGGTGTTCGAACAGCCGTGGATTCCGTTCGTCGCTCCCCGATCGAAGCTGGTGTATCACGCCCAGCAGGGCTGGAGCGGTGTGCTCGACATCCCGATGTCTAGCTCGCGCAGCCGGCATCGGTTCACCGCCGGCGTCGCGTTCAACGATATCGACGATCTGATCGAGGAGTATTCCGGGTTCCGGCTCGCGTTCGAGAGCCGGATGATCGGCACCGAGAGACTGGGTGGCAGGCTGGAGTTCTCCCGTTACAACCAGACGTGGGAGGACGCGACGCTCTCCGCGATTGCGTCCAGCCCCGGCATCCCTGAACTGTATCGGAATCGACTGACCGTCGAGCCGATGGCGACGTTCGCGTTCAATCCAAGCGTTCGAGTCAACGGCGGCGTGAGCATCACCGAGCTGGAGTCGCTCAGCAACTCGCCGAGTTCGCAGATGGCCAACGCGTGGGTGGCCGGTATAAGCGCCGACCATCGCTGGGAATCGAACGACGGCACCGATCAGAGCGCGGAGGCGAGCTATCAGCTGCGGGCAGCAGTCGACGGGCTCGGCAGCGATCTCGTCTACAAGCGGCACCTGGGGCAGGCACGTTATCAGTTCGAGCATCGGCGCAGCACGGTGCTCGCGTCGCTCTCGCTCGGCTACATCAGCGGCGATGCGCCACTCTTCGAGCGCTTTTCGCTGGGCAATTCACTGACGCTGCGCGGCTGGGACAAGTACGACATCGCACCGCTCGGCGGCGAGCGCATGTTTCATTCGTCGGTCGAGTATCGGCTGTGGCACGTCGGCGTGTTCTTCGATGCCGGGTCGGTCTGGGACCGGAACACGAATTCGACGGTCCGCTATTCGACTGGCTTCGGCATTCACAGCGACAACTCTTTCCTGACCGTGGGCTTTCCGCTGAATAGCGACAATGCGGGCGCCACGTTCATGGCGGGAGTGCGGTTTTGAGCGCCGCGGCGCATCGTATGCCGTTCTGGCAGACCGGTGTGGTGGTGCTCATGCTGGTCGCCGTCGTGGCACCGCGACTCTGGGCGCAGACCGTGACGATCAGAAGGGTTGCCGATGCGCTCCACATTCAGGCGCGCGGTTTCAGCTTTATCGAGGGGCCGGTGCTCGCTCGCCTGAAAGAGGGACGCTCGGTGCGCATCGACTTCGAGATGGGGGTGCTGACGAAACCTGATGGGCCGATCGTGAAGCAGGCCGCACAGAGCTTTGCGTTGAGCTTCGACCTGTGGGAAGAGCGCTTCGCGGTCTCACGCATTGGATCGCCGCCGAAGTCGGTCTCTCATTTGCGGCCGAGAGACGCCGAGACCTGGTGCCTCGAGAACCTGACGATGCCCGTCTCATCCCTGGGCCTCGGTCGCGACACGCCGTTCTGGATCCGATTGGTGTACCGCGTTCAGGATGTGGCGGCAGCGAGCAGCGAGGAACCGGGTGAACGATTTACGTTGCGTGGCCTGATCGACCGATTGAGCCGTCGCCGTGAGGAAGACAATTTGGCAAGATCCGTCGATGCCGGGCCGTTTCGGCTGCCGTGATCACGGTCAGACGCAGAGGCGGGTCTTCAGACCCGCCTTCGGTTGATGTTCATGAATAGTCTCCGCGGCAAACTGATCCTCGCCTTCATCATCGCGACGCTCATGCCGCTCGGCGCGACGATCTGGATCACCACGTCGCTGCTCGAGCGGAGTCTCGGTTACGCCACGACCGAGGAGCTCAATCGGCTGTCGCGAACGTTGGAGGGGACGGTGAGGCAGTTCTACCAGCGCGAGCGCGACTCGCTCAAACGGGAAGCGCTCGACGGCCGACTCACTCCGACCTCTTATCTCGTTGCCGACCTGACCTCCTGGCCCGAGGAGGTTCGCTCGTTCTGGGAGAGCAGCGAGACGGAGCGGTCCAGTCTGTCTGGGCCCGGTGGCGATCACCTCGACTTCATGCGCAAGGGGACGCGCGGCGTCGACGTCTACCGTCGCGATCTTGGCGGGATCAGGATGCAGGAGCTGTCGGAGGAGTTCCGGCGCACACGCGAGCTCGTCGGCGCGATCGAGTCGCGTGACCTGCGGCGAGGATTCACGTTGACGCTACTGCTCCTCGTCGGCGTCGTGTGGCTCATCTCGCTGGCCCCCTTGCTCTTCATCGCGCACCGCATCAGCAGTCCGATCCGTCAGCTCACGGCGGGACTGACCGACTTCGCCGCGGGACAGTGGGACCGTCGTCTCGATAGGGGCCGGGACGACGAAGTGGGAAAAGCGGTGGGTGCGTTCAACGACATGGCCGAACAGCTGCGACGCAGTCGCGAGCGGCTCGTCTACCTGACCCAGATGTCGAGCTGGCAGTCGCTGGCGCGCAAGACCGCACATGAGCTCAAGAACTCGCTGACGCCGATTCGACTGACGGTCGAGGAAATGCTGGCCAGGCAGCCAGTATCCGATCGCGCGTTCATGGACCAGGCCGTCCAGATCGTCGTGAGCGAAATCGAAACACTGGAGCGCCGCGTTCGCGCGTTCTCCGAGTTCGCGAGTGAACCGCCGGTGAACCCGGAGGTCTTCGATCTCAACGTGCTGATCGCCGAACGGGTTTCGCTCCTGAAGCCGGCCCACCCCGACACGACGTACAGCTTCCGGCTCGATGTGCGCGGTCCGCGCGTCCATGCCGGGACCGATCTCGTCAAAGGCATCCTCACGAACCTGCTCGAGAATGCGGCCGAAGCGGCGGGGCCTGGCGGGTCGGTCATGACCATCTCGCACTCGCAGGGTGGACAAGCGGTGGTCGAAGTGCATGATTCGGGACCCGGCCTCAGCGAGGAGGCGCGGCGTACGCTATTCGAGCCGACAATCACGTTCAAGAAGAAGGGGATGGGCCTGGGCTTGTCGATCGCGCGGAAGAACGCCCTGCTGCTCGGCGGAGACATCACGCTGGTCAAGGGGGAGCTTGGCGGCGCCGGATTCAGAGTAGCCTTGCCCGCGGCGCCCGAACCCCGTGGCCAGGGCGCAGCCGCTCTGGCATAGCTCACTGAATGACTCCGAGACGCCACATCGTCATCGTCGATGACGAGCCCAACATCGGGCTCTCCCTCCGCCTGATTCTCGAGGGAGAGGGGTATCGCGTGTCGATTTGTGACTCGGCTGCGAGATTTCTTGCGCAGCGGGCCGCTGCACGCGCCGACCTGTACCTCCTGGATGTGCGTCTGCCCGATGGCAACGGCATCGATCTCCTGCGATCGCTCAGACAGAGCGACGACTCGACACCCGCGGTGATGATTTCCGGACATGGAACCATCCGTGATGCCGTTGAGGCGACGCAGAGTGGCGCCTTCGATTTCCTCGAGAAGCCGCTGGCGCGCGATCGAGTGCTGCTGGTGGTGAAGAACGCGCTCGAGCGATCCGAGCTGCAGCGCGAGAATCAGCGTTTCCGCGAACTGGTTGGCGACGGCCCTCGCATGATTGGCAGGAGCGAATTGTTTCAGCGCGCGGTGACGCAGGCCACGCAGGTCGCGCGCTCGGATGCAGGGGTCCTGCTCTCGGGCGAGTCGGGAACGGGCAAGGAACTGCTGGCTGAGCATATCCATCGGGAGAGTCCGTTTGCCTCGCGGCCGTTCGTGAAAGTCAATTGCGCGGCGATTCCGACCGAGCTGATTGAGAGCGAACTGTTCGGTCATGAGAAGGGCGCCTTTACCGGTGCGGCCGGTCTGCGGCGGGGCAAGTTCGAGCTCGCCGATGGCGGCAGCATTTTCCTCGACGAGGTCGGCGATCTGCACGAGGCGTCGCAGGCGAAGCTGCTGCGCGTCCTGCAGAACGGCGAGTTTCAGCGGCTCGGTGGCGAGCAGTCGATTCGTGTTGCCGTGCGGGTCATCGCCGCGACCAATCGTCGTCTCGATGAGCTCATTGCCGAAGGGAAGTTTCGACAGGATCTTTTCTATCGCTTGAACGTCGTGCCGATTCGCGTGCCCCCGCTGCGCGAACGGCGCGAGGACGTGCGCGATCTGGCGGTGTACTTCCTGGCCGAGTTCTGCGCACGCAACAACTTCCGACCCAAGGCGATGCACGACGATGTGCTGCCGATTCTCGAGCGCTACGAGTGGCCCGGGAATGTGCGTGAACTGCGGAACACCGTGGAGCGGATGGCCATTCTGACGCCCGGCAATCAGATTACGTCGGATGCGATCCCGATGGAGATTCGGCTGCCTTCCTCGTCATCGCCCGCCGGGCTGCAAGGCGTGCGCGACGCGGCTGAGCGCGAGCGTATCGTCCAGGCGCTCGACCGGACGAACTGGAATGTCTCCGGCGCGGCGCGCATACTTGGCGTGGAGCGGACCAACCTTCACAAGCGCATTCGAGCGTTGGGCCTGAACCGCGAGTAACACCGCTGGAAAACACGTGGAGGCAGGGCATGCCGTCAACAGTCAGGAAATCAGCGGCCGCAGCGAAGCGTCGTCCAGCCAGGAAGAGAGCCGTTGCCCCGAAGAAGAAGGCTGTTGTCCTGAAGAAGAAAGCTGTTGCCCGGAAGCGTAAAGCGACGTCAGGCAAGGCAGCCGGTCAGAAACGGACTGCGCCCCCAACGGTCAAGACGGCGATGCTCATCCGCCGGCCCGTCGCGGAAGTCTTCGAAGCGTTCGTCAATCCCGACATCACAAGTAACTTCTGGTTTACCAAGGGCAGCGGAAGGCTCGAGGTGGGCAGGCAGGTCCAATGGGACTGGGACATGTACGGTTTCTCCGTTCCCGTGACCACGAAAGCCATCGAACCAGACCGGCGCATCATCGTCGAGTGGTCTGGATACGGGAACCCTACGACGATCGAGTGGACGTTCGCACCACATGACAACGGCAGCACTTTCGTCGGCATCACGGAGCGCGGCTTCAAGGGGAGCGATGACGAGGTCGTGGAACAGACGAAGAATTCGATGGAAGGGTTTTCACTCGTGCTCGCGGGGCTCAAGGCGTTCCTGGAGCACAATATCAGGCTGAATCTGGTGGCGGATCGCTTTCCGAAGGGGATCGAAGCATGATGAAGGCTGGATTCGTCGTCGCGGTCACACTGTCGGTGGTTCTCGGGAGCGCATCCGTCAGCGCCGCTCAGGCCGCGTGCCTCTGTCGGTTCTGCAACGGCATCATCGGCGACGAGTACCCCGGGTTGTGAAGCCCTCGCCGCACTGGCGCTCCCTCACACCAAGGTCACGAAGGCGCAGTTCGTTGCTGCCGGTGCGCTCACGATACCGAATGCCGGACGGGGTGCCGCCCTGCTCGCGCAGTTGCCCTCCATATGCCGTGTGGCGGCAGTACTGACGCCATCGCCCGACTCGAACATCCAGATGGAGATCTGGTTGCCCGCCGAGAACTGGAATGGCAAGTTTCTCGCCGTGGGCAACGGCGGTTGGGCAGGCACGATCTCTTTCGATGCCATGGCCGCAGGACTGCGCCGCGGGTACGCTACGGCCTCGAACGACACCGGGCATTCCGATCCTGGTGCGCAGTTCGCGATGAACAACGACAAGCTGATCGACTTCGCCTATCGCGCCATGCACGAGATGACCGTGCAGTCGAAGGCGATCGTGGGCGCGTACTACAGTCGCCCGCCACGGCTCTCGTACTACCAGGGATGTTCGACTGGCGGCCGGCAAGGCATGATGGAGGCGCAGCGGTATCCGGAAGACTTCGACGCGATCATCGCCGGGGCGCCGGTTTACAACATGGTGCACCTCAACATCTCGCAGACGGCGCTGCAGGTGCACATGCTGAAGAACCCCGAGCGCATCATTCCGCCGAACAAGGTAACGCTCATTGCCAACGCGTCGGTCGCGGCATGCGACGGGAATGACGGGGTGAAGGACACCATCATCAACGACCCGCGGTCGTGCCGGTTCGATCCGGGAGTGCTGGCGTGCAAAGGTGGCGATGCGGAAGACTGCCTGACGCCTGCGCAGGTCGAGTCAGCGAGGCAGTTCTACACACCAGTCAAGACGACGTCAGGCAGCGTCGTGTATCCCGGAAGGTCACCTGGTGTCGAAGCGGGCTACGCGGCGCGGATTCCTGTGCCGGGAAAGCCGATGAACCCGTTGTGGTCGGACATGCCGCGATTTGTTGGCCATCGCGACGCGAACTGGGATGTGATGACGTTCGATCTCGACACCGACCTCGCACTCGCGCTGAAGAACGCAAGCTTCGTCGAAGCCAGCAATCCGGATCTTTCGAAGTTCAAGGCACGCGGTGGGAAACTCCTGCTGTGGCACGGGTGGGCCGACCCCGGTCCGGCACCTGAGAACACGATTGCCTACTACACGCAGGCAGCGAAGACCGTCGGAGGCGGCTCGCCAGACGACTGGATGCGATTGTTCCTTCTTCCGGGTGTCGCTCACTGCGGCGGCGGCGTCGGACCCGATCAGGCGGACTTCCTTGGCGCCATGGAACGCTGGCGGGAGCAGGGCGTGGCTCCGGGACAGATCACGGCAACACGCAATACCGGCCGCAGCGGACTGACGCCGATGTCACGACCGTTGTGCCCGTATCCGCAGGTCGCGAAGTATAAGGGCACGGGTAGCACGGACGAGGCCGTCAATTTCAGTTGCTCTGCTCCCTGACGCTCGCCGAGTGGCCGTGACGTTCGGCTCGCGTGGCACGACGCTGGTGGTGAGCCGCAGCCGCGCGGCCAGCCTCGAGGGCTTGATCCTGTAGCTTCGTTCACCATTTTGTAACCGCAGGTGTCCGGGGCCTCCCAGATCGGCGCGCCATGGCGCGGCACACGCCTTGCCACGGTCATCTATCGGTTAGATCTCCATGTCAGACCATCATTTGCCAGGCACGCAGCACTGCCCGAGCTGTGCGGCACCTGTCGCCAGCGTGGCGAGAATCTGCTGGACGTGCGGACACGAGCTCGTCGCGAATGAGACGGCACAGGCGGCGCAGCCTGAGGAGTCGGATCAGATCCCGCTCGTTGATTGGAAATCGTCGGAGGCACCCGAGCCGACGGTACAGGCTCGCGAAGCCGTGCCCGCAAAGCAGGGGAAATCGTGGTCGCTGGCGCTCATCGGCGGCGCCGGTGTCCTCGCGTGCGTCGTCGCGATGATCGCGCTGCAATCGCTGCGGCCGGTCGCATCGGAGCAACCGATCGAAGCCACGCGTCCTGCATCTCCGGCACCCGTCGCGGCCGCGCCGGTCGTGGAGTCCGCACCGGCGCCGACGTGGGTGGGCAAACGGCAGGCGACGTGGGCGAACGATGGTTCGAAGACGGTCTCGTTCGAGCTCAAAGCCAGCAACGACGTCACGGTGTGGATGGCGCGTGTGCGGCCGCTCCTCATCGTCCGGTGCCTGTATCGCACGACCGAAGTGTTCGTGGCGACCAAGTCGTCGGCGAGCATCGAGGGACAGGCTGGCAGCCACACAGTACGTCTTCAGGTAGACGACGACCCGGAGCTCGTGCAGCACTGGACGGACTCCGTCACCGGTCAGGAACTGTTCGCGCCGGGCGGCGTCGATCTCGTCCGGCGGTTGGCGAGCGCCGAGCGGCTGCGTTTCAGCTTCACGCCTTATAACGCGAAGCCGGTGACAGCCGAATTCTCAGTGCAGGGATTCGAGAAGATGGCCGCGCTCGTGGGGAGCACGTGCGGCTGGAAGCTCGATGACTCGCGCTCGCAGTCGGTTCGAACGGCGAGATCGAATTAGAAGCCATCTCACACTAGCCGGCATCGGCCTCAACACGGCCATTGAGGTCAAACGCGTCATCCGTCCTGATCGCAAAGGGGCATGCCGAACTTGGACGCCCCAGATGCCGAAGTCGTGGTCACAGACGTCGAGCGCGCGGCGCTGAAGCTGCGACTGCCAAAGGTCCGCGTCGGGAACACCAGCGGTTCGGCTAATACCTCCGGGTCCTCGAGCGTCAGGTCGTAGAAGATGGCATCTCCCTCACGCCTGAACTTCTCGACGATATGCATCTCACTGGAATGGAAGTAGCCGCCGCGTCCGATCCATGTCGTGTCGACGAAGCCGATGGAGTCCATCACGAGCGTATCGCCCTCCCAGCGCCCCACCGTGTCGCCGAAGTACTTGGCTGCATAACTCTGCGTCCGGTCCGTGCTGCCGGGCATCAGTCGGGACCACCCGGAATTCCGGGTATCCGCCACCCGCATCGGGAAATTGCCCGTAGAGGAACGTAATGTCGTTCTCCGTCTGGAAGATGCGCCGCGGCGGGCCCTGACGCGGAAGCCCCAGCGGCTGGCAGGTCATGACGGGGTCTTCCTTGTTCGTCCACATGTCGAGCTGCTGAACTTTGTCCCAGTACTCCGGCTTGTAGAGAGGACGACCCAGCATGCCGAAGCGCGAGGGTGAATAGAGCGCGAAGTCCTCAGTCTGATTGGTTTGTCGCCGGCAATCCACCTGCGTGGGACCGCATCGCCGGTTGCCGTAGTTCCCAATCCAGCCGATGTTGAATTCCGCCCAATTGCCCGTCATGTCAGGATGCCCGCCGATCCGCGGTGTGGGTGCCGTCGTGTTCGTCGGCGGCTCGGTCCTCGCCCAGACGATGGCCGGTGCCTTCGTGGCGACGTTCATTGCCTTCTGCACGCTTGGTGGCACCGGCGCCACGACGTACACATTGCCCGTTTCCGTCTCGCTCGTCGTCAGGTCGCGGACCACCGTGCCATTCTTGCGCTCGACCATCCTGCCGGCGTAGAACACCTCGATCTTGTGCAGCGGGTTGTTCCAGTCCTGATAGTTGCTGTACGTGAACTCGGTCGTCATCCCGCCGTGCGTGACCACGACCTTCTCGGGCATGTACTTCGCATCGAGCGTCGCGGTGCCGGTCGCCCCGTCAACGCCGGGAATCGGGAACGTGAAGACCGGTTTGCCGGCGGCGTCCCACGACAGGGTGGTGTTGCCGGCCTTCATCACGCCGTCGGCGATCGCCGTGCCCGGGTTGGCGCCCAGCCTCCACGTGTCCATGGTGCCAGCCAGCGCGGCCTTCGCTGCGCCCTGCGGATTTGCCCAGATGCGAATGAGCCGCTCCTGCACGGCGGCCGGCATTGGCGCAACCTTGCCTTTCGTTCCCGCGATCTCCGCGCCCGGTGTGTCCTCGTTCCACGCGTAGTGCCAGCTGACCACCTCGATGTTCGAGACGGTCTGTTTGTTCGGGACGCGTGCAGGTGTACTGAATACGCTGACTGAACATCTGGTAATTCGTGCTCTCGCGGAACTTCGACAGCGTGCACGGCTGGCCGTCTACCTGAATCGTGCCGCCCTTGGCCTGATACTCGAGCATCGCAACCATGTCGCGTTCGTCGGCGCCCTTCAGCATCCCCTGGTGCCACATCCAGTTGAACAGCACCGCTCTCAGGTCCTTGGCACCCGCTGCCGGTGTGAACGGTGCACCGCGTCGGGCGCCGCCGCGACCCCGACCCTGTGCGCCGGCCGGAGCCTGCCCACCGCCCTGCGCTTGCGCACCGGCCGGAGCCTGCCCACCGGCTGTCGATGCCACGCCGATTGCGAGGACAAGGGACAACGCGGTTGCTGTCCAACGATTCCTTCGACCAGACTGCATGGCGGTTCTCCGTCTTGTGGGGTGAGCATGCCCATCCGGCAGGATGAGCTCAAGGCCCAATCCTGAGCGCATCACCAGCTGATGCCTGCTGAGGACTGCAGGTCCGGCTTCGGTCGTCGTCGATCGCCACTTCACCGGTGAAACGTGTCAGGCCCCGCGCTAGCGTGCTCAGCGTGAAGTTCACTGCGCACACGGAGCTGATTCTCTGGAAATACCGCGCCCGACTGCACGGGAGTCTTACCTCAGCCCCAGCGCCGCGCTCGTCAGGCCTAGACGGTTTCCTTGCACTGTCGCGACAAGCTGGGCTACCGTGCACCCGATCGGCGCCCGCCGACGTGGAGGAGTTATGATGCGCAATCGCTCGCTGGTCAGGGGGTTCGCGTTGCTGGCGACGGTGACGCTGGCACCGCTTCATGCGTCGGCCCAAGGTCGAGGATCGACTCCGGCTCGAACTCCCGATGGAAAGCCAGACTTCGCAGGCATCTATTCGTTCAGCACAGTCACACCCCTCCAGCGGCCGGATGCGCTCGAGGGAAAAGCAACGCTCACCGACGAAGAGGCAGCCGCGTTCGAAGCGGCGGAGAACACGCGGCTCAACCGGGATCTGTTCGATCCCGAAAAGGGCCAGCCCAGCGCCGGCTATGCGCCGCGTGCCCAGGGCGGCGTGCTGTCGTACAACGAGTTCTGGTACGAGCGCGGCAACAAGCTGACCCGGGACAAGCGCACGTCGCTCATCGTCGATCCTCCGGACGGAAGAATCCCGCTCACGGATGCGGCGCGACGCAGGGTCGCAGAAATGCGGCAGCGATCGGACTCCGGTCTTGGCGACTCGTATGCAGACCGGCCTCTCGCCGATCGGTGCCTCCAAGGGTTCAACTCCGGCCCACCGATGACGCCGGGCGCGTACAACAACAACGTGCAAATCGTGCAGTCGCCGGGGACTGTCGTGATCGTCAACGAGATGGTGCACAACGCCCGCATCATCCCTACCGATGGGCGCCCGCACACCACGCTTCGCCAGTGGTCGGGAGACTCCCGCGGCCGCTGGGAAGGCGACACGCTCGTCGTCGAGACGATCAACTTCCGGCGCGAGACGAGCCTGCAAGGCTCCAGCGCGAACACGAGGCTGGTGGAACGCTTCACGCACGTCGACGCCGAGACGATCAAGTACGAATTCACCGTCACCGATCCGACGACGTACACCCGGCCGTGGAGCGCGATGATCCCGCTGATACGAATCCGAGAACCGCTCTTCGAGTACGCCTGCCACGAGGGTAACTACTCGCTGCGCAACATTCTCGCCGGTGCGCGCAAACAGGAGAGGGAGACGGAGAAGGACGCACCGATCCGGTAGTCGGTCACCGCGACGGCATCCCTGCCACCGCCGACACCCGCGTTTCGGTACCTGCGTTCACCACGAGCGGGACCACGTGCGCGACAATGTCAGCGTCTGCCAACGCGCGCAACGAATCGACAGCGCGCAGCAACGTTCAAGATCACGAAACGGAACGCACGGATCGCGCTTACTGCGCTACGGAATCGGCCCCGGCGACGTTCACGAGCCACGAAGAAGGCTCACCCAGCTATGCTTGCGCCGGCACACGCCCGGCAGCCGCCCGACCATCCCGACAACAGCGAGCGCAAAGCACGGCGGAACAGGCACTGGTGCCGTGTCTCCTTGGTGACTGGTCAAGATTCCCACGGTGGCGTCGGACAAAGGGAGGAGCACCGTCCTCCCGCGAACCGGTCCACGGGACACTTCGGATTACTGAGGCAACGGGGCTGTATCCTATGCCAAGGTAGACCTTCGCATGCACGCCGGCACCCGCCTCGGTCCGTACGAGATCACTGCGTTGCTCGGCGCCGGTGCGATGGGAGAGGTCTACCAGGCCCGCGACAGTCGTCTAGGACGAGACGTCGCGATCAAGGTTGTCGCCGCGCATTCGATTGATGCCCTGCAGGCCCGCGAGCGGTTCGAGCGCGAAGCCCGATCGGTGGCGGGACTGCAGCATCCCAACATCTGCACAATATACGACGTCGGCGACGCGGACGGTCGCGCCTTCATTGTCATGGAGTTGCTGCACGGCGAAACGTTGCAGCAGCGTTTGCGTCGCGGTCCGATTGACCTTCCCGCTTTCCTCGACATCGCCATCGCACTCGCCGACGGCCTGCACGCCGCTCACGCGGCCGGAATCGTCCATCGTGACATCAAGCCGGCCAACATCTTTCTCACCGAGCATGGGCCAAAGATTCTCGACTTTGGCCTCGCGAAGGCCGACCTCCGCGCCACAGCGCCGGCGTCGGCCGCGGAAACCCTGGCGATGCTCACCGAATCGGGCAGAACGGTCGGCACGATCGCATACATGTCGCCGGAACAACTGCGCGGCGAAGCCGCCGACGCCAGATCCGACCTGTTCTCGTTGGGCATGGTCCTCTACGAGATGGCGACCGGACGTTCGCCGTTCACAGGCGCCACGAGTGCCGCGATCGGCGGGGCGATTCTTCATGAGGAGCCACGACCGCCGCGAAGTCTGCGGGCGGACCTGCCGGACGCACTCGACCAGCTCGTGCTCAAGGCGCTGGAGAAGGATCGAGATCTCCGCTATCAGAGTGCCGCGGACATTCGCGCCGATCTGCAACGCCAGAGGCGTTCTACCGGCGTGAAGACCGGTGAAGTCCCGGTGGCGACGGCAGTGACGGCACCGCACCGATCGAAGCGTATGCACTGGGTGGGGGGTGCGGCGGTGCTGGCCGCCGTTTCCGCCGCCGGGTATTGGTCGTACTTCACGCGCAGCACGCCGACGTTGACCGAGACCGACACGATCGTCCTGGGCGACTTCACCAATACGACAGGTGACGCGGTGTTCGACGACGCCCTCCGGCAGGGCCTGATCGTCCAGCTTCAGCAATCGCCTTACCTGCACGTCCTTCCCGATCGGCGCGTTCGTCGAGTGCTCACGATGATGGGCCAGCCGCCCGATGCGAAACTGACCTCGGCTGTCGCGTTGGAGGTCTGTCAGCGAAGCAGCAGCGCCATCGTCATCGACGGATCGATTGCCAGTCTCGGAAGCCAGTACGTCCTGGGACTCACGGCGACCGATTGCCGGTCTGGCGAGCTTCTCGACACGCAGCAGTCACAAGTCCCAGGCAAGGAGAACGTGCTCGGAGCGCTCAGCGACATGGCCAGTGCGTTCCGCAGGCGGGCCGGCGAGTCGCTGGCGATGATCCGCACCCACGAAAAACCGCTTCAGGAAGCGACGACGGCCTCACTCGAAGCGCTGAAAGCGTACAGTGCCGCGCGCAGAGCGGGATCGGGTTGCGCCGGCAATTCCGTTGCTCGCGCGCGCGGTCGAGCTCGATCCCGAGTTTGCTCTGGCCCATGCCAGCCTGGGTCCGTGCTACAGCGGGACCGGCCAGCGGCAGTTGGCGATTCAGAGCGCGACCCGCGCGTACGAACTACGGCAACGCACGACCGACCGGGAACGATTCTTCATCGAATACGCCTACGACCGCGACGTGACCGGCGATCTCGAGAAGGCATTCCAGGGCGTCACCGTCTGGACCCAGACCTATCCTCGCGATCTCGACGCTCATGGCCTGCGCGGCGGCTTCAGCGCGCATGGAACCGGTCGATACGAGGATGTGCTCGCATCGTCAGAGCGCGCCCTGGCGATCGATCCCGATTTCGTCTTTGCCCACAGCGAGGCGGTCTCGGCCAACATGTATCTGGAGCGCTTCGATGCGGCCAAGCGCGCGCTCCAGCGCGCAGGTGCCCTGCTCGATCCGAACACGCTTGCGCTCGGCTACTACATCGCCATGCTGGAGCAGGACGTGGCGGCCATGGATCGGCTCGCGACGCGAATCAAGGATCGCCCGAGCCTCATCTCCTGCAGCATGCGCAGTCGCTGGCCGCCGCTCGCACCGGACAGCTTCGGCGCGCGAGGACGCTCGCGCGAGAAGCCGTCGACGCTGCCGAAGGACTTGGCCTCCGCGAAACCGCGGCAGTCTACGATCGGCGGCCGCGGTGTGGGAGGCGTTCTCGGGAAACCAGTCGGCGGCCAGACAGCGCGCGGTCACCGCGCTGGGTATGTCGAACGGACGCGACGTCACGTATGCAGGCGGCTTCGCGCTGGCGCTCGCGGGAGACATCACTCGATCGGAAGCGCTGGCGAACGATCTCGAGCGCCAGTATCCACGCGACACGCTCGTCAGATTCACCTACGTGCCGACCTTGCGCGCGCTTGCCGCGCTCGCGCGCAACCAGCCGGCCATGGCCATCGAACTGCTGCAGGCGAACGTTCCGTACCGAGCGCGCTGTTCCTGCGACGGCCTTCAACTTTTTCTTTGGAAGCCTGTATCCCGTCTACGTCCGTGGTCAGGCGTACGCCGCCAGCGGGCTGCCTCAGCAGGCGGCCGCAGAGTTTCAGAAGATCCTCGACCATCCGGGACTGATGATGGGTGACCCGGCCGGCGCCCGCGCGCGATTGGAGAAAGCGCGGTCGCTGGCGCGCGCAGGAGGTCTGGCGGCCGCTCGATCGGCGTACCAGGACTTCCTGGCGCTGTGGAAGAACGCCGACGTCGATGTGCCGATTCTGGCGCAGGCGAAGGCGGAATACGCGAAACTTCCAATAGGAAGCTCTCGCAACCGCCGATCACCGACCTGCCGGGACGATAAAGACGATTCGGCAGGCAGAGTTCAGTAACGCAAGACGGCGCGTTGGGCACGGCTACCTCAGGGGTGTCTTCGCGACCACGGGCGCCCTCGTGAGGATCGCGATGGGCTACATGATACTGCTGGCTCACCGGCAAGGTCGGGCTGCCTCGTCATGTGTCGCCGGATGCCAAACGTGAGAGCCGCAAGGCCCAGCCGCGCCGATCATCGCTGACGGCCGGCTTATCGCCAGTCGAGTCCCTTTGGGCCTGTGAACGGCGCAACAACGGTCGGCTCGATAGTTGCGTTACCGGCGCCGTGGCGCTCTCCCGACGCAACCTCACCGCGATTGCCGGCGTCGCCGTCATCCTCCTGCTGCTCCTGTTCTCGCTCCCCATCGCCGTCGAGCCTCGCATCAAGCAGCGCCTCGTGAACGCCCTGGGCGAACGTTTCGACAGCGAGGTACAGCTGGAAACCCTGACGGTCTCGCTCCTTCCCAGGCCGAGGCTCTCGGGACGAGGGCTGGTGCTCCGTCACAAGCACCGCACGGACGTGCCGCCGCTCGTGATGATTGCATCATTCTCGGGCGAAGCCGGCCTCGTGGGACTCCTGAGCGATCCGGTCAGGATGAGCAACATCCGTCTGGAGGGCTTGGAGATCAACGTCCCACCCGGCGGGCTGAGCCTGAACGACGACGAGCCGGATGACCCCAGCAAATCGGATCAGCCGGACCAGCCCGGCAAGTCCGTCACGTCCGGCGGGCAGGACCAGCCCACCGATGCCGACGACAACGACAGCGAGACGTCCCCGCTCATCGTCCGCAATCTGCAGTCGGAGCGGGCCGTGCTGCGAATCCTTCGAAGGAAGCCGGGCAAAGCGCCGCGCGTGTTCGAGATCGGGCAGCTCGACATGAAGGATGTCGGCGCGGACCACCCGTGGCCGTTCCGCGCGAACCTCACCAATCCAAAGCCGCCTGGCCGCATCCAGACGGAAGGGACATTCGGGCCCTGGCAGGCCGACGAGCCGTCCCAGACGCCGCTGGCGGCGTCGTACCGTTTCGAGAACGCGGACCTTGGCGTCTTCGACGGGATTGCCGGAATCCTGAATTCGTCCGGAGCATTCAAAGGTGTGCTCGAACGCATCGAGGTGGACGGCACGACGAGCATGCCCGCGTTCGCGCTCGCGGACGTCGGGAACGGCATGCCGCTCGAAACGCGGTTCCACTCAATCGTGGACGGCACGAACGGCAACACGCTGCTGCAGCCCGTGGAAGCCACCCTGGGCGCCACGAAGATCCACGCGGCCGGCGGCGTGGTCGAACGTGAAGGCGAAGACGGGCGCACGGTGGAGCTCGACGTCGTCATCGACGCCGGGCGGTTGGAGGACATCCTCCGTCTCGCTGTGAAGGGCCCACAGCCGCCCATGACCGGCGTGATGAAGCTGAGAACGAAGTTTCTCTTGCCGCCCGGGGATCGCGACGCGATCCGGAAGCTCCGACTCGACGGGAACTTCAGCGTAGACAGGGCGGAATTCACGAAGGCACAGGTCCAGGACAAAGTCGATGCGTTCAGCACCAAGGCGCGCGGGGTGAAAGACGACACGCCCGACCCGGTCGTGTCGAACTTCCGGGGCACGTTCAAGATGCGCGACGGCGCGATTCACTTCTCCAACGTGACGTTTGCGATGCCGGGCGCGCGCGTGAGCGTGAGCGGCCGGTTCGTGATGGAGTCGGAAGCGCTCGATTTTCGCGGCATCGTTCGCCTCGACGCGAAGCTGTCGCAGTTGACGACCGGTGTGAAGTCGTTTTTCCTCAGGATCGTCGACGGGCTGTTCCGTCACGACGACATCACCGTCGTGCCGATTACCATCGGGGGCACGGCCGACAAACCAAAGGTCGGCCTCGACTTCGGGAAGGCCATCAAAGGCGGGTGACGCGAAACGCGTCAGGATCGGTTGCCACCGAGCGCCAGCGCCGGCACGAGCAGCACGCTCGCGTGCAACGCCGCACTGACGGCCATCGTGCTCATGACCGCGAGACCTGGCCCCGTCGTGATCGTCCACGTGCTCGACCAGAGCGCCACACCAAGAAGGACGAGCGCCACCGCCATGCGGGCCATCCGCGTCGCCGGCGGGACGGAATCGTCGAGCGCCCGCGTGTGCATGAGCAGGAGGGTCGCGCCCACGAGGCCACAGAAACGGCCGGCATCATGAGCGCCGAGTCCGGCGCCGGAAAGCGCGGCGAGCGCGACCGCGACGATGAGCGACACGCCAAGGGCCGTCTTCGTGCCGGCCGTGAGAGTGCTGATGCCCGCGCCAGCCGGAGAAAGCTCCAGGCGTGCAAGGGCGAGCGCCGCGACACCGACGACGAGGCCGCCGAGCACGTCCGCGGGGAAATGGCGTCCCAGGTACATGCGTGAGAGGGCCATCAGCGCGACCCATGTGGCTGCCACGCCGAGCTGCCACGATTTCCGACGAGACCAGGCGAGACCCATGGCCCATGCCGCGGTCGTTGCCACGTGTCCGGAGGGAAACCCGAAGTCGTCCGCCGGCACCGAGGTGCCCGTGGCCATCGGCGGCAGACCCGACTCGAAGGCGCCGAACGTTCGGACGCGAGCATCGACAGCATGCGGACGAGGCGACGCGAACGCGCCTTTTGCGGCGACCGTCATCGCGTCGGCGAAGACAATGGCCAGGATCAGCGTCACGCCGAGCCTGAGCCGCCCTCCAAACCCGCACACGATGGCGACGGCCAGGCAGCTCGGCACGTAGCCCCACAGCGACACCACCCGCATGATCTCGGTCAACGCGGGCGATGCCCACTGCTGAAGCCACAGAACGAAGCTGGTGTCGAGCATCGGCGATGGGCCGGCGCGCAGCGGACGGCCACGGCGGGCCGTCGCGGCCGTAGAGACCGCGGTGCACGACGCTCACCACGCCGAGCGCGCTCGATTACGCGGCGCGAACCGGAGGGTCTCTAAGGCGTCTTCGTGAGCTGCCCCAACGTGGTCTTCGGCAGCTTCGCGGCGACGCTGACCTGCGTGCCCACCAGGTCCACCACGTCGTACTTCACGGCGAAGCCAAGCAGCATCGCAGATTCGCTCGGGCCGAGCTTGTAGTCACGCTCGAGCCACCGGACCATCCCGCTCGTCGCCTGTTGCAGCGCCTGGTCGAGCGAGCCGCCGATGCCGATGCTGATGAGGAATTCAGCCGTTTCAGCAAGCGGGTGACCGAAGTTCCGGTCTTGAATCAAATCGACCGTGAACTCGAAGTCCATCGAGGTCTCGAGCGCGTCGCCCGTCAATTCTCCGTCGCCCTGTGCAGCATGGCCGTCGCCGAGAAACAGGAGCGCGCCTGGATGCGCGACCGGCAGATACACGGTCGTTCCCTCTCGAATCTGGTTGTAGTCCATGTTCCCGCCGAAGCGTCCCGAATCGGTGGTGCGCACGGACCAGTCGCCTTGAGGTGCCACGGCCACGCAGCCCAGCATCGGCTGCAGCGGGATCGTCAGGTTCTTGAGCGTCTCCGTCGGCTTCTCGAGAAACGCAACGTTCTTCGTGGCATCGAGCTTCCAGCGACTGCTGAACCCGGTGTCCCACTTCAGGAAGCCGAGCGTGCCTGGCTCGAGCGCATTCCGCATGATGGTGCTTCCGCTCGCCGCCCAGTCGCGGTTGGTGCGCACCCTGTTGAGCCGCACGACCAGCGTGTCGTTTGGCATGGCGCCTTCGACGTAGAACGGTCCGGTCTGGGGGTTGCCGCCCGGGGAGCGCTGAACGCCCTGCTGGTCTCGCCCGCCGGCATCCACGCTCCACGTGCGCACGGTGTCGCCGGGATGTATGCGCAACGCGGGGGCCACCTTCGAGGAGAAATACAAGTGGAACTCGGTGGGCTCGAAGACGTGCGTCATTGGCGACGCCGGCCGCGGCGGCATCCGCACAGCGCTCCAGTTCACGGTCCGGTCGGGAAACACTGCCTCACCCTTGAGATCCGCGCCCTCCATCGATCCTTTCGCGGTGAACTTGCCTTCCTTGAATTCGATCGCGGTGCCACGGACCGTTCCCTCGATTGGGCGCCCGCCGATCGTCCCGGTCAGCTTCTCTCCCGAGACAGCGAGCGACAGGCGCATGACGTTGGGCCCGAACCTCTCGTGGGCGGTGAACATCCAATCTCCGGCCACAGTCTGTTGCGCTGACCCGAAGGAGCCGATGAGGCCAACGATGAATAGAGCGCGAACGATCGTCCTCATGCCTTGACTCTCATGCCTTCATTCCGGTTCCGAGGTTGGAGATTATAGGTGTCCGCGCCGGAAGGGCAAGTCCGTAACGAGACACGGCGCAGAGGGTTCCGACCTCATGGCCGAGTCAGTCGATATACCCTTGCCGACCTTTCGTTATCTGCGGAAGCGTCTCTGACGCCGGAAAGCCGTGGCGTATCTCCGGTTATGCAGCGAACGGGTCATGAAGGACTCACTGAGGCAGTGTGCCCGCGTCGAGCATGGTTGACAATCGAGGCATACGGGGGATCTCCGACGGTTGAACGCGCGATTCGTGAGCACTGCGGACGGATGAACTCCTCCGATGTACCGATGCACCGTGCGTCACCTCACGAGACTGTCAACGAGGCGTCTGCCATCGTTGCTGACGAACTAGGACCATGCGGCGAACGGCACTCTCCGCGTCTCGCGTGTTGGGGGCTGGCGAGGAACTCCTCAGTGTTGAGCTTCTGGAGGAGCACGCCAGACGTCTGGCGGCGCTGCTTTCGATCACGCCGCAGCGAGGCAGCGGACATGCTCACCTCCGGCGGCTCAGGGGACACATGCGGGCGCTGCGCGGCGTCTACACGGCGCTGGCGGACGACGCCCGTCTCGAGGCCTCGTCTCCTGCGGCTGAATGGCTGCTCGATAATTTCCACATTATCTCGGCTGCAGCGCGTGACATTCACCACGATCTGCCGCCCGCATTTTTCAAGCGGCTTCCCTTCGTCGCTGCCGACGAGTTCGCCGGGCTTCCGAGGATTTACGCACTGGCCCTCGAGCTGATTGGCTCGAGCGCTGGCCGGCTCGACCCCCATCGACTGCAACGATTCATCACTGCTTTCCAGTCCGTCACGCCTCTCACGATGGGTGAGCTTTGGGCGTGGCCGAGCGCGCTCAAGCTCGCATTGATCGATCAGTCTGCGCGCGCGAGGCGATGTGCTCGCCGCCACGCGCCTCCATCGAGTGGCTGCGGATCGAGTGGCAACGGAGCTCGAGACGGGACCGACCCGGTCCGACGAGTGGCCGGCGCAGATCCATCATGCGTTTGTTACCCGTCTGCTGCAGCGCTCGCGCGCGCTCGGAACCGTCGCCTCTGCCCTCCACGACCGGCTGGAAGCGGCGCTGAAGGCGCGAGGACAGACGATAGAGGATGCCATCCGAGGGGAGGGACAGCATCAGGCTGCGGAGCAGGCCAACGTGGCCAACCTGATTGGCAGCCTTCGCCTCATCTCGACGTTCGACTGGAGTGAGTTTTTCGAGAGCGTAAGCCTCGTCGAGCAGGTGCTCCAGCGCGACCCCGCGGGCGTGTACAGTCGGATGGACTTCCGCAGTCGGGACCGGTATCGCCACGCCGTCGAGGAGCTTGCGGTGGCGACCGGCGAGGGACAGCTGCTGCTCGCGCT
Source organism: uncultured Acidobacteriota bacterium (assembly GCA_963723495.1). GTDB lineage: Bacteria > Acidobacteriota > Vicinamibacteria > Vicinamibacterales > UBA2999 > Gp6-AA40. Next base: position 30,637 of record CAVRQR010000002.1, on the reverse strand, counting down.
GAAAAGCGTGGAACGCGCACGGCAGGCTCACGTGAGGACGCCCGACTCGCGCGCGTCGCACGTGGGCCACCACCTCATTGGTGCCGGGCGGCGGGAGTTCGAGCGCAGCGTCGCCTGGCAGCCGGATCTCAAACAGCGGCTGCGCAGGCTCTTCTTCGCGTGCGCCACCCCTGGCTACCTGGGCACCATCGTGGCGGGAACCGCGCTGCTGGTCGGCCTGGCCGTCCTCTACGCCTGGTGGCACGGCTGGAGCGGTCCCTCGCTCATCTTGGTCGGGCTGCTGGCCGCCGTGCCGGCAAGTGAGCTGGCCATTCAACTGCTGCAGCGGATGATCAGCAACCTGATCCCGCCGCGGCGGCTTCCGCGACTGGAACTCGACGCGGTGCCTCCCTCGGCCCGGACGATGGTGATCGTCCCGACGCTCTTCGACAGCGTGGAGCGTGTCGGTGACCTGATGGCGCATCTGGAAGTGCAGGCGCTCGGGAACATCGACCCTCACATCCATTTCGCCATCCTCAGCGACTTTCCCGACGCACCGACAGAGACGCTGCCGCACGACGCTGAAATCCTCGAGACCGCGCGTGCGGGGATCGCCGCGCTGAACCTGAAGCACGCGAATGGCGGTCACGGATCGCTTCTTTCTGTTTCATCGCTTGCGCCAATGGAACGAGCGGGAAGGGCTGTGGATGGGATGGGAGCGCAAGCGCGGGAAGATCGAGGAGTTCAATCGTTTGTTGCGCGGCGCCACTGATACGAGCTTCGCCGTGTCAGTGGGTGATCTGACGATCCTGCCTCAAGTCAGATACTGCATCACCCTCGATAGCGATACACGGCTGCCACGCGGCGTGGCCCGAGAGCTGATCGGCATCATCATTCATCCCCTCAACCGCGCCACGTTCAGTCCCGAGGCTGGCCGTGTCACCGAAGGCTATGGCATCCTGCAGCCGCGCATCAGCGTCACCTTCATGAGCGCCGCCGGCTCGTTGTTTGCGCGGCTCTATTCCGGGCATACCGGGGTTGACCCATACACGACAGCCGTCTCCGACACGTACCAGGACCTCTTCGGCGAAGGCATCTTCACCGGTAAGGGACTCTATGACGTCGATGCCTTCATAGCGTCGCTCGAAGGCTCCGTCCCGGAAAACGCGCTTCTCTCCCATGACCTGTTCGAGGGGCTCCACGCACGGGTCGCGCTCGTGTCCGACGTCGAGCTGGTCGACGACTATCCGTCGAGCGTGCTCTCACACGCACGACGACAGCACCGTTGGGTCCGCGGTGACTGGCAGATCCTCTTTTGGCTGTTTCCGTTCGTGCCATCGCAGCGCGGCCTCAAGCGAAACCCCGTGCCCCTCATCGGCCGTTGGAAGATTTTCGACAATCTTCGTCGCAGCCTCGTGTCGCCGACACTACTGATGTTGCTCGTCGCAGGGTGGACCGTGCCTCCCTGGCGCGCGCTGGTTCTGGACGATGGCCGCGATCGGCGTCGCGGCGTCGCAGCTCCTCCCGGTCCTTGGGCGGCTGCTGGTCGGTCCGGGCCGAGCGCAGTCCATCCCGGTGTTCCTGCGGAACCTGCGGCGCGATGCTGTGACCGCCTTGGCGCAGGTGTTCCTCAGCGTGATGTTTCTGGCATTCCACGCGTGGGATGCCGCGCATGCTATCGGCGTCACGCTCGTGCGTCTCGTGGTGACGAAGCGGCGAATGCTGGAGTGGGAAACGGCCGCCACCACGGCGGCAAGGGCCGCGGGCCTGGTTGGGCACGGCGTGCGCGGATTCGCGGCCGGAATGGCGGCCAGTCCGATCATCGCGGGCGCCATCGCCGTGGCGATCTTGGCGTGGGCACGCGATGCGCTTCCTTCTGCCACGCTGTTTCTCGTCCTCTGGACGGTCGCGCCGGTCGCAGCGTATTGGCTCAGTGTGCCGGTGGGTGCACGTCTCCGTCCGCTCAGCGAGCGCGAGCGACGGATGTTGCGACGGACGGCGCGCAAGACCTGGCGCTATTTCGAGACGTTCGTCACCGAGGCCGATGCGTGGCTGGCGCCCGACAACTATCAAGACGACGCGAATGCTCCGAAGCTTGCGCGCCGGACCTCACCCACGAACATCGGCATGAGCTTGCTCTCGACGCTGGCGGCCCATGACCTCGGCTACGTGTCCACCGACAACCTGGTTCGTCACGTGAACGCAACCGTGGTGACTCTGGAAGGCCTCGAACGGTATCAAGGGCACTTCCTGAACTGGTACGACACGTCGAGCCTGGCACCGCTTCATCCGCGCTATGTGTCGACCGTGGACAGCGGCAACCTCGCCGGCGCGATGATGGCCCTCGCTCAGGGGCTTCTTCAGATCGAAGGCCGCCCGCAGACGCGCGCGCAACGGCTCGCCGGACTGGCCGACACGGCGGATCTGCTCGCCGCAGAGTCCTCGTCGAGCGACGCGCGACTTGGTCCGCGGCAGATCGTGACTGAGATCAACCGTGTCGCTCGCGCCCTCGTCAAGGTCTCCGAGGACGCCACGCTGGACGACGACATCGTCGAGATCCGCACGCTCGCGACGCAACTCGCCAGCGCGGCAGCCGAGCTCGACCAGATGGCCCCACGAGACTTTGCGGGCGACATTCCGTACTGGTGCAAGGCAGTGCTCGCGTCTGTGGAGGGGCTTACGGCCGAACAACGCGTGCCCGCGGAGTTGCTGCACACGCTCGCCGGCCGGCTGTCCGCGCTCGCCGATGGCATGCGCTTCGACTTCCTGTACGACCGGCGCCGCCGCATCTTTTCCATTGGGTACCGTCTTGCCGACGCCGAAGGACCTGGACGCCTCGACACCTCCTTCTACGACCTGCTGGCGTCGGAAGCGCGGCTGGCCAGTTTCGTGGCCATCGTCAAGGGCGACGTTCCGCAGCATCATTGGTTCCATCTCGGACGCCTCGTCACGAACGTCGACGGCCGCGCCACGCTGATGTCCTGGGGCGGCACGATGTTCGAGTACCTGATGCCGCAGTTGCTGATGCGCAACTTTCCCGGCACGCTGCTCGACCAGAGCTGTCGCGCGAGCGTGCGACGTCAGATCGACTACGGCAAGCAGCGCAACGTGCCGTGGGGAATTTCCGAGTCGGCATATGCATTCACGGATCGCGAAGGCAACTATCAGTACCGGGCATTCGGGGTGCCCGGACTAGGTCTCAAGCGCGGCCTGTCAACCGACCTGGTCATCGCGCCATACGCGACGGCCCTGGCGAGCCTCGTCACACCCGCGGCCGCGGCCGAGAATTTCGAGCGACTCGCGGAGCTCGGACTCGAGGGTCGATTCGGATTCTACGAAGCCCTCGACTACAACCCGCGCAGCCGCGAGGTCGAGTCGCCACCGGACGCCGGCGCTCGCCCGGCCGTTGTGCGCGCCTACTTCGCGCACCACCAGGGCATGTCGCTCGTCGCGCTGGCCAATGTCATCTGCCAGGATGCATTCGTCGGGCGTTTCCACGCCGATCCCAGAGTCCAGGCGACGGAACTGCTGCTGCAGGAGCGCGTACCCCGCGAAGCCATTCTGTCCGAGCCGCGCCCGGCTGAGAGCACCTCGGCTCCGCCCTCGCTGCCCGTGTTGGCCTCGAGACGCTTCCGTTCACCCCACACGACGAGCGCCCACACGCACGTCCTATCGAACGGGCGCTACCGGATGGCGATCACGAACGCGGGTGGCGGCTTCAGTATGTGGCGCGACATCGCCATCACGCGGCAGCGCGACGACCCCACATCCGACGCGGGGGCCCACTATATCTACCTGCGCGATCCGTGGTCGAGCCGTGTATGGTCCGCCACGTACCAGCCTGTGTGTCACGAGCCCGACCAGTTCGATGCGATCTTCGATCTCGACAAAGTCACGTTCCGCCGACGCGATACGGAGATCGAGACCCAGCTCGAGATCACCGTCTCGTCGGAGGATGACGTGGAGGTGCGGCGTCTGACGATCACCAACCACAGCGCTCAGACGCGTGAAATCGAGGTGACCAGCTACGCAGAGATCGTCCTGGCCCGTCCCGAGGACGATCTCGCCCACCCGGCGTTCGGAAAGCTGTTCATCGAGACCGAATTCGACGCGCAGAGCGCCGGCCTTCTGTTCAGCCGCCGTCCGCGCGCGTCCGATGAATCGCCGATGGTCGGCTTCCACGTGCTGGGCGTAGACGGTCCGCGTCTGGGTGGCGCGGTCGAATGGGAGACAGACCGCTCACGGTTCATCGGCCGAGGACGTTCGGCAGCCAACCCGATTGTGCTGGACGGCCGCGCGCTATCGGGCACAACCGGTGCGGTCCTCGACCCGATCGGCGCACTTCGCGAGCGGATCCGGCTTGCTCCGGGTGCCGTCATCCGTGTCGCGTTTGCCACCGGTGTTGCGCCGGACCGCGCCGCCGCGCTGGCGCTGGCGCGAAAGTATCGTGACGGGAGCGCGGCTGCACGCGCATTCTCGATGGCGTTCACTCACGTGCACATCACGCTGCAGCACCTGGGACTCAGTGATGAGCATGCGATGCTCTTCGATCGCCTCGCGTCACGCGTGTTTGGATCCGACACGTCGTGCATCAGCCCGGACGATCTCGCCGGCAACGTTTTCGGTCAGCAGAACCTGTGGGGCTACGGCATCTCCGGCGATCTTCCCGTCGTGCTCCTTCGCGTCGCGGAGGGCGACTCGATGCCGCTGGCGCGCCAGCTTCTCGACGCGCAGGAGTACTGGCGTGTCAAAGGACTTCGCGCGGATCGTCGTCATCCTGAACGAGCATCCCGCGGACTACCTTGACGAGATGCAGAACTTTCTGGTCAGTCTGGTGCAGCAGCCGCCGTGGGCCGGCTGGCTCGGGAAGTCTGGGGGCATATTCCTGCTGCGAGCCGATGGGATGCCCAAAGAGGACCGACGGCTCTTCTCTGCGGTCGCCAGAGTTGTGCTCCTCAGCGACTTCGGAGATCTGGTGTCGCAACTCGAGCGGCCGGCATCTTGGCGCTACGACGGGCAAGACGTCCCGAGGTCCGCCGATCTCCTCGCGCCGCAGCCCGCCTCCACACCCATCACGCTCCCGCCGATCCTCATGGAAAACGGGCTTGGCGGTTTCACGCGCGACGGCCGCGAGTATGTCGTCGTGCTGGACGGCGAACGCGAAACGCCGCTGCCATGGTCGAACGTCCTGGCGAATCCCGCGTTCGGGACGATCGTGAGCAGTTCCGGGTCCGCCTTCACGTGGGCTTCAAACAGCCGCGAGAACCGGTTGACCCCCTTCGCCAACGATCCATTGAGCGATCCGACGTCGGAAGCCGTCTACCTGAGAGACGACGAGTCTGGCGCCGTGTGGGGAGCGACACCGGGACCGCTGCCGCGGCGAGCAGATGCCGGCCGCTGGGTCATCCGACACGGCGCGGGCGTTACACGCTATCAGCATGCCGTGGCCGGCCTCGAGCAGGAATTGGCGGTCTTCGTGAGCCCGTGAGGATCCGGTAAAGCTGTCCGTACTGACACTGAGAAACACCGCGGCTGTCAGACGGCGCATCAGCGTATTCGGATACGTCGAGTGGTGCCTCGGACCGCCCCGCGCCGGCGAGCGCCGTTTCGTCGTCACGGAGATGGACGACGTGACGGGGGTCCTGATGGCGCGCAACGCCTACACCGCGGAATTCGGCGACAGCGTCGCGTTCTGGCGAGCGACGGCGACACCACGATCGCACACCGGTGATCGGGGCGAGTTCGTCGGGCGCAACCGCACCGTGGGCGCGCCGGCCGCGCTCTTCCGCGATCAGCTCGCGGGGCGCACTGGTGCCGGTCTCGACCCGTGCGGCGCCCTGCAGCTCGTGCTGGACATCGAGCCAGGCGAATCCTGTCGTGTGGCGTTCGTCCTCGGGCAGGGACAGGACCGTGCGCATGCAACCGAGCTGGCAGCTCGCTATGCCACCCTGATCCAGGCGGAGACGGCACTCGCCGAGACCGAGCGTTTCTGGGACGAGACGCTGAGCGCCGTACAGATCCGCACTCCCGACGATTCGTTCGATCTCATCGTGAATCGCTGGCTCTTGTACCAGACGTTGGCCTGTCGCGTCTGGGCGCGCAGCGGTCCATACCAGCCAGGAGGCGCGTTCGGTTTTCGCGATCAACTTCAGGACGTTCTGGCGCTCATGTATACGCGGCCGGAGCTGTGTCGCGCGCACCTTCTGCACGCGGCCTCGCGGCAATTCGTCGAGGGCGACGTGCAACACTGGTGGCATCCGCCTAGCGGACGCGGAACCAGAACGCGCTGTTCCGACGATCTGCTGTGGCTTCCGTACGCGGTCGCCAGCTACGTGTCGCAGAGCGGCGATGAATCGGTGCTGGATGAAGAGGTCGCGTTCCTCGAGGCACCGCCACTACGAGCCTGATCAATCCGAGACGTACATCGTGCCGCGTACGTCGCTCGGAGCGGGCGTCGCTGTTCGAGCATCTCGTACGCGCCATCAGGCACGCGATGAAATATGGCGCGCACGGTCTGCCCCTCATCGGCTCAGGAGACTGGAACGATGGGATGAATCGCGTCGGCCACGCCGGTCGCGGTGAAAGTGTGTGGCTCGGCTGGTTTCTCGTGACCGTCCTCAAGGATTTCGCCCCGATCTGCGAGCGCCGTGGACGAAATGATCTTGCCCAGATCTATCGGGATGAGGCGCGATGGCTGACCGGCATGCTGGAACTGGCCTGGGACGGCAACTGGTATCGGCGCGCGTACTTTGACGACGGAACGCCGCTGGGGTCCGTGCAGAACGAGGAATGCAAGCTCGATTCGCTGACGCAGTCATGGGCCGTGCTCTCCGGTGCAGCGCAGCCCCGGCGCGCCGAGCGCGCCATGAACGCCGTCCGCGCCAATCTGGTCCGGCGCGACGCACAGATCGTGCTACTGCTTACGCCACCTTTTGATCGAATGGCGCATGATCCTGGCTACATCAAGGGGTATCTGCCTGGCGTTCGGGAAAATGGCGGCCAGTATACGCACGCCGCGCTGTGGACGGTGATCGCACTGGCGCGCCTCGGCATGGGCGACGAGGCGATGGAGCTATTCCACATGATCAACCCGGTCAACCACATGCGAACGCCCGAAGGCACCGAGCGATACCGCGGGGAACCGTACACCGTCGCGGCTGACGTCTATGCCCACCCGATGCATATCGGTCGCGGCGGCTGGACGTGGTACACCGGTTCGGCCGGCTGGATGTACCAGGCGGCTGTTCAGTCGTTGCTCGGGCTCCGGCGGCATGGGACGACCATGAGCCTGAACCCGTGCATCCCGGCGGTATGGCCTGGTTACACCTTGGAGTGGAGGGTCGGTCACACGCGGTATCGCTTCACAGTCATGAATCCGCACCACCAGTCTCAAGGTATCGCGTCGTGCTGTGCTCGATGGCGTCGCCGTTGATGCGCGCGCGATCCCAGTGGAGGACCATGGGGGGGAACATGAGGTGAGGATCGTGCTCGGGGCTGTCGCGGGGGAAGTGCCTGCGGGAGTGGCGGGAATGCCCGAGCAGCGGCCGGCCGTCACCCCGATTCCCTATGAGGGTGCCGACCCTCCCGCGGATTCCCTGACGTAGTAGTGGATTGAACCGACTCTCATGGGTCCCCAACCGACAATGGTGTGAGCGGCTGAACGTGACGAGCGCACGGCTTAGCAGTTATGACTTGAACGCGCGCGAATCGACTTCGCTAGCGCTGTCGAGACTGCAGCTTAGCCAGCAGATGCAGGATTTCCAAGTACAGCCACACCAGGGTCACGAGCAGCCCGAACGCGCCGTACCACTCCATGTGCTTCGGCGCGCCGCGTTCCACTCCCTGTTCGATGAAGTCGAAGTCCAGGACAAGATTGAGGGCCGCGATCACGACCACGAACACGCTGAACAGGATCCCGAATGTCCCGCTGGAGTGAATCAGCGGCACGCTCACCCCGAAGAAGCCGAGAACGAAACTCAGAAGATACAACAGTGCGATCCCGCCCGTCGCGGCCACGACGCCCAGCTTGAAGTTCTCCGTGGCCCGGATCACGCCGGACCGATACGCTACGAGGAGCGCGCCCAGCGTCCCAAAGGTGAGGAACACTGCCTGGCTGACGATCCCTGGATACCTGGCCTCGAACACCACCGAGATTCCACCGAGCGCCACACCTTCCAGGGCCGCGTAGATCGGTGTCGTGTACGGGGCCCACGTCTGTTTGAAGACTGTGACCAGGGCGACGACGAACCCTGCCACGACTGAAACCATGATCCACGCCCCCAGGCTCGGATCAGCCGCCCCGCGGTTCCACACGTAGCTGGCCGCCACCAGCAAAATGACGAGTGAAAGGGCCGTCTTATTGACCGTTCCGCCGAGCGTCATCCGTTCTGCACCGGGAACCGCCCGATACTTCGCAAATGTGTCGGCCGTCAGAGCCGGGTTACCGGACCGCATTGTCATCGCACTAGCCATCGTCTGCTCCTTGTCCCCCGATTGTACGGGCGCAGCGCTTGCGACGCGCGGCGCGTTGCTGCCTTCGTCTGCGGACGTCATTGAGCGCGCGCAGCGTGGCGATCATCCAGAGCGCCGTCTCGCTGTAGATCGACGCCCGGGCCTCACCATCCGCCGCTCCAACGCGGTCTATTGCTATGAGCCGCGTGCCCTTCTCTCGTCGTGCCACCGCAGACGTCGGCGCACGCCGAGCCAGTATGTCAGGTAGTACCCGAGTACCGACCGCGCCAGCCGCTGCGTATTCACTGAAGTACTACTAATGCGTCGCGCCGGGTTGCGATAGTTCCAACGAATCGGTTTCGGTGCCTTGTTGTAGTGTCGGATGTAGCGACGAATCTTCCGCGCAAGATCGGCGACTGACGTAAAGATGCCACGTGCCAGGAGATCGCGTTCGATCTTCGCGAACCAGAGCTCGACTTGATTCAGCCAGGACGAATACGTCGGGGTGAAGTGGAGATGGACGTTCGGATGATCCAGCAGGAAAGTCCGCACGGCTTGGGTCTTGTGTGTCGACAGGTTGTCGGCGATGACGTGAATCTCTCGGCGCTTCGGTTGCGTCTCGACGATGTCGCCGAGGAAGGCGACAAATGCCTCGCTCGTATGTCGGGGGACGGTCTGCCCGAGCACTTCGCCGGACTGCGTGTCGAGCGCCGCCAGCAACGAGAGCGTGCCGTGCCGGTAGTACTCGAAGCCGTGTCGCTCGGCCCGTCCGGGCGACAGCGGCAGCACCGGATCGAGGCGGTCGAGGGCTTGAATCGCCGTTTTCTCATCGACGGCGAACACGGCCGCGTGATCCGGCGGATTGAGGTAGAACCCGATCACGTCCGCCGCCTTCGTCTCGAAATCCGGATCGTCCGATTGCATGTAGCGTTTGAATCGATGCGGCTGCAGGCCTGCGCGCTGCCAGGCCTTCGCGACGAGATTGTGATGAATCTTCAGCAGGCGACCCAGCTTCCGCGTACTGCAATGCGTGCTGCCGTCGGGCGGCGCCTGCCGCGTCTTTTCAAGCACCCGCGCTTCCATTAGCACTAGTGAGCCCGCTACGCCCGACTCCGCCGCCCACGAGCCATAATCCGGCGTGGATGCCACGCATGCCAACTCCGCCAGGACCCAAATGCCAGCCTGGCCGTAACCACCAGCGTGATTCCCAGCACCAGCCAACGGTTCGGCGTGTAATGGAGCGAGCCGGCGGTTGCGCCTGTGAACAGTCACTGGCATGTCACAACGTCAAGCGGGCGGGATGCGAAACTGAGGTTCACCAGTTCCACGGCAGGCGACGACCGCTGCGGCGTAGGATTAGCGCGCGGCGTATCTCATAAAGCACGTCAGCGGGCGGTGCAGAGTTCAGCAGGAACGAGTCCGCGCCCGCCTTGCGTGCTGCTTCGCGCTCTTCGGGAACTGACGCGACAATAATCGACGTGGCGTAGTCGGCCAGGTCGCGTAAGCCGGGTACGATCGACGGAATGTCGTGACCTGACAGTACCGCCACGACAACGTCTGGTGCCGTATGCTGAAACTGCTTCAGCGCATTGGCAAGGTCGTGGCAGTGGTAGACAATCAGCTCGTTCGCACGCAACAGGTCGACATCGACAAGCAATGACCTGTCGCTCTCCAGCAGTAAGACGGTCCCGCGCATTCCTTCGCGGCTCACCAACCTTCGCGCTCGCTCCTCGCGAAGGTTGCCCACTGAACCGCATCTTACTCCCGGGCGCGCCCTGCGCTGGCGGGCTAACATGCGGCAAGACAGAAGGGAGATCGGGGTGAAGGAACGTTACGAGCAGGTCGTCATCGCAGCCGTAAGCCCGTCGATCGACGGGGGACGCCATCCGGTCAAGGGGATCGTCGGCGACGTCGTCGCAGTCGAAGCCACTGTGTTCAGGCATGGTCACGAGCGCGTGCGCGCGGCGCTGCGCTGGTTCTCCCCGGGCGACACCACCGTCCGCGAGAGGCCGATGGCCCTGGTGAACGCCGGACTGGACGTGTGGCGCGGCGAGTTTCCACTCGAGCAACTGGGTCGTTACCGCTTCACGGTTGTTGCCTGGACCGACGTCTTCGCGTCATGGGTCGAAGAGTTCCGCAAGCGCGTGAACGCGGCCCAACCCGATGTCGTCAGCGAGGTCGCCGAAGGGCTGTCCCTGGTTCAGCGATCCCTCGATCGGCTTCAAGGCACGGCCCGGCGTGATGTGGGCGCGCTGCTCGAGCGCCTGCAGGGCGCCGACTCAGATCCCGTGCGACTGCTCGCTCTGGCGTCGTCGGAGCGCGCCCTCGAACTGCTCGGCAGCGTGACGCTCGGCGACGACATGACGTGTTACGAACCTGAACTGGTAGTGATCGCTGATCGCACGCGAGCCCGCTTCGGGACCTGGTACGAGCTGTTTGTTCGGTCGCAGTCGCCGAATCCGGCGCGCAGCGGAACATTTCGCGACGCCGAGCAGCGGCTCCCGGACCTGCACCGTATGGGGTTCGACGTCGTGTATCTTGCGCCCATCCATCCGATCGGACGAACAGGACGGAAGGGTCCGAACAATCGCCTCGGCGCAGGGCCTGGAGACCCCGGAAGTCCGTGGGCCATCGGCAGCGAGCATGGTGGCCATATCGCCATCGAACCTGCCCTCGGCACGCTCGAGGATTTCGATCGCTTCGTGCGCGCCGCCGAAGCGCTGGGAATGGAGATTGCGCTCGACTTCGCGATTCAGTGCTCGCCCGACCACCCCTGGGTGCGCGAACATCCTGACTGGTTCTACCGCCGTCCCGACGGCACGATCCGATACGCCGAGAACCCGCCCAAGAGTACCAGGACATCTACCCGCTCAATTTCGATACGCCAGACTGGAAGAAGCTGTGGGAGGCGTTGCGCGACGTGGTGCGCTTCTGGGTGGTCCGCGGCGTGCGGATCTTCCGTGTGGACAACCCGCATACGAAGCCGCTCGGGTTCTGGAGCTGGCTCATCGACTCCATTCACAGCGAGCATCCGGATGTGATCTTTCTGGCCGAGGCGTTCACGCGGCCGCCGATGATGCAGGCACTGGCCAAGCGCGGCTTCACGCAGTCATATACCTACTTCACCTGGCGGAACACGAAAGCCGAACTGGAGGAGTACCTCACAGAGCTCACGCGGACGACGGCGGCGCTGTACTTCCGGCCGAACTTCTTCGTCAACACTCCGGATATTCTGCCGCCGATCCTCCAACAGGGCGGCCGCCCCGCGTTCAAGTCGAGACTCGTTCTTGCCGCCACGCTGTCGCCGAGCTACGGCATCTACAGTGGTTTCGAGCTTTGCGAGAACACCGCCATCGAAGGGCGAGAGGAGTACCTCGACTCGGAGAAATACGAGATCAAAGTACGGGACTGGAGCAGCCCCGGACACATCAAGGACTTCATCACGTCGGTCAACCAGACGCGACGCGACAACGCGGCGCTCCAGCAGTTCATGAACCTTCGCTTTCTGGAGATCGACAACGATCAGTTGATCGCGTACGTGAAGTGGTCGCAGGACGGCACAAACCACGTGATCGTGGTCGTCAACCTCGATCCGTTTGCGCCGCACGGAGCGCGGGTGCGCGTACCGCCTGAGGCGGTGGGCGTCGCGGCCGGGGCGTCTTATTGGGTGCGCGACCTCCTGACCGGAGCGCGTTATCTTTGGGAAGAGCGGAACTATGTGCATCTGGATCCAGTCGCAACTGAGCCGGCGCACATTCTCCACGTGGAGAATCGATGAGGCAGCCAACCCGCTCCACAATGGGTGCTAGCGACGAACGCGGCTTATGAACGGCTCGCCCACGCCACGCCCGAGTGCCGTCGATCCGCTCTGGTACAAGGACGCGGTGATCTATCAACTGCACGTCAAGACCTTTGCCGACAGCAACGGAGACGGCGTCGGCGACTTCAAGGGGCTGACGGGCAAGCTGAACTACCTCAGGGACCTGGGCGTCGATTGCCTGTGGCTTCTGCCCATGTACCCGTCGCCGTTTCGGGACGACGGCTACGACATCGCGGACTACTGCAGCATTCACCCGAGCTACGGGACACTCGACGACTTCGCCGAGTTTCTCGACGCCGCCCACGCACGCGGACTGCGCGTGATCACCGAGCTGGTGCTCAATCACACCTCCGATCAACACACATGGTTCAAGGAGGCGCGCCGATCCCGCGACGACCCGCGGCGAGACTGGTACGTCTGGAGCGATTCGGACGACCGCTACGCCGGAGTCCGCATCATCTTCGTCGATACCGAGCGATCCAACTGGGCCTGGGATCCCGAGTCCAAGCAGTACTACTGGCACCGGTTCTTCAGTCATCAGCCCGACCTGAACTACGACAACCCCGTGGTCCGTGAGGAAATGTGGAACGTGATGAAGTTCTGGCTCGACCTCGGGGTGGACGGGTTCCGCGTCGACGCCGTGCCGTACCTGATCGAGCGTGAGGGCACGTCCTGTGAGAACCTGCCGGAGACCCACGCTGTGCTGAAGTTCCTCCGCACGCGGCTCAACGAGCACTTCACGGACCGGATGTTGCTCGCCGAAGCCAACCAGTGGCCCGAGGACGTACGGCATTACTTCGGCGATGGTGATGAGTTCCACATGGCCTTCCATTTTCCCCTGATGCCGCGCATCTTCATGGCCGTGCGGCTCGAGGATCGGAAGCCGCTGGTGGAGATCGTCGAACGCACGCCGGACATTCCCGACACGTGCCAGTGGGGCATCTTCCTCCGCAATCACGACGAGCTGACGCTCGAGATGGTCACCGACATCGAGCGCGACTACATGTACGACGAATACGCCCGCGACCCGGTGGCCCGCATCAACGTCGGCATCCGCCGACGGCTCGCACCGCTGCTCGAGGGCGACCGGCGGCGCATCGAATTGATGAACGGGCTGCTCATGTCGCTGCCGGGCAGTCCCATCATCTATTACGGCGACGAGATCGGCATGGGTGACAATGTCTATCTGGGCGATCGCAATGGTGTGCGGACGCCGATGCAGTGGAGCGGCGGGTGGAACGCCGGCTTCTCGTCGGCCGATCCGGAGCAACTGGCGCAGCCGCTCATTTCGAATCCGCTCTTCGGGTATCAGGCCGTCAATGTCGAGTCGCAGAAGCGTACGGACCACTCCCTGCTGAACTGGATGCGCCGCCTGATCAACGTCCGACAGTCGACGCGCGTGTTCAGCCGCGGTTCTACGACGTTTCTGAAGGCGGCCAACCATCGCGTGCTGGCGTTTCTCCGGACGCTCGGCAAGGAACAGGTACTCGTCGTCTGCAATCTCTCGAACAGCGCCCAGGCCGTGCAGCTCGACCTGCGTTCTCTCGCTGGAGCGCTGCCGATCGAGATGTTCGGCAAGAGCGTGTTTCCGCGCATCGGTGAGCTGCCGTACCTGCTGACGATGGGACCGTACGACTTTTACTGGTTCAGACTCAGGCGCCTGTAAGGACAACCTCACTCGACCGCCACACTCTTGCGCTCGGCTCGAAACAGTCTGCTCGCTGAGATGTCACACCTGACGCACATGCTCGACTCCCTCCCCGGGCTGCTGCCCGCCTTTCTGGTCCGTCAGCGCTGGTTCGGTGGCAAGGCCAAGACCATTGTGAGCTGCGAAGTCGAGGACTCGGCGGACCTGCCAGACCCCAACGCGGAGATGGTTGCCGTCATTGCAGGCGTGTCGTACTCCGACGCCCTGCGCGAGCGCTACGCTCTGCTGTTGTCGCGCCGGCCGGACGCGCTCGGCTTTCCCTCTCTCGGTCGCCTCGCACATCCGGACGGCGACTGGATTGTGGAAGCCGCGACTGACCCCGCGGCGGCCCCCGCGCTTCTTCGCGGTTTCACCGAGGACGGCCCGATTCCCACGCGTCGCGGCGGGATCCTCCGCTACGCAGACATCGGCGAGGCGGCCCGACATGTGCTCGCCAACGCCGATCCGACAGTCGAGGTCCTCGGCAGCGAACAGAGCAATACCTCGTTGCGCGTGGGTTCGATGCTCGTCTTCAAGCTATTCCGCCGTCTGGAACCAGGGGAAAACCCGGAGCTGGAGGTCGGCCGTTTCCTGACGTCCCGCACGGCGTTTCGCGCCATGCCCGCACTTGAAGGGTCGCTGACCTACATCCCGCCGAGCGGCGAGTCGGCGACGCTAGGCGTGCTGCAGACGTGGGTCAACAATCAGGGGGATGGCTGGGGCTACGTCCTCTCGGCGCTCGGTGAGCACAGACGCACGGGGATGCCGCCACCCCAGTTGGCGCCCGACATGATACGACTAGGTGCGATCACTGCCGACTTCCATGCCGCACTCGAGTCGGACCACTCCTCCGAGCTGTTCCGGCCCGAGCCCGTTCAGCCGAGTGACATTGACGCGTGGTGCGCGTCAGTTGCTGGATCGTGTCTCTCGAGCCTGCGCACTGACAGAGTCGCGGCTTCGAACTTGGCCCGACGAGACCCGACGTCTCGGCGCGTCACTCCTGTCGAAGTCCCAGCTCACCCGGTCGATTGCATCTGCCGCTGGCCGCGGGGCGGCTAGGTTCCACAAGATACGGATTCACGGCGATTACCATCTCGGCCAGACATTGAAGACGCCCTCCGGGTTCGTCATCATCGACTTCGAGGGCGAGCCGGCCACACCCATGGCCCATCGGCGACAGAAACACTGTGCGCTGAAAGACGTCGCTGGCATGCTCCGTTCGTTCGAGTATGCGATCGAGACGTCGTCCGACCATGGGACGGACACCGCCGATCGCCTCCGGACGCCGCCTGGCCTCCGCGAGTGCTTCCTCGACGGTTACCTCCAATCGGCGGGAGCGCGCGGACTGCTGTCGATCCCAGCCGATCGAACCGCGATCGCACAGTGGCTGTCATTCTTCGAGCTCGAAAAGGCGCTCTACGAGCTCGAGTACGAGGTCAACAACCGGCCGTCGTGGGCACACATTCCGCTCCGGGGCATCCTGCGCACCCTGGACGCGCAGGATGCATGAGACAAGAGGTTACGATGATTCGCAAGCGGCTGGTCGAACTCGCACAGCCGAACACAACACCGGAGTGGCTGGCCATGCAGGACGTTGCCCAGATTGAACTCACGTCCGAGGATCGCCAGTACCCGATCGATTCGGCGCTGATCGGGAATCGCGGCACCGGCTGGCGAGCGTCGGGGCCAGGCGAGCAGCGCATCCGGTTGGTCTTCGACAATCCGCAAGCCATCAGACTGATCCACCTGGTCTTCGAGGACGCGGAGCAGGAGCGCCTCCAAGAGTTCACGTTGCGATGGTCTTCAGACCGTGGACTTACCTATGCGACGATCGTTCGTCAGCAATTCTTCTTCAGCCCGTCGGGCGCAACACGAGAGGTGGAGGACTATAACGTCGATCTCAACGGAGCGACCGATGTCGAGCTTCAGATCGTCCCGGATCTATCGCGTCGGCACGTCATAGCCAGTCTGAAAGAGCTCCGCATCTCGGGGGTCGTCCGTCCACCTGCGACATCGAGCCGCGCCTGAACAACGCGCCGGATTTGTCCGGACGTGTGTGGCTCGAGTGGAATCACGACCTCGGGCGGGCGGGAGTGCTGTCGATTCATTCCGACCTCACTTCGCAGTATAGGTACGGTGCATTTCACTCCGTCCAACGACGCGATGCAGCGGCAACCTCCATACGGTCGATTGAATCTGAGCGCACAGTGTGAGCCCAGACGTCGTGTTGCACCATTCGAGCGTTGTCCCTCGGTCAGGCAGCCGCCGACGCGAACTCCAAATTCAGATGGTTGCGAGCCCCCGCAATTCCCAAACTTAACAGGCCCGCGACTCTCGCGGGCCTTTTTACTTACACGCTCATTCAATGGCGCGACTTACTGCCAAGACCTGGTGTGCCCAAGCGGTCTGTGCACAGCGTCTTCAGGAACGCAATCAGCGCTCGCTTCTCCTCCTGCGGAAGACGGAGTCCGAACTCGTGGCCCGGGACAGCCCGTTTTTCGATGCCATATCCCTTGAAACCGGTCGGCGCATAGTCGTCGCGCAATCGGGCCGGGTCGAACCAGTCCTCGAGCATCGCACACGAACCGTCGTGCGGGAACATCTCGCGATACCAGACGCCCTTGAGCGACGGCACCTTGTAGTAGCCCGTGCCGCGTCGGGTCCGCCGCGCGAGCGTCGAGTCGGTTCCAACCGGCACGCGGAGGATGTCGAACATCTTCAGGTGCTCCGGCGGGACCTCGAATCCGGCCGCAGGCGTCAGCTTGTTGTTGGTGTAGAGCGGCGGCGTGTGACACATCGCGCAGCCTTCGCGCTCGAAGATCTTCTGTCCGCGCTCGGCCAGCGCGTCAAACACGTTCGGATTCGGCGGCGGCTTAAGCGAATACACGTAGAGCGTCAGCGCATACAGTTGCTCGTCGCTGTAACGGAAACGAGTTTGTGCGGCAGGTTGCCGCTGAACTTCGGCCGGCACGAATCCGCCGTAACTGGCCAGCACGTCCAGCCCCTGGTTCATGGCGGCGTATCGCATGAAGTCGCCGACGCCGCGGTGCCGCTCGAGGCCCGTGTGATCGAGATAGCGCCGATCTTTGACGCCAATCAAATCGGGCACCTGCATCGGCAGAAACGTATTCGTGCCTTGCCGCAGGCTCGCACCGGGCGGAACGGCGTCGAGAACATCGGCGATCTCCGCAACCGACATTGTGTCGAGCCGAGCTTCGGGATCCAGCCGTACCCATGGCGCGCTGTGAAGCGACTTGAAGAGCTCACGAACTTGCGCCGTGTCTGCGCCGTCGTGTGACGCGGCAAGAGCGGCGCGCATACCGTACACGGCTTGCCGCTGAATGGGCTGTTGCTCTGCGCGCCCTTGAGGATGCTACCGTCGGGCATGACCCGCGTGTGGCAGCTCGCGCATCCCAGCGTGTGGACCTCGACGACGCCTTTGGCTTTGACGACGTATTGGAGAGACGGCAGCACGCCGTCCTTTGAAACACGCGCGCCGGTCTTCTCGTACCAAACCGAGTTCCTGACATCCTCCATGCGGAAGAACCGATTCGAACCCGGCGACGCATCGAACACGATTTCGCCGGCCCGGATCCAATCGGTCTCCGACTGAAGCGGCGGCGCATGCCCTAGTCGTCCCAGAGAATGACGGGCTCCTGCTCCTTCAGCCACCCGATATAACCGGCCGGCTCGCGTCCGGGCGCGTACACCGGGTAGCTCTTGTAGATTGGCCGCACCGGCATTCGGTAGTAGTCGTCGGCCGACACGTGCTTGGGCGACGCCGCAGCGTCGGCGAGAGGAACCTGGTGGCGCGCGACTTCTCCATCGTCCCAGGTGCGCGGAATCGCGGCGGCGCCGTGCGGCTGCTGCGCGCTGGCGACAGAGGCCGATCGTCAGGAGCAGCGCCGACACCACGGAGAATGCGTGAAGCCTTCAGCCATCGTGGCAACTCCTTCACTCTCCTGCAGCGACATTTCCGGCCCCGGGACACCACGGTCGCGGTGAATTTTTCTGCTATCCTCCTGTCGAATCGTGTGAAACCGTGATGGTCATCCGGGCCCAGGCCGGCGGGATCACGCGGCTGCTGGCAGGCTGGCGTGAAGGGGACCGTTCAGCGCTGGATCGGCTCCTGCCGCTCGTTCGCACCGAATTGGATCGTGTGGCGCGTCGTCATATCGGGCGGGAAGGCCCGCACCATCCGATGCAGCCTTCCTCGCTAGTCCAGGAAGCCTTCCTCCGGCTGCTGCCGGGCAGCCCGGGCAGCAACGTCCCGTGGCAGAATCGCGCTCACTTCTTCGCCGTCGCCTCGCAGGTGATGCGGCACGTGCTCGTCGACCACGCGCGCGAGCGCCGGCGCCAGAAACGCGGCGGCGGCGCCGTTCACATTCCGATCGACGCCGCCGTGGTGCTATCGTCGCAGCAGGTCGAGCAGATTGTTGCCGTCGATCTCGCGCTGCAGCGGCTGGCGGCAGCCGACGAGCGAAAGAGTCTAGTCTTTGAGATGCGCTTCTTCGGCGGACTGACGGTGAAAGAAGTCGCCGAAGTCCTGCGCGTCGCGCCGAACACGGTGATCCGGGACTGGAATTTCGCCCGCGCGTGGCTGCGCCGCGAGCTGGGTGGCGCCGGGAGAGCCGACAGTGGACCGCTGGCACCAGATTGAAGAACTCTTCCAGAAGGCAGTGCAGCGCGATCCAGCCGAACGCGAGGCTTTCGTACGCGACGCCTGCCGAGGTGATGGCGAGCTGTACCGCGAATCTCGTCCTTGTTGGTGAATCACGTCGATGCCGATGACGGCGAGCCGTGGGCGGCCGCCGCGGCGGCACGACTGGTGACGGGGGTGCGCTCGCTCGAGCGAGTATGTTTTTGGTCCGTATCGCATCGAACGCTTCCTCGCCGCCGGCGGGATGGGCGAAGTCTATCGCGCGTGCGATACGCGCCTGGATCGGGTTGTCGCGATCAAAGTCCTGCCCGCAAGCTTGCCTCCGACCTGCAGTTCCGCGAGCGCTTCGATCGTGAAGCGCGTGCCATCTCGCAGCTCGATCATCCGCACATCTGCACCTTGTACCACGTCGGCGAGCAGGCCCTTTCGACAGGCTCAGGCCGGGCGATCGCGTATCTCGTCATGCAGTACTCTCGAAGGCGAGACACTCGAACAGCGTTTGAAGAACGGCGCGTTGCCGCCCGAACAGGCGCTTCAGTATGCGGAGCAGATGGCGGATGCACTGGCGACGGCCCATCGCGCCGGGATCGTGCACCGGGATCTTAAGCCCGGCAACATCATGCTGACCCGGACCGGCGCGATGCTCCTCGACTTCGGGCTCGCAAAAGCGACCGGTTCTGTCACCGTCGCAGGTGCGTCGATGATGCCGACGACGACGCCGGCTTGACCGCGCAGGGCACGATCCTCAGCACATTCCAGTACATGGCGCCCGAACAGTTGGAGGGCCGCCTGGTGGACGCGCGAACCGACATCTTTGCGTTCGGTTCGGTTGTGTACGAGATGTTGACGGGGAGAAAGGCCTTCGCTGGCAGCACACAAGCGAGCCTCATCGCCGCGATTCTCAAGGACGATCCAGCACCCGTGTCCACCGTTCAGCCACTGGCGTCGCCACTCGTCGATCACATCCTCCGTCGGTGTCTGGCGAAGGATCCAGACGAACGATGGCAAGCCGCGAGTGACGTGATGCGCGAGCTGAAGTGGACGGCGGAAGCAGCCCCGGGTCCGGCGAGGGACGCGGCATCGGCCGGCACTTCAGCCCGCTGGTGGCTGACGCTTGTCTCGTGCTCATCGTGCTCGTCGCCGCGGTCGGAGTGATCGGACGATTCTGGCGGCCTGCGCCGGTTCGGTCCGACCCGTTGACATTCGCGATCGCTCTTCCTGAAGGCGCGACGCTTGCGACGCTGGGCACACCGGTCGGGCTGCCATGGCTCGCGCTGTCGCCCGACGGTCGGGTCCTGGCGTTCGTCGCCTTGTCAGCAGATGGCCGGCAACAGCTCTGGACGCGGCCGCTCGCCGAGACGAGCGCGCATCCGCTGTCTGGGACCGACGGCGCGCAGGCGCCGTTCTGGTCACCAGACAGTCGGTCTCTCGCGTTCTTTGCACGCGGGAAACTGAAAATGGTGGATGCCGCGGTCGGCACGCCGCAGATCGTCACCGATGCGCCGGGATATTTTGGCAGCGGCAGCTGGAACCGCGACAACACGATCGTTTTCGCGTCGGGGCCGCGCAATGAGGGTTTGCGGAGCGTACAGGTCGGCGCTTCGCACGGCAGCCAGGGCGTCACGCGCATCGATCGAGCGAGCGGACAGCGAGGGCATTTCTCGCCGCAGTTTTGCCTGACGGCCGCCATTTTCTCTTCGGTGTTGGCGGCGCGGTCGGCGGTGGCGAGGCGGAAACCTGGGTCGGCTCGCTCGACGGCGGGGAACCCCGTTTGCTCCTGCGCGCCGATGCAGAGGCGCACTACGCGGAACCGGTACTCCTGCTAAACGCGGCACCCTGCTGGCGCAGCGGACTGAGGGCCGCGATGCGCGGTTGGTCGGCGATCCCGTTCCTCTGACCGCACCCGAGGTGGGGTCCAGTTCCGTGGTTCCGTATCGGCGTTGTCCACCTCGACGACCGGGACACTGGCGTACGGGGCCACACGAGCCGAAGAAACGCGCTTGGTCTGGCGGGATTGGGACTGGCCGGGTACTGGGCTCATCGACGTCACTGGCGCGTCCGCGCCATCACTGTCCCGCGATGGAACGATGCTGGCGTTGTCGAGGGCTCTGCCGCAGACGGGCACGGACCTGTGGCTCTATGACGTTAAGCGGGGCACGCCGATGCGATTCACGTTCGACTCGGCGAGTGCGCGGTCCGGGATTGGTCTCCCGACGGCAAAGAGGTTGTTTTCGCCGCACCCCGGAACGGTACGTTGGGCCAGATGTACCGCAAGCCGACCACCGGGTCGGGCTCCGACGAACTGGTCTCGAACGTTGACGGCTCCACGCCGACCGATTGGTCACCCGACGGCCGTTTCATCCTGTTCTACACCAACAACAACCTCGATCAAGGGATCGTGGATCAACGCAATGGTTACGATCTCTGGGTCCTGTCACTGGCGGACCGTCAATCGAAACCCTTGGTGCGGACACCATTCCACGAGATACAAGGCGCGGTCTCGCCTGACGGCCGCTGGCTCGCCTACGCGTGCGATGAATCCGGGGCTTTTGAAGTGTATGTGCAGGGGTTTCCCGACAGTCAGGGCAAACGGCTCGTGTCGAGGGGCGGAGGCGCCGAGCCGCGCTGGCGGGGGACGGCCGCGAGTTGTTTTATGTGTCGGCCGATCGACGCCTGATGGTCGTGCCGACCACGGTTGGTCCGGCGTTTAGTCAGGCACACCCGCCCCGCTGTTCGAGATGAACGTTCGCGACCTCGGCTTCCTGTCCGGGCAGACGCTATGACGTCACGCCTGACGGGCAACGGTTTGTGGTGCAGGAGTTGATTGGGCG
The DNA here is from genome assembly GCA_963723495.1 of uncultured Acidobacteriota bacterium. Taxonomy (GTDB): domain Bacteria; phylum Acidobacteriota; class Vicinamibacteria; order Vicinamibacterales; family UBA2999; genus Gp6-AA40. Next base: position 9,209 of record CAVRQR010000002.1, on the reverse strand, counting down.
CGTTCGTCCGTCCGCGCTGACTGTGGTCTGAACTGTACGGCTCGCCCTCTTGCCCAAAGAACGCTAGGTCCCACACGGTCACGTGATTTCCAGGTGCGCAAGGTTATAGAAGGGTTGATCTGATTTCGTATCACGCCGCCCCGCTCCACAGCTGCAAGTTCCGACGGTTGCGAGCCACCGCAAATCCCACTTCTAACACCTGAAAACAAATACTTGCAGGCGCTTGCCCGGCCGGGACGCGATTTGAACTCTCGGTTTTGCCATCGATCGCTTGCACATTTATTGAGCCGTTGCGGTCCCCACCTCACTCTCGTTTCCACCACTGGCCTCTAATTTCGATCATGACCAGTGCGTTACGCAGGCGCCCGGGTGACGCGTCAGTGTGAATCTCTTCCTTTTTCTCTCAACCTCTGTAGGACATCCGTCCGGGCGACGCGATCCCGAGACGCCTTCGCGCTCCTGTGAATGCACCCTGCTTGCTAGCGCCTTAGTTCGCGCGCCAACCACGCTCGGGCGATCCGCCAGTCGCGCATGACTGTTTGCGACGACACGTCCAGCACCTGCGCCGTCTCTTCGACGCTCAATCCGCCAAAGAATCGCAATTCCACGACCTTCGCTCTTGCTGATCCAGACGCGCCAAGGTTTCAAGCGCGTCGTTGAGAGCACAGAACAGCGCGGCCGCCTCGGAGTCGGAGCTCGGAATCTTGTCAAAGTCAATTCCCGACGCGTGATCCGCGCGCGCCGCGCCGCCCCCGCGCTTCACCCTGGCTCGCGCCCGTGCCGCGTCGACGAGGATGCGCCGCATGATTTGCGCCGACAGCGCGAAGAAGTGTTTGCGGTCCTGCCAATCGACGTGTTTGGTGTTCACGAGACGGAGATACGCTTCGTGGACGAGCGCCGTGCTCTGCAACGGCGTTCCCGCCGGTTCTTGACGCATTTACCGGTGCGCCTGGGCTCGTAGTTGCGGTATACCACCGGGAGTCAGCCGGTGTAGGGCACCTCGTCTCCCTGGCCCCAAGCCCTGAGCAGGCCGGTAATGTCCACAGAATCGGGCATTTTCCACCGGATTGTAGCTCCTGCTTGGATCCGGCGCTTACCTCTTTGGAAGCGAAGTCCGACTCGACGGCACGTCACAACCGTGGCCTGCCTCGATCGGGGCCAAGGAGGACGTATGTTCTGCATGGCACGTCGAATCTCAATCCTATTGATAGCGGCGCCGTTGATGATCGGAACGGCCCGGGCGGACGGCGAGCGTCTCTTCGAAGCGATTCGCACTGGCGACGTGCAGCGCGTTAGCCGCGATTCGCGCGGGAGCAGATGCGAATACGCGAGACGAGACTGGAGCCACGCTGCTGATCACGCCGTCATCCACGGATCACGCGAATGCGTCAGCCTGCTGCTCGATCGTGGCGCGGAAGTCAACGCTGTCAACCGGTATGGATCGACCGCGCTCAGTGGGCTGGCGGCGACGCGAGCATGGTGAAATCGCTGCTCGACCGAGGCGCCGCCGTCGAACCGCAAGCCACTGACGGAACGACGGCGCTGTTAGTCGCGGCCAGATACGGAAATCTACACTCACTAGGACTTCTTCTGGCGCACAACGCCTCAGGAGCCATCTCGCCGAACGTGCGCGAGGAGCTTCTTCGAATCGCCTACTCTGATGCTGATTCGACGATGCTGCGCATGCTGGAGGGCGTTGGCCTGAAACTGACACACAGTTCTGACTTGCGTGGTCCTGTGGTGTCTCCCAACGTCACCCAGCCTGCCGTGGTGCGACGATTCCTGGCACTCGGCGCGAGCCCACACGAGACCGCGACCACGTCGACGATTACGCTTCCGGCGCTCTGGTACGCCGCCGGACAAGCGGCAGCGCCCGCGGTGGTCGCATTGCTCGACCACGGTGCCGACCCGAATGCGACAGGGTCGCGCGGTCTGACGCCGCTGATGATGGCCGCGGCCGTGGATGAGACCGTTGAAGCGACCAAACTCCTGCTGGGCCGGGGCGCCGATGTCACTCTACGCGATGAGGCCGGCAGAACGGCACTCGATTGGGCGCTCATGAGGGGTGAAACACCGATCGCCCGTGTGCTGCGGCAGGCGGGCGCGGTCCCGCTGGCGCCTCCACCCGCCGCGCCAGCATCGGTCGTGGAACCGCGAACAGCACGCGATGCGGTGAGCCGAGCTGTCGCGAAGTTGCAGGCCGCTGGACCTGCATTCCGCGAGCGGTCGAACTGTATCTCGTGTCACAGTCATAGCCTTCCGGCCGTAGCGGTCAAACTCGCTCGCGAGCAGGGCATTCCGGTCGATCAAGCACTTGCCGTCGACCCCGCCCAGGCAACACTCGCCGATTGGGCCCGTGAGCGCGAGCGATATTTGCTCGCCGGTCTACCGCCTCGTGGAGGCCGGGCGGCCATTGTGACAATCTGGCCTACGGTCTGTTCGCATTGGCGGCCGAAGATTGCTCCTAGCGCTGTCACCGACGCCGCGGCCCTGCGTTTTGCCGCGCTGCAGGATCTCGACGGCAGTTGGGATGGAGGGGCGTCGACATTCGCCATAATACGGCCACCGCTCAATGCCGCTCCGATTCCGACGACCGCATTGGCCATTCGTGGGTCTCGGTATACGCTCCTCCTGGCCGACGGACCGAAATCACCCGTCGCATCGCGCGCGCTTGAGCGTATTTGGAGCGGGCAACGCCAATCGACACTCAAGGGGAGGCGTTCAAGCTCCTCGGCCTCATGTGGGCGCGTGTTGACACGGATCTCATCGCGCACCAGCGATCACGCCTTCTCGCGCTTCAGCGTCCTGATGGGGGTTGGGCACAGTTGCCAACGATGATGTCGGATGCCTACGCGACCGGACAGGCCCTGTATGCCCTACGCGCTGGCGGCCTGTCGCCGACGACAGCCGCGTACCAGAGCGGCGCACATTATCTTCGGCGCACGCAGCTGGATGACGGGACATGGTTCGTCCGTTCTCGCGCGGTCGGATTCTTGCCCTACTTCGACGGCGGCTTCCCACACGGGCGTGATCAGTTCATCTCGGCCGCGGCACATCGTGGGCGGTGATGGCGCTGACGCCGACGATCGAGGCGCGCGATGACGCGGAGGTGCTGTCGTCGCCACGTGTACGCAGATGAGCAGTCGTGAGCCAACGCCGATTGAAGTCGAGCGTTGGCCCAGGTCGCACGCATCTACGACAGCGTCGTCGAGAGCCGTGCGAGCGATCGAACGACCGCACTCGCACGACTCTGCGGCGACGATGCTCGTCTGCGCAACGACGTGGAGTCCTTGCTCGCGCAGGATGCTGCGCCATTCGTGATCGATCGACCGGCGTGGGAATCGGGAGCACAGCTCGTGGGTCAGGACATTACGCCCGCTGCAGGCGCTACGCTGGCGCATTACCGGATCGGCGAACTGCTCGGCAGCGGCGGGATGGGCGACGTGTATTGCGCGCGCGACACGAAACTTCATCGCGATGTTGCCCTGAAGGTGCTCCCCGAAGCGTTCTCGTGCGACGCCGGACGGCGCTCACGGGCCGATCGCGAAGCCCAGATCCTTGCATCGATCAATCATCCGAACATCGGCGCCATCTACGGCCTCGAAGAGGGCGCGATCAGCGGCGAACCGGCGACCGCCGGTGCAGGTCGCGCGGTGCAAGCACTCGTACTGGAGCTCGTCGAAGGCCCGACTCTCGCCGATCTGCTCAAGCGAGGTCCGCTGCCGCTTGCCGACGCGCTGGCGATCGCGCGTCAGATCGCAGACGCGCTCGAGGCCGCGACGAGTACGGCATCGTGCACCGCGATCTCAAACCAGCGAACATCAAGGTGCGCCCGGACGGCACAGTGAAGGTGTTGGACTTCGGACTCGCCAAGGCACTCGGCAGCGATGGAAGCGGGACTGTCGAGACGCCGCCGGCTCATTCAGCGACGATCACGAGCCCGGCGATGATCACCGGTGGCGAGATCATCTCGGCACGGCAGGTACATGAGTCCCGAGCAGGCCGCAGGCAAGGCCGTCGACAAGCGGAGCGACCTCTGGGCGTTCGGGGTCGTGTTGCTGGAGATGCTCACTGGTCGTCTGGTGTTTACAGGCGAGACGGTGGCGCACGTGCTGGCGGAGGTGCTGAAGAGCGATCCTGACTGGACCAGCCTGCCCGCGGAAACGCCCGCACCCGTTGCCAGACTGCTTCGGCGTTGTCTGGAGAAGGATCGCAAACGTCGGCTCGATTCGGCCGCTGCGGCTCGATTGGACATCGATGAGGCTCTGTCATCGCCGGTGACCGAGACGACGGCAGCGCACTCCCGTCGCTTCGCGCCAGTGACGATCGCAGTGCCAGTGGCTGCTGGCGCAGCGATTGCCGCCCTCCTCACATGGACGGCGATTCAGCCGGGCACGCAGGATCCTCTGCTGACGTCACGTCTCGACATCTTATTGTCTCCTGGTCAGGACCTTGACCGCGGAAATGTCTTCGATCACAGTCTTGCCCTCTCGCCAGACGGTCGATATCTTGCCTACCGCGCTGGCCGGCCCAGCACCGGGGTCGCTCTCGTTCTGCGCGCGCTCGATCAACTCGACGCCAAATCACTTCCAGGTGTCACCGACGTGCGCTCACCGATGTTTTCGTCGGACAGCCGTTGGATCGGATTCTTCGAGGATTCCCATCTCAAGAAGATTTCAACGAAGGGGGGACCGGCAATCCCGTTGTGCGTGGTGGGCGCAGGTCCGCGTGGCGCAAGCTGGGGCGACGACAATGCGATCGTGTTCGCCACGTCCGAACCGCGCACCGGTCTGTGGCGTGTCTCCGCTGACGGCGGCGAGCCGATGGTGCTGACGACGCCCGACGCGGGGCAGCGAGAAGCGGACCACGTGTTTCCGTCTGTGCTGCCGGGCAACCGCGGCGTGTTGTTCACGGTGACCAAGGTCGGCCAGGCCGAAAACTCGGATGTGGCGGTCCTCGACCTCAAGACCGGCCAGCGCAAAACGCTGATTCCCGGCGGCAGCCAGGCCCAATACGTCCGGAGCGGCCACTTGGTGTATGCGGCCGCCGGAGCGCTACTCGCCGTCCGGTTCAATCTTGCGCACCTCGAAGTGTTAGGTGATCCGGTACAGGTGGTCGACCACGTGATGACCGGGCGCGACGGTGCCGCCAACTACGCGGTGTCGCGAACGGGCACCCTTGTCTATGTGCCCGCGCGGGTCGCTGGGCCGCCGCCGCGGTCGCTCATCTGGGTGGACCGACAGGGCCGCCCGGAACCGATTAATGCGCCACGCCGGGCCTACACCATCGCGCGCCTGTCACCCGACGGAGCCCGCGCGGCATTGGACATCCGCGATCAAGAAAACGACATCTGGATCTGGAATTTCGCACGGCAAACGCTGACACCATTGACGTTCGGTCCGAGCCTGGATGATACCCGGTGTGGACGCCGGATAGTGCGCGGATCATTTTCGCTTCGAACCGCATGGGACCGCCGAATCTCTACCGGCAGGCACCGGGTCCGGTGGCGTCGATCGGCTGACGACGAGCGGGAACCTTCAGCGGCCGACGTCGATTACGCCGGACGGAATTGAGATTGTTGGCGTCGAGAACACCCCCGCACCCTGTTCGATGTCTTCCTGTTTGCCGGGGCCGGTCGCGCGAACGTATCGCCCGGAGAGCCGCTCGTTCACACTCCGGCTCTGGAGCAGGCAGCCGTCATCTCACCCAGCGGCCGTTACATGGCGTATTCGAATGCGTCAGGGCGCTCAGAAATCCACGTGCGTCCGTTCCCGCAGGTGAACAGCGGGTTCTGGAAAGTGTCGGCGGCTGGAGGGACACAACCCGCTTGGGCTCGGAACGGGCGGGAACTCTTTTATCTCGATAGTCGAAGACGCTGATGACGGTGCCGGTCGAATCGTCCGGCGCGACATTCAGTAGCCGTAATCCAATCAAAGTATTCGACGCCAAATACGCGATCATGGCGTACGATGTCGCGCCGGACGGGAAACGGTTCCTCATCGTCAACGAGGACGCAACCGACGACCCATCTCGCGTGCGAGCCGGCATGGTCGCCGTCCTCAACTGGTTCGGGGAGCTGAAGGGGCTGCTGCCGACGAACTGACGCCACGATCCTGGCACTCCCGCCGCATCGAGGTTTGCGGCTGGATGAAATTGAACTCATCGCGGTTGTCGCCACGATTGTCGCGATGACGCGCCAGAATAGCGCCTTCAAGGCCAAGACCAGCCCACTCAAATCCATCTATGAAGTGGAACAGAGTGAAGAATTTACGACGAAAATCGAAGATGTCCGAGAAGCGGATTTCCCTTCAGCGACCGCTTTACGCGGCAGGTCTCCAGAGCTGCAGATAATGTTGGCTGTCGAGCCCCCGCAATCAAACCCAGGTATCACTGACTGAAGAAGGGCCAATGCGCTACGGATCGCGTCGATGACGGGCCGACCGATGCGAGCCATAGCTCGGATTGCGTAACGAGAATGCGCGCAACGCCGATGAACAGCGCAAGGGTCGCCACGATGTAGGCCAGGTGCTCATCAGGCGCTTGTGGATCTCGGGACGCGCACGATTCACGACCGCCGCGCCGAAGCAGCCTCCAAACAGCACTGGCAGAACGCGTTGCCGCCGTAGCGGCGGTCGGGACGGTGATCGTCTGCATCTGTTCTCCAGTCCGCCGCGGCAACAGCGCCAGCCGGCGAGCCCACATTCTACGCAGCCTAGCTCATGTGCTGACGCCGGTTCTGATGAGCCAGAAGGTCCGGCTGCCGCCCGCGCGCGACGGCGGGGAGCCGGACACGACGTCGCGGGCACGGTCCGCCTAAAGGCGGACACTACGTACAGGACACACGATCAAAGTTCGGGCAATTTCGATCGACCCAATAACAAAGGCTTGACCTCCCATAACTAAGGGCTATACGGGACCCGCTCACGGTCATCGTGACTGACGGTCGGTTGGTTGGTCAGTCCCCTCGATGGTCCGATCGTCTCTCGCGGTGCTGTTTCCCCTTCAACCCCGAAGGAGCAGCACATGTTGAAACGTGCCTTCAGCGCAGTTGTCTGCTTGTGTCTCACTACGCCTGCTACGCTCAGACCCTCGGCACCATCACCGGTGAAGTGAAAGACACCACGGCGCTGCCCTTCCGGGCGCGACGGTCACGGCGCAAAACGTGGGCACCAACGCGGTTCGTTCTCAGCCAAGCAACGAGGTCGGAGCCTACACGTTTCCAGCAATGCCTCCCGGCGCATACCTGATCAAAGCCGAACTGGACGGCTTCAGGATGGCGCAGAACAGAGTGGAGCTGCACGTGGAGGAGACGCTCCGTGTGGGTCTCACCCTTGAGATCGGCGGGATCACGGAGACGACCGAGGTGACCGCTGTCACGTCGCTCATCACGACGGAGAATGCGACGGTCGGCACCGTCATCGAGAACCGGCGCATCGTCGAGTTGCCGCTCAACGGTCGCAACTACCTGAGCCTGATCGCGCTGAGCCCGAACGTGAGCGCGGGTTTCGCCGGCCCGGGGCAGGCGGGCGATCGACAGGGCGGCTCGCGCGCCAACCAGCAGATTTCCATTTCGGGCCAGCGACGCGAGTTCAACTACTACACGCTCGATGGCGTGGACAACACCGACGTCAACTTCAACACCTACATCTTCCTGCCGTCGGTTGACGCGCTGGAAGAATTCAAGGTGCAGACCGGCATCTACTCGGCGGAGTTCGGACGAGCCGCGGGCCAGGTGAACGTCGTGACCAAGTCGGGCTCGAACGCCTTCCACGGCACGGTCTTCGAGTTCCACCGCAACGAGTCGCTCGACGCCCGCCCGTACGCGTTCACGGCCGCGCAGGCCGCCCAGGAAAAACCAGACTTCAGGTGGAATCAGTTCGGCTATACGGCCAGCGGCCCGATCTTCAAGAATCGGGTGTTCTTTATGTCGAACTACGAAGGCTACAAGGACAACAAGACGTTCCTGAACAACTTCACCGTGCCGACGCGGCCATGCGGTCAGGCGACTTCTCCGCGCTTGCCACGCCGCTTCACGATCCGGCCACCTGCACTGTCACCGGCTCGAGCCGATCGTGCATGCCGTTCGCGGGCAACCGCATTCCGACGAATCGGATCCAGCAGATCTCGCAGCAGCTGCTCGAGTTCTATCCGGAGCCGAACGCCGCGGGCACGGCCAACAACTACGTCTCGCGGTCGATCGGGTGATCGACCGGAAGCAGTACACCCAGCGCATGGACTTCGTCCAGAGCTCGTCGCTGAACTGGATGGGCCGCTATAGCTGGAGCCATGACGATGAAGTGACCCCGGCGTTGAAGTTGAACGGCTCGAAGCTGCTCAACACGATTCACCAGCTCATGATCGGGAACACGTACACGCTGTCGCCGACGGTACTCAACGAGTTCCGCTTTGGGTTCAACTCGTTCTACAACACTTACGGACGCGAGCTGGCCTTCGAACGCGATGTGGTCTCCGAGCTCAATATTCCCGGTGTGACGCCCGGCCCGCCAGAGGCGTGGGGAATTCCGTCCATCGGCATCTCCGGGTTCAGCGGTTTCGGGGACAGCACGGAGGGTCCCTACACCAACAAGAACAAGGTGTTCGAGTTCACCGACAATGTGTCCTGGATCCGCAGCGCGCACTCGATCAAAGCCGGCGCCAGCATTCGGTTCGATCAATTCAACCAGGTGGCAACCAGTTCTCGCGCGGGTCGTTCGTGTTCGACGGACGGGCCACGGGATCCTTGACGGGCGTGGCGACTCCAGGCGGCGCCGCGTTTGCCGACTTCCTGCTGGGCACCATGCGCAGCTCCGAATCGGCAGTGCAGCTCGCGACGACGAACTTCCGCGCGATCAGCCAGTCGTACTACTTCAGCGATACGTGGCGGATGCGTGGTGACATGACGCTCGATTTCGGACTCCGCTACAGTACGTGCCACCATGGCTCGACAAGGGCGGCACGCTGATCAACGCGTATCTGCCTATCGCGACACCGGGGCGCCGGTGGCCGATTTGGCTGTCATCCGGTGCTCGTGCGGATCGGCGAGGGCGACTTCTACGAGGACTCAGCGATCGGTTCGCGCCCACATCCAGGTGTCCCGCGATGGCCAATTGGGCGGGCGTCTCGTGGATGACGACAAGTTGAACTTCGCTCCGCGCGTCGGGTGGGCATGGACGCCGAGCGAGAACTGGTCGATCCGTTCCGGCGCGGGC
>CAVRQR010000001.1:0-181858 GCA_963723495.1 uncultured Acidobacteriota bacterium | reverse complement strand
CAGTGGGTGGCCGCGCGCGGGACGGCTGGTCTCGACGTCGCGGCAGGAACGTCTCACGGATCGATTGACAGGAGGGCGCGCACGACCACGGTGCCTGAGGCGTTGTGACGTTGACGGTCGCCGTGCGTGGATGCATCGCTTCTGTCATCGGGATGCTGCTGGCGAGTGGACCCACCCTCGCGCAGTCGACCTCCGCGCCGGAAGAACAGCGCGCGGCCACCGTCACGTTGCCGCTGTCGCCGGATGCGGTCCAACTGACGAGCGGAACTCTCACGGTGCGCGCGACCCGCATTAAAGAGCCGATCGCCATGGACGGCCGGCTGGACGACTCGGTGTATTCCGAGATCCAGCCGGTCAGTGATTTCATCCAGCAGGAACCCGTCGAGGGCGCACCCGCGACGGAGAAAACCGAGGTCTGGGTGTTCTTCGACGACGAGAACCTCTACGTCGCGTGTCGCTGCTGGGATTCGCATCCCGAGCGCATCGTTGCCAACGACATGCGTCGCGACAGCTCCAATCTTCGTCAGCAGGACAACTTCGGCGTTGGTCTCGATACCTTCCACGATAAGCGGAACGGATACCTGTTTTCCGTCTCGCCGGTCGGCGGCTTCAACGACATCGCCATCAGTGACGAGCGCACGCTCAACATGGACTGGAACACCGTCGTCGACGCCAAGGTCGGGCGCTTCGAAGGCGGCTGGATCGCCGAATTCGCGATTCCGTTCAAGTCGCTGCGTTACAGTCCCGGACGCGAGCAGGTCTGGGGCATCAACTTTCGACGGACTGTTCGCTCCAAGAACGAGCACTCCTACCTGGCGCCGGTCGAAGCCGCCTGGGGCGGGACCGCTATCGCGCGTTTCTCTGCGGCCGCCACGCTGGTGGGGCTCGAAGCGCCTCCCGCGGCGATGAACCTCGAGGTCAAGCCGTACGCGATTGCGGAAATGGCGACCGACTTCCTGGCAAGCCCGACGCGCGTGAATGATTTCGATCCCGATGCCGGCTTCGACCTCAAGTACGGTGTGACGAAGAGCATCACGGCCGACTTCACCTACAACACCGACTTCGCACAGGTCGAAGACGACGAAGCGCAGGTCAACCTGACCCGCTTCAATCTGTCGTATCCCGAGAAACGTGAGTTCTTCCTCGAAGGGCGTGGAACGTTCAGCTTCGGCGGCACCGGCGGCGCAGACGATCCAGCGATCTTCTACAGCCGCCGCATCGGGTTGAGCGGAGGCCGGCCCATTCCGATCATCGCCGGCGGCCGTCTCACAGGGAAGGCCGGCAAGTGGAACATCGGTGCGCTGAGCATCACCAGCGACGATGAAGTGGCGGTGCAGGCCAAGCAGACGAACTTCACCGTCGTGAGTCTCAGGCGAGATGTTCTCCGCCGCAGCGTGGTCGGGATGATGATGACGCGCCGCTCGGTCTCGACGGTTGGCCTCGGATCGAACGAGGTCGCGGGTGTCGAGGGGCAATTCCAGTTCTATCAGAACCTGGCGATCAATACGTACGTCGCGAAGTCGTGGACGCCCGGTCTCCCGGGCGATGACCTGAGCTACCGTGGCCAGGTCAACTACAACGCCGACCGCTACGGACTGCAGATCGATCGGCTCGTCGTCGAGGACAACTTCAATCCCGAGGTCGGCTTCCTGCGCCGGGACGACTTCCGTCGAAACTACGCGTTCGCACGATTCAGCCCGAGACCCGCCAACAGCCGCACCATTCGGAAGTACAGCTACGAATCGGGCTTCGAGTACACCACTGACAACCAGAATCGCCTCGAGACGCGAGAACTGCAGGGCACGTTTCGCGTCGAGCAGCAGAACAGCGACCTGTGGTCGCTGAGTTACATCAGCAGCTACGAGCTCATTCCCGAACCGTTCACCATCTCCGAAGGCATCAGGATTCCCATTGGCGGCTACAGCTTCGCCACGGTGGTCGGCAGCTACACGCTCGGACAGCAGCACCGCGTCAGCGGGACGGCCACAATTGAGGTCGGCAGCTTCTACGACGGCAACAAGACGACGGCTTCGTACAAAGGCCGGGTGCAGATCGTCGGCAGGCTCGCCGTGGAACCGAGCGTCTCGCTGAACTGGATCGATATCCCGCAGGGGAGCTTTACGAACACCATCATCGGTGGCCGTACCACCTACACGGTGACGCCGAGGATGTACGCGGCCGCACTCGTCCAGTACAGCTCCAGCACGACGACGTTGGCGACCAACGTCCGCTTTCGTTGGGAGTATCAGCCGGGGAGTGAGCTGTTCGTGGTGTACAGCGAGGGGCGTGACACGTTCCCGCCGCGTGGGGTGGACCTCGAAACGCGCGGGCTCGTGGTGAAGATCAATCGCCTCTTCAGGTTTTGAGGGACGAAGGGCTTTGGAGACACGGGTCGCCGCGGCAATCCGTGCCTCCGCCATCTCCATGGCTCGGCAAGCACGGCAAACGCAGGAGACGACCGATGTTGACGATGGCAACGGGCAAGCGAGTGGAAATCATCGAGGCCGTGGACGCGAAGACCACAGAGATCGCCGCGTTCCTGCGGAAGCTGATTCAGTTCGACAGCGAAACCGGCAAGGAAGGTCCGATCCAGGACTTCATTGCCGCCAGCCTCCGGAAGATGGGGCTCGAGGTCGACCAGTGGGTGCCCGATCTCGAGGAGCTCGCGAAACACCCGGCATACATCCCGGCGAAGGGGCGCGACTTCTCGGGCCGCCCCAACGTTGTCGGCATCCATCGGGGTCATCCGGCGGCACGGTCGCTCCTCTTCAACGGTCACGTCGACACTATTCCCTGGACGCCGGTCAGCGACTGGCAGTTCGACCCGCTGTGCGGCGAGCTCAAGGACGGCAGGATTCTCGGTCGCGGATCGTCGGACATGAAGGGCGGCCTGGCTGCCATGACGATGGCGCTGAAGACGCTGCTGGACATGGGGCTGCCGCCGCGCGGTTCGGTGATCCTCGAGTACGTGATGGACGAAGAGGTCAGCGGCCTGGGCACACTCGCGTGCGTGACGCGGGGTACAAGGCGGACGCCGGCATTTCGCTCGAGACCAGCGACCTGCATGTGCAGCCCGCCTGTATCGGGCGGCTTGTGGTTCGTCGTCGACGTTCGCGGCAAACCGGCTGGCATCTCGCGTCGGTGGGAAGCGATCAACGCCCTCGACAAGGGCTACAAGATTGCGAAGGCGATCGAGGACTTCGAGGGGCTCCGGATCAACACACTGACCCATCCGCTGTTTCCCGACAATCGTGGCGCTTTACCGTGCGCGGTCGGCAAATTTGAAGCTGGGCACTACGTTAGCGCCACACCCGACCGAGCCATCCTACGCGGCAGCATCGGGTTGATGCCCCAGGAAGACATCGAGCAGGTCAAACGCGACTTTCAGACGTTCATTCGAAACGTCTGCGACCAGGACCCGTGGCTCAACACGCACCAGCCGGAGGTCTGGTTCGAGGGCCTCATCGCGGAAGGGGCGGAAATTCCCGTCGATCACCCGATCGTGACGACCGTTGCCAAAGGCTTCAGGGCGGTCACCGGCACAGAGCCTGTCTATAGCGGTCGTATGGGGGCGGCCGATACGAGGTTTCTGATTCGCCACGGCGACACGCCAACCGTCATCTTTGGTCCGGGTGTCACGGCTCAGATGCATGCGACCAACGAATGGCTGCCGCTCGAGAACCTGGTTATCGCGACGAAGACGCTGGCGCTCGCCATCCACGATTGGTGCGAGTGAGAGGGTGTCCGTACATCATTGTCGACATCCATTCGTTTCGCGACATCGATGTAGTGACGCGGATCCAGCCGCTCGCAAGACTGGCACAAATGCCAACGTTTCCGACTGGCCACGCCGGGATCGAAGTGGACTCTCGTTTGCTGCAGATTCGAGCAGGCCCGGGCTTCCTGCCGGTCATGCCTCTGCCCCGGGTCTCGGAGCGTTCCATGTCATTTGGCGGGTCGGCACAAGCACTGGACTGGACGCATTCGCACGAGGAGATCCAGAAGCTGTCAACGCTTCTCGAGCGCCAGTCAGGCGCTGCTGGCGGCCGCTGACTTCAAGCGCGGGCTGCAAAGCGTCCTAGAGACGCTGAGTGTTTCCCAGGGCGCGCTGTCGAGCCGGATCGTCCTGCTGAATCAGCAAACCGGCGAGGTCGAAGTCGACACCTCGTCGGGCCGGATCGACCGCAACAGGCCGGCCGGTCACGAATTTGAGCAGGTCCTGCCGATCGACGTGCGCAATGGCAAGCCGATCATCGTGCCGCTGGTTAGGCGGGAGCCGCGATTCCCGACTCGGTTGGGGGCACGGCCGCCCGGTCGCGACACGGTCACCTACGTTGCCGTGCCGATTGGCTACGAGGGGCGCACGATCGGCCAGCTCGAGATGGATCTCGAGTACCACGCCGAACCGGGACTACGAGCGAACGATCTCGTTCCTCGCGGTCGCCGGCGCGATGATCGCGCAAGCCATGAAGGTGCATCGGCTGATCGAGGCCGATCGCCAGCGGCTGGTCGAAGAGAACGCCCACCTGCGGCTGGAGCTGAACGAGCGCTATGGCTTTTCTAACATCATCGGCGCCAGCCGCCAGATGCACGACGTCTACGCGCAGGTCGCGCAGGTGGCGAAGACGAATACCACGGTCCTGTTGCGCGGCGAGTCGGGCACCGGCAAGGAGCTGATCGCACACGCTATTCACTACAACTCGGCGCGGGCGAAGAAGCCGTTCATCAAGGTGAGCTGCGCCGCGTTGCCGAACGAGCTGATCGAGTCTGAGCTGTTCGGATATGAGAAAGGCGCCTTCACCGGTGCGCACGCGCCCAAGAAAGGGCGCTTCGAGCTTGCCGAAGGCGGCACACTGTTCCTCGACGAAATTGGCGAGCTGAACCCGGCGACCCAGGTCAAGCTGTTGCGCGTGCTGCAGGCGCGCGAGTTCGAGCGGCTCGGCGGCACGCAGACCATTCGGACCGATATCCGCCTGATCGCTGCGACCAACAAGGATCTCGAAGCGGCGATGATAGGCAAGGGTTTCCGTGAGGATTTGTTCTATCGACTGAACGTGTTTGCGATCTTCGTTCCGCCGCTTCGCGAGCGAAAGACCGACGTACTGCAGCTCGCCAATTTCTTCCTCGACAAGTTCTCGAGCCAGCACGGGAAGAAGGTCAAGCGTATCGCCACACCCGCGATCGACATGCTGATGGCGTATCACTGGCCGGGGAATGTGCGTGAGCTCGAGAACGCCATCGAGCGCGCGGTGGTCGTGTGCAACGAACAGGTGCTGCACGCCCATCATCTGCCGCCGACGCTGCAGACGGCGGAGGCCACCGGAACGGTGATCGAGCAGTCGCTCGAGCAGGCAACCGAGGCGTTCGAGAAGGACATCCTGCAGGACGCGCTCAAGAGCGCGCGCGGCAACAGGGCGAAGGCCGCACGGCTGCTGAAGACCACCGGCCGCGTCTTCAACTACAAGGTGCGCAAGTACGGCATCGACTGGAAGCGATTCAAGGCGTGAGGCCGTCAACCGCAGATGCAGGACAAACCAACGATTGCCATCATCGGCGGGACAGGCGACCTCGGGTCGGGGCTTGCCCGTCTCTGGGCACGCGCCGGCTATCCGATCGTGATCGGATCGCGAAACAAGGAGAAGGCAGAGGCGACGGCGCGCGAGCTCTGCGCCGCCGGCGGGTGCGCCCGAGGCGACGAGAACCGAGGAGCCGCCCGGGCCGCTGACATCGTTGTGCTCTCAGTCCCGTACTCGACGCACGACGCCATCGTCGAGGAGATCAAGAGCGATGTCGACGGCAAGGTCGTCGTGGACGCGGCGGTCCCGCTGGTCCCACCCAAGGTCTCGATCGTCCAGCTGCCTGCAGCTGGCTCGCCGGCTGTCGTCGCTCAGCGCCTCCTCGGACCAGGCGTTCGCGTTGTCGCGGCTTTCCACAACGTCGGCGCCAAGAAGCTTCACGGCGCCGAGAAGGCCGACTGCGATGTGCTCGTCTTTGCCGATGACCTCGCGGCTCGCGAGACGGTCATCGAGCTGGCGGGTGTCGTCGCAGCGCGCGGAGTAGATGGCGGCAGCCTGTGCAACTCGGTGGCGGCCGAGGCGCTGACCTCGGTGCTGATTGCGATCAATCGACGCTACAAAGTGCCGGGCGCCGGCATTCGCATTACCGGCCTGCCATGCGCGACCGAAGGCGTGGCATGAGCTCCCGACG
Source organism: uncultured Acidobacteriota bacterium (assembly GCA_963723495.1). GTDB lineage: Bacteria > Acidobacteriota > Vicinamibacteria > Vicinamibacterales > UBA2999 > Gp6-AA40. Next base: position 175,651 of record CAVRQR010000001.1, on the reverse strand, counting down.
ACTGACGCTGCAGGCGCTCGAAGGTCTTCCTCTCATCACGGCTGGGGATGATCTCGCGGCACTGCTCGCAGGCGCCTTGCGCCGCATGCAGGTCGCGCCCGAGGACGGAGACGTCCTCGTCGTTGCCCAGAAGGTCGTCTCGAAGGCCGAAGGGCGTCTCGTGGATCTCGACGGCATCGAGCCATCGCCTCGCGCCGCTGTCCCTCGCGCAGGAAGTCGGCAAGGACGCGCAGGCTCGTCGAGGTGATCCTGCGCGAGTCAACGGAGGTCGTCCGACACAAGAAGGACGTGCTGATCGTGGCTCACCGCCTTGGGTTCGTGATGGCGAACGCCGGTGTCGATCAGTCGAACGTCGGGCCGGATGGTTGCTCGCGGGTGCTCCTGCTGCCGTGTGCACCAGATGCGTCGGCCGCGCGCCTCAAGGATCGGCTCGACGAAGAATTCGGCGTCGATCTGGGCATCGTCATCAATGACAGCTTTGGCCGGCCGTGGCGGAACGGCGTGGTCGGCGTCGCACTCGGCGCAGCGGGTGTGCCGTCGTTGTGGAATCTGGTGGGAGCGCCGGACCTTTTCGGCCGGGCGATGCAGGTGACCGAAGTGGCGGTGGCCGATCAGAATCGCATCTGCCGCATCGCTTCTGATGGGTGAGGCGGACGAGCGTCTGCCCGCCGTGCATGTCCGCGGCATTGTCTGGCCTGCGGAGCCGGTCCCGGCGTCCGCACTGGTCAGGCCGCGAGAAATGGATTTGTTCCGATGAGTCGTTCAGGTACTGGCGTTGTGTGGCGGTATCGGCGGCGCCAAGCTCGCGCTCGGGCTCGCGCGCGCTCTTGGTCCGGGAGAACTCACGATTCTCGTCAACACCGGAGACGATTTCGAGCATCTCGGTCTCAGGATTTCTCCGGACATCGACACTGTGCTCTACACGCTTGGCGGAGTCGCTGATCCCGAGCGCGGGTGGGGCCGCGCGGACGAGACGTGGAGTTTCATGTCGGCGGTGCGGCAGCTCGGTGGCGAGATGTGGTTTCAGCTCGGGGACCGTGACCTCGCAATGCACGTCGAGCGCACCCGGTACCTGCGCGCCGGTGGAATTCTGACCGATTTCGTCGAGCAGGCCGCGCACCGGCTGGGGATCGAGGCGCGTATCCTGCCGATGACGGATGAAGACGTGCGAACCATTGTCGAGACCGATGAAGGCTCGCTCGAGTTTCAGCGGTACTTCGTCGAGCACCGCTGTAAGCCGAAGGTGCGCTCGCTCTGGTTCGCCGGGGCGTCGCGCACTCGCGTGTCGGCGACCGTGCACCGGGCGATCTTCGACGCCACGCGCGCGATCGTGATCTGCCCATCGAACCCGTACCTGAGCATCGAGCCGATTCTCGCGATTCCAGGCGTACGGGCCGCGCTTCTCGAGGCCACCGCGCCGATCGTGGCCGTGTCACCGATTATCGGTGGCGCCGCGGTCAAGGGGCCCACGGCAAACATCATGGCGGAGCTTGGCACGCCAGTCAGTAATGTTTCGATCGCCGCGCGCTACCACGGACTGATCGACGGGCTCGTGATCGATTCCATTGATGCCGGTGACGCGGCGTCGATCGACGAGCCGGTATATGCGACATCCACCCTCATGCAGGACCTGAGCGACCGCGTCCGCCTGGCGAGCGAAGTCCTGGCCTTCGGCCAGACGCTGGCAACGCCTCGGCTCGAGCGGATGCTGACACGGCACATGACGGCGGGGGCGTACGCATGAGCAGTGGCGATACGTGGGCGGTGGTGCCGGTCAAGCCATTTCGTCTCGCGAAACAGCGACTGGCGAGCATTCTCTCTGAAAGTGATCGGATCGCTCTTGCCCGCGTGATGCTCGAGGACGTGCTCTCCGCGCTCGATGCGTGCAGCCACAGGCTGGCCGGCGCGATCGTGGTGACGGCCGATGAGGACGCCTCGGCCATGGCCCGTCAGCACGATGCGGTTGTGGTTCGCGAAAAAGCGGCGATGGGGATGAATTCTGCGCTGACCCGTGTCGTCGATCACCTGTCCGGGCGACCGGATACTGGCGTGGTCGTGGTCCCGGCCGACTTGCCGCATGTGTCTCCGAGTGACATCGAAGCGATGCTCGATCTCATCCGCTACGCACCCGCGGTCGCACTGGTGCGGGCCAACGATGGCGGAACGAACCTGCTGGCCTGCCGCCCGGCGGCGGCGATCGCTCCCGCATTCGGGCCCGACAGCTTCAACGCGCATTGCGTTGCCGCAACGCGGAGTGGCATCACGCCAACGGTTCGCTTGGCGCCCCATCTGCAGTTCGACATCGATCGCCCCGCCGATCTCGTGGCTTTCGTGTCGCGTGATTCGGCGACCCGGACCTACGTGCATCTGTCGACGTTGAACCTCCAACCGCTGGGCGACTCGGCGCCCGCCCCACCGTGACGCGGCAGAGCTTCTGGTCATGAGCGGCGTGCTCGACGAACTGTCCCCTGACTGCACCCTGACTGACGAGGACGCGCTTGCGCTTGCCGAGTGCAGTGATCTGCATCGTCTCATGCAGGCCGCGTCAATACGGCGCGACACGTTCCACGGCCCGGTCGTGTCCTATTCGCGCAAGGTGTTCGTGCCGCTGACGCAGCTATGCCGCGACGTTTGTCACTACTGCACCTTTGCGCACGCGCCTGGACAGGACCAGGCGCCGTACATGCCGATGGATGCCGTGCTCGCGATCGCACGGGCCGGCCAGGCCGCGCAGTGCAAGGAAGTGTTGTTCACACTTGGAGACAAGCCCGAGTGGCGATACCCGGCGGCGCGCGCCGCGCTCGATCGCCTCGGCCACGAGACAACGCTCTCGTATCTGGTGGAAGCCGCGCGCACGGTGCTCGACGAGACCGGGTTGCTGCCCCACGTGAACCCAGGCTGCCTCACTGCGGCCGACCTCGCTGCACTGCGGCGGGTGTCGATCTCTCAAGGCATCATGCTCGAGAGCGCGTCGGATCGGCTCTGTGCACCCGGCGGGCCGCACCATGGTTCTCCCGATAAGATTCCGGCCGCCCGCCTGGCGACCATCCGGATGGCGGGAGAGCAGCGCATCCCGTTCTCGACCGGAATCCTGATCGGCATCGGGGAGACCCGGCGCGAGCGAGTGGAAGCGCTGCTGGCGCTGCGCGCGCTGCATGAGACCTACGGGCACCTGCAGGAAATCATCATCCAGAACTTCCGTCCCAAGCCCGGAACGCGAATGGCTGCGACACCGGCTGCCCCGCTCGAGGAACATCTCTGGACGATCGCTGTCGCGCGGCTGCTGTTTCGGCCGTCGATGAATATCCAGGCGCCGCCGAACCTGAATGTGGGTGCACTCGCTCCCTTGATCGAGGCTGGCATCAACGATTGGGGCGGGGTCTCACCGGTGACACCCGATTACGTGAACCCGGAAGCACCCTGGCCGCACCTCAAGGTGCTCGAACGCGCGACGAAGGCGGCCGGCAAGACGCTCGTCGAACGGCTTGCCATATACCCGAGCTACGCGCGATCGGGACACGAATGGGTCGACAAAGGTCTGCAAACGATCCTCTTGCACAGTGTTGATGCCGGCGGTTGGCCGCGCACCGATCCGTGGTCGCCCGGGATGGCAGCTGCGCTGCCGCATGTCCCAACGACGATCGCCAAGGCGCCTTCGGAGCAGATCGCGCCGATACTCGCGCGCATTGGGGTCGGCCGGCCGCTCGAAGAGCACCATCTCGTACGGCTGTTTCAAGCCAGAGGTGACGAGTTCTCTGAGATCTGTGCGGCCGCCGACGCGCTCCGTCGCGAGGTCAATGGCGACGTCATCTCCTACGTCGTCTGCCGCAACATCAACTACACCAACGTCTGCTACTTCAAGTGTCAGTTCTGCGCGTTCTCGAAGGGGAAGCTGAGCGAGAACCTGCGTGGGCGGCCGTACACCTTGTCGCTCGACGAGATCGCACGGCGCGCGCGCGAGGCCTGGGATCGCGGCGCGACCGAGGTGTGTATGCAGGGGGGCATCGAGCCGAGCTTTACCGGACAGACCTATCTCGACATCTGCGCGGCGGTCCGTCAGGCGACGCCGGGCATCCATATCCACGCGTTCTCACCGCTCGAAGTGCACCAGGGAGCGGCGACGCTCGGCGTCCCGGTTGGTGAGTTCCTCGCCACACTGAAAGCGGCAGGCTTCGGTACGTTGCCGGGAACCGCGGCTGAGATCCTGGATGACGAAGTGCGGGCCGGGCTCTGCCCCGACAAGATCGGCACAGCACGCTGGCTCGACGTCATGCGGACCGCGCACCACATCGGCTTCCGCACGACGTCGACGATCATGTACGGACACGTCGATCGTTACGAGCACTGGGCTCGACATCTGCTCCGGATCCGCGAACTCCAGGTCGAGACCGGCGGCTTCACGGAGTTCGTTCCGCTGCCGTTCGTTCACATGGAGGCGCCCATCTACCTGAAGGGGCGCGCCCGCCGCGGCCCGACGTTCCGCGAAGCGGTGCTGATGCACGCGGTGGCCCGGCTGGCACTACACCCCGTCCTCACCAACATTCAAACCTCGTGGGTGAAGATGGGGCCTGAGGGCGTCAAGGTCTGCCTCGAATCAGGTGCCAACGATCTGGGCGGCACCCTCATGGACGAAACGATCACCCGCTCGGCCGGCGCCGTGCACGGTCAGGAGATGACGCCGGCGAGGATGGAAGTCACCATCCGCTCGATCGGCCGCACGCCGCGGCAACGCACGACGATCGTATGGGGACGCGCCCGCCGAACGCTACGCGGCCTCGTTCGCGGCACGGCCGGACGCGCCGCCACGGATCATCGCCCTCACATCCTGAGCCGGTAGACAATCTACACCCATGGACGTAGACTGCCTACAGCCATGGAACAAACCACGCCCGCGTCTCGTCTGGAGCTTCTGCAGGGCACACTCGACATGCTCATCCTCCAGACGCTCCAGTGGGGACCGCAGCATGGCTACGCGATCAGCCAGACCATCCGCGCCCAATCCTCGGAGGCGCTCCAGGTGGAAACGGGGTCGCTCTATCCAGCCCTGCATCGTTTACAGAAACAGAAGTGGGTGAAGTCCTCGTGGGGCCTGACCGACACGAACCAGCGCGCGAAGTTCTACACGCTGACACCGGCGGGGAAGAAACAGCTGCTGCGTGAGCGCGATCGATGGGCGCAGTTGGTCGCGGCGATCGGCGGCGTCCTCAATCCGGACCCCGCGAAAGGGTGAGTCGATGAAGCTGCTGGACTGGCTGTTGCGACGCGATCGCGACGATGACCTCGAGGAGGAGATTCGCGCGCACCTGTCGATGGCCACGACGGAGCGGATCGAGGGGGGCGACGATCCGCGAACCGCGCAGCTGGCGTCACTCAAGGAGTTCGGGAACGTGACGCTCACGCGAGAGGCCACTCGACGCAGTTGGGGCGGCGCATGGCGATCGCAGGTGGCGGATCTCACCCAGGATTTCCGATATGCAATCCGTACGCTGAGCCGCAGTCCCGGCTATTCACTCGTCGTCGTCGCTGTTCTGGCACTCGGCATTGGCGCCAATGTCTCGGTGTTTTCGCTCTTCAACGCGCTCGCGATCAAGCCGATCCCGGGCGTCGAGGGTTCCGCGGGTCTTGGTGTGCTCGTGGCCCGCACCGACGCGGGCCGCATTCTTCCGCTGTCGCACCGCGACTTTCGCGATTTGCGAGAGCAGGGCCGCGCGTTTGCGGGGTTTGCCGGGACATCGATGGATGCCTACAGCCTGGGTCTTGGCACCCGCGGCGAGCGTGTCGCCGGCGAGATGGTCACCGGGAACTATTTCGCGGTGCTCGGCGTCCAGGCGAGCCTTGGCCGGACGCTTCTGCCGTCAGACGATGTCTCGCCCGGCAAGCATCCGGTCGTGGTGATCTCGGATGTCTTATGGCGGCGGGCCTTTGCATCGGATCCGCAGATCGTGGGCAAGACCATTCAGGTCAACGCGTATCCGTTCACGATCGTTGGCGTCACCGAGCCCGAGTTCCAGGGCTCGATCGTCAGCCTCCGCATGGATCTGTTCCTTCCGGTGATGATGCAGCCGCAGCTTCGAGGGGTCGACCTGCTGGCCGCGCGCGAGTCGCCGACTGATATGGGGACTCGGACGCCTGCAACCGGATTCATCTATCAGTGCCGCGGCGGCGGAGGCCGACATTCTCTCTGTGCAACTCGACGCGCAGCAACCCGCAAGACGCGTAGGGCAACGGGCGACGGTCATTCCGATGTGGAGCTCGCCCTATGGCGCGCAGACCTACATGCTGCCGGCCATCCTGTTGCTGAGCGCGATGGGTGCGCTGCTTCTGCTGATCGTCTGCGCAAACGTGTCGAACCTTGTCCTCGTGCGCGGGGTCAGCCGTCGAGGCGAGGTCGCGATCCGCGTGTCGCTCGGCGCCAGCCGAGGTCGCATCCTGCGATGGTTGTTTGTCGAGAGCTTCGTCCTGTCGCTGCCCGGTGCAGCCCTGGGAATGCTGGCGTCTCGTGGCATCAGTGTTCTGCTCGAACCCACCAGCATGGCGTCACTTGCGCCGTTCCCGATCAGCCTCAACGTGTCGCCTGATTGGACTGCCGTCGCTTTCGCACTCGTCCTCTCCTGCAGCAGCTCACTGGTCTTCGGCTTTTTCCCCGCGCTGCGCAGTTCGAGAGTCGATCTTGCGGGAATCATGAAGGATGACCTGTCACCGCGAGGCGGATCGCGCGGCAGGCTGCGGAATGTGCTGGTGGTCTCGCAGGTCGCCGTCTCATTGTTGCTGCTCGTGGGTGCGGGCCTCGTGATCCGCAGCCTCGAATCGGCGAGGACCGCCGACGTTGGGTTCGACTCGCGCAATGTCGCGTCCGTCTCGTTCGACCTCAGGCAAAGCGGCTACGACTCGACGCGTGGCCGCGCGTTCTATCAAAGACTGCTCGACACTGTGAGGGCGCAGGCCGGGGTCGAATCGGCCGCGCTCACCGCCTCACTTCCGCTGACACTGGTCGACACCAATTCAGTGGACACCGTGGTCGAGGGATACCATCCCGGCCAGGGCGAGGACATGCGTATCCTGATCAACACGATCTCGCCTGACTACCTGAGTACCCTGCGAATCGGTCTGGTGGCCGGCCGCGACTTCGCGCGGACCGATCTCGCCGACGCGCTGCCGGTCGCGATCGTCAACGAAACGATGGCGCGGCAGTTCTGGGGAACCCCTGACGGTGCGGTAGGCAAGCGCGTACGACTTAGCGGCGGCGACTGGCGGACCGTGATCGGCGTGGCGCGGGACATCAAGTACGCGCGCGTCACCGAAGATCCCCGCCCGCACGTGTATCGCCCGCTCGAGCAGAACTATCTGGCGACGATGACGCTGCACGTCCGCTCGCGAGATCCAGAGCCGGTGCTGCTCGCGCGCCTTCGCTCCACCGTGCAGTCGCTCGATCCAAACCTTCCCATCCTCAACGCGCGCATGCTGACCGAGCAAACGCGTGTCGCGCTCTCGGTCTTCTCGATGGCCGCCGGCGTGCTGATGGTCTTCGGCGTCATCGCGATGATTCTCACGGCGCTCGGCACCTATGGTCTGGTGTCGTACGCCGCGAGACAGAGCACGCACGAGATCGGCATCCGGATCGCCATCGGTGCCAGTCGCGCCGAACTGCTGCGCCGCTTCCTGGGACGCGGCTTGAGGCTTGGCGCGACGGGCGCACTGTGCGGGCTGGTCGGATCGGTCCTGGTCACCCGGCTGCTTGCCAGCCTTCTGTATGGCGTGAGCCCGACCGATGCGGTCTCGTTCACTGCGCGCCGCGACAGTTGTTCTGACGACGGTGCTCGTCGCATCGTTCGTCCCGGCCTGGCGCGCATCACGGACCGATCCGATCGCCGCGCTTCGTCACCGCTGACAGCGGCCTAATGTCGGAGCCTGGGAATGATTTCTTTCGCGATGATCTCGATCTGCTCGGCTTCGGTACTTGTACGGCACGAAGATGATCTTCTGCACGCCGACGGCGAGATGCTCCTTCAGTTGCGCCACGCACTCGTCGACGCTCCCGAGGATCGCGCTGTCCTTCGTGGATTCGCTCCAGGAGGCGTAGTCCCACTCCTTCCCGAGCCACTCCATCATCCCCGCCTCGACCGCCGCGCGTGAGGGGCCGACCCGGATCGGGAGCTGGGCGGCGTTGAGCAACGTGTCCGGATCCTTGCCGCCTTCCACCGCGAAGTCACGGATCTTCTCCCACGACTTCGCGAAGCTCTCGGGCCGGTAGAAGTAGGTGAGCCATCCGTCGCCGGTGACCGCCGCGCGTTGAGCACCTTGTCGACGTAGCCGCCGATGAGGATCGGTGGCCGCGGCTTCTGCACCGGCTTCGGATACATCACGCCGGCTGGAATCTTGTGGCAGCCGAACTCGCCCTTGACCATGTCCTCGGTCCAGAAGCGCGTGAGGATCTCGAGGTTCTGGTCCATGATCTTGCCGCGCTGATCGAACGGCACACCGACCGCGTCGAACTCGCGCTTGTACCAGCCCGACGCCATGCCCATGAGCAGGCGGCCGTCCGAGAGCAGATCCATGCTCGACAGCTGCTTCGCGAGCACGACCGGGTTGCGCAGCGGGAGAACGAGGATGCCGGTGCCGAGCTTGATCTTCGTTCGTGCGCGCCGCGATGGCCGTCAGCAGCGTCAGCGAGTCGATGATCGGGAAGTTCGGATCGACGCCGAGCAGGATGTGATCCCACACCCACAGCGAATCGAAGCCGAGCTCCTCCATCCTCACGCCGTAGTCGACGAGCGCCTTCGCGTCCGGCATCTCCGGATAGGCCGTGAAGTTGCGTGCGGCGATGCCGAAGGTCCCTGCCAGGCTCATTGTCGATGTCCTCGCTGCACCTGGTCGTTCACACGAATCGACCCTGGAGGCGGGACGTGTCGAGCACCCCTGATTGTCACGCCGTGTACAGCCGATCCGGATCGAGCTGCCGCAGCATCGCCAGTTCCTCGGCGCGTCGGCGGCTTCGGTGTCCCGAGATCGGGCGCAAACGCGAGCGGGAAGCCGGTGTTCGCCTGGACCTGCTCGCAGCTCACGCCCGGATTGAGGCGCGATCGCGCGCATCCGCCGCGTCTCCTCGTCGAAGTCGAACACCGCCAGATCGGTCACGACGCGGAACATGCCGCCCGTGGCGAGGCCGCTCTCGCACCGTGAGCTCGTGCCGCGCAGCCAGCCGGGGCTCGTGATGAAGTCGACGCTGCTCGACGAAGCGGCGCTTCTCGTGCTTCATCGCGACGATCATCGCGTCAGGCTCGAGATGTCGTTGCCCCCGCCGGTGCCGGGAAGACGCGTCTTCGGGTTGCGCCGGATCGCCGATGAACGAGCTGTTCAGATTGCCGTACTGATCGATCTGCGCGCCGCCCATGAAGCCGACGTCGACGTAGCCTCGCTGCAGCAGCAGCAGCACCTCAGCGCTCCCGAGAACCATGTTGGCGCGCGCGGTGCAGCGCTGATCGTTGGTCGACGGCGGCAGCTCGCCCGGCTCGATGAACGCGCCGATCACGCCGCCCTCGAACAGGATCGTGAGCCCGGGGCAGCGCAGGCGCTGCGCCAGCGTCGCCGCGAGCAGCGGAATGCCCACGCCGGCAAACACCACCTGGCCGTCCCTGAGTTGCCGCGCGCTCAGAATCGCGCAGGACGTCGTCGTGACGGCCAGGTGGCTGGCACTATCGGCGATTCGCTACGCATCGTCGATCGACCTTCCCGCGCGCGACGCGCGACGCAGCTCGTCGACGCCGATCAGCTCGAGGAATTCCGTCCATGACGCCGGGCCGAAGACGAACGGCTCGAGGTACTCTCGCATGCCGTCCACCGGGTTCGCGTTCACGAGCGCCACGTACGACTCCATGTGGCGCATCATCGGCTCGTAGACGCCGGAGCACTCGTGCGGCGCGCAGCCGAACGGGCAGCTCGACGACGGCATCGACGGCAAAGAACGGAATCTTCGTGTGGTCGGGTGCGCGGCGAATCTGCTCGTTCGAGACGATGCGCTCGGTCGTCAGGATCACGCGGTTGGCAGCCATCGCCAGGTCGATGTCCATGAACGGCAGGCCGTCGATCTGCGCGTTGCCGAACTCGTCGCAGCGCTGCACGTGGATGAGGCCACGTCAGGGTTGAGCGCCGGCACGAGCAGGAGCTTCTCGCCGGTGTACGGGCAGATCGATCTCGATCGCCTCCGGCCGTTGCCGAAGCGACGTCCGAGCCGAGCATCGAGCGGATCGGCATGAACGGCAGTCCCATCGCGCCGGCGCGGAAGCGCATGCCGATCGCCATGTGGCTCCATTCGTCGTAGCGTCGCCGCGCCGCGTCTCGACGTGATGGCGCATCACCTTCGAGACGCCCCACAGGATTCCCTGGCTGAACCAGCTGGTGGTGATGCGGTCGCAGATGCCGGAGCCGAACAGCAGATCGCCGTCGCTCGACACGATGCTGCGAACGCACGAGAGATGGGACTTGCGCGCGCGAATCGAGCGCCCAGATCATCCCCATCGGCGTGCGCGACATCGTGCTGCCGCCGATGCCGACGGTGTCGCCGTCCTGGACGAGTGTGGTCGCGTCCTCGAGCGACATGACCTTGCTGCGCAGGCTGCGATCTCTGCTCGGCGCAGCTGCTTGTCGCAGCTGCGCGTACGGATGGCCGGCCCGTCGACGGGGTCCTGCTGTGTACTCAGGAGACGTGGCGTCTGGATGCATGGCCCACCTCGTCGTTGAATTCGTCGATCAGCCGATCCCATGCCGGGATGGTCTCGACGAGATCCGTGCCAGAAACGCTGGTCCTTGCGTCGATCGAAGTCGTCGACGCTGACGCCCTGCTGCTCGACCCAGGTGTAGTAACCGAGGTTGAAGATGCGCTTGCGCTCGACGTGCCCCAGTTCGAGGACGTGATCGTCGGCGATGCGCGTCGAGATGACGGCCGAAGACCTCTCCGGCGTTGACCTCGTCGAAGCCGTGCGGATACCGGCGTCGCTCATACGCGCGACGCTCGCGTCTCGTAGAGCGAGGCGCCGTCAGTTGCCACCGTCATCACCACATCGTCAGGTCCCAGTTCGAGGTGCCTGGCGATCTTGATCGACGGCGACGATGTTGGCCAGCCCGGAGATGCCGATGTCGTCGAACTCGCGCGACCACGTCGGGATCGATGTGGCGCCGGCCGGTCATGTAGCTGCGGCCGACGTCGTTGTGGAACAGGTGATTGAGCGCGTCGCTCGCTCGGTCCGACACACCGACGACCGCATCGGTGTTCATCACGTTGTGGATGAGCGGGATGTGCTTGTCGCCGATGCCCTGGATGTTGTGCTCGCCGTATCCGTTGCAAAGCATCGTCGGGCACTCGAGCGCTTCGACCGCGACTGTCCGCGAGCCGATGCAATGTCTTCAGGTAGTCGCCGGCCGCGATGCGTTCCCGCCGACCCGGTTGCGGAGACGAAGGCGGCGAGCCGGTAGCCGCGGTGGCCGGTCGCAGCAGATGCCGAGAACACGCGATCGAAGGCGCGCCCGGTGCAGTGATAGTGGATGAGATAGTTGGCGAACTCGGAGAACTGGTTGAGGATGACGTTCTCCGGATCGCGCGCCAGCTCCGCGCACCGGTCGTAGATTTCCTTGACGTTGCTCTCGGTGCCGGGCGTGCGGACGATGTCGGCCGGATCGCTGACCCAGCGCGCGCAGCCAGTCGAAGCGCTCCCGGCTCATGCCGGCGGGCAGCACGGCGACGCCGCGGCAGCCGAGGATGCGCGAGATCGCGACGCCCCCGCGGCAGTAGTTGCCGGTCGATGGCCAGACCGCGCGGTCACGCGCCGGATCGAACTGGCCGGTGACGAGCCGCGGCACGAGGCACGCGTACGCGGCGAGCACCTTGTGCGCGCCGATCATCGGAAAGCGGCGCCCGATCAGGACGACGATCGGGGCATCGATGCCGGTGAGCTCCCGCGGCAGCACGAGGTGCCCGGGGACTGCGACTTCGTCCGGTGCGCTCAGCGTCGTTGAACCAGTGAACTCGCCAGAGATTAGCAGGGTCGGGCGCATCAGGGTCGACTGCCGACAGGTCCGGGCCTGCGTGTGACTTGTCAGGCTGAGCGAGGTCGGTCCACGTCGGCAGCGTGCCCTTCACCTGTCGAAGGCGCTCGATGGCGGCGCGTCTGCGCGCATGGTCGACAACGATGGGTTGCACGGTCAGTCTCCTCGCCGGTCACGTCGTCGCCGGCCGTCGCGTGCCGGCCGGCGCCATTTCTCGTTCTCGCAGTCCGTGCAGCTTCCGCTTGACGGCTTGTAGTGCCGCAAGGTTCGTCGTCACGATCGGCACGTCATAGGCAATCTTCAGCAGCGATAGCGCGCTCATCGCATGGTAGTCCGTGCTCGCGATGAACAGCGCGTCGCCGGGAACGCGCGTACCGATGCGCGACTGGACGAACGAGTAAATCGACTCGGGCGTCACCGTCGCACTCTTCGCCGGCGACAGTCCCATTCCATGTATCGCCGATACCGCGATCCCTTGCGATTCGATACTGGCCTTGATGCGCCAGTTCATGTCATCGGTATAGGGCGTGACGACGGCCACACGGGTGGCTCGAGTATCGCGCAATGCCTGGTTCACCGAGTCGACCACGCTGATTGGCTCGGCCCCGGTCAGCTCGCCGACGCGTTCACAGATCTCCCGGTCGTAGTCCTTGCCACGGAGCATCGAGGCGCTGGTGGAACCGAAGACGACGATGTGGGGCGTCACAGTGCCGACCAACCTGGCCGCGGGCAGCGTGAACTGATCGAGCATCTGCTCCTCGCTCGCGACGCTCGATGTCGGGCATGTACATGCGCGCGGTGTGCAGCGTGGTGTCATGGGGCAGGCTGCGATAGAAATCGACCTCCATGACCGAATTCGGAGACGGAATCAGCAGACCCACGCGCCAGGTCATGTAGAAATCGACCTCGGTAGACGAGCTTGGTGGCGAAATCATCACTCCGACTTCCCAACTCATGCGGGCTCGCATCGTGCCAGCCACAATTCGGAGGTCATCCCGACGCGCGGCGACTCGACGGCCGCCGGCTGTGTGTCCTGCTCTCGAAGCAGATCGAAGATCCGCTCCGGTGTTGCCGGCGTATTCAGGACCCGGACCCCGACTGCGTCGTAGATGGCGTTCAGGATCGCTGGGGTTGTCGGGATCGTTGCCGGCTCGGATACGCCTTTGGCGCCGTACGGGACCGTTGGGATCGGGCACCTCGACGATGAGACACTCGATCTCCGGGCACGTCGAGCGGCGTGGGAACGAGGTAGAACGCGAGCGATCCTGTCCGGGCGCGGCCGTGGTCGACGACGTGCTGCTCGTAGAGCGCGTAGCCGAGACCCATCACCGCACCGCCCTGCACCTGGCCCTCGACGCCCATCGGGTTGATCGCGCGGCCCGCATCGGTGGCGGACACGAGTCGCGTAACCTGAACGAACCCGGTCTCGGTATCGACCTCGACTTCGGCCAGCTGCGTCGCCCACCCGAACGTCTGATACGCATCGCCCTGCGAGGTCAGTCGGATCCACATCCTTCGTCGTGATGTCCTGCCATCCCCAGCCGATGCATCGCTTGCCCTGCTTGTGCATCTCGTCGACGACCTTGACGACGCTCACGTGCCGTTCCGGGGCGAGCCGGACACGGACCTGTCCGTCAGCGACTTCCAGATCGTCGGGGGCCACGCCCGATCATTCGTCCGGCCATCTCGAACAGCCGCGCCTTCACGTCGAGGCTCGCGTTTCGCACCGCCTGGCCCTGCACGAACGTGGCGCGGCTTCCTGACGTGGGGCCGGAGTCCGGCGTGCTGCCGGTATCCGCGTCCACGACTCGAATGGCGCTCATCGGCATGCCGAGCTCGGTTCCGACGATCTGGGCGAGCAGCGTCTGGATGCCCTGACCGAGATCGCACACGCCCGTGAACAGCGTCGCGGTGCCGTCTTCGGCAACCTCGACGTGTGCCGCGCCGATGTCGGGACGGTTGAACCCGTAGCCGATGCCGTAGAACATCGAGCCGACGCCTAGATGCCGCGCTTCTTCATCGCTGGACCACTCCAGACCGTGCTGTGACATGTACTCCCGGATGCGCAGCAGCGTGGCGCCGATTCCGGTGCCTTCGTTGACGACTTGTCCCGTGGCCGTTGTCAGCCCGGGCTTGAGGCAGTTGATCAGGCGGAATTCGACCGGTGACATGCCGAGCGCCGCGCGCGAGCATGTCCATCTGCGATTCGTGCGCGACGGCGATCTGCAGCACGCCGAAGCCGCGCATCGCGCCGCCGATCAGGTTGTTCGTCGTGACGGTGTAGGTATCGACCTTCACGTTGGGCACGTAGTACGGCCCGGTGGCGTGGATGCCGGCCTTCTTGATCACGTACATCCCGAGCGAGAGGTACGGTCCGCTGTCGCCGTAGATGCTGGCCTCGACCGCGGTCAGGCGTCCGTCGGAGCGTGCGCCGGACTTGTAGTGAATCGTGAACGGGTGGCGCTTGGTCAGCGCGAACAGCGACTCCTCGCGCGTGTAGACCAGGCGCACCGGGCGGCCGGTCTTCAGCGCCAGCAGCCCGGCGTGAATCTCGGTGGTGATGTCGTCCTTTCTCCCGAAACCGCCGCCCACCGGCGCCATGCACGACGCGCACCTTGTTCATCGGCAGGCCGACGTTCGGCGCAATCTGCCGGCGATCGCGGAACGGGTACTGCGTGGCGGTCAGAATGTTCAGCACGCCCATGCTGTCCACGTAGGCGAGCCCCGCCTCGGGCTCCATCGGCATGTGGTCCATCGACTGCGTGCGGTAGGTGTGTTCGACGATGAGGTCGGCCTGCGCGAAGCCTTCCTCGATGTTGCCCTTGCGAACGGTCGTGTGCTGAAAGAGGTTGTCGGCGTCGTTCACGCGCGGTGCGCCCGGCGCCAGCGCATCTTCGATCGTGAAGACGCCGGCAGCGGCTCGTAGTCGACCACGATCTTCTCGACCGCCTCGCGGCGATTTCCTCGCTGTCGGCGGCCACGATGCGCCACCGCGTCGGCAAAGCTGCGAACCTTGTCCTGCGCCAGCACGCGCTGATCGAGAACCGCCACGCCGTAGCGATTCGGTCCCGGGCACGTCCTCGTGCGTGAGGACGGCGTGGACGCCGGGCAGCGCGCGTGCGGCGCTGGTGTCGATGCGAGCGGATGCGGGCGTGCGCGTGCGCGCTCCACAGGATTTTCGCGTGGAGCATCCCCGGCATCGTCATGTCGCCGGCATAGAGCACCTTGCCCGGTGACCTTCTCCCAGGCGTCGAGACGCGGCGGAGACGTCCCGATGAGTCCGTGTTCGGCAGTCTTGGTGTCGACGCGTGATCATGCTCGTCCTCCGCGTGGCGCCGCGGGCCAGCGTCCGCCGCCGCATGGTCTCGGCCGCCGAGCGAACGGCAGCGGTGATCTTGTTGTAGCCGGTGCACCGGCAGATGTTGCCGGCGAGATAGAACTTGATCTCCTCGTCAGTCGGGTCGGGCTGCTCGCGCGAGCAGCGCGCACGCGCTGACGATCATGCCCGGTGTGCAGTAGCCGCACTGGACGCCGCCGAGATTCGACGAACGCCTGCTGCAGCGGATGCGGCCGTCCGCTCTGCGCGATCCCTTCGATCGTCACGATCGACTTTGCCGACCGCGTCGCCGACGAGCACGAGGCAGGAGTTCACCGGCACGCCGTCGAGCAGAACGGTGCACGAGGCGCACTCGCCCTCGTCGCACCCTTTCTTGCTGCCGGTCAGACCGAGGCCCTCGCGCAGCGTGTCGAGCAGCGACCGGTGCGGCGTCGTCGTCGACGACGACGTCTTGCCGTTGACCGTGAGCAGATAGCGTCACGTGCCGTCTGTCATCGCGCACCTGCCGTTGCGGCCCGTGCCGCCGCCTGCTGGACGACCCGCGCCGTCAGCACGCGCACGATCGCGCGTCGATACGCAGCCGAGCCGCGGATGTCGGAGATCGGTTGGCGCCGCCGCGCGGCCAGCCCACCTGCTGGTGTCCGCGAGCGCCGCCGTGATGCGCTCGCCGCGAAGTGCGTCCTCCGCTGCGGTCGCGCGCAGCGGAACCGGAGAGACGGCGCCGAGCGCAATCCGGCAGTCGGTGCATCGGCCGTCTGCGTCGAGCGTGACCGCTGCCGCCACGCTGGCGATGCCGATGTCCATCGCCGCTCGCGGACTGAAGCGCGAGAAGGCGTTGCCGCTTCGTATGCGCAGGCGCCGGGATTTGGATGGTCGTGAAGATCTCGTCCGGGCGCGAGCACGGTCTTGCCCGGGCCCGTGATGCAGGCCTCGACCGGCATGCACGCGCGTGCCGCTCGTCGGACGGCGATCTCGATCGCGGCGCCCAGAGCCACCAGCGGCGGCACGCTGTCGGCGGAGGGCGACGCGTTGCCGATGTTGCCGCCGACCGTCGCGAGGTTGCGCAGCTGCACGCCGGCGACGACGCGCGCGGCTTCGACGAGTGAGTGGTAGTGCCGTCGCACGTGCGGGTCCTGCTCGATCGTGCGAAACGTGGTCAGCGCGCCCATGGTGAGCCCGCGTTGTTCGTCCCATGTCAGCCCGGTCAGGCCGGGCACGAACTTGAGGTTGACGACCGAGCGGTACTCTGCGTGCGCCGCGACGGATGCGAAGCAGCAGATCGGTGCCGCCGGCGAGGGCGGCGCCGGCGTCGCCCTCGTGCGCGAGAAGGCCGAGCGCCTCGGTCAGGGTTGCGGGTTCGAGAACGGCAAAGGCCACGTGTATCCCCAACGCATGTGTATGGTCATGTTTCACATACAGGAACACATAACCTGTATGTGAAACAGATCGTGCCACGCGGACACAGTCGTCGTCAAGGCCTCTGGACGTACAGAATTTGTCCGGGAGACGTGCTGGAGCGACGGGATTGTCGCTATCGCGCCGCGTTGACCGCTTCGATCGACTCGCGCGCGGCGCTGCGTGACGGCTGGTGCCCCAGTTCGGCCGCGATCCGCCGCGCGCCGTCGCGGACGATCCCCGTGTAGTGGTCGATCGTTGCGGCGTTCACGCGGGTGAGCGGCCCGGAGATCGTGAGACTGGCAATGACGCGATCGCGCGCGTCACGAATGGGAACCGACACGCCTGCCACGCCTTCATCGGTCTCCTCGAACGAGACCGCGTATCCCTTGCGACGGATCTCGACGAGCTGCGCACGGATCTGAGCGGCGTCGGTGGTGGTGTGAGACGCCAGGGGACGCAGGCGGCCCTTGAGCACCGAATCGATCCGACTCCTTGTCGAGATAGGCGAGCAGGACCTTCGACGAACAACCCGCATAGAGCGGTGCCGTCGAGCCGACATCGAGGATCAGTCGAAGGCCGCGCCGCTGCTGCACGCGTTCGATGCAGACGACGCGATCGCCCTCGGGGCTCACGACCTGAAGGAGCACCGTTTCGCCGCTCATCGTGCTGAGTTGCTCCATGATCGGCAACGCCACGCGCCGCAGCTCCATGCCCGCCTGCGCCCGTCGACCGAGCTCGATGCCTGCGAGACCGAGGCGAAATCGCCGCGTGTCGGCGTTCTGGGTGACGAACCCGTGCTGTTCCAGAACGCGCAGGATGCGATGGACGGTGCTCTTCGACATCCCGACTTCGCGTGAGACCGCGCTCACACCCCACTCCGGCTGCTCCGGCGTGAACAGCATCAGGACGCGAAGTGCTTTGTCGAGAATCTTGACCTGGGGTTGTTCGGACATCGTCAAGAAGAGTGTGGCACACCGCCTCCGGGGTTGCCAGATGCGTGGCCCGATCGATCAGCGAGACAGATGACCTGCGCGAACGGCCGCGTCGATGACCGTGCTGACGTGGGCCCACAACGCCTGCGAGCCGGCGGCGACCGGCGCGGCGTTTCGTGCCGTGACCTGGGCGTGCGTGACACCATGACGCCGCCAGCCGACGCCCTCGGTCGCGCAGTTGAGCAGCATCGCCTGCAGACGATCGATGGTCGTCGCAAACCTGGCTTCCGGTGTCTCCTTCGCCTCGAACTCGTCCCACACCGCGCGAAATTCACGGGCCTGATCGCTCGGAAGGAGCCCGAAGATTCGATCGGCCGCACGCGCTTCGCGTTCGTGCTGGTCGGCGAGCCGGGCAGTGTCGTAGGCGAACGTGTCGCCCGCATCGATCTCGACAACGTCGTGAATCAGCAGCATCCTGATGACGCGCAGGACGTCGATCGGCTCGTTGCTGTGTTCCGCGAGCGTTGCCGCGAACAGGCACACAGCCCAGGAATGTTCGGCATCGTTCTCCGGCTTCCGATTCGTGTTCAGCGTCTGCCGGACGATGTCTTTGAGCCGGTCGCACTCGACCAGGAACGTGAACTGTTGAGCGATGCGTTCGGACGGGGAGGTCATCGACGTTGATTCCTGGAAGGATGGAGGGCGTTCCCGAGCGAGTCTACCGCACCTCTCCGAGGGCTCGGACCCGATCGAGACATGCGACAATCGCCGCCGTCTTCCTGCGGCCAGAACGAGGGAGGAAAATCACGTGGAGGCGTACCGGATCGTATCGCTCGTTGTGCTCCTCTTGCTTTTGCAAGTACCTGCCATCGCTCAGGTGCCGCCGGGCACGACGGCACAAGGTGAGGTTGCGCGGACTCCATGGGGAGACCCGGATCTTCAAGGCACCTGGGACTTCACCACCATCACGCCGTTGCAGCGCCCACCGGAGCTGGCCGGACGAGAATTTCTGTCCGAGGACGAGGCGGTGGCACTGGAAAGACAGATAAACGAGCAAAGGTTTTCCACCGAGGAGCAGTCGCCGGGATCGCTCGGCGGCGTGCCCCGACCGGACTCCGATCCAGGCATCTACAACCTCGGTTGGTGGTGGGAACCCAATGGGCGCCGGCTGGTGCGGACCCGGAGGACGTCTCTCGTCGTCGATCCGCCCGATGGCCGCATACCGGCGCTGACGGAGCAGGCGCAGTCGATCTTCAAGGCACGGGAGGAGGCGCGCGCGCGTCGCCATTCCGCTGCGGATTTACCGCTGGCCGAACGCTGCATCATGGGATTCAACTCTGGCCCGCCGATGGTGCCAGGGCCCTACAACAATCTGGTCCAGATCCTTCAGAGTCCCGGATTCGTCGTGATCGTCAACGAGATGGTGCATGACGCGCGTATCGTGCCGCTCGATGACCGGCCACGTCTTGGCGAGTCCCTTCGCTTCTGGTCAGGCGACTCGCGTGGACGCTGGGAGGGCAACACGCTCGTGGTCGAGACACGCAACTTCACCAACCACGGTACCGGCACGTTCGGGCTGCCTGGACTGACCGACGCGCGCATGCGGCTGATCGAACGATTCACACGCATGGAGGACGGCGTTCTCACTGTACTCGTTCACCGTCGATGACCCGACGGTGTGGAACCGATCGTGGAGCGCCGAAGTTCCGATGACCAGCGTCGAAGGGTTCGTCATGGAGTACGCATGTCACGAGGGAAACTACGGACTCGCCAACATCCTTTCCGGGGCCCGCGCCGAGGAACAGGGAAACTGAATGCCGGCCACGTTCATCAGTTATCGACGCGACGATGCAGCGGGATACGCGGGGCGGCTGCATGAAGCGCTCGAACGCCGCCTCGGTGAGGGTCAGATCTTTCGCGACATCGACACACTGGAGCCTGGCTTCGACTTCGTGGACGCGATCGGTTCACGACTCCGCGAGTGCCGAGTCTTTCTGGCCATCATCGGGCGGGAGTGGCTGGACGCCAGGGACGCAGCCGGACAACGCCGGCTGGACCAGTCACACGACTACGTCCGTCTGGAGATCGCCGGCGCACTCGCGCGACCCGAGGTACGCGTCATCCCGGTGCTCATCGAAGGCGCCACCATGCCTGCGCCGGAGGCCCTGCCAGAGAACATTCGTGCGCTGGCGCGTCGTCACGCGATGAACCTCCGCGACGACGCCTGGGATCATGATGTCGATCGACTCGCAGGCGTGATCGCAGATGTGACGAAGAACTCGACAGCACAGCCAGTGTCGAGTGCGACGCCACCAGCGACGGTGAAATCGTGGTTCGGCGGTCCGGCTAAAGCCGGACACTCTGGTACCGCGCTGGCGTGTGGGTGGTGCGGCAGTCGCCGTCCTCGGCGTGTTGATCGTGTTCCTGAGTCGGGAGAATGGCGGCGACGTGTCGCCTGCCGCAACGGATTCCTCGACTCCCGCAACCGGCTCCTCGAGTGTGACCGCGGCATCGATCCCGACGCAGCGTTATGGTGTCGCCGTACCGCGTCCTGCTGAAGTCGCGCATAAGATGTTTTACACGCTCTTCTCAGCGAACGTGACGCCGCTTGGAAACGGGACGAGCGAATTGCGGCTGCGTGTCCAGTTTGCCAACTACGGACGGTATGACGCCAATGCGTGGGACGCGAGTTTCCGGCTCGTCGTCAACGGACAGACCCTGGCTCCCACAGGAGGGTTGAACGAGGTGGTCCCGGGGCGTTCGCTCAGAAATTTCTTCGTCACGTTTACGATTCCCGCCACGGCGATGGGGAAAGCGGTACTGCGCGTACTCGACGGGGAACGCGTCGGTGAGCTGCCACTCGATCTCTCCACGACCTTGCGTCCGCCTGAGGACGAGCAGGCCGAGATCACCGACTCGTTAGCACACGCGATCATGAGGTCTCTGATTGCCGACCCGCACGTACTCGTGCGCGATGGCGATGTGACCGTGACGGTTCTGAGAGCCTCGAGCCGTCGTTTCGTCAACGTTGTCCGCGTCAGGTTTGCGCTTCGCTTCGCCAACACCGGCCAATATCCCTCGAGCGGTGCGACGTTGCGTCTTGCCGTCGGCAATCAAATGCTGGCGCCACTCGAACCGCCAAATGTCGTCGTCGAACCGCGGTCGAATGAGAGCGCAGACGTCGAGTTCGAGATACCCACCACCGCACCACGAGTCGGTACTGAGCGGGACCATCGGTCAGTCTTCTGGTGAGTTGCCGATCGACGTGCCGCAATAGCTCAGCTCGCCAACTCGACGATGAGCATCGCATCGTTGCATCTGTGACCCAAGAATCGTGACCGGGCGTGGAGAGGGTGCGAGCGGGCTGCGGTTCGACGTGATTCGGCGCGGGAGGGGCTGAGGCGACTGCCTCAGGCCCTCCCGCTCGAATCGTCCTTACTTCTTTTCCGTGGTGATTTCGTTCAGGCGTACAGGCTCGGTGCCGTAGTTCTCGATCTCCATCACGTTCTTCTTCTTGTCGTATCGTGATTTGCGTGAACGCCGCGAGTTTCCCTTCACCCTTTCCTTCCTTGTCCAGATGAATCTGGATGAGGAGGAAGGGGTAATCGGCTGTCCGCGGATTATTCGCGACTTCCCGGAAGCTCATCTGACGATCGGTCGCAATCACGATCCGTTCACCACCCTCGGGCAAGACTTCGTGCCATGCGTAGCGCAGATTCCACCCGAGTCGATAGTTCTGAGGATCGGGTCCTGTCCAGCCGGGGATGTTGATTCGCCCCTTCACGGACTGCTTCTGCAGCTCCCGCAGCAGGTCGTCTTGTCCTTTCGGTACGGTCTGCAGGAGCGTGGCGCGCTCCTGTTCCGTCGACCACTTGTCCAACACGATCTGCAGGATGCCATTGGCGCCCGTCAGGTTGTTGCTCATGTTCACGGCGAACGCGCGCATGCGGATGGGCAGCACCACCTGCGCGGCGGCCGGCAGCACTGTTGCCAGCATCAGCCCGAATGCCATAACGAACGAAGCAGGACGAAGAAGAATCCGCGTCATGGTCGTGTCAACCTTTCCTGTTGAAGAATTCCTCATGCGGCCCCGGTGCATGACGCATACCCGGGCCGGGACCGCCGACCGTCTTCGATTTGGCCGTATTTCTCCGGTAATTATGCCTCGATCGTCTCGATCGGAGCGCCCGGCCACGAAATACTGGAGGGGCTCCACAATATGCACGTGGCCCACATCCTCACGACCCACGTAGGGAGCCTGCCGGGCCCCTCAACCTTCGACGCGACCGCTCCACAGGAGGAACAGGCGTTGCGGGAAGCAGTTCAATGGGTCGTCGCGCAGCAGCGCGCGGTCGGCCTCGACATCATCAACGAGGGCGAGCTGACCAAGGGCGGCGACTGGCTGTCGTTTGCGGACGCACGGCTTGGTGGGTTTGAGGACCGGCCGTTCCCCGCGGATGGGTCGATGCTGTTGAGAGGCCGGGATCGCGAGGAGTTCGCTGACTTCTACAAGTACGCGACCGAGCGGCAGACGCTGTTTTTCACTCCCGACGACCGCATCAAGCTCAAGAGACGGTACACAGTTGCGACGGCACCGGTGTCATACGTGGGCTTGCCCGGACTGGCGCGTGAAATCGATCTCCTGCGGTCTGCCGTGGGCGACACACGTCGCGCGTTCCTGACGACCACCGCGCCCGCGAGTCTCGAGGTGTATCGTGGCAACGAGTACTACGCGACGCCCGACGAGTATGTGTTTGCGCTCGCGGATGCACTGCGGGTCGAGTACGAGGCGATAGCGAACGCCGGTTTCCTCGTTCAGATTGACGATGCGTGGACGGTGGCGCTCTGGGATCGCATTGGCATCGAGATGGGTCTCGACGCCTTCAAGAAGTACTGCATGGTCCGCGTCGAGGCGCTGAACCACGCGCTGCGGAACGTTCCCGAGAGTTCGGTGCGCTATCACTTCTGCTGGGGCAGCTGGCATGGGCCGCACGCCTTCGATCTTCCGCTTGCGGACATCGTTGATGTGATGCTGGCCGTGAAGGCGAAGTTCTATTCGTTCGAAGCGGCCAACGTCCGGCACGAGCACGATACCGCATCTGGGAGCGCGTGGCCTTGCCGCCGGGTAAAGTCATCATGCCGGGCGTGGTGACGCATTCGACCGATCTCATCGAGCACCCGGATCTGGTGTCGCAGCGGATCCAGCGATTTTCCAGGCTCGTCGGCGCCGAGAACGTCATCGCGTGCTCTGATTGCGGATTCGGAGGACGCACGCATCCGCAGATCGCCTGGGCCAAGCTGCGGGCGCTCTCCGAGGGTGCGTCGCTTGCCAGCCAGGCGTTGTCCCGATAGCGCTCCCGACCATGCCGCCAGGTTGACGGCGAATGCTGACAGTCCGACTGCCGTCGTCATCCATTCACGCCGATAGTTCGTCATAACGGGGAGTCCTCCCGCGGCGACTATCATGGGTGAGCAGAACTCGTGAAGGTGATGAATCGGAGCTTCGCCGGCAGCGCGTTCATCGTCTGCGCGGCGGTGGTGACGTGGTCGTGTGGTCCGCGCACCACGCCGCCAGCGCCACTGCCTCAGCCGGTTCCCCAACCGGCTGAACCTCCCCCCGCACCTGCGCCTGCTCCCGAGCCGATCCCTCCTGCTCCGGATCCGGCGCCGGCCGAACCGCCGCGTCCCGGACCCGGGTCCGATTGCGCGTTGATTCAGGAACCTGGCGAGTCGATTGCGACGGTCGGGCTCTCTGAACGAGTGGATGCAGCGAACGCGCCGCACCCGTCGAACGAGAGTGAGCGATTGCTGTTCCGACAGATATACGAGACGTTGGTTCGTGTCGATTGCGAGGGACGAGTCGCGCCTGGGTTGGCGGCGTCGTGGCGGCTCGACACGGATGGACGCACCTGGTTGCTCACAATTCGAGACGACGCGCGTTTCGCCGACGGCACACCGGTGAGGGCCTTCGACGTGAAGGCCGGGTGGACCCGTGACGGCAGCGGAGACGAACTGCGGCTGCAGGTCAGTCGGCTCATCGAGTCGGTCGTCGCTATCGGCGAGAGGGACCTTGCGATCGCGTTACGACGCAAACGCGAGGACGCGCCGCTTGCGCTTGCTCATCCGGATCTGGCGATCGCCAAACGCCAGGCGGATTCACCCTGGTCAGCCGGGACGCGGCCCGTTCGCGTCACGTCTGAACGCGACGCTGTGGTTGTCACCAATCCAGACACCGGATCGTCACTCCGGTTTCTCGTTGCTCCCGGCGATCCACGAGACCTCCTCGACCAGGGGGTCGACCTGCTGCTGACACGAGATCCCGCCACGCTCGACTACGCGGCTACGCTGCCGCAGTTTCAATCAGTGCCCCTGGCGTGGCAGCGGGCTCACGTGCTCCTCACACCGGGCCGCGCACGCGAGGCGCGTCCGCTTTCCGAGGATGCACGACGAGCGCTGGCCGACGATGCCGTTCGAGGGGAGGCGATGGGTGCCGCAGGACCTTTCTGGTGGCAGGACCTGTCGGACTGTGTTCTGGTTCCTCAGTCTCCGACTCAGTCAGTGCGCCCAAGTGGACGAGTCGTCTACGACGCCGGCGATGGCGCGGCACGCGATCTGGCGGAACGACTCGTGGGCCTTGTCAGTGCCTCCGGCCCAGGCACGGTGGCCATTCTTGACGCGCTCATACCGGATCGGCCCCAGCGTACCTACCAGCGCGCGACCGGATTGACCGGTGAGCCGCTGGCGCTTGCGCGGCGCCGTGGAACCGATGCCGCCTACGTCATGGCGCTCGATCGTCATCCGCTCGACCCGTGCCGCGATGTGCAGGTGGTGATGGAAGGCGCTCGATGGCTCGACCCACAGACCATCGTTCCTCTGGTCGATACCAGGCTGCAGGCAATTGTGCGACGCGGGCGATCCCATGTGACGAAGGAGTTTGATGGAGGCCTGCTCCTTGCAGGAGCGGAAGATCCGAGATAAGGCATGAGCCTGCGCACCCGCCTCCTTCTCGCCTTTGCCGTTGTCGTACTGATCCCGATCGCGGTGCTGGCGTTTGGACTTCGACAGGAAATGACACGCCGCTTGTCTGGCGAATACCAGCTTCGCGTCGATACCGTCGTCGAGGTCATTCGAGAGGACCTCGAACGCGAGAGCACCGGGGTCGCCGAACGGCTCTCGTCGCTGAAGGACGCGCTGCTGAACGACAACCGCTTCCGTCTGGCGGCGGTCGCTGGCGTTGAGACGGAACGCGACTATCTGCTCGACTACGCCGGCACGGCCATGCGCCTGACCGGGCTCTCGATGCTCCAGATTCAGGATAGCGACGGAACCATCATCAGCTCGGGTCACTTTCGCAACGAGCACGGACGCGTCGACGCCGGGCTGGCATCCGCGCTTGCCAACGCACGCGGCGTTGCGCTGGTGACAACGCGTGCGGCGGAGGACGAGTTTCTGACGCTGGCGCGCGTCGAGCCGTTCGTTCTCGGCGGCCGCACCTTCACGATCGTCGGTGGCCGCAAGGTCGACAACGACTTCCTCGCGCGTCTGGCCCGCGATCGAGCCATCGTCGTCACACTGGTTTCGTCGACTGGCGATCCGGCAACGGTAAGGCTGCCCTCGACGGTGCTTGGGCCTGGAAAGCCGGACACGACGTACCCTGCCGCTGTTGGTGAGTTCCAGATTCCACTCATCCGGAGCGGAAACGACGGCGCGGTGAAGGTGGAGCAGGCACGGCTTCAGGTGACTCAGCCCCTGACGCCGCTGAGGGCTCTGCTACGGAGCGCAGATTCATGGTTCGTGTTGACGGCAACCGCAGCCGGCCTCACCGCGTTGCTGCTCGCGGTGTGGGTCTCGTCGAGGATCAGCCGGCCGCTGGCGACGCTTGCAGAAAAGACCGCTGTGCTCGATCTCGATCGGCTCGATGTCGACTTCGATGCCGGAACCGACGAAGTCGGACGCCTATCGCGGCTCCTCGGCGACCTTGCCGCGCGACTGCGCACCAGCACCGCGCGCGTGCGCGAGGCCGAACGGCGCGCGACCGTGGGTGATCTTGCTCGTCAGATCAATCACGACATCAAGAACGGACTGATCCCCCTCCGCAACGTGATGCGACACCTCGCACAGGTCGAGCGCGAGGAGCCGGCCACCCTGTCATCGGTGTTTGCCGAACGGCGGCAGACCATCGACTCCAGCATCGCGTATCTCGAGACGCTGGCGACGAGTTACCAGCGTCTGTCGCCGCGGATCGACCGGCGAGACATTGACCTGAACGCGCTGATCACGGATGTCGTGAACGCCGCGCGTGGGCACCAGGACGTCCGATTCGAGACCAACCTGGCCGGCAGGCTTCCGCGCGTCGTGGGCGACCCGATTGCCTTCCGGCGTATTCTCGACAATCTCACGTCCAATGCGGTTGACAGTCTCGAGTCCAGGCCGGGGCGAGTCACGGTCTCGACGACAGTCGTCGAGCGAGAGGGTGGGCCACAGGCTATTCGCGTGACTGTTGCCGACACCGGTCGTGGCATGTCGAGCGGTGAGACGGAGCGGATCTTCAATGACTTCTACACCACGAAGGAGGGCGGCACCGGTCTGGGGCTCTCCATCGTGCGGCGCCTGGTGATGGACCTGCACGGCACGGTCGGGGTCGAGAGTGAGCCGGGCCGGGGAACGCGCATTACCATCGACATCCCGGCCGACGACTTCAAGCGCACATGACGACACACGTCCTGGTGGTCGATGACGTTCCGGCGATGGCCGAACAGTACGCCTACGATCTGAAGCGGGTCGGGGGCTACAGCACGATTGTCGCCTCTGGCGGCAATGAGGCGCTCGAGCTGATCTCGCGAGAGCCGGTCGATTGCATCGTGCTGGATCTGGAGATGCCGGTCACTGATGGCTTCGAGGTCCTGCGCCGGCTGCAGCAGCGCGCTATCGAGACACCGGTGATCGTCTACACCGGCGCCGGTTCCTACGATCGCTGCATCCAGGCGGTCAAGCTGGGCGCGTATGGGTTCGTCGACAAGGCGGAGCCGATCGAGCGCGTCGTCCAGGAAATCGAGAACGCGGTTTCACGCGGCCGTCTCGTCAGGGAGCTCAAGTCACTGCAGTCGCGCGTCGACGGGGAGACGTCGCTCATCGGCGACAGCGCGCCGATGCGTGCGCTCCGCGACGCAATCGCTCGCGTCGCGCCGATTCCGAGCAGCGTGCTCGTTGTCGGCGAAAGCGGCACGGGCAAGGAGCTCGTGGCGCGCGAGCTGCATCGACTGGGGCCAGGCGAGAAAGCACCTCTGGTCGCGGTGAACAGCGCGGCGTTGCCAGAGCAGCTCGTCGAGAGCGAGTTGTTCGGTCACGAGCGCGGCGCCTTTACCAGTGCCGATCGCCTGCGTCGAGGGGCCTTCGAGACCGCAGGCAGTGGCACGTTGTTCCTTGATGAAGTAGGAGAGCTGCCGCTGCCGGCTCAAGCCAAGCTGCTTCGTGTGCTCGAACAACGAACCGTGACGCGACTCGGCGGCGAGCGGCCGATCTCAATCGCCGCACGCGTGGTGGCGGCCACCAATCGTGATCTCGAGCACGAGATCGAAGCCGGCCGCTTTCGCCAGGATCTCTTCTA
Organism: uncultured Acidobacteriota bacterium; assembly: GCA_963723495.1. Classification (GTDB taxonomy): domain Bacteria; phylum Acidobacteriota; class Vicinamibacteria; order Vicinamibacterales; family UBA2999; genus Gp6-AA40. The sequence goes on along the minus strand of CAVRQR010000001.1, from coordinate 148,338 downwards.
TCGACTCAACGTCCACACGTTGCGGGTGCCGCCGTTGCGCGATCGACTGTCCGACGTGCCTCAACTCGTCGAACACCTGCTTCGTTCAATTGCCTCGCACCTCCGAGTGCGGCAGAAGCCAATTGCTCCCGACGCCGTTGCGCTGCTGGCCGTCCATGACTGGCGCAAGAACAACGTCCGCGAACTGCGCAACTGCCTCGAGCGCATGATGATTGCCTCCGACGCCGCAGTCATCGGTGCTGCCGACGCGCCACCGGAGATTCGCGGCGAGGAGCGCGACGAGACCGCCGATCCAGCGGCTCCTCCCGGAACGCTCAAAGCGCTGAAGGCGCAGGCCGAGCGGCAGATTATCGTTGCCGCGCTCGATCGGCACGACTGGCACGTCACCCGGACAGCTGAAGCGCTCGGCCTCGCCGACCACTCAAGCCTGTTGAAGATCATGCGTCGCCACGGGCTGAGCAGGGGCGCGCAACGAGACGCATAACGGGTCTTCCCCGTTCGCTGAAGCACGGCGGACCGCCGGGTGCGGCCCGCCAGCGGGCCGCACAAAGCAGCACTGGCTTGTCGCGTCGCATGGCGACGCGACTTGACGGAGGCTGGTCAGCCCGCCGCCCGGCAAGATGCCGTGTGGCCCCGGACACCCCGCAGTGCGTGGCCTCGTGTCCGCATGGACACGAGCGGGAAGCACCTGGCATCACTCCTTGTCCCGACGACGCCGGCAACCCGCTCCGGCGTCGTCAGTTAAGAACATCTCTTCTCATCGTTCCTGTTCTGGCCGCCCGCTTGCCCTGAATGCGTGTGAACGTCGACCGCTGCTGACGCGGACGACCACAAGGGGGAGAGGACCATGAGACCGACACGATATGCGACCGCGATGCTCCTGCTGGCGGCAATTGCGGCCGTGGGCTGTTCAAAGCGTGGCGACAATCCGCAGACGAAAGCAGGTGAGTCGAAAGACGCGGCGCAGGCTAAGACCGTCACGACGCCAGGCGAGCTGCCACCTTCCGCACCAACCGACGAAGAAGGATTCACCGCGACGCCGACGCCAGAGATCACCGGGCCGGTGACCTTTGCCGATGGCGAGACTGCGTACCACGCCAAGAAGTACAGCGAGGCCACGAAGATCTTCGAGCACTACACCACACAGAAACCGGACAACGCGTGGGGACACTTCATGTTCGGTCTGTCGGCGTCGAAGAGCGGTGACCTCGCCAAGGCCGAGAAGGGCTTCGAGGCGGCACTGATGATCGATCCCGATCATCTCAAGAGCCTCACGAACCTCAGTCGAGTCCTCATCGACCAGAAGAGATACGACGATGCGCTCGACAAGCTGATGCACGCCGGGGATGTCGAACCCAACTCGAATGACGTCTATAGACTGATGGGCCGTGCGTATCACGCTCAGGGCAAGACCGAAGACGCGGTGACGGCATATCGCCGCGCCATCGAGCTGGATGAGAAAGACGCCTGGTCGATGAACAACCTCGGGCTTCTGTTCCTGGAGACCAAGCGCGCCGAGGAGGCGTTGCCGCTTCTCGCAAAGGCCGTCGAACTGAAGAAGGACGTGCCCGCGTTCCACAACAACCTGGGCATGGCCCTCGAGCACACGGGACGCTTCGGAGCCGCCGCCACGGCCTACGCGGGTGCGCTGACGGCGGATCCCGCCTACGACAAGGCGAAGCAGAACCTGACCCGTGTCGAGGGCGTCAAGAAGGAGTTCGAGAAACCATTCGACTTTGAAAAGGAGGGCGATGACGCAGCAGGCAGCAGGTAGGCATCGTCGGGGTCAGACCCTTTTAACCAGAAGAGGCTCAAGGGGTCTGGCCCCGACCCTGTGAGGCGATGCCCGGTTACTCGCGCCCGACGGTCGTCAGTGCGAGGCCGGAACGTTCGAGGTCGGCAAACACGTGCCGTGCGTTGGCGTAGTTGAGCGGCGCCCGGTACCCGCGCTTCGCGTCGATTTCAGGGATCTCTGGTGCGACATCCTGGCGGAGGAAGAACGCATTGACGCGCTCGGTCGCCACCAGTCGGTACCCCTTGGTGCGACCGAGATGCACGAGCGCGGCGAGTGAGGCGCCATGGTAGCTGCGCTGGCCGATGGCGCTGAGGTCGAACGTCGCCGTGTACGGGACGGTAACCGCCATCTCGGCGCCGAACAACCAGTTGTACTCGATGGCAACCATGCGGGGATTGCAGGCGGTGATCGCCTGCCAGATCCAGTAATCCATCCCGTCGATATCGATGCTCAACAGATCGATCTCGCCAGTGAAGCCGCACTCCTCGATCAACCCATTCACGTTCTCACGCGTCAGCGCCAGGTTCCTGGCCGTGACGTTGTGGCCGGTAAAGCGGATGACAATCTTCCGGATGGCATCGTCGCGCGCATCCACCATGAGCCCGTGCCATCCCAGCTCGCTCGCCAGGAACCCGGAGTTGCCTCCGTTCATGCCGCACCCGAGCTCGACGAAGCGGCAGTTCGTCATGCCGATGCGTTTGAAGAGCGCCAGCACGAGGCCGTCTTCGTCGTTCTGGGAGGAAAAACTGAAACGCTCCGCCTGCAGGTCGTAGGGTGGATCCAGCTTGACATCGGCCAGATACATCTTTCGAACGAGGGCCGGAACCAGGTCGACGTTCTGCTTGAGATCCCGGAGAGCGCGCTCGATGCGTTCGAGGCGTTCCGAGAGATCGCGGATGGCGACCATGGCGTCCGCCTGCTCGCCGGCCGGCGCCACCTTCTGTCTCTTTCCGAACGGATTCATGTAGACAGCGATTTTACACGGAGTAACGCGAATGGCTGTGGTTGACAGCATGTCTGCACGCGCGTATAGCTGTCGCCGCGCCCGCCGTTCGCCCGGTGCTGCCGGGTGCGTTAATACCCTTGATGTCAGGCGGCTTTTCAACAGCAGGAGTGTGAGTCATGCCCTTCGACAAGGTTCGCGATCGCGAGTGGTTCGATCTTCCCCCTTTGGCTGCCGGACCGAAGCTTGTCGAGAATCGCACCGAGCTCCGAGAGAAGAACCTGCACGACACCGAGGAGCCGCCGCATGCGAAAGCGGATAGCCCGCCGCCGGCTGAGGCGCTGACCGCCCGCACCGTCGATGGATCGTGGAACGACCTTTCTTGCCCGTTCATGGGCAAGGCAGGAACGCGGTTCGGGCGCAACACGCCGATCCCCGACACCTTCCCCGACACTGCCAATCTCATGAACCCGAGCCCGCGGCTGGTAAGCCTGGAGCTCTTCACGCGGAAGACGTTCCAGCCGGTCCCAATTCTCAACGTGCTCGCGGCCGCATGGATTCAATTCATGGTGCATGACTGGTTCGTTCACAGGAAGGGCTCGTGGGACAACGCCCACCTGGTCCCATTGCCGGCTGGCGACAACTGGCACGAACAGCCGATGCGCGTGCCGATCACACCCGCCGATCCGGCGAAGGTCGCGGGATCGACACGCCCACCTGCCTACATCAACGAGAACTCGCATTGGTGGGACGGATCGCAGGTATACGGGGCAACGGCAGCAACGCAGGCGAACATCCGGACCGGGAAAGACGGCAAGGTCAAGGTATCCGACGACGGCCGGCTGCCGGTCGATCCGATCACGGGTCTCGAGCATACGGGTTTCACCGACAACGGCTGGGTGGGGCTGAGCCTCCTCCACCTGCTCTTCGCGCACGAGCACAACGCCGTGTGCGATCGGTTGAAGCAGAAGAACCCGAGCTGGAGCGACGAGAAGCTGTTTCAGCAGGCACGCCTGGTCGTGTCGGCGCTCCTTGCCAAAATCCACACCGTCGACTGGTCCTGCGCGATTCTGCCGAATCCGGTGACGACTGCCGGACTCCGCGTCAATTGGCGCGGGCTGCTGGGCGACACGCAGAAGGTGTTCGGCAACCTGCAGTCCAACGATCTGCTGGCCGGGATTCCTGGTTCACCGACCGAGCACCACACCGCCCCGTATGCATTGACCGAGGAGTTTGCCTCTGTCTACCGCATGCACCCGCTGATGCCGGATGACTACGTGCTGCGCTCCGCGACAACCGGCGCCGAGCTCGGACACTACGAGCTGCCAGACATGTCAGGGCCGCGCGGGCGTCAGATATTGAAGCGCTTCGAGCTGACGGACCTGCTCTACTCGCTCGGCATCGCGAATCCTGGCGCCATTCGCCTGCACAACTACCCGCGACACCTGCAGATGTTCGTCAAGGACTCCGGAGAGCGCTTCGACCTCGCGACCGTCGACATCCTGCGCGATCGCGAGCGAGGCGTGCCTCGCTACAACGCGTTCCGCCGCATGGTCCACAAGCCGGCGTATGAAACCTTCGAGGAGATGACCGACAACCCGCAGTGGGCGCAGGAAATCAAGAGCGTGTACAACAACGACATCGAAAAGGTCGATCTGATGGTCGGCCTGATGGCCGAGCCGCTGCCCGAAGGGATGGGATTCAGCGACACGGCCTTCCGGATCTTTCTGCTGATGGCCTCGCGTCGCCTCAAGAGCGATCGCTTCCTCTCCAAGGACTATCGCCCGGAGGTGTACACCAAGGAAGGGATCGACTGGGTCGAAGAGAACTCGATGATCGACATCCTGAAGCGGCACTTCCCGAGCCTTGCGCCGGCGCTCAAGGGGAAAGAGAGCGCGTTCCATCCCTGGAATCAGGTGAAGCAGTAGGCTTCAGGCTTCCGTGGCGCCTTTATCAGGCGCCACGGTGCCCATCAATCACCGAAAGCAGCGACAAGGATCGCCATCATCCCGAAGAGCGCGCCGATGCCCGTCGCGACGCCGATGGCGACGGCCTTACCCGTACCAATGCCCTTGCCCCTCCGCTCCAGGCGGACGATGTCGTTGTACGACACGGCTTGAACGGGGACTGGCACACGGGTCCTGGGCTGCAGCAGCACCGCGTCTTGACGAACGCCGATGAGCGTGGCTCGAACGCGTCGTCCGTCGGTGAGCCGCACGTTGAGCTCGGTTCCAACCTCGACGCGTTCCGCGAAACTCCGCCAGGTATCGGCTGCCGTTTGCGCGCTGCTCCCGGCCGCCGTGACCATGATGAGAACCACAGCCGTCATTACATGAATCGTCGTTCGCACCTTGGAGCCCTCCTTTCTCTCGTGACCTCAGTGCCTCGCGCGCGAGAGAACCAAAACGCGCGCTAGAAGTCGAATCCAATTCCGTTGCGCCAGGCCATCGTCGACAGCCCATCGGCGGACCAGGAGGCGCGCAGGTCGGTGCGGATGAACGCGCGCTCCGACACGTACAACTTGAACCCCGCGCCCGCAAACGGCCGGGCGATGTAATTCGTCTGTGTTTCCACTCGCGGTGGTGAGATGGTCGGCGGCACTCGCGGGTCTCGAGGGGAGGCTATCGATGTGCTTGTCTCGATGTGTTCCCGTTCTCGCGTAAGCTCGATGCCTGCGCCGACAAACGGGTGAAACCACGTGTTCTCGAAGAACTGAGCGTTGAGCGCCGCGCCGACGGTCGTCAGTCGGAATTCGTGATCGCTCTGCACGAACGAAGGGAAGGCCAGAAAGGGAGGCACAGGCTCGACCGAATAGGTCTGACCCTGCGTGGATGTTGAGACGTCGAGTTCAGCCTTGAGATGGGGCGTCCAGTATACCCGACGGTGCCGCCACCGGCGGCCACTTCATACCAGCGATCCCATCCGAACGACTGGTGCAGGTGTCTTCCCAGCCAGGTCAGGTGTCCGTAGCCGTCCCATCGCGACGCATCGGCTGGCATCACGCTCAGCGTTGACCTTGGTGGAGCGTCCTGAGCCGCGGCGGTCGACGCCGTGAGCCAGGCCGCCATGGCGATGGCGGTGCAAGCTCGACCCATCGATTCCTCCCTGCGCGGCAAGGTGCAGGGCGGGGGAGAAAGGGCTCACAGCTTCTCAGGACTATTATCCGGAGGTGTACGCGCAGGAGGGACGCGCAGGAATTCCGGTCTGGCTGCTGTCAATTCTCGTGGTGACGTTGGTGCTGCTGGCACTGTGGGCCGGCCAGCGGCAGTTGATGTACTTCCCGTTTGGTGACGCTCCTGCACATGACGCGCTCGGTCTCGTCGATGTCGAACCTGTGATGTTCAACACGGCGGATGGTCTGCGTCTGGGCGGTTGGTTCTTTCCGACCGATGGTGAAGTCCGTCCCGCTACGGTTCTCGTGTTCAACGGCAATGCCGGCAACCGCTCGTATCGCGTTCCGCTCGCGACAGCCCTCGCGTGATCACGGTTTCCAGGTCCTGCTGTTCGACTATCGAGGCTTCGGTGGAAATCCGGGAACGCCAAACGAGCGTGGGCTCGCACTCGACGCGCGCGCTGCGCGTGACTTCCTTCTTCAGCGCAGCGATGTGGATGCGTCCCGCCTGATCTATTTCGGTGAATCGCTTGGCTCCGCAGTTGCGGCGGAGCTTGCCTCGGAACATCCGCCCGCGGCGCTGATCCTGCGATCGCCGTTCACGTCGATGGCCGACGTCGGCCAGTATCACTATTGGTGGTTGCCGGTACGCTGGCTGATCCGGGATCGATACGCCACGATCGATCTGATCGATCGGGTTCGGTCGCCGCTACTAGTCATCGTCGGTGAGCGCGATCGCATCGTCCCTGCGGAGTTCAGCCGCCGTCTGTACGACGCAGCAGGAGAGCCGAAGACCATCCTGTCCATGCCGGACGCCGATCACAACGACTACGACCTGCTTGCCGGCGAAACCATGATCGACGGGATCGTGAAATTTCTTCGTCGCTAACGGAACCGCACACCGGGGCTGGCCGTAATAACCACAGATCGAATAGCCCGATCGCCAGGCCCGTGGAGGATGCGTGCGGCTCGAAACCTGAAAATGGACGTCCGCTACGCCCTGCGCGGGATTCGGCGCGCTCCGCTCTTCTCGGCCAGCGTGGCTGCGACCATCGGCCTTGGCCTGGGCGTGCTGTGCTCCGCTTTGACCATCCTCAATGCCTACATTCTGCGGCCGATCGATTTGCCCGATCCAGAGGCGCTGTACGGACTGAGCTGGGATACGGCCACGGTGCCACGCCATGCGTTCCGGCTGTCTGATTTCGAGGCCGCCAGCCAGACCAGTACGTCACCCTTTGCGCTCACGGCAGGACAGAGCGCGCTCGTGATGAAGGATGGCGTTCCGCTGCCGGGCATGCTGGTGAGCGGCAACTACTTCAACGTCCTCGGCACGCAACCGCTCCTGGGACGCCTGCTGACGCCTGGTGATGCACCGGCGCCCGGCGGGAACGCTGTCGCGGTACTGTCGGAGCATACGTGGCGGTCTCGCTTCGGGGCCGATCCTGGCATCGTCGGACAACAGATCGAGCTGGGACGCCAGTCATTCGAGGTCGTCGGGGTGATCCGTCAGAACATGATGCTGCCCGGTCAGTCAGGGGGTCGGCTTTTATGCGCCCCTGACGATGGCGAGAGCATTTGAGGTTACCGATCCGTCGGCCGATCCGAACGCGGCGACGCTGTTCGTCATTGGCCGGTTGCGAGGGGACACCACCAGGGAGCAGGCACGTGCATGGTTGGAGGTGTGGCTTCGACAACGATATCCGGCCGGATCCGAGTCTGAACCGGTCGCCGTTCGCCTCGAGTCTCTCGCCCGGATCTTTCCGCTCACGGGCGGGACGTGGACGATGTTCACGGTGATCATGACGGCATTTGGCCTGGTGCTCCTCGTCGCGTGCGCGAACGTGACCAACCTGATGCTGGCGCGCGGCTTCAGCCGTCAACGCGAGATCGCGGTGCGATTGTCGCTCGGCGCCACCCGGCAGCGTGTGGTCCGACAACTCGTGATCGAGAGCCTCGTGCTGGCGGTGCCGGCGGCGGCAGTGGGGCTCGCGCTCACGTTCGTGACTGCGCGCGTGTTTCCCGCGGTTGATCGTGGCCACGTTCCCCAAGGGAGTGGTACCGGTGGAAGTGGCGCTCGTGCCGCTCGATCCGAATCTGCGTGTGCTGGCAGTCCTGTTCGCGGCGGCTGTGATCTCCGCAGTGGCCGTCGCCCTCGCGCCCGGCATCCGCGTGACGCGTGCGAATCTGGTGCGAGCGGCGCGAGGAGAAGCGACACTCGACAATCAGCGATCGCGGCTGCGCACGGGTCTGGTGGCGATGCAGATCGGCGCCTGCGTGATGTTCCTGGTTGGCGCCTTCGGTCTCATCGATGAAGCGAGGCGGATGGGCAACCCCGATCCTGGCCTGAGCTACGAGCGTGTGGCGGACGTTCGCATCGCGCCACGCTTCCGTGTCGAGCTTGCGCAGCGTCTTGCCGATGATCCCGCCATCGAACGTGTCGCTGCCGCGTGGCGGTCGCCGCTGAATGGCCCGCTGCGGCGAGTTGGCGTCATCGCATCGCAGAGTCGCATCGAGCAGACGGCGGGTTTCATGGTGGTCTCGCCAGACTACTTTCCGCTGTTCGATATCCAGGTCGTCGGAGGCCGCGCCTTTACGACGCAGGAGGCTGATGACGGTGCCGCGGTTGCGATGGTCAGCGCGGCGACCGCACGGACGTTGTGGCCCGGTCTCGATCCGATCGGACAGACCCTCGAGATCGTCCCGGTGCGCGGACGACCGGAACGCGTGCCGAGTCACACCAGCGTGCGGATCATCGGCGTGACTGAGGATGTCGTGAGCGGGGCACTGCACGAAGGGATCGACACGGACGTGTGTCTACTTCGCCACCGGACTTCGGTCGCCGGGCGAGATGTCGCTGCTGGTGCGCGGCCGCACGGACGCGGCTGCGTTACGTGACTCGGTGGTACGGGCCGTCGATGCCTTCAACCCCGACGCGCCGTACCAGATTCGGCACCTGCGCGAGCTGCTCGGCGTCTTCGCATGGGTCTTCTCGGCATTCTCGGTGACGGCTTCGCTCCTTGGCGCCATCGGCCTGCTGCTCGCGTTCTCGGGCACGTACGCCGTTGTCGCGTATCTGGTGGCGCTGCGCACGCCCGAGTTTGGTATCCGCATGGCGCTCGGCGCGACGGTGCGCGGAATCGTGTCGGGGATGATGCGTGAGACCTTGCAGATTGCCATGATCGGGCTTGGCGCTGGTCTGGCTGTCGCATTCGCGCTGCTCCGCGCCGTGGGTGCGGCCATCGAGACGATTCCGGCGTTCGGACCGCGTCCCTTTATCGTTGGTGCCGGCATCGTGCTCGCCGCGACGACGGTTGCGGCACTGCTGCCGTCACTGCGAGCGGCGCGCATCGATCCGTCGAAGGCCTTGCGCGCGGAGTAATACGAAGGTCAAAGGGCAAGGTCTCCGGGGATATACTCGAAGGCACCCATGACACACCGACTACTTTTCGCCGCCGCCATTGCTGCCATCGTTGCCAGCCTCGCGGGCACGGCACACGCGCATTTCGTACTGGTCGCTCCTGCCGCCTCGCTGGTGCAGAACCGGCTGGGCGATCCGCAGAAGATCGCGCCATGTGGCGGCGTGTCCGCCAACCCAGGCCGCGGAACACCGCCCAACCCTGGCGTGCCGAGCGGCGCTATCACCAATGTAAAGGGTGGGACGAACCTCCCGCTGATGGTGCAGGAGACGATCTATCACCCCGGCCACTACCGCGTTGCGTTGGCGAAGACGATGGACAAGTTGCCGCCGGATCCGGTCGTGACGACCGCGCAGACTGAGAAAGGTGTGCGATCGCAGTCAGCTGTGATTCAGAACCCGCCGGTGGCGCCGGTTCTGCTCGACGGGATCTTCGCGCACACCGAGCGACCGACGCAGAACTTCGAGGCGGAGATTCCGATTCCCAACATCGATTGCCCGAACTGCGTATTGCAGGTGATCGAGTTCATGGCGGATCATCCGGGCATCGCGGTGGACGGCGGCCATTCGTACCACCACTGCGCGATCCTCAACATCACCGCCGATCCGTCCAAGCCAATCGACAAACGCTGGTAGCACGAACACCCGATGGATTGAGTGGCATCCATCGGGTGCGTCGTCGTCTCCGGCTATGTCAGTCCGGCTTTGTAGAGCGCCAGAAGTTTGTTCCAGGCGCGATCGGCGTCGTCCTTCTTGTAGATCGGCTGACCGTTCGCCTGCGCGGGCATATCAGGTACGCACCATCCGTGCTGGGCCATCGAGTAAACCTCGACTTCGACCGGCACCTTGGCCGCGTCGAAGGCTTCCTTCAGCTTCGTCTTGGCGTCGGGCTGCTGCATGTCGTCGTTGGTCGCGATGCCGAAGTACATGCGGCCCTTGATCTTCGGCGCGAGCAGGTGCGGGCTGTTGGGACGATCGGTCACGAGGCCTCCGCCGTGGAATGACGCGCCTGCGCCGACGCGGTCTGGCGCCACGGCCGCGGTACGGACGACGAGCCCGCCACCCATGCAGTAGCCCTGCGTGCCGATCTTCTTGCTGCGATCGACCTGCTTCTGCGTGTCGAGCCAGGCAATGAACGCCGGGACGTCTTTCTCGACGGTGCCGTCGGCCTGGATCGAGCCCATCAGCGGAGTGAGCTTGGGCCGCACCTCCTGGAAATTGACCTTCGAGGCATCCTCCCAGATCGGCGCCTTTGCGACGCGATAGAACGGGTTTGGCACGAGCACCGAGTAGCCACTGCCAGCGAGCCGCTTGGCCATCTCGCGCATCGACGGCCGCAGGCCGAACGCGTCCGGCCAGATAATCACTGCTGGATACGCGCCGCTCGCCGGGTGTATGAATGCGGCATCGCAGGTCCCGTCAGGCGTCTTGATGCTCGACGTTGGTTTCGGTGACCTGCTGCTGCGCGGCAAGATCGGCTCCCGCGGCAGCCACGATGCCTGCCGCCACTGTCGTGACGAAATCCCGTCGTGTGAGCTCATCGTTTTCCATGTTTCATGATCCTCCCCAGCCGGGGAAGAATAATAACCCTAAGCGCATCATGACGCCGTTACGCGCACTGCTCGTATGGGTGCCTCTTCTACTCGCGTGCACATCGGCATCACTGCACGCCGACCCGATGGCGTGTCTGCAGCCTGTATCGGGTGTCACGTGGGTGCGCTGGGAACGCGAGCAGGGCACGCTCGATCGCTGGTGCCAGAGCGTCGGTCCTCCGGTGTTCACCTCCGCACCCGCGACGGCGGGTGAAATCTCCCGGCTGTTGATCCTGAGCTGGAACGTTCACGTCGGCGGCGCACACATCGAGAAGCTGGTTGCGAAGATTCTCGCGCAGTCGTCAGAGGCGGGAACCGGACTTGTCGTGTTGATGCAGGAAACGTTTCGCGGTGGCGCCGACGTGCCCGAATCGTACCCTGACGATCTTCGCGTCCCCGCATCGATCCGGCCACGCCGGCCCACGCCGGACGTCGTCGCGCTGGCTGACCGGTTGCGTATGTCAGTCGCCTACGTGCCGTCGATGCGTAACGGCAGTGCAACGGCGCTCGACGCGCGCGAGGATCGAGGGAACGCTGTGCTCTCCACCGAGCCGCTCAGCGATATCCACGCAATCGAGTTACCGTTCGGCAAGCAGCGTCGAGTGGCGATTGCGGCCACGGTCAGTCCCCGTCGTGCCACCGGGACGCCGATTCGAGTGATCGTCACGCATCTCGATACCAACAGCGATCGCGTGTTCCAGGCGGAAGCCCTGGGCCAACGGATCGCGTCGTTTTCCGACATGCCGTTGATCGTCGGCGGCGATCTCAACTCCCGCCGTGGCTTTCGTGATAAGGCGGTGGCGGCAGTCACTCGTCTCGTCGACCTCGAATCGTGCGGCACCGGCCGCACCAGCCGCTGGCCGCTGCGCCTCGACGTGCCGTTCTTCTTCCTGATCGGGCGCGTGGACTTCATGTTCAGCACCCTGGGAGCGGAGGTGACCCGGACGTGTCAGACGCTTCGTGATGCGTACGACTCGGATCATCTGCCGCTGCTACTGGACGTGCGCTATTGAGGTCGGCGTCCCGCGCTCTTGAACGAGACGTGCTTGCGTTGACGATCACGACACACCGAGCCGCCGAGGGACTGAGGGATCAGCCCAAGGATGTCTCAGTGCCTCGGTGCCTCAGTGTGTTGTATTCAGCCAGGGCAGGTGGCTTCCGGGTTCAGGTTCGTGCCTCGCGGGCCCGCATGTCGGCGCCGGCCGGGACCCGTGTCGGCCGCAGCGGCCGGACGATCAACGTGAGCACGAATCCCACCGCCAGCAATCCCGCCAGCACCTGCAGCGGGGTGTCGTAGATGTGAATCCGGTCCGCCCCCTCGGGAAGCGCGGCGCGGGCGCGGTTCGAGAGCTCAGTGATGATGACGGGGCCGGCCACGGCCGCGGCGCTCCATGACGTCAACAGTGCGCCATGGATCGCGCTGACGTTCTCCGGTCCGAAGATGTCCGCCAGGAATGCCGGAATCGTGGCGAAGCCACCGCCGTACATCGTGAAGATGACGAACAGGGCAACCTGGAACAGCAGCCAGTTGGATGACGAGGCGAGGCCGGGGATGAGCAGAAAGAGAATGAACTGCGTCACGAAGAACACGAGATAGGTGTTGCGGCGGCCGATGTAGTCCGAGCCCGACGCCCACAGGAACCGGCCACCCGCGTTGAACACGCTGATGATCGACACGACGAGCGCGGCCTGCGCCGCTGTGCGGTTGAACATGTCCTGCATCATCGGCGACGCCTGCGCGAGGATGCCGATGCCGGCGGTGACGTTGATGAAGAGGATCCCCCAGAGCAGATAGAACTGCGGCGTCTGGATGGCGTGATTACGGGTCACGCTGACGTCGGTGATCATCGCGTTGGTCTTGGTTGGTCCGGACCAGCCCTCCGGTTTCCAGCCCGGAGGCGGGCGACGCAGTAGGCGCGCACCGGCGAGCATGACCACCATGTAGGTGGCGCCCAGTGCCATCACGGTACTGCCCACACCGATTCGATCCATGAAGTAGACGTTCAGGTACCCGGCGAGGAATGCTCCGCCGCCGAATCCCATGATGGCCATGCCGGTGGCCATGCCGCGTCGATCGGGAAACCATTTGACCAGGGTGCTGACCGGCGAGATGTAGCCGAGGCCACAGCCGATGCCGCCAACGATACCCATGCCGAGGAACACGAGGAATGGCTGCGATCGCGCCAGGCCGAACCCTCCGATCAGGAGGCCCGCGCCAAAGAACAATGCGGCGGCGGTCGCGGCGGCGCGCGGACCGCGGCGCTCGACCCACGGGCCACCGAACGCAGCGCTCAGCCCGAGGAGCACGAGCGCGGTGGTGAATGTCGTGTACGGCGGGCTGAACCACCAGGGCGAATCGGGAAAGAGTTGCTGGATCGGTCTATTGAAGGTGCTCCACGCGTACACCGAGCCGATGCAGATGTGGACGAGGACGGCCCCGACGGGAATGCGCCAGCGGTGCTCGGACATGCGCCACATCCTGCCGCGAATGGCGGAACGCGCGCAACCGGGACGTACGCGGGTCTATCCCGTCGCCGCGACCGAGGTCTGCGGTGGTTCGATGCCGAATCGCTGGCGCTTGAGGTACAGCCCCTTGCGTGAGAGGCCCAGCATGGCAGCGGTCTCCTCCATCCGGCCGCCGCACTTCTTGATCGCGTGCTGCACCATCCGTTGCTCGAGGTAATCGACAGCGGCCGCCATCGGTTGATCGAGGCGGACCACGACTTCGGTCGGATCGAGGACGCGCTCGGACGCCGGGATCGTCCGGCGCGACGCGGCGATTTCGGGCGACAGGTGTTCCGGCATCATCACGGCGCCCGATTCGGCCAGTGCGGCGAGACGACGCATCTCGTTCGCCAGTTGCCGAGTGTTGCCCGGCCACCGATAGAGCACGAGATACTCCATCGTCTCCTCGGCCAGGCGGAGGTCGCCCTTGGCAAACTCGTGGGCGAACTTCTGCAGGTAGTGGTTGGCGAGCGTGGGAATCTCGACGCGGCGTTCGCGCAGCGGCGGCAGGTGGAGGCGGACGATGTTGAGACGGTAGAAGAGATCCTCGCGGAATCGTCCCTGGCTGACCAGCGTGTCGAGGTCGGCGTTGGTGGCGACGATCAGGCGGACGTCGACGCGGCTCGGTTGCGACTCGCCGACCGGGTGAATCTCGTTCGATTCGAGGAAGCGCAGCAGCTTCGGCTGCACCTCGAGGCTGGTGTCGCCGATCTCGTCGAGGAAGAGGGTGCCGCCGGCGGCGGCGCGCACGACGCCCTGGAAGTTGTCGATGGCGCCGGTGAAGGCGCCGCGGCGATGGCCGAACAACTGCGAGTCGAGCATGTCCCGGGGCGCGGAGGTGCAGTTGAACGGCAGGAAGATGGACTGCGCGCGCGCGGAGCAGGCGTGGATGGTGCGGGCGAGGACTTCCTTGCCGGTCCCGGTTTCGCCGGTAATGAGGACGGGAACGTTGGTCGGTGCGATCCGGCGCGCGACCTTGAGGATGGCTTTGCATCTCCTCGGCGAGGAAGATGGCGCCGCCCTGGCTTTCGATCGGGTCGGCCGGCCAGAGCGCGGCGCGGTTGCGCTCCTCCTCGCGGGCGCGTTCAAGCGCCAGTGCGGCTTTGCCGAGGCGAAGAATGTTGCCGAGCAGGATCGCCTTCACAGGCTCGTCAGGAATCGAGCAGACAAGTGTTAGCGTTCGTCCTCGATGTTGACCAAGACACAAGGTCCAAATGTGTGGTCGATCGCTGGGAATCGACGATGTATTTGTCTCGACAAGGTCTGCGCGCGATGCGTCAAGCTCTCTTATCGCGAATAGTAGTTCCTGTCCGAGAAGTTTACGGTTATAGGCGAGGTCGAAAGCCGCTGACATACGATCTACCAGAACGCCGGTTCTTTCATCGTCGACTGCTGCACGGCTCGATTCTGTGTTTCTGTATCCAGTAAAACTCGGGCTGACGCTCGCCGTTACCTTTTCTGTTGCCCGTGCATCCATGGGACCGTGCTTGTTGGCCTGCTCTGACCAGATTCGTAAGCTCCGTTCCTTCAAAGACGATGCGAAGTTGGAGTATCCAGTCTGATCGAGAACGACTCCACAGGCATGAAAGTAATCTGCTTGGTGTTCTTGAAGCGTGGCGGCTCCAAGACGCCCCGCTTCGAGAATGTCTCGTGAACTGCCTTCTCTATCACCCGAACAAACTAGAGCGAGTGCCCGCGACATTTTCAGCGCCACGGTCGAACCCGAGTCGTTCACTTTCGAGAACTCAGCAAGTTCAGTCTTAGCAAGATCAGAGGCTTCCTTCCACTTTGCCCTGCGGATCAAAAGCTTCACTCTCAACGTTGCGGCACCACGAACCGTGTAAGCGGACTGCAGACTAGAACCGCGAAGCTCATCGATCCGTTGCAGAGTCTTTTCACAATTATCGAGTTCGCCGAGCGTCAGATGCATTCGCGCGAGGCCCTCTAACGCGGCGAGTTCGACGTAGATACCTCCTGGAGAGTGAAGAATTCTTTGAAGCAGCCCGGACGCCTTCTTGAAATCTCCACTGATCAACGCGAAGTGTGCGTCATTTGTGTCCATGACCGCAGTGGAATTTGCATGTCCGGTTATCGTAGACAGCCTTCTCCCTTCAGCAGCGTATCTCTCAAAGCGCGGCGCGTCGCATTCGATTAGGGCGACACAAGATGCATTGATTGCTACTAACTGTTCGAGCCAAGCGTTAGGCCGAAATTTCAAGAGGCTGCGAGCTACGCGAAGGTGGCGTTCCGCCTCAGACGTGCGACCTTTCTGAGCTTCCATCGCAGCAACAGAATCGTGCAGATATGCTGCAACATGCGGATCGCCCGCATTGGACACGCTCTTTCGCACCTCAGCTAAAAGGGCCGTTAAATTGGGCTCCAGAAGGCCGTCTGCTAATACTCGAAACAAATGGGCCTGAGCCCACGCGGTAAGTCGAGGATCACGACCTTCTTTGGCCAGTCGCGCGGCTAACTGAAACTCCGCACACGCGTCGTCGATACGGCCCTCTCTTTTTCGTAGAAGCCCAAGCGCTATCCGAGCTTCGGCTCTAGCGCTGATTGGCGAATCCGGTTCGTCAATCGAGTTGGCCAACTGAGATGCGAAAGCTAGTCGACCTGTGTAGACCAACGCGTGCGCTAAGAGACTCCGCGCCGCGGCTGGTATCTGACGAACGTGATGTGCGGTTGATCCTATTCCGTAGGCGATGCTTGCAAAGTGCCCCGTCTCGAACTGTTCCCGCGCTTTCTCGAGGTCGAACTCCATAGGTTCTCCCGCGATGTCCTTGTCACGACTTCCGATTCTTGGCTGTCCCGTAGCCTAAGCGCGATGCACTCTGAGGCGTGTCGGAGTGTATCGACATGCCTCGCGTTAAAGCCTTCATCAGTATCGCAGTAAATGGTCAGGACGGCGATTGTCTGACCATCGACTTCAATCGGGCAACTTGTTGCGCGCCGAAGAGGGGGAGTAAACAACTCGACTAGTGGCCCCAAATCGAGAACGGCGTCTGAATTGATCGCCATTTGCCCATTAGCGCCGGCCCACCCGGTAACACGATCGCCGTTAGAGATAACGTGCCCGATCAACAACTCGGATGGGTCCCCAACAACATGGGCACATCGAAAAGCGTCTCGGTCTCGCTGATACTCGTAGATCGCACATACCTTTGACGGTGTGACCTGTCTGATGTGCGCAAACAGTTTCGAGAGAGCGGTCTCAAGAGAATCAGCACTGACCACCGATCTTCGGATCTCTGCGAGCGCATTTCTTGTTGACCCGCTTGCGCGGACCGCGTTTGCCAATCGAGCCTGTGCGACCTCTCTGTCATCGAAGACTGTAATGCTCTTGGCGAGCTGGCCCGCCTTGGTTGCCGTCGGTGCGATTTCGTCAAAGGCCTCTATAAAGGTACTTACGACCAGCGGATCGTACATTGATCCACTCCGGTCTAAGAGGATTCGGAATGCCTCGTCTTTCTCGAGCCGGGGTCGATAGGGCCGATCTGAAGTGAGCGCGTCGAAACAGTCGACAACTGAAAGGATTCTTGCGCCGAGCGGGATGTCCGTTCTGCCGATGCCAGATGGATAGCCAGAGCCGTTCCAGCTTTCATGGTGATGTCGGACGATCGGGACGACAGGATACGGAAATCGGATTGAGGACAAGAGGTCGGCCCCGATATCAGCGTGTCGCTTCATCTTGTCAAACTCTGCTTCCGTCAACTTGCCGGGCTTGTTGAGAATATGCTCTGGGATGGCGAGCTTGCCCATGTCATGGAGCAGGGCAGCCGTTTCGATAGCTTTGAGTTGACGTTCCTCCCTGACTCCGAGTCGCTTGGCGAGTTCCACGGCATAGACCTGCACTCGTCTGATATGTCCGTGTGTAATCTGGTCTTTCGCATCGACGGCCATCGCCAGGGCCTCGATTGTAGAGAGATAAAGATCGTTAACCTGTGAAACGTGACGTTGGGCGTCCGCGAGTCTCGCCAACGAGGTGCGGTAAGTCAAGTAGGAAATGATGAGAAGCGGCAGGATGATGCCGACTGTATTGAGATCGATCGAACTAGAATGCGAAACAAGAAGAGCAGCGACTGAAACCCCGCCAAAATAGTTAAGACTGAGCCACGGGAAATTGTCCCACCAAAGGCCGATTACGTTGATCCCCCGCTCGAAGCTCAGAGCGAACGCTACTAGCCAACTGTTAATGAGAAAGTAGAGAGCGGCCAGAGTGAAGAGCGGTACAACGAGACGTGATAAAGGTAAGTTCTCGCCTGGTGCGGCGCCTGCTAGCCAATAGAAAGAGTGAGATGCCACCCAGATTGAAAGTGCGACGGTGGCGAGATTGAACAGGGACCGCAGCAGCGACCGATGCTCTGGGCGCATCCAGAACGTCGCTACGATCGAATCGATCGCGACGATTACTGTCGCTACAGACGGCCCGAAGGCCAAAACAGAGGCAAACACAAACGCGTCGGAAACCGAGATCCGAGCCAGAAGCCCTGGAATCTTGACCGTGAATGACCCGGTCAGCAGCGTCAAAGCTGCTAAGACCATCCATTCGTTCCAGTCATCCCGAAGATAGACCTCGTGGGCTGAAAGTAGCGCCAATCCTGCGCCGGCGAAGATAACGCCGGCGAGGTAAATTCGGCCGTGCCACGAGGGGGGTGCACCGTTTTTCATTGCTCGACAGGCAGGGCTGCCTAGCGCTTTATCGGTCTACTCTCCCCAGATGATTAATCTGCTCATATTTGCCTCAAATGACACAGTAGAAGGTGATTTGCGTCGGTTAAATCATTCGCCGGCGAGGACGTTGCTGCCCCAGAGGATGTTGGCGCCGCTACCCCAGAGGATGTTGGCGCCGCTGCCCCAGAGGATGTTGGCGCCGCTGCCCCAGAGGATGTTGGCGCCGCTGCCCCAGAGGATGTTGGCGCCGCTGCCCCAGAGGATGTTGGCCGCGTTGCCCCAGAGGATGTTGTCCGCGTTGCCCCAGAGGATGTTGTCCGCGTTGCCCCAGAGGATGTTGTTCGCGTTGCCCCAGAGGATGTTGTCCGCGTTACCCCAGAGGATGTTGTCCGCGTTGCCCCAGAGGATGTTCTCGCCGTTGCCCCAGAGGATGTTCTCGCCGTTGCCCCAGAGGATGTTCTCGCCGCTGCCCCAGAGGATGTTCTCGCCGTTTGCATCGATCACCGCCGGGCGAGCTGCGGAAAGCAACTGACTTGGAATCTGTGCTTCTCCGGCGATGCCTGGCGCTAACTGAGGATGCGGCATCGAGAGCGCCGCGAGCATGTTTAAGCGTCCGGTGCCACTGACCAAAGCGCCCTCG
This sequence comes from uncultured Acidobacteriota bacterium, assembly GCA_963723495.1. Classification (GTDB taxonomy): domain Bacteria; phylum Acidobacteriota; class Vicinamibacteria; order Vicinamibacterales; family UBA2999; genus Gp6-AA40. The sequence continues at coordinate 129,662 of CAVRQR010000001.1, read as the reverse complement.
CCTGAAGCCTCCGCTGAGTACCTGGAGTAAGCCACGAATCGCGAGCGGCGAGAAGCGCGGTTGACGATCTAATATCAACCCCACCGCGCCCGAGACGACCGCCGCGGCCATGCTCGTCCCGGACAGCTGCAGCCGCTTACCCTCCGGCAGCGACACCACCAGCTCGGGATGCTCGCGCACCAGCGTCGACCCCGGCGCTGCCAGCCCCAGAATCTTGTTCCCCGGCGCGACCAGGTCCGGCTTCACCAGGTGGTCGTACATCGTCGGACCCTTACGAGCTGTAGCTCGCCACCTCGTCGTCGCTCCGGAACGCCGTGCCCTTCGTGTTCAGCGCGCCGACCGTGATCGCAAACGGAGAGTTGCCCGGCGTGGTGATGCAGCCATAGACGGGCCGCCCGTCCTCGGCCTTACCGAAGTTCCCTGCCGATGCGACGACCGTGATGCCGGCGCGGTAGGCGCGCTCGACCGCCTGGCTCAGCGGGTCGTCTCGCCAGCTCTGCGTCACCGGCCCGCCGAGCGACATGTTGATGACCCTGATGTTGAAGCGCTGTGCGATTCGCGATCGCGCAGTCGATCGCCTCGATCACGTCGCCGACGACGCCCCGGCCCTTCGCGTCCAGCACCTTGAGGCTGATGATGTTCGCCCCCGGCGCCACGCCCTCGGTCTCGTCGAAGCGGTTGCGGCCGGCCGCAGCGATGATGCCCGGCCACGTGCGTGCCGTGGCCGTTCTGGTCCAGCTCCGGTACCGCGGTCGTCCGTGAAGTCGAGCGTCGCGACGATGCGACCGCGGAATTCCGGCATCTTCGCCACGCCGGAATCGATGACCGCGACACCGATGCCTTTGCCAGTCAGCGGCCCGATGCCCTGCGGCCCACCCGCCTTCGTGGACGAGGTCCGCGCCGATCGACTGGTTGGTCACGGCCATCTGCGCCGCGACCACGTAATTGCTCGAAAGCTGGTCGACCTGCGGGATCGTCGGCCAGCGCCGCCAGCGCCCCCGCGGGCACGTCGACTACCGCTCCCGTCGCCAGTCGCTTCTTGATTCGCAGCCCGTGACGCGCCGCCAGGGCGTTCACCTGCGCATCAGTGCCCGTGACGATGACGCTCACCTCGCGGGTGTCACCGGCGCTCAGGAGGGCGTCCAGATCCTTAGACAGCCGCGCGTGCCGCCCCTGGGCCGACGCCATGTCGGCCGATAAGAGAAGAGCCGCGGCACTCAACATCAGTGCGAGCCGAAGGGTCCGGGTGAGCGAAAAAGAAGCGATGGCCATGACGGTAGCCTTCTTTGTTGCGAGTTAGAGTCGGATTGACGCCGGGCTGACCCCGAGGGACGCGCCCGACGCGGAGGTCGAAAACGCCTGAGGCCTGAACCCCAGGTCGAACAGTGACTGCACCAGCACACGCTGGGAGACGCCAAGAGTGCGGATGGTCCTTAGCCGGCCATCGCGGATGCGGTTGTAGATAGTGCGACGTGAGACACCGAGAAGCGCTGCCGCCTGATCAATCGTGACGCTGCGACCGAGCCTGGGCTCGAAAACGGATTCGATGTGATTCGACCATTTGTTTGAAGCTCCTACGGGATTTCCCTTAGAGCAGGCGGGGTGCCAATCCGAAGAGCTTTCGCGCCAAATCCTTTAAGCTACTGATGCGCACGGGTTTCTACCGAGAGCGCGAGGTAAGTCAGGTGAGCGCGTTTTGTCTACCTGGACAGAGCGTTGGCTGACACTAGCGTGGAAGATGAGTTGAAGGCTTATATGTCGAGGCTTGCACGAATAATTTTGATCGGCCAACAAGTTGGCCGGGGCGGCCAAGATTGACGATGTTCCGTTCGCGCTTTCCCGGCGTTGTCGTCATGGGCGTGCTCTTCCTCGCGATGATCGTCTGGTGGCGGGGCTGCCAGCCTGAAAGTCGCGGGCCGCTGCAGAATGGCCTGACCGGGTCGGGCAACGACGTCCACGAACGCGGGGGACAGATCGTGGCCTCGTTGCGCGCCGAGCCGAGGGCGTTCAACCGCCTCGTTGCCAGCGACCAGACCACCGATACGCTCGCCACGCTGATGCAGGGCCGGCTGGTCCGCATCAATCGGTCAACCTTTGAGCTGGAGCCGTGGCTCGCCGAGCGCTGGGAATCGAGCAGTGATGGCCGGACTCATACGCTGCACCTTCGCCCGGGCGTCGTGTGGTCCGATGGGACGCCGTTCACTTCGGCTGACGTCGTCTTTTCCCTGAAGGCGGTATACGACCCGACGGTCAAGAGCGTCGTGGCCTCGAGTCTTATGGTCGGTGGGCAGCCCATCGCGGCGACGGCGCCTGACGAGGCGACTGTTGTCCTGACCTACGCGGTCCCGTCCGGCCCGGGCCTCCGGCTGCTGGACATGCTGCCGATCCTGCCGCGCCACAAGCTGGAGTCCGCCCTGTCTTCCGGCACGCTGGCGCAGGCGTGGGGCACGTCAACCCCCCCGGCGGAGATTGTCGGGACCGGTCCATTCCTGCTGCGCGAGTACCACCCGGGCCAGAGGCTCGTGCTCGATCGGAATCCTCGCTACTGGCGCAAGGCCGCCAACGGAGACTCGCTGCCGTATGTCGACCGGCTGGTCCTCGAGCTCGTGCCTGACCAGAACGCGGAACTGCTTCGTCTGCAGTCGGGCGCAACCGATCTCACGCACAGCGAGCTCCGGTCCGACGACTACATCCCCGTGCGGCGCGCCGAGGAGGCGGGAACCCTCACGATGGTCGAACTCGGTGTCGGGCCAGATGCCGACGCCTTCTGGTTCTGTCTGAAGCCGGAGAAGAAGGGACGCGATCCGCGATTTGCGTTCGTGAGCCGGCGCGAGTTCCGGCAGGCGATCTCACATGCGGTCGACCGCGAGGAGTTTGCCCGGACGGTCTTTCTTGGCGAGGCAGTTCCGATCTGGGGCCCGGTCACCCCGGGCAACCGGCTGTGGTTCTCACCGAACGTTCCGCGCTACCCGTTCGACCGGGCGCGCGCGCGCGACCTGCTCGAGAGCATCGGCCTCGAAGATCGCAACGGCAACGGCGTGGTCGAAGACAAGGCGGGAACGGAAGCACGCTTCACGGTGATCACCCAGCAGGGCCTCGGCTACTACGAGCGTGGCACGACGGTGCTCCGTGAGTACGCGGCCGCAGTCGGGATCGCGCTCGACATCGTACCGCTCGAGTTCTCCGCCATGGTTGCGCGACTGCTCGCATGCGATTACGACGCGATCTACATGCGTCCGCTCGCGACCGATCTCGATCCGGCGGGCAACCTTGATTACTGGCTGAGTTCGGGATCGGCGCACCTGTGGAACATGCAGCAGGAGTCCCCGGCGACGGAGTGGGAGAAGCACATCGACACGCTGATGCGTGAACAGGCGACGACCCTCGATCTCGCGCGCCGGCAGGAAATCTTCGCGGAGGCGCAGAAGGTGTTGGCCGAGAACGTGCCGGTGCTCTACTTCGCCTCGCCGCGTCTCTACTACGCACACAGCAGACGCGTTCGCGGTGTGGTGCCGTCGATCATGCGCCCACCGGTGCTGTGGAACGCCGACTCGTTCAGCGTCGCGAGCACTCGCTGATGGCGCACTTCCTCGTTCGCAGGCTCCTCTTCGCCATCGTCCTCATCGCGATGACGTCATCAGCGGCCTTGCTGCTGGCGCGGCTGGCACCGGGCGACATGACGTCGCAGCTGGGGCCGTTCGCGTCGAGCGTCGACGTGGAGAACACGCGAACACGTTTCAATCTGGATCGCGGCCCGCTGTCACAGTGGTGGCTGTGGGTGAACCGTGCCATTCGGTTCGACTTCGGAGACTCGTTTCTCTACAACCGCCCGGTGGCGCCGCTGGTGGCGCGCGCCGCGGGGAATACGGCGCTGCTCGGGATCGTCTCGCTCATGACGGCGACGGTTCTCGGTCTCTCGCTGGGTATCTTTACCGGCGCACGCTCGGGCACGTTGCCGATGCTTGTGCGCAGCGCCTCGCTGGTGTGTGTGTCGTTGCCGCCGCTGGTCACGTCGCTCGCGTTGGTGTTCATTGCCGCTCGTACCGGATGGCTGCCGGCCGGCGGGATGGTGTCGTCGACGGCGAGCGATCCGCGCTGGTCCTCCTGGGTGCTCGATGTGTTGTGGCACCTGCCATTGCCGGTGCTGGCGCTGTCGCTGCCGATGGCCGCGACGTTCGAGCGGCTGCAGTCGCAAGCGATGGCTGAGACCGTTCACCAGCCGTTCGTGCTCGCGGCCGTTGCGCGCGGTCGTGCCTGCCGGCCAGGTCCTCCTGCGCCACGCATGGCCGGCGTCGGTTCGACCGATTTGCGCGGTGTACGGGCTGGCGATCGGTGCGCTGCTCTCGGGATCGTTCATCGTGGAATTCGTCACGGCATGGCCGGGCCTCGGTCGCTTGACGTTCGAGGCGTTGCGCGCACGCGACGTCTATCTGGTGGCGGCGTGCGCCGCGACCGGCGCGGCATTCCTCGCGCTGGGAACGATGGTCGGGGATCTCCTGCTCGCGGCTGCCGATCCACGAATCCGGCAGGAGTCCGCGTGATGAAGCGCGCGGCGTGGTCGCTGCTTCTGCTGATCGCGCTCGCGGCGCTTGGTGCGCCGTGGCTCTCTCCCAACCCACCCAATCGTCGCTTCGACGATCTGCTCTACGCGCCGCCAACGGAGATCCACATCTGGCAGAACGGGCTTGCTGCACCGTTCATCTATCCGCAGCGTGTGGTCAGTCGCATCGAGAGACGATTCGAGGCGGACACCTCACAGCCCGTGCGGCTGCGATGGTTCACTGCCGGAACGATCGTCACCGCCCATCCAGACAGTGATGTGCCGCTTCTCCTGCTCGGCGCCGACGGCTACGGCCGTGACATCTACTCTCGTCTGCTTCATGGCGCACGCGCCACGCTTGCTGTGTCGCTCGTGTCGGCGTTGCTGGCGACGATCTTCGGTGCAACGGTCGGCGGGATTGCCGGCTATGTCGGCGGCTGGTTCGACGGCGTGCTGTCCCGCGTGTCGGAGTTCGTGCTGGTGTTGCCGGCGATCTACGTCGCGCTCGTGCTGCGCGCCGTGCTCCCGCTGGTCCTGCCACCGTCGACGGTCTTCCTGCTGCTGGTCGGCATCTTTGCGCTCCTCGGGTGGCCAATTGTCGCGCGCGGTGTGCGCGCCATCGTGCTCGCCGAGCGGGAGCGCGAGTATACCGTAGCCGCGCAGGCGGCCGGCGCCAGCGAAGGCCGCGTGCTGATCCGGCATCTGTTGCCTGCGACGGCCGGCTTTCTGAAAACACAGGCGTCTCTCCTCGTTCCTGCGTTCATGCTCGCAGAGGCCACGTTGTCCTATGTGGGCCTCGGCTTTCCGAGCACGGTTCCGACATGGGGAACCATGCTGCAGGACGCGTCGAACGTTGCACTGCTGGGCGATGCGCCGTGGTCGCTTGCGCCAGCGGCGGGGATCTTCGCGGTGGTTCTGGGCGTCAATCTGCTGGCGCAGAGCGAAGGTCGCGCGCCGGTACAATTGGAGCCATGAAACGCTTTACCGGCATCTACACACCCATCGTCACGCCGTTCCTCTCCGACGACACACTCGACGAGCCGGGTCTCAGAAGCAACGTCGCGAAATGGATGGCAACATCGCTCGAAGGCCTGGTCGTACTTGGTTCGAATGGTGAGGCCGCACAGCTCGACGACTCCGAATGCGATCGCATCGTCGATATCGTGCGTCAGCACATGCCCGGCGAGCGGCCGCTCATCGCCGGCACCGGGCGCGAATCGACGCGCGCAACGATTGCCGCGACGAAGCGCGCCGCTGCCGCGGGTGTCGACGCGGTGCTCGTTCGTACGCCGTCGTTCTTCAAATCGCAGATGACGACGGACGTGTTCGTGCGGCACTACACGGACGTTGCGGACGCATCGCCCGTTCCGGTGCTGCTGTACAACGTGTCGATGTTTACAGGTGTGAACCTGCAACCCGAGGCAGTCGAGCGCCTCGCGGTACATCCGAACATCGTCGGGATCAAAGAATCAGGCAGCGACATCGCGCAGATCGCGGAGCTGGTCGGGCGCACGCCGGACGACTTCACCGTGCTCGCCGGATCAGCCACCACGTTGGTGCACGCGCTGTGCGCCGGATGCGATGGCGCAATCCTGGCGCTCGCAGCGCTGCTGCCTGATGCGTGTCTTGAATTGATGACTCTCGTGCGCGAGGGCCGATTGGATGAGGCGCGAACTCTGCAGCGGCGACTGCTGCCGATTGCGAAGTCGGTCGGTGGAAGTTATGGAGTACCGGGACTCAAAGCTGCGATACACTTACTGGGTTTTGCAGGCGGACCACCGCGGCCGCCTCTTCGTCCCGCGGTTCCTTCAACCATCGATATCATCCGTGGTCAGCTCGACGCACTCGGAGTGCTTCACGATGCTGTGGGGTCTCGCGACCCGCGCGTGTCTGACCAGCCTGCCGTGTTGCGCTGATCCGTTGCCTTATGCCACTACCGTCAACTGAACGTGTTTTGCTCGGACCTGGTCCGAGCCTGATCGCTCCGCGTGTGATGCGCGCGATGGCCGCGCCCGTACTCAGCCATCTCGATCCTGATTTCGTTCCGATGCTCGATGAGGTTCGCGCGTCGCTTCAGCGTGTCTTCCGCGCGGACAGCAAGTCACTCACGATCGCCACCTCGGGTACAGGCACATCCGCCATGGAGGCGGCCGTGGCGAACGCCGTTGCCGAAGGCTCTCGCAGCGTCGTCGTCGTCACCGGCTATTTCGGCGACCGTCTGGCGCAGATGTTCCAGCGCTACGGATCAAAGGTTCGTCGCATTGACGTCGAGTGGGGACGAGCTGTCGATCCACAGCGACTGCGCGATGAGCTGAAGCGGGAAGGTGCGGACGTCGTTGGACTGGTGCATGCAGAGACCTCGACTGGCGTTCGCAATCCTGTCAAAGAGCTCGCGGCGATCACGCGTGAGCATGGTGCGCTTTCGATCGTCGACATGGTGACCTCGCTCGGGGGACACGAAGTCGATCTCGCCGGCTGGGGTGTCGATATCGCGTACTCGTGCACGCAGAAATGCATCGGCGCGCCGTCGGGACTGGCGCCAATTGCGGTGTCGGGAGCTGCGCGCGAACGGCTGATCCCGTGCCGCAGCTTCTATCTGGATCTCAAGCTCCTCGAAGACTACTGGGCAGGCCGCAAGTACCACCACACCATGTCGAGCACGCTGGTCTACGCACTGCGCGAGGCGTTGCTCATGGTGGAGGAGGAGGGGCTCGCGGCGCGGCAGTCTCGCCACGAGCGCAATCACCACGCGCTCGCCGCCGGAATTGAAGCGATGGGGTTGTCGCTGCTGCCGCCGGAGTCCGAGCGGCTGTGGACGCTCAACGCCGTGCGGACGCCGGCCGGCGTGGACGAGGCCGCGGTGCGCCGCACACTGCTGACGAACTACAACATCGAAGTAGGTGCGGGACTCGGGCCGTTGGCGGGCAAGATCTGGCGCGTAGGATTGATGGGCGCCAGCTCGACGCCGCAAACGCTTTTGCAGTTCCTCGCGGCGTGCGAAGTCGCGCTGGCGGCGCACGGGCACTCTGTGCCCGAGGGCGCAGGCGTCGCGGCGGCATCGGCGTCGCTGCGTTCGGCTCTCGTCACCGCCTGAGCGTCGAGCGTGAGCGCGTGGGCAGCTCCGCCCGGCGTTCTCGCGTTCGCGTAAGTAGGAAGGCGAAGTGTGTTCGATCGAGGCCGCGGATTGCGAGCCGCTCTTTCAATCACCGCGCTCACCGCGTCGTGCGCCACCAACCCGGTGACAGGACAGCGAGTGTTCGTGCTGATGAGGCTCAGGAGGGCTAGGTGAAACCTCTCCGCGTGCCCCGGCGCCCATTGCGCGTGCTCGCGGCAGTCGTGGCGTTCGGATTCGGCGTGGTTTCCTACGTCTACGTGACGCTGCCGGACGTGCGCCCGCTCGCCACGAGCAATCCGACGACGACGGCGTTCATGGAGCTGCGCGAGCAGGAGGCAGCGGCCGAAGGGTTGAAGCCCAAACAGCTCTATCGGTGGGTCCCGTATTCGCGGATTTCACCAAACCTGAAGCGCGCGGTGCTCGTGGCTGAAGACAGCGCGTTCTGGGATCACGAAGGCATCGACGCCGAGCAGATACGCAAGTCGATCCAGGACAGCCTGTCGCGCCGACAGGCGCCCCGCGGGGCGAGCACGATCACGCAGCAGCTGGCGAAGAATCTGTATCTGTCGCCCTCCTACGACCCGCTCAGAAAGATCAAGGAGCTCATCATCGCGCGCCGGCTCGAGGTCGCGCTGTCGAAGGCGCGCATCCTCGAGATCTATCTCAACGTGATCGAGTGGGGTGACAGGGTCTGGGGCGCGGAAGCGGCGGCCCGCACCTACTTTGGTGTGTCCGCGGCCTCTCTGTCGAGACCGCAGTCTGCACTGCTCGCGGGCGCGATTATCAATCCACGACTGCTGACCCCGGCTCGACCGACGCGCCGACTGCTGCGGCGGCAGCAAATCATCCTTACCCGGATGGGGAGCGGAACACAGCCTCCGCCGCCGGTTGCGGCAACGCCCGATCTCGAAACCGATGCGGAAGCAGAAGCCCCTGCACCGCCACGATTTCCGTTGACCGTCGAAGAGGAGGAAGCGCAGGAGGGCGGGGAAACCGAGGCTCCGGCCGAGCCGGAACCGGTGCCCCCGCCCGACGTAAGCCCACCCGCGTGAGATCACACCGCACGGCTCAGTGAAGCTCGCAGTGGTTGGCGCCGAAAAGCTGATTTGCTCTCCATGATCAATTACACCGAGCACGTCCGGCGGCTCATGTCAGACATCGTGTTGCGCGTGCCCAGGCTGTCGTTCCTGGACATGAATCGTATCCTGGTGTTCGCACGTGCCGGTCGAGCCGACCGGGAAGGACCCTACGCGACGTGCCACTGCGTGTGCCTTCCCCCCAGTGAGCCGGGTTACTACTTCTGGCGGGATCAGACGACGGGAGCCCTGACTCGCCGGTCGGAGTGGTTCGTCACCAAATCACCGATCGTCCGGGTCGGGTCGAATCAAATCGATTACATGGTGTCGTTTACGCTGCCCCGTTTCTGCGACCAGCGGCGCGTGAGTGCTCGCAAGCGAGCCCGCTATCCCGGGCATCCGGTATGGATGGCGAAGCTGGACACTATCGTCCACGAGCTCTACCACATCGACCCGCATCAGCCGGGCATCCGCCGGATCGAGCGCGCCGACGGCACGCTTTCGGCGAAATGCCATAGCCCGGCGTTCTTCCAGGACGTGGTGGAGATGGTTACTCAGTACCTGACCAGCAGCCCCGATCCGGAGATCCTCGAGTTCCTTCATTACGACTTTGCAGGCCTCACGGCCCGTTACGGCGGTGTCGTGGCGACGACGTTCAGGGGAGCATCGTATCCGCGCCGCTACGTCGAAGCGGTCGCGCCGCCAGTTGACGCGTCCATCCCCAACTGTCGTGTCGAGCCGCTCGACCTGCCCCGCGCGGTGACGCACTTCGGCGACAACGATCTGGTGATACGGCGATTCCGCGCCGAGCCACAACGGACAGTGGCGCGCAAGAAGGTCCGCGCGGCGTAATCCCGCAGACGCCCTGCGACGATCCGCTGAAGGCTGACACTACGAACGACCGGACCCGCTGATCCGTCGCGCACCGATCCACCGTGACGCCCAGTAGCGGCTGCTGCTGTAGTTTTCCACCCGAACGACGCCTCGCGAGCTCGGCGCATGGACGAACTCACCTTCACCGAGGGCAATGCCCACGTGCGAAGGACCGCGACTGACGGTCTGAAAGAACACCAGATCTCCCGCCTGGATCTCGTCACGATCGATTGGGGTCCCTTCGTCGTACTGCTCGCGGACTTCGCGAGGCAGCGATGTCCCGTGCCGGGCGAACACCCACTGCACGAACCCGCTGCAATCGAACCCCCGAGTCGGCTCCACGCCCCCGTTCAGATACGGAGTGCCTCGCAGCGCGAGCGCAGTAGCGATGAGTCCAGTCGAGGGAAATGCCGCTTCGCCAGGTGAGGGCGGGCTCGGTTCTTCAGGGGAGACGGCCGGGATGTTTGCCCCAGGAAAGGGCTGTGGCCTCGGGACGGTTCCGCTGCTTGCGCACCCGCTAACGACCGCGGCCACGAGGAGCGACGGAATGAGCCAGGCGCCTCGCGTCGTCATAGTGTCAGTGTATCGTCGTAACTCCCGTGTTGCTTACAGTTTAACGTGTCGGAACCTTGACAGCCCTCGCGCCCTTCTTGCATCATTGCTTCAGGTATGCAGCAGGCGCTTCTCCTGAACGCGTCTTACGAGCCTCTCAAGGTTGTTCACTGGCAGAAGGCTATTACGCTTTGGTGCCAGGGAAAAGTGGAGGTGATCGCGGTTCATGACCGCGAAGTACGGGCAGTGTCTGTCACGTTCAAGCTGCCTTCTGTCATCCGCCTGCTCCGTTTCGTCAGAATCAAGCGCAGATTCGATTATGTCCCGTTCTCACGCGCCAACATCTACGCGCGTGACCGCCATACCTGCCAGTACCTGCAACCACGTCTTGCCGACGGCTGAACTGACGTTCGACCACGTCGTGCCGGTGGCGCAAGGCGGCCGCAAGGACTGGGAGAACATCGTCACCTGCTGCATTGGCTGCAATCGCCTCAAAGGTGGACGCACGCCTGGTGAGGCGGGAATGAAATTGCTGCGCTCGCCGAGACGGCCGGACTCCGCGCCGGCGATTCGCATCACGGTCGGGCTGCGCGACGCGCCCGAAAGCTGGCGCGACTACCTGTATTGGAACGTCGAGCTCGAGGACACATAAAATAGAAGTTTGGCCAGGCCCACCATCGCCTCCGTAAGCCCTCTCCGCGCGGTCGCGGGAGGGCGCATCACGCTGAGAGGCTCCGGGTTTCCTGAGGACACGATTCCCGTTGTGACCGTCGGCGGTCAGCGCGCGCTGGTGGCGTTCGCTTCGCGGACCCGTCTGGTCGTTGCCGTCCCGGACGAAGTGGAACCCGGGCCGGCCCCGATTCGAATCGAAGATCTTCCGGGCGCGACGGCGTACGTCTCCGTTGGTGGTTTGTGGGCGACGGGCCTGCACCAGGTCGACAACCCGGTCTTCGACGCTGACGGCAACCTCTTCGTCACCTACAGCGGATCGCGAGGGCAGGAGTCACCCGTCTCGATCTTTCGCGTGACGGGCGCCGGCACCCGTGAGCCGTTCGTCTCCGGCATCGTCAACGCGACGTCGATGACCATCGGGCCCGATCGGCAGCTCTACGTGTCGAGTCGCTTTGAGGGCGCTGTCTATCGAGTGTCGGCCGAAGGCAAGCACGAGCTCGTGGTGTCGGAGCTGGGTGTGGCCTGTGGCCTCGCCTTCGATCGCGCAGGAGACCTGTACGTCGGAGATCGATCGGGGACGATCTTCCGTGTTCGCGACAACCGCGCCGAGCCATTCGCAACGTTGCCCCCCAGTGTCGCGGCGTTTCACCTCGCGATCAGCCCGGACGGCGAGCTCTTCGCAAGCGGTCCCACACTCTCCACCTACGATCACGTGTACCGCATCGGGTCCGACGGTAGCGTCCGCTCGGTCCCGGCGACGTTTGGCCGCCCTCAAGGCCTGGCGTTTTCGCCAGAGGGAGAATTGCACGTAGTGGATGCCCTGTCCGGACGCAGCGGGCTCTACGGGCTGAAGGATCTCGACGGCGAGCCTGAACTCCTCGTCGCTGGCTGCGGGTTCATTGGTGTCGCATTTGGACCCTCGGGCGAGCTGGCCGTGGCATCCAACGACACGGCGTACCGCTTCGACCCGTAACCGCGTCGGCCGCTTAAGGATTGCCCACGGTTCCCTTCGGTCCCTGGGGCGCAGCCTCGCCGAAGTTCGCCGTACGATAGATCTCCTTGCCACTGTCGGTTGCGACGATGTTCGCGCGTTCCGTCAGGTTGAGATAGGGTGAGCCGCTCCTCAGCCGACGCCCGATCATCGTCAGCTTCATCCCGGGCTTGACCGTCGAAGGCGTCCAACCGAACTGTTTGATCAGTTGCTGCGGACCACCAAGTTCCGCCTGCCACCGCACCGTCTTGCCGTCCTCGACCACGTCCAGCACGATGCGCGCGTGCGGATTCACCATCTGAACGTCAACGACTGTTCCGGTGATGGTGGTGACTTCCTGGTTGTAGCGATCAGCATCGCCGTGATGCGCGCCAGCGCGGCTCGACCAAACGAGAATGCCGATAGTGACCGACATCGCAATGAGTAGCGTCCGATTCATAGCGGTTCTCCCGACCCTTCCCCGGCACCGTCCCGTCTGGCACCCTCTGCCGACAATCTCTCACTGTGCGGCGCACCTGTCAAATCTGGTATTTCACCCGGCTGCCAGCCGGCGGCTGGCGCCGATGAGCGCATCAATCCCCGGCCACATAGGCCATCAGCCACCAGCGGCTCTCCTGAAACTGGAACAGGGCACGATGGTCAATGGGGCTCCGAACGTACCGCGACGCTATGTAACCCGTTCGCCCATCGGCGAGCTGGATTCTTCGCCAACCTGGTGACTCTGAGCCTGCGGGGCGCGCGCGCACAATGGCGAAGTCGAGCGTCGTCAGGATGCGCGTATTCAACCCCGGCTCGGCTCGGACGCGGACTCTGGACCCGATGACGGCGAGGCACTCAAATGAATCGAGGTTGCTGGGCCACGCGGAGAACGTATAAGGCGCGTCAAACGCGTCGTCTCCTCGGAACCGGCCGCCGAGACGGAGGACGACGGCGAATTCTTCCCAGAACCCGCTCTCTTTGTTCTCGAGATGCTCTTTCTTGAACGCCTCGATACCGCCCCCGTCGCCGAAGCTGGTTCGCACGTTGGGGTGAACGCTGCCAAGAAGGGCTCTTTCGTCACGGCGAGCGACGTTGTCCTCAAGACGACGGCGGAAGTCGGAAAAGTCAGGTCTGCGCGAAGCCTCGTCTACCGGTCTGAGAATTGGCTCGACGGCGCGGGCGCCAGGGGCACGGCTGACGACGCATGGGTTGGCTCCAGACCCACCTTGCACTGTGATGTTCGCGAGCAGGGCGAATGTGACGATCCCGCCGATCACGAGGGGATCGAATCCGTGGCACGGACTCTGGCGCGATTCAGGAACTCGCGCGCGGGATGACCGACGAGCAGGGTAGCGGCATCGGCGAAGGACGTCCACCGGCGCTCACGAAAACTCGCCTCCTGCCACTCTGGGTGCTGCTTCAGCACTTCCATGAGGTAGACGGCCACTTCCAATCTGGCACTCCACTTTTCGTATTCGTAGGTGCCCATCACTTCGCCGATCAGGCGACCCGAAATCCCGGCCTCTTCCCACGCCTCTTTGAGCGCGGTCTCTTCGTGTGTGTCCCCCGGATCGACCGACCCTTTCGGAATCCCCCAGTTGTTCGACCCTTTTCTGCGAATGAGACACACCTCGAAGGCACCGTTCTTCCGCCGCACGGCAATGGCGGCAGCTTGTTGTGGTTTCGTGAGGTGCGCGCTCCAGAGGTTCGTGCGTACCATTGTGGCCCATGATCGCGCCGAGCGACGTCCGCTGCAAGAGCGAACCCTGCACGAGGTCGGGGTTCTTAACACCTGCAACTAAGGTGTGACACGTCGCTATAGATCGGCTCGTCTCAGACGGAGCGCGTTGACGATTACAGACACCGAGCTGAAGGTCATAGCTGCACTCGCAATCATCGGGCTGAGCAGCAGACCGAAAACCGGATACAGAACACCGGCCGCAACCGGCACCCCGAGCGTGTTGTAGACGAACGCGAAGAACAGGTTCTGCCTGATGTTCCCCATCGTCGCTCGACTGAGTCGTCGCGCGCGTACGATGCCGCGCAGATCCCCTTTGACCAGCGTGACGCCGGCGCTCTCCATCGCGATATCGGTCCCCGTGCCCATCGCGATCCCGACATCGGCCTGCGCCAGCGCGGGCGCGTCGTTGATGCCGTCGCCTGCCATCGCGACGCGCTTGCCTTCCGACTGTAAACGCTTGATGACGGCGGCCTTTTGATCGGGCAGCACGTCGGCTTCGACCTTGCCGATACCGACGGTCCGTGCGACTGCCTCGGCAGTCGTCCGATTGTCGCCGGTGAGCATGACGACCTCGATGCCTTCGCCGTTCAGGGCGCCGATGGCCTCGACGGCGGTGGGCTTGATCGGATCGGCAACACCTATCAGCCCCGCCGCCTTTCCGTCGATTCCGACGAACATGACCGTCTGGCCTTGCCGGCGCAGATCATCCACGCGGTTCACGAAGCGCGCTCGTGTCGACGCCGAGCGCCTCGAGATGGCGAAGGTTGCCGATGGCGACCTGCCGGCCTTCCACGATGCCAATCACGCCCTGGCCGGTGACCGACTCGAAGTTGCTGACCTCGCTGAGTCCTGTATTCCGCTCCCGGGCATTCGCGACGATGGCCGCCGCCAGCGGATGCTCGCTGACGTGTTCGAGGCTTGCGGTCAGACGCAGCAAGACAGTCGCGTCGAGCCCGGCGACCGGTTCAACGGTGACCAACTTCGGTTTGCCTTCGGTCAGTGTTCCCGTCTTGTCCACGACGACCGTCGTGACCTTCTCCATCGTCTCGAGTGCTTCAGCGTTTCGAATCAGCACGCCGGCCTCGGCGCCGCGGCCGGTGCCGACCATGATCGACATCGGGGTCGCGAGGCCGAGGGCGCACGGGCACGCGATGATCAGCACGGCGACGGCATTCACCAGCGCGTACGCGAGCCGCGGCTCCGGCCCGTATACGGAACCAGACCGCAAATGTCACGAGCGCGACTGCGATCACGATCGGGACGAACCACGACGACACGGTGTCCGCGAGCCGCTGAATCGGTGCGCGCGATCGCTGCGCTTCGCTGACCATCCGAACGATCTGGGCGAGCAGCGTGTCGCGCCCGACTCGTTCGGCGCGCATCACGAACGTTCCGGTCCCGTTGACCGTGCCACCAGTCACGGAGGCACCGGTCGTCTTCTCGACTGGAATTGGTTCGCCGGTCACCATCGATTCATCGACGGTCGTGGCGCCCTCGAGGACGACGCCATCGACTGGGACTGCGTTCACCGGGGCGGACCCGCAAGCGATCGCCCACGATGACGTGCTCGAGCGGCACGTCCTGCTCGCTGCCATCGGGTGTCGAGTCCGACGAGCGGTCTTCGGCGCCAGTCCCAGCAGATTGCGAATCGCGGCACTCGTCCGGCTGCGCGCGCGCAACTCGAGTACCTGGCCGAGCAGCACGAGGACGACGATGACCGCGGCCGGCTCGAAGTAGACTGCGACCTCCGCGCCCATCCGGAAAGATGCGGGAAAGATGCCCGGCACCAGCGTGGCCGCGACGCTGTACGCGTACGCGGCGCCGACGCCGAGCGCGATGAGCGTGAACATGTTGAGATAGCGATTGACGATCGACGCCCAGCCTCGCTCGAAGAACGGCCATCCGCCCCAGAGCACCACCGGCGTCGCGAGACCGAATTCGATCCAGTTGCGCAGTCCGTGCGGGACCAGGCGGTCGAGCGGACGCCCGGGGATCATCTCCGCGATCATGAACGCGAGGATCGGAGCTGTGAGCGCGAGCGACACCCAGAAGCGTCGCGTCATGTCCTCCAGTTCCGGATTGCGCTCGTCGGCCTGGGTCGCGTCGACCGGCTCGAGCGCCATGCCGCAGATCGGGCATGCGCCGGGTCCCTTCTGGCGCACCTCCGGATGCATCGGGCAGGTGTACTCGGCCTCGAGATCGACGGAGCAGCCGGACGCGCAGCCCGGTTGAGGAACTGCTCCGGGTTCTCGCGGAACTGTTCGAGGCAGCTCTCGGCGCAGAAGTAGTACGTCTGTCCCTTGTAGTCGAACTGCCCGACGGCGTCGGCGGGATCGATCGTCATCCCGCACACGGGATCGACGACGCCCTCGACCGGTTCTGCGGATGGTTGAAGGTTCAAGATTTGACGTACTGAGCCGGGTTCGCGTCGAACTTCGTCTTGCAGATCTTCGCGCAGAAGTAATAGGTCTTGCCCTTGTACTCGCTCGTGGCCGCGGCCTTGGCCGGATCGACCTGCATTCCGCAGACGACGTCTTTCTCCATGATGTCCTCCCACAAGGCCGGATGCTACCTACGAGTCCAGAATCTCGAGTCTTCACATTACAATGCGCCAGCCATGCGATACCGATATCATCACCGCACTCGTCGGCAGCCCTGGCGTTCGGCTCATCCAGTGCACCGGTCGCGCAGCAGGCCAGTGTTCACCTGAATCCCGTGATTGCCAAGCTGGCCGCGGGCAAAACCGTCTACGGTCTCATCAACGCCGGCGATCTGTCGCTCGTCAACGCGCGCGAAACGGCGCGCGCACCGGTTGACTTCGTCTACGCCGACATGGAGCACAACCCGCTCGACTTTCCCGGGCTCGCCATCTTCCTGCTCGGCCTCACCGACAAGGCGGCGATTGTCAGCAAGGGCAATCTCCAGCCCAACGTCGCGCTGTTCGCCCGTTTCCCGCCTGAAGCCGACGAGTCCAACTGGGTCGTCAAACAGGCGCTCGACATCGGCCTCATGGGGGTGATCTTCAACGGCGTCGACACGAAGGAGCAGGCGGTGAGTGCCGTGCGATCGATGCGCTATCCGCCGCTGAAAGGAGAGACGCGCCGCGAGCCGGTCGGGATCCGCGGCTACGGCACCGGCGGCGCGACCTGGGCGTGGGGCGTCAACGCCGCCGAATACGAACGCCGGGCCGATGTGTGGCCGCTGAACCCGGACGGCGACCTGCTGGCCATCGTCATGATCGAGTCGGTCGAGGGCATGAAGAACCTCAACGAGATCGCCGCCGTGCCCGGTGTCGGCGCGCTGTTCCTGGGCGCCGGCTCCGATCTGTCGCGCTCGATGGGTGTTCGTCCCGAACGCACCCGAGGTCGAGGCGGCGTTCCAGCAGGTGTTGAGCGCGTGCAAGTCCCACAAGGTTGCCTGCGGCATCACCGCCGGCTCGGGTGCCGACGTGGCGCGTCGCGTCAAGGAAGGCTGGAGCATCATCCGGTCGACCGTTCCAGCCATTACGCAGGGTCGCCAGCTTGACTGGGCAGCAATAAGTATACACTACGGCGATCCAGATCCTCGACGGTCCACTGCCCGCGAGCGTGAGCATCAACTCGTTGAGACGCTTCACGAAGGCAGCAGGATCCTCGAGCTGACCTCCCTCGGCGAGCGTCGCCTGATCGAACAGGATCTGGCTCCAGTCGGCGAATCGTCTCTCGTCGGTCTCATCGTTCAGGCGCCTGACGATGGGATGGCCAGGGTTGATCTCGAGCACCGGCTTCGATGTCGGGACGTTCTGGCCTGCGGCCTTCAGCATCCGCTCGAGGTTCGTGCTCATGCCGTGCTCATCGCTGACCAGGCAGGCGGGTGAATCCGTCAGCCGGTGCGTGACGCGGACGGCGCTGGCGCGATCGCTCAACGCCTTCTGCATCCGCTCGACGAGCCCCTTGTGTTCCTCGGCGTGTTGCTCCTCTTCCTTCTTCGCGGCCTCGTCGCCGAGCGCGCTCAGGTCGAGACCGCCCTTCGCGATCGACTGCAGCGGCTTGCCGTCGAACTCGGTGAGCGACGACACGACCCATTCGTCGATGCGGTCGTGCAGCAGCAGCACTTCGACGCCGAGCTTGCGGAAGATCTCGAGGTGAGGGCTGTTTCTCGCGGCGGCGAAGCCGTCGGCCGTGATGTAGTAGATCGCGCTCTGCTTCTCCTTCATCCGCCCCACGTAGTCGGCGAGCGATACGGTCTGTTCCTCGGTCTCCCGCGCGGTCGATGAGAATCGAAGCAGTTTCGCGATGCGCTCCCGGTTGGCGGTGTCCTCGACGACGCCTTCCTTGAGGACGCGGCCGAACTCCTTCCAGAACGTCGCGAACTTGTCGGCCTGATTGCCCGCCGAGATCCTCGAGCAGGCCGAGCACGCGCTTGACCGATGTCGTCCGGATCGCCTCGACGTCGCGCGACTGCTGCAGGATCTCGCGCGAGACGTTGAGCGGCAGATCGTTCGAATCGATGACGCCGCGCACGAACCGGAGATACGGCGGCATCAGCTGCTCGGCATCGTCCATGATGAAGACGCGGCGGACGTAGAGCTTGATGCCGCGGCGGTGCTCGCGATTCCAGAGATCGAACGGCGCCTGCCTGGGCAGGAAGAGCAGGAGCGTGTATTCCTGGCGGCCTTCCACCTTGGCGTGGACGTACGCCAGCGGCGGCTCGAAGTCGTGACCGACGTGCTTGTAGAACTCGTGGTACTGCTCCTCGGTGATCTCCGATTTCGGACGCGCCCAGAGCGCTGAGGCCTGGTTGATCTGCTCGTCCTCGTCGGTCAGCATCTGCTCCCGCGCGGTCGAGTCCCACTGCTCCTTCTTCATCACGATCGGCACGGTGATGTGGTCGGAGTATTTCCGCAGGATCTCGCGCAGCTTGAAGCCGGCGAGCAGTTCGTCTTCCTCCGGGCGCAGATGCAGGACGACATCGGTGCCGCGAGTGTCCTTCTGCACCGTCTCGACCGAGTACTCGCCCTCGCCGCTGCTTTCCCATTGAACGCCGTGCTCCGCCGTCAGGCCCGCGCGTCTCGTCGTCAGCGTGACGCGATCGGCAACGATGAAGGCGGAGTAGAACCCGACACCGAACTGGCCGATGAGGTGCGCGTCCTTCGCATTGTCGGACGTCAGGCTCTGGAAGAACTCGCGCGTTCCCGACTTGGCGATCGTGCCGATCTGCTCGATCACCTCCTGTCGCGACATGCCGATGCCGTTGTCCGAGACCGTGATCGTCCGCGCCGCCTTGTCGTAGGCGACGCGGATCTTGAGGTCGGCATCGTTCTCGAAGAGGGCAGGGTCCGCCAGCGCCTCGAAGCGGAGCTTGTCTGCCGCGTCCGAGGCGTTCGAGACCAGCTCGCGAAGGAAGATCTCCTTGTTCCCGTACAGCGAGTGCACCATCAGGTGCAACAGCTGTTTCACCTCGGCCTGAAAGCCGAGTGTTTCTCGTTGTGCTGTGTAGTGCTCATAGGGTCGATCCCGATCCCGGATTTGATGCAGCGCTCTGCCGCTGCCAGGCGTGCGCGTCCTGCCATTCGGTCGCGCGGCGATATGCCTGCGCGCGCTGGTCGTCCGTCATCGTCTTTTCGAATTCGTCGCGGAGGCCGCTGGCCTTCACGCGTTTGCTCTCATCTTTCCAGCGCGAGGCGGCGAGATTGAGCCAGGTGTGCGCCTCGACGATGTCGGCCCGGGTGCCGCGGCCGGGACTGAGGAGAATCCCGAGCTCGATCTGGGCATCCGTCTCGCCCCGTTCCGCGGCCTTTCGCAGCCAGTCGATGGCCTGCGCGCGATCGCGAGTGCACACCGCGACCGTCGCGATACATCGTTCCGAGGCGGTACTGCGCGGTTCCCAGCCCCTGCTCGGCGGCCTTTCGATACCACGACGGCGGCCTTGGCGGCGTCACGTGCGACGCGATCGGCGCCAGCTCTCATAAATGGAACCGAGGCTGAACATCGCGATGGCGTCGCCACCGTCGGCAGCCTTCTCGTACCACGCGACCGCCTGCGGCACATTCCGAGCAACGCCCTGGCCATCGAGGTACATCATGGCGAGGTTCATCTGCGCGCCCGCGTGTCCTTTGTCGGCCGCGCGCCGGTACCACTCGGCCGCCTGCGCCGGGTCGAGCGGCAGCACGCTCTGCCCGGACTCGTAGAGATTGCCGAGCGCCACTTCCGCCTCGACGTCGCCGCGAGCGATCCGCGCACGCAGCTCCGCGACGTAGCGTTCTTCGGCCGTGACCGGCACCGAGACACTCTGCGCGACCACAGTGCCACGAGCAGTACAACGCTCATCAGCTCTCCATTTTAAGACGTACAAGTCGTCGGCGCTCCTCCGGACCGCAGCCTGGCGGCGAGTCGGGAGTTTCGAGACCCGTTCGACCCGGCGGCGGCGCATGTCTTCAACGATCGGCGGGGGCAAAATTCATGAGATCGAAGCCATGGGCTTCACGCTCCCGCTATACTCAAAGAACGGCTGGAGCCCCTTTGTCAGGTAGGTCCGGTTCGAGCCGGTTATCACGGTCCGGCTAAAAGCCGGACACTACGGCTGCATGGCCGGACGCGGTTTTCCTTGAGTACAGACGCCGCCACACCCCGAACACCCGCAGCGGGTTCGCAGACCCACCCTCCCGCAGACGCCGCACCAGTCGAGACACCCTCGTCACGAGCCGTGACGCACGGAACCGCGCTGGGCATCCTCGCCGCCATCAGCGTGTGTCATGGCCTCAACGACCTGATGCAGTCAGTGCTGCCCGCGGTCTATCCGATCCTGAAGGACGCGTATCGCCTGGACTTCGGTCAGATCGGCATCATCACGTTCGCCAATCAGGCCACGGCCTCTTTGCTGCAGCCCGTTGTCGGAGCGTTCACCGACAAGCGGCCGAAGCCCTATTCGCTGCCGATGGGCATGGCGTTCACGCTGGTCGGGTTGCTGCTGCTGTCGGTGGCGCCGACATACCTCGCGATTCTTCTCGCGGTCGCGATGGTGGGTATCGGCTCGTCGGTGTTTCACCCGGAGTCGTCGAGAGTGGCGCGCCTTGCGTCCGGTGGGCGCCACGGATTCGCGCAAGTCGCTCTTCCAGGTTGGCGGCAACATCGGGTCATCGACCGGTCCGCTGCTTGCGGCGTACATCGTGCTGCCGTACGGCCAGCGCAGCATCGCATGGTTTGGCGTGACCGCGCTTTCGGCGATGGCGATCCTGATGCGTGTCAGCGCGTGGTACCGACGTCGTCTCGAGTCGGTGCGCGCGAAGGGCGCGACGATGCGCGCGGGGCTTCCCACCGGGCGCGTGCGCCTGGCGCTGCATCATCCTGGTGCTGCTGGTCTTCTCGAAGAACATCTACCTGGCGAGCCTGACCAGCTTCTACACCTTCTATCTGATCGACAAGTTTCAGGTGAGCGTGCAGAGCGCGCAGCTGCACCTGTTCCTGCTGCTCGGATCGGTCGCTGCGGGCACGTTCATCGGCGGACCGGTCGGCGATCGCATCGGACGCAAGTACGTCATCTGGGTCTCGATCCTCGGCGCGTTGCCGTTCACGTTGCTGCTGCCCTACGCCAACCTGTTCTGGACCGAGGTGCTGACGATCATCATCGGCCTGATTCTGGCGTCAGCCTTTTCGGCGATCGTCGTCTTCGCGCAGGAACTCGTCCCAGGCCGTGTCGGCACCGTCTCGGGCGTGTTCTTCGGCTTTGCCTTCGGCGCGGGTGGTCTTGGCGCGGCGATGCTGGGTCAGCTCGCCGACGTGACGAGCATCGATACGGTGTTCACGGTCTGCTCGTTCCTGCCTGCAATCGGACTTCTCACCTGGTTCCTCCCGAACATAGAACCGCGGCGTCACTGAGGTCGACTGATCTCGAGCCCTACCCAATTTTGGGGAGAGGTCCGCTCGTTGACTTGCTCTGGAGCCGGAGTTATACACAGCAACCGTAAACTTTGAACTTTCAAGGGGGGTGTTCAATGCTGGTTCGACGCGCGGCGGTCCTTGGTTTCTTTACCCTTGCAGCGCTGATCTTCACTGCGCCTGGGGCGTATGCCCAGGGGCAATCCGGCTCGATTGCCGGTGTTGTGCGCGACTCGTCGGGCGCAGTCCTGCCGGGTGTGACCGTCGAGGCAGCAAGTCCCGCGCTCATCGAGAAAGTGCGCACCGTCGTCACCGATGGTCAGGGACGGTACGCGATCGTCGATCTGCGTCCTGGCACCTATAGCGTTGCGTTCACCCTTGCGGGATTCAGCACCGTCAAGCGCGAAGGAATCGAGCTGACGACCGGCTTCACGGCCAACGTCAACGCTGACCTGAGAGTTGGCACCATCGAAGAGACGGTCACCGTGACCGGCGAGTCGCCCATCGTCGACACCCAGAGCACGAGCAAGGTGGCCACGGCGTCGCGCGAAGTGATGGACGTCCTGCCGACCGACCGCAACTTCGTCAGCTTTGCCGCGTTGACGCCGTCGGTGCTGGTGACCGGCGTGCGACAGAACGTCGGCGGCTCGATTCCCGAGACCGGCATGAACCTGGTCGTGCACGGCAGCCGCGCCAGCGACAGCCTCGTGACCGTCGAGGGCATGCCGATCATCAACGGCGGCGGCACCGGCGGCCTGATGTACGGCAACTATCTCAACAACGGGCTGGCCCAGGAGATCACGTTCCAGACCGACTCGCACAACGCCGAGTTCGAGCGTGCGACGGTCTACTCCAACTTCATCCCGAAGGAAGGATCCAATACCTTCCGCGGGTCGTTCTTCGGCCGGTGGGCGGGTGAGTCCTGGCAGTCGGACAATCTCTCCGACGAACAGAAGGCACAGGGGCTGAGTACGGGCAACCGCATCGAGCGGATCTGGGACATCAACCCCAATGCCGGCGGGCCCATCGTCCGCGACCGTCTCTGGGTCTACGGCGGATTCCGGCACTGGGGCACCTACAACACGGTTGCCGGCTCGTTCAAAGACGCGGATTTCTCCGACATCTTCTACCATCCGACGACGGAACAGAACCTGTTCCCGGTCTGGCATCAGAGCGCCGTCGCGCGCTTCACGCTGCAGGCCAATCCAAAGAACAAGATCAACGTCTACACCGACTGGCAGTACACCTACTTCGGCAACTGCTTCGTCCCGACATACCTGACCGCCATCAGCGCGTGCCCTGAATACAAGAACATTCCGCAGGTACATCATCCAAGGGAGCTGGAGCTCGCCGGTCACCAACAAGCTGCTGCTCGAAGCCGGCGGCACGATCACGCCGCAGGACTTCCATGGCTATCGGCGGCCTGGCGTGTCCGAGACGCAGTTCGCGATGCAGCGACCCGACGGCCCCGGCTGGATACCCGACGACGTGGGGATCGTCGCCGACCGGTTACGGCTACAACCGCAGCGACCAGATGAACTTCCGTGGTTCGGCGTCGCTACGTGACCGGCTCGCACTCGGTCAAGGCCGGGTTCACGCTGCTGCACGCCTGGCGCTACAACACGCAGGAGCCGAACAACTCCGTCACGCTCAGGTTCGTGGCACGCAGCCGTTCTCGCTGAGGCAGTACGCCACGCCGATCCAGTTTCACGAGACGCTGCGCTACAACATGGGCCTCTTCGCGCAGGACCAGTGGCGCATCAATCGCTTCACGCTGAACTACGGCGTGCGGCTTCGACTTCCTGAACGCGCGCGTCGATGCGCAGGACATCGTGGCCGGTCCGTTCACACCGGCGCGCAACTTCGATGCCGTCGAGAACGTGCCGAACTGGAAGGACATCGATCCCCGCTTCGGCGTGGTGTGGGATCTGTTCGGTGATGGCAAGACGGCCATCAAGGCGAGCGTCGGCCGATACGTCGTCGGAGAGTCGTACACGATCGCGCGCGCGGTCAACCCGGTGCAGTCCAGTCGGTCAACTTCGTCGACCGGACCTGGGCGCCGCCACCGGGCGTGATCTACAACGGCACCTACAACCCGTACAACGACTGCGACCTGTTCAATCCAGCCGCCAACACCAAGCGCCCGGGTCAGATCCACTGCGGCGCCATCAACAACCCGGCGTTCGGCCAGGTGACGGCGCGCACGACCAACTACGACCCGGCAGTCATCGACGGCTGGCACGTGCGCCCGAACAACTGGGAGGTACAGGCGAGCATCCAGCGCGAGATCGTGCCGCGCGTGTCGGTGTACGCCGCCTACACACGGCGTTGGTTCGGCAACCTGACGGCCACGCGCAACCGGACCGTCACCAACGCTGACTTCACACCGTACTGCGTCCCGGTTCCCGTCGATTCCCGCCTGCCGAACGGCGGCGGCTACCAGCAGTGCGGTCTTTACGACGTCAACCGCATCATCACGCCCAACAACCTGATCTTCAACTCGAGCAACATCGGTGGCATCGACGACGTGTATGACGGCTTCGACTTCGACGTCAACGCGCGGCTGGCGCGGAACATCATTCTGTCGGGTGGCGTCACCTTCGGTCGTGAGCGCATCAACTACTGCAACCTCAACGACGATCTCAGCCTGACGACAACCGGTCCGGCGACTCAACGATCGTTCTCCCGCGCACCGACGACTACTGCAACGTCACGCCGCCGTTCCAGCCGCAGGTGAAGGGGCAGGTCGCCTATCCGTTGCCGTGGTGGGACGTCAGTCTGTCCGCGACGTTCCAGAGCCTGTCGGGTCCGCAGCTCAACGCGAACTACCCGTTGACCAACGCGATTGTGGCGCCGTCGCTCGGCCGGCCGTTCACCGGCGTTCCGCCGCACGGTCGACCTGCTGCCCAACGGCACGATGTACGGCGATCGCATCTACCAGACCGATCTTCGGATCAGCAAGGCCTTCCGGAGCGGCGGCACCGTGATTCGGCCGACGGTCTCGATCTACAACCTGTTCAATGCGAACCCGATTCAGACGTACAACACGACCTACGGCTCTGCCTGGCTGGCGCCGACGGTCATCATGCAGGCCCGGTTCATCGACATTGGAGTGCAAGTAGACTTTTAACTGTTGTTCACGTTTCAACTCCCAACTCCCCAACTCCCAACTCCCAATGAGGTCTCGCCTCCTTGGGGTTGGGGGTTGCGCTCTGTCTTCTCGTCGCTTGCCAGCGCGAGCCTCGAGCGCCGAAGCGACGAGTCCGGCTTCGTCGCCGCGCCTCGTCACCTTCAACAGGGACATCGCGCCCATCCTCTTCGAGAACTGCGCCACCTGCCATCGTCCGATCAGCCCAGCCTCACCGGAGACGGGATCGAAGGATCCGCTGTGTGTCGCGGGCGCGCCGTTCCCGCTGCTGGATTACGAGAGTGCGCAGCCACGCGCGCGCGAGATTGCACGACGCGACGCTCACGCGCGCAATGCCTCCCTGGTTGCCCGAAGCCGGCCATGGTGAATTCGCCAACACGCGCCGGCTGCGTGACGATCAGATCGCGCTGATTCAGACGTGGGTCGAGCAGGGAGCTCCTGAAGGTGACCCGGCCGACAAGCCGCACGCCGCCAGTCTTCCCGGCCGGATGGCGGCTCGGAATGCCGGACCTGGTGTTGAAGAGCGCTGAGTCGTACACGCTCCAGTCTGGCCAGGGAGACGTCTTCCGAAACTTCGTCTTCCCGGTTCCGCGCTCGTCGACTCGCTATGTTCGCGCGATCGAATTCCGCGCGGACAACCCCGCGGTTCTTCATCACGCCAACGTGGCAGTCGATCCCGCACGTGTATCGCGCAGGCTGGATCGCACAGACCCGGGCCCAGGCTTTGCCGCGATGCCCGAAGACGACGTGCAGAACGTTTTCGGCTGGTCTCCGGGGAAGGTGCCCATACTCGAACCGGAAGACACGGCGTGGGCACTCGAAGAGGGGAGCGACCTGGTCGTCCAGCTTCACATGGTGCGAGGCGCGACGACGGAGACGGTCCAGCCTTCAGTCGGCCTGTTCCTTGCCTCCACGCCACCGACGCGAGTGCCTATTGTCGTCAAGCTCGAGTCGAAGACAATCGACATTCCCGCGGGCGATTCGAACTACGCGATCGAGGACAGCTATGTGCTGCCTGTCGACGTCTCGGCTGTCAGCGTCTACCCACACGCGCATTACCTGGCCCGTGAGATGCGAGGAACCGCAACACTGCCGGATGGCACGGAGAAGCCGCTTCTCTGGATCAAGCAGTGGGATGTTCGCTGGCAGGACCAATATCGCTTCAAGGATCCGCTTGCGCTGCCCAGGGGGACAACGCTGCGCATGCGCTTCACATATGACAACTCCGAGGCGAACCCGCGAAGCCCGCGTCCTGCACGACGTGTGAGCTGGGGCCAGAACTCGACCGACGAAATGGGTGCGCTCTGGGTGGAGGTCATTCCGCTGCGTGGCGAGGACGCATCGGTTCTCACGCGGGACTACTATCAGCGCGCGCTGCTGACTGATATCGCGAGTGCAGAGCTGCAGGTTCGCAACAGCCCCCGGGACGCGGCCGCGCACAATCGCCTGGCCCTGAAGTACGTTCAGGCAGGTCGCATTCCGGATGCGCAGGCTCGCCTTCACGATGCCCTGCGTCTCGATCCAAACGATGCGGAAGCCCATAGCAACCTCGGAACGGTCCTGCAGATGCAGGGCCGACTCGCCGAGGCGACGCCGCATCTCGCAACAGCGCTGAAACTGAAGCCGAACGACGACCGCATCCGTTTCAATTTTGCGAACGGGCTCACCGCCGCAGGAAAGACAGACGATGCGATTCGAGAACTGCAGCGCGCTATTGCGATCAACCCCGAGAATGCCGATGCGCACTTCAACCTTGCGATGTTGCTGGGGCCGCAGAACAAGCTCGATGAGGCGATCGCACACCTGAAGCGCGTCGTCGACCTCAATCCAAGGAATGGAGAGGCGCATCGCAATCTTTCTGTTGCCTACGGTCTTCAGGGAAAGCTCGATGAGGCGATCGCAGAGGCACGCGCTGCGCTGAGGATCCAACCGGATTCGACGGCCGCGCGTCAGCAGCTCGATCGACTGATGGCTGTACGCGGCGGACGGTAACGGAGATTGCGGAGTCACGGGTCGCCGTCTTCGTGCCTTCGTGGTGATCCGCTTTCTCCGTCCTCTCCGTCCCTCCCTCGAGTGATGTAATCTCATCGCATGAGAACCCTGACTACTCGAACATTTGCTGTTGTCGCTCTTGGGCTGTTACTCCTCGCGCCCGCCTCGGCGTCGGCGCAGCTGACTGCTGCCAAAGATGGACCGATCGTCTATGGCCATCATCACTTGAACGTGACCAATGCCGAAGAGGCGAAGAAGTTCTGGGTGGATGCCCTTGGCGGCGTCGCGATCAAGGTGGGCACCGACAACCGCGAGATCCTCAAGTTTCCGAATGCGTTGATGTTCCTGCGCGTGCAGAAGCCGACCGGAGGCAGCAAGGGCTCGACCGTGGATCACATCGCGTTCTCGGTGAACAACCTGCGCCAGGTGGTGGATCGCATCAAGGCCGGCGGCTTCCGCATGGTCACGACATCCGAGGCGCCGCCCAACGTCAAGGTCAAGGACGACATTGGTATCGTCGAAGGCGGACCGGTCAGCGGCATCGCCTATGCGATGGGGCCTGACGATGTGAAGGTCGAACTCGTCGAGATGAAGGCGCAGTCGGGACCGATCGTCTCGCACCACATCCACTTCTTTGGCGCGCAGAAGGAGATGCACGCCTGGTACATGCGAACGTTCGGCGCCGCGCCGGTCGCGTCGGCCAACCCGGCCGCGTTCATCAGCGCGGGCCTTCCCGGGCTGACGATGAATTTCGCGCCGTCACAGTCGCCGGTTGTGGGAACGCAGGGGCGAGCCGTCGATCACATCGGCTTCGAGGTGAAGAATCTCGAGGCGTTTACGAAGAAGCTCGAGGCGCAGGGAATCAAGCTGGTGTCCCCGTACCGGCAGGTGCCCGCGCTGGGGATCTCGATCGCCTTCATCAACGATCCGTGGGGCACCTACATCGAGCTGACCGAAGGGCTGGACAAGATCAATTAGGCGGATCTGAAAGATCCGCCACTATTTCGGTGCCTCGCCGACGAGCTCGATATTGAGGCCGTTCGGATCCTTCACGAACACGTTCCGCAGCGTCTGGCTCCAGTTCACGAGCTCGCCGTCCTTCGACACGACGCGAACGCCCTGCGCCTTCAGGTGGGGCAGCAGTTCCTGAATGTTGGCAACGCGGATCGCCATGCCTGACGAGCCAGGGTCGGGAATCCGCAGGCTGAACTCCTTGCGCGGCATGCCCTTGAACTCGACGAACGTCATGCGCGCACGGCTGCCTGGGACCACGGCAATCATGCCCCGAAGCTCGGTACCTGCGGGCACGCCCATCAAGTCGAGCATGGCGGGATCCTTCGAGAACTGCTTGTTGCCGGTCAATTCCCACCCGAGCATCCCGCTCCAGAACCTGGTCGTCTCCTCCATGTCGCGGACGGTCAGCCCCATGATCGACCCGAGAACGTTACCCGCGGGTGCATCTGCTTCCGCCGGCACCTCGACCGCCTCGACGATGTAGCCGTCGGGGTCGCGGAAGAAGATCGCTTTCACGTTGCCAAGCGGGGTGTTCACGCGCACTGGCGCTCGCGACGTGGTGATGATCGGTGCTCCGGCCCTCTTGATGTTGGCGACGACGGCATCGACGTCGCGAACGAGAAACTTCATGTGCGGCGCGCCGGGATCGAATATCTGCGGCTGCGCCGGATGGCGCTCGACGTTGCTGAACTGCGTCAGCTCGAAGTTGAAGCCCTGGCCGGGCAGGGTCATCATCGACACTTTGAGCGTGACGCCGGGAGAATTCGTCAGGATCGGCACGGCCTGATTCGCGAAGTCGCGGACCTGCCCGTCCACGCCGAAGACATCGCGGTAGAAGGCGAGCGTCTTCTCGACCTCGTTCGTCGCGTGGATCGCGTGCATGAAACCAGTCGTGACAGCCGATGGCTTTGCTGGTGCGGGCGGAGCGAATCCGGGCACCTGAGCGAGCAGTGCACCCGACAGCAACGATGCGGACAGAGCAACGATCGACAGCACTCGCATGACTGGTCTCCTCGGGCATCATCAATATGCCAGACATCCGGCGACTTCGCGTAATATCTGAACACAGTGCGGCCGGTGCCGGCTGCTCGTTCAAAGGATTCAGCGATGCGGAAAAGATTGGCGCGTTCGTCGTGATGGCGTTCTTCGTGGCTGCCGGCCTTTTCTTATCGTCACCGACTGCGGCTCAGCAACCGCGCGCCGGAGGTGCCGTGACCTCGTTCTACGATCTGCAGACCATGTCGCTCGATGGAAAGCCGGGCAACCTCGCGCAATACAAGGGCAAGGTGAGTCTCGTCGTCAACGTGGCGAGCAAGTGTGGGTACACGCCGCAGTACGAGGGGCTCGAGAAGCTGCAGCGCGAGATGAACGGCAAGGGATTCAACGTTCTCGGTTTTCCGAGCAACGACTTCGGTGGTCAGGAGCCTGGCACCGCGCAGGAGATCGCGACCTTCTGCAGGCTGACCTACGACGTCACGTTCCCGATGTTCGAGAAGGTGGTGACGAAGAAAGGTCCGGGGCAGTCTCCGGTGTATACATTCCTCGGGGAGTCCGGCAACCTGCCGGCCTGGAACTTCAGCAAGTACGTCGTCGACAAGAACGGGAAGGTCGTGGCGTTCTTTCGAGAGCAGTGACGCCCGAGGATCCAGCGCTGCGCGCGGCGATCTCGAAGGCGCTGGCCGGCAGCTAGCCTGATTCGGGCAATACGTTCGGGCCGGCGAACTGAGCCCTTCGCGTGCCTTGAGTGATTACGACGCATCGAGGCTCTGGAGGACGAATGTAGCTGTCACGCAGCTTGCGCCGGTCTCGAGGAACACGCGGAGGTCGAGTCCGTCAGGCGCGGGCATGCTCTGCGTGATGTGCCTCGCGTAGCCGCCTGACGACTCGCGCTCCGACGTATCGACGCGCCCGGTGGGCGTATACGTCTCCTCGTCCACGAGCGCGAGCACCGGGTGCAGCGGCTCGCGGCGATTCGTCTGCACGACCAGCCCAAGCTCGTTCCGGTTCGTGCGAACCAGCGAGCCGACCGGGAAGAAGGTGATGGTGTTGACGAACTTCTTCACCAGACCGGTGTTCAGCTTCTCGCCCGCCATGCGCGCCAGGATCATGCAGGCTTGCTCAGGTGGTGTCGGCGCCTGGTAGGTTCGCGCGCCGGTGATCGCCTCGTAGATGTCGGCCACCGAGACAATCTGGCTCATCGGATGAGGAATGGCCTCGCCGAGGTCCGGATACCCGATGCCCTTGACCCCGCGATGATGCTCCAGTGCCACGGTTGGCGTCAGCGGATGCAGCCCTTCGGTCTGGATCAGGATCTCGGCGCCCAGCGTCGTGTGCGCCTCGATCATCCGGCGCTCGCTCTTGTCGAGGGCGCCCGGCTTCCGAACGATGTCCAGGGGGATCTGCGTCTTGCCGACGTCATGCAGAAGCGCCGCTTCGACCAGTGCGGCCAGTCGTTGGCTCGTCCAATCCGACCTGCTTGCCCAACAGCAGGCTGAGCATGGCGACGTTCACCGAATGGCAATACGTCAGATTCTCGTACTGCTTGACCGCGAGGATCTGACCGAGAGCCGCGTTGCTGCGCGCGACCTTGTAGATCAGCAGCTGCACCAGATCGCGCACCGTGACGACGTCGAGCGGCTTGCCGGAGGCGGTGTCCTCCCACGTCTTCTGCGCCATCATGAGCGATTCGGCGTAGTCGGGATCGAGGGGACCGGTGGGCGCATCGGCCCACTGCTGCATGCGCCATCGCGTGTCGAGTGGCAACAGTCTCCCGAGGCTGATGTGCTGCACGTTGCGCGCGGCAAGCTGCGCGGACATCGAGTTGCCCGACTCGGTGTGCTGCCAGAGGAACTCGGCGACGGCCAGCATCTCTTCCCGCTGCACGCCCTCGTGGATGTGAATGCTGTCGATGCCGAGCGCCGAGAGTTGGGACAGCAGTTGCTGATTCGCCTGTCCCTCGCTTGCGGATGTCACGCCGTCGAGGAAGACATCTCCACGGATGACGTCGATACGAACGGGGCTGCCCGCGCGCAGGAGCCCGGCGATCACTTCGTCGAGCTCCTTCAGCTTCTGCGCGATCATCGGGTGCCCAGCCGGATACGACCCGGCCAGACGACGAAGGCTGGCCAGCCCTCGCAGAACGGCAAGCGGATCGAGACTGGAGGTTTGGGCCGGTGATGTCATCGCGCGCGCAGCTCTCTGGCCTTCAATGCGACCTGGACGAGGCTCGGCTTCCAGAACCTGAAGCGCAGCGCTTCGAGCTTGGTGAGCGTATCGTCCAGACCCTGCACCTTCGACTGGCCGGCACGATCGATCAGGCGCGCCGCCGTCTGCGGGTGACTGAGCGACGAACTCGCGCGATCGCAGGAGCTCGCGTACCTGGGTCGCGGTCTGCGCCGCGCGGGAAGTGCCAGAGCGCATCTTCCGCCGCGGTGTGCCGATCGGCGTGCCCTTCACGAATCTGACGCGCCACCAGTGCCGCGGCCGTTGGCGTCCCGATGCGCGCCAGCGCACGCATCGCCTCGCGCGCCACCTGTCCGTCCTGATGTTCCGCGAGACGGCCAACAGCCGCTTCGTGCCCCGCACCCGCGTAGCCCAGCACCTTGACGATCGACTCGGGCGGCGGTCGGGCCGCACGAGTCGAGCTCGGCGACGAGCGCCGGAGCGAGCGTCGGAGCCATCTCGCACATCAGCGGTACAAGCGCACGAGCCTTGGCCTCGTGTGCCGATCGGTTCATCAGCTGCACGAGCCCGGGCACCAGCGCGGTGCCGAGCGCCTTCAGCATCTGATCGGCGATTCGCGCGCCCCTCATCGTCCCGCTCGTGCAGCGACGCGAGCGCCATCAGCCGTGTCGGCGTGCAGTAGTCGCTCATCGCGTTCGCGATCACATCGCTGACGTCAGGACGACGGGGTCTCAATTCCTCGCCGAGGCGCCCATATCCTTCGACGGCTGCGATCAGATCGTTCCATCGTCCGGCACGTTCGAGCGTGCCGAGCAGATCGAGCGCGCGGCGCAGGAACGCTTCGACCAGGCTTGGATTTCGCTCGATGCGTACGAGCTGTGAGGCACAGAGCAGCTGTGCCATCGGCACGTCAGTCGCCGCAATTCCGGAGCGCACGTCGGCGACGGCCGTCTCGGCCTCCTCGTCCATCGAGAGATCGAAGGCCGCGAACTCGGAGAAGTCGGTCCCGCGCGATGGCGTCGATACGAATCAATTCGCGCGCATGGCGCTCGACACCGGATGAGCCGAGGCCGGTGTCGTCGTCAGGTCCGTTGTTGCCGCGCGCATCCGCTTCTCGATCAGTGGCACGAGGGCCTCGCGGCGATCGGTCGTGAGGTCCAGTCGATTGAGCGCGGCGGACAGGACTTCAGGCGCGGCCGTCTCGAGATCGAGGAGCAGACAGATCGACTCCGCCAGATCCATGTCGGGGAAGTCGCGCAGCACTTTGCCGTTGGCATCGCCGTCGAGCAGACCGGGCAGAATCGTGCGCTGCAGCAGGTTGTTGCGTCGATCCGTGGTCGAGGTTCAGCACCAGCCCGCGCGAGCTTGCCGAACATGACCTGCGCCAGCCGTGGATCGAGCGCCGAGAACAACCGTGTGACGTCGGTGTACTTCCGCTCGAGCGCGGTCTGCTTTGCGTCGGGGCCACTGAGGTCGTCATCGGTCAGCCGCACGAGCATCGTCGCGATGTCGGCGGGATCGTCGACGAGCACGACGAGATCGAGGAGCGAGACCTGGGACAGCCCCTGCGCGGAATCGGTGCGGACCCAGCCGCGGTCGGGAGGATACAGATAGCTCGACGGGCGCATCGGGTTGCGCCATCTCCACCTGGCGGCGGCGTTCGTGCGTCAGCAGTTCCGCGGTGTGCGCGCGCGGCGTCGCCGACGTCCATCACGACGGGACGTCGAGCCATTTCGGGAACGATGGCGGCGACGCCGTGCTCGGCCAGGCGCTCCGCGAATGTCCTGTCTGACTGCTGGGGATCCTCGGATTCGACGAGGTCGATGCAGAAGCGCGAGAGATCCCGGGGCGTGGCGCCGCAATCGATCTCGAGAGACGCCACCCGCAGCTTGAACAGCCGTCGTGTCAGCTCATGCTCGACGACCGTGCCCGCGCCGATGTGCGAGTCGTCGACGATCAGCTCGTGAGGCGCGACGCGCGACGCGACGCGGTCGCGATGCTGAATCGATCTCAGCGCTTCGTGGCACGCCATGACGGCGTCGACGCAGAGCGGGCTCGTCGACGGATAGGTGTGGAATTGACGGACCGCACGGGCGAGCAGCTGCAGTGCGCCCTCAACCGCCGTCAGATCGACGGTGCCAGTGCCGGTCCTCCGATTCGGGGTCGTCTTCTCAGTCGACAAGCTGGATCTGTTATCGACCGACGCGGCTCCTCCAGACACCCCATCAACGAGGCAGGACGACGCGGCTGACGCGACGACCTTTCCTGGTGCAGTTCTGTGCCGAAACGGGATCCGGAGCGTCAGGGGGCCGCGCTCCTACCGTGCCGGCGACTCTTCGCCGGCCGGTCCGGCGTCGAAGGACGACCCCGCAAACACCTCGCGTCCGTCAGCCAGCTTGACGGTCCTGGCGTTGGCGACGCGTGGCGCCGACTTGGACAGGAATCCGTTGATCGTCACGACGTGTCCCTGGCGCAGCGAATTCCTGTTCCAGCCGCGTCGCATCAGACCGTTGGGCGGCCCGAGCTCGAAGTCCCAGTTGACGACGTTCCCTTTCTCGTCTTTGACGTCGATGTAGATCCGGGCGTGGGGGTTGGTCCATTCGAGCTTGGTCACCGTGCCGGTCAGCGTGATCGGCTTGTCGCGGTCGAACTCGGCCGCAAACGCATGGTGTGCACTCGCCGGCATCACTGACGCCATCACGGCGACGCTCGCAACGAGGGAGACAAGCGCGGTTCTCATAAGTCGGCTCCTGCGCGGTCTGGTCGTGGGCGATGATACCCTGATGCGCTGGTCGTCGTCTGGTAATGGGAGGGTGACGTGAGGTCGTTCATCCGTGCCTGCTGATCGCGATGGCTCTGGTGTCGTCGACCATCGAGGCGCAGTGGGATCCGCGGAGCGCGCCGGGGTTCCCCGGAACGCGAAAGGAGAGCCCGATCTCGAACGCGCCCGTCCCGCGAACGGCCGACGGCAAGCCGGACCTGTCGGGAGTGTGGCAGGGCATGGGCTCGTCGGGTGGCTGGGCAGCAGGCGCCGGCTCGAGCCACCCTCCGGACCACCAGTTGCCGGGTTCCGTGACGTGGCCCAGAACATCAAGGAGGGGCTGCCCCTCAAGCCCGAGGGCGCGGCGCTGTTCAAGGAGCGTCGCGACAACAACAGCAAGGACAACCCTGAGGCGCACTGCCTGCCAATGGGCATCATGCAGTTCCACACGCAAGGCGCGCCGCGAAAGTTCATTCAGACGCCAGGCATCCTCGTGATCCTGTACGAGGCCAGTTCCGGCCTCCGTCAGATCTTCACCGACGGCCGCGCGTTGCCCGGCAACGATCCACAGCCTTGGTGGTACGGGTACTCCGTCGGCAAGTGGGACGGCGACACGCTGGTCGTCGAGACGACGGGACTCAGGGATGGCGGATGGCTGGATATCATCGGCTCTCCATTGACCGACGCCGCGAGGCTCACCGAACGATTCCGGCGCGTCAGCTACGGACGCATGGAGATCGACATCACTGTCGACGATCCAAAGGTCTACACGCGGCCGTGGACCGTCAGGGTGAATCAGCGGAACCTGGTCGACCAGGAGCTGATCGAGTTCATCTGTCTCGAGAATCAGCGATTCGGGCCGCAGTAGCGCTTCGGAGGAACTCGACCTGACACGCGGACCGGACCCGACGCGCGCCCTCGACTGGCGCCGAAGGTCCCTCACTGTTCTCGTCGCCACGCCAGGCAGACATCTGTTCGAAGGTATCCACGACGATCGCGTGCACGTGGTCACTCCCGGGCCCGATCTGCCCGACCCCGATCTGATCGTCTTCTGCTGCGGGAACGATCGTCATTTCCAGAACGTCCCGAAGGCCGATCTCTCCGAGCGTACGCGAACGCGCATAGCCGAGGGCGCGGTCGGCCTGGTCTTCGATGCCACAACGGAAGGTGTCAAGCACAAGGCGCACACGACGACGGAGCTTCACGACGTCCTGCGCTGGCTGGCAGCGTCTCCGCTGCAGACGGTATACGTCACGCAGGATCGTCAATTCGAGCACGACTATCGGGCGTATTGCGTCTCAATCGGATTCGACCAGCCTGTCGCCGTCCTGAATCACGATTACTGGATCTGGTATGCCTTCTCGCACTACGAACACGGCGGCGAGGCCGTTTTTCAACACAGGCTCGAGGCATTCCGCTCCAGGTCCACGCGGCGGGAGCGGCGATTTGTGTCGTTGAACCGGACCGCCCGCGACGCGAAGATTCTTTTTCTCTTGAGCCTGTTGCGCGACGGGCTCTGGGACGAGGGGTTCGTGTCGTTCGGAGGATTCAAGCACCCGGATGAGCGGAAAGGAGAGCGGCCGCGGCCAACCGCCGAACAGCTGGCGCGCTCCCTCCCCGGGTTCGACGACAAGATCGCCGAGCTCGTGCCACTGCTCGATTCGCTGGACGCGCGCGGTCGCGTCCTGCTCGGTATGAAGCAGCATCGATGGAAGCGCCTCGAGTTGTGGAACTGCGGGATGGCGGCGGATCTGGCGGAGTACGACAAGTCGTGGTTCAGCGTGGTGACGGAAACCGAGATGCGGCCGAAGCCTTCGCGGATCACGGAGAAGTCGGTCAAGCCGCTCGCCAACTTTCACCCGATGCTGGTGCTCGGCAATCCGGGCTCGCTCGCCATGATTCGCAGCTACGGCTTTGCCACGTTCGAGGACGTCTTCGATGAGTCGTACGACGAGGAGCTCGATCCGCGGCGGCGCTTCGATCTGGTGTACAGGGAAATGACGCGGCTGTGCCGCATGGACGAGGATGCGCTGCTTGCGCTCGAGCGGCGCGTTGCCGACAAGTTGATTTACAACGCGCGCTGGGGTCTCACGACGTTTCCCGGCGTCTACCGCGCCCAGCGGGATGTCGCGCTCGTCAACGACATCCTTGCCGCCGTCACTGTTTTTCCACGTTGATGTAATAGAGGTCGGTGGCGACCTCGACGTCTTCCTTCGTGAGCGGTGTGGCGATGACTTTCCAATCCGTCGTCGCCTCGACGATCGTCCAGTTGCCCGGACGACCCACACGCACCGGCATCGCGAACCCGCGTTCATCCGCTTTCCACCGGTAGGCCATGCTGCCGGTTTCGATGAAGGTCAGCTGCAGCGCCGGCAGCGCCGAACGCCGCAGATATTGATCGAAGATCGGCGTCCAGTCGCGCGTCGTGCGCGTGTTGAAGAATCGCACGACTTCTTCCGTCATGATGTTTCGGTACTTGAACTGCTGGTAGAAGTCGCGCACCAGGATCCACCAGGCTGCATCGTCATTCACCACGCTCCGCAGCGTATGAAGGAAGAGCATGCCCTTGAAGTACATGTCCTGCTGCGGCTGCCGGTGAATGCCCCGTTGCGTGATGATCGGCTCGCGATTCAGGACCTTCGACTTGTAGCTGTTGACGTATCGGATCGCTTCATCATGGCCGAACAGGCGCTCGACGTAGAGGCTTTCGAGATATGTGGTCCAGCCTTCGTGGATCCACATGTCCGAGACGTCCGCCGCGGACACGGCATTGCCGAACCACTCGTGAGCGCTCTCGTGGATGATGATGAAGTCGAACTTGAGGCTGGTGCCGATGCCGGTCCAGTCTTTGCCCAGATAGCCGTTCATGAAGCCGTTGCCGTAGGTCACCGCGCTCTGGTGCTCCATGCCGGCGTACGGCACTTCAATCAGCTTGAAGCCGTCCTTCGCGAACGGATACTCGCCGAAGTAGTGCCGGAATGCTTCGAGCATCGGCCCGACCTGTGCGAACTGCTGCTTCGCTTTCTCCAGGTTCTCCGGCAGCACGTAGTAATCCAGCGGCAAGTCGCCGAACGTGCCGGAGAAATGCTCGTAGCGGCCGATGTTCAGCGAGACGTTGTAGTTGTTGATCGGATACTGCACGAGCCAGTCCCAGCGCGTGTAGCCGTCCCCGAGGTCGGTCTTGCCCATGAAGCGGCCGTTCGAAACGTCGACCAGATCGTTGGGGACGCTGACGCTGATCTGCATCCGCTCGACCTCGTCACGCCATTGATCCTTGTTCGGCCACCAGATGCGGGCACCTTCGTCCTCGCACGCCGTCGTGATCCAGTGGCGGCCCGCGGCATCCTTGCGAAAGGCCAGGCCGCCGAACCGGCCCTGTTCCCGTGGCTGGCCGGAGTAGTGGAAGTCGATGCTGTACTCACGGCCGGCGCGCAGCGTGGTAGGGAAGTCGACATAGACGGTGTCGAGGTCGCGCTCGTGTTTCAGCGGCGACGAACCGAGCACAATCCGGTCGACGCTGAGATTGGCCGCCAGGTCGAGCTGAATACGCGTGTCATCGGACAGCATCCGGAACCGGATCGTGTTCTTGCCGGCAATCGACTTCTTCTCCGGATCGACGCGAACATCGAGGTGATAAAAGAGCAGGTCGTTGTTCGCGCGATACCGGCCGTATTGGCCGCGAAGGAGGTCGCCGCGCGTCGGTGCACGGTCGACTGCCCGTGGCGGTGATGACCCCCGTTGTCCCTCGATATCGACTCTCCACAAGGAGACCGCCAACGCACACGTCAGGGCCGTCAATCCCGCAGCTCGAGAGAGAGTCGTCCGCATCACAACCCGATCATGCACCAGAGGGTCTAGAATCCGCTCATGGCCGAAGGGTTCACCGGGTTTCCGCGCGCGGCGACCGAGTTTTTCCGCGAGCTGGCGCGCAACAACAATCGCGAATGGTTCCAGGGGCACAAGGACGTCTACGAGCAGGCATGCCGCGAACCCTTGAAGGCCCTGGTAGCCGAGCTCGACCCAATGGGAACGCCGCGCATCTCGCGCATCAATCGCGACATGCGGTTCGCGCGCGACGGCGCGCCCTACAGGACGCACCTTGCAACAGGGGTCGGACGGAACTACATCAACCTGTCGTCCGAAGGGCTGTGGATCGGCACGGGGGTATATCGTCCCGAGCCGGCTGTGCTGCAGAAACTCCGGCAGGCGATCGACGCCGACAAAGCCGGCCGGGAGCTGACCAGGATCGTGAGCGTGCTTCGTCGAAAAGGGTACGACGTCGATACACACGAGTCGGTGAAGTCAGCGCCGCGCGGGTTTGCCGCCGACCACCCACGGCTCGATCTTCTGCGCATGAAGGACATCTTTGCCGGCAAGATCATCAAGCCCGGCCCCGTGCTGGCTTCACGGAAATCGGTTCCCGCGGTGAAGAAGATCATGGCCGAGGTCCGCCCCTTGAGCGAATGGCTTGCGCGCCACGTATAAGATCAGAGCCGAAAGCCTAGAGCCCAGAGCCCAGAGCCGAGAGTCCAGCGAGCCCAGGCTCACCCCGTATTCCGCATCCCCGCTGCGATGCCGTTGACCGTGACCACGAACGCGTCGTGCAGCTGCGGGTCGCGGTCGCCCTGCCGAAGTCGCCGGACCACTTCGATCTGGACCAGGTTGATCGGATCCACGTACGGGTTGCGGACGTCGATCGATCGACGCAGCACGGGATTCCCCTCGAGGAGATGCTGGTGGCCGGTGACTTTGAGGAGCGCGGCGACGGCGCGTGACAGGCGATCGCGGAACTCTTCTCCCAACGGACGCAGCGTGGGCGGCACGAGCTGCCGGTCGTACTCAGCGGCGATGCGCGCATCGGCCTTGGCGAGAACCATTTCGAACAGATCGAGCGCCGACCGGAAGTGCGGCCACTCTCGATACATGGCCTGAAGCTGGTCGATCTCGCCGCGGCCGATCGCGCGCTCGAGCGCGTCCTCCAATCCAAGCCACGACGCCAGCAGCAGGCGCGTCTGCGTCCACGCGAACTGCCAGGGAATGGCACGCAGGCCGGCAAGGCCGGCCCCTGTCTGGCGGCGCGCGGGACGGCTCCCGATGTTGATATCCTCGAGTTCGGCCTGTGGTGTCGACGTCCGAAAGTAATCGGGAAACCCGGGTTCGTCGGACACGAAGTGTCGATACGACGCGCACGCGTCACTCGAGAGGCGCTCCATGCACTCGCGCCAGCCTTCGCGAGGAGCTCCGGCGGGCACCAGCCACGATTCGAGGGTGCCGCTCGTGTACACCTCCAGCGTCCGCTGCGCGATCTCGGGAAGTCCGAACAGTGCCTGAATCATCTCGCCCTGTTCGGTCACGCGCAGCCGGCCGTCTACCGTTCCCGATGGTTGCGACTGCAACGCGAGATACGTTGGCCCTCCGCCTCGGCCGACGCTGCCGCCGCGCCCGTGAAAGAGCAGAGGCCGGACACCGTGACGACGGCACGCGTCGACGATGGCTTCCTGGGCTTTGAACAGCTCCCACCCGGCGCTCAGTCGGCCGACATCTTTCGCCGAGTCGGAGTAGCCCACCATCACTTCCTGCACCCCGTTGATCCGCGCGCGATACCAGTCGATCTGGAGCAGGGCGTCGAGGATGTGCTGCGCACGACGGAGATCCGCTGCCGTCTCCAGCAGCGGCACGACGCGAAGAGGCCGCTCGACGCCCATCTCTTTCTGGAACAATTCGACGACGAGGACGTCCGAGGCCTGCCGCGTCATCGTGACGACGTAGCTGCCGAGCGATTCGTGCGGTGTGCGGGCGATAGTGCGAAACGTGTCGAGCACGTCGCGGACGTCCGGAGACGTCTGCAGGCCTGGTGGAATGAGCGGGCGTGGATTCTGCAGCTCCCGCGTCAGAAAATCGAGACGCTTCTGTTCGTCCCATTCCGCGTAGGAGCCGACACCCAGGGCGCGTGTGATCCCGTCGATCGCTTCGGTATGCCGATCCGAGGACTGTCGAATGTCGAGCCGCGCGAGCGTGACGCCGAAGACTGCGACGCGTCTCAGGACGTCGGTCAATCGACCAGTGGCGATCAGCTCCTGGCCGGTTTCGACGAGCGATGCGTAGCACAGGTGCAAGGGCTCGGCGAGCTCCGCTCGCTCGAGAATGACGTCGGATGCCGGTTCGCGGTTTCCAGTTTCCGAGTCAAGGACCTTCTCAATCCACGCGCGGGTGGCGACAAGGCGTCTGCGCACGTCCCGAAGCAGTTCGCGATACGGCTCGCGGGCGCCGCCGACCCGCGCGCGCAGGGCGTCGGTCGCGTGGGTCACCGAGAGCTCGTCGCGCAGGGCTTCGATCTCTTTCAGATACAGGTCGGCCGCCACCCACCTGCCGAGCAACGTCGCGCGTCTCGTGACGTCAGACGTGACGTTCGGGTTGCCATCGCGATCGCCACCCATCCACGAGCCGAACCGCACCGGCGAGACATCGAGAGGCAGCGCGTTGCCGGTGGCCGAAACCAGCGCGCGATCGACGCTCCTGAGAAACCGTGGCAACGCGTGCCAGAGACTCTGCTCGAAGACGATGAGGCCGCTTCTCACCTCGTCGATCGGGGTGAGTCGTTGATGACGCACTTCATCCGTCTTCCACGCCGACAGGATCTCGCGCCGGAGCGCGGCCTGCAGCTCGGCGCGTTCGGGAGTGGTGAGGTCTGGCCGATCCCCTTCGGCCAGCAGCTGCGCCACCCGGTTGTGTTTGTGGATCAGCGTCCGCCGCGAGACTTCGGTGGGGTGTGCGGTGAGCACGAGCTCGACCTGCAGCGAGCAGACGGCCTGGTGCAGGGCCGCCGGTGAGATGCCGCGTGCCACCAGACGAGCGAACGTCTCTTGCGAAGAGCCGCGCTGCGGCGGCGATGCCGGATCACGCAGGTACGCGCGCCGCCGGCGAATCCGATGATGCTGTTCGGCGACGTTAGCCAGATTGAGGAAATGCGTGAAGGCACGCGCGAGCGGGATGGCGGCATCCACAGGCAGCTGTTCGAGCTCGGTGGCCAGCGCCTGGAAGTCGCGATCGGCGCGCGCCCGCGATGTCTTCGCGACCCGTCGCACGTGCTCGACCGCATCGAGCAGCTGTGGTCCTTCCGTCGCCCGCAACGTCTCACCCAGCAATGCGCCGAGAAGCCGGACGTCCTGTCGCAGTGCTTTGTGGGGGTCGCTCTCCATACCGCCACTGCCAGCATAGAAGAAGACGCCCACGCGCGTGACCGACATTTCTGTCGAACCGGATCGCTGATTCCGACAATTCTGCGCGTAGCCGGAGAGCGGAGTCGAGATCAACAATACCGACGAGGATCAGGCGAGGCCCCGACGCCTCCACGGCATCGATCATCTGACGCAGACTGCGTCGCTTTCTGGGAACTCAGGCGTTCATGGCTATTCACGTCGCCCTCCATCACAAGACTCACTATCGCTACGACCGTCGAGTCGCGCTCTCGCCACACATCGTCCGTCTGCGTCCCGCGCCTCACTGTCGTACGCCGGTGTTGAGTTACTCGCTCAACCTGGCGCCGAAGCCGCACTTCATCAACTGGCAGCAGGATCCGCACAGCAACTACCTCGCCCGCGTCGTGTTCCCGGAGATGGCGACGGAACTGCTGGTCGAGGTCGATCTCGTTGCGGAGATGTCGGTCTTCAATCCGTTCGATTTTTTCCTGGAGCCTGCGGCCGAGCAGTTCCCGTTCTCGTACGAGCCATGGCTCGCGAAAGATCTCGCCCCGTTCCTCGAGGCCCGTCCTGATGGCGGCGAGCTCGGCGACTTCATCAGCACGATCGATCGCCGCCCGCGGCGCACCATCGACTTTCTCGTCGATTTGAACTACCGGCTGTCCAAGGAAATCGCCTACGTCATTCGTCTCGAGCCCGGCGTCCAGACTCCTGAAGAGACACTGCAGCTGCGGCGCGGATCCTGCCGCGACTCGGGCTGGCTGCTGGTCCAGATCCTCCGGCGCATTGGCCTTGCGGCGCGCTTCGTCTCCGGCTACCTGATTCAGCTGGCCCCGGACGTCAAGTCGCTGGACGGGCCCTCAGGTGCCTCTGCCGACTTCACCGATCTCCATGCCTGGGCCGAGGTGTATCTGCCCGGCGCTGGCTGGGTTGGCCTCGATCCCACGTCAGGCCTGCTGGCAGGGGAAGGACACCTGCCGCTCGCCTCGACTCCCGATCCGTTCAGTGCGGCACCGGTGACGGGTGCGCTCGACGAGTGCGAGGCCGTCCTCACCCATGAAATGCAGGTGCGGCGGATTCACGAATCGCCACGTGTCACGAAGCCTTACACCGACGAGCAATGGTCGGAGATCCAGGCGCTCGGTCAGCGGATCGATGCTGACCTTCTGGCGGCGGATGTCCGGCTGACGATGGGAGGCGAGCCGACGTTCGTGTCAATAGACGACATGGACGCTCCCGAGTGGAACGTGGCGGCGCTCGGGTCGCAGAAGCGTGAGCGTGCGGGCGACCTGGTGCGTCGCCTCAAGAAGCACTTCGCCCCCGGTGGCGTGCTGTACTGTGGTCAAGGCAAGTGGTACCCCGGGGAATCATTACCGCGCTGGGCGCTCGGGTGCTGGTGGAGGCGCGACGGGGTGCCGATGTGGAACGAGGAGTGCCTGCTGGCCGATGACAGCCGGAGCTATGGGCACACGATCGATCATGCCCATCGCTTCATCACCTCGCTCGCCGCGCGGCTCGAGGTCGATCCTGCGCATGCCCTCCCGGCGTATGAGGACGTCTGGTACTACATGTGGCGTGAGCGCCGGCTCCCGGTCAATGTCGATCCGCTGACCTCACAACTGTCGGATGAAGAGACGCGCGCGCGCCTGGCTCGCGTGTTCGAGCAGGGCCTCGATCGCGTCGTGGGCTATGCGCTGCCGTTGCGGCGGCAGTGGACGTCAAACCCGGGCTGGCACTGGGAGAGCGGTCGCTGGTTCCTGCGACCCGGACATGTCTTTCTGATTCCAGGCGATTCGCCAATCGGTTACCGGCTGCCGCTGGATTCGCTGCCGTGGGTGACATCGACGGACTACCCGTACACCTACGAACAGGATCTGCATGTCGAGCGCCCGCCGTTGCCACCGCGGCAGATGTACGTCGAAGGTCGAGTCCCGCGTCAGTCCGATCGTGACGGCCATCTTGACGACAGGCTACGGCAGACACAGGCACAACAGGTTCCACGCCGCGGCGAGTCGGACCCGAACGTCATCCGGACTGCGCTCTGTGTCGAGCCCCGTGAAGGGCGTCTCCACGTGTTCATGCCGCCGGTGGATCGAACCGAGGATTACCTGGACCTGCTCACTGCCATCGAGGGGACCGCGGCGGAGTTGGGTACGCCGGTGATCATCGAAGGAGAGCAGCCACCAGTCGATCCGAGGTTGAACTCTTTCACCGTGACACCCGACCCTGGTGTGATCGAGGTCAACCTGCACCCTGCGCACAGTTGGACCGATCTCGTGACCGCCACCACGACGTTGTACGAGGAAGCGCGTCAGTCGCGCCTCGGAACCGAAAAATTCATGCTCGACGGTCGTCACACCGGCACGGGTGGCGGCAACCACATTGTCATCGGCGGACCGACTCCGAGTGAGAGCCCATTGCTGCGCAAACCCGATCTCCTGCGGAGTCTGGTGGGCTACTGGCACAATCATCCCTCGCTGTCGTACCTGTTCTCGGGTATGTTCGTTGGTCCCACGAGCCAGCATCCCCGGGTCGACGAAGCGCGGAACGACGCGCTTCACGAGCTGGAGATCGCGTTCACGCAGATTGATCGCGACGGTACCAGCCCGCCGTGGCTGGTCGATCGTGTGTTTCGGAATGTGCTGGTCGACGTGACCGGGAACACGCATCGCGCCGAGTTCTGCATTGACAAGCTCTACGCGCCCGAGACGAGCAGCGGCCGCCGCGGGCTGGTCGAGCTCCGCGCCTTCGAGATGCCACCGCATGCGCGCATGAGCCTTGCGCAACAGCTGCTCCTGCGCTCGCTCATCGCGGCGTTCTGGAACGAGCCGTATAAGGTGCCGCTGGCTCGATGGGGAACCGAGTTGCACGATCGGTTCATGCTCCCGCACTTCGTCGCACAGGACTTTCATGACGTGATCGGCGACTTGCAGCGGGCCGGTTATCCGATTCGGGAGGAATGGTTCGCGCCGCATGTCGAGTTCCGCTTTCCCCTCTATGGCGCTGTCGCCGCACGCGGGGTGCGGCTCGAGTTGCGCCAGGCGCTGGAGCCGTGGCACGTGATGGGTGAGGAACCGAGCGCGGGCGGAACCGTGCGATACGTGGATTCGTCAGTCGAACGCGTACAGGTGAAGGTGACCGGCCTGACCAGCTCGCGTCATGCCGTTTCCTGCAACGGGCGCCGTGTGCCATTGCACCCGACGGGCACGCCCGGCGAGTTCGTGGCCGGCGTACGGTATCGCGCCTGGCAGCCGGCGAGCGCTCTGCATCCGACGATTCCGGTGCACGCACCACTCGTGTTCGACGTCGTGGACGGCTGGAACCAGCGCGCGATCGCCGGGTGCGTTTATCATGTAGCGCATCCTGGGGGACGACACTTCGAACGGTTTCCGGTCAACGCTTACGAAGCCGAGAGCCGTCGCCTTGCGCGGTTCGCGAGCGGCGGGCACACTCCACTGTCTGCAGTCATTCCCGCCGAAGAGCGAAACCCTGATTTCCCGTTCACGCTCGATCTGCGACGTCCGGCGAGGCACACGGTGATGGCCACCGGCGAGGCAGCCCCGCTGTAATGGAGTCGCTGACGCATCTGTCGGATCCTGCAACACCGTGGCGACTTCTCGCAGGCTACCAACCCCGCGGACACGTGCACGACGAACTGGTCGATCGGGGCGGAGAACTCAGGCACCACTACGGCACCTTCGTCCGCTCGCTCGAAGCGCTCGGACGGCACGAGCTCGCCTCGCGTTGGGAAAACGCCAAGCGCACGATTCGTGACAACGGCGTGACCT
The DNA here is from genome assembly GCA_963723495.1 of uncultured Acidobacteriota bacterium. Classification (GTDB taxonomy): domain Bacteria; phylum Acidobacteriota; class Vicinamibacteria; order Vicinamibacterales; family UBA2999; genus Gp6-AA40. The sequence continues at coordinate 85,182 of CAVRQR010000001.1, read as the reverse complement.
ACAACGTCTACGGCGATCCAGAAGGTGTCGATCGTCCGTGGACGCTCGACATGATTCCGCTCCTGGTCCCGCCCCACGAGTGGAACCTGCTCGAGGCGGCGCTCATCCAACGCGCACGCCTGCTCAATTCGATCCTGGTCGATCTCTACGGACCACAGCATCTGCTGCGAGAACGGCAGATGCCAGCGCCACTGGTGTTTGGCAATCCTGGCTTCCTGCGCTCGTGTCATGGGATCGCGGCCCCGCGCGGCATCCACCTCCACCTGCATGCCGTCGATCTCGCGCGATCGCCGGACGGGCAATGGTGGGTCCTCGCCGATCGCACGCAGGCGCCTTCAGGTGCCGGTTACACCCTGGAGAATCGCATCGTTCTGTCGCGCAGCCTGCCTGAAGCGTTCCGCGATTGCCAGGTCCAGCGGCTCGCCTCCTTCTTCTGGGCCCAGCGCGACACACTGACGGCGCTCGCGACGTCAGAGCGCGACACGCCGCGCGTCGTGCTGCTCACGCCGGGTCCGCTGAACGAGACCTACTTCGAGCACGCGTATCTCGCGCGCTACCTCGGTTTCACCCTGGTCGAGGGTGGAGACCTCACGGTTCGGGATCGGCGAGTCTTCATCAAGACGCTCGACGGCCTGCAGCCGGTTGACGTCATCTTCAGGCGACTCGACGACAGTTACTGCGATCCGCTGGAACTGCGTGCCGACTCGACGCTCGGCGTCGCCGGACTGGTCGAGGCTGCTCGTGCCGGCAACGTGACGATCGCCAATGCGCTCGGCTCCGGTGCGATCGAGACGGCTGCGATCTCGCGATTCCTTCCGGGCCTCTGTCGTACCCTTCTCGGACAGGACCTCCTCCTCCCTTCGGTGCCGACGCGGTGGTGCGGCGACCCGGACGACCTCCGGTTCGTGCTCGAGCACCTCGATCAGATGGTCATCAAGCGCACGTTCCCGCCCATCAGCGGTCAGCCACTTTTTGGCCGCACGCTGACGCCGCTGCAGCGTGCCGCGCTCGTCTCCGAGATCCGGGCGAACGCCGAGGAGTTCGTCGGACAGGACGAGATGCCGCTCTCGACAGCCCCGGTGTGGAATGGTCAGAAGCTGGAGTCGCGACCGTTGGTGCTGCGGATGTATGTTGCCGCGGCTGGAGATTCCTATGCGGTGATGCCCGGCGGGTTGACCCGGATTGCCGCGAGCGCCGAGGTGCCGATCGTCTCGATGCAGCGAGGTGGCGGCAGCAAGGACACGTGGGTCCTGACCGACGGTCCCGTCAGCCCGATGTCGCTGCTCGCACCGCCCACCGTCAGGATTCAGCGCGAACGGCGATCGGGAGATCTGCCCAGCCGTGTCGCCGACAACCTGTTCTGGCTGGGGCGTCACGCCGAACGTGTGGAGCACTCAGTGCGTCTGCTGCGCAGCGTCGTCACGCGACTGACCGACGAGGATGCGAGCGAGGTCACACCGGAGCGAACGGCGTTGGTGCGGTTTCTCGTCGCGCTCGAACTCCTGCCAGCGACCCTGCGCGAGCCGCTGCCTGCGCGCGACCTGGAACAGGAGCTGCTCGCCTCGCTGTTCCGGCCGGGCCCGGGCAGTCCCATGCGCGAGACGCTCGAGGAACTGCGGCGCATCGCCTCGAACGTCCGGGATCGCCTCTCCATCGATACCTGGCGCATTCTCAACCAGCTGCGGCAGGACTTCCGGCTTCGCCACGGACGCATTCAGCTCGACGATGCCCTGCTGCATCTGAACCGGATGATCACGGATCTGGCGGCGTTCAGCGGAATGGAAATGGAGAACATGACGCGCGGGCACGGCTGGCGTTTCCTCGACATCGGCCGACGGCTTGAACGGGCCGCCAATATGACGACGCTGTTGACCCTGTCGATCTCGCCGGGATCGGCGCACCAGGCAATGCTCGGGCCCTTGCTCGAGATCGCCGACAGCACGATGACCTATCGCCGCCGCTACTTCGCGCAGCCGCAGCTGGCACTCGTCCTCGACCTGCTCGTCGCCGATGCGACCAATGCCCGGTCGATGGCGTTCCAGATCGCGCAACTGGCCGATCACGTCGACCATTTGCCGCGCGACCAGCGAGCTCCATCTCCCGCCCAGGAGCAACGGATCGTCGCGCGCATGTCGGAGGCGATCGCCAGCGCCGATCTCGACGTACAAGCACAGCCCGACGAGTACGGGTCGTTTCCCGAGCTCGACGGATTGCTTCGTGCGACCGCTGATGATCTTCGCCGGCTCTCCGACGTCATCACGTATTACTACTTCAGTCACGCGGAGGTCCGTGTCAGCTGACGTCTCTTCGGTGACCTACGACATCGAGCACGTGACCCGCTACTCGTACACCGAGTCGGTCTCGGTGTCGCACCACCTGGCGCGTCTCAGCCCGCGGGTGCTGATGCATCAGTCGCGTCTGCAGTACACGCTGGATGTAGAACCGGCGTGCTGCAGTGCTGTCCACCCATGCCGACTATTTCGGCAATGACGCGACGTTCTTTGCCATGCAAGGTGCCCATCGAGGTCTGACAGTCACCTCTCGCTGCCGCGTGTGTGTGATGCCCCGGGTGCCACCCGAGGCCTCCGCCACGCCATCATGGGAACAGGCCGGCGATCAGGCGTCGCTTCCGCTCGATGCCATCGAGGCGCTCTTCGATTCTCCGTCGCTGCGCGCGGCGCCGGAGTTCGTGGCCTACGCACGTCCGTCATTTCCCGCTGGCCGGCCACTGCTCGAGGCAGTGACCGATCTGACCGCACGTATCCACGCGGATTTCACCTTCGATCCCGACGCGACGACTGTCGCGACCGCGCTGACCGACGTGTTCAGGCTACGTCGTGGCGTCTGCCAGGACTTCGCGCGTTTCGAGATTGCCTGCCTGCGGGCGCTCGGGATACCGGCGCTGTATGTGAGTGGTTATCTGGAAACCGCTCCGCCACCGGGAATGCCGCGTCGCGTTGGCGCCGATGCCTCGCACGCATGGCTGACCTTTCACTGTCCGGGTGTGGGCTGGATCGATGTGGATCCCACGAACAATGTGCTGCCGTCGACCGGACACGTCACGCTGGCCAGAGGGCTCGACTACAGCGACGTCAGCCCGATCCGGGGTGTGATCCTCGGCGGTGGCCAGCACACGCTGCAGGTCAGCGTAGATGTGAATCGCGTTGCTGACGCTACTTGAAATGCAGAATTCAGAATTACTCCGTGTTCACGATCGCCCGGGCGCCGGTATCGCCGTCGCTTTCACATGACGCGCCGGACGGGCGGCGACCGGTTGATCGGTCTCGAGCTTCAGGAAGCTGAGGACGCCCGCCGCGACCAGCGATCCCGATGACATCATCAGCGCCACAGTCGACAGCCCGTAGCCGGCCTCGAACAGGAAACCAGCAATGATGGGCGCGAGCACCGATCCCCCGCGCCCGACCCCGACAGCGAAGCCAGTACCCGAGGCGCGCACGTGGGTGGGAAATACCTGCGCGAAGATCGCGTACATGCCGACGATGGCGGCGTTGGTGCAGAAACCGGCCGCGGCGCAAATCATCGAGAGTCGCTGCAGCTCGGGTGGTGTCTGACCGAACAGCGCCACCATGACGGTGGAGAGCAGCATCACGGCGATCGTCAGACCCTTGACCCCGAACCGGAGTGTGAGGAAGCCGAGCGTCGCGCCGCCCAGCGCGCCACCCACGTTGGTCCAGACCAGCACGCCAGCGGCCGACGAGGCGGCAAAGCCGAAGTCGGCGACGATTTTCGGGACCCACTTGAGGATGAAATAGAACGTCGTGATGTGGAAGAAGTAAGCGGTCGCCGAGATCACGGTGATTGCAATCAGCCCCGGCCCGAAGAGATCGGCCATCGAGCGATTGCGGACGTCGGCGGAGATGGTCGGCAGCGTCGAGATAGCCGCATGGCCCATGCGCGCCAACGCCCGGTTGATCTTTTCGAGTGCTCCGCCTGGCTGCTTGCGCGCAAGCCAGTGTACGGACTCGGGCATCAAGAAGAAGGTGATCGGAATCAGCGTCGCGGTGATACCCGCGCCTAAATAGAAGACAGACCGCCAGTCGTTGCCTCGCAGGAGCCACGCCGCGACGATGCCGCCAAGAACCGCTCCGACCGGGTAGCCGATTGACATGAGCGATACGCTCAAGTGCCGGCGGTGTGTGTTCGAGAATTCCGCGGCGACGGCATTGATCGCGGCCAGCATGCCGCCGATGCCGAGGCCAGTGATGACCCGCCAGATCGAGAGATCGACCAGCCCGGTCACGGTGGTCGCCATGAGCATGCCGAGCGACATGACCGCCAGGCATCCCAGGATCGTCGGACGCCGTCCGATCTTGTCGGCCACGCCGCCGAGCACGATCGAGCCGATCGCCATGCCAATGAGCTCCATCGAGAGCACGATGCCGAGCGCGGCCCGATCGATTCCCCATTCCGTGGCGATGCCGGGCGAGGCGAAGCTGATGGAAAGAATGTCGAACCCGTCGAGCGCGTTCAGGGCGATCGTGATGCCCACCACGCCGATTTGCAGTCGGCTCATCGGCGATTGCGCGAGCACGTCTCTCGGATCTGTGTTCATACGGCGGAGCGTATCACTTTCGGCAACGTGATCGACACCCCGCGCGGAGCGCGGGCCGAGGAACTGTCAGCGAAGCGGCGCAATCTGTTCGTCAGCGAGACGCAGCTTCGCTAGAATGAGCGCCGCGAGGAGATCACTGTGGCTCTACATCCGCAATGCAAGGCATTCCTTGACCAGCTCGCGTCGATGGGCGGCACGCCATTGCACGAGATGTCACCCGTCGAGGCGCGCGGCATGGCGTTGCCTCCGGATCTGGCCGGCCCTGAGCAGCCGGTCCATTGCGTCGTCGATCGGAGTGTGCCCGGACCAGCCGGACGCATTCCCGTGCGCATCTACTCACCGACATCGGCCGATCGACTCCCGGGGTTGATCTACTTTCGCGGCGGCGGTTTCGTGCTCGGCACACTGGACTCTTCAGATCGCGGCTGCCGGGATCTCGCGCACCTCGCCGGCCGCGTCGTCGTATCGGTCGATTACCGGCTGGCCCCGGAGCATCCGTTTCCGGCAGCCGTCGACGATGCCTATGCGGCGACGAAGTACGTGATCGAGAACCCTTCGGAGTTCGGGATTGATGCGACTCAGGTCGCCGTTGGTGGCGAGAGCGCGGGCGGTAATCTTGCGGCGGTCACGGCTCTGAGATGCCGCCATGGCGTCACGCCGCCACTGGCCTTTCAGCTTCTCATCTACCCTCTGGTCGACTTCGCCGATGACAGTCCATCGATGCGCGAGTTCGCAAACGGGCACTTCATCACATCCGACCTGCTCGCGTATTTCGAACGTCACTACCTGAAAGCAGGGCAGGACCGTCGTCATCAGGAGGTGTCACCCCTGACAGCGGACTTGCGCGGGCTGCCTCCGGCGCTCGTGCTGACGGCTGAATGCGATCCGCTTCGCGATCAGGGGGAAGCCTACGCGCGGAAGCTCGAGCAGGCTGGTGTGCCCGTGACATTGAAGCGGTATGAGGGCATGATTCATCCGTTCTTCAGCCTGGCTGGCATCGTCGATGGCGGAAGGGTCGCGATTGCTGATGCCGCGGCGGCCTTGAAGAAGGCGTCCGAGGTCCAGGCTCGCGCATGAGGAGTGACCATGACTCGAATGCTCACGCTCTTCGTGTTCGCGCTGTTTACGGTTGTCGCCACCAGCATCGTCGCTGCGGACTGGAGTCCTGAAGCGGCGGCGCGCTATCTCGACGAACGTCAGAAGCAGTGGTTCGAATGGAAGCCTGCGGCTTCGGCCAACGGCCCTTGCGTCTCCTGCCACACCGGGATGACGTACCTGCTGGCGCGGCCAGCCCTGCGTCGGGTGCTGAAAGAAGAGCAGCCAACGGTCTACGAACGTGGCCTTCTCGCACGCTTGCGGTCCAACGTCGGCGCAAAACCTCCGGGTGCGCTGCAGGACGTCGAGAGTATCTTCGCCGCGATGTTCCTCGCTCGTGAGGATGCGCGTGGTGCGATGAGCCCCGACACGCAAAAGGCTTTCGAACAGTTGTGGACGCTGCAGCGGACTGAGGCGCCCGCGAAGGGGGCATGGAAGTGGTATTCCGCGAACCTGGATCCGTGGGAGCACTCTGAGTCCAGTTACTTCGGCGCATCGCTTGCGATGCTCGCCCTCGGATCGACGCCCGCTGACTATCGACAACGCGCAGACATCCGTGAGCGCACGACGGCAATTGCGAGCTACCTCGCGACATCGTCCGAACGCCCTCTCCACGATCGAGTCGCGCTGCTGTGGGCGACGGCGACGCCTCCGTCGGCGCTGCTCGAAGGAGCACGTTCCGCACTCATTGCCGAGGTCTTGGCGAAACAGCAGCCTGATGGCGGCTGGACGTTGGCATCGGTGGGCCCGTGGACGCCACACCCCGATGCACCGCCTGTCTCGGGCAGCGACGCGTATGCGACCGCGTTCACGGCCTTCGCGCTGGGCAAGGCTGGAGTTGCGCCGTCGCATCCTGGACTCGCACGCGCGCTCTCGTGGCTGAAGGCGCATCAGGATCCGTCGACGGGCGCGTGGGCCGCAGTGTCGATGAACAAGCGCCGACCGGCGGGCTCGATGGAGGCGCTCTTCATGCAGGACGCCGCGACGGCGTTTGCGGCGCTCGCGCTCATCGAAGCCGATGATCGTTAGGCCGGGCGTCGATCAGACGAATTTGTCCGTATCGGTCGACCGGATGCCACGGCTAGAATGCCGCATGCGTCGGGACGACCACTGTGGAAACTGCTGTCATCAGCTATCGCGTCGCTGACTTCCTCAAGAAACATCCGCCCTTTCACGCCATCGACGAGGCTGATCTGCTCGGCCTCGCGGCGCGTGGCCGCGTGCGATTTCACGAACCCAACGAGTACATCCTCTGGCAGGGTGAGCCGCATCGCCTGCAGGTGTTCGTGATCCAGCAGGGGACCGTTTCCCTGTGGGACGAGACCGAAAACCGCGTCGAACTCCGGGATGTTCGCGGGGTGGGCGACATGCTCGGCATCGAGCGCTATGGCGACGCACCCCACTGCCTGTACTCAGGCCGCTCGGAGACCGATGTCGTCATCTACGCGTTTCCGGCGGCTGATTTCGATGAGTTCGTGCTGAAGTACCCGCACGCGGCGCAGTACGTCGCGGCAGAGGGCCGGGTCACGCCCGATTACCAGCCGGCGACCGGGCGACGCAACCCGCAGGACACCTACCTGCACTCGGTGGTTGGGCGCAAGCCGCTCTCGACGTGTCGTGGCCATGACAGTCTCGCCGACGTCGCTCAGCGCTTTGTCGATTCGCAATCGCAGGCGATGGCGGTGGTCGATGATGGCGGGCGTGCTCGCGGAGTGATGACCGCGGAAACGGTGCTCTCCTGGGTCGCGGCCGGCGGCGGCAACGCACGTCAGCAGTCGATCGAGACGCTGCTCGAGAATCCCCCGACCGTCGTGGCGCCCGACGCGCTGGTGACAGACGGTGTGATCGCGATGAGCGGCGCCGCTGTGCACGCGCTCGCGATCACGACCGACGGGACACCTGACGGCCGTCTCCAGGCGATCGTCACGCCGTCCGATCTCGCGCTGTTCTTCGGCGAACAGCCGGCCACGCTTCTTCGTGACATCCGCCTGGCCGGTCACCTTCGCGAGTTGCGAGAGCTCAATCAACGTGCCCGCGCGCTGACGCTCGAGTACCTGACGGGCGCGGCGGCTGTCGAATGGCTCGCACGGCTTGCGCATCTCATCGACGCGGCGATCGTGAGGCGCATCCTCGCGTTGATCGGCGTCGACCCGGTGCCCGGCTGCTGGTGCTTCTGTGGTTCCTCCGGTCGCGGTGAATCGCTGACCAGGCTCGCGCCGCATCTGCTCGTCCTGCTGGCGGCAGACGACGACGAGGCCTCCGCACGCGCCGCCTACGATCGCGTCGCTCGACGCGCTGCGGGAATGCGACTACCTGCCGCGGCAGCTCCCGTTCGAGAACGCGTTCTCACGTCGCGACCGTGCAGGAGTGGCAGGCGCGGTATCGCGACTGGATTCGCGATCCGGTCATGCAACAGATGTCGCGGGCGCGAACGCTGTTCGATCTGCGTCCCGTTCATGGCCGGCGATCGCTGTGGCAGCAGATCGACGCGTCGGTTGTGGAGCTGGTCGATCGAGACTTTCTTCACGTCCTCGCCAACGACTGCCTGACGACGCTCCCGCCTCTCACCTTCTATCAGGATGCCGTCGTCGACAGCGGCGGAGAGCACCTGTCGACGTTTCAGCTCGAGCGAAGCGCGCTGCGCCCGTTGGTCGATGTGGGTCGAGTCTTTGCGATGGCAGCGGGAAAGCTGATGGGCCGCTCGACGGTGGAACGCTTTGCCACCGCGCGCGCACTGCTGCCGGAGCACGAACAGATCTTCCGCGAAGCGGCGGACACGTTTCGCGTCGTGTTGTGGCAGCAGGGGCGGGTGGGCATCAGCCTCGGGACATCAGGCGCCGACCTGCCGCCGACGCTCCTCAGCCGTCACGATCGGCATGTGCTCAAGGCGGGATTCCGATCGATCCTTCGTCTGCTCGAATTCACGGCGGATCGTGCCTGGCTCAAGAGCCTGTGAGTGAACCGGCCTTCGTTCGTCGCTATCGCGACTGCTTTGCGCGCACGTGGAGCTGACGACACAGCAATCGATCGCGTGCGTTTCGTCGTGCTCGACTCCGAGACCACCGGCCTGAACCCGGCGACCGACCGGATCATCACGATCGGAGCGGTGGCCGTTGTCGACGGCGAGATCGTCCTCGAGGATTCCTTCGGTGCCCTGCTGCGGATGGAGCGCAACACGGAAGCGGTCACCGTGCACGGCGTGACTCGAGACGAGAGCCGGAAAGGGATGGAGGAGGCCGAAGCGCTCGAGCTGTTTCTCGACTATCTCGGTGACGGGGTGATCGTGGGTCATCACATCGGCCACGACATCGCCACCTTCGACGCGGCCCTGAGCCGTCACTGGGGCTTTCGGCTCGCGAATCGCAGCCTCGACACCATGGACCTGACCCTGCACCTCGAGCGTGACGGCGCGTTCGCGGGACGTCCCGCCATCCGTCATTTCACGCTCGACGCGTTGTGCGACATGTTCGGTGTCATTCCGCACGATCGCCATACCGCCGGCGGCGACGCGTTCATGACCGCGCAGGTATTCCTGCGATTGATTCGTCTGGCCGACCAGATTCGACCGTGGCACGCTCGCGCGTCTCACCGAGCCGTTCGAAGTCGAGATCCCGTCGTAGTGACGTATCCTTGGCGCGTCTCTCACGAGGACATGTGCACATGCCAAGCTCAACCATCAAGACCGAAGACACTGTCTCACCCGATGAAGCCGCGCTGACGACCGAGTTCGTCGAGTTCCTGAAGACGGCAAGCGCGAAACGATATCCCTCCGGAACGATGAAGCGCTTCAATCAGGGACGTCAGACCGCGTTCGTCCAAGCCGATTTCATCGTGCCTGAGGGATTGCCGGAGGCGCATCGAGTCGGGCTGTTCGCCTCACCACGAACGTATCCGGCGTGGATCAGATTCGCGAACGCCGCCTCTGACTCCGACAAGGAACGCGATATTCGCGGGATGTCGATCCAGGTGACGAATGTGGACGGCGAGAACCTGACGCCGGGAGCGGGCACGCAGGACTTCGTGTTGAACAGTCATCCGGTGATGATTGCGGGAACGACGCGTGACTTCCTGGAGCTTCTGAGAGCAAATGAAGCGGGCGGTGTCAGGCGCATCGTCTATTTCGTGACGCATCTCAACTCCGCGCGGATCGGCGCGGCGGCTCGACAGAATCCGAGCTCTCATCTCGACATCCAGTACTGGAGCACCACGCCTTATCAGTTCGGTCCCAACCGTGTCGTCAAGTACGCGGTTCGACCGACGTCACGGCGCACCAGCAGGAAGCCGGAGACGCTGAGCGATACCTACCTGGCCGACAACATGCGCGCGCACCTCGATCAGGAAGAAGCGACGTTCGACTTTCTGATCCAGTTTCACGTCGACGATCGTCGAACGCCAATCGAGGATGCCTCCGTCGAGTGGCAGATCGCAGGACTCGCCGTACCACCGGGTTGGAATCATTCGCATCCCGCGGCAGCGGTTCGACGATGCCGATCGCCTGACGGCGGGGCGAACAGATGACGTTCAATCCCTGGCATAGCCTGATGGCGCACACACCGCTCGGGGGAATGAATCGCGCCCGGCGTGAGATCTACCGCGCGATGGCGGAATTCAGAGGTCGGCCACGGTAGAATCGGGTCCTGAAGCCCGCTGTGCTTGAGTGCGTCGTTAGCTTGCGATGGCTCTGCGTCTCTTCATCGGTCGTGAGTCTGGCGGTCGGCACGATGGATCCGTCGCCGCGCGCGCAGACGGCGCCCGCGCCAGAGGACATAACTGCCGGCCTGCGGATCTACCGGCAGAAGGCCGATTGCCAGGCGTGCCACGGATGGGCGGCCGATGGCCGCAAGATGGACAGCCAGATGCCGGACGGCGCCAACCTCCGTACGACGAGGCTCGATCGCGAGAAGCTGATCATGGCCATCAAGTGCGGCATTCCTGGCAAGGCCATGCCGGCGTTCGATCGCCTGGCCTACAGCGACGGCCGCTGCTACGGGATGAAGCAGGCCGACCTGCAGAAGCTCGGAACGACGATGCCCGATCCCGCAGCAACGCTGCAGCCGCGCGAGATCGAGCAGGTTGCCGACTTCCTGTTCGCCAAGGTCGTGGGTAAGGGACCGATGAACCGCGCGGCGTGCATCGAGTTCTGGGGCTCCGACGTCGAGACCTGCAAGGAATTCCCGAACTAAGCCTGCCAACCTCTGAGAACCCACCTCCGTCCAAGGGCATATCCAGTTCCCGTCGGTTACCGAGGGCAGGATACGCCATGAGCAAATCCGATACCACGGCGATTGCGCTGCGATCGCAGGGGACACGCTGAGCATGCTGCCTGCTGCTGAAAGATTCGCCTAGATCTCGCACTGCGCGCGCGTCTGCGCGCCCTCGTTCGACCACGGCAATCAGATGGCGAGTTGAACGACGAAGCTGTCTCCTAGATCGAGCGCGATTGTTGGCAGGAACTTCGGAGGGCGCCGATGTTTCGTGGCCTGCTCGTAGGCAAAGGCCAGGCTGATGAGGCGTGACTCGCTCCACGCGCGCCCCATGAACAGGATGCCCACCGGCAGTTCCCCGACCCAGCCGGCGGGCACGGTGATGCTCGGGTAACCGGCCACAGCCGGCGGTGTGGTCCCGCCTCCCGTTATGTGATCGCCATTCAGCAGATCCGTTGGCCACGCGGGCCCAAGCGTGGGCACCACGATGGCATCCAGCTGATGCTTCGTCATCACGGCATCGATCCCCTGATCCCGCGCGAGACGCCGGCATTGGGAGAGCGCCGACTGATATTCCGGCGTGGTCAACGGTCCTTTCGCTTCAGCGCGAACGAACAGCTCCTGTCCGAAATGCGGCATCTCACGCTCGCTCTCGCGCTCATTGAACGCGATCAAATCCTTGAGTGAGCTGACGGCTGCCGTCGACCCACGCGTGGCGAGGTACGCATTGAGATTGGCCTTGAACTCGTACAGCAGCACCTCCAACTCGCATGGGCCGAGGCGAGCCGCTGTCGGGATATCGGCAGGATCGACGATGACCGCACCTTGTACCTTCATTCGCTCGATTGCCACGTCTATCAGGCGGTCCGTTGGCGGGCTATAACCGAAGAAGTCAGCGCGTGCGACACCGATACGCGCGCCGCGAAGGGCGTCGGCGCTCAGTGCCGCGGTGTAGTCCACTCTCTCAGCCGGTGCAGACGCCATCGCCGCGTCCTTCGCATCGACACCGACCATGGCATTCAGCAGCGCGGCCGCGTCCGCGACGGTGCGCGCCATGGGGCCGGTCGTGTCCTGAGAGTGAGCGATCGGGATGACTCCAGTGCGGCTGACGAGGCCGATTGTCGGCTTGATGCCGACCAGAGCGTTGACGGCCGAGGGACACACGATGGAACCGTCCGTTTCGGTGCCAACACCGACGGTGGCGAGATTGGCCGCAATTGCTGCACCTGTCCCCGAGCTCGACCCGCACGGGTTGCGATCGAGTACGTAGGGGTTCTTCACCAGACCGCCGCGCGCGCTCCAGCCGCTCGTGGATTTCAGTGACCGGATGTTGGCCCACTCGCTCAAATTGGTCTTACCGAGGATGACAACGCCGGCCTCGCGCAGCCGATCGACAACGAATGCGTCGCGTGGCGCGGGCCCGCCTACGAGCGCGAGCGACCCGGCGGTGGTCAGCATCTTGTCGCCGGTATCGATGTTGTCCTTGATCAACACGGGGATGCCATGCAGTGGACCGCGCGAGCCCTTGGCTTTTCGTTCGGCATCGAGCGCATCGGCAATCGACGTCGCGTCGGGATTGATCTCGATCACCGATCGAAGACGTGGTCCAGTGGCATCAATCTGTCCGATGCGTTGCAAATAGAGGTCGACGAGCCGGCGTGACGTGAAGCGGCCGGATGTCATCCCGTCCTGGAGCTGGGCGACTGACAGTTCGTTCAGCTCGAATTCTGTCGGAACATCGGACGTAGTTTCGTGAACTTCAGTCCTGCACGCCAGGCTCAGAGCGACGATGGCGATGCATGCGAGGGCGCGAACGACCATACCGAACAGCCTACACCGTTGCAGCGTAGACCCGCACCTTCGCACCCCCGCCCCCGGACCGCATCCGTCTACCTCACTTTCATCACGAAGAACTCATAGTGATACCAGTCCGAGTAACGGTGCCAGATGTCGATCTCTGCTGGATCTGGTCGGCGAGTTCGCCGGCGTCTCGCTCGTCATGGTGCCGTGTTCGGAACTCGGTGATGTGCTGTTGGAGAGGTCGATAGTAGTCATCCCACCACGACGAGGCCGGGAGCGAGAAGTGACCCACGATGTCGTAGCCGCACTCGGTGATCGTCTTCAGCCGCATCGCCGTGTCCCGGATGGCGGGATACTCTCGAGCCCAGAAATCCGCGCATTCCGGTGGTGGATCCGGCCTGCTCCAGCAGACCTCGGTCATCGCCAGATGGCCACCTGGGGCGAGCAGCGGGCGCCACTCGCGCAGACCTGCCTCGAATCCGACGACGTAGACGGCTCCCTCGCACCAGATCAGATTGAAGGAGCCAGGCGCGAAGTCCAGCCGGTGCATGTCTCCGACGCGGGTGTCGATGCGACCGTCGAGTCCGGCGGCTCGTGCCTGGCGGTTTGCCTCCTCGACATATGGCGGGTGGTTGTCGATGGCCACGAGGTGCGCCGGTGAGTTCCGCGCGAGAATTCGCGTCTGTAACCCGGTGCCGCACCCTAAATCGAGCACTCGCGTGCCCGATTCCGACTCCCGGGACGAGCGTCAGTGCCTTGATTGGACCGGCCTCGTCTCCCGGCCCCTGCCGGGGAAGTCCGTCGAAGATTTCGAAAAACCACATGGTCATCCTGTCCTGAGTCACATCCAAGTCCTTTCAGGGTGATCTGTTCTCCCGTGGCTCAGGTTGCCCGGCCGTCAATTAGCGTCAATTAGAAGGCGAAAAGCAAAGAGCCAGGCGCCGAGAGCCGAGCGCCGAGAGCCCGGGAACTGCCGTGCCCCGGGCGTATAATCGCGCGGCGAGGGGCGAATGACCCGCGGATCGCATCACCAGCTTCTCATCGCGCTTCTGTCGAGCTTCTGCGCACTGACTGTCGCGGCCAGCGCCCGTGTTCCTCCCGGTGAGGACTGGGCTGGCGATTTGTCTGCCATTGCCGCCTCTGACTGGACGGCGGCAGCGCGCCCGACATCTGATCGAACGAGCCGGCTTTGGTGCGACACCGGAGGAGGTCGCGCGCCTTGCGGCAATGACACCGGAACGAGCGGTCAGCCACCTCGTCGACTACGACGCGGTGGATGCATCCACGCTCAGGCCGTTCGAGGAGTCAGGCATCTGGGATCCGGGGATGGATCCGTTTCCCCCAAGTCGAGCCGAAGCCGTGCGCCTGGCTCGCGAACGTGGCGAGTTGCTCGGTGAGAAGGTACTGCCTGACGGCACACAGCGGCGCCTTCAGCCGGTCGTCGACAAGTTCTTCTACAGCCTGACGGCGAACAACATCGAGACGCAGCGACTCGGGCTGTGGTGGGCAAACCGCATGCTCACGACGCCGCGACCGCTCGAGGAGAAGCTCACGCTGTTCTGGCACGGCCACTTCGCGACCGGGCAGAACAAGGTGCGCGACTACCGGATGATGCTCCAGCAGAACCGGATGCTGCGCGCCAACGCGTCCGGCAATTTCCGCGATCTGCTGGTCGGGATCCTGAAGGATCCCGGGATGCTCGTGTACCTGGACAACGGCGAGAACATCAAGAGCCATCCGAACGAGAACTTCGGCCGCGAGCTGCTCGAGCTGTTCACCATGGGCGTCGGCAACTACACCGAACGCGACGTTCGCGAAGCGGCACGCGCCTTCACCGGGTGGACCAACGACGTTCTGACGTACAAGTTCGACGCCGCACAGCACGACTTCGGCGACAAGACGTTCCTCGGGCGCACCGGTCCGCTCAACGGGGAAGACATCATCGATACCATCCTCGCGCAGCCGGTGACCGCAGAATTCGTGGCAGCGAAGCTCTATCGCTTCTTCGTGCGCGAAGAGGTCTCGAACGAGGTCAAAGCAGAACTGGGCCGATCCTTCAGGGCAAGCGGATACCAGATCAAACCGCTGATGCGTCGGATTCTGCTCTCGAAAGACTTCTACAGTCCGCCGTCCGTTGCCACGCAGATCAAGAGCCCGGTTCACCTGGTCGTCTCCACCTACAAGAAGATGGGCCTGCGCGAGGTGCCGACGATCCCCGACTTCGGACGCATGACAGGCAGTCTTGGTCAGACACTGTTCGAGCCTCCCAATGTGGCGGGCTGGGCCGGCGGTCGAACGTGGATCACACCGGCGACGCTGCTGCAGCGCGGCAATCTGTTCCGCGACGTGATGTTCCCCGACGTGGCCGGTTTCCGCGCTCCCGATCGAACGATGTCCGCCACCGACACGCGCGTTGGCGAGCGGCTCGCCAAGGGAATGAACATCACCGAAGCGACTCGTGAAGGCGACGCCGAGTCGAACAAGATGGTCGATCGCGACGAGGACTACAACACCCGCTACGGTGGGTACGCTGGGTATCAGCTCGCGTTCAAGCGAACGAAGCTGATCCCCAGGCAGCCTGCACCGATTGACCTGACGGCAATGATCGCAGCTGCCGGCGCGGAGACCGTGGACGAGGCGGTCGATCATGTGGTCCAGCGCTTCCTCAGCGTTCCGCTGGCGGACAAGGATCGAGCGCTGCTGGTGAGTTTTCTGCGCGACAAGCTCGGATCGTCGACGATCCGCCCGAGCGAAACGCTCGAGCCGTCGCTGCGTGAGCTCCTGTATCTGGTGCTCAGTACACCGGAATACCAATTGGGATAGAGAAACGGCAAGAGCCTAGAGCCAAAGAGACGCCGTCCGAGAGCCTGAGGTGATCTGATGCGCTGCCAGTGTTCACGCCGCGAATTCATTGCTCGAGGGATGTATGGGCTTGGCATTGGCGCTGGCCTGCCGTTCATCCTGAATCGCACGTCGGCATCGCTCGCCGCGCAGGCCCTCCAAGGCACGAGCATCGAAACGCATCCCAACCGGATCCTTGTGGTCATCGAGTTGTCGGGCGGCAATGACGGGCTCAACACCGTCGTGCCGTTTGCGGATGCCGCCTACTACCAGGCACGGCCCAAGCTGGGAATACCCGAGCGCGACGTCATCAAGTTCGCCGATGGTTTCGGGTTCCATCCGTCGATGGTCGGCTTCGAACGGCTCTACAAGGACGGGTTGCTTGCTGTCGTCCATGGTTGTGGCTACGAGCATCCGAGCCTGTCGCATTTCTCCTCCATGGGCTTCTGGCACACCGGCGTGCCCAATGGTGGTGAGTCGCTCGGATGGCTTGGCCGCGTGGCCGACGAGACACTGGATGCGAAGCGTCGCAACCTGATCGTCAACCTCGGCACGTCCCAGTCGCTCGCCGTGCGCAGTCGGCAGCATTCACCGCTCGTGTTCGACGATCCCAGCGCGCTTCCGGCGCGAGGGCACCGACGCAGAGAAGCAGACGCTGGCCGAATTGAGCCAGACGCGCAGCACGTCGAATTCGACGCTCGACTTCCTCGCCTCAACCGCCCACAACGCGACCGAGAGCTCTGACTTCGTTCGCCGGGCTTCGTCCACGTATCGCACGCCGGTGGACTACGGTCAGGGCGGCGGCCTCGCCGGGAATCTTCAGCGGGTGGCGGCACTTGATCGCCGCAGACATGCCCACGCGGCTGTACTACGTCACCTATCAGGGCAACAACTTCGACACGCACGTGCAGCAGGCCGATCTTCACAGCCGGCTCCTGATGTACACGGCCGATGCCGTCCGCGGATTCATCGACGACATGCAGCGGCTCGGGCGGGGCGACGATGTGGCGGTGATGATCTTCACGGAGTTCGGCCGGCGGGTGGAAGAGAACGGAAGCCTCGGGACCGATCACGGAACCGCGACGCCGATGTTCATCGCCGGGAAGGGTGTGAAGGGTGGTCTGTACAGCCGGCATCCGAGCCTGACCGATCTGGACGACGGCAATCTGAAGATGACGACCGACTTCCGTCGCGTCTACGCGACGATGATCGACGAGTGGCTTGGCTGTCGCGAGACGCAGGCCATTCTCAAAGGCCGATTCGAGACGTTGAACGTATTCGCGTAATCGCGGAGGGCACTTGCGAGAACAGGACACACCGAGGCACCGAGGCACTGCGAGCTCTCGTGATCGTCTCGGTGCCGTGGCTGGGTCGCTTCGTTAGTGTGACGTCGCATCTGCTGGCGCAGGCTCCGCAGGGCGGCGCCCGGCGGGCGAGGCGCCGCAGCGGGCCAGACGGTCGAGAAGATCCGCGAGCTCAAGCCAAACCTCTACATGATCGCCGGTGCCGGCGCGAACACGCTCGTTCGCGTCACGCCTGAGGGTGCTGATCGTCGTGGACACCAAGCTCGCGGTGAGGAGAACTACAAGCGACTGATGGAGGAGATCGCGTCGGTCTCCAAGCTGCCGGTGAAATACGTGCTCAACACGCACCATCATCCCGATCACGTCGGCAACAACCAGAAGTTCATCGATGCCGGGGCGCAGGTCATCGGACTCGACGCGCTGAAGAAGCACATGACCAGCGATCCGCGGACCAAAGAGATTCCCGGACCACCCACGGTCACGTTTGCGAAAGACTACGTGCTCAGGTTCGGCGGTGCCGTGGTCGAGGCTCACGCGTTCGGCCGCGGCCATACCGGTGACGACACGATGGTGTATTTCCCGGACGCGAAGGTCGTCATGGTCAGCGACCAGATCACCAATGCCACACCGATCGTGGATTTCGCCAACGGCGGAAGCGCAGTCGAGTGGACGCAGATTCTCGATGGTGTGCTGAAGCTGGATTTCGAGATGGCGATTCCCGGGTCGCGGCGAGCCGAAGACGCGTGACGAGGTCCAGGCGTATCCGGACGAACTTCGCCACGTTGATCGGTCGAGCCACGATGCGATCAAGGCTGGCGCCTCGAAGGACCAGCTCGCGATGCAGGTCAAGACCGACGATCTCGGGTGGCAGTTCAATCCCCAGTTCTTCGCGCAGCTGTATGACGAGTTGAAATAGGGGTCGGGAGTCATTTGTTGACGTTGCGTGTCCTCTCAAATGACGCCCGACCCCATTCACCGGAGGCCCAGATGAGACCACCCTCTCGGCGATGATGGCGGTTGTAGTTGCGGCGTTCATCGCGGCGACGCTGGGAGGTGTCGGCGCGGGACAGGTCAATACTCCATCCGTCGCCGTGGACGGCGACGATATCGGCGGCGTCGTGACCGGGCCCGAAGGGCCCGAGGCAGGCGCGTGGGTGATCGCCGAGACCACCAACCTTCCAACGCGACTGATCAAGAGCGTCGTCACCGACGATCAGGGTCGCTACCTCATCCCCGATCTGCCGAAAGCGACGTTCGACGTCTGGGTCCGTGGCTACGGGCTCGTGGATTCCCAGAAGGTCAAGGCCACGCCCGGAAAGGCGCTCGCACTTGACGGCGGTGATCTGCACCGAGCGCGAGAGTGGCGGCCGAGTATTACCCGGCGCAATACTGGCTGTCGCTGCTGCAGGTCCCTCCGACCAGTGACTTCCCGGGCACTGGACCGACGGGCAACGGCATCTCGCCCAACGTGAAGAGCCAGGGCGAGTGGATCCGCAACATCGTCAACACCGATGGCTGCACCGGCTGCCATCAGATGGGTGGCAAGGCGACGCGCGAGATTCCTGAAGCGCTCGGCAAGTTCGAGAACTCTTCCGCTGCGTGGGAACGGCGCGTGCAATCGGGGCAGGCGGGCCGAGGCATGCTCGCCACGGTTCACACAAGTCGGCCGTCCGCGAGCGCTGTCGATGTGGGGAGACTGGACCGATCGGATCGCTGGCGGAGAACTTCCCGCGACCGCGCCGGCTCGACCCCAGGGACGCGAGCGGAACGTCGTGATCACGATGTGGGACTGGGCCGACCCGAAGGCCTACCTTCACGATGAAATCGCATCCGACAAACGGAATCCGACCGTCAACGCCAACGGGCCGATCTACGGCGCGCTGGAGGCGAGCGCGGACTACATGCCGGTCGTCGATCCCGTACGGCACACGGCGACGCAGATCAAGCTGAAGGTTCGCGACCCAAAGACGCCGAGCGAAGCGGACGTTCCACCAGCGGCCGCATCGCCTTACTGGGCTGACGAGCGGATCTGGACGAGCCAGACCAGCGCGCACAGCTTCGCGATGGACAAGCAGTCGCGCGTCTGGGTTGCGGCGAGGGTCCGCCCGAACGAGACGCAGCCGTTCTGCCGTGCAGGGTTCGGGTCATCCTTCAGCCCAGGCGTATCCACTCAATCAGAGCGGACGCCAGATGCAGCTGTACGACCCGAAGACGAAAGAGGTCACGACGATCGATACCTGCTTCGGCACGCATCACCTGAACTTCGACTACAACGACGTGCTCTGGTTTACCGGTGGCGGTGCCGTCGAAGGATGGTTCGATACGAAGATCTACGACCAGACGAAAGACGAGCAGAAGGCACAGGGCTGGACGGTCTTCGTCGTCGACACCAACGGCAACGGCAAGCGCGACGCGTATGTCGAGCCCGACCAGGAACTCGATCCGGCCAAGGACAAGCGAGTCAACGCGCCGTTCTACGGAGTGGCACCCAGCCCGGTCGACGGCTCGATCTGGGGATCCGTGCTCGGCGTGCCAGGCATGCTGGTCCGGCTGACGCTGGGATCGAGTCCGCCTTCGACTGCGCTTGACCGAGATCTACGAAGTGCCGTGGAAGAATGCGAAGGTTGCCGCGCAAGGCTACGCGCCACGCGGCATGGACGTGGACAGCGACGGCGTCGTCTGGACGGTGCTGTCGAGTGGACATCTGGCCAGCTTCGATCGCCGCAAGTGCAAGGGCGCCGCTCAATGGGCCGAAGGCGATGGGACAGCATTGTCCCGAGGGCTGGGTGCTCCATCCGCTCCCTGGTCCGAACTACAAGGGCGCGACCGAGTCGGCAAGCGCTGACACCGCCTACTACAACTTCGTGGACCGCTTCGACATGCTCGGACTGGGCAAGAACGTGTCGCTCGCCACCTGGAAACGGATCCGAGGCGCTGCTGGCGCTCATCGACGGCAAGTTCCTGACGCTTGCGCGTGCCGTATCCGATGGGCTTCTACGCAAAAGGACTCGACGGCCGCGTCGACGATCCACGGGGTGGCTGGAAGGGCAAGGGCATCTGGACGACCTATGCGACGCGTGCACCGTTCCATGCGGAAGGTGGCAAGGGCACGACGAGCAAGCTGGTGAAGTTCCAGGTCCGCAGGCAGCCCGCTGGAAAATAATCAGCGTGAATCGGTGTCAGGCACCGAATCGTGAATTCACGATCGGTGCCTGACACCAAATCGTGAACCATATGGTGAACGTCGACCAATCATGACTGTCAGCAGACGCAGCGTACTCAAAGGCGCGGGGGGTCTTGTCGCAACGGCGTTGCCGGCGGCGGCTGCCGCGCGCCAGGAAGGTCAGTCCCAGTCGAGGGGCCGCGGCGGTGACTCACCAGCCTCCGCCGATGTCACTGGTCGCCTGGCGCGTTACATGGTCGAAGCGCGCGACCGGCAATTGCCCGCGTCGGTGACACGCGATGCCAAGCACCGCATCCTCGACACCATTGGCGCCATGGTCTCGGGCGCCGTGCTGAAGCCCGGCGTGCTCGCCATTCGTTACGTGCGAGCACAAGGCGGCACTGCCGAGTCGTCAGTTCTCACAACGGACATCCGAACGACCGCGGTGAACGCCGCGCTCGCGAACGGAATGTTTGCGCACGCTGACGAGACAGACGACTTCGAGCCGGTCACCAAGGCACATCCAGGAAGTGCCGTCGTGCCGGCCGCGCTGGCGATGGCCGAACGAGAGGGCGGATCCGGCTCCGACGTGATTCGTGCCGTCGTGCTCGGTTACGACTTGTGCTGTCGCTTCCTCATGGCGCTCGGCCCGGATCACGTGCGCGCGACTCATCGCAGCGCCGAAGGAACGAGTGCGACGTTTGGCGCGGTCGGGGCGGCGGCGTCGCTCGCGCGTCTCGATGAGAAGGGCATGCGTCACGCTCTGTCGTACGCGGCGCAGCAGGTGTCCGGCTTGTGGAGCTGGACGCGCGACGAGGATCACGTCGAGAAGGCATTCGACTTTGCGGGGATGGGTGCCCGCAATGGCGTGACGGCGGTCACGATGGTGCAAGCCGGCTTCACCGGCGTCTGGGACGTGCTCGACGGCGAGCACAACATGATCATCGCGCTCTCGACCGAACCAAAACCCGAAGAGATGGTCGCCGGTCTTGGCTCACGATTCTTCGTGACCGAGACCGCCATCAAGGTGTTCTCGGTCGGCTATCCGATACAGGCGCCGCTCGACGCGCTCCTCACGTTGCGTCGTCAGCACGGGCTGAGCCCGGACAATGTCGCACGCATTGTCGTGCGGCTGCCGGAAGATGGCGCCCGCATCGTCAACAACAGCGCGATGCCGGATGTGAACTGCCAGCACCTCATGGCGGTCGCGCTGATCGACGGAACGGTGTCTTTCGAGATGAGTCATTCGCGCGAGCGAATGGAGGATCCAGCCGTCAAGGCGGTCCGATCGCGCGTGGAGCTCGTGGCCGACAAGTCGCTCATGGATCCGGCGGCGCCGCGCAGCGGACGCGTCGAGGTGACGATGCGCGATGGCCGGACGGTGAGCCACTTCACCAGGCATGCGCCGGGCACGAAAGAGAACCCGCTCGACGCCACGCGCGTCAACGACAAGGTTCGCGATCTCATCGCACCCGTGCTCGGTGCGCGGCAGGCTGACGCGATCATCGATCGCGTGAGCTCGCTCGAGGATGTCCGCGATGTTCGCGAACTCGTGCGGTTGATGACGCGAGCCTAGAGCCCAAAGCCCAGAGCCAGGGGCCTTCTGATACAGTCAATACGTTCCCCGGAGGATCCGATGCGCTCGATCAAGTGTGCCTGCGTCATGCTGGCGCTGTGTTATCCGGCCGTGCTCGACGCCGGGCAGGTCTACGGGACGATCGTCTCGGAAGGAAAGGGCGTGCAGAACGCCAACATCGAAATCAAATGCGGGTCGGCCGACGCCGTGACGGGAGCGACGGCGGCTGACGGCGCGTATCGCATCAACGTGGCGCAGCAGGGGCAATGCACGCTCACGCTCCCGGGATATGCGGGACGCCCATCCGCCTCCATCTTCTCCAGCCCGAATCCCGCGCTCTACAACTTCGACCTGGTGAAGCTCGGCGACGGCAAGTTCGAGCTGCGGCGAAGATGAGTATGAGCGAGGGCGATGTCCCGACTCCGACTCCGCCTCCCTCTCCGGAACCAGCCCATCGAACCTGGCCGATCGAGCTGGTCAAAGTCCTGGCCTTGCCACTGGTCACGCTGGTCCTGGGTTACTGGTTCAACGCCTCGTTGAACGAGCGCCAGCAGATCGACAACAACGTCCGGCTCTACGCCGAGATGATGGGACGTCGTGAAGAGTCCGACAGCAACCTGCGCAAGGACATGTTCAATTCGATCCTGAACACGTTCATGGCGAAGGATCCCAACCTGAAGATCACGGCAGAAGAGCAGATCCGGCAGCAGATCCTGAGCCTCGAGCTGCTGGCCTACAACTTCCACGAATCTCTCGACATCGCTCCGCTCTTCAAGGACGTGGGGAGGCGCATTCCCATCGACGAGACCCCGACCAGCAATGAGCTGCGCGGCCGTCTGGAGTCGGTCGCGCTGCAGGTGATCGAACATCAGTTGACGGCGCTCTCCGACGTCGGCCAGGTCGAGCGGGGGAATGCGCTGCCGGACAAGATCCAGAATCTGCAGGCACACATCATGTTCGGTGCGCGAGCGATTCCGGATCCGAACGTCACGCCTGGCGAGGGTCCATCACGCGTCTGCCTCTCGGTCGAGGCGTTCGACGGTTCGCGCCACTACCGCCAGTTCGTTCTCGAGCTGATCGGCTACAACCAGCCGGCGCATGAAGTCCAGGTTCGGCTGTACGTCTCGAAGATGTTGACCGAGGAGCAGTGCCAGCAGGCCACGCTCGACCTGGAAGGGCAGCGCGAGATCGACACGAACTTCGTCGTCGGCCTCTTCGACTTCCCGATGATCGACAACACGCGCCTGTCCGGGAGCGAGCGTTGTGCCGTGTCGCTGACGGTTCTCAACCCGAACGTCGTCAGCCTGACGCTCTCGTACTTCCCGGCATCACGCGCGAGCCTGAAGGACAAGCCGTACTACGACGAGGTCATGCGCGATCTGGTGCGCGATCGTCAGTCATCCATCCTGGCGCCTTGAACGGCGCCATCTACTGACCGTTGGACGAGGTCCCAGCGCGCTGGACGATTCTGGTGTCTCAGTCGCGTCGAATGACCTTGCCGCCTTTCATGACGAAGGTGACTCGTTGGAGCTCGCTGATGTCCGCGAGCGGATCACCCGCAACGGCGACGAGATCGGCAAACTTGCCCTTCGTGATCGAGCCGATGTCGTTCTGCCAGCCCATGACTTCGGCATTGACGATCGTGCCTGACTGAATGGCTCGCGCCGGTGTCATGCCGGAGCGCTTCACGAGCGCCTCGAAGTCGAGCGCCTGCGTGCCATGTGGGTACGTCGAACCGTCGGCGCCGCTGCCGACCATGATCTTCAGTCCCTTGGTGGCGACCGCCATCGCGACGGCCTTGTCGAAGATCGGAATCATGCGGAACTTGCCACCGGTGTTCTTCGCGTCGTTATCGTCCATGTACTGGCTCGGTGTAGCGCACGAGCGTCGGATCGAAGGCCAGGCGCTTCTGGACCATCGTGTCGAGCTGATGCTGCGTCAGGCCGTAGCCATGCTCGACCGAGTCGCAGCCGGCAGTGATGCTGTTCTGCAGACCCTCGCCACCGAAAGCGTGACAGGCCGCCTTCTTCCCGAGACGATGGGTCTCGTCCATCAGGGCCTGCAGCACGGGCAACGGATACTGCAGGACGTACTGCGCTTCACCAGTCGGACTGAAGGAGTAGCCGCCGGTCGGATAGAGCTTGATCCAGTCCACACCCCGGTCGACATGCTCGCGTACCGCGGCGCGGGCTTCCTCGGCCGAGCGGATGACGATGCTGGCGAGCGGATTGGGTTGGGCCGACGGGTCGGGGGGCTTCGGTCCCCACGCGATACCCCGTCCGGCCACCTGGAGCCTGGGACCGTCGATGTCACCCATGTTGATGGCATCGCGGATGTCGACATCGCCGTACCCGTTGCCGTGCGATCCCATGTCGCGCATGGCCGTGAAGCCCGCGCGCAGGTCGGCCTGCGCGTTGTTGATGGCGATGAGCGCCGAACGCTCGTTCGTCATCTTCGGACGACGGTTGTTGTAGATGTGGGAGTGCGTGTCGATCAGGCCCGGCACCACAGTGGCCTGACTGAGATCGATGACCTGGGCACCCGGCGGAATCTTGACCTGCCCGTCCGCACCCACCTCGGTAATCCGCTCGCCCGTGACGAGCACGACCTGCTTGGTCAGCATCTGACCAGTGACGCTGTCGAACAGGCGACCGGCTCGTACGGCGATCGTCTTCGCCGCTGGCGGGCACTGGAGCACACCGCCTTCCGGCCCGACGCACGGCTGCGTACCCGCGAAGCGCCAGGGACTTGGTGCGGGCTGTCGCGGGGGTGTCGGTGGCGCCTGCGCTGCCAGCACGCCGCACATGACCGTGATGAGGCTTGCACCGACGACCGCGTTTACACGACTCATGATGCCTCCAGTGCGCGGATTATATCGAAGCGCTTTCCCATTCGACCGGGTCGCCCACGTGGATCGTGCCGCCAGTCAACACCTGAGCGAAGGCCCCACCACTCCAATTGCTGCGCATTGCGCCCTGAAGGCCCGGCAGGGCATCGTCCATCCGTTCGCAGGGCGTCGTCTCGCCATCGATCACGAGACGAGTATCCCCGATGCGGAGCACCCGTCCACGTGTGTGACTGAGCGCCACTCCGCTGACCAGCAGGTTGGCGCGACGGGCGGACGGGTCGACGTCTGCCTCGAACGCCGACATCAACCTGTCCCAGACTTCGCGCTCGATGAGCGTGACCTGACGCCGCCGGCTGCGGTCGACGTTGCCGACCAGGCCGCGCCCTTCTTCGAGCTGCGCCTCATTGACCGGGTCCATGGGGCCTCGATGAACGCGCTTGATCCAGATAGCTTCGAGTCGTCCGTTCGCTGCGCTCGCTTCGCTAGACATTCATGATCTCGAAACACTGCTCGAGGCTCTTGATGGGATCGCGTCCGGGCCCGGGCCGCCACTCGTGCGCCACGAAGCCGGTGTATCCGAGGTCCGCAATCGCGTTGGCGATGAAGCGGTAGTTGAGCTCCTGCGTGCCGTCGATCTCCTGGCGGCTGGGGACGCCGGCCACATGAATGTGGCAGATCAAGTCGAAGTGGTCGCGCAGATTACGCGTGACGTCGCCGTCGGAGATCTGTGCGTGATAGATGTCGTACACGATCTTCACGCGCGGCGAGTTCACCTTCCGGCACACGTCCAGTCCCCAGTCGAGCCGATTGAACACCTGGTCCGTCCGCTGATCGGCGACGACCTTGGCGTTGGTGATCTCCATGCACAATGTCACGCCCTTCTGTTCCGCGTAGCCTTTGACGCGGCTCAGGATGGCGGCGGCGTTGTCCGCCGCTTCTTCGCGCGGCATCCCGCGCCGCTCGCCCGGCATCGCGATCAGGTTGGGGCAGCCGACGGCCGCGCACGTATCGATCCCGGTCCGGAAGGCTTCCTCGAACTTGCCGTGGAGTTCCTTGCGAATCAACCCGTCCTGAAACGTAGTGCCCGCCCCGGTCATCAACGCCGGTGTCAGGCCGTACTGCTTCATGATCTTCGCCTGCTCCGGCGTCGGCAGATCCACAGCCTTGAATCCGATTCGCGCGAGGATCTTGCACCGCTCCTCGAAGGGGATCTTCGAGTCGGCACCCCACACCGACGCCATCACGCTTTGCCTGATGGGTGCACGCGCGCGCGCGAGCGTCTGCGAGCCTTGTGCTGCTGCCGTGGCCGACTGCCGGTTCAGGATCGGAGCTGCCGCCAGCGGCGCCGCCGCCATGCTGGCCAGGAATTCTCTTCTCTTCATGGCGGCACTATACTTCGCTACGGAAAATTTGTCCGCCCTTGGGCCTTGCGATGGCGCTCACGATGACATCCTCCGCGGCGCGGAGCGCATGAGTGCTGCGGCGAAAGACGGTATGCGCAACATGAGAACCGCATTGCTGTTGGCTTTTGCTCTCGTCGCAGTGTCTGTGGCAGTGAACACGCAGCCGGCGCGGGCGCTCGAGATCTATGTCGTCGACGTCGAGGGCGGGAATGCCGTCCTCTTCGTCTCGCCGGGACGCGAGTCACTGCTGATCGATAGCGGCAACGGCGGCGCTGCGGCGCCACGTGATGCCGATCGCATCATGGCCGCGGTCAAAGACGCCGGGCTCACGCGGATCGATCATCTGATTACGAGCCATTACCACGGTGATCATATCGGCGGCCTCGCGGAGCTGGCCACGCGCATTTCAATCGGACATTTCATCGACCATGGGGCAAACGTGCAGCCCGGCCCGGCGATCGACCCGGTGCTGCAGCGTTACGCGGAGCTCTACGCCAAAGTGAAGCACACAGTCGCCAAACCCGGCGACAAGATCCCGATTTCCGACCTGGACGTTCGCATCGTCGCGTCGGCAGCGGAAACGATCAAGACGGCGCTCCCAGGCGCCGGACAGCCCAATCCATACTGCGCAAGTTTCAAGAGCAGGGACGTCGCCAGGACCGAAGACGACCAGTCGGTCGGCACGCACATCACGTTCGGGCGCTTTCGGGCCCTCCATCTGGCCGATCTACCGTGGAACCGTGAATTCGAGCTGATGTGTCCCTCGAACCGCATCGGGGACGTCGATCTCTGGCTCGTGTCACGCCACGGACAGCCAACGTCGAACTCGGAAGCGCTCGTGCACGCCATCCGGCCTCGCGTGGCGATCGTGAACAACGGAACCCGGAAGGGCGGACAACCTGACGCCATGAGGATCGTCCATTCGGCGCCGCGTCTTGAGGACCTCTGGCAGATTCACTTTTCGCTCCTTGGTGGGCAGGATACACCGTCCCCGGACTGTTCGTTGCCAATACGTTCGACGAGCCTCAGGCAGCGATGCCGATCGCAGCGGAGCCGGCTCCTCAACCCGGTGCGCAGGCGCCACCGGCGCCGCTGCACAACGGTACGGCCTACTGGTTCAGGGTCTCCGCGCAGGCCGACGGCACGTTCACCGTGACCAACAGCAGGAACGGCTTCGGCAAGACCTATGAAGCGAGATCCGGTGGCAAGTAGCCCGCCTGCGCCTCTCAACTTGATGGCGGGTTCCAGTTGAGGATGTTCGAGGCGCTCCTCGCAACGGACACAGCCATGAGACGTCGATCGGGAGCGACGTAGAACAGCTCGCCTCCGTCCGGCCGCCAGCGCGGCATCCTGCCCCCGCTTGCGGAAACTTGCACCTTCGGTCCCGGGCCCGGGAAGGGCTGAACGTAAATCTCGAGCCGTCCTGTCTCATTCGATTCGTAGGCGACCCAGCGGCTGTCTGGCGACACTCGGGCGCCGAGTTCCGCAAACGATGTCCGTGCGATGTCGAACGGCGCACGTTCGCCAGAGAGGGGCAGAGCCCGCAGATCCAGACCCGTCGTCGTTGTGACCATATATACGATGTAACGCCCGTCGGCGGACCAGTCCTGCGGAGAATGCCCTTCGTCTACGGACTCCTCGAGCAGCTGGATCTCTCCTCCCGTGCCGTCCGCATGCCGTTCGTAGACGACTGACTCGTCACGTGGCCCGTTCGCCTGGTGCGCGACGCGAGTGCCGTCGGGTGAAAGGATCACATCGTTGTCGTTCACATCGAATGTCAGTCGGCGGGGCACTCCTCGTTCGGTATCGAGAAGCCAGACATTCGTGCTTCCGGCGATCGTTCGCGTGACAGCGGCGACGCGCCCGTCACGCGAAAGGTGGTACAGATGCAAAGCTGGCCTCCGTCGGTTGGACGGTCAGACGAGTGGCAGGGTTGGCTGGCAGGACCCCAAACGAATGCGCGACAACACCGGCAGCCCCCTTGCATTGCGCTGGCATAGCTGCGGGTTCTCTGTTTCGAACCCCACCTTTTGTTAACAGCGATACAGAACTGTCACGGCGCTTACCACAGTTGCATTCCATGACCAGTCGTGGGCTCACCGTTCGGCGGTCGATCTCGGCGCTTCTCGCGAGAAGGCGCGTGCTTCTCGCGATCGTGGTGTCGTGCGCGGTCGGGATTGCTGTTGTCTCAATCGAGAAGGCCAATCGGCGATTCGAAGGCCCCTTGAGGGGCGCTGACTTCGTCCACTTCTACACCCTCGGCCACCTGGCGTACGCGCATCACATCTCCGCCATGTACGACCAGGCGGCGCTGCACGAGGCGCAGGTCGCCCTCGTACCCGATTCAAAAACCTTTCTGTACCCACCGGTCTATCCTCCGCAGGTTCCGGTGCTGTTTGTGCCCATCAGCGGATGGTCGTACCAGACCGCCCTCGTCGTGTGGAGTGTTCTGACGATTGTCGGGTACGGGTTGATCGTGTGGAGTGCATGGAAGCCGGTCTCCGCCCGGCTGCCTGATCGCAACTTGTTGATGGTCCTGGCCGCAGCATTTCCCCCGTTCTGGATGCTGGTGCTGTACGGGCAAATCACGATCTTGATTCTTGGGGCCTTCTGGGCAGGCTGGATGGCGCTCGAACGCAGACATCACGTCCTTGCCGGCGCAGCGTTCGGATTGCTGGCGATCAAGCCGCAGTTCGGTATTCCGCTCGCCGTCGTCGTTCTCGCGCGGCGTGACTGGGCGATGTTAGGGGGCGCCGTCACGTCGGTCGCGCTCCAGGCGGCTGCAGCATGGGTGATGCTCGGGTCCGAGGTGTTTCGAGGTTTTGCGTCGGCCCTGCTCGTCACCTTCAACAACGTCGACCTGTTGGAGTCGAAGCCGATCTACAGCCATTCGCTGCGCACGCTCACGCGCTTAGCGCCGAACTGGATCGGGATTCCGTTGTGGATCGTCGCTGCGGTGATCGTGCTCTGGTACACGGCGCGTGTGTGGAAGAGTGACGCGCCGATCCATGTGCGCCTGGGTGCGGTGATCCTCGCCTCGGTGCTCGTCAATCCTCATGTGATCATCTACGACGTGACGGTGCTCGCATTGCCGCTGATCTGGTTCGCCGCGTACGTGCAGGAGGAATCGCGTTCGAGCTCTGCCGCGAATTTCTGGAAGACGGTGTGCTGGCTGTTCGCGGCGCTCTTAGTCCCGACGTCCTCGGCGATCGGCCTGCAGGTGTCAGTGCTGCTGATGGTTTGGCTGCTTGTGTTGATTAAGAGAGCTGCACTCACCCCTGCTGACTCCAGGTTCGCCTTGCAGGCTGCCTGACAACAAGAGGGGAGACCCATCGACCAGTGGCAGAACACGATCGTGTTCGCGCAAGCGGCGCGAAGGCACGACTCGGTCCAAGTTCGCAGCGCCGCGAATGATGTCGGCGGGCCTGCGGCGCGCGTGAACGACTGGCTGTGAAGACTCGAGCCGAGCTGAGCTTGCCAAAGGCGTAGACGAGGTCACTGAGAAAAGTGCTCACGTGCGCCTTAGACGGAAGTGAGGCCGCATTCGTTTGTGCGAGTGAGATCCCGTTGGAATGGAGGTAGAGACGATCGGTCATGTCTTCGCCACGGCCGCATAGATGTGCTGACCGTCGCGCGACCACGACACGCTGCGTGCGATGACGACGGATTGATCGCCGAAGTCGGTCACCGGCTTCATTGGCCCACCTGAGGTCGGTAACAGCCAGATGTTCGTGGTGGTGCCGTCAATGAGGAGTGTCGCCAGGTACTGCCCATCCGGTGAAATCACGAGCGACACATGCCGTGCAGGCAGTCGTTCGCCAGGCACTCGAGCGATCGGACGATAGGAAGTATGGAGGCCCTCTCGGCGCTCCCGGGCGCCGGCAAGGCTAACTGAACCGCTGTTATGCGACCCCAGTACCCGCCCTCACCCGGCGAAGCACAGCGCAGATGGAGCCAGCCGACGCACAGCGTGACGCCGCGCCAGGCGAAGATCCCGCTCGACGGCACTCTGGCAGGTGCTTCATCTCGAGCTTCTCGTCCCTGGCGAACTTGGTCCACTGCGCCTGCGGTTCGGTACGCGTTATCACCGCTTTCCTTCGATCCGGCGACCACGCCGCAGATTCATATGGTGCAGCCCTGGTTCGAGGAACTGGCCCGAACAGTGCCGACGAATTGAAGTTCCCGGGGCGTGAAGGCGGCGCTTCTATGGCCGCAGCACGTACTCCGGGGCGGTGGTGTTCTGCCCCTTGAAGCAGCAGTCTCCCAGGAAATTCGGGCGATATGGGTTGCTGAAGCTGTTGAGGCCTTGGGGAAGCGCTCCCACTTTCGCTGGTCCGTTGATGCGCGCGAGGACTCGGTCACGTGACTGCTCGATCCGGCGGAGAAGGCTTTCGACGTCCCGGCCCACGAGCTGGCGTTTCCAATACACGACCTTCCCGGCAATCAGCACATCCCGCACGTGATTGGGGTTCATCATCGTCACGATCGTGCCGGGCACGTTGTTCATCGGCCACGTGTCGATGCCGCGGGCCTCGAGGACGACGATGTCCGCTTCCTTGCCCGGTGTCAGTGTCCCCACCTTGTCGAGGATGCGATTCGACGCCGCACCAGCGATCGTGGCCATCTCGATCACCTGGCGCGAGGTCACCAGTTGTGGGATCGGCAGCCCACCGGGGTTGCTCTCCGGGAAGGCGAGGTCGTTGGCCAGCGCGCGCTGCAGGCAGAAGGCTCCTCGCATCAGCGAGAACGGATCGGTGGTCATGTTGGTGCTGACGTCGGGACTGAGGCTGGGCAGGATGCCGTGATTCAGCGCCTCCTGAAACGGAGGCATCCCGTGCCGCATCTGCATCTCGATGAGATTGGCGATCGAGATGTGAGCGCCCCTGTCGCGAACCACTTCCCACGCCTTTGATCGGTTGTTGCCAGGGTAGCCCGATGTCCCGTAGCTGATTTGAGAGCGCGGCGCCTCCTGCCAGCGAGTGGCGTGGATGAACGTGACGTCGGACCAATCGCCGCCATTCCTCGCGTCGGCGGCCGCGTTGACGATACCCATCGGGTTGCCGACGACATGGTTGTGCATCGATGCGCCGAACGAGCGACCCAGCTGCCATCCCGTGTACGAGGCACCCTCGACCGCGGCCACCGGTCCGCCGCCAAAGCCGAGGGTGACCAGTTGGTCCTTCGAGTTGAAAAACGTCTTGGCGAGTCTGCCGATCCCCTTGGTCGTGTCGTTCATGGCGCCAGGAAACTCGAAGGGGATGCCATCGGCGCTCCGATTCGTTCCACCGCTGTAAGCGAAGACCGTCCGCCGCCCGGACTCCATCAAGCCTTTGATCATCGCGTCGGTGTGCTCGGGTGTGTGGTTGGATTGAGATATGTCCGTTCCCGTGGTGACGCCCTGGGTGATCTCGCCGAGACACGCGACGAGTTGAGAGATGTAGCAGTCCTCCGGGTCGTATGGAACGCGTCCCAGGTCCCAGACGGTCTTGCCCCCGGGATCCGTGATGCGGCCCGCGGTCCAGATGTTCTGGACCACTGAGAGATACGTCTCCTGAGGCCACGCCCCCTGCAGGAGGCCATCCGCGATGATGCTGCGCTGCAGGACCTGGTACTGGTGATGGTGCGTCGTGATGAAGCCGGGCATGACGATCGTGCCCGAGCAGTCGACGATCTCGGCGTCGGTAGCAGTGATGGTGGGTGCTATCTGCGCGATCGTCTTGCCGTCGATCAGGACGTCGGCCTTCTCGAAGTCGCCGACCTTCGGGTCAAGCGACAGCACAACGCCTCCACGCAGCAGGATGCGCCGCTTACGAGCGTCCCCGATCAAGTCCTGAGCCGCCGGCTGTGTGGCCGATGGATCCCCGGCCACCTGTGATGGGGCGCACGACGCGGCGCCGAGCGCCGCAGCGTTGGCCGTCAGTGTCAAGAACGTGCGGCGCGACAGAGGCTCACACGATGAACTCGTGGACATGGTCGTCTCCAAGGTTGAAGAGCGGATCAGCAGGGAGCCGCGTCACTGGCAGCGCCGGCCGCGGAGCAGTGGTGCAGCGAGCACGTCACTACTTGCTGCGTGCGTGAACAGTCACCGTTACCGGAACCCTTGTGGTCATCGCACGATCGCTCGCCAAGGCGACGAGCTGATACGTCCCCGGTTGCGCGAAACGGGCAGTCGTGACTGCTTTGCCGTCCACCACCGCCATGGCGCCCGTTGCCTCGAACGTGACCTTCGCGGGACCGCCGTATTGCACCCAACTCACGGTCAGTCCGGCTGACCGCCCACCGCTCGTTGACGTATTGACCTGCCCGCCGAACGTGCCTGCCGACGCCGTTCGCGCAGCAGGCGCCGCCCGTGGCTTCGGCAGTCCATCATCAGTAACCGAGACGCTCAGTGTGACAGGGCTCTCGGCGACCGCGGACTCAATCGGGGCGACTGTCACCGATGGCGGCGTGTTCGGATCGCTGAGGCCGGGATTGTAGCCGCCGTTGGTCGTGACGACGCGCTCTGTGATCTCCTGCTCCCGTATCAGGCTGCCGAAGGCGTGTTCGGTCCGCCCGTTGGCGGTAATCGACCAGACGACCTCCTTCTTTCCGAACTCCTTGGGCACGCGAACGCGAAACACGAATCGCTGTCGCCTCGGAAGAAAGTACGTGGGCTGGCCGCTGTCCGGACCGCCGAGCTCGACGGTGTTGTCGGGCCCGGCCGGAATCGCAAGCTCCTGTTCCCAATTCCGATTGAAGTATCCGAATACCAGATCGAACGTCCCATCCGGATTGCGGATCCAGCCCTCGAAATACGGAACGACACTCTGGCCAGAGTTGAAGCGGATATTCGAAAGCTCAGTCGGCAACTTTGGCGGTGAACCAGCGGTTTGCGCCTGCAGGTTGACCGTGCTCGCCGAGACTGCGATGAGCAGCGCTCTCCGAAGGAACTCGTGAGTCATCGCTGTGCCCGGCGGGCTGCGACTCGCCGATCGAAGTCGTCCTGCTCGAGGTAGGTCAGCGTGACCCAGGCAAAACTCATCTCGTCGATCGATCGTTGTCCGTAGCCGACCCAGTTCTTCGGATTGGGGTTCCACTTGTTGGCCGTCGTGTTGTCGTGCCAGGAGATCACATGGACGATCGTGCCCGCCGGCAGCAGCGGTGCGACATCGTCCGCGTACGGATAGGTGATGTGCCAGCCGAATTGGTAGTTGCTGACGCAGGAGATCGTTTCGACGCGCGCGGGGCCAGGCCGGGCGGAATCGGCGCGGAGATCGGGGTAGATCGCTTCGATGCACTGCGCTTTGCCCCGGTTGTGCATGTGCGGCTGGAACGATGCGAGAAGCGCGGGCTTCGACAGCCGGAAGTAGCCGTCGTGGCGCGAGATCTGTCCGGCCGGGATATCGAGATCGGAGGCATCGCCCATGTGCTGCGTGAACGCGACGTGCGTGGGCACCCGTCCTTTGGGATAGACCTTCAGTCCCAGCTTGACCGATACGGGCGTCTCTTCACCGCGCGGATTGAGGTGCAGGTTGAAATTGATCTTCGTTCCCGCCTTGATGAGCCGCCCGGAGTCGGGTGGAAAGACGTCGCCGTTCTTGCCGAGCGCGTACTCGTTGAGGAAGAGGCCGATCGGATCCTCTTCCGGATCCTCGACGAGATTCGTCGTGAAGTGATGGACGACCTTGAAGCTTCTCGAGTCGGCCGGCTTGCTCTCGATCGCCATGACGTACATGTCTTCCGTGAACCCCGGGTCAACGAGGACATCCACGATGTTGTCAGGGCCGTCAGCCGACAGGATGTAGGGCTTGTCCATGGTCACGACGACATCGGGTTTGCCGATGAACCATGAATCCAGGTCGCTGAACTGTCGCGGCTCGGGCATGTCCGCTGGATTTCCCATCGGCGCGCCGCCATCGACCCACGCGGCAATCATGGCGATCTCGGCGTCACTCAGCGACGGATCGTCTTTGAACTTCGTGATGCCGATGGTTCGATCGATATGCCAGGGCGGCATCTCGCGCGCGACGACCTTCTGCTTGATCGACCGTGCCCACGGCCTCGCCTCCTGGTACGTCAACAGCGACATCGGGGCAATCGCGCCCGGACGATGGCAGTGCTGACAGCTGCGTTGGAGAATCGGCGCGACGTCCTTCGTGAAGGTGGCCTGTGGCTGACGCGCTGCCGGCGTCGAGCTCTGCTGGGCTGCCGCGGCGGTGATTGTCGCGAGGGCGACCAGAATGGCGGCGAGCGTCTTCATCGGAACCTCCTCAGCAAACGGAGGACGAGTGCGTGTGCCCGGGTGGTCGACATACTGAGCCGCGCGGGGACCGATGTCAACGTTCTCGACACCGTTCTCGACATTCCCGCGAGGCTCGCGGACCGGCCGATATAATCGCCGTGCATGCCGAAGCTCGTCGAATGCGTGCCGAATATCTCGGAGGGCCGCGATCGCGACGCGATTGAGGCCATAGCCACCGAGATACGTGGCGTCAGCGGCGTCACGCTCCTTGACGTCGATCCTGGCGCCGACACGAACCGGACCGTCTATACCTTCGTCGGTCCCCCCGACGCCGTGAGCGAGGCGGCCGTTCGAATGGCGCGAAAGGCCGCTGCGCTCATCGACATGTCACGTCACAAGGGCGAGCATCCGCGGCTCGGCGCGATCGACGTCTGCCCAATCGTGCCGGTTTCCGACATGACGATGGCCGAATGCGTTGACGTCGCGCGCGCGCTCGGACGCCGGCTCGCCGACGAACTGCAGATTCCGATCTATTTCTACGAGCACGCCGCCACGCGCGACGAGAGGCGAAGCCTGGCCGACATTCGCGCCGGAGAATACGAAGGGCTTCAGGAGAAACTCGCGAGTCCGGCCTGGATTCCTGATTGCGGGCCTCCCGTCTTCAATGCCCGCCTCGGGGCGACAGTCGTTGGCGCGCGCGAGTTTCTCATCGCGTACAACGTGAACCTGAATACGCGTGACAAGCGCCTGGCGCATGAAATCGCTCTGAATATCCGGGAGAACGGGCGTCTCCAGCGCGACAAAGACGGCAACGTGGTCACCAACCCGGACGGGACGCCGGCGAGGACGCCGGGACATCTCAAGGCGACGCGTGCGCTCGGATGGTATATCCCGGAGTACCGTCAAGCCCAGGTCTCGATCAACCTGCTGGATTTCCGTACAACACCGCTCCACGTGGTATTTGAAACAGTGAAGGACGAGGCCGAGCGACTCGGCCTGCGCGTCACCGGCTCCGAATTGGTCGGCATGACCCCACTGCAACCAATCGTCGATGCCGGAAGATTCTACCTGCGCATGCAGCGAAAATCCGCGGGCGCGCCGGAGCCCGAACTGGTTGACGTTGCCGTCCGGTCGTTGGGGCTGGATCAACTTGCGCCGTTCAATCCGGAGAAGAAGATCGTGGAGTACGCGGTGCGCGTCCCGGCGCCGTTGATATCGCTGCCGGTCAGTCGTTTCGTTGACGAAGTCTCGAGCGACGCGCCCGTTCCCGGCGGCGGCTCGGCGGCGGCACTGGCAGGCAGCCTCGGCGCCGCGTTGGCGGCGATGGTGGCCAACCTGACGGTTGGTCGGACCGGCCATGACGAGGAGCTGAGTGAAATGTCGGTGCGTGCGCAGGCGACGAAGCAGGCGCTCGCCGAGATCGTGGACGAGGACGCGCGCGCCTTCAACGGCGTGATGGCCGCTATGCGTATGCCACGCACGACCGAAACCGAGCGGGGCGCTCGCGATCAGATGCTGCAAACGGCGTATCGGCGTGCGGCGGAGGTACCTCTCGAGACTGCGCGGTTGTCGCTCACTGCGCTCGAGCTCGCTCGTGTTGCCGCACGCAGAGGACGGCATGATGCGGCTTCCGACGCCGGCACCGCGGCGCTCCTCGCACGCGCCGCAGTCGAAGGAGCCGCCCTCAACGTCCTGATCAATCTCGGGGCGCTCAAGGATGAGACGTTCGTGCGGGCGTGCCGTGGCGAGGTCGATCGTCTGCGTACTCTCGCTCGACGGATAGGCGACGAAGTCGCAGAGGAAATACGCGGTCTCCTCGAGGTGGCAGAAGAGACCGGAGATCGCAGACCCGTAGACCGCAGACCTCCGAGGTGATGTCATGACCGTGAAGACGGCGATTCGAGCACCGCGCGGATCCAGTCGACGTTGTCGTGGCTGGGATCAGGAGGCAGCACTTCGGCTGCTGATGAACAATCTCGATCCGGAGGTCGCCGAACGGCCAGAGGATCTGATTGTCTACGGCGGCGCGGGGAAGGCCGCGCGCGACTGGCCGTCGTACCACGCGATCGTCGCGACGCTCGAGCGGCTTGCCGACGACGAGACGCTGCTGGTGCAGAGCGGAAAGCCTGTTGGCGTCTTTCGCACGCACGAGGAGGCACCACGGGTGCTGATTGCGAACGCGAACCTCGTGCCGAAGTGGGCGACATGGGACGAATTCCGCCGCCTCGACGCGCTCGGCCTCACGATGTACGGCCAGATGACGGCCGGATCGTGGATTTACATCGGCAGTCAGGGAATCCTGCAAGGCACCTACGAAACCTTTGCCGAGTGCGCGCGCCAGCGCTTCGGTGGCGACCTCGCCGGCCGGCTAGTCGTGACCGCCGGCCTCGGCGGCATGGGCGGTGCGCAGCCCCTCGCTGTCACGATGAACGGCGGTGTGTGCCTCGCAGTCGAGGTAGATCCCAGCCGGATCCAGCGCCGCCTGGAAAGCGGCTACTGCGATCGGATGTCCACCAATTTTCAGGAGGCCGTGGCACTCGCCTCAGAAGCGTGCGCCGCGAAGCGTCCCTTGTCGATCGCGCTTCTCGGCAACGCTGCCGAAGTGCTTCCCCGCATTGTCGGCTCGAGCGTTACTCCCGACGTTGTCACGGACCAGACCGCGGCCCACGACCTGCGGGTCGGCTACATTCCCGCCGGCACGTCGGTCGAGGAGGCGGAGCGCTGGCGAGCACGCGATGCGGCGAGTTACGAGAACGCCGTGCTCGACTCCATGGCGGTGCACATCCAGGCGATGCTTGCGCTGCAGCGGCGCGGCGCGGTTGTGTTCGACTACGGCAACAACATCCGCGGGCAGGTCGCGGAGCATCGTGGCCTGAAGGACGCGTTTGACATCCCCGGCTTCGTTCCGGCCTTTGTCAGGCCGCTGTTCTGCAGAGGATCCGGACCGTTCCGGTGGGTGGCTCTGTCGGGCGATCCCCAGGACATTGCCGCGACCGATCGCGCACTGCTCGAGCTCTTTCCGGATGATGCGAAATTGCGCCGCTGGATCGATTACGCAGGTCAGCGCGTCAAGTTCCAGGGTTTGCCGGCCCGCATCTGCTGGCTCGGATACGGTGAGCGCGCGGACGCGGGGGCGAAGTTCAACTGGCTCGTCCGGCGCGGTCACGTAAGCGCGCCGATTGCCATCGGCCGCGATCATCTCGATGGCGGTTCCGTCGCATCGCCCTACCGAGAGACCGAAGCGATGAAGGACGGGTCGGACGCCATTGCCGACTGGCCGCTGTTGAATGCGCTGCTCAACACGGCGTGCGGTGCAAGCTGGGTGTCGATCCACCACGGCGGTGGTGTGGGCATCGGCTACTCGATTCATGCCGGGATGGTGACGGTTGCGACGGGGAGCGACACCGCCGAACGACGCCTGCAGCGTGTGTTGACCGCCGATCCGGGAACCGGTGTGATGCGCCACGCCGACGCCGGCTACGAAGAAGCGCTCGAGGTGGCACGCCGTCATCGAATCGATTTGCCGATGGTGGATGGATCCCGACATTAATGATTAACAATGCCCATCCTCACCAACATCGGTCTCCTCGCCAGCTGCCGGGAGGAAGGCGGACAAGACGCGATTCATACGATCCCGCGGGCAGCGCTCGCGTGGCGAGGGACCGACATCGCGTGGGTAGGATCCGCCGAAGCCCTCCCGCACGAGTACCGCGATGACGAACGCATCAATGCGCAAGGTCGGCTCGTGGTTCCTGGTCTCGTTGACTGCCACACGCACCTTGCGTTTGCCGGCTGGCGGGCCGATGAAATCGAAGCACGGATGCGAGGGCGCACGTACCAGGAACTGGCGGCGGCGGGCGGCGGAATCGCCAGGACCGTTGCCGCCACGCGCGGCATAAGCACCGACGCGCTGGTCGATCGTTGCGCGAGCTGGCTGGCGCAGATGGTGCGCCTGGGTGTCACGACGGTGGAAGCCAAGAGCGGATACGGCCTTGACGTTGACAACGAAATCCGATTGCTGGAGGTATACGAAGCGCTTCGACAGACACAATCCGTCCGCATCGTTTCAACGCTACTCGCGGCACACGTCGTCCCTCGGGAGTATGCAGGGCGCCGGAAGGAGTACGTGGAGATGGTGTGTGGCGACCTGATTCCTGTGGTCGCGCGTCGCAGCCTCGCCCGGTTCGCCGACGTGTTCGTCGAAGAGTCTGCGTTCACACAGGACGAGGCACGCGCGATTCTTCGTTGTGCCCGCGAGCACGGCCTCGGCGCGAAGCTTCATGTGGACCAGTTCACCGATGACGGGGGCGCAGTACTGGCGGCGGAACTGAACGCCGTCTCCGCGGATCATCTCGAATGCGTGTCAGCGCAGGGCATCGCGCGACTCGCGCGCGCCGGAACAGTCGCCGTGACCTTGCCTCTGGCTGCGCTGTACCTCGGTCGTCCCCTGGCCCCTGCCCGCAGTTTGATCGCCGCCGGCGTCCCCGTCGCGGTCGCCACCGACTTCAATCCCGGCACGGCCCCGACGTATCACCTGCCGCTGGCGATGCTGCTTGCGGCGACGTTGCAGCGCATGACACCGGCGGAGGTGCTGAAAGGCGTCACGATTTATGCCGCGCGGGCAATCGGCGAGGCGTCCGTCACCGGATCGCTCGAGCCCGGCAAGCGCGCCGACTTCGCCATCATCGACGCACCCGATGTGAACCACTGGGTCTATCACTTCGCCCAGAACTCCTGCGTCAGCACGTACATCGCCGGCGTTCAGGTATGAACCTCCTTCGTCATGAACCCGCGATAGCATCGTTCCCAGATCTCCTCGGACGACGTGTTCGCAAGTCGTCCAAATCTTGCACGGAACCCATCGTCATCGAGTCCAGCGGCCTGCGCCAGCGCGGTGACCCACGCCGGGTCGGTGAAATCGCGAGGTCCGAGCCTGACCATGTACTCGCGCGCCACGCCGTAGCTCTCGGTGGTGACGTCCACCGGACGACGACGCCCTTCGCCGCTCGGATCGAGAACCTGCGCGAACGGGATCGGTGTGAACTCGCCTCCCTGGATCGTCACGAGCGCGCCGGATCCGCCGTCGAGGAGATGGATCACCGCGGCATAACCCAGATCGCGAGCGTACTCCGCATCGAACGGGATGGGCGGCGCACACCGCAGCTCGTAGCCAATCGTCTTGTCCACGATCGTCACCTTGATCCCGCGCTGTTCGAGGCGTACCTGGACCTCGTTCTTGACCTTTCGTCCAAGGTCGATCTCGGTGACGCGGATGTTGCCTTGCGCGTCGCGGTCAACGTCCTGCAGCTCCGCCACTTCACGCGAGCTGAATCGCTCGACGAGCGCCTCCGACAGCAGGACGACGCCATGCGACTTGCCCATGGCGCGCCGCTTGATGATGCTTCCCTCGACGATGTCCGCAATGTCCGCGAGCGAAATCGGGGTCTGCGAAAACTCTTCGGGGATGATGGTGCACGTGGCGCTCACCGCTTTGCCGATGCCGAGCGTCAGGTGCCCGGTCGGCCGCCCCATCGTCACACCGAGGTACCAGCGCCCGGTCGTCCTCGCATCCTCCATCAGGCTTTTCACGATGCCGACGCCGACATGACGAGCCGTTTCGTAGCCCAGCGTTGCCAGCGGCAAGGGGAGCCACAGATCGTTATCGATGCTCTTCGGCACCTGGACGACCTTGACCACCCCGCGGCGTTCGAGCGCGACGGCGCTCCGCACGAGATCGTCGCCGCCGATGCAGACGAGGGCATCGATCTTCAGCTTGCTGAGGGCAGCGACCGTGTTTTCCAGGCTCTCCGGGTCACGCGTCACGTCGCGCCGCGAGGTACCGAGGAACACGCCGCCATCGAGGTGGACACGCGAGACTTCGTCGATGGTCAGCTCGTGCTGTTCGTCGGTGTAGCGCTGCGCGAGCCAGTCGAATCCGTCATGGAATCCGATCGGCACGCACCCGACCTTGATCGCTTCGATGGCAATGGCGCTGATGACGCCGTTGGTGCCGGGAGCGGGGCCACCTCCCACGACGATGCCAATGCGTTTGATGGGCATGCGTGTCCTACGGCGTGCTCGAAGCGAGATATTCAAATCGCTGCCGGAACACGCCCGGCGTCAGATGCGCCGCATCTGCGAGCCGATCGACCCATGCAGCGTGGGCGAAGTCTTCCGGCTCGAGCCGGATCATGTACGCACGCGCCACCCTGAAGCCCTCGCTGTCGATGTTCACGAGGCGCACCTTCGTCTTGCCACTCTCCGGCTCCACGAGATCCTCGAAGGGAATCGGCACGAGGCGTCCACCCTGCACACTGATCATGGCTCCGCTGCCGCCATCGACAAGGAAGCGCACAGCGCCAGATCCCAGGTCGCGGCAGTACTCGGCATCGAAGGGAATCGGATCGGCGCAGCGAAGCTCGTAGCCGACGTTCTTGTTGGTGATGGTGACGCGAAGACCGCGCTCGCTGAGCCGCCCCTGCACTTCGGCCTTCACCTTTCGAGCCAGATCCACCTCGGCGAATCGTACGTGCCCATGCTCGTCTCGCTCGACGTCTTCCAGCTCGACGAGCTCGGCCGGATCGAGCTTGTCGATGAGGCCCTCGGCCAGCACGGCGACGCCGAAGTGTCGTCCCATCGCGCGCCGCTTGATGATCGCGCCCTCGACGACATCACAGATGGTGGCAAACGGGATGTATTGAGACGTGTACTCCTCAGCCACCACCGTCACCGTCGCGCCCGCGGCCTTCCCAATTCCAAGCGCAAGGTGCCCCGCCTTGCGCCCCATCGCGACGACGATGTACCAGCGTCGAGTGGACCTGGCATCCTCCATGAGATTTCTGACGAGCTCGACGCCGACGTGCCGCGCCGTCTGGAACCCGAACGTCGGCACATGCGGTGGCAGGGGCAGATCATTGTCAATCGTCTTGGGCACGTGCACGGTGCGAATGGCGCCGCCGGAGTGCTCGCTGATGTAGCGCGACGAGAGCGCCGTATCGTCGCCGCCGATGGTGACGAGGTGCGTGACGCTCGACTCCCGCAGCATCTCGACGACAGCCTCGGTCGCCGCCGATGACTTCGTCGGGTTCTCGCGCGAGGTCCCGAGTATCGACCCGCCGAGCAGATGCACGCGTGACACGTCGTCGATCGTCAGCGGGCTGAGCCCGGCCGGATCGCGGCGCACGAGGCGCTTGAAGCCGTCGCGAATGCCCAGGACCTCGAACCCCTGGTTGAGTGCAGCGATCGTCGCTGCCGAGATGACCGCGTTGATGCCGGGGGCGGGTCCGCCGCCAACGAGGATTCCAAGGCGGTTCGATCGGCCCATGGTCGCGATTCTCGCGCATTCAGTATGGCCGGGCAAACTGTGCGTACTTGCCCCGAGACGCGCGCTGCAGAAAGTTCGACATCTGCAGTGGACTCGAGCGCTTCAGGCCCCATTACCGCGCGGCACGGTGCTCGCTTTCTGTGCGTGTTAGGATGGCCCCAAGCCTATGCCGGTTGCAGTCACCAGGAGGCGCTTTACCGCCGACGACTACCAGCGAATGGGACAGGCGGGGATTCTGCGCGCGGAAGACCGAGTCGAGCTCATCGATGGCGAGATCGTCACGATGACGCCGATCGGTCCCCGTCACTGTGCCAGCGTCGATCGCGCAAATCGGGCGTTCGTGACGAAGGCAGGTGATTCGGCGATCGTCCGCGTGCAGGGTTCGGTCCGGTTGGATTTCTACAGCGAGCCCGAGCCCGACCTCGTGTTGCTCCGGCCGCGCCAGGACTTCTATTCATCTCGGCATCCGGGCCCCACCGACATCCTGCTCGTCGTCGAGATCGCTGACTCTTCGATCGACTACGACCGGGACGTCAAGTCGCGCGTCTATGCGAGATCAGGTGTTCACGAATACTGGCTAGCCGATCTCAACGAGAACGTGTTGTTCTGCCATTCCGCGCCCGAAGACGGGGCGTACAGGAGTGTCCGGCGCTGCACGCGCGGTCAGTCGCTGGCGCCTTTGCTGCTCCCGGAATGCGTCGTCTCGACCGAAGATCTACTCAGCGAGTAGAACAGCCTCAGAGATTCGGTGTCAATGTGAGGTCGAGCGCGACGCTCTCGCCTTCACGCACGGAGAACTCGCGTCCGCCGCGGCGCAGCTGCTCCTGGAATTCCGGGGCGAACTGCCGCCCCTGCTCGAGCGCTTCGACGGCCGTCGCAACATAGCGACCCGGTCGCATACCGCGTGTTTCGAACCGTCCGCTGGTATCGGGCCGCGCAGTTCGTATCCACCTCGAGGCCACGATCGGTTCCTTCGCTTCGGCCGGTTGAATCACGACCACGTAGTCGCGCAGCACCTGCCCGCGTCCATCGCTTACCCGTCCCGAGATCTGCGTCAACTTGTCGGTCAACCTGATCACGAGCCCCGAGATCGATTGCTTGCCCGTGAGCTCGAGCGGTTCGTCGGTGATGTCGTTGCCGTCGAGCGTCACTGACTTGATCACCCATAGCGGAGGTGTCGACACCATCAGGAAGACGCGTCCGGACGCGCCTGCGAGTTGAAAGTTGCCGTTCTCCTCGACGA
This sequence comes from uncultured Acidobacteriota bacterium, assembly GCA_963723495.1. Classification (GTDB taxonomy): domain Bacteria; phylum Acidobacteriota; class Vicinamibacteria; order Vicinamibacterales; family UBA2999; genus Gp6-AA40. Next base: position 42,587 of record CAVRQR010000001.1, on the reverse strand, counting down.
CGCCGTTCGTCATCGGGTCTGCACCTCCAAAGAACATCTGCCGATTCGTCGGATCGGACGGCATCATGAAGACCCGCAGAGGCCCAAAGCCGGTGTCACGCTTCGATGTGCCCTCGAAGATGACGCGACCACTGAGGTTCGCGGCTTTGCCGGTCACGATCCGCAGATTGGTGATATCGGCCCCGGACACGACCACAGGGACTGAGGCGAACTCGCCGCCCGACTCTCCAGAGCGAGGCTGTGGACGGACCTCGATCGAATGGTCACCGGGCGCGATACCGGACACGGCAAAGCTTCCGTCTGCTGCCACGTTGCCCATGCCGGACGAAGACATCGCCGTGCCACCCGAGCGTGTCACGACGATCAACTGGGCGCCGGTGGCAGGACGTCCATCGGAGGTCATCACCGTGCCGCTGATGCGCGACATCCTTGCGGCGACCATCGCGAACTGCACCGATCGTTCCTCCCCGGCGGAAATGGAAATAGCCTGTGCCTCGGCGGCACTGATCGTTCCGGGGTAGAACGTCGGCGAAAAGCCCTCGTTCGTGTCGTTCGGATTGGTGGCACCGGGGAGTCCAATGTTGCGAACCGACGCGGCGATCACGTACTCACCCGGCGACAACCCGTAGATCCTGATCTCGCCGCGATCGTCGGTCGCACTCATGAACATGCCACCTGCACCTGGCGACGGCGTCAGGCGACGCTCGCCATCGGGACCGTACTGGAATCGCTGAACCTGCACCTGTGCCCCGGCAAACGGTTCCCCGAAGTCATCGGTCACACGCACGGTGATGACGCTCCCGGTCGACAGCGTGAAGTCGATGCGTTCGACCGTCTCGCCATCCGCGATGGTCACGGGCGTACCCGCCTCGAACGGCCGGCGCTGTCCGTACTGTTGCTGGACGTATCCAGCCTTGGTCGCGGTGACCGAGAAGCGGCCTGCCGGGAGTTCGACGAACTCATATCGACCTTCGGCGTCGGTCGTCGCCACTCGTCTCGTCTGTCCTTCAGTCGTGAATGCCGTCACCTGTGCGCGGCGAAGCGGCAACCCCGTCTGCGCGGCGACGACGCGGCCGCGGAGCCGTGCCGTGCCAGACTGCGGGCCACGGTTGTCTCTTGGCGTGGGCATGCCTGGCGCTTGTGCGCCACCAGGGACGCCTGGGCGCACGCCTTGCGCGCCGCCGGTAGGAGCCTGGCTCATCAGCGAAGAGCTGAAAAGCACGGAGAGGACCGCGATCAGGGGCACCGGCATCCGTCTCATGTCGACCTCCGACCGTTTAGACGCGCGCGGGAATTACGGCAGCCAATCGATTAGACACTGCTCATTGGAAAACGGCCGGGAGTAACAAAGTGAACGGAAGTCCTGACAGAGAACGTGTTCCAACGGGACGGAGTCGACAGTTGCCCGTGATCGATGTGACAATTCGTTGCTCGTGAGGTGAAGTCGTGAGAGGTGCCGCGCGACTGGCCGCTGTTCTTGTTGGCTCATTGCTGTTGTCGCCGGCATCCTCAGTCGAGAGACCGGTCGCCCAGGCTCCGGCCAGCGCGACGTTCGCGCTGACGGGCCTTCGGCTCATCGACGGGACAGGCCGAGCGGCCGTCGAGGGAGCCACGTTGCTCGTTCGCGACGGCTTTATCGAGGCTGCTGGAACACAAGCGGCCGTCGCCATTCCGCCTGGCGCAACGCGCATAGACCTGTCGGGTAAGACCGTCATTCCGGGACTCATCAATGCGCACGCACACGTCAGCGCCGACGCTGCATCGGCGCGACCTGTTCGCGAGCAATTGACGGCGCAACTGCGACTGTACGCCGACTATGGCGTCACCACTGCCGTCGTCCTTGGCTCGGGTCCGGCCGACGTGCGCGACGCGCTCGCCCTTCGCGACGAACAGGCGAAAGAGGCCATCGATCGCGCACGGCTGTACAGTGGCAGCTCCCAGCATCAGGGCGGCGTCGAGCGAGGAAGACGCGCGGCAGGCCGTCAACCGTAACGCAGATCTGAAGGTCGACATCATCAAGATTCACATCACTGGCAATGCCAAGGACATGACGCCTGCGGTCTATGGTGCGCTCATCGACCAGGCGCACAGGCGCGGACTGAGAGTTGCCGCGCATCTGTTTTACGCCAAGGATGGGCATGACCTGCTGGCGGCCGGTGTCGACGTCTTCGCGCACAGCGTGCGCGACAAGGACATTGACCCGCAGATGATCGCTGAGCTCAAGCGACGCAACGTCGGGTACATCCCCACGCTGACTCGCGATCTATCGGTGTTCGTGTACGAGACGACGCCGGCGTTTTTCAGCGACCCGTTCTTCCTGAGGCATGCCGCCGATTACGACGCGGACATGAAGCGGCTGAGCGACCCGGCGCTCCAAGGCGAAAACGCGAAGCGACACGCAGGCGCAGTCGATCAAGAAGGCGCTCGAGCAGGCGAGTCGCAACGTCAAGATCCTGGCTGATGCAGGTGCCCCGATTGCGATGGGCACCGATTCCGGCGCGGGCGATGGCCGATGGCAAGGCTATTTCGAGCACGTGGAACTCGAGTTGATGGTCAAGGCGGGGCTGACGCCGATGCAGGCGTTGGTCGCGGCCACGGGTGGCGCGGCGCGAGTCATGAAGCTTGATGCACAGCTGGGGACGCTCGAGCCGGGAAAGCGCGCGGACTTTGTGGTGTTGCGCGGCGACCCGCTCAGCGACATCAGCAACACTCGACAACTGGAGGCCGTGTGGATTGCGGGGCGGGAGGTCGTGCGATGAAACGCCTTCGATGGATGTGGATGGGTCTCGCGACGAGCGTGTGTCTGATTGGGACTGCCGCGGCGCAAACCGAGAACGGCGAGTGGCGCAGTTACAGCGGTGATCCGGGTAGCACGAAGTACGCACCACTCGATCAGATCAACGGTACGAATGTGAAGAGCCTTCGCGTCGCCTGGCGGCGCCCGGCAGTCGATCCGCTGCTCAGCGGCAAAGATCCAAAGCTGCAAGTGCCGAACAACTTTCGCGCCACGCCTCTGATGATTGGTGGCGTGTTGTATTCGCCGAACGGCGTCGGCCTGGTCGAGGCGTTCGACCCCGGCACCGGCAAGACGATCTGGATTCAGGAGCCTCCGCCCGGTCCGGACGCGTTGCGCGGGACCAGCACGCGTGGAGTGGGGTATTGGCGGGACGCCGGCGACGAGCGCATCTTCGTGCAGCGCGGCGAGGTGCTGACCGCCCTGAACGCAAAGACAGGCCAGCCGTATCCCGAATTCGGCTCCGGTGGTTCTGTCAACTTGCATCTGGGCTCGGACAAGGATCCGTACTCGTGGAGTGGTGCGCCACGTGTGTGCCGGGACGTGGTGATCGTCGGGGCCTCCATGAGCGACTCGCCGCCGCGCAAGGAGGGAACGCCTGGCGATGTGAGAGGCTACGACGTCCGCACGGGACAACTGCGCTGGACGTTCCATGTCATTCCTCGTGCCGGTGAACCTGGTATCGACACCTGGAAGGACAACTCGTGGCAGTACACGGGGCACGCGAACCTCTGGTCGCTCATCAGCGTCGACGAACAACTCGGCTACGCGTATCTGCCGCTCACCAGTCCGACGAGCGACATGTACGGCGGCCATCGACCTGGCGACAACTTGTTCTCGGACGCGCTGGTAGCCTTAGAGTGCCAAACGGGTAAACGTATATGGCACTACCAGCTGGTGCGGCACGACCTGTGGGACTACGATTTGCCTGCAGCGCCGATCCTGGCGGACATCACGGTCGACGGCCGGCGGATCCGATCCGTGGTGCAGCTGACGAAGCAGGCGTTTGCCTTCGTCTTCGATCGTGTCACTGGCCAGCCCGTCTGGCCGATCGAAGATCGAGCCGTACCGCAGTCCAAGACACCCGGTGAGCAGACAGCAGCTACACAACCGTTTCCCACCAAGCCTCCCGCGTTCGATCGGCAGGGTGTCACCGTCGACGATCTCATTGACTTCACACCGGCGCTCCGTGCGGCCGCTCTCGACATCGTCAGGCAGTACGTCATCGGGCCGATGTTCACGCCTCCCTCTATCAAGGGCAGCGGACCGAATGACACGAAGGGGACGATTCAACTGCCTGGCTCGGTCGGCGGCGCCGACTGGCAGGGCGGCGCATTCGACCCTGACACGGGTCTGCTCTACGTGCAGTCGATCACGGGTCCGTTCGTCGCCGACATCATCCCAGGGGATTCGGCAAAGACCAATCTCACGTTCACTCGCGGGTCGCGGGAGTACCCCCGGCACCGCTTGGACTCCCGTTGCTGAAGCCCCCGTACGGCCGGATCACTGCCATCGATCTCAACAAAGGGACGACCGCATGGATGGTGCCCAATGGCGATGGGCCACGCGATCACCCGCTGCTCAAACCGCTCAACCTGCCTCCACTCGGGAACCCGGGCCGAAGCGCTCCGCTTGCGACAAAGACATTGCTGTTCGTCGGCGAAGGCGATCCGATCATGGCGTCGCAGGAACGCACGCCCAAGGGGATGCCGCTTTCGTTGGCACCTGGCGCCGGCGGAAAAAAGTTTCGTGCCTACGACAAAGCGACAGGGCGAGGTGCTGTGGGAGACGGAGTTGCCTGCCGGCACGACCGGCGCGCCCATGACCTACATGTTCCAGGGCAAACAGTACGTGGTTGTCGCTATCGGATCGCGCGAGCACCCGGCCGAGTACGTTGCCTTGAGCCTGCCGTGATCGGGAGCGAACGGCGTCACTTCTTCTCGTGACGGCGCGCCGGTGCCCGACGAGCCGAGGAACAGCGTCTGGCCATTGGGCAGCGTGAGGTCGCGTCCGTTCGCGCGGCGCGAGCCGTCCTTCGACTGATAGCCGTCGACGATGATCTCCGTGCCCTTCTGCAGCGATTCCTTCGTCAGCCCGCGCCTGATGAGCGTGTTGGGCGTCCCCGTTTCGATCATCCACTCTTCGACGGTGCCATCCTCTTTCTTCACGTCAACGTAGATCCAGGCGTGAGGATTCACCCACAGCATCTTGGTGACCGTTCCCTTGAACCTGACCGGTTTGTTCGCGTCGAACTCTGCGTTGAACGCGTGATGGGCGCGGGCCGGCGCGGCCGTCATCACGAGCAGCAGAGCGCCAGCGGCAACGTGCGATCGAAGGGTGCGCATTGGACTACCTCTCTTCGCCAGCTCGTGCCGGTCGCTGGCCGACGGTTTCGCCGTTCTTCTCTCTGAGCCTGGCGCCGGTCAGGAAGTGCACGATGTCGAAGTTGTCTTCGTGGCAGGCGTACTCGTACATCTGCTCGCCGGGATCGACCTTGTTCCAGGGAATCAGCGCCGTCCACGGCCTCGACCACGTCGTCGGATCGGCCACGGTGAACTCGTAGTTGATCGCGTCGGAGGCTACGCGCGTGAAGCGCTCGGTGATGGTGAACGTCGCGGGGTTGGCGCCCTGCAACAGCACACCTTCCTCGGCCTTGAAGTTCGTCGTCTCGACCACGAGCGTCGAGCCTTCCCAGCGACCGCGGGTATCACCGAGCCACTGTCGCAGGTTCCGGTTGAGATGAGGGCGCCCGTCGAGCGGGATGATGCGGGCGCTGTGGATCATCTCGGGCGCGATGGTCACGTAGCCGGGGCTCTGGAAGATCTGGAAGTTGTTGTTGTAGATCGTCGGCAGGTACGGCGGCACGTCGGTGCGGACGACGCAGCGAACGGGCCAGGACATATCCGTGTAGTCGTGGGGCAACCCGGCCGCGAATCGCGCGGCGGCTTCGGCACGCGAGGCTCGCACTTTCTGGCGTTCGGGCGGCAGCGTGGCGAGCACCGGAATCCGCCCGTCGGGTGGATCCACGATGAGCGATGTGCGCCGGTCGGACGTGATCTTGAGCCGCCGCGCGTCCATCCAGTGCTCGTTGTAGGCCCGGTTGACGTCGGCGGCGTTGCCGCCGTCGCGCCGGTCGCGCGAGAGATCGAACGCGAGTGACTTCTGAAACTCCTCGGCCTCCTCGTCGCTGAGGACGTCCTTTTCGCCGACAGTGGCTGGCCGCTGGAGCGGCGTGCTGGTGGCGTCGTTCCAAACACCTTGTAGATCTGGATCTCCCCAGGGTGTCTTGGGCGCGTTGTACTTCTTCGGCGCCTGTCCAGACGCCGGAGCGACGAGGCTTACCGCGACAACCACGGCAAGCAGAGCGGTGGACGCAAGGTATCGGTTGCACATACTCGTCATCTCGCGACCGGCTTGCGGAACTTTCCGAACAGGAGTTCCTCGGTGAACGGGACGCACTTGAATTCGAGCAGCTGGACGTTCTTCTCCATCCGTCGGTAGAGCGGGAAGGTGATCTTCCACGGCCGCGTGAATACCTTCGGATCTTCGATGGTGGCCTCGTACATCATGTGATACGGGCTGACGGGCGTATAACGCTCGACGACGTGCAACGCGTCGGTGTGGTAGTTGCCGGCGCGATCGAACCACGTCTCTTCGCGCTGGCCCGTGACGTCGACGACAAGCGTGTCACCCTCCCAGCGTCCTCGCGACCATCCCATCCACGAATCGGTCGGGGCCGGCTGTTCCCAGTTCATGCGAATGATGCGGGTGGCGCTCGTGAATTCGTACGCCATCAGGATGTAGGGGCTCGTGCCCTGTGTGATCTGGAATGGGAACGGCAAGTAGGTCGCGCGCGGCACGCCGGGCATGTAGCATTTCATCTCGGGATCGCCGAGCGCGTGCCACGTCTTGGCGTCGCTGACATCGACGCGAAGGCGGTTCTCGAAGTTGGCCTTCTTCTTCTCGAGCGCTTCCGCTTTGTAGGGAATCTCTCCACCTTCGACGATACTCTGGCCTGCCGGGCCGGCGCCGTACGCTCCGGTCAGCTCGGAGTATGGGCCTGGCTGAGCCTCGTGATCCTGGAGATCCCAGTTTGCCGTGACGAACGCCTGCCAGATGCCGTTCAGGTCGGGGCGGCCGTCGGCCAGTCGCGGTGCGCGATACGTGGCTGGAAACTGGGATCCTGCCGGCCGACGCTGCTGACCGAGCAGCGGGGGGACCAGCAGGAGAAGAAGGCCGACACCGGCCACGCCAAGGAACACCATGATGCGCCGAAGCTGCATTTTCGGCCTCCTGCGGTTCCCGTTGCCGCGGTGTGGTGGTACCACGCCCGGTCGCCCGGGTCAAGGAAAACCGAAGGATCGGCTACGGACGCGCGTACAGGTCGATCACGCGTTCGATAGCGCGGCGGCAGACACGGCAGAACCCGACGCGATCGCGGGTGAACATGATGCAGTCAGCCTCGGGTCGGTACAGTCCCTTGGCTTCATAGGACGCGCCCTCGAAGGCGCCGACCTTGCCGGAGAACTTCATCCCGCCCAGCAGCGTCGTCGACCAGCCTTCTTCTTCGCGAAACAGCTTGTCGATCTCCGACTGCGGCGCGCCCGATGCCAGCAGCTTGCGCCGCTGTGCCTGTGACTCGCGGCTCTGCTTTTCGTATGTCTCTTTGTCCCACGGCGTGGGCAGCGGTGTGTTCGGCTCGACCAGGTCGCGCCACTTGAGGCGCGATGGATCGTTCATCGCCGTCGCGTTTGGCTCCCACGGCTCGACGTGCACGGCCGCTCCGGTCTCGTACGCGACATCCGACGTGTAGTACTCGTCGGCGAGCCCGGCGAAGTGGTGCCCGAACTCGTGCACGAACACGTATTCGGCATACGCGTGATCGACGGAGGCCGTTGCCTGAAAGTTGAAGATGCCACCGCCGCCGTACTGCTCTTCGTTGACGAGGATCTCGATGAATTCGTACGGCGCCGCCGACGCGACGTTGCGCAACGCCCGGTCGTCGTAGGTCAGGATGTAGCGCTCGCTGTCGAAGATGTTGTACTCGACCGACATTGGCGTACGGCGAAACGATTTCGCGCGCGCACGGTTGACGCCCGGCTGTGGCGACGGCAGATCGAGTGCCCGTACGTTGAAATCACCGCGCCGCGACTTGAAGGGCTCGTAGTCGAACAGCCGATCCACGAGGCGTCGAACGTCACGGTGGAACTTGTCCATCTGATCGGCGGCATACCCTTCACTGATGACGAGCAGATCGACCTTGGCCGACGCAGGCCCGTTCTCGAAGACGGTCCAGACTTTTCCTGCGGCAGGGGTATCAACCGGGTTCACGAAGCGCGACTCCGGATCAACGACGGTGGACCACAACTCGCGGAAGCTGTTCTGCGGGTCCCGCTTCTTCAGCACGACCTGCACCGGCGCTTTCGGCCAGGGCAGTCGCAGCGACTCGGGGAACGTGCGGTGCAGTGTGCGATATTCCGCCGTCGTTTCCCATTCCCCGTAAATCGACGCGAAGCCTCGCGAATAGATCACCGCGTTGGTCGTGCGATCGACGACTTCAAACAGGTATTTCCCGAGGTTCGTGTCGTCGACGAGTCGTGTGCGGCTGCCCGGCCAGGGGCCGTCGGCGACGATGCGCTCGAGCGCCACGATCTCTTGCCCCATGCCACCCGAGTGGAAGTAGTCCACTCGCATGGTTTTGTCCGTGAAGTAACGGTCGAAGACAGGTGCGGGCTGTTGGGCGTCACCGCCACCCGCCATCAGCGAGAGGACGATGATCGCCGCAACACCCGAGGTTCTGAGAGCGCCGATCACTTCCACGCGGAGTACACGTGCTTGCCGACCAGGTACGCCGGGTTCGCCCCCTGCTGGGGACGGAACTTCTGCACGCCGCCGCGACCAACTGCGGCGAGGTACAGGTTCTGTTCCTGATCCACGCTGATGCCGTGCACGCCCCAGAGCGCTCCCGGGAATGATCCCAGGCTTCCCCACGCGTAGACGAGGCGGCCTTCGAGATCGTACTGCGCCAGCTTCTGGCTGATGTTGTCGAAGACCCACAGCCGGCGATCGGCGTCGATGTGAACGAAGTGCAGGTTCGCGCCAGCAGCAACGGTGAACATGCGCAGGAACTTGCCGTTCTCGTCGAAGACCTGGATGCGACGGTTGGCACGGTCGTTCACGTACACCTGACGCGTGGCCGGATCCACCGTCACGCCATGAACGTTGTTGAAGTAGTTGGGCCGAGTCTCGTTGGGCGGGGTGCCGCGCTCGCCCCACGTGAGGAGGTACTTGCCGTCCTTGTCGAATTTCACGACGCGCGTGTTGGCGTAGCCGTCGGAGACGTAGAAGCTGCCATCAGGCTGCCATGCCATGAACGTCGGGCGATAGAAGTGCTTGTCGTCCGAGGCGTGCTCGTTCGGCACGCCGATCGTCTGCAGCAGTTTCTTCCCGTCGTTGGTGAACTTGAAGATCGCGTGTCGGTAATCGTCGACGACCCAGACGTTCTTCTGCGGATCGTACGGGCTGATGTACACCGAATGCGGCCGGCGCAGCATCTTGTCCCACTGTTTCCAGGTCTCGATGATGTTGCCGTTGCGGTCGATGACGACGATGCAGTTCTCCCAGAGGAAGTCGACGCCGGCCTTGCCGGCATCGGAGTCGTCGCCCGGTTTGCCGTTGATCTCGAGTGCTCCCGGCGGGCTCGCCTGGGTGGCATTCCTCAGCAGTCCCATCACCGGGAACGAGAGGTTCGGCGCGATTTGCGGGAGCGCTGTTCCCTGGACTTTCGCAAGCACGGGCAGTTGGCCGCGCTGCACGTAGTAGACACGGTCCGGGCTCTCGGCGAAGACGCCCTGCCCTGCGCCCCACGTCCACTTCTCGTTTCCGGGAAGCGTGCTGATGTCCTTTGGCCAGTCGGCCACGACGTCATAGGGGCCGGTCACGTCCAATGCGCCGATTGCAGTCGGCACGGCTGAGAACCCGCTCGGACGCGAACCCGATTGACCGTCGACCGTCGACTGCTGGTCGGCCACGACGTAGCCGACTAAGAATGCCGCGACTGCAAATGAGATTGCCGCCCAACGCGTAGCCATTGATGTCCTCCTGTCGACCACGTTTTATCTCGGAAACGGCGTGAGCTTCTGGGTCGCGTTCGCCGGAGAAGGCGACCGGGCCACGTTCATGACCATCGCAAGATAGGTGTAGTAGCCCTGGAGTCCGGCCGCCTCGACGACGCCCGCTTCACCGAACTTGGCCAGAGCTCGTTCATATGTTCCATCGCTGACGCTCCCATTGTTGAGGAGCTCCATGCAGAAGTCGTGGAGGATCGCTTCATCGTCCGCCATGCGATCGGGGCGGCGGCCGTCGGAGACCGCATTGATGATGTCGGTGCTGAGGCCCGCCTTCACCGCCAGCGTGTGATGAGCGTTCCACTCGTAGCTGTTGGTCCAGTGGCGCGCCGCGATCAGGATGGCGAGCTCGGTCAGCTTCGGGCTGAGCGCGCTGTTCTGCAGGTTGTGCAGGCGAAGCTGCAACGAGGGGACCACGAGATCGGGTACGCGCAGCAGGACCGACCATGGCGGTCCGATGAGATCGGTGTTGCGGATCGACTTGTAGTCCGCGACCGCCTTCTTCTGCGCGTCAGTCATCTTGTCCGCTGGAATCGGCGGCATCCGGTCCTGGGCCCGTGCCGGTCCGCAAACATGAGAGTGAGCGCCAGCAGGGCGAGGAGTGTCCTCATTTGTGAATCCTCCGGGGTGACGGCACAGCTGACAGGATCGCCGCAGAACGCAACAACAGCCGTTCAACCGAAGCGAAACACAGAGGCACCGAGGCACCGACGAGAGCCCACGTTGTCTCCGTCCCTCCGCGTATCCGTCCTCCGTGTCCTCTGTTACCTCAATTCAACGCAAACACGAACAGGTAACTCGAGTTCTGCAGCTTGTCCCAGTTCACCGGATGCAGGTGACGGCCGCCGGCCTGCACGGCGAGATACTGCTTGGGCCCAATCGCGTACGTGACCGGTGCGCCCTTGAGTGGCGTGCCGACGTTGAAGCGCCACAGCTCCTGCAGCGTCTCGTCGTTGTAGGCCACGATCCAGCCGTCTTGCAGCGCCGTGAACACCACGCCACCCGCAGTCGCGAGTGCACCGGATCGGACCTCGATCTCCGTGACTGCCTTGGCCATGACCTTGTGATTGATGGCATCGAACGCGGTTACAGAGCCGTAGTACAGATCGCTGCTGTACTGACGCGGCTGGCTGGCTTTGTTGTCGATTCCGCCATCTTTGCCGAGCGATCCCACCTCCGCGCCGTTCTGTGTGAAGCACCCTTCGGTGCCCACGCCGTAGGCGATGTTCTTGATCGGGTTGTACGCCATTGGCTGATGCGCCACACCGCCGTGCCATGTCGGGCAGCTCCGCTTCTTTCCGTCACCGCGCAGCGCGCGTGCCTCGGGGTTGTAGATCTGCACATCGAGCTTCGGGTTGTATTCGACGGGTTTGCCGGTCTCGGGATCGATGCCCTTCGTCCAGTTCAGGTGATTGACGTACTTTTCGGCCGCCAGGAATCTCCCGGTCGTGCGATCCAGTGAGTAGAAGAAGCCGTTGCGCGCGAAGTGGCCGACGACTTTTCGCTGCGCGCCGTTGATCTTCGTGTCGTAGAGCAAGAACACGCCGGCTTCGTCGAAATCCCATGAGTCATTGGGCGTGTACTGGAAGTGCCACTTCATCTTGCCAGTGGCGACATCCAGCGCGACGACCGAATTGGTGTAGAGGTTGTCGCCGGGACGGAACTGCGGGTCGTAGATCGGGAACGGGTTGCCGGTGCCGAAGATATAGGCGTTCTGTTCGGGATCGTACGAGCCGGTCTGCCAGATACCGCCGCCGCCTGTCTTCCACGCGTTGTGATCGTCCTTCCAGGTGTTGCTGCCGGGGTCGCCTGGCTTGGGCACGGTGTACCAGCGCCACAGCTCGTTGCCCGTAGCGACGTCGAGTGCGGCAACCCAGCCGCGGGTGCCGCCGTCGCCGGCGCCGTTCTGTACGAGCACCTTGCCATCGGCCACGATCGGCGCAGTCAGGAATCGCTCCTGGTTGCCGAACTCGTTCTTCGTCATCATCTTCTTGTCCCAGACGATCTCGCCGTTGTCACGATTGATGGCGATGACGCGGCCGTCGGGGAGATTGGCGATGACCTTGTCTTCCCAGAGCGCGATTCCGCGCGTGCGCGAGGTATTGCCTTCGTGCGGCACACCAGGATCGGTGACCCAGGCGAACGAGCCGCGATTCCCCTGGCGTGCATCGATTTTGTAGATCGTGCCCCAGCCGTCGCTGGTGTACATGAAGCCGTTGTCGATGAGCGGGTTGGTCTCGTTCTCAGGGCCGTTCTGCCCGACGTCCTGCATGCCGCCGAGCGCGAGCGACCACACCATGCGCAGGTCCTTCACGTTGTCGCGGTTGATCTGCGTGAGCCGCGAGTAGCGGAGCGAGCCGTAGTCGCCGTTCATCAGCAGCCAGTTCTGCGGCTCGTTGGCGGCATTGATGAGCCGGTCCTTGCTGACCGTGAGCGAGTACTGCCCGGACAAGGTGACCGCGGATACGGCGAGAACAAGCAGGCATGCCGAGGTCGTCAGCTTCCGTGAATGATGGCGCATCAGTGTGTCCCTCTATCGGTGCGCAATACTACAACTCCCTATGCCAACTCCCAACTCCCAACTCCCAACTCCCGACTCACACCACCAACTCCCGACTCGCAACGCCGAAGGAGCCAACTCGCCATTCAGCGAGCACCGAAGCGTGAAGCCGAGGGTTGAAGGTGCTACTAACGCCCCGGCGGCTTCGGCGTGATGAGGGCGTGAAGCGAGTCGGAATCGGCGCCTGAGTTCAGCGCTGCCGGCGGGAAACCCGTTCTTCTGCAGGATGAACGCAACGATGTCGGTGTAGGCCTGGGCCGGCAATGAGCCGGGACGCTCCGGCGGCATCACCTTCTGGATGCGTGCCGACAGCTCCCCGACCTCCATGTCACCCCAGAGGAACAGGAAGCTTTCGCCGACGAGGCTGGGCGCGGTGTTGTCACCACGAAGGTCGTCCCGGTGACACGCGAGACAGGTCTGCTGGTACGACGTGCGCCCCCGTTCGGCCTGGGCCTCGGTGTAGACGCCGTCCCACACGGTTCGCGTCGCCTGGCTGTCCGCGCGCAGCAGTATGCCGCACACTGCAGGCAGCACGCAGAAGAGAAGGACGCGATGTCGAACGCGTGACGTCATGGACTGCTGCCGCGGCGGAGCGCGCGGGTCTCGACCCGCCACTACTGTGTGCTGCGGTTTGCCGGCTGTCCATTCCCGGGCAATGCGAACACCATTAGCGAGTTGCCGCTGTTGGGCCGGCGGATCTCCGGGGCGAGCTCGGGAGCGAGCAGCGTCGACCAGCTTCCGCCACCGATGCCCGCCGGCACGGCGATGTACTGCTTCCCGCGTGCGAGATACGTCAGCGGGAATCCCTGCGCCGAGGTCGGCAGCCGCGTCTGCCACAGGATCTTCCCGGTGGACGCGTCGTACGCGTAGACATGACGATCCCAGTCGCCCGCGAAGACGATGCCGCCGGCGGTGGTGAGTGCGGCGGTGTTGATGGGCGACGGCGTGCGATGGCGCCACAGCGTCTTGCCGGTCTTGATGTCGAGCGCCTGGAACTCGCCGAGATTGCCGCCAGAGGCCGGGTGCTTGTAGTTGCGGCGTCGCACCGGCCCGGTGCCGCCACCGCCGACGCGTCGTTCCGTTGGACCGAACGTCCCCTTTTCACAACTCAGGCTGAGTGGCAGGTACATCGCGTTGGTCTGTGGGCTGAACGCCATGGCGCGCCAGCTCTTGAATCCCGCGGTGCTCGGGCACCAATCGAGCTCGACACCAATTTGGGGGATCATGCCGGCGCGATAGGTCACTTTGCCGGTCTTCGGATCGACGTCCACGAGCGTTCTGGTAGCCGATATCGGTCGCGCGAATGAATGCGCCGGTCTCGCGATCGAGCTGCCACAGGATCCCGAGCTTGCCCATCTTGAAGAGCGACTTGCGGCCGTTGATGTCAACGAGGACGTTCTCGAACACTTCGTCCATGTCGTGCGACTCGCCGGGCAGGTGCTGGTAATACCACTTCATCTTTCCAGTGTCCGGATCGAGCGCGAGCGTCGAGTTCGTGTAGAGTGCGTCGCCGTCAGTGCCGCGTACGGCTCGTGCCCACGGCTTGGCTTGCGCAGTGCCCCAGTAGACGAGATTCGTCACCGGGTCGTAGCTGCCGGTGATCCAGGCGTCGGCGCCGGCGCGGAAGGTGAGGGGTAGGTCGCCCCAGCTGTCACCGCCCGGTTCCCCCGGACGCGCTATCGTCGACGTTCGCCACAGCTCTTTGCCGGTCGCGGCGTCGTGACCGCTGATGAAACAGACATCGTCTTTGTAGCGTCCGCATCCGCTGATCCCGGCGATCACCTTCCCTCGAACGACGATCGGGCCAGCCGTGTATTCGTATCCAAGTTTCTCGTCGGCGGTGCTCACGTCCCAGACGACCGCGCCTGTCTTCGCGTTCAGCGCGATGATGTGCGCCTCGTTGGTCGTGCCGAAGATCTTGTCGTCGAAGATCGCGAGTGTCTTCTGAATGCCGCGTCCGGTGTCCCCTCCAGTGTTCGCGGGACGTTGAGACAGGCGAGGAATGACAGTCTGCTCTCCGCCGCCTCGTCCCGCGGCCGCAGGCGCCGGCGTTGCGCCGGGGCGATACTCCCAGATCAAATCGCCGCTCGCCGCATCGAGCGCCTGGATCACACCGCGCGGATTCGGCAGATACATGACCCCGTCGTAGACGAGAGGCGCCGCTTCCTGCGCACCGGTGTCGTCCATCGACCACGACCACGCGAGCTGCAGCTGCTGCACGTTCTGCTTGTTGATCTGATCGAGCGGGCTGTAGCCCCACGCATTGTCGGTGCGCCGCCAGTTCAGCCAGTCACCAGGCGCGGGATTGCGCAGCATCGCTTCCGTCACGGGACGGAAGTCCTTGATTTGCGCCAGGGACAGGACGCTGCTTGCCAGCAGGGCGATCGAGATCGAGCAGGCGAGTCGCATGGTCATGATGGCGTCTCCGCATTCAAATCATTAGTGATTACTCGATCTTTGATTGTTGAATCGTTCTTGATTGGTGCTTCAATGGCACCAGGGTCAGTTGCCGATTAGTGGATCGGTATTTTCCTCCCCGCCCCCCGCGCCTCCCGTCGAGTTGTCCCGTGTGGCCGGATCCGGCCCCTTCCCTTCGGCGAACGCGCGCGCTTCGGCTCGGGAGTTGATGAGCATGCCCGCCATGCCGAAGTTACCCTCGTGACAGCGCGGCTCGTAGTAGATCCGGTTCGCTCGCGCGTCCTGCACTTTGAGTTCCTGTTTGACGGTCCAGGACTGCGCCCATGTCGTCGGATCCTCGACGGTCACGACGTACTCGAGCGTCGTGGCATCGAGTCGCGTCCAGCGTTCGACGAGGTGCAGGTGCTCGCGCGATCCTCGAAAGTCTCTCTTGGGACTGAAATTGGTCACGTCAACGACCAACGTCTTCCCCTCCCACCGGCCACGCGAGTCGCCGAACCGCTGCCGGACCGCTGCAGGAAGATGCGGGCTCGCGCTCACGGGGATGGTGCGCTGCCACCCCTGACCTTGACCGGTGTCGTAGAAGATCGCCACTGACGTTGGCGACTGCACGATCCGGCGATATCCACTGAAGTCCGGCAGAACCGCGCCCATACACCGCTCCGCCAGGCTCCTGTCTTCCGGGCCGTCGCTGCGGTTCAGCCGGTCCGTGTTGTACACCGGAGGCGCTTCAGCTCTCCTCGGCGACGGAGGTCCGTACTTGCCACCACGGCACGATGGCTCCTGCTTCTTACAGGTCTCCGTTGCCTGCATGAGCGCGAGTTGATATTCGCGATAGGCATCGAGGCGCATGCGCGCTTCGGACGTGTAGCCCGGAATCCGCCCGTCGTCCGGCTCGACGATGAGCGAGGTTCGCCGGCTGGTTGGCTTCACCGATTCGAAGACGGCGTTGTAGGCGCCAGATACATCGCGCTCGCTGCCCTGCGGCTCGCGGTGATCGCGCCGGAGAATCCCTGACCGCTGCGTGTCCAGCGCAGCCACCTCCTCTTCCGTGAGGAACTCTCTGCCCGCGAATCGCACGGGTCGTTGCAGCGGCGTATCGTAGATGTCGGTCCAGATGCCCTGGAGATCCGGATCTCCCCAGGGAGTCGTGGTGCTCGGCGACTGACCGGTTCCGAGCAGTAGCGTCGCAACGACGATTGCAGAAGTCGCACCGGACAGTGCAAGGGACCGCTTCATTTTGCACCTCTCGCGGAGGGCAACAGCGGTGTCACCCCAGCGGGTAGCCGCTGGTCGAAAGCCGCCAGCACCACCGCGTCCGCCGCGCATTGCGCCATCAGCGCGACGAAGTCCACGAGATCCCGCTCGCCAAAGATCTTCAGCGCTGTCGCATAGGTCTCTACGCTGACGTTGTGCGCAGCGAAGAGCTCGCGACCGAATTGGATTAGTGCCGCCTCCTGCTCCGCGATTGCATTCAGCGGCCGGCGATGGCGTACGACGTCGATGAGAGTAGATTCGAGGCCGTCAGTCCGCGCGCGCAGCTCATTGGGCGTCCAGAGGTATTGGGAGTCGTGTTCGCGCGCGGCGACGAGGGTCGCGAGAACCATCAGGCGCCCTCCCCGGCTTTTTTCGAGAGACGCCAGACCGCCGCCGTGCCGCGCGATATGACGCAGGCCCGGTACCCTCGGGCGCCAGCCCGCGGGCGTACAGATTGGCTTGCGCCGGCTGGTTCGGGCTTCGAATCAACGGCAGACGGCTTCTCGAATCCGGATGAATGTCAGCGGGCTGGGTAAATGGCAGCGGAAGGAACTGCTTCCAGCCGGGGGGCATGTGCTGGTTGAACGCCGTCAGTCGTGCGGCGGTTGCCGTGTATGTCGCCATCAGTTCGACGATGTCGACGAGGTTGCTCCTGCCGAGGAGGTTCAGCGCGCGCGAATAGGTGCTCGAACTCAGGCTGTGCGTTGCCCCGAGTTCGCGGCCGACCTGAATGACCACTGCCTCCTTCTCAGGGACCCCACTCAGGGCTCGCCGATGCCGGACGACGTCGATAGTGGCCGGGTCGAGCCCGACGGCGACGGCCTCCATCTCATGAAGCGACCATTCGTACGGCTGGTCGTGCTCGCGCGCGACTGTCAGGATCGAGAGCTCCGTGAGCTGCCGTCCGAGAGGGGACGCCCAGCGGACGTTTGCGCCCGACGCATGCAGCCGGATCGCCTCCAACCCCTCGACACCTGGCTTGAGCGGGGGCAGTCGATTGCGTGAGTCCGGATTGACATCGGCGGGAAGCGGACCGTCGCCGTGTCCTCCCGCTGTTTGCCAGGAAAGGGCGTCGGGGCCGTTGTGGACCACCAGCGCGAGGACGGTACACGCGAGCACGATTGCCCTTGCGGCTCCGCGCATGACTTCCTCCTTTCGAACGGCAGGACCCTTATACACCCCGGGAAAAGAAGTGCGAAGTTCAAAGTGGGAAAGTTCAAAGTGGGCGTAGAATCCTCATCGCATACCGGCGCTCGGGCGGGCCGTTCGCGGGAGATTCGAGATGAGGAATCGACTGATCGGCGTGTTCGTTGTCGTGGGACTCGTGGCTGCCGTCGCTGGACTGCTGAGGCAGGCGCCGGCTTCGGCCGATGGCCGGACGCCGTGGGGAGATCCGGATCTGCAGGGCATCTGGACCGACCCGTACCAGACTCCGTTGCAGCGCCCCACGCAGTTTGCCAACAAGGAATTTTTCACCGATGAGGAACGTACGAAGCTCGACGAGCAGCGAGCCGGCATCCCCCGTCGCGATCAGCGCGTGGAGCGCGGAAGCGAACGCGACGTGGCCGGGGCGTACAACGCCGTCTTCCAGTCGGTAAGACCGACCGGGAAGCGAACGTCGCTGATCGTCGATCCACCTGATGGCCGAATGCCGGCGCTGACGCCAGAGGCAACGAAGAGAAACGAGGCGGAACGGGATTACCGCCTGGCGCTGCTGCAAGCGACCGACACCTGCAAGAACAAGGATGCCGCGTGTGCAGGTGGCAAGTACGGCCCGCCGTCACCGAGGAGGGCCGAGATGCCGCCCTTCTACAACATCGGCCGCACGAATCGGAACGACAGTCCCGAGGATCGCAGCATGACCGAGCGCTGCATGGGTGCCGTGCTGCCCGACTTCGGTGGCTATCGGCGCATCGTGCAGACGCGCGGATCGGTGTCCATCTTCTACGACACAGGTCAGGGACAGGGATGGCAGCGCATCATTCCGATCGATGCCGGTGCACATCTTCCGCCCTCGATCCGTCAGCGATTCGGCGATTCGCGCGGACGCTGGGAGGGCGACACGCTCGTGGTCGACGTCACGAACTTTTCGCCGAAGTTCGGCTATCAAGCCGCGCGTGAGGGGCTGCATCTCGTCGAGCGCTACACACGCCGCGACGCCAACACGATCGAATACTCCATCGTCATCGAGGATCCGACGACGTGGACCAGGCCATGGACGGTGAAGCAGGAGCTCGTGCGACAGGACGAGCGGGCCAATCGCATCTACTACGAGCCGCGATGTCACGAGGGCAATTACGGGCTTCCCACGATGCTTCTTGGAACCCGCGTTGAAGAGCAGGCGTTTACCCGCGGCGAGGGACCCGATCCTGCCACCAAGGACACGGCGACCGATTTCGGGAACGAGGGCGGCATCGACGCGTTGACTGGAGCGGCAGGCGCGATCTTCTGAAGGAGCGGAACGTGGCAAACCGGTTCAATGGCTTCACGATCCTCACAGCCATCGTCTCCCTTGCCATTGGTGCGGCCGTCGGGTTGCTGATCACGCGCCCAACCGGCGAAGCGGCAGCGCGCCCTGCGCGGACGGCGGACGGAAGGCCGAATCTCAGTGGCATCTGGCAGGCGAACAACGAGGCCTACTGGGATCTCGAAGCGCATGAGGCGCGTCCCGGCGCGGTGACCCAGCCGGGCGTGTATCCATACGCGTACGCTCGAGTGCCGGCCGCCCCGGTCCTCGCGCTTGGTGCTGCCGCAGGTGTTCCCGGCTCGGTCGGCGTGGTCCAGGGCGACGGTCAGATTCCCTACAAGCCAGAGGCGCTGGCGACCAAGAAAGAGAATGGCGGGAACTGGATCGATCGCGACCCGGAGCTCAAGTGCTACCTCCCGGGAATTCCGCGCGCGATGTACATGCCCTACCCGTTCCAGATCGTCCAGGGCACGGACAAGATCCAGATGGCCTTCACGTTCTCGAACGCGGCCCGAACCATCCACCTGGACCAGGTCGAAGGACCTCCCGACGACACATACATGGGCCATTCTGTGGGCCGGTGGGAAGGCGACACGCTGGTCGTGGACGTGACCAGTTTCAACGGAAAGAACTGGTTCGATCGGGCGGGGAACTTCCACAGCCCGTCATTGCGTCTGGTCGAGCGCTTCACGCCGATCAGCGCCGATGCGATTCAGTACCAGGTGACGATCGAGGACCCGGAAGTCTTCACGCGGGCGTGGCAAATCGCGATGCCGCTCTATCGGCGTCTCGAGGCGAACATCCAACTGATCGAGTATCCGTGCATCGAGTTCTCCGAGGAGTTCATGTACGGGCACGTCCGCAAGGAGCAACTGGTGAAGCGCTGGGAAGGCGAGACGATGATCATCGACATCACGCGGAAGGTTCCGACCGGCGATCGGTTCTATGACTGGTATCGACGATAAGGAGGATCCGATGAGAGCCAAGCTGGCGCTTGCGATCGCGGCCATCGGTCTCGTCACAACGGCCACCACAACGCCATTGTCGGCGCATCACGCGTTCGCCGCCGAGTTCGATGCGAACAAGCCGGTGAAGTTCGAAGGCACGGTCACGCGCATGCAATGGATCAATCCACATGTGTGGCTTCACATGGAAGTGAAGAAGCCAGACGGCACGCTGGAGAACTGGGCGTTCGAAGCGGGCACGCCAAACGTGTTGTTCCGCCGTGGCTTCACCAAGAACTCGCTGCTGCCCGGCACCAAGATCGTGATCGACGGCTACCAGGCGAAGGACGGATCGCGGCGCGCCAACGGCAGGGACATCACGTTCCCTGACGGACGCAAGTTGTTCATGGGTTCGTCCGGGACGGGCGCGCCGTATGAGCTGACGCCTGGCGGTCAGAAGAAATAGAGGCTACGAGGAACAGGAGCCCGGCCATCCCTGCCGGCACGCTAACGCGAGCAGCTCAGTCGGCGTTCGCTCGGCGAGCGGCCCCTTGCTGCCCCGCAGGATGATCGGATAGTCGTCGAGCGTCGGCGGCCCGCTCATCGTTCGGTTGTATCCCTGCCGCGCGTTCAGGATGCCGAGCTCGAGGCACGACCAGCTCGAACCGCGATCGCAGAAACCGGCTTGGACGTCCCTCAGGTAGCGACACGCGTACGGCCGGCCCTTTTCACACGCCTCCCGCCAGAAAGGCAGCCACTGTCCGGGATGATCGTCGCCGACGGCACGCACCGCGCTCATGCCGACGAACACAGTCACCCACAGGCACATGTATGCGAGATGCCGCTGGTGAGGCGCGAGCCATCTGCCGATGGAGGCGGGGTCGATCGCACGCAGCCACTGCGAACCTGCGGCGTGATCCAGCCACCTGACGGACAAGTTCAAGAGGGGAACTTGAAGCAGCTTGTCGTAGAAGGTCGGCAGGCCCGCCGATCCCAGTAATTGGTACAGCGCGACCGTGCTGAGCCCGTAAAGCACACCGAAGGCGAGGCGCCCCAGCTCGGTGCGCGGTGACGTGGAGGGATCTGTGAACAGGAGATGCATCCCGAGGAAGACGGCGATCGGGATGTACAGAATCGTAGAAGAAGTAGATACCCGTAGCTGCGTAGTACACGAGCCCGAACAGATACGTCGAGACCACGGCCGACATCGTCATCGACGCCACCCCGAAGAGGGCCTGGCCGGGCAGGCCGATGAGGAACAGCATCAGATACATGTGCGGCGGATAGAACTGCGTGCTCGCGATCTCCGGTCCCCACGTGAGCCCGCTCGTTCCCGTGAGAATCAGCGCAAGCGAGAAGATCGCGAGCGGAAAAGAGGACGGGTTGAAGATATGCGCACGCCGGCCGTCCCGATTCCAGGTAACCAGCTCCTTGGCGGCGAAGCCGAGCGCGATCATCAGGAACTGGAAGTAGAACCAGTCCGGTTTGAACCAGAGAAAGAGGTTGATGCTGAAGATGACGGGAAATGGACCGAAGCCAAGCGTGTAGTCGCCGCGCCGCGACCAGCCGAGCAGCATGTCGAAGCCGTAGGCGAACAGGAGTTGGGCGGCGATGAGGTGAAGGGACTCCAAAACCGGCGGCCAGTACAGCCCCAGTACAGCAGCACCGACGCCTGTGCGCAGGCCTGAAGGTAGTGCTGCCTGCGCAGCACAATCGTGAACGACAGCGTGCGGCCGGTGCGTCTGGCCCACGCCCCGAGCGCCACGTTCCAAGTTGCCAGTACTGCCGCAGCACCGATGAACGACAACCACAGCGACTGGTTCTGCCGGACTGAAGCGAGCAGAGCTGAGCGCGACAAGCCCCAGTGAGCAAATGAGCGGCCACCAATGGCGAAGTCTAGCCCAAAGGTCAAGTCTCAGACCTATCTGTTGTTACAGAAACTGCCGATCAGCACATTTGTCCAGCAGCACTGATTTCCGCCGCCGCCTTCGCCCGAGTAGTCGTTGACCTGCGCGCGAAGCACGTACTCACCGGGTGCCGCGAACGTGGCAGTCGTCGTCGCCTTCCCATCCGCCTTGTCTATCTCAGGCCTCGCGTTCGCGAACGTCACGCTGCCCGGGCCGCGAGCCTGGCTCCAGGACACCGTGACCGGCGGTTGTCCCGGGCGTGGACGATCCACGGGGTCCGGTCGTTCGTCATCGCTGACCCATAGTGTCAGGGTGACGGGCCGCGACACTGTGGTCGTGAGGGATCGCGCGATGCCGCGCGGTGGTCCCTGGAGTGGTGAGCCGCCACTCTCGAGGCGCACGACCGGCGGCGTGTTGCCAACTGAGGGGTCCTTGAAGGGCTGAACCGCCCATTGACGACTCAGGCTGAGCGGAATCGTGGACGTATCGCCGTTGACGACGAGAGTCCATGTGAGCTTCTGGTCGCCAAAATCCTTCGGCACGGTGATGGTGAATACACCCCATTGCCGCTTGGGCAGGAAGATTGTTGGCTGACCCATGTCCGGCCCGCCCGGTTCAATCCGGTTGTTCGGCCCGACCGGAACCTGGACGGTCGCCTTGTCATTTCGGTTGAAGTACCCGACCAGCAGCGTGAAGGTGCCGTCGGAATTCGGGTACCACCCTTCGAACGAGCCTGTCACGCCCTGGCCGGAGTCGCGAATCGGCTCGAGCGGCAGTTGCGCATGCGACTCCGGTGACGAGAGGAGCGTATAGGTTGCGATCGAGACGATAGCCAGACCGAGGCGATGGCTTCTCGTCACGCGCATGTGAGCCTACTGCAATGAACTGAGCCGAGCTGCCTCGGTGCTTTTCCTCTTGGCGAGTTCAGCCTGGTAATCCTCGTCGCTCATGTACGTGACGTTCACCCACGCATGGCCCATCTCATCGACAGTGCGGTCGCCGTACCCAACCCACTGATTGGGATCGGGATTGTTCTTGTTGGCCGACGTATTGTCGTACCACGCGGTGATTCGCAGGATGGTGCCTCGCGGCAGCAGCGGCGCCGCATCCGGGGCGTACACGTAGTTGAGATGCCAGTTGAAATTGAAGTTGTTCACGTGGCTCAGCACCATCGTCCTGCCGTTCGGCAGGATCGCTTCCATCGACATCGCCTTGCCGCGCAGGTGCATGTGCGGCTGGAAGTTCTCGACTCGCCCCGCCTGTTTCATCACGTGGAAGTTCTGGCTGACCCACGTCGAGTTGGGCCGGATGTCGATGTTGCGGTTGCCGCCCGCAATGCCGGTGAACGAGGCGAGGACCTGGCGGTACTTCGGTTCCTGACCTTTCGGATAGAAATAGATTCCGAGCTCCACAGAGTCAGTGATCTCCTCACCGACGGCGGAGTAGTGGATGTCCCACAGGATCCTCGAGCCGGGCAGCATCAGCTTTCCGCTGTTCGGCAGCGCAATCTCGCCCTGCTTTCCGACGGCCCACTCCATGAACAGTCCAGGACCGACCTCGGTCGAGTCCGGGCCGGGCGCGGAGTTGACTCGCGGCTCGCGCGACCCCGGTTCATCCTGCAGCAACCTCGCGACGGCGTGATGTGTGACCCTGCGGCCCTTGACCGTCGCCGGCCTGACCTCGATCGCACGCACCCATCGCGGTTCGGTGAGACCAGTTTCAACAGTCGGCTTGTGCCACGCGTCCTGCGCGACCGCCGGCACGGTGAACGGTGTCGATCTGACGATGAGGTCCGGCGGACCAAAACGATCGGCGAACGCCCACACGTCCTCGTTCGGGAACTTTTTCGGCGGCGGCATGTCCTTCGGATCGCCTTCGGGCGCACCCGCATCGACCCATCGAGCGATGATGTCGATCTGCTCGTCGGTGAGCGATCGATCGTTCTCGAAATGCTGGACCCCGACGGTCCGGTCGATATGCCACGGAGGCATCTGCCTGGCCACGACGCGTGCCTTGATCGCCCGTGCCCATGGGCGCGACTCAGCGAAGGTCACGAGCGACATCGGCGCGATGTAGCCGGGGCGATGGCACGCCTGACACTTCTCCTGGAAGATCGGCGCGATGTCTTTGGTGAAGGTCACGGCTGTCTTGCCGGTCTCCTCGGCGAACGAGACCGAGGTGAGCCCCAGGAATGTACCGAGGACGAGCGCTATGAAACCCAGGAACCGCCTCGTCCACGTGGGTAACGTCGGGACCGTCATGACGTGCTCCTTCGAGCCTCGAGGCTCACTTGCGACGGGGCGATCATGCGCTTCTATCGGCAGTTTCGTCAACGGACACCGCAACGGCGGTGACTTCGGAGTCCTTGCCGCGGCGCCGCTCCGGGCGTATAAGAAACGTGGTCCGGACCCATGATGTGGCCCGGAAAGTGAGGCATGGGATGAGCCGGCGGCTCGTTTTCCTGGGTGTCGTCGCACTTCTGGCCGCGGTCGGTCTACCGGCGGCCGGGACGGGCTCGCAGGACGTGCATCGTCCGTACACCCCGCCGCGGACGCCCTGGGGCGACCCGGACCTGCAGGGCACCTACACGAACAAGTACGAGCAGAGCACGCCGCTCGAGCGTCCTGCCCAGTTCGCCGGGCGGCGCGTCGAAGAAATCGCCGGCGCAGAGCTCGCCGCCGTCCTGGAGAATCGAAACACGCAGGTGATTAATCGCGCCGCCGGCGTGGGGTCATTCGAGTTCCGCGATCCGCTCGAGGTCACGAAGGGAAGCCGCGCGTGGCTGATTGTCGACCCGCCAGACGGGAAGATTCCTCCACTCACGGCGGCAGCCAGGCAGCGGATCGGTCCGCCGGATCTCTTTCAGGACACCGGTATCCAGGGGATCGTGAACGCCAGGCAGAGAACGCCGAGCAGCTTCGACGACCGTGCCTTCGACAGCCTCGACGACCTCGGCTTGTGGGATCGCTGCATCACGCGTGGCCTCCCCGGCGCGATGATGCCGCACATCCTCGGCAACTCGTACGAGATCGTCCAGGCGCCCGGCATCGTCAGTATCCGCTACGAGCTGATTCACGACACCCGCATCATCCCGCTCGACGGCCGGCCTCATACATCGAAGGCGATCGATTTCGAGTTGGGTGATGCTCGCGGACACTGGGACGGCAATGCGCTCGTGGTCGAGACGACACACTTCAAGGATCGCAGCACCTACCGGAACGCGAGTGCGGCCACGCTCCGCCTGGTCGAGCGCTTCACGCCGACGTCGGCTGAACGAATGGAATGGACGGTCACCATCGACGACCCCTCGACGTGGACGCGGCCGTGGACGTTCTCCATGCCGCTGACCAGGAATGACGCCGAGCCGGTGCTGGAATTCGCCTGCCACGAGGGCAACTACGCGGTGCGGCACATCCTCGGTGGCACGCGCGCCTCGGACGCAGAAAAGCGTCCGTAAGAGCAGCTAGTTCAACCCGAGAATCGCTCTCGCGACCGCTGGTGACGCGACGGTGCGGCCGGTACTCTCCGCACATATCGGCGACACGCGTGACCAGTTCGGCGTTCGAGTGCGCAAGGCGATGTTTGTCCCAGCGCACGTTGTCTTCAAGCCCCGTACGACAGTGTCCGCCCATCTCGAGGCACCAGCGATTCACCTCGAACTGATGTCGGCCAATCCCGGCGGCGACCCACGTCGCGTCGGGCATCAACTGCGCGAGCTTGGCGACCTCGAACTCGAGGATGTCACGCTCGGCGGGAAGCGCGTGCTTGACGCCCAGGACGAACTGCACGTGGAGCGGCGCGTCGATCAGGCCTTCGCGCGCGTAGTTCACCGCGTTGTACAGCATCGCCAGGTCGAAGACCTCGATCTCCGGCTTCACTCCATAACGCTTCATCTTCGCGGCGAGCTCGTGAATCAGCTCGGGCGAGTTCTCGTACACCCGCGTCGGGAAGTTGCAGGAGCCGGTCGAGAGCGAGGCCATATCGGGCCGGTGGTGCAACATCCCGCCGCGCTCCGACCCGACACCCGAGCGGCCGCCCGTTGAGAACTGGACGATGATCCCCGGGCAGCGTTTTCGGATGCGCTCCTGGAAGTCCGCGAACTTGTCCGGGTTTCGAAGTCGTCGACTGGTCGTCGTTGCGGACGTGCACGTGCACCAGGGCCGCGCCTGCCTCGAACGCGGCGTGCGTCGATTCGATCTGTTCCGAGACGGTGATGGGAACTGCCGGATTGTTCTCCTTGCGGGGCACGGATCCGGTAATAGCTGCCGTAATGATGCAGGGCTTGGGCCCTTGGCTCTGCATTGGATATGTATACACGGAAGTCGGGATTCCGGATTCGAGTGTAGTGTTTCGGGGCTAGAATCCACTCCCGACGCACTTGTTGGGGTTCGATCATGAAACGAATCTGGCTTCTCAGTCTGCTGGCAGTCGGGATGTTGGCGACCGTGCGCGCGCAACAGTCGCCGCAGGTCGAGTGGACGCACTACGGCAGCGATGCCGGTGGCGCGCGATACTCGGCTCTGACGGACATCGATGCTGCGGCACTATCGCGGTTGCGGGTCGCGTGGCAGTGGAAACATTTTGACGCGCCGCTCAAGGAGTACAACACCACGCCGGGCCAGTTCGAGAGCACGCCGCTGATGGTGGACGGCACGCTCTACGTCACGACGCCGTACAACAACGTCGCCGCACTCGATGCCGAAACCGGCAAAGAGCGCTGGCGCTTCGACGGCCATGCCTACGAGCTTGGTCAGCTGCTCTCGAACAGTGGATGGAAACTGCGCGGAACCGCGACGTGGCGCGACGGTGGACAGCTCCGCATCTTCCTCAACAGCCGGCATCGGCTCATTCAACTCGATGCCGCGACAGGCAAGCCGGTCCCGACGTTTGGTCAAAACGGCGCGATCTCGTTGACGGAGGGGCTCGCGCGCATCGGCGACATTACGCACGTGTCGCAAAGCTCTCCGCCGGTCGTCTATCGCGATCTCGTCATTGTCGGTAGCCAGGTGCCAGATCGCGTTCAGTTGCCGGACCCGATGGGTTACGTGCAGGCGTTCGACGCGCGCACCGGCCAGCGCGTGTGGACGTTCTCGGCAATTCCGCAGTCAGCAAGCGATCCCGGCGCCGATACGTGGGAGAACGAATCGTGGCGCCGCAACGGCCACGCCAACGTCTGGGCGCCGATGGCGCTCGACGAGCAGCGCGGCCTGCTGTATCTGCCGACCTCGACTCCGACCAGCGACTACTACGGAGGCGACCGGCCGGGCGCCAATCTGTTCGCTGAATCGCTCGTCTGTCTGGATGCCGCGACGGGCAAGATCAAGTGGCACTTCCAGACGGTTCACCACGGCCTATGGGACTGGGACATCCCGACACAGCCGAATCTCGTCACGATCACGGTCGACGGCAAACGCATCGATGCGGTCGCGCAGGTCACCAAGCGTGGCGACACGTTCGTGTTCGATCGCGTGACCGGTGTGCCGGTGTGGCCGATCGTCGAGCGGCCCGTGCCAACCGACACCGACGTACCGGGCGAAAAGCCGTATCCCACTCAACCGTTTCCGACCCGGCCGCGGCCGTTCGTTGATCAGGGCGTGACGCTCGACGACGCGAACAACCTGACGCCGGAGGTCCGGAAGCTCGCACAGGAACAGATGCAGAAGTTTCGTATCGGCCCGATCTTCACACCGCCGTCGCTCAGAGGCACGCTCCAGCGACCGAGCCAGGGGGGCGGTGCCAACTGGGGCGGAGCGGCGTTCGATCCCGAGAGCGGCTACTTGATCGTGCGCGCCAACAACGTGATCGGCGTGAATGGCGTTGGAAAGAACAACGGCTCCGATCCGCTCGTCAAGGTGGACTACTCGCACGTCTTTGCGCAGCGCTCGCCGGCGTCGCTGCCAGGAGGGCTGCCGCTCGTGTCGCCTCCATACGCGGTGCTCGTGGCAATCGATCTCAACCAGGGCGAAATCGCGTGGAAGGTGCCGCTCGGGGACAACCCGACCGTGCGGAATCATCCACTGCTGAAGGGCGTGGAATTGCCCGAGCGTCTCGGGTCCTCAGGCAATCTCGGCGGCGCCATGGTGACGCGCAGCGGTCTCATCTTCATCGGTGGTGGTGACGGCTACTTCTACGCCTTCGAGACGAAGACTGGGAAAGAGGTGTGGCGTGAAAAGATCCCATATAACAATACGGCCAACCCGATGACGTATCGGACGAAGTCGGGCAAGCAGTTCATTATCATGGCGACGGGCATGAGCGATCAGAACGCTCTGCTCGCGTATGCGGTGGACGGGAAGTAGGCTCCGGGCTCCCGGCCTTTGGAAGTTGGAAATTTGGAAGTTGGAAGTTGGGGCTGGAGATTGGGAGTTGAGCGTTGGGAGTTGAGCATTGGAGTTAGCGTGATGGGACGAGTCCTGGGTGTGGGGTTCTTCGTGCTGGTGATGGCGATTGCCGTCGCCGGGCAGGCGGAGAAGACGGTGTGGGACGGCGTGTACACCGAGGAGCAGGCAAAGCGCGGAGCGGATGTGTACGCCGAGAAGTGTGCGATGTGTCACGGCGATGGTCTCGGCGGTGTCGAGTCGGCGCCGCCTTTGACGGGACCGGCCTTCTATGCGAACTGGGAAGGCGAATCGCTCAACGCGCTGTTCGAGCGGATCCGTATGTCGATGCCGCTCGACAATCCGGGTTCGCTGTCACGCGCGCAGAACGCGGACGTCGTGGCGCACATGCTGAGGATTGGCGGATATCCGGCCGGGACGACGCCGCTCGAGGGACAGGCGGGGGCGCTGACCGGT
This sequence comes from uncultured Acidobacteriota bacterium, assembly GCA_963723495.1. Lineage (GTDB taxonomy): Bacteria > Acidobacteriota > Vicinamibacteria > Vicinamibacterales > UBA2999 > Gp6-AA40. The sequence goes on along the minus strand of CAVRQR010000001.1, from coordinate 14,319 downwards.
ATCAAGGTCTTGACGTACAAACCGTAGGAAACGCCGGGTCCACCACGCGAGTCCCGGCCTACATCCGGAAGCGTATGCGTCTGCTGAAGTGCCGACGGATCGAGGTGAGCTTGTGGCGAGACTGCGCTGTCGCTGGGATTCGTCGCCTGGCTGCGTTGACGTCGGCGTCCGTGCAGGGCAGATGGGTGCGCCAGAAAGGCGAGTGGCGGACGTACGGAGGTGATCTCGGCCACACGCGCTACTCGGCCCTCGATCAGATCACCGCAGCCAACTTCAGCAAGCTCGAAGTCGCCTGGCGCTTCAAAACCGATAACCTCGGCCCTCGGCTCGAGTTCAATCTTCAATCCACGCCACTGATGGTTGGTGGCCGGTTGTATTCGACCGGCGGTACACGTCGTGCCGTTGTTGCGCTCGACGCCGCGACTGGTGAGCTCCAGTGGGTGCACAGCGAAGACGAGGGGCCGCGTGGAGCGGCTGCGCCGCGTCAGCTCTCCGGCCGGGGTCTGGCCTACTGGACCGACGGCAAGGAGGAACGCATCCTCTACGTCACGCCGGGCTATCGCCTCGTCGCGCTCAACGCCAGAACAGGGAACCGTGTCCCCGCGTTCGGCAGCGATGGCATCGTCGATCTCAAGGCCGACCTCGATCGCAGCATGGATCTGACGAGTGGGCCCGTCGGTTTGCACTCCACGCCGATCGTCGCAGGTGATGTCGTCCTTGTGGGAGCCGCGTTCGAGACCGGCGCCAATCCGCGGAGCAAGAGCAACATCAAGGGCGCGGTGCGCGCCTTCGATGTGCGCACGGGCAAGCGGCTCTGGATGTTCAAGACGATCCCCGAACCGGGTGAAGCCGGAAGCGAGACGTGGCAGGACGACTCATGGGCCTACACCGGCAACACGGGCGTGTGGGCGCAGATCTCCGTCGACCTCGAGCTCGGCATGGCGTATCTGCCAGTGGAACTTCCGACGCACGACTACTACGGCGGGACGCGGCCTGGCGACAACCTGTTCGCGGAAAGCCTCGTCGCTGTCGATCTGAAAACTGGCGTCCGCAAGTGGCACTACCAGCTCGTCCATCACGGTATCTGGGACATGGATATCCCGTGCGCACCGATCCTGGCCGACATCACGGTGAACGGGCGGACGATCAAGGCCGTTGCGCAGCCAAGCAAGCAGGGCTTCCTCTATGTGTTCGACCGCGTCACGGGTCAGCCGATCTGGCCGATCGAAGAGCGGCCGGTCCCGCAAGGCGACGTGCCAGGTGAGCGGTACTCGAAGACGCAGCCGTTTCCCAGCAGGCCCGCACCGTACAACCGCCAGGGGTTGGCGATTGACGATCTGATCGACTTCACTCCCGAACTGCGTGCCGAAGCGGTGAAGGCGATCGAGAACTACAAGATCGGACCGATCTTCACGCCGCCCGTCGTGAGCAAGGCCGAAGGTCCGATTGCGGTCCTTCAGATGGCAAGCCAGGCTGCTGCCACGAACTGGCCGGGTGGCTCCTACGATCCCGAGACACACATCCTCTACGTGCAGTCGCAGAGTGCCGTCGCGACGCTGGGGCTGGTGCCGCCGCCTCCGGGTGCGGCGCCAGACGTGCGCTATCACCAGGGCACCGTGCTCAGTGGAGCGCGAACGTCAGGCGGTTCCGGTTCCGCCGCTGGTGCCGCAGGCGGCGCAGTGACCGCGCCGACGGTGCAGGGCCTGCCGCTCATCAAGCCGCCGTACGGTCACATCAGCGCGATCAGTCTCGACACCGGCGACATCCTCTGGCAGGTTCCGCATGGCGAGACGCCGGACAACGTCAAGAATCACCCCGCGCTCAAAGGACTGAACATTCCACGCACCGGCCGTCCGGGGATCGCGGGCACGCTCGTGACCAGGACGCTGCTCATTTCCGGTGAGCCCGGGTTCGGGATCACATCGACGGGCCAGCGCGGAGCGATGCTGCGCGCGTACGACAAGAAGAGCGGCGCCGAGGTCGGCGCTGTTTATATGCCCGCACCGCAGACCGGATCGCCGATGACCTACATGCTCAACGGCCGGCAGTACCTGATCGTGGCGATCAGCGGAGGCAGTTACTCCGGGGAGTTGCTCGCGCTGCGATTGCCTCAATAAAACATTCTTGATTTCATGATCCTTGATTGTTGATTACTTGATGATGATTGGTGAGTCTTGATTGATTGCGATCGTCCAATCGGAATGATCTCAATGCACGACCAACATTCGACTCAACAATAGAGCCAAATCATCAGTTCCAGATCGCTGGTCGCAGCGGTGCCGTCACGACTGCGGCACAGCCGCAGGGCAGCGGCACTTTCGCCTGCATGAAGCCACGATTGCCGACATCCAGCAGGCGATTCTCGCCAAGCAGATCACGACGGTAGGCGTCGTCGAGCTGTACCTCAAACGTATACAGGCGTACAACGGCACGTGCGTGAACGAGCCGAACGGCATTCTCGGTCCGATCACGACGCGGGCGAACGCGGGACAGATCAACGCGCTCTCGACGCTCAACCTGCGGCCCGCACGGCGCGCGGCGTGGAAATTCGACGCTCGTAAGGCGCGCAGTCTGACCGATGCGGCCGATAACTCGCCGGCCATGCCCGACGCACTCGAGGTCGCGGCGGAGCAGGACCGCCGCTTTGCCGCAACCGGACAGCTGGTCGGGCCGCTGCACGGCGTCGTGATGGCGATCAAGGACCAGTACGACACCGTCGATATGCGGACCACGTCGGGCGCCGACGCGCAATACGCCAACGATCGGCCGCCCGACGATGCGACGTTTGTGAGGAGGCTGCGGGAAGCGGGCGCCATCATCCTTGCCAAAGCGAACCTGGCCGAGTACGCCGTCGATGGTGCACGAAGCTCGTTCGGCGGCACCTTCTGCAATCCGTACGACACGGAGCGCGAGCCCGGGATGTCGAGCGCGGGATCCGCCAGCTCGGTCGCGGCAAATCTGGTGACATGCGCGATTGGTGAGGAGACCGTGGTTTCGATCCGCTGGCCGGCCGCGGTCAACAGCCTCGTCGGGCTGGCGCCTACACAGGAACTCGTGAGCCGCGACGGGATGATCGGCGCCGGGTTGAACATGCGCACCGGTCCGATCTGCCGCACCGTGCAGGACGCGGCAAAGATTCTCGACGTGATCGCTGGCTACGACGCCAAAGACGACATGACGGCGCTGAGCGTGGGCCGCACGCCGTCACGTCCCTACGCCAGCTTCACAGCGGCCGGGCGTCTCGAAGGGCTGCGCATCGGCGTCGTCCGCGAGTATCTGAACAAGAAGCTGTTCAGCAAGGCGGACGAGCAGAGCATCGAGCTCGTCGAGCGTGCCGTTGGTGACCTCCGCACACTGGGCGCGACGGTCGTCGATCCGGGTCCCGAAGGCTCGCTGTTTCAGGCCTGCATCGCGCGCTCGGCGCCGCGACTCCTCAACGCGGCCTTCACCCGCCAGTACCGGCGACGCGTTCCCGGTCGACGGCGGCGGTCAGCCATCCGGCGATCACCTCGCGCTGCTGCTGGAGATGGCGGCGGATCCGTCGCGCGTGCCTGAAGGTGTCTCGCTCCGGAGCCTCGGCGGCTTTGGCACCCAGGGTGAAGACCGCTTCATGATGAACCAGTACCTGCGCGAGCGGGGTGACGCGAACATCAAGAGCAATGCGGATCTCGCGAGCAAGGCCACGTTCTACACCGACCCGAACTTCCCGGATCGCAGGCAGGCACGCCTCAATGCCGAGCGCGCGCAGGTGTACGACACCGCGGCGCGCGTCCAGAGCCGTTACGCCATGCAGGTGATGCTGCTGCAGTGCATGCAGGAACAGCGCCTCGATGCGCTCGTCGCACCGACGGCGACGGTTCCGCCGCGGAAGCTGACATCGCCGCGTGAGCCGGCCGTCAACGGACGATCGCCGGTGGGCTGGTCGATGCTCGGGCAACAAGGCCTCCCGGTGATCACGGTGCCGGCGGGATTTACGACCGAAGTGTGGGATCGAGTTCGCGAGGGCGACACCACACGGCTCGCAGGTCCGGTGCCTGCCAGTCTGCCGGTCGGTGTCGACTTCGTAGCGCGGCCGTTCGATGAGCCGATGCTCTTCCGTATCGCGTCGGCGTATGAGGCCGCGACGAAACATCGCCGGCCGCCGCCGGCATTTGGTCCGCTGCCAGGGGAGCCGTAGAGCATTGTTGATATAACGATTGTTGAATGTTGATTCCTTGGTGATTAGTGATCTTTGATTGTTGATTACGGTGATCGAATGGCGGAGCGTGTTCACGGCGATCTGCGAACAGACGGCCTGATAGTGGCACTCGCGTTTGTTGTTGGCGGTCTCGTTATGCACGCCCAGTCGCCGGCCGCATCGTCTTCGATATCCGGCAATTGCCTCCCCCGCGGCTTCCTGCCCGCTCCCGCCTCGTACCAGTCAGTCGAGCAGTTGCCAGACAGGCGCGTCACGTTTCGACTGTGCGCGCCCGAGGCGACATCGGTCTCGGTTGTGAGCAACGACATTGCGGACGTCATCTTGATGGGGATCGGTGGCGGTCCATCCGGTCTGGCGATGACAAAGGACGAACACGGCTTGTGGAGCGTCACGACACCGGTGCCGGTGGCGCCGGATACCTACCGGTTCAACTTCAGTGTGAACGGTGTGCTGGTGCCGAATCCACAAGGCACCACGTTTTCTCCCGCGCAGGTCGGAACCAACGGCACCTTCGAGGTGTTCGGACCTGAAGGTGCGTTTCAGACCTACAACAAGGACATCCCGCACGGGGCGGTCGCGGAAGTCGAGTCCGGTCGAGTCGCTCGGTGTGAAGCGTCGCGCGCACGTGCACACCTCCCGGCTACACTCGCGGAGGCGACCGTCTCCCGGTGCTGTACCTCGTGCACGGCGCGAGCGACAGCGACGCGAGCTGGACGACTGTCGGCCGCGCGCACTACGTGCTCGACAATCTGATTGCAGCCGGCGCGGCCAGGCCGATGATCGTCGTGATGCCGTTCGGGCACACGCCGGCGCGTCCCGGCACCGACATACTCACCAATGCAGACTTCGGTGATGATTTCCTGAAGGATCCGATCCCCTGCATCGAGGCGAACTACCGCACGATCAACACGCCGGCATCGCGTGCGATGGCCGGCCTCTCGATGGGCGGTGCGCACACACTGAACTTCGGACTGACGCACCCGGAGTTGTTCGGGTACATCGGCATCTTCAGCATGGGCCTGGTGAATCCGCAGCAGGCGTCCGACTACGAGCAGCGTTACGCCGCAGCGCTCGACCGATCGGCGAAGTCGATGAGGCTCGTGTACTACGCCATGGGGAAGACGGACTTCCTGTATCAGTCCGTGGCGCCGACGCGCGAGATCCTCAACCGGCATGGCATCCGGCACGTGTACAACGAGAGCGATGGCGGCCACACCTGGATCAACTGGAGACGCTACTTCAACGACTTCGCTCCACGGTTGTTCAAATGACAGCACATTTCGGATTTCATGATCTTTGATTGTCGATTCGTTGTTGATTGTTGACTGTCGATTTTGGATTAAATGGAGATTCAGTTGTCGATCCAAGACTGTTGAATCACCAATAAATCAAGAATCAGGAAGCACAAATTACCAACGAATCAATAATCAACGATCGCCAAATCAACAATCTGCTCGAAGGGGTGAGCCATGACGCGTCAACGCACCGTGATCGCATCGCTCGTCGCCGCAGCGCTAGGCACGGTCGTCCTATCGGGCCAGTCGAAGTACTCAGTCCCGCGCACTGCCTGGGGAGATCCCGATCTCCAAGGTATGTGGTCGTATAACGACGACGTGAATACGCCGTTTGAGCGGGCAACCGGGCTCGGGGGCAAGGTCGAGTTCGGAGACGAGGAACTCGCCGCGGTCCTGGAAGAGCGTTCGCGCCGGAACGTCGAACGTGCTCCGACGATCGGCGGTGAGACGGGTGCCGGGCCGACGCACTGGTACGAGTTCTGGAACGCCAAGTCGGCGCGAACCTCGAAAGTCATCGACCCCCCGGATGGACGCGTTCCGCCGCTGACGCCCGAGGCCAAGACGCGCGAAGCGGCCAGAGCCGAGGCGAGACGTGGCCGCGGCCCATCTGATTCCTGGGAAGATCGCAGCCTGGGGGACCGCTGCATCGTGTCGCGCGGCGGGTGGCCGCACGTCGTCGTGAACGCCGGCAGCTACGGCAACATCATTCGCATCCTCCAGGCGCCTGGATATGTCGTCCTGACGCACGAGATGATCCACGAGACGCGGGTCATCCCGATGGACGGCCGGCCGCACATCAGCCAGGGCATCAGTCAGTACCTGGGTGACCCACGCGGGCGCTGGGAAGGCGACACGCTGGTCGTCGAGGTGACGAATTTCTCGGACAAGACCGACTTCCGCGGGTCACGTGAGACGTTGCGTCTCGTCGAACGTTTCACGCGCGTCAACGCGGACACGATCAGCTATACCGTGACGATTGACGATCCGGCGACCTTCACCAGGGCGTGGACGATCGGCGTGCCGCTCAGGAGTGACCGCGAGCAGACGGAGATCTTCGAGTACGCCTGTCATGAGGGGAACTACGCGATGCGCAACATCCTCAGCGGCGCGCGCGCGGACGAGGCCGCTGCGAAGAGTAAATGATTGCGCCGATCTGTGATCTTTGAATCGTTGATGAATGTCGATTGCTGATCTGCGATTGGTAGGTTGTCGCACTCATTCGTTGAATCTCCAATCGCCAATAAATCACGAATCGAGAATCAGCAATCAACAACGATTCAACAATCAAAGATCACAAATCACTAATGTCTCATTTCTGCACGACCAGGCTTTGTCCCCGGCTCGGTGACTCCCAGACATTCGACAGCCGGTACTGGTTCTCATGGCGCTCGAACTGCAGCGCCGGTTTGTCCGGTCCGCGTCCGTTCGCCACGCGGGTAAGCACGAAGGCGGCCTCGGGCGTGTGCATCCCGCGGATGAAGAGCACCGACGGTCCACCAGCGCTGTCTTCCTCCACCATGTAACGCCCGGCGGGGAACATCTCGTTGTTGACGAGGAACGGAAACGGCACGTTGACTTCGACGAGCTGCGAGGCACGAGCCGTTCCCGAGGCGATGAGGAGCGCGGCTCCCACCATCACCGACTTCAGAATCGCTGACCGCATGCTGACCTCCCTGACGCGTCGTGCGTCGATTGTCTCTACAGATAGAGACGTGCCGGGAGATAAGCGGGATGTGAACGGAAGATTAATTGCGCATCATCGGCAGCGTCACGCTGAAGGTCGAGCCATGGCCGGGTCGGCTGCCGACCGTGATCTGCCCGTGATGCCGATCGGTGATCCACTTCACCAGGCTGAGCCCCAGCCCCGCGCCACCCGATGGCGACGAGCGCGATGGATCGGCCTGATAAAACCGTTCGAACACATGGGTGCTCACTTCCGGCGCCATGCCGATTCCCGTATCCACGACATCCAGCCGCACGCGCTCGCCGTCGCGCGACACGCGCACGACCACGCGCCCGCCTTCGTGGGTGAACTTGATCGCGTTGTCGAGCAGGTTGATCAGCAATCGTTCGAGCCAGCCGGCATCGCCGCGCGCCACGACTGACCGAGCCGATTCGCACACCAGTTGAATCGAGCGGGCATTGGCCACCGGCTCGAGCTGGTCCACGAGTGAAACCGCGAGGGCTCCCAGATCGACCGCGCCGAACGACAGCGGAATCTGCCCGGACTCGGCGCGCGCCAGCGTGAGCACGTGCGTCGATCAGCCGCGTCAGGCGATCGATCTCTTCGATCTGGCTGCCCAGGGTCTGCTGCACTCCCGGGTCACGGCTTCCGCGCAAGGCCAGTTCGATCTCGCCCCGCAGGGCGGCGAGCGGCGTGCGCAGCTCGTGCGCGAGCGCGGTGCTGAACTGTCGCATCTCGCCGATCGAGTGCTCGAGGCGCCCCAGCGTGTCGTTGAACGCTCGCGTCACCTGCTCGAGTTCATCGTTGACGTCGCGCGTCGGCAATCTGCGCTCGAGCGTCGTCACGTCGATGTCGGCAGCCGCGCCGGCGACCCGCGTCAGTGGCGCAAGGGCAAAGCCTGCCAGCCACCACGCAGCGACGGCGGTCGTCAGGAGCGCGAGCGGTGTGAGCAGCAGCAACAAGTCGCGATAGCGACTGAGCGCAGTGTCCATTGCATTCAGCGACACTCCCACCTGCAGCACGTACGGCCGCCCGCCAGGGCTCGCAACGGGGCTGCTGACGATCTTCAGCCGTCCGTACGGTGTGGTGATGTCCGATGGTGGGGTACCGGATCGCAGCAGAGCGATCTCACCAGGGGTCAGCGACAAGCCAAGTGGCGAGATGTCGGGCGACTCGTCCAGCAGGTGTCCAGACCCGGCATCATAGATCTGGTAAAAGCGCGTGGCCTCGTGCACGAACGACGCCTGATTGGTGTCGTTGACGTTGTACTCCACTCGTGGCACGTCACCATCGAATCGCAAGTAACCGTGCAACCCCTCGGTCAACTCCGTGAGCCGCGTGCTGACGTCGTCATTCAGCCACCGCGCCAGCACGTTGTACGAGACGACGCTGAGGCCGCCGAGCAGCAGGCCCGACACAATGGTGGCGATCACGGCGAGCCGCGCCCGGAGCGTCAGCGTCACGGTGCGGAGTCGGTCAGCATGTAGCCCACGCCGCGAACGGTGTGAATGAGCTGGACGGGAAACCCTCTGTCGATTTTGTTGCGCAGCGAGTTGATGTGCACCTCGACAACGTTGCTGATGCTGTCGAAGTGGATGTTCCACACGTGCTCGATGATGAGCGATCAGGTGAGCGGGCGATCGGTGTGGCGCATCAGGAACTCGAGCAGCGCGTACTCTTTCGGCTTGAGATCGATCGCCGTACCGGCCCTGCGCACCGTTCGCCTGATCGTGTCCATCTCCAGATCGGCGACACGGAGCACGCTCTCGCGAGGTGTGCCGCGGCGGAGCAGCGCCCGCAGCCGCGCTGACAACTCGGCGAGCGCGAACGGCTTGCTCATGTAGTCGTCAGCGCCCGCGTCGAGGCCGGTGACGCGCTCGTCGAGCGAGTTCTTGGCAGTCAGCATGATTACCGGAAGCGACGCTTTGCGCGAGCGGATGTCGCGCATTACCTGGAAGCCCGATCGGCCGGGCAACATCAGGTCGAGCACGACGGCGTCGTAGTCCACCGCGCGTGCCTGCTCACCGGCCGCGTTGCCATGATGCAGGACGTCGACGGCGTATCCCTCCTGCTCCAGGCCGGTCTGAATGAAACTGGCAACCTTCGCATCGTCCTCGATCACCAGGATGCGCACATGTCCTCCGAAATCCTCTCTATTCACCATACCGCGCCTCGAGGGCTGGAGGCGCACCATGAAGAAAACTTAATCAGCGCTTCATGGTCGCGTCAGGTACGCGCGGTGGAATACGGGAAATCAGAAAGGCTCGATCGCGGGAGATCGACAGTCTCCATGCCCCAGGAGCACGGACACCGAAGCCGTGACAGAGAGGGCATGACGGACCAGTTACAGGCGGCTGACCAGCGCGCGCAGGTCCGACATCAACGTGGACACGCTCTCGTCGAGCTGCGCGCCGACGGCTTCAGCGTCGGTCAGTTCCCCGCTGCGACCCATGTACTCCAATCGGCGTGCATCTTCGTAGGCCGGCCCCTGGGAGAACAACCCGATCGATCCCTTGAGGGCGTGCGCGGCCGCGGCGATCTCAGTGCCATTCCCGGATCGCAGCGCGTCACTGATGCGGGAAAGGAGCTTTGGCGTGTCCTCGATGAACACATCGACGACCTGCTTGAGAAGGTCTGCTCGTCCGCCGAAGTTCGCGAGCAGTGCGCCGGCATCCGCGACGTCGGCAGCCTGTGATGCGGACGGCTCGGTTGTTGCGGACTCGTGTGACACCAGCGAGTCGATTGTGGTGAACAGTTCTTCTTTTCTCAGCGGCTTCGACAAGTAGGCGTCCATGCCCGCGGCGAGGCACTGCTCGCGATCTCCGGCCATTGCCCGCGCGGTCAGCGCGACAATCGGCACGTGTCCGCCCGTCGTCCGCTCGTGCTCGCGAATGACTGCCGTGGCTTCGAGCCCGCTCATCTCGGGCATCTGGACGTCCATGAGGACAATGTCGAACGGTTCGAGCACGGCTCGATCGGCGGCCAGTCGTCCGTTGCCGACGATCGACACGCGGTGCCCCTTCTGTTGGAGCAGCGCCGCGACGAGCGTCTGGTTGGTGAGGTTGTCCTCCGCGACGAGCACGTGCAGCGAACGGCCGGCCGGGCGCGTGGATCGCCGTGAGTCATGCTCGGGCGGAAGCGGGGTGCTGCGGGCTCCGCGTTTCTGGCGCGCCTGTGTCGGTTCAGCGGAGGCGCTCACGATGGCGTCGAGCAGATCGGACTGCTTGACCGGCTTTGCCAACCGCGCGGAGAACAGGCTGGCCGCGCGTCCCTTCACGACGGGCGACCCGGCCGACGTCAGGAGGATCACTTTGGGCCTGCCCAGACGATCGTCCCGTGCCACTTGCTGCGCGAGGCTGAACCCATCGACGTCTGGCATCAGCGCATCGGTCAGCAGAAGTTGAAACGGCGTGCCCTGATCCGCGGCCTTCTGCAGTGACTCCAGCGCCGCGGCCGCGCTGTCGACTGCCGAGGCCTGCATCTGCCAACTGGCCAGTATCTCGGCAAGGATGAAGCGGTTGGTCTCGTTGTCGTCCACCACCAGGACCCGCATGTTTCGCAGGTTGTTCGCAGCGGCCGGAATAGCGTCGACGGCGTCGCGAGCAATCCCGAAGCGGGCGACGAAATGGAACTGGCTGCCTTTGCCCGGCTCGCTGTCCAGCCACATGCGTCCGTCCATCATCTCGACCAGTTGCGTCGAGATGGTCAGCCCCAGCCCGGTCCCGCCGTACCGTCGCGTCGTCGACGCGTCTGCCTGTACGAACGCCCCGAAGATTTCCCACTGCTTGTTCTCGGAAATGCCGATGCCGGTATCGCGAACCGTGAAGTGCAGCCACACGTCGTTCGTCTCTTTGTGATCGACGGCGACGTTGACGGCGACTTCGCCGTCATCGGTGAACTTGATGGCGTTGCCGACCAGGTTGAGGAGTACCTGTCGCAGCCGCCCGGCATCACCGACGAGGGCATCCGGAACATCCGGCGCAACCCGGCAGGACAGATCGAGCCCTTTCTGGTCGGCGCGCGGCGCGAGCAGCTTGACGCTGTCTTCAACCGTGTCGCGAAAGCGGAAGGGTGCGCGATCGAGCGTGAGCCGGCGGGCCTCGATCTTCGAGACGTCGAGGATGTCGTTGATGATGTCCATCAGCGCCTCGGCGGATTGCCGCGCCGTCTCGATGTACTCGCGCTGTTGTGGCGTCAGCCGTGTCTGCAGCGTCAGATCCGTCATGCCGATGATGGCGTTCATCGGCGTACGGATTTCGTGACTCATGTTGGCAAGGAACTCGCCCTTGGCGACGGTTGCCTGTTCGGCACGCTGGCGCGCCATGTCGAGTTCCCTGACGAGGTGCGAAAGGCGCTCTGCGTTCTGCTGCAGCGCCTCCTCGGCCGCGCGGCGGTCCGTGACGTCGCGCGCCACTGCGTAGATGAGGCCCTGGTGGATGAATGGTGAAGCCGTCCACTGCAGCCGCTTGTACGATCCGTCCTTCGCACGATACCGGTTCTCGAAATCGATGAGAGGTTCTCCAGTAGTGAGAAGAGACATCACCTCCGTGGTGGCATCACAATCGTCGGGATGCACGAAGTCCATGAACGGAGATGCGCGCATCTCCTCGTCGCTGTATCCAAGAACGGTCTGCCAGGCGGGGTTGACGCGAATGAAGTAGCCGTCGAAGGTCGCGATACAGAACATGTCGAGTGACAGCTTGAAGAAGCGGTCGAGATCCTCGCCGGCCCATCTCCGCTCGACGTACATGCCGATCTGGCTGCAGACGGTGGTCATCATCGTCAGCAGCTCGGGCGTCGGTTCGTAGATGTCGCGGCTGAAGAACTCCAGGACGCCACCGACGCGGCGTCCCTGGAGGATGGGCAGCGCGAAGGCAGAATGAAGCCCCGCCCGCTCGGCGACTTTGGCCCGCGGAAAGTTGGGGTCGTGTGTGACGTCCCTAACCCAGACCGGTTCACGACGTTTCCAGACCCGTCCAGGTAGCCCGGTTCCGATGACGAATGTGAGGGAGGCCGTTACCGCGGTGAATTCCTCCAGCGGGAGATCCGGCACGCGCCAGGTGCCGACGCAGCGCAGGGTGTTGCGAGCGCGGTTAACCTGCCAGATTGCGCCGCACTGCCAGCCCAGCGCATCGCACACCGCCTTGAGCATGCGCGGGGCGGCCTGTTCGAGGGTCGTGGCGTCAGCCAGCGCCTGCGCGGTCTCGAACAACACCTGTTGTTGCGCACTCGCGGCGTCGCCGACATCCGTGCCCTGAGCAGGACGCTCGTCCAACTGTTCACCTCACTCAACGATGACTGGCAGCATTACACTACGGTTGAAGCCCGAAGATCCGACCGCCTCGTAGAGAAGGTTACATGGCTTATTCTGGCGCAGGTCGTCGCATTCTCCTCGTCGATGACGACCGCGGTCTTCGACATGTTCTGTCGGCGCTCCTTCAGGACGCCGGCCACCGGGTCGAATCGGCCAGTGACGGACCGGAAGCGCTCGAAATGCTCGGCGAAGGTGCCGCCTTCGACCTGGTGCTTCTGGACATCGGGCTTCCGAGCATGAATGGACTCGATGTGCTGGCTCGTGCCCAGGGGCTGCCGTCGCCGCCTCTGGTCATCGTGATGACGGCCGACGACACGTCGGCCACGCTGCTCGAAGCGGTGAAGCGCCAGGCGTATCGCTACCTCCGAAAGCCGTTCCCGCCGAGCGAGATTATCGATGTCGTCAACGAGGCGGGCGTGCGGTCGGCAGCGATGCCGATCGAGGTCGTCTCCGCGAAGCCGGAGTGGCTCGAGCTGGTGGCGCCGTGCACACTGGAGACGGCGGACCGGATTCAGTCGTTCGTCATGCACCTCGAGGCCAACCTGGCTGAGCCGGTACGCGAGGCCGTGGCTCAGGCCTTCCGCGAACTACTCACCAACGCCGTCGAATGGGGCGGCAAGCTCGATCCCAGCCGCAAGGTCCGCATCTCGTGCGTGCGTACGGAGCGACTGCTTCTGTATCGCATCGCCGACCCCGGCGAAGGATTCGATATCGACCGGTTGCGCCATGCGGCAATCATGAATCCGGATGACGACCCGATGCGGCATCTGTCGGTCAGGGAAGAACAGGGGCTGCGGCCGGGCGGATTTGGCCTGGCGATGACGCGCTCGCTCGTTGACGACCTCATCTACAACGAGGCACGCAACGAAGTACTCCTCATCAAGTACCTGGACACGGGAGGAAACGACGGTCAGAACGAGGGAGAATAAATCGTGGGCACGCGAATGCGGATCGTCGAACGGCGCATCGGCGACGTTACGATTCTCCGGTTGATCGGACGCCTCGAGCTCGAAGACGGTGACACGATACTGCGCGACACCGTCAACGGCCTGGTGGCAGACGGACGCGTCAAGCTGGTGCTCGACATGAAAGAGGTCACGCGACTCGACAGCGCGGGAATCGGGATGCTGGTCAGCAAGTTTCTCACCGCCCGGCGCCATGGCGGCTGTCTCAAGATCCTCAACCCGACAGAGCGCACCGATCACCTGATGGAAATCACCAAGTTGACGACGATATTCGAGATCTTCGACGACGAAGAGGCGGCTGTCAGGAGCTTTGGCCGTCCATCTGTTGCAGGCGTGTGAAGCCTGGCTCAAGTTTGACGCAAGCTTGACCGTCTGGCCTCGGTCCACCCTCGTACAGAGTGCTAGACTGCGCGGCATGGCGAGGTCCATCGTCGGGCACTGTCTGCGCCACCTGTGTGCACTCGGCGTCCTTGCCGGGTCTGCCTCACCCACGTGGTCGCAAACGCCCGATGGTGCTCGCGTATTCCAGGCCTCCTGCGCAACCTGCCACACTGGTGCGCCCGACTCACGCGCGCCTGGTATCGATTCGCTGCGGGTGCGAACACCGCAGGCCATTCTCGATAGCCTGGTCACGGGCGCCATGCGTCCCCAGGGCGCACGCCTGAGCGGCCCCGAGCGCCGAGCGGTCGCCGAGTTCATCACGGGAAAATCCATCGATGGTGACGTGAGTGGTGCACGGGTGGGACACTGCAGCACGAGCGGGCCTCTTCGGGATCCAGCGACGTCTCCTCGTTGGACCGGCTGGAGCCCGTCGACGACGAACACACGCTTCCAGCCATCGGAGCACGCTGGCCTTTCACCGT